>CAWKLP010000005.1:0-18892 GCA_963850545.1 uncultured Actinomycetota bacterium | reverse complement strand
AGCTCAGCAAGGAGGCCGAGATCGGAACGTCGGACACGGAAATCTCCGCACAGACCGTCCGCAAGTACCTCGACGCCCTGACCCGTGTCTTCGTCATCGAGGAACAACCTGCCTGGGCCACACACCTGCGCTCAAAGGTCAGGCTACGCACCCAGCCCAGGTGGCACTTCATCGACCCGTCGCTCGCGGCCGCCGCGATGGGGGCGAACCGACGGATGCTCCTCGACGACCTCAACACTCTGGGCCTGCTGTTCGAGTCTTTGTGCATCCGGGACCTGCGCGTCTACGCCCAGCAGCTCACTGGCTCGGTGTACCACTACCGCGACGAGGTCGGCCTGGAGATCGACGCGATCGTCGAGCTCAACGACGGCCGCTGGGCTGCGTTCGAGGTCAAGATGGGCGGCGCCAAGAACATCGAGCTCGCCGCCCACAACCTGACAGCCCTCGCAGCCAAGGTCTCCGAGAAGCGATCAGGCCAGCTTGCGTCCCTCAACATTCTCACTGCCGGAACGACCAGCTACACCCGCCCAGATGGCGTCAACGTCGTTGCTCTCGGGCACCTCGGCGCAGTCTGACTGGCAGGGGTACCCAACGGTGTACGAGGTGTGGCGGCAGGCGGGGTTCGCCGACGGCGCGTGATCACGGCCTGTGCACGTCGTACACGACGTGCGTGACCCGCTTGGCCTGGACGGTCCGCGACGGACCCTCCAGGAGCACCTCCTCGCCCGGCCCCACGGCCCCTGGTCCGGGCCCGACCGAGGCTTGCGCCGAGCGGAACGGCCGGGCCGCGTCACCGAGCGTCCACTCGACGTCGCCGTTGCCGAACCAGTCGAACAGCGGGCCGACGCCGTCGTCGTCGTCCGCGATGTACCCGTCGAGCGACACCACCGCCGACATCGCTGTGCGTCCCATGAGCCTGCCTCCTCGTCGTGGCTGTCATCGGTCTGACGACCACCGCCGACGCAATTCATCGGACCTGACCACTGGGCCCCAACGGGAGTCCGGCAGCTCAGACGGCCGGGAAGACCAGCTTCCGCCCCGGGGCCAGCTCGTAGGTCCCGGGCACGACGGCGCCCGTCCCCTCGCGTGGGGCGGTGGCCATGATCGTGACGGGCGGCTCACCCACGACGCGGTCCGACGTCGGGAACCAGGTGCGGCCCGGGCTGACCAGAATGAGCATGCCGTCGATGTG
Organism: uncultured Actinomycetota bacterium; assembly: GCA_963850545.1. Lineage (GTDB taxonomy): Bacteria > Actinomycetota > Actinomycetes > Actinomycetales > Cellulomonadaceae > Promicromonospora. The sequence goes on along the minus strand of CAWKLP010000005.1, from coordinate 17,700 downwards.
ACCCGCCGGGCTGAACGTCGCCGACCCGGCCGGGTAGCGGCCGATGCCAGCCTCGGTGAGCCGGTCGGCGGTGCCCACGACGTCGGGCACCGCGATGCCCACCTCGCTCACCGACAGCAGGTCGCCCGGGCCGAACGGGGCAGGCTGGGTGCCGCGCACGTGCGGGCTTGAGGCCTTCGCCCCCGACGCGTGCCCGGCACCCAGGTTCGAGGGGAGATCACGGCGCGCGATGACTTCCAGGACCGATCGGTCAGGTCCGGGGAAGTAGAGCGACCGCGCGTTCCAGGCTTCCTGCGCCTCGAATTCGGTGCGGTCGCCGTCGCTCAGCAGCCCGGGTCCCGCCTCGAGGAACGCGCGGGCAGCGTCGAACCGCGCATCGTCGACGAGGAACGCGTAGTGCTGGTCGCCCTCGGCGGCCGGGTCCTCCCGGAATCGGATGATCGACCGTCCGACGGTGATCTCGACCGCCCCGATCTCTTTCTGGACCGGGAGGCCGAGGACCGTCTCGTAGTAGGCGGCGGTCTCCGCCGTCGAGCGGGTCACCGTGTCGACGCTGATGATCTCCATGCGACCCAGCCAACAACCTCAACGCTGGTTGAGGTCAAGACCGTGTCGACGAGGTCAGGACAGCAGCCAGGACGCAGAGCGGCGCAGGAGCTCTCGGTGCCCCGCCGAAGCGAACGAGCGGACGCCGTGACCCAGCGCCGAGTACACGCTGCGGCCGCCGTGCGCCTCGTTGACCCACAGGACCGGGTGCTCGGCGCCGTCGTCGTCCAGGGTGGTGCCGAGGATTCGCGTGTCCGGGGCGACGCGAAGGTGGCAGTACCGCTCGTCGAAGGCCTCGACGGCACCCAGACCGTCGGTGATCGGATGACCCTCGGTCAGCTCGAAGCGGGCCGTGCCGATCAGTGGGTGCATCGACTCGCCGGGGACCCATCGTCCGCCCAGAACCGCGGGCCACTCGGGTGCGTCGTAGAACGTGTTCGCGGCCTGGTGCAGGCCGAGCACCGCACCCCCGGCCCGCGCCCAGCCCGCCAGCCGGGCGTGGAAGCCGAGCCAGTCGCCGTCGGACCCGTCGAAGACTGTGTCCCGGCGGCCCGAGCCGCCGTTGACGACCAGGAGGCCCACGGAGTCCAGGTCGTCCAGCGCGTCGCGGAAGAGCCCGCGCACCTCGACGGCGCCCAGGTCACCGATGATGCCGGCCACCGCGTGCGACGTCGCCGCGTGGTCGTGCCAGGGGTCCTCGTAGCGTCCGCGGCCGGAGAGGATGAGGATGCGACGCTGCGTCATGCTCAGATCCTGCCACTGCGAATGGCGTGCTCTCTCCCCGTCGAACCCTTCGGATCAGGAGATCCCGAGATGCACGAGCATCGCGTCGTCCAGCTCAGCCAGCTGTTCCGCCGACAACTTCCCTGCACGGTTCACCAAGCGCACCATGTCGACCGCTCGCAGCTGCTCTGCCTGCGCCTTGGAGTCGACCTTGAGCCCCGAGCCGGCCGCCTCGACGAGCACCTGGAACGACAGCACCCTGCTGACGTTGCTCGTCAGAGGAACAACTGTGAGAACGCCGCGCCCCAACCGCCGGGCCGCCGCGTTGTACGCGTCATTGGAGACGATGACGACGGGCCTTACCTTGTTCGCTTCGGAACCGCGCACGGGATCGAGGTCCGCGTACCAGATCTCACCGCGATACATCGGACCCCAGCCCGTCGGCGACCGTGACGTCCCACACCTCGGCCTCGCCCGAGTCGTACCAGTCCACGATCGCCTGCTCCGCCTCCAGCGTGAGAGCCATCTGCCGGAGTGCACCGATCGCCTCATGGACGCCGGCAGACCGCGAGCCGAGCCCCTTGCCCACCACATAGTCGTCCAGGAACCGTAGATCCTGCTCTGGAATGCTCACACTAACCTTCATACCATCGATGCTACCCCTGGTGCTCTATTCTGCACCAGAGGTAGCACCCAGGGGATGTCACGGGATCACCAGGATCTTGCCCCGGGCCGCGCCAGACTCCAGCCGCCGGAGCGCCTCGGGCGCATCGTCGAGCCCGTAGCGACTGTCGATCCGCGGCCGGACGTCGCCCGAGGCGAGGAGCCCGGCCAGCTCGTCCAGGTCGGCCCGCTGGTTGGGGCGCCAGAAGAAGGTGCCCAGCCTGGTCCCGGTCGCCTTGCCGACCATAGGGCCCAGCAGCGCAGTCCCCGCGAACGAGCCGACCCCCGCTGCGATCAGGACGTACCGGCCGCCCGGGGCGAGGCAGCGGCGGAGCGCCAGCACGGACCGGGTGTCGGCGATGTCGAGGACGACGTCGAACCGTCGGTCGCCGCGCGCGACGTCCTCCCGCGTGTAGTCGATCACCTCGTCCGCCCCGATCTCGCGGAGGAAGTCGAGCTTGTCGCCGTGGTCGACGGCCGTGACCTCGGCCCCCCGGGCCTTGGCCATCTGCACCGCGAACGGCCCCACGCAGCCGCCGGCCCCGTTGATCAGCACGCTCGTCCCCGACCGGATCGGCTCAACGGCTCGCAAGCTCTGCAGGGCGAGCGACCCGGAGTGCGGCACGGTGGCAGCGTCGTCGAACGACACGGCGTCGGGAAGCGGGGACAGGACCGACGCCGGGACGCGCACCTGGTCCGCGAGCGCACCATGCCCGGAATCGAACAGGTCGGCCCACACCCGGTCGCCCGGCTGGAACCCGGTCACGTCCGGACCGACCGCCTCGACCGTCCCGGCGACGTCGACCCCGACGCCGCGGTTCTTCGGGCGTGCCAGGCCCGTGGCGATCCGGGAGGCTCTCGGCCGGCCCAGCAGATGGTCGAGGTCGGCCATGTTCAGCGAGGCCGCCCGGACCCGGACCACCACCTCGCCCGGACCCGGGACCGGCGGCTCGACCGTGGCGATCCGCAGAACGTCGACCGGACCGTACTCGTCCCGGAGGACGGCCCTCACGCGCCACCACCTGCGGCGACCGGAGCACGCTGCAGCACGAGAAAGTCGGTGACACCGAAGATGCGTGCGACCCAGCGGTCGCCCGTGGACAGATAGGGCCATGCCGCGGCCGGCCCGACGATCTGCGGAGCCACCACCACGTACGAGCGCCCCTCGACCACCAGCTCAACGGAGGCGGCCGAGCGGACGTTGCGCACCCAGTCGGCTCCGGTGCCGTAAGGGAGGAAGGCAAGGAAGCCGTCGTCCATCGGGTACACATCGATGCGCGTCGTGTACGGCTTGCCTGACCTGCGCCCGACGTGCCGGACGTATGTCGCGTCCTTGCCGGGCTCTCCCGCCAGCCTATTGGCCCACCGAGTGAACCTGCGAACGACGGTGAGCCCTCGCTGGTTCTTCGTGCGCATGGCCAGCACGAGCGCCAGAAGCGCGACGACGCCCAGGGCCACCAGCCCGACGACCGTCCAGAGGATCCAGTCCCACATGACATCCCGCCTTCCGTAGAGACTTACGACGTAAGCCTTACGTTGTAAGGTAGAACCGTAAGCCGATCCCGTCAAGAGATCGACCGACGTAGGATCGCGAGATCATGACTTCACCCGAGACGACACGCACGGCGCCCCGCAGCGCGCTGACCCGCGCCCGGGTACTCGAGTCGGCGGTCGCGCTGGCGGACCGGGACGGCCTCGGGGCACTCACCATGCGCAGCCTGGCCCGCGAGCTCGGGATCGAGGCGATGTCCCTCTATCACCACGTCGCCAACAAGGAGGACCTGCTGGACGGCGTGATCGACGTCGTCGGCGCCGAGATCCAGGACGCCGTCAGCCGGCTGGAGCCCCTCGCCGACGACGCGCCCGCGTCGGCGTGGAAGCCCGCGATGCGCCGGCAGATCCTGACTGCGCGCGCCGTTCTGCTCCGCCACCCATGGGCGACGACCGTCCTGGAGACCAGGACCTCCTTCAGCCTGCACATCGTGCGGTACTTCGACTCGCTCCTCGGGCTGATGCGGCGCGGCGGCTTCTCCTACGACCTGGTCCACCACGCAATGCACGCCCTGGGCAGCAGGGCGCTCGGGTTCTCGCAGGAGCTCTTCGAGCCCGACGGCGCCACGGCCGGCTCGGCGGCGGGCGGTGGCGCCGAAGAGGGCGCCGAAGAGGGCGCCGACGACGCCGCCACCGCGATGCTCGCGCAGATGGCTGACCAGGTGCCCCACATGATCGAGATGCTGGCCGAGGTCGCTCACGAGGATCCCGGCTCCACGCTCGGCTGGTGCGACGACCAGACCGAGTTCGAGTTCGGCCTCGATCTCCTGCTCGACGGGCTCGACCGGCTGGCCGCGCGCGAGACGCGCTGACCCGAGGTCAGCGCAGCGGGTCGAACGGCCGGATCTCCTCCGGCGTCTGCCCCGTCGTGATCAGCGCCGCCAGCGCCCGGCCCGTCGCCGGGCCCAGCACCATGCCCCACATGCCGTGGCCACCTGCCACGTAGACGCCGGGCGCGGCGGTCCGGCCCACGAGCGGCAGCCCGTCCGGCGTCACGGGCCGGGAGCCCACCCACTCGTCCTCGCGGGAGTCCAGGTCGACCCCCACGAAGAGCCCCCGGACCGAGTTCACGATCGCCCGGATGCGGGCCGGCTGGAACGGCTCGTCCGGTCCGCGGAACTCCATGGTCCCTGCGACCCGCAGCCGCCCCTGGTACGGGGTGCAGGCCACGCGCCGCGCCGGGAAGTAGACGGGGTGGTCGATCGGCGGGCCCGAGACAGGCGCGCTGAACGAGTAGCCCCGGCCGGCCTGCACCCGGGTCCGCACGCCGAACTGCCGCGCCAGGTCCGGGAGCCAGGCACCCGTGGCGATCACCACGACGTCGGACGTCATCGTGTCGTGACCACGTACGGTGACCTCGGCGCCGCCCGCCATCCGCCGGATGCCCGTGACCCGGGCGTCCGTCAGCACCTTCGCGCCCCGCGCGCTGACCGACGTCGCGAGCGCCTCCACGTACAGGCCCGGCTCGATGAACCGCTGCCCCTCCAGCGTCCAGATCGACTGCACCGCCGGGGAGAGGTGCGGTACGCGGACGCCGTCGGGCAGCCGGGACAGCGGGACCTGCTGGCCCGCCCGGGCCACGCCGCGCAGCTCGTGGACGAACGGGCGGGACTCCCGCTCCCGCTCGAACCCGACCACCCAGTGGCTGGGGTACGACGTCGCGTGCACGCCGCCGGCCTCGAGCTCGTCGTACGCCTCGAGCGCGAGCCGGTCGATCGGGGTGAGGGCCGCCATCGCGCGCCGCCACGCGCCGGGCGTCGCGTGCGCCATGAGCCGGGCGACGAAACCCCAGAGTGCGCTGTCGAACCGGAAGGGGACGCTGAGGGCGGCGTCGGGATCGAGCATCGCCTTCGGGCCGTAGGTCCAGAGCGACGGGTCGGCCAGCGGCATCGCCATGCCCGGGGTGAGCCAGCCGGCATTGCCCCAGGACGATCCGGAAGCGACGCCGTCCCGGTCGAGGACCGTCACCTCGACGCCGCGTTCTTGCAGGTGCCAAGCCGTCGCGAGGCCGACCATGCCGGCCCCCACCACGATCGCGGACTTCGTTTCGGGCACGCTCGTACTCCTTCTCCGGGGGTGCAGACCTTCAGTACTCCTCCCCGTCGAGCGGCGGACGTCCTTATGGTCCGCCGAGCGGATCGACTCGGCGCGACGACTCAGTGAAGTGCGGTGAAACGCACGGTGTGGATTTCAGCCGAGCGGCTGCGCCAGCGGCTCGATCGCCGTGATCTCGTCCTCGGTCAGCGGCCCCGCGGCGAGCGCCGCGACGTTGTCCTCGAGCTGCGCCACCGACGACGCGCCGATCAGCGCGGAGGTCACGCGTGCGTCCCGCAGCACCCAGGCGAGCGCGAGCTGCGCGAGAGTCTGACCACGGCCGGCGGCGATCTCGTTGAGCGCCTTGGCGCGGCCCAGGTAGTCCTCGGTGAGCGCGCCGGAGGAGAGGGACGTCGAGTCCGTGCGGGCGGCCCGGGACCCTGCCGGCGCCGCACCCGCGAGGTACTTGCTGGTCAGCAGGCCCTGCTGCAGCGGGGAGAACACAATTGTCCCGATGCCGAGCTCCTCGACGACGTCGAGCAGCGACTCGCTCTGCTTGCCGTCGTACGCGTCCTCGTGGGCCGGATTCTCGACGTGCCGGTTGAGCATGGAGTAGGACGGCTGGTGGATGAGCAGCGGGACGCCCAGGTCGCCGAGGATGCGCGCGGCCTCGCGCGTACGCGCCGGCGAGTAGTTGGAGACGCCCGCGTACAGCGCCTTGCCCTGCTGGACCGCCGACGCCAGCGCGCCCATGGTCTCCTCGAGCGGCGTCGAGGGGTCCGGCCGGTGGTGGTAGAAGACGTCGACGTAGTCGACGCCCATCCGGGTGAGCGACTGATCCAGGGACGCGATGACGTACTTGCGCGAGCCGTGGTCCCCGTACGGGCCCGGCCACATGCCGTAGCCGGCCTTCGTGGAGAGGATCAGCTCGTCGCGGTACGGCTTGAGGTCGGCCGCGAAGTGGCGCCCGAAGTTCTCCTCCGCCGACCCGTGCGGCGGGCCGTAGTTGTTCGCCAGGTCGAGGTGCGTCACGCCCAGGTCGAACGCGCGGCGCAGCACGGCGCGCTGGGTCTCGAACGAGTCGGTGTCGCCGAAGTTCTGCCACAGGCCCAGTGACAGGGCCGGAAGGTCGAGGCCGGAGCGGCCGGTGCGGCGGTAGGTCATGGTGTCGTAACGGTCCTCGGCTGCGAGGTACCGGGGTGCAAGAGGCATACGGTAATCGTTGCATGCAGGCGGCGATGCCTGACGTCAGCGCTCGGCCTCACCAGCCCTGGGACACCGCCTTCACGGGTCGGTTCCGTCGAATCAGTTCCGTCCGCATCACCGTTCCGTGCCACGATTCGCGTCATGTCTCAGCAGATCTTCGACCTGGTCGTCCGGAAGACCTGGCGCGTCCCACTCACTGCGGTATCGACAGGAGACGGTGCGTCGACCGCGCGGCGGTTCGACGGCGTGCTTCTCACCACGGGTTTCAAGGCGTCAGGTCGCCTACTGAGCTACCTCGGCGCCCTGGCCCCGCAGGATGCGCGACTTGTCGCGGTACAGACGCTCGCCGTCGTTCGCGAGGCCGTCGGCGACCACGTGCAGCACAACACGTACTTCCAGGACTTCCCGGAGAACGTGCCTGACACGCTGGACTTCTGGGTGTCCTGCCTCCAGGACGCACTGAGAGACACGCCGTCCGCCGCGCGTGCGGCGGAGATCTTCGCGCGCCAGAAGATCGACCTGCTCTCACTGCCGCGCTACGGTCGGTACCAGCACACGTACGAGGAGATGGTCGCGGGGCACGACGCGTTCCTCCCCGCGCTCACCGACCGGCGCACGGTCCTCGACGTCGGTGGCACGCTCGACGAGGAGGCCCACCGGCTCTACCTTCACCTCGCGAGCAGCACGACCCCGCTGTCCGACGACGACCTCGCGGCCCTCGGGCTGCTGTCCCACCACTGCGGGACCATGGAACAGCCCAAGACGGTTCCCATGCGCTCGGGTCGCGCGATCGTCAACGCCGCGCACGTGCTCTACGGACGGGAGCCAGAGGTCGACACGGTGACCGACGTCCTGCGGCTGGCGTGCGCGCTGTCCGGAGGCGATGTCACCCTCGAGACCCCGACACGGTTCCGGTCCCTGCCCCGCCCCGTCCGCCGCACACTGCTCGGCACTCTTGACCTCATCGTCGCCGCGTCGCCCACAAAGCTCGGCGACGTCGCCGCGCACCGGGAGGCATGGAAGCGGCTCGGCGAGCGGCTGCACCCGCACGAGCATCGTGGCGCGTCGGCGGCGCGGGTCTTCGCGGTCGCCCGCGGTGACGAGGAGGCGCCGTCGCTGGCCGCGCGGGTCGAGCGGTCGCTTGCCACAGGCGCGCGGGAGGAGGCGCTGCGGCTGCTCGCGACGGCTCCTGGCACGCTCGCGCGGCGCGCCGATCAGCTGCTGCGTTCCGCGTCGGACGACGCCGAGGTGTCCGCGGTGGTCGACGCCGTCGAGCGGGCGCTGCCCGCGGTGTCGGGCCGGGTAGTGCTCGGGCTCCGCGAGCACCTCGAGAACCGGCGGCCGAGCGCCGGACGGCGGCCGAGCGCCGGGCAGCGGGTCTTCGTCAACCGGTACGGGGGCGCGTGGGCCTCGACCGACGGGCGCGCAGACATCCCGGAGGACGCGCTGACGGCGCTGGCACGGGCCTGCGACGCCGAGGTGCTCCGCCGGGTGCCGAAGCCGGACCATCTCGTGGTCGACCCCGACCTCCTCGACGTGGCGCTTCCGCTGTCGGCGCGAGCCCGGCCCGACGGGGCGGGGATCCTCCCCCGCGGTTCGCGGACGCGCGGGACCGGCGAGCTGCTGCGCTTCTTCGTGCACTGGCGGCAGACGAAGCTGGCGACGGACCTCGACCTGTCGTGCCTGCTGCTCGACCGCGAGTTCACGAACGCCGAGCACGTCTCGTGGACACGGCTGCGTGGTGAGGGGTTCGTGCACTCGGGCGACCTCACCGAGGCCCCGGACGGTGCCACGGAGTTCGTCGACGTCAGGACGGCCCGGATCCGGCGGGACGTCGTCGTGCCGGAGGTGCACGTGTACTCCGGCGAGGGGTTCGACCAGGTCGCCGAGGGGTTCTTCGGGTTCATGACGCGCGGTGCGGCGCAGGCCGGACTGCCGTTCGAGCCGGCGACGGTGCGCATGAAGTCCGACCTGGCCGGCGCCGGCCGGGTCGCCGTCCCGATGGTGTTCCTCCGTACCGAGGGTGGTTGGGAGGCGCTCTGGCTGCACCTGAACCTCCGGGGGCGCTCCGACTTCAACACCGTCGAGAGTCACCGCGTCACCACGACGACTCTGGTCCGCGACATCGCGGCACGGCAGTACCTCACCGTGCGCTACCTGGTGGACCTGCTCCGGTCCGACGGCGTGAAGGTGCACCAGGAGGTCCCGCGCAGCGGCGTCCCGGTGACGTACCTCGGGCTCACCGCGCCCGAGGACCTACCGGCCGGCTCCCGTGTCGTGACACCGGAGAACCTGCTCGACCTCGTGCCCGCCTGACGTCTAGGGTGTCACCTGGCGAGGCCATGCGGTGGCTTCCTTCTCATACTCTGGATGAACCTAGTCGCCGCGCCCTCCTCGCCCCTTTGCCTCTCATGTTGAGCACAGCACTTGCCGCCAAGCCGGTCTCCCGCTTGGCAGCAAGTGCTGTGCTCGACGAACGTCAGCCCGACGTCGGCGCCCCGGTCAGCAGTAGAGGTTGCCGCCCGGGTCGACGCCCAACGCGCTGGTGAAGCGGAGATAGTTGTCGATCCGGCTCTGCACCTGAGCCGGGTTGCCGCCGTTGCACTCGATGCTGCCGTTGATGCTGCGGATGGTCTCGCCGAATCCGGCGCCGTTCACGATCGCCGCGTGCGGCGTCATCGTGCCCGGTCCGTTCTGGGTGTTCCAGTACCAGAGCCCGGTCTTCCAGGCGATGGCCGAGTCGGTCTGCACGAGGCGCGGGTTGTGCAGCAGGTCGATGCCGAGCGCGTCACCCGCCGCCTTGTAGTTGAAGTTCCAGCTGAGCTGGATGGGACCGCGGCCGTAGTACTGGTCGTTGCCCGCCGGGCAGCCGTACGGCTGGGAGGTGTCGCAGTAGTGCGGGTAGTTCGCCGTGTTCTGCTCCACGATATGGACCAGACCGCCGGTCTCGTGCGAGACGTTGGCGAGGAATGCTGCGGCCTCGCGCTTCTGGACGGTCTCGCTGCCGCTGTTGGCGAACCCCGGGTATGCGCTGAGCGCGGCGACGAGCCCGGAGTACGTGTAGAACGAGTTCCGGTTGGGGAAGAACTGGTTGAACTGAGCCTCGCTGACGGGGAATGCGTCAGTGCCAGGGGGATCGGTCGGCGGGTCTCCGCCGTCGCATGTTCCGACCCGCTCCCACACTCCCCACTCGCCGGTGGTGCCGGGCGTCTCGCCCTGGGTCCACCACTTGGCGCGCCAGGCGGCGCCACCGTGGGTGACCAGGTTGCCGCCGACGTAGACCGAGCTGCTGCTCCAGGCGGACGCACTGCAGTCCGCCACCACGGCTTGGGCTGCCGGGCCGACGACGGCGGCAGCTCCTGTCGTCAGGAGCGCAGCGACAAGAGCTGCGATCAGGAATGGTGCGCGACGAGATCTCACGGGGAACCACCTCGCTTCGGGTCCTAGGCCGCCGCGGACGTCGACGACCGATTTGTTCAGGAACCTAGCAAGATGCTGGTCGCGGGGTCGTGAGGGATTCCCACACGAACGACCCGTACCCCTCCTCGTTCGCTGTGGGCACTATCGTTGTCACTTCTTGCCCGTTTCAGGCGCAAACGATCACGCCCGCAACCAGAAGGTCACGCCGAGTCGCGGACCACCAGGGCCGGCTCGAAGATCGCGGACCGCACGGCCGGCTCGTCGGCGTCGATCTGCTCCAGGAGCATCCGCGCCATCTCCTCCGCCATCTTCTCCACGGGCTGCCGCACTGTCGTCAGCCGGGGGCGGGTCTGCACGGCCACGGGACTGTCGTCGAACCCGACGATCGCGACGTCCTCGGGCACTCGTCGCCCCTGCGTCTGCAGCACGTGAATCGCGCCCTGGGCCATGAGGTCGTTCGAGACGAAGATCCCGTCGAGGTCCGGGGCGGCGGCGAGGAGCTCCGTCATCGCGGCCTCGCCGCTCTCGAAGGTGAAGGACCCTTCCGCGCTCGGGACGAAGGCGTGCCCACGCCGAGCCGCGGCGTCGCGGAAGCCGTCGAGCCGGTCCCGTGCGGACGGGACGTCGACCGGCCCGGAGATCACCCCGAGCTTGCGGCAGCCCCGGTCGAGCAGGTGGTTCGCGGCCAGGCGAGCGCCGTCGGCGTTGGCGAGGTCGACGTAGCTCGCCGGGATCGCGTGGCCGGGCCGGGCGAAGAGCACTATCGGACGGCCGGTTCCCAGCAGCTCCTCCGGGAGCGGGTCGTCGGCATAGGTGGACACGAGCAAGGCCCCGTCCGCGTTCCCGAACCGCAGGTAGGAGACCACCTGGCTCCTGGTCTGGTCGTTGTCGGCGAACATCAGGACCGGGTGCACGTCGTGCGGCCGGAGGGTCCGTACGAGGGAGCCGACCACCCGGCCGAAGAACGGGTCGGAGAAGACGCCCGACAGGTCGAGCTCGCTGTCGGGGTCGGCGTCGGCACCCGAGATGACGACGGCCACCGTGCCCGTCCGGCGGGTGACCAGGGACCGCGCGGCCCGGTTGGGGACATAGCCCGTCTCGGCCACCGCCTCGAGGACGACCTCCTGCACTGCCGGGGCCACCTTGCGCTTGCCGTTGATCACGCGGGACACGGTCGCGCGAGAGACGCCGGCGACCTTCGCCACGTCCTCCAGGGTCGGCGCCGCACGCCGCAGATCCTTGCTCACAGGCCGACGGTAACAGAGTAAGAGCGCTCTCCCATGGAGCCCGTGCGGGTGACATGCCGCAGATCCGCGCCGCCTCGGCGTCGGGCCGAAGCGGTATTCTTCGCCGCCAAAGCAACCAAAACAATATTAAGAAGCAGGAGAAGCGGCGCGCCTCAACCCTTGACGCTCCACCAAAGACGGGTCAAAGATTGGCGACGTAAGAGCGCTCTCCCAACTCGCGACGCACCGGAGCGACGCGAAGGCAGGCTCAACGACGAACCGCGCCACCGGCCGCCGCACCTGGCCGACGAGCGGACGGAGAGGAAGACCCCATGATCACCACCGGATCACCCGGCACGCACGCGGCCCGGCTCAGGCGCGGCCTACGCGCCGGAGCCGCCGCCCTGGCGACCGGCCTGCTGGTCGCGACGGCACTCGTCGTGCCCGCGACGTCGGCCCAGGCCGAGCCGGTCCTGTTGTCGCAGGGCAAGCCCGCCACCGCCTCCTCGGAGGAGAACCACGACTACACACCCGCGAGCGCCGCCGTCGACGGCGATCTCGGCACCCGCTGGGCCAGCGAGTTCAGCGACCCGCAGTGGATCCGGGTCGACCTGGGCCGGTCCGCCGATCTCGACCACGTGGAGCTGCTCTGGGAGGCCGCGTACTCGACCACGTACCAGTTCCAGGTCTCCGCCGACGGGTCCTCCTGGTCCACTGTGTACTCGACCAGCTCGGGCGATGGCGGCACCGACACGTTCGACGTCGACGGGACCGCTCGCTACGTGCGGCTGCTGTCCACCGCGCGGGCGAGCGGCTACGGCAACTCGCTGTGGGAGCTGCGCGTCTTCGGCGAGGCCGGCGGTACGGACCCGGGCGACCCGAGCTACGTGAACCCGGGCCACCCGAACGTCCCCGTTCGGGACTCGGGGCCGAGCAACGTCGAGGTCGTTGGCGGCAACGGTGCCTGGGACCTGCGGGTAGACGGTCAGCCGTACACCGTGCGGGGCTTCACCTGGGGCCCGGCGTTCAGCACCGCGGACCACTACATGCCGACCCTGACCGCCATGGGCGCCAACACGATCCGCACCTGGGGCACGGGCGCCGACACGCGCCAGCTCCTCGACTCGGCGGCGGCGCACGACGTCCGCGTGGTGATGGGCTTCTGGCTCCTGCCGGGCGGCGGTCCGGGTTCCGGCGGGTGCATCGACTACCGCACCGACGCGACCTACAAGGCGAACACCAAGGCCGACATCCTCAGCCAGGTCGCGGCCTACAAGGACCACCCGGGCGTGCTCATGTGGAACATCGGCAACGAGTCGCTCCTGGGGCTCCAGAACTGCTACTCGGGCACCGAGCTGGAGCAGATCCGCAACGCGTACGCCGCCTTTGTCAACGAGGTGAGCGTCGCCGTCCACCAGGCCGACCCGAACCACCCGACCACCAGCACCGACGCGTGGGTCGGAGCCTGGCCGTACATCGAGGCGAACGCACCGGACCTGGACCTGCTCTCCGTCAACGCGTACGGCGACCTGTGCAACGTGCCCGCGGCCTGGGAGGCCGGCGGCTACGACCGGCCGTACATCATCACCGAGGGTGGCGCGGCCGGCGAGTGGGAGGTACCGGACGACGCCAACGGCGTGCCCGACGAGCCCACCGACCTGGAGAAGGAGCAGGCGTACGTGGACTCCTGGCGCTGCCTGCGGGAGCACGACGGCGTCGCGTTGGGCGCCACGTTCTTCCACTACGGCATCGAGGGCGACTTCGGCGGCGTGTGGTTCAACGTCATCCCGGGTGACAACAAGCGCCTCGGCTACTACTCGATCGCGCGGGCCTGGGGCGTCGACACCTCCGGGATGAACACCCCGCCGCGGATCTCCGCAATGAGCGTCCCCGGCTCGACGGCGGTGGAGGCCGGCGAGCAGTTCACGGTCACCGTGGACGTCGCGGACCCGGACGGCGACCCGATCACGTCCAACGTGATGCTGAACAGCAAGTACATCAACAACGCGGGCGGCATCGCGCAGGCCGACTTCGACCAGACCGCGCCCGGCACGTTCCGGGTCACGGCGCCGGAGATGCTCGGCGTCTGGAAGGTCTACGTGTTCGCCGAGGACGGCAACGGCAACGTGGGCGTGGAGACCAGGTCGTTCCGCGTCGTTGCGCCCGACGTCGACGGCACCAACATCGCGCAGGGGAAGACGGCGACGGCGTCGAGCTTCGACCCGTGGAACGGCGACTGGACGCCCGGTCGCGCCGTCGACGGCGACATCTCGACGCGCTGGGCCAGCGAGTGGGGCCCGACCGCCTGGTACCAGGTGGACCTGGGCTCGGTGCAGTCGTTCGACCACGTCCAGCTCGTCTGGGAGACGGCCTACGGGAAGTCCTACCAGGTGCAGACCTCGACCGACGGCAACGCGTGGACCACCGTCCGGACCGTCACGGGCGGCAACGGCGGGGTCGACAGCCTGGACGTCGCGGGATCCGGTCGCTACGTGCGCCTCAACCTCACCGAGCGCGGGACGGAGTGGGGCTACTCCCTGTACGAGCTCGGCGTCTACCAGCAGTGACGTGTCAGCAGCCAGCACCACCATCGAAGGAGGAACCATGCGCACAGCACTCAGCACTCCTCGTGTCCTCGCGGGCGCGCTCGCGACGGCACTGCTCGCCTCGACCCTGAGCGCGGCCGGGACGATCGGCGCCACCACCGCCGTCGCCGACCCGAACACGCTTCTCTCGCAGGGCGCGCTCACCGCGGCCTCGAGCTCGGAGTCCGGTGGCCTCGGGCCGCGCTTCGCCGTCGACGGCGACCGCACCACCCGCTGGGCCAGCGCCCAGACGGACGACGAGTGGATCCGCATCGACCTCGGCCGGTCCTACGACCTCGACCACATCGCCCTGGAGTGGGAGGCCGCGTACGGCGCGGCGTTCACGCTCCAGGTCTCCTCGGACGCGCAGAGCTGGACCACCGTGGTGACCGAGGGCGCCGGCACGGGCGGGACCGAGGTGTACGAGGTGGCGACGACGGGTCGCTACGTCCAGCTCGTCGGGACCGCCCGGGGCACCGGTTACGGCTACTCCCTGATCGAGTTCCAGGTGTTCGGCGACGGCGAGGCCGGCGGGCCGGAGGATCCGCCGCCGTTCCCCGGTGACGAGGTCACGCACCACGAGTTCCAGGCGAACTGCACCTTCTCGCACTTCCTGCCCGACGACTCGATCGTGTACCCCGGGCAGCCCGGCCGGTCGCACCTGCACACGTTCATCGGCAACCGTTCGACGGACGCGTTCACCACGCCCGCCAGCCTGCTGGCGAGCCCGGAGAGCACCTGCACGGTGCCGCAGGACCAGTCGGCCTACTGGTTCCCCGCCATCACGAAGGGCGGCGTCCCGGTGGAGCCGAACATCCCGATGACGGTCTACTACAAGTCGGGGATCGACGACCACGCCGACGTTGTGCCGTTCCCGGAGGGGCTCCAGTTCGTGACCGGCGACATGATGGCCACGGTCGAGGAGTTCCGCACCGCGCCGGGCGCCGTCGAGGGCTGGGAGTGCGGCGACATCTCCAAGAGCTGGGAGATCCCGGCGAACTGTCCCGAGGGGACGCAGCTGAACATCCGGTACCAGGCGCCGAGCTGCTGGGACGGGATGCACCTGACCCCGGAGGAGTCGGCCCACATGGGCCACGGCGCGCACATGGCGTACCCGGTCGCCGGCCAGTGCCCCATGACCCACCCGGTCGCGGTGCCGATGCTCGAGTTCAAGATCGCGTGGCCCGTGAGCGGTGACATGTCCGACGTCGCGCTCGTCAGCGGGTCCGACCAGTCGTGGCACTACGACTTCGTGAACGCCTGGGACCCCGAGGTGCTCCGCCGGCTCGTGGAGCACTGCATCAACGGCGGGCTCCAGTGCAACCCGCGAGGCTACGACCTGTACAAGCCGCACCGCGGCACGGTGCTCGACGAGAACTACGAGCTCGTGCCGGAGACGGCCGCCGCACGCGAGGAGGTCGCGTCATGACGGCCACTCGTGTTGTGGCGTCCGGCCGGCATGGACGGCGGGCCTGGCTGGCCGCCGCGGCGGTCGCGGCCTGCGTCGCGGCACCGCTGTCGGCGGTGGCAGCACCGGCGTCGGTGACGGCCGCCCCGCGTCCGGCGTCGGCCCCTGTCGGCCTGAACCGGGCCGACGCCGCCGCGGCGGCATGCACCACGAACGCCGCGCTCGGGCGGCCGGCGACGGCGTCGTCCACCGAGGGCCCGTTCGGCGCGGCCTCGGCCGTCGACGGCGACCCCGGCACGCGCTGGAGCAGCGAGCCCGCCGATCCGCAGTGGATCCAGGTCGACCTCGGCACGGCTTCGGACCTGTGCCGCGTCGAGCTCGCCTGGGAGACCGCGTACGGCAGGGACTTCCGGATCGAGGCGTCCGACGACGGTGCCACCTGGCGCACGCTGACCACGGTCTCGGACGGGACCGGCGGCGCGCAGTCCCTCGACGTCACCGGCTCCGGCCGGTACGTGCGGCTCACCGGCACGGAGCGGGGCACGGGGTACGGCTACTCGCTCTGGGAGCTCAAGGTGTTCACGGGCGACGGCGGGGACCCCGGCGATCCGATCCCCGGGGGCGGTGACCTCGGGCCGAACGTGCACGTCTTCGGCCCGGACACGCCCGTAAACCAGGTGCAGGCGGCGGTCGACGCCGTCTACGACCAGCAGGAGGCGGACCAGTTCGGCGACGGGCGCCACCAGTTCCTCTTCGAGCCGGGCACCTACCCGGTGCACGTGAACGCCGGCTTCCACACCTCGATCGCCGGCCTGGGCGCGGACCCGGACGACGTGAACATCACCGGCGGCGTCTGGGCCGACGCCGAGTGGTTCGAGGGGAACGCGACGCAGAACTTCTGGCGCTCCGTCGAGAACCTGGCCGTCACGCCGACCGGCGGGGACATGCGGTGGGCGGTGTCGCAGGCGGCGCCGATGCGGCGCGTACACGTCAAGGGCAACCTCATGCTGCACTCGTCGCGGTACGGCTGGGCGTCGGGCGGCTACATCGCCGACTCGGTGGTCGACGGCGAGGTCCGCGCCTGGACCCAGCAGCAGTGGTACACCCGCGACTCGACGCTCACGGGCGGCTGGGCCGGGACGCTGTGGAACATGGTGTTCTCCGGCGTCGAGAACGCCCCGCCGACGTCGTTCCCCGAACCCGCGGTGACCACGCTGGACACCACCGGCGTCATCCGCGAGAAGCCGTACCTCTACCTGGACGGTGACGACTACGCGGTGTTCGTGCCCGGCCTGCGGTCGGGGACGCGGGGTGCGACCTGGGACGGCGGGACGACGTCGGGCGCCTCCGTGCCGCTGGACGACTTCTACGTGGCGCACCCGGGCGACTCCGCCGACCGGATCAACGCGGCGCTGGACCAGGGCCTGCACCTGCTGTTCACGCCCGGGATCTACGAGCTGGACGAGACCGTCGAGGTGAACCGTGCCGGGACCGTCGTGCTCGGGCTCGGGTACGCAACGATCGTGCCGACGGCGGGCCAGACGGCGATGCGGGTGGGTGACGTGGACGGCGTCCGCGTGGCCGGCGTGCTCTTCGACGCCGGTGCTACGGAGTCGCCGTCCATGCTCACGGTCGGGACGGCAGGGTCCACCTCGGACCACGCGGACGACCCGATCTCGCTGCACGACGTGTTCGTCCGGGTCGGCGGCGCGCACGTCGGGCGGGTGGACCAGGCGATCGTCGTGAACGCCGACGACACGATCATCGACCACATCTGGTCGTGGCGGGGTGACCACGGTGACGGCGTGGGCTGGGACGTCAACACCGCGGACAACGGGCTGGTGGTCAACGGCGACGACGTCGACGGGTACGGGCTCTTCGTGGAGCACTACCAGGAGTACAACACCCTGTGGAACGGGGAGCGCGGCCGCACGATCTTCTACCAGAACGAGCTGCCGTACGACCCGCCGAACCAGGCGGCGTGGAACCACGACGGCATCCGGGGCTGGGCGGCGTACAAGGTCGCGGACGGCGTGACGCAGCACGAGGCCTGGGGTCTGGGGTCGTACTGCGTGTTCACCTCGGACGCGTCGATCACCTCGGACAACGGCTTCGAGGTACCGGTCACACCGGGGGTGCGGATGCACTCGCTGCTCACGGTGTCGCTCGGCGGGGTGGGGACGTACGAGCACGTCATCAACGGCGTCGGCCCCCGCGCGAGCGGAACGGAGACCATCCCGGCAAAGGTAACCACCTACCCCTGACCCGCTTGGTTGTGGGCGCGATCGTTGCTACTACCTGCCCGTTTCAGGCGCAACGATCACGCCCACAACCAAGG
>CAWKLP010000004.1:0-65317 GCA_963850545.1 uncultured Actinomycetota bacterium | reverse complement strand
CATCAGCCGACCTCGTTGGCGACGCGCTCCTCGGCCTCGGTGAGCGCCTCGTCCACCGGCGTGGACTCCGACATGATCGCCGAGTGCGTCTCGCCCAGGATGGTCTGGATCGCCGCCGTGTTCTGGCCCACCGGGTTCTCCGGCAGCGTCTCGTGCGTGGTGTAGGCGAACCGTGACAGGTCGTCCTGCGGCACACCCTCCAGCCCGAAGATCGCGTCGGCGACGGCGTCGTCGATCAGGGCCGGCGTGATGCCGATCCCCGCGAGCGCAGCGGCGCCCTCGGGGCCTGCGGCGAACTTCAGGAAGTCCTTCGCGACCTCGATCTTGGACTCGTCGATCCCCGAGTTGATGCCCATCGTCGTCGGGTCGCCGAAGGTGACCGGCGTGTTCTCCGTGCCGGTGGTCGACTCGTCGAGCTGCGGGATCGGCGCGATGCCCCACTCGAACGTGTCCGCGGCGCCCGACGCCTGCTCCGCCACGAGCGTCCCGATGTACCAGGAGCCCATGGGCATCATCGCCGCCTTCTGAGTGCCGAACTGCGCCTGGTAGGTCAGCTCGTTCGTGGTGACCGTGGCATAGGACGGCTGCGAGCCGTTGTCCTGCATCGCGAGCTCACGCTCGTAGTACGGCGCGAGGAACGAGAAGTCGCCGCCGTCCAGCGAGGCGCCCTCGGTCTGCGCGAGCGCGAAGCCCTGCACGGTGGACTGCCAGCTGTGCAGGTAGGTGCCCGTGACCTGCTTCTCGTCGATGTCCTTGGTCAGCGTCTCCGCGGCGTCGGCGTAGTCGTCCCAGGTCCAGGACCCGTCGGGCAGGTCCACGCCGGCCTTCTCGAACAGCTCCTTGTTGTAGTACAGCAGCCACGAGTCCTGGCGATAGGGCACGGCGTAGGTGGCGCCGTCGACCGCCATCGGCTCCAGGCCGCCCGTCGCGGGGTCGAGCTCGGCAGCCACGTCCGAGATGTCGAGCAGCGTGCCGCCCTGCTGGAACGTGATGTAGTTCTTCAGGTTCTTCACGATGAAGATGTCCGGCGCCGCGTCCGCGGCCAGGTCGGCGGTGAGGGCCGTGTCGTAGTCGTCGCCCGCCGGGTACTCCTTGAGCTCCACGGTGACGTCCGGGTTCGCCTCGTGGTAGGCGTCCGCGAGCGTCTGGAACTCCGGCGTGGACGCGAAGTCCCAGCCGGCCAGGCTGATGGTGACGGGGCCTTCGGCGGCCGCGGGCTCGGACCCGCCGCCGCACCCCGTCAGGGCCAGCGTCGCGGCGGCCGCGACGCCGACCGCGCTCATGATCTTGCGGTTCATTCGTACTCTCCTTCGAGTAGTTCCGTACCCGCGACGCCTCGGTGGCGATCGTCGGGAGCGGCGTGTGTCGTCAGGGCAGGGTTGCCGTGGTCCGTTTGCCGTCCGGCCAGGTCACGACGGCCTGTCCGGTGGTGAGATCGAGACGCGGTCGCCCGGGATCGGGTGTCCGCGCGAGGTGTACGCCGACGCCGACCCAGCCGGACGGCACCGGCGCGTAACGCAACCAGGGGGTGGTTGTCGGGCCGGCGAGCGGGGTCGCGTCGTCGGACGTCGTGTCTCCGCACACCGGGGCGATGTCACCCAGCAGCGGGACCAGCGTGGAGTCGAGCCCCGGCCCGGCGGCCCACCCGCCGATCCGCAGCGCCGTCGCCCCGGCCGAGCCGCCCTCGGCCGCCGGGTGGCCCTCGCTGGTCGAGACCCGCACCAGCCGGACCTCCCACGCCCCCCGAACGATCGACACGGTCGTGATCCGACCCGCCGGGGTCGCCACGCCGGCCCGCCCCGACCCGTGGTCCGGGGCAGAGAGGTCGGGCT
Source organism: uncultured Actinomycetota bacterium (assembly GCA_963850545.1). Taxonomy (GTDB): domain Bacteria; phylum Actinomycetota; class Actinomycetes; order Actinomycetales; family Cellulomonadaceae; genus Promicromonospora. The sequence goes on along the minus strand of CAWKLP010000004.1, from coordinate 63,485 downwards.
CGACCCAGTGCGCATCAGCGACGGAGCCGACCCCAAGAGCGTCCGCCCCACCGGTTGAGTGCGGGCTATTTGTTGGTTCGAGACGTCTCGAGCCAACAGATACCCCGCACTCAATGGGGACGGGCTCGAAGCCTGTGCGGTGGGTGGGGCGGCCAGTTGCGTCCAGCAGGACCACCGACTGGTCCAGCGGTGAGGCCCAGGCGTCGGTGTCCAGCAGGGGTGACGTCGCGGTCGAGTAGCCGAGCCGCGCGTACAGGGGCGAGTCGCCGCCGTCGGACCCGGGCAGCGCGTGGTCGGTGCCGTGGTTGATCACGCGCACGATCCCGTCGTCGTGCGTGGCGCTGATGACCCAGCCGGGCGCCTCCACGAGGGCGAGCACGTCGCCGTCGTCCACCGGGAGCGGCACTGGCGCGGCCGTCCACACCTCGTGCGACGGCGGGAGCGCGAGCCCGAGCAGACCCTTGCTCGCCCAGTAGGGCGAGCCGGTGCCGCTGTACCGCTGCGCGATGGGGCGCCACGGGTGGTGCCAGCCGAGGGTGAGCAGCCCGTCGTCGCCCGGTACGCCGTGGTCGGCGAAGTGCCGCACGATGCGCGTCGCCGCCTCCCGGAGCTGCCCCGGTCGGCCGACGCCCGCGAAGGCACCCGCCCAGAACGGCGCGGCGGCCGCGAACCGGTAGGTGAGGCTGCGGCCCTGGAGGAGCGGTGCGCCGTCGGACCCGACGAGCGCGACTGCATCGTCGAGGTATCGCCCCAGGTGGGCGCGGTCCTGAGCAGAGCGAGCGGCCAGGTCGTCGCCCGCCGCCTCGGCAACCGACGCCGCGCCCGCCATCCGCGCCCACAGCGCCGGGTACAGGTGCAGGGCCCAGCCGGCGTAGTGGTCGAAGCTCCGCTCGGGCCCGTCGGCGAACCAGCCGCCCGGGCGGCGGAACCGGTCGTGGGCGGCGAGGTCGTGCGCGACGTCGGCGGCGGAGAAGGGCCCGTCAGCCGACCGCAGGAACGTCTCGACGACGATCCGGAACCAGACCCAGTTGTTGTCCGGGTAGTCGCGGTCGCACACCACGGACCCGAGGTACTCGACCACGTGCTCCTGGGCGGACGGCGCCAGCCGGTCCCAGATCCAGGGCCGCGTCATGTCGAGGATCAGGGCGAGCGACGCGGCCTCGACCTTGGCCTGGCCGTGCTCCTCGGGCCGGATCCACCGCTCGGGGTGGGCCGGGTCGGTGCCGGCGGCCAGCCCGGCCGCGTACCGCTCGGCGAGGTTGTCCGGATCAGCGCCGTCCTCCCCCGCGAGCCGGAAGCCGGCCAGCAGGAACGTGCGCGCGAAACCCTCCAGGCCGTCGACGGCGGTGCCGTACCCGCCGGGCGTGCCCGGCAGCGTGATGAGCGAGCCGCTCGGCGACGCGTACGGCCGCACCGCGGCCAGGAGCCGGTCGGCGTAGGCGGCGAGCCAGGTGCGGGCCTCGGGCCCGGTCTCCCCGGACCGGCCGGCCGTGCCGGACACGCGCGTCTCCGATGCGTGGCCGGTCATGCGACGAACTCCATGTCCGCGCGCGTCACGGCGCTCCGGGGCGCGTCACCCCGCGCGTACCGCTCCAGCTCGTCGAGCGCGGCGGCGGTCATCCGCCGCGCCTCCGTCCCGAGCGACCCAGCGATGTGCGGGGTGATCATGACGTTCGGCAGGTCGTACAGCACGGACGACGCCGGCAGCGGCTCCGGCTCGGTGACGTCGAGCATCGCGTAGATCCGGCCGGTGGCGCACTCTTGCTCCAGCGCCGCGGTGTCCACGACGGCGCCGCGGGCCGTGTTGATGAGCGTGGCGCCGTCGGGCAGCAGGGCGAGCTCGCGCGCGCCGATCAGCTTCCGCGTCGAGGGCAGCTCGGGCGCGTGCAGGGAGACGATGTCGGACGCCGCCAGCAGCTCGTCGAGCGGCACCAGCCGCGCGCCGGCCTCGGCCACGGCGACGGGGTCCGCGAGCGGGTCCGCGACGAGGATCTCGCGCGTCTCGGGGCCGGAACCCGGCACGGTCAGGCGCGCCACCACCTGCCGCCCGGTCCGGGAGAAGCCGACGATCCCGACGATCCGGTCGCGGTTGGAGAGGACGCCGTGCTCGCCCAGGTAGGACCAGTCGTCGCGCCGGGTGCGGGCGATGTTCGCGAGGAAGGGCGCCTTCTTGCCGGCCATGACTATCGCGGCCACCGTGAACTCAGCGACGGGCAGCGCGTTCTCGGCCACGGCGTTGGTGACGAGCAGCTCGCGGTCCCAGACGGCGTCGGACACGAGCGGCCGGACGGTGCCCGCGCAGTGCAGCACGGCCCGCAGGTTCGGGGCGAGGTCGAGCACGTCCTCGGTGATCCGAGGCGCGCCCCACGAGGTGAGGAGCACCTCGACGTCGGCCAGGCGGTCCTTCGCCTCGGGTGTGTCGTAGGACGCCACACGCAGCGGCTCGCCGAGCGTCGCGATCGTGCCGAGCCGGGTGGCCTCGTCGGGACCGAACTGCATGCGTAACGCTCGGTCATCCATGACGAGCAGGACCTCAGGTCGCCGCACCACCGCCTCCTCTCCGTCGAGTGTCACGTTCGCCCGATCGGCCAGACGAACATTTCCGATCAACTACGATCGGACGCGGCCCATTGAAGCCGACAACACAGGGCGTTGGCAAGCCCTGGCCGTCGACGAAGAGTTCCTATACGATCACTTTCGATCATTGGAGGAGTGCACATGACAGCAGCGTCGCTGCCTGCGCCCGACGTCACCGACCGGGGCTTCTGGGCCTCCCGCGGCGTGGCCGGGGCCCTCGCCCCCACGCTCGCAGCGGCCGACGCCGAGCGCGGCACCCCCTGGCCACAGACCCTCGCCTCGCAGTACGCCCGGTTCTTCCGCGACGGCGACCGCACGGTCTACGAGGGGCACGTCGCCGCCCGGCACGCACGCCTGACCCGCGCCACGCTGGCGGCGCTGCTCGACCCGCGCGTGGACCGCATCGACGAGGTGGTCGACGGCGTGCTGCTGCTGTGCGAGCAGTCGACCTGGTGCTGGGCCGCGCACGACGACACGTTCGACCGCTTCGGCCGCGTCACGCCGACCGTCACCGAGCCGTACCTCGACCTCGGCGCCGGGGAGGTCGCCGGGCAGCTCGCCTGGATCGACCACCTGCTCGGCCCGGCGCTCGACGAGCGCGCGCCCGGTGTGCGGTGGCGCCTCCGGTCAGAGACGCAGACCCGGGTGCTGCGGCCCTTCACCGAGCGGCGCGACTGGTGGTGGCTCGGCGTCGACCACCCGATCATGAACTGGAGCCCCTGGATCCAGGGCAACGTGCTCGCGGCCGGCCTCGCGCTGGAGGACGACCCGGACCGGCGTCGGGCGATCGCCGCGCTCGTCGCGGAGGGGATCGCCGCATACTGGGCGTCGCTGCCCGCCGACGGCGGAGTGGACGAGGGCTACCACTACTGGTGGCAGGGCGCCGCCCGCGCGCTCGAGGCGCAGGACCTGCTCGGGTTCGCCGGGATCGAGCCGGGACCCGAGGCGCTGGACCGCATCCGCGCGACCGTGGCCTTCCCGCACTCCATGCACCTCGGCGACAACTGGTACGTCAACGTCGCGGACGGTTCGGCGCGGCCGCTCGCGACCTGGCCCTGGAACGTCGTGCACGCGTGGGCCCTGCGGGTGGACGACGCCGCCGCGGCCCAGCACGCGGCGTCGTACCGCGGGCTGCCGGGCGGCCTGTTCGACGAGCGCGCCTCCCTTCCGCGTGCGGTCCGCATGCTGGCCGATCCCTGGGCAGACGGTCCGGCGGCCGCGCCGCCCCTGGTGGGGCGGGCTTTCTTCCCGTCGACGGGGGTGGCCGTCGCGCGCTCCGCGCCCGGGTCGACGCGCGGGCTCGCGGTGTCGGTCAAGGGCGGGCACAACGGCGAGAACCACAACCACGTGGATGTCGGCTCGGTCATCGTGGCGGTCGACGGCGTGCCCCTCGTCGTCGACGCCGGCAAGCCCACCTACCGCGCCGGGACCTTCGGGCCGGACCGGTACGAGCTGTGGACCGTCCGCGGCGACTGGCACAGCGTCCCCCGGATTCGCGGCGTGGAGCAGCCCCCGGGTCCGCAGTTCGGCGCCCGCAGCTTCAAGGTGTCGGACGGCGGCCGATGGAGCGCTCGGCTCGACCTGGCCGGGGCCTACCCGGTGGACGGGCTGGAGCACTGGTGGCGCGAGGTCACCCTGGATTCGGTCGGCGAGGCGGTGACCGTCGAGGATGCCTGGTCCTTCGCCCCCGCCACCTCCCACACCCCGGCGGCCGACGGCCCGACGGCGTGGCACTGGCTGCTCGCCGGCGACGTCGCGCTCGCTCCCGGCCGGGCGATGGTCCGGTTCTCGCCGGACGGCGGCATCCCACCGCCGTCGGGCGGCGGGATACCGCCGTCGGACAGCAGGATCCCGGACCCGGCGTCGCGCCGCGCGCTCGCGATCACCTGGGACCCTGAGGCCGTCGACGCCGAGCTCGACGTGCGCGAGCTGGACGACCCCGAGCTGTCCGCCGTCTGGGGTGAACACCTGACCCGGCTGCGGCTCACGGCGCGCGCAGAGGCGCCGTCGGGCACGTTCCTGGTAACCATGAGACCCATCGGGTCAGGACAGCAGGAGGTTGCATGACGGAGGAAGCGCCGCTCCCGAGCGAGCGTCGGGCGCGCCTGATCGCGCGGGTGCGGGAGACCGGGTCGGCGCGCGTGAGCGACCTGTCACGCGTGCTCGGCGTGACGCCCGTGACCGTGCGGCGTGACCTCGCCCTGCTCGTCGCGGACGGCACGCTGGAGAAGGTGCACGGCGGTGCCCGGATCCCGGCGCGCGCGGCCGGCATGTCCACCGGCGCCGCCACCGGAATCGGAATGCCTGCGGTGACACCCGCCGACGACGCCGGGCAGCTCACGATCGGCATGGTCGTGCCCTCGATCGACTACTACTGGCCCGAGGTGATCCGCGGCGCGCGGGGCGCCGCGCACGGAGCGGCGCGGCTGATCCTGCGGGGCGCGTCGTATGACGTCGACCAGGTGCGGCGGCAGGTGGCCGCGCTCGTCGGGGACGACGGCGGCCCGGGGGTCGACGGCCTGCTCGTGGCGCCGCCCGTCGACGGGCCCGAGGCCGCCGAGCTCGGCGAGTGGCTCGCCGGCCTGCGCCAGCCGGTGGTGCTGATGGAGCGGCGGCTGGTAGCGGGTCCGTACCGCGAACCGCTGGAGTCGGTGGCCACCGACCACGCGCTCGGCTCCGGCATGGCCACGCGGCACATCGCGGAGCGCGGGCACCGGCGGGTGGGGCTGGTGACGTCGCGGACGAGCCCGACGTCGGCCGCCGTCCGGCGCGGCTTTCTCGCGGTGGCGGACGAGCTGGGGCTCGACGTCGTGCTCGACCTGGAGACGGTCCCGCTGTCCGACGCCGGCTGGGCCGACGAGGCCGCCTCCGTCCTGGACAGGTGCGCGGAGGCCGAGGTGACGGCGCTCCTGGTGCACTCCGACCGGGAGGCGATCTCGCTGGTGGAGCAGGCGCAGGAGCGCGGCGTCCGCGTGCCGGCGGACCTCGCCGTCGTCGCCTACGACGACGAGGTGGCCGGCCTGGCAGATCCGCCGCTCACCGCGGTGCGGCCGCCCAAGGCGGCGATCGGCGCGGACGCGCTGGAGCTCCTGATGCGCCGGCTGGCCGCCCTGGCGGACACCGCCGCTTCGCGCGACAGCGACGGGAGCGACGCGGCGACCGGGGCGGACCGCCCGGTGCATCGCATCGAGCTGAGCCCGCGTCTGATCGTCCGCGCGTCGAGCGCTCCCCGCGCGTGAGCACGGTCCACCTTTTCGCTCGGTTTCAGAACATGCGCAGGTCCGTGCTGTCGCGGACCACGGTCCGCAGGCCCGCGAGCGTCTGCGGCCCGACGCCGGACGCGCGCGCCTGGACCAGGACGTTGCCGAGCGCCGTCGCCTCGGCAGGGCCGACGACGACGGGGAGCCCGGTCGCCTCCGCCGTGAGCCGGTTGAGCAGCTCGTTCTGCGAGCCGCCACCCACCACGTGCACGGCCCGGATCTCGGTCCCGGCCAGCTCGCCGGCCTGCCGGACCACCCGGGCGTACGTGTCCGCCAGGCTGTCCAGCACCACCCGGGCCAGTGCCGCCCGGGTCTCGGGCACTTCGGCCCCGGAGCGCCGGATCGCGGCGCGCACCCGCGCCGGCATGTCGCCGGGGGCCAGGAACTCGTCGCCGTCCACGGCGAGGAGGCACCGGCCGCCCGGCTCGGCCGCCGCCTCGGCGAGCAGCACACCGAGGTCGACCGGAGGGCCCTCGCCCCGCGAAGCGTCCACCGTCCACTCCCGGACGCACTCGTCCAGGACCCACAGGCCCATGACGTTGCGCAGGTACCTGACGGTGCCGTCGACGCCGAGCTCGTTGGTGAAGTTCGCCGCGCGGCTCGCGTCGGTGAGCACCGGCCCGGGCAGCTCGACCCCGACCAGGGACCAGGTCCCGGAGGAGATGTAGGCGGCGGTCCCGTCCTCCGGCAGTGGCGTCCCGACCACCGCGGACGCGGTGTCGTGGGAGGCCACCGCGAACACGGGGACCATGTCGAGTCCCGTCGCCTCGCGCACGGCGTCCGTCAGGGGACCGACCACGGTCCCCGGCTCCACGAGCTCCGGAAGCAGCTCGCCCAGCCCGGCAAGCCCGGGGTACTCGGCGCCCAGCCGGTCCAGCAGCTCGGCCGACCAGGTGCGCGACCGGGCGTCGAGCAGCCCCGTGGTGGACGCGTTCGTCACCTCCGCGACCTGCCGCCCGGTCAGCCGGTACGTGATCAGGTCGGGCACGAGCAGCAGCCGGGCGGCGCGTGCCCACTCGGCCGAGCCCGGCCCGCCGTCGGCCCCCGCCACGAGCTGGAACTCCGTGGTGAACGGCAGGTGCTGCAGGCCGTTGACGGCGTAGTGCCCGGCGAAGGAGATCCGCTCGTAGACCCGGTCCGCGACCCCCTCCGTCCGGGCGTCCCGGTAGCACCACGGGTCCCCCACGAGCTTGCCGTCAGGACCGAGCAGCCCGTAGTCGATCGCCCACGAGTCCACCCCGATCCCGCGAACCTCGACCCCGGCCTGCGCCGCCAGGGTGCCTGCGGAGCGCAGCCCGTCGAGGATCCCCGCCCACAGCTCCTCGACGTCCCAGCGCAGGCCGTCGCCGGAGTCCACCGGGCCGTTGGGGAACCGGCCGCACTCGACCAGCTCGACCCGCCCGCCGTCGAGCACACCGAGCATCACCCGGCCGCTGGTCGCCCCCAGGTCGATCGCGACGAACCCCGACGCGCTCACCGCAGGAACGCCGCCGCCACGCCCGCGTCGACGGGCACGTGCAGACCGGTCGTGTGGGAGAAATCGGAGGTGCACAGCGCGAACACGGCGGCGGCCACGTTCTCGGGCAGCACCTCGCGCTTGAGCAGCGTGCGCTGCGCGTAGAACTCGCCGAGCTTCTCCTCCGGCACCCCGTACACCGCCGCCCGGTTGGCACCCCAGCCGGAGGCGAAGATGCCCGACCCGCGCACCACGCCGTCCGGGTTCACGCCGTTCACGCGGATCCCGTGCTCCCCCAGCTCGGCGGCCAGCAGCCGCACCTGGTGCGCCTGGTCGGCCTTGGTCGCGGAGTACGCGATGTTGTTCGGCCCCGCGAACACCGAGTTCTTCGAGGAGATGTAGACGATGTCGCCGCCCATGGCCTGATCCACCAGCACCCGCGCCGCTTCACGTGAAACCAGGAACGACCCCTTGGCCATCACGTTGTGCTGCAGGTCCCAGTCGGCCTCGGTGGTCTCGAACAGCGACCGCGACAGGGACAGCCCGGCGTTGTTCACCACGAGGTCCACGCCGCCGAACGCCAGCACGGCATCCTGGATCCCGGCCCGCACCGCGGCCTCGGACGACACGTCCACGGCCACGCCGATCGCGACGTCGGCCGAGCCCAGCTCGGCCGCCACCTCGGCGGCCTTCCCGGCGTCCAGATCGGTGACCAGTACGCACGCGCCCTCGGCGGCCAGCCGCGTCGCGATCGCCTTGCCGATGCCCGACGCCGCCCCGGTCACCAGGGCGACCCGCGTCGCCAGCGGCTTGGGCGCGGGCATGCGCCGCAGCTTCGCCTCCTCGAGCGCCCAGTACTCGATGCGGAACTTCTCCTGCTCCGCGATGGGCGCGTAGGTCGAGATCGTCTCCGCGCCGCGCATCACGTTGATCGCGTTGACGTAGAACTCGCCGGCCACGCGCGCCGTCTGCTTGTTCCGCCCGTACGAGAACATGCCCACGCCGGGGACCAGCACGATCGCCGGGTCGGCGCCGCGCATCGCGGGCGGCTCCTCGCCGTGTGCCCGCGCGGCCGCCGCGCCCCGCTCGTAGTACGCCGCGTAGTCCGCGCGGTAGGCGGCGTGCGCCGCGCGCAGGGCCGTCACCGTCTCCTCCACGGTGGCCGACGTCGGGACGTCGACCACCAGCGGCTTCACCTTCGTGCGCAGGAAGTGGTCGGGGCACGAGGTGCCGCGCTCGGCGAGCGGCACCAGCCGCTCCCGGGCCACGAAGCCCAGCACCACGTCCGAGTCCGTGAAGTGGCCCACCTGCGGGGCGTCGATGCTCGCCAGGCCCCGGATCACGGGGGCGAGCGCTGCCGCACGCGCCCGCCGCTCGTCGTCGGGCAGCGGCTCGTGGCCTGCGCGCACGGCGCCGAACGGGTGCCCGTCCCGGGCCGCGGCCCGGGCGGCGATGAAGTCCTCGGCCCGCCGGATGATGTCCAGCGACCGCGCCTCCGCCTCCGCCGAGGTGTCGCCCCACGTCGTTATGCCGTGCCCGCCGAGGATGCAGCCGACCGCCTGCGGGTTCGCGGCCTTGATCGCCGCGATGTCGAGGCCGAGCTGGAAGCCCGGACGGCGCCACGGCACCCACACGACCTCGTCGCCGAAGATCTCGGCGGTCAGCTTCTCGCCGTCGGCGGCCGCGGCGATAGCGATGCCTGCGTCGGGGTGCAGGTGGTCCACGTGGGGCGCGTCGACCAGGCCGTGCATAGCGGTGTCGATCGACGGCGCCGCGCCGCCCTTGCCGTGCAGGCAGTAGTCGAACGCGGCGACCATCTCGTCCTCGCGCTCTTCGCCCGGGTACACGTCCACGAGGGCGCGCATCCGGTCGAGCCGCAGTACGGCCAGGCCCTGCTCGGTGAGGGTGCCGAGGTCGCCACCGGAGCCCTTGACCCACAGCAGCTCCACGGGCTCGCCCGTCACCGGGTCGGTGGCGGTCCCCTTCGCGGACGTGTTGCCGCCCGCGTAGTTGGTCACGCGCGGGTCGGACCCCAGTCTGTTCGACCGCTCCACCAGCTCGCGGACCGTACCGGTCCGGCCGGCACCGGCCTCGACGACGTCGCTCATGCTCCCCATCCTGCCTGCGCGCCACCGAGGCGCTCGCTCGCGATCTTCTCGGCATAGCCCGACGCCGCGTAGGCCGCCGTCGGGTTCGGGTCCAGGCCCAGCTCCTCGCGCACCTCGGCGACGAGCGGCCGGACGTCGGTGTCGTACGCGTCCATGAGCACACCGTGCGCGCCGAGCACGTCACCGGACAGCTGGGCCGCGGTGAGCGCCTCGACGTCGACGAGCAGCGCCTTCGCCGTCGCCTCCTGGACGTTCATGACCGACCGGATCTGGGCGGGAATCTTCGGCTCGATGTTGTGGCACTGGTCGAGCATGAAGTTGACGCCGCTGTCCGGGGCGTGTGCCCCGGCCGACACGATCTCGTGCATGATCCGGAACAGCTGGAACGGGTCCGCGGCGCCGACCATGAGGTCGTCGTCGGCGTAGAAGCGGCTGTTGAAGTCGAATGCACCGAGGCGGCCCTGACGCAGCAGCTGCGCCACGATGAACTCGATGTTGGTGCCGGGGGCGTGGTGGCCGGTGTCGAGCACTACCTTCGCCCGGTCGCCCAGCGCCATGACGTGCAGCAGCGACGTGCCCCAGTCCGGGACGTCCGTGACGTAGAACGCGGGCTCGAAGAACTTGTACTCGAGCACCATGTGCTGGTCGTCGTCGAGCGCGTCGTAGATCTTGCTGAGCGACTCGGCGATCCGGTCCTGGCGGGCCCGGATCGAGTCCTGGCCGGGGTAGTTGAGGCCGTCGGAGAGCCAGACCTTGAGGTCCTTGGAGCCCGTGGCCCGCATGACGTCGATGCACTGCTTGTGGTGGTCGACGGCCTTGGCGCGCACGCGGGGGTCGGGGTGCGCGAGCGAGCCCAGCATGAAGTCCTCGTCCTGGAAGACGTTCGAGTTGATCATGCCGATCTGCACGCCCAGGTCCGCTGCGTGCCGGGCAAGAGCGGCGAAGTCGTCGACCAGGTCCCAGGGGATGTGCAGGCTGACGCGCGGCGCGACGCCGGTGTACTGGTGCACCTGGGCGGCGTCGGCCAGCTTCTCGAACGGGTCGCGCGGCACGCCCGGCTGGCTGAAGACCTTGAACCTCGTGCCCGAGTTGCCGAAGGCCCAGGACGGCAGCTCGATCGTCTGCTGCCGGAGCGCGGACTTGGCCGCCTCGACACGTGTGGATGCCGCCATGGCGTCCTCCCTCTCCCCGCACACCCTCGTGCGCATCTTGAAACGATTCATTGGGAGCCTATTCCGACGACGCCGAGCGGTCAAGGTGTCTGCTCGGGACGACGCCGGCCGATCGGCAGAAACGTCAGGTGGCCGGCAGCCCGAGCTGCCGACCACCTGACGTCTTGATGATCAATCCCGCTGCGGGCTCAGTACCTCGAGTCCGCGTAGGCGAGGTACTTCGTGGTCACCACGATCGCGCGGCGCAGGGTCGCCTCGTCCTCCCCGGTGCCGGCCGTCAGCCGCTTCACCCAGGTGTCGGCCTGCGCGGTGGTCGGCGCGGCGCCGAGGTAGTGCTGGTAGGTCGCGACGACCCGGAGGCGCACAGCCTGCGGGTTGTCCCACAGGGCGTTGACCACGCCGGCACGGCCCAGCGTATTGAGCCGCGGAATCCAGTGGTTCAGCTGGTCCGACGTCGGCGGGCGCTGCAGGATGTGCTGGTACAGCGCGGTCACGTACTTGGCGTCCGTGCTGCCCACGTGCTTGTAGTACGACGAGGTCCCCATGAGGAACGGTTCGATCTCGTCGATCGTCCGCGTCTTCTGCTTCACCTGGGACAGGTAGTTGGACACCTGGGTGGACGACGGCGTGTAGCCCAGGGTCGCCTCGAAGGCGGCGACGATCCGCACCTTGCGGTAGTTGTCCGACTTCGCCAAGCCGTCGGCCAGCACGCCCGGGCCGTCGACCGACACCCGGTAGGCCCAGCTCTCGATGTCGGTGGCCGTGGCCGGCCGGCCGAGGTAGTCCTGGTACATGGCCTGGACGAAGTTCTTGTGCTGCTCCGCCACCTCGGTGTACTGCTTCGCGTACACCGCGGCCTTGTCCTGGATGCTCGACAGGAGCGGATAGGCGAGCGTGCCCGGGCACTCGGTCTGGTGCGTGTCTCGGTGCCCGAAGACACGCGGCAGCGTCACCTGGTCGCCCGCGTAGTAGCGGCCGCCGTCCGTGTGGCCCGCGGCCGTGAGGACCACCGACTCGTCCGGGTTCACGCCGTACTGCGACAGGCGGTACCCGATGATCTTCGACACGCCGTCCTGCTGAGCCGCCGCGGGCGTGACGCCCGCCGCCGTCGTATAGGTGCCGAGCATCGCGACGCCGACCGTGCTCGTGTTGAAGCCGCCGGTGTGGGCACCGATGATCGGCTCCTCGATGCTGCCGTCCGCACCCTCGTAGATGTTGCCCCACTTGTCGACCAGGAAGTTGTAGCCGATGTCGCACCAGCCGTGCGTCTGCTGGTGGTACGCCTGGTCGTTGCGGATGGCCTGCATGGCCTCGGCGACGGTCGAGTAGTCGTTGGGGTTCACCGTGTGGTGCACCGCGGAAGCCTTGAGGCCACCCTCAGCGGGGAACCAGGTCGGACCGGTGCCCGGCTCGAGGCACCTGGGCGCCGCGCCCCATTCCTCGCGGGTGATGATCGTCGGCGCACCGGTCGCCGTCGTCGACGCCACCGTGCCGGACGTGGTCGCCGCGGCCGTGGTGACCTGGGCCGACGAGACCAGGCTGAGCTCCACACCCTCCGGGAACACCGCTGCCTCGTCCACGGTGGCGAGCTGCACGGCGTCGGCCTCGCCCACGTAGACCGGCGCGGAGGTCATGACGGCGGAGCCGCCGTCGGCGCCGTCGGTGGACTTCTCCAGGTGGCTCCACTCGCTCCAGGCGCCGTCCGCCGCCCGGGTGCGCACCTGCATCTCGGGGACTGCCTGATCGATCTCGGCCGGCCAGGACAGGCCGACCGTCTGGAAGCCCTCGGGCACCGCGATCTCGCCGGCGAGGCGGCCGCTCGTGTCGGTGGTGTCGAGCACCACCGCGTCGTCGGTCGCCGGGGCCGCCTCGGCACCCGCCTCGGGGTCCGACCCCGTGACATCGTCGACGACATCGATCTCGGCGCTGGGGGCTGCGGCTACCGCGACGGTCTCTACGTCGGCCGTCGTCGTTCCCGCGTCGGGCAGCGCGGAGTCCTCCGGGACCAGTGGCGCCGAGGTGCCTTCGGGCTCGAGCGACGGCTCGGCCGTCAGTGCCGTCGCCGCCGGAGCGAGCGCGCCCCCGAGCACCATCATCGGCGCGACGCCGAGGATGATCGTTCTGCCCATCGCGGTGCTGGCCAGCGAAGGCCGCGCGGCGCCGTGCCGCGCGCCTTGCTTCGACCGGGAAGTCGGTGCTGCCGCATGCCGAACCACTGTGTACTCCTTTTACGTATCAGAGAGCGTCAGTCCGCGCACAGCGCAAACGACGCAAATGACATCGAGACACTAATAGCGGCCGACTGGCGCCAGCGCCGATTTCACCCGCCAAGAGCGGGTGATTTTCGACGGGCATGACGCCGCTCGGTCGGCAAGACGTCAGGTGATCGGCAACCCGGGTTGCTGGGTCGCCGATCACCTGACGTCTTGCCGATCACACGACGCTGCCGTGGGCCTCAGAAGTCGAAGTCCGCGATGTTGCTCTCGTCGTAGACGAACGGCTCGCCGAGCAGCACCTCGCCGTCGGCCCCCACCGTGTACTTGCCGAGCCGGCCGGCCTCGAAGGTGTCGCCCTCCTCGCCCGTGATGTCGCCCGCCACGAGCGCGGCGGCGGCCTGCGTCGCCAGGTAGCCCAGGTCGGTCGGGTTCCACAGCGCGAACGCCTCGACGGTGCCGTCCTCGATGTACTCGCGCATCTGGTTGGGCGTGCCGAGGCCGGTGACCGCGACCTTGCCCTTGTACTCCGACGTCGACACGTAGCGCGCCGCCGCGGCGATGCCGACGGTAGTGGGCGAGACGATCCCCTTGAGGTCCGGGTGCGACTGCAGCAGCGCTGCCGTCTTGTCGAACGAGGTCTGGTCGTCGTCGTCACCGTAGGCGGTCTCGACCAGCTCGATGTCCGGGTAGTCGGAGGCGAGCTTCTCCTCCATGAGCGCGATCCACGCGTTCTGGTTGGTCGCGTTGGCCGACGCCGACAGGATCGCGATCTCGCCGGTGCCGCCGATCTGGTCGGAGATCAGCTCGAGCTGCTTGTCCGCGATGCCCTCGGCGGAGGCCTGGTTGACGAACAGGTCGCGGAACTGCGGCTCGGTGTCCGAGTCGAACGTGACCACCTTGGTGCCGGCCGACCGCGCCTCGTCCAGCGCGTCGCCGATCGCCGTCGGGTCGTTGGCCGAGACCACCAGGGCGCTCACGCCCTGCTGGGCGGCGGTGTTGATGAACGGCACCTGGGCGTCGGGCGAGGCGGCGTCGGGCCCGACCTCCTCGACGGTGGCACCGAGCTCCTCGGCCGCCTCCTGCGCGCCGGCCGTCGACGCCTCGAAGTACGGGTTGCCGAGGTTCTTGGGCAGCATGGTGATGGTGACGTCGCCGGTCCCGCCGCCGTCGCCGCCGTCGTCTCCGGAACCGCAGGCGGTCAGGCCCAGTGCCAGCACAGCGGCCGTACCGGCCGCGAGCACAGATGTGAACTTCATCGTTCGTCTCCCTAGGTTCGTTGTCCGACGGCGTCGCGCCGTCGGACTCTCACGCCGCCCGCGATGCGCGGCGCGACCACCGACACGACGAGTGCCGTGCCGATCACGATGTTGATGACGTTGACGGTGACGCTCTCCAGGCGCAGGGCGCTGCTGAGCACGCCGATGAGCAGGACGCCCGCGACCACGCCGTGGATCGCGGCGCGCCCGCCGAAGATCGACACCCCGCCGAGCAGCACGGCCGCGACGACCTGCAGCTCCATGCCGGTCGCGTTGTCGCCGCGGGCGCTGCCGTAGCGGAGGGTGTAGTAGACGCCCGCGAGCGCCGACACCGCCCCGGACAGCACGAACAGGATCAGCAGGGTCCGCTTGACGTCGACGCCGGAGAACCGGGCGGCCTCGCTGCTGCGGCCGATGTCGAGCACGTTCCGGCCGAACGGCGTCGCGTGCAGCAGCACCGCGAAGACGGCGATCAGGAGGAGGAGCCCGAGGGTGATCACCGGGTAGGGCGACTCCCCCAGGTTCTCCGTGGCGCCGTCGGTCCAGGACTCGGGGAAGTCGGTGACCGCCGTCGTACCCAGGAGGCCCACGGCGAGGCCGCGGTAGAGGGCGAGCGAGCCGATGGTGACCGCGAGGGACGGCAGGCCGGCGTACGCGACCAGCCCCCCGTTGACCGCCCCGCACACCGCTCCGAGCAGCACCGACACCGGCAGGGCGACCCACAGGCCGAGCCCGGCCTGGTGCAGCAGCCCGAACGTCACGCTGGAGAGCCCCACCACGGACGCGACCGACAGGTCGATCTCTCCCGTGGCGATGATCAGCGTCATGGGTAGCGCGATGAGCAGCACCGGGGCGACGTCGAGCACCAGGTAGGTGATGGTGAGCGGGCCGTCGAAGCCCTGCACCACCGCGGACGCGACCACCCAGGCCACGACCAGGATCAGGATGGTCAGCATCTCGCGGGTGAGCAGCGCGCGCTGCCACCACGGGCGGGCGTGGGTCCTCATGCGGTCGCCTCCTCGCGGTTGGTCGGGCCGGCGCCGGGCGGGGCTCCGCCGGGCGATCCGGACCCGGGCGGCTCGACGTCGCGGGCCGCGGCCAACCGGCGCGAGCGGCGGTTCGCGAGCACCCGGTCCAGCGCGATGGCGCCGATGATGAGCGCGCCGACCGCTGCGCGCTGCCAGAAGTCGGGGATGCCCACCACGGGTAGTGCCCGGTTGATGGTGAGCAGCAGCATCGCGCCCAGGGCTGCACCCGCGACAGTGCCGCTGCCGCCGAAGATCGCGACGCCGCCCACCACCACGGCGCCCACCACCTGCAGCTCCATGCCGAGCCCCGCGCCCGAGGACACCGTCCCGTACCGGGCGGCGAACATCACGCCGGCCAGCCCGGCGAGCGCCCCGTTCAGCGCGAACGCCCACAGCAGCCGACGCCGGACGGGCAGGCCCTGCAGTGCCGCCGCGTCGGGGTCGGACCCGATGGCGTACAGCTGCCGCCCACCGCGCGCGGTGTACATGTAGTAGCCCACCGCGGCCAGCACGACGGCGGCGACGATGGTCAGCACGGGCACGCCCAGCACCTGGCGCGTGCCCAGCGCTAGGAATGCGCGCGGCATGTCGCCGGCGTCGATCCGGTCGCTGCCGGCCCAGGTCAGCGTCACCCCGCGGTAGACGTACAGGGTGCCGAGCGTGATGACGAGCGCCGGCACCCGGGCGAACGCCACGATCGAGCCGTTGACCAGGCCCAGCACGGCCCCGGCGGCGATCGCGACCAGCGCCACCACGACGATCGGCAGGTCGGGCGCGTCGATGAACAGGCGGCCCGTCAGGTACGCCGTGAGGCCCAGCACCGAGCCCACGGACAGGTCCACGTTGCGCGTGATGACCACCACTGCCTGTCCCACGGCGAGCACCACGAGGATCGCGGGCGTGAGCAGCAGGTCGCGCCAGCCGCCCGCGCTGAGCAGGAAGCCGGGCTGGACGATGGTGGTCACGCCGATCACTACCAGGAGGGCCAGTGCGATCCCGGCCTCGCGGCGGCGGAGGAGGGAGAGGAGGCTCATGCTGCGCCATCCCTCTCGGACGTCGTCTCGGACGCGCCCGGTGTCGCCGCGCGCATCACCGTCTCCGGCGTCGCCTCCGCGCGGCTCAGCTCGGCGACGATGCGCCCCTCGCGGACCACGAGCACGCGATCGGCCATGCCCAGTACCTCCGGCAGCTCGGACGAGATCATCAGGACCGCCAGCCCCTCGGCGGCCAGCGCGGACAGCAGCCGGTGCACCTCGGCCTTGGTGCCGACGTCGATGCCGCGGGTCGGCTCGTCGACGATGAGCACCTTGGGCCCGGTGGCCAGCCACTTCGCCAGCACCACCTTCTGCTGGTTGCCGCCGCTCATGGTGGTGGCCGTCGCGTCCAGCGCCCCGGCCTTCACCTCGAGGCGGCCGGACCAGTCGCGGGCGAGCCGCGCCTCGGCGTCGGGCAGCAGGATGCCCAGGCGAGCCAGGCGCCGCCGCGCAGGGCTTTCGCGCCCTTCTCCTCGCACCCGGCCCTCGTCCCTCGGGCCGCGTGGTCGTCGAAGCGCGACGGCGGAGACGTTCCGGGCGACCGACGACTCGGTGACCAGGCCCTGCAGCCGCCGGTCCTCGGGGACCAGGGCGAGGCCCGCGGCGATGGCCGCGGCCGGGTCGCCCGGGCGCAGGCTCCGCCCGCCGACGACGACGCGCCCCGCCACGTACTGGTCCACGCCGAACACCGCCCGGGCGATCTCGCTGCGTCCCGCGCCGACGAGGCCCGCGAGGCCGACGATCTCGCCCGCCCGCACCTCGAAGGACACGTCGTGGAAGGTGCCGGTGGACTCCAGCCCCTCGACCTGCAGCACCACCTCGCCCGGCGTGCTCGGGACCTTGGGGTAGAGGTCGGCCACGGCGCGGCCGACCATGCGCCGCACCAGCTCGTCGGGCGTGACGTCGGCGACGGCGTCCGTGGAGACGTGCTCGCCGTCGCGCATCACGGTGACGGTGTCGCAGAGGTCGGCGACCTCGTCGAGGCGGTGCGAGATGAAGACGACGGCGCGGCCGGCGTCGCGCAGCCCCCTGGCGACTGCGAACAGGCGGCGCACCTCGACGGCGCTCAGCGCCGCCGTCGGCTCGTCCATGACCAGGAGGCGGGCGTCCAGGGAGATCGCCTTTGCGATCTCGACGATCTGCTGGTCCGCGATCGACAGGCCCTCCGCGGGGCGGTCCGGGTCGAGGTCGACGCCGAGGTCCCGGAACAGGTCGCGGACTCCCTCGCGCATGGCGCGGCGGTCGATCCGGCGGAACCGGTCGAGCGGCTCCCGGCCCAGGTAGATGTTCTCGGCGACCGTCAGGTCCGGGAAGCTCGCCGGCTCCTGGTGGATGACGGCGACGCCGGCGGCCTTGGCCTCGGCGGGACCGGTGAAGTCGACGGGCTCGCCGTCGAGCTCGACCACTCCGGCGTCGCGGCGGTGCACCCCGCCCACGATCTTGACCAGCGTGGACTTGCCTGCGCCGTTCTCTCCGACCAGGGCGTGGATGCTGCCCGGATGCACTGTCAGGGTGCCGGAGCGGAGGGCGGCCACAGGCCCGAAGGACTTGGCGACCCCGTCCAGGCGCAGCGTCGGTGCGGCGTTCGGCATGTCTCTCCGTCGAGCAGTGCGGGCGGTCGGCGGTGACCGTTGGGCTCCGGTTTGAATCGTTCAAACCGATACTTTGGAAGATAGACCTGCCAGGTCAGAGCGTCAAGAACTTCCGGCGCGCCCGTTGCCGTGAAGTTACTTCTTGCGGAATTCTTGGTTGATCAGGGGTGATGACTGCCCGAAGCACTTCATGGAGGTGGCCGGAATGAGCCAGCCAGCAGCCGAGGAGCATGCAGCCCTCGGCGAGGAACCAACAGAGCTCAAGCGGGTAATGGGGCCCAAGCTCCTCCTGCTCTTCATCGTGGGCGACATCCTCGGGACCGGCGTCTACGCACTGACGGGCGACGTCGCCGCCGAGGTCGGCGGTGCGGCATGGGCGCCGTTCATCGTCGCCTTCCTCGTGGCGCTCATCACCGCGTTCTCCTACCTGGAGCTGGTGACCAAGTACCCGCGGGCCGCGGGTGCCGCGCTGTACACGCACAAGGCATTCGGCGTGCACCTGCTCACGTTCATGGTCTGCTTCACGGTCATGTGTTCCGGCATCACCTCGGCGTCGACCGCGTCGCGGGCGTTCGCGTCGAACCTGGCGGTGGGCTTCGGGCTGGACGAGACCAACGCGACGCTCGTCATCACGGTCGCGCTGATCTTCATGGCCGTCGTCGCCGCCGTAAACCTGCGGGGCGTCGGCGAGAGCGTCAAGGCCAACATCTTCCTCACCCTCGTGGAGCTGTCCGGCCTGCTGCTCGTGATCATGATCGGCTTCTACGCCGTGTTCGCCGGCCGGACGGACTTCAGCCGCACCATCATCTTCGACGACCCAGGGGACAAGGGTGCGTTCTTCGCCGTCACGGCGGCGACGTCGCTGGCGTTCTTCGCGATGGTCGGCTTCGAGGACTCCGTGAACATGGCGGAGGAGACTCACGACCCGGTTAAGAACTTCCCGAAGATGATGATCACCGGCATCGGCATCACCGGGGTCATCTACGTGCTCGTGGCACTCTTCGCCGTGGCGATCGTGCCAGTGGGCACACTGGCTGACAGTGACACCCCGCTGGTGACCGTGGTGGAGACCGCGGCGCCGGGCATACCGGCGGGCGACATCCTGCCGTTCATCTCGATGTTCGCCGTCGCCAACTCGGCGCTCATCAACATGCTCATGGCCAGCCGCCTGCTGTACGGCATGGCCAAGCAGAACGTGCTGCCCAGTGCCCTGGGCCGCGTGGGCGCCCGACGCCAGACGCCGTGGGTCGCCATCCTGGTCACCACCGCCATCTCGTTCGGGCTGATCTACTTCGTCAGCCGCGATCCGGAGAACGACGTCGTCGCCGCGCTGGGCGGCACCACGGCCCTGCTGCTCCTGGCCGTGTTCGCCATCGTGAACGTGTGCGTGCTGGTGCTGCGCAAGGACACCATCAACCGCAAGCACTTCGTGGCGCCGACCGTGCTGCCGATCATCGGCGCGATCGCCTGCGCGTTCTTCGTCGGCCCGTGGACCGGCCGGGATGTTCTCCAGTACCAGATCGCCGGCTGGCTGCTCGGCATCGGCCTCATCCTGTGGATCCTGATGTGGATCACGAACCGGCTGCTCGGTCAGCGCACCGCCATCACGGACCTCGAGGCCATCAACGAGCCGGAGGGCGGCGTCAACTAAGCCAGGCCCCGCGGCGCCCGACCGCCGCGGGGAGACACCTACTCCGCGGGGTGTGTTGCTCTGCGTAGACATCGTCTACGCAGAGCAACACACCCCGCGCCAGTGGTTACTCCCCCGGAGCGTCGCCCTCGGCCGCGTCGGCCAGCGCCGCGAGCTGGGCCTCCAGGTGGAACACCTCGTCCAGCAGCACGAACCCGTCGTCCGGGTTGCCTTCGTCGACGAAGAACCCGGACATCGCCGCCTGCCACCTCGCGTTGACCTCGGTCGCGGCCATCCCGCGCTACGCAGCCGCGTAGTCGTCGGTCTCCAGGATCCCGACCAGCAGCCCGTCGTCGCGCAAGAACAGGTGGTAGTCGCGCCAGCCCGTATCGCGCAGGGCCTCCAGCAGCTCGGGCCAGACTGCGGCGTGCGCGGCCCGGTACTCCGCCAGCCGGTCCGCCCGCACGCGGGACGTAAAACAGACGCGCGCGCCCGCCGTGTTGCTCGACATGTCCGGTCCTCCTCGACCAACCCCGCCATGAAACGGTTCATAATGTAGCCCGAAGCAAGGAGGCGCTCCATGATCCAGCCGGCCGCTCACCGCCGAGCATCCATCGCCGACGTCGCCCGCGCCGCCGGTGTCTCCGTCGGCACGGTCTCCAACGTGCTCAACCGGCCCGAGCGCGTGCTGCCCGGGACCCGCGAACGCGTCGAGGCCGCCATCGACGAGCTGAGCTTCGTCCGCAACGGGTCCGCCCGGCAGCTCCGCGCGGGGACCATCACCACGGTCGGCGCCATCGTCCTGGACATCGCCAACCCGTTCTTCACCGACGTCGCGCGGGGTATCGAGGAGCGCCTGGACCGCGACGACTTCACGCTCATGGTGGCCTCGTCCGACGACGATCCCGACCGTGAGCAGCGCTACCTGCGCCTCTTCGAGGAGCACGGCGTGCAGGGCGTCATGGTGGTGCCGGCCACCAACGACATCGAGCACCTCCTCGCGGTCCGCCGGCGCGGCACCGGCGTCGTGCTGCTGGACCGCCCGTCGTCCGACCCGAGCATCTCGTCCGTCGCCGTCGACGACGTCCGCGGCGGTGAGCTGGCCGCGCGGCACCTCCTGGACGAGGGTCACACGCGCATCGCGTTCCTCAACGGCCCGCACACGATCCGGCAGTGCGCCGACCGGCACGAAGGAGTGGTCAAGGCCCTGGTCGCGGCCGGGCTCGATCCGGCGTCCGCCCTGGTGGAGACGACGGTGACCAGCCTGAACGCCGAGGGTGGGGAGGCCGCGATCCGCGGGCTGCTGGAGTCGGGCGATCGGCCCACCGCCGTCTTCTGCGTCAACGACCTGGTCGCGCTGGGCGTGCTGCGCACGCTCCGCACGGAGAGCATCGCCGTCCCCACGGACATGGCGGTCGTGGGGTACGACGACGTCGCGTTCGCCGCCGAGCTGTCCACGCCGCTGACCTCGGTGCGCCAGCCGACCCACGAGCTCGGCGCCCGCGCCGCCGACCTCCTGCTCGACGGGCCCCACACCGCGGCAGAGCACGTGATGTTCCAGCCGACGCTGGTGATCCGCCGCTCGAGCTCGACCTGACTCGGCTTCGGCTGCCTACGGCTGCTGATCCCCGTTGACCATGCGGCTACTACCGAATCGGCCCCTCGTTCCCTGAGCAACCGCATGGTCAACGGGGCCTGGCGGGCCTGGCTGGGCCACGTGCGCCAGGAACTCGCCCGAGATCGCCGCGAACCGCTCCGGCGCGTCCCGGCGCACGAAGTGCGACGCGCCGTCGACCACCGCGAGGCGGGCGCCGCTCGCCACCAGCAGCCGACGATGCCTGGCCGTCATGCCGACCTCTGGCGACACCGACCCGGTAACGACCAGTACGTCCACCTCTGCGGCCACGAGGCGGCGCACGATGTCGGGCCACGGCGGCGTCGGGATGACGTCGCCGCAGCGCACGAGCACGGGATCGGCGTCGTCCTGCGCCCAGGCCCAGGCGGGCAGCTCGCGCGGGTCCCACCCCGGGTGCACGACCCCGGCCCACGTCTCCAGGTCCGCGAGAGACGACGCCTGCCGGGCCACGAGCTCCTCGTACGCCTGCTCGGCGACCGCCCGATCCTGGTGCGGCGTGACCGGGAGGCGCCAGAACGGGTCCTCGAGCAGCACTCCCGCCACCCGTTCCGGACGCAGCGCGGCGGCCGCCGCCGCGACGCTGCCCCCGGCGGAGTGCCCGAACAGCACGAGCGGCCCGGGCACGGCCGAGCGTCCGTCCGGGCTCTCGCCCGGGCGCCCGACGCCGCCCGCACCCGCGTCCGCGGCGGCCTCACCCAGCAGGCCGTCGACAACAGCGAGAAGGTCCTCGGTCAGCCGGTCGCCCGGGTGCAGCTGATCGGCCGGGTCCCAGCGCGGTGAGCGACCGTGCCCGCGCAGGTCAGGGGCCAGGACCTCCCAGCCGGCCGCGGCCCACGCGTCGGCCGGGGCCTGCAGCGTGGGGCCGCGGAGGCGCTGGCCCTGGCCCTCGGCCCGCGCGGCGACGGACCACGCACCACGGTGGTCGAGGGCCACGTCATCGTCCGCGAGAGCACCCCGCCGAAGTAGAGCTAGGTCTCCGCGGCGGCACTGCCGCGGGGCACCGCGCGGCGCGGCCCTGAAAGGATTCAAGACCAGGGACGAGGCTCCCGGTCGAACCGTTGCGGCACTACGACACCACATTTGGTGTTGCGCTGACACCACTCGTGGTGTCATGATGACGTCATGGACCTCACGCACTACGTCGACGACCTCCAGAACCGCCTGGCCACCGTGGCCGACGCCGCGGGTGATGACGCTCGGCAGCTCGCCCAGCGTCTGACCGCGCCGCTCGACGCCGCCGTGCGCCTCGTCCTGCTCGACGCGCTCTCCGCCGCGGCCGGCGAGATCTCCGCCGAGCTCGCGCCTGGCTCGGTCGACGTCCGGCTGCGCGGTGGGGACCCCGAGTTCGTCGTCGCCGCACCCGCCGCCGTCGTCGAGCCGGCCGCGGTCACCGCATCCGCGTCGTCGCCCGCGTCGCCCCCCGCCGGGCTGTCAAGCGCCGACGCCGACGCGGGTGCCACCACCCGCACCACCCTGCGCCTGCCCGACCACCTCAAGACGCAGGTCGAGGTCGCCGCCGCCCGCTACGGCGTCTCCGTCAACACATGGCTCGTGCGCGCGGTCGCCGCCGCGCTCGAGCAGAGCGCCGGCGAGGTGGCCCCGCAGGCCCGTCCCGAGCAGCGCGGCACCAACCGCCACACCGGCTGGGTGCGCTGACCGCGCCCGCCACCACAAGAACCGGCGCCACAAGAGAACCGTCCGCAACCGCCCGCCCTGATCACTCCCCTGGAGACCCTCATGCCCACCTTCCCCGCCCCCACGCCCGTCCCGGTCGTCGTGGACGTTCCCTTCGGCAACCTCCACGTCATCGCCGGGGAACGGGACGACGTAGTCGTCACCGTGCTGCCCGCCGACCCGACCAAGTCGGGCTCCGTACGGGCCGCCGAGGAGACTCGTGTCGAACGCGACGGTGACGCCGTCACGATCGTCTACCCGGCCGCCTGGAAGCAGTACGTCCTGCCCTTCGCGGCCGGCGGCGCGATAGTCAACGTCGAACTGCCCGCCGGCTCCGACCTGCGCGGCAAGGCCGGCTCGCTGTACTCGGAGGGCAGGCTCGGCGCCGTCGACCTCACCCTCAACGGCGGCGACGCCCGGGTCGACGAGGCCGCCCGTCTCAACCTCAAGGTCTCGGCCGGGTCCGTCATCGTCGGCCGGGCCACGGGCCCCACGACCATCAAGGCGAGCGCGGGCTCCGTGCGGGTCGCCGAGGTCACCGACGAGGGCACTATCCGTGCGAGCAACGGGACCACCACCGTCGGGTCCGTCACCGGGACGCTCGACGTCGTCGGGGCGCACTCCGAGATCGAGGTGGGCCGCGTGCGCGGCAACCTCACCGTCAAGTCCGCCCATGCAGGCATCCGCGTCGCCAACGTCGAGTCCGGCAGCGTCCGGCTCACCACGTCCTACGGCTCGATCGAGGTGGGCGTGCCCGAGGGCACCGCCGCCTGGCTCGACGTCACCTCGGAGCACGGCACCGTCCGCAACCGGCTGACCCCCACCGAGGGTCCGGTCGACGACGAGGAGACCGCCGAGATCCACGCCAGCACCGGCTACGGCGAGATCATCGTCCGCCGCCCGTGACCAGAACCACGACAAGGAGAACCGCTATGAGTGTCAACCAGGTCCAGGAGCCTGCGATCCACGTGCAGGGCCTGGAGAAGTCGTACAAGGATCTGCACGTGCTGCGCGGCGTGGAGTTCGACGTCGCGCGGGGCAGCATCTTCGCACTGCTCGGCTCCAACGGGGCGGGCAAGACCACCGTCGTGAAGATCCTGTCCACCCTGCTCAAGGCCGACGCGGGGACCGCGAGCGTGCACGGCTTCGACGTCGCGACGCAGGCCGCGGAGGTACGGGAGTCGATCAGCCTGACCGGGCAGTTCGCCGCCGTCGACGAGGTCCTCACCGGGCGGGAGAACCTCGTCCTGGTCGCTCGTCTCCGGCACGTCGAGAACCCCGGCCAGGTAGCGGACGACCTGCTCGCCCGCTTCTCCCTGACCGACGCCGGCGCCCGCAAGGCGGCCACCTACTCCGGCGGCATGCGCCGCCGCCTGGACATCGCGATGAGCCTGATCGGGAACCCCCCGGTCATCTTCCTCGACGAGCCCACCACGGGGCTGGACCCCGAGGCACGGATCGAGGTGTGGCAGACCGTCAAGATGCTCGCCCAGAACGGCACCACGGTGCTGCTCACCACCCAGTACCTCGACGAGGCCGAGCAGCTCGCCGACCGGATCGCGATCCTGCACCAGGGCCGGATCATCGTCAACGGCACCCTCGGTGAGCTCAAGGCGCTGCTCCCGCCCGCCAAGGTCGAGTACGTCGAGAAGCAGCCCACCCTCGAGGACGTCTTCCTCAGCCTCGTCGGCAACAACACCAAGAACGACGACGGCGAGAGCGCGGACGTCGCCACCACCGCCACCGACGGCACGACCAAGTAAGGAGCAGATCGATGACCAAGCACTTCTTCGGTGACACCGCGGTCCTGACCGGGCGGTCGCTGAGCCACATCCTGCGCAGTCCTGACACGATCATCACCACAGCGGTCACCCCGATCGCGATGATGCTGCTGTTCGTCTTCGTGTTCGGCGGAGCAATCCAGACCGGTACCGACAACTACGTCAACTACCTGCTGCCCGGGATCCTGCTCATCACCATCGCCTCCGGCATCGCCTACACCGCCTACCGGCTGTTCCTGGACATGCAGGGCGGCATCTTCGAACGCTTCCAGTCCATGCCCATCGCCCGCTCGGCCGTGCTGTGGGGACACGTCCTGACCTCGCTGGTCGCCAACATGGTCTCCGTCGTGATCGTCGTCCTGGTCGCGCTGCTCATGGGCTTCCGCTCCGGGGCCGGCATCCTGGACTGGCTCGCCGTGGCCGGCATCCTGGTCCTGTTCACCCTGGCCCTGACCTGGCTCGCCGTCATCGCCGGCCTGTCCGCCAAGACCGTCGACGGTGCCAGCGCGTTCTCCTACCCGCTGATCTTCCTGCCGTTCATCAGCTCCGCGTTCGTACCGACCGAGACCATGCCCGGCCCAGTGCGCTGGTTCGCCGAGAACCAGCCCGTCACCTCCATCGTCAACACGATCCGTGACCTGCTGGCAGGCCAGCCCGTCGGCACCGACATCTGGGTCGCCCTGGGCTGGTGCGTCGGCATCCTCGTGATCGCCTACGGCTTCGCCATGGCCGCCTACCGCCGCAAGATCTCCTGACAGGGGATCGAGCGAGGCCCGCCGGCAGGACTGTTGCCGGCGGGCCAGGACCCGGTCACGCGCGTCAGACGCGAGTCGACCAGACCTCCAGCCGGCCGCACATCCCGTAGCGCCGTGGCCCGGGCTCGGCGTCGCGTGCCGCGACCCGCCCGTTCCCCAGGTGCCCGACGACGGCCGCCGTCGCCGCCCCCGGATCCATGGCGTCGTCCGGGGCAAGAGCAACCGACCGAAGTCGTTTCCACCCTGATAGAACCGACCGATCTCACGCCGGCCGCACCTCGTACCCCGCACGGCTCAGCGCGCGGCGGCGCCGATCTCGGCGGCCACGGCGTCCACGAAGCTCTCCGGGGTTCCGGCGGGCAGCAGGCCCGGCAGCGCGAGCAGCGCCCGGACGTCCTCCTCGACGCCGGCCAGCCCCTCGACGTCGCCCAGCCCGTCGGCACCGCCCGGCACCTCAGCGGCGTTGACCAGCTCCGCGAGCTCCGCCGCCCGCGGATCGTCCACGCCGTCCCCGGCGAGCGTCCGGCGTCGGACGAACTGGGCCCACGAGGCCAGGGCGAACGCCACGCCCTGGGGCTCCCAGCCCGCGGCCAGCGCGTCCGAGAGGACGCCGCCCCACCGGAACGGGATCTTCTGCGTGCCGTCCATCGCCACCTGGACCGTGGTGTGCCCGGTGTGGGGGTTGGCGAACCGGGCCAGGATCTGCTCGCCGTACTGGTGCAGGTCCAGGCCGTCGGGCGGGGTGAGGGTCGGCAGCGCGTCCTCGAAGAGGTACTGCCGGGCCCGCTCGGCGATCACCGGGTCCGAGACGGCCTCCGCGATCGTCGTATACCCCGCGAGCCAGCCCGAGTACGCGACCAGCGAGTGCGTCCCGTTGAGCAGCCGCAGCTTGGCCTGCTCGAACGGCGCCACGTCCTTGGTCAGCGTCGCGCCCGCCGCCTCCCACGCGGGGCGCGGTCCGGCGAACCGGTCCTCGATCACCCACTGCGCGAACGGCTCGCCCACCACGAGCCCCTCGTCCCGCGCGCCGAGCGCCTGCCCGACCTGGTCGCGCTGCTCGGGGGTGGTCGCCGGCACGATCCGGTCGACCATGGAACAGGGGAAGGTGACGTGCGCGTCGAGGAACCCGCGCAGGACGTCACTCTCGGCCCCGGGGAGACCCACGTCCGCGGCCTCCCGGACGAGGCGCCCGAGCACGCGGCCGTTGTCGACCATGTTGTCGCAGGTCAGAACGGTAATCGGGGCACCGGAGGGGGCGCGCGCGGCGAGGCCGCGCACGAGGAGCCCGATAGCCGACGTCGCCGGCCGGACCGGCTCCCCCGCCCGGAGGTCGGCCTGGAGCGCGGCCAGGTCCCCGGCCACCGCGTCCGCGTCGAGCGACCCGCCGGGCCGCCGGGCGTAGCCCTTCTCCGTGATCGTCAGCGTGACCACGTGGGTCGACGGCGCCGCGAGCGCCGCGAGCACGCGCTCGGTCTCCTCGGCGGGGTAGGCGACGTCGACCACGGACCCGATCAGCTCGATCGAGGACTCCTGCTCGCCCGCGGTGAGGACCGCGTACACCCCGCCCTGGGGGCGCAGCTGGTCGCGTACCTTCGCGGACCGCTGGGTCACGCCGAGGATCCCCCAGGAGGTGTCGCCGGTCGCGATCGCCGCGCGCTCCGTGTAGACGGCCTGGTGCGCCCGGTGGAACGCGCCGATGCCGAGGTGGACGATGCCCACCGCCGTCGGCATCACGGGGGCGTCTATGCCCGCGGGCACGCGGTCCCTGTGCAGGCGGTCGTCAGTCATCGCGTGTCTCCTTAACCTGTGCCACTAGCTGCGTCGGATTCACGAACCGCAGCGCCACCACGAGCATCACGAGCATCGTCGCGGTGTAGATCACCGACATGGCCGAGATGAGCTGCCTCGCCTCGCCACCACCGGCGGCCGTCATGCCACGGTAGATGGCTACGACGAGTGTGTCCGATCCAGGACCGGACACGAGGAACGTCAGCTCGAACAGCCCGACGGTCCGCACGAGCACCAGGATCGCCGCGGCGAGAATACCCGGGACGAGCAGGGGCGCGAGGATCCGCGTGAACACCTGGCGGGTCCGCGCCCCGCACATCCGGGCGGCCGACTCGATGGCGGGGTTGATCTGCTCGATGAACGGCGTCATCGTCAGGAT
Source organism: uncultured Actinomycetota bacterium (assembly GCA_963850545.1). Taxonomy (GTDB): domain Bacteria; phylum Actinomycetota; class Actinomycetes; order Actinomycetales; family Cellulomonadaceae; genus Promicromonospora. The sequence goes on along the minus strand of CAWKLP010000004.1, from coordinate 36,143 downwards.
CACGAACGGCACGGATGGCACGAGGTTGACCAGCACGACGGCCGTCAGCGTGCGCCCGAGCCCGAACGAGTACATGACCGTCGCGAGCGGGATTCCGTAGGTGATGGGCGGCATGAGCACCGGCAGCAGGAACAGCAGCATGATCGCGCGCTTGCCCGGGAAGTCGCGGCGGGCCAGCACGTACGCGGCGGGCACGCCCACCAGCACGGAGATCACCACGACGACCACGGCCACCCCGACGGTGACACCGACGACCTCGCCCAGCGCGAACCGGTCCCAGGCCTCGGTGTAGCGCTCGGTGGTCAGTCCGTCGGGCAGCCAGGTGTCGAACCACTGGCGGCCGAACGAGTCGACGACCACCGCGACGAGGATCCCCAGCAGGAACACCCCGAACGCCGTCATGCCCGCCCACACGAACCAGGTGGACGGCCGGGCGGCGAGCGGCCGCTCCAGCGTTGAAGCGGCCATCAGCCCTTCCCTCCTGTGGTCCCGCGGTACAGCAGCGAACGCAGCCCGAGCACGGCCACGACGACTATCAGCTCGACCGCGCCCATCATCAGCGCGATGGTCGATGCCATCGCGTAGTCGTTCTGTTCCCCGAACGCCCGGAACGCCATGAGCGACATGACCCGGGTCTCGCCCATGGCGTCACCGACGAGCCGTGCCGACGGGAACACGGAGAACGCGAGCACAAACGTCAGCACGAACGTGGTGGCGAGGCCCGGGGCGAGCAGTGGCAGGACGATGCGCCGAAACCGCTGCCACCAGCCGGCGCCGAGCGTCTTCGCGGCCTGCTCCAGCGACGGGTCGATGCCCGACAGGTAGGACGAGATGAGCAGGAACGCGAACGGGAAGCCGGTGATGACCAGGGAGAACATGACACCCAGGTAGTTGTTCACCAGCCTGAGCGGCTCCTCGATCAGGCCGATCTCCAGCAGTGTCCGGTTGATCCAGCCCTGCCGCCCCGCGAAGATCAGCAGCCCCTGCGCGGTGAGCACCGTGCCCAGGGTGATCGGCAGCACCAGCAGCGACGTCAGCAGCCGCTTGCCGCGGAACCTGTTCCGCAGCACCATCGCCACCGGTACCGACGCCAGCACGTTGAACAGGGCCGCGGGCAGCGCGAGCCGCATCGTGAGCCCGACGGAGTCGAACACGAACGGGTCGCGGAAGAACGCCACGTAGTTCGCGAAGATCCCGCCGCCCCACTGCTCCTGCATGGCCGCGGTCGGCTGGATCGTGAGCCCGATCCCGTACGAGAACGGGTAGACGAACAGCGCGACGGCGACCACGAGCCCCGGCACGAGCAGGAGCAGCGCCGGGTCCACACCCCGCTCGGCCAGGCGGTGCCGCAGGCTCGCGGTCGCGCGCCCCGGCCGCTGCCCGACGCCGCTCACAGCGCGCCTCCCCGGTCAGCGCGCCTCACGCCGCCACCTCCTGCGGCACGACGGCGTCCAGCGACTCCGGGAACACCAGCACCCGCTCGACCGGCGCGGTCAGGGTGACCGCACCGCCGACGTCGGGCGCCGTCGGCGTGCGGGCGTGCAGCATCGTGTCGCCGGTCTGCACCCCGACGGCGTGCTCGCGCCCGTGGTACTCGACCACCGACACGGCGCCGGGGATCGAGCCGGCGCCGTCGGACGGGCCGCCATCACTGATCGAGCTGCCGCCGCCGGCCGAAACCACTGTGAAGTCCTCCGGGCGGATCGCTACCCGCACGCGGTCTCCCGCGCCCAGGGCGCCGACCGCGCGTCCGGTGAGGCGGACGCCGTCGCCGGCCGCTCCGGGCAGCTCGACCACCGCTTCGCCACCGGACGCCGAGATCACCGTGGCGGGCAGGATGTTCCGGTACCCCATGAAGTCCGCGACGTACCAGCTCACGGGGCTCTCGTAGAGCTCGTCGGGCGTGCCGACCTGCTGCACCCGCCCCTCGCGCATGACGACCAGGCGGTCGGCCAGGGAGAGCGCCTCCTCCTGGTCGTGCGTCACGTAGATCGTGGTGAGCCCGAGCGACTGGTGCAGGCGGCGGATCTCGGTGCGCATGTCGAGCCGGAGCTTCGCGTCGAGGTTGGACAGCGGCTCGTCCATCAGCACGAGCGACGGTTCGAGCACCACCGCGCGGGCGATGGCGACGCGCTGCTGCTGCCCGCCCGAGAGCTGGCCCGGCAGCTTCTTGGCGTGCTCGCCGAGCTTGACCAGCGAGATCGCCTCGCGCACCCGCGAGTCGACCTCGGCCCGCGGCAGCCCCTGCATCTGCAGGCCGAACGCGACGTTCTTCTCCACGGACAGGTGCGGGAACAGCGCGTACGACTGGAACACCATGCCGAACCCGCGCCGCTCCGGGGGCAGCGTGTCGATCCGCTTCCCGTCCAGCAGGATCTCGCCGTGCGTCAGCGGGAGGAGGCCGGCCAGGCAGTTCAGCGCCGTCGACTTGCCGCAGCCCGACGGGCCCAGCAGGGCGACGAACTCGCCCGACCTGATCGTCAGGTCCAGCCCGGACAGCGCGTCCACCCCGCCGAACCGCCGTCCGACGCCCCGCAGCTCCAGCGACTCGAAGTCACTCACTCTGCGTCTTCCTCCACCTTGCCGCCGCCGACCTCGCGGTCCCAGATGTCGAACGCGGTCACCATGGACTCGGCGTCGAGTGGCACGACGGCGTCCTGCGACTCGATGAGCTCGTCGAATTCGGGACGGCCGAACTCCTCGATCACGTCCTGCGACTCCTGCGGCGCGAGGTCGAGCGTCGCGCCCTCGACAGCCGGGCCGGGGTAGAAGTAGCCGGCGTCGTACGCCTTGGCGTTCTGCTCCGGGGTGAGCATGTCCTGCAGCAGGAGCGTGATCGCGCTGATCTTGTCCGCGCTCTGCCCCTTCGGGATCGCCGCGTAGTGCGCGTCGGTCACCCACGTGAAGTCGTCGAGCGCGGCAGCCTGCAGCGTGTTGGGGAGCTGGCCCTCTGCGCGCGGCGCGATCTCCCAGCCGGTGGTGGTGGGGATCATGCTCCAGGTGCCGTCGGCCATGTTGGTCACGACCTGGCCGGTGCCCGTCGGGTAGGTGTCGACGTACTGGCCGAGCTCCTTGAGGTAGGCCCAGGTCTTGTCCCAGCCGTTCTCGGGGTCGGTCGGGTCCTCGTCGCCCAGCAGGTATGGCAGGCCCATCAGGAGGGTGCGGCCCGGGCCGGAGTTCGCGGGGCGGGCGTAGCCGAACTTGCCCGGGTTGGCCTTGGCCCACTCCAGCAGCTCGTCGGGGGTCGCCGGGGGCGTGTCGACAACCTCGGGGTCGTACTGCAGCAGCGGCCCGGACGGGTAGTACGTCGTCACGATGCCGTAGCCCTCGGCGAGCTCCTGCATCTTCGCGGCCGGCTCCAGGTAGTTCTCCTGGTTCGACACGCGGTCGCCGTAGTCGTCCACCACGGGGATCCACAGGTCCTGGCTGATGCCGGCCGCGAGCCCGTCGTTGCCGGTGAAGACGACGTCGATGGACAGGTTGCCGCTGTCGACCTGCGGCTTGACGATGCCCGTGACGTCGGGCGCACCGCCCGTCTCCCAGGTCACCGACTCGATGACGTCGGGGTTGTTCTCGACGAACTCGTCGACCATGCCCTCGGTGAGCCGCTGGTTGCCCGCGACGTCGAGGATGTTCAGGGTGACGGGCTCCGAGGGCGTGTCGGGGACGTCAGCCGGGTCGGTGACCGCGCCGCCGCTCGCGCCGCCGGGGGGTGCGGGCGGGGTGCACGCGGTCAGCAGGGTCAGCGCCGCGACGCCGATGAGTGCCACGGCCTTCTTCGAGGTGCGCATAGTGCCTTCCTCTCTCTGGGCTTCTTCGCCCAGGGTTTTTGTTCGCCGGGACGGGCGTCAGCTGACCGTCTCGGCAGGAGCGGGTCCGGAGGACCCGCGGATCGTGAGCTCCACCGGGAGCTGTCCGCTCACCGGCGTACCGCCGCGCAACCGTGCGAGCAGGAGGTCAACGGCACGCTGCCCCAGACGGGCGAGCGGGATGCGCACGGTGGTCAGCGCGGGCGAGACGAGGGTGGCGAGCTGGACGTCGTCGAACCCGACGACGGACATCTCGCCCGGTACGTCGACGCCCCGGTGCCGCAGCCGGTCGAGGATGCCGAGCGCCATGAGGTCGTTGAACGCGACGACGGCGGTGACGCCGCTCGCCAGGGCATGGTCGGTGGCCTGGATGCCGCCGGCGAAGTACGGCTGGAAGCTGCCCAGCTCCACCAGCTCGACGTCCCAGCGGCCCGCCGCGGCGATCAGCCCGGCCACCCGCCGTCCGCCGGACCAGGACGACGCGGGACCCGCGGCCACGCCCACCTTCCGGTGGCCGAGCGCGGACAGGTGCCCGAGGGCCTGGGCGACGCCGTCGGCGTCGTCGACGGCGATGAACGGGACGGCCGCGGCCCCGGAGCCCGCCTTCCTGGCCGGCGGCAGCTCCCGGTTGGCCAGGACCGCCGTGACGCCGACCAGGGCCGCACGCAGCTCGGCCTCTCCGGACCGGGGCGAGGCCACGACCAGGCCGTCCGTCCGGGCGGCGAGCGCGTCGATCAGCTCGGGCTCGGCGGCGGCGTCCTCGTCGGAGTCGGCGACGAGCACCTCGTAACCCTCGGCACGTGCCCTGGCCTGCACGCTCTTGGTCACCGACGCGAAGTACGGGTTCTCCAGGTCGGGCACCACCAGGCCGATGGCGTGGGTACGCCCTTTCCGCAGGCCGCTCGCCGCGTGGTTGGGCCGGTAGCCCAGCTCGGCAGCGGCGCGCGTCACCCGGTCACGGGTCGCGGCGGCCACCCGTTCGGGGGAAGCGAGGGCGCGCGACACGGTGGAGATCGAGACTCCGGCGGCGCGAGCGACGTCGTGCACCGTGACCATGGCACCTCCCGTGACCCGCGACGCTGCGAACGTTTGCACCCTATCGTAGGGTTTGACCGCAAACGTTCGCAGCCGCCGCCGGCCTATCGAGACCCCTGCTCTGGTCAGCAGCTCAGCGTGGCCGGCCGACAGCGCCAGGGCCGGCCAGTGCAGCAAGAGCTCGGGTGGCGTCGATCGACGGGTCGAGCCGCCCGGCCTGGCGGAGCATCTCCGCCATGGTCGCCATCAGCATCTCGATGACGTCCTCGACCGGGAACGGGCGCTCGTCCTGGAGCCAGACGACCGCGATCTCGTCTGCCGCGGCGAGGCACGACCGCATGGCCATGCGTAGGACGGGCAGCTCTGGGTCCAGACCGAGGATCTGGCCGACCAACCGGATGCCCCGCTGTCTTGAGGCGTCGATGACGGCCCGGCTCTCGGAGTCGGCACCACGGATCAGCCCGACCCAGGCGACCGGGTATCGCTCGATCGATGCGAAGCGCACCCGGGCGAGGTGCCGGATCTGCGTCGAGGCCGGTCCCTGCGGCGGCGGTTGCGGATCAAGGCGGCGGGCGATCTCCCGGATCGCCTCCAGATGGAGGCCCTGCTTGTTGCCGAAGTGGTGAGCGACCAGCCCGTAGGCCACCCCGGCCTCGGTGGTGATGTCTTGGACGGACACCTCGCCGTAGGGCTTGTCGCGGAACTGCTCGACTGCCGCGTCGAGAAGTTTCTGCCGGGTGGCGGCGGCGCGTTCCGCGCGGAGTGAGGCCATCGCTCGCAGTCTAGACTGACCGAGTATCATTGATTTCAAATCAACGAGGAGACCAGATGGCAGACATCGCAATCATCGGAGCGGGCCCGGGCGGCCTGACGGCAGCCATCTCGCTGGCCCGGCGTGGCGTCCGTACGACTGTGTTCGAGCGTGACGCACATCCCGAGCACACGCCGCGGTTCAATCCCGACCGCTCCTACGCCATCGACATCACCGGTCACGGGTTGCGGGCGCTGCGGCACATCGACGCCCTGACCCAGTTCGATGCCGGCATGATCCAGTTCCGCGGGATCAAGTTCCGGGGGCGGACGGGCGACCGATGGTCCGAACCTGGCTGGATCGGCTCCCGGGGCGACATCACGCGGACCCTGATGTCAGTCGTCGACGAGAGGCATCGCGACCTGATCCGATTCGAGTTCGAGACCGACGTGAGCACCCTCGACGTACACGCCGGGGAGGTGGCTGGGCGACGCTTCGACCTCGTGATCGGTGCCGACGGCGCGGGCTCGGCCGTCCGCGCGGCGATGCAGGAGCAGGTCGAAGGGTTCACCGTCGGGACCTCGTCGATCCCGAACTACGCCGTCATGGTGGAGCTCGATCGGGTCGGCGAGCAGCTCGACAAGCACTACCTGCAGGTCCTGGACGCCGCCCCTGTCCAGATCGCCGGAGCGATCAACGACGAGGACAAGCCGGGCGGCGTGCGCTGGCTCTGCATGGTCGGCGTGAGCGAGCCGACCAGCTTCACCTCTCCCGAGGGTGCCGCGGCGTGGTTGCGCGAGCACTGCCCGCGCATCCTGGAGCTGGTCAGCGAACAGGCAGTCGCGGACTTCTCCCGGCGCGAGTTCCAGCACCTGGGCCGCCGGCTGACCTGCTCCAGCCTCTACGGCGGCCGGGCCGTGCTGCTCGGCGATGCCGCCGCCGCGTTCCCGCCGATCGGCCAGGGTGTCAACGCGGCGATGGAGTCGGCGATCGTGCTCGACCAGTGCCTGGCAACCGGGCCCCTGGAGACCGCCGCCGCCCGCTACGAGGCGGCCTGGAAGCCCGAGGCCGACGCGGTCTCCTGGATCGGCGAGCAGATGCTCTTCCAGAAGCCCTGGAGCGGCCTCCGCCAGATGATCACGTTCCTCTTCGGGGTGCAAGCAGTCGGCCGAGCCAAGAGCACCACCTCCTCCTACGCCGACGCGCAGCGCTCGGCTCGCCGGCTGGGACCAATCAACGACTAGGCCGCACGGGCACCTGGTCTGGTCATCTTGACCAGACCAGGCTTCCCAGCGACCACTCCACGGCCCGGCTGTCGTTCGCGACGGAGTCCAGAGGTCCGCTTGTCGGCACCCTGTCCTGAGGTAGCGGCCGCGAAACCGGTGCCGGGACGTGTGGCGCCCGCACCGCGGAGTCAGTGCGCGACCAAGGACGCCCTAGGATGTGGAACCGCTTACCCGACCGGCAACGATGCCTCAGGAGAATCCTGTGACCGACACCTGGACCCTGCACCCCGACCGGGCACTGCCCGCCGACTCCGTGACGCGGCCGATCGCCCGCGAGATCTACCTGGCGGTGCGAGACCTTCCGATCGTGTCGATGCACGGCCATGTCGACGTCGCCGCCTTCGCGGACGACGAGCCGTTCCCGGACCCCGCCCAGCTCCTCGTGGTCCCCGACCACTACCTGACGCGGATGCTCGTGTCACAGGGCGCGAAGCTCCCGGAGCTGGGCGTCGGCCCGGCCGACGGGCCTGGGTTCGAGTCCGACCCGCGCAAGATCTTCCGGCGCTTCTGCGCGGGCTGGAAGCACTTCCGCGGCACGCCCACGCGGTACTGGATGGAGCACGAGCTCGTCGAGATCTTCGGCGTGACGGTGCGCCCCTCGGCGGACACGGCCGACCAGGTCTACGACCAGATCGCCGAGTGCCTCGCCGACCCGGCCTTCCGCCCCCGGGCGCTGCTGGACCGGTTCGGCATCGAGACCATCGGCACCACGGACCCCGCCTGGAGCACGCTCGACGCGCACGCCCGCCTCGCCGCCGACCTGCCGGGTCGCGTCCTGCCGACCTTCCGGCCGGATCCGCTGCTGCACCCGGCCCGGTCGACGTGGCGCGACGACCTGGAGCGGCTCGCCACGGCGTCGGGCATCAACACCGACACGTACGCGGGCTACCTGGCGGCGCTCCGCGAGCGCCGCGCCGCCTTCGTCGCGGCAGGCGGCCTGGCCACGGACCACGGCCACTTCCGCGCGGACACCACCCCGCTGCCCGACGACGTCGCGCGGGCCCTCTTCGAGAAGGCGCTGCGCGCCGGGCCGGACGAGGACAGCGCGGCGATCAGCGCGGCGGAGGAGGCGGCCTTCTCCGCGCACATGCTGTTCCAGATGGCCGCGATGTCGGCCGACGACGGCCTGGTGATGCAGTTCCACCCGGGCGTGCTGCGCGACCACGACCCCGCCGTCGCCGCCGCCTTCGGACCCGACAAGGGGTACGACATCCCCGTCGTCACTGAGTTCGCGCACGGCCTGCGGCCCGTGCTGGAGGCGTTCGGGAACTCGGAGAGCTTCCGGATGATCGCCTTCACCGTGGACGAGGACGTGTACTCGCGCGAGCTCGCGCCGCTGGCCGGCGTGTACCCGGCGCTGCGGCTGGGCGCGCCCTGGTGGTTCCTGGACGCGCCGGACGCGATGCGCCGGTTCCGCGAGGCCGCGACGGAGACGGCGGGGTTCTCGAACATGTCGGGCTTCGTCGACGACACCCGCGCGTTCTGCTCGATCCCGGCTCGTCACGACCTGGCCCGCCGGGTCGACGCCGGGTACCTCGCCCGGCTGGTGGCGGAGCACCGGCTCGACCTCGACGAGGCCGTCGACACTGCCGCTGACCTGGCCTATCACCTGCCAAAGACGGCCTACGCGGCCCGGTGACGCGCTCCCCTCTCTCGACGTGTCGAGGGGGACCAGCTCAGGCGCGCGCCGGGGCCAGCGGGCCGCCCGCGCCGAAGGCGAGCGCCGCGAACCGCTCGCCGATGAGCCGGTGCGTCGCGGCGTCCGGGTGGAGCCGGTCGGGCAGTGGCAGGTCGTCGGCGTCGGCGTCGGCAGCCGGTGCACGCGCACGCCGTTCGGCGTCTGTTCGACCTCCAGCGCGCCGCGCAGCAGCTCGGCGGCGACGGGTGTGGTGATCTGGCGTGGCCCGGCGGTCATTCCCCCAGCGTATGGGGGGGTGAGCCCGGGGCCGCTCGTCTCACCGGTCGTCACACCGCGCGGCACGCATCGACGGCGGCGTTAGGGTAAGTACGCCCCGCAAACCTGCCCATCAACCGCAAGACGGACGGGACGGTCCATGACTGGAGAAGTTCCTCACGAGGCCTGGCTGCCCGACGAAGCGTTCGCCGCGATCGGCAGCCGCCGGGTAGTGGTGGCCGGCGACGGCGCGCTCGCAAGCACCATCGCGGAAGAGGTGGCGGCAGCGACCGCACGGTTCGGCGGGGCGTTCTCCCGCCTCGAGGTGAGCGACGGCGTGGCCGACGCCGAGCTGGTGCTGACGCTGGCGCCCGAGATCCCGGCGGGCGAGCCCTCGCCCGTCGAGCACGTCGAGACCACCGGAGTCTCGACCGACGAGAGCTTCCGGTTCACGCGGGAGGCGGGCGCCGTCGTCGTGCAGGCGGGGACGGATGCCGGGCTGCTGTACGGGCTGTTCCACGTGGTGCGCCTGGGCGAGGCCGCCTTCGACGGCCCCGACGCCGACGAGCGGCACGCCCCCGCCACGGACCTACGGATGCTCGACCACTGGGACAACGTGCACGCGCACCCCACGATGGGGCAGGTCGAGCGCGGGTACTCCGGCGGCTCGATCTTCTACGACAACGGTTTCGTGCGCGGCGACCTGTCGCGCGTCGAGCGGTACGCACGGCTGCTGGCCGCGATCGGGATCAACCGCGTGGCGATCAACAACGTCAACGTGCACCAGCACGAGGCGCACCTGCTGACCGACGACCTGGGCGACGTCGTCCGCATCGCCGCCGTCTTCCGGCGATGGGGTATCCGGGTGCACCTGTCGGTGTCGTTCGCCGCCCCCATCGCGCTCGGCGGCCTCAGCACGTCCGACCCGCTCGACCAGGACGTCGCGCACTGGTGGGTGCGGGCGGCCGCGCGCGTGTGGGACGCGATCCCGGACTTCGGCGGGTTCGTGGTCAAGGCAGACTCCGAGGGCCAGCCCGGCCCGTTCGCCTACGGGCGCACCCACGCCGACGGCGCGAACATGCTGGCCGCGGCGGTCGAGCCGTACGAGGGCCTGATCCACTGGCGGGCGTTCGTCTACGACCACCGGCAGGACTGGCGCGACCGGTCGACCGACCGCGCCCGCGCCGCGTACGACCACTTCCACCCGCTGGACGGCGCGTTCTCGGACAACGTAGTCGTGCAGGTCAAGTACGGTCCGCTCGACTTCCAGGTGCGCGAGCCGCTCTCCCCCGTCCTGGCCGCGATGCCGCACACGCGGGTCGCCCTGGAGCTGCAGGTCACCCAGGAGTACACCGGCCAGCAGCAGCACGCCGTGTACCTCGGGCCGCAGTGGAGCGAGATCCTCGGGTTCCGCTTCTGGGACTCCGACGGCCGGGACAACGGCTCACCCACCGTGGCCGACCTCGCCACCGGCCGCGGCAAGGCGGCGGAGGACCCCGGCACCGGCACGTGGCGCAAGCCCGCCGGCGGCTTCGCCGCCGTCTCCAACGTGGGCGACGACGAGTTCTGGACGGGGCACCCGCTCGCCCAGGCCAACCTCTACGCGTACGGGCGGCTGTGCTGGGACCCCACGCTCGACCCGGGCGCGGTGCTCGACGAGTGGGTGGGTCTCACGTTCCCGGGCGCGCCGGACGCCGTCGGGCAGGCGGTGCATGCCGTGCTGGACCGGTCGTGGGAAACGTACGAGCTGTACACGGCACCGCTCGGCGTGGGCTTCATGGTGCGCCCGGGCCACCACTACGGTCCCGACGTCGACGGCTACGAGTACACCCCGTGGGGCACGTACCACTTCGCGGACCGGGACGGCATCGGCGTCGACCGCACGGTCCGGACCGGCACGGGCTACGCCGGCCAGTACCCGATGTCGTGGTCGGCCGCCTACGAGCTGCTGTCGACGTGCCCCGACGAGCTGCTGCTGTTCTTCCACCACGTGCCGTACACGCACGTGCTGCACAGCGGCAAGACCGTGATCCAGCACATCTACGACAGCCACTTCGAGGGCGTGTCCCGGGTCGAGGCGATGATCGGCGCATGGTCCGCGGCCTCGAAGCTGGTGGACCCGCGCCTCTCCGAGCGGGTCTCGGAACGGCTCGCCGAACAGCTGCGCAGCGCCACCGAGTGGCGCGACCAGGTGAACACCTACTTCCTGAGAAAATCAGGCATCCCGGACGAGAAGGGACGTACCATCCACTGAGCGGGTGAATTCCGGCGACGCTTCGGTTACGGCCACAGCGTTTCTGCCACGATGCGCGTCCCCAGGTGTGTAGGCAGTAACTTCCAACACACCTGGTGGTTCTTTCATGAACGCCGCTGTCCCGTCCGCCCCGCTCGCCCCCACGACCACCCGTCCGCATCTCAGCGAGGTGCACGGCCTGCGCGGCCTCGCGCTCCTGCTCGTGGTGCTGTTCCACCTCTTCGGCGGCGGCCGCGTGTCCGGGGGCGTCGACGTCTTCCTCGTGATCTCCGGGTTCCTCGTCACCGGCGCGCTCGTGCGGCGCGCCGAGTCGAGCTCCCTCCGGCTCGGGGCGGTGTACGCGCGGAACCTCGCGCGCCTGGCGCCGTCGGCCCTCGTGGTGCTGGGGGCCGTCGCCCTCGCCGCGTGGGCCCTGATGCCCAGCGCACGATGGCTCGACGTGTGGCGGCAGGTGGTGGCGTCCGCGCTCTACGTGGAGAACTGGGACCTGGTCTCGAACGAGCTCGCCTACGGCGCGGCCGGCCCGGCAGCCAGCCCGCTCCAGCACTTCTGGTCGCTGTCCGTGCAGGGGCAGTTCCTGCTGGCCTGGCCGCTCGTCGTGCTCGTCGTGGCGTGGCTGTGCCGGCGGGCCCGCGTCCCGGTCCGACGTCGGCTCGCACTCGTTGTCGCCGTCGCGTCCGCCGCGTCGTTCGGCTACGCGCTGTACCTGACCGGGGTGCTCCAGCCGGTTGCCTACTTCCACACCGCCACCCGGTTCTGGGAGCTCGGCGTGGGCGCGCTGCTCGCGCTCGTCCCCCTCCACGGCGCCGCCGTCCTGCGCACCCTGGGCGCGTGGGCCGGCCTCGGCCTCGTCGTCTCCTCGGGCTTCCTGCTCGACGGCGGGACGCTCTTCCCCGGCGTCTGGACGCTCTGGCCGGTGATCGGTGCGCTGCTGGTGCTCGCGGGCGCAGGCACCCCGGCGTCCTGGGGTCCGCGGCGCGTGCTCGACCTGGCGCCGCTCCGGTTCCTGGCCGGCATCTCGTACGAGCTGTACCTGTGGCACTGGCCGGTGCTCATCTTCTACCTGGCCGTCCGGGGCTTCCCGGCCGTCGGCTGGCGCGGTGCGACGATGGTGCTGGCCGTCTCCGTGCTCCTGGCCTGGGCCACGCGGCAGGTGGTCGCGCGCCCCGTGGGCCTCGCGGTGCCACGGACCCTGACGCGGCCGCGGGCGGCCGGCGCGCTGCTGGCGGCCGGCGTCGCGACCGCGCTCGTCGTCGTGCCGACGGCGGCCGCGAGCATCGGCGTCGAGACGCGCGAGGCCGCGAAGCTGGAGCAGCTCGAGCACCTCGGTGCCGAGTACGCGGGCGCCGACGCACTGCTCCCGCAAGCACCGCCGACGGCGTCGGGCAGGCTCTCCGCCCCGGTCGGCATCACGGTCGACGAGGCGCCCGACACGGCTCCGGTGCGGCCCGATCCGGAGGTCGCGAAGCACGACCGGCCCCAGACCGACCTCGACAAGAGCTGCATCCAGGAGCACGGGGACGGCCCGGGGTTCGACGAGGTACGGATGTGCACCCTCCACGACCCTGCCGACCCGACCCGGACCGTGCTCATCGCGGGCGGCTCCCACACGTACCAGTGGGCGCCGGCCATCACCCGGATGGGCCAGGACAACGGCTGGCGCGTGCTGCTGGCCGGGAAGGGGCAGTGCCGCATGAGGTACGAGGCCGTGCCCACCGACGACTGCGCGCTCTGGAGCGCGAACCTGATCGCCGACACCGTCGAGCTGGCCCCGGACGCGGTGTTCGTGACCGGCACGCACACGTACGAGGACCGGCCCGAGGCGGTCCTCCCCGCCGAGGTGGCGGCCTGGCAGCAGCTCGACGCCGCGGGCATACCGGTGGTCACGATCCGCGACAACCCGCGGTTCGCCTGGAGCCCGCCGAACTGCGTGGAGGCGCACGGCCGGGACGGCGCGCGGTGCGTGCTGGACCGCTCCGACGTGTTCGCCAAGCGCAACCCGGTGAAGGGCTACCCGGGCATGCCCGAGAGCGCCGGGCACGTGGACCTGTCGGACCTGATCTGCGAGCCGAAGGCGTGTCCGCCAGTGGTCGGGAACGTGATGGTCTACCGGGACGGCTCGCACCTGTCGGCCACCTACGTGCGGACGCTCACGCCGGCGCTCGGCGAGGCGGTGCACAAGGTCGCACGCTGGCTGTACTGACCTACCGCGGCACGTGGCGGGTGTGGCTGAACGTGCCCTTGCCGAAGGCCAGCACCTTGGCCGGTTCCACGACGAACACGAGGGCGGTCCCGCCGACGTCGTTGCGGAACGCGCCGTCCCCCACGTCGTACTGCCACTGGCCGGCCCACTTGGTGCGCCATGCCGCCGCGAGCCGCTCCAGCGTCGCCTGGTCGGTGACGCGCAGGGCCGGGCCCTCGACCATGACGTCCAGGCCCTCGGCCCAGGTGTTGCAACCCGTGGTCAGCACGACGTTCGGGTTGGCCGCGAGGTTGACGGACTTCTGCTCCTCGGGGCCCGTCGTGAAGTGCAGCGCCCCGTCGAGCCAGACGGCGACGAGGGGCGTGACGTGCGGGCGCCCGTCGGCGCGCACGGTGGTCAGCCAGGTGAGCTGGGCGTTCTCCAGCACCTCCTGGGTCGCCTGCCAGCTGGTCGGCTCCGCGCCGGTGTCGCTGAACCGGGCGTCGATGGTGGTCACTGGGTCGTCCATGGTTCTTCTCCTCAGGGTTCAGTTGGAAAGAGCTCTGCGACGAGCCGGTCGATCTTGCCGACGACGGTCCAGTCCGGGCTGAAGCGGTTCCGCAGCACGGCGACGGCGACCCCGGAGTCGATGTCGGCCCAGGCCCCCGAGCCGTTCGCGCCGAGCATGCCGAAGGTCGATCCCGGGCGGGACGGCACTCCGCTCGGGCGCTGCGGGCTGAACCCGAAGGCCCACGACGACCGCATGCCCATGACCTCGTCCGGCCCCTCGAACGCGGGCCGGGCCAGCTCCGTCAGCCGCGCCGGCGACACGAGGGAGACGCCCGTGTGCCCCAGCAGGCCGGCGAACACGCGAGCCGCTCCGCGCGCCGACATCGTGCCCTGGGAAGGTATGTCGCTCGTCAGCACGTCGCGCCGGTTGGCGAGGACCGCGCCCGGCCGGATCCCGGGCGGGACCGCCTTGTCCGCGGGCGAGCCCGGCTCGGGCGCGAACGGGTCGGGCGCGGACGGCGGCACGGGTAGCCGGCTCCTGCCGCGCCACTCGGCCCAGCAGCGCCGGGGCGACGCCGAAGTGCACGTCGCTCCTCGACCCCGAGCGGCCCGGTGACGACTGCGCGAAGCCACCAGGACAGCGGCCGCCCGGTCGCCCGGCGCACGGTCTCGCCGAGCAGGAAGCCGAAGGTCTGGGCGTGGTACCCGAACCGGGTGCCCGGGCTCCCACCAGGGCTCGGCGTCCGCGAGCGCACGGCACATCCGGTCCCAGTCGCACAGGTCCTCGACGGTCGTCGTGTACGGCGGCGCGGGCACGCCCGCCGTGTGCATCAGGACGTGCCGCAGGGTCACGCCGCCCTTGCCGTGCGCGGCGAACTCCGGCCAGACGTCGGCGACCCGCAGGTCGTAGGTCAGCTCGCCGCGCTCCACCAGCACGTGCGCGACGGCGGAGGCCACTCCCTTGGCCGTCGACGCGGCGAAGAACAGGGTGTCCGGGGTGATCGCGAGTCCCTGCTCGGCGTCGGCCAGGCCGCTCACCGCGTCGACGACGAGCGCACCCCTGTGGATGACCGCCACCTGGAGGCCGACCTCGCCGCCGTCGGCCACGAGCCGGTCGATCGCCTCCTGGACACGCGTCTGTGCATCACCTGCGGCGTTCTCGCCCATGCCACGTCCGACCGGGCCGACGCCGGAAAGTCATCGGTGACCGTGTCGGGCCGGTGGCGAAACTCGGGGTATATGAGGTCGCACCGTGGTGCGATAGTTGGACAGTAGGAATCTCGTACCGGAGGCTGTCATGACGATCCCAACTCTTCGCCCCAAGAACCAGGTGACCGTTCCGAAGGACATTGCCGAGGCGGCCGGCCTGCATGTCGGTGACGCCCTGGACTTCACTGTCGTCGACGGCGCGGTGGTGATCTCGAAGGTCGAGCTCGGACGACCGGCGGAGGATGCTCGCCCTACGGCCGAGGACTGGCTCGCCGCCGCCGACTACGTCGGCAAGCGTGACCGAGAGCTCCTGAACCGGCTCGCACAGTGACACACCTCGTCCCAGCGCACATCGCGCTGCGGATGTTCGAGGTCGCGGAGCGGATCAAACCCGTGGTCCGCGACCTCGGGCTGCTTGAGTCGTCCCTGGCGCGCGCGAGCATGACCTCGTACGGCCAGGAGCTCTACCCCGGAATCCACCTCAAGATGGCGGCCACGCTGGACTCGGTGAACAGAAACCACCCGGTCGTCGATGGCAACAAGCGCCTCGCGTGGATCGTCGTCGCAGCGACGTATCGCGTGAACGGTTACCCGGACCTGGCCGGCACGGTGGAAGAGCACGAGGCGTTCGTGCTGAAGGTTGCGTCCGACCACCCTGAGCTGGACTGGATCGCGGGCCAGCTGGAGTCGATCTTCGGCCACGCGCCCGAGACCGACTGAGCTGATCGCGCCAGCTATGGAAATCCGTGCGATCTGTAGCGTAGAAGCACTGCGATTTGCAGCGCAGCACCCTGCGGATCGGGAGGGCGCAACACACTCGGGCGGTCATCCACCCGTCCGTTGGTCGGGTAGAGGCTGGTTCAGAGGCAGAACACCGGTGACCCGATCGCGCTCAGACCTCGGGTCTATTCACCCGTCCCCCGCGGGGCGTACATGATGACGGCGACGCCGGCGAGGCAGATGAGCGCGCCGGCGACGTCCCAGCGGTCGGGGCGAAAGCCGTCGACGGCCATGCCCCACGCGAGCGAACCGGCCACGAATACGCCGCCGTAGGCGGCGAGGATGCGGCCGAAATGGGCGTCGGGCTGGAGCGTGGCGAAGAACCCGTACAGGCCCAGGGCGATGACACCGGCGCCGATCCAGAGCCAGCCCTTGTGCTCGCGGACGCCCTGCCAGACAAGCCAGGCACCGCCGATCTCGAACACGGCCGCGGCGAGGAACAGGATGATCGAGCGGGTCACGTTCATCGGGCGACATTCTCCGGAGTCGGCAGCCCCTCGGCCTCGTAGTGCCGCAGGGTCGACGCCGGTACGCCGCTGCGCGCCGAGAGCTCGGAGATCCTCATCCCGTCCATGCCACGACGCTAAACCTTCGAGCCAGCTCAGAGGCCAAGTCCCGCGCGGCCTCTCAGCGTCGCTCATCGAGGCCGTCAGAGACGCCGCGTTTGGTCTGCTTCACGCTCGACCCTTGACGAGGACCAGAGCAGCACGCACCATGGCCGGGCAGGTTCATTTCTTTCTAGCAAGGGAGATCGCTATGCGTGCACGCCTCATCGGCAAGGACCCCGAGTCGCCGGACAAGAACTCGCCCACACTGTTCGCCACGGACCGGACCGACCGCCGGACCTTCCTGGTTCAGGGCTGGAAGGTGACCGACGGAGAAGCGCTGACCGACGTCGGGATCATCCCCGGCCACGAGGACATCGTTGAGGTTCCGGTCGAGATCCTGGAGATGTACCTGGCCCACAAGGAGCAGGAGGCGAAGTCCTGAGCGCCCTGACACCGATCGGCCCGGCGTGGGAGGCACTGTTCGACTCGTTCGAGCACACCGCCTACCGGCTTGAGATTCGTGAGCGGTACAACTCCCGGCTCGACGATCTGGAGATCTTCGTGCGGGAGGGTGCCGTGGACCCTGCGACGCTGGAGGGCTGGCTGGACGAGGTCCGCACAGCCACGAGCCAGGGGCGCACCTTCAAGCGGGTCCGCGTGGTCGATGTCCCGCTGAGCGACTACTCCCGGTTCAGCATGTCGCTGGCGACGTACAACAACGAAGCGGGCGAGGACATCCGCTACCTCGCCCGTCCCGACGCCGACAGACTCGGGCTGCCGACGTTCGACTATTGGATGTTCGACTCCCGTACGGTTGCCAAGATGCATTTCGACGACGAGGACACCCTCCTCGGCTTCGAGCTGATCGAGGACCCGGCCATCGTGGTCGACATGAACCACGCGCGTGATGTCGCCTGGCATCACGCCGTCACGAGAGATGACTTTGCCGCGAAACACTTCGACCAACCCTGACATCCGAGAGGCGCGCAACGAGCTGGGTGCGCGCCTTCGGGACTTGCGGCGAGCCGCTGGCCTCACGGGCCAGCGGCTCGCCGACGTTCTGTCGTGGGTGCCGTCCAAGGTCTCCAAGATCGAACACGGCCGGCAGTCCCCGACGGCCGACGACATCCGCGAATGGTGCCGTGCGGTCGGCGACGAGGCCGCGATCAAGGGACTGCTGGCAGACCTCCACACCCTCGAGACCCGCTACCAGGAGTGGCAGCGCATCATGCGCGGCGGTCTCGGACAGATGCAGTCGGGGGTCACACGACACGAGCAGGAGACCCGCATCTTCCGCGGCTACCAGTCACTGATCGTGCCGGGGCTCTTCCAGACGCCGGAGTACGCGCGCGGACTGCTCGAACAGTCCGGCCGGGTGTGGACCCAAGGCGAGGGCGTCGACGAGGCCGTCACGGCGAGGATGCGCCGGCAGGAGATCCTGTACGACCCGTCCAAGAAGTTCCGCATCGTCCTGACCGAGGCGGTCCTGCTGTACGCGATCTGCTCCCCCGAGGCGATGCTCGCGCAGCTCGACCGGCTCATGTCGCTGTCGATGCTCTCCAACGTGCGGCTCGGCATCATCCCCTTCGAGCGGAGGACCGCCCTCGCGCCGGAGCACTCGTTCTGGGTCTACGACGATCAGCTTGTGCTGGTCGAGACCGTCTCCGCGCAGCTCAATCTGCAGCAGCAGGAGGAGATCGAGCTGCACACGAAGGTGTTCGAGTCGATGGCGCTGGACGCTGACTACGACCAGAAGGCTAGGGCCATCCTCCACCGAGCGAGCAAGCAGATCGCAGCCAGGATCTCAACCGAGAAAGATTGAGCAAGAACCTCGCACGGTGCGGTCGATGTCCATAATCTCCAACGCATGACGACGACCACGCCACAGGAGCCGACACCGCCACCCGCGGCCTTCACAGGGCAGATGCTCGTCGCCTGCGACATCGACGGCACCCTGCTGCGCACCGGCCGCCCCGTCAGCACCGCGGTACGCGACGCCGCCACAGCCGTCCGTGCCGCCGGGCATCACCTCGTCCTGGCGACAGGCCGGTCTCTGACCGGTGCGCTGCCCGTGGCCGAACAGCTCGGCCTGGAGGACACCTGGATAGTGGGCTCGAACGGGGCCGTGACCGCACGTGTCATGAACGGCACCGTGGAGATCATCGAACGGCACGACCTCGACGCCGAACCCGCCGTCCGCCTCGCCATCGCCGCAGCACCCGGCGTGCGGATCTCCGCCGAGATCGTCGGTATCGGGTACCGCATCAACATCCCGTTCCCCGACGGGGAACTGAACGGCACCCAGTACGACGTCCTGGACCTCGAAGGACTTTGGGCCACCCCCACACCCCGCCTGGCCCTGCACCGACCAGGGATCTACCGCATCGCCCCCGCGCTGCGCGCACTCGGCCTGACCGCGATATCGACCCGGTCCGACTGGATCGACGTGACTGCCCGAGGCGTCTCCAAGGCCACCGCGCTGGAGAAGGTCCGCACCGAGCTCGGCGTCGAGGACCACGCCACCATCGCGATCGGCGACGGCGAGAACGACATCGAGATGCTGGACTGGGCCACCACGGGGTTCGCCATGGGACAAGCACCCGTACCCGTGCTCGCCGCCGCCGACCACATCACCGACACCATCGACCAGGACGGCGCCGCCACCGCACTCCGCTCACTCCTGACCTGACGAGTGGCAATCAGTGCCTCGCGCGCGCCACACCGCATCACCGATCCAGCAGATCACCGACGCATTCACGCACCATGCTGATCGCGCTGCTCGTGCTGTACTCAGCTTGTGGCCGACACCAAGCAGACCAAGACCATCGGTGAGCACCATGTCTGCTCGGTGCTCGCGAGGTATGGCTGGGCTCCCGCCCTGACTCGCGACGGACTTGAGCGAACCGACATCCTTGCCGTGCAGACGACCGGGGAGCGGCGGACCATCGAGGTCCAGGTGAAGAGTATTCGCGCCAGCGCATCCTGGCCGCTCGGGCTCAAGTCCCAGAGTCTCGCGGTGAACGACCGTGAGTGGTTCGTCATGGTTCAGATCGACTCGGGTCCCTTGGGGCCGATCCGGAGTTTCATCGTGCCTCGCAACCACCTGGCCGCGGCCATATGGATCGCACACAGACACTGGCTTTCCGAACCCGGCATCCCACCTGGGACACGGAACACCGGCATCCACAACGCACGACTCCATGTACCCGTAGTCGCCGGCTATAAGGATCGCTGGGATCTCCTGCTCGAGTCTGCCTACCAGGCGCCCGTCCTTCTGCCGCCCCAGTACCGCAAGTACGCGCTAGAGACCCGTGTAGGGCTGCCGCCGGACCACCCCTGGCACGATGCTCTTCCAGACTGGTGACCACCGACAGACAACGCTGCTTGGTCTACCAAGCCCGGTCGAGCCTGTGGCATGTGCGTACGGAGCGCTCTCTTCCCGTACACCGCCTCGGCGGGCCCTCTGGGAAGACCTGCAGAGAGCCAGCTGACCCAGCACGCACTTGTGTTCACTGGTATGAGTGGCCAGGAACAACGGTCCGGGCAGGTGAAATGGCGACTTCACCCTCGGTTCAGCACATGTTGCCCGGGGTGTGGGCGCACTCTTGCTGGATGACGCCGCCCCTTGGGCAAGCAGCGAGCCTTCAATCGATCGCCCGGGTAGATAACTACGAGATCTTCCAGAGCTGGTCCCCGAGCCCCGGAGCCGACTTCAAGCGGGTGAACGTGATCTACGGCCCCAATGGGTCTGGCAAGTCGACGCTGGCACGCCTGTTCCAGGATTGCCGCGACCGGAATGCGGTAGGTTCCGGCCTGAGCGCTAAAGTCGGCGATCCCGCTCGGATCATCACGGAAGATGCGTTCGAATTTTGGTCTGACGTGCGGGTATTCAACCGCCGGTATGTGACCGAGAACCTCCGCTTCGACGCCGCTGGTGGACCGTGCCCCGACAGCTTGCTCACGATCGGCGAAGAGAACGTCGAACGCGAGGTCGAGCTTGCCGAAGCCGTCGAATCCCGCGCACGCACTGATGCCGAGGTCGAGTATCTGAGAAGTTCGCTGACTAGCCTGAAGAGCGAGAGAGATGCTCTTATGACCGGGACCGCCAGATCCGTCCGCGTACTTCTCAGCGGCGTCTACGGCTTCAACGCGACCCAGAGCTACCACAAGGGGCACGTCGAGAACCAACTCAGCGAGCGCGCGTCAGCGACCCAGTCCCAAGACGTTTCGGCGGACGTGGCCGTCGCACGCTCACCTTTGCCCGGCATCATCGCTCTGATTGCGCCGCCACAACTGGCTGGCCGTCACGAGTTCGACAAGGCGAATGAACTTCTTGCGCGCCGGGTGCTGACGCAGACGTTGGACGACCTGGCCCAAAGTCCCCGAGCTGGAGCTTGGGTGCAACAGGGACTGGCTCTACACGAGGGCAACGACCGCTGCCTGTTCTGCACACACGAGCTACTGCCGCCCCGACGCCAAGCGCTCGAGGCACACTTCAATGACGCCCTCACCACGCTCCAGCACGAAGCGAATCAACTCATCGAACGTCTCGAACTCTCGAAATCCGCTGCCACAGCCTACGCGGTGAACGTCCCAGATCCGACACGTTTCCACCCGGCCCTAGGCGCCCAAGCCGACCAGACAAGACACGAACTAGGGAGCGCTGTCGAGCGCTACACGCGCGAACTTGATGAACTAGTCGCAGCGCTCAGGGAGAAGAGCAACAACCCATTCAGGGTCGAGGATGCTTTGGGCATCGATGAGCTGGCCACTCCCACACCCGATGGCGTCGAAGAGCTGATCAGAGAGCACGGGCGGCTGCGCAACGAGCACGCTGCGATACAAGACGCGGCAGCACAACGCGTGGCGTGGTCATGCGTCCTTGAGATCACCGACGAATACGACGACCTCCTCGGCCAGATCAACTCTTGTGAAACGGATCTCGCCAAGGCCGACGAGAAATTCAAGCAGATCGAAAAGCGCATCGACGAACTGAAGAACGTCGACGGTGATCCAGCTCCGCTGGCCGACGAGTTGACGAGAAATTTGCACGAACTGCTCGGACGGGCTGAACTCCGCATCCTCCCAGACCGCGACAGCGCGCGATACAGGATCGAGCGCGATGGACGCCCAGCGGAGAACCTGAGCGAGGGTGAGCAGAACGCCATCGCGCTGCTGTACTTCCTCGCGTCACTGCGCGGGCAAGGCGCAAAGCAGTCCGTTGTCGTCGTCGACGACCCCGCTTCAAGCCTGGACCAGGACATGCTATTTGGAGTGTCCGCCCACCTGTGGTCACAGCTTGTAATCCAGCCGGGAGTTGCGCGGCAGGTGATCGTTCTGACCCACAACTTCGAGTTCTTCCGCCAGTGGTCGATCCAGCTACACAGCACATACAAGCAGAACGAGTATCGACTCTTCGCGCTCCATGCCTTCTCTGTCGGTGCGGTGCGTGCGCCGGTGCTCGAACCTTGGCCATTCGCGAAGAAGTTCCAATCGCAATACCACTACCTCTTCCAACACGTTGCTGAAGAGGTCGAAAGATCTCAAGATCCACGGATCGGTACCCAGCTGGAACACCGCGCGCTGATCCCGAACACTGCGCGTCGACTGCTTGAGAACTTCCTCAGTTTCCGTTATCCGGTGCATATCGCAAACTTCCGCGATGGACTCAAGGCAGCGTTCAAGACCGCGCCGGAGCTGAATAATCCCGCAACACGTCACCGCATGGAGCGACTCCTCCACGCGGGATCTCACCAAGACGGGCAGGACTTCACAGCACCCATCAACGGCTGGGAAACGACTTCCGTTTTGCATGCGCTATTCGCGCTCATCAATGCCGTCGACGCGAAGCACTTTGAGGATATGTGCACACACTTGGCGCTTGACCCTGCCAAGCTGCTGCCTCCCACGCGGCCCGGAAGATAACGCCCCCGAAGCAGCCGCTCGACCAACTCCAGCTACAACGGCGTATCCCCCGGGACCTTCACGTCCTCGACGCGAGCGCCCGCCGGCAGGTCGATGTCCCAGAACTGGATGGTCTGCAGCACCCAGAAGAGCGCGAAGATCAGCATCATCACGGTCTCGACCACGAACAGCGTCTGCGGGAACAGGTCCGGGAAGTACCGGTCGAGCACGACCATCGTGGCCAGACCCACCACGAGCACCGTGGCCATCAGCTACCGCGATCCACCGGTACCAGACCCGGTACGCCGCGGCCGACATGCCGCGCAGCCGTTCGAGCGCCTGGGCCGTGATGACCTGGTCCGTGCCGTTGATCCAGGCGACGGCGACGAGGCAGGTAAACAGCAGGATGGCCGCCGTGTAGTGCGCCGCCACCAGGAAGCTCTCCGGCCACACCAGAAGCCAGATCGCCGGTCGCCGCCCAGGTCAGCCAGGTGAGCCACAGGTCCCAGCCCGCGCGGCTGCCCAGGTCGCGACGCCGGGGCCAGGTCGACAGCAGCATGACCAGACCGCCGACCACGAGCAGCGACCCCATGTTGTTGCCGACCCGCTCGGGCACGTCCAGGCAGTACGGCTCATCGGTGCACATCTCGGCGTCGAGCGGCGTCGGGACCAGCGCCACGGCGAACGCGAACATGCCCGCGAAGTTGAGCAGCACCTCCTCGGCGCCGTGCCGGCCCTTGATCGCGATGAGGCACGTCCCGATGCCCACCAGCGTGCCCACGAAGATGCTCTGCACCGGCGAGTAGAAGTAGGCAGCTGATCGTCGCGTACCACCACTCCTCGCCCGACTCCAGCCGCCCGTGGTCGGCGACGATCTGCATCGTCAGCGACACGAACAGCACCAGCACCACCGCGACGATCGCCACCCGCAGATAGCGATAGGTCAGCCTTACCGGGTCCCCCTGCTTGATCGCCATGCGTATACCCTGGCGCAAGTACCCCAGATCGGACAATGTTGCCCCGACATATCGTCATCAAAGCGTCACCCGAGGGTCAGCTCGCGGAGGTGAATCGCTCCTCGACGTCGGCGATCAGGCGCCGCGCGTTGCGCAGCACCAGCGCGAGCCACACCACCGCGAGCAGGCCGAACACCGCCTCCGTGGTCAGGGCCACGATCCCGGCCGCGAGCACCAGCAGCGAGAGCGTGCCCAGCATGACGAGCGGCCGCGCGCCCAGGAAGTGCGCCGCGAGCCGCGCCGCGTCCCGGGTCCGGAACCCGAAGAACGACACGATCACCAGCGCGTTCACCATCCACAGGGCCAGGCCGATCCCCACCACTACCAGCACGCCGGCGTACCAGCCGGGCACGCCGCCCGCGCCGACGTTCGCCAGCCCCAGCACGATCACGACGCCCACGGCGAGCCCGGGCACCCACACCTTCAGGGCGTCCGCCCAGTTCAGCCGGTATCCGCGCCAGAACGACGACGCCGGGGTGAGCCCGTCGGCCTTCGTCCGGTCGCGGAGCGCGAACAGCCCCGCCGACACCGCCGGCCCCACCGGCAGCAGGCACAGCGCGAAGAGCGGGGCGTTGCCCGGCGTCCGCTCCAGAAAGAGTGACGCCACAGCCCCGGGCAGGACGGCGACGACGAGCAGCACCTCGACCATCAGGTGCCAGTAGACGACCGCGGTCGCGCGGCCGAGGACGCCCTCCCCGAACTCGCGCCGCTCGCCCTCGCCCGGACCCACCCAGCCCGCCGGACCCACCCGGTCCGCCGACGCTCATGCCGAGTCTCCCGGTGCGTCCTCGCGCAGCAGGACGACGTCGGCCGGGTCGAGCCGGAGCGTCTCCCCGTGCGGCACGGTCCGGCCGGTCAGCAGGTCGACGCCGGAGGCGTGCGCCGTGACCTCGACCGGCTCGGTCGCGTGCGACAGCACGAACGAGAACCGCACGCCGTCCTTGGACCGCACCGCGAGCTCGACGTCGCGCACGTCGGCGTACGGGCCCACGAGCCCGTGCCGGTCGAGCACGCGGCGCACCACCCAGTCCACCCCGGCGTCGTCCAGACCGGTCGCGACGTACCAGGCCTCGCCGCCGTCGGGGCCGTCGGGCCGGTTGCGGGTCACCGCGGGTGTGCCCGCGTAGAACTCGGCGCCGTAGGTGCCGATCACCTCGGCGCCGTCGGGCACCAGGACCTCCATGACCAGCCCTGCCTCGGAGACCAGCTCGGGGACCAGCCCGCCGGCCCGACCGGCGACCGGACTGCCCACCGGACCGGCGCCGACCGGACCCGCACCGCCCGGGGCGACCACGCCGCCGTCGGGCATCCGGAGCGTCACGGGGTTCACGACGCCGGGCTCGGCCGAATCCGTCTCCTCGATGCGCAGGCCCAGGATCGGGCCGAGCGGCCCGGGCGCGTCCATGAGGTAGGCGTTGCCGTCCTCGTCCACGCGGCCCGACCAGAACGTGGCCAGCAGCGACCCGCCCCGCCGCACCACGGCCTCCAGGCGCGCCGCGATATCGCCCTTGAGCAGGTGCAGCAGCGGCGCGACGACGACGTCGTACCGCGCCAGGTCCGCCGTCACCGGCACGACGTCGACCTGCGCGCCCGCCGCCCACAACGCCCGGTAGTACGCGAGCACGACCGCCGGGTACTTCACGTGCCGGTTGAAGCCGTCCGTCATCTCGGCGGCCCACCAGGAGTCCCAGTCGAACAGCAGCGCCACCCGGGCCGGGGTCCGTGCGCCGAGCACGGCGTCGCCCAGCGCGGCGAGCTCCCCGCCCAGGCCCGCGATCTCGCGGAACGACCGTGTGTCCGTGCGTCCGGCGTGGTCCAGGACCGCGCCGTGGTACTTCTCGCACGCCCCCTTCGACTGCCGCATCTGGAAGTAGAGGACGGCGTCCGCGCCGTGCGCGACGGCCTGCCACGACCACAGCCGCAGGACGCCGGGCCGCTTCACCGGGTTCACGTCCCGGGAGGCGGTGATGGTCGGCGTCTGCTCCATCACCCAGAACGGCGCGCCGTCCTTGAGGCCGCGCATCAGGTCGTGGGCCAGCGCCATGCGGGCGTGCTCGCGCGGGCCGGGCGGGTAGTTGTCCCAGGACGCGAAGTCGAGGTCCTCGGCCCACCGGTGATAGTCGATGGGCCGGAACAGGCCCATGAAGTTGGTGGTGACCGGCGTCGCCGGGTCGATCGCGCGGATCCGCGCCTTCTCGTCCCGGTAGTTCTGCCGCATCGCCTCCGACATGAACCGGAGGTAGTCGAGGGTGATCCCCTGGAACGCCGTGTGGTCCGGCCCGCGCCAGTGCTCCGACAGGGCGTGGGGCGGCACCACCTGCTCCCAGTCCGAGAACAGGTGCGACCAGAACGTCGCGTTCCATGCCTCGTTGAGCCGGTCGAGCGTGCCGTACCGCTCGCGCAACCACCCGCGGAACCCGGCCGCGCAGTTCTCGCAGTAGCAGGCACCGCCGTACTCGTTGCCGACGTGCCAGGCCACCAGCCCGGGCGTGCCCGCGTACCGCTCGGCGATCCGGCCGGCCAGCGCGGCGGACAGCCGGCGGAACACCGGCGAGCTCGGGCACGCGTTGTGCCGCTGCCCGTACACGTGCCGGCGGCCCTCGAAGTCGGTCCGGTTCACCTCGGGGTGCTGGTGCGCGAGCCACGGCGGCAGCGCGCCCGTCGCGGTGGCCAGCACGATGCGCGCCCCACCCTCGACGGCGCGCGCCACTATCTCGTCGAGCCGCGAGAAGTCGTAGGTGTCCTCGTCCGTCTGCAGGTAGGACCACGCGAAGACCCCGAGCGTCACCGTGTCGATCGCGGCCTTGCCGAAGGCGGCGTAGTCCTCCTCCCAGACGGCGCGCGGCCACTGCTCCGGGTTGTAGTCGCCGCCGTACAGGATCTTGGAGTCAGTCACGCGAGGTCCTCCATCTCGTCGCCGCTCCGCTGAGTGCGGGGTATCTGTTGGGTCGGGACGTCCTGGGCCAACATATGTCCCGCACTCAGCGGAGTGTCTGTGCGGCCGAGGATCCGCGAGTCGTCCAGCCACGGCGGGGTCTCGTCGCGCACCGGATCGATGGTCACCAGGGTCACGCCGTGCCGACCGAGTGTCAGGTCGAGGTCCACACGGCCGCCGTCCGCCGTCGGGACGACGGGGAGCGAGTACGCCCGCCGGGCGGGCTCGCTCGCCTCGTGCAGCGCGTCCAGCTGTCTGCCCGACGGCGACGCGGGCCGCCCCATCTCGCCCCAGGCCGCCCACGCGTTGCCGGCGGACTCGTCGACGTCGTGCCGCATGACGAAGACCCGGCCGGGAGAACCGCTGGTCGAGTCTGTCGAGACTAGGCCGAGGGTCTCGGCAGCCCCGGCCAACGGAGCGACCGGGAGGCTCAGCCGTACCTCGTGCCGGTCCGGCTCGGCCGGGTCGTCCGTGCCGCCCACCGGCTGCCAGGCGAGCACCGTGACCTGCCCCGTCGCTGGGTGGCGCGTGACCAGGTGGTCGACGCCGCGGGCGAGCATCTCCGGCCCCATCCGCGCCATGAACGCGTACAGGTGGAACGTCGGCTTGCGCACCTGCCGGTAGGCGAGCATGCCGAACCCGCCGTGGAAGAACGACGCCGGCACACCCTCCTCCTCGAAGACGTCGCTGAACGTCCAGTAGGCGAAGGAGGCGGCGTGCTCGCCGCCCTCCGCGAGCACCGGCGCGAGGTAGGCGGCGTTGTACGCGGTGTCGTGCACGGGGTTGTCGGGCCGGTAGCTCGTGTTGAACTCCGTGATGTGCAGCGGCCGGTCCGCGAGCGCCGTCCCGGCGAGGATCTTGCGAGGCTTGGCGAACTGGTCGATCAGGTCCTGGGGCCGGCGGAGCGTCTGGTAGACGCCGAACGGCACGTGCTGCGCCGGGCCGGAGCTGTATGCGTGCACGGACAGGAAGTCGGCGGGCAGGTCGCGCGTGGTGACGAACTCCGCGAAGGGCTCCCACCAGTCATCCGCCCCTGGGGAGATGGCCGGGCCGCCCACCTGGAGCTCGGCGTCGACGTCCTTCACCGCCAGGACTGACGCCTCGTAGAGGCGGAAGTACGCCTCCTGGTCCGCGTCCTTCCAGAAGTTCGTGAGGTTGGGTTCGTTCCACACCTCGACGGGCCAGGTCCGCACCTCGTCGAGGCCGTGCCGGTCGATGAGGTGCCGGAGCAGGGCCCGCACCAGGTTCGCCCATTCGGCGTGGTCGCGCGGCGGGGTGACGTTGCCCAGCCACCAGAACACCGTCTGGTCGCCGGAGGCGAGGCCGCGGGGCATGAACCCGAGCTCGAGGAACGGCTTGATCCCCAGGTTCAGGTACGCGTCGACCACCTGGTCAACGTAGGTGAACACGTAGGCGGTACCCCGGTGGCCTGCGGCGTCGTACGGGCGGTGGACGGCGACGTCGTCGTGCAGCAGGCCGTGGCCCCGGATGTGCCGGAAGCCGATCTCGCGCTGCACCAGGGCCAGGGAGTCCTGGTAGTCCTGGCGCAGCGCGAGGTTGAAGCGCCCGGTCCCGACGCATGTACGCCAGGCGTCCCCGAGTTCCCCCCGCCCCGAGACTGGAACAAGTACCCGATCCACAACACTCCTCTCGCGCCTCGTTGAGTGCTGGGTATTTGTTGGGTCGGGACGGCCGGACCCAACAAATACCCAGCACTCAACGGTTGGTCATTCGGTCGTTACGCCTGCGGCGTCGTTGACCGTGTCTACGTAGGTGGGCATGCCGGCGCTCTCGAGCTCCGCCACGTAGGCGTCCCACTCGTCGAGCGACCGGTCACCCAGGATGAACTGGGACGTCGCCGTCATGACGAGGTCCTGCAGGTTGGTCTGCAGCAGGGATGCTTCCTCGCGCTGCATCTCGTCCATGGCGATGCCCGGGCCGTTCTCCGCGACGTCCTTCTGGTTCATCTCGTCGAGGAACTCCTGCACCTCGGGCTTGAGCGTCGACTTGACCAGGTCCTCGGTGGAGCCGTGCGCCAGCGAGAACACGCCGTTGTAGTAGCCGAAGTCGGTGTTCAGCTGCTTCGGGGCGCCGGGGTTGAGGCCGCTCCAGTCGACGTCGTCGGCCAGGGTGCGGGTGCCGTCGGCGTCCTTGGTGTAGGTCTCGCCCTCGACGCCCCACTTGGCGAACTCCAAGCCCTCGTCCGAGTAGTAGAGCCAGTCGACGAACTGCAGCAGCGCGACGAAGTCGTCCCGCTCGGCGGCGCTCGACGAGAGGGCGATGCCGGACTCGAACTGGCCGCCGGTGGTGGCGTCCATGATGTCCCCGGCCGGTCCGGCGGGGACCACTATCTCCTTGAGCTTCGCCTCCTTGTCGCCGGCCTCCTCGAAGCCCGTGCGGTACACGACGATCTCCTGGTCGTTGGTGCCGATCGCGGCGACCTTGCCGGTGGTGAGCTTCGCCTTGGCCGGGTCGTCCTCCTGGGTGAGCCCCTCGGGGTCGAGCAGGCCGCGGTCCACGAGGTCGGCGAAGTAGGTGACGAGCTCCTTGTAGCCCTCGGACGCGCCCGTGTACTCGTACTCGGAGCCGTTCCAGGTCACGCCGTCGCCGTAGCCCCAGCCCGCCTCGGTGCCGAAGTTGCCCGCGGCGGCCTGGAGGGTGGCCTCCATCGGCCCGTTGATGGACCAGCGCTCCGTGTACGGGTAGTCGATCTCGGGGTGCTCGTCCTTGATCACCTCGAGCTGGTCGGCGAACTCGTCCCAGGTCTGCGGGTCCTCGAGGCCGGCGTCCGCCCACCAGTCCTCGCGGATCGCTATCGAGTAGCCGGGCTTCGGGTTCTCGAGCAGGCCGGGCAGCACGTAGAACTTGCCGTCCGCCTGGCGCAGGCGGTCCAGCTTCTCCTGCAGCCCCCACTTCTCGATCTTGTCCTGGAAGTTCGGCAGGTAGTCGAGGTAGTCCGAGACCGGCAGCAGGGCACCGCCGGAGGTGAGCGTCTCGACGTCGGCGGCGTAGGTCGACGGGATGAGGTCGGCCGCGTCGCCCGAGCTGATCAGCAGCGACCGCTTCTGCTCGAAGTCGGCCAGCGGCACCGACTGGATGTCGAAGGTGACGTTGTGCTCCTCCTCGAGCTGCTTGAGGATCGACCAGTCCTCCTGGAGCGGGTAGTTCGGGTGGTCGCGATACATGAGCCCGAGCTCGAGCGGCTCGGTCGCCTTGAAGGTGGTGCCGACGCCGTAGTCCTCCATGGCGCCGGTCATCTGGTCGGCGATGTCGACGGTCTCGTCGTCGCCGCCGGACGAGCACGCGGTGAGCGTGAGTCCGAGGGCGGCCACGGCGGTCGCCGCAATGGCCTTTCTACGGGTGATCCTCATGGTTCCTCCGGGTTGTGAACGTCGTCGTTCGACGGCGGATGGTTTCGACGGCGGATGTCTGGCGCGCTGCTCAGCCCTTCACGGAGCCGAGCATCACGCCGGACACGAAGTACTTCTGCACGAACGGGTAGAGGCACACGATGGGCAGCGCGGTGAGCAGCATCGTCACTGCCTTGACGTTGGCGCCGATCTGGACGGCGATGTCGCTCAGCCCCTCGCCTGTGCCGGTGGCGCCGGCGATGATGTTCCGCAGGAACACGGTCACCGGGTACATCTGCGGGTCGTCCATGTACAGGAACGCGGGGAACCAGGAGTTCCAGAACCAGACCGCATAGAACAGGACCATCGTGGCGAGCACCGCCTTGCTGAGGGGCAGCACAACCCGGAAGAAGATGCCGTACGAGGTGAGGCCGTCGATGGCCGCGGCCTCCTCGAGCTCCGCCGGGAAGTTCTCGAAGAACGACTTCATGACGAGCAGGTTGAAGACGTTGATCGCCTGCGGGACGACGATGGCCCAGATGGTGTTCTTGAAGCCGAGCTCGCTGACCAGGATGTAGTTCGGGATGAGGCCGCCGGTGAAGAACATGGTGAAGACCGCGAAGCCGATCAGCAGCATGCGGCCCTTCAGGAACTTCTTCGACAGCACGTACGCGAAGGTCGTGGTCAGCGCCATGGCGATCGCGGTGCCCACCACCGTGTAGACCACGGTGTTCAGGTAGTTGCGCCAGAACAGGTCCTGCTCGAGCACCGACATGAGCGTCGTCGTGTTGAAGCCGATGGGCCACACCGTGACGTCGCCGCTGCGGATCGCGGCCTCGGAGCTGAACGCCCGCGCCGCCAGGTTGAGGAACGGGTACAGCGTGACTGCCGCGACCAGAACCAGCACCGTTGCGTTGACCCAGCGGAACACCGTGTAGCCGGGCGTGTCCTTGACGGTGGTGGTCTCCGGGCGCGGGCGGGCCAGGTCCGGGATCGCGTCGACGCCGGGTTCGACGGGGTCGACGACAGTGGGGACGGTGTTCACCACAGGGAGCTCCCGGTAACTCGGCGCGAGATCGCGTTGGCGGAGAAGACGAGGACCAGGCCGATCACGGCCTCGAACAGGCCGATCGCCGTGGCGTAGCTCAGCTGTCCGGAGGTCAGGCCGACGCGGTAGATGTACGTGGAGATCACGTCCGCCGTCGGCTGCGTCAGGGTGTTGTACAGCAGGAAGATCTTCTCGAAGCCGACCTGCATGAACTGGCCGATGTTCAGGATGAGCAGCACCATCATCGTGGGCCGGATGCCGGGCAGCGTGACGTGCCACGTCTGCTGCCAGCGGTTGGCGCCGTCGATCCGCGCGGCCTCGTAGAGCTGCGCATCGATGGTGGTCAGCGTGGCCAGGTACAGGATCGTGCCCCAGCCCACGGTCTGCCAGATCTCGGACGACACGTAGATGGTGCGGAACCAGTCCGCCTGCTGCATGAACGAGATCGGTTCGCCGCCGAACAGCCGGACGAGCCGGTTCACCGTGCCGTCCAGGGACGTCAGCTCGAACACGAAGCCGGCGACGATCACGATGGACATGAAGTGCGGCAGGTAGCTGACCGTCTGCACGAACCGCTTGAACAGCCGCGAGCGGAGCTCGTTGAGCAGGAGGGCCAGGACGATCGGGAGCGGGAACACGATCACGAGCGTCAGCGCGCCGATGATCACGGTGTTCTGGAACGCCTGCCAGAACGCCTGGTCCTGGATGAACCGCTCGATGTAGTAGAACCCGACCCACTCCTCGCCGAAGATCGAGCCGCCCGGCCGGAACCTGCGGAAGGCGATGATGTTGCCGGCCATCGGCAGGTAGCGGAACACCACGAACCACACGATCGGCAGGATCGCGAAGGTGTAGAGGCGCCAGTGCTTGCGCAGGGCCAGGCCCCACGATTCGGTGCCACGCAGCTCTTGTGCCATCCCCACCTCGTTGTGTGGAACGTTTTCGAAACTATCGGCGTCGCTGCCGACAGTGCTTGTCGTCTGGGACAGTAGGGTGGGTGACATCGCATCGTCAAGGTGGTCCCATAACCTGGTGGGTCACGATCTTGCTGCGGTGTACCTTCGGTTCGAAAGTTCCGTACGAGATAGCGAAAGGCAGATGGGATGAGTGGCGTGAGCCCGGCCCCCACCATCGCGTCGATCGCGAGCGAGCTCGGCCTGTCGGTGCCCACCGTGTCCAAGGTGCTCAACGGCCGGGCCGACGTCGCCCCCGCAACCCGCGACCGCGTCGAGGCCGCCCTCGAGAAGCATCAGTACCGCCGTCGCCGGCCGGCGACGGCGCCCCCGGGCGCCGGCCTGATCGACCTCGTCTTCCACCGCCTCGGCTCCGGCTGGTCGATGGAGATCATCCGCGGCGTCGAGGCCGCGGCCGCGGAGTCGCGCACGAGCGTGATCCTGTCCGAGCTGGGCGGTGAGCACCGTCCGCCCGCCAGATGGCTCGACACCACCATCGCGCGGCCGCCGTTGGGGGTGCTGCTCGTCGCGGCGAACCTGTCGGAGGCGCAGCACCAGCAGCTCGACCGGCGCAGCATCCCGTACGTCGTGATCGACACCGACGGCGAGCCCCCGGCCGACGTCGCCTCCGTGGGCTCCGACAACTGGAACGGCGGGCTGCAGGCCACGCGGCACCTGCTCGCGCTGGGCCACCGCCGCATAGCGATGATCACCGGTCCCTGGAACATGCTGTGCAGCCGTGCCCGCGTGGACGGGTTCCGCTCGGCGCACGAGGAGGTCGGCGCCGCCGTCGACCCAGCGCTCGTGCGCGAGGGCAACTTCTACGTCGAGGCGGGCTTCGACCAGGGCCTGGACCTGCTGACCCTGCCGGACCGCCCGACGGCGGTGTTCGCCGGCTCCGACATGCAGGCCCTCGGGCTGCTCCGGGCCGCGCACCAGCTCGGCCTGCGCGTGCCCGAGGACCTGTCGGTGGTGGGCTACGACGACCTGCCGCTGGCCTCCTGGGTCGGGCCGCCGCTCACGACCGTGCGGCAGCCGCTCGCCGAGATGGGAGCGGCCGCCACACAGATCCTGCTCGACATCGCGCGCGGCCGGTCGCCGAAGGTGCGCCGTCTCAACCTGGCGACGGAGCTGGTGATACGGGACTCGACAGCGCCGCCGAGGTGACCCCTTTGTTGTGGGCGGCTCAGATCGAGCGGGCGTGCGCCACCAGGCGGTCGAATGCCGCGTCCAGGCCGGCGTCCACCACCTGCGCCTCGGGGTGGGCGTCGAACCAGGACATCTGCTCCTCGGCACCGACGTCGTAGGTGATGGTGGTGCCGAACTCGGGTACGAGCGTCCGCACCTTCGAGATGTCGAAGACCATCGAGTGCGCCTTGTCGCCCACCAGGCCCGGACCCATCTCGGGGAGCACGCGGGCGATCGTCTCGGACGCCACGTGCACCAGGTCCGGGCTGCGCACTCCGGCCGCCTCGGCCAGCCACGTGTAGATCTGGTCCCACGTCGGCGCGTGCGTGCCGGTGATGTGGAAGGTGTCCCCAACCGCGAGGGGGTGGCCGAGCAGCCCGACAAATCCCACCGCAAAGTCCTCGGTGTGCGTCAGCGTCCACAGGGACGTGCCGTCGCCGTGGACCACCACGGGCCTCCCGGTGCGCATGCGGGCGACGTCGGTCCACGCGCCCGACGTCGGCAGCAGCGTGCGGTCGTACGTGTGCGACGGCCGCACGATCGTCGCGGGGAAGCCGTTGTCCCGGTACTCGCTGACCAGCAGGTCCTCGCACGCGATCTTGTCGCGGGAGTACTGCCAGAACGGGTTGCGCAGGGGCGTGGACTCCCGGACGGGCAGCCGCGACGGCGGCGTCTGGTAGGCCGACGCCGACGAGATGAACACGTACTGCCCGGTCCGGCCGGCGAACTGCGCGACGTCGCGCGCCACGTGCTCCGGGCTGAACGCCCGGAACTGGGCGACGACGTCGAACTCCCGGCCGCCCAGCGCCGCGGCCACGGCCTCGGCGTCGTTCGCGTCCGCGACGAGGGTCTCCACGTCGGCCGGGACAGCGCGGGTCGAGGATCTGCCCCGGTTGAGCACCGTCACCCGGTGCCCGAGCCGCGCGGCCCGGGCCACCGAGGCATGGCTGATGATTCCGCTTCCACCGATGAACAGGATGCTCTTGGACGACATGCCGCCAATCCTTGCACCCTCTGGGGAGGTCAGCGCTGCACGCGGGCACTTCCTCCGCCGGCCAGCTTGGCGACCTCGGCGAGCGTAACCATCGTGGTGTCACCCGGGGTCGTCATCGCCAGCGCACCGTGCGCCGCGCCGTACTCGACGGCCTCCTGGAGCGAGCCGAGCTCCATGAGCCCGTACGCCAGGCCGGAGGCGAACGAGTCGCCGCCGCCGACGCGGTCGAAGATCTCCAGGTCCGCCCGGTGCGTGGCCTCGGCGAAGCCCTCCTTGCGCGACCACGCGACGGCGCCCCAGTCGTTGCGCGACGCCGAGCGCACCCCGCGCAGGGTCGTGGCGATCACCTGGAAGTTCGGGTAGGCCTCCGACGCCGTCTCGATCATGGCCCGGAACGCGCCCGTGTCCAGGTCGGTCAGGTTCTCGTCGACGCCCTCGACCTCGAAGCCGAGCGAGGCCGTGAAGTCCTCCTCGTTGCCGATCATCACGTCCACGTGCTGCGCCAGGCGCCGGTTGACCTCGCGCGCCCGCTCCTCGCCGCCGATGCCCTTCCACAGCGATGGCCGGTAGTTCAGGTCGTAGGACACGATCGTGCCGTGCCGGCGGGCGGCCGCCATCGCGGCCTCGGCCACGTCTGCGCTGCTCTCGGAGAGGGCGGCGAAGATGCCGCCCGTGTGCAGCCAGCGCACGCCGCGGGAGAACAGCGCGTCCCAGTCGACGTCGTCGGGCCGCATCTGCGCGATGGCGGTGTGGCCGCGGTCGCTCACGCCCACCGCGCCGCGCGCGCCGAAGCCGCGCTCGGTGAAGTTCAGGCCGTTGCGCACCTCGCGGCCGATGCCGTCGTACGGCACCCACCGCACGTACTGCGTGTCGAGGCCGCCGGTCAGCATGAAGTCCTCGACCAGGCGGCCGATCTCGTTGTCGGCGAGCGCCGTGACGATCGCGCCGCGCAGGCCGAAGCAGCGGCGCAGGCCGCGCGCCACGTTGTACTCGCCGCCGCCCTCCCACACGTCGAAGCTCCGGGCGGTGCGCACCCGGCGGTCGCCCGGGTCGAGGCGGAGCATGACCTCGCCGAGGGCGACGACGTCGTAGGCGCTCTCGGCGGCGGGGCGGACGTTGAGCGAGGTCATCAGTTCTTCTCCTGGTCGATCTGGGCCGCGAGCGCCACGGCGTCGCGGGTGCGGCGGGTGATCTCGTCCCAGTCCCCCGCGGTCACGAGCTTGCGGTCGACCATCCACGAGCCGCCCACGGCCAGGACCGGCTTCAGGCCCAGGTAGTCGCCGAGGTTGGCGGCACTGACGCCGCCGGTCGGCACGAACCGCAGTCCGGGGAACGGCGCGGAGAACGCCTTGATGGCGGCGGGGCCGCCCACGACGGACGCGGGGAACAGCTTGACGACGTCGATCCCCAGGTCGAGCGCCGCCATGATCTCCGACGGCGTCGCGACGCCCGGCAGCACGGGGATGCCGTGCTCCTGCGCGCGCCGCACGACGGCGGTCGAGAGGCCAGGGGACACGATGTAGCGGGCGCCCGCCGCGACGACGTCGTCCACCTGCTGGGGCGGTGGTCACGGTGCCCGCGCCGACGATGACGTCCGGCTGGTTCTTCGCGACCGCCCGGATGGCGTCGAGGCCGCCCGCGAGCCGCAGCGTGATCTCGGCGACGGGCAGGCCGCCCGCGACGAGCGCGTCGGCCAGGCGGGCGCCCTCGTCTGCGCCGTCGACCACGACGACCGGCACGAGCCGGTGCGCGGCGAGGGATTCGAGGACTGTGGTGTCCGCGGATGACATCCAAGCTCCGTTTCGCTATGGTGAACGCTTGTTGTTCACTACGAAACGTATGCTACGTGAGGGAGCCGCATGGATGCCAGTCCGCTCGGGAGCGTCGACAAGGCGCTCCTGGCGCTCGACACGCTCGCGGGCTTCGGCGCCGCGGGCGCCCCGCTGGCCACGCTGGCCCAGGCCGTCGGCGTCAGCAAGCCGACCCTGCACCGCACGCTCGCCGCGCTGCGGCACCGCGGGTACGCCGAGCAGGCGCCGGACGGCGCCTACCGCCTCGGCCCCGCCGCGCTCGCGCTCGGCGGCACCTACCTGGCCGAGGAGAACCTGCCCGCGCTGCTGCACCCGGCCCTGACGGCGCTCAGCGAGGAGATCGACGAGCTGGTGCACCTCGGCGTGCTCGCCGGGCGCGAGGTGGTCTACCTCGACAAGGTCGAGCCGCAGCGCGCGGTCCGCGTGTGGTCCGCCGTCGGACGGCGGCGGGCAGCGGCTACTACAGCCCTGGGCCGTGCGCTCCTGTCGGTCCAGGAGCTTGACGACGCCGCGCTGGCCCGGTTCGCCGGGGCGGACACGACCCCGCGCAGGCTGCGCGCCGCACTGGCCGACGCCCGCACGAGCGGGGTCGCCGGGGAGACCGAGGAGAACGAACCAGGCATCGCCTGCGTCGCCGTCCCCCTGCTGCGCGCCGGCCGTGCCGTCGCCGCGGTCAGCATCACCGC
>CAWKLP010000003.1:0-444383 GCA_963850545.1 uncultured Actinomycetota bacterium | reverse complement strand
GGTTCTGTTCCCGCGCGCGGTTACCCCCGCGCGGGCGACGGTCATCCATCTAGGCCCTGCGTTGCCGCAGGGCTCGAGCGGTCTACCCGGGAGCTCGGGCGAGCAGCCCTCGAACGCTCCCTGTCTGACCTTGCTCCAGGTGGGGTTTACCTAGCCGCTGCCGTCACCGGCAGCGCTGGTGGTCTCTTACACCACCGTTTCACCCTTACCCCCGGCCTTGCGGCCGTGGGCGGTCTGTTTTCTGTGGCACTGTCCCGCGGGTCACCCCGGGTGGCTGTTAACCACCACCTTGCCCTGTGGAGCCCGGACGTTCCTCGGCGGGCGCCCGAGGGCACCCAACGCGACCGTCCGACCGACTCGTCCGCAGGTAGAAGAGTACCTGCCGCCAAGTGTTCACACCGCCCGTCAAACGTCCAGGCGCAACTTAGGCTAGGCGGGTGCTCCTGCTCCTTCCGCCCTCCGAGGGCAAGACGCCCGCGCCCGACGGCGCCGCTCCCCTCGACCTGACCGCCCTGGCCCACCCGGAGCTCACCGCACATCGCGAGCTGGTCCTCGCCGACCTGGCCAGGGTCAGCGCGCAGCCCAACGCAACGTCGGCCCTCGGGGTGAGCGTCGGGCTCGCCGACGAAGTGGCGCGGAACACCGCGCTTCGCGAGGCTCCCGCGGCCCGCGCGGCCGAGGTTTACACAGGGGTCCTGTACGCGGCGGCTGGCCTCGCCACCCTGCCCGACGCCGCCGCGCGGCGCGCCCAGGCGAGCGTCCTCACCTTCTCGGGCCTGTGGGGCGTGGTCGCCCCCGGCGACCGCATCCCCGCGTATCGGCTCGGTATGGGCGTCAGCCTGCCCGACGTCGGCCGGCTGGCCACGTTCTGGAAGCCCGCCCTCGCCGAGGTGCTCGACGCGCGGGCCGCGGGCGACGTCGTCGTGGACTGCCGGTCCGCCACCTACGTGGCGGCATGGCGGCCGACGACGACGGGCGCTGGTGCCGATGCCAGCGCCAGCCGAAGCGCGGGCGCCGAGTGGGTGGAGGTGCGCGTGCTGCGCGAGACCGACGGGAAGCGGACCGTGGTGTCGCACAACGCCAAGCACACGCGGGGCGTGCTCGCCGGGCACCTCCTGCGCCGCGAGCCCGAGGCTGGGACCAGCGAGGACGTGCTCAAGGCCGCGCAGGAGCTGGTGGGTTCCGTGATGCTCACCGAGATCGGCTCGGGCAAGGACCAGACCCTGATCGAGGCGAACCTGCTGGACGGCAAGCCCCGCGGTCCGCGAACGCTGGAGCTCGTCCTCGCGTAGAGCGTGAGCATCGCCCTCGTGCGGGGCAGCGGCGCGCAGGGGCGGCCCAGCCCTAAAGCGGGCGGCGGCGCGCCGGGCGGCCCACGGGCTGACGCCCGTGTAACGGCTGGGCCACAGCCCTGGCGCCAACGCCTACCGACCGGTTGGATGACCCGTCATGAGGATCAGCAGCCTGACGGGCGCCAGAATCGCAGTCGCCGCGGCGTTCTTCGCGCAGGGCTTCGTCTTCATCAGCCTCACCACGCGCCTGCCGCGGTTCCTGGACCGGTGGGGGCTCGACGAGGTGACGCTCTCGCTGCTGCTGCTCATGATGGTG
Organism: uncultured Actinomycetota bacterium; assembly: GCA_963850545.1. Classification (GTDB taxonomy): domain Bacteria; phylum Actinomycetota; class Actinomycetes; order Actinomycetales; family Cellulomonadaceae; genus Promicromonospora. Next base: position 442,775 of record CAWKLP010000003.1, on the reverse strand, counting down.
CTGCTCGCCGGCGTCGGCTCCCTCGTCACCGAGCGCGCGGCCCGGCACGTCGGGAGCGCGGTCATGCTCCGGCTGGGGCTCGGGCTGATGGTCGTCGCCGTCCCGGCGATCACGCTTGCCCCCGTGATCGGTGTCTTTGTGGGCGGGGTCGCCGTCTACGGGATCGCGCTCGGCTTGGTCGATGCCACCACGAACATGCAGGCCGTCGACCTCGAGCACCGGTACGGCCGCCCGATCCTGCCGTCGTCCCACGGCTACTGGACCACCGGCGGCATCATCGCCGCCGCCGTGGCGCTCGCCACGGGGAGCCTCTCCCCCGCGGTCGGCGCGTTTGTCGTCCTGGTCCCGCTGGTGATCGCGTTCGCACCGTTCCTGCCGCGGGTCGCGCCCGAGGTGCCGGGCGCGGTTGGCACGCCCGGTCTGCTCGGCACACCCGGCATACTCGAGGTGCGGCGCGGCGGGACCGGCGTCACGAGCCCATCGACCGCTGTGCCCGCGCCGTCCGGTTCTGCTGGCTCGGGCCCCGCGACGTCGGAGGCGGCGACGATCCCGTGGCGGCCCATCTGGCTCGTGGGGGTCGGGCTGGTGGTGTTCTACATGGTCGACACCACCGCGTCGGCCTGGGGGCCCGTCTACCTGGCCCGCTCGTTCGACGCCCCCGGCAACCTGGTCGCGCTCGCGACCTTCCCCTACCTGGTGACTTCGATAGTGGTGCGCCTGGCGGGTGGGCACCTCGTGACCCGGTTCGGCGTGACGCCGCTGCTCCGGGTCGGGGCGGTCCTGGCCTGCGGGGCGCTGCTGCTGGTGGCGCTCGCGCCGACCTGGCAGGTCGCGGTGGCGGGCTTCACGCTGCTCGGTGCGTCCGTCGCGCTGGTGGCGCCGCTCAGCTTCTCGGCGGCGGGGCGCATCGCTGCGGGGACGGCCGTCGGGCCGGCCAGTTCGGCGACCGGTTCGGCGACCGGTTCTGCAGCCGGCCTGGCGACCGGATCAGCCGCCGAGCCCGACCGCGCCCGTACCGACGCCGTGATCGCGCGCTTCAACCAGTTCAACTACGTGGGCGCGCTGCTCGGGTCCGTGCTCACGGGGTTCGTCGGGGCGGACAACCTCCGGCTCGGCTTCGCCCTGCCCGCCGTCCTGGTACTGGCGCTGGTGCCGCTCGCGCCGGCGTTCGCGCGAGGGACGCTGAAGCGTGCGGGCGACCGTTCGGTCACCGGGCAGTAGCCCACCCGGGCGCGTCCGTGCGGGAGAAACAGCTGCTCCCCGGGCTCGGTTGCTGACAGTAGACAACGTCTACGCACAGCAACACGATCCGCCCGCGAGGTTTCTGCCCGCCGGCATCGCCAGCGCCGCACAGGCGCCGCTCAGCTGTCGGTCGGGACCCCGACGGCCGTGACCTCCGTGGTGCCGTCCTCCCAGAGGCGCAGCACCGACAGCGAAGCGGGCGGGATGCGCAGCCGCGCCCAGTACGAGGCGGGCGCTCCCAGCGCCTGCCCGACGGCGGTGCGGATCTGCGCAGCGTGCCCCACCGCCACGACGGTGCGGTCCACGCCGCCGGCCAGCAGGTCGGCGAGGCCGTCCCACACCCGGGCGCCGAGCTGCGCGTAGGACTCACCGCCCGGCGGCACGAAGGTGCCCGTCAAGTGCCACTGCGCCAGCTCGCCCGGCCAGCCCTGCTCGATCTCCGGCGCGGTCAGCCCGTCCCACTGGCCGAACCGGCACTCGGCGAACCGGTCGTCGGTGGTGACATGCAGCCCGAGGCGCCGTCCGACGGCGGCCGCCGTCTCCTGGGTGCGCACCGTCGGCGAGGCGACGAGCGCCGTCGGGCGGGGCAGGTCCGGCCAGAGGCCGCCGTTGCGTTTGCCGCCCGAGGAACCCGCCCCCGCCCGAGGCGCGCGCCCGATCCGGAACACCGCGTCGGCGGCCTGGGCCGCCTGGAGCCGGCCGCGCGCGTTCAGCGATGGGCCCGGGACGTCCGAACCGGAGTACCCGCCGGCCTCCGTCAGGGGCGTCACGCCGTGCCGCACGAGCACCACGGTGAGCGGGAGCGCGCCGTCGAACCGGGTGGGCACGACCGGCGGGCGCTGGTGCGTGTCGAACCCGGGCGCCTCGCTCATCCGGCGGCAGCTCCGGTCGTCGCGCCGGTCGCGACGCGGACCAGGATGCGGCCGCACTCCTCGCAGCGCACCACCGCGTCGGGCGCCGCTGCCTTGATCGCTGCCACGTCGGTCGGCGGCAGGTCCATCCGGCAGCCCTCGCAGCGGTTGCCGTTCAGGACCGCCGCGCCCGTGCCGCCCAGCTGGGTGCGGATCTTCTCGTAGAGCGTGACCAGGGCGGTGTCGAGCCCCTCGGCCTTCGTCGAACGCTCGCCCGCGACCACCTGGAGCTGCGCGTCGAGCTCGGCCCAGCCCGCATCGCGCTCGGCCTCGACCTTCGTCTTCTCCGCGACGAGCTCGTCGTTGGCGGCCTCGACCTTGGCCAGCGCGTCCTCGTGGGCCTCGAGTCGTTCCATGACGTCGAGCTCGATCTCTTCCAGCGCCGCCTGGCGCGTGGCGAGCGAGCCGAGCTCGTCGGTGAGCGCGACGGCGTCCTTGGCGCTCACGCCGCCCGAATCCAGCCGCAGCTGGTCGCGCGTGGCGCGGTTGCGGACCTGTTCGACGTCGCTCTCCGCCTTGAGGAGCTCACGCTTCAGGTCGGCCACCCGGGTGCGCGACTCGACGAGCGAGGCGCGCAGGTCGGCGATCCGGCCGTCGAGCTCGGTCAGCGTCGCGAGCGCGGGCAGGATCTTGCGCTGGTGGGCGAGCTGCTGAGCGCGGGTGTCGAGCGCCTGGACCTCCAGCAGCCTGCGCTGGTCTTCGGGCGGTGCAGTAGCCACGGAGGCGTCCTTTCGGTCGGGTTCTTCTGGCGGTGGTCCAACGCTACCTCCCGCCCACCGCTGCCGGATCCACTCGGGCGGGCCTGCTCGGCCCGACGGCGCGCCCGGCTGGAGGCACTCAGCGGGAGGGGACCTGGCCCGTCCACGGGTCGGTCACGAGATCGCTGACCCGGGCCTCGACCGTGAGTCCGTCCGCTGCGAGCGCCGCGGCGAGGTCCTCGACGGCGTAGCTCAGCCACGGCCATTCGCTCGCGTAGTGGGCGGTGTCCACGAGGAACGGGGTGCCCGCCGGTCCGGGGGCGCCGGCCGCGCGGGCCTCGAACTCGGCCCGTTCGCGCAGCTCGGAGGCCGGGTGGTGGCGCAGGTCCGAGGTGACGTAGACGTCGGCGGCGGCGGCGCGGACGGCGTCGAAGTACCCGTCGCCGGATCCGCCGAGGACGGCGGCCGTGGTCACTACGGCGTCCGGGTCACCGGAGAAGCGGATGCCCTGGGCGGTGGCGGGGAGTGCGGCCGCGACGCGGCGGGCGAAGCCGGCGAGCGTGGTGGGCTCGGCGAGGCGGCCGACGCGGCCGATACCGCGGTCGGTTCCGTAGCCGGCGCCGGCGCAGTCGTCGTCCGTCCGAGCGGCGGCGCTCACCTCGAGCGGCCGCCGGTCGGTGATGCCGACCAGGTCGGCGAGGGCGTCCGCTACACCACGCGGAGCGGCGTCGGCGTTGGTGTGTGCGACGTGCAGCGCGCAGCCGCCGGTCAGCAGCCGGTGCACCACCGACCCCTTGAAGGTCGTGGCGGCCACCGAGCTCACGCCGCGCAGGAACAGGGGGTGATGCGTGACGAGCAGGTCTGCGCCCCACTCCAGGGCCTGGTCGACGACGGCGGCCACCGGGTCCACCGCGAACAGCACCTTGCGCACCGGCGCGGCGGGGTCGCCGGCCACCAGTCCGACGGCGTCCCACCCCTCCGCCGTCGACGGCGGGTAGAGGCCGTCGAGGGCGCCGACGACCTGGGCCAGGGTGGGGTGCGCGGTGCCCGACGGCGGCGCTGCCGGTGTCGCTGTATCGCTGGACGTCTCGGGCGCGGGGCCGTCGCTGCTGCTCACGCGTTGCAGCGTAGTACGCGGGTTCCCGCGCGGCGTGTCCGCGCGACTCGCCGGCCTAATCGTTTAGGCGATGCTGCGGCACGAGAGCCACCTGTTCACCGAGCTGCCCGATGCGGTCGAGCATGCCCGGTCGCACGTCCTGCAGCCGCTGACGACATAGGCTCGTGCCATGACCGAGTCAGCCCCTCGCATGAACGTCGAGTCGTTCAACCTGGACCACCGCGCCGTCGCCGCCCCGTACGTGCGCCTCGCGGACCGCAAGCAGCTCGCGGGAGGGGACGTGATCGTCAAGTACGACGTGCGATTCACGCAGCCCAACACCGCGCACCTGGAGATGCCGACGGTGCACTCCCTGGAGCACCTGTTCGCGGAACACTCGCGCAACCACTCCGACGCCGTCCTGGACTTCTCCCCCATGGGCTGCCAGACCGGCTTCTACCTGATGCTGCAGGGCGAGCCCGCCTACGACGACGTCCTCGACCTCGTCGAGGCGACGATGCGCGACATCGTTGCGGCCACCGAGGTTCCCGCCGCGAACGAGGTGCAGTGCGGCTGGGGCGCGAACCACTCGCTGGCCGGCGCCCAGGAGGCGGCGTCCGTGTTCCTGTCGGCGCGCGGCGTGTGGTCGCAGATCTTCGGTGACGGGGCTCCCGGCGAGGCGTCCGCCCGTGACGCCGCCGCCCGGGACGCGGCAGCGCGGGAAGCGGCCGCCCAGGACGCCGGGATCCCCGGCGCGGCCGGCGACGCCGACCGGTGAGCGCCGAGATGCCCGTCGCCGTCGTGCTCGTCGCGATGGACGACGAAGCCGCGCCCTTCCTCGCCCTCGCGTCCGAGGTGGGCGAGCCGGAACGCATCGGTCTCGCCGAGCATCGCCGCGTCACGCTGGCCGGCCGGCCGGTCGTGCTGGTGCGCACCGGCATCGGCTTCGTCAACGCGACGTCCGCGGGCACGAGCGCGATCTTGCAGTACGGCGCGGGCGTGCCGCTGATCAGCGCGGGCAGCGCCGGCGGGCTCGCGAAGGACGTCGCCGTCGGCGACGTCGTGCTCGGCTCACGCTTAGTGAACGTCGAGGCCGACGCCCGCGCCTTCGGGTACGTGCTCGGCCAGGTCCCGGGCATGCCCGAGGCGTACGACGCCGCCCCCGGGCTCGCCGACGCCGTCCGGCGTGCGGTCGCCGGGGCTGGTGCCGGTGCCGGTGCCGGTGCCGGTGCCGGTGCCGGTGCCGGTGCCGGTGCCGGGCCATCGTCGAGGCCCAGGTGCTGCGCGAGGGCACCATCGGGTCCGGTGAGAAGTTCGTGACCGCCGACCTGGCGCTGCGGCTCCGAGCCGACTTCCCCGACATGCTCGCCATCGACATGGAGTCGGCGGCGCTGGCCCAGCTGTGCCACAACTTCGGCGTCGACTTCGTGTCGGTGCGGGCCGTCTCGGACCTGTGCGCGCCCGACGGCACCGAGTTCCTCACCCACGTGGACGACGCCGCGCAGCGCTCGGCGCAGGTGGTCACCGCGGTGGTCGGGCAGCTGGCCGACTGACGGCAGCGGCTCCCGGCGTCGTCGTCGGGCATGCGCCGCCGGGGGCGACGTGGCCTACGCGGCTGGATGCGCGCCCGCGCTGACCCGCAGCTGCTCCACCGCGCAGCTGATGAGTGCTGCCCGACGGCGGTCCTGGCCGGCGTGCACGACGATGCGCCGCGCGACGGCGGGCTGAACCAGGGGCAGGGCAACGATCCCCTCGAAGAGCTCCGGAACGGCCAGGCGCGGCAGGACGGTGACCCCGATCCCCGCGGCGACGAGGCTGAGCGCCGCGCGATGGTCATCGAGCCGCAGCCCGGCGCTGTCGGCGGGCTCGGTCCGGATGTCGAGGTCGGGCTGTCGTCGTCCGCGCCCGTCGACGGGCTCGTTCAGGCTGATCTCGACGGTGAGGTTGGGCTGGAGGTCGTGGACGGCGCGCACGACCGCGGGCATCCACCGCTCGGCGGCGGAGGCGAAGCAGGCGACGGCCAGATGCCGCCCCTGGCCGCTCCGCAGGTCGGTCACCACCCGTTCGAGGCGGCCGAAGTCGGCCAGGAGCGGCTGCGCCTGGTCGGCCAGGTGCCGGGCGGCGTCGGTCGCGACGATTCCCCGCCCCTGCTTCTCGAACAGGACAAGTCCCGTCTCGCGCGCCAGAGCGGACATGTGCTGGCTGATCGTCGCGGGCGAGTAGCTGAGATTCCGCGCGGCACGGTTGATCGAGCCGGCCGCCAGGACCGCGCGCAGGATCTCGAGTCGTCGAGGGTTGAGCATGACGCGACCGTACGGGCGACCGCACGTAAACAGCGAACGGTCACGTGGTCTTGTTTGCTTGTCCTGACCTTTTCGAGCACCCCAGGATGGGACCCGAGCAGGGCCCGCCTGCCGGGCGGCCACCGCGCACGCACAGAGGGACTGGCGATGGACACGACGTTCTGGGACGAGGCAGACCGCCTCCTGATCCGCTACGGGCCAAGCTTCACCCCGCGGGTCATCGAACGCGCCGCCGGTGCGTACGTCTACGACACCGAGGGCACGCCGATCCTCGACTTCACCTCAGGGCAGATGAGCTCGATCCTCGGGCACGCCCACCCCGACATCGTGTCCGCGGTCTCGACCGCGGTCGGTTCGCTGGACCACCTGTTCAGCGGCATGCTCAGCGCCCCGGTCCTGGAGCTGGCCGGCCGGCTCGCGGCCACCCTGCCCGGCTCGCTGGGCAAGACCATGCTGCTCAGCACCGGTGCCGAGGCGAACGAGGCAGCGATCAAGATGGCCAAGCTCGCCACCGGCCGCTACGAGATCGTCTCGTTCGACCGCTCGTGGCACGGCATGACCCAGGGCGCGGCGTCCGCGACCTTCTCGGCGGCGCGGCGCGGCTACGGTCCGCCGACGCCGGGCAACCTCGCGCTGCCCACCCCGAACGCCTACCGATCTCCGTTCCGGGCCCCCGACGGGTCCTACGACTGGGAGGCCGAGCTCGCCTACGGCTTCGCACTCGTGGACCAGCAGTCCTCCGGGAGCCTCGCCGCGTGCCTCGTCGAGCCCATCCTGTCCTCGGGCGGGATCTTCGAGCTGCCGCCCGGGTACCTCGGCCGCCTCAAGGAGATGTGCGAGGAGCGCGGCATGCTGCTCGTCCTCGACGAGGCGCAGACCGGGCTGGGTCGCACCGGGACCATGTACGCGTTCGAGCGCGACGGCGTCGCCCCGGACATCCTGACGCTCTCGAAGACCCTCGGCGCCGGGCTGCCGGTGGCGGCCGTCGTCACGACCGCCGACATCGAGCAGGCCTGCTACGACCGCGGGTTCCTCTTCTACACGACGCACGTCTCCGACCCGCTGGCCGCCGCCGTCGGGCTGACCGTCCTGGACGTCATCGAGCGGGAGCACCTCGTCGAGCGCGCCGCGCGCCTGGGCGAGCAGCTCACCGGCCGGCTGCTGGACCTTCGGGACCGCTACGACGTCGTCGGTGACGTGCGCGGCCGCGGGCTGCTCCAGGGCATCGAGCTCGTGCTCGACAAGACGAGCAAGACCCCCGCCGACGCGCTGGGCAGCGCCGTCACCTCGGCCTGCCTGGACCGGGGCCTGCACATGAACATCGTCCAGCTGCCCGGGATGGGCGGCATCTTCCGGATCGCCCCGCCCCTGACGATCAGCGAGGATGACCTGCACGCCGGGCTGGACATCCTGGAGGCTTCGCTCAAGGCGGTCCTCGACGGGCGCGGGTGATCTGCGGGCGGCTGGCCTGCCGGCTCAGCCCTTCGCGTCCGCGTAGCTCTCCGTCACCGCGACGCTGAGCGGGAAGTCGACCGGGAAGTCGCCGAACAGGAGCCGGCCGGCCTCCTCGGCGGCGGCCTGCACCTCCTCCGCGACGACGTCGGCGAACGCCGCCGGGGCGTGCACCACCACCTCGTCGTGCAGGAAGAACACCAGGTGCGGGCGGCGGTCGAACGGCGCCGGTGCGAGCCCGGGCACGGCGGCGCCGGCCGAGGCGCCGTCGGCCGAACCACTGGTGGGCGAACCATCGCTGGCCGAGCCCCCGCTGGTCGAGCCCGTCGAGATCTCCCCCAGCGCCCACAGCCGACGGCGGATGGACGCGATCCAGCACAGCGCCCACTCGGCGGCGGTGCCCTGGACCACGAAGTTGCGGGTGAACCGGCCCCAGGAGCGCGTCTGGCTGCGAGCGCGGGACTGGGCGTCGGCCCCGGCGTCCTCGTCGAACGCGGAGCCCTGCACGGCGGCCCACGACTCCCCCGGCAAGGGCGAGCTGCGGCCCAGCCGGGTGGTGACCACCTCGCCGCGCTCCCCGGCCCGTGCCGCACGCTCGACCAGGTCGATGGCCTGCGGGAACGCACGGGCGAGCCGCGGCAGCACCTGCGCGCTGACGCCCGTGGTGCCCCCGTACATGGCGCCGAGCATGCCCACCTTTGCGTGCTCGCGGGAGTCGACGGCGCCCGCCGCGACGATCCCCGCGTACATGTCGGTGCTCGCACCGTCCTTGCTGCGGCCGGCCGCGGCCATGCGCTCGTCGCGAGCCAGGGCGGCCAGCACGCGCGGCTCGAGCTGGGCGGCGTCGGCCACGACGAAGGTCCAGCCCGGGTCGGCGACGACCGCGCGCCGGACGTTGTGCGGCAGCTGCAGCGCGCCGCCTCCCGTGCTCGCCCAGCGGCCGGTGACCACGCCGCCCACCACGTACTCCATGCGGAACCGGCCGTCGGGCGCCCAGGTGTCGAGCCAGTTCCAGCCGTTCGCGGTATAGAGCCGGTAGAGACTCTTGTACTCCAGGAGCGGAGCGATCACCGGGTGGTCCAGCTTCTCCAGCTCCCACTTGCGCAGGCTGCGAGCGCCCACGCCCGCGTACTCCATGGCGCGCAGCAGGTCCGGATGGGAGTCGGGGTTGAGCGTGGGCGGGGCGTCGAGGGCGTCCCGGATCTGGTTGACGAGGGCTTCCAGCTTCGCCGGACGCGCGCCCGGTCGGGGCCGCGGGCCGAGCGCCTCGGTGAGGATCTCGTCGTGGATGTCGCCGCGCCACGGGAGTCCGGCGTGGTGCATCTCGGCGGCCGCGAGCGCGCCCGCGGACTCGGCCGCGAGCAGGAGCCTGAGTCGGCCGGGGTCGGTGCTGTCCTTGATCGCGAGCAGCTGGGCGGCCAGCTCGGCGGCGGGGTCGAGGGGCGCGGCAGGGTCGACGGGGGCCGCGGGTTCGCGTCCGCTGCCCGAACCTTCACCGGGTGCGTCGCGGTTCTCCCGGGCGGGTTCGGTGCGGCTCCCTCGGGTGAGCTCAGCACGGTCCCGTCGGCCGGGTTCAGCGCGGTCCCCACGGCCGGGTTCAGCGCGGTCCCCACGGCCGGGTTCAGCGCGGTCCCTCCGGGCGGGCTCGGAACGGGTCGCCGCGGTGGTGATCTCCCCGAGCTCGAAGAGTGGCTCGGAGCCGGGGTGCCGTTCGGGGCGGACCAGCGCGGCCGCCGTCGGGCCGCCCGGGGGTGGGACCGGAGCGAGCCGGTCCCATGCCGTGGGCCCCGCCTCGGCGAGCGCCGTGCGCGCCGCCAACGCCGACGAGCGCAGGACCGCGTGCGCAAGCCGCAGGTCGTGCGCGCGGTCGACCCGGACGCCCTCGGCGAGGAGGGCCGGGTACCAGTTGTTGGTGTCGTCCCAGGTCCAGCGGACGTGGGACGACTCGTCAGCCGCCGCCTCCTGGGCCAGGCGGGACGGCTCGACGACGTGCGGTTCCCCCGTGGGCGCACCGGAGTCGGACACCGACCGTAGGCCGATGCCCGAGCCTTCCTGCGAGACAACCGTGTGCATGGGCTCAGTCTGCCGTGCGCCTCTGACACTCGGCGTCGGGCGCAGAACGAGCGCTCCTCCGGTCGACCGGTGTGTCCGGTGCGGCGGCCTCAACCCGCGACGTCCGCCACCGCTCTGGCCCGGCCCACCACGAAGGCCGCGTGCAGCACTGCCGGCGGAGTCAGGTCGCCGGCCAGCAGCCCGCCCGCCGTCCGCTCCAACGTCGCGAGCCCGAGATCCCGGGCCAGGGCGCGCGCCTGTTCGACGTCGGACCGCTGCCGCGCCGTCAGCGCGGGCCTGCCCGTCGCCGCTGCACCCACCAGGACGTCGCCCAGCAGGAGCGTCACGCGGCGCACCGGGGACGGTGGCGCGGCCACCTGCCGCACGGTCTTCGCCGACGACGCCTGTGCCTTCAGCTTGCGGATCCGTCGGCGCCAGAAGTCCCAGTGGCTGCTCTCGAGCGTCCACGCCGGCGTGATCGTGGGGCTGATCAGCCGGATCGCGCCGCCCTTGTTCCGACTCGAGTCCCGCACGAACAGGCCGACCGGCTCGTCCCGGTCCTCGCGGCGCTCGATCGTCACCGCTACCAGCTTCGACCTGACCGACAGCAGCGTCTCGACCGCCTGCTCGCCCGCCACCGGCAGGCGCAGCATGCGCGTCTCGCCCTCCGACGTGACCACGGCGAGCGTCATCTCCTGCCGCACCTCGTCGATCCCGACCTCGCCGACGTCGCGGACCAGCACGAGCCGCACGTTCGCCGGGCGGCGTCCGAACCCGACGACGTCGCGCGGCATCGCCCCGGCGCTCGTGCGCTCGGCGATCATCCGGAGCTCGTCGAGGTTGAACCCGTCAGCGTCGGACTCGGCACCATCGGACCCGGCACCGTCAGACCCGGCACCGTCGGACTTGGCACCGTCGGACTTGGCACCGCCCAGCCGGCGGATCACCGGATTCCCGCCCGCGCCCAAGGTGCCGTCGGGCCTGGTCCGCACCGCGCTGAGCGCGAACGCGCCCTCGCACAGGCTGCTCAGCGACCTGCCCCACAGCAGCGGGCTGGTCCAGCTGCGCTGGAACCTCGGGTCCGTGCCCGACGAGCGGCCTGTCACGACCTGCCGCACCTGGCCCGCGCCCAGTTCGGAGCTTGAGTCCGCCTCCGCGTCCCAGCCCAGGTAGGCCAGCCCGCGCGACCCGCTCTGCGAGGTCCACCACCGGGCACCGAGCGGCACCCACCGCGCGAGGTCCACCTCGTCGTGACTCTCCGCGTCCTTGCTGGTCCGCCTACGACTCACCTTGGCACCACGGCGGCTGTCTGCGTCGGCTGCGCTCACCGCGTCACCCGCACCAGTCACGGTGCCCGACGCCGAGGCCGCGCTCGACGCATCGTCAGCCGTCGCGCCCGCGTCCAGAGCGCGTTGCAGAACTTCGCACATCGCCCAGACCTCGGCGAACGCTTCGAGCAGGTCGGACTCGGTGACGGCGTCGTCCCGCCCGGCGAGGCCCGTTACGAGGCCGCCGGCCACACGGAGAAGCCCGTCGAACCGCACACGGCCGACCTGTTCGAACGCAACCTGCTCGAAGCCGGCCAGCCGCACGCGACCGGCCAGCGCGCTCAGCGACTCCGCGTCGTCGGGGCCGAGGTGAGACAGGCCGCCCGACATGAGCCGGCCAACGACGTCGCGCACCTCCGCGAGCGCCTCCCGCCGACGCCTCTGCACTGCCTCGGACGGGCCGCGGGCCGCTCCCGCCCTGGGCGCGTTGGGCGTCGCGGGTCTCCCGGATGCCTCATCTGCCCGGCCTCTTGCGCCAGCCCCACCTGCCGCACCTGTTGCGCCAGCCCCGCCTGTTCCGCCGACCTTGGGCAGCGACTGCGCGACCACGGCGGCCGCACCCGGCGGCGGTGCGTCGGGCGCGACCTCGACCGCCCACAGGCAGGCAGTCAGCACGTGCTGGCACACCCCCGCCGTCGGGCAGTCGCAGGAGACGGCAGCCGGGCCGCGGGCGTCCACACGGACCGACGCCCCGGACACGTCGAGCACCGCGCCCTTCGCGTCGTGGGACACCTCGGTCACCGTGTCCTTGCGGGCGCGGCGTAGCAGGCCGGGGTTGCCGAGCGCCTTGAGCGCGTCGTCGTCCAGGCCCGCGTACGGGGCGGCCCAGGCGAGAATCCTCCGGTCGCTCACGAGAGCACCTCCCCCAGCCACTCGGCGAACCGCTCCGGCGTGAGCGCGGCTACCTCCATGCCGCACTCGGCCAGGTGCCGCGCAGTGCCCTGGTCGTAGATGGGCTCCGCCGCCTCGTCGAGAGCGGCAAGCCCGAGCATGGTGACGCCCGACGACGCCATCCGCCGCACCGTCGCCAGCAGGTTCGACACCGATCCGCCCTCGTAGAAGTCGCTGACGAGCGCCACCACGGTCCGCGACGGGTTACGCACCTGCTGCTCCGCGTGCCGCATGGCCCGCGCGATGTCGGTGCCGCCACCGAGCTGCGCGGTCATCAGCACGGTGACCGGGTCGTCGGCGAGGTGCGACATGTCCACCACCGAGGTGTCGAACAGGTAGAGCTGCACGTTGATACCGGGCAGGCCCGAGAGGATCCCCGCACACACCGCCGAGTACAGCAGCGACGGGGCCATCGACCCCGACTGGTCCACGAGCAGGACGACGTCCCAGGTCAGGGTCCGTCTTGCCCGGGCGGAGAAGCGGACGTCCTGCACTGTCATGCGACCCTCGGCGTCGACGCGACCGAGGTTGGCACGCAGAGTGCGCTTCCAGTCGAAGTTCCGCGCGACCCGGTGCATCGACCGGCGTGACCGGTCGATGCGGCCGTTGACCGCGGTCGCGAACCGGGGGCGCAGCCGCTTCACGATGTCCTCGACGACGCGCTGGATGACGCGGCGCAGGCCGGCCGCGGCGCGGTCGCTCATGGCGCCCCGCACCTGCAGCATCGCGACGGCGAGCTCGCGCGAGGGCTCGAGGGTCTCGAGCGCGGCGTCGTCCTGCAGCAGCTCGGTGAGGCCGTACCGGCTCACGGCGTCGACCTGCATGCGCTCGAAGGTCTCACGCGGGAACAGGCTGCCGGCCTCATTGAGCCAGCCGAGCGCCGTCACGTCCACGCCGTGCGGCTGGGACGCGCCGAGGCCGGCGCCTCCACCGGCCCGCGCTTCACCCTCGCCCGTGCCGCGTCCGATGCGGTGCCCCCGCGCCGTGTACTCGCGGTCGTACAGGTACCGCAGCGACCGCTCCAGCCCTTGGTCCTGCTGCCCCACCGACAGCTGGTCGGCCGCGTACCGGCCCAGCACCAGCCGCCAGCGCCGGGCGGCTTCCTCATCGGAGACCGACGTCGCAGGGTCGGACATCTCAGGGCCGATCGCGCTCATGCTTCTCCTCCTGCCGGGACGACTGTGGGGGCGACTGTCGGGGCTGCACCCCAGTGGGCCAGCCCGTCCCGCTCCAGCACTGCGGCCAGCTCGTGGTCCAGGGCCAGGCCCGTTGCCAGGTCCTCCTCCGACAGCGCGACCCGCACATCCACCTGGTCCACGCGCGCCCCGGTCCGCTCCGCGACCCGTTGCGCCAGCCGGTGCGTCTCGGTGGGGCGCAGCCACGTGAAGGCCCGCCGCAGATCCGGCAGCACCGCGAGGAACGCATCGCCGTCGAGCGCGCGCAGGGCGTCGTCGACGGCGTCGAACATCTCCGGCGTGTGCAGGATCAGGTCCGGCGCGGCGCGCATCACGCCGCCGAGGAACCGCACCGCCGTGCCGGGGTCCGCGCCTGCGGTCAGGGCGCCGCGCACCCGGGTGACCAGGACGTCGTCGGGCACCTCGCCATCCGTGAAGCCCAGGGCGAGCAGTGCGCCCGCCACGGCGGGCGCCGTGCCTTCCTCGTCCCGGAGGCGCGCAAGCTCGCGCACGACGGCGATGCGGCTCGCCGCGCCGACGTCGCCTGCCGCTGCCGCGTCCCGCAGCAGCGCGCGCAGGTCGATCAGGGTGCCGATGGCCGCGTCTTCGTCCTCGGCGCGCACCTTGCCCAGGTCGCTGACCAGGTAGGCGGCCGTGGCAAGCGCCTGGCTCACCAGGTCGAGCAGCTCGCCCGCGTACTCCTCGGCGCCGAGCTCGACCCGCGCCTGCCACAGCCCGAGCAGGCGCCGAGCACCCGACACCACGGAGTCGAGGTCGCGGTCGGTGTCCAGGGTGGTACGCAGCAGGGAGACGATCCGGAGCAGGTGTGCGCCCATCCCGATCACCAGTGTCTGGGCCACGAGCCGGGCGAGGGCGTCGACCGACGCGGCCCCGGCTCCTGTTCCTGCTCCGGCAACAGCCGCAGCCCCGGTCCCGGTGCCCGCCAGCCGGCCCTCCGCCTCGTACAGTCGCGCGACAGCCACTGCCTCCAGCGACGCGCCGAGGTGCACCATCTCCACCAGGCGCGCCTCCACGAGGGGCGTCCAGCAGTACTGCCACTCCTCAGTGATCAGTCCGAGCCCGCGGCCCGCCACGTGGTCCGGGCCCGAGACCAGCTGCCCGAAGCCCGCCCCGACGAAGTCGAGCAGCGCCAGCACCTGGCGCTTGGCCCGGTGGGACGGCGTCCGCCGCGCGTCCAGGCGAGCCGTGCGCGGCACGGAGTCGTCGACGACGAGCCGCACCGCCCGCACCCGCTCCCGGACGTCCCGCACGAGCGGCGGTGAGGCGCTGCCTGGCGGCACGTCACCGAGGGACCGGCCGCCGAACACCTCCGCGATCGCCAGTCCCAGCGGCCGCTCGGGCTCGCCCGGCCCGCCGACGCCGCCGTCATCCTGCACGTAGCACGACCGCATCGCGTCCAGCAGGTCCGTGCGGCCCGGGAAGGCGCGCTCGCGCAGGTCCGCGAGCCGGCTCGCGGACTCGGTCGCGGCGCTGACCTGCGGCAGGCTCACCGTGTGGCCCCGCTCGGCCGCGCCCCGCGCGACGTCGACCAGGACCTCCGTGGCGAGGGCGCGGGCGCCGATGGGTCCGGTCGATGCGGATCCCGACGCCTTGTCCGATGCTGACGCCTTATCCGATGCCGACGCCTTGTCGGATGCCGCCTTGTCGGATGCCGAGGTCGAGGCCGGCTCCGCGCTGGATCCAGCACGAGGATCCCTGCGCGAACCCGTGCCGGGGCCGTCGAACCCCAGCTCCCGCTGGTGCGCGGCGTGCAGCCGCTCGTAGTAGCCCGGCGAGGGCATGCCGGCGCCGTACCCGCGCAGCCCGTCGAGCCGCTCGTGGTCGTAGCGAACCAGCCAGGCCTCGCCCTGCGCCGTCGAGCCGAAGCCGCCCTCGGGCTGCCGATCGCGGACCGCCGCGCCCTCCGCCGCGCCCGCCAGCGCCTCCACCAGCGCGAGCGTGTGGAACGCCCCGGTGACCACGAGCACCGGGCCGCGACCCGCGTCCGGCTGTTCGGCCGCCAGCCGGTCGACGGTCTCGGCGATCCGGGCTGCCATCCGTGCCTCGCGGTCCAGGGATCCCTCGGCGGCGAGCACGCTCTCCTCGTAGTCGAGGCGCGCGAGCGCGGCCCAGGCGAAGACGTCGTCGAACACGGTGCGCCAGTCGGCCAGCTCAGCGCTCCCGCGCGCCTCGAACAGGTGGTCCCAGACCTCGTCGTGATCACGGCAACCGAGCCGCCGCGCGAGCGCGGCGACCGCTTCCGAGTGCGCCAGGTACCGCTCGGACATGAGCGTCCGCGCGAAGGGGTCGGGCCGCGCGCTATCGCTCGACCCCGTATCGCTCGACCCCGTATCGCTCGACCCGTCCTCCGACACGGTGCGTTCCGCGGCCGACCGCTCCCCGAAGGGCCGGTCGATGAACGCGAGCTCTGCGCCGACGTCGTGCCCCGCGCGCAGCGCCACCCACTCCGGGGAGAACGATGCGAGCGGGTAGAAACCGGCGCCGTCCCCACCTTCGCTCCCGCCCGCGGGAGCGCCGGCAGCAGCGCCAGAGCCACCGAGGCTGAGCACCGCGATCGGCGGCCGCGTCGCCTCGTGCAGCAGGTCGGGGACGAGCCGGGTGAACTCCTCCGGCCCTTCGATGAGGACGGCCGCGGGACGCAGCTCCTCGATCGCCGCACGCACCGCCACCGCGCATGCGGGGCTGTGGTGCCGCACGGGCGCGAAGTGGATGCCGCGCTCGGCCCGCAGCCGGCCGACGGCGTCCGCGGCGGCGCGCAGCCGCTCGGGCGCCAGCTCCCAGACGGCACGCGCACGCCTGCCAGCGGCTCCGCCGCTCACCACCACTGCGGCACCGGCGCTCATCTCGACCGCGGGCCCGCCGCTCACCGCCACAGCGGCTCCGCCGCCTTGAAGAACGCCTTCCAGCGCTCGTCGGTGCGGGCCCGCTCGCGCACGACGTTGTCGACGTAGTGCCGCAGCCGGCGGGCGTCCTCCTCGTCGCCCTTGAGCGCCACACCCGCGACCTGCCGCGCCACCTCGGCCGCGGTCACCGTGCCGTCGCCGAGGTAGCGGGCCTCCAGCGACGCCGCGACCGCGACGTTGACGGCCTCGGCCGTGGACATGACCGTCTCGGGCCGCTTCACGGGCGCACCCTCGCGCGTGCTGCCCGTCCGCAGGTCCTGGAACACGGTGACCAGCACCTCGAGCACGTCGCGCGGCACCTCGGGACGGTCGCTGTCCGGCCCGAGCTCGGCCTCCAGCTGACGCTGCACCAGCTCGATCTCAAACGCCCGGTCGCGCACCGGGGCCACCGTCTCGAAGCTGAACCGGCGCTTGAGGGCCGCGGACATCTCGTGCACGCCGCGATCCTTCAGGTTCGCCGTCGCGATCACGGTGAAGCCGGGCCGGGCCGCCACCCGGGCGTCGGGCCCGAGCTCGGGGACCATGAGCTGCTTCTCCGACAGGATCGACACGAGCGTGTCCTGGATCTCCGGGGCGCAGCGCGTGATCTCCTCGAAGCGCACGACCCGGCCCTCACGCATGCCCGTGCAGACCGGTGACGGCACGAGCGACCGTTCGCTCGGGCCCTCGGACACCAGGAGTGCGTAGTTCCACGAGTACCGCACGTGGTCCTCCGTGGTGCCCGCCGTGCCCTGCACCGTCAGGGTCGACGTGCCCGACACCGCCGCCGAAAGCAGCTCCGACAGCATCGACTTCGCCGTGCCGGGCTCACCCACGAGCATCAGGCCCTGCCGTCCCATCAGGGAGACGACGGCGCGGTCCACCAGCGGGTCGTCGCCGTAGAACTTGCGGCTCACCCCGAGCTCCTCGGAGCCGACGACGAACGCCCGCACCGCCCGGGGGCTCAGCCGCCAGCCCGGCGGGCGCTCGTGCCCGCGCTCGATGTCCCAGGCGTCGAGCGTCGCCAGCTCGCCGGCATAGCGGATCTCGGCGGGCGGGCGGATCTCGACGCCGGAGTCGGTGCCTGAGCCGGTGCCGGTATCGATAGTGGTGCCGGCCGGCCGGCCCGCAGAGGTGCTGGTGTCCGTGGTGGTCATGACGTCCTTCGGTGCTTGCGTTTCGAGTAGTGACGCTTCGAGTAGTGACGCCTCAAGTGAGAGCGCCTCGTCCCAGGTCAGGGCCGCTCCGGGCAGCGTGCGATCAAGGTAGCGGAGGTCACCGACATCACCGTGCGCAAGGCGGCCGCAACGCCTCCTGCGCGGCCCGCCTGGCCTTCTTGCCGCCGGTCAGAGCCACCTCGCCCAGTGGACCGAGAGCCGCGGCGGGGAGCGCGGGAAACTCCCTGAAAATCGCCAGGGCGCGCTCGAACGCGTACATCGACTCGTAGTCCGTCTCGCGCGGCGCCAGGTGCGGCAGCAGAAGGTCGACGCGCTGCGGCGGTGCACCGGCGCAGTGGGCGGCAGCTCCCCGAGGTGGAACTTCAACCACGAGCCCGCGTGGTAGGGGCCCCGGACAAGCCTTCCGTCGCTCTCCTCACCGTTGGCCAGGTCGCCGTTCATCAGCGCGACCACGGCGCGCAGGTCGTCGTCGGTTATCCCGCGAAGCCATGACCGGTGCTCTGCCTCTTGTTCGTGGCCTCGGTGGAGGTTCAGGAGGCTTCGCGCCTGCGCCACGCCCCGCCTGTTCCTGCCCCGCCTGTTCTTTCGTGGCCATCTCAGAACCTGGTCTTCTTCGCCCAGTCGGGGTCGAACGACCCCGCCCGCGCCACCGTCGCGTACTCCTGATACGACACGGCGACGAGCGCGGCCGGCAGGTCCTCGATCTTCCGGCCGCCGTTCCAGCTCTCGGCGCCCTGGAACGTGAGCTCAGTGACCGCGGCCGGGATGTTCTCCTCGGGCAGGTACGCGCCGGTGAACCAGATGTAGGCAGTGACCCCGAGGCCCGGGTACTCCTTGGTGTAGGCGTCGAACCAGCCACCGTCCTCCGAAGCGGCCCGCTGGTACCCGAGCTTGGTCGCCCGGCCGCGGATCGAGAACGAGTCGGACAGCCAGCCCCGGTGGTCCGCGATCTCCCTCGCCCCCGGATCCAGCTCCGGCAGGACGACGGCGCCGGCGCCGAGCCCCTGGTCGAACAGCGGCGTCACCTCGTAGTCCGTGAGATGCCCGCGCCACGCCTCCACCTCCCGCGCGTCCGCCGCCAGAGCAGCCGGCTGTGCACTCGACAGAGCAGCCGATCGAGCCGCCGGCAGGGTGACAGCGTGCGCGACCGAGACCCTTACGTCCTCAGGCAGCGCGACGTCGCCGTCGTCGACGCCGATCAGCGCGCCGCCGTCACCGGGCCGGAAGGCCACAACCTGCGGACCGGCCGAGCCGCCGTCGGGCAGCGTCGCCACCCACACCAGGCGCGCCGCTAGGCGCGACATGAGCGGGTGCCCCAGCACGAACTCGCGCCACTCGTCGACGCCCCAGGTGCGCTCCGAGCACATGGCCTCCGCGAACCGCTGCGTCTGCAGCGCGATCACGGCCTTGAGCTCCTTGCGGCTCGCGGTGAGCTGCTTCTTCGCCTCGGCGTACGCGTCGTCGTCGTCCGACATCCGCTTGGGCGGCAGGGCCTTGACGACCGTGCCCTCCGGATCGCGCAGCTCCAGCGTGAACTTCTCGGTGATGCGCCCGGTGAACACGCGCCCACCCGCATCGCCGCCGTCGGGCGAGCCGAGGTCGAGGCGCAGGATGCCGTCGTCGTCGAACCCGGCGGTCTGCACCGTGCGGTCCGCGAGCTGGTCGGCGTCCCAGCCGCGGCGGTCGGCAAGGTCCTTGGCCAGCGCGGTGGCGACCTCCTGGACCGTGTACATCCGGAACCGGCGGGAGACCGCGAGCAGCAGCTGCACCGCCGCGCGCTCGCCGTTCGCGGCCAGGGCCCGCACGAGTGCCTCGGCCTGGGCACGCCGGGTCTTGTTGGCCTTGAAGTAGTGCTGCGCAGCCTCAGCCAGGTCGCTGCCCGGCATCCCTACCGTCAGCGCGAGCAGGCCCTTCTCCTTCACCGCGGAGCCGAGGTACTCCGCCTGGTGCTGCCGGTACAGGTGCCGGTAGTGGTCCTCGACCGACATCGCCGCCAGGGCCTCGTAGTACCCCGGGTACTGCTGCACCATCCGCTGGTACTCGTCGTACCGGTCCTGCGCCCCGTCCTCCGCGAGCTTCTTCGACCACTCGACCGGCGGGTGGATCGTGTCCTGCGCGACCCAGGCGCGCAGCACGAACGACCCGAGCTCGGCCCGGGACGCCGCGTCCAGGCGGGACAGGTACAGGGCGAACAGGCCGTCCCCGCTGGGTTCCTTCAGCTTGCAGGCCAGGACCACCCACCAGCGCAGCACCTCTGGCGGCACGAGACTCTCCGGCCCGGCCGCGCCGTCGGTCCACCGCAGCTGCGGCAGCCGGCCGAACGGGAACCAGTCCAGGTTCGCCGGGACCGGCTTCTTCAGGCCCTTGGTCGCCTCGGCCAGCAGCACCTCGGGCGCCAGGTCAGCCGAGATGTCGTCGCCCAGCGCCTTCAGCGCGGAGAGCAGCGCGGCTCGCCCCGCCTCCTGGCGCTCCTTCTTCAGCGCAGCGCGCAGCGCGGGCACCGCCGCCGCGTCACCGATCCGCGTGAGCCAGGCCGCCGCCGAGATGCGAATGCCCGCCTTGCCGTCGACGAGACCCTGCTCGGCCAGGCCCCGCACGCCGGGGTTGGTGGACAGCACGTCCTGCGCTGTTTGCCGGTACTTCTTGTCCTCTCCCAGGGCGAGGCTCGACAGCTGCGGGAGCGCAGCGGCGGGCGCCACAGGGAACGCCGCGACAATCTTGAGCGCGCGCGAGAAGGCTTTGGAGGCGTCGTCACTCTCGCGCGGCGTCAGGTGCGGCACGAGGAGGTCGATGTGCTCCGCGTAATAGGGCCACATCAGGTCGACCTGGCCCCGCTCGCCGTACCAGATGTCCCGGAAGACGAACTGGTCCACAGCGGCGCCCGGGTCGTCCACCCCGAACTGGACGAAGAGCTCCTCCACCGCCCGCAGATCGCGGAGCACGGGCAGGAACTCCCCGACGAGTGGCGCCACGTCGAGCCGTTCACGTGCGAACCACAGTCGCAGCCGGTGTGCCGGCGCCGTGGCGGGCAGGGAACTGCGGTACCACAAGCACCACTGCGCCGCGGCCTCCGACGGCCGCCCCTCCTCGCCGTCGGCGCGCACGCCGGTGCGGTACGTGTCACCGTTCATCAGCCGGACCACTGCACGCAGGTCCTCCTCGGTGAGCGCGAGCTCCTTTGCCAGACGGTTCTTCAGCTTGTCGATGACCCAGGACTCCTGTCCGTCCGCCACCACCTCGCGGAGCCTCTCGGCGGCCTTCTCCCGTTGCCGGCCCAGGAGCTCGAGAGCGCCGGTCACGAAGTCGTCCCCGAGCACGAACTCCTTCGGCGGCTCGAAGGGCGGCACCTCGATCTCCGTCTCGGTCGCTGACTCTCCCACCAGCGCTTCGGCACGATCGAGCGTCTTCTGCAGCGCCTTCACCCGCGCCGTCTGACCGCGGGCATCGCCCGCTGCGGCGAGCGCCGTCCGGATGGTGTCCAGCCCGCCCGGCACCCGGGCGAGATGTCCCAGCACCTCGCCCAGCCGGGTGGGCGAGGCCGTGCTGAGGTGGGGCGCGAGCAGGCGGGGCTGCGCGTCGTCGCCCAGCGTCGCCAGCAGCGTCGTCGCGTCGGCCCGCACGTCCTTGGCCGGGTCGACGGCGAGCGACGCGACCAGCTCGGCGTGCGGCGCCAGGTTCCGCTTGACGACCTCGAGGAACGCCAGCTTCCCCGGCGCGGCGAGTGGCTCCACGACCTCCGGCAGCACGTCCGCGTGCTCCAGGAGGAACGTATCCATCGCCTCGGAGGTCACCAGCTCCGTGAGCCGTTCCAGGTTCGAGGCCGACCCGACGGCGTCCCGGTGCAGCAACGCGGTCAGGACCGCGGGCGCGGCCCCAACCTCGGCGACGCCGCCTTCGCGCGCGACCTCGGTCAGGAACTCCGGGGTCCAGCGCGCGAACAGCTCCCGGCGCACCGCGCGAGAGTTCTGCTCCCGGGTGCTCACGGCATCGTTCACCAGCACGGTCAGCCACTCGGGTGCCCCCGCCGCGACCCGGTGCACATCGCCGATGGTGGCGAGCAGGCGCCCCAGCCGCGCGACCGCGGCGGCAGGCGCCGTGGTGTGCACCCTCATCCGTGCCCGCACGCCGTTGTCCACGGTCCAGCCCGGACGCGCGGTCCGGACCCGGTCGACCGTCGTCGAGTACACCGTGCGATACGAGAACCTCACGGCGCCCGGCTCGACCATCAGCCGGTCCACGTCGTCCGTCGGCGCCGCGTCCAGGGACGTCAGCACCTCGGGCGCCGTCCCGGTCCGCACATACCCGAGCGCCTGCTCGAACGTGTCCGGCCGGATCGCCTTCAGCGGCGCCAACGCGTCTTGATATGCCGTGGACAGCTTGTCGTCCTGGCCTGCCCCTGCTGCTGGGTCCTGCACCTGCTGCACCGTATTGCCTCTTCGTCTCGTCCCAGGTCAGAGCCGCCCCTGACGGCTCAACCGCGCCGCCTCTTGCGGCGCTGCATCAACGTAGCGGGAGGCACTGACAGCGACGGTGGGCGAGTGCCTGCTGTCCACAGGTCAGACGATGCCCGAGACCCCGGGGTACGTCGCGTGGTCCGGGAGGCCGGCCCATTCGTAGACCTGCATGGCGAGCCCGCCCGGCGTCGTCTCGCTGCTGACGAGGCGGAGCCCCGCCGGGGCGCCGCCGTCTGGGAAGAGGCGCCGGCCACGCCCGACGACGACCGGCGCGACCACGAGCCGGAGCTCGTCGATCAGCCCCGCGGCCAGGAGTGACTGGGCGAGCCGGGCGCTTCCGTGGATCTGGAGCTCCCGGCCCGGCCGCTGCTTGAGCTCCGCGACCTCGGATGCCACGTCACCGGAGAGAATCGTGGTCGGGTCCCACGCACCCTCCGTCAGCGTGTGCGACGCGACGTACTTGGGCAGGCTGTTCATGAGCGCGGTGAACGGGTCGTCCGGGTCGGTGATCTGCGGCCAGTCCCGCGCGAAGGCGTCGTAGGTGCGGCGGCCGAGCAGGAGCCCGTCGGCCTCACCCAGCCAGTCCACGGCCTGGCGGATGAACGCCTCGTCCATGTGCGGGACGAGCCATCCACCCTGGGTGAACCCGTCGCTGGGGTCCTCCTCCGGCGACCCGGGTCCCTGCGATACGCCGTCGAGGCTCACGAACTCCGTCAAGGTCAGCTTCATGGTGTTCTCCCTGCCTGCTGGCGTGCCTGTGCCTCGACGAGCTCGGCGAGCTGCCGGGTGACGGTGCCCCAGCCGTCGTGGAAGCCGAGCTGTTCGTGCTTGTCACGGTCGGCGACGTCGCGGTGCATCGCCGTGGCGCTGTACTCGGTGCCGTCCGGGTGGTCCCGCATGGTGATCACGGCGGTCACGAACGACGCCGCCGAGGGTCGCCAGCCGGCAACCAGCGCGTCGGTGAAGACGATGCGCTCGAGCTCGTCGACGGCGAGGAAGCAGCCCGTGATGTGCGGGCCGAACTCGACGCCGTCCGAGCTGAGCTCGGTACGGAACGACCCGCCGGGGCGCAGGTCCATCTCCCGTACCCGGCAGACCTGTGGCGCGGGAACCCACCACTGCTCGAAGCTCGCGGCATCGGTCCAGGCGTTCCAGACCGACGAGCGCGGCGCCCTGATGACGCGGGAGACGGTCAGGTCGAGGTCAGGGTCAAGGGGTTCGGAGTGGCGGGATTCGGGGCGAGACGTGGTCATTCGGATGCGTCCTCGTTGTCGTGGGCGGTGGTGACGAACCGCTCGAGCCGGTCGGTGCGGCCTTCCCAGATGCTCCGCTGCTCGCTGAGCCAGGTCTCGACCACGTCGAACGACTTTCTCTCGAGCGTGCACGTTCGCACCCGGCCCGTCTTGTGCGACCTGATCCATCCCGTGCTCTCGAGATAGCGGATGTGCTTCATGAACGACGGCAGCGCCATGTCGAACGGCGCCGCGAGCTCGCCGACGCTCGCCGGACCCGCCCCGAGCCGGCCGAGCACCGCGCGGCGGGTCGGGTCGGCGAGAGCCTGGAATGCACCGTCGAGAGAAGCACCGTCGAGAGAAGCAGCGTCGATGGGTGCGGCATCAAGCCGCGTCGAATGCTGAGCCATTCGGCTAAGTTACGCTCGCCAAACACTAAGCGCAAGGGCTAAGTTTCGCGAGCTCACCGACCCACGCGGCCGCACCCGCCCACCGCGTCAGTACTGGCTCTTCGTCTCCCAGTCCGCGTCGAACCGCCCGGCCTGTGCCACGGTCACGTAGTCCTGGTACGACACCGCCACAAGGGCCGCGGGCAGGTCCGCGAGCGGGATCGAGCCGGGCCGCCTCGCACGCCGGAAGGTGAGCTCCGTAACCGCCGCGGGAATGTTGTCCTCGGGCAGGTAGGAGCCCGTGAACGAGATCTCGGCGGTGACGCCGAGGCTCGGGTACTCCTTGGTGTAGGCGTCGAACCACCCGTTGTCCCGGGACTCGGTGCGCGCGAAGCCGCGCTTGGTCGCCCGGCCGCGGATCGAGAACGTGTCGGACAGCCACCCCCTGTGGTCGGCGATCTCGGTCGCCCCCGCCGCGAGCTGCGGCAGCCCGACGGCGTCCGGCCCGAAGCCCTGGTCGAACAGCGGCGTTATCGCGTAGTCGGCCAGGTGCCCGCGCCACGCCTCCACGTCCCGCCCCGGGTCAGGCAGCACGACCGCGTGCGCCACCGACACCCTCGCTCCCGCGGGCAGCACGACGTCGCTGTCGTCGACGCCGATCAGCGCGCCGCCGTCGCCGGGCCGGAAGGCGACGGCGTTTGGACCAGCGACGGTGCCCTGAGCCGAGCCGCTGAGGCCCGCCGAGCCGCCGTCGGGCAGCGTGGCGACCCACACCAGGCGTGCGGCAAGCCGCGACATGAGCGGGTGCCCCAGCACGAACTCGCGCCACTCGTCGGCGCCCCACGTACGGCCCGAGCACATGCCCTCCACAAGCCGCTGCGTCTGCGCCGCGATCACGGCCTTCAGCTCCTTGCGGCTCGCGGTGAGCTGCTTCTTCGCCTCGCCGTAGGCATCGCCGTCCGAGGGGCGCTTGGCCGGCAGCGCCTTGACGACCTTGCCCTCCGGGTTGCGCAGCTCGAGCGTGAACTTCTCCGTGAGACGTCCCGTGAACACGCGGTCCTCCCCGGGCGACGCCGCCAGGTCGAGGCGCAGCACGCCGTCGTCGTCGAACCCGGCGGTGGGCACCGTGCGGTCGGCGAGCTGGTCGGCGGTCCAGCCGCGGCGGTCGGCGAGGTCCTGTGCGAGCCCGGCCGCAACCTCCTGGACGCTGCGCTGCTTGAACCGGCGCGACACCGCCAGCAAGACCTGCACCGCGGCCTGGTCCCCGTTCGCGGCCAGCGCGCGCACGAGCGCCTCGGTCTGCGCGCGGCGGCCTTTGTTCGTCGCGAAGTAGTGCTGGGCCGCCCGTGCGAGGTCGCCACCCGGCATCCCGGCCGTGAGGGCGAGCAGGCCTTTCTCCGGCACCGCCGAGCTCAGGTACCGCCCCTGGTGCTCGCGGTACAGCGCGCGGTGGTGTTCCTCGACCGACATGGCCACCTGGGGCCAGGAGTAGTTCGGGTATTGCTGCGCCATCCGCTTGTAGTGGTCGTACCGGCCCTGCGCACGGGCGTCCGCGTGCGCCCTCGATGCCTCGACCGAGGGGTGGATCGTGTCCTGCGCGATCCAGGCGGCCAGCACGAACGATCCGAGCGCGGCCCGGGACTCCGCATCCAGCATCGAGAGGTACCGGGCGAACAGGCCCTGGCCGCTGGGGTCCTTCAGCTTGCAGGCCAGGACCACCCACCAGTGCAGCACCTCCGGTGGTACATCACGCTGCCCGACGGCGTCCTGGTCGCCCGCACCGCCGACGTTGGCCGCGTCACCGACGTTGGCCGCGTCACCGACGTTGGCCGCGTCACCGACGTTGGCCGCGTCACCGACGTTGGCCGCGTTACCGACGTTGGCCGCACCGCCGACGCCATCCGCCCAGCGCGCCTGGGGCAGCTGCCCGAACGGGAACCAGCGCTCCAGCTCGTTGGGAACCTGCCCCGCCAGGCCCTTGGTGGCCTCGGCGTGCAGTACCTCCGGCGCGACGTCGGCCGAGATGTCGTCGCCCAGCGCCTCGAGCGCCGACAGCAGCGCGGCCCGCACCGCCTCCGTGCGCTCCTTGGTCAGCAGCGCGCGCAGCGCCGGCACCGCCGCAGGGTCGCCGATCCGCGCCAGCCAGGCCGCCGCCGACGCTCGGATCTCGGCCTTCTTCTCACCCAGCCCTTGCTCGGCCAGGCGCCGCGCGCCCGGGTGGGAACCCAGGATCCCCTGCGCCTCCGCCCGGCGAACCTTTCCCCCGCTCAGGGCAAGTTCGCCCAGGCGCGGGAGCACAGCGGTGGGTGCCACCGGGAACTCCCGCAGGATCCCCAGCACACGATCGAAGGCGGAGTCCCACCTGGTGTCGTCGTCAGTCGGGGTCAGGCGCGCCACGAGCAGTTCGGGATGCTCCGCGAAGTACGGCCAGATGTCCGACGACGCCGGCCAGCCGGCCTCCCGGTTCTGCTCGAAGACGAGGGCGTCGATCAGTTGCTCGGAATCAGCCAACCCACATCGGTCGAGCGCCTGCTCCAGGGCCCTGAGGTCGCCGAGCTCGGGTGCTGCCTCGTCCAGCCACGTCGCCAGCCGATCCACGCCGAGGTACGCGAGCAGGAGCCGCGTCCGGGACACCAGCGGCGTCGCCGGCAGCCGCACGAAGTGCCGCATGAACCAGTCCGTCAAGGAGCTCGCCGGTCGGCCGTCCTTTCCGTCCGCCCGCATCCCGACGCGGTACGCGTCGTCGTTCATCAGCCGAACGGCGTCGCGCAGCTCCGCATCCGTGATCGCGCGAAGGTACGCCAGAACCTCTTTCTCGTGGCGGGCATGCCTGTCGTCCGTGGCCGTGCGCACCTGCTCCGCGGCCTTCTCGATCTGGCTGTCCAGGAGTGCGCGGGCCGCAGCGACGAAGTCCTCACCGATCACACGGTCCGGCTCCGGCTCGAACGGCGGGATCCTGACCTCCGCCTCGTCGGCGGGATCCTCGGCGAGGAGCGCGTTGGCCCGGTCCAGCGTCTGGCGCAGCAACCGCGCGCGGCCCGTCTGCCCGCGGACGCCTTCGACTGCCTCGTGCGCCTCGCGGACCGCTTCCAGCCCGCCCGGGAGCAACGAGATGCGCGCCACGAGGCCGCCGACCCGGCCGACCGGGGCAGTGGTCAGGTGCGGCGCGAGCAGCCGCGCCTCCTCTGCACCGTCGAGGCTCGCCAGGTGGTCACGGGCGGCGGACCGCACCTGCTCCCGGGGGTCCACGGCGAGCGTCGCAACCAGCTCGCCGTGCTGCGGCAGGTCACGGTCCGCACGCTCCACGAACCTCCTCGCCCCCCAGATACTGAGGGAGCCCAGCACCTGCGGTAGCACGTCAGCGTGTGCCAGGAGCGCCGCCCGCACGGGGTCGGGCCGGAAGGTCGCGTTCTCCAGCAGGACGCGCACCACCAGCGGCGCGGCCTCGCCATCGGGCACGCCACCCTCGCGGGCGAGCTCCTCGAAGAACCGGGGTGTCCAGCGCTCGGGGGCGTCCCACGGGGCCAGCCCGTCATACATCAGCAGGCACAGCCACTGGGGCGCGTCCTCGGGCGTCACCTGCTCGCCCACCACCGCGGCGAGCACCCGGCCCAGCCGCATGACGGCGGCCACCGGCGCCGTCGCGTAGATCGTCCTGCGTGCCGTTACACCCGCCTGCGCGTCCCAGCCCGGGTACAGGTCGGTGACCTGCTGGACCAGGTTCTTGCCCACCTTGGTCTCGAACGGCCGGTCCTCCGGCTTGTTCATCAGCCGGTCGACGGCACCCGTCCTGGCCTTGTCGAGCGTGGCCGGCAGCTCCGGCGTCGTGCCGTCGCGCACGTATCCGACCGCCTGCTCGAACAGGTCCTCGCTCAGGATCTTCAGGGGCGCCAGGGCGTCGATGTACGCCGCCTCCAGCGCGTCTGCCACTCCCGCTCGCGCTCCCGGCTCTGCCCCCAGCTTCGTGCCCGTCACGTCCTGCGTCCCCTGCGTCATCTCGTCTGCTCGCCTCGTCACTTCGTCGTCTCGTGTGGCTGTGTCGTGCTCTCGTGTCGCGCGCGCGGGGCGCCGCCGTCGGTCGCGCTGTTCCCGGCCATCGCTCACCGGCTCAGTACTCGCTCTTCTTCTCCCACTCCGGATCGAAGGCCCCGCCGTCGGCCACGGTCAGGTAGTCCCGGTAGGACACCGCGAGCAGCACCCTGGGTACGTCCTTGATCGCGAGGCGGCCCCGTTCGCCCCACGTGCCGGTGCGGCGGAACACGAGCTCCCGCATGGCGGCGGTGATGTTCTCCTCGGGCAGGAACGCACCGGTGAACTCCATCTCGACGGTGAGGCCGAGCGTCGGGTACTCCTTGCAGTAGGCGCTGAACCAGCCGGCGTCCTCGGCCTGCGACCGCCCGTACCCGAGCTTCGTTGCCCGGCCGCGGATCGTGAACGAGTCGCTGAGCCAGCCCTTGCGGGTCTCGATAGCGGTGGCGGCGTCGGCCACCTCCGGCACCGCACCCGCCTGCGCCCCCGGTTCCTCGGCGCCCAGCCCCTGGTCGAACAGCGGCGTGATCTCGTAGTCGGCGAGGTGACCGCGCCAGGCCGGCGCGCCGGACTCGGCGTCGTCCCCGAGGGTGGCGGCGTGCACCAGCGACACCCGCGCGTAGTCCGGGAGCGTGACGTCCTCGTCGTCGACGCCGATCAGCGCGCCGCCGTCGCCCGGCCGGAAAATGACCGCCCCCGGAACGCCCGGCACCTCGGCGGCCCACACCAGGCGCGCGGCGAGGCGCGACATCAGCGGGTGCCCGAGCACGAACTCGCGCCAGTCCGCGACGCTCCAGGTCCGGCCCGTGACCATGGCCTCGGCGAAGCGCTGGGTCTGCAGCGTCACGACGGCCTTCAGCTCGGCGCGGGACTCCTTGAGCTGCCGCTTCGCCTCGGCGTACACCTCGTCGTCGTCCGACGCGCGCTTGGCCGGCAGGGCCTTGACGACCTTGCCCGCCGGGTTGCGCAGCTCGAGCGTGAACGCGTCGGTGATGCGTCCGGTGACCACCCGGTCACCCGCGCCGCCGCCGTCTGCGCCGTCGCCGTCGGCGTGCGTCGTGGAGGGCGAGCCGAGGTCCAGGCGCAGGATGCCGTCGTCGTCGAACCCGGCGGTCTGGACCGTGCGGTCGGCGAGCTGGTCCCCGTCCCAGCCGTTGCGGTCGGCGATGTCCTGCGCGAGCGCGGACGCGGTCTCCTGGACACTGCGCTGCTTGAAGCGGCGCGACACCGCGAGCAACTGCTGGACCGCTGCCCGGTCTCCGTTCGCGGCGAGCGCCCGCACCAGGTACTCGGCCTGCGCGCGGCGGCCCTTGTGCGCGGCGAAGTAGTGCTGGGCGGTCGTGGCGAGCTCGGCTCCGGGCATCCCGACCGTCAGCGCGAGGAGACCCTTCTCCTGCGTTGCGGACCCGAGGTAGGTGGCCTGGTGCTGCCTGTAGATGCTCTTCCAGAAGTCCTCGACGGTCTGCCCGGCCTGGCCGGCGTAGTACTCGGGGTACTGCTTGATGGCGGCCTGCATGTTCGTCCACCGCGTCTGCGCGAACTGGTCGGCGTGCGCGCGGGAGCTCTCGACGGAGGGGCCGCGCGTGTCCTGAGCCACCCAGGCGCGCAGCACGAACGAGCCGAGCGCGGCCCGGGAGGCCGCGTCCAGCAGCCCGATGTACCGGGCGATCAGGCCCTCGCCGCTGGGGTCCTTCAGCTTGGTGGCCAGGACCGCCCACCAGCGGACGACGTCCCGCGGCACGACGCCGCCCTGCTCACCGGCGCTGCCCTGCTCACCGGCGCCGTCGGCCCAGCGCACCTCGGGCAGCTGGTCGAAGGGGAACCAGCCGAGGCTCGCCGGCAGCTTGCCCGCCAGGCCCTTGGTGGCCTCGGCCCGTAGGACCTCGGGGGCGAGGTCGGCCGAGATGTCGTCGCCCAGCGCCTCCAGGGCCGAGAGCAGCGTGGCCCGTGCGGCCTCCCGGCGCTCCTTCTTCAGGGCGGCACGCAGGGCGGGCACCGAGGCGGGGTCACCGATGCGCGCGAGCCACGCGGCGGCCGAGGAACGCACCTCGGCCTTGGGGTCCGCGAGCGCCTGCTCGGCCAGGGGACGTGCCCCGGCGTGCGCCTCCAGCACCTCCTGTGCGGCGAGGCGGTGGGTCTTGCCGGTCCCGAGGGCGAGCACGGTCAGCTGGGGCAGCACGGCCGGCGGCACGATCGGGAACTCCCGCAGGACCGTCAGCACGGCGCCGGTCCCGTGGCGCCACTTCTCCTCCCTACCGAGGTAGCGGTCGAGGACGTCCAGGCGTTCGGCGAAGTAGGGCCAGGTGACCGACGGCGACAGCGAGTTGGCGCCCCACCAGGTCTGGAACACCATGTCGCAGATCTGCTCGTCGGCGTTCGGGATCCCGGCGCGCACCAGCGCGTCGCGTACCTGGCGCAGATCGGTGACCTGGTCGAGCTGGGTCCGCAGGTTCCACAGGAAGTTGCGCTGGACGTCGGCGTCCCGCAGCGCGAACACCCGGATCGCCAGCGCGAGCCCGGTGTCGGCGAACGACGCCTCGAGTCCCTGGGAGAGCCACTGGAAGAGGACGGCGTACTGACGGCGCGTCTTGGCCGTAATGGGTGCGGCCTCCGTCACGAGGGCCGGGACCGCCGCCAGGTCCCTGTCGGTGATCGACAGGAGGTTCTTCAGGGTGCGCTGCGCGCGATCGGCCCAGTACTTGTTCGCGTTGCCGCCGCGCTTCGCGCGATCGACCTGCTCCCTCGCCCCGGCGATCTGCTCGTCGAGCCGCTTGCGGGCGTCAGCAGCCCAGCCGGGCTCCACGACGGGGTCGGGCAGCGGCTCGTACCCAGGTATCTCGATGGCGACGTCCGCGGCGGGACCCGCGGCGGGATCCTCCAGCGCGCGGGACCGATCCACGGTCTGCTCCAGGAGCCGCACCCGCGCGCCCTGCCCGGCCGCGACCTTCCCGTTCTCGTCCCGGAGCGCGGCCAGCGTCTCGTCCAGCGCGCCGATCCCGCCCTCCAGGCCGACCAGCCGCGTCACGGCCTCGCCCAGCCGCCCGGTCGGGACCTTGGCGAGGTGCGGCGTCAGCAGCGCGACCTGCGCGGCGTCGTCGAGCGCGGCGAGGTGGTTCAGGGCTTTCGTCCGCACGCCCTTCGCCTGGTCGACGGCGAGCGTCGCCACGATCTCGACCAGGCCGGCGTCGGTGGTGCGCGCCCCGATGCGGTCCAGCACCTCCTGCTTGCCGCGGGCACCGACCACGGTGGTGACTGCAGCGAGCGTGGTGACG
This sequence comes from uncultured Actinomycetota bacterium, assembly GCA_963850545.1. GTDB lineage: Bacteria > Actinomycetota > Actinomycetes > Actinomycetales > Cellulomonadaceae > Promicromonospora. Next base: position 412,170 of record CAWKLP010000003.1, on the reverse strand, counting down.
TGCTGGGACACGTACTCGTCGAACGCCGGGCGCTTGGCCAGGGCCTCGCGCGGATCCGTGTACCAGGACCGGTCGTTGGCCCCCCGGTACAGGATGGCCGCGAGCACGGTTCGCACGGCGTCGGCGTCGGACACACCGCCCTCGACGGCGACCTGCTCCAGGAACGCGGGCGTCAGCCGGTCGGCGACGCCGGCCGCCGACCGGTCGGGGTAGCGCCCGTCGTGGGCGCCCCGCCTGGCGCCGTCGTACACGAGGACGAAGAACCAGTCCGGCACGTCGGCGGTCTCGGCGGAGAGCTCGGCGGCCTCGCAGGCCTGCGCCAGCAGCCGCCCCAGGCGGGCCAGTGTCGCGACGTCGGCCGTCGTGTAGACGCGGCCGCGCGCCGCTGTGCCGGAGGCGAGGCTCCACCCCTTGCACACCGCCGTGACCTGCTTGGCCAGGTCGGGCGACACCCACTGCTCGTAGAGCCGGCCCGGGGAGCCGAGCAGGATGTCGACGTCGCGGGTCCGGGACGCCTGCAGGCTGTTGAGCACCTCCGGCGTCGTGCCCTGCAGCACGTATCCGACCGCGTCGTCGTACAGGCCCGTGCCCAGCAGCTTCAGCGGCGCCAGCGTGTCCCGCACAGCCCGCAGCGTCGCGTCGCCGCCCTTGACCCGGTCCACCAGTTCCTGCAGCATCTCGTCCCTCACCTGGCCGTAGGTCACGAGGGCACAGCTCACCCCTGTGACGCGCCGCCATCAGCAGCGCGCGCCACAAGTTAGCGGTGACCACTGACACGCGGAACGGGTACTGGTGCCCGGGCGCCCGCCGGAGAGAGCCGGGTGGTCGGCAGAACGTCAGGAGATCGGCAGTCCGAGCTGCCGATCTCCTGACGTTCTGCCGATCATCCGGACCCCGCTACGGCACCAGCCGGTGCAGGTCCCGCGGGAACGGCGTCACCTCGCGGACGTTGGCCGCCCCGACGAGGCGCGCCACCCACCGCTCCAGCCCGATCGCGAACCCGCCGTGCGGTGGCATCCCGTGCCGGAACGCCTCCAGGTACGACGCGTACGACGCCGGGTCCTCGCCCCGCGCCTCGATCGCCGCCACGTAGTCGGCGTACCGGTGCAGGCGCTGCCCGCCGGTGACCAGCTCCAGCCCCCGGAACAGCAGGTCGAAGCTGTTGCTCCACCGCTCGCCGCCCGCACCCGGGCCCGAACCCGGCTCCGGGTGCGTGTAGAACGGCCGCTTGGCCATGGGGTAGCCCTCGATCGCGACGAAGTCCGACCCGTGCTCGGCCAGCGCCCACTCCCCCAGCGCCCGCTCGTGCTCGGGGGCCAGGTCGGGCTCGTCGGAGGGTGCGCCGACCAGCTCCAGGGCATCGGCGAAATGCAGCACCGGGATGCGCGCGGGAACCTCGGGCACCTCGATGCCGAGCCGCTCGGCAGCTCCCGAGCGGCGCACGGCGTCCGCCATCCCGGCGACCACCTCGCGCAGCACCGCCAGCACGTCATGATGGTCGCGCACGAACCCGAGCTCGACGTCGAGCGACCGGTACTCCGCGAGGTGCCGCACCGTGTCGTGCGGCTCGGCCCGGAACACCGGGCCCACCTCGTAGACCCGCTCGAAGACGCCGACCATCTGCTGCTTGTAGAACTGCGGCGACTGCGCCAGGTAGGCGGGGCGGCCGAAGTAGTCGACAGCGAACACGTTCGCCCCCGACTCGGTGGCCGTGCCCACTAGCTTGGGCGTGCAGACCTCGGTGAAACCCGCCGCGTCCAGCGTTGCGCGGAACCCGCGCAGGCTCGCCGCCGCGACCTCCCAGCGCGCCTTCTGCGCGGGATGCCGCCAGGCGACCGCCGCGTGGTCGAGTACGGTCGGCAGCGCGGCGGTCAGGGCCGGCCGCCACAGCTCGACGGGCGGAGTCTCGGCGTCGTCGGTGAGCGGCGTGATCACGGGCCCCGCATCCCCCAGCCCGGTGACCTCCACGCCGCCGGGCGCCTGCGGGTTCGCGGTGACCGTGCCGGTCACCTCGACCGTGGTCTCCTCGGGCGGCACCCGCACCGGCATCCTTCCGGCCGGCGCCTCCTGCCCGAGTCCGGAGCGCACCACCACCTGGGCGATGCCGGTGCGGTCGCGCAGCACCAGGAAGGTCACGGTCGCCAGCTCGCGACGGCGGTGCACCCAGCCCTGCAGGCGCACGACCGACCCCGGCGGGACTGCCGACAGGTCGCGGGCGAGGGTGCGGGTCGGGATACCGACGGATGCGCCGGCGGGGGCGCTCGCGGTCGTGCTACGGGGCGTGCTCGGGGATGGCAAAGGTGGTCTCATCAGTCCTCCAGAGAGCGAAAGCCCTGGAGGAGCGGGCGGGGGCCAAATCGCGGTGCCACCACTCCTTTGCCGGGAGACCCGGCCTCACGTCGGTACGCCGCACGCGCGGGCAAGGCGCTTACCCGGTCAACCGGGCCGAGGTTCGTCACGCCTCACGCTTGCCACCGCAAACGCTACGCCCGACGCCGAACCATCCGCCACCCCATTCCGGGGGATGCACATCGCGAAGGTCCGTTTCGAGAACGACTTGAGGTACCGATTCCGGCCCGGATCAGTACCTCAAGTCGTTCTCGAAACGGACCACGGAGTCAGTGCCCGGCGCTCAGCCACTCGCGCACGGCCTGGCCGACGGCGGCGGCGTCCTCCAGGGGGACGAGGTGGCCCCGCCCGGGGAACACGACCACCTCCGGATCGCCCGGGAGCTCCGCGCCCAGCCGTGCGGCCTGCTCGAACGGGATCCACGGGTCGTCCTCGGCCCAGCCGACGCGGACCGGGCAGCGCACCTCGCCGAGCCGGGCCACGATCGGCCTGGTGTGGTCGGGCGAGAGCTGGGCGATCTGCCGGTAGAACGCGGCCTGCCCGACCTGGTCGAGCCAGGGCTCGGCGAGCACCTCGACGACCTCCGCGGGCAGGCCGTGGTTCGCGGCGCCGGCGATGTACTCCCGGACCAGGGCTGCGTGCAGGGGCCCGGGCACCGCCGCGAAGACGGACTCGTTCTCGGCCACGAGCCGGAAGAACGGCGACCCCCAGGGGTCCAGCATCACGATGTCGAGCAGGAACAGGCTCGCGAGGTCGACGTCCTCCACGAGGTGCGCGCCGCAGCGCTACCGCTCCCCCGATGTCGTGCGCCACGACGTGGGGCCGGGCCAGCGACCAGTGCCGCAGCAGCGCCGCGAACCGCTCGCGCTGGGCGACGAGGTCGACCGCGTGCCCAGCCTCCTTCGACGAGGCGCCGTACCCGGGCATGTCCCACAGGAACACGCGGTAGTCACGGCTCAGCGCGCGCGCCACCGGCGCCCACACGCGCACCGACCACGGGGTGCCGTGGCAGAGCACGACGTCGGCGACCGGCGCCCGGTCCGCCGGCTCGAGCACATAGGTGGCGAGCCGGACGGCGTCGCCACCGGCTTCACTGTCGAGGTCGACGAAGACGGGCGCGGGCAGCGCGGGCTGTTTCGCAGCTGGCTGCGGAAAGGGTTCTGTGGCGGGCACGCGGAAGACGATAGGACGTCGGACTGCCCGGCTCCACCACGACCGGACTGACTTCGGTTCAGCATGCACCTGCTGCCAAGATGACGTCTGGTCTGGCAGCAAGTGCATGCTGAACCGAAGTCAGCACTCCTCGGGATCGTCCAGAGGGGTCAGCCGGGCCTGGTCCGCCCAGCCGGCCAGGACCGCCCAGGTCACATCTCGCCGAACGACCACTGCGGGAGGTTGGCGAGCGAGCCGCGCCAGAACGGCGTCGCCCCGCCCACGGCCACCTCGTTGCTCACGACGGATGCCGTGTTGTCGGAGTAGAGCCCGAGCTGCGGCAGGTCCTCCTGCCAGATGGCCTGGAGCTCGTCGTAGATCTCCGCGCGGGCGTCCGGGTCCGGCTCGCTCTTGCCCTCGGCCAGGAGCTTGTCCACCCGCTCGCTGGAGTAGCCCGTGTAGTTGCTGGAGCCCTGCGAGCCGTACATGAAGGTCACGTCGGGGTCGATGTTGAACGAGTTACCGATCAGGAGCATGTCGTAGTCGCCCTCGCCCGCCATGGTCAGCAGGGTCGGGAAGTCCACGTTCGTCTGCTCGACCTTGAAGCCGACCGCCTTGAGGTTCTCCAGGATGATGTCCGCGGACTGCTCCCGGATCGCGTTGCCCGTCGGGACCACGAAGCGGAGCGTGGTCTCCTCGTCGAAGTCCGTGCCCTCGAGGAGCTCGCGCGACAGGTCGGGGTCGTAGGCGAGCGGCTCCTGGTCCGTGTCGAGGTACGGGCTCTGGCTCGTGTACGGGCCGTCGACGATCTGCCCCTCGCCCTGCAGCAGCTGGTCGACGATCTGCTCGCGGTTGATGGCGTGGGCCATCGCGCTGCGCACCTCGACGTCGGGCACGGTCTCGGTGTTGAACTCGATGAACTGCACGCCGAGGGTCTCGTTGACGTCGGTCGTGACGTTGTCCAGGCCCTTGACGGTGGCCAGGTCCTGGACCGGGATGTTGCCGATCCCGCCGCCGGAGTTCATGTGGATCGCCCCCGTCTGCAGGTCGCCCACCAGGTTCGCCGCCGGCATGATGCGGACCGCGACGCTCGGGACACTGGGCGTCCCCTCGTAGTAGTCGTCGCTGGCCGCGAACTCGATGGACACGTCCTTGGTGTAGTTCGTGAACGTGTACGGGCCCGAGGTGACGTCCGGGAGCTGGGCGAACTCGCTCTCCCCGAAGTCGGCGGGCGCGATGTCCTTCAGGTGGTGCGCCGGGAGGATGAACAGGCGGCTGCCGATGATCTCGCTGATGTAGCTCGGGTCCACCGGCTGCGCGGTCTTCAGCTCGACGGTCTGCTCGTCGACGACGGTCACGCCGGGGATCTCGGTCTCCCCCTCCGGCAGCTTGCCCGTGACGGGGTCGACGCCGTCGAGCGAGGAGATGCTGGTGCCCAGCGACGTGACCGACTCCGGGTTCGCGATGAGGTTCAGGGTGAACGCGACGTCGGCCGACGTGACGGGCTCGCCGTCGGACCAGGTCGCCTCGGGGTCGAGGTTGACCGTGTAGGTCTGGTTGTCCTCGGTGTCGATCGAGGTGGCCAGCTCCGGGGTGAACTCGAGCGGCTCGGGCTGGTCGAGCAGGGAGTCGAGGACGAACTCGTTGGCCCACTGGCCGGCGACGTCCGTCTGGTTGATCGGGTTGAAGCTGGCGACCGGGTTGATGTTCCCGATGATCAGGGTCTCCCCGGCGGACCCGCCGCCTGCCGCGGTCCCGCCGTCGTCCGCCTGCCCCTCGGAGAACCCGCCGCCGCACGCGGCCAGCGCGAGCACCGTCCCGGTGGCGAGCACAGTTCTGAGCACGGTTCTGAGCACAGTTCTGAGCACTGTTCTGAGCACGTCGTACCTCTTTCGTTCTGGTGGTGATCAGGCAAGCGCGACGGCCTCCGCCGTCGGCGGGACGGGCAGCTTCGCCATGGTCGCGACGGCGAGCTCCGCGAGGGCCGCGGCCTGCTCGCCGAGCACGGAGTCGTCGAACCGGACCTTGGCGGAGTGGTTCGACGGCGCCCCCTCGGCGGGCACGTCGTCCGGGCGGACGCCGAGGTGGATGAAGCAGCCGGGTACGCGTTCGAGCACGTAGGAGAAGTCCTCGGAGCCCATGATCGGGTCGGGCCGCTCGGTCACCCGGTCCGCGCCGTACAGGCCGGCGAGCACCCCCTTGGCGTGGTCCCACATGTCGGGGTCGTTGACGGTCACGGGGTAGAGCTGCTGGAAGTCGGCGTCGGCGGTGCAGCCGTGCGCGGCGGCGATGTTCTGCACGAGCTGCGGGAGCTCGACCGATACCTGTTCGAACGTCTCGCGCGAGAGGGTGCGCACGGACGCGTCGATCTCGGCGGTGGACGGGATGACGTTGAACGCCGTCCCGGCGTGCAGCCGGCCGACGGTGACGACCACCGGGTCGAACACGCTGTGCCGTCGGGTCACGTACGTCTGCAGCGCGCCGACGATCTCGGCGGCGACCGGTACCGGGTCGACCGACATCCACGGGGACGAGCCGTGGCCGCCCTTGCCGTGGACGGTCACGCGCAGGATGTTCGCCCCGGCCATGGAGGTGCCGGGCTTGGTGAGGAAGAGGCCCTTGTCCTCCAGGCCGGAGACGTGGATGCCGAACGCGGCGTCGACGGGTGTGCCGGCCGCGTCCAGGACGCCCTCCTCGATCATCGGCAGCGCGCCGCCCGGGCCCTCCTCGGCGGGCTGGAACATGAAGACGACGTTGCCGGCGAGCTCGACCTTCCGGGCGCTCAGCAGCCGGGCGGCACCGACGAGGCCGGCGACATGCAGGTCGTGCCCGCACGCGTGCATGGTTCCGGTGGTCGAGGCGAACGGCTCCCCCGAGTCCTCCACGACGGGCAGGCCGTCCATGTCGCCGCGCAACAGCACCGTCGGCCCCGCGCGGTCCGGTGCCTGGAGGTCCCCGCGCAGGACGGCGACGACGGAGCTGAGCCCCGTACCGGTGGTGATCTCCAGCGGCAGCCCGTCCAGCGCCTCCAGCACAGCCGCCTGCGTCTGCGGCAGGTGGAGCCCGACCTCGGGGTGCTGATGGATCCGCCGCCGCAGGGCGACCAGGTCGTCATGGATCAGTGCCGCGTCGTCGACGAAGCCCACGTTGTCTCCCTCAGTCTCGATGTGCTGTGTCGTCACGTGTCTAGCGATGGGACTTGGTCTCGCGGGACTCCAGCGCGTCGCGCAGGCCGTCCCCGACGAAGTTGATGGCGAGCACGGTCACGAAGATCGCGATGCCCGGCGGCAGCCACAGCCACGGCTGGCTGGTCATGACTGTGATCGACTGGGCGTCGCTGAGCATGTTTCCCCAGGAGGCGGCGGGCGGCCGCACGCCCAGACCGAGGAAGCTCAGGCCGGACTCGAGGATGATCGCGTTCGCGATCCCGAACGTGGCGTTGACGATGATCGGCGAGAGCGCGTTCGGGAGGATGTGCTGGAAGAGGATCTTCGGCGTGCTGTAGCCGAGCGCGATGCCCGCCTTGACGTAGTCCTGGTTCTTGATCGACAGCACCGAGCCGCGCACCAGGCGGGAGATCACCGGCCAGCCGAGGACGCCGATCGCGAGCGTGATGTTCAGCAGGCTCGGCCCGATGACGGCCACCAGGATGAGGATGACCATGAAGTACGGGAACGACATGAACACGTCGACGACGCGCATCAGCACCGAGTCGATCACCTTGCCGTAGTACCCGGCCGCCAGGCCGACGCAGACGCCGATGATCACGTACACCGAGACCGCGCCCACGCTCACCGTGATCGAGACGCGGGCCCCGTAGATGAGCCGGCTGAGCACGTCGCGCCCCACGGGGTCGGTCCCGAGCAAGTGCGCGGACGACGGCGCGGCCTGGAACTGATCGAAGATCTGGTTCGGGTCGTGCGGCGCGAGCAGCGGGGCGAGGACCGCGACGAGGATCATCGCCAGGAACGCGAACAGCCCGATACCGGCCAGCCGGTGCTTGAAGAACCGGCGGACCACGGTCCGCAGGTAGGACTCCTCCTTGCCCAGGCTCGCGACGACGGCGCGGGCGGCCGCGGTCTGGGTCGACGGGCCGGCAAGGGTCGTGGGGTCGCTCATGTGTACTCGATCCGCGGGTCGACGACGGCGTAGACGATGTCGGCGAGGAGGTTCGCCGCGAAGACCGCGAGCGCCGCGATGAGGTTCACGCCCATCAGCACGGAGTAGTCGCGGGACGAGATCGACTGGATGGTCAGCATGCCCAGGCCGGGCCACTGGAAGATCTGCTCGGTGACGATCGCGCCCCCGAGGAGGCCGGCGAGGTCGACGCTGAGCACCGTGACGAGCGGGATCAGGGCGTTGCGCAGGGCGTGCTTGCGTGTGACCACTCCGGGCGGGAGCCCCTTGGCGTGCGCGGTGCGGACGTAGTCCTCGGAGAGGGCGTCCACCATCGAGGACCGCACGTACCGGACCATGTTCCCGGAGATCGCGGTCGCCAGGACGGCGACCGGAAGGATCAGGTGCTGGATCCGGTCCCAGGGCCCGCCACCACCGCCGCCGATCGTGGCCATGTTCCCGGTCGGGAGCCAGCCGAGCTGCAGGGCGAAGATGTAGATCAGGCCCAGGCCGAGGAAGAAGTGCGGGATCGAGACGCCGAAGAAGGCCCCGCCGACCACCGTGTAGTCGGCCCAGGTGCCTTTCCTCTTGGCGGCGAGGATGCCCACCGGGATCGCTATCGCGTACGCCACCACGAGGGCCGCGCCCATGAGCAGGAGGGTCGGGCCGATCCGCGATCCGATGACCTCGGCGACCGGGGTGCGGGAGACGTAGGACAGGCCGAGGTCGCCGCGGAGGAGCTGGCCGAGCCAGTTGAGGTACTGGACCATGATCGGCTGGTCCAGGCCGAGCGCGGCCTCGACACGTTCCTTGTAGTCGGGTGACGCGTTGGGGTCGAGGTAGAGGTCGGCCGGGCTGCCGGGTGCGAGCTGGACGATGAAGAAGTTCAGGACGGTGACGCCCAGGAGGACCGGGATCGAGATCAGGATCCGCCTGATGATGTAGGTGGTCACGCGCGCTCCTCGAGCGGGAAGTGGCACGCGAAGGCGTGGCTGCCGCCGCCGAGCCGGGGTTCTTCGGTCCGGCACTTGTCCTGCGCGAACGGGCACCGCGTGTGGAAGACGCAGCCCGAGGGTGGCTTGGCGGCGTTCGGCACGTCGCCCTCGACGACTATCCGTTCCTTGTCCCGCAGGTGCGGGTTGGGCGCCGGGTAGGCGTCCAGCAGGATCTCCGTGTACGGGTGGCGCGGGCTCGCGAACAGCTCCGCCGTCGTCGCGACCTCCATGACCTTGCCCAGGTACATGACGACGATCCGGTCGCTGATGTAGCGCACGGCGCCGAGGCCGTGGGAGATGAAGATGTAGGTGAGGCCGAGCTCCGCCTGCAGGTCCCTGAGCAGGTTGAGCACCTGTGCCTGGATGGAGACGTCGAGCGCGGAGACCGGTTCGTCGAGGACCAGCAGGGTCGGGTCGAGCATGAGTGCCCGGGCGATGCCGACCCGCTGCCGCTGGCCGCCGGAGAGCTCGTGCGGGTACCGGCCCTTGAACTGGGACGACAGGCCGACGCGGTCGAGCATCTCCGTGACGCGCTCGCCTGCCTCCTTGCGCGATGCCCGGCCGTGGGCGACGAGCGGCTCGGCGAGGAGGTCCCCGATGCGCTTCTGCGGGTTGAGCGAGGAGTACGGGTCCTGGAACACCATCTGCAGGTTCAGGCGCACGCGCCGCAGCTCGCGGGTGTTCAGGCCCGCCAGGTCGCGGCCGCCGAAGACCACGGCGCCCGCTGTCGGGTTCTCCAGCCGGATGATCGCCCGGCCCGTGGTGGACTTGCCGCAGCCGGACTCCCCCACGATGCCGAGGGTCTCGCCGGGGAACACCTCGAAGCTGACCCCGTCCACTGCGCGCACTGCGCCGGTCTGCCGGGAGACGATCCCGCCCCGGATCGGGTAGTGGAGCTTGAGCTCCTGCACGCTCAGCAGCGGCTGGCCGTCGGGCACCCCGGCCCGCGCACGCGCCTTGCGGGTGGTCGCGTCGATCACGCTCACGACGCCACCGCCGCCGTCGCGCCGCGGACGGCGGCGTGCTCGTCCTCGTAGAGGAAGCACCGGACGAGGTGCTTCCGCTTCGTGCTCGTCTCCAGCAGGTCGGGCCGTTCCTCGCGGCACCGGTCCATGACCGACGGGCAGCGGTCCTGGAAGCGGCAGCCGCCCGGCATGTTCGCCGGCGACGGCACGGAGCCCGGGATCGATTCGAGGCGTGCGTCGTCGTCGGCGCCGAGGTGCGGGATCGACTTCATCAGGCCGACGGTGTACGGGTGCCTTGGATGGTCGAACAGCTCGAAGACGTCGGCCTCCTCGACCACCTGGCCCGCGTACATCACCGCCACCTTGTCGGCCATCTCCGCGACGACGCCGAGGTCGTGCGTGATGAGGATCGTCGCGGTCTTCGAGGCCGCGGCGAGCTTCTTCATGAGGGCCAGGATCTGGGCCTGGATCGTCACGTCCAGGGCGGTGGTGGGCTCGTCGGCCACCAGGAGGACGGGCGAGCAGCTGAGCGCCATGGCGATCATGACGCGCTGGCGCATGCCGCCCGACAGCCGGTGCGGGTAGTCCTTCACGATCTGGCCCGCGCGAGGCACCCCGACCAGCTCGAGCAGCTCGACGGCGCGCTCCGCGGCCTCCCGGCGGGAGATCCCGAGGTGCAGCAGCATCCCCTCGGTCAGCTGGTCGCCGATGGTCAGCACGGGGTTCAGCGACGTCATCGGCTCCTGGAAGATCATGGCGAGCGAGTTGCCGCGGTTCTCGCGCATCTCCGGCTCGGACAGGTCGAGAAGGTTCCGGTGCTCGAAGACGATCTCGCCGTCGGTCACGCGGCCGTTGCGCGGGAGGAGCCCCATGATGGACAACGCCGTGACGGACTTCCCGCTGCCGGACTCACCGACGAGGCAGATGGTCTCGCCCCGGTCGAGGTCGAAGCTCACCTCGTCCACCACGACGACGGAGCCCGAGTCGGACCTGAACTCGGTCTTTATTCCTCTGACCTGCAGCAACGCTCCCAAGCTGCCCACTCCCTGATCGGCGACGTGCTGGAGTCAAACAGCGCGGTGTTTCACCCGCTCTTGAGTGTCGTTTCGGGCCGGTTCCGGATTTGCCGCCTTTGTGACTTGCCGATTTCGTCACGGATGACAAATGCCCGCGCGCCGCGGAGCTGCCCGCGCGCTCCGACCAGAAGTTAGGCTGCCCTTACTTTCGCTGCTATGATCTCAACGTGCTGACACTTTGTCAGCACGTCAGCACTGCGCCGGAGGAGACACCGTGAGCCTGCCCGTCGAGGAAGACGTCCCCCTGTCCGCCCTGCTGCGTCAGAGCACGCGCACCGAGCACGACGCCGCCAACTCCGAGCAGTTCATCGAGCAGCTCATGGCCGGCGCGCTGGACCGGGCCGCCTACGCCGACCTGTCGGCCCAGCTCCTCGTCGTCTACGAGGCGCTGGAGGAGGCGAGCACCGCCCTGCGCGCCGACGAGCGCGGCTCCGGCCTCGTCTTCGAGGAGCTCACGCGGGTCCCGGCCATCGAGCGGGACCTGGCCTTCCTGTACGGACCGTCGTGGCGCGAGGAGATCCGGATCCTGCCCGCGACGCGGGAGTACGCGGATCGCGTGCGCGATGTCGGCGGCAGCCTGCCGCACTATGCCGCGCACTCGTACACGCGTTACCTGGGCGACCTGTCGGGCGGCCAGATCGTGAAGCGGATGATGAAGGAGCACTACGGCCTGGACGACGACGGGCTGGCCTTCTACACGTTCCCCGACATCCCGAAGGTCAAGGTGTTCAAGGACGCGTACCGCAACGAGCTCGATCAGCTCGACCTGACCGAGGACGAGGTGGCCGCCGCCCTCGCGGAGACGCACCACGCGTTCCACCTGAACCGCGCGGTGTTCACGGAGCTAGCGAAGATCCACTGCTAACCCCCAGTTGGGACCTCGTCACGAGTGCCGGACGCCGCGGGCGATCCGCAGCGTCACGATCTGGAACGGGCGCAGCCCCAGGGCGATCGAGCGGCCGACGACGTCCAGCGAGCGCGCGCGGGGCATGGTCCCGGACAGGGGCTGCTCGGTGAGGCTGACCTCGGACACGTCCGCGACGTCGAACCCGGCCGACAGCGTCGCCGCGGCGCGCCGCCCGAGAGCCTCGTAGACGCGCACGACGACGTCGCCCGAACGGTCGTCGGCCAGCTTGACGGCCTCGATCCGTACGCCCGGGTCCGAGCTCGACACGACGCTCCACGGCTCGGCCGGGCGCGCTCTGTCGGGTGCGGCGATGCCGGGTGCGGCGATGCCGGGTGCGAGGCGCAGCGGCAGGTTCATCTCGTAGCCCGCGGCCACCGCGTCGCTGACGGACGCACCGGGGACCACCGCGTAGGCGAAGAGGTGGTGCCCCTGGTCCTGGTGCGGGTCGGGCGACTTCGCGGCCCGCACGAGGCTCAGGCGGACCTCGGTCTCGACCTGGCCGTCGTCGCCGACCCGCCGGGTGATGTCGTGGCCGTACGTCCCGGCGTTCACGACGCCGATGCCGTAGCCCGGCTCCTCGACGTGCACCCACCGGTGCGCCACGACCTCGAACCGGGCGTCGTCCCAGGACGTGTTCGTGTGCGTCGGCCGGCGGAGGTGCCCGAACTGGATCTCCGCCGAGTGGTGCTGCGCGTGCACGACGAAGGGGAGCGAGGCCTTGAGCAGCTTCTCGCCCTCGTGCCAGTCCAGCTCCGCCTCGAGGTGCAGGCGGGCGTCGTCGGCGTGCAGGGCGATCCGCTGGGTCACGCGAGAGGCGCCGAACGTGCGCACGACCTCGACCAGCGCGCGCAGCGGACCGTACTCGACGACCTCGATCGACTCGACCTCGACGAGGTCGCGCACGGTGTGCCGGTAGTGCGCGTCGATGTCCCAGGCGTCCCACGCGTTCGGGAGGTCCTGGTGGAGCTGGAGCAGGTTGGCCGCGCGGCCGGCGGGCACGAGCTCGCGGTCGGCGCGCCGGTCCACGATCGACGTCACGAGACCTCGCGCATCGATACGGACCTGCACCAGGTCGTTGCGCAGGACGATCTGCTCGCCGTCGCGCTCGGCCGTGACTGGCTGCGCTGGCTCGAGCGGCTCGAAGGGGGCCAGGCCGTGGCCCGGCACGCTGACCAGGCCCGCCGGGTCGCCGTGCTCGTCGAGCACGAGGGCGACGCGGGCGTGGTCGGCCGCGTTGACGACCGCGCCGTCCGCCTCGAGGTGCTTGAGCGCGTGCCCGAGCAGCTCGTCGAGCCGCGCGAGGCTGTTGCCGTACTCCTCCTCGTTCTCCCGGTGTACCCAGGCGATCGACGAGCCCGGCAGGATGTCGTGGAACTGCTGCACGAGCGTGGTCTGCCACAGGCGCTCGAAGGCGTCGTACGGGTAGTCGGCGCCCCGCAGCGCCGCCGCCGTCCACCAGAGCTCCGCCTCGCGCAGCCGGTGCTCGACGAGGCGGTTGCCGCGCTTCTCCCGCGCGTGGGACGTGAACGTGCCGCGGTGCAGCTCGAGGTACAGCTCCCCTACCCAGACCGGCGCGTCCTCGTACTCGGCCCGCGCGCGGGCGAAGAACTCGTCCGGGCTCTCGATCTGCACCCGCGGCGATCCCTCGAGGTTCGCGACGCGGCGCTGGCGCTCCATCATCTCGCGGATCGGCCCGCCGCCACCGTCGCCGTAGCCGAACGGCACGAGCGACGTCGTGGCCTTGCCCTTCTCGCGGAACTCGCGGACCGCGTGGTGGATCTCCTCGCCCTCGAGCGTCGAGTTGTACGTGTCGGCCGGCGGGAAGTGGGTGAAGATGCGGCTGCCGTCGATCCCCTCCCACCAGAAGGTGTGGTGCGGGAACTCGTTCGTCTGGTTCCACGAGATCTTCTGCGTGAGGAACCATTCGACGCCCGCCAGCCTGGCGACCTGGGGGAAGGCGGCGGTGTAGCCGAAGGAGTCGGGCATCCAGATGCCCTTGGTGGTGACGCCGAGCTCGCGCTCGAAGAAGCGCAGGCCCTGCGTCAGCTGGCGGACCATGGCCTCGCCGCCGGGCAGGTTGCCGTCGGGCTCGATCCACTGCGAGCCCACGACGAACCACTGACCGCGGTCGACGGCGGCCTGGATCCCCCGCCAGGTGTCGGGGTACCGCTCCTTGATCCACGCGTACTGCTGCGCGGACGACGCCGCGAACCGGAAGTCCGGGTACCGCTCGGCCAGCGCGAGGACGTTGGCGAACGTCCGCCCGACCTTGCGCTTGGTCTCGCGGATCGGCCACAGCCACGCCGTGTCGATGTGGGCGTGCCCGACGGCGCTCAGCACATGGGCGGACGCGTTCGCGGGTCGCGCGAGCACGTCCGCGAGCTGGGCCCGGGCTGCGGACGCCGTGCCGACGATGTCGTCCAGCAGCAGCACGTCCAGCGCCCGTTCGAGGGCGCGCAGCACCTCATGCCGGCGCGGCTCGGCCGGCGGCAGCTCCTTGACGAGCTGGTACAGCACCTCGATGTCGAAGCGCACCGCCCACACCTCAGGCTCGTGCACCGCGAGCTCGGCGGTCGCGAACGTGTAGACGGGGTCTGCCGGAGCGGTCGACTTCTCCCCGTAGACCGTTGGCACGAAGTCGTTCTTGAGGATGTCCGGGTTTGCGGCGGCCTCCATGAAGAAGTGCACGCGCTCGCCGCCCGCGGCGACGTCCACGATCGGGACGTACATGTTCCGCGGGTGGATGCCCTTGACCGGGACGCCGTCGGGCGTGAAGAGCAGGCCCTCGGCCTGGTTGCCCGGCCAGTCGCCCTGGAACCCGGGGTCGACGACCAGCTCGACGGTGCGTCCCGCCCACTCGGTGGGCACGGCCCCGGTGATCTGGAACCACCAGGTCGACCAGGGTCGCCCCCACGCGCGCCCGACGGCGAAGTCCGTGTACGTCGCGCGCAGCGCCTCGCCGACCGGGACCGGCTCGTCGGGCACCTCCCAGGCAGAGAGGGTGACAGGCGTCCGGGCCGAGTAGCAGGCCGGGGTGATCCGCTCGGTGAGCACCCGGTGGATGCGCTCCTCGACGAGCTTCTGGTTCTGGTGCACGGCGTCTGCCTCCGGGTCAGTCGAGGTAAGAGAGCTCTGGGAACGTGGCACGGGCGCTGTCGAGCAGCGCGTCCGCCACCCGGACCGAGTCCACGAGCGGGTGGTGGGCCAGGGCGCGCAGCGCCGCCGCGCGTGAGCCGCCGATCCCTGCCTCGATGGTCTCGCGCTCGACGTACTTGACCGTCGTCACCAGCCCGCGGCCGAAGTCCGGCACCTGCGCACCGGGGATCGGGTGCGCGCCGGTGGCGTCGACGACGCAGGGCACCTCGACGACGGCGTCGTCGTCCAGCCAGGGGATCGTGCCGGCGTTGCGGACGTTGAGGATGAGGCGCGAGTGCTCGTCGTACGCGATCCCGCGCATCAGCGCGATCGCCACGTTCTCGTAGCCCCCGGAGACCAGGTCGTCCGCGTTGCGCTCCCCCATGCCCACGGACTCACGGCTGGTCGCCATGTACGTGGCCTCGCGGTCGAGCCGGGCGGCCTCCCAGACGGCGAGCGGGTCCGGCGCGCCGTGGGCGTCGGACCAGAAGGCGGTCTGCTGCTCGAGGAGGTACCTGGCCCGCGTGTGGGAGGCGAGCTGGTCGGAGTGGAGCACCTCGCGCCGGTAGGAGTAGTAGTGCAGGTACTCGTTCGGCAGGGCGCCCAGGGTCTGGATCCAGTCGGCGCCGAAGAGCCGGCCCTCCTCGAAGGCCTCGATCTGCCGCGGCCGGGCAAGCAGCTCGGGCAGGCGGTCGACGCCGTCGACCCGGAGGCTGGTCACCCAGCCCAGGTGGTTGAGCCCGGCATAGTCGACCTCGACGTTGGGGCCGACCGGCAGGCCCAGCGCGGACAGCGCGCGGCGGGCCAGCCCGATCGGCGAGTCGCAGATGCCGATGACCCTGTTCCCGAGCACCTGTGCCATGGCCTCGGTGACCAGGCCGGCGGGGTTCGTGAAGTTGATGACCCAGGCGTCCGGCGCGACCCGCTTGACGAGCTCGGCGAGGCGCATGACCGTGGGCAGCGTGCGCAGGGCGTAGGAGATGCCGCCGAAGCCCACCGTCTCCTGCCCGATCACACCGTGCGCCAGGCCGATGAGCTCGTCGTGCGCCCGGCCCTCGAAGCCCCCGACGCGGATGGCCGAGAACACGAAGTCGGCTCCCCGCAGGCCCTCGGCCAGGTCCGTGTGGGTGGTCACGGCCGGGGCGTCGGCCACACCCTGGGCCTGGGTGGCGAGGATGCGGGTCATCGTCCGCAGGCGGGCCTCGTCGGTGTCGACCAGTGCCACGGACGTCACCCGCCCGGGCTCGCGGTCGCGCAGCAGCGCGGCGTGGACGAGCGGTGTGCGGAACCCGCCCCCGCCGATGATGGTGAGTCTCATGCGACGACGACCTCCACCTGCTGTGCGGCGAGGGCGCTCGAGACCTGCTCGGACACCTCCGCGTCCGTGATGAACCGTGCGACGGCGGGCGGGAGCTTGAGGCGGCCGAGGCCGGTGCCGGGGAACTTGCTGTGGTCGGCAAGCACGGTGATCTCGACGGACACCTCGGCGATCGCCTGCTTGATGGGCACCTGGGCCATGGTGGTGTCGCGCAGGTCACCCGTCTCCGACACCCCGCTCACGCCCAGGAAGGCGTGGTCCGCACGGATCATCCGCAAGCACTCGGTCGTCAGCGGGCCCGAGACCGACTGGTACACCGGGTCGTAGTCCCCCGGCAGCATCACGAGGTGGACGCTGCGGCTGTCCCGCAGCGCCTCGTAGATCGCGAGGCTCGCGGTGATGACGGTGACGTGCCGGCCGTGCAGCATCCGCGCGAGCTGCAACGTGGTCGTCCCGATGTCGAGGACCACCGACTCGCCGTCCTCGATCAGCTCAGCCGCACGCGCTGCGATGCGTTGTTTCGCCTCGCGGTTGACCGGCTCGACGCTCGCGAACGGGGCATCCTCCTCGGCGAGCACGGCGCCGCCGTGGGCGCGCCGGATGGTTCCCGCCCGGTCGAGCTGCTGCAGGTCACGGCGGATTGTCGCCACGCTCGACCCCGTCACTGAGGCGAGCTCGCTCACCGTTGCCGCTCCGGTCTTTCGCAGGTGATCCAGGATGACGCGCTCACGCAGATCTCTCACGCGAGGCACGCTACCACGCTCGCTCACTTTCGCTCATTTACTTAATCGTAACAATCAAAAGCGTGCAATCTCGCGCAGGCGCATGCTAATTCTTACGGACTCCCTTGCCTCACCGAGGAGGACCATGGCTACCGAACACGGCGCGCAGGACGCGCCCATGGGAACCGCTCGGGCGAGCCTCCAACCCGAGGCGCGTGCCCCGAGGAGCACTCAGGTGGACACCCTCGCGGTGGGCCAGCTCTTCCTTGACGTCGTCTTCGCCGGCCTGGGTGGAAGCCCGCGTCCCGGCGAGGAGACGTGGACCGCCGACTTCGGCTGGGGGCCGGGCGGGATCGCCAACATGGCGGTCGTCTCCGCACGGCTCGGGGCGTCGACGGCGATCAGCGCGGTCGTGGGTGACGACCCGCTCAGCGCGATGTGCGCGGACCAGCTCGCGCGCGAAGGCATCGACATCTCGGGCCTCCACACCGTGGCCGGGTGGGCGCTGCCGGTCACGGCCTCACTGGGGTTCGACGGCGACCGCGCCCTCGTCACGGGCGGCACACCCCCGCCGCGGGACCTCGCCGAGATCCTGGACGCGGACATCCGCCCGCGCGTAGCCATCGTCCACGTCGACCACACGACGCACGATGTCGTCCGCCCGCTCGTCGACCGTGGCGCGAGGGTGTTCGCCGACCTGGGCTGGGACGCCAGCGGAGCCTGGGACACGACGGTCCTCGACGGGCTCGACGGCTGCTACGCCTTCGTCCCGAACGACGCCGAGGCCATGGCGTTCACGCGGACCGAGAACCCTGAGCGTGCCCTGGAGTCGCTCGCCACGCATGTGCCGCTCAGCGTGGTCACCCTCGGTGCCGGCGGCGTCCTCGCCCTGGACGCCGAGACCGGCGAACGGGTCCGTATCGAGGCGGTCCCGGTAGACGCCGTCGACGTCACCGGCGCCGGCGACGTGTTCGTCGGTGCCCTGGCGGTGGCGTCCCTCACGGACTGGACGCTGCGCGAGCGCGTCGACTTCGCGGCGCTCGCCGCGACGATCACGGTCTCCCGTCCCGGTGGCGCCGCCACCGCCCCCACCCGTGCCGGCCTCGTCCGCTGGCTCGACGAACACCCCTCCGCTGCCGACGCAGCGCGGTTCGCCTTCATCCGTGACGCCGTCCCCTGATCGGCGCCGCCTCCACGCTCCTCCGACCTCCACCGACCTCCACCGAACAGCTCCCACCCACAGCTCCACCCGCAGCTCGACCGAACAGCTCGACGAACCTGGAGAAGAATCGAAATGAGACTCAACACCTCACGGGGCCGCCCCCTTGTCGCCGCGTTCGCGGCGATCACGTCCCTGGCCCTCGGCCTGACGGCGTGCAGCAGCGACCCGGGCGGTGAGCCCGCCTCCGACGGATCCCTGACCATGTGGATCTGGCCGGGTGGCCTCAGCGACACCGTCGTCGAGACGGTCACGGCCGACACGCCCGGCCTCGAGACGTCCGTCATCGGCGACGACTTCAAGCAGAAGCTGCTCACCGGCTTCACCGCCGGCTCGGACATCCCCGACATCACGGGGGTCAAGGGCGAGGACATACCCTTCTTCCTCCAGGAGCCGGACCTGTTCACCGACCTGAACACGCTCGACATCGACGACATCGTCGGGGAGTTCCCGGAGTGGAAGCTCGCCGAGGCCACGACCCCGGACGGCGCGCTGCTCGGCCTGCCGATCGACATCGGCCCGGCCGGCCTGTTCTACCGCGAGGACATCCTGGCGGACGCCGGCATGCCGACCGACCCGGCCGAGGTCCAGGCGGCGACCGCTACCTACGAGGACTACTTCGCCTTCGGCGAGGAGCTCAAGGCCGCCACCGGCGCCCACCTCGAGGTCGCGACCGGCGGCCTCTTCGGCAAGGTGATGGGCCAGAGCGAGACCAAGTTCGTGAGTCCCGAGGGCGAGTTCCTCGGCGAGAGCGACGCCGTGCGTAATGCCTGGGACCTCGCCGTCGAGGCGTGGGACCGCGGCCTGGTGGCCGGGATCGAGGACGGCAGCCCTGACTGGGCCTCCGCCGTCAACGAGGGCGAGCTGCCGACGCTGAGCGGTGCGGCGTGGTACGCCGGCGACATCAAGAACAACGCCGCCGACACCGCCGGCGAGTGGCGGGTCACGCAGATGCCCGGTGGTCCCGCGAACATCGGCGGCTCGTTCCTGACCATCCCGGCCGCGACCGAGGACAAGGAGGCCGCGCTCGAGGTCATCAAGGCTCTCCTGAGCCCCGAGAACGAGGCGGTCATGTACACCGAGACCGGCAACTTCCCGGCCCGGACCACTGCCCTCGAGGAGCCGGGGCTGCACGACGGCGACGACTTCTTCGGCGGCCAGGACACCGTGGCCGTGTTCGTCGAGGCCTCGGAGAACATGCCGACCGTCTACAACAGCCCGCTCGACAACCAGGTCGCCGCCGCCTACTACACGGAGCTGGGGAACGTGCAGACGGGCAAAGACCCTGAGCAGGCCTGGGCCGACGCGGTCGCGGCGGCCAAGGAGGCTCTGGAGTCCGCGTGACACTCACAACCTCTACGGTGTCGGCGGGGGCGCGCACCTCGGTGCGCCCCCGCTGGCGTCGCGCCGTCCGCGCCTGGCCCGCGTACGCCGCGATCGCGCCGTTCTTCATCCTCTTCCTGTGCTTCGGCCTGTATCCGACGGCGTACTCACTCGTCCTGTCGTTCCAGAAGTGGAACGGGCTCGGCGCTCCCGAGTGGGTCGGTCTCGACAACTACGTGCTACTGGTGTCCGACGAGACGTTCTGGCTCTCCGTCCGCAACACCTTCGTCATCTTCGCCCTCTCGACGATCCCGATGATGATCATCGCGCTCGTCGTCGCCGCCATGCTCAACAACGCCGTGCGCTACAGCACGGCGCTGCGGATCGCGTACTTCGTACCGAACATCACGTCGGTGGTGGCGATGGCGATCCTCTTCGGAGCGATCTTCGGCGAGTCCTTCGGGCTCGCGAACGCGTTCCTCAACGCCGTGGGCCTGTCGGACGTCAGGTGGCTGACCTCACCGTTCGGCATCCAGCTCACCGTGTCCATCCTCATCACGTACCAGTGGACCGGGTACAACGCGATCATCTTCCTCGCGGGCATGCAGTCCATCGACAGCGAGGTCTACGAGGCGGCCAAGGTCGACGGCGCCGGCCCGGTGCGGAGCTTCTTCTCCATCACGCTCCCCCTGCTGCGGCCGACGATGATCTTCGTCCTCATCGTCTCGACCATCACGGGGCTGCAGAGCTTCACCGAGGCACAGGTGCTCACCGGCGGCCCCAGCACGACCAACCCGAACAGCGGAGGCGCCGGGCAGGGCGGCCTCACGATGGTCCTGTACTTCTACCAACAGGCATTCAGCCACAACAAGTTCGGCTACGGCGCCTCGATCGCGTGGGGGATCTTCCTCATCGTTCTCGTCTTCGTGATCATCAGCTGGCGTTACAGCGTGAAGAGAGAGGACCCCACACGCTGATGAGCATCCTCGCCTCGCCACGACCCCTGACACCGCGCCGCGCCGCACGCCCCGCGCCGTCCGCCGGGAACCTCCGACGCCGCCGGCTCGGGCTCTACCTGATGCTGACGTCCGGCGCGCTCCTGTCAGTCTTTCCCCTCTACTGGCTCGCCGTCATCGCGAGCAACACGACGAGCGACATCTACAAGTCGCCGCCCAAGCTCCTGCCCGGCAGCCACCTGTTCGAGAACATCGCCAAGGTCTTCGACAAGATCGACTTCGTGGCTCCGCTGGCCAACACCCTGTTCGTCGCGCTCGCGGTGACCTTTCTGGTGCTGTTCTTCGACTCGCTGGCGGCGTTCGCCTTCGCGAAGTTCGACTTCCCCGGCCGCGACGCGCTGTTCACGGCGGTCCTCGTGACGTTCATGCTGCCGACGCAGCTCGCGATCATCCCGCAGTTCATCACGATGGTGAACCTCGGCTGGGTCGGGCAGCTGCAGGCGCTCATCATCCCCGCGGCGGCCAACGCGTTCGGGATCTTCTGGCTGCGCCAGTACATCAGGTCCGCCGTCCCGGACGAGCTGATGGATGCCTGCGTGCTCGACGGCGGGGGCTTCATGCGCCAGTACGTGACCGTGTGCCTGCCGCTCATCCGCCCGGGGCTGGGATTCCTCGGGCTCTTCACCTTCATCTCGACGTGGAACGACTACCTGTGGCCCCTGACGATCCTGACGGATCCACATCGGATCACGCTCCAGGTGGCGCTGGCGCAGCTCCAGTCGGCGTTCGGCCAGGACTACGGGATGATCATGGCCGGCGCGCTCCTCGCGACCGTGCCCCTCCTGGTGGTCTTCCTGTTCGGCGCACGGCAGTTCATCGGCGACATCGCGAAGGGCGCAATCAGATGACCATCTCCACATACGAAGGCGCACTGCACGACGGCGCACCGCACGGCGACACCCTGCGCGCCGAGGCCGTCCAGCGGATGCGGGAGCGACGCTTCGGGATGTTCATCCATTGGGGGCTGTACTCGGCAGCGGCCCGCAACGAGTGGATGCGGCACCGTGAACGGACGCCCGACGCCGAGTACCAGCAGTACCTCGAGCACTTCGAGCCGGACCTGTTCGACCCCGTGGAGTGGGCCGACCTCGCCGCGGCCGCCGGGATGAAGTACGTCGTGGTGACCACGAAGCACCACGAGGGCTTCTGCCTGTGGGAGACGGTGCACACCGACTTCTCCGTCGCCTCGACGCCGTGGCGGCACGACCTGATCGGCCCGATCGCCGAGTCGTTCCGGGCGCGCGGCCTCGGCGTCGGCCTGTACCACTCGCTCATCGACTGGCACCACCCGCAGTTCCCGATCGACGGGCTGCACCCGCTGCGCGACGACGCCGCAACGCGGGCGGAGGTGCGCGACATGGCCGAGTACCGCCAGTACCTGCACGCTCAGGTCGCCGAGCTGCTGACCGGATACGGCCCGGTCGAGCAGCTGTTCTTCGACTTCTCCTACCCCGAGCACGTCCACGAGGGCACCCTGGTCTGGGGCGGCAAGGGTGCGAAGGACTGGGGCAGCGAGGAGCTGCTCGCGACCGTCCGGACGCTGCAGCCGGGCATCCTGGTCAACGACCGGCTCGGCATCCCGGGCGACTACCTCACGCCCGAGCAGTACCAGCCGGCGGAGCCGCCGACCGTCGACGGCGCGCCGGCGCTGTGGGAGGCGTGCCAGACGATCAACGGGAGCTGGGGGTACGACCGCGACAACACGACGGCCAAGTCGCCGGACCTGCTGCTGCGGATGCTCGTCGACACCGTCGCCAAGGACGGCAACCTGCTGCTCAACGTCGGGCCGACCGCCCGCGGCGAGCTGGACCCGGTGGCTGTGGACACGCTGCGCGCCATCGGGCAGTGGATGTCGCGCCACGGCCGGGCGATCCACGGCGCCGGCCCCGCCGCGTACACCCCGCCGCCTGACTGCCGCTACACCCAGCGCGGGAACCGCCTCTACCTGCACCTGTTCGCCTGGCCGTTCGAGGCCGTGCACCTGCCCGGGCTCGCCGGACGGGTGGAGTACGCCCAGCTCCTGCACGACGCGTCGGAGGTGCCGATGGAAGTGCTGTCGACGGACGCCGAGTCGCACATGACCAGCGCCGCCGGCACCGGGGACGACACCCTGACGTTGTGGCTGCCGGTCCGGCGGCCCGACGTCGCGATCCCCGTCATCGAGCTGTTCCTGCGGGACGGCGACTGACCCGACCCCGCCTGCGTCAACGTCCCTGGCGCTGGCGCTGGAGCATGCTCCACACGGTCGACGCGCCGGAATGGCCCGCGCGCACGACAAAGAAGCCCGCGGCGACGGCCAGGAGCAGGACCAGGCCGGAGAGCACGGTGGTCATGACACTGCCCCACCCGCCTGCCACCAGAACCATTGCCAGGGCAGACACGCTCAGCCCCACAGCCGAGGCGACCGCGGGGACGCCCAAGCGTTCGTGCTGGTCGATCCGCGTCCGCTCGGCCTCCGCCGCACTTTCGTAGCGCTCGGCCTTGAGGGCGTCCCCGCTGAACTTGGTCGCCACCGCGGCGACCGGTGTGGCGACGGCCAACACGATCACGGCCCAGTCGAGCGTGCCGGACCACGAGGGAGCGACGACGCGGGCCAGGCTGACGGCGATGAGCAGCGGCGTCAGGACCACGGAGGCGTGAACGAGGAGCGGGTGCAGAGGTGGATTCTGAAGTGACATCTCAATTCCTTCCGGGGTCTGCGGTCGCGTCGGACGGCGTCAGGTTGTCGATCAGCAGAGCGATCGACTTCAGCAGGGCCTCCGCCTCCGCCTCGCTCATCCCGACGACGGCGGAGGCGTTGATCCCCTGCCCGATCCGGACGAGGTCGTCCTCGATCTCACGGGCGCGATCGGTGAGCCGGACGCGGGAGCTGCGCCCGTCCCCGGGGTCGGGAGTCCTCGTGACGAGCCCGTCCCGCTCCAGGCGGCGCAGCGTGTTGGCCATCGTCGGCTGCCCGACCTGGACGCGGCGGCACATCTCGGTCTGGGTGAGCCCGTCCTCCTCGAACAGGCTGAGCAGAGCCGGGAACTGTCCCGGCGCCACACCGAACGGCGCGATCTGCGTCCGCAGTGCGGCTTCGAAGACCCTGGCCAGGTGGTTGACCTGGTAGCCGAGCGACACCCGGCGAAACTGCGAGCTCTCGTTCATCAGTGCTCCAATTTACATCGCTTGCTATGCAGTGTAGCGCAGCCCGGGTAACACAACCCCGGTAGTACAGGGGCCCGTGTGCGTACGACCCGGGTGGGCAGCCCTATCGCAACTCCAGCGGGACGACTCGCGACCATGCCGGTGAATACGGTCTGACCTGTACCCGTCAGGCGAACAACCCGACACGCGATCGAAGGGATCCACCATGTCCGTCCCGTACCTGCTTGACACCGCAGTCCAGGCGTCCGCGCACGTCGCGGCCCAGCAGGCCGTGAGCTCCTACGCCCTGACCTCGGGGCGCCTCTGGGGCTTCGTGGCCATCGCGCTCGCGCTGATCGGCATCGCCGTCGGCGGGCTGGCACTGGCCCGCCCCGCCAGTCGCATCGGCACGGACGCCGGGCAGCTCGGGGCCGTGCTGGCCCTGGCCGCGGGCCTGCTCGGCGCCGTCGTCGGTGTGCTGGTCGTGGCCACCTCCGGCGGGAGCCTCGGCACCGGCGGCGGGCTGGCCGGGGGCGTCGTCGCCATCGCGCTCGGGCTGGCCGGCACCGCCCTCGGCGGGCTGGCGCTGGCCAGGTCTCGCCGCACGACCTGAGCGGGGGAGCTACTGCCCGGTCTCTTGACGCACCAGGTCAGCGACGGCGGTGGAGATCCGCGTCTCGCCAGCGGTCGATGCCGTCGAGGACCAGGTCGAGACCGGCGTCGAACTCGGCGATGAAGTCGTACTCAGGGTCAGCCGTCACCGCATCCATCACCGCGAGCAGGCTTGGATACTGCCGCATCGCGGCGACGACCACGTCGGCGACGGTGTCGCCGGGGTCGGTGCTGGGCATCGTGATCTGCTGCAACGCGAAGCCGTAGACGTAGCTGTCGAGCACCACGAACGCGCGCGATGCCAGTCGCGGCGAGCACCCCGCCGAGATCAGCGTCGCCAGGACGGCCTCGGCATGGGCGAACGTGACGGGCCGGTCGGGACCGGCGCGGGTCTCGATCAGCGCGACCGACCACGGATGTCGCACGAGGACCTCACGGACCGAGCTCGCCCGGCGGCGCAGCTCCGTACGCCAGTCCGGCCGGCCCGGGTCGGGCGTCTCGAACTCGGCATACATTCGCTCGACCAGGGCATCGAGCAGGTCGTCCTTGTTCGCGACGTGGCGATACAACGACATCGGCGTCGCCTCCAGTCGCGACGCGACCGCGCGGATGGTGAGCGCATCCAGCCTCTCATGACCATGCCGCTCGCCACCGCCGACGCCCACACGCCCGTGGACCGCAGGATCGTCCTCAGCGGGCTTTGGGCCTCGATGCTGTTCGTGTTCGCCTACGTCGACATCTTCGCCTTCTGGCGCGCCGACGTGATCAATGGCGCCCTGGCCGGCGAAGTGCCCGGCGCGGGCCTTGCGATCGACCAGACCTTCTTGACCCTGACGACGCTGTACATCCTGGTCCCGAGCCTGATGATCGCCGGGTCCCTGCTGCTCCCCCGCCGGATCAACCGACCCGCGCAGCTCGCCCTGTCCGGGATCTACGCCGTGACGATCGTCGCGTCCATGGTCGGCGAGAGCTGGGCGTACTACCTGATCGGAAGTGTCGTCGAGCTGGTGCTGCTCGCAGCGATCGCCTACGCCGCACTCCGCTGGCGCTGACCCTTCTGGTCGAACGTGCGGGTCAGGAGCCGGCGAGCCAGCCGGGGACGGTCAGGCCGGACTCGTACGCGAGGATCACGAGCTGCGACCGGTCCCGGACCTGCGCCTTGGTCATGATGCGGCTGACGTGCGTCTTCGCGGTGGCCGGGCTCAGCACCAGCCGCGCCGCGATCTCGGTGTTGGACAGGCCCGCGGCGACCAGCGCCATCACCTCACGCTCCCGGTCGGTCAGCCCGGTCAGCCGCGGGCCGGGGTCCGGGTGGGTGGACCGGGCAGCGAACTCGGCGATCAGCCGGCGGGTGATCGCGGGCGCGATCAGTGCGTCGCCGCGCGCCACCACCCGCAGGGCGTGGATCAGCTCCGCCGGCTCGCTGTCCTTGACCAGGAACCCGCTCGCGCCCGCCCGCAGCGCGCCGTAGACGTACTCGTCCAGGTCGAACGTCGTCAGGATGATCACGCGGGCATCGGTGCTCGCGGCGATCTCCCGGGTGGCGGCCAGCCCGTCCACGCCGGGCATCCGGATGTCCATGAGGACGACGTCGGGGCGCAGCTGCCGGGCGAGCCGGGTCGCGTCGCCGCCGTCGGCCGCTTCGCCGACCACCTCGATGCCGTCCTCGCCCTCCAGGATGGACCGGAACCCGGCGCGCACCAGTGCCTGGTCGTCGGCGAGGAGGACGCTGACCGAGCTTGGTCCGTGGTCGTCCGAAGACGGAGACGTCATGAGGAGAGCCTAGGTCAGCGCTCCCAGGGACTATCGAACGGCGAGCGTCAGGTCCAACAGCCGGATGGAGTCGTCATCGCCGGCGGTGACGGCTACCGGTGTCCCGGCGACCTGGGTGACCATCTGCAGGTGGTGCCCGGTGAGCGGGTCCCCGATCTGCTCGCCGCTGGCCAGGTCCCACACGCGGGTGGTGCCGTCGCCCGAACGACCGTCATAGCTTCCGGTTATCGCGATGGTTCGGCCGCCGACGGTCGCCGTGCCGAGTGTCTCGATGCGATCGGTGTGACCGGCCAGGGGCGACCCGATCGGCTCCTGAGTCGCGAGGTCCCACACATGCAGCATGGTGTCGTCGCCACCCGCCACCACGACTGCTCGTTCGTCCATCTTGGTTATCTCGATGGCTCTAGCCGCAGCCTTGATACCGGTCAGGGGCTTCCCGATCTGTTCGCCCGTGGGGATGTCCCACGCCTGAAGGAAGTCGTCGTGCCCTCCGGTGACAGCGATCGGTCGGCCATCGACCAGGTCCCACGCCCGTACGATCCCGCCGCTCGTATCGGAGTCGTCCCCGATGGAGAAGTCGTACCGGGCGCCACCTGTGACGACGACGGGCTGCCCGTCGAGGCGCGCCACCGTCGCACGCTCAGCGATGTTGTACGTGTCCACCTCGACCCTGTCCGGCGGGAACTCGTCGTCCTCGTCCTCCTCGTCCCAGTAGCCGTTCTCGACATACCAATCATCGTCAGGGCCGGCAGCATCGACGTCCAGGGGACGGTTGACGCACACCATCCAGCTCGATGACGGGCGTGGGGGAATACGGGGTCCGGGTCGGGGCGTGGACGTGGCCGGAGTAGCCAGGCAGCATTCGCTCATCAGTCATGCGCCGGACCCTACTCAGCACCACCGACAACGAGCCTGGCCATCGGCGAGCAGCGCCCGGATCACGCCGGGGCTCCCGGCGATGCAGGTCCCGAGGCAAGGCGTGCCCGCACGGGCAGGCGGGCGCACACCCGAAAGCCGCCGTCGGGTCGCGGGCCGGTGGTGAGCGAACCGCCGAGTGCGCGAGCCCGTTCGTCCATACCAAGGATCCCGTTGCCGTGCAGGCCCGGTACGCCTGCGCCGTCGTCCTCGACCTCAACCAGCACGTCGTCGCCGTCGGGCCGGACCCGGACCACCGCCACTGTCGCACCGCCCGCGTGCCGGGTCACGTTGGTGAGCGCCTCCTGGATGATCCGGTATGCCGCCAGGTCGACCTCCGGCGGGAGGTGCGGGGTGTCGACGAGCTCGGTGCGGACCTCGATCCCGGAGGCCGTGGCCGTGGCCGTGGCCGTGGCGACCAGATCGCCGAGGCGGTCCAGGCCGGGCATCGGCGCGGTCGGTGCCTCGCCGTCCTGGCGCAGAACGCCCAGGGTCGTGCGCAGCTCCCGCAGCGTCTCCTTGCTCGCCTGCTTGATCGCTGTGAGCGCCTGCTCCGACCGAACCGGGTCCGGGCGGTGCAGCGCGGCGCTGGCCTGCACGTTGATCAGCGAGAGGTGGTGGCCGAGCACGTCGTGCACCTCGCGGGCGATACGCAGCCGCTCCTCGGTGGCCCGACGACGGGACTCCTCCTCCACCCGCTGCTCGGACGCGAGCGCCCGGGCCTCCGCCTCGGCGAGGTAGGCCCGGCGGTTGCGCGTCACGCCGACTATGACCGCGACGAGCCAGCCGGCGTGCAGCAGCGTCGCCCCGTTCGAGGTCTCCCGGTCGTAGCCGTCCGCGATCGCGAAGGCGACCACCGAGGCGACACCGAGCCCGATGGCGACCGCGAGGTACCCCTCGTCGACCACCGTGTAGAGCGCCACGACGAAGACCAGCATGATCGGGCCGGGCTGTTGCAGCAGCGCCCCATACGCGCTGACGGCGACCAACGCCACCAGGCCGACGGACACCGGGTAGCGGTGGCGCAGGTACAGCGCGGCGGAGGAGACCAGGACGAGCAGCAGCGCCGCCCGTTCGGCGTCGGTGTCGATCCCACCCGACTGCACCACCAGGCCGAGGACGGCGACCAGGCCGACGCCGAGCGCCAGGCCCGCCTCCGCCGTCCGGCCACGCCATCGCCACCTCGACATGGGCCGAGCCTACGTGCGACCGGTGCACGGGAGAAGGCCGCGCCGTCGGGGGCCCCCGGATGACCCATCTCACCTGATGGGATTCCTCACAGCGGCGACCTGTCACGAATCGCTCGGGCAAGTGGTCGGATGAAGTATGAACACCACCGAACGTCGGATCTCAACGACAGTGCTGGTCATCGGGACGGGCGGATCAGGCCTGCGCGCCGCGATCGAGCTCGCCGAACAGGGGGTGGACGTACTGGCCCTGGGCAAGCGGCCGCGCATGGACGCCCACACCTCGCTCGCCGCCGGCGGGATCAACGCCGCCCTCGGCACGATGGACGCGGAGGACAGCTGGCAGCAGCACGCCGCGGACACGATCAAGGAGAGCTACTTCCTGGCCAACCCCCACACTGCCGAGATCGTCGCCAAGGGTGCCGCGCAGGGCATCGCCGATCTCGAGCGGTACGGCATGGCCTTCGCCCGGGAGGACGACGGGCGCATCTCCCAGCGGTTCTTCGGCGCGCACAAGTACCGCCGCACCGCGTTCGCGGGCGACTACACCGGCCTGGAGATCCAGCGCGCCTTGGTCAACCGGGCCAACCAGCTCGACATCCCCGTCCTCGACTCGGTCTACGTCACCCGGATCCTGGTGCAGGACGGCGCCGTCTTCGGCGCCTACGGGTTCGACCTGACCGACGGCACGCCCTACCTGATCCACGCCGACGCCGTGATCCTCGCCGCGGGCGGCCACAACCGCATCTGGCGGCGCACCTCGTCCCGCCGCGACGAGAACACCGGCGACTCGTTCCGGCTCGCCGTCGAGGCCGGGGCACGCCTGCGCGACCCCGAGCTGGTCCAGTTCCACCCGTCCGGGATCCTCGAGCCCGAGAACGCGGCGGGCACCCTGATCTCCGAGGCCGCGCGCGGCGAGGGCGGCATCCTGCGCAACGCACTGGGCGAGCGGTTCATGAAGAACTACGACCCCGAGCGGATGGAGCTGTCGACCCGCGACCGGGTGGCGCTCGCGGCGTACACGGAGATCAAGGAGGGGCGGGGCACCGACAAGGGCGGCGTCTGGCTCGACGTCTCCCACCTGCCCCGCGAGACGATCATGACGCGCCTGCCGCGCGTCTACCAGACGATGCTCGAGCTGCAGATGCTCGACATCACGGCCGAGCCCATCGAGATCGCCCCCACCGCCCACTACTCCATGGGCGGCGTGTGGGTGCGGCCCGAGGACCACAGCACCGAGGTCGACGGCCTGTACGCGATCGGCGAGGCGTCCAGCGGCCTGCACGGCGCCAACCGCCTTGGCGGCAACTCCCTGATCGAGCTGCTGGTGTTCGGCCGCATCGTCGGGCGCGCCGCCGCCGCATACTCCGCCGGGCTGGAGGCACAGGTCCGGTCGCACGACGCCGAGGCCCAGGCCCGCGCGGAGGTCGCCGACCTGCTGGTCGCCGACGGGCACGAGAACGTGCGCGCGCTGCAGCGTGCGGTGCGCAACACGATGACCGAGCACGCCGGCGTCGTGCGGGACGAGGAGGGCCTGGTCGCGGGCCTGCGCGAGCTGGACGAGATCGAGGAGCGCACCACGCGGATCGGGGTGCATCCCGACATCGCCGGGTTCCAGGACCTCGCGCACGCCTTCGACCTCAAGGCGTCCCTCATCGCCGCGCGGGCCACGCTCGAGGCCGCCCGCGAGCGCCGCGAGACCCGCGGTTGCCACAACCGCTCGGACTACCCGGACCTCGACCCGGCCCTGCAGGTGAACCTGGTCTGGTCCCCGCGCACCGGGATCCAGCGCGAGGACATCCCGCCGGTCCCGAACGAGATCACCGCCCTCATCCAGGAGGTCTCGACCCAGGGCAAGCTGGTCGAGTAACCCCACCCCCAGTTGAGTGCTGGGTATTTGTTGGGTCGGCGGGCATCCACCCAACAAATACCCA
The DNA here is from genome assembly GCA_963850545.1 of uncultured Actinomycetota bacterium. Taxonomy (GTDB): domain Bacteria; phylum Actinomycetota; class Actinomycetes; order Actinomycetales; family Cellulomonadaceae; genus Promicromonospora. Next base: position 382,330 of record CAWKLP010000003.1, on the reverse strand, counting down.
GCACTCAACGAGAGTGGCGGGGAGGCCGCGGGCGGTCCGTCGTGCGTTCGGTCCAGGCCGGCCAGACGCGGTGGGCGTCCCGTAGGCGGAGCCGGCCGCCCAGGTGCATCGCCCGCCACACCCCGCGGTAGCCGGGCAGGATCCCGGAGGCGATGATCACGTGCCCGACGACGACGGGAGTCACCACGTAGGTCGACCACCTGTGGACCAGGGAGAACCAGACGAACGCCGGGCCTCCGCTGACGAGCACCAGCCCCACCCCCGACACGACGAGGGCGAGCAGCGTCGCGACGAGCAGCAGGTTCGCGATGCGCTGGCCCGGGTCGAACCGGCCCTCGTGCCGCCCGAACCGTCCGGTGAAGATCGCGGCAGGCCAGCGCCGGAACCACGCGGCGTCTCCGCGGTGGAACCGGACGGACTCCCGCCAGAAGGTGCGCCACCCCCGCGCGCCGACGACGACGGCCAGCGCGGTCAGCCCCGCGAGGACCCAGCCGGTGACGGTGTGCAGGTCGGCGTCCGACACCCCCGTGGCGCGCGCGACGACGCTGGGGCTGCCCTCGTTCCCCAGCAGGAGCCACCACCCGGTGGCCAGCAGCACTATGACTGTCACGTACACGCCGGCGTGGAACCAGCGGGCCGGCCGCGGGTTGCGCTCGACCGTTCCGGCCCGGGCGCCGACCGGCTGGGCGCCGTCGGGTTGGACGTCGTCAGGTCGAGCGCCGACCGGTTGAGCGCCGCCAGCCTGGGCGTCACCCGGTTCAGTACCCATCGTCGGTGTCGCCGCCCGTGTCGCTCCCCGCACCACCGGCCCCGACGGTCACGGTGACCTCGGTCTCGACCCCGGCGGGCGAGTGGTCGGCGTTGCGCAGCGACGCGTTGATCACGTGCTCGCCCTCGGGCAGGTCGGTGACCTCGGCGCTCTCTCCCTCGACCACCATGTACTCCTCGTCGTCGCCGTCGAAGAACACGTGGACGTGGTGCGCGCCCGACTCGGTCGGGCCGAGCTCCTCGCTGGAGGTCAGATCGACGGTGAACGGCACCTCGACCGTGCCGCCGTCCTCCGGCGACGTGATCTCGAGGGTCATGCCGCCCTGCCCGGCGTCGCCGCCGTCGTCACCGCCTCCGCCGTAGCCGCCGCCTCCTGTGCCGCCCCCGCCACAGCCCGCCGCGAGCAGGACGGTCAGCGCCGCTCCGGCGACGAGCCTCGTTCCTCGTAGTCCGGGCCCTCGTAGTCTGGACATGGTTCCTCCTCGTCCTGGTCGTCCTCGTCGACGTCCGTCACAGGTCCTTACGTGGCGGGCGCCCGGACGGATCTCTCGCACCGCTGCGAGATCCAGCCGATTCGAGATCCAAAAGGCGGGCTCGGCACGTAAGGAAGGACATGACGGCATCGGACGAGGCGCTCCTCGCCGGGATGGCCGCGGACGACCCGGACGCGGCTGCCGTCTTCGTGCGCCGGCACCAGGCGCGGGTGTACGGGCTCGCGCTCTTCGTGGTCGGCATCCCCGCCGTGGCGGAGGAGGTGGCGCAGGAGACCTTCGTGCGCGCGTGGCGGCACGCGGACGCCTTCGACCCGCGGCGCGGCCGCGCGACGACGTGGCTCCTCGCGATCGCCCGGCACGCCGCCATCGACGTGCTCCGGGTGCGGCGCGACATCCCCGTCGACCCGGTGGTCATGGTGGAGACGATCGCCGTGGAGCAGGTCGCCGACCCCGACCTGCTCGCGGACCGGGTAGCGACCGGCACCACGGTGAACGCCGCGCTCGCACAGGTGCCGCGGGAGCAGGCGACGGCGGTGGTGCTCGCGGCGGTCTTCGGGCTCAGCGGAGCCGAGATCGCCGAGCGGACCGGCGTGCCGCTGGGCACTGCCAAGACGCGCATCCGGCTGGGGCTGCGGCACCTGCGCGACGAGCTGACGAGCAGGCGGGAGGTGGACACGCCATGACGGAGACCGAACGGTGCGCCGAGCTGCGGGACGCGCTGACCGAGGTGGCGCTGGGCGTTGCCGACGGCACCACCCGGGGCGCGGTGATGGCGCACCTCGCGACGTGCGACCACTGCCGGGAGGAGCTCTTGTCGCTGGCCGCGGCGGCCGACGAGCTGCTGCTCCTCGTCCCGGAGCGGGAGCCCTCGGCGGACTTCGAGGGCCGCGTGCTCGCCCAGCTCACGCCTGACCGGGGCTCGCGCTCGCCGGCCGGAACGGGCCACCCACAGCAGGTCCGGCGGCACCGGGCGCGACGCGCGGTCCTCGCCGCCGCGATGGGGGTGGGCCTGCTCGGCGTCGGCGGCGCGAGTGTGTGGCTCGCTACGGCACCCGACCGCGACCTGGCCGCCTCCTACCGTACGACGCTCGACACGGCCAACGGCCGCTACCTCGCGGCCGCGGACCTCACCACGGACACCGGGTCAGCCGGCCCGACCGAGGACTCTGCGCGGTCGGTCGGCACCGTCTTCCTCTACGAGGGCGAACCCTCCTGGGCGTACGTGGTGGTCAACGACGCCGGACCGGCGGAGAGCTACGACGTCGTCGTCACCGTCGACGCCGGAGCCGACCCTGGCGGAGCAGCCCCCGACCAAGCCGTCCCCTACGGCGCGGACCCCAGCGCGGACCCCGGGGCGGACCCCGGAGCCGTCACCGCCGACGGCACTCGCGAGGTCACGCTCGGGTCGTGCGTAGTGGTGGCGGGCGAGTGCTCGGCGGGCGGTCTGCTCGACGTCGCGGTGCACGACGTCGTGTCCGTGCGGCTGACGGACCCGGACGGCGCCACGTGGGCGACCGGGACGCCCCGCGCGACATGGCCGTAACCGTCGGCATCAGCCCGGTGGGCTGAGCCTGGTGGGGTGAACCTTCCTGTCCGGGCGCAAGCAGGTACACCCAGCCCGCTCCCCGCAGCCCCGCCGACACGTACCTCGTGAGCCTGTCCGCCTCGGGCGACGGGGCCGGGGACATGTTCGCGGACGTGCTCTGGAAGACGCCGTAGGCCGCGCCACCCCCGTGTCCTAGGGCCGCGTCACAGCACCGCGTCACAGCACCGCCGCAGCGGCCTCGGTCGCTGCCCGGTTGGTCTCCCGCATCGCGTCCAGCACGCTGTCGATGTGGGCGGCCATAGCGGCCTCGGCTGCGGAGCGGTCCCGTGCGCAGATCGCCTCGACGATCGCTATGTGCTCCTTGACGGACTTGGCGGGCCGGCCCGGCTTCATCGCCAGCCGGTACTGATGGCGCACGAGCTGCCCGCGGAGCCGGGCAATCAGCGCCCGCGCCGTCCGCTGCCCTCTACTCGCCGTAGAGGGCCGACTCGATCCACGCCGAGGGCACGAGGTCGGCGAACGCGGGCGGCTCGGGGATCAGCCCGCTCTCCTGGTGGAACGTCGCGGACGTGTCGTACCCGCTCTCGGTGGGCACCGGCGTCTCCGGGATCTCGTCCTGCAGCACCGGGACCAGCAGGTCGACGGTGTCGGGGTTCATTGTCGACTGGTACTTCTGCAGCAGCTCGGCCGCCGCGTCGTCGTCGGTACCGATGAGCTCCTCGGCGCGGGCGATGCCGCGCACGAATGCCGCGGCGGCGTCCGGCTTGTGGTCCATCACCTCCTGGGTGGTGAAGAGAGCGCCGTGCACGGCGTCCGCCAGCTCGGGCACGTCGCCCCGGGCGGGCGAGATGAAGATGCGGCCGACGCCGGTGGCCTCGGCCTGCTCGACGACCGGCTGGAAGAAGGAGAGCGCGTCGACCCGTCCGGCCTTGAGCGCGCCGATCGCGGCCGACGGGTCGGCCCCCAGGTTGACCAGGGTGACGTCGCTACCGGTGTCCTCGACGAGGTCTCGTGCGGTCAGGGGCGTTGCGTCAGCGGACGACCAGGCGAGGCTCTACGAGGACGTAGGCGCCCTCGTCCTCGGGGTTTCGCCGGACGACGGCGCTGCCCGTCGGGCCCATCAGCAGGTCGAGCACACCGGCGGCGACCTGCTCGGGCAGCTGCTCGACGCTGCTGATGCCCAGCGCCTCGGCGGCCGGGGTGTTGTCGAACCCGACGACCGGGAGCTCCGGCCGGCCGAGCGCGGTGGCGGCCAGGTGCGCGCCGATCGCGAGCGCGTCGCTCGCACAGACGATCGCGTCCACGGCAGGATTCGCCGCGAGCTCGACACCGGCCACCTCCCGCGCCAGGCCCAGACTCTCGTCCACGAACCACCGCGGGCCCGAGGTCCCGGCCCGGGACGTCGCCTCGCGCCAGCCGCGGTCACGATCGTCCCCCGTGCCCGATCCCGCCGGCCAGCCGAGGAAGCCGATCCGCGAGCCCGCGTGGTCGAGCAGGTGTCGCGTCGCCGCTCGCGTACCGGCGGCGCCGTCGACGTCGACCCAGGGATGCGCGGGCTCGGCCACGTCGTCGACCGCCCCAGGGGCGGCCGAACGAGACGAACGGTACGTCGCGTTCCAGCAGCCAGGTGGTGCGCGGTGTCGCCGCTGAACGTGCCGGTGAGGACGACGGCGTCGATCTCGCCGCCGTCGACGAGGTCGCCGATGCGCGTCGATCTCCTCGTCGGGCGTGTGCGCGCGCGTAGAGCAGCACCCGCATGCCCCGCTCGCTGGCCCGCTCGGTGAGCGCGTGGACGAAGCGGTCGAGCACCACCCCGGAGATCCCGCCCGAGATACGGGTCGAGACGGATGCCGATGGTCGAGCTGCGCCGGGTGCGCAGCCGGCGCGCGGCTGCGTGCGGGCGGTAGCCGAGCTCGGCGATCGCGCGCTGCACGCGCTCGCGGGTGGCGCCGCGCACGATGTCCGGGGAGTTCAGGACGTTCGAGACGGTCTGGCGGCGAGACGCCGGCGACGCGGGCGACATCCTCGACGGTGGGGGCTTCGCCATGGCGGTCCCTCCTCGCCTGCTCGTCGTCTGAACGTTCAAAGCGTTATCCTAGGGCCGCGCGCCAGCGTTGACACCGCACCCGGCTCTCCCTAGCCTCGCGTGACTCGAGCGGCAAATTTGATCGTTCAAATCCTCACCCTAGCGCCGGACTCGGGCCCGTCAGCCACAGCGTGCTGCCTCATCAAAGGAGAAGAGACATGACACGGCACATCACGCGCGAGCTCGTCGGCGCGGGGGCGCTCCTCGTCGCCGGTGCGCTCGCGCTCACCGGCTGCGGCGGCTCCGGCTTCGACGAGCGCGCCGGCGAGAGCGCCGGCCGACGCGGCGAGCTCACGTCGTCCGACGACGCGCTCACGATCCTCATCGGCTCGAGCGGCGACGCCGAGACCGACGCCGTCACCGAAGCCGTCGCCGCCTGGTCGGAGGACTCCGGCGTCGAGGCCGAGGTCGAGGTCGCCAGCGACCTGCCCCAGCAGCTCTCGCAGGGCTTCGCGGCCGGCTCACCGCCCGACCTGTTCTACCTCGCGCCCGAGGCGATCGCCGGCTACGCCGGCAACGGGTCGCTCCAGGCCGTACGGCGACCTGCTCGACGAACAAGGACGACTTCTACCCCTCGCTCGTGGAGAACTTCACCGTCGACGACACGTTCTACTGCGCGCCGAAGGACTTCTCGACGCTCGCGCTCGTCATCAACACCGAGCTGTGGGCGGCCGCGGGCCTCACCGACGACGACATCCCCACCACCTGGGACGAGCTGACCACCGTGGCCGAGACCCTCACGACGGACGGCGTCGTCGGGCTCGCCTTCGGCGCGGAGTACCAGCGCGTCGGCGCCTTCATGGCGCAGGCCGGCGGCGGTCTCGTCGTCGACGGCGAGCCGGTCGCCGAACAGCCAGGAGAACGTCGAGGCGCCTCGACTACGTGAAGGACCCACCTGAAGGACGGCACGTTCGCGTACGCCGCCGGACCTCGGCGCGGGCTGGGGCGGCGAGGCATTCGGCAAGCAGCTGGCCGCGATGATCGATCGAGGGCAACTGGATCACCGGCGCCATGACGCAACGACTTCCCCGACGTCGAGTACATCGTCGCCGAGCTGCCCGGCCGGACCCGGCCGGCCAGGGCACCCTGCAGTTCACGAACTGCTGGGGCATGGCCGCCGACAGCCCCAACCAGGAGGCCGCGCTCGAGCCTCGTCGAGTACCTCACGAGCACGGAGCAGCAGCTCGCCTTCTCGGAGGCGTTCGGCCCGATGCCGTCGATCGAGTCGGCCGCCGACCGACGTGGACGAGCGACGAACCCCGACCTCGACCGCGTTCCTGGACGGGGCCGACTACGCGCAGTTCCCGCCGACCTGGGCGGGCACCGCGGACGTCATCACCGACTTCAACGCCCAGCTCGAGTCGCTCGAAGACCGGCGACTCCGCAGGAGATCCTCGACTCGGTCGCAGTCGAACCTCGAGGCGATCGTCGGCTGAGGCGAGCCGCCATGACCGCGACCGCAACGCGCCGCCTCGCCGCGCCGGACTCCCTCGCGGGATCCGGCGCGGCGAGGCGGCTCGCCGGCTGGATCTTCACCGCTCCCCGTGATCCTCATCCTCGGCGTCTTCCTGCTCATCCCCGTGCTGATGGCGCTGTGGGTCAGCTTCTCGGACTGGTCGGGACGCGGCAGCCCCTTCTCGTCCGACGTCGGCTTCGTCGGGCTGGAGAACTACGCGGCCGTCACGACCGGCGGCGGCCTCGCCGACGCGCGACTTCGGCATCGCGCTGCGCAACAACGCCTGGTACGTGCTGCTGGTCGTGCCGCTGCAGACCGCCCTGTCGCTGTTCCTCGCGGTGCTCGTCAACCGCGCGATCCTGCGCGGCCGCGGCTTCTTCCGCACGGCGTTCTACTTCCCGTCGGTGACGAGCTCCGTGGCGATCACGGTGCTGTGGCTGTTCCTCTTCTCGACGACGGGCGTCGTCAACGCGATCCTCGCGCGGGTCGGCATCGACGGGCCCAACTGGTTCAACGACCCGAGCGGGCTCCTGCACATCCTGCTCGGCGCGCGTCGGCGTCGCCGACGGGCCCCGACGGCGCTGACGCGGAACGGCTTCCTCGGCGTCTCGTGGTGGGACTGGCTCGCCGGGCCCTCGGTCGCGATGTCGGCGTTCATCATCATGGCGATCTTCACGACGAGCGGCACGTTCATGCTGCTGTTCATCGCCGGCGCTGCAGAACATCGGCCCCGACATCGACGAGGCCGCCATGATGGACGGCGCCAACGCCTGGCAGCGGTTCTGGCGCATCACGCTCCCCCAGCTGCGGCCGACGCTGTTCACGGTGCTCACCCTCGGCCTGATCGGCTGCTGGCAGGTCTTCGACCAGATCTACACCGGCACGCAGGGCGGGCCCGGCAAGACGACCCTGACGCCGGCCTACCTCTCGCTACCAGGCGGCGTTCCTGGACCAGGACTGGGGCCAGGGCGCGGCGATCGCGTTCATCCTGTTCGTCATCATCGTGCTCTTCACGATCTTCCAGCGCTGGGTGCTGCGCGAGCGCCCGGACGTCCGAAGCGTCGGCGCAGCGGCGAGGCGCCGTACCGAGCCGGTCCCTCGTGAAGGGACCGAAGCCATGACCGTCAACCGTCGCCGCGCCGACACGGCCGACGCCCGCAGGACGCCGCACCGACGCGCGCCGAGCTGCGTCGCAGCAAGGCGCGTCGGCTGGCAGATCGCGCTCTACGCGCTGCTCGTCGTCCTCGCGCTCATCTACATCTACCCGTTCCTGGTCCAGCTGGCGACGTCCTTCAAGACGGATGCCGACGCCGCGGCCGACCCCGTCTCGCTCATTCCGAACGACCTGGTCGCTGCGCCGCCTACGAGACGGCTGTTCCTGCGCAGCGACTTCCCCGTGTGGTTCGCGAACTCCGCCGATCGTGACGATCTCGTCACCCTCGGGCGCGTCTTCTTCGTCTCGCTCGCCGGCTACGCGCTGGCGCGGCTGCACTTCCGCGGGCGCGGCGTCGTCTTCGCGGCGCGTCGTCGCGGTCATGGCCGTGCCGAGCGTCGTGCTCCTCATCCCCAAGTTCCTCGTCATCAACCAGCTCGGCATCTACGACTCGTACGCGGGGATGATCCTGCCGCTGCTCGTCGACGCGGCGGGCGTGTTCATCATGAAGAACTTCTTCGAGTCGATCCCCGTCTCGGTCGAGGAGCAGGCGCGCATCGACGGCGCGGGCACGTTCCGGATCTTCTGGTCGGTCGTGCTCCCGATGGCCCGGCCGGCGCTCATCACGATCATCATCCTGTCGTTCCAGGGCTCGTGGAACGAGCTGAGCCACTTCATCGTCTCGACGCAGTCCCCCGAGCTGACGACCCTGACCAAGGGCGTCGCATCGCTCGCCGCGCGGCCAGCTCAGCCAGGGCAGCCAGTACCCGATCAAGCTCGCCGCCGCGGCGCATCATGACGATCCCCGTGGCGGTCGTGTTCTTCGTCTTCCAGAGGCGCATCATGAACACCAGCGAAGGAGCCGTCAAGGGATGAGCGCACCGCCAGCGCACCGGCGCTGCACAGCCGCTGCAGCCGCTGCTCAGCGACGCCGTCATCGCGCTGCGCGCCCCGACCCAGGTGTGGTCCGGCCGCGACGGCGACCTCGGCGGCGCGCCGATCGACGGCGTCTACCACGGCGACGTCCGGCACGTGCGCGAGCTGACGCTGGACGTGCGACGAGCTCGACCGTCGAGTGGATCTCGGTCGCCGCCGGACAGCGCCTCGCACGTCGTCTTCGGCGGCCTCCTGCGCGCGGTCGACGACGACTAGCCCGATCCCAAGGTGCGGCTGGTCCGCGACCGCGGGTCGGCCGACGGCGCGTCTGGCCGAGACCTGGACCGTGCACCTCGCACCTCCCGCAGGCCGGACCGGGTCGACCCTGCGCCTGCGGCTGTGCCCCGACTTCGCGCCGCTGCACGAGGTCAAGGCGGGCCTCGCGGCCACGCCGCGCGCCGTGGGACGCTGACCGGCGACTGCCGCGATGGACCGGAGCGACTGTGGCGTCGTGGCGACCGGTCGGCACGGCTCGCTCCGGAACCGCTCGTTCACCCTGACGGCCGCCGGTGCGACGGTGACGACCGGCGCGGACGGCGAGATCGCGTCGACCTGGCCGCTCGACGTCCCGGCCCGCGGCGAGGCGGCGGCCGCCTGGTCGCTCGCCCTGCACGACGACCCGTCGCTCGTCGTGCGCGGCGGCACGACGCGGCCGCACCTGGCACGCGGCGCGACCTCGCCGCCGTCCCGCCGGCGCCGACCCCCGCCTCGGCCGCTGGCTCGACGCCGCGCTCGACGACCTCGACGCGCTGCGGCTCACCCTCCCCGACCACCCGGACGACGAGTTCTTCGCCGCCGGCGCGCCGTGGTTCTTCACGCTGTTCGGCCGCGACTCCGCTGTGGGCGGCCCGGCTCGCGCTCCCGGTCGACGCCGGCGATCGCGGCCTCCACCCTGCGCGTCCTGGCGCGGCTGCAGGGCACCGGCCACGACGTCGCCACCGCGCAGCAGCCCGGCAAGATCCTGCACGAGCTGCGCGCGACGCCGCTCGAGATCCCCGGCGAGGGCGTCGTCCTGCCGCCCGCTGTACTACGGCACGCGTCGACGCCACCCCGCTGTGGGTGTGCCTCCTCGCCGACGCGTGGCGACGCCGGGATGCCGCGACGACGAGGTCGCCGCCCTGCTGCCCGCCCTGCGCGGCGCCCTGACGTGGCTGCTCGAGCACGGCGACAGCGACGGCGACGGGTTCATCGACTACATCGACGAGACCGGGCACGGGCTGGCGAACCAGGGCTGGAAGGACTCCGGCGACTCGATCCAGTGGCGCGACGGGACGCCTCGCCGAGGGACCGATCGCGCTCTGCGAGGTGCAGGGCTACGCCTACGAGGCGGCGCTCGCGGGCGCGGACCTGCTCGAGCACGTTCGGCGAAGCGGGCGGCGACGCGCTCCGCGGCCTGGGCCGCGGACTGCGCGGCGCGGTTCGCCGAGTCGTACTGGGTCGAGACGCCCGAGGGCCGCTACCCGGCGGTCGCGCTGGACGCGGCACAAGCGCCCGGTCGACACGCTCACGAGCAACATCGGGCACCTGCTCGGCACCGGCATCCTCGACGCCGACGGAGGAGGCGGCACGTCGCCGACGCTCCTGCTCGGGCCCACGATGTCGTCCGGGTTCGGCATCCGCACGATGTCCACCGGCGCGGCGGGGTACTGGCCGCTGTCAGCTACCACGGCGGCAGCGTCTGGACGCACGACACCGCCATCGCGGTGCACGGCATGCACGCGCCGGGCTCGCACGAGCAGGCGCGGCAGGCTCGTGCGACGGGCTGCTCGCGGCGGCCGAGGGCTTCGCCTTCCGGGTCCCCGAGCTGCACTCGGGAGACTCCGGCCGACGCGAGCCGCGCATCCCGACGCCCTACCCGGCGGCCTGCCGGCCGCAGGCGTGGTCGGCAGCGGCGGCAGTCACCTGCCTGGCCGTTTCCTGGGTGGACCTCGACGCCCGCACGAACCGCCTCCCGACGACCTAGAATCTCCAGACCGCCAGAGGCAGGGCCGCCGGACGATGTGAGGACCGAGACATGAGCCAGACCACGAGCAACGGCTGCACGCACCTGGACCAGATCGCCGTGCTCGAGCCCGAGAACCGCGAGAGCTGCCCCGAGTGCATCGCCGTCGGCGGCCGGTGGGTGCACCTGCGCAGCTGCCTCGTGTGCGGGCAGGTCGGCTGCTGCGACGACTCCCCCGCCCGGCACGCGACGGCGCACTACCGGGCCACGGGCCATCCGCTGATCCGGTCGGTCGAGCCGGGCGAGGGCTGGGGCTGGTGCTACGAGGACGAGGTCACGCTCCGGACCGCGGAGGTCCAGGCCGCGGCCCGCTGACGGCGCGCCCCAGGATCCTGTTCCGCGAGAGCACCCGAACTGCCCTGACCTTCGTCGGCTGAGCCGCGGGTGAGCTACGTGAGCATCTGTATCGCCGTACGGCAGGGAGTCCAGGAGATCCAGGTACACAGGGCCGGCGACGGAGCACCCGGCCTGTGGAAACGCTTCGTCGCCACCGCATCGAGGCGACCGAAGGCCACCGCCGCCGGACTGCTCACCCTCTTCGCTGCCGCATCGTTCCTGACGTGGTACTACTCGTCGGCGTCCTCGATCCCGATCACCGGCGACATCACGGTCACCAGCGTGACGGACGAGCCCGACGACGACCTCGCGACCGGTCTCACCGACTGCTATGTCGGAGGTGAGCGCCGCGGGGAGGACGGGACAGACGACGGGACAGCTCACTGCACCCAGCTCAGGATCGAGCTACCGGGGGATCCCCCGGCACGGGGTCACGTCATGTTCCTGCCCGTGCTGCACAACCCGGCAGCTACCGGATCCTGCGTGTCCCCGGCCGAGATCGTCCTGACACCCGTTGTCGACAACGTCCCACGCGACTCGGTCCGAGGCTCGTCAGGCAAGCCGGTGGACGTCCCGATCGGCAACGGGACCAGCGCCGTGCACGTGCTGGCCGAGGTCGATCAACGACATGACGACCTTGCATGTCGCGTGTCGTTGACCGTGACGCGGGCTGTGCTGCACGACTAGGACCGGGAGCGCCGACCGTAATCTGCGGTCCTGGGTTACACAACCGCGGCAAGCTGCTCGATCAGCGCCGCCTGGACCGCTTCCGGCAGGTCGACGGCGGCGAGCTCCGCCAGCTTCTCGGCCACAGTCCGCTCGCTGCTGACGACGTCCCACGCCTCGACCTTCTCCGCGTTCCCCATCTGCGCGGTCTCCAGGATCTCGCGTGCCGCCTCGCGCCGGTCCGAGCCGACCCGCAGCGGTCCGCCGTCGACCCGGACGACGGTCTCCCCAACCGTGGGCCCAGTCGCGCTCACGTTCCACCGCCCGTCGACGCCGCTCACCTCGGCCGGGGCGCCGTTCACCGTCACGGGCCCGTCGGGCAGCGCGGCGAGAAAGGTCACCGTCCACTCCCGGTGCGCGGGCACCACCGTCGAGTCCCCACGCACGGCGCCGATCCGGAACTCGCCACGCTCCCGGTCCCACGACAGCGTGGTCTGCGCCGCCGGCCCCGAGCCCCCGCCAACGGTCGAGCCGTCGCCGATCGCGCTATGCCCGGCCGCGCCGTCCTCGGCGTCCTCCGCAAGGACCAGCTCGCCGGACGCGGCCGGCGCTACCAGCACCTCGAACGCCGTCGGGTTCCGGGTGGCGTCGAGGTCCGGTCCGGCATCGAGCGGGAGGATCCCGCCCCCGCGGAGCAGGACCGGGATGGACGCGTCCGTCCGGTGCATCTCCACGGTGCGGCCGCCCTGGTAGACGGCGTTGATGAAGACGTCGGTCCACAGGCCGTCGGGCAGCCAGACGCGCACGCTGCCCCGCAGCGAGGCAGCATCCCGGGGCGACGTGATCGGCGCGACCACGAGCTCGCTGCCGAAGGCGTACTGGTTGGGGACGCCGTAGGCCTCCCTGCGCCGCGGCTCGAGGTGGTACATCGGCCGGACGAGCGGCACCCCCGCGGCGGCCCGGTGGTTCATCGTGTGCAGGTAGGGCACCATCCGGTGCCGGAACCGCAGCGCGTCGTCCATCGCCGCGCGGTGCTCCGGCGGGAAGACCCACGGCTCCTTCCGGATGAACGGGTTGTTCGCGGAGTGCAGCCGCATGATGGGCGAGAAGACGCCGAACTGCACCCACCGGGTGGCGAGCTCGTCGTCGCGCACGCCGCGCGTGTGGCCGCCGATGTCGTGGCTCCACCAGCCGTATCCGATGTTGGCCGCTGTGGCGGTGAACTCGGGCTGGAACGCCAGCGATTCCCACGAGACCACGGCGTCGCCGGAGAACCCGACCGCGTACCGGTGGCTCCCGGGGCCGGCATACCGGGAGAACGTCATGCCCGGACCACCGTCCCGGGCGGCGTCGAGGTGGTGGAAGTGGTTCAGCACCCACAGCGGGTCGACGCCGGGCAGGCCCGAGCTGCGGCCCTGCTGCCAGTCGATCCACCAGAAGTCGACGCCCTGGGCCTCCAGCGGGTGGTGCAGCTCCCGGAAGTAGGCCTGGATGAAAGCCGGATCGGTCGGGTCGAAGGCGATGGGCTGCTCGCTGCCCGGGTCCACGCCCATGGCGCGGGCCATCGCGGGGTAGGCGTCCTCGAAGGCGCGGACGCCGTCGGCCGGGTGCAGGTTAAGGGTGGTGCGCAGCCCCCGCTCGTGCAGCGCGCCCAGGAACGCGGCCGGGTCCGGGAAGAGCGAGGGCTCCCACGAGTAGCCGGTCCAGGCCCTGCCGAACTCCGGTGGCACGGACCCGACCCGGTGCCAGTCCATGTCGATCACCGCCACGGAGAACGGGATGCGCTCCTCCTTGAAGCGGTCCATGAGCGCCAGGTACGACTCGTCGCTGTACGGGTGGTAGCGGCTCCACCAGTTGCCGAGCGCCCAGCGCGGCAGCCGCATCGGGGGCCCGGAGACCTGGTAGAGGTCGCGGACGGCGTCGGCGTAGTCCCGGCCGTGGGCGAACACGTACAGGTCCTGCCTGCCGGGGCCGCGCACGCCGAGCCACCCGTCGTCCTCGAACAGGAACGACGCCGAGTCGTCGACCACGCCGATCCCGCCGGGCGCCACGACCCCCGGTTCGAGGTCGGTCCGGCCGTCGACGTCGTCGAGGGTCCGGGCGGTCCCGCCGAGGTCGTGCGTCGGCTCGCCGTACCGCCAGCGCCCGGAGTCGTTCCCGAGGATCTCGACCACGAGCCCGCTCGGCGAGAACTCGGCCCCGTCGTAGCGCAGCCGGGCGCGCCCGGTGGTGAGCACCACCTCGTCGCCGGCCCGCTCGACGGCGAAGTCGACCGGCGGTAGGTCGCGCCGGATCGCGAACGTGGAGGCGCGGTCCTCGAACCCGCCGTCCGCCGAGCGCTCGATGCGGAAGACGCCGTCGGAAAGGACGGTGATCCGCCAGCCGGCGCCGTGCACCTGTTGCTCGGTCCGCGCGCGCGGCGCCGCCTCCGGCAGGGGCCGGACGACGGGCAGGCTGGAGGCAGGGCTGGACGTGCGGCGAACGACGATCTCTGACATGGCTCCCCTTCAGTTTCAGTGTTTGACGGCACCCGCTCCATACTTCGGCCTTCGTTCATGTCCAGGCGATGAGCGGTCCATCTCGGCTCCCTACCGTTTGCCTGGATCCCTCACATATCCTCGCATCCCAGGTTGGAGTCCTTTCGTGAACCCTGACTCGCACGACTCGCCGTCGATCTCCGAGCTCGCCGAGCTTCGTCTGTCCCGCCGCACCGCGATGGCAGGCGGCCTCGCCGCTGCTGCCGCCGCCTTCTTCGGTGCCGCGGAACCGGCGGTCGCCGCCGATGCGGACCTGGCAACCACCGGTGGCCGTGGCGCGGGAGGGCGGCTCCTCGGGTTCCCCGCGATCCCGCCCAGCACCGCCGACGCGGTCCAGCTCCCGCCGGGGTACCGGTACGAGGTGCTCTACCCCTGGGGCGACCCGATAGTCCCGTCCGGACCGGCGTTCTCCGAGGACGCGGGCAACAGCGCGGCGGACCAGGCCCAGCAGGCGGGTGACCACCACGACGGCATGTGGTACTTCCCGCTGGACCGTCGCGACTCCGGCCTCCTCTGCGTCAACCACGAGTGCACGACCGAGTCGCTGCTGCACACCGACGGCCGCGCCAGCTGGTCATCGGAGAAGACCGCGAAGTCGATGGCCGCGCATGGCGTCTCGGTCATCGAGATCGAGCAGGACCGCCGGGACCAGTGGCAGCTGGTCGAGTCGAGGTTCGCCCGCCGGGTGACCATGACGACGCCGATCGAGATCACCGGCCCCGCCGCGGGACACGAGCTGATGCGCACCGGCGCGGACCCCGACGGCGTACTCGTGCTGGGCACCCTGAACAACTGCGCCAGCGGTCCTACGCCGTGGGACACCTACCTGACGTGCGAAGAGACGATCAACAAGTACTTCTACTACGGGGAGCAGTTGCCGCCGGCCGGATCGGTGGAGGAGCGCTACGGCATCGGCTCGGAGAGCGCCTACCCGTGGTACACCACGGAGGACCGGTTCGACATGAGGGTCGAGCCGAACGAGTACAACCGGTTCGGCTGGGTGGTCGAGGTCGACCCCTTCGACCCGACGTCGACGCCGAAGAAGCGCACGGCGCTGGGCCGGATGGAGCACGAGAACGCCGTCGTCGTGCGCGGCACGGCGTGGCGAAGCCGTCGTCTACATGGGCGACGACACCCAGTTCGACTACTTCTACAAGTTCGTGGGCGCGGAGCCGATCAGCACGGCACGCAAGCACGGGCGGAGCCCGCTCGACGAAGGCACCCTCTACGTCGCCAGGTTCGACGAGGACGGTTCGGGCAGGTGGCTGCCGCTGGTGCACGGCGAGCCGGGCCTGACCGCGGCAGCCGGATTCGCCGACCAGGCCGAGGTGCTGATCCACACGCGCCTCGCGGCCGACGCGGTCGGGGCGACGCCGATGGACCGGCCGGAGTGGTGCACCGTGCAGCCCCGCACGGGCGCGGTGTTCTTCACATGCACGAACAACACCGCCCGCACCGAGTCGGTAAACGCTGCGAACCCGCGGCTGAACAACCGGTTCGGGCACATCATGAAGATCGACGAGCACGGCAACCCCAGCGCTGTGCGGTTCGACTGGGACATCTTCCTGCTCGCCGGGGACGAGGCCAGCGGCGCCACCGTTCCGCCGGACCAGGCGTTCGGCTCCCCCGACGGGCTGTGGTTCGACGCCGTCGGGCGACTCTGGATCCTGACCGACGGCACCCAGCCGCTGGTCGACGGCGCGAGCCAGAACAACCAGATGCTGGTGGCCGACACCCTCAGGGGCGACATCCGCCGGTTCCTCGTCGGGCCCCCGCGCTGCGAGATCACCGGCATCACCGCCACTCCGGACGGCAAGTCGCTGTTCGTCAACATCCAGCACCCCGGCGACACGGGCACCCCGGAGAACCCCCGGGCGAGCTCCAACTGGCCCGACTACAGCCCCACCGGCCGTCCCCGGTCCTCCACCATCGTCATCACCCGCGAGGACGGCGGAGTGATCGGCGGCTAGCGAGGGGCGAGCCCCTGCTGTGCTCCCGGAACCCGCCTGAGCCTTCTCGGGCGGGTTCCGGATCTCCCCTGCGTGAACGTCGAGGAACTACACCGCTGCCCACGTCCGCACCCCGCTCGTCACCCACGAAACGGGCTCCGGCGCCAGGCTCAGCGCGGAGCAGGTGCTGACCGGAGCCGGATACGAGATCACCGAGCCACTGACCGAGCTGCCGACCAAGGCCGCCGTCCGAACCGCCGCCGCCTCCCGCGCGGCTGAACGTAGCGAACGATCGGATCAGTGTTGACGAGGATGAGTCCTGGAGTCCGCTGGGTCCGCGACTAACCGGACACGGTCTGGTGCGGTGCCCCGGCGCCGGCACGGGCCAGCAGGCCGGCAAGGAGATCGCGGAGCTGCACGCGCTCGTCGGCGGAAAGGGCGAAGAACGCCTCGGCGTGGGCATGGCCCCGAGCGCGCAACAGGTCACGCGTGCGCTTCCCGTCGGAGGTGAGGACTACTTCCTTCACCCTGCGGTCCGCCGGGTCTGCCTGGCGGACGACGAGGCCGCGGCGTTCCAGCCCGTCCACTATGCCGGTCACGTTCGACGGCTCGCACGAGAGCGAGGTCGCGATGGCCCGCATCGGCATCGGCTCGACCAGGCTGACCAGGAGCAGCGCCTGCGCGTGCGGCAGGCCGTGCTCCGCCGCCGCCGCATTGAAGTCGGCACCCAGATGCCCGGCAGCGCCGAAGACGAGGCCGATCAGCTCCTCGACGATCGGATCGGCTTGCGCGTTCATGGGCCCACCCTACCTCCTACTTCAGGACCTGAATTGTTCAGGTAATCAAGCATCTGCTAGGTTCCGGAAAAAGCTTCAGTACCTGAACAATCCACACCATGAAGGAGATCGCTATGACCGATCAGCAGAACCTGACCCGCGCGCCGGGACGACTCCGCTCCCGCGCCCTTGCGGTGGTCGCCTCGGTCGCGGCCGCTGTCGTCGTCTGGGTGGTCGGCGAGCCGCTGCTCGGCAACAACCTGGTCGTCGAGCAGCCCGGTCAGGCGCCGCTCGACCTCGGCCTGGCCGCCTTCATCACCATCACGCTCGGCGCCTCCCTCGCGGGCTGGGCCGTGCTCGCCCTCCTCGAGCGGATCACGCGGTACGGCCACCGCATCTGGACGGCGCTCGCGATCGTCGTCCTCGTGGTGTCGTACCTGCCGTTCCTGTCGGCCGAGATGTCGACGGGGTCAGCGGTGGTGCTCGGTCTCGTTCACCTGGCCGTTGGCGCCGTCCTGATCCCTCTGCTCCTGCGGACCACGCGCGCGGGCCGCGCGGGTGACGAGCCCTGAGGGACCCGCACCAGGGAACCCACGCCGGGCGTAACGCACCGGAGCTACGCGCCGCCTGCGCCGCCCCACCACTCGAGCACCCGCGTGCCGTAGCCGGTAAGCCACTTGGACGGCTCCCCCGGCGGCACATCCACCTCGAACCAGACCCGGCCCGGATGGCGGCCCTGCTGCAGCCAGGTGCCATCCGGGCGACGGGCCTCGCGGACCACCTCGACGGCGTCCGCGAGCCGGGGATCAGGCCCGACGTCGTCGTGCAGCGCCGCCGCGCGGAAGTAGTCCAGGGCGTTGAGCGCGCTGAAGCCCCAGCGGAACGGGTACCCGAACCGGGTGGTCCACGGCCCGACGAGCTCGCCCGTCGACAGGGTGCGGAGCAGCCTGCGCTCCAGGAGGTACTCCTCGCCGGCCCGACGCGCGGCCCGCAGCTCGTCGCTGCCGCCGGTCGTCGCCTCGTAGTACAGGAGGCCCTTGAGGGAGTTGAGCGTGGAGTGGAACGACGAGCGCGTCGAGCCCTCGACCCACTCGCAGTTCCAGCCGCCGTCGGCCAGGCGGTGGTCCACGAACCACTGGGCGATGCCCGAGACGTCCGCCCCCAGCCACGCACCGTTGGCGAGCGTGTAGCTGTTGATGCAGCAGTCGACCTCGCCGTCCCAGTAGGGCAGGTCCTCATACTCCCACCGGCTGTTCGCGGCCAGCAGCTCGGCCGTGCCGGCCAGCGCGGCCGCGTCGAGACCCCAGTCGCGCAGCATGGTGAGCGACCAGGTCGTTGCGGTCCAGGGCTGGCCCTCGTCCTCGCCCCGGTCAGCCGGCCGGGAAGAAGGCGCCGCCGGCCCACTGCCCGTCGGGATCCTGGAGCGCGAGCAGCCGGGCTCCGAATCCTTCTGTGGCGACGCGGCCCCGGGTGGCGCGCCAGACGTCCTCCGGCGCGCCCGCGAGGTCGCGTTCGACCTGCCAGCGCAGCGCTGGGTCAGCGTCGAGCAACCAGGTGAGCAGCTCCGGTGCCATCGCCAAGAGATTACTGCGAACCAGTCGGTCAGGAATCGAGAAGCGCGCCGTGCCGCGCGAACCTAGCGTGATGGGCATGGCAGACATCGACTCCGTCACCCTCGAGGTGACCGACCCCAGCGCCGCACGCTCCTTCTACGACGCCGCCTTCGACCTGGGCGACAGGCTCCACCTCCGCGCTACCGACGCACCCACGAGCGGGTTCCGCGGATTCCATCTGTCCCTCATCTCTTCCCAGCCGGGCGACGTCAACGCCCTGTTCGACGCCGCCGTCGCCGCGGGGGCCACCGTGCTCAAGCCCGTGGCCAAGTCCATGTGGGGTCACGGCGGCGTGGTCCAGGCGCCCGACGGCGCCATCTGGAAGCTCGCGACGTCCGCCAAGAAAGACTCCGCTCCCGTCTCCCGGAAGGTCGACGAGATCGTGCTCCTCATCGGGGCGGACGACGTGTCGGCGAGCAAGAAGTTCTACGTCGCGCGCGGGCTGACCGTGGGCAAGAGCTTCGGGTCGTACGTCGACTTCAAGATGGGGTCCAGCCCGATCGGGTTCGGCCTCTACAAGCGCGCCGCCCTGGCCAAGGACGGCGGTGTGCCGCCGGAGGGAACGGGCTCGCACCGGATCGCGGTGAACAGCGACCTCGGGGAGTTCACGGACCCGGACGGGTTCGCCTGGGAGCCGGCTCTGGTGAGCCGACAGAACTGAGCGGAGCGGGGCTCTCCCAGCAGACGATGGCGCGGACATCCCAGCGGTGTACCGCGTCATCGACATGCTCACGAGCCCGCGAGCGCCCCCGCCACCAGCGATCGCAGCGCGGGGACGACGTCGGCCTCGAACCACGGGTTCTTGGCCTGCCAGCGGAAGTTGAGCGGCGACGGGTGCACCAGCGGGATGGTCGACGGCAGGTACTCCGTGTAGGCCCGCACGGTCTCGGTCAGGGTCGGCTTGACCCGGTCGCCCAGGTAGTACTTCTGGGCGTACCCACCCACGAGGATCGTGAAGGCGAGGTCCGGCAGCTCGGCGAGGATCCGCGGGTGCCACATTCCGGCGAAGTCCTTCCGCGGCGGCAGGTCACCCGAGGCGCCCTTGCCCGGGTAGTAGAAGTCCATGGGGACGACGGCGAACAGGTTCGGGTCGTAGAACTGCTCGTCGTCGACGCCGAGCCAGGCCCGTAGCTTCGCGCCGCTGGCGTCGTTCCACGGCACGCCGCTCTCCTGAGCCTTCCTGCCGGGCGCCTGACCGATCAGCGCGATCCGGGCGCCCGGCGCCACGGAGTAGAGGGGCGTGTAGCCGAGGTCACGCGCCCACGCGTTGGACTCGTGGGCGACGATCTCCGCCCGGATCAGGCCGAGCGGGCTGCTCACGGGCCCGGCAGACTCTCGCGCGGTCACAGGCGCAGCAGGTCCCGGGCCAGGCCCTCGCGCAGCCCGGCCGGCGGGTCGACGTAGCCCTCGGCGTGCAGCGCCCCCGGGAACCCTCCGGCCGCGAACGCAGCGTTCAGGTCGTCGACGAACCAGGTCGTCGGGCCGAGCAGGCCGTCGACACCGGACCCCGTGAGGATGATCCCGTAGGGGCCGTCACCGCTGATGTTGGCCTTGTGCAGGGCATCCGGTGCGAAGTCGAGCTGGAACGGATACGTGTCCTGGTCGGTGTCCTCGGTCCAGCTCTCCCACTCCCCCTCGTAATACGTGCGCGAGCCGCCGCCGTAGTCGGCGTGCTCGAACTCGACGACCAGGGGGTCGGCCAGCACGCTCTCCGCCCACCTCGGGTGCTCGCCGACGAGCCAGACATCGCCGACCTGACGGATCCATGCCGCGACGGTCATCGGGAACGGCGCGAACGTCTCCTCCAGCCATTCGGCCAGGGCGGGCGCGCCGTCGGTCGGCGGGAAGTGGGCCGGGCGTGGTGTGGCGTCGTCGTCGTTCCTGGCCGCGGCGAAACCGTCCGCCTGGAGCCGGTCGACGAGCGTCTCCACGTTCCGTCGCGCCCGGTCGGCCATCTCCCGGGCCACGGCCTGCGCGTCGTCACGATGCCGGACGTCGAACACCTTCAGCTCCAGGGCACGCAGATCCCGCCACACGTCGTCGTGCTCGCCGGCCTGGTACCGGGCAGAGAAACTGGTCACGCGGCCATCCTGGCAGACCCGGCCGCGCGGGCCGGGCTCGCGGTGGGCGGCGCGACTCGGCCTGACCCCTACGTGCCAGAGAGACGCAGGCCGGGCACAATGCAGGGATGACCAGCGCCGAGAACTCGGTAGACATCAAGCCCCGCTCCCGCCAGGTGACCGATGGCCTGGAGGCCACCGCGTCCCGAGGGATGCTCCGCGCCGTCGGCATGGGCGACGACGACTGGGCCAAACCCCAGATCGGCGTCGCGAGCTCGTGGAACGAGATCACGCCCTGCAACCTCTCGCTCGACAGGCTGGGGAAGGCGGCGAAGGAGGGCGTGCACGCCGCGGGCGGCTACCCGCTGGAGTTCGGCACCATCTCGGTGTCCGACGGCATCTCCATGGGCCACGAGGGCATGCACTTCTCGCTCGTGTCCCGCGACGTCATCGCCGACTCGGTCGAGACGGTCATGCAGGCCGAGCGGCTGGACGGATCGGTGCTGCTGGCCGGGTGCGACAAGTCGCTGCCGGGCATGCTGATGGCGGCCGCGCGCCTGGACCTCTCCAGCGTCTTCCTCTACGCCGGCTCGATCATGCCGGGCTGGGTCAAGCTCGAGGACGGCACGGAGAAGCAGGTCACGATCATCGACGCCTTCGAGGCCGTCGGGGCGTGCGCGCGCGGGCTCATGAGCCAGGAGGACGTCGGCCGGATCGAGCGGGCGATCTGCCCCGGCGAGGGAGCGTGCGGCGGCATGTACACCGCCAACACGATGGCGTCGGCGGCCGAGGCGCTCGGTATGTCGCTGCCCGGGTCCGCGGCGCCGCCGTCGGCCGACCGCCGGCGCGACACGTGGGCGCACCGGTCGGGCGAGGCCGTGGTGAACCTGCTGCGTCAGGGCATCACCGCACGCGACATCATGACCAAGGAGGCGTTCGAGAACGCGATCGCCGTGGTCATGGCGTTCGGCGGGTCCACGAACGCGGTGCTGCACCTGCTCGCCATCGCCTACGAGGCCGAGGTCGATCTCACCCTCGACGACTTCTCCCGCGTCGCCGACCGCGTGCCGCACCTGGGCAACCTCAAGCCCTTCGGGCAGTACGTGATGAACGACGTCGACCGGATCGGCGGCGTGCCGGTGGTGATGAAGGCGCTGCTGGACGCCGGGCTGCTGCACGGAGACGTCATGACCGTCACGGGCCGCACCATGGCCGAGAACCTTGCCGAGATCAACCCGCCGGACCCCGACGGCAAGATCCTGCGCGCCATGGGCAACCCGATCCACAAGACCGGCGGCATCACCATCCTGAACGGGTCGCTCGCACCCGAGGGCGCCGTCGTGAAGTCGGCGGGCTTCGACTCCGACGTGTTCGAGGGGACCGCGCGCGTGTTCGAGCGCGAGCGGAGCGCGCTCGACGCCCTGGAGGACGGGACGATCCAGGCCGGCGACGTCGTCGTCATCCGCTACGAGGGCCCCAAGGGCGGGCCCGGCATGCGCGAGATGCTCGCCATCACCGGCGCCATCAAGGGCGCTGGCCTCGGCAAGGACGTCCTGCTCGTCACCGACGGTCGGTTCTCCGGCGGAACCACCGGCCTGTGCGTGGGACACATAGCGCCCGAGGCCGTCGACGCCGGGCCGATCGCATTCGTGCGCGACGGCGACCGCATCCGCCTCGACGTGGCCGCCAAGACCCTCGACGTCCTCGTGGAGCCGGCTGAGCTGGAGGCGCGCAAGGAGGGCTGGGCGCCGCTCCCCCACCAGTACAAGCGCGGTGTGCTCGCCAAGTACTCCAAGCTCGTCCAGTCGGCGTCGAAGGGCGCGGTGCTCGAGTAGGTCGCCGCACTTCACGGCCGACCGCATCTTCTGGCACGACAAAGAACGGAGCCCGGCCCAGCCACTGGGTGAAACTCTCATCCCGGTCTCACACACTTCTCATAATGGCCTGGAAGTGTGGTCCGCCAGACCGACGGAAGGAACGGACCGCATGTCCAAGTTCTCCAACATGATCGGCCTCGCCAAGAAGGTGCTCGACTCCCAGACCGGGCAGCAGCAACAGCAGGGCGCTCCGCAGGGCGGTTCAACGGGCCAGAAGTCCTGGCGGTCCACACTCGAGGACGTGGCCGCCGCGGTGGGCGGGCGTGGCCAGGCTGCGCAAGCGCCGGGCCATGGGACCTCCCCGCAGGATCGGCCGAGCGCGCCGGCGTCCACCGACGCCGACCGGCAGGCCATCGCCCGCTACGACTACCTCATGCGCACCGCCGAACCGCACCAGATCGAGCAGATCCACGCCGAGTCGTTCGCGCGGCTGACGCCGGCGCAGCGCGAGGCGGTGCTGCGGCGCATGCAGACCGAGCTGCCGGCGCACGAGCAGCCCCGCTCGGCCGACGTCGCCGATCTGTCCCGGGCAGCGGCTCGGACGGAGGCCCGCCGACCGGGCTCGATGCGGTCGGTGCTCGCGAAGGTCGGCACAGGCGGAGCCGTTGCGGGAGTTGCCGTGGGGGCGGTGGGCATCCTGGGCGCAGTTGCGGCCGGTGCAGCGGTGAGCAGCCTGGCCGGCCCGCTCCTGGAGAACGCATCGAACCTCGGGGTCGACTTCGACGCGCTCGCCTCGGGCGTCGACGTCGAAGGGCTCACGTCGTCGGTCGGCGAACTCGGCGCTGGGGCTCTGGACGAGGCCGCTGCGGGCGTCGGGGGCCTCGGCACCGGCGCGCTCGACGAGGCCGCTGCGGGCGTCGGGGACCTCGGCACGGGCGCCCTCGATGAGGCCACGGCAGGCGTCGAGGACCTCGCCGGCTCGGCCGAGGGCGCCGTGTCCGGACTCGGGGACCAGGTCTCCGGGGCGGGCCAGTCTCTGTCGGACCTTGCCGAGGGACTCGACCCGCGCAACTTCTTCTGAGCCGACCGGGCGGGACGTCAGCCCCTTTCGAAGGACCCCGAGGTGAGGGCAGATCGGCACCCTCACCTCGGGACCGTCTCGCCGCGCCTACTGGCGCAACAACGAACGAGAGCCCGGCCGATGGCCGGGCTCTCGGATATCAACGATGACGCGAGACATCTATCAACGATGTCCCGCGTCATCACAGTGTGGGCCCAGAGGGACTCGAACCCCCGACATCCACGGTGTAAACGTGGCGCTCTAACCAACTGAGCTATGAGCCCTAGCAGCGGACCACAATACCCGGCCCACGCCCGAAAATCAGGTCTGGTTTTCCGACCTGGCCTGCATCAGACCTGCCTGCATCAGATCTCCGCGACCGCCAGGCGGTACTCCTCCAGGTCGCGAGCCTGGCCACGGGGATTGACCACGCACCAGCGGATGATCCCGTCGGCGTCGATCAGGAACGTGCCGCGCAGCGCGATCCCGGCGCTCTCGTCGAACACTCCGTAGTCACGCGCGACCTCGCCGTGCGGCCAGAAGTCGGACAGCATGTCGAACTGGTAGCCCTCGGCAGCCTGCCACGCCTTGAGCGTGAAGACCGCGTCGGTCGACAGCGCGAGCAGCCGCACGCCGGCGGTCTCGAAGTCCTCGATGTTGTCGCGCAGCTCGCACAGCTCGCTCGTGCACGTGCCCGAGAAGGCGAACGGGACGAAGACCACGAGCACCGGCGCCCCCCGCAGGTCCGAGAGCGTGGTCGGGGTGCCGTGCGTATCGGGAAGAGTGAAGTCGGGCGCGGGGTCACCCGGCTTCAGCGATACGACGGGAACGGTCGGCGCAGCGGCGGCAGACTCGGTCATGGTTTCTATCTTGTCAGGCCGATCACTTACCGCGGCCCCGGTAGGCGAGCCGAGTCGCCGACCAGTCCTCCGCGATGGCGAAAGTGCTGGTGGTCTGCAAGCCCGCGGTGGTCGCGGCCTCCTGGATGTCGCCGTGGCCCACTTCGCCGTCGCGCCCGGGCTTGGGCGTGAAGATCCAGATGATGCCGCCGTCGTCCAGCACGGTCAGCACGTCGACGAGTGCGTCGGTGAGGTCTCCGTCGCCCTCCCGCCACCAGAGGATGACGCCGTCGGTCACGTCACCGAAGTCCTCGTCCTCCAGCTCGCTACCGATGATCTTTTCGATGTCGGCCCGGAGTGCATCGTCGACGTCGTCGCCCCAGCCGAACTCCTGCACCACCTGGCCGGCCTCGAAACCGAGGCGCCCCGCGCCCTGGGTGTCCGTGCTCACTTGGTTGATCGTCCCTCTCTCTGTCCGGCACTGGCAGCCGGGTCGTGTGCTTCTACTGTCGGCCCGCCGTCGGGCCCTCCGTCGCCAAAGGTAGTGCACGCACCCCGGCCATGCCTCGCAACCAGGACGTGTGGTGCCTTTTTGATGATTCGATGAGACCTGGGCAACGCACGAGTCATGCACTCAGTCTCAATATTGCGATACCCCGTATCAACCCTGGTGCGAACCACCACAGACGTAACGCAGATCACGCACTCTTGACCGCCCTATGGTGTGAGCGCACGCTGTGAGGGGCCAGAATGGCTATGACCACCTGTGCGTGGGCGTGCACAGCCGCAACCTCAGCTGTGGTGACGCTACTGCCGACGCGACGGGTCCTGACGAGGCGGCGGGGAGCGCGAACCGCGACCGCGCCGCGCGACACCGAGAGAGGTTGCTGGTGGCTTCGTTTGACGAGACCGGACCGCTGATCAACGGTCTGCTCAGCGCCGTACCTGACATCGACCCGGCCGAGACCGAGGAATGGGTCGAGTCCTTCGACGGGCTGATCGACGACAAGGGCGGACCCCGCGCCCGGTACGTCATGCTCAACCTGCTGCGGCGGGCCCGGGAACGGAATGTGAGCATCCCCGCGTCGATGGCGACGCCCTACGTGAACACCATCGGGGTGCACGAGGAGCCGTACTTCCCCGGTGACGAGGCCATGGAGCGCCGGTACCGCTCGTGGATCCGCTGGAACGCGGCAGTCATGGTGACTCGCGCCCAGCGCGAGGGCCTCGGCGTCGGCGGCCACATCTCCTCGTACGCGTCCGTGGCGACGCTCTACGAGGTGGGGCTCAACCACTTCTTCCGCGGCAAGGACCACCCGGGCGGTGGCGACCAGATCTACTTCCAGGGCCACGCCTCCCCCGGCGTCTACGCCCGTGGGTACCTCGAGGGCCGCCTGACCGCGGACCAGCTCGACGGGTTCCGCCAGGAGAAGTCGCACGCGGGCGGCGGCCTGCCGTCCTACCCGCACCCGCGCCTCATGCAGGACTTCTGGGAGTTCCCGACCGTCAGCATGGGCCTCGGCCCGGCGTCGGCGATCTACCAGGCCTGGACCAACAAGTACCTGCACAACCGCGGGATCAAGGACACCAGCCAGCAGGACGTCTGGGCGTTCCTGGGCGACGGCGAGATGGACGAGCCGGAGAGCCGCGGCATGATCCAGCACGCCGCGCAGCAGCAGCTGGACAACCTGACGTTCGTCGTGAACTGCAACCTGCAGCGCCTCGACGGGCCGGTGCGCGGCAACGGCAAGATCGTCCAGGAGCTGGAGGCCCAGTTCAAGGGCGCCGGCTGGAACGTCATCAAGGTCGTGTGGGGCCGCGAGTGGGACGCCCTGCTCAACGCCGACAAGGACCGCGCGCTGGTCAACCTGATGAACGTCACCCCGGACGGTGACTACCAGACCTACCGCGCGGAGTCCGGCGCGTTCATCCGCGAGCACTTCTTCGGGCGCGACCCGCGCACGAAGGCGCTCGTCGAGAACATGACCGACGAGGACATCTGGAACATGAAGCGCGGCGGGCACGACTACCGCAAGCTCTACGCGGCCTACTCCGCGGCGCGGGCGCACACGGGTCAGCCGACCATCATCCTGGCGCACACCGTCAAGGGCTACGGCCTGGGCGCCGGCTTCGCCGGCCGCAACGCGACGCACCAGATGAAGAAGCTCAAGGGCGACGACCTCAAGACGCTGCGCGACTCGCTCCGCATCCCGATCTCGGACGCCGAGCTCGAGGCCAACCCCTACCTGCCGCCGTACTACCACCCGGGTGCCGACGCGCCGGAGATCCAGTACATGCTGGAGCGCCGCCGTCAGCTCGGCGGGTTCGTGCCGGAGCGCCGCACCGCGGCGCGGACCGTCCTCCCGCTGCCGGAGGACAAGTCGTACGAGCTGCTGAAGAAGGGCTCCGGCACGCAGGAGATCGCCACGACCATGGCGTTCGTCCGGCTGCTCAAGGACCTCTTCAAGGCCAAGGACTTCGGCAACCGCATAGTGCCGATCATCCCGGACGAGGCCCGCACCTTCGGCCTCGACTCGATCTTCCCGAGCGCCAAGATCTTCAACACGCTCGGCCAGAACTACCTCGCCGTGGACCGCGAGCTCATGCTGAGCTACAAGGAGTCCGAGCAGGGCCAGATCATGCACACCGGCATCAACGAGGCCGGTTCCGCGGCCGCGTTCCAGGCGGTGGGCACGTCGTACGCGACGCACGGCGAGCCGATGATCCCGGTCTACATCTTCTACTCGATGTTCGGCCTCCAGCGCACGGGCGACCAGTTCTGGGCGGCCGGCGACCAGATGACGCGCGGCTTCATCATCGGCGCCACAGCGGGCCGCACCACCCTCACGGGTGAGGGCCTGCAGCACGCCGACGGCCACAGCCCGCTCATCGCCGGCACCAACACCGCGATCGTGCAGTACGACCCGGCCTACGGGTACGAGATCCGGCACATCGTGCGCGACGGCATCGAGCGCATGTACGGGCCCGCCGAGAACGGCCGCACCCCTGACGGCCGCGAGCAGGACGTCATGTACTACCTCACGGTGTACAACGAGCCGATGGTCCAGCCGGTCGAGCCGGAGGACGTCGACGTCGAGGGCATCAAGCGCGGCATCCACCGCATCTCGGTCTCGGACGCCGACGGCCCCAAGGCCCAGCTCCTCGCCTCCGGCGTCGGCGTGCCGTGGGCGCTCGAGGCGCAGCAGCTCCTCAAGGAGGACTGGGGTGTCTCGGCCGACGTCTGGTCCGTGACGAGCTGGAACGAGCTGCGCCGCGACGCCCTCGCGGCTGAGCACGACGCGCTGGTCGACCCGTCGGCGCCGCTGCGCACGCCGTACCTCACCGAGAAGCTGTCCGGCGCCCAGGGGCCGTTCGTCGCCACCAGCGACTACGACCACCTGGTCCCTGACCAGATTCGCGCGTGGGTCCCCGGCGACTACGCGGTGCTCGGCGCGGACGGCTTCGGCTTCTCCGACACCCGGGCCGCCGCACGGCGTTACTTCCTCATCGACGGCCCGTCGATGGTGGTCCGGACGCTGCAGGTCCTCGCCCGCCGCGGCGAGGTCCCGGCCGACGTCGTCTCGAAGGCTGTCGAGAAGTACAGCCTGCTCGACGTCAACGCCGGCACGTCCGGCAACGCGGGCGGCGAGAGCTGACCCACGGCTAGCTGGTCCGCTTCGAGAACGACCTGAGGCACCGATCCGAGCCGGATTCGGTACCTCAGGTCGTTCTCAGAGCGGACCTTCCCAAGGGTTCCCCGGTCAGGCGCCGTGCTGCTCCTTTGCCGCTATCGCCTTCTCCAGCTCTTCCCGGAGCAGCTTGATTGTTTTCGTGTCGGGGTGCATGTCCAGGGCCCGCAGGTGCTGCTTGGCCTCGAACACCCGGTCCGCCTCGAGCGCGGCCAGCACGAGGTGCTTGCCGACGATCGGCGAGTGCTCGCGCACCCGCCAGTGCCCTACCCCCAGGCCCAGGGCCTCCACGGGCATCCCCGCGTCGCGCAGGATGGCGAGCCCCTCGGCCAGGGCGTGGCCCTCGGGGTCCCGCTCGGCCGCGGTGGTTAACCGCCGGACGGCGCCGTCCGGGTCGTCGGCCAGCGACAGCCGGCCCAGCTCGATCAGCGGGTACCAGCCCCGCGGATGCCCGGCAAATTCTTCGGCGAGGGCCCAGACCGCGAGGTCGGCTTCGCGCTGCTTCGACTCGGGGATCTCGTCGGCGTCCCGCAGCGGGTCCTCCAGCGTCGGATCCTCGGCGGCCCGACGGCGGACGATCTCCGCCAGGGCGCCGAACGCCTCCTCATTGTTCGGATCATCGGTCAGCTGAGCGCGCAGCGCGTCCTCGTGTCCCGCGTCCCCTCGTCGGGGAGCCGACGGCGACGGACGGCGAGCAC
This sequence comes from uncultured Actinomycetota bacterium, assembly GCA_963850545.1. Lineage (GTDB taxonomy): Bacteria > Actinomycetota > Actinomycetes > Actinomycetales > Cellulomonadaceae > Promicromonospora. The sequence goes on along the minus strand of CAWKLP010000003.1, from coordinate 353,849 downwards.
CGACCGTGGACGCGGACAGGGGCCGACGGATGAGGCGGCGGAGCCGTTGCATCAGGGCCATACCTCGACCCTACAGTTTTCCGCCGAGCCGCACTGGGCTGACGCTGTCGCGAAAGTCCGTTTGTGGACTCCCCACAACTCGGGCTCGTATGCTGCCGGGGTGCCAGCAACGCGACGGGCCGCTCGAGCCAGCGCCCACGAGACCGACCGGGAGGCCGGGCAAGCAACCGACCGCACCAAGAGCCAGGACAGCGGTCGAGCGACAGGCCACGCCACGGGCACGAGCAAGGACACGGGTAAGAGCACCGGCAAGGGCACAGGCAAGGGCAGCCCGGCGCCGGAGAAGACGCCCGAGGCGACCCCCGATCCGGCCACGGAGTCCGTCGGTTTCCCCATGAACCTCCAGCGGGTCCGCGAGGCCAGCGGCCTCCTCACCGCCGCCGCGATGCGCCGCCTCGACGAGGACCTCAACTGGTACCGCGAGCTTCCCGCGGAGGACCGCTCCTACGTGGGCCTCGTCGCCCAGGCCGGCATCAACGCGTTCACCTCCTGGTTCACCGACCCCGACCGGCCGCCGCACGGCGTCAGCGAGATCTTCGCAGCGGCGCCCACCGAGCTGACCCGCTCCATCTCGCTGCAGCACACCCTGCAGCTCGTGCGCGTGGTGGTCGACGTCGTCGAGACGCACTCCGACCGGATCGCCGCGCCCGGCGGCGAGCGCGACCTGCGCGAGGCCGTGCTGCGCTACTCCCGAGAGGTCGCGTTCTCCGCGGCCGAGGTCTATGCCCGCGCCGCCGAGTGGCGCGGCGCGTGGGACGCGCGGCTCGAAGCACTGGTGGTCGACGCCCTCGTCCGCGGCGACGGCGACGACTCCCTCCGATCGCGCATCTCCGCGCTCGGCTGGAGCGGCCGTGGCAACGCGCTCGTCGTAGTGGGGCTCGCGACCGAGGAGCTCGACGAGATCCGCACCGCCGAGATCCGCCGGGTCGCCCGGCGCGCCGCGGGCGACGCCCTCGTCGGGATCCACGGCGACCGCCTCGTGCTGGTGCTCGGCGGCGAGGGCGACCTCGTGGCCGCCGCCACGTCGCTCCTGGCCCGCTTCGGCACGGGCCCCGTGGTCATCGGCACCCAGGTGCCGAGCCTGACCGACGCCGCCCGGTCGGCCCGGTCCGCGCTCGCCGGCCTCACGGCGGCACCGGCCTGGCCGCAGGCGCCCCGCCCCGTCATGGCGGACGACCTCCTGCCCGAGCGCGTCCTCACGGGCGACTACACGGCCCGCGCCACACTGATCGCCCAGGCCTTCACCCCGCTGCAGGACGCCGGCGGGGCCGTGCTGGAGACCCTCTCGGCGTACCTCGGCACCGGCCGCTCCCTGGAGGCCGCCGCGCGCCATCTGTACGTTCACCCCAACACGGTGCGCTACCGCCTCCGCAAGGTCTCCGAGATCACCGGCTGGGACCCGCTGGACGCCCGCGAGTCGTTCGTGCTGCAGGTGGCGCTGGCGCTGGGCCAGCTCGGCCGGGGCTGAGCCGGCCGGGCCGCAGCGTCACTAGCTCTTGCCCGAGGTCAGCGCCTTGTAGGTTCCCGACAAGGGCCCTCTATCAGGTTGGTACAGGTCGCGACGTCCTGGGAGCGGCCCGGGTTGGCAGAGTGGACGCGTGCTCGCCGTCGTCTGCCCTGGACAGGGCTCTCAGACCCCCGGGATGCTCAGCGACTGGCTTGAGCTGCCCGGTACCGAACAACGCCTTGCAGCAGCATCCGAGGCCTCGAACCTGGACCTGGTGGCGCACGGCACGACGTCAGACGCGGACACGATCCGCGACACGGCCGTGGCCCAGCCGCTGATCGTCGCCACCTCACTGCTCGCGCTGCGGGTCCTGCTGGACGGGCGCGCCGCCCCGGAGGTCGTGGACGTCACCGCAGGCCACTCGGTCGGCGAGCTGTCGGCGGCCGCGGTGGCAGGCGCCCTGTCCGACGACGGTGCGGCCGGCCTGGTCGCACGCCGCGCCCGGGCGATGGCCACGGCGGCGGCGGCTGCGCCGTCGGGCATGAGCGCCGTCGTGGGCGGCGACCCGGACGAGGTGCTGGCCGCGATCGAGGCCGCGGGCCTGTGGCCCGCGAACGTGAACGGCGCCGGCCAGACGGTCGCCGCCGGCGCGCTGGAGGACCTCGCCAAGCTGGCCGAGAACCCGCCGACGCGGGCCCGCGTGATCCCCCTGCAGGTCGCCGGCGCGTTCCACACCCCGTACATGGACGCGGCGCGCGCCGAGTTCGAGCCGGTGGCCCTCGGCTGGGACGCCGCCGACCCGACGCTGCCCTTCCTCGCCGACCTCGACGGGACCGCCTACACCGGCGGCGCCCACGGCCACGGCACCGGGGCGGACGTGCTCGGCAACCTCGCACGCCAGGTCACGGCGCCGGTGCGCTGGGACCTGATCATGGCGGGCCTCGCCGAGCGCCGCGTCACCGGCCTGCTGGAGCTCGCCCCCGGCGGCGTCCTGACGGGGCTCGCCAAGCGTGGTCTCAAGGGTGTCGAGACGGTCGCGGTGAAGTCGCCCGCGGACCTCGACGCGGCCCGAGCGCTGATCGCAGCCCACAGCACTGTCCTTTCCAGCGGCACGAGCGTGAACGGAGCAGCCGAGTGACTGAGTTGCAGCAGGCCCAGCCCACGCAGTTCTCGCGGATCCTCGCGATCGGCGCGGAGCGCGGTGAGCTCGTCGTCACGAACGACGACATCGCAGGCCCCATCGACTCGTCGGACGAGTGGATCCGCCAGCGCACCGGCATCATCACCCGCCGTCGGGCCGGCGCCGACACGGACGTGCTCGACCTGGCCGAGGCGGCCGCGAACAAGGCGCTCGACGCCGCGGGCCTCGTCGGCGCCGACATCGACGCGATCATCCTTTCGACGATCACGCACATGCACATGACGCCGTCGGCCGCCGCGATCCTGGCCGACCGCATCGGCGCGACGCCCGCCGCGGCCTACGACGTGTCGGCGGCCTGCGCCGGCTACGCGTACGGCATCGGCCAGGCGGACGCCCTGGTCCGCGCGGGCCTGGCCCGGCACGTGCTGGTGATCGGCGCCGAGAAGCTCAGCGAGATCATCGACCCGACCGACCGCTCCATCTCCTTCCTGCTGGGCGACGGCGCGGGCGCCGCGATCGTCGGCCCGTCGGACACCCCGGGCATCGGCCCGACGGTGTGGGGCTCGGACGGCTCCAAGGCCACCGCGATCCGGCAGACGCACTCCTGGACCGAGCTGCGCGAGGACCCCTCGCTGGGCTGGCCCACGCTGCGCCAGGACGGTCCCACGGTGTTCAAGTGGGCCGGCTTCCAGATGGCGCCCATCGCGGAGAAGGCCATGGCCGAGGCCGGCGTGACCGCCGAGGACATCCAGGTCTTCATCCCGCACCAGGCGAACATGCGGATCATCGACCAGATGAAGAAGCAGCTGGGTCTGCCGGATACGGTGGTGATAGCGCGCGACATCGCCGAGACGGGCAACACGTCCGCCGCGTCGATCCCGCTGGCCGCCGAGCGGCTCCTGTCCGAGGGACAGGCCAAGTCCGGCGACCTCGCCCTCCAGATCGGGTTCGGTGCAGGCCTCGTCTACGCCGCGCAGGTAGTGGTGCTCCCGTAGCCAGGAGGCAGCAGGGTTACCAGTCGTGGTCCGTCGTGCATTCCGGTCGCCGGATGCGCCAAGATCTGACCAGCAAGACACCGGTGCTCGACGGCGCCGGTGACCGTTACGAAAGATAAGGAAGTCCCATGGCCAACACGGACCAGGAGATCCTCGAGGGCCTCGCCGAGATCGTCGCCGAGGAGACGGGCCTCGACACGGCCGACGTCCTGCTGGAGAAGTCCTTCACGGACGACCTCGACATCGACTCCCTGTCGATGATGACCATCGTCACGCACGCCGAGGACAAGTTCGGGGTTCGCATCCCGGACGAGGAGGTCAAGAACCTCGCAACCGTCGGCGACGCCGTGAGCTTCATCAAGGGCGCTCAGGCCTGAGCCGCCCCCGACGGCGGCCGCGTGGCCCAGCTCGATCCACGGGCCCGCGCCGCCGTCGGGCACTCGCTGCCTACAGGCAGCACTATTAGCACCTGCCCCCTTCGTCCCATCACTCTCGGGAGCATCATCATGACCTCCGCACGCGAAGTCGTCGTCACCGGCCTCGGCGCCACCACCCCGCTGGGCGGGGACGTGGCATCCACGTGGGAGGCCGCGCTCGCAGGCGCGTCCGGAGCGCGCACCCTCGAGAACGACTGGGCGGAGAAGTACGGCCTGCCCGTGACCTTCGCCGCCACCATCAAGGTGGACCCGGCCGAGGTCCTCTCCCGCCCCGAGACCAAGCGGATGGACCCGTCCGCGCAGTACGCGATAGTCGCGGCGCGCGAGGCCTGGGCCGACGCCGGCAGCCCCGAGGTCGACGGCGCCCGGCTCGGCGCCGTGGTGTCGTCGGGCATCGGCGGGATCCAGACCATCCTGGACGGCTGGGACACGCTCCGGGAGCGCGGCGCGCGACGCATGCTGCCCATGACCGTCCCGATGCTGATGCCGAACTCGCCGTCGGCGTACGTGTCCCTCGAGTTCGGCGCTCGCGCCGGCACGCACGCCCTCGTGTCGGCGTGCGCCTCCGGCGCCGAGGCCGTCGGCTACGCCGTCGAGATGATCCGCTCCGGCCGGGCCGACGTCGTGGTCGCCGGCGGCACCGAGGCCGCCATCCACCCCATGCCGCTCGGCGCGTTCGCGGCGTCCCGCACGCTCTCGCTGCGCAACGACGACCCGCAGGCCGCCTCCCGCCCGTACGACGTCGACCGCGACGGCTTCGTCCTCGGCGAGGGTGCGGCAGTCCTGGTGCTGGAGAGCGCCGAGCACGCAGCCGCCCGCGGCGCCCGTGTCTACGCGAAGGTCAGCGGCGTCGGCCTGTCGTCCGACGCGTACCACATCACCTCCCCGGACCCCGAGGGCACGGGCCAGGTGTCCGCCATGCGGTTCGCCATGGAGGACGCCGGGGTGACCGCCGCCGACATCGTGCACGTCAACGCGCACGCCACGTCCACCAAGGTGGGCGACCTCACCGAGACGCGCTCCATCCGGACGCTCCTGGGGGCCGACGCCGACCACGTGCTGCTCTCGGCGACCAAGTCCATGACGGGCCACCTGCTGGGCGGTGCCGGCGCCATCGAGTCGCTGTTCGCGGTCAAGGCGGTCGCCGAGCGCCTCGCCCCGCCCACGATCAACGTGGACAACCCCGACCCCGAGCTGCAGGTGCCGCTCGTGCGCAACGAGCCGGCGAAGCTGCCGGGCGGCGACGTCGCGGCGATCAACAACTCGTTCGGCTTCGGCGGCCACAACGTCGCCCTGGTGATCCAGAACAGCTGAGCCCAGCCCTCGCCGGCGGGCGGCGCTCATGTCAGACGCTCAGGTCGCTCGCGTGACCTGAGCGTCTGACACGTTTGGGCCTTGGCCGCCGGTCGACCTGCCAACGCCCCTTGGGCGGGCCCGGACCGAAGTGTGGGCCTGTCGAGACCGTGACCCTCCGTTCTGACATGGGAGAATGCCCGCATGGCAATGCGTGAGATCCGTGTAGTTCCCGACCCCGTGCTGCGCACCCCGTGCGACACCGTGACGACGATCGACGACCGCGTCCGCGGCCTGGTCGCGGACCTGGTCGAGACGGTGGACGACGAGGGGCGCGCCGGACTGGCCGCCAACCAGATCGGCGTCTCCCTGCGGGCCTTCTCGTGGAACGTCGAGGGCGACATCGGCTACGTGATCAACCCCCGGATCGTCGAGCTCGGCGAGGAGCTGCAGGACGGCGGCGAGGGCTGCCTGTCCGTGCCGGGGCTCTGGTACCCGACGGTGCGCGCGAACTACGCGAGGGTCGAGGGCATCAACCTCGACGGCGAGCCGATCACCGTGGAGGGCACCGGGATCATGGCCCGCTGCCTCCAGCACGAGTGCGACCACCTCGACGGCACGGTCTACCTGGACCGCCTCCAGAAGGAGACGCGGCGCGCGGCGATGCGGGAGCTTCGCGCGCGCCTGTGAGGCCCCGATGTGCGTTTTTCGTACATACCGTGCATGTGGGATGAATCTCCAGAAGATTCCCGGGAGCACTAGTGGCCGTATGCCCTTTTAGGCAAGAATGTGCCGAACGAACTCGTCGTACGAAGTGATTCTTTCGACAGCATGCGCGCCGTTTCGCCTCGCATGTCGTCGATGAATCGGGCAGGATGTGGTCCGAAGCACCGCTGTGCAGCCGACCACAGCGTCACCGCCCGGGTGAGGACGTAGGGGAAGACGTACCTCGACCCAGGGAGGAAGACATGGCCGGTGTCATCACGCGGGGTGTGCTCTTTGTGCATTCTGCGCCTCGTGCCCTGTGCCCCCACATCGAGTGGGCCGCGGGGAACATCCTTGGCGTGCGCGTTGCCATGGACTGGACCGCGCAGCCCGCAGGACGCGGTCTGTACCGCGCCGAGTACTCGTGGCAGGGTCCGCAGGGCACGGGCGCCAAGCTGGCGTCGGCCCTGCGCGGGTGGTCGCACCTGCGTTACGAGGTCACCGAGGACGCGAGCAACGGGGCCGACGGCGCCCGCTGGTCGCACACCCCCGACCTCGGCATCTTCCACGCCATGACGGACGTGCACGGCAACGTCGTGGTCCAGGAGGACCGGGTCCGCGCCGCCCTCGAGCTCGCCGACCCGCGCGCCATGCGGGACGCGCTCGACCTCGCCCTGGGCGCCGCCTGGGACGACGAGCTGGAGCCGTTCCGGTACGCCGGCCTCGGCGCCCCGGTCCGCTGGCTCCACCAGGTCGGCTGACTCTGCTGACTGACTCCTGCTGAAGGTCCGCTTCTACCAAGCGGTTGGGCCTGGAGACCTCGAGGTTTTCAGGCCCAACCGCTTGGTCGAGGCGGACCTTTTCGTCGCCCGAGCTGTCCACCGTTCGACGGTCACGTCGCGGAGGAACACGCAGTCCCCCGCCATCATGAACAGCGAGAAGAACGGCAGCCCCATGATCACGGCGATGCCCGCGTGCATGGCGAGCGCCACGGCCACGCCCGCCACCCGCAGGTGCCGCTGCAGCAGCAGGAGCGGGAACGTGAGCTGCAGCGCGAGGGTCCCCCACGTCACCGCCGCGACAAGCCATCCGCTGCCCGCGACGAGGTCGGCCAGCGGGGGCCACGGCCGGAACTGCGGCAGCATCAGCGGGTAGTACACGGCCGTTCCTTCGCGCCACTCGGTTCCCTGCAGCTTGAACAGCCCGGACAGCACGTACGCCAGGCAGATCTGAGCGCCCACCGCCAGCACGGCGGCGTTGTGGACCAGGTTGCGCACCTGCGTCCGAGCGGGTCGCGTCCGCGTGGGCCGCGGCCGGGCCGACGCCGACAGGGCCGACGCCGGAAGGCCCGCCCCGCTCCCCCGGCGTCGGGCATCCAGGGACCAGCGTGCCGACGTGTCCGCGAAGCAGAGGTAGACCAGCAGGATCCGGGAGATGTTGTCGCCCTGGTCGGCGAGCAGCGGGTTGATCGCGGTCAGGCCCGTCCAGCCGAGAACCAGCAGCGGCACCGTCCACCGGGCCCGCCAGCCCACCGCGACCAGCACGGCCACCAGGAGCAGCGCGACGCAGCCCGCCGTGAGCAGCAGGTCGCTGGTGAGCGCGTGGCCACCGAGCGGCGTCGTCCAGCGAGCTCCGGTGCCCCACAGGGCCTGGCGCGCCGGGAAGTTCACCGCGACGTACCCACCGATGCCCAGGCCGAGCACGATGCGCATCAGTGCGACGCCGTAGGTCGCGCGGGCGGACGCGGTCATCCAGCGCACGCCGGCGTCCAGCAGGCGGTTCACCGGGCGCTCCCGCCGGGCACGGCGTCGTTGCGCCGGGCGTCGTTCCGCACGGCGTCGTTCCGCAGCGCGTCCCAGGTGGCGCGGAAGGCGGCGGCGTCCTGGCCGGGCACGACCACCGGCGGGCGAGCGCCGAGGGTGAGCTCCGTCGGCTCGGGACGCTCGGCGGTCCCGTACGGCGCCAGGGCGTGGCGCACGATGCTCACCTGCACGTACACGGGATCCTGGCCCGTCGACGCCGTTCCCGGCGCGCTCTCCGGCACCTCGGCCCCGGAGGCCAGCAGCACCTGCGTCGCGTAGGCGGCCAGGGCCCGGTCCGCGCCGAGGTACTGGTCGACGACGTCCGGCGCGGCCCCGGTGTCGAGGAGCGCGGTGCGCAGGCCGGGCCAGGGATCGACGTCCGCGGCCTCCTGGCTGCTTGCGGGCGGGGCCAGGACCATCACCCGGGCGTCGTCGGGCAGCGCCAGGTAAGCGGCGCGGGCGTCGCCTGCCAGACGGCGGGACGGGCGCTCGGTCGCCGCCGGGAGCAGGTGCCCGGTCAGCGCGCGGACCTCGACCGCCGTGGTGTCGATCCAGGGACCGGGCTCGACGGCGCCGTCGGGCCCGCCCGCGTACACGCCCCGCACGCGCAGGGCGTACTCCACGTGCAGGGGCGAGGGCGCGAAGATCGACCAGTTCTGGGCGAACACCGGGGTCAGATAGGCCTCCAGGGCGCGGTGGACGCCGGTGGGCGTGTCCGTGCCGCCCTCGTCCTCCGGCAGACCCGTCACGTAGCCCGGCGCCGTCCACACGAACGTGGCCACGAAGTGCGCGAGCAGGAGCAGCCAGACCGCGACGACGAGGCCGCGTACGCGCCTGGAGACGGCCGGGGCCTCGTCCGGCGGCTCTTCCGGCGGCTCCATCGGACGGAGGAGGGTGTCTCCGCCACCCTGTGCGCTGCTCACCGCGCACAGGGTGCCAGATGCGCCCCGCCCGGTTCCAGCCGGTGGCCGGCCACTCGCCGGCGGCCGCGGCTGTCACACCTCGCCCGTGAGACCCTTCCGGACCGCGCCGAGGATCACCCGAATGCCCAGGCCGAGGATGACCAGGTCCAGCAGGATCTGTCCGGTGACGAGCAGCCGGACGGCGTCCGACCGGGGCACGATGTCGCCGAAACCGACCGTCGCGAACGTGGTCACGGTGAAGTACAGCGAGTCGGTCCGGTTGAGGGACTCGCTGAACGTCGCAGGCATCTGGAAGCTGAGCATGAAGTAGGTGGAGGCGAACAGGAGCAGGAAGAACGGGACGAGCATCGCCAGGGCCTGGATCGCTCGGATCCCGGGAAACCTGGACCGGACGATGGCGCGGACCTCCCAGTAGGCCGTCGCCGCGAACGCCGCGAGACCGATGGCCAGTACGAGCGTCAGGTGCGAGACCGAGTCCCCGTCGAGCGGCAGCACGTAGTAGAGCACCAGCAGGAGGGCCGACGTCGCCCCGGCCCGCAGCAGGCCGAGCGCGATCATCGCCCGTCGACGACGGTTGCTGATGGTGCGGGCCGGTGCCCTCACCTCGCCGTCTCCGGCTCCTCCGCCGTCCTGCTGCGGTTCGTCTGCTGGCACGTCGGCCACCTCCTGGGCTTGGGACAACTCTGACCCCGGACGTCCGCGGCGGCCACCGCGATCCCGAAGAGCTCGGGCCGAAGTGGGCCGCCGCGGGGTCTCAGCCCTTGACGCAGAGCACCGTCCGGAGCCGGGCCACGACCTCGACGAGGTCGGACTGGGCCGCGATCACGGCGTCGAGATCCTTGTACGCACCGGGGATCTCGTCGAGCACGCCCCGGTCCTTGCGGCACTCGACGCCCTCGGTCTGGGCGGCGAGGTCCTCGACCGTGAACTCCTTCTTGGCCCGGGTCCGTGACATCCGCCGACCCGCGCCGTGGGACGCCGACCAGTACGACGCCGGGTTGCCCAGGCCGCGCACCACGTACGAGCCCGTGCCCATCGACCCGGGAATGAGGCCCAGGTCGCCCAGGCCCGCCCGGATCGCGCCCTTGCGGGTGACGATCAGCTCGGCGCCGTCGACCTGCTCGCGCGCCACGTAGTTGTGGTGCACGTTCACGCCCTCGTCGAAGGTGAGCTCGCGGCCGCCGTCGGACAGGGCCGCGAACTCGTCCCGGACCGCCTGGACGGCGAGCGCCATCATGACCGCCCGCGAGCGCGCGGCGTACTCCTGCGCCCACCACAGGTCGTTGAGGTACGCGTCCATCTCGGGCGTGCCGGCGAGGAACACGGCCAGCTCGCGATCGACCAGACCCATGTTGTGGTCGAGGCGCTTGGCGATGCCGACGTGGTGCTCGGCGAGCTCCTTGCCGATGTTGCGCGAGCCGGAGTGGAGCTGGAGCCAGACCTGGTCGTCCTGGTCCAGGCAGACCTCCACGAAGTGGTTGCCGCCGCCGAGCGAGCCGAGCTGCTTGCGCGCCCGGGTCTCGAGCTGCCGCACCTTGGGGTTCAGCGTCTCGAAACGGTCCCAGAACGCCGTCTCGCCGCGCAGCCGCTCCTGGCCTCCGGACCCCTTGACGGGCCGCAGCCGGCGCAGGTCCACGGGCTCGTCGTGCGCGTGGAACCCGACCGGGATCGCTGCCTCGATCCGCTTGCGGAGGCGGGAGAGGTCATCGGGCAGGTCGGCGGCGGTCAGCGAGGTGCGGACGCCGATCATGCCGCAGCCGATGTCGACGCCGACGGCGTTGGGCGACACGGCGTCGCGCATCGCGATGACGGAGCCGACGGTCGCGCCCTTGCCGAGGTGGACGTCGGGCATCACGCGGACGCCTTCGACCCACGGCAGGGCCGAGATGTTGCGGAGCTGGTTCAGCGCCGCGTGCTCGACGTCGTGCTCGTGCGCCCACATGAGGGTCTGGGCCCGGGCACCCGACAGTGCGACCGGGAAGTTCGAGGACATGGGAGTACTCCAGTTCTGACGAGTGGATGGCTCGCAGAACCTAAGGGCCGACGTCGGGCCCGCGCCAGGACATTTCGGAGCCGGCCTGGGGCGGGGCGAGCGGGGTCAGGCGAGCTCTGTCCCGTCGAGCGAGGACGACGGCTTGTGGTCGGGCAGTCGCATCATGCGGAAGGAGTTGCCGAGCCCGACGAGGCCGGCGAGCAGTGGTACGAGCAGGGCGACCTGCAGCGAGCGGTTGCGGGCGTCGCCGTTGATGGCCAGCACCTCGGCCTCGACCTCCGGCGGCTGGCCCGTGATCTGCTCTGCGAGCTGGGTATTGCTCATGACCTCGGCGTCGGTCTCGAGCGCGGTGGCGATCTGCTGCTGCTGGGCCGGGGGGATGATCGAGCTGACCTCGGTCAGCTGGGTGAAGCTGAACGCGAGGACGGCGAGCAGGATGCCTCCGGACATGGCGAGGCCGAACGAGAGGCCGAAGGATCCGGCGGCCGAGTTGACGCCGGCGGCCTCGCTGACCCGTTCCTCCTCGACGGGGGCGAGGGTGTAGTTGTTGAGCTGCGAGACCAGCAGGCCGAGGCCGCAGCCCGCGACGGCGAGCGGGAGCACGAGGTACCAGCCGCTGTCCACACGGGGGACGAACGGGATGATGACGGCGATCCCGAGGCTGGCCAGCAGGAACCCGGCGCGAATGATCGCAGCCGGACGCCGTCGCCCGCTCCTCCTGCCCGCCACGATCGCCGCCGCGAACATCGTCAGCGAGAGCGGGGTCAGGGCCAGGCCCGCCTCGAGCGCGTTGTACTCGAGGGTCATCTGCAGGAACAGCGGCAGGGCGATCATGGCCCCGCCGAGCGTGATCTGCTGGAGCATCTGGCCCGTGACCCCGGTGGTGAAGCTGGGATGGCGGAACAGGTCGGGGTCGAGCAGAGGGACCTTGTGCTCACGCGTGCGTCGCACGAGCCAGCGGGCGAGCGCCACCAGCGCCACGACCCCGACCACCATGAGCAGGCCGACGAACTCACCGCCCTCCTGCCAGACCAGGATCCCGAGCACCACGCCGCCCATGCCGATGACGGACAGGACCGCGCCGACGACGTCGACCTGGCGGGAGCCGGTGTAGGGGACGTCGCGCACCAGTCTGATCTGGCTCAGGACGACGGCGATGATGAGCGCCTCCAGCCCGAACCCGACCCGCCACGACAGGTACGTCGTGACGAACCCGCCCAGCAGCGGACCGACCGCAGCGGCGATGGCGGCCGCCGCGCCGACCATGGCATAGGCCTGCTTCTGGGCGGCACCGGTGAAGTTGCCGTGGATCAGCGACTGCATCGCCGGCAGGAGCAATGACGCCCCGAGCCCGCCGATGACGGCCCAGAAGACGACGATCGCCGTGAGGCTCTGCGCGAGCGTCATGGCCACCGCCCCGGTCGCGTACGCCAGCAACCCGAGGACGTACGCGCGCTTGCGCCCGATCAGGTCGCCCACCTTGCTGTTGATCAGGATGAAGGCCGCCGAGACCAGCGCTTCGAGCGCGATGGCGGACTGCACGCCGCTGGCCGTGGTGTCCAGGTCCGTGACGACCGCGGAGATCGACACGTTCATCAACGAGGTGTCGACCACGAGCACGAACATGGCCGCCGCCAGCAGCAGCATCAGCCGTCGGCCTTTCGCGCCCCCAGGTTCGGTGCCTTCGCCCGGTCCGGTACTCATGTCGCCGCCTCGGCTCACGGTGCGCCGTCCGGCCCGCTTCGGGCCAGACACCCGGCATGGTCCGCATACCGACGCACAGGGCGGGTCGGCGCCCCCCGGTGCCGCCCCGTCGCTCAGGATCGAGACTACCGAGGCCGACGGCGGGGGGCGCGCCAGGGCATCTCGAAGCCACCCTGGGGACCTGCCCGCGCGGGTCTCGCAGGAACCGCCTGCCCGAAGCAGTAGGATCCTTGCGCGGCTTCGTGCCGCAGGCCCCGTTAGCTCAGCTGGTCAGAGCAGGAGACTCATAATCTCTCGGTCACAGGTTCAAGTCCTGTACGGGGCACCCATTTGACCTGAAGGTCGGCCTCAGAGGGTGATCTTCGCGGTTCGGCCGCCATATCACCCGGCCTGACCCAGGCAGCGGGCGTCGTCCCGCCATAACCTGATGACATGCCCTCGCTGGGGCGGGGGTAGCCCAACGGTCAAGGGGCTCGCAGGATCCCGTGTTTGCGGGACGGCGAAGCGCCCCGGCGCTATCCTCACGGTTTCGCCAGGGCGCTTCGTCGATTCCTGGGTGGTGCCTGGCTACAGGTTCACGGGCTTCCCCCCGATCGTCACCACCAGGCGGCCGTCCGATGCGAAGGACCACGCCAGGGACCCGGAGTACTGAGCGCACCGGGAGCCGTTGGAGCCGGACCACCACTGGTTGCCGCCGGCGTCGTTGCCGATGATCCGGTCGTTCGACCCGCTGTTGCAGGAGGTGTTGTTGCGGAAGGTCGAGGAGCCGGCGTCGAAGTTGAAGTTGCGCTCGGTGTTGCCGATGCTCAGGTTGTTCTCGATCGTCATCGACCCCGGGTTGCTGTTGTAGGTGAACCCGTGCTTGCCGTTGTCGAAGGCGATGCTCCGCTTCACGGTGTGGTTGACCCCGATGTCCTCGCCGCCGAGCTTGTAGCCGTTGCGGTCGCCGTTCCCGGCCTGGGAGCCGTCGGACAGGGTCCCGTTCCCGTACGAGAGCGAGTCCTCGATGGTGACGGTTCCGATCGGGCCGGTGTCGGGCTTGGTGTACAGGTCCCAGCCGTCGTCGATGTTGTTGTGGGACACGGCGTACCGGAAGACGTTCCCCGAGCCCACCGTGAGCTTCGGCGCGAACCCGTCGGCGTCCTCGCCGTCTGAGTCGGCGTTGTCGTGCGACTCCGAGAACACGATGAGGTTGTTCGAAGGCCACTCGCTGCTGGGCGCCCCCGCGGCGTACCGGGAGAGCTGGAGCCCGGAGTCGTTGTTGAACCGGGTCACGACCCGCTCGATGACGTTGTTGTCCCCGCCGAGGAGGATCCCGTGGTCGCCCGCGTTCTGCACGATGATGCCGCGCAGGTGCCACCAGGCGCCGCCGATGGCCAGCCGCGGTTGGCCGGGTCCTCGCTCTGGGCCGAGAAGTTCAGCACCGGCGTCTCGCCGGCGAAGGCGAACAGCTCGGTGCGGTTGCCAGAGGTGCCGCTGTTGCCCGGCGCGATGTCGACCGTCTGCGAGAGGTTGTAGGTCCCCCCGCGCAGGTAGATGGTGCCGCCGGCGTCGATCCGGTCGATCGCCGCGGTCAGCGTCGTCGGGTTCGCCTGGGTCCCCGCAGCGCCGTCAGTTCCACCCGGCGCTGCGTACAGCACGGCCTCGGTCGGCTCGGCGGTCCCGCCGTCGTCCGGCGGTTCGGTGGTTCCACCACCGCTCGACGACGCGGCGGCGTAGGTCTCGAACTCGGCGATCCGCGGGGTCGCCGACGAGCTGGTGATCTCGAAGTTGAGCTTGCTCAGCGAGGTGGCCGCGAAGTTGATGACACCGGCGCCGCTGCCGGTGGCCAGGACGGCGCCGGTGTCGTTGTTGACGACGCGCCACGACACGATGTTCCCGACGGCGCCGGAGGCCTCACGGATGTTGACGCTCGACACCGTGGTCGCGGAGCCCCACTTGACCGAGACCCGTCCCGTCGAGCTCGCCGGTGACCAGTAGGTGCTCGTGTTGCCGTCGATCACGCTGCCGTAGCTCGTCCCGTCGGCCTTGCCGGAGCCGTCGGCGCCCGCGCCGAGGCTGAGGTTGGTGCCGGTCGGCGGGTCGGTCGGGTCCGTCGGGTCGGTCGGGTCCGTCGGGTCGGTCGGGTCCGTCGGGTCGGTCGGCGTCGGGTCAGGGTCCGGGTCGGTCGGGGTGCAGCTGCCGTCCGACACCTGGTTGCCCTTGTTCGCGCCCGCCGTCTGGCTGACGACCGCCGGCACGCAGCTGGCTCCGTCGAGCGGGTACGAGTACGGGATGCTGACGGAGGTGTTCGACGTCGGGTTCGGGCCGGCCGGGTTGTAGTCGCTGCTGCGGCTCGACCACGTCACGTTGTCGAAGACGTTGCCTGCGACCTGCCAGTAGCCGGGCTGGTCGGTGTAGAACGTGCCGAGCACGTCCTTGGAGTCCTCGAAGTAGTTGTTGTCCACCTTCGCCTTGGCCCCGGCGCGCGAGTTGATCCCGGACTCGACGAGGCCCACGTAGTGGTTGTTGTAGCTGTGCGCGATGCCGCCGCGCAGCAGGGGCGTGCGGGAGTTGAGGTCCCGGTACAGGTTGTGGTGGAACGTGACGAAGCCGTTGGAGAGGTCGGTCTCGCTGGAGCCGATGAGGCCGCCGCGTTCGGAGTTGCGCAGGATGCTGTAGGACAGGGTCACGTACTTGGTGTCGTCCTTCATGTCGAAGAGGCCGTCGTAGCCCTCCGCCTCCCCGCCCGAGGCCTCCAGCGTGAGGTGGTCGGCCCAGACGTTCCGGACGCCGCTCTCCATGCCGATGGCGTCACCGCCGTTGGAGATCGGCGAGCCCGACTTCTTGACGTTCCGGACCGTCACGTTCTGGATGATGATGTTGCTGGCCTCGCGGATGTGGATACCGAGCTGGTCGAAGACCGCACCGCTGCCGACGCCGACGAGCGTGACGTTGCTGATCTGCTTGAGCTCGATGACGCCGTCGGCCGTGTTGCAGCTCGGGCCCGACACCTTGCTGGTGTTGCCGTGGTTGATGGTCCCGGTGACCTCGATGATGATCGGGGTGCTGCTGCTGGCGCGGTTGCACAGTGCCGTGTGGATCGCGGTTCCCGTGGTGGCCCGCACCGTCTGCCCGCCGGCGCCGCCGGTGGTCCCACCGTTCTGGGTGGCGAAGCCCGTGGCAGGGCCGGTGGCAGCCGCCGCGTCCGGAGCGGACTGGGTGGTCACTCCGATCGTGACCGCGAGGGTCACCGCGGCCACCGCCGAGAGGATCTGGACAGCTCTTGGTCGTCTCATGGTCATTGCCTCACGTTCGTCGTTGAATGCGGGACATTGCTGTGGTTCGACACCGGGCCGATGCGGGATCACCAGGGGCACCCGCCCCGACGCTGGGGCGAGACACCCGGGTGAGAAGGAGGCCCACGGGGAACCGGTTTCCCAGATCCTAGTAACCGGTTTCTCGGATGGCAACCCTTGGGCACCGCGGCCTGCGCGTCAGGGCTGCGCAGCGCCCCGCGACGGCTGGCCGGCCGGATCAACGACGAGGGAACACACAGCCCAGGAGAGGGCCGGCGCCCATCAGTCGTGCCGCCGGCACCGTAGACGGTGCGGTTAATGCCTATGCAGAGAGCGGCGTGATCGCGGCGAGCTCAGCGGCATGCTCGTCCTTCTCGATCTCGATGTCGTAGTCGGCCTGGACGTTGAGCCAGTAGCGCTCGCTCAGCCCGAAAGCCTTCGACATCCTGATCCCGGTCTCCGGGGTGATGCGTCGCTTGCCGTGCACGATCTCGTTGATGCGGCGGGGAGGAACTCCGATCGCCCGAGCCAGCCGGTACTGGGAGATCCCCATCGGGACGAGGAAGTCCTCGAGAAGGATCTCGCCGGGAGTGATCGGTTCGTGGGCCTTGCCAGTCATCTCAGTCTCCTCTCAGTGATAGTCGACGATCTGAACGTCCGCCGGACCCGCTTCGGTCCACCGAAAGCAGATCCGGAACTGGTCGTTGACCCGGATCGAATGCTGGCCGGCACGGTCGCCGGCCAGTTTCTCCAAGCGATTCCCAGGCGGGACGCGCAGGTCGCCGAGACGTTCCGCAGCATTCAGTTGTCGCAACTTCCTGTGGGCTGTGCGCTGGACGTCTTGACCAAGACGCTTGACGAGGCGACGCTCCCAGACGCCACGAGTGACGCCGTCAGCGAAGGACTGGATCATGCTACCTGATAGTAACGCGTCGCGTTAATAGCGCCATCCGTAACCGCATCCTCAGGGTGTCTCGCGGGCGAGGACCGACTGCCAGTGCCACGGCTCTGGCACGCGCCCGTCCGGCTCGGCGAACGCCGGGTGCACCCAGCCGTGGGACTTGGCGTGGGTCTTGAGCCAGTTGTACTGCTCGGTGCCGAACGTCTGCACGCCGCCGCCGATGTCGACCGCGAGCCCGAGACCGTGGTTGGAGCAGCCGGGCGGGGCGGCGATCGGCGACGACGGGTCGTAGAGCTCCCCCTGCTCGGCCAGCGTGCGGTAGGACGAGTTGATCGTCAGGTGCTTGCCGAACGCCTTGCTGTACGCGGCGTCGAGCGCGACCAGCCCGTCCAGCACGTCGGTCCGCACGAAGTGCGTGGGCGACCACGGGATCGGGGACAGGTCGGAGCTCGGCACCACGCCGCTGTCGGGGTCCCACACATGGTCGGGCTCGGGGCACGTGGCGGCGTCCTGTGCGACGACCATGTCCTGCGTCGCCATGGTGACTACCGAGCGGTTCGTGCTGAGGTCGAGCGCCACCTTCTCCAGCTCCGCCAGGTCGGCGCTGCCGAGGCTGCTGCCGGCGGCGGCGTCGACCGTGGTCGCGGCTTCCAGCGCGGCCCGGAGCCCGACCTGGACGGCCTCGTAGGCGCCCTCGCCCTGGTCGAACCTCTCGCTCTGGGTAGCCGCGTAGACCTTCTCGCCGCGGCTCTTGACGTCCGCCAAGGTCCGGCGCGCCGCGGTGACCTCGGCGCGGGCCTGCTCCACCATCGAGGCCCGGACGGCGTCCGACGCCGTCGCCAGGGACGCCCGGGCGTCGGCCGTCCCGGTGGTGGTGAGCTGCGTGGTGAGCCGCGTGAGGACCGGCCCGTCCAGCAGGGAGTCGGCTTTGCCGATCTGCGCGGACAGCCCGCTGCGGGTCGACGCCTGGGCCACCCTCCCCTCGGACTCCACCAGCAGCTCCCTGGCCGCGACGGTCTGCCCGGCGAGCTCCTCGGCGTCCGACACGACGTACCAGGCGACGCCGCCGCAGCCCATCGCGAGGGCGACCACGAGCGTCGTGACGACGAACACCCGGATGCCGCGCCGACGGCGGCTCTTCGCCTCGCGCCGGTCTCTTGCCGTCTCGCCGACCTTCGTGCCCGGAGGATCGGCAGGAGGCGCGGCGCTCGTCAAAGTCACGAAGCCAGAACCTACGGCACCCAACGCATACCCGCAGACCGGCCAGCGGGTGAACTGGGCCCATGGTGGACGCGGGCGCACCTCTGACCACGAGGCGCCGCGCCCACCGCTCGACGTCCACTCCCCCGGTGTGCGGCACTACGGTTGGCCCATGGGGTTCCGATCGTGGTTCGGGCACCGCCCGCAGAAGGCGGTCCGCCGCGCCGTCCGCTCGCATCGCACCGACTCGGTGCTGGCCCAGGCCGCGCTGGTCACGTCAGCGGGCGAGGCGTGGGCGTTCGCCACGCGTGCCGAGCTCCTGCTGATCTCCGCGCCCGAGTCCGCGAGCGGCCAGGGCGACGCCGAGTCGCGAGGTGCGCCATCCGTCGTCGTGCACCGCGAGTGGGCAGACGTCGACCGGGCCACCTACGACACGGAGTCCAACGTCATCCGGGTGCACTGGGTCGACGGCGACGAGCCGACGCCGCTGACGCTCGACGGCCGGCGCTCCGTGCTGCCGCAGGTGCTGCGCGAGCGGGTGCAGTGGTCGGTGGTCCTGGCCGAGCCGGTCAAGCTGCCCGGCGGGCGTTCCGCCCGCGTCGCGGTCCGACGGCGGGCGGACGGCGCGCTCTTCTCCCAGGTGATCGGCGGGCGCGACGTGGACCTGGCCGACCCGAGCACGGCGGAGGCGATCGACGCCGCCGAGGCCCGGGTCCGGAGTGCGGCGGGGCTGCCCGCCTGACCCAGCTAGTGACAGGTAATGACAGGACCTCCTCGACGGCGCGCCTGGAGGCTAGCGTGGAGGACGCAACCCACCGCGAAGGAGACTGTCACGATGCACACTCGTACGCTCGGCCAGGGCCTGGAAGTTTCCGCTGTCGGGCTCGGCGCCATGGGCATGTCCCAGGGCTATGGCCCCAACCCTGGCCCGCGCGAGGACATGATCGGCGTGCTGCGCGACGCCGTGGACCGCGGGGTCACCCTCTTCGACACCGCCGAGGTCTACGGCCCGTACGTCAACGAGGAGCTGGTCGGCGAGGCCCTTGAGCCGTTGCGCGACCAGGTGGTGATCGCGACGAAGTTCGGCTGGCGCATCGAGGACGGCGCCTCGGTCGGCCTGGACAGCCGGCCCGAGCACATCCGCGACGTCGCCGACGCGTCCCTGCGGCGCCTGCGCACCGACGTGATCGACCTGTTCTACCAGCACCGCGTGGACCCGGACGTGCCGATCGAGGACGTGGCGGGCGCCGTCGGCGAGCTGGTGCAGGCCGGAAAGGTGCGCCACTTCGGGCTGTCGGAGGCGAGCCCCGCGACGATCCGGCGGGCGCACGCCGTGCACCCCGTCACGGCCGTGCAGAGCGAGTACTCGCTGTGGACCCGCGACCCCGAGCCGGAGGTGCTGCCCACGCTCGCTGAGCTGGGCATCGGGTTCGTCCCGTTCAGCCCGCTCGGCCGGGGCTTCCTCACCGGCTCCGTCGACGCGTCGACGTCGTTCACCGACGACGACATGCGGGCCACCATCCCCCGCTTCACCGACGAGAACCGGACGGCCAACCAGGTGCTCGTGGACCACGTACGCGAGCTCGCGCGGGCCAAGGGCGCGACGCCCGGACAGGTGGCGCTCGCCTGGCTGCTCGCCCAGCAGCCGTGGATCGTGCCGATCCCCGGCACCCGGCGCATCGAGCGGGTCGAGGAGAACACCGGCGCCACGCAGGTGGCGCTGTCCGCCGACGACGTCGCCGACCTGAACGGGCTGGCCGCGCGGGTCGGCGTCCAGGGCGACCGCTACAACGAGGCTGGTCTGGGGATGGTGGGGCGCTGACCTCGGGTGGGCAACAATCGTCGGGTGACCACAGACAACTTCATGCGTATCCACGATCCAGAGCTCCTGGCCAGGGGCGAACGTGTCCTGGGGCCCGAGTTCACCGCGATGCACAAGAGAGTCATGGAGGTCATGGCGCTGACCTCGCGCCTGAACGTCCTGCCGTTCGACGACGAGGAGGGCAAGGCGGCGCTGTTCGAGCAGATCCTAGGCGGCCCGCTCCCGGCGGGGGCCACGATCTACCCGCCCTTCTACACGGATCACGGCCTCCGCTTGGACCTGGGGGAACGTGTCTTCATCAACCAAGGCTGCACGTTCCTCGACTACGCCGGCATTCGGCTGGGCGAGCACGTGATGGTCGGCCCGAACGTCACGTTCATCACGATGGGCCACCCGGTGGACCCCGAGGAGCGGCGCCAGTTCCTCTCCGGCGCGCCCATCGACGTGGCGGAGAACGCGTGGATCGGTGCCGGCGCGACGATCCTGCCCGGCGTCAGCATCGGCCGCGACGCCGTCGTCGCGGCCGGGGCGGTCGTGGCGGACGACGTGCCGGCAGAGAGCCTGGTCGCGGGGCCCAAGGGCGCTGTCCGACGGCGGTGGTAGTGCCCGACGGCGGACGGACGACGGACCTCGCAGAGGTGTGAGCGACGCCGCTGTGACGTGGGTCGGATATGAGGCAGGACTACCCGCCGGAACCTGTTAGAGTTTTCACCGGTCGCCCTCCTGGTGCACGGGACGGGCGAACACGATCCCGCGTAGCTCAGCTGGCAGAGCATCCGACTGTTAATCGGACGGTCGTTGGTTCAAGTCCAACCGCGGGAGCCGGAACGAGGCCCTGAATCCCCTTCTGACGTGGGGATTCGGGGCCTCGTGGTTTTCACCGTCGGCCCTGATCAGAGGGGCTGCGCCGGTCCCGCGATCACACGCTCCGAGTCATGGCTCGACAGCAGCGAGCGCCCGCATGAGCATGGCCGGGTCCTGAACCGCGGGGAGATCGCTGACTTGTCCGTCACCGACTTCGATCACGCGCCAGACGCCGTCAGAGCGCAGGGCGAGGTCCGTGGTCACGAACAAGGCGCCGAGGGTGCGCACGCTCGTGCCGACAGCATCGCGCACCTCGGTCGGCACCTCGACCGTGGTCCCGGAGGGCGTGTCTGGGTGCGGGGTGATCAAGACCGCCGACCCCCTAACCCACCAGATGCGCGCTTCCTTGGCCCGCTCCTCGTCATCGGACGTGAACCGCTCAAAGGCACGCACGACGATCCCGCCGGTGAGGTCGTCCCCTTGCAGCTCGACCATTCTTGCGATCACACGAGTGGCAACCGCCGTGTCGGCAAGATCTGTCACGAAGCACGCCTCGTACCACTCGTGCTTGCGGGACTTCACGTAGTCCTTCACGATGCCAGGGCCGCCGCCCAGCGCCTCGGTCAGCGGACCGACGTCCGTGGTCGTTGGCGTCCGGCCGGCCTCCCACTCCGACCAGACACTCGCCGGGGTCAGGTCGGCGAACATGCCGTACCAGCCGGGCAGCTCGTGCGCGGCCCGGTAGGCGGCAGGGCTGGTCAGCAGCCGAATCCCCCGGGCTTCCAGCTCAGTGGCGAGTTGTGAGTAGGCGGCCGAGGGAATCATCCAGCCGCGGTACCAGGCGGGTTGCACGACGTCGGACGGCGGGACCCGTCGCACCGCGGCCTGGACGTCCCCGGCGAGGATCGCATCGTGGTCCACTACCCCGACGTCCACGCCCGTTTGCCGTGCGGCGTCGGCCTCCCGCGCGAAGTGCTGATCAGGAACTCGGGGAGTGAGAGGGTCAGACGGGACCAGAATCAGGTGCGAGGCCATGTCCGGACCGTACCGACCTACGCGAGCGTGCTGCCAAGACATTCGGCCTGGGGCACAGAGCAGGGACGCCGAGCCGCACGACGCCAGACATCAGCCGTCGCAGTAGTCGCACAGCCCGGTGTTCGGTAGCTGCGTCCCGCATGTCTCACAAGCCTGACTTGGCTCACTTCTGGTGTTCGCGGCTGATCGCGTCGCGTTGACCTGGGGTTTTGTGCGGGATCGGGCGCGGATGTGCGCACTAACCACGTGTCATAGGCTGCCGGTCGTGGCTCCATACGTGCGGACGGTGACGACTGCCTCTGGAGCGATCGCGGTGCAGGTTGTTTACTCCAGAAGAGGTGCAAAGGCGGATCTAGAGCACATCGGCTCCGCGCACGATGGTGTGGAGCTAGAGCTGCTCAAGGCGGTCGCCGTCCAGAAGATCGCGGCCGGGCAGGACGAGCTCGACCTCGGCCTGGAACCGGCGGGTCCCGTGCCGCAGCCCGGCCGCGGAGCCCGGCTGCCAGTGACCAGCTCGCGGGCGGAGGTCCTGGCCGAGGTGCTGAACGCCGGGTTCGACGCGCTCGGTCTGGACGACGCCAGCGGCCGAGACGAGGTGTTTCGGCAGCTTGTGCTGGCCCGGATCATCGAGCCCACGAGCAAGCAGGACAGCCTGCGCGTCCTGGCCGAGGCCGGCATCGACGCCGTCTCTTACCCGACGATCAAGCGCCACCTCCCGTTGTTCGCCACGACCGGGTTCCGTGACCCGCTCGTCGCGGCCCTGGCCGGCCGGGCGGACCTCGGCCCGACGAGTCTGGTGCTGTTCGACGTCTCCACGCTCTACTTCGAGACCGATAAGGCCGACGGGTTCCGCGAACCGGGGTTCTCCAAGGAACGCCGCCTCGAGCCGCAGGTCACGATCGGTCTCCTCACCGACGAGGCGGGCCGGCCTCTGCTGGTCGAGGCGTTCGAGGGCAACAAGGCAGAAACGCTCACGATGCTGCCGGTGATCCGCCACTTCCAGAAGGCCTACAACGTCCAGAACGTGACCGTCGTGGCCGACGCCGGGATGGTCTCGGACAGCAACAAGAAGGCGCTGGACACCGAAGGGCTCGGGTTCATCATCGGTGCGAGGACCCCACGCATGCCGTCGGTCATCGAGCACTGGCAGAAGTCCCATCCCGACCAGACGTTCACCCACGGGCAGATCTTCACCCAGCCCTGGCCCGCGAGCCCGTCCGACGGGCGCCGCGATCACTGGTTCTACTACCAGTACTCAGCAGACCGGGCCCGGCGCACGCTGCGCGGGATCGAGGAACAGGTCCGCAAGGCGGAGAAGGCTCTCGCCGGGCAGGCCGCGGTCAAGCGGAACAGGTTCGTCAAGCTCACCGGCGGCACCCGGACGCTGGACCAGGCCCTGGTCGACAAGACACGCTCGCTCGCGGGGATCAAGGGCTACGTCACCAACCTGCCCCCGCACCAGGCAGGCCCTGACTTCGTGATCGGCGCCTACCACCGCCTGTTCGGGATCGAGAAGTCCTTCCGGATGGCCAAGTCCGACCTCGCCGCCCGCCCGATCTACGCCCGCAAGCGCGAGTCGATCGACGCCCACCTGAACATCGTGCTCGCCGCGATGGCGGTGGCCCGGTGGATCGAGGACGCAACGGGCTGGTCCATCCGCCGGTTCGTCACCACCGCCCGGCAGCACCGCACCATCACCATCCGGATCGACGGGAACGACGTCCTGGCCGAGACACCACTGCCCGACGACCTCCAGCAAGCCATCCACGCCATCGAGAGCCGCCAAAGAACCGCTCGACGACAGCACTGACCACCGCCATCAGCACCAGGGCGATTGCAAGGTTGATCACCCGTTGATCGTCTTGACGGTGGTGGGTGGTTGAGGGTATGGGTCGTGGCATGAGGACAGCGGCTCGGGTGGGATGATCGAGGTTCCTTACGCCTGGCCATCTCACGGGAGCCGCTGTCGTGTCCTCATTCTTCCCTATCGTCGCGTCGCTGGGCGAGCCGTCCGCTGCGGAGCTGCTGGTCAGACGGGACGTGGCGTGCCTGCTCGACGCGCTGGAGGCGGTGCCGGACCCGCGTGACCCGCGCGGGGTGAGGTACGGCTTGCCGCTGGTGCTGGGGCTGGCGGTCTTCGCCGCGTGCTGCGGTGCGACGACGTTCGAGGAGATCGGTGAGGTCGCCGCCGATCTGGACCCGGTGGTGCTGGCCGGGTTCGGGTGCACGCGACGGGCGCCGTCCGCGGCGACGTTCCGCCGGCTGATCAACTCCTGCGATCCGCAGGTGCTCGACGAGGCGCTGTGCGTGTGGGCCTCGGGTCTGACGATCGGCGAGGACGCCACCGAGACCGAATCCGAACCCGGGGTCAGGGGGTGTGCCGGGCCGGGGGTGCGGGCGGTGGTGAGCCTGGACGGCAAGACGCTCAAGGGCGCCCGGTCGTTCGATGCTGTCGGGGTGATGACGCAGGTCGCGGTGTTGGAGGCGTTCGACCATCTCACCGGGGCGGTGGTCGGGCAGGTCGAGATCGTCGGCGGGGACGAGAACGCCGCCGGGCGGGCGATGGTCACCCGTCTGGCCGCACGCCCGGGCGGGCTGACGAACGTGGTGATCGTCGCCGACGCCAAGCACACCACCCGCGAGCTGGCCCAGCTCGTGACGGACCTGGGCGGGTACTGGGTGTTCACCGTCAAGGGCAACGCCCCGACCCCGCACGCCGTCCTGGCCGGGCTGCCCTGGACCGATATCCCGATCGGCGCGGTCACGCGCGACAAGGGTCACGGCCGCCGCGAGACCCGCACGATCCGCGTGGTGCAGGTCCCCGACCACGTCGACGTCACGCTGACCGGCGTCGTGCAGGCCGCGCTCGTACGGCGGACCGTGTGGCGCAAGAAGACCGTGACCACACCACACGCCTGGACCCACGAGACCGTACTGATCGCGACGTCCCTGCCCGCCAGGGCCACGGACCCGGCCCGGCTCGCGGCGATCGTGCGCGGGCAGTGGCGCATCGAGGCCCTGCACTGGCAGCGCGACGTCGTCCTCGCCGAGGACCGGCACACCGCCCGCACCGGCCACGGACCGGTCAACCTCGCCTGCCTGCGTAACACCGCGATCACGCGCACCCTACGAAACAGCAGCCCATGCCTCTCCAAGGTGCTACGCGCCGCCAACCGCCACCCTCACCGGGCCCTCGCCATCATCGCGAAATGACAGATCTACCTTGCAATCGCCCTGCATCAGCACCAAGCGCTACGAACGCCTGTGGATGAGAAGGTCTGAACTAAATGAGCCAAGTCAGGGCAGCGGCGATCTTCGTGGTCGGGATCAGCGTGCCGTCCAGGCAGAGGAACGGCCAGTCCTGGGCCGTGGCGTGCTCCAGGACGTGCGGGAGCGTCGGCGCCTTCTCGGCGATCACGTCGATCGCTTCGTGCAGGTAGCGGTAGGCGGTCGCGCTGCTGATCCCAGCGTCCAGGGCCAGGATCCGCAGCTTCGTCGCGTCCTTGAACCAGCGCAGCACCAGCAGGCCTTGCGCCCTGGCGGTCGCGGCCCGTTGCACCGGACGAGTCCCCGGCCGGCGGCGATGCGCAGTCAACCATCTCGTCACCGTTTCCAAGGTGGCTTCAGGCACGTCGAGACTGGCACGATAGGTGATCAACGCGGGGTCCTCGCTGGGGAACAGGGTGTCTTGGTCGATTCCCGATCCTTCCGGCCAGGACCCCGCGTCCTGACCGCGACACACCGCGAACCCGCAGGTCACGCCCCTGCAGGCCGACCTCCCGCGTTCAACCCTTCCTCAAAGACGCATCATCGCGCCGAGGAACGAGGCGAGAAAACCTCATTGCCATCAAGAACACAATTTGTGAATTCATTACCCTTGCGTTGTGCCGCTGATCCCTGTACATGTCCGGCGCGGAACAGCAGCCCGGGGGCATCTCAGGGTGCGCACCTTCTGCAGGACGGGGCTACGCACACCCGGACATGTCGGCGCTACGCTGGACTCAACGACCGCGCCGCACCTACGCCGCACTTTCGTCGCGACGCACCGCGCCACGACCGGCTGGGACGGCAGGGTCCACGCTGAGCTGAGGCACCTCCGCCGCAGGTCAGCGCACGCAACACGTCGCATTGGGTCTCAACCGGCTGACAGCGAACTCACCCCGGACGGTCGTTGGTTCAAGTCCAACCGCGGGAGCCGGACCGAGGCCCTGAATCCCTTTCTGAACTGGGATTCGGGGCCTCGTCGTTTTCGCCGTCGGCCCTGATCAGAAGGCTGACCCGGCCCCAGCGGGGCGCCCGGGCAATGCGCTAGCGTGCGTCCCTAATGTCCAGCTCAGGAAGATTCGTGACTTCGACCGGCGTGCGCGACGACCTCGGGTTGCGGCCCCACGTCGAGGCCCTGGCGAACCTTGTCACGGCGCGCACGGCGCCGCCGTCGTACGCCGTGGCCATCCTGGGCGAGTGGGGAGGCGGCAAGTCCGCGTTCCTGCGGCGCCTGCAGACGCAGGTCGAGGCTCGGGCCGCCTCGGGCGACCCAGAGGCCGTGGCGTCGGTGCGGGTCGTCCGGTGGAACGCCTGGGCGCACGGCGAGACCTCCGTGCTGGTCGGGATCGTCACGAAGGTTGTCGCCGCGCTGCGCGGCGAGGACGTGAACGGACGCCGTCGCGGGCCCCTCGACGCTCGGCTGCGGGCCCGGCGTCGCACCGCCACGATGAACCGAGCCGAACGAATGCGTGCGCGGGCCGTCCGGCTCGATCACCGGATCGGGGCCGCCGAGGACGCGAGCGCTCTCGTCACCGTCCTGCACCAGGTCCGGGTGCTCCTCCTGCTGCCGTGGGCGCTGTTCCGTAGCGGGTGGCGCCGGGCACTGCCGCTCACCGTTGTGCTCGTGGTCGCCGGGCTGCTCGTCGCCGGCCTCACGCTCCTGCCCGTCGTCGCGCCCGACGTCGCAGCCTGGCTCGCCGAGTCAGGCACCTGGGTCAGCGGGGTGCTCGCCTCGTCGGGCGTCGTGGCGGCGCTGACGGCGCTCGTCGCGGGCTACCGCAGCCGCGTGGCCGAGCTGGACCCGCTGCGCACAGGCATGGTCGGCACGCTGGCGCAGCTCGTCCTCGTCACCTTCGACCAGGAGAGGGCCAAGGCCGAGACGCGCCTCGCCGAGCTCGACGCCGAGGACGCCGTTGACGGCCTGTCCGTCCTCCTGCACGACGACGACCAGGGCCGCCTGGAGCGCGCCCACGGGTTCGTCGGGAACCTGCGGGACGAGCTCGGGACGTTCGCCGACCAGCTCGCCCAGGCCGAGGAGTATCTGCGACGCCCGGGCGACACCGACACCGACACCGACGGCCGGGTCGAGCGGATCGTGCTCCACGTCGACGACCTCGACCGATGCCCGCCCGACCGGGTCGTCGACGTGCTACAAGCCCTCACACTGCTGCTGTCGACGAGCCTGTTCGTCATCGTGGTCGCCGCCGACCCACGGACCCTGCGGCACGCGCTCGAACGCGACGCCGCGGCAGCCACGCACCTGGAGGGCCGCGCGGCCGGGGCGCTCGACCACCTCGACGCCCTCTTCCAGGTGCCTTACGCGCTCCCCCGCCTCGTGCCTCCGGTCAGTGGCCGCTACCTCCTGCGGACCGCCGCCGACCAGGGTCTCCTACCGCATGACCTGGCCCTTGACCCGGGCGACGACGACGCCTCGGCCGGACGTCCGGCGTCGGGCACCCTGAGCGCGCAGGAGGCGGAGCTCCTTGCGCTGGTCTGCGAGGCCGTCACCACGCCGCGCGCGGCGAAGAAGCTGCTCACGCTGTACCAGCTGGTCCGGTACGCGACGGGGCCGGACGGCGACCTGCGGCCCGCCGCCCTCCTGCTGGCCCTGCTCGTGGGCGCGCCAGAGCAAACCGCGCAGCTTCTCGGCGAGCTCGATGACCGGGCCGACGCGGCGCACCTCGCCGCCGTGATCGAGACCCTGGGCGGCAGGCACGCGGCCGCAGGCCACGAGCGGTGCGCCGCGTGCGCGGCCTGGCGGCGGATGCGCGTCGTCGCGGAGCGCGCAGTCGCCGCAGGAGTCCCCGCCGAGGTGGGCAGCTACCGCGCGTGGGCGCACGAGGTGGCGCGGTTCAGCTTCCACATGACGGAGCGGCACTGACCTGGTACTGCCAGCCCATGGTCGGCACCGTGGACCAGCCCAACGTCGTCCGCCTGGCCCGGGGCGGCGTCAGGTCCACTGCTTGAGTACGCGCCCCTGCTTGTCGCGAAAAGCGCCGGTCATGATCATGATCCAATCGACCAGCGCCCACACGCCCAGACCACCGACCGTCAGGATCTGCAGGACAGCCGTGCCGACCTTCCCGACGTAGAACCGGTGGGCACCAAGCACACCGAGGAAGAAACATAAGAAGAACGCCGGCAAGATCAGCTTCGGGCTGACCTCCGGTGCAGCAATCTGAGACATGGTGACCCCTCCTGGAGTAGTGGTCCCCTGCACAGCCCACGATCACCGCATCCAGGGTTAGCCGCCAGCCGAGCACGCACCCACGGGCGCCCTCACCGCAGCGCTCATCATCGTCACCCGCCGACGCGGACCAGGCCGCACTCGTAGGAGAAGATCACGGCCTGCACCCGGTCCCGTAGGCCGAGCTTCGCCAGAATGCGGCTGACGTGAGGCGGCGATCGAGGCCGCCGGGGTGCGTCTGCACAGCTACACCGCGCCCGGCGATGACCACGGACTCTTCGAGGACGACAGGTTGTTCTACGAGACCGAGGTGAACGGCGTCCGGCTGGTCGACTGGCTCGACACGCTGATCGCTGACGAACCGCCTGCCGACGTCCATTGCGACCAGTGCGATCCGTAGACGCCGCCCAGCCCTGAAGCACCGTGCTGACCGCGCTGCGAGCAGCGTGTCATCCGGTGCGCGATCCGGGCACCCAGTCCTCGTCGTCCAGGACCCACACCGCGCCGTCCGCCTGGGCTCGTGACTGATCCGGGTCGGGCGGGCTCGCGCGTTACGGTGCGCCCGACCTCGCGTCTGGTCGGCCCGGGGAAACAGCTACTCCGCGGGGTGCGTTGCTGACAGTAGACAACGTCTACTGAGCGCAACACACTCCGCTCGCGAGGTCGTTCTCTGGCCCGCCGCTCCGGGCGCGGCTCACCGGGGCCGACAGATTCCTGCGGGATCAGGCCGCGATCAGGCGCCGGGTCTGTTCCGCGACCGTCGTCCAGCACGCGGGCGGCAGGTCGTGGCCGACGCCGGAGAGGATCGTCAGCTTCGCGCCCCGGATCTCACGAGCGGTCGCGCGGGCCGCCGACGTCCTGACGACGGTGTCGTCCTCGCCGTGCAGCACCAGCGTCGGCGCGCCGATCTCGCGCACCCGTCCCCCGTGCCACCGGGCACGGAGCAGGCGGCCCAACGCCGTCAGATCACGCGGCCCGGCGTCGAGCCCGCGCTCGATCCGTTCGCGTGCCGCATCCTCGTCGGTAGGGTTCGCCGGAGACGCCAACAGCTTCGCGACGGCGAGGGACGCGGCGACGTCGCCGTCGCGCCCCTCGGGGTACCTCTTCGTGGCGAGCCGCGCGACCAGCCCGAGGCGCAGGTAGCGCGGGAGGTCGAGCCACGACATGTCGCTCGGTGGGGCGTCGCACGAGACGAGGCCGAGCACCCTCCGCGAATGCCGTAGCGCGAACCGTTGCGCCACCACGCCGCCCAGCGAGTGCCCGAACACGACCGCGCGGCCCCAACCGACGGCGTCGAGCACCGCGGCGGCGTCGTCGACCACGTCCTCGGCCGAGTAGGGCACGGTTCCGGTACCCAGCAGCGCGGTGAACGAACCGCTCTGCTCGCCCGGGCGAAACCGCGTCGACGCCCCCGCGTCCCGCTGGTCGTAGCGGACCACGTCGAAGCCATCGTCGGCGAAGGCCCGGCACAGCCCGTCCGGCCACCAGAACCGGGAGATCGCGAGACCCATTATGAGCAGGAGCGGGGTGCCGCCGGGCTGCTCGAACCGGTCGTAGGCGAGCTCGACGTCGCCGTTGCGTGCGTAGGCCGTCGGCGACCAGATGTTGGTGTCGGTCACCTCAGCCATTGTCGTGCGCCCTGGCGTATCCCGCCCGGCAGCGCCGTTTTCGACAGGCACCGCCAGTGCGATAACCTCCGTGACGTGCGCGTGATCTCGCTCCTCCGCTCGGCTGTCGCCGAGCCCGGGCGACGCCTGAACGGCGCTCTGGTGATCCTTACGGTGATCATCGGCGTGGTCACCATGCACTCGATGAGCGGGTCCCCGACCTCGCACCAGCACGGGCCGCACGAGGCCTCCGTCGTCGCCGCGCAGAGCGCCTCCGTCGACGGCATGCCGCCGACGGTGACGCAGGCCGACCACCTCACGCCGGACCCGGCCGAGTCCGCGGGCGATTGCTGCGAGGGTGCGGCGGGCACGACGCCGCCATGGCGATGTGCCTGATGATCCTCGTCGCGCTCCTGGCCCTCGTAGTACCCGTACGACGGCTCCTGTGGCGGGCCCTGCCCGCGTTGTCGGTGCCCCTGGCGCAGGTGGTGGCCGACCTGCGTGCGGTCACCGCGCCTTCCTTGCACGAGCTCTGCATCTCCCGGACGTAGACCCGGCCTCGACGCGCAGCGCGTCGACCGGACAACGCGACCGCGCCCCAGCGCGATCGCGTCAGTGAGTGCTACCCCGAGACGAGTTAGAGGAAGAACCATGAAGCGCACCCTTATGTCCGCTATCGCCCTGGCCGGCGCCCTTGCCCTCGCGGGCTGCTCCGGCTCCGAGGAGCCCGCGCAGGACACCGCCGCCGTGTCCGGCGACCAGGCGGCACACAACGACGCGGACGTCATGTTCGCGCAGATGATGATCCCGCACCACGAGCAGGCGATCGAGATGGCGGACGTCGTCCTGGCCAAGCCCGACGCCGACCCCGCGGTCACAGACCTCGCCACCCAGATCAAGGCGGCGCAGGCGCCCGAGATCGAGGAGCTCGGCCAGTGGCTCGACGCCTGGGGCGCCGAGCGCAGCTCGGAGCACTCCGGCCACGCGGGGATGGACGGGATGATGTCCGAGGACGACATGCAGCTGCTGGACGGGGCCGCCGGCCCCGAGGCGAGCCGCCTGTTCCTCGAGCAGATGATCGCGCACCACCAGGGCGCCGTCGAGATGGCCGAGGAAGAGATCGAGTCGGGCCAGGACGCCGCCGCGGTCGAGATGGCGCAGACGATCGTCGACACGCAGACCGCTGAGATCGGGACGATGGAAGACCTGCTCGCCTCGATGTGACCGGTGGGTGGTGCGCCGGCGCCGAGCCGGCGCACCACCCGTCCTCGAAGGAGTCTGCACATGTGCCGAACCCCTGCTGACGTGCGCTCCGGCGCGTTCGTGACCCGGCTGGTCGTGGGAGTGCTCGCGGCCCTGGTGCTCGCGCTGTGGTGCGCGCCGTCCGCGTCCGCGCACACCAGGCTCGAGTCGACGGCGCCCGCCGCCGGCTCGACGTCCGACAGCCCGGTCGACGAGGTGGCACTGAGGTTCACGCTCCCGGTGACCTCGCTCGGCGACGGCATAGTCGTCGACGGGCCGGCGGGCACGGTAGCGGCCGACGTTGCCTCGGCCGAGGGCGGCCTCGTCCTCGTGGCGACGCCGGCCGAACCGCTGGCCGCCGGCGACTACACGGTGAGCTGGACCGCCGCCGCCCAGGACGGCCACCCGCTGGAGGGCTCCTTCGGCTTCACCGTCGCGGGGACGGGCCCCGCCCCGAGCGAACCCGCCGAGCCCGGCGGGGATGCCGGCGCGCCGTCGGCCGATCCCGACGACGAGGCGTCGGAGGGCACCGGGAGCGGGCATACCGACGGGCCGCACGGCGCCCACGACATGGGCAACATGGACGGCATGGACCACGACGCCGCGGCGATGGACAGCCCCGCGAGCAACGTCGCGGAGGCCGTCGCACGGCTGGGCAGCGCGGCCGCCCTCTGGGGCTGGCTGGTCGCCGCGGGCGGTCTGGCGTTCGCGGCGCTCGTGCTACGCGGAGAGGACCGGGAGGACGCCCCGGTCGTCCTCCAGGTGGTCCGTTGGATGGGCCTGCTGATCCTGGCCGGCCTCGCCGTCCACGTAACGGCCGGATCGGTGCACATGGCGCACGGCGACGTCGCCGCCGCGGTCTCGCCCTCCTCGATCGCGGACTCGCTCACCGCAACCACCCGCTGGGCCCTGGGCCTGCAGGCCGTCGGCGCGACGGCGATCGCGGCGGGCACCCGGCGCACCCTGCCGGGCTCCTGGCTCGCGATCCTCGGGAGCGTGCTGATCGGCGCCGGGCACGTGCTCGGCGGCCACAGCAACACCGCCGAGCCGCGCTGGGTCGTCGTGAGCGCCGACGTCGCGCACCTCGCGACCGCGGCCACGTGGGTGGGCGGTGTCGTCGCGATGGGGATCCTGCTGCACAGCCGCCGCCGGGACGGACGCGCCCTCGACGCCGCCCTGATCGGCGCGCGCTTCTCCGTCGTCGCGGCCGTGTCCGTCGCGGTGGTGGGCGCCGCCGGGATCGTGCTCGCGGTCGAGATCGTCGACCGCCCGGAGCAGCTCTGGGAGAGCACCTGGGGGCTCTTCCTGCTCGCCAAGCTCGGCGTCGTCGCGGCGGTCGGGGTGATCGGGACGTACAACCACTTCCGCGTCGTGCCCCGGCTCGAGTCCAGGCGGTTCCGGAAGCGCAGCGCCCGCAAGGCGGGCAACGTGCTGCGGCGCAGCACGGTCCGCGAGACGTCACTGATGGTGGTGATCGTGCTGATCACGGCCTGGCTGGTGGCCGCGTCCGTCGAGGACTGAACCCGTCAGCGGCCGGTGATCCTCCGGCCCAGCTCCGGGAGGCCGTCGCCGTGCAGGTCTGCGAGGACCTCGGGCCGCCCCGCCATGGCCATGACGAGGGAGAGCAGCGGCCCGGCGGCCTCCGGCCCGGAGCCCGCCTGGAAGTCGGCGTCGGTCGCGACCAGGCGCAGGCCCATGACCAGCGAGCGGCTGTTGACGGCGAAGTCCTTGGTCGCGAAGAACCGCGCGACCGCCAGGAGCCCCTCGGGCTCCGGCTCGTGCCGCAGCCCCAATGGCCGGCGGATGTCCTCGGAATGGACGATCACCTCGCCCAGCCCTCCGGGGCTCTCCTTGCGGGGCAGCCCGATCGGCCCGACGTCGGCGAAGCGTTCGAGAGTCGCCGTCGGAGTCGCCCCGCGGAACTCCTCGAGGCGCCGCCGGTTGTGCACGTCGGCGTCGAACCGCGCGCCGGCCATGCTGCGGATCCACCCCCACATGGAGAGCGTCGACGCGGCTCCCAGGTGCGCGACGACGTCCTCCACGTCCCAGGCCCCGCACAGCGTCGGCGAACGCCACTGCTCCGGGGTCAACCCGCTCAGGTCGTCGACGAGCGCCGAACGCTCACGTTCCTGGATCTCCGACAGCTTGGTCACGGGCAGACCCTAACGGTGTGATCAGCCAAGCAGACTGGCCCGCGGCGTTTCCGCGCACGGGCGAGGGTGTAGTGGCGTCAGTGTGTCACTTCCAGGACGAGTGCCCACGGTAACTGGAGGCGTTCCGTGCCGACCAGGAAGCAGCCGTCGACGACGAGGTCTCCGACCCCTATGACCGATGAGCCCACCCAGGGCCTCGTCGATACGAACATCCTGATCCTGCGCGACCGGATCGACATCGCCGAGCTGCCCGACGAAATGGCTGCCAATGCCATGACTCTCGCGGAGCTCTCCGCAGGGCCACACCTGGTCCGCCCCGAGAGCACCCAGTACGACGAGCATGCTGAACGAGCACGCCGGATCGACGTCCTCCAGCGCGTCGAGAACGAGTTTGACCCGATCCCGTTCGGCGCCGAGGCCGCCCGCCTCTACGGCCGGATCACTGCCGGTGTCGTCGCAATCGGACGCACGCGCCGTCGTGCCGTCGACCTCATGATCGCTGCCACCGCAGCGGCCGAGGGCCTCCCGCTGTACACGTCCAACCCGGACGACTACAAGGGCCTCGACCACATCATCACGCTCGTCCCCGTCACCCGACCGGCCGACTGAACACGCCACGACACGTCAGTGGGTCAGCTTGAGCCCGATCACTATGGCGATCAGGCCGGCGATCAGCAGCACGCGGACGATGGAGATCGTCGCACACATCGGACCGGGGCGAAGTGATGAGGGACACCGGCTGGTTGACTGGGCGCATGACTCGGATGCGGCGGGTGAGCCGGGTGCTGGACAGCCCGCACGGGGTGCGGATCGGCGCGGCCCTGCTGGTCGGCGCGCTGCTGGGCTGGCTGCTGTCGTGGAACTCCGTGGCGGCCGCCGTGCTGGGGGGCTGGGCCGGCGCCGGGCTCGTCTTCGTGGCCTGGACCGCGCTGGTGATCGTCCCCATGGACGCCGAGGCGACCAGTGAGCACGCAGTGCGCGAGGAGCCGACCCGCGGCGTCGCGAACCTGATCGTGCTGCTCGCCGCCCTGGCCAGCCTGGCGGGCGTCGCGGTCACGCTGGTGGGCGGCGTGCTCGGCAACGGCGACATCACGATGGCCGCCGTCCTGGCCGCCGTCGTCGTCTCCTGGGCCTGCGTGCACACGGTATTCGCGCTGCACTACGCCCGCTCCTACTACACGACCCCGGCCGGTGGGATCGACTTCCACCAGACCGAGCCGCCCCGGTACACCGACTTCACCTACCTGGCCATCACCGTCGGGATGAGCTTCGCCGTCTCCGACACCGACCTGGGCTCCTCGGGCATGCGCCGCATCGCCCAGGTCCACGCGCTGCTCGCGTACCTGTTCGGGACGGTTGTCGTGGCCTTGCTGATCAACCTCGTGGCGGGGCTCGCAAACACCTGAGGCGCGGGAATACGAGTTGCGGGTGCCGGGCGGAACAAACAAAACAGCCCGCCGCACCGGGTGAAGAATCAAGAATGCGTGGGCTTTCGTTCCCATTGTGCTGACGCCGTACCTCGCCCGACGCGCGCCGATCGACCTGCGCGGTTACCTTGAGTAAAAGGCTCGAACCCACCAACGGCGCTGTTCGAGCCCATCCGAAGACCCTCGAGAAACGGGCGAGTCATGGACTTCTGGGATTTCTTCTGGCTGATGGTCTACAGCTTCTTCTTCGTGGCGTACCTCATGGTCCTGTTCCAGATCATTGCGGACCTCTTTCGCGACCGTGAGCTCTCGGGCTGGTGGAAGGCCCTGTGGATCATCTTCCTCATCTTCCTGCCGGTCATCACTGCGCTCGTGTACCTCATCGCACGCGGCCGCGGGATGGCACAGCGGCAGCTGGAAGGTGCCGTCAAGGCACAGCACGACACGGAGAGCTACATCCGTGAGGTCGCGGCACCCGCCGCCCCTGCCGACCAGATCGCGAGCGCGAAGGCCCTGCTCGACGCCGGCACCATCGCGCCGGCGGAGTTCGAGAGGCTGAAGGCCAAGGCGCTCGCCTGACAGGTCTGCCGGCATCCAGCAGGGGGCAGAGAGGCCGGAACGACATGAACGAGTCCGCCGGAGAGCTCCATGG
This sequence comes from uncultured Actinomycetota bacterium, assembly GCA_963850545.1. Taxonomy (GTDB): domain Bacteria; phylum Actinomycetota; class Actinomycetes; order Actinomycetales; family Cellulomonadaceae; genus Promicromonospora. Next base: position 318,777 of record CAWKLP010000003.1, on the reverse strand, counting down.
CACCGGCCCGCCCGACGCGGCCGCCCGTCTTGCCGAGTTGGAGCGGGAGAACGAGGAGCTCCGTCGGCGGCTGGCCGCGGTGCCCCGCGGCGAGCCGGCGCGCTCCGCGGCCGACCGCCCGCGACGTAATCGTCCGCGGAGCGCGGCAGCCGTCGTCCTCATCCTCCTGGGCGCCCTGCTGGCGCCCGTGGGCGTCGTTGCCGCCTGGGCCGAGCGCACCCTGACCGACACGGACCGCTACGTCGCCACGGTCGGCCCACTGGCGGAAGACCCGGTGGTGAAGTCCGCGCTCGCGGGCCGGCTGACCACCGCCGTGATGGAGCAGATCGACGTAGGGGCGTTGCTCGACGCCGTCGCGGGCGGGCTCGAGGAGCGAGACGTCGCCCCGCGAGCCACCAGTGCGCTCACCTCGCTCGAGGCGCCGCTGACCAGCGGCGTCGAGTCGTTCGTCCGCAACGCCGCGAACCGCGTGGTGGAGAGCGAACAGTTCGAGTCCGCGTGGGACCAGGCCAACCGGGTGGCCCACGAGCAGCTCGTCGCCGTCATGCAGGGATCCGGGGGCGACGTCGTCCAGGTGGGCGAGGACGGTCAGCTCACCATCCAGCTCTCGGGAATGATCGACCTGCTCAAGGAGCGGCTCGTCGACCGGGGGCTCACCCTGGCCGCGAACCTGCCCACGATCAACGCAACGTTCACGATCATGGAGTCCTCCCAGCTCGTCGAGATCCAGAACCGGTACGCCCAGCTCGTCGCCCTCGGGACGTGGCTCCCGTGGATCGTCCTGATCCTGCTGGGCGCCGGCGTCGTCGTGGCGATGCACCACCTGCGCACTCTCGTCGTCGCAGGGCTCGCGCTCGCCGCGGCGATGGTGGTGCTGGCCGTCGGCCTCGCGATCGCGCGCGGCCTGTACCTGGACGCGCTCAGCGGCGTGGTGCTGCGGCTCGACGCCGCCGAGGTCCTCTTCGACCAGCTCGTTTCCTTCCTGCGGGCCACGCTGCGCACCGTCGGGGTGCTCGGTCTGGTCGTCGCGCTGGCCGCCTACCTGGGTGGATCGAGCGCATCGGCACGCGGCCTGCGTGCCGGCATCGGCAAGGGCCTCAACGGTGTTCGCAACTGGGCCGAAGGCCGGGGCGTGTCCACCGGCGCCACCGGTGTGTGGCTCGCGCGGTACCGGGGCGTCGCCCGGGCAGCAGTGATCGCGCTCGCCGCCCTGGTGCTCCTGCTCGCTTCGAGCCCGACGCCGGCCCTGATCTTCGGCATTGCCGCCGTCGCCGGGGTGCTCATCATCCTGATCGAGCTGATCGCCCGGCCCGCGACCGCCGCCCGAGAGGGCCCTGAGGCCGGAGGCCGAACGTAGGCCTCGTCGCTCTCACAGGCCGCATGACGCGACCAGCCCTACGTTCGACGCCGGACGCCCCGGCGCCCGGAGCCCAGCGCGTCACATCACCGGCACCCGGAGCCGCCGCACCACCGCGCCTACCGCCGCCCGGCCCGCCCGGTTGGCGCCGACCGTCGACTGCGACGGCCCGAACCCGATGAGGTGGACCCGCGGCTCGGTAGCGGCCTGGGTGCCGCGCATCGCGATGCCGCCCAGCTCGTTGCGCAGCCGCAGCGGGGCCAGGTGGGTCAGGTCGGCCCGGAACCCGGTGGCCCACAGGATGGCGTCGACGGGCGTGAACGAGCCGTCCGCTTCCCGGACGCCCATGGGCTCGATCGCGGTGAACATCGGCCGCCGCTCCAGCGCGCCGCGGGCCTTCGCCGCGAGTGCGTACGGCGTCCAGATCAGACCGGTGTAGGACACGACGCTGCGGCTGGGCCGGCCCGCCTCGACGTCGGCCATGACCTTCGCGATGGTCTCGCGCCCGGCCTCCTCCGGCCGGAACTCGCCGTCCCGGAACACCGGCTCGCGGCGGGTGTACCAGCGGGTGGTCGCCACGCGGCAGATCTCCTCCAGGAGCTGGAGCCCCGAGATCCCGCCCCCGACGATCGCCACCCGCTGGCCGGCGAAGTCCTCCGCCCGGACGTAGTCGCGCGTGTGGAGCTGGCGGCCGCGGAAGGTCTCCTGCCCCGGATACCTCGGCAGCACCGGGTTGGTCCAGGTTCCGGTCGCGTTGATGACCGCGCGGGTGGTCCAGGAGCCGCGGTCGCTCGTCACGACGAGGTCGCCGTCCGGGTCGTCGTCGGCGCGCCGCACCGCGACGACCCGGGCCGGGCGCAGGATCGGGAGCGCGAACGTCCGCTCGAAGCCCGCGAAGTATCGCGGGACGGCGGCGCGGCTGGGCTCCGACTCGTCGACGGCGGGCTGGGCCAGGCCCGGGAGGTCGAAGATCCCGTTGACGGTGGCCATCCGCAGCGACTCCCAGCGGTGCTGCCAGGCGCCGCCCGGCGCCGGGTTCGCATCCAGGACCACGAAGGTGTGCTCCGCGTCCGGCTGGTCGATCGCACTCACGAATCCCCTGCGCTGCAGGTGGTACGCCGCGGACAGGCCCGCCTGCCCGGCCCCGATCACGACCACCGTCGCCCGGTGCAGTTCCTCGCTCACACCGGGGACAACACCATGGCCCCGCAGATGTTTCCGGGTGTGACGGGTGTCCTGACGGAGGCGCAAGGTTGCGTACGCTCGTGCCCGTGCGTTTCACCCCCGACTCCGGCCCCGAGCCCGCCGTGCGGCGAGCCCGCGCCGCCGTCGCCGCCCTGTTCCTGACCAACGGCGCCTTGTTCGCCAACCTGGTGCCCCGCTACCCGGAGATCAAGGCCGCCCTCGACCTGGACAACGCTGTCTACGGCCTGGCCGTCGCGGCGTTCCCGGCCGGGGCGATAGTCGCCGGGCTCGGCGCGGGCTTCATGGTGCGGCGCTACGGGTCGGCGCAGGTCGCGGTGATGGGCACGATCCTCACCGGCCTCGGCGTGCTCGCGGCCGGGATCGCCCCGTCCTTCGTCGTCCTCGTGCTGGCACTGTTCCTCGGCGGGGCGATGGACGCCCTCACCGACGTCGCGCAGAACGCCCACGGCCTGCGCGTGCAGCGCCGGTACGGGCGGTCGATCATCAACGGCTTCCACGCGGTGTGGTCGATCGGCGCCGTGCTGGGCGGGGCCATGGGCGCCGGGGCCATCGCGCTCGGCCTGCCGCTCGACGTGCACCTCGGCATCTCCTCGGCGATCTTCTCCCTCGTCGCGCTCGTGGCGCTCCAGTTCCGCCTTCCCGGGCACGACGGCGACGCGGCCGACGGCGCAGTGGCGCACGAGACCCGCGGCGCCGGTGTGCGCGACACCGTCCTGAGCACACGCACCGTGCTGATCATCAGCGCGCTCGTCCTGATCGCGATCGGCGGCGCCGTCGTGGAGGACGCCGGCAGCTCTTGGGCGACGCTGTACCTCTCCGGCTCCCTGGGTGCCCCCGCGGCCCTGGCCGCCAGCGGCTTCGTGGCGCTCGTCGGCGCCCAGTTCGTCGGGCGGCTGCTCGGCGACGGCCTGGTCGACCGGTTCGGCCAGCGGACGGTCGCCCGCGCGGGCGGCGTCATCATCGCGCTCGGTATGGGGCTGGCGCTGGCCGTCCCGACCGTGCCCGGCACGATCGCCGGCTTCGCCGCGGCCGGACTGGGCAGCGCGACGCTGGTGCCCGCCGCCATGCACGAGGCGGACGAGCTGCCGGGCCTGCGCGCCGGCACCGGCCTGACCATCGTGTCCTGGCTCATGCGGGTGGGCTTCCTGGCCTCCCCGCCGCTGGTCGGGCTGATCGCCGACAACAGCGCCCTGCGCTACGGCCTGCTCTCCGTGCCGATCGCCGGCCTGCTCATCGTCCTCCTGTCCGGAGTCCTCCAGGGCCGGGTCGAGAGGCGACCCGACCCGGCCCTGGACTGACCCACCTACTCGAACAGCGCGTTGACCTGGTCGTTCGCGTCCGTCAGGGAGGTCACGTCGGCCTTGCCGCCCAGGACGTCGTCCATCGCGGCGGTCATGATCGCGTGGACGTCGGAGCCGTGCTCGGTCACTGGGAAGAGGAACGTCGTGCCGTCGTCGACCTGGGTGGTGAACGGGGTGACGTCGATCCCCTTCTTCGCGAAGGCCTCCGTGGCGAGCTCGGCCGAGCTCGTGATGGACGGGAAGACGACGCCGGCCTCGCCGACGATGTCCTGGCAGTCCGTCGAGCCGAGGAACTTGACCCACTTCGCCGCGCCCTCAGGGTTGTCGGTGCCCGCCCAGACCGAGTCGGCCAGGCCGTTGAACATGCTCGCGCGCTCCCCGCTCGGACCGGTCGGCGTGGGCGCCAGCCCGACGTCGACCCCGTCGTAACCGAAGTAGGTGGAGAGCATCCAGTCGCCGTTGATGTTGATGGCGGACTTGCCGGCGCCGAAGTTGTCGTTCACCGACGCGCCGATGGTCGTCTCGAGCGGCGGCATGTAGCCCTTCTCGACCAGCGAGTACCACCAGGCGATCGTCTCCTGGAACTTCGGGTCGTCGTAGTTGTAGTGGGTGCCCCAGGGGTTCTTGTCGGTGTGGGTCCAGCCGGTAGTGGCCGTGTACATGCTCCACTCGGTCTGGCCGTTCTCGTACCCCGCGCCGGGTATGCCCAGCCCGTACACCGCGACGTCGTCCTTGTCGAAGCCCGGCTCGTCGCCGCGGGTGCCGTTCGCGTCCACGGTCAGGCGCGCGATGACCTCCTCGTAGCTGCCCCCGTCCTGCGGGTTCCAGGCCAGGTTCTGCATGTCCTTGTCGGTGAGTCCCGCGTCGGCGACCATCTGCTCGTTGAAGAAGATCGCGACGGTGTCCCAGTCCTTCGGCAGCCCGTACCGCTTGCCGTCCTGCGCGATCCACAGGTCGGCCAGACCCTCGGCGTACTGGTCGAAGTCGACGTCCTGCACATGGTCGTCCAGGGGCAGCAGCTGCCCGTTCGCGACGAACTCCGGGTACTTGGACACGTGGTCGGTGAACACGTCGGGGCCGGTGTCCGAGGAGAAGGCCGTGGTCAGCGCGGACCAGTAGTCGTCCCACCCGCGCTGCGTGATCTTCACGGTGAGGTCGGGGTTGGCCTCGTGGAAGGCGTCGGCGCACTGCTGGTACGCGGGCTGCTGGTTGGCGTCCCACAACCAGTAGTCGATCTGACCCTCCGCCTCGGCACCCGCGCCGCCCGAGCAGGCGGCCAGGGACAGGGACGCGAGGGCGGCGGCACTGACACCCGCCAGCGTCTTTCTCTTCATGTCGTACGTTCCTTTCGGTGTGGGGGCAGGAGTCCGGCTACTTGATGCCGGAGAACCCGATGGAGTTGATGACCCGCCGGCCGAAGACGGCGTAGAGGATCACGATGGGAAGGGCGGCCACGAGGGACGCGGCCATGAGCCCGGCCCAGTCGGGCGCGCCCTGCGGCGTCTGCGACCGGAAGATCCCCAGCGCCACGGTGAGCACCTTCGACTCCTCCGTCTGGCCCACCAGGAGCGGCCAGAAGTAGTCGTTCCAGGAGTTGATGAACGTGAGGATGCCGAGCGTCGTGACCGGCGCCGCCGAGATCGGCAGGATGATCCGGAAGAAGATGCGCCAGGGCTTGGCGCCGTCGATCATCGCCGCCTCGTCGATCTCCCGGGGGATGCCGAGGAAGAACTGGCGCATGAAGAAGATCGCGAACGGGGTCATGAAGAGGCTCGGCAGCATGATCCCGGGCAGCGTGTTCAGCAGGCCCAGCGACTTGACCGTCAGGAAGTTCGGCAGCGCCGTGAAGATCGGCGGCACCAGGAGCGCGCCGAGGAAGACGGCGAACCACGCGTCGCGCCCTGGCCAGCGCAGGCGGGAGAAGGCGTAGGCGGCCATCGAGCAGAACAGGACCTGGCCGACCGTCACGGCGGTGGAGACGATCAGCGAGTTGCGCAGGTAGAGCCAGAAGCTCAGCGACGCGCCCGACCCGCCCTCGGCCAGGGCCTCCTCCGGTGTGGCGAGGCCGAACACCCGCTCGAACGGGCCCAGCGTGAAGTCCGCCGGCAGCAGCGAGAAGGACTGCGCGGCCAGCGCCTGGTTGTCCGACAGCGCGGTCCGCAGCATCCAGTAGAACGGCAGGACCGTGGCCAGGACGAAGCACCACAGGACGATCCAGGCGATCACCCGGCCCCAGGTAATCCGCGCCAGGCGCAGCGACAGGCTCCTCGCGCGAGCGCGCGGAACACTCGGCACGTGCGTGCTCATCTGGGCTCCCATCAGGAAAGGTCGGACTCGCCGGCGCGCAGCAGACGCATCTGCGCGAACGCCGCCCCGGCGAGGATGAGGAAGAGGACCACCGACATCGCCGACGCGTAGCCGAAGTGGCCGCGGGCGAACGCCTGCTCGTAGATGTAGAGCTGCAGCACCCGCGACGCGTTGCCGGGCCCGCCGGACGTCGTCACCGCCACCGTGTCGAAGACCTGGAAGGCCCCCGTGACCGTGATGACCAGCACGAGCGCCAGCACGGGGCGCAGCAGCGGCAGGGTGATCCGCCAGAACGTGCGCCACTCCCCCGCGCCGTCGACGGCCGCCGCCTCGTACACGCTGCGCGGGATCATCTGCAGGCCTGCGAACACGAGGAGCGCGGTGTACCCCAGGTGCCGCCAGGTGTTGATCGCGGCGATGGTGGGGATGGTCCAGGCCTCGTCCCCGAAGAAGGCCACATTGGCCAGCCCGACGGCGTCGATCACCGCGTTGACGATGCCGATGTTGTAGTCGAGCATCCAGTACCAAAGAAGCGCCACGACGACGTTCGCAATGAGGTACGGGAGCAGCAGGCTGCCGCGGATGAACACCGACTTCGTGAGCCGGTGCATGAGCACGGCCAGGCCCACCGCGAGGACCGTCTGGAACCCGATGTTCAGCACGACGTACAGGAGCGTCACGCGGACCGCGTTCCAGAACACCTCGTCCTGGAACATGTCCTGGTAGTTCCGCAGCCCCACGAACACGGGGCTGCCCAGGATGTTGTACTCGGTCAGGGAGAGGTAGATGCCGCGCAGGGTCGGGTACAGGTAGAAGACCGCGAACCCGATCGCCGCCGGGGCGATCATCGCGAGGGCCGACCAGAGCTGGGTGCTGGGGCGTCGCCTCGTCCCGCCGGTCACCGCCGTCGGCCCCGCGAGCCGATCAGCCACCGCCGTGCTCATCGGTGCTCCCGTCCCTCGGTGATCGCGTAGACGCGCGCGTCCTCCGCGGGCACGGCCGTCCGCAGCCCGCCCACGGCGTGGCTCTCCTGCCCCGTCCACAGCTCGGTGACGTCGTACCGGCCGACGCCCAGGCCGAGCTCGCGCAGCGGGAGGTCGACGGTGCGGGCCGACGGCCCGTAGTTGAACGCGGCCACGTAGGTGGTCGCGCCGTCGCGCAGCACGAACGTGTCGGACGCCGTGAAGGCGTCCGGGCCTGCCTGCACCGGCGCGAAGGACCGGCCGAGCTCGGCTATCCGGTTGATGTCCGGGTTCTGCAGCAGGTCGCGCGCCCGCTGCTTGATGACCGGGTGGCCGGTGGCGGTGAGGTCCTCGCTGACCTGGTAGATCCCCGTGATGACGGCGGACGTGACGCGCGCCCGGTTCTGCCCCTCGGGCCAGATGCTCGGGTACGGGTCGTCCAGCAGGTAGGCGTTCGCGTTGCTGTCGTACTCGTAGTTGCCGAACTGGATGTGGTCGCCGTCGTTGAACGCGTAGACCTCGTCGAGCCACCAGCCGTACGTCAGCGAGTTGAGCAGGTACTCCGTGCTCTTCTGGTAGCGGTCCGGCTCGGTCGGGTGCCAGTTGTTCAGCGCACCGTGCACGTCGCACGAGATCCGGCGGGCGTGGGCGAACTCCGAGGCGAACAGCGGCGAGATCGCCAGGTCGATGAACATGTCGTCGCCGACGTGGTCCACGACCTGCGCCATGCCCTGGCGGAACGCCTCCTGGCCGGTGTGCACGTCCGCGTCGAACCAGCTGTCGGACTCGACGTAGCCGTGGGTGAGGAAGTCGAGCTTGACGTAGCGCACGCCGAGCTCGCGGAACTTGCCGAGCGCGATCCGCGCGCGGTTCTGCACGCCCGGGTTGGTCGGGTCGAGCGCCCAGGCGCCGTCGATGTTCACCGGGACGCCGTTCACCTTCAGCGCCATCTCGCGGAACGTCTGGTTCTCGCAGGTGGGGCACAGCGCCGTCCCGCCGATGGGCTCGTCGAGACCCTCGCGCCAGAAGTTGGCGAACGGCTGGAAGTAGAGGGCAGGCTCCTGGCCCCGCGTCTTGACGTCCGCGACGTACTGCTCGAGCTCCGCCCACGACGTGTCCGGGTCCTCGAACGAGTACTCGGGCGCGAGCATCTTGTCCCAGTACGAGTCCACGCCGACGTACGGGCCCTTCGCCGACTGCGTGTTGCGGAACGCGGGCGTCTCCTCGGCGAGGAACTCGGAGACCTCGTCCATGACGGCGGCGTCGCCCCCTCGCGCGCCGAGGCCGCCCCAGGTGTTGAACCCGAACGGCGTCCCCTCGGACCACGTGCGGGACTCCGCGGCCTCGGCCGCGGCGCGCCCGAACGTCTCCATCCCCTCGCGCCAGTCGGGGTAGAGGCCTACGAACATGCGCGGCGAGCTCACCGTGGTGCCACTGACGTCGCCGTGCGGCTTGAGCTCGCGGTTGAACTGGTACTTGTTCATGCCGTCGCCGTAGTCGTAGCTCCAGTCGGTCAGGCCGGCGGCGGCCTGCAGCCGGTCCAGGCCGCCGCGGGCGTTGCCGTCCGCGACGACGCCGGACTTCCAGGTGTCCCGGTCCAGCGAGCCGACGACGAGGCCGCGGCGCGAGGTGTCGTCGATGAACGCGGTGACCTCGAAGCTGCGCTGCGCGGGCGTCACGTCCTCGATCGCCGGTGTCTCGTAGCGGACCCAGTGGTCGTTGTCGAACGGGACGAGCACCATCCGGTTGTCGCCGTCGCGCCCGAGGTCCACGGAGCCGCGCCGGTCGGTCATGACCGGCACCATCATCGACGTCGTGACGGGTCCGTCCGTGCCCGTGACGTCGAGCTGCACCGAGAACGAACGGTCGCCGTCGAACACGAAGACCTGCCGGAGCGTGGGCAGCCCGGGCTTGGCGCAGGTGACCGTCGTGCGACCGGTGAGCCGGCAGGCGCCGTCGTACTGCTTGGTCGTGACGAACTCGTCGCCGATGCGGACGCCGCTGTAGAAGCCGGTAACGGCCTCCTGGCGCCCCCAGCGCGCGTCCGCGGTGCCGCTCCTGAGCGAGTACTCGACGGTGACGCCGCCGCCGCGGAGCACCGCGCGCTCCCCGCCCGGGGCCACCGGGGTCGGGTCCACGGGAACGGGGTCCGACGCCGCCGGGTCGGTCAGCGTGTAGTCCTTCGCGAGTGCGCCGGCGACCTCGACCAGGTCGAGGTCCGGGCCCCACGACCCGTCGGGGGCGCTGAAGGTCAGCCGGTTCTCGCCCGCCTGCAACGGCAGGGAGACCGAGGTGGTGCCGACGCGGTCCCAGCCGCCGGTGGAGGCGGTCGGCACGACGACGGTGTCGCCGCCGTCGGGCGTGACGGTGAGTGCCCGGGTGTCGTCGCCGCTGAGGTAGTGCAGCGTGACGTCGTACGTGCCGGCCTCCGGCACGATGACGCCGGGCACCAGCACCGTCGCGGACGGGCTGATGCTCCCGACCTTGCCCTCGCCCGAGCACGAGGAGCAGCCGCTGCGGCTCGCGCCGTCCAGCACCACCTGCGGTGCCTCGGCCTCGATCGCGGCGACGGCGGCGGACTGTGCGTCGGGCTGGGTGGCGGCCGTGGTCGCCGTAGCCGCCGTAGCCGCCGTAGCCGCCGTAGCCGCCGTAGCCGCCGGGAAAACGGGAGCGGCGGCGACGGGCGCCACCCCGGCCGTGGCCACGACGGCGAACGCGAGACCGATCGCGAGCCACGAACGGGCGGCTCGGCGGTTCTGGTCGTGATCGGGCTTGACTGACATGGAGACCCCTCCGGCGTCTTTGCTGGGTGGTTGCTGGGTGCGGTGACACTCAACCGCCTTTCTTTGATGCTGTCAATTAAGTCGCACGGCTAGAGTCGTCGCATGCCCGCGAGACCCCCGGCGCCAGCGCTCAGCCCTGCGGGAACGCGCGTCTTCCAGCAGCTGGTCATGTCCGGCGACGCGTCGCGCACCGCCCTGGCGCACGACACCGGGCTGACGCCAGGCGCCATCACCCGCGCGGTGCGCCCGCTGCTGGAGGTCGGGCTCCTGCACGAGACCGGCGACCGGGCGTCCACGGAGGGCGCCATGGGGCGGCCCGCCACGGTCGTGACCGTTCAGGCGGAGGCGCACCTGGTGATCGGCGTGAAGATCACCGCCGACGAGCTGTTCGGCGTGGTCTGCGACCTGCGCTGCCGGGTGCTGGACGAGGTCACGGTGCCGGTCCGCGACCATCGCCCAGAGGTGATCGTCGAGCAGATCACGGACCTGGTGGCCGGCCTGCGGGCCGAGCGCCCCGCGGTCGGCAGCATCGGCCTGGCAGTTTCCGGCGACGTCGACGCCGCCTCGGGTCACGTGGCCTACTCACCGTTCCTGACCTGGCGTGACGTGCCGCTCGGCGAGCAGGTCGCCGAGCGCACCGGGCTCGCGACTACCGTCGAGAACGATGTTCGCGCGCTCCTGACCGGCGAGCGCTGGTACGGGGTCGGTCGCGGGCTGTCGTCGCTGGCGCTGGTCACGGTGGGCACCGGCATCGGGTGCGCGTTGCTGGTCAACGGGCAGGTGGTGCACGGCAGCTTCGGAGTCGCCGGCGAGGTGGGGCACGTGCTCGTCGACCCCGACGGCCCGCTGTGCCACTGCGGCAACCGGGGCTGCGTCGAGGCGATCGCCGGGTCCGCCGGGATCCTCGAGCGCATGGCCCAGGCCGGGTTCGGCGGGCTGGGCATCGGCGACGTCGCGGACCTCGCGCGCTCGGGCCAGCCCGACGCCGTGCGGGTGCTCGCCGACGCCGGCCGCGCCGTCGGCACCGGGATCGCCACCATCGCCAACCTGCTGGGTGCCCAGCACATAGTCATCACCGGCGAGGCCATCGGCAGCAGCCCTACGACGGACGACGTCGGCGACGGGGATGGCTCGGCCGAGGGCCGGCCGACCGGCGACGAGCGGGACTACGACGTCATGGACCCGCACGTCCGCCGCGCGTTCGAGCAGCGGGCCTTCGGGTCGGCCGCGAGCGCCGCCATCGAGCTGCGTCCGCTGCGGTTCGTGGACTGGGCGCGCGGGGCGGCGGCGTGCGCGGTAGAGGACTTCGTCACGCACTACGGCCGGTCGTAACGAGCTCCGCCGGCAGGCCGAGGGCCGGGGAACCGTTCCGATCAGCCCAGCGTCTTCTCGAAGAACGCGTCCGCGTATGGGTTGTCGTGGCTGTACGGCTTGATCTCGCGGTAGCCGGCCCGCCCGTACATCGCGAGCGCCTCGGCGAGCACACGGTTGGTGTCCAGCACGGCACGCGCGTGGCCGAGGCGGCGCGCCTCGTCTTCCAGGCGTCGCAGGAGGCGCGTGCCCAGGCCGGCTCCCCGCCAGGCCGACGCCACCCACATCCGCTTGATCTCGCCCGTCGACTCGTCGATCCGGCGCACTCCGCCACATGCGACGGGTGCGCCGTCGCTCGTCGCCACCACGAACGCGCCGACGGGCGCGCGGAAGGCGTCCGCGCCCCGGTCCGGCGGGTCGGGCACGAACCCGTCGGGGAAACGCCGGTCGAGCTCGGCGTAGTACTCCCCCAGCGCCTTGGTGGCCGCGTGGCTCACCGGGTCCACGACGCGCAGGTGCACGGTCGCCGCGCGGATCAGCAGGTCGGCGGTGCCGAGGGCCTCGTCCAGGCGTGCACGCTGCCGCTCGGTGAGGGGCTCCAGCAGCCCGCGCGCCTTGCGCTCGGAGCGGTCGTCCAGCTCGCGGTACGCGTCCTGGCCGACGGCGGTGAGCGTCACCGTCCGACGACGCCGGTCGGCGGGGTCGGGCAGCACCTCGACGAGCCCGTCGTCGGCCAGCCGGGCCAGGAGCCTGGCCAGGTAGCCCGAGTCGAGGTCCAGCCGCTCGCGCAGCTCCCGCACCGCGGCGCCGTCGGGCCCCACCTCGAAGAGGAGGCGCGATGCGCCGAGCGGCCGTCCCGTGCCAAGGAAGGACTCGTCCAGCGCGCCGATGCGCTGGGTGTAGCTACGGTTGAAGCGGCGGACCGTGTCGACGAGACTCATATCTCTGACGCTAGTCAGATAATCCGCCCGAGGAAAGGTGGCGTCTCACCCGGAACCGGCGAGTAATATCCGGCCGCCATGGCCCATCCTGCTGTGAGTCAACCTTGTGGAGCAGCACATGACGCACTCACTCGGCGGGGACCTGCTGAAAGACCGCGCTGCCGCGCCCGGCCAGCGACACGGTCACCTGCCGACGGTCTACCGGGCGAAGCTGCGTCCCGCCGTCAACCCCGAGTACCTCGTCCGGCGCCTCCGGCTCATCGAGCTGTTGGACACCGCTGTGAAGGCGCCGCTCACGCTGGTCGTCGCACCCGCGGGCTCGGGCAAGACGGCCCTGCTCAGGGACTGGGTCGGGTGGACCGACCTGCCTCACGCGTGGTTGGCCGTCGACGAGTCGGACCGCGACCCCGCCCAGCTGTGGCTGAGCATCCTCGCGGCGCTCGACGGGATCGCCCCGGGGTGCGCAGAGCCCGCCGGCGACCTGATCCGACGCCGGCAGGCGCTCGTCGACGCCCTGGGGTCGTTGCTCGACGACCTCGAGTCGCGGACGTACGGCCCGCGCGTCCTGGTGATCGACGACCTCGAGATGCTCGACGAGGCCGCGGTCCCCGCGCAGCTGACCACGTTCGTCCAGCACCTCCCGCGCTGGCTCCACGTCATCATGGCGAGCCGGCACGTACCGCAGCTGCCGGTCGACCGGCTGCGGGCCCGCGGGATGCTCGGCGAGGTCCGCTTTCCCGAGCTGCGGTTCTCGTTCGACGAGGCGACCGAGATGCTCACCCGCCTGGCTCCGGCACTGCCGCCGCAGCAGGCCGCCAAGGCCGCCCGGCATGCCGGTGGCTGGGCTGCCAGCATCCAGCTGGCCGCCCTGGCGGCCCGGTCCGCTGACGCCAGAGCAGCCCTCGACGCCCCGCGGCACGACGACGCCGGACGGTACCTCGGCGACTACGTCTGGCACGAGGTGCTGAGCGGCGAGCCCGCAGACGTCGTCGACGTCCTGGTCTCGGTGTCCGTCGTCGACCGGGTCGAGCCCGGCCTCGCTCGCGTCCTCGCCGGCCGCGTCGACGCCCCCGAGCTGCTGGAGCAGGCCGAGGAACGCGGGCTGTTCACCGCCCGCATCGAACCGTCCGGGGCCTACGAGACGCACGCCCTGGTCCGGGAGGCCCTCCTGACCGACCTGCGCCGTCGGGACCCGGAGCACGTGGCCGAGCTGCACCGGCGCGCCGCGCGCTGGTACGAGAACGCGGTGCAGCCGGTTGCCGCTCTCGAGCACCTGCTGCTCGCCGGCCAGGACCGTGCTGCGCTGCGGCTGCTGGCCTCGTGCGTCCTGGAGCTCTACGACAGCGGGCGCGGGGCCACCATCCGGCGCGTGCTCAACGCGATCTCGGCCGACACCACCGCGGCCGACACCACCGCGACGGTCGATCTCGCGTGGTGTCAGCTCTTCTCCGACCGCAACGCGTTCGTACGGACCGTGGACACCCTGGCTGACCGGGCCGACGACGGGGTAGACCTGGAGCCGTACCGGCTCGCGCAGCTCAAGATGCTCCGCGCGATCTCGGCAACGATCTCCGGCGACTGGAGCGCAGGGGCTCGGTCGGCCCGGTCAGCTCTCACGACGATCGACCGCTGGCCGATCGATCCGCTGTGCAAGTTCGGCTGGAACCTGTTGGCCCGCGAGATCGCCCTCGACGAGCGATGGGACGATGCGGGCCCTGAGGTGCGGGAGCTGTCCCGCACGCTCAGCACACGGCCCGAACGACGGACCGCCTTCGAGGCCACCCGGGCCCTGGGAGCTGCACTGGCGGGGCGGCCGGTCGAGGCCCTGCGTCTGGTGTACGGCGCACGGCAGGCCTCCGAGACCGTGAACCTGACGATGGCACGGACCGAGCTCCTGACCGCCGAGGCTCTTGCGAACCGCGAGATCGGCGAGCAGTCGGCCGCGCTGTCCGCCCTGTCGCGCCTGGTCGAGACGTCGTGCGACCCCGCCCCGCACTGCCGGTTGCTCGCGTGCCTCGAGCTGGCCCGGTTGTCGGTCGACGCCGGAGACGTCAACGTCGCCGAGCGGGCGTTCGGTGATGCCGCCGAGATCGCGGACACGGAGCTTGCCGGCCCGGGCAGCCGTACCCTGCTGGCCCGCACCGGCACCGCCCTGGCCCTGGCCGACAGCCGGACGGACGAGGCCCGGCGGTGGGCCGCCGAGATCGACGACCCGTTCTGGGGCGGCGTCGAGACCGCGCGGACGCTCGTCGCCGAGGGCGACATCGGGGCGGCGCGCGCCCAGCTGCACGAGGCCACCCCGCGCTGCGTGCGGCACCACGTGATCCTCGATCTGCTGGTGAGCCGTACGACCACCGACGCGCACGAGGCCGAGGTGGCGTTCCTGCGCGCCGTGCGTCTCGCTGCCGTGCACGGCCTCGTGCAGACCCTCGTGTCCGAGGGCACGGAGACGGTCGAGTCGATCGAAGGGCTGGCCTGGCGGGTGTCGAAGCCATGGCTGGACCGGCTCCGCCGCGTCCCGCTCTCCGGCGCTTCCCCGTCCCGGACTCCTCCGGTCGAGCTGGTCGAGGCCCTGACCGACCGTCAGCTAGGGATCCTGCGGATGCTGCCGAGCCGGCTCACCATGCGGGAGATCGCCGACGAGCTCTTCATCTCGGTGAACACCCTCAAGTTCCACCTCAAGGTGATCTACCGAAAGCTGGGTTGCGGGTCGCGGGCGGAGGCAGCAGACCTGGCTCGGGCGCTGATGAGCCCGAGCCGCAACGGTCGGCCCACGAGCGGCTGGCGCCGCTGAGCTCGGACGACGTCGAACGCGGGAAGGAGCGGGACCGTGACATCGGACACCACAGGACGAGCGATCAGCACGCCAAGGATCATTCTGCCCACGCTTGCCGCCGGCCAGTTCCTCATGACCCTCGACAGCTCGGTCATGAACGTCTCGATCGCCCAGGTCGCCGAGGACGTGGGCACCACCGTCACGGGGGTGCAGACGGCGATCACCCTCTACACGCTCGTCATGGCGACGACAATGATCACCGGCGGGAAGATCGGCACGATGATCGGCCGCCGCAGGGCGTTCTCGATCGGCTGCGTGATCTACGGCGCCGGCTCGCTGACCACAGCGCTCGCCCCCAACCTGGGGGTGCTCATCCTCGGGTGGTCGGTGCTCGAAGGACTGGGCGCGGCGCTCATCATGCCGGCGATCGTCGCCCTGGTCGCGACGAACTTCGCGCCGTCCGGCCGCCCTCGTGCGTACGGCCTGGTGGCCTCCGCGGGAGCGATCGCCGTCGCGGCGGGACCGCTGATCGGTGGCGCGTTCACGACCTACTGGACCTGGCGCCTGGTCTTCGCCGGCGAAGTGGTGGTCGTGCTGGTGATCCTCGCTCTGGCACGAAGGATCAAGGACACCGCCCCGGCAGGGCGCACACCGTTCGACCTCGTGGGGGCCGTGCTCTCGGCGCTCGGCCTCGGCCTGGCCGTGTTCGGCGTGCTCCGCTCGAGCGAGTGGGGGTGGATCATGGCGAAGCCCGACGCGCCCGCCGTCGGCGGCATCTCGGCGACGCTGTGGCTGATCGTCTCCGGCCTGCTGGTGGTCCGTGCGTTCTTCTGGTGGCAGGCGCGACGGGTGGACCAAGGCCGTGAGCCGCTCGTCGACGTCACGCTGCTGCGCAACTCCCGGCTCACGGGCGGGCTGGTGATGTTCCTGTTCCAGTTCCTCCTCCAGGCAGGCCTGTTCTTCACGATTCCCCTCTACCTCTCGGTGGCACTCGGGCTGACTGCGTTCGAGACCGGTGTCCGCTTGCTGCCGCTGTCGGTGGCGCTGCTCGGCGCAGCGGTCGCCATCCCCAAGCTCCTGCCGAACGCGTCGCCGCGCCGTGTCGTCGCTGTCGGCCTGACCGCCCTCCTGGCTGGGATCGTCGCGCTGATCCTGGCGCTCGACCTGGGGTCCGGTCCGGAGATCGTGACCGTGCCTCTGCTGCTCGCCGGCCTCGGCGTCGGCGCACTCGCGTCCCAGCTCGGGGCCGTCACCGTCTCCTCCGTACCCGACCGGTTCAGCGGCGACGTCGGAGGGCTCCAGAACACCGCGACCAACCTCGGGGCCTCGCTCGGCACGGCCCTGGCGGGCTCCGTCCTCATCGCCGCTCTCACCTCCAGCTTCCTCGTCGGCATCCAGGACGACCCCGCCGTACCCGACGACCTCGCGTCCACCGCCTCCGTCCAGCTCGCCGGCGGCGTGCCCTTCCTGTCCGACGACCAGCTGCGCACCGGGCTCACCCAGGCCGGGCTGCCCGAGGACCAGGTCACCGCGATCGTCGAGGACAACTCCTCCGCCCGCATCGACGGCCTGCGCACCAGCCTCGGGGTGCTCGCCGTGCTGGCAGCCCTCGCCGTCTTCCTCACCCGCCTGCTGCCGACGCGCCCGGCGGGCGACCGCCGGAGCGGCGGGTAGCGGCGTTCCGCACGGTCCTGGACCGGGTACGGGTGGCCGAGGACCACCCCCGGCGGGGTGGGTCGTGACCACCCCTGTCGATGCCAGGGTGTGAGCGGAAGCGCAGCACCTGACCGCAACCGGAGGAGGCAGCTGATGACCGAGCCGGACGTAGGGACCGAGCGGGACGTCGGGCCCATCGACTACCTGGCCCTCGAGTTCCCGGGCAACAGACTGCAGGGCAGGGGGCTGACGGCGCTGCTGGACCTCGTCGAGCGCGGGATCATCCGGATCCTCGACCTCAGGGTCGCGATGCGGACCGAGGCCGGCGAGACCGTGGCCGTCGCACTCACCGACCTCGATCACGACGGTGACCTGGACCTCACCGTGTTCGAGGGCGCAGTGTCCGGGCTGCTCGACGACGACGACATCGACGCGACCGCGGCCTTGGTGGCCCCGGGCAACGCGGTCGGCGTCATCGTCTACGAGAACACCTGGGCCGGCCCCTTCGTGACGGCCATGCGGGCAGCCGGAGCGCAGGTGATCGCCGGCGGCCGGATCCCTGTCGCGGACGTGATCGCGGTGCTCGACGCCCTGGAGGCCGAGCAACCGGCCGGGGACACGACACAGACAGAAGGGACGACGTGATGGGACTTCTTCGAGGCGTGGCACGCACGGCCGTGGTCGCCGGCACCGCTACCGCGGTGTCGAACCGGGTCTCCCGCCGCCAGGCCAACCGCTGGGCCGCGCAGGACCCCTACCCGCAAGAAGCCTATGCGGCACCTCCGCCACAACCCGCCGCAGCGCCGGCTCCCGCCTCGCCTTCGTCCGACGACATATTCGCTCAGCTCGAGCGGCTCGGTCGCCTGCGCGACGACGGCGTGCTCACCGACGCCGAGTTCAGCGCGCAGAAAGCCAAGCTCCTTGCCGGCTGAGCCGTAGGAGCATCAGGCCTGCCGAGGAGGCGCCCATGGCCGCACCATCGTCCGCGTCCAGCAGGGGCGGGGCGATCATGTCCAGCGTCGCGCTGACCTTCTTCGCCTACCTCGGGTTCGCCGTCATCAGCTACGTGGACAGCCTCGAGACCGCTGACGTGGCGGGTGCGTGATCATGGACCTGCGTGCCCGGATAGATCAGGAGATGCCAGGGGTTTACGAGGAGCTCGCCGAGCTCGTCGCCATGCGGTCCGTCGCGGACCCCCGGCAGTTCCCGCCCCAGGAGTGCGAGCGGGCCGCCCGCTGGGTGCTCACCAAGTTCGCCGCCGCCGGCTTCCGGGACGCGCACCTCGAACGGACGGCGGACGGAAGCATGGCGGTCGTCGGGTCGCGGCCCTGCCACGATCTGTCCGCGCCCACCGTGCTGCTCTACGCGCACTACGACGTGCAGCCACCGCTGGACGAGGCCGCCTGGCGCACGCCGCCGTTCGAGCTCACGGAGGCGGACGGCAGGTGGTACGGCCGCGGCAGCGCGGACTGCAAGGGCAACATCGTCATGCTCCTGACCGCCCTCCGGGCGCTCGGCGAGGTGCCGGTCCACCTGAAGCTGGTCGTCGAGGGCTCGGAGGAGCAGGGCACCGGCGGCCTCGAGGCGTTCGTGCCCGAGCACACCGACCTCCTGCGCGCCGACGCCGTCCTCGTGTGCGACACGGGCAACGCCGCCGTCGGGCACCCCGCCGCGACCGTCAGCTTGCGCGGGATGGTCAACGTGGTGCTGACGGTCCAGGCGCTCGGCTCGGAGGTCCACTCCGGCATGTTCGGAGGCGCCGCGCCCGATGCGCTGGCCGCACTGGTCGCGGTGCTGGCCACCCTGAGGGACAGCCGCGGGAACACCACGATCACGGGGCTCGACAACAACGGCGCCTGGCCGGGCGAGGCCTATCCACCCGACCGGTTCCGCTGGGACGCCACCGTGCTGGAGGGTGTCTCGTTGCTCGGGGACGGCAGCGTCGCGGACATGCTCTGGGCCCGGCCCGCGCTGACGATACTGGGCATCGACTGCCCCCCGGTGGTGGGTTCGGCATCCGCCGTCACACCACGCGCCTCCGCCCGGCTGAACCTGAGGGTCCCACCGGGCACGACCGCCGACAACGCCCGGAAGGCGCTGGAGAGCCACCTCCGGGCCGCAGCCCCCTGGGGTGTCGCGGTCCAGGTCACGACGGAGGCCGAGGGCGAGCCCTTCCGTGCCGCGGTCGACGGACCCGCGTTCCGGGCCCTCGCCGCGGCCCTCGAGGAGGCCTACGGAACACCGATGGCCAAGCTCGGGCAGGGTGGGTCGATCCCGCTGTGCAACGTCTTCGCCGACACCTACCCCGCCGCGGAGATCATCCTCGTCGGCGTGGAGGAACCGCTCGCTGCGATCCACGCCCCCAACGAGAGCGTGGACCCCCACGAGATCGCGAACATGGCGCTCGGCACGGCCCGGTTCCTGGAGCGCTATGGCGAGGCCGCCCGACGGTGACCTCAGTGGTGGTGCTCGTGGCCGCTGCCGGGGACGACCGGGGTGGCCCCGGGACGGGTCCACGGCGGCGTGGGCCGGCGGGTCGGTCCCCAGGTGCCGTTCCCGTCGGCGTCGGTGGCCCAGTACCAGCAGGAGGCCTGGCCCTCGGGCCATCCGTCCGGCATGTCCTCCCAGGCCTCGCGCCTCCAGGTCGCGCACCGAGTACCAGGGCTCGGTGTAGCCCATGAACCGGAGGTATGGGGCGACCTCCGCCCAGGGGCCCTCGGTCAGCATCGCGAACGAGACCCCGCGCGCCGCCAGGTAGGGGGCGGACCGCTGGATGTGCCACGTGTTGATGGTGCAGCCGGGGCACTGTCCTTCGAACGGGTCGCCGTCGTGCCACATGTGCTGGTAGACCACGAGCTCATCGCGGCCCTGGAACAGGTCGATGAACGGCACCGGGCCTTCGGCGCCGGTGACCTGGACCGTGCCGTCGAGCTCCACCATCGGCAGCCGACGGCGGGCGGCGGCGAGCGCGTCGCCCTCGCGGGTGTGCGCCTTCTCCCGGGCCAGGAACTCGTCGCGGGCGGTCTGCCAGGCGTCCCAGTCGACGACGGACGGGCGCCCTGATCGGCTGGTCGTGGTGGGTGTCTCGGTCACGGTGTCCTCCAGCATCGGGGGCGGCGCGGTTGGAGCGCCTGCACACACCGACGACGGACGGCGCCCGTACTCATCGATGCCCGGCGGTCAGGACCGATTCACTCCGCTGTTCGTCGCGCTGACCGGCGTCCCGAAAGACACTCAGGCCGGCTACGCCGCCGGGGCCAGCAGCGGGCTGTGGCTCCTGGTGGTGGAGGCCCAGGAGAGGTCAGGATGACGGGCGCGCCGAGATGATCGACGTCCGGGGCCCGCGTTCCGAGGTGGCCGGTAGGCGATCGCGCCTCTGTCGGGAGCGGTGTGGCAGCCGATCGAGTAGCGACTTCGTGGGATGCGCCCATCGCGTGGGCCGCTCACGCCGACGGCAGGGGTCCACGCCGAGGCCGCCTCGTTGGCCGGTTCCGGCTGGACCGGTTCCGGCTGGACCGGTTCCGGCTGAGCTGGGTCCGGTTGGACCGGTTCCGGTGGCGCAGGCGCGACGAAGGTATAGGTGTGCCCCGTAGGTGTGGCTGTCTCCACCGCATGCCGGCCGTTGCTCTCGGTGGCCTTTTGCCTCCACCCGGGTGCCTGCTTCGCGTGGTTGCACCGAGCGCACAGTCCTTGCCCGTTGTCGAGACTGGTCTGGCCGCCCTCGGCAAACGGCGTGACGTGGTCGATGTGCCGCACGGGCGCGTCGCACCACGACGTGGCACAGATCCCCTGCTCCCGCGCTCGCAACAACGCGGCCAGGCCCTGCGGATAGAACCGCGACACCGACGTCGTCGCCAACAGCCGCCCGCGAGGATCGACGTAGATCGAGCGGAGCCACGCCGCGTCGGCGTCGATCCCGTGCGCCGCGAGGTTCCGCGCCACCGGGCCCGGGACCGTGCCCACGCCCGCTGGGACACCCTCGACAACGACGGCGGACCGGTCACCGTCGGCGAGCAGTGTCTCGTCGGAGACCAGCAGGTTGATCGTGACCGGGACGTCGTCAGCCTTACCCGGCTCCCGGCCCGTGACCCGCTCGACAAAGGTGTCCGCCATGATCTGCCCGGCCCCGCGCTCGTCACCGCCGGCCTTGGCCGCGTCCGCGTGCGCCTTGAGCTGCGCGTACGCCTGCACCCCCTGCCGCATCGGCACCAGGGCGGTCAGGTAGACCATCAGGTCCGGGGCAGGGCGCACCGAGACGCACCGTTCCGACTCGGCCTTCGCGTTCCGCTTCACGCACGCGTGCACGTCGAGCTGACCAGCGCGCTCCTTGACCTGCGCGACAAGCCGCTTGGTGCCCGTCCGGGCCAGTGCCGCAAGGTTTGCCGGCCCGCAGATCTCCTCGTCGATCTGGGCACGGTGCTCCGCCGAGAGGTGCGACGTCTCCCGCACCATCAGCGTCGCACGCCACTGCGACAGCACCCCGGTGCGCAGCGCGTCGAACGTGTGCGGCATCTCGGTCACCCACACCCGGGCCGTGCCCAGGAACGACGACCCCGCGTGCGGGCTGGCCTGCATCGCCGCTCCGACCTGGTTCGACACACCACGACCACGCCGCTCGGACCGGACACCCTGCCTGGCCTCGTCGGACTTCGTGGCTTCCTCCAGTGCCACGGCCAGCCGCGCCTGGGTCGCCGTCACGGTGTTCTTCATGGCTTCGAGCTCACCGAGCAGATCGACCCACTCGGCCTGGACCTGCTTCGACGCCGAGGTGGCGGTGTCGGTGGCGCCTGGAAGGATCATGTTCGCCAGCTGCTCGCGTAGCGCCCGGACGTCCGCTGCACGGGTGACCACGCCGCCGCCCGAGGGCAGCGCCGACCCGAGAGGCTCGTCGCCTGCTCCAGGTGCACTACCGGCCGATGTCATGCCATCAATATATGGCACACCTGTACGCATCGCTCGCCGAGTGATCCCCATCTGCCGACAGCAGAACCGGCGGCCCCCGCCAGGCAGCGCAGAGATGGATGTGGCAGGCACGAGGCCGTCGCATCTCACCCGCCCGCCAGCTCCAGCACCCACCTCGCCCGCTCCACCATCGCGACGTCGAGGAACGTCCCGTCCTCCAGCGCCACCGCGCCGACACCCTCGGTCGCGGCATCGCCGACCCGGTCCAAGACCTGCCGCGCCGCCGCGACGTCTTCGGCCGTCGGCAGGAAGGCAGTTCGGATCGTGTCGAGCTGTCCGGGGTGGATCGCCGTCCGGCCGGAGAAACCGAGCGCGCGCCCCGCGCGGCAGGACGCCGCGAGCCCGTCGAGGTCCCGCACGTTGGTGTACGCGGACATGTGCGGCGGGGGCAGGCGCGCCGCCCGGGCGGCTACGACGACGCGGCTGCGCGCCCAGGTGCAGCCCGTCGTCGCCGTCGACGCGCAGGTCGGAGCGCAGGTCCGCCTCCCCGAGCCCGATCGACGCGACCTGAGATGACGCCGTTGCCAGCTCGAAGGCACGCTCGACGCCGAGCGCCGACTCGACCAGCAGGTGCAGCGCCCGGCCGGGCAGGGCCGCGGCGAGCGCCCGGACCTCGTCGGCCGACTCGACCTTGGGGATGCGCGCGCCGACGTCGGGCGGCAGGGCCGCGACCATCGCTACATCGTCTGCGTGCCAGGCGTGCCGCGGTGGTTGATCCGTACCTGGACCGGCCGGTCGGCGGGCAGGCTCACGAGGAGCCGGGCCGCGTTCTCCCGCGCCTCCCCCTTCGCGACGGCGCGACGGCGTCCTCGAGGTCGACCAGCACGACGTCGGCGCCGGCGAGGCCAGCGCCTTGGTCACCCGGTCGGGGCGGTCGGCCGGCACGTACAGCAGGGTCAGCGGCGTCATACCGATCGCCCTCCTCCCGCAGCTCCGCGACTCGCTCCGCGCTGAACCCGAGCTCACCGAGCACGAGATCGGTGTCCGCGCCGGGCGGCCGGCCGGTGAACGCGATGACGGCCGTCGTGCTCCGAGAGCCGGAACAGCGGCCCCTGCATCCGCATCGGCCCCAGCTCGTCGTCGTCGATCGTCGTGGATCGTGCCGAGCGCCTGGAACTGCGGATCGTCGACGATGTCCCGCGCGTCGTAGACCGGGGCGATCGCCGCCTGGGCCCCTCGAACGCCGCCATCACCTCGTCCCGGGTCCGCAGCCCGATCCACCCGCCGACGGCCTCGTCGAGCTCGTCGGCGTGCTCGGCCCGGTCGGCGCCGCGTGGCGAACCACGGCTCGTCCACGAGCTCCGGACGCCCGACCAGCCGCATCACGCGCTCGGCGATCGACTGCGCGCGCGTCGACACCGCCACCCAGGCCCGTCGCTCGTGCGATAGGTGTTGCGCGGCGCGTTGTTCGCCGGACCGGTTGCCCGTGCGCGGCTGCATCGTGCGAGCTGATCCCAGCGCGTGATCTGCGGCCCGAGCATCGCCAGGATCGGCTCGACGATCGCCGTGTCGACGTCCTGCCCGCGGCCGGTGCGCTCGCGCGTGGAGAGCGACGTCATGATCGCGAACGCGGTGGCGAGCGATGCGACGCCGTCGGCCAGGCCGAACGGCGGCAGGGTGGGCGGGCCGTCGGGCTCGCCCGTCATCGCCGCGAACCCGCTCATCGCCTCGGCGAGCGTGCCGAACCCCGGGCGCGACCGGTACGGCCCGGTCTGGCCGAACCCGGTGACGCGGGCGAGCACGAGGCGCGGGTTGCGGGCGGACAGCTCGTCGTAGCCCAGGCCCCACCGCTCGAGCGTGCCGGGCCGGAAGTTCTCGATCACGACGTCGGCGGTCTCGCGCCGGAGCGCGAGCAGCGCCTCGCGGCCGCCGGGCGGTGTGCAGGTCGAGGGCGATCGTGCGCTTGTTGCGCCCGAGCGTCTTCCACCACAGGTTCTGACGCCGTCCTTCGACGGCGCCGTGCGCGCGCGCGGGTCGGGCCTGGTCGGATGCTCGACCTTGATCACGTCGGCGCCCATGTCGCCGAGGTGCATCGCCGCCATCGGCCCGGCGAACAGCGTCGACGCGTCGACGACGCGCAGGCCGGTCAGGGCGCCGTCGAGCGGGATCGCCACACGCTCACGCTGTTCCTCCTCCACAGCCGACGCCGACCGCCGGCAGTCCCACGCACACGGAACCCGACGATGGCGTCCACGCCCCGAGCCCGGGCAGCAGCAGCTTCGCCGAGAACTCGGGATGCTGCACGCCCGCCGTCGAAGTACCAGTCGGAGCCCTCGGCGCGTAGTCGCGACCGCCCTTGAGCATGACGAACCGGGTGCGGCCGTCGCTGTGCTCGGTCTCGGTCCAGTTCCAGACGGCGGGCTCGCCCGGCGCAGGAACCGCCGGACTCGCCGCGCGAGCTGCCACTCGTCCTCGGTCGGCAGCCGGCCGCCGCGCCCACGCGCAGAACGCGCGGGCGTCGTCGAGGTCGACGAACGTCACCGGCTGCTCGTCGGTGCCCGCGGCGGGTGGGCCGTCGACCCAGTGCGCCAGGAACCGGTGCGGCTCGGCGGGCGTGTAGTCCGTCGCGGCGAGGAACTCCGCGTACTCGGCGTTCGACACCTCGGGGGCGGCGACCGCGACCGGCGCGGCCAGCACGACCATCGCGCTCGCAGCGTCCGCTGCGTCGTGCAGGCGGGGCGGGAGCGGCTTCCACTCGTCCACGTACGGCGCGCCCTCGTACATCCCGGTCTCCCGCTGCGCGGTAGCGCACGGTGAGCACGTAGGGACCTTCCGGCACGACGACGACGTCGTCCTGCCCCGCGCTGTCAGACGCGTGGGTCACTCCGGTGACCTGTACCTCTGACACGTCGCCGGCCGACGGCGGCGTCGGGCCGACGCGGCGCGCGAGCCGATGCGGGAACGCGGCATCGGCGTCGTGCGGCGCGCTCGCGAGGGCGTCGAGCAGGCCGGGCAGCCACGCGGGCTCCTCGGCGCCCGCGGCAACGTGCAGCAGCGCGGCGATCCCCCGCCCGGGCACGACGACGTCCTCCGCGCCCGACGACGCCGACGCCCCCGACGTGTCAGACGTGCGGGTCACCCCGGTGACCTGCGTGTCAGACACGTCGCCGCGGCCTGCGTCGGTGAGCGCGACGAGGCGCCCGGCAGCCCGCTCCGGGACGCCCGGAGCCAGCACCGGCCCGGCGTAGTCGGCGTCGCCCCGGTTCACCAGCGTCCAGAGGATGGCGCCGTCGAGCTCCCAGCGGGAGGCGTAGACGCCGGCTGCGTCGGCCTCGGAGCGACTCGGCGAGCGGCGTCCACTCGCCGTCGACGAGCCAGCGGTGCCGGCGGCGCGCTGCACGGTCAGCAGGCGCCGGAGCGTCGCGGCGTCCCGGTCGGTACCAGCCGACCCACGCCCCGAACACGACCTCCCACACCATCACTCCCGACGCCGTTGAGCCACGCGAGATCAGCTCCTCGGAGTGGTCGCGGTGCCAGCGCCGGACGTGGTGCTGCATGTGCCGGCGCTCGAACCAGTGCGCGCGCAGCACGCCGGGCGGCGGCGAGTCGGCGAACCACTGCGCCCACGAGAGGCTGTGGTCCTCGATGCGCTCGACCGCCAGCTTCGACTCGCCCTCGAGGACGATCCCGGGCCGGGCCGCCTCCAGGCGTGCGACGAAGCTCCGGCTCCGCCTTCTTCAGGGTGTCGAGGAAGACGCCGTCCGCGCCGAGCTCGGCGACCACCGCGGCGAGCTCGGTGAGCGTCGTCGCCGCCGCGGCGGGTGCCGATGTCCCACGGGTTGTAGTCGACGAACACGTGCAGACCCGCCTCGTGGAGCGTCCGCACCAGGTCTGCGAGGCCGGGCACGTCGTAGAAGTCCCACTGGTTGCGGTCGTCGATGCCGATCACCGGGTAGGCGTGCCACAGCACGACGGCGTCGAGCCCGCCGAACCGCTCGCGGGCGTCGGCGAGGAACCGATCGGGCGTGAACCGCTGCATCGGCGAACGAGTAGAACAGCTCGTCCCACAGCCACACCTGCGCGACCGTGATGCACCGGCTCGCCCACGCGGCCTCGGGCCGCGCGTAGGCGGCGCCGGTGTAGCCGTGGCGGTCGCGGGCGTCGGCCCGCCAGGCCCGCAGCTGCTCGCGCCACGCCGGCCGATCGGCCGGGTCGGAGGCCCGGCGAAGATCTTGGCCTCGTCGAGGGCCGCGCTCTCGCTCCGGGGTCAGGACCCCGATCGCGACCTCGGTCGGCCGGTCGATCTGCCGCGGGACGAGAGGGTCGAACGTGTAGCTCATGGTGCCTTTCCAGTTTCTTCGACGACCAGCCGGTCAGCCAGGGCGACGACGTCGGCGGCGACGGGCACGGCATCCTGCGCACCAGCCCGCGTGACGGCGAGCGCCCCGGCGGCCCCGGCGAGGCGGGCGGCGTCGGCGAGGTCGCCGCCGCGCGCGAGCGCCGCGGCGAGGACCCCGCAGTACGTGTCGCCGGCGCCGGTCGTGTCGACCACCGCCACCTGAGCGGCGGGCACACGGACCGCGGGCACGTCGCGCCGGACCACGAGGCTTCCCTTGCCGCCGAGGGTGACGACGACGGCGGGCACGCGCCCGAGCAGCGCGTCGGCGAGCCCCTCGGGCGTCACGGCGCCGGCCGCAGCGGCGGCCAGGATGGGCCAGCCCACTCCCGGCGTCAGCTCGCCGGCCAGGCCCGTGACCAGGTCCGCGGCTTCGTGCTCGTTGACGACGAGTACGTCGACCTGATCCCACAGCTCGTCGGGCAGCTCGCGAGACGGCGCGGCGTTCAGCACGAAGAGCGCGCCTTCGCCGCGCGTCCGGGCGGCCTCGACCACAACGTCGAGGGGAATCTCGAGCTGCGCCAGCACGACGTCGGCGTCCGCGATCCGTCGTGCCTGCGCCGCCCCGACCCGCACGTGCGAGCTCGCCCCGGGCGCCACGACTATCGTGTTCTCGCCGTCGGGCGACACGGTGATGAGCGCGGTGCCGGTCGGCGGCACCGACCCGTGCCACGGTGTCGGTCCGCACGCCAGCCCCTGAGAGCGATCCGAGCAGCAGCTCGCCCGACTCGTCCCGGCCGAGCGCCCCCACGAACGTCGTGTCGGCTCCCCCGGCCCGCGCCGCGGCGACGGCCTGGTTGGCGCCCTTGCCGCCCGGCGTGCGGCGCAGGTCGCCGCCCAGGATCGTCTCGCCGCCCGCGGGGTGCCGCGGCACGTCGACGACGAGGTCGACGTTCGCCGAACCGACGACCACCACCCGTCCCGCGCTCATACCTCAGCCTCCGCGACGGGCGCGGCCAGCGCCACCGTGCGCGCCGCGAGGTCGTCGATGCGCTGCTCCCCGCCCGGCAGGGAGGTCGCGATCCGCCCGTCCAGGGGTGCGGTCCACTGCTCGCCGATGCCCTCCACACCGCGCAGGGCGCCGACGACCCCGCCCACCGTCGCGGCCGCCGAGTCGGTGTCCCACCCGGCGGTGACGGCGATCGAGACGCTGGGCCCGAACTCGCCTCTGCCCGCGCTGAGCGCAAACGCGATGACCGCCGCGTTGTTCAGCACGTGCACCCAGTGCAGGTGCCCGTACTCGGCGTGGATGCGGTCCAGCCCGGCCCGCACACCCGCCTCGCTCCCGTCGTTGTTCCGGCCCAGCGAGCGGCCGAGCCGCACGGCGGCGGCCAGCCTGCTCCCCGGCGGCACGACGGCGTCCGCGGCGTCGAGCACCTCCTCCACGTCGTCGGCCACCACCGCCGCCGCGGCGAGCGCCGCCGCCCACATCGCCCCGTACACCCCGTTGCGGGTGTGGCTGAGCCGGGCGTCCGTCCAGGCGAGCCGGGCCGCGCCGCGGACGTCGCCGGGCGACGACCCAGCCGAGCACGTCGGTGCGGATGAGCGCGCCGATCCACTCGCGGAACGGGTTGTGGTGCGTGGCGGTCTCGGGCACGGGCCGCGCGTCGAGCAGGTTGCGGTAGGCGGCGCGCTCGGCGGTGAAGATGCGGCCGGCGGGCAGGTTCTCGAGCCAGAGCTGGGCGACGTCGTCCGTCGTGAAGCCGCGAGCCGTGCTGCTCCAGCAGCGTCGAGCGCCAGGATGGGGTAGTTGAGGTCGTCGTCCTCCGGCATCCCGTCGATGTTCTCCTCGAGCGATGTCGGCGCCGACCGGCGGTTCCACGGCCAGCGCGCCGCGACGTCGTCGGGCAGGCCGGCCGCGGTGAACTAGCGGTCCAGCGGCCAGCGGCCGGTCGACCGGAGGATCTCCTCGATGCCCGCGCGCGGGATCTTCTCCACGGGCTTGCCGAGCAGGCAGCCGCGGCGCGCCCGGTCCAGGCGCCGCGCACGCGCGCGGCGTACGCGGCGTCGGGGTCGCCGGGCCCGGCGGGCCGCCGCTGCAGGACGGGTGCGGGCGGTAGCAGGGCCTCGATCGCCTCCCACTCGTCCGGCTCTTCGGGGGCCGACGGCGCCGGCCGGGCGTCCAGCTCGTCGAGCAGCACCCGCGCCAGGGCACGGAGCTCGGGCGGCGCGGGCACCGGTCCGGCGCCGCTCACCGCCGGCGTCGGGTCGCCGCCCGCCGCGACCCAGCGGTCGCGGACGTCGGTGACAGCCTTGCCCTCGGCCGCCGCCTGCACGAGCTCGTGCGCGAGCAGGTCTTCCGGCTGGGCCCAGGTCAGCCTCACGCGGGCTCACCCGCCGTCGTCGCGGCGCCCGCGGGGGCACCGTCCGCCGTCGGCCCGACGGCGGGAGCGACGGCGTCGATCGCCGCCAGCCGGGCCAGGGCCCGCTCCCGGTCCGCCCGCAAGATGTCGGCCGCAGCGTCCGCCATGAGCCGGCCGGTCTCCCGGATGTCCATGGCGCTGGCGGCCTCGATCTCGTCGAGCCACTCCGTGGGCACCGCGCCGCTCCCGCCGAGGCCGGCGGCGATGGCGCCCGCCATGACGGCGATCGAGTCGGCGTCGCGCCCGTAGTTCACGGCGGCCAGCACGGCCCCGCGGTAGTCGCCGCGGTGCGCGAGCAGGAGCCCGAGGGCGACCGGCAGCTCCTCGATCGACTTGGTGCGCGAGGGACGGCGCGCGTCCATCGACATCTGCCGGTACTCGGGACCCACGGAGTCGTACGGCGCGACGGCCTCCCGGACGACGCGCGCGAGCTCGCGCTCCTCGTCGTCGGTCCGCGGCGCCGTCGTCCACCCGTTTACTGCGTCCGACGACCGCGCGGAGCGCGGCCGCCGTCCCGTCGTGCGCGACGTCGAGCGCGGCCGCGACGACGTCGTCCAGCGTGGCGCCGGGGGCGACGGACGCGGCGACCATCGGCCGCGAAGACCCCCGCCGCCTCGCGCCCGTAGCTGCGACTGGTGGGCGCCCGTGAGGTCGATCGCCTCGGCGTAGGCGCCGCGCGGGTCGCCCGCGTTCACGAGCCCGACCGGCGCCACGTACATCGTGGCGCCGCAGTTGACGACGTTGCCGACGCCGGCCTCGCGCGGGTCGACGTGCCCGTAGTGCAGCCGCGCCACCATCCACTTCTCGGCGAGGAACACCCGCTGGAGCAGCAGCGCCGTCGACTCGAGCTCGGGGATCCACCGGGGCTCGCCGATCATGAGCGGGACCAGGTCGCTCGGCCATCGCGTACGCGTCGAGGTGCGTCGCGCCGCTTCGCGTACACCTCGACGAGCGCCTGCGTCATGAGGGTGTCGTCCGTGATGTGCCCGTCGCCCTTGTGGTACGGGGCGATGGGGCGCGCGTCGCGCCAGTTCGGAGGAACCAGGGCCCGACGATGCCGGTCACCCGGCCCGCCGTGTCGTTCCTCGATCTGCTCCGGCGTCCAGCCCTCGGTGGCGCCACCGAGGGCGTCGCCCACGGCGGCACCGGTGATCACGGCCACCACCCGGTCGTCCAACCAGCTCACGGTTACGCTCCTTCGTCGTCGTTCTGCGCAGCGCGGCTTGGTTGTGGGCGTGATCGTTGCGAACCCTGCCCGTTCAGGCGCAACGATCGCGCCCACAACCAATCGGTCACTGGTGATCTCGTCCCAGCCGTCGTCAGCTGGTCCGCTGAGCTCCGTCGCGTCGATCTCCTGCGCCAGGTAGCGCTGGTAGGCCGGCGTCGCCACCGTGTCCTTCCACTGCGCGTAGCTGTCGGCGAACAGGTACGGGGCCGAGACGAAGTTCTGGCCCCCGGCCAGGATCGTGCTCCAGCCGTTCTCGTCGCCGAGCTTGTCGGTCATCGCCTCCTGCGCCGACGTCGTCGCCGGGATCAGGGCGTCCGCCTCGTTGAGCGCGGCGAGGTTCTCCGTCTGCGTGAAGAACTCGATGAACTCGGCGGACTCCTCCACGTGCTCGGAGTCGATGTTGACCGACAGCGTCTGCGGGTTCGCCGCCTGCTGCGGCCCTCGGGGCCGGCCAGCGGCGGCAGGACCACCCAGTCGAAGCCCTCCGGCGCGTCCTTGGCGATGTTCGCGGCCTGGTACGAGCCCTGCACGGTCATCGCGGTCTGTGCCGGCGTAGAACGACGCGATGGCCTCGGACCCCGACTGCGTCATGGTGACGCGGGAGGATCGACTTGTCGTCGTACGCCATGGCGTGCACCAGCTCCGGCAGTGCCATCTCGCCCTCGCCGACCGTCAGGGTGGCGTCCTCGCCGGTGCCCTCGAAGTAGGTGCCGCCGAACCCGGGGGCCAGCGACATGAAGGTCGCGGTCGGGCTCGACAGGCCCCAGCCGAGGCCGTAGACGTCGCCCTCGGTGGTGGCCTTCGCGATCTCGCGCAGCTCGTCCCAGGTCATCGTGTCGCCGGTCGGGATCTCGACCCCGGCGTCCTCGAGGAGCGTCGGTGTTGGCGAAGACCATGTACGACTGCAGCTCCGTCGGGTAGGCGATGACCTGGTCGTCGACCGTCACCGAGTCGAGGATGCCCTCGGGGATGTCCGCGCGGCGCTCGTCCGACATGAGGTCGGTGAGGTCCGCGAGGTAGCCGTCCCGGGCGAACGGACACGATGCTCGCGGCCTCGTAGTGGATGATGTCCGGCGCGGTGCCGCCGTTGAACTGGGTGATGAGCTTGTCGTAGACGCCGTCCCAGCCGGCCGGGACGATCTCGACCTGGACGTCGGGGTGCTCCGTGTTCCAGTCGTCGACGATCGACTCCGTCGCCGCGATGGCGGCGCGGCTGGTCGGAGAGGGACTGGAACTTCAGCGTCACCGGGCCGTCGTCGCCGGAGTCCCCGCTGCCGCAGGACGCGAGCAGCAGGGTGGTGATCGTGAGGCATGCAGCGATGGACACTCCACGAGTCTTCATGGGTCTGCCTTTCGGATAGGTGCTTGGTGGGTGGGTGATGTGGGCGGTCAGCCCTTGACCGCCCCGGCCATGAGGCCGCCGGTGAGCTTCTTCTGCATGATCGAGAAGAAGACGATGCTGGGGATCGCGGCGAGCACGGAGCCCGCCGCGAGCGGGCCGAGCGCGACCTTGCCCTCGCCGCCGATGAACGTCGACAGGGTGATCGGCAGGGTGTAGTTCTCGGGTGACTGCAGCAGGACGAGCGCGAAGAAGAACTCGTTCCACGAGGACACGAAGCTGAACATCGCCGTCGCGACGACGCCGGGGCGCGAGCAGCGGGAACACGATCCGGCGCAGCACGACCAGGCGGCTGGCGCCGTCCATCGCCCCGGCCTCCTCGAGCTCCACGGGGATGGCGGCGACGTAGCCCTGCAGCATCCACAGCGCGAACGGCAGCGTGTACGTGGTGTGCACGAGGGTGAGCCCGACGAGGCTGTCCGTCAGCCCGATCGTCCGCAGCACGAGGAACAGCGGCAGGATCACGAGCATCACGGGGAACACCTGGCTCACGAGGATCCAGCCGATGCCGGCCGCGCGGATCGCCCCCTTGAGCCGCGCCAGCACGTAGGACGCGGGCAGCGCGATCAGGATGACGAGGACGCGGTGGACGCCAGCGCCACGATCGCGCTGTTCCCCGCGGAGCTCACGAGGCCCTGCCGGGCGAGCGCGTCGGCGTAGTTCTCCCAGTGCCACTCCTGCGGCAGCAGGTTCACCACCAGCGAGTTCAGCTCGGCAGACGACTTCAACGACGCCGAGACGAGCCACAGCAGCGGGAAGCCGAGGAACACGATGTAGCAGGCCAGCGCCACGTACTGGGCGGGGCGGACGAGAACGCGCACGGATCAGCCCTTCCGCTCGGTGCGGTCGTCGCGCAGCTGCGACCGCAGGTAGACCGCGAGGAGGAGGACGACCACGACGACGAGCACGACGCCCATCGCCGCCGCGTACCCGATGTTGCGGTTCTTGAACGCCTCCAGGTAGGTGAACAGCATCGGCAGCATGGTGCGGCCGCCGGGTCCGCCCTCGGTCAGCACGTAGACCAGGGAGAACGAGTTGAAGTTCCAGATGAAGTTCAGCGACGTGATCGACGTGAGGATCGGCCGCAGGCTCGGCAGCGTCACGGCGACGAACCGGCGCCAGGCATCTGCGCCGTCCATCGACGGCGGCCTCGTGCAGCTCGGGCGGGATCTGCTGCAGCCCGGCGAGCAGCGTCACGGTGGTCTGCGGCATGCCCACCCAGACGCCGACGACGATGACGGCGGGCAGCGCGGTCGAGAAGTCGGCGAGCCAGTTGATGTCGTCCGGCAGGCCCAGCGAGCCGAGGAACGCGTTGAGCGGCCCCGCGTTGGGCGAGTAGATCATCTTCCACATGATCGCCACGACGACGGGCGGCATGGCCCACGGGATGAGCGCCAGCACCCGCGTGAGCCCCTGCAGCCGCAGCCCGGAGTTGAGCAGCTGCGCGAGGCCCAGCGCGGCGACAAGCTGCAGGAGCGTCACCGCGACGGCCCAGATCATGCCGATGCGGAACGAGTCCCAGAAGAACGAGTTGCCGGCGAGGCGGACGAAGTTGTCGACGCCGACGAACTGGTAGTCGGGGCGCCGCACGAGCTCCGCGTCGGTGAACGCGAGGAGCACGCCCATGAGCAGCGGCGCGACGGACAGCACGAGGATGGGCAGCAGCGACGGCATCACCAGCGCGGCCGCCTCCCGGCGTCGGGCGCGGTCCAGACCGCTCGGGGCGCGACGGCGGCCTGGCCGGCCTCCCGGGCGGGATGCCGGCGACGGCGGCCGGGGCGAGGTAGCGACGGTCATCGTGCGCTCTTCTCCTTCGAAGCGGGCGGGCCGGCGACGTCGTCGGCGCCGGGCAGGTCAGCGGGCGGGGCAGCGGGCAGATCTGCGGGCGGGGCGGTGGACTCACGCACGACGAGGTGCGGCCCGATGGCGATCTGCTGGGCGGGCTCGACGACGTCGCCGACCCGGTCCAGGACGAGCCTGGCCGCCGCGCGTCCGCGCTCGGCCGACCCGAGGGAGACGCTGGTCAGGCTCGGCTGGAAGACGCGGCCGATCTCCGTGTCGTCCATCCCGGTGATCGCGAGCGAGCCGGGCACCGACAGGCCGAGCTCCCCGGCGGCCCGGATGACGCCGATGGCGAGCAGGTCGTTGGCTGCGACGACGGCGTCGAACGGGCCCGCCGCCGGCGTGCGGGACAGCAGGCGACGCGCGGCGGCGAGACCTGCGGCGACGGTGAAGTCGTCGGCCTGCTCGGTCTCGGCGTGGTCCCCGGCGAACGCGGGTCCGCTCGTGGCGGCGTCGAAGCCCCGTTGCCGCGCGGCGCCCGGCGTCGTGTCGAGCGGTCCGTTGACGAACCCGATGCGGCGTCGGCCGATCTCCACGAGGTGGGCGACGGCCTGGCCGAGGCCCGCGGCCGAGTCCGTGGAGACGGAGTCGATGCCCTGCTTCTCGAGCGAGCGCCCGATCACGACGACGGGGACCGGCGCCTGCTGGATCGCCTCGACGAGCGCGTCGTCGGTGCGCAGCGGGCTGACGATCAGGCCGTCCACGAAGCCGCTGCCGAGGCTGCGGACCAGGTCCACAGTGGAGGCGGCGGTGTGGCCGGTGGACATGACGACCACCCGGTAGCCGTGCGGCGCGAGGACCTCGTGGATGGCAGTGAGCATCTCGACGTAGACCGGGTTGCCGATGTCGGCGACGGCGAAGGCAACCTGGAAGGTGCGCTTCATCCGCAGCGACCGGCCGATCGCGTCCGGGCTGTAGCCGAGCTCGGCGGCCGCGGCGCGGACGCGGTCCACCATCGCGCGGCTCGCTCCCGTGCCGTGCAGCGCCCGCGAGGTCGACGCGAGCGACACCCCGGCGCGCTCCGCCACCTGCATGAGGGTGGCGCGTGATGACGACACTGTCACTCCACTTCGTCGTGAGGCCCGCGGTTCTGGTCCGAGTTGGAAACGTTTCCAATTCGCGACCGCGAGCAACTGGAAACGTTTCCTGTGATGGCGGCCAGTGTTGCACCGCGCCGGACGGGGAGTCAAGCAACCCGGCACCGGGGGCGCGCTCACCGACTTCGGTCACACGCTCGACCCAACTCACTGACTACGGCATCGAGCACGCCCCACGTCTTGTCGCTCGGGCCCCGACCGTGTAGACCGGGCACACACCGACCGACGTGTCAGACCCACAGGCCATCCGGGTGACCTGTACGGCTGACAGCGGGAGGGCCACTGACGGGAGATCGGGATGCGGGCAGTCGTCTACGACGAGTACGGGCCGCCGGACGTGCTGCGGGTCGAGGAGGTGCCGGCGCCGTCCCCGGGCCGGGGCCAGGTGCTGGTCGAGGTAGTGGCGACGTCGATCAACCTGTCCGACTGGGAGGGCCTGCACGGGACGCCGTTCTACGCGCGGTTCGGCGGGTTGCGCAGGCCGAGCCGCCGGGTGCTGGGCTCCGACATCGCGGGCCGGGTCAAGGCAGTCGGCCCCGGGGTCACGCGGTTCCAGCCCGGCGACGCGGTGTACGGCGACAACCTCGCCCTGATGGGCGGCTTCGCCCAGTACGCCGTGGCGGCCGAGTCGGTCCTCGCGCACAAGCCGGCGGCGCTGACGTTCGCCGAGGCGTCGACCCTGCCTCAGGCCGCCCCGATCGCGCTCCAGGGGACGGCGGCCGCGGGCCCCGGCCGGCGGGTCCTGATCAACGGTGCGGGCGGCGGTTCGGGATCGTTCGCGATCCAGCTCGCCAAGCTCGCCGGGGCCGACGTGACCGGCGTGGACAACGCAGGCAAGCTCGACTACATGCGGTCCCTCGGCGCCGACCACGTGCTCGACTACCGCAGCGAGGACTTCACCCGGACCGGGCCGTACAACCTGGTGCTCGACCTCGTCGCCCACCGGTCCGTGTTCGCCTACCGCCGCGCGCTGGCGCCCGGCGGCCGGTACCTGTGCGTCGGCGGGCCCGTGCGGACGCTGCTGGAGATCCTGACCCTCGGCACCGTCGCGGGCCTGCTGTCCGGGCGCCGGATCCAGGTCATGGCCGTACGCCTGGGCCCGAAGCACTTCGAGCCGCTGGCCCAGCAGTGCCTGGCCGGTGAGATCGACATCCACATCGACCGCACGTTCCCGCTCGACGAGGTGCCCGAGGCCCTGGCCTTCCACGGCGAGGGCCACGCCCTCGGCAAGGTGGTCGTCGACATCACGGGCCGCGCGCACGAGGCCTGATCAATGAGCGACGGCGAGATGCGGGTCTCGAACCCCCAGACCGGCAGCTGGGCCGGCTCCGTCGGCGGCACGCGGGGCCAGCACCGGCATCGGCCGGACGGGCCTCGTCGTCCGGACCGCGACGCCGGCGCGGCGGCTGTGGACGCCGTCGTCCGGCGAGGTGGAGGTGGTCGTGAGCGCGTCGCCAGACCCCACCTGCATGGTGGGGGTCTGGCTCGTCGGGTTCGAGGAGAGCACCGCCGGCTCGTAGCCAACGCTCCAGGCCGGCGCACCAGGTCAGCGCTCGGGCCGGCGCGCCACGGCCCAGCGGAAGGCGTTCATGAGCCGGTAGCTGCCGTCCGGCCTGCGGAAGGAGGCGGCGGCGGCGATCACGACGGGCGTGAGGTCCGCGATGGTCGAGGCGTCCTCGCCGAAGAGGATCCCGCGCACCAGGTCCGTGTCGTTGCGGGCGGTCCACGGCACGGGCACGACGCCGCCGTCGAGCACGTCCCAGCCGGCGCCGCGCAGGACGTCGGCGAGCCCGCCCTCGAGGCGCAGTGGGCCGTCCTCGGGCGGCTCATCGTCGTCGGCCGCCGCGAGCGCGCGGTTGATCGCGTCCAGGTCGTTCCGCGCGCGTTCGGCCCACCCGGCCAGGCCGATGGCGCCGCCCGTCGCCAGCACCCGGCCGGCCTCGGCCAGCGCGTGCTCCTGGTCCTCGGCGAACTGGAACGCGTTCACGGCGAGCAGCGCGTCGAAGGCGCCGTCGTCGAACGGGAGCCGCTCGAAGTCGCCGGGCCGCACGTCGACGCCGACGGCGCGTGCCCGCGCGAGCTCGACCATCCGGGGCGCCGGGTCGACGCCGCTGGGCCGGGCGCCCCGGTCCTGGAGGTGTTCGAGCAGCTCGCCGGTGCCGCAGCCGACGTCGAGCACGCGCGTCCCGGGACCGATCCGCGCGGTGCGGAGCAGCGGCTCCCACGCGGGCCGGGCGAAGGTGCCCCAGTACCGTCCCCATTCGTCGGCGACGGCGGACCACGGGTCGTCCGGGCTGGTCGTCGGCATGCTGGAAGATTATCGAAAGTGGCCGCCGGTCCGGATCAGATGACGCGCTGCGCCAGCGCCATGTTGGCGCGGAGCTCCTCGGCGTTCTGGCGGGAGACGTAGGCCGGCCGGTCCCGCTCGAAGCGCCACGACTCGCTGAGCGGGCCGGCGCTGACGGTGTCGAAGCCGGCCTCGTCGTAGAACCGGGTGACGAGCTCGACGGCAGGAGCGCGGCACTCCAGCCGTGTTCCGGCCCACATTC
This sequence comes from uncultured Actinomycetota bacterium, assembly GCA_963850545.1. GTDB lineage: Bacteria > Actinomycetota > Actinomycetes > Actinomycetales > Cellulomonadaceae > Promicromonospora. Next base: position 282,401 of record CAWKLP010000003.1, on the reverse strand, counting down.
CGGCCACGTTCCATGGGCCTTCGTACGATGCGTCCATGGCGAACGGCGATGCGGGATCCCAGGGGCGGTCGTACCGGAAGGGCCCGGAGCGACGCGCGCAGATCCTCCTCAGCGCCATGGAGCTGTTCGCCGAGCGCGGCGTGGGCGCCTCGCTGCGCGCCATCGGCGAGGCGATCGGCGTCTCGCACGCAGCGCTGCGCTACTACTTCGCCAACCGTGACGAGCTGCTCCTCGCGGTCTACCGGGCGCACGAGGCCCGCGTGCACGAGGCCGAGGCGCAGGACCGTTCCGCGCGGGACGAGGTGTCGGCGGTCGCCATGATGGAGAAGAGCGCGGAGCGGAACCGCTCGATCCCCGGGCTGGTCGAGCTGTACGCGACGCTGACGACGGACGCCCTGCAGGGGCAGCAGCACCCGGCGACGCGCGAGTTCGTGCAGGCGCGGTACCGGCGCGTGCGGGGCGACCTCGCCGAGCGGATCCGCGCGGGGCAGCGGTCCGGCGCGATCTCGCCCGACGTCGACCCGGACGACGCCGCCGCGCTGGTCGTCGCCGCCTCCGACGGCCTGCAGCTGCAGTGGCTGCTCGACCCGGACGCCGTCGACGTCCGCCGCTCGCTGGAGCTGCTGGAAGGGCTCCTGCCCGGTGCCGGATCGACCGGCACCGGGCAGAAGACTCCCAGCAGACCCTGACTACCCCGTCGCGACGGCCGGGTCCCAGCCCTCGGGCAGCGGCTCGACCGGCCCGATCGCGGAGGCGATCTCCACCGGCCGCTCGGCCGCGGCGGCGTCCCGCACGCCGAGCAGGATGTCGAGGACGTGCGCTGCCACCGCGCCCGACGCGCGTTCGGTGCCGCCGTCCCGGATCGAGCGCACCAGGTCGACGACGCCGGCGCCGCGCCCGAACTCGGCGCCCTTCGCGGGGAGCGTCGTCGGCTCGTCCTGCCCATACCGCCACAGGGCCGAGTCGCCGTCGAACGTGTTGGGGTCGGGCAGGACGAGCGTGCCCTCGGTGCCGTTGACCTCCACGAACCCGTTCCGGGGCAGGGCGTGCTGGAACGAGAACGTTGACTGCGCCGAACGTCCCTCGCCGAACTCGATCAGCGCGGCGTGGTGCGTCGGCACCTGCACGTCGAACACCTCACCGGCCCGGGGGCCGCCCCCGATCGTGCGGGTCGGGCGGGAGGTGGAGGCCACCGCCTGGACCCGGGTCGCGGCGCCGAAGACGTGCACGAGCGTGGTCACGTAGTAGGGACCCATGTCGAACAGCGGGCCCCCGCCGAGCGCGAACAGGAAGTCGGGGCTCGGGTGCCACGACTCCGGGCCGGGCACGTGGAACATCGTGGTCGCGGTCAGGGGCTCCCCGATGTCGCCGCGCGCGATCGCCCGCAGCGCCGTCTGGATGCCCGCGCCCAGCACCGTGTCCGGGGCGCACGCGACTCGCAGGCCGCGCGCCTCGGCGTCCGCCAGCAGGGCGGCGGCCGCGTCCCGGTCGAGGGCCAGCGGCTTCTCGCTCCACACGTGCTTCCCGGCGGCCAGGATCCGGTGCCCGACGTCGGTATGCACGGCCGGGACGGTGAGGTTCACGACCACCTTGATGTCCTCGCGGGCCAGCAGCTCGTCCACGCTGCCCGAGGCGGGCACGCCGTACGCCTCCGCCCGGGCGGCGGCGCGCGGCAGGTCGAGGTCGGCGACGAACCGGACCTCGACGTCGGCGAACCGGGTCAGGTTCTCCAGGTACTGGGTCGAGATGTTGCCCGCGCCGATGATGCCGACACCCGCCGCCTGCGCTCGGTTCGGGGCAGCCGTCATCGGTCGTTCTCCTTCAGCCAGGCCAGCGACTGCGCGATCCCCTCGAACACATCCCCGGCGTAGGCATCGAACTCGATGACGCGGGTCGCCTGCGGCGCGGCGGTCAGGACGGCGCCCACACCTGCCTGCCCGGAACCGGCCGGCTGCTGCTTGCTCACGTCGCCGTCGAGCGTGCCGTCCTTGACGTGGATGAGGCGCACGCGATCACCCAGCGTGGCGAGCAGCGCCGGGGTGTCCGCGCCGCCGACCCCGGCCCAGTAGGTGTCGACCTCCAGCACCACCTCCGGCGCCAGGTGCCCGACGAACACCTCCAGCGCGTGCCTGCCCTCGATACGGGTGCTCAGCTCCCAGTTGTGGTTGTGATAGCCGAACTCCAGGCCGCGCTCGGTGGCCAGGGTCGCGAGGTGGTTCACGCGTTCGGCGAGCTCGGCCACCTGCTCCGCCGTCTGCCAGTGCTCGGCCGGGACGTACGGGTCGATCACGGTGGCCATCCCCAGCGTGGCGGCCGCGTCGAAGATCGCCTCGGGGTTGTCCGAGGTGATCACGGGCGCGTGGCCCGACGGCGCCGTCACGCCCGCCGCCGCGAACGCCCGCTGGTACTCCTCGGTGCGCTCGTGAAAGGCGTACGGCTCCACGTGCTCGAGCCCGATCTCGGCCAGGCGCGCCACGGCGCCGTCCAGGTCTTCAGCAACCGCATCTCGGACCGAGTACAGCTGCACGGATGTCGTCGGCGTTGTCGGCATGGAACTCCTTCGTTCGGCACGGACTCTCCTCGGCCACCCCGTTGCGGCCGCCTCGCTGAGCACCGCGGTCGATCGTAGTGAAGAAATTCTTACAGTGGAAGATTTTTCTCGGAGCGGTTGCGCCCGACCTGGAGGCCGAGCGGCCGGTGGAACGAGAAGCTCAGGGAGGCGTGCCGATGACCTCCACCGAGATCAACGTGGTGCCGAGATCACGCACCTTCGCGAGGTGGCCGTGCAACGCAGCTTGGTCGGCCACCGACCCGCGCAGGGCGGTCGTGCCGTCGTCTTCGCGGACGAGGGCCATCCCGTCGAACCAGGCTGACCAGTGCTCGTCGAGGTGGCCCGCGACTCGGAGCTCGTAGCAGACGGGCGCGACGGGTGGTCGGCTCATCGCGAACCCGCCGGCTTCGCGGGGTCGAGAGAGGTCGTTCGGGCACTCGCCGCGGTGCGGGGCAGATCGTCGACACCGGCCGGCAGCGTGGTGGTCCTCGTGCGTGTGGTGAGCCAGAGCGAGTAGCCGAGGCCGATCATGGCGATGGAGTTGGGAAAGGCCAGGAACCGGTAGAGGGCGTCGGGCAGGAAGGCAAGCGTGACGGTGAGGACGCTGGCGACGGCGAGGAGCGCGGCCGCCCATCGGGCGAGGACGCGTGCCCGGTACAGCGCGATGCCGAAGATGAGGCCGCCACCCAGGAAGGTGATGCCCGAGACGTTGAGCGCGGCCTGCATCAGGCCGATGTCGCCGGTAGCGCTGCCATTGGTGGCTGCGGCGAGGACGTCGTTGACGTAGCCGGGGTCGGTCTCGGCGATGGAGGGCAGGACGTACGCGCTGACGAAGGCGACGCTCATGACGGTGAGATAGCCGACGCCGAAGACGAGGTACCCGAGCAGGCCCAGGAGACCGATCTGCTTCACCTGGCGCAGGTACATGCCGGTGATGCCGGCCAGGGCCAACGCGGCCATCAGCACTTTCAGTGAGTTGCGTACAACCCACTCGGTGGTGGCGACCGCGTCGACGTCCGAGTGGGGGTGGTCGATCTGCACGCCGATGAAGATCAGCCCCGCGGCGACGGCGGCGACGGCGGCTGACCGGATGAGGGTGGAGTGGGTGATAGTCATGTCCGGTTCCTGTTCGGGTCGGTCCGCGGACGGTGCCGCGGGGATGACTGGAACCTAGGAGCCGACAGGGTGACCGGGCGTCACCACATGATGTGACCGACGTTGTGACACCGGAACATCGAGCGATCTCACAGCAGCCCGCGTTCGCGAGCACGGTGCACGGCGACTGCCCGGGTCCTGGCGTCGAGCTTGGTGAAGATGCGCTTGGTGTGGGTTCGCAGGGTGTTGAGCGTGATGTAGAGCTCGCGGGCGATCTCTGGTCCGGTCAGTTCGGTGTCGAGCAGCCGGAGCACTTCGAGCTCGCGCCGGCTCAACGGATCCACCGGAGCCCGCGAGAACCCGGCCGTCCCGGCCGTCCGGGCAGGCTGGGCCCGCCGGAGAAGTCGACGGGCCCGTCCTCGCACCGCTTCTCCATGCTCCGCGCCAGCGATGGGGCCGGTGGCGCTCGCGGTCTCGTCCAGCAGGGCCCTCATGGGCGCGCCCTCATCCAGGTACAGCCGCACGTAGCTGTCCGGTTCGGGCGCCGCACCCAGGGCGCGGCCCAGTGCGGCCAGTGCCGCGGGCAGGTTTCGGTCGGCGTGGTGGGCGAGGGCCTGCAGCACCCGGATCTCGAGCACGCTGCCGTCGCGCACGGCGTCGGTGGCCGCGGCGTGCAGCCGGTCGAGCAACCCCAGCACCGCCGTCGGAGACACCGCGCCGGGGTGGTCGCTGTGCTGGTCGTCGCCCTGTTGGGCGAGCAGGAGCCGCGCCAGGGTCAGGTGCTCGTACTCCCGCAGGTGGTCCGCGTCGTCACCGACGCCAACTCCCCGGTCCTCGGCCCAGCGGGCGGCTGATGACAGGTCCCCTGCCGCGATCTCGATGCGGGCCTTCATCGCGGCGATCGGGCGGACGTCAGGGTAGAAGCCGCGCCGGTAGAGCGCCTCGGCCTGGTCGAGCAGGCGTAGTGCGGCGCCGAAGTCACCCTCGGCGGCGCGAACCTGCGACGTCGCCACGAACCACCGGTGCCGGTTCTCGGTGATCGACGTTCGCTCACCCAGGATCCGCGCGGTCTCGAGATGCCCCTCCGCGCCGGCCAGGTCGTCGACCTCAAGGTCGAGCTCGGCCAGGGCGACGTGCAGGTCGGCGGTAGCCCGCAGATACGGTTGCTCACCCTTGGTGGCCGTCTGCAGGGCCTGCTCGCACAGCCGGCGGGCACGGCTGGGCCTGCCCGAGGCGACCCACATGTCGGCGAGCACCACCGTGCTGTCCAGCTCGTCCACCAGGTTTCCCGCTGCGTGCAGGCTGCGGACCGCGTCGGAGAACGTGGACAGCGCCTCCCCGACGTCGCCGGCCGCCCAAGCGGCCAGACCGAGAAACCCGCCGGCAGCACCCCGGATGAAGTGGTCCTCGGGCCCGGCGAGATCCACCGCGCGCCGGGCATGGCGCACGGTGCCGGCAACATCGCCACGCGCCTGTGCCAACGATGCGCGGTAGACCGCGACCGTCGCCGGCGCGGTCCGCAGATCATCGGTGTCCGCCCACGCCGCAGCGAGATCCTCGTCCACGGTGCCGGCCGCCAGCGCATCCTCGGCGTCGTCGAGCCGGTGCTCGACCGCGTCGAGGTCTCCGGACATCATCAGCGACCAACCGGCGAGGATGCTCAGGACCGGGCGGCGCCGGACCACGGACTCCGGCAACGCCCGGACCCAGGCCAGCAGCAGACCGTCCTGGCGGGTGCGGCGCAGTTCCGGCAGCGCTTCCTCCATCAGGTGGGCGGCATGACCGAAGTCCGCCGCGGCGAGCGCGTGCCGGACCGCGTCCTCCGCGAGGCCGTGGGCCGCGAACCAGTCGCTGGCCCGCCGGTGCAGGATCGGCACCCTGTCAGGGGCCTCGGCGCGCAGGCGTGCGCGCAGCATGTCGGCGAACAGGTGGTGGTAGCGGTACCAGGAACGCTCGGCGTCGAGCGGGACCAGGAACAGGTTGCCGCGCTCCAGGTCCTCCAGCATCCTCGCGCCGTCGGCGCCGCAGATAACAGCGTCACACAAGGGCCCGGTGAACCGGTCGAGGACGGCGGTGCCGAGCAGGAAGTCGCGGACCTGGACGGGTTGACGGGCCAGCACCTCGTCGGCGAGGTAGTCGATGACGAATCGGTTGCTGCCCGTGAACGCCGCGATGAACCCTGCGACATCACCGCGCTCCGGGATGTCGCGCAAGGAGAGCGCGGCGAGCTGAAGTCCGACGATCCAACCTTCGGTGCGCTCCTCCAGCGCGTCGACGTCGGCCTCAGCGAGGTCCAGTCCCATCGCCCGGTTGAGGAACTCCTGTGCCTCAGCCGCGGTGAAGCGCAAGTCGGCGGCGCGCACCTCGGTGAGCTGCCCACGACTCCGCAGCCGCGCCAGGGGTAGGGGCGGATCGGAGCGGGTCGCCATTGCCACCGGCAGGTGGTCCGGAAGGTGGTCGAGCAGGAATGTCATCGCCTCGTGGACCTCGAGGGACTCGATGAGGTGGTAGTCGTCGAGCGCGAGCACGAGAGTTCCGTCGAGGGCGTCGAGGTCGTTGATCAGACTCACCAGGACTCCCGGATCGACAGTCGCGCCGCCGGCCTGGAGGAGTGCAGCCGCATCGACGCCCACATGAGGTTCGGTGGCCTGGATCGCGCCGATCAAGAGGGCCAGGAAGCGCCGCGGGTCGCTGTCCTCGGCGTCGAGCGAGAGCCAGGCGACCCGACGGGACTCGGCGCGCTCGACCGTCCGCCACTGGTCGAGCCACTGGCTCAACAGGGTCGTCTTACCGAAGCCGGCGGGTGCGGACACGAGGATCAGACGAGGCAGCAGGTCCGCCCCCACCGGCATCCGGGCAGTGAGCCGCGGGCGAGGGACGATTTGCCGCCGCGCCGTCGGGATGTGCAGCTTCGTGCCCAGCAGGGCCACCCCATCAGCCTAGGGGACGGGGGCGTGCCAGAGGCGGCCGGACGGGTGATGACTCTCCGCGCGGCGTCAGCGCGACGCGCGGACCTCCAGCCACCAGCCGATCCGGCCGGCGGCGTCCAGGTGGGCCAGCCGGGCCGGGGCGGCGCGGTCCAGGTTCGTCTCCGCGCCGAGCAGCGGCTCGACGCCGATCGACCGGTACGGGCCGTCCTCGGGCCAGCCACCGAGGTTACGCCACACGACGAGCGACACCGGGGCCGCGTGTCCCGGCCCCACGCCCCAGGTGAGCGTGAGGCGGTCGGCGCCGTCCACGACGTCGACCCGGTCGGTCGCGACGACCACGCACCGGGCGGTCCCGTCGTCGGGGCCCAGGACGTCGAGCGGCACTCCCCCGCCGTCGGGCCAGGTGGTGGACGCCGTCCGCCCCGGCTCGGGCCACTCGACCACCAGCACGTCCGGTCGCCCGGGGACCTCCAGGCGCGCGTGCGGCCCGACGTCGAGCAGCATGTGCACCGCGTGCAGCACGCCGGCTCCGGGCGGGCCGTCGATCGTGTAGTCGGCACGGACCACGCCGTCGGATGCGCCGAGCCGACGACGCAGGGCGAGGCCCCCGGCCCCGACCCGCGCCGCTGATCCGTCCGCGGCCCACGGGCGCGACCACACCTCGCCGTGGTCGCTCGGGCCGTTGATCGTGGGGAAGCACTCCTCGGCGCCGCCCGCGTCGACGAACGGGTCCCCCGGCGCGACGTCGGCCCGCTCCGCGTCGGAGATCCGCGGGTTGCGCCAGAGCCACTCGCGCTCGGGCGTGGCCAGCGAGGTCCAGCGGCCGCCGAGGACCGGGTCGGTCCGGACGGTGAGCGGCCGCACGCTCACACCCGGTCCAGGACCAGGACGTCGCAGTCCCGCCAGGTCCACGGCACGACCAGCCCGTCGGCGCCGAGCTCCTTGCCGGTCCGCACCTCGTCGTCGCCCCGCACCCGGTACCGCGTGTCCGGGTCCAGGTCGCCCAGGTGCACCGTGAACGCACCCTCGACGGCAGGGCGCCGCCAGGCCAGCACGACCACGGTGTCGTCACCGGAGTACTGCACCGCGCACGCCGCGTCACCCGGGTTCCCGTGCCGCCGCACCCGCCCGGTGTGCACCACCGGACGGATCGAGCGGTACAGGTCGACGAACGACGCCGCCCGCTCCCGGGTCGCGGCGTCCCACGCCAGCAGGTCCGCGCCGATGCCGAGCACCCCGGACATCGCGACCACGAACCGGAACTCGAGGCTCGCCGGTTCGTTCGCCCGGTCACGATCGAGCTGGTCGGGCAGGTCGGTGACCCACGAGCTCATGGTCCACGCGGGCAGCACGCCCAGGAACCCGTGCTGGATCGCCAGCCGGTCGCGCGGCCCGGTCTCGTCGCTGGGCCAGACGACGTCGGTCCGCGTCAGCACCGCGTGGTCGATCCGCCCGCCGCCGCCCGCGCAGGCCTCGACCGTGACCTGGGGGAACTCGGCGCGCAGGGCGTCGAGGACCCGGTAGTAGGCCTGCGTGTGCAGCCAGGACCAGTCGTCTCCGCCCGGGACGGTCTGCCCGCCGTCGGCGATCGAGCGGTTCATGTCCCACTTGAGGTACGTGATGTCGGTGTCGGCCAACAGCCGGCGCAGCGTGCCAAGCACCCACTCCTCGACCTCCGGCCGGCCCAGGTTCAGCATGTACTGGTGGCGCAGCGTCTCCAGCGGCCGCCCGGCCACGTGGTGCGCCCACTCGGGGTGCGCGCGGTACAGGTCGCTGTCGGGGCTCACGGCCTCCGGCTCGACCCACAGGCCGAACCGCATGCCGAGCCTGCGGACGCCGTCGGCGAGCGGGCCGAGCCCGCCCGGGATCCGGTTGAGGTCCACCTCCCAGTCGCCCAGCGCCGCGCGGTCGCTCGTGCGGCCGCGGAACCAGCCGTCGTCGACCACGAACACCTCGGCGCCCACCTGGGCGGCGGCCTCCGCGAGCCGGAGCTGGTGCTCCACGCGGACGTCGAACGTCGTGGCGTACCACGAGTTGTAGACGACCGGGCGATGCTCGGGGCCGCGCGTGCGGGCGAGCATCGCCTGGTAGGTGTGCCAGGCCTGCGCCAGGTCGTCGGCGTCGCCCTCGACGCGCACCCCGGCCAGCGTCGGCGTGGTCAGCCCGGCGCCGGGCTGGAGGGTGAGGATGCCCGACTCGTCGTCGGGCCCGGCGGAGATCCGGACGTGGTCGGCGAACGGCACGGCGTCGAGCGCCATCCGCCACGACCCGCTCCAGCCCAGCGCGACGCCGTACCGCACGCCCGGCCCACCCCCGGCACCGCCCCGCGGCACCACAGTGACCACCGGGGCGTACGTGTGCGACGTGATGCCCTGCCTGCTGCCGATGCTCAGCGTCCCCGCGCCGAGCTCCGCGTCGAACGGCGTGAACTCCCGCGACCAGGCGCCGCCGAGCAGCCCGACGGAGACCCCGCCGGAGGTCGGCACGGTGAACGCCCCGCCCCAGGCGCGGAGAAGCTCGATCGGGTGCGCGGAGTCGTTGCGCAGGTCCGCCCACTTCTCCACGACGTCGTGGCCGGGATGGGTACGCAGGTGCAGGTCGACATGCAGGCCGAGCACGTCGTCGGCCAGCGGGCAGACGAGGTGCGTCGCGCCGTCGTCGTCCCGCGTGAGCCTGACCTCCCCGGAAAGGGCGAGGCGTGCGCCCCGCAGGCCGTCCGCGCGCCGGACCACCAGCTCGGCGCCGTGCACGTTGCGCGTGCCGAGCGCCGTCGCCTCCAGCGGCAGCAGGTCCAGGTCCGCCTCGAAGGACGACGTCGCCGCCACCGGCGGCACCGCCCCTTCGGCAGCGGGCCCCCAGCCGACGGCGACCGGCCCGGCCCCGCGCGGCGCCGGGCCGACGACGTACCGGCCCGACCGGGTCGGGAGTATCCAGGTCACTTGTTGGCCCCCACGAGAAGTCCGGACACGAACTGCTTCTGGAACATGAAGAACACGATCGCCGTCGGGACGGCCGCTATGAGCGAGCCTGCCGCAACAACGTTCCACGCGCTCGCGTACCCGCCCTGCAGGTTGAGCAGGGCGGCCGTGATCGGGAACTTCGACTCGGTGCGCAGCACCGTCATCGCCCAGATCAGGTCGTTGAAGATCCACGTGGTGGCCAGCGCCGCGAGCGCCGCCAGCGACGGCCGCGACAGGGGCAGCACTATGCGCCAGAAGATGCCGCCCGGACCGGCGCCGTCGAGCCGTGCGGCCTCGAAGACCTCGGTGGGCAGGCTGCGCATGAAGCCGTGCAGCACGAACGTGTAGAAGCCGATGCCGAACCCGACCTGGACGACGACGAGGGCGGTGCGGGTGTCGGCGATGCCGATGGCCTCGGTGATGGACGCGACCGGGACGAGCAGGATCTGCGGGGGCAGGAGGTTCCCGGCGAGCATGGTGAGCAGGATGGCGCGGCGGCCGGGGATGGCGAACCGGCTGAGCGCGTACGCGGCGACGGACGACAGCGCCAGGGAGGCGAAGACGGCGAAGGCGGTGACCACGACGGAGTTTCCGAGGGCCTGGAGCACCCCGCCCTCGGTCAGCGCGGTGGCGAAGCCCTCGGTGCTGAACGACGCCGGGAAGGCGCCGAGGCCGCGGCCTGCGATGTCGTCGTAGGAGCGGATGGCGACGAACAGGACGAACACGATGGGGCTGAGCCACAGGAGCGTGACCGGGATCATCGCGACGTGCAGCCACGGGGAGCGGGCGGCGCGGGGCCGACGGCGCCGGGTGACGCGTGTGGCGCCGGGGGCGACGGGTGTGGCGAGTGCTGACATGTCAGTCCTCCGTCCGGGCCTGGCGGGCGAGGTAGGTGATGATGAAGCCGATCGCCAGGGCGAAGATGACCACGGCGATGGCCGAGGCGTAGCCGAGGTTCCCCGTGGTGAACGCCTGCTGGAACATGTAGGTGCTCAGGAGCTGGGTCTCGTTGTAGGGGCCGCCCCGGGTCATGGCCCAGACGATGTCGAAGGTGCGCAGCGAGTCGATGACGGTGACGGCGAAGACGACGGTGTTCACGCCCCGCAGCTGCGGCATGACTATGCGCCAGAACCGCTGCCACGCGTTGGCGCCGTCGACGGCGGCGGCCTCCTCGAGCGTGGGGTCGGTGCCCTTCAGGCCGGCCAGGTACAGCACCATGATGTAGCCGACCTGGCGCCAGACGGCGGCGATGAGCACGGCGCCGAGGGCGACGGCGGGGTCGGCGAGCCACTGGCGTTCGAGGGACTCGAGCCCGAGCAGGCCGAGGGTGCCGTTGATCGGCCCGTCGGGCGCGTACATGACGCGCCAGAACAGGCCGCTGACGGCCAGCGAGACGACCATGGGCAGGTAGATGGCGCTGCGGTACAGGCCCACCAGGGGGCCCGGCTTGTTCAGGGTGACCGCGAGGACGAGCCCGCCGACCACCGACAGGCCGCCGAACCCGAGCACCCAGATCACGTTGTTCCGCAGCGCGGTGCGGAAGATCGGGTCGGCGGCCAGGTCGCTGAAGTTCTGCAGGCCGACGGGCTCGGCCAGCGTGATCCCGTCCCACCTGGTCAGGGAGAGCGAGAACGAGTTGGCCGCGGGCCAGAACACCCAGAACAGCTCGATCGCGAACGGGACCAGCAGGAACACCCAGACGAGCAGCGGGACGCGCGCGAGCCGGGAGCGGCGGCGGGGCTCGGCATCCCTGGCCCCGCCGCCCCGCTCCGTCGTGGGCGCAGACGTCTGCGCGCTCACGACGCGAAGACCCCCTCGGCCGCCGTCTGCCACTCGTCGAGGATGCTCTTCATGGAGTCGGGCTCGGCGAGGAACTTGGTGAGGGCGGTGTCGGCGGTGGCCTGCAGGGCGTCGGAGGAGTCGCGGTTGAAGAACTGCGTGATCTCCTCGGTGTTGTTGAGCAGCTCGATGCCCTTCTGCACCAGCGGGCTGAGGCCGGAGGTGTCGACGTCGGGCGACGTGGGCAGGTTCGCCGAGCCGGACTGCTCGATGTACTGCTGCTGCGACTCCGTGGAGGCGAGGTAGGACAGCAGGTCGAGGGCGCCCTGGTGGTTGTCGCTGTTGGCGGCCGCGAAGTAGCCGTCGGTGGGCGCCTCCTCGGCGATGGGCACCGAGTCGTTGATCACCGGGACCGAGAAGAAGTCGAGGTCGTCGCGCTGGTCCTCGGGGAAGTAGGACGTGACGAACGCGCCGACGAGGTACATGGCCGACTTGTCCTGGGCGACGGGCGTGGCCGCGTCCTGCGCGGTGTAGGACGCCGCGTTCTTGTCGAAGTACGGGATGAGCCGCTTGTACTCCTCCATGACGGCGACGACCTCCGGGTCGTTGAACGCGTGCTCGCCGGCCAGCAGCTCCCGGTGGTACTGCGCGCCGTTGACGCGCAGGTCCAGGTAGTCGAACCAGCCCGAGGCCATCCACGGCGTGGACGACAGCCCGTTGGTCAGCGGGGCGATGCCCTGGCCGCTGAGGTTCTCGCACAGGGCGTGGAACTCGTCCCACGACGTCGGCGGCCTCGACGCCCCACTTCTCGAACGCCGACTTCTTGTAGAAGACGCTCCACCAGTAGTAGCTGGTGGGCACGAAGATCTGCTTGCCCGCGGCGTCGGTGGACAGGCTGCGCAGCGCGTCGGAGTACCCGGCGCACACGCCGTCGCCCTGCCACAGGGAGGACACGTCGAGCAGCAGCCCCTCGTCGGCGTAGGACCGTGCGACGGACCCGGCGTACCAGCTGAGCACCTCGGGTGCGTCGCCGGAGCGCAGGTAGTTGGTGAGCTGCGCCCGGAACTGCTCGGTCGCCACCGAGTTCAGCGTGACGTCGCCGCCCTGGTAGGCCTTGACGAGCGCCTCGAGCGCGGCCTTGGGCTCCGCGTCCTGGACCGAGTTCTGCAGGGTGACCGCGCCGGTGGTGGCCGCGCCGCCACCACCGCCGCCCGTCGTCGTCCCCACGCACGCGGCCAGCAGGCTGGCCGCACCCAGTGTCATACCGCCCGCGATCAGCTCGCGGCGGGTGATCGTTCGCTTGGACATCTTTGTTCCTCCTCCGTGCGCCCTCGTTGGCGCACATGGTGCATTCAGATCACGGGTGCGGGTAGGTCCGCGCCCGTCAGGATCGCCGCATGCCCTCGCAGCGTGGTCATACGGAGAGCTCCTTCGGGTCTGCCTCGGCAGCGGGGTCGGCGGACGTGCCGGGTCCGTGCAGCAGCGCCGCGCCCCGCCGCGCCACGGCGTGGCGCAGGTCGGCCGCGTGCCGGGACGCCGCGAGCGCCGGCCGCCGCAGGAGGGTCTCGGCCGAAGCGGTGTCGCCGGCCAGGAGCGCGAGCTGGGCGTCGAGGACGAGCACGCGCCGGTCACGCACGCGCAGCGGGTCCTCCTCGAACAGGAGGAGGTCGGGCAGGGACGTGGCGAAGTAGTCCACGCGCGGGACCTCGACGGCGTACCGGTCGCGGAAGGCGCGCAGCGACGCCGTCAGCCCGTCCGCGGCGGTGCGCTGCCCGGTGCGGCGCAGGGCGAGGACCGCCCAGAGGGTCTGCTCGCTGTGCTCCTGCGTGCTCATCTCGACGAAGTCGCCGCGTTGCGCCGCGGCGGTGCGCCACGCGTCGGCGGCGGCGCCATCCGTGTCCCCGCCTCCGGCCGCGGCAAGCGCGTCCCCGAGGAGCAGGTGCAGGTGCGCGGTGCTGGCCAGCGGGTGCCGCGCCTCGCCGAGGCTGCGCGGCGGCGCGAGGGCCGCCCGCAGGTGCCCGACGGCGTCCCGCGCCCGGCCGTCCGCGAGCGCGTCGAGGGCGCGGTGGGTGTGCGCGCGGTCCCAGGCCAGCAGCGCCTGCCCCTCGCCGCCCTCCCACGGGTGGAGCCGGCGTCCCCCGAGGATCGTCAGAGCCTCGGCTGCCCGCTCCTGCGTCACCATCAGGTGCAGGGTCTCGACGGTGAGATCGTCCCGTTCCAGGGCCGACGTGGTGCTCGGGCCACGATCTGACCATGCCTCTGCTGCCAGGATCGACCCGGTCCTGGCAGCAGGTGCATGGTCGTCCTCTGCGCGGTGCCCGTCCGCCAGCAGGGCGGCGAGGCGGTCCGCGGGGCTGGTGCCCGTCAGGGCGGCGAGCTGGTCGCGCTCGTACAGCAGCCGGGCGTCGCCCGGGGCGACGGCGCAAGCGCGGTCGTAGGCGTCGCGCGCCGCCGCCAGGTCGCGCTCGTGGTTGACGGCGGCCAGGCCGATGTTGCGCCAGGCCACGGCGTCGGCCGGGTCGAGCGCGACGGCGGACCGCCACAGCGCCAGGGCGTCCGCCCGGCGTCCGGCGGCGTAGGTCCAGTGGCCCAGCAGCGAGCGCGCGCGGGCGTCGCCCGGTTCGGCGTCGGCCGCCTCGCGCAGCACCGCCGCGTCCGCGAGCCGGCCGGGGAAGCACCAGGTCGCGTCCGCGGTGCGGGCCCGCGCCCGCTCGGTCGCGGCCTCGTCCGGGCGGTCGGCGAGCCGCAGCACGTGCGCGCGGTGGTAGGCGAGCAGCGGCCGGACGGCGGTCTGGCCCGCGGGCCGGTGGTCCTCGCGCGCCTCGGCCTCGTCCAGGCAGGCGAGCGCGGCGTCGTGCTCCCCCACCCCCGCGAGCTCGATCGCCACGTCGAGGAGGGTCTGAGCGTCGCCGCTCGCGGGCTGCCCGTCCAGGTGTCGCAGCCAGGCGTCGAGCGGGTCGAGCGCGCGGGCGGCGGCCAGGACCTCCGCTGCGGCATCGTGCTGCCGCAGCCGCCCGTGGCACACCACGCTCAGCGCGAGCGCCTGCAGGTGCTCGGGCTCGGCCCGGCGCACGTCGGCGAGCCGCGCCAGGGCGTTCGCGTGCCGGCCGGCGCGCGCATCGAGGCGCGCCATCCGGTAGCCGGCGGGGGCACGCCAGGCCCGCGACCATGCGGCCTGCGCGTAGGCCTCGTAGGCGCCGACGTCGTCGCCGAGATCCTCGCGCACCAGGCCGAGCAGGTAGATCGCCGTGGTGTCGCGCGGGCTGCGGTGCAGCCGGGTCAGGCGGGCCACCGCCTGCTCGAGATGTTCCCTGGCCTGCGCCGGGCTGCCTGCGGCGTAGGCGTGCCGCGCGAGGCCGACCAGGCTGTCGACGTGTCCCGGGTCCCGGCGCAGCGCCTCGCGCCAGTAGGGCTCGGGTGCGCGCGTCGCGTGCCGGTACAGCTCCAGGTGCGCCGCGATCAGCGCCAGCTCCTCGACGGTGCCGACCTGCTCGGGGGCGGGCGGCTCCTCGGCGGGGGCCGGCTCCTCACGGGTCGAGCCTGTCTCCGACGGCTCGTCCCACGTCACCAGGAAGCGCCCGCCGTGGGTCACGGTCACCGTGAGGGGCCCGGTCCCGGCGGGCAGGTCGTGCGTCAGGACCGCCGGACGGCTCGGGTCGACGTCGACGACGTTGATCGCCAGCGTTCTCCCGCCGTCGGACAGCGTGACCTCGACCCCGTCCAGCGGCCGCGGTACGACGACGCCCACCGTCGCCGTCGTGCTTGCGCCGTCCGGCCCCGAACGCTCCAGCCGGACCGCGGCGTCGAGCGTGGCCCGGTCCACCGGGCCGACGTCGCGGTACGGGTACCAGAACTGGGAGAAGACCTTGGTCTCGCCCGGGGCGAGGTAGGCGAAGTCGGGCTGGTTGTCGGTGAACACGCCGGCCATCAGCTCGACGTAGTGCGAGCCGTCGTCGGCCAGGTTGGCGTCCCACGCGTGGCCGAACGGGGCGTTGCCCCAGGTCCACTGCTTCTTGCCGGGCGAGAGCGCACGGTCCGCCACGTGCACGAACCCGAGGCCCGCCGCGTGGTCGTACCCGCCGAAGAACTCCTCGTCGCTGGCGAGCACCATGTACGACGTCGGCACCGGGATGTTGCGGTACCAGTCGAGCCGGTCGCGGCTGAGCCGCGCGCCGTCGTGCGCCGTGCGGACGTCGCTCGCACGCGCCGGGTAGTCGACTCCGTAGTAGGGCCGGTCCGCGTGCGGGAACGCGGTGATCGCGCGCCGCGCGTGGTCGGCCACGAACCGCACGTCGTCGCGGGAAGAACGACTGGTAGTCGTCGTCCACCTTGGCCGCCACGTTGGCCCACCACAGGAACGACTGCGGCAGCTCGCTGCGGTTGTAGAGCCGCACCGTCAGCTCCAGCACCGCACTGTCCGGGCGCAGCCGCACCCCGTGCATGCCCTTCATCCGGGTGAACGGGTCGTGGTCCGAGCACCAGACGACGACGGCGCCGTCCGGCTCCTCCTCGATCTCGACGTCCACCGGCAGGTAGGTCGCCGGGCGGTGGTGCTGCGGCCAGTTGAGCTCGACGCCGCCCGCCACCCACGGGCCCGCCAGTCCCACCAGGGCCGGCTTGATCACCGGGTTGGTCCAGAAGAAGTCCCGGCCGCTGCCGCGCTCGCGGGCCACGTGGATGCGCCCGCCCAGCTCCGGCAGCACCACTATGCGCAGCCACTCGTTCTCCAGGTGCACCGCACGCCATTCCCGCAGGTGGGGCTCCTCGGCGATCTGGTGGTGGAACGGGAGCGGGTACACGCGGCCGGACGACCCCTGGTAGACCCGCCGGTCCAGGTACGCGGGGAACCGGTCGGGGGGCAGGGGCTCGTACGTGGTCAGGGTGAGCGGCGCTTCCCAGGCGGCCGCGGTCCGGCCGGCCAGGTCGTCGGGTCGGTCGGGAAGGTCGAGCATGGACTCCTCGTCGAGCATGTGATCGACGCTACGAACCCCTGGGGTGCCCGGGAAGCGACGTATCGATGCACTTGCCTGGACGATCCGACGATTCCCGTCGTCGCGGCCGCCGGCTGACACGGCGGGGCGCTTGGCGCTACCCTCCAAGGGTGCGAATCCGTGACGGCTTCCCCGGACAGCGCCTGCGGGTGCTGCCGAGCACGGTGGTCCGCGCGGCGTCGACCGCGGGCCCCACCGCGCGCCTGCTGGTCACCGACGCGGGCTATTTCCCGCACGCCGCGAACCACGGGCGCGTGCGCAGGCACGGCGCCGTCGGGACCATCGTCATCGTGTCCTCCGCCGGGCGCGGCTGGTGCCGCACCCCGGGCGGCCTGCACCGCATCGGGGCCGTCCAGGCCCTGGTCATCCCCGCCGGCGTACCCCACGAGTACTGGGCGGACGACGACGACCCATGGACGATCTGGTGGATGCACGCCCGCGGGCCCGACGTCGGCGAGTTCGAGCGCGACCTGGCCGGGCACGCCGGGCCGGACGACGTGGCGGTGGTCGAGGTGCACGACCTGGTCCGCGTCGTCGCCGACCTCGAACGCGTCGTCGACGCGCTCGAGACGGACGAGACCTATCCCAACCTCCTGCGCTGCGCGGGCGCCGCCTGGTCGGTGCTCGCCCAGATCGGGGCCGACGCCGCCGCCGGGAGCCCGGTCCGGGGCGAACCGGTCCGCGCCGCGCAGGAGTACCTGCGCACGCACCTGGACGCCGTCGTCGAGGTGGCCGCCCTCGCCCGCCGGTTCGGCCTGAGCACCTCGCACTTCTCCGCCCGCTTCCGGGCCGCGACCGGCGGCGGTGTGGTCGAGTACGTCAAGCGGCTGCGGATGGCCCGTGCGTGCGAGCTGCTCATCACCACCGAGCTGCCCGTCGCCGACATCGCCCGCTCCGTCGGCTACCCCGACCCCTTCTACTTCTCGCGCCAGTTCCGCAGCGTGCATTCCTGCAGCCCGACCGACTTCCGGCGCGGCATCCACGACCGCGAGCGCTGACCCCGGCGTCGGATCGTCCAGGCAGGTGCGTCGTCTCCTGCATTCCGTAGCGCGGCCACGGCGCGCTTTGCTGGGCAGGTCCCTCCTTCGGCACCCGGCCGGACCGACGACGACGTCAGGAGACCTGGATGTTCACCGTACGAACGTGGGCGGCGAGGACGTGTGCCGCCCTCATCTCGACGACCTTGATCACGACGGCCCTGGTCACGGGGGCCGCGGCGCTCCCCGCGACGGCGGACACCGCCGCCCGCGCCGCCGAGACACGCACCACCGCGGCGTCCTCCGCCGACCACCCGGCGGAGAGCCCGAGCCCCACGCCCTACCAGGGCTGGAACACCTACTACGGCCTCGGCGGGGACTTCAACGCCGACGAGGTGCTGGGCGTGGCCGACTTCCTGGTCTCGTCCGGCCTCGCGGAGGCCGGCTACGACATCGTGTGGCTCGACGGCGGCTGGCAGGCCGACGTGCCGCGCGGCGAGGACGGCCGCCTGCAGGGTGACCCGGCGCGGTTCCCCGACGGCATGGCGGCGCTGGCCGACGCGATCCACGACCGCGGCCTGCGCGCCGGCATCTACACCGACGCGGGGCCGTACATCCCCGGGACGTGCGGCCTGGGCAGCGGCGGCCACTACCAGACCGACGCCGACACCTTCGCCGAGTGGGGGTACGACGCCGTCAAGGTCGACTTCCTGTGCGGCATCACCGCGGACCTCGACCCGCAGGAGGCGTTCACGCAGTTCGCCGAGGCACTGCGGAACAACAGCTCCGGGCGGTCCATGATCTTCAACCTCTGCAACCCCGTCACCTCCCCCGACTGGGGCGACTACCCCGAGGAGCAGCAGTCCACCTGGTCCTGGACCTACGCGCCCGACATCGCGGAGTCCTGGCGCACCTACACGGACGTCGGGTTCGTGGGCCAGATCCAGTTCAAGGACGTGCTGCGCAACTTCGACGCCAACGCGCGGCACCCCGAGGTCGCCGGCCCCGGGCGCTTCAGCGACCCCGACTACCTGGGCCCGGAGCTCGGCATGACCACCGAGGAGTTCCGCACCCAGATGACGCTCTGGACGGTGGCTGCGGCGCCGCTCATCATCTCGAGCGACCCCCGCACGCTGAAGCAGGAGTCGCTGGACATCCTGCTCGACGACGACGTCCTGGCCATCGACCAGGACCGGCTCGGCATCCAGGGCACCCGGGTCGGCGCGGCCGGCACCACGGAGACGTGGGCCAAGCCGCTGGCGGACGGCTCGGTCGCCGTCGCGCTGCTGAACCGCGGCGACCGGCCCGCCGAGGTCTCGACCACCGCGCGCGACCTGGGCCTGCGCGGCCGGTCGTTCTCGGTCCTGGACACGTGGACGGACAGCCGCACGCAGTCCGCGGGCACTATCCGCGCCGCGGTCCCCACGCACGGCGCCGCGCTGCTGCGGGTCAAGCCGACCCAGAACGACGGGGTCCCGCGCCTGGTCGCCACCCCGCCGACCTTCACGGCCGTCGGGGCCGACGACGTCGCGCCCACCACCGACCTGCTGGCCGCGGCCGGCGTCCGGCTGGCGACCGAGGTGACGCTGCACAACGACGGCAGCACGCCGGTGCGTCGGCCGACGGTTGCGCTGGCAGCGCCTGAGGGGTGGACGGTCAGCCCCGCCGGCCCGGCTCCGAGCGTGGTGCGGCCCGGCGACTCGGCCACCGTCTCCTTCACCGTGGACGTGCCGCCGGGCACCGGCACGGGCCCCTACGACGTAACGGCGACCGCCTCGTTCGGCGGCGGTTCGGCCGGAACGACGCCGCCGTCGCGCGTGACGATCGCGCCCGCCGCGCCCGGCGGCCCCGGCGTCGTGCTGTCGCGGCACCCGTGGGTGAGCGCGACCAGCGGCTGGATGGAGCCCACTGTCGACCAGAGCGTGGGCGGCGGCTCGCCGCTCACGGTGGCGGGCACTGTGCACCCGACGGGCATCGGGGTCGCCAGCCCGTCCCAGGTCCGGTACTACCTCGGCGCGGCGTGCACCCGGCTCACCGGCGGCGTGGGCATCGACGACGTCGTTGACACAGTCGGCCCCGAGGGCGGCACGGCGACCTTCGACGTCGTCGGTGACGGCGAGACCCTCTGGTCGAGCGGCACCGTGACCCGCGGTGCGGAGGTGCCGTTCGACGTCGACGTGACCGGCGTCCGCGACCTGTCCCTGCGCGTGGGCGACGCGGGCGACGGCGGCTACAACGACCGGGCCGACTGGCTCTCCCTGGCGGTCGACTGCGCCTGATCCGGCCGAACGTAGGGCTGGTCGAACGCAGGGATGGTCGCTCTATCGGCGCCGATAGAGCGACCGTCCCTACGTTCGGCGGCCCTCGCAAGATCAAGTTGAGCCGAAGATCCGCTTGGATCGGCTTGGTCGGCAACTTAGCCGGTCTGGACGGGCGAACACGGCGGTGTTTTCGTCGTGCACCCGTCCCACACCGGCGCTGGGGCAACGAGCACGGCGACAGCGTCTCCCGGTACGACCAACAGGGACCGGGTCACGCCAACCGTTGAAGTGATCGAAGCTGACAACAACCCCAGTTCGATTGACTTTGAAATCACGGAAAGCAACGATCAAGATCTCGGCACCAATGCGATTGGCGTTATTCGCTGTCGCCTCGACAACAACAATCCTCACTGAGGTTTTCTCACCTCATTGGTTTGATCGGTCGTTGAAGGTGGAGCAGGACGAGGGCGGCGGCAGCGATCTCGGTGATGCGCCAGGGGTCGAGGGTGACACGGCGTAGTGCGGGCCAGGTCGCTTTCAGGAGCGCGTTGGCGCGTTCGGCCGGGGCGCGTAGCGCGTTGATCGCCGCGTTGCGGCTGACCGCGTCAGCGTTGAGGTTGGTCCCTTTGAACGGCACGATGATGCCGATCCCGGCGCCCTCGTAGCCCTTGTCGCACAGGGTGGGCAGTCCCGCGGCAGCGGCGGGATACAGCCAGGGCAGGACGTGGGTCCGGGCGGTGACGATGTCGTTGACCGTGCCGGGCGCCACGGGGCTGACCCATTCGGGGTAGCCGCCCGGTCCGGTCAGGACCTGGAGGTTCCCGCCGTGCTGAGCGTGCTTTCCCGACCACCACAGGTCCGCGGCCCTGGTACCGGCAGCGGCGATCTTCGTGGTGGGGATCAGCGTGCCGTCCAGGCAGAGGAACGGCCAGTCCTGGGCCGTGGCGTGCTCCAGGACGTGCGGGAGCGTCGGCGCCTTCTCGGCGATCACGTCGATCGCTTCGTGCAGGTAGCGGTAGGCGGTCGCGCTGCTGATCCCAGCGTCCAGGGCCAGGATCCGCAGCTTCGTCGCGTCCTTGAACCAGCGCAGCACCAGCAGGCCTTGCGCCCTGGCGGTCGCGGCCCGTTGCACCGGACGAGTCCCCGGCCGGCGGCGATGCGCAGTCAACCATCTCGTCACCGTTTCCAAGGTGGCTTCAGGCACGTCGAGACTGGCACGATAGGTGATCAACGCGGGGTCCTCGCTGGGGAACAGGGTGTCTTGGTCGATTCCCGATCCTTCCGGCCAGGACCCCGCGTCCTGACCGCGACACACCGCGAACCCGCAGGTCACGCCCCTGCGGGCCTACCTCCCGCGTTCAGCCCTTCCTCAAAGACGCATCATCGCGCCGAGGAACGAGGCGAGAAAACCTCACTACTCGAGGGGAACTGGCGAAGTAATCTACAAGGTTCGTGGTAGCTGCCAGAGAATCGGCGTCGGACTCTCGCCGAAGGTTGTCATTCTGATGGGTGGTCAGATCTCACTAAATGGCAACTTCCGCGCGGGAAGGGTCGCCGAGTGGACCATCCCCACGGATGGAGTGGCTCGAACGTGGTACGTTCCGGCCGTCGGCAGCCATGCCGGCAGGGGCTGCGGAAAGTGGAATGGCACGAGCAAGTTCATGAGCAGCATTCCAGGCGGAATTGCCCCGGCAGGAACAACTTTCTCTTCAACGGTGGACAAATGCTTGCGACCCTAGTTCAGGTTCCCGAGGGACCCATCGCGGAGGTCCATCCTGTCTATTGGGTAACCCTCCTGACGGCGACGATCACCCCGACGCGGACCAGTCTCGACTCTGAGACTCTGAAGGACTTCGACACCGAGGAGTCCTACAGGGTGACCGGGGCATCCTCCGCTCTGGAGGTCATCGAGTGGACCAAGGCGAAGATGCCTGCGACGGGCCTCCTGCTCGCGGAAGTTCACGTGTCGGCCGACGACACCGAGGCCCGGCGATCCAGGATCTGGGCTCACCTCCCCGACACTCCCTGGGCGCGTGAGGTCGGGGCTGACTACACGGAGTAGTAGTTCCAACGGTCCGGTTCGAGAACGACCTCGGGTACCGATTTCCTCCCGGATCAGTACCCGAGGTCGTTCTCGAAGCGGACCCGCCCCTGGCCCGCAGTCGGCGGGGCTAGCCGACCGGCGAGGGAGAGGCCGCCGGGGCGTCGTTCAGGAGCTCCACCAGGTGCGGGGCCGGCGAGTCCGGGCGTTCCCAGGAGCCGGTGACCACCGAGACCACCCAGTCCGAGGCGCCGTCCGGCAGGACCGGGACGGCGACCAGCCGGGCGGCCTGGGGCTTGGCCGCGACGTGCCGCGGCACGAGCGCGACGCCGAGGCCGCGGTCGACCAGGTCGAGCAGCGTGTGCACGTCGTTGACGGTGAACCGCACCCGGCGGCGCACCCCCCGCACGCCGAAGGCGTCGTCGTTCATCTTGCGGACCGCCCAGGACGGGTGGAAGTCGATGAAGCTCTCGCCGCCGAGGTCGGCCCGGTCCACGGCCGCGCGGGACGCGAACGCGTGCTCCGGCGGGCAGAGCAGGACCACCGGCTCCTGGCCCAGGACGGTGCGCGGCAGCACGCTGACGTGGTCGGTAGTGGCGACGAACGCGGCGTCGAGGTCGCCGTCGCGCACCCCGGCCAGGAGCTGGTGCGAGCCCGCCTGCGTGAACGCGATCTCCACCCGCGGGTAGCGGCGGTGGAAACGTTCCAGCAGCGTGGCGACGTCGACGAGGCCCAGGCACTGCTCAGCGCCGACGCGCAGCGTCCCCGCCAGCTCGCGCGAGACCTGGACCACCGCATCGCGCGCTTCCGTCGCGGAGGAGAGCATGGAGCGGGCGAAGGGCAGCAGCGCGAGACCCGCCTCGGTCGGCTCGACCCGGCGCGTGGTCCGGGTGAACAGCTTGGTGCCCAGCTCGACCTCGAGGTTGCGGATGGCAGCGGACAGCCCCGACTGGGAGACACCGCTGACCTCGGCGGCCCGGGTGAACTGCCGCTCGTCGGCCAGCGCGACCAGGTATTCCATCTGACGCAGTTCCATTTATCAATACCAGTTCTAGGAATGATGATCGACAGTTGTTGGACTTCTAGGTTATCGCTTCCTAGTCTCGGATCCGAACCCGTTGAGACACGAGGAGATTCCATGCAGCACCGCAAGATCGGCGACCGGACCGTCTCCGCGATCGGCCTCGGCGGCATGCCGATGTCCATCGAGGGGCGACCCGACCGCGCCCGCTCGATCGCCACGATCCACGCCGCTCTCGACGCCGGCGTCACCCTGATCGACACCGCCGACGCCTACCACCTGCACGCGGACGACGTCGGCCACAACGAGGAGCTCATCGCCGAGGGCGCTGCGTTCCTACGGCGGCGACACCTCGGGCGTCCTCGTCGCCACCAAGGGCGGCCACCTGCGCCCGGGCGACGGGTCCTGGACCAAGGACGGGCGGCCCGAGTACCTCAAGGAGGCCGTGCAGGCCTCGGCCAAGCGGCTCGGGGTCGAGGCCATCGGCCTCTACCAGTTCCACCGCCCCGACCCGAACGTGCCCTACGGCGACTCGGTGGGCGCGATCCGCGACCTGCTCGACGAGGGTGTCATCGAGATGGCCGGCATCTCCAACGCGAACCCCGACCAGATCCGCCAGGCGAACGAGATCCTGGGCGGCCGCCTCGTCTCGGTGCAGAACCAGTTCTCGCCCCGCTTCCGCTCATCGGAACCCGAGCTCGAGCTGTGCACCGAGCTGGGCATCGCGTTCCTGCCGTGGAGCCCGCTGGGCGGCATCTCCAACGCCGGCGAGCTCGCCACCCGCCACGCCGCCTTCGCCGAGGTCGCCGCCAACCACGGTGTCGAGCCCCTACCAGGTGGTCCTGGCCTGGGAGCTGGCGCTGGCGCACGTCGTCGTACCGATCCCCGGGGCGTCGCGGCCCGCCAGCATCACCGACTCCGCCGCGGCGGCGGAGCTCGAGCTCACGGCCGACGAGGTCGCCCGGCTCTCCGCGGCCTGAGCGACCCGACCTTTTCCAACCACCACAGGAGAGAATCCCCGTGAAGACCTTCACCCTGCCCGGGACCGAGCTCACCGTCCCGAACGTCGTCCTGGGCCTCATGCGCATCCAGGAGAAGACGGACGACGAGGTCCGCACCCTCGTCCGGACCGCCCGCGACGCCGGCATCTCGTTCTTCGACCACGCCGACGTCTACGGCTCCGCCCTGCACGGCTGCGAGACCCGGTTCGCCGAGGCGATGCAGCTGACGTCGTCCGAGCGCGCGGAGATCGTGCTCCAGACCAAGGCCGGCATCGTGCGCGAGGGGCCGTACTTCGACTACTCGTACGAGCACCTCGTCGAGTCGGTCGAGGGCTCGCTGGCCGCGCTCGGCACCGACTACATCGACATCCTGCTGCTGCACCGCCCGGACGCCCTGGTGGAGCCCGACGAGGTGGCGCGCGCGTTCGACGACCTGTCGGCGGCGGGCAAGGTGCGCGCGTTCGGCGTCTCGAACCACACGCCGGGCCAGATCGAGCTGCTGCGCAAGTCCGTGTCGCAGCCGCTCGTCGCCAACCAGCTCCAGCTCTCGGTGACGCACGCGCCGCTCGTGGCGCAGGGCGTGGCCGCGAACATGCAGGGGCTGGACCAGTCGATCAGCCGCGACTCCGGCACGCTCGACTACTGCCGCCTCCACGACATCACCGTGCAGGCCTGGTCGCCGTTCCAGGCCGGGTTCTTCAACGGGGTGTTCCTCGGCTCGCCCGACTACCCCGAGCTGAACGCCGTGATCGACCGGCTCGCCAAGAAGTACGACGTGCCGGCCATCGCTATCGCCACCGCCTGGATCACGCGCCACCCGGCGCAGATGCAGGTAGTGCTCGGTACGACGAACCCTGAGCGCGTAGCGGGCGCCGCCCTCGGTTCGGACGTGCCGCTCACGCGCGCCGAGTGGTACGAGATGTTCCGCGCGGCGGGCTATGCGGTGCCGTAACGCGAGATCCCGGCACGACGGCGGCAGGGCTCGGCTCTGCCGCGGTCGCCGCTGACGAAGTGACTGCACGACGGCGGGGTGTGTTGCGCTGGGTAGACATCGTCTACGCGGAGCAACACACCCCGCAGTCGTAACCGCGCCTCACGCTCCGGGTCGCAGGCGCTTCGGGAGGTTTCCAGCTCGTTCATCGGCGCTCCGTGAGATCGGGTTCTGCTCGATCCTCGGAGACCGACGAAGGCCGGACAATCGCCCGTAACGTTCAAGTGCTACCTCAGGCCGTCACGTTGTGGTTCGACGCGAACAGGTTGGTCGGGTCGTACGCCCGCTTCACCTCGCGCAGCCGGTCCAGGGTCGCCCCGGGGTAGGCGTTGCGGACGTCCTGCTCCGTGGCGGCGCCCATGAAGTTCACGTAGCCCGGGCCGCCGACGCCGAGCGCCTCCGCGGTCGACGCGACCCACGCGCTGGCGGTTGGCAGCGCCTCCACGCTGGGCGCGGACCCGCCGACGGTGACCATGAAGGCCGGGTCCCGGTGCGCGAACGCGGTCGCCGCGGGATCGACCCGCCCGATCGCGCCGCCCATGGGCCGGATGTTCAGCGCGCTGGGGCCGGCCGCCCCGGACACCGCCTCGATCGCGGCCGCCGCCCACGCCTCGTCGGGTGACCACGTGCCCTGCCCGAGGAACCCGGTGCGCGCGTCGCTGATCCCGCCGGGCGGCGGCCCGCCCGCGCCCTCGAACATCGCCGCGTACGGCAGCTCCTGCACGCCGTCGAGCAAGACGTCCAGCGCGCGCAGCGGCGCGAGCACCTCGGCCGCCTCGGCGGCCGTGCCCGAGTGGCACAGGAGCGACATGATGACCGGCTTGCCGTGCAGCTCGGCCGGGATCATCGGCGCGGGCGGGGCCACCATCACGTTCACCATGCCCGCGAGCTCCTCGGGGCCCTCGGCGAAGGCCCGCAGGATCGTGACGAGCGCGGCCGGCGTGGGCGTCCACATCATCATCCCGCCGGTGACCGCGCCCAGCTCCCGCAGCCGCAGGTCCAGCCGGGTCACGACGCCGAAGTTGCCGCCGCCGCCCCGCAGCGCCCAGTAGAGGTCGGGGTTCTGGCCGGCGTCGGCCTGCACGACGCTGCCGTCGGCGAGCACGACCTCGGCCCCCAGCAGGTTGTCGAGGGTCAGGCCGTCACGCCGGCTGAGGTAGCCGATCCCGCCGCCGAGCGTGATGCCGCCGACGCCGACCGTCCCCGTGTCGCCGAACCCGGTGGTCAGGCCGTGGGCGGCGGCAGCGGCGGTGTACGCCCCGACGAGGACGCCGCCCTGCGCATGCCCGACGCCGGCGGCCGCGTCGATCTCGACGCCATCCATGAGACGCAGGTCGAGCACGAGCCCGCCGTCGACCAGCCCGTGCCGTGCCTGATGGTGGCCGCCGCCGCGCACGGCGAGCGGCAGGCCGGTGTCGCGCGCGACGGCGAGCGCCGCCGCTACCTCGTCGGTGGTCCGGACGCGCGCGATCGCTGCCGGGGTCCGTGCCGGGCCGCCGACGAACACGGTCGCCGTCTCGGCGAACTCCGCCGAGGCCGGGGTGAGGAGGCGGTCGCCGAGGTCGGCCGCGAGCGGGGCCAGGGCGCCGTCGAGCGCCTCGAGCGAGAGCTGTGTGGTGGTGCCGGTGGTGCTGGGTCCTTGCGTGGCCATCGTCGAGCCTCCGAGTAGATACCGAAACCTGCCGCCGTTAACGTTAGACGTCTAAGCATTAGCCGTCAATGCATTTCGACGTCAGCCGAACTACCCTTCGTCCATGCAACCAAGCGGGCAGCCCGACGGCGAACCAGGCGGCACGAACCACGGGACAGGGCCGAGTCGGCCCGGGCTGCTCCCCGTCGTGCCCACGATGTGGCAGTCCGTGCAGCGTGTGATGCGGGCGTTCGACGCGTTGCTGTCCGAGCAGGGCGGTAGCTGGCAGGTCTGGCACATCCTGCTCGCCCTGCACCAGGGCACACCGGCCACCCAGCGCGAGCTGGCGCACGCCGTCGGCATCCGCGAAGCCACCCTGACGCACCACCTGCGCGGCATGGAGGACCGCGGGCTCGTGGTCCGCACCCGCGAGGAGTCGAACCGGCGGGTGCAGCGCATCGAGGTCACCGTTGCGGGCGAGACCCTCTACCAAGAGCTCAAGTCCGCGGCGATCACGTTCGACCGGACCCTGCGGCGCGCGATCGGCAAGGAGGAGGCCGACGTCAGTGCCTTCCTGGACACGATCGGCCGCGTCGCCGAGTCCGTGCCCGACCGCGGGAACGGACCGGTCCCGGAAGGCTGGCCGGGCAACCGCTCGAAGTAGGTGGCGGGGCCGGGCACCGGGAATAGGCGGTGCCCCAGGCAACTTTATACGTGTCGTGCAGCACACCCGGGAGCCCCAGACATGACCGCACCATCGACCAGCACCGCTGCCCCGCGGCTCGGCCTGCGCGGCGACCGTGGCCCGATCCTCGGCGCGCTGATGCTCTCCACGTCGCTCGTAGCCCTCGACGTCACGATCCTCGCGACCGCCTCGACCACCATCGCGCGCGAGCTCGGCGCGTTCGAGCAGGTCCCGTGGCTGTTCTCCGCGTACACGCTGGCGCAGGCCGTGACCGTCCCCCTGTACGGGCGCCTGGCCGACGTGTTCGGGCGCAAGCGCGTGATGATGGTCGGGATCGGTCTTTTCCTGCTCGGCTCGGTGCTGTGCGCCGTCGCCTGGAGCATGCCCGCGCTCATCTGGTTCCGGGTCCTGCAGGGCCTGGGCGCAGGCGCGATCCTGCCGATGTCCATGACGATCGCCAGCGACATCTACACGCTCGCGGAGCGCGCCAAGATCCAGGGGTACCTCGCGAGCGTGTGGGCCGCGTCCTCCGTGCTCGGCCCGACCCTCGGCGGTGTGTTCAGCCAGTTCGTGAGCTGGCGCTGGATCTTCTGGGTCAACGTGCCGATCGCTGCCGTGGCGGCGGTCGTCCTCTGGCGCCAGTTCCAGGAGAAGGCTCGCGCGGGCGAGCGCCAGCCCATCG
This sequence comes from uncultured Actinomycetota bacterium, assembly GCA_963850545.1. Lineage (GTDB taxonomy): Bacteria > Actinomycetota > Actinomycetes > Actinomycetales > Cellulomonadaceae > Promicromonospora. The sequence continues at coordinate 254,806 of CAWKLP010000003.1, read as the reverse complement.
ACTACCTCGGTGCCTTCCTGCTCACCGGGGGCAGCACGCTCCTGGTGCTGGGGCTGCTCGAGGGCGGGCACGCCTGGGGCTGGGCGACGCCGCAGTCGATCGGGATCTTCGCCGCCGCGGTGGTGCTGCTCGCGGCGTTCGTCGTGTCCGCCCGCAGGAGCGCGCACCCGATCTTCGACCTGGGGCTGCTGCGCCGCCGCGTGGTCGGCGCCTCGACGGCGGCCGGGCTCGGTGTCGGCGTGATCACGCTCGGCCTGTCCACGTATGTGCCGATCTACGCGCAGGGTGTGCTCGGCGTCGGGCCGCTCGTGGCCGGGTTCGCGCTGGCGTCGCTCCTGATCGGCTGGCCGCTCGCGGCGACCCTGTCGGGCCGGATCTACCTCGCGATCGGGTTCCGCTGGACCGCCGTCATCGGCGCGATGATCGTCCTGGCGGGCGCCCTGCTCACGCTCACCCTCGGCACCGGCTCCCCGGTGTGGCACATCTCCGTGGCCGTGTTCGTGATCGGGCTGGGCATGGGTCTCGTGGCCGTGCCGACCCTGCTGGCCGCGCAGCACAGCGTGGACTGGGGCGAGCGCGGTGCGGTGACCGCCACCAACATGTTCTCCCGGTCGATCGGGCAGGCCGTCGGCGTCGCCGTGCTGGGGGCCGTGGTGAACGCGGTGACCACCGTCGGCGCGGACGGCGCGCCCGAGGGCCCGGGCCTGGCCTACGCCATGCACCTGGTCTTCTGGTGCGTGACCGGCGTCGCCACGCTGATGATCGGGACCGTGCTGCTGCTCCCCCGCGACAACCCGGGGCTCACGCAGTCCGCTCAGTGACGAAGGTGCCCAGGGCGCCGTCGAGCACGTCCTGCACGTGCGCCCGGAAGCGCGGGCAGGTGGCGATGTCGTGCGCCCGGCACTGCAGGGCGTGCAGCGTCATCTCGCGCGACGCCGCCATCTCGGCCATGCGTCGGTCCAGGTCCGCGATGTGCGCGTCCAGCACCCGGTGCCGGTCGGACGACTCGGCGTCGAGCATGACGCGCACCTGCTCCAGGCTCATCCCCGCTGCCTTGCTGCGCACGATGACGCCCACGCGCACGACGTCGTCGCGCCCGTACCGCCTGCGCCCAGCCCCGTCGCGGGCCGGGCGCAGCAGGTTCTGGTCCTCCCAGTAGCGCAGGACGTGGGTCTCCAGCCCGAACCGCCGGGCCGTCTCGCCGACCGACCAGGTCTCGCTTGACTTCATGTTGACATGAAGTCACATCCTGGGGTGGTACCGCAAGACGTACCAGGAGACGGAGCCTGCCATGCCCGCACCAAGCCCCTCGACCAGCCGTTATGACGCCGTGGTGATCGGCGGCGGCCCCGCCGGCCTGCAGGCCGCGCTCACGCTCGGCCGCATGCACCGGCGCGTGCTGCTGCTCGACTCCGGCGAGTACCGCAACGCGCCCGCCGAGCACATGCACAACTTCGTGACGCACGACGGCACGCCGCCCGCCGAGTTCCGCGCCGCGGCCCGCGCCGAGCTGGCCGCCTACGCGACCGTGACGGTCCGCGAGACGGCAGCGACCGCCGTCGTGCCGGACGGCGACGGGTTCCGGGTCGAGCTGGGTGCCGCGCTGAGCGCGGGGCGGGACGCCGGGTCGGACGCCGGGCCAGACGCCGGGTCGGACGCCGGCGCCGGAGGGCCGCTCGCCACCCGCACCGTCGTGCTCGCGACCGGGCTGCGGGACACCATCCCCGCGATCCCCGGCCTGGAGCCGCTGTTCGGCACCGTCGCCGCCGTCTGCCCGTACTGCCACGGGCACGAGCTGAGCGGCAAGCACGTGGCCGTGCTCGGCACAGGCCCGCACGTGGCCCGGGTGGTGTTCCTGCTGGAGCGCATCGCGAGCCGCCTCACCGTCCTGGCCGACGGCGGCGAGCTCGACCGGGGCGTCCGCGCGCAGCTCGACGACGCCGGGGTCGCCGTCCGGCCCGAGGCCGTCAAGGAGCTGAGGCCCAGTGCCGCGGGGGCGACCGTGTCGTTCACCGACGGCCCGGACGAGGAGGTGGGCGGCGTGTTCGTTGCTGCCGAGTTCGCCCAGCGCGCCCCGTTCGCGGAGCAGCTCGGCCTGGACCTGCTGTCGTCCGGCGCCGTCGAGGTCGACGCCATGGGCCGCACGAGCCTGCCGGGAGTGTTCGCCGCGGGCGACATGGCGCACACGTCGGCGATGCCGGGGCCGCTGGCTTCGGTGCTCATGGCGGCGTCGTCCGGCCTGATGGCCGCCGTGTCGGTCGACGGGGAGCTGCTCGGCCGGGACCACCCGGCGCCCCAGGCGGCCTGACGCATTGGGTCGGAGTGTGTGCCCGGCTCCCCGGGGCCGCTGTCGGTCGTACGTCTGACCGACCTCATCGACTTCGGTCCTCGGTCTTGAGATCGGTCAATCAATGGACCGATCTCAGGACAACCAACCGATCTCATGTGTGTGATGACATCACCCTGAGTCCAGGGCCACGCCCTGCCGGGTACGGCTTATGCGCTCGTGCTCTCGCGGAGCGTCCGGCGCTCGCTCTCGATCGCCAGGAGCTCGGCGAACGCGGCGTTGTAGGCGTCCTCGTCGGCCGGATCGGTCCTCTGCAGGCGGCCGCGGGCGTCGGCGACGCGCCGCGCCAGGCCCATGTCGACGACCCGGAGCACCATGCCCTCGACATATGCCCCGATCGCTGCCTCTCGGTCCTCCGGGAGGGACGCCACCGAGAGCTGCGTGACCAGGTCCGCCACGGTCTCGGGTGCCTGCTCCAGCACGGCGCCGACCCACTTCGCCGCTGACAGCTCGCGCCCGGTCGCCGCTCCCCCCGCCGCCCGGATCGCGGTGTGCACGACCCGCCAAGCGGGCACCGCGAATGCGTCCTCGCCCAGCAGGTCGAACATCGCGGGCACGTGCTGCGGGTACTGCAACACGGCCACGAGCGCGAGATGCTCGACGTTGGCCACGGAGTCCCGCAGATCGGGGACCGGCGTGAGCGGCACGTCGCCCGACGCCGGGCGACGATCCCCCGGTCCACCCCCGGCGGATGACGCCGTGGCGCCGGAGGCCGGGCGATCGCCGTCGGACCGGCTGGGCGCGTGGCGCAGCGACGGTGTAGCCGCCGCGCGGCCGACCTCACGCCGCACCTCGTCGATCTCCGTGCCGATCCAGCCCGCGACCTGGCGTATGTAGCCGTCCCGCTGGCTGCGGTCCCGGATCCCCACGATCTCCGGCGCCGCTGCCCGCACGGCGGCCACGCGCCCCTCCACGGTGTTCAGGTCGAACTGCTTGATCTTGGCCTGGATGACGAAGGCGAACAGGGGTTTCCGGTCGTCGACCAGCGCGCGGACTGCCTCCGGGCCTTTGGCCATGCGCAGGTCGCACGGGTCCATGCCGTCGTCCGCGACGGCCACGAACGTCTGCGCAAAGAACCGCTGGTCCTCGCCGTACGCACGCTCGGCGGCCTTCTGCCCGGCTGCGTCGCCGTCGAACGTGAAGATGATCTCGCCGCCAACCGTCGCGCCGGACGCGAGCTGCATGCCGCCCCCCGCCGTCGTGTCGCCGAGCAGACGCCGCACCACCTTGGCGTGGTCGGCGCCGAACGCCGTGCCGCACGTGGCCACCGCCGTCGTCACGCCGGACAGGTGCGCGGCCATGACGTCCGTATACCCCTCGACCACCACCACCCGCTTGCCCTTGGCGATCTCCCGCTTGGCGAGGTCGATCCCGTACAGCACGTGCGACTTCTTGTAGAGGGTGGTCTCGGGGGTGTTGAGGTACTTGGGCCCCTGGTCGTCCTCGAACAGGCGGCGTGCGCCGAACCCGATCACGGCCCCCGTCACGTCCCGGATGGGCCACATGACGCGGCCACGGAACCGGTCGTAGATGCCGCGGCGCCCCTCTGACATCAGGCCGCTCGCCACGAGCTCCGCCTGCGTGAAGCCCCGGCCCTGGAGGTGGCGCTGCAGTGCGTCCCAGCCCTGAGGGGCGAACCCGACGCCGAACAGCTCGGCGTCGGACCGGTCGAAGCTGCGCTCCGCGAGGAATGCGCGCGCGGCCGTGGCGCCCGGCGCCATGAGCTGCTCGGCGTAGAACTCCGCGGCCACGCGGTGGGCCTCCAGCAGGCGCTGCCGCTTGCCCGGCTCCTCGCGCGGACGGGCGGCCCCGCCCTCCTCGTAGCGCAGCTGGACGCCCGTCTTGGCCGCGAGGTACTCGATGGCCTCGGTGAAGCTCAGCCCGTCCATCTTCATGACGAACTCGATGACGTCGCCGCCCTCGCCGCAGCCGAAGCAGTGGTAGCGCCCGACGCTGGGCCGCACGTTGAAGCTGGGGCTGCGCTCGTCATGGAAGGGGCACAGCCCCACCAGCGCGCCCACCCCGGCGGGCTTGAGGGTCACGTGCGCCGAGACGATCTCGTCGATCCGCGCGCGCTCGCGGACCAGGTCCACGTCCTCGCGTCTGATCAGCCCGGCCACGGTCCGAAGTCTATGCTCGCGGGCGGGGCCACGGCGCCGTCGTCCACAGCGGGCTCAGCGCCCGGAGGGCGCGAGCGCCGCCGCGCAGGTCCGGGCGTACTCGCCCGGCGCGACGCCGACCGCGCGCACGAAGTCCCCGGTGAAGTGCGCCTGGTCGTAGTAGCCGACGGCGGCCGCGAGCCCCGCCAGGTCCAGCGCCGGGTCGCGGCCCAGCATCTCGGCGGCGAGGTGCACACGGTGCCGCTGGAGCACCCACTTGGGGCTGACGCCCACCCAGTCCGCGAACAGGCGCTGCAGCGAGCGCGGCGTGGTGCCGAGCCGGTCGGCGAGCGCTGCGACCGTCGAGCCCGGCACGGCGTCGGCGATCATCGCGAACGCCTCGCGGAGCGCGGTCAGCGCGGCGGTGGACCGCGGGGTCCGGGCCCGCTCGGCCGCGGCCCGGAGGAGCGAGGTGATGGTCTCGACGGCGGCGTCCGCCCGGCCGGCCGACGCCTGGGCGAGCGCCTCGCCGGCGGTGCGCGCCGCCGTCGGGCCGAGGAACGTGGCGGGCCCGACGGCGCCGCGCTCCCCGGCGTCCGCGAGCCCCAGCAGGGCGCGGTAGCCGCCCGGACGCAGCTTGGTGCCGACCACGCCGCCGGAGCCGGCGAGCGTGCGCTCGAAGAGGCCGGCCGGCATGGCGTAGGCGAGGAAGCCGGCGTCCTCCGCGACGACGTGCCCCACGGGGTGCGACATCACGGTCTGCGTGAAGGCGGCGCCGGGCGGCAGCTCCCAGGTGATCACCCAGTGCCAGTCCACGAGGTCGGCGAGGTCCGGGGCCGGTTCGACGCGGGCGAGCGCGAACCGGTCGCGCGCACGCGCGGGGTTGACGATGCCGAGCGTGGGCCCGGACTCGAGCGCGTGGGTCACCGCGGGACCGCCGTCGAACACCTGTCGTATTCTTCCAAGACTGGCACAGCCGGGCCGCGCCAGCATCGAGGACATGAAGAACTCAGCCCTGCACCCCAACATCTCCGTGACCGATGCCCGCGCGGCCATCGCCTTCTACGAGGCGGCGCTCGGCGCCGAGACGCTCGACGTGATCACCGCCGGCGACGTCGTGATCCACTCCGACCTGGTCCTGCGGTCCGCAGCGGGTGAGTCGACGTTCACCGTTGCCGCCGCGTTCCCGCCGGACTCCGTCGCGCCCGAGCCCGGCGCGCCCACGCACGCGAGCTTCACGATCCCCGTCGAGGACACCGACGCCACGTACGCCCGGGCGCTCGGTGCCGGCGCGACGAGCCTGGCCGAGCCGGCCGACTGGTTCGAGGGGTTCCGGCAGGCAGCGGTGCGCTGCCCGTTCGGCCACCGCTGGTACTTCGTGACGGTGGCCGAGTCGGTGACGCCCGCCGACGTCCAGCGCGCAAGCGACGCCTGGATAGCCGCCCGCGACTGACCGGCCGGCAGGCCGAGAGATTGCCATGCGGTTGCTACCGGATCGCGCCCCTGATCCGGTAGCAACCGCATGGTCAATCTCGGGGCATTGTGTTGGTTTGCCGGGCTCGCGCGGTTCGGTACGCTTTGCCCAGACTCGAGGAGGAAGCGCAGCACCATGGGTATCAAATTCCGTAAGCGTTGGTCGCTCGGCCCGGTGAAGTTCAACTTTACCCAGAAGGGCTTTTCTTCGTGGAGCTTCAAGGTCGGCCCCTGGTCGTGGAACTCCAAGACGAAGAAGCACAGCGTGGACCTGCCTGGCGCGTTCAGCTGGCGTCAGAGCTGATTCATACGTTGCCGCAGAAGCGAGTGCCCCTTCCCAAGTCCGCGAAGGGGCACTCTCCGCGTCCACGCCGGGCACGTTAGCGGCCGGCCGTCGAGGCCCGCAGCACGGCCATTCTCCGGCCGGACAGTCTCGCTGCAGGTCAGCGAGGTCCGTGAGGGGCGTGTCAGTGGCGGGTGCAAATTTGAGCCCGTGACCCGGCACACGACGTTCCGTTACCGGCTCGACCCGACGGTCGAGCAGGAGCGGACGCTTGCTCGGTATGTGGGCGCCGCCCGGTTCGCGGCCAACTAGTGCCTGAGGCTGCACCTTGACGCCCGCAACCGGAGCAAGAGTGCCCAAGCGGGCACCGACGGAGTGGCGATGCGGGTGCCGTGGTCGGGCTTCGACCTCATCAACGCGTTCAACGCTTGGAAGAAGACGGAGGCTGCCGGCCGCAGGTTCGTGGTCGCAACAGATCGCACCACTGAGGTTGAGGTCACAGGCCTGGCCTGGCGGAACGAGGTCGTCCAGCAGGTGTTCGAGGAAGCGGGTATCGACATCGGCAAAGGCCTGCGGGCATGGCTCGACTCCCGCTCGGGCAAACGCGCCGGAAAGAGAGTCGGACACCCCAGCAGCGCGTCTACCGGTGCGGTGAGTGCGGACTGACGATCGATCGTGACCTGAACGCCGCGATCAACCTCGCCACCTGGGCCGAGCAGCACGCAAGTGCTGGTGCCCGGGTCCCGGACCTCGAAGTACGGGGCCGGGCTACCAACGCCTGCAGACAGGAACGCTCGGACCGCCGCCCCGGCGACGGTGAAACGATCCTGGACGAAGCAGGAACCGACGCCCCAGACCCAATCGCGGCCTGAGACCGACGACGTCCGAGAAGGACGGTGCCGAAGCCCCTTTGGCACGCTTTAGAGTGGCCGCGTGGAGCAAGCCCTCGGGAAGAGCATCCCGCCGTCGTACAGCGCGCAGGACGTCGAGCGCTGGGTGAGCGAACCGCCCAAGTCGCAGGCCCGGACCCCCTTCGAGCGCGACCGCGGCCGCGTGGTGCACTCCTCGGCGCTGCGCCGGCTCGGCGCCAAGACCCAGGTGCTCGGCGCGGGACACGACGACTTCGTCCGCACCCGCCTCACCCACTCCCTCGAGGTTGCCCAGGTGGGCCGCGGCATGGGCCGCTCCCTGGGCTGCGACCCCGACGTGGTCGACACCGCCTGCCTCACCCACGACCTCGGGCACCCGCCCTTCGGGCACAACGGCGAGACGGCGCTCGCCGAGATCGCCGAGCCGATCGGCGGCTTCGAGGGCAACGCGCAGACCCTGCGCCTGCTGACCCGGCTCGAGCCCAAGGTCCTCGCCGACGACGACACCCCCGCCGGCCTCAACCTGACCCGGGCGAGCCTCGACGCGAGCGTCAAGTACCCGTGGGCCTACGGCGCAGGCCCGGCCCGGCCCGACGGTACGGCGAGCCGGAAGTTCGGCGTCTACGCCGACGACCTCCCCGTCTTCACGTGGCTCCGCAAGGATGCGCCCGACGGCGTCAAGTGCCTCGAGGCCCAGGTCATGGACCTCGCCGACGACATCAGCTACTCGGTGCACGACGTCGAGGACGGCGTGGTGGCGAGCCGGATCGACCTGGACCTCATGGCGCACGCCGAGGAGCGCGAGCGCGTGGCCGAGTACGTGCGGTCCTGGTACGGCGAGTGGTACACGGCGGACGCCATCGACGCGGCGATCGGGCGCCTGCAGGAGCACCTGCGCGGCACGGGGCACCTGATGCGGGCGTTCGACGGGTCGCGCCGGTCACTGGCCTCGCTCAAGGACATGACCAGCCAGCTCATCGGCCGGTTCATCGGCTCGGCGATCGCCGCCACCCGCGCCGAGTTCGGCGAGGGCGCGCTCACGCGGTACGCCGCGCGGCTCGTGGTGCCCGCCGACACCGAGCACGAGATCCTCGCGCTCAAGGGCATCGCCGTCACCTATGTCATGGCACCGCGCGGCCAGGAGCCCCGCTACCTGCGGGAGCGGGAGATGCTGACCGACCTCGTGCGCGTCCTGGCCGACCACGGCCCCGACGAGCTGGAGAAGCCGTTCGCCGCGGACTGGCGCGCGGCGCCCGACGACGCCGCACGCCTGCGGGTGGTGGTCGACCAGGTCGCGTCCCTCACCGACCTCTCGGCCATCGCGCTGCACCGCCGGCTGGTGGCGCCGTAGCCGTCCGGCGACTCACCCCTTGACGGAGCCCGCCGTCAGGCCGCCCACGATGTACTTCTGCAGGAACAGGAACAGCGCGAGCACCGGCACCGCCGAGACGACGGCGCCCGCCGTGAACAGGCCCCAGTTGGCCTCCTGCAGCGACGACACCCAGCCGTAGAGCCCCACGGCGAGCGTCCAGTTCTCCTCCGACTGCAGCAGCACGCGCGCGATGATGAACTCGCCGAACGTGCTGATGAAGCTGAGCAGCCCCACCACGGCGAGGATCGGCGCGGTCAGGCGCAGCACGATGGTCCAGTAGATCTGGGCGTGCGAGGCGCCGTCGATCTTCGCCGCCTCGTCGATCTCGCGCGGCACGGTGTTGAAGAACCCGTACATGAGGAACGTGTTCACGCCGAGCGCCCCGCCCAGGTACACGCAGATCAGCGACAGCTTCGAGTCCAGGCCGAGCACCGGGACCACGTTCCCGAGCGAGATGCAGCAGCAGGAAGATCGCCACGAACGCGAGCATCTGCGGGAACATCTGGATGAGAGCAGGGCCGTGAGCCCGACCCGGCGTCCGCTGAACCGGAACCGCGAGAAGGCGTACGCGGCCGCGGCGCCCATGAGCACGGTGCCCGACCGCCGGTGGCGACCGCCACCACCAGGGTGTTGCCCATCCAGGTCCAGAACTTCGTTCCGCCGAGCGTCGACGTAGTTGGCGCCAGACACCGACGCGAACAGGTCGTTGGAGCCGGTGAGCGTGCCGCCGTCGGACAGCGAGGCCGACACGACGTAGACCAGCGGGAAGCCCGCATAGACCACGGCGACGATGCCGACCAGGTGGCGCCAGCCGATGTCGGAGAACCAGCGGGCGGCCGACGGACGGCGGGTCGACGCCGGCCTACGGGGCGGGGCCGCCGGGCGGGCCGGGGAATCGTCGTGGTCATCAGGCGATCTCCTCGAGCGATCGGGTGCGCCGGAACGCGAGGGCGGAGATGGTCGCGACCACCACGAAGATGACGATCGACAGGGCGCTGGCCAGGCCGTAGTCCTTGGCGGCGGTCCCGTCGAGCCCGGAGACCGAGTAGACCATCGAGATCAGGATGTCGGTGTGCCCGAGCGGCACGGAGGCGTCGTCGAACCGCGGGCCGCCGCCCGTGAGCATGTAGATCAGCGTGAAGTTGTTGAAGTTGAAGGCGAAGACGGAGATCAGCAGCGGCGCCGTCGCGACCAGGAGCAGCGGCAGGGTGATGGACCGCCAGGTGCGCCACCGGCCCGCGCCGTCGATCTTCGCGGCCTCCAGCACGTCCGTCGGCAGGGACTGCAGCGCGCCCGTGCAGATCAGGAACATGTACGGGAACCCGAGCCACAGGTTCACGCCGAGCACCGACAGCTTGGCGAGCACCGGGTCGGTGAGCCACGGGATCTCGCGCCCCGCCGAGCAGCACCTCGTTGATGAACCCGAACGAGCGGTTGAGCAGGCCCGACCACAGCAGGGCCGCGAGGAACCCCGGGAAGGCGTACGGCAGGATCACCAGCGTCCGGTAGACCTGGCGGCCGCGCAGGCGCGCGTCGTTGAACGACGATCGCCAGGAACAGGCCGAGCAGGAACGTGGTACGCCACCGAGAGGACCGCGAACGCGAACGTCCAGACCAGGATCTTGCCGAACGGACCGGCGTAGCCGGTCGTCGCCGAACGCGGTGACAAAGTTGTCGAAGCCCGACCAGCACGCGCCAGCCCGACGGGCAGGGTGGTGCCGTCGGCGGCCTCGAAGCTGGCCGTCGTCGTTGGGCGTGTACGTCACCCCGGTCGTGGTGTCCGTCATGGTGTCCGACGCCGCGTCGTACGTCAGGGTGGACGTGAAGACGTAGCCGGTGCGGGCCGTCCTGGGTGCGGACCGAGCCGTCGGCCGGGTCGTCCGAGACGGGAACGCGCAGGTCGGTGACCTCCTGCTGCCGCTCCAGCGACCTCCGCGAACTCGAGCACGTCGTACCCCGGGCACGCGCGGTGACCTGGCCGCCGTCGACGGTCGGCGCCGTCGACGGCCTCCAGCGGCTGGTCGGCGGTGCCCGACCTCCACCCCGCCGTCGGGCGAGACGATCGCGAAGCCGAGCTCGTCGCCGTCGGCCACGACCGTCAGGGGCGACGACGGGCGAGCCCTCCACCCGGCGCTCGTTCTGCACCAGGAGGGCCTCGATCGCGTGCTCCTTGGTGGAGTTGTGCCCGTCGCCGTAGTTGGTGAACGCGACGTAGCCCGTGTAGGCCACGACGAACACCTGGTAGACGAGCAGGAAGGCGAGGCCCGGCAGGATGTACTTCAGCGGGCAGCGCGCGCTTGCGTGAAGTACGCCCAGTTCGCCACGAGCAGCAGCGCCACCATCGCGGCGAGGATGCCCCACGACCCGGCGCCCCACGCGGCCAGGACGGCGTAGACGCCGAGGGCGTCGACCAGCGCGATCAGGACGAGCTTGACGAGAAACCCGGGGCTCCGCAGGGCCGGCCGGAGCGCCCGGGTCGCAGGCAACGACATCAGCCGATCTCGCCCTGGATGTCGGTGACCATCTTGTCCCAGGCCTTGGCCGGGTCGGACTTGCCGGAGATGATCCGCGGCCTCGGTGACGCCCCAGTAGGCCCACACGGCGCCCATCTCGGGCAGCGACGGCATCGGGACGGCGTCGGCGCCGACCTCGCGGAAGCCAGCGATGATCGGGTCCTCCGACGCGGTGTCGGCGGCCTCGATCAGAGCCGGCGGGCGGTCGCCCGCCTCGTAGAGCGCGAGCTGCGCCTCGGGGGTGGCCATGTAGTTGACCAGGAAGTCGTTGGCGAGCAGCGCGTTCTCGCTCTGCGCGCTCACGTAGAAGCCGGCCACGCCCACGAACGGCTGGGCGGGCTCGCCGCCGGCGCTCGGGATCGGGTCGATCGACAGGTCGAGGTCCGCGAACTGCTCCAGCATCCACGGGCCGCCCACGATGAACGGCGACTCGCCCTTCGCGAAGGCCGCCACCGCGATGTCGTAGGTGACGTCGGTGCTCAGGTTGCCCGCCTCGCCCTGCTCCGCGAGCCACTCGGCGAACGCCGTGCCGCCCTCGCCGCCGAGCGCGAGCTCGGGGGCGTAGGAGCCGTCCGCGTTCTGCTCGAAGACCGGGGCGCCGAACGACATCTGCAGCGGGTAGAACGTGTAGGGGTCGCCCTCGGTCGAGGTCTGGATCAGCAGCGGGTACTTGGTGCCGGCGTCCTCGCCGGCCGCGATCGCGTCGTCCCAGGTGGCGGGTGCCTCGGGGGCGAGCTCGGTGTTGCGGATCAGCGCGATGTTCTCGACCGCGTAGGGCAGGCCGTAGACCTGGTCGTCCTGCGTGAAGGCCGAGACGGAGACCGGCTCGAAGGCGTCGGCGGTGTCGCCGAGCTCGATCGGGGCGACGACGCCGTTGGTCGTGAGCTCACCCAGCCAGTCGTGCGCGCCGACGGTGATGTCCGGGCCCTTGCCCGTCGGGCACCTGGGCGAGGAAGTCGGGGCGGATGTCCTCGAAGTTCTTCAGGACCACCTCGACCTTCGACGCCCGTCGACTCCTCGAAGCCGACCGCGGCGTCCTCCACGGCGGCCTGGCGGGTCTCGTCGACCCAGACGGTGAGGGTGGCCGCCCGTCCCGTCCGGTCGGTGCGGCCGATTCCTCGCCCGCTGGTTCCTCCGCGCCGCCCGAGCAGGCGGTCAGCGCCAGCGTCGCGGTCAGCGCAGCGGCGGTCAGGATGCTCCGTCGCATCGTCACTCCCGAGTGGGTGTGCGCGGCCCGACGTCGCGGCCTGGTTCGATGCCCGAACCGTAAGGCCGTTGCCGGTCGATCTTGCAAGTCAGTTACGATAAAGTTTCAGCAACGGTTGCAAGCCGGTCATGGACGACGGCGGCGACGGCGGGTGCCGAAAACCAGCACTCGACTCACGGACGAGGAGGTCACGTGTCCCCTAGGCTGCCAGGCGTGCGCACCCGACTGACCGACCTCGCCGAGCAGGCAGGCGTCTGCACCGCGACCGTGTCGCGCGTGCTCAACGGCAAGCCCGGCGTGGCCGGCGCAGACCCGCCAGGCGGTGCTCGCCGCCCTGGACGTGCTCGGCTACGAGCGCCCCGCAGCGCTGCGCGCCCGGTCCGCCGGCCTCGATCGGTCTGGTGGTCCCCGAGCTGTCCAACCCGGTGTTCCCCGCGTTCGCGCAGGTCATCGAGTCGCAGCTCACCGCGCGCGGCTACACGCCGCTGCTGTGCACCCAGTCGCCCGGCGGCACCACCGAGGACGAGTACGTCGAGACCCTGATCGACCACGCGGTCGACGGCATCGTGTTCGTGTCCGGCATGCACGCCGACACCCGCGCGTCGACCGAGCGCTACCAGCGGCTGCGCGGCCGCGGCCTGCCGATCGTGCTGATCAACGGCTACGCCGCGGGCATCGACGCGCCGTTCGTCTCCCCCGACGACGCCGCCAGCGTCGAGCTCTCGCGTGCGGCACCTGGTCTCCCTGGGCCACCGCCGCATCGGCATGGCGATCGGCCCCGACCGGTTCGTGCCGGCCAAGCGCAAGATCGAGTCGTTCGTCGCGCAGCTCGTGCGGCACGGCCTCGCGGCCACCGAGCAGGAAGCCCGCGAGCATGTGAGCCTCACCCTCTTCACGCTCGAGGGCGGCCAGGCGGCGGCCGGCGAGCTGTTCGACTCCGGGCACACCGCCGTCGTCTGCGGCTCCGACCTGATGGCGCTCGGCGCCATCCGCGCCGCGCACTCCCGCGGCCTGTCCGTGCCGGACGACGTGAGCGTCGTCGGCTACGACGACTCGCCCCTGGTCGCGTTCACCGACCCGCCGCTGACCACCGTGCGCCAGCCCGTCGCCGACATGGCGCACGCCGCGGTCAGCGCCCTGCTCACGGAGATCCACGGCGAGCGCGCGCCCCGCTCGGAGCTGCTGTTCACGCCCGAGCTGGTGGTGCGCGGCTCGACGGGAGCGGCCCCCGCCCCGCACTGACACATCGGGGCGTGATTCCTCCCGTACGCTTGCTGCAAGCGTTACACCCGACAATCCCCCCGATCCCGAGGACGCGACACGTGACAAGTACTGCCCCGCTCACCACCGACGACCTCACTGCCGGTGCACCCGTCCACTCCCCCGCCGGCAGCGGCGAGTGGTGGCGCGACGCGGTGATCTACCAGGTCTACCCCCGCTCGTTCGCGGACGGGAACGGCGACGGGATCGGCGACCTGCCGGGCGTCACCGCCGCCTGGACCACCTGAAGCAGCTGGGGGTCGACGCCGTCTGGCTGTGCCGTTCTACCGCTCCCCCCAGAAGGACGCGGGCTACGACGTCGCCGACTACCGCGACGTCGACCCGCTGTTCGGCACCCTCGCCGACTTCGACGAGATGCTCGCCGGCGCCCACGAGCGCGGCCTCAAGATCATCGTCGACCTCGTGCCCAACCACTCCTCCGACGAGCACGTCTGGTTCCAGGAGGCGCTGGCCGCCGCCCCCGGCTCGGCCGCACGCGAGCGGTACATGTTCCGCGACGGGCGCGGCCCGGCCGGCGACGAGCCGCCCAACAACTGGCAGTCGATCTTCGGCGGCCCCGCCTGGACGCGTCTGGCGCCCCGCGAGCGACGACGGTCCGCTCGGCCCGCAGTGGTACCTGCACCTGTTCGACTCCACGCAGCCGGACCTGAACTGGGAGAACCCCGAGGTCCGCGACGAGTTCGAGGCGTGCTGCGGTTCTGGCTCGACCGGGGCGTTGACGGGTTCCGCGTCGACGTCGCGCACGGCATGGTCAAGGCGCCCGGCCTGCCCGACTGGGACGGGCCAGGTCGCGATGATCGAGGGCACGGTCGAGGAGAGCACGGACGTCGACGCCGGCACCGACGACGGCTCCAGGCGCCGGCAACCAGCGGCCCGATGTTCGACCAGGACGGCGTGCACGAGATCTACCGCGCCTGGCACGACGTGCTGGCCGAGTACGACGGCGACCGCTGCCTGGTGGCCGAGGCCTGGGTGGAGCCGCTGTCGCCGCCTGGCCCGCTACGTGCGGCCCGACGAGATGAACCAGGCGTTCAACTTCTCGTTCCTCACCGACGCCGTGGGACGCCGCACGGCTGCGCACCGTCGTCGACGTGTCGCTACAGCACCATGGACGCCGTCGGCGCCCCGACCACCTGGGTGCTGTCCAACCACGACGTCGTCCGGCACGTCTCCCGCCTCGGCCTCGCCGACATCGGGACGCGGCCCGCTCAACGGCATCGGCGCGAACGACCCGCAGCCCGACCAGGCGCTCGGCCTGCGCCGCGCCCGGGCCGCGACCCTGCTCATGCTCGGCCTGCCCGGCTCGGCGTACGTGTACCAGGGCGAGGAGCTCGGTCTGCCCGACCACACCACCCTGCCCGACGACCTGCGCGAGGACCCGGCCTTCTTCCGCACCGACGGTGCCGAGCGCGGCCGCGACGGCTGCCGCGTGCCGCTGCCGTGGGTCGGCGGAGCGCCGGGCATCGGGTTCGGCGCCGACGGGCGAGACCTGGCTGCCGCAGCCCGACGTCTACGCCGAGCTCGCTGCCGACCAGCAGTACGGCGTCGAGGGCTCGACCTACGAGATGTACCGGACGGCGCTGGAGCTGCGCCGGGCCGAGAAGATCGGTGCGGGTGCGCTCTCCTGGGTCGACGCCCTGACCGACAACCCGGATGTCGTCGCCTTCCGGGTGGCGGGCGTCGTCGTGCTCGCCAACCTGGGTGCGGCGCCGCTCCCGCTGCCCGCCGGGACCGACGTGCTGGTCGCTTCGGGCGCCCTCGCCGACGGCGCGGTGCCGACCGACACCACTGTCTGGCTGCGCGCCTGAGCCGTCCCGCACGTCGAGCTTTGGTTGTGGGCGCGATCTTTGCGCCGACGCGTCCGTTCCAGGCGCAGAGATCGCGCCCACAACCAAGCCCGGCAGGCGGTGTCAGCCGGGCGTGATGCCGTAGTGCTCCCGGAGGTCACGGATCGACGGCGTCCCGTTGAATCCGGCCAGCCGTTCGATGACCGTGATCGTCCCGTCCTCGTTGGCGAAGTCCACGTACACCACTGAGGCGTCGCCCAGGTCGGGGGACGCGGCGAATGCCTGGAGCACTCCTGCCCGGTCACGCGCGGCGGGTGGGCCGGCTCGCCCGGTGCGCGTCCGTCCCGCGGCCGACGCCGTCAGACGGCGGGCTCCCGGATGATCGGACAGGTCATGCAGTGCCCGCCGCCACGCCCACGCCCCAGCTCCGCGCCGACGATCTCGATCACCTCGATGCCGGCCTTGCGGAGCAGGTCGTTGGTAGTGGTGTTGCGGTCGTAGGTGAATACCACGCCCGGCTCCACCGCCACTGCGTTGTTGCCGCTGTCCCACTGCTGGCGCTCGGACTCGTAGACGTCGCCACCGGTCTCGATCACCTGCAGCGAACCGAGCCCGGTCTCGCGCGCGACGACCTCCAGGAACGTCGAGCCGCCCTCGTCCGTGACCGACAGGCCGCGGCCGTCGCCCGGCCGCAGCACGAACGGGTGGATCGCGCCCACGATGCGCGGGTAGACGGTCACCGTGTCGACGTCGGCGAACGTCATGACGGTGTCGAGGTGCATCGCCGCACGCAGCTTCGGCATCCCCGCCACGATCACCCGCTCCGCCGCGCCCTGCTCGAAGAGGGCGGCCGAGGCCTGCGTGATCGCCTGGCGCGACGTGCGCTCGCTCATCCCCATCAGCACGGTGCCGTTGCCCACGGGCATGATGTCGCCGCCCTCGAACGTCGCCTGCCGGTGGTCGGTCTCCGGGTCGCCCCACCAGACCGTCGATCCGACGAAGTCCGGGTGGAACTCGTAGACGGCCTTCATCAGCAGCGTCTCGTCGTGCCGCGCCGGCCAGTACAGCGGGTTGAGCGTCACCCCGCCGTACAGCCAGCAGGTCGTGTCGCGAGTGAACAGGGTGTTGGGCACCGGGGTGATCAGGTACTCGCGGGCGTCGAGCGCATACTCGGCGAGCGACCGGTACCCGGCCGGGAGATCGGGCACGTCGCTGGTGGCCAGCCCGCCGATCAGGTGCTCGGCGAGCTGCTCCGGCCCCAGGCCTTAGTGGGCGTGAGCCGCCGATGGGCGAGCCCCGGCCGGCAGACGAGCACCTTACGAAGGCGTCCGACCTCGGAGTGCACCCCGTAGGCCGCCGAAGGCAGTGGCGTGTCGCCGCTCTGGATGGTCATGGTGTCCCTTCCTCAGATGGAGATCGCGCCCGTGGCGAGCGCGACGACGCCGATCACCGCGCCGACCACCGACACGACGAAGATCACCAGCTCGCCCCTGCTGAACACCCGTCTGCCCTGCTCGCGGCGGGTCATCGCGAAGAGGATCGTCGCCGGGGCGTAGATCACGAACGACAGCAGCACGAACGTCAGCCCCGCCGCGAACAGCAGGAACGCCGTGTAGAGCACGGCGATCACCGCGATGACGAGGTCGCGCGCCGTGTGGCTCCCCTCGGCGGGACCACCGCGACCCGATGCCAGCTTGAGCGCGTAGCCCGCGGCGAGCAGGAACGGGATGAGGGAGAGCGCGCTCGTCAGGTCGAGCGCGAACGTGAACGCGTCGTCGGACAGGAGCGTGACGAAGAGCATCACCTGGATCAGGATCGTCGTCATCAGGAGCGCGGACCGGGGCACGTCGTTCGCGTCCGCCCGCGCGAGGAACCGCGGCATGTCGCGGTCCTTGGCGGCGACGTACAGCACCTCGGAGGACATGAGGGTCCAGGCCAGGTAGGCGCCCAGGACGGAGACGATCAGGCCGACGCTCACGAACGCGGCGCCCCAGCCGCCCACCGCGGCCTCCAGCACCCCGGCCATCGACGGCTGGCGCAGCTGGGCGAGCTCCTCCATCGGGAGGATGCCGTAGGACACGATCGTGACCGAGGCGAAGATCGCGAGCACCATCAGGAAGCCGAGGACGGTCGCCCGGCCGACGTCCTCCCTGCGCCGCGCGTGGCGCGAGTAGACGCTCGCGCCTTCGACGCCGAGGAACACGAAGACCGTGGCGAGCATGGTGCCGCGCACCTGGTCGAACAGCGGACCGGTGATCCCGTAGCCCTCGAAGTTGTCCATGAGCACCTGCGGGTCCAGCAGGAAGACCGCAATCAGCACGAACGTGATGATCGGCAGGACCTTGGCGACGGTGACTATGCGGTTGATCGTCGTCGCCTCTTTCACACCGCGGCGCACGAGCAGGAAGAACAGCCACACGCACGCCGAGGAGGCGACGAACGCGACCAAGGTGTCGCCCTCACCGAGGACGGGCAGGATCGCGCCCACCGTCGACATGATGAGGATCCAGTAGGTGACGTTGCCGACGCACGCGCTCGCCCAGTACCCGAACGCCGAGAAGAAGCCGAGGTACTCGCCGAAACCGGCCTTGGCGTAGGCGTAGACGCCCGAGTCGAGGTCGGGCTTGCGGATCGCGAGCCGCTGGAACACGAAGGCGAGCATGAGCATGCCGGTGCCCGCTACCAGCCAGGAGATCAGCGCGCCCAGCACCCCGGTCTCGCCGGCGAACCGGCTCGGGAGCGAGAACACTCCGGCGCCGACCATCGAGCCGACGACCATCGCGGTGAGCGTGGCGACGCTGATCTTCGCGGTGCGTTCCTGCGTGCTGCTGTCGGCCTGCATCGAGAGACCCCCCAAACGCTCGAGCACGTCCCGGTTCCGCGTGTCCGGTGGCCTCGCGACGCTCCGGCAATCCATTGATGCACGCGGCCAAGCCGTCGGCAAAAGGAAGGGACTCGGCGTTGACCATGCTCCTGCTGCCAGGTGAGGGCTGTCTCTGGCAGCAGGAGCATGGTCAAACCTGACCGTGGCGCTGTGGCCCGCGTCGCTGCGAGTGGCCGACCATGTGCGACAGAATGGGGGCGTGACCTCTGTCCTCGACACGACCGCTCAGGCGCCCACGGCATCCGGCCGGGCGTCGGGCGTTCCCGTGCTCAAGCCCCTGCAGATCGGGCCCATCACCGTGGGCACGCCGGTAGTGCTCGCGCCCATGGCGGGGGTGACCAACCGTGCCTTCCGCACGCTGTGCCGGGAGGCGGGCCAGTCGACCGGCTTCGACCCGGGCCTGTACGTCGCGGAGATGGTCACCAGCCGCGCCCTCGTGGAGCGCAACGTCGAGGCCCTGCGGATCGTGACGTTCGGCGAGGACGAGACGCCGCGCTCCGCCCAGGTGTACGGCGTCGACCCGGCCACCGTGGGCGCCGCTGTGAAGATCATCGCGGGCGAGGACCGGGCCGACCACGTCGACCTCAACTTCGGCTGCCCCGTTCCCAAGGTGACGCGCAAGGGCGGCGGCGCCGCGCTGCCCTGGAAGCGGCAGCTGTTCACCGACATCGTCAGGGCGGCGGTCGACGCCGCCGAGCCGCACGGCGTGCCGGTCACGGTCAAGATGCGCAAGGGCATCGACGACGACCACCTGACCTACCTCGAGGCGGGCCGCATCGCGGAGTCGCTCGGTGTCGCCGCCGTCGCGCTGCACGCCCGCACCGCCGCGCAGCACTACTCCGGGCAGGCCGAGTGGGAGGCAATCGCGCGCCTCAAGGAGGCCGTGCGGACGGTCCCGGTGCTCGGCAACGGCGACATCTGGTCGGCCGAGGACGCCCTGCGCATGGTCGAGCAGACGGGGGCCGACGGCGTCGTCGTCGGCCGGGGCTGCCAGGGCCGCCCCTGGCTGTTCGCCGACCTGGCCGCCGCCTTCAACGGCTCCGGCCTGCGGGTCCAGCCCGGCCTGCGTGAGGTCGCCGACACGATCTACCGGCACGGCGAGCTGATGATCGAGTACTTCGACGGCGACGAGGGCAAGGGCATGCGCGACCTGCGCAAGCACATGGCCTGGTACCTCAAGGGCTACGCCGTCGGGGGCGAGATGCGGCACTCCCTCGCGCTCATCAACACCCTGGCCGAGCTGCGCGAGCGGCTCGACACCCTGGACCTGAACGCCCCCTACCCCGGGGACGACGCCGAGGGCCCGCGCGGCCGCGCCGGTTCCCCCAAGACGCCGCACCTGCCGTACGGCTGGCTCGACTCCCGGGACCTGTCCGAGGAGTTCGAGGCCAAGCTGCGCGAGGCCGAGCTGAGCGTCAGCGGCGGCTGACCCTCCTGGTCACGGCTCCTCGGGCGGCAGGACCCGCGACATGATCGACGACGCCATGACGAGCCCGGGCTCGTCCCGGCCGGCCGCAGGCTCGCGGTCCCGCAGGAGCGCCGCGCCGTCCCGCTCCCAGGCGAGTCCTGGCCGGCCCGACGCGGCCCGGTACAGCGCGTCCAGGTGGTCCGGGTGCCGCTCCGCGAGCAGGGCCAGCACCCACGAGGGGACGTCCGGGTCGGCCAGCACCTGCGCGAGCCGCTGGGGTTTCCACGGTTCGAGCGGCGCGGAGTGCACCTCACGGAGCTGCCCGTACCAGTCGAGCAGCCGCAGCCCCTTGACGGGATGGTGCACCAGGGCGAACGCCGCGTCGTCGGGGTCGGCGGCGTCGTCGGGCAGCCAGCGCTCGTCACGGAGCGAGGGAAACAGCGCGAACTCCTCCGCCGGAGCCCCGATCCGGTCCTTGAACCGCAGATAGCAGTCCATGACGTGCGACGCGGTGCCCTGCACGAGCACGTCCCCGAAGAGGTCGCGGAACGCGCGGTGGTGGTCGGCGACGAGCTCGCGGGCTCGGGCCAGCGTGCGCGGGTTGCGGTAGGCCGGGCACGGCGACGACGTCAGCAGCCCCACGACGCCGCGCACGACGTCGACGATGGTGCTCGGCGAGAAGACCGACGGGGTACCGGCGAAGATCCAGGCCGCCCCGACCGGCAGGACCCGCCCGGACAGCGGCAGGCCCGGGACCAGCGCGACCGAGCGGATCTCGGAGCGCCCCGTGTAGACCCGGTAGTCCAGGTCGTCCTCGAGGTTGTGCAGCACCGCGTGCTCGTCCACCAGGTCGGTCACGATGAAGTAGCCCAGCACGCCGCCGTCGCGCCACTGCTCGAGGAGCGCGCGCTCGGCGCCGTCGACGGTGAGGCCGGCCGGCGCGGTGCCGTCGTCCTCCGGAGCGGGGGCATCATCCGTGGCGGAGCCCTCCGCGGCACGCTCGGCGGCACCCATGCCGGGCGGCGCAGTACCCAGGACCCTGGCGACCAGGGAACCGCCCTTCTCGCGCGGCCCCACGTGCACCAGCATGTCCACGGCGCAGTCGCGCGTCATGGCGGCGCGCAGCTCGGGGTCGACGTCGTCGGGCACGAGCGACTCCGAACGCACGTACGCGACCTGTCGCCGGACGGCGTCGGCGTTGCCGGGCCGCAGCACGTGCTCGACCAGGCGATGCGCCAGCCGGGTCGCGAGGTCGAGGCGCTCGTGCAGGGTCAGCCGGCCGAGGGGGCCGACGGCGGGGCTCGCGCCGGGACTCACGGGGACGAGGGCGACCGAAGATGTCTGGGTCGGTGTTGAGGTCATGGCCTCCATGTTCCGCCATGAAACACTATTGACAAGCCTCAAGCCGTTACATCTGTGGATAACTAGGAATACCCGAGAGCCGGGAGCCGGCACGCCCGGAGAGACTCAGTGGGCGAGCTGTGTTGCTCTGCGTAGACATCGTCTACGCAGAGCAACACAGTCCGAAATGCAACAGTTCCCCCGGAGGCGCCGGTCGAGCGGCGCGGTGCGATCGCGCTCCGACCAGTTCCGATACGCTCGTGCCTCCGTCCGGCGAGCGCACAGATCTGCCGGCGTTTCCCGAGCGAGCCCACCCGACCTGAGGGAGTTCTCCGTGCTGTCCGACGTGGCGCGACGTGTCCGCGCATCCGAGATCGCACCACCCGCCGCCGGCGACCCACCCGAGCTCGGCGGCTACGAGATCCGCGGCCGGCTGGGCCAGGGCGGCATGGGCATGGTGTACCTCGGAGTCACCCGGAGCGGCCGCCTGCTCGCGATCAAGGTCATCCACCCGGAGAGCACCGACGAGCGCGAGTTCCGGGCCCGCTTCCGCCGCGAGGTGTCGGCCGCGACGAGGGTGCGCACCCGCCGCATGGCGGCCGTCGTCGACTTCGACGTCGACGCGCCCAGGCCCTGGCTGGCCACCGAGTACGTGCCCGGACCCACCCTGGCGCAGGCCATCGCCGAGCTGGGGAGCCTGCCCGAGCCGGCGGTCCGCGAGCTGGTCACCGGTCTTGCCGAGGCCCTCGACGCGATCCATCGCGAAGGGCTCGTCCACCGCGACGTCAAGCCCACCAACGTGCTGCTCGGCCCCGACGGGCCGGTACTGATCGACATGGGCATCGTCTCCGACTCGGACGCCACGTCGCTGACCATGGCGGGCATGCAGCCGGGGACGCCCCAGTTCATGTCGCCCGAGCAGGCCCGGGGCGACGTCGTCACCACCGCCTCCGACATGTGGTCGCTCGGCGCCGTCGCCCACCTCGCGGCGACCGGGACCCCACCGTTCGGGACGGGCAGCCTCGCGACGGTCACCTACCGGATCGTGCACGAGACGCCCGACCTCGGCGCCCTTCCGCCCGGCCTGCGTAGCCTGGTCGGCGCCTGTCTGGCCAAGGACCCCGCCAGGCGTCCGACGGCGTCGGCGGTGCTCGCCTCGCCCGCCGATCCGCCGTACGTCGAGCCGATGCTCACCGGCCTGACGGGCCCCGGCGTGCCCGACCTGGACACGGTGCTGGGCACGGGGACGTCGTCGTCCGCTGCCACGACCGCGCCGGACCGCCCGGCTGCGCCGGCGTCGTCGGACCGGATACGGCGCAGGGTCCTGACCGGCCTGGTCGCGGCAGGTCTGGTGCTGGCCGGCGGCGGCGGCGCGGCGGCGGTCGTGCACTTCCTGGCTCCCGAGGACACGCCTGTCGTCACCGCACCCGACTCCGAGGTGTCGACGTCGGCCGAGCCGTCCGGCAGCCCCAGCCCCAGCCCGACCTCGAAGAAGCCGAAGAAGGAGCCGTCGGCGACACCCGAGAGCTCTCCGGTCGCCACGCCCGTCGACGAGCAGGCCGACACGCCCACCGAGGAGCAGGACGCGGCCCCGGCTCAGTTCCGGCCGGGCACCGTGGTGATCCCGGCGCAGGTCCAGGTGGGCCAGAAGATCACCGCTGAAGCGACCGGCTGGACGCCGCAGCCGGCCACCACCGCATGCCTGTGGAGCATCGGCGGCGAGGAGCGGGACAACCTCGGGTCGTGCACCTACACCGTCGCGCTCGACGACGTCGGCAAGGCCGTCCAGGTCAGGCTCACCGCCGCCCGGTCGGGGTATGCCGAGGCCATGGCGCTCTCCAATGCCACCGGCACGGTGCCGCAGCCGTCGGTGCCGCAGCCGGGCTGCTCGATCGTCCTGAGCCCGGGCGAGGTGAACGCCGGCTGGTTCGCCCACTGCGAGGTCGACCAGGACCCGAACGTCACCTACACGTGGGCATGGTTCGACATCGACAACGGCGAGATCATCAAGTGGGAGGAGTACGCGCCCGGTCCGCGTATCTGGATCGGGGGCGGCCGGGGCGGTCACGACGTGAGGGTGACGGTGACGGCGGAGCGGGCGGGCTACCGTTCCGCCGAGTTCGGCAAGACGTTCACCCTGCCGGACGAGTGGGTCCCGGCCGAGTGACGTGTCGTCGGCGGTGAGCCCGGCCGGGTGACAGAGGCTGAATCTTCTCCGTAAAGAGCACAAAGTGCCCGACGTGGTCCAAGATCAGCCTTACACCTTGACGGTGGCCGGGCTCCGATCACACGCCCCCGCTGTCCCAGCCCCACCCCACCTGTACCGACGGAAAGGGATACACCCATCATGGCATCGGAGAAACGCCGTCGACGCGTTCCTGCGGTCATCGCCGATACGCGCAGAAACCCGGGGTTCTTCCTGGGCGCCTTCGGGCTCTCGGCCTGGGCCTACATCGGCATGTCACACACCATCGCCGCCTATGAGGGGCCTCGACTCGGCTACGCGCTCGGCGTCGCCTACGAGGCACTGGTGATCGGCCTGGCCTGGGAGGGACGGCGTCGGGCCGACCGAGCGCTCGAGAGCGGCCGTCAGCCGGCCGGGCACGGACGCTGGCTCGGCGGCGCCATAGTCGTCGGCGTCCTGTCCGGCGCGCTCGCCGCATGGCACGGCTGGCTGCTCGGTGAGGGCATCTTCGCCGCATCTCGCGCCGTCGCCCCCGTCCTAGCGGCAGTCGCGGTGCACCTGTTCTTCCAGTCCGCGTCGAGTGCGCGCAACCTCGATCGGCTGGCCCAGATCGAGGCAGACCGTGAGACGGCCGTGCTGGACATGCTCGACGCGGTGCGGCTGGCACAGATCGCTCCCGAGGACGAGCGTGATGCACGCATCGCCGACGTGAACGCCGCGGTCACGCGAGTCCACCGCCACGTGCCTGCTGCTGTCACCGCGGAGGTGACGCGCCCACATCTCGAGTCGGAGCGCACGATCCGCGACGTCGTCCAGGAGGCCGCCACGCTAGCCGGCGAATGGATGCCGACGCCGATGACACCTCAGCAGATCGCCGCCGGTACCGCTCCGACCCGCCCCGCACTGCCCGACCTCGTCCTGCCCGTCACCGTCCCGCCCGAGGCCGCCGCCGCGCCCGAGCCGGCCCTGCCCGAGCCTGCTCAGCCCGAGCCGGCCCTGGCCGACGCCGCCGAGCGCGCGCTCCTGCAGCGCAAGTACGTGCCCGCGAAGGCAGCAGCGGCGCCGAGTGCCGACCACGTGGAGCCGCGGGACCCGGCCCCCGTCACGGACTGGGACGCCCTGTCCGCCGACGTGACGAAGCCCGCGATCACGAGCCCGGCACTGCCGCTCACCACCCACCAGATCAGCCAGATCCGCGTGCTGCGGTGGGAGCAGAACCTCTCGCTCGAAGAGGTGGCGGAGCGGGTCGGGGTCTCCGTCAGCGCCGTGAACAGGTACGCCCCGAGCACTGACGTCCCGACCACCGCGACCGGCTCCATCCTGGCGGTCCCGGCGGCTGCTTCCTGACGGCACCCGTTGGTCGAGCTTGTCCTCGCTGGTCGAGCTTGTCGAGACCCGGGTCTCGACAAGCTCGACCAGCGGCAGCCCCGTCAGCCGAAGTTGACGCCCTGCGCGAGCGGCAGCTCGGTCGAGTAGTTCACGGTGTTCGTGGCGCGGCGCATGTACTGCTTCCAGGCGTCCGAGCCGGACTCGCGCCCGCCGCCCGTCGACTTCTCGCCGCCGAACGCGCCGCCGATCTCCGCGCCGGAGGTCCCGATGTTGACGTTCACGATGCCGCAGTCCGAGCCGACCTCGGACATGAACGTCTCGGCCTCGCGCACGTCCAGCGTGAAGATCGCCGACGACAGGCCCTGCGGCACGTCGTTGTGCACGGCGATCGCCTCGGACAGCTCCGAGTAGGTCAGCACGTACAGGATCGGCGCGAACGTCTCGCGCTTGACGACGTCGGCCTGCGCCGGCATGCGCACGATCGCCGGGTGCACGTACGCCGCGTCCGCGGCGCCGGGCACCGGCACCGCGGTGCCGCCCACCACGAGCTCGCCGCCCGCGGCCACGGCCTCGTCGATCGCGGCGAGCATGCGGTCGCGTGCGCCGCCGTCGACCAGCGGGCCGACCAGCGTGCCCGCGGTGCGCGGGTCGCCGACCGGCAGGCCCGTGTAGACCTTCGCGAGCCGCGCGACGACGTCGTCCACCACGGACTCGTGCACGATCAGGCGACGCAGCGAGGTGCAGCGCTGCCCGGCCGTGCCGGCAGCCGCGAACACGGCGCCGCGCACCGCGAGGTCGAGGTCCGCCGACGGCGCCACGATCGCCGCGTTGTTGCCGCCCAGCTCCAGCAGGTAGCGGCCGCCACGCGCCGCGACGACTGGCGCGACCTGCTGCCCCATCCGCTCCGAGCCGGTAGCGGAGACGAGCGCCACGCGCGGGTCGGCCACGAGGGCCTCGCCGGCCTCGCGGTCCCCGAGGAGCAGCTGCGAGACACCGGCCGGGAACCCGGCCTCGGCGAGCGCCCGGTCGAGCAGCGCGGCGGAGCCGACGGCGGACAGCAGCGTCTTCTCGCTCGGCTTCCACACCACGGTGTCGCCGCAGACCAGCGCCACCGCCGTGTTCCAGGACCAGACCGCCACCGGGAAGTTGAAGGCGCTGATCACGCCGACGACGCCCATCGGGTGCCACGTCTCCATGAGCCGGTGGCCGGGGCGCTCGGACGGCATGGTGCGGCCGCCGACCTGCCGCGACAGCCCGACGGCGTAGTCGCAGATGTCGATCATCTCCTGGACCTCGCCCAGGGCCTCGCTGGTGATCTTGCCCGCCTCGATCGTGACGAGCTCGGCCAGGTCGGCCTTGTGCTCGGTGAGCAGCTCGCCCAGGCGCTTGATGACCTGGCCGCGCACGGGGGCGGGCACCGAGCGCCACGTCGTGAAGGCCTCGGCGGCCTGCCCGACGATAGTTGCCGCCTCCGCCGCACCGTCTCGCCGGAGCTCCAGCAGCGCCTGCCCGGACAGGGGCGACACGACGGGCAGGCCCGTCCCGGTGGGCACAGTGGCGCCCAGCCGCTCCAGGGCGGCGAGCGCGGCGTCGCGCAGCTCGGTCGTCAGCGGGCTGTGGGTGGTCGTGCTGGTCATCGTGGTGCTCCCGTTGTGCGGTTGGGCGTGGTGAGGGTAGCCGGGTCGACGCCGAGGGTCTCGGCGGCGCCGGCGAGCGACCTGGCCACCTGGTCGGCGTACAGGTCGAAGGGGTCGTTCAGCTCGCGACCGAGCGCGCCCGCCATCCAGTCGGCGTCCCGGTCCGTGCCCACCTGGCTGGCGTCCTTCGCGCCGTCCGAGGTGAGGTTGGACTGGAAGATCCCGGCCGCCGACCGCGGCAGGAAGTCCTCGTAGACGACGGGCTCGCGGCGGACGAAGGGCGCGCCGCCGGGCTCGGCCGCCAGCTCGTAGGTGAACCAGCCCAGCCCCTGGTCGGCGAGCGCCGCCTCGGTCGTCGGGAAGGTCTTCTGCCAGACGGCGCGGGCGAGCTGCTGGTGCTGCGCCTCGGTGAAGCCGGGGTCGTCGGCGCGGGCCGCGGCGGCGGCCTCGTCGATCTCGACCACTGCCGCGTCGTACGCGGCGCGGCCGGTGCGGGTCAGCGCGATGCCGCGCGCCTCGACCTCGCCGAACCGCACGCGCAGGGAGTCGCTGATGATCTCCCCGTCGGCGGTGCGGAAGGTGCGTGGCTCGGCGAGCGCGCGGAACGACGTCTGGCGCAGCAGGACGTCGGGGCCTTCCCAGCGCGGCGGGCCCTGGATCGCGTCGATCATCGTGATGCCGCGGGCCTCCATGCGGGCGTACAGGTCGTCGATGTCCAGCACACGCGGGGTGAGGTGGTTGATGTGCGTGGAGGCGATGCCGCCGATGTCGGCCGCGACGGCGCTGACCGCCTCCAGCTCGCGGTACCAGGCCTGGTCCACGGGCTCGCGGGACAGCTCGAACGCCTCGGTCGCCAGGCGCAGGAACTCCACGGCCTGGTCCTCGGGAAGGCCGCCGCCGACCTCCGCCCGGTCGGCGAGGGCGAGCAGCTCCGGGCCGAACAGCGTACGGGCGCCGAGGAAGCTCTCCAGGCGCTGCTCCAGGTCCGCGGTGAAGAACCGGCGGTCCGCCGTGACCAGCATCGACGTGAAGACCCGGAACGGGTTGCGGGCCAGCTCGTCCCGCTCGATCGGGCGGAACGCCGTCGAGATGACGGGTACCGAGCTGGACGAGGCGTCGCGCAGGTCGTAGAACCCGACCGGGCGCATGCCCATCGCGCCGAAGATCCGGGCGACCTGCGACATCTCGGTGGGCGTGCCCACCCGGATGGCGCCGTGCCGCTCCGCGGTGACGCGCGCGATGGAGCCGAGCCGTTCGGCGTCCGCGCCGTGCTGGGTCACGAAGTCGGCGTTGACCTCGTGCGACACGTCCAGCAGCGTGGTGTAGGCGGGCACTTCCTTGCCGTACATGTCCGAGAGGCTGCGCGCGAACGCGGCCCTCAGCTGCCAGGGCTCGAGGAACGTGGGTGTCGACATTGATCTCTCCTGTCCTCAGATGATGTTCGCCTCAGGGCCGCGCCGCCCTGGGCTGGTGGTCGGCGAGGTCGGGGTGGGCGGGTTCGTGCTGGGCGGGGTCTGACCCGCCGAGGCGAACCGGTCCGCGCTGAACCCGGACACGTCGATCAGGGGTGTGCGGCCGGCATACAGGTCGCGCACCGCCTCGCCGACGGCGGGGGCCTGCAGGAACCCGTGACCGGAGAAGCCGGCGGCGTACAGCACGCGGCCGGGCGCGCCGGTGGCCTCGCCGATGAGGGCGTTGTGGTCGGGCGTCATCTCGTAGAGCCCGGCCCAGCCGCGCGCCACGGGCACGTCGACGAGCTCGGGCGCGCAGGCCCCGATCGCGCCGCGCAGCAGCGGCAGCCAGCCCGGGTCGTAGGTGCGCTCGAACGCGATGGGGGTCGCGGGGTCGGCGATGCCGAGCAGCAGGCCGCCGGGCTCGGCGTTGTGGAAGTAGAACGTGGTGCCGTAGTCGATGGTGAACGGGATGCGCGACGGCGCCAGGGTCCAGCCGCGGGGTGAACCCGATCTGCCGCCGGTACGGGTCGACGGGCAGGTCGAGCCCGGCCTTGGCCGCCACGTCCCGGGTCCACGCCCCGGCGCACAGCACGACGGCGTCGGTGCGCACCCGGCCGTGGTTCGTCCAGACCGCGACGACCTCGTCGCCCCTCGCCTCGACGTCGGTGACCGTGACGTGGGTGCGGACCGTCGCGCCGTGCCACTCCGCCCCGGCCGCGTAGCCCTCGACCACGGCCTTCGGGTGGGCGAACCCGTCGCGCGCGGCGTAGGCGGCCCCGGCGTACCGGTCGGCGTCGACGTACGGGTTGAGCCGGCGCATGGCGTCGTGGCCGAGCATGCGGCTCTCGACGCCGCGCTCGTTCTGCATGGCAACGGACTCCTCGAACAGCGCGACGTCGTCGGCGCCCGGCAGGAGGAACAGGTAGCCCGGCTGCTGCAGCCCGATGTCCGCGCCCGGGCGGTTCGCGAAGTCCTCGTACAGCTCCAGGCTGCGGTTGCCGAGGTCGACGTTCGCGGGGTCGGAGAACTGCGCGCGCACTCCCCCGATGGGCTTGCCCGAGCTGCCGGAGGCGAGCTCGTCGGCCTCCAGGAGCAGCACGTCCACGCCGTCCTCGGCGAGGTGGAACGCCACCGACGCGCCCAGCGCGCCGCCACCGACCACCACCACGTCAGCGCGCGCGGGCAGCCGTCCCCGACGGTCCGTGGGGCGCCGTGCTGAGGTCATGGACGCATCCTGCCACGGGCTCCGGCCGCGATTGGCCTCCACCGGAATTGTTCCTGCAGAAGCGCTCGATTCCCAGGGAAACAGTTACCGATCTGGGCGTGTTGCGCTGAGTAGACCTTGTCCACTCAGCGCAACACACTGTCAGTCTTTCGAGTGGCTGGTCTGGGACTGGCTGGTCAGGCTGGCGTGGTCCTGCCCCGCGCGCGTGACTCAAATAACGCATGGCCGCCGAGCTCGTCCCGGTGTGCTCTTGTTAGAGACTCGTCCGCGTGCTGGGGCAGCCGACGTCAGCCTGGCCCACCTCGATGACCTGATCAGAAGCATGTCCGACCCTCGCGGGTCGTGGCCCATGACAGTGATGTCCCGCGGTGACTCCTACCCAGGCCGACGCCGGCAACGACGTCCGTCCAGGCAAGGAGAACATCGCAGTGCCCATACTCGCAGAAGTCCCGACCGTCGCTCAGACCTACCTCTTCGTCGTCGGGGTCGACACCCACGCCCGCCAGCACGTGTACTCGATCATCGAGACGACGACCGGAGCGCACGTCGACGCGCAGACGTTCCCGACCACGCAGACGGGCCTGGCCCGGGCCGCGTCATGGATCGCACGGCGGACGGTCGACACACCGCAGGCGGTGCTGATCAGCATGGAGGGCACCGGCTCTTACGGACGCCTGGCCGCAGCCCACCTTGCCGAGGTCGGGTATCGGGTGGTCGAGGCGTTGACACCGGTGCGGGGCAGGGGCCGGGCCAAGACCGACGCCCTGGACGCGGACCGCGCTGCCCGCGACGTGCTCGGGCTGCCCGCCGACGAGCTGCGTGACCATCGGGCCGGGCAGGTCGCCGGCGCTCTGCAGGTCCTGACCACCGCCCGAGACCGCCTCTCTCGCGACCGGACAGTCCAGGTCAACGCCCTGACCGGGCTGCTGCGGACTCACGACCTCGGCATCGACGCCCGCGGCCCGCTCACCACCGTTCAGATCAAGACGGTCAAGGCCTGGCGGGCCCGCGAGGAGGCCTTGGACCAGCAGATCGCCCGCGCCGAGGCTGTGCGCCTGGCGGCCCGCATCTGCGAGCTCGACACCCAGCTCAAAGAGAACAACACCACCCTGCGGACCCTGGTCACCGAGCACGCCCCTGACCTGCTCGAGGAACCGGGGATCGGTCCGTACACGGCCGCCGTGATCCTGGCCGCCTGGTCCCACCCCGGCAGGGTCCGCTCCGAAGCCGCGTTCGCCCGCCTGGCCGGCACCGCACCGATCCCAGCCTCCTCTGGCAACCGCAGCGACCATCACCGTCTCGACCGCGGCGGCGACCGACGACTGAACAAGGCATTGCACATCGCGGCCCTCGTCCGCATGCGCACCCACGACGAAACCCGCAACTACCTGCAGAAACGCACTACCCAGGGCAAGACCACCCGCGAGATCCGACGCCAGCTCAAGCGCTACCTCACCCGCAAGATCTTCAAGCTACTGACCAGGACAAACGCCCTCGCCGTCCCAGCTTGACGAACATAGAAGCGTCCTCGTGGACGCGGTCTCTACCCGGACCCTCGGCCGCCGAGCCGGCGGCCGGGGCCCGACGATTCACCGCGCGGACGAGGCGCGGCAGTCCGCGCAGGTGCCCCACAGCTCGACCGTGTGCTCGATGTCGTCGAAGCCCTGGGCGGCGGCGACCTTCGAGGCCCAGGCCTCGACCGTGGGGCCGTCGATCTCGACGGTCCGGCCGCAGGCCCGGCACACCAGGTGGTGGTGGTGCTCGCGGCGCGCGCACCGGCGGTACAGGCTCTCGCCGTCCTCGGCGCGCAGCACGTCCACCTCGCTCGCCTCCGCGAGCGCCTGCAGCGCCCGGTAGACGGTCGCGAGGCCCACGGACTCGCCGCGGGCGCGCAGGGTCTCGTGCAGCTGCTGGGCGGAGCGGAAGTCGGCGAGCTCGTCGAGCGCCTCGACGACAGCGGTCCGCTGGCGGGTCATCCGTGCGGCCATCAGCGGCACTCCTTTCCGGCGGCGACCGCGCGTTCGGCGGCGTCGGCCGGCAGGTCGACGTCGTCGGGCAGGTCGGGATGCGGGTCGTGCGCGGGGCGCCGTCGGGTCAGGAGGGGCGCCAGCAGGGAGACCACCGCGTACACAGCGATGGCGAGCACCACGATAGTGGCGCCGGGCGAGACGTTGTACCAGTAGGTGATGGTCAGGCCGGACAGGCAGACCACGACGCCGACGACGCACGCGGTGAGCATGGTGCGCCCGAAGGCGTGCGTGACCTGCTGGGCGACGGCGACGGGCACGATCATGAGCGCGCTGACCAGCAGCAGGCCGACGACGCGCATGGCGACGGTCACGGTGAGGGCCGACACGACGGCGACGACGACGTTCAGCGCCCAGCACGGGCAGGCCGGACGCGATGGCGAACTCCTCGTCGTGGCTCACGGCGAACAGCGCGTGCCGCAGGCCGACACCGACGGCCAGGACCACGACGGAGAGCACGACGGTGAGCCAGAGGTCGGCGTCGGACACGGTGGAGATCGAGCCGAACAGGTACTGCATGAGGTTCCCGGAGGAGCCGCCGGCGATCCCGATGAGCAGGACGCCGCCCGCGATGCCGCCGTAGAACATGATGGCGAGCGCGAGGTCGCCGGAGGTGCGGCCGCGGCGTCGGACCACCTCGATGAGGACGGAGCCGACCACCGCGGCGAGCACGGCGCCGGGGACGGCGAGGGCGTCGTTCGGCGTCAGCCCCATGCCCGCGCCGACGAGCCAGCCGAGCGCGACGCCGGTCAGGGCGACGTGCCCGATGCCGTCGCCGAGCAGGGAGAGCCTGCGCTGCACCAGGTAGGTGCCGACGACGGGCGCGGTCACGCCGACGAGGAGCGCGGCCAGGAGGGCGCGCTGCATGAACGGGTCGGTCAGCATGAGCATGATCATGGGCGCACCTCCAGGTCGAGGGCCCTGGACTCGACGGTGTCGAGGGCGTTGTCGTCGGTGTGCGGGTGCTGGTGCTGGTGCCCCGCGCGGTCGTGGTCGTGCCGGGCCGGCGGCGGGGTGCCGTCGTGCACGACCTGGCCGTGCCGCAGCACGACGGCGCGCGTAGACGAGCGGCGCGAGCTCGCCGAGCTCGTGCAGCACGACCAGCACCGTGAGGCCGCCGTCGACCAGGCGCCTCATGGTGGCGGCGAACGCCTCCTGGCTGGCGACGTCCACGCCCGCGACGGGCTCGTCCAGGACGAGCAGGTCCGGTTCGCGGACCAGGGCGCGCGCGATGAGGATGCGCTGCTGCTGCCCGCCGGACAGGAGGTGCACGGGGTCGTGCACGCGGTCGGCGAGGTCCACCTGGTGGAGGGCCGCGCCCACCCGGTCGCGCCAGCCGCGCGGCAGCCGCAGCCGCCGGCCGTGCAGCAGGCCGGAGGCGACGACCTCCTGCGCGGTCGACGGGATGCCGCCGCCCGCGCCCGCGCGCTGGGGCACGTAGCCGATGCGGCCCCAGTCGACCGTGGCGCCGCGCCGGCCGGACCGGAGGGGCTCGCCGAGCAGGCGCACCGTGCCCTCGGACGGCACGTTGATGCCGACCAGCGCCCGCACGAGGGTGGACTTGCCGGAGCCGTTCGGGCCGAGCAGCGCGACGACCTCGCCCTGCTCGACCGTCAGGTCGATGCCGCGCAAGATGTGGCTCGCTCCCGCACGGAAGTGCAGGCCGCGGGCCTCGATGACGGGTTCGCTCGTCTCGGTCACCTGCTCAGTGTCCGTCATTCGCAGGCCAGGCCCTTCTCCAGCGCGGCCAGGTTGGTCTGCATCACGGACACGTAGTCGTCGCCGGCGGCCGTTGCCTCCTCGGACAGGCCCTCCAGCGGGTCCAGCACCGCGGCGTCGACACCGAGGTCGGAGGCCAGGGTCTCGGTCGACCTTGGGGCTCACGAGGGTCTCCGAGAACAGGGTGGTGATGCCACGCTCCTCCACCAGGTCGCCGATCTCGCGCAGGCGGGCCGGGGAGGGCTCGACCTCGGGGTCGAGCTCGGAGATGCCCGACCTGCTCCAGGGCGTACCGGTCAGCGAGGTAGCCGAAGGCGGCGTGGCTCGTCACCAGGGTCGCGCCCTGGCAGGCCGCGAGGCCGTCCGCGAACTCCTGGTCCAGCTCGTCGAGGCGCTGGCCCAGGCGCAGAGCGCCCGCCGCGTACTCGTCGGCGTGCTCCGGGTCCACCGCGGTCAGCTCGTCCGCCACGGCCTGCCCGACGGCAGCCAGTCGGCTCGGGTCCAGCCAGAAGTGCGGGTCGGTGGCGCCGTGGTCGTCACCCTCCTCGGCGTGCTCCGCATGCTCCTCCTCGGTCTCCTCCACATGCTCCACGAGCCCGGCCGCGTCCGCGGCGTCGACCACGTGCTCGGGGGCGCGGGACTCGATGCCCTCGTCGACGGCGTTCTGGAAGCCCGACAGGTAGACCACCAGGTCGGCCGTGCCGATCTCGCGGACCTGCGCCGGGGAGAGCTCGAGGTCGTGCGGCTCGGCGGCCGGAGGAGTGAGATTATCGACCGTGACCAGGTCACCGCCGATCTGCTGCGCCACGTACTGGAGCGGGTAGAACGACGCGAGCACCGTGACGCCGTCGGACTCTTCGGCAGAGCTGCCTGGCAGCTGGCTCGAGCAGCCCGCGAGGGCCGCCGTGGCGGCGAGGACGAGGCTGGTCAGGGCAGCGCCGGAGGCGCGAGTCGAGGTCATGAGAACGATTCTCACGCTTGTTGAGAACCGTTGTCAAAAATCGGGGCACGAGAGGTGCGTCACCGGCATATTCGCGCGGGCCGCAACCTGCCCGGACGGTAGGCTGGGCGGACATTGTTTCCCGCCTGTTCCCCTGGAGAGACCCTCGTGTCCGACAAGTCAGTGCGCTCTGCGCAGACCGCCAAGCTCGACGCCGTCGTCTCGCTCGCGAAGCGACGAGGTTTCGTCTTCCCGTCGGGTGAGATCTACGGCGGAACGCGTTCTGCGTGGGACTACGGCCCTCTCGGTGTGGAGCTCAAGGAGAACATCAAGCGCCAGTGGTGGCGTGCGATGGTCACGAGCCGCGACGACATCGTCGGCCTCGACTCGGCGGTCATCCTGCCCCGCCAGGTGTGGGTCGCCTCCGGCCACGTCGGTGTGTTCACCGACCCGCTCACCGAGTGCCTCTCCTGCCACAAGCGGTTCCGCGAGGACCAGATGATCGAGGAGTTCGAGGAGAAGAAGGGCCGCGCCCCCGAGGGCGGCCTCGCCGAGATCGCCTGCTCCAACTGCGGCACCCGCGGCCAGTGGACCGAGCCGCGCGACTTCAACATGATGCTGAAGACGTACCTCGGCCCCGTCGAGGACGAGTCCGGCCTGCACTACCTGCGCCCCGAGACCGCGCAGGGCATCTTCGTGAACTTCGCCAACGTCGCCGCCGCGGCGCGCAAGAAGCCGCCGTTCGGCATCGGCCAGATCGGCAAGTCGTTCCGCAACGAGATCACGCCGGGCAACTTCATCTTCCGCACGCGCGAGTTCGAGCAGATGGAGATGGAGTTCTTCGTCAAGCCCGGCGAGGACGAGGAGTGGCACCAGTACTGGATCGACTACCGCACCGACTGGTACACGGACCTCGGCATCTCGGCCGACAACCTGCGCCACTTCGAGCACCCCAAGGACAAGCTGTCGCACTACTCGACCCGCACCGTGGACATCGAGTACCGCTTCGGCTTCCAGGGCAGCGAGTGGGGCGAGCTCGAGGGCATCGCGAACCGTACGGACTTCGACCTGAAGACCCACACGGAGAGCTCGGGCAAGGACCTGGAGTACCGCGACCCGGTGACGAACGAGAAGTACTTCCCGTACGTCATCGAGCCCGCCGCGGGCCTGACCCGGTCGCTCATGGCGTTCCTCGTCGAGGCGTACGCCGAGGACGAGGCGCCGAACACCAAGGGCGGCGTCGACAAGCGCACAGTGCTGCGCCTGGACCCGCGGCTGGCCCCGGTCAAGGCCGCGGTGCTGCCGCTGTCCAAGACGGCGGACCTGCTCCCGGCGTCGGAGAAGCTCGCCGCGGAGCTACGCAAGTACTGGAACGTCGACTACGACGTGACGCAGGCCATCGGCAAGCGCTACCGCCGGCAGGACGAGATCGGTACGCCGTTCTGCATCACCGTCGACTTCGACACCCTCGACGACCAGGCGGTCACCATCCGGCACCGCGACTCCATGCAGCAGGAGCGCGTCGCGCTGGACAAGGTCGTCGGCTACCTGGCCGGCCACCTCGTCGGGGCCTGAGGTCCCGACGGGCTGAGGCCTCGACGGGCTTGGATCCCGACGGGCTCGACCACCGTCAGCCGCGCGCGTCCTGCGCCTGCTCCCGCAGCAGCCGCAGGACGCGCGCGGCGTGCCTGTCCGTGGTGTCGATCTCGTGCAGCGGCTGGGCACGAAGCGGCGCGTGCTCGCCGACGACGAGGACCGCACGCCTGGCATCCTCCGCCGGCACGAACCGGACGTTGAATGTCCGGAGCCAGAACTCGAGCAAGAACCGCCCGTCCTCGCCGAGCTCGACGAGCCGGGCAACCCCCTCGGCCGAGGTGACGCCGTCCATCGGGTAGGCCCGTCCCAGGGGCGTCACCGCGGCCGCCCCGGTGCGGACGAGCCCGGCGAGCCACGACACGGCCTCGGCGCCGTCGGGCAGTGCGAGCTCGATGGGCTCCTCCAGCGAGATCGGCGCTCCGAGCACCGCCGCGGCAGCGAGTCCTTCGAACCGGTACTCCAGGTCCACCAGCCCTTCCATGAGCGACACGGTCATGCTCAGGCCGTCCGCGGCACTCGTGTCGCCGGTGTGGGCCGCGACGGCACGGCGAACGTCGTCGTCGAGCGGCTCCAGCTCGATCTTCATCTGTTTGCCCGCGGCGGCCATGATGGTCGACAGCATCTCCCACGACGGCGAGCGCGCTCCCGTCTCGATCGCCGCGACGGCGCCCCGCGAGACGCCAGCCCGCACGGCCAGTCTCGCCTGCGTGAGCTGGGCGGCGTGCCGAGCGTCCTTGACGAGACGAGCGACGTTCACTTGCGTTCCTTTAAGCTCCACGCACTCATCCTGCCCGGCTTGGCGCGCCGGCGTCGGGCAGATCAGCCGAGCCTGTGGACAACCCTTCCCGAGCCGGCGAGGCGGACACCGTCGGGGCAACCATAGGAACTGGAGGTGTGTTGCTCTGCGTAGACATCGTCTACGCAGAGCAACACACCTGGGTGACGTGGGTTCTCCCCCGAGGCCACAGCGGGCACCGGCCTGACGCTTCACCCGGGTGAGGACCGGGCGAATCGGGTCAGATTGTGCGGCGTGGAGGCTCTGGTAACTCGAAGCGTGCCGCATCCAGGGGCACCTCGAGTCCTAGAAGAGGTTGGATTTTATGATCCGCCGAACCATCGTCGCCCTCGTGAGCGTGCTCGCTCTCGCGCTCACGACATCCGCCCCGGCAGACGCCGCGACCCGCTACGACACGAACGTCACGGCCAACGCCAAGCCCGAGCCGGTCGCCAAGGACCGCTCGATCACCGTCGCGGGCACCCTCAAGTACAAGAAGGACGGGCGGTGGCGCGCGACGCCCACGACAAAGGTCATGACCGTGGTGTTCGACCCCTCCGGAACAGCCGGGCCCCGCAAGGTCGCGACGATCCGGACAGCCCGCGACGGCAGCTACAGCCACCAGTTCACCGCTACCCGCTCGGGCAAGTGGATCGTGAAGTTCGCGGGCAACGACTTCCTCCAGCCCGACAGCGCGGCCGACGCCGTCTGCGTCTACGCCGCCGGCCGCTGGCAGTGCCCCGTCTCGCCCACCAACCCCGACCTCGACTGCCCGGACGTCGGCCGGACCGTGTGGGTGGGCAACAACGACTATCACCGCCTCGACGCGGACAACGACGGCTGGGGCTGCGACTCCTACTCCTGACCCGCAGCGCGCACGACCCGCGCAGAGACCCGTACGGTCCGGCGTGCACCAACCGGCGTACTGACCATCCCACGCATTGTGGAACACTTAGGCAATGCTTACCTCACCTGCGGCTGCGCCCGCGGGACGCCGTGAGGGTGCGGAAGCCGTAGCTCACCGTGCCCGACGTCGGACGCTCGCGTTGGTCACGGCGATCGCCGCCCTGCTGCTCGTCGTCCTCGCGAGTCTCGCGCTCGGCGTCCGCGACATCGCTCCTGCCGAGGTCTGGCGGGCGCTAACGTCACCGGTGGCGGGGTTCATGGACCACGACGTCGTGCTGGACCAGCGTCTGCCCCGCACCATCGTGGGCCTGGCGGCCGGGGTCGCGCTCGGGACGGCGGGCACCCTGATCCAGGGAGTCACGCGCAACCCGATCGCCGACCCCGGCCTGCTGGGCCTGAACTCGGGCGCCTCGCTCGCCGTGGTCTGCGCGGTCTGGCTGCTGGGCATCACCTCGCCAATCGGGTACGTGTGGTTCGCCTTCCTGGGCGCCGCCGCCGCGGCCGCGATCGTGTTCTCGGTGGGGCGGGGCCAGCCCGTGCGGCTCGCGCTCGTCGGCGCCGCCGTGACCGCGCTCATCACGCCGCTCATCACCCTGGTCCTGCTGCGCGACCAGCAGGCGTTCAACCTGTACCGCTTCTGGTCGGTCGGCTCCCTGACCGGCCGCGGCCTGGACACCGTGACGTGGCTCTGGCCGTTCATCGTGGTCGGCATCATCCTCGCCGCCGTCCTCGCGAACCGGCTCAACATCCTGGCCCTCGGCGACGACGTCGCCAGCGCGCTGGGTCAGCGGGTCGGCACCACGCGCACCCTCGCGGCCATCGCGATCGTGCTGCTGGCGGGCACGGCCACGTCGCTGGCCGGGCCGATCGCCCTGGTCGGGCTCGTGGTGCCGCACGCGGCGCGCCGCCTCGTCGGCACGGACTACCGCTGGATCATGGCGATCGGCGCGCTCCTGGGCCCGGTCATGCTGCTCGCGGCCGACGTCCTCGGACGGCTCATCCTGCCCCGGTCGGAGCTCGAGGCCGGCGTCGTCGCCGCGCTCCTCGGCGCGCCGGTGCTGATCGCCGTGGCCCGCAGCAGGAACGTGGTGGGCGCCTGATGATCGCCGTCAGCGCGACCACCGTCACCGCCGTCGCGGACCTGCGCGCCGTCCGGCGCCGCCGTCAGGTCCTCGTCGTGGCCGGGATGGTCCTCGTGGTGCTCGTCGCCGGGACCGGCGCCCTCCTGGTCGGCGCGGCCGGCCTGACCCCGGGCCAGGCGATCGCCGGCGCCCTGGGCCTCGGCGACAAGGGCGACGTCTTCATCATCCAGATGCTGCGCCTGCCCCGCATCGAGGCCGCAGTCGTGGTGGGCGCCGCGTTCGGCCTGGCGGGCGCCCTGTTCCAGTCGACCCTGCGCAACCCGCTCGCCTCCCCCGACATCCTCGGCATCTCCAGCGGCGCGAGCCTCGGCGCCGTGATCGGCCTCCTCGCCCTGGGGCTGAGCGGGGTCGCGCTGTCCGGCCTGGCGTTCGCGGGCGCGGGCGTCGTCGCGCTCGCGATCTGGCTGCTGGCCTGGCGCAAGGGCCTGCACTCGATCCGGTTCGTGCTGGTCGGCGTCGGATTCGCGTACCTGTGCTCGTCCATGGTCGCCTGGGCCATGGCCCGCGTCGAGGAGAACGAGGCGGCTGCGGTCCTCGTCTGGACCGTCGGCTCCGTGTCCGACATCCGGGGCGAGCAGCTCGCGCTCGTCGCCGCCGGGACGCTCGTGCTGTGCGTGGCGGTCGCGATCGTCGCCCGGACCCAGGGACCGCTCGCGCTCGGCGACGACAACGCGCGCGCCCTGGGGGTGCACGTGGACGCCGCCCGGGTCGGCTCGCTGCTGCTCGCCGTCGCGCTCGTCGCGCTCGCCACCAGCGCAGCGGGCCCGATCGCGTTCGTCGCCCTGGTCTCCCCGGCCATAGCCCGCCGCCTGGTGAACGACGGCGGTGCGGCGCTCGCCGCGTCCACCGCCACCGG
Organism: uncultured Actinomycetota bacterium; assembly: GCA_963850545.1. Taxonomy (GTDB): domain Bacteria; phylum Actinomycetota; class Actinomycetes; order Actinomycetales; family Cellulomonadaceae; genus Promicromonospora. The sequence goes on along the minus strand of CAWKLP010000003.1, from coordinate 216,151 downwards.
CGCGGCCCTGACCCTGGTGGCGGACGTCATCGGGCAGCACGGGCTGCTCGGCGTCGCCGCCCCCGTGGGCATCGTCACGGGGCTCGTGGGCGCCCCCTACCTGCTGTGGCTGCTCGCCACGAACGAGAAGAGGAGCCGATGACCAACCTCCGCGCCGAGGGCGTCAGCCTGGGCTACGACGGCCTGCGCGTCATCGAGGGCCTCGACCTGACGCTGCCCGACGGCAAGATCACCGCCGTCGTCGGACCGAATGCCTGCGGCAAGTCCACGCTGCTGCGCGGCCTGGCCCGCCTGCACCCGCTCGACAGCGGCCGGGTCACGCTCGACGGCGCCGACATCACCCAGATGCCCCGGAAGGAGCTGGCCCGCAAGGTCGGCATGCTGCCGCAGTCGTCCATCGCGCCCGACGGCGTGCGGGTCGCCGAGCTCGTCAGCCGCGGCCGGTACCCGCACCAGGGCTGGTTCGGCCGCCACTCGTCCGACGACGACGCCGTGGTCACCACCGCGCTGGAGTCCACCGGCGTCGCGGAGCTCGCCGACCGGCCGGTCGCCGAGCTGTCGGGCGGGCAGCGCCAGCGCGTGTGGATCGCCATGGTCCTGGCGCAGCAGACGGACATCGTGCTGCTCGACGAGCCGACGACGTTCCTCGACGTGCGCCACCAGCTCGACCTGCTGGACCTGCTCACGGAGCTGAACCGGGACCGCGGCACGACTGTCGCGATGGTGCTGCACGAGCTCAACCTCGCCGCGCGCTACGCCGACCACCTGGTCGTGATGTCGGCGGGGCGGATCGTCGCCGAGGGGGCGCCGTCGGACGTGCTCACCCGCGAGGTGGTCGACGAGGCGTTCGGGCTGCAGGCCCAGGTGGTGCCCGACCCGGTCGCAGGCTCGCCGCTCGTGGTGCCGGTGGGCCGCTACCACTCGGGCGCCTGACGCGCGTCGAGCGTGTCGAGACCTGGTCGCGACAAGCCCGACCGCGAGTGGGTTACGTCACCCGAGGACTCCCCAATTCCGCAACATCGCCGTGACCTAATGCGGTTAGGGTTACCTCATCTCGACCGGCACCCGCCGGTCTTTCGACTGAATAACCCGGGAGATACCGTGCGCCCTCGCCGTTCCCTCGTGGCGGCCGTCGGCCTTGTCGCCGCGTCCGCCCTCGCCCTCGCGGGCTGTGCGTCCGAAGCCCCGGCCGCCGACGACGCGACGCCGTCCGCCGACGCCTCCGGCGCAACCGACGAGTTCCCCCTGACGATCACGCACGCGCTCGGCGAGACCACCATCGACGAGGCGCCCGAGCGCGTCGCCACGTGGGGCTGGGGCTCGACGGAGGCCGCGATCGCGGCGGGAGTCTTCCCGGTCGCCGTCGCCGAGCAGACCTGGACCGTGGGCAAGGGCAACCTCCTGCCGTGGGTCGAGGATGCCTACGACGAGGCGGGCGTGGAGCACCCCACCGTGCTGACCGACGCCGAGTCCGGCGCGACGGTGCCCTACGAGGAGTTCGCGGCCGCCGAGCCGGACGTCATCATCGCCACCTACTCGGGCATCACGCAGGAGCAGTACGACCTGCTCAGCGAGATCGCCCCGACCGTCGCCTACCCGGAGACGCCGTGGCAGACGCCGTGGGACGAGATCATCACCGCCACGGACGACGCCCTGGGCCGCAGCGCCGCGGGCGAGGCCAAGGTCGAGGAGATCAACCAGTACCTCGCCGACCAGGCCGCGGCGCACCCCGAGTTCGCGGGCAAGACGGTGGCCGCGATAGTGGACTCGCCGGAGGAGGGCCTGGTGTACGTCTACCGGGCCGGCGACCCGCGCGCCGGGTTCCTCGAGGGCCTCGGCTTCGAGACCGCCCCGGCCGTGGAGGAGCTCGCGCCGGACGACGGCCAGTTCTTCTACACGCTGTCGTACGAGGAGCTCGACAAGCTCGACTCGGACCTCGTCGTCGCCTACACGTACACCGAGGAGGAGGCCGAGGCCCTGCCGACCAAGAAGGAGCTGCAGGCCCTGCCAGCCGTCAAGGACGGCATGGTGGTGCAGCAGGTCGGCACCATCGCGGTCTCCGCGGTCTCGCCGCCGACGGCGCTCTCGGTCGAGTACCCCGAGGGCATGCCGAAGCTGATCGACTCCCTCGCGGAGACGCTCGCCGAGTAACAAACCCGCCAGCCGTTGAGTGCTGGCCATTTGTTGGGTCAGCGTGCTCTGACCCAACAAATAGCCAGCACTCAGCGGTTGTCTTGCTTTGCGGGGGTCGGGGTGTCCAGGGCGCCGCCGTAGCGGCGGTCGCGCTTCGCGTACTCCTCGACGGCGCTCCAGAGGTGGCGGCGGTCGACGTCGGGCCAGGGCTCGTCGAGGAACACCATCTCGGCGTACGCCGCCTGCCACAGCATGAAGTTCGACGTGCGCTGCTCGCCGGACGACCGCAGGAACAGGTCCACGTCGGGCAGGTCGGGCAGGTAGAGGTACTTCTGCACGGTCTTCTCGCTGACCCGCTTCGGGTCCAGCTTCCCGGTCGCCACGTCCCGCGCGATGGCGGCCGCCGCGTCGGCCAGCTCGGCCCGGCTGCCGTAGTTGACGCACATCGTGAGCGTGCAGAGGTCGTTGTCCTTGGTGCGCTCCTCAGCCTCCTGGAGCACGTTGATCACCGACTTCCACAGCTTCGGACGGCGGCCGGCCCAGCGGATCCGCACGCCCCAGGACGCCATGACGTCGCACTGACGCTGCATCACCTCGTGCGTGAAGTTCATCAGGAAGCGCACCTCCTCGGGCGAGCGCTTCCAGTTCTCAGTGCTGAACGCGTACGCCGAGACGTACTCGACGCCGACGTCGACGGCCCCTGCGACGACGTCGAGCAGCGAGTGCTCACCCGCCCGGTGCCCCTCGATCCGGGGCAGGCCACGGGAGTTGGCCCACCGGCCGTTGCCGTCCATGACGACGGCGACGTGGCGCGGCAGGAACTCCTTCGGGATCTGCGGGGCGCGCGCGCCGGACGGGTGCGGGTACGGCGCCACCAGCTGCCGGCTCGCGTTCCGGGCCATCAGCGCTCCACCATCTTCAACGATCGCAACGTTCTCTCCAGGTAGTACTGGCCGTAGGCGGCGACGATGCCGCTCGCCTCCTTGCGGTGCCGCGCGTCGGACGCGTCGGCGGTCACCCAGTCGCCCGCGAGCAGCGAGGACAGCAGGGCGAAGGTCTCGGGCGCGGGCGCGGTGGAACCCGGCGGCCGGCAGCGCGGGCAGACGGCGCCGCCCTGGGCCACGTTGAACGAGTGGTGCGGCCCGGGCTCGCCGCAGCGGGCGCAGTCCTCGAACGACGGCGCCCAGCCCGCCACCGCGAGAGCGCGCAGCAGGTACGAGTCGAGCACCAGTCCGGCGTCGTGGTGTCGCTCCGACAGGGCCCGCAGGCCGCCGGCGAGCAGCCAGTACTGCTGCACCGCGGGCTCGTGCTCCTGCGAGACCAGCCGGTCGGCGGCCTCCAGCATCACGGTGCCCGACGTGTACAGGCCGTAGTCCTCGCAGATGGTGCGCGCGTACGCGCCGATGGTCTCGACCTGCGTCACGGTGTCGAGCCCCATGCCGGGCCGCGGGCTGCGGCCGGTATGAAGCTGCACGTCGACTGCCATGAACGGCTCCAGCCGCGCCCCGAACTTGGACGATGTGCGCCGCACGCCCTTGCCCACCCCGCGCACCTTGCCGTGCTCGCGCGTCAGGAACGTGACGATGCGGTCCGCCTCGCCCAGCTTGTGGGTGCGCAGCACTATCGCGTCGTCTCGGTACAGGGGCACACGGCCATTCTGCCCCCAGTCACCGACACTCCGGCACAGGCGCGGGTCGAGCCTGTCGAGACGTCAGCGCTCGACGAACCGCGTACCGTCCGGCGTCAGCTCCGGTTCCCACACGAACCGGTGGATCACGTGCTTCTCGAGGATGCCGCGCACGATCAGGGCGACGGTGCCCCAGATCGCGAAGAGCAGGAGCGTCTGCAGGAAGTTGTTGCCGATCTTGTCGAACCCGGTGAGGGCCAGCGTGGGGATCAGGAACAGCAGGCCGAGGAACGCGGGCAGCAGGTGCACGCCGACCCACTGCACCACGGACAGCATCTCGATCCGGCGCTCGGCGACGACTCCGTGGTAGTCCATCACGTTGACCACGTGGTCCGCGCGCCACTTGGCGACATGCCGGGCGACCGTCCACTGCGCGTCCCTGGCGTCGAGGGCCGAGCTGCCCGTCGGCAGCCAGATGCCGAGGATCTGGTGGATCTCCGCGGGCGTCAGGTAGCCCTTGTCGAGGATCGTCAGGCTGTGCACGGGCGGCTGCCGGGTGTTCGTCGGCAGCACGAGGGCGGCCAGGAACAGCACCACGCCGCCGGTCCCGAGCAGCGCCACGAGCGCATCCGGGACCCACGGCAGGAGCAGGGTTGCGGTGGCGAACGCCAGCGCGCCGAGGAGTGCGCAGACGATGCGGTTCTTCATGGTCATGGTGAGTAGGACTTTACCGGCATCTCGTCGTGCGCTGGAGCGATAAGTCCGTTTCGAGACCTAAGTTCTGGCGTCAGAAGAAGAGCGTGTCCCGCCGGCCCAGCGGCCGGGACACGAGCCACCAGGCGACGGCCTGCAGCACGAGGATCAGCGGCAGCACCACTATCGCCACGATCCCGAGCGCGGCCATGGCCTCGCCCGAGACCGTGCCGTCGACGAGCCGCGGCCACGCGGCGATCGCCGTCCCCACCACGGGGGAGGCGACCATCACCGACGTGACGGCCACCGGCAGCAGTCCCGTACGGCGCAGGCGCCATGCGACGACGGCGCCCCCGTGCAGCCGGGTCACCACCACCGCCACGATGCCGAGGCCCAGCGCGGCCACACCGCTCCCCCAGGCCACGCCGAGCAGCGCGCCCCAGCTTCCGGCGAGCATGATGCTCGCCACGACGAGCACCACGTCCCACGCGTCCCGCCAGACGCGCCCAGGACGCCGGCTGCGCAGCCAGATCCCGGCGTCGCGCAGCGCCCACGACCCGATGAGCGTGACCGCCACGGGGTACCCCGCGGTCAGCAGGTCCGCCTCGGCGTGCGGGAACACGCCGACCAGCACGCCGAGCGCCGCCACGAGCCACACCTCCCCGGGCAGCAGCAGCGGCCCGACGGCAGCCAGCACCACCCGGCGCTCCGCAGGTTCCCGCCGCCGGTCCTTCTCGTCCGGGTCACGCTCGTGCAGCAGGGTCGCGCCCGCGCCCTGGACGGCGCCGTCGAGCACCACCCACCCGACCAGCAGGACGGTCAGGAGCACGGCCCAGGCCGTGGCGTTCATCGGGCCGCCTCCGGCTCGGGCCCGTCGTCGTGCGCGTCGACGGCGCCCGGGGCACTCGGCGCGATCGGCGCACCGAAGCGGAGCAGGACGTCGGGACCGGCGCCGTCGTCGCGCAGGACGTCGCTCGCCTCGGCCCCGAGCACCAGGCGGTCGGTACCCGCGCGGGCGAGCCGGCCCAGCACCCACCAGTCGAGGACCGCGAGCGTCACCATGAGCCCGACGAGCAGCACGAGCGAGACCAGCACGGCCTGGCCGGACTGGTCGGAGGTCACGTCGTCGACGCGCAGCACACCCTGGATGACCCAGGGCTGGCGGCCGAGCTCGCGCACGATCCAGCCCGCGAGCGCCACGACGAACGGCAGGGGCAGCAGCACCGTCAGGGTCGCGAACAGGGCGCGGCGGCCGCGCATCCGGAACATCGCCCCGCGGATGAGCAGGAACGGGAGCACCAGCGCACCGAGGAAGACGAGGTCGGCGGTCCGCATCATGAGCTCGAGGAGGACGCCGATCGCGGCGTTCCCGTCCACCGCATCCGTCGCGTCGAAGTACGCGAACTGCGCGTAGCCGAAAGCCTGGGCGAGCAGCACACCGACCACGCCGGTCCAGATGCCGGCCCGCATGGAGTGCCGCCAGAGGTCCTCGTCGGGCCCGGTCGGCAACCGGAAGCCACCGCCACCGCGCCGTAGGTGCCACGCCGAGATCCCGACGAGCACGAACCCGCCGGCCATCAGGCACGCCCCCACGACGTGCAGGCCGGACAGCAGCGCGGCGGGGTTGGTGATCAGGGCGCCGACGTCGGTGATGCGCGCGACCTGCGCGTCGGGCGGGCCTTCCAGCACGTACCCCATGGGGTTGCGCAGGAACCCGTTGGCCACCATCACGGCGAACGCCGACACGTAACCGGTGACGACCACCGCCCAGAAGATGCCCGCGTGCAGCGCGCGCGGGAACAGGTGCCAGCCGAACACCCACAGGCCCAGCAGGGTGGACTCCAGGAAGAACGCGACAAGGGTCTCCACGACCAGCGGAGCCCCGAAGACCTCGCCTGCGACGTCGAGCAGGCCCGGGAAGTGCAGGCCGAACTGCAGCTCGAGCACGATGCCGGCCGCGATGCCGAGCGCGTAGTTCACCAGGTAGAGCTGGCCCCAGAAGCGAGTCGCGTTCTCGAAGACGAGCGCCCGGTGGTCCTTCGCGCGCACCCAGCGCGTGTTGAAGATCGCGACGACGGGGCCGAGACCGAGCGTGAGCAGCACAAAGACGAAGTGCACTGCGGCCAGCAGCGCGAACTGCAGGCGGGCGAGCTCGGTGGCGTCCACGCTCCCGAGACTACGTAGCGGGACCGGTCGCGGCGACAGGTTTCGGGCAGGACCGGGGAAAGGTCAGGGATCACCCCGACCGGATGGTCGGGTTGGCCCTACCCTCGGCCCGCTCTACCCGGCCCGGCCCGCGCTCCCGCTGGTCAGGCCCAGTAGTCGATGTCGTCCCCGCCGCCCAGGTCGGTGCAGTCCACCGTGAGCGCGTCGTGGGCGCGCAGGTACTGCCCTGCGCCTTCGTCCCCGCGCACCGCGCCGGCCAGCGGCTTCCAGTGCGCGCGGCCCAGCAGCACGGGGTGCCCGGGCCTGCCACGGTAGGTCGCCCGGGCGAGCGCGAGGCGGGCGGCGTCCGGCTCCTGGAACGGCTCCAGGACCCGGCGGACGGCGTCGGCCCGCAGGCCGGGCAGGTCCACGAGGGTGACGAGGGCGACGTCGGCCCCCGTCTCCTCGGCGGTCGCGAGCCCGGTGCGCAGCGATGCCGCGATCCCGCTCTCCCACTCGGCCGCGACCACGGGGGTCGCGCCGGCGGGTGCCAGGCCTTCGGCCTCGTCGGCCCGCGCACCGAGCACGACTACGACCTCGCCGCACCCGCCGTCGACCAGCGCCCGGCAGGCTAGCTCGAGCCAGGGCATCCCGCCGTCGGCCCGGGCCAGCGCCTTGGGCATCCCGAACCGGGTGCCTGCGCCGGCCGCGAGCACTATCCCGACCGCCGTCGTGCGCTCCATGCTCAAGCCCTCCCTGCTCAGCTCCGTCCGTACCGCGCGAGGACGAACGACTCGACGATCTGTGCCACCAGGTACAGCGCGAGCGACGCGAGGGTCACCACCAGCACGCACGCCCACACCAGGTTGTTCTCCGACTGGCCCACGGCGTTGACCACCATGCTGCCGATCCCCTGACCGGTGATCAGCCACTCCGCGAGCAGCGCGCCCGTGATGGCGCCCGGCACGGAGATCCGGACCGATGCGAACAGCGCGGGCAGCGCCGACGGGAACGCTACCTTGACCAGCAGGGCCATGGGGCCACCGCCGTACACGTGCACGACGTCGGACATCTGCGCGGACACCGAGCGCAGCCCCTGCACGATGTTCACCAGCGCGGGGAACAGCACCACGATCCCGGAGACTACCGCGACGCGGACCAGCTCGTCGGTGAACAGCAGCCGGATGATCGGCGTGAGCGCGATGAGCGGCACCGCGCGCAGGATGAGCGCGACCGGCATGACGGCGGTCTCGACCGGCTTGGACAGCACGATCAGGGCCGCCGCCACCGTCGCGGCGAGCATGCCGGCCACGAACCCGATGGCGGCGTCGCCCAGCGTGACGCCGAGGGCGGCGACGATCTGGGCGCGGGTCTGGGCCGCGTCGTCGTCGGCGAAGAGGAACTCGTAGAGCTCCGCGGGGCCCTTCGCGACGAACGTGTTGTCGACCAGCGCCACCGAGACGACCCACACCACCGTGAGGATCGCGAGCATGAGCAGCGCTGTGCCGACGGCCTTGCCGAGGCCGGTCGCCAGGGCGCGGCCGGTGCCGCCGCCGGTGGTCGAGGCCGTCGCGGCCCGGCTCCCCGCGTCCAGCTGTGCCCGGACCAGCTCTGTCGAGAGCCCGCTCATCCTCGTCCCCCTCCGGTCGACCACGGCACCGCGACCCGGCCCAGCAGGCCGAACGCGGCGTACCCGATGCCCGCGACCAGCGCGCAGGCGAACATGATGCCCCAGGCCCGCTCGACCATGAGGCCCTGGCCCGCGGCGATGAGCGCGGGCCCGACGCCGCGGTCCACCCCGCCGATGTACTCACCGAGGATCGCGCCGAGGAACGCGGCCGGGGCCGCGATCTTGAAGGCGCTGATGATCTCCGGCAGCGCGGACACGAGCTGCACCGTGACGAGCTGCTTCCAGCGGCCGCCGCCGTAGACGCGCACGACGTCGAGCGCCGCCCGGTCCGCGGACCGGAAGCCGAGCACGGCCCCGACGACGGTGGTGAAGAAGACGGACAGGGCCGCCAGCACCACCGCCGTCGGCGAGGGCTCACCGGAGTCCGGCGGGCCGAGCACGATGTACAGGATCGGCAGGATCGCGATGGTCGGCACGCAGTAGCTGATGACCGCGATCTGCGAGATCACGGGCTCCAGCCGCGGCGTGAGCAGCACGAGGGCCGCGAGCACGAGCGCCAGGCCGTTGCCCCACGCGAACCCGATCAGCGCCTCGACGACGGTGCCGCCGAAGTTGGTGGCGTAGAACGCCCAGCCGTCGGCGACGTACTGGCGCAGCACGCCGGGCGGCGTCGGCATGGACGAGCCGTCGAAGACGGTGACCGCGAGCAGCCACCACAGCGCGACCAGCCCGGCCAGGCCCGCCGCGCCGCCCAGCCAGGTGCGGGCGCGGTCAGGCATCGCCGGCTGCGCTCTCTGCGCCTTCGGCCACGGAGTCGGCCGCGCTCTCTGCGCCGTCGGCCGTGAACAGGAGCTCGGAGGCCCGGTCGTGGAGGGCGTGGAACTCGGGGCTGCGCATCATCTCCGGCAGGCGCGGGCGCGGCAGGTCCACCTCGATGACCTCCTTGATCCGGCCGGGGCGCGGGCTCATGACCGCCACCTGGTCCGACAGGAAGATGGCCTCCGAGATGCCGTGCGTGACCATGAGGGTCGTGGCCGGCTTCTCGGTCCAGATCCGCAGCAGCTCCAGGTTCAGGCGCTGCCGGGTCATGTCGTCCAGGGCCCCGAACGGCTCGTCGAGCAGCAGCACCGACGGCTTGACCACCAGGGCGCGCGCGATGGACACCCGCTGCCGCATGCCGCCGGAGAGCTGGCTCGGCTTGGCCTTCTCGAAGCCGCTCAGGCCCACGAGCCGGATCAGCTCGCCCACCAGGTCGCGGTCGACGGGCTCGCCCGAGACCTCGAACGGGAGCCGCAGGTTGGACTCGACCGAGCGCCACGGCAGCAGGGCGGAGTCCTGGAACGCGATCCCGAGCTCGTGGCCGGCCCGGAGCTCCTGCGGGTTCTTGCCGTCCACCTTCGCGGTGCCCGACGTCGCCGCCTCCAGGCCCGCGAGGATCCGCAGGATCGTGGACTTGCCGCAGCCGCTCGGGCCCAGCAGGGACAGGAAGCTGCCCTGGTCGGTGTGCAGGGTGACGTCGTCGAGCGCGGTCACCGTCTTGCGGCCCGAGCCGAACGTCTTGGACAGGTTTGCGATGTGCAGGCCGGTGCCGGCCCCACCCTCCTGGGCGGGGCCGACGCCGGTAGTGACATCCGTGACGGACTGGTCGGTCACGATCAGCCCTTGAGCTCGGGCTTCTCTGCGAGCAGCTCCTCCAGGAGCGACAGGTCGAAGACGTCCTCCTGGGCGGCGTCGATCCCGGCCGCCTCGAACGTCTCCATGTTCTGCGCGAGCAGCTCGTCGCTGATCGTGAAGAGGCCGTTCTCGGCGGTCTCGTCGGTGTTGATCAGGTCCTCGCACTGGATGGTGTTCTGCTGGGTCTCCTTGTCCAGGTCGAGGTCCTGGTCCTTGCCGTACTCGTCGACGGCGAGCTTCGCGCCGCCCTCCAGGTCGGTGCAGGCGTCGGTCCAGCCCTTGATCTCGGCCTCGAGGAACGCCTTGACCGCCTCGGGGCGCTCGGCGATGGTCTCGTCGGTGGCGATCACCGACTCGGCGACGAACGGCAGGCCGTTGTCGGCGAACAGGAGGTTGGTGACGTCCTCGCCCTGCGCCTCGACGATGATCGACTCGTTGGTCACGTACGCGAGGAACCCGTCGACCTCGCCATTGACCAGCGGCTGGGGGTCGTACTGCACCGGCACGATCTCGACGTCGTCCTCGGTGAGGCCGTTGGCCGCCAGGAGCGCGGAGAACAGCAGGCCGTTGCCGCCGTCCTGCACGCCGATCTTCTTGCCCTTGAGGTCGTCGATCGTCTCGATGTTCGCGCCGTCCTTGAGGGACAGGATCGTGAACGGGTTCTTCTGGAACGTGGTGCCGACGATCTTGATGGGCGCGTCCTCGTTCGCGACGACCTGGCCCACGGTCACGGCGTTGGTGAGGCCGAAGTCGGCCTTGCCCGAGGCCACCAGGTTCTCCGTCGCGCCGGGACCCGCGTTGAACGTGACGTCGCCGAAGCCCGCGTCCGCGTAGTAGCCCTTGCTGTCTGCCATGAACTCGCCGGCGAACTCCGCGTTCTTGATCCAGGACAGCTGGACCGTGAGGTCGCCGAGGCCCTCCCCCTCAGCAGGGGCGTCGTCGCCGGAGCCACAGGCCGCGAGAGCGAGCGAGGCAACGGCCGCGACGGCCGTCAGGCGCAGAGCGCGCCCAGGACGGGAAAGCATCATGAGTGATTCTCCTGTTGTGCTGGGTGGGGTGAGCCGAAACCCGCGTTTCTATCTCGCAGGACGTTAGGGACCTGCCGTTTCACGCCCCGCGTCGGCCGGTTACACCGCCGTAAAACGTACCGGACGCAATCGGATCGTTATCCGGCCGCAGCCGCGTGATTCCGGGCTTCGCGGCCGCGCGGCCGGCGTCGGCTCAGTACGGGATACGTGCGGTGTGCTTGCGCCAGACCTCGAAGGGTTCACCGGCGCGCGCGATCCGGTGCTCGACGACGGGGTTGGGCCATGTCGACCGGTCGCGCTCGAGCAGCTCGTAGAACTCGCGGTCGTCGAAGCCGGCCCGCTCGGCGTCGTGCCGGTCCGCGGCGAACACGACGCGGTCCACGCGGGCCCACAGCGCAGCCGACAGGCACAGCGGGCACGGCTCGCACGAGGCGTACAGCGTGGCCCCGGCCAGCGAGAACGTGTTCAGGGCCTGGCAGGCGGCGCGGATCGCCACCACCTCGGCGTGCGCCGTCGGATCGAGGTCCCGGGTCACGCGGTTCCCGGCGGCCACGACCTCGGCACCCTGGCGCACGACGACGGCCCCGAAGGGGCCACCGCCGTCGGCCACGTTCTGGGAGGCGATCTCGACGGCGCGGGCGAGCCAGGCGTCGTCCTCGGGGCTTACGGAGCCTCCGGGGGGTGTGTCGGACGTCTCGATATGGCCGGTCATCCTCTGATGTTCGCACCACCGGGTTTCAACGGCGTTCCCAGAAGGTCACTCGCGCGAAACGTCCGTTCCGGTCGCCGGGCGTCGCCGCCAGGCGATCACTGCGACCACTGCCGCGACGGCGATGAGTGACAGAGTGAGCCACGGCACCGCCCAACCGTGCGCACTGCCCTCGGCCAGGCTCAGCGGACCGGTGGAACCAGCGGGGTCGGTGTAGAGCGGAACGGCGGAGACGGTGGCCGTCAGCAGGCCGGTCGGTACCACGTCGTGCACCGGGGCCGAGACCGGCCATGTTTCCCCGGGGAGCAGCTCCGGGGAGGTCTCGACCGGCTCGGCGGACGCGCTGAAGGAGCCAAACGGGCCGGTGACGGCAACCGTCTGCTCAGCGGCGAGAGTGGCGTTCCCGGTGTTGCGCAAGAGGTATGTGACGACCGCTTCTCCGCGGCCGGCGAGCGCGTCGGAGTAGTCGACCGTCAGGTCGTCGACCTCCAGCCGAGGCTGGACCTCCCCGGCGACACGCACGTGGACGCGGACCGCCTCGCGCCGCTCGACCTCGGCCCCGTCCTCGGTCACCGCGAGCGACGTGACGATCCCTCCCATGTGGTCGCCCGGGACGGCGTCGTCCGGCACGGTGATGGTGAACGGCACCTCGACCGACGCGCCAGGCGCCACCGAGACCTGGTTCCGCTCGGCATCCAGCCAGCCGCCGACTCCGGTCGCCGGATGCTCCTGGGTCCGCAGGTCGAGCCGGCCGCCGTCGGTGGTGAATGCGTCGGCCGCGTACACAGTGAGCTGGAGCGGTTCGGTGCCTTCGTTGCTGACCGAGAGACCGTCCTGGACCGTCTGTCCGGGGCTGAGCGCGTAGTCGTAGTTCGGCCGGTCGGGACCGTAGCTGTTGGACGCCGGCGCGGCGCGCCACGGCTCGATCTCCCCCGTCGTCGCCTGTTCCGCGGCATCCGCGGGGGCAGCGCCTGCGTACAGCAGGACGGCCGCGGCGAGCAGCGCCGCGGCGCCGGCTCGCACGACGGCGAGCGCCGGCGTCGTTGTACCGATGAGCGTGGCCATGATCGTGTCCTCGAGCTTGTCGTGTCGGTGCGAATGGGCCGACGGGAAGCACCGCCGGGGAGCGACCGACGGACGGGCACCGGAAGGCGCCCGTCCGTCGGTTGCGGTGCTGGTCAGCTCAGCGAGGTGACCGTGACCTTGCCGTCCTGCTGCGACGTCGTGGTGCCGTTGTCCGTGCCGTCGTCCTTGCCGTCGGCAGGGGCCCGGTACGGGTGGATCACGACCTTGTCGACCAGGGAACCGACCGGCTGCGCCTCCACGGCGCCCTCGTCGGGACCACACCAGTCGCCGTCGGTCCTGCCGAGCTCGACGGCGGCGTTCGGCGCCTCACAGGTCCCGGCACGGACGTTCTCGACCTTCAGGAGATTGTCCCTGACAGACACCTTCACGTAGGTGCGCACGTGTTCCTGGTTCTCTACCGAGTTGGCCCAGTGGTTGTCCGGGTTGAGCGGGTCCGGACCGTAGAGCGGGTCCTCCTCGACGTTCGGGTCGGTGAGGTCGTAGTACTTGGAACCGGAGGCCGAGTTCGCCGTCACATAGATGACACCGCCCGGGCCCTGGAACACGGTCTCGGCACCCGGCTGCTCGTCCGGGTTCGCCTTCTCTCCGTTGCGGATCAGGTAGCTGCGCGAGTAGCTGTGGTCGTGCCCCTGCAGTACGAGGTCGACGCCGAGCTCCGAGAACGCCGTCGGAAAGTCCTCACGACGCTCCTGGTTGTCCCCGTCGTTCGCGTGGTCGGCGGGCGAGTAGATCGAGTGGTGGTAGACGAGCACCGTGTGCTCGGCCTCGCCACCGTGCTCCTCGATCACATCGGAGACGTACTGGATGTGCGCCTCGTCCGCGTCGACGCCGGGAGCGCCGCTGCTTGCGTAGGCGTTGCTGTTGAGGTCGATGAACAGCACGCCCTTGTGGAGGAACCAGTAGTCGCCTCCGGACTGCGCGGCGAGGTTGCCCGACCGGTAGAACGACGGGCTGCGGTCGGTGTTGGGCGTCCACATGTGCTGCTCGTACGCCCGGCCGCCGACATCGTGGTTGCCGATCGTCGCGGCCCAGGGAACCTCGCGCAGCTCGTCGGGAGCGAGGAAGCCGTCCCATTCCGTCTCGTTGTTGGCGGTGTTGACCTGGTCGCCGCCCGAGACGAGCAGCTCAGCCTTGGGGTTGGCGTCGAGCGCGACGTCGAGGGTCGCCTCCCAGCCTGCCGTGTCCAGCGGGACGTTCCCGGAGGAACCGATCTGCGGGTCACCGAAGAAGAGGAAGTCGAAGTTGCCCTCGAACTTCTGGGTGCTGAACTCGTAGGCGCGCGACCACTCGCCCTCCTCGCCGATGCGGTAGGAGTAGTCGGTCTTCTCCTGCAGCCCGGTGATCACGGCGCGGCCGTTGAAGCCGCCGCCGACCGTGTTGGCGGTCACGACGCCTGCATAGTCGGTCGCGTCCGCCGGGAACTCGCCGTCGACCAGCTCGGAGGTCGGGACGACCTGGACCACCTGCGCCGTGTCGGCCGAGGCGTACCAGCTCACGACGCGCTGTGTCTCGTTGGCACCGACCAGCAGAATGATGTCGTCGACCGTGGCCGGGTCAGCGGCACCAGCGGTCGGCAGGATTCCGCCGAAAACCAGTGCGCCGCACGCGACGGCGGTGGTGACTCCCACGGCCACCGTGCGCCGCAGCGGTGCGTCCACACCACTTGCCCTGTTGAGCTTGAGCTTCATTCGAGCCTGTCTCCTGTCAAATTACTGGGGGGCCACAACGGCCCGGGCAACAATCGCCACGCGAGTTGTCCGCCGGGTGAACGAGCTAGGAACGACGAACCAATATCCGGAGGTAGCCGGACTCTGCGGGCAGGATGCGGCAACCAGCCGACGGCGATGGTGTACAAATTCGGTACCGCACCCGAGCACGGAAGAGAGTTCCCCTTGCGCCGCGAGCATCGACGTACCGCCGCTCTGATCGTGGCTGCAGTTCTCGCCGTCGTCTGCGCCGGATGTGCCTCCGACGACGACTGGTCCCGTCCGCACAGCACACCGAGCGCCGTCGGCTCCCTCCGTCCTGGGTTCGTCGATCCCGAGGCGTCGCCGGCACCCATGGGGACGATCTCCCCGAGCCCCGGCACCTGGGACGACGTCCGGCCCCCTGAGGGCTACCGGGTCGTCCTGCTGGCCGCGGGCGACGAGCCGGCGACCTCGACGCTCACGACGGCGGTGACACGATGGGCCGACAGCGAAGACGTCAGCCTCAAGATCGTCACCGTCGACGGTCCGGAGCAAGCCGTCGACGGCATCGTGGAGGCCATGGAGCTGGGGCCCGACCTCATCGTCTCCGCCGGCAACGACGTGATCGACGCACTCGCAGTCGTCACCGCGAACCACCTCGACCGGCAGTTCCTCGTCCTCGGTGCGCAACTCCCCGAGCCCACGGCCAACGTCACGGCGGCCATCTGGCCGGGCGCGGCATCGCGTGGCAGCGAGGTGCCTGGCACGGACCCGAGCCTCGACGCGGACGCGGTCACCCCCGACCGCGCGGACGCGGGCATCCGCGCCGGAGTCGCGAGCGTCCTGAGCGGCTGGACCGGCTTCGTGATCCAGCTCGACTGAGCCTGCCCGGGACGCCGTCCCGCCCGCCGGCGTCGCGTTTCCCCGCCGGTCGGCTGACCGACCACTTCCGTTCAGCAGACGTCGGCAGGATCCTGCCGACGCCCGCCGTGGTGCACCCAAGGAGCTCGATGCCGCACCTCACCCGAATGCCGCGCCTGATGCCGACCGCCTTGGTCGCCGTGGCCGCCGCAAGCCTGTCCGGCACCTTCCTGGCCGCGCAGGCCGTCCCGGCCGTCGCACACGGCTTGTCCTCGACCGTGTACGTCGACGTCAGTGCTGCGTCCGCCACCACGGTACGGACGCAGATCGGGCTCGAGTACGACCTGCTGGTCGTGTCGGTCGCCGACTACGAGGCCGCCCCGGCGTTCTTCGACGACGGGATGGCTGTCTTCGAGACCGGCCGCGAGCGCACTGCTCTGGACGCGCATGCCGAGGAGATCGTGCGGTACGTGACTCAGCGTCTCCACGTGACGGCCGGGGGCGTCGCGTGCGCGCCGGAACAGGTGGGCGCCTTCGCCGTCGAGCAGAGGGAAGGGGTGCCCTACGCGGTGCTCACGCTGGACCACGCGTGCCCGCAGGCCACGGAACACGCTGTCCGCAGTGACCTCTTCCCCGATGAGGAGGGCTACGTGACCGGCACCGTCACGATCGCCCAGTACGACCTCGATGACGCCCGGGGTAGTGCCGCGCTGGACGCCGAGCATCCGGCGTTCAGCACCGGGCAGTCGACCCTGGAGCGCTTCCGGGAGTTCTTCGTCCTCGGCGCCGAGCACCTGTTGTTCGGCGTCGACCACATCTTGTTCCTGCTTGCGCTCATCGTCGGCTCCCGGCGGCTGCGCGACGTCGTCCTCGCCGCCACAGCGTTCACGCTGGCGCACTCGATGACTTTCGTTCTCGCCGCACTCGGACTCGTCCGCGTCGATGCCGCGATCGTCGAGCCGGTGATCGCCCTCTCGATCGCCGTCATCGCCGGGTGGCACCTGTGGACCCTACCGCGAGGTACGCCCGGGTACTCCGAGCCGCTGCGCGGCGAACGCCGCCGACTGAGCCGAGCCGACGGATTGCGGCTGGCGATCGTGTTCTGCTTCGGCCTCGTGCACGGACTCGGCTTCGCCGGCGCGCTCGGGATCGACGAACCGTTCTCCTGGCGGCTGCTGTGGTCGCTTCTCGTCTTCAACCTGGGCATCGAAGCGGTCCAGGTCGCCGCCATCGCCGTCCTCTTCCCGCTGCTGGCCCTGCTGCGACGGCGCGCGCCCACCGCCGGCACCGTGATCGGCGCAGTCGTCGGCGCCGGGGTGCTGGTCATGGGACTGGTCTGGTTCGTGGAACGAGTTCTCGCGCTCGAGTCGCTACCGTGACAGGCATGGAAACCGCCGCCGTCTACGCCCAGTTCGCCGAGAGCCAGGCTCTGAACGGCGGCTCCCCCACCTACCAGGACTGGGCGCGCGGCGTCGCCGGCGACCCTCAGGCGCGCGCGCTGCTGGACGGCCTGCCCGAGCCCAAGCGGCAGCCCAACCTGCTGTTCGCGGCCGCCCGGCTGGTGGGGGCGCCGTCGGACGGCTGGGCCAGGATGCGGCCCTGGCTGCTGGCCGCGTGGCCCGACGTCGAGCGCGAGATGCGCGCCCGCTCCACCCAGACCAACGAGCCCCGGCGCTGCGCGACGCTCCTGCCGACCCTCGCGACGATCGACGGGCCGATCGCGCTGATCGAGGTCGGGGCGTCGGCGGGGCTGTGCCTCTACCCGGACCGCTATTCCTACCTGTACACGTCCCCGGCCGGTGCGCGCACCCGGCTCGACCCGGCCGACGGCCCGAGCGAGGTGCTGCTGCCCTGCACCATCGAGGGCCCGGTCCCCACGAGGATGCCCGACGTCGTGTGGCGCGCCGGGATCGACCTCAACCCGCTGGACGTACGCGACCCGGGCAACGTCGCCTGGCTGGAGGCGCTCGTCTGGCCTGAACACACCGACCGGATCGAGACGCTGCGCACCGCCGCGCGGTTGGTGGCGGCCGACCCGCCGCACCTGGTCGCGGGCGACCTCCTGGTGGGCCTGGCCGACCTGGTGGCCGTCGCGCCCGCCGAGGCCACGGTCGTGGTGCAGAACTCCGCGGTGCTCTACTACCTCACGGCACCCGAGCTGGCGGAGTTCGCCGCCACGATGAGCGAGCTGCGGCGCCTGCGCGGCGTCGTCTGGCTCAGCAACGAGGGCTGGACGGTCCTGCCCGACGTCGCCGCGCGGCTCCCCGCGGGCCTCTCGCCCCAGTTCATCCTGGCCCGGGACGGCGAGCCGGTGGCACTCACCGACCCGCACGGCCGATCGGTGCGGCTGCTGTAGGGCCGGGGCCCGGCGTCACATCTGGTCGAGCAGGTCGAGCAGGTCCTCGCCGCTCAGCATCTGGACCACCATGTTCCACCAGTCGTCCCGGGACCAGCCGCCCAGGTCAGGAACCGGTGGGGCGCAGCAGCTCCCACAGCCGGTCCCGCTGTATCGGCAGGTCTCGCGGACGCACTCCCGTGGCGTCCGCTATCGCGTTCGCCAACGCCGGGGCCACCGGGTTGTACGGGGCCTCGCTCATCGACTTCGCGCCGCGGGGCCCGAGGCGGTCGACCGTATCGGCAAACAACACCTCCGTGCCCGGAATGTCCGCCGCTTGCGGCACCCGGTAGTGCCGCAGCGTGCGCGTCACGACGACGCCGTCGCGCACCACCATCCGCTCGGTCATCGCCGAGCCGAGCGCCTGCCCGACCCCGCCGTCGATCTGCCCGCGCAGCTGCTCGGGGTTGATCACCACTCCGGCGTCGGCCGCATGCACCGACTGCAGGATCCGCACCTCGCCGGTCTCCCGCCGCACCGCGACGCGGAACCCGTGCACGTTGAAGGCAACGGACCGAGGCGACCCGTCATGAGTAGCCTCCCCACTCAGTCCCACCAGTTGAGTGCTGGCTATTTGTTGGTCTGTGCCGTCCTGACCCAACAGATAGCCAGCACTCAACTGGTCGAGCTTGGTCTTGAGGGCGGACGCCGCTCGTTGGACTGCCAGCCCCGCTACTACCGAGCCTGCCGAGCCGAAGGCGCCCGTGTCGTAACCGGCGGTGGTCGTGTCCGACGGCCGTACCCGCACCCGGCTCATCGACACCCCGAGCTCCGTGGCCGCGATCTGCGCGTGCACGGTGGTGGTGCCGTTGCCGAACTCGGCGGTACCGACGTCGACCACGAAGTCGCCGTCGGCCCCCACCGAGACCCGGGCGTGCGTGAAGTGCCCGCGCGGCGGGATGGTCGCGATCATCGCGAGCGCTACCCCGCGCCCCTCGGCCCAGCCGTCCGGCGCGGCGTCGCCGCGCCCGGCGGCCAGCGCGCCCTCGACGAGGTCGAGGCACTGGTCCAGCCCGTACGACCCATACTCCAGGTCGCCGTCCACGGGTTGCCCGACGACGAACGGGTCGCCCGGCCGGATGACGTTCCGCCGCCGCATCTCGACCGGGTCGATGCCGAGCCGCGCGGCCAGCTCGTCGAGGGCGCCCTCGATGGCGAACTGGATCTGCCCCAGCCCGTAACCGCGGAACGCCCCGGACGGCACGTTGTTCGTGTAGACGGACTCCGCGTCGACCCGCTTGTTCGGGGCGCGGTAGACGGCCATGGACTCGTGCACGCCGTGGAACAGTACGCCGGGCGCGTGGTTGCCGTAGGCGCCGGTGTCGGCCAGGACGTCGATCGCGAGCGCCGTCAGGCTCCCGGTCTCGTCCGCCCCGGCGCTGACGGTGACCCGCATCGGGTGCCGGCACGGCACCGTCGTGAACTGCTGCTCGCGGGTGAGCTCCCACTGCACGGGGCGGCCGGTGCGCAGGGTCGCGAGCGCCACGACGTCCTCCACGAGCAGCTCCTGCTTGCCGCCGAACCCGCCCCCGACGCGCCCGGCCACGACACGGACCCGGTTCTCCGGGAGGTCCAGGAGCCGGGCCAGCTCGTCGCGCACGAGGAACGGCACCTGGGTGGAGGTGCGCACGTGCAGGACGTCGCCCTCCGGGCCGCCGTCGGGCCCCGGCTCGACCCAGGCCCGGGCGCCGTGCGTCTCCAGCGCCACGTGGTTCACGCGGTCGGTGGTCCAGGTGCCGGTCACTGTCGCTGCCGACGCGGCCAGTGCCGCTTCGACGCCGTTGTGCCCGGGTTCGGCATGCTCCTCGTGGATCTGCACGACGACGTTGCGGCCCGCCTCCGCGACGCGGTGCTCGGCCGCCGTCTTGCCGGGGTGCAGCAGAGGCGCGCCCGGCAGCCGGGCGACCTCCGGGTCGAAGACGGCGGGTAGCGTCTCGTACTCGACCTCCAGGAGGGCGAGCGCCTCGCGCGCCTGCCGGGGCGTCTCGGCGACGGCTATCGCCACCCGCTGGCCGACGAACCGCAGGACGGGGTCGAGGATGCGGGTGTCGTCGGGGTCGTCGAGCCGGTTCTCGTGCCGGGCGGTCGAGTAGAGCATGCCGGGGACGTCGTGGTGGGTCAGCACCAGGTGTACGCCGGGCGCGCTGCGGGCCGCCGTCGCGTCGATGCGGGTGATCCGGGCGTGCGGGTGCGGGCTGCCGAGGACTGCGACGTGCAGCAGCCCGGGCGGTGCGGGCTCGTCCAGCGTGTACGCCTCGCGGCCGCTCACGACCCGGGCCGCGGCCGGCGCGACGACGGGCCGCCCGAACGCTTCTCCCGGCTCCGCGACCTCGGTGTTCACGCGGCCGGCGAGCGCGTCCCGGATCGACCGGTACCCGGTGCAGCGGCAGAGGTTGCCCTTGAGGTGTTCGCCGGTCCGGTGTGCGTCGGTCCCGTGTGCACCGGTCCCGTGTGCGCCGTCGAGCGCCGAGACGTCCTGTCCGGGGCCGGGGGTGCTCAGCGCCGGAGTGCCCGCGACGGTACAGACCATGCCCGCCGTGCAGAAGCCACACTGGAACCCGGCCGCCTCGACGAACGCGCGCTGCACGGGGTGCAGGTCTTCGGCGTCGGCCGTGGGGTCTCCGCCCGGGCCGAACCGGCCGAGCCCCGCAGCCGTCACCACCTCGGCGTCGACGGCCCGGTGCGCGGGGACGAGGCACGACTGCACGGGCGCGCCGTCGAGCAGCACGGTGCATGCGCCGCAGTCGCCCGCGTCGCAGCCCTTCTTCACGGCGGTGGCGCCCTGCTCGCGCAGGTAGGTGCGCAGGCACTGGCCCGGGCGGGGCTCTGCCGTGACATCTGCGCCGTCGATCCTCATGCTTCCGTCCTCATGCTGTGGTCCCGAGAGATTGCGCGTGCGTGTGCCGGTGGTGGTCGATCGGAAAGGGGCGTGCCTCGGGGAGAGACCACCGGCTCGGGGTGTGTTGCTGCGCGTAGACAACGTCTACTCGCAGCAACACACCCCCAGCGGTACCTGTTTCTCCCGGAGGCTCCGGCCCGTCATACGCCGCCGCCCAGCTCGTCCAGCACCTCGTGCGCCACCCGCCGCGTCATCGCGGCGCGCCACGCGTGGGTACCGTGCGTGTCCTCGTACCAGCCGGCGCCAGTCCTGGCGGCGCCAGTCCTGGCGGCAGCAGTCCCAGCGGTGTCAGTCACGGCGGTGTCAGTCACGGCGGTGTCAGTCACGGCGGCGCCGATCCCGTCGATCAGCCGGTCCAGCTCCCCGTGCTCCCCAGGCCCCACTTCGAGCACCACGGGCGCGGGCACGGAGGCGGTCAGCACCAGCAGCACCCGCGGCGGCACACCGCTGCCCGACGACGGCGCCCGGCCGGTCACCATCGCAGCGGTCCGGCCGGTCGCGGTCAGGGAGGCCCGGCGGAACGCCGTCCGCTGTCCGAGGGCCGCCGCGGGCACCCGCACCTCGCGGAGCACCTCGCTCGGGGCCAGGTCGACGAGGCCCGCGCCCGTGACCAGGGCCGACACCGGCACCTCCCGTGAGCTGCCGACCGGCGTCCACACGACCGCCACCGCGTCCAGCGCCGCGAACAGCCCGGCCATGGACCCGGCGGGCAGCCCGAGCGCCAGGTTGCCGCCCACGGTCGCCGTCCGGGCCACCTTCGGCGAGAGCGACAGCGCCGAGACGCACTCCCGCACGATCCCGAGCCCGCGGTACGGCCCCTGCGCGCCCGGCGCACCGGGCGACCCGCCGAGCGAACCCGGCCCGGAGACGAGTTCCTCGAGCGTGCACGTCCCGGCGACCCGCAGCCCGGACCCGTCCACGGACCACGGCTCCCAGCCCATCCCCGTGAGGTCCACCAGGCCCGTCACCCCGGCGGGCACCGGCTCCGAGTACAGGAACGTGCCCCCGCCCAGGAACGCCTCGCCCGGCCGCAGCACACAGTCGGCGCGCGTCCGCGCTATCCGCACGGTGTCGATGTCCAGGTCCATGGAGCTCCGTTCATCCCTCGTCGATCTCGCGCAGCAGCGCATACCGGGCGTCTATCGCCTCGACGCGCGAGCCGGCGCCGTCGAGCGCCTCGTGCACCCGGTCCGACAGCACGGCGACCACGCTGACCGGCGCCACCATCGAGTCGAAGGCGCCCTCCGTGGTGATCGGGCACTCGATCCACCAGGTCACGCTGCTGGCGAGGTGCCGGAGGCTGGAGTCGGCGAGCAGGAGCACGCGGACGCCGTCGGCCAGCAGGGACTCGACCATGTCGGCCACCTTGAAGGCGTGCCGGCGGATCGAGACCACCACGACCACGTCCTCGGGGCCGAGGCCAACGAGGTCGTCGGCGAGCGACTGGCCGGGGCCCGGCGCGAGGTGCACCCGCCCGCGCACCTGGATCAGGTTGCGCCGGAGCTGGGTCGCCGGCCCGAGCGACCCCCGGCGTCCGACGACCACCACGTCGCGCGCCGTCGCGAGCGCGTCGGCGATCTGGTCGAGCGTCGCGTCGTCGAGCGCCGAGTAGACCTTCTCCAGGTTCTTGACCTCCTGCTCCAGCCGCTCGCGCAGGCCGGGCGAGGGGTCCACCGCGATCGGCAGGCCGCGCCCGCGCTGGGTGCGCAGGTTCTCGCGCAGCCCCTCGAAGTCCTCGTAGCCGAGCTTGCGGAACAGGCGGCTCATCGTCGCCTTCGAGACCCCGGCGAGGGCTGCGAGCTCCGTGGCGCGGTAGGTCCCGAGGTCGCCGAGGTGGTCGAGCAGGGCGTCGGCGGCGCGCCGCTCCTGCGGCGACAGGTCGCGGTAGCCGGCGGCTATGCGGTCCTCGAGCGGCTTGGCCGCGAGCGACTTCATCGGACCTCCCCGAGGGTCTCGACAGGCTCGACCAGCGCGGCCGGCTCGACCAGCGCGGCCGGCGCGGAGGGGTCGGCCGGCCCAGCCGGCCGATGCTCCCGGGCGAGCGCCAGCACCGCGGCCGTGAACGCGTCGAGGGCCACGCCCACGTCCTCGGGTTCCACGTGCTCGTCCGGGTGGTGGCTGATCCCGTCGCGGCAGCGCACGAACAGCATGCCGACGTCGGTCACGGCATCCATCGCCATGCCGTCGTGGCCGGCGGGGCTCCACAGCCCGAGCACGGATTCCGCCGGCCCCGCCCCTGCGGCACCGGTGGCCGACGTCTTACCGGTCGCCTCCGCGATGCCCGTCGCCACCGCTGCCTTCATCCGCTCGGCGCAGGCGGTCGACGGCGCCCGGTGGGTCTCGGCGAACTCGAACGCCACGCCCCGCTCGGCCGCGATGCCGCGTCCGGCCGCCGCGATCTGCTCCCACAGCGCGTCGCGGCCGGCGTCGGTCCGGCCGCGCAGGTCGAGCGTGAGCTCGGCGCGGCCGGGGATCACGTTGACGGCCCCGGGCAGCACGTGGATGTTGCCGACGGTAGCGAGGCAGTCGGCAGCGATGGCCAGCTCCTCGATCCGGGCGACGAGGTGCGCGGCGGCGACCAGCGCGTCCCGGCGTCGGCCGAACGGCGTGCCGCCCGCGTGCCGGGCCTCGCCGGTGACGGTGAGCACGAACCGGCGCGCCCCGGCGATGGTGGTGACGTACCCGAGCGGCAGGTTCCGGGCCTCCAGCGCCGGCCCCTGCTCGATGTGCGCCTCCAGGTAGCCGACGAGGTCCGCGGGGTCCCGGGCGGCGTCGCCCACCCGGTCCGGGGCCAGCCCGAACCGCGCGAACGCCTCGCGCAGGGTGACGCCGTCGGCGTCGGTCTGGTCCCACCAGGCCGGGTCCCACTGGCCCGACGCCGCGCAGCTGCCCAGCAGGGCCTTGCCGAACCGGGTGCCCTCCTCGTCGGAGAACCCCACGACCTCCAGCGCGAACGGCAGGGCCGTGTCCCGCAGCCGGTGCGCGACGGCGATGGCGAGCACCACGCCGAGCATGCCGTCGTACCGCCCGGCGTCGGGCACGGTGTCCAGGTGGGACCCGAGCACCAGCGTCGGCTCGCCCGGGGTGGCGGGCCGCTGGGGAGCGCCGGCAGCGGAGCGGCGGCCCCAGATGTTGCCGGCGGCGTCGGTCTCGGTGTCGAGGCCGGCGTCGAGCATCCAGGCCCGGACCGCCGTGTTGGCGGCGGAGTGCTCGGGCGACAGGTAGACGCGCTCCAGCGCGTCGGGCCGCGACGAGTGGCGCGTCAGGTCGTCGCACCGGGCCATGACCCAGGCGGCGGTGCCGATGTCGGTCACAGACGTGCCTCCTTCTCGACGACGGTGTCGGGGGTGGTGTCGTAGGCGCTGCCGGGAGCCACGCCGTCGTGGGCCACGCCCTCGTACGCGGCGAGCGCGGCCGTGACGCCGCCGCCCGGCGGAGTGCCGAACCCGGCCCGGCGCAGCTCGTGCTCCAGCGCCGCCAGAGTGGTGAGCACGGCGTCCCGGCGGGCGTTGAACCCCATGGTGCCGATGCGCCAGACCACGCCGTGCAGCGGGCCGAAGGAGGTGCCGATCTCGATGCCGAAGTCGTCCAGCAGCGCGCCGCGGACGGCGTCCCCGTCCACGCCGGCGGGGATGCGCACGGCCACCACGTTGTGCATCTTGTGGCCGACGTCGCCGAAGACCTCCAGGCCCAGCCCGCGCACCCCGGCCAGCATCGCCCCGCCGTGCTGGGCGTGCCGATCCACCGCCGTGGCCATGCCCTCGACCGTCAGGAGGCGGGCGCACTCGCGCGCGGCGTACAGCATGGACGTGGCCTCGGTGTGGTGGTTCAGGCGGCGCGGACCCCAGTACTCCATGATCTGCGCGAGGTCGAGATAGTTGGACTGGATCGGGGCGCCGTGCGGCGCGACGTCGTCCGACGTGCGGATCCCCGCCTCGACGTGCCTGCGCCGGTTGATCGCGGCCGCCGCCGCGGGCGACAGCGTCACGGGCGCGCTGCCCGACGGGCCGCCCAGGCACTTCTGCAGCCCGGCCGTCGCCGCGTCGACGCCCCACTCGTCGGTGTGGAACGGGTTGCCGCCGAGCGTGGCCGTGGCGTCGACGTACAGCAGGGCGTCGTGCTCGTGGGCGATCCGCCCGAGGTCGGCGAGCGGCTGGGCCATGGTCGTGGACGTGTCCCCGTGCACGACGGCGACCAGGCGCGGCCGGATGCGGCGGACGGCGTCCTCGATCTGCCCCGGGTCGAAGACGGTGCCCCACTCCGACTCGATCGTGTGCACCTCGGCGCCCGCACGCGCGGCGATCTCCGCGAGCAGGTGCCCGAACCGGCCGAACACCGGGACCAGCACCCGGTCGCCCGGCTCCAGCAGGGACACGAGCGCCGCCTCGATGCCGGCGCGCGAGGTGCCGTCCACGAGGAAGGTCTGCTCGTTGGCGGTGTCCCAGACCGTGCGCCACAGGGCCATGGCCTCGGTCATCGTGTCGGTCATGAACGGGTCGAACTGGCCCACCAGCGGCGCCGCCATGGCCCGCAGCACGCGCGGGTCGGCGTCGACGGGCCCGGGCCCCATCAGCAGCCGCGCGGGCGGATGAATCTGCATCATGCACTCCTCCTGAGCAGCGTCCCGAGGCCCGTTGAGTGCGGGCTATTTGTTGGGTTGGCGGGCTCTGACCCAACAAATAACCCGCACTCAACGACGGCGCCTTGGACCGTGAGGCCGTCGTAGGCGCTGATCTTGTTCTTGTGGGCCATCTCGGTGGCGCGGAAGGTTGTGGTCGCCTCCGGGTCGTAGAGGATCAGGTCGGCGGCGGCGCCCTCGGCGATCACACCCTTCGGACGCCGTCCCCGGTCCAGGCCCACGAGCGCGGCGGTGTTCGCCGAGGTCCAGCGGGAGACGTCGGCGAGGGGGACGCCCCGGCGTCGTGCGGCGTCAGCCAGGGTGACAAAGCCGGCCTGGAGGCCGGAGATGCCGCCCCAGGCGGCCTGCAGGTCACCCTCGCCGCGCGTCTTCTCCTCGGCCGTGGCGGGCGAGTGGTCGCTCACCACGCAGTCGAGGATCCCCGCGCGCAGGCCCTCCCAGAGGGCGTCCTGGTTGCCGCGGTCCCGGATGGGCGGGCAGCACTTGAAGGCGGCGTCGCCGTCTTGGATGTGCTCGGCGTCGAAGACCAGGTAGTGGTGGCAGGTCTCGGCGGTGACGGGCAGGCCCTCGGCCTTCGCCTCGGCCAGGAGGTCGAGCGCCCGCGCCGAGGAGACGTGCAGCACGTGGGTGCGCGTACCCGTCTCGCGGACGACGTCGAGCAGCCCGGCGATCGCCGTCGTCTCGGCCTCGTCGGGGCGGGACAGGAGGAAGTCCGCGTACGCCCGGCTGGCCGGGTGGGGGGCCGCCGCGAGCGCCGCCGGGTCCTCGGCGTGGACGATCATCAGCCCGCCGAACCGTGCTATCCGGTCCATCGCGTCCAGGAGCTCGTCCGGCCCGAGCGGCGGGAACTCGGGCACGCCGGAGTCGGCGAGGAAGCACTTGAAGCCGAACACGCCCGCGTCCCAGAGCGGCTCCAGGTCTCCGGTGTTGCCGGGGACGGCGCCGCCCCAGAAGCCGACGTCGCACGCGAGGCCCTCGCCCTGCCCGACGGCGGTAGCCGCCGCGCGCTTGATCTCCAGCGCCTCCACCGTGGTGGTCGGCGGGAGCGAGTTGAGCGGCATGTCCACGATCGTCGTGACCCCGCCGAGCGCCGCCGCGCGGGTCGCGGAGGCGAACCCCTCCCACGCGGTGCGGCCGGGCTCGTTGACGTGCACGTGCGTGTCGACGACGCCGGGCAGCACCACCCGGTCGCCCAGCCGGAGGATCTCCGGGGGATGCTCGGGGGTGGCCCCCAGCACCTCGCCGCCCAGCATGTCGTCGGCCGGCCGCAGCACGGCGTCCGGGTCGGACGTGCCCCACCACACCTGGTCGATCCGGTCGCCCTCGACGCGCACGACCGCCGGCCGCAGCTCGCCCTCGATCAGAACCCGCTCGGACGCGAGGACCAGACTCATACGAATCCCCCGATCGTCGCCCAGACGGGGTGCTCGCCGGCGCTGGTGGACCGCTGGACCGCGGCCTCGATCAGCCCGTAGGGCCGGTCGGCAGCGAAGAACACCTCGCCGGGGTTGTCCAGGCCGAACGGCTCCAGGTCGACGAGGAAGTGGTGGTTGTTGGGGCAGGACAGCCGGATCTCGGCGATGTCGTCGAACGCCTCCAGCACGGCCTTGCCCATCGCGAACACGGTCTGCTGCAGCGCCAGGGAGTGCAGCTCGGCGAAGGTCGACAGCAGCAGCGACCGCACCGCCGCGAACCGCTCGTCGTACTCCGCCGGGCCGGCCGCCTCGGCGAACGAGGGCTCGTACCGCCACCAGGCGGTGACGTCGGTCGCGAGGATCCGGTCGTCGACCTCGGGCAGCGTCGTGTACCGGTCGCGCGGGAACCCGGAGAACTCCGACCCCGTGGACTTCAGGACCGTGACGTCCCGCAGGCCCGCCAGGACGGTCAGGCCCGAGTCGTCGGCGTGCACGAGCGCCGTCCGCCGCTCGGCCGCGCCGCGCACGAAGGCGTGGTCATGGCTTTGGCGTGCGTCGCCGCCGTCGTGCCCTGAGGCCGTCGAGGGCCCGGCCGTGATGCGCTCCCAGCCGTACTGCTCCGCGAGCCAGCGCCCGCCCGTGACCTGCGGTTCCTTCAGGAAGTGCCGCGCCAGCCGCACCAGGAACGTCTCCGGCGAGCCGACGCCGTCCCGCGCGAACGCGTTCACCGTGTTCTTCTGCGTATCGGTGGCGATGACTCCCGCGTTGTCCCCGGACTCGTGCGTGGCCCGGAAGTCCCCGCGCAGCTGCGAGGTGATGTTCAGGTCGGTGATGCGGTGCCGTGCGGTATCGCGGTCGACACGCACCAGCCGCACCTCGGCCTTGCCGTACTGGTTGGGACCCAGGACTATCGACATTCAGCTCCCCCGGTAGGTGGTGTAGGCGAACGGGCTCAGCAGCAGGGCGACGTGCGTGTGGTCGGGCCCGAGGACGACGTCTAGCACCACCTGCCCGAAGAACGTCTCCCGGTCCTGCGCCCCGAACCAGTCGCCCGCGGCGAAGGTCAGGACGTGCCGGCCGGGCGTGACCTCGCCCCAGGAGATGCGGCCGTCGGCGTCGGTCACGGCCTGACGGGTGCCGAGGGCGACCGTCAGGCCTGCGGCCGGGAGGCCGCGGGCGGCGTCGAGCACGTGGGTCGAGGCGGTGCTCATGGCGCGACCTCGGCGGACTGCGCGCCAGGCTCGACGGCAGCGTCCGGGACGGTCTCTTCGACGAGGTTCTCCAGCCGCAGCAGCGCGATCTGCCGCAGCTGTTCCGCGGTCACCAGGGCCTCGGTCGCGGGGTCGTTGGCCAGGCGCTCGGTCAGGTTCGCGAGGATCTCCTCCGCGGTCCGGCCAGCTGCCCGGACCAGGAAGATCCGGCCGAATCTGGCCTCGTAGGCGGCGTTGCCCTCGGCGATCCGGGCGGCCGTCTCCTCGGCCGCCGTGGGCTGCTCGGTGCGGGACAGGCGCGCCTCGGTGCTGTCGCCCTGGGCCCTCTGGCCGATGCGCGGATGCTGCGCGAGGGCGGCGTCGACGTCGGCCGCTGTCCAGTCGGCGGCAGCCCGCATCGCCCGCAGCAGGAGCGCGTCGCGGCACTGGTACGGACGGCCGGCCACGACGTCGTCGACCCAGAAGTCGATGTCGGCGCACGGACGGACCGTCTCCGCGGCGTCGGCTGCGGGCAGGGCGTTGAACGTGGCGAGGTCCATGGGAGCAAATCTACGGTTTCAACGCCGTTTGCCAACGGCACAACGGTTTCAGGCCCGTAAATCTTCGGCGCGGAGGCGCCACCACGTCGGCCTAGGTGGCGGCGAACGTACGGCCAGTCCCGGTGTCGAGGCCGTTTACGCGACCAACCCTACGTTCGGCGCTCGGTCCGCCAGGCCGTTGCCGCACGCGGCACCTTCACCTAGACTGAACTCACAGCACCGGCCCCTCTGACCTTACGGTCACGGGCCGGTTTTCATTTCGCCGCGACGACATCTGGCAACACCTCTAGGGTTTGGGTCGCCGCAGTCCTTTCGGCCACAAGGAGATGCACTGCCTCGACGGCGGCTTCACTAATTGCCGACCAGGAGAGACATGCCCTCGGGGACGGAGCTCTGTCGGTGTACTCGACGTGATTGGCGCGTCGGAATGAAGAGATCTGACCGGGATCTCATCGCGGAGAGGCTCGGCGCGGTCGACGTCCATAACCGCGGAGACGGGTCAGTCCTCGCGAACCGGCTGAGGGTGCTCAACTTCGTCCGAAACACTTGTGCGCACCACGCCCGACTGTGGAACCGGCACTTCACCGAGAAGGTACGGACCAGTGCACTCGCCGGTATCACAGGGCTCAGCCACCTACGACGCCTTGACGAGCGGGACCGCGCCCGGCTCTTTCCCGCACTCGCCGTGATCTGGCACCTGATGAGCACGATCTCGCCCGAGTCGACATGGCGCGCACGCATGCGTGACGTGCTTGATCACTTTCCCGCAGACGACGTCGTTGGCACACGCGACATGGGATTTCCGCGGGGATGGGACACACATCTCGATGGCAGTAGAAACAGCTAGACCCGCCTTGCCACGAATGTGGGGCGGGTCCGCAGTCATGACCTTATGCGATCGCGGCCATGCGATCCAAGCGACATTGCAGCGATGTCAACGTAGCGCGACATCTCTGCGATGTCGCGATACGTAGACATCCACCGGCCAGTCAAGCCCCGACCTCCCCCGCCAGTTCGAGCAGCGCCCGGTCCGAGCCCGCCGGGCCCACGAGGCACGCGCCCGCCGGGAGTCCGGACGCCGTCGCGACCGGCACCGACACGGCCGGCAGCCCGCCGATCCCCGCGATGCAGGTCAGCAGCATCGTTGCCTCGCGCGCGGCCTCGGCCTCCTCGGGGCGGGGCGCGACGGTCGCCGCCGACGGCAGCACCAGCACACGGTCCCCCAGCCGGGCCCGGATCTCTGCCCGCGCGCGGCCGACGGCGACCCGCGCCGCCTCGCCGTCGGACGCATCAATCGAGCGCGCCCGCTCGAACCGCCCGCGCACCGCGGTCCCGAGCGTGTCCATCCGCTCGCCGAGCCACGCCCCGTGCACGACCCACGCCTCGGCAGCCTGCAGCGTCTGGAACGCGGCGAGCCACGCGGGCTCGGGCGCCCAGTCGAGCGGTCCGGCCCCGGCATCCCGGGCAAGCTGCCCGACGGCGTCGCGCACCTCGGGCGCCGCGAGGGCGAGCAGGGCGTCGCTCGTCACGAGCTCCCCGGACAGGGCTCCGGCGTCGGCCGGCAGCAGGACATCGCCCACGCGGGCCAACGTCGCCGCGTCGCGGGCGAGCCACCCGACCGTGTCGAACGACGGCGCGAGCGGCAGCAGCCCACCGGCCGGCACGACGCCGTGTGTCGGGCGGATGCCCCACAACCCCTGGTAGGAGGCGGGCACACGCACCGACCCACCGGTGTCGGTCCCGAGCGCGATGCTCGCCTCGCCGCCGGCGACGGCGGTGGCGGGGCCCGACGTCGAACCGCCGCTGATCCGCCCGGGCGCCCGCGGGTTGGGCGGTGTGCCGTAGTGCGCGTTCGCGCCGGTCAGCGAGTACGCGAACTCCTCGGTCTGCGCGATCCCGGATATGGACGCACCGGCCTGCAGCAGCCGCGCGACGGCGACGGCATGCGCGTCTGCGACGGCCGTCGCCGCGAGCCAGGCCGGGTTCCCGGCGCCGACCCGCTGGCCGGCGACCGCGAACAGGTCCTTGACCGCGACGGTCTCGCCGTCGAGCACGCCAGAGCCGGTCGGGGCCACCAGCGGGCCGAGCTCGGGCCGGACCCGCCACACGCTGAGATCAAGAGCCATGCGCACATGCTGCCAGGCCGTGCCGAGCTCGGCCGCCGGCCGGGCCGACCGTCCGCGTCGCGGCAAGGAGCGGGTGAACTCCGGACCAACCCCTGTTCGGGCTCGGCACCCTGTGCGATCGTGCGAGACCGGGACGGCCACCCGGCGCCCTTTCGTCCGCTCGATCGGGGAGTCAGATGCTGCAAGGCCTGGGATTGTCCGGCACGGCCGAGTCGGTCTACCTGCAGATGCTGCGGGATCGCGACGCGGGGCCGGACCGGATCGCGGACGCGCTCGGGATCGACGAGGCAGAGGTCCGCAACGCGCTGGACGAGCTGTCCCACCTGATGCTCGTCGAGGAGTCGTGGACGGGTAGCGACGGGTTTCGTCCGGTCAGCCCGGAGGTGGGGCTCGCCGCCCTGCTCGCCCGGGAGCAGGCGCATGTCGCGCGGCGCAACCAGGAGATCGAGGAGGGCCGGGTGGCGCTCGCACGCCTCGTCTCCGAGCTGCAGAACGTGCGCAAGGGGCCGGACGTCGAGGTCCTCGAGACCGCAGAGGAGGCGAGGGACCGCCTGGCAACACTCACCGAACAGTGCACGCAGCAGCTGTGCACGTTCGTGCCGACCCGGGCCACGTCGTCGCGCGCACTGGAGTCGAGCCGTGTGCTGAGCCAGATCCTGCTGGATCGTGGCGTGCGGATGCGAACCGTCTACCTGGAGAGCATCCGCAACGATCAGGCGACCTGGGATCACGCGACCTGGCTGCGCAACAACGGGGCCGAGGTGCGACTGGCCGCGACCGTCCCGGTCCGCCTGCAGATCATCGACCAGGACCACGCGATGGTCCCCCTGGCCAATGCCGAGTCGGGTTCGGGAGCGGTCGTGATGACCTCCCCCGGCGTCGTCGCCGCCCTCATGGCCCTGTTCACGCAGACCTGGCGTTCCGCTACCCCGCTCGGCGCGGACCGCCGGCGTGACGAGGACGGCCTGTCGGTGCAGGAGCACGAACTGCTCCGGCTGTGGGCCAAGGGGGCGACCGACGAAACCGCGGGCCGCAGGCTCGGCGTCTCCCTGCGGACGGTACGCCGCCTGAGCAGCGCTCTCATGGAGCGGCTGGACGCCGGCAGCCGCTTTCAGGCTGGAGCACGAGCGCTGGACCGCGGCTGGCTGGATCCGGCGGACCTCAGCTGAACTCGGCCGGGCTCCAGACCCTGACGGTACCCAGCGTCCAGCCGGACAGCTCGAGCGAGTCGGCCGCGGCGAGGAGCAGGCGACACCCGGTCGCGGCCGCCTGGTCCTGCGGGACCAGGAGGAAGACCACCA
This sequence comes from uncultured Actinomycetota bacterium, assembly GCA_963850545.1. GTDB lineage: Bacteria > Actinomycetota > Actinomycetes > Actinomycetales > Cellulomonadaceae > Promicromonospora. Next base: position 184,352 of record CAWKLP010000003.1, on the reverse strand, counting down.
CGCCGAATCCCGTGGGCAGCAGGCCGGCGTAGACGTGCATCAGCTCGTCCTGCGGTACGGCCACGGCCTGGACCGCCTCGGCGAGTCTCGCCGACGTGGTCCAGGCCGCGATGCGTGGCGCCTCGACGATGATGCTGACGATGCGCATCGATCGTCAGGGGTGGTCGGCAGTCGACGGAGCCGACTCCCACTGCGGGTCCGCCGCGTTGGCCGCCCCTTGTCCCGCGGCGGTGAGCAGGACGGCGGTCAGGACGACGGCGGCGACGCGCTGGACGGCCTTGAGCTGCATCATGATGATTCTCCATTTCGACGCGGGCTTCTTTGGTTTCTGACACTTATCCTTTCCCGCCTCCAGATGCACAACAAGGGAATCGGGCTGTCACGGAGGTGCCTCAGCAATTCCTGCCGCGAGAACAAGAAATGGCACGGTCCTGCCACCGAATTCGGTGGCAGGACCGTGCCAATGTCATCCGCGTACCTCAGATCACATGTTTACCCGGATTCCGAAGTCACCTCCGTACACGTTCGTCACGTGCACACTGGTCGAGGTGCGCGGTGACGACGCCTCTACCATCTGGCCGTTTCCTAGGTATATCGCGACGTGGTAGGTGCTCGACCAGCCGCCCCACATGATCAGGTCGCCGCGCTGCAGGCTGCTCATCGAGACCTTGGTGCCCTTGCTGAGGTGGGCGCCGGTGTACGTACCGATGTCGACGCCCGCACCCTGCCAGAACGCGTACTGCGTGAGGCCGGAGCAGTCGAAGCCGAACCGGCTCCGGTCGTCGTAGCCTCCGGGGCTGCAGCAGACGCCGTAGGTCGGGCCGTACTTGTTGCCGCCGCCCCACGAGTAGGTGTAGCCCTGACCGGTCTGCGCCAGTGCGGCCTGGATGACCCGCTCGACCTTCTGCGCGTAGTCACCGCTTGTGTCCCCACCGGGGTCGCCCGGGTCAACGGGGCCCTCGGAGACCGGGCACTCGGAGCCCGTGATGAACTTGTGGGAGGCGTTGTTGTTGTAGAGGGTGCCGTTCAGCTGACCCTTGAAGCCGGCCGCCACCTCCTGCGAGGAACCGCCGTAGTAGCTGTTGTAGTAGACGCAGACCGTCTTGCTGGACCGGTTCCACACCGACGCGGCGTTGTTCTTGATGCACTCGCCCTGGCCGGCGCCCGCACCCTTGAAGTCGTAGCACGACGGCTGCGAGGTGCCGTAGTCACCGACCGAGTCGGTGAAGTCCGAGATGGACCCCACGTTGCCGCTGTTGTAGTAGTAGCAGAGCTCGCCGCTCTCGCAGGTACCGCTGCGCGAGCCGCTGCCGGAGGCAGGCGCCCCGACGAACTGGTGCGAGGCGTTGTTGTTGTAGAGCGTGCTGTTGAGCTGGCCCTTGAATCCTGGCGCGACGTCCTGGTAGGTGCCCGCGTAGTTGCTGTTGTAGTAGACGCGGACCGTCTTGGTGGACCGGTTCCACACCGAGGCCGCGTTGTTCTTGATGCACTCGCCCTGGCCGGCGCCCGCACCCTTGTAGTCGTAGCACGTCGGCTGCGCGTCGCCGTAGCTGCCGGCGGACTCGGTGAAGTCCGAGATGGATCCCGCGTTGCCGCTGTTGTAGTAGTAGCAGAACTCGCCGCTCTCGCAGGTGCCGCTGCGCGCACCGGTGTCGGTGCCGGCGGTCCCGACGAACTGGTGCGAGGCGTTGTTGTTGTACAGCTCCGCGCTGAGCTGGCCCTTGTATCCCGAGCCGAGGTTCTGGTACTCGCCGCCGTAGCCGGTGTTGTAGTAGACGCGGACCGTCTCGCCGGTCCGGTTCCACACCGAAGCCGCGTTGTTCTTGATGCACTCGCCCTGGCCGGCGCCCGCACCCTTGAAGTCGTAGCACGACGGCTGCGTGGTGGCGTAGTCGCTGACCGAACCGGCGAAGTCCGAGATCGACCCCGCGTTGTCGCTGTTGTAGTAGTAACAGAACTCGCCGCTGTCGCAGACCCCGTCACGTGCCGCGGCGGACGCCGGCGCGGCCACCCCGACCACGAGCCCCAGCATCGAGGCCATCAACGAGATCACCGCGAGAAGCGCAGACGCTCTTCTCATCAACATTCTCCTTTCAACGGGCCGCACGACGGCCCGGTGATTTCTTTGCCGGTTCGGGGTTCCGGACCGGATAGGGAGATGTTGGCAATTCACGAATAACCCCGGGAAGTGGGCTGACAGTGCCACGACTCGTCGACGGCTGCTCGGGACAACAATCCGCTCAGTGGCACCAAGATGCACGGCACGCGCCTGGCACCGGTGGGCCACCGGAAAAACATCGCGGACCGTCCGGCGTCGATGTTGGATCACCGTATGACCGTCATCATGAACGTGCCCGCGACCGGCGACCTGCGCGCCGTCGTCGACGTGCTGCGCGAGTGGCAGGACGACGCCGCGCCCGTGCAGCTGCACCCCGGGGACGTGGGCTGGTACTGGAGGTTCGGCGCCGAGGCCACGGCCGCGGCCGTCCGGACCTGGACCCGGGACGGACGGGTGCTCGCCGTCGGCCTCCTCGACGGTGCTCGGCTGCTGCGCCTGACGACGGCGCCCGACGCCCACCGCGACGAGGAGCTGGCGCGGCGGCTGGTCGCGCACCTGACGACGCCGGAGCACGGGGTGCTCCCGAAAGGGCAGGTCAGCGTCGAGGCGCCGCCGGGCGCCCTGGTGAGCGACCTGCTCGCGGACGAGGGCTGGGGCGCCGAGGACCCGTTCGCGCCGCTGCAGCGCGACCTCACCGACCCCGTTGAGGAGCCGGGCGTGCGGGTCGAGGCGGCCGGACCTGACCGGGTGAGCGAGCGGACCGCCGTGCACCGGGCATCGTTCGGCGTCGCGACGTTCACGGACGAGCGCTGGCAAGCCATGGCAGCCGGGCCGCTGTACGCCGACGCGCGCTGCCTGGTCGCCTACGACGACGCGGGCGCGGCGGTGGGGGCGGTGACCGTCTGGTCTGCCGGTCCCGGCAAGCCGGGCCTGATCGAGCCCCTCGGCGTGCACCCGGACCACCGCGGTCGCGGCTACGGCCGGGCGATCACCGTCGCCGGGGCGGCCGCCCTGCGTGAGCTCGGGTCGTCCAGCGCCGTCGTCATCACCGAGAGCACGCGCGCCGCCGCCGTCGCTACCTACGTGTCGGCGGGGTTCCGGCGGCTCCCCGACCGCCACGACCGACGCCGGGCGGGCTGAGCCCGCCCGACCGGTCTAGCGCGGGAGGAAGTCCGCCTTGCGGATCCTCGCGTGCACGCCCTTGACCACGTCCACGACCTGGGAGATGTCGAAGTCCGTCGCGGCCGACAGGTACGCGTAGGCGTGCGCCGGCGACATCCCGTACCGCACCTCCAACAGCGCGATCGCCGCGCGCACGCAGTTCTGCACGGCGACGTCGAGGTCGCGGTCCAGCCCGGTAGGGACCAGGAACTCGGCGGTCTCGGCGAGCGGCCCGGCCAGCTCTCCGAACGCCGCGACGGCGTCGGACGCCGGGATCAGCTCGAGGCCCAGCCGCACCCGCAGCGAGGCCTCGAAGGCGGTGAGCGCCACCTCGCCGTCGCCCTGCGCGAAGTGCGGGTCGCCCACGTAGGCGAGCGCCCCCGCGACCTGCACCGGCAGGTAGAGCGTGGACCCGGCGCCCAGCAGGTTGATGTCGATGTTGCCGCCGAACGGCCCCGGCGGCACCGAGTGCGGCCGCACGTCCCCGGCCGCGGCGACGCCCATGATGCCGAGGAACGGGTGCAGGTCGAAGCCCACGGTCCGGTCCGACCCCTCGGACAGCGGCAGGCTCCCGCGCCCCGCGCCGTCGGCCCACGAGTCCACCTTCGCGAACACGCTCACGACGTCCGCGCCGCCCTCCGGGTACTCGCCCGGCAGCGCGCCGCGGCCGTGCCGGTTGGAGATCACGCCGTACGGGACCCTGGGCTCGGTCGACAGCACCCGGATCGCGAGGAGGTCGCCCGGCCGCGCGCCGCGGACCTCGATCGGCCCGGTCACGACGTGGCCGCCGTGCGCGCCCGGGACGTCCGGCAGCCCGGGCGTACGGGCGCCCAGGCGGGAGCGGCGGGCGGTGGTGAGCTCGACGGCGTCGGCCAGGACCTCGCCCTCGCCGACGCCGCGCTCCGCGAAGTACGCGAGCGGGTCGCCGCCCTGGTCCTCGAGGATGCCCTCGTGGGACAGGGTGTCGACCACTACCTCCTGGCCCGGGTCGACCGACAGCACCGCGCTGTCCGCCGCGCAGGGCAGGCGGCCCCAGTAGGCGGTCTCGACGGAGGTGGGCAGGTATGCCGCCCCATCGGGGACGTTGATGCCGGCCTGGAGGATCGTCTGCTGGTGCACCGGGCGACTGTACCCACCCACCGGCCGCCCGCGCCCGCGGCCGATCCGAGGCCGTTCACTACCGCGGGATCATCCCGGCCTGACCGTAGACGGCGCGCAGGTAGACGAGCAGCTCTTCGGCGTCGGGCGGCTCGGGGCGCAGCAGCCGGTAGACGACGGCTCCGACCGTCATATCGATGAGGGCCTCGATATCCGTCTCGGTGGGTAGCACCCCCTCCTCGACCGCTCGCGACAGGGCCAGGTGTGCGGTGCGGCGCCGCGGCAGGATGTGGTTCTGCCAGAAGGCCGCCATCACGCCCGGGTGGGTGACGGTGGAGCCGAATACCTGGGCGAGCATCGCGCGGTAGCCCGGCTCGGCCAGGGTCCGCGCGCTCACCGGCAGGGCGTCCGCGATCACCTTGGAGATCTCGGCGTACGACATACCGTCGAGGTCGTCCGCGCCCGGGCTCGGGATCTCGCCACGGGCGGACTCCACCGCTGCCGCGATCAGCTCGTCCTTGCTCCCCCAGCGCCGGTACACGGTGAGCTTGCCGACGCCGGCCCGCCGCGCGATCTGCTCGATGCTGGTCCCGGCGTGGCCGTGCTCGGTGAACAGCTCGAGCGCCGCCTGCAGGATCGCGTGGTCCGCGCGGAGGTCCCGCGGCCGGCCGCGGCCTCGGCGCGCTTCGGAGGCCGTCATCGGGCGCGCCCGCTGTGCAGCAGCCCGGCGAGCCAGGGCGCGGCCGCTGCCGGGTCGGTCCCGCGCCAGGCCAGGTGCCCGTCGGGGCGCACGAGCCACGCCTCCGGGACACCGTCCGTACGGGTGAGCCGCGTCGGCTCGACGCCGGTCGGCTCGCCCGACTCGGGAATCGACCCGGGAATCGACCCTGGAATCGACCCGGGGTCCGACGGCGGCACGAGCAGCGCCCAGCGCCCGCCCAGCTCGGCGTGCAGGTGAGTGTGGCTCCCGTCCGCACGGGCGCAGCCGAGGTTCGGGACACGGTCACCGACGCACGTCCGCCGGCCAAGCCGCGCGGCCATCCGCTCGCCCGGCCCGCTTCCCAGCGGCCCCGACCGGTAGCTCACCCAGAGCTGAGAGGTCGTGAACGTGATCCAGCGCTGGATGCGCGGCTGGTTGAAGAGCCGGATGATCACCTGATCCCGTACGAATCGGCCGACGGCACTCTGCGCCACGTTGACTCGGGTCACGTTCGCCGTGCCGCGGAGCACGTCCGCGGCCAGTGGACGCCGCTCGGCCTCATAGGTGTCGAGCAGCGCGTCGGACGCCCGGCCGTGCACCGCGAGGGCGAGCTTCCAGGCCACGTTCTCGGCGTCGCCGAGGCCGGTCAGCATGCCCTGGCCGCCGAACGGCGCGTGCGCGTGCGCGGCGTCGCCCGCGAGGAAGATCCGGCCGCTCCGGTACTCGTCGGCCAGCCGGCGATGGATCGTGAACTCGGACAGCCAGGTGGCGTCCAGGATCTGCACGTCGCGGCCGGTGCGCTCGGGCAGGAGCGTGCGGAATCGGTCCATGATCTGCGCCTCCGTCAGGCGGCTCCGCCGGCCGTAGGCGTCCGAGGCCCTCGGCTCGGCGGCGTCCGCATCGCCGGCGTCCGCATCGCCGGCATCCGTGCCGACGGCGGCCGAGCCTGCCCCGGTCGCCGGCTCGCCCAGCGCCGCGCTCTCCGGGTCGTACGCGATCAGCCGCCACAGGTCGGCCCGCCCGTCGGCGTCGGGCATCGGCATGGCGCCGAGCATGCCCTTCGGGTGCACCCAGCCGGAGGTCCCCGCGCGGTCCACGTCCCAGTCCAGGTGCACGTCGGCCAGCAGGAACCGTTCGCTCAGGCGCACACCGGGCGCACTGATTCCCGCGGCGTCCCGGACGGCGCTGCTCGTCCCGTCACAGCCGACGAGCCACCGCGCCCGCACGCTGCGTCCGTCGTCCAGCTCGGCGGTCACGCCGTCGTCGTCCTGCACGACGCGGGTGAGCCGCGCTCCCCACTCGGGCTTCACACCCAGCTCAGCCAGGCGGCGCCGCAGCTCACCCTCCACGAGGGCCTGCGACACCACCATGGGCGGTGCGGCGGTCTGCAGGCCGGGGTCGCCGAACCGGATGCGCATCATGGGCTTGTCGCCCAGGTAGGTGGTGATCCGCATCGCCCGCACCGACCGCTGCGGCAGGTCGCCGAGCGCACCCAGCCTGTCGAGTACCTCGGAGCCCCGGGCGTGCACGAAGTTGGCCCTCGACGTCGTCGCCGGAGCCGGCATGCGGTCCACTACGCGCACCTCGACCCCCTGCAGCCGGAGGCCGCACGCCAGAGCGAGCCCCGTGGGACCGGCTCCGACTACGAGCACGTCGGTGACCACGTCGTCTGTCATGTCTGCTCCTTTTTATTAACGGACCGGTACCGTTAACAAAATAGCGCGACCCGGCCACGATTGGAAGGCCGCGCTTCTCAGGCCGACGGGGCGAGCAGCGCGCGGGCCGCCGCCCGTGCCGTGGCGAACGCGTCCGGCTGCGCGCGGGTCGTGTGCGCCACCATCGCACCCTCGTAGAGCAGATGGATCTGCGCGCCGACATGCTCCGGGTCCCGGTGCCCGGCGTCACGGAGCAGCTGCCGGAACACACCTAGCATGTACTGCTTGTCGGCCAGGATCACCGCGTTGCCCGGGTGTTCGGTGCCGCCGATCTCGGCGTGGGCGTTCACGAACGCGCACCCGCGCACGTTGGCGTCGGCCCACTCCTCGGCGATCTCGAGCGCGGCGACCACCTGCTCGACGCCCGGTTCGGACCCAGCAGAACCACGCGCGGCGAGCCGCTCGGTGAACCACGCCTCCCAGCGCTCGTGGCGGCGCGTCAGGTAGGCGGCCACCAGCACCTCGTATGAGATTGAGCCTTCTCCGGCACCTCGCCCCCGTCCTGCTCGTGGTCATGTGGAGCTCCGGCTTCGTCGGCGCCACCTTCGCAGCGCCGGTCGCCCCCGCCACCACCACGCTCCTGTGGCGCTACGTCGTCGCCGCGCCGCTGATGGTCGTGGTGGTGCTGGCGCTCCGTCGCCGGTACGGGGCGCGCTACCTGGGGCGCGAGGCGGTCCTGGGCGCCCTCGGCCAGGCCGGATACCTCTACGGCGTGTTCCGCGCCGTCGAGGAAGGGCTTCCGGCGGGGACCGCGGCCCTGCTCGCCTCGCTGCAGCCGGCCCTGGTCGCCGTCGTTTTGTCCGGCTTCGGCCGTAGGGGCGGACGCCGCCAAGCGGTCGGCCTCGCCGTCGGGTTCGCGGGTGTGGCGCTCGCCGTCGGGCCCGACGCCCTTACCGGCGGCGCTGGCGCCGACGGCGCGCTCTGGGCGGTGCTGGGCATGCTGTCGCTCTCGGCCGCCGCCGTGCTGGGCGACCTGTGGCCACCGCCCGCGGACGAGAAGCGCGACGTGCTGGACTCCCTTGCCGTGCAGGGTGTGGTCGCGCTCGGGTTCTTCACGGTGCTGGCGTCCGCGAGCGGACAGGCGGCGCCGCCCGCGGACCCGACGTTCTGGCTGGCGGTCGCCTGGCTGGTGGGCCTGGCATTCCTCGGCGGCTACGGCATGTACCTGTACGTGCAGCGCACCCGGGGGCCGGTGGCGGTGAGCACGTGGCTCTACCTCACCCCGGCGGTCTCCGCCGCGTGGGCCTGGGCCATGTTCGACCAGGAGCTGCCTCTGCTGACAGTGGCGGGGTTCGCGATCAGCCTCGCGGGCGTGCTGCTCACCCGGCCCGCCTCCGGCCGCCCGCGTGCACTGGACAGCACCCCGGTGGGCGCGAAACGCGTCGACGTCCAGCGGGCTCCGGACAGGTCATGACAGATTGGTAGCCTCGACGAGGAGGCAGCATGAGCACCCACCCGCAGGCCACCGGCCGCAAGGAGCAGCGCCAGGACGGCACCTACGTCGTCCTCACCCGCACGTTCCGTGCCCCGATCGAGGACGTCTGGGCCGCGATCACCGAGCCAGATCGCCTGGCCCGCTGGATCGGTCGCTGGACGGGCGACCCGGCACAGGGGACGGTGCGCTTCCAGATGCTCTACGAGGGTGAGGGCGCGGAGCCGGGCGAGTACGTGATCGACTCGTGCCGTGCCCCGGTCCGCCTCGAGCTCACGTCCCATGTGGCGTTCGACCCGAGCGCGCCGGAGACCTGGCACCTGCGGCTCGACCTGGCCGAGGCGGACGGCGGCACCACGCTCACCTTCGCCCAGTCGATGGACGACCCGGCCATGGCTGAGAACGTGGGGCCCGGCTGGGAGTACTATCTCGACCGCCTCGTCGCCGCCGAGACCGGGGCGGACCCGGCGGCGATCGACTTCGACGACTACTACCCCGCGCTGGCCGGGCACTACCGCGGCCTCTACGCCTGACCGGCGGCGCCCGAACGCCCCGACACGTCGGTCGGCTCGGTACGCCCCGGACCGTGAGGATCACCGACTTCCGGCCGACGGTCAGCCGTCTCCCTGCAGACGAGCAGCACCGGGAACGTCGAGTTCTACCGGCGCCACGGGTTCGAGGTCACCCGAACCTTTGCCGAGCTGTACCCGGGCTCGCCGCCCTTGTGGAACATGCGCCGCCGCGCGCCCGTGCCGAGCGCCACGCCTGCCCCCAGCGCGCCAGGTGGTGCCATACCTTCTTGAGGTCCTGCGGGTGGTGCTCCCCCGCGCGTACGGCCTCGCCGACCACCCGGGCGTCCAGCCACCCGTCCCTCGTGTGCCCGACGGCGACCGCCCGCGCCACGTCCACGATCTCCGGCCCGCGGAATTCGGGCCGTGTGGCCAGCTCGTCCACGTGCAGCCGGAACCCGTGGTGCCACTCCACGTCGACGCCGAGCCCGCCGGCGGCCTCGGCTACGGTGGTGCCGCGGTAGCAGGGGTCCAGCACGAGCGCCTCGACATCGCCGTGCAGGTCGATCACACCGTGCACCTGGGCCTCGACGTAGTCGTCCAACGGGTCGTGGACGCCGGCCGCGGTGTCGGCGTCGGCCAGGGCTACCAAGGGTGTCGGGTCGGTCGCGGCGAAGTGCTCCGGCTCCAGCACCGAGTCCGGGTAGCAGAACGTGGTGCGCCCCAGGACGTGGGGGCGGAGCCGCAGGTGGGCGGAGCCGAAGCGGACGGCGGCGCCCGCGGCCCGACGCCGATGGTTCAGGGCGCCATAACGCGGGCGCTCGTGCGGCTCGGCGTCGTCGTACCGGCCGCCGAACAGACGCCGCTCCCAGCGCCACCGGTCCCCTCCGTGATGCGCGGTGAGGCCGCCGTTGCTGGTGCCGGTCTCGAACTGGGACCGCCACACCCGGTCGTGCGCGAGGCGCTCGATGAGGGTGTCGCTCCCGTCGGCGACGAGCCGGTCCGGGTGGAAGTTGATGGTGACCGGCCAGTCCATGCCCGGAGGCTACCTGGCGTACACCGAGCGCTGGTACCTTCCGCTGCGTGAGCACACGGATGACCTGGACAGCCCGGTTCGCCGCACCGATCCTCCTGGTGCTGACGCTCGCGGGATGCGCGCAGGACGACGAGATCTACGTCTCCACCGTCACTGACAGCCACGGCCGTGCGTGCACGTTCGTCTACACGGCCCGCGACGGGGAGGACGTGTGGAGCGGCAACGACGTCGACGTCAGCCAGCTCGACTGCGAGTACCCGCCCGATGGCGAGGAGCCCGGCAAGACGGAGACGATCCACCTCGAGCCCGAGCAGGACTGACCGGGCCTGCCCGTCGGGAAATGTCAGATGCTCAGGTCACCGTGGTGACCTGAGCATCTGGCACTGGATGGCATCTGGGTGACCGAGCCAGGTCAGCCCTGAACCTCGAGCATCCTGCGCCGAGCGCGGATCATGGCGGCTCCCGCGGCCGTGAGCGCGAGTCCTGCGCCGACCGCTACGCCGACCTGGCCGCCGGTCTGCGCGAGCGCGCCCGGCAGGTCCCCGATCGGCGTGACGGGAACGAGCCCACCGAGATCGAAGCCGCCACCCGGGTTGACCACCGGGATCGTGCCGTCGTCGGAACCGTCGCCCGAACCGCCGTCACCCGAGCCGCCGTCGCCGGAACCGCCGTCACCCGGGTCACTGCCACCGGGGCCGCCGGACGACGGGCTCTCGAGCAGGTCGTCCACGACGCCGTCCGGGCCGGCGACCGCGCCGATCGTGCCCGGAATATCGCCGTTTCCGACGTTCTCGCCGATGGAACCCACGTCGTCGATCAGCTCTGCGGGGAGGTTGTCGGTCAGTCCTCGCTCGGGCCCGTCCGCGCCCAGGACATCGTCCACCGCGCCGTTCTCGCCGGCCACCGCGTAGACCACACCGGAGACGCCGCCCACCACGTCCTCGACAGGGCCCGGATCGGCGGCGACGGGCGCGGCCGGCTCGTCGGCCCCGCTGCCCGTGACGCCCTGCACCACGTCGTCGACCGCGCCGTCCTTGCCGGCCACGGAGTCGACGGCGCCCGTGACACCCTTCACCGTGTCGTCGAGGGCGCCGTCCTTCTTGGTGACCTGCCCGACGGTGTCCGTCACCTGGTTCAGCGTGCTGTCGACAGCGCCGCCGTCCCCGAGGACCGCGTCGACCGTGCCCGTGAGGACGCCGCCCAGAACGCCGGTCGACTGCTCGGTGCTCGATGCACTCTCCTCTGCCGCCGACGCGGACATCGCGCCCGCGACGAGCAGCCCGCCCGCGACCAGCGCGGACGGAAGCGCGCGGCTCACAAACTTCCTCTTCATGTCTCCCCCTGTACCTGTATCTAGCGAGCGAACGCGAATCACCATGACGGATATGTCGGGTGAATTCAAGGATATCCGGTATGTTTCCACCATGATCTTGCCAGGCCCAGGGGCAGCCCCGCAGATCCAGCCGCTCGAGTCGACCGACCCGCAGGAGCTTGGTGGTTATCAGCTTCTCGGCCGGATCGGGGCCGGCGGCATGGGAGTCGTCTACCTCGCAGAAACCCGCACCGGCCGGAAGCTTGCCCTCAAAGCAATCCTGAAGGAGTACGTCCAGGACCCGGAGTTCCGCACCCGGTTCCGCGCGGAGGTCGCCACGGCGATGAAGGTGCGCGGTCGGTTTCTCGCCACCGTGATCGACGCCGATCCGGACGGGGAACAACCGTGGCTGGCCGTCGAGTACGTGGCGGGTCCCGCGCTCTCCGCCGTCGTACGCGCTCAGGGGCCGCTGCCCGAGCCCGACGTGCGCCGCATGGTGACCGGTGTGGCAGAGGCCCTACGGGCCGTGCACCAGGCCGGCATCGTGCACCGGGACCTCAAGCCGTCCAACATCCTGCTCGGCCACGAGGGCCCGTTCGTCATCGACTTCGGGATCGCCAAGGCGCTCGACTCGACGTCGCTGACCCGCACCGGCCTGAAGGTCGGCACGCCTGCCTTCATGGCGCCCGAGCAGGTACGGGGGAGCATCTCGACGCCCGCGGCCGACATCTGGGCGCTGGGCGCCGTCGCCCTCTATGCAGCGACCGGGCAGCGTGCGTTCGGCGAGGGCGACACCACCGTCGTGTACTACCGCGTGGTCCACGAGGAGCCCGACCTCAGCACCTGCCCCGCCTGGCTGCTCCCGCTCGTGCAGGCCTGCCTGTCCAAGGATCCCGAGGCCCGGCCGAGCCTGCAGGAGGTGCTGGACTTCCTGAACGAGGTCCCGGTCGGCTTCCGGACCGCCAGAACGAAGATCGTCCCGGGGCCGGACGTGCCCATCGCCATCGTCGAGGACGACGACGACGTCACCGCGCTGAGGGACGAGACAGTGCTGCGGGCGGCGAAGCAGGAGACCCCGCCGACGCCTGAGCCCGAGCCGGAGGCGCCCCGCCGCAGCCTGCTGTCCCGGCCCGTCACCTGGATCGTCGCGGCCGCGGGGGTCCTGATCGTCGGCGGGGTCGCCACGGCGCTCGCGCTGGGCATGCCGGACGGCGATATCGATGCCGGCCCATCGGCCTCGGCGTCGCCGTCCGCCTCGGCCTCGCCGTCCGCGTCCGCGTCGCCGGCAGCGGTCATCGACGAGTGCCTGGTGGGCACATGGCAGCTGGAGAGCTGGACCTCGACGCAGGACATCTCCAGCCTCGACGAGACCGTCAAGTTCACCGGCTTCGAAGGACGAGTGACGGAGTTCAGCGCCGACGGGACCCAGCTGGTCGACTACGACGACGCCGAGCCCATCCGCGCCGGGTCCTCCGTCGGGGAGATCACCCAGACCTGGCGCGGCACGGCGTCGTACATCGTCTCGACCGGCGACGACGGCGTCCTCACGACCGAGGGATCGGACTTCAGGGATATATCGGTCACCATCGAAGTCGGCGGGGAGAGCGGCCCCTACAACCCCAACGGCCGGACCCAGCCGCTGGAGTACACCTGCGACGAGACGACCTACACGGAGCAGGCCGACGGCTTCGAGGCCACCTACACCCGTACCGACTGACCTCGCCGAGGTGGTGCGGGACCCGGGATCGCGACCCGCTCGACCCACAAGGTGACCCTATGAATTCGGGGTGGGTTGCTCTGCGTAGACGTTGCCTACGCAGAGCAACCCACCCCGAATTCATAGGGTCACCTCGGGCTCCGGCCCGACCCGGGCCGGGTCAGGGCGGTGCTCCTGTCAGCCGGCGGCACGCTCCGCGCGGTTCACCGCGGACACGATCGCCTTGAGCGAGGACAGCGTGATCGACGGGTCCACGCCGACACCCCACAGGACGTCGTCGCCCACCGCGCACTCCACGTAGGCCGCCGCGCTGGCGTCGCCGCCCTCGGACAGGGCGTGCTCGGCGTAGTCCAGCACGCGTACCTCGACGCCCACCTGCGCTATCGCGTTCACGAACGCGTCGATGGGCCCGTTGCCGGTCCCGGTCAGCGTCTGCAGCACGCCGTGGTCCACGACGTCGACCTCGAGGGTGTCCTGCTCCCCCTCCGCCGAGACGGCACGGGTACCGCGCAGCTGCAGCCGCCCCCACGGCTTGAGGCCGGACGGCGCCCCCTCCTCGACGGGCAGGTACTCGTCGGTGAAGATGCGCCAGATGTCCGCGCCGGTCACCTCGGTGCCCTGGATCTCGGTCACCTCCTGCACGGCGTGGGAGAACTCGATCTGCAGGCGGCGGGGCAGGTCCAGGTTGTGCTCGCTCTTGAGCAGGTAGGACACGCCCCCCTTGCCGGACTGCGAGTTGACCCGGATCACCGCCTCGTAGGAGCGACCGACGTCGCGCGGGTCGATCGGCAGGTACGGCACGCCCCAGTCCAGGTCGTCGACGCCGACACCGGCGGCCTCGGCGCGCCCGGCCATGTGCTCGAAGCCCTTCTTGATGGCGTCCTGGTGCGAGCCCGAGAACGCCGTGAACACCAGGTCGCCCACGTAGGGGTGGCGCTCGTGGACGGGCATCTGGTTGCAGTGCTCGACCGTGCGGCGGATCTCGTCGATGTCGTGGAAGTCGATCTGCGGGTCGATCCCCTGCGAGAACAGGTTCAGTCCGAGGGTCACCAGGTCGACGTTGCCGGTGCGCTCGCCGTTGCCGAACAGGCAGCCCTCGATGCGGTCGGCGCCGGCCAGGTAGCCCAGCTCGGCGGCCGCGACGGCGGTGCCCCGGTCGTTGTGCGGGTGCAGCGACAGGATGACGTTCTCGCGGTGGGCCAGGTGCCGGCTCATCCATTCGATCGAGTCGGCGTACACGTTGGGCGTGGCCATCTCGACGGTGGCGGGCAGGTTGATGATGACCTTGCGCTCCGGCGTCGGCTCGAAGACCTCGATGACCTCGTTGCAGATGCGCGCCGCGAACTCGAGCTCGGTGCCCGTGTACGACTCGGGTGAGTACTCGTAGTAGATCCGCGTCTCGGGGAGGGTCTCCTCGAGCTTGCGGCACAGCTTGGCGCCGTCCAGCGCGATGTCGACGATGCCGTCCTCGTCGGACCGGAACACGACCTCGCGCTGCAGCACGGACGTCGAGTTGTACAGGTGCACGATCGCCTGCTTGGCACCCGTCAGCGACTCGTAGGTGCGCTCGATCAGGTGGGCCCGGGCCTGGGTGAGGACCTGGATCACCACGTCGTCGGGGATCCGGTTCTCCTCGATGAGCTTGCGCACGAAGTCATAGTCGGTCTGGCTCGCCGAAGGGAAGCCGACCTCGATCTCCTTGTAGCCCATCGATACCAGGAGCTCGAACATGCGCAGCTTGCGCTCGGCGTTCATCGGCTCGATGAGGGCCTGGTTGCCGTCGCGCAGGTCGACCGCGCACCAGCGCGGCGCCTGCTCGATGCGCTTGGCGGGCCAGGTCCGGTCGGGGAGATCCAGGCGGATCTGCTCGTGGAACGGCCGGTACTTCTGGATCGGCATGCCCGACGTCTGCTGCGGGTTGTCTTCGATGATCCCGCCCGCTGCGCCGTGCACCGCTGTGTCGTGAACTCCGCCGGGGGTGGTGGCGGTGATGCTGTTCTCCATGATGTGTCCTTCGCTCGGTGAGGTTGGCCGGCACACCAAGCCTCCGCGACGAGGGACCGGCCTGTCTAGGCCTCGTCGCGGCAGCGAAGGAGAAGGATCACCGTCATGCGCACGCCGCCACTGTACTCCCGCCCCGGGTCGGGAATGCCAACCACGCCCACGATCCGGACCACACCTGGTGGCGGCGTCGAGATCTGGCGGTGACGTCGAGATCTGGCGGTGCGCGACCAGATCTCGACGCCACCACCAGATCTCACCGGCAGGCGAGGCCGAACTTCAGCGGCGGTTGCGGAGGGCCGCGTCTACCTGGGGGTCACCCAGGGCGCCCAGCCAGTCCAGCAGCGCGGGGTACGTCGACGGGTTGGCGGCGACCTGCGGTCGCAGGTGGGGCGCCTCCTGCACGATCTTGGCCAGGTCCGCCAGCGGTGTGGCCGGGTCGAGCGCCACCGCGGCGCTCCACCTGCCGCCCACGGGCGGCAGCACCGCGGTGTGTCCCGACTCGGAGCCGTAGTCCGACGCCGGAGCGCCCTGCCCCTGTCCGACGACCACCCGGCGCGTCGCCTGCTCCTGACCGGCGTCGCTCGCGGCCGGGCCACCCGACGCCTGCTGGCCGTTCCCCACGGGCCGGATGCGCGCCGTCGGCTGCGCGGGCGCCACCGGCTGCTGTTGTGGCGAAGCCACCGGCGTCGCACCCGAGCGGACCGGGGGCATCGTCGCCGTCTCGCCCATCGACGAACCGGCGGGCGCGCCCGCGGCCGGCATGTCCTCGACCGTGCGCATCGAGCCGAGCGAGACCTCGCCCGACACCGGCTCGGCAGCCTGCACCGGAACCACCCCGCGCTGGGCGGCGGTCGCGCCGGCGACGGTCCGCACCGCGCCCGTCGAGGTCACCCGGCGCGGCTCCGCGGGCCGGCGCAGCTCGGGCGTGCTCCGCGCGGGCTCCTCCGGGAGCGTCACCGGCGCCGCCTTGTCGCTCTTGGGCCGCGGCGGGGACCACACGTAGGCCTGGCTGCGGTCGACGTCGGTCTCGCCGCCGATGCCAGCGGTCTGGAAGTGCTCGCGCACGGCCTTGGGCACCATCAGCGCGCATGCCGCGACGATCGGCAGGGCGAGGGCCATGAGCAGGTCACCGAGGTTCACGCCCAGGCTCGCGCCGGACGTCGCGATGACCACCACGAGGCCGAGCACGCCCGCCACGCACGCGGCGCCGACGGCGGGGACGTGCCCCGTGCCGGGGTCACGCTTCAGGGAGCGGCGCGCGAACCAGGCGATGACGGCGACGACGACGCCGAGCACGAGCCGCAGCACCAGCGTCACACCCGCGCCGGACCCGATGAAGCCGGGGTCGATGAGCTGCACGAGCGCGGCGAGCGCGCTGCACACCGCGAGCAGCACCATGACGTCGAACGCGCGGATCGCCACCCGCACCCAGACGCCGGCGGCATGCTCGGTGCTCTCCGCCTCGTCGGTGGCGGGGTCGCGGCGCACCGCGGGCGAGCCCGCTATCGCGGCGGCGAGCGGGAGCAGCACCAGGCCGAACCGGCTCGGGTCGGTGACGCCGGGGCGCATCGACTCCAGGCCGGTCAGCGAGCTGCCGGAGGTGAAGACGAAAAGCACCGCCAGCACGAGGCCGACGGCGACGAGGACGAGCCGCGAGGGACGGTCGTGCCGCACGGTGCCGCCCACCAGGAGCCACGCCAGGCCGACCGCCAGCACGAGCCACACTGGGGCCAGGAGCCGATCGCCCAGCGTCGCGCCGGCGGCGAACTCAGCGAGCAGCGTGGCGATGAGGGCGCCCAGGGCGATCAGCACCCCGACGCCGGCGAGGCCGAGCCGCCAGCCACGGACCACGGCGCCGTCCTGCTCCACGGGCCCGAGCTCGCTGTCGCGCGGGGTCGCGGCGAGCGCCGCGCCGGCGAGGGCGAGGCCCAGGCCCGTGCCGACGCCCGCGCCGCTGTTCAGGTCGATCACGAGGTGGATCAGGCCGATCGCGGCGAGCGGGAGCCCGGCGATCAGGCGCGCGCGCCGCGTCGAGTGCACCGTCCACGTGACGGGCAGCACGGCGAAGCGTGCGAGGTAAGGCAGGGACAGCGAGGCGAGCGACAGCGCGACGGCCAGGACCACCTCGACCCGGTCCGCGGAGCGGGCGGCGAGGTTCCACGGGAGCGCGAGCGACACGAGCAGGGCGAGCGCGGCGATGGCGTCCCGCACGTAGTCCGCGACAGCGATGTTCCCGAAGGGCCTGACGTCCTCGGAGTCCTCGGACGCGGAGTCGGCCGCGCCCTCCGACGAGATCGTGGCGAGGTACTCGTGGTCGAGACTCTCGGTCGGCGCGCCGTTCGCGTCCTGCGCGACGTCGTCCGAAGTTCTCTCGTCACGCTCGGAAGCGTGCTGGTCCATCATCCGTTCACTCCTCGATAACGCCGCTGGTCGAGACTGGGGAAAGTGTGGCTGGCGGCGCTGGGGTCCACGACGTTTCTACCCGCTGGGACGCGGCCCTGTCAGGCCGAACCACGGCGAGTCCGGTCACACCTGCATTTCTGCGCACGTCCATCACATTCGACGGGTGCGGAAGAACCGCTGTCGGCGGCAGCCGGCAGCACGTCGAGGTCACAGGAGAACACAGTGGACTCATCCGCCGCACCGGCACCCCGAACCTGCGACGTCTGGCTGGTTCCGGTCCGACGCCGGGAAGCCTGGACGCGCCTGCTGACCGTACCGGATAGGGAGCAGCTCGTGGGTCTGGACGAGACGGCGACCAGGGTCCACCTGACGTCGCGCGCCGCCCAGCGGCTGATCCTGTCCCGCTACCTCGGCGTCCCGCCCGAGGAGATCACGGTGAAGCGGTCGTGCGACCGCTGCGGCGACCCGCAGCACGGCCGCCCGTACGTCCCCGGGTCGGCCCTGGACTACTCGGTCTCGCACACACGAGCCTGGGTGCTGGTCGCCGTGGTGGGCGACGGCAGGGTCGGCGCGAACCTCGACGCCCGGCCGGAGGACCGCGACCTGGACGACCTCGCCGCGGCCGCACTCACGTCCGCCGAGCACCACGCCTGGCGTCGCCTCCCGCGCCGCGACCGGGCCGACGCCCTCCTCGCGTCCTGGACACGCAAGGAGGCGACGACGAAGCTCACCGGGCACGGCCTGGCGATCCCGCTCCGCGACCTCGACGTGACGGGGCCGCGCCCGACGCTCGTAACCGCCGACCCGTCGGTCCGGCTCCCCCACCCTCGCCCATACCTGACGCACGTGCCCGCGCCCGCGGGCCACAGCGCGGCGCTGGCGACGACCACGCACGTGGACCAGGTGCGGCACCTGCGCCTCCCGGACACGGTGCCCGACGGCGCCGCGCTGCGGCTCGCCACCGGGCGGGCCGACGCCGAACCAAGCCCTCTGTTGCGGGCGTGATCGTTGCGGGCGTGATCGTTGCGATAGAGCGCCCGCTCTAGGCGCAACGATCGCGCCCACAGCAAAAGGGTGGGTCAGATGCCTAGCTGGTAGGCGCCCCAGTAGGCCAGGGTTATCAGCAGCGCCGTCGCGCCGAGCACTATGGCCCAGAAGCCCGTCGAGATCACGACGGTGGCGGCGCGGTGGCGGTGAGTCGCCAGGTTCCGGGTCTCGGCGGGCTCGACGGGCTCGACCGGCTGGGCCGGCGGTTCCTCGGCCGGTCGAAGGACTACCCCCGCGGACCGCACGACCCGTCCTCGCAGGTCCCGGACCCGGTTCAGCAGCAGCGCCGCCGCGACGACGGCCACGATGCCGAGGAGCCGCACGGCTATCCACCCACCCTGCACCACCAGGGCGTTCTTCTCGTAGTCCAGGGCGAGCCGCGCGACGGCCCCGAGGTACACGGCGAGCCCGACCGTCGTCACCACCGCGCCGACGCCCAGCCCGGTCAGGGGCGCGCGCAGTCCCGGGGCGAGGTGTACGCCCGGGTGACCCGAGCGGCGTCGGGCGAGGTGGCCCGTCAGGACCGCGCCGCCGACGAGCAGCGGGCCAACGGCCAGCAGCCCGGCGGCGACGACGACCACCCCGACCAGCCAGTCGCCGTCCCCGTACCACCGCGGCTGCGGCACGGGCGCCGCGAGATAGAGCTGCTCGGGCTGGGCCCCGGCGACCTGCGGCGGGGCGGACGCCGTCGCGGGCAGCCCGAGCACCCAGTCGGCGACGTCGGTCGCGAAGTCGGGATGCAGGACCAGGCCCCCGGGCGTCTCCACGTTGATGCCGTGGTTCGCGCGCTCGTAGAACCGCACAGTCACGTCGTCGGCGTCGGCCATGAGCTCTCGCGTGCCCTGCTCGAGCGGCATCGAGGCGTCCTTGGTGCCGAAGACGGCGAGGATCGGGTCCTCCTGCTGCAGGAGCCAGGGCCGGACGTCGAAGTCGGCGTACTCGAACCCGCCGCCGGGCAGCTTCATCCCCACCGCGCGCGGGATCGCGCGGAACACCCCGCCGGGCACGTCCGTGTTCCGCAGGTAGTTGTCGACGGCGTACGCGGCCTGCTGCCGGGGCGGCACCACCGGGGCCGACACCAGGATCTGGAACGCGAGCCGCGGGTCGTTCACCATCATCACGGGCGACACCCACGCGCCCTCCGACTCCGCGTACAGCCCGACGTCGTCCGGGTCGACGCCCGGGACGTCGCGGAGGTAGCTCACCGAGTGGGCGTAGTCGCGCGCCATCGCCTCGTAGTCGCGGTGCCGGGTGGAGTAGTTGTCCAGCCGCTTGTCCGGCACCAGCGTGGTGATCCCGGCGCTCGCCAGCGCGGTGGCGGCCAGCGTGAACGCGTCGGTGGCCTTGCCCGTGCCTGCGCCGTGGATGAAGACGATCCCCGGGCGGTCCTCGGCGGGGTCGCCGGCCCCGCCCTCGCCCGATCCGCCGCGGGCCTCGATCGGCTGGCGGAGCAGCCCGCGCACCTCGAGGCCTTCGGCGAGCGGGATCGTCACGGCGGTCTCGCGCACCTCGTAGTCGCCGGGCTCGCCGGCGTCGGCCGAGGCGCCCCCGATCGCCGTCGACGCCGTGGCGGGGTGCAGGTGGGTGGTCACGGGCTGCGGCTCCCAGTCCGGGCCCGCGACCGCGCCCGTGACGGCTAGCGCGACCAGGATCGCGGCGGATGTGGCGACCGTCCGAAAGAACACCTTCGGATGCTACGCCCGGCGCGTGCCGCCTTCACTCGGGCGGGCGGGATGCCAGCATCTCGTCGGTGTCCCAGGTCAGCTCGCCCGACCGCAGGTCGGCCACCACCTGACGCACCCACTCCAGCTCCGCGCGCGTGATGGCCATGAGGTGCTCGTGCTCGAGCAGGAGCACCCTGGCCAGGCCCCACTCCTGCGCGTTCGCCGCGTCGCGCTCCGCCTGCTCCAGCACGGCTTCGAGCGCCGTGGCGCGCTCCGCGAGCCGGTCCCGCACGAGGTCCGGTCCCGTGATCGCCAGCACTGCCAGCACCGCCCGGAACTCCGGGAACTCGCGCGCCGGTGTGGCGAGGGCGGCGTCCATCCAACGGCGGAGGGCGTCGCGGCCGGCGCCGGTCAGGGCGTAGACGATCCGGGCCGGCCCCGTGTCGGCCACCAGCTTCTCGTGGACCTCGATGAGACCGTCGCGGAGCAGGCGCTCGATCGACTGGTAGACACTGTTGCTGCGCGCCACGTTGACGACGTCGTCCTTGCGCCGCGTCTTGATCAGCCGCTGCATGCGGTAGGCGTGCATGGGCTCCTCGGCGAGCAGCGCGAGCAGCACCATCGCGAGCGGCGAACGCGGCCGGGGGTCCTGGGTCACGGCGCCCAGCCTAGATCGAAGTTGCTCCAGCATCTTGCCATCTTATGGTTAGCCATTTTATGGTTATCCGCATGAGAGCGACAATCATCGGAGCGGGCATCACCGGGCCCGTGACCGCCATGGCCCTGCAGAAGGCGGGTATCGACGCCACGATCCACGAGGCGTACGAGCGCACCGCGGACGGCGTCGGCGCCTACCTCAACCTCGCCGCGAACGGCCTGGCCGCCCTCCGCGTGCTGGGCATCGACCACCACGAGCTCGGCGGCTTCGACACGCACACGCTGACGCTGCGCGGTTCGTCGGGCCGGCTCCTGGCCCACCTCCCGATGAGCCGGGACGACGACGCCGGCACGGTCAGCCAGACCGTCCGGCGGTCCGACCTCTACATCCGGCTCCGCGACGAGGCCGTACGCCGCGGCATCCCGATCGAGTACGGCAAGCGCCTCGTCGACGCCACGACGGCGCCGGACGGCGGTGTGGTCGCCTCGTTCGCGGACGGCACCAAGGCCGAGGGCGACCTGCTCGTCGGGGCCGACGGCCTCCATTCCCGTGTGCGCGAGATCCTCGACCCAGGCTGCCCGCCGCCGCGCTACACCGGCCTGCTGAACACCGGCGGCTACGCCTCCGGCGTCGCGGTGGACGCGCCGCAGGGCACCTTCACGATGACGTTCGGCCGGCGCGCCTTCTTCGCATACGCGAACCGTGGACCGGGCGACGTCTGGTGGTTCGCCAACGTGCCGCGCGCCCGGGCGGCGACCGACGGCGAGCTCACGGCGTACACCCCGGAGCGCTGGCGCGCCGAGCTGGAGCGCCTCTTCGCCGACGACGACGGCCCCGCGCTGGACCTGATCGCCGCGACGCCGGAGATCATGGCGCCCTGGAACACGCTCGACCTGCCGACCGTGCCGGTATGGCACCGCGGGCCGATCGGCCTGATCGGCGACGCGGCGCACGCCATCTCGCCGACGTCGGGCCAGGGAGCCTCGCTGGCCATCGAGGACGGGGTGCTGCTCGCGCGGTTCCTGCGCGACCACCGCGACCCGGCGTCCGCGTTCGCGGCCTTCGAGGCGTCGCGCCGGGGACGCCTGGAGAAGCTCATCGCCCAGGCGAAGCGCACGTCGAACCAGAAGATCCCGAACCCGTTCACCACGATGCTGCGGGACCGCGTGATCCTGCCCCTCGTGGGCCGGGCCGCCGCCCGGACCACGAGGGACTGGGTAACCGACTACCGCATCGACTGGGCCGCGCCGGCATGAGCGACCGCCGTCCTGGTTGTCACATGTCGGAGCCCGACGACCGCATCCGCCGGTATCGGACCGGCAACGCCTGCGGCTGTCGCACCCAGGGCGACGGGATCCAGGCCAGGTCGTGGTCCTCGACCGCGAGCTCCAGGTTCAGCTCGGCCAGGAGCCGGCCGATGGCGACGCGCGCGATGATCCGCGCCTGCCGTGACGCGGGGCAGCGGTGCGGTCCCACGCCCCAGGCGAGGTGCGCCTTGTTGCCGACCTCGTCCCACAGGTCACCGGTGTGCACCCGGGGGTCCTGGTTCGCCGCGGCCACGGCCATGACCAGGGCGTCACCCTTGCGGACAAGCTTCCCGTCCAGCTGCAGGTCCCCCATGGCGTACCGGGGCAGCGGCGTGTTGGCGGCGGGCGCCTCCCGCCAGAGGACCTCGTCGAGCGCGTCGTCGAGCGCGACCCGGCCGCCGGTCCAGCGCGCGGCGAACCGCTTGTCCGTGAGCAGGAGCCGCATGGTCAGAGCGATCCACGCGGTGAGGAACTCGCTGGCGGCGATGAGCGGCACCGCCATGGAGTCGGCGACCTCGCCGTCGTTGTGGAAGCTCGGGTGCCGCACGAAGGTGGCGGTCAGGTCGTTCCCGCCCTTGGCACGGCGGGCCTCGACGTGCGCCATCAGGCTGTGGCCCATGCGGGTACGCGCCTCGACGGCCTCGACGGTGTGGTGCATGATGCGCGCCGAGTCGGCCATCATCTGGTCCGCGGTCTCGTCGTCGAACCCGAAGAGCGAGGTCACGGCGAGGAAGCCCACCTTCTTGGCCCACTCGGGCACGAGATCCACCTCGCCGCTGGCCCCGAGGCCGTCGATCAGCCGCATGCTGACCTCCTCGACCTGGGCCACCACGATTCGCTCGGACAGCGCCTCCAGCCCGTCGTCCACGGGCTGCCGTAGCCGACGGCGCTTCTCGCCGTCGTGGTGGTACGACGAGTTGCGCGGCTCCCGCGGCGAGATCCCGAGCAGGGCCGAGCGCTCCGACAGCAGACCGTCGTAATGCCAGCGCCAGTTACGCGGGTCCCGCGAGAACTGCGCTTCGTTCCGCATGACCTCGGATATCTCCGCGTGCCCCATCACCAGCCAGGCGGGCACGCCCGGCTCCATGTCCACGGGCGCCACGACGCCCCATCTCCCCCGCAACACGTTGTAGATCTCCTGCGAGTCCGCGCCACCTGTGGTCGCCGACAGGGGGGTGAGCCCTGTCAGGCCGGTGAGCTCTACCGGGGAGGTTCGAGCGGCCACTGTCTCCATCGCCCCATCACAGCACAGTGTCCGGATTGCCCGTAATCCTGAGTGCGATATCTCGAACTGCGTTTCAGCAGGTAGGGGGCCTAGAAGCCGAGGCGGCGCAGCTGCTTCGGGTCGCGCTGCCAGTCCTTGGCGACCTTGACGTGCAGGTCGAGATAGATCCGTTGGCCGAGCAGCTTCTCGATGCCCTGGCGCGCCTCGGTGCCCACGGACCGCAGCCGGGACCCGCCGCGCCCGATGACTATCGCCTTCTGGGAGTCGCGCTCCACGAACAGGTTGACGCGCACGTCCAGGAGGGCCGGCTTGCCCTTCTCCGGGTCGCCCGACCCCTCGCGCTCGACGATCTCCTCGACGACCACCGCGAGGGAGTGCGGCAGCTCGTCGCGCACGCCCTCCAGGGCGGCCTCGCGCACCAGCTCGGCCACCATGACGGCCTCGGGCTCGTCGGTCAGCTCGCCGTCCGGGTACAGGTCGGGGCCCTCGGGCAGATGAGAGATGAGGACCGCCTCGAGCTCCTCGACCTGGTAGCCGTCCTTCGCGGAGACGGGCACGATGTCGTCCCACTCGCGGTCCACGGTCTTCGCCAGCTGGTCCACGGAGATGAGGTGCTCCATGAGGGCCTCGCGCGGGACGAGGTCGGCCTTCGTCACGACGGCGACGACGGGTACGCGCCGACGCCCCGTCATCAGCTCGGCGAGCTGCGCCGCGATGTAGCGGTCGCCGGGACCTACCTTCTGGTCCGCGGGCAGGCAGAACGCGATCACGTCGACCTCGGACAGCGTGTCCCGCACCAGGTCGTTGAGCCGCTCCCCCAGCAGGGTGCGGGGCCGGTGCAGGCCAGGTGTGTCCACGAGCACGAGCTGGGCGTCCGGGCGGTGCACGATCCCGCGGATCGTGTGCCGGGTGGTCTGCGGCCGTGCCGACATGATCGCGACCTTCTGCCCCACCAGCGCGTTGGTCAGGGTGGACTTGCCGGCGTTGGGGCGGCCCACGAGGCAGGCGAAGCCGCTCCGGTGTTCCGTGGTGTCGTCGCTCACGAGGTCACTTCCTTCTGGTCACGCTTCTGATCACGGTGGTCGTGCTGGTCGAGACCACCGTTGCTGTCCTCCGGCTCGCCCACCGGCTCCGTGCGGTGCACGAGGATCGTCGAGATCTGCTTGCGACGGCCCTCCACCCGTTCCGCCTGCAGGTGCACGCCGCCGACCTCGACGGAGGACCCGGCGAGCGGCACCTTCCCCAGCGTCTTGGCGAGCAGGCCACCGGCGGTGTCCACGTCGTCGTCGTCCAGGCGCAGGTCGAACAGGTCGCCGAGCTCGTCGACCGGCAGGCGGGCCGGCACACGGAGCACACCGCCGCCGAGATCCTCGACCTCCTGGACGGGCACCGTGTCGTGCTCGTCGGTGAGCTCACCGACGACCTCCTCCAGGAGGTCCTCGATGGTCACCAGGCCCGCGACGCCACCGTACTCGTCGACGACGAGCGCGATGTGGCTGGCCGAGGCCTGCATCTCGCGCAGCAGGTCGTCGATCGGCTTCGACTCGGGCACGAACACCGCATCACGTGCCACGTCCGACGCGGGGCGCAGCGACGGCTCCCGGACGCCGCCCTCGCCGTCGTCGACGGGCCAGTGCACCGCGGCCACCACGTCCTTGAGGTAGGCGACGCCGACGACGTCGTCCACCGACTCGCCGACCACGGGCACCCGCGAGAAGCCGGAGCGCAGGAACAGCCGCAGCACCCGGTCGAGCGAGGTGTTCGCGCTGACGGTCACCATGTCGGTGCGGGGCACCATGACCTCACGCGTGATGGTGCCGCCCAGCTCGATCACCGACCGGATGAGCTCCCGGTCGGACTCCTCGAAGGCGCTGCTCTCCCCCACCCGGTCCGCGATGTCGCGCAGCTCGGCCTCGGTGGGCGGCGACGGGTCGTAGCGCGGCACCGAGAACCGCGTCAGCCACGCGACCGCGCGCGAGACCCCGGTCAGCGGCCCCACCAGGGCGAGCAGCACCGCTACCGGATGGCGGAAGCCGAGCGCACGCGGCGAGACACGCACGAAGACGACGCCCACCACTACCCCCACCACGAGCGCGATGAGCATGACCGGTAGCTCGTTGGGCACGCCCTCGCCCGGGAACACCTGCTGCACCAGCAGCGTCCCGGCCGCGATGGCGACCACCTCCGACATCACGCGCACGAGCGCGAAGGAGGCGACGATCGCCGTCGGGTCGACGACGAGCGCCTGGGCGCGCCGGATCCGCGCGGCACGCTCCGGGTCGGGCGACTGCCCCAGCTCCGCCTCGGCGAGCGCCTCCGTGAGGGACGCGCGCGTGACGCGCAGGAGCGCGGCCTCGCCGGCCGAGAGCATGCCCGCCAGGGAGAGGCCGACCAGCATGATGAGGGTCAGGAGCAGGACGAGCACGCCGGTCACCGGGTCGCGAGGAAGGTCAGGAGGAGCTTGCGCTGGAGCGTGAACATCTCCTTCTCCTCCTCCGGCTCCGCGTGGTCGTAACCGAGCAGGTGCAGGATCCCGTGCGTGGTGAGGAGCAGCAGCTCCTCGGTGGTGGAGTGGCCGGCGGCCTTGGCCTGGGTGACCGCGACCTCCGGGCACAGCACGATGTCGCCGAGCGTCCCGGCCGGGGTGACGTCGCCCTCGCGCCCCGGGCGGAGCTCGTCCATCGGAAAGGAGAGGACGTCGGTGGGTCCGGGCTCGTCCATCCACTGCACGTGCAGGTCGGACATGACAGTGGTGTCGACGAGGATGATCGACAGCTCCGACTGCGGGTGCACCCGCATGGCGTCGAGGACGTACCGGCCGAGCGCGGCGAACTCCGCCTCGTCGACCTCGAACCCGGACTCGTTGTTGACCTCGATGCTCACCGGCGCTGCCTCTTGTTGCTGCCCTGACGGTAGTCCTGCGGCTGGCGTCCCGGACGGCGGTCGTCCGTCAGCACGTCCCAGCGCGCGTACGCGTCGATGATGTCGCTCACCAGCCGGTGCCGCACGACGTCGGACGACGTGAGGCGGCAGAACTCGACGTCGTCCACGCCCAGCAGGATGTCCTCGACCACGCGCAGGCCGGAGGTGGTGCCGCCGGGCAGGTCGACCTGGGTAGCGTCGCCCGTGATCACCATCTTGGAGCCGAAGCCCAGGCGGGTCAGGAACATCTTCATCTGCTCGGTCGAGGTGTTCTGCGCCTCGTCCAGGACGATGAAGGAGTCGTTCAGCGACCTGCCGCGCATGTACGCCAGGGGCGCCACCTCGATGGTGCCTGCCTCGATCAGCTTGGGCACCTGCTCGGGGTCGACCATGTCGTGCAGCGCGTCGTACAGCGGGCGCAAGTACGGGTCGATCTTCTCGGAGAGCGTGCCGGGCAGGAACCCGAGGCGCTCCCCCGCCTCGACAGCGGGGCGCGTCAGGATGATCCGGTTGACCTGCTTGGCCTGCAGCGCCTGCACGGCCTTCGCCATGGCGAGGTAGGTCTTGCCGGTACCGGCCGGGCCGATGCCGAACGTGATGGTATTCGTGTCGATCGCGTCCACGTAGGCCTTCTGCCCGACCGTCTTGGGCCGGATGGTGCGGCCCCGGCTGGACAGGATGTTGAACGTGAGGACCTCGGCGGGACGCGACGCCGACGCGTCGCTCAGCATCGCGACCGAGCGCTTTACCACCTCGGGGGTGAGCTGCGTACCCGCCTCGACCACCTGGATCAGCTCGTCGAGCAGCTGGGTGACCAGGGCCACGTCGCCCGCGGGTCCGTTCACTGCGATCTCGTTACCACGAGCATGGACGTCGACGCCGGGGAAGCCCTCCTCGACGGCCCGCAGCACCGAGTCCCGGCTCCCCAGGAGCGCGACCGTCGGGATGTGGGCCGGGACGACGATCTTGTGCTCGATCCGGGTCTGGGACTGTGTGCTGGGCGTAGTTGTCATGAGCCGGCCCCGCGGGGCCGATCCGCTCCTTCGTGCGGTAGGGATGACGACAGTCCTCATCCTATCGACCCGCCCGCGCTGCGCCACGGTGTTTCCACAGGGTCTTGCGCCCGGACGTCAGGCGAAACCTGGCAGCTCCCCGCCCGCGAGCAGGTGCGCGTGCACGTGGAACACGGTCTGCCCGGCCTTGGGCCCGGTGTTGAAGATCAGGCGGTACTGACCGTCCGCGAGGTCGCTCGCGACGCCGTCCGCGAGCGCGATCACGCCCGCCAGGCCCTCGGGGTCCGACGCCGCGAACGCGGGCACGTCCGGATAGTGCTCCCTCGGCACCACGAGCACGTGCACGGGCGCCTTGGGCGCGATGTCCCGGAACGCGATCGCCGTGTCCGACGACGCAACGACGTCCGCCGGGATCTCCCCCGCGGTGATCTTGCAGAAGAGGCAGTCAGGGCTGTCGGTGCTCGTCATGTCGGCAGGCTACCGGCGGCCGTCGATGAGCGACTCCCGTGGGGCTCGTCCACCCCGAACGAGGCTTCGCCATTTTGTCCATACCGTTACATAGTTCGAAATGCCTCGGTAAAAGGGATGTGGGAGAGTTTGCCGCGTTCGATGGAGATTGGCGTACTGCGACACCATTTCGTCGTCGCCCACCTCGCGGGTCTCGTCGGTCGCCCTCACACCACACACAGCAGTCACCTGGAGGTTCGCGTGGGTTGGTTCATCGCCCAATCGCTCGCATTCATCATCATCGCGGCCCTGATCGGCCTCGCGATCGGCATCTGGATCGGCTGGCTCGTCTGGGGCCGACGTGCCAAGGGCAAGCACTCGGCCGAGAAGACCGAGACCGCGGCCCGGTCGGCCGCCGCCGCGTCGAGCTCCGACGCCGGCTCGGACGCTGAGTCGGACGCCACGACGGAGACCAAGGCCGAGGCTGACGATGCCGCCGAGGCCGGCAAGCCCGCGGCCGACGCCGAGCCCGTCACCGCCCTCGCGGTCGCTGCTGCGACCACCACGGACGAGGCGCCGGACGCCGAGGCTGTCGCCGGAACCGAAACCGCCGGGCCGGCCGCCGACAGCGCGCCGGACTCCGACAGCGACGCCGGCGCCGCCGACGTCGGCCCCGAGAAGGAGGGCGCGGCGGACGAGGCCGAGCCCGCCGGGTCCGACGTCGTCGCCGAGGCCGAGCCCGCCGGGTCCGACGTCGTCGCCGAGGCCGAGGCCGTCGCACGCAAGGCCGCCGAGGCGAACGCCGCTGCCCAGGCGGCCGCGAAGACCGACGCGCCGGAGGCCGACGCCGCCGAGACGCCGGACAACCTGCGGCGCATCGAGGGCATCGGCCCGAAGATCGAGAAGGCCCTCAAGGCCGCCGGCTACGGGACCTACGCCAAGATCGCGGGCGCGAGCGAGGACGAGCTGCGCGAGGCCGTCGCGAGCCAGGGCATCAAGTTCGCCCCGTCGGCCAGTAGCTGGGCCGACCAGGCGCAGTACCTGGTGGACAGCGACGCAGACGGCCTGGAGGAGTACCAGGACTACCTCGTCGGCGGCCAGGAGCGACGCGCCAAGTTCGACGAGAACGTGGACTACGCCGACGTCGACGAGATCGAGGGTACCGAGGCCAAGGCCGACGCGATCGCCGAGGACGAGGCGGAGGCCGCAGCGGCCGAGGCCGAGCCCGAGGCCACCCCTGAGCCGGAGCCCGAGCCGGAGCCCGAGCCGCAGGAGCTCCAGCGCATCGAGGGCATCGGCCCGAAGATCGAGACGGCCCTTAGGTCCGCCGGCTACACCACCTACGCGAAGGTTGCGGGCGCGAGCGAGGGCGAGCTCCGCGAGGCGCTCACCGCGGCCGGCATCACGTTCGCCCCGGCCGCCACGAGCTGGTCCGACCAGGCGCAGTACCTGGTCGACGGCGACGAGGACGGCCTGCGCGAGTACCAGGACTACCTCATCGGCGGCCAGGACCGCGCCTCGAAGTTCAAGGAGGACGTCGACTACGCCGACGTCGACGAGATCGAGGGCGCCGAGGCCAAGGCCGAGGCGATCGCCGAGGACGAGGCGGAGGCCGCAGCGGCCGAGCCCGAAGCCACCCCTGAGCCGGAGGCGTCGGCCGAGCCGGAGCCCGAGCCCCAGGACCTGCAGCGCATCGAGGGCATCGGCCCGAAGATCGAGTCCACCCTCGGCGCCGCCGGCTACGGGACCTACGCCAAGATCGCCGGCGCGTCGGAGACCGAGCTCCGTGACGCGCTCGCCGCGGGCGGGATCACGTTCGCCCCGTCCGCCGTGAGCTGGGCCGAGCAGGCGCAGTTCCTGGCGGACGGCGACGAGGACGGCCTCCAGGAGTTCCAGGACTACCTGATCGGCGGCCAGGACCGGCGCGCCAGGTTCAACGAGGACGTGGACTACGCCGACGTCGACGAGATCGAGGGCGCCGAGGCCAAGGCCGAGGCGATCGCCGAGGACGAGGCGGAGACGGCGGCAGCCGAGGGCGACGCCGAGCCCACCCAGTCCGAGGTGAAGGCATGAACCTGAAGGCGGTCCTCCTCCCGGTGATCGTCCTGATCCTCGGGCTGGGCGTGCTCGCGGGCGTCCAGAACACGGGGTTCCGTGAACAGGTCGAGGCGACGTTGACGGAGCGCGCCCAGGGAGCCCTCTCCGCGGCCGGGCTCGAAGACGTGGACATCGAGCTCACGGGTCGCGACGCCTCCGTTACCGCCCCGACCGACACGGACGCGCTGGCGGCCGCCGAGGTGGTCGGCGACCTCAGCGGCGTCCGGACCGCAGCGGCGTACGGCCCGGACGGTCCGGTGTCGGCGGACGGCTCCGGCGCCAACTCTGCCGAGGGCGACGCCGACGCGAGCGCCACCCCGGAGGTGTCGCCCTCCGCGGACGACGACGCCTCGCCCGAGGCGACCGAGTCGGCATCGGACGACGAGACGTCCGACGACGAGTCCTCCGACGGCGAGTCCTCCGACGGCGAGTCCTCGGACGACAAGAAGAACGACTCCGAGAACGACGAGCCGACGCGCGAGGAGCGGGAGGCGGCGCAGGATGACCTGGTCGAGATCCCGAACATCACCTTCGTCACGGACAGCGCGAAGCTGACCAAGGACGGCCGCGAGGTGGTGCGGGACGCCGCCGAGGTGCTCACGGAGCACCCGGAGGTCGAGGTCCGCATCGAGGGGCACACCGACTCGGTAGGCACCGAGGCGCACAACCAGGAGCTCAGCGAGCGCCGTGCCGAGAGGGTGCTCGACGAGCTGGTGGAGCTGGGCGTCGACCGGGACCGGCTGACGTCGAAGGGCTACGGCGAGTCAGACCCGCTGGTCGTCCCGAAGACCTTCGCCGACCTGGAGAAGAACCGCCGCGTGGAGTTCGTCGTCCGCGACTGACCCCACCCAGGCTCGTTGAGTGCTGGGTATTTGTTGGAACGAGCGTCACAAACCCAACAGATATCCAGCACTCAACGAGGGGGGTTACCAGCGGCCCAGGCGTTCGCTCAGGAGGGCTATTGCCACCGGGCCCGCGGTCGACGTGCGCAGGACGTGCGGGCCTAGCCTTGCGGTGACCGCGCCGGCCTCGGTCAGCAGGGCGACCTCACCCTCGGAGATCCCGCCCTCGGGTCCGACGACGACGAGCAGCTCGCCGGCGTCGGGCAGGGGCACCGTCGCGAGGGCGACCGTCGCCTCCTCGTGCAACACCGCCACCGTGCCGCCCGCCGCGACGACGTCGCGGGCCCGGGCAACCAGCTGCTTGGTGGTCAGCGGCACCTCGACGTCGGGGATCCGCGCCCGGCGGGCCTGCTTCGTCGCGGCCCGGACGGTGCTGACCCAGCGCGCCCGCGACTTCGCCGCTCGGTCCCCGCGCCAGACGACCACCGATCGCTCGGCCTGCCACGGGATGATCGCGTCCGCGCCGATCTCGGTGGCGGCCTCGATCGCCATCTCGTCGCGGTCGCCCTTGGCGAGGGCCTGGACGAGCGTCACGACGACGTCGGGCACCGGCTCGACGTCGGCCTGCTCGACGCGCAGGTGCACCTCCGCGCCGTGCACCGCCTCGACCACGGTCCGCAGGCGCACGCCGGCGCCGTCGACGACGTCGATCCGCTCTCCAGGGCCGCGCCGCTGGACCACGCCGGCGTGCCGGCCCTCGGCGCTGTCGAGCACGTACAGCGAGCCCGGGGCGTACCCCGACAGCGGATGGGCGGTGGACGCCTCCGCGAGAAAGACTGGCGCGCTCATGGGCGGGGAGTCAGCGCCCGCTGAGCTTGTCGCGCAGGCGCGAGAACACGCCGCCGTGGACCGATGCGAGCCGCGACTCGGGCCGCTCCTCGCCGCGCAGGACCGCGAGCTGCTGCATCAGCGCGGTCTGCTCCTCGTCGAGGCCCGTGGGGACCTGGACCTCGATGTGCACGTTGAGGTCGCCGCGGCCGGCGGAGTGCAGGTGCCCCACGCCGAGGCCCTTGAGGGTCATGACCTGGCCGGGCTGCGTGCCCGGTCGCAGGTCGATCTCCTGGAGGCCGTCCAGCGTATCGAGCTCGAGCACGGTGCCGAGCGCGGCCGCCGTCATCGGGACCTGGAGGGTGCAGTGCAGCTCGTCGCCGCGCCGCACGAACGTGTCGTGCGCGCGCTCCCGGATCTCGACGTACAGGTCGCCGGCGGGGCCGCCGCCGGGGCCCACCTCGCCCTGCGCGGAGAGCTTGATGCGCGTGCCGGTGTCGACACCCGCGGGCACGTTCACCGCGATGGTGCGGCGCGAGCGCACCCGGCCCTCGCCTGAGCAGTCGGTGCACGGCTCGGGGATCACGGTGCCGAAGCCGCCGCAGGCGGAGCACGGCTGGTTCGTCATGACCTGGCCGAGGAACGAGCGGGCGACCCGCTGCACGGAGCCGCGGCCCTGGCAGACGTCGCAGGTGCGCGCGTGGGTGCCAGGCCGCGCGCCGTCGCCGCCGCAGGTGTTGCACACCACCGCGGTGTCGACCTGGATCTCGCGCTTGGCGCCGAAGACGGCCTCGGACAGCTCGAGGTCGAGCCGCACGAGCGCGTCGTTGCCGCGCCGGGCGCGCGGGACCGGCCCGGTGGGCTGCCCGCCGCCGAAGAAGGTCTCGAAGATGTCCTGGAACCCGAAGCCGGCGCCGAACCCGCCGCCCGCGCCGCCACCGGGCGAGGTGGGGTCCACGCCCATGTCGTACTGCTGGCGCTTGTCGGGGTTGGACAGCACCTCGTACGCGCGCGCGACGTCCTTGAACCGGTCCTCGCCCACTTCGCCTGCCACGTCCGGGTGCAGCTCGCGGGCCAGCTTGCGGTATGCCTTCTTGATCTGCTCGGGCGTGGCGTCGCGCGGAACACCGAGGATCTCGTAGTAGTCGGTCACAGGTCTCTCTTCGCGGGGAGGTTTGTGGGGAAGTAGTTGAGTAGGGAGGAGCAGGTCAGCCGGGCAGCACTCGCGACAGGTAGCGCGCGACGGCGCGCACCGCGGCGATGGTGCCCGGATAGTCCATACGGGTGGGGCCGATCGAGCTCAGGATCGCGACCGTGTCGCCGTCGGACGAGCCGTAGCCGGACGTGACGACGGAGGTCTCCGCCAGTCCCGCCATCCGGTTCTCGTGGCCGATTCTCACGGCCACCCCGGCGTCGTCGGTCATGTCGGTGAGGAGACCGAGCAGGACTACCTGCTCCTCCAGCGCCTCGAGCACGGGCCGCAGGCCCTGCTCGAACCGCATGCTTGCCCGCGCCAGGTTCGCCTGGCCGGTCAGTACGATCCGCTCCTCGCTCTCCTCGCCGAGCGCGGTCGTGACGACCTCGGCCACGGCTGTCGCCAGCGGCTTGTGCTCGTCCGGCATCGCTTCGGTGACCCGGGCGAACGCGTCCCCGATGTCGATGAGCCGCCGGCCGATGGCCGCGGCGTTGAGGCGGGCCCGGAGCTCGCCGAGCGTTCCGTCGTCCAGGTCGACCGGCACGTCGAGGAAGCGCTGCTCCACCCGTCCCGTGTCCGTGATGACAACGACGAGGAGGCGCCCCTCGACCGTGGGCACGAGCTCGAGGTGCCGCAGCCCGGAACGGCGCAGCGACGGGTACTGCACGACGGCGACCTGGCCCGTCAGCTGGGCGATGAGCCGCCCGGCGCGCGCCACGACGTCGTCCAGGTCGACCGCCTCGGACAGGAAGGTCTCGATCGCCCGCTTCTGCGGGAGGGTCAGCGGCCGCACCTCGGCAAGCTGGTCCACGAACAGGCGGTAGCCCTTGTCCGTCGGGATCCGGCCGGCCGACGTGTGCGGCTGGGCGATGAGCCCGGCCTCTTCCAGGGCCGCCATGTCGTTGCGCACG
This sequence comes from uncultured Actinomycetota bacterium, assembly GCA_963850545.1. Lineage (GTDB taxonomy): Bacteria > Actinomycetota > Actinomycetes > Actinomycetales > Cellulomonadaceae > Promicromonospora. Next base: position 151,050 of record CAWKLP010000003.1, on the reverse strand, counting down.
GTGGCCGGAGAGACGCCGAGCTGGTGCCGCTCCGTGAGTATGCGCGATCCGACGGGCTCGCGTGTCCGGACATAGTCCTCCACGATCGCCCGCAAGACTTCGAGCCTGCGTTCCTCGCTCACCGCGCTCACCTCCGTCCCAGGTAGAACGTCCGGGACGTGCACCCGGGTTCCGGCCCGCTCACCAGCGCTGCATCCAGCACTCTCGCCAACCGAGTGCCAATCCTACGCGGCACGCACAACCGGCCAAGCCCCCGACCCGCCGCCCGCCCCCCGCGCGGGGTCCCACAGTTGTCAGACGTGCAGGTCACCCGCGTGACCTGCAGGTCTGGCACGTTCGCGAGGGGCTTACCCACCGCGTCTAGGTCGATGCCTTAGAGGACCCCCGGCGGCTCAGCGAACCCGTACCAAAAGATGCGGCAACCGCCCGATCCGCGCGAGGTACCTCACAGACGAACCTGGAATCACTGCCGGCGAGAGGCCGGCGGCCACAACCAGGAGGCACCACGATGTTTGGTTTTTCGGACTACGCCGAGTACCGCAGGAACGAGCAGGACCTCAACCGCCGGACGGAGCAGGCCCGGGTGGCGCGCGAGCAGAAGGACGCCGCTCGCCGCCAGGCGGCCGCACAGCGCGCCACCGAGCGCGCCGAGCGCGCCGGCCGTACCAAGGCGGCCGACGCCGTCCGGCCGCGTGTCGCCTGAACCCGGTGGGTGAGCGCGACCGTGACCAGCAACAACAATGAGCGGAACCACAACAGGACCGGCATGGGACGATGAGCCCATGCCGGTCCCCCGCGCCCGCCTGGTGGGCCGAGCCCGCGAGCTCGGCGAGCTGAAGGCCGCTCTCGACGACGTCCGCTCGGGCGCCGGCCGCACCGTCGTGATCGCCGGCGAGGCCGGGATCGGCAAGACCCGCCTGCTCGACGAGCTCACCGCGCATGCCGAGGGCGTCACCCTGGTCCTTGGGCAGTGCGCCGACTCCGGATCGGGACCCGTGCCTTACGCCGCCCTGGCCGGCCTGCTGCACACCCTCGTCCAGGCGGTCGGCCCCGAGGCCGCCGTCGCCGCCGCCGGACCTGCAGCCGGCGCCCTGTCCGCGGTAGCGCCCCAGCTCGTCGCGCCCGCACCCGACGCCGGAGCGGACCGCATCCCCGAGGTCCTCAGCGACCTGCTCGCCAACCTCGCCGCCGAACGGCCGGTCGTCGTGATCATGGAGGACCTGCACTGGTCCGACGACGTCACCCGGGCCGTCGCCCTGCGCCTCGCCCGCACCGCGACCCCTGGCCTGCTCCTGCTGCTCACCTACCGCAGCGACGACGTCGGACGCGCACACCCGCTGCGCAGCGTCATGGCCGAGCTCGACCGGGCCCGGCTCACTACCCGCCTGGACCTGGCCCGCCTGGGCGAGACCGAGGTCCGGCAGATGGCGCAGGACCTGCTCGGCGGCTCCCCCGGCCTCGGCGGCAGCGACCGCGACAACGACCGCGACCGCGACCTCGACCCGGAGGCGCTCGCCGATCTGGCGGACCGCAGCGAGGGGGTCCCGTTCTACGTCGAGGAGCTGGTCGGCTTTCTCGGCACCGACCTGCCCGGCTCCCTGCGCGACATCCTCCTGCTGCGCTACTGGAACCTGAACCGCGAGGCCCAGGCGCTGTGCCGGGTGGTCGCCGCCGCGGGCCCGCGCGTGTGGCACGACGTGCTCGACGACGTCCTGGCGGACCCGGCGACGGGCTCGGGGCAGCGGACCGGCGCGGGCGTCGGTCCCGAGCCGGAGGAGACGGCGCGCGCGGCGGTCGACGCGCAGGTGCTGGTGGCGACCGACGTCGGGTACGCGTTCCGGCACGCGCTGGTCCAGGAGGCCGTGTACGCCGAGCTGCTGCCCGGCGAGCGCCGTCGCCTGCACGCCGCGTACGCGCGGGCGCTGGAGCGGGCCCTCGTCCAGCGCACCCGGTCGGTCGCGAAGCTGTCCCGCATCGCCGACCACTAGTGGCGCGCGGGGATGCTCGACAAGGCGCTGGCGGCGGCCGTCGTCGGGCACCGGGCGGCCGCGGACGACGCGGCGTCGTCCGCCGCCGTCGCGCTGGGCGAGCGGGCGCTGGAGCTCTGGGAGCAGGTGCCCGACGCCGAGGCCGTGGCAGGCCTGCCGCACCACGAGCTGCTGCGAACGGTCGCCGAGTCCCTGCGCGGGTCCACCCGCACGGCCCGCGCCCTGGCGGTGGCGCACGAGGCGGTAGCTGAATGGCCCGACGACGACCCGGTAGGCCTCGCCCGCACGCTCGCCGACACCGCGCTCATCGCGGGCCACGCCGGCTCGGACGAGGGGCCCGGGCTCATCACCCGCGCCCTCGCGCTCGTGGAGCCCGGTCGGGACGACGCCGTGCGCGGCCAGCTCCTGATCCTGCAGGCGCGCCACGCCATGCTCAACGGCCTGCCACGGGAAGGGATCGAGGCTGCGACGGCCGCCTACGACGCCGGGAAGGCGATCGGCAGCGCCGAGCTCGTGTCGGTCGCCCTGAACCTGCGGGGCCTGAGCCGGGTCCAGCTTGGCGACACCGGCGGGTTCGCCGAGATCGACGCAGGCCGCGACGCGGCAGGTGATGCCTGGCAGGGACTGAGCCGCTACTACATCAACGGGTCGGACGTCCGGCTCCTCGTGGGCGAATGGAGCAGGGCCGCGGAGATCGCCGAGGGAGGGGTGGCGGCGGCGCGCCGGCACGGCGCGTCCGAGGGATCCCGGATCATGATCGAGGGGAACGTCGTCGAGGCCTGGATCGGGCGGGGTGACTGGGCCGAAGCTGCCGCCTGGTACGAGCGCACGGTGCCCCTGGTCCACGACAGCGTGTACGCCGTCTACCTGAGCGAGCGCCGCACCTGGCTCACGATGTGGCGGGGCTACGTCGAGCGAGCACAGGCCGAAGCCCGCCGCAAGGCCGCCACCTGGGAGCGGTACGGACGCCTGGAGGAACAGATCCGGTCGCGCACCGGAGTCACCCAGGCAGAGCTCGCGCTGCTGCGCGGCGAACCGGCGGCGGCGCTGGAGCACCTGTCGGGGATCATCGCGCCGGACCACCCTCGCAGCCCTGCCTACGACCTCACGTCGCTTGCCGTAGCGGCCCAGGCGATCTCCCGGCTCCGCGCGGCCGGTCAGGGCGTGGACGACGCCCCGTACCGCGCGGCCCTCGCCGAGTGCGCCAGCTGGCCGACGTTCCCTGTGTGGTCGGCAGTCTTCGAGGCGGAGCTCGGCACCGGCCCGTGGAAGGCGGTCGCAGAGCTGCCCGGCCCCGCGCACCTGCGCCCGTACGCGCTGTACCGCGAGGGCGCGCGGCTGCTGGAGACCGGCGACCGGGCTGGGGCGCGGACGGCGCTCGGGTCGGCCGTCGCTGAGGCGGAGAAGCTCGGGGCGGGGCTGATCGTCCGGTGGGCGCAGGACCTGACCGACCGGGCGGGCCTGCTCGACGCACCGCCGTCGGGCAGCGGGCCGGACGCGCTCACTGCCCGCGAGCAGCAGGTGCTCGCCCTCGTGGCCGAGGGCCTGACCAACGGGCAGATCGCCGAGCGGCTGTTCATCTCGGCCAAGACGGCGTCGGTGCACGTGTCGGCGATCCTGCGCAAGCTGGGCGTGGCGACCCGCACGGAAGCGGCCCTCCGCGCCGTCCGCTGAGTGCCGAGTGTTGAGTGTTGAGTGCTGGATATCTGTTGGGTCATGACACTCCGACCCAACAGATATCCAGCACTCAACGGGGTGGCCGATCTAGGCTCAGCCGCGTGCGCGACGAACGGTATGGGCCCGATGTGCTGTCCCCCGCGTTTCCTGGCGCGCAGCGGGGGCGGCGGCCGACGTCGTTGCCCACGCCCGCCGAGCCGGGGCTGGTGGTCGAGGAGGTCGAGACCGGCTGGGTCGGCGCCGTGGTGCGCGTCGAGAAGTCGGGCGGCATGCACGTGGTGGTCCTGGAGGACCGCCGCGGCCGCACCCGCACCTTCCCGCTCGGCCCGGGGTTCTGGGTGGAGGGCAAGCCCGTGGAGCTCACCGCGCCCGTCCTGACGCGGGCCCCCGCCCTGCCCACGCGCACGGCCTCCGGGTCGGTGGCGGTGCACGGCGCCCGGGCACGCGAGGCGCGCGGCAGCCGCATCTGGGTGGAGGGCAAGCACGACGCCGAGCTCGTGGAGAAGGTCTGGGGCGACGACCTGCGTGTCGAGGGTGTGGTGGTCGAGATGCTCGACGGCGTGGACCATCTCGCCGAACGCCTCGCGGAGTTCGGGCCCGACGCCGAGCGTCGCGTCGGCGTGCTGGTCGACCACCTGGTCCCCGGCTCCAAGGAGCAGCGGCTCACCGACGAGGCGCTGCGCCACGTCCCCGCCGGCACCGTGCTGGTGCTGGGCCACCCGTATGTCGACGTGTGGCAGGCGGTGCGCGCCGAGCGCCTCGGGCTGGAGCGCTGGCCCGTGATCGACCGGGGCACGGAGTGGAAGCTCGGCATCCTGCGTTCCCTGGGCTGGCCCGCCGAGACGCAGGCCGACGTCGCCCGCGGCTGGCAGCGCATCCTCGCCGCGGTGCGCGACTTCCGGGACCTCGATCCCGCACTGCTCGGCCGGGTCGAAGAACTTATCGATTTCGTGACCACTACGTGAGGTGCAACCTCTACGGTTGAGCCCATGTCCGAGAACCCGCAGGAGCCGCAGTCTCCTCAGCAGCCCGGTCCGCCGCCTCAGCAGCCGCAGCCGGGTCCGGCCGATGCGCCGGACCAGCCCGGTCCGGCTCCCGATCAGGGTCAGCAGCCGCTCTATTACCAGGGCAAGGCGCCCTACCAGGGTCAGCCCCAGCCGGAACAGCCCTACCAGGGTCAGCCTCAGTCCGGCCAGCCGTATCCGGGCCAGCCCCAGCCGGGCCCGGCTTACGGCCCGGGCGTGCCCTACCAGCCCATGCCGCTCAACCCGTCCGACGAGCGCATGTGGTCCGTCTTCGCCCAGCTCGGCCCGCTGATCCTGTCGTTCATCCCGCCGCTGGTGATCTGGCTGGCGCTCAAGGACCGCAGCCGGTTCGTTGAGCAGGAGGCCAAGGAGTCGCTGAACTTCCAGATCACCATGGTCATCGCGCAGATAGCCGCCGCGATCATCACCGCGATCACATTCGGGATCGGCGGGATCGTGTACCTCGCGTTCATCGCGGCGCTGGTGTTCATGATCCTGGCGGCCGTGGCCAACGGTAAGGGTGAGCCGTACCGCTACCCGGTGAACATCCGCTTCGTGAAGTAGGCCGACGCCGCCACCGTCGGCCAAACAGATGACCATGCACCTGCTGTCAGTTCCGGATTCCGGCTGGCAGCAGGTGCATGGTCATTTTTCTTTGGCCGACGGCGGCCGGGGGCGTCAGGCCGCGATCGGGCCGGCCGCTGCCGGGCCGCTCGGGACCGGGCCCGCGGCAACCGGACCGCCGGTGAGGCGGCGGAACGCGAAGGCCAGCGCGACGAGCGACAGCGGGAGCGTGATGAACAGGCCGAGCCCGCACAGGATCGCGCCCACGATGTTGATGCCCAGGAGCGCGAGCTCCAGCAGGAACACCGCACCGAAGTTCTGGCCCACCAGGCGGAACGACGAGGTGAAGGCCTCCCACGCGTTCATGCCCTTGTCGACCACGTTGTGGTAGGTGAACGGCGCGAAGATCGCCAGGGCGATGAGGCCGAGCCCGCACAGGAGCAGGCCGACGAAGCCGGCGACCAGCAGCAGGAGCGCCGTGAGGATGATCATCCCGTAGCTGTTGACCTTGAAGAGTGTGCCCCAGGTCGCCTTCTCGCCGGAGACCTCACGCAGCGCCGCGTTGATCCCGAGGGCCCCGAGCACCGAGGTGAGCAGGGAACCGATCAGCCCGAGCAGCGAGCTGCCGAAGGACAACCCGGCCGCCGCCCCGGTACTGATGTCGCCGCGCATCGCGGCCTCGTTGATCTCCTGGTAGTCGCCGATCGAGCCCGAGTTGAAGATGGCGCCCACGGCGAACGTGAGCAGCACGAACAGGACCCAGAACAGCCAGTTCCCCGTGAACCTGTTCCACGCGAAGCTCAGCGCCTCGCCGACGCCGAACGGGCCGGACGGCTGCGTCCCGTAGGGCCCGCCCGGGCCGCCGTAAGCCGGCGGCTGGGCCGCGGTGCCATAGCCGGGCGGCTGGGTCGCGCCGCCGTAGGCCGGCGGCGTAGGTCCGCTCGGCGGCGGCTGGGTCGGTCCGCCGGGCGGCGGCGTGGGGCCGGCCGGGTTCTGCGGCGGTGTAGGCCCGCCCGCGTTCGGCTCGTACGGGCTCCGCGGAGTGTTCTCGCTCATGTGATCCCCTTTCACTGGTCAGTGATCCGAGGCCACCTTCACTCTTTCTCCGCATGCCCGCATGTGGAACTGCCGAGTTGTTACTCGCGGGTCAGGCCTGGACGGAGTCGCCGGTCCACCGCTGGACGAGATAGGCCCCCACGAGGAGCATCGCCGGCGCCACGACGACGAGCCCGATCCCGCACGTGAAGATCGACGCGACGGCCAAGCCGGCGAAGATCCCGAAGACCGCGAGCGCGGTCCCGAGGTGGGTGAGAACCAACCCGATGCCGCCCGCGAGGGCCTTACCGAAACCGACACCCTTGAGCAGCAGGAAGGGCACCGGGAGCAGGAGCAGCGTGCAGACGACCTGCACCAGCAGGCCCACCATGGGCACCACCGTGCTCACGAACCCGAGCGCACCGACGATCAGCGAGTACCCCACGAGGCCGCCGAAACCGTGCAGCATGAAGAAGTCGCGGAAGGCGGCCTTGCGGGTCCGTGTCGCCGCGAGCGCGCCGGCGTACAGGAGGGCCTGAAGCAGGAAGGAGACCGCCGTGCCGGCGGCGCTGAGCGCCTTTGCCTCCAGCGTCTGCCCCGCGGCCTGCGCGGCGTCGACGGCGGCGGGGTCGGTGGCGTTCATCAGGCCGTCCATGGTGGACGGGCTGAACAAGAGGATGACGGCGATCTGCGCGATGCCGAGCAGCAGGCTCATCAGCACCCAGGTGCCCCAGCTCGCGCCGAACGCGCTCCAGGCCCAGCGCCACGCGTTGCCGACAGTCGGCGGCTCGGCGTCGGCCTGCCACTCCTCCCCCGGGGCGGGCAGATACTCCGGGAACTGCTGCTGGTAACTCGGCTGCTGGTAGCCAGGCTGCTGGTAGCCGCCCTGCTGCTGCGGGACCTGCGTGCGGCCCTGGGACTGGCCCCACACGCCGGGCTCCGGGTCCCGCTGCTCCGGCTGCTGCTGAGGCTGGTAGTCGGGCCGCCCGTACGGGTTGGCGGGGCGGCCGTAGGGATCGCGCTGACCGTACGGGTCGAACGGCTGCGGGTCCTGACCGTACGGGTCGCGCGTCGGCTCCTGCTGTCCGCGAGGGTTGGCGTCCTGCGCCCGCCGAGGATCCTGTCCTGGGTAGGGGTCCTGCCCACGGTTTGGATCCTGCGGAGCCCAGCCGCCGTAGGTGTTGCTCATTCGCGTGCCCCTCGTCAGGCGCACTGATGTCGCCTCGTAACGGTGTTGATCGGCACAAGATATCGACGATTTCGCCTACTGCGCAAACAAACCATTTGGAACTCTAGCCCAGATAACGGGTTCCGGACATCAGGCGGTCAGGTCGCGTACGACGGCGTCCGCCAGCAGGCGGCCGCGGCGGGTCAGCACCGCACGTGCGGGCCCTCCACCGGCGCTGCGCCCTTCGCCGGCGCCATGCCCTCCGCCGACGCCGAGCGCGGCCCGGCCGTCGAGCAGCCCGCGCGCCACGAGGCCCGCCACCGCTGTGCGGCCCGACGCCGACAGCACGCCGAGGTCGAGCCCGTCCCGGAGCCGCACGCCGAGCATCACGCGCTCCAGGTGTGCCTCCTCGCGGGTGAGCAGCTCGCGCCCGGCGCCCGGGCTCTGCCCGGCCTCCAGCCGCGTCGCGTAGGCACGGGGGTGCTTGACGTTCCACCAGCGGACGCCGGCGGGCGTCTCCCCGGTGGTCCGGTCCGGGGCCGACACGTAGCTGTGCGCGCCCGGGCCGATGCCCCACCAGTCGTCACCGCGCCAGTACCCGACGTTGTGCCGGCACTCGTGCCCCGCGCGGGACCAGTTCGACACCTCGTACCAGCGCAGGCCCGCCGCGGTGAGCAGGTCGTCGGCCAGCTCGTACTTCGCCGCCTGGTCGTCCTCATCGGGCAGCGCCACCTCGCCGCGGCGCACCTGGGCGGCCATCTTGGTGCCGGCCTCCACCACCAGCGCGTACGCGGACACGTGGTCGACGCCGGTGGCCAGCGCTGTCTCGACGCTGGCCCGCCAGTCCTCCAGGGACTCGCCCGGCGTGCCGTAGATGAGGTCCAGGGACACGTCCAGCCCGGCGTCCCGGGCCCACCGCACGACGTCGGGGATGCGCAGCGGGTCGTGGGTGCGCTCGAGCGTCGCCAGCACGTGGGGCACCGCCGACTGCATGCCGAACGAGACGCGCGTGAACCCGGCGTCGGCCAGGACCCGCAGCGACTCGGGAGTGACGGAGTCCGGGTTGGCCTCGGTGGTGACCTCGGCGCCGTCGGCGAGGCCCCAGGTGTCCTTGATCCCGCCGAACACCCGGGCGAGGTCCTCCGCGGGCAGCATCGTCGGGGTGCCGCCCCCGAAGAAGACGGTGGAGACCGCGGCGGGCGACCGTCCGGCGTCGGACAGGACCTGCCGCGCGAGCGTCACCTCGCGCAGGGCGGTGGTCGCATAGGCGGCCTGGTTGGCGCCGCCGCCCAGCTCGGAGGCGGTGTAGGTGTTGAAGTCGCAGTACCCGCACCGCACGGAACAGAACGGCACATGCACGTAGACGCCGAACGGCTGGGCGGTGCCGACCGGCGCGGGCGGGCGCACCCAGGCGGGCAGCCCGCCGTCGTCGGGCACCGGAATGCCGACCGGAAGGCTGGGCACCCCTACCTCCCTCGTCGAGTGCTGGATATTTGTGGGGCAGAGCCCCGACGAACCAACAAATACCCAGCACTCAACGAGCTGGGCGGAGGGGCGATCACTTCTTCTTGTCCTTGGGGGCCGCGGAGTCGGAGGAGAGGGCGGCGATAAACGCGTCCTTCGGCACCTCGACGGAGCCGATGTTCTTCATGCGCTTCTTGCCCTCCTTCTGCTTCTCCAGCAGCTTGCGCTTACGGCTGATGTCACCGCCGTAGCACTTGGCGAGCACGTCCTTGCGCATGGCGCGGATGGTCTCGCGGGCGATCACGCGCGCACCGATGGCGGCCTGGATCGGCACCTCGAACTGCTGGCGCGGGATGAGCTCCTTGAGCTTGGCGGTCATCATGACGCCGTAGGAGTACGCCTTGTCGCGGTGCGCGATCGCGCTGAACGCGTCGACGTGCTCGCCCTGGAGCAGGATGTCGACCTTCACCAGGTCGGCCGCCTGGTCGCCGCTCGTATCGTAGTCGAGGGACGCGTAGCCGCGGGTCTTGGACTTGAGCTGGTCGAAGAAGTCGAAGACGATCTCCGCGAGCGGCAGGTGGTAGCGCATCTCGACGCGCTCCTCGGACAGGTAGTCCATGCCCTGCAGGTCGCCGCGCTTGCTCTGCGCGAGCTCCATGACGGCGCCAACGAACTCGCTCGGGGTCAGGATCGTGGCCTTGACGACGGGCTCGCGAACCTCCTTGATCTTGCCCCCGGGGAACTCCGACGGGTTCGTCACCTCGATGGTGGTGTTGTCCTCCATCGTCACCTCGTAGACGACGTTGGGGGCCGTGGAGATGAGGTCGAGGTTGAACTCGCGCTCCAGGCGCTCGCGCACGATCTCCAGGTGCAGCAGGCCGAGGAAGCCCACGCGGAAACCGAAGCCGAGGGCCACCGACGTCTCGGGCTCGTAGTTGAGCGCGGCATCGTTGAGCTTGAGCTTGTCCAGGGCGTCGCGCAGCACCGGGTAGTCGGAGCCGTCGATCGGGTACAGGCCCGAGAACACCATGGGCTTGGGGTCGCTGTACCCGCCGAGCGCCTCGGTGGCGGGCTTGGCAGCGTTGGTCACGGTGTCGCCGACCTTGGACTGGCGCACGTCCTTCACGCCCGTGATCAGGTAGCCGACCTCGCCGACGCCGAGCCCGTTGGTCCGGTGCGGCTCGGGCGAGCTGACCCCGATCTCGAGGAGCTCGTGGGTGGCTCGCGTCGACATCATCGCGATCTTCTCGCGCGGGTTCAGGTCGCCGTCGATCACACGCACGTAGGTCACGACGCCGCGGTAGGTGTCGTAGACCGAGTCGAAGATCATGGCGCGGGCCGGGGCTTCCGGATCGCCGACCGGGGCCGGGACGCGCTGCACGATGCGGTCGAGCAGGGCTTCGACGCCCACACCCGTCTTGCCGGAGACCTTGAGGACATCTTCCGGGTCGCTGCCCACGAGGTTCGCGAGCTCCTCGGCGTACTTCTCGGGCTGCGCCGCCGGCAGGTCGATCTTGTTCAGGACCGGGATGATCTCCAGCTCGTTCTCCATGGCCAGGTACAGGTTGGCCAGGGTCTGCGCCTCGATGCCCTGCGCGGCGTCGACCAGCAGCACCGCGCCCTCGCACGCGGCCAGCGACCGGGAGACCTCGTAGGTGAAGTCGACGTGGCCGGGGGTGTCGATCATGTTCAGGGCGTGGGGCGTCAGCACGCCGGCGTCGTCCGCCAGGGCCCACGGCATCCGCACCGCCTGCGACTTGATGGTGATGCCGCGCTCGCGCTCGATGTCCATCCGGTCCAGGTACTGCGCGCGCATGTCGCGCGAGTTCACCACGCCCGTGAGCTGGAGCATGCGGTCGGCCAGGGTCGACTTGCCGTGGTCGATGTGCGCGATGATGCAGAAGTTGCGGATCAGCTCGGGCGCGGTGGCATTCGGCTGGATGCGCGCCGTGAGCGCAGGACCGGGGATGGGCAAAGCGTTCTCGCTCCGTCGTCAGGGTGGTGTTCAGGTTGGGCGGGGGCCAGCAGCCATTCTCCCACGTCCCGCCCGAACACCCTCCTTCTCGCTGAGTGCTGGATATTCGCCCTGCGCGGCCGCGTGAACGGGCGAAGATCCAGCACTCAACTCGTCAGGGGTCAGGCCGAGCGGGGGGCGATCGTGCGCGGGAAGAGGCTCCGGAGCACGTCGGCAAGGGTCACCACGCCGTAGCCCGCCGCGGCGCCGTCGGTCCGGGGCACGACGGCGAGGTGGTTGCCCGTCTCCCGCATGCTCGTCAGGGCGCTGTGCAGCGGCACGTCTGTGGTCAGCTCGAAGACGGGCCGGGTGACGTCGGAGACCGGCGCGTCGTCGGCCAGCAGGAGCGTGTCGCGCACGTGCACGACGCCGTCCGGCCGGCCGCCGTCGCCCTGCACGATGATCCGCAGGTGGCCCGAGGCGCGGGACGCCTCCTGCACCTCGGCGGCCGTTGCATGGTGCCCGACGGCGGCCGGGGCCGCGTGGTCGGCCAGCAGGTCCGCGACCGTCAGGCGGCGCAGGTCCAGCGCGCCGGAGAGCTGGGCGGAATAGGCGACGTCGAGCGCACCGACGCTGGCGGAATGCTCCACGAGGTGCCGCAGGTCGTCGGGACCCTGCCCTGATGCGACCTGGTCCGCCGGCTCGACGCCCACGCGCCGCAGGCACCAGTTCGCCGCGCCGTTGAGCGCCAGGAGCGCCGGCCGGGTCAGTGCCATGAACGCCCGCATCGGCAGCGCCAGCATCGTGGCGCTGGCCTCGGGGTGAGCGATCGCCCAGGACTTGGGCGCCATCTCCCCCACGACCAGGTGCAGGAACGTGACGATGACCAGGGCCAGCACGAAGCCCGCGACGTCGGCGGCCCAGAACGGCGCGCCCCACGTCTCGAACACGGGCGTCAGCCAGTGGTGCACGGCCGGCTTGGTGATGGCGCCGAGCGCGAGGGTGCAGACCGTGATGCCGAGCTGGGAACCGGCCAGCAGCACCGTGAGCTCGCTGGCGCTGCGCAGCGCTGCCCGCGCGGAACGGCTGGTGGCCGCGGCATCCTCCAAGCGGTGCCGCTTGGCGGCCAGGAGCGCGAACTCCACGGCCACGAAGAACGCGCTGAGCGCGATGATGACGACGGTCGCGGCGAGGACCACCCAGGGGTTGCTCATCGGGTCTCCTCGCTCTGGTTCTCGGTCGCGGCCCCGGCGTGTGCTGATGGGGCATCCGCCTCGACGACGGTGACCCGGACGTGGGACGGCACGTGCCGCTCCACGTCGAGCACCTCGATCCGGAGCACCTCGGCCGGTGGCGGCTCCGGCGCGACGAGGCCGGCCGGGTCGGTGGGCAGCGGGACGTCCACGACGTCGCCCGCCGCAGGCAGCGAGCCGTGCACGGCGATCGCCAGTCCCGCGATCGTCTCGTGGTCCCCGTCCGGCAGGTCGCGCTCGACGGCGCGCTCCACCTCGTCCAGGTGGACGTCGCCGGCCATTACCCACACCCCGTCCGACGCCGCGGTGACGGGGTCGATCTCGTCGTCGTGCTCGTCGGTGATCTCGCCGACCAGCTCCTCGGCGAGGTCCTCGGCGGTGAGCACGCCGGCGAACCCGCCGTACTCGTCCACGACGCACGCCATCTGGTTGCGCGTGACCGACAGCTCCCGCAGGGCGTCCGGCAGCGTCATCGTCGTGGGCAGCACGAGCGCGGGGCGCAGCAGGTCCGCGACGGACGCCGTGCCGGGGGCCGCCGACAGCAGGTCGGCGAGGTGCACGACGCCGACCACCTCACCGTCGTCGTCCACCACCGGGTAACGGGAGTGGCCGCCGGCCATCAGCTCGCGCAGCTGCACGAGCGTGTCCCCGGCGTGCACCACACCGACGCGGGCGCGCGGGATCATGGCGTGCTCCACGTCCTGCCGCGGGAAGTCGAGGATGCGGTCCAGCAGCACCGACAGGTCACCGGGCAGGTCACCGCTGGCGCGCGAGTCGGCGACGATGTGCTCGAGGTCGCGGACGGACGCCGAGTGCTCGACGTCGTGCACGGGCTCGATGCGCAGCAGCCGCAGGAGCGCGTTGGACGCGGCGTCGAACACCGTGATGAGCCAGCCGAAGACGGCGAGGTAGGCCGTCGTCGAGCGGGCGAGCCAGAGCGCCACCGGCTCGGGCCGCGCGATCGCCAGGTTCTTCGGGACGAGCTCGCCGAACAGCATCTGCACGAGGGTCGAGAACACCAGCGCGAGGATCGTGCCTATCGCGATGCCGGTGCCGACCGGCACCCCGACGCCGCCGAGCGCCTCGCCCAGCGCCTCGCCGACGAGCGGCTCGGCCACGTAGCCGACGAGCAGGCCCGTGACGGTGATGCCGAGCTGCGCCCCGGAGAGCATGAAGCTGGTCCGCCGGGTCACGCCGAGCGCGCGCCGCGCCCCGGGGTCGCCGGCCTCGGAGCGGGACGCGAGACGCGCGCGGTCGACCGCCATGTACGCGAACTCCTGCGCGACGAAGTAACCCGTCACGGCGGTGATCGCCAGGATCACCAGAACCCCCAGCAGGAGGGAGACCACCCAGCTCAACGCACCCACCCCCAGTCGGTGGTGTCGCGGCGCGCGGCTGGGCGGGGACTATGACTGTCGGCGTCCATGATCCTTCACTGGGAGTGTGGTGCTGTCGCGGCCCGAGGCTTCCGACCGCGTGCGCCGAGGCGCATCGCGTGGAGAACGACGGGAGTGGTCCTACGGTTCCACGGCGTGCGGTGCTCGTCATCCGGAGTGGGACAGGCGTCGAACACCGCGAGGGTCGAGATGCAGCCCCTCGGAACAACTCTAGAGCCTGCGGGTGCCTTCTGATGCTCTGGAGAAGTGGCGCGGCCCCGGTAAGGAGGCTGGTTATGTCTGCACACAAGAAGACTCGGACCGGTCGACGGCCTCGGACCATGGAGACACATTTCCCGTGGGGTCCCACCTCACGGTGCCGTTTGGCGTTCGCTGCCACGACGCGACAGTGATCGAGCGCTACGGCGACCGAGTTCGCATCCAGATCGACGTTCCTGGCGTCGACGAGCCCATCACGTCGTCGTACTCCGTGGCGGATCTGGCGCGTACCGCCTGAGGCGACGGTAGGCAGGGCTGCCTGAGTTGCACGACCTGCTCGGGGTGTCGGTGGCGCGCGGTACCTTTCGGCACATGACCCTCGACCACCTGTCGCTGCTGGCCCGGTTCCAGCGCGACTTCCTCGCCGCGGTGCCCGACGCCGACGCCGACGCGCGCGTTCCCGCCTGCGGCGAGTGGACGGTGCGCGAGCTGGTGGAGCACCTCGCCGGGATCCACTACTGGGCCGCCGGGCAGGCGCGGGCGAAGCGGGGTGCGCCCCTGGGGGACGGGCCGTTCGACCTGGCGCCGCACTATGCCGCCCAGGCCGCGACCCTGCGCCAGGCCCTGGCCGAGCTCGACCCGGACGCGACCGGCCGGGTGCTCACCCATCCCGAGCCCATGGGCCCCGGCCCGGTGCGGTTCTGGCACCGCCGGCAGACCCACGAGACGCTGGTGCACCTGCACGACCTGCTGGCCGCGCGCTCTGGGGCGGGCTCGATCGGCCTGGTCGAGGCGGAGCCCGAGGTGTGGGCCGACACCGTCGACGAGGTGGTCACCGTGCTCCAGCCCCGCCAGGCGGGCCTGGGCCGCATGGCGCCGCTGCGCCTCCAGGTCGCCCTCGTGGCGACCGACGTCGACGGCGCGCCCACCTGGGTGCTCGGCGCTCCCGGCGAGCGTGCGGACGAAGTGACCCCCGACGTCGTCGTCTCCGGGCCGGCCGAAGGGCTCGCGCTGACGCTGTGGCGGCGCCTCACGCCCGCCGAGGCGGGGCTCACCGTGCAGGGCCACCACACCGACCTCGAGGCTGCGCTGGCGCAGCCGATCGTGCCGTGAGCCAAGTTCAAGCCGGGCCACTGTCTCGCCGACAGAGACCATTGCCCGTCCGGGAGTTTCTGCCGACGAAGGCGTTGCCGCTCTGCCTTCCCGATCCACATTCCCGAACTTCCGGGGAGACAGACTGGTCGCCGCAGACACTATCCGCCATTCGCTGACGGCAGACAGGTCTCTGATCCCGTTACGTCCCCTGGGGCGCACACCCAGTGCGGGTAGTCGATCGTGAGATCGCCCGACGCATCGCCTGCCGCCCAACGAACCGTGAATCCATCAATCATTGCGCTCTCCGAAGTGTGACGCACCACCTCGACCAGCATCTCGGAGTAACCGTCCGTACCATCAGCGCCACATCGGGAGCGAACCTCATGATCTCCGGTGTCGATACCCAGATCCGCCAGGCTCGACCGGGCGGCACCAATATTGCCCTCGTCCTGGATTGCGAACGCTGTCACCTCGACCGCGCCATCACCATCGGCCACAACGTCGACAACGTCCCCCGTATCCGCCCCTTCGACGCACAGTGTCATAAGGCCGACCGTTATAGGCGACTCTGCGGCAACATCGGCCATTGCGACCTGTCCGCTGCCGTTATTCCCGCCGCCGGGGGGCTGCCTGACCTCCGCGCCCCCACTGTTTGCACATCCCGTAGCGGCAAACAGCAGGAGCACGAGGGTCAGACGAAAGCTATACCTCATGACGGATTGGCGGCAATACTTGCGGACTCATCAAGTCCCGCCGGGTTGCTGTAGCAGATCTTCGCACTTCCTGTTGATGGGCCGAACGAAAGGCTCGACTGCGAATTCCAACCCGATTGGGCCGTCACGCCTACGT
The DNA here is from genome assembly GCA_963850545.1 of uncultured Actinomycetota bacterium. Lineage (GTDB taxonomy): Bacteria > Actinomycetota > Actinomycetes > Actinomycetales > Cellulomonadaceae > Promicromonospora. The sequence continues at coordinate 135,383 of CAWKLP010000003.1, read as the reverse complement.
CGGCAATCGACACGCCGGCGGAGATTGTGACTGCCCTCGTCTCATCCTTTGTGTATGCCCATTGGCTGGGAACGATCGTACACTTCGCGAACGACTTGCGTGACACCGTCCTGTGAACATTCAAGAACACTTGGATACTATCCGGCTTCCAGCGGTAACGCATACTCGTTGAGCAACTGTTTAGTAGATGCTTGTAGGCGACCGTGTTTCCCGCGAAGTACGATCCCGCAACTGGTCCCCAACTCGTCGTCGAAGACCTGGAAACCGACCACGTGCCCGATTGAGAGTAAGTACCCGCGCCCCCAGTTCTCGAGGCCGCGACACCATCACCTCATCCCGTCCGGACTTGGCGATCGCCTTTGCCTGCAGGTTCGTGGTCCCCTGAACCCGATGGACGTATTCGCTCTTGTCATAGCGGCGCTCGATGACATAGCCCCCGCATGCGAGCGGCAGCACCCCAGTTCCGGAAGCGAGTGGCGCGACGGCCTCGTCAAGAGCGGACGATCTCTCAGCGACTTCGACAGACACCTTCCACTGAACCCACAGCCACGCCCCCTAACCAAGCCGTGTGATCTCCACCGTCACGGCCAGCGTGGACGAGCCCGCGCCGGCATAGACACCCTTGAACGGCGGCACGTCGCCGTACTCGCGCCCACGCCCGACCACCACGTGGTCGCCACCCACGAACACCCGGTTCGTGGGGTCGTAGCCGACCCACTCGCCGGTCCACCACTCGACCCAGGCGTGCGACTCGCCGTGCACCTGCTCGCCGATCCCGGCGTCCGGCTCGGGATGCACGTACCCGGACACGTACCGCGCGGGGATCCCGACCGAGCGCAGCGCGCCGAGCGCGAGGTGCGCCATGTCCTGGCACACGCCCTTGCGCGCCTCCCACGCCTCGACCGCAGGCGTGTGCACGGTGGTCACACCGGGTACGTACTCGAGGCGCTCCCGCACCGCGAGGCAGATCGCCTCCGCCGCCCGGTCGGGGTCCAGCCCGCCGGCCGCCTCCAGCGCGAGCGCCGCGAGGTCCGGCGGCGGCGCGGTCACCGCCGACTCCGCGAGGAACGCCGCCTGCGTGTCCAGCACCGGCTCGCTCGCCAGGTCCTCCCACCCGGGCACGTCCCCGGCGGGGCGGCCGCCCGCGGAGTACCCGGAGGCCTCCACCAGCGCCTCAGCGACGATCTTGAGCTGGCTGTGCGGGCGCAGGATCTCGAACGCGGTCACGCTGGTGCCCCAGTAGTCGGTGTGGTCCGCGGACCAGGTGGTGGGCGACATCACCAGGGACGCCGAGCGCACCGTCTGGCGTGCGTCCTGGACGGGGCGCATACGCGTCTGGTTGTACGAGTCCGTGACCGGTGAGGCGTAGTCGAACAGGGTCGTGTGGACCACCCTTCAGCAGCGTCACAGCGCCTCCTCCACCCAGGCCGTCGTGGCCACCGCCGGAAAGTACCGGTGCTTGATCGCGCCGCTCGCCCGCGTGCACGCCACCTGCACGCGCTCCATCGTGTCCGGCAGGTCGGCGAGCAGGTCGCCGAGCCGGGCGAACTCCAGCTCGGAGCGCATGATCCCCAGCGCCCGGCGGGCGTCGTCCGACACCGCGTGCCGGCCCTCCACCGGCTCCAGCTCGCGCAGCGCCCGCTCCGCGGCGTGCAGCGCGTAGACGATCGACCGCGGGAACAGCCGGTCGAGAATGAGGAAGCCAGCGGCGTCGGCGTCGGACGCCCGGCCGCGGTACGCCCGCAGGTACGCCTCGTACCCACCGCAGGACCGCAGCAGCGTGTTCCAGCCGGGGCCGCCCGTCCCGAGCCGGGCCTGGGTCGTGATGAGGCGCGCAGTCATGTCGGCCCGCTCGATCGCCTGGCCCAGCACCATGAAGTGCCACGTCGAGTCGCGCGGCGTCGCCGACTCCATCAGCCCCGCGACGACGGCGGCCCGCTCCCGTACCCACGAGAAGAACTCGTGCGGCCCCCGGCGCGCATGCGACGGGAGGGTGTTGCGCGTCGTGTTGAGGCACTCCCACAGGTCGGTCGAGACGATCTCGCGCGCGCGGCGCGCGTTCTCCCGCGCGGCGAGCAGCGACCCGGCGATCGACGACGGGTTCTCCCGGTCGTGCGCCAGCAGCCGCAGCACGGTTTCACGGTTCACCTCGCCGTCATCGGGCCCCGCGGGGTGGTCCATGATCGCCAGCAGGGACCGGCAGGCCGTGGCCTCGTCCGCCCACGGGTCCTCCGACAGCATCTGCACGTGCACGTCGAGGATCCGCGCCGTGTCGTCGGCGCGCTCGACGTACCGCCCGATCCAGAACAGCGACTCCGCGATCCGGCTCAGCATGCCGCTCCCCCTCCGGTCGAGACCCCGCCGGTCGAGACCTCGCGGGTCGCACCCTCGCCGGTCGGGCCTGTCGAGACCTGCTGCTGCTGTTGCTGCTGCTGGTTCGCGGCCGCGTCGTCCGGGTTGGTCGCCCGGGGCACGCCCGCCGGCGGATTCTGCGGCCGGGCGCTCGCGGGCCGGCGTTCGACGGGCGCCGGAGCTGCCGGACGGGACCCGGCGCCCGCCTCCAGCACCCAGGTGTCCTTGGACCCGCCGCCCTGGGACGAGTTCACGACGAGCTGCCCCTCCGGAAGGGCCACCCGCGTGAGCCCGCCGGGCAGCACCCAGACGTCCGAGCCGTCGTTCACGGCGAAGGGACGCAGGTCGAGATGGCGCGGCCGGAAGGCGCCGTCGACGAACGTCGGCCCCGTCGAGAGCTGCACCACGGGCTGCGCGATCCAGCCGCGCGGGTCCTCGACGATCCGCGCCCGCACCGCGTCGATCTCGGCGCGGGTGGCCTTGGGCCCCACCACAATGCCCTTGCCGCCCGAACCGTCGACGGGTTTCACGACGAGCTCGTCGATCCGGTCGAGCACCTCGGCGCGGGCGTCGGGATCCTCGAGGCGCCAGGTGTCGACGTTCGACAGGACGGGTTCCTCGGCGAGGTAGTAGCGGATCAGGTCGGGTACGTAGGTGTAGACGAGCTTGTCGTCGGCGACGCCGTTGCCGAGGGCGTTCGCGAGCGTGACGTTCCCGAGCCGCGCCGCGCCGACGAGGCCGGGCACGCCGAGCATGGAGTCGCCGCGGAACTCGACGGGGTCGATCCACTCGTCGTCCACCCGCCGGTAGATGACGTCGACGCGGCGCGACCCCTCGGTGGTCCGCATGTAGACCCGGCCGCCCTTGGTGTACAGGTCGCGCCCCTCGACCAGCTCCACGCCCAGGAGCCGGGCGAGGAGGCTGTGCTCGAAGTACGCGGAGTTGTAGACGCCCGGGGTGAGCACCACGACGGTGGGATCGGGGACGCCGTCGGGCGCGCTCGCCACGAGCGCCGCGAGCAGCCGCTGCGGGTAGTCGACGACGGGCTGCACCCGCAGCCGGCTGAACAGCTCGGGGAACGTGCGAACCATGGCCCGGCGGTTGCTCACCACGTAGCTCACGCCCGACGGGACCCGGACGTTGTCCTCCAGGACGCGGTACTGGCCCGCCTCGTCGCGCACCAGGTCGATGCCGCTCACGTGGCAGCGCACGCCACCCGCCGGGCGGATGCTCGCGGCGACCCGCTGGAAGTCGGAGCTCGACTGGATGAGGCGCTGCGGCACCACGCCGTCCTTGACCGCCTGCTGCGCGCCGTAGACGTCGTCGAGGAACGCCTCCAGGGCCCGGACCCGCTGCTGGACGCCCAGCGCGATGTCCGTCCAGTCGTCCTTCTCGATGACGCGGGGCACCACGTCCAGGGGGAACGGACGCTCCTCCCCCGCGAAGTCGAAGGTCACGCCCTGCGCCAGGTACGAACGCGCGAGGGCGTCCGCGCGCGACGCCACCTCGTCGGCCGTCAGGCGCGTGAGCCTGCCGTGCACCTGCTCATAGCAGGACCGCAGCACGCCGTCGCGGTCCAGCATCTCGTCGAAGGCCTGCTGGAGGGGGTATCCATCGAACAGGTCTGTCATGTCCGAACTGTAGGTCGATGGTTAAGACGTACCGGTTCCGGGCGTGTTTCAGCTCGGTGTCGGTCCGCGGTTCGACGCCGGAGCCGCGCCGCCGCCCCAGCCCGGCGCGCAGCTCGAAAAGCGCTGGCCCGCCGGTCCGCCCAGGTGCCACGGTTCTCCGCATGAGCCTGCACGACGACGAGGTCGTCTCCACGCCTGATCTCGTCCGTCGCCTGGTCGCGGACCAGCTCCCGCACTGGGCGCACCTCCCCGTGACGCCCGGCCCGGCGGGCGGCACGGACCATCACCTGTTCCGGCTCGGCGACGAGCTGCTGGTCCGCATGCCCAAGATCGCCTGGGCCCAGGACCAGGCGACCAACGACGCGCGCTGGCTCCCGCACCTGGCACCCCACCTACCGCTCCGGCTGCCCGTGCCCGAGGCGGTGGGCGAGCCCGGCGCGGGCTTCCCGTTCCGCTGGTCGGTGACGCCCTGGCTCGACGGCACGTCACCCGCCGTCGGCGAGCTCGGGACCGACGCCGCCCGGCAGCTGGGCGAGTTCGTCGTCGCGCTCCGCGCGGTGAGCACGGCGGGCGGCCCGGTCAAGGGCGGCACCTCCCGAGGCGTCCCGCTCGCCCGGCTGGACGACGACGTCCGCGCCGCCGTCACCGCTTCCGGCACCCGCATCGACGGCCGCGCAGTGACGAAGGCGTGGGACCAGGCGCTGGGCGCACGCCCGGCGTCGGACGGCTGCTGGATCCACGGCGACCTGCTGCCCGGCAACCTGCTGGCCGACGGCGGGAGCATGACCGCCGTCATCGACTGGGGCGGTGTGGGCGTCGGCGACCCGGCCGCCGACCTGATCCCCGCCTGGACCCAGTTCGCGGGCGCGGAACGCGCTGCCTTCCGCGCGGCGGCCGCCGACGGGCTCACCGATCCCGACGACGCCTGGGAGCGCGGGCGCGGCTGGGTGCTGGTCCAGGCGGTGATCGGGCTGCCGTACTACTGGAACCGCTGGCCCGAGTTCGCACGGGGGTGCCAGGAGCGGATAGCCGCGGTCCTGGCGGACTGACCCGCGGGCCAGCGAGCTGAACCGATGAGTTGGGCGCGCCTCCGCCGTCGGACAGGCATGACTCATTTCGCCACCACCAGCCAGGGCGACCGCGTCGCCTACGACCTGTACGGCGGCTCCGGCCCCGCGCTCGTGTTCGTCGCCGGCGCCGGGCCGTACCGGGCCGTCGACCCGATCACCACGCCCACGGCGCGGCTCGTGGCTGACGCCGGGCTGACCACCGTCGTGTTCGACCGGCTCGGGCGCGGGGAGAGCCCCGCCGAGGGCCGCCTCGACCTGGACCGCGAGCTCGCGGCGGTCGCCGCGATGATCGAGGTCGCGGGCGGGTCCGCCGTGTTGTGCGGCCACTCCTCCGGATGCTCCATCTCGCTCGCGGCGGCCGACACCGGGTTACCCGTCGACGGCCTCGCCCTCTGGGAGGCGCCCCTGGGCGACCCCGCCGACAGGACCCGGACCTGGGCTGCCGAGATCCTGCGACACCTCGACGCCGAGGACTACGTGGGCGCCACCGAGAAGTTCATGGAGGACATGCCGCCGGAGTGGCTGGCGGGCATGAGGTCCGCGCCGGACTGGCCGGAGAGCGCGAAGTCGTCGCGAAGCCAGCGCGCCGACGCGCAGTCGCTGGCGTGGGCGCAGCAGGCGCTGGAGGACGGCATCCTCGACGTCACGGTCCCGGTGCTGGCCATGTACGGGACGGCGACCTTCCCGGAGATGCCCGTGGCGGCGGCGAGCATCGTGGCGTCGGTCGAGAAGGGCACCAGGAAGGAGATGCCGGGCGCGATGCACAGCTGGGAGCCGGAGCCGATGGCGGCGGAGCTCGCGGAGTTCGCGCGGGCATGCGCCGGTTAAGCCGGGGATGTGCACTTCACCCGTTCCGGTACGGTTTCGGGCGTGACCTTCGCATCAGACAACAGCTACCCCGGCGACTTCGACGGTGAAGTCCACCCGATCTACAACCCCGAGCTGGACGGTGATCCGGACCCCGGCGAGGTGGTCTGGACCTGGGTCCCGTACGAGGAGGACCACAGCCAGGGCAAGGACCGGCCCGTGCTGCTCGTGGGCAAGGACGGTCCCTGGCTGCTCGGCCTCCAGCTCACCAGCCAGGACCACGACCGTGACGCGCTGCAGGAGGCGCGGGCCGGTCGGATCTGGATGGACGTCGGCACCGGACGCTGGGACAGCTCAGGCCGCGACTCGGAGGTCCGCATCAACCGCGTCATCCGCATCGACCCCGACGATGTGCGCCGCGAGGGCGACATCCTCGCGGAGGACGTCTTCAACGACGTCGTGAAGTACATGGACCGGGCGCTCGACCTCACCTGATCCGGCGCTGATCGGGCCCGATCCGCCCCGCTCGGCACGCCCGGCGTCGGCCCGCCCTGCTCGCGGGTCGACGCCGGGCTACCCTGCCCTCCGTGAACCAGAACCCGTGGATCAAGCTGCTCGGCGACGTCGTCGAGGCCGTGGCGCGTGCCGCCTTCGACCAGAACGACCGCCCGAGCGGTGACCGGCCCGCATCCGGGCCGAAGCCGCGGGCTCCCCGCCCGGCGTCGGGCCGCGACCTTCCCGAGACCGACGGCTACCCCGGCGACTTCGAGGGACGGGTCGAGCCCGTCTACCGGCCCGACATGGACGGCGAGCCGGACCCGGGCGAGGTCGTGTGGTCGTGGGTCCCCTATGAAGAAGATCACAGCCAGGGCAAGGACCGGCCGGTGCTGATCGTGGGCAACGACGGCCCCTGGCTCCTCGCGCTGCAGCTCACCAGCCGGGACCACGACCGCGACGCCGAGCAGGAGGCCCGCGCCGGCCGCGTCTGGATGGACATCGGCACCGGCTCCTGGGACAGCTCCGGCCGCGCCTCCGAGGTGCGCCTGAACCGCGTGATCCGCATCCACCCGGACGCTGTACGCCGCGAGGGCGCCATCCTCGACAGGGCGGTCTTCGACGAGGTAGTGGGCGCTCTCTGACCCTCCCGCAGGACGGGCTACGGCTGGACCGAGACCACCAGGAACGCGGCCAGCAGCACCAGGTGCACCACGCCGTGCAGGGTGTTGGCCCGGCCGGGCGCGATGCTCAGCATCGCCACCACCACCGAGACCGCCAGCAGCACGATCTGCGTCGGGTCGAGACCGAGCGTGAGCGGCCCGCCCATCCAGATCATCGCGACGGCGATGGTGGGGATGGTCAGGCCGATCGACGCCATCGCGGAGCCGTAGGCGAGATTGAGGCTGGTCTGCACCCGGTCGCGCAGGGCGTTGCGGACCGCGGCGATCGACTCGGGCGCGAGCACGAGGAGCGCGATCACCACACCGACGACGCCGTAGGGCAGGCCGGCCGCCTCCACCCCGTGCTCGATGGTCGGGGAGAGCATCTTGGCCAGGAAGACCACGGAGACCAGCGAGACCAGCAGCAGTGCGACGCTGAACCACGCCTCCCTGGCGGGGGGCGGGTCGGCATGGTCGTCGCCGTCCGCGTCGAGGAGCCCCGTGACCCGGCCGTACTCGTCGCTGGAGACGGGCAGGAAGAAGTCGCGGTGCCGCACCGTCTGCGTGAACACGAACGCCCCGTAGAGCAGCGCCGACGCCACGGCCGCGAAGCCCAGCTGGAAGGCGGTGTAGGCGCCGCCCTCCGCCGACGTCGTGAAGCGGGGCAGGACCAGGGTGACCGTGGCCAGCGCCACCACCGTGGCCAGCGCCGATCCCGTGCCCGAGGCGTTGAAGCTCACCAGGTGGTGCTTGCTGGCCCCCACGAGCAGGGAGAGCCCGACGATCCCGTTGAACGTGATCATCACGGCGGCGAAGACGGTGTCGCGGGCGTACGTGCTGGCCGCGTCGCCGCCGCTGCTCATCAGCATGAGGATCAGCCCCACCTCGATCACGGTCACCGCTACCGCGAGGATGAGGGAGCCGAACGGCTCACCGACCTTGTGCGCCACCACCTCCGCGTGGTGGACCGCCGCGAGCACCGCGCCGACCAGCGCCGCACCGATCGCCGTCAGGATCGCCGGGTGCTCATGATTGCTCCACGTGACCACGAGGAGCACCAGGGCAAGGACCGGGACCACCATGGTCCACTGGAAGCGGCCTCTCAGCGTCCTGGTACTCATGGGTCGGATTCTAAGGTGCCTCATCAGAGCGTTTTCGGGCCGACGGCGGGCGTAGCCGGTGTCACACCCAGCCGCTCCGCGAGGCACCCGGCGCTCTGGTAACCTTGGAGGTCGCGTGTCCGCCCAGGTCGGCGGGCACAGTCGCAGCTCCTCTCCACGGGTCCCCACCCCAGTCCCGGAACTGCGACCGCCCTCTACGACCTATCCGCTCGCCGTCAGGCGAACACACCAGGAAGTCCACTCGTGGCAAACATCAAGTCCCAGATGAAGCGCATCAAGACGAACGAGAAGGCTCGTCTGCGCAACAAGTCCGTCAAGTCGGAGCTGAAGACCCAGGTGCGCAAGGTGCGCGAGGCCGTCGCAGCCGGCGACAAGGAGACCGCGACGGTCGCCCTTGCCACCGCGTCGCGCAAGCTCGACAAGGCTGTCGCCAAGGGCGTCATCCACGCGAACCAGGCTGCGAACCGCAAGTCGTCCATCGCGAAGTCGGTCGCGGCTCTCTGAGCACACTTCGTCGGACGCCGTTCGCCCCTCGGGCGGACGGCGTCTTTCGTGTGCCCGGAACCGTGTGCTCGGAACAGGCTGTGCTGGAGCTGTGTGCCCGGAACAGGTAGGGGCCGGTAGGACGGTTCCGCGCCGCTAGGAGCGGCGGGAGCGCGCAATCGTCATGACCGCGCGCTCCACGGCGAACACCGGGTCCCTGGCCTCACCCTTCACGTCGGCATCGGCCTGCGCGACGGCGGAGATCGCCGCCGCCAGACCCTCCGGCGTCCAGCTGCGCAGGTCCCTGCGGGCGCGGTCCACCTGCCAGGGCGCCATGCCCAGGTCCCGCGCCGAGAGCCCGCCGCCCCGCATCGAGGCGACCTTCGCCAGGTTCCGCAGGCGCAGCGCCAGGGCCGCGACGATCGGCACGGGATCCAGGCCCGTGTCGAGCGCGTGCCGCAGGAGGGCGACGGCGCCACCGGCGTCACCGGCCACCGCGGCGTCGGCCACCCTGAACCCCGTGGCCTCGACGCGGCCGCCGTAGTACCGGTCCACGGTGGTGGCCGTGACGGTGCCCGTCGTGTCGGCGATCAGCTGCGCGCAGGCCGACGCGAGCTCGCGCAGGTCGCTGCCGAGGGCGTCCACGAGGGCGCGCACGCCCTCGGCGTCGGCCCGCCGGCGCGCGGCCTTGAACTCCCCCATCACGAACGACGCCTTCTCCGCGTCCTTCGTCACGGGTTCGCAGACCATGACCGGCGCGCCCGAGCCCGTGATGGTGTCGAGCATCTTCTTGCCGCGCTGCCCGCCGCCGTGCACCACCACGACGGTGGTCTCCTCGTCCGGCGCGTTCACGTACGCGATGAGGTCGGCCATCAGGTCCTCGGTGCCCGACTCCGTCGAGCGGACCACCACCACCTTGGCCTCGCCGAACAGGGACGGGCTCGCCGCGACCATCAGCTGGCCCGTGCCGTACGTGGCCCCCTCCAGCTCGACCTTCTCTACCTCGGGGTCGCGCTCCCGCACGAGCCCCACGACGCCGTCCACTGCCCGCTCCGTCAGGAGCGGCTCGGCCCCGCGCACGAGCACGATCGGAGCCACCGTGGGCTCGTCCCAGCTACGGCCGGAGGGAGCGGTGGCGGTACGGCGCTTGGTCGCAGGAGGCACGGACACAGCCTGCCACGCACCACCCACAGTCACCCCCAGAGCGGCTCCCGGAGCTACTCCCAGAGCAGGTCGGTCAGCGCCATCCGTCCGCCGTCGGTCCACGCGTTCGCGATCACGCACGCGCCCGCCTCGGCGCAGTCGGCCGCGCCCCCGCCGACGAGCTGGATCTCCCGCTTCACCGGGAGCCGCGTGACCACGGAGCCCGCGCGGTCGGCGACCACCCGCTTCCCGTCGTCGTACAGGCAGTTGTCCCCGTCCACGCCGCCGCCCGACGCCGTCGCGCACTGCACGATCCGCACGGCCGCACCGGGCGCGTAGCCCTTCCCCGTCACGGTGACGCGGCCGTCGGCGGTGCCGAGCTCCTGCTCGGACAGCTCGAGCGTGGGCGCGTCCTGCGGCTCCGCCCCGGCGGGCAGCGGGGCCGGTGCCGCCGCGAGCACCCGGTCCGACAGGTCCGCGACGGCCAGCGTGCACGGGTCGCCCGTGCAGTCCACCTCGGACACCGCGCCGACGTTGACGAACGCCCTCGCCTGCCGCGTCGCCGAGATCCGGCCGTTCCCGTCGGCGACCACCTGCTCGCTGGTCGACATGTCGCAGTCGTCGAGGGCGCTCGCGCCCGCCGTCGTGCCGCCCGTGCACTGGACCAGGTACTGGTTGCCGCCCGAAAAACCCGAGCCGCGCACCAGCCACGCGCTGCCGGCGGCCCGGACGGTGATGGTCGGTTCGTCCTGGCCCATCGGGTTGTCGGACGTCGTCGGGCTCGCCTCGGGCGTGCTCGTCGCCCCGGTCTCCCGCGCTTCCGGACCTGCCGGGGCCGCGGTGCACGCGGCCAGCAGGAGCACGACGGCGGCGACCGGCGCGAGCAGGCGCGCGCGCATCACGGGTAACCCAGGTAGACGTCGATGCTGAGGGCGATCCGCCAGGACCAGGCACCACGGTTCCGCATCCAGTTCACACCCTTGTCCCACACGTGGTACTCCTGCTCCAGGTAGCAGGCCACGGCGTTGGTCTGGTTGAGCTCGCCCAGGTCGGTGCGGTACTGGCGGGCGTCGTTGGTGCCCGGGCTGCTCGCGCCCACGCGGGCATTCATGATCTGCGCGCACTTGCCGCCGGCCGCCGACACGTACATCACGTGGGTGCCGTACCGCTCCGCCGAGAACCCCGACTCGCACGACTTGCTGATCGCGTTGGAGTGGATGGGCAGGTGCAGGTCCGCGCCCAACCGGTTCGAGTTCGCGATGTTCGTCCTCGTCAGGCCATTGCCGCGCACCACCTTGTAGCCCCGTTCCAGCAGGTTCAGGTGGTCGGAGTCCTGCTGGGTTGCCGCGGAGACCGCCACCGCGTAGGAGTTCGCGTTCTCGCTGAACCCGTCGCAGCCGGTGTTGGTGTGGCACACCGTGTCGCCACGGTCGTGGCACGCCTGGGACAGGTAGACGACCTTGCCGTTCCAGCTGTCCGGCACGTACGTCACGTCGGCCGACGCGGGCGGCGCCACGGCCAGGAACCCGCCGGCGCCCAGAACGAGGGCCGCGAAGACGGACACGTGCCGTCGGAGCGCTGCGCGCACAGTCATCCCCTCAGCCCAGGTCGATCGGCAGGTCGGTCGAGGCGCACATGTCCCCGCCGGTCGCGTACGCGAAGGCGAGGCAGTCTCCGTCGAGCGTGAACTTCACCGAGTCGATGGCTCCGTTGCTGTGCGCCGTGAACAGGAGGGCCTGCCAGACGTCGCCCGGGTAGACCCCGGCGTCGGACAGGGCCTGCTCGAACCCGGCGGCGACGTCGACCGACGCCTCACCCTTTGCGATCCGCACCTTCGTTGGCGGCAGGTCGGCGCCGGGGAGGTAGGAAGCCAGGACCTCGTCGACCGCCTTCGCCAGCGTGGTGCCGGACGAGCCGCCCTTGACCGTCCGCGCGGTCGCGTGGACGCCCTCGCTCGGGCCGCAGCCCAGGTAGGGCGTGGTGGCACCGTTGTCGGAACGCGGCCCCTCGGGGACGTCCGGGCAGGTCTCGGCGGTCGACGCCGGGTCGTCCGCCACCGCCTCGGCGTCGAGCGCTGCCCGCTCCTTGCCCGACTTCGTGTCCATCCCGCCCACGACGACGGTCCAGCCGTCCAGCACCTCCGCCGACTCGTCGAGCCACTCCCCTGCGGCTGCCGGGTCCTGCGCGACGTCGACCCGTACCGTCTGGTCGGCCTCGGAGACGTCCGTGACTACCGACTCTCCCAGCAGCTCCTCCCGGAGCTGGAGCTGGGCGGCGGCCTGGTCCTTGCCTGCGGCGCTGAAGGCCGCGGCCGGAACGAGCACCGCCACCGCTGCGGTCACCGCGATGATCCGGCGATACCGCCGGGCGGTCAGTTTCAGATCGATCACGAAGCCCCCTGGTACGTGATGACGGAACTCCCTGTCATCACCCACGTTAGGGCCGCTCTCAGGATCCGCAACGTTTCGCAAAGTGTGGCGCTACCTGCGGACCTGCGCCGATACGGCCTGGCGCAAGGCCTGCGGCGCCTAGGGCCACCGCAACCCCAGGGGCAGGACGGTCAGCAGCCGGCCAGGGACACCTCCCCTCCGCGCACCACCAGCGCGACCGTGCCGCACTCGTCGGTCCGCACCACGGTGGCGCCGACGCCCGCGTACAGGTCGAGGGCCTCGTCCGTCGGGTGGCCGTACTCGTTGCCCCGGCCCGACGAGACGAGTGCCACCGCCGGACGCAGCCGCTCCGCGAGCGCCCGCGACTGCACCGCGGACCCGTGGTGGGCGACCTTCACGACGTCGGCTCGGCCGACCAGCGAGACCAGCGCCGCCTGGCCCGCGTCCTCCAGGTCGCCGAGCAGCATCACGTCCAGCCCGGCAGCCCGGGCGGCGAGCACGACGCTCGAGTCGTTCGCGCCCTCGCCCGCGCCGGCCAGCAGCACCTGCCAGGCGAGGGTCCCGGCCGCGCCCTGGTCGCCGGTCCGCGCGGCTCGTACCGGCACGCCGGCCGCGGTCAGTGCCGCCTCGGTCGCCGCGGCGTTCGCCGCGGGCTCCGGCACCGGGGACACGAGCGCCGCCATAACCTCGCGCCCAGCGAGGACCGGCCCGAGGCCGCCCACGTGGTCCGCGTGGAAGTGGCTGAGCACGAGCAGGTCCACCCGGGAGACGCCGAGCCGGTCGAGGCAGCGGCCCGCAGCGGGCCCGTCCGGCCCCACGTCCACCACCACCGCCGACGCCGGCCCCGTCCGCAGCGCCAGCGCGTCCCCCTGCCCGACGTCGCACGCCGCCACCTGCCAGTCCTCCGGAACCTCCGAGCGAGCCGCCAGGCGCGGTACCGCCACGGCGACGACCAGCGCCGCCGCCGAGGCCGCCGCCATGAGCGCGACGAACCGCGCCCGGGTGAGCCTCCGCCGTCGCGCGGCGAGCGCCTCGCGGAGGCCGGAACGCACCGCCGCGCGCCACGACTCGGGCCAGCCCGGCCGCGGGGCGCGCCGCAGCACCGCCCACAGAGCCACCGCGGTGAGGACGGCCAGCAGGAGCGCACCCGCCGGCCCGCCGAGCCAGGGGACGGTGGCACCAGGAAGCGCGGCGCACCAGTGGGCGACGGCGGCGATCCACCACGTCGCGACGCTCGCTACCCAGGCCACGAGCCCGGCGACGACCGGGAGCCATGGCGCGAGGACCGTGGCGACCAGCCCGAGCACCGTTGCCGGGACCAGCGCCGGCCCCGCCAACAGGTTCGCTAGCACGGACACCGTGGACACCGAGGGGTCGAGCAGCACAAGCACCGGCCCGCACGCGGCCTGTGCGGCGATCGGGACCGCCAGGGCGAACGCCGCGGCGTCACCCGTCCAGGGTGCGAGCCGCGCGGCCAGCGGCGCCGCGAGCAGCACGAGCCCCGCCGTCGCCGCGGCCGACAGCGCGAACCCGAAGGAGCGGGCCAGCCACGGGTCGGCCACCAGCAGCCCGACGACCGATGCCGCGAGCGCCGGGACCGACTGCGACGGCCGCCCGATCGCCACGCCCGCCAGCCCGAACGCCGCCATGACCGCTGCCCGGAGCACGGCGGGCTCGGGCCGCACCAGCAGCACGAAGGCGAACGACGCGAGCGCGACGAGGAGCACCCTGACCGGCCTCGGCAGTCGAGCCGTCGAGCAGAGCAGGGTCAGGACGGCGACGACGACCGCGAAGTGGCCGCCCGAGACGGCGGTGATGTGGGACAGGCCGGACGTTCTCATCTCCTCGGCCAGGTCGTCCGGGAGACGCGAGGTGTCGCCGATCGCGGCGCCCGGAACCAGCCCGCGCGCCTGCGGGGACAGCGGGTCGGTCACGTCGAGGAGCGCCGCGCGGTGGGTATCAAGCGCACGGAGCGCCGACGGCGGGGCGCGGATCTCGGTGGCGCCGTCGGCTGTCAGGCGGGCGGTCTCGGCCGCGCCGGGATCCGCGGGCCGCAGCGTGCCGACCACGGTCACGGTCGCCCCGTACCGGGGTGTGGCACTCGACAGCACCTGTACGTGCGCCCGGGCCGCCGACTCGACGCCCCGGGCGTCCACCGCGCGGGCGGCCAGCACCCAGCGGTGCTGCCCCGCGTCCGGGGTGCTCGGGGTGCTCGGGGCGCTCGGGGCGCTCGGGGCGAAGGAGAACGGCTCGGGTTGGGAGGCCACGACGCCGGTGAGCGTCACGGTCACCCGCTGCTCGGCGAGGCCGGCGAGCGGGGCACGGCCGGCAAGCTGGACGTGTGCGGAGGCTGTCACCGCGAGGACGCAGGCGGCAGCGAGTGCGGCGTGTGCGACTCCGGGCCTGACGGCGGGTCCGGTGGCGGGCGGAGCGGCGCGCCGCGCCCAGGCCGCCACGACCACCATGTCCAGGCATGCAGCCGCGACGACCGCAGCGGCCAGCCCTGTCGCCCAGCCGCTCCAGGCCGCACCGGGCCCCGTCAGCAGCCACGCCGCGACCCAGACGGCCAGGGCCGCGGGCACCATCCGCAGGTCGATCATGGCCCCACCCGCGCGCCAGCACGGATCTCGTCCAAGGTGGCTGGGCCGATGCCCGGTACGTCCTCCAGCTCGTCGACGCTCGCAAACGGCCCGTTCGTCTCGCGCCACTCGACGATCGCCTGCGCGATCGACGGCCCGACGCCGGGGAGCGCCTCCAGGGCCACCGCGTCCGCAGTATTGATGTCGACGGCGCCGCCGCTTGCCCCGGGTTGACCGCCCGAAACGCCCTGCCCGTCCGCCCCCGCGGCCGACGACGTTCCGGGCACCGGCGCCCCGGGCGGAGGTGCTCCGGGCACCGGCTCCCCCGGCCTCGGTACGTACAGCTGCTCACCGTCGACCACCGTGCGGGCCAGGTTCACGGCGGTCAGATCGGCCCTGCGAGTCACGCCCCCGGCTGCCTTGACGGCGTCGGCCACCCGGGCGCCGTCGGGCAGGGTGACCAAGCCCGGCTTGGCCACCTCGCCGACCACGTGCACCAGCAGGTCGCCACCTGACGGGGCTGCGCCGCCTGCAGCCGCATTCGGGGCGGTCGCACCCGAAGACCGGGCCGGTCCCGGGTCGCCCTCGGCGAACGGGCTCGCCGCCTCGTCCGCGGACCCCTCGTCGGCGGCCACCGGAGCGAGCATCTCGACGCTTTCCCCGCGCATCGAGAGCACCGCCACCCCCACGCCGAGCAGGAGCACGGCCACGACCGCAACCACCGCCGTCGTGCCGGTCAGGGCCCACCGGCGGGCACCGTGCTCGGCACGGGGGTCGGCCGGGTGGCCGTGGGCGGCCGCGTAGGCCGCGGCCACGCCCGCGGTGGACCGCCGGGCGCGCAGACGGGCCACCAGTTCGTCGGCCTCGGCCCGTGCCTCGTCCCCGGCTGCCGGTTCGAGTCCCGGGTGGACCGCCGATCGGGCTGCCGGTTCGGTGACAGGTGGACCTGCCGGGCCGTCGGACCCGTGCACCGGGCCAAACGGCCAGGGGTCGGGGCGGCGCTGTTGCGCGGTCTCTGGCTGCATGACTCAGGACGCTATGCGCGCACCGCACCCCCCGACCGGGCCCCGTGGCCGGCCTGTGCACGGACGCGGAAAACGGTCCCCTGTGGTCGGGCTCGCGCCCGCACGGGGCCGCCACGAGGGTCTGCGTGTTCGAACCACGAGATTCTCCGCCTTGTACCGATGAGTTCTCCTCGGCGCCGTCGTCGGACCTGGCAGACCTACGAGAACCGAGCGGCACCTCGCCGGCCCGGGCCACGCGGAACGAACCAGGAGCTATCGCCATGACCGACAAGAAGACCCTCACCCTCGACGCGCCGGGCGCCGTCCTCACCTATGACGTGCGCGAGGCCGCGGCGCCGACCGACGAGCCGCCGCTGGTGCTGATCGGCCTGCCGATGGGCGCGGAAGGCTTCACCACCCTGGCGAGCCACTTCTCCGACCGGACCGTGGTGACCTACGACCCGCGCGGCGTCGAGCGCAGCACGCGGACGGGCACCGACCTGCCCCTGGTCCCGACCCACGCCGACGACGTGCACCGGATCATCGAGGCCGTCGGCGGCGGCCCCGTAGACCTCCTCGGCTCCAGCGGCGGCGCCGTCGTGGCGCTCGAGCTCGCCGCGACGCACCCGGAGGACGTGCGGACCGTCGTCGCGCACGAGCCGCCCCTACCCGCGGTGCTCCCGGACCGGGAGGCCGTGACCGCCGCGATGAAGGACATCCACGACACCTACCAGGCCAAGGGCTTCGGGGCGGGCATGGCGAAGTTCATCGTCCTGGTCATGGCCAAGGGTGAGCTCACCGCGGACTACGCGACCCAGCCCGACCCGGACCCGGCGATGTTCGGCCTACCGGCCGAGGACGACGGTTCCCGCGAAGACCTGATGCTGAGCGTCAACATGGTGACGCTGCCCCCGTACGAGCCGGCCTACGAGACCATCAAGGCCGGCACGCCCCGCGTCGTGATCGGTGTCGGCGCGGATACGGGCGACGAGCTGACCGGCCGGTCCGCGCGCGCGACCGCGGCTCTGCTCGACGCCGAGCCGGTCGTCTTCCCGGGCGGCCACGGTGGCTTCGGCGGCGGCGAGTACGGCCAGCCGGCCGACAAGCCGGTCGAGTTCGCGGCGAAGCTGCGCGAGGTCCTGGCGGGCTGAGACCCAGCCCGGCCGCGCAGGGTCAGTGCGCGTGGTCGCCCAGGTCCGCGACGACGACGGCGAGCGTGCCCGGGCCGACGTGCACCCCGAGGACGGCGCTCAGCGGCGTGACCTCGACGTCGGCCCGGGTGCGCGTGTGCAGGCGGCCGGCGAGCGCGAGCGCCCGGTCGTGTGCGCCGAAGTGGTGCACGGCGACGACCGGCCGCCTCGCCTCGGCGACGAAGCCCGCGGCCAGCTCCAGGAGCCGCTCTGCCCCGGCGGCGCGGGTGCGGACGCGCTGGTAGAGCTCGACGGCGCCGTCGGACAGCCGCAGGATCGGCTTGACGCCGAGGACCGTGCCGAGCGCGGCGGCCGGCCCGGACAGCCGTCCGCCGCGGCGCAGGTGCTCCAGGGTGTCGACGACGAACACGGCGTTGGCGGTCCCGGCGACCTCGATGGCCCGGGCGGCGACGTGGGCGGCGTCGGCCCCGGTGGCGGCGCACGCGGCGGCGGCGCGGGCGGCGAAGCCGAGGCCCGCGGCACCCGTCCGCGAGTCGATGGCGCGCACCTGCAGGTGTGACCGCGCCGCGGCCGTGCCCGCCGAGCCGACGGTTCCGGACAGCGCACCCGACAGGTGTACCGAGACGGCTGACCGGGCGCCCTGCTCGCCGAGCGTGCGATACACGGCGGCGAAGGCCTCGGGTGACGGCTGCGAGGTCGTCACCTGCTCGCCCTCGGCGACGAGCTCGGCCAGCCGCTCGGGCGTGATGTCCCCACCCTCCGCGTACGCCTCGTCGCCCACCAGGACGCGCAACGGCACCACGACCGGGCCGCCCGTCAGACCGGCGGGCAGGCAGGCGGTCGAGTCGGTGACGACCCGCACCTCCTGGGGTGCCGGGCGGGAAGGACGACGTCGGGTGCGCATGACCGCGTCACTCTATCCGCGCGAGGAACCGGACGGCGAAACCGCGTCTGCGCCTCCCCGCGCGCCGCACGGGGGTCCGACCTAGCATCCGAGACATGTCCGACGCATCGACGCCAGACCTTGCCGCTCTGCGCGAGGCCGCGGCAGCGGCCCAGAAGGCCCTCGAGGAATCGTTGAGTGCGGGCTATTTGTTGCTCCGAACCGGTTCACCCAACAAATAGCCAGCACTCAACGTGCCGGGCAAGTTGGAGCTGTGGATAGCCAGCAAGTAGAACCAGGTCGGTCGAGCCTGAACATGTGGCATCCAACATCTTCACCGTTTCAGAGGCGCCAGGCCTCGGCATCAGCGCACAAACTCTGCGGGCCAGGCGATTCTCGGTCCCGACGTCCGGCGTTCGGATCGATGATGCCGACCCGTCGTTGATCGACCGCTGCCGAGCGATCGCCCGGGTCGTGCACCCGAATGCAGCCTTCGCTCGCACGACGGCGCTGCGGCTGCTCGGCATCGATATCCCCTGGCAGCTTGAGGACGACCATGCGATCCACGTCGTCACGCCCCGCCGCGGCGACCGGCCACAGCGATATGCCGTGACCTCGCATTTCTGCGGGCAGAAGCAACTCGACGTCATCGACCGATTCGGCCTGCGGATCACCTCGGCGCCGCAAACCTGGCTTCAGGTGTCGCACGGCCTGAACCGGGACAGCGTAGTCGGCCTCGGCGACGCCATGACACGCCGTAAGACCCCTGCGACCACGGTCGATGCGCTGCAGTTCCTGATACGCGAGACCTTCAAGATGAGGGGGCTCGCACTCTGCCGGGACGCAATCGAACTTGTCCGGCCAGGAACCGACTCACCGATGGAGACCCAGCTGCGGCTGATCATTGTCGATTCCCGGCTGCCCGAGCCCCTTGTCAACGTGCCAGCCATGGACACCGCCGGCCGGTTTCTCGCGCTACCGGATCTTTCGTACCCGGAACTCAAGATCGCCATCGAGTACGACGGCGATCATCACCGCACTGATCCGACGACGTGGCGTCGCGACGTCGAACGCCGCCAGCTCCTCGAGGACACCGGATGGCTGATCATCACCGCGACCGCGGACGACGTCATCCGTCACCCTGAGCGTCTGATCACCCGGATCCGCGCGGCCATCAGGCAGCGGCGCATTCTTCTCGAACGTTGAGTGCTGGGTATTTGTCGGTTCGGCGCAGGTCCACCCAACAAATACCCAGCACTCAACGGGAGGGGTTAGGACGGGACGATGTTTACCAGCTTCGGGGCGCGGACGATCACCTTGCGGACGCCGCGGCCGTCCAGGAACTTGACCACGTTCGGCTCGGCCAGGGCCGTCGCCTCCAGGTCCTCCGCGGAGATGTCCGGAGCGACCTCGAACCGGGCGCGCACCTTGCCCTGCACCTGGACGACGCAGGTCACGGTGTCCTGGACCAGGTACGCGGCGTCGGCGGTCGGGAACGGCGCGTGCGCCAGCGAGCGTCTCGTGCCCGAGCCGGGACCACAGCTCCTCCGCGATGTGCGGCGCGATGGGCGCCGTCATCAGGACCAGGGGCTCCACGGCCGAGCGCGGCACGGCCGACAGCCCCGTGAGGTGGTTGTTCAGCATGATGAGCTTGGCGATAGCGGTGTTCGGCCGCATGTTCTCCATCTCGACGCGGACGTCGGCGATGGTGCGGTGCACGGCGCGCAGGGTCGCGGTGTCGGCGTCGTCGTCCGTGACGGTGAGCTCGCCGGTCTCCTCGACGACGACGTTGCGCCAGAGCCGCTGCAGGAACCGCTGCGACCCGACGACGGCGCGGGTCTCCCACGGGCGCGACAGGTCCAGCGGGCCCATCGACATCTCGTAGACGCGGAACGTGTCAGCGCCGTACTGCTCGTACATGTCGTCGGGCGTCACCACGTTCTTCAGCGACTTGCCCATCTTCCCGTACTCACGGTTCACGGGCTCGCCCTGCCAGGTGAACCCGGTCTGCTCGTCGCCCTCGCACCTCCTCGGCGGGCACGTACTGCCCGCGCGAGTCGGTGTAGGCGTACGCCTGGATGTAGCCCTGGTTGAAGAGCTTGCCGAACGGCTCGCTGCCCGAGACGTGGCCCAGGTCGAACAGGACCTTGTGCCAGAACCGCGCGTACAGCAGGTGCAGCACCGCGTGCTCGACGCCGCCGACGTAGAGGTCGACGCCGCCGACCGGCCGGACGTCGGCGTTGTGCTGCGGCCCCAGCCAGTACTGCTCGAGCTCCGGGAGCGCCGCCGCCGTGCGTCTCGGTCGGGTCGAGGTAGCGCAGGTAGTACCAGCACGACCCGGCCCAGTTGGGCATCGTGTTGGTGTCGCGACGGTACTTCTTGGGCCCGTCGCCCAGGTCGAGCGTGACGTGCACCCAGTCGTCGTTGCGGCCCAGCGGCGCCTCCGGCGTCGGAGTGCGCGTCGTCGGGGTCGAAGGTGCGCGGCGCGTAGTCCGGCACGTCCGGCAGGTTCACGGGCAGCATCGCGTCCGGGATCGCCACCGGCAGGTCGTTCTCGTCGCAGACGATCGGGAACGGCTCGCCCCAGTAGCGCTGGCGGCTGAACAGCCAGTCGCGCAGGCGGTAGGTGATGGTGCCCTCGCCGACGTCCTTGCTCTCCAGCCAGCGATGATCGTCGCCTTGGCCTCGGCCACGCCCAGGCCGTCGAGCGAGATCTCGTCGTTCGAGGAGTTGCACGGCCACGCCGTCGCCCGCGTACGCCCCGGTGTGGTCCTCCGGCAGGCCCTCGGCGGGCTCGACCGTGTAGATCGACCGGCAGGTCGTAGGCCTCGGCGAACGCGAAGTCGCGCTCGTCGCCGCCCGGCACGGCCATGATCGCGCCCGTGCCGTAGCCCATGAGCACGTAGTCCGCGGTGAACACCGGGCAGCAGCTCGCCGTTGACCGGGTTCGCGGCCAGGTGCCCCGTGAACACGCCGGTCTTCTTGCCCGCGTCGGCCTGTCGCTCGACGGCGGTCTTCGCGGACGCCTCGCGCCGGTACGCGGCGACGGCCTCGACCGGGGTGTCGGTGCCCGCCGGTCCACACGGCGTGCGTGCCGTCGGGCCAGGCCGACGGGACCTCGTCCAGCAGCGGGTGCTCCGGGGCGACCACCACGAACGTGGCGCCGAACAGCGTGTCGGGGCGGGTCGTGAAGACCTCGAGGCCCGCCGCACCGGCCGGGTCGCCCTCGGCGGTCCCGACGACGTCGAACCGGACGTTGGCGCCCGTGGAGCGGCCGATCCAGTTGCGCTGCATCGACTTGACCTTGTCCGGCCAGTCGATGAGCTCCAGGTCGTCCATGAGGCGGTCCGCGTAGGCGGTGATGCGCATCTTCCACTGCCGCAGGCTGCGCTGGAACACCGGGAAGTTGCCGCGCTCGGACCGGCCGTCGGAGGTGACCTCCTCGTTCGCGAGCACGGTGCCCAGGCCCGGGCACCAGTTCACCGGGGAGGAGTCCACGTAGGCGAGGCGCTGCGTGTCGATGACGTCGCGCTGCTCGAGCTCGCTGAGCGCGGACCAGACCGCGCCGCCGCTGTTGTCGCCGTCGTGCCCGGGAACGGGCCGCGTGCCTGCGGCCAGCTCCGCGCGCAGCTCGGCGATGGGGCGTGCCCGGCCGCGGTCGCCCCCGAGCCGGTCGAGGGGCCGGGACGCTCGGCGTCGGCGTCGTACCAGGAGTCGAAGATCTGCAGGAAGATCCACTGCGTCCAGCGGACGTACTCCGGGTCGATCGTCGCGAAGGTCCGGCGCGAGTCGTGGCCCAGGCCGAGGCGGCGCAGCTGGCGCCGCATGTTGATGATGTTGGCCTCGGTGGTCGTGCGCGGGTGCTGGCCCGTCTGGACGGCGTACTGCTCCGCGGGCAGGCCGAACGCGTCGTAGCCCAGCGCGTGCAGCACGTTGTCGCCGCGCATGCGGCGGAACCGCCCGGTCACGTCCGTGGCGATGTAGCCCAGCGGGTGGCCCACGTGCAGGCCCGCGCCCGAGGGGTACGGGAACATGTCCATGATGAAGTACGGGTCGCCCTCCGCCGGGCTCCCGCCCGGCCCCGTAAGTCGCCCCTCGGGGTTCGCCGCGTGGAACGTGCCCCGCTCCTCCCAGATCGTCCTGCCAGCGCAGCTCGATCTGCTGCGCGAGGGTCGGGGGTGTAGCGGAAACGGGGCTCGTCAGGAGACGTGGTGCGCTCGGGTGCGTCGGGCATGGTCACCCGCCCGAGTCTACCGATTGCGCGGGTGCCCGGCCTCGGTTGTCCACAGGTACCAAGGTTCATCCGACATTCGCCCACGCCTCCCCCGAGGTTCTCTCCTCGAGTGCTCGAATTGCCCGCATGATGCCCTCTTTGCGAAAGTTCCTCGCCGCCAGCATCGCCGCCACCGCTGTGTGGACGGCCTCGACCGCCGACGCCGCGCCGCTGCCCCCGGTGGCCGACGCCCGGCCGGTCACTGCAGAGCCGACGACGCACAGCCCGCGCGCCGACCACGTCGTCTTCCTCGCGCTCGACGGGTTCGACGTCGAGTACCTCGACCTGGTCCGCGACGGTACGGCTCCCATGCCGAACCTGGGCCGCCTCCTCCGCCAGGGCAGCGTCACCACCTCGACCGGCGTGATGACCTCGATCACCAACCCGTCGTGGTCGTCCGTGGCGACGGGCGCCTGGCCGGAGACCCATCACAACACCGCGTACTGGTTCGACCCGGCGACGAACACCGCCCGCGGCCAGCAGCGCGATATCGCCGTGCCCACCATCGCGCAGTCGGTCCGGGACCAGGGCGGCAGCGTGTTCTCCGCGCAGTGGTTCATCCTGCAGAACTACGGCGTCACCTTCGGCGACCCCGACGGCCTGTACACGCAGCCCGGTGGCGACTGCGCCCGCCGCACCGACGACGCCGTCGCCGTGCTGCGCGGCGAGCCCGTCAGCTCGGGCGGGCAGCTGGTCACCACGAACGGCATCCCCGAGCTCATGACGGTCTACTGCGACACGCTCGACGCGATCGGGCACGACGGCGGCGACGCCGACCCGCGCATCCCCGGCGCCCTGGAGGGCATCGACCGGCAGATCGGGCGCATCGTGGCGGCCACGAAGGAAGCGGGCGTCTACGGCCGTACCGCGTTCGTCATCACGGGCGACCACGGCATGACGACCTTCGACAAGGGCTTCGGCGCGGAGGGTCTCGCCGCGATCGAGGCGGTCGGCTTCACCCCGCAGGTCCTCACGAACGGCCAGTCGCCGGCGCCCGGCACTGACGTCGCGATAGTCGTCGGCGGCGTCGCGGACGTGCGGATCATCGGCGAGCAGGCGGGTGACCCGGCCGCCGTCGGGCGCCTGGAGCTGGCGCTGCAGGCGCTGCCGCAGGTGCGGAACGTCTTCGACAAGGCCGACCAGCGACGCATGCACATGAGCCCGAACCACGGCGACCTGCTCGTGGAACCCGAGCCGGGCTGGTCGTTCGGGGCCACGCCAGCCGACCCCGCCGGGCGGCACGGCGCGACCACCGAGCTGCACATCCCGCTGGTCCTGGCCGGTGCCGGCGTCCGGCCGGGCGTGCGCCCGTACGACCCGCGCCACATCGACATCGCGCCGACGATCTCGGCGCTGCTGGGCTACGCGCCGCCGTCGGGCAGCGAGGGCCGCGTCCTGCGCGAGTCGCTGCGCCGCTGAGCGGCGCCTGCTCCGCGGGGTGACAGTACGAGACCTGAGTGTGTTGCTGTGCGTAGACGATGTCTACGCACAGCAACATACTCGTCAGACCCGCTGTCTCCCTGGACGGGCCGACGCCGGTACGAACCAGACAACGCCCTCGCGGTACGCAGCGCGGACGCCGGGAGCCCCGCCATGCCCCGGCGCCACCGCGGATTCGTCGTCGCCGAAGGTGCGCAGCGCGTAGTACTCGTCAGCGGGACGGTCGCGGCGCGCCATGTTCGGAGTTTGGCCAGGAATCGAGCCGGCCGTCAACGAAACGCCACAGCGTCCAAGCGCATCGCTGTGGATATCTCGTCTCGCGAAGCACCTCTATCTCTACGCGTCTAGGGTGTTGGGCGTCAACAGCGAGAAGAGGGGCACTACGTGTTTGTCGCATGGGGCGACGAGTCCGGTTCCGTGCGTGACAAGGACCCGGATGTCTACTTGATGAGCGGTGTCGTTGCCGAGCAGGAGGTCGTCCAGGACCTCCGTGATGCCATGCGCATGTTGCTCCTGTCCTCAGAGAAAAAGGTCCATTGGCAGGGCGATACGGAGAAGCGGCACGATGCGGTGATCGAGACGATCGGCACGTTGCCGGTCGAGTCGATCGTCGTCGTGCGACTCGGTAGCCCTGGAGAGAGAGACGAACGCAAGCGACGGAAATGCTTCGAGACGTATATCCCGGCGCTGGTCGATCTTGGCTGCTCGCACCTGACACTCGAGTCCCGTGGTCCGCACGACGACCGACGCGACATGGCGATGCTCGATGCGCTGCTGCGTCCCGACGCGTCGACTCGTCGCTGCGGCTGGAGCGCGCGGCGGGCCCTGCCGACCCTGCTCTATGGATCGCCGACGCTGTGTGCGGCGCCGTGGTGTCGCACCGGACCGGTCAGCCTCGTTGGCTCAAGGCACTGGAAAGACAGGTCAACGTCGAGATCGTGGACAACCGACCCCAGACATGACGCGAGCCCCGGGCCCTGTCGTCCGGCAGGATCTCCCGAGGCTCACTTCCGCAGCCACCACGATGGCGCGGCTTACCGCGAAGCCTACAACGTGTTCATGGCGGTTAACACGTTCCGCCGCGCCGATCCCCGTTGACTCCCGTCAGAACGACGCGACCAGGTCCCCGCCCACCGCGAGCATCAGCCACGCCACGGCCGCGACGTAGCCGATGATCAGGATGATGTGCCGGTTGCCGACCACCGCGTTCCGCAGCCCGGCGCCGACGGGCAGGTCGCCCGACTGCACGCCCCGTACCAGCTGGTACCAGAGCAGCGGCCACATGATGGTCCACACGACCATGCAGTAGGGGCACAGCGCGACGATCGCGTAGAAGCTGGTCCACATCAGGAAGAACACGAGCGCCTGACCCAGCACGGTCCCGACCAGCAGCGACACCCAGTACCAGCGCGGCAGGCGGGTGCCGAGCAGCAGCATCACGCCCGTCGTGATGACGACAGGGAACGCCGCCACGCCGAGGTACGGGTTCGGGAAGCCGAGCAGCGCGCCCTGCCACGAGTCCATGGCCGCGCTGCAGGTGACGAACAGGTTGATGGTGCACGACGCCGTCCGCTCCGGGTCCACGAACGCGAGGTACTTCTCCCAGGCCAGGCCGAACGAGGCGATGAAGCCGATCCCGCCCAGCACCACCAGGAGCAACGCCACGGTCCGGCCACCGAGCGGCTTGGGTCCGGGCACCGCGACATCGTTCGCGCTGTTCATCGAGCTGTCCGACGACGTCGTGGTCGCCCCGGTCTCAGTCACCCGCCCAACGCTACCGGCGAAGTCTGGGACCTTGCTGAGACCCGGGTCACAGTGCGGTCTCCGCCGGCTGGTGGACGACCCGCTGCCGCCCGAACGCCAGGATCATGCCGAGCCCCAGCACGGTGACCACGGCCCCGGCCCAGGCCGGCGCCAGGTAGCCCCAGCCCGCGTCGATGACTACGCCGCCCAGGAACGCCCCGGCGCCGTTGGCCACGTTGAGCCCGGCGTGGCACAGCGCCGCACCCAGCGACGGCGCCCCGGGCGACAGGTCCATCAGCCGCGTCTGGAACGCGAGGCCCAGGATCTGCGACGTGACGCCGAGCAGGAACAGGGAGACCAGCGCCGGCGCCACCGAGGCGCCGCTGAGCGCGAACAGCACCAGCGACACCGCTGTCGCCACGAAGCCGATCAGCACGGCGCGCAGCACGCCGCGGTCGGCGAGCCGGCCGCCGATCTGCGTGCCCACCGTCATGCCGACGCCGAACAGGGCGAGCACCCAGGGCACGGCGCCGCCGGGCAGGCCGGTCACGCCGGTCATGGTGGGCGCCACGTAGGTGTAGACGGCGAACATGCCGCCGAAGCCGACGGCGCCCGCCACGAACGCGAACCACAGGGGTGCGTTCCGTAGCGTCGCAAGCTCGGTCCGTATCGAGCGGCCTGCACCGCCCGCGCCGGCCGGCACGAGGCGCCACAGCCCCAAGAGCGTCGCGAGCCCGAGGACGCCGATCAGCACGTAGGACGTGCGCCACCCGAAGGCCTGTCCCACCCAGGTGGACAGCGGCACACCGACGACGTTCGCGATGGTCAGGCCGGTCATCATCGTCGCGACGGCCTGCCCGCGCTGGGCGGGCCCCGCGACGGCGGCACCCACTGCCGCGCCGACGCCGAAGAACGCGCCGTGCGGCAGACCGGCGAGGAACCGGCCGGCCACGAGCCAGCCGATGTCCGGCGCCGCAGCGGACAGCACGTTCGCGAGGGTGTAGGCGCCCATCAGCACCAGCAGCAGGCGCTTGCGCGACATCCGCGCCGCGGCCACCGTCAGCAGCGGCGCCCCGACGACGACGCCGAGCGCGTACGCCGTGATGGTGTGCCCCACCTGCGGGTCGGTCGCACCGAGGTCGGCGCCGACGTCGGGCAGCAGGCCCATCGCGGCGAACTCGGTGGTGCCGATGGTGAAGCCGCCGACGGCCAGCGCGACGAGCGCGGGCGCCGCGCGGCGCATCGAACCGCCCGTGTCGGCCGCCTGGCCCGGGGCATTCTGCGTAGAGCTGGTCGCCATGGCGTCTCCAGGAAGTGTCGTATCGATTCGGGGCTACCGTCGACGACACCGGCGACGAGCAAGAGGAACGGGGAGAGACTACTCCTGCGCCACCCACACGCGGGACGCCGCCAGCAGGCCGAGATCGGCCACCCGCTCGTCCGCACCGGGCAGCGCTTCCGTGCCGGCGTCGGGCAGCACTTCCGTGCCGACGTCGGACGGCCCTTCGGTGGCGGCGGCGTGCGACCCGCCGTCCTGGGCCTGTCGAGGGGCGGGGCAGGTCCAGGAGACGGCGACCGTGCCCGCGAACTCGCGCCGCGTCGTGACCTCGACGCGCATGTCCAGCTCCAGGCCCAGCTCGGCGAGGTAGCGCAGCGCCTCGGGGTCGGCGTCGGAGATGCGGACCACCGTGCCGGCGTCGCCCGCGTGCATCGACGACAGCGGCACAGCGTCAGGGCGCACCACCGTGCCGTCGGCGGCCGGGATCGGGTCGCCGTGCGGGTCGCGCGACGGGTAGCCCAGGCGCGCGGCCATCCGCTCCACGAACACGTCGGAGACCGCGTGCTCCAGCACCTCGGCCTCGTCGTGCACCTCGTCCCAGCCGTACCCGAGCTGGTCCACGAGGAACGTCTCCAGGAGCCGGTGGCGGCGCACCATCATGAGCGCGAGACGGCGGCCGTCGTCGGTCAGCCGGATCGCGCCGTACCGCTCGTGCTCGAGCAGGCCCTGCCCGCTCAGGCGGCGCACCGTCTCGGACACCGTGGACGCGCCCACCCCGAGCCGGTCGGCCAGGTGCTTGGTGGTCACCTTCTCGTCCGACCACTCCTGGGCCGACCACACCGCCTTCAGGTAGTCCTGGGCGACTGGCGTCAGCTCGGTCGGGTCGGTTGCGATCTCCACGCCCCCGAGCCTAGTTGCCGGACGGCGTCGGCGACGGTGCTCGTCCGGTCCCCGTCGCGTCGCCGGGCGCGTCGTCAGGCACCTCGTCGGGCAGCGGGACCGTCGGCGGGACCGGCTGCCGCTCGCTCACGAACGCCTCCCCCTCGGGCGTGACCTCGACGAGCTGCCAGTCCACGAACTGCCGCCGCTCCGGGTCGAACCGCAGCACCGTCATCTCGGAGGAGTCGCGCAGCGGGCCCACCGACGCCGCACCCTTCGTTGCGCCGCCGGTGCTCGCGTTCACGTACCGCACGCCGTATCCCACGACGTCCGGCCCGATCCGCTTGTGCATGTGCCCCGAGACCTGGAACGGCACGCAGCCCGACTCCAGGGCGGCGTCGCCGACGGCGGGCTGGTGCACCAGCAGCAGGTCCACCCGGTCCTCGGCGGTGAACCCGCCGAGCCCGGTCTCCCCCGCGGCCTCGCACGCGACGTCCCGCAGCCGTTCCCCGGCTTCGTCGGGTGTCTCCTCGCGCGCGATCACGGTGCCGCCGCCGATCCGCGTCTCCAGCGGGTCCCGGTCGCCGAGGATCCGCACGCCCTCGACCTCGACGACGGAGCCGTCGAGCACTATCTGGCGGTTGGCGAGCTCCGTGGCCGTCGTCAGGCGCGAGTCGTGGTTGCCGTCCGCCACGACAAAGGGGACGCCGTCGGGCACCGCGGACGCGAACGAGTCCACGCAGACCGACTCCACGCTCGTCCCGTTGATGGTGGTGTCCCCGGCGTTGAGCATGACATCGGGCGCCAGCCGGTCGGCCAGGTCGCGGATGAGGGGCGTCATGCCGGTGTTGCAGTGCAGGTCGGAGACCAGGAGGAAGGTCACGTAGTCGGTGGCGTCCGGGCTGTCCGACGACGAGGCGCCGGGCTCGCTCACGGCCGCATCCTGCTCGGCGGCCCGCACGTCCCATGCGGCGAGCAGCCTCGCCCGGGCTCCCGCGTAGAACACCTCGTTGGCCTGGTAGGTCTCGACCAGCTCGCCGCTGTAGGTGTCGATCACGCCGGCCAGCCGGCCGGTGATGCGCGCACCCTCCAGGGCGGTCCCCTCGAACACCGGCGAAGCGGGCAGCGCCGCGCGCTCCTCGGGACCCGAGCTCGCGGTGGCGGTCCCGGCCACCAGCACGACGACGAGCGCCCCGGCCGTGATCTCCCAGGTCCGGGCGCCGAGCACCCGGGCGAGGTCCCGTCGTCGGGCGGCGCCCAGCAGGGCCCGCAGGCCGAACCCTGCCGCCACCACGACCAGCGCCGCCACGACCGTCCCGCGGACGGCGTCCCAGACCAGCGCCCACGCCACGGTGCGCACCGTCTGCTGCGGGGTGTCGAAGAACTGCAGGTACCCGTCGAGGTCGCCCGAGAGCGCGTCGAAGCTGGCCGCGTCCACCGCCGCGAGGTCGGCGGGGATCTCGTGCACCGTGATCCGTACGCCGAGGGTGAGCGGCAGCGGGGAGTCGGTCACGACGGTGCCGAGCGGGCCGAGGTCGGCGACGAGCTCGTCGTCGGCGGTGACCGCGTAGGTCGCCTCGTGCGGACCGAGGCTGAGGTCGGCCCGTGCCGTCGTGATCCCAAAGGTCAGGCACACGAGGGCTGCGGCGACGCCGGCAAGGGTCCAGCGGAGCCAGCGGGGCGGGTTGGAACGGCTCATCGCCACTACCTTTTCACGCGCCCGGTGCACTCACCCGCGGCTCGGCGGCTGTCGGGTCGGTGGCCGGGGCGGCACGATGGCCTGGTGTTCGTGCTTCGGTCCGCCTGGCATCCACCCGCCCCCGTCTCGCGGGTCTGGTCGGTGCTCGCCGACCCCGGCTTCACCTGGCCCGACTGGTGGCCCGGGATGACCGCGGCGGCGACCCACCCCGTCGTCGGGCCGGACGGGCTTGCCGCGCCCGGGGCGTGGGCCCGGCTGCGGGTCCGCAGCCCGCTCGGGTACGCGCTGGGGTTCCGGCTGGACCTCGTAGAGACGACGGCGCCGTCGGACGGCGCGCCCGGCCGCGCCCTGTTGGACGTGTCGGAAGACCTGGAAGGCCGGGCCGAGGTGACGGTCGCGGCTGCCTCGACCCCCGACGGCCCGGTCACCGAGGTCCGGCTCGTCTGGCGCGTGTCCCCCGCGCCGGCCTGGTTCCGCGGGGCGGCGCGTGTGGCCCCCCTCCCCCTGACCTGGGCGCACGCGCACGTGATGCGGGCGGGCGAGCGCGGCCTGACCACTCACCTCACTGGCTGACCCTCGCACCCCCCGTTCCGTCGAGAGCGGGGAAACTCAACCCGTCTTGCGGCGCGACTTCTTCGCGTTCGCGACGCTGCGCTTGAGCGCCTCCATGAGGTCGACGACCTCGGCGCCCTCGCCCTCACTCTCGGCCGCCTCGCCGAAGGTCGCCGCCGTGTCGACGGTCTCGCCCGCCTCGAGCTTCGCCTCGACGAGCTTGCGCAGCTGCACCTGGTACTCGTCCTCGTAGTCCTCGGGCGTGAAGTCCGCCTCGAAGCTGCTGACGAGCTGGGCCGACATCGTGAGTTCCTTGTCGGTGACCTTCGCGGGCTCGTCGAGGGACGGGAACGCTGCCTCGCGGATCTCGTCGGCCCACAGGAGGGTCTGCAGCACGAGGACCTCCTCCCGCACGCGCAGCGCCGCCAGCCGGGTGCGCTGCCGCAGCGCGAACTTCACGACGGCGGTGCGGTCGGTCTCCTCCAGCGTGCGGCGCAGCAGCACGTACGCCTTCGTGGACTTGGAGTCGGGCTCCAGGTAGTAGGTCCTGTCGAGCATGATCGGGTCGATCTGCTCGCTGGGCACGAACTCCACCACCGAGATCTCACGATCCCGCTCGGCGGGGAGGTCGGCGAGGTCCTGCTTGGTGAGCACCACAGTGCGCTCGCCGTCGTCGTAGGCGCGGTCGATGTGCTCGTACGGCACCACCTCGCCGTCGACCTCGCACACGCGCTTGTACCGGATGCGTCCGCCGTCGGCGTCGTGCACCTGGTGGAGCGGCACGTCGTGGTCCTCGGTCGCGCTGTACAGCTTGACCGGGACGTTGACGAGACCGAAGGTCACGGCACCCTTCCAGATCGCCCTCATCCATCTATAGTGCGCCCCAAGCGCACTACATGCCCAGGTTTCGGTCTCCGCCGACGTACCGGGCCCGCCTCGGACGGCGTCAGAGGCCCGCGCGGTCCAGCTTCGCGCAGAGCTCCGCGTTCGTGGGCTCCACGAGCTGCTCGCCGTCGGGAAACACCAGGACCGGGATGGTCTTTCGCCCGGTCAGCGCCTCGGCCTCGTCGGCACGGGCGGGCTGTGCCGCGAGGTCCACGTAGACGTAGTCCACGCGGCGCACGTCGAGCACCGCCTTGCTGCGGCGGCAGTCGCGGCACCACTCGGCGCCGTAGACGGTGAGCCGCTCGGGCCGGCCTATCGAAGGAGCGTCGCCGGCCGCCGTCAGAGGCCTTGCGATCGCATCGATCGAGGTGTCATCCGAAATCACTCGCCGGAGCCTAGCGGAGTTCGCAACCCCGCCATGACACCGGGTCAAGTGATCTCGGCGACCCTGGACCGGGCACGAGAACAGGGCACGAGAACAGAGCACGAGAACTGGGCAGGACAAGGCCACCGGCGGCACGATGGTGTGATGGCGGGCACCCAGCACA
This sequence comes from uncultured Actinomycetota bacterium, assembly GCA_963850545.1. Classification (GTDB taxonomy): domain Bacteria; phylum Actinomycetota; class Actinomycetes; order Actinomycetales; family Cellulomonadaceae; genus Promicromonospora. The sequence continues at coordinate 104,314 of CAWKLP010000003.1, read as the reverse complement.
TGGTCACGGTGGACGGCCACCGCCTGCGCCTGAGCAATCTCGACAAGGTGCTGTACCCGGCATCGGGCACCACCAAGGGCGAGGTGCTGCACTACCTGGCGCAGGTGGCGCCCGTGCTGCTGCCGCACGCCGCCAACCGCCCCGCCACGCGCAAGCGCTGGCCCGACGGCACGGGCGGGCAGATGTTCTTCCAGAAGAACCTCGACGCCTCCACCCCCGACTGGGTCAAGCGGCGGTCGATCCAGCACAAGAAGTCGGCCAACGACTACGTGCTGGTCAACGACCTCGCCACCCTGACCTGGCTGGGCCAGACCGCAACCCTCGAGCTGCACACCCCGCAGTGGCAGTTCGGCCGCACGGGGGCGCGCCTCGACCCCGACCGGCTCGTCCTGGACCTCGACCCCGGGCCGGGCGCCGGCCTGCCCGAGTGCGCGCAGGTCGCCCGCTGGGCCCGCGAGATCCTGCAGGGCATGGGCCTGGAGCCGTACCCCGTCACGTCCGGGTCCAAGGGCATCCACCTGTACGCGGCCCTGGGCAAGGCGGCCGACACCCGGCTCGACTCGGACGCCGTGTCCGCCGTCGCGCACGAGCTCGCCCGCTACCTCGAGGCCGAGCACCCCGATCTCGTCGTCAGCGACATGAGCAAGACCCTGCGGTCGGGCAAGGTGCTGGTCGACTGGTCGCAGAACAACGGCAGCAAGACCACCATCGCGCCCTACTCGCTGCGCGGGCTCGACCAGCCCTGGGTGGCCGCGCCCCGCACCTGGGCGGAGCTCGACGACCCCGACCTGGCCCAGCTCACCCCCGAGGAGGTCGTCGCGCGCATCGCCGCCGACGGCGACCTCCTCGCACCCCTCCTGGAAGGGCACCTCTCCGCCCTGGAGCCGACGCCGGAGCGCCTGGCCACCTTCCAGAAGCTCGAGACCTACCGGGCCAAACGCGACCCGGCCAAGACCCCGGAACCGTTCGGCCCCGACGGCGCACCGGCGGTCGAACCCGTCGAGACCCCGGCCTCGACCGGCTCGCCCACCGGCGCCCCCACCTTCGTCATCCAGGAGCACCACGCCCGCCGTCTGCACTGGGACTTCCGCCTGGAGCACGACGGAGTGCTCGTCAGCTGGGCGCTCCCCCGCGGCGAGCCCACGGACCCCGGCAAGAACCACCTGGCCGTACAGACCGAGGACCACCCGCTCGAGTACGGGTCCTTCGAGGGGTCGATCCCGGGCGGCGAGTACGGCGCCGGCGAGGTCACCATCTGGGACTCCGGAACCTACGACCTGGAGAAGTGGCGCGACGACGAGGTGATCGTCACCCTCCACTCCGCGGACCGCGGCCCCCGACGCCTCGCCCTGATCCGCACGGGCGGGCGCGACGGCGACGCCGAGAACAACTGGCTGATCCACCTGACCAAGGCCCAGCCCGGCACCCCGCAGCCGCTGAGTGCTGGATCCTCGCCCCGCCCCACGGCCACGCCCGGGCGAAAACCCAGCACCCAGCGAGACGAGGGGCGGCGGCCCATGCTTGCCGCCGCCGCCACGCCCGGCGAGCTGGCCCAGCCCGACGACTGGGTCTTCGAGATGAAGTGGGACGGGTTCCGCACCCTCGCACACCTCCAGGACCCCGAGTCGGTGCGCCTGGTCAGCCGCTCCGGCCAGGACCTCACCGTCACGTTCCCCGAGCTGGTGGCGCTCGCGGGCCAGGTCGACCCGACCCGGCTCCCCATGGTGCTCGACGGCGAGATAGTCGCCCTCGACCGCGACGGCCGCCCCGACTTCCGCCGCCTCCAGCACCGCGCCAACCTGCGCAAGGAGCGCGACGTCCAACGCGCCCGGGCCCGCGTCCAGGTCGACCTCATGCTGTTCGACGTCCTGCTGGCCGACGGCCAAGACGTCACCGACCGCCCCTACACCGAGCGGCGCGAGCTCCTGGAGTCCCTCGTCACGCCCCACGCCCCGATACACCTCCCGCCCGCGTTCGACGGCGACCTCGACGCCGCCATGCGCACCTCGCGCACCTTGCGGCTGGAGGGCGTGGTCGCCAAGCGCCGCACCTCCACCTATGCGGGACGGCGCTCCCGGGAGTGGCTCAAGGTCAAGCACAAGGCGATGCAGGAGGTGGTCGTCGTGGGCTGGCGCCCGGGCCGGGCGGACACCTCCGTGATGGGCTCGCTGCTCATGGCGATCCCGGACGAGCTGTCCGACGGCGGCCTGCGCTACGTCGGGCGCGTCGGGACGGGCTTCACCGAGCGCGAGCGCCGGGACATCACCACCCGGCTCCAGGGTATGGAGCGCAAGACGCCGGGCGTGTCCGGCGTGCCCGCGGAGGACGCGTCGGATGCCCACTGGGTCACGCCCAGGCTGGTGGGCGAGGTGACGTACGCCGACTGGGCCGAGGGCCCCGATGGCGCCTCGGGCGAGCGGCGGATGCGGCACTCCGTGTGGCGCGGCTGGCGTCCGGACAAGTCGCCGGCGGACGTCGTGGTGGACCTGTCCGGCAAGGGCTGAGCCGGGGGCTGGGTCACGGCCGGGCCGCGACCGAGTCAGAACCGACCGCTTGGCACACTTTTACTGGGTGGATAAATGTCCCGTATTCCACGGATAACCGTCGTACCGTGTTGTCCGACGGACGGAGGACACAGATGTTCAGCCACCCCAAGCGTCTGGCCACCTTGACGGCCATCCTTGCCGCGATCACGCTCGCGGCCGTCCCGGCGACAGCCGTCGCCGCACCCACCACCCCCAGCAACGCGTCCAGCACCCCCGCACGGCAGGTCGCCCACGCCCTGCGCGACCCCTTCCCCCAGATCGAGCTCCCGGACCGGATCGACCTGCCCGACGCCTTCCAGCCCGAGGGCATCACGACCGCCGGCCCGGTCGCGTGGTTCGGCTCGCTGGCCGACGGCGACATCTACCGCGCCAGCCTCCTGACCGGCGAGGGCGAGGTGATCAGCCAGGGCCCGGGCACGCCGTCGGTGGGCCTGACCGTGGATCTGCGCGGCCGCCTGTTCGTCGCGGGCGGTGCCGGCGGCGACGCGCGCGTCGTCGACGGGCGCTCGGGCGAGGTCCTCGCGACGTACGACTTCGGCGGCGCGTTCGTGAACGACGTCGTCCTCACCGACGACCACGCCTACTTCACCGACTCCCAGCGCGCAGTGGTCTACCGACTGCACCTGGGGCGGCACGGCGAGCCCACCGGCACGTTCGACGAGCTGGCCCTGCACGGCGACTGGGAGCAGGTCGACGGCTTCAACGCCAACGGCATAACGACGTCGCCCGACGGCAAGTCCCTGCTCGTCGTGAACTCCACGACCGGCAACCTGTTCCGGGTCGACCCGGACGACGGGCATGCCGACCGCGTGGACCTCGGCGACGACCGGCTCACCAACGGCGACGGCCTGCTCCGCGTCGGCCGCACGCTCTACGTGGCGCAGAACACGCTGAACCAGGTGGCGACGGTGCGGCTCGACCGGACGGCGTCGGACGGGCGGGTCGTGCAGACCCGGACCAGCGACGACTTCGACACGCCCACCACGATCGCCCGCTTCGCGGGCGCGCTGTACCTGCCGAACGCCAGGTTCACCACGACGCCGGAGGCCGATACGGACTACTGGGTGACGCGGCTCCCGCTGCACTGAAGACTGCATCGGGCGCTGCGCTGAGAGCCGCGCTGAGCGGCCCGTTGTGCCCCAAGCCCGAGGGCCCTACCCGCGGGTCAGACGTAGACCGGCGGGTAGGTGATGTCGCCGCGCAGGCCGGGGTCCGCCGGGTCGTAGGCCGGCAGCAGGTACACCTGGGCTGCCTCGGGCGGAGCCCAGTCCGGCAGGTGCATCTCGATCCCGTGCTCGCCGGCCGGCACGAAGCCGAGCGCGCCGTAGTACTTCGGGCTGCCCTCCAGCACCACGAACGGCTCGCCCGCCTCCTCGGCGCCGGCCAGGGCTGCCCGCACCAGGGCGGCGCCGATGCCGCGCCGCTGGTGGTCGGGGCGGACGGCGAGCGGGGTGAGCATCGCGACCGTGCGCTCGCCCGCATCGCCCGTGACCGTGCAGCCGGTGACCATGACGTAGCCGACCACCTCGCGATCGGACGCCCCGCCGTCGGACACCGCGACCAGCGACGTCGCCGGCCGGTAGATCCACGACGCGCGGATCCGGTCGACGCCGTCGGCGACGTCCTCGTCGCCGAAGCCCGCGACCAGAACCTTCCGGATCGCGGGGAAGTCCTCCGGCCGCTCGGGCCGGATCACCCAGTCGCTCACGCGTCGGTGACCCCTGCCGGCGCGGGCTGCTCCGCGACCTCGGCCGGCGACCGGAGGACGTCGAACTCGTTGCCCTCCGGGTCGGCGAACGTCACCCAGCCGCTGCCCGGGCCGTACAGCCCGCGATGGTCGGCCACGACCGTCGCACCGTGCGCGATCACCCGCTCGATCTCCGTGTCCCGCAGGTCCGTACGCGGCCGCAGGTCGAGGTGCACCCGGTTCTTGACGGACTTGCCCTCCGGCACCTCGATGAACAGGACGCTCACACCCGCGCCGTCCGGGTCGACGATCATGCACTCGTCGTGGCCCGGCAGATTCGGGTCGTCGGGCACGTCCTGGTAGCCGAGCACCGGTTTCCACCACTCGGAGAGCGAGTATGCGTCGGAACAGTCCACGGTCACGTGCGAGATGAATGAAGCCACCCCCCGGACCCTGGCACAAGCCGGCCTAGCCGCCCAACAGAAATTCGGCGCGGGCCCGCCGGTCAGCTCGGGGAGGCCTTGCCGTGCCGCCAGTAGCCCACGAAGTCCACGTGCGCCTTGGGCACCCCGCGCTCGCCCACCAGGTGCCGGCGCGCGCCCGTGGCCAGCGACGACTCGCCGAGCGCGAAGGCGTACACCTCGCCGTCGTGCCCCGCGAGGTCCAGGCCGCGCAGCTCCGCGAGCGCCGCCTGCCCCGGGACGGCGTGCGGGTCGGCGTCGGACCGCACCACCCACCGCAGCTCGATGCCGGACGGCGTGCGGAACTCCTGGCGGTCCCCGGCCGTGGGCACCTCGACGACGGCGACGCCGCGGGCGTCGTCGGGCAGGGACTCGCAGATGCCGGCGACGGCGGGCAGCCCGGACTCGTCGGCGACCAGGAGTGTCCAGTCGTGGGCGTGCCGCGGGTTGTAGGTGACGCCCTGGTCGAGCAGGCCGACGCGCACGCCCTGGTCGGCGGCCTGGGCGAAGCCGGCCCCAGGCCCCGCGGCGTGGGCGGCGGAGTCATCCGAGGCCTCGTCGCCGCTCCCGTGGAGCACGAAGTCGATGTCGAGCTCGTTCAGGTCGGGCCGTGCGGCACGGACGGTGTAGTTGCGCACCCAGGGCCGCCGGGCCTTCGGGGTAGTGAGGTACTCGGCGTACCAGAGCCCGGAGGCGCGTGTCGGCAGGCGCAGCATGTCCTGGCCCGCGCGGGGCAGGAAGAGACGGAACCACTGGTCGTAGCCGGTCGGCGTGAATCGGGCGAGCTCGTCGCCGCCGAGGGTCACGCGCATCATGTTCGGTGTGACGCGCTTGGTCTTGATCACCTCGGCCATGACCACGTGCGGGTCGACGGCCTTACGCCCCCTATATGACATGCGCTTAGGTTAGGCACGCCTAAGTCGGTTTGACCAGAGCCGCGTCCGGATCTACCCCGTGTACGTTCCGGATGCCCACCAGCGACAGCAGCCCGCCGACCATGAGCAGGGCCGCGGTCACCACGAGCGCCCGGTGGAACGTGGCGACGTCGAGCACCCCGCCCGTGATGATTCCCGCGAACGCCACGGTCACCAGCCCGGCCACGCGCGCCACGGCGTTGTTCACCGCGGAGCCGATGCCGGCGTCGTGGGTCGGGACGGCGCCGAGGATGGCCGCCGTCAGGGGCGCCACCGTCATCGCGAGGCCGAGCCCGAACACGAGCTGGCCGGGCAGCACCTGCGTGGGGTAGTAGGCGGTCTCGTCCATCGCGAGCATGAGGAGGTATCCCGCCGCGGCCACGATCGGCCCCGCCGTCATGAACAGCCGCGGCCCGTACCGGCCGGCGAGCGCGCCGAACCACGCGGACAGCCCGATCATCGCGAACGTCGTCGGTAGCTGCGCCACCCCGGACCAGGTGGCGGAGTACCCGGCGACCTGCTGCAGGAACAGCGTGAGCATGAAGCCGCCCAGTGAGAGTGCCCCGTAGATCGCCGTGGTGGCCAGGTTGCCCCAGGCGAAGTTGCGCGCCCCGAACAGGCGCATCGGCAGCATCGGGTCGGGCGCCCGCCGTTCGTAGAGCACGAACGCCACCAGCATCGCCGCACCCGCGAAGATCGAGACCAGGATGACCGGCGACGTCCACCCGAGCCGCTCCCCCTCGATCAGCCCGAACACCATGCCCGCGAGGCCGACCGCTGCCAGCACCGCGCCCGGGATGTCGATGTGCCGGCCGGGCTCGCCCTCCGCCTCAGGGATCCCGCGCAGCAGCCAGAGGGTCACGGCGATGACGGGCACGTTGATCCAGAACACCCAGCGCCACGACGCGAAGTCGACCAGCATGCCGCCCACGAACGGGCCGACGATCATCGCGGCGGTGGTCCACGAGGTCCACCGGCCGATCGCGCGGGCCTGCGCCTCGCCGCTGAACGTGGCCACGATCAGGGCCAGCGAGCTCGGCACCAGCAGGGCGCCCGCCACCCCCTGCAGGGCGCGGGCGATGACGAGGACGGGACCGGTCGGCGCGATCGCGCACAGCACGGAGGCGACCGCGAACCCGACGAGCCCGGCCGCCAGCACCTTGCGCCGCCCATAGACGTCGGACACCGATCCGGCCACAAGCATGAGCGCGCCGAGGGTGATGAGGTACGCGTCCACCACCCACTGCTGCAGGGCCAGCCCCTCTACTCCCGGGCCGCCGAGCTCGCCCGCGATCGCGGGCAGCGCGACGCTCACCACCGTGCCGTCGAGGAAGGACACGAAGGACCCGAGGATGGCGACGAGGAGCACCCGTCTCTGGAGCGTGGTCACGGGATCACGCTATGCCCGGCCACCGACAATCGCCCTGGCATCACCGAGGGCTTCGTCCCAGGCCGAACATCCGGCACGATCGGCCCATGGAACTGACGATCCGCCCCGCGACAGCCGACGACGCAGCGGCCTGCGCGGACATCTACGCCTTCTACGTGCGCCACACCCACGTCAGCTTCGAGTCGGACCCGCCGAGCACCGAGGAGATGGCAGAGCGCATCGCGAGCTGCTCGGCCCGCCACGCGTGGCTCGTCGCGCAGGAGGCGGGCGGGCCCGACGTCGTCGGCTTCGCCTACGCCGCGCCCTACTCGCCGCGCGAGGCCTACCGCTGGGCCGCCGAGACCAGCGTCTACCTCGAGGCAGGCCGACGCCGGACCGGCGCGGGCCGGGCGCTGTACGAGGCGCTCTTCGACCGGCTCGCCGAGCGCGGCTACCGCCGTCTGGTGGCGGGCCTTGCCCTCCCGAACGACGCGAGCCTCGGCCTGCACGTCTCGCTGGGTTTCGAGGTGGTGGGCACGTTCCGCAAGATCGGGTGGAAGCACGGCCAGTGGCGCGACGTCATGCGCCTGCAGAAGGACCTCGCACCCGGCCTCGGCGACGCCCCGCCCGACGGCGGAGCCGGCTGACTTACCCGACCCGGCCCACCGACGTCAATCCTCCGCTGCGATCATCACGACCGGCCAGGAACCGACAAGATCCATACATGGACAGCATCGTCCGCGTCGCGACACCCGACGACGCCGCAGCCTGCGCCGCAATCTACGCCCCCTTCGTGGCCGACTCGGCGGCGACCTTCGAGACCCGCCCGCCCGACGCCCGCGAGATGACACGCCGCATCGAACGGTTCTTCGGCCGGGAGACCTGGCTGGTGCTGGAGACCCAGGGCGCCGTCGTCGGCTTTGCCTACGCCAAGCCGTTCGCGGACCGCCCGACCTTCCGCTGGACGCTCGAGACCAACGTGTACGTCGCAGCCGGCCACCAGCGGCGCGGCGGCGGCCGCGACCTGTACGACGCACTCCTGGCCCGGCTCGCGCGCCGCGGGTACCACCGCGTCGTCGCCAGCATCGTCCTGCCGAACGACCCCGCCATCGCACTGCACGAGGCGGCCGGGTTCAATCGGGCGGGCTCGTTCGAGAAGATCGGCTGGAAGCTGGGCCAGTGGCACGACGCCGTCCTCTTCCAGCGCGACCTGGTGCCCGACGACGGCCCGGTACCGGGGAACCGCACCGCCGACGCCGAGCTGCAGGGCCTGCTCACGCCCGAGCCGCTCGAGGTCACGCGCACGCCGCTGCTCCGGCCGCACCCCGCCGAGGACCTGGTGCCCTACTTCGGGGACTGAGCACCGGGGACGGAACCCGTTCGCCAATTGGGCTCGCAAGGGCCCCCACCCGTTGCCTAGGGTCACTGCATGAGCCTCACCGTGCGTCCCGTCGAGTACGCCGACCAGCCGGACTACACCCGCCTGGGCGGCGAGGCGTTCGGCGTGCCCGAGGGCGGGCGCGCCGTCCCGACCCAAGAGGAGTGGACGGCCGCCGGCTTCCGCGAGTGGGGCGCGTTCGACGGCGACGGCCTGGCCGCCCGCCTGCGCGTCTACGGGTTCACATCGTGGTTCCACGGCGCGCAGGTCCAGACGGCGGGCATCGCCGGGGTCGCCGTCGAGCCGGAACGGCGCGGCTCCGGCCACCTCGCGCATCTCTTCGCCGCCGCCCTCGACGAGGCCCGCGAACGCGGCGAGACGATCTCCACGCTCTTCCCGAGCGCGCCGGGCATCTACCGGCGTCTGGGCTACGAGGTGGTCGGCTCGTTCGACGAGGTCGACGTCCCGCTGCAGAACCTGAACCGCGTGGCGGCGCCCGCCGGCGTCGTGACCCGCCGGGCCGCCGTCGCCGACTTCGACGCGATGGTCGCGGTCCACCGCACGTGGGCCGCCGCGCAGAACGGGCCGGTCTCGCGGGCGGAGAAGCCGTTCTGGACACCGCCGGAGAAGTTCTTCGCCGACTACACGGGCGTCACGCTGGCCATCGACGGCTCGGGCGACGTCGTCGGCTTCGCGAGCTGGATCCGCGGCGAGGGCTACACGCCGGCGACGGCGCTCATGGAGGTCGACGACCTCATCGCCCTGACGCCCGACGCCGCGCGCGCCCTGTGGCGCACCCTCGGCAGCTTCTCGACGGTGGTCGGCACGGCGCGCGTGTCGACGTCGGGCCTCGATCCCGCGTGGCTCGTGCTGCCCGACCTCACCACTACCGTGCACTCCGCCCACCCCTACATGCTGCGGGTCCTGGACGTGGCCGGGGCGCTGACCGGCCTGGAGTCGCCGCTCGAGGGCGCGCGGGTCCCGTTCGCCGTCCGCGGCGCGCGGGACCTCGCCGGCGCCTGGACGCTCACGGTGTCCGACGGCGTCACGCACCTCGAGCGCGACGGCGTCGGACAAGAGGACGCGCACCACGAGCGGCCGGTTCTCAGCCCGAACGGGCTGGCGCTGCTGTACGCAGGCGCGCAGTCGGCGGCGAACCTGCGGATCGCGGGCCACCTGGCCGGGCCGTCCGGCCACGACGCGGTCCTGACCTCGCTGTTCGCAGGCCGCCAGCTCCACGTCCGCGACTACTTCTGAGCCCGGCCCCATCGGAGCCAGGTGAGTTGGACGACTGTTCACCATGCGCTTGCTGCCGGCACCGGGGCGGTTTCCGGGAGCAAGCGCATGCTGAACGGCGGTCAGTTGCCGCGGGCTCATACTGGGGCCGTGGATATCCCCGTTGGCTGGTCCGTCCTGCTGATCGTCACCGCCCTGTGGAACCTGGTCATCTGGCCGCGGTTCTGGCAGCGCATCGTCGCCGACCCCCGGTCGCGCGACGCCGACGGTCGCGCGACGAAGTTCCTCACGGTGCACAGCGTGCTGATCGCGGTCTCGCTCGCGCTCGCACTGGCAGTGGGCGTGCTGGGCGTCATCAGCCTCCTCTGAGCCCTCCGGCTCCCCGGTCCTCGGGCCCTCACCAGGTCATTCGCGCCCTACGCGCCTTGCGACCATACCTGGAGGTAGGTATGGTGAGGACATGAGCACCGACACCGCACGCGACCGCCTCGTCGGCGCCGCACAGGATCTCTTCGCCGCCCAGGGCGTCGGGGCCACGAGCCCGCGCGCGGTGCTGGCGGCGTCCGGCGTCGGGCAGGGCAGCCTGTACCACCACTTCCCCACCAAGCACGACCTCGCCCTGGCCGCCGTCGGCGCCACCGTGGACGACGCGCTCACCCGGGCGATGCGCACGCTGGGCAGCGACTCCCCCGTCATCGAGCGCCTCCTCACCTACCTCGAGCGGCCGCGCGACGGCCTGGCCGGCTGCAAGATCGGCCGCCTCACCGCCGACCAGGCGGTGATGGACGACGACGGCCTCCGCGACGTCGTGACCGCCTACTTCGTGCGGCTGCTCGGCGTCGTCACCGATATCTTCCGCGAGACCGGCCTGACCGACGACGTCGCCCGCGACCGCGCGCACGCCGCCCTCGCGATCATCCAGGGCGGGTACGTACTGGCCCGCGCCACGCAGGACCCGGACGCCCTCACCGCCGCGGTGCGCGGCTTCGTCGGCCTGCTGACCCAGAAGGAGAACACGTGACTTTCCGCGAGCGCCTGCGCGCGCTGCCCGCCTTCGCGCGGCCAGGACTGCCGCACTTCGACACGGAGGCGGCCCCGGCCACCCCGCACGAGCTGTTCGTGTCCTGGATCGACGAGGCGATAGACGCCGGCCTGCTGGCCCCGCAAGCGGCGACCCTCTCGACCGCGGACGCCGCCGGGCGGGTCCACGCGCGGACGCTGGTCCTCAAGGACGTGACGGCGGACGGCTGGTGGTTCGCCTCCCAGTCCAGCGGGCCGAAGGGCCACGACCTGGCGGCGAACCCGCACGCCGCCCTGACGTTCTTCTGGCCGGAGCTGGGCCGCCAGGTCAAGGTGACGGGCACCGCGGCGTCGGCGGGGCCCGAGGCGAGCCGGGCCGACTTCCTCGCGCGCCCCGACCTCTCGCGCGCCGCGGGGCTGGTGAATCGCCAGAGCGAGCCGCTCGGCTCCCTGGAGGAGTACGCGCGCGCCTTCGCCGAGGCGCTGCGCGCCGTCACGGCCGACCCCGAGCTGGCCGCGCCGGACTGGACCGCCTACGTCCTGGCTCCCACCGAGGTCGAGTTCTGGCAGGCGCCCGACGACGGCCCGCACACCCGCCTGCTGTACCGGGCGGGGGCCGACGGCTGGGCCACCGGCCTGCTGTGGCCCTGAGCGCTGTCCTCCCAACCCTGCGTCGGTCCACCTCGGTGACCTGCACAGCTCACACCACCGATCGACAGCACCCCAACGAAGGGACACCCCTGTGACCACCGCGAGCACCGACCCGATCACCCACGCCCTGGCCGACTCGACGGCCGGGCTGGACGCCCTGCTGGCCGCCGTCGGGCAGCTGGCCGACGAGGACCTCGCCGGGCCCTCGCCCCTGGACGGCTGGACCCGCGGGCACGTGCTGTCGCACGTCGCGGGCCTGGGCGGCGCGATGCTCCGGCAGGCGCGGGCCGCCGAGCGCGGCGAGGTGGTGCCCGTCTACGCGAGCCAGGAGGCCCGGGAGGCCGAGATCGAGGCCGGCTCCGGCCGCACGGTCGCCGAGCACCTGGCGGTCCTGGACGGTCTCCGCGCGGAGCTGGCGCAGGCCTGGCCCGAGCCCGGATCGCCGCTGTGGGACGCCCCGAGCGGGTACCGCGGCGGGCCGCTGTCGGGCTGCCTGCTCGCCTGCTGGCGCGAGGTGCGGATCCACTCGGTCGACGCGCTGGCCGGCACGTCCCAGCAGATCGGGTACGAGACGTGGGACGACGCCCTGTGCGCCCACCTGCGCGAGTTCCTCGCCGTGCGGCTGCCCGACGGCGTCTCCGTGGACGATGTCGAGGGCGACCCGCGTGACGTCACCGCCTGGCTGGCCGGGCGCGTCCCGCCGAACCCGCTGGGGCCGGACCTGCCCGAGCTGGGGCCCTGGCCCTCGGCCGTCCCGGCCAGCTGAGGCGTGCGGGACGAGCGTGAGGGAGGTCACGGAACACATCACGTGATTCACGCCACAGCGCTCGTTCCGCTTTTCACAAGCCCGCTAATCGTTCTTGCTGTGACTTCTTACCTCCAGACAGCCCCGCGTCCCTCCGAAGAGGTCGACGTCGCGCTGATCGGCGGAGGGATCATGAGCGCCACCCTCGGCGCGCTGCTCACGATCCTCGAGCCGACCTGGCGTATCGGAATCTACGAGCGCCTCGACGAGGTAGCGCTCGAGTCGTCGAACCCGTGGAACAACGCGGGCACCGGCCACTCCGCGCTCTGCGAGCTGAACTACACGCCGGAGCGCAAGGACGGCTCCGTCGACATCTCCAAGGCGGTGACGATCAACGAGCAGTTCCACACCTCGCGCGAGTTCTGGAACCACCTGCTCACCGCCGGCCTGATGGAGGGCACGGACTTCATCAACGTCACCCCGCACATGACGTTCGTGCGCGGCGCCGACAACGTGGACTTCCTGCGCCGCCGCTACGAGGCGCTGAGCGTCGCACCCGCTGTTCAGCGACATGGAGTTCAGCTCCGACCCCGCCGTCATCGGCCAGTGGGCTCCGCTGATGACCCTGGACCGCGACGCCGACGAGCCGATCGCCGCGACCCGCGCCGCCAGCGGGCACCGACGTCGACTTCGGCTCGCTCACCAAGAAGCTCGTCGACTTCGCCACCGCGAACAACGCCGAGCTGCACGTGAACCACGAGGTCCGCGGCCTCAAGAAGCTGCGTGACGGCCGCTGGCGCCTCACCCTGCACGACCGTTCGTGGAACGCCGGGACCCGGCGCCGCACCGTCACCGCGAAGTTCGTCTTCGTCGGCGCCGGCGGTGGCGCGCTGCCGCTGCTGCAGGCGTCGGGCATCAAGGAGGCGCGCGGTTACGGCGGCTTCCCGATCTCGGGCGAGTTCCTGCGCACCTCCGCGCCGGAGCTCGTGGCCCAGCACCACGCGAAGGTGTACGGCAAGGCCGACGTCGGCGCTCCGCCGATGTCCGTGCCGCACCTGGACACGCGCATCGTGGACGGCAAGAGCTACCTGATGTTCGGCCCGTACGCCGGGTTCAGCCCCAAGTACCTCAAGAAGGGCAAGTACCTGGGCCTGATCACGTCGCTGCGCCTGCACAACGTGTTCTCGATGCTCGGTGCCGGCGTGAAGAACCTCGACCTCACCAGCTACCTGGTCGGTCAGGTCGCGGCCGCGCCGGAGACCAAGTTCCACGAGCTGCAGCGGTTCATGCCGACCGCGCAGCCCGGGGACTGGGAGAAGATCACCGCCGGCCAGCGCGTCCAGGTCATCAAGTGGGTCAAGGGCAAGGGCGGCGTGCTGGAGTTCGGCACCGAGGTCGTCGCGGCCAAGGACGGCACCATCGCCGGCCTGCTCGGCGCGTCCCCGGGCGCCTCGACCGCCGTCGCCGCCATGACCGGCCTGCTGGAGCGCTGCTTCCCCGCCAAGTACGACGAGTGGAAGCCGCAGCTCACCACGATGATGCCGAGCCTCGGCGGCGGCGTGGCCGACGACGCCGCGCAGCTCACCGGCGGCGCCGACCAGATGGCCACTGCGGGCGCCTGAGCCCCGGGGCTTGGCTTCAGGTCTGCTTCGAGAACGACTTCGGGTACCGATTCCGGCTGGATTCGGTACCCGAAGTCGTTCTCGAAGCGGACTGCCTTGTTCCGTCCTAGTCGTCCAGCCGCGCGAGCAGCAGCTCGATCACAGCCTCTGCAGCCGCCGGGACCGAGTAGCCGACGGGAACCGTGACGAGGAGGCGGTCCAGGTCACCGGCAAACTCGGGGTCGTTGAACTTCCGGCGCAGGTTGCGATCGCTTGTGCCGATGTGAGGCCGTCCGGCAGGTAGGGCCCGACGCTCGAAAGGATCTCGTCGGGCGGCAGGGCCATCTCGGTCAGGGCAAGCCAGAGATCGAACAGGTCCCGCCCCTTCGATCTCTGGTACAGCGCACGTATCTTCGTCGCGACCAGCTCCGCCGGATGGAACGTCAGGACCTTGGCGCTTCCGCTCCACCACGCCGAGTCGACTGAATGCTCCAGGCGCTGCAGTGCCCGGGCCGGCGAACGCTCGTGCGTGTTCACCTCGATCTTGAGCCGGAGCGGAACGCCCGTGTCCGACGTAGCGCGCCAGTAGACCTTCGGATGCTCCGAGATGCGTGTCCGGACGTCGAAGCCCAGTCCTGTCCCGGCCTCGGGGCAGTGATGGCAGAACGAGGAATCACAGGTCGGGCTCCACAGTGGTGTTCAGGCGGATGTTCCAGCGGGCATCGAGCGAGCCGACCTTTCCTCGGGTCGGGTCCAGACGTGCTTGTCCCCCGCGGCGTTCACGAACCGCCTCCTCGACGGGTCCGAGAGCTACGTCTCCGAACCGTTGGAGCAGCCAGCCGATACGTTGCAGGGCCGCGGCCGGATACTCGCGGGCGACCTCCACTAGAGTGCCAGCGTCGAAGCCGTCCTGCTCGGCGAGCTCCACGATCACCGTGGCGGCGTTGTCCATCCCCGCCGCCACGCGTACGTCAACGGCAATGTCGAGCATCGTCGTGTGCACCGTGGAGACCTGCACGACACCGGTCCGCACTGTCCGGTGCTCGATGGGGACCCGCGACACCGCGGACCTCGTGAAGAACTCGAATCGAGTTCGCCCAACCTGTCGCTCCCTGAGGTCCTTCGAGGTCGCTACTTGGAAGACCTGCGGGGCCTGGTGTGTCGCACCGTGCAGTTCCGCGGCAGCCAACCAGCCGACGTAGTACCGAACATCGGCATACTCCATCATCGCCGCCACGATCTCGGCACCAGGCGGCGCACCCCAGGTCCGGTACTCCGGAGGTACCGGGATCCACAGACCACGCATCGGCGACACCCATTCGCCGCGCTGTGCGGGCAGACGAAGACGCGCCCTGACCTGCTCCTCAGGTACACCAAGCGTCTTGGCGACCTCACTCGCCGTCAGATGAGTGATCCCGCGAGCCAGCGCCCAATCGGCAAGCCTGCTTGCCCTGGGTGGTCCAGGCCTCGCTCCGCCCTTCAGGCCGTTGCCAAGCCCGTCAGCCGGGCCGCCCAGTGGTCGAGCAGCGCGCCGACCGTTTCGATCGCCGTCGGGGTGCGCGGCATGCGGGCCCGCACCGCGACGCCGGCGTCGGTGCGGGACACCCATACCTGCAGGTCGTCGGCCCGGGTCGCGGCCGAGACGTGGTGTGCCCGCCGTCCGGCGGCTGCGGCGTGCCCGGGGAGCCGCCGGTAGTCCAGGTAGGACACCTGGAAGATGTCCACCCTCGGGAACCGCAGCGGGCGCGGCAACGTCTCCACCACCTGCTCGAGCGGTACCGCGGACAGCTCGCGCGCGGCCCGCAGGGCCTTGCCGGTGGCGGCGAGAGCGCCGTCGGGGTCGTCGCCGGGCTCGATCCGCAGCGGCACCGTCGTGGTGTGCCAGCCGACGGCGCGGCGGGCGGCAGCGTCGGCGCGTGTGTGCACCGGCAGGAGCGTGTCCAAGGCGGCGGGCCCGCCCAGGTCGGCGACGGCCCCGGCGAGCGTCGCCAGCACGGCGGCGGACGTCGACGCGCCGGCCGCCCTGGCGCGCTCGGCGACGGCGTCGGCGGTCACGGCGTCGGCCAGGGGGCGCAGCGCCGTGCGCTGCGGCACCCGCTCGCCGTCGGGCACGCCGAGCGGGAGGGGGAACGTGGGCAGCGCCCAGCCGCGGTCACGAAGGAAGCCGTGCCAGGTGGCGAGCCGCGGGTCGTCGGCGCCCACGGGCACCGGACCGGCCGGCAGAGCGACTGGCAGAGCGGCCGACTCGCCCACCGCCAGGGCCACCGGAGCCCGCTCGGGCACGACGCCGGCCGACGGCAGGGCCCCGACCCCCACCGATCCGGCCATGGCGAGAACTGGCCGCCTCGCCGCCTGGGTGTGCGCCGCGTAGAGAGTGGCCAGGTCGTCGACGACGACGGTGGTGGACCAGGCGTCGGTGTGCAGGTGATCCATGCCGAGCAGGATCGTCGACCGGTCGGGGCGGCTGATCGCGGCGGGCAGGAACGCCGGGAAGCCGAACGGCGCGCACCGCCGGCCGAGCTCGGCCACCAGGTGCTCGCGGGTGGCCTCGACCGTGCGGGTGACGGGTCCGTCGTGGCGCAGCCAGACGAGCCTGCCGGGCTCGTGCCGCACCAGACCCACGCCGGCCGACCGGCGGACCGCCTCGACCCAGAGCCCCGGATGCCCGGCCACGAGGTCGCGGAAGGCGGCCTCCAGCGCGTCGAGGTCGACGGGGCCGTCGACCTCGAACGCGGCGGTGATCCACACGCTCGGCTCGCCGGCGTCGGCCCCGCGCAGGTGGTTGCGCTGGTTGAAGGTCAGCGGTGCCGGCAGCGGCACCCGCCCCGCGCCCGGCAGGACGTCCCAGGTGACGACCTCGCCCGGCGCGGGCGCCCAGAGGTCAGCCGAGACGACCCGCACCGGTCGCCTCCAGGCGCTCGTCCCAGGCCTCGTCGGTGCCGGCCGTCGGGGGCGCGGCGACCGCCGCCTCGAAGGTGGCCGTCACCTCGGCGACGTAGCGGTCGACGGCGGCCTGCGCCGCCGGCGTGTCCGGGGTCTGCATCACGAGGTACAGCCGCTCGTGGTCGCGGTTCACCCACAGGGACGCGTTCGCGGTGCGGCCCTCCCCCGTGAAGTGCAGGCCGTTGTCGTAGGCCGGGCGGCCGACGCCCGGGAACCGCCGCAGGTCCAGGTAGCTGATCAGCTGCGGGCTGCCCAGCGATGCGGGGTCCAGGACGCCGTCGGCCAGCATGACGCCGAGCGCGGCGTGCACCGGAACCTTGGCCACCTTCCTGGCCTGCCGGAACGCCGCGTCCGCGACGGGCAGGACGGCGGTGAACGACGCCGGGACCCCGCCGTCGGCCACCGGGAACGTGACCGGTGTGAAGTTGCAGAGCCAGCCCTGCGTGGTCTCGAACCCGGGTCCGCGCGAACCCACCACGGTGACGCCGAACCAGTCGGCCGCCCCGGTGAGCCGGGCGTCCGTGAGCGCGAGCCCGGCGAACACCGCGCCGGTGAAGCGGGCGCCGTGCGCGGCGGCCAGCTCCTCCATGCGCGCCAGGCCGTCGGCGTCGAGCAGGGTCGTGGAGCGGATCTTCACGGGTGAGGTCTCGCCGGGCTCGAGGCCCAGGTCGAGCGCGAAGCGCGGCAGCCGGCCGTCGTGCGCGGCCACGGCGTCGGACCAGGCGCGGATCTCGGGGGCGTCCGCCGGGGTCGCGGCGGCGAGCGCGTGCTCGGCCCGGACGTGGTCGAGGACCGACCCCGCGGTCTCGGGCCGCGCCTCGGGCTCACGCCCCGGTACGCCCGACCCGGCGGCCTGGGCACGGACCGCGACCTCGGCAGGGCCCACAGCCTCGGCAAGACCCGCGCCGAGCTCCTCCGCGTACAGCTCCTCGAGCTCGCTGAGCACCATCAGCTGCGACCCGCCGTCGGTGAACGCGTGGTCGCACCCCCAGAACAGGCCGAACCCGTCGTCGGTGACGACCGCCCCGAGCGCGAACGGCGCCCAGGAGTCGGGGCGGCACGCGGCGTCGAACGTCGCGTTGAGGTGCGTGGTCACCCACTCGTCCCACGGGAGGCCGGGCACCGGCGAGAACGCGGGGACCGCCACCACGCCGAAGTCGACGGCGTCCGCGGGGACCAGGTGCCGCACCGGGTCGACCCCGTCCGTGCAGCCGTCGACGTCGAACCAGGTGCGCAGGCCCTCGTGCCTGCGGACCAGCCGGGTCAGCGCCCGGGCCAGGGCGGCGCCGTCGAACGCCCCGTCGAGGTAGGTGGCCGTGCCGGTCCAGGCCCGGTGCCGGCCGCCGGACGCCCGGCGCGCAGCGTAGGCGCGCAGGTGGTCGCCCTGCAGGAACGACGGCGGTCCCGGGTCCACGGGGGCCCACTCCGCGGCGGCGAGCGCCTCCGCCGTTGGCCGCACGTGCAGCACCTGCCCGGGTCGGGGGGACCAGGTACCCATAGCGCCGAGAATCATGCGACTGCCTCTTTCAGTCCGGCGGACCCGAAGGCCCGGAAGTAAGCGCGCAGCTCCTCGACCAGGGCGTCGATCGCGGCATGGGCCGCTGGCGTGTCCGGGTAGCGGGTGGACACGTTGAGGCCGTCGGGGGTGCGCAGGAACCACAGGTAGAGCTCGTCGGTGCCGTACGCCGGGCTGCGCAGGGTCCGGGCATCCCAGGACGTCCAGCGCTCGGCCCCGGGCACGAACCGGGTGTCGACGTACGACACGGCGAAGTGCGGGCTGTCGGTGATGCCACCCAGCTCGGCGATGCGCGCGAACGAGTACCGCACCAGGTGCTTGCCCGCGGAGACGGCGGTGTGCACGCGTTCGACGGTGGCCGTCAGGGCGTTGCAGTCGACCACCCGGGCCGGCCCGTCCTGGCCCGCGTCCATCTCGCGCAGCACCGGGTCGATCCCGTCGAGGTCGAGGTCCACGGGGCACAGGCCCACGTACCAGCCGACGGCGGCGGCGTGCTGCGGCGCGTACCGGGTGTGCATCGGCAGCACGAACCGCAGCCGGTCGAGCCCGTGCACCCGGCGTGCGGCGTGTGCGAACGCGGCCAGCACCCCGGACTGGGCGGATGCGCCCCGGGCCCGGCTGCGGTCGCTCAGGTCGTCGGTCTGCTCGACGGTGGCGAGCCACTCCGACCGGGAGGCCTGCGGGCGGGCCGCCTCGGCGGCGTCGGCGGCGGGTTGCGTGATCCCGGCGCCGTAGCGGGGGAAGGCGCCGTCGGGCCCGAGGAAGTCGAGCCAGCGGCGCACCGGCTCACCGTCGGCGGCGAGCGTCATGGCGAGCTTGCGGTCCTCGGCGGAGAAGTCGACGTGGGAGCCGACCTCCAGCACGCGCAGCTCGGCGTCGGGCACGCCGCGGCGGGCGGCGTCGTACAGCGACACGATCTCCTCGAACCACAGGAGCTGGGAGTAGGCGTCCATCACCGAGTGGTCGGCGCCGAACGCGAGCACGAAGTGGTCGCCACCCTCGGGCACGACGCTCGCCATGACGCAGTGCGGCCAGGCGGTGGGCGAGACGTCGGCGAGCAGGCTGGGCAGCAGCGCCCCGACCTGCCCGGCGGTCAGGTCGCCGACCACCAGGTCCCTGATGGTGACGGCCTCGGCCGGGGCGGTGACCCGCCGCCAGCCCTCGCCGGAGTCCCGCGTGACGGTGGTGCGCAGCACCTCGTGGCGGCTCACCCACGCGTGGATCGCGCGGCTCAGCGGCTCCGGCTCGTACGGGCCGGGCACGCGCAGCACCGACCCGATCCAGGAGCCCGGCTCCGAGTCGCGCAGGTGCGCCTCGTGCCCCGGGGACAGGTCTCGCGGGTCCTGCTGCCAGCGCCCGGCGTCGGCTCGCGGCGTCCAGGACGTCACGGTTCCGGCGGGTAGGTCATAGGCCGAAAGCTCGGTGTATTCCATGCAGGCGGGTCCCTAGATCGTTATGTGGGCACGGCCAGCACGACGTCGGACGAGTTCCGCGGTCCCCTTGCGCCGACCTTTATACCGGAATAGTCGGGTGAAAGTTAGTCCCCCCGTATGCCCGGTATGGTCTGGCTCTTGAAGACCACGGTCCCTTCAGGGACCTGGACCCGAACGGGGAGACGAGCGTGACGGACCCGCCACCCGCACTGCGGCTGCAGTTCGCGGACGACATGTTCCTGCGCCGGCACGACGGCGACGCCAGCCCGGCGGTGAACCAGGTGCTGTGGCGCCTCGACGGGCCGTACGACGCCGACCGCCTGCGTGACCTGGCCGAAGGCATCGCCGCCGGCTCGCTGCACCGGAGGGTGGTGCGCGCCCGCGTGCCCGGCGCGCGGCACCGGTGGGCGCCTGCCGGCACCCTGCCGGTCGTCGACCTGCAGACGGCGGGCGTGGCCGCCGCCGGGATCGGGGCGTGGGCGCAGTCGCAGGCCGACGTGCCGCTCGACCCCGCCCGGGGCCGCTCCTGGCGGCTCGCCGCCGCGGACCTCGTGGCCGGCCCGGTGACCGACGCCGGCGCCACGGGCGAGGTGGTCGGCGGGATCGTCTCGCTCACCTGCGCGCACGCCGTCGCGGACGGCGCCGCGCTGATCGACGCCATCGTGCGCGCCTCGACGCATGCCGACCCGATAGCCGTACCGGCGCCCGAGCGCGGGACACGGGCGCTGCTGGCCGACGCCGCCGACGCCGCCGCGCAGGCCGCCGCCGTCGGCCGGTGGGCGCGGGCCAAGGCCCGGCAGGCCGCACGCGCCGCCGCGGCTCCGGAGCCCTCCACCCTGGCGATCGAGGCCGCCCCGGTGGCCGAGGCCGGTCCGGCGGCCGAGCCTGCCGAGACCCTGGTGTCGACCGGCTCGACCCACGCCTCGGCGGTCGAGCCCGCCGAGGCCCAGGCCCCCGACGACGCCGGCTGGCGCGCGCCCGTGCTCCACGTCGAGCTCCCGTCCGACCAGGTGGCCGCGGCCGCCGCCGAGCACGGCGGAACCCCCAACACCTGGTTCGTGACGTTCCTCGCCCGCCTGGTGCACGCCACCGGCAGGTTCCCGGGCGAGCCCGTCCCGGTGGCGCTGCCCGTGTCCACGCGCGGCGCCGACGACCCGCGCGCCAACTCGACCAAGATCGCCCGGGTCACGATCCCGGCCGACGTCCTGGCCCACCGCGACCTCGGCTGGGTCCGGGCGGCCGCCAAGGAGGCGTACACCGCCGTCGGGCAGGCGGCCCCCGGGGTGGCCCCGGTGCCGCTCGAGCTGGTGCAGATGCTGCCCGACACCCTCGTGAGCCGCCTGCCGCAGCCGCCCGTCGCGGCGGCGCTGGCGTCCAACCTGGGCAAGCCGCCCGCCGGTTACACCCAGGCGCCGGGCGGCTCCGTGCGCGCGGTCGCCACCCTGTCGCACTACCAGGGCGCCACCGCCGCCGAGCTGCGCGCGGCCGGCGGCGGGCTGGTCGCCTTCTGCACCACCGTGGGCAAGGCGACTGTGCTCAGCGTCGCCGCCCTCGACCCCGACCGGGTCGCCGACGCCGAGACCCTGCGCGACCTCGTGCTGGCCGAGGTGGAGGTCTGGAAGCTGCCGGCGGTCCCGTGGTGAGGGGCGGCTCAGGCTCAGGCTCAGCCGGAGATCGCGTCGGCCGCCGCGGCGACCGCCCGGTCGGCGGGCACCAGCCGCGAGCCGAGCGCGGCGGCGCGGGCGGCGGTGGCGCCGTCGAGCACCTCGGACAGCGCCCCGGCGAGCACGCCCGGCTGCGTGAGCGTGCTCGCACGGCGCGCGACACCGACCCCCGCGCCGCGCAGCAGGTCGCCCCACATGGGCTGGTCGGCGGAGTACCAGCCGACGACGGCGGGCAGCCCCGCCCGCAGCACCGCACCCGTGGTGCCGGCCCCGCCGTGGTGGACGGCGGCGCGGCAGCGGGGCAGCACGGCCGAATGGTCGACGGCGCCGACCACGCGCACCCGCTTGTCGTCCACACCCGCGCCGGTCGCGCCGCCGGCGCCGGAGAAGTCGTTCC
Source organism: uncultured Actinomycetota bacterium (assembly GCA_963850545.1). Taxonomy (GTDB): domain Bacteria; phylum Actinomycetota; class Actinomycetes; order Actinomycetales; family Cellulomonadaceae; genus Promicromonospora. The sequence goes on along the minus strand of CAWKLP010000003.1, from coordinate 82,753 downwards.
ACCCGGCGCTCACCAGCGCGCGCACCTCGAGCTCGGCGCAGGCGGCGTCGACGGCGGCGAGCAGCGTGGGCGGGTCCGTCACGGGCATGGAGCCGAACCCGACGTAGACAGGCGGGTCGCCGTCGTCCAGCCAGGCCTCGAGCCCTTCGTCGAGCCCGGTCCCGTGCCCGGCGCCCTTGCCCGAGCCGGCCTCACCGAGGCGGGCGCGGGCGTCGTCGTCCAGGGCGAGGAACCCGGTCAGCGGGCGGCGGGGCCCCCACTCGTCGGCGAGGCCGGGCACGAGCACGGGGTCGTAGGCCTGGATCTCGACCGCCCCGGCGTCGCGCAGCCTGGTGGGCAGGTGCACGCGGGTTGCACCCAGGCCGAGCTCGCCGCGCTGGGCGTTCTCCGCCTGGCGGGTCAGACCCCAGCGCACCCGCTCCCCCAGCCCCCAGACCGCCCGCGTGGCGCCCGGCCCGCGCACGCCGCTCACGGGCGACACCACGCCGTTGGCCCGCACCGGGCAGTAGTGCAGCGCGGCCATGCCGAGCCCGCGCCGCTCGGCCACCGCGGCGGCCACCTCCTGGCCCAGGAGGCCGGTCACCACGGTGTCGGCGCCGCCGACGTCGTCCAGCAGCGCCAGCAGGCCGGTGCGCAGCTCGTCCCAGCCCGCCGAGGCGATGGCGCGCAGCGCCCGCACCCTGCGCACGGGGTGAGCCGAGCGCATGTCGCGCCGCACCAGGTCGGAGCCCAGCAGGGCTGCCGAGTCGATGCCCAGCGGCACCGGGTCCAGGCCCAGCCGCTCGGCCAGCTGCACGAGGTTCGGCGCGACGCCGGTCACCACCTCGTGCCCGCGACGGCGCAGCTCCAGCGCGACTGCGAGGGCCGGCTGGACATCTCCTCGGCTGCCCACCAGGGCCATGACGTGACGCACGCGCGCACTCTACTCACCCACCCCCAACCCTCAGGCCACCCATCCGCCTGCCCGGCACCGGAGGTCCCGTGACCAGCCCAGCGACCACCAGCAACCCTGCGGCCAGCAACCGCCTCACCTACGACGACGACCTCTTCCTGCGCACCCGCCGCGTGCTCGGCGTCGCCGTCGTCAACCAGACGATCTGGCGCCTGCCCGCGCCCCTCGACCTCGACGCCGTGCGCGCCCTGCACCGCGGCCTCGCGAACGGCCCGCTGCAGCGGGTGGTGCGGCCCGGCCGCCTCCCGGGCGCCCGCGCCCGGTGGTCGACCTCCACGGTGCTCCCCGACCTGGTGGTCGGGTCCGCCCCCGTGCGCGACGACGCCGTCCTCGACTGGGCGAACCGCCAGGCCCAGGTGAGCCTGGACCCCGAGAACGGCCCCACCTGGGCCCTCGCGGCCGCGCCGACGGCGGGCGGCGGGAGCCTGCTCAGCTTCGTGACGTCGCACGTCGTGGCCGACGGCGGCATGCACATCGGCGCGCTCCGGGCCGCTGTCGACGCGGCTGTCGCCGAGACCGCCCCGGATTCAACCTTGGCGGACGCGCCGGCGTCGGACGTCCGCCGTCTGCCCGTGGAGGGCGAGCGCATCCGCACCGGCCTCGTGGCCGACCTGCGCGACGCCACGAACCAGACGCGCGCCGTGGCCGGCGGCCTGCGGCAGGCGGCCCGGCAGGGCCCGGTGCCGCCGCTGATGGCGCAGCAGTCGGCGGACCGGCCCCGGCCCGAGCCGCGCGCCGACGACGACGAGCTCGCCGACCCGCCGATCGTGGTGGTCGACACGGACGCCTCCACCTGGCACCGCGCGGCCCACGCGGCCGGCGGGACCGCGAACACGCTGCTGATCGCAGTGTGCACGGAGATCCTGCTCGCCGCCGGCGCGGCGACCGCCGGTATGCCGGTGCGTGTCTCGCTGCCCGTCAGCCTGCGCAAGAAGGGCGACCTGCGCTCGAACGCGACGTCGGGGGTCTCCATCGCCGTCGACACCACGGTGACGCCCGCGCCGGAGCGCGCCGGGGTGGTGGCCGACATGGAGCAGATCCGGACCCGCTCCAAGACCGAGTTCCTGGCCCTGAAGACCGGCACCCGGGTGGACACCCTTGGCCCGCTGAAGCCGCTCATGCAGATGGTGCCCGACGCCGTCGCCAAGCGTGCCGCGCGCGACGGCACCGCGCCGCTGTGCCTGGCCTCGAACCTGGGCCGGCTGCCCGCGACGTTCGCCACCCCGCTCGGCACGCCCGCCTCCAGCGTGCTCATGCGCGGGGTCACGCAGGGGCTGACCCGCGGGCGCCTGCGCCAGATGCGGGGCGGCCTGGACTCCTGGTGGTCCGAGCACAACGGCGTCGCGACCCTCGCGGTGCTCGGGCTGGACGAGGAGCGACTCGGCACCCCTGACCAGGTGCGCGCCGCGGTCGAGGCCGTGTTCGCCCGCCACCGCCTCCCGGTCCGCTTCTGGTGACCACCTTGGTCACGGTTGGGAGGGGCGTCCCACCGACGCCGCCAGGCGGTCCACCGTCGCCGTGAGCACCGGCATCACGATCCCGCGCCGCTGACCCGCGCGCAGGATCGCGCCGCCGATCGCGTCGAGCTCGCCCGGCCGCCCCGCCGACAGGTCGGCCTCCAGGGAGCCGACGGTCCCGGGCGGCAGGTCCGCGAGCAGCAGGCGCAGGTCCTCACCCGTGGACGGGACGCCCTCGGCCGACGCGACCGCGGCGATCTCGCCCAGCAGCCCGGCGGTCAGCCCCGGGTCGCGGTCCAGTGCCTCCCGGATACCGACCTTCCACGTCGAGGTCAGCAGCGACAGGGCGGCGAGGAACCGCAGCTTCTTCCAGAGCACCTCGGTCTCGGTGCCACCCGTGTTCAGGACGGCGCCCGTGTCGCGCAGGGCGGCGGTGAGGCCGAGATCCTCCGCCGCGTCGGGCACCACTATCGTGAGCAGGTTGAACGAGTGGGTGACCGTGGCGGGGCCGGGGCCACCCACGGGGGTGCGGCGCGTCTGGCCGGCGATCGTCGCGCCGAAGACGCGCGCGCCGGCCGCGGCCGTACGCAGCCGGTCCATGTGCTCCACGCCGTTGAGCAGGGCGATCACCTCGGTCGGTGCGGCGTCGCGCAGCAGGTCAGCGGCCGCGGCCACGCCGTCCGCCTTGACCGCGACCAGGACGCGAGCGCCGTGCGGCACCGTCGTGGAGGCGAGCAGGGGCGCGTGCCAGGCGCCGAAGAGGTCGGTCACGACGTCGAGCCCGTGCTCGGCGATGTGGGTGGCGGTCGGCTCGCGCGCGACCACCGTGACGTCATGCCCCGCGCGCTGCATCAGGGCGGCCATGAGGCCGCCGATCGCGCCAGGGCCGATGACGGCGATCGGCGCGTCGCTCACGCGCTGCCTGTCCGTCGCACGAGCCTGCGGGCCCGCCCCGGGCTCACGCGGCCATCCGCACCGGAGGGTGCCCTTTCGGCTCGGGTACGACGCTGTGCCCGGCAGCCTTGCGGCGTCGGCTCGTCACCAGGACGCCGGTCGACGCCGCGGCGAACGACAGCACCCCGAACCCGGTGGACCAGGCGTCGAGGTCGACCGTCAGGGTGAAGACGACGATCGCAGCGACCGGCGCGACCATGCCGACGAGCACGGACACGCGGGCCAGGCGGAGGGCGCGCGCGATCCACGCGACACCCCAGCCGATGGCGGCCCAGGTGAGGAAGGTGAGCACCGCGCCACCGATCGAGGCGAAGACCTCACCGGCGTTGTGGGCTCCCGCCGGGGGCCCGAAGTAGAAGAGCTCCGTGGCCGTCACAAGCACCAGGAACCCTACGATCGCGGCCGTTCCGGTCACGAGAGAGCGTGTCAACACTCGGCCTCCGCACTGAGGGACTACGCCGGACTTTCCTGGCGCGCCCCTTTATACCAAGTCGTTACCGCGCGATGTCAGCGCGTCACCTTCAATTCACCCACATATGACCGCCAAAGCGCAAAAGGCGCCGACGGCTTCACGGACCAGCTGGTGCGCTGAGCGCTCGGCTGCCCGTGGTCAGAGCGCCTGGACGATAAGGTCCACCTGCTCCTTCGCGTCCCCGAACAGCATGGCGGTGTTCTCCCGGAAGAACAGCGGGTTCTGCACGCCCGCGTACCCCGTGGCCATCGACCGCTTGAAGACGACCACCTCGCGGGCCCGCCACACCTCGAGCACCGGCATGCCCGCGATGGGCGACGCCGGGTCGTCCTGCGCGGCCGGGTTCACGGTGTCGTTGGCGCCGATCACCAGCACGACGTCGGTGCCGGCGAAGTCGTCGTTGATCTCGTCCATGCCGAGCACCTGGTCGTACGGCACCTTCGCCTCGGCGAGCAGCACGTTCATGTGGCCCGGCAGCCGGCCGGCCACGGGGTGGATCCCGAACCGCACGGTGGTCCCGCGCGCCGTGAGCCGGGCGACCAGGTCCGCCACCGGGTACTGGGCCTTCGCGACCGCCATCCCGTAGCCCGGCACCACTATCACCGAACGGGCGGCGGTCAGCCGGTCGGCGACCTCCAGCGCCGTCGTCTCCCGGTAGGTGCCCGGCTCGGCCGCGCCGCCCGGGGCGATCGCGCCGCCCTCGGCGCCGAACCCGCCCAGGATCACGCTCACGAACGACCGGTTCATCGCCCGGCACATGAGGTAGCTGAGGATCGCACCCGACGACCCGACGAGCGCGCCCGTGATGATGAGCAGGTCGTTGCCCAGCATGAACCCGGCCGCCGCGGCGGCCCATCCCGAGTAGGAGTTCAGCATCGAGACGACGACGGGCATGTCACCCCCGCCGATCGCCGCCACCAGGTGCCAGCCCAGCGCCAGCGCCACCGCGGTCATGAGCAGCAGCGGGACCAGGCCCGAGTCGCCGGCCACCAGGAACCACCACAGCAGCCCCGCGCACGCCACGAGCGCGGCCAGGTTGAGCCAGTTGCGGCCGGGCAGCAGCAGCGGCGACGACCTGAGCCGGGCGGACAGCTTCCCGAACGCCACCACCGACCCGGTGAACGTCACGGCCCCGATCAGCACCCCCAGGAACACCTCGACGAGGTGCACGGTCGCGCCGGTGCCGGCCTCGCTCCCGGTCGAGGGCTCGGTCAGGTAGGACCCGAAGCCCACCAGCACCGCCGCCGCGCCCACGAACGAGTGCAGCAGGGCGATGAGCTCGGGCATCTGTGTCATCTCGACGGTCCGCGCCCGCCAGGTGCCCACCGCCGCGCCCACCAGGAGCACCAGCAGGATCAGCCCGGCCGTCACGCCGACGGGCCGCTCGGACCGGTCCAGCGCGAGCGCCACCGTGGCCACCAGGGCGAGCCCCATGCCGGTCATGCCGAGCAGCACGCCGCGCCGCGCGGTCTCCTGCTTCGACAGCCCGGCCAGCGACAGCACGAACAGCACCGCGGCCACCAGGTACACCGCCTGGACCACCGACTCGACGCTCACCGGGCGCTCCCCTCGCCGGTGCCGTCCCGGGGACCGCCCCGGCGGAACATCGCGAGCATGCGGTGGGTCACGAGGAACCCGCCGAAGATGTTGATGCTCGCCACCGCCGACGCCAGCACGGCCAGGGTGGTCACCACCGGGTCCGCCGACCCGATCTGCAGCATCCCGCCGACCAGGATGATCCCCGAGATCGCGTTGGTCTGGGACATGAGCGGGGTGTGCAGGGCGTGACTGACGTGCGAGATCACGTAGAACCCGACCACGACGGCCAGCGCCAGCACGGTGAAGTGCGCGGCCTGGTCGGCGGGCGACGCTGCCACGGCGAGCGCACCCAGCACGGCGCCGATCCCGATCAGCACGCTCCGCGCGATCCTCGGTGATCGACCCCCGGCCGCGCCTGGTCGCGCCCGTCGAGATCCTGGCGAGGTCTCGGCAGGCTCGGCCCGCGACCGGGGCCCGGCGGAAGACCCGGCCACCGACTGAGGCGAGGCCACCGCCGGCGCAGACACCGCCACCGGGGGCGGCGGCCACAGCACCTCGCCGCCCCGCGCGACGGTCATGCCGCGCACGACGACGTCGTCCGGGTCGAGCGCGAGGCGACCGTCGCGCCCCGGTGTGCCGAGCTGGACGAGGTTGGCGACGGCAGTGCCGAGCAGCTCGGAGGTGTGCCGGGGCATCCGGTCGGGCAGGTCGGTCCAGCCGAGCACGACGACGCCGTTGTCGCTGACCACCCGCTCACCCGGCACCGTCAGCTCGCAGTTGCCGCCGCCCGGCGCCGCGAGGTCGACGATCACGCTGCCGGGCCGCATGTTCGCGACCATCTCGGCGGTGATCGTGGTGGGCGCGGTCCCGCGCACGAGCGCCGTCGTGATGACGATGTCGGCGGCGGCCGTCTCGACGGCGTACGCCCGCAGCGCCGCCGCCTCCTGGTCCGTGGTGAGCGCCGAGGCGTAACCGTCGGTGCTGACCTGCTGCGCGGCGTCGTCGGCCCGGACGACCGTTGCGCCCATGGACTCGATCTGCTCGGCGACCTCCGGGCGGACGTCGAAGGCGCGCACCTGCGCGCCGAGGCTGCCCGCCGCGCCGATGGCCGCGAGCCCGGCCACCCCCGCGCCGATCACGAAGACGTTTGCGGGCGGGGTGGTGCCCGCGGCGGTGACCTGGCCGGAGAACATGCCGCCGAACTCGGCGGCGGCCTCGACGACCGCGCGGTACCCCGCGACGTTCGACAGCGCGCTCAGCACGTCGAGCGACTGCGCCCGGGAGATGCGCGGCACGGCGTCCAGGGCGAGGGCGGTGACGCCGCGGTTGGCGAGCGCGCGCACCAGGTCCGGGCGAGCCGCGGGAGCGATCTGGGCGATGAGGACCGCTCCGATCCGCAGCCCGTCGGGGCCTCGGGCGCCCGGCCGCAGGCCCGCCGGGCCGGGCGCGGCGAGCTCCGCGGGCGCCCGGGTGACGGCCACGATGTCGGCGGCCCACGCGGCGGCGTCGGGCACGACGACGGCTCCCGCCGCCTCGTAGGCTGCGTCGGGGAAGCCCGCCCCGGCCCCCGCGCCGGCCGCTACGGCGACCTCGTAGCCGAGGCCGACCAGCCGGGCGGTGGTCGCGGGGGTGGCGGGCACGAGCGGCCCGCCGTCGTCCGGTACACCGATGCGCATGTGACCCTCCTTGCTCACCTGCGCAACCTACCGCCTACCCCTGACGACGCCGGTCCGGGCGCTACCCAGGGGCTATGCCGACTCGACCGGCACCGGGAAGGTGACCGGGATGCTCACCGGCTGGCGGATCCACAGCGTCGGGTCCCAGGCGACGTCGGCGGCCGGGATCCGGAGGACGACGTCCAGCCGGCGCAGGATGGTCTCGATAGCGATCCGCGCGATCACGCGCGCCGTGCGGGGTGCCGGGCACGCGTGCGGGCCGGTGCCGAACGACACGTGGGCGCGGCTGCCGAGGTAGTCCCACGGGTCGCCGGTGTCCATGCGCGGGTCGGTGTTCGCAGCGTGGATCGACAGGATGAGCGGGTCGCCGGCAGCGATGAGCTTGTCGTCCAGCACGACGTCCTGGCGGGCGAAGCGCGGCAGGGTGTTGATCGTCGGGGTGGAGCGCCACAGCACCTCGTCCATCGCGCTGTCCAGGTCGATGCGGCCGCCGTGCAGCCGTCCCGAGAACCGCGAGTCCGTGAGGGTCAGCAGCAAGGTCTGCGCCACCCACGCCGTCAGCGTGAGGTTGCCCGAATAGGCCACGATCAGCAGGGTGTGGGCGACCTCGATGTCCTCCCGCATGTTCGGGTGCGCGGCCAGCGAGCTGGCGAGGTCCCGCTTCGGGTGCTCCCGGCGGACCGCCACGAGGTCGCCGAGCATCCGGTCGACCTCGGCCACCGCGGGCGCGGCGTCGGTGCCGCCCCCGGCGACCCGGCGCGTCAGGTCGAACAGGCGCTGCCCGTCCTCCGGGTCGAAGCCGATCATGTCGGCGATGACGAGGAACGGGATCACCGACGCGTACTCGAGCATCAGGTCCGCGCGGCCGCGGTCCTCGAAGCGGTCGATGAGGAGGTTGCAGAAGGACCGCGCCTTCGCCGCGGTGATGCCCTCGGAGAGCTGCTCGAACGCGTCGTCGAGGGGCTCGCGCAGGCGCAGCCGCAGCGCGCCGTCGGCGTGGTTGGCGGCAAAGCGCTGCTGCGACGTGAAGAACGGGCGCAGGCCCGACGTCGGGGGCAGGCCGCCGTGCGCGTGCCCGCTCCACGTCTGCGGGTTGGTGGCGAAGATGTGCTCGTTGCGCATCACGTCGTAGACGAGTCGCTGCCCCATGACCAGCCATGCCGGCACCCCGGGCTCCAGCTCGACCGGGGCCACCTCGCCCCACTCGCTCTCGAGCTCGTCGTAGAACTCGCGCGGGTCGGGCAGCGCCGACGCGCGTACGAGGGGCTTCAGGTCGGCGACGTCGGCGAGCCGCAGGGGCTTGATGCCACGCCAGGGTCGCTCGGGGGTGCTGTGCAGGTCATTGAGCACTGTGGCCGGCCCTCTCGTGGGAGATACCTGCCCGCGCGGACGGGCCGAATACTGGGAGGGTACTTGCCGGAGATCACCCGGTTCAGGTAATTTCATTGTTTCGTCTTATCTGTGCATCTTCATCGATCGCTCCGGGTGAAAACGCCCGTGGTCCCACCCAGAATCGTGACCTTGGGCATACCCCATGGCTACCATGTCTGCGAGGGCACCCACACTGTTGCACCCTCGAACCACCCTGTCGAGACCCATCCGGACGAGACACAGTCGAAAAGGCACCGTCGGCCACCACCGGCGAGCAAGGGGGGGCACGTGACGCTGGACTCCGAGCGGGAGCGCCCGGACGACCTGGTTCAGAGTGTCGGTCGCGCCTTCCGCGTGCTCGAGGTCGTCACCCGTTTTCCCGGCCTGCCCGTCAAGGCGATCGCACGCCGCAGCGGCCTCAATCTCTCCACCACGTACCACCTGGTGCGCACGCTCGCCTACGAGGGCTACGTAACCCGCCTCAAGGACGGCACCTACGACGTCGGCGAGCAGGTGAGCCACCGGTTCTACGAGCAGCTCGGCTCGCTCGGCCGTGGCCCCGACACCCGCGAGGTGCTGAGCCACCTCGCCCGGACCAGCGGTTACAGCGCGTACCTGGGCCGCATCAGTGCGGGCCGGGTGGTCGTGGTCGACTACGCGGAAGCCCCCGGGTCGCCGTACATCGAGGACCTGGAGCGCGGGCTCGACGTCGCCTCGCACGCAACGGCGCTCGGCAAGGCCCTGCTGCTCGGCATGTCCCGCCGGGAGCGCCACGAGCTGGTGGTCGAGGCCGGGATGCGCAAGTTCACCGCGCGCACCGCCCTCGACGTCACGACGCTCGAGGCACAGCTCGCCCGGCTGCGGCCCAACACCGTCGTCGAGGAGCACGGGGAGTTCCGCGACGACATCACCTGTGCCGCCCACCTCGTCCGCCGCCGCCCCGGCGACGACCCGACGTGGGCCGTCGGGCTCTGCATCCCGGGCGAAGTAGTGCCCCCCGTGGCCCGCCGCGAGCTGAGCCTGGTGGCGGGAGACCTCGCGACGGTCTGACCGGCCGCCCGCGTCGGCCCGGCCCGGCCTAGCCGGGCAGCCGGTGCAGGCCGGCCAGGCGCTCCGGGTTGCGGAACACCATGACGCGCGCCAGCCGGTCGCCGTCCCACTCGGAGACGGCCGCCATGACCGGCGCCCCGCCGAGGAGGTACAGCGCGCCCAGCGCTCCGTTGATCTCGGCGGGGACCAGCTCCATGCTCGCCATCGTCTCGTCGTTGGCGAACGCGATCAGCGCGCGGGACACCTTGTCGGCGCCCCGGATGATCCGGCGCGCGGCCCGGACGACGCCGCCGCCGTCGGTCACGAGCTCCACCTCGGGGGCGAGCGCGGCCAGCACGCCGGCCACGTCGCCGGTGAGGCATGCGGTCAGGAACCGTTCGGTGGCCTCGGCGTGCTGGGGGCCCGCCGGCGTGTAGCGCGGCCGCCGCGCCCGCACGTGCTCGCGGGCCCGATGCGCGGTCTGCCGCACGGCGGCGACGTCGCGGTCGAGCACCTCGGCGACCTCCTGGTACGGCAGGTCGAACACCTCGCGCAGCACGAACACCGCTCGCTCCACGGGAGACAGCGTCTCCAGCACCACGAGCAGCGCCAGCGAGACCTCCTCCGCGCGCTCGACCGGGAGGGCGGCGTCGGGCGTGGTGAGGATCGGGTCGGGCAGCCAAGGCCCGACGTACGTTTCGCGCGACCGCTGCAGCGTACGGAGCCGGTTCAGCGCGAGCCGCGTGGTAATACGCACCAGGTAGGCCCGCGGCTCGACGACGTCGGACCGGTCGCCCGCCGACCACCGCAGCCACGTCTCCTGCACCACGTCCTCGGCGTCGGCCGCCGCACCGAGCATCTCGTAGGCGACGGTGAACAGAAGGCGGCGGTTCTCCGTGAACGGGTGAGTGAGATCGCCGGCAGCGGGGTGGGGGCCGGCGTCGGTACGGTCGCCGGCTTCGGCGGGCGGGCCGGCCGCGACGTCGTCGGGCACTACGACTTCCCGACCTGGGCGAGGGCGCCGCCCAGCGGGACCTCGCACCGGTCGCTGAAGCCCTGGGTGCTGAGCCCCATCGCCGAGTTGACCCGGCTGCGCAGGTTCTCCACCGCGACGATCGCGACGAGCTCCGTAAAGGCCTCCTTGCCGAGGGCGTCGGTCAGGCGCGCGGCGAGGGTGTCGTCGACGGTCGGCGGGGTCGCCGTCTCGGCCTCGGCGAACGCCAGCACGTCCCGCTCCAGGTCGGTGAAGCGCTCGCTCGAACGCCAGGCAGGGACGTCGTGCAGCTTCGCCGGGTCCACGTGCTCATGCTCCGCCTCCCAGTACCCGAAGTCCACGCACCACGTGCAGCCGATCGACACGGAGGCGGCCATGACCGCCAGCGACTTCAGGCCCGGGTCCAGGGCCCTCCAGCCGCCGACGCCGAGCTCGATGACCGCGTACGTCCGGGCCACCTTGCCGTGGTGCCCAACGGCGACCAGCGGGTCCAGCACCACGCCGTACTTCCGGCGGGAGAGTGCGGCCATGGCGCGGTTGGTCAGGGTTCTCGGCACCACGGCGGAGATCCGGGTGCTGATGCTGCGGGCTGGTTTGCGCTGCGGGCGGGACCTCGGCGTGCGGGACATGATCGGGCTCCGTTCGGTGGCTCCATCGCGGGACACCATCCAGACACCGCCGGGCCGCCGGGCGTGACATCGGCGGCCGGTGAGCCGGGTCACACCGGCAAGGCGCCCGCGATCACGCGTAGAGCTCGGGAAGCCCGACGAGCACGACGTCGTGGGACTTGTCGGCCGCCTCGCGGATCTTGTCATTGAACCCAGCGCCACTGAAACAGAGCAAGCGAGTCTCGCGGACGTCGTAACGCCCGGCGGCTCCGATCACGTCGCGGATCTGCCTGAGCCGTTCCAGGTGAGCGATCCCCATGGTGTCGTTCCACTTGGCTTCACCGATCGCGAGCAGGGGTGGCTTGTCGCCGTCGGCAATGCCGATAGCCGCGACATCGACCTCGTGGTTCGCCCTGGTCCTGGGATCGTGGACCACACCGTGACCAACCCGGGCAGGAAGCCCCCCGAGGACTTCCGGGTCGGCGTGATGGAGCCCCCAGTCCCGGCAGACCTGCTCGAAGTGTGGTCCCAGTATGTTGCTGGCGAACCGGCGCTGACTCGCGCGCCAGACACGCTCAGCGGCGCCCGGCCGTTCGAGCTGGTCCCAGACCGGTCGCATGATGGCGTGGTAGAAGGCTATGAGTGGCTCCGCGATGCGGAACGTGGAGCGATTGGCGCGGAACACGTCGTCGTCGCGGTGCAGCAGGCCGGCGTCCTCGAGCACGTTGATGGGATGGGCAATGTCCGCCGCCTTGCGTTCCAGGTAGTTCGCTATGCCACCGCGAGTCGCGTTGCCCTCGGCGACCGCCGCCAGGGCCGACAGATACAGCGCGGTGTCTCTGAGGTCGGGCTCCTCCGCAAGCAGGTAGCGCGCCTCCCGGAAGAGCGGAGACTCTGGATTCAGCACCGTGCGGGTAACCCAGTTGTCGAAGTCGTCCAGGCCGGACGGGGAGTCGCCGCGAGCGAACTCGCGGCGGTAGGCAGGCGTCCCGCCCACGATGGCGTGCACCTGCATCGCCAGGCGTGGGTCGGTGATGTCCCAGAACTGTGCCGCGAGCTGGTGGTCCAACGGACGAACGAGCAGGTCGAGGCCCGCCCTGCCGCGCAGTGGTGCGTTGCCGGCGAGCAGCTTGCCCATGAACGACAGCGCGGACCCGCACAGGAGCAACCGGGTCCGCGACTCCGATCGTTGAGGGCGTCGGGGTCGCAGCGCCTCCTGAACGATCGACGGCAGCTCGGGATTTGCCCTGGCCAGGTACGGAAACTCGTCGATCACGACAGGCACGGGCCGATCCCGCCCAAGGGCCAGGAGCGCGTCGATCACCTCGGCCCAGCCAGCGAAGTGGAAGGGACTGGCCGGACGAAGGTGGTCCGTCAGGGACGAGCTGATCCTCCGCAACGACTCGGTGTCCGTGGCTTCGGTCGCGCCGAAGTAGAACCCTCCTGCCGCTTGGCAAGCGGCCTCCAGCAGGTAGGTCTTTCCCTGGCGTCGACGACCCGAGACGACGCCGAGCGTCGCACCGGGTTGATCATCGGAGATGAACCCGCGGAGCGCGGCCCACTCGTGGTCACGGTCGAACATGTCGGCAGGCTTGTCCATGTGGCTCGCAATATGTGGGAGTACAGTTAATAGAACTGTACTCCCATAAATTGCATGGTCCCCTGACGGCGGCGGACCCTCACGCCGGGACGCAGAGGGTCAGCGCCTCCCGGTGCGCCTCGATCGTCACCGGGACGGGGCCGACGTGCTCGCCGTCGGCGTACGTGACGAGCCCGGCCGGGGCCTCGAGCCGGATGGCCGACGCGCGCAGCGTCGTGACGTCCGGCCGCCCGACGTGCGTGCCCGCCTTGATGAGCGCGTCGAACGCGAGCACCCTGAACCGGCCGACGGCGTGCACCAGGGTGACGTCGAGGAGCCCGTCCGTCGGGTCGGCGTCCGGGCAGATCGGCACGCCGCCGCCGTAGGTCTTGGTCAGGCCGATCGCGAGCATGTACCCGTCCTGCTCCAGCGACGGCGCGCCCACCGGGTGCAGCCGGTAGGCGAACTTCCGCAGCCGCAGCCACTCGAGGTAGACGGCCACCTTGTAACGGGCCGGGCCCGTGGGCCACGTCATGCGGTTGGTGCGCTCGTTGGTCAGCGAGTCCAGGCCGGCGCACAGCACGGTGACGAAGTGGCGCACCGTGCCGTCGTCGACCGTGATGGTGCCCATATCGACGCGGCGGCGGACGCCGTCGAGCGCGAGGTCGGCGGCGGCCGCGGCGTCGTCCAGGGGGATGCCGTGCTCGCGGGCGAGGTCGTTGCCCGTGCCGCCGGGGATCACGGCCAGCGGGATCCCCGACTCCAGCAGGGGCGGCAGCACCGACGAGACGGTGCCGTCGCCGCCGGCCACCACCAGCACGTCGGGCCGCTCGTCGACGGCCCGCTTGCCCAGCGCGACGGTCTCGGTCTCGCTGCCGCCCTGGTAGACCCGGACGTCGGCACCCCTGGCCCGCAGCCGCTCGATCGCGACGTGCCCGCTGTCCGCGCCGACGCCGCGCCCCGAGACGGGGTTCACGAGCACCGCGATGTGCCCGGCCCCGCCTGACTGCTCTGTCATGTCAGCTCCATGCGCCCGCCGTCGAGAAACGTGGTGGCCGAAACCTACCCGACCGGCCGGGCCACGAGGGCGCCCGGGTTCATGATCCCGGCAGGGTCCAGCTCGGCCTGCACGACCCGGAGCATGCGGATGCCCGCCTCGCCGATCTCCCACTCCAGCCAGGGCGCGTGGTCCGTGCCGACGCCGTGGTGGTGGCTGATGGTGCCGCCCTCCGCCATGATCGCGTCGTTCACCTGGGCCTTGACCCGGCCCCACGGCTCCAGCGGCTCCGCGCCGAGGCCGGCGATCACCGTGAAGTACAGCGAGGCGCCCGTCGGGTACACGTGCGAGATGTGGCAGAGGATGCGGTTCCTCGCGCGCTCGTCCGCGAACCCCGCCCCCAGCGCCGCGGTGACCGCAGCCTTCAGCGCGTGCAGGTTCGACCAGGTGGTGGCGGTCTCCAGCGTCTCGCAGAACACGCCCGCGGCGAGCAGCGCGTCGCGCAGGTAGGGCGCCCTGAACCGGCCGTGGTCCCAGGACGCGGCGAGCTTCGCGGCGGCGGGCGTGCCGCCCGCCTCGCGCAGCACGCGGGTGGTGGCCTCGCGGCGGGCCGCGGCCAGGTCGGCGGGCCCCTCGTGCAGCACGACGGCGGAGCAACCCCTGGTCAGCGCCTTGCCGATGTTGCCGACCTGGGCCAGGGACACGGCCGTCTCGGCCTCGTCGGACAGGCGGATCACGGTGGGGCCCGTACCGAGCTGGGTCACCCGACGCAGGGCGTCCGCGCCGGAGGCGAAGTCGCCGAAGGTCCAGGCGTCGAACAGCCGCGCCTCCGGGGTGGGGTGCACGCGCAGGCGCACCTGGGTGATCACGCCGAACGTGCCCTCCGAGCCGAGGAACCAGCGCACCAGGTCGGGACCGGCGGCCGAGCCGGGCGCCCGGCCCAGGTCGAGCGTGCCCGTTGGGGTCACCACCCGCAGGCCGGTCACCATGGCGTCGAACCGCCCGTACCCGGCCGAGTTCTGGCCGGAGGACCGCATAGCGGCGAACCCGCCGAGCGTCGCGAACTCGAAGCTCTGCGGGAAGTGGCCCAGCTCGAAGCCCCGCTCCGCCAGCGCCGTCTCGGCGTCCGGCGCCCTCGTCCCGGCCCGGAAGGTCGCCTGGTGGGCGACGTCGTCCAGGCCGACCAGCCCGGACAGGCGGCGCAGGTCGAGGCTGACCACGCCCCGGTGCGGTCCGGCGGCGGGCTCCAGGCCGCCGGTCACGGCGGTCCCGCCGCCGAACGGCACGACCGCGAGGCCGCGCTCGCCCGCGACGGCCAGCACCGCGGCCACCTCGTCCTCGGTCCCCGGCAGCACGACGGCGCCCGGCGCCACCTGCTCCGGCTGCCGGCGCCGCAGCAGGTCCGGCGTGGACTTGCCGCCGGCGTGCAGCAGGCGGACGTCGTGGCCGGTGTCCACGTGAGCCTCGCCGACGGCGGCGGCCAGCGCCGCCAGGTCGGCGTCGGGCAGGGGCGGGGTACTGATCGTGACGTCGGTGAGGCGCGGCACGGGCGGCGCCTTCGGCATGCGCCCGAGCACGGCCGTGAGCAGCAGCTTCGCGCCGCCGGGGAGCCCGTGCGCCCGGGCCGGGTCGCCCCAGCCGTCCCACCGCATGTCGATGGGCTCGTTCTCCGGCAGCGTGCTCACGCGTCCTCCGTGTCGTGTCGTGCGCGTCGTCTCGTGTCGGGGCGTTGTCGGGGGGTGGCTGGCGCTGGTCGCCCACCGTGACCCGCGTTACAGTGTTACACAAGATGACAATACGTAACGCATCTCCCGAGGCACTGTCGCCGACGCCGGACGGCCCCGACGCCGCCCCCGACCGCATCGAGACGCGCCTCCTTGAGGCCGCCTCCGAGCTGGTCGCCACCCGCGGCACGCGTGGCCTGTCCATCGCCGAGCTCGCCCGGGCCGCCGGCGTCTCCCGCCCCACGGTCTACCGCCGCTGGGAGTCCGCCGACGACGTGCTGCGCGCCGTCTTCGCGCACCGCGCGCAGCTCGTGCTCAACGCCATCGGCCCGCAGGCCGCCGACCGCGCCGCCATCGTCGACAAGGTGGTCCGGTTCGGCGAGCTGTTCCACGCCGACCCCGTCTTCGGGCGCCTCCTGAGCAGCGAGCCCGAGGTCTTCACCCGGTACGCGTTCCAGCGGATCGGGCGGTCGCAGCGCCTACTCCTCGAGTGGCTCGCCGCCGCCATCACCGCCGCGCAGCAGGGCGGCACCGTCCGGACCGGGTCCGCCACGGACATGGCGGTCATGGTCCTGCTCGTCTCCCAGTCGGTGGTGCTCTCCCACCAGACGGTCACCACGGTGATCGACGCCGGCACCCTACGCACCGAGCTCATGTACTCCCTCGACGGATACCTCCGCCCCTGACCCGGACACCGCACCTCCATCGCCCCGCCCACCACCCGCGCCCGCCCCCAGCCACCACGCCTCCCACCGGAAGCAGGACCGATGCAGCGCACTGCCCTCACCGCCCGACGCCGCGCGCGCGAGCTCGACGAGCTCACCTCGGAGCCGGTCGACCTGCTCGTGGTCGGCGGCGGCGTGACCGGCACCGGCGTGGCGCTCGACGCCGCCGCGCGCGGCCTGTCGGTCGCCCTCGTCGAGGCGCACGACCTGGCCTGGGGCACCTCCCGGTGGAGCTCCAAGCTGGCACACGGCGGCCTGCGGTACCTGGCAACGGGCGACGTCGGCGTGGCCCGCGAGAGTGCGCGCGAACGGCACGTCCTGATGACACGCACCGCGCCGCACCTGGTCCGCGCGCTGCCGCAGGTGCTGCCGCTCACCACGGGCGTCGGGCGGCGGCAGGGCATCACGGCGGGGATCGGGTTCGGCCTCGGCGACCTGCTGCGGCGCGACGCCGGGACGTCGTCCGACGTGCTGCCCAGGCCGCACCTCGCCCGCCCGGGCGAGGCCGCGCGGCTCGTGCCGGCGGTCGCGCGCGAGCACCTGCACGGCGCGTGGATAGGGCACGACGGGCAGCTCGTCGACGACGCCCGGCTCGTCGTCGCGCTGGCCCGCACCGCCGCCGGGCGCGGGGCGAAGATCCTGACGCGCGTCGAGGCCATCAACCTGCGCGCGGACGGCGCGACCCTCCAGGACGTGCTCACCGGCGCCACCCTGACCGTGCGGGCCCGCGCGGTCGTGAACGCGACCGGCGTGTGGGCCGGGACGGTGGACC
The DNA here is from genome assembly GCA_963850545.1 of uncultured Actinomycetota bacterium. GTDB lineage: Bacteria > Actinomycetota > Actinomycetes > Actinomycetales > Cellulomonadaceae > Promicromonospora. The sequence goes on along the minus strand of CAWKLP010000003.1, from coordinate 65,904 downwards.
CGTCGGTGCGGCTGCGGCCGAGCCGCGGCACGCACGTCGTGGTGCCCGCCGCGCGGCTGGGTCACCCGGCGGGCGCCCTCACGGTGCCGGTGCCCGGTTCGGGCTCGCGGTACGTGTTCGCACTGCCGGTCCAGCTCGGGCGCGTGATCATCGGCCTCACCGACGAGGACGCGCCCGGCGCCGTCCCGGACGTGCCGGTGCCCACGCAGCCCGAGATCGACTTCCTGCTGGCGACCGTGTCCCGCGTGCTGGAGCGCCCCCTGCTGCCCGACGACGTCGTGGGCGCCTTCGCGGGGCTGCGGCCCCTGGTCGACTCGGTCGGGTCGGGCGACGGCGCGGCCCCGGTGTCGTCCGACGTCTCGCGCAAGCATCTCGTGGAGGTGTCGCCGTCGACGGGCGCGGTGAACGTGCTAGGCGGCAAGCTGACGACCTACCGGACCATGGCCGAGGACGCCGTGGACCTGGCGGTCAAGCACGCCGGGCTCACCGCGGGCCCGTGCTGGACGGCGGACCTGCCGCTGGTCGGGGCGCCGGGCGCGCAGGGCGGCTCGCCGGGCGAGCCCGTCGAGACCCTGCTGGTCGGGGCGGCCTCGCTCGTCGCGCGGTACGGCTCCGAGGCCGCCCAGGTGCTGGCCGCGGCGGCTCTGCCGGATGCGGCGTCCGCCGTCGGGCAGGGCATCGAGGACACGGGGCACCTGGACATCACGCGCGGCGAGATCGAGTGGGCGGTGACGCACGAGGGCGCGCTGGACGCGGACGACGTGCTCGACCGCCGCACCCGCATCGGCCTGGTCCCGGCGGACCGGGCGGCGGTGGGCGGCGTCGTGGAGGAGCTGGTCGCGGAGGCGCTGGAGCGCCTCTGACCCGGCGGCGGCGAGCGGGGCCTAGCTCGCGGGCGCGTTCTCCCGTTTACGGCGCGGGGCGCGGAGCACCGACAGCGCCACCATGCAGGCGATGAACCCGAGCAGCCAGCCGGCGGGGATGTCACTCAGCCAGTGGTAGTCCAGCCACGACATGAGGGCGCCCGCGATCACCACGACCACGGCGACCATCGGGATCAGCTTCCGCAGCCGGGTGACGTTCGGGTGGAGCCCGCTCTGGGAGAACAGCAGGCACAGGATGAAGAAGCCGGTGAAGAACGTGTTCGACGCGTGACCCGACGGGAACGCCTGGCCGCCCGCGTGCAGCACGTCCATGTTGTGGTGCGGGCCGGTGCGGCCCAGGCCGAACTTCGTGCTGTAGCCGATCACAAAGATGGTCACGAGGCCCGACAGCACGGCCAGCATGGGTCGGCGCGTGGCGACGTCCCAGAACTTGCCGGGGCCGCCCTGCTTCCGCCCCACGTAGAAGGCGGTGCCGAACAGCATCGGGACGGTGGACAACCGTTCGCCGGTGATGGTCGCGACGATGTCGAGGAAGACCTTCTTCCATCCTTCCGGCATGTTCGCGTCCACGTAGTAGTGGAACTGCCAGTCCCAGGCGATGAACGGGCCGCGGACGACGACCTGCCAGATGAGAAAGACGAACACCAGTGACGCGATGACGGCCGCGACGACTGAGCTGCGCCAGGTCGGACGGGTGGACGGGTCGAGCAGAGCCCCTGCCGAATGTGACTCCACGCGTGTAACACCTCTGCCGTCTGATTGCGCCATCGAGCCGATCCTACGGGTTTCAGGGTGAATGTTCGGTACCAGAAATGTGTCTGACAGGGGCCGCAAGTAACGATCCCGGCAGGATCACACCTGCCCGGAGGTGACGATATACCGCCCGCCCACAGCAGTGTCCCAGGCCAGGCGCACGCGGCCCGACGCCGCCGGCCGAACAGGGACGGTCGCGACGGTCTCCCCCGCCGCGTCCCGGACCACGGCGGACGTGCTGAGCGTCACGTCCACCACCACCCGCGGACCCCCCGCCGTGACTGTCGCCTCCGTCAGCCGGCCGTCCCGCCATACGACGTCCACCACGTGCCTGCCGCGGCAGCGCAGCCCTCGCGCGTTGCCCGCGGACCAGGACGGCGGCAGCGACGGCAGCAGGCTGACCGCGCCGTCGTGGCTCTGCACCAGCAGCTCGGCGACGCCCGCCGTCGCGCCCAGGTTGCCGTCGATCTGGAACACCCAGCCCTCGGGCAGCCACTCGGCGGGGTGCAGGTCCAGCAGCGAGACCGAGCTGAGGTCCTCGATCAGCACCCGCAGCGAGCGCTCCGCGAGCGCCGGGTCGCGCAGGCGCGCGGCCAGGCACAGGATCCAGGCCTGGCTCCAGCCCGTGTAGCCGGACCCGTGCTCGAGCCGGAGCCGCAGCGCCTCGCGCGCGGCCTCGAAGTGTTCGGGCGTGCGGGTCTCGGTGATGCGCGTGCCCGGGTACAGCCCGTACAGGTGCGACAGGTGGCGGTGGCCGGGTTCCGCCGGCGTCCGCTCGGTCTCGTACTCGAGCAGGTCCCCGCCCGGGCCGACCTGGACGGGGCGCAGCCGCGCCAGGGCGTCGCGCGCCCGGGTGGCGAGCTCCTCGTCCGACGGCGGGACGCCGCCCTCGGTGCCGTCCGGGGCGCCGTCCCCGGCGGGCAGCACGAGGAACCTGCTGAGCACTTCGGCGGCGAGCTCCTGATCCATGGCGCACCCGGCGTCGACGACGTACTCGTGCCCGTCGTGCACGAACGTGTGCTCCGGGGACGACGACGGGCTCACGACCAGGGCGCCTGCGCTGTCCTGCTGCCCCAGGCCTGTCGTGGGGTCGACCAGCATGCCGAGGGTGTGCTCGACAGCGGCCCGGTGGACGGGGAGCGCGGCGCGCGCCGCGGCGCCGGTGTCGGTGCCGGACACGGCGCCGAAGTCCAGGTGGTCCCCCAGGTGCGCGGCGAGCCAGGGCAGCGCCGACGGCCAGCTCGACCACTTCGGCTCGCCCGCGACGGGCGCGGTGAAGAGCCACAGGTCGGTGTTGTGGTGCACGGCCGAGCCGCGCGTGCCGTAGAAGTCGCGCGCGGTGCGCCGTCCGGCGTCAGCCAGGTCTGTGACCAGGCCGAACAGGGGCTCGGCGAGGTCGGCCAGGCCGGTCGTCTCGGCGGGCCAGTAGTTCATCGGCAGGTTGATGTTGGTGGTCCAGTCGCAGCTCCAGGGCGGTACCGGGTCGGCGTTCCAGATGCCCTGCAGGTTCAGGGGCTGCGTGCCGGGGCGGGACCCCGCGATCATCAGGTAGCGCCCCAGGTGGAAGTACCGCTCGGCCGCGGCGGCGGCCGGATCGTCGGACGCCGAGAGGTCCAGGTCGGCCCGGTCGTAGAAGGACCGGTGCTCGCGCTCGTGCTCGGCGCGCAGGTCGGTTGTGGTACAGCCGCGGGCGGCCTCGACGCGGGCGCGGGCCAGCTCGGCGAGGGAGCCGACGTCGGCGCTCGGGCGCTGGTCCGGGCCCCGGAACCCGCACTCGGCGGCGACGAGCAGGCGGGCGCCGTCGGCGGTCTGCTCGACGCAGGCGACCACGGCGAACCCCATCCCGGCGGGCACCGTGCCCGCGGCGTCCGGGGCGCCGTCGGCGTACCGCACCACCTCGCCGGCCCCGGGCGTGACGACCGCGGGCACCCGCCCGGAAGCGACGGTCCACGAGGCGCCGTCCAGCTCCTCGTTGCTGATCGCTGCAGGGTGGTGCAACTCGAACCCGACCGCTGAGTGCTGGGTATCTGTTGGGTCGAGAGCCTGTTCCCCAACAGATGTCCCGCACTCAACGGGGGCGGTTGCGACCAGGACGGCGGCCGGGGCGGAGACGAAGACGTCCAGGCCGGCCTCGACCGCGGCTCCAGCGCTCTCGTCCTCGACCGCACCGAGGCGGTACCGCACGGAGGCGACCGCGCCGCGCAGGTCCAGGGTGCGCCGGTAGCCGGTGACGTGCTCCGGCGTCGGGCCGTATGCCCAGGTCAGGCGGGCGAGCGGCTGGTACGCCTGGACCCAGCGGTCCGAGAGGTTCGCGCGGGCGAGGCGATCTGCCTCGGCGTGGTCACCCGCGGCGATCGCCTGCCGCAGCCGCACCACGGTGGCCGGGTCGGGCGGATCGACGACGGCGCTGTCCGGCCCGCCGGACCACAGGGTGTCGAGGTTGAGGTCCATCACCTCGGTGCCGGCGCCGCCGCGCAGTGCCGCCCCGAGGGTGCCGTTGCCCACCAGGAAGCTGTCGATGAACGTGGCAGAGGGCTCCACCAGCTCGATCCGGTGCCGAAGCGCGTCGTTGCTGCTCATGCGGGAGATCCTGCCAGGTCCTACCCCTGCCGCGGGGGTGCGGTGCTCTCTCGGATCTTGAGCTCCACCGGCACCACCTCGTGCAGGTCTTCCGCACCGCTCCCGGCCCCGGGGCCGCCCGCCCCGGCGGCTTCCGCCGAGACAGTCGTCGCCCGGACCTGCTCCAGCAGCCGGGCCACGAGCCGCCGGCCGATCTCGGCGAAGTCCTGCACCACTGTCGTCAGCGGGGGCCAGAGGTACTCGGCCAGCAGGATGTCGTCGAATCCCACCACGGAGACGTCGCGCGGCACGACCCGGCCGGCCTCGTGCAGGGCGCGGAGCACTCCCGCGGCCATCTCGTCGTTGGCGCAGAACACTGCCGTGACCTCGGGGTCTGCGACGAGCCGGCGTCCGGCGGCGTACCCGGAGCCTGCCGACCAGTCCCCCTCCATTACCTCGGGCACGTCGCGGCCCGCGGCGGCGAGCGTGGCGCGCCAAGCCTCGGCCCGCAGCTGCGCGGGAGCCGAGTCCGGCGGCCCCGCGACGTGGTGCACCGTGCGGTGCCCCAGGTCCAGGAGGTGCTGGGTGGCGCGGCGGGCGCCGTCGGCCTGGTCGGCGGCGACGGCCGGGTGGTGGCCCACGAACCGCGAGTCGGACACCACAACGGGCAGCCGCGGCGGCAGCGCGAGCGTGTCCGGCGTGGCGGGCTCGGCCCGCACGATCACCAGCCCGTCGATGGCCTGGTGGGAGAGCCGGGTCGCCGCGGCGGAGACGACGTCGGAGGACGGGCTCTCGACGTCGACCAGCGTCACCGTGTAGCCCTGGTCGCGCGCGGCCTCGACCACCGCCTCGACGGTGCGTGACTCGCCGGTGCGGGCGAGCCGGTGCGCGATCATGCCGATGGTCCGGAAGCTGCCGTAGCGCAGCGCACGCGCCGCGGTATTGGGCGCGTAGCCGAGCTGCGCCATCGCCGCGAGCACCCGGTCCCGGGTTGCGGGTCGCACGTTGTCCAGGCCCATCGACACCCGCGACACCGTCTGGGTGGACACCCCGGCGAGCGCGGCGACGTCGGCCAGGGACGGTCCCCTTCCTTCCACTGCAACCACCTCCTTGTGGCGAAATGACGGGCCCGACCAGCGGCTTGACACCTCGTAGACTCACGAGCACTGTAGGCCCCGCCACCATGTTCACGTCAACACGGTTGCGCGGGGCACGGTAGCCCGAAGTCACCTACGGCAACGAGCAGGGCTTCACCGTCAGCGAGCAAGCGGCGGTTGAGCGACCGGTGACGACGGCGGGGGGTCGGTCTCCCCCGCCGTCGTCCCTTGTCCCCGACCGCACGTCCCCGCAACACCTCCCCGCAAACACCTCCCCACTGCACCATCCCCAATGCACCATTCCCCACCGCACGACCGCACCCCCGAGGAACCACATATGCCCACCTTCGACATCGGCACCGAGGACTTCCTGCTCGACGGCCGCCGGATGCAGGTCGTCAGCGGCGCGCTGCACTACTTCCGCGTGCACCCCGACCAGTGGGCCGACCGGATCCGCAAGGCCCGGCTCATGGGGCTGAACACCATCGAGACCTATGTCCCGTGGAACTTCCACGCGCCCGAGCCGGGGTTGTTCGACCTCGACGGGCGGCGCGACCTGGGGCGGTTCCTCGACCTCGTGGCGGCCGAGGGCCTGTACGCGATCGTGCGGCCCGGCCCCTACATCTGCGCGGAGTGGGACGGCGGCGGGCTGCCCGCATGGCTGTTCGCCGACGCCGCCGTCGGCGTGCGCCGCCACGAGCCGCTCTTCCTCGCCGCGATCGGCAAGTACTACGCCAACCTGCTGCCGCTGGTGGCCGAGCGGCAGGTGACTCGCGGCGGCCCGGTGCTCATGGTGCAGGTGGAGAACGAGTACGGCGCGTACGGCGAAGACCCCCTGCCGGAGCGGCAGAAGTACCTGCGCGCGCTCGTGGACCTGACGCGCGACCAGGGCATCGACGTGCCCCTGTTCACCTGCGACCAGGCGGACGACGAGATGCTCGCCCGCGGCGGCCTGCCCGAGCTGCACAAGACGGCGACGTTCGGGTCGCGCAGCACGGAGCGGCTGGAGATCCTGCGGCGGCACCAGCCCACCGGCCCGCTGATGTGCATGGAGTTCTGGAACGGCTGGTTCGACTCGTGGGGGCTGGAGCACCACGTGGCGCCCGCCGAGGCGAACGCCGCCGACCTGGACGACCTGCTCGCGGCCGGTGGGTCCGTCAACCTCTACATGTTCCACGGCGGCACCAACTTCGGGCTGACCAGCGGCGCCAACGACAAGGGCATCTACCGGCCCATCACGACGTCGTACGACTACGACGCGCCGCTCGCCGAGGACGGCACGCCGACCGCCAAGTACCACGCGATGCGTGAGGTGATCGCCCGGCACCTGCCGGTGCCGTCCGCCGAGGAGGTCGGGGACGCCGGCCCGGGCGCTGACGGCGGGGTCGCGCCGGTGCTCGACGTCGCGCTCACGGCGCGCGTGCCGCTGCCCGACGCACTGCCGGCGCTGCTCCGCGGCGAGCTGCGCCCGTTCCCCTCGGTGCCCACCACCGACGAGCTGGAGCTGTGGTCGGGCTTCGCGGTGTACCGCACCAGCATCCGGGCCGACGACGCCGTGCTGAGCGTCGTCGAGGTGCGCGACCGCGCCGTCGTGCTGGTCGACGGCGAGCAGGTGGGCGTGCTCGACCGCGGCTCGCACACTTTCACCGTCGCGCTCCCGGCGCGCGCGGGCGTGCTGACGCTCCTGGTCGAGGACCAGGGGCGGGTCAACTACGGGCCGCGGATCGGCGAGCCCAAGGGTCTGATCGGGCCGGTACGCACCGCCGTGCGCACCCTCGACGACTGGGAGGCGGGCGTGCTGCAGGTCGAGGACGCGCCGGAGCTGCTGCGTGCGGCGCTGGACGACGCCGGCGCGGCCGGAGGTGTGGCGTTGGCCGGCGGCGCGGCCGGGGTCGACGTCGAACGGGTGTCCGACGGCGCGGCCGGGGCCGGTCTTCACCGCGGCACGTTCGACTCCGTCGCCGGGGCCGACCACTTCCTGCGCCTCGACGGCTGGACCAAGGGCCTGGTCTGGATCAACGGCGAGCTGCTCGGCCGCTACTGGAGCCTCGGCCCCACGCACACGCTGTACGTGCCGGGGCCGCTCGTGCGCGACACGGGCAACGAGCTGGTGCTCCTGGAGCTGCACGGCGCGGCAACCACCCGAGCGTCGTTCGTGAGCGCCCCGGCCCTCGGCATCACGGAGCAATAGACCGGCAGCTCGGCTGGTGCGCGGCGCCGTCGGTTGAAAAGGTCCGCCTCGACCAAGCGGTCCGGCATGCGTCGGGCGCCGGATCCGTTTCGGATCGCTTGCCAGGAGTGGACCTCGCCCAGCGGACCAGCATCGCGTCCGCCGGGGAAACAGGTACTCCGCGGAGTACCTGTTTCCCCCAGCCTGACGGCGGCGCCCGAAGAGCTCCCACGACCGGCTTGGCAGCCGGCGTCAGGCGCGGGCGCCGTCTTTCCAGACCTGGGTCACCAGCGGGACTCCCGGGCGGTAGGCCAGGTAGGTGTGGCTGGGCGCGTCGAGCACGGTGAGGTCGGCGCGGGCACCGACCCGCAGGTGGCCGACGTCGTCCCGCCGGAGCGCTGCCGCCCCGCCCGCCGTCGCCGACCAGAGTGCCTCGGCGGGGCTCATCCGCATCTCGCGCACCGCGAGCGCCACCACGAACGACATGGACGAGCTGTAGCCCGAGCCCGGGTTGCAGTCCGTGGCCAGCGCGACCGGCACGCCCGCGGCCAGGAGCCGGCGGGCGTCCGGGTAGGGCGACCGGGTGGAGAACTCGACGGCGGGCAGCAGCGTCGCGACGGTGCCGGAGGCTCCCACCAGCGCATCCACGTCGGCGCCGGACAGGTGGGTGCAGTGGTCCACGCTCGCCGCGCCGACCTCGACCGCGAGACGCACGCCCGGGCCGGCCGAGAGCTGGTTGCCGTGCACCCGGGCGCTCAGCCCCGCACGCAGCCCAGCAAGCAGCACGGTCCGGGCCTCGTCCTCGTCGAAGGCGGCGGGCGCCGCGGGCTCGCAGAAGACGTCGATCCAGCGGGCGAGCGGCGCGCAGGCGGCGAGCATCGGCCCGGTCACCAGGTCGATGTACCCGGCGCGGTCGTCGGCGTACTCGGCCGGGACGGTGTGGGCGCCGAGGAACGTCGTCTCCGGCGTGAGCTCCCGCGCGATCCGCAGCGTGCGGGCCTCGGTGGCGACGTCTTGCCCGTAGCCGCTCTTGATCTCGACGGTGGTAGTGCCCTGCGCGAGCATCTCGCGCACGAGCGCCTGGCCGCGCGCCCGCAGGGCCTCCTCGCTCGCCGCACGGGTGGCGGCCACGGTGTTCGCGATGCCGCCCCCGGTGTACGGCTCGCCGGTCATGCGCGCGGCGAACTCCGCGGCGCGGTCGCCCGCGAACACGGTGTGCGAGTGCGAGTCCACGAACCCCGGGAGCACGCACCGCCCCTCGAGGTCGACGGCGGTGTCCGCGGCGGGCGCCGACGACGCCGGCCCAGACCACACGATCCGCCCGTCCTCCACGACGACGGCGGCATCAGGCACGACGCCGAGGCCCTCCGCGCCCGAACCGTCCGGCCTCGCGACCGCCGATCCCGAGCCCGCAGCGTCCGACCAGCCCCCGTGCGCCGGGTCGTTCGTGACGAGCTCGCCGATGTCCGTCAACAGCACACTCATGCTCTCCCCCTCATGGTCATTGGTTGTGGGCGCGACCGTTGCGACTACGAGTCCGTCTCAGGCGCAACGGTCGCGCCCACAGCCAAGAGCTCGGCGGCGGACCAGGTTTCCTCGATCGCCTCAATGAGCATCTGCGCGACGTCACCGGCGCGGTGCTCGCCGGCTCGCACCACGATCTCGCCGGCCGCTACGACGTCGGACACGTCCGCCGCGCCCGCCACCAGGGCCACCTGCGCGGGGTCGATCCCGGCGGTGCGCACAGTGTCGAGGCGCACCGCGACCAGGTCGGCGGGCGCACCAACCCCTATCCGTCCCGCCGAGGGCCGGCCGAGCGCGGCGTGCCCGGCCGACGTCGCCAGCTCGACCAGCGTCGCCGGGTCGAACGAGCCGCGCCGCCCGGTAGCGAGCCGCTCGTGCTCCTCGACGCCACGCGCCTCGGCGAGCACGTCGGCGCTCACGTGCTGGTCCGTACCGACCGACAGCGGGCTGCCCGCGCGCAGCAGCCGGAGCCCAGGGGCGATGCCGTCGGCGAGGTCGCGCTCCGTCGTCGGGCACAGGCAGACGCCCGTGCCGGAGGCGCCGAGCAGCGCGACGTCGTCGCCGGTCAGGTGCACCGCGTGCACGGCGGTGGTGCCGGGGCCGAGGGCTCCGGCGTCGTGCAGAAGCCGCGTCGGGGTGACGCCGAAGGCCGAGAGCGCCGCCTCGTTCTCCCCCGGCAGCTCGGACAGGTGGACGTGCAGCGGCGCGCCGGCCTCCCGCGCCCAGCGGGCTACCGCCGCGAGCTCGGGCGGCGCGACGGCGCGCACCGAGTGGGCGGCGGCGCCGACGAGCACCCGGTCGTCGTCGGCCCAGGCGGCGCGCAGCGCGTCCACGCGCCGGGCCCACGCCTCGACCGTGCCGTCGCCGAAGCGCGCCTGCTCCGGCGCGAGCGGCTCGTGCCGCCCGGTGTCGACGCCGTCTGCGCCGAGACCGCCGTGCAGGTAGCAGGTGTCGAGCAGCGTGAGGTGCACGCCGGCGTCGCGCGCGGCGGAGCGCAGGGCCTCGGCCATGGCGTTCGGGCCGCCCTCGGCCGCGGGGTACGGCGTCCCGTCGGCGCGGTGGTGCACGTAGTGGAACTCGCCGACGGCGGTGGTCCCGCCGAGCGCCATCTCCGCGAAGACGGCGCGCGCGAGCCGCTCGTACCGTTCCGGGGTCAGGGCCGCGGCCAGCGCGTACATCCCCTTGCGCCAGGTCCAGAACGATCCGCCGTCGGCGTGCGTCCGCCCGCGCAGCGCGCGGTGGAACGCGTGCGAGTGCGCGTTGGCGAGCCCCGGCAGCACCAACCCGCCCAGCCGCACGTCGCCGCCCGACGCCGGCACGCCGGGCTCGACGCCGACGATCCGCCCCTCGGCGGTCTCGACGCGCACGGACTCGACGACGCTGCCCGCCGCTCCGCCGTCGCCGGGCAGCCAGGCCCGCTCGCACCAGAAGCTCATCGGGCCGCCCCTGACTCGACCGATGTGAGCAGGTCGGCGAGGACGGCGGTCAGGGCGCGCACCCCGGCGTCGCAGTCAACCTCCTCCGCGAACTCCGCCGGGGAGTGGGAGACCCCCGTCGGGTTGCGCACGAACAGCATCGCTGTGGGCACGCCGGCCGCGGTGAAGATGCCGGCGTCGTGCCCGGCGCCCGTCCCGATCACCGGTGCGGGCAGGTCGGAGCCCGGCCGTCCGACGACGTCGGCGAGCCGCCCGGCGAGCGCCGGGTCGAACACGGTGGCCGGCGTCCAGGACTCCTCAACGGGCTGCCACTGTGCCAGCCCGCCGCCCAGCACCGCCAGGACCGCGTCCTCGGTCTCCGCTCGGGTGTCGATCCAGGCGCGGACGCGGGACGGGATCGCGTTGACGCCGTTCGGCTCGACCTCGACCTTGGCCAGGGTCGCGAGCGCCCCGGCGTGCTCGGCGGCCGCGCGGACGTCGGTGATGAGCTGCGCGAGGTCGAGCATCGGGTCGTGGCGGTGGGCCAGCGGCGTCGTGCCGGCGTGGTTGGCCTCGCCCGCGAGGTCGACGCGCCAGCGGCCGTGCGGCCAGATCGCGGCGCCGATCGCGACCGGCGCCGCCTCGTCCGACGGGAGGTCGGCGAGGTAGCGGCCCTGTTCCACGTGCAGCTCGACGAAGACGCCGACTCGCGCGAGGGCCTCGGGGTCGCGGCCGTAGTGCTCGAGCCGCACACCCCCGGCGCCCCCGCCGGTCGAGCCACCGGCGGCCGAGCCCGTCGAGACCCCGCGACCGACCCGGGCCAGCACGTCCGCGAGGCTGTCCCCGGCGCCGTCGCGCAGCGCGAGCAGCCGGTCGGCGCCCACGGTGCCGGTGACCGCCCGCGAACCGAGGCAGGCGAGCCCGAACCGGGCGCCCTCCTCGTCGGAGAAGTTCACTATCCCCAGCGGACGCACGGGCGCGACACCCGCGGCCCGCAGCGCGTCGAGCGCCGCGAACGCGCTCGCCACCCCGAGCGGGCCGTCGAACGCGCCACCGCCGGGCACCGAGTCGAGGTGGCTGCCGGTCACGACGCCGGGGCCGTCGGCGTCGGGGTCGCCCCACCACGCCCACTGGTTCCCGGCCCGGTCCGTGACCAGGTCCAGGCCGCGCGCGGCGGCCTCGCCGGCGAACCACTCGCGCAGCGTCAGGTCGTGCGCGGTCCAGGCGAACCGCTCGTACCCGCCCGACGGCGCCCGCCCGACGTCGGCGATCGCCCCGAGCAGCCGCCCCACCGCCGTCGTACCCGCCGCGGCCGTGCCCACGGAACCCGAGCCCACCGAACCCGGGCCCGCGAGCCCCGAAGCAGCACCCGCACCCGTCACGGCGTCTCCCGCATCGGCACGCGCAGCCCGCCCCGCTCGGCGGCCTTGACGGCGTCGTCGTACCCGGCGTCGACGTGCCGGAGCACGCCCGTAGCGGGGTCGTTCGACAGGACCCGCGCGAGCTTCTCGGCGGCCAGCGGCGTGCCGTCCGCCACGGACACCTGCCCCGAGTGGAGCGAGCGCCCCATACCGACGCCGCCGCCGTGGTGGATCGAGACCCACGTCGCGCCGGAGGCGGTGTTCATCAGGGCGTTCAGCAGCGGCCAGTCCGCGATGGCGTCGGAGCCGTCCGCCATCGACTCCGTCTCGCGGTACGGGGAGGCCACGGACCCGGAGTCCAGGTGGTCGCGCCCGATGGCGAGCGGCGCGGAGATCTCCCCGGACGCGACGAGCTCGTTGAACCGCAGCCCGGCGGCGTCCCGCTCGCCGTGCCCGAGCCAGCAGATGCGGGCGGGCAGCCCCTGGAAGGCGACGCGGTCCTGGGCGGCGCGGATCCAGCGGCCCGAGGTGGTCGTTGTCGGGGAAGAGGTCGAGCACGGCCTTGTCCGTCACGGCGATGTCGCGCGGGTCCCCGGACAGCGCCGCCCACCGGAACGGCCCCTTGCCCTCCGCGAACAGCGGGCGGATGTACGCGGGCACGAAGCCCGGGAAGTCGAACGCCCGGCCGTACCCGCCCAGGCGGGCCTCGTCGCGGATCGAGTTGCCGTAGTCGAACACCTCGGCGCCGGCGTCCAGGTAGCCGACCATGCCCTCGACGTGCCGGGCCATCGACTCCCGCGCCCGGTCGGTGAACCCCGCCGGGTCCTTCTCGGCCTCGGCGGCCCAGTCTTCCAGCGCGACGCCGGACGGCAGGTACGACAGCGGGTCGTGCGCCGAGGTCTGGTCCGTGACGATGTCGATCTCGACGCCCCGGCGCAGCAGCTCCGGCACGACGTCGGCCGAGTTGCCCACCACGCCCACGGACAGCGCGCGCCGCTCCTTCTTCGCGGCCAGCGCCAGCTCTACCCCCTCGTCCAGGGACTCGGCGACCACGTCCAGGTAGCGCGTCTCGACGCGCCGGTGCAGGCGGGCAGGGTCGACGTCGACCACCAGGCACACGCCCCCGTTGAGCGTGACGGCGAGCGGCTGGGCGCCGCCCATGCCGCCGCAGCCGCCGGTCAGGGTGAGCGTCCCCGCGAGGGTCCCGCCGAACCGCTTGACCGCCACCGCCGCCAGCGTCTCGTACGTGCCCTGCAGGATCCCCTGCGAGCCGATGTAGATCCACGAACCGGCGGTCATCTGCCCGTACATCGTCAGGCCGAGCTGCTCCAGGCGGCGGAACTCCGGCCAGGTCGCCCAGTCGCCCACGAGGTTCGAGTTCGCGATCAGCACGCGCGGCGCCCACTCGTGCGTCCGCAGCACGCCCACCGGGCGGCCCGACTGCACCATCAGCGTCTCGTCCTCGCGCAGGTCCGTCAGCGAGCGGACGATCGCGTGGTAGCTCGGCCAGTCCCGCGCGGCCCGGCCCGTGCCGCCGTACACGACCAGGTCGTCGGGCCGCTCGGCCACCTCGGGGTCGAGGTTGTTCATGAGCATGCGCAGCGGGGCCTCGGTCTGCCAGCTGCGGGCGGTCAGGGTGGTGCCGCGCGGGGCGCGGACGGCGACAGGGGTGCCCCGGTCGTACGGCTGGTTCATGGTTGCGTCTCCAGTCAGGGGTACGGGTTCGGTCAGGTTCAGTCGAGGTGTCCGACGGCGGTGGTGACGGCCGCCGTGATCCGGCCGGTCGCCACGAGCTGCACCACGTGCTCGATCTCCGGGGCGAGGTAGCGGTCCGGTCCGGGACCGGGCACCTCGGCGCGGACGGCGTCGTGCACCGCGCCCGTGCCCGCCGCGGGGGCCTCCGCGCGGAAGTCGAGGGCCCGCGTGGCCGTGAGCACCTCGATGGCGAGCACACGCGTGAGCCCGTCCACGGACCGGCGGAGCTTGCGCGCGCCGGACCAGCCCATGGACACGTGGTCCTCCTGCATGGCGGAGCTCGGGATCGAGTCCACGCTGGCGGGCGCGGCAAGTCGCTTCATCTCGGAGACGATCCCGGCGGCCGTGTACTGGGCGATCATGTGGCCCGAGTCCACGCCGGGGTCGTGCGCGAGGAACGCGGGCAGGCCCTCGGAGCGGGAGACGTCGAGGAACCGGTCGGTGCGCCGCTCGCTCATGCTCGCCAGGTCTGCGGCCGCGATGGCGAGGAAGTCCAGCACGTACGCGACGGGCGCCCCGTGGAAGTTGCCGTTGGACTCCACGCGCCCGTCTGCGGTCACCACCGGGTTGTCGATGGCGGAGGCCAGCTCCCGGCCCGCGACCGTGGCCGCGTGGTCCAGGGTGTCGCGGGCGGCGCCGTGCACCTGGGGCGCGCAGCGCAGCGAGTAGGCGTCCTGCACGCGGGTGCACGCGGGGTTTCCGGCGTCGTCCAGCTCGCGGTGGCTCGCCATGATGGGCGAGCCCGCCAGGATCTGGCGCATGTTCGACGCCGACGCCGCCTGGCCCGGGTGCGGGCGCATGCCGATCAGGTCCTCGGCGAACGGCGCGTCGGATCCGAGCAGGGCCTCGACGCTGAGCGACGCGGCGACGTCGGCCGTGGTCAGGAGTCCGCGCAGGTCGTGGATCGCGAGGCAGAGCATGCCGAGCATGCCGTCGGTGCCGTTGATGAGGGCGAGGCCCTCCTTCTCGGCGAGGACAACCGGGGCAATGCCGGCGTCGGCGAGCGCCCGGGCGGCGTCGACCAGTCCGCCGCCGGCGTCGTGCACCTGCCCCTCACCCATCGCCGCGAGCGCGACGTGCGCGAGCGGCGCGAGGTCGCCCGAGCAGCCGAGCGACCCGTACTCGTGCACGACCGGCGTGATCCCTGCGTTGAGCATCGCGGCGTAGGTCTGGGCGATCACGGGCCGGGCGCCGGTGTGGCCCGTGACCAGGGTGGCGAGCCGCAGGAGCTGCAGCGCCCGCACCACCTCGGTCTCGGCCTCGGGCCCGGACCCGGCGGCGTGCGAGCGCACGAGGCTGAGCTGGAGCTGGGCCCGCATCTCGGCGGGGATGTGGCGGCGGGCGAGCGCACCGAACCCGGTGGAGACGCCGTAGTGCGGCACGGTGTCGTGGGCGAGGTCCTCGATGACGGCGCGGCTCTGCGTCATCCGGGCCAGGGCCGTCTCGTGGATCTCGACCGTCGCGCCGTGGCGGGCGACAGCGACCACCTGTTCGACGGTCAGCGCCGTGCCGTCGAGGACGACGTGCTGGGGCAGGTCAGGGTCGGCCGCGGGGGTGGGCGGCGTCGTTCCCGCTTCGTGCAGGGTGCTCATGGGCTCATAGAACCCCGCCGCGGGCCCCGTCGCGCGGCCGGAAGCGGCGATAGAGTCTGGGATACCAGACAGTTCACGGGGAGGAAACAGTGGCCGGCAGCAGCGCCGTTCCCGCAGCCCGCACGACGGCCCGGCTGCTGACGTTCCTCGCGGCGCAGCCCGGGCCGGTGCCGGCGGGCGCGATCGCGCACGGCATCGGGGTGCCGCGCTCCACCGTCTACCACCTGCTGTCGGTGCTGCGCGACGAGGGTTTCGTGCGGCACTTCCCCGACGAGCGCCGCTACGGCCTTGGCCTGGCCGCCCTCGGCCTGGGCAGCGCGTACACGCGGCAGGCGCCGCTCACGCGGCTGGCAGCGCCGGTTGTCGCCCGCCTGGTGGAGACCGCGGGCGAGAACGGGCACCTCGCGGTCCTCAACGGCCGAGAGGTCCTGTACCTGGTGGAGCAGCGTGCGGCGGGCCGCCCGCCCCTGGTGACCGACGTCGACGTCCACCTCCCGAGCCACCTCACCGCCAGCGGGCGAGCCGTGCTCGCGCTGCTGCCCCCGGCGCAGGTGCGCGCCCTGTACCCGACGCCGGGATCGTTCACCGACCTCACTGGCTCCGGCCCGCGCACGCTCCGGGAGCTGCGGGTGGTGCTGCGTTCGGCTCGCGCGCGGGGGTTCGCGGTGGAGGACGGCGAGGTCACCGCCGGCTTCGCGTCGGTCGCCGCCGCCGTGGTGGACCACATTGGGCGCCCGGTTGCGGGGCTGGCGGTGACGTTCCGCTCCGATTCGTACGACGACGACGCGCGGGTCGGTCTCGCGGAACAGGCGACCCGGGCGGCGCGGGAGGTCAGCCGGCGGCTGGGGGCCCGGTGAGGCGCACACCGGCCTCGCGCACGCGCTACTCGTGTGCCGCGAGTCGGGACCTGACGTCCTCGGCCAGCCTTTCGAGCCCGGCGCGCTGCCCGGGTGGGGCAGCCTGGAGCAGGTCGTCCAGCAGGCGCCGGAGCCGTGCGAGCACCATCGCGAACGCGGTCGCCGCCGGCAGGAGGTCGCTCACACTCGTCTCGAGGTAGTCCTCCCAGGTCGGCAGGACGAGCCGTGCCCTGATCGCACCGCTGTCGTCGAGGACGTCCCCGACGGCAAGGTCTCGCCGGGTGAGGGCGAGGAGCAGGCCTCCGCTGGCGTCGATCGCGTCCACCGCTGTGGCTGGGTCGTTCATCGCGGGAGACAGTGCCCGGAGCCCGATGTCGGCGAGCAGCCGGAACGCGAGCATCGGGTCCTGGTCGAAGGATCGCTCCGCACCGCGCACTACCGCCCGCCGGATGGCGTCGTCCGGCAGGTCCGCGCCATGCAGGTCGGCGAGCACGGCGCCCTCGTGGACGGTATCGCCGACTCCGACGCGGAACACGACCACCCCGTCGGAGCCGGCGGCGGCATTCACGAGACGGCGCAGCTCCAGCTGCTGGATCACCCCTGACCGACCCGTCCAGGCGATCGAGCGGCGCAGGGGTGGCAGCTCTGCGGGCACCGGCTGATCCGCCCCACCATGCCCCTGGTCGCGAGGCGGATACAGGTCGACGATGACCTCTCGTCCCCGGGCGACGACCGCCTTGAGAACGTGGGCCAGCTGGATGGACAGGAACGCTCTGGCCTGCAGCCGGGCGATGAGGACTACCGCTGTGAGCACGCCGAGTATCCCGGCACCAGGGACGAGGACGGACACCCGGGGGCGGTCGGCGCCGGCCAACGGAGCGACCACGCAGTACACGAACACGCCGACCGTGAAGGCGAAGGTGCGCCATACGAGGGGGTCCCTGCGGAAGAGGCTCAGCCGGGGTGTGAAGCTGCTGGCGGACCACTGCACCACGCTGAAGAGCAACGAGTAGACGATGCTGACGATCCCGACAACTCCGATGCCCAGGGTGAACAGCGGCTCCACGAGCCGGCTGCTGTCCACGGTCGGGCCGACGCCGGCCTGTGGGAGCAGGAGGCCGGCCGTCGCGCCCGCCACCGCGCACAGCAGCTGCGCGAGGCCCGCTCGCAACCCGCGCCGGGCGCGCAGGAGGCGGCGCGTCGGTCCTCGTCTCGCGGCACGCATGGAACCGTCCCTACCGACGCGCGAGCCCCATTGCCGCGAGCGCCTCTCGTCGTGCCGATTCTGTCAGCCGGCGAGGATCTGCGCCTTCTGCGCCTCGAACTCGTCCGCGGGCTGACTGGCGGAGACCGCCCGTCGCCGACGAGGACGCCCGTTGTCGTGGACCGCACTTGGGCGTGAAGTCAGTCGGCGGCCCGAAGGAATTGTCCTTGCCGCCCGGTGGCGGCCATTGACACGATTCCGCTCATGACCGCGACCGGAACACCGAGCTGTCTGCTCGTGACAGGGATGCCGGGCGCCGGGAAGTCGACAGTGACCCGGCTCGTCACCCAGGGGCTGCCGCGTTCCGCGCGCCTCGACGGCGACGAGTTCAACAGGATGATCGTCAACGGCTTCGTCTGGGCTCTGGGCGAGCCCGCCGACGAAGCGGCGCGGCAGGTCGAGCTCCTGCACCGCAACCTGTGCGCGGTGGCGAACAACTACATCGACGCCGGCTTCACGCCGGCGATCGACGCGATTGTCGCCTCACGCGAGAAGCTCGATTTCTTCCTCGACCTCATCGCCCCCCGCGACCTCCTGCTGGTCGTTCTCACACCGGGCATCGACGTCTGCAAGTACCGCAACACCATCAGGGATCCGCGCGAGCGGTTCGACTTCGACGGCTATGAGGCCCTCGACGCGACCATGAGGCGCGAGTTCGGCGATGCCGGCTGGTGGTTCGACACTTCGGCGATCACCCCGGAACAGACCGCTGACCAGGTCCTCCGCGAGGCAGGCAGCCGGGCCCTGGTGAGCGCCGGGAGGGCCTGACGAGGTCGGTCGCAGGGCAGCCACCCTAGACGGCGGATGGCGCAGACCGCGGCGCCACGGGTGTGCCCGTGACGCCGCGGCGTATGAGCAGCTCAGTACGAGCAGGTGTTGAGCATGGTCTGCAATGCGGTCTTCTCCGAGGACTGCAGGTGCAGTCCCCAGCGGTACTTCGTGTGGATCCACCACTTCGAGTAGGCGCAGCGCGCGCCGGAGCGCGGCGGCTGCCAGGTGGACGGGTCCTGGTCCCCCTTGGACTGGTTCACGTTGTCGGTGACCGCGATGAGCTGCGGGCCGCTCAGGTCGTTGGCGAAGCTCTGCCGCTGACTGGTCGACCAGTGCTGTGCGCCGGAACGCCACGCCTCGGCCAGTGCCACGATGTGGTCGATGTCCAGGTCGGAGGCCTGGGTCCAGATGGCGCCGTCGTAGTAGCTGTACCAGCGACCGGAGGTGGGGTAGCAGTCCGAGCCGACGGTGACGGAGTCGGCGTCGCGCTTGAGCACCGTCTCGCGGGTGTCGCAGTTGTTGCCCTGGCTGATCCAGTGCGGGAACAGGTCGCGGGAGTAGCCGGTCATCGACTCCTCCGAGCGGACGGTGAGCGAGTTGAGCTCGGACTGTGCGGTGGCCTTGGACGGCGTCCCCGGCGGCAGGGCGCCAGCGGGCGGGGCGGCAACGAACGCTACGGCGGCGAACAGCAGCAGCGTGATGACGGCGGTGAGCAGACCGCGCAGTGGGATTCTCGGCGAGAGCGTCACGGGTGAACCTTTCGGGCAGGCGACACGACGCTCACATTCTGCCCACATCTGGTGAAAACGTCCTTTTGCGACAATGACGTGGCCGCCAACCGGGTGTGAACGGTTCAGACTCCACGGAGGAAACGCCCAGATCCCGACCGGACTGGACGTGACCCGGACCACGACCGCGAACCTCCCTCACCCCCTCGACCATCTACAGTTGACCCGCGCCCCTGCCCCTGCCGTCTTGGGAGATGTCTTGAGTTCAAACCCGCGCGAGTTCCGTCTGCTCGTCACCGGTGGGGGGACCGGCGGACATACCTACCCGGCGCTGACAACATTGCGCGCCCTCCAGGCCAGGCTGGCCGAGGAGGGCACCCCGGTGGGCGTCCTCTGGGCCGGAACAGCCGACGGGCTGGAGGCCAAGGTCACGGCGTCCGAGGGGATCCGGTTCATGCCGGTCGCCACGGGCAAGCTCCGCCGGTCGGGCAACCCGCTGGGCATGCTCACGGCCACCAACATGAAGGACATGGCGCGCGTGCCGCTCGGCGTCGCGCAGGCCAGGTCGATCCTGGCCGAGTTCAAGCCCGACGTGATCCTGTCGACCGGCGGCTACGTCGCCGTCCCGATCGGGATCGCCGCCGGCCTGCTGCGCCGTCCGCTCGTGGTGCACGAGCAGACGGTGCGGCTCGGGCTGGCCAACCGCCTCCTGGCGAAGCGCGCGACCCGTGTCGCGGTGTCGTCACCCACCACCCTCGAGCTGTTGCCGGAAGCCGTGCGTGCGCGGACCGTGGTGACCGGCAACCCGGTGCGCGCCGAGGTGATGTCCGGGGACGCGCTCAAGGCTGTCGACGCGCTCGGCCTGGACTCGTTCGACCCCGACCGGCCGGTCCTGTACGTCACGGGCGGTGCACAGGGGGCGGTCCAGATCAACACCCTGATCGCCGAGTCGCTGCCGTGGCTGCTGGAGCGTACGAACGTGATCCACCAGTGCGGGCCGAACAACCTCCAGGAGATGTTCGAGCGGACCGCCAAGCTCCCGGCGGACCTGGCCGCCCGCTACCGCGTGCTCGGGTTCGTGGGTGCCGAGCTGCCGGACGTGCTCGCCCTGGCGGACGTCGTCGTCTCCCGGAGCGGAGCCGGAACGATCGCGGAGCTGACGGCGCTGGGCAAGCCCTCGGTGCTGGTCCCGCTGCCTTCGTCGGCCGGGAACGAGCAGGCGCACAACGCTCGCCGGCTCCAGGACCTGGGAGCGGCCGTCACCCTGGAGGGCGACGTCGCGGCCACCGACCTCCAGGAAGCGCTCGGCCCTCTGCTGGCCGACGCCGGACGGCGAGACCGCATGGCCGACGCCGCCCGGGGTCATGGGCGGCCGGATGCCGCCGAGCGGCTGGTCGACGTGCTGCTGGAGGCTGCGCGGCCTGCGAAGTCATAGAAATAGTCGCTGCACGCTGACGACATCGGGCACCTGAGCGGCTCGCGTCGAGCCGCGGCGCCACAGGACTGTGATTTCACCCGCTCGTTTCGGCGACAGCGCCGATTGCTCTTCGCTAGGTTCTCCGTGCGGCCCACAGATAGGTCGTGGTGATACGGCAAGTTCAGCGAACGTTCCGTCGAAGGAGCAACTGTGCTACGTACACGCAAGGCTCGCCTCATTGCGTGAGCAACACTCGCTTTCAGCCTCTTGACAGCAGGGTCAACGCAAGCCGTCGCCGATCCACCCGCGGTCGAGGTGGACCAAGCAGTGGCCGCGGCGCCGCCAGCCTTCGAACTCGCCGCGCCCGCCGGGTTCGAGTTCTCATCATCCGCTCAGGTGGTCGTCGCGGTCTGGCCGACCGCGGTAAACGATGAGTCGTTTCCGGACGGCGGCAAGGCGGACCTACTCACAGTGGACGCCACGATGACGAACATCATCGGCTCGAGTGCCACGATCAACATCGCACCCGAGGCCATTCCCGCTGCGGCCGTCGATGAGAGTGGCCTGGTGGACTTCGAGGTCGACGTGTTCGACACCGCCGCAGGTTGGGAAGGCAGCACATCGCTCACGGCACGCTCAACGGACCTGGGCGCAGGGCCTGTTTGGGCTGACCCGCTGTACGCGGTGGAGGACCTGGAAGCCGAGGGGGCAGGGGTTACGGCCGACGGTGGTGTCCCGGTCGCCACCGCTGAACTCACGGTAACGGCGGAGGGATCTGCAGTGGCGAAGGAGCTGGCGCCCGCTGACTGCAACTACACCTATACGACGACGATGCTCGGCCACCGCTCTGTTTGGTCCCGGGTGGGCTCGACGTTTGTCAACGCGGACTGGGTGAGTGAAGCAGCTTTTGGCTTCGCTCTCGGCGTCGAACACACTTTCAAGTTTGGCATCGGTTCGTCGACGGACAACAGTTCCTTCTCGGCGAGTGGTACCAAGACCGTCAAGGCGGACTGGGGCCACAATTTCGCGAAGAACGACAGCTTTAGGGCGTACAAGGTGCAGGTGGACTTCGGGCGGTTCGAGGTCCGTCGTTACTCTGACTGCACCGGCTCGTCCAGGTACTTCTACAAGTTCCGGGCACGGTACACGACCGGTGGCGTCGAATCGGAGAACCTCGACAGCAAGCCTGGCTACACGAACTGTGCTCCGCTCAACGATCCTGGCGAATGGTACCGGAGCTCATCCAGTGGCAACGCGTACAAGGCCAGCGGCGGTATCGAGGCCGCCAGCGTGATCGGAATCAACCTCGACGCAGAAAGGCAGTACTCCGTGAGCAAAAAGTACACCTACTGGCCGAACTCGACCAACAAGAAGATGTGCGGCAACAATCACGAGCCAGCGTTCGCGTCAAACGTAGCACTCTTCCTGCAGTAAGCCGTGATGCGGGACCGCGCGGAGTCGTGCCGCGCGGTCCCTGCCGATGCCTCGTGAAAGGGGCTCCACATGTTGTCGTCTCTCCGGGCAGCAACGCTGGCTGTCGCAATGCTTGCTCTGATCACCGGTTGTCAAGCGGGCCCTGCTGTCACAGTGCACAGCGACGATGACCAGCATCCGATGGCCTTGTACGCGGGCAGTGGAGGCTTTGCCTCGTCTGCTGACGGACGAGCGCCTGACGGCACCTGGACGACGACCATCGGTTCCATCTTTCCCTGCATTGCCAACGGGCCCGGCCCTATCGTGATCGACGGCGTCGACTGGGTGAGTGACGAAGGCCTGGACCCACTCTCCGTCCAGGTCTATCTCCGGACATTCGACCGCTCAGAATCCGACCCGATCGGAAGCATGCAGGGCACGCCGCTCGACAACAACTACAGGGACTGGTCAGGAACAGTCCAAGAAGGTGTGGAAGGTTTCAAGGTCGAGCGCTCCTGCACAGAGAACATGGATGGCAAGGGCCAGACCGACGAAATGCTGGTCGCCATAACTGCCGACGAAGGCGGCGCCCATGTCGGCGACTTCACGGTCCGGTACACCACACCAGACGGCAGGAAGTACGCCGTGGTCAGCGACTGGGACATGCACATCTGTGGCACAGAAGCTCCGAAGGAGCTCTGCGACGGCAACCCCGAGACCTGAGCTCAAGACGGGTAGGCCCTAGGGTGCTCGCCCCGAGTCCAGCGGGCACCTCGTTCAGTCCGGCGCCGCTAGCAGCCACCCCAACGCCGCGCGCGGGCCGATTCCACGATGTCGCCACTCACCCGTCGCCGGCCGTAATTGCGCAGCGCTCGCAGCAGGTCCAGCTCGCGAAAGCCCGGCCAGTACACGTCGCAGAAGATGAGCTCGGCACGAACCGAACGCCACGGAAAGTAACCAGAAAGCCTGCGTTCGCCGCTGGTACGGATGATCAGGTCGATGTCGTCGTCGGGCGCGGCCACGTAGGCGTCGATCGCCTCGGGTTCGAGGGTGCGGACGACGTCGTCCACCGTCTCGCCGCGATCAGTTGATACCCACAGCACCTGGCGTACGGCGTCGACCACGTCGCCGTACGGGTCGTAACCAACAGCGAGTGTGAGCCGACGGGGTCGCCCTCGCGTGGCGGCTACCGCTTCCTTGAGCGCACGCGCCGTCGTATCCGGTACCAGGTCGAGGTTCCCCGCGATGTGGAGTTCCCACTGTCCACCGGGGCGTCGGATCCGGTCCGGGATCAGCGTCTCGAGCAGGTGGAAGAGGAACCGCACCTGTTCGTCGTCCCGCTTGGTGATGTTGTCGGCCGAGAGGACGTAGACGCTCACAGCGTCGATCCCTGCCTGGGCGGACCAGGTCAGTACCCGATCGAGGTGCTCAGCCCCTGCACGGTGTCCGAACCGAATGTCGTCCACGCCGACGCTGCGTGCCCAACGCCGGTTCCCGTCCATGATCAGACCCAGATGGGCGGGGGCGGGCAGACTCTGCAGCTCGTGACGCAGACGGGCAGTAAGAAGACGCTCGATCGGGATACGAAGCCACCGGGTGCCCGCCATGCGACCGCACTCTAGCGCTCACGGTAGAGAGGCCGACAAGAACCCCACACCGACTAGGGTCGACGCCGTGACCGAACCCCGTACCTGGCAGTCCGAGACCGCGCGGCTCGGCAACGCCGACCCGTCCGACCCGACCGGCTGGTTCGAGCGGCTCTGGGCGTCCGCCAAGGACGGCGACGTCACGATGCCGTGGGACCACGACGACCCGCACCCGGCACTCGCCTCGTGGGCCAATGCCCCCGAGCCGCGCACCGCGAGCGGCACCGCCGTCGTCGTCGGGTGCGGGCTCGGGGCAGACGCCGAGCACCTGGCCCGGCTCGGCTACGAGACGACGGCGTTCGACATCTCCCCCACCGCGGTCGCCGCAGCGCGCGACCGGAACCCTGGCTCACCCGTGACCTATGCCGTCGGGGACCTGCTCGACCTGCCGCCCGAGTGGACCAGCGCCTTCGACCTGGTCGTCGAGACCTACACCGTCCAGGCGGTGAACCGCAGCGTCCGCGACGAGCTCACCGCCGGCGTCCGCTCGCTGGTGGCGCCGGGCGGGACCCTCCTGGCGATCCAGGCCGTGGGCAAGGAGGCCGACGGCGACGGCCCGCCCTGGCCGCTGACCCGACCGGAGATCGAGGCGTTCGGCAAGGACGGGCTGTCGGCGGTGTCAATCGAGGAGCTTGTGGTCCCGGGCTCCCCGAGCCGCCTCGGGGTCTGGCGCGCGGAGTTCCGTCGGGCCTGAGGAGTTCCGGCCGGTCACTCGGTGACGAAGTCCGCCATCATCGCCATGTCCTCGTGCTCCAGGTTGTGGCAGTGCAGCATGAACGCCCCCGCGTAGTCCGTGAACCGGACCGCGACCTCGACTCCCCCGGCAGGCCGCACGTCGACGGTGTCCTTCCAGCCCGCGTCGTACGGGCCGGGCCCGCGGTTGTTCCGCCCCACCACCTGGAACGGGTCGAGATGGACGTGGACCGGGTGGTGGACGTCGGTGATGAAGCGCCACACCTCGATGTCCCCCAGCCGAGGGCGGGCCAACGGGCGGCCCGAACGGTACGGCTCGCCGTTGATCGTCCAGCCGTGGTCCGCGCTGAGCTGGAAGCGGAAGGTCCGCGTGGTCGTGGCGCGACTGAGATCCAGCCGCTCGATCGTCGAGAGCCGCTCCGGCACCTGCGCGTCGTCGTCCGCGCGTGCTGACGAGACATCGAAGCACATCACCTCGGTAGTCCGGCCCTCGCCGAGGCGGTTGAGGAGCCGCACCCGCGTTCCGGGTGCGAACCGGGAAAAGTCGACGACGACGTCGAACCGCTCCGCCGGCGCGATGTCGATCGTTTCGTGGGCGATCGGCCGTTCCAGCAGGCCGCCGTCCCCGCCGACCTGCACGAGCGCGCCGCCACCCGACGGCTGCGGGTCGAGCTCCAGCCGGTATCGGCGGGCGTTCGAGGCATTCAGGAACCGCAGCCGGTACCGGACACGGTCCACCCGGAGGGCGGGCCACGGCGCGCCGTTGACCAGGACGACGTCGCCCAGCACGCCGTCCATGTATCGGTCCTCGACGCCGTGCTCCTCCATGGCCGGATCGAGCAGGGGGTAGTGGAATCCGCCGTCGGCCGCGAAGGAACGATCGGCGATCATCAGCGGGATGTCCCGGTCTCCGACGGGTAGGTGCAGGTCGTCCTCGACGTCGTCGTGGACGAGGTGGAAGCCGGCCAGGCCGCGCCAGACCGCGGGCCCGGTGAAGCCGTGCCGGTGGTCGTGGTACCAGAGCGTCGACGCGCGCTGCTCCATCGGGTAGGTGTAGTCGCGCTCGCCCAGGACGCTCCCTGCGGCACCACTCGCGTCGTGCGCATGATGACCACCGGCCGCGCCGTCCGACCCGGCGGGCAGGACCAGATCCATCGGGTAGCCATCGCTCTCGGCCGGGGTGTGACCGCCGTGCAGGTGGACCACGGTCGGGTGCGGTAGCTCGTTCCGGTGGCGGACGACGGCGCGGCGGCCGCTGCGCGAGACGATGGTGGGGCCGGGGAAGCTGCCGCCATACGTCCACGCCTCGGTCCGGAGCCCGGGCACGATCTCGAGGTCCGCGACCTGCTGGACGACGTCGTAGTAGTCGGTGGTCCCGTCCGAGCGGGTGGGCCGAAGGACCGGCGGCACCGGGAGCGGCACCTCGAACCGGCCGGGAAGCGGCGCCTGGCTCGGCAGCACGAGACCGGGCTGTCCCGGGCGCAGGAGGTCGCGGCCGGCGAAGCCCGCCGCGCCGAGCGCCACGGCCGCGCCGGTCAGGCCGAGGAACCCGCGGCGGCTGACCCCGCGGCTCACGACGCGCCTCGACCGGGTGCGGAGTTCCGCCACGACCAGACGGCCACGAACGCGACGCCGATGCCGAGCGCCACCGCGACCGGAAGGTGCAGGGCCAGGATGCGCGACTCCCCCAGCGGCCACAGGACCAGGGCCACGACAACCTGGGCGATGCTCGCCCGGAGCGGCCACGACGGGCCGCCGCCCCGCTTCCAGACGGCGATGCCCGCGCCGGCCTGCAGCAGGAGCATGACGGACGTCGCCGTGCCGAGCCGTGCGTGCCCCTCCAGGGCCGGGTAGAACCCCGACAGGAAGCCGCCGGCCAGAGTTGCCTGCCCGATCATCCCGGCCAGCGCGAGCGACGCCGTGATCCGCAGCAGAACCCACGGCCACAGGCTCCCTGCGCGTTGGTCGCGCGGCGGGAGGACCGCCACTTCCGGGTCAGACTTGCTCGTCAGTTCTGGTTTCGCGCTCGGTTGCGTTTGTCCCATGTCAACAGGACGAAACTGGACCCCGAAATGTGAGGCTGGTGGGACTCACGCGTGCGGGCCTTCCGTCCACGGCCGGAGCTTTTCGGGGTTGCGTACCGCCCAGATGCGCACGATCTTGTCGCCTGCGATGTCGCAGGTCATCACGGTCGCGGTGATGCCGTCGTGCTGAGCGACCAGACCGGGCCGGCCGTTGACGGTGCGTTCCAGCATCGTCAGGCCGGACACCCTCTCGGCGAGTGCGATCACGTAGCGAGCGATTTCCGCGCTGCCCTCGATCGGGTGCACGGCGGCCTTGACCACGCCGCCGCCGTCGGAGGTCATCCTGGCGTCGGGGTCGAGGAGACCAACGAGGGCGTCGATGTCCTTCACCTCCCAGGCCCGCTTGAACTTCCTGACGATTTCGGCCTGCCGGGCGACTGGGACAACAGGCGCCTGCGCGGCGCGCACGCTGCGGCGGGCCGACGAGGCGAGCTGACGGCACGCGTCCGGCGTCCGACCGACGATCTCGGCCACCTCGGCGAAGGGATAACGGAAGACGTCGTGCAGCACGAACGCGACGCGCTGGGCCGGGGTCATCTCCTCGAGCACAACCAGGAAGGCCATGGTGATCGACTCGTCGAGGGTGGCGCGGTCGGCCGGGTCCGCCGCGGTACCGACCGACGCCCCGTTGATCCACTCACGGCCTGGGAGCGGCTCGGGGATCCACTCCCCGACGTACCGCTCGCGCCGGACCCGTGCCGAGCCGAGCAGGTCGAGGCAGATGCGGCTGGCGACCTTGGTCAGCCAGGCGACGGGGATCTCGATGGCCGCCTGCGCCTGCGGGGACATGGCGTACCAGCGGGCGTAGGTCTCCTGGACCACGTCCTCGGCGTCGGCCAGGGAGCCGGTGAGCCGGTAGGCGACGCCGATCAGCTGGCGCCGCTCGCTCATGATCGCGCTCAGCCCGGACTGATCATCGCCCGGCTCGAGATGGGTGCTCACGTTGTCGCACGTTCCTTTCGCCTGCGGGTGTCGTGACCACTTGACGAATTAGCGCGCCGGAATGTGACGCTTTCCGCACGCGGGGCTGCCCGGACGCGATCGCAGTGGCGCACATCGTCATCGGGCTTCTGCTCGTACGCTGGCCGGGTGCTCATCGAGCGAGTTCGCGTCAAGCCCACCGCCGTCGAGGACGGCGTGTGGCCGTGGACCGTACCCGCGATCGGTGACCTGGCCGCCCATGGCGTACGTCTGACCAGCAGCATCGTGATCCTCGTCGGCGCCAACGGCAGCGGCAAGTCCACCCTGCTGGAAGCGATCGCCGAGGGAAACGGACTGGACGTACGTGGCGGGCACGGCGGCCGGAAGTACGCCAGCGAGCTGGACAAGAGCCCGCTGGGTGAGGCGATCGCGCTGGACCGCACCGGCGCTGGGTCGAGGATGATCCGGCGCAACGCGAAGGGCTTCTACCTGCGGGCCGAGACCGCGTTCGGGATGCTGGCGTTCATGACCGGGGCGGGCATGCCCGGTTACGGCGACCAGCCCTCATGGGAGGTCAGCCACGGCGAGTCCTACCTCCAAGCGATCACGGGGCGGTTCAGCGGGCCCGGCCTCTACCTCCTGGACGAGGCCGAGGGACCGCTGTCGTTCGAGTCGACCCTGCAGCTGCTGTATCGGCTGCAGGACCTCGTGACCGAGCACAACGCCCAGGTGATCTACGCAACGCATTCACCGATGGTCGCGGCCCTGCCCGGGGCACAGATCCTGGAGATGACCGATCAGGGCATCACCGAGCGCAAGTGGGCAGAACTGGAGTCGGTAGCCCTGTGGCAGAGATTCCTTGGACGGCCGGACACATTCTTCGACGTCGGTTCCTAGACCAGCACTGCCCTGGCCCGCATGGCCTACCCCCGCGGATCCCGAACAGCGCTGAGTCGTGGGTCAGAAGCGGAGTTCCGGGATGGCCGTGAGGTCGATGCCGTAGCGGGCGTAGACCTTGATCGTGTTCTCGCCGGTCAGGTCGGCTTCGGCGTAGCCAAGGAGACCCGCGACGCGAACCACGTCCTCGGCCGATGCGGCTTCGATCTCGAGGTAGGTGGGGATCTGTGGCCAGGTATCGATCTCGACCTCGACACCATCCAGCACGAAACTCGTGCGCTTGTTCTCCTGGTACGACTTCGCTGTGAAACCCAGCATCCCGAGCAGCGCGTTCGTCTGGTCGAAGTCGTCGACGACGACCTCGACCTCATCGGTGCCGTCGATCGCGTCGCTCCGGATCTCCTTGACCGTCAGCGTGACCTCCTGCCCGGTGTCCCGCAGCCGGATCCACTTGGACATGTCACCGGGCACGATGTCGTAGACGTACCGGCGCATGAACTTCTCCCCGACCTTGCGCCCGCCCTTGCCGAAGATCGTCTGCTCGACGGCGGCGGGGTCGATGTCCAGGATCTTGCCTTCATGCTCGATCGCCACGTTGAGCCCCTTCATAGTGGTCGCTGGTGTCGTGCTGATCAGTCTGCTGTGCGGGCAGTGAGCTCGCGGTACTCAGCCTCGCGCAGTGCGAGGATCTCGTCGCGGAGGCCGCTGGCGAGGAATTCGTCGATGGGCTGGCACAGGTCCATGCGTTGGATGCAGACGCCGACCTGGTACTGGCCGTCGCGATCGTAGTAAAGCCGCACGCCATAGAACCCTTCCTCGCAGTCGGTGTCGTTGTTGAACTGGCACCCTTTACAGGTCTCGGGCAGTCGGATGGATCGGATCTGCTTGAAGTACACGCGCCGCCCGTCGGGCAACCGGTAGGAGGTGCGGGCCCCGGACACACCGGCGGTGACGTAGTTGGCCTCCGGGACGGCGCAGCGCTCGGCGAGGATCGACTCGATGGCATCCACGGAGGCGGCGCCGTGGTCGAGCGAGTTGAGCAGGCGGACTGTCAGGTGGGGTGAGTATTCGTCGAGGAGCCGGTGCACGCGTGGTGCGTGGCTCTCGTCCAGGACGACGATGTTGGCGCTGGCCTTGACGCCGCGCTCCTCGCACGCGCTGATCGAGCGGTGCAGTTCCTTGATCTTGCGTTCGGCGAGCTTGGGGTTGCGGTACTTGGCGTGCTGGACCTCGGCGAGCTCGTTAGCAGTCGTCCCGAAGATGGAGAAGTTGACCCGGTCCAGGCCGGCGTCTGCGCAGCCGGGCAGGACGTTGCCGCCGTTCTCACCGTTGGATGTCATCCCGACCGTGTAGCCAGCATCCACGGCGATCCGGGTCAGTTCTGCGACGCGGGGGTGCAGGGTCGGCTCGCCGCCGGTCAGATGGACCTCGGTCAGTTCGAGCGCGTCGCGCAGGTCCGCGAGGACCTGACCGAAACGCTCGTCGGCCGGGATCGCGGCGGGCAGAAACTCCGCGCCGTTGGTCGCGGCGTAGATGGACATGCGCCCGCTCGGGCCACCGATGGTGAAGGTCCCGGCCGAGCGGTTCCGGTTGTCTGCTGCGACCGGTGTGCCTTCGTTATGGCAGAACGTGCAGGTCAGACCACAGGTGTCGCCGATCTTGACGCGCAGTGTGGTGTCGGGCTCGACGTACGTGGGGATTCCGGGCAAGGTCATTGCGCTGTCCCTTCGTCGTGCGTGGTCGATCACAGCGGGCCCACCTCAGGGCGCGTGAGAGCGCGCCGCTGCACGCGGTTGGTGCGGTGGTGTGGATCTGCGGTGTCGGGCGGGGTGGCCCAGGGCGACGGCGTCACGGCATCGCCCCCGTATGGAGCGCGTCCAGCACGGCTGCGGCACCGTCTTGGTCGAGAGCACCGGTGACGCAGTCGGCGGCCTCACGCACGACGGCGACAGCGTGTCCCATCGCGGTCCCACAGGCCGCCCACCGCAACATGTCGATGTCGTTGTGCGCGTCACCGACGGCGACCGTCCGGGTCGGATCCACACCGAGGTTGGCTCGCACCTTCTCCAGGGCGGTCGCCTTGCTCAGACCGGGCGCCGTGACATCGACCCAGTCCGACGCGGCCGGGGTAGCCGTCACACCGGCAGCCCGCAAGGGAACCAACAGGTCGAGCACACCCGGACCGCGCAGGATCAGCCTGGTCGTCGGCTGGTTCCACAAGTCTTCGGAAGAGACGATCTTCTGGGCGCCGTTCACCTCGGACGGCGCGAACAGGTGGGTGACGTGGTACCCCCACCCGATCCGCTCTACGCCGATCTGCACGCCGGGCACAGCGTTCCGCGCGAGCCGCACGACTGGTTCGACGCTGAACGACTGCGTGTTCTCCAGGACGTACCCACTTGACGCAGCCGAGTCCAGGCGAGCGGTGACCGCACCGTTAGACGCCACGATCCAGCTCTCTGCCAGGCCGAGCACGCGAGCCACGAGCAAGACGCCGACCAGAGAACGCCCCGACGCCAGGACCACGGGGTGTCCGTCCGCCACACACCGTGCCACCGCCGCGCGCACCGCGACTGAGATCTCGATTGTGCCGGGAACAGCAATGGTCCCGTCGATGTCGAGTGCAGCCAGCACGGGCTGTCTCCGGTAGGTGTCGTCCGTCACTGTCATGTCTGCGTCCGGGGTTGAGGAGTTCATGCCGGCTGCTCCGCCGGCTCTTGGGCCTCACCGATCACGACGCAGGCCGCGCCGTACGCTTCCAGGTCGAGTGCGACCCGGGCTTGGGCATCGGCCATGCGCACGCCGTCGGGGATCAGCACAAACCGCGCGTCGGTGGCCAGCACGTCGGCGACGAGCTGGCTGATCGTGAACCCGTCGAACCGGTCGGTCATGATCCGTTCCAGCGCCAGCCCTTCGACCTGCGCGTGGCGGGTCACCAGGTCGCGCTGACGATCGAGTGCGGCGCTGTCGGGTCCGCTGACGTACCCGATTGCTGTCGGGCGTGTGCCGGTCACCAGGTCGTCCCCGTCAGCTGCCGCAGGGCTCCACGGACCTGGACCTCAAGCCCCTGCACGACGCCGGCCCACAGGGTGTGTCCGGGAACGAACATGCGCTGGTCGATCGGGAAGTCCAGGCCGAGTGCACGCGCGATCTGCTCACCGTCGGCGAGAACCCTCGGCTGGACGCAGACGCGGTCACGGGTGAACGTGACCAGCTCGATGCGCTCCTGGCCGACTGTCTCGGTGAGGCCTGAGACGACGCGAAGGGCGGCGTCAAGTCGCGAACCGCCCCTGGGTTCGTGGCCCCGTCCGGTGATGCTCATCAGGCTCCCCTGCCTCGGCACTCAAGCGGTCATGGAAAGTGACCGCGAGCGGGCGACAACCCGGTGAGGGCCTCCGCCCGCCCGCTTGCCTCCATCGAATCCGAGACGGGAACCAGCGCCCATCGCACCAAAGCCGCAGTGTTGTAGCAGCGCTGTAGCAACGCGCCTCTGACCTGCACGGATACCGTCGGGGCTGCTGGGCGGTGGCGCCGTCAGGACAGCACAAGCCGCCGACCCGAGGGCCGGTCACGGACGGCAAGGGGGCGGCGGTCGCATGGCCGGCAACCGCGTGGTCACCCGGTGGCTAATTGATTCCCGGTGTGAAGTGCGAGTAGTCAGGCGGAACGTTCTTGCTTGTCGTGATCCACAGGGAGGTAGGGTCTCGGTCCTGGACCGGCAGGAATACTGACTTTGCGTCCTGGTTATTTCACGAGGCGCCGACGCTTTGAACCGCCTCAGATCCGGCGATCACACCAAGCCGGAGCGCTTGCGGTAGTGGCGCCCCACGGCTGAGGGCAAGCGAAAGCGCGCCGAGCAGGGCGTCGCCGGCACCAGTGGTGTCGACGACATCGACTCTTTGCGCTGCAACGAAGCCGACCTCTTCTTCAGAGGCATACGCCGCGCCATCGATGCCCATCGTTACTACCGTCGAGGAGGGCCCCTTTTCACGAAGAGCTTCGGCACAACGGCGTGCCGCCTCTACCGTACGCGGCGTGGCGCCACCGATGATCTGTGCGGCCTCCGCCGCATTGACAACCAGCAGGTCAAGCCGTTCCAGGACAGTCCGGGGTAATGGTTCGCTGGGCACCAACATGCCGATTACGCGCCCGGTCGCGCCCGCAACTGCGAGCTCGATGACAGGTAGATCAAGTTCCAGCTGAACGATCGTCACAGTCGCTTCTGCTAGGAGTGCGTTCGCTCGCTCAATATCTTCGATCGAATGAAGCGTTCTCCTCGCACGCGTCACCGTGACTGCACTATCGCCGCTGGCAGGAATCTGAATGAGCACGCCAGCGGTAGTGTCGTCGGCGATGAGTTGAAAAGCCGTCACATCGACGCCGGTGTGGAGAAGTGAATCGAGCAGCAAGTGGCCCCACGGATCATCGCCCGCGTTCGCGACCAGCGCCGCGCGACCACCCTGCCGGGCAACGGCAATAGCCTGATTCAAGCCCTTACCGCCAGGAAACGTCTCGAGTCGCTCACCAAAGACGGTCTGCCCCTCCTGCGGCAAGCGTTCGACCCGGGTGACGATGTCGACGTTGGCTACGCCAATGACGACTACCTCTACCGGGAGGAGGCCAGCGCCCACTTGACGCTCGAATATCTCACTCCGTCTCGAGGGAACTTCGGCCGGGTCACTCATCGCGTGGTCCATCGCTGTCGGGGGCGGACTCCATGCTCGCGGGCACCAGGTGCGAATTGGGTTCGCGCGCCGCGTCGGCCAGATCGGCCAGCTCATGCACTTCACGGCCGGCGGCACGCAGCGTCTCCGCGCCGACACAGTCGACGAACAGGTTGGGCTCACGCCACGCGTACACGATCCGCGGGATACCTTCTTGCAAGATGTGCTGGGTGCAGGTGACGGGGCGTGAGGCACGTGCGCTGCACGGTTCGAGCGAGGTATAGATCGTCGCAGCGGCAAGCCGGCCACGATCCGCCTCGGCAACGTCAGCCAGCGCGGCTTCCTCCGCGTGCTCGTGGGGATCGCTCCGGCGCGACCACCCCGTGCCGAGCACCGTCCCATCGTCAGCCACGACCATCGCACCGACCGAGAACGCCGTGTCGGACGGGGGGCAGCGCCACGCCAGGCCGATCGCCTGCTCAAGGAGCTCCCGGTCCCGGGACTCGCTCATCGCTTCGGAAGGTAGCGCAGCAGCACGCAGTCACCGATGGCACGTGCCTCGGCAAGGACCATCCGGTGCTTGCTGTCCTGCGGGAACCCGCCGGGGTTGACGAAACGCGGTGCGCTGGCGTCTCCGACGAAGAACGGCGCGAACACCACATGCAGCTCATCCACGAGCCCTGCAGACAGGAACATCGTGTGCATCGTCCCACCGCCCTCGACCATGAGCCGTCCCACACCGCGCTCCGCCAGATCCCCCAGCACCTTGACCGCGGGGACGTCGTCCCCGAGCCCGACCACAGTCGCGGCCGAGCCCATGCGCTCGGACAGACCCCGCACGGCAGCCGTCGTCGTGTAGACGAGCTTGTCGATAGCACCTGTGCCGAAGAACTTCGCCTCCGGATCCAGGTCGCCACTGGCGGTGATCGTGACCTTGACCGGAGACTCCGGCTGCCCCTCGGCGACCCGCTTCGCCCGGCGCTCCTCGGACCGGACCATCAGGCGAGGGTTGTCAGCCCGGATGGTGCTGGCTCCGACGAGGATCGCGTCGACCCCGGCCCGCACGCTGTCGACCCGGTCGAAGTCTTCGTCGTTGGACAGCAGCAACCGCTCGGGCGAGGCGTCGTCGATGTACCCATCCAGGCTCACCGCTACAGAAAGCACAACGTACGGTCGGCTGGTCAATTTCAGGCCCCCACCTTCATCGAGACAATGCGCTCAACGAGCATGCCGTACTGCGCCGAGTTCTCACAGGCCCCGATCTCGTCGAAAACGGACTCGGCAAGTCCACCACGATGGCGTGGATCGGCGCGCATCTGCTCGAAGCAACGGCTCGCTGTGCCACCGGTGCGCGGGAACGGCACGATCGTCCTGCCTGCCTGCCTGGCGAGCGTCACCTCCGCAGCGGTCCCCGCCCCACCGCCGACTACGAGGAACAGGTTCGCACCGCGGACCACGTTCTCGTGGTCGAACAGCGCCGCAGTCATGCTGAAGCCCGAAGGCCGGAACCGGTCGGCCACATACGTCATGACCTCGATACCAACTCCGACCGGCCCATGGTTGACCTCAAGGTTCTGCGCGACGACAAGCCGCGCCAGCTCCGCGACCGTCGCATCGATCAACGCCTCGTCGGTACCCGCGACCCGGCTCCCGCAGATCGCGACACGCAACCTCGACGGGTCATGATCGCCTGCTCCGGGCGGCTCCTCGACGTTACGGATCATCACGTCCAAGTCATCCACCG
This sequence comes from uncultured Actinomycetota bacterium, assembly GCA_963850545.1. GTDB lineage: Bacteria > Actinomycetota > Actinomycetes > Actinomycetales > Cellulomonadaceae > Promicromonospora. The sequence goes on along the minus strand of CAWKLP010000003.1, from coordinate 31,695 downwards.
AGACCTGAAGAACGTCAGCGAGGCGCGGTCGGAACCAGGCCAAGGGCTGGGTCTCGCCTGATTCCCAGCGGGCAATCGTGGTGCGCTCGACCCTGAGCCGTTCGGCGAGCGCCTCCTGGCTCAACCCCAGTGCCCGACGCCGATTGGCAAGCCGGTCACGTCGCCGCTTCATCCCGCTCCCACCGTCCGAATCCCCCGGAACGCACACAGCGACGCCCGTGGAAAGCAACGATCCCGCGTCCAACCCATGAACACCAGCAGCCATGCCGCCCACCACTGAGAAACATCTGGCCAAGACAGGCCCGGTGTCGCCGTCAGCAGGCGAGCTTGAAGTTGACCGCCTCAACGAGTGCGACGTGGAGACCTGGATCCCGCGCCTCTGGGCAAAGTCAAACGACTCGGTCGTACTGCACGAAAAATCGCGCCGACCCCGCCTCGACATCCATCACCCAGGTGCACCCCGCCGGAGGTCCAACACGCTTCGGACAGCACACACCCGGCCGTCGGGCACCACCTCGGATGCCAGGTCCTCGCCGGACATCCCAGCCGGAGCATCGACCGTCAGCTCAAGCCAGCAACCCCCGGAACCACAGCCCTTGTCCTCGGCGACCACCCGCGCGCCGTCGGGCAATGTTGGAAGGGACGACGACGGCGGCACGGCTGCCTCGTCGATCGCCAGCCCCAGCACGGGCGCTGTCAGGAACACCGCCACGACTACGGCAATCACGACCACTCCCCTGACCACCGTTCCGGTTCGGAGCATGCGCAGACTCTACGGCTGCCCTCCTGCCCCCCGTCACGGGCAAGGTTTCATGGCCATGGCGACGCCGGTCACGTGTGGATGCACGCGGCGATGCCGTCGAGCTGCTCCGGCGGATCGGGGTAACGCACCGCCAGTCCCTCAGCCACTCGCAGCGCGGTCCAGCACGCGACGGCGGCATCGAGCACGTCGTCGGGACCCGCCACCAGCCCCGGCAGCCCAAGGTAGGCCGGCGGCAAGAGCCCGGAGTTCGCTAGCAGGCCACGCCGGTCCTCCAGCCCTGCCCACGTCGACTTCGGGGCCCGCAGATGACGGCCTGCCAAGGTGCGGAACGAGACCTCGGGATGTACTTCCACGATGCGACCGTCCGACCGCACGACTTGGTCCACCTCAAGAATCCGGGGCGCCAGTGCCCACGCCTGCCGGCTGATCCCCTTACCCATCACTCGCCGCGCCTCGACGGCTGCCTCAGCGTAGGTCGCTGCCGCCAGCACCACACGCGGCGGCGTCATGAACACCGAATGCCACCGCGGACCAATGAGGCCGCTCACTCGCACGTCGGCTTGCCTCGGCTCGGTTCCAGTGGGAAGTCCGATCGGCATATCGATCCCCACCACCGCGACCGGCCCATCGGCGTCCGCCGCCGCGAGCAGCCCGGTCAGTGTGAGATCCGCATATGCGCGCAGGTCACTGGCGACCGCCACCCAGTACTTCCCAGCGGCGTCGGCACCCAGCACCCGGACCATCACTCCATGGTGCCCGACCGGCGGTTCCCAAGCGCAGCCGGCGTCGCCTCAGGCCTCAAGCGGTGACGCCTGCGTTGCGTAGCCGTTCTCCGTCCTGGGATGGCGGTGAGCCGAACATCCGGCGGTACTCCCGGCTGAACTGGGAGGCGGACCCGTATCCGACGGCGTAGCCGACACGGCTGACGTCTTCGTGGGAGGCGATGAGCATGATCCTGGCGCGTTGGAGACGGAGGGTCTTCTGGTACTGGAGCGGGCTCATCGTCGTGACGGCGCGGAAGTAGCGGTTGAGTGTTGCGGGGCTGACGCCGACGGACTGCGCGAGCTCGTCGACCCGCAGTGGGCGGTCAAAGTTGTCCTGGAGCCAGTGCACCGCCTTGTCGACGATGCTGCGGCGGGAGTCAACGCTCCCGAGCTCGCGGATGACGTGGCCCTGCGGGCCTGACAGAAGCCGCCAATGCATCTCGCGCAGGATCCCCGGGGCGAGGACGCGGTAGTCGGCTGCGGAGCGCGTCGAGCGGAGGAGCCGGACGATGACGTCGAGCAGCTCCTCGTCGGCGTCGCCCATCGCCAGCCCGACCGGACCTTCGACGTGTCGGCGCCTGTGGAGGAACGCGGGCGCTTCGAGAAGGAGGTCGGCGATGATCTCCGGGTGCAGGGGCATGCCGAAGGCCAGGAATGGCTCGGCGATTGATGCTTCGGTGATCGATGAGGTCAGGGGTAGGTCGACGCCGATGGCAAGGAACTGCGCGGCACCGTACTCGTACACGCGGGTGCCGAGGACGGAGCGTTTCACCCCCTGCAGGACGACGGCGAGGTTCGGCTTCTGCACACCTCCCAGTGGCACTGTCGGTCTCGACGTGGCCAGGACGACCGCGCCGTCGGCCAGCTTGATGATCTCGGGACGGGTCCCGAGCGAGGTGACCAGAGCTCGTGCCTCGTGGAGGGCGGACATGTCCTGAGTCAATCAGACAACGACGGGTCACCCGCGGAAATTGAGCGGATCAGGCAAGGACGTGCGTCGATGCGCCTAGGGCGCGGGCGGTCGCGGCCAGAGGCTTGAGGCATGACTTCATTGACAGATTTCGTGACGCTCGGACGCTCCGGTCTGCGGATCAGCCCGGCCACGCTCGGGACCATGACCTTCGGCGAGGACACCGGATGGGGCGCCTCGGTCGCAGAGTCCGAGGCCATGCTCGACCGCTACGTCGAAGCTGGCGGCAACTCGATCGATACCGCGAACATCTACACGAACGGGCACAGCGAGAAGATCGTCGGCGACTGGCTCGCCGCGCGCTCGGTCAACCGGGACCGGCTGGTGATCGGCACCAAGTTCTTCGCCAACCTCCACACGGGGGATCCGAACGGTGGAGGCGCCTCGCGCAAGGCGATCGTGCATCAGCTCGACGACTCGCTCCGACGGCTGGGGACGGACTACGTCGACATCTACTGGCTGCACAACTTCGACCCGGTGACACCGCGAGAAGAGACGCTGTCGACGCTCGACGACCTCGTGACGGCAGGAAAGGTCCGCTACGTCGGCTTCTCGAACAACCCCGCCTGGGCTACCGCCGCGGCGGCCGTCACGACGGCGTTCCGGGACTGGCCGCCGATCATCGCGCTGCAGCTCGAGTACTCGCTGCTCGAACGCACCGGGGAGGGCGAGCTCATCCCGCTCGCCCGGGAGTTCGGCATGGGTGTGCTCCCGTGGGGGCCGTTGAAGAGCGGGTGGCTCAGTGGTAAGTACCGCCGAGGCGAGGACGCCCACCGGGACGCGTCCCGGGCCTCCCTCGTCGGGCTTCCCGACGCAGCCGAGTACGACGTCATCGAATGCGTTGCTGAGGTCGCCGAAGAGCTCGGGCTCACGCCCGCAGAGGTGTCGCTCGCGTGGGTTCGCTCGAGGTCCGGTGTCACCTCGACACTGCTCGGGGCGCGCCGGATGTCGCAGCTCGAAGCGAACCTGCAGTCGCTCGCGGTCGAGCTCCCCGGCGAGGCGTTGCGCCGCCTCGACGAGGTGTCGGAGCCGCACCTGAACTTCCCCGCCGAGAACAACGCGCTGCTCGCCCCCGCGCTGCACTACAACGGCGCCACGGTCGACGGCGTCGCACACGACCACTTCGCCGAGCTCGACAAGAACCCCACCCGGTACTGAGACAGGAGGCGCGGCCCGCTGCTCAGGCAGCCGTCGCCACCAGCCGCCGCAACGAGGCGTGAGCAGGCGGACCCCACGACGCCTTGCCGCCCGCACGCCCGCGGACACCGGCTTCGCCGATGAGCATTCCGCTCAGCGCGGTCAGGACCGCCCAGCCGCGGGCGCGGCGGAGCGTCGCGGCGTCGACGTCCGGCTCGTAGGCGGCGTAAAAGGCGCCCGCCGCGCCGTCCGGGAGCAGCACCCACGGGGCGGCGAGGTCGCAGGCCGGGTCGCCGGCGCACAGGTCGCCGAAGTCGATGACGCCGCAGAAGGTACCGTCCGCGGTCAGGACGTTGGCCGGGTGCAGGTCGCCGTGGAGCCACACCGGCGGGCCCGCCCAGTGCGGTGCGGCGACGGCGTCCTCCCACAGGGCGCGCACGGCGTCGGGGTCGGAGATGAGCCCCAGCTCGACGGCCGAGGTCAGATGCTCGGAGAACCGTCCGGCGAGCTCGGCCAGCGCCCCGCCATGACCACGGCCGACCGGCGCCCCGTCCGGCGCGGGCCGGTGGAGGGCCGTCAGGAAGGCGCCCAGAACCTTCGCTGCCTCAGCAGCCCGTGTCGCTGGAGCAAGATCGGCCGGCGTGCCCGGTACCCACGTGGTGACGGTCCAGGGGCGCGGGAACCGCTCGGCCGGTTCGCCGAAACGCTGCGGGACGGGGATCGGCAGCGGAAGGCGCGGGGCGAGAGTGGGCACCCAGGCGTGCTCCTTGCGCAGCAGCGCGTCCGCCGACCGTGTCGCCCACGGCAGCCTGACCGCGAGGTCGTCCCCCAGCCGCCACAGCTGGTTGTCCCAGCCTCGCGCACCGAGGCGCAGCGGGTGATCTGCCAGGTCCGGGTGCTGTTCGCGCAGCAGATCCCGGATCAGCTCCGCACTGACCTCGATATCGCGATGGCTCATGAACAGCAACGGTATCCGGGCTGCCCTGAACATCACGCCACGAAGAGGCCTGCGTTCAGGAAGTCGGCGCCGAACGTGCCGGGAACGTCGTCGCGAACCGGACGCACGTCGAGGGGATCCATCGGCGCGAAGATCCGCTCCAGATCCTTGAGCAGGAACGACATCCCTCCGCCCAGATCGCCGCTGGTCAGCACGTCGCGGTCGGACGCGCTCGGCTGGCGTTCCTGGGAAAACACCACGACGGCGTACCTCCCGCCAGGCGCGAGCAGCGGCAGGACCCGCTCCCGGTACGTGATGCGGCGATGCGGCGCCAAGTGGTGGAAGCATCCGGAGTCGTAGACGACGTCGAACGGCCCGGCGGGAAGCGGGTCACGCAGCACGTCGAGCGCGGTCACGGTCATCGACTTCGGAAGCTCGGGCCGGACGGCGTCGAGGAGCGGGGCGGCCAGGTCCACGCCCACGACGTCGGCGCCCCGCTCGGCCAGCCACGCGCCGTTGCGCCCGTTGCCGCATCCGACGTCGAGCACCCGGGCACCACCGAGGCCACCGAGCAGGCCGCGGTCGTGCCAGTCGACGAGCGGCTCGTCCGGAAGTCGGGAGTTGAGGGGGTGCCCCTCCCGCGTGAGCATCTCGGTCCAGTAGCCCGCCGCGTCCCTCGTCACGTCACCGTGGCGCCCGTCGGCCACCACCCGGTCCAGCTCGTCGAACAGGTCGTCGATGCTCCCGATCCGCATGGGTGGATTTTATCCGGTTTGGCCCAACCTGATGGCCTGAACGCTCGGAGCATCAGGTACCCCCAGAGCGGTGTTGCGCTGGGTAGACGTTGTCTACTGTCGGCAACACATTCCGAACAGGTGGTGTCTCCCCCGACGCCCGCCATCCGCCTACCGGGCCCGCCCCCGCACCTGGCACGATGCGACGCGTGAACAAACGACCGCCCTCCGCGGCCCTCGCGCAGGCACCGTTGGCCGGGCTCCTCCTCGTGGTCCTGGCCCTCGTGCTCTACCGCGCTGCTCGGCGGGCTCGGTGAGCCCGTCAGGTCCGCGGCCCCGCGACGCTCCCGGCCATCTTGTCGAGGCAGGCCTCGAGTCCCTGCTGTGACATGTCGCGCGCCTCGGCGGTCGAGTAGCCGTGCTCGACGAACCGGATCCGGCTGCGTCCGCCGTCGAGATCGGTGATCTCGACCTCGTGCCGGCCGTCGGCGGGAACGCCGTCGAACGGCGGGGGCTGCCGGACGCCGTCGGCGTCGCTGAAGTTGAACACGTACTCGATGCGACGCATGGGCTCGACGAGCGTGAAGTCCCAGGTGGACCACTGGTCGCCCCCGCCGAGCTCGGCGGGCGCGCGCATCGCCACGAGTGCGCGTCCGCCGACCCGCAGGTCGACCTCCGCGAACGTGCAGGTGAACGGGCCCGGACCCCACCAGGAGCGCAGGCCGTCGGGCGTGCTCCATGCCTCCCAGACCCGTTCGACGGGGCCGTCGAGCTCGCGCGTCAAGTCGACGTCGTACGTCGTATCGGTCATGGTGTGTCTCCTGAAGCACTCCGGGGCGGACCGTGACACCCACGGCCTCACCGATACCGACCCAGGACGACCCCCGAACTCATCTAATTTGAACTCGATTGAACCGACCCGCACCTTCACCCGTCGTGTGGGGCAGAGGGCCGATATCCGGTCGGCCTGCGAACGAGAGGGCGGAACGTGCGCAGAGGAACCAAGGTGGCGGTAGGCGTCGGTGCGGCTGTGGTCGTGGTCGGTGCGGCGGCGGCGATCTTCGGGCCGGGCCTGTACGCGGACTGGGCCAACGACGCCGCGGCGGAGGAGCCCACGCTGGAGGCGTCGGCGGCACCGCTGCCGGACGCCGATGCGGCAGCGGGCACCTGGACGGTGAGCGACGGCTCGTTCGCGGGGTACCGCGTCGACGAGGTCCTGCAGGGCAACGACGTGACGGTCACCGGCCGCACCGAGGACGTCACCGGGTCGGTGACCGTCGCGGACGGCTCGATCACCGTGGCCGACATCGAGGTGGACGTCGCGAGCGTGGCGACCGACGAGTCCGCCCGCGACGCCTACTTCCGGGACCAGGCGATGCAGGCCGGCGAGTTCCCCACCGCCACCTTCGAGCTCACCGAGCCGGCGCCGATCGAGGAGGGCGCGACAGCGGTCGAGCTGACCGGCGACCTCACGATCCACGGCGTCACCCAGCCCGCCACCGTCGAGGCCGAGGTCGCGGGAGACGCCACCAGCGGCGACCCCGTGCAGGTCATCGGCAGCGTGCCGATCACGTTCGCCGACTTCGACGTCGAGGCTCCGGACCTGGGGTTCGTGACGGTGGAGGATGCTGGCAGCATCGAGTTCTCGCTGCAGCTGCAGCCGGGACAGTAACAACCAGGCAGTACGGCGACTCAGTACGACGACGCAGGCGACGACCGTGACCAGGAGGGGAGCTGCTCGTGGGCGCAGAGGATGAGCTCCTCGAGGCGGTGCACGACACGCACGCCGGTGCGCTGTACCGGTACGTCGTGCGCCGCACGGGCGACGAGGAGGAGGCGCGCGACGTGGTGCAGGAGACCCTGCTGCGCGCGTGGCGGCACCCCGAGGTGCTCGAACGCTCCGAGGAGTCCGTGCGCGCCTGGCTGTTCACGGTCGCGCGAAACCTCACGGTCGACCATCTCCGCAGCGCCCGCCGCACCCGCGAGCGGGCCACCGGTCACGTCCCCGATCGCGAGGAGCGCGACACCACCCAGGCCGTGCTCGACTCGTGGCTCGTCGCCGACGCGCTGGTATCGCTCTCGCCGGCGCACCGGGCGGTCGTCGTGGGCGCCTACTACGGCGGCCGCTCGGTGGCCGAGCTCGCGACCGAGCTGAGTGTCCCGGCCGGGACCGTGAAGTCGCGCCTGCACTACGGACTGCGTGCGCTGCGCCTGGCGCTGCAGGAGAAAGGAGTCACGTCATGATCCCCGCGGCAGAGGGAGGACACGGCGGCAGCGGCGACCGGTTCGCCGAGTGGGACGCGGCGTACGTGCTCGGCGCCCTGAGCCCGAGCGACCGTCGCGCCTACGAGCGGCACCTGGCCGAGTGCGACGCGTGCCGCGCCGCCGTGGCCGAGCTCGCCGGCCTCCCGGGCCTGCTCAGCGCGCTCACCCCCGCTCACGCGGAGGCGCTCGTCGCGGACGCACCCGGCATCCCCGAGCTGTCCGACGGCGGCGCGCCGGCCCCGTTCGGAGCCGGCCCGGCCGGCGACTCCGGTACCGGAACGGCGCAGGTGATCCCGCTCACGAGCCTCGCCCGCGCGGCGCGCAGGTCCCGGTTCCGACGGCGGACGCTGGGCGCCGTGGCCGCGAGCGCCCTGGTGGTCGCGGGGGCGGTCGGTGGTTCGGCACTCGCCGGCAGCGGCCTCTTCGGCGCGCCGGACGGTGCGGGCACGACGCCGCCGTCGGCCACGGTGGCCGCTGCCCGGACGGTCGAGCTGCGGCCCGTGGACGGGGCGGAGATGCGCGCCGAGGTGGTGGCGACGCCGACGGACTGGGGGACGAAGCTCGAGTGGAGCTGCCGCTACCCGCCGTCGCCCGGGCAGCAGCCGCCCGACGGCGGTTACGAGCCGCCGGAGCCGGTCAAGTACGAGCTCGTGGTGGTCGGCCGGGACGGCACGCGCACGGTCGCGGCGACGTGGACGTGGTCGGGCGGTACGACGTCGGACCTGGACGCGTCGTCGGCCGTGCTGCTGACGGACATGGACCGGATCGAGATCACGCTCGACGGGCACGAGGAGGCACTGGCGTCGGCGACGCTATGACGACGGCACTGTCACGCCCGCGCTATGACGTCCCCGCGTCCGGACTGGCCAGCTCGGCCCGCGGCTCCAGGATGACTACCGCCGTCTCGGTGGACCGGAGCGAGGCGTAGGCGTCCAGGTGCGCGTCGAGCTCCCGCCATTTGGCCCATAGGCGGTCTCGTTCGTCGCCCTGCGGGGCCCGGGCCCGCACCTCGTGGTCGCCGTCGACGAGGTCCACGGTGGCCTCGGGATGCGCCTGGAGGTTGAGCCACCAGGCGGGCTCACCGTCGGCCCAGCCGTTCATTGCCAGCAGAAGCAAGTTCGGGCCGTCCTCGATGTAGGCGAGGATCACGCTGTGCTCGCACCCCGAGCGGCGCCCGGTGGTGGTCAGGCGCAGCGTGCCCCAGCCGTTCGCCCTCGGGTGCCGGAGGCCGAGCCGCCCTCCGGTGAGGCGGTACAGACGGCGGTGCAGCCCCCACACCGTCCGGATGAACCAGCGCGGCGGGACCCGCACTGCGGACTTGCTCTCGTTCGACACGCTGACCCTCCGGCCCTCGGTTCGAGTCGCCGACCGCGCACCCGGTCGTCGGGGCGCTGGTCGACGTTCTCTCTCCAGGGTAGAGAGCCCGCCCGGCAGCGGCCACACGCCAAGGGGTGAGTTGTCGTCGCCCTCGCCAGGTGTAGCACGCAATGCTACGGTGTTTGGCATGACGGAACAGATCAGCCAACGAGAGCTGCGCAACGACAGCGGGCGCATCATGCGCGCCCTCGATGAGGGGCACACCTTCATCGTGAGCCGCAACGGGCACCCCGTCGGCGAGCTGCGCCCACTGCGGCGTCAGCGATTCATCGCCGCTCAGGCCGCAGTGGAGATGTTCCGTCACGCGCCCAAGCTCGACTGGAACTCTGTCCGGGACGACATCGACGAGTACGTGGACCAGGACATCGAGCCTCGTGGCTGAGCGCCTACCCCAGGGGCTCCTCGACACATCGGTAGTGATCGATCTGGAGGACATCCCGGCCGCCGACCTGCCGGTCGAGGTCGCCATCTGCGCAATCACCCTGGCCGAGCTCGCTGCGGCGCCGGCCGCCACCTCCGACGCGACCGAACGGGCTCGCCGTCAGGACCGGCTCCAGCGAACCGAGGCCGCGTTCGACCCGATCCCGTTCGACATCGAAGCGGCCCGCAGCTATGCGAGGGTTTACGCCGCAGTCGTCGCTCAGGGGCGCAAGCCCCGCCGCCGGCTCGCGGACCTGCTCATCGCCTCGGTCGCACTCACCGAGGGCCTTCCGGTGATCACCCGCAATCCGGATGACTTCGTCGGACTCGAGAAGCTCATCGACGTCGCAACCGTCTGAGCTGACGTGTCGGACCCTGGTGACGCCATGGCATCACCAGGGTCCGACACGTCAGGCGGGGCGAGGGGTCAGCCCCAGATGGTTCGTTCAGCTCGGACTTGAGTGAAATCTACCGACAAGGTGCACTTTCGCCCGGAGATCTTTCATGCGCTTGCTGCCGGAATCGGGCCGATCGTGGCAGCAAGCACATGGTCAGCCCGCGACGACGGCGACACCCGTGCGCCCGCCGTCGATGTCCAGCACCGTGCCGTGCATGAACCGCGTGTCGTCGGAGGCGAGGTAGACCACGGCCGCGCCGATGGCGTCCGGGTGCCCGGGGGCGCCCGCCGGGGTGCCCACCGTCATGTTCTCGGAGAACGCGACGGACGGGTCGAGGTCGGGCGGGCGGATCACGCCCGGCGAGACGGCGTTGACCCGCACGCCCCGCGGGCCGAGCTCGGCGGCCCAGGACCGCGTGAGCGACTCCAGCGCGGCCTTCGTCGAGGCGTACGCCCCTCCGATCGGGCCGGCGAGCCGCGCGGACCACGAGCCGAGGTTGACGATCACGCCGGCACCGTCGGCCACCATGCGCGGGGCCACCGCCTGGGTGAGGAAGTACGGCGCCTTGACGTTCACCGCGTACAGGCGGTCGAGGCTCTCGGCGTCGGTGTCGGCCAGGGTCAGGGCCGACCGGTAGATCCCGGCGTTGTTCACCAGGATCTCGACCCGGCCGCCCAGCACGTCGGCGGCCGTGTTCGCGAGGTCACGGCTCGCCTCCGGGCTGCCGTCCAGGTCGGCCCGGACGAAGTCCGCCTTGCCGCCGTCCGCCCGGATGGCGGCGACGACGGCCTCACCGCGCCGCTCGTCGCGTCCGGAGACGACGACGTGCGCCCCCTCGGCCGCGAGCGCCTCCGCGATGGACCGGCCGATGTTGCTGGTGGATCCGGTGACGAGGGCGCTTCGGTCCTGGAGCCGGCCCTGCGTGCGCACTGTCTCGGTTGCCTGAGTCATGCCCGCGACGTTAGGAACCCATTTTTGGACTAGCAAGTCCAGACCATTGTTCCTACCGTCGGGGTCGTGAAGCTCACGCCGAAGGGGCAGGCGACGCGGCAGCGCATCATCGAGGGCGCCGCGGAGTACCTGCGCAGCAACGATCCGGGCGCCGTCACGCTCGATGACGTCCGCGCGGTCACGCACACCAGCAAGGGACAACTCTTCCACTACTTCCCGGACGGCAAGGAGCAGCTCCTGCTCGCCGTGGCGCAGCACGAGGCCGACCGGGTGCTCACCGACCAGGAGCCGCACCTCAGCGCGCTGGACACGTGGGAGTCGTGGTCGGCGTGGCGGGAAGCGCTCCTGGTGCGCTACCGCACCCAGGGCGGGCACTGCCCGCTCGGCGCGCTCATGGACCAGGTGTCGAGCACGCCCGGCGCGGCCGAGGTGGTCACGGAGAGGCTGCGCCAGTGGCAGCAGCGGCTCGCCGCCGGGGTCGCCAGCATGCAGAGCACCGGCCAGATCAGCGCGGACCTGGACCCCGACCGGACTGCCGCAGCCTTCGTGGCCGGCATCCAGGGCGGGGTCCAGGTGCTGCGCGCGACCGGCAGCACGGAGCCGCTGGAGGCAGTCCTGGACCTGCTGATCGACTACCTCCGCAAGCACTGACCCCGCTCAGAAGGCCCACTTCGAGAACACGATCAGGCTTGGAAACCACGCGGTTTCCAGGCCTGATCGTGTTCTCGAAGTGGACCTCGCGCGCCCCGTCCGCGGGGGGCTACTTGATCGCGCCCATCGAGAGGCCGCGCACCAGCTGCTTCTGCGCGATCCAGCCCGCGAGGATCACGGGGAGCGAAGCCAGCAGCGCCGCCGCGCAGAGCCGGGCGAGGAACAGGCCCTCGCTCGTCATGGTCGACACGATGAGCACCGGCACGGTCGCCGCGCGCGACGCCGTGAGGTTGAGCGCGAAGAAGAACTCGTTCCACGCGAAGATCACGCAGATGAGCGCGGTCGCCGCGATACCGGGCGCCACCATCGGGATGAGCACGGACCGCAGGGTCCGCATCAGCCCGGCGCCGTCGACGGACGCCGCCTCCAGCACCTCGCCTGGCACCTCGAGGAAGAACGACCGCATCATCCACACCGCGATCGGCAGGTTCATCGCCGTGTACAGGACCACGAGGGTCCAGATGTTGTCGAGCACCTTGAGCTGCCCGGCCACCACGTAGATCGGCACAATGACGGCCACGACCGGCAGCATCTTGGTGGAGATGAAGAAGAACAGCACGTCGCTGACCTTCTCCACCGGCCGGATCGACAGCGCGTACGCCGCCGGGATCCCGAGGAGTAGCACCAGGACGGTGGAGACGCCGGTGGCGATCGCGGAGTTGCCCACGTAGGCCGCGGACCCGCTCTCGATCACCGCCCGGAACTGGTCGAGCGTCGGCGTGAAGAACCACGTCGGCGGGTCGGACGCCGCCTGGCTCTCCTGCTTGAACGCGGTGGCCGCCATCCAGGCGACCGGGAAGAAGAACGCGAGGGCCAGCAACCACGTCAGCGTGGTCAGCACGCCACCAGTGGTTCGACGGCGGTACGCGCGCGTCACGTCGGACATGCTCACTCCTTGACCTCGAAGCTGCGGAAGATGAGGCGCAGCGCGGCGGAGGCCACGATGATCGTGGCGATCACGACGACGACGCCCATGGCGGCGGCCTGCCCGATGTCGAACCCGAGGAACGCGCGCTGGTAGATGTAGAACGGCAGGTTGGCGCTGGCTGTACCGGGGCCGCCCGCCGTCATGAGGTAGATCTGGTCGAACGTGTTGACCACGTAGATGATCCCGAGCAGCACGCCCAGCTCGATGTACCGCCGCAGGTGCGGCAACGTGATCATCTGGAAAGTGCGCCACGGCCCGGCACCGTCTACGGACGCCGCCTCCAGCACGTCCTTCGGCTGGGCCTGCAGCCCGGCGAGCACGAGCAGCATCATGAACGGCGTCCACTGCCACACGAGGGCCATCAGGATCGCGATGATCGGATAGGTCGACGTCCAGTCGACCGCCTCGATGCCGAACAGGCCGAGCGCCCAGTTGAACAGGCCGTAGGTCGGGTTCAGCAGCGCGATGGACCACAGCACCGACGTCGCCACCGGCATCACGAGGAACGGCGTGATGAGCATGGTGCGGGCCACGCTGCGCCCGAAGAACGGGCGGTCCAGCAGCAGCGCGAGCACGATCCCGAGGATCATCGCCACCAGCACGCAGCCGAGGGTGATGACCACCGAGTTCCAGGCGGTCTGCCGGAACGTCGAGTCCTGCGCGATGTCCACGTAGTTGGACAGGCCCACGAACAGGTCCTCGCCGGGCCGCAGCAGGTTCTGCGAGCGCAGGGAGTACCAGATCGTCACCAGGAACGGCAGCTGCGTGACGATGATGGTGAAGATCAGGGCGGGCAGCAGCGGGCCGCGACGGCGCCACCCCTCCGCCTTGCTCACGGCACGCTCGGACGCCGCCTTGCGTGCCGCCCGGCGCGAGCCTTCGAGCCGGTCGATGGTCGAGGTGCTCATTGCCCCTCCTCTGCCCGGTAGGTCTGGGCCACGGTGTCGGCGTAGCGCTGGGACTGTGCGATGGCCTCGTCCACGGACACCTGGCCGGCGATCGCGGCGGACATCTGCTGGCCGACGCGGGTACCGAGGTCCTGGAACTCGGGTATCCCGACGAACTGGATGCCGGGGTACGGCACGTCGTGGGTCATCGCGGACTCCTGGGTGGCCCCGTTCATCGACTCGAGGGTCGCGTCCGCGTAGGCCTCGGAGACCTCGGCGTACTCGGGGATCTCGTAGGTGGACAGCCGGCTGCCGGGCGGCACCCGCTCCCAGCCGATCTCCTCGCCCACGAGCTTGATGTAGTCCTTGTCGGTCATCCAGGACACGAAGTCCCAGGCGGCGTCCTTGTGCTCGCTCGTGGACGGGATCGCCAGGGACCAGCTGTAGAGCCAGCCCGCCGACTCGGTCTCCGCGACGGGTGCGGGCACGTAGCCCACCTTGCCCGCCACGGTCGACGACGCGGGGTCCTCGACGGACGAGACCATGGAGGTCGCGTCGTACCACATGGCCGACTGGCCCTGGGCGAAGCGGGTGAGGCAGTCGCCGAAGCCCGACGTCGCCGCGCCCGGCTGCCCGTAGGACTGCAGGGTGTCGATGTACGTCTCGATGGCCTCGCGGCTCTCCGGGGAGTCGAGCGTCGCGTTCCAGTCCTCGTCGAACCAGCCGCCGCCGTACGTGTTCATCACGGTGGTTATGGGGGCCATGTCCTCGCCCCAGCCGGCCAGGCCGCGCAGGCAGATGCCGGAGAAGTCCTCCTCCGGGGCGTTCAGCTCGGCGGCCAGCTCGCGCACCTCGTCCCACGTCGGGTTGGCGGGCATCTCGAGCCCTGCCTCCTCGAACAGGTCGGTGCGGTAGGCCAGGAACGACGACTCCCCGTAGAACGGCACGGAGTACATGTCGCCGTCGTGCGAGAGGGCCTCGCGGACGCTGGGGACGAAGTCCTCGGCGTCGTACCCGTCGGTGCGCTCGATGTACGGCTGCAGGTCCTCGATCCAGCCGTTCTCGGCCCACATGGGCGTCTCGTAGTTGGAGATCATGACGACGTCGAACTCCCCGCCGCCGGTGGCAACGGACGCGGTGATCTTGGCGCGGGCCTCGTTCTCGGGCAGCGACACGAACCGCACGTCCACGTCGGGGTGGGCGGCGCGGAACTCGTCCTGCAGCGAGATCGCGTCCTGCATCTGCGGGTTGGACACGATCGCCACGACGATCTGCTCGCCCTCACCACCGCCCACGGCGCCCGCTCCGGCACAGCCGGAGAGCGCCAGCGCGACGGCGGCCGTCGCGGCAGCCAGCGTCGCTCTCACCGAAGTACCCCTCGGAGGTCGGAACATCCTCGTCCTCTCCTCGGCGCAGCGTCCACGCCGCGCTCATTTGAGAATAGTTGTTTGCTCATCTGCATCCGCAGAGTAGTTCGGTAGGCTCAGGTGAGCAAGGCCCCCCGCTCAATAGTCGCTCGACTGGTCCCGCGCCGCCTGCGGGAGTGAGGACGCAGGTGACCCAGAACGACTCGAACCTCATGGTCGAGGTGAGTACCGACTACTACCTCGACGGCAAGTCGAAGGTGGAGATCGCCCGCGATCGCGGCATCTCGCGCTTCCAGGTCGCGCGGCTGCTCACGCAGGCCCGTGACCTCGGCGTGGTCCGTATCGAGATCACCCCGCCCCGGGCCGACGGCGAGCGCGGCGCCCGCCTCGCCGCCCGGCTCGGCGCACGCGAGATCCTCATCGCTGCGAGCGGCCAGGACCCCACGGCCACCCGGGAGAAGGTCGCCGTCGAGCTCGCCCATGCGGCCCGTGAGCACATCACCGAGGGCGCGACGGTCGGCGTGTCGTGGTCCCGCACGGTCGAGGCCGCGGTTCGGCACATCGGACAGCTCCCCCACTGCGACGTCGTCCAGCTCGTCGGGGCCCTGCCCGTCGAGGGCAGCGGCAACTCGCTCGGGCTCATCAATACGTTCGCGCAGATGCCGGGGGTGCGCACGTGGCCCGTCTGGTCGCCGCTCCTGGTGGCCGACGCCGCCACGGCCGCGGGCATGCGCCGTCAGCCGGAGATCGCGGACGCGCTGGCCCGGGCCGACCACCTGGACGTCGCCATCGTCGCCATCGGCCACTGGTCGGAGCGCACGTCCACCGTGTTCCCGCAGATCAGCGCGGAGGAGCAACGGGCGGCCACGCGGGCCGGCGTCATCGCGGAGTGCTCCGGCCGCCTGTTCGACACCGCGGGCCGCCCCGTCCGGACGAGCCTCGACGAGCGGGTGGTGGGCGTGACGCTCGAACAGCTCGCCGCCACGCCCCGGGTCATCGCCATCGGCTACGGCTCCGCCGTCGCGCCCGGCCTGGCGGCCGCGGTACGCGGCGGCATCGCCGACACCCTGGTGATAGACGACGCCGCGGCAATCGCCCTGGAAACCCTCACCCCCGGCTAGCTCGGTTCAGGAGAGGGCGACCAGGTCCTCGACCGTGCGGCGGGCCCCCTTCTCGTGGAGCGACGCGAGCGCCGTCGTGTAGGCGGCGGTGAACCGCTCGTCGTCGACCAGGTCGCCGAACACCTCGCGGTCGCGCAGGAAGGCGAGCGGGTCGGCCTTCTGGGCGAGCGCCGCCTGGTGCAGCCGGTCGGCCAGGCGGTCGACGATATTGATGGGCTCGCCGGCCTCGTCCACCCCCTCGTCGTACCGGGCCCAGGACGCGACGACAAGCGCTGCGTGCTCGATCGGCCCGCCGTTGGCGAGGTGGTACCGGACCACGGGCAGCAGCCACTTCGGGATGCGGTCCGACGACTCGGCGCACAGCCGCGCCAGCGTGTCGGCCACGTGCGGGTTCGCGAAGCGCTCGATGAGCGTGCGCTTGTAGAGGGTCAGGTCGATCCCCGGCACCGGCTCCAGCGTGGGCGTGCCCTCGGTATCCATGTAGCCGAGCAGGAACCGGGCGAACACGTCCTCGCCCGCCACCTCGTGCGCGTACCGGTACCCGGACAGGTAGCCCACGTAGCACAACGCCTGGTGGCTCGCGTTGAGCAGCCGCAGCTTCATCAGCTCGTACGGCTCGACGTCGGACACCACCTGCACGCCGGCGTCCTCGAACGGCGGCCGGCCGGTCGGGAAGCTGTCCTCGAGCGCCCACTGCTCGAACGGCTCGGCCACCACGGGCCAGGCGTCGTCGATGCCGAAGCGCTCGGCCACCATGGCGCGGTCGGCGTCCGTGGTGACGGGCGTGATCCGGTCGACCATGGAGCTGGGGAACGCGACGTTCTCCTCGATCCAGGCCGCGAGGTCGGCGTCCTTGGCGCGGGCGAAGGTGGTGAACGCGCGCCGCGCGACCTCGCCGTTGCCCTGGATGTTGTCGCAGCTCATCACGGTGAACGGCGGCACGCCCCGGTCCCGCCGACGGCGCAGGGCCTCGGTGACCAGCCCGAACGTCGTCGCCGGGACGGCACCGTCGGCCAGGTCCGCGCTGACCGCCGGGTTTTCCAGGTCGAACTCGCCGGTCACGTGGTGGATGTTGTACCCGCCCTCGGTGACGGTGAGCGAGACGATGCGGACCTCCGGCGAGGCCATCTTCTCCAGCACGGCCTCCGGGTCGTCGGGGGCCAGGAGGTACTCCTTGATCGACCCGATCACGCGCGCCTCCAGGTGCCCGTCCGGGTGCTTGAGCACGAGGGTGTAGAGGCCGTCCTGCGCGGCGAGCGCGTCGCGCATCCGGGCGTCTCCCGGCAGCACGCCGACGCCGCAGACCGCCCAGTCCAGCGCCTTGCCCTCGGCCATCAGCCGGTCGAGGTACATCGCCTGGTGCGCGCGGTGGAAGCCACCCACGCCGAGGTGGACGATCCCGGTGGTCAGCCGGGTGCGGTCATAGGTGGGGACCGTCAGCTCCGCGCCGCTCGGCGCGGACGCCACCAGGCTGCCCACGGTCCCCTCGTCGAGTGCCGTCATCGTGCTCCTCCGCCGCCCTTCAGACTCTGTTGAACCAGCGGCCAGATTAACAGATGAGCACGACCACGGTCACAGATGAGCGGTATCCGCTGCCCCGCTGGTCGAGCCTGCCGAGACCCGTCAGGCCGGGAACTCCGCCGGGAACGGCTCGGCGAAGTCGGCCGACCGGCTCACGGCGCCCCACCTGAGGTCCGACGCCAGCAGGCGGCGGTCCTGCGCGACGGACATCTCGGTGGCGTTCACGCCCAGCGGCAGGTGGTCGGGGATCTCGTCGCGCTTGGCCAGCGCGACCAGGATCTGGGCGGCTCGGTCCGGGTCACCCGCGGGCCCGTCGCCGGTCTGGCGCATCCGGGCGTTCATCGCGCCCACTGTGGACTCGTACTCGGCGGGCGCGTCGTGCACCGTCATCGAGGCGCCGGCCCAGTCGGTGCGGAACCCGCTCGGCTCGACGACGAGCACCTTGACGCCGAACGGCGCCGTCTCGACGCGGAGCACACGGCTGAAGCCGTCGATAGCGAACTTCGCCGCCTGGTAGGAGGCGATGCCCGGTGAGCCGCCGACGCGGCCACCCACTGACGAGAACTGGATCACGAGGCCGCCGCCCTGCCCACGGAGCAGGGGGATCGCCGCCTTGGAGACGTTGTAGACGCCCCAGAAGTTGGTCTCGAACTGGGTGCGGAAGTCGGCGTCGTCCGTGGTCTCGATCGGGGACACGTTGGCGTAGCCGGCGTTGTTGACGATCACGTCGAGCCGCCCGAACCGAGCCGTGGCCTCGGCGAGTGCCGCCCGGGCCGCCTCGGGGTCGGTCACGTCGAGCCGGAGCGCAAGGATCCGCTCGCCGTACTCGGCCACGAGGTCGGCGAGCTGTTCGGGGCGCCGCGCGGTGGCGGCGACTCGGTCGCCGGCGGCGAGCGCGGCGGACACGAGGGCGCGGCCGAAGCCACGCGAGGAACCGGTGATGAACCATGTCTGCTGCATGTCTTTAATACAACACCGTTGCTCTAACTTACGCAACCCCGTTGCACTATGATGGGATCATGACGACCGGAGAGTTCCAGCGAGCGCGCTCGCCCGAGGCCAAGCGGGTGCGCGAGGCCGCGATCCTCGACGCCGCGCGCCGGCTCGGCTCCGAGCGGGGCATCCGGGAGGTGACGCTGACCGACATCGCCTCGGCGGTGGGCATGCACAAGTCGGCGATGCTGCGGTACTTCGAGACGCGCGAGGAGATCTTCCTCCGGCTCACCGCCGAGGGCTGGCAGGACTGGGCCCCCGCGCTCGCCGCGCGCCTGCGCGCCATCGCGCGGCCCGACGCCGTGCCCGACGCCGACGCCGTGGCTGCGGCGTTCGCCTCGACGCTCGCCGCGCGGGGGATGTTCTGCGACCTGCTCGCCCAGACGCCGCTCAACCTCGAACGGAACGTGTCGGTGGAGAAGGTCCGGGAGTTCAAGCTCACGACCCGCGACGGCCTGGACCAGATCGTCCCCGCGGTGCGCGCGGCGCTACCGGGCCTCACGGAGCAGGACGGTGTGGACCTGGTGGCGGCGTCGACGTCGATGGCCGGCACCTTCCATCAGATCGCCACCCCGGGTCCGGAGGTCGCCGCGCTCTATCGGTCCGACCCCCGGCTGTCACACGCCCTGGTTGACGTCGAGCCGCGGCTCGCCAGGATCCTCGGGTCGATGCTGCGCGGCCTGACGGCGGAGCAGGCGGCCGACGGCGCCTGAGCCGCTCAGCCCCGCGGGCCCGGCACCGCCTCCGCGTCCGGTACCGCGCCCGCGTACCGCCGGGACAGCACCCCGAGGTGCTCGATCAGCTCCGGCGGTCCGTCCACCGTGAAGTCGAGCCCGAGCATCCCGATCCACACGGCCACCGTCTCGATGCTGTCCCCGCCGGTGACGAGCACGCTGGTGGCGTCGTCCCGCGGCTCGACGGTCCCCACGGCCGGGTTGATGCGGGCGAGCACCACCTCCGCCGGCGCATGCACGACGACCTTGGCATGCACCGCCCACCCCGTCCGCGCCACCTCATGCACCACGAACTCGGTCAGGTCGAACGGCGGCTCCACGGGCGCGAACCGCCGTCCGCCCGGTGTGCGCAGCTCCAGCCAGTCCACACGGAACGGCTGCCACTGACCCGAGCCGACGTCCCGCCCCACGAGGTACCACCGGCGCTGCCACGCCACGAGCCGGACCGGCTCCACCTCCCGCGGCTCCTCGCGGTACCAGCAGCGCAACCCCTGGTGGTCGCGGATGGCGGCGGCCAGCTCGGTGAGCAGCGCCGGGTCGACGGCGGGGTCCTCGACGTTGCTGTCCGTGTTCACCGGCCCGGCGCTCGTGGCGGAGCGCAGCGCGGCGACCTGGCGGCGCAGCCGGTCGGGCAGGACGTACTCCAGCTTGCCGAGCGCGCGGGCACTGCTCTCCTCGATGCCGGCCACGGCACTGGCGGACCGCAGCCCGACCGCTATGGCCACCGCCTCCTCGTCGTCGAGCACCAGCGGGGGCAGCTTGCCGCCCACGCCCAGCCGGTACCGACCGCCCGGCCCGCGGACGCCGTCGACCGGGTAGCCCAGGGCACGCAGGCGCGCGACGTCGTTGCGCACCGTGCGGTCGGTGACGTCCAGCCGCGCGGCGAGCTCCGGCCCGGTCCACTCGGCGCGGGACTGCAGCAGGCCCAGGAGGGCGAGCAGCCGCCCCGCCGTCGCACTCATCGCGGCTCCTCACGCCCATCTCTTGGAACTTCTTGGAACCCGCTCAGAATAGAGGAAAGAACCGTTCCTGAACCCCTCGTAGTGTCGGAGACATGGACACCACGAAGAACACCTCAGCCACCCCCTCCGACATCCGCCCGTTCCGCGTCGAGATTCCGCAGGCGGACCTCGACGACCTGCAGGCCCGGCTCGCCCGCACCCGCTTCGCCCCGGCCGCGCCGGGCGACTCCTGGGACTACGGGACGCCCGAGGCCTACCTGCGCAACGCGGTCGACCGCTGGCGCACCGGCTTCGACTGGCGCGCGGTCGAGGAGCGCGTCAACGCGTTCCCGCAGTTCCTGACCGAGATCGACGGCCAGACGGTCCACTTCCTGCACGTCCGCTCGGCCGAGCCGGGGGCACGCGCCCTGGTCCTGACCCACACCTACCCGGGTTCGGTCCTCGACTTCCTCGACATGATCGGCCCACTCACCGACCCCGTCGCGCACGGCGGCCGCGCGGAGGACGCGTTCCACGTGGTCGTCCCGTCGATCCCCGGCTTCGGCTTCAGCACCCCGCTGAGCGAGCCCGCCGACGGCGGGAGCTGGACCATGGCCCGCGTCGCCCGCACCTGGGACACCCTGATGCGCCGGCTGGGCTACGAGTCCTACGGCACGCACGGCAGCGACGCCGGCACCCTGATCGGCCGCGAGCTCGCCGTCCTGGAGCCCGAGGGCTTTCTCGGCGCGCACCTGCTCCAGCTCTTCTCCTTCCCGTCGGGGGCGGAGGGCGAGATGGACGGGTTCGGCCCCAAGGAGTTCGCCGCCCTGGAGCACATGCAGTGGTTCCAGAGCGTGGGCGGGTACAACGCGATGAACGGCTCCCGGCCCCAGACCGTGGCCGCGGGACTCAGCGACTCGCCGGTGGGCCAGCTCGCCTACAGCGAGCTGTTCGAGAACTTCGGCAACGGCACCAGCCTGGTCTCCCTCGACCAGGTGCTCGCCCAGGTCAGCCTGTACTGGCTCACCAACACGTCGGCCACCTCGGTGCGCTACCACTACACCGAGCTGCGCACCGGCGCGGAGCCCGTGGTGAGCACGGGCCGGATCGGCGTCGCCGTCTTCGCCGACGACTTCCAGACCATCCGGTCCCTCGCCGAGCGCGACAACGCCCGCATCGAGCACTGGTCCGAGTTCCCGAAGGGCGGCCACTTCGCGGCCCTGGAGGTCCCGGAGCTGGTGGTCCAGGACCTGCGCACCTTCTTCGCCGAGCAGTAACCGCAGCATGTGTCAGACCCTCAGGCCACTCGAGCGACCTGAGGGTCTGACACGTGACGCCCCCGTCAGTGGGCCTCGTGGGTGTGGGGCTCGGTGCCCAGCACGCCGTTCAGCTCGTTCGGCGTGACGCCGAGCTCGGCCGACTTCCACACCTCGCCCGTCTCGACGTCGGTCGCGTGGATCGAGTCCGTCGCCGGGTCGGTAACGTACACGGAGCCGTCGAGGGCGAGGATCGCGGGGCGCGGGGCGCGGGTCCTGCCACTCGACGGGCTCCTCCCACTCGTCGATCACCGGGATCGACTTGGTCAGCTTCGCCGACTCGGGTTCGATCACGTGCACCTGGCCGTCCGTGCCGAGCACGTGCACCTGGCCGTCCGTGCCGAGCACGAGGGCCTCGCCGTCGCCGCCCCGGGCGAGCGACCGGAACGTGTACGACGACGGCAGGTCGACCAGCTCGAGCCCCCCGTCACGCGTGTCGATCAGCGAGACCCGCGTGGGACGCTCCAGCTCGGCGTCCTTGTCCGTCTTGTAGTCGCCCAGCACTACCGGCGACGCCTCGGTGCCGGCCTGGTTGCCGATGCGGCCGTAGTCGTCCGGCGACTCCACCTTGGTTGCGCCGGCGCGTCCCACGACACGATCAGCCACCTGGAACGGCTGAGCACGACCCGGCGCCGGGTGGCGTGGACGATCGGCTGGAGCATCACCAAGCTCGAGGAGACAGCGATCAAGGCCCTGCCCGCCCGCGCGTGGGCGCCCTACCTGCACCAGGACGGCACCATCGCCCAGCCCATCCACTACGACGAGAGCGACGGCGAGACCCACGACCATGCGCCTGATCGTGCGCCGGGTCCCGATCGCGCCACGTGACCGGGCCGCGGGGAAGGTCACCGCCCTGGAGAAGACCACAGGCTGGAAATACGCGGTCACCGCGACGAACATCGGCCGGATGCGCGGGATCCCGGGCAGCTCTCACCCGCAGTGGCTCGACGTCCTGCACCGCCACCACGCCGTCGTCGAGGACCAGGTCCGGGCCGCCAAGAGCCTCGTCCTGCACGTCAAGACGGCCCTGATCGACTCCAGATAACCTCCGCGTCCTGGCGGATCAACACCGCCTGGATCCTGCTGACCGGGATCGCCCGCGACCTCGACGTCTGGACCCGGCTGCTCGCCTTCCACGACCACGAGCTCCTGGCGAGAGCCGAACCGGCAACGATGCGCGAGCTCGTCTACCGGCTGCCCGCCCGCCTGGCCAACCACGCCCGCACCCGGTGGCTGCACTTCGACCGCGACCACCCTCACACCGACGCGATCACCACCGCCTGGCACCGCCTCGCAACTCTGCCCGCCGTGACCTGACCAGCCCGACGACTGTTCCCACGAGCCCCGGAACGGAGCGCACCGCACGACCCCCGGGCCGGAACCGGCGCACGCAGCGACACGCGCACGGCAACCATGCCCAAGACGCGCCAACCACCAAATCAGACGAACCGCTCAGGCCGGGCTACCCACCATGTGAATGATCGAGGCTAGGGTCGGCGGCATGAACTTGAGCACCAGCACCATCCGGCCGGCCGACGACGCGTTCGCCAAGCCCGGCGACCCCGGCTACGACGAGGCCGCGGTCAGCTTCAACCTCGCCGCCCCGCTGCAGCCCCTCGGCGCGACCACCGCCCGGACGGTCGCCGACGTCCAGAACGCGGTCCTCGCTGCCGGCTCCGCCGGGGCACGGGTCGCCCCGGTCTCGACCGGGCACTCATCCAGCATGCTGGGGCCGGTCGCGAACCGGGTCCACGTGCTCCGTACCGTCCTGGACCAGCCGGTCCGGGTTCACCCGGACCGAGGCGTCGTCCAGATCCCGGCCGGAGCCCGGTGGGATGACGTCGTGCAGGCCGCCGCGGAGCACGGTTACGCCGTCCCGCACGGCTCCAGCCCGACCGTCGGCGCGATCGGCTACCTGCTGGGCGGCGGCCTGAGCTTCTACGGCCGCGCGGTCGGCGTCGCCGCGAACAGCGTGGTCTCCATCACCCTCGTCCAGGCCGACGGCGGCATCGCCACCGTGGACGAGACCAACGATCCCGATCTCTTCTGGGCGCTGCGCGGTGGTGGCGGCGGCTTCGGCGTCGTGCTGATGGTCGAGCTGCGGATGATCCCGATGCGCACGGTCCTGACCGGGATGATCGCCTGGGACGCGACGGACGCCGCGCCCGTCGCTCGGGCGTGGGCCGCCTGGGCGGCGTCCGCGCCCCGCGCGGTGACCACCTCGCTGCGACTCCTCAACGCGCCGGACGCGCCGGAGACGCCCGAGCCGTTCCGCGGCCGGCAGATCCTCGCGATCGACGGCTCGATCATGCTGGACGACGGCGCACCGGAGAACACCTGGGACATCCACCGCGCGCTGGTCGAGCCGCTGTCCGCCCTGGTCACACCGCTCGTCGACACCTGGCACGTCGGCCCGGTCACCGACGCCGTGCGGACCCACGCCGACCCCGAGGAGCCCATCCCCTACACGAGCGACGCGTTCGCCCTCGCGGGGATCGACGGCGACGCGATCGACCTCTGGTACGGGGCGGCCGGACCCGGCTCCGGGAGCGGGCTGATCGCCGCCGAGCTCCGCCAGCTCGGCGGTGCGTTCGCCGAGACGCCCCCGGGGGCCGGCGCCTTCGGCGCCATCGACGCGGAGCTGGTCGCGTTCAACGTCGGCCTCGCCGTGACCCCGGAGGGCACCGCGGATGTACGCCTGGACGTACACCGGATCCGGGCCGCGCTCCGGCCGTACACGACGAAGCGCACGGCACCGACCTTTGTCGAGGAGCCGAGCACGCCGCGCCGGACCTTCGCGGCCGAGGTCGAGGCGCGGGTCGACGAGATCCGCAAGCGGGTCGACCCGGACGGCCTGTTCGCACTCGACGCCCGCCGCTCCTCGGGCATGTAGCCCGGGCGGCGCATTGTTCACCAATCCCGGCGTCTGGGTGGCAGTCCCGCACCCAGGAGGACCACACCCTTCCCGCCCGACGCCGAGACCCGGAGAGTTGGCCCATGAGCGACTCAACCGCCGTCGGGCAGCCGCAGACCGTGGTGTTCACCGATGCGACCGTCCGGGTGTCGCCGTCGCGCACCGCCGTCGGCGAGCTGTAGGCGGCCGACGGGATCCTGACCCACGTCGGGCCGCCGCGGCCGCCGTACCCCGACGGCGCGCTAGTGGTCGACGCCTCGGGGGCGACCCTCGTCCCGCTGCAGGTCGAGAGCGCGCTGCGCGCGCGGCCCCCGGCCGACCAGAGCACCTACGACCTCGTGCCCGGCAACACCGCGACGCTGGCAGCGGTACACGGCCAGGTGGACGAGTCGCGCATCACCCGGATGCTCGTGGTGCCGCCGCGCGACCTGCTGGCCGTGCTCGTCGTGGGCACGCTCGTCGCGTGGCACGGATCGCCGACCCGCCCGGCGGGCAGCGCCGGGACCGCGCCGGGCGACCCGCGGCTCGGCACCTGGGTCGACCTGGACAAGGCGATGGAACAGCACCTGACGGCCGACGGCCGGTACAGCGAGACCCGCAGCGGCCGCAGGAACGCGTACACGGGACGATTCTGGCTCGACGGGGACCGCATCACGTATCTGGACGACCAGGGCTTCTGGGCCTTCGGCGAGTTCGTGGACGGCGTGCTGCACCACGCCGGGTTCGTGCTGCGCCGCTAGAACGCGCGGTACTAGGCACACATCGGCGCACGAGGCATGCCCTGTCGTGACCGGTAGCGCCAGCCCCTCCCTCATATGGCGGCCCGGGGTTTACATGGTTCACAGGAGGAGAGACCTGGCACCGTCCGATATTCCGAACCGTCGGTATGCCTCTGTGCCACGCGAGCTCAACTATGGCGGCAGCCAGCTGGCGGCGGCGCCCCGATCGGTGCTCGATGGAGCGGCTGGGGCCGTCAGCCGAGACGATCGGGTTCCCCTCCGCGCGTTCTTCGGGCCCACAGGCCAGCGCGTTGAAGTTCGCCATCTCATGGCCGGTGAGCTAGAAGTCGGTGAGCCGGATGTGGCAGACGCCCGGGTTTCCTACTCGGGCCGTGCCCGGGTTCGTTGGGCACCACCCGGGGTTGGGGCTGGGGCGCGGGCTGGGGCTCGGGGTCCGGCTCCATGGGCGGATCGACGTCGGTGGGTGCGACGAGGTCGCCGCCGTGGACGACGGCTCGGCACGGACGCGACGCCAACCTATTTAGGGCAGTGGTTCGGTGCGATAAGGCCGTATGAACCCCTCCCCGCAGCAGGTCGAGTCGTGGCTGGTGGCGCACGTCGCGGCGCGGCTGTCGGAGTGCATCGAGGCTGAGCGGCCCAGGCTCATCGGCGTGCTCGCCCGCGCTCGGCACGCGGTCCGTGCGCTGCACCTCGATCGCCGTCACTGAGTCGTCCGCGACGAGCGCCGAACGCGAACACCGCGGCGACGAGGGGCGATGCGAGCAGCTGGAAGACGAGCCAAAGCGTGCCTGCGACGGCGACGCCGTTAGCCGCCAGAAGTGTCGCGGCGACCGTCGCGGCCACCCATCCGCTGTCGTAGGCGATGAGGTATCGGGTGTGCGAGCCGGCGCCGCTACGGACCGCGAAGGCGATCTCAGCGACTCCGCTGGCCGCCACCAGCGCGGCAGTGGCGATGAGCAGCCAGCGGTCGGCGCCGAGGACGTCGGCGAGAGGCGGGAGAAGCGCGACGTACGTGGCTGCCACCAGGAGCTTGAAGCAGCCATCGCCAAGGAATCCGAACCGGAGCCAGTTGACGGAGCGTGCCCGCGTGCCGCCGGTGATGCCGCCCGTCATGCCGCTTCTCGCACACGGGAGTGTCGCGAGTTGCGCCCTCGCGCGAGTCCATAGGACCGGCGGATCGCGGACGGATCGCCAATGGCGGCGACGAGAGCGTCGGCGAGGTCGGCGCGGCACACGCTGGTGGTTCCGTTCGCCTCGGGTATGAGCCGATAGTCGGTCGCCTCCTTGTCGACCAGGTAACCGGGTCGCACGATCGTCCAATCGCACGACGGGCCAGCGCCCCGGACGATCTCCTCCATCGCGTCGAGGTCCGCATAGATGCCAGGACCGGTGCGCCGAACGAATGGGCGGAGCACGTGGCGGAACCACCATGGCTCGCCGGCGCCTGAGGTGAGCACCGGCACCGCCGAGACGACGACGATGCGCCGCACACCACTGCGCCCCATCGCCGCGATGAGATTCCTGGTGCCGGCGGCGCATACAGGCTCGGGGTCCTGATACGAGCGCTTCCCCAGTGCCGAGATCACGGCATCGACGTCGGCCGGAAAAGTCAGGTCGCGATCGGTCACCACCTCGGCTTCGCGCACGATGACACCAGGTGGCGGGTCGTATCGGCGGGCGTCGCGCACGATCGCGGTCACTCGATGACCTGCCGCGAATGCCTGCTCGACCACGAGCCGACCGGTCGCGCCGGAGGCTCCCGCAACAACTATGTGCATACCCAGATCCTTCGTCTCGTTCGAGCTCGACCATCACTAGTAAAGTTGTACTACAAGGTAGAGTTGCGGTCGGTGTATGTCAACGCGCGTGCATGTGAACGTGCGAGAAGGCAACGCGCGTCCAGGTCAACGTGCGAGAAGGAGACTGGTGAAGGAGCTTCTATGTCGGCCACGCGACTGCTGATCCTCGGCGCGATCGTCGAACGCGGGACCGCGCACGGTTACCAGGTCCGCAAGGACCTGGAGTCCTGGCAGGTCGACCTGTGGGGAAATATCGGCCAGGGGTCGGTGTACCACGCACTGCGTCGCCTCTCGGACGACGGGTTGATCGACAAGGTGGAGTCCAGCGAAGGCTCCGAAGGGCCCGCACGAACGGAGTACGCGGTGACGAACGCGGGACGTGAAGCCTTCGTCACCTTGCTCGAGCGTGCGCTCAGCTCGGACGGCCGTGATATCGCCGAGACGATGGCAGGCATCGGGTTCATCACGACCTTGACCCGCGCCCGTGCCGTCGAGCTGCTCCGGCTGCGCATCGAGGCCTTCCGAACCCGGCGTGCACGAGTCGTCGTCGAGTACGAACGCCACCCGAACGAGGACTGGGGCCATCACGTCGAGGCGATTCAGTTCTGGGCCCATTCGGCCGACAGTGCGATCGAATGGACCGAAGGACTCATCGCCCGGCTCGAAGGGGGCGCGTACACCATGGCGGACGACCAGTCGCCGAGCCGCTCACCTGCCTGACGATCTGGTCGACGACGTCGCGTTGGTCCGCGCGATCGGCGTCAGCAACTTCATGCGCGAGGACCTCGACAAGCTCCTCGACGCGACGACGGTGGTGCCGGCGGTGAACCAGATCGAGATCCACCCGTACTTCGCGCAGCGCGACGTGCCGGCCGCGGACGCCGAGCACGGCATCCTCTCGCAGGCCTGGTCCCCGATCGGCGGCATCACCTTCTACCGCGAGGGCGAGGGCGGCAGCACGCTCGACGACCCCACGATCGCGGGCATCGCCAAGACCCACGGCAAGACGGCGGCCCAGGTGATGCTGCGCTGGCACCTGCAGGAGGGCCGGTCGGCCATCCCCAAGTCGGTCACGCCGCATCGGATCGAGGAGAACTTCGACGTCTTCGACTTCGAGCTCACCGAAGCCGAGCTGAGCGCCATCGACGGCCTCGACAAGGCCGTGCGCCGCGGCCCCGAGCCGGCCTCCCTGACCCTCGACACGGCCGGGTTCAAGATCCCCGAGGCCTGAGGCCGCACCCCGAGATCAACCATGCGGTTGCTGCCAGATCCGACACCGGTATGGCAGCAACCGCATGGTCGATTCAGGCTGACAGCGGCGCCGCCGTCCCGAAAGGAACCATGATGACTTCCTCGCACCAGCATTCCCGCACGCCTGTCGCCGAGCAGCTCGCCGCGCTGATCACGTGCCAGGCCGAGGTCCGCTTCGAGAACGACCTCGGGTACCGATCCGAACCGGATTCGGTACCCGAGGTCGTTCTCGAAGCGGACCAGCGGATTCCCGGGGCGAGGGGGTAGGTGGGTCAGTCGCGCGGCACCACGCGCAGCGTCGTCTCGTGCGCGTCCGGCCCGGTCACGGCGCCGACGGGGCCCGGGCCGAACCGGTCGTACTTCGCGTGGTAGGTCGCGTCGACGTCGTCCGCCCGCTCGGGTTCCGCGGCCTCGAACCGCACGTCCTTCTCGACGCCGCCCGAGCTGATCCGCCCGATGCCGGCCGCCTGAGCCCGCCGGAACCAGCCGTTCTCCGGGCCGTGCGCGGAGCGGACGTAGATCGCGTCGCCCACCCGGACGTGCCAGATGATCACGTACGGACGGAGCGTTCCGTCGGGACGCTCGGAGGCGACCTGGAGCTCGCGCGCGTCTCCGACGCGGCTCAGCTCGTCCTCTGTCCAGGTACTCATGATGTGTGTCTCCTATCGGTTGGTTGTGGAGGCCGGTCGCCGGCGGGCAGGACGACCGCCAGCACGACGACGAGCGCGAGCGCGACCAGGACCGTTGCACCGGTCAGGGCCGCGCTGACGTGCGCGGCGGTCTGCGCGACGACGCCGGAGCTGCCGGTGCCGGCGTTCGCGGAGACCACGACGAGAATGCCCAGGCCGAGCGCCATGCCGAGCTGGTGGGCGGTGTTGACGAGGCCGGAGGCCGCACCGGCGTTCTCGGGCGCGACGCCGGCGATGCCCGAGTTCGTCAGCGGGGCGAAGGCGAGGCCCTGGCCGGCGCCGATGAGCAGCATCGGGAGGGCGACCGCCGCAAGGTAGGTGTCGCCGGCGTCGACTCGGCTCAGCCAGGCCATCCCGACGAGCGTAAGCGCCATGCCCACCGCCAGCAGCGTGGCGCCGGGGATCCGGCGCATCAGCCTAGGGACGGCGAGCGCCGCGGCGAAGTTGACCAGCGTCATCGAGGGATCGCCGTCGTGCCGGTGGGGTTGCTCGTGGAAGGGCTGGTGGGAGTGCTCGTGTGGGGCGCTGCCGTGGCATGCGTGGGGTGCATGGTGCCTCTCTCGGTGCGGTACCTCCAGCAAACTCGGCCTCGCGCGCGCCGGGGAGTCCCCGTCGTTCCGGGTAACGCCAGTGCCTCCCACGGCGGCGCGGCCCGGCTTACCGTGGGGGCATGGGACAGATCGACCACCGCGCCGAGGTCCGCGAGTTCCTCAGCTCGCGGCGGGCGCGCATCACACCGGAACAGGCTGGGCTGCCCGCCTACGGCGGCAACCGCCGGGTCAAAGGCCTGCGTCGCGAGGAGGTCGCGATGCTGGCCGGAGTATCGGTCGACTACTACGTGCGGATGGAGCGCGGGAACCTGTCCGGCGCGTCCGACGGCGTGCTGAACGCCCTGGTCGGGGCGCTGCAGCTGGACGAGGCCGAGCGCGAGCATCTCTTCACGCTCGCCCGCACGGCGGGATCCAGCAGCGCGCGACGTCGGAGGGCTCCGACCACGGTGCGTCCGGCCGTCCAGCAGGTGCTCGACGCGATCAGCGACGCACCCGCGTGGGTGCGCAACGGCCGCCACGACATCGTCGCGATGAACCGTCTGGGCCGGGCCCTGTACGCGCCGATCCTCGCCAACCCGCGCCGCCCGGCGAACACGACCCGGTTCGTCTACCTGGACCCGGCCGCGCAGGACTTCTTCGTGGACTGGGAGCGGATCTCCAGGGACTCCGCCTCGTACCTCCGGATCGAGGCCGGGCGCAATCCGCACGACCCGGAGCTGATCGAGCTGATCGGTGAGCTCTCCACCCGGAGCGAGCTGTTCCGGCAGCGCTGGGCCTCGCACGACGTGCTGCTGCACCGCAGCGGGTTCAAGCGGCTGCGGCATCCGGTCGTCGGCCAGCTCGACCTGAACTTCGAGTCGATGGAGCTGCCGTCGGAGCCCGGCCTGGTGCTCAACGTCTACACGGCTCCCGCCGGATCACCCGCCGCGGACGGCCTGGCGCTGCTCGCCTCCTGGGCCGCCACGCAGGACGCCGCGGAGCTCACCGAGCAGCCGGGCGCCGCCGTGGAGGAGCTCCGGGGCTGAGGTCATTGGCGCCGCACCCGCAACCATCGTTGCGCCCGGCGGCCTCGTGATCGTGCCGCTCGCCGCTCCGCGGCTCGTGCACCGGATCGAGGTGCGGGTCCACGCACCGACACGAGCGGCAGTGCTCGCGATGGCGGACGCCGTCGGAACCGCGCGGTGAAACGCTGCGGGTGCGGTGCTACCCGGCGGAAGCGCCGACCGGCTGCCGCAGGATCGTCCGCTGCTTCTCGGGCGCAGTCTTGCGGAAGTCGCTGAGGTAGATCTCATGGTGCTTGCCGACCCTGCGGAGCCCGTTGTCGGGGATGAACTCGTCGTGCATCCGCGCGAGCACGTCCGCCTCCGCGTCGAAGGAGCCGACATGCAGCGTCTGCACGCAGCGCCCCTCGGACAGCGATTCCAGGCGGACGTCGTCGAGCCGAGCCGGGTTGCTCTTCGCTCGGACCTGCCCGACGGCGGCGGCGAACACGTCCCGGTCGATCCAGTCCGGCAGCATGATCATCAGCGTCCAGTCCCAGCGCGACTTGTCCCGCGCTGCGGTGAAGGAGGCCATGTCCTCGGCCCACCACTGCCCCTCCAGGGGCATGACGACGTAGTCGCGACCGAGCTCTCGCTTGCTCGCGAACTTCAGCGTGTAGGCCACGGGGTAGAGCGCTTCGACCGCTTCTGTGAATACCGGCGAGGTGTTCGGGTCCCCATGCCCGTCGACCATGAGGTACTGCAGGTCGGGAACGTCGACGATCCGGAACCGGCCCACCTTCGCCTGGTAGGCGTCGAGGCTCTTCTTGAAATCAGTCTTCTCTGACATCGGTCGCTTACATTACGCCGACGGCAGCCGCCCGGTCACCCAGAAGCCCTTCTCGTTCTCCTCGGAGTAGAACCAGCCGCCGGGCCGGGGCCGCCACCAGGCGGAGATCTCCCTGAGGAACCCGTCGGCATCGCTGACCACCCGGACGCTCGCCTCGTCGAGGGACCGGGTCAGCACCTGGTCGTAGTCGGGGTCGGGGACCATCTCGACGCCGCGATCCTCGAGGAGGCGATGCGCGTCGACCAGCCGCAGGGGCGCGGCGGCGATAGGCCCGTCGGCAATGGCCTCGGGAAGGAGCAGCGGTTCACCACCACGGAAGTCGATCCGGATGGAGGCCAGCACGTTGTCGCGCGCAGCACCGCGGCGGATCTTGGGTTTTCTGATGAAACTTCTCATCGTGAGCTCGAGCGGAGAGTAGCGGTAGAACTGGAAGCAGTCGTCGCCCTGCCCGCTCTTGATCCTGCGCGGCTCCCCGATCCGCTCGACGACGTCGTCCGGGGACATGCCCAGGACCAGCGGCCCCAGTGTTCCGGTCCGACAAAACTCAACCAGCAGCTCGTCCATGTCCCGCCTCCGTCTAGTGGATCCGCGCCCTGAACGCCAAAGAGGCCCCACCCAGGAAAAACCTGGTCGGGGCCTCGAAAGAGGAGTTCGCGCACGTATGTAATTTGTCAGAATCGAATTGG
>CAWKLP010000002.1:0-2056407 GCA_963850545.1 uncultured Actinomycetota bacterium | reverse complement strand
TCCGGTCGAACGACTGCGGGGCGCGGCGCGGGCCGAACGGGTCGGCGCACTGCGCGAGGTGCTGCCGGGCCTGCTCCCGGCGGGCTTAGGGGTGCCGGCCGCTGCGGGCCGAGGGTAGGTCCGCCGGGGGCGGTGTACTGGCCAGGTCGGCAGTTTGCCCCGCGGAGTCGGCAGTTGGCATCGAGATCGGTCCAGGCCTGTGCCGATCTCGATGCCAGTTGCCGACCTCGCGGAGAGCTGCCGACCAACAGGCAGGACTAAGGCCCGGCCACCCCCTCGGGGGTGACCGGGCCTTGGTTGTCGGTCCTGGCTACCGGGCGGTTACGCCCCGCCGGCCGCCATCTGGCCCGACGACGGCAGATCCCGCGGCGTGAGGCCGGCGCCCGCGGGCACCGACTGCGGCTCGGCCGTGGTCGGACGACGACGCTCGTCGCGCGGCACACCCTGGAAGGTGAACTCGCCGAGGATGCCCTCGCCGGTCCCGTCGACGATCACCAGCTGACCGGCGGTGAGCTCGCCGAACAGGATCTTCTCGGACAGCGAGTCCTCGATCTCCCGCTGGATCGCCCTCTTGAGCGGACGGGCGCCGAGCACCGGGTCGTAGCCCTTCTCGGCCAGCAGGCCCTTCGCGGCGGGCGTGAGCTCGATGCCCATGTCCCGGTCGCGCATGCGGCGGTCCAGCTTCGCGATCTCCAGGTCGACGATCTCGATGATCTCGTCCTGCGAGAGCTGCGGAAACACCACCGTGTCGTCCACGCGGTTGAGGAACTCAGGCCGGAAGTGCTGCTTGAGCTCGTCGTTGACCTTCGCCTTCATGCGCTCGTAGGAGGTCACCAGGTCGCCGCCGGCGTTGAAGCCGGTCTGGAGGCCCTTGGCGATGTCCCGCGTGCCGAGGTTCGTGGTCATGATGATCACGGTGTTCTTGAAGTCGACCACTCGACCCTGCGAGTCCGTGAGACGACCGTCCTCGAGCACCTGCAGCAGCGAGTTGAAGATGTCGGCGTGCGCCTTCTCCACCTCGTCGAACAGGACCACGGAGAACGGCTTGCGGCGCACCTTCTCGGTGAGCTGGCCACCCTCGTCGTAGCCGACGTATCCGGGCGGGGAGCCGAACAGTCGCGAGACCGTGTGCTTCTCCGAGAACTCGGACATGTCGAGCTGGATGAGCGCGTCCTCGTCACCGAACAGGAACTCGGCGAGCGCCTTGGCGAGCTCGGTCTTACCGACACCCGTGGGGCCGGCGAAGATGAACGAGCCACCGGGACGCTTCGGGTCCTTGAGCCCGGCCCGCGTACGGCGGATGGCCTGCGACAGCGCCTTGATCGCGGCCTCCTGGCCGACGACGCGCTTGTGCAGCTCGTCCTCCATGTGGAGCAGCCGGCTGGACTCCTCCTCGGTGAGCTTGACGACCGGGATGCCCGTGGACATCGCCAGCACCTCGGCGATCAGCTCGTCGTCGACCTCTGCGACCGTGTCGAGGTCGCCCGACTTCCAGGCCTTCTCCTTGTCCGCACGAACCTGCGTGAGCTGCTTCTCCTTGTCACGCAGCCCGGCGGCCTTCTCGAAGTCCTGCTCGTCGATCGCCGACTCCTTCTCGCGGCGCGCCTCGGAGATGCTCTCGTCGAGCTCCTTGAGCTCCGGCGGCGCCGTCATGCGACGAATACGGAGACGGGCGCCGGCCTCGTCGATCAGGTCGATCGCCTTGTCCGGAAGGAACCGGTCGTTGATGTACCGGTCGGCGAGCGTGGCCGCGGAGACCAGCGCAGAGTCCGTGATGGACACGCGGTGGTGCGCCTCGTAACGGTCGCGCAGACCCTTGAGGATCTCGATGGCGTGCTCGAGCGACGGCTCGGACACCTGGATCGGCTGGAAGCGACGCTCCAGGGCCGGGTCCTTCTCGACGTACTTGCGGTACTCGTCGAGAGTGGTGGCACCGATCGTCTGCAGCTCACCGCGAGCCAGCATGGGCTTCAGGATGGAGGCGGCGTCGATCGCGCCCTCGGCGGCACCCGCACCCACCAGGGTGTGGATCTCGTCGATGAACAGGATGATGTCGCCGCGCGTGCGGATCTCCTTGAGCACCTTCTTGAGGCGCTCCTCGAAGTCACCGCGGTAGCGCGAGCCGGCGACCAGGGCGCCGAGGTCCAGCGTGTACAGCTGCTTGTC
Organism: uncultured Actinomycetota bacterium; assembly: GCA_963850545.1. Taxonomy (GTDB): domain Bacteria; phylum Actinomycetota; class Actinomycetes; order Actinomycetales; family Cellulomonadaceae; genus Promicromonospora. The sequence continues at coordinate 2,054,241 of CAWKLP010000002.1, read as the reverse complement.
CTTGAGCGTCTCCGGGACGTCGCCCTTGACGATGTCCTGCGCCAGGCCCTCGACGACCGCCGTCTTGCCGACGCCGGGCTCGCCGATCAGCACCGGGTTGTTCTTGGTGCGGCGGGACAGGACCTGCATGACCCGCTCGATCTCCTGCGTGCGCCCGATGACCGGGTCGAGCTTGCCTTCGCGCGCGGCCTGGGTGAGGTTGCGGCCGAACTGGTCGAGCACGGCCGAACCCGCGGGCTGACCCTCCTGGGGACCACCTGCGGAGACGGGCTCCTTACCCTGGTAGCCGCTCAGCAGCTGGATGACCTGCTGGCGCACCTTGTTCAGGTCGGCACCCATCTTGGTGAGCACCTGTGCTGCCACGCCCTCACCCTCGCGGATGAGGCCGAGCAGGATGTGCTCCGTGCCGATGTAGTTGTGGCCCAGCTGCAGCGCCTCGCGGAGCGACAGCTCAAGGACCTTCTTGGCACGCGGCGTGAACGGGATGTGCCCGCTCGGCGCCTGCTGCCCCTCACCGATGATCTCGGTGACCTGGGTGCGGACGCCGTCGAGTGAGATCCCGAGCGACTCCAGCGCCTTGGCGGCTACGCCCTCACCCTCGTGGATGAGGCCGAGCAGGATGTGCTCCGTGCCGATGTAGTTGTGGTTCAGCATCCGCGCTTCTTCTTGCGCGAGGACGACGACCCGACGGGCGCGATCCGTAAATCTCTCGAACATGTGCTGCTCCCTCACGAGCGGCGTACACCTGCACCGGCGGTACCAGGCCTGACCGCAACGACTCTATGCGCTCACAACGCGCCCATGGGCCGGTTGATGCCCTTGTTCGCCAGGGGCGTGACGATGTACTGCCCTCGAGCGGCAAAAAGCGACCCGACGCGCGACGACACGCCCGGGCGGGAGGTTTCGGCGGCGAGTCCAGGCTGATTAGGGGCTGATTCTTGCGGAGGTCGTTGACGCCTCCCCACACACCCGGCAGTCTCGTTGTCAGACCGCACCCGTCCCGGGAGGCCACATGGCGGACGAACCGAGCCCGACCCCCGAGTCCTGGGAACAGATCGTCGCGCGCTTCGCGCGTTTCTCGGGCGTGGTCGGTGAGGTCGACGACCCCCTGACCTGGGGACTCGACCTCGTCGAAGAGGAAGTCACCGGGGTGTCCGACAGCGCGGACCCCACCGAGGAACGCTTCCTGCGCTCCTACCGCACGTTCACCGGCGAGACCGTCGAGGTGGAGACCCTCCGCGTTCCCGCGACACCGGCGCAGATCGAGGACATCGTCCGCGCCGCGTGCAGCGGTGCGCTCGTCGCCCCGCTGCACGCCGACGTCGATCCGGCCGCCCCGCCCGGGATGGCCGACGTGACCGACCTCGCCGAGTCGTACCAGGACTACCGCAGCGCGATGCGCGCGATCGTAGCCGAGGTCGACGACGTTCCGTGCGAGACCCGCCAGTTCTACGTCGATGGCACGGCCAAGCGCTGCATGCGTGTCACCGTGCGCAACGTGACCGCCGTCTACTCCCCGGCCGCCGACCGTGCAGTGGTCGTCACCGGGCCCGCCGACCTCGTGGACCGGGTCGACGTCATCACCCGCCCCATCCGCAACCTCCTCCACGGCGAAGAGGGGCCCCGGTTCTAGCCCGGTTCTAACCCGGCCCTCACCCGGCCTCACCCGCAGCGGCCGGGCCTCGCGGCGGTAGGATCTCCGCTGTGACCCGTGCCACTGCCTCCGCCGCAGCGCTGCGGCCGACGGCACGTCGCGCCACGAAACGTCGCCGGCTCCTGCTGACCCTGCTCCTGCTGACGGTGCTCGCCCTGGTGGGCACGGCCGCCGTCGGGCAGCGCGCTGCCGCCGCCGAGACCTGGGTGGACGACGACATTTCGGTGAACGCCGACGGCGTCGCGTTCGAGAACGGCCGCGAGAGCGACGAGGTCGCCTACACGGTCCGGCCCGTGGGGTCCGACGACGAGCGGTCGTTCTGGCGCGATCTCACCCGGGGCGAGCAGAACAGCGGCTGGGCCGCGTTCCGGGAGGCCCGCCAGGCCTACACGGACGGTTACTGCGTGGTGTGGGTCGAGGTCGACGACGCGGGCGACTGGCACGAGACGGAAGGCAGCACCGCGTGCTACGTCGTCGAGCCGACCGCGACCCCCACTCCCACACCCACCCCCAAGAAGAACGACAAGGCCACCCCCACCCCGACCGCGACGCCGACGCAGGCCGAGCCCGAGGTGGTCGCGCCGACGTCGACGTCGACGCCCACCCCCAGCCCGACCCCGACACCCAGCCCGACGCCGTCTCCGACAGCCTCGAGCACGCCGACCCCGTCGCCGTCGCACACGTCACCCGCGGCTGCCCTGGTGCAGGGCCTTCAGGAGCAGTCCACGGCCCGGGCACAGGGGGTGGCCGTCGAGGAGGACGAGGTCATCTCACCGCAGGGCTGGGTCGCCGTGCTCGGCGGCGGCGCGCTGCTCACCGCGGGCGGCGCGTTTGTTCTCTGGCGCCGCCTGACCTGAGCCGTCCTGCGCTCCCTGCCGAGCCGGGGCACCCGGGGCAGACTGGGCTGGTGACCACACCCGCAGGCCTCCTCCTGACACCCGGCGCGGGCGCGAGCCGAGACAACTCGACGCTCGTCATGGTCGAGCGCACCCTGGCCGACGCCGACCCGCCGCTCCCCGTGCGCCGCGTCGACTTCCCGTACCGCCTGGAGGGACGCCGGATGCCGGACCGGGCGCCGGTCGCCGTCGCGCAGCTGCGGGCCGAGGCCGCCACGTGGGCGGACGAGCTCGGCGCCGGGACGGACCGGCTGCTCCTGGGCGGGCGGTCGTACGGCGGGCGGATGTGCTCCATGGCCGTCGCGGAGGGCCTGCCCGCCGCCGGCCTGGTGCTGCTCAGCTACCCGCTGCACCCGCCGGGACGGCCGGAGAAGCTCCGCGTGGAGCACTTCGGGCAGATCGAGGTGCCCACGCTGTTCGTGTCCGGCGACAAGGACCCGTTCGGCACGCCCGACGAGCTCGCAGAGCACGTCACGGCCATCCCGGGGCCGGTCACCACGGTGACGCTGTCCGGCGCCCACGACATGCGCGGCGCGGCACGGGAGAAGGCGGTGGCGGACGCCGTAGCAACCTGGATCACCTCGTTGTGGGCGTGATCGTTGCGACTACCCGACCGTTTTAGGCCCAACGATCGCGCCCACAGCCAAAGGGGAGTCAGCGGCCGCCGGCCGGCTTTTCCGGGTAGGTCGGCGGGGTCTTGTCCAGCTCGATCGCGATCTCGCGGCGCTCCGCGATGATGTGCGCCCGCTCCTCGTCCCGCTGCTCCAGCGCGTCCGCCTGCAGGTCGGCGCTCAGGTGGTCCCAGTACAGGGTGCCGTCGAGGTGCTGCGACTCGTGGATGAAGCAGCGCGCCAGGTACCCCGTGCCCGACAGCTGCACCGGCCCGCCGTGCTGGTCCACGCCGCGCACCGTGGCGGCGCCGGGGCGTTCCAGCGGCTCGTACGCGCCGATCACGGAGAGGCAGCCCTCCTCCTCGGTCTCGGGCTCGGCTTCGAGGTCCAGCTCCAGCACCGGGTTCACCACGTGCCCCACGTGCCGGTCCCCGGACGAGTCCGTGAGGTCGTACACGAACACCCGCAGGTCCACGCCCACCTGGGGGGCCGCGAGGCCAACGCCCTGCGCCGACTCCATCGTGGCGAACAGGTCGTCGATCAGCCGGGCGAGCTCCGGAGTGGAGAACTCCTCGACGGTCCTGGCCGGGTTGTGCAGCACCGGCTCACCGATCTCGGTGATACGCAGCACTCGGCCGCGGTCCACCTCAGGGGCTGTAGCGGGGTAGTCCTCGGTCGGCTCGCCGAGCAGGTACGTGACGGGCTTACGCCGTCCGGGGCGGGTCCATGCCATGGCACAGAGGGTACCTTCGGCGCATGTGGTCCACGCCGATCCGAGACGCCGCGAGCGCGACGGGCGCCGCGGCAGACCGCGCACCTGAGCGGTGCGCGTGAGCGGTGACGGGACTGCCGTGGGATGGGCGCTGCACCGGATCCCGGGTCCGCTTCGACCAAGCGATCGCGCACGTAGATCGGTCCGGAACCAGGCCTGATGCCTTGCTCGAAGCGGACCTCTGGCGGGTCCGCCGTCACCTGCCCGACGTCGAGAGTCCGCGCAGAGCGTGCCGGACGATCGCGCGTGCGCCATCGGGCGTCAGGTCGCCGGACCGCTGCGTCCAGCGCTGCGCGACCGGCGCGAAGACGAGGTCCACGGCCAGGTCCAGGTCGACGTCGGCGTCGAGCTGGCCGGCCTGCTGCGCCCGGCGGAGCCGCCGCTTCTTGAGCTCGCGCATCGGCTCCTCCAACCGGTCCTGATAGGCCCGGCTGAGCTCGGGATCCTCGATGATCGCCGCGGTGAGGCCGCGCAGGGCGCGGTCGAAGGCGGGGTCGGCAAGCTCCTCTACCGTGGCGACGAGGACGGCGGTCAGGTCCGCTTCGAGGTCGCCGGTGTCGGGCAGCTCGGCCGACTCGCCCGTTCCCACCGAGCGCTCGAGGACGGCGTCCAGTACCAGGGCGCCCTTGTTGGGCCACCACCGGTAGATCGTCTGCTTGCCGACGCCGGCCCGGGCGGCCACCTTCTCGATGGTCAGCCGCGCGTAGCCGAGCTCCGCAACGACGTCGAAGGCGGTGGCGAGGATCGCCGCGCGCGTCGCGGGATTCCGGCGTCGCCCGGTCGAGGGCTGCGAGTCGGTCGACATGGGAACAGCCTACCCGTGATGAGACGAGACGTTCCGTATTGACAAACCGCGGAGGGTCTGACATCGTTCGTTGTCGAGACGCTCCGTCTCGACAACCGTTGAAGGGATCGACATGACCACCGAGTCCGTCAGCACCCAGCCCCGAACCTGGTTCATCACCGGAGCGAGCCGCGGCCTGGGCCGCGCGTTCACCGACGCCGCCCTCGCGGCCGGCGACCAGGTCGCCGCGGTCTCCCGCACGGTCCGCGACGACGACACCCGGGACGGGCTGCTCCAGATCGTCGCCGACGTGCGGGACCCGGCGTCGGTCCGGGCCGCCGTCGACCAGGCCGTTGAAGCCTTCGGGCGGCTCGACGTCGTGCATCAACAACGCCGGGACCATGTCGTACGGGTTCGTCGAGGAGTTCACCGAGGCGCAGGTCCGGGCGCAGATGGAGACCAACTTCTTCGGCGCCGTCTGGGTTACCCAGGCCGTCGCCCCGGTGCTGCGCCGGCAGCGGTCCGGCCACCTCATCCAGATCTCGAGCATCGGCGGCCTGGCCGGCTTCGCGGGCACCGGCCTCTACAGCGCGAGCAAGTTCGCGCTGGAGGGCCTCAGCGAGGCGGTGGCGCACGAGCTCGCGGAGTTCGGTGTCGCCGTCACCATCGTCCAGCCCGGCGGGTACTGGACCGACCTCTACACCGCCATGGACACGTCGACACCCCTGCCGGAGTACGACGATCTCCGCGACCGTCTGGCAGCGCAGTTCGCCGAGAACAGCGTCGACAGCGACCCGCGCCTCGCCGCCGAGGCGATCCTCAAGCTGACCGCCAGTGACAACCCGCCACGGCGGCTCCTGCTGGGCGGCGCGGTCTACGACGTCGCGCTGGCCGTCACCGAGGAGCGGCGTCGCACCTGGGCGGAGTGGGAAGAGGTGAGCCGCGCGGCCGAAGAGGCAATCCCGGCACCGCAGGGATAGAACACATCCCCCGCTAGTGCGGCTGGGCTGTCACGAACGCGCCGCAGTCGCCGTCGTCGGTGCGAACAGCCGCACAAGCGTGGAGGAGAACCACATGAACGTCGCCCTGTGGGTCGTCACCGGACTGCTTACCGTCGCCTACCTGGCCGGCGGCAGCCTCAAGGTGATCATGAGCAAGGAGAGGATCGCCGCGACGGGGGCCGCCGCGCAGTGGGTCGAGGACTTCCGACCCGGCAGCGTCAAGGCCATCGGAGCCTTCGAGGTTCTGGGCAGCCTGGGCCTGGTGCTGCCCGCCGTGCTCGGCATCGCGACAGACCTGGTGCCGCTGGCTGCCCTGGGCCTGGCGATGATCATGGTCGGTGCGGTGATCACCCGGATCGGTCGGCACGAGTACAGGTTGATGGTGGTGGACCTGGTCTACCTCGCACTGACCGGCTTCGTGGCGTGGGGCCGCTTCGGGCCTGAGGCCTTCGTCGGCTGACGATCGTCCCCCAAACACCAAGCACTGAAAGACCCACGCGGAGCTCCGGCTCGCAATCACCCCTGGATCGAGTTCCGGCCCGTCCCTTTCAGCGGCGGGCAGCTTCTACCCATCTGCAGAAAGGAGACGCACCTGCTCTGACCTGCACGAACACTGAGTCGGGCGACAGACCCTTAACTAGCAGAGCCATCTTCTTTCTGCATCGCATCACCACGCACCCACACTGGCCTAGCGCGTGTGCCTGCGTTCCGAAGCTGGCCGGCACGTCGCATCTTGGTCAGCAGGTTCCCGACCTTCCTGTCCTTCTGCTCGGGCGTCAGCGCATCGCTCAACTTCGTCAGGAGCAGCTTGTCGAGGTCTTGCCGTGACGCGTTGCCGAACTTGTCGACGAAGTCGAGAACAAGCTTTGTGTAGTGAGCGTCGTCCTGGCCGCGCATGCGGATGTAGTCCGCTCGGCTCCCCGTCGCATCAGCAACGACTGCCGCAACGTGGAAATTCGGCTTCCGTCCCTCGATCACACCGGCGCGCCTGAGCCGCTGCGCCGCCTCAGTTGGGATCGGCAACTTCTTCTGGACACGATCGAGCGCGAGGATATCTGTCAGCGGAAGGTCCGTCCGCTGCATGAGCAGTTTCGTGTAGGCAGGGTCGACCACACCACCGTAGATGGTGAGCTTCACACTGCTGCCTCCCGAGAGGTCATAGTCCGGCAGGGGCAGGTAGCGGTCGGCCTGGCGGTTGTGCATTCGGCGGATGCCGTAGCCCATGGTGTCGATCATGTTCAGCTCGACCATGGCCTGGACCAAGAACGGATTCCGGTACCGCCGGGGCAAGCGATGTCCCTCGACGTAGTCGTCCGGCGCGCCATCGAAGAATGTCCCCTCGCTCTCGAAGACGAGGCGATCAGCACTCTCGGTCACGACGACTCGTCCGCCGTGGCGGTAGTCCTGGTGGGCGATGCAGTTGTGCAGCGCCTCAAGAACTATCTGCTGGTCGTACTTGGAGACCTCCTCGACGAGCAGTTGGTCGTGCGGGAGGAGTCGCAACTGGATGTTGCGGATACGTTGGAAGAGGGTAGTAGTCGCGAGGAAGAACGGCGGCGAGAAGTGCTCGTAGGCCTGCTCGGGACCCACAAGGTTCCAAGTGAGCTGTGCCGGGTGGGGCGAAAGCCGCCACGCCGATTCAGGCTTGCCGAGGAGCAGCAACGCCGCGCGCGTGATCTGGCCATCCTGCGTCAGCCGCGCACGATCAAGGAAGGCCGCCACCGACCACGCCGCAACCTCCTCCTCCGGGATCCGGTTCGCATACTTCCGCGCGAAAGCGTCACGAGCACGCTGCACGCTGCCCTCGTCCAAGTCGCCGATCGAAGCGCCAGGAACAACAGCTGCGGTCCAGTCGCCTTGAACCGTCTGATTCCTGATCTCATCTTGCTTGTCCCACGAGAGCGGCGCCAGGCTTTCACCGTTGCGCGCGAAGTAGTGACCCTTCCACGAGATCGGAATACCTCTCGGCGCCGGCGGGATCTCCATCAGGATGACTCGGCCGTCGGCGTGGTCGAGCACGTAGAGATCCCGAAAGCTTGCACTCGGCTCGCTACCTTGCGCCACCTGCATCTTGAGGCTTTCCAGCCGCTCGCGGTCCTGGCGGTACTCCGTCCCGACAACCGCCCGCGTACGATTCCGCACACCGAAGACCAGCCACGCTGCATCGGCCCCTCTTAGATTCGCTTCGTTAGCCAGAGCGGAGAAGTACTCGCCTACCTTGTCCGTCGAGTAGTTGTCGTTGGCTTCTTTGAACTCGACAAGCTCGCTCTCCCAGTCAGCCACAAGCCGATCCAGCAGCTCAGTCAAGTCCTTCGGGCTCACAGTCACTCCTCGTCTCGGGTCGTCCTACCAGGATCACCAAACACAGTCGGCGGTGCCGAGTATCGCAGTCACGCAACGTGCAGCGCGGGAAGTCGGACCGTCCAACCGTCAGGGACGACGAATCGCTCCTGGTCGGCAACAAAGCCCTGCCCGGTAACGTCGGTCGCCGCCAGTCTCCTGCCGGACGTGCAGTCCGTGCCGCCGACACAACATCCCAGGAACGACGAAGTCCCTGACCCGCGCATGCGCTGGTCAGGGACTTCGTATCGGAGCCGCCTATCGGAATCGAACCGATGACCTATTCATTACGAGTGAATCGCTCTACCGACTGAGCTAAGGCGGCGCGCACACGCGCCCCGGTTGCAACCGGATCGGTGAGCGGCCCTCACTGTACCCAATGGATGGCCCAGGTTTCAAAGCGAAACCGTGTGACGTCCTCGACCACGTGAACCAGCGGGAACCGCGGGTCAGCAGGTGAGGCCGTCCTCCGGGACCGCGCCCTCCACCAGGTAGTCCTCCACGGCCCCGCCGATGCAGTTGTTGGACCGGCCGTACGCCGTGTGCCCCTCGCCCTCGTACGTGACCAGGACGCCCGACGAGAGGGTCTCCGCGAGCGACTCGGCCCAGCGGTACGGGGTGGCAGGGTCGTTGGTGGTGCCGATGACGACGATCGGCGGCGCACCCTTCGCGGCGGCGTCGAACTCCTGCTTCGCCGGCGGGTACGGCCAGTCCGTGCACTCGATGCCGGAGTACCCGAACGACTCGCCGAGCGTAGGGGCCGCCTCCTGGATGTCGGCGGCGAGCTCCCGCATCTTCGTCATGTCGTCCTCGGCGCGGGAGTCGGCGCAGTTGATCGCACGGAACGCCTCCTCGCTGTTGGACCTGAAGGTGCCGTCGTCGTTGCGGTCGTTGTAGACGTCCGCCAGGTAGAGCAGGTCGTCTCCGGTGCCCTCCCAGAGGACCTCCTGCAGGGCCTGCGTGAGGAACGACCAGGAGGCCTCGTCGTACATCGTCACGGCCACGCCGTAGAACGCGAGCTTCTTGGTCACGACGCGTCCGGACGACGTCGGGATCGGGTTGGGTTCGGCGTCCTCGACCAGGGCCTGGATCTGCTGCAGACCGGCCGTGACGTCGCCCTCGAGCGGGCAGTCGCTGCTCGCCTGGCAGTCGGTCACGTAGGCGCGCAGTGCGCTCTCGAAGCCCTCCGCCTGCTGCAGCGCCACCTCGTCGGAGCCGAGCGTGGTGTCGAGCGCGCCGTCGAGCACCAGGCGCCCGGCCCGGTCCGGGAACAGGCCGGCGTAGGTGGCGCCGAGCTGCGTGCCGTAGGAGAACCCGAGGTAGTTGAGCTTGTCGTCACCCAGCGCGCCCCGGAGCATGTCCATGTCGCGCGCAGCGGACTGCGTGTCCACGTGCTCCAGCAGCGGCCCGGTGTTCTCGGCGCAGGCCTCGGCCCAGTCCCGCACCGAGTCCTGCCGGTCCGCCAAGCCGTCGGGCGTGTAGGGGTAGTCGGTGCTGAGGAACTCGTCCTTGCCCGCGTCGTCGTAGCACTTCACCGGCGTCGACTGCCCCACCCCGCGGGGGTCGAAGCCCACTATGTCGAACGACGTGCGCAGCGCCTGCCCGAACCGCGCCGGGTCGCCCACGAAGTCAACTCCCGAACCGCCCGGCCCGCCCGGGTTGACCAGCAGCGACCCGATCTTCTGCCCGGAAGCGGGGATCCGCTTGAGCGCGACCTCGATGCTCCCCTCCCCCGGGTCGTGCCAGGAGAGCGGGGCCGAGGCCGTGGCGCACTGGAAGCCCTCACCGCACTCGGTCCACTCCAGCGACTGGCCGTAGTAGTCCTCGTAACCCTCCGGGGCGCCCGCCGTCGCCGAGCCATCCGATTTGCCCACGTCCTCCAGCGCCGTCTGCACCTTGGGGGGTGCACCGCAGGCGGCGAGGAGAAGAACGGTGGTGAGCAGCGTGGCGACGACGGCCGCAGGCTGACGACGGCGGGCGGGGCGAATCACCCGGACAACCTACCGGTTGTGCTCGGTAGATTTCTTACCTGCTGGCGAACCGACACGCGACCCTCACGAGTCGAGCCAGGTGATCGGTCCGGGCTCGCCGTCGGCGCTGCGGGGCAGGAGCTTGACCTTCCCCTTGTCGCCCAGCGTGACCGGCACCGGCTGGCCCGTGTCGGCCTCAGCGGGCGCCTCGACCACGGTGGTGGTCGGCACGAAATCCATGGTGCAGATGCCGTTGCTCGGGGGCACGAACGTCACCGTGAGCACACCGTCAGCAGCGGCGACGTCGGCGCCCTTGCCGTCCGAACCCGAGCCGATGGTCGCTACGGGCTCCGCGATCGTCGGGCACGAGCTGGACCCGTTCGTCACGACGTACAGCAGGCCGGGCTCGGGTGCCCAGGCCACACCCGCCGTCGAGTCCGTGCTCCCCACCAGGCCAGGGGGCAGACCGCGTCCGGAGTTGCCGGCGACCATCTCCATCTCGGCGGCCTCCGGCAGCGTGCCGTCCTCGCCTGCGCCGTCCGACGGGCTGGTGCTGGTCATGTCGCTCTCCTCGGAGTCCGGGGACGTGGTCGTGATCGATGAGTCCGCCTCGGACCCGCCGACGTCGGACTGCGCGCACCCCGACAGCGCGAGCGCCGCCGTCACGCTGATGCCCAGGGCCGTCGCACCAGCGCGCGCCAGAGCCCGTGCCGCCGTGCCTGACCGGTTCATCCGCCTGATCTTCATGCCCAGATCCTTCCACTCGCCTCTGAGAACCACCCGGTGTGCCGCAGGTTTGCGACGCCTCCATCCGTGTCATGTGGCGAGCCGCCCGCATCTTGCACCACGGTCCGGCGAGTCGGCAAAAGGTCAGGTGGCCAGCATTCCGAGCTGCCGACCACCTGACCTCTTGCCGATCATCGGCCTGGAGCGCCGCGGAGAACTACACGCGGGCCGAGGAGAAGCGCAGCTTCTCCGGGGTGGCGTCCGCCGCGGTCTTGCGCAGGAACGCCCGGCGGTGCACCGAGAAGGCGTTGCGGTCGTCGAAGAAGTCGCGCGCCATCTCGGCCAGCTCGATGGTCTTGTAGTACGACAGGGGCCGGTCCGTCGCCCGGCGCTCCGCGCGCGCGGCGAGCATCCAGCCGAGCGTTGCGGGCTCCTCGTAGCCCTGGGCCGCCGAGGACAGCCAGGTGGTGAACTCGCCCCACTCCCGCGGCCCGACGGCGCTGATCAGCCCGATGCGGGCCGCCTCGGCCACCGAGATCGGCAGCTTGCGCGACAGGAGCAGCGACGCGCGGTGGTCCCCCACACGCGCCGGCATGCTCCACGAGTGCAGCTCGGAGCCGTAGATCCCCATGTCGTAGTACGGGTTGAGGACGACGCCCTCGCGGGCGAGCGTGACGTCCGCGCACAGCCCGGCCATGACTCCGCCCGCGCCCGCGTTCGCGGTGAATGCGGCGACGGTGAGCTGCTCGGCGGTAGCGATGGTGAGACACAGCTCGTCGATGGCGCAGATGTTGTCCCAGGCCTCCGCAGCCGGATCCGGCGACGCGTCGACCGTGCCCAGGTGGATCCCGTTGGAGAACGCGTGCTCGGTGCCCTTGATGACGAGCACCCGGGTGTCCTCGGTGAGGGCCTTCTCCAGTGCGCTCGTCAGACGGCGGCACTGCTCCGTGTACATCGCGCCGCTGTAGGACCGGATCGTCAGGTACCCGACGGCGCCGTCGCGCACGTACGTCGTCTCCGCCAGGGCGTCCGGGACGCGACGGAACGGGGCGTTGCTCGCGTCGATCACCTGCGCGGCCGGCAGCTTGGCACCGCGGCGGCCGCTCAGCTCGGCGGCGTAGCCGATCCAGAGCGTGCCGACGCCGCAGGCGATCGCCACGGCGTCGAGGTTGCGGCCCACCACGGTGCCGGGCGGGGCGCCGGTGTGCTCGAGGGACGCGACGGCGTCGAACACGCAGACCGAGCGGCCGTTCACGCCCGCGGGGGCGCCAGGGGCGCCGTCGGCCGCGGCGACGAGCCGTTCCAGCTCGGTCGCGGGGCGGCTCCAGTCGACGCGGAAGTCCTCGCGGCGCAGCAGCGGCAGCTCACCGTCGACTGGCACGATCCGCAGGCAGGCCTCCGCCGGGATCGGCCGCTCGCCGTCGGCCACCTTGCGGACCACCTCGCCGATACAGGCCATCGCCGCGTCCGCGACGCGGCTGTTGTAGAGGGCGCTCTTGGCGATCGGCTGGTCGGGCATGTCGAACACGGCGGTGGCCCACACCGGGCCTGCGTCCAGCTCCTCGACCGCGGACAGGGCGGTGACGCCCCACCGGTCCCGGCCGTCGCGGATCGCGTGGTCCAGGGAGGACGGCCCGCGGTCGCCCACCGGACCCGGGTGCACGATGACGGTCGGCCAGCGGTCGTAGATCGTGTCCGGCACGCGGTGCTTGAGGAACGGGCACAGGATCAGGTCCGGGTCCGCACGCTCGACGGCGCGGGTCATGGCGGCGCCCGACTCGAACGTCGGGGCGAGCTCGACACCGACGTCGTGCCCCTGCTCCCTCAGGGAGCACCAGACCCGCTGGGTGAGACCGTTGAAGGCAGAAACCAGCAGGAGGATCCTCATCGGGCGGTGGACTCCTTGTCGCACGGAAAAGCTCTGGGGGCGCCCCGCAGCCTAGCCAGGGACGGCAATCGGGACAATGTGCCTCGGTGATTCAGTATCACCCGCGCGAAATCTTCACAGACGCCGGACCACCTCGGGCGGCTCACCCTTGCGGGCGCAGGGCTATCGCCATGGCCTCCAGCGCCAGCAGCGGCGCCACGTTTCCGTCCAGGCGGGTGCGGGCTACCCCGATCGAGTCCATGCGCCGCACCGTCTGCTCGGGGGTGGAGTCGGCGGCCAGCGCGCGCACCGTTTCGGCGAGCTCAGCGTTCACCAGCTCGACCTCCGCCCCGAGCTGCACCACGAGCACGTCCCGGTAGAGGGACAACAGGTCCACCATCGCCCGGTCGAGCACGTCGCGCTGGTGCCGCGTCGCGCGCCGCTTCTGGTCGTCCTCGAGCTGCTTGAGCTGTGAACGCAACCGCGGTGGCAGCGTCTCGCCGTCGGCTACGCCGAGGGCACGCAGCAGCTCGGCCTTCTCGGCGGCGTCCCGCTCCTGCGTGGCCGACACCGCCTCCGCCTTCGCGACGTCCACGAGCTCACCGGCGGCGAGCACGGCGTCCCCGACGCCGCGGATGCGCCGCGCGATGCTCAGCACTGCCGTGCGCCGCTCGCGTGCCCCGGCGTCGCGCGCCAGCCGCTTCGCAAGGCCGACGTGGCTCTGCGCCGCGCGGGCCGCGCTCAGCGCCACCGCCGGGTCCGCGCCGTCGCGCCGCACCAGCAGGTCGGCAACCGCCTGCGGCGGCGGGACGCGCAGCACCACGGCGCGGCAGCGCGACCGGATGGTCGGGAGCACGTCCTGCGCCGACGGCGCGCACAGCACCCACACCGTGTGCGGCGGCGGCTCCTCGATGACCTTGAGCAGGACGTTCGTGGTGCGCTCCGCCATGCGGTCGGCGTCCTCGATCACAATCACGCGCCACCGGCCGCCCGACGGCGACCGCGACGCCGTCATGATCAGGTCGCGCACCTCGTCGATGGTGATGACCACTTTCTCCGTGGCCAGCAGCGTCACGTCCGGGTGCGTGCCCGCCATGGTGGTGGTGCACGCCTGGCAGACGCCGCACCCGCCCTGCGGGCACTGCAGCGCGGCAGCGAAGGCGCGCGCGGCCACCGACCGGCCCGACCCGGGCGGCCCCGTCACGAGCCAGGCGTGCGTCATCGCGGCCGGGTTGGCCACGGCGCCCTGGAGCGCGGAGACAGCGGCCTCCTGCCCGACGACGTCGTCCCACACCGTCATGAGAGGTCCTCGCTGCCGGTCTTCGCGACGCTGGTGGCCTCGTCAACGACCGGCGTGAGGCCCAGCCGGGCCGCGACGTCCACCCGGATCTGCGCCTGGATGTCGTCGACCGCGGCCGCCGCGTCGATGACCACCCAGCGCTCCGGGTCCGCCGTCGCGCGCTGGAGGAACGTGTCCCGGACCCGGGTGTGGAACTCGAGGCCGGCGCGCTCCAGCCGGTCCAGCGCGCCCTTCCCCTCGGCGGCGGCGCGCCGGGCCGCTGCGGCCCCTGGCTCGAGGTCGAGCAGGATCGTGATGTCGGGCCGCAGGCCCTTGGTGGCCCACAGGGAGATGTGCTCGACCTCGGTGTCGGGCAGGTCCCGCCCGCCGGACTGGTAGGCGACCGAGGAATCGATGTAGCGGTCGGTGATCACCACGGCGCCGCGCCCCAGCGCGGGCCGCACCACCGTCTCGACGTGGTGGGCGCGGTCGGCGGCGTAGATGAGCGCCTCGGCCCGCGGGCCCATGTCCTGGCCATGCATGACGGCGGCCCGCAGCTCTTTGCCGAGCGCGGTGCCGCCCGGCTCGAACGTGAGCACGACCTCGCGGCCGGTCAGGTCCGCCAGCCAGTCGCCGAGGAGGCGCGACTGGGTCGACTTGCCCACGCCCTCGCCGCCCTCGAAGGAGATGAAGTAGCCAGGTGCGTTCACGCGCTAAACCTTAGCTGCGACCGCCGACACGGACCGGTCGGCCGGCCTGTCAGGCGTACGGGTCACTCGGGTGACCCGTGCGTCTGACACTCGCGGGTTCGCGGTGCGTCTCGCTGGGCGGTACCCGCGCAGACGGCGCACGATGGACATATGGACGACAACGAGCAGGGCATCACGCCGATGACCGAGGACGAGTGCTGGGAGTTCCTCTCGATGCAGCCCATCGGGCGGCTCGGCACTGCCGTCGCGGGGGAGCCCGAGATCTTTCCCCTGAACTTCGCCCTCGCGGACCGCGCCATCTACTTCCACACCATCCCCGGCACCAAGGTCGCGGAGGTCGCGATCAACGAGAAGGTCGCCTTCGAGGTCGACCAGTGGGGCCCGGAGATCGCGTACAGCGTCGTCGTGAAGGGCACCGCGGAGATCCTGGAGTCCGACGCCGACATCGCCGCGGCCGAGTCGACCAACCTGATCAGCTACCTGGACGACACGAGGGACACCTGGGTGCGCATCACGCCCGCCCGCGTGACCGGCCGCCGCCTACGCCGCTGACCGAGAAGGTCAGGCGTGCAGGTCACCCGGGTGACCTGCACGTCTGACAGTCCTACTTGTTCGAGGTCGACGCCTTCTTCGCCGGGGCCTTCTTGGCCGGGGCCTTCTTCGCCGCCGGCTTCTTGGCCGTCGTCGTCCGCGTCGTGCGCTTCTTCGCCGGACCCTGGGCGCGCTTCTCCGCGAGGAGCTCGATCGCGCGCTCGGCGGTGATCGACTCCGGAGTGACGTCGCGCGGCAGGGTGCGGTTGGTCTCGCCGTCGGTCACGTACGCGCCGAACCGGCCGTCCTTGACCTGGATCGGCTTACCGCTGTTCGGGTCGTCCCCGAGCTCGCGGAGCGGCGGCGTCGCGGTGCGCCCGCGGCCGCGCTTGGGCTGCTTGTAGATCTCCAGCGCCTCGTCGAGGGTGACCGTGAACATGGCCTCCTCGGACGGCAGGGTGCGCGAGTCCGTGCCCTTCTTCAGGTACGGGCCGTAGCGACCGTTCTGCGCCGTGATCTCGTCGCCCGACTCCGGGTCCACGCCCACGACGCGCGGCAGCGACATGAGCCGCAGGGCGTCCTCGAGCGTCACCGAGTCGAGGGCCTGCGTCTTGAGCAGCGAGGCCGTCCTCGGCTTGGGCAGGGCGGCCAGCGCCCGCTTCTTCGCCGCGGCCGACAGGTCCGGGTCGAGGTCGGGCTCGGGCAGCTGCTCCGTCACGTACGGGCCGTACCGGCCGTTCTTCGCCACGATCGGGTTGCCGGTCTCGGGGTGCTGGCCGAGCACCCGGCCGTCGTCGGCCCCGGCGGCGAGCAGCTCGCGCGCCTTGTCGACGGTCAGCTCGTCGGGCGCGACGTCGTCGGGCACCGAGGCGCGGGGCGGGGTCTTGCCCTCCTCGACCTCGGCCGCGAGGTCCTCGATGTACGGGCCGTAGCGGCCCACCCGGACCCGGATGCCCTCGCCGATGTCGACGGAGTTGATCGCCGCGGCGTCGATCTCGCCGAGGTTCGCCACGAGCGCGCGGAGGCCGCCGCCCTCGCTGTCCACACCGAGCTCGTCGGACGTGCCGAGGTTGCCCGGGACCTCGCCGAAGTAGAACTCGCGCAGCCAGGCCACCCGCTCGCGAGAGCCGGCGGCGATCTGGTCGAGGTCCTCCTCCATCGTGGCCGTGAAGTCGTAGTCGACGAGCCGGTCGAAGTGCTCCTCAAGCAGGCGGATCACCGCGAACGCGAGCCACGTCGGCACCAGCGCCTGACCGCGCGTGATCACGTAGCCGCGGTCCTGGATGGTCGAGATCGTCGCGGCGTACGTGGACGGGCGGCCGATGCCGCGCTCCTCCAGCGCCTTGACCAGGGACGCCTCCGTGTAGCGCGCGGGCGGCGCCGTGGAGTGGCCGTCGGCGGCGAGGTCGGTACCGACCAGCGCGTCGCCCTCGGCCATCGTCGGCAGGCGCGTCTCCTTCGCCGCGGCGCCCTCGGGCGCCTCGGTGTCGGCGTCCGCGCTCTCCTCGTACGCGGCCAGGAAGCCGCGGAACGAGATCACCGTGCCCGACGCCGAGAACACCGCCTCGTTGCCGTCCTGCGCACCGCCCACGACGACGGCGCCGAGCCGGACGGACGCCGTCGACCCCTTCGCGTCCGCCATCTGCGACGCCACCGTGCGCTTCCAGATCAGCTCGTACAGGCGGAACTGGTCGCCGCTCAGCTCGCCGGCGACCTGCGCCGGGGTGCGGAACGAGTCGCCCGCGGGGCGGATCGCCTCGTGCGCCTCCTGGGCGCCCTTCGACTTGCTGGCGTACAGCCGGGGCGCGCCCGGCACGTACTCGGGGCCGTACAGCTCGGCCGCCTGCCGGCGCGCGGCGTTCGTGGCCTCGGCCGACAGCGACGGGCTGTCGGTACGCATGTAGGTGATGTAGCCGTTCTCGTACAGGCCCTGCGCGGTACGCATCGCCTGGCGCGACGACATCCGCAGCTTGCGGCCCGCCTCCTGCTGCATGGTGGAGGTCGTGAACGGCGCCGCGGGGCGGCGCGTGTACGGCTTGGTCTCCAGGCTGCGGACGGAGAAGTCGGCGGCCTCCAACCCGGCGACGACGGCGTTCGCCGTCGCCTCGTCGAGCTGCCGCACGCCGGTGCGGACCTTGAGCCGCCCACGGTCGTCGAAGTCGCGGCCCGAGGCGACCTTGTCGCCCGCGAGCTGGGTGAGCCGGGCGCGGAAGGAGGGCTGGCCGGAGGCGGCCGCACCGCCGTCGTCCGCCACGGCGAAGGTGCCCGCGACGTCCCAGTAGTCGGCGGACACGAACGCCATGCGCTCGCGCTCTCGCTCGACGACGAGCCGCGTCGCCACCGACTGCACGCGGCCCGCGGACAGTCCCTGGCGCACCTTGCGCCACAGCACCGGCGACACCTCGTAGCCGTACAGGCGGTCGAGGATGCGCCGCGTCTCCTGGGCGTCCACGAGGTCCTGGTCCAGCTCGCGCGTGTTCTCCAGCGCCCGGAGGATCGCGTCCCGGGTGATCTCGTGGAACACCATGCGCTTGACCGGGACCTTGGGCTTGAGCTCCTGGATCAGGTGCCAGGCGATGGCCTCGCCCTCGCGGTCCTCATCGGTCGCGAGGAAGAGCTCGTCGGCGTCCTTGAGCGCCTTCTTGAGCTCGCTGACCTTCTTCTTCTTGTCCGCGTGGACCACGTAGTACGGGTCGAACCCGTTGTCGACGTCCACGGAGAACTTGCCGTAGGGCCCCTTCTTCATCTCCGCGGGCAGGTCCTTGGGCTGCGGCAGGTCGCGGATATGCCCGACGCTGGCCTCGACCTCGTACTCGTCGCCGAGATAGCTCTGGATCTTGCGAGCCTTCGTGGGCGACTCGACGATCACGAGCTTGCGTGCCTGGGACATCCGGTCCTGCCTGCTTCCTGCGGGGTCTGGGGGAGGTGCGCCGAGCGGCGCTGGAGAGTTCACGGTACGCCAGGCGCGACGGATCGCACCCTATCCGGGCTGACCGCGGGTCGCCCGGCAGTCTCGCATGACCGTTGTGATTTTCACCCGTGGCGTCGAAGAGAGTTGGAGCGTCACACGAGCCACACGGTCTTCTCAGGCGGCTCCCCTACGGTTGAGCCCATGACCGACCGCACCCTTCCGCTGCCCGAGCTGCCACAGCCCCCGCGGGGCCGGGTCGTCGGCACGGCCAAGGGGTACACGCAGCCGGCCGCACCCGCTCCGAAGGCCCGCAAGGCCGCCCCGCTGCAGCGTCCGGCCAGCCCGCGCCCGCCGTCGGGCAGCGCCGGCAGCCCGATGCCGGGGCGGACGGCGGGCCTCCGGCCGCGGCCGCAGCCGCGCATCGCCGCCGGCGTCGTCGCGGTGCTCGCGCTGTGGGGCGTGTGGGCCACATGGGACACCTTCGTCGCCTCGGAGCGCGGCCAGCGCGCCGACCAGCTCGCGCTCGACGGCGCCGCCCGCGGGCAGGGTGTGCTCTGGGATCTCGCCGAGCCGGTGCTCGGTGTGGTGTCGAACACGTTCGTGGGCCTGGGCCTGGCGGCCGCGGTGGTCCTCGCGCTGGCCCGCGGGCGCTGGTGGCTCGCCGGGCAGGTGGTAATCCTGGTGGCCGGCTCGAACCTCACCACGCAGGTGCTCAAGCACATGGTCCTCGACCGACCGGCCCTGCTCGACATCGCGCGCGCCGACGTCAACACCTTCCCCAGCGGGCACACCACGGTCGCCGCGTCCGTCGCGGCGGGCCTCCTCATCGCGGTGCCCCGGCGCTGGCGGCCCGTCGTCGCGGTGGCGGGCACCGTCTACACGGGCGCCACGGGGATATCGACGCTGATCGGGCAGTGGCACCGGCCGTCCGACGTCGTCGCCGCCGTCCTGGTCGTGCTCGCCTGGAGCGCCGGCGTCTGCGTGCTGAGCTCGTCGTCTTCCCTGGACGAGCCGCGGGGCGGCGTGGAGCCCGCGTCGTCGGGCGCGGCCGGCCTGCTGCTGCTCGGCGCCGTGGTCACCGGGGGGCTCGCGCTCGGCGCGCTCAGCAGCGTGGGCGGGTACAGCTGGGAGCTGCCGCTCGGCGGAGACCTCACCGCGTACATGGGCGGGATGCTCGGGGTGGCGGCCGTGACCATGGGCTCGTTCGCGCTGATGCTGCTCGTGCGCCAGTCGACGGCGCGCCCCTGAACCCCAGCCCCACGAAGTAGAACCAGGGCGAGATAGAACCGCAGCCTCCTGCGGTTCTATCTCGCCCTGGTTCTACTTCGGCGACCTGCTGATCAGGCCGTCACGGGGTGTCGTAACCGCCCGTGTATGAGCCCGAGCCGGAGTACGCGTCCACCACCCAGCGGTAGGTGCCCGACGTGCCCGAGTAGGTGACCGTCTCGTCCGGAGCCGAGGTGATGCCCTGGGCCACGTTGGTCCAGGTGCTGCCGCTCAGCTTCTGCAGGTAGAGGTCGAAGTCGACCCCGCTCGGCCCGTCCAGGCAGCCACGGAACGTGCCCGAGCTTGCCGAGAACCCGCTGGTGCCCGGCTCCGCGTACGCCGAGCCCGAGGCGGCGGTGCCGCTGAAGGTGGACTCGTAGCCGGTGCAGCCCGTCGGGGTGCCGCCGCCACCGGTGACCAGCGAGACGCCCGCGGCGCTGAGCGCCTCGTTCACCGGCTGGAAGTAGGTGGTGCCGCCCGAGGAGCAGTTGCCGGAGCCACCCGAGGTCATGCCCTGGGCCTGCGAGCCCGCGAGCAGCGAGCCGCCCGAGTCGCCCGGCTCGGCGCACACGTTGGTCCGGATCAGGCCGGAGACGGTGCCCTCGGCGTAGGTGACCGACGCGTTCAGCGCCTGGATGGTGCCGCAGTGCCAGCCGGTCGTGGAACCGGAGCGGCAGACGGTCGCGCCGACGGCGGCCGCCGTCGAGCCCGCGACGCCCACGGTGCCACCGGAGTAGTTGTTGACGGAGCCCACCGGGGTGTCGTCGGTGCCGGTGTTGACGTAGGCGTAGTCGTTGCCCGGGAACGACGACGTACGGAAGGTGCCGCTCGGCGAGGTCGTGCTGTTGCCGACGTCGCCGCAGTGGCCCGCGGTGACGAAGCCGCTGGTGGCCGAGAAGCCGACCGAGCAGCGCGATCCGCCGATGTAGTACGCGTTGCCGCCGATCACGTTGATGAAGGTGCGGGGCATCTCCGTCACCTCGACGAGGGAGACCGAGCCCGCCGGGATCCCGGCCTGCTTGACGGCGGCCGCGACGGCTGCCTTGGCGCCCTTGGCCACCTCCAGGACCACCGCGTTGGACTCGACGTCGACGTAGGCGCCGGCGACCTTGGCGTCCGGCGCTGCCCGGAAGGCCTTCGTGGCCAGCTTGTCGAGCTGGCTCAGGGACTTGTCGACCGCTACCGCCGTGGCGCCGGCGGCACGGACCTCGGCCGCTCCGGCCTTGTCGGTGACCGCGACGAACAGCTCGGTGCCGTCCACCCACGCGCCCGCGTAGCCCGTGTCGAGGGCCTTGGCGATCGCGTGCTGCTTGTCGGACAGGGCTTCGTCGGTCTTGAGGCGGTCCACGGCCTGTGAGGTGGTCAGGCCGAGATCACGCTCGATGGCTGCGACCATGCCCGGGGCATAGCTGGAGACCTCGGGCTTGTCGGCTCCGGCGGCTGCGCTAGCGGTAGCAGCGGTGATGCTGCCGGCGAGGAGCGTCGCCGCGGCGGTAGCCACGGTGATCGCCTTGAAGGATGTGCGTCTCATGTCCAGCGACTCCCTGTCGTCGGGGCAATGGATTCACCCAGTGCGGCACAGCGTAAGGTCGCCTTCAGGTAACTCCCAGATACCGATTAGGGCATATCGGAGCAATATGCGGACATGCCGCAGAGCAGGTAGGGGCTTCCCCCACCTGCTCCGCGGCCCGACGGACCGAGGCGCTCAGCGCCTCCGCATCAGTTGGTCAGGAGTGACACGCCTGCCGCGCTCAGCGCCTCGCCCACCGGCTGGAAGAAGGTCTGGCCACCGGAGGAGCAGTTGCCCGAACCACCGGAGGTCATGCCCTGGGCCTGCGAGCCCGCGAGCAGCGAGCCGCCCGAGTCGCCCGGCTCGGCGCAGACATCGGTCTGGATGAGACCGGTGACGGTGCCCTCGGCGTAGTTCACCGTGGCGTTGAGCGCCTCGATGGTGCCGCAGTGCCAGCCGGTCGTGGAGCCCGAGCGGCAGACGGTGGCGCCGACGGCGGCCGGCGTCGAACCCTGGACGGCCACGGTGCCGCCGGCCCAGTCGTCGACGACGCCGACCGGGGTGTCCGTGTCGACCGAGACGTAGCTGTAGTCGCTGCCCGGGAACTCGGAGACCTCGAAGGTGCCGCTCGGCTCGCTCGCCGAGGAGCCCACCGAACCGCAGTGCCCCGCCGACACGAAGCCACCGGTGACGGCGAAGCCGACCGAGCAGCGCGAGGTGTCGTCGATGAAGTAGGCCTCGCCACCGATCACGTCGGCGAACGTCCGGGGACGCTCGGTCGCCGCGGTCAGGGAGACGGCGGAGGCGGGCACGCCGGCCTCGGCCACGGCGGCCTCGACGTCGGCCTGGGCGCCTTCGACAACGGAGATGACGATCTCGTTGGTCTCCACGTCCACGTGGTACGAGGTCACGTCGGACCCCGACAGCGCACCGTCCAGGTCGGCCGTCCAGGCGTCGAGCGCCTTGAGCGAGTTGTCCACGGTCACGGGGGTGGCCCCGGCCGCGCGGACATCGGCGGCCTCGGCGGCGTCGGTCACGGCGACGTGCAGCGCGTCCGTGCCCTCGACCCAGGCACCGGCGTAAGACGCACCGAGTGACTTCTCCAGGCTCTGCTGCGTGCCGGCCAGGATCTCCTGTGCCTCGAGCTGGGCCACGGCGTCCGCCGTGCTCAGGTTCAGGTCGCGCTCCATGGCGGCGACGAGGCCCGGCGTGTAGCCCGCGGCTGCGGACTCGACGTCGGACGGTGCGGCTGCGACGGCGCTGATGGTGCCGGCAAAGAGGCCCACGGTGGCTGTTGCCACGGCGACGCCCCGGAGGGAAGTGCGTCTCATCTCCAGCGACTCCTTGTGTCGGAGAGCGGGTGAAATTCCACCCACAGGTGATTTTTCACCCGCAACGCCACTGTAGGAGGAGACGGACGTCACGCCCAGATCACACTCAGGTCATACATATTTCCTATGGAGGGCAAACCACGTACGTGCCCACCCGGATCCCACGCCAGAGCACGAGGCGGCGCAAAGATGCTCCCGCCCCTCGACCTCGTCTCTGTCAGCCGAGCATCCCGTACATCGCCAGCCACTGTTCGTACTGCGGGCTGCGCCGCACGGCGTCGCGGTGGGCCCGGTGGGCGGCACCCTCGACGGCCTCCAGGTCCACGCGCAGGTCGGCGTCGTGCCGCCAGCCCAGGTAGTGGGTGCGCCGCAGGGGCGCGCCGGAGAGGGGGACCGCCACGACACCCGGCGGGTCCGGCTGGCCGGGCTCGACGAGCGCCACGGCGCGCCCCGCCCGCACCTGGTCGACGGCGGTGGTCCACCCGGCCTCACCCATGCCCCGTGGCGTGAACCCGGCGCGCACGCACGCCGACACGAAGCACTCCTCGAGGCAGTCGTACGACGGCACGCAGAGCCACTGCTCCTCCGCGAGCTCGGCGAGCGAGACCTCGGGCTTGCCCGCGTACGGGTGGTGCTCGTCGAGCAGCACGAACATCGGGTCGGTACAGACCCGGGTCCACGCGACCTCCACGGCGGCCGGCGGCGAGACGTCCGAGCACATCCCCACCAGTCCGACGTCGATGGTGCCCCGCGCGAGCCGGGACGCGACGTCGTCGGGCAGGTGGGGCATGGCCGTGGTGACCTCCGCACCGGGGATGCCGATGTGCAGCTGGTTGACGAAGAGGCCGCCCAGCCCGGTCCCGGTGATGCCGACCCGGACAGTCTCGCCGTGGGCGACGTCGCCGTTGACGAGGCGCTCGGCGTCTTCGGCGAGGGCCGCCATGGCGGGGAGAAGCACGCGAGCGTGCCTGAGTACCAGCTCACCGAGCTCTGTCGGTCGCGCACCGAAGCGGTCGCGGACGAAGACGTTCCCGCCCAGCGACCGGTCGATGCGGTTGAGCTGCGCAGTCAACGCCGGCTGCGCGATGCCGAGCGCAGCGGCCGCCTTTGTGACGCTGCCCGACTCGGCAACAGCGACAACCATCCTCAAGTGCCGCATGTCAAGTTCCACACGGTGGAAAATATCTGTCATAGCCGCAGATGTCTCGGTTATCGACCAAATTTATCGGTCCGAACGCCCGACCGTTACGTCCCGGAAACGGAAGAGACGCCGTGTGTAGAGCGATAAATGAAGTTTGAGCTTCACTCTTCCAGGAAACCGTCACGAACCAGGCCGCGCACTGCCGGGAGCAGCTCGGCGGCCAGGGCATCCGCCGGGACCTCGAACAGAGCGGCGAGCGCACCGACGATCTGCCCCACCGTGAGCTCGCCGTCGCACGCACCGACCAGGGCCGCGAGCGGGCTCGACGCGTGCACGCCGCGCCCCAGCCCGTCCCCCTGCCGCAGCACGACGACGTTCGGATCGGCGGCCCCCGGCGTCAGGTAGCGCTCCTCCGTGACGTCCGCGGCCGTCACCAGGTGCGACGCGGCGAGCGCCGCGTCGTCGCGGGACGCGAGCCAGTCGTGCCCGGCGAGGCTGCGGGCGATGTGCGCCCCGAGCGGCTGGCGGACCGATCCCGTGTGCTCCTCGAGGCGCCGCAGCGTCGCGGCACCCGATGCGGGGCGGCGGAGGGTGACGATCCCGAAGCCGACCGCCTCGACGTCCCGGGACGCGAAGTCGTCGAGCCAGGCGCCGTAGGCGGCGGCCCAGGCATCCGGCTCGCGGTCGGGGGTGGTCCCGCCGTCGCGGATCCAGGTCTCGGCGTACTCGGCGGGATCGAGGACCTCGCGCTGGATGATCCAGCCGTCCAGGCCTGCCTCGTCGAGCCAGGCGCCGACCCGCTCGGCCCACGGCTCGCCCCGGCGATGCTCCCAGTTGGCCAGGAGCTGGGCAGTGCCGCCCGGCGCGAGCACGCCACCGACGCCGAGGATCAGGTCCCGCACCAGGTCGTCGCCGGCCCGTCCGCCGTCGCGGTACTCGTAGTCGCCGAGGGCGTCGGCCACCGCCCGGCCGGAGGCCCCGGCGTGCGGGGTGATCACAAACGGCGGGTTCGAGACGACGAGGTCGAACCGCTCCCCCGCGACCGGCTCCAGCATGGACCCGTGCCGCAGCTCCACCTCCGCCCCGGCCGGCATGTTCAGCGCGACGTTGAAGCCCGCGAACGACAGCGCCCGCCGCGAGATGTCGGTCGCCACCACCTGCTGCGCGTGCCGCGCCGCGTGCAGGGCCTGGATGCCGCAGCCGGTACCCAGGTCGAGCACCCGGCCGGTCGGGTTGCGCACCGTGACCTGTGCCAGCGTGAGGGACGCTCCGCCCGCGCCGAGCACGTGGTCGGTGGCCAGGCGGCCGCCGGTCGCTAGCTCGCCCAGGTCGGAGGCGAGCCACCAGCGTGCGTCGCCTACGGCGTCGGCAGAGGCGTAGGGGTGCAGGTCCACGACGGCGCGCACCTCGTCGTCGTCCCCGGTGCCCTGGGCGGAAACCAGGCCCAGGCGCTCCGCGCCCGCCGCCCCCGTCGCGGGCAGCGCCCGGTCCAGCGCGGCGCGCGGCACGGGCGCGCCGAGCAGGAACAGTGCGGCCAGG
This sequence comes from uncultured Actinomycetota bacterium, assembly GCA_963850545.1. Taxonomy (GTDB): domain Bacteria; phylum Actinomycetota; class Actinomycetes; order Actinomycetales; family Cellulomonadaceae; genus Promicromonospora. Next base: position 2,029,402 of record CAWKLP010000002.1, on the reverse strand, counting down.
GTCGCGCGCGGGTCGCGGTCCGACGGCGGCTTGCCGCCCACCGCCGCGGCGACCGCCCGGCGCGCCGGCAGCGCCTGCTCCCGGTGCAGCGCGGCCGCGGCGAGCGGGCCGAGGAGGTCCTCGACGCCGTCGACGTCGTAGGCGGAGGAGACCAGGTCGTCGCGGAGCGAGGCGACGAGGACGGGGTCGGTCACAGGAGGCTGCACGAGCCCATCCTGACGCCTCTACTGGTTGCAGTTCGAGTTGACGTAGAGGGAGATGGTCTCGGACGCCTTGACCATGGCTGCGGTGTCGAGCTCCTGCTGCGCGCCGCCCACTGCCGAGATAACCGCGGGGCCGTCGTTGGCCTTCACCTTCTCGATGTTGTTCGCCACCGTCGAGTAGTAGGTGAAGGCGACGGCCCAGTCCTGCGAGATCGCCCCGGGCGGCGTCACGCCGTCCAGCGCGTTGCGCGCGTTGATGAACCCCTTGCGCAGGGTCTCGGGCTGGTCCTCGACCATCGCCGACTGCGCGTTGGCGGCCTGCGTCCACGCCATCTGCGTCTGCGCGCAGGAAGCGGCGTCCGCGCTCGAGAGCTCGCCGCCGCCACCGAGGAGGTTCATGCCCCAGCCGGTGCCCAGGCCAAGGACTGCGGCGATGACGCCGGCCATCACCAGCACCATCGGCTTGTCGAGCGCTCTGGGCAGGCCCCGGCGCAGCGACCTCTTGATCTTCCGCTGCTGCGCCGTGCTGGGGGTGGGGATGCGCCCCTTGGGACCCTTGCCGGACTTCTTCGACCCGGACTTCTTGGACCCCGACTTCTTGGACCCAGCCTTGCTCGGCCGGGCGGGCGGGACGTCCTCCAGGAGCGGTTCCGACAGCGGCTCGAGCTGGACATCGTCGGCCACCGGGCCCGCGTTCAGCGGGAAGCCGCCGGCGGGGGTGGGCGTGGGGTCGCTCTTCGGCGCACCCTTCGTGCCGGACTTGGCGCCCTTGCCCTTGGACCTGGTCTTGCTGGTCTTGCTGGCCTTGCCGCTCTTGCCGCCGGCGTTCTTGGCGCGGCCACGGGTCACGGCCGGCTCTGCCGCCGCGACAGAGCCCCACGGATTCGCGTCGGCGTCGCCCTCGCCGTCGGCCACCGCAGGCGCCGGCACTGGTCCCCAGACGGAGCCCGTGCTCTCCTCGACCGGGGCGGGATCGTCGGGGGCGGCTGCGCTCGCACTACCCCACGGGCTGGGCGCGGCGTCGTTCTGCGCGAGCCCCTCGGCCCACTCGAGGGCGCTGGCGCTGGGTGTGGACTCCCCGGCCGCGAGGCTCTCCGCCCACGTGAGCGCATTGCTTGCGGGGGGACCTCCAGCGCGGGAAACAGCACGACCGCCCCGCGAGCCCTTGCGCCGTGTCGCACTCATAGCCGCGAACTTTACCCGCATCCCCCACCAGGACAGGAGGGGCAATCGTGTGATAGGTAACGAACCGTGGGTGAAGTTGCTACCCGTTCAGGTAGGCGATGCTCGCCCAGAACACCACGACGACGACCGCCACGACCCCGATGGCGAGCGTCACGAGACCCCAGTTGCGCGCGCGGCGGGACGCCTTCCGGGCCTTGTCGTGCTCCTGCGCTCTTCCACAGGGAATTGACGCGCGCCGCGTTCACGACGGCGACGATTCCCGTGGGCCAGAAGCAGAAGATGGTCACCAGAATGGCGAACACGAGATACGACCGCGGCGGGTGCTGCAGCTGCGCCGGGTAGGTGTGGACGTTGACGTTCACGGGCGCGCGCGGCCGGCCCGGGACTACGGGCGGTATGTCCGAGCTGCTCATGAAGGTCCCCCTCACCTACGTAAAGGGAGAACTTAGTCCAATTTCGGTGATTTGTTGAATGCCCAGGTCAGCCGGGTATTTTGCGCAGTACCTCACGATAGAAATGCACGCCGCGACCCAGGGAATCAACCGTCAGGTGTTCGCCGGCGCCGTGGATCGACTGCCGTTGCTCGCGCGTCATGACGAACGGGCTGAACCGGTAGACGTGGTCGCTGATCGGCGTGAACGTGCGGGCGTCGGAGGCGGCCAGCATCACGTACGGCACCACGAGGGCGTCCGGATACGACGCGCCGATCGCCTCGCTCAGCAGCGCGAACTGCTGGCTGTCCGAGGGTGAGACCTCACTGGGCTCGCTGCTCTCGACGACCTCGATCTCGACCTTCTTGTCCCGGATGGCGCGCCGCAGCCGCTTCACCGTCCGGTCCACCGTGTCGCCGAGCGCCACCCGGACGTCGAGGTGCGCGCGGGCCGTCGACGCCGCGACGTTCGCGCCCGCGCTGCCCTCGAGCTCGGTGACCGCCACGGTCGTGCGGACCGTCGCCACGGCCTCGGGGCCGCCCCCGGCCAGCACCCAGGCCGCGAGCTTGCTCAACGGCCCGGAGGCCACCTTGGTCACGACCCTGAGGAACCCGCCCTTGAGGCCGGTGGCGCTCGGAGCGACCCGCCCCAGCATGTCGACGGTCGGCGCGTTGACCCTGGCCGCGAACCGGCGTCGGCCCACGCGGTTCACCGCGCGGGCGAGGCGCGTCGTCGCGGACTGCCGCCCCGGCGTGGCGGCGTGGCCGCCGACGTCGGTGGCGTACAGGTTGACCCCGAGCAGGCCCTTCTCCGCGACGCCGACCATGGCCGTCTGCCGGTCGAGCCCGGGGAAGACGTCGGTCACGACGGAACCGCCCCCGTCGATCACGAGCCACGGGCGCACGCCGAGCTCGTACAGGCGGCGGACGGCGATCTGGGCCGACTCCCCCGCCGTCTCCTCGTCCGCGCCGAAGAACAGCCAGATGTCACGCTCGGGTACGAAGGTCTCGCCGAGCAGCGTCTCCACGGCGTCGAGCACCGCGACGAGCGAGCCCTTGTCGTCGAGCGTGCCACGTCCGTGCACCACGCCGTCTCGGATCTGGCCCGAGAACGGGTTGTCGGTCCAGTCCATGCCCTCGACCGGCGCCACGTCCTGGTGGGCGACGAGCACCACGGGGTAGGGGTGCAGCACGTCCCGGCGACCCCGGCCCGGCCAGCGGTAGAGCAGGCCGTGATCGCCCGCCGGCTCGCACTGCAGGGCGTGCACGCGCGGGTAGAACGTCGCCAGCGCGGCCCGGTGCCGGGCGAACGCGTCGTGGTCGAGGTACTGCGGGTCCCACGAGGACACCGTCGGGATCTGCACGAGCGAGGACAGGTGACCGGCCGCGATCTGGCCCGCAGAGGCGTGCCGCTCGCTGTACGGCTCCGCCGGGACGAACGAGGACGAGCCCGGCTGCTCGGACAGCACAGCGTCCGGCGCCGCATGCTGCTCGGCGACCGGCTGACTCTTCTCCGGCGCGTTCTTCTCGGGCACACTCCTCTCGGACGCGTCCTGCTCCGGCGCGGCGGCCGGCGCCTCGCGCGCGGTGGGCGTCCTGGACGCGGCCCGCACGGAGCTCGCGAGCGTCGTGTCCGGGCGCGTGGCCGACAGCAGCGCCGACGCCGCATCGGACGACGCCGGCGCCTGCGGGCGCGCCTGGGGCGCCGCCGCTTGCGGGCGCGCCTCGGGTGTCGGCTCGACGGCGGGCGACGGCGCCCGTCGGGCGGACGTCTTCGCGATCATTTCGGCCGTGACCTGAGGGATGGCCTCGGTCGGGTCGATGTCGGCACTCATGGGACCTTCTCCTGCTCCGGGTCTCCCACGATGGGGGCTCCTGCGTCGGGGCACTCGTCCACACCCGCGAACCACGAGGCGTTCGGGAGCGCAACACCGCAGACGATAGCGGTAGCACCCGGTTTTCCACACACCCCCGGTGATCTTGGACGCCGCAGAGCTCCGACGTCCGCGGAGGTCACCTGGCCGCCCAGTGGATCGCCGTCGCCGCCTGGCTCAGGCCACCCCGGGGGTGGGTACGGAAGAAGATCGAGGTGCCGAACACAAACGCCCGCGCCTGTCCCATTTTGCCGGATACGGCGGCAACCTGCCCGTCGGCGGCTTTCGGCCCGCCCAGGGCGCCTGACCCGCCAGCGTCGCCCGACCCACTCGCTTCGTCCGCCCGCCCGGCCCAGTGCCCGGCCAGGAAGTCGCCGTAGGTCAGCTCCGCCGTCGTGCCGACGCCCAGGTGCGTGAACCAGACCGCCGGGTAGACGAATCCCTGGTCCTGCGCATGGTCGTCCAGCACGTCGCCGGGTGCCTCGGTCTCGATGATGCCGTTGCCGGCCGGGTCTCCCGTCTCCACAGTGCCGCTGACCAGCCCATACGCTTCCGCGGCCGCGAACGCGCCTGCCCCACGCCCGACGATGGCGCCGCCGTCGTGCAGCCAGGAGCGGACGTACGCGTGGCCGGCCGAGCCGGCCGGCAGGTTCAGGGACGAACCCACCCACAGCACGTCGGCGTCCTCGAGGCCGGTCGTGATTCCGGCCGACGCGTCCGCCTGGATCGCCCTCGCCGAGACCGCGATCAGGTCGTCGAACCCGAGCGCCGTGAGCGACAGCCGGTCGTCCGGGTCGCCCACGTACGCGATGGTCAGGTCCTCGGCCGGCTGCCCGGCCGCGTAGTCGGCGCGCGTGGCGGCCGCGAAGTCGATGCCGTACCGGTCGGCGACGTCGCGTGCCGCCTGCCGCCCGCGCGGCCCGACGACGGCGCCCCCGTCCGTCGTCTGCCGCACCGCCACGCCCTGCCCGAGGAGGTAGTTCAGGGCGCGGTGGTCCGCGACGCCGGCCAGGGGGAAGCCGACGTACCGCGCCCCGCGCGGGACGGTGCCGGGCTCGGCGCCGGCGCGCACCGCGGTGGTCCGACCGACCGGGCTGTCCGTCGTGGCGCCCACGGCGTCCACCGTCGCGCCCCAGAGGGAGGCGAGCGACCACGCCGAGATGTCGTACATCCCGGGGACCTTGGCGGAGATGTCGGAGCCGAGGGCGAGCAGCGAGTTCGCCAGCCCGCGCAGGGGCTGGTGCAGGTCCACCACGTACGAGCCTGCGGGGTAGGTGGTGCCCGCGACGTGCGCGGGGGCGACGAGCCGCTCGACCTCGATGCCGTGGAACAGCAGCGCGTCCACCAGTTCCTCGGCGTCGCTCGCCGACCGCTGCCCCGGGCCCACCGGGATCACGTACGCGCGCGGCAGGCGCACCGGGTCCTGGTCGTCCGTGACGTCCCAGCGCGGCTTCCACTCGTCCGGGCCGGGTACGCCGCCGAGGTTCGCCGTGCTGAGCCGAACCTTGGGCGCTCCCGCTGCACCGCGGCGGAACATCTCGACCTGGTTCGCCAGCATGGCCTGCGAGTGGGCGTGGACGTAGTCGATCATCGACGTCATCGTCGCGACAGCGACCTCGGTGTCCACTGCCGAGTCCGCCGGCGTCGTGGTGGTGCCCGTCGGGCCGAGCGGCAGCTCGACCGTGCTGGTCACCGCGCCGTGCAGCGACGTGTACTGCGCCGTGAAGACCGGCGGGTAGTCGTCCCAGCCCGACGGGGTGTCCCGGTACGGGATCTTGACGAACCCCGTGTTCTCCTCGACCGCGTCGCCGGTGCCCGGGTCGTAGTAGGTGTTGCCGGCGATCCCGGCCGCTACGACGTCGTCCTCCACCTGGCGCGCTATCGCGTAGCCGTGCGGGATGAACAGGTCGTACTCGTAGTTCTCGCCGTGCGGCGGGCCGGCCGGCTCCACCTGGAGCACGTCCGTGTAGCCGTGGAAGTCCGCCGCGTACAGCGGCTGCACCGCCTGCGCCGTGCGCACGAACGAACGCGCCTCCGGTGTGGCGAGCGTGATCATGTCGCGGTTCGCGTCCAGGCCGAGGGAGGTCGAACGGGTCGCGTGGGTGCGGCCGTCGGGGTTGAGCGTGAGGCTGAAGACGAGCCGGTGCTGCTCCAGCGTCTCCCTCGTGGCGGGGTCGTTCGCCGTGGCGAGGTCCTCGACGACGCGCAGCGCGGCGTCGGTCCCCTCCCACTCGTCGCCGTGGATGTTCGCGCTGATCCAGATCGGGGTCTTGTAGCCCGCCCGCAGCGCCGGGTCGCGCGCGGCGCGGGCCGGCCGCTCCCGGATCTCCTCGCGCCACGCGGCCTGCCGGGCGGTCTCCTGCCGGCGCTCCGGCGCCGTCACGGTGACCAGGTACAGGTCGCGGCCCTCGGACGACTGCCCCACGACCTGCGTGGACACCCGGTCGCTCCGCTCCATCAGCTCCGTCAGGCGCGGCGCGAGGTCCGCATGGCTGACGGTCCGGTTCCGCTCCGTGGCGTCCCGGTCGTTCGGCGGGAAGACCCGGAGGTCCGGCTGGTACGGGTACGACGTCGGCAAACGCAGCTCGGCACCGCCGCGCTGGACCGGGTAGGGCGGATCGGGCGAGGCGACGGCGGGCGAGGCGACGGCGGACGAAGCGACCGCAGGCGCAGCGACCGCGGGCGAGGCGAGCGAGCCTGCGGCGAGCACCACGCCCAGCAGCGTGGCGAGCGAGCGTGTACGGACGAGCAACGGTGCCTCCCCAGCGGCAGGTCGGCCAATTCTCGCCCATCCAGCCGGACAATGCCGTTGACCGGGTCCGAACCCGAGAGTGCACTAGGCGCATGACTACCGAGCGCTGGACCACCGCCACCGTTTACCCCGACATGTGGGTAGACCCCGACGACGACCCGCGCGACGTGCTGGCAAATCCGGTCGGCGAGAAAGAAACCCTCTGGAACTACCTCAAGCACTACCGGATCACGCTGGAGATGAAGTGCCACGGGCTCGACGCCGAACAGCTGGCGCGGCGGTCGGTGCCGCCGTCGACCATGTCGCTGCTCGGGCTGGTGCGGCACCTGGCGCACGTCGAGCAGAGCTGGTTCCAGCGCGTGCTGCAGGAGCAGCCGGACCTGCCCAAGCTGTTCGGCAAGTCGGAGGAGAACCAGGATGCCGACTTCGACGGCGCTGTGGCCGACCCCGCCGTCGTCGACGAGGCGTGGGCGGCCTGGCGGAGCCAGGTCAAGGCCGCCGACGCCTGGATGGAGACCCTCCCCGAGGACGGGCTCGGCGGCACGGTCACCCGCAACGGCCAGGAGATCCCGATCCGCGACGTCCTGGTCCACATGGTCGAGGAGTACGCCCGCCACCTGGGCCACGCCGACCTGCTCCGCGAGTGCGTCGACGGCCGCGTGGGCCAGTAGCGCGCCCACACGGCGGCGCGGGGTTCACCGTGGCACCCGGTCCGCTTCGAGAACGACCTCAGGTACCGATCCGAGCTGGATCCGGTACCTGAGGTCGTTCTCGAGGCGGACTTTCGCTGCTAGCCCGGTGTCACACCGAGGCCGTGGCCCTGTCCTGCTCGGCCTGCTGCTCCGCGTCGACGCGGGACGCCCGGACCCGGGACCAGATCACGGCGCCGAACGCCACCGCCGCCGCCGCGAGGGCGATGCCGATGCGCAGCGTGTGGTTGGCGTCCGCGGGCACGCTGATCGCCACCACTGCCGGGGCGATCAGCAGCGCCACCAGGTTCATCACCTTGATCAGCGGGTTGATCGCCGGGCCGGCGGTGTCCTTGAACGGGTCGCCCACGGTGTCACCGATGACGGTGGCAGCGTGGGCGTCGGAGCCCTTGCCGCCGTACTTGCCGTCCTCGACGATCTTCTTCGCGTTGTCCCAGGAGCCGCCCGAGTTGGCCAGGAAGATCGCCATGAGCACGCCGGAGCCGATGGCGCCGGCCAGGAACCCGGCCAGCGGCCCGACGCCGAGGCCGAAGCCCACCGCGATGGGCGCGAACGCCGCCAGCAGGCCCGGGGTGATGAGCTCGCGCAGCGAGTCCCGGGTGCAGATGTCGACGACCTTGCCGTACTCGGGGCGCTCGTCGTACGTCATGATGCCCGGGTGCTCGCGGAACTGGCGGCGCACCTCGAACACGATGGCGCCCGCGGCGCGCGTCACGGCGTCGATCGCGAGCCCGGAGAACAGGAACACGGTGGCCCCACCGAGGATCACGCCCACGAGCGTGACGGGCGAGATGATCTCGTAGCTGAGCATCGAGGTCACGAGCCCGGTGCCGACGTTCTCGACCTGCGAGAGCGCGTGCGACACGGCGTCGGCGTACGAGCCGAACAGTGCGGTCGCGGCGAGCACGGCCGTGGCGATCGCGATGCCCTTGGTGATGGCCTTGGTGGTGTTGCCGACGGCGTCCAGGTCGGTGAGGATCTGCGCGCCCTCCTCGTCGACGTCGCCGGACATCTCGGCGATACCCTGCGCGTTGTCGCTGACCGGGCCGAACGTGTCCATGGCGACGATGACGCCGACCGTGGTGAGCAGGCCGCAGCCCGCGAGAGCCACGAGGAACAGGGCCAGCGAGACGGAGCCGCCGGCCAGCAGGAACACGCCGCAGATCGCGGCGGCGATGATGCCGGCCGTGTACACGGCGGACTCGAAGCCCACGCCGATGCCGGAGAGCACCACTGTCGCGGCGCCCGTCCGGGAGGTCGCTGCCACGTGCAGCGTCGGCTTCTTGTCGGTGCCGGTGAAGTAGCCGGTCACCCAGAGGATGACGCCCGCGAGCACGACGCCGATCAGCACGGCCAGCGCGGACACGACCCGCGGGTCGGCGGTCACGTCGGAGAGGTCGGCGGTGCCGGTCATCTGGTCGAACGAGGACGGCAGGTAGACGAAGGCCGCGATCCCGGCCAGCACGGCGCCGACGACGGCGGAGATGTAGAAGCCGCGGTTGATCGCGGCGAGCCCGCTCTCGTTCCCGCGCACGCGGGTGATGAACACGCCCAGCAGCGCGACGAACGCGCCGATCGCGGTGACGATCAGCGGGAACACGAGGCCCTGCTCGCCCATCGCGGCCTTGCCCAGGATCAGGGCGGCCACGAGGGTCACGGCGTAGGACTCGAAGAGGTCGGCGGCCATGCCTGCGCAGTCGCCGACGTTGTCGCCCACGTTGTCCGCGATGGTGGCCGCGTTGCGGGGGTCGTCCTCGGGGATGCCCTGCTCGACCTTGCCGACCAGGTCGGCGCCGACGTCGGCCGCCTTGGTGAAGATGCCGCCGCCCACGCGCATGAACATGGCGAGCAGCGCGGCGCCGAAGCCGAAGCCCTCGAGCACGGCGGGCGCATCGACGTCGTACACGAGCACCACGAGCGCGGCGCCGAGCAGGCCGAGGCCCACCACGGACATGCCGACGACGCCGCCGGTGCGGAAGGCGATGCGGGCGCCCTCGGCCCGGCCGCCGGGGCGGGTCGCGGCCGAGGCGACGCGGACGTTGGCCCGCACCGCGAGCCACATGCCCAGGTAGCCGATCGCGGCGGAGAACCCGGCGCCGAACACGAACGCGATAGAGCGCCCGACCCGGATGCCGCTGTCGCCCGGCAACAGGAAGAGCAGTCCGAACACGACCGCGGCGAACAGCACGAGCGTGCGGAACTGCCGCTTCAGGTATGCGGAGGCTCCCTCCTGCACGGCCTGGCCGATGTCCTGCATCTTGGCGGTTCCATCAGGTGCGGCTAGCACCTGGCGACGCAGCACGAACGCACACCCGAGTGCGGCAACCGCGATGAGGGCGATCACCGCCACCGTGGTGTAGCTGCCTGCGCCGAAAACAATGCCGTCTTCGAGCATTCGTCCTCCTCGACGAGCTCCGGGGCTGTTCCCCCAGATGTGTATTGCCCCGTACCTGCTTTACCTGCACAAGGCCGATGCGCCCCGCCAGCACCGTCGATGGCGGGGAAGAAGCAGAGTCTACCCACATGTGACGGCAGTCACTATGTCGAAACCTGCAGGTGCCGCGCCCGGATCCGGTGCGTTTACTGAGGTTTCGCAGTGTCGGTGAGCTCACGGATCTCCTGGAGCAGCCGGTCCGAGTCCGTGAGGTCCGGCAGCACCACGTCGGCGCCCGCCTCGGCGAGCTGGTCGGCCGGCGTCGTGCCCGAGGCCACGGCGACCACGCGTGCGCCGCCCTCGAGCCCGGTGCGCACGTCCTCGAGGGAGTCCCCGACGATCACGGTGTTGCCGAGGTGGAAGGTGCTGTCGTAGGTGTAGCCCGCGCGACGCTGGGCGACGGCCACGAGGGCCGGCCGGTGCGCGTCGTCGGACGAGAAGCCGCCCACCGCCGCGTCGACGTACCGGTCCATACCGAAGACGCGCAGCTTGATCAGGGCGTTCGCCTCGAGGTTGCCCGTCAGGACCGTGGACACCAGGTCGGGCTCCGCCGCGACGGCCTTAAGTGCGTGCATGGCCCCGGGGAGCACGGAGCCGAGGCGCCGCACGTCCTCGGCGTGCGCCGCGAAGCGCAGCGGCACCACCTCGAGCATGTGCTGCAGAAGGTCGTCCACCTCGCGCTCGGTGACCCCGTTGTCCTCCAGGAGGCCGCGGATCGCCAGCGGCATGGTCACGCCGGTGCCCCTCGCCGGGAGGCGTTCGGCGGACCGTCCCACGACCTCGGCGAACGCCTCCCGGTACGCGGTCCGGTCCACCTCCCCGACGTAGACGAGCGTCCGGTCGATGTCCCAGAGCACGAGGGCCCGGACATCTCCGCGGGAGGTGACCGGTGCGGTCACGACGCCAGTGCCGCTATCCGCTCGGTCAGCACCCGCGCTCCCACGCCGGTGCGTCTCGTCGACCCGCCTCGGCGGAGGTCCGCCGACAGGTCCCGCAGGTGCTCCCGCAGCCGAGCCGACTGCACGGTCTCCGCGATGCTGACCGCTTCCTCGCCGGTCGCGCAGGCCGCGTCGAGGTCGCCGGCGCGGGCGTGCGCCTGGGCCGCCCGGCTGAGGAACAGCCCGTGGGTCCGGCGCTCGCCGGCGCGCTCCGCCTGGATCGCGTGCCCGAAGCTCTCCACGGCGCGTGCCGTGTTGCCGAGCGCCAGGTGCGCCGATCCGGACTGCCCGTGGATCTCGCCCTCGTTCATCCAGTACAGCCAGTGCGGGTCGTCCTCGCCGCGGCCGCGGGCGCACAGCTCCGAGGCCTCGCCGAGGGCCCGGCGCGCCGCCTCTCCCTCGCCGGCGGCGGCGTGGCCGCGGGCCTGGCGGGTAAGGAGCGTCGCGGAGAGGTGCGGCGCGTCCAGGCGGGCGATCCGACGTCGGCCCGCCTCCGCGGCACGGACCGCGTCCCGCGGGTCGCCGCTGGAGTAGCCGTGGATCGCGAGGTAGGACAGCGCACCCGCGCCGAGCCGGTCGTCGGCCGCCGCGTGCGCGGCCCGCAGCCCGGCGAGCATGTAGGCGCGCGCCGCGTCCGGCCGCCCCGCGTCGAACGCGAACCAGCCCGCCTGGGTGGCGGTGTCCGCGGCGACGGCGGCGAGCTTGCGGCCCGTGACCTCGTCGTACGTGCTGCGCTCCAGGACCCGGACCACCAGGGCGAGGTGGGCGCGGGCCAGGTCGGCCACCGCCCCGCTGCCCGAACCCTTGTCCATGACCCGCAGCTCGTCGAGCGTGCCCTGCAGGTGCCCGCACAGCTCGAGCGACACCCGGGTGCCGGTCGTGGCGCGACGCAACGGCTCGGCCTGCTCGGCGTCCCACCGCTGGATCATCGAGTTCAGCGCGATGCCCGACGCCGGCCGCGGCGAGTCGGTCCCGGCCGCGTCGCTCATCGCGATGGCCGTTACGGGGCCGTTCGCGTCCGTGGGCAGCCAGTCCGCCGTGTTGTCGGCGACGTGCGCCAGGCGGAGCGCGGTGAGCATGCGGTCCGCGGTCCACGGCAGCGTGGGGTCGGGCGCGGTGGGAGTCACGGGCTCCGGTGCGGCACCGGCCCGGCCGGACGTCGCGGTGCGAGCGGGCGCGGCGGCGTCGGGCAGGGGGCTGATTCCCGGGAGCGGGAGGCGCACCAGGTCCGGTGGCGTGCCCAGCCCCGTGAGGAACTGGACCACGCGTGAGACGTCGGTGAGGCGGCGGTCGCCGCACTCGAGCATCGACAGGTAGGACTGGCTCAGCCCGGTCAGGGCCGCCACGTCCTCCTGGCGCAGTGGGACGAGCTGCCGCACCATGCGGCTGACCTGGCCGAAGTCCCAGTCGGCGAGCGCCGATCGGACTGCTTCGTCCTGCCAGACCCGTGACGGCACGCTGGGCAGCGACACCACGGGGACTGACTCGGTGCGCCGGCACGCGGCGCAGCGGGCTTCGGAGTTGTAACGGCTGAGGACACAGCCGCATCGGGCGCAGGTGCGAACGGTTGCACGAGGCACAGGGGGCTCCTGAGGGTCCGGCATTTCTCTTTTGCCGAGTTCACGGCTCTGGATGACCACAGTGGTATCACCCCCACGAGGTCCATGCATCCGGACGGTACTAGATATTTTTCTCCAGACCAACAGACAACCTAGATCGTACGTTTTCGCAGGTCAGCCGCGGCCTTACTTGGACAATCGTCCAACTTGTGCCCGAATTGCGTCAATTGTAGACCGGGACGGATCAAACAAAAAGATGCAAAAGCGCAGGTCGCTCCGAAGAACCCCGGTTCCGCCCCGATCCGGGAGGATTCGACGATTCAGCGACCGAGAACGGCCTTCATCGCCCGCGAGAGGTACCACGGGTCGACGACGGCAGTGAGCTCGCGCGCCGAGTGCATCGACAAAATTGGCACTCCGACGTCCACGGTACGGATGCCCAGACGCGTCGCGGAGATCGGGCCGATCGTGGAGCCGCACGGCATCACGTTGTTGGAGACGAACTCCTGGGTGGGCACGCCCGCGTCTCGGCACGCAGCGTTCCAGGCGGCCGCGCCGTGCGCGTCCGTGGCGTAGCGCTGGTTCGCGTTGATCTTGAGGATCGGGCCGCCACCCGCAACGGGGTGGTTGGCCGGGTCGTGCCGCTCGGCGTAGTTCGGGTGCACCGCGTGCCCGACGTCGGACGACACGTGCAGCGACGCCGAGAAGGCGCGGGCCCGCTCCTCCGCGGTGGCGCCAAGGGCGGACGAGATGCGGACCAGCACCTCCTCCAGGAACGGTCCCGCCGCGCCCGAGCGGGACGCGCTGCCGATCTCCTCGTGGTCGAAGGCCGCGAACATCTCGACGCTCGTCGAGCTCGCGCCGGCCGTGTTCGATTCTGCGCCCGTGCGTCGGGCAAGGATCGCCGTCAGCCCCGCGTGCGTGGAGAGCAGGTTGTCCAGCCGCGCCGACGCGAACAGCGCCTGGCCGGCGCCGAAGGCCCGGGCCGGCTGCGTGTCGGCCAGCACGATGTCGTACCCGCCGATCGCCGCGGGGTCGACGCCGGCGTCCGCCGCGAGCGCCGCCAGGACGTCCGCGCTCTCCGCATCCCCCAGCCCCCAGACGGGCTGCGTGTGGCGCTGCTTGTCCAGGGCGAGCCCCTTGTCGTTGACGCCCCGGTCCAGGTGGATCGCGAGCTGGGGGATGCGCAGCATCGGTCCGGTGCGCACGAGGTGCTCGGCGCCGTCGTGCGTGACGATCCGTCCGGCCAGCTCCAGCTCGCGGTCGAGCCAGGAGTTGAGCAGCGGCCCGCCGTACACCTCGACGCCGGCCTGCCACCAGCCGCCCGCGCCGTGCGTCGTCGGCTTGGGCTTGAGCTTGAAGCCGGTGGAGTCGGTGTGGGCGCCGACGATGGTGAAGCGTGTGGTCGGGCCCGCGGCGTCGGGCACGGTGAAGACGATGACCGAGCCGTCGCGGACCACCACGTAGCGCCCGCCTCGGGTCACGGCCCAGGCGGCGTCCTCCGCGAGGAGGGTGAAGCCGGCCGCCTGTGCGCGCCGGGCCACCTCCGCTGCCGCGTGGTAGGACGACGGCGACGCCGCCACGAACGTGCCCAGGTCCGTCGGCGTGGAGCCGGGCCTCCTCGGGGACGGCGGGAGTGAGCTGGGGCGGGGAAGTCTGGGCAGTCACCTGACCATTATGTCCGGCCCGGCTGGTCGGCCGGTTCCTGGGACGTCCTGGCGTGGCAGATGCTCAGGTCACGGGGTGACCTGAGCATCTGCCACCTGCAGGGTCAGTCGGGGTCAGTCGCCCGCTGAGTAGTACTGCCAGGTACCGTCCAAGGTCATGCCGATCCGCATGCCCTGGTAGCCGCCCGCCCGCTGGGCCTCGGCCTCCGCGTCCGTGAGCAGGCCTGCGGCCACTACCTCGTCCCAGGCCTCGTCCGAGTCGGCGAACTCCTCGGTGGCGACCCGGGGCCAGACCATGGTCTCGTCGCCCGTGGCGTCGCGGACAATCTCACCGATGACCTCGCCGCGGGTACCGGCCAGCAGGGCGACGAGCGTCCGGTAGTGCTCCGCGTCCCCCTCGGGCAGGGCGAAGGTCTGCTCCGGGATCTCGGTGCCGGACATGAGCTCCGTCTCCGAGTCCTTCGCCAGCGCGATCAGCGCGCCGGAGTCGCAGTCCTCCGCCGCGAGCACGATGTCACTGGCAGCTGCCGCCGAGTCCCCCGTCAGGAAGTTGTCCAGGTTGAACTCCGGGTCGAACCCGGTCGCCGAGCACTCGAGCCCGGCATCTCCACCGACGGGCACTGTCGGCGCGATGGACACCCAGAGCCGCTCGACGCCGTCGGGCACACTCGGTAGCCGGATGTCGATGGCCTCCCCGTCGCTGGCCACGACCCCGATCCCGTCCCCTGCCTCGTCTCCGTCACAGGAGATCTGCCTCGTCCCGAACACCTTGCCGGTGGACGACCGCACCAGCTCGATCGGTAGCACCGCCTCTGGGTCCCCGCCCTCGCACTGGCCCTGGACGGTCAACGCTGTGCCCGACGAGTAGCCGCGCCGGGTCATCCCCGCGGTGACCCAGTCCGTGGTGCGGTCCAGCTCGAACCGCGAGATCTCGCCCTCGGCCGGCTCCGGGAACTCGATGGTCGACTCACCGCCACGCGCCCTCGGGCTGTGCGCGCCGTCGGCGTCGATGTGGACCGTCACCGGCCGGCTCACCGCCGTGGCCCGCTGGCCCGAGGCAGCCTGCGGGAAGCCGACCACTCGTACCTCGTAGTCGCCCTCGGGCAGCTGTGTCTCGAAGACCGGATCGGTCCCGGTCTCCGTCGGTGCGCACGAGGTCCCCGCACCACCCTGGGCCTCGACCGTGCCGTCCGGGTTGGTCCGGAGCAGCGGCTGGCGCTCGTCCGAGCCACCGAACACGTCGGGACCGAGGTCCACCACGACGCCGTCCTGGCTCCACACCAGCGCCAGAGAAGCGTCGAGCGTGCCTGGCCCGCCCATGAGCCTCGACGCCATGCCCCACGACGTCGAGGTGTCGCCCTCAAGGGCCGCCGTCCTTGCGTAGATGTCACCGGCCGCCGCCACCGACCAGCCCTGTGCCGTGGACTCCAGGTCGGCCACCGGCATGCCGCACGTCAGGTCGCTCCAGTCGAGCCAGGGCGGCTGGTAGCCGTCCTGGAGCTTGAACTCCGGCGCCGGCGAGGACGCCCCCGGCAGCAGCTCGGACTGCTGCGCGGGCGCGAGCTGCCCCGCCCCGAGCACCAGGGCGCCCGCCAGGGCAAGCGCTCCACCGCCGAGCCCGCCCAGCTTCGCCGTCCGACGCCGCCGCACCCGCCGGTCCATGATCGGCAGGGCCGCGGCCGGCCCCGTGGGCGACGCCGGATCCACCCCGGAGGCCATCGCGCTGAAGGTCTGCTTCAGGAGGCCGCTCTCGGCCGGGTCCACCCAGCCGTGGTCCTGGCCCGGGCCGTCGTCGTGCTGGTTCATCGCAGTGCTCCTTCTGCCGTGGCCGCTCCGGCCGGTTCCAGCACGTCCCGCAGGACGTGCAGCGCGTCATGGAGGTGGCGCTTGACGGTCCCCGGGGCGTTCCCGAGCGTGTCCGCCACCTGCTCGATCGTCATGTCCTCGAAGTAGCGCAGCACAACGCACGCCCGCTGCCGGGGCGTGAGCCGGGTGAGCGCCTGCACCACGTCCGCCCGGGCCGTGATCCCCGAGTCGGGGAACCGCACCCGGTCGTCCGTCGCGACCCTGGGCTCGATATCTGCCCAGCGCTTCCTGCGGCGCCATCCGTCCAGGTACAGGTTCAACACCATGCGTCGCACGTACGCCTCGGCGAACTCCACGGGTGCATGCGCCGCCTTGTCAGGCGCGTCGCCGTCCAGGGGCACGGTGCGCATGCCCGACGCCGCCCGGTCGCGCCGTCCGCCCGGCCGCACCAGGCGCGAGCAGTACTTGACGAGCGCCTCCTGCACCAGGTCCTCGGCCTGCCGGACGTCGCCGCACAGGGTGTAGGCGTACCCGACGAGCACCGTGCCGCGCTGCGCGACAAGCATCTCCAGGTCTTCGTGCCAGCCCATTTGCCGGCTCCTTCCTGCCATCTTGAACGTACCGACGAACCAACCCGGCGCGAGGTTGGGGTAATGGCCGCATCAGTTCTCTGTTCGAGCGGCTCTCTGTCCGGGCGGCGGGCGGCGGGCGGCGGGCGGCGGGCGGCGGGCGGCGGGCGGCGGGCGGGTAAGGATAGGGACATGGTCGAGACGGTGGACAACCCAGTGGACGACGTCGGGCGATCCACCCGGTCGCCGTATCCGGCACGGTTCCGCGCCGCCGAGGCACGCGGAGCGCGGATCGGCCGGCCGCTGCGCCTGCTCGGACGCGTGCGCGGCGTGGACGAGGCACTCCTGGACCGGATCGGCCGCGCCTTCTTCGAGGAGGACGACGTCGGGGCCGCGCTCGCCACCGCGATGCGACTCCCGGCGGGAACACCGGGGCGGGTGACCCGCACGCAGCTCCGGGAAGCGCTGGCCGGTCCCCTGCACGGGGCCGCTGATCCCGAGGTCGGTCCCTTGCACGGTGCCGGTGATCGCGAGATCGGTCCCGTGCACGGGGCGGACCGCGAGGTCGGTCCGTTGCACCGAGATCGGTCAATTAATGGACCGATCTCGGTGCAAGAGACCGATCTCGGCGCGAGAGGCCAGCAACGGACCGATCTCGATGCGGGAGGCCAGAGAGGGATCGGTCTCGGCGCTGACACCCCGGAGCCGCTGCGCCGGTTCCTCGCCGAGGTCACCGCCGTGCCCGCATGGGTGGACTGGGATCTCGTCGAGGCGGGGGCCGCCGTGCAGCGGCGGCTCGGGCAGAACGCGGGCGACGTGCTGCTGCAGCTGTCGCTCGTGGGCGGGTACCGGTTCGGCGGGCCCGCGGACCTGCTCGCGGCGACCGGCGCGCTGAGTGGCGGGACGCTGCGGCGGCTCGCGGAGACGCAGGAGTGGACGGTCGGGCTGTACGAGCCCGGCACCCTGCGACCGTTCGGCCCGGGCTGGCAGTCCGCCGTGCACGTCCGGGCGATGCACGCGCTGGTCGGCGCGTCGTTCACGAGCTCGCCGCGCGCCAAGTCATTGGGCGCCGCCTCATCAGGCACCGGCCGGTGGGACACCGCCCGCTGGGGCCTGCCGATCAACCAGGCCGATCAGGCGGCGACGCTCGGGCTGTTCGACGGTGCCCTGATCATCGGGTGCCGGACGCTCGGGGTGCGCATCCCGCCGTCGGACAGCCGGGCCGTGATGCACCTGTGGAAGTGGGTGGGGCACCTGATGGGCGTGCATCCCGACTTCCTGGTCGACGACGAGTGGGCGCGGCACCGCATCAACTACCACGTGCTGCTCGCGCAGGCCGGGATCTCGGACGCGGGGCCGCGCCTTGCCCAGGCGGTGGTCGCCGCGCAGGCCGACCGGGTGTACCCCGGGCCGTCCTGGTGGCAGCCGTGGCGGGCGCGGTTCGAGCGGGAGCGGCTGCTGTCGATGCTCACGGTGTTTCTCGGGGTGCGCAGCATGCGCGAGCTCGGCCTGCCGCTGCGCCCGCCGTGGGCGCACGCGTACGTGCTGCCGCTCAACGTGTGGCGGTACCACCTGCTCGGGCGCACCCGCCGGGGACGGGAGCGCCTCGAACGCTGGGCCCGACGCCGCAATGACGCGACCCTCGCGAGCTACCGGCCAGAACTTCCCTGACGTGTCGGACGCTCAGGTCACCGCAGTGACCTGAGCGTCCGACACGTGGTCAGCGGATGGTGACCGTGACGGGGTCGCTGATCACCAGGTAGTCCTTGGACGCGCCGGCCGTCCCCGCGTCGCCGATGTTGTGCGCCTGCACGGCACGTATCTGGTAGGTCCCTGCCGCACGGACGTTGTCGTAGGCCATGCCGTACTCGATCTTGTCCGCTTCGACGCAGGAGCTGAAGGACGGCGCATAGGCCTCGCCGGTCCACACCCCCGTGTCGTTGAGCGCGGGCGGGATCTCGTAGTTGCCCTCTCTCCACGCCATCCCCAGGTCAACCACCCGACCGCCCTGTGACCAGACCAGCAGCGCGCCGTCCCCGATGGTCTCGGTGTCACCGGGGTCTCCGGGTTCGACGTACCCCGGCATCTCCCCCGTGAGCCGGATCGGGATCGATCCGCCCTCCCCGCGCTCGTAGGTCAGGTCACCGGTGATCTCGATCGACACCGACGGGCTCGTCGACACGAGATCCTCGTCCTGCATGCCGCACCACACCGGGTCGCCGGTCCCCCACGGCCGGTATCCGTCGTCGAACGGCGCGGTGATCAGGTCGACCGTGTTCGTCGCCGCGGACGACGCACTCTCCTCCGGGGTCGGTTCGACGGACGCGGCCCCCGACGGCGTCGCCTCCGGGGTGCTCGACGGCCTCGCGGACGGCGTCGGGCTCGCGGACGCCGTCGGGCTCGGCGACCGGCGCGACGTCGGGACCTCAGACGGCACCGGTCCTGTCTCGGTGCTCTGCACGGTGGGCCGACCGGGCAGCGGCTCGGACCTGTTCCACGTGGAGGCCTGCGCCGCGCTGAAGGCGAGCGCGCTGATCACCACCGCCGTGCTCAGCCCGACTGCCCCGGCCTTGGCGATGCGCCAGGTCCGCACCCTGCGCCGCAGGAGCCCCAGGTTCTCCTCCGGTGCGCTGGGCACGCCGGAGGGCGTGGCGCCGTCGACCAGCGCGCCGATGGTCTGCTTCAGGAGGTCGCGGCCGGGGCCGAGATCGGCGTCGAACCCGAGGTCGTCGTGGCCGTTCATAGGAGGCCTCCTTCCGGCACCAGCACCCCACGCAGGGCGTGGATCCCGTCGGCCAGGTGTCGCTTGGTGGTGCCCTGCGCGATGCCGAGCGTGGCGGCGATCTGGGGCACGGTCAGGTCGTCGTAGAAGCGGAGCACCACGCACGCACGCTGGCGCGGGCTCAGGCCGCGCAGCGCGGCCGTCACGTCGGCGCGGGCGGTGATGTCCGACGCCGGGGCCTTCACCCGGTCCTCGACCGCCACCTTGGGCTGGGCCTTGCGCCACAGCGCGGACCGTCGGGTCTCGTCGAGGTAGAGGTTGAGCATCGTCCGGCGCACGTATGCCTCGATGCCCGCGTGGCTTCCGCCGTCGTTCAGGGGGAACTCGGTGTGACCCTCGGTGCCGGCGGCCTCAGGGCGGCGGAACCGACGGAAGACGCGGACCAGGGCGTCCTGCACCAGGTCCTCCGCCCGGCGCACGTCACCCGTCAGCGCATACCCGTACCCCACGAGGGCACGCCCCCGGCGCGTCACGAGCTCCGTGAGCTCGTCGTCCCAGCGGGTGCTCACCACGCACCCTTGTCCAGCTGTTCTCCAGCCACCTTGTCCGTCTCCTCGCCGGCGGTTCCTGTGCCCCGCTCAAACTGTCATACGAGCGGGGCGCAGGAACCGTTGGGGCCCGGACCGGACGTCTTCGGATCAGTCGGTGGGGGAGTAGTACCGCCAGGTTCCGTCCTCGGCGATGCCGATCACCATCCCCGTGTAGCCGAACGTCTCGTCCGCCCGCTGGGCGTCGGCCTCTGCTTGGGTGAGCAGGCCGGATTCGACGGCCTCCGCCCAGGCCTCGTCCGAGTCGCGGAACTCATCGGTCGAGACCCGCGGCCACGTGATCGTCTCGTTCCCGGCGTCCCCGCCGTTCACGACGCCGTTGGTGCCGGCCAGCAGCCGGACCAGCGTCTCGTACGGCAGCGCCTCGGTCTCGGGCAGGCCGAAGGTCTGCTCCGGGGTCTCGTTGCCGAACATGAGCTCGGTGCCATGCTCGGTCGCCAGCCCGATCAGCCCGTCGGCGTCGCAGCCCGAGGCCGCTTCCACGATGGCCTGGGCGGTCGCCCCGGCGCCCTCGCTCGGCGAGTTCGCCGGGTCGTAGGCCAGGTCGAGGCCGCTCGCGGAGCAGTCGCTCGCCGTGTCCTCGCCGTCGTCGGCCGGGGTCGGGGCGAGGGACGCCCAGAGCCGTGCGACGCCGTCGGGCACGCTGCCCAGCCGGATGTCGAGCGACTCCTCGGCGCCGTCGACGACCCCGAAGGGTGTCACGGACTGGGCGCCGTGGCAGGCGATCTCGCCGGATCCGAGCACCTGCTGGTTGGACTGACGGACCACCTCGAACGACACGCTGTCCGCCGGGTTCGAGCTCTCGCACTGGGCCGTAACCGACACGGGGTCGGCCGACGCATAGTTCCGGTACGTCATGCTCGCGGTGACCCAGTCCGTGGTGCGGTCCAGCACGAACCGCGACTGCTCGCCGTCGGCACGGCCCGGGGGCTCGATCGTCGCGTCGCCGCCACGGGTCCCCGTCGGGCTGTGTGCGCCGTCGGCGTCGATGCGGACCGACACCGGCGCGCTCACCGCCGTCGCCCACTGGCCCGAGGCGACCTCCGGGAAGCCGACCACCCGCACCTCGTAGTCGCCCTCGGGGAGCGGCGTCTCGAAGTAGTCGACCGCCTCCGACTCGGTCGGCGCGCATGTCGTCAACCCGTTGCCCTGGGCCTCGACGGCGCCGTCGACCGCGCCGAGCAGCGGCGCGCCCTGGATGGGCGCCCCGAAGACGTTGGCCCCGAGGTCCACCACCACGCCGTCCTGGCTCCACACCAGGACCGGGGGCACATCGAGCGTGCCCGCGTCCCCCTCCTGGACCGTTGCCGACATGCCCCACGACGTCGAGGGCGTGCCGCCCCCCTGATCCGAGGTCCGGGCGTAGATGTCGCCGGTCGCGGCGACCGACCAGCCGGACGCCGTGGACCGCAGGTCATCGACCGGCATGCCGCACGTCAGGTCGCTCCACTCGAGCCAGGAGGGCTGGTAGTCGTCCTGGATGACGCTCGCGGCGGGCGCGGTGGACGGCTCGGCCGTCGGCTCCGGCCCTTGGGTCGGGGCGTCGCCGTCCGGGCTCGCGTACGCGTCCGGCGACTGCACTCCCGGGACGACCGGATCGGTGCTGTCCCACAGCGGCGTCTGCACGACGCCGAAAGCGAGCACGCCCGCCACCACGAGGCTGCCGCCTGCGAGGCTGCCGATCTTGGCGGCACGACGGCGCCGCACACGATCACGGATCACTCCGAATGAGATATGCAGGTCGTCCACCTCCCCACCGGGCATCTCGTCGGCGGCGCCGTGGAGCGCGCCGCTCAGGAAGTCGTTGTCGTCGTTCCAGTTCTCATGGCTCATCGGGCGGCCCTCCCTTCGGCCGGTCGGAAATCGTCGGGGCGCAGGATCTCCTGCAGGTTTGCGGTGGCGTCCGACAGGTAGCGCTTGACCGTGCCCTGGGCGGTGCCGAGCGCGTCGGCGATCTGCGGCACCGTCATGTCCTCGAAGTAGCGCAGGACCACGCAGGCCCGCTCGCGGGCTCCGAGCTTGGCGAGCGCCGCCATCACGTCGACGCGCGCCGACGCGGCCTGGTCGGCGCCGCGGCTGCTGACGTCGGCGGCCAGGAGGTGCTTGACCCCGGTCCAGCGCTGCCGCTTGCGGTAGCCGTCCAGGTAGATGGTGAGAACGGCGCGCCGCACATAGCCCTCCGCGTTCGTGAACGGGGACTCGAGGTCGTGCGCGTGGCTGCCCTGGGCCACGGCCACCGATCTGCCCCGGCCGGGCACGCCACGCAGCCGCGAGTAGACCTTGACCAGTGCGTCCTGGACCAGGTCCTCGGCGAGTGCGCGGTCGCCGGAGAGCATGTAGGCATAGCGGACGAGGGCGCTCCCGCGCGTCCTCATGAGCTCATCGAGCTCGCTCTCCCATACCGCCATGGCCACCTCCCCGGTGCGTATGTGCTGTCATCGTCTCCACAAACACCATGACGCGCCGGGTGAGGGTTTCGTTGGTCAGTCGCCGATGAAGTACCCCAGCACTGCCTCGACGGCCACGAACTGCGGCTCACCGTCCGAGCCGGGGTCGAGCTCGGTGAAGGCGTACACGTCGTAGCTGCCGTCCGGAAGTCCCGCCTCGGGGTCGGTGAGGCAGGTCGTGTCGGGCTCGACCGGGACGACGGCGGACGCCGTGCCCTTCGCATCGACCCGCAGCTTCTCCGCCGGCTCGGACCAGACGTCGTGGCCGACGCCGACCACGCGCCCCTGGCGGAGCCAGACCAGCGCGAACGGAGTACGGGTCGTGTCGACGGCCTCGCCCTTCGTCTCGGTGAACGTGATCTTCACCTTCTCGTCGGGGGCGTCGGCGCCGCCGGCGGACTGCGCCGTCAGCTCCAGGCCCGACCGGATCCTCGGCACCTGCGGCCCGGCCGGGATGTCGGACGCGTGCGCGCCGCACGCCAGATCGGTGCCCTCGAGCCACTCCGGCTGGTAGCCGTCGCGAATGTCGATCGTCAGGGGCGCCTCGCCCGGTAGCTCGACCTCGGGAACCTCCATGGTGACCGGCTCGCTGACGGCCATCTGGCTGGAACCGTCGTCGGACCCCGGTTCGAACCACGGCATCACCGCGTACACGTCGTAGGTGCCGGCCGGGCGCGCGTCCAGGTACTCCTCGCTGATCGCGCCGCTCGTCCAGTCCCCGCACGACGTCGCCGCGGACGCCGTCGCGACGTCAGCCCTGGTGTCGCCGGCCTCGGGGATCGCGTACCCGGCCTCGTGCCAGCCCTGGCCGAGGTCGACCACCTGGCCGTTCTGCGCGAAGACCAGCAGGGGCGCGCCGCCGTCGAGGGCAAGCCCGGCCTCGTCGGTCCGCGCGACCCGGACCTGCGCCTCCAGGCCGTAGCCCGTCGGCCGGACGTCGCCGGTGAGCTCGAGGCGCAACCTGTCGGAGGTGGACGTCAGCTCCGTCACCTCCATGCCGCACTCGTACTGGGCGCCCTGCTCCTCCCAGGCGCTGGGTACCCAGCCGTTGCCGACCGCAACGGTGTCCGGGCTCTGCGTAGCCGGTACGACCGGCTCCGACAGGAGCCGCGAGGGCCCCCACAGGGCCGCCATCGCCAGCAGGCCCGCCAGCACCAGCGAGGCACCGCTGAGGGCGCCGACCTTCGCCACCCGACGGCGGCGCACCGAACCCGACACCGCGCCGAGCCGCTCCTCGAACGCGGTGTCCATCTCGGGCGCCGTGAGCTCGGCGAGCGAATCGCGCAGCAGCTCCGTCGCGTTGAACAGGTGCCGCTTGATCGTGCCGGGGCTCGTGCCGAGGGTCTGTGCGATCTGCGGCACCGTCATGTCCTCGAAGAACCGCAGCACCACCACCTCGCGCTGCCGCGGGGACAGCTTGGCCAGCGCCACGCCGACGTCGACCCGGGCCGTCGCGACGCGCTCCGCCCCGGGCGAGTGGTCCTCGTCGGCCAGCAGGTGCTTGATGCCCGTCCAGCTCTTCTGCCGCCGAAAGCGGTCCAGGTAGATGGTCAGCATCGTCCGGCGCACGTAGGCCTCCGCGTTCGTCAGCAAGGGCTGGTCCAGGTCCATGACGTGCCCGCCGCCGTCGGCCATCTCCCGCGGACGCCGCAGGCGCGAGAAGACCTTGACCAGCGCGTCCTGCACCAGGTCCTCGGCCTGCGCCCGGTCCCGCGTCAGCGTGTACCCGTACCCCACCAGCGCGCGGCTGCGCCGCGCCATGAGCTCCTCGAGCTCTTTCTCCCACTGCGCCATCGAAGACTTCCCCTCTCGCTGTCATCCTCCCTGACGTGTGAGAAGGACAGAACGATGACGCCGGCGGCGAGAAATTCGCCGGAATCATGCTGACGGGCCGTGGCGCTGTACCCGTTGGTCACTCTTCGACGGCGTGGTTGAACCAAACCTCGACGCACAGGAACTGCGGCTCGACGCCCGACCCGGGGCTGAGCTCCGTGAAGTCTCCGTTGGGCTACGGCTTCGCGACCTGCCAGAGGGCACTGACAGGCAGCGCTCGAAGCTTGGGCCCGAACGACAGTGTCTCGTCGCCCGTGTACAGGACGTAGCCGGCAAGGAAGTCGTCGCCGAGCCGCTCGGCGAGGTGCCGCAGGCCACGGAAGTCCTCGGATTTGGGCGTGGACGAGGCTTTTACTTCCAAGCCGATGACTTCTCGACGCCGGTTCTGTAGGACGACGTCGACTTCCACCTGGTCTTTGGTGCGGTAGTGGAACATCTCGGCATCAGTCTCGGACCAGGTGAGCTGACGAGCGATCTCCATGGCCACGAACCCTTCGAGCAGACCACCGAGCGGGCTACCAATCCTGTGGAGGCTCGCCTCGTCCTGACTGAGCAGGGCTGCCGCGATCCCGGAATCGACCATCGCCACCTTCTGTGTATGGACGGTACGAGTGCCGATGTTCCGGACCAACGCCGGGATCCGCTTGATCAGATAGACCTCTTCGAGGAGGTAGAGGTAGCTCTGCACGGTGTGCTGAGAGATCTCCAGATCGCTCGCGAGCTTTCCGGGAACGAGGAGGTTCCCCGAACGGACCGCGAGCATGTCGATAAGCGCTCGCATCTGCGGACCACGCTCGATCTCGGAGAGCTGGACGACATCACGGTTCACCAGGTCGCCGACATACCCCCTGAGGAACTGTGATCGCCGTTTGCCCGTGCGGGCGATGGCCTCGGGGAAACCGCCCCTGACGATCCGAGCGATGTATCCGTCGATTTCCTCGTCCGAACGGTGCTCCAAGTCCGGTCCAAGAGCGAACGCGGCATCGACGAATCCGTCGGGTGCTCCGTCGATCTCCCCCTGCGACAACGGCCACAGTTCGATGGTCTCCATCCGTCCGACAAGGGTGTCCGGCAACGCGCGGAGCCCAAGGACTCGCGCCGACCCGGTGAGCAGGAATCGGCCAGGGACGAAGTCCAAGTCGACTGCGGCCTTGATCGGCAGCAGCAGTTCCGGCATTCGTTGGATCTCGTCGATCACCATGGTCGGTGCGCGGCGGACAAACCCCGACTCGTCGGCCCGCGCAGCCTCCCGAACCTTGGGATCGTCCAACGTGAAGAGAGTCATGTCCCGTGATGCAGCGATCTGACCCACGAGCGTGCTCTTGCCCGACTGACGTGGGCCGTTCACGAGCACGACCCTCGTGTCGGCCATGGCTTCCTGAACCAAAGAGCTTGCTCGACGCGGGAGGATCTTTCCGACCGGAGACTGCGGAATTCGCACCATGGAGCCGATCCTCGCACACCTGCTGCAGTTTGGCCGCTGGGGCTGTTGCAGTTTGGCCGCACAGTCTGCTGCAGTTTGGCCGCACAGTCTGCTGCAGTTTGGCCGCTGCAGCTACCGCAGTTTCCTCGCCACCTGCCCAGCAGTTTCGTCGCTGACTGACCGCGGTGGCGACCCGCGTCCGCTGCGGCCGTCGATCAGTCTTCGACGAAGTACTCGGACGGTATGCCCACGGAGATGAACTGTCGCTCACCGTCCGGGCCGGGATCGAGCTCTGCAAGAACGCGCAGGTCGTAAGCCCCGGCCGGCATCCCGGCGTCCGGGTTCTCGAGGCACGTCCGGTCGGGCTCGATCGGCACGACGACGGACGTCGCGCCGTTCGCGTCGACCTGGAGGTCCTCCACGGGATCGGACCAGACGTCGCTGCCGACCCCGACCACGTACCCGTCGCTGAGCCAGACCAGCGTGATCGGCGTGCGAGGCATGTCGACGGCCTCACCCTCGGTCTCGTTGAACCTGATCGTCACCTCGTCACCGGCGGAATCGACCTCCAGCTCCAAACCCGACCGCTCCGAGTGCACCTGCGGGCCGCCCGGGATGTCGGACGCGTAGACCCCGCAGGCCAGGCTCGTGCCCTCCAGCCACGGCGGCTGGTAGCCGTCGCGGATGTCGACGGCCAGCGGTTCCTCGGCCGGGACCTCGACCGCCGGGACCTCCATGGTGACGGGCTCGCTGACAGCTATCCCGCTGATACCCGACCCGGCGGCCTCGCCCCACGGCATCACCGCGTACACCTGGTAGGTGCCGGCCCGGCGCGCGTCCAGGTACTCCTCCCAGGGTCCCCCGCGCGTCGTCCACGTCCCGCACGAGGTAGCGGGGATCGCCTCGGCAACGTCGTCCGCGGACTGGCCGGCGCCAGGCAGTTGATACCCGCCGTCGTACCGCCCCGGCCGATATCGACCACCTGGCCGTCCCTGCGAAGACCAGCAGCGGTTGCCCCGTCGAGGGCCGGGCCCTCGACGTCGGTCCGGGTGATCCGGACGGGCGCCGTCAGGCCGGGGAACGCCGCGTCGTCCGTCGGCGCGACGTCGCCGGTGATCTCCGCACGGTGTCGGAGGACGACACCAGCTCCGTCACCTCCATACCGCAGTGGTACTGCGGGCCCTGCGAGCGCCAGGCGTCGGGCGTCCAGGCGGCGCCGACGGCCGCGTCTGGGCTCGGGGTCGCCGGCGGCACCGGTTCCGACAGGAGCCGTCCGGGGCCCCAGACAGCGAATGCCAGCAGGCCCGCCAGCACCAGCGAGGCACCGCTGACGGCGGCAACCTTCGCCGTCCGACGGCGGCGTACCGCGCCCGCCACCGTGTCCAGCCGCTCGTCGAGGCCGGTCTCCATGGCGGGCACC
Source organism: uncultured Actinomycetota bacterium (assembly GCA_963850545.1). GTDB lineage: Bacteria > Actinomycetota > Actinomycetes > Actinomycetales > Cellulomonadaceae > Promicromonospora. The sequence continues at coordinate 2,002,822 of CAWKLP010000002.1, read as the reverse complement.
GAGACCTCGGCCAGGGCCTGGCGCAGCACGGCCGTCGCGTCGAACAGGTGCCGCTTGATGTTCCCCTGGCTCGTCCCCAGAGCCGCTGCGATCTGCGGCACCGTCATGTCGTCGAAGAACCGCAGCATCACCGCCTCGCGCTGCCGGGGCGAGAGCTGCTTCAGCGCGGCGCCCACATCGACGCGGGCGGTGGCTACCCGGTCCGCCCCGGGCGAGTGGGCGTCGTCGGCCAGGAGGTGCTTGAGGCCCGCCCAGTGGTTCCGCCTTCGGTACCCGTCCAGGTAGATCGTCAGGATGGCGCGCCGGACGTACTCCTCGGCGTTGGACGCCTCCGGCCGGTCCAGGTCGAGCTGGGTCTGCTCGCCCACCGACGGCGGACGGCGCAGGCGGGAGTACACCTTGACCAGCGCGTCCTGCACCAGGTCCTCGGCCTGCGACTTGTCCCGCGTCAGCGGGTACGCATACCCGACCAGCGCGCCGCTGCGGCGCATCACGAGCTCGGTGAGCTCCGCCTCCCAGTGCGCCATCCGACGCTCCTCTCGCCCCGCCGCCTGTAACGCATGGAGGGTGCAGAACGTTGAGTCCGGACCACGAAGCGATATCGCGCGGCTCGCCGATGAGTCCTACGGCCACGGGCAGTCCACACCGCATGAGCACCTACCGCATCGAGACACGCCCCGAGATCCCCACCGCCGGTATCACCGGAACCGTCACCATGACCGAGTTCGAGAAGGTCGCGGACCGCATCCCCGAGATCGTCGGCTGGCTCGCCGAGCGCGGCACGCACCCCGCAGGCCCGCCGTTCTTCCGCTATCACGTGATCGACATGGCGGCCCACCTCGTCGTGGAGTGCGGCTTCCCCGTACCCGACGACGCCGTGCTCGCCTCCGCCGGAGATGTCACGGTGGGCACGATCCCGGCCGGGCGGTACGTGACGACCGTCTATCACGGGCACCCCGACGGGCTGATGGGCGCCACCGCCGCGCTCCTGGAGTGGGCGGCCGCGGAGGGGCTCACGTTCGACCGGCACGACACCGACGCCGGTGACGCGTGGGCCGGCCGGTTCGAGCACTACTTCTCGGACCCGGCCGAGCAGCCAGACATGGCGGAGTGGGACACGGAGCTCGCCTTCAAGCTCGCCGACTGAGCCCGTGGTCCGGGACCGTCAGGTCGAGACGTGATAGACGGCAGCCGTGGCGCCGTCGGCCCAGTGGTACGCAGGCATCGCGGCCTCGTAGCACCACCGGCCCGGCCGGGCGGGCTCATCGGATGGCACCCACTGGTAGGTGCGGCGAGTGCCCTCGGTAGCCACTACACGGAGCGTGACGTCGTATCCGCAGTTCACACAGATCCCGTGCGGAGCGGCCGGCAGCGCCACTTCGGGCGTCGGTACGGGCCCAGCGTCGGCGGCAGCGATCACGGGCATACGTGAGTCTCCCATGGCAAAGGAGGCGACCTGGCCATTCACCGGACAGAACTAGGCCAGCTCGATGCGGTAGCCCCGCTTCACCACCGTGCGGATGAGGTCGCGGCGCCCGGCCGCCTCACGCAGCCGCGCGATCGCGACCTCCGCGGCGTGCGTGTCCTGGGAGTCGCCCGGCAGCGCGGCAAGCACCTGGTCGCGTGGCACGACGTCGCCCTCGGCTGCGGCGAGCAGTCGCAGCACCGCCACACCGGTCGGCGACAGCGGCAGCACCTGCCCGTCCAGCACCGCCACGCGCGCGCGGATCACCAGCGACCCGGCGACCGTGCTCAGCGCGACGGACTCGATACGCTCGTAGTGCCCCACCAACGCACGGACAAGCGCGCCGAGCCGGCCGCGCTCCGGCTGCAGGGGCACGATCCCCCGGTGTTCCAGGGGCTTGGCGGTGATCGGCCCGACGGCGGCCGCGACAGTCCCGCCGTCGACGAACCGGGCGCGTACCCGGTCCATCAGGCCCTCCGCCTCGACGGCCTGCACCCAGGCCTCGGCGCCCGGGGCGGACGTGAAGACGACGGCGTCGATCTCGCCGTCGGCGATCGCGAACACGGACTCGCGCACCGCCTGCGGGTCCGGCGCCGGGCCCCACCGGTAGACAACGAGGCTCGCGACCTGCGCGCCCGCCTTCTCGAACACCTCGTCCAGCCCGTCGGCGCCCGCGCCGTGGTGCTGGATGGCAATGCGCAGTCCCTGCACACCCTCGCTGAGCAGGGCTTCCGCTACCTCGGCGGACGTCTCGGACTCGGCGACCCAGTCGGCCTGCAGGCCGGCGGCCTGGATCGCGCCACGGGCCTTGGGACCGCGCGCGACCAGCCGGGTACCCGCGAGCAGCTCGATGAGCGGCTCGGCGAGCCCGTGCGCGTCGGCGGCCTCGATCCAGGCACGAAAGCCGATCCCGGTGGTGACCACCACGACGTCGGGCGGGGCGGAAACGATGGCGCGCGTGGCGGCGATCAGGGTCTCGTCGTCGACGTGCGGAATCATGCTGAGCGCCGGCGCGTGCCGGATCGTGGCGCCGCGGCGCTCCAGGGCGGCGGCGAGCTCGGATGCCCGGCGCTCGGCCGTGACGAGCACGGTCGCGCCGGCCATTACCTGGCCCAGCGTCGGGTGGGTCGCCTGGGCGTGGGCGGGCGCTGCAACGTCAGACACCGGCACCTGCCAGACGTCGTTCACTTGTACCCTCCAGAAGCCCTTCAGCGGCCACGCGGCCGATGACGACGACCGCGGGCGACTGCACACCACGGGCCGCTGCAACGGAGGCCGCCTCTTCGAGACGAGCCCGCGTGACGCGCTGCTCCGGCGTGGAACCGTTCTCCACGATCGCCACGGGAGTTCCGGGATCAGCACCTGCGGCCAGGGACTGCGCCACGATCGCGCCGAGGGACCGCACCCCCATCAGTACGACAAGGGTAGCCGTGCCGTCCCGCACACAGGAGAGGGCTGCGGAGTCGAGCGGCCCCGAGGTGTCAGGCGTATGGGTCACCCCGGTGACCTGGGGGTCTGACACCCCCGGGGCGCAATGGCCCGAGACCACGTGGAAGCCCGTGGTGACCCCGCGGTGGGTGAGCGGGATGCCGGCCAGCCCCGGCACGGCGACGGCGGACGTCACGCCCGGCACGACCTCGACCGGCACGCCGGCCGCCACGCACGCGACTACCTCCTCGCCGCCCCTGCCGAGCACGAACGGGTCGCCGCCCTTGAGCCGCACCACGTGCGCGCCCGCGCGGGCGTGCTCCACGAGCAGCTCGTTGATGCGCTCCTGCGGCACGGGGTGACGGCCGGGCTCCTTGCCGACGTCGACCACGCGGACGTGCGGCGGGAGCTCGGCGAGGATCTCGACGGGACCCAGCCGGTCGGCGACCACGACGTCGGCCGCCTGCAGGGCCCGCCAGGCCCGCACGGTCAGCAGATCAACGGCCCCGGGCCCACCCCCGACAAGCGTCACCCTCCCCATCGTTGAGTGCGGGCTATTTGTTGCCGCCGCGCCTGCTGAGGCAACAAATGGGCCGCACTCAACGAGATCGGGGGTCGTCATGGGAGGCCTACGTGGACCACGCCGTCGCGGAGCTTGACCGGGTAGGTGGCCAGGTCCGGGGGCAGGTCGTCCTTGGGGCTCTTGTCCGCCGTGACCAGGCACTTACCCGTGACCAGGGAGAACACCTGCTTGTAGACCGGTGCGGCCACCGTGGGCTCGCCGCCCCGCGTGCCGACGATCCCCCGCGACATGACGTGCGCCCCGGAGAACGGGTCGAGGTTCTGGACGGCGTACACCTGCCCGCCGTGAGCCGCGTAGGCGGGGTCGTCGGGAAGGTGGAAGAGGGCCACCTGGACGTCCCCGAAGAGCGCCGCGGCGCCGCGCTCGGGGAACAGGTCGGTGAGCAGGCACGCGCGCTCCCAGCGGCCCACCCCCGAGTCGTCGGACTCCCACGTCACTCCGGTGACGTGTGTCGCTGACACGTCGTCGACGGTCATGCTCGCACCTCCAGCTTCGGGCCCGCGATGACGACGCCGGACGCGCGCTCCTCCGTCGTGGCAGGACGGCGCTGGCCGCGCTCCTCGACGTAGGCGAGGGACGGGTCGGCGTCCTTGGGGGCGTTGACGAACGACGAGAACCGGCGCAGCTTCTCCGGGTCCTCCAGCACGGCCTTCCACTCGTCCTCGTAGTTCTCGACGTGGCGGGCCATGGCGGCGTCGAGGTCGGCGCAGATGCCGAGCGAGTCCTCCATGATCACCTCGCGCACGCCGTCCAGGCCGCCGTCGACCTCCTCGATCCACGGCGCGGTGCGCTGCAGCCGGTCGGCCGTGCGGACGTAGTACATGAGGAAGCGGTCGATGGTGCGCAGGAGCTCCTCCGAGGTCAGGTCCTCGGCGAGCAGCTTCGCGTGCCGCGGCGTCTGCCCGCCGTTGCCGCCCACGTAGATGTTCCAACCCTTGTCCGTGGCGATGACGCCCACGTCCTTGCCCCGCGCCTCCGCGCACTCGCGAGCGCAGCCGGAGACGCCCATCTTGAGCTTGTGCGGCGAGCGCAGGCCGCGGTAGCGCAGCTCCAGCTCGACGGCCATGCCCACGGAGTCCTGCACGCCGTACCGGCACCACGTGGACCCGACGCACGACTTCACAGTGCGCAGCGACTTGCCGTACGCGTGCCCGGACTCGAAGCCGGCGTCGACCAGCCGCCGCCAGATCTCCGGCAGCTGCTCCACGCGAGCCCCGAACATGTCGATGCGCTGGCCGCCCGTGATCTTCGTGTACAGCCCGAAGTCCTTGGCGACCTGCCCGACGACGATCAGCCGCTCCGGGGTGACCTCACCGCCGGGCATCCGGGGCACCACCGAGTACGTGCCGTCCTTCTGCAGGTTGGCGAGCATGTGGTCGTTGGTGTCCTGCAGCGTGGACTGCTCGCCGGCCAGGATGTGCCCGTTGCCCAGCGACGCCAGGATCGAGGCCACCACCGGCTTGCAGATGTCGCAGCCGCGGCCCTTCGCGGCGCCGCCGCCGTCTGCGGCCACGTTCTCGCGCCCGAACCGGCCCACGATGTCGCTGAACGAGTGCAGGTCGGCGACCCGGACGGCGTCGAACAGCTGGGCGCGGGACATGTCGAAGTGCTCGCACAGGGCCGTGCTGACCTCGATGCCCGCGCGCACCAGCTCGGTGTCGACGAGCTTCTTCACCAGCGGCAGGCAGGCGCCGCAGGTGGTGCCGGCCCGGGTGCAGGCCTTCACCCCCGGGACGTCGGTGCACTCGTGCTCGGTGACGGCGCCCCGGATCGTCCCCGCCGAGACGCTGTTGCAGGAGCAGACGTTGGCGTCGTCGGGCAGCTCCAGGTTCGGGGCGCCGCCGCCCTCGGGTAGCAGGAAGGCGCTCGGGTCCTCGCCGGGCAGCGTAGTGCCGAGCATGGGGCGCAGGCTGGCGTAGGGGCCGGCGTCGCCGACGAAGACGCCGCCCAGGAGCGTGCGGGCGTCGTCGGACAGGACGAGCTTCTTGTAGACGCCGGCCACGGGGTCGGCCCAGACCACCTCGACGGCGTCCGCGGTCCGGGCGTGCGCGTCGCCGAAGGAGGCGACGTCGACGCCGGAGAGCTTGAGCTTGGTCGCGGTGTCCGCGCCGGGGAACTCCGCGAGGCCGCCGAGCAGCCGGTCCACAACCACCTCGGCCATGGTGTTGCCGGGCGCGACCAGGCCGATGCAGCGGCCCTCGATGCAGGCCACCTCGCCCACGGCCCAGATGTTCGGGTCCTCGGTACGGCACGACAGGTCGACGACGGCGCCGCCGCGCTCGCCGATCGCCAGCCCGGCGGCGCGGGCGAGCTCGTCGCGGGGACGCACGCCGGTGGCCACCACGACGACGTCGACGTCGAGCCGCCCGCCGTCGGCGAAGTCCAGCCGGCCGACGTGGCCGGTGCGCTTGTGCGGCCGCATCTGGCTGGTCGCGGTCTCCGCGCGGACGCCGATGCCCTTGCCGTTGATGAGGCGCTTCAGCGCCTGGCCGCCGCCGAGGTCGACCTGCACGCCCATGAGGTGCGTACCGAACTCGATAACGGTGGCCTGCGCGTCGAGCGCGGTGAGCGCGCCCGCCGCCTCCAGGCCGAGCAGGCCGCCGCCGATCACGGCTCCGCGCACCGGCTTGCCCGCCGGGTAGCTCCTGCGCTTCTCCTCGACCCAGCCGCGCAGCGCCGCGACGTCGTCGATGGTGCGGTACACGAAGACGCCCGGCAGGTCGTTGCCGGGGATGGGCGGCATCGCGGCGCTGGAACCGGTGGCGAGCACCAGCTCGTCGTACGGGTGAACGTGGCCGAGCCGGTCGGTAACTGTCTTGGCCTCGCGGTCGATCGACTCGATCTTGCGGTCGGTGTGCAGGGTGACGTGCGGGTCGGCCCACAGGGCCGGGTCACCCAGGGCGATCCCGTCGGGGCCGTCGGTGAACCAGCGGGTCAGCCCCACGCGGTCATAGGGCGCGCGGGGCTCCTCCGCGAAGACGGTGACGTGGTAGCGACCGGCGTCGTCCCTGGCGCGCAGCGCCTCGACGAGCCGCTGCGCGACCATGCCGCCGCCGATCACGACAAGGTGCTGGGATTCGCCGGAGTTGACCATGTCTTGACCGTAGGTCGCTGGTTTTTCGCGCTGGTGCGCCGGTGGTTACCCGGGCCGAAACTCTTCCTCACAGGCCTGGTTGCGGGCCGGTGAGTGCGCGTCCTCGCGGGGACTACGCGCGGATCAGGCTCTGCGCGAAGTGGTCCAGCACGCCGAGTATTCCCGGGTGCTGCCACACCCGGTTGCGACGGAGGCCGGTCCGTTCCTCCAGGACTCCGGCGTCCACCAGCTGGCCGAGCGCGTTCTGCGCGCTCTGTGCGCCCATGCCGACGTGGGCCGACAGGTAGCTCGCGTTGAGCACCGGGTGGGAGAGCAGATGCGGAAGCACTTTCCATGCCGACGCCTGCGGACGAAGCCCGGACATCTGGTCCCGGGACGCTTCGATCTGCGCCGCGAGGTCGTCGATCAGGCGGGCGCCCGCCGTCGCCGCAAACCGCGCGGCGGCGGAGAACTGCTCGACGATCGGCCGAGCATCCCCGTCGCGGTAGGCCGAGAGCGTCTGGAAGTACCTGTCGGTGTCCTTCAGCAGGCCCGCCGACACAGGTGCCGTCGTGCTCGTGACGAGACGCTTGGCTCGGAGCATCGCGTGGACGAGCGCACGGCCCGTCCTGCCGTTCCCGTCCGAGAAGGGGTGGATGTTCTCGAACTGCGCGTGCGCCACTGCGGCCTGTACTACAACGGGAAGGTCGTCCCGGCGGACGAACACCATCAGGTCCTCCATCGCCCCGGGTACAAGCTCTGCCTGCGGACCGACGTGAGACGCGCCGCGGGGACTGACGGAACTCGTCCCGATCCACACCAGCTGGTCACGCCACTGGCCGGCGTGCTCCTCCCAACCTCGCTGGCCGGACAACAGCGCCCGGTGCATCTCCAGCACCGCCGCCGTGTCGAGGCTGTCGGCGAGGTCGAGCGCCGCTTCCATGGCACGGACGTTCGCGACCACGGTCCGCGCGTTGTCCGACGTCGACTGGTCGATCTCCGCCAGGGCGAGCTGCCTTGCCCCGACCGTCAGGTTCTCGATCTGCGACGACGACGTGGACTCGGTCCGAAGGAGGATGGAACTCATCGGCCCGAGCGACGGGCTCGACTCCCCGAGTACCGCGCGGGCATAGTCGTCGAACCTGCTCAGGGCTGCGGCCGCTTCCTCCGTGTCGGCAGCGAGGTCGGCAGCGACATCAGGCGCCCAGTCAGCGATGCGTGGCGGGACTGTCGACTGGTAGGGCCCAGAGGCCTCGGCCATCCGCGCACGGCTGGTCATGCCGTCGGGCTCGGCCACCCAGTACTCGTCCTGTTGCTCGAATGCGGGAACCTGGAGCATGACCCCCACGCTAATCCAAGTTTCGCCGAAACTTGGATTAAGGAGACGGCTTACTCCAAGTTGCGACGCCGGTTGAGCAGGCGTTCCTCGGACGAGTCACCGCCGGCGTCACTATCATCCATGATGAGTTTTATTGATGATAGTGACGTCAATGCGTCCGCCACTCCCATACACGGGCACCGCTACGGTGGGCCGCATGGACATCCGGACCGTGCCCAATCCGCTGGTACGGGCGGGCGGCCGCTGGCTGCACCGGGTCAACCAGCGGCACCCGTGGAGCCACAACGACCACTTCCACGGCTGGATCCTGCGGCGGCTCCCCGCCCGACGGCGACGGGCGCTCGACGTCGGCTGCGGCGCCGGGACCATGCTGGGCCGGCTGCGGGGGCGCTTCGACGAGGTCCTGGGCGTGGACGCCGACGCCGCCATGGCCGCCGTCGCGACCGAGCGGTTCGCCGACGACCCGGCGGTGACCGTGCGCCACACCCGGTTCGAGGAAGTCGACGGCACGTTCGACACGATCACCATGATCGCGGTGCTGCATCACCTGCCGCTGGAGGCTGCGCTGCGGCACGCGGCCGAGCTGCTCGAGCCCGGCGGCCGGCTGCTCGTCGTCGGCCTGGGGCGGGCCTCAACCGTGGTGGACCTCGCCTGGGACATCCCGTCGTCCCTGCTCAACCCGCTGGTCGGGATGATCAAGCATCCACAGCCCGTGTCCACGCCTGTGGACGACGACGGCCCCGCGATGCCGGTGCGCGACCCCGCCGAGACGCTCACGGAGATCTCCCGGATCGCCCGCGCCGTGCTGCCAGGAGCACTGCTCCGCCGTCGGCTGTTCTTCCGCTACACACTGGAGTGGACCCGCCCGGGCCTGACTGCCGACGCGCGAAGGTCCTCTTCCACCAAGCGGTTGGGCATGCGTTTCGGCGCTTGAGCATGCCCAACCGCTTGGTGGAAGAGGACTTTTGATCCGCGGGTTCAGCTCACGCCGGCTCCGGGACCGCCTCCGCGCTCTCCTTGAGCCAGTCGACCAGCCTGCACACCGCGTCCTTGCACGAGCCGCAGCCCGTCGTCGCGCGGGTCTCGCGCACCACCTCGTCGACCGTGTGCGTACCCGCCGCGCACGAGCCCGCGATGTCGCCCTTGGTCACGCCGTTGCAGCGGCACACCACCGCGTCCTCCGGCATGTGCTCGGGGGACGACGCCGGAGCGGCCGCCGGCATCACCGGCGTCAGCAGCAGGAACGCGGGGTCCAGCGGGACGGGTGTGCGGCGCGTGTACGCGGCGGTGAGGTCGGCGGCGACTCGCGGGTCGCCCACGCAGGTCGCCCCCACGAGGATGCCGTCGGAGACCACCGCCTCGATGTACCGGCCCGCCCTGGGGTCGGCCAGGCGGACCGCCCGCTGCGTCACGCCGTCCGGGCGCGACGGCCCGCAGACCCCCATCGCGGTGACGCTGAGCGCGCCGCCCTTGACCTTCACGACGTCGGTGCCGCGCGTGTCGATCCCCCGGTCCGACTGCGCGCGACTCGTGGCGCCGCTCGTCAGCAGGGCGCCGAGGCGCACGGCCATGCTGGGCTGGGCGCCGTCCTGCGGCAGGCGCAGGTGGGCCTCGGCGGGCCCGGTCGCGACGGACTTGGCCTCGACGACCGCGACCAGCGAGGCAACGGGCTCGACCAGCGAGACCAGGTGCTCCGCCAGGCGGCGCGCCTGGTCCCAGCCTTCCGCGACCAGCCCGCGCGAGCCGTTCGGCGGCTGCGCGCAGTCGCCGATCGCGTACACGCGGGGATCGTCGGGGCTGGCGAAGTCGTACCCGACGACGATGCCGCGGTCCGTCGTCAGCCCGGCCGCCGCGGCGAGCCCGGTCTCCGGGATGGTGCCGACGGAGAAGACGATCAGACGGGCGGCGACCACCTCGTCGCGGGCCTCGCCCGCGTTGTCCCGGACGCGGATGCCCACGGCGCGGCCGCCCGCCACGAGGACCTCGCTGGACAGGCTGTTCGGCCGCACGGTGATGCCCTGCCCCTCCAGGCCGGCCAGGACGACGCCGGCGGCCTCCGGGTCGAGCTGGCGCTCCATGAGGGACTGCACGTTGTGGATCAGCGTCACGTTCAGGCCGCGGCCCGCGAGCCCGACGGCGGCCTCCAGCCCCAGTACCCCGCCCCCCACCACCACGGCACGCGGGGAGTTCACGGTGGCGGCCACGATCTCGCGGGCGTCGTCGAGATTGCGCAGCGCGTGCACGCCGGCGGGCAGACCGCCGTCGGGCGTGCGCAGGCCCGGAATCGGCGGGATGCGCGCCGCCGCGCCGGTCGCGAGGACCACGTAGTCGTACGGGTGCGAGCTGCCGTCGTCGGCGATCACCATCCGCGACGCGCGGTCGATCGACGCCGCGGCGACGCCCCGGCGCACGTTGACGCGGGCGCCGTCAGGCAGGGACATAGTGATGGCGGCGACGTCGGTGCGGCCCGCCACCACGTCGCTGAGCAGCACGCGGTTGTACGGCTCGTACGGCTCGCTGCCGAGCACCGTGATGTCGAACGCCTCGGGCTCGCGGCGCAGCAGCTCGTCGACGAGCCGCGAGCCGACCATCCCGAAGCCCACCACCACGACCTTCACGGGGACACGTAGGTTCATGTCGAGAGCTCCTTCTGTACGGGGCGCGGGTGGGTCCCGACAGGCCCGACCTGCGCGGAAACAGACTCGGCCTCCGCAGAACCAGGCTCGGCCTCAACCGGGACCACCGAGACGTCGACGGCGCACACCTTGAACTCCGGCATCCCGGAGATCGGGTCGGTGGCGTCCGTCGTCACCTGGTTGACCGACCCGATACCGCTCCAGTGGAACGGCATGAAGACGGTGTCGGGACGCACGGCGTCGGTCCAGCGGGCCGTCGCCTCGACCCGGCCGCGAGAGCTGGTGAGGCGCACGCGGGCGCCGTCGGGCACCCCGATTCGGTAGCCCAGCACCGGGTGCAGCTCGACGTACGGCTCGGCCACGAGGCGCTCCAGCTCCGCGACGCGGTGCGTCTGCGCGCCCGACTGGTAGTGCTGCAGCACCCGGCCCGTGACCAGGTAGAACGGGGCGCCGGGCCGCACCTCGTCGCTCGGCCCCACGTGGTCGACGGCGACCATGCGCGCCCGCCCGTCCGGGGTCGCGAAGCGATCGACGAACAGCCGCGGCGTGCCGGGGTGCCCCGGCGCATCGGAGGGGACGGCGGGGACGGGCCAGAACAGGCCCGGACCGCCGGACGCCTCGTCGGCGTCGAGCCGGGCGTGGGACAGCCCGGAGTAGTCGGCGGGGCCGCCCGCGGAGGCGCGGGCGAGCTCGTCGAACACCACTGCGGGGTCGGTCGGGAAGGCGAGCGACTCGGGCGCGCCGAGGCGGCGCGCCAGCTCGGCAAGGATCCACAGCTCGGAGCGCGCCTCGCCCGGCGGCGCCACGGCGGCCCGACGGCGGATGACGCGCCCCTCGAGCGACGTCATCGTGCCCTCCTCCTCGGCCCACTGGGTCACGGGGAGCACGACGTCGGCCAGGAGTGCCGTCTCGCTCGGGACGAAGTCGCAGACCACCAGGAGGTCGAGGCTCTTCAGCCGGTCGATGACCCTGCTCGCGTTGGGGGCGCTGACCACGAGGTTGGAGCCGTGCACCAGCAGGGCCCGCGGCCCGGTGGGGGCGCCGAGCGACCTGAGAAGCTGCACCGCGGGCAGCCCCGGGCCCGGCAGCGTCTCCGGGTCCACACCCCACACGGCGGCGACGTGCGCGCGCGCCGCCGGGTCGTCGATCTTGCGGTAGCCCGGGAGCTGGTCGGCCTTCTGGCCGTGCTCGCGGCCACCCTGCCCGTTGCCCTGCCCGGTGATCGCGCCGTACCCCGACCCGACCCGGCCCGGCAGTCCGAGCGCGAGCGCCAGGTTGATCGACGCGGTGACGGTGGCGGTGCCCTGCGTGGACTGCTCGACGCCGCGGCCGGTCAGCACGTACGCGCCGGCGCCGCCGTGCACCGGGGCGGCTGCGGCCAGCAGCCGGGCTACGCGCCGCAGGTCGGCGGCAGGAACGCCCGAGACGGACTCGACCCGCTCCGGCCACCAGGCGGCGACCGACCGGGCGACGTCGTCGAACCCGGTGGTGCGCTCCTCCAGGTACGCCCGGTCGGCGAGCCCTTCCGCGAGCACCACGTGCAGCAGTCCGAGCAGGACCGCGAGGTCCGTGCCGGGCACGGGGGCGAGGTGCGCACCCTCGGCGGGCTGCCCCGAGCCCGGGTCCTCGGCGAGCCGGGCCGTCGCGGACCGCCGCGGGTCGACGACGACGAGCCTGCCCGCCGCACGGGCCCCGGCGAGGTGCTGCACGGCCGGCGGCATGGTCTCGGCGATGTTCGAGCCGAGGAGCAGCACGGCCTGAGCGCCGCCGAGGTCGGACAGCGGGAAGGGCAGGCCGCGGTCGACGCCGAACGACCGGTTCATCCCGGCCGCCGCGGACGACATGCAGAACCGCCCGTTGTAGTCGATGTTCGGCGTGCGCAGCACGGTGCGCGCGAACTTGCCGAGCGCGTACGCCTTCTCGTTGGTCAGCCCGCCGCCGCCGAATACCGCGACAGCCTCCGGTCCGTGCTCCGCGGCGAGGGCGCCGAGCCGGGACGCGACCAGGTCGAGGGCCGCGTCCCAGCTCGTCGGCTCGAGCTCCCCGGAGTCGCCCCGGACCAGCGGGGTGACGATCCGGTCGGACGCTCCGAGCACCGCCGCCGACGTCCACCCCTTCTGGCACAGCCCGCCCCGGTTGGTGGGGAAGTCGCGGGGCTGCACCTCTGGCGCGCTCGGCACAGCAGTCCCGTTGCGCAGTCCTGTCGTAGGACCGGGCGTCAGCGACATCCCGCACTGCAGCGCGCAGTAGGGGCAGTGCGAGTCGACCAGGGTTCCGGGGAAGGCGGGCATGTTCAGACCCGTGCCTCGGCCATGGCGCCGCGCCCATAGACGAACCAGGTCACGAAGGCCATCACGGCGTATACCCCGATGAACAGCCACAGCGCGGGCACGAGCGACCCGGCCAGCGTGGTGGACAGCGCGAACCCACGCGGGATGAGGAACCCGCCGAACGCGCCGATCGCCCCGGCGATGCCGATGCACCCGGCGGCGGCCTTCACCGTCCCGCCGCTCGCCCGGAAGACCGCCGGGATCATCCGGTACACGGACCCGTTACCCATGCCCGTCGCGACGAACAGGACGAGGAACGAGCCGAAGAACAGCGCGAAGCTGCCCGTCCCGAGAGCGTAGATCGCGCCCATGGCGCCGAGCGCCATGACGGCGAAGGACCCGAGGGTCACGGCCACGCCGCCGACGCGGTCGGCGAGGATGCCGCCGATCGGCCGGGCGATCGACCCCACGAGCGCGCCCATGAACGCGAGCGGCAGGGCGACCTCCGGGAACTCGCCCTTGAGCAGCGTCGGGAACGCTCCCGCGTAGCCGATGAACGACCCGAACGTGCCGATGTAGATGAAGCTGATGATCCACGTGTGCTTGTCATGGACCGCGACACCGAACGAGCGCGGGTCCGCCTTGGCCGTGGTGAGGTTGTCCATCCAGCGCCACGCGAGGAACGCGGAGAGCAGGATGAACGGGATGAAGATGAGGCCGGCCCGGTCGAGCGCCACACCCGCCCCGGTCACGATGACGAGCGGCACCGCGAGCTGCACCGCCGCCGTGCCGATGTTGCCGCCGGCGGCGTTCCAGCCGAGGGCCGCACCCTTCTCCTTCTCGGGGAAGAAGAAGGAGATGTTCGCCATCGACGACGCGAAGTTGCCGCCGCCCAGGCCCGCGAGGCCCGCCGCCACGAGCAGCACGGGGAACGGCGTGGTCGGGTCGCCGACCACGAGGATCAGCGCGCCCGTCGGCAGGAGCAGGAGCAGCGCGGACGCGATTGTCCAGTTGCGGCCGCCGAACACCGGGACCGCGAACGTGTAGGGGATGCGGAGGGTGGCGCCGACGAGGCTCGGCACCGAGATGAGCCAGAACATCTGGTCGACGGTCAGGTCGAAGCCCGCGGCGGGCAGCTGCGGCACGACGATCGACCACAGGGCCCAGGCGCCGAAGCCGAGGAACTCGGCGAAGATCGAGAGCACGAGGTTGCGCCGGGCGGTCCGGCGTCCGCCGTCCTCCCACAGGGTCTTGTCCTCGGGGTCCCAGTGGTCGATCCAGCGTCCCGTGTGGCGCTGGATGGCCGATTTCCCGGCGACCTCGGTCGTCGTGGGGGTCTGGTCGTCGTGCGTTGTCGGAGTGGACACGTTGTCCTCCCTGCGTGGGCGTATGCCCGACGACGCCGGGCGCGCCCGGACCGACAGATGCCGAATCCGGGGCCGGCCCGACGTCGGACCGACGCGTATGAACCTAGGGAGACGGTGTTTCATCGCCCGACAAAGAGCAGTTAATCGACCGTAAGGAAGAACGCACAGAGTACAGGGCACGGGTGTGAGGGGTTGCCCGCGGCATCCGGGCCTGGTCCGGCCGTGACCTGAGGCTCGTGGCGACGTCGAGAAGGGCGGCGTTTCATGAGCCACAGGGCTCTTGAAACGCGCTGTAGCGTCGTCCTATGGAGTCCAGGTTGCGGAGCGTCACCGAGCACATCGAGCGCGTGATCGCGCTCGTCTCGCCGCTGCCCGTGGTCTCGCTGGATCTGGCGGACGCCGACGGCTCGATCCTCGCCGACGACCTGCACGCCCTGGTCTCCGTGCCGCCCTTCGACAGTGCCGCGATGGACGGGTACGCCGTGCGTCTGACGGACCTCCCGCCCGGTGGTGGGCCGGTGACGCTCCAGGTGACGGGCGACGTCGCCGCCGGCCCGAGTCAGGTGACCGGGATCGGGCCGGGGCAGGCCGTCCGGATCATGACCGGCGCCCCGCTCCCGCCCGGAGCCGACGCCGTGATCCCCGTGGAGCACACCTCGACCGGCCGGTTCGTCGCCGGCGCACCCCGCGCGGAAGGCTCGGTCACGCTCGCCCGCCGGCCGCGGCCGCACGTCCGGTCCGCGGGCGAGGACGTCCGCCAGGGGGAGCTTCTCGCACGCGCCGGGACCGAGGTGACGGCGGCGGCGGTGGGCGCGCTTGCCGCGTCGGGCACGGTGCTCGTTCCCGTCCGACGCCGGCCGCTGGTCGCGGTGATCTCCACCGGTTCCGAGCTGGTGCCGGTCGGCGGGGCGCTCGGGCCGGGGCAGATCACGGACTCCAACGGGCCGATGCTGGCGGCAGCGGTGCGTGCGGCCGGGGCCGACGTCGTCCGGCTCGGGCCGGTCGCCGACGACCCGGCAGCCCTGCGCGCGGCGCTCGACGCCGCTGTGCAGGGCGGCCCTGCTGCCGAAGCCGGTGCTGAGACTGGCGTCGACCATGGGCCTGCGGACGGCCCGCGCGTGGATCTTATCGTGACCGCGGGGGGCGTGTCGGCCGGCGCGGCGGACGTGGTGCGGGAGGTCCTGGCGGCGCCGTCCGCCGGGGGCGACGCCGCCGCGACCGACGTCGACGTCGCCACCGTCGCCATGTCCCCCGGCAAGCCGCAGGCGCTGGCGCGCTGGCGCGGCGTGCCGTGGCTCGCGCTGCCGGGCAACCCGGTGGGGGCGTACGCGTCGTTCGAGCTGTTCGGCCGCCCTGCGATCGGCCGGCTCAGGGGCGCGACCCTCTCGGGGAAAGACCATCTCTCCGGAGTGTGTTGCTCTGCGTCGACAACGTCTACGCAGAGCAACACACTCCGCTCGGCAACACTTGCCGCCGCCGCGGGCTGGTCCGGCTCGCCCGGGCGTCTCCTCGTCGTCCCGGTCCGCCTGGTCCCCCTGCCCGACGACGGCGCGGCGGACAACACCGTCGCCGGCCGCCTCGGCGTTGCGCCCACCGGCTCGCACCACGCCCTGTCCGCGCTCGCCACGGCCGACGGCGTAGCCCTCGTCCCGCCCGACGTCGAGAAGGTGCGCGCCGGGGACCTGGTCCAGGTGCTGATGCTGCGATGACCGCGCGGAAGCCCGAGATCGCTTACGACGCCGTCGTGCTGGCCGGCGGCCGGTCCGCGCGGCTGGACGGCACGTCCAAGGCCGGTCTCGTCGTCGACGGCGCGCGGCTGCTCGACCGCGCGCTCGCGGCGAGCGCGCGGGCCCGCCGAGTCGTGGTGGTGGGCCCGCCGGAGCTGGCGGATGCGCTCCCGGTCCCCGGCCCGACGTCGGGCTATGTCGGGCCCACACCCGGCCTCACCAGGGAGGACCCGCCGTTCGGCGGGCCGGTCGCGGGCCTCGCCGCCGGGCTGCGTGCCCTGCCGGACCCGGGCGCGCCGTGGGTGCTGCTCCTCGCCGTGGACGTGCCGCGCGCGGCCAGAGCGATCGCGCTCCTGGAGCGGGCAGTTTCACGTGAACCGGTGGAAGGCGCCTACCTGGTGCGCGACCGGCGCGCTCAGTGGCTGGTCGGGCTGTACCGCCGTGCTGCCCTCGACGCCGCCCTCGACGGGATCGAGACGGACGGGGCGCCGATGAAGCGCCTGGTCGGCGCGCTCCCCTGCGCCGAGGTCCCGGACCCTGCAGGCTGGAGCGACGATATCGACACCCCCGCCGACGCGGCCCGCCTCGGTGCTCGCGTCACCGGCGGGGGATTCTGACCAGGACCGCTGGCGGCGAAGACCCCGAAAGGACGCGAGATGGCAGACCTCGACAGCTGGGTGCAGGCCCTGGAGGCCGAGCTCGGCCTTCCTCCCGGGACGGTCGACGTCGGAGTGGTCCTCGACCTCGCCCGCGACGCCGCGCACGCCGTCGCCCGGCCGGCCGCGCCGGTCACGACCTATGCGGTCGGCTACGCGGCAGGACTCGCAGCGGCGACCCGGGCCGCGGCGGGGGTCGCCGCGACGGCGAGCGGTGGGTCGGACGCAGCGGAGGACGCCGCGGAGAAGGCGATCGCCCTCGCAGCTCGCTGGGTCACCGACTGACCGGCGCGGCGTCGGCGTCGGCGTCGGCGTCGGCCGGCGTACTTCATGTCGGCGTTCGAGGCGGCGAGGCGAGGAAAGCAGCCGTGGTCGGGCACGACGTTCATGTAGTTGACCGCGAGGATGCGCGCGTTCGGGGAACGGGTGCGGATCCCCTTGAACGCCCGGACGAGCTGGTTCTCGGACGCCTTGATCTGCTGGCTGAGCTGGTCGACTCCCCCGCGTGTGTACTTCGCCTTGCACCCGCCCAGCGGCAGGCCGGCGCCGATGTCGGTGATCGGCTCGAGCGGCACCAGGCCGAGGCAGTCGAGCCCAGCGGACGCGATCCCGGCGTCGTTCCCGCCGATGCCAACGGTGACCAGGTCGGTCGTCTTGGTGAGGCGCGCGAACGGCGGCTTGTTGGCCCCGAGCAGCACGCTCTGGCTGTTCGCGAAGTGCTCGGTGCCGGCCGAGCCGCAGGAGGCGTCGCGGAATGCTGACTTTAGGTCAGTTGTCATGAATTTGGGTATCACATTGGCGATCAATGCATCAGCGCCAGCGTGACCGCAGGGATCGATGTCGGTGGTGCCGCCTATCGTGTGGCGCATGGCCCAGAACAGCCTCCAGTTCGCGGTGATCCCCACGGCGATCGGCGAGTGCGCACTCGTCTGGAACGAGGACGCGGAGATCGTCGGATCGGCGCTGCCCCACGGCAGCGCCGACCAGGTGCGGGGCGCCGTACGCGGCTGGTACCCGGGCGCCGTCGAGGCCTCGCCCGCCCCGGTGGCGCCGGCGGTCGCCGCACTGACGCGGCTGCTCGGCGACGGCGTCGGGGACCTCGCGGAGATTCCCTTGAACATGAGCGCCGTCCCCGACTTCGACC
Organism: uncultured Actinomycetota bacterium; assembly: GCA_963850545.1. GTDB lineage: Bacteria > Actinomycetota > Actinomycetes > Actinomycetales > Cellulomonadaceae > Promicromonospora. The sequence goes on along the minus strand of CAWKLP010000002.1, from coordinate 1,985,134 downwards.
GACGCGTGTACGAGGTGGTCCGCGCCATCCCGCCCGGCGAGACCCGCACCTACGGCGAGGTCGCGGCCGAGCTGGGCACGCCCGGAGCGGCTCAGGCCGTGGGTCAGGCGATGGGCCGCAACCCGTTCCCGCCGATCGTGCCGTGCCACCGCGTGCTGGCCGCGGGCCGCCGCATCGGCGGGTTCTCCGCTCGCGGGGGCCCGCACACCAAGCTGCGCATGCTGGAGACAGAGGGCGTCTACCTGGAGCAGCCGACGCTCTTCGACCTGTGAGCCGCCCAGGTTCGCTCGATCGGTTCGAATGACCGACGTCTGACCGAGTGCTGGGCATCCTCGGCAAGCATCACGCGGTTCGTCCGATATGCAACGTTACGGTAGGGCCTGTGCGTCTTACCTGTGGCCGTCCCACAGCGGACAACGATGCATACCTGAGGAGCACACAACCCCATGCGCAAGAAACTCGTCGCACGGTCGTCAGCGGTTACGGGCGCGCTGGCCCTGGTGCTGGCCAGTGCCATTGCAGCAAGCCCGGCCGACGCCGCGGCCCCCGGCCCGAAGCAAGATCCCCCGCGGGTGCCGACGTCGATCGGGTACGGCGGCGCCGTCAGCTCCCTTGACCCGGTCGTCTCCGAGGTGGGCCTGAAGGTGCTGCGGCAGGGCGGCAACGCCACCGACGCCGCGGTCGCGATGGCGGCGGCGATCGGGGTGACCGACCCGTACAGCGCCGGAATCGGCGGCGGCGGGTTCTTCGTGCACTACGACGCCGAGACCGGCCAGGTCGAGACCATTGACGGGCGCGAGACGGCACCGGCCGCGATGGAGCACGACGCGTTCATCGACCCGGCGACCGGAAAGCCCTACCCGTTCTCCCCGGACCTGGTCACCGGTGGCGTCAGCGTCGGCGTCCCGGGAACGCCTGCCACGTGGGAGCGTGCGCTGGAGCTGTGGGGCACGACGTCGCTGAGCCAGGCGCTGCGCCCGGCGACGGCCGTGGCGGAGCAGGGCTTCGTCGTCGACCAGCTCTTCCACGACCAGACCGTGATCAACCAGGAGCGCTTCGAGGCGATCACCTCCACGAGCGAGCTGTTCCTGCCGGGCGGCGAGGCGCCCGAGGTCGGGTCGGTGTTCCGCAACCCTGAGCTCGCGGCGACCTACCGGATGCTCGCCGACGGGGGCATGGACGCGTTCTACGAGGGCGCGCTCGCACAAGAGGTCGCGGACGTGGTGCAGGCGCCGCCTGTCACGGATGACACAGAGCTTCCGGTGCCGGTCGGCTCGATGACCACCGAGGACCTTGCTTCCTACGAGGTGGTGGACCGGGACCCGACCGTCTTCTCGTACCGCGGGTACGACATCTACGGGATGGCGCCGCCGGCGTCAGGCGGCACCACCGTGGGCGAGGCGTTGAACATCCTGGAGCAGTTCGACCTGGGATCCCTGGACGAGTCCGCAGTCATGCATCACAACATCGAGGCGAGCGCCCTGGCGTTCGCGGACCGGGCCGCCTACCTGGGCGACGGCGACTTCGTAGACGTGCCGGTGGACGGGTTGCTGGACGACGCGTTCGCCCAGGAGCGCGCGTGCCTGCTCGACCCGGAGTTCGCGGCGGCCAAGCCGGTGGCGGCCGGTGACGCCCGGTCGTACGACGGCGTGTGCGGCGAGCCCGCCGCGCCGGGCACCCTGCCCGAGGACACCGAGAGCACGTCGACCACGAACCTGACGGCGGCCGACCGGTGGGGCAACGTCGTCGAGTACACGCTGACGCTCGAGCAGATCGGCGGGTCGGGGATCGTGGTGCCCGGTCGTGGGTTCCTGCTCAACAACGAGCTCACGGACTTCAGCATCGTGTACAACGCCGCCGACCCGAACCGGATCGAGGCGGGCAAGCGCCCGCGCTCGTCCATGGCGCCGACGATCGTGCTGGCCGACGGGATTCCGGTGCTGGCTCTCGGATCCCCGGGCGGGTCGAACATCATCTCGACGGTCACGCAGATGCTCATCAACCGGATCGACCTGGGCATGACTATCCAGGAGGCGATCGCCGCACCGCGGGCGGCACCGCAGAACTCGGCGAGAACACCCGCGGAGCCGGGCTTCATCGAGGCCTACGGCACGGCGCTGACCGGGTACGGACACACGCTCGTGCCGATCGCCCAGGGGACGGGTATCGGCGCGGCGACTGCCATCGAGATCGGCCCGGACGGTCTGTTCACCGCCGTGGCGGAGCCGACGCGGCTCGGCGGCGGATCGGCCCGCGTGGTGCGGCCGGCGGGAGAGTGACCTGATCGCGTCGCGGGTGCGTTGACGGCGCGCCAGCCACTCGATCCGCCTGGGGCAGCTCACTTCGACCTGTGAGCTGCCCCAGGTTGGCTCATCGGACCACGCTGGTCAGCGCACTGGTGACCGTCTTGGTCACGTAGCCCGTCTTCGAACCCGTGACCACGACGGCGATCCGCTTGCCCTTGGCCGAGGCCGGGACCTTGAACCAGTAGTCCGTCTCGCCCCTGACCACGACGCCGCCGACCTTCCACTGGTACTTGACGGTCGACGGCTGCGGCGTCCACGTGCCGCGCACCGCCTTGAGCGTGGAGCCCACCTTCGCGGTGCCCGTGATCGTGGGGCGGGGCGCGACAAACGCCCCGGCCTTCACCGTCGTCGTCGCGGGGCTTACCGCGGTCTTGGTCGTGTATCCGGTCTTGGAACCGGTGATCGCGACCGTGACCCGTTTGCCCTTGGCCGATGCCGAAACCGTCCAGGTCCGCGACGTCGCCCCGGAGACGGCCTTACCGTCCAGGCGCCACTGGTACTTGACCGTCGTAGGCGTCGGGGTCCAAGTCCACCGGTTCGCGGTCAGAGTCTTGCCGACCCGGGCGGTACCGGAGACGGACGGCGACCTCGAGACAATGAAGAGCGGGCCGACTGACAGGGTTCCCCGCCATTGCGCAGGCGCCGTCGGGGCGTACCAGCCCAGCCGGCTGTCCGGTATGTACTTGGCCTTCACCGCGTACTGTCCGTCGGGCAATGCGGTGGAATCGATGTTTACCACGACCGGATCGGTCGAGTTGACCCGCGCGTAGCCAAGGTTCACGTCGTCGTCCGTGTACCCCAGTTCATCGTCGTCCTCGCCGAGGATCGCCCGGAGCAGAACCTCTCCGGCGGGGACCGTCTCGTCCTCCACATTCACGATGAACGACGCGGACACGTCCGCACCCGCTCGATAGCCCGCAGGTACGTTCGCCGTGAGCTGCGTGGCTGCGGGCGGGAGCACTTCGAATGTCGCCGTGGTGTAGGTGAACCGGCCGAGGTGGCTGATGAATCCGAAGCCGAACTCCCGGGTTCCCGGTCGTTGGATCGTACTTGCGAGGCTTTCCTCGGTATCGATCGAGATGGTGCCTGTGCCGTCCGACAACACGAACGAGCACTGTGCATCGGTGTCCTCGCTGTAGTCCACGAGACACAGCCGCCCAGCCGGGCGATACGCACCGTCGTATGCAACGTCGACCTCGGCATCGACGAACTCGCCGATCCGTACGCTTTCCGGAACGGTCACATTGATATCCAGGTCCAGGACCTCGTGCGCCCATATGGCGAAGGTGCTACCCGACGAGTCCTCACTGACGGCGATGAATCGATCCGTCCCCGCAGGGAAGTCGGGCATGTGGAGCTGCTCACCCCACGTCGTCAGTGAGCCGTCGCTCAGGATGTATGCCCCGGTCGTCGCCCCCGCGGAGAGCCCTACGACCTGGGACCCGGTCGGCGGCTGCGGCGGAACCAGGCCGGTGGCGCCGATCGAGAGGACGGCACCCGTGTTGGAGGTGGCCAGCCCATAGACCCGGCCGGCGTCCACGCCTACATACGTCGATCCACTCGGGGCAACATGGACCTCGCCGACGTAGGGATCCGCACCATCTGCATAGCCGCACGTAACAACAGCACCGTCGGATCGCAGTGCCATCCAGCTCCCGCCCGCCGCGCTGATCGCGGTGTACCGAGTTCCCTCAGCGGGGACCCAGTGGTCCTCACATTCGAGTCGCGGCCTGTCTACCGGTTTGGCAAAACCAACAAGCTCCCCATTGCTCCGCAGCGCATAGAACACGTTGTCTCCAGCAGCGACGGCGGTGTAGCCGAGGCCTTGGGAATCCTCCGGAAGGATCTGCTGCCACTCCCAGTAACTGGTCACCAGCTCGCCGTCGCCCGTCACGACGAAGACCGACCCGAAGCTTGAACTGCCTGCCATGCTGACGACGCCGCTCTCGGTCGGAACATCGGGCATCCACGAACTCGATTCGTCGAACTGCTCGATCGAGCCGTCGCTGCGGTAGACGGCGGCGTGCCGAGCAGAAGAGACAAAGGCTGTGTCCAGCACGCCCTCCGGGGCGTTCATCTCAGAGAACGGATAGAGGCTCTTTGTCATCGAATAGGACGGACCTTCGACGGTGAACGAATCGAGCTGGATGAAACGCCCACCGACCGGCGCCGGGGTTCCCTCCTGGACGAAGCGCTCGATGTATGTGCTCTCCACCGTCTGAACAGCAGCCGTCTCGCTCCCGGAGACCTCCTGCGCCGTCGCGGTGGACGGGACCATCGCAGCGATCAGGGCGCTCGTCATCGCTCCGGCAATGACAGCGGGCGTCGGCTCCCGGCGCGGAACGCCGTCGTTCGTACGGTGCATGGATGTCTCCTCGCTAGTGAGGTAATGGCTGGGAGATCTCGTGGGTCCGGTCAACGGATCACGCTGGTCAGGGCGCTGATGACGGTCTTGGTCACGTAACCCGTCCTCGAACCGGTCACCGTGACGGCAATTCGCTTGCCCTTGGCCGATGCGGGCACCTTGAACCAGTAGTCGTCCGCACCCCGCACCACGACACCGCCGACCTTCCACTGGTACCTCACCGTTGAGGGCTGCGGGGACCAGGTGCCGCGCACCGCCTTCAGCGTGGAACCGACCTTGGCAGTGCCCGTGATCGTGGGACGCGGCGCGGTGAACGCCCCGGCCTTCACGGTCGTCGTCGAAGGGCTCACGACCGTCTTGGCGGCGTACCCGGTCGTGGAGCCTGTGATCGCAACCGAGATCTTCTTGCCCTTGGCGGACGCCGGGACGGTCCACGTTCGCGACGTCGCACCCGAGACCGCGGCGCCGTCCAGACGCCACTGATACTTGACCGTCGTCGGCGTCGGAGTCCACGTCCACCGGTTCGCGGTCAGGGTCTTGCCGACCTGGACAGTGCCAGAGACAGAGGGCAGCCTCGACGGGACAAAAACCCCAAGGACTGGCTCCGTCGGGGCGCTTGTGCGCGTAAGGCTTGCGTAGTTCGCGCGTGCCCCTGTCACGGTGACAGTGATCCGCTTACCCATCACCGCCTCAGGAACGACCAGACTCGAGGCCGTCGCACCCGCGATCACTTCACCGTCGGCCTTCCACACATAAGTCGTCGAGGATGGGGTCGGGATCCACGTTCCTCGGTCCGCGGTGAGCGTTGCGCCAATCTGCGCCGTACCACCGACCTTGAGACCAGGGGCCGAGAACTCGCCGGGAGCCACGTCGATCTCCTGAGACACGGAAGACTGCCTCAATCGATCCGATCCCAGGTATGAGATCTCCAGTTGATGAGTACCCGGCAGCACACCGCTCAGCCGGACCGGAACGGGCACGCTCCGGCCGGAGGCATCAGCACCGTCGAACCCGACACCAGTGCGCCCCACCTCCACGCCATCGACCTTGGCCACGATCTGGCCATCGACGTCGGCGATAGTGCTGGGGATGACATTGACGGAGACGGAAGCATCCTGGCCGTGCTTGAACCCGCTGGAAGCGACGACGACCGTCGACGTGGGAGCCTTGCGGATCGTCAGTGTTCCGGCCCAACGGGACGGCAGTGTCTCGCCCGTGGGATGGCTGAAGCCCCAGTAGGCGGAAGGGACCCAGCCGACCGTGACCGGGTACTCACCGGGTGGCATCCCGTCCACACGGGCATCCGCCGAGTAGGACAGGACGTCCGAGCTGTCGTTACGGAGCTCTCCGGACGAACCCAGTGGCGTTCCGTCCGCACCAAGGATCTCAAAGCTTCCACTTCCCAGGTGCGACCCGTCCCGCGTCCTCACCGACATATCCACCTCGGTCCAGGCACTGTAGTCTGCGTAGTCCGCGACCAGTTCGGACTCAACGGTCGTCTCTGTCTCCGCCGGGGGCAGGACCATCACCGTGCCGACCCATGACGTCGAAGCCGCTGGCCCCTCGGACAGATAGTCGACACGTACCCGCTGTGTGCCGACGGGAAGTACCGTCGTATCGATCCAAAGACGTCCGTCGTCTGAGAATCCCGTGTTCAGAGTCTCGCCAGTCGCCTCAGCGATCACCCTGACCGTGCTGTCCTCCGTCGAGACGCCACCTTCTGCTGCCACCTGGGTCTGCACGTGCACGTCGGGTGCGCCGACCCGCCACGAATCTGGCATGTCGACAGTGAGTATTGACGGTTGCTGCGGACGCACGACGAAATCGACCGGGAGCTCCGTGGTTATGAACGGCGGACCGTCGAACCTGAGCGCCCTGTGGTAAGTGCCCTCGGGCGAGGCCTTGAAGCTGAACGTCACGCGACCGTCTACGACGCGCTTCGAAGCGCCGTCCCACGATGTAGTGCCGTCGTTCCGTACATATCCCAGTCGCGCCACTCCTGACGGGGAGGTCTCACCCGCCATGATCCTGAACTCGATGTCCGTCCACTCGTTGTAGTTCACGGTAGTGGGCGACAGGACCTCCATCTCGACCGGGATCGGGATTCCCCTCCGGATCAGCCACTTTTGCGAGCCGGAACTGGAGAGAGCAACGAAGCCTGGCTCGCCCGGGATCTCGGGCGGCAGATCGGACTCAGCACCGCCCCAGGTCATGACCGTCCCGTCATCGAGTACCGCAGCGCCCCCAGGGATCAGCTCCCCGTTGGCGTAATGCTCGTACGCCGCCAAGCCGACGACTGTTCGTCCGAGCGGCACCTGGGCAGCTGCGGGAGCGAACCCGAATCCGGTGATCGCGCCGTCGTCGCGTGCCGCATAGCCGTAGTTCCGCGTGGTGTCGTTGCTACCCCGGGTGACCTTGACGCCGGTGTAACGAGTCCCCTCGTCCGGGACGATCACCTCGGCAGCGGTGTCGCCCCAAAGGCAGTACACGACTGCGCCGTCGGAACGCAGAGCAGCCCAGCTGAGGTGGTCAACGTTGACCGCGGTGTACTTGAGGCCTGGCGGGGGAACGAACGCGTCAGCACAGGTCAGCGGGAGCGAGCTGCTCGAGCCGGCCTTGAAGCCCACAATCCGACCGTCCGAACGGACCGCATAGGCGCCGGCAAGGCCGGCGTCCACCGCGACATAGGACAGCCCAGTGGGTAGAGCTGGGATCTGCGGGATCGGCACCCCCTCTCGAAGCACCGTGCCGAGCTTGCCGTCTGATCGAAGAAGGAAGCTCGCCCCACTCTCACCAGCGGAGACCGCCGTGTACTCAAGGCCGTCGGGAAGTACAGGGATCACGGGCTGGGAGAATCGGTCGTCGTCGACCATGCCCACGACCCGGCCGTCACTGCGCAGCATCATCGTCAGACCAACGGCACCCGTGCTGCCGCTCGACATCGCTGTATGCGTCACGCCGGAAGGCAGCTCCCATGCGTACGTTGTGTCGCCCTCGTCCCTGAGACCGAGACCGGTACCCCAGGGCACCGCCTGGCCGCCGACGTCGACAGGGGTGCCCTCCTGAACGTACCGGGGCGCATCGGCAGATGGGTCCACGACGACCGGTACGGCTGCAGCTCCTGGTGACAGCCCAACGGCCAGAGCACCCGTCGCGCCGAAGGCGATAGCTGACGAGAGCGCCCGTCGTAACTGGGAACGACCTTCGAACGAGCGTGACATGGCTGTACTCCGAGTTCAATCGAGGGGCGCTCGGAATGTATCGGCTGAGAAGCCGCAAAACCGCTGCCCATCGGGTGAATCACCGGGTGAACTGAGCCGCACTCAATGGAACAAACCCGACACTCGACCAAGCCCCGAACGTCTCTTGAGCAGCACGGGATCCAACTGCTTCACACACCGCCACATCACCCGGTGCGACACTGTCCTGCGTGCCCGACGTCTCCACCCACCCCCTCCTCGACGTGCTCCTCGCCGGTGGCGCACGCGCCGAGCGGCTGACGGCGTCGCGCGTCTTCCCGGAGCGCAAGGCCGAGCACGCGGACTGGCCCGCCTGGGCGGACGCAACGGTGGTGCAGGGGTACCGGCGGCTCGGCGTCGACCGGCCGTGGACGCACCAGGCCGTGGCCGCCGACCTCGTCCACCAGGGCCGGCACACCGCCCTCGCCACGTCGACGGGATCGGGTAAGTCGCTCGCGTTCTGGCTGCCCGCGCTGTCCGCGGTCCGGACCGCCGCTGCCGCCGCCACGCTCGACCCGGGAAACATCGAGTCGGCGCATGTCCGCCCTACGACCATCTACCTCAGCCCCACCAAGGCGCTGGCCGCCGACCAGCTCAGCGCGCTCGAACGTGTCCTCGACGCGGCCGGCACGCGCGACGTCCGGGTCGCCACGTGCGACGGCGACACCTCCCGCGAGGAACGCTCCTGGGTGCAGGACCACGCCGACGTCGTCCTCACCAACCCCGACTTCCTCCACTACGCCCTGCTGCCGAACCATCGCCGCTGGTCACGGCTGCTGAAGGGGCTGCAGTACGTAGTCGTCGACGAGGGGCACGCCTACCGCGGCGTCTTCGGCGCGCACGTCTCGCTGGTGCTGCGGCGGCTCGCGCGCCTCGCGGCGCGGTACGGGGAGGGTTCGCCCACGTTCGTCGTCGCCTCCGCGACGACGGCGGAGCCCGCCGTCAGCGCGGCCCGTCTCATCGGCGTGCGGCCCGACGACGTCGTCGCCGTCACCGAGGATGCCTCCCCCTCTGGACGCCGCACCGTGGTGCTGTGGCAGCCACCCGAGATCATGGGCTGGCGACCGCCCGCCGACGGCGCCGCCGCTGAGGTCGGCACCTCGCATCGAGATCGGTCCAGGGATGAGCCGATCTCGATGCGACCTGCCGACCTCACCGAGCCGGATCCGTGGGCGCTGCCCGGGCCCGACCCCGAGGCCGAGGCCGTCGCCACCGAGGCCCCACCGGAGCACCCGCGCCGGTCGGCGACCGCCGAGGTCGCCGACCTGCTCGCCGACCTCGCCGCAGCCGGTGCCCGCAGCCTCGCGTTCACCCGGTCCCGGCGGGGCGCGGAGTCCGTGGCCCAGCAGACCCGCGACCATCTGCGCCACGCCCCCGACGCCGCCCGCCGGATCGCCGCCTATCGCGGCGGCTACCTCCCGGAGGAGCGCCGCGAGCTGGAGCAGGCGCTCCGCACGGGCGACCTGCTCGGGCTGGCGACGACCAACGCGCTCGAGCTCGGTGTGGACATCTCCGGCCTCGACGCGGTGCTCATCGCCGGGTGGCCGGGCACTCGCATGTCCCTGTGGCAGCAGGCGGGCCGTGCGGGACGGGCGGGCGCGGACGGCCTGGTCGCGTTCGTCGCGCGCGAGGACCCGCTCGACACCTACCTCGTGACCCATCCCGAGGCCGTGTTCGACGCCCCGCTCGAAGCGACGGTGTTCGACCCCGCGAACCCGCACGTGCTGGCCCCGCACCTGTGCGCGGCGGCCCAGGAGTCGCCGCTGCGGACCGAGGACCTCGCGGCGTTCGGCGATCCCGCCCACGTCCGCGGGATCCTGGACGTGCTGGTCGCCCGGGGTGCGCTCCGCCGTCGGACATCCGGGTGGTACTGGACCCACCACCAGCCCGCCGCGGGCCTCACGGACCTGCGCGGCGCGGGTGGCTCGCCGGTGCGAGTGGTGGAGCAGGGGACGGGCCGGATGCTCGGGACGGTCGACGCGGCTTCCGCGGACGGCCAGGTGCACGACGGCGCCGTCTACGTGCACCAGGGCACCACCTACGTGGTGACGCATCTCGACCTGACCGACCACACCGCCGTCGTGCAGCGGCGGAAGCTCGACTACGGGACGTGGTCGCGCTCGGTCATGTCGGTGGCGATCGAGGGGTGGGACGAGGACTCCGAGGCGCCCGGCGGCGCCGGGGCCGAGGACGGCCCGGGCCACGGCCTGGCCACCCGGGAGTGGGGACCGGTCACGTGGGGCCTCGGGTCGGTCGAGGTGACGTCGCAGGTGGTGAGCTTCCAGCGGCGCCGCGTCCCGGACATGCAGGTGCTGGGGACGGAGCAGCTCGAGCTGCCCGAGCACACCCTCGGCACCGTCGCGGTGTGGTGGTCGGTGCCCGAGTTCGTGCTGCGGGCGGCCGACATCTCCCCCGAGCAGACGCCGGGTGCGCTGCACGCCGCCGAGCACGCGTCGATCGGGCTGCTGCCACTGCTGGCGACGTGCGACCGCTGGGACCTCGGCGGGGTGTCGACCGAGCTGCACCCCGACACCGGCGAGGCCACCGTGTTCGTCTACGACGCCTACCCCGGTGGAGCGGGCTTCGCGGAGCGGGCCTACGACCTGGGCGCGACGTGGCTCCGGGCCACCCGCGACGCGATCGAGGCCTGCCCCTGCGCCGACGGATGCCCGGCATGCGTGCAGTCGCCGAAGTGCGGCTCGTACAACGCGCCGCTCGACAAGGCCGCGGCCGTACGGCTCCTGGACGCCGTGCTGTCCCACGACCCCCAGGCCCCGCCTGACGGCAAGGCGCGCGGCTAGGTCTTACTCGCCCAGCCGCTTGAACGGGCTCGTCGAGAACACGACCTCGACGGCGACGCCGAAGTACTCCGCTATCCGCAGCGCGAGGTACAGCGACGGGCTGTACTCGCCGCGCTCGAGGTAACCGACGGTCTGGTAGTGCACCCCGAGCGCCTCCGCGAGCTCCCGCCGCGAGATGCCGCGCTCGGCGCGCAGCATCGCTATGCGGTTGTGGACGATGCCGGACTGCTCTGCCACCACTCAGTACCCCTTGGCCATGTAACGCTCCCGCGCCGCCGCCACCGTGGACCCCGACTCCCGCCGGGCCATCCTGCGGAGCACGATCGGCGCCAGCACCATACCCACGACTGCCCAGACGCCCAGCACCGCGAACATCTCGAGCGTGCGCCACGACTCGCCGATCTCCACCGTGACCATGCTCTCCGGGAGCATCGCGGACCGGGCGCCAAGCCCGAGCCAGTAGTACGGGAACACCTGCCCCACCCACTGCAGCCACTCGGGAAGCGCCGTGATCGGATAGAAGATGCCGGACGGGACGATCAGGAGCATCGACCCGAGGAACAGCAGCCCGGTCTGCGACGCCCTCTTGAACAGCGACCCGAGCGCGACGCTGATCGGGACGGTGGCGATCATCCCCACCAGGAAGATCAGCACCAGAAGGAGCCAGGTACGGGCGTCCAGCCGCAGGTCACCCGCGACCGTGGCCGCGGGGATGACCAGCACGAGCAGGCTCACGAGCGTGGTCAGCGCGAACATCACGATCTTGCCGACGAGATAGCCGACCATCCCGTTGGGTGTTGCCTTCGCACGCAGCAGCGTCCCGTCCTCACGGTCGACCGCGATCGTGCTGGCAGGCCCGGTCAGCCCGCCGAACGCGATGGACATGCCGACGAGGCTCGGCAGCACGCTGGCTCCCAGCGAGAAGTCGGTGCCGGGCACGGTGCTGCCCCGCATGAAAAGCAGCACCACCGCATAGATGACGGGGAACGCCAGGTTCCACATGAGGTCGCCTGGGTCCCGGATCGAGTACTTCGTCTCGAGCCAGCCCCGCGAGAGCCCGGCACGCACGGCTACCCATCGTGCGTCGGTCTGTGTGGTCGTGGTCATGACTGCACCTCCTCGGTCTGCTCGGTCCGGTCCGTCTCGGCCTGGAACATCTCCGCCCGGTGGACGAGCGACATGTAGGTGTCCTCGAGGCTGGCCCGCTTGACCTCCAGCTCGGTGACGCCGGGGTCGCCGGTCAGCAGCTGACGGACGAACCCGGTGGGGTCGCCCTCCGTCACGGCATGGACGTGCCGGCGCCCCTCGGACGTCCAGCGCACCTCCGCCTGGGTGGTCAGCTCGCGCGCCAGCTGGTCCGCGGAACCGTTGGCGACGATCGTGCCCCCGTCGAGCACCAGGATCCGGTCGGCCAGCTTCTCGGCCTCGTCGAGGTCGTGCGTGGTGAGCAGGACCGTCGTGTTCTCGAAGTCGGCCAGGCGGTGCACCAGGTCGTGGAACTCCCGCCGGGCATGCGGGTCGAAACCCGCCGTCGGCTCGTCGAGGAACACGAGCTCCGGCCGCCCGACGATGCCGATCGCCACGTCCAGGCGCCGCCGCTGACCGCCCGACAGGGTCTGCACCTTGGCGTTCGCGAGTTCCGCGAGGCCCACGACCTTGATCAGCTCGTCCACGTCCCACGGCCGCGAGACCTCCGCAGTCGCGTAGGGGCTGTAGAACCGCGCGAGGTATCCGAGCAGGTCCCGCACCCGCCACCGGCCGTGGTCCCGCCACGACTGGAGCACGACGCCGAGCCGTGCGCGCCATGCCTCGCCGCCGTGCGCCGGGTCTTCTCCGAGCACCGAGACCTCACCGGCCGACCGCATGCGGAAGCCCTCGAGGATCTCGATGGTGGTGGTCTTGCCCGCGCCGTTGGGACCGAGCAGGGCGAGCACCTCACCCCGGAGCGCCGCGAACGACACCCCCATGAGCACGTCCTTCGTCCCGTACCGCATCCGTAGGTCACGCACGTCGAGCGCCACGTCGCCCGACGGCGGAGGCGCACTCCGAACGCTCATCGCATCCTCCGTACTATCCATAGCAGTAATACTACGAGACATATGGAAGCCATGTCATCCCATTTCTGATCCGTGCTCCGGCGGCTCACCGACCCGCGGCCCCGCTCGCGCGGACGCCCGCGCCTGACCCAGAACGCTGCCGAGCTCCCCGCCCGGCCCGGCAGCCGCACGTGTCGCCACAACCCGCACCACGCCTCCGCCGAGCACCTCGCACGACGCGATCTCGGCACCGTTGCGCGCCACGGTCGCGCCCGCCGTACTGCACGGATCGAACCCGTCACGCAGGGCGGTAGCGCCGGCGAGGGCGCCGAGGTCGGCCGCGGCCTGCGTCGCGCCGCGGACGTTCTGGGCGGTGCCGAGCGCCGCGATCCCGACCGCGAGCAGCAGGATCGCGGCGACGATCCCGAGAACCAGGACGGTGCCCGCGCCGAGTTCGGGATCACGCCGCCCGGCCCTCATGGCTCCACCCATGCAACCGCCGTGCCAGTGGCTCGCAGCGGCCCGGCCAACCAACCGCCTGCGACCGGCCGCGTAACCGTTACGCGGGCCCACTCGCCCTCGTGCGCGAGCGACAGCTCGGCCTCGGGCCCACCGACCCGCGCCACCGCGGCTGCCACCGCCGACTCCTGCTCCCCGATCGCCACCGCCCGTGCCCCCGCACGGGCCGCGTCCAGGGCGCGCATCTGCGCCGTGGACGCGGCCGCGAGGGTGAGCACGGCGACGAGCACGAGGACCACGACGGGTAGCCCGATGGCCAGCTCCGCCGTGACCGAGCCCCGTTCCGACTCACGCTCCGTCATGGGTCAGCCGATCGAGAGCGCCGACTGGATCAGCGACGTGAGCAGTGCCTTCACGTCACCGCCCTTGAGGACCGCCATCAGCGCGCCCGCGAAGCCGGCCGCTGCGAGCGTCGCGATCGCGTACTCAGCGGTAGCCAGCCCTCTCTCCGACTCGCGCTCGTCGACCTCCGCCTGCGACCGGTCTTCCGGTTCGGGGCAGGCCACCGCCGTCGTCATCGTCATGTCTCCTCCTTCTCCGCCCGTGTCCGGGCATTCCGGCCCGCACGCGGGCACCCTGTACGGCCCGCCGCGGCGGGGCCCCGTCCGCCGTGCGGCGGACGGCATCGGCGCACGCGAGCGCGCCGAAGTCCTGTTTCCTGCCCGACGCCGGTCGCCCTGGGAACCCTGGATCCCCGGGCATCCGGCCGCCCGGCTCAGCCCGTGAGCAGGTCGATCCCCAGCGCCAGCAGCACCGGGACCAGGCCCACCAGCACGAACGCCGGCAGGTAGCAGGCGCCGAGCGGAAGTACGAGCCGCACGCCGAGCCGAGCCGCCGCCGTCCGTGCCGTGGAGCTCCGCTCGTGCCGCACCTCCTCGCCGGCGGCGCGGAGCGCTTCGCCCGGCGCGGCACCGTCCAGCCAGGCGCCGCGCAGCGCGCGGACCATCGCGTCGAGTACGGCTGGGGCGTAAGCCCACGCCCGTTCCCACGTGGCGCCAAGCACCAGGGCGTGCGCCGCCCGGGTGAGCACCTCGCCGTCGGGCCCGCCGACCGCGGCGCCCGTCGCCTGCAGCGCGCGCGGCACACCCGCTCCGGACCGCATCGCGGCGGCAACGAGCTCCAGCACCACCTGGACGTCCACGCCTGGCCGGTCGGCGCCGCGCGCGGCGGCGACCAGCCGGTCCGACCAGACCCGTCCGGCCACGAGCAGCACCAGGCCGACACCCACAGCTGCCGTGCCGACACCACCGTCCGTGGCGGTGGCCACCGGGTCGGCGCCGAGCACCCACCCCAGGAACCCGCCGGCGATCGGCAACCACATGAGCAGCCGCCCCGTCGTCCGCGGACCGGCGAGCGCCGCGTCTCGTTCGGCTCGTGCCTCGGCCTCCGCGACGAGCGTTCCGGCGACCTGCTCCAGGACCCGCCCGAGCGGCGCCCCGACGTCGAGCGCGAGCCTGGTCGCGGCGACCACCGCTTCCGCGTGCCGGACGCCGAGCGCCCGGGCGAGCGCGGCGACGTCGGGCACGCCGGTGAGGTCCACTCCCACGCCGACCGCGCGCGACCACGCCGCACCGGGTGGCGACCCCGCCCTGAGGAGGGCGACCACCTGCAGCACGGCCACCCGGACGTCACCGCTGGGACCTCGTCCGGCCGATCGCTTGCGACCCCGCCGAGCCTCGGCCGCCCCGACCGGCTCGGCACCCGGAGCACCTGGAGCAGCACCCTGAGCAGGGCTCGAAACAGGACCAGCGCCGGAAGGAATCAGCACATCCCGCAACCGACGACCACCGCGCGCCAGCACCAGCCAGGCACCGACCACGACGAGCAGGCCCACACCCAGCGACTCCGCGACTCTCACCACGGTCCGTACCTCCCCACGACCTCGCCCCACGCGCCAGGCTCGACCTCGCAGCCGGCGCTCCCGTCCCAGCGCGCGGCCGTCCGCACCTCCAGCTCCCCGCCCGGGGTGCGTCCGACCACGCCGATCTCCGCCAGGTACCGGGTCCCGCGCGACCGCCGGAGGTGCAGCACCACGTCCAGCGCGCCCGCTGCCTGCGCGGCCACCGCCTCCCGGGTCATCCCGGCCAGGCCCGCGAGCGCCTCCAGCCGGGCCGGCACGACGGCGACGGCGTTGGCGTGCAGGGTCGCGAAGCCGCCGTCGTGCCCGGTGTTCATCGCCATGAGGACCTCACGGACCTCGGCGCCCCGGCACTCGCCGAGCACTATCCGGTCGGGTCGCATGCGCAGCGCGTTCCGCACGAGGTCGGCGAGGTCCACCGCGCCGGCGCCCTCGACATTGGCGCGTCGGGCGGCGAGGTGGACCACGTGCGGGTGCGCGGGCCGCAGCTCGCGTGCTTCCTCGACGGTCACCACGCGCTCGTCGTCGGGCACCAGGGACAGCAGGGCGGCGAGCAGCGTCGTCTTTCCTGTGCCTGTGCCGCCGCTGACCAGCACGTTCGCCCGCCGCAGGACGAGCGACCGCAGCAGGCCCGCCCACTGGCCGGGCAGGGCGCCGCCAGCAACGAGCTGTTCGAGCGTGAACGCGCGGGTGCGCAGCACCCGCAGGGAGACCACTGCTCCTGTTTCGGCGAGCGGCTCCAGCACGGCGTGCAGCCGAGTGCCGTCGGGCAGGCGCGCGTCCACGGTGGGGCAGGCGTCGTCGAGGCGCTGACCGCCGAGCGCAGCCAGCCGGACGGCGAGCGCCCGCACCTCGGTGGCCGATCCCAGGTCGATCGGGACCCGCACGAGCCCCGCACCGCGGTCGACCCACACGTCCAGGGGACCGTTGACGAGCACGTCGGTCACGTCGGGTAGATCGAGCAGCGGCTGCAGCGGGCCCGCGCCGGTGAGCTCGGCCCGGGCCGCACGCTCCAGGTCCCGCAGCGCGTCGGACCCGAGCACCCGCCCGGAGTCCCGCACCGCGTCGCGGACGGCAGCATCCGCACCGGTGCGTCCGGTCGCGAGCCGCGCGCGGACGTCGTCGAGCAGGGAGACCTCGACCGTCGGCGCGTTCACAGGGCACCTGCCACGTCGGCCGCGAGCCGGCCGAGCGTGGCCCGGCGCGACATCGCGGGGCCCTCGCCCCGCTCGATCGCGCGGGCGAGCCCGGCGTCCCGACCCATCACCCCGACGACGCGCAGCCCCAGGGCCGCGGCGACGTCGTCCTGGTCGACCGCCCCGGGCGCGGGGCCGCGCGCCACGACCCGCACGTCGGACACACCGGCTCCCCGCAGGGCGTCGCGGACCCGTTGCGCGCCGACGGTCGCGGGCAGGGTCAGCGGCACCACGAGCAGCGCCGTCTCGCAGCCCGCAAGCAAGGTCCGCACGGCCAGGCCGGCGCTGCCCGGCGCCTCGGCCGCAGGCCCGACGCCCCGCCGGGTCGTACTGCCCCAGGCGCCAGGCCGCGGCAGGTCGAGCACCAGGGTCTCGCCGGCTCGCACCAGCCCGCGGCAGACGTCGAGCACCACGTCGTCGTCCGGCGGGGCGCCCGACGCCGTACCGCTCAGCACCGGCACCACACCCCAGCGGGGCAGCGCCGCGACCACCCCCACGCCCTCGACCTCGCCGCGCGCCTCGACCAGGTCCGGCCAGCGCGCGCCGCGCCCGCCGTCGGACCCGAGAAGCAGGTCCGCCCCCGGTGCGTGCGCGTCGAGGTCCACGAGCGTTGCCCGCTCGCCGCTCCGGCGCAGCCCATGAGCCACGCAGGCGGCCACCACGGACGTGCCCGCTCCGCCGCACGCCCCGACCACACCGATCACGCGCCCCGACTCCGACGACACGCCGCCCACTGTGCTGACCATCGCGCCTCCTCTGCCCGGGCTGACCCGGGCCTCCGCCCGGCACCCGGCCGGCCCCGGCCCGGGCACTCCACCCGGGCTCCGGAATCAGGTTGGGCGCTAGACGCCGTCCCGCGATGGCCGCATCGGCGCGGCTGTGCACAGGCCGGGGAAAAAGGTGCCTGTGGTCGGGCTCGCGCACCCGACCCGCCGTGAACAGGGTCTGTCGTTCGAACGGACGAGTTTCATCCAGATGGGAGAACACACTGCGCAGAGCCGTCCTACGACGGGCCGCCCCGTTAGGCTCGTCGCGTGACCGAGCAGGTTCCTCAGATCGCTCCTAGACCGCTGTCGCGGGCTCCGCGCACCGCCGCGTTCTTCGACCTCGACAAGACGATCATCGCCACCAGCTCGTCGGCGGCGTTCTCCAAGCCGTTCATCGCGGGCGGGCTCATCTCGCACGCCGACGTGCTGCGCAGCGCCTACGCCCACTTCGTCTTCATGATCGGCAACGCCGACGCCGACCAGACGGAACGGATGCGCGCGCACCTGTCGTCGCTCGTCACGGGCTGGGACGTGGAGAAGGTCCGGCAGATCGTGACCCAGACGGTGCACGAGCTCATCGACCCGTATGTCTACGCGGAGGCGGTCGAGCTCATCACCGAGCACCACGCGGCGGGCCGGGACGTGGTGGTGGTGTCCGCGTCGGCCGCGGTGCTTGTGGAGCCCATCGCCGCCGTGCTCGGCGCGGACCACGTGCTCTCCACGCAGATGACGGTCCAGGACGGCCGGTTCACCGGCGAGATCGACTTCTACAACTACGGCGACAACAAGGCGGTGGGCGTCCGCCGCCTCGCCGCGCGGGAGGACTACGACCTCGCGCGGAGCTTCGCCTACTCCGACTCGATCACGGACGCTCCGATGCTGTCCGCGGTCGGGCACGCCTACGTGGTCAACCCGGACCGGGTGCTCAAGCGCCGGGCCGCGCAGTCCGGCTGGGGTGTGCTCGCGTTCACCCGCCCGATAGCGCTGCGCCCGCGCATCGAGCCCGTCCCGCTCCTCGCGGTGGTGGGCGCGGTGGCGGTGGGTGTCACCGTCTGGCTGGTCTGGCGCGCAGCCCGACGCCGGTCGCGCCGCCGCTGAGATCCGCGCCAGACGCCGTCGAACGAGCCGCGATAAGTGCTGGACCAGCGCGGCCGCCGTCGGGCACTCTCCACCCATGTCGTCGAACTGAGCGCGATCCTCGCGGTGCGCCGAAGCGCACGCACGCTCTCGCCTGCCCATCGACGATCGGATTTCCCATGATCTTCACCGTGCGCCCCTACATGCTCGCGGACGAGCCAGGCTGGCTCCGCTGCCGTGCCCTGGCTTTTCTCGGAACTCAGTACTACGACGACGTCAAGCCGCGCCGCACCACCTTCGACCAGCCCGCCATAGTCCTCGTCGCTGTATCCGACGACGGCGTGGTCGCCGGGCTGCTCGACGTAGAGATCGACGGCGACACCGCCACCATCGACACCGTCGCAGTCCATCCCGATCACACTCGCCAGGGCATCGCTACCGCCCTGCTCGACGCGGCAATCCCGCAACTCCGGGCGTCTGATGTCACGTCCCTCGACGCCTGGACCCGCGAGGACGAGGCGGCGAACGCCTGGTATCACCGGTCGGGATTCCGGGAGAACTTCCGGTACCTGCACGTGCACAAGGACGGCGACGAATCCGCCGAGGGTTTCACGACCCCCGGCGGACTCTCCGCGCCGGTGACCGCGTTCATGCACGCCGACATCTCACTCCAGGAGGAGATGCGTGCGCGGTTCGCACGCGTCTACGTGTGCCGGCAGTATCTGCGGCGCCTCTGAGACCCCGCACCACGGCCTCTCGTGTCGAACCGCAAGATGGTGGTGCGTCCGCCCCCTGTCGAACCGAAACGACACGCCGAAACGAGCGCGAGGCTTCGGTGTGTCGTTTCGGTTCGGCAACTCGACCCACAACCAAGTTGCGAACCGAGCAGCCCGGCACAACACAACTTGCTGTTCGGGGAGCCAAAGAGACGAACCGCTGGACAGTGTCGCTCAAGACCGCCGGGCCTCACACGATCGAGGTCGGTCTGATGACTGCATCAGGTCAAGCCTCGGCAAGGCCGAAGATTTTCCCAGCCAATTGGCAGCATGACAGGAATTGGCAATTGTGAAGATCAGCGTGTCCAGGTTGCTTTTGTATGCGGAAGGCAGTGTGATTGTGTTCACAGCAAGAATTCAGGGCGGCAGGGACCGTGCCCTGGGGGTCGAAAGGGTCTAGGCCCGTTCGGCAGCGAGCGAAGTGCACGGTCACCCCGCCAGCTGGTGAGAGCGGTATCCGGCTTGAGGATGCTCCCGGATTCCGTACTCGTGGGCCGAGATCTCGCCACCGTAGTGGCCGGGCCCTTGCACTTCCGGATCGCGATCGGAAAGTGCGAGGAGCCCGGCCGCTCGGCGAATCGTTTCGCGGAATGCACGCCGGCCAGAAAAGAATCACCGCGCTCGACATTCCCCCGGCGTTGAAACGCCCTCAGCCGAGATTCGCGCTCACCGCCCAGCCATCACCCCGAGTCATCGCCACTGCGCGCGCTTGTACTGCGGCTGCGCCCCCACCCCGGTGTCCACGGGCACCGTCCCGATCTTCTCGCGCAGCGTGTGTGCCGCACGCAGCGGCCAGTACGGGTCGCGCAGGGCCTCACGCCCGAGCATGACGGCGTCCGCCGAGCTCTCCACGAGGATCTGCTCGGCCTGGGCAGGATCGCTGATCAGCCCGACCGCGCTGACCGGCAGGCCCGTCACCTCGCGCACGCGTCGTGCGTACGGCACCTGGTAGCCCGGCCCGACGGCGATCGACGCCGGTGCGACACCGCCGGTCGACACGTCGACGAGGTCCGCACCGAGCGTGCCGAGGCGACCGGCGACCGCGGCGACGTCGTCCACGCCGAGGCCGTTCTCGAGCCAGTCGGTCGCCGACAGGCGCACCAGCACGGGCAGCTCGTCCGGCCACGCGGACCGCACGGCCCCTACCGTCTCCTCGACGAGCCGCGCGCGTCCCTCTGCGGACCCGCCGTACTCGTCCGTTCGGGAGTTCGCGAGCGGCGACAGGAACTGGTGGAGCAGGTACCCGTGCGCGGCGTGCACCTCGACCGTGTCGAACCCGGCCTCGCGCGCCCGGCGCGCGGCCGCCGCGAACTGCTCGGGAACGTCCGCCACCTGCTTGGGCGTCATCTCCGCGGGGGTGTCGTACCCCGGGTAAGGCGAGGCCGACGGCCCGAGGGTCGGCCAGCCGCCGTCGGGCGCCGGGACGCTGCCCTGTATCGGTGACCACGGGCGGAAGGTCGACGCTTTGCGCCCCGCGTGAGCGAGCTGGATGCCGATGCGCGCCCCGCGCTCGTGTGCGAAGTCCACGATGCGCTTCCACGCGGCGGTCTGCTCGTCGTTCCAGATGCCCGTGTCCTCCGGCGAGATGCGCCCCTCCGGCACGACGGCGGTGGCCTCGGTCAGGACGAGCCCGAACCCGCCGACGGCGCGGGCGCCGAGGTGGACGAGATGCCAGTCGTTCGGGACCCCGTCGACCGCCGAGTACTCACACATCGGCGCAAGCCAGACCCGGTTGGGCAGAGTCAGGCCGCGAAGGGCTATCGGTTCGAAGAGGAGGCTCACGCCAGCCCCAACGTGGCCGGTTGCCCGGCCATTCCGTGGCGGGCGCCCGATGTCTCAGGAAGTGACATCGGATTGTGAGCGGTGTCACCGTCCGGGACTACACTCCCGGGCAGAGAGACCGTCAAGGCAGCGCCAAGCACCTGCCCGAACGAACGCGAAGACGCGCACCGGAGGACACCGTGACAGACACCAACCCGACGTCGGGCTCGGCATCCAGCCCCAGCCTCGAGAACCTTCTGCACGAGACCCGGAGCTTCCCGCCCAGCGCGGAGTTCGCGGCTCAGGCGAACGCGAAGGCTGACCTGTACGAGAAGGCGTCGGCCGACCGCCTGGGGTTCTGGGCCGAGCAGGCCCAGAACCTCGTGACCTGGAAGACGCCGTTCACCGAGACGCTCGACTGGAGCGGCGCCCCCGTCGCGCGCTGGTTCGCGGACGGCACGCTCAACGCCGCGTACAACGCGGTGGACCGGCACGTCGAGGCCGGCAACGGCGACCGGGTCGCCATCCACTTCGAGGGCGAGCCGGGCGACACCCGCACCGTCACGTACGCCGACCTGCAGCAGGAGGTGTCCCGCGCGGCGAACGCCCTGACCGCGCTGGGCGTCAGGACCGGCGACCGTGTAGTCATCTACCTGCCGATGCTCGTGGAGTCGGTGGTCGCGATGCTGGCCTGCGCCCGCATCGGCGCCCCGCACTCCGTCGTCTTCGGCGGCTTCTCCGCCGACGCCCTGCGCAGCCGGATCGCCGACGCCGAGGCCACGCTCGTCGTCACGGCCGACGGCGGGTACCGCCGCGGGGCGCCGTCGGCCCTCAAGCCGGCCGTCGACGAGGCCATCGCCCCCAAGGAGGGCGCTCCCGCGACGACCGTGCAGAAGGTGCTCGTCGTCCGGCGCACCGAGCAGGACGTGGACTGGGTACGAGGGCCGTGACGTGTGGTGGCACGAGGCGCTCGCCGCCGCCTCCGACCAGCACGAGCCGGTGGCCGTCGAGGCGGAGCACCCGCTGTTCATCCTGTACACGAGCGGCACCACCGGGAAGCCGAAGGGCATCCTGCACACCACCGGCGGCTACCTCACGCAGGCCGCGTACACCCACAAGAACGTGTTCGACCTGAAGCCGGAGACCGACGTCTACTGGTGCACCGCCGACGTCGGCTGGGTCACCGGGCACTCCTACGTGGTCTACGGGCCGCTGGTGAACGGCGCGACGCAGGTTCTGTACGAGGGCACGCCCGACACCCCGCACCGCGGCCGCTGGTGGGAGCTGATCGAGAAGTACAAGGTCTCGATCCTGTACACGGCGCCGACTGCGATCCGCACCTGCATGAAGTGGGGCGACGACATCCCCGGCGGGTTCGACCTCTCCTCCCTGCGCGTCCTCGGGTCGGTGGGCGAGCCCATCAACCCCGAGGCGTGGATGTGGTACCGCCGCGTCATCGGCGGCGACAAGGCCCCGATCGTCGACACGTGGTGGCAGACCGAGACCGGCGCCATCATGATCAGCCCGCTCCCGGGCGTGACCGCGACCAAGCCCGGCTCGGCGCAGGTGGCGCTGCCCGGCATCGCGGCGACCGTCGTCGACGACGAGGCCAAGCCCGTGCCCGACGGCGGAGGCGGCTACCTCGTGCTGTCCGAGCCGTGGCCGTCGATGCTCCGCGGCATCTGGGGCGACCTGGAACGCTACAAGGACACGTACTGGTCGCGGTTCGAGGGCCTCTACTTCGCCGGCGACGGCGCCAAGAAGGACGAGGACGGCGACATCTGGCTGCTGGGCCGCGTGGACGACGTCATGAACGTGTCCGGGCACCGCCTGTCGACCACGGAGATCGAGTCGGCCCTGGTGTCGAACCCGATCGTGGCGGAGGCCGCCGTCGTCGGTGCGAACGACGAGACCACCGGCCAGGCCGTCGTCGCGTTCGTGATCCTGCGCGGCAGCCACGCGAGCCGGGCGGCGACGCCGGAGGGCGCCGCCGAGGTACAGAAGGAGCTGCGCGACCACGTGGGCAAGGAGATCGGCCCGATCGCGAAGCCGCAGAAGATCCTCGTGGTGCAGGAGCTGCCCAAGACCCGGTCCGGCAAGATCATGCGCCGCCTGCTGCGGGACGTCGCCGAGGACCGGGCGGTGGGCGACGCGACGACCCTCGCCGACTCCTCCGTGATGGACCTGATCACGGCGGGTCTGGCAGCACCGTCGGCCGCATCGGAGGACTGACCCCTCCCCTTGCCGAGGTAGTCATGAAGCGAGGTAGCCACGCAGCGGCAGGTCCGCTATGTGACTACTTCGCCACATGACTACCTCGGCGGGTCGGGTACCCGCGAGCTCTTCCGGGCGCGCGCGGAGGTGAGCTCCTCCGCGGTGATCGCGAGCCTGCGCCCGTCGGCGTGCGCCGCTCGCTCGATCCGCTCGGCCAGCTCGGCGTCGGCGCGCTCGGCGAGCGGCGTCGTCCCGCGCCCGTCGCGGGCGACGCACTGCCCGCCCGCGTACGTCGCGCGCAGGTTGCGCAGCCCGCACGCGAGGACGTAGGTCGCGACGACGTCCCACACCGGTCCGGTGCTCGGTGCCCGGTGGTCGACGAGCAGGAAGTCCGCGTACTTGCCGGCCTCGAGGCTCCCCACCCGGTCGGCGACGCCGAGCACCTCGGCGGCCCCGAGGGTGTGCATGCGGAACACGTCGCGCGGGGAGAGCACCGCCGCGTCGTGGTGCAGCGCACGCTGCGAGTACAGGCCGAGCCGCATGTTCGACCAGGGATCCGAGATGTCGGTGCACGACTGGTCGTCCAGGCCGATGCCCACCGGGATGCCGGCGTCACGGTAGCGCACGACGTCCGCGACGCCGGACCCGAGCCGCCCGTTCGACGTCGGCTGCCAGACCACGGGGCTGCCCGCCGCCGCGACGCGGTCGACCATCGTGTCGGTGGGGTGGACGAAGTGCCCGAGGAGCAGGTCGGGGCCGAGCGCCCCGGCGTCGTCGTACCAGGCGAACTTGGCCCGCTGGACGGCCAGCCCTTCGGCGGTCTCCACGAAGTGGGCCTGGTCGGTGATGCCGTGCTCGCGCATCACCCGCACCTCGAGCTCCGCGGTGCGCGACGTGGCCGCCCACTGGACAGCGCCCATCACGGACACCCCAAGCTGCTGGCCGCGGCCCGCCCGCTCCGGGGAGCGCGCCGCGGCCACCTTGCGGGCGAAGGTCCCCAGGACCTGATCCTCCGGACCCGCCTCGTCGTCCAGTCGGATCGCGTGCACGGCGCGCAGGCCGGCATCGACTGTGCCGTCCATCTGGCGCGTCGTGTAGTCGTCGGGGTGCACCCGGCCGAGCTCGTTGCGTGCGGTGCGCGGGTCGTACAGCCAGGTGACGCCGGACTGCATGAAGTTGTACGCGCTGGTCACCCCGTTGGCGAGGAAGTCCAGCGACCCGTGCAGCGTCGCCCAGTACATGTCCTCGGCGTCGGTGTGCCGGAACAGCTCCATCATCGAGCGCACCCACGGGTAGAGGGTCGCGTCGGGGGAGATGCCGCGCAGACCGGACGTGAACAGGTGCGTACCACTCGGGCCCGGAGTCCGCACCGGGCAGGAGCAGGGCGTCGACGACGGTGAGGGCAAGCGGGGCGGTGCGCGTCACGAGGCCTCCTCGGCCGACAGCGGGTCAGTTGCCGGCCGGTCGGTTGCCGGCGGATCAGCCGCCGGCGGGTCGACCGCCGGCTCTCGCGCCGCGCCGACCTCGTGGAACGCCCTGTCGAAGTGCACCAGCGCACGCCCCTGTTCGGCCCCGGCGGAGTGCACCCGGACGACCTGCCCGACGAGCAGCACGTGGTCGCCGGCCTCGACCTCCGCCCAGGTCTCGCACTCAAGAATGTGGCGCGCGTCCTCGGCGAGGACGGGAACTCCGCCCAAGCCGGGACGGACCGCCAGGCCGGCGAACTTGTCCGGAGCCTTGGAGGCGAAGAGCGTCGCCACCTCCTCGCGGTCGTGCGGCAGCACGTGCACCGCGAACCGTCGCGCCGCGAGCAGCGGCGCGAGCGTCCGGCTGGACCGCCCGACCCCGACGGCCACCAGCGGGGGGTCGAGGCTCACGCTCATCACCGCGGTGGTCGTCAGCCCGGCGGGGTCACCGTCCGCCGTCGTCGTCACCACGCACACCCCGCTCGCCAGTCCGGCCATCGCGTCCCGGAAACCGTCGGCGACGGAATCGCGGTGCGATGTTGATGACATCAACATTCTTTCATCCTCCGGGCTCGATGTTTCGCCGGGATCACCCCGCAGCGCGGGTTCTGTTACGGCTGGCGCGACGACGGCGATCCGCCCGGTGGTGGCCGCCGTCCGACTGGTGCGTTCCCATAACATCGAGACATGGACGCGCTCATCGACGAGGACACAGACCCCCTCGGTCGTTCCGTCGCCCACCTGGGGCGGAAGATCCGTGCGCTCCGGCACGACCAGGGCCTGACCCTCGTGCAGCTCGCCCAGGCGACCGGGCTCTCGCACTCGTTCCTGAGCCAGGTCGAGCGGGGCCGGGCGCGGCTGAGCATGTCGTCCCTGTTCCGCGTCGCGACGACGCTCGGCACCACCCAGCAGATCCTGCTCGCCGAGGCGACGACGCCCGACGCCGGCAGCACGTCGACGTCGGTGGTGCGCCGCACCGACGACGCGTGGGCCTCGGCCGGTGGCGGCACGGTCCGCGCCCTTGCGCCCGCGGGCGACCGCCCGTTCGACCCGCTGGAGTACACCGGCACATCGCGCGACCTGGGCCCGTACTGGGCGCACGACGAGGACGAGTTCGCCTACGTCGTGGAGGGGCATGCGCTGCTCGACCTCGACGGCGCCGTCGACCGGCTCGGACCGGGCGACTCCGCGTACTACCGCGGCGGCACCCGCCATCGCTGGGCCAGTGCCGACGGCAAGCCCTACCGCCTGCTCGTCGTCAAGCAACGACTCGCGCCAGGCGCCGGCTGAGCCCCCGGGCGACCTCGCGTTCGTCGGCCGCCACCAGGCGCCCGTCGCGGACGACGACGCGGCCCCCGACGACAACATGGCGCGGCCGGCGGCCCGGCGCGGCCCAGAGGAGGCCGGCTACCGGGTCTGCCACCCCGGCGTCGGCCACCCCGCCGACGTCCCAGACGCACAGGTCCGCCGCCGAGCCGGGCTCGAGCCGGCCGAGCTCAGGCCTGCCGAGCCCGTCCGCCGACCCGGCGGTCGCGGCGTCCAGGAGCTCGCGCGCCGCGAGCTGGCGGCCGACCAGCGCGGAGACCTGCATGCCGAGCCGCGCGTCCGCGAGCAGGTGACCGGCGTCGTTCGAACCGCCGCCGCTCGTGCCGAGGCCCACAATGACCCCCGCGGCGAGGAGCCGCGCCACCGGCGCGACGCCCCAGCCCATCGGCACGTCGCATCCGGGCGCGTGCGTCGCGTGCGCCCCGGACGCCGCCACGCGGGCGATCTCGTCGGAGGTGACGTCGCACAGGTGCGCGACCGTGACGTCGGGAGCCAGCCAGCCCCACTCGTCCAGCAGGTCCAGCGGGCGCCTGCCGTAACGCTCGAGCGCCGCGGCGACGTCGACCTGCTCGTTGGCCTGGGTGCGGCGCCGCAGCCCGCGCCGCGCCGCCACCTCCCCCAGCAGCCGGAAGGTCGCCTCGCGATCGCTGTGCACCCCCGCGGGGCCGACGGCGACCTGCACGCCGCCGTCGGCCCGTACCCCGCCGGGCGCGGCGCCGATCAGCGACGCCGCGATGGCGTCGGCGCTCAGCGCCGCCGCCTCGGGATCGTCCCCTGCGGTACCGCGCACGAGGACGAGCCGCGCCCCGAGCTCGTCGGCAGCGCCGGCGGCCGCCCGGGCGAGGTCCACCGTCTCCGCCGGGGTCAGCGCCGCCGGCCATGTCAGGTGGTGGTCCGCGACAGTAGTGACCCCGCTGAGCAGCGCCTCGGCGAGCCCGGCACGCGCCGCGACGCCCACCAGCTCGGCGTCCACGGAGGCACGCTGGTACGCGGCGGCCATGAGCCCGAGCCACTGATGCATCGGGACCCCGCGGGTGCCGGGCAGCGTCCGGAACGCCGTCTGGAGCAGGTGGTGGTGCGCGTTCACCAGCCCCGGCGTGACGACGCAGCCCGTCGCGTCGAGCTCCGCCACCCCGACGCCGTCAGCCCCGGAGGGCACCCCGACACGGGGGGCGGCGGACGCCGCCCCGACGCTCAGCACCCGCCCGTCGCCGCCGACGACGACGTCGCCACCCGGCTCGATCTCACCCGCTCGGAGACCCGCACCCGGCCCTGTGCGGATCGCGAGCGCCCCGCGGACGATCAGCCGCGGCGCCGCGGCGTCGGCCCCGGGCGCACTCGCGCCGGACACGCCAACCCCAGGCATGCTCACCCCCGGCCCCGCGCGTCCAGCTCGCCCGCGCCGTCGGCCGGCGTCGTGAACCGGGACGCCTCGACGAGCGTGCGCGCCAGCTGCTCGACCGCATGCTCGAACAGCTCCTTGCCCGTCTCGGCGGTCGCCGTCGTCGGGTCGCCGATGTGACCGTCGGGACCGAAGTCGCTCGACAGCCAGCCGAACGACGTCGCGCGGCCGAAGCCGATCTGCTCGTACGCGAGCAGGTCCTCCGGCACGCGGCGCTCCGCGAGGTCCATGCGGACCAGGCCGGGGCGCAGGTGCAGCATGAGCGACGTCTCGCCGTGACCGCCGTGCACGCCGAGCCCGTGCTCCGCGCCGGACGCCGGGATGCCGCCCTGGTCGCGCGGCGTCGCGACGTGCGCGAAGAACGTGCGCAGCCCGAACCGGCGGCGCAGCTCGCGGTTCGCGACCTGGCCGAGCGCGGAGTTGCCGCCGTGGCCGTTGACGAACACCAGCCGGGTGATGCCCGACGCCGCCAGCGACCGCCCGATGTCGACCAGGACCCGCATGAGCGTGTCCCACGACAGCCAGATCGTGCCCGGGAACCCCGCGTGCTCGTCCGACTTCGTGTACGCGAGCGGTTCCAGCAGGACGACGGAGGCCGCGCCGGAGGCGGCCACCGCCCCGACCGCCGCGGACGCTGCCTCCGTGGCGGTGACGAGGTCCGTCGACACCGGCAGGTGCGGGCCGTGCTGCTCGATCGCGCCGAGCGCCAGGACCGCAACGGTGTCCGCCGGCAGCGCCTCGATCTCCCGCCACGTCAGGTCCGCGAACCGCGGGACCCGAGCCGGGGCCGGAGCCGGGACCGCGCCCATCAGCGCACCCCGATGTTGACGCGGGTGTCGACCGGCGGCGCGTCCACGAGCTTGCCCGGGTTGAGCAGGCCCTTCGGGTCCGTGGTCCGGGCGACCTCGCGGGCGAGGCCCACGTGCCGGTCCACGTACCACTGGTGCGGCGAGTGCACGCCGAGGCCGAGTGCCTCGAGTCGCTCGATCCCAGCGAGCGACTCCTCCTCGGAGACGTAGTCGGCGACGACCATCGCGAGCGGGGCGCTGCCCATGAGCTCCAGGTGGAGGTGGACGTCGCCGTCGTAGACCGCCCGGACGTCGTCGGGGCGCTCCCAGTGCGCGAGCCCGCCGGTCTCCATGTGGAACCAGGTGCGGTCGGGGTGCGCCTTCTGCAGGAAGTACACCGGGTGGTTGTAGGACATCGACGACAGCTTGTCCGTCTCCGCGTAGTCCGCGAGGCTCGCGACGACGACGCCGCCCGCGGTCACGACCCGCGCCTCGATCTCCGCCGTCGTCGAGGCCTCCGCGATGACACGGAGGCTGTGCCGCGCGGGGTCGAGCGGCACGGCGGCGGGCAGGCTCGGCACGAGCGCCGGCGGGTCGGCGGACGCGAGCCGCGGCAGGACCGGCAGGTCGAGCAGCGAGCGGTGCACCCTCGTCAACGACGCCCAGTCCTCGAACGCGGCGTAGACCGCCACCCAGTCGCGCGCGGGGTCGGTGGCGATCTCCAGCTCCACGATCACCCCGGTCACCCCGTACACGTGCACGTACGGCAGGACGTCGGGACCGGACACGGTGAACGTGCTACCGCTGCCGTCCATGGGCGCCACGGTGAGCGAGAGCACGTAGCCGTCGGACGTGGACCCGTGCTCGATCGTCCCCGTCCCGGCCGAACCGCCGCCGACGAACCCGCCGATCGTCGACCCCTTGGTGGAGGGGTAGATCCAGATGTCCCGGCCCGCCGCACGTGCCGCGGCGTCGATCGCGGTGATCTTCGCCCCCGCGCCCGCCGTGACCGTGCCCGAGTCGTTCACCCGGATCGTGTCGAGGCCGCGCAGGTCGAGCACGAGCCCGCCGTCGAAGGGCGTCGCCTGCCCGTAGTTGCCGGTGCCCGCCCCGCGGGGCGTCACCGGGACGCCGTGCTCGTAGGCGATCCGCAGGACCTCGGCGACCTCGGCCGCCGAGCGAGGGCGCACGACGGCGTCCGGCAGAAACCGCCCCGCCGGCACCTTCTCCAGCAGGATCGGCGACATGCGCGACCAGTCGGAGGAGGTCTTGAGCAGCAGCTCCGCCTCGGTGGAGACGAGCTCGGGCCCGAACCGGTCGGCGATCTCGGTCGCGGCCCGCGCGGCCCTCTCGGCGGTGGTCGGAGTGGTGCTGGTCATCGGTCTGCTCCTCAGCTGCCCATCGAGATCGCGTCGTCGATGAACTCGTTGGTGTACAGCGACTCGGGGTCGATGTCCGCGGAGTCGATCTGGCCGGCGTCCACGAGGATCGGGGCGAACGTGTCGACGATCTCCGTCATGCGCTCGGGGTCGATCTGGCCGAACACCCCGGAGGCCGGGTCGTCCGTGACGAGTTCGAGGTCCTTCTGGGCCTGCACGGAGAACTGGGCCACGCCGAGCGAGTAGGTCCATCCGGTCTGGTACTGGTCCACGAGGTCGACGATCAGCTCGTTCGTGGTCTGCGGGTCCTCGAGGTAGTCGATCTGCGCCTGCTGCATGATCGGCACGAGCTTGGCGAGGCAGTCGGCGTTCTCCTCGACCTTGTCCGCGCGCACGGCGAGCGCCTCCGGATACACCGAGTAGCCGACGTCGGCCAGCAGCTGGTAGCCCACCGGCTTGCCCCACTGGGGGATCTCGTTCTCGTAGATGTACGGCTCGGCCGTCGCGAACCCCTGCTGCAGGACGCTCGGGTCGGAGACGAACCGCTGCGGCGTCCCCTCGTAGCTGAGGTCCATCTGCGCGTCGTCGATGATGCCCTGGGCGGCGAGCAGCCGCGGGAACACGTCGCCCGAGGACACGACGGGGTCACCCCCGGCAGCGGCCTCCTTGATCGTCGTCGCGCCGTCGTGGCTCTCCGGGTCCCACATGACGATCTGCGGGCTGGTGGTGAGCTGGGACGCCACGGTGACCACGGGGTTGTCGGCCAGGGCGGTGAGCTGCGCGTCGGACGTCACCGCGCCGAGGAGGATCGAGTCGTCCAGGTACATGAGCGACGGCACCGGCTGGAAGTTGACGTTCGGCCCGCCAGGCCGCACCTCGATGTCGACCCCGGTGTCGACACCCCGGGCCACCAGGGAGCCGGTGACCGACTTGACCTCGGCGTCCACCGTGTGGTCCGGCCCGACGAGCGAGTACATCGACCCGTGCTCCGCCTCGGGCTGCCAGTCCTGCTGCATGACGACGGTCGCCGGGCACACGTCGGCGAGGTCGAGCGGGCCGCCCGCCTCCGCCGCCGGGACGTCGATCTGGGTCGTTCCGCCCGCCTGCGCGTCGGCGGTCCCGCCGCATGCGGTCAGGGCGACGAGCGGGACGAGGGACAGCGCGGCGAGAGCGAGGCGTCGGGATCGGGTTCGGGGTCGGGTGAGGAACATGATGACTCCTGCGGTGGATGGGGGTGGAGACGTGCGAGGGCCGGGTCCGGGCCGGCGGGGAGTGCTCGGGAGGTAGACGGCGGGTTCAGGCGGCGCCGCGGCCGTACCAGCGGCCGATGACCGCCCGGTCCAGCGCCGCGAAGACGGAGAACACCACCACCCCGAACAGCGCGGTGAGGATGATGGCCATGAACAGGGCGTCCATGTTGAGCCGGAGCGTGTAGGTGCGCAGCAGGCCGCCGATCCCGGGCAAGCCCTGCTGGAAGAAGAAGTCGCCGACGATCGCCCCGATGACGCTCAGGCCGGCCGCGTTGCGCAGGCCGGTGAAGATCGAGGGGAGCGCCGCCGGGAACTGGAGCTTGAAGAGCCGCTGCGCGCGCGTGGCCCGGTTCAGCGTGAACAGGTCGTGCGCGGCGGGCCCGGCGGACTGGAGCCCGAACAGCGTGTTGGCGATCATCGGGAACAGGGCGATGATCACGCACACCACTATGCGCGCGCTGAAGCCGTAGCCCATCCAGATCCCGATGAGCGGCGTGAGGGCCAGGATCGGGATGGTCTGCAGGATCACCGCGTACGGGTAGAGGACCTTCTCGGCCCAGCCCGACTGCGCCATGACCACGGCGTACCCGATGCCGAGGACGACGGCGACCGCCAGGCCGGACAGGGCCACGCCCACGGTCTGCCACAGCGCGTCGAGCATGGGCCCCATGACGTTCGGGTTGCCCAGCGTGGTGCCGAGGACCTGGTGCAGCGGGGGCAGCAGGAAGCGACGCTCGGGGCTGAGGACGAGGTAGGTGACGGCGTACCAGACGGCGACGATGCCCGCGACGGCGGCGAGGAGCGGACCGGCCTGGCCGCCGGCCGCGGCCAGCCGACGTCGGACACCTGCGGTGCTCATGAGTGCTCCTCCAGCGTCGCGGAGACCTCGCCGGTGAGCGCCGCGAAATCGGGCTCGTAGCGGAGCTGGGGCGGGCGGGGGTAGGACCAGGGGACCGGGATGTCGGCCACCACCCGGCCGGGGCGGCCGCTCATGACGACGACCCGCGTCGACAGGTAGACCGCCTCGGAGACGGAGTGCGTGATGAACAGGCCGGCGAAGTTCTTGAGCGCGAAGAGGCTCTGCAGCTCGGTCTGCATCCGCAGCCGGGTGATCTCGTCGAGCGCTCCGAACGGCTCGTCGAACAGCGCCAGGTCCGGCTCCGCGACGAGCGCGCGGGCGATCGACACCCGCATCCGCATGCCGCCGGAGAGCTGCCGGGGGTGCTGCTTCTCGAAGCCGGACAGCCCCACGAGGTCGAGCGCCTCCTGCGCCCTACGGCGTCGGTCCGGCTTCGCGGCACCGCGCAGCTCCCCGGCGAGCTCGACGTTCCGCAACGCGCTACGCCACTCCAGCAGCGTCGCCTCCTGGAACACGTACGAGGTCGAGGTGGCGTTCACCTCGATCTCCCCGCCGGTCACCTGGTCGAGTCCCGAGGCAAGGCGCAGCAGGGTCGACTTGCCGCACCCGGACGGGCCGACGACGGTGACGAACTCGCCGGCCGCCACCGAGAGGCTCACCCCGTCGAGTGCGACGGTGCCGGTGGGGAACACCTTGGTCACGTCGTCGAGCACGAGCGTGCGCGTCATGGATCTCGGTCGTGGGGTCGTGGTGGTCACTGTGCTCACTGGTCATCACCTCACGAGCTGTTCGGGTTCGGGGACGTCGGCGGCGGCAGACGCGGCGGCCGACGGGGCGGCTGCCCAGAGGGCGAGGCTGCTGCGCACGCGCGTGTCCGCCACGACACGCCCGCCCGCGAGGACCACACGCGAGTGGTCCGCGCCGGCCAGCACGTCGCCGAGCGGCACGTCGGGCACGAGGACCAGGTCGGCGCGGTCGCCGACGGACAGGCCCGCCGACGGCAGACCGAGCACCGTCCGCGCCCCCGCGGTCACGGCGTCGAGCGATTCCCGGGCCGACAGGTGCGCCGCGGTCATGAGCAGCGACGTCGTCTCGAACGGGTCGCCGCTGCCCGCGGGGTTGAAGGGGTCGCGCATGTTGTCCGCACCGGCGGCCACGGGAACCCCCGCATCCAGGAGGGCGCGGACGGCGGTCAGGCCCCGGGGCGCGAGGTGCGTGGCGTCGCGGCCCTGGAGATAGAGGTTGGTGATCGGCAGCGTCACGACCCCGAGACCGGCGCGCGCGACGAGGTCGACGACGGGGGCCAGCCGCTCCGGCGGCAGCGACCCGAGCCGGACGGCGTGGCTCGCGGTCACGCGCTGGGTCAGGCCGCGTGCGATGACCTGCTGGGCGAGCTCTTCGACGTCCAGCTTCCCGCCGTCCGGCAGGGCCGTCTGCTCGTCGGCGTGCAGGTCCACGGGAAGCCCGGTGCGCTCGGCGACGTCGAGCACCCGCGTGATCTCCGCGCGGGGGTCCGGGGCGAGATGCGGGCATCCGCCGAGCACGTCCACGCCGCGGGCGGCCGCCTCGACGAAGACCTCCGTCGGCGTGTGCCAGCCGCCGAGGAGGCAGACCTGGAGCGTCACGGACCCCGCGAGCTCCGCACGGAGCGTCAGCAGCGCGTCGAGCAGACGCAGCGGGTCGCCCTCGGCGGGGGCATCGACATGGGTGCGGATCGTCGTGATGCCTCGAGCGACGTAGCGCCCGACGGCGATCCGCGCGCGGCGGAGGACGTCGGCGCCGTCGACGTGGGGCGCGATCTCGCGCCACCGGGCGACGGCGCCCACGAGGTCCTCCCCGGTCTCCGTCGGGACGCGCGCGGCGGTGAGCGCCTTGTCGAGGTGGGCGTGCGGCTCGCACGCGGCTGGCAGCGCGAGCCAGCCGCTCGCGTCCAGCCGCAGGGCCGGGTCGCGGACGAGCGGCAGCGATCCGCTCGCTCCCACCGCGGTGACCCGGCCCCCGGAGATCTCGACGTCGACGACCGCTCCGTCGACGGTCCGCACCCCGAGCAGTGCGGCGACATCGGCCCCCGCGAGCGCCGCGGCGCCGTCGTGCGTACCGACGGGGAGCGGCGCGGATCTCGTCGCGTCATGCTGCACGGCGTCTCCTCCCAGAGGGTGTCGACCGAACGTGAATGTTGATCAGAGGAACATTCCGAACGCTAGGGGCGACCTGTTTCCGCCGCGTGTCCGCTGCGGCGCGGACGTGTGAAACGTGGCCACGCCCCTGCCGAGGTAGAACTGGAGCAAGATGGGCAGATGCGTATCGCTGCACCCATCGAGATCGGCCCGCTCGACGCCGACGCCCAGCAGGCCGTCCGAGACCTGGCCGCGGCCGCGGAGGCGCACGACGGCGTCGCGCCGCTGTCCGAACAGCCCCTGCTCAACCTGGGCACGGACGCGGAGTGGATCACCCACGTGGTCGCGCACACCA
Source organism: uncultured Actinomycetota bacterium (assembly GCA_963850545.1). GTDB lineage: Bacteria > Actinomycetota > Actinomycetes > Actinomycetales > Cellulomonadaceae > Promicromonospora. Next base: position 1,951,277 of record CAWKLP010000002.1, on the reverse strand, counting down.
CGGCGGGCAGCACTGTCGGCTACGTGCAGATCGACCGCTCGGGCGAGACCGCGAGCGCCGAGCTGGTGGTCCACCCTGAGCACCGCCGCAACGGGCGCGGCCGCGTGCTCCTGCGGACCGCCGAGCGGGACGCGACGCTTCCCTCTCGCTCGGGCGAGCCCGGCCAGCACGGCAAGCAGCTGCGCGTCTGGGCGCACGGCGACCTCGAGTCCGCCCGCGGGTTCGCCCGGGCGTCGGGGCTCCGCGCGGTGCGCGAACTCCTCTTCCTGACCCGCCCATCCACCCCCGCGCGCACACTCACCGGGGCGCCCGCGCTCGGGCTCCCCGAGGCGCCCGCCGGCTACCGGCTGCGCACCTTCCGTCCCGGGGCCGACGACGCCGCCTGGCTCCGGGTCAATGCCCGCGCGTTCGCCACCCATCCCGAGCAGGGGCGGATGACCCTCGACGACCTGCGTGCCCGCCAGGCCGAGCCGTGGTTCGACCCGGAGGGTTTCTTCCTTCTCGTCCCCGATGCCCCCGCGGGCACGGACGCCGACCCGGTCGCGTTCCAGTGGACCAAGACCGAGCCGGGCCAGCCGGACGACGCCCGCGACGGCGAGATCTACGCGCTGGGGGTAGACCCGGATCACCAGGGCAAGGGCCTGGGCCGGCTGCTGACCGACGTCGGGCTGGCGCATCTCGCGAATGTCGGAGCCACACGCGCTGTGCTGTACGTGGAGGGCGACAACACGCCCGCGCTGGCCACGTACGAGCGCGCCGGTTTCACACGGGCTGCTGTCCACGTTCAGTACGCCCGCTCGTGACGAACGCTCTCCGAGAGCGTTACCCGCTGTGTACCGAACGGTGACACCATGAACCACATGAAGGACAGCGCTGCGAACACCTCCGCCAGGACCCGGGACAAGAACGGCCGATTCATGAAGCAGAGCCCCAGCACCGCAAGCGCAGAGTCCATGAACGGCAAGCCCGACGGCGGCCGGAACCGTGAGGAGAAGTCCGGCGACGGTGCGCCCGCCGGCACGGTGAAGGCACTGGCCGCGCCCGCCGGCATCGCGAAGGCCCAGCGGATCCCGTCGAGGTCGGACGATGCCTCGGCCGAGGACATCATGGACCCGTACACCCTGGACCCGAGCCTGGCCGCACACATCGCCGAGCACATCGCGGAGGGCCCTTCCGGGACCAGCCTGCTCGAGCCGCTGCTGGGTGAGCCGCTGCCCGTCGACCGGTTCGCGGACCGTGAGCTGAGCTGGCTCGCGTTCAACCAGCGCGTGCTGGAGCTCGCGGAGGACCCGCGCATCCCGCTGCTGGAGCGAGTCCGGTTCCTGGCGATCTTCGCGTCCAACCTCGACGAGTTCTTCATGGTGCGCGTGGCCGGCCTGCAAGCGCCGCATCGCGACCGGCATCGCCGTCACGAGCGCCTCGGGGCTCAGCCCGCGCCAGGTGCTGTCGGCGCATCACGCGACGAGGCGCACGCGCTCATGGAGCGGCACGCGCGCGGTGTTCGAGGACGAGGTGCAGCCCGCGCTGGCCGGCGAGGGCATCACGCTGGTGCACTGGGACGAGCTGGACGACCAAGGAGCAGGAGCGGCTGCACAAGTTCTTCCGCAGGCAGATCTTCCCGGTGCTGACCCCGCTGGCGGTGGACCCGGCGCACCCGTTCCCGTACATCTCGGGGCTCTCGCTCAACCTCGCGGTCGTGGTGGCGAACCCGGCGACGGGCAAGGAGCACTTCGCGCGCGTCAAGGTGCCGCCGCTGCTGCCGCGCTTCATCGCGGTCGACGCGTCGGGCAAGCCGCGCGCCCCGGCACCAGAAGGCCGACCCGCAGCGCGGGCCGATCTCGTTCGTGCCGCGTCGAGGACGTCATCGCCCAGCACCTCGACCACCTGTTCCCGGGCATGGAGGTGCGGGAGAACCACACGTTCCGCGTGACCCGCAACGAGGACGTGGAGGTCGAGGAGGACGACGCCGAGAACCTGCTCCAGGCCATGGAGAAGGAGCTCCTGCGGCGCCGGTTCGGCCCGCCGGTTCGGCTCGAGATCGCGAAGGACATCAGCCCGCGCATCCGGGACCTGCTCGTCCGCGAGCTGGGCGTCGAAGGACGAGGAGGTCTACGAGCTGCCCGCGCCGCTGGACCTCACGGGCCTCAACCTCATCGCGGACCTCGACCGGACGTCGCTGCACTACCCGCCGTTCGTGCCGTCCACGCACCGGCACCTCGCGGAGGTGGAGAGCGCCAACGCCGACCGACGTGTTCGCCGCGATCCGCCGAGCGCGACATCCTGCTGCACCACCCGTACGACTCGCTTCTCCACCAGCGTGCAGACGTTCCTGCGAGCAGGCCGCGGCCGACCCGAACGTGCTGGCGATCAAGCAGACGCTGTACCGGACGTCGGGCGACTCGCCCATCGTCGACGCGCTGATCGACGCCGCCGAGGCCGGCAAGCAGGTGCTGGCGCTGGTCGAGATCAAGGCGCGGTTCGACGAGCAGACCAACATCTCCTGGGCGCGCAAGCTCGAGCAGGCGGGCGTGCACGTGGTCTACGGGATCGTCGGCCTCAAGACGCACTGCAAGCTGTCGCTGGTGGTGCGCCAGGAGTCCGACGGCCTGCGCGCTACTGCCACGTCGGCACGGGCAACTACCACCCGAAGACGGCGCGCCTGTACACGGACCACGGGCTGCTGACCTGCGACCCGGACGTGGGCCAGGACCTGACCCGCCTGTTCAACCAGCTCTCCGGGTACGCCCCGAAGTCGACCGGTTCCACCGCCTGCTCGTGGCGCCGCGCGCCGTGCGCTCCGGCCTGGTCGAGCGCATCGAGCGCGAGGCGGCCGCCGCCCGCGCCGGCCACGCCGGCGTGGGTCAAGATCAAGGTCAACTCGATGGTCGACGAGACGATGATCGACGCCCTGTACCGCGCCTCCCAGGCCGGTGTGCGGGTCGACCTCGTGGTGCGCGGCATCTGCGCGCTCCGGCGTGGGCGTCCCGGGCCTGAGCGAGAACATCCGGGTGCGCTCCATCCTCGGCCGGTTCCTGGAGCACTCGCGCATCTTCGCGTTCGCCAACTCGGCGGGGCCCGCCATCGCCGAGGGGCCGGAGTCCGGCCCCGAGGTGTACATCGGCTCGGCCGACCTGATGCACCGCAACCTCGACCGCCGCGTCGAGACGCTCATCCGGATCGCCGACCCGACCCAGATCGGCGAGCTCCTCGGACTGCTGGACGAGTCCATGGCGGACACGACGGCGTCGTGGCACCTCCTGCCGGACGGCCGATGGGAGCGCCCGTCGTCGGGTCCGGACGGGCAACGGCCTCCGCGACCTGCAGTCGGTCCTGATCCAGCGGCAGCGGCGCCGGCTCGAGCCCGTCCGGTGACGGGCCGGAGGTCGGTTGTGGGCACGGAGCCGACGACGGCGACCTCGCCGGCCGCGAGCATGCACACCCCCGTCGTGATGACGGCGGGTGGGCTCGTCTGGCGCCGTCGCGGCGGCGAGCTCCAGGTACAGCTGGTGCACCGGCCTCGGTACGACGACTGGTCATGGCCCAAGGGCAAGCTCGAGCTCGGGGAGTCCTTCCAGGGCGCCGCGATCCGCGAGGTCGGCGAGGAGACCGGCAAGGAGATCGTGCTCGGCCTCCCCCTGCCCGGCCTGCAGTACCTCACGCCCGAGGGCCGCGTGAAGCGCGTGCACTACTGGGCGTCGCGCCGCGCCCGCAAGGCGGCACGACACGGCCGCTCTCACGGCGCGCGCGCCGGTGGCCCCCGTCGACCGGGAGGAGGTCGACCGGGTGGAGTGGCTCGACGTGGCCGACGCGGCGCAGCGCCTCACCCGGACGTCCGACCGCGGGCCGCTGAACGCCCTCGTCGGCCGCCGAGTCCGAGGGCGTGCTGGACACCCGCGCGCTCGTCATCGCCCGGCACGGCCGGGCGGTGCCGCGCACCTCCTGGCACGGTGCGGAGCGCGACCGCCCGCTCACGCCGCTCGGGCACGGGCAGGCGTCCGCGCTGGTGCCGGTGCTGGCGGCCTACGGCGTCGAGCAGGTGATCAGCTCCCGGTGGGAGCGGTGCGCCACCACCATCGACCCGTACGTGCGGGCCGCGGGTCTGCGGCCGAGCTACAGCGAGTACCTCACCGAGGCGCAGCACGAGCGGTCGCCGTCGCGGGTCGCCGCGACCGTGCGCGAGCTGCTGGAGGAGGCCGCCGAGTCGTCGGTGATCTGCACCCACCGCCCGGTCCTGCCCACCGTGCTGGACGTGCTCGCCCAGCACGCGTCGCGCACGGTCGCGGACGGCCTGCCCACGCGCGACCCGTTCCTGGAGCCCGGCGGAGGTGCTCGTGGCGCACGTCGCCGACACCCCGACGGGACCGCGGGTGGTCGCCACCGAGAAGGTATGCCCGCAGGTCTGGTGACCGTGGTGGTGGACACACGCTCTTCTTCGGCGCACTATCGGTCACCATGAGCAGCGACCAACGACCGCCGAGACGGCCGGCCATGCTGGACCCCCGGGACGCCGACGCGCTCCCGGGTGAGGTGGACCCTGCCCTGCGCGACGAGGTCGCGCACGCGACGGCACGTGCCCTCGTGGACCGCGCCCGCACCACCGAGGACCCGAAGGTGGTGGAGCGGCTCATCCACCTCGTCGAGAACGAGGGCCTCGACACGGTGGCGGGCCTGTGGGCGGACGCCGCCGCCGTCTCCCTGCCCGGCTCGCTCTGGCGGCTGTACGTGCTGCGCGAGTGGGTACGCCGTGACATGGCTACCGTCATGCTCCGGTATCGACTCGGTGTGGAAGCCGCACCCGTCCAGGAGGCCGTCGCGGGTGTGCCGAGCCCGCCTGAGCCGGGTGACCTGCAGATTCTGGCCGACGCCGTCCTGTCCGGCGTCTTCACCGGGGACCTCGCCGTCGCGCTGGAACGGGCCGGTGCGTTCTGCCGCATCCTGTCGACCGGAGCGGCGTTCGACGCGGACTCCCGAGAGGTCGCCGACCCCACCGGCGCCACCCGGATGACCCGAAGCGCAAGCTCGCTGCTGCGCACCGCCGAGGAGCTGGAACGGGCCGGTGACCTGTGGAGAACCGGCGCCCTGGAGTAGGCCGGCGCGCTGTCAAGCCCTCGGCGCGCGCACTCCCTGTGACATCCGACCCCCTTGGCAGATCCACACACGCGACTAAGATGGTGCAGGCGACGCCGGGCTGCGGAAGCCCCGGGCTCCACCTCAAGCCGCTACGAGCGGCCCCGCGCCGAGAGGCGCTCCCGGTTCGGCGTCGCTCTCTTCTCCCCACCCCCTGGCTGACAATGCCGTCGGTTGAGTCCTGCTCGCGGCCCTGTGCCGTTTGTCACGAGTTGCCAAAGTGCGACCTCGCAAATTGGCGATGGTCGGCAACAGCCCTACGCTGAGCCTGTTCCAGAGCCCTCAGAACGGGAGCCCTCGTGCGCCTTACTCCGCGCGACACAACTTATTTCGATCTCCTCGCCGCCCTGGCCCAGCACCTCGTCCGGGGCTCGGCCCTGCTGGCGGAGCTGCTCGGAGCGGACAAGGCGGGCCGCGAGAAGCTCGCCGACGAGATGCACGACGTCGAGCATCTCGCCGACGATGCCACGCACTCGATCATGCGGCGCCTCAACCAGACCTTCGTCACCCCGTTCGACCGCGAGGACATCTCCGGCCTGGCGTCGGCGCTGGACGACTGCATGGACGAGATGGACGAGGTCGCCGACCTCATCGTCCTGTACAAGGTCGATGGTCTGCCGGACCGCGTGTCCGACCAGGTCCAGGTGCTGCAGCGGTGCGCGGAGCTGACGGCCGATGCCATGCCTCGGCTGCGCTCGATGGACAAGCTCACCGACTACTGGATCGAGGTGAACCGCCTGGAGAACCAGGCGGACAAGCTGCACCGCAAGCTCATCGCCCAGCTCTTCGACGACCTGGCGAACGACCCGGTCCAGCTCATGAAGCTGAAGGAGATCGTGGAGGTTCTCGAGAACGCCGCGGACAGCTTCGAGAAGGTGGCGAACATGGTCGAGACCATCGCCCTCAAGGAGTCCTGAGTTGGAGGTCGCTCTCGTCGTCCTCGTGGTGGCGCTCGCCCTGAGCTTCGACTTCACCAACGGCTTTCACGACGCCGCCAACGCGATCGCCACGTCGGTGTCGACCAGGGCGCTGACCCCGCGCGTCGCGCTCCTCATGGCGGCAGTGATGAACTTCGCGGGCGCCCTGCTGGGCACCGAGGTCGCCGAGACCATCGCCACCTCGATCGTCAACCTCTCGGGCGCCGACACGCACGCCGAGCTCACCGTCGTGCTGTGCGCTCTGCTCGGCGCGATCACCTGGAACCTCATCACCTGGTGGTTCGGGCTCCCGTCGTCGTCGACGCACGCCCTCATCGGCGGCCTGGTCGGCGCCGGGATCGCGGGCGGCATGAGCGTGTACTGGTCCGCGATCGTGGACAAGGTGGTGCTGCCCATGATCATCTCGCCGCTGGTGGGCTTCGGCCTCGCCTTCGCGGTGATGATCGGCGTCATGTGGATCTTCCGGAACGCGGCCCCGGCCAAGGCACACCGCCGCTTCCGGATCGCGCAGACGGCGTCCGCCGCCGCGATGGCCCTGGGCCACGGCCTCCAGGACGCGCAGAAGACGATGGGCGTCATCTACCTGGCGCTGCTGACCGTCGGCTGGGCCAACGCGGACGAGGGCATCCCGCTCTGGGTCAAGCTGAGCGCCGCGGCCGCCATCTCCGCCGGCACCTACTCGGGCGGCTGGCGCATCATGCGCACGCTCGGTCGCAAGATCATCGAGCTCGACCCGGCCCGCGGCTTCGTGGCCGAGTCCGTCTCGGCCCTCGTGCTGTACGTCAACGCGTTCGCGCTGCACGCCCCAGTCTCCACCACGCACACGATCACCTCGGCGATCATGGGCGTGGGCGCCACCCGCAGGCTCTCCGCCGTACGCTGGGGAGTGGCCAAGAACATCGCCGTCGCCTGGGTCCTCACGATCCCCGCCGCGGCCCTGGTCGCCGCGCTGGCGACGTGGGCGCTGTGGCCCTTCCTGACCTGATCGGGACGGGCCGCACGGGGCCGCGCCGGACCGGAGACTCTTTTCACAGCGAGCGGCCCCGCGCGCGAACGGCCCGGCGGGCGACTTAGCATCGATCGCATGAGCGCCACCCCTTCGGCCACGAACACCGCACGAGCGGCCCACCGCAAGGCAACGGCCCTCGCCTTCGCCGCAGCGGTGGGCGGCTTCCTGTTCGGCTTCGACAGCTCCGTGATCAACGGCGCCGTGAATGCGATCGAAGGCCAGTTCTCCCTCGACGCCTCCGTCACCGGCCTCGTGGTCGCCATCGCGCTGCTCGGGTGCGCACTCGGTGCGTGGGCCGGCGGACGCCTGGCCGACCGCTGGGGCCGCACCCACGTCATGGTGCTCGGTGCCGTCCTGTTCTTCGTGTCGTCGATCCTGTCGGCCATCGCGTTCTCCGCCTGGGACCTCGCCCTGTGGCGCTTCATGGCCGGCGTCGGCATCGGCATCGCGTCCGTGATCGCGCCCGCGTACATCGCGGAGATCGCGCCCGCCGCGATGCGGGGCCGCCTCGGCTCGCTGCAGCAGCTCGCGATCACGGTCGGTATCTTCGCCGCGCTGCTCTCCGACCAGATCCTCGCCGAGTCGGCCGGCGGCGCCGCCAACGTCCTGTGGCTGGGCTGGGAGGCCTGGCGCTGGATGTTCCTCGTGGCAGTGATCCCGGCGGCGGTCTACGGCTTCCTCGCCCTGCGCATCCCCGAGTCGCCCCGCTACCTCGCCGCGAAGGGGCGGGACGCCGAGGCGCGCGCCGTCCTGGCCAGCGTGCTCGGCCCCGACGAGGACGTGGACGACCGACTCGCCCAGATCCACCGGAGCATCGCGATCGACGAGGCCAACGCCTCCCAGGGCTCGCTCCGGGGCAGCGCGCTGGGCCTCAAGCCGATCGTCTGGGTGGGCATCCTGCTCTCGGTGTTCCAGCAGTTCGTCGGCATCAACGTGATCTTCTACTACTCGACGACGCTGTGGCAGGCCGTCGGGTTCGACGAGAGCCAGGCGTTCCTGGTCTCCACCATCACCTCGATCACGAACGTCGCGGTCACGTTCATCGCGATCGCGCTGATCGACAAGGTCGGCCGCCGTCCGCTGCTGCTCATCGGCTCCGCCGGCATGACCGTGTCGCTGGGCCTCATGGCCGTCGCCTTCACACAGGCCACCGGCTCGGGCAGCGACATCGCGCTCAGCGGGCCCTGGGCCGTCATCGCCCTGATCTGCGCCAACGCGTTCGTCGTCTTCTTCGGCGCCTCGTGGGGCCCGCTCGTGTGGGTGCTCCTCGGCGAGATGTTCCCCAACCGCATCCGCGCCGCAGCGCTCGGCGTCGCCGCGGCCATGCAGTGGATCGCCAACTTCGCCATCACCATGACGTTCCCGCCCATGCTGGCCGCCTTCGGCGCCAGCGTGCCGTACCTGATGTACGCGATCTTCGCGGCGCTGAGCTTCTTCTTCGTGTTCAGCAAGGTGCCCGAGACCAAGGGCATGGAGCTCGAGGACATGGGCGAGGAGTCCCGCACCAGCGCCTGACCAGCCCGCAGCCGACCCGACGGCGCCGCTCCCACCCGTGGGAGCGGCGCCGTTCTCGTGCGCCGGGGAGCGCGGGCTCGTGCGCCGCAGCACGCGAACTCGTGTCTCGGAAGTCACACGGCGGCCCGCGAATCGATTCCCGGAGACCCTTGCATCCGGCAACCATCGGGATATAGTTGCTCTAAGCAACCAAATGCGAGGCACGATGACTTCCCAGCCGAGCCGGACGCCGTCCGGCACCGAAGCCCCAGCCGTCGCCCTGATCACCGCGCTCCAGAGTCTCTCGCGCGCCCAGCGGGAAGCGGCGGCACACATCGCTCACGAGCTCGACTGGCCCAGGGCCGGCCTGGGCGTGCTGCACCTGCTCACCAAGTGCGGCCCGGTCTCGCTGACCGACATCGCGGCGCGCCTGCGGGTCGACCTCTCCGTCGCGAGCCGTCAGGTAAGCACCCTGGCCGACGCCGGATACGTCGTCCGGACCGTCGACGACGAGGACCGCCGGGTCCGCACCGTCGAGCTGACCGAAGCCGGGCGCGCCCTCGCGGCCGAGGCTTCCGAGCAGTACACGAACCTGATCGACCGGGCCTTCGCCCCCTGGTCGCCCGAAGACCTCGCCGAGGCGACCCGCACGCTGGACCGCCTCGTCGACACCATCAGTGCGGACACCGCGCACCGGAGATCTCCCCAGAACGAGCAGGAGTACGCATGACCAGCCCTAGCACTCAGTCCGTAGTGGTCGAGCCCGACCACCTCCAGGGCGAACCACCCGCCATGACGCACAGCGAGGTGCTCCGGGCACTGTCCGGGATCCTCCTGGGCATGTTCGTCTCGGTCCTGGCCATGTCGGTGGTCTCCTCGTCCCTGCCGAAGATCATCACCGACCTCGAGGGCGGGCAGTCGTCGTTCACATGGGTCGTGACGGCCACCCTGCTGACCTCGACGATCTCCACCCCGATCTGGGGCAAGCTCGCCGACCTCACCAACCGCAAGACGCTGATCCAGATCGCCCTGATCATCTCCGTGCTGTCGGCCGCGGCCGCCGGCTTCTCGCAGGACGTCGGCCAGCTCATCACGTTCCGCGCCTTCCAGGGCATCGGCGCCGGCGGCCTGCAGTCCCTGGCCGCGGTGCTCATCGCCGACATCATCAGCCCCCGCCAGCGCGGCCGGTACATGGGCCTCATGGGCTCGATCATGGGTATCGGCATGGTCGGCGGCCCGATCCTCGGTGGCTTCCTCACCGACGCCATCAGCTGGCGCTGGAACTTCTTCGTGGGCCTGCCGTTCGCGGTGGCCTCGATCATCGTGCTGCAGATGACGCTCAAGCTGCCGAAGCGGCCGCGCGGCTCCGCGAAGATCGACGTCATCGGCGCCACGCTGATCGCCGCCGGGATCGCGACCCTGCTGCTGTGGATCACCTTCGCGGGCACCGAGTACGACTGGCTCTCCTGGCAGACGGCGGTCATGGTCGGCGGCTCCCTCGTGGTCCTCGCCGTCGCCGTGCTCGTCGAGCTACGGGTGAAGAACCCGCTCATCCCGATGTACCTGTTCAAGAACCGGACGCTGGTGCTCGCCGTCATCGGCTCGGTAGCCGTGGGTGTCGCGATGTTCGGCTCGTCGGTGTTCCTCAGCCAGTACATGCAGCTCTCGCGCGGCATGACGCCCACCGAGTCCGGCCTGCTACACCGTCCCGATGGTCGTCGGCCTGTTCCTGTCGTCCACGGTCGGCGGGCAGCTCATCTCCAGGACCGGCAGGTACAAGCCCTTCATGGTCACCGGTGGTGTGCTCCTGACGGGCGGTCTGCTGCTCCTGTCGACGCTCGACTACCAGACGTCGTTCGTGCTGGTGTCGATCTACCTGTTCGTCCTGGGTGCCGGTGTCGGCCTGCTCATGCAGAACATGGTGCTGGCCACACAGAACACGCTGCACATCAAGGACTCGGGCAGCGGCACGTCCACCGTGACGTTCTTCCGCTCGCTCGGCGGCGCGATCGGCGTCTCCGCGCTCGGCGCGATCCTCGGGCACAGCGTGCAGGCCGGCCTGCGGGACGGCATCACCGAGATCGCCCCCGAGCTGGCCAAGCAGGGGATCGACCCGGCCGCGCTCCAGTCCGGAGGCGGCACGCTGCCGGACCTCTCGACGCTGCCGTCCATCCTGGTCGAGGTCGTCGAGAAGGCGTACGCAAACGGCATCGCGGACATCTTCCTCGCCGCCGTCCCGCTCGCGCTGGTCGCGCTGCTCTGCGTGTCCCTTATCAAGGAGGTGCCCCTGGGCCACCGGTCGGGCATCGACCAGCTCAAGGATCTCGAACCCGCCGCGGGCTAGGACGCGCGGCAAGCGGGGGATTTCGTGCCCGAGGACTGTGATCCGGGCGCTTGACGCGTCATCATTGGCGCATGCTCTCGAGTACAGGCAGGTCCAGCACGGACGCGTCCGAGGACCGCTTCGCCGCCGGCAAGGGCGCCGGCGACGACACGGTCGGTGACAAGGGGACCGGTCCGGGGCCGTACGAGAGCCTGGAACGTGAGATCCGGCTGCTCATCCGCCGCGCGCAGTCCAGCGGGGCGTCCATCGCCCGGCGGGTGCACCCGGAGCTCGACGCCAGCGCGTACCCGTTGCTGGCGTACATCGCCGAACGGCCCGGCGCGCGCGGCTCGGACCTCGCAACCTTCTTCGGCGTCGGACGCGCCACCGTGTCGCGGCAGCTGAGCCGCCTGGTCGAGCTCGGGCTCGTCGAGCGCACCGTCGACCCTGACGACAGCCGCGGACAGAACATCACGCTGACGCCTGACGGCAGCGCCCGCTTCGAGCGGGCACGCACCAGCCGGGTCGCCATGCTGGAGGGAGCGCTCGCGACCTGGGCGACCGACGACGTCGCCCAGCTCGCCCTGCTCCTCAACCGCTACTCGGCGGACATCGTGGCGTGGAAGCTGGCCGGGCGCTGAACCAGCCCGCTCGCCGTCAGCTCTCCTCGAACGTGAGGCTCACCGAGTTCATGCAGAACCGGTCGCCGGTCGGGGTCTGCGGAGCGTCGTCGAACACGTGCCCCAGGTGGGAACCGCAGGTCGCGCAGCGCACCTCGGTGCGCACCATGCCCAGCGAACGGTCCTCGATCAGCTCGACGGAATCACCCGCGAGCGGGCTGTAGAACGACGGCCAGCCGCAGTGCGAGTCGAACTTGGTGTCCGACCGGAACAGCTCGGCGTCACACGCGCGACACCGGTAGACGCCGGTGCGCTTCTCGTCGAGCAGCTCACCCGTCCACGCCCGCTCCGTACCCGCCTGGCGCAGCACCGCGTACTCCTGGGACGAGAGCTTCTCGCGCCACTCCTGGTCGGACTTCGAAACCTTGTAGGTCATCTCGACACCTCCGCGCAGTGCAACTCCCGGCCGGAACACGCTGTTCCCATCCTAGGAACGCGTAAGACACGCGTAAGGCCTTCAGATCACCTGAGTGACCTGAAGGCCTTACGCGTTTCGTGAGCTAACTTGCGGCGGAGGCGTTCGAGTTGCCCGCGCCGCGGCCACGGCCGCCGCGCCGACGACGACGCGGGGTACCCGCGCCGTCCGGCCTCGGGAAGTGGTCAGCGGCGCGCGCGCCGCCCGACGCCGGACGCGCGACCCCGCGCTGCCCGGACGCCTGGCCGGCACCCTGGCTGCGCGGCTGGCCCTGCCGGCCGCCGCCCTGGTTGCCCTGGCCGTTGCCCTGACCACCGGAGCGCGAACGCCCGCCCTGGTTCCTGGGCTGCCCCTGGCGACCCTGCGGCTGCGGAGCCGGCGGCACGTACTCCACGTACGGCGCAACTTCCCCGACCAGCCTGGTCACCGTGGCGTCGCCGGGTGCGACGTCCTGCGGACGGGCGGTGATCTTCGCCTTGCGGGTCAGGTCACGCACGTCCCCGCGCTCCTCGGGAAGCATGAGGGTCACGACGTCGCCGCCTGAACCGGCACGCGCCGTCCGACCGGAGCGGTGCAGGTACGCCTTGTGCTCGGCGGGCGGGTCCACGTGCACCACGAGCTCGACGTCGTCCACGTGGATGCCGCGCGCGGCGATGTCCGTCGCCACCAGCACCTTCACGTCGCCGGACGAGAACGCGGCGAGGTTGCGCTCGCGCGCGCCCTGGCCGAGGTTGCCGTGCAGGTCGACGGCGGGCACGCCCGCAGCGGTGAGCTGCTTGGCGAGCTTCTTGGCCTGGTGCTTGGTCCGCGTGAACAGCATCCGGCGTCCGGTGCCCTGCGCGAGCTGGTGCACCACGTTCTTCTTCACGTCCTTGTCGGCCACGGCGAGGATGTGGTGCGTCATCTGCGGGGGCGGCGCGGCGGCGTCGTCCACGGAGTGCGTGACCGGCTGGTGCAGGTAACGCTTGACCAGCACGTCCACGCCGTTGTCGAGCGTGGCCGAGAACAGCAGGCGCTGCGTGCGCGAGCTCGTCCGGTCGAGGATGCGCTTCACGCCGGGCAGGAACCCGAGGTCGGCCATGTGGTCGGCCTCGTCGAGCACGGTGATCTCGATGTCGTCGAGCGTCAGGTGCCGCTGGCCGAGCAGGTCCTCGAGCCGGCCGGGGCACGCGATGACGATGTCGACGCCCGCGTTCAGCGCGGTGACCTGGCGCGACTGTGCCACGCCGCCGAAGATCGTGGTGGTCTTCAGACCGAGTGCCTGCGCCAGGGGCGCGATCGACTCGTCGATCTGGTTGGCGAGCTCACGCGTGGGAGCCAGGATCAGGGCGCGGGGGCGGCCCGCCGCGCGGCGCGACTGCCCCGCCGAGGCGGAACGAGCGGCGGACGTCGCGAGGCGCGTCACGACCGGCAGCGCGAACGCGAGGGTCTTGCCGGAGCCGGTGCGGCCGCGACCGAGCACGTCGCGACCGGCGAGGGAGTCCGGCAGAGATGCCGTCTGGATAGGAAACGGCGAGGTGATGCCGCGGTCTGTCAAAACGCGCAGAACGGGCGCGGGCAGACCGAGGTCGGCAAAGGTAGTCAAAGGAGATGGGCCTCTCGGGCTCGGTGGCGGCGCGTATCGCGCCGGTGGTCCGCCGTGCTCACACCAGGCGGCGGGGTGCTAACCCGGGCCGGGGCCACGACGTCGGGCGGCTGAAGCCGCCCACGGCTACCCATTGTGTCACGTCCTCATAGTCGATGGCTGCGGCGCACGTCACGTTCGGTGTGGTTCTATGTGGCGCATGATTCCCGCAGCGACCAGCTCCGCCGGACCGTTCGCCGCCATCGGCGACGTGCTCGGCACCATCTGGACCAACGCGGTCACCCCGGTGGACCCGCCGTCGAACCTGATGGTGCTCGGCATGTGCGCGATCGCCCTGGTGGTCGTGATCTTCCGGCCCCTGTGGCACATGACGCGGCATGTGATCACCATCGCCCACGAGGCGTCGCACGCCCTCGGCGCCCTGCTCACGGGCCGCAAGCTCGAGGGCATCCGGCTGCACTCCGACACCTCCGGCCTCACCGTGTCGCGCGGCAGACCCCGCGGTCCGGGCATGGTCATCACGGCGTTCGCCGGCTACGTGGGGCCGGGCATCATCGGCCTGGGCGCCGCGTGGCTGCTGCGGCAGGGATACGCCGTGGGGCTGCTGTGGTTGCTCGTGGTGCTGCTCGCGCTGCTGCTCCTGCAGATCCGCAACTGGTTCGGTCTGTGGTCGATCCTCGTCAGCGGCACCGCCCTCGTGTTCGTCACGTGGTTCCTGGAGCCCGCGGTGCAGAGCGCCGTCGCCTACGCCGTGACGTGGTTCCTGCTGCTCGGTGCGGTGCGCCCGGTGTTCGAGCTGCAGATCCAGCGTTCCCGCGGCCACGCACGGACGTCCGACGCCGACATGCTCTCCCGCCTGACCGGCATCGCCGGCTTCTTCTGGGTCGCGATGTTCCTGCTGGTCACCCTGGGCGCCCTGGCCCTGGGCGGCGGATGGATCCTCGGCGTGGCGCTCTGACCCGTTTGGAGTGCTGTACCCAGTGATCGGGCCCAGAACTCACGTGAGTTCTGGGCCCGATCACTGGGTACAAGCGGACAGCAACGAGCCCCCGGCAACCGCCTGGCAGGCGGTCTCTCGGGGGCTCGTCACGGTTCGGCGCCCGGGTATGGGCGCCGGAAGTCACGCCGAAGGCGTGAGCACGAATCCCGGGCCCTCGGCACGGGGGTCGGTGTCCAGGGTCAGCGTCTCCAGAGCGGGAGCAGCCTGCGCCTCGACGAACACGTTGGTGGCACCCGAAGCGTCGACGACCTGGTCGTCGGGCTGCGGCGCCGGAACCAGCGCGAGCTCGAAGTTCCCCGGCTGGCCGGAGGCCTGCGCGATGCGCAGCCCGCCCTCGACCGGCACCCCAGCCTGCTGGGCGAGGTCCTGGACGGCCGTACGAGCGTTGTCAGTCACGGTGAGCACGATGAGCTCCTCACATTGGTTCTCCGCGGTCCCGTCCACCGAACCAAGCCCGCACCCACACCGCAAGCGTGAGACGCATTTAACCCGATATCTCCCACTGGGTGGGACAGCGCGTGACAGTCGCCACCAGGAGACGTATGGTGCCCCGCTCGGAGGGCCCAACCACTATGCGAGACCTGACCGGTAGGCTTTCTACTCGCGCCGCCCGGTCCCCGGGCACGCGGGCCTCTAGCTCAACTGGCAGAGCAGCGGACTTTTAATCCGCGGGTTCCGGGTTCGATCCCCGGGGGGCCCACCCTGACAGCGCCGTCACCAGGCACTTCATCGCGGGATGGGACGAGCCGGACAAACAACCGGGCCGAATGTGCGACTTGGTGTGCGACGTCGCTCGCCCGTTCACGCGGCGTCTCCGTCGTCGTCTACGCCCTCTGGCTGGGCAAACATGCCGTCGAGCGGGCTCTTCGCCTCCCACACGATCCGCCGCCCCATGTAGACGTCCGCGTCATCGACGGGCGAGCGTGGCCGAGCTGGTCGGCGATCGCACGAGCCGTGAGCCCCTGGCCATCGAGCAGCGTCGCGACCGTACGGCGGGCCGTGTGCGACTTGACCCAGGCGTAGTCATCCCCGCGGACCTTGCGCAGCATCTTGCCCATGTTGCCGACGTCGCGCAGCCGTCCGAGTGTATTCGGGAACACGAGGTCATCGAGGGAACCGCGGTGTCCCTGATCCAGGAGAGTGGTGGGGTCACAGGCCCGCAGCGCTGGGTACACGAGGTATCCGTATGGACGCTGGAGCGGTCCATACGGACGCCTGAGTGGTCCATATGGGGGTTCACACGGTTCATGAAATCTGTCATTGTGGATCTCATGAACGAGACAACGACCATCACCATTGCACGCGCCACGAGGCAGCGGCTCGGACGCGTCACGTTCAACGGCAAGCCGCTCAAGACTGCTGACGAGACCGTGACCGCCCTCATCGAGGAGCACGAGCGCCGCCAGTTCTGGGAAGCGATGGACGCCATCGACCCCGACGAGTACGAGGCCCAGGCCCGCGAAGAGGGCGCATGGCCGACCGAGGGTGAGTACGCCGCCGAAGAGCAGATGATTCGTGCCCAGGAGTCCAACGCGTGATCGTTCAGCGCGGTGATGTCATCTGGCTGTCCATGGATCCCACCGTCGGTCGAGAGCAGGCGCACCACCGGCCGCACCTGGTCCTGTCCAACGCCCGTCAGCACCGGGCTATGCGACTGGCGATCGTGGTCCCCATGACCTCCACCGACAAGCCCTGGCCGACCCGCGTCGAGGTAGCGCCCGGCTCCTACGCGATCTGTGAGCAGCCCCGCACCGTGTCCCTGGAACGCGTCACCCGCCACGACAGCACCGGACACGACACGACCGCCGTCGCCGCCGTCCTCCACACCCTGATCGACCCCTCCTGACCCGAGCTGGCAACGGAAGGACGCGGCAGGGAGCCGGGCGATGCCCACCCACGGCCGCGGCAGAAGATGTGCGATGTGGTGTGCGACGTCAGCCCAAGGCGACCCCGAATGACTGGGAACGCCACCGTGAGACCAGGCCCCTGAATTCCTCACGAGTCGCACGTTCCTCTTCTCCGCGGGTTCCGGGTTCGATCCCCGGGGGCCCACCACGTCCACCGAACGTCCTCACTCCGAGCACGCCCCGGCCTGTACCGTGGTCGCCCGACCCGACGCTGAGGGGCTCACATGGCACAGCTCGATCGCCGTACTTTCCTGGCAGGCGCCGCCGTCGTCGCTTTCGACCCGGTGACCTCGCGCTGGCTCACCAGCCTTCCGGACAACTCCGCAGCGATTCAGATCCCCCATCTCGACGGCGAGCTCGTCACCGACGAGGATTCGCTCACCGAGGCCGCCACCGACTACGGGCACCTGGCCCACCGGCGTCCCCGGGCGGTGCTGCGGCCGGGCTCCGTCGACGACGTGGTCGCCGTGATCCGGTTCGCGAACGAGCACCGGCTCAAGGTGGCCGTGCGCGGCCAGGGCCACTCGACGTTCGGCCAGGCACAGGCCGACGGCGGCGTCGTGATCGACTCCCGGACCCTGGCCACGATCCACGAGATCGCACCCGACCGGGCAGTGGTCGACGCCGGTGTGCAGTGGCTCGACCTGATCCGCACCGCCCTGACCGACGGCGTCGCGCCGCCCGTCAGCACGGACTACCTGGGCCTGTCCGTGGGCGGCACGCTCTGCGTCGGCGGGATCGGGGGCGCCTCCCAGCACTTCGGGATGGTCGTCGACAACACGCTCGAGCTCGAGGTGGTCACGGGCGACGGCCGCCTGGTCACCTGCTCCGCCGACCACGAGCCCGACCTGTTCGAGGCGGTGCTAGGCGGGCTGGGCCAGTTCGCCGTCATCGTGCGCGCCACGGTCCGGCTCCTGCCCGCTCCCACCATGGCGCGCATCTACACGCTGACCTACCCGCTGATCACCGACCTCACCGCGGCGCAGCGCACGGCCCTGGCCGACGGCCGCTTCGGCTACCTGGAGGGACAGCTCGTCCCCACGGACGACGACGGCTTCGCCTTCGTCCTGGAGGGCGGGGCGTGGTTCACGACCCGGCCGCCCGACGACAACGCCCTGCTGGCCGGCCTCGACCCCTCCGGCGTCGACGTCGTGGACGTCCCGTACTTCGAGTGGCTGAACCGTATCTACGAGACCGTGGAGCAGATCGAGGCCCTCCGCCTGCCCGGGCCGTGGCTCAACGCGTTCATCCCGGACGCGGCCACGGACGAGATCGTCACGGACCTCCTCACCACGCTCACCCCGGCCGACGCCGGCGGCGTCGCCCTGCTGTACCCGGTCAGCAAGGCGCCGATCACGCGGCCCCAGGTGATCGTCCCGAACGGTCCGGTCTTCTTCTTGCTCGCGCTGCTGCGCGCGGTGAGCCCGCCCGACGACGCCGAGGCGGAGCGCCTGATCGCCGAGAACGACGCGCTGTACGCCCGAGTCCTCGCGTCCGGCGGCACCCAGTACCCGGTCAATGCCCTGCACCTGAGCCCCGCCGACTGGCGCATCCACTACGGCGACCGCTGGCCGGCAGTACTGCGCGCCAAGCTCCACTACGACCCGCGCCGGGTGCTCACGCCGGGTCAGGGCATCTTCGAGGACCTCAGCAGAGCTTCTGGTACTCCTTGAGACCCTCGACCGTCGAGGCGACGTCGAGCTCGATCTGCTTCTCCGTGCCCAGGTCGAGCGACTCCTGGAGCTGGAGGAACGGCACCCGGACCTTCTCTACCGGGCCCTGAAACTCCTGAGGCACGCGCGGCCCGAGCCGCCCGAGCTCCACCGCGATCGCGTGCATCTGGTCGGCGGAGGCGGCGTCCAGCCCGTCGCTCGCACCGATGAGCGCCGTACCGATGCGTTCCTCGAGCGTCTTGTCACTGTCGACGTACATGGCGGCGCACGCCTGGTTCGCGTTCATTGGCGCGTCCGGGTCGGAGCTCCTGGTCGGCGCAGCGCTCGCGCTGCCCGACGGCGACGCGCTCGCCTCGGCGTCGGCCCCTCCTTCTGCTCCGGCGGAGCAGCCGGCGAGGAGGACGAGCGTCGCGGCGACGGCGGCGAGCCCTCCGCGGACCCGGAGGCCGGGGGCAGCGTGCGTGACAGGTCGGACCATGGCGCACATGAAACCACCAAGCGCTGAGAATCTGCGCATCCTGCGGGTTTCGCCCGGGTGGCCGACACGGCGCCCTCGGGGCCACCCGGTGAACGGTCCTGGAACTCTCCCCGAATTCGCACCAGGGGCCTGGGAAGGTCTCCGACGGCGGCCTAGCGTGGCGAGCAGAACCGCAGAACCGGAGGTCAGCATGGCCGCACGTCCCGCAGTCATCGCCCACCGTGGGTACTCCGCGGTGGCCCCGCAGAACACGCTCGCCGCTGTCGAGGCCGCGTGCCGCGCGGGCGCGGACGCCGTCGAGATCGATCTCCAGCCCACCGCCGACGGCGTGGGCGCCGTGATCCACGACGAGACCGTCGACGCCACCACCGACGGCACTGGCAAGGTCTCCGCGCTCACCTCGGACGAGGTGCTCGGGCTCGACGCCGGGTCGCGCTTCGCTCCGGCGTTCTCGGGGCAGCGCGTCCCCACTCTCGACGACGTGCTCGGCGTGCTCGCTCGCCACCCCGACACGGACCTGCTGCTCGAGCTCAAGGGCTCGTGGAACGCCGAGCAGGTCGAACGGGTCGCCACCACTATCGACGCCGCCGGGTTCGACAACCGGGTCCTGGTGCAGAGCTTCTGGCCGGGCACGGTCGCCACGGTGCGCGACGTCGCACCGCATCTGCCGGGCGGCCTGCTCGTCTCGTTCGACCCGCCCGGCCTGTTGCGCCTGTGCGAGCGGCTCCGCGTCGTCGCCTGCAACCCGTCGGTCTCGACGGTGGCCGGCAGCCCGCGGCTCGTGTCCCGCCTGCACGCCGCCGGCCTGCAAGTGATGTCCTGGACGGCGAACGACCCGGGTGCGTGGACCACCCTCGTGACCGCCGACGACGGCACCGGAGTCGACGCCGTCATCACCGACCGGCCGGAGCGGCTCACCGGCTGGCTCACGGGCCGGACCGACCACGTCGCGCCCCAGCCTGTGCCGGGCCGGGGCGGGATCCGGCTGCGGCGTCCGCGGCGCGCACCGGTCCAGCGAGTGGCAGCGGGCCGCGCCTGATCTCCGTTTCAGACGTACGGGTCACCCGGGTGACCCGTGCGTCTGACGCGTCAGTGGACTACGACCGGTGCAGCCAGCCGTGCAGGCGGCGAGTCACCCAGGGCAGTACCCAGTACGCCATGATCGGCGTCAGGATCAGCGTCGAGACGAGCACCTTGAGCACGAGGGGCACGTCGTCCCACCCGGGCACCAGGTAGGTGAACAGAGCAGTGAACAGCAGGTTCACCGGGAAGAACCCGAGCCAGATGCTCGTCGCCTGCTTCCACCGCGGCGGCACGACGACAGCCGCGACGTCGGCCGGTTCGTCCGTCCGCGCCGGGTCGTCGAACCAGCCCTCGATGCCCGTCCGCTGCTGGTAACGCAGCTCCTCGACGAGCCCGGTGCCATGCGCGAGCCACTCGCGGCGCTCGGTGGACTGCTCCCAGGCAGCGAGCCGGTCGGCGTCGGCGAAGCGGTAGAGCATGTGCCAGTCGCGCGACCCCTCGGCGGCGCGGATCCAGCCCGAGCCGAGGAAACCATCCCAGCGGTTGGCGAGGTTGACGCCCGACTGCACCCAGCGGGTGACCTCGGGAACGTGGTCGGGGTTGACGATGCGGTGGATGGACACGGTCACGGATTGTCCGGCGGGGGTGGGCACGGATCCGTTCGCGGCCTGATCGTGATGGGCCATACCCGAAGTCTCACGCATGGCCCCGCGCCCCTCAATGTGAGCGCTCACACCCGGGTTGTCCACCTTTCACGCCTACGCCACTGTCTCTGCGCGGTTTTTGTGAGGCACGCCTCCGAACAGGGGGTTACATAACTCTTGGACGGTCGTTCAAGATTGAAACGTTGCCGCGAAGAACTACCCCCTGGGCCTTCGAGCCGAGTTCTTCGCGGCAACCGCCATGACACTCGCGACACGTCGCGCGCCGTGGCCTGATAGCAGCCGGAGCATTCGCCGCCGTCCGCCCGAGGGAACCGCCCCTCACGGTGTCACCTGTGCCCAGCCGCAGAACGGAAGTCCAGCGTGCCCCAGACGCCGAACCCCGTAACGCACCGCACCGTGTGCTTTGCCCCTGTCCCCAAGTGTCTGGAGCGTCCTTGAGGCACGGCGACCACACCCTCGTCCCCCGTCGTACGCGACGCCCGGGCGCACAGGGTGCACACGCGGCCGTCCCCGCCGCAGGACACTCCGCTCGGTCCCGCCAGCTGGCGCGCCGCTCGTCCTTCGCGATCGCGGCCGCACTCACCACGGTCGCCCTGACCACCACCGCGGCGGTCAGCTTCACCGGGAACGACAGCGACGCCGTCGATTCCTCGGGTACCACCGCGGCCGCTGAGCCGGCTGCCGTCGCCGTCACCAGCGCCGTCGTCACCGACCCCGAGGTGAAGTCCGCCTCCGAGAAGGCGGACGCCGTCCTGACCGACGCCGACTACGTGACCCACGAGGGCGACCTCACCGTCAAGGACCGCAAGCAGGTCCGGACGGCGGCCAAGAAGCTGCGGACCATGCTGGAGCAGGCCCGCGAGACCGCCGGCACCGCCGTCGAGACGCGCCTGACCGCTGTCGCCTCCCGGGGCAGCGACCGCGCGTCGCTCGCCGAGCGCGCGACGGACGCATCGGCCGCCGCCGAGGGCGAGACCGCTGACGAGGCGGCCGCTGAGACGGCCGACGCCGTCGAGCCGACGAACCTGGCCGGCGCGGTCGCGGGTGTCACCCCGATCATCGAGCAGGAGGCCGAAGACCTTCCCGTCCTCGACACCCCGCTCGCGGACTCGGTCGAGGAGACCGCCGAGGCGCAGGAAGCGGCCGAGAAGACCGCGGACGCCGAGGACGCCGAGGACGCGGCGAAGCCGTCGGCGGCGGCTGCGGCAGCGCCGTCGGCCGACCGGATAGAGAAGGTGACGACGTCCCTCCAGCGGCTCATCACCAAGACCGACGGTGACGCGGTCGTGTCCGTCAAGGCGGGCCCCACGCCCGAGGAGATCGCCGCCGCGAAGAAGGCCGCCGAGAAGCGGCGCGAGGCCCGTGCGGCTCGTGCCGCCGAGCGCAAGGCCGCTCAGGCCCGGGAGGCGGCCGCCGCCCGAGCCGCCGAGGCCAAGGCGATGGCTGAGGCCGCGAAGAGCTACGGCAACGGTCAGATCCCGTCGAGCGTGCTCTGCGGACTGAGCTGGACGTCCAGCGAGAAGCTGCGGTGTGACGCCGCGCTCGCGCTCGAAGACCTGAACAGCGCCTTCCGCGCGGCGTTCGGCCGGAACCTGGACCTGACCGACGGCTACCGCTCGTACTCGGAGCAGGTCGCGGTCGCCGCCACCAAGGGTGCCCTGGCCGCCGTGCCCGGCACGTCGAACCACGGCTGGGGCCAGGCGGTCGACCTGTCCGGCGGCATCGAGTCGTTCGGCACCGCCGAGCACAACTGGATGGTCGCCAACGCAGGGAAGTACGGCTGGGAGCATCCGGCCTGGGCCCAGGCCGGCGGCAGCAAGCCGGAGGCCTGGCACTGGGAGTACGGCGTCACGTACTGACCGGCCCTGACCTCTGGACCGGGAACCCCGGGTCGCGAAGCCCTGCTTCGCGACCCGGGGTTCGTCAGTCCCAGCCGAGCTCGTGGAGGCGGTCGTCGTCGATCCCGAAGTGGTGGGCGATCTCGTGGACCACGGTCACGGCCACCTCCTCGACGACGTCGTCGCGGGTCTCGCAGATCGCGAGCGTCGGGTTCCGGAAGATGGTGATGCGGTCCGGCAGCGCCCCCGCCGCCCACATGTGGTCGCGCTCCGTCAGCGGCACGCCCTCGTAGAGCCCCAGCAGCTCCGGATCTTCGGCGGGCGCGTCGTCCTCGACGAGCACCACCACGTTGTCCATCTGCGCCGCAAGGTCTGGCGGAACGAGGTCCAGCCCGTCGCTGACAGCCGTCTCGAAGTCCTCCCGCGTCATCTCCACCACGCACCCATCATCCCCGAAATACGACACGTCGAGGCCCCGGTGTGGGCCGTGCAGCGGGGCCTCCGAGTGTCTGTAGACTTGCCAGGTCCCAGCCCCCATCGTCTAGCGGCCTAGGACCCCGCCCTTTCACGGCGGTAGCACGGGTTCGAATCCCGTTGGGGGTACGAAGGGGCTCGTAAGAGCCTGTTTCGACTGCTGTGAGGCAGGTCATCCCTGCGGTGCAGGAATCTGATTTCAGGTTCTGGCCCGCGGTGGGTTAGGATCCTCACGGTTCGAAACGAGCCCCCCGGTCGCGGGTAGCGACCAAGGCCCTGTAGCGCAGCTGGTTAGCGCGCCGCCCTGTCACGGCGGAGGTCGCGGGTTCAAGTCCCGTCAGGGTCGCGCGAGAGGCGCCCGGATTGTCGGTCTCGACTTTCCGGGCGTTCGCGCTAGGGCTCTGTAGCTCAGTTGGTAGAGCGTTCGACTGAAAATCGAAAGGTCACCGGATCGACGCCGGTCGGAGCCACAGCCAAAGGTCGCAGGATCCAGCGATCTCGATGGGCCGCACTTCTTCGGGAGTGCGGCCCATCGGCGTTTCTGAAGGGCGCGTGCAGCGCGCCGGGTAACCTCACCCTCTCAGTCGCCGTGAACGCCGTCCCCAGCCACCTCCGAGGCAATTCCTTCCAGTAATTGCGTATTGGCGCACGGTCTCCTTCATGCCTTTTCCTCGAAGCCACGCCGCGCCAGGAATTGCCCCATGCGCTCTTGACCTGTTGAGTTGTCTTCAGCGGCGCAGGCCGAAACCGGCGGCACGGGAGGGCAGATGATCGACGACATGAAGATCGACAGCCAGACGGGGGCAGCAGGCAGCACCCCGACGGGCATGCCAGGACCCGACAAGCCGGCCTCCATGGGGAAGCTGATCGAACAGATCTCCGAGCAGGCCGCACGCCTCGTACGCGCGGAGATCGCGCTCGCCAAGGCCGAGCTCACGGAGAAGGCCCAGAAGTCCGGCATCGGTGCCGGGCTCCTCGTCATGGCGCTCCTGATCCTCGTCTACGCCGTCGGCGTGCTGCTCCTCGCGGCCGTGTACGGCCTGGGAACGGTGTGGCCCCTCTGGCTGTCCGCGCTCGCCATCGGCGGCTTCATGCTGCTCGTCACGATCGTCCTGGCGCTCGTGGGTGTCCAGCTGCTGAAGAAGGCCACCACCCCGCCCGAGAGCGTCCAGCGCGTAAAGGACGACATCGCGTCGATCAAGGAGGGGATGCACCGATGAGCACTCCGACGCCGCCGCCCAGCAGCCGCGAGCTCGAGGCCGAGGTGCTCCGCACCCGCGCGGACCTCGCAGCGACCATCGACGAGCTCACCACCCGGCTCAGCCCTGGTTACCAGGCGACCCGCATCGCGCGGGAGGCGAAGCAGGCCGCGAGCGACGCCGGCGCGATGGCCGCCGGAGCCTTCGGGAACAAGAACGGCCCGGCGCAAGATCCGCGCCGGGCCCGCAACGCCAAGGTCCTGATCGGGGCCACGCTTGGTCTGGTGGCCATCGGAACCGTTGTTGTCGTCACCGCTGTGCTCAGGCGCGCGCGGGGCTGAGCTGGGGGGCAGCACCCGGCGCGCCTTCGTCCCTACCTGCCGACCAATCCGTCAACGACGTCCGACTAGCTGTCGGTGTCGCCCGAGCTGTCCGCTGCCGCACCGAGCAGCGCCCGAACCTCGGACTCCTTGTAGCGGCGGTGACCGCCAAGTGTCCGGATCGACGAGAGCTTTCCCGCTTTTGCCCAACGCGTTACTGTCTTGGGGTCAACACGGAACAAGCTCGCTACCTCGGCAGGCGTGAGCAGGACCTCGGATTCTCCGTGGATGGACATCCCCGCACCTCCTCCGGAACGGTGCCGGCCTGGCCGTACCAGGCGGTTGACGACACCCGCTCTTGCACCATTGTTAGCAGCAAACAGGATTTAGGCGACTTGGGGACGCGGTTTATTTCCTCACTTTCTCCGCGGCTCGCCACGCCCGCCCGTTTCGGGCGAGTCTCGGACACGTGCGACACGCCGACGACGCCATCCGGCATCACGGCACCACAGCGCACCGCACGCCACGTCGACAAGTTCTGCCAGCAACTGCACGTCACCCAGGAGTCGGCAAAGGGTCGGAGACAGATGCCCCGGGCACGCGAACACGATTGCCTTGAGGGCGAGAGCAGACCGTGACCAGAGCGCAGCGATGGCCCGCTTATCGCAATTGGATAGTCAAGACAGAGCCAACCCCCTGGCGGCCCTGGGGTGCGACAAGGGACTCCGGCTGACTGCTATGTCACATCGGAGGATGGGACGAATCACGTCCACGGACTGGAAGAAACGCCGTACCAGCATGTAACGTTGGAACCTGGACAGACGAAACGCTACGGGGCCGCACGTCCATGCACGGTGCCGCCCCGCTCCTACGTTGAGGGGGGTCGGAGCCATGGGCCGCGGCCGTCAGAAGGCTAAGCAGACCAAGGTTGCTCGCGAGCTGAAGTACTACAGCCCGGACACCAATTATCACGCCCTCGAGCAGGAGCTCAGCGGAGACTCCCATACGGATGTGGCGACACAGTCGCGATGGGAAGCCCCGGAGGACGAGGAGTACGACAACAGGTACTCCGACTGGGCAGAGCAGGACGGCAACGCGCGCTGAGGGTGCCGGCGCTTTTGCGCCGGCCCCGCGCCCGGTCCTCGGCCAGGCCTCACCACCGCGTCATCCGCGGTAGTCGTTCACCAGCCTGACCGCACCGCCGGAAACGCCCTTCGTCCCCGCGACCAGGTCCTCCTGCGCTGTCGAGGCATCGAGGGTTTCTACGCTCCCGAGCGCCCATGCAGGCACGCCCAGCGCGGACAGTCGCGCCAGCGCTGCGTCGGCGCCGTCAGCGCCCACGACGGCCACCATGCCGACGCCCAGGTTCAGCGTGTTCTCAAGGTCGCGGCGCGGCACGCCACCGAGGCTCTGCACCATGCGGAACACGGCGGGCACGTCCCACGACGCACGGTCGACCGTCGCGACGAGCCCTTCCGGGAGAACCCGCGCCAGGTTCGCCGCGAGCCCGCCACCGGTCACGTGCGTGAACGCGTGGACCTGTGCGGCCTCGTCCGCGGCCAGCGCCAGGCAGTCCGAGGCATAGACCCGCGTGGGCTCCAGCAGCTCCTCGCCCAGGGCCCGCCCCAGATCGTCCACATGCCGGTCCAGGGCCCACCCGGCCTGCTTGATCACGGCACGCACCAGCGAGTACCCGTTGGAGTGCAGGCCGCTGGAGGCCATCGCGATCAGCACGTCGCCGTGCTGCACCCGGTCCGGGCCCAGCACCTTGTCGGCCTCCACGATGCCCGTGGCGGCACCGGCGACGTCGTACTCGTCCGGGTCCAGGAGTCCCGGGTGCTCGGCGGTCTCGCCGCCCACCAGGGCGGTGTCCGCCACCTCGCAGGCCTGCGCAATGCCGCGCACGATGTCCGCGATCCGCTCCGGCACGACCTTGCCCGTGGCGATGTAGTCCGTCATGAAGAGCGGCTTGGCGCCCATCACGACGATGTCGTCCACGACCATGCCCACCAGGTCGAATCCGATGGTGTCGTGCTTGTCCATGGCCTGCGCGATCGCGACCTTGGTACCGACGCCGTCGGTGGACGTCGCAAGCAGGGGGGCGCGGTATCCCTTGAACGCCGAAAGGTCGTACAGGCCGGCAAAGCCGCCCACGCCGCCGATCACGGCCGGACCCTGCGTGCGCCGCACGGCGTCCTTCATGAGCTCGACGGCCTTGTCGCCTGCCTCGGTGTCCACGCCGGCGGCGGCGTACGTCAGGCCTTCGGATGTCACGGGTGCTCCAGAGAGTGATGGTTGCGGGTGGTGCGGTTCGTGGTCACGGATGGTCGAGCGCGGTCGAGCCGCCGGTGCTCACGGCGAGCTGCTTGAGCCCGTCCTCGGGCGGGCCGAGCGGTAGCTCCGCCTGCTCGAGGAGGTGCTTGCCCAGCTGGTCGTCCGGGGGCAGCTCGATCGGGTACTTGCCGGTGAAGCAGGCCGCGCACAGCTGAGAGCTGGGCTGTTCGGTAGCGGCGATCATGCCCTCGGTGGTGATGTAACCGAGGCTGTCGGCGCCGAGCGACTGCCCGATCTCGTCGACGGCCAGGCCGTTGGCGATGAGCTCCGCGCGCGACGCGAAGTCGATGCCGTAGAAGCAGGGCCACTTCACCGGCGGCGACGAGATACGCACGTGCACCTCGGCGGCGCCCGCCTCCCGCAGCATGCGGATCAGGGCGCGCTGGGTGTTGCCGCGCACGATCGAGTCGTCCACGACCACCAGGCGCTTGCCCTTGATGACCTCGCGCAGCGGGTTGAGCTTCAGGCGGATACCGAGCTGCCGCAGCGTGTCGGACGGCTGGATGAACGTGCGGCCCACGTAGGCGTTCTTCGTGAGGCCCTGCCCGAACGGGATGCCCGACTCCGCCGCGTAGCCGACGGCGGCAGGCGTGCCCGACTCCGGCGTCGGGATCACCAGGTCGGCGTCGACGGGGTGCTCACGCGCCAGGATGCGACCCATCTCGACCCGCGCCGAGTGCACCGAGCGGCCGTTGATGGTGTTGTCGGGGCGGGCCAGGTAGACGTACTCGAAGACACAGGCGGCACGCTCAGCCTTGGCGAAACGGACCGAGCGCATACCGTCGGCGTCGATGCAGATGAGCTCGCCGGGCTCGACGTCGCGCACGTAGGAGGCGCCCACGATGTCGAGGGCCGGGGTCTCGCTCGCGACCACCCAGCCGCGGTCGAGGCGCCCGAGCACGAGCGGGCGCACGCCCTGCGGGTCACGTGCCGCGTACAGGGTGTTCTCGTCCATGAAGACCAGGGAGAACGCGCCGCGCAGCTGCGGCAGCACCTCGAGGACCGTGGCCTCCAGCGTGTGGTCCGCGTCGCCCGCGAACAGCGCGGTGATGAGGGCCGTGTCCGTCGTGTTGCCGCGGGCGAGCTCGCCCCGGCGCTGAGCGCCGTAGCGCTCGGCCACGAGGTTGACGAGGTCGGCGGAGTTGGTCAGGTTGCCGTTGTGGCCGAGGGCCACCGTGCCCGACGCCGTCGCGCCGAGCGTGGGCTGAGCGTTCTCCCAGGTCACCCCACCGGTGGTGGAGTACCGGCAGTGCCCGACGGCGATGTGGCCGGTCAGTGCGTTCAGGGCTGTCTCGTCGAAGACCTGGGAGACGAGCCCCATGTCCTTGTAGACGAGGATCTGTTCACCGTTGCTGGTGGCGATACCCGCGGACTCCTGCCCGCGGTGCTGCAGTGCGTACAGGCCGAAGTACGCAAGCTTGGCGACCTCCTCGCCGGGTGCCCAGACCCCGAAGACGCCACATGCGTCCTGGGGGCCCTTCTCGCCGGGTATGAGGTCGTGGTTGAGGCGGCCATCTCCGCGCAGAGGCATGTTCCGAGTATCCCATGCGGGCGGATCGAAGTCGCCGGCCCGGCCTGTGACCTCTGTGTCAGCGCCCGCGCAGGCTCCGGCGGTCCGCGATCACCGCGAACAGGCCGGCCAGGAGGGTCGTCACCGTCGTGACGAAGGCGGTCAGCACCGTGACGTAGACGCCGGGCTTCATCATGGCCAGGCCAGCGGGCGTGTTCACCAGGTAGAGCGACAGTGGCAGCCCGATGACGATCCCGACCAGGGCGCCCGTCCAGAAGAAGGCCTTGTACCGCGGCGCACGGCGCACGGTCGTCGGGTCGATGACATCGCGCACCTCCACGTCGTCGGAGGTGCCGCGCGATGCTTGGGTGTCACTCACGCCCCCAGGGTACGCGCCGCCCCCTGCCGGAGTAGAACGGCAGCGAGTAGAACGGCAGCGCGCCCGTCGCGGGTGCGCTGCCGTTCTACTTCGCTGTTGTTCTGTCTCGCCCTGGTTCTATCTCGGCCAGGGTGGGGGTCAGCCGATCAGCTTCCAGGGGCTGTGCTTTCCCACACCCGGGATCTGGAGGATCGTCGGCCGGGTCGCCTCGTAGACCTTGCCCTTGAAGGACACGGTGTCGCCCCACCAGTAGAGCTTCCACGGCACCCACGCGGGAGCCTCGGGCTCCCCCGCCTCCACGGTCAGCGGCAGCCGGGCGGTCGTGCCCGACGGCGACGCCGTCACCAGGAGCTGGTACGCGCCCGGCGTCGTGCCGGCCGGGACGGTGACGGAGGACGACGTCGCGCCGCCGGCCACCGTGCCGGTGCCGAGGGAGACGCCCTCCGCGGCATCGCCGCCCGCCGGGACCAGGAAGGTCTCGACGGCGGTGTTCTGCGGCGAGCCGAGCGAGGTCAGGTCGAGGCCCGACAGGCTGACGTCGGTCGAGGCGCCCGCCTCGACAGTGCCCGGCAGGGTCGTGGTGACCGTGCGGGTGCGGGCGAAGCTCGGCGTGATCGGCGAGGCGCTGTCCAGGTACGCGATCCAGGCCTCGCGGTCCACCAGGCCCGAGTCGCGGCCGTCCGTGCCCTCGGTGAAGGCCCGGAAGTTGTCACCGCCGGAGATCAGGAACGAGAACGTCGCGACGCGGTACTCCGCGGCGGGGTCCACCGGCACGCCGTCGATGGTGATCGACGAGACGTTGTCGCCCGGCGTCGCGTTCCCGTCGGCCGTGGAAGCGGTGTACGACACGTTGTTCGACAGCCCCAGCGCCAGGTACGGGCGCGAGGGACGGTTGCCGTTCGCATCCGTCTGCCACTGCTGCTCGAGCAGGGTGTCGAGCTGCGCACCCGTGAGCGTGATCGTCCACAGGTTGTTGACGAACGGCAGCACGGCGTTGGCCTCGGCGTAGGTGATGATGCCGTCCGCACCGAAGTAGAGCTCGTTGCGCAGGCCGCCCGGGTTGACGACGCCGATGTCGGCACCGCCCCGCTCCTCGCTGGCGAGCGAGTCCCGCAGCGAGCTCGCCACGAGGTTGCCGAGCGCCGACTCCGACGCGCGGTCGTCACGGTTGCCGCCGGTGTAGACGCCGTCCGAGTAGGAGCCGCCCGCGAACGCCGTCGTGACGTCCGCCGTGACCTCGCCGACCGGCTGCGCGCCGATCTCCTCGGCCTCGGCCAGCGCCGCGTCGACGATCGAGTCGACCTCCGCGACCACCGGGTACGTAGCGATCAGCTCGGCGGCCGGGGTGGTGGTGCGCGCCACGTTCTCGACCTTGTAGTCGGTGACGTCGAACGACTCCGTGTCCACCGTGAGGGAGACGTGGCCCAGGAACTCGCCGTAGTTGCCGGTCTGGACGATCGGACGGGTCTCCCCCTCCGCACCCGGGACCGGGGCGTCCCACGCGTACTGCTTGTGCGTGTGGCCGGTGAAGATGGCCGCGACGCGCGGGTCGGTGTCCTGCACCAGCGCGGCGAACGGACCGCCGGCGGCGATCTCCTCCTCCAGCGTGGCGCCGTCGGGCGTGCCCGCGCTGGCGCCGTCGTGCGCGAGGGCGACGACCACGTCCGCCTCGCCGTTCGCGGCGTCGCCGTCGAGCAGCTCGTCCGTGACGCGGTTGATCGCCTCGACCGGGTCGCCGAACGCCAGGCCCTCGATGCCCGCGGGCGTGACCAGCGTGGGCGTCTCCTCAGTGACCACGCCGACGAAGCCGACGTCGACCCCGTTGACCGGGATCACGTCGTACTCCGGGAGCGCGGCCTCGCCCGTGGCCTCGTCGTAGACGTTGGCGCCGAGGAAGCTGAAGTCCGAGGCGGGAACGACTCGGTCCGTAAGGTCCGCCATGCCCTGGTCGAACTCGTGGTTGCCGACCGCGGAGGTCTTCAGGCCCAGCGCGTTCAGCACGTCGATGGTGGGCTGGTCCTGCTGCAGCGCGGACGCGAACAGCGAGGCGCCGATGTTGTCGCCCGCCGAGACGAACGCGGTGCCGTCGGGGTTCTGCGCCCGCAGCTGCTCCACGGTGCCCGCGAAGTTGACCGTGTTGGCGTCGATGCGGCCGTGGAAGTCGTTGATGGCAACGAGGTCGAGGTCGACGGTGCCGGGCTCGGTCGTGCCGGCGAGGTCGAGCCCGACGATCGCCGGGTCGTGGTCCGAGGACCGGAACGGCGTCTCGTCGTAGAGGATCGACGCGTTGTAGTTGTAGCGGCTGTACTCGTTCGCCACCGGCTCGAACGCGTTGATGTTCCAGATGTCCACACCGGTGACCAGCTCCGCCGCGGCGGGCGAGGCCAGCTCGTGGTCGAGCGAGCCGACCATGCCGTCGAAGTTGTAGGAGTACTCGCCGGTCCCGGCGGCGAGGTCGACGTAGCCGGCCTCGGCCAGGACCTGGATCGGGTCCTCCTGCTCGTAGGCGTTGAAGTCGCCCACCAGCAGGACCTTGTCCGTCCCGGCCGCCTCGGCCTGGGCGTCCGCGAAGGCCACGAGGTCGTTCGCCTGACGCACGCGCGACTCGTTCGAGGCCCCCTGGCCGTCGCCCTGGTCCGCGTCGCCCGGCCACGGGCCGGCCGAGCCCTTCGACTTGAAGTGGTTCGACACCACGAGGACGTCGTCGGAAGCGTCGGCCGCGCCGCCCGCAGGCTGGAAGACCTGCGCCAGCGGACGGCGGGCGTTGTCGAAGGCGTCGCCCGTCAGCAGGATGTGCGACTCACCCACCGGCTCGGCCGTGGCCGTGCGGTAGATGAAGGCGTTGCGGATCACGTCCTCGTCGGCCGGCACCTCGGCGGGCGAGGCCACGTAGGCCCACGTCCCGGCGCCTGCGGCGGCGTTGAGCGCGTCCACCAGGTCCGACACCGCCTGGTCCCGGGACTTGCCCAGGAAGTAGCGCGAGTTCTCGACCTCCAGCAGCGAGACGACGTCCGCGTCGAGCGCCGAGATCGCCGCGACGATCTTGGTCTGCTGGCGCTGCAGGTCCTCCTCCTCGGCCGCGCCGCGCGCGTCGCAGCCGCCCGAGACGGTGACCGGGTCGCCCGCGCGGTCGTTGTAGTAGGTGCAGCCCGTGAGCTCGTCACCCGTGGTGCTGAAGTAGTTCAGCACGTTGAACGTCCCGACCTGCAGGTCGCCGCCCACCTCGGCGGGCGCTTCCTCGCGAGTGTCCTCGAAGGTCGCGGGCTGCACGGCGTCGGCGACGTCCGGTGTCAGCCGCGACGTCGGCTGGAAACCCCAGGCGTCGAAGCGGTAGTCCAGCACGACGGGACGCGTGAACGTGACTGCCGCGCCAACCCGCACCGGGTCGCCGCCGGTCAGCCACGGGAGCGGCTGCGCCTTGTTGGCGGTCGAGTTGTAGTTCGTCGACGCACCGTCGTCGAGCAGCACGCCGCGCGCCGCGTTGTCCGCGATCTGCGCGTCGTACTCGGCGGACAGCGGACGACCCACCGTGGTGGGCTGCACCAGCGGGCTGTCACCCGCGGCCAGGCCGACCGTGCCGTAGTAGTTGGTGCTGTAGTTGTCCGTCACCGTGAACTCACCCTGCGGTGCGAGGAGCATGCCCTCGAGCGCCTCACGGCCGGCGGAGGTGGCGGGCCAGGCAGTCGCCGTCGGCTCGACCGTCGCGGGCTCGTCCAGGACGGTCCAGCCGCCCGACGACGGGGTGAGCTCCGTCAGCCCGTTGTACTCGGAGACCGTGCCGGTCACTTCCACGTGGTCGCCCGCCGACAGATCCGCGGCGGCCGCTGCCGAGAAGACGAAGACGCCGTCCGACGCGCCGGGCGTCGGGTCCTCGCTACCGCCCGTGCCAGCGGTCTGCAGGTACAGCCCGTTGAATCCGCCGGTCGCGTAGACGGCGGTGACGACGCCACGGGTCGTCACCGTCTGGCCCGCGAGCGGCGAGGCGTCACCGGTGCCCTGGATCTCGGCGATCGGGGTGACCTCGGCGGGCTCGGTGGGCTCCGACGGGGTGGGGCTGGGCTCGGGCTCCGAGCTCTCGGCGTTCGTGGGGGTCACCTCGGCGGTGAACACGAAGTCCGCCGAGTTGTCGCCCAGGTCGCCTGTGCGCTCCAGCGACCCGACCACGCCGGTGCCCTGGCCGGCCGGGCCCTGCGCGGTCTCGAACGTGTCGGCGGTGCCGTAACCGAGCAGGTCGACGACGCCCGTCGGCGCCCTCGGCCGGCACGGCGCCCTTGGCGGGCGTGACGGCGGTGGCCTGCGACGCGAGCGCGACCACGCCGGCCGTGCCGCTCAGGTTGAGGCTGCCGACCGCGTCGGGCGTGGGCAGCGGCTCGCCGTTGGCCGCGTTCGAGGCGCCCTGCACCAGGTAGTGGCCACCGGCGGCGATGGTGCCGCTCAGCGCGGTGATCCCGGAGAACGACGCGCCCGTCGCGGACTTGTACTGGACCGACCAGCCGTCGACGCTGACCGGCTCGTCGGTCGGGTTGTACAGCTCCACGAACTTGTTCCGGTACGGCTGGCCGGCGCTGCCGCCTACCAGGTATGCCTCGCTGATGACGACGTGCCCGGAGTCCGGGCCGTCCGCTGTGGCCGCGGGCGCGGCGACAGCCGCCGTCGCGGGCACGGCGAGCGCTGCGGAGAGTGCCACTGCGACTGCGGCCCTTCCACGAGGTCGGGGGTGCGGTCGCGGGGACCGGAGCGTGCTGGGACTCACGCTGACTCCTTCTGCAATAGCCGACCTGGAGGCCGGGCTGGAGTGCACTGCTGCTGGACGTCTTGTTCGGCGGCATCGCCGCGGCCGGGCGCGCATCGATTGCGCAGGCGGTCCGGCACGAGTGCCACCAACCAATCACTGCATCGTTAACCGGCGGTTACGGCCGGACACCGGTCGGGAGAACTGACGTCCCCGCACCGGGTGAACCTGCCCGCAACCGAGCCACGAGATCGACGCCGAGGCTAGCGGGTGTCACCGACATCCGTTGCCCGGCACACGCCGCCGGCGCCAGGTTCACCCTGGAACGACCGGAGGCTCCGGCTCGCCGCCCACCGCGGACGCCGCCCGGCGCCCGACCGTCAGCGGCAGCAGGTGGGAGATGTCGGAGCGGTCGCCCGAGGCGTGCACGCGCCCGTCCGCGACGGCGTCCGCCCAGGCGACGGTGCCCGTGGCCAGACCGAGCCAGGTGTCCGGGATCGGTCTCGACCACGTTCGGCGGCGTGCCGCGCGTGTGCCGTGGTCCGGCGACCGCCTGCACCGCGCCCGCCGGCGGCACGCGCACCTCCACGGAGTTCCCGGGGGCGACGTCGGCCAGCTCCTCCAGCGTGAACCGCACGGCAGTGGTCACGTCGCGACGCTCCGCCTCGCCCCGCGCCCAGGTGGCGACGGCGGCGCGCCCCGCCGCCGGATCCGTCCGGCGCCGCGGGGGCACTACTGCACCGCCAGGAAGTCGCCGAGCCGCGTCCAGCCGGACTGCTCGAGGCTGGTGAAGTCGGTACCGGGCATGACGAACATGACCTTGCTCCTGCCGTTCGACACCTCGGTGCCCGTCGGGTTGGGCGTCATGGTGCAGCTCGAGACGCCCTCGCCGGCGGCGTCGTCGACCAGGACCAGGCATGTGGAGGCGCCCTCGTTCGACCGCGCGGCGTAGAAGGTGGCGTCGTCGTCCGTGCCGAGGCGGCGCGTGGTCTCGCCGTCCACGGCGACGTCGTCGAGCACCGTGTCGGGGAGCACGTCCTCCGACATTTGCTCCTCGTCGAAGAGGGCTTCCAGCTCCTCGGCGCCGTCGGACGGCGTACAGGCGGTCAGGAGCAACACCGCGCCGAGCGCGACGGCGGCGCGCGCCCTCCGGGCTGCACCGGGAACAGCATTGGTCATGGAGTCAGTATTGCGGACCGCCGCCTGAGTACCGGAACTCGTGCGACGCCGGACCGCCCTCGACCGCGAGCAGATCCGCTGCCACCACCACCGGCAGCTCGAGCGACAACACGGCCGGGTAGTCGGCCACCTGCTCGACATCCGGGAGCGCACCCGCCAGGACCGCGGGCACCGGCTGCGACAAGGGGCCGGCGGTCGGCGCGTGCCGCGGCCAGGGCTCCGACAGCGGCACCTCGTCCCGGACCTGGGGGCGCACGGGCCGGCTCATCGGCGGGTAGCCCAGGTCGTAACCGCGCCGGGGCAGGCCGGAGGCCGCCGGCCCGGCGCCGGGCCGGGGCTCTGGAGCGGGTTCGGGCCGGGGCTGAGGCTGAGGCCGCGGGGCCGGCCGCGGCCGGGGAGTCGGGCGTGGCTGCGGGCTCGGGCTCGGCTCCGGCCGCGGAGCAGGCTCCGGGCTCCCCGCCGCCTCGGGCTCGCGCTCGGGCCGCACGACCGTCCCGTGCGCGGGGACCGGCCCGTCGCCCGGGACCGCGAACGGTGCTGGAGCGGCTGCGCGCCGTCCCGTGCCCGAGGGTGGCCGCCGCGCCGCCGACGAGCGCCGTCCGGCACGCTCCGGAGCGTCGGAGCGGCCGGCCACCTGGTCGACCCGGTGACCCCCGAACGTGAACGTGACGCGGCGCTCGGACACGTCGGCCTCGGCGAGCTTGACCCGCACCTCGTCGCCCAGCGGGAGCCGCGAGCCGACGACGCGGGCCCGGACCGCCGGGTCGCGCAGCACGACCAGGCCGCGCTGCACCTCCTTGTCGGGGTCGTCGATGTCGACCACCACGCCGTCGAACTCCTCGCCCAGGCGATCGGCGAGGAGCGATGCCTCGACGATGTCCACGCACTCGCGCTCGAACGACGAGGTGCGGCGGCCGGTCTCGGCCATGACTGCGGGCAGTCCGGGCATGGCCTCCAGCACCCATGCGGGCACGGGCGTGCCCGCATGGACGGCGAGGCAGACCTCGGTCGCGTACCGGTCCACCAGGCGGCGCAGCGGCGCCGTGACGTGTGCGTAGTCGGCGGCGATGGCGGCGTGCCGGGTGCTCTCGGGCGGCGGCACGACGCCGCCGTCGGGCCCCGGCATGCCGAACGCGACGTACCCGGCGCCGCGGAACAGCGTCACCGCCTCGTTGAGGAACGCCGCGTGCTCCGGGATGCGCGACTCGAGGGTCGGGACCAGCCGGGAGTACGGGACGTCGTCGGGCCACTCGATGTGGAGCGCGCGGGCAGTGCGGTGCAGGCGCGCCAGGTCGCGCGGGTCGGCCTCGGGGAGGGTACGCAGGATCCCCACGCCCGCCTGACGCATGATGTGCGCGGCCACGATGCCCGTGAGCAGGGAGATCTGGGCGTTCCACTCCTCCACCGGCAGGTTGCGCCGGAACGACAGCGTGAACGTGCCGTCCTCACGGCGCTCCACCTCCTGCTCGGGCACCTCCAGCGAGACGCCGCCGCGCGCGGCCTCCAGCGACTGGCGCAGGCGTCCGACGTCGGCCAGGAGCTGCAGCGACTCGCTCGCCGTGCCCGCGTCGAGGCTGGACTGCACCTCCGCGTAGGTGAGCCGCTCGCGGCTGCGTACGAGCACGCGCTCCAGGGAGGCGCCGGTGATGATGCCGCGCGCATCCAGGGTGACCGTCCACAGCACGGCCGGGCGGTTCTCCTCGGGCAGGAGGCTCGCCGCACCCTCGGACAGGACCTTCGGGTGCAGCGGGGTGCGGGCGTCCGGCCCGTAGACGGTCATGCCGCGCCTGCGCACCTCGGCATCGAGAGCGCCGCCCGGTGTCACGAACGCGCCGAGGTCCGCGATGGCGTAGTGCACCACGTACCCCTCGCCCGACTGTTCCACGTGAACCGCCTGGTCCAGGTCCTTGGAACCGGGCGGATCGATGGTGACGAACTCGATGTCGCGGCGGTCCTTCCGACCTGCGGAGAAGTCCTTCCCGACGGCCGCCCGGGCCTCCTCGAGCACGTCCTGCGGGAACATCGCGGGCAGGCCGACCTCGGCGCGGAGCGCCGCGAGGGCACCGCTCACGTCGTCGGGGGCGGCGGGCGCGAGGCGCATCTGACGTGTCGGCACAAGTGCGAACATAAGCCGGTTCCGCGCTCCCCGCGCGGTGTCGCTGACTATTCGACGACGACGGTGGCCATGAGCGCCCGGTGGTCGGTGCCGGGGACCAGCATGGAGACGACGTCGGAGACGGGCATGTCGTCCTCCACCACCACGTGGTCCAGCGCGAAGAGCGCCGGCACCCGGCTGCCCTCCGGCCAGGTCACGGCCGGTCCCGCACCCCATTCGCGGGTGGCGTCGGAGAACCGCGAGCCGAGCAGCTCGCGGAAGCTCGCGTGATCGTAGGTGGCGTTGAAGTCGCCGGCCATGATCTGCGGCCCGCTGTCCGAATGGACCTGCTCCGTGAGCGCGACGAGCTCGGTGCGCCACGTCGTGGTCTCCGTCGGCAGCGGCGGGTGCGGGTGCACCACGGTGACCCGGACGTCGGTGCCACCCACCGCAACGAGGGCCGACGGCATCGCGAAGCTCGTACCGGTCAGCTGCTCCTCGTCGGTCAGCGGCGTGGACGACCAGAGCCCGCTGCCCGCGGGGCCGTCGTCGGCAGGCACGGTGAAGCTGTGCGCCAGCAGGTCGTCGAGGCCGGCGTCGGCGAGGGCCTCCTCGAAGGCGGGGGTCAGTTCCTGGACCGCGAGCACCTCGACGTGCTGCGAGTCCACCAGCTCGACCACGCTCTCGGCGTCTGCCTGCCCGTACAGGGCGTTCACCGTCATGACCCGCAGCGTTCCGGCGTCGGCCGGGTCGGCCACCGTGGACGTCTCCGGCGGCGTGAAGAAGGGCGCCGTCCAGTACACGAAGCCCGCGAGCGAGGCCGCGAGCAGCAGGGTCAGGACCCAGCGTCGCGAGAACAGCGCGACGATCAGCAGCGGCAGCGTCGCGAGCGTCGCCCACGGCGTGAACGCCACGAGCTGCGGCAGGGGCACCACGTTGTCGAACGGGAGCACCCTGGCCAGCGCGACCAGGAGCAAGGGGATCGCGATGATCCAGAGCAGGAAAGAGATGAAGCCATGGACAAATCGCACTCCCGGACCCTACCGGCTGGCCGGTGACGCGTGTGGCGACCTGGGCGCGCAAGTAGAGCGCCCGTCCGATTTCACCCGCTACGTCGGTGCGGGTGGGCCGGTCGGGCGCTCTACTGACGGGTCAGGCTCAGCCGAAGATGCTCGGGAGGGTCCCCTCGAACGCCTCGCGGGCCTCGGCCAGCGGGATCTCGAACTGGCCCTCGATCACCACGGCGTCGCCGCCGGTGGTGCCGAGGCGCAGCACCGGCACGCCGGCGTCCTCGGCGAGGTGGGTCAGCTCGCCCTCGTGCTCGGGATCGATCGCGACGACGACCCGGCCGGTCGACTCCGCGAACAGCGCCACGAACGGGTCCACCTTGTCGCGGCCGGTCACGCCCTCGAGCGCCACCGACGCGCCGACGCCGAAGCGCAGCGACGCCTCGAGCAGCGTCTGGATCAGGCCGCCCTCGGACAGGTCGTGCGCGGCCGCGGCGAGGCCCGTCCTGCGCGCCTCCACGAGGGCCGAGGCCAGCGCCTTCTCGGCGGCCAGGTCCACCCGCGGCGGCAGGCCACCGAGGTGCGAGTGCACGACGTCGGCCCACGCCGAGCCGTCGAGCTCGTCCCGCGTGGTGCCGAGCAGGAGGAGCGACAGCCCCTCGGCCTGCCAGCCGGACGGGAGGGCGGTGCTGACGTCGTCGAGCACGCCGAGCACACCGACCACGGGGGTGGGGTGGATCGAGGAGTCGATCTGGCCGGGCTCGCCTGTGCCGTTGTAGAGCGAGACGTTGCCGCCGGTGACCGGCACGCCGAGCACCTGGCAGGCGTCGGCGAGGCCCTCGATCGCCTCGACGAGCTGCCACATCGAGTCGGGGTGCTCGGGTGAGCCGAAGTTGAGGCAGTCCGTCACGGCGAGCGGCTCGGCACCGGAGGTGGCGACGTTGCGGTACGCCTCCGCGAGGGCCAGCGCGGCGCCCGTGCGCGGGTCGAGCTTGCCGTAGCGGCCGTTCGCGTCGGTCGCCAGCGCGACGCCGAGCCCGGTGGACTCGTCGACGCGGATCACGCCGCCGTCGTCGGGCTGGGCGAGCGCCGTGTTGCCCTGGACGAAGCGGTCGTACTGGTCGGTGACCCACGCCTTGGAGGCGAGGTTCGGCGAGGCCAGCAGCTTCAGCGTCGTCTCCCGCAGCTCCGGGCCGGACGCCGGGCGGGCCAGGCCCGCCGCTCTCGTCGTGTCGGCCTGCAGCCCGTCCTGCCAGGACGGACGCGCGTAGGGCCGCTCGTACACGGGCCCCTCGTGTGCCACGGTCTTGGGGTCGACGTCCACGATCCGCTGGCCGTGGTGGTCGATCGTGAGGCGGCCGGAGCCGTTGACCTCGCCTATGACGGCGGTCTCGACCTCCCACTTGCCGGTGATCGCGAGGAACGCGTCGAGCTGGTCGGGCCGCACCACGGCCATCATGCGCTCCTGCGACTCCGACATGAGGATCTCGCCGGCGTTCAGCGTGGGGTCCCGCAGCAGCACGTCATCGAGCTCGACGTGCATGCCGCCGTCGCCGTTGGAGGCGAGCTCCGAGGTGGCGCAGGAGATACCGGCGGCACCGAGGTCCTGGATGCCCTCCACGACCTTGGCCGCGAACAGCTCGAGGCAGCACTCGATGAGCACCTTCTCCATGAAGGGGTCGCCGACCTGCACGCTCGGGCGCTTGGCGGGGACGCCGTCCTCGAACGTCTCGGACGCGAGGATCGAGGCGCCGCCGATGCCGTCGCCGCCCGTGCGGGCGCCGAACAGGACGACCTTGTTGCCGAGGCCGGTGGCGTTGGCGAGGTGGATGTCCTCGTGCCGCAGCACGCCGAGGCAGAGCGCATTGACGAGCGGGTTGCCCTGGTAGGAGCCGTCGAAGACGAGCTCGCCGCCGATGTTCGGCAGGCCGAGAGAGTTGCCGTAGCCGCCCACGCCGGAGACGACGCCGTGCACGACGCGCGCCGTGTCGGGGTGGTCGACGGCGCCGAAGCGCAGCTGGTCCATGACCGCCACGGGGCGCGCGCCCATCGAGATGATGTCGCGGACGATGCCCCCCACACCGGTCGCGGCGCCCTGGTAGGGCTCGACGAAAGACGGGTGGTTGTGCGACTCGACCTTGAAGGTGACGGCCCAGCCGTCGCCGATGTCGACGACGCCGGCGTTCTCACCGATGCCGACGAGGAGGTGCTCCTTCATCTCGTCGGTCACCTTCTCGCCGAACTTGCTCAGGTGCACCTTCGACGACTTGTAGGAGCAGTGCTCGCTCCACATCACCGAGTACATCGCGAGCTCGGCCGCGGTGGGGCGGCGGCCCAGGATGTCCTTGATGCGCTGGTACTCGTCCTCCTTGAGTCCGAGCTCTCCGTACGGCTGCACGTCATCGGGGGTGGCGGCTGCGGCCTCGACGGTGTCCAGTTTCGGAACGGCGAGCTGCGGGCGGGAGGGTGCCTGGGACGCGGGCGCGGTCATGTAGTTCCTCGCGTGCGGGGTAGGTTTCTGGGCGCCGGAGCGCCCCGCCAGTCTACGACGCGTCACGCAGCAGGGCGGTCCCGCCGTCCGGCGACGACGGGACCGCCCTGTGCACGCGTCGGTCAGAGCTGGGAGTCGTAGACCCGGACGTAGTCCACGACCATCTGCTGCGGGAACTGCGTGGTGCCGTCGGGGTACCCGGGCCAGTTGCCGCCCACCGCGACGTTCAGCAGGAAGAAGAACTGCTGGTCGAAGACCCACTGGTTGCCGCCGACGTCCGCCGTAGTGCGCGTCTGGTAGACGTTCCCGTCCACCGACCAGCTGATCCGGCCGGGCTGCCAGTCGATCGCGAAGGTGTGGAAGTCGTCGGCGAACGACCAGCCCTGCGGGTGGGTGTAGGCGGCGCCGATCCCGCTGCCGCCGGAGTAGCCGGGGCCGTGCAGGGTGCCGTGCACCATGTGGGGCTCGAAGCCCACGTTCTCCATGATGTCGATCTCACCCGAGTTGGGCCACGGGACGCCGGAGTCGATCTGGCCGCCGAGCATCCAGAAGGCGGGCCAGATGCCCTGGCCGCGCGGGATCTTGATGCGTGCCTCGAGGCGCCCGTACTGCGGCTCGACCTTGTTCGCCGTGGTCAGCCGGGCGGAGGTGTAGCCGCCGTTCCCGTCCGAGCGGGCGGTGATGACGAGGTTGCCGTTGCCGTCCAGGGCCGAGTTCTCGCGGGAGTTGGTGTAGACCTGCAGCTCGTTGTTGCCCCAGCCGCCGCCTCCGGTCTCCTGGTTCCAGTTCGCGCCGTTGGGGGCGCTGCCCGCGGCGCCGTCGAACTCGTCGGACCAGGTCAGAGCGCCGACGGCGGCCGGCGCGGCGTCCTGCGCCGACGGGGCCGAACCGGCGTCGGGCGCCTTCGGTGCCGCGGCGGAGGCGACGAGCGAGGCGGACAGGACGAGGGTCGCGGCGGCGGCCGCTGTGACGGTGGTACGGATAGTGCGGTGTCTGGTGCTACGCATCGGACGCTCCTTCGCGAACATGTGTCTCCCGCCGCACAGGAGGCGGGACGGGCCTGGCGATCGATCGCACTGGCAAGCTGTCAGGCGACGCTACTTTTCACCCGCTCGTGGAACAAGATGGTGAAAGTACGTACTCAGGGCGCGACCACCGTTCAGCGCCGCTGAAGAATCAGCCAGTGATACGCGATGGACGTACAGGGTTTACGCGGTCAACGATGACCGCATGCCCCTGCGCCACTCGCTCCTCGCCGTGCTCGTCATGATCATCTGGGGCACCAACTTCCTCGCGATCGACATCGGCGTCGACGACGTGCCGCCCGTGCTCTTCCTCGCGATCCGCTTCGTCGTGGTGCTGATCCCGGCGATCTTCCTGGTCCCCCGCCCCGCGGCCGCCATGAAGGACGTGCTGGTGGTGGGCCTGTTCCTCAGCCTCGGCCAGTTCGCCCTCATGTACACGGCGATCTGGCTCGACATGCCGCCCGGCCTCGCCTCGCTCGTGCTCCAGGCGCAGGTGGTCCTCACCGTCCTGTTCGCGAGCCTCGCCCTCCGCGAGCGCCCGACGACGCCGCAGCTCGTGGGGGTTCTGCTCGGCGCGGTGGGCCTGGTGATCGTCGGCCTCGGCCGGTCGGCGGCGACGCCGGGTCTCGCGTTCCTGCTCACGCTCGCGGCCGCGGCGTCGTGGGCGACCGGCAACGTGATCGTGCGGCGGCTCGGGGTTGCGACGCAGGTGGCCGGGACCCGGCCGAGCCCGCTGGCCGGCCTGTCCATGACGGTGTGGTCAGCGCTGGTGGTTCCGGTGCCGATGTTCGCCCTGGCGGTCGTGCTGGACGGCCCGGCCGCAGTCGGGTATTCGCTGACGCATCCCACCTGGGCCGCCGTCCTGTCCACCCTCTTCACCGCGTGGCTCGCGAGCCTGGTGGGCTACGGCGTCTGGAACACGCTGCTGGCCCGCTACCGGGCGAGCGCGGTGGTGCCGTTCACGATGCTGGTGCCCGTGGTCGGCATGACTGCGGCCTGGCTTGCGCAGGGCGAGGAGCCGAACCTGGCGGAGACCGGCGGCGGGCTGCTGCTCCTGCTGGGCGTGGCGATCACGTCGGGGCTGCTGCGGTGGCCGGGCACGGGCCGGGCACCTCGGATCGCGCGGTGACGCCCGGCGGGCCGCGCTACAGCTCGAGCCCGTAGCAGAGCAGGTCCACGCCTGGTACGGGCGCCCAGTCCCGGGCGGGCTCGCGCACGAAGCCGAGCCGCTCGTAGAGCCGGTGCGAGCCGTGGGCCACGGTCTGGGTGGAGAGCACGATCCGCCGCGTCCCAGCGGCCCGCGCGATGCACTCCCGCATCAGCGCGGTCCCGGCGCCGCGGCCCTGCGCGTCGGGTGCGACGCCGAGCATGCGGATCTCCGCCTCGCCGTCCTCCGCGATGTCGGCCATGGGACCGCCGTGCGGCACGAACGTCACCCCGCCCACCACTGCGCCGTCGTCCAGCGCGACGATGATCTCCGCGGCGTCCGCACGACTCGCGACGTCGCGCAGGACGTCGGCGTAGAAGGCGGAGTCGGGCGCCTCGAGCTGCCCGTCCGCGAAGAACGCCTCCGCGACGATCTTGCCGACCGCCTCGTACTCTGCGGGGTCCGCGTCCCGCACTTCGATGGCCCGTCGCTCGACGGCCCGTCCCTCGATGCTCATGCGGAAACGGTAGGCCGTACCTCTGACACTCTCGCGGACATGCCCCGCGAGCTCCGGCGCACCCGGCCCCACGGCTTGTACACGGACAGCACGGTGGCCACGACGAGCATGGTGAGCGACACGGTGGGCGGGAACACGAGGGACGAGATGTCCGTGACCGGGACCTGACCGGCCTCGATCGCGACACCGGCCGCACCGACGTCGGCCATGCCCGGCCGCAGCGCCAGGAGGATCAGTGTGCACAGCACGATGTTCATGACCAGCTTGACCGCCACCCACCAGTAGCGCACCAGGCCCCACTTGGTCGCGAGGCCGAGCAACACGCCGGAGCCGAGGCAGACCAGCGCCGAGGTCAGCATGGGGGTCACCACGAACTCCGCGAGGGCACGCAGGGCGAGCCCTCTGGCGGCGTCGGAGCCGCTCCCGAGCCCCACCCCGACGAGCACTGCGACCAGCACATCGATGCCGATCCATGCCCCAGCGGACACGATGTGCACGGTCAGCACGGCCTTCCGCGCGCGCGGCGCGAGGTTCACGGTGCGACCTCCCTCGCGCGAGGGTCCGACCCTGCTCGGTCCGGGCGCCGTACCACGAGCACCGCCCCCGCCACGAGCACCGCCAGCACGCCGACGACGCGCAGCACCGTCCCCACGCCGAGCAGCGGCTCGGCGAAGCCGAGGTTGGCGAGGCTCCCCGTCGCAATCACGCCCGAGGCCTCCGCGAGCGCCACGACCACGGCCACGACCACCGGCCAGGTCCGGGTCCGGAACACAGCGAGCAGCACCGCGGCGACGACCATCAGCACAACGGCCGGCGGCACGATCGGTGCCGGCGCACCGCCTGCCCGGGCGGCATAGATGCCGATCGTCGCGACGATCAGTCCGGCAATCGCGATTCCCCTGAGATTCATGGTCCTGTCCCTCCTCGGGCGCCGGGCGGCGCCCACGGGTCCCAGCGTCCCGGCCCAGGTCCGGCGTGGGATCGGCCGCGGGGCGGCACTCGTCCTGCGCCGCCCGACGTCGGCGGGCGGCGCCGTGTACGTCCCCTGACGTATGCCGGGCTACGGCACGCAGGGGGTGACGCGGGGTCCGCCGTCGGACACAGTGGGGCTGGAGGTGAGAGAACATGGGAAAGCTGCGTCTCGTCGACGTGGGTGTGGCCGCCGCGCTGACCGCGCTCACGCTGGTCACGCTGCCGTTCCTGCCCGTGGCGGACGGGGTCCGCCCGGTCGACGCCCTGGCGTACACGCTGGCGATCACCGCGGCGACGGCGACGATCTTCCGTACCCGCTGGCCGGTACCCGCGCTGGGCGTGGTCACCGCCGCCACCGTCACGTACCTGCTGCTCGCCTACCCGTACGGCCCGGTGATGGTGTGCCTGGTGGTGGCGGTCTACTCCCTGGCCCGACGCCGCCCGCTCCGCCCCGCCCTGCTGTACGCCACAGCCACGCTGGCGCTGCTCGTGATCCACGTCTTCACGCATCCGGCCGCGCTCGGCATGCCGGTGGGGCTGATCCCGGCGAGCGCCATCGTGGCGGTGCCGTTCAGCATCGGCGTGGCCCGGCGGATGTGGCACGAGGCGCGGGCGGCGGAGCGGACGGCGGCGGAGCAGCAGGCACGCGACGACGAGCGGCTGCAGCTCGCGCACGAGGTGCACGACGTCGTGGGGCACGGCCTGGCCGCGATCCAGATG
This sequence comes from uncultured Actinomycetota bacterium, assembly GCA_963850545.1. Taxonomy (GTDB): domain Bacteria; phylum Actinomycetota; class Actinomycetes; order Actinomycetales; family Cellulomonadaceae; genus Promicromonospora. The sequence continues at coordinate 1,907,021 of CAWKLP010000002.1, read as the reverse complement.
CAGGCCGACATCGCGCTCCACCTGGGCACGCCGGACGACGCCTCCACCGCGCTGGAGGCCATCTCGAAGGCCGCGAACGAGGCGCTGACCGAGCTGCGGACCACGCTCGCGGAGATCCGGCCCGGTTCCGGCCGCGGTGCCGGCCCCGAGCGCGCACCGACGGCCGGGCTCGCCAACCTGGAGGTGCTCGCGCAGCGGGTCCGCTCCGCGGGCGTCTCCGTGGACCTCGCCGTGACGGGCACGCGCCGGCCGCTGCCCGACGCCGTCGACCTCGCCGCCTACCGTGTGCTCCAGGAGTCGCTGACCAACGTGGTCAAGCACGGGGCCGGCTCGGCCGCGCGGATCGAGGTGGCGTACGAGCCGGACACCGTCCGGCTGGCGGTCCGCAACCCGCGCACGGCTGACGGCGCGTTCGTCGCCGGGTTCGGCATCACCGGGATGCGGCACCGCGTCGAGTCCCTGGGCGGGCGGCTCGACGCCGGACCCGTCGACGAGTCCTTCGAGGTGCGGGCAGCACTGCCCGCGGGAGGTGTCGCATGATCTCGGTGCTGCTCGTGGACGACCAGGACCTGGTCCGGATGGGCCTGCGCGCCCTCATCTCGGGGGAGGAGGACACCACTGTCGCGGGCGAGGCGGCCGACGGGATCGCCGCCGTCGCCGAGGCCCGCCGCTTGCGGCCGGACGTGGTGCTCATGGACATCCGGATGCCCGGCATCGACGGCATCGAGGCGACGCGGCGGATCGCCGAGGACCCCGACCTCGCCGCCACGCGCGTCGTGGTGCTCACCACGTTCGAGCACGACCAGTACGTCGTCGACGGCCTGCGTGCCGGGGCCAGCGGGTTCCTCCTCAAGAACACCCCGCCGGCCGATCTCGTGGCCGCGATCCGCACGGTGCACGACGGCGGCGCGCTGCTGGCGCCGTCGGCCACGCGGACGCTGATCCGGGAGTTCACCGCCGCGTCCCCGCGTGCCCTGGAACCACACCCGCGGATCGGGGACCTCACCGACCGCGAGCACGAGGTCGTCGGCCTCGTGGCGCAGGGGATGAGCAACCACGAGATAGCGGAGGAGCTGGTGCTCAGCCCGGCCACCGCCCGGACGCACGTCTCGCGCGCGATGATCAAGCTCTCGGCTCGCGACCGGGCCCAGCTCGTGGTGTTCGCCTACCAGTCGGGGCTGGCCTGAGCTCGTCGGACCGTCGTGTGGTGTTAAGGGTGAAACAAAGATGTCACGTGGGGGTTCCCGACGTTTACCCGATAGTGGTTTCATTCGGACATGAAGCTGCTCCGGACTTTCCCGAAGGTTGCCTTCGAGTTCGGGCTTGCCTCCTGGCAGTGGCTGGGGCTTCGCGAACAGACCCCGCGCTTCGCCACCTGCTTCGGTGACATCTTCCTCGAGTCGCTGGACGGATGGTGGTTCCTGGACACGGTCGAGGGCACGCTGGAGCTCCGCTGGACCTCCGCCGTCACCATGTACGAGGAGCTGGAGTCGCCCGACGGCCGCGCCACGTACCTCATGGACGACCTGGTCCGCGACGCACGGAGCCGCGGCATCCGCCTCAGCGAGGAGGACGTCTACACGTTCAACCCGCACCCCGCCCTCGGCGGTGAGCTGGGCGTGAACGGCCTCGGCACCATGCGCTTCGAGCTCGCCCTCAACTGGGTGGGGCAGATGCACGACCGGGTGCTGCACAACTCGGGCGAGATCAGGCTGCCCCCACTGCCCGACGGCGGCCGCCGGGCGGCCCCGCCTGTCGTCGAGTCCTGGGACCCGGCGTGGTCGGAGGACGAGACCTTCGACGTCCCGTTCGAGCAGTACCTGGCCACCACTACCTTCGCAGCGGTGGCCGCCCCGCAGCGGAACGACGACGGCTATCCGTCGCTCCCGCCGTCGCCAGGCCGCGAGCAGGAGGGGTTCGGCCCGGCGCCGTACGCCGCGCAGAACTACGACGCACAGGGCTACGACGCCCTGAGCTTTGGCCCTCCGGGCTACGAGACGCCCGCCGCTCCGGCCCAGCCCTGGTCCGGGCAGAACGTGGCCGCGCCGCTCTGGTCGGGGCAGACCGAGTCGGCGCAGCCCTGGCTGGAGCCGTACCAGGCAGCCCAGCCCGCGACCCCGCCCGAGGGGCACGACGCCCCGTACGACGCGTATCCCACCGCCCCCGAGCAGTACGGGACCGGTGCGGCCGATCAGCAGACCGGTGGAACGTACGCCGAGCAGAACTGGGCACCGCACAGCCCCGGCCAGGGCCAGCACGGTCAGAGCGCGCCGGTGTGGGACGCACCCACCTGGGGCAGACCCGCTCCCCCGGCGGCCGCTGGTAGTAGCCAGCAGCAGACCCCACCCACCGACGACCCGTTCACGGCGTGGGACGACCTGTGGGGAAAGCGCTGATCCGCTGACGCCTGGACCTGGCCGCGGTCTGGCGCCCAGTCTGCCCTCCCGCCGACCGCCCGGCCCGGCGCTCCGACGGCGCCTCGACCTGCGGCGCGCTCCGGGGCGCGGTCCGTGGCTCCGCCCTCCGCTCCGGACGTAGCCGGCGCTCGCGCTCGGCCCGCGCGACGAGGCTCAGCTCACCGGGCGTCGTGCTGCGCGCATGCTTGAGCAGGCGAGTCTCCAGCGCCACCCGGTTCCCCCGGCGCAACCCGTCGGTGTAGCCGAGGATCGTCTGCGCGTGCGCGTGCGTGATGTGCCCGCCGCGCAGCGCGGCGAGCGTGCGCGGGTGCTCGTGCACCAGCGCACGAGACTCCTCGATGAACGCGACAACCGAGCCCTCCGGCACCCGGAGCGCCTTGGCCAGCTGCTCGACGAGCTCCGGCGCCAGCCCTGCGGGATCGTCCGCCTCGACCTCGGGAGCGTCGAACCGCTCGGGCTGGTCGGCCACCCACTCCCGGACCGATTCCATGAGCACGGCACGTGAAGCCGCGAGCGAGGCAAGCAGGGAGTCGACCGCCGCCACGGCGTCGACCGCCTCCGTGAGGTTCGCGAAACCGCTCACGAACCCCGACTCGCGTGGCACAGCTGCACCGCGCGGAGACTGGTCCGGCACGTTGGCCGGCCCCCGGGTCACCAGCACCTTGTTCGAACGCATGTTCTAACCATAGGGGGTGACGCCGACACGCGCCACCCGGCACGCCAACCTGTGCCGGCCGCCCGCTACCCGCACAATGAGCCTGTGCCGATCCGCCGAGCCGCTACGCCGCCCCTCGCCGCGTGCGCCGTCATGGCCACGATCCTTGCCCTGAGCGGCTGCGACCTGACCGAGCGCGCGGCGGGATCGGACCGGGCCGGGGAGCCGACGTCCACAGCATCGCACTCGACACCGACACCGGGGCAGGGCGACGCCGGGCCGAAGCTGCACACCAGCACGGTCGCCGTCGACGACGTCGTCCTTCGTGTCGGATCGCAGCAGGCCGCCGTCGTGCAGGCAGACGTCCACGGGACGGGCACGCGGACCGTCACCCTCAGCCTCGCCCCCGGCCGTTCCGCCCGCCTCGCCCTCGCCTCGCCCGGCGCGCTCGACGTCGACTCCGACGGCAGCATCACCTTGCTCGACGGCAACGGCACGCCGGTCGCTGCGGTCGGCCCGCCGACGCTCCCGTCGGGCACCGGGGACGACGCGCCGCGCATCGAGGTCACCGACGTCGACGCGACCCACGCCCGGCTGGAGGTCCACGACCGGTCCGCCGGGACAGCACCCGACTCCGACGCTGGCCCCACCGCGCCCGTAAGCGTCACGTTCGCGGTCGGCACGCAGGCGATCGAGAGCGCCACCTGGGGCGAGAACGAGGGCGGACGGTCGCTCGCCGTCGACCCGACGGACTGGGCCAGGCGCGCGGGCGAGGCCGGGCTCGACCTGATCCGCACCCAGCTCGTGGCCGCCGAGCCGGAGGCGGACAGCACCACGATGGAGCACCAGCTGGTGTGCCACGTGTTGGGCGCACCCGACAAGGCCACGTGGAACCTCGAGCCCTGGCGGCCCGACGTCGGGCTGATCCTCACCGCCACCGCGCACTGCAACCCGGTGTGACAGCGCCGGCCCACATCCAGGTCGTGACCTAGTCGTGACCGGGACGGGTGCGATTCGAGGTGCGGAGCCGCGCCGGTTGGGGTTTCCTGGAAACGACGGCGAGGCAGGCTCGCCAAAAAATCTGATGAGCCCCAGCTCAGCTGGACTCCAGCACATGCCTTCGTGCGCTCCCAGACGCCCGAGCGGCATCTGCGGGGGCCCGGCGCCACAAGAGTTCCCCCCTGGGGTCAGGCAATTTCTCCTCGGAGACACCTTGGCAGGGAGGCTCCAGATGGCCCGTGTAATAGTCCTCGGATCGATCGCCGCCGTGGGCGGCGGCGCTTTGCTCGGAATCACGCTCGCATATCAGCTCGTACCGCTCGCGGTGCTCGCCGCCCTTCTCGGGCTGGCGGGCACTTTTGCTGCTGTACGAGCAACACCCGAGCCGGCGCCCGCGCTGTTGCGCGCCCCGGTCACCCTCGGCGGGGCGCTCGCGCGCCCCGTCGCCAACGAGGAAGAGGAGGAGGAGTCCGCCACCGAGCCGGTCGTCCCGGCGCCGGTACAGCAGCTCCCCGTCCCGACCGTGGCCGCGGTGCCCGACGCCGCGTGACCGCCCCCTCGTCATCGCGAAGCAGAACGGTGGCGAGACAGAACTACGGCGAGATAGAACCGCAGCCTGGACAGCCCAGGACCTGCGGTTCCGTCTCGCCGTGGTTCTACTTCGCGCGGGTCAGGCCGACTTCGCCTGCTGCTTGCGCAGCTCCTTCTCGCTGATCGGCGCCGTACCGCTGGCGCGCAGCTCGCGGTAGTACGCGCGCGCCTCGTCCTGGCGCACCTTCTCCGAGCCGTCGGCGATCGGGGCACGCAGGTGCTCGGGCGCGAAGCCCCAGGCGTCGATGACGTCGAGCACGTGCGGGCGAAGCTCCTTGAGCAGGCGGTCGATCGTCGCTGTGACGGCCTTCGCACGCCCTGCCGAGATACGGCCGTTGGTCAGGTGCCAGTCGAGGTGGCGCTCGATGGTGGTGAGGCCGTCGATGTCGCGGAGCAGGGTCAGCACCTTGCGCGTGCCGGCGTCGGGCACCGTGGTGATGGCCTTCGTGAACGCGTCCCAGCGCACGAGCTCGGCCCACGCGGTGGCGGACCCGAGGAGCTCCACCTGATGGTCGTCGAAGATCTCCTGCGCCTTGATCGAGTCCGCCTTGAGCGCCGGACGCATGCCCATCGCCACGTCCGCGACCATGCCCTCGAAACGGCCGGCGATCAGCGCGCGCTGCACGTCGGCGTCCAGCAGGCGACGCGCGCTGCGCGCGGCGCCGCCGTCGGACACCGACTGGCCGAGCCTCGTCAGCGGAAGCTTGTGCAGCAGCGTGTCCCTGGCCTGCCCGGCCACGATGCCGGCCATACCCGCTGGCGACTTGGCGGCCCGTGCCATCTTTTTGCCGTAGTCGCCCACGAGGCGCTTGGCCGCGAGCTGCAGCAGCACGTGGTTGTCGCCCTCGAACGTGGCATAGATGTCGAGGTCCGCGCGCAGGCTGGTGAAGCGGTTCTCGGAGAGGAAGCCGGCGCCGCCGCAGGCCTCGCGGCACTCCTGCAGCGTGTCGAGGGCGTACCAGGTGGAGGTCGCCTTGAGCGCGGCGGCCGTCGTCTCGAGGTCCTCACGCTTGGCCGGGGTGTCCTCGCGGCCGGAGAAGACGACGTCGAACAGGTCGAGCAGCTCGTCGTGCGCGAAGTGCATCGCGTACGCCTCGGCGATCTTCGGGAAGAGACGACGGCGGTGCGTCGCGTAGTCGAGCAGCGTCAGCTCGTCCGCACCGGCGGCCGGCGAGAACTGGCGCCGCTGGTCGGCGTACTTCGTGGCGATCGCGAGACCGATCTTCCCCGCCGTGATCGCCGCGCCGTCGAGGGACACGCGGCCCTGCACCAGGGCGCCGAGCATGGTGAAGAAGCGGCGGCCGGGGCTGTCGATCGAGGAGGTGTAGGTACCGTCCGCGGCCACCTGGCCGTAACGGGCGAGCAGGTCGAGGCGGGGCACGCGGACGTTCGTGAAGTGCAGCTTGCCGTTGTCGATGCCGTTGAGGCCGCCCTTCTGGTCGTCATCCTCGCCGCCGACTCCGGGCAGGAACTCCATGGTCTGCGGGTCGCGGATCGGCACGTAGAAGCAGTGCACACCGTGGTCGACGCCGTTGGTGATCAGCTGCGCGAACACCGTTGCTGCCACGCCGTGCGCGGCCGCGTTGCCGAGGTACTGCTTCCACGCCCCGCGGAACGGGGTGTTGAGCACGAACTCCTCGGTCTCCGGGTCGTACGTCGCGGTGGTGCCGATGGAGGCGACGTCGGAGCCGTGGCCCGTCTCGGTCATCGCGAAGGCGCCCGGAACCGACAGGTCCATCGCGCCGGGGAGCAGCCGGTCCTGCTGCTCCTCGGTGCCGAGGTGGTTGATCGCGGACGCGAAGAGGCCCCACTGCACGCCGGCCTTGATCTGCAGCGACGGGTCCGCGGCAACCAGCTCCTCGAAGCCCACCAGGTTGGCACCCGCCTCGCCGCGGCCGCCGAGGCGCTCCGGGAACGCCCGCAGGACCTGGCCGTAAGGCACCATCTGCTTCATCTGGGCGAGGGTGATCTCCCGGTGCTCCTCCTTGGTGATCCCCTCCTTCTTCCAGAGCTCTGGGTGCTCGGCAACCAGGCGACGGGCCTCGGACCGTGCCTCGGGCCAGCGGCCCAGCAGCATCTGCTGCAGGGCAGGCACGTCCACGCGCGTGCCCGACGCCGGACGGGTCGCCTCGGGCTTGGGCGCCGCGGCCTGAGGGGCCGGCGCGGTGGTCACGGGCTCGGAGGTGGTCGTCATCGGTTCTCCTCGGTGTTCGGCCGGAGGCCAGGTTCTGAGTGTCGGGAGGGTGGGTCGAGGTCAGGCAGTTGCGGGTGCGGTGCCAGGCCGGTCATGATGCAGCACGCCCACGGGACCGGTCCAGAGCCAGAGCGTCACGCGTTCGGTCAGCTCTTCGCGGGTCAGGGGCTTGGTCTCGATGTTGCGGTGGCCGAGCCACCACTCGCCGGAACCTCGTACGAAGCCGACGGCGCCCGCGGCCCAGGCCGCGGCATCGGCGTGGGGGACGTCGGTGGCCCGCGCGAACGGCTCGGCGACGAGCTCGATCACCGAGTCGAGGTAGGCGCCCAGCGGGTGCAGGTCCGCGGGCGAGGTCGGCGCGACGGCGTCGTCGGCGGGGGCCGGGGCGCGGCGTCCGCGACGGCCGCTCTCGACGGGCGCGGGCTCGTTGCCGCCGATCGCGGTCCGGGTGACGAACCAGTAGACGTTGGGCGAGCTCTCGATCATCTCGAGGTAGACCCGTACCATCTCGCGCAGCGCCATCTCCGGGTTGCCCGCGCGCTGCGCGGCGGCGCGGAGCGCGTCGTGCATCTGCATCACCACGGTCTCGGCGACGGCGAGCCGCAGGCCCGCCTTGTCGTCGAAGTACCGGTAGACGATGGACTTGGACGTACCCGCGGCAGCGGCGATCTCGTCCATCGAGACCGCAGGTCCGAGGCGGTGCACGGCCTTGCGCGCGGCGCGGACGAGCTCTGCCCGACGGGCCGTGCGGTGGTCGTCCCAGCGGGTCGAACGACCGTCGACTCCGATGCTCATCGGTCCGCCTCCCCACCTTGACTCGCTAGAGGTCTTGTGATTCGTCTCACGGGACTGAGAGTATCAGGTACTGTGAGTCCTGGGCACCATCCCGGGGCGATCCGGGTCACCGCCCTCATCGGCCTCGACGAGCTCGACCAGCGAAGCCATCTGCCCGACGATGAAGTGAGAAGGAACAGCGCCGTGTCCACTACCCCCTCCCCCGTCCCGTCCACGCGCGAAGCCGTAATCATCGGCGGCAACCGCATCCCGTTCTCCCGCGCAGGCAAGAAGTACGTCCGGACCAGCAACCAGGACATGTTCACCGCGGCGCTGGAGGGCCTCGTCGCCCGCTTCGGCCTGCAGGGCGAGCGCCTCGGCGAGGTCGCCGGCGGCGCCGTGCTCAAGCACAGCAAGAACTTCAACCTGATCCGCGAGTCCGTGCTGGGCTCCTCCCTGTCGCCCACCACGCCGGCCTATGACGTGCAGCAGGCCTGCGCCACCGGCCTCGAGGCCGCCATCGCGGTGACCAACAAGATCAAGCTGGGCCAGATCGACTCCGCGATCGCCGGCGGCACGGACACCGTGTCGGACGCGCCGATCGTCGTCAGCGACCGCCTGCGCGCCGCGCTCCTGGACGCGAACCACGCCAAGACGACCGGCGCGAAGCTCAAGGCGCTGGCCGCGATCCGTCCCAAGGACCTGGCCCCGGTCAGCCCGAGCACGGGCGAGCCGCGCACCCACCTCTCCATGGGCGAGCACCAGGCCATCACCACGGCCAAGTGGGGGATCACCCGCGAGGCCCAGGACGAGATCGCGTACAACTCGCACCAGAACCTGGCCCGCGCCTGGGAGTCCGGCTTCTTCGACGACCTGGTCACCCCGTACAAGGGCCTGACCCGTGACGACAACCTGCGCCCCGACACCTCGCTCGAGAAGCTCGCGAAGCTCAAGCCGGCGTTCGGCTCGTCGCTCGACAGCCCGGCCACGATGACCGCGGGCAACTCCACGCCGCTGACCGACGGCGCCTCCACCGTCCTCTTCTCCTCGCGCGAGTGGGCCGAGGAGCACGACCTGCCGATCCTGGCGAAGTTCGTGGACGCCGAGACCGCGGCCGTCGACTTCGTGCACGGCCACGAGGGCCTGCTCATGGCCCCGGTCGCGGCGGTCCCGCGCCTGCTGGCCCGCAACGGCCTCACCCCCGAAGACATCGACTTCTTCGAGATCCACGAGGCGTTCGCCTCCACCGTGCTGACCACGTTCGCCGCGTGGGAGGACGAGGAGTACTGCCGCACCGAGCTCGGTCTCGACGGCGCGTTCGGCAAGATCGACCGCAGCAAGCTCAACGTGAACGGCTCCTCGCTCGCCGCGGGCCACCCGTTCGCCGCGACCGGCGGACGCATCATCGCGACCGCCGCGAAGCTGGTGGCCGCGAAGGCCGCCGCGACCGGGCGGCCCGCACGCGCCCTGATCTCGGTCTGCGCCGCCGGCGGCCTCGGTGCCGTCGCCCTCGTCGAGTCCGCCTGAGACTCGCCCCCAGATCTGGAAGGAATTTCGTGGCTGACAACTACACCAAGTTCGTGAACGGCGGACTCGGCAAGAAGTTCTCGAAGCAGCTGGGCCTCCCCCGCCCGGCCATCCTGCGCCGCTACGCCCCCGACGCCCCGCTGACGGTGGGCCCGGTGCTCGTGGTGTCCGACGATGCCTCGGCCGGCGACGCCGACGCGCTCGCCAAGGCCCTCGTCGCCTGGGACGTCGACGTGCGGCGCTCGACCGAGGGTGCCGACGATCTCCGCTGGGGCGGCGTCGTGCTCGTGGGCACGGCCGCCGAGTCGCCCGAGGCCGTCTCGGAGGCGGTGCTCGCCCTGGGCGGCACGCTGCGCAAGCTCGCCGGCAACGGCCGCGTCGTCGTCGTGTCCCGGGCGCCCGAGGCCGGCGACTCGCCGACGCTCGCCGCGACCCGGGCCGGCTTCGAGGGCTTCACGCGCTCGGTAGGCAAGGAGCTGCGGGGCGGCGCCACGGCGAACGGCGTGCAGCTGACCGGCGGGGCCGCCGTCGACTCGACCTCCGCGCTCGGCACGCTCCGCTTCTTCCTGTCCGCCAAGTCGGCGTACGTCGACGGCCAGGTGCTGCCCGTCGGCCCGTCGGACGCGCAGGCCGACGTCGACTGGGCGCGGCCGCTGGCCGGCAAGGTCGCCGTCGTCACCGGTTCCGCGCGCGGCATCGGCGCGGCGATCGCCCGCACCCTGGCCCGCGACGGTGCCAAGGTCCTGGTCGTCGACGTGCCCGCGGCGGGCGAGTCGCTGGCCGCCGTCGCCAATCAGATCAAGGGCACCGCCCTGCAGCTCGACGTGACGGCCCCCGATGCCGGTACGAAGATCCTGGAGGCCACCGGGCACCTGGGCGGGATCGACATCCTGGTGCACAACGCGGGCATCCTGCGCGACAAGCTCCTCGCGAACATGCAGCCCGCGCAGTGGGACGCCGTCATCGCGGTGAACCTCGCCTCGCAGCTGCGCATCAACGAGCAGCTGCTGGCCGCCGGGGTGAAGGGGCTGCGTATCGTCTCGCTCGCCTCGACGTCGGGCATCGCGGGCAACAAGGGCCAGACCAACTACGCGTACTCGAAGTCCGGCGTGATCGGCCACACGGCCGCCACCGCGCCGCTCGTGGCGGCGCTGGGCGGCACCGCGAACGCGGTGGCGCCGGGCTTCATCGAGACCGAGATGACCAGGTCGATCCCGGTCGGCACACGGGTCGTTGCCCGCCACGTCGTCCCGTCGCTCCAGCAGGGCGGGCTGCCGCTCGACGTCGCCGAGGCCATCGCGTTCCTCTCGTCGCCCGTGGCGAGCGGCGTGAACGGCCAGGTGCTGCGCGTCTGCGGCCAGTCCATGGTGGGCAAGTGACGGGCAGCGCCGACGAGGTGACGAACGCGCCGGAGGCGGGCGCACCGGCGTCGTACGGCGTGGACGAGCTGCCCCAGCTGCCGAAGCTGGGCGGGCTGTTCACGAAGGGCGTCGCCGGGTCCGCCGGCAAGCGCCCGAAGGGTGCGGTCCGGCTGCCCGAGGTGAGCTATCGAGTGCCCAGCGTGGACACGACCGGCGAGGCGGCGCACCTGGCGGCGTACCAGCGCCTGCTGGGTGAGCCGTCGTCCGAGGTGCTGCCGGCCGGGTTCCTGCACGTGCTGGCGTTCCCGCTGGCCACGGCCGTGATGGTGCGCAGCGACTTCCCGCTGCCGCTGCTCGGCCTCGTGCATCTGAGGAACGTAGCCCGGGTGCTCCGGCCGGTGCGGCTGGGCGAGACGATCGAGGTGCGGGCCTGGGCCCAGGACGCCCGCGCGCACCGCCGCGGCGTCCAGGTGGACCTGGTCGCGGAGGTCCTCGTCGACGGCGACCTCGCCTACCGCGGCGTCTCGACGTACCTCGCCAAGGGCTTCACGGCGCCCGACGGCGCGGCGCCCGCCGCCGAGGCCCCGCGCGAGGAGTGGACGGCGCCCCTGCCGACCGCGCGCTGGAAGCTCGGCAGCGGGACCGGGCGGGCGTACGGCGCGGTGTCGGGCGACCAGAACCCGATCCACACGTCGAACCTCGGTGCCAAGGCGTTCGGCTTCCCGCGGGCGATCGCGCACGGGATGTACAGCGCGGCGCGCGCGCTGGCCGAGGTCGGCCCCGCACGCCGCGGCGAGACCTACGAGTGGACCGTCGAGTTCTTCAAGCCGGTACTCCTGCCGAGCACGGTCGACGTGGCGATCCGCTACGCGGCGGATGTGGTCTCGACAAGCTCGACCAGCGGGAACCGCTCGTCCAGCGGGGCGAGCTCGACCGGTGGGGCCGGCTCGGCCTCCGGCTTCGTGTACGACGGCTGGAAGTCCGGCAAGGGCACCCGCCACTTTCGGGGCACGATCACGCCCCTGTGACCCTTGGGGCACGGGGCAATACCCACCTCTGCGGGGTCTGTTGCTCTGGGTAGACACGGTCTACGCAGAGCAACAGACCCCAGACTTGTGGTCGCCCCGGGGCAGTAGCCAGACCGAGTCGCGCCCAGGCCGGCCACGCCTTCCTTCGCCGCGTCCTACGTCCCAGGCGGCGAGACGGCCAGGCGCGGGAGCAGCACTTGTTTCCACAGCACCGCGCGCTTGGGACGGAAGAAGCCCGAGTGCCCGATGCGGCCCAGCCCGTGGTCGGCGGCCCGCATCTCGACGAACTCGATCTCCGCGCTCGGGAACTCCCGGCACCAGTACCGGATCGAGTCGGCCGACAGCAGCTCGTCGTCGGCGGTCCAGAGGGCCGCGACCGGTGTCTCGACCTTTGCGAACCGGTCCCGCAGCTCGGGGTGCTCGCTGAACAGGTAGTCCGGGTGCAGGCACCAGCGGCCCCATTGGCGCATGACGCCGCCGGGCAGATCGTCCAGGATCCGGAGCCGCCGGCCCGGGTAGTAGCCCAGCACGGCGATCGCGGCCGGCGCGATGACCCGCCACAACAGCGGCGACCAGGTCCTGATGACCGGCGACGCCTTGCCCCGCCAGCCCGTTCCCGAGGCCACCATGACGCAGCGGTCCACGCCGACGTCGGCCAGGAAGCCCAGGCTCTGGCCGCCGAACGAGTGACCGACCCAGGTGAGCGGGACGCCGGCGGCGTCGGCCCTGGTGCGGGCGTGGACCGCGGCCACCTCGGCGTCGTGGTACCAGTCCAGGGCGGTCACCGCGGAGTCCCGCATGGGGCCGTAGAGCTCCGCCTCCGAGCCGCGGTACGAGAAGGTGAGCACTGCGAAGCCCTGTTCCGCGAGCCAGGCGGCGGTGTGTCGGTAGAACCGCATCGGCATGGCCATCGCGGGCGCGATCGCGACGACGCCCACGGGGTCGCCGTCCGGCAGGAACCAGCGGCCGGCGATGGGCTCGCCGCCCTCGGCGGGGAAGGTCACGTCTTCGGTGATCACGTGCCGGAGGCTACCAATCCGGCTCCGGTCCTGGCGGCAAGTCACGATTCCGGGCATTAAGGGATATGTCGTAAACGTGCCCTGGCGTATCCTCGCCACGGCACGGTGAAATTCATCCGGCGGGAGGATGCCATGCTCGGCGATGTGCTCGGCCTGACGAAGTCGCAGTCGCTCGCGTACCGCGAGCTCGTGGCGTCTCCGTCGCTGGATGCCGCAGAACTGGGCCGCCGGCTCGGGTGCGACCCGGGCGACGCGCTGGACGTGCTCCGCGGGCTGGAGAGCCACGGCCTCGTGACCCGGCAGAGCGCCGACGACTCCCGCTTCCAGGCCGCTCCTCCCGAGATCGCGCTGGGCGCGCTGCTCGCCCAGCGCAACGACGAGATCCGCGCGGCGCAGGTGGAGCTGATCGACCTCGAGGAGGAGTTCCGGCGCTCGTCCGCGCTGCGGCCGGCCACCGACGTCGTCGACGTGGTGCGCGGGGCCGACGCCGTGAAACACCGCATCATGCAGCTCCAGCTCGGGGCGCGCGAGACCGTCGAGTCGTTCACCAAGCCGCCCGTCTTCGTGATGTCGGCCGAGGACAACACCGCGGAGGACCAGGCCGTGGCGCGCGGCGTCCACTACCGGGTGGTGGTGGACCGCGTCTTCCTCGACACCGGCACACTGCGCGTAGACGACGTCGCCGCGGCCATCGAGCACGGCGAGGACGTGCGGTTCTCCGAGCGGGTGCCGATCAAGCTGTTCATCATCGACCGCCGGCTCGCGTTCGTGCCGATCCAGACGGTCGTCGACTCCGAGGGCTCCGACGTCGCGCCCGACCTGGTGGGCGCGCTGGTCATCCACCCCTCAGGGCTGCTGGACGCCCTGATCGCCCTGTTCGAGAGCGTGTGGCGGGACGCGACCCCGTTCGCCCGGCCGGGCGAGCAGGCCGCAAGCACCGACCTCGACCACCAGGACGCCCGGATCCTCGGGCTGATGCTGGCCGGCCTCACGGACCAGTCGGTGGCCAACCAGCTCGGCCTCTCCCTGCGGACCGTGCAACGCCGCGTCAAGGTGCTGATGGACATCGCCGGGGTCTCGACCCGCATCCAGCTGGGCTGGCACGCCGCGCGTAAGGGCTGGATCTGACGGGTCGCTCCGTGACAGCGTGGGTGCCATGACCACACTGGCGTGCATCATCCGCCCATCGACCCCGCCGTCCCGCCTCATCCCGCTCGCCCGCTCCGTCGAGGCCGCGGGGATCGAAGAGATCTGGCTCTGGGAGGACTGCTTCCAGTCGGGCGGGATCTCCGCCGCGAGCGCGATCCTGGCCGCCACCGAACGCGTCCGCGTGGGGATCGGCGTGATGCCGACGCCGCTGCGGAACGTGGCGATCACCGCGATGGAGGTGGCGACGGTCGACGGGATGTTCCCGGGCCGGCTCATCCCAGGGATCGGGCACGGCGTGCAGTCGTGGATGGCGCAGGTGGGGGCCAAGGCGGCGTCGCCGCTGACGCTCATGCGGGAGTACTCGACGGCGCTGCGTGCGCTGCTCGCCGGGGAGCGCGTGACGACGTCGGGCCGGTACGTGTCCCTGGACGACGTCGCGCTGGACTGGCCGCCCGCGCGGCCCGTGCCGGTGCCGGTCGCCGCGACGGGGCCGAAGTCGCTGCGCCTCGCGGGCGAGGTGGGCGACGGCGTCGTGCTCGAAGGATCCGTCGGGCTGACCGGGCTGCCGGCCACGCTGGAGCGGATCGCCGAGGGTCGGGCCGCCGCGGGCCGGGACGCCTCGGACGCCTTCCCGGTGATCCAGTTCGTGTACGGCGGTACGGGGCCCGACGCCGCAGCGCGCCTGCGCGCGGAGCTCACCGCCTCGGGCACGGACGCGGACGACGACGCGCTGGCGAGCTACGCGGTCTGGGGCGAGGCCCCGGCGGTGGCCGACGGCGTGCGGCGGTTCGGCGCGGCCGGCGTGGACACCGTCGCGATCTATGCGACCGAGGACGACCCGGACCTCGAGCGGCTCATCGGGGTGCTGGGCGAGGCCCGGGAGCTGCTGAGCAACGACTGACAGGTCTGGCCCTGCCCGGGCCGGGCCGGGCCGAGCCGGGCATGTTGTCACGGCGTTTCGATCGGGCTCTGCCGTGACTCAGCCGATGCCGATCGAACCGATCGCGATCCCGACCACGAGCATCACCAGCGCCACCACCACCGCCCGCCACAGCACCTTCCTGTGGTGGTCGCCGAGGTTCACCCCGGCCAGCGAGATCAGCAGCAGGATGGCGGGCACCAGCGGGCTCTGCATGTGCACGACCTGGCCGGTGATCGAGGCGCGGGCCATGTCGACGGGGTCGATGCCGAAGGCAGCGGCGCTCTCGGAGAGGACCGGAAGGACGCCGAAGTAGAAGGCATCGTTCGAGAGGAAGAAGGTCATCGGAATGCTCAGCAGCCCGGTGATCACCGCCGAGAACGGCCCGAGCTCGGCGGGGATGCTGCCCGCCACCCATGCGGCCATGGCGTCGACCATTCCCGTGCCCTCGAGCACTCCGATCAGTACGCCGGCCGCGAGCACCATCGAGACCACACCGACGATCGACGGAGCGTGCGCCACGATGCGCTGCGCCTGGTCGGAGACCCGGGGGAAGTTCACGATGACGGCCACTGCGCTCCCGGCCATGAACACGTAGGCCAGCGGCAGCACGTCGGCGACGAGCAGCGCCATCACGGCGACCGTGAGCACCAGGTTGAACCAGAACAGCTTCGGGCGCAGGGTCGGCCGCTGGGGGTCGAGCATGCTGTCGGCCATCGCGGTGTCGGCCGGGTTCACGAGGGTGCGGATGGCTCCGGTCGAGATGCGCTCGACCTGGGTGGCGGTGCTTCCGGTACCGACGGTGCCCCGCGAGCCGGTCGTTCCGGATGCCGCGCCGCCGGAGCTCCGAGGGGCGGGACGGCGGAACCAGCGGGCGGTGCCGGAGCCCGAACCGGTCGCAGCCCAGCCCGAGCCCTCAGTCGCGGCATCCGCTGCGTTCACGCCCTCCCAGGGAAGGTCGATCGCGCCGAGCCGGCGACGCTCGAGCAGGCCGAGGTGCCACGAGAACACGAAGATCACGACGAGCCCGACCAGCAGCGACGGCACCATCGGCACGAACACGTCACTCGGCGACAGGTTCAGGGCCGCTGCGGCACGGGCGGTCGGGCCGCCCCAGGGAAGGATGTTCATGGCGCCGTTCGCGAGGCCGGCGACGCAGGTGAGCACCACGGGGCTGAGCCCGAGTCGCAGGTAGATCGGCAGCATGGCGCTCGTCACCACGATGAAGGTGGTCGAGCCGTCGCCGTCGAGCGAGATCACCGCGGCGAGGAGGGCAGTGCCCACGACAACCTTCACCGGGTCGTGGCCGACCACGCGCAGGATGACGCGCACGAGTGGATCGAACAGTCCCACGTCGATCATCAGGCCGAAGTAGATGATGGCGAACATCAGCAGGGCGGCCGTGGGAGCGAGGTCGCCGATCGCGTCCATCGCCATGTCGCCGATCCCGAGACCGGCACCGGCGAAGAGCCCGAAGATCGTGGGAACGATGATGAGCGCGAGTACCGGTGTCATCCGCTTGGTCATGATCAGCACCATGAAGGTGGCGACCATTCCGAATCCGAGCACTACAAGCACGGGAGACTCCTTTGTCTGGGCGGCCGGGACGGCACGGGTGTGCGATGTTCAGGTCACCCCTCGACCGACGCCGAGCTCGTGGCCGGGACCCTCGACGACTACGCCCGCGAGGTGGAGCGCCGCACCGGCGCGCTGTTCGTGGTGGTCACCGACGACACGGGACGGCGCCTCACGCACCCGAACCCCGCCGAGATCGGCGACCCCGTGTCGACCAGTCCCGATGCCGCCCTGCGCGGCGAGGAGACGGTGAGCTGGGAGCGCGGGACCCTGGGCTATTCGGCGCGGGCCAAGGTTCCGGTGCACGGACTCGACGATCCCGAAGCGATCGTGGGCGAGGTGAGCGTCGGGCTGCCGCCTGCGGAGGTGTGGTCGACCGTGCTGGTCGATGCCGTTCCGGTGGCCCTCTCGACGGCGCTGGCGCTCACGGTCGGCGGACTGCTCGCGCGGTTCATCACGCGACGGCTGCGCGAGAAGACGCTCGGGCTCCAGCCCGAAGAGCTGCTCGAGCTCGTCCATGACCAGCAAGCCGTGCTGCAGGGAGTCGACGACGGCGTGATCGGGCTGTCGGGCGACGACGTCGTGACGGTGTGCAACGATCGCGCGGCGGCGCTGCTGGGCCTCGTCGATGCGGTGGGGCGTCGGGTCGACGAGGCGATCCCGGATGCGGGCGTGCTCGAGCGGATCGGGGGTGCCCGTTCGGTGGCGTCCCCGGCCGACGGGCCGGCCGCCGATGCGGCTGGGTACGACGTGCCGCCGGCCGCTCCGCTCCTCGTGAACGGACGACTCGTCTACGTCGACGGCGCTCGAGGCCGAACGCCGGGGAGTGACACTGCGCATCGGTCCCGACGCCGACGTGATCGGGTCGCTGCTGCACCCCGAGGACGTCACAACCGTGCTCGGCAACCTCGTGGACAACGGCATCGAGGCGGCGGTGACCTCGGCGCGAGCTCCCCGCTGGGTCGAGGTGGAGGCGCTCCGGCACGGCGGTGAGCTCCATCTGTCGGTAATGGACTCCGGTGACGGTGCGGTGGGCGATCCGTTCGCGGCGGAGGCGCGGCCTGCGAGGGACCCCGGCGTCGCCGAGCCCGCGCACGGTCACGGCATCGGGCTGCGCCTCTCGGCCGAGGTGGCGCGGCGACACGGCGGCGAGCTGAGGCTCGCCATGGGCCGCACAGAGCAGCACGGCGCGGTCTTCGTGGCCCACCTCGAGCACCAGTTCGAAGAGGAGGACGGCCGATGAGCGCGGCGAACGATGCCGGTTCCGCGGTGCGGTTCCGGGTAGTCGTGGTGGACGACGACTTCCACGTGGCCCGGCTGCACACGCGCATCGTGGAGTCGGTCGAGGGCTTCGGGGTTATCGCGACCGCGGGAACGGCGGCACAGGCGGCCTCGGTGATCGACGCCGAGCATCCGGACCTCGTGCTGGCCGATATCTACCTCCCCGACGGCTCCGGGCTCGACCTCATCGCCCGGCGGGACGTCGACGCCATCGTGCTCTCGGCTGCCGCCGCCACCGCTGCGGTGCGCAAGGCCCTTCAGCGCGGAGCGTTCGGCTACCTCATCAAGCCCTTCGCCGACGACGAGCTCGCCGAGGTGCTTCGCGCCTACGGTCGGTACCGCAACCTGCTCGACTCCCGGTCCGAGCTCGACCAGGAGGCGGTCGACCGCGCCCGCCGGGTGCTCCACGGTTCGGGTGGCCGCGACACAGCCGCACGCCGCTCTCCCACCGAGACTGCGGTGCTCGGTGCGCTCGCCGAGGCGGGGGCGGCACTCTCGGCTCCGATGGTCGCCGACCGGGTGGGAATCTCGAGGGCGACTGCCCAGCGCTACCTCTCGGCCCTCGCCCACCAGGGACATCTCGTGGTGGAGCTGCAGTACGGCTCGACGGGCCGCCCCGAGCACCGCTACCGCACGGCGGGGCGCACGTAGGCCCGCCGACGACCTCTTCTCGAACCGACGGCGCGCTGCCGCAGATCAAAGCCACTCGGCAGCCCTAACCTGGCGGGATGGAAGCCCTGCACGAGCGGACCGCCGTTGAGCTCCGCGACCTCCTCGCCGCCGGAGAGCTCACCCCTGCCGAGGTCACCGAACATTTCCTCGCCCGGGTGGCACTGCTGAACCCGAAGGTCGGCGCCTTCGCCACCGTCACCCCCGGCCTCGCCCGGGAACGTGCGGCGGCGCTCCAGAGATCCCGCGGCGACGGTCGGGGCGCGGGCGCGCCACCGCCGTCGGGCAGCCTGTGGGGGATGCCCACCGGGGACAAGGACCTGTGGAACCGCGCGGGCGTGCCGACAGGCTTCGGGTCGCGCGCCTTCGCGGGGCTGCCGCCGGCCGAGGAGAGCGACGAGATCGTTCAGGTGCTCGACGCCGCCGGCATCGTCAGCCTCGGCAAGACCACCGCGCCCGAGCTGGGCTTCCCCGCCTACACCGAGCCGGTGGGCGCCCCGCCCGCACGCACCCCGTGGGACCTGACCCGCGGCGCGGGCGGCTCCAGCGGCGGGGCGGCCGCGGCGGTGGCCGCGGGCATGCTGCCCTTCGCCCCCGGGTCCGACGGCGGCGGGTCGATCCGCATCCCCGCGGCGGCCTGCGGCGTCGTCGGCCTGAAGCCCACGCGCGGGCTGCTGCCGGCGGGCAGCGGTATCGACTCCCTGGGCGGGCTGGTCGTGAACGGGCCGATCGCGCGCACCGTCGCCGACGCCGCCCTCCTGCTGGAGGCGATGCTCCCGAGGCGCGCCGGGGGCGGCGTCGCGCACCCGTACACGCTGCGGGCGCCGTCGCACGCGGCGGGGGCGTACCTCGCGGCGGCGCGGCACGCCACGCTGCCCACCTCCACCGCCGGGACGGCCGCCGGGCTCAGTGGCGGCGGCGCCCGGATCGGGGTGACCACGTCGTCGGCGTGGGACGGGTTCTACGACATCACCGTGTCACCGGAGGCACAGGCCGGGCTGGACGCGGGTATGCGTGCGCTGGCCGGGTTCGGGCACGAGATCGACGAGCTGGTCCTCGACGAGGCGCCCGAGTACGCACCCGCGTTCCGGACCCTGTGGATGGGCGGCGCGTCGGCGGTGCCGATCGACGACCCGGAGACGCTCGGCAAGCTGGAGCCGCTGACGCAGTGGCTGATCCGGTCGGGCCGTGAGGTGCCCGCGCGCCGGCTCGCCGAGGCGGTGCGCACGCTCACCGGCTACGAGCGGTCGCTGGTCGCGCAGGTCAGCGCGTACGACGCCGTCGTGACGCCCGCGCTCGCGCTCACCCCCCGGCCCATCGGGTGGTACGACGCCGAGGACCCGGAGCGGAACTTCGAGCAGCAGTGCCAGTACACCCCGTTCACGTCCATGCTCAACGTCGCCGGGTTGCCCGCGATCACGGTGTCGACGCACTGGACCGAGCCCACGGCCGAGGCGCCCGCCGGGCTGCCGATGGGGGTGCAGATCATCGGCCGGCCGGGCGGCGAGCTCACGCTGCTGGCGCTGGCGGCCCAGCTGGAGGCAGTCCTCCCGCGCCCAAGCGCCTTCCCTCTCTGACGACCGGGCTTCGGTTCTCGCCGAAAGGGGTTTCGCTGCTCGACGACCCGTGGTTTGGTACCCCTCTGGGGTATTAGACGACGGCGACACGAGAGGAACGGAACGATGACCGAGGCATTCGAGACGGCCGCGCCCGCACGGCCGAGCCCATGGACCGGAACCTGGCCCACCAACACCGCCTGGATCGTGCTCGGGATGCTCACGGGCTTCGGCCTCCTGGTGGCCGGGACCGCCCTGGCCGGCGGCACCTGGCAGGACGCCGTCGCCGAGGACCCGACCACCGCTGTCGGCGTCGCGGCACTGTGCTACCTGGCCGCCGCGGTGACCGGCGTCCGCTGGACGGGGTGGCTGGTCGCGCTCCTGGCGTCCGCGATCCCGGTCGTGTCCGAGCTGGCCGGCATGCCGCGCTGGATCGCGTTCGTGCTGGTGGGCGTGGTCCTCGCCGGGACAGGTCTGGCGCGGGGGCGCCGCGCGACCTGGCCCCAGGCCGCAGCGATGGCCGGCTACTTCGGGGTGGCCGCCGTCGCCCTGTACGTGGAGCCGAGCGTGGGCCTGGCCCTCGCGGGGCTCGCCCTGGCCGCGCACGCCGGGTGGGACCTGGTGCACTACCGCCGCGACATCGTGGTCAACCGGTCGCTGGCGCTGTGGTGCATCGGCCTCGACCTGACGATGGGCGGCATCTGCGTGGCGCTCGCGCTGTGACGCGCACGCACGTCCCACGGACGGGTCAGGCGCTCAGGTCACCCGGATGACCTGAGCGCCTGACGCCTGCCCCAGGATCAGACGTCGGACTGCGCCGTACCACCCCCCGACAGGTCGTACAGCGTGATGCCGTCGACCGTCGTCGCGGTGAAGTTCTCCTCCACCCACGCGGCGATCTCGCTCGACGCGGAAGATCCGCCGTTCTGGCCGCCGAACCCTCCGCCGCCCACGAACCAGTGGATCTCGCCCGCGGCCACGTACTCCTGGAACTGCTCGAGCGTGGGGGACGGGTCCGACCCGTTGAAGCCGCCGACCGGCATCACCGACTCCTCGGTCGCCAGCTGGTACGACGCCGCGCTCTGCGAGCCGACGACTGCCGCGGCCCACGTGTAGTCGTCGGCGTCCTGGAGCAGGAGCGACCTGACCTCGTCGGACACCTCGGTGCCGCCGAGCAGCCCGCTCATGCCGCCGAAGCCGCCCGCACCCTGGCCGCCGCGCTGGCCCTGCTGGGTGCCACCCTGCTGAGCGCCACCCGGAGCGGTGCCGCCCGTGGTGGTGCCACCCTGCGCGCCGCCGCCCGGCATGCCACCTTGTCCGGCGGTGGGCGGCTGGCCGCCCTGCCCACCGGCAGCCATGCCGCCCTGCCCACCACCGGCCATACCGCCCGGCCCGCCGTTGCCGCGCATGCCGCCGAACGCCGTGGACACGGCCGGCCCGGCCGTGACGATCGACCCGGTGTGCGCGGTGCCGACGGTCTGCAGCGCGTACGCCGTCGGGCCGGCCAGGCCCGCGACCAGGGCGAGCACCGCACCGACCCGGGCCAGCGGGCCGAGCCGCGCGCCGGGCAGCGCCGCGGCAGCGGCCAGCGTCAGGGTCGCGAGGATGCCCACCACGAGGACCACCCAGCGCAGCCAGGGCAGCCAGTCCGCGCTCCGGCCCAGCAGGACCACGGCCCACGCGGTGGTCCCCGCCGTCGCCGTCGCGAGCAGCCACAGCGCCCAGGGCGAGCGCCGCTCGGCCCAGACCGTCCACCCGCCGATGCCGACGAGCGCGGCGATCGCGGGCGCCAGGGCGACGTCGTAGTACGCGTGGAAGATGCCCGCCATGAAGGAGAACGTGAGGCCGGTGACGAGCAGCAACGACAGCCACATCACGACGGCGGCGCGCCGGGTGTCGGTACGCGGCGCCCGGCGCCACGCCCACAGGGCCGCCACGGCGAGGACGACGGCGGCCGGCACCAGCCAGGTGATCTGACCGCCGTTCTCGGCCTCGAACAGGCGAGTGATCCCGGTGGTTCCCCACATGCCGCCACCGGCGGCACCGCCCGCCGCGCCGCCGCCGCCGACCGAGCCTTCCTCGTCACCAGTGATGCGGCCCAGGCCGTTGTAGCCGAAGGTGAGCTCGAGAAACGAGTTCGTCTGCGAGCCGCCGATGTACGGCCGCATGGACTCGGGCACCAGTTCGACGAGCGCCACCCACCAGCCCCCGGCCACCACCATCGCGACGAGGCCGAGCAGGCTGTCGCGGATCCGCCGTCCGATGCCGACCGGCGCCGCCCACAGGAACACCAGGGCGATGCTCGGCAGCACGAGGAACGCCTGGAGCTGCTTGGTGAGGAACGCCAGCCCGACCAGGGCGCCGGCGAGCATCATCCACCGGGTGGTGCGCGGGCCCTCGACCGCGCGCAGCACCGCCGCCACCGCACCCGTGAGGAGCAGCACGAGCAGCGCGTCCGGGTTGTTGAACCGGAACATCAGCGCGGCGGCCGGGGTCAGGGCCAGGACCGTGCCGGCGAGCAGGGCCGCCCCGGCCGGGAACCGGCGGCGCACCGTCCGGTACAGGACGGCAACCGTCGCCACGCCCATCAGGGCCTGCGGCACCAGGATCGACCAGGACGACAGGCCGAACAGCCGGACCGACAGCGCCATCACCCAGATGGCGGCGGGCGGCTTGTCCACGGTGATGGACCCGGCGGCGTCGGACGCCCCGTAGAGGAACGCCGTCCACGACTCGGAGCCCGCCTGCGCCGCTGCCGCGTAGAACGTGTTGGCCCACCCGGAGGCCGACAGCCCCCACAGGTAGAGCACGGCAGTGATCGCGAGGAGGCCGAAGAACGCCGGGCGCTCCCAGCGTGCCCGGGTCGCGGTGGTCGCGCCCTCGGGGTGGGCGCTCTCGGGGTGGGCAGCCGCGTGTCGGCGCCCGACGCCGGGCGCGCCGAGGTCGATGCTGAGGGGGGTGGCGGTCATGAGGGGTTCCTCTCGGAGATCGGGGTGCTGGTGCCTGTCGCGGCACGCGCCGGGGCGACGGACGTCGCACGCGCCGGGGCGACGGCGGGGCGCGGCCGGAAGACCCACACACGCAGCAGCACGAACCGCAGCAGCGTCGCGACCAGGTTCGCCGCGACCAGGACGGCGAGCTCGGTACCGCGGGCGGCACCAGGTGCCGTGGTGTGCAGGAGCCACAGGGACCCGGCCGTGAGGGTCCAGGCCAGGGCGAACACGACCAGGCCCTGCCCGTGGTGCGTGGCCAGGCCGGACGCCCCGCGGACGCCGAAGGTCAGCCGCCGGTTGGCGGCGGTGTTCGCGACGGCCGTCAGCACGAGAGCGGTGAAGTTCGCGGCCTGCGCGCCGACCACCTCGGCGAGCACCAGATAGAGCAGCATGTAGGCGACGGTGCTGGCGACGCCGACGAGGGCGAACCGCACGAGCTGGTGCAGCAGCAGCGCACGCCGCGGCTCGAGCTCCTCGCTCGCGACGCCGTCGTCGTACCCCGCGCCCTGAGCCCAGATCGCGCCCGGCAGGTGCGCGCGCACCTCGGCCAGCGGCAGGCGGCCGGTCACGAGGTCTCGGCCGAGGCGCGCGATGCCGCGCACGTCCGCCACGGCGGTGGCGAGGATGTCGACGCGGCTGTCCGGGTCGTCCACCCAGTCGACGGGTACCTCGTGGATGCGCAGGCCCGCCCGCTCGGCCAGCACGAGCAGCTCGGTGTCGAAGAACCACTGGGTGTCGGCGACCAGCGGAAGCAGCTCCCGTGCGGCGTCGGCCCGGACGGCCTTGAAACCGCACTGCGCGTCGGAGAAGCGGGTGGCGAGCGTGCCCCGCAGCAGCAGGTTGTACCCGCGGGAGATGATCTCGCGCTTCGGGCCGCGCACGATGCGCGAGCCGCGGGCCAGCCGGGTCCCGATCGCCAGGTGCGAGTGCCCGGAGACGAGCGGCGCGACGAGCGGCAGCAGGGCGGACAGGTCGGTCGACAGGTCGACGTCCATGTACGCGAGCACCTGCGCGTCGGAGCCGAGCCAGGCAGTGTGCAGTGCCCGGCCGCGCCCCTTGGCGTCGAGGTGCAGCACGTTCACGTGTGCGAGCTCGGCGGCGAGGCGGCGCGCGATGGCGAGGGTGCCGTCGGTCGACGCGTTGTCGACGACGGTGAGGCGCGCGGAGTAGGGGAAGCGTGTGGTCAGGTGGGCGTGCACGGCACGCACCGCGCGCTCGAGGCCGTGTTCCTCGTTGTAGACGGGGATGACGAGGTCGAGCACAGGTGCCGCGCTCGGGAGCTCATCACCGTCCGGGGCCGGCCTCAGGCCGGGAGCGGGTGAATTCTGGAAGTCCATGGCGACGATCGTGGGCCGCCGACCTCGGGTGAAACTGTGGTGCGCCTGTGGGTTCCTTGGTCCACCTGTGGGTTTCCCTGGAGTGGCCGCCGCGCGTGTCAGACGTACGGGTCACCCGGGTGACCCGTACGTCTGGCCTGTACTAGGCCTCGTCAGGCAGGCAGCCGAAGTCGTCCTCGAAGCCCGCGGCGGCCGTCGCCAGGAGACCCGCGAGGCCGGAGCCCTCGGGGACGGGGCGCGGGTCGTCGGTCACCACCCACAGCCCGTCGACGACGTCGTACCCGGCCTGCGGGCCTTCCGCCACCAGGCGGCCGACGGCGGCGATCAGGCGCTCGACCTCCTCGCCCGCGGTGCCGACGCCGACCGAGGCGCGCACCGCCCCGGCGTCGAACCCGAGGCGGCCGAGCAGCGGGTGCGCGCAGAAGCGGCCGTCCCGCACGCCGATGCCGTGCTCCGCGGACAGGTAGGCGGCCACGAGGCCCGGGTCGTAGCCGGTCACGGTGAAGGTCACGACACCCACGGGGTCGACGGCGTCGGCCCAGACCCGCACGACCTCGACCCGGTCGATCGCCTCCAGCCCCGACACGAGCCGACGGCGGAGCGCGTTCTCGTGGGCGACGACGTCGGCCGGGTCGAGTGCCGCCAGCTCCTCGCACGCCGCGGCGAGCGCCACGGCGCCGATCACGTTCGGCGAGCCGGCCTCGTGCCGGGCGGGGCCCTCGTGCCAGTCGGTGCCGCTGACCCGCACGCGCCGGACGGCGCCGCCGCCCGCGAGGTAGGGCGTGCCGGCGTCGAGCCAGTCGCGGCGGCCCACCAGGGCGCCCGCGCCGAACGGGGCGTAGGTCTTGTGCCCGGAGAACGCGAGGTAGTCGACGCCGGTCGACTCCAGGGAGATGCGGCGGTGCGGGACGAGCTGGGCGCCGTCGAGCACCACCCGCGCCCCGAACTCGTGCGCGATCGCAACGATCTTGTCGACCGGGAGCGACTCCCCCGTCACGTTGGAGGCGCCGGTGAGGGCGAGGAGGGCGAACGGCCGGTGCGCGGCGGCGTCGGCCAGCTCCTCGCGGATCTGGGCGAGGGTCTCGGCCACGGTGGATCCGCCGGTCAGCACGGTCGCGCCGGTGGTGCGCTGCCAGGGCAGCAGGTTCGCGTGGTGCTCGACGTCGAGCACGAGCACGCGGCCGGGCTCGCCGTCGGGCTGGGCGGGGACGCAGCCGGCGAGCAGGTTGAGGGAGTCGGTGGTGTTCCGGGTGATGATCGTCAGGTCGTCCTCGCGGGCGCCGACGAACGCGCCGATGGTGCGGCGGGCGGTCTCGTAGAGCGCCGTGCTCACCTGGGAGAGGTACCCCGCGCCGCGGTGCACGCTGGCGTACAGAGGGAGCACCTGGGTGACGCGGTCGGCGACGGCCTGCAGGGCGGGGGCCGACGCCGCGACGTCGAGGTTCGCGTACGAGACCCGGGTGCCGTCCACGAGCGGTACGAGCGTCCCGCCGCCGACCACGGGGCGCAGCGGGGCGGCGTCGGTCACCGTGACGGCACGGTTGAGAGTGGTTGCAGACATGGCGTCCTCCAGCACAGTCCTGGGGGAGGTTCCCCCGCGCTTGCCACGCGCGGGCTGCGCGCGGCCAGGTCGTCACCCGGGGCACCCCGCCGCGGAGGGAGGGTTGCCGGCCAGCGAGCCGGGGCTTGACGCTGGCGCTCATGACCTGACGACATCCTGTGCTGCGGCTAAACCGCTGTCAACGAGCGTCTCAGATGCTGGTCTCACGATCCGGTCGCCGCCTACGCGCCCGGGCTCGCCTGTCGAGACGCTGTTCCACCCACCGGACACGTGTCGTAGGGTTGAGAACGACCATCCCGAGCGGCCGAGTGACGTGGCACGACGAAGCCGCAGCAACCCAGCGTTTCCCGCTACAGCGAGAACGGCCAAGGGTGCTACCGCCACGACCGATGGAGGAGCACCATGAGCGATCCTGCACACCTCGAAGCCCGCCCCGCCGACGGCTACGCCGGCGACATCACACCTCAGCAGGCCTGGGACCTGCTCGCCGCCGAACCGGGCGCCACCCTCGTGGACGTCCGCACCGAGGGCGAGTGGCGCACGATCGGCGTCCCCGACACGACGTCGCTCGAGAAGCAGCCCGTGTTCAGCGAGTGGGTGCAGGCCGGCGGCCGGCCCAACCCCGAGTTCCTGGAGGACCTCAAGGCGGCAGGCGTCACGGGCGGCCCCGTCGTCTTCCTCTGCCGCTCCGGCCAGCGCTCGATCGGCGCGGCACGGCTCGCCACGGCGTCGGGCATCGCGCCGTCGTACAACGTGCTGGAGGGCTTCGAAGGCGCGCCCGGGGCCGACGGCGTCCGCGACCAGCAGGGCTGGAAGGTCGCCGGGCTGCCCTGGACGGAGGGTGCCGAGTGACGGTCACCGGCGCATTCCCGCCCGACGCGAACCCGGGCGGGTCCGGTCGCAAGCCGCTCCCCAGCGGCGTCCGCCCCGCGACCCTCGCCGTGCGCGGCGGCCACCAGCGCACCGAGTTCCAGGAGACGAGCGAGGCCCTCTTCCTCACCCAGGGCTACGTCTACGACACGGCGGCCGACGCCGAGGCCGCGTTCGCGGGCGACCTCGACCGGTTCGTCTACTCGCGCTACGGCAACCCGACGGTGCACACGTTCGAGGAGCGGCTGCGCCTGTTGGAGGGCGCGGAGGCGTGCTACGCGACAGCGACGGGCATGTCCGCGGTGTTCACGTCACTGGCCGCGCTCGTGCAGTCGGGGTCGCGGATCGTGGCGGCCCGGGCGCTGTTCGGGTCCACGGTGGTGATCTTCGAGGAGATCTTCAAGAAGTGGGGCGTGCACACGGACTACGTGGACGGGCACGTGCTGTCCCAGTGGGAGGAGGCGCTCTCGACGCCGGCGGACGTCGTGTTCTTCGAGACGCCGTCGAACCCGATGCAGGACATCGTGGACGTACGCGCCGTCGTGGACCTGGCGCACGCCGCCGGGGCGACGGTGGTGCTCGACAACGTGTTCGCCACCCCGCTGCTGCAGAAGCCGCTGGAGCTGGGCGCCGACGTCGTCGTCTACTCGGCGACCAAGCACATCGACGGGCAGGGGCGCGTGCTGGGCGGCGCGATCCTCGGCTCCACCGAGTACGTGACCGGACCCGTGCAGACCTTCATCCGCAACACCGGCCCGTCGCTCTCGCCGTTCAACGCGTGGACCCTGGTCAAGGGGCTGGAGACGCTGCCGGTGCGGTTGGCGGCGCAGGGCGCAGGCGCGCTCGCCGTCGCGAACGCCCTGGAGGCGCTCCCCGCGGTGGGCGCGGTGCGGTACCCGTTCCTCGACTCCCACCCGCAGGTCGAGCTTGCGCGGGCCCAGATGAGCGGCGGCGGCACCGTCGTGACGTTCGACCTGGCAGTCCCCCAGGGGGCCGACGCCGAGAGTGCGAAGAAGCACACGTTCGCTTTCCTCGACGCACTCCGGGTGATCGACATCTCGAACAACCTCGGCGACGCGAAGTCCCTGATCACGCACCCGGCGACGACGACCCATCGCAAGCTCGGCGCCGAGGGCCGGGCCGCCGTCGGCATCGCCGAGACGACGGTCCGCCTCTCGGTCGGCCTGGAAGACCCCCAGGACCTGATCGAGGACGTAGAACAGGCCCTAGCCGTCCTACCCAGCTAGCCCGTTGAGTGCTGGCTATTTGTTGCCTCCCAGCCACCGAGGCAACAAATAGCCAGCACTCAACGGATCAGTAGGCGGTTAGGAGGCGGCTCGCCAGGGCCTCGCGGCCCTCCAAGAGCGCGACGTCCGACCTTGCGATCGCCTTCGATGCCGCTGGCGGCACGCCGTTGACCGGGTCGAGCACTGCGTCCTGCAGCGCCAGCCGTTCCTCGGCCACGTGACCTCCGTGGTGGCCGCCCGTCGACAGGCCCCAGCCGAACGGGAACAGCGGGTCGTAGTCGGCGTCGCCGACGTTCACCACCGGGTCGTCCGCGGACCGCGGCCAGGAGACCGGCAGCTTGCCCGTGAACCGCCGCTCGCCGAACAGCACGTCCGCGACGCCGGCACCCTCCGTGCCCGGCAGCCACGAGGCGACGAGCGCGTCGATCGACCCGAGCTGGTCGGTGAGCACCTGCGGCCGCCCGGACACGACCAGGACCACGCAGGTCTTGATCTCGGCGCAGACCTTGTCCACGAGCTCGGCGTCGCCGGGCTGCAGCGACATCGACTTCTCCTCGCGGAACACTCCGCCGTCGGCCGGGTCATAGGCCCATTCGGGCCCGCCGACGTCGCCGAACCCCTCGGCGTACGGGGTCTCGCCCACGACGACGACGCCGACGTCTGCCCCGTCGGTCGGCGCGGAGGCGTCCTCGCTGAACGTGACGTCGTCGGCCGCGGCCTGGATGCCCTCGAGGATCGTGGTGCCCTCGGTGACGTCGCCCGAGAAGCCCTGCCAGGTGCCGGTCCAGCCGCCGGCCTGGTTGCCCAGGTCGTCGGCGTTGCGGCCCGCCACGTACAGGCTCTCGTCCTCGTCGAGCGGCAGCGCGTGGCGTGCGTTCTTCAGCAGCACCTGCGACTCGGCGACGGCCTTGCGAGCGATCGACCGATGCTCGGCCGAGCCGATCTCGTCGGCGTGCGACCGGTCCGCGAACGGCTCCTCGAACAACCCCAGCTCGAACTTCGCGGCGAGGATCCGGGACACGGCGTCGTCGATCCGCTCCTCGGTGACCTGGCCGTCCTGCACCGCCGCGACCAGCCGCGTGTGGAACCGCTCGAACTGCGACGGCTCCATGAACATGTCGATGCCCGCGTTCACGCTGGTGACGATCTGCCCGGTGGTGGGCGAGTCGGGCGCGAGCGGCGGGATCTGGTGGATGCCCTGCCAGTCGCTGATGACGAAGCCGTCGAACCCGCGGTCCTCCTTGAGCCATCCGTTGATCAGCTCGTCGTTGGCGTGCATCTTCACGGGGTTGCCGAGTCCGTCGTCGGTCCAGTCGATGCTGGAGAAGCTCGGCATGACCGAGCCGACGCCGGCCGCGAGCGCGGCCACGTAGGGCGGCAGGTCCACGGCCTCGACGTGCGCACGGCTCTGCTCGGTGATGCCCTGGTCGACCGTGTAGTCGCCCTCGCCGGTGCCGTACGTGGTGTCGCCGTCGCCCACGAAGTGCTTGGCCGTGGCGAGGACGGACTTGCTGCTGTCCAGGTGCTTGCCCTGGAACCCCGCGATGGCGGCCGCGCCGAGCACGCTCGCGAGCGCGGGGTGCTCCCCGAAGGACTCGTACGTGCGGCCCCAGCGGTCGTCGCGCGCCACGCACACGCAGGGCGCGAACGTCCATGGGATGCCGGTCGCCCGTGTCTCGGTGGCGACCATGCGCTCCGCCTTCGCCACCAGCCCGGGGTCGCGCGTGGCACCGAGCCCGATGTTGTGCGGCAGGATCGTGGCGCCGTTCAGGTTGCCGTGGCCGTGGACGGAGTCGACGCCGTAGATCAGCGGGATCTGCAGCCGCGTCGCGAGGGCCCGCGTCTGGAAGCCGTCGATCGCATCGGCCCAGCCCTCAGGCGTGTTCTCGGCGGGCGGCGAGCCGCCACCGCTCAGGACCGAGCCGAGGCCGAGCTCCGTGATGACCGCCGGGTCGCCTGCGACGCTCCCGCGCTCCGCCTGGGTCATCTGCCCGACCTTCTCCTCGAGCGTCATGCGGTTCACCAGGTCCGCGACGCGCCGCTTGGTGGACAGGCGCGGGTCGAGGTACGGCAGGCCGTGCGCCCGCACGACGACGGCGGGCTCACCGGAGACCTCGGCGTCCCGCGATTCCAGGACCACGGGAACGGTCTCCGCCGTCTCGCCGCCGTCCGACTCCCGGGTCAGGATCTGGATGGTGCGCTCGGTGCCGGACGGCGTCCCCGCCGCGAACTCGAGCGTGCCGGAGCCGGCGGCGTAGTCGGCGTCGGCCGTGGCCGTGCCGGAGCCCGTGCTCCAGTCGACGCTGACGGGCTCGGCGAGCGCGCCGCCGTCGGCCGCCCGGATCGTGAGGGTGACCGTCGCGGTGTCGCCGTCGTCCACGAAGACGACGGGACCCGCGCTGACGACCACCTCGGCGTCTGCGGCCGCGGGGGCGGCCTGGTTCGCTGCGAGCAGGGGAGTCACGGCAAGTGCTGCCGTGGCGAGGAGTGCAGAGACTACGCGTGTGCGGGGGTGCTGCGC
Organism: uncultured Actinomycetota bacterium; assembly: GCA_963850545.1. Lineage (GTDB taxonomy): Bacteria > Actinomycetota > Actinomycetes > Actinomycetales > Cellulomonadaceae > Promicromonospora. The sequence continues at coordinate 1,876,778 of CAWKLP010000002.1, read as the reverse complement.
CTTGCTGGGACTGGCGGACATCCTGGGGATCCTCTCGTCATTGGGAGGTGCTTACCGATCACACACCGGAGTTCGTCCCGGCACAACCCCAATTGACCACTGGATATGGTGAGCCGGTGGACCTCATTGCCCCCTTTGCGAGGATGTTGCGCGCCGACAACCCCGGCCCGATGACGCTCGACGGAACCCGGTCGTACGTGCTGCGCGCGCCGGGTTCGCCGGGCTGCGTGGTGGTGGATCCTGGGCCGGACCTGGAGCCGCACCTCGCCGCGCTGGCCGGAGCCGGCCCGGTGGACCTGGTGCTCGTGACCCACCGGCACGCGGACCATACCGGCGGGCTGGCGCGGTTCCGGGAGCTGACCGGGGCGGCGTCGCGGGGTGCGCTGCCGGAGTTCTGCGTCGGGGGCGGCGATGGCGTGGGCGTCAGGCCGCTGGCCGACGGCGAGGTCCTGGACGTCGCGGGCCTGCGCATCGCGGTGCTGGCGACGCCGGGCCACACCGCGGACTCGGTGTGCTTCGTGGTGTCCGACACCGCCCCCGAGGGCGGGCCGGCGGGAGAGGCGACCGGGGCGACGTCGGGCACGGTGGTGCTCACCGGCGACACGGTGCTGGGCCGCGGGACCACTGTGCTGGCCGAGCCGGACGGCTCGCTGCGGGACTACCTGGCCTCGCTCGACCGGCTGAGTGCATTGGACCTGCCGGACCCCGTGCCCGGCCTGCCCGGGCACGGGCCGATCATCCCCGATCTCGGCGCGGCGGTGCGCGTTTACCGCGAGCACCGCCTGGAGCGGCTGGACCAGGTGCGCTCGGCTCTGACAGGCCTCGGGGCAGAGCTGCCCGACGCCGGGACGCCGCTCCCAGATCCACTTCTGGACGCGGTGACCGCCACCGTGTACACCGACGTCGACCCGTCCGTGCTGATCGCGGCCCGCTCGTCGGTCCGCGCGCAGCTGGAGTACCTGCAAGGGAGGTGAGCTGGTCATCCCGGGGGGAGAACAGGTACGCCCCCAGCTGCGTTGCTGACAGTAGACAGCGTCTACCCACAGCAACACACCCCCAGAGGATGGCCTCTCCTCGACACACGCTGCCCGGGCCGACGGTCACCAGCGCCCGCTCGCGCGAGCCACATGTCTAGGCTTGTCGCGTAAGAGGGGAACTAGCAAGAACACTTACGCGAGCTTCCTGCCCAGGAACAGGAGCTCCGCGTTCTGCGGGTCGTCGTGCGGCGGGAACGGCAGCACCGGTCGGTAGCCGAGCCCCACGTAGAGCCGCAGCGCCTCGGGCTGCCGGACGCCCGTCGTGAGGTACAGCGCGAGCCCGCCCCGGCGTCGGGCGGCGTCGTCGACCTGCCCGACCAGGGCCTTCGCGACGCCCGCCCGCCGGGCGGACGGGTCCACGAACACGCTCCGCATCTCGAAGCCGCCGGGGTCGTCGGCGCTCAGGTCGGCGCCCGCCGACGCGAGTCCGGCATAACCGATCAGCGGATCCACCGTGAGGTGCGCCGGCCCCACCTGGGCCGCGGCGAGCGACGCGCAGCCGACCGGGTGTCCGTCGAGCGTCGCCAGGAAGGTCGCGCGCGCGGCGCGCCCGTTCTCGGCGTCGACGACGCCATGCCCGCCGCGCGCCTCGACGTCGCGCGCCAGGTCGGGGTACAGCTCCCGCAGGAAGGCCCACATGCCGCGCCGCAGCGCGGCAGCGTCGGGATCGTCCCAGGGCACCTCGCGAATCTCGGGGCCCGACGGCGGAGCGGGCCGGCGTCCGGCCTCGGCACCCGCCGCGGCGCCGTCAGCCACGTCGCCGTCCGCCAAGGCGCCATCCACTGCGCCGCCGTCCGCCACGCCGCCCAGGACTCCCTGTGCCGGCACCAGCCACTTGCCGAAGCACCGCGAGTCGGGCTCGTCCGCGAACACACCGAACGGCTCGACGGGGTCGTAGCCCAGCCGCAGGTACAGCCCCAGCGACTCGGGCTGCATGAGCCCGCTCTCCAGGATCAGGTGCCGCACGCCCGCGGCGCGGGCGACGTCCTCGGCCGCGTTCATCAGGGTGCGGGACAGCCCGTGGCCACGGTAGTCCGGCGCCACGTACACGCGCTTGACCTCGGCGGTCCCGTCAGGGTGCAGGCCGCCCTGGTGGTCGTCGCGGCCCGACAGGTCGCGCATCGCGGCGTGACCGGCAGGCTCGCCGTCGATGCGCAGCAGCAGGGTCGCGAAGACGATCGAGGGATCCACCTCGTCGCGTGGGTCCGGCCCGGCCGTCACCGAAGGCATACCCGGCTGCGCGTACCGCAGGTCGATCTCACGCTGCTGGTCGGCGCGCAGGCGCACGGCGTCGGCGTGGTCCCAGGCGACCGTCTCGATAGTGGTACCCGCGAGAACCTCAGCGGCCATGCGTGCCTGCCTCGACCGAGCCGAAGGTCACGCGTGGACCAGCGAGGACAGCACCGACGTGAAGAACGTCAGCCCGTCGACGCCGGAGCGCGGCCCCTCGGCGGACGCCGGGCCGAAGCCGACCTCCACCGCGTGCTCCGGGTGCGGCATGAGCCCCACCACGTTGCCGCGGTCGTTGGTGATACCCGCGATGTCGCGGCGCGACCCGTTCGGGTTCCAGCCGTCGTAGCGGAAGACGACGCGGCCCTCGCCCTCGAGCTCGTCGAGGGTGCGCTCGTCGGCGACGAACTGGCCGTCCTGGTTCTTCAGCGGGATCGTGATCCGCTGCCCGCGGCGGAACTCGTTGGTCCAGGCGGTGCGCGCATTCTCGACGACCAGCGACTGCTCCCGGCACACGAAGTGCAGGTGGTCGTTCTTGACCATCGAGCCGGGAAGCAGGTGCGCCTCGGTGAGGACCTGGAAACCGTTGCAGATGCCGAGCACCGGCATGCCGCCCTTGGCGGCGTCGACCACGGCGGCCATCGCCGGCGCGAACCGGCTGATCGCGCCCGCGCGCAGGTAGTCGCCGTAGGAGAACCCGCCGGGCAGCACGACGGCGTCCACGTCCTGGAGCGACGCGTCGGCGTGCCAGAGCGACACGGCCTCGGCGCCGGCCAGGCGCACGGCGCGCGCCGCGTCCCGGTCGTCGAGCGTGCCGGGGAACGTGATGACGCCGATCCGGGCGCCGCCGATCCCGGGCCTCTCCACGACGCCGGACGCCGGCTCGGTCACCGACATCAGGCGCTCACCGTCGCGCCGGTCACCTCGGCGGACGCGTCGGTCACCGACACGACATCCTCGATCACCGGGTTGGACAGCAGCGTGGTCGCCGCTTCCTGAGCAGCGGCGAGGATCTCTGGCGTCACCTCACCGTCCACCTCGAGCTCGAACCGCTTGCCCTGACGGACACCGGAGAACTGGGTGAAGCCGAGGCGCGGCAGCGCTCCGACCACAGCCTTGCCCTGGGGGTCCAGGATCTCGGGCTTGGGCATGACCTCGACGACGACGCGTCCCACGAAGGCTCCTTGAAGGTGAGGGAATTACTGGGAAAGTCTACTGGCGCTCCGGGGTGCCCCGCCGTCCGGCGTGAGTGACCTGCGCCGCGCCGCCGCCGCTGCTCGGACGGCGCCAGATGAGAGGACTCTCATCATCTTCTCCTCACCGCCTCATCCCGTCACGGAAGCGTGTCCGCATCCGCGTCATCGGATCAACAGAGGAGAACTTCAGTGCACACGCGAGCCGCCGTAGCCCTCGGGCTGGAAAACCGTCCCGTCGTGGGCATCTTCGGCATGCTGGTGACGGTGGCCCTCGGCCTGAACCTGATCTTCCTCATGCACTCGTTCCTGGGGATCCCCGAGTGGACGGGCTTCCGGTTCGCGATGGAGCGCAGCGTCCCCGAGGTGGTCGGGTACGTGTTCGAAGCGTGGGCGACCGGGCTGGCGCTCTATCTCGCCGTCGTGCACCGGCAGGTGGTGCTCGCGGGGTGGTCCGCGGTCTTCGCCGTGCTCCTCGCCGACGACTACTTCATGCTGCACGAGCGCATGGCCAAGGTGGTCTCCGCGAACGTCACCATCCCGTACCCATACGGGCAGCCGGTCGGCGAGATCGTGTGGCTGGCGTTCGTCGGGACCGTCCTGCTGACGGCCATCGCCGTCGGGTACCGGTTCGCGGCGCCCGAGTGGCGGGCGACGTCCCGCGTGCTCACGGTGCTCCTCGCGCTCCTGGTGCTGTGCGGCGTCGGGATCGACGCCGTGCACGGTTTCACGACGAACCGGGGCGTCTGGCACGTGATCCTGAGCGCGCTGGAGGACGGCGGGGAGGTCCTGATGCTCGCCGTCGTCGTCACGTTCCTCTACGGGCTCGCGTTCTGCGGGCACCGGTCGACGCCGGAGACGCTGTCGCGGCGGGGGCGAGGCTGAGGCGGCGCGCGGGGCTGACGCAGCGCGCGAGGCTGAGGCGGCTCAGGCCGTCAGGTACTGGTCCGCCCAGGCGCTGATGATCCGGGCCGCGCGCTTGGCCTGACCGGGCGCGGTGAGCAGGTGGTCGGCGCCCTCCAGGGACACGAACGAGCGCGGGTGCCGGGCCTCCCGGAAGATCTCCCCGGCGTTCGAGATGTCCACGGTGCTGTCCGTCGGCGAGTGCATCACCAGCAGCGGCGAGCCGAGCTCCCGGATCTTCGACCGCAGCTCGGCCCGCCGGACGTCCTCCACGAAGTGCCGCTTCAGCGTCAGCGCGCGCCCGCCGACCATCCACTGGGCATGGCCCTCGTCGAAGACGCGGCCCAGGACGGCGTCGTAGTTGTGCTCCGCGTGCCGCGGCTGAACCGGCGCGCCGATCGTCGCGACGGCCTGCACGCCCGGGACGTCCCCGGCTGCCGCGATCACGGCGGCGCCGCCGAACGAGTGCCCCACCAGGAGGTGCACAGGCCGGCCCTGGTCGGCCATGAACTGGGCGGCCTGCACGGTGTCCGCGACCTTGTGCGTGAACGAGCCGTCGCCCCAGTCGCCCTCGGAGTCGCCCAGGCCCAGGTTGTCGAACCGGAGCATCCCGATGCCCTCGCTCGCGAGCTGCTTGCAGATCCGGGCCGCGGCGGGCGAGTCCTTGCCCAGCGTGAACCCGTGGGAGAACACGCCCCAGCCGCGCACCTCGCCGTCGGGCAGATCGATGATGCCCGCGAGGCGCGGTCCCGTAGTGCTCTCGAACGTGACGCGCTCAGCCACGACTACTCCCCTGTCGACAGGCCGCGATATTAACGTCACCCGAGTTTCCCGGAGATGACGACGACGCGCAGCGAGACGGGCCGGCGCGGCCGCCGTCGGGCGCGGCCGGCCGTCCTACGGGACGGTGACCTCGCCGCGCTCCGCCTTCAGCGCGATGTCCGTGCGGTGGTGCGATCCCTTGAGATCGATCTTCGCGACGCCCTCGTAGGCCCGACGGCGGGCGTCCGCCAGGTCGTGGCCCAGCGCCACCACGGACAGCACGCGGCCGCCCGCGCTGACCAGCTCGCCGGTCTCGGAGAGGCCGGTGCCCGCGTGCAGCACGTGCACCCCGGCGAGCGCCTCCGCGTCCTCGATGCCCGTGATCGGGTCGCCCGACCGGGCCGACGCCGGGTAGCCCTCGGACGCGACGACCACCGTCACCGAAGCCTCGGGGCGCCAGCGCAGCGGCTCCAGCTCGGCGAGCCGGCCGCGCGCCGCCGCGAGCATGACCGCGGACAGCGGCGTCGCGAGCCGGGCAAGCACGGACTGGGTCTCCGGGTCGCCGAAGCGGGCGTTGAACTCCACCACGCGGGTGCCCCGGGAAGTGAGCGCGAGCCCCACGTACAGGACCCCGGAGAACGGCGTGCCGCGGCGGGCCATCTCGTCGACGGTCGGCTGGGCGACGCGGCTCAGCACCTCGTCCACGAGGCCCGACGGCGCCCAGCCCAGCGGGGTATAGGCGCCCATGCCACCCGTGTTGGGGCCCTCGTCGTCGTCCCCGGCGCGCTTGAAGTCCTGCGCGGGGACCAGGGGGACCACGGTCTTCCCGTCGCACACGCAGAACAGGGACACCTCGGGGCCGTCGAGGTACTCCTCGACCACCACGCGGCCGTTCTCGTTGGCCAGGCAGGCCTCGCCGTGCGCGAGCGCGGCCGCGCGGTCGTCGGTGACGACCACGCCCTTGCCGGCCGCGAGGCCGTCGTCCTTGACCACGTACGGGGCGCCGAACGCGTCCAGCGCGGCGGCGAGCTCGGTGGCGTCGGTGCACACGTGCGCCATCGCGGTCGGCACGCCGGCGGCGGCCATGACCTCCTTGGCGAACGACTTGGAGCCCTCGAGCCGCGCCGCCTCGCCGGACGGCCCGAACACGGGGATGCCAGCGGCCCGCACGGCGTCCGCCACGCCCGCGACCAGCGGCGCCTCCGGGCCGACGACGACCAGCTCGGCGCCGAGCTGCTCGGCCAGCGCCGCCACGGCCGCCCCGTCGAGGGGATCGACCTGGTGCAGCGTGGCCGCCGCCGCGATGCCCGGGTTGCCGGGCGCGGCGTGCAGCTCGTGGGCGGCGACGCCGGTCGCGGTCTCCCGGTCGAGCGAGTGGACGATGGCGTGCTCGCGGGCACCGGTCCCGATGACGAGGATCTTCACTGTGGCGGACGTCTTTCTCAGCGCGGGTGGATGAGGTCGTGGACAGGGATGATCTCGTCGCGCTTCGGGCCCACGCCGATGGCGGAGATCCTGGTGCCCGACATCTCCTCCAGCGCCTTCACGTACGCCTGGGCGTTCGGCGGCAGGTCGGCAAAGGCGCGGGCCTTGGAGATGTCCTCCCACCAGCCGTCCAGCTCCTCGTAGATCGGCTTCGCGTGGTGGAACGCCGACTGGTCCGTCGGCATCTCGTCGTAGCGGACGCCGTCGACGTCGTACGCCACGCAGACCGGGACCTTCTCCATGCCGGTGAGCACGTCGAGCTTGGTGAGCACGATGTCGGTGAGCCCGTTGATGCGGGTCGCGTAGCGGGCGATCACAGCGTCGTACCACCCGGTGCGGCGCGCGCGGCCCGTGGTGACGCCGTACTCGCCGCCGGTCTTGCGCAGGAACTCGCCCTTGTCGTCGAACAGCTCCGTGGGGAACGGCCCCTCGCCCACGCGCGTCGTGTAGGCCTTGATGACGCCGATCACGGAGTCGATCCGGGTCGGCCCGACGCCGGACCCGGTCACCGCGCCGCCCGCCGTCGCGCTGGACGACGTCACAAACGGGTAGGTGCCGTGGTCGATGTCGAGCATCGTCGCCTGACCCGCCTCGAACAGGACGTTCTTGCCCGCGTCGAGCGCCTTGTTCAGCTCGACGGCGGTGTCCGTGACCATGGGCCGGAGCCGGTCGGCGTACTGGAGCAGCTCGTCGAGCGTCTCGTCCACCGTGATGGCACGGCGGTTGTAGATCTTCACGAGCAGATGGTTCTTCTGGTCGAGCGCGCCCTCGATCTTGGCGCGCAGGATCTTCTCGTCGAACAGGTCCCACATGCGGATGCCGACACGGTTGATCTTGTCGGCGTACGACGGGCCGATCCCCCGGCCCGTGGTGCCGATCCGACGCTTGCCGAGGAACCGCTCCGTCACCTTGTCGATGGTGCGGTGGTACGGCGCGATGATGTGCGCGCTGCCCGAGACGAGCAGACGGGACACGTCCACGCCGCGCTCGATCAGGGCGTCGAGCTCCTCGAACAGGACCTCGATGTCGATCACCACGCCGTTGGCGATGACCGGCACCACACCCGGCGACAGAATTCCCGACGGCAGCAGGTGCAGCGCGTACTTCTCGTCATCGATGACGACCGTGTGCCCCGCGTTGTTCCCACCGTTGAACTTGACCACGTAATCGACGCGGGAGCCCAGGAGGTCCGTCGCCTTTCCCTTGCCCTCATCGCCCCACTGGGCCCCGACGAGCACGACGCCTGGCATGGATCTCCACCTTCTCAAATTGCTTGATTGCTCCGCGTAGTGCGCCCCATGGCGCCCGCGGGCCGCGCCCGAGTCTACTTCGTGGTGGGCACCAGGGCGCGAACCTCGTCCACAGACGTGCCCGAGTCGACCAGGAACTTCGCGCAGCGCTCGGCCTCGTCCTCCTCACCGATGAGGTGCGCCGCCCGGGAGAGCGCGAGGAGCGCCCGGAGAAAACCCTGGTTCGGCTCGTGGCTCACCGGGATCGGACCCTGCCCGCGCCAGCCTGCCCGACGCAGCACATCCAGCCCGCGGTGGTAGCCGGTGCGCGCGTAGGCGTAGGCCTCGACGTTCCCCGCACCGCCGCCCGCCGCGAGCGCGCCCTCCGCGAGAACAGCCCACACGAGGGACGACGCCGGCGCCGACGCCGCGACCTCGACCGGGTCGTCGCCGCTGGTCAGGCGCTCGCGGGCGGCCGGGAAGTCATCGGGCAGCAGCGTGGGGGCCGGTCCCTGCAGCAGATTCTCGTGGGTGCTCATGCTCGAATTCTCACACTTCCGGGACACCGGGGGACAAAGGGATCGCACAGGATTGCCGACCCGGCCAGGCCAGCGGTGAATTTTGCCTTTCATCCGGTGCGATCGAGCATCTGTCGTTACGCTCGACACATGATCGAGATCGCGACGTCTCCCACGACGACGACGCTCGTGATCGCCGGCGACCTCGACCTCGCCGAACGAGACCAGTTCCCGGAGATCGCGGCGCGCGTCGTCGGCCTGCGCCGGCAGCTGCTGGTCATCGACATGTGCCGGGTCACCTTCATGGATTCCACCGGGGCCGCGTTCCTCATCTCGCTGGCCGACGCCGGCCGCAAGCGCGGCGGAGCCACCGTCATCCGCGGAGCCGACGAGCGCGACCTGTTCGTGCTCGAGGTGTGCGGCGCCATGGAGCTCTTCCGCGTGGACGACGAGCACTCGTGCGAGCCGGCGGCTCCCGACTCGGGGTTCGCGGTGATGACATCGCGTGACGACGACGGATCTCCGTTATCGCAGCGCGACGCGTCCACGGCGTAAAACGTTATCCATCCCGGGCCCCACCCGCGAAAATACTTCGTTGTGGGCGCGACCGTTGCGAACATTTGCCCGCTTAGGCGCGACGATCGCGCCCACAACAAGCTACTTGTGCGGGCTGGGTTGGCGGCGGAGCTTCGCCCAGACCAGCTTCCCCGAGCCCGACGGGCGCCAGCCCCACTCGGCCAGCCGGTCCACGATCTGCATCCCGAACCCGCCCAGGCGGTTCGGGTGGCCGTCGGTCGCCACGGGCGGCGCCGGGTTGTTGTCCTCGACCTCGATCCGCAGCCCGTCGCCCGTGTCGTACAGGCGCAGCGCGATGTGCCCCCAGCCGTGCAGCACACCGTTGGCCACCAGCTCCGAGACCACGAGCTCGGCCTGCGCCGACTCCTCGATGCCCCACGCCTGGCAGGTGCGCAGCACCGCATGCCTGGCCCGGCCGATCGAGGACGGCTCGCTCGGCAGCATCCAGCGCCGCCAGCGCGGCGACAGGGCGGTCTCCCCGGCGTCGCCGGTCGGGTCGGGAATCCGGACCACGACGATCGCGACGTCGTCCTCGGGCGCGTCGGCCAGGCGGGAGAGCAGCTCCTCGCCCACGCCCGCGGCGTCGCGCGCCGTGATGGCCGACGCCGTCTCCAGCAGGGCCTCGAGACCCAGCCGCAGGGACCGGTCACGCCGCTCGATGAGGCCGTCCGTGTAGAACAGGAGCGTGTCGCCGGGCTGGAGGCGGGCCTCGCCCGTGGTCCGTTCCCGTGAGCCGAAGCCGACGAGCGCGCCGCCGCCGTCGTCCAGCTTGATCACCTCGCCTGCGCGCAGCAGGAGGGGCGGCAGGTGGCCCGCACGCGAGTAGCCGATGGTCCAGACGTCCGGCTCCTCCTCGCGCTTCAGGGAGGCGTACACCATGCTTGCCGAGCGCGGGATGCCCATGCCCGCCACGAGCTGGTCCACGCGCTCGAGCACGCGGCTCGGCGTCGACAGCTCGAACGCGTACGAGCGCACCACCGAACGCAGCTGGCCCATGGTGGCGGCGGCCTCGACGTCGTGCCCGACGACGTCGCCGATCACCAGGCCCACGAGCTCCGGCGAGATCTGCAGCACGTCGTACCAGTCGCCGCCCACCTGGGCGTGCTCCGCGTTCGGGGCGTAGTAGGTCCACACGTCGAGGCCCGCGACGTCGGCCTGCTCGGGGAGCATGGCGCGCTGCAGGGTCTCGGCGAGGCGGTGCTCGCGTGCGTACATGCGCGCGTTGTCGATGGCGCTGCCCGCGCGGCGGGCCACCACCTCGACCACTGTGCGCAGCGTGTCGGGCTCGTCGGCCTCGGCGTAGTCACCCGGCTCGTCCTCCTCCGGGACGATCACCACGAGGCCGAGCACGTCCCGCCGTCCGGCGACCGGGTGCACCACCACCGAGTCGGGCGCCTTGCCCAGCTCGTCGGCGAGGCGCAGCGTGAGGTCGCGCTGCAGCCAGCCCGACGCCGAGTGCGGCGCGTGCGGGATGTCGAGGTGCAGCGTGACGGGGCCGTCGAGCACGCCGTCGAGCACGTCCTGCACCGAGTCCACGACCTCCAGGATCGGCATCGGGCCCGTGGTCACGGAGTCGCCGAGGGCATCGGTCTGCGGCCGACGGCGCTGGGTCTTGTCCGCGATGTTGTCGCCCTCGATGTACCGCGCATGACGGCGGCCGCGGCCGCTCGGCGGCGCCGCGACGTCGACGCCGGCGGCGTGCTTGAGGCCGTCGTCGTTCACGTAGAAGCCCGCCCAGCGCACCATGGACTGGAGCAGCTCCGCGATGTCCCGCAGGGCGTACGGGTACTCGAGATCCGTCAGGATCTCGGTGGTCTGCGCGATGAGGTCGAGGTCCTCACGCTGCTGCCGCTCGTTCTCCAGGCTCGCGAGCTGGGCGTTGTGCCGGTCCACGTGGTCGGAGACGTCCACGCTGAACCCGACCCAGTGGGTGACGCGGTCGTCGTGGCCCGCACGGGCCGGGGTGAGCGTGAGCTGGGCCCAGCCGTTCTTCCCGCCGCGCAGGTGGGACCGCACGGTCGCGTGCACCTCCTGGCCCGCGTTCACCAGCTCGGTCATCCGCTCCAGGTCCTGCGGCTCCACGAGCATCTCGCCGAGGCGGCGCACCGTGTACCCGGCGAAGTCGCTGAACCGCACGCCCGCGTAGTGCTCGAACGCCCGGTTGGCCCACAGCATGGGCATGCCGTCCTCGGTGGGACCGGTCAGGAACACGGGGAGTCCCACGGTCACCGCGGCGCGCAGCACCACGTCGCCGACCGACGGCGGAAGGGTGCGCGGGATGCCCGACCCGGGCGAGTGCGGGCGCGGGTCGGTGCCCGGCACCCGGTAGGTGCCGCCCGGGGGTGTGCTCGGCGGGATGCTCGGGGGCACGCTCGCGGCCGGTGACGTGTGCCGGCCGGCGTCGAGACCATACCCGTTCGACGTCCCGTTGGACGTTCCGTTCGGCGAGCCGTTCATTGTGCCGTTCGAAATTCCGTCCCGGGCCCGACCAATGCCGAAAACCGGAAGGTCGGGGCGCCGCGCCGGAGGAGAGGACGGTGTCAGACCGGATGAATCGGTCAAAATGCCCTCCCTACGGTATCTATTGCACGAGGTGCTGTTCCAGCAGGACATTCAACCGTAGATTGGGACGGTCCGAGATCTGAACCTCAACCTCTATCATCGGACCGTTACAGCGCTACGACCACTGCTCCCGGAAGGAGAACCGTGCAGGACGGAACTTACGACCCCCCGCGCGGTCCGCAGGGCGGGAGCCCCCAGGACCCTGGCCATCAGAACTCCGAGATCGGCGATCCTGCGAGTATCCACGTCATCGTGGGCCGCTCGCGCGCCCGGATCGTGCTCTCCGGAGAGATCGACGCAGACATCGGCGGCGACCTGCACGAGGCGACGGCTGCGGCCGAGGAGTCCCGCCTCCCGGTCGAGATCGACGCGCACCACGTGACCTTCATGGACTCGTCCGGCGTGGCGTTCCTCGCGCGCCTCGCGAGCCGCAGCCCGCACCGCGTGCGCGTGCTGCGCGCACCCCCGACGGTACGTTTCCTGCTGGAGGTCACCCGGATCGGCGACCTCCTCGACATCGTGGACGAGGACCCTGGCTTCGAGCTGGACGACGACGGCCCTCCGGGCCCGCCGTCGGGCGGCGCGCCGACCCCCGCCGGTGTGGGCGGCCCGTCCGCTTCCTGAAGCGCAGGTCGTCGGTAGAAGGTCAGGTGATCGGTAGCTGGAGCTGCCGATCACCTGACCTTTGCCGATCACTCGAGCGGTCTGCTCACATCTTGTGGCCGGCCGAGCGGAGCTGCTGGCAGGCCTCGACGATGCGCGCGGCCATGCCCTTCTCCGCCGTCTTGCCCCAGGCGCGCGGGTCGTAGGCCTTCTTGTTGCCGACCTCGCCGTCCACCTTGAGCACGCCGTCGTAGTTCTTGAAGAAGTGGTCGGCCACCGGACGCGAGAACGCGTACTGGGTGTCGGTGTCGATGTTCATCTTGATGACGCCGTTGTCGACCGCCGCGGAGATCTCCTCCGCCGTCGAACCCGAACCGCCGTGGAACACGAGGTCGAACGGCATCTCCTTGCCGATCTCCGCACCGACGGCCTTCTGGATGTCGAGCAGGATCTCCGGGCGGAGCTTCACCGCACCCGGCTTGTACACGCCGTGCACGTTGCCGAAGGTGAGGGCCGTCAGGTAGCGGCCCTTCTCGCCGGAACCGAGCGCCTTGATGGTGGCCAGGCCGTCCTCGGGCGTCGTGTACAGCTTGTCGTTGATCTCGGCGGTGTGGCCGTCCTCCTCGCCGCCGACCACGCCGATCTCGATCTCGAGGATCGTGCGCGCGGCCTGCGACAGCTCGAGCAGCTCGGCGGCGATCACGAGGTTCTCGTCGATCGGCACGGTGGAGCCGTCGAACATGTGCGACTGGAACGTCGGCAGGCCGCCGTTCTTGACCTGCTCGGCCTCGATCGCGAGCAGCGGCTTGACCCAGGAGTCGAGCTTGTCGGCCGTGCAGTGGTCCGTGTGGATCGCGATGTTGACGCCGTAGCCCTTGGCGACCTCGGTGGCGTAGGCCGCCAGCGCGAGGGAGCCCGAGACGCGGTCCTTCACGGTCGAGCCCGACGCGTACTCGGCGCCGCCCACGGAAACCTGGATGATGCCGTCCGACTCCGCCTCGGCAAAGCCCTGAAGTGCGGCAGTGACGGTCTGCGACGAGGTGATGTTGACCGCGGGGTAGGCGAACTTGCCGGCCTTCGCCCGGTCGATCATCTCGGCGTAGACCTCAGGGGTTGCGATGGGCATCTGCAGAACTCCAAACGACTGGTGAGGTGGGCGGTCGCAGGAGTCTCCAAGGCCGCCCAGGTATGCACGTTCGATCTTGCCACGATCCACAGGCCGCCGTGTGCGGTCGTTCGCCAATCGAACGGCTGAAACACTGTGGTTTCGCCTGTCCGACGGCGTTGCGCGGCACCGTACGGCCTCGGGCGGCCCCCGATAAGCCAGGGCGGCCCCGGGCTGGTCAGCCGACCGCCCGGTCCTCCGGGTTCCGCCCGCGGATCGGGGTGAAGACGGCGAAGCCGACCACCGCCACGTAGATGACCGCGACGGCGAGCAGCGGACCGGACGCGCCGAAGCGGTCGGCCGACGCGGTGAGCGCGGCGGCGCCGAGGGGCGCCAGGCTGTAGTGGATCGTCCAGAACGCAGCGGTGACGCGTCCGAGCAGGGCGTCGGGCGTGACCAGCTGGCGCAGCGACATCGAACACACCGCCGCGAGCATCAGCCCGAACCAGAACGCGAAGACGGCGGCCCCCATCACGACGACGTCGCGGTTCAGGGCCAGGACGACAGCGGCCGCGCCGCACAGGGTCATGGCCCCGAGCCAGCATGCGCCGAACCCGAGCTTCCTGCGCAGCCAGGCGGACATGGCCGCCGCCACGCACGTGCCCACCCCGGCCGCCGCCATCACGAACCCGACGACGTTCTCGCTCTGCCCCAGGCCGTTGCGCACCTGGTAGATGATCACGTCGGTCATGCCGTACGTGACGAAGGTGGTGATCGTCAGGAAGATGGTGAGCACCCGGAGCACCGGATGCCCCCACAGGAACCGGGCGCCCGTGACAAAACCCGTCCTGAGGTCACGCCCGAGGCCCGACCGGTCCGGCGGCGCAGCCGGAGCCACTCGCGACAGGCGGACGGCGAGCAGCCCGAGCGCCGAGATGCCGAAGGTCGCCGCGTCGATGGCGATCGCCGCGGTGACCCCGAACGCTGCCGCGACCAGCCCGGCGAGCGCCGGCCCACCGATGCTGGCCAGCGAGGCCGTGGCCTGGAGCTTGCTGTTTGCCTCGGCCACCCGCTCCCGGCCGACGATGTTCGGCACGGCCGTGATGTAGGTGTGATCTGGAAGAGCTGCCCGAACACGGACGCCACGCCCGCGACGACAAAGAGCAGCCACACCTGCGGATCGATCGCCCAGCAGACGGGGACTGCCGCGAAGAGGAGCAGGCGCGCCACGTCGCAGGCGATCAGGAGCCGACGCCGGTCGAACCGGTCGACGATCGCTCCGCCGATCAGCCCCATCGAGAGCGACCCCGCCGCCATGACGCTCGTCAGCAGGCCCATCTGCACCAGCGAGCCGGTGGCCTCCAGCATCAGCAGCGGGAACGCGATCATCGAGAACGAGTCACCCAGCACCGAGAACGTCTGGGTGCCCCAGAAGACGACGAAGTTCCGGTCTCGCGCCAGGGATCGCCGATTCACCCGACGATCCTGTCCGAGCCACCAACCGGAAGCAACGGATTACCGCCGCGACGCACGCGGGTCAGGAGCCGAGCGTGCGCAGCGTCGCGACGGTGACCGCACCCAGCGCCACGAGGATCGCGTACGTCCACTCGGCAAGGGTCAGCCGGGCCACTCCCGTGCGCACCTGCCGCGTGAGGTTCTTGGGCGCGTGCACCTGGGCGCGGATCCGCTCCAGGTCCGCGGCGACCTGGACCATCGGGTTCTTTCGCTGCACCAGCTTGGCCTGCCAGGTGCGTTCGGTGAGCCCGAGCGGCACGGACCGGCCCTGCTGATCCGTCACCACGAGGCCGGTCTCGGTGTGTTCGACGGCGGCGACGTCACCCCAGGAGTAGTCGTGCTGCCTGCCCTTGGCACGGATCGACAGCCGGACGCCGTCCGCCCGGACGGTGCTCCCGTCGCTGATCAGCATGAAGTAGCACAGCCCGAGCGAGAACACCGCGGCCACCCACCCGTCGACCACGCGACCCTCGGTGTGCAGGAAGAGCCTGTCGACGGGGTAGTTCGCGAAGACGTAGGGGATCCCCACGAAGATCGGCAGCAGGACGACGCGCAGCACCCAGGTGCCGACGCGGCCGCCTCCCGGCGTCCACACGTACGGCAGGCCGATCCCGTCGCCCGGCAGGCCTCTGCCAGCTCCCCGGCGTCCACCCGGCGCGTTGCTCCGGCCGCCCGGATACTCCGTGACCATCTGCCCCCTCGCGGCTCACCCGGCCTCGTAGCCGTGCAGCGAGGAGAGTAGCCGCCCGGCGGATGATCCGACGGCGACGCCGGTCAGGTGTGCTGCTCGGTCAGGGCAGCGGGGGTGTCTCGCCGTCGAGCAGCATGTCCGCGGCGCGCGCCTTCGCCTCGTAGGTGTCGATCTGCCACAGCTCACCGCCGAGATGTGGAGTCGCGACAGCCACGACTTTCGCTCGCGTCCTGTTCGACGGCCTACGGCGCGTGCTGCGTCACCCAGGCGTGCATCGCTATCGCGGCCGCCGCACCCGCGTTGATCGAGCGGGTCGAGCCGTACTGCGTGATGTGCAGGACGACGTCGCACGCCGCCTGGGCCTCGGCCGTCAGGCCGGTCGACTCCTGGCCGAACAGCAGCACGCACTCGCGCGGGAGCGTGTACCCCTCGATCGGCACGGAGCCGGGCACGTTGTCGATGCCGACGATCGGCAGGCGTTCGTTGGTCACCGGTCCGGCCGACGCCGCCCACTCGGCCAGCGCTTCGGCGTCCGGGTGGTGCGTCACGTGCAGGTACCGGTCGGTGACCATCGCGCCGCGGCGGTTCCACCGGCGTCGGCCCACGATGTGCACGCCCGCCGCGTTGAACGCGTTGGCGGTGCGGACCACCGAGCCGATGTTGAGGTCGTGCGCCCAGTTCTCGATCGCCACGTGGAACGGGTGCCGCTTCGTGTCCAGGTCGGCGACTATCGCCTCCACGGACCAGTATCGGTACTGGTCAGCCACGTTCCGGCGGTCGCCGTCGGCCAGGAGCTCGGGATCGTAGCGGGGATCGTCGGGCAGGGGGCCAGGCCAGGGGCCGACGCCGACCTCGGTCTCGGGCGCGGGCGGGTGCTCAGACAAGGCGCGTCCTGTCGGACCCGTGTGCGAGTGCTGTGACGGTTCCCGGGGAAGCGGACGCGCTGGTCATGCCGTCATTGTGCCCCCGGGTAGGCTCGCGCCATGTTGACGACCGCACTCCCGGAGGTCTTGTCCGGGCTGGCCGCCGCCCCCCTCCACGCGGCACCGATGCCGCAGCTGCTGGGCATCGACTGGATGGACCCGAACTACCTCATCGAGCGGTTCGGGGACGCGGCGCTGGTCGGGATCGCGCTCGTCATCTTCGTCGAGACCGGCCTGCTGTTCCCGATCCTGCCCGGCGACTCGCTGCTGTTCACGGCGGGTGCGCTCGTGGCCCAGGGCACGCTGCAGATCAACCTCGTGTGGCTGTGCCTCATGCTGTTCGCCGCCGCGTTCCTCGGCGACCAGACGGGCTACCTCATCGGCCGCAAGGCCGGCCCCAAGATCTTCGACAAGCCGGACTCGAAGCTCTTCAAGCGGTCCTACATCGACCAGACCAACGCCTACTTCGACAAGTACGGCGGCCGCACCATCATCGTCGCGCGGTTCGTGCCGATCGTGCGCACCTACGCCCCGGTGGCGGCCGGCGTCGGCAAGATGGCGTACCGGCACTTCGCCACGTACAACGCGATCGGCGCGCTGCTGTGGGCCGTCGGCGTGACGCTGCTGGGCTACGTGCTCGGCAACTTCACGTTCGTCAAGGAGAACATCGAGGCGCTGCTCATCCTCATCGTGCTCGTCTCCGTGATCCCGATGATCGTCGAGATCTGGCGGGCGAGGCGCGCGGACAAGGCGGCGAAGAGCTCGGAGCAGAACGAGGCCGAGCCCACCGACGAGGAGACCCCGGTCGGCCCGTCGCGCCGCTGACGACGGTGACCCGAGCGGCCGCCTCAGGAGGCCGCATGCTCCAGCGCGAAAGCAACGGCCTCCTGGGCGGTTGCGGCGGTCGGCGGCGTGTCGGGGACGGGGCGCCCGTTGACGTCGAGCAGCTGCCAGCCCCCGAGGCTGACCACCGGGACTCCGCGGCGCTTGGCGAGCGCAAGTTCGGAGAGGGTGCCCCAGGAACCGCCGACGACGATGACGGCGTCGGCGGACCACACGAGGATCGCGTTGCGGGCCTCGCCCATGTTCGTGACCAGCACGGCGCTCAGGTCGGGGTTGGCGTCGTCCTTTGTGGAGCCGGGGCGGACGCCGATCACCAGCCCGCCGGCCGAGCGCGCACCGGCTGAGACAGCAGCCATGACGCCGGTCCCGCCCCCGTTGAGGACGGTGGCTCCGGCCTGGGCGAGCAAGCGCCCGACGTCGCGCGCGCTGGCGGCGTCCTGCTCGGTGCAGTGGCGTGGCCCGCAGACAGCGACCTGGACGGGCATGGTTCCTCCTTGTTGTGCGGGTCCGACCCCTCTCGGGGAAACAGCTACTCCTCGGACTGTGTTGCGGGGAGTCGACAATGTTCACTCTCAGCAACACCGCCCGAGTGTGTGGTCTCACCCTCTCCCGCACCAGCGGGAAAGCAGGCACGAGCGCTCCCGCGCCAAGACACTAGGCTGACGGCCATGACCGAGCGGACCACAAAAGCCTGGCTCACGGACATGGACGGCGTGCTGGTGCACGAGGGCACGGCCCTCCCCGGCGGCCCCGAGTTCATCAAGGCGCTGCGGGAGAAGGACCTGCCGTTCCTCGTGCTGACGAACAACTCGATCTTCACGCCACGCGACCTGCGCGCCCGCCTGGTGTACAGCGGGATCGACGTACCGGAGCAGAACATCTGGACGTCGGCCCTGGCCACGGCCCAGTTCGTCTCGGACCAGATCCCGAACGGCAGCGCGTACGCGATCGGCGAGGCGGGCCTGACGACGGCGCTGCACCAGGCGGGCTACACGCTCACCGAATCCGACCCGGACTACGTGGTGCTCGGCGAGACCCGAACCTACTCGTTCGAGGCCATCACCAAGGCCATCCGGCTGATCGTGGACGGCGCCCGGTTCATCTGCACCAACCCGGACGTGACCGGCCCGTCGCAGGAGGGGCTGCTGCCCGCCGCGGGGTCGGTTGCCGCGATGATCACGGCGGCGACCGGCCGGCAGCCCTACTACGTGGGCAAGCCCAACCCGGTGCTGTTCCGGTCGGCGCTCAACCTGATCGGCGCGCACTCGGAGTCCACGACCATGGTGGGCGACCGCATGGACACCGACATCGTGGGCGGCATGGAGGCCGGCATGGAGACGTACCTGGTGCTCACGGGGTCGACGTCGGCCGAGGAGGTCGAGAAGTACCCGTTCCGCCCCAGCCAGGTGGTGAACTCGATAGCGAACATCGTCGACCTGGTCTGATCGCGACCGGGAACGACCGGGCGACGTCAGGTGAGGCCCGGGATCCCGAAGCCGTCGATCTTGCCGCCGGTCTCGAACCGCGGGCCCTTCTCGAGCGGCAGCACGATCCGCGCGACGTCCGCGACCCGCTTGGCCCGCTCGGTCAGGGTCGTCACGTCCGTGCGGCCCGGGCGCCACAGCAGCACCGACGGGCCCTCGATCCGCAGCCGGGAGCCGTGGAAGTCGGGCAGCATCACGATGTTCGCGAGGCGTGCGTCGAGGGCGCGGCGCGCGAAAACCTCGTCGGAGGTGCGCACGAGCCACTGCCCGTCGAACGCCGGGTTGTCGATCTGGACGTCCTGGGCACCGAAGAGCTTCTGCCACTTCTCGCGAAGGCCTTCGGGCGACAGGTCGACCACGGGCTCACCTGGCAGCGCGTCGAGCGCGACGACGTGCGCCGTGCGGCGCAGGCCGGGACGGCGCGTGTCGGCGCCGGGCGAGCCCGCGCGCCACATGTAGGTGAACGAGACGACCTCGTGACCGTCGACGTTCCCGCGCAAGACGTCGCGGGCCTCGCGGTCCAGGCCGATGCCGAACGGCCGGCCGCTCCAGCGCTGGGCGAGCGCCGGGTCCTGGCCGATGTACTCCCAGCCGTTCGCCTCGGCCCACTGGGCGACGTCCTGCGAGCGCCCGCGCTTCATCACCCGCACCGCGGCAACGGTGAATACCACGACGCCGACGACAAGCAGGACTAAAGCGACAAATGTGCCCATGACATTAAAGATACCGTAGTGCTAGGGAAAAGTCTGCACGTGGGAGCGATATTGAGACTCCCAGACGCCGGTATGGGCGGAATCAGGCGAGATCGAGATCCTGCAGTCCGAACAGGTAGTGGTACGGCACGCCGAGCGCCTCGATCTTCTCGCCGGCGCCTGTGGCACGGTCGACGATCGTGGCCACCCCCAGCACCTCCGCGCCGGCGGCCCGGGCAGCCTCGATCGCCGTGATCGGCGAGCCGCCCGTGGTGGTGGTGTCCTCCACGACGACCACCTTGCGGCCCGCGATGTCCGGCCCCTCGATCTGGCGCTGCATGCCGTGCGCCTTCGCCGCCTTCCGCACCACGAACGCGTCCAGGTCCTGCCCGCGCGAGGCGGCGGCGTGCAGCAGCGCGTCCGCGATCGGGTCGGCGCCCAGGGTGAGCCCGCCGACGGCGTCGATCTCGGCCGTGCCGAGCCCGACCTCTTCGAGGTGGTCCAGGAGCACGTGCCCCACGAGCGGGGCGGCCCGGTGGTGCAGCGTGATGCGGCGCAGGTCGACGTAGTAGTCGGCCTCCTTGCCGGAGGACAGGGTCACCTTGCCGTGCACCACGGCGAGCTCCTTGATGAGCTCGGCCAGCTGCTCGCGTGGGGTCGGGGAGAAGTCAGCGTTCACGGTGCAAGGTTACGACGCGCGCCGCCTCGGCCGTCCGGACGGCGCCGGTTCCGGACGGCGGCCCGGTTGCCGGACAACGCCAGCTCCGGCGGCCCGTTGCCGGACGGCGGCACGGGTTGCCGCCGGTCTCTGGGAGGGTTGTGCTGTGAGCATCATGGACAACGCGGTGTACGTCGACGGCAAG
The DNA here is from genome assembly GCA_963850545.1 of uncultured Actinomycetota bacterium. Classification (GTDB taxonomy): domain Bacteria; phylum Actinomycetota; class Actinomycetes; order Actinomycetales; family Cellulomonadaceae; genus Promicromonospora. The sequence continues at coordinate 1,856,564 of CAWKLP010000002.1, read as the reverse complement.
CGCACGGCCAACCCGGTCAGCATGGAAGAGACGTTCGAGACCACCCGGGAGCGGGGCGGGACCGCCTGGGTGGACATGGCCTGGCCCACGGCCGCCGAGATCGAGGCGGTCGCCGAGGAGTTCTCGCTGCACCCGCTCGCGGTCGAGGACGCCATCCACGCGCACCAGCGCCCCAAGATCGAGCACTACGACGACGTGCTGTTCCTCGTGCTGCACCCCGCGCGGAGCGTGGACGACGACGGCGACGGGCACGTCGACCGGGTCGAGTTCGGCGAGGTGCACGCATGGGTGGGCCCGGACTTCGTCGTCACGATCCGCCGGTCCGTGACGCCCGACCTGGAGGCGATGCGTGACCGGCTGGAGGAGGACCCGGACCTGCTCCGCCTCGGGCCCGTCGCGATCCTCGCGACGCTGCTGGACCGGGTGGTCGACACCTACCGGCCGGTGGTCGCGCGGCTCCGCCACGACATCGACCGGGTGGAGGACCAGCTCTTCTCGCGCGACCCCGAGGTGTCCCTGCGCATCTACGAGGCGACGCGCGAGGCGATCGGGCTGCAGCGGGCCACGGGCCCGCTGGTCGAGATCCTGCACACGCTGCACGACGACGTCGAAGGGCGGTCCGGTGCGGATCCGGCGCAGGACCACCGGTACGTCGAGCTGCAGCGCAACCTGCGCAACGTGCTGGACCACGCGATCAAGCACGCGGAGGTCTCGGACACGTTTCGGTCGCTGCTGGCGAACGCCCTGAACGTGCACTCCACCCTCGTGACGCAGGAGCAGAACGAGGAGATGCGCCGCATGTCGGAGACGAACCTCCAGCAGAGCGAACACACCAAGAAGATCTCCGCCTGGGCGGCGATCCTCTTCGCGCCGACGCTGATCGGCACCATCTACGGCATGAACTTCGACTACATGCCCGAGCTGCACTGGGCCCTCGGGTACCCGCTCGCGCTCGCCGGGATGGTCGGCCTCGGCGGGATCTTCTACTGGATCTTCAAGCGGGTCGGCTGGCTCTGACTGCCGCCCGGCCGCCGTCGGCCCGCCCGACGGTCCCGGCCGGTCAGCGGTAGCTGCCGACGGCGCGGACCGCCCACCGCGGCATGACGCGGAGCACGGCGGAGGCCACCTTGTAGCGCACCGACGGCGTGGACAGGACGACGCCGCGGCGCGCATCGGCGAGCGCCACCCGGACCACGTCCTCGGCGTCGAGCCAGCCCCATTCCGGGACGATCGACGACTCGGGGATGCCGGCCCGCGCGTGGAACTCCGTGTGCGTGAACCCGGGGGCCACCACCGTCGCGGTGACGCCGGTGCCCTTGAGCTCGGCCGCGAGCGACTCGGTGAAGGTCCGCACGTACGCCTTCGCGGCGGCGTACGTGCCGCCGGCGGTGAGGGCCGCGACCGAGCCGACGTTGAGGATCGCGCCACGGTCGCGTTCGAGCATCTGCCCTACGGCGGCGTGCGTCAGCTCCACCACCGCCTTCACCATGACGTCGATCCCGCGCCGCTCGGTGGTGACCCGGCCCTTCGTGAAGCTCGAGGCAGTGGCGAAGCCGGCATTGTTGACGAGCAGGCCCACGGGCCGCAGCTCGCCGTCCTCGGGCCGGCCGCCGACGACGGCGAGCCGCTGCGCGACCCGTGCGACGTCGTCGGGCACCGAGAGGTCCGCCGGGAGCACCTCGACCGCCACACCGTTGGCGGAGCGGAGCTCCTCGGCGACCTCGTTCAGCCGCGCCTCGTCACGCGCCACCAGCACCAGGTCGTGCCCGTCCGCGGCAAGCTGCCGCGCGAACTCGAGGCCCAGCCCCGCGGACCCGCCGGTGATCAGTGCTGTGCTCATCGGGCCAGCCTAGGCCTAGGCGGTGGCCCGCTCCCGGCGCTTCAGCCAGATGCCCACGGCCAGCAGCACCACGATGGCCGCATACGCGGTCGCGGCGAACGGGCTGGTCACGAGGTAGCTCAGGTCGCCCTGGCTGATCGCGAGGGAGCGGCGCAGCCGGTCCTCCGCCATCGGGCCGAGGATCATGCCGACCACCAGCGGCGCCACCGGGTACCCGTACCGTCGCATGAAGAACCCGGCCAGGCCGATGAGCACCAGGAGCAGCACGTCGACGGGCGAGAAGTTCAGCGCGTACGAGCCCAGCGCGCCGAACAGGATGATGCCCGCGTACAGGTAGTGCCGCGGGATGCGCAACACGCGTACCCACATGCCCACGAGCGGCAGGTTCAGCACCACCAGCATGAGGTTGCCGAGGTACAGGCTCGCGACCAGCGCCCACACCAGCGCGGACTCGCTCTGCATCAGCAGCGGGCCGGGCTGGATGCCGTAGGACTGGAACGCGACGATCATGATCGCCGCCGTGGCGGTCGTGGGCAGGCCCAGGGTGAGCAGCGGGACCAGCACGCCGGCAGCCGCCGCGTTGTTCGCGGCCTCCGGGCCGGCCACGCCCTCGATGGCGCCCTTGCCGAACTCCTTGCGCCGTTCCTTCCCGGCGAGGCGCTTCTCGGAGGCGTAGGAGAGGAACGTCGCGACGTCGGCCCCGCCCGCCGGGATGGTGCCCACCGGGAACCCGATGGCGGCGCCGCGCAGCCACGGCTTCCAGGACCGACGCCAGTCGTCGCGCTTCATCCAGGAGCGCCAGCCCTTCTCGAACGGGATGATCCTGATCGGGCCGTGCCGCATCCGCGAGCCCACGTACAAGGCCTCCCCGACGGCGAACAGACCGACGGCGACCACTACGACGTCGATCCCGTCCGCCAGGTTGGGCACGCCGAACGTGAAGCGCTGCTGGCCGGTCAGGGTGTCCGTGCCGACCAGGCCGAGGAACAGGCCGAGGGCGAGCGACGCGATACCGCGCGAGACGGAGGACCCGAGCAGGGCGCCCACGGTGATGAACGCGACCACCATCAGGGCGAAGTAGTCGGGCTCGGCGAGCTGGACGGCCAGGTCGGCGATCACCGGCGCCATGAACGTGAGCGCCACCGTGGCGAGCGTGCCCGCCACGAACGAGCCGATGGCGGCGGTGGCGAGCGCCGCGGCCCCGCGCCCGGCGCGGGCCATCCTGTTGCCCTCGATCGCCGTCACGATCGACGAGGACTCGCCGGGCGTGTTGAGCAGGATCGACGTCGTCGAACCACCGTACATGCCGCCGTAGTAGATGCCGGCGAAGACGATGATCGCCGCCGTCGGCTCCAGCGTGTAGGTCAGCGGCAGGAGCAGGGCGATGGTCATCGCCGGGCCGATGCCCGGCAGCACGCCGACCGCCGTCCCGATGAACACGCCGAACAGCGCGTACAGCAGGTACGCGGGGTGCAGGACGGTGGCGAACCCTTCGAGCAGGGCGGAGAAGTTATCCACGGAGGAACGGCACCCCTTCCAGCAGCGGGCCGGCCGGGAGCGACAGCCCCAGCAGCCCGCCGAAGATCACTTGGATGAGCAGGCCCAGCACGAGCCCGACCAGGGCGGCGCGCCACCACGGGCGGGCACCAAGGATGACCGCGGCGCCCGCGAACAGGACCGCGGCGGCGAGCGGCCAGCCGATGACGTTGATCGCGAACACGTGCACCACCAGGGTGACCACGAGCAGCACCACCGTCAGCCAGTCGGTCCGGACGTTGGGGTCGATGTCCTCGCCGCCCTCCTCCTCCCCGGCCCGGCCGCTCAGGACCAGGACGACGATCGCTACCCCCGCCGCGACGAGCATGCCGCCCACCAGGTAGGGGAAGGCCCGCGGGCCGAGCGTGTTGGTCGAGCCCGGCACGGTGATGCTCCCGGCGGCGACCAGCACGTAGACGCCGAGGGCGGTCGTGGCCAGGGCCAGCACGAGCTCGCCCCACTTCCGGCGCGTCGGTTCGGCGTCCGCCGGCTCTGGCATGTCCGACGGCGGAGGGCCGGCCTCCGCCGTCAGCTCACCCGATCGGGTGGGCGCCTCGGGCGCCGCGCCGTCGGTGCTCACTCGACGAGCCCGATGTCCTGGAGCACCACCTGGATCTCGGCGATGTTCCCCTCGAGGTAGGAGTCGAACTCGTCGCCGGCGAGGAAGGCGTCGTCCCAGCCCTTCTCCTCGAGCGTGGCCTGCCACGCGTCGGACTCCGCGAGCTCGGTGACGGCGGTGGTCAGCGCCTCCTTCTCGGCGTCGTCGATCGAGCCGGGGGCGACCACGCCGCGCCAGTTGGTCAGGACGACGTCGTAGCCGGCCTCGGTGAGGGTGGGCGCGTCCGGGAGGGCGTCGACGCGCTCGTCGCCGGAGACCGCGAGCGCCCGCAGCTCGCCCGCCTCGACCTGCTCGGCGTACTCGCTGATGCCGGAGATGCCCGCGTCGACGTTGTTGCCGAGCAGGGCCGCGAGGGACTCGCCGCCGCCCGAGTAGGCGACGTAGTTGAGGCTGCTCGCGATGTCGGCGGCGGGCATTCCGGCGGCCTTGAGCAGCATGCCGGCGAGGATGTGGTCGGTGCCGCCGGCGGACCCGCCGGTAATGGCGACGTCCTTGCCGTTCTCCTCGATGTCGGCGACGAGGTCGTCGATGGTCTCGTACGGCGACTCCGCCGGGACCACGATGACCTCCTGCTCCTCGGTGAGGCGCGCGATCGGGGTGGTGTCCTCGATGCGGGCCTGAGCCTGGTTGGTCTCGACGGCACCCACCATGACCAGGCCCATCACCAGCAGGGTGTTCGGGTCGGACGCGTTGGCGATGTTCGCCAGGCCGACGGTGCCGCCGGCGCCGTCGACGTTGGTGACCGTGGCGGTGCCGACCAGGCCCTCCTCCTGCATGTCGGCCTGCATCGCGCGGCCGGTCTGGTCCCAGCCACCGCCGGGCCCCGCGGGGACCACGATGCTGAGCTCGTCGATCGCGGCGTCGCCACCGCCACTGCCACTCGGCTCCAGGCTCGAACAGCCCGCCAGGGCCAGTGCCAGGACGATTCCGACGGGGGCAGCCCCGGTCCGGATGATGCGCATGTCTCCTCCTTGAGCGGATGCGTGTACCCGGCCCGCTACGTCGCCGACACTCGGGTTCACCTGCGGCGGGAGTCTAGGAAGCGCCGTCCGCCGGGGGCGGGTTCTGGTCGCAACGAACGTTGTGGTCGTTTAGGTCGCACCGATCGGCTACCGCACCGGACGCCACCCGGTGCACACTGGCGTCCGTGAGAAGAGCAATGACGCTCCGGGCGCAGCTATTGGTGCTGCAGGTCGTCATCGTGCTCGTGCTCGTGTGCGCGACCGGGCTCGTGGCCTTCAACCTGCAGGAGCGCCAGCTCCGTGACGCCTACGTCGACCGGATGACCGGGGTGGCGCAGTCGGTCGCGCGCCTGCCCGCCATCCACGACGCGTTCGACGACGAGGACCCTTCCGCCACGATCCAGCCGATCGCCGAGGTGATCCGCGAGGCGTCCGCGGTGACGTACGTGGTGGTCACCGACGAGCACGGCGTCCGCTACTCCCACCCCGACCCCGAGCAGATCGGGCAGCAGGTGTCGACCGACCCGTCCGTGCCGCTGTCCGGGCGGGTGTGGACGGGCACCCAGACCGGCACGCTCGGCACGTCGTGGCGGGTCAAGGTGCCCGTCTTCGGGGACGCCGCCGACGACGCCTCGCAAGCCCCCGTCATCGGCACCGCAAGTGTCGGGATCCTCGAGTCCGAGCTGCGCGCCGACCTGACCGACGACCGCGGCTGGCTGCTCGGCGCGCTCGCCGCCGCCACGGTGGTCGGCGTGCTGTGTGCGGCGTGGGTGACCCGCCTGGTCCGCCGCCGCATCTACCTGCTCGAACCCGAGGACATCGCGACTCTGCTGGAGACCCGGGGCCTCACCGACGCCCTGCGCTCCCAGTCGCACGAGTTCGCCAACACCGTGCACGTCATCTCGGGGCTGCTGGAGCTGGGCCGCACCGAGGAGGCCGTCGCCTTCATCGAGCGGTCGGGCTACGGCGGGCTGCTCACCGCGTCCGCGGTCGCCCCGGGCGTGCGCTCCCCGGAGCTCGCGGCGCTGCTCCTGGTGAAGGCGATCACGGCGCGCGAACGCGGCGCGACGCTCGACGTCGACGACGCGTCCGAGCTCGACGCGCCGACCACCCCGGACGCCTCGTCGCTGCACACGGACGCCCTCGTGGTGCTCGGGAACCTGATCGACAACGCGGTCGACGCGACCGGCCCGGACGGGCGGGTCCGCGTGCTGCTCCAGTCGGACGGGGCGCACCTGCGCCTGCAGGTGGACGACGACGGCCCCGGCGTGCCCGCCAACCTGCACCACCAGGTGTTCAAGGCCGGGTTCTCCACGAAGGTGCCGGGCGACCGGGAGCACAGCCGGGGCATCGGCCTGGCCCTGGTCCGCCGCGTGGTGGACCGGCGCGACGGAGAGGTGGTGATCGGGACCGGCGACCTCGGCGGTGCGCGGGTGACCGTCGACCTCCCCGTACCGGCGTCCGCCTCGGCGGGTCGATCGCGGGCCGCCGCGGAGGCGAAGGTATGACAGCGCCCGCGCGGACCCTCGTCGTCGAGGACGATCCCGCCGTCGCCACGGTGCACCGCGGCTTCGTGGAGAGCCACCCCCGGTTCGTCGTGGTGGGCGAGGCCCGGAACGGCGCGGACGCGCTGCGCCTCGTGTCCGCCCTGCGGCCCGACCTGGTGCTGCTGGACCTGCACCTGCCCGACATCGGCGGGCTCGACGTGCTCCAGCGCCTGCGCCTGCTGCCCGGCCCGCCCGTCGACGTTGTCGCCACCACCGCCGCCCGGGAGCTCGACAGCGTGCGCCAGGCCATGGCCGGGGGCGTGCTCGCCTACCTGGTCAAGCCGTTCACCTCCGCCGCCCTGCGCGAGCGGCTCGACGAGGTGTGGCAGCGGCGCGAGGACCTGCGCCGGGCCCAGGACACGCTCGACCAGGACGAGGTGGACCAGCTCCTCGCCGGGCCACGCTCCGCCACGGACCGGCTGCCCAAGGGGCTCTCCGGCCGGAGCCGCGACCTGGTCCGGGAGGCGCTCGCCGGCCTGTGCGGGTCGGGCCGCGACGCGTCGGCGGCCGAGGTCGCCGAGGTGGTCGGCATGTCGCGGGTCAGCGCGCGCCGGTACCTGGAGTACCTGGTCGCCGAGGGGTATGCCCAGGTCGCGCCACGGTACGGGGCAACGGGCCGCCCGGAGAACCGCTACCGCCCGGCATGAGACGGAACGGAGCCGGCCGAACGCGAGTCAGACCGGGGCGGTCAGCGGGTCCACGTCGGGCTGGACCGGGCCTGTCGCTGTGTCGTAGGCGAAACCCTCCCGGACCCAGTACTCGAAGCCGCCGATCATCTCCTTGACCTGGTAGCCGAGCTTCGCGAACTCGAGGGCCGCCTTGGTCGCCCCGTTGCAGGCCGGGCCCCAGCAGTACACGACGACGGGCAACTCCCGGTCGATCGTCTGCTCCGCGCGCAGGCGCACCTTGCCGCCGGGCAGGTGCACCGCGCCGGGGATGTGGCCCTGGTCCCAGCAGTCCGGCGACCGGACGTCGACCAGGGTGAACGGGCTGCCCGCGGCGAGCGCGGCGTGGACGTCGCTGACGTCGGTCTCGAAGGCGAGTCGTCCGGCGAAGTGCGCGACGGCGGCGGAGGTGTCCAGGGAGGTCGTCATGGCCAGATTCTGCGGACGCCACGCCCGCGGGGACAAGGGTCTGGACGCGCACGGTTTCTGAAGTGTCCGTAAGGCGCGCTACTCCGAGCGCCGGGGAGAGTCCACATGCTCGGGCTGTGTTGCCGACAGTAGACGTTGTCTACTGTCGGCAACATAGCCCCAGGAGTACCTGTTTCCCCCGGGCCTGACCGACGCCCGGAACTACAGCCAGGCGCGTTGCGCCTCCGGCCGAACCGTCACACGGTCTGCAGCAGGCGCGGGTGCTGCGCCTCCACCACGTTCGGGTGCGCGCGCAGCCGGCTCTTGAGCCAGTTGTCGCCGAACACCGCGTGCAGGGGGTTGGCCGGGTCCACCGTCACGCCGGGCGCGTCGGCGGCGAGCGCGGGCGGCAGGTCGATCGTCGGGATGGTCGCGTCGAGCGCGGGCCCGTGGAAGTACGGGATCGAGATGCGCTCAGTGCCGGGCGCCGGGGAGACCACGCGGTGCAGCGTCGCCTTGAGGTAGCCGTCCGTCGCGATCTCGAGCAGCTCGCCGATGTTCACGACGAACGCGCCGGCCGGCGGGACGACGTCGAGCCACTCGCCGTCCTTCTCCACCTGCAGGCCCGCCTTGCCGTCCTCGACCGAGAGCAGCGTGAGCACGCCCAGGTCCTTGTGCGCGCCGACGCCCTGCGCGGGCGTGGCCGCCGCGACCCCCGGGTAGCGAGCGATCTTCAGGTGGGGCGAGGGCCGCTCGAACACGGCGTCGAACGTGTCCGACGGCGCCCCGAGCGCCTCCGCCCACGCCCGCAGGAGGCGCGTGGCGACGCCGTCGAGCCGTTCCAGCCACTCCTCGGCCACCTCGCGCAGCGCGGGGAGGGACTCGGGCCACAGGTTCGGGCCCTCGAGAATCCAGTGGTCGGGGGTGCCGGGCTCGATCGGCACCGCCGACCGCTCTGCGCCGATGTCGATCTGTTCGCGCTGGTCGATACGACCGAGCGTGCGCTCGCCGCCCATACGCGTCCAGCCGCGGAAGTGCGGGCTGTTGACGTTCTCGATCGCGCGCTTCTGGTCCTCGGGGAGCGCGAAGAACTCCCGGGCCGTGGCGTAGGCGCGGTCGATCAGGTCACGCGGGACGCCGTGCCCGATCAGGGAGAAGAAGCCGACCTCGTGCGTTGCGCGTCGCAGCTCGTCGCGGAAGCGCGCCTGGTCGTCGGGGCCGCCGTCGAGCAGCGAGAGGTCCAGGACGGGGATGCCGGGCATTGGAGGGTCCTTTCGATGGATGCCGGGTGGGTGCGCCGACGGCGGCGGCCCCGGCATCCGTCGAAAGCTCGACCGTGCTCGCGCGCCCGTCAGGAAGGAGGGCGTACGAGCCGGTACGGGCACGGGATGCGATGTGAGCGCGGACTGCTGTCGGCGGCGCGAGGAGTCGCGCCGGGGGGTCGCCTTGTCGGCGACCGCTCAGCGGCGACAGCAGGAACTGGTAAAGACGCTCACGATGTGAGACAGGTTAGCATCCGAGCGCACGTGAGTCCCTGGCGCTTCTGACGTGTCGGTCAGCCGTGCTAGGCGGCGCTGTTGTGCTTGGTATAGCGCTGGCGGGCAGCTTCACCGGTGGTACCCAGCACCATGCCGATCTTGTGCCACGAGAGCTTCGCCGCACGGGCCGTACCGATCGGGTCGTGCATCACCTCGTCAGCCTGCCGCAGCAAGAGTTCGCGCTCGGCCATGGCGCGGGTGAGCACTACCTGCGGCGGCAGGTCGTCAGCGCCGACGTCGTAGACCTCGGCCGTGTCGATGTCGAAGTTCTCGAAGCCGCGCTCGATCTCGGCGAGCTCCTCTGGCGTAAGTTCAGTCACGGGTTTCACCTCCTGCGTCGTCGCGGTTTGTCCGCGAGGTACGTGTCCCGTGCGGGGCGCATCGCGTGAGCGACGATCTCACGCCCGTCGCGCTGGATGGTGCCCACCTCCATGATCCGCCCGGCCCGGTCCTGGCCGACGTACATGGTCCCCGGTCAGTCGGTTACGACCTCGCGGAGGAAGCGCACGACCCTCCGCGCCCGGAACATCAGCGCGTAGCCGATGGCGATCACGTGGCCCACCACGCGCATTGTCTCGTTCACGGCGCCCTCGAGCAGTGTGTCCTCGTCGTCGACCACGCCGTCCCGGGCCGAGCGCAGGCTCAGGATCTTGGCCCGGTCCTCCGGCCCAAGGCCCTCAAGCAGCTTCGGCACCGCCGACAGGGACTGTGCGAACGGCGCGTTGCGGTCGAGCACGGGCTTGATGATGTCCTCGGGTTCGAGGAACTTCCCGGCAATGATCACGACGGCGATGATCGAGCGGCGTCGGGCGTACTCCGCGAGCACCGCGCCCGCGCCGGCGGACGCGCCCATGAGCGCCACCCGCTCGCCCCGCTGCTCGAACTGTTCGACCAGGGCATCGAGCCGGTCCAGCCGGTCCTGGAACGACGCGTCCGACGACCAGCGGACGCGGAACATCGTGGTGCGCACCCCGAGGGCGCGCCACGTGCGCAGCGCCTCCCGCTGGAGGTGCACCACGGGCGGCATCCGGTCGCCGAGCCCGGGTACGTAGATCAGGCGGATCGGCGGCGTCTTGATGTGCGCCCCGGCGGCGCGCGGAACGCCGACGTCGCCGGGCACCGTACCGCCGTCGGGCCCGACGAGCTCGCTGTCGTCGCCGGTCGTCTGCTCGCTCATGTCGCGCAGGAGGCTACACCGCGCAGGACGTGTCGAGCCCCAGGTCACTCGGATGACCTGGGGTCCGACACGCCAGCTTCTAGCCGCTCAGCGGATCCCGTAGGCGCGGATCACGGTCTGCTTGATCGTGGCGCCCGCCTCGTCCTTCGCCTCGACGCGGAGCGAGACGTGCTCCGTGCCCGCGGGGACGCGCAGGTCAGCGCTGTACCCACCCGCGCCGGTCGGGCGCAGTGTCACCTTGCGCCAGGTGGCGCCGTCGTCGGGCGACCACCAGAAGCGAGCGTCGACGATCTTGCTGCCCGTGGTACCGGCCTGATGACCGACGGTCACGGTGGCCGTGGTGCGGGCAGGTGCATCGTTGGCCAGGTCCATGCCGTCGACCGCGAAGCCGACGTCGAGCACGGGCAGGTCGACCGGCTCCGTCTCGGAACCACCAGGCTGAGCGTGGAAGGTCCATTCCGTGCTCACCCTCGTGGACCGGTTCCACCAGGAGGTGTCACGTTCGGCGTCCAGCGCGACGCGGTAGTCGGCGCCCTCTGCGGGAACAGGAACATCCGCCCAGAAGTCCTCGACGTCGGCCACCTGGGTGCCGTCCTGCCACACCCGCAGGTGCTCGGAGACCCCGTACGCCGAGGACTGGTGCCCCTCGGCGTCGGTCCATCCCGCGATGTTCAGGGCCAGCAGGTCACCCCGGGTCTCGAACAGCCGGTCCGCACGGACCTGGGTGTTGAGCACCGCGCCGCCGATGGTCTCCGCGTCTTCCTCGCCCGCCGCGTAGGTGCGGTTGTCGCTGTTGAAGAGCACGACGTCGGAGCCGTCGGCCGGTTCCATGTCGAGGAAGCTTCTCCAGCTCACGTCCGCGCTGAGGTATTCGGTGCGGACGTTGCCCGTGGTGGCCGGGCGGGGGTACCCCGGCTTGTAGATCCACCACTTGTCTTCCCGCTCCCCGAACCAGCCGCTCTGCACGTCGGCACCGTCGCCGAGATCGGCGTAGCCGACCTGGACCGCAGCGGTGTTCTCCGACGTCGCCGCGAAGTCGACGGTCTCGACCACCTCCTGCACGAACAGGAGGTCGTACGTGTACTCAGGGGCCTCGTCGCCGGTGGTGGGCGCGGCCAGGGCAAACCCGGTGCTGAAGTCCAGGCCGCCCTCGGTGACCGGCTCGGTCGGTGTCACGTACACATCGGACGTCCCGGGAACCATGGCGCTGAACCCGTTGAGCTGCTTGTAGGGCTCGTCGGTCCGGTCGACGCCGAGGGAGATCTGCTCCCGGTCCGCCGGCCGCTCCGTGGTGACCGTGACCGGTTCGCCCTCGCCCGCGTCGAGGACCACGGTCGTGTCCGCGGTGACCTCGACCTCGGGTTCGACGGCCGCCGTCAGCTCGGTGATCGCGCCCTCTGCGTCCTCGTCCCACAGCTTGCCGGCCACCGAGTAGGTCCCGACCGGGACGCGCACGGTCTGCGTGCCGCCATCGAGCTGGACGAACTCGTTGAAGCGCGTGCCGTTGTCGACGTTCATCACGCCCACCGATGCCTGGCCGTCGTGCGCCGCGCCGTCCCGGCCGAGGACCTCGATCGTCAGGTTGTAGAGCTCCGGCTCCTTGTCCCAGCCGAGGGTCGTTCGGATCTCGCCGCCGCCGGGAGTGGTGGCGACGACGGCTCCGGAGGAGCGGCCGACGTCGCCGGCAGTACGGTCCGCGGTGACGTCCACTATGGCGGTGCCCTGCGCGGGCACGGTCACGGAGGTCGCCGAGAGGGTGAGCGTGCCGGCGGGCAGCGGTTCACCGTCCGGGCCGGTCGCATCCAGCACGAGGTCGAGCGTGACGTCGGCGTCCGTCGGGTTCTCGTACGTGAGGGTCCGCTGCTCCGATCCCGACTGCGGGAACTCGAAGACGCCGAAGGAGAGCGACGACGGCGAGGCCTCGACCCGCTGCTCCAGCGCGGTCGGCAGGTAGATCCGGCCGGCGCCCTCGTCCCACACCGTCCCGGAGGTGGACTGTGCCGATCCCATGAGGATCGACTTGAGCTCCTGGCCCGTGAGCTCCGGCCGGGCCTGCTTGAGCACCGCCGCCGCGCCCGCGACGTGCGGGGCCGCCATCGACGTGCCCGAGCCGAGGACGTGGAACTCGTCCAGCACCTCGTCCATCGCCGTCCCGGCCGCCCGGGCCGCGACGATGGCGTCGCCGGGGGCGGTCACGTCCGGCTTGAGGCCGTTGTCCCCGCCGCGCGGTCCGCGGCTGGAGTACCAGGTGACCTCGTCCGAGTCGTCCACCGCGCCCACCGTCAGCGCGGCGTCGGCGGACCCGGGGGCGGTCACCGTCCCGTTGCCGAGCTCCCCCTCGTTCCCGGCCGAGATGACGAAGAGCGTGCCGTGCTCCGCGCTCAGCGTGTTCACTGCCGAGGACGCGGGGTCGGTGCCGTCGCTGTAGTTCCCGGACTCACCGAGGCTCAGGTTGACGATGTCGGCGCCCTCACCGGCCGCCCACTCCATTCCGTCGATCACCCACGACATCTCGCCGTAGCCGTCGTTGTCCAGGACCTTGCCGACCAACAGGTCCGCGCCCGAGGCCACGCCGCGGTTCACGCCGTCGGACGCATCGCCCGAGCCGAGGGCGATGGAGGCGACGTGCGTGCCGTGCCCGTAACCGTCAGCTGTGTTCCCTGTGCCGGTGAAGTCCCGCGACCCGACAGTCACGTCGTCCAGGTCGGGGTGGGTGGTGTCCACGCCCGTGTCGAGGACCGCGACCGTGACTCCCTCGCCCGTGTAGCCGGCGTCCCAGGCCGCGGGCGCGCCGATCTGCGGTGTCGAGTCCGCGTCGAGCGCCCGGACGGGCGCGTCGAGCCAGACCTTGACCTCGGACGCCGCGGCGGTCGCCGCGCGCGCGTCCGATGCCGGGGCCTGGAGCGCCGCCAGCAGGTCGGCTGCCGCGGCGCGGTCGAGGTCGGTGGCGACCGCGCCGACGGACTCCAGCTTGCGCTCGGGTTCGATTCCCAGGGTCGCCCAGTCGGGCTCGGCCGACGCCGCCCGCGTGGCCTTCGTCGCCTCGCCGGCGGCGGCGTTCGCCTGGACGATGACGGGGACGGTGCCCTGGTGCGACTCGTGGTAGCCGGCGTCGACCAGACTCGTGACGTCGAACAGCGCCCGGTCGAGACGGTCGGGGACCAGGTCGGCCACGTCCGTCGGGATGACGTACAGCCGCTCGTTCACGGTCTGCTGGAGGAAGCCGACGCCCTCGCGCCCCTCCCCGCGCTCGACGGTGACGCCCCTCGGGCCGTCCGCGGACCGCGTGAAGGTGACCCGGTCGCCCGTGATCAGCGTGACTGTCGTGGGAGTGGACCCCGTCGTGGCGGACGTCGAGGTCGCGGACGTCGGGGCCGTGGGCGGGTTCCCGGGCCCGGCAGCCGAAGCCGCCGTCCCCCCGCCCACCAAGACGACGGCGAGCACCGCCGCTGCACCTGCTCTGGCACGCATCTGCTGTCTCCTTTGCGAGGAAAAGGCGGCATGTACCGCCGCAGTAAAGACGCGCGGGGAGGGCTACGGCGTTGCACGGCACGCCCGTCAGAAACTCTCGAACGTGTCAGACCCCCAGGTCACCGGGGTGACCTGGGCGTCTGACACGTGGCTCAGCCGATGGGGCTCAGCGGACGCCGTAGGCGCGGATCACCGTCTGCTTGATAGTGGTGCCCGCCTTGTCCTTCGCCGAGACACGGAGCGAGACATGCTCGGTGCCCGCCGGGACGCGAAGGTCGGCGGTGTACACGCCGGTGCCCGTCCGGTTCAACGTCGCCTTGCGCCAGGTGGCACCGTCATCAGGGGACCACCAGAAGCGAGCGTCGACGATCCTGCTGCCTGTGGTGCCGGCCTGATGGCCGACCGTCACGGTGGCAGTGGTCCGCCGCGGAGCCTCGTTGGCCAGGTCCATGCCCTTGACGGCGTAGGCGACGTCGAGCACGGGCAGGTCGACCGGCTCGGCGCCGCCGAGCCCGGCGCGGAAGGCCCATTCCGTGCTCACCCTCGTGGACCGGTTCCACCAGGTCACGTCCCGTTCGGCATCCAGGGCGACGCGGTAGTCGGCGCCCTCAGCCGGGACAGGAACGTCGGCCCGGTAGCCATCGACGTCGACCACCTGAGTGCCGTCCTGCCACACCCGCAGGTGACTGGACGACTCGGGCCCCGAGGACACGTGTCCGGCGGCATCGGCCCACCCGGGGATGACCAGGGCGAGCGAGTCGTCCTGAGTCTGAAACAGGCCGTCCGCCCGGAGCCGGGCGTTGATCACCGCACCGCCGAAGGTCTCCGCGCCCTCCTCGCCCGGCGCGTACACGTGGCTGTCACCGTAGAAGTCCACCGGCTCCGAGCCGTCGTCCGGCGCGATATTGGTGGTGCTGTACCAGGCTGTGCTCGCGCTGAGGTACGCGGTGCGGACGCTGCCAGGGTCGACCGTGCGCTTGTACGCCATCCGTTGGTTCCACCAGTTGTCGGGCTCCTCGCCGAACCATCCGTCCTCCACGTCGGCGCCCGGACCGAGATCGGCGTGGCCGACCTGGACCGCCGCGGTGTTCTCCGACGTCGCCGCGAACGCGAGCGTCTCGACGGAGTCCTGGACATACATCAGGTCGTACGTGTACGCGGGGGCCTGCTCGCCGGTGGTCGGCGCGGCCAGGGCGAACCCAGTGGTGAAGTCCAGACCGCCCTCGGCGACCGGGTCGGTCGGCGTCACGTACACGTCGGTGTCGCCGGGGAGGGTGGTGCGGCTTGCGTGGATGTACCTGTCGGGCTCGTCGGTCCGGTTGACTCCGACAGTGACCTGCTGCACGTCCGCCGGCCGCTCGGTGGTGACGGTGACCGGCGCTGCCTGGCGTGCGTCGAGGACCACTGTGGTATCCGCGGTTACCTGGAACTCAGGTTCGACGACCTTCGTCAGCTCGGTGATCGCACCCTCGGCGTCCTCTTTCCACAGGTCGCCCATGATCGAGTAGGTCCCGGCGGGAACGCGCATGGTCTGCGGGCCGCTGTCGAGCGGGCCGGACGCGCTGAAGGCCGAGCCGTCGTCGACGTTCATCACGGCCGCCTCGCCGTTCTGCACCTCTCCGTCCCGGCCGACGGCCTCGATCGTCAGGGCGTAGAACTCGGACTCCTTGTACCAGCCGAGGGCCGTGCGGATCTCGCCGCCGTCGGCAGCGATGGCGACGACCGCGCCGGAGGAGCGCCCGGCGTCGCCGGCGGTGCGGTCCACCGTGACGTCCACGGTGGCGGTGCCCTGTGCGGGCGCGGTCACCGACGCCGCCGAGAGCACTGCCGCACCGGCCGGCAGCGGTTCGCCGTCCGGGCCGGTCGCGTCGAGCGCGAGGTCGAGCGTGACCTCGGCGTCCGTCGGGTTCTCGTACGTGAGGGTCTGCGTCTCCGACCCCGTCTGCGGGAACTCGAAGGTGTCGAAGGAGAGCGACGACGGCGAGGCCTCGACCCGCTGCTCCAGCGCGGTCGGCAGGAAGATGCGCCCGGCACCCTCGTCCCAGACCGTCCCGGAGGTGGACTGAGCGGAACCCATCAGGATCGACTTGAGCCCCTGGCCGGTGAGCTCCGGCCGGGCCTGCTTGAGCACGGCCGCGGCTCCCGCTACGTGCGGGGTCGCCATCGACGTGCCCGAGGCGGAGACGTGATAGTCGTCGACGACCGGGCCCATCTCCGTCCCGGCCGCACGGGCCGCCACGATGGCATCGCCGGGGGCGGTCACGTCCGGCTTGAGGCCGTTGTCCCCGCCGCGCGGGCCACGGCTCGAGAACCAGGTGACGTCGTCCGAGTCGTCCACCGCACCCACGGTCAGCGCCGACTCGGCGGACCCGGGGGCCGTCACCGTCCCGTTGCCGTACTCCCCCTCGTTGCCCGCTGCGATGACGAACAGGGTGCCGTGCTCGGCGCTCAGCGTGTCCACGGCCAGAGACGACGGATCCGTGCCGTCGCTGTAGTACCCGGGCTGGCCGAGGCTCAGGTTGACGATGTCGGCACCCTCGCTCGACGCCCACTCCATCCCGTCGATCATCCAGGACGTCTGGCCGTAGCCGTCGTCAGCCAGCACCTTGCCGACGAGCAGGTCCGCGCCGGGCGCGACGCCGCGGTTCACACCGTCGGACGCATCGCCCGAGCCCAGGGCGATGGAGGCGACATGCGTGCCGTGCCCGAAGCCGTCGGTCGTGCTCCCCGTGCCGGTGAAGTCGCGCGACCCGACAGTCACGTCGTCGAGGTCCGGGTGAGTGGTGTCCACGCCCGTGTCGAGGACCGCAACCGTGACGCCTTCGCCCGTGTATCCGGCCTCCCACGCCTCCGGCGCGCCGATCTGGGGCGTCGAGTCCGCGTCGAGCGCCCGGACCGGGGCGTCGAGCCAGACCTTCAGGGCGGACGGCGCGTCCGCCGCCGTCCGGGCGTTCGCCCGCGGCTCCTGGAGGGCGGCCAGCAGATCGGTCGCCGCGGCGCGGTCGAGGTCCGCCGCTACGGCGCCGACGGACTCCAGCTTGCGCTCGGGCTCGATACCCAGGCCTGCCCAGTCGGGCTCGGACGACGCCGCTCGCGCGCCCTGCGTCGTCGCCTCGCCGGAGGCGGTGACCGTCTGGACGATGACCGGGACGGTGCCCTGATGGGACTCGTCGTAGCCGGCCTCGGCCAGGCCCGCGACGTCGAACATTGCCCGGTCGAGGCGATCGGGGACCAGGTCGGCCACGTCCGTCGGGATGACGTACAGGCGGTCGTTCTCGATCTGCTGGAGGAAGCCGACCCCCTCGCGGCCCTCCCCGCGCTCGATGCCGACCAGCCGGGGGTGGCCGTCCGACTGAGTGACCGTGACCCGGTCGCCCGTGATCAGCGTGACGGTCGAGGGACCGGTCTCTGTCGTGGCGGACGCCCGGGTGATGGCGGACGCCGAGGTCGTGGCGGACGCCGAGGATCCCGGCGGGCTCGCCGGGACGGCGACCGAGGCCGCCGTCCCACCGCCCACCAAGACCGCGGCGAGGACCGCCGCTGTACCTGCTCTGGCACGCATCTGCTGTCTCCTTCGCGAGGAATGGGCGGCATGTGCCGCCCGCAGCAGGGCAGACGAACGGAGGGGGCAGGAGGTTGGGTTGCCCGCTTGTCAGAGCGCGAGCTGCGGGGTCGCCTCGCGGAGGCGGCGCGTGTACTCGTGCTGCGGGCCGTCATAGACCCGGGCGGTCAGCCCCTGCTCCACGATCAGGCCGTCGCGCATCACCGCGACGTGGTCGCAGACGTGCCGCACCACGCCCAGGTCGTGCGACACCAGCAGCAGCGTCAGGGCGTGCTCGTCCGCGAGCCGCGCGAGCAGGTCCAGCACCTGCCGCCGGACGGAGACGTCGAGCGCGCTGACCGGCTCGTCCGCCACGAGGATGCGCGGCCGGCACACCAGGGCACGCGCGATCGCTATGCGCTGCCGCTGCCCGCCCGAGAACTGGTGCGGGTATCGCTCGGTCGCGTCGAGCGGCAGCCCGACGGCCTCCAGCATCTCGCGTACGGCGTCGCGCAGGGCCGACGCCGTGCGCGGGCCGCCGTCGCGGACGTTCGCCGGGTTCAGGAGCGGCTCCGCGACGATGTCGCCGACGGTCATGCGGGGGTCGAGCGAGCCGTACGGGTCCTGGAACACGAGCTGCAGGGCGGCACGCAGGTCGCCGAGCTGCGGCGACGCCGCGCTCAGGTCCACGCCCGCGCTGATGACCCGGCCGGACGTCGCGCGGTCCAGCCCCGCCACGATCCGCAGCAGCGTCGACTTGCCCGATCCGGACTCCCCCACGATCCCGAACCGCTGCCCCTCCTGGACCTCCAGGGAGACACCCCGCAGCGCGTGCACCGTCTGGCCCCGACTCTGATAGGTGCGAGTCACGTCCTCGACCCGGATCCGGGCCTGGCCGGGCCGGTCGGCCTCGACGGCCGCGGGGTCGACCATGCGATTGCTCCCGGATCGGGCGTCGGATCCGGCAGCTACCGCACGGTCGGTCGACGGCGGCTCCGCCAGGGGCTCGAGGGTCGACGCCGCCAGCAGGCGCTTCGTGTACTCGTGCCGCGGGTTCGCGAACACCCCCGCGACCGGTCCCTCCTCGACCACCGCGCCGTCGAGCAGCACCACCACCCGCTCACAGACCTGGGACACCACGGCGAGGTCGTGCGTGATGAACAGCAGCCCGGCGCCCCGGTTGCGGACCAGCCGCACGATGAGGTCCAGCATCTGGCGCTGCACGGTGACGTCGAGGGCCGTCGTCGGCTCGTCCGCCACCAGCACCGCCGGGTCGTTGGCCAGCGCCATCGCCAGCACCACCCGCTGCCGCTGCCCGCCGGACAGCTCGTGCGGGTACCGCCGGGCGGCGCCGTTGGGCAGGCCTACCTCGGCCAGCAGGCCCGCGGCCCGCTTCGTGGCCGCCCGGCGCTTGGCCCCGTGCACCGTCATGGTCTCCGCGACCTGGCGGCCGACGCGCATCAGCGGGTTCAGGGCGGTCATCGGCTCCTGGAACACCATCGAGATCTGCCGGCCACGCAGCCGCGCCAGGGCGCGCTCGCCCCGGTCCAGGAGGTTTCCCGGCACCCCGGCGAGGCCGACGTGCCCGGTGGCCGCGACGCCATCGGGCAGCAGGCCGAGCGCCGCGAGGGCGGTCATGGTCTTGCCCGAGCCGGACTCGCCGATCAGGCCCACGCGCTCGCCCGCGGCGACGCGCAGGGACACCTCGGAGAAGAGCGCGCTGCCGGCCGCCGTGCGGACGGTGAGGTCCCGGAGGTCGAGGGCGGGGGTCTCGCCGGGCTCGACCGACGCGGAGGGCTCGACCGACGGGGAAGGTTCGGCCGACGCCCCGACCTCCGCCGTCGGGCCCACGCCGGCGAGCCTCGGGTCGAAGACGTCCCGCAACCCGTCGCCCAGCAGGTTGAACCCGAGCACCGCCACCGCGATCGCGACGCCCGGCACGATCGCGAGGTGGTCGGCGACACCGAGGAACTGCTGCGACTCCTGCAGCATGCGGCCCCACGACGGCGTCGGCGGGGGCGTGCCCAGGCCGAGGAAGGACAGCCCGGCCTCGGCGAGCACGGCGATCGCGAAGTTCACCGAGCACTGCACCATCACGGTGCCGGCGATGTTGGGCAGCACGTGCCGCGCCGCGATCGCGAGCTCCCCGCGATTCGCCGCGCGGGCGGCGAGCACGTAGTCGGAGCGCATCACCTGCAGCGTCCCGCTCCGGGCCACGCGTGCGAAGGCCGGGATCGAGCCGATGCCGAGCGCGACCATCGCCGTCACCGTGCCCGCGCCGTAGACGGCGCCCAGCACTATCGCGAGCAGCAGGCCGGGGAACGCGAGCAGGATGTCGCTGCCTCGCATCCCGAGCGCGCCGAGCCGGCCGCCGCGCATCCCCGCGAGCACGCCGAGCGGCACACCCGCCACCGCGGCGATCCCGACGGCGACCAGCCCCACCAGCAGCGTGATCTGCGCACCGGCCATGACCTGCGAGAACACGTCGCGACCGAACCTGTCGGTGCCGAACCAGTGCTCGGCGCCCGGCGGCAGGAGGCGCTCGGCGCCGGCGTGCTCCGGGTCGTACGGGGTCCAGACGAGCGACACCAGGGCCGTGACCACGACCAGCCCTACCAGCACCGCGCCGATGACCAGCTGGGGGTGCACGCCCGGGCGGCGGTGGGTCCCGCCGGCCGGCCCGAGGTCGGGCAGCGGCTGCGCGGCGCCGTCGGTGGACCCGGTGGCGACCGTGGCCGGGCCGGTCATGACGCCCTCCTCAGCCGCGGGTCCAGCAGGGTGTAGGCGAGGTCGACCAGGAAGTTCAGCAGCACCACCAGCACGACGAGCACCGCCACTATCGACTGCACGGCGAGCAGGTCGCGGTTGCCCACCGAGTCCAGCAGGAGGCTGCCGAGGCCGGGCACGGCGAAGACCCGCTCGATCACCACCGCGCCGATCAGCATGGACGCGATCTGCACGCCCACCACCGTCACGATCGGCACGCCGGCGTTCCGCAGCCCGTGCCGCACCAGCGCGCCCGTGAAGGTGAGCCCCTTGGCGCGGGCCGTGCGCAGAAAGTCCTCGCGCATGATCTCCAGCACGGCGCTGCGCACGTACCGCGTGATGATCGCGGCCTGCACGGAGCCCAGCGCGAGCGCCGGCAGCAGCACGTGCCGCCAGAACTCCCCGAGCCCGTCCACGGGCGCCGACCAGCCGCCCGACGGCAGCCAGCCCAGGCGCACCGCGAACAGCGACACGAGCAGCACGCCCACTAGGAAGTTCGGCACGGCCACCCCCACCTGGCTCACCGCGGACAGGGTCACGCCGCCCGCGTTCCGGTGCCAGACGGCGGCCATCGTGCCCACCGGCACCGCCACGACCAGGGCGATCAGCATGCCGAGCAGCACGAGGATGCCCGTCACCTGCACCCGGTCCGCGACCAGCGGCGTCAGCTCCTGCGACGTCACGTAGCTGGTGCCGAGGTCCCCCGTGAGCAGCCCGCCCACCCACTGCAGGTACTGGGCGAGCAGCGGTCCGTCGGTGCCGTGCTCGGCGCGCCAGGCCGCGAGCGCCTCCGGGGAGGCCTCGATCCCGAGGGCGACGATCGCGGGGTCGCCGGGCAGCACGCGCAGCAGCACGAAGATCGCCGCCGTCGCTACGAGGAGCGTGGCGGCGAGCTGCGCGGTGTGGGAGGCGAGGTGTCTGACCACGGGTGGTTGTCCGGCGTCGGGCCGGGTCAGCTGTCGGACCAGCGCAGGCCGGTCAGGTCCATCGACTCCGTTGTCGCGTTTGCGGCGATGCCCGTCAGGCCGACGTCGGCCACCACGGTGTTGGGGAAGAGGAACAGCGGGTCGCTCGCGGCGTCGTCGACGATCATCCGGGCGACCTCCTGCATGCCCGCGACGTACTGGTCCGGGCTGCCCTCGTCGGCCTCTTCGGCCACCTCGCTGAGCCGCGGGTTGTCGTAGCCGATGTAGTAGTCGGGGTCGCCGAAGATCGTCAGGATGTCCCGGGCCTCGGTGTGGAGGATCACGGACATCTGGTAGTCGTGCTCGGTGAACACCTTGTCCAGCCAGACGGCGGGGAACTCGGCCGGGACGATCTTCGCGTCGATGCCGACGTCCTTGAGCTGCGACACCACTACCTGCGCGACGGCCTCGGCGTAGGGGCGGGTCGGGACGTCGAACGTGATGCTCAGGTCCTCGGCGCCGGCCTCGGCCAGGAGCTCCCGCGCCTTGTCCGGGTCGTACGGGTAGGCGTCCGTCAGGTCCTGGTAGTACGGGTCGGTGGGCGGCACCATCGAGCCGATGAGCTCCCCGTGCCCAGCCCATGCGGTGTCGAGGACCGCCTGCCGGTCGATCGCGTACATGACCGCCTGGCGCACCCTGAGGTCGTCGAAGGGCGGCGCGGCGTTGTTCAGCGCGAGCAGGATCTCTCCCGTCGAGGTGCCGTCGATGACCTGCAGGCTCTCGTCCCGCTGGAGGCCGGACAGCAGGTCCGGGGCCTGCATGTTGTACGCCATGTCGATGTCGCCGGCGCGGACCGCGTTGGCCTGCGCGTTCGCGTCCGCGAAGTAGCGGACGGTGACGTCGGTGATCGCGGGCGCCTCGCCCCAGTAGTCGTCGCGGGCGGCGAGCGTGACGTGCTCGCCGGTGGCGACCTCCTCGACCGTGTAGGGACCGGTGCCGACCGCCTCGGTCGCGAGGTCGGCGGACAGGTCGTCCGGGAACATGGCGCCGACGGACGTGCCCATGTCGAACAGCCACGCGTTGCTCGGGTGCTGCAGGGTCACGGCGACCTCGGTGTCGCTGACGGCCTCGGCCTTCTCCACCACGTCCATCTTGGACTTGAGGCTCAGCGTCCAGTCGTCCTGGACCCGGTTGATCGACGCGACGACGTCGTCCGCGGTGAAGGCAGAGCCGTCGGAGAACGTCACGCCCTCGTGCAGCGCGAACGTGTAGACGGTGCGCTCCCCGTTGATCTCCCACGACTCGGCGAGCTGCGGCTGCACCTCGCCCTCCTGGTCGATCGTGACCAGGCCCTCGTACACGTTGTTCATCAGCAGCTGCGGGATGGCCGAGCCCGACGTCGTGGTGAAGTCGAGGTTGGTCGGCTCCCCGGTCAGCCCGACGACGACGTCGGTGCGCGCCTCTCCCGAGGCCTCGCCGGACGAGCTTCCGGCAGAGCACGCCCCGAGCACCGCGGTGGTGAGGACGACGGCGGTGCCGACGGCGACGCGCCTGGTGAGGTTCTGCACGAAACCAGGGTAGTCGGGGTGAACCGCTCGGTTGTCAGGGTCCCAGAAGTGCGGCGGGGATCACAGCGACGCCGTCCTGACGACGGTAGGCGTACTTGCCGGTCGTGATGACGGCTATGTCGGCAAGGGTGTCGCCGACCTGGTCACGAAGCCACAGGAGCTGACGGACGTCATGGTCGTCAGGCGTGGCGGTCAGCTTGACCTCCAGAGCGACGACGCGGTTGCCCATTCCTTCGACGATGAGGTCCACCTCGTGGCGGCCGTCCCGGTCGCGGAGATGATGGACACGCGCCTCCGCGTTCTGGGCATAGACCTGCACATCGAGGGTTACCAGGGACTCGAAAAGCGCGCCGAGGATGCCGCTGTGGTCGATGGCAGCCGTGTCGCCACGTCCAGTCATCAGTCCGTTTGCGTCCAGGTTCAACAACCGAGCTGCGAGCGCCGGATCCGCAAGTTGATGCTTGCTGGCCTGCCCCAGCCTGGCAAGGTGGTTCGAGGTTGGCATCCACGCAGGAGTTGGGTCAAGGAGCCACAGTCCAGCGAGTGCGTCTCGGTAGCCGACCGTTGTCTTTTTCGATGGTTTGTCGCTCTGATTGGGTGTCGCCGCGTCGAGGATTTCTACGTACTTGGCAGTGGACGACGACGCGGCTGCGTATGCAGCGAGCCAGGCTCGAAGAGCCTCCGGTCGACGGACCGGGTACCCCTGCTCCGCGAACTCTCGCTGAGCGATGTTGTCAAGGTAGGTGTCGAGCCTGATACGACGAAGCCGCGGGGTTGGGGCGGAGCGAACACCAGGCAGGCCCGACGCGACAATCTCCTCGACGTAGTCGCCGAGCACAACATCTGTCTCACCGCCGATCTCCGCCTCCCCACGAAGCATGTGGGCAAGGCTGACTGTGGGTATGGCGACGCCACGCTCGACGAGGCTCATCGGTCGCATCCGCAGCCCGGCGATCCTGCCTGCGCCCGAGTGCACACTCGCCCCTCGTGGAGCCGAACTCCCGGTAAGTAGAAAACGACCAAGCTCAGCGCCATCGTCCACCGCCCGACGCACGCGGTCCCAAGATTCAGGCCAGCGCTGCCACTCGTCCACGAGCACCG
Organism: uncultured Actinomycetota bacterium; assembly: GCA_963850545.1. GTDB lineage: Bacteria > Actinomycetota > Actinomycetes > Actinomycetales > Cellulomonadaceae > Promicromonospora. The sequence continues at coordinate 1,832,920 of CAWKLP010000002.1, read as the reverse complement.
GACCTGGCAGCGTACGCAGCAGGTCAGGGTCGGATAGGAGCCGCTGGCGACCGCTTTCCTGATCAAGTTCCAGGATGGACTTTGCCCTGCGACGAGCCGTCTCTGTCTTGCCTACGCCCTTGGGCCCATAGATCGACGTCGCTTCCAGGTGCGGTTGCACCTCATCGAGCAAGTCATCAATCACTCGACGTTCGTAGTCAGTCACGAACACCCCTTTCTCTTGAGAGTCTGAGCACTGAGTGGCTTGCGCCTGCTACTACACGATTTGCGCACCTCCTACTCCCCCGCGCGCGCACCATCTACTACACCATATGCGCACCTCCTACTCCCCCGCGCGCGCACCATCTACCTCACACACAGCGCTGGTCGGACTGGCGAGCGAAGAGCGCTACCGGTCGTCTACTCCACTCGCTACCGGTCATCCACTCCACCTCTTGCCGGTCCGCACCTCCATGATCAGCCGCCTCGGCCGCCGTCCGAGTCCCACGCGTACGCTGTCCGCGTGCGCCTCGTCACCTGGAACGTCAACTCCATCCGCACTCGGCTCGACCGCGTGCTCGCCTTCCTCGACCGGTCGCAGACCGACGTCCTGGCGATCCAGGAGACCAAGTGCCGCGACGACCAGTTCCCGACCGCGTCCTTCGAGGCCGCCGGGTACCAGGTGGCGCACTTCGGGCGGTCGCAGTGGAACGGCGTCGCGATCGCGTCGCGCGTAGGCCTGGACGACGTCGCCACCCAGTTCCCCGGCCAGCCCGGCTTCGCGAAGGCGCTCGACGACGGCCCGGACGTGCTGCTCGACGTCGCCCCGCCGGTCGAGGCACGGGCGATGGGCGCGACCTGCGGCGGCGTCCGCATGTGGAGCCTGTACGTGCCGCACGGCCGCGCGCTCGACGACCCGCACTACGCCTACAAGCTGGCCTGGCTGGAGGCCCTGCGGGCCTCGGCACAGACCTGGGCGGACGCCGGTGACGCCGTCGCCCTCACGGGTGACTGGAACGTGATCCCGCTGGACACCGACGTGTACAACGCCGCGGACTTCGCGGGAAAGACACACGTGTCCCCACCGGAACGGGCGGCGTTCGACGCCTTCGGCAGTGCCGGGTACACGGAGCTGACGCGGAAGTTCCTCCCGGAGGAGCACACCTACACCTACTGGGACTACCAGCAGCTCGCCTTCCCGCGGAACAAGGGGCTGCGGATCGACTTCTGCTGGGCGTCGCCCGCGCTCGCGGGACGCGCGTCGGGTGCGGTGATCGACCGGGACGAGCGCAAGGGCAAGGGCGCCTCCGACCATGTCCCCGTGATCGTCGACCTGATGGACTGATCTGTCCCGGGTTTCGGGCGTGAGCGCTCAGGTTCCACTCGCGATGGGGAAATCAGCGGGTGAAATTGTCCATAAATGGAGTGCACCGAAAGTGGGTGCCCTCCCGGTAGCAAGGTCGTTGCCGAATGTCGGTAAGTTAACCTGCATGACGTCGAAGCCCGACCAGTCCCCGGCCGCCACCGAAGTCGCCGAGGTTCCTGTAAAGGATCCCGTGGCGAAGGCGTCCGCGGTCGGGTCGGAGCCGGATCCCGCGCCCGACAATCTCACCAGCAAGGGTGACGGCGGTGCGGAGGCATCCGGGCAGGCCGGCGACGCTCCCGAGGCTGCCGCAGACGAGGCGTCCGAGCCTGCGGGCGAGATCATCGAGTCGGTGCCAACCGCGGAGGCGCTGACCGAGGATGACGAGCCCGCGGAGCCGACGGTCGCGGAGACCGGGGCTCCGGAGACCGCGGCTGCGAAGTCCGTGGCTGCGGAGGCCGACGAGGACCCCTCGACCGAGCCGACGACGGAGGCGTCGTCCGCGGCGGTGCCCGAGGCGCAGAGCGTCGAGGCGGCCGACGTGGCCGAGAGTGAAGCGGAGCCCACCCCGGAAGCTGAGCCGGCCCCTGCCGAGCCCGTCGCAGAGGTGGAGCCCGCGCCCGAACCGCAGGCCGCGCCCAGTTCCCCGAGCCGTCCGCAGCGTAACGAGGCGCCCACCGAAGAGATCGCCGTCGTCCCGCCGACCGCACGGAGGGCGCCCGAGCCCGCGGAAGCAACGGCGCCGAGCCTCGAACCCGCGGTGGATCCGGGGAAAGCGACCGGGCCAGAAGCGGACGATGCCGCCGACAGCAAGCCCGCCGCGCCCGCGGCCACCGATCAGGGTGAGGCCGACGCCACGCCGCCGTCGAGCAGCGGGACGACCCCGGACGTCGACGAGACGTTCGACTTCAAGGCCCTCTCCTTCGCGGCGATCGCCGCAGCGCACAAGAAGGCGCTGGGGCCGCGCACCGTCGCGAGCGAGGCCGAGAAGACCGAGGAGCCGAAGGCGGGGGACGAGGCCGCTCCTGCGGACGCGCCCACGGAGGAGGACGCCCCCTCGAGGGACGTTCCCGCGACGGGGGTCACCGCCAAGGCGGCTCCGGCGGAGGAGGCGTCCGCGGAGGAACCGTCCGCGGGGGAGAAAACGCCGGCCGAGACGCCGGAGCTCTTCGCACCGCCCGCGACGCGCACTCCGCTGGACCCCGCTCCGCCGAGCCCGTTCCCGACGCCCACCGCGCCGCCCCAGCACCAGCCTGCCGCACCGACGCAGGCGCAGCCTTCCGCCCCGGCGACGCCGCCGTCGCCGTTCCCGGTCCCGCGCGGCGGTTCGGCGCACTCGTTCCCGGCCGTTCACGACTACGCACCCGAGGCTTCGTACGCCGGCTGGCGCCCGCCCACTCCGGCCGACGAGACCGCGCAGCGGCGCCGGTTCGCGCTGATCGGCGGAGCGGTCCTGGCTGTGGTGGCCGTCGTCGCGGTGACCGCCATCATCGTGAACGTGGTCAGCAGGCAGCAGTGGGAGCCGATCGAAGCGATGATCGCGGAGCCCCAGGAGGTCCACCCGCTGCAGCTGGTGCTCGGGTCGTGCGTGGAGAGCGTTCCCGCGGACGGCGAGATCTCCGAGGTGCTCGCGGTTCCCTGCGATGCCTCGCACACCGCGCAGGTCGTGGGCCGCACCGACTTCGCCGACGCCGCCGTCTGGCCCGGCCGGGACGACGTCGACAAGCGCATCGCGCAGGTGTGTGGCACCAAGCAGCTCGGCCCGACGGCGCGCACGAGCCCGGTCACTAACTCGGTGAGCTACGTGGTCTGGGGGCCGAGCGAGGAGTCGTGGGACGACGGCGACCGCGTCGGCCTGTGCCTGGCGACCACGGCGGAACCGATCACGCAGGATCTGCTGCAGTAGCCGTCAACGCCGTCGGGACCGGCCCGCCTGCGTCCAGCAGGGTCCGGCCCAACGGGGTCAGCGCGTGGATGACGGTGTTGCGCTCACGCTCGCTGGCGATGAGCCCGGCATTGCGCAGCACCGTGGCATGCTCCGAGGCCGACGCCGGGGAGATCGCCAGCCGCTGTGCCAGCTCGCTGGTCGTCGCCCCGGTGCCGAGCGCGCGCAGCACCGCGGCCCGCGTACGCCCGAGGAGGGCGGTGAGCTGACGACCGCCGTCGGCCCGTTTCTCGAAGCTTCGGTCCGTCCAGACCTGCTCGTGGGCGATCGGGTAGAGCAGCAGCGGTTGAAGCTCGGGGTCGGCCAGCGAGATCGGGGCGCGATGGCAGAAGTACGACGGGATGATCAGCAGGCCGCGACCGGCCAGGTGGACGTCCCGCTCCGCGGCCGTCGACACCGACAGCACGGGATGCTCCCACCGGATCGAGGGGTGCAGGGTCCGTAACGCGTGCTCGGTGCCGCCCTCCACCCAGGCGCGGGTGCGCGCCGCCCGGTCGAGGTCGACGGCGGCACGGATCCCGCTCCAGTACGGCCCGACCGCCTGCTCGTAGTAGGTGCGCATCGCGACACCGAGCCCGCGCAGGGCCGGTGCGGAGCCGGCGGCGAGGTCACGCATCCAGAGATGCGGCTTCCGGCCGCGTGCGAACCGCGAGATGTCGTGACGGAGCCGGGCCGGCGGTGTGGACAACACCGCGTCGAGCCCGGCCTCGAAGTCCTCGGCGCCGGTCAGGGGCGTGAGGAAGTCGGGCGAGTAGCCCTGCGGCGGCGTCAGTCGCAGCAGCATCCGTGCCGCGGGCGGCAGACCGGACAACACCTGCCCGCGCCAGGGCCCGAACAGGATCGAGCCCGAACGCTGGTTCACCACGTGGGCGCTGAGCAGCGTCTCCCACATGGGGTCCGGGCCCGGAGCGATCCGAACCCGAGCAAGATCATCCGAAGTGAAATGGAACCGCAGCACCGGGCCCTCCCTGACCGTCTGCCTCTCCCCAGTGGCTCCCATCGGCTCGCCCCCCGCGCGCCCTTGCCGTGCTGAGCCCGTGTGCGACACGCCGCGCACAGATTCACCCCGCACACTTAGAGGGACGTGCGGGATTTCCGCTTATGAACCAACAGGCTGCCACTTTCACAACACCATCACATACAGGATGGCAGGCCCGGCCAAGCAGCTGCGTCGGCCGCTCGACGTAATTCTGTGTACGTCGAGCGGAGTACCCCGGGCTACGCGGTCAGCACCCTCCGTTCGAGGGTGAGGCCGTCGCCGTCCGCGCGGTCCACGACCACCGTGTCGCCGTCGGACACCTCGCCCGTGAGCAGGAGCCGCGCCAGGCGGTCGCCGATCTCGCGCTGCACCAGGCGGCGGAGCGGCCGGGCGCCGTACGCCGGGTCGAACCCCTCCAGAGCGAGCCACTCGCGTGCCGCCTCGGTCACCTCGAGCGTGATGCGACGGTCCTCGAGCCGCTTCGCGAAGGCCCCGACCTGCAGCTCCACGATGCTGCCGAGCTCTGCCAGCGTCAGCGCGTCGAAGACCACCACGTCGTCGAGCCGGTTCAGGAACTCCGGCTTGAACGCGGCACGCACGGTCGTCATCACCGACTCGCGCCGCTCCTCGTCCGACAGCATCGGTTCCATGAGGAACTGCGAGCCGAGGTTCGAGGTCAGCACCAGGATCGTGTTGCGGAAGTCGACGGTGCGGCCCTGACCGTCGGTGAGGCGGCCGTCGTCGAGCACCTGGAGCAGGATGTCGAAAACCTCGGGGTGCGCCTTCTCCACCTCGTCCAGCAGCACCACCGAATAGGGCCGGCGCCGGACGGCCTCCGTGAGCTGGCCGCCCTCCTCGTAACCGACGTACCCGGGAGGCGCGCCGACGAGCCGGGCCACGGAGTGCTTCTCCCCGTACTCGGACATGTCGATGCGCACCATCGCGCGCTCGTCGTCGAACAGGAAGTCCGCCAGCGCCTTGGCGAGCTCGGTCTTGCCCACGCCCGTGGGGCCGAGAAACAGGAACGAACCGGTGGGCCGGTCGGGGTCGGAGACGCCGGCCCGGCTGCGCCGCACGGCGTCCGACACCGCGGCCACGGCGGTCTGCTGCCCGATGAGGCGTGCCCCGAGGACCTCCTCCATGTGCAGGAGCTTCTCGGACTCGCCCTGCAGCAGCCGCCCGGCCGGGATGCCGGTCCACGCGGCGACCACCTCTGCGATCTCGTCGGCGCCGACCTTGTCGGCGATCATCGGCGGCTCGGTGTTCTCCGGGCCGAGGCCGTCCGGCTCGTCCTCCGAGCCGGCCTCCGCCTCCTCCGCCGCCACGAGTTCCTTCTCGACCACCGGGATCTCGCCGTACTGGATGCGCGCGGCGCCCTCGAGGTCGCCCTCGCGCAGCTTGCGCTCGGCATCGGTGCGCAGCTCGTCGAGGCGCGCGCGCAGGTCGCCGACACGGTTGTGCCCGGCCTTCTCGGACTCCCAGCGCGCGGTGAGCGCGGCCAGCGCCTCGCGGCGGTCCGCCAGGTCGGCGCGGAGGCGCTCCAGCCGGTCCTTGGAGGCCGCGTCCGCGGACTCGGACAGCACGACCTCCTCCATCTCGAGGCGCGTGACGGCCCGCTGCAGCTCGTCGATCTCGATCGGGGAGGAGTCGAGCTCCATGCGCAGGCGGGACGCGGCCTCGTCGACCAGGTCGATCGCCTTGTCGGGGAGCTGCCGGCCGGAGATGTACCGGTCGGAGAGGGACGCGGCGGCCACGAGCGCGGAGTCGGCGATCGTCACCTTGTGGTGCGCCTCGTAGCGCTCCTTGAGCCCGCGCAGGATCGCCACCGTGTCTTCGACCGACGGCTCGCCCACGAAGACCTGCTGGAACCGGCGCTCCAGGGCGGGGTCCTTCTCGATGTGCTCGCGGTACTCGTCGAGCGTGGTGGCGCCGACCATGCGCAGCTCGCCGCGGGCGAGCATGGGCTTGAGCATGTTGCCGGCGTCCATCGCGCCGTCGCCACCGGCACCCGCGCCGACCACCGTGTGCAGCTCGTCGATGAAGGTGACCACCTCGCCGTCGGACGCCGTGATCTCTTCCAGGACCGCCTTGAGGCGCTCCTCGAACTCGCCGCGGTACTTCGCGCCGGCCACCATCGACGCCAGGTCCAGAGCGACCAGCCGCTTGCCCTTGAGGGACTCGGGGACGTCACCCGCGACGACCCGCTGGGCCAGCCCTTCGACGACGGCGGTCTTGCCGACACCGGGCTCGCCGATGAGCACCGGGTTGTTCTTGGTGCGGCGGCTCAGGACCTGGATCACGCGGCGGATCTCCGAGTCACGGCCGATCACCGGGTCGAGCTTTCCGTCCCGGGCGCGCTGCGTCAGGTCGGTGCCGTACTGCTCGAGCGCCTTGTAGGTGCCCTCCGGGTTGGGGCTGGTGACCCGGCCGGATCCCCGGACGGCGGGCAGGGCGGCACGCAGTGCGTCGGCGGTCGCCCCGGCGTCGGACAGGATCTGGGCCGCGGGCGACTGGCCGGCCGCGATGGCGACGAGCAGATGCTCCGTGGAGACGTACTCGTCGCCCAGGCCCTGCGCCTCCTTCGACGCCAGGTCCAGGACCGTCGCCGTGGCGCGGCTCGCACTCGGCTGGGCCGTGCTTGCCCCGCTGGTCCGGGGCAGCGCGACGAGAGCCGCGCGCACCTGCCGACCGATGGCCTGCGCATTCGCCCCGACCGCGTCGAGCAGCCCGACGGCGACGCCGCGCTCCTGCTGAAGCAGCGACGCGAGCAGGTGGACGGGCTCGAGCTGCGGGTTGCCGGCCGCCGACGCCGACTGGATCGCGTCGCCGATCGCCTGCTGCGACATGGTCGTGAACTTGGTGTCCATGAGGCCTCCCAGGGATGCTGAAATCTGCTTGAGGTGAAACGGGCTCAAAGTTGAGCCTATTCCGCTCAACTTGAAATTCACTGTAGCGCGCGTCACCGACATTCGTACCGTTGCCGCATGAACACCCAGGTCATCGTTCTCAACGGCGGGTCCAGCTCCGGAAAGTCCGCAATCGCGTGCAGTCTGCAGGCTGTCCTTCCCGACGCCTGGCTGTCGCTCAGCATCGACACCCTCGTCGACGCGATGCCCGCCCGCCTGACGGCAGGCGGCGACGGGATCGGGTTCGCCGACGACGGCGGCGTCGCCGTCGGGCAGGAGTTCATGGCGCTGCAGGACGCCTGGATCACCGGGCTCGTCGCGATGGCGCGCGCGGGCGCGCACATAGTGGTCGACGACGTGTTTCTCGGGGGCGCCGGGTCGCAGCGGCGCTGGCTGGACGCCCTCGGCGACGTGCCGACGCTCTGGGTCGGCGTGCGCTGCGACGCCGCGGTTGCCACGGAGCGCGAGGCCGCCCGCGGCGACCGCGTAGCGGGCATGGCCGCGAAGCAGGCCGACGTCGTCCACGAGGGCGTCGCCTACGACCTGGAGGTCGACACCACGAACACCGATTCGACGGACTGCGCGCGGACCATCGCCGCACACCTGAGATCATCGCGGGGTGACCGAGCAGACTGACGACTCCCTGACCCCTCCCCGCGCCGTCCTCGTCGGGATCGTCGGCGGGACCTTCTCCGGGCTGTTCGGTCTCGGCGGCGGCATCGTGATGGTGCCGCTCCTGACCTCGCTCGGCGGCCTGACGCAGCGCCGGGCCAGCGCCTACTCGCTCGCGGCGATCCTCCCGGCGGCGATCGTCGGGTCCATCCCGTACCTGACGCACGACGCCGTCGACCTGATCTCCGCCGCACTGCTCGTGGTGGGCTCGGTGGTCGGCGCGGCGTACGGCGCGCGGCTGCTCGCCCGCGTCCCGGAGGCCCTGCTGCGCTGGCTGTTCGTCGGGGTGCTCGTCGCGGGCATCGTGCGGTCCTTGCTGGACGGGTTCGGCGAGCCGCCGTCGGTCGACACAGCCGAAGGCATCCCCAGTGTGCTCGACGGTGCGGGGATGGTCGGGCTCGGCCTCGTCATGGGAATCGCGTCGGGCCTGCTCGGCATCGGCGGCGGCCAGATCGCCGTGCCGGGCCTGTCCGCCCTGTTCGACTTCGCGCCCGCGCTCGCCAAGGGCACGTCCCTGGTCGCGATGATCCCCACCGCCATCTCGGGGACCTGGGTCAATGCCCGCAACCGGCTGGTCCACCTGAAGACGGCGACGATCATCGGCCTGGTGGCGTCGGTCTTCTCGTTCGGCGGAGCCAGCCTGTCGGTCGTGCTGCCCGACAACGTCGCCTCGATCGCCTTCGCGGCACTCCTCGTCTTCGCGCTGGTCCAGCAGGTGCGCAAGGCACTGGAGAAGCAGGGGCGCTAGGGACTACCCGGAGCGGGCGATCAGTCTGCGGACGACGGCGGCCCCTGGCGGTAGGCCCGGACGAGGACCGGCAAACTGATCAGGAGTGCGGCAGCTCGGAGTGCTCCGGCGATCGGATAGCCGGTCCGGACGCTTACCTCGTGGGCGACAAGACCGCCGGCAAGCGCGCCGAGGGGGATGAGCCCCCAGCCGAGCAGGCGGTAGACGCTGTTGACCCGGCCGAGCAGGGCAAGCGGGACCAGCTCCTGCCGGAGCGTGACCGTCACGACGTTCCAGACCGCGGTGACGAGACCACTGAGGGCGAGCAGTGCGGCGAGGGTCCAGGCGTTCGGGCTCAGTCCCAGCAGGACGAACGTGGCTGCGTTGATCGTCAGCGCCACGACCAGCACGGGAATCTGCCCGAACACCCGGGTAAGCCGCGCGGTGAGCAGCCCGCCGAGAATGCTTCCGACGGCCGCAATCCCCAGCAGCAGCCCGTAGCCGGCCGGGTCGACGCCGAGTTCGCGGGTCGCCAGCAGGACGAGAGTGACGTTGCCCAGCTGGAAGCAGAAGGTGTTCACGCCGAGCAGCAGGGCCAGGGTGCGCAGGAGCCGATGGCGGCCGAGCCAGCGCAGCCCCTCCAGGACCGCCGAGCCCGCCGGCTGCACGGCCCCGGGCAACCGCGCCTGCGCCCGGGACACACCGCGCAGGCTCGTCAGCAGCAGCGCGGACGCGAGCAGGGTCGCCACGTCGAGACCGAACGGCAGCGCGATCGCCAGACCGAACAGGAGGCTCCCGACCGGCGGGCCGATGAAGCTCTGCCCGATCGTCGTCGCCAGGTACTGACGGGCGTTGGCCTGCCCGAGCTGCCGGTTGTCGACGATCTCCGGCAGGACGGACTGGCCGGCAATGCCGAAGACGACCTGTCCGACGCCGACCGCGAAGGCCCCGACCATCAGGTGCGCGATGTTCATGACTCCGGAGGCGGCCAGGACCGCGATCGCCGCGACAACCACCGCCTGGAACAGCTGCGCGCCGCGCATCAGGCCGATCCGGCTGTGCCGGTCCACGAGCGCCCCGGCCGGGAGCGACAACAGCAGCCAGGGCACGAAGCTCGCCGCCGCGACCGCCGAGATCAGCCGGGGATCCGACGTGAGCGTGACCGCGAGCAGTGGCAGTGCCGTGACGAACGCGCCGTTGCCGACGTTGTCGACGGCGCCCGCCCACCACAGCCGCCAGTAGCGCGCGGGCAGCCTGTCTTCGGATGTCATGGCGAGAGGGTGCGGGCGCCGCCCGACGGCACACCATGATTGAGCGCTGCGCTACATAATCGGTGTGTGCCCCTGAGCATCAAGATCAGCACGACCGACCTCGCGGCCACGAGGTTCGCGATCTCACCGCTCGGCGAGACGATCTCCGGGCTGCAGCAGCTCGCGGAGCCCCACCCGACCCCGCGTACCCGGTGGTGGACCCAGTGGGCTCGGGAGCGGATCATGCGCCGGCCCCTGCGACTCGCGGCGATATGGCCGCTGCTGATCAACGGCCGGCCGGGCTGGCCCCAGTTCCTCCTGCCTGCCCCCGCGACCACCCGGACCAGCATCGAAGACGACCTGGCAGCGATGCAGCGGACCACGCCCGGGGAGGTCTTCGGGAGCCTGCACCGCGTGTTCGGAGATGACCTGCCCCCGGCAGCACAGGAGCTGGCCGAAGCACCGGCAGAGCGGCTCGCCACGATCGCGGCGGAGCTCAAGGATGCGCACGACTACCTCATCTGGCCCCACTGGCCGCGGATCCGCGCGCTGCTGGAGACCGACATCGCGCACCGGGCCACACAGCTCGCCGCCGGCGGCGCGGTCCGGCTGTTCGAGGACCTGCACGAGGATCTCGTCTGGTCGGACGGACAGCTGACCGTCCTGACGGATCAGCGCGGTGGGACGACACCCGCGGCGCGCGGTGGACTGGTCCTGCTCCCCGTCGCGCTCGGCCCGGATCGGGTAGTGGTCAAGCGGTACACGACCACCCGGACGACCGTGCGCTACCCCTGCCGAGGTATCGCACGCCTCGCTCTGTCCCTCGACCGATTGCCGGTCCTGCACGACACCGCTCGCCTGCTCGGCCGAAGCAAGGCGGGCCTGCTGCGTGCGCTGCTCGCGCCGGCCACGACGACGGACCTCGCCAGGGAGCTCGGCACGACGCCGAGCGCCGTCGCTCAGCATCTGGGTGTCCTGCGCGCCAACGGCCTGGTCAGCGGCCAACGCCACGGCCGCCGCGTCGTCTACGAGACCACTGAGCTGGGCCGCGCGCTCCTGGACGGTGCGAGCCAGGGCTCCGGCGCGGCCACAGCAGAGCCCTCACCCACCTGAGGTGTGTTGCTCCGCGTGGACAACGTCTACGGAGAGCAACACACCTCGAATTCCCATGGTCACCCCCGGAGGGCGCGCCGCCTCGAACGGAGCAGGGCGTCCACGGCCGGGCAACGCCCAGCGAGCCCTCAGCCCGGCGCAAGCTCCCGCAGCACCGCCGCGCACTCCGCGGCAACGGCGACTGCGACGTTCCGCACCGTGTCGCCGTCGTGCTCCGGGACCACCCGCTGCACCGCACCCTCGGCGAGCAGGTCGACGGCCTACGAAGCGGCCGGCGGCGGCCCCGGCGCAGTGCGCGTCGCCGTCTGGCAGGCCGCCTTCCCGCTGGAGATGGACGACGTCCCGGGCGCGGACGACGCCGGCACTGGCACCGGCACCGGCACCGACGGCCCCGAAGGCAACGGCGGCCCGGACACCGGAAGAGACCGGCCATGACTCCCCTGACGCCGCGGCGCGCCCGGCAGGTCTTCCTGCTGCTGACCCTGACCCGGTGGTTCCCCGTCGGGCTGATCGTCACGGTGACCACGCTGCTGCCGATCCAGCGCGGGCTTTCGGTGCCCGAGGCGCTCACGGCGCTCTCCCTCGCAGGGTTCACGGTGTTCCTCCTGGAGCTGCCCACCAGCGGCCTGGCCGACGCCGTGGGCCGCCGCCCGATGCTCGTCGCGGCCGGGGTGCTGCAGGTGGCGGCGGCCGTCCTGTTCCTCACCGCGCAGACGTTCTGGTCGTTCGCCCTGGCAGCGGCGGTCACGGGCATCTTCCGGGCGCTCGACTCCGGCCCGCTGGAGGCCTGGTTCGTCGATACGGTGCACGCCACCGAGCCGGGGGCCGACGTCGACCGGCCGCTGGCCGCGCACAGCACCGTGCTGGGTGTCTCGATCGCCGCCGGCGCCCTCGTCTCGGGCGGGCTCGTCTGGTGGCACCCGTTCGACGCGTGGTCCGCGATGGTGCTCCCCTACGCGGTGTACGCCGCGCTCTCGGCGGTTCACCTGGTCGCCGTGACGGTCCTGGTCCGCGAGGCACCCCGCACCTCGGCGCCCACGGACTCGGTGACCGTGGGCACCGCGGGCACCGCGTCCGACGGCGCCGGGGCCGCGGACACCGCGACCCAGAACACCGCGACCGAGGACGCCGGGTTGGCCGGACCCGGCGCGACGCCGGCCCTGCCGCCGTCGGGCAGCAGGGGTGTCGCGGGACGGATGCTCGAGTCCGCACGCCAGGCGCCCGGGGTGATCCGCGACGGCCTGCGCCTGGCGCGGGACAACCGGGTGCTGCGGTGGCTGCTGCTCGTCGAGGTGTTCTGGAGCGTGGGGATGGTGGTGTTCGAGACGTTCCAGCCGATCCGCCTGGCCGAGCTCCTGGGCGGCACCGAGACCGCGGCCGCGGTCTCCGGCCCGGTCGCGGCCGTCGGGTGGGCGGTGTTCGCGGGTGGAGCGGCGCTGACCGGCCTCGCCACGCCGCGTCTCGGCGTGGCCCGCACGGCGATCCTGACGCGCGTCCTCAACGGGCTCGGGGCCGTGTGGATGGGGCTCGCGCTCGGCCCGGTCGGCCTGATCGCGGCCTACTTCGTGACCTACGGGCTGCACGGCGCGTGCGGGCCCGCCTACCAGGCGTTGCTGCACCGGGAGGCCGAGTCCCGGAACCGCTCGACGGTGCTGTCGATGGCGTCGATGCTCTCGTTCGCGGCCTACTCCCTGGCCGCCCCCGCCCTCGGCTGGACGGCGGGCCTGCTGTCCACGCCGGCGGCGATGGTGCTCGGCGGGGTGTTCAGCACCCTTGGCGCGGCGTGCTTCCTCCCCGCGCTGCGCCGGGAACGGATGCTGTCTGGTCGCGCGCGGCGCCTGTCGGGCACACTGGCCGGGTGAACTTCACTCGGGCCCTCGCCGGCGCGGTGCTCGTCGCCCTGACTCTCTCGGGGTGCGTGCGCCTCGACCTGCAGACCACGCTCACCGACCACGGCACGGCCGACGGCACGCTCGTCATCGCCATGGCCGACGACGCCGCCGGGATGCTGGGCAGCGACCCCGCCGACGTCTGGGCCGAGTACAAGGACCAGGTGGTCGGCGAGGTCCCGGACACCGTGATCGAGGAGCCGTACGCCGAGGACGGCTACACCGGCTCCCGCTACGTGTTCGACGACGAGCCCGTTGCGACCCTCGCCAAGATCAGCGACGGCGACCTCGAGGTCGCCCGCGAGGGGGACGAGTACGTGGTCTCCGGCGTGCTCGACCTGTCGAAACGCGTCGAGGGCATCGAGGACGCGCCGGAGGGTGTGCTCGGCTCCGTCGAGGCCACCGTCGTGCTCACCTTCCCCGGCCCCGTCACGGAGGCCAACGGCGAGGTGGACGGCAGCACCGTCACGTGGCGCCCGGACGCGGCGCAGGCCACGACCCTGTCGGCGCGCGGCCCGGCCACGGCGGCCGCCGTCGGCCCGGATCCCACGGCCGAGCCGACGGCTGAGGCGACCGCCGAGGCGGCGCCCACCGCGGTGCCGCACGCCGCGGACGGCGTCATCTCCGACTGGGGCACGCCGATCACCCTCGCCACGTTCCTGATACTCGTCGTCGGTGGACTCGTTACCTATATGGTCAGCCGACGGCAGCAGCGCACACGGCAGGCTGACCACGCGCAGGCATGACGCACGGGAGCGACATGGACGAGACCGGGAACGACTGGACCGAGGACGTGCTGGGGGCGGGCTTCGACGCCCGCACGCTGCGGCTGCCGGGCGGCGCCGAGGCCACCCTGGTCCGCTACGCGCCCGAGGACGGGCCGGGTGTCGGGCGCCCGCCCGTGCTGTACGTGCACGGGTACACCGACTACTTCTTCCAGCGGCACCTCGCCGAGGCCGTCGCGGGCCGCGGCTACCCGTTCTACGCCATCGACCTGCGGGCCCACGGGCGCTCCATCGACTCGTGGACCTCGACGGGCGGCGACGCCAACATGGTCAACAGCCTGCGGCTCTACCGGCAGGACCTCGACATGGCGGCCGACGTCATCGCCGCGGAGGGCCACACCGGGCTCGTGCTCATGGGGCACTCGACCGGCGGGCTGATCGCCTCGATGTACGCGAACGCGCGCCCCGACCGGGTGACGGCCCTGGTGCTGAACAGCCCGTGGTTCGACCTGAGGGGTAGCTGGTCCGATCGGACCCTGGTCACCCAGGCGGTGTACGCACTCGGGCGGATCGCGCCGCGGACGGTGGTGAACAAGCCCGGCGAGGACTACGGCCGGGCCTTGCACACGGGGACGGGCGGCGAGTGGGACTACGACCTGGCCTGGAAGCCGCACGGCGGGTTCCCGGTCCGCGCCGGGTGGTTGGCCGAGATCCGGCGTGCCCACCGCAGGCTCGGGCGTGGCCTGTCCGTGCAGTGCCCGGTACTCATGTGCACCAGCGACAAGACCGGGCCCGACGGCGGCGAGGCTGCGGTGATGCTCAGCACCGACGCGGTCCTCGACATCGCGCACATGCACGCTCGCGCCCCGAAGCTGGGGGCGACCGTGGACGTCTCGATCATCGAGGGCGGCGCCCACGACCTCGCGCTGTCCTCGAAGCCGGCCCGGGAGAAGTACTTGACCACGGTGCTGGACTGGCTCGACGCGAAGGTCTGACGGCGCGACCGGCGTCCGCGTAAAACACACATTTGGCATGAAACCGTGACCGATTCGTCGCGTGCCGTCGACCCAGCGGCCGCTCAGGTCCGCCAGGCTGCCACTCATGGAAGAGACGTGGGTAAGTCACGCGCTGAGACGCCTGCCCGACACCCTGTCCTGCCCCGCCTGCGGCGCGCCCCTCAGCGCCGCCGTCTGCGGGAGCTGCGCGCTCGACCTCGGTGGGCAGCGCGGGATCAAGCTGCACGCGGCCTCGCTTGCCGTCGAGCGGGCAATCCTCGACCGCCAGCGGATCCTCGAGGAGATGCGCGCCGAGCAGCCCGCAGCGGACGCCTTCGCCCGGATGGCCGACGGCCGCGCGCTCGCGACGGGCGGCGTCGGGGCGGGCCGGGCCGGGGACGATCAGGCGGCTCCCGCGGCCCAGCGCCCGACGGCGGCCACCCCGGCGTCGTCGACCCCTGCTGACGCACGCCCCGCAGTCCCACGCTCCGCCGTCCCGGGCCCGGACGAGCCGCGCAACACGGTGGCGCTCCAGCCGATCCTCGCCGGCGTCGGCGCCGCGCTGATCGCCGTGTCGGCGGTGGTCTTCGTGTTCTTCACGCTGGCCGACCAGCTCGTCCTCCGCACCGTCGCGACGCTGCTGGTCACCGTCGCGTCCGTGGTGGCGGCGGCGCTGATGCGCCGGGCCGGGCTGCGGTCGTCCGCCGAGGCGGTGGCGGCCCTGGCCGTCGCCCTGGCCTGGGTGTGCGCGGAGCTCGGGCTGCAGGCCGGGCTGCTTGACGGCGTGGACCCGTTCCTCGCCCGAGCCGCCATCCTCGCGGTGCTCGCCCCGTCGCTCGTGGTCCTGGGCAGCCGGCTGAGGGTGCGCTCCTGGGCGGCGGCCGGCACGGTCGCCGCGCCGCTCGTCCCGCTGCTGCTCGCGGAGGGCCTGTCCGACGTCGTCCGGCCCGCCTGGGTCTGGATCCTCGGCCTGGTCGCCGCGGCCCTCGTGGCGCACGCCGCGATCGGCGTCCTGCGGGGCGTCGGCACCCGGCTCGGCATCACTCCCGCGGTGGGAGTCGCGGGCGCTGGAGATCGTCCGCACCGTGGCGGTCCCCGCGGCGCTCGCCACGACGCTCCGGCTCGACCTCGCCCCGCTGCCCCTCTCCGCCTGGTGGGCGCTCGTCTCCGTCGGTGCCGTCGCCCTCGGTCACACGCTACGGGTCCGCGCATGGGCCACGACCGGCCTGGTCATGGCGCCGTTCGCCGCGTTCCCGGCCGCGCTCGCCCTCCCGGAGGACGCCGTCGCCCGATCCTGGGCGGTCGGCATCGGGGCGCTGCTCGTAGCCCTGGCCACGCTGGCCGGGCCGGCCGTCGCGCGGGGCACCGGCCCGCGGGTCGGCTCGGACCTGTGGGTGGAGCTCCGGCTGCTCGAGGTGGCCCAGGGCCTTGCGGTCGTGGTGGCCGTCGCGGCCGCCCTCCTGGTCCCGCCGGTCGGCGTTCTCGTGAACGGCGCCCAGACGGCCGCCCTGCTCGCGGTCACCGCCGTGGTCGCCGCGGTGCTTCGCCGGGGTACGCACCGCCGCTGGTGGACCTTCACCGCCGGAGCGCTGGGCGCGACCGCCGCGATGTTCCTCGCGGCACCGGACGGGACGGCATTCCTGTGGATCCTGCCCGCGGCGGCGGGCGGGGCATGGGCGGCGCTCGCCGGGACGCTGACCGCGCTGGTCGCGGGGCGCGCGCGCAGCCTCGTGCCCGCCGCTCGCACGCGCGCCGACCTGCTGCTCGCGGCCTGGTTGGTCGCCGTGCTCGCTTCCGTCCCGGCCGTGCTGGGCACCGCGCCGCGCGTGCTCGAGGTGCTGCTCGGGGCGCTCGAGCTGTCCCCCACGCCGGGGCTCGGCGACGACCCGCTGGGTGGTCGGATCATGATGGCGGAGGTCCGCGATCCGAGCCTGCTCGGGGTCCTCGTGCTGACCCTGCTGGTGCTGGCCGGATCGCGGCTCGGCATCGCGGCGGGTCCGGCGTCGGGCCGGGTGGCGCCCGTGGCGCGCGTCGCGCGTGCCCTCGCACCCTGGGTGACGGTCGGCCTGGCGATCACCGCCGCCCTGCACCCGAGGCTGCACGCCGCAGCGTCCCTCGCGCTGCTGGCGGGCCTCGCCGCCGTGCTGCTCGCGGCGACCGCGAACCCGGAGCGGTCCTGGCGGGGGCTGCGCGCCGTCGCCGCCGGAGTGCGGTCCGGGTTCGACACCCTGCGCCGGGCGTCGGGGATCGCGGCCCGGCTCGGCGGGTCCCCGATGGGGCCGGGCGAGGGCGCGTCCTGGCGTCTGGCCGCGCTGACCGGGGCCTGTGTCGCCCTCGGCCTGCTGGCGCTCGGATCCTGGCAGAGCCGTCCTACGGTGCTGGCCGCGGCCGTCGTCGTCGTGCCGCTCGTGCTGGCCGCGCGGGCGGCCCTCCCGCGCGCTGCACACCCAGCCCTCGTGGGTGGCGCGTACGCGTACGCGCTGGTCGTGGGCGGGGTCTGGCTGGGGTGGCTCGGGTTCGACTGGGTCGCCGCGGTGTGCACCGTGTCGGCCGCGGCCTCCGTGGCGGCGGTGGCGGTGACGACCGGCACGAAGGTCGCCCGCGACGAGTGGTTCGCCGTGCTCGGCGTGACGGCAGTGCCGTTCGCGCTCGGGGTGCTCACCGTGGTCGTCGACCGCACCTGGTGGTCCGCCGGGGCGGCGGCCGCGATGCTCCTCCTGGAGCTGGTCCTGCTCCTCACCCGGCGGGCCGGGCTCGCGCCGGCCGTGCGGGTGCTGGCTGCGGGCCTGGTGCTGCCCACGGCCTCGGTCGCGATCGTGAGCGCCGGCGCGATGCTGCTGCCGGTCAGCGGATCGCCCGTGCTGCTCCCGGTCATCGCGGCGGCCCTCGCGGTCGTCGCCGGCGCGGCCCCGCGTGTCGCCGGCTTCCTCGCGGACCGGGTGCCGGACGGCGACGTCGTCGGCACGCGGGTGCGCGGCACGCTCGAGCTGAGCGCCGTCGTGACCGGCATCATCACCGTCGCCCTGGCCTACGGCCGCCCGTCCGCCGGGCCCGACATCGCGGTGGCCGTGCTGCTGCTCCTCGCCGTCGGCGCCGGGGTGGTGGCGCGCGAGCCCGACCGCACCCGCGTCTGGTGGCTCACGGGTGCCCTCGCCACCGCGGCGACCTGGACGGCGCTGGCCGACGGCGGCGTCCGGCTCGTCGAGGCCTACACCCTGCCACCGGCCGTCGCCGCGGTTCTGGTCGGGGCCCTGCTGGCGCGGCGGGCGGCGGTGGCCGGGGGCGCCGGGTTGGCCGACAGCGCCGCCGAGGGTGCGGCCGGGACCGACACGGCGCCGAGCGCGCCGCCGTCGGGCCGCCACGGCTGGCGACTCGTCGCCGCCGGCGCCGTCCTCGCGCTGGTGCCGAGCGACCTGACGCTGGCCCTGGCGGACGGGCCGGGGGACCCGCGCGGCTGGATCCTGCTGGCGACCGGCCTCGTCCTGACGCTCGCGATCGTCGGGCTGCGGAGGTGGCCGCTCGTGTCGGCGGGCTGGGCCGCACACGCCCGCGCCCTGCTGGCCGGCGCCGCGCTGCTCGCGAGCGTGGGCCTGGCGATCGAGTCCCTGCAGGTCGCGGCGTCCCCGCTCGGTGCGCCCGGCGCACGGTTCGCGGTCGGCCTGGGCTGGGCGTTCGCGGCGGGTGTCATCTCCCTGGTCGCGGTCACCGGCGCGCGGCCGGGGACGACGTCGGCCCGCCTGCGGCGCGCGATCGACACCGGCGGCCACGTCCCCGCGCTGCTGTTCCTCACCGTCGGGGCCGTGGCGAACACGGAGCCGCACTGGGGCGCGATAGTGACGCTCTGGGTGCTGGAGGTGGCTCTGCTCGTGCTGCTGGTGCTGGTCGCGCGGCGCCTGCTGCGCGGGCTGACCACCGGCGTCCCGTCCTGGGCCGTCTGGGTCTGCGCGCTGGCGGCGGCGATCGCCGCATGGAGCCCGCGCGAGCTGCGGGTCGAGGTGTTCTCCGTGCCGCTCGGCGTGGGGCTCGTCGTGGCGGGCTGCTTCGCGCTGGGCGAGTGGGAGGCGCGGACGAAGGTCGGCGGACCCGACGCCGCCCGGGCCCCGCAGCGCACCCTGGTCGGCTGGCCGGTCGGCTGGACCGGCTCGTGGGCACTGCTCGGGCCGGGAATTCTCGCGCTGCTCGGGCCCTCGGTCCTCGCCACCTTCACGGACCCGCAGACCTGGCGGGCCGTGCTCGTGGTCGGGGTGGCGCTGGCGGCGGTGCTCGTGGGGTCCCGGCGCGGGCTCGCGTCGCCGTTCCTGCTCGGCGTCTGGGTCCTGCCGGTCGAGGTGCTAATCGTGTTCCTGACCCAGCTCGGGACCGAGATCTCGGCGGTGCCGTGGATGCTCACGCTCGCGGCGGCCGGCGGGGTGCTGCTCATCATCGCCACCCTGGACGAGCGGCGTACGGAGGGCTACGGGGGCGCGGCGGCGTATCTCAGGGATCTGCGGTGAGCACGAGCACCGCCGGGCGCGTGGTGGGATAGCGCCATGCTGCACGACCTCCACCTCTCCGCCCACGGCGTCCGCCTCGAACCGCTGTCCCGCGACCACGCCCCGGCGCTGGCCGCACTCGTCGACGCCCAGCTCTGGGCGGGCATGACGAGCGCCCTGCCCGGCACCGCCCCGGCCATGGACGCGTACGTCGATGCCGCGATCGCGGCCCGCGACCACCTCGCCTTCGCGGTCCTCGGGCCCGACGGCGAGGTGCGCGGCTCCACGCGGTTCTACGATCTCAACGCGGGGCAGCGCCGCGTCGAGATCGGCTCCACGTTCTACGGTCGCGACTGGTGGGCCGGCGCGACCAACCCGGCGTGCAAGCTGATGCTGCTCCGGCACGCCTTCGAGACCCTGGGGCTGCGCCGGGTGGCGCTGCGCTGCGATGCGCGGAACACCCGGTCGCGGGCCGCGATCCTGAAGCTCGGCGCCACGGAGGAGGGCCGGCTGCGCGCACACCGCGTGGCGCCCGACGGCTCCGAGGGCGACACCCTGTACTTCTCGATCCTGTCCGACGAGTGGACCGGCGTCCGCGAGGGCCTGGAGGCGCGCCTGACGGCGCTCACTGCCGTGTCCGAATCCCGCTAGCCGCCGCGCCCCGACGGGGCGCAGGATGGTGGCTATGACCGACGTCGAGCTCCGCGATCCCGCGTTCACCGAGCGTTACCGCGCCATCGCCGCGCGCGACTCCCGCTTCGACGGGCAGTTCTACACCGCGGTGCGCACCACCGGTATCTACTGCCGTCCGTCCTGCCCGGCACGCACGCCGAAGGCCGAGAACGTGTTGTTCTACCTGACGTCGGCCGCCGCGCACGAGGCCGGCTTCCGCGCGTGCAAGCGGTGCCTCCCCGAGGCCGCCCCGGGCACACCCGCGTGGGACCTGCGCCGCGACCTCACGGGCCGCGCCATGCGCCTGGTGGCTGACGGCGTCGTGGACCGCGAGGGTGTGTCCGGCCTGGCGACCCGGCTGGGCTACTCCGAGCGGCAGCTGCACCGGCTGCTGGTCAGCGAGCTGGGCGCGGGACCGCTGGCGCTGGCCCGGGCGCAGCGCGCGCAGACGGCGCGGGCCCTCCTGGTCGGCACCTCGCTGCGCCTGGCCGACGTCGCCTTCGCCGCGGGGTTCGGCTCGATCCGGCAGTTCAACGACACCGTGGCCGAGGTCTTCGGCGCGACGCCGTCGGACCTGCGCGCGCGGGCGCGGAAAACCGGGCGCGGGGCCGCGGGCGCTGGCCGCGAGTTCGGTCCGTTGCCTCGAGATCGGTCCATCGATGGACCGATCTCGAGGCAACGGACCGATGTCGAGGCAACCGACACCGCTCGCGCCACGCAACCGACCGAACTCGACCTGACCGACCAGCCCGTGCGGATCTCGCTCGCTCTGCCCGTCCGGGAGCCGTTCGACGCGCGCGGCGTGCTCGAGTTCCTGGCCGTCCGCGCGATCGAGGGCGTGGAGTCGGCGGACCTGGGCTCCGGCCCTTCGACCAGCGCGGACGCCTCTGATCATGCGCATGTCCTCCGGTACGCCCGCACCGTCGCCCTGCCGCACGGCCCCGGCGCGTTCGAGGTGCGCGTGCCCCGCCCGGGCAGCGGCCGCGTCGACCTGGATCTCGAGCTCGCCGACCTGGCCGACGCGCCGGTCGCCGTCGCGCGCGTGCGGCGCCTGCTTGACCTCGACGCCGACCCGGTCGCCGTCGACTCCGCCCTGGCGGCCGATCCCGTGCTCGCGCCGTCGGTCGCTGCGGTGCCGGGCATCCGGGTGCCTGGCACGCTCGATCCGGCGGAGCTCCTGGTCCGCGCGATCGTCGGCCAGCAGATCAGCGTCGCCGCCGCGCGCACGCACCTGTCACGCCTCGCGCAGGGCGTCGGCGCCCCGTACGTCTCGGCGTTCGAGGGCCTCACCCGCCTGTTCCCCACGCCCAGCCAGGTGGCCGACGGCGCCCTGGCTCACCTCCGCCTGCCCGCCCGGACCCTGGCGACCGTGATCGGCGCGAGCCAGGACCTCGCGGACGGAACCCTCACCCTGAGCGTCGGCGACGACCCCGACGACCTGCGCCGACGCCTGGTGGCCCGGCCAGGGATCGGCCCCTGGACGGCCGGCTACGTGACGCTGCGGGTGCTCGGCGACCCCGACGTCCTCATGGACGGCGACGTCGCGCTGCTCGCGGGCGCGCGTTACCTCGGCCTGGTCTCCGTGGAGGAGCCCCGGTCCCACCAGTTCAAGGAGCTCGCCCGGCGCGGCGCGGCGTGGGCGCCCTGGCGCTCGTACGCCGCGATGCACCTCTGGCGCTCCGCCTGACGTGTCGGACGTGCAGGTCACCCGAGTGACCAGTGGTTCTGACAGCTCAACCCCTCATGGGAGGAAGATCATGAACGCTACGACCCTTGCCACACCCGACGGGCCCTTCAGCATCCTCGTCGCCGCCGTCCCCTCCGACGGCGAGACCTCAGGAGGCCCGGCCCCGGAGGCGGTGCTCGCCGCCGGCTGGACCGACGACCTCGACGCGCTCCTCGGTCTTGTTCACCCCACCCTCCGCCCCGCCGCGGAGGCCGACCCGCTCGCGCGGCGGGCGACGTCGGGCAGCGTGCTCGCCGAGGCGGCCGACGCCGTCCGCGCGTACTACGACGGCGACCACGGGGCGCCGGGCCGCGTGCCCCTGCGGCAGGCGAGCGGCCCGTTCCGGACGCACGCGTGGGACGTGCTGCGCGAGGTGAAGGCCGGCGAACGCCTGACGTACAGCGAGTACGCGCAGCGGGCCGGCCGGCCCGCTGCGGTGCGCGCGGCCGCCGGGGCGTGCGCGATGAACGCGGCGGCGCTGTTCGTGCCGTGCCACCGCATCCTGCGCACCGACGGCACCCTCGGCGGGTTCCGCTACGGGCTGCCGATCAAGGAGAGCCTGCTGGCCCGCGAGGCCCTGCCGCGCTAGCCGCCTCGAACGTCGAGCGTGTCGGCTTCGAGAACGACCTCGGGTACCGATCCAAGCTGGATTCGGTACCCGAGGTCGTTCTCGAAGCGGACCACCCGGCCCGCCGACAGGACGGCGTCAGCCCTTGACCGCACCCGCCAGCAGCCCGCGCACGAAGTACCGCTGCAGCGACAGGAACACGATCAGCGGCACGATCAGCGCGATGAACGCGCCGGCCGACAGCACGTGCCAGTCACCGCCGCGCGAGCCCGCGAGCTCGGCCACACGCACCGTGAGCGGGAACGTGTTCAGGTCACCCATGACCAGGGCGACCAGCAGGTCGTTCCACACCCACAGGAACTGGAAGATGGCGAACGCCGCGATCGCCGGCGTGAGCAGCGGCAGCACCACCCGGAAGAAGACCTGCACGTGGCCGGCGCCATCCATACGCGCCGCTTCGATCAGGGACCTCGGGATCTCCTTCATGAAGTTGTGCAGCAGGTAGATCGCCAGCGGCAGCGCGAAGATCGAGTGCGACAGCCAGATGGTCCAGAACGAGCCGTTGATGCCCAGGTCCACGTAGCCCGACAGCAGCGGCACCAGCGTGATCTGGATCGGCACGATCTGCAAGGCGAACACCGCGATGAACAGGAAGTCGCTGCCCTTGAAGTCGACCCACGCGAACCCGTACGCGGCCAGCAGCGCGAGAGTGATCGGGATGAACACCGCGGGCAACGTGACCACGAACGAGTTCACGAAGAACTCGATCAGGTTGGTGGACCCGTCGAACAGCGCGGTCTCGTAGTTCCGCAGCGATAGCACGCCCTCGCCGGCGAGGGCGTCGCCGAACACGGTCCACCAGCCGCTCTGCCGGATGTCCAGCTCCGGCCGGAACGACGTGATCAGCAGGCCCACCGTCGGCAGCGTCCAGAGGATGGCGATGACGACGGCGAGCGTGCTCGCCCAGGGGTTGGAGAGCGCCTTGCGCGCCTTGCGCGCCCGGTTGCTCATGCTCGACGGCGGTCGGGGCACCTCGGGCGCCGGCGTGGTTGCTTCGACGGTGCTCATCGGACCTCCTCCGAGAGGCGCTGCTGGCGCACGTTGTAGACGATTACCGGGATCACGATGACGAACAGCAGCACGGCCAGCGCCGCGCTCAGACCCGACTCGCCCTGCCGGAACTGCTGATCGTAGAACTCCAGGGCCACGATCGAGGTGTCGAACTGACCCGCCGTCATGGTTCGGACGATGTCGAAGGTCTTGAGTGTCGTCATCGCGATGGTGGTGAGCACCACCACCAGAGCGGGCCGGATGCTCGGGATGGTGATGCGCCAGAACATGCCGAACCCGGAGACACCGTCGAGCCGCGCAGCCTCGGTGATGTCGTCGGGGATCGCCTTGATCGACGCCGACAGCAGCGTCATCGCGAAGCCCGCCTGGATCCAGATGAACACCACCATGATCAGGAAGGTGTTCAGCGGCCGGCTGAGCAGGAACTGCTGCGGCTCGCCGCCCACCCAGACGATGAACTGGTTGAGCAGGCCCGTCTGGTCCACGCTCGCGGGCCTGAACTCGTAGACGAACTTCCAGATGATCGACGCGCCCACCATGGAGATGGCCATGGGGAGGAACACCAGTCCCTTGGCAACATTCTCGAACCGGGTCTTGTCGACCAGGTAGGCGTACACGAGGCCGAAGATCGTGGCCACGAGCGGAGCGACCAGCACCCACAGCGCCGTGTTGCCGAGCACGATGAGGAACTGCGGCTCGGTGAAGGCCCGCACGTAGTTGTCCAGGCCGACGTACTCGGTGCTGGTGCGGTTCATGAACGAGTTCACGATGGTGCGCAGCGCCGGGTACACGAGGCCGATCGTGAGCAGCAGCAGCGCCGCGCCCACGAACCCGAAGCCGACGAACCAGCGGGATGGGTTACGTGGCCGGTCGACCACGAAGAGGATGATGCCCATCAGTGCGACGAACAGCAGGATCGCGATGAACATCAGCAAGAATTTGTGGAGCGTGTCGTCCCCGGCGTACAGCAGCCAGTCCATGGCTATCTCCTGTCACTGTCTGGTCCGGTCGTCTTTGACTGGTCCGACCCTCAGCCTAGGACGGCGGAGGCGCGGGACCCTGGGTCCCACGCCTCCGCGCGTCATGCTCGAGGGCCGGTCGTCAGTTCGACGGCCAGGAGTCCTCGATGGTGTCGGTGACCTGCTGGCTGCTCTCGTCGCTGGCGAACCACTCGGTGATGCCGTTCCAGAACGAGTCCGTACCGACAGCGGCCGGCATGAGGTCCGACGCGTCGAACCGGGCCACCGTGGCCGGGTCGGCCAGGATCTCGGCGGACAGCCTGTCGAAGTCCGTCGCCAGCAGCTCCGGGTCCAGGCCGTTGTTGGCGCTCACCCAGCCACCGGCCGGCGTCACGGACGCCTTGGCGTTGGCCCAGTCCGAGCTCGACAGGTAGGTCTGGAAGGCCTGCACCTCGGGACGGTCGGCGAACGCACCGATGAACTCGCCGGCCACCAGGGTCGGCCGCTCGTCGGCACTCATCGACGGAAGGTAGAACGCGTAGACGTCGCCGTCCGGCCCCACTTCGGTGCCCTCCGGCCACTGCGTCTGGTAGAAGTTCGCGGCGCGGTGCATCCAGCAGTTCTGGTCCAGGATCGGGTACCCGGCGTCTGTCCAGGTGGCCGTCGCGATCGAGTCGACGCCGCCCAGGCCGCCGTTCACGTAGTCCGGGTTCTTGAGGATCTCGCCCGCGGCGTCGAAGGCCTCGACGATCTGCGGGTCGTTGAACGGGATCTCGTGCGTGTACCACTGGTCGTAGACGTCCGGACCCGCTGTGCGGAGCACGGTGTCCTCGATCCAGTCGGTGCCCGGCCAGCCGGTGGCGTCACCGGACTCCACGCCCGCGCACCAGGGGCGGACCGCACCCTCGTTGTTCTCGGCGATGGTGGCCGTGAGCTCCAGCATCTCGTCCCAGGTCTCGGGGACCTCGTACCCGGCGTCGGCGAACATGCTCGGCGAGTACCAGACATACGACTTGACGTTGGAGCCGAGCGGCGCGGCGTAGAACGTGCCGTCGACGGTGCCGTACTCCTTCCACTCCGGGGCCCAGAACTCGTCCACGTTGGCCTCGACCTGCTCCGGCGGAGGGAGCACGGCGTCGTAGTCGTTGACCAGCGTCTGGAGCAGGCCCGGCTGCGGCAGGATCGCGATGTCCGGCGGGTTGCCGGCCTGGACGCGCACGGGAAGCTGCGCCTCCATCTCACGCGACCCCTCGTAGTTGATCGTGACGCCTGTGCACTCCTCGAACGGCACGTACGATGCTGACTGCGTCTCTGCCTCGGGCTCGACGATCGTGGTGTAGACGTTGACCTCGGTGCCCTCGAGGTCGCCGAACTCTTCGTAGGCAGCGCAGTCGATCGTGAAGGCGTCGGTTGCCTCGCCGCCGCCCTCCCCACCGCCGTCGCCGGTGTCGGCACAGGCCGCGAGGACCAGGGCCAGGCTCGCGCCGGTCGCCGCTACGGCGATTGCTCGGCGCTTGGAAGCCATCCGGATTGTCATCTCGTGCTCCTCCACTGCTTCGTGGGCTCAGAACCCTCTGACGTGCGGGTACGGTCCGGCAGAGTGCCAGGTTGCCCTTCCTCAACGCAACCGTGGTTCACGACGTTATGCAAGTCCATACAGCACCGCTTGCATTACGAAACCGTTGCAATCGTGCACATCGCGAATACCGGATGCCGCCCCCGGGAGTACCCGCACGGCCGACCGCCTCGACTGGCTACGGCGGGACGTAGGCTTGTGCAGCCAGATCACTGGTGCCCCTACGGAAGGACGGACATGATCGAGCTGAGGACGCCGCGCGAGATCGAGGAGATGCGCCCGGCGGGACGCTTCGTCGCGGACGTGCTGCTCGCCGTCCGGGAGGCCGCCGGCGTAGGGGTGAACCTGCTCGAGCTCGACGACATCGCGCACAAGATGATCCGCGACCAGGGCGCGGAGTCGTGCTACATCGACTACCACCCCTCGTTCGGCGCCATGCCGTTCGGCAAGGTCATCTGCACCTCGGTGAACGACGCAGTGCTGCACGGCCTGCCGTACGACTACGCGCTGAAGGACGGCGACCTGCTGTCGATCGACTTCGCCGCGTCGGTGAACGGCTGGGTCTCCGACTCCGCGATGTCGTTCGTGCTGGGCGAGCCCGCCGCGGACCGCGCCGAGCCGGACGCGAAGCTGATCCGCACCACCGAGGTCGCCCTGGAGGCGGGCATCGCCGCCGCGCAGCCGGGCAAGAAGATCGGCGACATCTCCGCCGCGATCGCCGAGGTGGCGCACGCCGCCGGCTACTCGATCAACACCGACTTCGGCGGGCACGGCGTCGGCCGCACCATGCACGGTGACCCGCACGTGCCGAACAACGGGCGCGCCGGCCGTGGCTTCCCGCTCAAGCCGGGCCTCGTGATCGCGGTCGAGCCGTGGTTCCTCGAGACCACCGACGAGATCGTCACCGACCCCGACGGCTGGACGCTGCGGTCAGTGGACGGCTCCCGCGGGGCGCACTCGGAGCACACGATCGCGATCACGGAAGACGGCCCGCTGATCCTGACAGCGCGCTGACGACAGGCGAGCCGAGGGTGCGGGCCGAGGAACGAGGCCCACACCCTCGGGCGCGAGCCCGAGGAAGCGTGCCGTGCGCGCAGCGCGCTGACCCCACCTGGTCAGATGAGGGTCTTCAGCGCCTGGATCACGCCGTGCTGGCTGATGTCGCCGACGGTCTCGTTGGCGATCGCCTTCACCTCGGCGGGGGCGTGCCCCATCGCGACGGCGCGGGCGGCCCAGCCGAGCATCTCGATGTCGTTCAGGCCGTCGCCGACGGCGAGCGTGTTGTGCCGCGGGATGCCAAGCGCGGAGCGGATGTTCTCCAGCGACGTCGCCTTGCTCTGGTGGCGCGGCGTCACGTCGATCCAGTCGAGGCCGGCCTGCGTGGCGGTGACACCGTGCCGGCGTAGCGGCTCGAGCAGGTCCAGCACGTCCGGCCCGCGGAGGATCGCGCGCGACGCGGGCAGCTCGCTCAGCCCGTCGGTGCTGACCACACGCTGGGCGCCGTTCACCTCGTGCGGTTCGAACGCCCGGTTCACGCGGTAGCCGATGCCGATCTCCTCGACACCGATCTGCACGTCGGGGAACCGGCTCAGCGCCATCTGGACCACGGGACCGACGTCGAACGTCAGCACGTCCTCGAGCATGTAGCCGTTGGTGCAGGTCTGACACAGCCGCGCCGTCACCGCACCGTTGGAGGCGACCACCCAGCCGTCGGTGATCCCGAGCTCCCTGGCCACGGGCAGGATTCCTGTCAACGACCGACCCGACGCCAGGACCACGTGATGCTTCCGGCCGCGCACGAGCTGCACGGCCAGAACCGTCGGTTCGGGCACTGGCTGCCCGGTGACCAACAGGGTCCCGTCGATGTCGAGGGCGACCAGGTGAGGCGCATCGTTGCGCACTCGCATGGACACCGGTTGGTCGTCCAGGATCATCACGTACCCCCATTGCCCCCGTGAGCGCCGTCACCCTTCGACGGATCGCGCCCAAATGTACAGGCATTCAGCCAGCGATCCATACCTTTGCACGGATAACTTTCAGCCGCTGGTTATTTCTGCCCTCAGAGCAGCGATCGGAGAACTTCTACGACACCGTCGCCGTCGATGGACCCGGTCACCTCATCGGCCGCGGCCCGCACGGTCTCGGATGCGTGGCCCATGGCCACACCCCGCCCGGCCCACCGCAGCATGTCTATGTCGTTGCTTCCGTCGCCGACGGCGACGGTGCTCTCGGCTGCCACGCCGAGTTCTTTGCGCACCACCTCGAGGGCCGACGCCTTGGTCACGCCCTGCGGTGCGATATCCATCCACGCGGACCAGCCGACGGCGTAGGTGACGTCGTCGAACCCCAGCCGCGCGGCGATCTCGTGGAACTCCGCACTCGTCTCGCCGGGACTGCGCACCACCACGCGGGTGACGTCGGCTGCCCACAGGTCCTCGAAGTCGACCACGCGGTGCTCTCCGTTCAGCTCTCCCTCGGGAAAGAGCTCGGTCATCCGGAAGCCTACGCCGACATCCTCGACCGCGTAGCGTGCGTGCGGAAGCTCCTCCTTGAGCATGCGGAGCACCGGCTCCGGGTCGAACGTCTCGACGCGCTCCAGGGTGTAGCCCATGTCGGCGGTCGCGTCGATGCGCGCCGTCACCGCGCCGTTCGAGGCGACGATCCAGGAGTCCTCGATCTTGAGCTCCGCCGCCACGGGCGTCATCGCGATGAGCGACCGTCCAGACGCCAGCACCACGTAGTGCCCGGCTGCGCGGACGGCGGCGACGGCGTCCCGTGCATCGTCGGACAGCACCTCGTCGTACGTGACGAGCGTGCCGTCGATGTCGAGGGCGATGAGCTTTCGATCGATGTCGCGGGGCACGATCGCAGCCTACCGACCCCCACGTGAACATCGGTCGACCACACGTACGAGATCGGCGGAATGTCAGGTGATCGGCCTTGGTTGTGGGCGTGATCGTCGCGCCTATGCGTCCGTTCTAGGCGCAACGATCGCGCCCACGACCAAGTGGGCTACTTGACCGGCTCCAGGAGCTCCAGGCCGCCCAGGTAGGGGCGCAGGCCCTCCGGTACGTACACCGAGCCGTCGGCCTGCTGGTGGTTCTCCAGGATGGCGACGATCCAGCGCGTGGTGCCGAGCGTGCCGTTCAGGGTGGCGACGTTCCGGGTGGAGCCGTCCTCGGTCCGCTCGCGGACGCCCAGGCGGCGAGCCTGGAACGTGGTGCAGTTGGATGTCGAGGTGAGCTCCAGCCAGCGCTCCTGGGTGGGCAGCCACGCCTCGCAGTCGAACTTCCGGGCCGCCGACGTGCCCAGGTCGCCCGCCGCCGTGTCGATGACGCGGTAGGGCAGCTCCACCTTGGCCATCATGGCCTCTTCCCAGCCCAGCAGGCGCTGGTGCTCGGCCTCGGCGTCCTCGGGGGCGCAGTAGCTGAACATCTCGACCTTGTGGAACTGGTGCACGCGGATGATCCCGCGCGTGTCGCGGCCTGCCGAGCCGGCCTCGCGGCGGTAGCAGGCGCTCCAGCCGGCGTAGCGCATGGGCCCGTCGGACAGGTCAAGGATCTCGTCGCTGTGATACCCGGCGAGGGCCACCTCGGAGGTGCCGACCAGGTACAGGTCGTCCTTCTCCAGGCGGTAGATCTCGTCGGCGTGCGCGCCGAGGAAGCCCGTGCCCTGCATGGTCTCGGGCTTGACGAGCGTGGGCGTGATCATGGGCGTGAAGCCCTCCTGCACTGCCTGGTCCATCGCCATGTTGAGCAGCGCCAGCTCCAGGCGCGCGCCGATGCCGGTGAGGAAGTAGAACCGCGCCCCCGACACCTTGGCCCCGCGCTTGGTGTCGATCGCACGCAGGCCCTCGCCCAGCTCCAGGTGGTCCTTCGGCTCGAAGCCCTCGGCGGCGAAGTCGCGGCGCGCGCCCACCTGCTTGACCTCGATGAAGTCGTCCTCACCGCCCGCCGGCGCACCCGCGATCACGTTGGCGATGGAGTACAGCACCCGGTCGAGCTCCTGCTCGGCCTCCGCGGCCGTGGCCTGGTGGCGCTTGACGTCCTGGGCGAGCTGCTTGGTGTGCGCCAGCAGGGCCTGCTTCTCGTCGCCCTGAGCCTGTGCCACCTTCTTGCCCAGGGACTTCTGCTCCGCGCGCAGGTTCTCGAACTCCGCCAGGGAGGAGCGGCGGAGCGAGTCGGCGTCGAGTGCCACGTCCACGAGGTCGGGGTCGTCGCCGCGGGCCACCTGGCTCGCGCGGACGACGTCTGGGTTGTCGCGCAGAAGTCGGAGATCGATCACGGGGCTGAGCCTATCGGGGCTGTCCCGCCGATTTCGTCCGCAGCGCGACCATCGTGAGCAGCGGCACGGCCGGGATGAGCGCGATCATCGCGATCCGGAGGCCGAAGTCGTTGACCAGGGAGCCCAGCACGGCCATCACCCACATCGCCACCAGCGCGGGCCGCAGGAACTCCCAGCGCTCCTGCGCCCGCCCGAACCAGGCGGGCGTCAGGCGTTCCCGCCACGCCGCCGGCCCGAACAGCGCCAGCCCCACCAGCACGAGCAGCAGCACCGTGACCCAGACCGCGGGCCCGCCGGTGATCGAGTTCAGCGCGTACAGGGCCTTGCGCAGCACGGTCGACACCGCCTCGCCGTCGACCACCTGACCCACGAACCGGCCCAGGTGCGAACGTGACTCGGGCGGGCGCAGCCAGTCCAGGACGCCCACGAGGGCCACGACGCCGACGCCGGCCGCCGCCACCCCGGCGAACCGCCAGAAGGAGAGCCGCAGCCCGGACGCCGCGGTCGCGACCACCACGAACGCCGGGACTAGCACCAGCCCGCCGCCGAGGTCGGCCCCGAGGGTGGGCCAGACGTCGACCGCCATCGCGATCACGCCCACGACGCTCACGGCCAGGGTGGCCAGGACCCGCCGTCCGCGGGTCACGAGCAGCTGCGCCAGCGCGGCCGCGAGCACGATCGCCGCCACCGCGTAGACCGAGAACGTCGGGTTGCCGAAGCCGTAGAACCGCGCACCGAACGTCGGGGCCGACCCCAGCGGCGCCGCCCGGTTCAGCGGGGTGCCGAAGAGCGCGTCCACCGTGAGCGCGACGAACGTTATTCCGGCGACCACCGCCGGGGCCGCCCACAGCGGTCGCCGCGGGGCGAGCAGGCTCAGCCCGCTCACAGCCGCCGTCACCAGCAGGGTGGCGCCCACTATCGCGAGCACGGGCAGGTCGAACCGCCACCAGCCGGTCAGGGAGGCGAGGAACCCGCCTGCCGGGAGCGCGGTCAGCGCGGTGGCGCCGACCTCGGCGGCGCGCCGCCATCCGCCCGGCACCTCGCCCAGCCCACGGGCCCGACGTCGGCGCGGCACCCACCAGCACGCCGCCGCCAGCGTGAGGCCCAGCCAGAACGGCACGTCCACGAGCCAGATGTACGCGTCGCGTCGCACGTGGTCGCGGGCGGTCATGTCCGCGAGCTCGTCGGCGGTGAGCCACGCCGAGGCGGGGCGCTCACCGCCGCGCAGCAGCGGCGTCGGGTCGACGTCGGCGGGCAGGTCCACGCCGACCGCGTCGAGCACCGCCGCCGGGACGTCCATCAGGCGCGCCACACCCTCCGTACGGGTCGCCGTGCTGGCCAGGTAGCGCGGCAGGCCGTCGTTGGCCGCCGAGGGGCGCACCATCGCCAGCCCCAGCTCGAGCGCGTGCTCCGGCACCGTGGCGACGTCGATCACCAGCACCGTCGTGTTCGCTGGGGCGGCGTCCAGGACGCGCCACACCGCGAGGTCCACCGCCGAGACGAGGTCGGCGCGGAGGGCCGCGACCTGCTCGGCGCCGTCGGGCTGCTCCTCCAGGTCCGCGCGCTCCGCGACGTCCAGCAGCGCGGAACCGGCGTCCACGAACGTGACGGGGCAGTCCCATGCGCCTGACCCCTCGGCCACCGCTGTGTCGAGGTCGAAGTACCGCCCGACGCTGCCGTCCCCGTCGGCGAGCGCGACCGCCGCGCCCGGGCCGACCGCCGTCGTGCACTCGTCGGCGAGCGCGTCGCCGAGCGTGCCCGGGTTGGCGGCGTAGCCGGAGCCGCGCTGCAGCGCGGTCAGGCGGTCCCACTGGTCGACGACGGCGGGGCGGTCGCCCCGCGCCGTTCCCGCACCTTCCTGGGCGCCTTCCTCGGCACCGTCAGCGTCACCATCACCGGCGCCCGGCGCGTCGTCCGCGACCGGCGTCACCGAGATCTCGTCGCAGATCCAGTGGTCGTCGGCGTCGCGCTCGTCGGCCACCTCGGCGAGGCGGCCCGCCGACAGGCTGAGCCAGCCGCTGTCCGGGCAGCGCGCCGCGCGCCCGTTGGGCAGGGTGAGGCCCGCGGCATCCGCGCCGTCGGTCAGCAGGCCGTACAGGGTGGGCGCGGGCGCCTTGCCGGTGTCGAGGGACGGCTGGACGTCGGTCCAGCGCAGGCCCTGCGTGCCGATCACGACCAGGCTGCCGCCCGGCGGCACCACCGGCTCGGCGGTGCTGAGGGAGCCCGACTCCTCGCCCGCGGCGTCGGCACCGGGCACCGGGAGCACGGCCGCCGCGAACAGCAGGCTGAGCAGCAGCGCACCGGACAGGCCCAGTACGGCCGAGGGCACGCGGTGCACCGGCGGGATGGGCCTGCCCGAGGGAAGCCAGCCGCGGGCGCCGAGGAACCGGGTCACCAGGTCGGGACGGGCCGCGAGGAGCGCCACCAGGGCGAACGGTACGAGGAGGACGAGCCCGCGCGAGCGGTCCCCGAGGAACGGCGCGGCGTCCACCCCGGTGGTCACGAGGGCGACGACGGCCACGACGCCCGCCGCGAGCCACACCGGCCGGGTGGGTCGCTGGGCGTCCGGCCTGCGGGCGCCGTCGCCCAGCACCGACCCGGCGCTCGTCCCCGTGCGACGGCGCACCACGTAGGCCGCCAGCCCGCCCGCGAGCACGAGCCCGGCCGCTGCATAGAGCACGAAGGCCACGTCCGAGAACCCGTAGAACCGGTCGGCGGTGGCGAGCGACGGGCCCAGCAGCGAGCCCTGGAGCAGCGTGAACCCGGTGAGCCCGTCGATGGTGAAGACCAGCCAGGTGACGCCGGCCGCCGCGACGGCGTTGCGCCACGGGGCCGGTGAGAGCTGGCGGGACACGCCGCGCACGGTGAGCGCGACGGCGACGGCGGCCACGGTCAGCGACAGGGCCAGGCCGAACTCGGGCGCGGGCCACACCCACCAGCGGGCCAGCGTCGCCAGGCTCGCCGCCGCCGGCGCCGACACCGCGAGCAGCGCTGCGGCCAGCGCGAGCCGCTGCCGGTACGGCCCGGGTTCCCGACGCGGCCGCGCGGCCCGGCGCGGCAGCACCAGGACCAGCACGGCGATCAGCAGGAACAGGGCTATCGCGCCCGCGAACGCCGGCACCTGAGCGGGGATCGTGTCCGCCAGGACGTTGACGTACTGCCGGTTCTCGACCGTGCGAGCGACGGTGGTCCGGCGCGGCTCGCCCGCCTCGATCGGCATGCCGTCGATCGTCGGCGCCTCGACGGCCGGGGCCTGCCCCGGCTCCCCGGCCTCGGGGTCCGGGAGGGCGCCACCCGCCTCGGCGGCGGTCGCCGTCAGGTCCGTGAGCTGCACGAACCCGGTGCTTCGCGATGCATCCGACGTCAGCCAGCGCACCCGCGGAACGTCCACCACCCAGTCCACGACCACCTGCAGCCCCTGCTGCGTGAGCGGCGTGTCGGCGATGCCCGCCACCAGCACGCGCGTGCCGGTCGGCAGGCTCCTCGTCAGGCTGTTGAGCGTGCCGTCCAGCGCCTCGAGCGCCTGGGCCCGCTCCGGGCCCTCGGGCAGGCTCCCGGCGTCGATGACGGTGACGGGGCACTCGGTGAGGGCGTCGTCCCAGGCCTGGCCTCGCGAGGTGCTCGCAGGCCCCGACGTACCGTCCGTGGTCAGCGAGTCCAGCGAGGGAACGTACCGGCCCACCGTCCCGTCCTCGCGGGCGAGCATCACGGCAGCGCCCGGCCCGACCGCCGTCGAGCAGGTGCCCGCATCGGAGAGCATCTCGCCGAGGAGGCCGGGGGCCGGCTCCGCCGTGCGGTCGGCGGGGTCCTCGTCCGCCCCGTCCTCCTCCTCTTCGGGAAGCTGGGCCCAGCCGTCCACCGTCGCCTCGGCCGGCTCGGCGCCGCCTGCGCCGTCCGCCCGGGGGACCGGGGTGCACGACGTCGCCCCGCGCGCCTCACGCTCCTGGTCGCCCTGCCGCCCGGAGTCCGGCTGGTCCGCGCGTTCCGCGCTGCCCGCCGAGACCATCCGGCTGCCCGCGGAGAGCGTGAGCCACGCGTCCAGCGGGCATGTCGCGGGCGCGGCCGTGCGGACGTTGATCGAGGCGACGGATCCGCCGCCGATCATGTGCCACAGGTTCGGCGTGGTGCCGCGGGACACGTCGGTCCAGCGCAGGCCGGCGACGCCGACCACCACGAGGGGGGCAGCGGGCTCCGTGGCCGATGACGCGGACTCCGCGGCGGGCTCGGATCCCGCGGCGGGCTCGGACCTCGGGGCCGCCGACGCCGTCGTCGGGCCGATCAGGCCCAGCAGGACCGCAACGAGCATGACCAGGACTGCGGGCACGGTCAGTGCTCGGGTGGAACGGAGATTCACCCGCCCAGGGTAGATGGCCCGAGCAGTCACGGTGCTCGAACCAGCAGCGCGCCCGGCTGGACGTGCGCGTCGATCTCGACGGCCCGCCCGAGCGGATCGCCGTCGACCTGGGCCTCCTCGCCCGCGGGCACCCGGATGCGCGCCCGGCGGGCCTTGGTGTGGTCGATGCGGCCCAGCTTCTCCGGCAGCTCGTTCCGCACGCCCACGCCCTGCATGGCGATCTCGAGCGTCAGCTGGGCCCAGCCGAGCACCCCGCCGCGGACGTCGACGGCGGCCACGTCGAGCACCCCGTCGTCGAGGACGGCGTCGGGCAGCAGGGTGACACCGCCCGGGAGCATGCCGCAGTTGCCGACCATTATCGAGCGGGCGCGGGCGTCCACCGGCGGGTGGTCGTCGAGCTGCAGGGTGGCGCGCATGCGCCGGGCCTGCATGTGCGACAGCCCCGCCACGAAGTAGGCGACCCAGCCCACCTTCTTCTTCAGGTTGGAGTCGGCGGTGGCGACCATGGCGGCGTCGAAGCCCAGGCCTGCGATGACGAGGAAGATGTGCTCGCGCTCGGTGTCCGGCTCGTGGTCGGGCTGGTTGGGATGATCGCCGTTGCGGGGCACGTCCGCGAACTCCACTACCCGCAGCCAGCCGACGTCGATCGCGCGCGTCCGGCCGTGCACGATCACGTCGAGGGCCTCGTCCGTGCCCGCCAGCGGCAGCTCGAGGTTCCGCGCCAGCAGGTTGCCCGTGCCGACGGGCAGCACCCCCATCGGCTTGTCCGAGCCGACCATGGTCTCGGCGACGGCCCGCACCGTCCCGTCGCCGCCTGCCGCGATCACGATGTCGGCGCCGTCGGCCAGTGCCTGCTCGGCCTGGCCCTTGCCCGGGTCGTCCACGGTGGTCTCGTACCAGAGGGGCTCGGGGAGGCCATGGGTGCTGCAGTGCGCGCGCACCTCGACGAGCAGGCGGCCGGCGTCCGGCTTGGACGGGTTCACGATCACCGCTACCTGCGGGACCGCCTGCACGCTCTGCGGCGTGGCGCGCCGAGGATCGCGGCGCCGCCGCCACGCTTGCTGCGACCAGGCGCCGATGGCGACGACGAGTGCCAGCACCGCGATGACGATCGCGGCAATCCCCATCCAGACCTGCCACTCCACGAGGTCAGCGTACGGGGCGGACCTGCGGAACCGGATTCATCAGCTGCGGACGTTCGAGCCCGCGTGCCGCACCGCGTCCACCGCGCCGCGCATCTTGCGCGCGTTCACGGCCAGCAGGACGTCGCGGTACTGGGCGGCGCGGTGGATCTGGCCCTTGAGGTCGTTCGCGGAAGCCCGGTGCCTGAGGTCGCACGGCACCTCGACGGCGACGTACCCCTTGCGCAGCAGGTCGATGGTCATGCCGGTCTCGACACCCCAGCCGCGGGCGAGCGGCGTGGCCGCCTCGAACGCCTCGCGGGTGAGGCAGCGCATGCCGGACAGCGGCTGCGACGGGCTCCAGCCCGTCATCGCCTCGATCGCCCGGCGGGACGCGCCCACCACTACGCCCCGCCCGCCCGCGCCGGCCTGCTTGGGCAGCAGCGCGATCGCGAGATCGGCCACGCCCTCGCGGACGGGACGCACGAGGGGTGCGGTGTTCACGGCGGTGTCGCCGAGGTCGCCGTCGATGAACATGAGCAGGCGCGGGGGCCGCCCGTCGGCGTCGCGCATCGCCACCACCGCGGCGCCCGTCTCCATCGCGGCGGCTTTGCCGCGATTGTGCGAGTGGCGCACGACGACCGCCCCGGCGGCGCGCGCAACATGCTGCGTGTCGTCCTCGGAGCCGTCGTCGACCACGAGCACGAGGTCGACGTGTGGGATCGCACGCGCTGAGCGCACGGTGGCGGCAATGCGCTCGGCCTCGTCCTTGGCGGGGATGATTGCCGCCACCCGCTGGACGTTCTTGCCTGCCAGTGCATTGCCGGGACGCGTGGTCTTCGCGACCGGGAGAGCGTTCACACCTGTCCTGCCTGAAGCGTCGATTTGCCTTGGTGGGTGACCGGATAGTCCTTTGCTTGGTGAGTGCAAAGGTTTACCCCTGGAATCCTACTCCCTTGGTCCGCTAGTTGCCGAAACCTGGGCCGCTCGTGGCGATCCGCGGTGACTGCCGACGCGTTCCGGGCCGCTCGCGAAGCCCAGTCGGGGTACTCCGGTCTAGCGAAGGGTGACCTGTCGGGAGACGATACCTGCTCTTGCGCGTCGCTCGTTCGCATCAAGCGGCTCCTTGATGGAAAGTGCTTTCGTGAGCTTCTTGCCGAGCTCTGCCGCGGGGCCCTCCAGATCGGCCGCCTCGGTGCCCTTCGGCAGCTCCCAGACCGGAACGACCAGCCCCGACGCACGAAACGCTCCCACGAACTTCCCACCCGCGAGCCCTGACTCGCGCTTTGCGTGCAGCCGAGAGATCGCGTCGATGACGTCGTCCTCCGGCTCGGGACGTGCCCAGCGGAGGAACTCGCGCGTCATGCTGCACCAGTAGGCCGACTCGACGGAGGAGACCTTGACCGTGGGGATCGCGCCGTCGGCGGCGTCCTCCAGGTTCTGCTTGAGCTCCGGCGTGACGTCGGCGCTCGGGTCGAGCCAGTAGTCGAACGTGTCGTGCACCGTGACCTCGAACGGGACGCTCAGGTCAAGCACGTCCTGAAGGCGCGGACCCTCGCCCGGAAGCTCGCCCGACTCGACGGCAGTGCCCGGCTCGAGGTCCAGCGCCTCGAGGAGAGCGGCGGCGAGGTCGCGGCTCACGTCGCCCGACCCGACGATGCCCTGCACGGCGAGCAGGATCGTGCCGTCCGCACGGTGCAACGCGGTCCAGGCGCCGGGCAGGAGCGTCACGACGGTGACCTCGCGGGAGCCGTGCTCGGCGGTGGTGCGAGCGGTCGCGGTCGCTGACGGGACGATCTCGCGCATCGCCACCCAGTCGGTCTCCCCGGGGAGACCTTCGAAGGGCCGGAGCACGAAGTCGGAGGAGGGGTTCTTGGCCATGCGGCGAGTGTATCCGCGCGCATGGTCGCAGATCTGTCCGGACGGTGATGTTTCGGAGCAGCCCGACGACATCCCGGCGCGACCGGACGATGTGGTGGGGCGGGACCATGTGGAGGGCGGGCTGGACGATGTGGAGGGTGGGCGGGACATGATGGAAGAGTGGAACCCTGGCTCGCCGCACACCTGCCCGTCCTCGACCTCGCGCTCGACGCCGTCCGGGCCGTCCAGCGCGCGGCCACGCGGACCGGGCGCCCCGCAGGAGCGGCAGGCTCCGCCCCGCTCGACCCGGCCCGGGTCGCCGCCGCCTTCGCCTCCGACCGCGTCTTCGCGCTCGACGGGCGCCCCGTGGACGGGTTCGCCCCGCTCTCGGGTTTCTTTCCCGCCGCCGACGGCTGGGTCCGCACGCACGCGAACTACCCGCACCACCGGACCCGCCTGACGGCCCTCCTCGGCCTGTCCGACGACGCCGCCCGGCCCGCCTTCGCCCGCCGCATCGCCCGCCTCCCGGCGCAGGAGCTCGAGGACCGGGCCGCCGACGTCGGCGCGATAGCGATGCGTGTCCGGACCGAGCAGGAGTGGCGGATGTCGAGGCCGGGACGTGCTGCGGCGTCGGGCCCTGTGGTGCGGACGCGGCTGCGGCCCGACCCTGCGGCAGGCTCAGGACGGCGCGGCGACGGAGCTCGCTCCCCCGCCGTCAGGTTCCGCCCCGAGGCCGGTCCGACGCGCGGTGGGACGCCACTGGGGGGCGTCCGGGTACTCGACCTGACGCGGGTCATCGCCGGCCCCGTCGCCACGCGCACGCTTGCGCTCCTCGGCGCGGACGTGCTGCGGGTCGACCCACCGCACCCCGCCGAGATCGAGTGGCAGCACCTCGACACGGGGCAGGGCAAGCGCAGCGCCGTCCTGGACCTTCGGGATGCCCGCGACCGCCGCACCGCTCAGGACCTGCTGGACGCCGCCGACGTGCTCGTCACCGGCTACCGGCCCGGCGCGATCGAGGCGCTCGGGCTCCAGGTCCCGGCCGGCGTGGTGGCCGGCCGGGTGTCCGCATGGGGCGACGCCGGTCCGTGGGCCGGCCGGCGGGGGTTCGACTCGATAGTGCAGGCGGCCAGCGGCATCGCGCTGCTGGAGGGCCGCGACGGGACGCCCGGGGCACTGCCTGCCCAGGCGCTCGACCACGCCTCGGGGTACCTGCTCGCGGCGGGGATCGTGGACGCCCTCACCCTCCGGGACGGCGCGGCCGGCGCCGCCCCGGGTGACGGGCTCGGCCGCGACGTCTCGGTGTCGCTCGCACGCACCGCCACCTGGCTGCTGGACCTGCCGGGACGGGACCCGCTGCACCCGGCCGCCGCTACGCCGTCGGGCAGCGAGACCGTGACGCACGAACGCGTGACCACCGCGCGGCCGGCGCTCCCGGGGCACGACGACTACCCGCACCCCGCACGCCCATGGGCCACGGACGAACCAGCCTGGCTCCCTCCGGCGGGGTAGTTGGTCAGGCGCGGACTCGGCTGCGACGGGCGACCAGGAGCGCGCCGGCGCCGCCGAGGACGAGGGCGCCGGCCGCCCCCGTCAGGGCAGCGGCCTCGGTGCCGGTCGTGGCGAGCCGGACCGGGGCATCGAGCGTGGCGTCGGTGAGCGCGGAGGCCTCCTGCTCGATGGCGTCGACGCTGGCCCC
Source organism: uncultured Actinomycetota bacterium (assembly GCA_963850545.1). Lineage (GTDB taxonomy): Bacteria > Actinomycetota > Actinomycetes > Actinomycetales > Cellulomonadaceae > Promicromonospora. The sequence continues at coordinate 1,794,015 of CAWKLP010000002.1, read as the reverse complement.
CTCGTTGGGGACGTAGGCGGTGAGCTCGGCCCCGGCGGTGTCGGCCGACGTCGGCGCCCCCTGCCACTGCTGCCCGGGCGCCTGGACGGCAACCTGCGGCTCGGACGCGGCGGCCTCAACGGGCGCGGTCGTCTCTGCGGTCACTGGAGCCACCGGCTCCGCCTTCGCGGGAGCGGGCTTCTTCGCGGGTGCGGCCGGCTTGGCGGCGGTCGCGACGACCTCGTACTCCGGCTCGGGCGTGTTGGCTTCGTCGATGTACTCCTGGACGGCCTCGCGCACCTTCTCGCGGTCCGCCTCGTCCCAGTCCCCGCCGTGGCCCTGGGCCTCGTTGCGGTCGCAGTCACCCTGGGACTCGTACTGCGGGACGTCGTAGTTCGGCTCGGTGTAGCTGGCGGGCTCGTACGAGCGCGGGGCCGCGGAGGAGTGGCGCCCGCCGTCACGGCCGCCGTCGTACCCGCCGGCGTAGTCGGCGGAGTGCCCGTCGTACCCGCCGTGGCCACCGCCCTCGTGCGCCATCGCCGGGCTTGCGACGGCCGTCGCCGCGGTGGCGAGCGCGATCGTCGCCACGACACGGGAGGCCGTGGACTTGGCGGCGGACGAAGGCTTGATGGCGGCGTGCTTCATGGGAGCTGCTCCAGCTGGTCGGCTACAACGGCCCGGAACCCGGGACGCCCCGACGTTACCGGATCGGTAATAGCCGGAAAAAGGGGTAGATCGGAGAAACATCTTGCCATGGTAACGATTTGATAACAACGGATGTAAGAATGGAACCTTCTCAAAGCGCAAGAGAACGAAAACGGGGTGGAGTGCCAATGGCACTCCACCCCGCTACGTCAAGACCGAAGAGGCTGGGGTCCTCTCGGGGAGCTCAGGTCAGGAGAGACCACCGAGCAGGCCACCGGTGAGGCCGCTCACGGCACCGCCGGTCAGGCCGTCCACGGCACCCGTGACGCCGCTGACGGTGTCCGTCACGGCACCGCCCGCGACACCCTTCACGGTGTTGCCCACGGTGTCCACGACGGGCTTGGCGACGCCGTCCACGACGATGTCCTTCACGACCGGCTTGGCCACGCCGTCCACGACGACGTCCTGGACGACCGGCTTCACGACGCCGTCCACGACGACGTCCTGCACGACCGGCTTCACGACGTTGCCGACCACGTTGTCCTTGACGACACCGTTGACGACGCCGCCGAGGACGACGTCCTCGACGACCGGCTTGGCCACACCGTTCACGACGCTCGGCACGACGTCACCGGTCACGGTGCCGACGGCACCCGGGACGACCGAGCCCGTCACGTTGCCCACGGTCGAGGTGACGCCCGGGACGACCGAGCCCGTCACGGAGCTGACGGCACCCGGGACGACGCCCGTGGCGACGGGCTTGACGACGCCGTCCACGGCGACGTCGCCCACGACGGTCTCGACAGCACCGGCGGCCGGGGTGGTGACCTGGGCCACGACACCCGGAACGCCCGCGACCACGCCGGGAACGTTCGACACGACGCTGTTGACGACGCCGCCCACGCCACCGAGCACGCCCGGCAGGTTGGCGGAGAGGCCGGCGACCGGAGCGGTCACGCCGCCCAGGATGTTCGGCACGTTGCGGATCACGTCGGCCACGGTGGCCGGAACGCTGTCGACGGTGCCGGTCACGGCGCCCGTGGCGCCGGACACGACGTCGCCCGAGGCAACGCCACCGACGAGGCCGGTCGCGGTGCCAAGGGCGCTGCCGGCGACACCGGTGGCGGTGCCGACAAGACCCGAGGCAACGCCGGTGGCGGTGCCAACGGCACCGTTCACCACGGAGCCGTTGACAACGGAGCCGACAACACCAGTCGCGGTGCCCACGGCACCCGAGGCAACACCACCGACAACACCGGTCGCGGAGCCGACAACACCGGTAGCAGTGCCCACGGCGCCAGAGGCGACGCCACCGACCAGGCCGGTAGCAGTGCCCGCAACGCCGCCGACCAGGCCGGTCGCGGTGCCGACGACGCCGCCGCCGAGCACGTTCCCGAGCGCCGACTGCGCGGTGCCGGTCACGCCGGAGACGACGGAACCGTTGGTCACGCCGCCGACAACGCCGGAGACGACCTGGGGCACAGCGCCCTGGACGGAACCAGACACGAACTGCGCCGTCTGGTAGTTCGGCGCGAGGGCCGTGGTGGGCGCGATGGAGGCGGGGAGCGCCTTGGTCACCGCGTCGACCGCGGGGACGGCGTCGGTGAGCTCGGCGAGGTCGATCGAGGTCGACGAGAGGGCGGGCAGGCCCTGCGTGAGGCCCTCGGCGGTGGTGCCGAGGTCACCGAGGGAGTCCAGCGGGGAGGCCTCGGCGGCCATGGCCGGGGCGGCCATAGCCGAGGCCGCGGTTGCGATGGCGACGGTCGCGATGGTCCGCGCGCCCGCCGATGCGGTCTTCTTCTTGTGTGCTGCGTGCTTCAAAAGTTGCTCCAGCATCTCGTTGCGCATATGCGCGTTCGGTCCTTGAGCCCCCGAACTTAGTCTTCACCCCCGGGTGAATAAAATCACCCTAGTAACGATTGTGTAACGATGACCGAATTGGACCCTGAAACGCGGTCCGTCCGGCTTGTTCCGTTAGTTATCGCAGGGAGCGTTATCGGCGGGCCGAAGGGCCGGCGTCTCGCTGGGTGGACATCTCCATCGTGAGGGCCTCGGCCCCCTGGACGAGCGCGGCCTCCGCGGCCCGCGCCTCGGCGGTGGCCCTCGCCCGGACGGCGACGATCTTGTCGTGCAGCTCGGCGTGCACCCGCTTGCGCACGTCGTGGGCGATGACGTCGACGTCGGACTCGTCGGGGGCGGGTTCGCCGCGCGCGGCCAGCTCGTCGGTGAGCCGGGCGACGGCGGCGTCGATCTCGGCCACGACCCGGACCTCCGCCTCGTCCAGCAGGGCGACGACCGCGGCGTCGGCCTCCCGGCCCAGGCGCGTCTCCTCGAAGCGCTGGGCGGCGGCGTCCACGATCCCCTGCGCCTGCGCGACGACGTCGCGCGCCACCGCGGGCGCGTGCGCCTTCAGCGTGGCGAGGTCGTACAGCAGCACACCCTCGACGTCGGCGACCCGCGGGTCGACGTCGCGGTGCAGCGCGAGGTCCAGGATCACGAGCGGACGGGGCTCCGGCTCGTCGCCCGCCCGGTCCGCGGCGCGCTCCCGCGCCCGCACCAGTGCGGCGGCGTCGAGCACGTGGCCCAGGCTCGCCTCGGGACCGGCCTCGCTCACCAGGCCGGGCAGCGCCGTCTGGCCGCCGAAGTTCCCGGCCGCTCCGTCACCCTTCGACTCATCCTGTGACTCCGCCTGCGCGGCGAGCGCGCGGCCGCGAGCGCCGCTGCAGCTGACCACGAGGTCGGCGTCGGCCAGCGCCTCGACGAGCGAGGCCACCGGCTGCACGCCGTGCGACTCGGCGAAGGCCTCGGCGCGGCCGGACTGCGAGTAGACGCGGATGTCGTCGCAGCCGCGCGCCCGGAGGGCCGCGACCGACGCGCCCGCGTACGAGCCGGTGCCGATGAGCACGGCGCGCGCACCGTCCCACGGCGGCAGCTCGCTCTCGGCGAGGTCCAGCGCGAGCGCGACGACGGACCGCCCCGCGGCGCCGAGCTCCGTGTCCGTGCCGACACGCTTGGAGGTGCGCGACGCCGTCTGGAAGAGCAGCTCGAGTGTCTTGGACGTGGTCTCCTGCTCGCGGGCCTCCGCGAGCGAGCGCTTCACCTGGCCGGCGATCTCCCGTTCGCCGACGACCATCGCGTCCAGGCCCGACGCCACGGCGAACAGGTGCTCCGTGACCTCCGGTCCTGTACGGACGGTGAAGCTGCGGGCGGCGACGTCGCCGGTCACGCCGGACGCGTGGGCCACGAGCTGGGCCACGTGCCGCGTCGCGTGCCGCACGCTGTCGCCGCTCAGCGGCGCGTCGACGTCGAGGTAGAGCTCGAAGCGGTTGCACGTCGAGATCACCACGGCGCCCGCGACGGGGCCGCACGTACCGACGACGACGCGACCCACTGACGACGAACCCGTGGACAGGCGTTCCAGCGCGTCGAGATCGAGCTCGCGGTGGCTGGCGGTGAGGGAGAGGAGAACCACAGTGCTCCAACTTTATGCACCCCGGCCCGGCAGGGCAGAATCGGGAAGCGTGAAGTCCACCACGATCACCCCTGCTCATCCGCTCGCCGACGGGCGGACCTCTGCCGCACCCCTTGTGCAGGCTCTCCGGGGTGAACGTCCTGGCCGCACGCCTGTCTGGTTCATGCGCCAGGCCGGCCGCTCCCTGCCCGAGTACCGCGCACTGCGCGAGGGCACCGGCATGCTGGAGGCCTGCCTGCGGCCCGATCTTGCGTCCGAGATCACACTCCAGCCCGTCCGCCGGCACGGGGTGGACGCCGCGGTCTTCTTCTCCGACATCGTGGTGCCGCTCAAGCTGGCCGGCGTCGGCGTGGACATCAAGACCGGGGTGGGCCCGGTGATGGACCAGCCGTACCGCACGGCCGACGACGTCGCCCGGCTCGTGTCCCGCACCCTCGACCACGCGGCCCTGGACCCGATCCGGGAGGCCGTGGCGCTGACGGTCGCGGAGCTGGGGTCGACGCCGCTCGTCGGCTTCGGCGGCGCGCCGTTCACGCTCGCCGCGTACCTCGTGGAGGGCCGGCCGTCGCGCGACCACCTGGCCGCGCGCACCCTGATGCACGCCGACCCCGCGACGTGGGACGCGCTCGTGACCTGGACCGCCGACCTCACCGGGGCGTTCCTCCGGGCGCAGGTCGAGGCGGGCGCGAGCGCGGTGCAGCTCTTCGACTCCTGGGCCGGGTCGCTCTCGCTCGCGGACTACACCTCGCGGGTAGCCGCGTCGTCGACGCGGGCGCTGGCACATGTCGCGGACACCGGCGTGCCAGGCATCCACTTCGGCACCGGCACCGGGCACCTCCTGCCCGCCATGCGTTCGGTCCTGGTCTCGGCGGGGATCGCGGACCACGCTGTCGGCGTCGACTACCGGACGCCGCTCGACGAGGCCGCGAACCTGCTGCCCGGCGTGCCCCTGCAGGGGAACATCGACCCCGCGCTGCTCGCCGCGCCCTGGCACATCCTTGAGGCGCACGTTCGGGACGTGGTCTCCCGTGGGCTGAAGGCGCCCGGGCACGTGGTCAACCTCGGCCACGGCGTGCCGCCGGAGACCGACCCGACGGTGCTGACCCGCGTGGTCGAGCTGGTGCACTCGTTGTGACCCGCTCGGCGGCCGTGACCGGGCCGGTCGCGGCGACGGCGACGGCGACGGTTGACCATGCACTTGCTACCGGAACTGGGCCGCTTTCGGTAGCAACCGCATGGTCAACAGCGGCCGCCCGCGCGAGCAGCCGGCTCCGGCGCGGGATCTGGGCGGGATGACCGAGATGACCGAGGCGGCCGACGCCGTTGTCGTCGGCGCCGGGATCGGCGGGCTCGTCGCGGCGCACACCCTGGCTGCGCGGGGGCTGCGCGTCGTCGTGCTGGAGGCGGCCGACCGGGCCGGTGGGCCGATCGCCGGCGGGGCTTTCGCCTCGCTGCCGGACGTGCCGGTGGACCTCGGAGCCGAGTCGTTCGCGGTGCGGGGCGACGTCGTCGAACGGCTGGCCGAGGAGCTCGGGCTGACCGTCGAGGCGCCCGCCGGGCTCTCCGCCTGGGGTTATGCCGCCGGGCGCGCGTTCCCACTGCCCGCCGCCGGGGTGCTGGGCATCCCCTCGCGGCCGTGGGCGGCGGACGTGCGGCGCGCGATCGGCTGGCCGGGCGTGCTGCGCGGCTCGCTGGACCGGGTGCTGCCCTCGCGGCTCGTCGACACCACCGACCTCGGGACATTCGCGCGGTCGCGGCTCGGGTCCCGGGTGGCGGACCGGCTGGTCACCCCGGTCGCGGCCGGGGTGCACTCGGCGCCGCTCGACCGGCTCGACGTGGCCGCCGTCGCGCCCGGGCTGCTCGACGCGTACGCGCGGACCGGGTCCCTCTCGCGGGCCGTGGCGTCGCTGCGGGCGGCGGCACCTCCGGGGTCGGCGGTGCGCGGGATCGACGGCGGTGTGCACTCCCTGGTCGATGCTCTGGTGGAGCGACTGGACGTGCGGGTGGGGGCGCGCGTTGCGGGTGTCGAGCGGGCGGCCGGCGGGACGGCAGAGGATCGGGCCGCGACGGGCGGCGCTGCGGCCGGCGGTGAGGCTTGCGGCATTGCGACGGGCGGCGCTGCGGCCCGCGCGGACTGGCTGGTGCGCACCGAAGACGGCCAGGTGCTGCGCGCGCCGCGTCTGGTGCTCGCGACCCGCACCGAGTTCGCACCAGCGCAGCCCAGCACGCCTGCCCCGGCAGAGCCCAGCGAACTCACCCCGCCGACGGCGACCGAGCGTGGCGCGGACATCCGCCTGGTCACGCTCCTCCTGGAGGCACCCGAGCTGGATGCGGCGCCGCGCGGTTCGGGGGTGCTCGTGGCCCCGGGCACCACACCGGGCGACGTGCGCGCCAAGGCGCTGACCCACGCGACGGCGAAGTGGCCGTGGCTGGCCCGGCGGGTGCACGACGCCGTCGGGCCGGGATGGCACGTGGTGCGGCTCAGCTACGGCCGCATCGGTGAGCCGACGCCGGAGCCCACCGCCGAGGAGGCCGCCCGCGACGCGTCGGTGCTGCTCGGAGTCGACCTGACGGGACGGGTGCGGGACAGCCTGCACCAGCGCTGGGACGGGGCGCTGCCACCGCCGACGCCGGCGTACCGGGGCGCGATCAAGCGGTTCGAGGTGGCCGTCCTGGCCGAGCCGGGCCTCGACGTCACGGGCGGCTGGATCGCGGGGACAGGCCTGGCGGCGATCGTCGGGCACGCCCGACGCACGGCCGAACGACTCGGGGAACCGGGCCGCCCGGCAGGTCCGGCGCAACGTTCTGACAGCCCGCCAGCAACCCTGTGAAATCCGCCCGTGGGGCGCCTTCGGGTTTCCTCCCGGCGGGGGTTCGGGTGGAGACTGGGTTGGTGACCCCGACCCCCCTGTCCGTCAGCACCTCCGGAAGCGCCCAAGGCGACGCCACGCCGATCCGTCTCGGCACTCGCGCGAGCGCCCTCGCCACCACCCAGAGCGGTCTGGTGGCCCGGCGCCTGGAGGAACTGACCGGCCGACCGGTCGAGCTGGTGCACATCAGGACCGAGGGCGACGTGAAGACCGGGAGCCTCGCGAGCCTCGGCGGTACCGGCGTCTTCGTGACGGCGCTGCGCGAGGCGCTCCTGGACGGCCGCTGCGACGTCGCAGTCCACTCCCTCAAGGACCTCCCGACCGCCCCCGCGCCCGGCCTCACGTTCGTGACGCCCGAGCGCGAGGACCCGCGCGACGCCCTGTGCGCACGCGACGGGCTCACCCTCGCCACGCTTGGGCACAACGCAAGGGTCGGCACGGGCTCGCCCCGGCGGGCCGCTCAGATCCGCGCCGCCCGGCCGGACCTGGACGTCGTCGACATCCGCGGCAACGTCGGCACCCGCCTCAACCGGGCGCTCGGCCCCGACGCCGACCTCGACGCCGTCGTGCTCGCCTACGCGGGCCTGGCGCGCCTTGGTCGCACGGAGGTGATCAGCGAGGTGCTCGACGTCGACGTCGTCGCCCCCGCGCCCGGGCAGGGCGCGCTCGCCGTGGAGGTTCGCACGGCCGACATCGTGTCCGACGCCGGCTCCGCGCCCCGCGTGCCCGACCTCGCCGAGGCGATCCACCTGCTCGACCACCGTCCGACCCGCCTCGCGGTCCTCGCCGAGCGGGCCGTGCTGGCGCGGCTGGAGGCCGGCTGTGCCGCCCCGGTCGGTGCGTACGCAACGGTGTCCGGCACCGTCCTCGAGCTGCGGTCCGTCGTGGCCGCCGTGGACGGCTCGGAGGAGATGTCGCGCCGCAGGGAAACGCTGCTCTCCCAGGACGTCGCCCCCGAGGTCCTCGACGACGCCGCCCGCGCGCTGGGCATCTCCGTCGCCGAGAACCTGCTGGCCGACGGCGCCGAGCGGCTCGCACCGCTGAGCGCGACCGTCCCGGAGAAGGCGTGACCGAGCCGGACCAGCCCGCGGCCGAACCTCCCGGAGGGGCCGGGCGGCCCGACGTCCTGGTCGCGCGTGCCCCGGAACGGGCAGCCGGGCTCCTCGCGCTGCTGCGCGAGCGAGGCCTCGACCCTGTGGCGGCACCCGTGATCGAGCGGGCCCCCGTCGAGGACCCTGCGGAGCTCGGCGCCGCCCGCGAGCGCCTCGCCGCCGGCAAGTACGCCTGGGTGGTGATCACGAGCGTCAACGCGGTGTACGCCCTGCTCGGCACCCGCATCGACGCCCCGCGCGCCGACACCCCGCCCAGCGACGTCGGACGCACGACCTGGTGGGCCGCCGTCGGGCCCGCGACGCGACGCGCGCTTGCCCGGTACGACGTCGCCGCGGACCTCGTTCCGGAGACCGCGAGCGCCGCCGGCCTCGCCGGCGCCTTCCCCCGCGCCTCCGCCGGCGCCCCCCGCGTGCTGCTCCCGCTCGGGGATCTCGCGTCCGACACCCTGCGCACGGGCCTCGAGGCCAAGGGCTGGGCGGTCGACACCGTCACCGCCTATCGCACGGTCGCGCGCGAGCTCCCCCAGGGGCTCCGGCGGCGGTACGACGTCGTAGTGGTCACCTCGGGCTCGGCCGCCCGCCAGGTCGCGGCCCAGCTGGGCCCGCAGCGGGTGGTGGCGATCGGGGAGCCGTCGGCCCGCGCAGCGGGCGACGTCGGGCACACAGTGCTTGCGATCGCCGAAACCCCTACGGACGAGGCCCTCGCCGATGCAGTAACCACCGCCCTCGCTGTGGGCAACCAACGGATCCATCGAGAGGAACCATCGTGAGCACCACCGGGATCGTGTACCGGCCGCGTCGACTGCGCGCCACGCCGGGCATGCGCCGTCTGGTCGCCGAGACGCGACTGCACCCTGCCGACCTGGTGCTGCCGCTCTTCGTCAAGGAGGGCCTCACCGAGCCTGCGCCCCTGGCGAGCATGCCCGGGCAGGTGCAGCACACCGAGGAGTCGCTGGTCGAGGCCGTGCGGGCCGCGCGGGACGCGGGGTTGGGCGGCGTCATGCTGTTCGGCATCCCCACCGTCAAGGACGCGAGCGGCTCGCAGGCCGACGCCAGTGACGGGATCCTGCAGCGAGCGCTGCGGGCCTCCCGCAAGGTGCTGGACGAGGGGCTCGCCCCGGGTGCCCCCACACCCGTGCTCATGGCCGACACCTGCCTCGACGAGTTCACCGACCACGGCCACTGCGGCGTCCTCACGTCCACAGGGGCTGTGGACAACGACGCGACCCTCGCCCGCTACGCCTCCATGGCGGTGGCGCAGGCGAAGGCGGGCGCGGACGTGATCTCGCCGTCGGGGATGATGGACGGCCAGGTCGCGATGATCCGCGACGCGCTCGACGACGCCGACTTCATCGACACGAGCATCCTGGCCTACAGCGCGAAGTACGCGAGCGCGTACTACGGCCCGTTCCGCGAGGCCGTGGACTCGGAGCTCAAGGGCGACCGCAAGACCTACCAGATGGACTTCGCGAACGGCCGCGAGGGCCTGCGCGAGGCCGACCTGGACCTCGCCGAGGGCGCCGACATGGTGATGGTGAAGCCGGCCGGGTCGTACCTGGACGTGCTGCGCGCCGTCGCCGACCGGAGCGACGTGCCGGTGGCCGCGTACCAGGTCTCGGGCGAGTACGCGATGATCGAGGCGGCCGGCGCGAACGGCTGGATCGACCGCGACCGGGCAGTCATGGAGTCGGTGACGAGCATCAAGCGGGCGGGCGCAGACGTGATCCTCACGTACTGGGCGCTCGAGCTCGCGGACTGGCTCCGCTGATCCTCCGCTGAGTGCTGGGTATCTGTTGCCCCGCACCCATCCAGGCCACAAATACCCAGCACTCACCGAGAGGGCGAGCATGAGTGAGACCATCGAGGCGCAGGGGCTGCGCCGCGCGCCCGAGCCGAACCATGCGGCGTTCCTGCGCGCGCAGGGCGCGATCCCGGGCGGCGTGAACTCGCCGGTCCGCGCGTACGGCAGCGTGGGCGGCGACCCGCGGTTCCTCGCCTCGGCCAGCGGCCCGTACGTCACGGACGTCGCGGGACGCGAGTACGTGGACCTGGTCTGCTCGTGGGGGCCCGCGCTGCTCGGGCACGCGCACCCCGACGTCGTCGCCGCAGTGCAGGAGGCCGCCGCGCGCGGCCTGTCGTTCGGCGCCCCGACGGTTGCCGAGGTCGACCTCGCGGTGGAGGTCCGACGCCGGGTGCCCGCCGCGGAGCGCGTCCGCCTCGTCTCGACGGGCACGGAGGCGACGATGACCGCGATCCGCCTCGCCCGCGGATTCACGGGCCGGCCGCTGATCATCAAGTTCGCCGGGTGCTACCACGGGCACGTGGACGCGCTGCTGGCCGAGGCCGGGTCGGGCGTCGCGACGCTCGCGCTGCCGGGTTCGGCGGGCGTGACCGAGGCCGCCGCGGCCGAGACGCTAGTGCTGCCCTACAACGACCTCGCGGCCGTCGAGGCGGCGTTCGCGCAGCGCGGCTCCGAGATCGCAGCGGTCATCACCGAGGCGTCGCCCGCGAACATGGGCGTGGTGCCGCCCGCCGAGGGCTTCAACGAGGGGCTCCGGCGGATCACGTCGGCGCACGGCGCACTGTTCGTCATGGACGAGGTGCTCACCGGCTTCCGCGTGGGCCCGGCAGGCTGGTGGGGGCTGGAGAACGACGCCGTCCGGGCCACCGGGGGCGTGGGCTACACACCCGACCTGTTCACCTTCGGCAAGGTCATCGGCGGCGGTATGCCGGTGGCGGCGCTCGGCGGCGCGGCGGCGATCATGGACCACCTGGCCCCTCTGGGGCCCGTGTACCAGGCGGGCACGCTGTCCGGTAACCCCGTGGCGGTCGCCTCGGGTCTCGCGACCCTGCGGCTGGCCGACGACGCCGTGTACGCCCGGGTGAACGAGGTGGCCGGGGTGCTGTCCGGCGCAGTCGGCGAGGCGCTGACCGCCGCGGGCGTCGAGCACCGGGTACAGCGAGCGGGCTCGCTGTTCTCGGTGTTCTTCGGGCCGCTCGCCGCGGCGTCGGGAGTACGCGACTACGCGCAGGCCCAGGCCGCCGAGACCTACCGGTACACGCCGTTCTTCCACTCGCTGCTCGAGGCCGGGGTCAACCTGCCGCCGTCGGTCTTCGAGGCCTGGTTCGTCTCCGCGGCGCACGACGACGCCGCGGTGAACCGGGTCCTCGACGCGCTGCCCGCCGCGGCACGGGCGGCGGCCGCCGCCACCGCCCGGCCGAGGTAGTCATCTGGCGGATGACTACCTCGGCCGGAGGTCAGGCGGCCTTGATGTAGTCGTTCGGGTTGAGCACGAACTTCGTCGCCGCGCCCTCGTCGAACTCCTGGTACCCCGTCGGCGCGTCGGTCAGCGGGATCGCCTTGGCGTTGACAGCCTTCGCGATCTGCACCTTGTCGTGCAGGATCGCGTTCATCAGGCCACGGTGGTACTTCATCACCGGGCACTGACCGGTCGTGAACGCGTGCGACTTCGCCCAGCCCAGCCCGAGCCGCAGGGACAGCGACCCGATCTTTCCGGCCTCCGTCGCTGCTCCCGGGTCGCCCGTGACGTACAGGCCGGGGATGCCGAGCGCGCCACCGGCCCGGGTGATCTCCATGAGGCTGTTGAGCACTGCCGCCGGGTGCTCGGTCGCGGACTCGGAGCCGTGTCCGCGAGCCTCGAACCCCACGGCGTCCACGCCGCAGTCCACCTCGGGCTCGCCCAGGATCTGCTCGAGCTGGTCCGGGATCGGCGCGGCGGAGACGTCGACCGCCTCGCAGCCGAACGACCGGGCCTGCTCCAGCCGCTCCTTGTTGAGGTCGCCCACGATCACGACGGCGGCACCGAGCAGCTGTGCCGACGACGCAGCGGCCAGCCCCACGGGCCCCGCGCCCGCGATGTACACCGTGGACCCCACGCCCACGCCCGCGGACACGCACCCGTGGAAGCCCGTCGGGAAGATGTCGCTGAGCATCGTCAGGTCCAGGATCTTCTCGAGCGCCTGGTCGCGGTCCGGGAACTTCAGCGCGTTGAAGTCCGCGTACGGCAGCAGGACGTACTCGGCCTGACCACCGACCCAGCCGCCCATGTCGACATACCCGTACGCCGAGCCCGGGCGGTCCGGGTTGACGTTGAGGCAGATGCCGGTCTTGCGCTCCTTGCAGTTGCGACACCGTCCGCAGGCGATGTTGAACGGCACCGAGACGATGTCGCCGACGGAGAGGAACTCGACGTCCGGGCCCTTCTCGACAATCTCTCCGGTGATCTCGTGGCCCAGGATCAGCCCCGCCGGCGCCGTGGTGCGGCCACGGACCATGTGCTGGTCGGAGCCGCAGATGTTGGTCGACACGGTCCGCAGGATCACGCCGTGCGGCACCTTCCGGCCGACGTTGGCCGGGTTGACCCCCGGCCCGTCCCGGAGCTCGAACGTCGGGTAGTCGATGTCGACCACCTCGACCACGCCGGGTTCGCGGTAGGCGACCGCTTTGTTTCCAGGCATATCGGATTGCCTCTTCCTTCGATCATCATGCCGGTCCGACGCCGGCCCCCCTCCCGGCGTCGGCCCCACCGTCTCCCCGCCGCGCAGGTCGACACGGCGACGCGGTGCAGGTTTGTGCGCCGAACCAGGGGGCTCGCCGCTGTGGACGATCACGTACTCGTCAGAGCCACCATCCCGCCGTCGAGCTGGGCCTGGTCCGTTATCTACGCTACGCCGGACACCGGGTCACGTCGCGACGGGCCGGCTCACGCCGCGGCGGGGATCGTCTCCGGCCAGGTGAACCACTCCGCCGGGACGGTCCCGTCGAGACGGCGCAGAGCGTTCTCGGCGAGAACCCCGGTAGCGAGCAGCCCCCGCGCGACCATCTGCCCGACCGCGCCCGCGCCCGCGGCGTTGAAGTGGGTGTTGTCCTCCAGGCCCGCGGCGGTGTGCAAGAAGTTGTGCCGGCTGCGGTCGGGCCCGAGCTCCTGCCACCGCGCGATGGTCTGCGCGGTGATGTCGATCAGGGCGACGCCCTCGTCGGCGGCCAGCGCACGCATCGCGTCCGGGTACTGGCCGTGGGTCGCGACGACCTTGCCGTCGGCGTCGAACCGCCGCCGTTCCGCAGGTGTGAGCAGCACCGGTACGACACCCCGCTCCCGCGCGCCGTCGAGATAGCGGCGCAGGGAGGACCGGTAGGTGGTCCACGGTTCGGTGCCGACCACCGGGTCCGACTTCTGGTCGTTGTGCCCGAACTGCACGAGCAGCACGTCGCCGGGGCGGATGGCGTCCAGGATCACGTCGAGGCGCCCCTCCGCGACGAAGCTCCGGGAGCTGCGCCCGTTCATCGCGTGGTTGACCACCTCGATCCGCGGCGCGACGTACCAGGGCAGGGCCATGCCCCAGCCGGTCTCGGGGAACACGTCGGCGTACTTCTGGGAGGCGGTGGAGTCACCGGCGATGTGGATCCGGCGCGGGTGCTGCGCCTGGGCCCTGGCCCTCCGCGCGGCCGGGACGACGGCGGTCCCCGGCGTGGGGGTTGCGGCGGGCGGTGCGCTCGCCGTGAGAGCAAGCGGCCCGGCGGCGGCCAGCGCGGCGAGCAGGAAACGGCGAGTCATCGGTGCGGGCATGCCGACGGGGGCACCTCTCATGCAGAATCTGGGGTATTCAGGACGAAAGGTACCGGATTTGACGGGCGGCGCCGGCCAACCGGCGCTCCCTCCTAGAGGGCGTCGACCATGAGCCGGTCGAATCCCGCGCCGGGGCCGCTCGGCCTCCGCCCGATCGGATAGCGGCCGTGGCCTGGACACTTGACCCGCTACCCCACAGGGGTATCTCATGGTCGCATGACCGAGGCGACGGAGACCACCGAGGCGGCCACGGTCGCCGATCACCACGACACGGCCGGCGCGCACGACGGGCCGCACGGCTACGCGTCCGACAAGACCGGGTACCTCAAGCGCATGCGCCGCATCGAGGGGCAGGTGCGCGGCATAGCGCGGATGATCGACGAGGACGAGTACTGCATCGACGTGCTCACCCAGGTCAGCGCCGTGACCAAGGCTCTGCAGGCGGTGAGCCTCGCGCTCGTCGAGGATCATCTGGGGCACTGTGTGGTGGACGCCGCCAAGGGGTCCGACGACGAGGGTGCCGCTAAGGTCCGGGAAGCCGCCGAGGCGATCGCTCGCCTCGTCCGCATGTGAACACCAACCAGACCACGAACCGAGGAGACGACATGACCACCGTGACCAAGCTCGCCGTGACGGGTATGACCTGCGGGCACTGCGTGTCCGCCGTGACGAACGAGCTGCGGAGCGTCCCGGACGTCCAGGACGTGAGCGTCGAGCTGCACGCCGGCGAGACCTCCCTGGTGCGCGTGATCTCCAAGCTGCCGCTCGCCGAGGCGCCCCTGCGCGACGCCGTGGACGAGGCCGGCTACGACGTCGCCGGCGTCGAGGTGCTCGAGAACGCCGTCGCCGCCGAGTCCGCCGCGCAGGCCCCGGGCCGCCAGGCGACCCGCATGCTGCCGATCGTCTCGTCCTGATCGTTCCGGCACGCACCACCACGCACATCGGCAAGCCTGTGGACCATCTCCGGCGGGCAGCACTGACCAGCTCCGAGGAGAACCGTGACCACCACCACTGAGGTACGGCTTGCCGTGGGCGAGGTCGAGCTCGCCGTGTCCGGGATGACGTGCGCCTCGTGCGTGGCCCGGGTCGAGCGCAAGCTCAACCGGCTCGACGGCGTCTCTGCCACCGTGAACCTCCCGCTGGAGTCGGCGCACGTGGTGCTCTCGGCCGAGGTGACCGACCAGGACCTGGTCAGCGCCGTCGAGTCCGCCGGGTACGAGGCGCGGGTGACACGTCGGCGGACGGCGTCGGGCGGCGGAGACACGCCCGACGCGACCCCCGATCCGGGCCCGGGCTCCGAGTATCGCGGCGAGGACCTGCTCCGCCGCCTGCGGGTCTCGGCGGTGCTCACCGTCCCGGTGCTCCTGCTGTCGATGGTCCCCGGGCTGTCCTTCCCGGCCAGCGATTGGGTGGTCGCCGCGCTGGCGCTGCCCGTCGTCGGGTGGGGCGCCTGGCCGTTCCACACCGCCGCCGTGCGGGCCGCCCGGCACGCGAGCTCCACGATGGACACGCTGGTCTCGATCGGCGTGGTCGCGGCGACCCTGTGGTCGCTCCGGGTCCTGGTCGCCGACACGTTCCGGCCCGCGGAGGCGGGCATGGCGCCGGGCCTGTACTTCGAGGTCGGCGCCGTGGTCACCACGTTCCTCCTGGCCGGCCGGTACACCGAGCACCGGTCGCGGCGCCGCGCGGGCGACGCCCTGCGCGCCCTGCTCAACCTGGGCGCCAAGGACGCGGAGCGCATCACGCTGGGTCCGGACGGCGCGCCCCTCCGCCTGCCCGACGGCGGCTGGCGCACCACCGCCGTACCCGTCGCGGCCCTGCAGGCCGGGGACGTGTTCGCGGTACGTCCGGGCGGAACGGTCGCCACGGACGGCACGGTGGTGGAGGGCGCCTCCGCCCTCGACACCTCGCTGGTCACCGGCGAGCCCGTGCCGGTGGACGTGGTGCCGGGCGACGACGTCGTCGGCGGCACGGTGAGCACCTCGGGGCACATGCTGGTGCGCGCCACCCGCGTGGGTGAGGACACGATGCTGGCCCGCATCGGGCGGCTCGTGGCCCAGGCGCAGACGGGCAAGGCACCAGTGGCGCGGCTCGCGGACCGCATCTCCGCGGTGTTCGTGCCGGTGGTGCTGGCGCTGGCCGTGCTCACGCTGGCGGGCTGGCTGGCCACGACCGGCGACGTCGAGGCGGCGTTCACGGCGGCCGTCGCGGTGCTGATCATCGCGTGCCCCTGCGCGCTGGGGCTGGCCACGCCGACGGCGATCCTGGTCGGCACCGGCCGCGGCGCCCAGCTGGGCGTGCTGATCCGCGGGCCGGAGATCCTGGAGAGCACCCGCCGCGTGGACACGGTGCTGCTCGACAAGACGGGTACGGTCACCGAGGGCCGCATGCG
This sequence comes from uncultured Actinomycetota bacterium, assembly GCA_963850545.1. GTDB lineage: Bacteria > Actinomycetota > Actinomycetes > Actinomycetales > Cellulomonadaceae > Promicromonospora. The sequence continues at coordinate 1,777,957 of CAWKLP010000002.1, read as the reverse complement.
CGTCGTCGACGTCGCGGGCACCGATCCGAGCCCCCACGACCGGGCCGACGACGCCAACCACCTCACCGACGCCCCCGAAGTGCTGCGGTACGCGGCCGCCGTCGAGTCGCTGAGCGAGCACCCGATCGCGCGCGCGATCACGGCGGCGGGGCGGGCCGCTGCAGAGCCGGACGCCGAGTCACCCCTCGAGGTCTCGGGCTTCGTCGCGCACGCGGGCGGCGGCGTCGAGGGCCTGGTCCGGCGCTCGCACGCCGGGCTGGCCCCGGGTGGCGCACTGAACACCCGCCGCGTCCTGGTGGGTCGCCCGGGCTGGCTCGCCGAGCAGGGGGTGACGGTCCCGGGCGAGGTGCGCTCCGCCGTCGGGCAGCAGGAGGAGGCCGGCGCGACCGCTGTGGCCGTGGCCTGGAACGGCACCGCAGGTGGCGTGATCTCCCTGCGGGACCCGGCCAAGCCGACGTCGGCCCGTGCCGTGGCGGAGCTCCGGGACCTGGGCCTGCGCCCCTACCTGCTGACCGGGGACTCGGAGGGTGCGGCCCGCGTCGCCGCCCGGGCCGTGGGCATCCCCGACGGGGACGTGATCTCCCGCGTGCTGCCCGCCGACAAGGCGTCCGTCGTGGCCCGGCTCCAGGCCGAGGGCCGCACGGTGGCGATGGTGGGCGACGGCGTGAACGACGCCGCCGCACTCGCCACCGCCGACCTGGGCCTCGCGATGGGCACCGGCACCGACGTGGCGATCGAGGCGAGCGACATCACCCTGGTCCGCGGCGACCTGCGGGCCGCCGCGAGCGCCGTGCGCCTGTCCCGGAAGACCCTGCGGATCATCAGGCAGAACCTGTTCTGGGCGTTCGCGTACAACGTCGCGGCGATCCCGCTGGCGGCGTCGGGCCTGCTGAACCCGATGATCGCGGGCGGTGCGATGGCGGCGAGCTCGCTGCTGGTGGTGACGAACTCCCTCCGCCTCCGCCGCACGGTCTGAACACTTCGTTGAGTGCGGGCTATTTGTGGATTCGGACGGTCTGAACCCACAAATAGCCCGCACTCAACGAGGGGGGCGGACGGGGTCAGCGGAAGCGGCGGCCCTCGTCGTTGCGGTAGGAGAGGACGGCCAGCGCCGCGAACAGCAGGGTCCAGCCGGCCAGGACCGGGAGCGCCAGGGCGTAGGCCTCGACCCCCGTCGTGGCCTGGACCAGGAGGTCCCGCCCCGCGCGGGTGGGTGTGGCCTGCGAGATCGCGTCCAGCCAGCCCGGGAACATCTGGGGCGGCAGGAACAGCCCGCCCGCGAAGGCCAGCGGGAACAGGATGATCTGCACGACGGGCAGAGCCGCCTTGGCCGACAGCGCGTACCCGATCGCCATGCCGAGCAGCACGAACGGCACGGACACCCCCAGGATGGTCCCGATCCCGGCGAACAGCTGCCCCGGGGTCACGGTGGCCGCCGTGAACAGCCAGCCGATGAGGATCAGCGGCAGCAGGCCGAACAGCGAGAAGATCCCGCCGTTCAGCACACGCGCCACCATCTGCGGGCCGGGCCCGGCGGGCAGCGACCGCAGGAACGGGTAGAACGGGAGCTGCCGGTCCTCGGCCACGCCCAGCCCGTACGTGAAGAGGCTGGCCGAGCACACGGCGAACAGCCCGAGGCCCGCGACGGCGGTCGTGGCCCACTCGGGGTTACCCGCGACCGCCGTCTGCGGCACCACGAAGAAGAACATGGACAGCGACGGGAACAGCACGTTCCCGAGCACCGCGATGGGGATCCGGACGGTCTCCAGGAACTGGTACTTGAGGTGCAGCCAGGACAGGGTCAGGAAGGGCTGGGTGTGCCCGTCGTCCAGCTCGTTGCCGGACGTCGTCCTGCTCGCCACCGCGCTCATCGCACTGCTCCTTCTGGGGCCTCGTGGTTGACCAGCTGTCCGAACGCTTCCTCGAGGGACGCGCCCCGGATCTCCAGGTCGCGGAACTCCGTGCCGGAGGTGACCAGGTCGCGCACGAACGCGTCCGAGTCGGGGACGAGGTGCTCCTGCCGGGTCCCCGTGGCGTCGGTCAGCAGCACCCGGCGCACGCCCACCCGGCTGAGGACGGTCCCGAGGGAGTCGTCGGCGAGCACGGTCCCGTGGTCGATGACGACCACTCGCTCGGCGAGCGCCTGCACCTCCTCCAGGTAGTGGGAGGTGAGCAGCACCGTGCCGCCGCCGGCGTGGTACTCCCGGATGGCGTCCCACAGGGCGGTGCGGCCGGACACGTCCAGCCCGGTGGTGGGCTCGTCGAGCAGCACCACGCGCGGCCTGCCCGACCAGCGACATCGCGACGGCGAGCCGCCGCTTCTGCCCGCCGGACAGCGAACCCGTCTGGCGCTTGCCCAGGTCGGCGAGCCCGAACTGCTCCAGCAGCTCACCGGTCGGGACCGGGTCGGGGTAGTGGCCGCCCACGAAGTCGACCACCTCGCGCACCCGCAGCGTCGCGGGCAGGCCCGTCTCCTGCGGGGTCAGGCCGAGCACGGTACGCGCACGGGCGTCCCGCGGGTCGCGGCCGTGCAGGCGCACCACCCCGGCGTCGGGCCGCCGCTGGCCGCTGACCAGCGACAGCAGCGTGGACTTGCCGGCCCCGTTGGGGCCGAGCATGCCCACCAGCTCGCCGTGCCCCACCTCCAGCGAGACGTCGTCGAGGGCGACGACGTCGCCGAAGCGCCGGGTCACACCACTGACCTCTACGGCGCTGACCTCTACCGCACTCATCCCCGTGCTCCCTTCAATAGGTCCATCAGTGCCGCTTGATAGTCCGCGAACGCGGTGCGGCCGGTGTCGGTGAGGGCCAGATAGGTCGCAGGCATCCTGCCCTCGTGCGTCTTGGTGACCCGGACGTACCCGGCGTCCTCCAGCTTGCGCAGGTGGGTCGACAGGTTCCCGGCGGTCATGTCGAGCAGCTTCCGCAGCTTGGGGAAGGCCACCTCGTCCCCGCGGCCCAGGGCCGCGAGCGAGGCGACGACCCGCAGGCGGGCGGGGGCATGGATCACCGGGTCGAGGTCCTCAGGCACCCCGGCCACCGCCCTCCGCCCTCTCGGCGGCCCCGGGTGATCGACGCCGGGTGCGGTACACCTGCTCCACCACGACCATGACCAGGAACCCGCCGCCGCCCGCCACTGCCATGACCAGATAGGTGTTCGGCATCCCCGCGAACGCCGCGAGCACCGCCGTGACCAGCATCCATCCGCCGGCGGCAGCCATGCGGTTCTCCTCGAAGAGCAGACCGCCGGCGATGTACATGAGGCCGACGATCAGGCACGCGAAGCCGTTCGCGGCGATCGCCAGGACCTCTCGCGACGCACCGGCGTCACCCATGGCGCCCAGCATGACGGCGTAAGCCGTGAACGCGAGGAACCAGGTCCACCCGTACAGCGCGCCGATGCGGGCGCTCGCGCCGCGTGTGCCGGCGGTCCGGGTGACGCTGTGCACGATCGTGAACACCATCGCGCCGACGATGCAGCCGGCGAGCACCCAGCCCGCCCAGCCCGCGGGGGATCCCGTGTCGCGGGCGGTGAACCACATGGCCAGGTACCCGATCCCCCAAGCGAGGCCCCACGCGCCGAACAGCAGGCGGCCGTCGGGCTCGGTGGCGTCCCGGGCCGCCTCTTGCTGCTGCCGGATCATGCGCAGCGTCTCGGCGGGGCTCAGCTCGCCGGGTGCCGCGCCATCGGAGCTGTCGCCCGGGTGCGCCGGCTCGCCTGCCGGACTGTCGTCTGCCATCGTCCTACCCTGTCTTCTGGTTTGCACTGGCTCGTGGTTTGTAACGCAAACCAGTTTGCCCGACCGCGAGGCCGGGCGCAAGACCTTTTGGGTTCGGGTTTCCCCTAGCCTTTCGGGATGCGACTCACGGTGGTGGGGTGCTCGGGTTCGGTCCCGGGCCCGGACTCGGCCTGTTCGTGCTACCTCGTGGAGCAGGACGGGTTCCGGCTCCTGCTGGATCTGGGCACCGGCGCCGTCGGCCCGCTGCAGCGGTACGTCGCCCCGGCCGACGTCGACGCCGTCGTCGTCACGCACGCCCACGGCGACCACTGGGCCGGCCTCGTGGACCTCGGCTACCTGCGCACGCTGCCCGACATCGGGCCGCTGCCGCCGCTGCCCGTGCACGGCCCGGCGAACCTCAGCTCGGTGGTGCGGGAGAACCCGACCGTGTACGCCGTCACCACCTCTCGCCCGGGGGCACGCCGGGTCGGGCCGTTCGATCTGCGGTTCGCCGCCGTCGAGCACATCGAGCACAGCCATGCCGTCCGGGTCGACGACGCCCTCTGCTACACCGGCGACACCGCCCCGTGCGCGGCCCTCGACGAGCTCGCCGCGGGCTGCGAGGTGCTGCTCGCGGAGGCGTCAGGAGTCCGCGGCCCGCTGCGCGGCGGGCATCTCACCGCGGCGGACGCCGCCCGGCTCGCCGCACGCTCCGGCGCGCGCCTGCTGGTCCTCACCCACCTGCGACCGTGGCAGGACCATGCGGAGCTGCTGGCCGAGGCGGCACGGCACGCGGGCTGCCCCGTCGTGCTCGCCACCCCCGGATTAAGCCTGGAGGCGCCCCGCCCCGCGCGATAGGTTCCCCGCGTGACGGACGACGAGAAGACGACGCAGACCGAAGCCACGACAAAGACCCCGGGAGCGCCGAGCTCCGGTGCATCGGGCACGAGCAGCGCACCCGCGAAGAAGCCCGAGCCCGTCGACGACCTCGTCACCACGCACCACACCCTCCACACCCCGCAGGGCGACCTCTCCTACGCCGCCACGACCGGCCGGATCGTGCTGCGCGAGGAGGTCCTCAAGGAGGAGAAGTACGACGGCCGCAAGCCCAAGGCCGAGGTCTCGATCACGTACTACACGCTGGACGACGCCGACGTGACGCGCCGCCCGGTGACGTTCGCGTTCAACGGCGGCCCCGGCTCGTCGTCGGTGTGGCTGCACCTGGGCGTGCTCGGCCCGCGCCGGGTCGACTCGGGCGACGTCGGCAACCTGACCGCGCCGCCGTACGGGCTGATCGACAACCCGGAGACCCTGCTGCGCGTCTCCGACCTGGTGTTCATCGACCCGGTCTCCACGGGCTTCTCCCGCGCCACCGAGGGCGAGCAGGCCAAGCCGTTCCACGGCTTCACGGGCGACGTCGAGTCCGTCGGCGAGATCATCCGCCTGTGGACCAGCCGGAACGACCGGTGGATGAGCCCCAAGTTCCTCATCGGCGAGTCGTACGGCGGGACCCGCGGTGCGGCCCTCGCCGAGTACCTCCAGCAGCGCTTCGGCATGTTCCTCAACGGCGTCATGCTGGTGGCCCCGGCGCTCAACATGGAGGCGCTGTTCGACGGCGAGCACTCCAACCTGCCGCACCCGCTGTTCCTGCCGCTCTACGCCGCGACGGCGCACTACCACGGGCTGCTCGGCGAGCGGGCGCTGGACGACGTGGTGGCCGAGGCCCGCGACTGGGCCGAGACGTACAGCTCGGTCCTGGCCCGCGGGGCGCGCGTGCCCGACGACGAGCGCGCCGCCGCCGTCACGAAGATCGCCTCTCTGACCGGGCTCAGCGAGGACTACGTCGACCGCGCGAACCTGCGCCTGGAGCACACCCGCGTCTACGCGGAGCTGCTCCGCGCGCGACGCCTCGTCACGGGCCGTCTCGACACCCGGTTCACCGGTCCTGCGGACAACTACATCCACGAGCAGATGCCGTACGACCCGTTCATGACGGCCACGCCCGGGCCCTACACGGCGGCGCTGCACCACTACCTGCGCGGCGAGCTCGAGTACGAGCACGACGCGATCTACGAGGTGCTGTCCCGTCAGGTGCACCCATGGTCGTACAAGGAGTTCGAGGGCCAGGCCGTCGACGTCGCCGACAAGCTCGCGACGGCGATGATCCTCAACCCGCACCTCCAGGTGCACATCGCCATGGGGCGGTACGACGGCGGCGTGCCCGTCGAGGCCATCGAGTACAGCCTCGACCAGATGGCGATCCCGGCGTCCTACCGGGAGCGCATCGAGACCCGGGTCTACCCGGCCGGCCACATGATGTACATCCACCCCGAGTCGCGGCTGGCGCAGTCGGCGGACCTGGCGGACTTCGTCCGGCGCGCGTCCAACCGCGACTGACCACGGCCCGACGCGACCGCCGCTGAGCACGGGCACCGCCCGCGCTCAGCGGCGGCTGCTATAAACAGGCCGTGCCTTCGAACCGTCGCATCGCCGCCGAGGTATGGATAGTGCTCGGGCTCAGCCTGGGCCAGTCCGCGGTGTACGCCCTCGTCAACATCGCGGCCCGGCTCACGGCGGGCACCCCGCTCGCCGAGCAGACCGCAACGCTCAACGCGAGCCAGTCCGAGCGCCCGTACCTCGATCTCGTGTACCAGCTGCTGAGCATCGGGTTCGCGCTCGTCCCGGTGGCCCTGGCCCTGTACCTGCTCAGCGGCCAGGGCCGCAGCGCAGTGCACAGCCTCGGCCTGGACCTGACCCGACCGGGCCGGGACCTCGGGTGGGGCGTCGCCCTCGCCGCCGCGATCGGCATCCCCGGTCTCGCGTTCTACGCCCTCGGGCGCGCGCTCGGCATCACCGTCGAGGTGCAGGCCAGCGCCCTGGAGGCATACTGGTGGACCATCCCGGTGCTGCTGCTCAGCGCGTTCCAGAACGGCCTCCTGGAGGAGGTCATCGCCGTCGGCTACCTGTACGAACGCACGCGGGAGCTCGGCTGGAACCGGGTGAAGTTCATCGTCGCCAGCTCGCTCCTGCGCGGGTCGTACCACCTGTACCAGGGCATCGGGCCGTTCCTCGGGAACGTGGTGATGGGCGTCGTCTTCTCGTGGTTCTACACCTCGCCCAGGTTCCAGCCCGACGGCAGGCGCCGCGTCATCCCCCTCGTCGTCGCGCACACCCTGCTGGATGTGGTGGCGTTCGTGGGCTACACCCTCGTCCCCGCCGAGTGGCGCGAGGCCCTCGGGATCCGATGAGGGAACACGGACGGGCGCCAGAGGGATCCGCGACCTGACCGGGACATTACGGGTCCCTCCGCTGGCCATCCGGTCAAGTGGGACCCAACAGCCTTAGAATCCCGACTATGTCCAACTCGCGCACCGGCCGGGCTGACGCCGGTGCCGAAGTCTCCGACGTCCCGCAGGCGGTGCCCGTCGAGACCGACCTCGTCCACGTCGTCGACACCCCCGAGGAGCGCGTGCGGCACCCGCGCGCACTGGTCTGGCTGATCGGGTGCGCCCTCGGGATCGCGGGCGTCATGATCCTGTCGGTAGTGGCGCACGGCACCACGGCGGGCGTCACGGAGGACGTCCGAAGCTTCAACGACCTGCTGGCCTCGATCCTGTTCGTGCCGGTCGCGGTGTTGCAGGGCCTGGTCAGCCTGTTCGCTCCGGTCGCCGTGATGATCGAGCTGGGGGTCCGGCGCCTGGGCCGGCAGATCGTCGAGTCCATCGTCGCGGGCATCCTCGGGCTGCTGATCGGCGTGCTCACCACGATCCTGGTAAGCCACCTGGGCACGGACGAGCTCGTGCGCGGCATGTCGGTGTGGGAGCGCGGCACTGGGTACGTGCTGACCATCCCGGAGTACGCCGTCGCCCTGACGGCGATGCTCACGGTCGCCGGGCCGGCGACCCGGCGCCGGACCGTCCGCATCTCGTGGAACCTGATGTTCGCCGCCCTCCTGATCGTGCTGATCACGGGGCAGGTTTCGCTGCCCGGCGTCCTCGTCGCGCTGCTGCTGGGCCGCCTCGCGGGCTCGACAGTGCAGTACGTGTCGGGCATCCGCAGCGAGCGCGCCTACGGACCCGAGCTGGTCGCGGCCGTGCGGCGCGCGGGGTTCGCGCCGACGTCACTGGCCCGGGTGCACGCCCTGTCCGACCACGGCACCGGCCACACCGCCGACCACACCGGCGTGACCGCCCAGGCCGTCGAGGAGAGCGCGCCCGACGACCCCGCCGCGCTCGCCCTGGGCCGCGCGGGCGACAACCGCGTGTACGCCCTCTACTGCGACGACGACGTCCGTCGCGACGTCGTGGTGCTCGACGGCGACCGCCAGGTCGTCGGCCTCATCACGCGCCTGTGGCGGGCCCTGCGGCTGCGCGGCATCGAGGGGCGCGCCGCGATCTCGCTCAAGGCCGTCGCCGAGCGCACCGCCCTGCTGTCCTACGCCGCCACCGCCGCCGGCGTCCGCACGCCCCGGCTCCTGGGGATCGGCGAGTTCGGCGACTCGATAGCGCTCGTCCTGGAGCACGCCTCCCACGCGGTCTCGTTCCGCGACCTGCCCGACGAGGAGGTGCCCGACGACGTCCTCGCCGAGGCCTGGGACCAGCTCGGCCGGGCGCACGCCGTGGGCCTCACGCACCGCGCGCTCACCCAGGACGTCCTGCTCACGCACCGGGACCCCGACGGCAGCCCGCACGTGTGGATCACGGGCTGGGAACAGGGCGACATCGCGTCGTCGCCGCTGTCGCGGCGCCTCGACCTGGTGCAGATGCTCACTCTCATCGGGCTGCGGGTCGGCCCGCGCCGCGCCGTCGCCTCCGCGGTCCGCTCCCTGCCCGACGCCGACATCGCCGCCATCGGGCCCCTGATCCAGACGATCGCCCTGCCCCGGACGACCCGTGAGGAGGTGCGCCGGGCGAAGGGGCTCGTGGGCGAGCTGCGGAACGCCCTGGTGGAGCGCCTCCCCGAGGCCAGCGTGCAGCCGCAGCGCATCTCCCGGTTCAGCGCGCGCACGGTCTTCACCACCACGCTGATGATCATCGTCGTCGCCGTGATCGTCACGACCATCAACTTCGATGAGATCGCCCAGGCCGTGCGCGAGGCGAACCCGTGGTGGGTGGCGGGGGCGTTCGCGCTCGCCATCATCACCTGGTTCGGGGCGGGCCTCACCCTCGTCGCGTTCTCCCCGACGCGCGTGCCGCTCGCGCGTGCCACGCTCACCGCCGCAGCGGGCTCGTTCGTGGCACTGGCTGCCCCTGCGGGGATCGGGCCGGCCGCGCTGAACCTGCGGCTGCTGACCCAGCGCGGGGTCTCGATGCCGATGGCCGTCGCCACCGTGGCGCTGGTGCAGGTGTCGCAGTTCGTCGTCACGGTGCTGCTGCTCGTGGGGCTGGCGATCTTCACGGGATCCGGCGCGCTCGTGGAGCTGCCGTCGCCCGCGGTGCTGTTCACGCTGGCGGGCGTTGCGCTCGGCGTCGTCGCGACGCTGCTGGTGCCGCCGGTGCGCCGGTGGGGCATGGGCTTGATCGCGCCGAGGCTGCGCCAGGTGTGGCCGCGCCTGGCGCAGATGCTGAGCCACCCGGGCCGGCTGGCGCTGGGCGTGGCCGGGAACCTCATCATGACGCTCGGCTATGTCGTCGCCCTGTGGTGCTGCCTGGCGGCCTTCGGGCAGTCCCTCTCGCTGGTCGACATCGCCCTCGTCAACCTGGTCGGCAACGCGCTCGGCGCGCTCATCCCGACGCCGGGCGGCCTGGGCGGCGTCGAGGGCGCCCTGACGGCCGGCCTGTCTGCGGCGGGAGTGCCGGCGACCATCGCGTTCTCCGCGACGATCCTGTACCGCCTGTGCACCTACTGGGGCCGGGTCCCGCTGGGCTGGGTGGCGATGCGTTTCCTGGAGCGCAAGGGCGACCTCTGACGCGTCAGGGCTGACGGGACCGGACCGCCAGGATTATCGTCACCACGGCGGGTGCCAGCAGGATGGCGCCCGCCGTGTTCACTGCCTCGAACCCGCCCCAGGCGAGGAGTGGTCCGGCGAGCGCGGCGGAGCCCGCGCCGAAGTAGTTCATCAGCGCGTCAGTCGCGCCCTGCAGCGGCAGCTTGACCTGCGGCTCCGCCACGGACGCCAGCACCGCCGACGACGCGATGACGCACGCCGACCAGCCCAGCCCGAGCAGCACGAGCGCGATCGCTGTGAGCACCTCCGTGTCGAGGGCCGGAGCGGCGGCACCGTGCCCGGCGTGCGCTCCGGCGTCGGGCACCATGGCCGCGGCCGTGAAGCCGAGGGCCACCGCCGCACCCTGCAGCGCCATCCCGCCGGCGGCGACGCGCAGCGCGCCGAAGCGGTCGGCAAGCCACCCGAACACGGGGCTGAGCGCGAACATCCCGAGCACGTGCAGGCTGATGACGATGCCGACGAGCTGCAGCGACATCCCGCCGTGCTGCATGTGCACGGGCGTCATCACCATCACCATGATCATCACGCTGTGCGCCACGGCAGTGGTGACCACGGCGAACCGGGCCCGCGGGTGCGCCCAGGCCCACCGCAGCGCGGTGAGGGCCCCGGTACGCCTGGGCTCGGCGCGCTTCGCGCCGTCGTCCCGCCCGACGGCGCCGCCGCCCCCCGCGACCACGCTCGCCACCGCTCCTGCGACCCGGTCTGGCGTTGTGCCCGCCGGATCCCGGTACAGGGCCGCGAGCAGGAGGCCGGCCAGCAGGTAGGCGACGATGGAGAACAGGTAGGGGCCGCCGAGGTCGGGTACGCCGAACCCGCTGCCGACGACGGCGCCGGGTGCCGCGAGGTTGGGCCCGACGACGGAGCCGACGGTCGTGGCCCACAGGACTATCGACATGGTCCGGGCGCGGGTGCCCGAACCGGCGTTGTCGGCCGCGGCGTACCGGGACTGCAGGTTGGTCGCGTTCGCGACACCGTAGAGCGTGAGGCCGACCAGCAGCACGACGAGCTGCCCCAGCACGGCCGCCGTCACGATGAGCAGAGCGCCGACCGTGGACAGGGCGTAGCCGAGCGAGAGCGCCCACCGGCGTCCGCGGGTCTGAGCGAGCGTCGCCAGCGGGATCGAGGCGACCGCCGCGGCCAGCACACCGACGGCCTGTGCCAGACCGGCCATGGACGTGCCGCCGAGGCTCTCCGCCAGCAGTGCGCCGACGGCGGCGCCGGATGCGACGCCGACGCCGGCCAGCAGGTTGCTGAACACGAGCACGACGAGGTTGCGGCGGGCGTGCGGGACGTTTTCGGGGGCGGGCGCGACGGATTCCGCGGCCTCGTCCGCGGTGTTCAAGGCGTCCTCAACGGTGGCTGGGACCTCGGACGGCGGATTCTCCACGATTTCCTCTCATTGGCGAAGCACTACCGGAACGGTAGACCGCTATGGGTTGCGGAAGTCATCGGATAATGCGGGGTGACACAGCCTCGGGAGGCCCTACACCGTCGTCGTCCACAGGTTCGTACACAGGTTCGCGTGCCCTGTGAGCAGAAAGTTACCCACGACTCGCCGGTCAAGAGCCCGTTCTCCGCGAATTCCTGCCGATCTGCTGGCAGTATGGGGCCTCGTCGTCGGGCGGGTACCGCCGCACGACGTGACCGAAGAAGGGAACCGCATGTCGCTCAACAAGTCCGAGCTCGTCTCGGCCATCGCCAGCAAGGCTGAGATCAACAAGACCGAGGCCGAGGCCGCGCTCAACGCCTTCCAGGAGGTGCTGATCGAGTCGCTCGCCAAGGGTGAGGCCGTCAAGGTGACGGGCTTCCTCTCGGCCGAGCGCGTCGAGCGCGCCGCCCGCACGGGCCGCAACCCGCGCACCGGCGAGGAGATCTCGATCCCGGCGAACTTCGGTGTCAAGATCAGCGCCGGCTCGCTGCTGAAGAAGGCCGTCGCGAAGTGACGCTTCGCCGCTGATTTTTACAGCGACGCGAAGGCCCGGCTCCTCACCAGGGGCCGGGCCTTCGCATGTTCGCAGCGTCAGTGGCGCGCAACTGTTTGCGTGGAGGATGCAATAAATCGACGCAGCGGTTGAATAATGTCGATGAACTGTTGCCCGCGCTCGTTCCGGGGCCCTACGCTCGGCATGCGGCAGCGCAGCCGCCCGGCCCCCGGCCGGCCCCCGCACAGAGCCGAGTCGACGATGACACGCCTTGGTCCCGCACCCACGCTCGTCCGATCCCGCCGGTCCATCGACGCGCGGCTGGTCGCCGGCGTGGTGGTGGCCGCCTTCCTCCTCGCCACCACCGCGACGACGGCGACGGCCTCGGCGCAGCCCGACCCCGCAGCCGACGGCCCGGCCGTCACCCGCGCGGGGCTCGACCCCGCGCTGGTCGCCGGCCGCGGGGCAGACGTGCCGTTCCTCGAGCAGGAGGCGGAGCACGCTACGACGACCGGCACCGTGCTCGCCCCGAGCCGCGACGCCTACACGCTCGCCGCCGAGGCGTCGGGGCGCTCTGCCGTGCAGCTCGCCGAGGGCGAGTACGTCGACTTCGTCCTCCCCGCCGACGCTGACGCGATCACGGTGCGCTACTCGATCCCCGACGCACCGGAGGGCGGCGGGATCACGTCGCCGCTCGGCGTGGGGGTGCTGCGCGAGCACGGCGGTCGTCTCATCCCGGTCGGCCCGGGCCGCACCATGACGCTGACCTCGGAGTACGCCTGGTTGTACAACGCGTACCCGTTCACCAACGATCCGCAGGCCGACCTCGCGCAGCCCGACTGGTGGTACCCGGAGTGCGCCTGCGTCCCGGGCACCACGACGCCCGACTGGCTCGTCAAGCCGTTCCGTCCCAGCCACTTCTACGACGAACAGCGCCTCCTGCTGGGCAAGCGCTACCAGGCCGGCGACGTGGTGCGCCTGACGGTCCCCCGTGGCGCGACGGCGGACCTCACGACGATCGACCTGCTCGACACCGAGCTCGTCGGGCGGCCGGGCACCATGCCCCGCGGCGCCGTGAGCGTGCTGTTGTTCGGCGCCGACCCCACCGGCCGTCGCGACTCCGGCGCCGCGTTCCAGCGCGCCGTCGACTGGTCCTCAGCGCATGACCGCACGCTGTGGATCCCGGCGGGCACCTTCCAGGTCAACCAGCACCTGGTGGTCGACGACGTCACCGTCAAGGGCGCCGGGAGCTGGCACTCGATCGTCCGCGGCCGCGAGGTCGAGCTGGCCGAGCCGGCGCCCGACGGCTCGGTGCACACCGGCGTCGGCTTCTACGGAAAGTACGCCGAGGACGGCGGCTCGGCCGACGTGCACCTGTCCGGCTTCGCGATCGTCGGGGACGTCCGCGAGCGCATCGACACCGACCAGGTCAACGGCATCGGCGGGGCGATGAGCGACTCCACCGTCTCCGACCTGTACATCCACCGCACCAAGGTGGGCCTGTGGTTCGACGGTCCGATGTCGAACACGCACGCCTTTGACCTCGTCGTCACCGACCAGATCGGTGACGGCGTGAACTTCCATCGCGGCGTGACCGGATCGTCCGTGACGAACAGCTTCTTCCGCAACACGGGCGACGACGCGATGGCGACGTGGGCGCACGTCGACCAGAACAGCGGCAACACGTTTGCCCGCAACACCGTGCAGACGCCGGTGCTCGCGAACGGCATAGCGATCTACGGGGGCCGCGACGTCACCGTCGAGGGCAACCTCGTCGCCGACCCCGTGCGCGAGGGCTCCGGGCTGCATGCCGGTGCGCGCTTCGGCGCGGAGCCGTTCGAGGGCACGCTCACGTTCCGCGACAACACGACCGTGCGCGCGGGCGGTCTCGACCTGAACTGGCGGATCGGGCTCGGCTCGATCTGGTTCTACGCGCTGGACCGCAGCATCGACGCGGACATCACCGTCACCGGCGACCACTACCTCGACAGCACGTACAACGCGATCATGCTCGTCACGGAGTTCGGCATGAAGGACGCCTACCGGATCGACGGCGTACAGGTCCGCGACGTCCGGGTCGACGGCGCGGGGACATCGGTGGTCAGCGCCCGGACGGCGGGGTCGGCGTCGTTCGAGAACGTCGACGCGCGCAACGTGGGCTGGGCCGGGGTCAACAACTGCGGGGCATTCAACTGGGACTTCGAGAACGGCTCGGAGTTCACGCTCACCGACCTGGGCGGCAACGACGGGCAGACCAGCACGCCCTGGGGCGACGGGCCCGCGAACTGGCTGACCCGCTACCTGCCGAACATCATCAGCTGCAACGACACCCCGCCTACCGTGGCACCACCGGCTCCGTCGCCTTGGTGAGCCTCCGCCACGTGTCGGACCCTCAAGGTCACTCGGGTGACCTGAGGGTCTGGCAGGTGTCTCAGTCCTTCGGCTTTGCCTTGTCGTCCGGATTCTCGTTGGGCTTCTCGGCGTCCGGGTCCTCGGGGTCGGGCTCGTTGGCCTGGCGCAGCTTGTCGTTCTCGAGGATCTTGCGGCGCATCATCACCACGACGCCCAGCACGACCAGCACCGCCGCGAGGATCCCGCCGGTCACGGCCAGCCCGCTGGGGCCGGCGCCGTCCCCGGCACCGGCCAGCTCGGTCGGCGTGCTCGGCTCCGCGGCGCCGTCGGCGGTCTCCGCCGTGTCGGTCGGCTCGGCCTCCTGCGTGGACATCTCGGGCTCGTCGCTCGGCTCCGCCGTCGGCTCGGGCTCGCCCTCCACCACGTAGGTGAACTCGCCGTCGATGGGGTGGCCGTCGGAGGAGACCACGTGCCACGCGACGTCGTACTTGCCCGGAGGCAGGTCCTCGGCGAGCTGGGCGGTCACCACCTTGTCGGCGACCTGGATGTCGTAGCCCTGCGCGGTGGTGCCGTCGGGGCCGACGAGGGCGACCTCGATGCCCGTGTCGAGCGGCGGCGCGCTGAAGGTGAGCGTGATGCTTGTCGGCTGCTCGTCGAGGGTGGCGCCGTCCTTCGGGTCGGACGACAAGAGCTGGTCGTGAGCGCTCGCCGGCCCCGCCACCAGCAGCAGCGCGGCAAAGGTCAGCACCGCCGCGAACACGGTGATCACCCGGACGAGACGACGGTTCCCGGGCCGAGCCAGGGCAACGGATACAGCAGGCATGACGGCACCCTACCCGCCCTTGTTGTGGGCGTGATCGTTGCGACTTCATGTCCTCTCTAGGCGCAACGATCGCGCCCACAGCGGACGCGGGTCAGAGGGTTGGGACGTTCTTCTCCAGCTCTGCCAGCCATGCCGCAGATGTCGCGTCCGAGGGCATACGCCAGTCGCCGCGCGGCGACATCGTGCCGCCTGCAGACACCTTCGGGCCGTTCGGCAGCGCCGACCGCTTGAACTGCGAGGCGAAGAACCGCCGCACGAACACGTCGAGCCAGCGCCGGATCGTCGCCAGGTCGTATTCCTTGCGGCCCGACGGCGGGAACCCGGGCGGCCACTCGCCGTCGTCCACCGCATGCCACGCGTGCCAGGCGAGGAACGCGATCTTGGACGGCCGGTAGCCGCGCCGCAGCACGTGGAACAGCGTGAAGTCCTGCAGGGCGTACGGGCCCACCATCGCCTCCGTGGACTGCGGCGTCTCGCCCTCCTCGGTGGGGATCAGCTCCGGCGTGATCTCCTGCTCGACGATCTCGGTCAGGACCGCGTTGACCGGGCTGTCCGCCTCCGCCGCGAACTGCCCGCTGTCGATGGTCCACCGGATGAGGTGCTGGATCAGCGTCTTGGGCACGCCGGCGTTGATCCCGTAGTGCGACATCTGGTCGCCCACGCCGTACGTGCACCAGCCGAGCGCCAGCTCGGACAGGTCGCCCGTCCCCAGCACGATCCCGCCGCGATGGTTCGCGAGCCGGAAGAGGTAGTCATAGCGCAGGCCGGCCTGGACGTTCTCGAAGGTGACGTCGTAGTGCTTGACGCCGTCGGAGAACGGGTGGTCCAGGTCGCGCAGCATCTGCTCGGCGGCGGGCCGGATGTCGAGCTCCTGGAACGTCACCCCCAGCGACTCGGCGAGCCGGATCGCGCGGTCCTTCGTCTCCTTGCCCGTCGCGAAACCCGGCATCGTGAACGCGTGGACCTCCGTACGGGGCCGGCCCAGCCGGTCCATCGCCTTGGCCGCGACGATCAGCGCGTGCGTCGAGTCGAGGCCCCCGCTGATGCCGATCATCACCTTCGGCTGCCCGATGGCGCGCAGGCGCTGCTCAAGCCCGGTGACCTGGATGTTGTACGCCTCGTAGCAGTCCTGGGCGAGGCGCTCGGCGTCGTCCGGCACGAAGGGGAAGCGGTCCACCTTGCGGCGCAGGCCGATGTCGCCCTGCGGCGGGTGCACGCTGAACGCGACCTCCCGGAATCCGCCGTCCTCGTTGGTCGAGCCCGGCGTGACCATCCCCAGCCCGCGCCGGTTGTCGTCGAACGTGCCCTGCCGGAGTCGTTCCTGGCGCAGGCGGTCCAGGTCGACGTCGACCACGGTGGCGCGCGCGCCGTCGGGGAACCGCTCGGTCTCGCCGAGGAGGTCGCCGGCCTCGTAGACCATCGTCTGTCCGTCCCAGGACAGGTCCGTGCTGGACTCGCCCTGGCCGGCCGCCGTGTAGACGTAGGCGGCGTTGCAGCGATAGCTCGCGCTGCGGACGATCAGGCGGCGGTCCTCGGCGCGGGCCACGGTGATCGGGCTCGCGGACAGGTTGAGCAGCACGTTCGCGCCCGCGAGCGCCGCCAGCGCGCTCGGCGGCACGGGCACCCACATGTCCTCGCAGACCTCGGCGTGGATGGCGAGCCCGGGCACGTCGTCGGCCCGGAAGATGAGGTCCGAGCCGAGCGGCACCTCCTCGCCGAGCAGGGTGAGGGTGCCGCGGTGCTCGTCGCCGGGGGCGAACTGCCGCTTCTCGTAGAACTCGCGGTAGTTCGGCAGGTAGGACTTGGGCGCGACGCCGAGAATCCGCCCGCGGTGCACGACGACGGCAGTGTTCAGCAGACGGCTGCCGACCAGGAGCGGCGCCCCGACGACGAGCATCGTCATGATCTCCACGCTCGCCGCCTTGATGTCGGCAAGGGCGTCCAGGACTGCCTCCAGCAACGTGTCCTGCATGAGCAGGTCGTCGATGGCGTAGCCGCTCAGGCAGAGCTCGGGGAACACCGCGACGGCCACGCCGTCGTCGTGGAGCTGCCGCGCTTGGTCCAGGACCGCGACGGCGTTGGCCGCGGGGTCGGCGACGGCGACGGGAATGGTGCAGGCCGCGACCCGGGCGAACCCGTGGGCGTAGGCGGAGTAGAAGTCCACGTGTCGAGTCTATGGATGCGGGCCGCGATGGCCTTTGTCAGGGCGAGCGGGTGCATAGGCTGTACACATGTCAGAGCCCACGCTCTACGACTCATTGGGTGGTTTGCCCGCCCTCCGCCGGCTCAGCGACGCGTTCTACGAACGGGTGCTGGCCGACGAGCTGCTCGCGCCCGTGTTCGCGGACTTCAGCCCGCGTCACGTCGAACATGTCGCTGTGTGGCTGGCCGAGGTGTTCGGCGGCCCGGCGGAGTTCACGACGGCGCTCGGCGGGCACCAGTCCCTGCTGCGCAGCCACCTCGGCCTCGGGATCCGTGACGAGCACCGCGCGCGGTGGCTGGAGCTGATGTCGGCGGCGGTCGAGGAGACCCTCCTTGACTCACCGGACCTGCATGGCCCGCTCATGTCCTACTTCGAGTGGGGCACGGCCATCGCGCAGGAGGTCTCCCAGGACCCGGTCGGCACCGACGTCGGCGACCCGGGTCCGACGCCGCGCTGGGGCACGGACGGCTTGCAGGCCTGAGGCAATTCACCCTCGACGACGGCGTCCTGGTCCGCACGGAAAGTGGCCAGCGTGAAATAGAGCGTTCACCTCACGCGATGCCTGCAATGTCGCCGTTGTCGAACACGATCGCCTGCTGGAGCTCGCCGCCAAGAGCCTTTGCGTAGCGGGCAAGGACCTCCTGGCCGGAGATCTTGCCCTTCTCGATCTGCGACACCCGCCCCTTGGTGACGCCCATCCGATCAGCGACCTCCTGCTGTGTCATCCGCCGCTTCTTACGCAGCTCGGCGAGCCGGTAACCGGTCACCTCGGCCAGGAGCTCTTGCTTGCCACGCTCGACAGCGGCCTCGCCACCCGCCCGCTCAACGAGATCGCCTCGTATGTCGGCCCACCGCACATAGCCAGTCATGGCAACCCCGGTTGTTCATCCGCCAACGGCGAATCTAGCGATTGCTCTATGGTTCCGCGCGGCGAGCGAGTGTTTGTCGCGCCCGCACGGCAGGCCGATGAGTTCCGCCGACCCGCCGCGTCTGTGCTGGTAGAACGCGGTGCCGACCGGTGCCGCATCCCCGGGGAAAGGACCACCCGATGTCATTCCAGGCATACCTCGACGCAGTTGAGGACAAGACCGGGCACACCCCGCGGCAGCTCATCGAGCTCGCGGCGAAACGCGGGTTCGACGCGACGACCAAGGCCGGTCCGATCCTCGAGTGGCTCAAGGAGGACTACGGTCTGGGCCGTGGGCACGGAATGGCGATGGTCCACGTCATCACCAAGGGGCCGCAGATCAGCGCCAAGCACGTTGGTTCGTCGGGATCGCACGGCGACGAGTCCGACGTCTTGTGGCTCGACGGCAAGGCGACCAACCCGGCGTCGTCCGGCTGACCGTCCTCAACTACCCAACGGGAGTCCGCTTCGACCAAGTGCTTGTGCATGCTCCAGCAGCGATATCCATGCGCAAGTGCTTGGTGGAAGTGGACCTCTGTGATCGGTCGCTATCGTCCTCCCATGACCCAGGACCTCGACTGCCTCTTCTGCCGCATCGTGCGTGGCGAGCTGCCCTCGACCGAGGTCGACGAGGACGAGCGCACGCTCACCTTCATGGACATCAACCCGGCGTCCGACGGACACTCGCTCGTGATCCCGAAGGCTCACTCCCGCGACCTGCACGAGATCACGCCCGAAGATCTGGCGGCGTGCACCGTCACGGCACAACGGACTGCGGGCCGGGCAATGAAGCAGCTCGGGGCCGACGGCGTGAACCTCGTGAACTGCGCGGGCGAGGTGGCCTGGCAGACCGTGTTCCACTTCCACATCCACGTGATCCCCCGGTACCGCGACAGCCCGGACCGAGACACGCTGCGTCTTCCGTGGACGCCGACGCCAGGCGACCCCGTGCGGATCGCCGCCGCGGCCGACCTCCTCCGCGCAACGACCTGAGCAGCCCCGTCACCAGCGGTTGCTCGACCAGCTCGTTACCCTGGGTAATGATGTACCCATGACAACCCGCTCCAGCATCGCCATCACCAACGCCTACGTGGTCCCCGTCGCCGCAGAGCCCATCGAGAACGGGACGGTTCTCATCACCGACGGCGTGATCACCGCCGTCGGGCCCGACGTTGCCGTTCCCGAGGGCACCGAGACCATCGACGCCCAGGGCAAGTGGCTCCTGCCCGGCTTCGTCGAGGCGCACGGCCACCTGGGCGTCCACGAGGAGGGCGAGGGGTGGGCCGGCAACGACACCAACGAGATGACCGGCCCCGACGGGTCGGCGTTCCGCGCGCTCGACGGCATCCAGGTGGACGAGGAGGGCTTCCGCGACGCCCTCGCCGGCGGCGTGACGACGGCGGTCATCAAGCCGGGCTCGGGCAACCCCATCGGCGGCCAGACCGTCGCGATCAAGACCTGGGGCGGCCGCACCGTCGACGAGCAGATCGTCAGCGACTCCGTGTCGGTCAAGAGCGCCCTCGGCGAGAACCCGAAGCGCGTCTACGGGGACAAGAAGCAGCTCCCCTCGACCCGCCTCGGCGTGGCCAACGTGATCCGCAAGGCCTTCGTCGACGCCCAGAACTACGTCGCCAAGCGCGACGCCGCAGCGGCCGAAAGCAAGCCGTTCGAGCGCGACCTCGGCAAGGAGACCCTGGCCCGCGTCCTGGCCGGCGAGCTCGCCTGGGACCAGCACACCCACCGCGCGGACGACATCGCGACGGCGATCCGCCTGTCGGAGGAGTTCGGCTACCGACTCGTCATCAACCACGGCACCGAGGGCCACAAGGTCGCCGACATCCTCGCCGAGAAGGACATCCCGGTCATCTACGGCCCGATGTTCACGTCGCGCTCCAAGGTCGAGCTGCGCGACCGCTCGATCCTCAACCTGGTACGCATGGCTGAGGCGGGTGTGCGCGTCGCCATCACCACCGACCACCCCGTCATCCCGATCAACTTCCTGGTGCACCAGGCGACGTTCGCCCTCCGCGACGGGCTGCCCTGGGCCACCGCCCTGGCCGCGATCACGTCCAACCCGGCGTCGTTCCTCCGCCTTGACGACCGGGTGGGCGCCATCAAGGAGGGGCTCGACGGCGACGTCGTGCTCTGGTCGGGCGACCCGCTCGACACCAACGCACGCGCCGAGCGCGTCTTCATCACCGGCACCGAGGTCTATACCTGGGACCCGGCCGCCGACGGCGGACGCGGCGCCGGCCGCGTGGTCGAGCGCTCCGCCCGCTTCGCCTGAGCGACGACTCCTTGTTGTGGGCGTGACCGTTGCCACTACCTGCCCGGTTCAGCCGCAACGATCACGCCCACAACAATCGACTGCAGCGCCCGTGCGCGGCACCCGGGTACGACACGCACCGGCACCGCGGTCCGACGCGGTGGGCCCTGCTCCGGCGTAGCGTGCGAGCATGCTGGGCACCACCCGTCCGAACAGCGCGTCCGCGGACCCGCCTGTCACCGGGCCGTTCGACCGCACCCGACCGCGCGCGTTCGTCGCCGTCGCGGTTGCGGTCGCCTCCAACATGGGCTCGCTGGTCGCCGCGCGCAGCCAGTCGTGGGCGACGGATCCCGACCTCGTCGGACTGCTCCTGCTGCTGGTCTCGCCCGCAGCGCTGCTGTTCCTCCTACCGCGCCGGCCCGCGCTCGCGACGGTCCTGTCCGTCGCCGCCACCCTGACGTTCCTGCTGGCCGGGTACCCGTGGGGTCCGGTCTTCCTGGGGCCGGTGGCCGTGCTGGCCGGCGTCATGCTCAGCGGCGAGGCGCGCCGGGCCCGGCTGATCGCGTGGTCGGGCGCCGCCCTGCTCGCCGGCGGAGTAGGAGCCGCCGCCGCGGTGCTCGCCCCGCGCCTGGAGCGTTTCCTGACCGACCAGCCGGTGAAGCCGCACGGGAGCTGGGGACCCGGCACGGGCTCCTACGGTCCCGGCTGGAGCAGCGGGGACGGCACGTGGTACCTGACCACGGGAGCGCTCGTCGCGGGGGCGGCATGGCTCGCCGTCGTGCTGCTGATCGCGAGCGGGGCGCGGGACCGGATCTCGCGCCGGGTGGCCGCGCGGGCCGCGGCCCGGGAGACGGCCGCCGAGCGCGAACGCACCGCCGTCGCCTCCGAACGCCTGCGGATCGCACGCGAGCTGCACGACGTCCTCGCCCACTCCCTGTCCGCCATCAACGTCCAGGCCGGCGTGGGCCTGCACCTGATCGACAGGAACCCAGGCCAGGCGCGCGAGGCTCTGTCCAACATCCGTGACACCAGCAAGGACGCGCTGGCGGAGGTCCGCACGGTGCTCGGGATAGTCCGCGAGGGCACGTCCCCGCCCGCCCCGGGCACGCTGCCCGACGACGCCGCGCCCCTCACCCCGACCTGGGACCTCACCGGCCTGCACCGCCTGGCCGACCAGGCCCGCGCGGACGGCCTCGACGTCACCGTCGAGCTCGCGCCGGACGTCGGCGAGCTGCCCGACCACGTCGCCGGCGTCGTGCACCGGGTGGTCCAGGAATCGCTGACCAACGTGCGCCGGCACGCGCCGACGGCCCGCCGGGTCACGCTCCGCGTGACGCGGCGCGACGGCGTCGTGGTCGAGGTGTCCGACGACGGCGTGGTCGCCGGCGGACCGACCGAACCCGGCTACGGGCTGCTCGGGATGCGCGAGCGCGTCGAGGGCGCGGGCGGCACGCTCACCGCGGGTCCTCGCGCGGACGGGACCGGCTGGGAGGTCCGGGCCACGCTCCCCGTGACTTCGTCGGCCGAGGCCGTAGCGCTGGTCGAGCCCGTCGAGACCACACCCGCAGACCCACCGGAGACCGGAGAGACCGCATGATCGACGTCCTGCTTGCCGACGACCAGGCCCTGGTGCGGGGCGGGTTCCGCGCCCTGATCGACTCCGAGGACGACATGCGCGTCGTGGCCCAGGCCGCGACCGGCGACGACGCGGTGGCGCTCACCCTCGAACACCTGCCCCAGGTGGTGCTCATGGACATCCGCATGCCCGGCCTGGACGGGCTCGAGGCCACGCGGCGGATCATCGCCGAGCCCCGGGCGGCGGGCGTGCACGTCGTGGTCGTGACGACCTTCGAGCTCGACGAGTACGTCACCGAGGCGATCCGCGCGGGGGCGTCGGGATTCCTGGTCAAGGACACCGAGCCTGCGGAGCTGGTGCGGGCGGTGCGGGTGGCGGCGTCGGGCAACGCGCTGCTCTCGCCCACGGTGACGCGGCGGCTGCTGGCCAAGGTCGCCGAGGCGACCCGCACCGTCCGGCCGGTACCCGCGCTCGCCGACCTCACGCCGCGCGAGCGCGAGGTGCTCGTCGAGGTCGCGGGCGGGCTCGCGAACGACGAGATCGCCGACAAGCTGTACCTGTCCGAGTCGACGGTGAAGACGCACGTCTCCCGGGTGCTCATGAAGACCGGTTCCCGCGACCGCGCGCAGCTCGTCGTGCTCGCGTACGAGGCCGGGCTGGTGCGCCCCGGCTGGGCCGGCTGACCCTGCTGATCCGGCACCACGGGTGTAGGTGAGCAGGTACGCGGGGGTGACGACCCCGGCGTCGGGCAGCGGCAGCCTGGTGCTGTGGCCGGAACGACCGGCCGAACCGAATGCTGGAGGTCGACATGCTCACCGCGACGACAGAGGTCCTCGCCAACGGGCCGCACTACGGCTGGGGCGGACCCGGCCCGTTCTTCTTCATCTTCCCGCTGCTGTGGTTCCTGCTGTTCGCGACCGTGGTCTTCCTGATCGCGCGGCGGGCCCGGCGCGGTGCGCGCGCCGGATGGGGCGGCCCCTGGGCCGCGCACGCGTCGGCGGGCGCCGACCCGGTGACGCTCCTCGGCAACCGCTTCGCCCGCGGGGAGATCGACGAGGCCGAGTACCGCTCGCGTCTCGCCGTGCTCCGCTCGGCGGGCCCCAGCCCGAGCGCTAACCCGAGCGCCGGCCCGACGGCGACCGACGCACCTCCCGCGGCCCCCGCGCCGCAGGACCAGCCGCCGGCCGACGGCGACCGCTGAGCCTCTCACCAGCGCGTGTCAGACGCCCAGGTCACCTTCAGTGACCTGGGCGTCTGGCATGTGCGGCGGGTCCGGACCACGCACTCGCGCCGGGGGCTGCGCTCTGACCCGGTAACGATTGGCTCTCCGCTGCGGCCGTGGCGCTAGACTCGCGGGCGAGTGCGACCGAACCGCACTTTTCTGACCCGTTGACGTGAGGGAAGTAGATCGTGAGCACCAGCAAGAACTGGGCGACCGCCGCACTGGTCTCCTGTGCACTCCTGCTGTCCGGATGCGCGGCCCTCGAAGACATGGCCAGCGACTTCGCGCCCTCCGGCGAAGAGGTCACCCAGGAAGCCCCGTCACCTGTGCTCGAGGACCCCGTCAGCACCGGCAAGTACAACCTCGTCGAGACGTGCAACGCGTTCTTCAACGGTCCGCTCGTGTCGGGCATCCAGAGGGCCGCCCCAGCCGTCCAAGCCCCGCTCGACGAGGAGCGGACCGGCACTGCCACCACCATCAGCAGAAACCTCGGCCTGATCATCGGCGAGGCCGATGAGGTCAGCATCGCCTACCTCGAGGCGGTTCGTGCGCCGTTCGACCAGGCGCTCGACGGCTCCATCGCCCGTCCCACCGCAGTCGAAGGCGCAATCAAGGACTACCGGGATACGTGCACCGAGGCAGGCTTCAAGGGCTGACCCGCCCACCCGGCCGACCTAGAATTGGGCGAGGCAGAACCGCAGCGGATGCTGCGCTTCTACCTCGCCCCAGTTCTGTCTCGCCAGAGTTCTGCCCTGGTTCTACCTCGGCGGAGAGGGCTAGCTCCCCGTGAGGAAGTCGTGCATCACCGGGGCAGCCACCGTCGAGGCGAGCTCGCCCTCCTCGATGAACACGGCCGCCGCGAGGTCGTTCGCGATCGCGACCATCCAGACGTGCGCCTTGGTGCCATCGCCGAACTGGGCGGTGCCCGTCTTGGCGCCGACGATCCCCGGCACGTCCTGCAGCAGCGTGCCCGAGCCCTCCTGCACCACGCCGCCCATGAGGTCGCGGAGTGTCGCCGCCTCGTCCGCGGTCAGGTCGCCCGACGGAGTTTCCTCCGCCTCCTCGTCCGACGGCTTCACCAGCCACGGAGACACCGTGTGGCCCGCGGAGACGCTCGCCGCGACGGTCGCCATCGCGAGCGGCGTCGCCAGCACCTGACCCTGTCCGATCATCGACGCCGCGTGCTCGGTGCCCGCAGCCTCGGCGGGTACGTCGCCGAACACGCCGGCAGCGCCGAAGGCCGCCGGTTCGACGCCCAGGCCGAGCGCCGCGGCGGCGTCGTGCAGCTGCTGCTGCGAGATCGCCTGGTGCTGCGAGATGAAGGCCGTGTTGCACGAGTTCGCGAATATGGTCCGGAACGGCACCGCGTCGCCCATCGCGGACTGCGGGTACCCGGGCACGTTCTTGAACGTGCGGCCCTCGACGTTGATCGTCTCGGTGCAGGGCAGCGTCGTGTCCGGCGTGGTCCCGGCCCGGAGCATCGCGAGCGACGTCGCGATCTTGAACGTGGATCCCGGCGGGTACTGCCCCACGGTCGCCGTGTTGTACCCCTCGGAGCCCGGACCCGACGCCACCGCGAGCACCTCGCCGGTCGACGGCCTGATAGCGACGATCGCGCTCGCCAGGTCGCCGAAGTCGGCCAGTGCCGCCTCGGCGCGCAGCTGTACGGCAGGGTCGAGCGTGATCGCCAGGGGCTCACCGTCCGCCTTCTCGATGGTGAACGCCTCGCGGCTCTCACCCTCGCCGCCCTCGGCGGGTTCGATGGTCACCGCCAGGCCGGGCACACCGCGCAGCTGCTCGTCGTAGGCGGCCTGCAGGCCCGAGATGCCCACCCGGTCGCCGGGCTTGATCGTGCCCTTGGACTCCTCGACGATCTCCTCGGTCGCCTCGCCGACCGAGCCGAGCACGGCCCGAGCGAAGTCGCGGTTCGGTGCGAGCGGCAGCTCGTCCGGGATCCCGACGACGCCGTCGATCGCCATGGCGGCGTCGAAGTCGTACTCCGGGTCGTTCTCGCGGATCGTGATGACCTCGATGAACGCCTTGCCGCCCGCGGACTGGACCTGTGCGGCGATGTCATCGGTCGTCGCCTGGTCGAAGCCCAGCACGTTCCCGAGCTTCGCCGCGGCGGTGTCCCAGCCCGGGCGGGTCTTGTCGATACCCACGCGGTGCACGGGGGTCATGCCCACGATGGTCTCGCCGCTCGTCGTGACGATCTCGCCGCGCGCCGGCTCGGTGCGCTCGACGGCGAGCCGCTCGCCCGCCTCCAGGCCCGGCACCAGCACGCCGGTCTCCCACGCGGCCTCCCAGGTCCCGGCCTCGCCGTCGGTCGGACCGGGGTAGGTGAGCTGCGCGACCGTCTCGTACTCCCAGGCGGTCTCGGTCGCCACGGGCCAGGACCAGGCGAGCGTCGCGGTCGCGGTAGCGGTGCCGCCGTCGCCCTCCTCGAGCGGGGTGACGCTCTTGACCGTGACGGTCCCGGCATCCTCGCCGACGGCGGCCAGGAGCTGCTCGAACACCAGGGCGTACTGCTCGTCCGGCGACGCCGACGTCTCCATGGTGAGCGGGAAGTCCGCGGGGGTGCCCGCCTGAAGCGCGGCCGCAAGCTCCTCGGCGGCGGGCTCCGGATCGGGGATCGGCGGTGGACGGAGCAGGTACCAGGCCCCGGCGCCGGCCGCCGCGAGGACAACCACGACGGCGACGATGATCAGTGCCAGGCGACCCTTCCGCCGGGGTGCCGGGGCGGCGGGCGGCGGCCCGCCTGCCGGAGGCAGCGCGGCGTACCCACCCGGCGCGGGCGCCGGGGTATACCCGCCCGGCGCCTGCGCCGGGGCGTACCCACCTGGCGGAGGCGGAACCGGCGCATGACCATCCGCAGGCAGATGAGGTGAAGGGTGTCCGCTCATGCCCAGGAGCCTAAGGCGCGGGTCATGTTCACCGCGTGTAATCTCCTGGAAGAAATGAGGCGAGGCCGGGTGAAATGAGGCGGGGCCGCCGAACCCCCTGGATCTGCGGCCCCGCCCTTCGACGTCACGCGTCCGGGTACCTCCGGCGGTACCGAGGGGCGCGTGGCGAGCTTCAGGTAGCAGGTAGAGAGCCACGGGGCCGGGGTTTGTGACCGCGGCAACCGACTTCACCTGGTCGCGGCGCTCCGGTCCGCCAGGAACGCCCGCAGGGCCGGGTCGGTCGTGAGCGAGCGCGCCTTGTCGTACGCCACCCGGGCGGCATCCGCGTCGCCGGCTTCGGCCAGCAGGTGCGCCCGGGTCGCCCACAGCGGCTGGAACCTGCCCGACGCCGGCTCCGACGCCGCGATCTCGTCCAGCGCGGCCAGCCCCGCCGCCACGCCGTCGACCCGAGCGACGACGGCCGCGAGCGCCACCCGCCCGCCGAGTGTCGGGGCGACGTGGAGCAGCGCCCGGTGCAGGATGAGGAGCGCCGGCCAGTCGGTGCGCCCCGTACGCGCCCGCGCGCAGTGCACGGACTGGATAGCGGCCTCGAGCCGGAACCGGCCGGGCGGCCCGGCAGGCGCGGCGGCGGGCCCGGCGCCGGGCACGGCGCCGGGCACCGCGAGCGCGCGTCGGAGCAGCGCCTCGCCCCGCTCGATCAGCGCGGCGTCCCAGCGGGCGACGTCCTGCTCGTCGAGCGGCACGAAGGCGCCGTCGGCCTCGCGTGCGTCCGCACGGGCGAGCGAGAAGCAGAGCAGCGCGGCCAGGCCGAGCACCTCCGGCTCGGGCAGCAGGTCCGCCAGCAGCAGGGCGAGGGTGAGCGCGTCGCCCGTGAGCGATCCGCGGACCTCCGGCGCGGCGCCACGCCAGTCGATCGCGTACGCGCCGTACACCGCCTCCAGCACGGGCGGCAGGCGGTCGGGCGCCTCCCGGAGGTCGGGGATGCGGAACGGGATGCGGGCGTCGCGGATGCGGCGCTTGGCCCTGACCAGGCGCTGCGCCATGGTGGGCGCGGGGACGGCGAACGCCGCGGCGATGTCCCGGGCCTCGACACCGAGCACGGTCTGCAGCATGAGCGGCGTGCGGATGCCGGCCTCGATCGCGGGGTGGGCGCAGACGAACATGAGCTCCAGGCGGCGGTCCCCGATCGCGTCGGGATCGGGTTCGTCGGGCAGGACGGCGGGTTCGGGCCCGGCATCGAGCGGGGCGGCGGTGCGGTGTGCGGCGGAGCGGTACAGGTCGCGCAGCCGGTTGCGCGCCACGGTGAGGAGCCAGCCGTCGGGGTTGTGCGGCACGCCTTCGTCGGGCCAGTGGCGCAGAGCGCGCTCGAAGGCCTCGGCGAGGGCGTCCTCCGCGCGCTGGATGTCGCCGTCGCGCGCGGCGAGCAGGGCCAGCAGGCGGCCGTACGAGGTGCGGGCCGCCGCCTCCGCCGCGGCCCGCACCTCGGTCCCGTCAGTCACGACGCCGGGCTCACATCCCGGCCATGGTCGTCCACGCGCCGTTCTCGAAGTGGGTGGCGGACGGGCGCACCTCCACGGTGCCCCACTGGACCGACGGCGCCTTCTGCGCCCACACGAGCGCGGCGTCGAGGTCCGGGACGTCGACGACGAACGTGCCGCCGAGCTGCTCCTTCGTGTCGGCGAAGGGGCCGTCCTGGATGCGCAGCTCGCCGTCGCGCACGGCGACGGTCGTGGTGGACGACGACGGCTGCAGCACCTCCGCCGAGACGAGCACCTCCGCCTGGTCGAGGGCCGTGGCGTAGGCGTCGAACTCGCGCTGCCCCTCTTCCCAGCCGCCGGGATCGAGGTCGTCCGGCGTCATCTCCGGGTAGTGCAGCAGGATTGTGTAACGCATGGTTCTGTCCTCCGGTCGGTGTCTGTCTGACACCGGGGTGACGATCTCGCGGACGCCCGATCGACAGGTCCGGAGGATCCGTCGGGCACGACTCGGGCCGGGGCGCCCCCTGGTGCGCCCCGGCCCGGTTCCCCCTGCTCAGCCGGGTGTGTCAGGCGGTTGTCGGCGCCGCCTTCACTGCCGGGCCCCACGCCAACGGGTCGAGCGTGCGGGCGTCGTCGTCCGCGTTCCCGGCCCATCGGCGCGCATCGGCGATCGTGGCGGCCAGCAGGTCGCGGAGGCGCGCGTCGACGTCGGGCACGAAAGCCTCCGAGATGCCCTGCACCGCGGTGGAGACCACGCTCGGTGCGGCGTCGCGCACGAACCGCTTGGGTCGCACGCTGGTGCCTGCGCAGAACCGCTCGGCCCAGGCCGCCGTCTTCGGCACGGCCGCGAGCGCGTCCTTGCTCTCCGGCGCGAGCGTGCCCGCCGGGCGGTCCTCCAGGACGTCGAGCATGCGCTCGGAGCCGAGGATGGCGACGGCAAGCGTCTGCTGCCGATCCGCGGGCGAGACCGGCAGCGCCGTCTGCGCGGCGCGCAGCGCGATGCGCACGTCCCAGCGCGGGTCGGTGCTGGTCAGGCCGATGACCGACGGGATGAGTGGTGCGAGCTGCGGGCGGGCATGGTCCGCCGTGAGGTCGTTCACCGCGCGAGCCAGCATCGCGATGAGCGGGTGCGTGCAGGCCGGGTGGTCACTCCACTTTTCGCCTGCGAGGAAGGATGCGAGCTCCATGAAGCACGCGCCCTTCTTGGGGTTGCGGTGCTTCCCACGGCCCAGCATGGGCAAGATGTCGTACGTTCCAGCTTCGGTTCCGGTCACGATCCACCCCCGAATTGGGTCCGCTGCTTGTTCCAGTGTGCGTCTGCTGTGACGTAGATCGCAATAGTGAGGCTGTGAACTGCCTGAATCTCGCCCGGTCCGACGTCTCGCCGAGGCACTTCGCACGGCACCTCGGCCCACCTCAGACCCCACGCCGGGTCGCCTAAGGCACCTCAGACACCGGTCCGAGGTACCCCACCGCCCAGGACTGCCCGATCTCCCGATCCGGACCCCCGCGCCTCAGGACGAGTGTCTTCCTCATCAGCCGGACGGGCACACGGCCCGCCGGGGACATCCGGAGGAATCATGTCTCTGTGGGGACCCGCAGTAGAGGCGGAGATCGAGTACCGGCAGGCCGAGGCCAAGAAGGCATGGGGTGGCAGGCGGACGAGCGGTTCGGACCGCTTGGACCGCGCCCCTCGCCACGAGAAGCGGTCTGCTCACCAGGTGAAGCGCTCGGCGCGGCCGAACCGCGCCGAGCAGATCAAGGAGGGCATCGCGGGCATGCGCCCCGCATCCGCCCCGCGTCGTGGCCTGTTCGCGTGACGGAAGTGGGCGCCGGGATACCGCCGGGACGCAAAAGGCCGGGGGGAGTGTCAGTGAGCGGTGGCACGATGTGCAGGTGCGACGGTCCACGGCAATCCCCCTGGTCTCCCGGCAGGAGCAGGTCGCCTCTCTCCTGCTGGCGGTGGGGCGCGCCTCGGCAGGCCGTCCCGGCCTGACGCTCGTGGGCGGTGACGCCGGCGTAGGCAAGACTCGCCTGATCAGCCACGTCGCTCAGGCGGCGGAGCGGGCGGGGGCGAGCGCCGTCGTCGTGCACTGTGTGGACCTGGGGCAGGTGGGCATTCCGTACCTGCCGTTCACCGAGGCCCTGACGCAGCTGCAGGCCGGGGCAGCGGGACCCGAGGCCGCCGCGCGGGTCGCCGAGCTCGTGACCGAGCGCCCGGCGCTGTGGCGTCTCCTGGAGCCCGGCGGGAGCGGCGAGGCCGACCACGACGAGCGGCTCCAGCTCTTCGAGGGCATCGCGCGCAGCCTCGCGGTCGCCGGCGTGCCCGAGCGGCCGCTGGTGCTGGTGGTCGAGGACGCGCACTGGGCCGATGCCTCGACCCGTGACGTGCTGCGGTTCCTCGCGGCCCGCGCCCGGTCCGAGAACGTCCTGCTAGTGGTGACCTACCGGGCGGACGACGTAGACCGGCGCCACCCGCTGCGCCCGCTGCTCGCCGAGCTGTCCCGGCTGGAGCACGTCGAGCGGATGGACCTGGAACCGTTCACCGAGGGCGAGCTGCGCGAGTTCACGACTGCCCTGGCCGGTCGTCCCCTGGCGCCCGCGGGGTTCGCCGAGGTCCTGGACCGGTCCGAGGGCAACGCATTCTTCGCCGAGGAGCTCCTGGACGCGGGGCCCGACTCGGCCAGCCTGCCCTGGACGCTCACCGAGGTGCTGCGCACACGGCTGGAACGGCTCGACCCCGAGGTGCAGCAGGTGCTGCGCATCGCGTCGGTCGCCGGACGCCGGGTGCGCGAGGAGCTGCTGCGAGCCGCCGCCACCCGGTGGGGCGCCCTCGACATCGATGCCGCCCTGCGCGAGGCCGTGACCCAGCAGGTCCTCGTGTTGTCCGGCGGGCACCTGGAGTTCCGGCACGCACTGCTGGCCGAGGCCCTGTACGCCGACCTCCTGCCGGGCGAACGGTCCGCGGTACACCGCGCCTACCTCGCGGTGATCGAGCAGGACGGGCCCGACGGCATGCCGATCGGCAGCGCGGCCGAACGCGCCCACCACGCCTACGAGGGACACGACCTGCCCGCGGCCCTGACTGCTTCGCGCGACGCCGCCCTGCGTGCTCGCCGGCTGCTCGCACCCGAGGAGGAGCTGAAGCACTGGGAGCAGGTGCTGGCCCTCTGGGAGTCCGTCCCGGACGCCGAGGAGCGGATCGGCCGCGACCGGGTGGACGTCGCACTCTCGGCGGGCGAGGCGGCCGCCAGGGCGGGCGACCCGATGCGCGCGGTCAAGCTGACGCAGCGCGCGGCCGACGGCGTCGACGACCCCGTGCGCCGGGCCGGGCTGGAGCACGTGCTCGTCCGCCGGTACCTCGACCTGCCGACCTGGGACGACCAGGCCGGGGACGTCGCTGCTGCCGTGGTGGGCCTGCGGGCCGCCGTCGAGGCGCTGCCGGAGCGCAGCCCGGAGCGGATCTGGACGAACGCGCTGCTGGCCCGGGTCACGATGATCCTCGACCGGGACGACGACGCGCGCGAGCACGCCGAGTGCGCCGTCGAGGAGGCTCGCGCCGTGGGGCAGCCCGATGCCCTCGCCGACGCCCTGGCCACCCTCGCCGTGCTCGACGTCGCCGATCCCGACCGGGCCGCGGCACTTCTCGACGAGGCCCTGACGGCCGCTGCCGAGGCCGGGGACGTGCTCACCGAGATGCGCACCCTGTACAACTCCGCGTCCAACCGCTTCTACGCGGGCGACTTCGAGTCCGCCGGGGAGAGGATGCGGCAGGGGCTCGCCCGGGCCGAGGAGCTGGGCCTGGCCGGGAGCATGTACGCGATCAACCTGCGGATCCTGCAGGAGGTCATGCTCTACTTCCGCGGCGACCTGACGCCGCGGTCCACCGAGGGCGTCCCTGCCACGTCTCAGCAGGTCGTGGAAGCGAGCCTGATGTACGCGACGGTCGCCCGTGGCGACGAGGACGCGATAGCCCGCGGCGAGGCCCTGTTCGAGCACTGGCGCAGCGACGGCCAGATCGCCCTGCTCGGCGGCGGCAGCCTGGTCGACGCCCTCACCTGGGCCGGACGGTACGACGACGCGGTGGCCCTGGCCGTGCGGATCACCGACCACCTCGGCGAGGTGTGGACCGAGGTGTTCCTCGGCCGGATCTGGCTGTCCGCGCTCGCGATCGCCGCTCTGGCCGACGCGGCCGAGGCCGACCGGTCCGCCGGGCGCGCTGGTGCCCCTGGCTCCACCGCGGCGAACGCGGTCGAGGCCCGCGCCGCCGATCGGCTGGATCGCGGTGACTCGCTCCTCGCGATTGCCCGGGAGACCGCGCAGCGGGGGCGCCCGCGCGGCGGCGTGCTCGGGCCGGAAGGGCAGGCCTGGCTGCTGCGGGCCGCTGCGGAGAACGCCCGCCTCCACGCGGCGGTGGGCCACGCCACGGGGGCCGAGGCGGGCGAGCCGACGTCCGGCGAGCTGTGGCGGGAGGCCGCCGCGACCTGGCAGGACGCGGTGAACGCGTTCGACTTCGGGTACCGCTACGAGGTGGCGCGCTCGCGCTACCGCTGGGCCGAGGCCCTGCTCGGCGCGGGCGAGCGCGAGGCAGCGGAGGTCGAGGCGGCCGAGGCGCTCTCGGAGGCGGAGGACATGGGTGCGAAGCCCCTGGCCGACGCCGTCCGCGCGCTGGCCCGGCGAGCGCGGCTCGACCTGCCGGGCGTGCGCCGCGCGACGGCGTCGACCCTCACCGAGCGCGAGGAGGAGGTGCTCGGCCTGGTGGCGCAGGGGCTGTCGAACCGGCAGATCGGCGAGCGGCTGTTCATCTCGACCAAGACAGTGAGCGTGCACGTGTCCAACCTGCTGGCCAAGCTCGGCGCCTCGGGACGCGCGGAGGCGGTGAGCCTCGCGCACCAGCGGGGCCTGCTCGAGGTGTGATCGCGAGCGCGGCAGGCTACCTGCCCAGTGCAAAAGGGACACATCCGGTACATCTATCGCGCACGCGTACTTCTCTCGCAATACTGAGGAGATGCCGACGGACCTCCAGGCGCTGCGAGACCTTGAGCACGTCGGTCTCGGTGCGCCCACTGCGGACGAGGCCTTTGATCGGTTTGCAAGCCTGGTTCGACGCCACCTGAAGGTGCCGGCCGCTGTCGTCTACTTCGTCGTGCGCGAAGGCCAGGTCCTCGCGGGTGCGTCCGGGGTGCCGGAGCCCATGCAGTCGAACCGCCTGCTGCAGTACCCGGGCACGCTCACGAATGTCATCGCCACGCACGGTGAGCCGGTCGTGACGTCGGACGCTCGCCAGGACCCCATGCTGCGCGACACCTATCTCGTACGTGAGATGGGCCTGGTCGCGGTCGCGGGCTACCCCGTCTTCGACCTGCGTGGTCGCGCCGTCGGTGCGCTGTGCGCGGTGGTGGACGAGCCGCGCGAGTGGTCCGAGGACGACCTGGCCTCCCTCGCCGACCTCGCCGCCGCCTGCACCGCCGAGCTGCGCCTGCGCGCCGAGCATGAGCGCGCGCGCCGCATCCAGGAGACGGCGGTCCGGGCGAACCGCCGCAGCCGGTTCCTGCTCTCCCTGAGCGAGGCCTTCGCGAACGCGAACACGATGGACCAGGTCGAAGAGGTAATCGTCGAGGTCGGCACCGCCGGGATCGGCGCGCGGTACTGCGCGTTCGCCCTGGCTGACGCGGACGGTCGGGGCATCACGTACCGGTCTCTCGTCCACGCCGAGCCGCAGCTCCCGCAGCGGTTCCGGCAGGCCAAGCTGGACGAGGCACGGCCGCTGGCCGAGGCGGCCCGCACCGGCCGGCCCGTGTTCTTCCGGACGGGCGAGGAGATGTTCGCGGCGTTCCCGATGGTCAAGGACCACTGCGACCCGGAGGTCGGCGCCCGGGCGTTCCTTCCCGTCGTGACGGCCGGCGCCGTGGTCGCCGTCATCGTGCTGTCGTGGGAGCGTGGCCGCGGGCCGGACAAGGACTCGTACGCGCTCCAGACCGGCCTCGCCCACTACACGGGCCACGCCCTGGAACGCGCCCGCCTGCTGGAGGAGCGGCGCGAGTCCGCGAAAACGCTGCAGCGGGCGATGCTCAGCCGCCTCCCCGAGGTGCCGCACCTCGACATGGCGGCGACGTACTCGCCCGCCACGCGCTCCGACCAGATCGGCGGCGACTGGTACGACGCCGTGGCGGTGGACGACGACGCGACCATGTTCATGATCGGCGACGTGACCGGCCACGACATGCGTGCCGCGGCAAAGATGGGGCAGCTCAGGTCCCTGCTGCGGGCGTTCGCGTGGAGCCACGACGAGTCGCCGTCGGCCTTGCTTTCGCTGCTCGACAAGGCCAACGCGGGCCTGGGGCTGCTCGCCAGCGGGACCGCCGTGGTGGCCCGGCTGGAGCGGGTCCCGGGGGCCTACCAGCTCACCTGGTCCACCGCCGGTCACCCCCCGCCCCTCGTGCTCCGCGAGGACGGCACGGTGGAGCGCCTGTCGGTGCAGCCGGACATGATGCTGGGCGTGCGGCCGACGTCGAAACGCACCGACCACGTCACCACGCTGCGCCCCGGCGACACCCTCCTGCTCTACACGGACGGGCTCGCCGAGCAGCGCGGCACCACCCCTGACCAGTGGCTGAACCGCCTGCAGAAGACGCTCGGCGCGCTCGGGGACACGGCCACCGCCGCCCTGCCCGTCACCCTCGTCCGCCGCCTCGCCTCCGACGACCAGCGGGACGACGTCGCCGTGCTCGCCGTCCGGGTGCGGGCGGCGGCCCCGTCGGGCCCGCCGTCGCTCGGGCGCCCCGCCACGGCGGAGCGCAAGCTGGCCCCGTCGCTGTGCGACGTCGGCCCGGCCCGCATCTGGGTCGACGACGTGCTGGAGAGCTGCGGCATACCGATGCCCCTGCGCCGCACGGTGATGCTGCTGACGTCGGAGGTGCTGACCAACGCCGTAGACCACGGGCAGGCCCCGTTCACGGCCACCGTCGAGGTGGACATGAACCGGCTGCGGGTGGGAGTGCGCGACTCGTCGACCACGCAGCCCGAGCTGCGCGACCCGACGGTCACCGAGTTCGGCGGGCGCGGCGTGCAGTTCCTGGAGCGGCTCGCTTCCCGGTGGGGCGTGGACCGGCACGGCGGGCCCCGGCCGAGTCACCGGCAAGGTGGCCCGCGCGAGGGCCGGCGGACGGGCAAGACCGTCTGGTTCGAGCTCGACCTCGGGTGAACTTTCGACCGACGGCTTCGGTCAGGGACGAATCCGCCTCCAGCGTGTCAGTGGTGCCGCGTACGGTGTGAGCTATGGCACAGACAGCGTCACATCCCAAGCAGAGCATCGGTGAGGACCTGGCCGGAGCCGAGCTCTCCGCACAGCTCGAGGTGTACCGCCGCGAGCTCACCGGATACTGCTACCGACTGCTGGGCGGCACGTTCGACGCCGACGACGCGGTACAGGAGACACTCCTGCGCGCGTGGCGGTCGTACGAGCGGTTCGAGGGCCGCTCCTCCCTGCGTACCTGGCTGTACCGGATCGCCACCAACGTGTGCTTCGACCAGCTCGGCTCAAGCCGCGCCAAGCGTGAGCGCCCCATGGGCCTCGGCGCTGCGGTCGACCCGGTCGAGGAGAGCCTCGCGACGGTGCTGCCCGAGTACGCGTGGGTGGAGCCGGTCCCGACAGAGCACGTGCTGCCTGGTGCGAGCGACCCCGCGGACACCGCCGTCGCGCGGGAGTCGGTACGGCTCGCGTTCGTGGCCGCCCTGCAGCACCTGCCGGCCAAGCAGCGCGCGGTGCTGATCCTGCGCGAGGTGCTGCGCTGGCCTGCGGCGGAGGTCGCCACGCTGCTCGACACGTCGGTGGCCTCGGTGAACAGCGCACTCCAGCGGGCGCGGGCCACGCTCGCCGACAAGGCTCCGGACCGGTCCGGCACCTCGGAGTCGTCGGAGAAGCCGTCGGCTGACGAGTCCGAGCTGCTGGAGCGGTACGTCGCGGCGTTCGAACGGTACGACATGGCCGCACTGGCCAACCTGCTCCGCGAGGACGCGGTGATGAACATGCCGCCCTATGCGATGTGGCTGGAGGGCATCGAGAACATCCAGGCGTGGATGACCGGGCCCGGCCGCGGGTGCGAGGGCTCGCGCTGCATGCCGATCCACGTCAACGGCACGCCAGGGTTCGCGCAGTACCGGCCGGACCCGAAGGGCGGCCACTTCCCGTGGGGGATCGTGGTGCTGGAGAACGACGGCAAGCACATCACCGGCATCACCACATTCATCGACACGGAGAAGTGGTTTCCCCGATTCGGCCTGCCGGACCACCTCGACTAGGCATTTGCCCATACCCTCACAAGGGTGACTGTGCGATCCGTGGTGGTCGGCGTTGACCACAAGCACCCGGACCTGGCTCGGCGGGCAGCGTCGCTCGTCCAGTCGCTGGGTGGAAGCCTGATCGAGCTCGTATGCGTGTGGGTCGACGAGACAGCCGTCTCCGACTCGCGGGGGTTCACCGTGTCGGTGGACCCGGACATTGCCGTGTCCTCCGACGCGTACGGCGCAGACGTCCTGGCGGGGCTGAACCGGGCGATGGCCGATGTCGGCCTGCCCTGGAGTGCCCTGCGTGGCGCCGGCGACCCAGCGGCCGAGCTGGGGCGGGTGGCCGACGAGGTGGGGGCGGCGATGATCGTCGTCGGCTCCCGGCGGCCGGGCCTGCGCGGCTGGACGACGAACCTCGTGGGCGGGACCGTCGCCGGGCGGCTCATCCACAACCAGTCGCGGCCAGTGGTCGTGCTCCCCGAGACGACGTCGGCCCCGTGAGCGATAGGTTCTTCCAACAGCGTGTCTGTGAACTGTGCTGTTCGCAGGCACCGCCCTTCTCGGGCGCCCTCCGTTCAGGCCGCGGGCGCGGTCTGGACGGGGGTTCCTGCGTCGTCCGGGCTGGTTTCACTCACACGGGTGTCTGGGCCAGTGCCGTCCCGTCGGCAGGCATTGATCACGGGGCCGGCTGCTTGACGGTCCCCGTCCCGAACTTCACCACAAGCGTGGCCCTCGGCACGGGCGGCGAGGTTGACGGCAGCATTCAGGTCCCGGTCCAGCACCAGCCCACACCCGCAGCACTCGAACGCGCGTTCCTTGAGCGTCAGGTCCTTGCGCGGGGTGCCGCAACCGGAGCAGGTCTTGGACGAGGCGAACCACCGGTCCGCCACGACGACCTGGCCGCTGCACCAGTGCTGCTTGTAGGTGATCTGGCGGGCCAGCTCACCCCACGCGGCATCGCCGACGGCTCGTGCGAGCCGCCGGTTGGACATGATGCCGGTGATGTTCAGGTCTTCCAGAACCAGCCGGTCGTGGCTCTTGACCAGCCGGTTGGAGACCTGATGCAGGAAATGCGCCCGGCTAACCCGCACCCGAGTGTGATGCCTCGCCAGACGCGCGGCGGCCTTACGCCGGTTGGCCGACCCGCGCTTCTTCCGCGAGACCGCACGTGCCAGACGCCGCTGCTTGCACAGTCCGATGGTCAGCGTCTTGGGGGGTTGGACCCGCAGGGTCTCGGTCCCGTCGCGGGTACCGGCCACGACCAGGGCGTGCAGGCCCCGGTCTATCCCCACCCAACCCGCCGCGTCGTCGGCCGGGCGGGGCGGGTGCTGGACGGCGGGGTGCAGGTCGGCGGTTTCCACGGTCATCGATATCCACCACCGGCGTGCCCCGCGGGTGATGGTGGCCTGCAGGATCCGGGCACGACCCTTGTCGATCATTCGGCGCAGGCGGCGGGTGTCCTCCCGCACCCGGATGGCGCCGATCCTGGGCAGCGTCACCGACCTCGGCCGGTCGACGGTCCCGACACGGATCGAGGCGCGTCCTGCGGTGGTCTTGTTCCGCATCCGGAACGACCTCGCAGTGCGAGTCTTCTTCTTGAACCGCGGGTGCCCTACCGGACGCCCCGTGCGCTTCCCGGACCGGGAGTCGATCCACCCCGCCAGGCCACGGCCGACGTCGACCGCACCGTTACTGCGACTGTCACGTGCGCGGTTCTGGTTGCGGGCGTCCAAGTGCAGCCGCAGGCACTGGTTGAACGCAAACCGGGCCGCGCCCGCATGCCGGGAGAGCGCCACCGTCTGCTCGACCGTGGGGTCGAGGCAGAACCGGAAGGTGGTGTGCCGAGCCATGCCCCGAACGCTACGTTGGACCACTGACATCTTCGATCCGATCAGCACACAACCGAAGTTCACAGACCCGTTCCAAGACCCGTCGAGCGCTCACGAGGGAGCACGCCGCGTGGCACGAGCACCCCACCGCGACTGGCGGTACGTCGGGCTCGTCGCGCTGGGCGGCGCCTGCGGCACGGTCGCCCGATACCTGGTGGGGTCGTGGGCCGCAGTGCTGCTGACGCCCCTGGCCATCCTGTTCCCGAACGCGGCCGAGACGGTTCTCTGGTTCCCGCTCGGGACGCTCATCGTGAACATCACCGGCGCGCTCGCCCTGGGCTACCTGCTCGAGGCCCTCACCCGCCGCGGCCGCGAGACCGTTCGACGCCGCAAGATCCGCATCGGCATCGGGACGGGCGTGCTCGGTGGGTACACCACGTACTCGGCGCTGGCGCTGGAGACACAGCAGATGCTCGCCGACGGGCTCGGCTGGCTCGCCCTGCTCTACGTGGTGCTCACCATCGCGGGCGGCACGGCGGCCTGCCTCGGCGGGATCGCGATCGCCGCGCGCGCCGACCGACCCCGGAAGGGCCGGTGACACCGATGATCGAGCTGCTCGTGGTCGCCGTCGGCGGTGGCGTGGGCGCCGCCGCCCGGTTCATGGTCGACGGCGAGATCCGCGCCCGGCACAGCGGAGGGTTCCCGTGGGGGACGTTCGTGGTGAACGTGACGGGCTCGTTCCTCATCGGCGTGTTCTCGACGCTGTTCTTCACGCTCGCGCGCTACGGCGTGCCCGGCGAGGTCGCTCTCATGGTGCAGTTCGCCCTCACCGCGGGCCTGTGCGGCGGGTTCACCACGTTTTCCACAGCCACTGTGGAATCCGTGCGCCTGGCCCAGTCCGGCCGGATGCGGCTCGCGCTGGCGAACACCCTCGGCACGCTGCTGCTGACGGTGCTGGCGGCGGGCTTGGGCGTCGCGGTGGGCGGGATGTTCGGCTGAACGCTCGCACGAGGCGCAGGAGTGCGAACAGGCCGGCGGACCTACCCCTCGCCGGCCCCGAGTCCGCCGAGGAAGAGCGCTGCCAGCGACTTCCACTCGTTGAGCGGTCGATCGCCGACAAAGCGGGCCGCTTCATCGGGCGTCCGGTTCGTCAGCGTGATGTCGACGACGAAGCTGCCGCCGCCTTCCCTCCAGACGACTGCCGCATTTGTCCGTAGAGTCGATCCCGCGATCCCTGTCCAAAGCTCGTTGGCCGGCCTCTGCGCCCGTTCGATCAACGGGTAGTCGCTCGTGTGATCCCAGTTCGACCACGCGTGGCTCAGCGCGGACTCGAGACCGTCCTTCGACGAGTCGACTCGTGTTTCGCCGATTGCTGCCATGCCGAGGCCTAGTCCTTCGACGACCTCGATCACCTGCTGTTTTTTGCTTGCCATAACCGGACTTTACGCCCACGCCCGGATCCTAGGCCTTTGCCAGGCTCGTCATCCGGTACCCGTTACCGTCCTGACGCACGGCGACGCACGCCTGTCCGCCCTCGACAGCACGTGTCAGTGGGCCGTGGCAGGCTTCGCTGCATGAGCCTCATGCTCCTCGACTCCGCCTCGCTGTACTTCCGCGCATTCTTCGGTGTGCCCGACTCGCTGCGCGCGCCCAGCGGCATGCCGGTGAACGCCGTCCGCGGGCTGCTGGACACGATCGCGTGGCTTGCCACGACGCATGGTCCCGACCGCATGGTCGCGTGCTGGGACGACGACTGGCGCCCCGCCTTCCGCGTCGAGGCAATCCCGAGCTACAAGGCGCACCGCGTCGCGCAGGAGGTGCCCGGCACCACGGGCATCGAGGAGGTGCCCGAGGCGCTGCTCGCGCAGGTGCCGATCATCGTGGACCTGCTGGCGGCGCTCGGCATAGCGCGTGTGGGCGTTCCCGGCTACGAGGCCGACGACGTCATCGGAACCCTGACCACCCACGCCGTCGAGCAGGGTGCCGGGCCGGTGGACATCGTCACTGGCGACCGCGACCTGTTCCAGCTGGTCGACGACGCCGCCGGTGTCCGCGTGCTGTATCCCGCGCGCGGCATCCGGGACCCCGACGTGGTGAACGAGCAGCGGCTCGCCGAGAAGTACGCCGTCGCCTCGGGGCAGGCCTACGCGGACATGGCGACACTCCGGGGGGACCCGAGCGACGGCCTGCCGGGCGTACCAGGCGTCGGTGAGAAGACCGCGGCGAAGCTGCTCGCCCAGTACGGCACGCTGGCGGGGATCCTCGCGGCCCGGGACGCCGGCGACAAGGGCCTGACCTCGACGCAGCGTCGTCGCCTGCTGGAGGCCGACGCCTATCTGCAGGTCGCGCCCGTAGTCGTGCAGGTGGCGCGGGACGCGCCGCTGCCTACGTTCGATCCGGCGGTGCCCAAGGCGCCCGCCGACCCCGAGGCGCTGGAGGCGCTGACCGCGCAGTGGGGCCTGAAGTCCAGCGTGGACCGAGTCCGGACCGCGTTCGGCTGGGCGTGAGCCCGCCTGACGTATCAGCTGTGCGGGCCGCTCGGGTGACCTGTACGTCTGACAGGTGGGTCAGGAGCTGACGGCCGCGTCGTAGCGGTCCAGGACTACCTGCACCAGGCGGGGGTCGGCCTTGTCGGCTCCGGCCGGGCCGGCTACCGGGTCGGTCACGACGTCGGCGCCCGCCTCCACCACCCGGTCCAGGAAATACCCGGGCGCGAGCAGGTAGGACACGACGATCACGCGCGCCGCACCGGGCGAACTGGGAGTACCGGGCGTACCCGGAGCACCGGCCCGCGCCGCGGCCACCGCAGCGGGGACGCGCGGCTCCGCGCCCGCCCCGTACGACGGCGTCACGGCGCGCCCCAACCGCTGGGCCAGGGCGCTCGTGACCTCCTCGACGGCGGTCGCGGCGGCAGCCACGGAGGAGCCGGCCGCGGCGAGCACGACGGCGTCGTCGGACCGGAACGGGCCGTGCGCCGCCTCGGCGGCGGCATACCGGTCCGCCAGGATGTCGACGAGCAGCGGGTGCGGCCCGAGCGGCTCGGCCGCGACAGCCACGCCCCCGTCGGAGGCATTAACGGCGGCCACGGCCTGCGCGATGTCGTGCCGCACGTGGTACCCCGTCGACAGGAGCAGCGGCACCACGACGGCGGCCGGCTCGTCTTGGAGCGCGCCGGCACCCGACGCGCCGTCGGACGCCGCAGCGCCCACATCGCGCATCGCCCCCGTCAGAACCTCGCCGACCTCCGGCTGCTGCACGTCCACGAACGCCTCGCGCACGTCGAGCCCGGGCCGGGCGGCGCGGACGCCGTCGAGCAGTGCGCGGACGGCGGCGCGGCCGGCGGGATCGTCGGTCCCGTGGGACGTCCCGATCAATATCGCGCTCATCGTCTCTCCCATCGGTCCACCGGATCATTCCTCACCGGGCGCCCGCCCGCGAGGTCGGTCAATTGCACCGCTGCATCTCTTGAGTTCGGTCGATTGCACCGAGATCGGTCTGTTAATGGACCCGATCTCAGGGCAACCGACCGAACTCGCAAGGAGGCTCGCGCGACCAGCCACCCGGGCCGCCCGCCCAGGGTCACCCCGTGTTCTGCAGGCCCGCCGAGACGCCGTTGACCGTGAGCAGCAGCAGGTGCTGCAGCCGGCCGGCGTAGTCGCCGTCCACCGCGGAGCCGCCGTCGGACCCGGTGCGCAGGCCGCGCAGCGCGCGCAGCTGCAGCAACGACAGGGCGTCGACGTAGGGGACTGCGCAGCTGCACGGCCCGGCCGAGCACGCGGCTTGGTCGCGAGCAGGCCGCTCGCTGCCGCTGATCGTCAGCACCCACTCGCGGGTGAGCGCCATCTCGTCGAGCACCATCGCCGCGAGGTCGTCGCGGTCGACCGAGCGCGAGGTAGCTGCGCGGCGATCCGCTCGTCGGTCTTGGCGAGCGACATCTCGACGTTGTCGATCAGGGTCGCGAACAGCGGCCACTCGGCGTGCGCGGCCCGCAGCAGCTCGACGTCGCCGACCGCGGCGAGCGCGGTGCCCAGGCCGTACCAGCCGGCGAGGTTGATGCGGGCCTGCGACCAGGAGAAGACCCACGGGATCGCGCGCAGGTCGTCGAGCGACTTCACCGAGAGGCCGCGCGTGGCGGGGCGCGAGCCGATGGGCAGCAGGCCGACCTCCTCCAGCGGCGTGACCTGCGGCGAACCACTGCGGGAACCCGTCGGCCTTGACGAGCTCGTGGAACCGCGCGCGGGACGTCGCGTCGAGCGTCGCGGCGAGCGGCGGCGAACTGCTCGCCGCCGCGCTCGCGTTGCGCGCCTCGACCGACGGCGCGGACGCCAGCAGGGTCGCCGCGGCGACCTGCTCGATGTGCCGGGCGCGATGACCGGGTCGCCGTACCGGGCGAAGATGACCTCGCCCTGCTCGGTCAGCTTGAACCGGCCGTCCACCGAGTGCGGCGGCTGGGCGAGCACCGCCCGGTTGGCGGGGCCGCCGCCGCGGCCGAGCGCGCCGCCGCGGCCGTGGAACAGCGTGAGCTTCGATGTCGTTGCCGCGCGCCCACTCCGCGATGCGGCGACTGCGCGTCGTAGCAGGGCGAGCGTCGCCGCGACGGGGCCGACGTCCTTGGACGAGTCCGAGTAGCCGAGCATGACCTCGACGCGCCGGCCGTTCTCGGCCAGCCGCCGCTGCACCGGCGGGCAGCGCCAGCATCGCGTCCAGGATCGGCGACGCGAGTCCTGCAGGTCCGCGAAGGTCTCGAACAGCGGGATCGCGTCGATCACGGGCCCGGCCTCGGGGTCGTCCGCGAAGGCGTAGCGCGGCCAGCTCGTAGACGGCGGCGAGGTGCTCGGCGGACTGCGTGAACGACACGATGTAGCGGCGCGCGGCCGCGCTCGCCGAACCGGCGCTGGATGGCGCCGAGGGCGCGGAAGATGTCGAGCACCTCGCGCGTGCGCGTCGCTCAGGGCGCCGTCGACCCCCAGCTCGCGAGATCTCGCGAGCGCCGCGGCGTGCACCTGCGAGTGCTGCCGCACCTCGAGCTCGGCCAGGTGGAACCCGAAGGTCTGCACCTGCCAGACCAGGCGCTGCAGGTCCCCGTACGCGGCGCGCGCCGCGCCGGTCGGCCACCAGCGAGTCCTGCACGACGAGCAGGTCGGCCTCGAGCTCGCTCGGCGTTCGCCGTACGCGAGGTCGGCGTCGCGCGACCGCGTCGCGGCGATCCGCTCCGCGAGCGACGAGCATGACCGCGACGGTGCGGCTCGTTCGGCGATGCGTCGCTCGGCGATCGGCGGGCCACGTCCTCGGACAGCTGCCGGATCCGCTGCCACAGCGCGTTCAGGTCCGACGACGGCGTGGTGCCCTCCGCGTCGAGCGTCAGCTTGCGCCCGGTCTCGACGCGCCAGCCGTTCGAGCGCCGCGAGGGCGTGCTCCGCCGGCCAGCGCCGCGGCCTGCCGCGTGACCTCGGCGGTGACGTTCGGGTTGCCGTCGCGGTCGCCGCCGATCCAGGTCCCGAGCTTCACGAACGGCTTCGCGACGGGGGTGACGCGGCCGGCGTCGTCGGCCAGGAGCCAGTCGTCGAGGCGCCGGTACACGTCGCCGAAGACGTCCACGAGCGTCGGCGTCGAACACGCCCATGACCGTGCTGACCTCGTCGAGCACCGACGGCTTGCTGGTCCGCACGGGCGCGGTGCGCCACAGGGTGTCGATCTCGGCGAGCATGCGCCGCTCGTTCTCGGCGAGCGTCACGCCGCCGAGGCGGCGCGTGTCGCGCTCGGCGAGGAGGTCCGAGAGGCGGCGGATGGTCCCGCTGATGGCCCGACGGCGGGCCTCGGTCGGGTGCGCCGTGAGGACCGGGCGGAACTCCAGCTCGCCGAGCCGGCGCAGCGCCTCGTCGCGCCCCGACCTCCTCGGTGAGCTGCGCGAACGCCGCCGGGATCGTGTCGTCCAGGACGGCCGGTCCGGTGGTCGTCTCGGCCTCCCGGTCGCGCAGCACGCGCACGCGGTGGTACTCCTCGGCGAGGTTCGCGAGGTGGAAGTAGCAGGTGAACGCACGGGCGACCTGTTCGGCGCGCTCCACGGTGAAGGAGGCCACGACGTCTGCGGCCTCGTCCAGCGCGTGGGGCGACGGGTCGCCGTAGGCCCGGATGGTCAGCTCGCGGAGACGTTCGACGTCGTCCAGCAGGTCCTGGCCCCCGTCCTCGCGGAGGATCCTGCCGAGAAGTCCGCCGAGCAGGCGCACGTCCTCGCGCAGCGGGTCAGGTACCTCGTGCCGGGCGTTGCCGCGAACGGTCTGAGTTGATTCACTCACGGGCTAGAGCCTAGAACCAGATTGCCATTCCCCGTTCATCGTGTCCGGTTGTTGGTCTGGTCATGACCTGTCCGACTCTGGTTGGCTGTCTGCCTGTGACCGGCTATGACGCAGAGTTCCTCGGTTTCACCGTCCCGCTCCCCGTCTCGCCCGTCGAGGTACGTGTTCTGGACTACACCCACTTCTCCGTCCTGCTCGACCCGAGCCGCCGCCTCGCCGCGGCCACGGCCTGCATGGTCGACGGCGCCGCGCTCCTGGCGCTGCGCCGCTCCGGCCGATGGCGGCTGGAGCGGCGCGTCCCGACCGGCGAGCAGTCCGGCAGCGAGCTGTACT
Organism: uncultured Actinomycetota bacterium; assembly: GCA_963850545.1. Classification (GTDB taxonomy): domain Bacteria; phylum Actinomycetota; class Actinomycetes; order Actinomycetales; family Cellulomonadaceae; genus Promicromonospora. The sequence goes on along the minus strand of CAWKLP010000002.1, from coordinate 1,733,895 downwards.
CGGGCAACCCGCTCGACCGCGGTCACCTCGTGCGTCGCCTCGATCCCGTCTGGGGCGACGCCGAGACCGCGGCACGGGCCAACCACGACACGTTCACCTACACGAACGCCGCGCCGCAGGTGAACAGGTTCAACCAGTCCAAGGAGCTGTGGAACGGGCTCGAGGACCACGTGCTCGAGGTACGCCGCCGCCCACGACCACCGTCTGGCGGTCCAGACCGGACCGGTCTTCACCGCCGACGACCCGCTCTACCGCGGCGTCCGCATCCCACGCCTGTTCTGGAAGGTCGTCGCGTGGGTGGGGCCGGGAGCGGCGTCCGACGGCGGCGTGGCCGACGGTCACGTGGCCGACGGCAGGCCCGGCGTGCTGCAGGCGACCGCGTTCGTGCTGGACCAGACCCCGCAGCTCGAGGACGCCCGCCTCCAGGAGATCACCGCCCAGGCCCTGGCCCGGGACGACATCCCGCCGCTGGGCCCGTTCCGGACCTACCAGGTCCCGGTGCCCGACGTCGCGGCGCTGACCCGCCTGGATCTCGGCCCGCTGCCCGGGGCGGACGTGCTCGCGGTGCCGCCCGCGCCGCCGTCGGGCAGCCGGCCCACGGACATCACCATCCACCGGCTCCCCCGGGCGCGAGCCTGGTCGGAGATCCGAACGAGCGACCAGATCGCCCTCCCGACCTTGCCGAGGTAGTCCCTTGTTGTGGGCGCGATCCTTGCGACTTCCCGCCCGTTTTGGGCGTAACGATCGCGCCCACAACAAAGGGGGTCAGGGGCGGCCGTAGGTTTCCAGGAGGCGGAGCCAGACCTCGCTGATGGTGGGGTAGGCGGGGACGGCATGCCAGAGCCGGTCGATCGGCACCTGCGCGGCGATGGCGATGGTCGCGGCGTGGAGCAGCTCCGCGACGTCCGGGCCGACCACCGTGAAGCCGACCAGGACCTTCCGGTCCTCGTCGACGATCATGCCGGCCCGCCCGGTGTACCCGTCGGCGTGCAGGGAGGCGCCGGCGACAGCACCGAGGTCGTACTCGACGGCGCGGACGCGCAGCCCGGCCGCCTCCGCCGAGGCGGCGGTGTGGCCGACGGCCGCGATCTCCGGGTCGCTGAAGATGACCTGCGGCACCGCGAGCTCGTCGGCTGTGGCCGCGTGCCGACCCCAGGGGGCGAGATCGACCGGGTTGCCCTTGGCCCGAGCGACGATCGTGTCGCCCAGCGCCCTGGCCTGGTACTTGCCCTGGTGCGTCAAGGGAGCGCGCCGGTTGACGTCGCCCGCGGCGTAGAGCCAGTCGTCGTCTGCTGGCGTGCCGTCGCCGTGGACGACCTGCAGGAGCTGGTCGACCCGCAGGGAGTCGTCGACGTGCAGCCAGTCGCCGGGGGTGAGCCCGACGTGCTCCAGGCCGATGTCGGCGGTGTTGGGCTTGCGACCGGTAGCGACCAGGACCTCGTCGACGTCGAGCGTCGTGCCGTCGGCGAGGGTGATGTGCACGATCCCGGTCTCGTCGCGGTGAACGCTCTCGGGCTCGGTGCGCAGGTGCATTGCCACGCCCTGCGCCTTCAGCGTCTCGGCGACCAGGTCGCTCGCGAACGACTCCACCATCGGGAGCAGCCCGTCGCGCGCGATCATCGTCACCTGCGCGCCGAGGGCCGCGTATGCGGTGGCCATCTCGGTGCCCACCACGCCCCCGCCGATGATCGCCAGCCGTCCCGGGACGGCCTTGGCTGCGGCGGCCTCGCGGCTGGTCCACGGTGCGGCGTCGGCCAGCCCGGGGATCGGCGGGACGACGGCGCTGCTGCCGGTGGCGATGACCACAGCGTGTCGCGCTTCGAGCGCGGTGAGGCTGCCGTCGGCACCCGTGATCTCGACGGTCCGCGCGGCGCTGATCCGTCCGACGCCACGGAACAGCGAGATCCCGGCGCTCTGCAGCCAGGCGACCTGGCCGTCGTCGTCCCAGTTCGAGGCGAAGCTGTCTCGGCGGTGCAGGACGGCGGCCGCGTCCAGCTCCCCGGTCACCGCAGCGTTCGCTCCGGGAAGGCTCCGGACGGCGCGCAGCGCGGCGGCGTCGCGCAGGAGCGCCTTCGTCGGCATGCAGGCCCAGTAGGAGCACTCGCCACCGACGAGCTCGCTCTCCACGATCGCCACGGTGAGGCCGCCCTGCACGATCCGGTCGGCGACGTTCTCGCCGACCGGGCCCGCCCCGATGACCACTACGTCAAAGGTGTTCTCGGTCATCTCAGCTGTCCTTCTTCGCGACACGGTTCAGGCGCAGGGCGGAGATCAGGAAGAAGACGCCGCCGATACCGGCGTAGCCGGCGAGCGTGGTCAGCATCGCGTTCGGTCCGCCGGCCATGAGGATGAAGCTCGTCCCGGCGAGTGTCGAGATGCCGCCGCTGAGGATCATGGCCCACTGGCCGCCGAGCTTGTAACGGCGGACGGCGACGATGAGCTGGACGATGCCGGCGGTGATTGCCCAGACGCCCCACACCTGGAGCACCGTGGGGATACCCGAGGTGACGGCGACGGCCAGCCCGATGGCGGTGAGCAGGCTCAGGGCCATGTTGAAGTACAGGCCCACCGTGGGTCGGGCGGTCTTCGAGGACCGGAAGTCGACGATCGCCGCGGCCACGTCGAACAGCGGGTACAGCACCAGCAGCGCAATGCTGATCGGGCCGAGGCTCGACCCGGTGGCGGACAACCCGGCCGCCCAGACGATGGCGAAGCCGAACCGGACGAAGTACAGGTTCCTCAACGAGGTAGCGGTGGCTACCGCAGTCGATTCCGCAGTGGTGGACATGAGAGTTCCCTTTCGGTCGAGGCCGTGGCTCAGGAGGCGGGTGCGCCCTTCCCATCGGCGATATCTCTAGGTAGAATGACTAGTAACTCCACCGAGGGTGACAGTACACAGCGACGCCCGTCGGGCGCAAGAGAGTGGTGAGAGGAGCCACGTATGATCGCGACCGTGCAAGGGTCCATGCGAGAACGCCTGATCGAGGCGGCGAACGAGCTGTTCTATGCGCAGGGGCTGCGTGCGGTGAGCGTCGACAAGGTCATCGATCGCGCGGGCACCACGAAGGTGACGTTCTACCGGCACTTTCAGAGCAAGGACGACCTGATCGTCGCGTACCTCGAGTCCCGCGCGGAGCTCGAGCGAAACGGCGTCGACGCCGCGATCGCCCACGGCGACGGCGATGTCGACGCCTCGCTGCGCCTGATGGCCGGGCACACCGGGATGATGGCGTGCGAGCCCGGCTTCCGCGGGTGCCCCTTCATCAACGCCGCCGCGGAGTACCCCGACCCGGACAGCGCCGTCCGGAAGGTCGTCGACGCGCACCGCGGCTGGTGGGTGAGCGCGTTCGAGCGGCTCGTCGCGCCGCTCGGGCTAGTTGATCCCGCCGCGATCGCCGAGGACCTGCTGCTGCTCCGCGACGGTGTCATGGTTGCCGGCTACCTCGGGGACCCCACCAAGATCGCGGCCTCGTTCCTCCGCAGCTGCCAGGCCGTCATCCACTGCGCGGCCCGCACGCCTCTGCCGAAATAGCCCGCTCGTTGTGGGCGTGTCAGAGGTTGTCCTGCCGCTCGACCGCGGCCACCAAAAAGTAAACCCGCCGACAGAGTCGGCGGGCGGTATGGCTCCATGCTGACATACGCAATACGCCTTACACAACCTGGGTTGTGTAAGGGGCACTCACCATGGGCCGGGCTTGGTGATCTTGCCGATCGTCGGAGCGAGTTGCGAAGCGTGCAGGTCTGCCGGCCTGATCTGATACCACCAGTGTGAGCCGACACCGACCGTGGGCGCATCATTGAGGCGACCTGCCGGGTAGCCCTTGGTCGGGTTGACGAGCCCTACCGGCACCAGCCCGCGTGCATGGCGGACGGGGAACTCAAGATCCGAGTCGTTGCTGATCACAACTGCCGCATCCACCATCCCACTCAGAACGTCGATCAGCAGGTGCGACGCGACGTTTACGTCCGAACCTTTCTCCTCGCGGCGGGCGACGGACGCCATGAACGTTGCACCCGGAGAGTCACTGTTGCCGCCGTCACGAACCATGAGCGGCCATTGGGGATGGACGAGTTCAGGACGGCCACGCCTGCCGACAATCGCCCATGGAGCCGTCGCGACCCGAGAAACGTACGTGCCCATGGCCAGTTCGTCGATGGACTTCGTGGCGACCAGGGCACGCAGGTAAACGTCCTGCTCCTGTTGTCCGATCCGATTATCGGCGCCGTTCACCCGGGCTGTGCAGTAGACGACCCTGGTGACGCTGGCATCGACCCAGCCAGCCTGCTCAGCAACGAGCCGCGAGGCGAGCGCTCGGAGATCGAGCCATCGCCAGCCCGCCGTGCCCCGACCGCAGAGCCCGCGAGCTCCGTAGTAGAGGTTGAAGCCGTCGATGTAGACACCTACCCGCACAGTCTTCCTTCCTGGCTGAATCCGGCAAGAGGCCGCTCAGCTTGGAACAGGCGACGTTGTCAGCAGATTGGTTCGCCGCCCATGTGTGGCAGGCAAGTCCGAGGCGCCCAGCATGGGGGCAGTCCGTCGGGTCAGCAATCTACGGGTCGGCGGCAGATCCGGCGAGCCGTGCGCCGAGACCTCGCTGGCCAGCGAACCGTCAGACCTCGTCCTGCCAGTGGTGTTCCGGCGCGTAGCCGAGCACCCGGCGGGCCTTGTCGATGCTCAGGAGCGTCTCCCGGCCCTGGAGCGGACGCTTGAGCGGCACGTCCGGGAACACCTCGGCCGCGAGGTCGGCCGACTCCCGCACCATCACCGTGTCGTCGTTGGCGATGACGAACGCCTCGAACCCCGTGAAGTCCACCTCCAGCGCCCGGCGCACGGCCTGTGCCCCATCCCGCCCGTCGATGTAGCCCCACAGGTTCCAGCGCCGGGCCTGGGCATCGTCCTGCCAGGACGGGAAGCCGGCGTAGTCCTCGGGTCGCATGACGTTGGAGAACCGCAGCGCGGCCACCTTCAGCTCCGGGTCCCAGCGCGTGAAGTGCTTCGCCATCTCCTCCTCGAGCGACTTGCCGAGCGAGTAGGTGGACTGCGGCAGCACGTCGTACTCCTCGTCCACCGGGATGTACGGCGGCGGCACGTCGAACGGCAGGCCGAGCACCGTCTCGGACGATGCCGTCACCACATTTCGGATGCCCACCACCTGGGCGGCCCGCAGCACGTTGTAGGTGCTGGGCACGTTGTTGCGGAAGGTCGCGGCATTCGTCGCCATGCCGGGTGCGGGGATCGCAGACAGGTGCACGACGGCGTCGGCAGGCTGCCCCTCGTCCACGCCGGACAGCAGCTCGATCACCTGGCCGAGGTCCGTCAGGTCCGCGACAGTGAAGTCGCCCGGGCTGCCGGACGGGGGCGCCACGCGGTCGGTCGAGACCACGTGATACCCGGAGTCCACCAGATGCTTCACCACGAACTGGCCGAGCTTCCCGCTCGCGCCCGTAACCACTACTCGCTGCGTCGTAACCATGTACCTGATCCTGCCAGTTGTCCGACGGTTCTCCGACCGCGGGCGTCAGCCCAGGCGCTCGCGCAGCCAGACGATGTCCGGGGCCATGTCGCCCTTGGTCTCGCAGATGACTGGCGCGCCCGCGGCCGCGATCACGCCCACCAGCAGCTCCTCCGGGATCAGGCCCCGGCCGAAGTTGATGTGCCGGTCAGCGCCCGACCCGGCGACGTCGCGCGAGTCGTTGGCGTGCACCAGGTCGATGCGGCCGGTGATCGCCCGGACCTGGTCAGCGACCGTCGCGAGGTCGAGACCGCCGGCCCAGGCGTGGCACGTGTCGAGGGTGAACCCGACATTTTCCCCGCCGTTCGCCGTCGGTCACGGCTGCCCACAGCTGCTCGATCCGCTCCAGGCGGCGCGCCATGGAGTAGTCCCCGCCCGCCGTGTTCTCGATGAGCACAGGAACGTCGGTCTCCAGGGCGTCGATGGCCTTGCGCCAGTTGTCGAACCCCTTGGCCGGCTCGTCGTTCGCGGTGACGTGCCCGCCGTGCACCACCACGCCCTTGGCGCCGACCGCGCTCGCGCCGTCCATGATCTGCTGCAGCAGCTTGCGGCTCGGGATACGGATGCGGTTGTTGGTCGACGCCACGTTGATCACGTACGGCGCGTGCACGTAGAGGTCCAGGCCGGCCGCCGCGACGTCGGCCCGGAGCGCCTCCGCGCCGCCCTCGTACGGAAGGTCCGGGACCTTCCAGGCCTGCGGGTCGCTGAGGAACACCTGCACCGTGTCCGCACCGAGCGTCTTTGCCGCGCCGATCGCGTCGGTCAGGTCTACGTGCGCGCCGATCTTCACCATGGAGCCCACCATAGGACCGCTCACCGACATGCGACCGCGGTCGACGAGATCAGCCCAGCCGCCGGACGCCGAATCGCGTGATCTCCAGCAGGTTCCCGTCCACCGCGACCAGCAGCATCGTGTCCACCCACGGGGTGAGGACGCCGGACGCGGTCCCGTCCCAGACCATCTCGCCCGACGCCACGTCGAGCGACACCAGCCCGGAGCCGCCGGACCCGCTCTGCAGCAGCAGGAGCAGTGACTGCCCGTCAGTGAACGCCTGGGTCACGTACGTGTTCTCGTACGACCAGTCGTACAGGCCTTCGGGGTCCCACGCCCACCGCCCGTCACCGGTGACAAGGTCCAGCCCGCGGATGCCTCCTGTCCAGGTCGTGGTCACAACCGTCCCGTCCACCTGAGCGATGAACTGGGGCCAGCCCACCTCGACCGCGACACCCCAGCGCTCCGTCCCGTCCGCCTCGTAGGAGCGCAGGTGCGGCCCGGACCGGTCGATCGCGAGGAGCGTCGCGGCGTAGGGCTCGTCAGTGGTCTCCGGACGGTCCAGGTACCCGGAGATCTCGCTGACGACGTCGCCGTCGGGGGAGAAGAGCGCGCTCTTCATCGCACCGTCGAACACCTCGGCCCCCGCCTGCGCGGCGTACCCGCCCGTGTCGAGGCTGACCACCCAGCCCGAGCCGGGCACACCGTCCAGCACCGCGCCGTCCGGGGTGACGCCGGCACGGAGGCCGCACCCCCACACGTCGACGAGACCGGCCTCGATCCGCGCGCCGAACGCCTCGGTGTCGAGCCGTTCGCCGGCCCGCACGATGTCGTCCGACCTGTCCCATGGCAGGCGGGGCCCGGCCCTGCAGCCCTGGGCCGCCATCGCCCGGAACGGGACGGTCGCGCTCCAGCGCTCCTCGCCCGTTACAGCGTCCTCGGCGCGGACCAGCAGGTCCCGGCCGGCCTCGACCGTCCCGCTGCACTCCCCCATGTCGGGACACTCGGCACCGCCCAGGTCCACCGCCGACTCGGGACCGGTCCGCTCGGCGCGGAGCACGGTCCCCTCCGGACCGGGACGCGGGTCCCCGTACCGCCGCACGTCCCCGGCGTCGAGCGCCCGAGGGACGGATGCCACGCCGTCGAGCCCTACGGTGAAGACCTCACGGTCTGCACCAGAGCCTTGCAGGCACACCAAGACCGTCGTCGCGATCTCCGACCACCCCCGATAACCGGTCGGCCCGCAGTCCGGGTCCTCGCCGAGCGGGATCGTCCACGCCTCCTCGCCGGTGGCCGCGCGCAGGGCCACCAGCTCGCCGTCGGACTCGAAGGCCAGCACGTCGCCGAGGGCGGCGACCAGGTTCCCGTTCCCGTCCAGGAAAGCCCTGCGGGGACCGACCTCGCCCTCCCACGCCCACATCTCCTCGAGGGGCGAGGACACGTCAACGACGCCGCCGCTCATCCCGCGGATCCGCTCGATCCGCGCGGCGTCGCCCACGGTGTCGACGACGAGCCCCGTCCCCAGCGCGATCGCCAGCACCGCCGCGACCACGAGCGTCCGCCGTCTCCGGACCGAGCCGCCGGCCGCCGGAGGCACGCTCGCCGTCGAGCTCCCCTCGTCCGGGGCGCCGTCACGATCGGTACCTGGCGGGGCGGGTGGCGCGTCGACGCCCCCCTCGTCGTCGGCCAGGTCGAAGACGAAAGCATCGTCGTCCGGATGACGTGCCATGCAGCCGAGCGTATGCCTGGCCAGTCAGGGTTTCACGCAAGAATCCAGGCGAAAACACGGCAGCACGCGCCACCCGTCACCCCAGCCCCCGGACGCCGGACGGCGTGACCTCCAGCAGGTTGCCGTCCACGGCGACGAGCGCGGTCTCGACTCCCTGGGCTGTGCCACCGGTGACCGCCTCGTCACCGTGCTGCTCCCAGACCATCTCGCCCGAGGCCACGTCCAGCGCCACCAACCCTGCCCCGCCGGACCCGTCCTCGGTGAGCAGCAGCACGGACTGGCCATCGGTGAAGGCCCGGGACACGAACAGGTCGTTCAGGTACCCACCGCCGACGTCGTCCGAGCTGTCCCACACCCACCGCTGGTCGCCCGTTGCGACATCCAGCCCGCGCACGGTCCCGACCTCGGTCATGACCATCGCCGTCCTGCCCACCTGCGCGAGGAACAGCTGGGCGTCCGCGCGCGTCGTGATGGCCCAGCGTGGCGTCCCGTCCGACTCGTAGGCCCGCAGGCGCCGCCCGGAGGAGTCCGTCGCGAGGAGCGTCTCCGGGCCCGACCCGTCCGCCACACCCGGTTCCAGCGCGTGGCCGGTGATCTCGCCGACGACCTCGCCGTCGGCGGCGTACAGGACGGTCCGCGCGGTGTCCTCGAACGTGAACGCGGTGTACCCGCCCGGGGCGAGGCTGTTCACGCCGCCCATCCCAGGCTCGATCTTCATGCCGAGCGGCACGCCGTCCGGGGTGACGGCCGCCTCGATGCCGCAGCCGTACAACTGCACGAGGGCGGCCGTGATCCGGGCGCCGAAGGCGTCGGGGTCGAGCATCTGCTCGAGGTCCACCACGTTGTCGGACCCGTCCCAGGACGTGCCGAGCCAGTTGTTGCACTGGTCGGCCCGCGTAGCCCGGAACGGGACGGTCACGCTCCAGCGCTCCTGGCCCGTGACTGCGTCCTCGGCGCGGAGCGCGAGGTCCCCTCCAGCCTCGACCGTCCCCGTGCACTCGCCCGTGTCGGTGCACACGGCGTCACCCAGGTTCACCGCCGGCCCGGACACCTCGCGCCTCGCGCGCAGCACCGTCCCGTCCGGCCCTGGCCGGGGTTCCCCGTACCGCTCCGTGTCCGCGACGCTGAGGGCCCGCGGGGCCGAGACCACGCCGTCGGGCCCGACCACCGTGACCTCGCGGTGGGCACCGGGACCCACCAGGCAGACCAGAGCCGGCGTCGTCGTCTCCTCCCAACCCGCGGCACCGAGCGGTCCGCAGTCCGGGTTGGCCCCCAAGGGGACGGTCCACACCTCCTCGCCGGTAGCCGGGTGCAGGGCGACCAGCTCATCCGCGGACTGGAGCACGAGCACGTCGCCGAGCACTGCCACCTCGTTCCTGCGGCCCTCCGTGATGGCCTTGCGGGAACCGACGAACCCCTCCCACCTCCACGTCTCCTGCAGCGGGGAGGACACATCCGCGACACCCCCTTGGACGTCGCGCATCCGTTCGATCCGCGCGTTGTCCAGCACACCCTCGGCCGCCAGGCCCGTGCCGAGGGCGATCGCAAGGACCGCCGCGACCGGCGCGACCGCTCGCGCCTTCCTGCTCGGTCCGCCCGACGGCGGCAGCCCACCGGCCCCGGGACCGTCATCGTCCGGATCGTCTGCGCCATCGGTACGGGACCGGGCGAGCGGTGCCTCGGGGTCGGCCGTGCCGTTGTCGACCAGGTCGAAGACGAACGCACCACCCTCGCCCCGATCGCGTGCCATGCGGTCGAGACTATGTCGGGAAGGTCACCCGGGGCGCGGCAGGCGGCTCATCCGAGCCGGCGGACGCCGACCGAGCTGACCTCCAGCAGGTTGCCGTCCACCGCGATCAGGTCGCCCGTGACTCCCCGCTCGAGCACGTCCGTGTCACGCGGGTCGAACACGCCGGCCGCCCCACCTCCGGCCTGCTCCCAGACCACCTCGCCCGAGGCCGCGTCGAGCGCCACCATGCCCAGGGTCCCGGTGCCGTCCGCCTCGGTCAGCAGCAGCACGAGCTCACCGTCGGTGAACGTCTGGACCACGTAGGCGGTCCCGAAGTAGCCGTAGTCCGAGCCCTCCGGCGCCTCGGAGCCGTCCCAGAGCCACTCGCTCTCGCCCGTGGCCAGGTCCAGCCCGCGTACTGTCCCCGCCCCGGTCGTGATCACGACCGTCTCGCCCACCTGGGCGAGGAACTCCTGGCCGCCCGACTGGAGCGCGATGTCCCAGCGCGCCGTCCCGTCCGTCTCGTAGGCCGACAGCCGTCGCCCGAGCTCGTCGATCGCGAGCAGTACCGCCGCACCGGACTCGTCCGTGGACTTCTGAACGATCACGTACCCGCTTACCTCGCCGACGACGCCGCCGTCGGCGTCGTACAACGTGGTGCGTGCCACGTCGCTCCAGGACGTCCCCAGGTACCCGCCGGTACCGAGCCCGTCCACATAGCTGGTGCCCGGTTCGAGCTCGGCACCGATGAGCACGCCGTCCGGGGTGACAGCCGCCTGGACGCCGCAGCCCTCCACGTTCACCAGGTCGGACCAGACTCGGGCGCCGAAGCCGTCCGGGTCCAGCTGCCCGCTGAGGTCGACGCGGTTCTCCGAGCCGCCCCACTCCCCGCCGAACCTCCTGGTGCACTGGACCGCCTCGGTGGCCCGGAACGGGACGGTCACGCTCCAGCGCTCCTCGCCCGTGACGGCATTCTCCGCGCGGAGCACGAGGTCCCGCCCGGACCGGACGTACCCGGAGCACTCTCCCGACAGGTCGCACGGCACGTCGCGATCCACCTCCGACGCCGGTCCCACTCGCCTCGCGCGCAGCACCGTCCCGTCCGGCCCGGTGTGGGGCAGCCCGTGCTCCGCCGCGTCCGCGGCGTCGAGCACCCGCGGGGCCGACGTCGCGCCGCCGGGCCCGACCACCATCGTCTCGCGCGCCGCGACGCGCCCCTGCAGGCACACCAGCGACGGCGTCCTCGGGTCGTCCCACGCCGGGGAGGCCATCGGGCCGCACTCCGGGTCCTCGCCGAGCGGGACGGTCCAGGCCTCCTCGCCCGTGGCGGGGTCCAGCGCGACCAGTCGGCCCTCGGACTCGAACACCAGCTCGTCGCCGAGCACCGCGACGTCGGTGGTGCCCTCGCCGAGGTCGACCGCGCCGCTCCAGGCCCAGACCGCGTCGAGCGGCGAGGACAGGTCCGTCACGCCCCCTGGGACGTCGCGCATCCGCTCCATCCGGGCGGCGTCGCGCGCGCCGTCGACCGCCAGCCCGGTCCCCAGTGCGATCGCGAGGACCGCCGCAACCGGCGCGGCGCGGCGCCACCTCGGGCCCAGGCCGTCCGACGCCGGCGGCTCGCCTTCCCGGAACTCGTCACCGTCCGCGCCGGCCGGGTCGGTCGGCGCGTCGACATCGGCCGCGTCGTCGTCGACCAGATCGAAGACGAACGCGGCGCCCTCGTCCGGGTCGCGCCCCATGCGGCTGAGCGTAACTCCGGGCGGTAGCCCCGGATCAGTTCCCGCCTGCCACGCGTGAGCCCGCGGCCCAGTCGTCGCGAAGCGTCATCCCCGGCCGGTGAGGCCGGCCGGGGTGATCTCGACGATGTGCCCGTCGACGGCGACGGGCGAGCCGCCGACCGGCGCGTCCCAGAGCTGCTCGCCGGTGTCGAGATCGAGGGCGACGAGCAGCCCGCCCCCTTGGCCTTCCTGCGGCAGGTGCTCCAGGGCCACCGTCTCGCCGTCGGTCAGGCTGCGGTAGCGGGCCAACCCAAGCGTGTCCTCGCTGCTCCAGGTCCAGAGCTCCGCTCCGGTAGCGCGGTCCAGGCCCGCCACCTTGCTCCCGCGGTCCACGACCACCACGTCCCGACCGTTGAGCAGCACGCCCTGGCTGTGCCGGTCTGTCCAGGCCACCGACCCGTCCTCGCGCACGGCGTCGAACCCGTAACCGTTCCCGTCGGTGACGAACCACAGGTCGTCGGGCGCGTCGGGGGACCGCGCGCCGGTCTGCACCCAGCCGTCCAGGGTGCGCAGGGTCTTCCCGGCCCCGTCGACGACGACGGTGCTCATGGCGCCAACCTGGACGGCGAAGGCTCCCTCGCCGAGCTCGGTCACCCACGACTGCATCGACCCGTCGCCGCCACCCGCGAGATCAAGCCGTACGCCCTGCGTCGACACCGTCCCCCGGACACCGCAGCCGTCCACGTCGATCATGCCGGCCCCAGCCCTGGCCGTGACCTGATCCGGGTCGATACCCGTCAGCTTGCCCGCGAGGTCGTACTGCTGGCAGTTGATCGCATCCACCGGGGCGAACTCGATGGTGCTCGTCCAGCGCTCTGCGCCGGTAGCGGCGTCCTCGGCGGTGACCAGGACGTCACGCCCCTCGGTCAGGACCGACGGCGTGCACGCGCCCATGCTGTTGCACTCAACCTGCTCTGCGGCGTCTCCTGCGTCCCCGATCCGGGCCACCCGCACCACCATGCCGTCCGGCCCGGGGAAGATCTGCTCGCCGTCGGCCAGGTCCGCGGCCCTGGACCGGGTACTGCCGTCCGGTGCGATCGTGAGCACCTCCCGCGCGTTCTCCGGGCCGTGCACGCACACCAGCGTGTCGGTCGAGGTCGACGCGTCGTAGCCGGTCGGACCGCACACGGGGCTGTCGCCCACGGCGACCCGCCAGGCCACCTCGCCCGAGCCGGGGTCGAGCGCCACGACGTCCTCGAACCCGACGGGTGTCGGATCGGCCGCCCCGGCCGAGGTGTCGACCACGTTGTCGCCACCCGGGGGCACCACCAGCAGCCCGTCCATGGTCACGAGCTGCTGGCCCATGAACCAGACCTGGTCCTCCGTAGCGGGGACGTCGAACGGCACCGTCCAGACTTCCTCCGGCGGATCGGCCAGCGACGCCACCCCCACCGACGAGGTGCGCATCAGGTCCGCACGCCGCTGGTCCCGCACGAGGTCGACCGCGGCCACCGTCACCGCCACGACGGTGACCACCGCGGCAGCGACCAGCCAGGTGCGCCGCGACAGCCTGGGCAAGCGAAGCAGCCGCCGGTCGGGCGAGTCCGTCGAGGCAGCGCCGGCGGCATCCGGGACGACGTCCACGGCGCCATCCGGCCCGTTGTCCTCGACCAGGTCGAAGACAACGGGTTCCTGCTCGTCGTGCCGTGACATGGCGGGAGCCTACTCGCGCGACCTGCGGGTTCGGCCCAGCCCCGCAGGTCGGCGGAACGGCAGGCTCAGCCGAGCCCCACGACGCCCTGCTGCGTGATCTGCGCGAGGTACCCGTCGACGCTCACCAGCTGCGTGTACGGGGTGTCCTGCTTGATGTCCCAGCGCACCGAGCCGTCGCGGACATCGATGGCGAGCAGCTGCAGGCCGGAGCTCTCTCCGTCCGGGTCCGCCGTCACCGGGAGCAGCAGGGTGTCGCCGTCCGTGAAGGCCCCGAAGACCAGTGATCCAGCGGCCCAGGCCATGCCACCGAGCGAGTAGACCTCGGGGTCGAGGGTCCAGCGGTCCGCGCCCGTGCCGAGGTCGATGGCGCGCACCGCACCCTGCTCGTCCACGACGACGGCGGTACCGGACACCCGGGCCAGCACCACGGTCGCCCCGAGTCGGGGGGCCGTCCAGAGCTGCGCACCCGCGTCGTCCTGGTCGGTGGACCGGGCGATGGTGCGCGTGCCCGCACTCTCCAGCAGCAGCCCCGGGTCCTGGCCGTCGGTGGCCCACGGGACGAGGGCCTGGCCGTCGAGGGTGAAGGTGCCGCCGTCCGGCAGGTGCACGACGTCGTTGGGCACACCGGCGTCGTTGAGCGTTCTGCCGGGCCCGACCCAGCCGCCGTCGGGCAGGGACGCGAACGATGCCGTGTCCACGCCGTCGGCCGGGGGATCCGCCGGATCCCTCGGGTCGTCGAGGCGTGTGCCGTCGAGCAGGAACGCCGCCGCGACGCCGCAGCCCTGCACCTCCACGACGTCGCCGCTCAGCTCCCAGACCAGTGCGCCGGCGACGTCGAGCGCCGGCTCGGGCTCGTTGTCGGGCGCCGGATCGTGGTCGTTGTAGGTGACGCAGCTCTCGGCTCGCGGGTCGCTGAACGCGACGGTCTCGCTCCAGCGCTCCGTGCCGGTGGCGGCGTCCTCCTGGCGGACCACCAGGTCCGGCCCCACGAACCCCTTCGGGAGGTGCGGGGTGCCCATCTTGTCGACCACCACAGGCCGCTGCTCGTGCTCGTCACCCGTGAGCTCGAAGGACAGCAGGCCACCGCCGGCCGCCGGAGCGACCACGGCGTCCGGGTCGAGCTCGCGGGTCGTCGCTGCCCCGTCCGGGTCGATGACCGTGATCTCCCGCTTGCCGTCGCCGGAGGAGCTGACGCAGACCAGGGGGTCGGCCGGGTCCAGGGCGCCCGGCCCGCCGATGCCGAGGTGCGTCGTCGGGCCGCAGTCCAGGTTCTCGCCGGCATCGACGGTCCAGAGCACCTCGCCCGAGGCCGGGTCCACGCCACGAACCTTCTCGTCCCCGGCGATCGCGAGCACGCCCGGCATCTCGACCAGGGTCGCCATGATCGGGTCATCGAGGTCGATCGACCACTGCTCGGTAGGCTTCTCCGCCAGGCTCCGCACGCCGCCGGGGGCGGCGATGAGCGCCCGCTCGCGCAGCTGTGCGTTCACCAGCACCCCGCCCGCGACGGCCAGCACGACCACGGCGGCCGTCACGCCGACCAGCAGCACCTTGCCCCGGCGGGTGGTGGGCAGCCGCCGTCGGACGGCCGCCCCACCACGCCGCGCCGTCCGCCCGACGGCGGTACGGGCACCCGCGATTGCCACCGCCGCCCGGCCGGGCCCGCGCGGCGCGGGCTCTCCGGCCGGGTCCTTCTCGGGGGTGCCGACCTCGTCTTCGGCGGACTCGGTGCCGTCCGGGCCGGCCTCGCCGTCGGACGCACCGGGGACCTCCTCGATCAGGTCGAAGGTGTGTACCTTCTTGGGCTCGGGGCTCCCGGGTGCTGCATCGTCCTGCTGTGTGCGTTCGGTCACGCCCCGAGGGTAGTGCCCCGGTCCGAGGTCAGGGCCGATCTCCACGTGACCCGGCCGCCGGTCTGCATGAGCGCCCCGCGGTAGGCGCGCTCGCTCAGCAGCACCGCACCGAACGTCGCGGCCACGAGGATGAGGAGCGAGACCAGCGGCTCCCACCAGAGGGCGTCCCCGTTGAGCACCCGCACCGGCATCGACACGATCGACGCCGGCGGGATGTAGGACAGGACTCGCTCGAACGCGCCGTCGGCCGAGAACGTCACGATGTATACGCCCATGAGCAGCATCATCAGGGGGCTCGTCGTGTACTGGAGGTCCTCGGTGCGCGACGCGAGCGAGCCCGCCACCGCGTACAGGGCCGCCACGGCGACGAACCCGACCGTGAAGAAGACCACGAACCAGACCATCGTGGCGGTCATCGCGGGCAGGACGGCCGAGAGGTCGGTGAACGAGACCCCGATGAGGCCGACGACCACCAGGAGCACGTTCTGTGCCAGCGCGATCACGGAGCTGCCGATGATCTTCCCCGCCAGCAGCTGCCGCAGCGGTACGGCGGTGGCGATGATCTCGACGAGCCGGGACTGCTTCTCCTCGATCACGCTGCCCGCGATCATCGCACCCGACCCGACGGTCCCCATGAAGAACAGGAACGCGAGCACGAACCCGGCCACGAACACGATCTGCGGGTCCACCGGGTTGCCGTCGAGGCGTTCGGTCTCGATCTCGCTGCCCGCCGTGAGGGCCCCCATGGTGGTTCCGTGGTCGGTCGCCCGGCCGGCCATGACCTGGTCGCGCACCGTGGTCTCGACCAGCGCGGCGAGGTCCGAGTCGGGCTCCCGCCAGCCCGACAGGGACCAGCCGGCAGCGCCGTCGGCGCCGGAGCTGAGCCATGCGTCGGCGGTCTCGTCCTCGAGGGCGGCCTCGGCCGCCGCCGCGTCGTCCACCCGCACCACGCTGAGCTCGATCTCCTGGTCCGACGCCGCGGCCTCCTGGCCGGCGGACTCGAGCGCCGTTGCCGCTGCGTCGTCCCCGGTGACGACTGCGACGTCGAACGACTGGGTGCGGCCGTCCATGTAGGCCGTGAAGCCGATCAGCCCGCCGATCATCACGATGTTGACCGCGAGACCGATCAGGAAGCCTTTGTTGAGCGCCCGCACCACGATCTCGCGGGTCGCCACCAGCATCCATGCGTTCCTCATGCCATCTCCTTTCCGCGTGAGCCTGCGGCTCCGCTACGGGCGCGTGCCTCGTTCCTGCCTGCGCTGCGCCTCCGGCTCACGCGGTCACCTCGCGGTAGATCTGGGCCAGGGTCGGCCGTACGGGGGAGAACTCCTGGACCGCGCCCCGCTCCAGGGCGGCGGACAGGAGGCGGGCGGCCGCGGCGTCGTCGTGCACCTCGACCAGCGCGGACGAGCCGTCCACGTCGACGGCCAGCACGCCCGGCACGCCGCGCACGAACCCGGCGTCGCCCGACAGCACCAGCCGGTGCCGCGTCACGCCCGTGGCCCGCAGCTCGCCGGGGGTGCCGTCCGCGAGGACCCTGCCCCCGCCGAGGATGACGAGCCGCTCACACAGGCGCTCCACCAGGTCGAGCTGGTGCGAGCTGAAGAGCACGGGGACCCCGCGCCGCGTGTGCTCGCGCAGCAGGTCGGCCATTGCGTCCACGGCCGCGGGGTCGAGGCCACTGAACGGCTCGTCCAGGACGAGCGCCTTCGGCTGGCCCATGATCGCCGCGACGATCTGCACGCGCTGCTGGTTGCCGAGCGAAAGCTTCTCCACATGGTCCTTCGCCCGACCGGCGAGGCCCAGCCGGTCGAGGTGCTCCAGCACCTCGCGCCGGGCCACCGGCGCATCGATGCCGCGCAGCCGCGCCAGGTAGACCAGCTGCTCCAGCACGGGCTGCTTCGGGTAGAGGCCGCGTTCCTCGGGCATGTACCCGAACTCGCGGCGATCGTGCCGGGTCACGGGTGTGCCACCGAACCGCACCTCGCCGCTCGTGATCGCCAGGACCCCCATGATCATCCGCATGGTCGTCGTCTTGCCGGCCCCGTTCCCGCCGACGAACCCCGTGAGCAGGCCCGACGACGCCGTGAAGCTCACGCCGTCCACCGCCCGCCGGGGTGAGTCGCCCGAGGCGAACACGCGGGTCAGGTCCCGCACTTCCAGATCGCTCATGGCCATCACGCTATGGGGCTGACGCCGGCGGTGGATCCGCCGCAAGGCGGAACCGCACTCCGCCGACCGACGGGGCGGCGGGCGGGGCCGGTCGCGGCCGGTGGTGTGGTCACTCTCGCCCGCAGCCATAACCGGCGCAGCGGGTGACCTGGTATTACAGACCCCGGTTGCCGATGGTGTTCTGCCACGTATTGTCCCGTCCGGAACGCCGCAAGAACGAGCGCGGCGCTGAATGGCTCGACGGCCCGTCCTCGGAGGAATGAGCAATGCGCTCCGGAGGATGATTCGCGGTCCGGTCCACAGAAGCCGGAACGTCATGCAGAGGGGTACAAGGCAATATCTGAACCCGCAGGGGGAGCAAAGCGTGCGCAAGCGTTTGATCGTCACAGGAGCGGCCGCAGCCTTGGTGCTGACGGCAGGGATCATGGGTGCCGTGGCAGTGCAGCCGCCGGGGAAGGAGCAGAACCGGCTGACCGCAGCCGATGCCTCGATGCCCGACGCGCTGCAGGGCCTGCCGCCCATGATGCTGAAGCGCGAGCCCGCATCCGTGCCGGCCGAGGACGGCACGGTCGACGTGCACGCCAAGCCCGCGCAGCAGGCCAACCCGTTCACGTACACGCCGGCACCGGAGCCCGAGAGCGTGACCGAGGACCCGTACCAGGGCCCGCCGGCCGCTGACTTCCCCGTCGCGCCCGAGCCGGACGTCGACTTCGGCAACGGAGCCGGCCCCACCAAGCCGTCCGTTCCGTCCGACCGGCCCACGCAGGAGCCGACAAAGCCGCCGGCGCACAGGCCGACACCTCGGCCGACGCCCACTCCGACGCCCACGCCCACGCCCAACCCGACGCCGAGCCCTACGCCGACTCCCACACCGACTCCCACGCCGGAGCCGTCCGACCCGCCGTCGGAGGAGCCCACGGAACCGCCGACCGCGGAGCCGACCGTGCAGCCCACGGTGCAACCGACCGTGGAGCCGTCGCCTGAACCGTCAACAGAGCCGTCGGTGGAGCCGTCAACAGAACCGTCAACAGAGCCGTCAACAGAGCCCTCGCCAGAACCGTCGGCGAGCCCCTCAGCGGAATCGGCTGAATAGTCCGATTTCCAGAAGGCATTCCGGCGGAACAACAGAAGCGAAGAAGCGGGGCCCTCGTGATGCCCCGGTTCTTCGCACATTTCCAGCAACGTCAGGGAAAGAGACCGACCACCTGCGCATTCTCTACCTCGGCGCAAACTTCGAGGCATTTCAGTGGCGGCGGCAGGACACACGGCGATGGAGAACGTTGACGCGCACTCCTGCGCATGTCGTCGATCGGTGGCACCGATCGTTCAGACCAGGCCCGCCCGGTGGGCGAGGACCACCGCCTGGACCCGGTCACGGAGGTGCAGCTTGGACAGCAGGTTCGAGACGTGCGTCTTCACTGTCGCCTCGCCGAGGAACAGGGTCGAGGCGATCTCCGCGTTCGACAGACCGGTGCCCACCAGCTCCAGCACCTCGCGCTCGCGCGGGGTGAGCTGGGCGAGGCCGGCGGGTGCCGGCTCGTAAGCCGGTCGGATGGCACCCATCGTGCCCGACGGCGTTCGCTCCCCCGCCACCATCTGCTCGATCACGCGGCGCGTGATCTGCGGAGCGAGCAGCGCGTGGCCTGCTGCCACCGTCCGCACCGCCTCCACCAGGTGCTCCGCGTCCGAGTTCTTCAGCAAGAACCCGGACGCCCCAGCAGCGAGACCGTCGAACACGTACTCGTCGTGGTCGAACGTGGTCAGCACCATCACCTTCGCGAGGTCTTCCGCCACGATCCGGCGTGTGGCCTCGATGCCGTCCATCACGGGCATCTGTACGTCCATGAGCACGATGTCGGGCCGGAGCTCGCGCGTCAGCTCGATCGCTGCCGCGCCGTCGCCCGCCTCGCCGACCACCTCGAAGTCGTCCTCCACCGAAAGGATGAGGGAGAAACCGGAACGCACCAGCGCCTGGTCGTCGACCAGCAGCACGCGCGTCATCCGGCCACCCCCGACTGGGTATCCGACGAGGCCTGCGCCCGGACCGCGGCCGCCCGTCCCGTCCGGGCCGCCGCCGCAGACGCAGAAGCACGAGCCGGTGCGGGCAGCGGCAGCCGCATCCTCACCCGATACCCGCCGGTCGCGCGCGGCCCGATCTCGACCACACCCTGGTGCGTCGCCGCGCGTTCCCGGATCCCGAGCTGCCCCAGCCCGGAGCCAGACGTCCCGTGGCGGGGACGGCCGTCGTCGAGCACCTCCACCTCCGCGAAACCGTGCTCGAACCGCTGGTCCGGCAGCCCCTCGGAACCACGCACAACGCGCAGCGTGACCGTCGCGGATCGGGCCGTCGAGTGCTTCCGCACGTTCGCCATCGCCTCCTGGGCGGTTCGGTAGAGGCTGAGCCCCATGGGGTCCGGCACGTCGCGCGCGGCGCCCGGCGGCTCCTCGACCGAGCGGAACGTGGTGTCGAGGCCGTCGTGGTCGGCGGCGGTCAGGGCCGGGAGGTCGGCCAGCCCCGGCTCGGGCGCCCGGGAGGCGCCGTCCGGACCGGCGGGCGCACCGCCGTCGGGCACCGAGCGGAGCGTACCCACCAGGTTCCGCATCTGCGTGACACCCTCGCGCGACTCGCGCTCGATGGTGGCGAGGGCCTCCGCCGCCAGGGCCGGGTCCCGGTCCAGGACCCGGCGGGCCGCGGCCGCCTGGATGCCGATCACGGACACGTGGTGCGCGACGACGTCGTGCAGCTCACGCGCGATCCGCACCCGCTCGGTCACCACTGCCTGGTCGGTCAGGGCGGCCGCCTGCTTCTCGATCGTGAGTGCCTGCGCGGCGAGCTGCTCCCGGCGCCGGGCGGCGTTCCACCGCATCTGGCCCGCCAGCACCGCGCCGCCGAAGAACGCGATGTTCATGATGAGCTGGTAGATGGTGTTCGCGAGATACGGCTCGACCAGCCCGGGCCAGTCCGCGGGGGTCGGGTACTCCTCGAAAATGGTCTCGATGCCCTGCTGCACCGCGAACATCCAGATGAGCCACGTGAACATGACCAGCACGCAGATGCTGACCACCACGAGCATCGCCCGCCGGTCCCGCGCCCACGCCACTGCCGTGAACAGCGCGACGAAGTACATGACCTGCATCGGCACGAGCACGGTGACCGGGGGGATCGTCAGGCCGAGCCCGAGGAACGACCCGTACACGAGCACGAGCGACACCAGCGGGTAGCGGCGGCGCCACGCCAGCGGGACGGTGCTGAGCACCCCGAGCAGGAAGACGAGCCAGAGCGGCTCGTCCACGTCCTCGAAGATGCCCATGCTGCGGCCGAGCTCGATGGAGACCGCCGCGAACACCGCGAACCCGGCGCCCAGCAGCAGGTCCCTGCGATAGGCGTCGCGGCCCGCGGGGACCCGCTCCCAGTCGGAGTCGACGCCGAACCAGTCGAGCAGGCGGCCGGCAGCGCGCTCGACGGGACGAGTCGCCGCGGCGGGACGCCGGACGCCGGGGACGTCGGGCTGCCGGGAACCGGGCTGAGGTGGAGCGTCGGCCATGCCCCCAGGGTAGGAAACTGGGGGCACGGCCGCTTCCGCCTTGAGGTGGAGACGTTCGCGGCCGCGATCGGGAGCGAGCGAGATTTGCTGGACACGACCCGCGGGCTGGCGCATGGTGACAGAGCACCGGCCCGACGAAGGGAAGCCGTTCAATGACGTTCTGGATCTGCCGCACCTGCGGCGTGGAGCACGAGTCCCGGCCCGATGTATGCGCCGTCTGCGCCGACGAGCGCCAGTGGGTGCCCGCCGACGGCCAGCACTGGACCACACTGGCGGAGCTCGAGGCCGACGGGCAGAGCGTCGCCGTCGAGGAGCTGGAACCGGACCTGTTCGGCCTCACCACGGTGCCCGACGTCGGCATCGGCCCCACCGCGAAGCTCGTCCGGACCGCGGCGGGGAACCTGATGTTCGACGTCCCGGGCTACGTCGACGACGCGGCGGTCGACGCCGTGCGGGAGCTCGGCGGGCTCGCGTACATCGTGGCGAGCCACCCCCACATGTACGGGGTGCAGGTCGAGTGGAGCCGTCGGCTGGGTGGGGTCCCGATCCTGGTCAGCGAGGCCGACGCCGGCTGGCTCGCCCGGTCCGACGACGCCGTCGAGCTGTGGAAGGACGATCGCGAGGTACTGCCCGGCGTGACACTGAGCCAGCCGGGCGGGCACTTCCCGGGCTCCGCGGTGGCGCACTGGGCGACTGGCGCGGCAGGGAAGGGCGTGCTGCTGAGCGGCGACACGATCTTCGCGAACCCGGACCGGACGTCGGTGTCGTTCATGCGCAGCTATCCGAACCGGCTCCCGCTGTCCGGACCCGTGGTGCTGCGGGTCGCGCAGCACGTGCGGCGGTTCGAGTTCGACCGGCTCTACAACAACTTCCGGGGCGTGATCCCGGTCGACGCCCGGGAGATCGTCCTGCGCTCCGCGGAACGGCACGCGGCGTGGACCCGAGGCGACTTCGACCACCTGACGTAACCCACGGACGTGACTGAGATCGGCAAAGGTCAGGAGATCGGCAGTCCGAGCTGCCGATCTCCTGACCTTCTACCGATCACGCGCACCCCGCGCGGTCAGCAGCAGCGCGCGCCCGGGTTGGCGTCCTGGGCCGCGTAGCGCTCGCGCCAGTACTCACGGACGGTCGGCACCTCGGCGTCCGGGTGTACGCGGCGCAGGTGCGCCACGTACCGCTGGTAGTCGCTCTCGCCCAGCACGCCGGTGACGTACCAGGCGAGAGCGCGCCAGCCCCGGCGGACGACGGCGAGCGCGCCGCCGTCCGCCGTCGGACCCGATACGAAGAACGAGCTCACGCGTGCGTCCCCGCCCGGAGCCGGTCCGGGTGCTCCCCGTAGTAGGCGGTCCACTGGGCCGCCACCTCCCGCTCGGCATCCGTGGACACGAGGCCCGACGGCGCGAAGGTGACCGACTGCGAGTCCGGCTCCTCCGTGGTCGGCAGCCCGCCGGCCCGGATGGCCTTGACGCACACCCACAGCGCCACGAGGGCAACCACGAGCACCAGCACCGCGAACACGATCGACAGCGTGCCCTGCAGGAACGTGTTGCGGATGACCGCGTCCATCGCCGCCGGGTCGGCGGCGGACCCGAACGACGTCTCGCCTGCGTCCCGCGCCTCGCGGAACGCGTTGTGCTGGGCCCAGTACCCGAGGCTCGGCTCGGGCGAGAAGATCTTCTGGAACGACGCCGCCATGGTCACCGCGAGGTCCCACACCAGCGGGACCGCAGGAATCCACGCCCACTTGAGGTAGCCCTTCTTCACCACGACCACGGTGACCAGGGCGAGCGCCATGGCGGCGAGCAGCTGGTTGGCGATGCCGAACAGCGGGAACAGCGTGTTGATGCCGCCCAGCGGGTCGGTCACGCCCATGAGCAGGATCGCGCCCCACAGGCCGCACACCACTATCGAGCAGATCCACGCGCCCACGCGCCACGAGGGGTCACGGAACCGGCGCAGCGGGCCGCCGAGGTTGCCGAGCGTGTCGGACAGCATGAAGCGGGCGACGCGCGTTCCGGCGTCGACGGTCGTGAGGATGAACAGCGCCTCGAACATGATCGCGAAGTGGTACCAGAACGCCGTCATCGCCGACCCGCCGATGAACGAGCCCAGGATCTGAGACATGCCGAACGCGAGCGTCGGGGCGCCGCCGGTGCGGGAGATGATCGTCTCCTCGCCCACGGAGTCGGCGGCGCCCTGGATCTCCGCCGCCGTGGCGGGCGGACCCGCCAGGCCGAGGCCGTTCACGTAGTCCGCGGCCGTACCCGGCTCGCCGCCGGTGAGGGTGGCGGGGGCGTTCATCGTGAAGTACAGGTGCTGGTCGATGGAGATGGCCGTGACCAGCGCCATGATCGCCACGAACGACTCGGTGAGCATGCCGCCGTAGCCGATCAGCCGGAGCTGGCTCTCCTTCTCGACCAGCTTCGGCGTCGTACCCGAGGAGATCAGCGAGTGGAAGCCGGACAGGGCCCCGCACGCGATGGTGATGAACAGGAACGGGAACAGCGAACCGGCGAAGGCCGGGCCGTTGCCCTCGATCGCGAAGCTCGACACGGCCGGCGCCTGGACGGCAGGCTGCGCCACGATCACGCCGACCGCGAGCAGGACGATGGTGCCCACCTTCATGAACGTGGACAGGTAGTCGCGCGGGGCGAGCAGCAGCCACACGGGCAGCACGGACGCGAGGAATCCGTAGCCCACGATGAGCCAGGCGACGGTCACCTTGTCCAGCGTGAACATCTCGGCACCCCAGGCGGTGCCGGCCACCCAGCCGCCCGCGACGATCGCGAGGACCAGCAGCACCACACCGATCACGGACACCTCCGCCACCCGGCCTGGCCGCAGGTATCGGAGGTACACGCCCATGAACAAGGCGATCGGGATGGTCATGCCCACGGAGAACACGCCCCACGGCGACTCCGCCAGGGCGTTGACCACCACGAGAGCGAGGACGGCCAGGATGATGATCATGATGACGAACACGCCGATCAGGCCGGCGGCGCCACCGATCGAGCCCATCTCGTCGCGGATCATCTGGCCGAGCGAGCGGCCGCGGCGGCGGGTGGACAGCCACAGGACGAGGTAGTCCTGGACGCAGCCGGCCAGGACCGCACCGATGATGATCCACAGGGTGCCGGGCAGGTACCCCATCTGAGCGGCGAGCACCGGGCCGACCAGCGGGCCTGCGCCCGCGATGGCGGCGAAGTGGTGCCCGAACAGCACGCGGCGGTCCGTGGGCGCGAAGTCCCGGCCGTTCTCGTGCTCCTCGGCGGGGGTGGCACGGTCGTCCCGCGGCCGGACGACCTTGTACTCGATCAGCCGGGCGTAGAAGCGGTACGCGACGACGTAGGTGCCGACGGCGGCGACCACGAAGTACGCGCCGTTGACCGACTCGCCACGCACGAACGCGACGAGGGCCCACGCGATCGCCGCGACGAGTCCGATCGCGGCGAAGATCAGCTTCTTGCCGGTGGTCATGGGTCTGCGGTCGATGACCGCGACCGGGGGGAGATCCGGATTGTTCCGGACCAGCTCAACGTGCTCGGGTGAGCGCACAGCGGCCTCCTTGCCGGGGTGTGGTCGGCCCGTCGTCACGCGGGCCAGATCCGTGGAACTTGCTTACCGACGACAGACTCTAATTGCCCCGGTACACGAAGAACCAGGCCCGGGCGTCGACAACACACCCGTCCCGTATGGGAGTCTCGTCCCCGTGACCCTCACTCTGCCCGCCCCGCTGGTCGGCCCGGCGCGCCTCACCGCCGCCTTTCTCGTGTGTGCGTCGGCGATCCTGTTGTTCGCCATCCACGTGCGACCGGTTGCCTACCTGCCGCTGCTGCTGGGTATCGCGCTGGGCCTGTGGGCCGACCGCGCGCTCGGCCGCGACCTCGCGCTGATCGGCCTCGGGATGGGGATCATCTCGACGATCTCCCTGCAGGCGGACCTCTCCAACGCCGGGATGCTGCGCTTCACGCTCGCGCTCGGCGGTTCGGTGCTGGTGCCGTGGGCGCTGTCCCGGTTCGTGCTGAAGCAGGACACCATCCAGTTCCCCGTGGCCACGGGACGCCGCTGGAGCCGTGGCCAGTGGGCCTACCTCGCCATCGTGGTGGTGCTCGGGTACGTGCTGCTGCCGTTCTACTTCCTGGGCTCGGGCGCGTACCTGAACTGGCCGGACCTGGAGGGGACGCAGGACATCTGGCGGCTGTTCATCGGCGTGAACGCCGTCGGGATCTGGGACGAGCTGTTCTTCATCTGCGTCGTGTTCGCCCTGCTGTGCCGGCACTTCCCGATGTGGCAGGCGAACATCCTGCAGTCGATGATCTTCGTGTCGTTCCTGTGGGAGCTCGGCTACCGCGAGTGGGGGCCGCTGCTGACGGTGCCGTTCGCCCTGGTCCAGGGCTGGATCTTCGCGAAGTTCAAGTCGCTCAGCTACGTCGTGGCGGTGCACCTGCTGTTCGACGCCGTGGTGTTCGCCGTGCTGGTGCACGGCCACCACCCGGAGCTGTTCGACATCTTCGTGACGGCGCCCTGACCGCTCCGCCAGGAAGCCCTGCTACGAACCGTCGTTCGGAGCCCGGGCCACCGATAGCGGCCAGCACGTCGCGGACATCCTCCACCTCGACCCGGATCGCGTCGGCCTCCGACTGCGCCAGGGCCTTCGCTTCGGCGTCCTCACCGCCCGTGATCTCCTCGTCGGCCGGCTGCAGCCCGCCGTAGTGGTGCTCGACGAGCGCGGCCAGCAGCGCGATGTCGAACTCCGACCCGTCGAGCGCGGCCATCGCGTCGACCTGCTCGTCGGTGAGCATGCCGTGGTTCCCGCCCTCGTGCGAGTGGGCAGTGGTTCCGGCCCGCGGCCCGCTGCCGTTGTCGGGCAGCTCGGTCTCGAGGCCGCCGTCGGCGAGTGCGAGCGCCTCCCTGCCCGACGCCGGAACCGGGATCTCGCGCGCTTCCAGCCACGCGGCGAGCTCGCGGACGCGGCCCGCCGACGCCTCGCCCACCTCGACCGAGAGTGCGAGCACGTCGTCGTCGGTGGACCGCCCCGGCGCGAGCGCCGCGAGCTGCACGGCCTGCGCGTTGTGCTCGATCGCCACCGCGGCGTAGGCCGAGTCGGCGGCGGAGTACCCGGCCGCCTCCTGCTTGGCCGGGACCAGCACGCCGAGCCACAGCAGCAGTGCCAGCACCACGGCGAGACCCCCGGCGAGCACGGCGCCCATGATCCGTAGCCGCCGCCCCAGCCCGTAGGCCGACGGCGTCGGCCCCGGATCAGGCACTTCGCCCGACCTCGGGGTGGTCTCCTCGGTCGTCGAGTCCTGGGGCGTCATGTCCGGGAGGTTCCCATACAAACCCCTGGGCACGCCAGGCCATGGCGGTCATGCCGGCCGATCGCATCAACGACCGAGGGCCGCACCCACCCGGCTGGGTGAGTGCGGCCCTCGTCAGGTCCGGTGCCGGTGATCAGTACCGGAACGGCGTCTGCATCTGCGGGTTCAGGTCGTACTGCTTGACCCGCTCGGCCCGGCCGTCGATCGAGTCGTCGATCTCGAACGTGTCGAACCCGACCGACAGGTCGTTCGAGTAGGCGTACCCGTTGTAGTAGTACGTGGACCAGGTGCCGCCGCCGCTCAGGCCCTCGCCGCGGTCGAACCAGGCGACCTCACGCGGGTTGTCCGAGTCGGTGAAGTCGAACACCGAGACGCCGCCCTGGTACCAGGACTGGACCATCAGGTCCTTGCCCTCCACCGGGATCAGCGACCCGTTGTGCGCCACACAGTTCTCCGCGGCGGTGTTGATCCGCGGGATCTTGTAGTAGGACGCGAGCTCGAGCTTCTTGCCGTGCCGGCTCCGCTCGATGTCGTAGATGCCGTTGGCACCCAGCTCCGGCGCGTACTCGCCGGTGCAGGTCGCGAGACCGCCACCGCCCAGCTCGTCGGTGAAGACCACCTTGGTGGCGTCGTTGTTGAACGTGGCCGAGTGCCAGAACGCGAAGTTCTCCGTGTCCCGCACCTGGCTGATCACGCGGGGACGCTCGCGGTCCGAGATGTCCATGAGGATGCCGTCGCCCATGCACGCGCCGGCGGCCAGGTCGTACTTGGCGTAGGTGGTGATGTCGTGGCAGCCGCTCGTGGTGGAGGCACGGCGGGCGGGGTCACCCTCGTAGCCGCCGTCCGGGAACAGGTTCGGCGTGGCGACCAGCGCGGCCGACGTCGGGTTCTTCACCGGGATCTTGACGATCGAGACGAAGTCGTGCGGCGGCTGGCAGTCCGGGTAGGTCGTGTTCGGCGAGTACGACGACACATAGGTGTAGAGGTTCCGGCCGTCCTTGGACGGAGCCAGCGAGTGCGTGTGCGAACCGCACTCGGTCTCGATCGACTTGATGTACTCCGGGGCGAGCGGGTTGGAGATGTCCCAGATCTTGATGCCCTCCCACGCCGCCTTCTCGGTGGCCGGGAGCGACGTCGACGCGCACGAGTCGTCGCTGCGGGACGAGTCCGTGGACAGCACGAGGATGTCCTTGTAGACCGAGACGTCGTTCTGCGAGCCCGGGCAGTAGACCTGCACCACCTGCTCCGGGTTCTCCTTGTCGGACAGGTCGTAGACGGTGAAGCCGTCGTAGTTGCCGGCGAACGCGTACTTGCCCTGGAACGCGATGTCCGAGCCCGTGCCCTGCAGCGCGCCGTTCTTGGGCTGGTTGCTCAGGTGGGTCATGTTCGAGGACGCGATCTCGCCCGGGGGAACGTCCGGATCCGCGGCGGACGCCGCCACGGGGCCGGCGAATGCCACAGCCACAGCAGCGAACATCACGGTCAGGGCGGCACCAGCGGCACCCCGAGCACGAGATCGAGTAAAGGTTGGACGACGCACGGGCGTCACACCTCCTAGGTCGGTTGAGGCAGTGTCACTCACAGCGACCTCTCAGGACCAGGAGTTTCGGGATCTTTAACATGGTGGTGACAAACCATCACCTAGTGGCGCGGAAGGTACATCCGGCGACGACGCATGCATGTGATCGCACCTTGGTAGATTCCGGCGCTAGCGTCACCCGACGGTCCGCGAAGACCCGGGGCCAGGGCGACCGATGCCCGAGATATGACGCAGGCGCGACAGCGCGTACGAGAGGATCGCCCCGTGGAGATGCTGACAGGTGCCGCACGACGCTCGCGCGTCCGGACGGTCGCGCTCGGCCTGGCCGTGCTCGCGCCGGCCCTCGTGCTGTCCGCCTGCGGGCCCGACGACGAGCCGGAAGCCGTCTCGACGCCCAGCTCCGTCGTCCTGCAGCCGGGGAAGCCGGGCGAGGCGGCCGAGACCGTCGCGCCCGAGGACTACGAGGGGGCGCCTGCCCAGGCGCCGTTCTCGAAGGCCGACGCCGACTTCCTGACCGACATGATCTGGCACCACGGGCAGGCGATCGAGATGGCGGAGCTGGCCCCGGAGCATGCCGCGTCCGAACAGCTGAAGACGTTCGCGAGCCGCATCGACGTGGTGCAGGGCAGCGAGGTCGACCTCATGTCCGACTGGCTGGAGGAGAACGAGTACCCCGTGCCGGTGACCGCCGAGGGCGGGGACGGCTCCGGGCCTCGGGCACCGGAGCACGGGCACGACGCCGACATGCCGGGCATGCTGATCGATGCCGAGATGGCGGAGCTCGAGGAGGCGTCCGGGGCCGAGTTCGACCGGCTGTTCCTCGAGGGCATGATCAAGCACCACGAGGGTGCGCTGACCATGTGCGAGGAGGTCGCGGGGTCGGGCAGCGAGGAGCGGGTCCTCGAGCTGGCGAACAACATCGCCGCCGATCAGATGGCGGAGATCGACCGCCTGGACCAGATGCTCGCCGGCCTCTGACGTGCTGACCAACGGCTGATCGCCGGGGCGGAGCGGTGAGCTCCGCCCCGGCGATCTGGTCACCGGGTCAGGCGTGGCGCCGACGCAGCAGGATCAGGCCCGCGAGGGCCGTCAGCGCACCGAGCGCGGCGAAGATGATCACACCGATGCCGACGGCGGCCACCGGGGAGCCGTCGACGCTGGTGCGGAGCTTGCCAGTGCCGTTGGACAGCAGCTCCGTGCCGGACGCCACGTCCGTGGTGCCCGCCACCAGCTCGGCCGAACCGTCAGCGAGCTGCTGCGTGCCGTCCGCGAGGGTGACGGCGCCGGCGGCCAGCGTCTGGGTGCCCTCGTCGAGCGCACCCGTGCCGTCGACGAGCGTGCGCGTGCCCAGTCGGGCGGCCTTGAGCCCGTCGCGGACGGTTACCGACCCGTCGGCCAGGCGCTGCGACTTCTCCACCTTCGGCACGACGCGGTCGCGCACCTCGATGATCCCGTCGACCAGGCGGCCGGACCCGTCGTAGAGCTGTCCGACGCCGTCGACGAGGGCCGGTGTGGAGCCCGCCAGCTCGGCGTTGCCGCCGGCGACCTGCGTGGCACCGGAGAGCAGCGCGGGCAGACCGCCCTTGAGCTGACCGGTACCGGCCGCCAGGGAGGCGTCTGGCCACCTGCGTTGCCCGGAGCGACGCGGCGACCGCCGCGACCGGACCGGCGTGCTTCTGCGCCAGCAGCGCACTGCCGCCCGCCAGGCTCCGCGCCTGCGACCAGCTGGTGCTTCCCGCGTACGCGGAGCCACGCCGGCACGTACTTGCTGGATGCCCGGAGCCAGCTTGCCCGACGCCTGCCTGCAGGGTCGCGCTGCCGACCTTGAGCTGCTCCGAGCCAGCGGCGACGTTGCCGCACCGGTCGCGAGGGGCTCGAGCCCGCCGGCGACCTTCTGAACACCGACGGACACCTCAGCCGAGCCGCGGACCAGCTGTCGTCGCACCGTCGGAGACCTTCGACGCCCCGACCGACAGCGTCGCCGAGCGAGGCAGCCGAGGCCGGATGCGCCAGCCTGCGCCTGCTGCCACACCCTCGCTGACCTGCCCGGCACCAGCCGCCAGGTTGCCCGCCGATGCGGCGAGCGCCTCGAGCTGCGCCTTGAGCGTCGGGTCGTCGGTAGCGCCGGCGAGCTGCGTCAGCTTGTCCTTGAGTGCACGGTTCCCGCCCTGGACCTGGTCCGCGCCTACGACGAGACCACCGATGCTTCTGGCCAGGCTGTCCGCGCCGTCCTGCGCCTGCGAGACGCCGCTGGCCACCGAGCGGCACCGGCGGCCACGTCCTGGCGCCTGCCGCCGTCCTCCGGCACCCTCGACGAGCGTCGGGCGCACTGGCGTTGAGCTGCTGCCAGCCTCCCGCGACCTGGTCGACTCCCGCGTCCAGGGTCGCGGCACCGGCAGCGAGCTCGCCCGCACCTGCCTGGACGGAGGTGGTCCCGCCGAGGATCGTGCTGTTGTTGCGCAGCAAGCTGCGACAGGACCCGCAGACCTGCAGCCGTCCGAGTTGCCGGCGTGCGACCTGGCTCGGATCCGTCCGCGATCTGCGCCGGCGCGCGTCATCACCCCTCCGACACCGTCGGCGACAGCTCGCGCCCCGGAAGCCAGCGTGCGTGCACCCGCGTCGAGCGGGCGTCACCCCGTCGCTGACCATCGCGACGCCGGCCGCCACCAGCAGAGATCCGCCCGCGAGCTGCTCCGCGCCGTCGGCCAGCTCGGGCGCCTTGGTGTTCAGCGTGCCGAGGCCCTCGTTCAGCTTCGTGGAACCGTCGGTGAGCAACAGCGACGCGTCAGCGAGGTCGGAGACGTCCTCCGCCGTCTCGGCGGTGCCGTCCGCGATCTTCTTTGATCCTTCGTGCAGCTTGATCACGCCTTCGCGCAGGTCACCGGCGCCCGAGTCGAGCTGCCCCGCCCCGTCCGCGAGCGCCTCGACGCCCGGCACCACGTCGTCCTGCACCGCGGCGTTGAGGTCGGTGGCCCCGGTGCCGAGGGCGCCGACGCCGGAGACCAGTTCGGCCTGGACGCCGTCGTTCAGCTCGCCTGCGCCGTCGGCGAGCTGGTCCGCGCCGTCCGCGACCTGCCCCTGGAACAGAAGCATCACGGCGGTGACCACTATCGCGCCGGCGAGCAGCAGGGCTACGCCTACCGCCGTCAGGATCGTGGGTCCTGGGCCTGGTCTTGGTGCTCGGGATGCATGAAGCTGCGTCATCGGTTCGCCTCTCGCTCCGCGAGCGTCCTTGCCCCGCGGAAAGTTGTCGGACCGGCGCCCCTGTTCGCCGGGCTCGCCGCCGTTGGCGAGCAGGAGGCCCGTCGTCGCGGGCTCTGCGCAGAAGTTACCTGCGGAGACGCCGCCACGGACGCTTCTATTGATCACAACTCAGTAAAGTGATCAAAGATCACCCGCTCGTGCGAGAGCCCGGCCTCGCAGCGACCTGAGGCGAAGGCCGGATCGTTCGCGCGGCGCTCAGCCCAGCCGGGCGTCGACCGCCTCGGCCGAGAACCGGTCGTCGACGGCGACGCGCGCCAGGCCGATGAGCACGGCGTCCGGCCCCAGCACGGCGGGCCGGATCCGCAGCCGAGCGGTTGCCCGGGGCTGCGCCCCCGCGTACACGCCGGCGCGGATCCCGGCGATCATGGTCGGCACCGCCAGCTCGCCGGCCACGACGAGGTCGGCCGGGTTGAGCACCCCGACCACCACGGCCAGCACCCGTCCGATCAGCCCGGCGGCCCGGTCCAGCTCCGCGGTCACGAGCGGGTCGCCGCGCTCGGCGAGGGTCCGCAGCTCGGCGAGCGAGCCGACGTCGGACCCCGCCTCCCCGAGGCGGCGCAGCAGCGCCGCCCCGCCGGCCTCCGCGGCGAGGCAGCCCCGCCTGCCGCACCGGCAGACGGCGTCGCCACCCACGTCGACGTGCCCGACGTCGCCTGCTCCGCCGTCGGTCCCGCGGTAGGTGTGGCCGTCGATGACGAGCCCCGCCCCGAGGAACCCGGACACCTTGACCAGCACGAACGGCTGCGGCAGATCGTCCCGCCTGGCGCCGAGCTCGGTGAACTCGCCGTACGCCATCGCGTCGGCGTCGTTCTCGAGGTGGACGGGAACGTCGAACCGCTCGCGCACGGCCTCGACGACGGGCCACCCGCCCCAGCCCGGCATGACTGGCGGGTCGGACAGGCGGTGGTCGTGCGGGTCGACGGGCCCGGGCACGGACAGCGCGACCCCGCCGACGGCGGCCGGCTTGATCCCGGCGTCGGCAAGGAGCGCCTCGAAGGCGTCCAGCAGCTGCGGCACAACGACGTCCGGCCCTGCCGCGAGGTCCACGGCCAGGGGCATCCGGGCCAGCAGGGCCCCGTGCGGGTCGACGACGGCGAGCTCCGCCGCGTCCGAGGAGTGAGCTTGCGAGCCCCGCAAGGACGCGGAACTGGACACAGCGTCCGAGGAGTGAGCTCGCGAGGCCGCGGCGTCAGGCACGGGCTCACCCAGCTCCAGGGCCGCCACGAGCACCAGCGAGTCGGTCGGGTCGAAGACGAACCGCTCCGAACGCCGTCCGCCCGTGGCCCCGGCCGAGCCCGCCGCGCGGACGATGCCCGCCGCCACGAGCGCGTCCATCCGCTGTGCCACGGTGACGCGCGACAGCCCGGTCGCCTCGAGCACCTGGGTGCGCGTGGTCGCCCGCCCGCTCCGGATGAGCTGCAGGATCTCGCCCGCGCCTGCTGCCACGTTCTGCCTCTGTTTCTCCGCCGGCCCGACTAACCCTTGTCGGCGCCGGCGGTCAGCCCCTCGGTGAGGGCCCGCTCGGCTACTCCGTACAGAATCACGATCGGCACGGTGAGGAGCACACTGCCCGCCATGAGGACGGTCTTCGACACCTCCTGACCGTCGGCCAGCCGGGTCAGTCCGAGCGACACGGTCCACAGGTCCTGCTTGGCCGAGAGGAACAGGAGCGCGAACAGGAACTCGTTCCACGCGATCATGAACGAGTAGAGCGCGGTCGACATGATGGTCGGCATCGCGAGCGGCACGGTGATCCGGGTCAGGATCTGGAGGCGCGAGGCGCCGTCGATCACCGCCGCCTCGTCGATCGACTCCGGGATGCCCGCCAGGTAGTTGCGCAGCATGTGCACCGAGACCGGCACGGTCAGCGCGATGTACGCGATCACGAGCCCGACCAGGGACGATCCGAGCCCCAGCACCTGGAACCCGACGAACACCGGCACGGCGATGATGATCGTCGGGAACAGGTACACGGCCAGGAACAGCCACGAGACCTGCGACCGCCCGGCGAACCGCAGGCGCGTCAGCGCGTACGACGCCGGGACCACCAGCGCGACGGTCAGCGCCGACGCCGCGACCGCGACTATCGCGGAGTTGCGCATGAACCGCGCGAACCCGTACCCGCCGTCCTCCTCCGAGGCCAGCACCTCGCGGTAGGTCTCGGTGGTGATCCGGTCCAGCGCTGGCAGCACGCGCAACGGGTCGCGCAGCAGGTCGTCGATGCGCACGAAGCTCAGAGACAGCATGTAGAGGAACGGCACCACCGTGGCCAGGACGAGCGCCACGATCACGACGACGCGCAGCACCCGCAGGACGCCGCTCTGGGTGGTCACGGTGCTCATCGTGTCTCCTCCCGCTGCCGGGCGGTCAGGCGCAGGTAGATCACCAGCGCGACGCCCAGGAACACGGCCATCACAGCGGCGGTCGCGCTCGCGCCTCCGATGTCGCTCGACCCGGTGAGCTGCTCGAACACCCGCACCGAGGCCACCTGCGTGCCGGCGGCGCCACCGGTGAGCAGGTAGACGTCGTCGAACTCGTTGAAGGCCATGACCATGCGGAACAGCACCAGCAGCGCCACCGTGGGCAGCAGCTGGGGCAGCACCACGAACCAGAACTTCTGCAGCGGCGTGGCGCCGTCGACCACCGCGGCCTCCTCGATCTCGCGGCTGAGGCCCGTCAGGGCCGCCCCGAGGAACATGAACGCGAACGGGAAGTACCGCCAGATGTCGTAGACGATGACGGTGAGCAGCGCCGTGGGCGCGGAGCTGAGGAAGTTGACCGGGTGCTCCCACCCGAGCACCTGCGTGCCGAACGCGTTCACCACGCCGTACTGCGGGTTCAGCGCCACCTGCCACACGAACGTGGTGGCCACGACCGGCGCCACGTACGGGAGCAGCATCACCGCGCGCAGCGGCGCACGGAAGCGGAACCGGTCCCGGAACGCGAGCGCCGCCACGAGACCAACCGCGATCGAGCCGACGGTGGTCGCCACCGAGTACTGGACGGTGGTGAGCAGCGCCTGCCAGAACGCGGGCGAGGTGAGCACGTCCGCGTAGTTGTCGAGCGTGAGCTCGTTGAACAGGCCGTTCCGGGCCACGTCCACATAGCGCGCGTCCTGGAA
This sequence comes from uncultured Actinomycetota bacterium, assembly GCA_963850545.1. Taxonomy (GTDB): domain Bacteria; phylum Actinomycetota; class Actinomycetes; order Actinomycetales; family Cellulomonadaceae; genus Promicromonospora. The sequence goes on along the minus strand of CAWKLP010000002.1, from coordinate 1,699,905 downwards.
CGAGAGCACGACGGTCCACACGATGGGGACCACGATGATCGCGGCCACCACAAGCACCACCGGCGCGACGAGCGTGATCCCGTCCCGGTTCTCCCGCCCGCGCAACTTCGACGCCATCCCTATCTCCCTCCTCCCTTGTTGTGGGCGCGATCGTTGCGCCCATGACAGGCACGTAGTCGCAACGGTCGCGCCCACAACCAACGGGTCTCAGTCGCGGGTGGCGATCTCGGCGACGGCGTCCTGCATGGTTGTCTGCGCCTGCGCGGCGTCGATGCTGCCCGAACCGAGGTCGGCCGCAGCCTTGGCCAGCGGCAGCTCGCTCGTGATCGGGCCGAGGATGGCGCCCTGACCCTGCGGCAGCGCCCAGCGGTCCGCAGACTCAGGGGCCGTGGCCAGGGTGTCGGTGACCTGGGCGGGCCAGACGTCGGAGAACGTCGCCTTGGTGTCGACGCCGATCTCCAGCTCGGACCACGCGTCCGTGTACTCGGTCGGGTTGTCGGCCGTGCCGGTGCGCACGGGCACCTTGCCCTCGGGGGCCATGGACAGCCAGTCCTCGTAGGCGTCGGACATCATGTACTCCACGAAGTCCGTGGTCTCCGGGTCGGCACCGTCGGTGATGCCCCAGGACACGAACTCGACGTACCCGGCAGCGTCACCACCGGAGGACGGCCCCTCCACCACGGGAACCACGCCGGTGTTCTCGGCGAGCCAGCCCGGGTCATCGGCACACTCGTCGCACGACGGCGTGAACTCCTCCCGCAGGCCGGCCATCTCGTCGAGCAGGAAGGAGGACCAGACAGTCATCGCCGCCTGCCCGGCGAAGTAGGAGGCCCTTGTGGACTCGACGCCCTGCGAGCCCTCCGGCGAGAACTCGCTGGCCAGGTCGCCGTACAGCTCGATCGTCTGGGTGCACTCGGGGCTGTCGAGGGTCGCCTCCCCGGCGTCGTCCACGAGCTCGCAGCCGTTGCCCTGGGCCAGGAACTCGAGCGTCTGCTGCGTGAACGGGTCGGCCGCGTCCGTGGACAGCGTGATCCCGTATCGGCCACTCGTCGTGAGCTCCTCGGCGGCCGCGCGCAGGTCGTCATAGGTGGTGGGCGGCTCCAGGCCGGCCTCCTCGAAGAGGTCGGTGCGGTAGAACACCATCATCGGCCACGCATCGGACGGCACGGCGAGCAGCTCGTCGCCGTCGCTGGTCAGCTCCAGGGCCGACGGCGTGAACGTGTCCTCGCCGAGCGCCTCGACCACCTCGGCCGCTGCGTCGCGGTCGAGGTAGCCGTCCCGGTCGAAGGACCGGACCAGGCCGGGGCTGATCGCGTTGACCACGTCCGGCATGTCCTCGCCGGAGAGGGCCGCGGCGGACAGGAGCTGGGAGACCTGGTCCTCCTCGACCGGCACCAGCTCGGTCTCGACGCCGGCGGCCGCTCCCGCGTTTGCCGCCCAGGCGTCCATAGCGGCCTCCTGGATCGCGAGACGCTCGGGCTGGGTCTCGACGGTCCAGACGGTGATCGTCCCGTCGGACTCGGGGCCGCCGCTGCCGCAGGCGGTGAGCGTGAGGACGGCGGCCGCGGCCGCCGTCGCTGCGATCGTCAGGCGGGCCGTTGCCGCCCGGTTCTGCCGGAGCATGACATCTCCTCGTCATCGAGCGAGTGGATCTGGCACTTATGTCTAGCCTATTGTCGGAAGATGCACAAGGACTTGCGGGAAGACGCCGCCGACGCCGCCGCCCGCGTCCTCGACACCAACTGGACCGGTCGGCACACGGTCCCGGCCACGGGGCTGTACCCGCACCAGTGGAGCTGGGACTCGGCGTTCATCACCATCGGCACCCGGCATCGCGAGCCGGGGCGCGCCCGGGCGGAGCTGGTCGCGCTCCTCGAGGCCCAGTGGTCCGACGGGCGCGTGCCGCAGATCGTCTACGACGTCGGGCGCGACGACGACTACGCCCCCGGACCCGGCTTCTGGCGGTCCGCATCGGGCGCGTCGGGGTCGGGCGCGTCGAGCTCGGCCACGTCCGGGCTGGTGCAGCCGCCCGTGCACGCCTGGGCAGCATGGCTGGTGCACTGTGCGGATCCGGCGGGTTCCGCGCAAGAGGGGTTTCTCGCGCGGGTGTACCCGCGACTCGCGCGCTGGCACGAGTACCTGCACGTCAGGCGCGCGGGCCGCGTCGGCCTGCCGGTGACGAAGCATCCGTGGGAGACCGGCACCGACAACTCGCCCCTGTGGGACGTCGCGCTCGAACGTGTGCCGCCGGAGGCGCACACGCCGATCCGACGGCCGGACCTGCGGCACGCAGGGGCCGGCGAACGCCCCGGCAGCCGCGACTACCGGCGCTACTACCGGCTCGCCGAGACCTACCGCGACGCCGGCTGCGCCGACGACGTCCCCATCGGCTTCGCCATGGTCTGCCCCCTGTTCAGCACGGTGCTGGCGGTCTCGGAGCTCGCCCTGGCCCGGATGGCGCAGTCGCTGCCCGACGGCGGGTGCGGCGCGCCGGCGGACGTCGGAGGCGCCGCGCCGGCGGACGCCGGGGGCGGCGAACACGAGGCAGCCGCCGCCCGGGTGATCGACGCGATGAACGAGCACCTCTGGGACGAGGAGCTCGGGCTGTACGTGGCGCTGGACGACTCGACCGGGGAGCGCGTTCGCCGGGCGACCGTGAACGGCCTGGTCCCGCTGCTCCTGGCGGCACCGCTCGGTCGGGGATCCGCCACCGTCTCGGCGGAAGGGGACGGAGTCGCGGCCGCAGGATCGCCCGTGCCCGCAGCCGGACCCAGGGCCGGGGCAGCGATCGGGAACGGGCGGGCAGAGCGGATGCTGGCGACGCTCACCGGCGCCGGGTTCCTCGGGGGCGGGCCCTTCGTGCCGAGCACCTCGCGCAAGGACCCGGCGTTCGATCCCGCGCTGTACTGGCGGGGACCCGCGTGGTTCAACATGTCGTGGCTGCTGCTGCGCGCCGTCCGGGCGTTGGGCCGCGACGACCTGGCAGCTCGCCTGCGGGAGCACTTCGCCGTCGCCGCGCCGGAGGGGTTCCCCGAGTACGTGGACCCCGACACGGGGGCCGGCCGCGGAACCCGCCAGTTCTCCTGGACCGCGGCCCTGACGCTGGACGCGCTGCTCTCGAACGAGTCGGACATCCTGCCGGAGCCTTAGTCCCGGTGCGCAGAGTCAGCTTCGACCCGGCACGCACACAGAAGCCCCGGCTCCCACAAAGGGGAACCGGGGCTTTCCGCGATCAAGCGATCGCGCAGTCAAACGATCAACCGAGCCGAAGCTCAGTCGGCGACGACCTTCACGCCGATCTTGGCCGACACCTCAGGGTGCAGGCGGATCGACACGGTGTAGTCACCGGTCGCCTTGATGGACTGACCGATCTCGATCTTGCGCTTGTCGACGGACGGGCCGCCGGCAGCGGCAACCGCACCGGCGATGTCCGCCGTGGTCACCGCACCGAACAGACGGCCACCGGGGCCGGCGTTCGCCGCGACGACTACCTGCTTCGCGGACAGCGAGTCGGCCAGGGCCTTCGCGTCGTCCAGCGATGCGACCTCGCGGCTCTTGCGAGCCTTGCGGATCGCGTTGATGTCGGACTCGGCGCCCTTGGTCCAGGGCGTCGCCAGCGAACGCGGGATGAGGAAGTTACGGGCGTACCCGTCCTTCACCTCAACCACGTCGCCGGGCTCGCCCAGGCCGGTCACCTCGTGGGTCAGGATCAGCTTTGCCATGGTTCTCGATCCCTTCCTCAGCGAGCCGTCGACGTGTACGGCAGCAGGGCCATCTCGCGGGCGTTCTTCACGGCCTTCGCGATCTGACGCTGCTCCTGCACGGAGACGCCGGTGACACGACGAGCGCGGATCTTCCCGCGGTCGGAGATGAACTTGCGCAGGAGCGCCGTGTCCTTGTAGTCGATGTTGTTGATCTTCGCCGACTTCAGCGGGTTGATCTTCTTCTTGGGCTTGCGCACCACAGGCTTCGCCATGGTGTTGCTCCTTTGTCAGGTGCTGCTCACTCGGCCTGGCGGGCCGTGCGAGCAAAAAAAGTGAACTGGGTGGTGCCGATCAGAACGGCGGGTCGTCCGAGAACGAACCACCGGACGACGCCGGGCCTGCCGTGGCCCACGGGTCGTCATTGCTCTGACCGCCACCAGAAGAGCTGAATCCTCCACCGGAGCCGCCACCCTGCTGGGCGCCGCCTCCGCCGTTGTAGCCACCGCCGCCGCCACCGAAGCCGCCGCCACCACCGGACCGCTGGGCCCGGGTGACCTTGGCCGTGGCGTAGCGCAGGGACGGACCGATCTCGTCCACCTGCAGCTCCACGACAGTGCGCTTCTCGCCCTCACGGGTCTCGTAGGAGCGCTGCACCAGGCGACCCTGCGCGATGACGCGCGTGCCCTTGGTCAGCGACTCCGCGACGCTCTCCGCGGCCTCACGCCAGATCGAGCAGCGCATGAACAGGGTTTCCCCGTCCTTCCACTCGTTGCTCTGGCGGTCGAAGGTGCGCGGGGTCGACGCCACCGTGAAGTTGGCGACCGCCGCACCTGAAGGGGTGAAGCGCAGTTCGGGGTCCCCGGTGAGGTTCCCGATCACTGTGATGACAGTTTCACCAGCCATGCCAATTCCTCGATTCAGTCGACGTTCCGTACGCGGTACGTGGGTTCGCGGTGAATGCAACCACGAACCACTGACACTCGCGCGGGCGTGGGAGGTTCAGTCCCGACGACTCACTTGTCGCCGGTGCGCAGGATCTTGGTCCGGAGCACGACCTCGTTGAGGCCGAGCTGACGGTCCAGCTCCTTGGCGGTAGCAGACGTCGCGGTGAAGTCGACCACGGCGTAGATGCCCTCGGACTTCTTCGTGATGTCGAACGCCAGGCGGCGACGACCCCAGATGTCCACCTTGTCGACGGTGCCACCCTCGGTCGTGATGACCGACAGGTACTTGTCGAGCGACGGGGCAACGGTGCGCTCCTCGACCTCCGGGTCCAGGATCACCATCAGTTCGTACTGACGCATGTGTATACCCACCTCCTCTGGTCTCAGCGGTCACGGTCGTTCCGTGACAGGAGGGTTCACAGCAGGGGCCAAGCCTACCCGCCATGTGGAGAACGGCGGAATCGAGCGTGCGAGACCCCTCTCACAGGTGATCTCCCGCCCTCCGGCCATGGCTGAGGGGCCGCCTCCCGAAGGAGACGGCCCCTCAGTCACGGGCTCCGACGACGGCGGCTGCTAGCCACCGCCGTTCCCGCCGCCGTTCCCGTTGCCGTCGGTCGGTTCCTCGCTCGGGAGCACGATCTCCGGACCGGACGAGACGATCACCTGCACCGAGCTGCCCGCAGGCACCTCGGTGCCCTCGTCCGGGTTGACGTCCATGACGGTGCCTTCGGGGACGTCGTCGGACGACTGGTACTCGACGGCCGCATCGAGCCCCGCGGCCCGGAGTTGACTCTGCGCGTTGCGCTCGTCGCCGCCGACCAGGCCGCCCGGCACGTTCGCGGTCTCCTCCTCGGCCGGACCCGTCGAGACCTCGACCCGGATGCGCTCGCCCCGCCTCACCTCCTGGCCCTCCTTCTCCACACTGAGCACGGTGCCCGAAGCCTGGTCGTTCTCGACCTCCACCAGCTCGGGCTCCAGCCCGACGCTCGCGAGCGCGGACGCGACCCAGGCGATCTGCTGGCCGACCAGCCCGGTCGGGACCAGCACCTTGTCGTTCGGGTTGTCCGAAGGCGTCGGCGTGGGCGACGGGGTCGGCGTGGGCGACGGCGACGGGGCCGGCGGCTCGTAGTCCGGGAACTCCTGGACCTCCATGCCCTCGGTCACCAGCTTCATGTACTCGGTCCACGCCGTAACCGGCCAGGTGGCACCGGTGATGCTGCCGTCCGCCCATTCGCCGAACGGGGTGATCGTGTCCTGGCTGACGCCATCCTCGCCCGTCTGGTAGAGGCCCACGACCGTGGCGAGCTGCGGAATGTAGCCGGCGAACCACGCTGACTTGTTCCCGTTGGTGGACCCGGTCTTGCCGGCAACCGGACGCCCGAGCTCCTGCGCCGTAGCGCCGGAACCCTCCTGGACCACCTGCTCCATCGCGTACGTCGCCTTGGCCATCGACGTCGGCGCTGATGGCGCCGCTCATGGGCACCTTGTCCCACTCGTAGATGAGCTTGTCGCCCTGGGTCACCGACGTCACCATGTGCGTCTCGCTCCGCGTGCCCTGGGCGGCGAAGGTGGCGTACGCGCCCGCGAGGTCGACGGCGCGCACCGGCTCGGTACCGAGCACGTTGGACAGCTCGGCGTTAGTGGACTCCTTGGGAATCCCAGCGCGGATCGCGACGTCCTGCGACTTCTCCGGCCCGATCGCCACGTTGAGCTGCGCGTAGACGGTGTTCACGGAGTTCGCCGTGGCGTCGATCAGGTCGATGTCGCCGAACGATTCGCCGCCCGACCCCTCAGGGCCGAAGTTGGTGAGCTCCACCTCCTCGCCACCCGCCGTCTTGGTCCAGCCCGGGATCTGCATCGGGCTGTCGCCCCTGTAGTACTCGTTGAGCTCGTGCCCGTCCTCGAGCGCGCCGATGAGCGTGAACGGCTTGAACGTGGAGCCGGGCTGCGCCTTGCCGTCGGTGGCGGAGTTGAACTGGACCTTCTCGTAGTTCTTGCCGCCGTAAAGGGCGCGGATGGCGCCGTCCTTGGGGTCCACCGACACGATGGAGACGCCGAGCCTCTTCGAGGCGGGGTTGTCGCCGTCGTACGGAATGGTGTTCGCCGCGGTGACCGCGGCCTTCTGCCACTTCGGGTTGATGGTCGTCTGGATCTCATAGCCGTTCTTCATGAGATCGTCCTCGGCGATACCTTGCTCCGCGAGCTCCTTGCGGACCTCTTCGAGCAGGTAGCCCACCTGACCCGCGCGCGACACCGGCTTGTACTCGACCAGCTCGGGGAAGGTGGCGGAGCTGCGCTCCTCCTCGGTGATGACCCCCGTCTCGGCCATGTTCCGCAGTACGCGCGCCCACCTCGCCTCGGCGATGGCCCGCGACTCCTCACCGAACCGGGGGTCCCAGTACGACGGCGACGGGATGATCCCCACCAGCATCGCGGTCTCGGAGACCGTGAGCTCGGCCGCCGGCTTGTTGAAGTAGGCCTTCGCCGCGGCCTCGAACCCGTAAGCGCCGCGGCCGAGGTAGATGCTGTTGACGTACCCCTCGAGGATCTCGTCCTTCGACTTCTCCTGATCCACCTTGAGGGCGAGGACGATCTCGCGGAACTTGTCCGCGTAGGTCGACTGCCCCGGCTGGAAATAGGTGTTCTCCACGTACTGCTGCGTCAGCGTGGACGCGCCCTGCTGGGCCCCGCCGGTCGCGTTGTTGACCAGGGAGCGCACGATGCCCACCGGGTCGACGCCCATGTGATTCTCGAAGTTCTGGTCCTCGGACGCCAGCACGGCCGCCGGCACGAACGCGGGCAGCTCGTCGAGGGACCGGATCGTGCGGTCCACGGCCGCGAACTTGCCCATGACCTGGCCGTTCGCGTAGTAGACGGTAGTGGTCTCCGAGCCGATCTCCTTGTTCACGGCAGGCACCGACCAGCCGATCCACCCGGCGGTGAACACACCCACCACGAGGGACATCCCGGTCAGTACGGTGCCGACGACAACTCGCCACGACGGGACCCAGGCGCGGATCCCCGTGCGGTGCGGCCGGGGGTAGTTCCAGATGCCCTGCCGGCGTCGGGGCGTCTGCGGCCAGATCGGAGTGGGACTCCAGTTCGCCACGTCTTCCTCGTTCCTCGAATCGGTTCAGTGAGGGCACTGAACCGAGGAAACGATAGAGGATCGATGTTCGCAGCAAGTAGCACAAACGAGGTTTCTCTGTGTACGCCCCGTGTCCGACGTCGCAGGTCGCGACGGGCTCGGCCAGCCTTTTCACCCGCCGTCGGCCAGGGTTTTCACCCGCCACCGGCCGAGCCCGTCACCAGCACTGATAGGGCCCTGCACCATCGCTGGTCGAGCCCGTCGCGACCCGCTACCCGAAGATGCCGCCCCCGTCCGACGGGTCGCCGGACGGGTCGCTGCCACCCTCCGGCCCGGTGGAGATGACGAGCGTCACATCACTACCCACCGGCACCTCCTCGCCCTCGCCCGGATCGACGGAGATCACCGAGCCCTCGGCCACGCTGTCCGACGGTTCCTCCACGATGACCGGGTTGAGCTCGGCGGCCTTGAGCTGATCCTCGGCGTAGCCCTGCTCCTGGTTGGTCAGGCCCCAGGGCACTGTCGTGGTCTCCTCCTCAGCGCCGGAGCCGTTCGAGACCTGGACCTCGACCTCCGAGTTCACGTCTACTTCCTGGCCCGCGTTCTCCACGAAGAGCACCTCGCCCGCGGGCTTGTCGCTGTCCACATCTACCTGCATGGGAACGAGCTGGAGGCTCGAGAGCGCAGACGCCACCGGGATGATCTGCTGGCCGACCAGGTTGTCGGGCACAACCACCTTCTCCGGCTCGTCCGACGGGCTGCTCGACGGCGAAGGCGACGGCGTCGGCGTGGGTGACGGCTCCGGGGCCGGCGGCGTGTACTTCGGGAGCTCTTCGACCTCCATGCCCTCGGTGGCCTTGATCATGTAGTCGGTCCAGGCAGTGACCGGCCACGAGCCACCGGTGATCTGCTCGTAGCCGCCGAACGGCTTGATCTGCTCGTACTTGTTCGCGTCGGTGTTGTACTCGTAGAGCCCGACCACGGTGGTGAGCTGCGGCACGAAGCCCGCGAACCACGCCGACTGATTTTCGTTCGAGGAGCCCGTCTTGCCCGCGACCGGGCGGTTGAGCGCCAGGGCGGGCACGCCCGACCCCTCCTCGACCACCTTGCTCATGGCATAGGTCGCCGCCGCCATGACCTCCGCGTCGAACATCTGCTCGCTCGTGGTGGACCCCTCGTGGATCAGCCGCTCGCCGTCCTTCACCTCGGTCACCATGTGCGGCTCGGTGCGGTAGCCCTGCGCGGCGATGGTCGAGTAGGCGCGCGCCAGGTCCACGTTGGTCACATACGCGGTACCCAGCACATTGGCCAGGTTGCTGCCGATGGTGCAGCAGTCGCGGGTGTCCGGGTTGTCGTCGGCCTGCGGGATGCCGAGCTCGTAGCCGACCTGCGCCGTCATCTCCGGCCCGATGTCCTTGTTGAGCTGGCCGTACACGACGTTCACCGAGTCCGCCGTCGCCTGCGTCAGGTCGAGGCTGCTCCACGACTCGTTGTTGAAGTTGTAGAGCGGCACGTCAGGGCCGCCGTCCACCTGGTTCCAGCCGTCGATCACGGTGCCGTCGATGGCGCTGTACCTCTTGTTGAGCTGGAAGCCCTCCTTCAGCGCTCCGATCAGCGTGAACGGCTTGAAGGTGGACGCACCCTGCGCCTCAAAGGTCGCGGCGTTGGTCGGATAGATCGAATAGTCCGGGCCGCCGTACATCGCCTTGATCTCACCCGTCTGCGGGTCGATGGACGTCAGCGAGGCCCGCGCGAACTTGCTCGCGTCCTCCGGCAGCTTCATCGTCTCGGCCGCGGCAGCCTGCATCTTGCGGTCGATCGACGTGTGGACCTCGTAGCCGCTCTTCGTGAGTTCCTCAGCCGTGATCCCTTTCCTGTCGAGCTCGTTGGCCACCTGCTCCAGCAGATAAGCGGTCCGGTTGTCGCCTGAGCCCTGCGTGTACTTGACGAGCTTGGGGTACTTCGCAGAGTTGCGATCCTGCTGGGTGATGTAGCCCTGCTCCAGCATCAGGTTCAGCGTGCGTTCCCAGCGGGACCTCGCCTGCGCCTCGGCGGCCTCACCCTGTCGTGGGTCCCAGTAGGTCGGGTTCGGGATGATGCCCGCCAAGAAAGCTGACTCGGAGATCGTCATCTCCTTGGCCGACTGCCCGAAGTACGCCTGCGACGCGGCCTCGACGCCGTAAGCACCACGCCCCAGGTAGATGGTGTTGACGTACCCCTCGAGCACCTTGTCCTTGGACTGCTCCTGCGTCACCTTGAGAGCGAGGATCGCCTCGCGGAACTCATCCGCGTACGTCGTCTCACCCACTCCGACGTAGTAGTTCTCGACGTACTGCTGTGTCAAGGTCGAAGCGCCCTGCTGGGCGCCGCCCGTGACGTTGTTGATGACCGCTCGCGCGATCGCTTGTGGGTTGATGCCCGGGTGGGACCGGAAGTCCTGGTCCTCGGACGCGATGATCGCCTGTGTCACCTGCGGCGGCAGGTCGGCCAGTGGCACGATGGTGCGGTCCTGCGCGGCGAACTTCCCGATGGGCTTGCCATCCGAGTAGTACACGGTGGTGGCCTCGTCGCGCACAGTGCCCAGCTCCTGCGGCACGGGTGTGCCCACCCAGGCGGCTATCACCACGCCGGCCGCGAGCGAGGCACCGGTCAGCAGCCCGCCCACGATGAACCGCCACGACGGGATCCACGCGCGGATCCCGGTGCGGTACGGCCGGGGATAGTTCCAGATTCCCTGTCGGCGTCGGGGAGTTTGCGGCCAGATCGGAGAGGGACTCCAGTTCGACACAACAGCCTCTTCCTCGGTTCGGACTCGGGGCCAGCCGGTGTGCGGTCGACGCACTGCCACAGCGGACCACCCGAAACCATAGGGGATTCACCCTCGGCCCCAGTAGTCCGAGTGTTGCCTGCCCCCACCTCCACGACATTTCACCCAGGGTCAGCCCAGTCCGTCTGCCCCTGCTTCACACTTCGTTCACATCCGCCCCGAGCGGGCCGGGGTCGGAGCGACGGATTGCGCACACGACGCAGCCGTGCTTATCCTCCGATGTATCGACTCGATACATCGTGGATGACTGATTCGCCCGGGCAACCGTGGCGGGACTGGGGAGGGGGCCACCGTGCGTAGTCGGTCCGACGTGCTGGAGACCGCCGTCCTCGGCCTGCTCAACGAGTCCCCGCTGCACGGGTACGAGCTCCGCAAGCGCCTGAACCTCGTGCTCGGCTCGTTCCGCGCCTTCTCCTACGGCACGCTCTACCCGGCCCTGAAGGCCCTGGTCACCCGCGGCCTGATCGCGACGACGGAGAGCGCCCCGCCGCCGTCGCCCCGCAAGGCGAAGTCCGGGATTCCCGGCAGGACGGCCAAGCCCAAGCCCAAGCCCCTCGGACGACGGCGCGTGGTCTACGAGCTGACCGCCGCGGGCAAGGAGCACCTCCACGCCGTTCTGGCCACCGCCGGCCCCGCGGCCTGGGAGGACGACAACTTCGACGTGCGGTTCGCGCTCTTCGCGCAGACCGACGCCGAGACCCGCCTCCGGGTCCTCGAAGGCCGGCGCACCCGGCTGACCGAGCGTCTGGAGGCGTTCCGGGAGTCGACGACGCATCCGCGTTCGCGGCTCGACGAATATGCGCTCGAGCTCCGGCGGTTCGGGCTCGAACAGGTCGAGCGCGAAGTGCACTGGCTCGACTCCCTCATCTCCACCGAGCGGGGACGCGCTACGGCGCAGAACCGCCCATCGCAGCAGGAACAAACGAAGGAGCGAGGATGACCTCCATCCGCGTGGGCATCGTCGGCGTAGGAAACTGCGCCTCGTCCCTGGTTCAGGGCGTGCACTACTACCGTGACGCCGACCCGGCGAGCACCGTCCCGGGCCTCATGCACGTGCAGTTCGGCGACTACCACGTGTCGGACCTCGAGTTCGTCGCGGCGTTCGACGTCGACGCGAAGAAGGTCGGCTTCGACCTGGCCGAGGCCATCACCGCGTCCGAGAACAACACGATCAAGATCGCGGACGTGCCGCCCACCGGCGTCACCGTCCAGCGCGGCCCCACGCTCGACGGGCTCGGCGACTACTACCGCGCCACGATCGACGAGTCCACGAAGAAGGCCGTCGACGTCGTGGCCACGCTGCGCGAGACCCAGGTCGACGTGCTCGTGTGCTACCTGCCGGTGGGTTCCGAGGAGGCCGCGAAGTTCTACGCGCAGTGCGCGATCGGGGCGGGCGTCGCCTTCGTGAACGCGCTCCCCGTGTTCATCGCTTCCGACCCGGAGTGGGCCGCGAAGTTCGAGGAGGCGGGTGTGCCGATCGTCGGCGACGACATCAAGTCGCAGGTCGGCGCCACCATCACGCACCGCGTGCTGGCCAAGCTGTTCGAGGACCGCGGCGTCATCCTGGACCGCACGTACCAGCTCAACGTCGGCGGCAACATGGACTTCAAGAACATGCTGCAGCGCGACCGCCTGGAGTCGAAGAAGCTCTCCAAGACGCAGGCCGTGACGTCCAACCTCACCGGTCCGCTGGCCGGCAAGAAGGAGGACCGCAACGTGCACATCGGCCCGTCGGACTACGTGGCGTGGCTCGACGATCGCAAGTGGGCGTACGTGCGCCTCGAGGGCCGGGCATTCGGCGAGGTGCCGATCAGCCTGGAGTACAAGCTCGAGGTGTGGGACTCCCCCAACTCGGCGGGCATCATCATCGACGCGGTGCGCGCCGCCAAGATCGCGAAGGACCGCGGAGTCGGTGGCCCGATCCTCTCGGCCGCGACCTACTTCATGAAGTCGCCGCCCGTGCAAATGGAGGACACCGCTGGACGTGCCCAGCTGGAGGCCTTCATCCGCGGTGACATCGAGCGCTGACGCACAGCAGCAGCGTGATCGGCAAAAGGTCAGGTGGTCGGCAGCTTGAGCTGCCGACCACCTGACCTCTTGCCGATCTGATGGCGGGGTCAGCCCCCGCCGTCGCCGATCTGGACTACTCGATCGGATCGAGCTCGAAGTCGGTCACGACGGTGGTACCCGCCGTCACCTTCGCGGAGCCGACCTTCGGGACATACCCGCTGGCCGTTGCGATGATCTGCGCCGTCTTCTCCGACTTGTCGAACCAGTACTCGTAGACGCCGTCCGACCCGGTGACCAGGGTGACCGCCGAATACATGCCGTTGATCTGGACGACGGAGTCACCGAGCGACACCACGCCGTCCGGCGTGAAGCCCCCCACGGTGCCGGAGAGCTTGCCCCAGCTCGCCGGCGGGTTGACCTTCATCGACACGGCCACCGACGGGGTCTCGTACGGCGTCGCCGCACTCGCCAGGAGCGAGCCGGTGAAGGTGCCGGGCTGCGCCACCACGCCGCTCAGGGACGCCGTGATCGTCTTGCTCTGCCCCGGCGCCAGGGTGAACTCGGTCGGGCTCATGGTCAGCCACTCCATGCCGCCGCCGGCGGTGTCACCGGAGACGTTCAGGACGATGTGCATCCCGGGCCAGCCGATGGAGTCCGTCGTCGCCGGCTCCGAGATGCCGCAGTCGGCGGCGGCGAGGTACGACGGCGCGGTCTGGCCCGCGTCGTTGGACCCGATGTAGAACACACCACCGGTCGCCTGCTGGTTGGGCGAGACGACCTCGACCACAAGCGTGGCGCCCGCGGGCACCTCACCCGTCACGGGCACCGAGACCATCGTCAGGGTCGACGCCGGGATGCTCGCCTCCGCCGTCCCGATCGAGGTCAGGTTGGCGTAGGTGAGGGCACCGTCCAGCGTGTAGAGGTTGACGGTCAGGGTCTGGGCCGTGGCCTCCTCGATACCGAAGGACACCTCCGAGACCTCGAAGTCGTCGTCGATGCCGAAGTCGCTCAGCGTGAACGTCCGGAGGAAACGGTTCTCCGTGGTCCCCTCCAGGCCACCGCAGGAGGCCGAGTTGAGCGCCGTGAGCTCCTGCGACGCCGAGTGGGTGATCGTGGTGGCGTTCGGCGAGATCGGGATGGACTCGGGCGTGACGCTCTCGCCCGCGGTGCCCTTGCCCGCGGCCTGGAGCTTCGAACCCGAACCACCGGCACTGGCGCCGGCACCGCCGAGCGTGGTCGACGGCTTGGTGGACTTGACCACGGTGGCCTCGCCCTCCGTGTGCTGGATGGCGGCAATACCGTCCGTGCCCAGCATGTCGAAGCCGCCGCCGCTGCCCGCGAGCTCGACGTCGGCCGGCGCCGTGCCCTCGTTCTTCACCGTGAACCGCTTGGTCGTGGTGCTACCCAGCGGAAGCGTGGCGTTCAGCGCCCCGGTGCTGACAGTAAGCAGGCCTGCCGCGAGCGAAGCGTCGAACGTGCCGGTGGCCTCGGGCTCGAGGCTCAGCGTGCCCGCCGCCGGCTCGTAGTCCGGCGCCGTGATGTCGACCGTGTAGTCACCCGGGAGGGTGATGGCCGAGTAGGTGCCGTCCTCCCCGGTGGTCGCGGTCCGGGTCGCGTCGTCCGACGTGGCCGTGACCGTGGCACCCTCGACGGGCTCGCCGGTGTTGAGGTCGGTGACCGTGCCGTCGAGGAACGAGAGCACGGGGGCCGTGTAGGTGACCGTGAGTCCCGCGGAGACGGCCGGGGCGTTGTTCGAGTACTGCAGGGCGACGGTGCCGGTCTCGTTCTCGACGCCGATCGTCGCCGAGCTGCCCTTGGCCGTGACCGTGTCCGTGACGGGGCCGTACCCGAAGAGCACGGTGCCGTCAGCGACGAGAGTGGCCGAGAAGCTCAGCCTGTCGGTCGCGAGGCTGTACTTGCGCACGTTGCGCCACTCGACGACGAACGCGTCCTCGCCGTCGACCGTCGTGGTGCCCGTGTACAGGCCCGACTGGGCGTCGATGACGAGGTCGTCCCAGAACGGGTACAGGGCGGCGTTGGGCACCGCGCTGCTCGGGATCGCGCCGTTCGCGTACGACGTGCTACCGGCCAGGAAGTTCAGGTGGCCGTTCGACGTGACGAACGCGGAGTCGTAGCCGACGCCGTAGTAGGGGAACTCGAAGGGCAGGTCGAGCGACGTCTGCACGTCGTCGCCGGTGAGCGAGAGCTTGGTTTCGCCCTGCAGGTAGTCGCCGGACGACGTCGCGCAGGAGTAGCCGAAGTCGTCGGTGACGGCCGTGATCTCGATCGGCAGGTCCTTCGCGCCGTCGACCACGACCTCGCCCTCGTACGACGAGGCGCAACCGCCCATGGTGACGGTGATCGGGTAGGTGCCCTCGGGGACGTCGGCGAAGGCGAAGGTGCCGTCCGCGCCGGTGGTGACGTTCTCGAAGTGGCTGCCGAGGCTGACCGGCGCGCCCGCGACCGGGCCGCCCTCCCCGGCGTAGGTGACCGTACCGGTGACTGCGTGCGACGGAGCGGCCTCGAGCGTGATCGGCACGTCGACGGTCCCGTCCTCGGTGACGGTGGCAGAGGCCGGCGACGAGGGCAGATAGCCGAAGGCCGACGCCGACACCGTGTAGTCGCCGGTGACGACGTGTGCGGAGAAGGTGCCGTCCGAGTCGGTGCTCACGGTGCGGTCCCGCTCGCCGTCGATGACGACGTTGGCGGAGGCGATCGGGGCGCCGTCGGCGTTCGTCACGGTGCCGGTGACGTACCCGGTGGCGCCGATCTGGGCGGCGTCGATGAGCGCGGCGACGTCGAGCTTGCCCTCGCCCCACACGTTGTTGTTCTCGGTTGTGCCGCCACAGGTGGTGTTGTCCGTGTCCACGGCGGTCTCGTTGAGCAGCGCCTGCGTGCCCTCGATGTCACCGATGAGCGCGGGTGCGGCGCTCCACAGCACGGCCACCGCGCCCGCGAGGTGCGGGGTCGCCATGGAGGTGCCGTTGAAGGCGGCGTAGCCGTCACCGGGGATCGACGAGCGCACGTTGACGCCCGGGGCGGAGATGTTCGGCTTGATCAGGCCGTCTTCGCCGGCACCACGCGACGAGAAGGACGCAATCGCGCCGAAGGCGTCGAACGCACCAACGGAGTACGAGCTGGTGTTGGCACCCGGCGACGACGTCGTCGTGCAGCCGGAGCCGGCGTTGCCGGAGGCCCAGGCACCGAACACGCCCGCGGCCGCCCAGGCAGCGGTGGTCTCGGTGTACCAGTCGTCGATGAAGCCCGCGGCGGTGTAGCCCCACGAGTTGTTGACGACGTTCGGGCGCTTCGACGGGTCGGGGTCGGTGCCGTCGGTGCGGGTCGGGGCGACGATCCACTGGCCGGACTCGAGCAGGGCCGCGTCCGAGCAGGTGTCACAGCCGTTGGTGGCGATCCACTCGGCGTCGGGGGCGACGCCGATCTGGTTGCCCGCCCCGTCGTCGCCCACCATGGTGCCCATGGTGTGCGTGCCGTGGCCGTTCTCGTCGTACGGCTCGGCGGCGGAGCCGGTGGTGTCCTGCCAGTTGTAGTCGTTCACCACCGAACCGTCGGGCTGGACGCCGCGGTACTGCTCGGCGAGCGCCGGGTGGTCGTACTGCACACCGGTGTCGATGTTCGACACGACGATGCCCTGACCCGTGTACCCCTGCTCCCAGGCCTCAGGTGCGTTGATGAAGTCCAGGCCCCACTCGACGGCCTGGGTTCCCTTGTCGCCGACCGGTGTGCGCTTGACCGGGTCGACCAGGTTCAGCTGCACGGTCTCGCGGATCGCCTCGACCTTGGTGCTCGCCGCGAGCTCGTTCGCGAGCTCCAGCGTGCCGTCCTCGACCAGGATCCGGTTGCTGATCCAGTAGCTCTCGTAGTCCACGTCGGCGGCCTGGAGCTCCTTGACCAGGCTCGCCTGCGAGTCCTTGGCCGTCGTGGTCAGCGCGTCGTAGACGTACTGACCTCGCTCGTCCCAATTCGTGATGTTCTTGGCGGCCGTCAGGTTCGCCTCCTCGGCGAGCACGACCCAGAAGTCGGCGGTCTTGCGCTCGGTCAGCATCTCCCGGGCGAAGTCGGTGAACTTGTCCTCGGGGTCGGCCGCGACGGTCTTCGTGGTGGTCGCGGGCAGTGCGGACGTCGGGGATGTTCCTGCGAACGCTGCCGGAGCAACGCTCAGTGCTGATGTCGCGACGAGCGCGAGAGCCGCTGTTGCGGTTGTCGCACGCTGCGCGAACGCGGTTCTGCGAGGCATGAACCCTCCATTACCCGGCGCACCCACGGGATCGAGTGCGCTTGGACGGACCACGGTCGTGGGCCATCCCCAACCGTCGTTTGCGCAGGTCAGAGCGGCAAGGACGGTTCGCGGTCAGGCTTGGGTCATTTCCCGGTCAATACACGGTCGAACGAATGATGTTTGCCCTTGTCAATAGTCCTCGGCAAACTTCACCCGGCCATTCCGAGAATTCACCCGCCACGCCTCTCCGGTGGCGTAAAAACGTCAGCCGGGCGGGATTGTGTCATCTCGTTCCACGCAATGGGAAGGAAACGAAAAATTGACCCAATCGGCACGCCCCGGGGGCAAACTGGCGCCCGCTGCCCGGGTTTAACCCGGTAGACGCGCCCGAACGGTCGACCCATGGAGGGTGAGGCACGTGACACACGACTCCGCACCAGGATCCGCCCCCGGCCTCGTCGTCTGTGTGGGCCTCCCCTCGGACCAGATCATTGAGATCGCCCGCCTCCTCCGCGGCCAGGCCACGGTGCTCGCCACCCCTGACGCGGACGGTGCGCGTGCCGTGCTCACCAACCAGACCGCGCCGCGCCGACCCGCTGACGCGCCCTGGCGCAGCCTCGGCGCGCAGGCCGAGCGGTTCGACAACCCCGGACCGTCGGACGAGCAGACCTATGGCCGGCACCTCTCCGAGCACCCCACCGACCGCCTCCCCGACAACCTCACCGACGCATCGGTGCGGTCCGCCGCCGAGTTCCTGCCTGCGCCGTTGTCGTCAGCGTCACCCGCCCCGTCGTCGCCCGGCCTGCCCGACGCCGGAGCGGCCGCCCACCGCGGATGGCCCCGGCCGACGTCGGGCGGCGTGCTGGCGCGGCCCGTGCTGCACGCGACGATCCCCGCGCCGCCGCGGCCCGCGACCGGGACGGTCCGTGTCGTAACCGACGCCATGCGCACGGTCACCGGCCCGATCCCCGCCGTCTCGGGTTCGATCCCGATGGTCGCCCCGCCCACGCTGGACCCGCTGGTGGCCGGGCCGCTGCTCGTGGATCTCGCCGGCCGCGAGGTCACGGCCCAGGGCCGCCGCGTCTACCTGTCGGCGCGGGAGTTCGACCTGCTCGCGACACTGGCTCTGGAGGCGGGGCGGGTGTGGTCGTTCGCCGAGCTCACGGCGCGCGTGTGGCAGCTGCCCTACCTCGGCGACTCCGACCCGGTGACCTCCGCGATCAAGCGGCTGCGCAAGCGGCTCGCGCCCGTCCGCGACGTGGAGGTCGCGTCGGTGCGTGGCGTGGGCTACCGGCTCAAGGTGTGGGCATAGCCGACTCCGCACCGTGGTGCGGCGTCACGCCCCCGTCACCAGCCAGCGGTCGCCTCGCGCACGCCAGCCGGTCGTCACGGCGCGGGCGGCCATGAACACGCCCGCGAACGCGAGCCAGAGCCAGGCGAGGCCGGGTGCGCCGTCGGGCGCCCAGGCGGAGACCGCGAACGCGAACGGTAGGTAGACCACCAGCGTCGCCATGCCGGCCCAGGCGAGGTAGCGGCCGTCGCCGGCGCCGATGAGGACGCCGTCGAGCACGAAGACCCAGCCCGCCATCGGCATGAGGACGCCACACACGGCGATGCCCAGGGTGATGGCGACGCGCACGTCGGGGTCGGGCGAGAAGAGGGGTGCGATCCACCAGCCGGCCGCCGCGAGGACCACGCCGATCACCGCACCCGCACCGACGCCCCACTGCAGGCAGCGGCGCAGCACCAGGCGGACTTGTCCGACGGCGCCGGCACCGAGCCCATGCCCCACCAGGGCCTGCGCGGCGATGGCGAGCGCGTCGAGCGCGAACGCCGCCAGGCCCCACAGCGAGCTCACCACCTGATGTCCCGCGAGCGCGACGGCGCCGAGGTCGGTCGCGACGACCACGGTGAGCAGGATCGCGGCACGCAGGCTGAGCGTGCGGACGATCAGGGGCGCGCCCGCCCGGGCGCCGGACAGGATGCCCGCCCGGTGCGGGCGCAGGCTCGCGCCGCGGCCGCGGGCGCCGCGCACCACGATCACTCCGAGCACGACGGCCATGAGCAGCTGGGTGATGGCGGTCCCCAGGCCCGATCCGGCGATCCCCATCCCCGCCCCGTACACCAGCGCGATGTTCAGCACGGTGTTCAGGAGGGCTCCGGCGGCGGCAACGACCAGGGGCGTGCGCGTGTCACGCAGGCCGCGCAGCACACCGGTCGCGGCCTGGACCACGAGCATCCCGGCGAGCCCGGGTGCGGACCACCGCAGGTAGGTCACGGCATGCTGCGCGACGTCGCCCTGCGCACCCAGGGCGGTCACCGTCAGCGGGGCGGTGAGCAGGAGGACGACGACGAGTACCGCGCCGATCCCGAGCGCGAGCCAGATCCCGTCGATGCCGGACTGCAGCGCCTCCCGCTCCTTGCCCGCACCGGTGAGCCGGGCCACCGACGCCGTGGTCGTGTACGCGAGGAAGATGCACAACCCGACGAGAGTGAGCAGCACATTGCTCGCGAGGGACAGGCCGGCGAGCTCGGCCGTGCCGAGATGGCCGACGACCGCGCTGTCCACCAGCACGAAGACGGGTTCGGCGACGAGCGCCCCGAGAGCAGGTACCGCGAGGGCGAGGATCTCGCGGTCGATGGACCGCCCGGAACCCGGGGTGTGGCGAGGCTCGCCCAACTTTCTTTCCTCCACAGGCTGGGGGTTACGTCGATGCAGGTCAGAGGTGATGGTGATGTTTTACACAGGGGTTATCCACAGCTGGGGACAGGGTTGTCCACCCGCTGTGCACAGCCCCGGGCCACCTTTCCACATGGATGTGCACAACCCCGTCCACAGGTCTCGTTGCGCTTGGGTGTGCGGGGGCTTAACGTCAGCGGAACTTGCTCGCTGGTCTGACGGCGGCGGGGACTGTCGCACACGACACAAGGGCGTGTCGTGGCGGACGTCCCGAGAGTGTCAGTGGCGGAGAGTAGAACAGGTGTAGGACGTCGATGGAGCGCACGCGCGGCGTGCGCCCGGACGTCATGAGATCAGGAAGCAGGAGGTGCGGATGTCGATCGAGGAGCTCGAGTCGAGCTATTCCGGAAGGCCGGGCCTCGACCGCACACCGCCGCAGGACATTCCCGCGGAGATGAGCGTGCTGGGCGGCATGCTGCTGTCCAAGGACGCGATCGCCGACGTGATCGAGCAGATCCGCGGCAACGACTTCTACCGGCCGGCGCACGAGGCCATCTACGACGCGATCATCGACCTCTACGGCCGGGGCGAGCCGGCCGACGCCATCACGGTGGTCGCCGAGCTGCAGCGCCGGGGCGAGCACGCGCGCGTCGGCGGCGCCCCGTACATCCACGACCTCATGGCGGGCGTGCCGACGGCGGCGAACGCGGGCTACTACGCCCGGATCGTCCGCGAGCGCGCCATCATGCGCCGCCTGGTGGAGGCCGGCACCCGCATCGTGCAGATGGGCTACGCCACCGACGGCGGCGAGGTCGACGACGTCGTCAACAACGCGCAGGCCGAGGTCTACGCGGTGACGGAGCGACGCGCGTCCGAGGACTACCTGCCGCTGGCCGACATCATCGGGCCGACGTTCGACGAGATCGACGCCGCGCAGGGTCGCGGCGAAGGACTCACCGGCGTGCCGACGGGGTACTCGGACTTCGACCGCCTGACGAACGGCCTGCACGGGGGCCAGATGATCGTCGTGGCGGCCCGACCTGCGGTCGGAAAGGCCCTCGCGCTCGACACCCCGCTGCCGACGCCGACCGGGTGGACCACCATGGGCGAGGTCGCAGTCGGGGACTTGCTCCTCGCGGCAGATGGCACACCGACACGAGTGGTCGCGGCGACCGAGGTCATGCAGGGCCGCCCCTGCTACGAGGTGGAGTTCGACGACGGCACGGTGATCGTGGCGGACGCTCAGCACCAGTGGGCCGTGGGTGCGGCTGACGACGTCCAGATCCTGACAACCGAAGAGATCGCCGGAAAGCTCGGTCGAGGCAGTGAACTCGCCATCGGGCCCGGACACACGGGCGCGCCACGGGTCTTCGGGTTCACGTCTGTGCGGGCGATCGAGTCGGTGCCCGTGCGCTGCGTCGAGGTGGAGAACCCGTCGCACCTGTATCTCGCGAGCCGGTCGATGGTCCCCACGCACAACTCGGTGCTGGGCATCAATGTCGCTTCTCATGCGGCCATCCACCACGACATGGCTTCAGTCATCTTCTCCCTGGAGATGAGCCGCAACGAGATCGTCATGCGTATGCTCGCCGCCGAGGCCCGCGTTCCGCTCACCAAGATGCGCAGCGGCAACATGGACGACGGCGACTGGCAGAAGCTGGCCGCCACCATGGGCAAGGTGTCGGACGCCCCGCTGTTCATCGACGACTCGCCGAACATGTCGCTGATGGAGATCCGAGCCAAGTGCCGACGGCTCAAGCAGAAGCACGACCTCAAGCTGGTGGTCATCGACTACCTCCAGCTGATGTCGTCCGGCAAGCGCGTCGAATCGCGCCAGCAGGAGGTCTCCGAGTTCTCGCGCTCGCTCAAGCTGCTCGCGAAGGAGCTCGAGGTTCCCGTCATCGCGATCTCGCAGCTGAACCGTGGCGCTGAACAGCGCAGCGACAAGAAGCCACAGATGTCTGATTTGCGGGAGTCTGGGTCTATTGAGCAGGATGCGGACGTTGTCATACTTCTGCACCGCGAGGACGCCTACGAGAAGGAGTCACCGCGCGCCGGCGAGGCGGACTTCATCGTGGCCAAGCACCGTAACGGCCCTACCGACGTGATCACCGTGGCGTTCCAGGGCCACTACCAGCGATTCGTCGACATGCAGGTCTGACCGGCCCTCGATCCGGTTCCGTCCGACCGTGTCGGCGTACTCGCGCGCATCAGTCCGTAGCGGCGGGATGCGCGGCGTCGTAGGCGCGGGAGACTTTCTGGGGGACGACCATGCGCCACGCGTCGATGACGAGTTCGCGCGCCTCGTCTCGATCCAGCACGGCGAGGTCGGCGTGCAACCAGTTGAAGCGCATGTCTGACACGGATGGCAGCTGGAACTTGCGCGGATCGCTCGCGACGAGGTCCGCCCGCTCCTCCTTAGGGAACGCGAAGCCCATCACCGACTCGTCCAGCGAGAACGCCACGTAGACGATCTGGCCGACGCGGAACTTCAGCCGGCCACGGACGTACACCTCGTAGGAACGTTCCAGCCTGGTGCCCAGCGGCCGGACGTCGTCGATGTCCGCCATGCGTACCTCCACTCGTCGTGCCCAAAGTGTCGACCATGGTGACCACCCCGAACTCATCGATCACTCAAGGATGGACCTGCGACGTGCGACGACGCACGTGCCGCCGCGCGACCAGGGCCCGACCGCATTAGCGTCGGTATGTCCGGCGCGCGCCGGGCCGAGCACAAGGAGGACGGCGATGGGTCTCTTCGGCCGCCGCACAGCAGCGCCCGCCCGCCCGAGCACCGAGGCAACGCATGAGGGAACGCCGCCGCGGTCAGAGCACGCGACGTCCCGGTTATGGTCGGACGGCTTCGGCCGCATCGGCACGCGGTCGCTGCAGATCCTCGCAGTCGTCGCGGTCATCACCGTCTTCGGGTTCGTGGGCACGCGCCTGACCCTCGTCGTGATCCCCGTCCTCATCGCGCTCGTGCTGGCGGCGGCGATCTACCCGCTGGTCTCGTTCCTGCGTCGCCGCGGCCTGCCGTCGCTGCTCGCGACGTGGATCTCGCTCCTGACGCTGGTCGCACTGCTGACCGCGATCGTGTGGCTCGTCGTGCGGGCCGTCGTGGACCAGTGGGACGAGCTGCGGGACCAGGCGCTCGAGGGCTTCGACTCCCTGCAGACCTACATCCAGGACCTGCCCTTCGACATCACCGACGAGCAGATCGCATCGGTGCGCGAGTCCGCCGTGAGCCTGCTGCAGTCCGACGCCGTGGGCTCCGGTGCCATCGCGGGCGTCTCCCAGACCACCGACTTCGTCGCGGGCTTCTTCATCATGATCGTCGTCCTGTTCTTCTTCCTGAAGGACGGCCCGGCGATGTGGGAGTTCCTGCTGCGGCCGTTCGAGGGGCACCGGTACGAGCGGGGGCGGCGCGTCGGCACCGCGACCATCCGCACGCTCGGCGGCTACGTGCGCGGGACGGCGATCGTAGCGATCGTCGACGCGGTCGGCATCGGGATCGGCCTCGCGATCGTGGGCGTGCCGCTCGTCATCCCGCTGTCCGTGCTCGTCTTCCTGCTCGCCTTCATCCCGCTGGTCGGCGCCACCCTGGCCGGCATCCTCGCGGCCCTGGTCACGCTCGTCGCCGTCGGACCGGTCGAGGCACTCATCGTCGTCGCGATCGTCGTCGTCGTGAACCAGCTCGAGGGCGACTTCCTCCAGCCCATCGTCATGGGCCGGACCCTGCGCCTGCACCCGCTCGTCATCCTGTTCGCCCTGACCGCGGGGACAGTGCTCGCCGGCATCACCGGCGCCGTGCTCGCCGTGCCGATCGCCGCGTCGATCTGGCGCGCGATCCAGGTGTGGGACGGGCCCGACCTGCCGGCACGGTTCGCCCGCAAGAAGCGCTCCGAGACGGTCTGAAGCGTCGAGCAGGCGACGCACGTACGGGGCCGCGCCCAAGTCAGCTCACGCGGTCGGCATCGTCCCGCCGGCGAGATGCAACCTGGATGCTTTGCCTGACGACGGACGGCGGCGGACGATGAAGGCATGGCAGCGTTGCGACGCGCGGTGCGGGCGGCGGCCCTGACGGCCGGCGTCCTGGCGGGGCTCGCAGGCCTGGCCGTCGGCGTCGCCTGGCTCGGCCAGGACACGCTCGTGTACCACCCCGACCGCTCGTCGCCGGGACCCGCAGCGTCGATGCTCGACGGCGGTGTCGACGTCACGCTGATCACCACGGACGGGCTCGATCTAGCGGCCTGGTTCGTCCCGCCCGCACCCGAGGTGCAAGACCGTGAGGTCGCCGTCCTGGTCGCGCCAGGGAACGGTGGCAACCGGCTGGGACGCGCCGGGCTTGCCGAGCTGCTCGCGGAGCGCGGTTTCGCGATCCTCCTGCTGGACTATCGCGGCTACGGCGGAAACCCCAGCCGTCCGACCGAGGCCGGGCTCGCGCTCGACGCGCAGGCAGCCCAGCGGGCACTGGCTGAGCGGGGCTACCCGCCCGAACGGACGATCTACTTCGGCGAGTCGCTCGGCGCCGGAGTGGTCGCCGCGCTCCAGGCCGAGGTGCCACCCGCCGGCCTCCTGCTGCGCTCACCGTTCACGTCCTTCGCCGACCTCGGCGCCCATCAATACCCTTTCCTGCCCGTCGAGGCCCTGCTGCGCGACCGGTACCCGGTCCTCGGCCACATGGCCGTGTCGCAGGTCCCGGTCACGGTCGTGCACGGCGACCGCGACGACATCGTGCCGCCGGCACACAGCGAGGCCGTGGCGCGGGCCGCGCCCCGGCTGGTCGAACACCTCGTGCTCCCAGGGGCGGGGCACAACGACGCCGTGATGTTCGGGCCGAAGATCGCGGACGCCGTCGTCCGGCTCGCCGATCACGCCGTCGGCGGCTGAGTGCTCGCGCGTCGTCAGGCCCGCTCCCCCGCGAGCTCTGCCCGCACCTCGTCGCGGAGCCGGCCGTGCCGCGCCGGGTCCGGCGCGGCCGCTAGCAGCGTCTTCGTGTAGTCGTGCTGCGGATCGAGGATGACCTGGTCGGACGGACCCCGCTCCACGACCTGGCCCCGGTACATCACGAGGATCTCGTCGCTGAAGTGGCGGGCAGTCGCGAGGTCGTGGGTGATGTACAGGACGCCGAGGTTCTCCTCCCGCTGCAGGCGCGCCAGGAGATTGAGCACCCCCAGGCGGATGGAGACGTCGAGCATGGAGACGGGCTCGTCGGCGACGAGGAACCGTGCCCCAGGCGCCAGGGCGCGTGCGATCGCGACGCGCTGGCGCTGGCCGCCCGACACCTCGTGCGGCCGCTTGGCCCCGTAGGCCTCGGCGGGCGTGAGCGACGCGAACGGATCCTGGAAGACCATCTGCACGTCGTGCCGGTACGCCCGCAGGGCGGAGCGGCTGCCCGACACGGAGCGGCCGTCGAGCAGGATCTCCCCGGACGTGGGGGTCTCGAGCCGCGCCAGCGTTCGGGCCACGGTCGACTTGCCCGACCCGGACTCGCCCACGAGCGCGACGGGCTTGCCCGCCTCCAGGGTGAACGACACGTCGTCCACCGCGCGCAGCCGCGAACGCCGGAGGCCGTGGCCGAGGCGGAACTCCTTGACGAGGTTGCGGACCTCGAGCGTTCCCATCAGGCGGTCCCTTCGATGGTGGTGTCGGCACTGCTGTCGGCGCTGCCGGCCGGAGTGGCGCCCGGACCGGCGCCGACACCCGGGCCGGGAGCGTGGCCGCTGCCCGACGCCCCCGCAGCCGCCCCCGACCGCACGAACCCCCCGCGCTCGCCGACGAGGCTGGGGAACGACTCCAGCAGGCGCTGGGTGTAGGCGTGCTGCGGGCGCTCGTAGATGTTCTCCGCGGTGCCGAGCTCGACGATCTCGCCGTCGAGCATCACGGCGATCCGGTCGCTGATCTCCAGGAGGAGCGGCAGGTCGTGGGTGATGAACACGACCGCGAACCCGAACTGCTCGCGCAGGCGCATGATCTCGCGCAAGATCTCGCGCTGGACCACGACGTCAAGCGCGGTGGTCGGCTCGTCCATGATCATGACCTGCGGGTTCAGCGCGAGGGCCATGGCGATCATGACGCGCTGGCGCATGCCGCCCGACAACTGGTGCGCATAGCTGTCGGGACGGGCCGGGTCCACCGCAGCCGTCGTGACTCCTCCTCGGGTCCTCGTCATCACTCGACCGGCTTCAGGTTCGCCAGGACGTAGCCGGCGGAGACCGAGCCCCACGACGGCGGGAACGCGTACAGGTCGTCCTCCGTGGGCCAGCCGGTGTAGTCGGTGTCGTTGTAGAACGTCTGCGTCGCGTTGATCTCCATCGGGATGTAGGGCAGGTCCCGGGTGATCTCGTGCTGGATCACCGCGTACGCGGCCAGCTTCGTCTCGTCGTCGTTCGCTGCCGCGGCGTCCGCGACCGCGGCGTCGACCTTGGGGTTCGAGTAGCGCGTGAAGTTCCACTCGCCGGGCTCGAGCGCCTTGCCGACCGGCTGGGTGTAGTCGCCCGAGAACCAGTCGCGGTAGATCTGGAACGGGTCGGCGACGCTGGTGCCGACGACGCCGCCCATGATGAGCTGGAAGTCACCGGACTGGCGGGAGTCGGAGAACTCCTGCCATGTGGCCGTCGTCGCCGTTACCTTGATGCCTGCGGCCGCGACCTGCTCTTCGATCAGCTTCGCGGCGTCGTTGTAGTCCGTCCAGCCTTCCACCGACGTGAGGCTCAGCTCGACCTTGACGCCGTCCTTCTCGTAGACGCCATCGGCGTCCTTGGTGTAGCCGGCCTCCTCGAGGATCGCCGCGGCGGCCTCCGGGTCGCCGGTCTGGGGGCTCTCCTTCTCGACGTGGGTTCGGGCGCAGGTTCGGGCGCAACGCGGCCAACGTGATCGCGGTGAAGCTCGAGAGGATCAGAAGTCGATCCGCATCACCGCGCGGCGTTCCGTCGGCCGACCGACCTCGACGAACCCCGCGGACTCGAACATGCCGACCGTCCCGACGTAGAGATCACCGCTCCCCACGCGCCCGTCGGTACGCGGCAGGAGCGGGTAGCCCTCGACCGCCGTCGCGCCGCGGTCCCGGGCGAAGCCGAGCGCAGCTCGCGCGAGCACGGTGCCGATCCCCTGGCGCCGGTAGCCCTTCCGCGTGACGAAGCAGGTCACGGACCATACCGACGTGTCGTCGCGATCCTCGTCCCCCCCGGCCGGCCCAGACGAGCCGGGAGGTTCGCAGACGGGGGTACGCGGTGCGCGGTTCCACCGCGCACCACCCCACGGGCTTGCCGCCCGCGTAGGCCACCAGCCCGCTGGTCGACGACGCCGCGGGGTCCCCGCACCCGGTCTGTTCCGCGAACCGCTGTTGCCGCGCCGGACCGTCCAGGGAGTCGAACTCCGCGTTGGGGAACTTGAACCACTGGCACTGGCACCACTGCGGGGTGCTGCGCTCCCCGAACACCGCCTGGAGGTCCTCCCACGACGCCTCGTTGGCGGGCAGGACGACGATCTCGCGCGTGCCGGTCGCGGCCATGCCGCCAGGGTAGAAGGCCCTCGATAACAACGCGAGGACTGCAGCAACCATCCAGCCTGGTCGAGGCTAGTCCAGGTCGAGGTCCCAGTTCTGGCCCACGAGGTCGTGGCCAAAGCTGTCGTGCTTCTCCTCGTCGGCGAGGGTGAAGCCGAAGCTCTCGTAGATCTTGCGGGCGGAGACAAGGACGTCGTTGGTCCACAGGGTCACGCGCTTGTAGCCGGCCGCGCGGGCGAAGGCGAGACACTCGTCAACGAGGCGGCGGCCGATGCCTAGGCCGCGAGCCTCCGGTGTGACCAGCAGGATCCGGAGCCGTGCGACGCCCGGCGCGTCGCCGGCCACGAGGAAGACGCAGCCGGCTCGTTCGCCGTGCACCTCGGCGATCCAGGCGGCGTCGTCGGCGGGGTCGTGATCGGTGGCGTAGTCGGCGACGATCCGCGCCACCAGTGCATCGAAGTCGGTGTTCCAGCCGTGCTCGCGATGGTAGATCTCGCCGTGCGTCATCACTACCCAGCCCAGGTCGCCGGGCTGGTCCGCGCGGCGCATCACTACACCGGGCTGATCGATCTCCTGACGCACGGGAACCCCTCCGACGAACTCAACTGACACGACTGTTTCAGTTACCGTACGCTAGCCGCGTGACCCAGGTAGAGACAACCCAGTCCGCGCGTCAGGTCGAGCTGCTGGAGGCCGCGTACGAGTACGCACTGACCCACGGCTTGGCCGACATGTCCCTGCGGCCGCTGGCCGCGGCTATCGGCTCGAGCCCGCGGGTGCTGATGTTCCTGTGGGGGAGCAAGGACGGGCTGATCAAGGCGCTGCTGGGTCGGGCCCGGGCCGACGAGCTGACGATCCTGGACCGGCTCGCGCGGACCGATGACGCCGCCCCGGTGGGTCTGGCCAGGGCGGCGGACCAGGTCTGGTCGTGGCTGGCCGCCGTCGAGCATCGCCCGCTGCTGCGGTTGTGGGCCGAGGCCTACACGCGCTCACTGGTCGAGCCCGACGGGCCGTGGGCCGGCTTCGCGCGCGCCACAGTGGACGACTGGCTCGGCGTCCTCGCCGCCCACCAGCCCGCGCCCGAGCGGGACAGCGCCGAGGGGCTCGCGCGCCGCACGCTGGCCCTGGCGGTGCTTCGCGGAGCGCTGCTCGACCTGCTCGCGACCCACGACGAGGCGCGCGTCACCGCGGCCGTCGAGCACCACCTCATCCTTCTGAGCGGAACGGACGAGCCCCGATGATCCGCAGCACGACGAGCACGACCGACCCTCCTTGCCTCCGACCAGACGATCGACGTCGACGGCGGCATGGTCACCCGGTTCTGACGGGTCCGCTAGGCGCGGGCCCCACCAGGCGCGATTCCCCTAGGCGCGATCCCCGCCGACCGCGAGCCCGGAAAGCAGCTCCGCCGCCGGACGAGGGTGTACCAGCCACCTCAGGTGGCTGGACGCGAGGGTGTGCACGTCGTACGGGTTGTCCGGCGTGAGGGTGTCGCCCTCGCGGATCATCCGGTCCTGCATGGCCGGCGGGATGCTCGTGTCCTCGCTGAGCCGCACGTAGGTCTTGGGGATCGTGCCCCAGGTGTCCGCCTGAGCCCGGTCGGCCGACGTGCCCACGTCGAGGTTCTCGTCAGGCTGGAAGGTGTTGAGGAAGGTGAAGAACTCGTCATCGGTGCCGTCGGCGAGGAACGACTCCTTGAAGCCGGCGAGCACGGCCGGGTCGGCAGTCCGGAAGTTGGACCGCAGCAGGCCGAGCGCGGCCGGGTCGCCGGCCAGCGCGCCCGCGAGCGCCCCGGCGTCGACGGTGGCCATCTCGGGCTCGGCGTAGTAGGCGCCCACGTCGAGGTCGACGGGTGCCCATGCGGAGACGTAGACGATCCGGTCGACCAGGTCGGGGCGGGCGTTGCCGACGGCGGTGATCGTGATGCCGCCCCGGCTGTGGCCGACCAGGATCACCGGTCCGTGCCCCTTGGCGCGTTCGAGCGTCTCGATGACGCGGGCCGCGTTGTCGGCCAGGGTCACGCCCTTGATGCTGCCGGGCGTCGTCGCGAGGCCTTCCGGGTCCTGCGGGGCCTGGTAGGCGGCGGGGTATGTCGCCTCGAAACCGTGGCCGGGCAGGTCGACCGCCGCCGAGCGGTGGCCCAGGAGGGCGAGCTCGGCCTGGAGCGGCGCGAACGAGAACGAGTTGGCGAAGGCGCCATGGACCAGCACGAACGTGGGGGACATGGCGTCAGATGCTAGCCGGTCCGGACCTTGCGGTCCGGCCCGGCCTGACCTCACCCGAGGAGCTTCTGCATCCCCTCACCGTCCGTAAGCCCGACGACGTTGCCCGCCGGGTCGGTGAACCAGGCGCCGTCCCCGCCCTCCATGAACCCGCGCGCGATGCCCTTCTCGTCCTGGTCGAACCCTTCGTACCGCTCGAACGTCACGCCCTTGGCGGTGAGCTCGTCGACCACCTGATCGACGTCGTCGACCGCCAGGTGCAGGACGGTGAACGTCGCTGGTTGGTGGTTGTCCTTCGGGTAGACGAACACTGAGGCGCCGCCGTCGAGGTTGAGCACCAAGCCTCCTCCTTCGGGGAGGGGCGTCACCCGCAGTCCCAGCGTGTCCGCGTAGAACGCGCGGGCCGCGTCGATGTCGTTCGCCGAAAAGCTCGGATACACACTTCGCACAGTGACCATCGCTGTCTCACTCCTTTGTGACCGGCTGCGTCCGCATCACAGGGCGCGCCGCGGGGCGTCAGTCCCTTCAAGAGTCCCACCGTCGGGCGCAGGCGCAAGGCAGCCGACCTGGGCCGGCCAGATTTCAACCGCCCGCGATCACTGGCCCACGCGGCCGTCGATCCGCTCGCGCAGGATGTCGGCGTGCCCGCAGTGTCGTGCGTACTCCACGATCTGCCCGACGAGGGCGTCTCTGAGCTGCAGGTCCGCGCCGTCTGGGCCGAAATCGGACGCGCCGGCGTTCCACGTGCCGAGGTCGGAGACACCGGCCACGTACCGGTCGGTGGCCTCCATCTCGGCGTGCCACTGTCGCCAGGCGTCCTCGGCGACCGCCGGGTCGGCGACGGCACCGGTCCAGTCACCGTCCCGGTCCTCGTCGGTGCGGTACAGCTCCGGCGCGTCCTCACCCGCCATCACCCGGCGCAGGTGCCGCTCGCCGGATGCGAGGTGCCGCACCAGCCCGAGCAGGGACATCGTCGACGGGGGTGCCGACCGTCGGGCGAGCTGCTCGGCGTCGAGGCCCGCGCACTTGAGCTCCAGGGTGAGTCGGTAGTAGCGGAGATATTCGAGCAGCGTGCCGCGCTCGTCGACGATCCGGGCATCGGTCTCACGCGGGTCGTCGTCCGGGTCGATCCACATGTCGGGGTAGACGGTCGACTGCGTCCACCGGGTCGTCTCGGGCTCTTCGGCGTCGTGCTCCCGTGGGTCCATACGAACAGGGTGGCCCTGTGCCGGAGCCGCTCGCCATGGAAAATCGAGATTCGTGGCGGAGATCAGAGATCGTTGAGGTCGATCTCAGATCGCCGCGCGCATCACCGCACGACGTAAGCCGCCGGGCCAGCGCACGACGCCACGATCTCGCCGTCGGCGACCAGCCGGACGTCGAGCCAGATGTCGGTGCCGAGGGCGTCCAGGGCGTCGTTCGGGCCGGTGACGTTGACCTCCACCTCGTGGGTGTCCTCGTCGGCCGCGATGGTCCTGTCGTGCGTGAACCCTGCGTTGTCCGTCCAGGAGTCGACACCACCGGTCCCGATGTCCCACGACCGGGAGGCCACGGGCTCCTCGCCGTCACCCGGCCGGACGGCGAGCTCGACCCGGTAGTCGGTGTCGCGCACCGACGGGTCGCTCGTCCAGGTGATCGTCGCTCCCGGGCGGACGGTGCGGGTCTCCCGGACGGTCCACATCCGGCGGTCCCTGTCGATCGAGACGGACGCGACCGGCTTGATCTCCCCGCTGGTCAGGGCCGGTCCCGGGCTCTCCAGCTCGCACAGGGGCTCCCCGACCAGGCCCTCGGCGCTCCCGCTGGTGATCGGTACGCACCCGTAGCCGAGCCCGAGCACGCAGGTCACGACCGCCGCTGAGTACACGGCGATTCGCGGCTGCCGGGGCAGGTCGGGCAGCTCGGACACCACGACGGTGTGCGCGATCCCGTCGGCGAAGGTCTGCCGCTTCGCGTGCCAGATCGGCCGCAGGTATCCGATCAGCAGGATGGCATCGAACAGGTGCAGGACCCAGCGCGCCAGCGTCGTCCACAGACCGGCCGGACGGCGCGTCTCCTCGCGGACGACCCGGATGCCGACCACCAGCTTGCCCGGCGTCCACCCGGTCACGGCCTGCAGCACCAGGAGGATCACGAGGGTTGCGGTCGGGACCAGGACCAGCGGATCGCCGGCCTGGCCCGCCGCGCCGTCCGTCCCCGCCGCGCCCCAGCCGGGCGTGAGCGAAGGCGAGTAGAACCCCACACCGAGCGCCAGCCAGGTGACCCCGGCCAGGATCGCGTTGTCGAGGAGCGCCGCGACCACGCGCCGCCCCCACGTGGCGTACTCCGGCCCGACGGCGGCGGTGAGCTGCGCGGGGACGTCCGGCGGCGCGACAGCCACGCCGGACGTCGCGCCGTCGTCGGACCGGGGCACCTCGCTGCTCAGCATGGCTGGATCATCGCAGCGGGAACGGCGGCGGGCCAGTAGTTACCCCTGGTAGCGGAACGCGTCCCACGCGCCGAGGAGGTACTGGATGCCGAGCGCGCGGTCGTAGAGGCCGTATCCGGGGCGGGGCTTGTTCGTGGTGTTCTCGTCCCACAGGTGCCGGCCGTGGTCGGGCCGGATGTAGCCCTGGTAGCCGGCCTCGGCGTAGGCCTTCATGATGCCCGTCGTGTCGACGCTGCCCTCGGACGCACGGTGCGCGACCTCGGTGAAGTCCCCGTTGTCGAAGTGCTTGATGTTGCGCACGTGCGAGAAGTGGATGCGATCCATGAAGGTGCGCACGGCGTCGACGGCGTCGTGCTCCGGATTGGCGGAGAAGCTGCCGAGGCACAGCGTCAGCCCGTTGTACGGGCTCGGGTTCAGGTCGAGCACCCGCGCGATGCCCTCCTGGCTGGAGACCACGCGCGGCCACCCGAAGACGTCGAACGGCGGGTCGTCAGGGTGCACACCGAGCTTCACGTCGACCTCCTCGCAGGTGGGGATCACCGCGTCGAGGAAGTACTTGTAGCTCGCGTACATGTCGTCGTGGGTCACGCCCTCGTACGCCGCGTTGAGCTCGCTGAAGCTCGCCAGCCGCTCCGGCTCCCAGCCCGGGAGGGTGAGCCCGTGCGTGCTCGCCTCCATGTCCGCGATCAGGGACTCGGGCGACATCTTGTCGACGACCGCCTTCTCGTAGAACAGCGCGGTCGAGCCGTCCGGGAGGGGGTGCCACAGGTCGGTGCGCAGCCAGTCGAAGACGGGCATGAAGTTGTAGCAGACGACCTTCACGCCGGCCCGGCCGAGACGACGGATCGTCGTGATGTAGTTCTCGATCGCCTCGTCGCGGCTCAGCCCGAGCACGGTCCGGCCGAGCTTGATCGACTCGTGGACGTTGACGGACTCGACCACCTCGGCGTCGAAGGTCCGCGTGATGCCGCGGGCCCGCGCCTCGTCGGACAGGCCCGTGATCAGTGCGATCTCGGCGTCGATCTCTTCCTGCTCCCACACCTCGCCGGCCTGCTTGTTGTGCAGGCTCCACACGATGGTCTCCACGCCAGGGATCTGGCGCACGTGATCCAGGGTCACGGTGTCGTTGCCCTCGCCGTACCAGCGGAAGCCCATCTTCACAGCGGTTCTCCTCGTCGTTGTCAGCCGCCCTTGTATACATCATGCCCGCCCCGGCGAACGGGGC
This sequence comes from uncultured Actinomycetota bacterium, assembly GCA_963850545.1. Lineage (GTDB taxonomy): Bacteria > Actinomycetota > Actinomycetes > Actinomycetales > Cellulomonadaceae > Promicromonospora. The sequence continues at coordinate 1,667,033 of CAWKLP010000002.1, read as the reverse complement.
GGGCACGGTGCTCACAGAGTGGTGAACCGCAGACGCATCTGGACCGGTGCGGCGTGCAGCTGCGCGTTCGGCAGGACGCCCGGTCCGCAGGCGGCACTGCCGACGCCGTGCTGGGCGGCATCGATGTGCAACCACAGCCGGCCGTCCGGCACGAGCTCGTGCGGGTGCGCCGCACGGTCCAGCGCCTCGTCGGACCACGGGCGCAGCGACAGCTCGAACCCGACCTGCGGGCGGGCGCCGATCGTCACCTCCCCGGCGTCGATCCGCAGGCCCGAGCCGTCGGCGAAGTTCAGGACTGCGCTCGTCACCCCGCGCCGCGCGCCGTTCTCCTGCGGGTGGGTGTACCGCGTCTGCCAGTCGGCGACGGTGTGCTGCCACGCGCCCCCGAGGGCCGCCACCGTCGAGTCGGCGTAGGACTCGTCCGGGCCGAGGCCGGTCCAGCGCACGCCCGCCTCCGCGGCCCGCGGCTCGTCGAGGGCGAGCAGCAGCCCGAGGCGGGCGACGCTCTCCGGCGACGGCCCCTCCGGCTGGATGTCGAGGAGCAGGTCCACGGCATCGGGTGCGTCGGTGACCGGCTGCCAGCGGTAGCGCGTGGCGAAGCCCGTGCGGATCGCCGGCCCCGCGACGCGCGAGGCGATCTCCAGCGCCCCGTCCGCACTCACATCGACGCCGGCGATGCGCTCGCCGAGCAGGGTCAGGCCCGCCCGGTACCACACCTGCTCATCGGACTTCTCTCCCCTGCCGGGGCGACGGTCGTTGTCGGTCGGTGCCCGCCAGGCGTCGACCCGGAAGGCGTGCACCTCCCGGCCGGCGAGCTCGCGGAGGCCGCCCCTGCTGTCGAAGTGGGCCGGGCCGGCCCGGAACCCGCCGTCTGACTCGACGGCCACCCGGCCGGCCGGAGCCGCGAGCGGCGCCGGCTCGACGAGAAGGAGCTGGCCGGCACCGAGCTCGAACCCGGGCTCGAGCCAGGCGTCCTCCAGCACGTCCGCCTTCTGCTGGACGGCGCGCAGGGTCCACCAGACCGGTGCCTCGCCCGGCCCCGGCAGCGGCAGGTCCGACGGCGGCCGCACCACCGCCTCGGTCCCGGCGTCGAGCACCAGGTCGAGCGTGCCCGCCGCGAGCTCCTCCGCGCCGCGGTGCAGGGTCCAGTGGAGCTCGGCGTGGCTCGTGTCCCGGAAGGCGTAGCGGTTGCGGACGAGCAGCGAGCCGTCGTCCTGAGCGTCGATGCGGATCGGCGCGAACACGGCAGCCGTCTCGAGCAGCCCCGGCGAGGGCGTGCGGTCCGGAAGGAGCAGGCCGTCGGCGATGAAGGTGCCGTCGTGGAGGCGTTCGCCGAAGTCGCCGCCGTACGCCGAGAACAGGACCCCGTCGTCGTCCGCGCGGGTCAGGCCGTGGTCGATCCACTCCCAGATGAAGCCGCCGAGCAGGCGCGGGTACCGGTCGAACAGCACGTCGTAGTCGGCGAGGCCGCCCGGGCCGTTGCCCATCGCGTGGGCGTACTCGCACTGGAGGAACGGCATGGCCCGACGGCGGGCGTCGGCGTCGGCGCGCTCGAACGGCGGCTCGATGCCCTGGCCGATGAGCTCCACCTCGGCGCTGTCGGCGTACATCCGCGAGTACACGTCGACGTGGTCGCTCGACCTGTCGCCCTCGTAGTGGACGGGCCGGCTCGAGTCGAGTGCCCGGACGGCGTCGGCCATCGCGGCGATGTTGCGGCCGACGCCCGCCTCGTTGCCGAGCGACCACATGATGATGCTCGCGTGATGGGCGTCGCGGCGCACCATCCTGGTGACGCGGTCGACGAGCACCTCGGTCCAGTCCGGGTCGTCGACCGGGTTGCCGACCCAGCCGTCGATCTCGAAGCCGTGCGTCTCCAGGTCGTTCTCGTCGATGACGTAGAGCCCGTGGCGGTCGCACAGGTCGAGGAAGTGCGGGTGCGGCGGGTAGTGGCTCGTCCGCACGGCGTTGATGTGGTGCCGCTTCATGAGCAGCACGTCCTCGAGCATCCGCTCGGGGGTCACCGCGCGTCCGCGCAGGGGGTCGAACTCGTGCCGGTTGACGCCGCGCAGCTTGATCGGCCGTCCGTTGACGAGGAACACCCCGTCCTCGATCGAGATCGTGCGGAAGCCGACCGCGAGGGTCACCGTCTCGGTGTCGGTCGAGACGACGACGTCGTAGAGCCGCGGCCGTTCGGCGCTCCACGGCTCGACGGCCACGCGCAGCTCCTCGCCGGCCGACCCCTCGACGTCGAGCTCCGGCACCGCGACCCGGGCCGCGACGGCGCCCGGTCCGGCCACTACGGTTGCCGCGTCCACCCGCAGCGTGCCGACGCCGGTCGCGTGGTCGTAGTCGGCGTGCACGCTTACGTCGTCGAGGGCGCCGTCCGGGCGGTGCTCCAGCGTGACACTGCGGAAGATGCCCGAGAGCCACCACTGGTCCTGGTCCTCGGCGTACGACATGGCCGACCACTGGGTGACCCGGACGGCGAGCAGGTGCTCGCCGCCCTGCCGCAGCCGGCCGGTGAGGTCGACCTCGGTGGGCAGGCGGGAGCCGTGCGACGTGGCGAGCAGCTCGCCGTCGAGCGACACCTGGAACCAGGAGTCCACGCCCTCGAACCGCAGGAGGGTGCGGCCGCCGTCCGGCCAGTCCGCCGGCAGCCGGAGCGTCGTGCGATACTCGCCCGTCGGGTTGTCGTTGGGCACGTGCGGCGGCTCGACCGGGAACGGGAACAGGACGTTGGTGTACGCGGGCGTCCCGTACGGCCAGGAGTGCGGGGCTCCCGCGAGCTGCCAGTGTCCGGGCACGGCCAGGCGGTCCCAGTCGTCGCCGGGCTCCGCGCGGTCCACACCGGTGTCGGGGCGCGGGAACAGCCGGAACCGCCACTCCCCGTCGAGCGAGACGGTGGCAGCGCTTGAGGCGCCGGCCGGTGGGCGAAATCGCGGTGCGACGACGCCGTCCGGCGTGGCGACCGACTCGTGGGTGATGGTCATGACTCCTCCAGGCGGCGTCGGGTGGGGAAGCGGAAGTGCCGATCGTGACGGTACACCGGGTGCGTTCAACGTTGAACGGCCGTCCAGAGCCATGGCGCTCGTGAATGGAACGCCGCCGATGGCATCCCGGCGTCCGATCATGGACAGATGGCCAGCCTGCTGCACGCCGTCCGCTCGGTGATCGCGCCGCTCTCGCGCACGCGGGCGTTCCGTGCTGCCGGCCCCGTGCTGCTGCCGCCCGTCGAACGGGCCCTCGCCTGGTGCTCGCGCGGTCGGTTGCAGGTCAGCGCGCTGCTGGTGCCGTCACTCGTCCTGCATTCGACGGGTGCCAAGTCGGGGGAGCCGCGCGACACGTACCTCATGTACACGCCCGACGGGCAGGGCCGGGCGATCGTGGCGGGCTCCGGGTTCGCCCAGGGCCGGCACCCGGCATGGACCTACAACCTGCAGGCGCACCCGGACGCGAGCATCAGCGTGCGCGGTCGGCGGATGCCGGTGCGGGCGACGCTCATCGGCGACGACGAGCGGGACGCCACCTGGGCGCTGATCGAGGCGCAGTGGCCTGGCTACCGCGCTTACGAGCGGGACTCGGGGCGGGTGGTGCGGCTGTTCCGTCTGCAGCCGATGGGCGAGGGCGCACCTCCGAGCCCATCCGCGTGATCGTCACGTTATTCACAGATGCCTGGGCGAACTTCAACCTAGCGAGCGAGAAAAGTGCAATCATGGGTGCATGATCCTTATGCGCTTCCAGGTCGAGAACCATCGGAGCATCCGCGACGAGGCGGTGCTGTCGCTCGTCCGCCCATCGCTGACCACGCTCCACCCCAAGGACGGTGACTGGGTCGGCGCCACCACGCGGGTAGCCGGGATCTACGGCGCGAACGCGTCGGGCAAGTCGACCGTTGTGGATGCGCTGAAGTTCTTCCGCGCGACGGTCATGAACTCCGCAACGTCATGGAGCCTGAACAACAAGCTGCCGCAGCAGCCCTTCCTGCTCGATCCGGAAACCAAGGATTCCCAGTCCGGCTACGCGGTCGACTTCGTCCTCAACGACATGCGCTTCCAGTACGGGTTCGTGATCGACCGGGATGCCGTCCGCCAGGAGTGGCTCTACGACTATCCGAGCACGAAGCATCGCGTTCTGTTCGAGCGGGAAGGGCATGAGTTCAAATTCGGTCGTGCCCTGCTCGGCGCTCCGCGCACGCACGCGTCGGCAACCGGCGAACGAGAGCTCTTCCTCTCGAAAGCGAGGTCGAACGGACACGAGCTTCTCAGCACGCTGTGGTCCGCACTCGTCGATCGCCTCGTCGTCGCTGACTTCTCCGAGCAGGATCGCGGTCTGCGTCTCGATCAGATCACAGAGGGAATCGGTGACGGAGTCATCGACCTCCACGACGTGATCACGCTCCTGCGAGTCGCCGACATCGGCATCGCCGATGTTGCTCTCGACGAGCCAGAAGTGAACTTGTCTCGATACCTGGAGCGCGTAGCCGCGTACCGCGCGGGCCTATTGCCCAGGGCCCCGCGGCGTTGGGGCGATGAGAATTTGATCAGCCTGTTGGACAGCGACCGGGATGGTTGGCCCCAGGATCCGGATCTCGTCCAGCGAGCGCTGATGTTCCAGCACACCGGCCACGACGGCACGTTCCCGCTTCCTCTCGACGCACAGAGCACCGGGACGCTCTCGTGGCTCAGCCTCGCCCTTCCGGCGCTCACGATCCTGCGTCAGGGCGGAATCCTCGTGGTGGACGAGATCGATGCCAGCCTGCATCCGCAACTGTCACAGGTGATCCTCCGGATGTTCAAGGACCCCGACTACAACCGCACCGGTGCCCAGCTCGTCTTCACGACGCACGACACCTTCCTCCTGTCCGCTCAGTCGGACGCGATGCTTACTCCTGACGAGACCTGGTTCACGGAGAAGGATCGTGATGGGGCTACTTCGCTGTTCTCATTGACGGACTTCCCGACCCGAGCGGACCAGAACTACTCGAAGCGCTACCTCGACGGTCGCTACGGCGCGATCCCCCGTACTGCGCGGTCCTTCCTGGCGACGCTCCTTGACACTGAACCTCGGGAGACAGCGGATGCTTAAGGGCGGCTCGGTCCGCAGGAACCGTCCCAGCCGTCAAGAGAACAAGAAGATCCTGATCGTGACCGAAGGCGAGATCACCGAGGTCCAGTACGTGCAAGGGCTCGTCCAGCACCTGCGGACGGCTGGCGTCACCGTAGTCCCGTGCACCGTTCAGGCTGGCGGTGGGGAACCGTCCCGCGTCCTGGCCAAGGCGCGCGATCTCGCCTCGAGGAGCGACTACGAGGCGGTGTGGATCGTCGTCGACGTTGACGACCACGCGTCGTTGGACCCCGTTCTGAGTCAGTGCACCACGAGTGGCGAGAAGGTCATCGTGTCGAATCCACAGTTCGAGGTGTGGCTGCTGTGGCACTTCGCGAACTCCGGAGCGCCGCAGACCACGGCCTCGCTCAAGAGGGAGCTGCGACGCCACGGGTTCGTCGGCAAGCATCTTCCCACCACCTTCCCGTTCCACCGGGTCGATCAAGCGGCCATAACGGCCACGCACAAGGACCGATCGACGGCCCTGAACACGCGCGGAGACAATCCGTCCAGCTCGATGCCGCACCTGGTCAAGGCACTGCGTCGCAAGTGACCACGCAATCCGCGCCGGTGCCCGTGGTCGTCGACCAGACGGTCTTCGGCTCGTCAAAGCAGATCGGCACCGCCCACTGGCGGACGCGTAATCTCGTTTGCATGGCATACGACCTGGCCCTCGCTGACGAGATCCGGAGCGCCCTGGACGGCGAGCCCGCCATCACCGAGCGGCGCATGTTCGGCGGGCTGGCCTTCATGGTCAACGGCAACCTCGCGGTGGCGGTGAGCAGCAAGGGCGGGATCCTCGTGCGTGTCGGAGCCGACGCCGCCGAAGAGCTGGTGGGCACCACCACCGCCGAGCGCGCCGTGATGGGCTCGCGGGTCATGAACGGCTGGCTGAATGTCGGCGCCGACGGCCTCGGCACTGAGCCGGAGGTTGCGGCGTGGGTGCGGCGTGGCGTCGACCACGCCCGCTCGCTGCCACCCAAGTAGGAGCCTCAGGGAGCGCCGTCAGCCCACCTGCCGCGCCAGCATCTCCCCGATCACGCGCGCGCCCTCCGGGAACGCCCCCGGGTTCGGTCCCGAGTAGTTGAGCCGCAGGTAGACCCCGGTGGGTTCGGCGGGGAACCACTCGTCGCCCGCGGCCACGACGACGCCGGCCGTCTCGCAGTCCCGGACCAGTCGTGCGGCGTCCGTGGTGTCGGGGAACCGGACCCAGAGATTGAGGCCGCCCTGCGGTACGGCCTCGACGCGGGCGGCGGGGACGTGTTCCCGGAGCGCGCCGAGCAGCAGGTCGCGGCGGGCGGCGAGCTGCTGCCGCAGGCCGCGCAGGTGCGTACGCCAGGCGGGCTGCGTCACGACGTCGAGCGCGACGGCCTGCAGCATGCCGCTCACGTACATGGACTCGGCCTGGGCGCCGGCGAGGATCCGCTCGCGTGCGGGGCCCCGGGCGACGAGCCCGGCCACACGCACCGCCGGCGAGACGCTCTTGGCCAGGGAGCGCAGGTAGACCACGTGCCCGCCGTCGTCCCGGGCCGCGAGCGGGACCACGTCCTGGGTGATCCCGAAGTCGTGCGCCCAGTCGTCCTCGATCACGTAGGCGCCGTGCTCGCGCGTCATCCGGAGCACCTCGTCGGACAGCTCGGGCGCCCAGCGGGCGCCGGTCGGGTTGGCGAAGTGCGGCTGCGCGTAGAAGGCACGCGCGCCGGTCTGCGCGAAGGCGCGTGCGAGCGCGTCCGGGTCCGGCCCGCGGGGGCCGCTGGGCACGGGCACCACCTGCACACCGACCTGGTCCGCGGCGAGGAGGGCGCCCCAGTACGTCGGCGACTCCACCAGGAGCGGCCTGCCCGTGCCGACCAGGGCGCGAAAGGTGGTGCTGAGGCTGGCCTGGCTGCCGGGAAAGACGACGACGTCGCTGGGCGCCGGCGGCGCGACGCCGGCCGGCGTGGCGGCGCCCAGCTCGGCCGCGAACCACGCCTGCAGCTCCGGGAACCCCGCCGCGGGTGACCTGGTGACGGCCGCGGCGCTGCGAGCCGCCCTGGTGAACGCGGAACGGACCAGGCGCTCGGGCAGCAGCTCGTGGTCCGGGTAGCCCGAGTGCAGTGCGATCACGTCGTTCGGAACGGTGTGCAGGGCCCTGGACAGCTGCTGGACGGCTTTCGGCCGAGGACCGAGCGCCGCCGTCTGCCAGCCGTAGTCGTTGGGGCGAGCCGTCCGCACCGCCCGGACGAACGTCCCGACGCCCGGCCGGGTCTCCACCACACCCTGCGACGTCAGCGTGCGCAGCGCCTTCTGCACGGTGACCGGGCTCGCCCCGTACCGGGTTACGAGCGCCCGGCTGGACGGCAGCCGCGCACCCGGCGCGGCCGCCGCTATCCACTCGTGAAGGCCGGCCACGATTCGAGCACTGCTATCGTCATACATGACAGACCACAGTAGCGCTACTCTCGCTTTGGCCCGGCCGCTATCCACCTCTCGCGCAGGTCTCCTGTGGGGTTTCCTCGGCGTCGCGGCCTTCTCGTTCACCCTCCCCTTCACTCGCGTGGTGGTCGACGGCGGCGGGATGTCACCGCTGTTCGTGTCCTGCGGCCGCGCGGTCATCGCCGCGGTGCTCGCGGCAGCCGCCCTCGCGATCACCCGGCAGCGCCGGCCCCGCGGCATCCAGTGGGCGCGGCTCGCGATCGTCGCGGCAGGCGTGATCGTCGGCTTCCCGGTGCTGACCTCGTTCGCGCTCACGACGGCGTCGGCGAGCCACAGCGCCGTCGTGATCGCGCTGCTGCCCGCGGTGACGGCGGTGCTGGTCGTGCTCCGCGGGCGCGAGCGACCGCGGGTGTCGTTCTGGGTAATGGCGGCGCTGGGCGCGATCGCGGCGGTCGTCTTCGCCTCGATCCAAGGCGGCGGGCTGGGCGGGCTGCACGGGTCGGACCTGCTCCTGCTCGCCGCCGTCGTCGCGTGCGGGGTCGGCTACGCGGAGGGCGGGCTGCTCGCCCGCGAGCTCGGCGCCTGGCAGACGATCTCCTGGGCGCTCGTGCTCGCCGGTGTCCCGATGGCGCTCCTCACCGGCGTCTCGATGGTGCAGCGCCCGCCGACGGGCTCCCCGCTCGAGTGGGCCCTGTTCGGGTACCTCGGGGTGGTGAGCATGTTCCTCGGCTTCTTCGCCTGGTACCGCGGCCTAGCGATCGGCCCGATGGCGCAGGTCAGCCAGGTCCAGCTCGTCCAACCCGTGCTGACCATCTGCTGGGCGGCGCTGCTCCTGCACGAGCAGCTCACTTGGCCCACCGTGCTCGGCGGGGCTGCAGTGATCGCGTGCGCGGGCATCGCCGTCCGATCGCGTCTGCGCCAGCCGAGCGTGGCTGAACCGCAAGCGCCGGCCGACCCGCGGCCCGCGCGGTAGCTCACCGGCCCGGTCCCCGTCCGGGGTCGTGGCCGGCCGGCGCCGATCGCGGCGTGGGCGCGACCGTCTGCCCGCCGATGACCCGAAGCAGGTCGAGGCGCCCCGCGTCAGGGCTGCCCTCGGCCGCGGTGTAGGTCACGACGCGCAGGTCGGCATCGGGCACCAGCAGTACGTCGCAGTCGAGGGTGATGTCCCCGACCTCGGGATGCCGGATCGTCTTCCGGTCCGCGACGTGCCGCGCGATCTGACCGGTGGACCAGAGCAGCTCGAAGTCCACGGAGTCGCGCCGCAGGTCGGCCACGAGCGCGCTCAGCCGCTCGTCCATGGGATAGCGGGAGGTCGCTTCGCGGATGTCGGCGACCACGGCGGCCGCGGACACCTCCTCCCCCGCCTCGGAGGAGGACGGCCGCAGCGCGGTCCGGGCAGGGCCGGTACCGAACACCGCGCGAGCGAGGTTCCGTTCGCTCACCGGCACGTCGTTCGGGTCGCCGTGCAGGGCGGTCCACACAGCGTTCCACCAGACCAGGGTCCAGTCCGCGGCGAACACCGCGATCGGGAAGTCCCCGAGCCGGGCGGTGAGCCGCTGGACGCTCGGCGGGACGTGCAGGCTGACCAGGCCGTCCCTCGGCGGCAGGAGCCCAGCGGCCGCGTACAGCTGGTCCCGCTCGAGCCGGGAGAGCTGGAGCGCCCGCGCGACCGACGCCACGACCTGCGCGGACGGACTGGTCGCGCGCCCCTGCTCCAGGCGCAGCACATAGTCCACCGACAGCCCGGCGAGCTGCGCGAGCTCCTCACGGCGCAGCCCCGGCGCCCGACGTCCGGACGAACGCGGCAGGCCGGCGTCGACGGGGGACAGCCGGTCGCGCCACAGGTGAACCAGCGCTCCGAAGCCCAGCCCGGGTGTCGTCATACCCGCCATTGTGGCCGCCCGACGGCGGGCGAGGGTGGGTACCGCGAGTCCACAGGCTCACCCGAACCCTGGCGGACGACGCCGCGAACGGCGAGCGTGGCCCCATGCACACCATCGTCATGACCGGTGCGACGCGCGGGATCGGTCGCGTCGCCGCCGAGCGAATCCTGCGGGACGACCCCGAGGCCCACCTCGTGCTGATCGCCCGCGGCCCGTCCGGCGAGCGCCTCGCCGCCGAGCTCTCGTCCGTCCTGGCCGACGGTTCAGCCGACGGCTCAGCCGACGGTTCAGCCGACGGCGCGGGCCGGGTCTCGCACGTCGCGGCAGACCTCGGCTCGCTGGCGGAGGTCCGGACCACCGCGGCGGAGATCGCGAGGCGGCTCGATCGTGGCGAGCTGCCCCCGCTGCGCGGCTTCGTCGGCAACGCCGGCATCCAGTACACGAACGCCCGCACCGAGGGCGCCGACGGGTACGAGGCGACGTTCACGGTGAACGTGCTCGCCAACCATGTGCTCCTGCGGGCGCTGATGGACCGCTTCACCTCGCCGGCCCGCATCGTCATCACGACGAGCGACACCCACTTCGGGGACTTCAAGCACACCGGCGGCCTGGTGCCCGCGCCCGTGTGGCAGGCACCGGAGGTGCTGGCTCGGACGGGCGCCTTCGCGGCGTCCGACAAGACGTCGGGTGGACGGCGCGCTTACTCGACGAGCAAGCTCGCCACCATCTACCTCGCGCACGAGTACGTGCGCCGGCTGCCGGCCGGGGTCGACGTAGTCACGTTCAACCCGAGCCTGGTCCCGGGCACAGGGCTCACCCGTGACGCGGACGCGCTGAGCCGGTTCATCATGCGTTGGCTCGTCCCCGTGCTGAACCTGACGCCGCTGACGAACAGTGCGTCCGTGGCCGGGCGGCAGCTCGCCGACGTGGCCCTCGGCAAGTTGGCAGCGCCGACCGGCTCGTACGTGAACCGCGACCGGGTGGAGCCGTCGTCGGACGAGTCGTACGACCCGCGGCGGGAGCGCGAGCTGTGGGAGGCGGCGGACCGCCTCACGGCGGGGCTCGACGCGCCAATCGAGTGACGCGCCGCGCTGGATCGTCCCCCGGGGCTTGAACCTCACGCCACGTGAGGGGCGAGCCTGGCGTCATGACCGACACCTACCCTGCATTCGACGTCAGCCCCGTCCCCGTTCCCGGACCGGACGCCAAGGCCCCGGAGCCGTTCCTCGGTGTGTACGGCATGCCGATGTTCGTCACCGTGCCCACCGCCGACCTGGCCGCGTCCGCGGACTTCTGGATCCGCGGGCTCGGCTTCTTCGAGCTCTTCTCCGCGCCGGGCCAGGTCACTCACCTGCGCCGCTGGTTGTTCCAGGACGTCCTGCTGGTCCCGGCGGACCGGCCGGACGGCCCACCCGCGGTGAGCGTGAGCTTCTCCTGCGTGCTGAGCCAGATCGACCAGATCGCGGCGGCCTGCGAGGAGCTGCTGCCCGGCAGCACGACGGGACCCCGGGTGATGCCGTGGAACTCGGTGGAGCTGGAGGTGATCGCGCCGGAGAACGCGCGGGTGATCATGACCGCGGCACGTCCCTGGGACCCCGACAGCGCCGAGGCCCAGCACCTCCGGGACATCGGGATCGACGCGCCCACGGGGTGAGGCCGCGAGCCATCGGCCCGGCTGGGAGACTGGCCAGGATGACGCACGCGAGCGCTGCCGACGCGGTGCCGCCGGACGGCCTGACCGTCGGCGGCGCCGCGTCCGTCGTGGGCGTCACCGTCCGGACCCTGCACCACTGGGACGAGCTGGGGCTGGCCCGCCCGTCCCGGCGCACCTCGGGCGGGCACCGGCTCTACGACACCGCGGACGTCGCCCGGCTCCACCGGGTGCGTCTCTACCGCGAGCTCGGCGTACCCCTCGCCGATATCCCCGCGCTGCTGGACGCGCCGGCGGACGACGCTGAGGAGTCCCTGCGCCGCCAGCGAGACCAGGTGCGCAAGCACATCCGGCGCCTGGAGCGGTCAGCGGACGCGCTCGATCGCATGATCGAGGCCCGCCGGTCCGGCATCCTGCTCTCGCCCGAGGAACAGGTGGCGACCTTCGGCGAGGGCTGGCAGTCGTCCTGGCCGCTCGAGGCGCGCGGACGCTGGGGCGACAGCGAGCAGTGGGCGCAGTACGCCGAACGGGCGGCGGACCGGAACCCCGAGGACTGGCAGGAGATCGCGAAGGGCGTCGAGGCGCTGCACACGGACCTCGCCGCGGCCTTGCGGGTGGGAGTGCGGCCCGGGAGCGAGGAGGCGAATGCCCTGGCCGAGCGGCACCGGGCGTCGATCGGCATCTACTTCGACTGCACCCACTCGATGCAGGTCTGCCTGGGTCGGACGTTCGTCACGGATCCCGGCTTCCGCGGCTCCTACGACGACATCGAGCCCGGCCTCGCCGTCTGGCTCCGCGACATCATCGACGCCAACGCCCGCGACCACGGCGTCGACCCGGAGACCGCCACCTGGAGCTGAGGTGACGCGCCCGCGCGGCGTCCGCGACCCGGTCGGCTGTGTCGGAAAGCACGTGCACCTCGACGAGCCGCTGTCGTAGCATCGAGCGGTCGGCTGTGTGGCGAGATCGCCCGGCCGATTCACCTGACACACATGAGGAGCGAGAGATGCGGGAATTCACCGCGGGTTGCGGGGTGGCCGTCGAGGCCTGCTCGGGCACTCCCGGTACCCGCGTCACGGCTCTCTGACCAGGCAAGGCAGCACGCCACACCGACCGCTTCGGCGGTCACGTGCGATGCGGCCGGACGCCGGAGGGCAGGCGCGGCGTCGTCCCCTGCCCTGCCGCCTGCCGGCCCGGTGACCCGAACGCTCGAGGTGACCGTGGCGCCGTCGTGCACGCTTTCGCGACGGCGGACGCCGGCCGGTGGCATTCCGAACGACCGGAAGCCGAGAGTCCTCATGAATCCCCTGACCGAGAAGCAGATCCGCGCATCCTTCCTGAACGCGAGCAAGCGGGAGGCCGCGCAGGCGACCCTGCCAGACCTCGCCACCCTCGACTGGGAGCGCCTCGACTACCTCGGATGGCGCGACCGCAAGGCGCCGCTGTCCGCGTACGTGGTGCTCGAGCTCGACGGTGGACCGGCCGGCGTGCTGCTGCGCGCCGCCGACGCCAAGGCGGGCGGCAAGCGCACCAAGGGCGTGTGCGCCTGGTGCGAGGACGTGGTCGTGACCGACGACGTCTCCCTGTACGTCGCCCGCCGGGGCGGCGCCTCGGGGCGCAACGGAAACACGATAGGCACGCTGATCTGCACCGAGTTCGGCTGCTCCGGGAACGTACGGCGCAAGCCGACGTTCACCGAGGCGGGCAACGACCCGGCCGTGCGTGACCTGATCATCGACCGCCGCATGGCCGGTCTGCGCGAACGCGCCGCACGGTTCGTCGCAGAGGTCGGCAGCACGCGCTGAGCCCGGCCCAGGCACGGGTCCGCGGCCGGCGGCCGGCGGTCGCCGATCAGTCGGCTTCCAGAACGACTTCAGGGACCAGAACCAGCGAGTTTCGGTACCTGAAGTCGTTCTGGAAGCGGACCATCGGGAGAGCCACGCAGCTCGCCGGCGTCATGCCGGCGAACCGGCCTCGGTCCGCATGCGCGCGGCCGCCGCGATCGCGGCCTCGCACCACACGACGGCGGGCCGGTCCACGGCACCGCGCATCACGATCTGGCGGCACAGCTCGCCCAGGCCGTCCGTCGCGGCACGCTCGGCATCGATGCCCGGGAACATCCGCCGCACGGAGAAGACGACGGCGCGGCGGTGCGCGGCCCACTCCGAAGGGTTCGAGGCGAGGCCGTAGGTCCTGCTTCGTGTCTGAGTCATGCACTACCGACGCGGAGGTCCTGCGGATGTCACAGCACTTTCGCGACTCAGTTCACGGCCGCGACGTAGCCTCGCCACGTGCCCCTCTCCGACCGCGAGCCGCGCCTCGACTCCGCCGATACCGCCGTCCTGTTCGCCGCCTACCTGGACTACTACCGGCAAGCGGTGGACCGGAAGCTGCGCGGCCTGCCCGACGCCGACCTGCGCGCCTCCCGGCTCCCATCCGGCTGGTCGCCGCTCGAGCTGCTGATCCACCTGGTGCACATGGAGCGGCGCTGGTTCCGGTGGGGGTTCCTGGCCGAGCAGGTCGAGCACCCGTGGGGCGACCACGCAGGTCAGGACCCGCACGGACCGTGGGCGGTGCCCGACGGCGTCGGGCTGGACGAGCTCCTCCGGACCCTGCACGCCGGCGGTACCGCCACCAGCGAGATGCTCGCCGTGCACGCCATGGACGAGCAGGGCGCGCTCGGCGGCCGGTTCACCGAGGACCCGCCCACGCTCGCGTGGATCTGCTTCCACGTGCTGCAGGAGTACGCCCGCCACGCGGGCCACCTCGACATCGCCGCCGAGCTCGCGGGCGGTGCTACGGGCGAATGAGCACTCGCACACGCCTGTGGACGACGGCGACCGGGGTCGCCGTCGTGGCGGTGCTCGGCCTGCTGGTGGCGAACGGGGTGGTCTGGCCCAACCGGATCCTCGCCGCCAGGTACGACGTGCGGGGTGTGGACGTCTCCCACTACCAGGGCGAGATCGACTGGGACGTCCTCGCGGCGCAGGACCTCGACTTCGCGTGGATCAAGGCCACCGAGGGCGCGTCGCACACCGACCCCCGGTTCGCCGCGAGCTGGGCGGCCGCCACGAAGACGGACCTGCTCGTTGGGGCGTACCACTTCATGAGCTTCGAGAGCCCGGGCGCGGACCAGGCCGCGCACCTCGCGGCCGAGGTACCGGCGACCCCCGGCACGCTCCCGCCCGTCATCGACCTCGAGTTCTACGGCGCGTTCCACGACGACCCGCCGACGCCGGACGAGGTGCACACGATCCTCGACCCGCTCGTCGCCGGTATCGAGGAGCACTATGGCGTGCCGCCGATCGTGTACGCGACCGAGGACGCGTACGATCTCTACCTCGCGGACCGCTACCCCGACCTGCCGATCTGGATCCGTTCGGTCGCGTGGGCGCCCAGGCTGTCGGACGGCCGTGGCTGGACGATCTGGCAGTACTCCAACCGCGACCGCATGCCCGGGCACGACGGCGTCGAGCCGTACATCGACATGAACGTGTTCGCAGGCACGCGCGAGGAGCTTGCTGCCCTCACCCTCGACTGAGACTGCCCGGTGCCGGCTCCGGGCTATGCGTCCCTCGCGTAGTCGACCCGGCCCAGCCCCAGCCAGGACGCGAGCTGCTCGATCTCGGCATGCACCGCATCCATGGTTGCCCCGTCGAACGGCCGGTCCTCATGCACCGCGAGGACGTTCAGCACGCTCTCCTTGCGGTCCGCCTTGGCGTCGAGCTTTCCCACGAACCGCTCCCCGTGCAGGACCGGCAGCGCGAAGTACCCCCAGCGCCGCTTCCCCTTCGGCTTGTACATCTCGAGCATGTACTCGTAGTCGAACAGGTCCAGGAGCCGGGGCCGGTCGGCAGCGATCGCGTCGAACGGGCACAGCAGGGCGGTGCGGGGCTCGAACTCGTCGTCCGCGCGTGCCAGCAGCTCCGGATCGACGCGCCACTCGCCGTCGACACCCTCGACCTGGACCACCTCACCGGGCAGGTCCACCCAGTAGACGCCGTCACCCGAGCGGCCCTGCGTCCGCTTGCGGGCGATGCCTTCCGCGGCCAGCCTCCGGTCCACCCGCTCCCGGAGCGCTTCCTCCAGCGGGACCGCCTCGACCTGCGGATATACCCGCTCGGCGAGGTCCCACAGCCGCTGGCGACCCTTGCGCCCCACCATCGCGAGCTTGCCCTGCATGTTCAGCGCCTCGAGCATCTCGGCCACGCTGCGCCGGCTGCTCCATCCCTCGGCGCCCCACGTGAACGGCACCCGGGCCGTGTCGGGCACGTCCTTCGCGAGCACGGGCCCCTCCGCCTCGACGAGCGCCAGCACGTCCCCCTCGAAGTCCGCGTTGTCGGCGAGCCACCCGCGCATGGTCTCGTTCCGCGGCCACTGGGCCATCTGCTCCAGGTACAGCGGCAGGTCGCCCATCGAGCGCACCGTGCCGC
Source organism: uncultured Actinomycetota bacterium (assembly GCA_963850545.1). Classification (GTDB taxonomy): domain Bacteria; phylum Actinomycetota; class Actinomycetes; order Actinomycetales; family Cellulomonadaceae; genus Promicromonospora. The sequence continues at coordinate 1,651,548 of CAWKLP010000002.1, read as the reverse complement.
GCAGCTGGAACAGCATGCGGTCGGTGATCGCGTCGTCGACGGCCCCCACCCAGTACTCGTTCCCGAGCCGCGACCAGGCGACCAGATCCACCGCGGGCGCCACGGCCGACGTCGGGTCCACCGCGAGGAACGTCAGGTCCTCCACAAGGTGCACCAGGTCGACCGGCCGGTGGGCGTCGAGCAGCTGAGCGCGCAGCGCGATGCGACGCGCCTGCTGCACTGTGAGCCGATGAGTGGCCATGCGGCGAGGATACGGAAGGACACCGACATGCTCCGTCATGCGGCCCGCTCAACCTTTTGTCGACCTGGACCGTGAAGGAGGCATGAGCATGCCAATGGTCGCGGGGCGTTCGAGCCCCGGCAAGGTCCATCCGATAGACGTCGTGGTGGTGGCCGACAAGGAGACCGAGTTCGCCTCCTTCATGGCCCGGTCCACCCCCGCCCTCGCCCGCACCGCCTGGTTGCTGTGCGGCGACACGCACCAGGCCGAGGAGCTGGTGCAGCAGGCCCTGATGAAGACGTACCTGGCCTGGCCGAAGGCCCGCCAGGGCGAACCGCTCGCCTACGCCCGACGTGTCCTGGCGAACCTGCGGATCGACCGGTGGCGCCGCCGGCGGCGGGAAGTCCTGATGTCCCCCGACAGGCTGCCCGACCGGGGCACCCGGGAGAGCTCGGCCGACCAGCACGCCGAGCGCGACCGCCTGACCCGTGCCCTGCTGGAGCTTCCAACCAAGCAGCGCCGGATCGTGGTGCTCCGGCACCTCGAGGGCCTGACGGAACGCGAGGTCGCCGACGCGGTCGGCGTCTCGGTCGGCACCGTCAAGTCCACGGCGTCGCGCGGCATCGCCCGCCTGCGCGAGGTCCTCCAGACGCACGACGCCGCCGACGCACCGGGCACTACAACACAGGGCACTACAACACCAGGCACCACGAACGAAAGGAGCGGGTCATGAACTACGACGAGCAGTTCGCCGAGAGCCTGCGCACCCAGGTGACGCGGGTCGCACCGAAGATCGACGTCGACGTCACGCAGGTAGTCCCCGCTGCCCGACGGCGGAGGGTCGCCCGGGTTGGCGGCGTCACCCTGGCCCTGGGGCTGGCCCTGGGCGGCGGCGCCTGGGCGGCGACCACGCTGGCGGCCCCGGCCCTGCCGGGCGGTTCGACGACGATGGCGGTGGAACCGTCGCCGAAGCCGAGCGGACCGCCCGTGACATCGAGCGAGGGTGACCCCCTGACCGAGACGCCCAGCTACCCGGCCATGGAACCGGTCATACCGCCGGAAGGCTGGCGGCAGGCAACGTACTTTCACGTCGTGACCCGGAGCACGCAGAGCCAGACCGGCGGACGGTCCGGGCCCGAGGCACCGCTGGGCAGCAAGCTGGGCAGCGAGAGCTGGTACGGCATCGGTGTCAGCTTCGAGCTCACCGCGAACGGCCCGGCGCTGATGGCCCTCGGCGACCACATCCCCATCGAGGGGCACACCATCAGCTATACCTGGGCGGAGATGGCGGCGCTACCGACTGAGCCGGAGCTCCTGCACGACGCCCTGCTCAGCCGTTACTTCCCCGATGAGCGCGAGGAGGCGGTGCGCGACGCCGCGGCCCGCCTGGCCACCCAGGCGCCGGCCTCCCCAGAACTGCGGGCCGCGGCGTGGGAGCTGCTCACGAGCCTTGCCGGAGTCGAGGTCGAGCAGGACGTCCGTGACTCGGAGAACCGCCGGGGTACCGCAGCGACGTACCAGTACGGCGACAGCGACAGGGTGCGGACCGTGCTCTACGACGAGGCACGGAACCTGCCGCTCGAGACGCAGGACACGAAGCACGGCACGGACATCTACCTGACGACCGAGTTCACCGACCTCCCCGACAAGGTCGCCGACAGCATCCCGGAGATCCCCGACTTCACCGCGATGACCCGCGAGGACGCCGAGGTCGCCTGCCTGCAGGAGCACCTCGCCTGCACGTTCGAGGAGGCGGAGTCGGAGACGGTGCCCGAAGGCACGGTCATCTCGTCCGACCCCGTGGCGGGTGCGCTCGTCACCTGGGGCGCCCCGGTCACGATCCTGCTGTCTACGGGTTCCTGACCTGGCAGTTCACCACGGGCACAGGTTGCGCCGGCTGCTCTCGAGCCCGGCGTAACCTGGGCCCGTGGGCCACGCCTACCGCACCAGCGCCCGGATCGAGGCGCCCGCCGACGTCGTCTGGCAGGTTCTGTCCGACGTCGAGCTCATGCCCACCTGGACGAGCTCCATGAGCCGCGTGTCGCTCCTCGGCCCCGAGACGACGATCGTCGTCGGCTCCCACGTCGAGATCTGGCAGCCGGGCCTGCCGAAAGCGACCTGGGTGGTCGACGGCCTCACCGAGGGCTTCGGTTTCTCCTGGTCGAGCAGCACCCCCGGCGTCCGCACGGGAGCTGCGCACCGGATCACCCCACTGCCCGACGGCGCGTGCGAGGTCACGCTGGCCGTCGCCCAGAGCGGGATGCTCGCCGGCCTGACCAACCTGGTCCTGGGATCCAAGGCGCGGGAGTTCGTGGACACCGAGCTGGCCGGCCTAAAGGCGAAATCGGAGTTTTGCGCCGGGAACAAGAGCTGACACGCCACCGGAGACCGGCGTGTCGCATCATTTCCTCCGGTGTTTCTCAACGCCCTCCACGGCATCATTTTGATGGCAAGAATGGCCCTTACGCTGGGAAAAGATGTCAAGTCGAAAAGTTACCCGCGTTTCGGACAGCCTGATTATTCACGACAACTGTTATCTGATCGAGACAAGGTGGTAACCCGTATGTAGCGTCGGATCCGTTGTGCCAGCCGAGGCACAACCGTGGACCCCATTCCCCAGACCGGTACGGGCCCGCGCAACCGGCGACTGGAGAACTTCGGTGATTACCACCGTCCGACGCGGTCGACACCGCGCCGCTCATGCTCCTAGCACTCCCTTCATGACCGTGACCCGCACCGCAGCCCGCTCGGGCGCACTGATCGCGGCATCATCCGGACTTCTCGCGACGGCGCTCGCACCCAGCGCACACGCGATCGCGGGAGACGGTTCGAACCGGCTGGCAAGCGTCGACATGACGGCCCTGACGCAGGAAGCTCGCAAGGAGCTCGCGGCAGCACCGGCGGTGCAGGTCGCGAACGACGCGAAGCTCGATATCGAGAGCACGGTCGTCAAGGTCACCCCCGCTCCCGAGCCCGAGCCGGAGCCCGTCGTGGAGACCACCACGAACCCGGACGCTGAGACGACGGCGGCCGCCGAGGACGTCGAGCCGGCCACCCCGGACTACGCGTCCGACGGTTCCATCGGCGCCCAGGCGATCTCGATCGCCATGCAGTACATCGGCATCGCCTACGCATACGGCGGCGAATCGCCGGCCACGGGCTTCGACTGCTCGGGTCTGATCAAGTACGTGTACGCGCAGCTCGGGGTCGACCTGCCGCACTCGTCGTCGTCCATGGTGGGCGCGGGCTACCAGGTCGAGTCGCCCATCCCCGGCGACATCGTGTGGACCCAGGGCCACGTCTCCCTCTACGCGGGTGGCGGCATGGTGGTCGAGGCCGCCAACTACGGCAGCCCCGTGCGCTACATCTCGCAGTGGCAGGACTACGCGGTCTACATCCGCCCGTACTGATAGAACGAGAGCGAGGTGGAACCGCAGCAGTACTGCGGTTCCACCTCGCTCTCGTTGTACCTCGGCCGGGCTACGAGCGGTACTGGACCGCGGTGCCCGCGTCGACGACCCCGTACCCGTACAGCGGCGTCCACAGCCCCGTGAGACCCAGGAGCGGGTCGTGGGCCGTGTACAGGATTGCCTTCTCGACGCCCGCCGTCGGACGCCCCTGCGCGAAGAGCAGCGCCGCGACCCCCGCCACGTGCGGCGTCGCCATGGACGTGCCCGCGTAGGCGTCGTAGCTGCCGCCGGCACAGGTGTCCGACCCGGTGCCCACGGGAACCGTGGACCAGACGTCGCCGTCGCAGCCGGTCAGCCCGCCCGAACCGCCGGGCGCCGAGACGCTCTTCAGGTCGAGCTTGATCGGCAGCTCCGAGTAGTAGGAGTGGATACCGGCGGAGTCGGTGGCCCCGACGCAGATCGCGACGCTCGTGAACGCCGGGTCGCTGCAGAGCGGGGTCGACGAGTTGCCGGCCGCTGCCACCGTGAGCACGCCCTGCTGACGGGCGTACGCGATGGCATCGCGCATCAGGGAGTCGACGCCGAGGATCGTCAGCAGCTGCGCACCCGGGCCGGAGCCCAGGGAGAGGTTGATGACGTCGGCGCCGTGGTCGGCAGCCCAGCGGATGCCGTCCGCGATGTCCTGCGACGAACCCGACCCGGCCTCGAGGACCTTGACCGGGAGAATCTTGGCGTCCGGTGCCACACCCGCGACACCGATGCCGTTGTTCGCCACGGCGGCGACGATGCCTGCCACGTGCGTGCCGTGCTCGTCGCCGTTGTTCTTTCCGTCGGGGCCCTTGAAGTCCCCCTTGCCGCACGGACGGACGTTCGCGCAGCCGGTGAAGGTGGCGCCCGGCAGTAGCTGCCCTGCCAGGTCGGGCTGGTTGAAGTCGACACCCGTGTCGACCACGGCTACCACCGCACCTTCGCCGGTGCTGACCGACCAGGCCACCTCTGCATTGATCTGGTCCAGACCCCACTGCTTGTCCCGGAGAGGATCGCTGGTCGCGGCCTGCGCACCCGGTGCCACGGCGACGAGTACCGCCACAGCAAGCGCCGCGGAGGTGGCGGCGCTGACGAGTGACCTTCTGTTCATATAAGCCCCCATAGTTCGCACGGAGGCTGATTACCCCCGAACTGGCCCAAACTTATGGGGCCCGGACATGCGTAGAACAGGGCAGATGCGAGGTTGGGGGTGAAATTTACACAATCGCAATCAGTAGCGGCACAGCCTGTCGGATCAGGCCTGCCGGATCAGGCCCAGGCCCCGGAGAGCTCGCCCTCGTCGGTCGCCTCCCGGGAGAGGCGGAGTGCCGCGATCGCCGCGCCGAGCAACAGGGCGACCACCCAGGCGCCGAGCTGGTGCCCGTCGCTCACGATCGCCGCCGAGGCGATCTCGTCCCAGACGATGCCCGCGGCTGACAGCGGGTCCTCGGTGAGCGCCGAGCCGGGCCAGATGTTCTCCTGCACGGCCAGCAGGGCAGGGCCGGTCGCCTGCAGCGCCCACACGACGCCGGCGGCGGGCAGCCAGCCCAGCAGCTCGATGGGCTTGCTGTTCACGGCGAGGCCGAACGCGATACCGAGCGCGACCGCGAAGATCCACCACGTACCCGCGGGCGACACCGGGTTTCCCGGGACGAGGCCCCAGAACCATCCGTCGAGGAGCACGACCGGCAGGGCGAGAGCGAGGCCCCGCAGCGCGGCCGGTCCGAGGCTCGCCAGGAGCCCGGCCCCGAGGCCGATGATCCCCGCAGCGCCGGTGATGGCGAGCATCCCGAGCGGCATCGTGTCGTCGGGACCGGTCTCGCGGACCGCGAGCCACCAGGAGGCGCCGCCCGTGGCAGCCATGGCCAGCACGGTGCCCGCGATCGCGGCGCCCGCACCTGCGCCGGCCGAGGCAGAGAGACGAGCGGTGACGCCGGCGAGGAGGCCGCCGATCAGGGCCATGACGACCACGCCGACGACTGCGTCGTCGGCGGTGAAGGGGAGCGGCAGGATGCCGGCGGCCGCGCCGGTCGCGGCCCGCGCTAGGCCGCTGACCTCGTAAAACACTTGCAGGAGCCAGGGCAGGAACCCGCAGACCCACCAGACGATCGCACTGATGGGAAGCACCCACCAGGCGGAGATTCGGTTCTCCGATTCAGCCATGCCGCCGAACGGTAGCGGATGTGTGATGTCGGTCATAACCCCTGAAGCCCGGAACGGCGCAAATCTGCGCCTTCGTTGGGTCAGACCGTAATGCGTAACCCGATCGTGACTTTTTCCGTGAAGGTGTGTACTTTGACTTCTGCCCCACCACATCGGTGGAGCCGTGAGCCGGACGCCGAATCCTGTCACCGGCTCGTGACCAGACGTTCGAGACAGGAGCGGGGGACCCACTTCCGGGCGACAGCAGGATCGTCGTCCTCGGGGTGAAGCCGGACGGAAGCCCCCCAGTAGCCGTGCGGCCGGGTGTGTACTCCTACCCGAACCCGACAGCTGACCTCGCAGGCGGTACAGGAGACATTAGGTGACGAACTCCATTCGCGGACGGCATCGTGACAGCCGTCCGGCCATGACACCGCTGACCATCCTTGCTCGTACCGCCACTGAGAACGCCGGCACTGTCGCCCGCCGTGGCGCGATCGCCGCAGCCGCAGGTGGCGTCCTGATCTCGACCATCGCCACGACGGCGCACGCCGCCCCGGCGATGGACCTCAAGACCGACGTCAAGACCGCGAAGCTCAACTCGGTCGACCTCAACTCCCTCACCGCGGTGGCCAAGCAGGCTGTTGCCGCGGCCCCCACCGTGACCGTCCCGGCCGACGCAAAGATGCCGATCGAGATGGAAGTACTCGGCACCTCGTCGGGCGCCGAGGGTGAGAAGGGCGAGAGCCCCGCCGTCGTCTCGGTCGACGCGCCGGACCCGGTCCCGGTCGGCCAGCAGGCCGTCAACATCGCCTTCAACTACCTCGGCATCACGTACGTGCTGGGTGGCGCCTCGCCGTCGGCGGGCTTCGACTGCTCCGGCCTCATCCAGTACGTGTACGCGCAGCTCGGCGTCGGGCTCCCGCACCAGTCCGGTGCGCTGCTGGGCTCCGGCTACCAGGTCACCTACCCCGAGCCCGGCGACATCGTCTGGACGCCCGGCCACGTGGCCCTCTACGCGGGCGACGGCATGATCATCGAGGCGTGGGCCGCAGGCATGCCGGTGCGCTACACCGAGATGTGGCAGAGCAGCCCGACGTTCATCCGCGTCGTCTGACCGGTCAGCCGCAGCACCAGTTCGTCGCGAGGCGCCGCCTTCGCATCGGGTTCCGCCCGACGCCGGAGGCGGCGCCTTTCGCGTGCCTTCACCCCCTTGTCACTCCGGCCAGTCGCAGGTGTCCGCGATGAAGGCGAACAGGTCGGCGCGCGCGGCGTCGGGCATCGGTACGTAGATCACGTGCTGCGGCTCGCCGTCGACGCTCGCGTACACGGGCAGGAACGTGCCGCGTTTGTCCTCGCCCACGGCATGGGCGTCGCAACGGGCGGGCACCACGGGCAGGGTGATCCGGCCTGATCGCTGCCCGGCCAGGTCTCGGCCGGTCCAGCCGGAGCCGCCGCCCGGGTACCCCATCAGCGTGGTACCGCCGACCCGGTCGATCGTGACCTCCGGCCCGCCCTCGACGGGCTCGATCTCCAGCGTGACCAGGGCGGTCAGCTCGCCGTCGCGCGTCTCGACGGGAATGTCGGCGTCGACGGCCAGGCGTGCGCCCGCCTCGACAGCGGCCTGGGCGCAGTCCACCGCGTGGTTGCGGGCGAGGTGCCCGGCGGGATCGACCACCTCGTCGACGACGACGTCGGTGGCCGGACCCAGGTCGTCGTACTCGCCCAGGGCCAGCGTGATCGTGGCCGATGGCGCGGCGTCCGGCACCGGCTCGTCCGGTCCCGCCGGGAAGCCCGCGCACTCGGCCTCGCCCAGCCCGACGTAGACGTCACGCGTCGTGCCGGGACGCAGGGCGATGGTGCGACCCTCGTTGGTGGGGTGCGACGGTCCGAAGCCGTCGGCGTCCAGGGCCCCGGCCAGGAGCGTCATCGTCTCGTCGGAGTCGTTGGTGACCGACAGGAGGATCTCCCGGTCGGCGTACTGCGTGCGTCCCTGCCCCACGTCGACGCTGAGGTGAGCGGCGACGACGTCGGGCACGGGGCCCAGGGTGGACGACGGCGTGCCGGTGCCGCCGCCCGTACACGCGACCGCGGCCGCCCCGATCAACGACGCCAGGACGACGACGGTGACGGTGCGGCCGCGGGCCACAGCGATCAAGCGGTCTTGCGCCGGCCGAAGATCGCCTGGGCGACCAGGATCACGATGATCGCGCCGATCACCGCGAAGAGCCAGGTCGACCAGGACCAGAACTCGTCGAAGCCGATGTTGAAGATGAGGCCACCCAACCAGCCGCCCAGCATGGCGCCGAGCACGCCGAGGAGCAGCGTGACCCAGAAACCACCCGGCTGCTTGCCCGGGATGACGATGCGTGCGATCACGCCGGCGATCAGTCCGAGGATGAGAAAGGCCCAGAAGCCCATGGCGTTTTCCTCCAGAGTTGTGTGGCTTGCTTGCGATCTACCTCAGCACTGATTCGTCCCAGTTGCCACCGGACCCGCCGAATCAGTCTCATATCGGGACATTGCACGCGGCCAAACCGCCGAACACCAGCGCGCTACAGTTCGCCCGGGCAAGGGGCCTGAGGCAGGACCGGGGCAAGGACCCCGGGCACGGAGAAGTGAAGGAGACCCGATGAACCAGGAGATCGGCATGCAGGCCGAGCCACAGACCGGACGGGAGCGCGTTCGCACCCTCCTCGACCGCAAGTGGTTCACGAACCTCGTGCTCACCGTGATCCTGGCGAACGCCCTGGTCCTGGGCGCGGAGACCATGGTGACCGGCCCGGCGCTGGAGGTCCTGCACGTGGTGGACCACGTCATGCTCGGCTTCTTCGTGCTCGAGCTGCTCCTGCGGTTCTTCGCCAACGGCCGGCGGTTCTTCACCGACCCGTGGAGCGTGTTCGACCTCCTCGTCGTAGGCATCGCGGTGATCCCGGCCGGCGGGTCGCTGTCCGCGCTGCGTGCCCTGCGCGTGCTGCGGGTACTGCGCGTGATCACCGTGGTGCCGTCGCTGCGCCGCGTCGTCGACGGCCTGCTGCGGGCCGTGCCTGGGATGGGCGCAGTGGGCGCGCTGCTGGTCCTGGTCATGTACGTCGCGGCGGTCATCGCGACGGGCCTCTTCGGCCAGGCCGCGCCCGAGTATTTCGGGCACCTCGGGACGTCCCTGTTCACGCTCTTCCAGGCCATGACGGGCGAGGCCTGGCCCGACATCGCCCGCGCGGTGATGGCGGTCCACCCGTCCGCATGGATCTTCTTCGTGCTCTACATCCTGGTGGTCAGCTTCGCAGTGCTGAACCTGTTCATCGCCGTCATCGTCAACGGCATGGAGGAGATCTCCGAGGAGGAGCGCAAGGACGACGAGCAGAAGGACGAGCGGCTCGACAACCTGGCCGCGCAGAACCACGAGATCCTCGTCGAGCTCCGCGCCCTGCGCGCGAAGGTCGACGAGGACGACGGCGCCGTGGTCTAGCCCAGCACGACGTTGACCAGGTGCGGCGGGCGGACGACTACCCGCCGCACCGACCGGTCGCCCACTGCGCGCGTCACGGCCGGCCGGGCCAGGGCGGCCCGCTCCAGCTCCGCCGGCGCGACGTCCACGGGCACTAGCAGCCGGTCCCGCACCTTCCCGTCCACCTGGACCACGGCCTCGACCTCGGTCGTCACCAGGAGCGCCGGGTCGACCTCGGGCCACGGCTGCGCCGCGACCGGCGTCGTGCGCCCCAGCCGCTCCCACAGGTCCTGGGCGGTGTACGGGGCGAACAGGCTCAGCAGCACGGCGATGGCCGCGACGGCCTCGCGGTAGGCCTCGCCGGCACCATCACCCGCCCGGCCACCCAACGACGCCGCCCGCCGCACCTCGCCCACCAGCTCCATCAGCCGCGCAATCGCGACGTTGAACCGTCCGGCCTCGACCAGCCCGTCGACGTCGCGCACGGTGCGGTGCACCGTCCGGCGCAGGGTGTCCGGCCCGCCGTCGCCGGCCGAGGCTGTATCGCCGGTCGAGCCCGCAGAGACCGGCCCGGCGTCGTTCGCCGGTCTCGACGGGCTCGATCCATGAGGCGGCGCCAGACGCAGCACGCGGGCCAGGAACTTCCGCATCGCTTCAGGTGAGACGTCTGCCCAGTCCACGTCGTCCTCCGGCGGCCCCGCGAACAGCATCGCCAGCCGCACGGCGTCGACCCCGTGCCGGTCCAGCTCGGCCGCCAGGTCCACGCCGTTGCCAAGCGACTTGCTCATCGCCCGGCCGTGGTTGACCACCTGCCCCTGGTTCAGCAGGCGCGCGTACGGCTCGGGCGACGGCACCAGGCCCATGTCGTACAGCACCTTGATCACGAACCGCGCGTACAGCAGGTGCATCGTCGCGTGCTCGACCCCGCCCACGTACAGCGCGGCGGGCATCCAGCGGGCGGCGTCCTCGGGACGGAACGGGCCGCCGTCGTACCCGGGCGACAGGTAGCGCAGGAAGTACCAGGACGAGTCCACGAACGTGTCCATCGTGTCCGTGTCCCGCTCGGCCGGGCCGCCGCACCGCGGGCATGTGGTCGCCACCCAGTCGCGGGCCCCGGCCAGGGCGGAGACGTCGCCGGGCGTCAGCTCGTCGCCCGCCAGGTGCGGCAGCTCGACCGGCAGCTGGTCGTCCGGCACCACCACCTCGCCGCACTCCGGGCAGTGCACCACGGGGATCGGCGCACCCCAGTAGCGCTGCCGGGAGATCAGCCAGTCGTGCAGACGGTAGGTGGGGCCGTCCGGTGTGTCCTGCCGGCCGATCCAGTTGCGCTGCATCGTCAGCACGTGCGCCGGCCAGCCCGGCTCCAACAGCGCCATGTCGTCCAGCAGGCGGTCCGCGTAGGCGGTGATCCGGAAGAACCACTGCGTCAGCACGCGCACGACGACGGCGGCGCCGCAGCGCTCGCATGCGCCGTCGACCACCTGTTCGTTGGCCAGCACCGTTCGATCCTTCGGGCACCAGTTCACCTCCGCCGCCGCCCGGTAGGCCAGGCCCCGCTCGTGCAGGCGCGCGAACAGCCACTGGGTCCAGCGGTAGTACTCCGGCTGGTGGGTGTGCAGCCGCCGCGACCAGTCGAACGAGACGCCATAGCGCCGGATCGACGCCGCCTGGGTGGCGATGTTCACTGAAGTGAACACGGCGGGATGCTCGCCACGGCGGATCGCCGCGTTCTCGGCGGGCAGGCCGAACGAGTCCCAGCCGACCGGGTTGAGCACGTCGAAGCCCTTGGCGCGCCAGTACCGCGCGACGACGTCGGTGATCGCGAACACCTCGGCATGACCCATGTGCAGGTCCCCCGAGGGGTACGGAAACATCGTCAGCAGGTAGCGGCGGGGCCGGGCGCCGTCGTCGGACGCCTCGAACAGGCGGGCCTCGGCGCGGGTGTCGCCGGGCGGGGCAGGAATGGTGCGGTTCTCGCTCATCGCTCTCGCTCTCCGGTACGTCGATCGGGTTCCGGGCACAAAAAAGCCCCTCGCAAGGAGGGGCGGCCGCACCGGGTGTGCCCGATCGAGGGCGGGTCCGGTGCGGCTATCGAAGCAGCGAGCGTGGTGTGCGCATGCCACCACGGTACGCGGACCGGCCGAGCCGGGTAAAGGAATTCGGTGCGGAACGCCGCGAGCTCCGACCGTCGTGAGGTGCGAGCGCCGGTTCGGTCCGCCGCCAGCGAGGTCCGAGCCGGCGCTCGCGCCGAAGGACGGGAGCCCGTGGCTCGGCGTGCCCCCAGCACACTCCGAACCACGGCTCCCGTCCGACGCGCCGGAGCTCGGCCCGCCCCCAGCGAGGTCCGAACTTCGTCCGCGTCGCAGCTAGGACGCGGGCACCTCCCGAAAGTCACAGCACTTCTTGATGCAATGACATGTGGCCTGGGTCACAGACCTACCGGACGACGTCGCTTCGCGCACTCCGAAAGGTGCCCTGGGCATCCAAATGACCCTCGACCCGGCCCCGAATCGGACGTCACGGGAGAATCCGAAGAAATTTCCAGAAGTGCTGTGACATCCGGTCGCCTCGTGCGTCTGGGCTGCATGGAACACACCGAGCACCCCGAACTTGTTCGTCTGGGCGCCCAGTACTTGCGCGCGTACGCGGACGGCGATGCCGTCAACCTCTACCGCCTCGCTGACGCGTGGGGGGCGAGCGATCTGATCGCCGCCACCTGCGAGGTCGCGCTCGCGGTCATCCACGCGACGTCCGGACCGCAGGGCCTCGACGCAGTATCGACCACGTTCGCGACGACCCGGAGGTGAGCACCTGATGGATCCGACCAAGTCCATGCCCGAGCCCACGAGCCAGCCCCCGTCCACGAGCATGCCCACGCCGACGGCCGCGCCCCCCAGCGGCGCCGCCACAACCACAGATCACCCTGGAGAGTTGCGCAAACACGGACGGGTGGTGCGATCATTGCCGAGCGAGTCGAAACCGGACACTATGCGCAGAGAGGGGCAGGTTCGCGTGACGACCACAGGTGACCTGCGGATCGATGACTGGGTAGTGCACCGCCCGAACGTCGTGCGTTCCGTCGCAGCACGCGTACCCGGCATCGACGCCGAAGAGGCCGCCAGTCGCGCCCTGGAAAAGATGGTCCGCCTCGTCTCGACCGGCACGACGATCGAGGACCCCGCCCCGTACTGGCGGCGCGCCGCGGTCAACGAGGCGATCTCGATGACCCGGGAGGCTGGGCGTACCCGCCCCGTCGAGGACGACACCCTCGACGGCCTCACACCCCCCATAGCCGGCGCCGAGCTCGACGCCGAACGCCAGGCCGACGTCCGCATGCTCCGCTCCGCGCTGAGTGATCTGGCCGACGAGGACCGCAGGATCCTCCTCGACCGCCACGTCCACGACAAGGCCGTGACCGACATCGCCGGCGACCTCGGGGTGCGACCCCACGCCGTGACCATGCGACTACGCCGCGCCGAAGAACGCCTTGCCGGCGCCTTCGCCGCCGCCCACGCCCAAGGCGTCAACGAACCCGAGTGCCGCACCACCCGCGCCGCCATGCACGACTATCTCAAAGGCCGCCTCCTGCCGAGAAGGCAGCGGCGCCTGGAAGTCCACATGGACGGCTGCGGCGAATGCACCCGTGCGTTCATCGACGTCCGCGAAGTCTCCTGGATGCTCCGCGACCTCGGCCAGCACCTCATCGGCGGCGCCATGGTCACCGGTGCCGTGGGCGGCGCCGGTGGTGGCGGGGGCGGGCCGAAGTCCAAGCCCCGCTCGTTCGGCAAGAAGGAGACCGCCGTGGCGGCGGGTGTGCTCGCCGCGCTTGCGATCGGTGGCGGCGCGGCGGCCCTGATCGCGAACCAGTCCGACGATCCCCCCATCCAGGCCGTCGAAGACGCCGGGCCTGCCGGTGGCGGTTCCGGGGCAGGCGACGGTGGGGGCGGTGGCGGCGGCGGTGGTGGCGAGGGATCCTCGCCCACCTCGGAGGACCCGGCGACGGACGAACAGCCGCCGTCGATCCCGCCCACCGACCCGGAGCCCCGCCCTGCGACCACCCCCAAGGAGGACGCGGCGCCTGCGCCTGCCGATGAACCTTCGGCTGTGGCCGATCCTGCTCCCGCTCCCGAGCCCGAGGGTGCCCCCGAGCCGCCCGCGGCGGACTCCGGGCCGGACTCCGACCCTGGTCGGGAGCCCAACGGCGGTGCGGACGAGCCGGATCCGCCGACAGAACCGGGGCCGGAGGAACCTCCGACAACACCGGAGCCGCCGGCTGAGCCACCCGAGGTTCCGGAGGCTCCCGAGGTTCCGGAGGTTCCCGCGGACCCACCGGCCCTGGGCACCGCGCTCGAAGACCTCCTCGCCGACCTGGGGCTCTCCGACCTGCCCGGTATCGATCTCGCGACCACCACGCTGAACGAGATCTGGGAGCTGTTCTACGGCACGTTCTCGGACGCCGTCGACGACGCAGAGTCGGCGGCCGGAGACTGATGGCCGTGCGGGCCTCTTACCGGGCCCGCGTCTCCTTGCCGCTGTGCGGATGCACAGCCCTGCTGGGCGCGAGCCCAAGATCCTCGCGCCATCACACCAGCACCTTCCGTGCGCCCGCACTCTTTGCGAGCATGCACGCCCGAGGTTCCGTGCAACGTGATGTCACGCGGCACCCAGTCGCGTGCAGGAGGGGGGCAGCGTGACCGTCACCGGCGCCGACCTCAGCCAGTGGGCAGCACACCGCCGCGCCGTGGTTTTCACGGTGTCTCGGCGTGTTCCCGGCATCGACCCTGAGCTGGCCACGAGCCGCGGCCTTGAGCTGCTGTGCGTCGAGCTCATGAAACACGGCGATCTCTCCGACCCCCTCGCGTTCTGGAACACCGCGTCGGTGGACGCGGCGCAGCAGATGGCGCACGAGCAGGCCCTGCCTCTCGACGGAACCGCTGACGCCGATGTGATCACCGCTCCGATCCGGCGTGCGCTCGACTTCGAGGTACTGAACACGGCGATGGAGCGGTTCTCGGCCGGTGAGCAGCAGCTCCTCTGGGACCACCACGTGGGGTCCCGTCCCGTGGCCGCGATCGCGGACGAGATCGGCGTGCTTCCCTATGCCGCCAAGCGCCGCCTGCGCCGAGCCGAGAACCGTCTCGCGAGCAACTTCGCGGAGACGCATGCGAGTACGGCCGACAACTTCGAGTGCAGGTCCACCCGGGCCTCCATGCACGACTTTGTCAGGCATCGGCTCCTGCCCCGCCGTCGGCAGCAGGTCGAGGACCACATGGTGCAGTGCGCCGACTGCACGCGGGCGTTCGTTGATGTCCGCGAGTCCTACTGGATGCTGCGTGCCGCCGCGCCGGTCCTGCTGCTCGGCGCTGCGACCGCGGCGAAGACCGGCACGGCGGCAGCCGCCGGTGCGGGCGTCGCGGCTACGGGCGCGAGCGTCAGCTGGCTCACCACCCTGGGAACACGAGCGGCCCTGACCGTACGCAGCGCGCTGACCGACCCGGTCAGCCTGACCGCGACCATCGCCGGAGGTCTGTTCATCACCACCGCGGTCACGACCGGCGTCGCGGACGACGCGGGCGCCGCACCGTCGTTCCTCGAGACCGGGACCGTGTCCGTCTCCACGCCGGACGGGGCGAAGAGCACCGCTCGGCACACCACGCCGACCTCGTCCGACGAGGACCCGACGAACCTTCCCGAACCGGCCGAGACCACTCCGACCGACACCGCTCCGACCGGAATCACTCCGCCCGAACTCGCGAAGAAGGACGGGACGCCGCCGGGCTTGGCAAAGAAGGACGGGACACCACCCGGCCAGGCCAAGAAGGCAAGCGAGCAGGAGGATCCGGCTGAGCCGAGCACCGCGGTCCCGCCAGGCCAGGCGAAGAAGGACAGCACGCCACCCGGCCTCGCGAAGAAGGACGGGACACCCCCTGGCCAGGCCAAGAAGGACACACCTCCGGGCCAGGCCAAGAAGGACACCCCACCCGGGCAGGCGAAGGAAGACACGCCGCCGGGACAAAGCAAGCCGGGCAGGACCGACGGCCGGGTGAAGGACAAGCATTCCGGCAGTCGCGAGGTGAGCGAGAGCCCTCGCAGCATGACGCGGGACGCCGCACGCGAGCACGGGCGCACCCCGAGGCGGTCCGGTCAGGCGCGTTCCAGGAGCACCAGGACCTCGTAGTGCGCGGTCTGCGGGAACATGTCGAGCAGGCGCGCCTGCACGGGGCGCAGCGACGGCATGGCGGCGAGGTCCTTGGCGAGCGTCGTCGCGTTGCAGCTCGAGTACAGGACGTGGTCGATCCCCGACGTCTCCAGCCAGTGCGACAGGTCCGCGCCGATGCCCCGCCGGGGCGGGTTCACGATCACCATGTCGGGTAGCTCGGGAGCATCCGGCCCGATCGCAAACGCGGTCGCGTCACCAGCGGCGAACGTGACGTCACGGAAGCGCTCGGCCCGGGCGCCGTCGCGCAGCTTTTCCACAGTGCCCGACGCCGCCGTGACCGCCTCCGCGCTGATCTCGATGCCCGTGACAGCGCGCCCCGGCGCGGCGCAGTGCAGCGCGAAGCCGCCCACTCCGCAGTAGAGGTCCCAGAGGCTGCTCGGACCCACCTCGTCGACCCAGGTGCGGGCCTGCCGGTAGAGCTCGGTGGCCACAGCCGTGTTGGTCTGAAAGAAGCTCTGCGGGCGCAGGTCGAGCGCGATGTCGTCGATGCGCATCGGGAGCGTGGTGCGCTCGGTGAGCGGGATCTCGAGGTCCCCCTCGAGCACCGCGGCGTGCGCGGGCTGGATGTTGGCCGACGCGACGGCCAGGGCCGGGAGCTCGGCCCGCAGCGAGGCCAGGTGCTTGCGGATCCGCGCTATCGCCTCCTGAGAGCGCAGCACGAACCGGACCATGAGCTCGCCGTCGGGCGAGAGGGTAACCAGGAGGTACTTGAGCTCGCCGCGCTGTTGCGCGCGCTTGCCGACGCCCGAGACCTGGTACGGCTCCAGGTTCGCCCGCGTGACGAACGCCGCGAGGGGCCCGAAGGAAGCCTGGAGCGCCTCGGGGTAGAGGCCGCAGTCGGTGAGGTCGACGCCCTGGCCGGCCCGGTCCAGGATGCCCAGCACCGGCTCGGCGACCGTGCCGCTGACCACCATCTTCGCTTTGTTCCGGAAGCCCGACTCCACGCTGCTGACCGCGGGGAGCCACTTCAGCCCCGAACCTGTGATCGAGACCGCCGAGACCGAGGTCCCGGCAGGCTCAACCCGCGACTGGGTGGTCGAGCCCGTCGAGACCGAGGTCTCGACAAGCTCGACCCGCGAGCTGGCGAGGAGCGTGGCGACGTGCCGCTCCTTGTCGAGCACCTGGGTGGGGTAGTCGATCTCCAGGAGGGTGCAGGAACGGCAGCGGCCGGCGTCGTAGTGGGGGCACTGCACGCTCCCCATTATCCAGCCCGCACGCAACCGCCCGGATCAAGGGCGGCACGCAGCCGCAGGGGATCGCCGAGTCACCCCTTGTACTCGAAGTGCCACGGCTCCTCACGCCCGCCGCCTGCCCGCGCCCACTCCGGGTGCTCCCAGCCGACCTTCGGCCCGTTGGCCGCGAGCCACTCGTACTCGGGCTGGCCGAAGCGGAAGCCGTCGTCGACCGGCACGTCCACCGCCAGCGCCCAGCCGTGGTTCGAGGTGCCGGGCGCGGCGACCTGCCCGGCGCCGAACTCGTCGAGTGCCTGGAGCTGCCAGTCGTAGGGCCGGTAGCCGTACTCGACGCGCAGCGGCTTGCCGAACTTCGCCTCGAACCCCGCGCCGAGCTTGCCCCAGGCCTCGGCCGCGTCGCACCGCAGGTACTGGTCCTGCCCCTCCGGTCCGACACCCACCTTGCACAACTTGTCCTGTGCAAGCCGCCCGTTGGAGCCGTCCGCAACCGTGGCCCGCGCGTCCCACGCGGCCGCCTCGATCGCGGCGCGGGCCGCCTCGCGCCGCTGGCCGAGCACCTTCACGGAATTCAGGTTGTTCGTGTTCACGCCGGCCGCGAGCTCGGCCTGGCCCTTGGCGCGGTGTGTCGAGAGGGTCTTGCGGACGGCGGCAGGGGCGCCGACGTCCGCCGTCCAGTCGAGGGTGTACTGCGAGTCGCGCACGGAGATCTTGAGCTGCGCCGTGACCGTGGCCAGCGTCGCCTGCGCCGTCGTCAGCTGGGCGGCCAGCTTTTCCGCCTGCTCGGCCTCGGCCACTGCCTTCGCCTGTGCGGACTTGCGTTCCTCCTGCCACTGCAGGTACGAGGCCTGGACGTCCTTGGTCGCCGCCGCGAGCGTCGTCGAGGTGGTGCGCATGGTGATCGCCCACTCGGTCGCCTCTGCCTCCAGGGCGTCGATGTCCTCGGGAGCCTCCAGCCCGGCGGCGCCGGCCTCGGGGACGGACGGCGGTTGCATCTCGCCGAGCTTCTGCGCCGCGGCGAGGTGTCCGGCCAGTTCGGCGCGGACGGCGTCGTCGGCCACCTTGCCTTCCGAGGCTGCGAGGGCCTTCTCCGCTGCCGCGATCTGCTCGGCCAGACCCTCCTGGGCCGTGCGCCCCTCGTCCACGGCCTGCACGACGTCGGCGCGCGCGTCAGTCAGCTGCTCCAGCTCACGCTCGTTCCCGACGTTGACGAGCGCGAACACGATGCTGCCGATCAGTGCCACCGCCGCCGCGATCAGGAACACGAACAGCGGTCGCATGGAACCGCCGTCGGGCGTGAGCCCGGGGTCCGACCGCCCTTCTGACAAGGACGCTTCGGACTGCGACGAAGTCGGCACGTCCACGGTGGGCGGTTCGGGCGACGACCCGGAGGGTGTGGACGGCTCCACGTTGAGGGGCATGGCCCGCAGTTTGGCGAATCTGGGACGCGGACGCTAGTCGCCCGCCCTTTCTGCGAGATTCTTGAGCTTGTCGACGTACGCCGCGACCTCGCCCGCCTGCCAGTCCGGGATGTTGGTGTTGCCGGCGTAGAGGCCCACGGACTCGTCGGTCAGCTCGCGCAGGATGTCCGCGTGGCCGGCGTGCCGAGCGGTCTCGTCGGTCACGTGCACGACGATGCGGAACAGCGTGACCTCGCCGGACTTCCACCAGGGCACGCGCCCGACCGTGTCCAAGGGGAGCGTGTCGATGGTCTCGTCGCAGAACGCCCAGGCCCGCCGGTAGAGGTCCACTACCGAGGCGACCGACTCGTCCGCCGCCGCGTACCAGTCCGCCTGCGGATCCTTGTCCAGTGCCTCGTCGGAGACGAGCTCCTCCGGGTTCGGCCACTCCCGCCCGAAGCACAGCCCCAGGTAGCCGATCTCGGTGTTGGCGCAGTGCTTCACGATGCCCAGCAGGTTGTTGCCCGAGGGCACCAGGGGCCAGCGGGCCTGCTTCTCCGTGAGGCCCTCGAGCTTCCACACGAGGGCCTCACGCGTCTCCTGCAGGTACTTCTTCAGGATCTGCTTCTGCTCGAGCTCTGCTGTGCTGCCCGTGGTCTCGCCGGTCGTCTGCGCCATGGGGACAGTGTGTCCTCCGCCACTGACACTCAGCGAGCCCTTTGGACCCGGGCTCGCTTCTTCGGCTTCCGGTGGATCCACCACTCGGCGAACATGAGGTTGACGATCCACGAGACCCACGCGGACGCGATAGCCGCGCCCTCGATCTCCGGGGCGCCGAACCCGATGTCCGGGTCGGTGAACGCCCCCGGGACGTAGACCGCGATGAGGAACGTGGACCAGAACCGGTTGGCCACTATCGAGAAGGCCAGCGCGGTGCTGCGGATCATCCACTCCCGGTGGTCGGCGAACCGGCGCTGCCGCACCGCGCGGTAGCCGAGCAGGGTGAACGTCAGGAGCAGGATGCCCAGGAAGGTGTTAGCCACCTGCTGCCCTACGCCCGCGCTCGGGAACTGGGCTGTGACCAGCGCCGCAAGGCCGGTCAGCAGTGCGGTGGCCACGTAGACGCGGCCGCTCCACCGGTGCACCCGCAGGTGATGGGCACGCAGCCACGGCCAGAGCTGCAGGACGGCGGCGCTCAGCATCACCGACCCCGCGAGGATGTGGGTCACCAACGCCGGGTAGAACGCGGGACCGCGGTCGGTCGGGACCAGGGAGAGCGTCGGGTCCAGTCCCACGTACCGGGGCAACGCCGTCGCCAGGAAGATCGCCGTGATGATCGCGAGCGGCGCTATCCAGGGTCGGCGCCACCAGCGGATCGCCTCGGGCGGACGGGGCGGATGGGTGGGGGTGGTCGTCGTCGTGTCGGTTGCCATGTCTTGCCTGCTTTCGCCGGGCCGGATGGAACGGGAAGGAGAACGGGTCAGCGCCGGGCACGGAACGCCAGGCCTGCCGCCACCGCGAAGACCAGCCCGAGCCCCAGGCACCAGGTGACGGCGAGCGTCGCGGCGTCTCCCGGGTCGGCGGCCCCCGCGACACCACCCGCGAGCAGCCCGCGCACCGTCTCGATCACGGGCGTGACCGGCTGGTGCTCGGCGAACCCGCGCAGCCAGCTCGGCAGCGTGTCGACGGGTACGAACGCGCTCGACACGTAGGGCAGGAACATCACGAAGAAGGAGAAGCCGCCGGCGGCGGCGGGCGACCGGACCAGGACTCCCACGAGGGCGGCGAGCCACGTGATCCACCCGACGAAGAGCAGGATCATCCCCACCGCGGCGAGCCATTCCAGTGCGGAGGCATCGGGCCGGAACCCCATCAGCATCGACACGCCGAAGACGATCGCCGTGGTGGCCAGGTTCTTCACGAGGCTCGCCGCCACGTGCCCGGACAGCACGGTCCAGGCGTTCATGGGCATCGACCGGAGCCGTTCGACCATGCCGCTCGACATGTCGTGCTCCACCGCCAGCGCCGTGTTCGCGGCGCCGAACCCGGCCGCCAGCAGGATCACGCCCGGCGTCACGTAGTTGATGTACTCCGTGCCGATGTCGACCGCCCCGCCGAACACGAGGACGAACATCAGAAGGATGATGACCGGCAGCAGCACCGCGGTGATCATGGCGTCCACGTCGCGCGAGACGAGGCGGAGGCCGCGGACGGTCATGGTCGATACGTCGCTCAGCAGGTGCGTCATGCCGCCACCTCCTTCGCGCCGGTGGTGCGTTCCTGGCCGACGTGCCCGGTCAGGGTGAGGAAGACGTCGTCCAGGCTCGGCGCGCGCACCTCCCAGTGCTCTGGCACCACCCCCGCGGCCTCGACGGCGGACAGCACGGACCGGACGTGCGCGACCGAGCCGTCGGTGGGCACCCGCACCCGCAAGCCGTCGACGGTGGCGGCCGCAAGTGCCGGGGCGACGCGGCCGGCGTCGGACGGGGTGGTGAAGGTGAGCTCGACGCCTGCCTCGCCCACCTCGCGCTTGAGCTGGGCGGGTGTGCCGTCGGCGACGATGCGGCCGCCGTCCACGAGTGCGACGCGCTGGGCGAGCCGGTCGGCCTCCTCCAGGTACTGGGTGGTCAGGAGGACGCTGGTGCCGTCGGAGACCACGTCTCGGACGACGTCCCACATCGCTCGCCGCGACCGCGGGTCGAGACCCGTTGTGGGCTCGTCGAGGAACATGACCCGGGGCCGGGTCAGCAGGCCTGCCGCGAGGTCGAGCCGACGCCGCATGCCGCCCGAGTAGGCCGCGACGCGCCTGCTCGCGGCGTCAGCCAGGTCGAACGCGTCGAGCAGCTCCGCCACGCGGTCCCGCACGACCCGGCGCGGGAGGTGGGCGAGGTGGCCCATCATCGTGAGGTTCTCGGCCCCGGACTGCTTGTCGTCGATGGCGACCTGCTGCCCGGTGAGGCTGATGGTCTCGCGGACCTGTCGTGCGTCTCGCACCACGTCGAACCCGGCGACCGTCGCGCGGCCGGCGTCGGGCCGCAGCAGCGTGGACAGGATGCGGACGGTGGTGGTCTTGCCCGCACCGTTGGGGCCGAGCAGTGCGAGCACCGCTCCCTCTTCGAGCTCCAGGTCGAGCCCGTCCAGCACGGGCGGGCTCGTCGAGCCTCTCCTTCCGAAGGACTTGCGCAGGCCTTCGGCCGTGACGATCGCAGCCATGGTCTCCCTCTCCCGGATCGCTTATTGTTTATGTCCTACACGTTTTAGTGTGGAGCGTAAACAGTATGTGGTCAAGAGAGTTTTGGGATCGGACCACACCCCGGATCAGGGCAGGATGGGAGTCGATGAGCACCGACACGACGCCCGAACCGGCCGAGCAGCCGCACGACGCAGCACCTGCGCGTGAGCTGCCCGCTGCCGTGCAGCGCCTGTGGGGGGCCGCCGCGCCGCGGCGACGCGGGCCCAAGCCCGCGCTGTCCACCGCGCAGATCGTGCGGGCCGCGATCGACCTGGCCGACGCCGAGGGCCTCGCCGCCGTCTCGATGGCGCGTATCGCGGAGGCCGTCGGATACACGCCGATGGCCCTGTACCGGCACGTGTCCGGCAAGGAGGAGCTGCTGGTCATGATGTCGGACGCCGTGGCGGCCGACCTGCCCGACGTCCCTACCGACGACGGCTGGCGCGCCGGGCTCGAAGCCTGGACGCGGGCCCAGATCGCGTTGGGCCTGGCCCGGCCGTGGATGCTGGAGCTGCCGCTGTCCGCCGCACCGCCAGGGCCGAACCGGGTGCGCTGGATCGACCAGGCGTTCGGCGTCCTGCGCCCGCTAGACCTGCCCCCCGACGAGAAGCTCGCGATCATCGGCCTGCTCGCACAGCACGTCCTGGGCGAGGCCCGGGTACAGATCGAGTCTCACCGCGCGGCGGTCCAGCAGGCGCGCCGGGAGGCCGGGCTGCCGGACGGGACCCCCGAGTCCGAGCTCGACCCCGCCGCGGTCGTGGCGGCCAACCCCTACGCCGACTTCGAGACCGTGCTCTCCCGGTATGCCGACGCCACGACGTACCCGAACCTGTTCGAGGCGTTCGCGACCTGGCCGGAGACGGCGCCGACCACGCCCCCCGACGACGACGACATCGCCTTCGGGGTCACGGCCGTGCTCGACGGGGTCGAGGCCTACCTGAGGCGCCGGGGGGCGATCCCGGATGATGGGTCATGAGCCCCTCCGCACGGCAGCACAACGGTCCTGGCGCGACCACAGGCAGCGGTTTTCGGACGTTGTGCACAGTCGGACGGCCGGAGGGCGTGGAGTGTCGGTGGTGTGAGTCAAAGTGGTGCCGTGACAAGTGATCCCGTGACAGACATCAGGACAGTGGCCGAGGACGCGGGCGCGGCGGCGCGCTGCTTCGGCGACGGCGACCCGCTCTACTCGGCGTACCACGACGACGAATGGGGCGTACCCGTGCACGGCGAGTCCGCCCTGCTCGAGCGCATCGCCCTGGAGGGCTTCCAGTCCGGGCTCTCCTGGATCACCGTGCTGCGCAAGCGCCCGGCGTTCCGGGAGGTCTTCGCCGGCTTCGCCCCGGAGCAGGTCGCGGCATTCGGGCCCGACGACGTCGAGCGGCTGCTCACCGACGCGCGCATCATCCGCAACCGCATGAAGATCGAGGCCACTATCGACAACGCGCGGGCAGTGGTCGCGCTGCACGACTCCGGACGCACGCTCGACGAGCTGATCTGGTCCTTCGCACCCGATCCGGCCTCCCGCGAGCGCCACACCACCTTCAGGGACGTGCCGGCCTGGACGGCCGAGTCGAAGGCCATGAGCAAAGCGCTGAAGAAGGAGGGGTTCCGGTTCATCGGCCCCACCACGGCCTACGCGGCCATGCAGGCGTGCGGCCTGGTGGACGACCACCTGGCTACGTGCCCGGTCGCGCTCCGGGGCGCGCGGGCCGGCGGTTCCGGGGAGTTTGGCTGAGCGTCATAGCTCCGCGCACGGCTCCACGACCGGGAGCACCGCGTCGCGCACCCACCCGGCGAGCGACGTGGCCGGCGGCCGCAGGATGACCGTGTCGACCCCGTGCCCGGCAAAGCCCCGCATCTCAGCGACGAAGTTGGCGGTGTCGCCAGGGCCGATCGGTGCGCCGCGGTGCAGCATCGTGACGCGGATGTCGGCGGGGTCGCGGCCTACGTCGTCGCAGTGCCGGTGCAGCACGTCGAGGAGGTGGCGCAGCCGCTCGGGGGTCTCGGCGAACAGGTTGCACGCGTCCGCGTACTGCGCGACGAGCCGGAGGGTCTTCCGCTCGCCCGAACCGCCGATCATGATCTCCGGGCCCGACAGCGGCGCCGGCGAGCACAGCGTCTCGGCGAGCTGGTAGTGCTTGCCCTCGAACGGGCCGTTGTTGTCCGGGTCGTACATCTGGCGGGCGATCCGGACCGTCTCCTCGAGCATCTCGAAGCGGTCCTTGCGCGGCGGGAACGGCACCCCGAGGGCCGCGTGCTCCTTGTCGTACCAGGCGGCGCCGATGCCGTAGGTGGCGCGTCCGCCTGAGACCACGTCGAGCGACGCCACGATCTTCGCCAGCAGACCGGGGTAGCGGTACGTCACGCCGGTGACCAGCGCGCCGAGCTGGACCTTCTCGGTCACCCCGGCCAGGTAGCCCAGGGTCGTGTACGCCTCCAGCATCGGGTCCGACGCCGGGAAGCCCTGGTGCTCCATCTGGAAGTAGTGGTCCATCACGGAGATCCACGAGACGCCGCCGTCGTCCGCGTACCGGGCGGCGTCCGCCAGCCCGGCCCGCATCCGGGCGGGCTCCATCGAGTCGAAGCGCATGAAGTGGGTGCCGATTCGCATGTCTCGATCCTCCTACGCCGTCGCGGGGCGTCAAGCGCGGAGCGTCAAGCGCGCGGATCGAGCACCGGCGTGCGGGCGTCAGGCGCCGGAGGCGGCCAGCTCTTCCGTATGCCCCAGGACGCGCGCCACGAGCCACGTGATCGAGTCGGCGGTCTCGCGCGGAGTCGCCGTCGGCTGCATGACGTGGCTCAGCGCGGCCCGCACGACGATGTCGATGATCGCCGAGATCCGCTCGGGCTCCAGGTCGGTCTCGTACTGGTCCACCCGGTCCTGCACCACGACCATGAGGGTGCCGAGCAGCGACTCCGAGTGGGTCGTGAGCAGAGGCAGCAGCTCGGTGTCCGCACCGTGCGTGGCAGAGACCACGGCGCGCAGCAGCGCGTTCCCCTCGGCGAACACCAGCGTGTTCTCCAAGGCGTCGTGGATCGCCGGCAGCAGGTCGTCGGGGTGGTTGTCGAAGCCCTCGAGGATCCTGAAGATGAACTTGGCCGACTCCGTGAGCACCATCGCCTCGGCGAGGTCCTCGCGGCTGCCGACCGCGTTGTAGACGGTCTGCCGGCTCACGCCGGCCTCCGCCGCCAGGCGGCCCATCGTCACCTTCGACCAGCCGTCGGCACAGGTCAGGCGCGCGGCAGCGGCGATGATCCGATTCCGGGTGGAAATCGGGTCCTCGTATCCCGCGGTTGCCTCGGCCATTCCCCGATCCTAGGCAACGGGCGGCAGCTGGTGTCGGAAAGCGCGGCCCAACTCCGCACATTTCACCCTCTCCCCATTTCCTCATGTGGATCGCCGGCCCCGAGCGGCCGCGAACTCCCACAACCTGGAAACCCCATAGAGTGGCGAGCATGGACCTCGAAGAGCGCCTTGCTGTCTTCATCGACTACGAGAACCTGGCGCTGGGCGCCCGGGAGCACCTGGGCGGGATGCAGTTCGACTTCGGCCCGATCGCCGATGCCCTCGCCGTGCGCGGGCGCGTGGTCGCGCGTCGGGCCTACGCGGACTGGTCGTACTTCGACGAGGACCGGCGCATGCTGACGCGGCACCAGGTCGAGCTGATCGAGATGACGCAGCGGATGGGAGCCTCCCGCAAGAACGCCGCCGACATCAAGATGGTGGTCGACGCCATCGAGATGGCCTTCGAGCGCGACTACATCTCCACGTTCGTCATGTGCACGGGCGACAGCGACTTCTCCCCGCTCGTCCACAAGCTCCGCGAGCTGAACAAGCGCGTCATCGGCGTCGGCGTCGAGAAGTCGACGTCGCGCCTGCTGCCGGCCGCGTGCGACGAGTTCCTCTTCTACGACCGCCTCGAAGGCGTCGAGGTGCCCGACGAGGACCAGGGCGCCCCCGCCCCGAAGCGCGGCTCCCGCTCCCGCAAGGCCGGCACGACGCCGGAGCGCGCCACCGCGCAGAAGGCCCCCACCACATCGCGCCGCACCAAGGCCGCGGAAGCGGTGGCGGAGGCCGTCGCAGAGGCGACCTCGCCCGAGGCTCCGGCCGAGCCCGAGGCCAAGCCCGCGACCCGACGTCGCAAGAAGGCGGAGCCCGCACCGGCGCCCGCCGAGGTGGCGCCGGAGGCCGAGATCGACGTGAGCGAGCAGGAGGAGGAGGCTCCGGCGTCGAGCGAGACGCCGATGGAGGTGCGCGTGGCGCAGACCCTCGCCGACCTGCAGTCCTCCACGAGCGGCGCCGTGACGGCGTCCGCCCTCAAGCGGACCCTGCTGCGCAAGGACGCGACGTTCAGCGAGTCGGACTACGGGTTCCGCACGTTCGGCGAGTTCCTGCGGTTCCTCGCGGACCGTGGGTTCGTCGAGCTGGCGACGGGCCCGTCCGCGGGCGACCCCGAGGTGTCGCTGCCGGAGCAGGGCGACACCGACGCGGCATTCGTGCTGCTGAAGAACGTGGTGCAGGAGTCGAACGGCTCGGCCGCCCTGTCCGGCCTGAAGAACGCCGTACGCAAGAAGCGCCCGGACTTCTCGGAGAAGGCGCTCGGCTTCCGCGGGTTCCTGCAATTCGCAAAGGCGGCAGAGGCCGCGGGCACCGTCTCCCTGGCCTGGGACGACGACGCCGACGACTACATGGTGACCGCCTGAGCCGGAGGCGACCGCCACTCAGTCGGTGAGCACGCCCGGCACGGTGGCGAGGCGACGTGTGAGCTCGTCGCCATCCTGGCCCGTGACGGTCGGCACCAGGGAGACGTCAGGGCCGGCAGCCGAGACGCCCCCGTCCGGCAGGTTCCCCGCGAGCACCTGCTGCCCGCCGGTGAGCCGCCGGATCGCCACGGCCCGGACGCGATCAGGACGACGTCGCGCGGCCTTCTCGTAGATCTCGACGTCGTGCTGGCCGTCGTCGCCGATGAGCACCCAGCGCACGTGCGGGAACCACGACATCAGGAGCTCGAGGCTCGCCTCCTTGTGCGCCCGGCCGCTGCGGAACCACCCGCTGAGGGTCGGTCCCCAGTCGGTGAGGAGGAGCGGGCCCGGCGGGTAGACGTGGCGCGAGAGGAACGCGCGCAGGGTGCCAGCGGTGTTCCAGGCTCCGGTCGACAGGTAGAAGAAGGCGGCGTCCGGGTGCGCCCGCTGCAGCGTCCGGTACAGCGCGGGCATGCCCGGCACCGCCCGCCGCGCGCTGGAGTGCCGCACGAACGTGTTCCACGCCGCGAGCAGCGGCCGCGGCACCGCCGTCACCATCGTCGTGTCGTCGATGTCACTGACGACGCCGAACCGCGTGTGCTCGTCGAGCACCAGGAGCGAGGCGTCGGCCTCCCACTGTTCAGGCCCGTCGAGGCAGGTCAGGAAGGCAGGCTGCCAGCCAGTGGGCAACGGGGTGTCGATGGGGAGCTCTACGTCGACGTAACCGGCGCGGTCGCTCGTCACGACCGACGTCTGGCCACCGACCTGGAGCCGCACCCGGCGGAGGGGCGCCGGCACGGTCAGGAAGTGGCGGAACCCGCGCCGGCCGGCACGGAGGGCGTC
The DNA here is from genome assembly GCA_963850545.1 of uncultured Actinomycetota bacterium. Lineage (GTDB taxonomy): Bacteria > Actinomycetota > Actinomycetes > Actinomycetales > Cellulomonadaceae > Promicromonospora. The sequence continues at coordinate 1,624,673 of CAWKLP010000002.1, read as the reverse complement.
GCCGTCCGCTGAGGCGGGGCGTGGGCGCGCGATCAGGACGCGAGCGAGCACCCGCACCCGGTCCGGCGTGCCGTACCCGGTATAGGTCTCGAGGCGGGGACGCCAGCCGGCGCGGGCGAGCACCCACCCCGCCGCGGCGTAGAAGTGGTCTTCCACCACCGCGGCGAGGTGCGGGCGCTGGGAAGGGTGCGGGGTCGGGGTAGCCACACCCGAATTGTGGCCTGTTACTGCCCGCCCATGCCCGTGGTCGCAACACCCTGCACGATGCGGCGCTGGAACAGCATGAAAACGACCAGCAGCGGCAGCGCGGCGATCATCGCCGCGGCCATCGTCTCCGCGTACTGCACGCCGTAGGCGCTCTTGACGGTCGACAGCCCCACGGGCAGCGTCATCAGTGCGGGGTCGTTGGTGACGATGAACGGCCACAGGAAGTTGTTCCACGCGCCGATGAACACGAAGATCGCGACGGCAACGAGGATGCTGCGCGACAACGGCAGCACGATGGTCCAGAACAAGCGCCACGGGCCGACGCCGTCGATCCGGGCCGCGTCCAGCAGCTCCTCGGGAACAGCGTCGAAGAACCGTTTCAGGATGAACACCATGACCGGCGCGACGACCTGCGGAAGAATCACCGCGGCGAGCGTGTCGACGAGCCCGAACACCTGCATCTGCTGGAACAGCGGCACGATCAGGATCTGTGACGGCACCAGGATCGACGCGACGGTGAGCGCCATGAGCACACGACGCCCCCGGAACAGGGTGCGGGAGAACGCGTACGCGGCCATCGCGGAGATCAGCACGGTGATCGCGGTGACCAGCACGGCGACGACTGTCGTGTTCAACGTCCACTGCAGCACGTCGCCACGCCCCAGGACCGTCGCGTACGCCTCGATGGTGAAGCCCGACGGCGGCAACCAGGTCGCGCTCGACGCGGCGTCGGTCTCCGTCTTGAACGACGTGACCACGCCCCATGCCAGCGGCACGAGCCAGACCACCGCGAGCACGACGAGGGCTGCGAGCGCGAGCGCCCGGGCCGACCGGCTCGTGCCGAGCGTCAGGCGCGTCATCGCGCGGTTCTCTGCGGCCCGGGCGCGGCGCTCGGCCCGGCGGACGTCGCGCGCGCTCCTGCCGTCAGACGACGAGAGCGTTCCGGCCCGGTCGGTCGCCGAGCCGGTGGGGGAGATGTCGGTGACGGCCATGTCAGCGCTCCTTCCGCGTCGGCAGGAGCCGCACGAGGGTCAGGACGAGGATGATCGCGAAGAACACGTACGAGATCGCCGAGGCGTACCCGAGGCGGTAGTTCGTGAACCCGGTGTCGTAGATGTACTCGAGGATCGGGCGCGTCGACCCGTTGGGCCCACCCGCGGTGAGCAGGTAGACCTGGTCGAACACCTTGAGCGAAGCGAGCAGCTGCAGCACGACGATCACCCCCGTGACGTTGCGCAGCTGGGGCAGCGTGATCGAGAACAGCCGTCGCCACCCACCGGCGCCGTCGATGGTCGCCGCCTCGTAGAGCACCGCGGGGATGCCCTGCAGCGCGGCGAGGTAGAGCAGGAAGTTGAACCCGACGGTCCACCAGACGGTGACGAGCGCGATGGACAGCATCGCGACGCCCTCCTCGGTGAGCCACCCGACGGGCGCGACACCGAGCGCGCCGAGCCAGGTGTTGAGCAGGCCGATGTCCGGTTGGAACAGCCAGCTGAACAGTGCCGTGACGACGGCCACCGGCAGCAGGTAGGACGCGAAGAACGATGTGCGCCACAGCCATTGTCCGGGCAGGCCGGTGTGCACGAGCAGAGCCAGGACGAGGCCCAGGAGCACGAGCGGCACGGTCGACAGGACCGTGAAGAGGAAGGTCTGCCACAGGGTCTGCCACACCTGCGCGTCGGCGAACGCCTCCGCGTAGTTGGCGAACCCGACGAACTCGTTGCCGGACCCGGTGAGGCTGCGGTTGGTGAAGCTCGTCCACAGGCCGGAGAGCATCGGCCAGACGAGGAACAGGCCCGCGGCGACGACGAACGGTGCGACGAACACGTAGCCGGACCGGTCCCGAGACCGCAGGCTCGGATGCGAGGTGTCGGCGCCGCGCCGTCGGCTCTGGGCTGCGCTGCCCGTGCCGGAGCCCTTGGTGGTGGCGTCCGTCGTTCTGAGGGCGCCCGTGGTGCTGGAGGTAGTCATCGTTGTCCTCTCCGCTCAGGCAGGGTTGGGGGTCTGGAGAAAGCGGTCCATCTCGTGGAGCATCTGCGTCACAGCGCTCGACGCCGACGCCCTCCCCTGCAGAGCGACGGACATGGCGTCGCACATCCGCGCCTGGAAGTCACTGCCCGCGCCGGCGAACCAGACCGGCGGGTCGAGGACGACGATCTGGCCGGCGGCGGCGTAGTCACGCTGCGGCGACAGCTCCCGGTAGGCAGGCTCGGCCTGTACTGGCTCGTACGCGGGGATGTGTCCGGCGCCTGCCCACGTGAGCCCGCCGTCGGACACCAGGTTCGCGAGCACGCGGTAGGTCGCGTCCCGTCGTCGCGGGTCGGGCGTGGCCTGGCGAGGCAGCACGAACGCGTGTGAGTCGGCGTAGTTCGCCGGAGTACCGAACAGTGTGGGGAAGGGCGCGCCTCCGACGTCCGGGATGGCGCCCTGGAAGGCGGGCAGCTCCCACTCGCCGGACACCACCAGACCGGAGCGTCCGGTCACGAAGCTCGCGATCGCACCGGGATAGTCCTGGTTGCTCGCCGCGACCGTGCCGTCCAGCATCGCCTGCATGAACTCGACGGTCTCGGTGGCCGCGCGCTCGTCCAGCCCGGCAGGTCGTCCGGGCGTGAGCTCGAATCCGGCACCCGTCTGCGCATAGAGGCCCCAGAACAGGCGCCACGCCTGGGCGGTGTCGAGCAGGTAGCCGAATGCCACACCCGTGTCGCCGGTGACCTCGGCCATGGCTCGCCCGGCGTCGAGGAACGCGTCGGCCGACGTGACCTCGGCGAGCTTCCCGTCGGCGTCGAGCAGTCCCGCCTCGCCCGCGATCCCGGGGTCGTAGAAGGTGACGAAGGGGTGGGTGTCGAGCGGTAGCGCATATAGCTCGCCCTCATAGGTCGCGCGTTCCCACACCGCCGGGGCGAAGCTCTCCTCGCGGATCCCGAGCTCGGCGAGCGCGTCCAGGTCGAACGGCTCCAGCAGCCCCCCTGGCGCATACCCGGCGAGCCGGGACATGTGCATCACCGCCGCCTCGGGTGGCCGCCCGCCCGACGACGCCATCGCCAGCTTCGTGTAGTAGGCCGAGCCCCAGGCAAGGGTCACGGACTCGATGGCGATGTCAGGGTGGGCCCGCATGGCCTCGGCCTGCATGCCCTGCATCCGCTCACCGTCGGCGCCTGAGAAGAGGTCCCAGATCCGCACCGTCGTACGGTCATCCGCGGCGGCGCTCCCCGCACAGCCCGCGAGCGCGCCGCCCAGTGCCACGCCTCCGGCACCCACGAGCGCCGCCTGGAGAAAGCTCCGGCGAGAGACGCCGGGCCGCCCTCCGAGTCCGACGCCTCTTTGTCGCACGGTCATCGTCGACCTCCTTTGGTGCAACGTTGTGCTCTAACGTTAGATCACGATGGACTAGCCTATGGTTCCCCGTCAAGAGGGTCACGCGAAAGGACGTGCAGGATTGTCGGAACGATCAGGACGGCGCGTCGGCATCAAGGACGTGGCCGCAGCGGCGGGCGTCTCCTGGAAGACCGTCTCGAACGTCGTCAACGGCACGGGCCGGGTCAGCGACGCCACCCGGGCGCGGGTGGAGGCGGTGATCGCCGAGCTGGGCTACCGGCCCAACATCGCCGGTCGCCAGCTGCGCCGGGGCCGCACGAACACGCTCGCCCTCGCGGTGCCCTTCGTGCACGCGCCGTACTTCTCGGTGCTGGCCCACGAGGTGATCGACGTCGGGAGCGCCCGCGGCTACCGCGTGCTCATCGAGGAGACCCGGTCCTCGCGCGACACCGAGCTCGAGGTGGCGCGCGGCTTCGACGTCCAGGCGATCGACGGCATCATCTTCTCCCCGCTGGAGCTGACTCCGGCCGAGATCGACGAGGTACGGGGTGCAGTCCCTCTCGTGCTGCTGGGCGAGCGTGCCGACCCGGACCCCACCCGTGAGCGGCGGACGGACCACGTGAGCATCGACAACGTCGAGGCGGCAGCGCAGGTCACAGCACACCTCCTGCAGGGCGGACGGCGCAGGCTCGGGTTCCTCGGCGCCGAGCCGCGCGGCGCCGGCCGCACCGGCGCGCAGCGCGTCCAGGGGTTCCTCGACGCCCACGCCGCGGCGGGTCTCGACGTCGACGAGCGCTGGGTGCTCCAGGTCCCCCAGTTCTCCCGCCCGGCGGGCGCCGCGACGGTGGAGTCGGTGCTCGCCCGGATCGACCAGATCGACGGGCTGGTGTGCGCCAACGACGAGCTCGCCCTGGGGGCCCTGTACACGCTGCGCCGCAACGGCGTGCGGGTCCCCGACGACCTCGCGGTGACGGGCTGGGACAACACGGAGGACGGCCGGTTCTCGAACCCCTCGCTGACCACCGTCGCGCCCGACCTGCGTGCCATCGCGGAGACGGCGGTGGACCGGATCATCGCGCAGCTCGAGAACCCCGCCGTCGAGCCGGTCGACGCGCTGGTACCGCACCGCCTGCTGGTCCGGGAGAGCAGCCGCGCCTGAGCCCCTGGACGCCCTCCGCGGCATGCCCGGTCGGGCGTCCCCGTGATACAACGTTGCATTCCGCTCGGAAGCCGTGTTGAATCGCGACGCACCTGTCGTAGACGTAATGGAGCAGCTGATGACCTTCCTCGACCGCTTCTCGCCCGCGGGCGAACCAACGGCCACCGCCGTACCGCGCCCCGAGTACCCCCGCCCGCAGATGGCCCGCGACCGTTGGCTGAACCTCAACGGCACCTGGCAGTTCGAGATCGACTCGGGCGACTCCGGTCTCGAGCGCGGCCTCGTCGAGCGCCCGCTCCAGAGCGAGATCGTCGTCCCGTTCGCGGCCGAGTCGCAGCTCTCCGGCGTCGAGAACACCGACTTCCTCGAAGCCGTCTGGTACCGCCGCGAGGTCACCGTCCCCGCGGAGTGGTCCGCCGTCGGCGACGACCCGCACGTCCTGCTGCACTTCGGCGCGGTCGACCACGACACGACGGTGTGGGTCGACGGGACGGAGGTCGTGCGGCACCGCGGCGGGTTCACCCCGTTCACGGCCGACCTGCACGGCATCGCGAACCCTGGGGACACGGTCACCGTCGTCGTGCGGGCCCGGGACACGCGCCACGGGCCGCAGGCCCGGGGCAAGCAGAGCAACCGCTACGCGAACTTCGAGTGCAACTACACCCGCACGACGGGCATCTGGCAGACGGTGTGGCTGGAGCCGGTACCGTCCGTGCACCTGCGCCGCCCACGCATCACGCCGGACCTGTCCAGCTCGGCGTTCGACGTCGTGGTGCCACTGTCGGCGAACCGGCGCGGCCACACGGTGACCGTCACCGTGACCGACGCCGAGGGCGAGGTGGCGACCGCCACCGCCCGCGCCGACCTCGACCTGGCGCCCGCGCTGCGCGCCGTCGTCCCCGCGGACCGCGTGCGCACCTGGGGACCGGGCGACCCGCACCTGTACGGCGTCGACATCGAGCTGCGCGACGCGGACGGCGTCCTCGTCGACTCCGTGCGCTCCTACGCCGGCCTGCGCTCCGTCTCCATCGACGGACTGGCGATCCGGATCAACGGCGAGCCGGTCTTCCAGCGGCTCGTCCTGGACCAGGGCTACTGGCCGGAGTCGCTCATGACGGCGCCGTCGGACGCCGCGCTCGCGCGGGACATCGAGCTCGGCCTCGCGGCCGGGTTCAACGGTGCCCGCCTGCACCAGAAGGTCTTCGAGGAGCGATACCTGTTCCACGCGGACCGGCTCGGCTACCTCGTGTGGGGCGAGTTCGGCGACTGGGGCGTCAGCGGCTACGGCACGCCTGCCGACGGCCAACGGCCGACGACGTCGTACGTCGCCGAATGGCTCGAGGCGCTGCAGCGGGACCACTCGCACCCGTCGATCATCGGCTGGTGCCCGCTCAACGAGACGCACCAGGACCTGCACGACCGCATCACGCAGCTGGACGACGTCACGCGCGAGCATGTGGCTCGCCACCAAGGTGGCCGACCCCTCCCGACCGGTGCTGGACGCCAGCGGCTACTCCCATCGCGTGCTCGAGACGGATGTCTGGGACTCGCACCTGTACGAGCAGGACCCGACGGAGTTCGCGAAGCTGGTCGGCGACCTCGCCGAGGGACGCCCCTACGGGAACCAGCGCGACAACGGCACGCCGATCTCCCAGCCGTACAACGGGCAGCCCTACTTCGTCAGCGAGTACGGCGGCATCTGGTGGAACCCCGAGGCCGCGGCGACCGCGTCGGGCCGCTCGCCCGACTCGTGGGGCTACGGCCAGCGTGTCGTGGACGAGGAGGAGTTCCACCTCCGGTTCGCCGGGCTCACCGACACGCTCCTCGACGACCCGCTGATGTTCGGCTACTGCTACACGCAGCTCACCGACGTGTTCCAGGAGGAGAACGGCATCTACCGGTTCGACCGCAGCGAGAAGCTCGACGTCGACCGTGTCCGTACCGTGCAGGTGCGCCCCGCCGCCTTCGAGAAGGGCGGGGACGAGGCGTCCTGAGCACCGCGGCGCAGGTTGTCAGACGTGCAGGTCACCCTGGTGACCTGCACGTCTGACAGGTGGTCGGGTCAGCCGGCGGGCGGCGCCCGTCTTCTTGCCTGGGCAGATCCAAGCAGAGCCTCTTGTAGGTCTCTTTAGCCTTTTTCACCGCGCATCACCCCGTCCGCAGGGTCGCTTGAGGGGTGCACAATAGGCCGGTGACGTACCGGTTCCTCAAGCTCATTCTCTCGCTCCTCGTGCTCGTGCTTCTGCGCCCGCGCGTCACTGGCCTGCAGAACATTCCGAAGCGCGGCGCCGTCATCCTGGCGAGCAACCACCTGTCGTTCATCGACTCGCTGCTCATCCCGATCATGGCGCCACGGCACGTCGCGTTCCTGGCCAAGGCCGAGTACTGGACCGGCAAGGGCATCAAGGGCCGCATCTCGCGCTGGTTCTTCACCAAGATGGGCGACATCCCCGTGCAGCGGGACGACCCGCGTGCCGGGCAGCGCTCCCTCGAGGACGCGCTCGCCGTGCTGCAGCGCGGCGGCGCGTTCGGTATCTACCCCGAGGGCACGCGGTCGCGCGACGGCAAGCTGCACAAGGGGCACACCGGCGTCGCATGGCTGGCCCTGACCGGCAAGGCCCCCGTGGTCCCGGTCGCACTGCTCGGCACGGACAAGGTGAAGCCCATCGGCAAGATGCCGCGGTTCGCCCGGGTCGAGCTGCACTTCGGGACGCCGATCGACCCCTCGCGCCAGATCGCGGCCGGCACCAAGCCCGCGCAAGCACGGCGCGAGCTGACCGAACAGGTAATGCAGTCCATCCAGGCGATGAGCGGCCAGGAACGCGCCGACTGACCACCCCTCCCATCCAGCGATGGCCGGATCACGCGGCTCGGCCCGCTGGCTGGCGAAGGAGAACCAGGGCGGATACCTGTGCGCCGCCGTCAAACCGTAGCGGAGGGCCCCCTGGGGCCCGTGAGCGAGGCGGCGCACAGGTATTCGCCCTGGTTCTCCGTCCCAAGCCGGACGTCAACCCAGCCGCGTGATCCGGATCGCGTCCGCCACGACGTATGCCGTGCCCTGGGTCCAGCGGCTGACCGCCACGACGTTGCGGGTCCCCGCCGTCATGGCGTAGGTGCCGAGCGAGAGCCAGGCACCTCCGCCCGTGGACTGGTCCACGCGGATCGTCGACGAGCCGGTCCCGGTGTAGACGATGAACGGCGTCGACGTGTTGTAGCCGGCGATGCCCGGGAACCACGCCTCCACGCGGTACGAGCCGTTGGACGGGATCGTGGCCGAGAACGTCGCCAGGTCGCTGACCTCGGCCGGCGTCGCGTAGCGGTAGTTGGCGCCGTACCGCTCGGCCGAGAACGACGACGTCAGCCACGACCCGCCGGCGGCGAAGCCCGCGGACGTGTTGTCGACGATTACCGACCAGCTCGTGCCTGCCAGGGCCGCCGCCACCTCGGACCGCAGCTGCGGCAGCATCGAGTACAGGACGTCGCCGGGGCAGGCCGTGGCCGTGTAGTCCCGGTGCCCGTAGATCTGCGTCGGCGCGATCCCGTACTGGTCGCAGATGTAGGCGCACAGCTCCACCAGGCGGCTCCAGAGCTGCGCCGGCGGCGTCGCGCTCGTGTACGTGCCCTGGTTCTCGATCCCGATGGCCTGGCTGTTCTGGCCGGGGGCGTGCGCGCCCACGACCGTGCCGCTGCCGCTCTGCAGCCGGGACAGGGAACCGTGCCTGCCCTCCATGACGTACCCGCCGCGGCTCACCGTGAGGTGCTGACCGGTGTCCACCCAGCCGTTGGCGAAGTGCCACTGCTGGATGTCGCGGGCGATCTGGTACCCGGCGGCCTGCGAGTAGTCGGTGACGTTCGCCGACGCCGTGTGGTGGATCAGGATCTTGTTCGGGTTGGTCGAGACGGTGTCGATGGTGCCCCGGGCAGCAGCGGCGCCCCAGGTGTTGCAGCTCGCGATGGTCGGCGCGACGACGTCGACCCCGGCAAGCGCGCCCGGGGGCGCGTCGGCCGGCGCCTCCGGGTCCGGCGCCAGGGAGGGCGGGGCGTCCCCGGCCCGCGCCGGGGCGGAGCCGAGGGGACCGGCGCCGAGGCCGCCGGCGGCAGCAGGAGCGGCGACGGCGGGTGCCGCGATCGTCGCGCCCGCGGCACCGATGCCGAGGACAACGGCGCTGCGCAGCAGGTCGCGCCGGCCGAGCGAGGAGTGGCTGTCAGGACTGCATTCGGTGGAGCTGTGATCGTGATCGTGCACGGTAGGGCCTCCACGAGGTCGGTCGCATGGGTACGGGCCGATTTCATCCGTAGTATCGGCCGACCCCGCAACCCGCCGGTACATCACATCCGGGGTATATCCCATACGCGATGCCTGCCTACGTGTCAGACGCCCAGGCCACTCGGGTGACCTGGGCGTCTGACGCGTACGGCGCGGAGAAGCGCGCCGCCGGGGGTCAGGACTCGATGGTCTGCCGACCCTCGGACGAGCCCTGGCCGATCGGGGTGGAGCCGGCGGTGTGCGCCACCTCGATCTTGCGCGGCTTCGCCTCCTCGCTGACCGGGATGGTCAGTGACAGCACGCCGTCGGCGTAGGAGGCCGAGATGCTGTCGAGTGCGAGCCCGCGGCCCACCGTGAGCTGTCGCGCGAACGTGCCCGCCGGCCGCTCGCGGACGAGCCACTGTGCGTCGGACTCCGACCGCTGCGTGCGCTCGGCGCGGACCGTGAGCGTCCGGTCCTCGACCGACACGTCGATGGTGCCCGGGTCGACGCCCGGCAGGTCCATCGACAGCACGTAGTGGTCGCCCGTGCGGAACAGGTCCATCGGCATGCCGCCGGACTGTCGAGCGTTGCTGACGAGCGAGCTGACCATCCGGTCCATCTCCTGGAACGGGTCCCAGTAGGTAGCCATTGCGCATCACCTCCTACCACGATGCGGCCCCGGCACCTCCAGGGCCGCGCGCTCGACGACGACCCTCGCCGTCGTCCGGCTACACCCATATTCTTAGCACTCGGGGCCCGCGAGTGCCAGCAGCGCGATACGACGATCGCCGTGAGCGAACAGGCGGTGCGAACCGCCCTTCCTACGCGGCCGCGCGGCCGGTCAGGCCCGCGCGCTCCAGGAGGTCCAGGGCTGGGCGGTGCTTGTTGAACGTGTACACGTGCACGCCGGGCGCGCCGGCGTCGAGCACCTCGCGCGCGAGCGCTGCCGAGTACTCGATGCCGTGCGCGTGCTGGGCCTCGGGGTCGACGGCGCCGTCAGGCGCGACGAGCCGGTCGAGGTCCCGCAGGAGGTCGGCGGGCGCGGCTACGCCCGTGAGCTCCTCGACCCGGCGCAGCCGGCGCGCCTCGGTGGTGGGCAGGATCCCCGCGAGGATCGGGATGGTCACCCCCGCGGAGCGGGCTGCCTCCACGAACCCGGTGTAGGACTCCGCCCGGTAGAAGAACTGGGTGATCGCGAAGCTCGCGCCCGCCTCCTGCTTCTCCAGCAGCCGCCGAACCTCCTGGTCGCGCGTGGTCCGAGCCCCGGGGTTGCCGTCCGGGAAGGTCGCCACGGCGATGGTGAGTGGGCGGGCGGCGGACCGCAGGGCCGTGCTGGCGTCCGCGGCGCAACGACGTTCGTCGACCTGCCGCAGCAGCCGGACCAGGTCGATGCTCGAGCGCACGTCGTCGTCCGCGGGGCGCCAGTCCGGCTCGTCGCGCGGGGGGTCTCCGCGCAGGGCGAGGAAGGACCGCACGCCGGCCTCGAGGAACTCGTCGATCACCTCGGACACGTCCTCCCGGGACGCGCCAACACAGGTCAGGTGGGCCACCGGCAGCACGGGCGTGCCCCTGAGCAGCGTGGCGAGCACCTCGCGCGACGTCGCCCGGTCGCCGCCGGCGGCGCCGTACGTGACGGACACGAAGTCCGGGCGGGCCGCCACCAGCCGCTGCGCCGTCTCCCAGAAGTTGGGCGCCACATCAGGCCGACGCGGTGGCATCAGCTCGAATGACACTGTGGGGCGGTGTGGGTGTACCTCGGCGACCATGGCTGCTCCATCGAACCTGGCGTGAGCACCTTACGTCCTCACGCCACGGCCACGGGGCAGGAAGTCGGCAGGTTGCTGCGGTGTCAGGGAGCCAGGACTCTCGACCGCTCTGGATGGGATCGCCACCATGCTAAGCGATTGTCCAGCACTGGGACAGAATTCGTCCGGCGGTCGAGACGGCTCGGTCCACGGTCCGCGCGCCCTGCGCCCCGACTACTTCACCGACCCCGCCACCAGGCCGCCCACCAGCCTCTTCTCGATCATCATGAACAGGATCACCACGGGCACGATCGCCACGATGGACACGCCGAACACGTAGTGCCACGACGTCTCGTACTGGCCCACGAACTTCGTCAGCGCCACGGAGAGCGGCTGGTTGCCCGCCGTCGTCAGCAGCACGAGCGAGGCCGCGAACTCGTTCCAGGACGCGACGAACGTGAACACGACGGCCGTGACGATCCCCGGCCACACGAGCGGCAGGTTGATCTTCGTCAGGACGGTGAACGTGCCGGCGCCGTCGATCTGCGCGGCCTCGTCGACCTCCTTCGGGATGCTCGCGAAGAAGCTGTGCATGATCCAGACCGCGAACGACAGGTTGAACGCCGCGTTGACCAGGATCATCGCGGCCCACGTGTCGAGGAGCCCGAGGGCGATGAACTGGCGAAACAGGCCGGACGTCAGCACCGCCGGCTGCACCATCTGGGTCACGATCACGAGGAACAGGAAAACGAGCCGCCCATGGAACCGGAACCGCGCCGTGTAGTAGGCGGCCGGCAGCGCGACGGCGAGCACGAGCAGCGTGGCGCACAGCGAGATCACCAGGGTGGAGATCAGATTCTGCAGCAGCGGCGTCTCGGGCGTGGACCACATGCTGACGTAGTTCTCCCAGTGCCACTCCGTGGGGAAGTAGGTCGGATCGACCGACCTGATCTCGGCCTTGGTCTTCACCGAGCCGAAGAACATGATCAGGTACGGCAGCAGGAACACAACCAGCACAACTAGCCCGGCGAGCATGCGCAGCAGCAGGGACCCGAGGGGCACCTGGTCAGCCGTGTACTTCCGCACCCGCTGCCGGTTGTCCGACGGCGGACGGGTGGCCCTCTGCGGGGTCGTCCCCGAATCGGTGATCGCGGTCATCAGACCTCCTCCAGAGGGCGGACGACCCGCACGTAGATCGCGACGATCGCGATGACCACCAGGAACGCGATGACGGACAGCGCGCTGGCCAGGTCGATCTGCCGCTGGTTCTGCATGTACTTGAAGATCATGGTCATGACGGTGTCGGCGTCGTACCCGGGGATGGACCCCGTCATGACGCGCAGGATCGGCAGCGAGTTGAACACGTTGATGATGTTGATGAGCACCGCCACCGACACCGCGCCCCGCAGCTGCGGCAGCACCACGCTGAAGTAGGTCCGCAGGCCCCCGGCGCCGTCGATGCGCGCAGCCTCGACGGTCTCGCCGGGGACGGTCTGCAGGCCGGCCAGGATCGTGTAGGTGGTGAACGGCAGCGACACGAACACGGCGACCACCATGGCCCACGCGAACGCGGTGCCGGGGTGCCGGGTCCAGCCATAGCCCTCGGGCGTACTGATCAGGCCGACGTCCACAAGAAACGAGTTGATGATGCCGAAGTACGGCTCCAGGCCGTAGTGCACCACCAGCGTCGTCATGACCACGCTGGCCGCCCACGGCACGATGACGGCCATGCGCACCAGACGTCGGCCCGGGAACGCCTTGTTCAGCAGCGCCGCAAGTGCGAGCGAGCCGATCAGCGTGCAGCCGACGACGACCACCACCCACACGACCGTGCGCCCGAGGATCGGCCAGAAGTATTGGAAGCCGACGACGGTCGCGAAGTTCGCGAGGCCTACACCTCCGTCGTCCACGCCGCTCTGGCTGATGTCGCGTGTCGAGTTCCAGAACATCAGTCCCACCGGGAACAGGACCACGGCCGCAATGAGTGCGACCGCGGGCCCGATCCACGGCAGGGCCTTCAAGAGGTCCTTCACCAGATTCCCCGTGCTTTCGGTTCAGGTGTGCGTGTGATGGTCGCCGCCTGCCGGCGGCGGTCGGCGCGGGGCGTCAGCCCGCGTCGACCTGGTCCTGGATCTCGGCCAGCACGTCCTTGGCCGGCTTGTCGCCGTCGAGCTGACCGAAGAGTGCCTTGAACGCGGAGTCCGTGGCCGCCCAGTCCGGGTTGGTCGTCGGGTAGAACTGCGCGTCCGGCAGCACCTCGAGGAACGGCGCGAGCGCCTCCTCGCCGGCCAGCTCCTCGGAGCCCGACAGCGTGGTGGGCAGGAAGCCCTCGGCCTGGACCCACGGGACGTAGACGTCGGCGGTGTAGAAGTAGTCGAAGAAAGCGGTGATCGCCTCCTGCTTGTCGCCGTCGTTCTGGAACGCCATGAGGTGGTCGGCCACGCCCAGCGTGAACGGTTCGCCGTCCCTCGTGGGGATCGGGTGGATCGAGTACTCGAGGTCCGGGTTGTCGGACTCGATCTGGCCCACGCTCGGCGGCAGACCGACCTGCATGCCGATCTTGCCCTGGACGAAGATGTCGAACAGCGGGCTGCGGTCGGACGCACCGGCGTCGGCCTGCGTGGCGCCATCGTCGATCATCGTCTTGATGAACTCGGCGCCTGGGAGGTTCTCCGGGGTGTCGATGGTGATCGCCTCGGCGTCACCGAAGGATCCGCCGCCGCCCCACAGCCACACCGCGGCCTCGGCCTGTGCCTCCTCGGAACCGAGCGGCATGCCGTAGCCGGCCACACCGCCGCCGAGCTCGGAGACCTTCTTGGCCGACTCGAGCAGCTCGTCCCAGGTGGCGGGCACCTCGGCGCCGGCCTCCTCCAGGAGCGCGTCGTTGACGAACAGCGCACGAGCCGACGCGATGAAGGGCAGACCGTACGTGGTGCCGCCGACCTGGGCGTTCTCCAGGAACGTCGGCTGGAAGTCGGCGTAGGTCTCGTCGGAGGTGACGTCTTCGACCGGGTAGAGCAGCTCGTCCTCGGCGAAGCCTGCGAACGGGCCGCCGTTGTAGATGTCCGGGGCTTCGCCGCCCTGGATCTTGGTCGCGATGACGGACTCGAGGTTGTCCCACGACTCGACCTGCAGGTTCACGGTGATGTCCGGGTTTGCTTCCTCGAACCCGGCGATCACGTCGTTCCACTGGCCCTGCGTCGCGTCGGAGTAGCTGGGGACGAGCAGATCGAGAGTGGTCGCGCCGCCGTCCGTGCCCTCGTCCGACGTGGTCCCGCCGAACCCGCAGGCTGTCAGGCCGGTCGTCGTGGCGAGCGTGATCGCGAGGATCCCGCCAAGCCTCCTGTACTGGGCCATTGCTACTCCTTGTTCTCGTCGTGCTTGTTCGTGGTGCAGGTCACGTTTTCACTTGGACCATAATCTGTCAATGGTTCTAACAAACCTGTGACATACGGGTGACAGCGTGTCCCGAGACGGCCGGCGGGGCCAGTCGAGAGGCCACGAAGAAGGGCCGCAGCACAGGGCTGCGGCCCTCTTCGGGCGTGCTTCTGGGCCGACGGCGGAGCCTCGCTCGGGGCGCGGTCGCCGGCCGGGTGCGGTCAGCAGCCGCAGCCGGAGTGGTCGCCCTGCGGCACCAAGGTGTAGTTGTCGACGAACCGGTCGCTGCCCGGGTAGGTGAGCTTCCACCACCGCTGGTGTGCGGGAACGACGGTCGTGAACGTCCCGTCGGACCCGATGGTCAGCTCCCGCACGAAGACGTTCTTGCCGGCCTCCCACGGGCCGTTGGGGTCGTAGGAGAGATAGACCGTGCCGCTGCCCAACGAGCGCCACGAGAGGTCGCCGTCGTCGCCGATGCGGAGCCCCCGCACCTTCCCGGTGATCCGCGAGGGCCGTCCGTCGGTCGCCGTGGGGCTGGTGATCGACGCCTGGACCTGGCTGGCGCGCCGGATGGACACCGTCTCGGCGTTGTTCACGTTGACCCGGTGCCGGTTCAGGGTGAAGACGAAGGAGGGCCGCAGCCCACGGCTGCGGCCCTCCCCCGGCGTACCCGGGGCCGACGACGAGACCCGCCGCCGGCCCGGTGTGATCAGCAGCCGCACCCGTCGGGCATGCCCTGTCCGATCCACGCCAGGCTGTCCGCGAAGCGGGAAGTCCCGGGGTAGGTGACCTTCCAGTACCCCTTGCGGGACTCCACCACCGTCGAGATCCGGCCGTCGGACCCGATCTTCAGGTCGCGCACGAACACCGGCCTGCTGGCCCCGTACGGGCCGTCGGCGTCGAACGAGAGGACCGCGGCGCCCGAGCGGATCCGCAGCCACGAGAGAGAACCGTCGTCGTCGATCCGCAGCACACGCGCGACGGCGTTGATCCGCGCGGGACGGCCGTCGGTCGCCTGCGACGAGACGGACCCGTCGACATCGGTGAAGAGCCGGAACTGCACGCGCTGCGCCTCGTTCACATCGATCAGGTGCCGGACCCGGGTCCCATCGGCCTTGCGCACCACCGTGAACACCTCGACGCCGACCCGGTAGGTCCCCGGGGCCATGGTCCCGGTGAAGTTGATGGCGCCCCGGCTGATCATGCCGGTGCTGGTGCGCTTCATCTCGATCGTCCGCTGACGCACCGGCTCACGGTCGATCTTCTGGAGCGTCACCTCGACCTCCGCCCCCAGCATCGTTCCACCGGACGCCTTCAGAGCGACCGTGTACCCGAACCTGGCGGGGAAGAGCTTCTGCTCCTCCACATTCCCGTAGATCGTGGAGCCCGAGGCGAACATCGACGTGGTGACCGTCGTGCCATGGGACGTGTGGGAGTCGACGACCGGCAGGGCGGCCTGCGCCGTCGGAGCGACGACGAGGCCGGCGGCCAGCAGCGTCGTGGCGGTGGCCACTGCCACGAGGCCACGGCGAAAGAGGGACGTGCGGGACGTGCTGGGCAGAGACATCGTGGTTCCCCGTCTGCTTGATGGAGCCTGTCCCGGTGGGCGCACACCGCGCGCCGTCAGGCTCCACTACCAAGTACGGACGGGAGAACCGAAATGATGTGGGTGAAGACCAACGATCGAGCGTGAAAGAAGAAGGAGGCCGCAGCCCACGGCTGCGGCACGTGCTGGGCAGAGACATCGTGATTTCCCGTCTGTTCGATGGCGCCTGTCCCGATGGGCGCACGCCGCGCGTCGTCAGGCTTCTCTACTACCGAGTACGGACGGGAGGACCGGAACGGTGAGGGTGAAGAAACGGGCGCGGACGCACGAGAGCGCCTGTCCGGCAGGGACCGGACAGGCGCTCTCGTTCGCTTGCGGCAGGCTACCGCTCGGTGGCGCCGATCATCGGCAGCCCGAACGACAGCCCGACGGCGAGGATGCCGCCCACGAACACGAACGGCGACGACGCCGCGTCACCGATCGAGCCGATCGCCATCAGCGCGAGCCCACCCAGGAACAGGGCGAAGCACACGATGAAGCGAACCAGCAGGGCCGCCGTGGGCTCCTGCTTCTGCCTGCGGGCCACCTCGAAATCGCTCATGGGGCAAATCTACCGTCCTATCGGCTGGTGCTGACGGCCAGCTCGCCGGCCACCCCGTTGACCGTGACGGTCACCGTGGCCGCACCCGCACGCAGCGCCGTCAGCTCGTGCGTGTTCGGATCCAGCGCGAGCACCATGCCGCGGGGGCAGTCCCGCAGGGCGGCGCGGCCGCCCTCGTCGGTGGTGCACACACCCTCGCCACCCCAGCTCGACGACACCGGCCACGCGACCGGCACCTGACGGGTCCCGTCCTGCACGACGACGGCGGTCACTGCCGCGGACTCGCCCACCTCGAGCGACTCCGGCCCGGAGACCGAGATCTCCTCGGCGCGCGTGTTGACCTCCCAGGTCAGCCACGGGCCCCGAGGCCGGCCGCTGGACGACGTCGATCCGGGCGCCGGGCCCGACGCCGGGCGGACGCCCAGCATGGACCAGCCGGTGAAGCCACCGTCGGCCGGGGTGCTCGCCGGGCCCTTGCCCGAGTTGCCGTTGACCAGGTACGGGACGCCGTCCTGCGTGCTCGCGTGGAACACGCCCGACGTGCGCGTTCACCGAGGCTATCGACTTGCCGGACGTCTCCCGGAAGTCCTCGTACCAGCCGCGCAGCGTGTCCGCCTCGAGGCGGTCGCTGAGCTGGCTGGCCTTAGTCGGCAGCGGGTCGTCGAGCGGGTGGTGCGCGAACACCAGGACGCCGGTGACGGAGCGGTCGGTCGCGGCGTCGTCGAGCGCACTGCGCAGCATCTGGACCTGCGCGAAGTCGGCACCCAGGCGGCCGGTCGACGAGTCGAGCATGATGAGCCGCGTGGTGCCGCCGGCGGTCGAGCCCGCCGCACCGGCGGTCGAGCCCGCCGAGACCCGGCCCGGCGTCGGGACGTCGAGGACCCGGGTCCGCTCGCCGAACTCCTCCTCGAAGTTCGTGATCGAGCCGCCCATCACCTCGTGGTTGCCGGGCACGTAGTACCAGGGGAAGTCCGCACCCTCGAGCTCCTCGGTGAGGATGCGCCGGGCGAGGTCGAAGTCCTCGGGGGCGGCCTCGTCCACCAGGTCACCGTTGATGACCAGCAGGTCCGGGTCGTCGGCGACGATCTCGCGGAGCGCGTCCCGCGCACCGGCCACGGCGCCGGACTCGGGGTCGCGCGCCACGAACTGCGCGTCCGACATGACGGCCACCCGCAGGGGCGCGTCGTCGGTGGCGCCGTCAGCGACCACGACTCCGTCCTCCACCCGGGGCGCCTCGGGCGCGTCCACCGCGGGCGGCACCTGCGCCGCGATCTCGGAGAGGGTCAGGGCGCCGGAGTACTGCTGGCCGGCCGTGGTCTCCAGGGCGCGAACGCGCTGCAGCTTGAGGGGGAACGCGACGCCGTCGGGCACCGGGAAGGTGACCTGCCGCCAGCCGGTCCAGGTGACCTCCGGGCCGTCGAGCTGCGTCACGACGCCGTCGCCCTGCCGAACCTGGAGGCGCAGCCAGGCGCCGTTGCCGTCGCCGTCCACCCACATCGTCACCGCGCGCGGCGAGCCGGGCAGCTCGCGCCCGCCCGCTGCGGCCTCCGGCAGCACGGCGTACTGGCCCCGCGTCGCGGTGGACTGCGTGAAGTTGTAGGTCATACGCAGGCCTGCCGCGCCGTCGTGCCCTTCCGCGGGAGCCACCGAGCCACCCGGGGCGCGGTCGTGCGCGGACGTCCAGGAAGCGGCGTCGGCGAAGTCCGCGACCACGTCCTCCTCCAGGCTGACCGTCACTGCGACCTCGGTCGTCAGGTCCTCGCCGTCGGGGCCGGGCACGGACAGCTCGAAGGCCGTGCCGCCGACCTCCGCGAGCGCGCGGACCTCGAAGGATCCG
This sequence comes from uncultured Actinomycetota bacterium, assembly GCA_963850545.1. Classification (GTDB taxonomy): domain Bacteria; phylum Actinomycetota; class Actinomycetes; order Actinomycetales; family Cellulomonadaceae; genus Promicromonospora. The sequence goes on along the minus strand of CAWKLP010000002.1, from coordinate 1,606,633 downwards.
TCGGCGACGGGGACGAGCTCGGCGAGGCCGTCGCCTCCCGTCACGGTGACGTCCCGCGCCTCGATCGGCGCAGAGTAGCCCTGAGCGTCGTAGCCGGTGAGGACGAGCGGCGCGGTCGCCTCGGCGTCCTCCAGCCCGACGACTGGCGTGTCCACGCCGGTCCGGACCAGCTTGCCCAGCACCTCGACCTCGGTGGACCCGGTGGCCAGGCCCGATCGGGACAGGGACGCGGCGGTGACAACCGTGCTGCCGGCCTTCCGGCCGGTCACCACGCCGTCGCGCACCGACACGACCGACCCGTTCCGGGCCCGCCACGAGGACGGCTCGGTCGCGACGGGGCCCATGGCGTCGTCGTACCCCTTGCCGACCAGGGTGCGGTGCAGGCCGGGGAAGACACGGTCGGCGTCGTCGGCCGGGACCGTGGTGCGCACGTCGAAGGCCGCGACGCGGCCCGTGCCGGCCGGCACGTACAGGCCGAGGCCGTTCGCGTCGGAGCGCTCGTAGCCGTCGGACGGGCTGTTCAGGATCGTGTTGTTGATGTCACCCGGCATCCGGGCGACCATCTCGGAGGAGCCGCCGCCGTCGAGGTTGATCGCGTCGTCGGCGCCGAGCTGGGCCATGAGCTCGCCCAGGTCGTAGAGGTTCAGGCCGGTGCTGTGGGTCTGGCGGCCGTCGACCACCACGAAGTACGCCCGGGTGCCCGACTCGTCGAAGCCGACCGCGGTGCGCGGGTGCCTGAGCTCGACGTGGTCGCCGGTCGCGGACGTGACCTCGCCGTCCTCCAGCAGCGGGTCCTCGGGCCCGCCGCCGATGGCGACGGCGACCTCGCCCGCGTCCTCGCGCAGGCCGTAGGCCAGGTCGACGTGGTCGCCGGGGCGCAGGGCGGCCAGCGCGTCGGCCGCGGCACCGGGCCGGGCCACGACGGCGCGCGTCCCGTCGGGCAGCTGCCCGCCGGTGGGCTGCCCGACGGCGGTCACGGTTCCGTCGGCGGAGACCGTCACCTCGACGCCCTGCTCGCCGGCCGCCAGGGGGCGCGTGCGCGTGAAGGTGCCCCAGCCGGCGTCGTACACGGCGACGCCGCCCTGGGGCAGGGCGGTGACGTTCAGGCCGCTGATCGGGACCTCGCTCGTCGAGCTCGTCGAGACCCAGCTCACCGAACCCTCGAGGAAGATCTGCGCGAGGCGCCCGACGCCGTCGGATCCGAAGGCGACCGAGCGTTCGCGGCCCGGGGACGCGGACTTGATCAGCGTGCCGTCGTCGACGCTCGCGCCGAGCGCGGCGCCCGAGTTGTTGATGTCGAAGTAGTCGCCGTTCACCGCGGCGATGGCGCCACGGGCGGCGGCCATCTCGGAGACGGTGGCGTTCCCCGCGATGTGGTCCGGGCCGACGTAGCCGACCTGCACCGTGCCCTTCTGCACCACTCCGTTCGCCCCGACCGGGCCGAGGTCGGCGACCAGCACCTCACCGCTCAGCCAGCCGTCCTCGCTCATCCGGGCGAACCGGGTGAGCTCCAGGCCCGGCGCGATGCGCTGCTCCTCGCGGCGGGTGACGATGGCGTCGCCGTCGTCATCGAGGGGGAGATGGGTGACATCTCTGGAAATTTCCACGGCCTCGCCGGACCGCAACGGAGCGCTCGGGAACGGCGCCGGAGCGGTCAGCGCGGCACTGCTGCGGGGGACGTCCTCCGGTTCCGGGGACGGCGCCGCAAAGGCTCCGTTCGCCGGGGCGACCAGGAGGGCGGCGGTAATTCCGCAGGTCAGCGCATTGGTCAAAGTTCTTCTCGGCATAACCGGTGACACTGCGGACGTAACTCGTCGCATGCTCAGTCCTTCTGGGGCTCGGGGGGAGCGTTCTGCGGCAGCGTTGCGCGGCGAGGTTATGGCCCGGCGGCGAGAGTGTGAATAGCGCCCGAACCGCAACGGTGTTCACCGAGAGCGAAACATGGGCGAGTACAGGTGACACTACGATGCGTTCGTGGCAAACACGTCCCCCGCCTTCGACCAGCGTCCTGCCCGTGTGCGCACGGACTGGGGCATCTCCGGCGCACTAGCCCTCACCGCCACCGATGCGCGCTCGTCGCTCGTGGTCGTCGTGGACGTGCTCTCCTTCTCGACCACGGTCACCGTTGCCTGTGAACAGGGCGCCGGTGTGTATCCGTTCCCGTATCACGATCCCGCCGGCGCCGCCCGGCTCGCGCGCACCATGCGCGCCGCCCTCGCCGGCCCGCGGTGGGAGGACGGCATCAGCATCTCGCCCGCGTCGCTGCAGGACCTCGACGCAGAGCGCCTCGTGCTCCCGTCGCCCAGCGCCGCTCAGATCTGCCACACCATCGCGAACCGCGGCGCCCTGATCGTCGCGGGCAGCCTGCGCAACGCGAAAGCCGTGGCCGGCCTCGCCGCCGCGCACCTGGACGCGTCCGACCGGCACGACGTCGTGCTCGTCCCCGTGGGCGAGCGGTGGCCCGACGACACGTTGCGCCCAGCGCTCGAGGACTACCTCGCCGTCGGCTCCATCGCCTCGCGGCTCACCGCGATGCTGCCCACCATCAGCGTCTCCCCCGAGACCGCCGCGACCGTCACCCTGTGGAAGGGCACCAGGGACATCGTCGACTCCGTCGGCGGCACGGCGAGCGGCCGGGAGCTGCTCGACTCCGGGTTCGCCGAAGACGTCACGATCTCCACGGAGGTCGACGCCACCGACGTGGTGCCGGTGCTGATGGACGGCGCGTTCGTGCCGCTCGGGCATCGCGTCTCAGCGGCCCGCGGCCGCAGGAACGTCTCAGCCGCCGTCCGCTGACCCCACCAGGTGTCGGGCGAGGGCCGCCACGATCTGGACGTCGCCCTCCAGCCACGGGACGTCGTCCAGCTCGGCCGCCGTCAGCCAGCGCAGCTCGTCGTGATCCTCCAGCGGTTCGGGCGTGCCGTCCTGCAGCCGCGCGAACCAGACCCGCATCCGGTGCTTGGTCGTGATGGGCCACGCTCCGCCGTCGGGCCCTGGAAGCTCCGCGCCGACGGCGACCCGCACGCCCAGCTCCTCGCCGAGCTCACGATGCAGCGCGTCGAGCTGCTCCTCGCCCTGCTCCACCTTGCCGCCCGGGAACTCCCAGCGGCCGGCGAGCGCCTCCGGGGCCGAACGGCGGGCGGCGAGCAGCCGGGTCGGGTGGGCCAGGTCGTCCACGATCACGGCGGCGACCACGTTGATGAGGGTCTCCTGCATGCCGAGCAGTCTCCCACCGGACAGAAGACGACGACGGCGCCACTGGGGATGGCACCGTCGTCGTCAGGGAACTGCGTATCAGGCGACGATCTCGAACTCGCTCGCCTTGGCGATCGCCTCCGCACGCGAGGACACGCCGAGCTTGCGATAGACGCTGCGGACCTGAGTCTTCACCGTGTTGCGGGTGACATACAGGCGTCGAGCGATCTGCTCGAGTGTGGCGTCCTCTGTGAGGTTCGCCAGGATCACCCGCTCACGACGAGTGAGGCTGGGGAGACGGTGGTCAAAGGTCATCGCGGTCATGGTCGTTTTCCTCCACACAGCGGCCGGTTCTGGGGTTCCGGCCTACGGTTGCTGCTAGGAGGTAGAGCCCTCCGTATGGAGTTCATGACGCAGTTCTGACGGAACTCTTGGACTGTTACCGATCCGAGACCGAACTCGCCCCTCGGATACGTATTAGGTGGTCAGGGGCGCGATTCGGCGGGTGAAACGGAAGGGTCGGAGCGGTCAGCTCCCGGTGTGCTCCGCGTACTCCGCGGCGGTGAGCAGCTCGCCCGTGCCGGACACCTCGACCTTGAAGAGCCAGCCCTTGCCGTACGGGTCCTGGTTGACGATCTCCGGGTTGTCCACGGCCTCGGTGTTCACCTCGGTGACGGTGCCGCTGACCGGTGAGTACAGCTCGGACACGGACTTGGTGGACTCGATCTCGCCCACCACGGCGCCCGCCTCGATGGCGGCGCCTACCTCGGGCAGCTCCAGGTAGACGACGTCGCCGAGCGCTTCGGCCGCGACGTCGGTCACGCCGATGACGGCGGGCGTGGACCCGTCCAGCCACTCGTGCTCGGTTGTGTACTTGAGGTTCTCGGGGAAGTCGGCCATGACAGCTCCTTGCGGTTCCGGGAGGGAGTGGGGGTTCAGTTCTGGGGACGACGGTAGAACGGCATGGGCACCACCACGAACGGTTCGGCCCGTCCGCGGACGTCTACCGCGAGCCCGGTGCCCTCGGCCGACACCTCGGGCGTCACGTAGGCCATCGCGATCGGGTAGCCGAGCGTGGGCGACGGCGCGCCGGATGTCACGCGGCCGACCGGTGCCCCCGGCTCGGTGCCGACGCCGCGCTGCACGACCTCGTAGTCCGCGCGCGCCGGGCGTCGGCCCACGCCGCGCAGCCCCACGAGCACGCGCGCGGGCGCCGACTCCTTGCGGGCGGCCAGGGCGTCCCGGCCGACAAAGGGGACCGGCGTGCCGTCGTCGGACACCTTGTCGAGCCGCACCACACGACCCATCCCCGCCTCGAAGGGCGTGGTCGTGGTGTCGAGCTCGTGGCCGTAGAGCGGCATACCCGCCTCGAGGCGCAGCGAGTCGCGCGCCGAGAGGCCCGCCGGGACCAGCCCGAGCGGCTCGCCCGCCGCGAGCAGCGCGCGCCACAGCGCGACGGCCTGCCCCGCGGAGACCCAGATCTCGAACCCGTCCTCCCCCGTGTACCCGGTGCGGCCCACGAGCACGGGCTCGCCCTCGAAGCGCATGCCCATGCAGGCGTAGTACTTGAGGTCGGCGAACGCGGTGCCGCCCGAGATCGCGGCGTCCTCCACGAGGCCCGCGGTGGCGAGCATGATCTCGGCGGCCCGCGGACCCTGCACCGCGATCAGCGCCTGGCCGGGTTGGATGTTCTTGAGGACGACGTCGAACCCGGCCGTGCGCTCCTGCAGCTTCGCCAGGACGAGCTCGGCGTTGGCGGCGTTCGCGATGACCGAGTACTCGCCGGGGGCGTTGTGGTAGACGATCAGGTCGTCCAGCACGCTGCCGTCCTCGGCGCAGATCATCGAGTAGCGCGCGCCCATCTCGCGGACCTTCGAGATGTACCCGACGAGGGCGTAGTCGAGAAACGCGGCCGCATCGGGCCCGGTCACGTTGATGTCGCCCATGTGCGACAGGTCGAAGAGTCCGGCGGCCTCGCGCACGGCGCGGTGCTCGGCCAGGTCGGAGGTGTACCGCAGCGGCATGAGCCAGCCGCCGAAGGGCGTCATCGAAGCGCCGAGCGCCACGTGCTCGTCATGCAGCGGTGTCTTCTTGTCGGTCATGATCTCCCTCACTCGGCGTAGGACTCGACCGGCGGGCAGGAGCACACCAGGTTGCGGTCGCCCTTGGCGCCGTCGATGCGGCGCACCGGCGGCCAGTACTTGTTCGCGCGGAGCGACGCCACGGGGAACGCGGCCAGCTCGCGGGAGTACGGCTTGTCCCACTCGTCCGTCATGAGCGACGACGCCGTGTGCGGCGCCCCGCGCAGCGGCGAGTCCTCGGCGGTCCAGCGGCCGGCCGCGACGGCGTCGATCTCGCCGCGGATGGCGATCATCGCGTCGATGAACCGGTCCAGCTCCGCGAGGTCCTCCGACTCCGTGGGCTCCACCATGAGCGTGCCCGGCACGGGGAACGCGAGCGTGGGGGCGTGGAAGCCGTAGTCCATGAGGCGCTTCGAGACGTCCTCTGCGGTCACGCCCGTCTCGGCGGTGATCTTGCGCAGGTCGAGGATGCACTCGTGCGCCACAAGGCCGTTCGGGCCCGTGTACAGCACGGGGAAGTGCGGGTCGAGCCGCGAGGCCACGTAGTTCGCCGTCAGGACGGCGGCCTTGGTCGCCTCGGTCAGCCCGTCCGGCCCCATCAGCGCCACGTAGGCATACGAGATCGGCAGGATCCCGGCGGACCCGTACCGCGTGGAGGCCACCGGGGTGCCCGACGTCGCCGTGGCCGCGCCGGCCGCGCCGGTCACGCCGGGCGTCGGGTCGCCCGGGAGGAACGGCACGAGGTGCTCGGCCACCGCGACCGGACCCACGCCCGGGCCACCGCCGCCGTGCGGGATGCAGAACGTCTTGTGCAGGTTCAGGTGCGAGACGTCGCCGCCGAACTCGCCCGGCCGCGCCAGCCCCACCAGCGCGTTCAGGTTCGCGCCGTCGATGTACACCTGGCCGCCGGCCGCGTGCACCAGGTCGCAGACCTCGCGCACGTGCTCCTCGTACACGCCGTGCGTGGACGGGTAGGTGATCATGATCGCCGCCACCTGCGGGCCGTACTGGTCGAGCTTGGCGCGCAGGTCGTCGAGCAGGACCTCGCCGTCGTCCGCCGTCGCAACCACCACCACCCGCAGGCCCGCGAGCGCCGCCGAGGCCGCGTTGGTGCCGTGCGCGGAGGCCGGGATCAGCACGATGTCGCGGTGCTCCTCGCCGCGCGACGCGTGGTAGCCCTTGATCGCGAGCAGGCCGGCGAACTCGCCCTGGCTGCCCGCGTTGGGCTGGAGGGAGACGGCGGCGTAGCCGGTGATCTCGGCGAGCTGGTCCTCCAGCGCGGAGACGAGCTCTTCGTAACCCTGCGTCTGGTCGACGGGGGCGTAGGGGTGGATGTCCGCGAAGCCGGGCCAGGAGATGGCCTCCATCTCGGCGGTGGCGTTGAGCTTCATGGTGCAGGAGCCCAGCGGGATCATCGTGCGGTCCAGAGCTAGGTCCTTGTCGGAGAGCTTGCGCAGGTAGCGGAGCATGCTGGTCTCGGAGCGGTGTGTGTGGAAGATCGGGTGTTGCAGGTACGTGCTCTTCCTGGTCACCTCCGCGGAGAAGTCGGCGAACGCTCCCTGCACCTTGTTGGCTTCTGCGGTGGGGGTCGGCTCCAGACCCAGGGTGGTGAGGAGGCTGGAGGCGACTGCCTCGACATCCGACTGTGTGGTGGTCTCGTCCGTGGTGATCTGGATGTGGTCGGCGTCCGGGACGAAGAGGTTATAGCCGGCGGCGGCCGCGGCCTGCGCGATCTCCTGGGCCTTGCCCGGGACGGCGATGCGGACCGTGTCAAAGAAGGTGTTGTGCTCGATCTCGACGCCGGCCGCGGTGAGGGCCGCTGCCAGGGTTGCCGCGTGGTGGTGGACGCGCTGGTGCTATTGCCTTGAGGCCTTCCGGGCCGTGGTAGACCGCGTACATGCTGGCGACTATGGCCAGCAGGGCCTGGGCCGTGCAGATGTTGCTCGTGGCCTTCTCGCGGCGGATGTGCTGCTCGCGGGTGGCCAGGGCGAGGCGGTAGCCGGGGGCGCCGTCGACGTCGATCGAGACGCCGACCAGGCGGCCGGGCAGCTGGCGCTCCAGGCCCTTCTTGACCGCCATGTAGGCGGCGTGCGGGCCGCCGTAGAACAGCGGGACGCCGAAGCGCTGCGCGGAGCCCACCGAGATGTCGGCGCCGAGCTCGCCCGGGCTGACCAGGAGCGTCAGGGCGAGCAGGTCGGTCGCGACCGTGACGAGCGCGCCGGCCGCCTTGGCCTCGGCGACCACGCCGCGCGCGTCGAGCACGCGGCCCGACGCCCCGGCCTGCTGCACCACGAGGCCGACCATCGGGCCTGCGGGCAGCGCACCGCCGTCGGACACCGCTGCCGCGAGGCCTGCCTGCAGGCCCTGGGCGAGGTCGACGACGACAACCGGAAGGCCGATCGCCTCGGCGCGGCCCTTCGCCACGGCGAGCGACTGCCCGAACAGGTCGGCGTCCAGGACGACGTACCCCTCCTTGGCCCTCGACGCGCGCCACATCAGGGCGACGGCCTCGGCGACGGCGCTGGCCTCGTCGAGCAGCGAGGCGTTCGCGATCTCGAGGCCCGTCAGGTCCTCGACCGCTGTCTGGAAGTTGAGGAGCGCCTCGAGCCGGCCCTGGCTGATCTCCGGCTGGTACGGCGTGTAGGCGGTGTACCAGGCGGGCGACTCGAGCACGTTGCGGCGGATGACGGCGGGCGTGTGCGTGCCGTAGAAGCCCTGGCCGATCATCTGGGTCTTGACCTGGTTCTTGCCCGCGAGCTCACGCAGGTGGGCAAGAACCTCGGGCTCCGTGCGGGCAGCCGGCAGGTTCAGCGGCGCCTGGGTGCGGATCGCCTTGGGGACGGCCCGGTCGACGAGGGTGTCCATCGTGTCGATGCCGAGCTGGTCCAGCATGACGCGGACCTCGCGGCCGCGCGGGCCGAGGTGCCGGTCGGCAAAGACGTCGGGGTTGTGGGGCGTGCTCACGGCGGGCTCCTGGCTGTCCGAGGGCGTGGGGACGACTGCTGTCCCTCCCCGATCTGTCATCGGACACCTGCCCGCTTGCGGACGCGCGTCTACCTGAGAGTTTTGCCGGTCCGTCGTGTTCCCTCCCGGGTATCAGGGAGGAGGGCGGGACGCGCCGGCTTGCACCGTCGGTGGAGCCTCCGCACCCGGTTGCCCGACGGCGGCGGCTCGCTTTCCAGAGTTGCCTCACCGTGGCGGTACGGGGGCCTGAGAGATTCCCGGGGAGGAAATTGCTCCTTCGGCGCCGGGTCCCGCAACGTCTGCACGACGACGATGTGGGCCGGACTCTCCCGCCGCGGCTGATGGCGGCACGGTCCCGGGTGTCGAGCTGGTCGAACCCTGGGACCGCCAAAAGATCTTCAGTTATGCGCACATCGTAGCGGCGCGGGGCTGCCCTGGAGACGCTCACCCATGTGATGTAGGCTTACATCATGAGCCACCGCACGCAGATCACCCTCGAAGACGCCCAGTACGAGCGACTCCAGGCTGAGGCGCGCCAGACCGGGTTGGGCCTTGCCGAACTGGTGCGCCGTGCAGTGGACAAGACCTACGGCCGCTCCGGGACGGACGAGTTTCGCAAGGCCGTTGATGAAGCTCTTGGCGCCTGGTCCGAGCGAGATACCGATGGTGAGGCATACGTGGAGCAGATCCGTACGGCCCGCGCTGACCGGTTCGGCGAATGGTGACCGGGCAGCCTGTCCTCGTTGACACCTCAGTGCTCATCGACCTGCTGCGTGGGAACGAGATGTCCCGCGACGTGCTGATCGGCGCTCGCCAGTTCGGACGACCGGTCACCGGGTCCGTGCTGACCCGCACCGAAGTGCTGGGTGGCATGCGTGCCCAGGAGAAGTCCCGCACACGCAACCTGCTGGACACTATCGAGTGGGTCGACGTCGACCAGAGGATCGCTGATGAGGCCGGCCAGCTCGCGCGGTCCTACCGCAGGTCTCACTCCGGGATCGACATCGCCGACTACATCGTCGCGGCATCAGCGCTCACTACCGGCGCGGACCTCTGGACTCGGAACATCAAGCACTTCCCGATGTTTCCCGACCTCGCTCCGCCGTACTGACGTCAGCGTCGCGACGTAGCGGGCTGCTGCGCGGAACCAGCGGGCGCGCTGGCCGCCGCTATCCGAGGTCGATCTCGCGGGCCGCGGCGACCATCTCGTCCACGACCGCCCGCACGATCGGGCCGGGCTCGTGCCGGTTCTGGCGGTGTCGTGCCACCAGCCGCCGCGACCCGAGTCCGGCCAGCGCCACCACCGCTACGCCGTCGGGCATCTCCTGCTGCAGGGCCAGGGCCGGCAGCATCGCGATGCCCTGACCTGCGGCGACGAGCGAGATCGCGGTGTCGAAGTCGTTGTAGGCGTGGCGGGTCTCGAGGACCGTACCGAGCTGCGCAGCGAGGCGGCGGACGGCACGCTCGGCCGCCGAGTCGGCCTGCGGGCCCACCCAGGTGAGCGCCGCGAGGTCGTCGAGCCGTTCCGGTTCGGGCAGGCTCGTCGGAACCACGATGCGCCACGGCTCGTCGAGCAGCGGGACGTCGTGCGCGCCGCGCGGCGCCGGCGCGTCGACGTCGACGTCGCGCTCCAGCACCACCGCGTCCAGGTCGCCGGCGCGCAGGCGACGGACGGACTCGGCGGGCTCGTACTCCTGGACGTCGACCTCGATGTGCGGGTGGCGCTCGGCGAGCGAGACGAGCATCGGCGCGACTACCGCACGGATGGCGGTCTGGATGGACCCGATCGAGACCCGGCCGGTGAGCTCGCCACCCAGAGCGGCAACTGCCTGGCGTGCCTGGACCAGCTCCGCCTCGATGCGCTCGGCGGCTTCGGCAAGGACCCGGCCGGCGGGCGTGAGAGTCACGCCGCGGGGTCCCCGGTCCAGCACGTCGATCCCCTCCTCCGCCTCCAGCCGGGAGATCTGCTGCGAGACGGCGGATGGCGTGATGTGCAGGAGATCCGCCGCGGCAAGAACTCCCCCGGCTCGGTGCACGGCAAGGAGAAATGCGAGTCTCCGCGGGTCAGTGGCCATGTAGCGATGCTACATCCGGGAGTCACAAACATTCGATTGTGCTGAACGCAGATCTCCCTCATGATTGATCTTGGCGGCGCCCGGACCCACCCCTCCGGACCGACTGCCACACCCCGCATGGATTCCGGCGCTCGGTCTCCGCCACATCCTCGAATCGTTTCGAGTCCTCATCTCCAGGAGTTTTCTCATGTCCCTCATGATGGTCGTCACCGCCCTCGGCTGGTTCGGCGCTCTCGCCGGGCTCGTGGCCTATGCCATGGTCAGCCGTGGGCGCTGGAGCGCAGATTCCCTCGCGTTCCAGTGCACGAATGTGCTGGCGGCCGGGACGATGCTGACCGTGGCCGCGGCGAACGGCGTCTGGCCGTCTGCCGCTTCCAACATTGCCGCCATCGCGATCGGTGCGAACGCGCTGTTCACCGTGTTCCGCGCCAAGAGGCGGGCAGCGGAGAACGTCCCGGCGCTGACGGTCGTCGAGGGCACCGCGCGGGACCACAGGGAGCCAGCGGCGCAGCCCGCCATCGGCCACCGCGCGTACGCCGAGGCCGCCTGACGCTCCGCGAGCCCGCCAGCTGACCATGCATCTGCTGCCAGGACCGACCCCGGCTTGGCAGCAGGTGCATGGTCATTTCGCGCCTGAAGTGGTGCGCTAGGGATATGACCCCGCGCATCCGACAGGTGGTGCTCGACACCACGGACGCCCGCGCCCTCGCCGAGTTCTACCGCGAGCTCTTCGGGCTCTCGTACCGCCCCGGCGACGAGGCGCCGCCGCCCGGCGAACCAGACCCGAACGACTGGCTGGTCCTGCGGAACGACGACGGCGTGCCGCTCGCGTTCCAGCAGGTCGACGAGCTGCCGAGGTCGACCTGGCCGGAACCCCGCATCCCGCAGCAGCTCCACCTCGACACCACGGTGCCCGACGTCGCGGCGCTCACCGAGGCCCGTGACCACGCCCTCGCGCTCGGCGCGACGCTGCTCCACGACCGGTCGGACGACCCGGAGGAACCGCTCTACGTCCTCGCGGACCCGATGGGCCACCCGTTCTGCATCTTCGTCGGATGACCGGGACCCGCTACCTCGGCGGCTGAGCGAACGCCAGGTCCACGACCAGCGCCCGGTGGTCCGAGACGCCTGTGTCCACCGCCCGGCCCGCCACGGAGTCGAGCCGGCTGCCCGGGACCGACCCGTCGCCGTCGGGCAGCCCGTTCCCGGAACCCTCGTCCAGGAGGATGTGGTCGATCTGGAATCGCGGGTCGTGCCGGGGGAAGGTGTCGCCCGTCGCGAGGGGGCGCCAGCCGGTGCGGTCGGCCGGCACGGATCCGCGCAGGTTGAAGTCGCCCAGCAGGACGAGGGGCCGCGGCAGCCCGACGAGCCGACGCCGGAGGTGGTCGACCTGGCGCTCCGCATGCCGCTCTCCGGGCTCACCCGAGCGGTACCCGGCGGCGCGCCGCGCAACCCCTCCCGCCCAGGTGACGGAGGGGAACCGGTACACGCTGAGGTGTGTGCACACGACGGTGAGCGGCCCTGACGGCGCGTCGATCTGCGCCGCGAGCGCCACGCGTGGCTCGTCGGTGCCGAGCTGGACCCGGCCCCACACCCATGGTGTCGCGGGCGGCAGGAGGACGGTGTGCCAGCTCAGGACCGGAAACCTGGACAGCAGGGCGATGCCGTAGCCGGGGGCGTCGGGCTGCTCGGCGCGGCGGGCGCGGCGTCGGACGCCGGGGTAGCGGAACGGGCCGGCGAGCGCCGGCCGGAACCGGTGGTCGACGGCGCCCATCGCCTCCGCGCAGAGCCGCGCCTGGTCCGCTCCCCCGGACCGCGCCTGCCCCTGGTCGACCTCTTGCAGCCCGACGACGTCGGCGTCGAGGGCGGCGACGGCGTCAGCCAGCCGGCCGTTGTCGACGCGACCGTCGGGGCCGAGGCCGTGCTGGACGTTGAACGTGGCGATGCGCACGTCCTGATCTTGGGCCGGCCAGGTGGCGAACGCTAGCTCGGCGCGCGGCCGCCGCGGCCGCACGCGGCTGCGTCAACCCGTGCAACCTTTGACCCACACCCTCCGTAGTGGGTGGCATGACGCATCGGAACGGGGCGACCGTGAGCAACCTCTGGACGGGCAGGCCGGTGGACGACGGCGAGGCGCGCGACGTGCACGTCGACGTGCCGCGTACCCGCGACGCGGAGTTCACCGCGTTCGTCCGGGACTCGGGCCCGTACCTCCACCGCACCGCGTACCTGCTGTGCGGGGACCCGCACCGCGCGGAGGAGCTGGTCCAGTCGACGTTCGAGCGGGTCTACCGCACCTGGGCCAAGGTCCGGCCGGACACGGAGCGGGCCTACGCCCGCCGGATCCTGGTCAACCTGCGGATCGACGGCTGGCGGCACGGGCGGCGCGAGTCGTTCCCGGGTGACGACAAGATCCCCGTCGCTGCGACGTCCGACCATGCCGGGCAGGTAGTGCTGCGCGACGAGCTGGTCCGCGGGCTGGCGCAGCTGTCGACCACGCAGCGCCGGGTGGTGGTGCTGCGGCACCTGCTGGACCTGCCCGAGGCGGAGGTCGCCCGCGAGCTCGGGCTCGCTGTCGGCACGGTGAAGGCCGCGAACTCGCGCGGACTGGCCCGGCTGCGGGACCTGCTCCGTGCGGGAGCGGAGTCCATCGAGCCGGTGGCCTTCGACGAGCAGGCCGTGCTGGACCGGAGCCGGGCGGCGCTGCGGCGGCGTCGGGCGACGCAGGCGGTGGGGGCCGCGTGCGTGGTGCTCCTGCTGGCGCTCGGCGTGGTGACCCGCGGCCCGGTGCCGCTCCCCGTCGTGGGGCCCGTGGTGCTGCCGGGCGGGCAGCTGGTCGCGCCCCTGTTCGACGACGGTCGTGTCGAGCGCGTCGGCCCCGACCCGACGTCAGCGGGCAACACGCCGGTCGCCTGCCCCGAGGAGGTGCCGGACCCGACGCCGGCCCGGCTGCGCGAGCCGGGCGAGGACCTCGACCTGCTTGACGACCCGCTGGTGGTCGACGCCGCCGAGGCACGCCCTTTGACCTGCTACGACGTCGACATCGAGGCGGTGACTCCGGCATCCGCCACCGATCCGGTGCTGCCCTGGCCGACCGCGCTCTCCGAGACAGGCGACATCTGGCACGCCGTCACCGCCGAGGGATCCGGCGGCACGATCGACACGGCATCCGTCCAGGCGGGCGGGTTCCGAGGTGACGAACCGACCGCATCGATACCGACCGAGACGATCGACGGCGAGCCGATGTGGCCGCTCAGCATCGCCACGCGGGGCGACCGGGTGGCGTGGTCGGAGAGCCCTGGCGCGGCGGCCGTGCCCACCAGTCACCTGCGCGCGTTCCAGGCCGGCGGCGAGCCCCAGACCCTCGCAACGCTGGATGACGACCTGCGCGATCTCGTCCTCAGCCAGGAGCATGCGGTATGGACGGCTGGGACGTTCGACGACCGGCGCCTCTTCGCGACACCCGTCTCTGGCACAGGGTCCGTTCTGGAGTTCGGTGGCCGCATCACCGCACTCGGCGGAGACGCGTCCACCGCGGTCGCAGCGGTCGTCGAACCGGGACCTGGCAGCTCGAGCACCATCTCCATCCGGCTGTTCGACAACCTCGCGGGCGGCGACACGACCGGCGTCACCGTCGCGGAGATCGAGAACGAGAACGGGTCGTCGCTCGAGGTCGCGAACGTCGCCGTCTCGTCCGACATCGTCGCGTGGGCGGTCGACCCGATCCCCGGCGGCCCGTCGACCCTGTATGTCTTCGACCGGCGCGGAGAGAACGACGACAGCATCGTGCACCTGGCCGACGAGCTGGTCGAGGACCTCCGCGCGTCGGGCGGCCTGATCACGTGGAACAGCACCGACACCGCAGGCGACGGGTCCGTCTCGTCCTACCTGTACCGCGCGACGGCGGCGGCCTCCGATTCCGGTGGCCCGGACCTCGCCCGGTTCCCGGGCGACTCGGCGTCGGGCCTGGCGGGCAACCGCACCGCCTGGCTCGAGAACCAGGGTCAGCGGCAGTGGCTCGTCGAGGGCACGGTCGCCCCCACGCTGGACCGCGACTGACCGCCACCCGTCAGCACGGGACATGCGGTGTGCCAGCGCACAAGTTAGCGTGAATGAAAGTCGAGGAAAGGCCACCACGTCGTTTCGAGACCTCAGACGACGCTGGAGGGCAACATGAGCCAGGACCAGAGCTTCCCACCGCAGCAGCAGAGCCCGCCGGGGACCACCGACCAGATGATCCCGACGCCCGACCACGGCGAGGCCAGCTACGTCGGCAGCGAGAAGCTCGTCGGCTACAAGACCCTGGTGACCGGCGGCGACTCCGGCATCGGGCGGGCGGTGGCCATCGCGTTCGCCCGTGAGGGCGCCGACGTCGCCCTGTCCTACCTGCCCGAGGAGGAGCACGACGCGCGGACGACGGCGGAGTGGGTGCGTGCGGCGGGACGCCAGTGCGCCCTTCTTCCGGGGGACCTGCGGGACGAGGCGACCGCGCGCGGCGTCGCGCACCGGGCGGCCGGCGAGCTGGGCGGCATCGACGTGGTCGTGAACAACGCGGGCTACCAGATGGCACGCCGCGGGTCAGTGGCCGACGTGACGACCGCCGAGCTGGACCGCGTGCTCAAGACCAACCTGTACGCCCTGTTCTGGGTGACGCAGTCGTCGCTCGGGCACATGGGCGAGGGCGGGTCGATCATCAACAACTCGTCGATCCAGGCGTACCAGCCGTCGACCGCGCTGCTCGACTATGCGGCCACGAAGGCCGCGATCAACAACATCACGGTGAACCTCGCCGCCGAGCTGGGACCCCGTGGGATCCGCGTGAACGCCGTAGCCCCCGGTCCGATATGGACGCCATTGCAGCCGGCCACCCAGCCCGAGGAGAAGATCACATCGTTCGGCGCGGACACGCCTCTGGGCCGCGCCGGCCAGCCCGCTGAGGTCGCGCCGGCGTTCGTGTTCCTGGCGTCCCCGGTCACGGCGTCGTACGTGTCCGGGACGGTGCTCGGCGTGACGGGCGGACGCCCGGTGTTCTAAGCCCGCGCGGGGCGGCGTCTCAGCCGTGCGCGGCGTCCGCCGGCTCCAGGACCTCCACCGTCCCGCGCTCGCCGTCCACCCGCACCCGGTCGCCCGTGCGCAGCCGCATCGTCGCGTTGCCGCAGCCCACGACCGCCGGGATGCCCAGCTCGCGCGCGACGATCGCGGCGTGCGAGAGGGGCGCGCCGACGTCGGTCACGACGGCGGCCGCGCGCGGGAAGAGCGGCGTCCAGCCCACGTTGGTGACCGCGGTGACCAGGACCTCGCCGGGCAGCAGCGCCTCGGCGTCATCCACCGAGAGCACCACCCGGGCGACGCCCTCGACCACGCCCGCCGCGCCGGGGAAGCCCCTGACCTGGTCGGACGCCGCAGTCTCCTGGCCGTGCTCGTCAAAGACGTCCGACCGCCGAGCAGGGTCGGCGGCCCACCTGACGGGGTCGAACCGGCCGCGGATCACCGCCGGGTAGGCGGGCAGGCTCCGGTACTGCTCGTACGTGGCACGGCGAACCCGGACCACGTCGCGCAGTGCCTCGGCATCTCGCTGTCCTGAGCCGGTCGAGGGGTCGAGCACATCGAGCAGCTCGTCGATGTTGAGGTAGAAGACGTCGTCGCCCAGGCCGGTGAGCTCGCCGGCCCGCACCGCGAACGCGCGCAGCGCCCAGAACGTGCGGATCACCTCGGACCGCGCGCGCTCCCGGTCGCGGGCGTTCCTGGCCCACCGGTCGAGCTTCTTGCGGACTGCCGCGGCCTTGCGCGGGGACACACGCTCCAGCCGCTCCCAGACCGCGGCTCGGGCATGCTCCTGCCGGTCGAGCAGGGCGTCGACGGAGGTCTCGGCTGCCGCGGCGATCTGCCGGTCGAGCCAGGCGGGGTCCTCGGCCGGGCGCGGCACCGAGACCTCGAACTCGTCGGCACACCGGTGCCCGTACCGGGACACGTACGTCTCCTTGCTGAGCTCCCCGAGGGCCACCTTGCGCAGGCCGACCAGCGTCTCCATGCTGGCCAGGCCCTGCGCGCCGGTGGACAGGCCGGACGTCAGGGTCTCCGTGTCCGCGTCGCCGAGCAGCGGGCGCAGGTCCCTGCGCAGCGTCAGCAGGGTGGTGCCGTCCTGCCTGCTCGCGCCCCGCAGCGCCCGCGACGACTCGACCAGGTACGGACCGAGCTCGGCCTGCCAGAACGCGGCCAGGTCGGCGGGACGGCCGACGTCGGCCGCGCGCCGTCGCAGGTCGGTGCCCCGCTGCTCAGCCGTGCGCAGGTATCCCGGTACTGCCCGGACGTCCTGGAGCAGCGTCGTGAGGTTACGCCCGACCACAGGGACGAGCCTCCTGATCAGCTCCCAGCGGCCCATGAGCACGACCGGGATCTCCATCTGACCGGGGAGCCGACCGAAGACCTCACGATGCGCCGCATCAACGGTCTTCTGGATGCCCAGCGCGCGAGCGACGGTCTCGGTCGCGCTGAGGTTCATGTAGAACCGGCCGCCGATGTTGCCGTGCCCGGGGAAGCCGAGGCTCGTGTCGGACATCGCGTTCTCCATGAAGATCTGGACGAGCGACCAGGTCAGCGGCGTCATCACGCTCGGGAGCGCCTCGCCCAGGTTCGCGTTCGTCCACAGGTAGTCGCCGAGCAGACTGTCGTTCCACACCTCGGTGACCGCACCTTGGCCGGCCGCGCCGGTGATGGGCCGCGCCTGCAGGATGAACGGCGCGCCGTTGTGCACAGCCCACTCCACGTCCATCGCGGCTCCGTAGAGCTCCTCGATGCGGATGCCGAGCGCGGCGAGCCGCGCGGCCTGCTCGTCGGTGAGCGACGGCGCGTCCTGCAGCTCGGCGGGGACGGGCTCGTTACGGGTCCCGTCCTCGGTCCGCACGGTACGCACCTCCTTGGTGCTCACCGTGCCCTCCACGGCTCCGCCGACGCGGGCCACCGTGAAGGTGTCGGGCGTGACCTGCCCGCCGACGACGGCCTCCCCCAGCCCCCAGGCGCCGTTGATCAGCAGGCGATCGCGGGACCCGGTCATCGGGTCGACGGTGAACAGGATGCCAGCGGTGTCGGCGTCGACCAGGTGCTGCACCACCACCGCAAGCGTCACCTCGTCGGCGGGAATGCCGTGCCGTGCCCGGTAGCCGATCGCGCGCGCCGTCCACAGGGAGGCCCAGCAGTCGCGGACCGCGCGGAGCAGCGCATCCTCGCCGCGGACGTTGAGGAACGAGTCCTGCTGGCCGGCGAACGACATGCCGGGCAGGTCCTCGGCGGTAGCGGAGGAGCGGACGGCGACAGCCGGGTCGGTTGCGCCACCTGCGGTGAGCAGGCTCGAGTACCCGGCGCGGACGGCGTCGGCCACCGCCGCCGGGATCTCCAGGGACGCGAACACCTCGGCGATCCGGGCTGCCGTGGCCTCGTGGGTCTCGGGCCGGTCGGGGTCGACGTCCCGCGCCGCAGCGACGATGGCCTGCTGCGGCGCGCCCGACACTGCCGCCCGGTAGGCCTCGGTGGTGACGTGGAAACCGCCGGGAACCGGCAGCCCGGCCGCGGCCAGGCGAGCGAGGGACGAACCCTTTCCGCCGGTCACCTCGAGCTGGACCGCCGCGGGGTCCGCGAGCGCCAGCGCGAACGGCTGCGTGACATCAGTGATCACGATGGTTCCCCGCGCTCGATCTTGCGCTGCGCAGTCCCCCGCCGCCGGGTAGTCGCCACGGCACTCATGCCCACCGCCTCCGCTCCACAACGTCGTGGAAGTGTCACCAAACTGGTTGAACTGACCAGCGTTCGAGGCTATGCGGGGCCCGGGCGGGGGGTCAACTCGGGGCGGGGCGGGCGCTGACCTGCGGATTCGGATTCGCCACTGCCGCATGGAACCTTTCTCGCAGTCCCCCACGTGGTGGGGAGCATGACGAGGGAGAGCACACGACCATGTCCGCCGAGGTGAGCGACGATCCGCTGGTCCGGGTCGACATCACGCGCACCAAGGACCAGGAGTTCACGGCGTTCGTCCGCGACGCCGGCCCGTACCTCTACAAGACCGCTCTCTTCTTGTCCGGCGACCCGCACAGGGCCGAGGAACTGGTTCAGGCGACCTTCGAACGCTCCTACCGTTCCTGGCACAAGGCCCGCGACGGCGAGCCCCGCGCCTATGCCCGGCGCATCCTGCTCAACCTACGCATCGACGGCTGGCGCCGGTCCCGTGGCGAGGTGGTGTCCGACGTCGTCCCGGTCGGGTCGGTCGCAGGACCCGCCGACGACGTCGCCGTGCGCGACGAGGTGATGCGCGCGCTGGCCCTGCTCCCCGTGGCTCAGCGGCGGGTAGTGGTGCTACGCCACCTGCTCGACCTCACCGAGGAGCAGACGGCCCGCGAGCTCGGGATCGCTCTTGGCACCGTCAAGTCCGCCAACGCGCGCGGGATCGCCCGCCTGCGCGAGATCTTCGAGGAGGGTGCGCGATGAGCATCGACGACACGGACGTTCTGGCACGCCTCCGGGCCGGTGCCGACCAGGCCGAGGAGCGCGACTTCGACGCGTACCAGGTGTTGGCCGGGAGCCGGCGGGCACTGCGGCGTCGTCGTTCCTGGCAGGCAGCGGGCGCCTGCACGACGGCGGCCGCGGTCACCTTCGCGCTCGCCCTCGCCGGGCCGGTGCCCGTACCGGGGCTGGGCGACGTGACGCTCCCCGGGAGCGAGCAGGTGCGGGAGCTGTTCGGGCTGGCGGAAGCGCCGGAGTGCGCGGTGCCGGAGCCCACGGCGCGGCGCAGTCCCGTCGAGTCCGGCACGAGCCTGCGCCCGGGGGTGACGTTCGACCTGGCTCGAGCGCGACCGATGTCGGCGTGCTTCGACGTGTCGCTCGACGGGGCCGTCACGCGTGCCGGAACCAGTCCGTCGACGCTCACCGAGGACGGCACGTTCTGGAGGCACCCAACTGCGAGTGACGCCCTGGATACCACGAACGACAGTACGCGCGTCCTTCGACAGGTCGACCCGTTCAACAACGGTGCCGGGGACGCTATAGCCGCTCCCATTGTGACGTCCTCGAATGACGAGAAAGTGCTGATCAGCGGGCTTACCACGCAGGGAGACCAGGCCGCTTGGTTCGAGCTCACCACGCAAGACCCGGATCAGCCCCCGAGTCGAGTCGTCCTCTCCGCGGGTGGCGAGCGCACGGACTTGGTGACAGGCGAACACACCAAGTCCCGATCGATCACGGAGATCGAGGGCGACTACATCGGCAACCTGGCTGTGACAGCCCAGCGTGTGGCGTGGCGCCAGGAGGAGATACCCGCCGGGTCCACGGGCGGGGGGTCGACCGCGGATCCGTGGGGAATGGCCACCTGGGTCGCGTCCATCGAGTCGGGCGAGCCCGAGCTCCTGGCCGAGAGGGCGACCGCGATCGGCGGTGACGACGACGAGATCGTCGTGGCCACGCTCGACCAGCCCGCCACCGGCAGCTGGACCACCACGTTCACCTCGTTCGGGGACGACGGTACGGAGACGACGGTCCTAACGCTGGAACATCCGAGTGAGACATACGTTCCACTCGTCGACCTCACCGACGGCGTGCTCACCTATGTGCTGGATGGGGGCTACCACCTCGCCGTCGTCCCGCGTGTGAACGGGATCGCTGATCCGGACGCCGACCGAGCGGTCGCCGTCCGGCTCGGGAGCGAGGGCGTGGACAGCCTCTCTGCCGCGGGCGACGCGGTCGCTTGGGTCTCCGGCCGGGTCGCTTACCTTCTGCGGGAGGCAGGATCAAACGACGCAGCAGGCCCCGATCTGGTGCGGATCGCCCAGGGCGGCCTGGGCGAGGGAGTGGCCATCGCCCTCGCCGGCGACCGGATCGCCTGGAGCACGCCGGACGTGGACTACGAGACGGGTGGGGCCGACGGGGCTGAGACCGAGCTCACCGTCGGAACGCTACGGGAGCCGGAGGAGCTCAACACCGCGGGGCCTGGGTCGGCGGGGCGCGCAGTGCCCGCGGCACCAACGGTGACGGTTCCCGAAGACGCCGTGTTCCGCGCCCACGACTGATGTTCTGGTGAACTGGACCAGCGAGACCGCAAAGAGGTCCGCTTCCACCAAGCGGTTCGGCATGCTCGATCGCGCGAATGCATGCCTGATCGCTTGGTGGAAGCGGACCATTCCGGGTGGCTACCTGACGGTGATGGTCACAGCCGAGTGCGAGGGCGCCTGCAGGTCCGTTCCCGGGTACTTCGCGATCCAGCGGCCCGAGATGCTCGTGCCGACCCTCGTGGTGTAGTAACCGTCAGATCCCGTCCGGACCGTCTTCTTGTAGACCGGACCGCGCGAACCGGCCGGATCGAAGTACAGCTTCACCGGTGTGTTCGGCGACAGCCGGTTCGCGGCCTTGGTGTCGCTGATCAGCTTCACCTTCCGCACCGCGCCGCGGAGGGTGATCGTCTTCGGCCCGGTGAACGACGTCGATGACGCCGAGACGCTTGTGCTGCTGGCGCGCTTCACCGTCATCGTAGTGATAGTCCGGTCAGTCACCGAGACGCCGTCGATGCAGCCGCCACGATCTCCAGACGGGGGCGCCGTGCAGATGGCGATTTCCTGGTCGATCATCCCGACGTCGTAGATACCGGCTGGCATCAGCGGACTGATCCGTACTAGTGCATGGTCCGACTGGGTCTCCGCCTCCGCCTCGGACTCGGGCTGCACAGCCGTCGGCCAGTCGAGCAAAGGATCGCGAGTGACGCCGTTCGGGTACTTGCCCTCACCGCGCCGACTGTCGATCCACATGCAGCTCGAGCTCCGTGCCCAGCCGAAGCCCACGACGCCCGCATCGAACCGTACGGTCACGGGATCGACGCCAACGACGACGTCGGTCGCGACCAGCCGCACACCGCCCGCATAACCCTTGGTCCAGGCAACCGCCGAACCGGAGTGGGTGGTCCGATCGGTCACGCGCGTCTCCTGCACGGTGTCCCGCCATCCAGAATTCTCGAACCTGTCGGACGCGGGGACCGTCGCTAGCCAGGTGCCGTCGGACGGTGCGGTCAGCGTCGTCTGAAACACGCCGCGGGAGTCGACCGTTGCTGTGCCACGGTAGACGCGCGGGGCAGTCCCCTTCGGATCGAACCAGATCTGGACCTGCTCACCTGCCAACGGCTTCGACCCGATGGCCCCTCCGCGCCGCGCGATGCCCGAGACCACGGCTTTCTCTCCCGCCGGAATGTTCTGCGGGGTCGCCTGGAAGTCATCGAGCCTGGGTCTGATGCGCTCGTAGAACTCGACTATGTCCGTACCCACGAGGCGCACGTCCACCGGCCCGGTCTCGGTCTGTACGACAACTGTGGCGTCGAACGACAGGAGGTATCGACCGAGCTCCAGGTTCTCCGGAAGATCGAAGTCAGTGGCCGACCACCCGGTGAAGCTCGGCTCGAACGAGGTCTCGCGCGAGTAGACCAGGTCGCTCGAGGGGCCCTTCACCGAAACCATCGCGGTGGTCAATTCGACTGCTGTCCCATTGTGGTCCATGCGGACATACAGGCCCTGGGTCTCATCAGTGGCAACAACGTCGGCAGTGACAAGCACATCACCGCTCGATCCCGTAAGCGTCGCCCAGCCGGCGTTCGCCGGTGCCGCGCCGGCCACCAGACCAGTTCCCGTGAGAACAAGTGCAGTCAGGACACCGACCGCTCTCTGCATCGTCGCCCGCATGAAACGCCTCTCCGCTTACCCGACCAGTGCTACTTCCGGGATCCTGCCAGCCCGCCCGCCCCCGAAAGTCTGATTCAGGACTGTGACCAGGGTGATTTCCCGACGGAACTACCTGACCGTCATGACGACGGCCCGCTGCGAGGGCGCCTGCAGGTCCGTACCTGGGTACTTCGCGATCCACTGGCCCGAGATGCTCGTGCCGACCCGCGTCGTATAGACCCCGTCAGAACCCGTCCGAACGGTCTTCTTGTAGACCGGACCCCGCGAGCCAGCCGGGTCGAAGTACAGCTTCACTGGCGTGTTCGGGGAAAGGCGGATCCCTGCCTTGGTGTTGGTGATCAGCTGTACCTTGCGCACCGCGCCGCGGAGCGTGATCGTCTTCGGCCCGGTGAACAACGTCGACGATGCGGAGATGGTGGTGCTGCTGGCACGGCGGACACGGACAGTCGTGATGGGTTCGCGAGTAATGGGAACCCGCACTGTTTCGAGCAGATTGTCGCCGTCCGCATCCCAGCGGTCTGTGAAGACGCCGATGGGGCCTTCGTAGTAGACGCTGTAAAGGCCCGCCGGGTGCACTGCAGACATCCGATACGTGCGCACCGCGCTGTAGTCCGTTCGCCAGACTTCCTGGTCGCCCCCATAGAAATCACCACTGCCGAATCGACCTTCAGCACGGCGATTGGTCATGTAAGGACCAGCATAGATATTGCCGGAAGAGCCCGGGGTCAGGATCCCCGCGTCGAGGTACACGGTCTGCGGTTCGATCCTCGTGACGACGTCCTGCACGATCACCCTTGCCCGTGCGGTGTAGCCGTTCTTCGACCCCGAGGCCACCGCCGACCTGACGGGTTGGCTGGCCGAACGCTTGGTGAACTTGGCTTCGTTCGTTCCCCTGGCCTCACCCTGGTTAGCGATGACGACGTCATAGGTGCCCGAGGTCGTGGGGTGGAAGGTCTTGGCAAACCACGCGTCATCGTTGGTGACGACCGTTGCCGCGAGCTCACGGGGCGCCGTGCCGTCCGGATCGAAATAGATCCTTACGGACAGTCCCCGCCCCGGCTGCTGGTAGTCGAAGATGCTGTCCGGCTGGATCCCGATGTAGCCGTGGACCTGAACCGGCGTCGCAGCGGGTGCCGTGTTCGGCGCGATCGCGATGTCATACCAGGTCCGCGCGTACGCGGCAGGCATCGGATCTGCCGCACCGGAATCAGCTGCGGCCGCGGGTGCTCCGCCCAGCAGACCTCCGGCCAGCGCCAGCCCGAGCGCAGAAGTGAGCAGTTTCTCGGGCGCCGATGACCATGGAGATACCTCGCAGGAAGAGTGGGGCCCGGGAACCGGGTGCAGGCACAGATCCTGCCAGCCGCATCGACGGCACCAGGGAGTCGGTCGGAAATCTCCTGGGTGAACTTCCGGAGCCCGCAGCAGTGCGGCAACAGGAAGGTCCGCTCCCACCAAGCGGTTCGGCATGCTCGATCGCGCAAATGCCTGCCGGATGACTTGGTGGGAACGGACCTTTCCGGGCGGCGCCCGAGTCTGGCCTTGCGGGCTCGAACCGCTAGTTGACCGTGATGGTCACCGCCGCCGACGACGACGCCTGCAGAGAGGTGCCGGGGTACTTCGCGATCCACCGGCCCGAGGCACTGGTCAGGACCGGTGTCGTGTAGGTCCCGTCAGATCCCGTCGTAACCGTCTTCTTGTAGACCGGCTCCGCCGAGCCTGCGGGATCGAAAGACAGCTCCACCGGCGTGTTCGGCGCTGGCCGGTCGGCTGCGCCGCCCGTGCTGAGCAGCTGCACCTTGCGCACCGTGCCGCTCAGGGCGATGGTCTTCGGCCCGGTGAACGACGTATCCGACGCCGCGACGCTCGTGCTGCTCGCGCGCTTCACGACCACGGTCGTCACCGTGGGGTCTTCGACCAGGACCTCGTGCGTGCAGTTGCTGGTGCCGCCGTTGAGCCCGTCCCAGTCCGGAGCGGAACAGGACTTCATGGCGTCCCGAATACCGATGTCGTAGACGCCCGCCGGGAGCGTCGGGTTGAAAGTGAAGGTCGCATGGCTCGTGCCGAGTCCGGAATGCACCAGCTCCCGCTGCACCCGGTACCCGTCCGGGAAGGCGCCCTCGCCACGTCGGCTCTCGGCGCTGAGCCAGCCGGACGTACCACCCACGGTGAAGCCGAGGCTGCCGACGTCGACGCGACGCTGCACGGGCGCCAGGCCCACTACGACGTCGTGGGTCATCAGGTGGTCGCCCGCGCTGAAGCCGTCCTGGGTGGCGCGGACAGTGGCCTGCCGGAGGGTGGTCTCACGTTCCCGCTCCGCGGACGTCAGGGTCCACACCGCACGCGCGCCGGTGCTGGTCTGAGTCATCTCCGCCCGCCACTTTCCGGACGCGCCGGGCTTCTGCCGGGTCGTGAAAAAGCCGCGCGCGTCGGTCGTAAGGGTCGCCTTGAGGGTCTCCGACGCGTCGCCCGAAGGGTCGAAGTACAGCTTCACCTCCTGCCCCGCGGCCGGCTCATAGTCGCCTGTTCCCAGGCTTCTGATGTTCGCGGCCCCGGAGACCGAGATCGTCGATCCCGCGGGCACGCTCGCCGTCGACGTCCAGATCAGGGGGATGTTCCGCTTGGCCCGGAACGGCACCAAGACCGGATCGGTGGTGCGGATCGGCACCTTGACCACACCGTCATCGGTGGTCACGTCGACCTCCGCGACGACGCTGACCTCGTAGATGCCGGGCACGGCGTCGGTGGGCAGCGGAACTGTCGAGGTCCACGTATTGGCTGTCCCCGATGCGACGAACTCCTCGCCGACGAGTGTCCGGTCCTCCGGGTCGACCATCGTGATCTCCCCGGACCGGATGGCCGCGGAGTTCCCGTTGTGCGTGATGCTGAGGGTCCCGGTGATGGACCCGACGACGTTACCTCCCGGCGGCAGCGTGATCCGCGCGCTGACGACGACGTCGTCCACCCGCTTGGTCATGGTCTCCCCAGCGGCGACGCCGGGCGGCGGAGCGACGCCCGGCTCCGCCGCGACGCTCGGCGTCGCTGCAACGCCCGTCACCATCAGTGCTGCCCCGAGCGCCATGCTCAGTGGCACACGCATCCTCGATCTCATCAATGCAGCCCCCTCATTCGAGGGACGCGGACGCGTCCCGCCCAGCCGCATGTTCTCCCGACGGTCAGGGTCGGGCCACGGGAGGCGGTGATGCGAGCGGGTGAAATTTGCTCGCCCCTGCCGCTAGATCGGACGCCAGGTGAGAATGGGGACTATGCAGACCGACGGACGCCAGGAGACACCCGCCGAGCGGGCGGACCGTAACTGGAACGAGCTTCTCCAGGAGCTACGCGTGATGCAGACCGGCGTCCAGATCCTCACCGGGTTCCTGCTCACGCTGCCCTTCCAGTCGCGATTCGCCGACCTCGACCAGTACCAGCTCGTCGTGTACTTGGCCCTGGTCGTGGCCTCCGTGACGGCGACCGGCCTCCTCGTGGCACCGGTGAGCGTGCACCGGTCGCTGTTCCGCAAGCAGATGAAGCAACACATCGTCACCCTGACCGACCGGATCACCCGGGTCGCGCTCGCCGTGCTCGCCCTGGTGATCACGGGCGCGGTGCTGCTCGTCTTCGACGTCGTGGTCGGGCGGACAGCGGGCATCGTCGCCGGCGCCTGCGCGCTCGTGCTGATGGCAGCCTTGTGGGTGCTGCTCCCGGAGGTGCTGCGCCGCCGCGGCTGATCAGAGCGTCTTGTGCCAGGCCACGATGCGGTCCACAGCGCGCGTCACAGTGTCGAGCGACGACGCGAACGACAGCCGCACCCAGTCCCCGCCGTGCACGCCGTCGAAGTCGGTACCGGGCGTGATCGCGACGTCGGCCTCTGCGAGGAGCCGCGCACAGTAGGTGACCGAGTCGAGCCCGAAGGAAGCCACGTTCCCGTACAGGTAGAACGCGCCGTCGGCGGGGGCGACGGGCCGCCAGCCCAGCTCGCCGAGCCGCTCCAGGAGCAGGTCGCGCGACGCCGCGTACGCGGCCACGTTCTGCGCTGCCGCCTCGTATCCCTCGGGCGTGAACGCGGCGATGCCGGCCTGCTGCGCGAGCGCGGGCGGCGAGAGCGCCACGTTGCTCGCCAGGGCGTCGACGGGCCCGACCAGCTCGTCGGGCAGCACGAGCCAGCCGAGCCGCCAGCCGGTCATCGCCCAGTACTTCGAGAACGAGTTGACGACGACGGCGCCCTGGCCGACGAACGTCGCCGCCGTCGCCTGCGCCACCTCGTCCGAGTAGGCGATGCCGTGGTAGATCTCGTCGCTGATCAGGCGCACGTCGTGCTCGGCGCACCACTCCGCGATCCCGGCCAGCTCGGCCGGCGTGATCATCGTGCCGGTGGGGTTCGCGGGCGAGGCGACCATGACGCCGTCGAGCCCTCCGCCGTAGTACGCCTCGTTGAGCTGCGACACCGTGGGCTGGTAGCGGGTCTCGGGACCGCAGTCGAGCTCCACGACCTCGCAGCCCAGCGCGGACAGGATGTTCTTGTAGGCGGGGTAGCCGGGCCGGGCGAGGGCCACGCGGTCGCCGACGTCGAACGACGCGAGGAACGCGAGCACGAACCCGCCGCTGGAGCCCGTGGTGACGGCGATGCGCGCCGGGTCGACGTCGACGTCGTACCAGCGCTTGTAGTGGCCCGCGATCTCGGCACGCAGGGCGGGGACGCCCATCGCCTCGGTGTAGCCGAGGTTTCCGTCCCGGAGCAGCGCGATCGCTCGCTCCCGCACGACGTCGGACGCACCGGTGGACGGCTCCCCCGCGCAGAGGTTGAGCACGTCCGCCCCGGTGGCGCGGCGCGCGTTCGCGGCGGCGAGCACCTCCATGACGGCGAACGGGGGCACGTGGGACCGACGAGAGACCTTCATGCGGCCCATCATGACCCACCGGACTGCCCGACGGCGGCGCGAGACGTTGGTTCGGTGCATGCATTCGCCCGAACGAGTTCGGGGCTCCACAATCATGCCCTTGACCACACAATTGTGTGTTTGGCTGTATAATTGTGTGGTCAGCGATACAGTTGTGAGTCAGTCGGCGGAGACGTCGCACGTGGGGAGCCATCGTGGACTGGAACTACCCAGAGCACGTCTTCGGATCGGGCCTCGAACCCGTCGTGCTACGCACCCTGTGGCGAGCAGGCGCACCTATGACCGGCACCGAGGTGCGACGCGTCGCCGGCAAGGGATCCGCCAGTGGTATCCGGTTAGCGCTCTCCCGCCTCGCCCTCCAGGGAATTGTGCTGCCGTCCCGTATCGGTACGGCAGTCATACACAACTTGAACGAGGAGCACTTCGGCTTCGCCGCGATCGACGCCGCCTTCAGCACGATCGATCCGTGGACACAGTTCCGGTCGCGCGTCACCGAGGTTGTAGCGGAACATGGTCCCGACGATCCTCTATCCGTGACGGTGGCCGTGTTCGGCTCCGTTGCGCGTGGCGAGGCCAGGCTGGATTCAGACGTCGATCTTGCGGTCGTCGTCAACGAGTTGGACGACGTCACCAAGGACCTCGCAGACGAACTCCGCAACGAACTCAGTGCGGCCACCGGACAAGCCGTCCAGGTTTACCTCACCACGCCCGCGCGCCTGCACGACGCCGTACGCCTCGCGGACCCGATCGTCGATTCCTTCCGCTCGGATGCTCGTGCTGTGTCCGGACCGGACATCCGCACGTATCTCCAGGAGCATCGATGACCCCTCGCCAGCAACCCTGAACGCGAACCATCACCGCCGGCGACGTTCGTGTGCGCGCCGCAACAGCGCGCAAGTATCAAACTCGCCGCCTTACCGTCGGCCGATTGGGCGCGGTTCACCAGCGCACGCGGCCGAACGTCATGGACGCGCCATCGTCGTCGAGCGCCGTCCACGCGACGTGGCGGCCAAAGACCCTAACCGTCGCCTCCTCTCGCGAGAGCTGGAACACGCTCGGCGAACCGCCGTGGCTGACCAGCGCATACGCGGAGCCGTCCGCCGTGGACCACGCGACGATCTCGCTGGAAACATCGGCGGAGGTAGCGGGCGACACGCCGCGTAGCTGATAGCCGAACCGAGTATTGACGTCCACCAGGTAGAACAAGTCGCCGAAGGCGAAGACCAGCCGGCCCCGTCGTACCCGACCGCGGACACCGGCTCGTAGTCGAGTTCCCCGTTACTGACCGACCAGCCCCTCCGCCTGGTGCGCGTCGCCGCACAGGAGATGCGCCGTCCGGTACGGGTACGGGCCTGCCGACACCACGAACGCCACGAACTCCGCATCGCTGTCCTGGATGACCCAGACGTGGGCACGCGCCGGGTCGACGACCGGCTGCTCGGCAGTTTCCGCGTTCATGCCATCCACCACGGGCGAACCGGCGCGAAGGTTGCTCGGCTCAGACTCGTGGCTCACCCAGTCGATCTTTCCTGAGTCCGTCACACGGGCCTTTCCGGCCGCTTGTGAAAGTTGTAACATGACGCCATGGCGCCGGGATCGCTCGATGACGCAGACAACGACCCCCTCCGCCGGGCCGCGCAGTATCGCGTGGACCGGGAGGCCGAGCTTGCCGGGGAACCGGCCGACTCCCCCGAGGCCGAGCCCGACGCGAACGAATCCGACGGGAAGAAGTCGCCCGGCAGCATGAGCCCCGAGGAGCGCTCCCGCTACGTCGACGTGGTGGTCGACCAGGCGATGCGCCGCGGTGAGTTCGACAACCTCCCCCTGCACGGCAAGCCGATTCCCGGCCTGAGCGGCACGCACGACCCCGACTGGTGGGTCAAGGGCCTGATCGAGCGCGAGAACATCACCGGCGTCCTGCCCTCTGCTCAGCTCCGCAAGGACAACGCCGAGCTGGACGGCAAGCTCGACCTCGAGGCAATGGAGGGGCGCGTCCGGGAGATCGTCACGGACTTCAACGCCCGCGTCGTCGACGCCCGGCGCCAGCTCCAGGGCGGCCCGCCCATCGTCACGCCCACCCGGGACGTGGACGAGGAGGTCCGGAGGTGGCAGGCCCGCCGCGCGGCGCGGCGTTCCGCGAGCGCCCACCCGACGGCGGCCACACGAAGCGAGCCGGCGTCGTCGGATGGCCGACCATGGTGGAAGTTCTGGTGACGTGCCTTCGGACGGTCAGAACCCGTATGCCGTCACGATGACCACGGCGGTCATGATCCAGTAGGGCACGGACCCGAGTGCGAACCCCAGGCCCGCTGCTACGGCCATGCGCCCCCAGCTCGCGCCGAACCTGCCGAACAGTGCTCCGGCGGCCATGCCGAGACAGCCCGCGATCGTCACCCCCTCGGCGGTGCCCTGCGAGATCAGCATCCCGAGTATCAGCGCAGCAATCCCGACGGCGGTCTCGCTGCGAGCGAGAAACGGCCCGCCCCGGCGAGCCCGGGGGTGGGTCTCCTGGTGCGTTGTCATGGCGCATCGCCCCTCGTGCCCGACATCGGTGTGGGCACCTCGGTACCAGGATCCCACCATGGCCCATTCTTTGCCAGAGCCCGCCAGAATCAGGAGGTGGGTGGCTCGGGGTCCGCCGGGGCGAGAACGTAACCGCGGAACCACCGCCCCGTCTCGCGCCACACCTGCTCCCGCGCGGGCTTCGCGGAGAGGGTCGCGTCGTGCAGACCCCCGTCGATGCGGACGAGCGTGGTGAGGGAGCCGACGTCGGGCACGCGACGGGCGATGCCGACCACGTCCAGCACCGAGTCGGTGCTCTTCATGTCCTCGCTCCACCGGGTCGGGATGGTGCTGCGGGCGCTGAGCAGCACCAGGACGGGCACCTCGATGCCCAGACCGCGCGCCACGTGGTCCTGCCCGCGGAAGATCGCGGCGAGCCAGGCAGGGGTGGCGCGCCATCCGGCGTCGGGCCGCCAGGCGACGTCGTAGTCCCACTCGCCGTCGAACCGCGACGAGATGGAGCGCGCGTACAGGCCGCGGTCCAGGTTGACGAGCTGGCTGCGCGGCACGAGCACCGACTGCACCCGGATCGTGGGCTCCATGAGCTTGCGCCCCGCCTCGCGGGTCTGGAACTCCAGCCACGGCCCGTTCAGCACGAGCCCGGCGACGCGCTCCTGGTTCCGCGCCGTCCACAGGCTGACGGTGAGGCCGCCCGTGGAGTGGCCCATGAGCACGAGCTTGCGCCCGGGCCGGGCATCGCGTCCGTGCCCCATGACGTCGAGCGCGGCCTCGATCTCCTCGTCGTATGTGTCCAGGCTCCGCACGTATCCCGGGGTCTGGCCCTCGCGCATGCTGCGGCCGTAGCGCCGCAGGTCGAGGGCGTGGAACCGCACGCCGTGCGACTCCCAGAAGTCGGCGAGGTGGGTCTGGAAGAAGTAGTCGAGCCAGCCGTGCACGTACAGCACGTCGACGCCGGCGTCCGGCCCGGCGGCCCACGGCACGGCGCACGGCCGGCGGCCCGCGGCTCGCCGTCCTGCGCGATCTCGGACGCGGCCTCGGACCCGACGTCGGGATGCGGCCGCGCCACGCCCCGCAGGCCCAGCCGCCGCCCCAGCTCCGACAGCTCGTCCCAGAGGCGCGCCACCTGCGGGTTTTCTGCGCCCACCCGGCGGATGCCCCGGCGCGGCTCGGCATCGCCGGATGGGTCGGGGGCGGGCCGGGCACGACGCACCAGGGTTGCCACCACCTCGGCTTCGTCCTCGTCGGGTTTCAGCGGCAGCGTCAAGCGTTCGAAGCCCGGCAGCACGTCGGGCTCCCACGCCGGCTCCGGCGTCGGCCCGTCTTCCAGGCCCGGGGAGAGGCTCGTCATCCCACCGACGGTAACCGGAGGTGCGCCCATTCTGCTGGGTAGTCGTCGAGCCAGACCTCGAGCGACTGCGCTTTCCGCCCGGCCAGGTACCCGACGTCGGGACTCACCTCCGCGAGCACGCCCGCGTCGATCGCCTGGCACTGGGTGATCCAGTCCTCCACCTCGGTGGCGGTCGACCGGTAGAACAGGGCGCGCGCCTGCTCCACGGTCTGCGGCTCGTACCGGATGGTCCGGCCCGCGGCCGCCGACAGCGCCGCCGCGATCTCGTCGAAGCTCAGGGCCTCGGGGCCGGTCAGCTGGTATGCCCGGCCCGCGTGCCGGCGCCGGTCCTCGTCGAGGAGGACGGCGGTGGCGACGTCGGCCACGTCGTCGTGCGACACGGAGGCGACCCTGCCCTGACCAGCGGGTGCGCGGAGCCGCGCGCTCCGCCCCGAGCTGGACGACTCGTCGTGGACCGCGAAGGTCGGGGTGCGATGGAACATGGTGGTGCGCAACATCGTCCACGTCAGGTCGGTGCCCCGCAGGTATTCCTCGGTGAGCCAGTCGTCCCGGGCAGCAGTGGCGATGGCGCGCGGTCCCGCACCGACCGACGACACGTAGACCACGTGCCGCACCCCGGCGAGCACTGCGGCGTCGATCGTCGCTCGGTGCTTGCCCAGCCTGCCGGGACGCTCTCGGCTCGGGACGAGAAACACGGCGTCGGCCCCGGCAAAAGCACCGGTCAGGAACCTGGTGTCGGCGTCGGGCGGCGTGGCGACGACCTCGGCCTCAGGCAGCGGGGCGCCGTCGGGCAGCCGGGGTGCCGCACCCCGGCCGGTGACCAGGAGGCGCTGCTGACCACCCGCCGCGGCTACGCGGAAGGCAAGCCTGGTGCCCAGACGGCCGTCAGCCCCCGTAAGGACGACCAGCCGGTCGGGCGACGCGGACGTCATGCCCTCACCGTAATCGGCGGATCGTCACCGAGCCGTGCGGGCGGGGGTGAAACCTGTACCGATCACTGGTTGCACGGAAGAGCCCGCGGGGCGACTTTCGTCAGCCGTGCTGGACGAGGGCACGGCACCCGCGGGCTCCGGTGGTCGCGAGAAAATCGCCACCATGTCCCGTTGCGCCTCAACAGATCAGGAAGGCCCCGTGCTGAGCCATCCGACCGGCGTCGGCGCGAAACGCTTACGCGTCACGCGACTAGCGCGCGACCACCTCATGGGTCCGATGTGCAATCACTTCTCGGATCACCTCCCTTCTCATGTGCCCATGAACCTACGCCGTCCGGCGGCGTGCGCACAGGTTTTTTCCTCGCGGCGAAATCCATAGCCTCGGGCATCCGTCCGAGCGACGACTTTTGGGACGCCGGTCCGTCTGCCCTGCATGACCATCACCACCGTCGACGCCTTCACGACGTCAGCCGACGGCACCCGCATCGCGTACGACCTCACCGGGCCAGGTCGCGGCCTGGCCCCGGCGATCGTGGTGGTCGACGGCGTCCTCTCCCACCGCCTGCCTGTCACGCTCGCCGTGGCGGCGGAGCTGGGCGACCGGGCAACCACGCTGCGGTACGACCGGCGCGGGCGGGGCGGGAGCAGCGACACTCCCCCGTACAGCGTGGACCGGGAGGTCGACGACATCGCCGCGTTGCTGGAGGTCACCGGCCCGGCCGCGCTGCTGGGCATCTCGTCGGGCGTGTTCCTCGCGCTGCGCGCGGCGGCCGACCTCGGCGCCGGCGTCACCGGCGTCCTCTGCTACGAGCCGACCTACGACGTGGCGAGCGGCGAGCCGCCCGCCGACCCCCGCATGATCGCGGGGGTCGAGGCCTGCATCGAGGTGGGCGACCCGGGCAGCGCCGTCGAGCTGTTCCTCGACGTGGTGGGCATGCCGTGCCGGCTCGTGCCGCGCATGCGGGCATCGGCGTCGTGGGCGGACCTCGAGTCGATCGCGCCGACCATCGCCTACGACGGGCGGATACTCGCGGGTGTCGCCCTGGGCCACCGTGCCCTGATGGGCCGGTGGCACCTGATCACCCAGCCGGTCCTGGTGGCCGACGGCGCCGCGAGCGCCGCGACGGTCACGGCGGCCGCGGAGTCGCTGGCGGCCGTGCTTCCGACGGCACGTCGCGTGACCCTGCCTGGGCACGGGACGGACGTACCGCCGGAAGCGATGGCGGAGGCGGTTGCGAGCCTCCTCGGCGTCAGTCCGTGAGTGTGCCTCGGGACTCGACGACGGGAACGAAGCCGGCCGGGCTGCCGATCTGGGACACGCCGGCGTCCACGTCGGCCAGCGCGCGAGCGGACGGCGCACTGAGCTCTGCCAGCGACAGGCGCTCGTACTTCACGTACTGGTGGTACACCTGGCCGTCGGACCGGTCGGTGATGCGCCACCGGCCGCCCACCCGGACCGACTGCGGGGCCTCGGAGTACACCCCGAAGAAGCCGCACCCGTCGGCGTCGAGGGGCACGCCCTTCGAGATGTGGTCGGGCTGCTCCTGGCCGGCGCCGGGGTAGACGACCCCGTTGTTGCCGACGAACTGCACGGACAGGTCACCGGTCGCGTAGTAGCCCGGCGCGGCGCAGACGAAGACGCTGGCGGCGAGGTAGCCCTCGTAGTCGTCGAAGGACTCGCTGATCACTGCGTTGTAGTTCCAGAGGCTGAGCCACTGGTAGGCGGAGAACGGCGACGCCAGCGTGGACTGGACCCACAGGTAGGTGCGGTTGCTGGTGTCCTTGCCCGCGATGTTCGACACGACCACACGGAACTGGTTGAGCTCGTGCGCGGGCGAGGCGGTGAACCGGAGCGTGGAGCTCGTCTGTCCGGACATGTTGGCCCAGGTGCCGGTCGCCGGGGTCCAGCGCTGCCACTGGTAGCGCAGGCTGCCGCCGGTGGCGGAAGCATTGAGCGTGACAGTTCGGCCCACCGTGGTCTGCACGTAGCGCGTCGGCTGCGTCGTCACGTCGGGCGTGCTGATGCCGACGGGCCACTTGACGGTGGCGGTCGCCGAGCTGAGGCGCTTGGCGGGCAGGTAGGCGTACTTCCGGCCGACGATCTCCACCGAGATCTTCTTGCCGTGCTCCTTGCTCGTGAGCCTGTAGGTGCGGCTGGTCGCCCCGGCAATCGGCGTGCCGTTGGCCCGCCACTGGTAGGTGACCACCGACGGGGTGGGCGACCAGGTGCCGCGGTTCGCGGTGAGGGTCTGGCCCACGCGGACCGTCCCGCTGATCGTCGGCGCGGACGCCCGCTCGAACGGCTTCGAGACGACGGACGCCGCCGATGTGACGCTCTTGGTGGTGTAGCCGGCCTTGGAGCCGGTCACCGTGACCGTGAGCTTGTCACCGTGCAGGCGACTCGGGATCGTGTACGTGCGGCTGGTCGCGCCGGCGATCGAGCTGCCGTTCGCCTTCCACTGGTACTTCAGGGACGCCGTGGGGGAGAAGTGACCCGTCGTGGCACCGACCAGGCCGCCGACCTTCACCGTGCCGTTGATCTTCGGCGTCGTGGTGGTGAAGGCGGCGTTCGCGACGGTGGCGAACGCGCTGTAGGCGGTCTCGGGGGCGTAGCCGTCCTTCGTCCCGGTCACCACGAGGCGGAGCGTCTTGCCCGCGTGCGCGGCCTGCGGCGTGAACGTCGGCGTGGTGGCGACCGTGGTGCCGCTGACGCGCCACTCGTAGGCGAGCGCGGTGCCGTCCGGCCAGGTGCCCGGCTGGGCGGTGAGCTGCGAGCCGACGCGGACCGTGCCGGAGATGGTCGGGGTGCCGGGGGCCAGCTCACCGGGTGCCACCGGCCCGGCGGCGGCCGAGGCGACGGGCCCGCTCGTGGCGCCACCGGCGGTGGCGGCGAGCGTGCCGAACACGTACTTGCCGAGGTGCTGGGGCTGGAACCTCATGATGGGACCGTCGGCACCGCCGGCTTCGTCGACGCGCACGTCGGCAGCGTCGAGCACATCGTCGTCGCTGAGGAACCAGGCGTAGTCGAGGCTCTCCGCCTCCGGCGCCCAGGTGCCGCTGACCGCGAGGAAGACCCCGGTCCCGACGGCGGGCGCCCCGCCGACCTCGACAGTTCCGGTGAAGACCGGCGCGTCAGCGGCCGACGTAGAGGCGGCGGGTTCCGACTCCGTGGCCGACGCGGGCACCGCGACGAGCGGTGCCCCGACCAGGGCGAGTGCGGCGATCGATGCGCCGGCGCGCCAGCGCCGGACGGTGCCGTGAGTGGGTGTGGCGAACGCGGGGTGCACGTCGCCGAGGGGGGTGTGCTTCATGGGGGGTCCTTCGCGATCCGTGACAGGACGGGGCGCCGGGACCGTCGTCGGTCCCGGGCGCCGCGAACATAGCGCGCCGCGAATGCTGCCGGAAGCAACATTTGCCGAGGATCGGCAGAACTCCGTCGGAATTCACCCGTCACTTCACCCGACGGCGGGGCGCCCCCGGGCCCGTGTCAGTACGGCCGGCGCGCCGTGACCAGCATCCGCGGCGCCTCATCGACGAGCACGTTGCCCGTCGCGAAGTGCATGTGCAGCGCGCGCAGGGCCGCCTCGTGCCGCGCGACGGCGGCCGGGCTGAGGTCGGCGAGCTCCGGCACCTGCCACGCCGCCACCCGCAGGTACCAGAGCACTGACGACAGGTCCTTGAACGTGCGCGTGCCCGCGTACTCCACGGCCTCCACGATCTCGAGGCCGGAGGCGACGAGCCCGTCGGAGATGACGTCGATCGTCACGCCGTCGGGGTCCCAGCCGAGCGGCACACGGAGTGCCTGGTTGAGGGCGATGCCGTCGCGCGTGTCGACCTGCTCGGTGAGGAACATCCCGCCCGGCTCCAGCACACGGCCCACCTCGTCGGGGTCGATCGTGCTGAAGCGGCTGAGCACCGCGCTGTACTGGCCGTCGAAGAAGGGCAGCAGCACGTCACCCGTCCAGGACGGCTCGACCCGGCGTACCTCTACGCCGAGCGGCTCCAGGCGGCGTCGGGCGGCAAGGAATGCCGGGCCGAGCTCTGTCGCGGCCGAACCGTTCGGGAGCGGGCCGAGGCCCGCGAAGAAGTCACCGTCACCGGTGCCGATGTCGAGCACGGCACCCCGGGCCTTGAGCACGATCTCACGGGCGAGGGCGGGGTAGTCCCACTTCGGGGCGTCGATCATGAGACGGTCGTCGACGGGAGCGTCGTCGAGACCGCCCGTGAACAATGCGGTGGGTGTAGCAGGAGTCGCAGGGGCGTTACGCGCCCATTCGATGTGGTCCTCGAACGGCGCATCGGGCGCCGGAGCTGGGGCGATCGAGACGTCAAGCATGTGGGAGATTGTGGCGCAAACGGGGAGCAAGGGCTAACACTGGCGCAAACACGACCGGAGGAGTCGTTTCCATGGGGGATCAGATACTCGGAGATCGGCCGCCTCCGGCTGATACGCAGCCTCCGCTGCGGGTGGTCGGCCTGATGTCCGGCACGTCCCACGACGCCATCGACGCCGCGGCGTGCGAGCTGCGGCTCGCCGACGACACGCTGATGCTCACGCCGCTGGGGCAACTCTCCGTCCCCTACCCGGCGACGCTCCGCTCCGACCTCGTGGCAGCCCTGCCCCCGGCCCGGACCACGATGGAGACCGTGTGCCGGCTGGACACGGGAATCGGACAGGCCTTCGCCGAGGTCGCCGCGCACGCCGTGGCCGAGCTCTGCGACGGCCGCGCCGACCTCGTCGTCTCGCACGGCCAGACGGTCTTCCACTGGGCGCCCGACGGCGGCTCCGTGCGCGGCACCCTGCAGCTCGGCGAGCCCGCGTGGATCGCCGAGGAAACCGGGCTGCCCGTCGTCTCGGGCCTCCGCACGCGCGACGTCGCCGCGGGCGGACAGGGCGCTCCCCTGGTCGGCCTGTTCGACGCGCTGTGGCTCGGTGATCGCCCCGGCGCCACCGTCGCGCTGAACCTGGGCGGCATCGCGAACGTGACGGTGGTGCCATCGGTGGTGGAGCCTTACTCGCCGGCGGTCGAGCCTGTCGATACCCCACTCACCTTCGATACCGGCCCCGCCTGCGCGCTGCTCGACGCCGCGACCCGGCACCTAACCGGCGGCCGCCTCGCCTTCGACGCCGACGGCGCCCTCGCCGCCCGCGGCCGGGTGCTCCCCGACCTCTTGGAACGCCTGCTCGACGATCCGTACTACGCCCGCCCGGCGCCCAAGTCGACGGGCAAGGAGCTCTTCCACCTGGGCTACCTGCTGGATCGCCTCAGTCCTACACCGCCGACGCCGGAGGACCTGCTCGCCACCCTCGTGGCGCTCACCGCCCGCACTGTGGCCGACGCCGTCCGGCGCACCGCCACCGAGGTCGTCGCCTCGGGCGGCGGCACGCGCAACCCCGTGCTCATGGCGGCGATCCGGGAGGAGCTGCCGGGGGTCGCCGTCCGGACTTCCGACGAACTGGGCGTGCCGAGCCAGGCCAAGGAGGCCCTGGCGTTCGCGGTGCTGGGCTGGCACACCTGGCACGGCCTGCTCGGCGTGCTGCCAGGAGCCACGGGCGCGCGGCACGCCAGCGTGCTGGGCTCGGTCACCCCGGGGCTGGACGGGCGCTTCCCGCCGGGCCGGGCCGCCGACGTCGGGCCACCGGTCCGGTTGGAGGTCACAGACGCCGTCTGACGACCCGGGCGGGCGGGGAGAAGTACCCATGCCGAGCGCCGTCCGCCGCCCTGGTCCGGGCATGACGAAGGCCCCGACTCTCTGAGTCGGGGCCTTGCGTACAACGTGCGCGAGGGGGGAGTTGAACCCCCACGCCCTTTCGGGCACACGGACCTGAACCGTGCGCGTCTGCCTATTCCGCCACTCGCGCGCTGCTGGACGAGGCTAGCACGGCACAGAGGTCCACTCCGAATCCAATAACGGTGAAGTGGTTCACGTCCCGCCGCAGGTCTAGTAGCGTGCGGATCCGCCCACGTCTCTCCTCGCCGCGCCACCTGAGGGAAGATCGGAGAAGATCCGCAGGACATCCACAGTATTGGAGTCTGCGGGGACCGACCGGTCTATACGATCTAGGTAGTCTGCCCGGCGCAGACCCTGGAAAGGAGGTGGCATGGGCGCCCTGGACCGCTTCGAGAAGAGCGTGGAGCGCATGATGAACAACGCGTTCGCCAAGGTGGGACGTGGCGAAGTGAAACCCGTCGAACTGGCGAGCAGGCTGCGGCGTGAGTTGGACGACCGTGCCGCGGTCGTCGGACGCGACCGTACCGTCGCACCGAACGAGTTCACTATCGAGCTCGCTCCCGACGACTTCGCCCAGATCGAGGCGTGGGGCGCACAGACCCTCGCCGACGAGCTCGCATCCAACATCACTGCATACGCCGCGACGCAGCACTACGCGTTCGTGGGTCCCGTGAGCGTTACGTTCGACGAGCAGTACGAGCTGGTACCCGGCCGTTTCACCGTGCGCTCGCGCAGCGTGCAGGGAAGCGTCGCTCCGGCGACGTCCGGCGCGCCGACCGGCCGGCACCCGCTCATCGACATCGACGGTCAGCGGTACCTGCTGACCGGGCCCGTGACCGTCATCGGACGCGACGCCGAAGCGGACATCGTGGTGGACGACCCGGGGGTCTCCCGGCGCCACCTCGAGATCCGTGTGACGCCGGACGGCGTCGTCGCAACCGACATGGGCTCCACCAACGGCCTGTACGTGGAGGGCCACCAGGTCCCAGCCGCGACTCTGCTCGATGGCAACACGATGACCATCGGCCGTACCCGCATCATGTTCTGGACCGGCAGCGCGTCCGGTGCGGACAACGAGGACTGGTGAAAAATCCGACATGAGCGAGCTGACGTTCACCCTGCTCCGGCTGGGCTACCTCGTGCTGCTGTGGGTGTTCGTGCTCTCCGCCGTCGCCGTGCTCCGGCGCGACCTGGCCGGACCACGCACGTCCAGCGGCCGGCGCCGCCGGCCTGAGCTCGCGGGGCCGGCCCCGACGCCGACCCCCGGTGGCGGCGCGCCCCGCGCGCCCCAGCGTGGTGGTCCGTCGCGGCTCGTCGTGGTGGCCGGCCCGCTCACCGGGACGACCATTCCGCTCACCTCGTCCGGTGTGCTGATCGGACGCGCGCCGAGCTGCACCCTCGTGCTGGACGACGACTACTCGTCGTCGCGCCACGCGCGGATCTTCCCCCAGGGCGGCCAGTGGTTCGTAGAGGACCTCGGTTCCACGAACGGCACCTACATCGGAGAGGAGCGGGTGCAGGGCGTCATCCCGCTCGCTCCAGGTGTGGGCGTGCAGATCGGACAGTCCGTCGTCGAGCTCCAGGGATGACCACCACGTGACCGTGACCTTGCGGTATGCCGCGCGCTCCGACGTCGGCCTCGTCCGCTCCAACAACCAGGACTCCGCCTATGCGGGTCCCAACCTCCTCGTCGTGGCCGACGGGATGGGTGGGCATGCAGGCGGCGACGTCGCGTCCGCCCTGACGATCGCGGCCCTGGTGGGTCTCGACCGGCCTGACCACAGCTCCGACCAGTCGATGTCCGAGCTCGAGCGCTCGATCGACCGCGCCCGGCAGGACCTCGTCGACGCGACGACGGCCGACCCGGACCTGGCTGGCATGGGCACCACCGTCACGGCGCTGCTGAAGTCCGGCAACACGCTTGCCATGGCCCA
Source organism: uncultured Actinomycetota bacterium (assembly GCA_963850545.1). Taxonomy (GTDB): domain Bacteria; phylum Actinomycetota; class Actinomycetes; order Actinomycetales; family Cellulomonadaceae; genus Promicromonospora. Next base: position 1,567,245 of record CAWKLP010000002.1, on the reverse strand, counting down.
CCTGGGTGACTCGCGCGCGTACCTGCTGCGCGACGGCACCCTGGCGCAGGTCACGGTGGACCACACCTTCGTGCAGCACCTGGTCGACACTGGCCGCATCACCCCCGACGAGGCCGAGACCCACCCGCAGCGCAACGTCGTCATGCGGGTGCTCGGCGACTTCGACCTGGACCTCACGCCCGACCTGTCGATCCGTGAGGCGGTGCCCGGCGACCGCTGGATGCTCTGCTCCGACGGCCTGTCCGGGTTCGTCTCCGACGAGGAGATCGCCGAGGTCCTCAACTCGGTCCCCGCCCCGCAGGACGCCGTCGAGCGACTTGTCTCTATGTCCATGCGCGCGGGCAGCACCGACAACATCACCGTTGTCGTGGCCGACGTCCTGGACGAGAGCGCGGCGGCCACCACGGCCGCGACCGTCACCCCCGAGATCGTCGGCTCGGCCGCCCTCGCGGGCGTGACCGCGGCGGGCGGCGGCACGCCGTCCTCCGCTGCTCTGCCCGGCTCCGACATCGACGGCGACACCGTGACCGGCTTCAGCCGGGCCGCGACCTCGCCGGGCGGACAGCAGGCGCCCTCGCCGGTGGCGGTGGGTGTCCTGCCCGACCCCGCGGCGCAGGACGACCTTGCCGACACGCTCGAGCAGGCCATGATCGCCGGATCGACCGACGAGGAGCAGTACCAGCCCGACATCCAGCCGGACGACGACCTCGACGACGAGGCCGACAAGGAGACTGCGGCGCCGAAAAAGCGCACCTGGCTGACCCTGGTCGGTGTGCTCCTGCTGGTCGTGGGCCTCGCCCTGGCGGGCTGGGCCGGCTACCGCTGGACTCAGACCCAGTACTACGTGGGCGAGGCCGACGGCCAGGTCGCCGTGTTCCGCGGCATCCCGGCGACCGTGGGCCCCCTGACCTTCTCGACACCGGTCGAGCTCACGGGCACCCGCGTCGACGAGCTGCCCGGTTTCGTCGCCGATCGCTTGGACGAGACCATCCGGGCCACGTCGCTCGAGAACGCCCGCGAACGCGCCGACCGCGTCATCTCGGACGCCGCCGGGGAGACCGAGCCGTCGTCCTCACCCTCCCCTTCGTCCTCGCCGGCGCCCAGCACCAGCAACGAGCCGAGCGGTGACTCGTCGCCGAGCTCCACGCCCACCTCGTCGAAGGAATCCGGCCAGGGGGCCAACGGATGAGCGGCCTCCAGCCCGAGGAGCACGCCCCGGCCCGCATCGCGGAAGCGGTGCTGCTCGTCGTCGCACTGGCGCTCGGCATGGGCGGCATGTGGATGGTGGGCTACTCCCTCGAGGAGGGCCTGCCCGAGGGGTTCTGGACCTACTCGATAGTGCTCACGGCTCTGGCGTTCACCGCGCACATCGTGCTGCGGCTGCGCGCGCCGTATGCCGACCAGGTGATCCTGCCGGCCGTGGTGCTGCTGAACAGCGTCAGTATGGCGATGGTGCTGCGCCTGGACCTGTCGCCGGGTATCGCCATGGCGGGCGCCAACGCGCCCCGCCACATCATGTGGTCAGCGATCGGCATCCTCCTCGCCTGCGCCATCATCTTCGTCATCCGAGACCACCGCAGCCTGCGCCGCCTTACCTACACGGCGATGATCGTGGGCATCGTGCTGGTGGTCCTGCCGCTGGTCCCCGGCCTCGGCGAGGAGATCAACGGCGCCCAGATCTGGATCTTCATCGGCCCGTTCTCGCTGCAGCCGGCCGAGTTCGCGAAGATCGCGTTCGCCGTGTTCTTCGCGGGCTACCTGGTCGCGAACCGCGACACCCTGGCCCTGGCCGGCAAGAAGTTCCTCGGCCTGCAGCTGCCCCGCCTGCGCGACCTCGGCCCCATCCTCATCGTCTGGGCCGTGTCCCTGGCCGTCCTCATCGGCGAGAAGGACCTCGGTACCTCGCTGCTGTTCTTCGGCCTGTTCGTCGGCATGCTCTACCTCGCCACCGACCGGGTGGGCTGGATCGTCATCGGCCTCACCATGTTCGCCGCGGGCGCCGTCGTCGCCTGGTCGATCTTCGCCCATGTCCAGGCCCGCGTCGACGTCTGGCTCGACCCGCTCAACGCCGACCTCTACGACCGCGAGTTCGGCGGGTCGTACCAGATCGTCCAGGGCCTGTTCGGCATGGCCTACGGCGGCATGTTCGGCGCGGGCTGGGGTGAGGGTTACCCGGACCGCGTGCCGTTCGCCTACTCCGACTTCATCTACGCCGCACTCGGAGAGGAGCTCGGCCTCACGGGCCTGCTCGCGATCCTGCTGATCTACCTGGTGATCGTGCAGCGCGGCCTGCGGCACGCTATCGGCGTGCGCGACGGCTTCGGCAAGCTGCTCGCGGGCGGCCTCGCGTTCGTCATGGCACTGCAGCTCTTCGTCGTGGTCGGCGGCATCACCCGCATCATCCCGCTCACCGGTCTGACCCTGCCCTTCATCGCGCAGGGCGGGTCGTCACTGCTCGCGAACTGGATAGTCATCGCACTCATGCTGCGCATCTCCGACGCCGCCCGGCGTCCGTCGGCGTTGCCCACCCGTGGCGCACTGGCCGACCCGGCTCCCGCCGTGGTGGGTGGCGGCGACGCCATCGAGGTAGGGGGCGGCGGCCCCGTGCAGGCGGGGACCGAGGCCGGTGCCGGGCGTGGCGCGCTGCCGGACGACGCGACCCAGATCGTCCGGGGGGTGGACCGGTGAACGCGACCCTGCGCCGCCTGTCGACCATCGTGATGGCCATGTTCCTGGCCCTCATGGTGGCGACCACCTGGATCCAGTTCGTCAGCGCGGGCGAGCTGAACGCGGACCCGCGCAACGTCCGCAACATCTACAGCGAGCTGGGCCGCAACCGCGGGCCCATCGTGGTGGGCGGCGAGCCGATCGTCACCTCGGAGCCGGTCGACGACGACTACAAGTACCAGCGCACCTACTCGGCCGGGGATGCGGGTGCCGCCAGCGTGTACGCGCCGCTGACCGGCTTCTTCGCCGTGACGGGCACGTACACGGGGCTCGAGCGCTACGCCAACGGGTACCTCGGCGGCGAGGACGACTCGCTGTGGCTCGACCGGCTGCAGAACCTCATCACGGGCGAGGAGGCGCAGGGCTCGTCGGTCGAGCTCACCATCGACCCCAAGGTGCAGAAGGCCGCCTGGGATGCCCTCGGGGACAACATCGGCGCTGCCGTGGCCCTCGACCCGAAGACGGGCGCCATCCTTGCGATGGTCTCCAAGCCGTCCTTCGACCCGAACACGATCGCCGTGCACGACGGCGCCGAGGCGACCACTGCCTACGAAGCGCTCCTGAACCAGAACCCGCAGGTCAACACCGTCGAGGGCGAGGAGCGGTTCAGCGCCTACGGCCCCACGGTGAACCGCGCGATCAACGCGCTCTACCCGCCCGGGTCCACGTTCAAGCTGCTCACGTCTGCCGCCGCCATCGAGTACGACGGAAAGTCGCCCGATACCTCGATCCCGGCGCCGGACATCTATCAGCTCCCCGGCACGACCGGCCCCAACGGCGAGGTGCAGAACTTCGACGGCGAGACCTGCTCCTCGACGCAAGAGATGACGCTCAAGGACGCGCTGAAGATCTCCTGCAACACCGCGTTCCTCGGCCTGGCGAACGACGTCGGCAAGGACGGCATGCAGCGGATGTTCCAGGACTTCGGGTTCACCGACTCGATCGACATCCCGATGTCGACGTCTAAGGGCGCCTACCCCGGTCTCGTCGGCGGCGAGGAGGACGACGACTCCGACGCCCGCATCGCGCTGTCCGGCATGGGCCAGGGCAGCCTGCGCATGACGCCGCTCCAGGTCGCCATGATCTCGGCCGCAATCGCGAACGACGGCGACCTCATGGAGCCGTACCTCATCGAGAACGTGCGGGACAGCGACCTCGAGCTGGTCAGCCAGACCAAGCCGAACCGCTACAAGAGCCCGTTCTCGTCGTCCACTGCCGACGCGCTCACCGAGATGATGCTCGGCGTCGTCAACGACGAGGGCGGCACCGGCGCGGGCGCGCAGATCCCGGGCGTCCAGGTGGCCGGCAAGACCGGCACGGCCGAGGACAACCCGCGGTCGCCCACGCTGTGGTTCACGTCGTTCGCCCCGGCCGACGACCCGCAGGTCGCCGTAGCGGTGGTGCTGGAGAACGAGGGCCAGTCCACCAACGAGTCCACGGGCGGCGCCCTCGCCGCCCCCATCGCCGCGCAGATCATGCAGGCGGCGATCACGCAATGAGGCCGGTCGAGGGTCTGACGCTCGGTGAGCGCTACACGCTGGTGCGGCGCATCGCCATGGGCGGCATGGGCGAGGTCTGGGTCGCGCGCGACGTGAAGCTCGCGCGCGAGATCGCCGTGAAGGTGCTTCGTGAGGAGTACACGGGCAACGAGGACTTTCTTCGTCGCCTGCGCACCGAGGCCCGGAACTCGTCGACCCTCGTCCACCCCAACATCGCGCAGATGTTCGACTACGGCGAGGAGAACGGCGCCGGCTACCTCGTCATGGAGCTGGTCCTGGGTGAGCCGCTCGCCGACCTGCTCGAGCGCGAGCCGGTGCTCCAGCCCGCGCGGCTGCTGCCGATCCTGGCGCAGACGGCGCGCGGCCTGCACGCCGCGCACCTCGCCGGCGTGGTGCACCGTGACGTGAAGCCGGGCAACATCCTGCTGGAGCACTCCGGCACGGTGAAGATCACCGACTTCGGCGTCTCGGTGGCGCAGAACCAGGTCCCCATGACCGCCACGGGCATGGTCATGGGCACCGCGCAGTACCTCTCCCCCGAGCAGGCGGTGGGGCAGTCGGCCACGGGTGCCTCGGACATCTACGCGCTCGGCGTGGTCGCCTACGAGGCGACGGCGGGCCGTCGCCCGTTCACCGGCAGGACGCCGGTCGACATCGCGATCGCGCACGTCAACGCGCCGATGCCGCTGCTGCCGACCTCGGTGCACCCGGGTCTCGCGGAGACCATCACGAAGATGCTGGAGAAGGACCCGGCTCAGCGCATCACCTCGGCGGACCAGCTCGCGCGGCACCTCGACATGCTCGCCGCGGAGATCGCGGAAGACCCGTTCGGCAGCTCGCGCTACGCGCGCCGCCCGCGCCGCGACGGGCAGGCTCCGTCGCCGCAGCGGGCCGGCAACAGCCGGACAAGCCCGGCGCAGCCAGGCCCGTCGCACGCGCGACGGCAGGCTCCGTTCGGCCAGAACAGCGGCGGTCGGCACACCACTGTGGCCAATGCGCAGTCCGCGCCGCCTCACCCCGGTTCCGATCCGGGCACGCCGGCCGGTGGTTACGGCTCGGGTACCCCGGCGGGTGGTTACGGCTCCGGGCCCTACGCTTCGGGGTCTTACGGCTCCGACTCGGCTGGCTACGGCACGACGTCGGGAGCCTATGGAACGGACGCCTACGGGCGTCCGTACTCGCCTGGGCCGGGTGCCCCGGCCGGCGGTCCCGGCTCGGGGGCGTACGGCACGGATTCCGCCGGGTACGGTTCGGACTCGGCCGGCTACGGCACGACGTCGGGCGCGTACGGTTCTGACGCCTACGGCCGGCCGGCCGCTCCGGGGTACATGCCGCCGACTGGTGCCGGGACCGGGAGCGGAGCGGCTCGGTCCTATCCCTCTCGCCGTGACCTGCACTCGACACGCCAGGACGGGCGGAAGGTCCCCCAGCAGGGCCGCTCGGGAGGGCACCCTGGGAAGGGACGCCGGAGTCTGTCGTCCGACATCCGAGGTTGGGTGAACGGGATCGAGGATCGTGTTGGGGTCCGCGTGGCCTGGCCGCTCGTCGCACTGGTCGCGTTGCTGCTCGTGGTCCTCATCATCACGCTGGTCACCGGGGGCGGCGGCGACAGCGCTCTGCAGGAGCCGTGGGGTTCCTCCGAAATCTACGCCGAAACGCTGAATCCCCCGGCAGGGGCTGCACTCGCCGCTTCTGGGATGATGCTCCTCAACGAGTCGTACGCCCTGAGGCATACGGCCACGACATCAAAGGACCTATGAGTGGTGGAGAACACGCCCCGCGTACTCGCCGGCCGTTACGAGGTCGGTGAGCTTATCGGCCGTGGCGGCATGGCCGAGGTACACATCGGCCACGACACACGTCTCGGTCGTACGGTCGCGATCAAGGTGCTGCGTTCCGACCTCGCTCGCGACCCGTCCTTCCTCACGCGCTTCCGGCGTGAGGCACAGTCCGCTGCCGCCCTGAACCACCCGGCGGTCGTCGCCGTGTACGACACGGGCGAGGACATCCACCAGGATGCCTCCGGCCAGGACGTGCACGTGCCGTTCATCGTCATGGAGTACGTGGAGGGGCACACCGTCCGCGACATCCTGACCGACGGCGCCGCGGTGCCGATCGAGGAGGCCGTCGAGATCACGGTCGGCGTGCTGAGCGCGCTGGAGTACTCGCACCACGCGGGCATCGTGCACCGCGACATCAAGCCCGCGAACGTGATGATCACGCCCACGGGCGCGGTCAAGGTGATGGACTTCGGCATCGCGCGCGCCATGGCGGACTCCGCCGCGACGATGACGCAGACCCACGCCGTGATCGGCACCGCGCAGTACCTCTCGCCGGAGCAGGCCCGCGGCGAGCAGGTGGACACCCGGTCCGACCTGTACTCCACCGGCTGCATGCTGTTCGAGCTGCTCACCGGGCGCCCGCCGTTCCAGGGCGACTCGCCGGTCGCCGTCGCCTACCAGCACGTGGGCCAGGAGCCGCAGCGCCCGTCGGAGGTCGCCACCGACGTCCCCGAGGTGCTCGACCGCATCACCCTCAAGGCCCTGACCAAGGACCGCGACCACCGTTACAGCACCGCGGCGGAGTTCCGTCGCGACCTGGAGGCCGCCATGCGTGGCGGGCAGGTCAGCGCTCCGATGGTCGGCGCCATGATGGGCGCCACGCAGGTCGCGGGGCCGCCCGCGTACGGCGCCACGCAGGTCATGACGCCCGGGCAGGGCAACTGGGGACCGGCGACGGCGCAGCAGAGCCCGGTCACGCCCGGCGGCGGTTACCCCGGCCAGCCCACCCGTGGCCAGCGCGAGCCCGAGAAGAAGAGCAGGGCGCTCATGTGGTGGCTGCTCGGCATCGCCCTGGCGGCCGTCGCGGCGATCGTCATCGCCATGTTGATGAACAACGGTACCGAGGAGCCGACGACGACCCCCGTGCCCGCGATCTCGGACGGCCTGACCGCCGACGAGGCCAAGTCGCAGATCGAGGCCGCTGGGCTGACGTTCCAGCGGGCCATCGACAAGGAGTCCGACCTCGAAGAGGGCCTGACCACCGGCACGACCGACCCGGCCGCAGGCACGGAGGTCTCCGATGGCTCGACGGTCACCGTCTACGTCGCCGGGGCCCCTGGGCAGTTCAACATGCCCGACCTCAGCGGCCAGACCGAGGACGCCGCCAAGGCCGCGCTCGAAGAGGCCGGCCTCCGGTACAGCAGCACCGAGACCGAGAACAGCCCGGACGTCGACGCGGGCATGGTGACCAAGACCGAGCCCAGTGCCGGCCAGACCGTGCAGGAGGGCCAGGAGGTCGTCCTGTACGTGTCGAGCGGCCAGGTCACGATCCCGAACCTGGTGGGCCAGTCACGCGACGCTGCCGAGCAGCAGCTGCAGGCCCTCGGCCTCAACATCCAGTGGGACGAGGAGGAGAGCGACCAGGTCACCGAGGGCACCGTGGCGCGCACCGACCCGGGTGAGGGCGACGTCGATCAGGGCTCCTACATCACCGTCTACATCGCGACGGCTCCGGCGCCCCAGGAGACGACCGTTCCCGCGGATCTCTACGGCAAGACGCTCGAGGACGCCCAGGTCTCGTGCACCGGTGCGCAGGTCACCTGCGTCGAGGCGGCACAGGAACCGTCGAGCACCTTCGAGGAGGGCACCGTGATCAGGTCGGACCCGGCTCCCGGTTCGACCGTCGAGATCGGCGCCACGATCAACCTGGTGATCTCGTCCGGTCCGGAGGACGGCGGAGAGGCTGACGGCGAGGACATCATCCCGTGAGCCACGCTCCGACCGGGACGCCCGGTCGGAGCAGCACGCGAATGGCGTCGTTGGTCACGAGGTGACCAGCGGCGCCATTCCCTTTGCCCGCTCGACGGCGCCCTCGAGCCCGCAGGTCTCGAGCCAGTTCGCCAGCAGCCGGTGCCCGCCCTCGGTGAGCACGGACTCGGGATGGAACTGGACGCCGTGCAGCGGCAGCTCGCGGTGCTGCAGCCCCATGACGATGCCCGACGCCGTCGAGCACGTCACCTCGAGCTCAGCGGGCACGCTGTCCGGGGTCACGGCCAGCGAGTGATAGCGCGTGGCGGTGAACGGCGTCGGCAGGCCGGCGAGAACACTGGGCTGGTGCAGGTTGCCCGTGCTCGCGAGCACTTCGCTCGTCTTGCCGTGCATGAGCTCGGGTGCGTGCGTCACCTTGCCGCCGTACACCTCGGCGAGCGCCTGGTGTCCCAGGCAGACGCCGAGCATCGGGGTGCGCGACCGGGCGCAGGCGCGGATCACGTCCTCGGAGGCGCCGGCCTCGGCGGGCGTCCCTGGTCCGGGTGACACGAGGACGCCGTCGTAGGGCACGGGTGTGCCGTCTTCGCCGTCGTACCAGAAGCGGCCGTCGGCGTCGGGGGAGGGCACGGCGTCGTTCCGGACCACCACGGTCCGTGCGCCGATCTGGTCGAGGTAGCCGACGATCGTGTAGACGAACGAGTCGTAGTTGTCGACGACAAGGATGCGCGTCATGCTGGAATGCTACGCGCCGACGGTCGTGTCGTTGAACGGCATGTACTCGCTGAGCCAGGGAAAGAACTCGGTGAAGCACACGGCGACCACGCCGAACACGAGCACGAGACAGACCAGGAACTTGAACCAGCCGGGGCCGGGGATGGCCCGCCACAGCAGCGCGTACATCAGCTCACCAGCTCCTTCGGCTTACCCTCGCCCACCGGTGACCAGTACTCGAGCTCGCCGTGCACGATGTACCGCTCGGTCGCGGAGAACATCGGGTGGCAGGAGGTCAGCGTGATGAACCGCTTGGTCAGCTCGGGCATCGGCTGGTCGTCGGTCACGCCCGGCACCGGCGCGATGACCTCGACGTTCTGCGGGTACACGATCTTCGACTCCGTCACCTTGTACACGTACCAGGTGTCCTCGGTGCGGACCACCAGAGCGTCGCCGTTCTTGAGCTCCGCGATCTGGTTGAAGGGTTTGCCGTACGTGGTGCGGTGCGCGGCGAGGGCGAAGTTGCCCAGGTCGCCCGGCATGGCGGTGTCCACGTAGTGCCCGATGCCGATGGTGTCGAGCACCGTCGCCTTGTCCGTGCCTTCCGCGACGGGCTTGACGTAGTCGTCCCCGAATCGCGGGATGAACATCTGCGCGAAGAGGGTCCCTGCCTCCGGCGGCTCCTCCATGACGGGCGGCGGCCCGTGGTGCTCGGTTGCGGTCGCCGGACCGGACTGGGCGCCCTCCCAGTCCATCTCGGCGATGATCTCGTTCTGCGCACGCGCGCCTTCGACGTCGGTCCACCAGAGCTGCCACACCACGAACAGCCCGAGCACCAGACCGGCGGTCACGAGGAGCTCGCCCATCACGCCGATCAGCCAGGCGACGGGCCGCATGGGGGACCCCGACGTCCGCGGGCGCCGCGCGTTGCGCGGTCCCATCCCGGACGGACCCCGCTGGTACGTGATGGGGAACACCTCCTGTGGCAGGGGCACGTTGTGGCCCGCCTGCGCGTGGGTCATCCAAAGACCTCCGTACCGTCGGGAACCGTCGCGTACTGCAGACCGCCGCCGTCGTACGCGGGGAGGTCCAGGTGGTCGCTGCTCTGCACGTCCCAGCCCAGGTGTACCCAGTCCACGTACTCGAGATACGTCTGCACACCGTCGGAGCTGTCGAGCGACGCCTCCATCTTCGCCGGGTCGCCCACTGCCGTCACCTTGTAGGGCGGGGAGAAGACCTTGCCGTGCAGCAGCAGGATGTTCCCCGAGCAACGGAACGCCGACGTCGACGTCACGCGCTCGCCCTGCAGCGTCATCGCCTCCGCGCCTCCGCCCCACAGCGCGTTGATGACGTGCTGCAGGTCCTGCTGGTGCACCACGAGGTCGTCGGGCTGCGGCTCCACACCGCCCGGGCCCGCACCGACCGACGTCGACGGCGCGTCGTCGAGCGTCACCGTCAGGCCGGCGCCCTCCACCGGCTCGGTTCCCGACACCACGCCCTCACGGTCCACCAGGTCGGGGTCCAGCGTCGGCACCGTGGTGCCGGCCCGCGCGGTGAGCGCTTCGATCTCGCGGTCCAGCTCGGCGGTGCGCTCGGTGAGATCGGTGACGCGTCCCGTCTCGGCGTCCACGAGCTGGGCGAGGTCCTGTGGGTCGCGGTTGTCGGCGCCGCCGCCGTCGGCCAGCCGGGCGCTGGCGCTGAACATGAGGCCGGCCAGCACGGCGACGGCGCCCACACTGAGCCACGACCGCCATCCCGCGTTCGGCGGGTCACGAAAAAAACCTGCCGCACCGCCCTTGGACGACGGCGCGGGCGTCGGCTCGGCTCCGGTCACACGCGTCCCTCCTGCAACATTCGACAAACCCGCGGACGCGTCTGGTCACGACTCGGGCCTGTTGAGCACTACGCTAGTCCACGAGCAAGCAGACGTCGGCTCGGCACACCCGTCGGGCGGACCCCCCAGGACAGGAGCCCGCCTCGTGCCCGAGTCGAAGTCCCGCAACAAGAAGAAGACCACGTCCAAGGCTGAGAAGGCCGAGGCCAAGATCGCGCTGCCTGGTGAGGCGGTCAACCCGCGCTGGCTGGCCCCGGTCATGGTCGGCCTCATGGTCCTTGGCCTCGCCTGGATCGTGACGTTCTACCTCACGAGCGCCGACCTCGGTCTGCCGATCCCGCAGCTCGGCCAGTGGAACCTCGCGGTCGGCTTCGGCCTGATCATCGTCGGTTTCGGCCTCACCACCCGCTGGCGGTAACGGTTCCGCGGCCGCGCTGAGGCGGCCGCGGGGCCGTGTACCCATTTATCCACAGCTGTGGGTAAAGCTGGGGAAAAGAGTGTGGTGGTACACCGCCAGCTGGTTCGTCCGGTCCGGATCCGCATGCCTGGCCGGGCTCCGGCGAGGCGCGGGCGGTTCGCTCACAGGACGCCCACCGAGCTGTAGCGCCACACCGCCAGGCCCACGAGAAGCGCGACGCCGGCCAGCGGGACCACCCAGGCGACGACGGCGCGGCGGTCCTTCGGGGCGTACGCGTATGCCGTCGCCACCAGGGCACCCGTGACGAGCCCACCCAGGTGCGCCTGCCAGGAGATGTTCGGCACGAAGAACCCGATCGCGCCATTCACCGCGAGCAGGACGAGCACCTGTCCCATGCTGCGACCCAGGCGCCGCATCACCGGAAGCATCGCCCCGAACAGGCCGAACACCATGCCGGACGCGCCGACCACCGGCGTCACCCAGGCGGCGGACGTGAACGGGTCGCCCGCGAGGAGCAGCACGCCGACCGAACCGCCCACGGCGGAGAGCAGGCACAGGATCCCGAAGCGCGCCCGACCGAGCAGGGGTTCGAGGAACTGGCCCGTTATCCACAGGGCATACATGTTGAACAGGATGTGCAGCGGCGACGTGGAGTGCAGGAACGATGCCGTGAGGAAGCGCCACGGTTCGACCGCGCCGCCCCAGGGCCAGAACCACAGCATCTCCGTCCACGCACCCGACGTCACCAGCTGCAGCAGCCAGCTCACGACACAGAGCCCGATGATCGTGAGCGTGACCATCGGCCGGCCGTTGGTGGTCGTGGTACTGGCCGTGCCGCCGAACACCGTACGTACGCGGGGAGCGGAACGCTTCGACTCCCGGACGCAGTCCACGCACTGCACGCCGACGGCGGCCGGCCGCTGACACTCCGGGCAGGCGGGTCGGCCACAACGCTGGCAGCGCACGTAGGACACCCGGTCCGGGTGTCGTGGGCAGACGGGAGCCGCGGCCTCGGTCGGCTCGTCGGCGGCCGGGTCGTTCATCGCGATACGTCCTCAGTCCCCTCGGTCCTCGGTGCACAGGGTCGTGCCTGATCCAGCCCGGGCGGCGCGGCCGCCGTCGTTCCTCAGGGCTCGATGGTGACGGACTCGATGGTGATGTCGTCGACCGGGCGGTCGCCAGGACGCGTACGCGTCTTGCCGACCCGGTCGACGACCTCACGCGACGCGTCGTCCGCCACCTTGCCGAAGATCGTGTGCTTGCCGTTCAGCCACGGGGTCTCGGCGGTGGTGAGGAAGAACTGCGACCCGTTGGTGCCCTCGATCTCCCCGGTGACCGGGTTCCGGCGCTTGCCGGCGTTGGCCATCGCGAGGATGTACTTCTCGTTGAACTGGAGCTCCGGGTGGATCTCGTCGTTGAACGTGTACCCCGGGCCGCCGGTTCCCGTACCGAGCGGGCAGCCGCCCTGGATCATGAAGTCGTCGATGACGCGGTGGAAGATCAGGCCGTCGTAGAACGGGTCCTTGCGCTCCTCACCCGTCCGCGGGTCCGTCCAGGCCTTCTCACCGGTCGCGAGGCCGACGAAGTTCTCGACAGTCTTGGGCGCGTGGTTCGGGAAGAGCTCGATGCGGATGTCACCGGAGGTGGTATGCAGGATTGCGAACATGCATCAATCCTCCCACGGAGCGGCCCGCTGGTGCTGCACCGTCGCCGCCCGCCCTCGCCAGCAAGGGCAGGCGATGGCAGAGTGGCACCTTGAGGACTATTTGAACAGTTCGGGGGGAGTTTCATGACCCGCAAGAAAGTGACCGACTACGTGGACACGAGCAAGATCGACACCGAGAAGGTCAAGGAGAGGGCCGCGGAGGCCACAGCTCTGCTTTCCGATGTCAGCTCCAAAGCCGCGACACAGGCGGGGTCCATCGCGGCCCAGGCCAAGGACCGGGCCTCGAACGCCAAGGAATGGGCCCAGCCCCGCGTCAACGACTTCATCGCCTGGCTGACGCCGCGCGCCGAGAAGGCGTGGCAGGACAGCCTCCAGGCCGCTGCTCCGCAGGTCGAGAAGGCGGCGGGGAAGGCTGCGCCGCTCATCGACTCCGCACACGACAAGCTCGTGGACGACCTGCTGCCGAAGATGGTCTCCGCGTTCAACGCGGCGGCGTCCAACGCCGCGGCGGCCCAGGGCAAGGCATCGCTCGCCGAGACCGTCACCGAGGCGGCGGACCAGGCCAGCAAGAAGAGCTCCAAGAAGGGCTGGCTCGTAGCGCTGGTCGCGGGCGGCGCCGCCGTCGCGGGCTATGTGTTCTGGAAGCGCGCGCAGCCCCAGACCGACCCGTGGGCCGAGCCATGGGAGCAGGGCTCGGGAGCCGACTACTCGGACGGCGCCGCGAAGCACTCGTCCGGCGTCGGCTCCGCGGCAGGTTCCGCGGTCGCCAAGGGCAAGGAGGCGGGAGCCAAGGCCGCGCAGACGGCCAAGGACCTCGGCGTTCGGGCCTACTCGGCCGCGAGCCCCGCGTTCGAGGCGGCCAAGGAGAAGGCCGGGCCGGTGCTGGAGAAGGCGGCCCCGGTGTTCGACGCCGCCAAGGAGAAGGCCGCTCCGGTAATCGACGCGGCGAAGTCGACGGCGCAGAAGGCGAGCACTGTGGTGTCCGACGCTGCGCAGAAGGCCGGTCGCAGCGGCGCCGACAGCCCCGCCGGTACCACGCCGAAGGCAGCGGACACCAAGGCCACCAAAGCGGCTCCGGCCGCGAAGGACGAGCCGATCGTGGACGAGGTTCCGCCGGGGGAGACCAAGCAGGGGGACTGACCCCGGTCGCTTCCCCGAGCACGTCAGGAGGGCCCGGCCGTACAGGCCGGGCCCTCCTGACGGTGCGCGCTGCGATCAGCGGACCGGCGTCAGCCGCCGATCGGTGTGGCCGCCCCGGCGAACGGGTCCAGCTGGATGAACGCCTCGGTCGGGTCGCCGTCGTGCACCAGCGACTCCTGCGCCACGACGTCGTCGAACGCGAACGCGTACGCCTTGCCGTCCGCCATCTGCTCGTGGATGTACTTGGCGTAGTAGTTCGTCACCGGGTCCTGGTAGAAGCCGGCGGGGTCCTGGGTGGGCTGCGTGGTGCTGTCGAGCAGCGAGGACCGGTTGAAGCCGGCGCACAGCGTGCGGGCGATGGCGCCGATGTCGTTGTTCGGCGCCGCCAGGTCACCGGCGCACCCGAAGATCGACTCGCCCGAGGGCTTCGGGAACGTAGTGATGACGGCGCCCGAGGTGTCGGTGAACGTCATGGTGTCGCCCGAGACGGTGCCGAGGAACTTCTTTTCCGGCTGGTCGCCGTAGGGCACGACCGTCAGGGTCTCGCTGGAGTACTTGCTCCAGACCCGGTCGACGTAGTCGGACAGGATGTTCGCGTCGACCTGGCCCGTGCCGACCCCGTGGCCGGGGGAGAGGACTCGCAGCACAGAACCGTCGGAGCCGGTCTGCGCGAGACCGTCCCAGCCGTCCTGCTGCGACAGCGCCGAGACCACGTTGTCCCAACCGTCGGGCTTGAGCATCCCGGTGTGCTTCAGCTCGCCGCTCGAGGAGCGCAGACCCGTCTGGTAGGGCGCGGAGAAGAAGTCGACCTGGGTGCTGTTGATCCACAGGCCGGAGTCGTTGAGCGTGTACTCCGTCCAGTTGAACAGGATGTTCCGGTTGGGGTCGCTCGGATTCTGCACGGCGGGCTGCACGAGCCGGCCGTCGTTCACGATTTTGAAGTCGAGCTTGCTGCCGTACGAGAAGTACACGCGGCCCGACAGCTTGGGCAGCTGGATCGTGACGTCCTGCCCGTTCGCGGGCCCGGCGATCGACGCGTCGGGTGCCGGCTCGGGGACGCTCCCGGCGTCCGGCCAGGCATGGAACGTTCCTTGGGCATCGGCATAGCCGAGCTGACCACCCGTCTCACCCAGGACGTAGATGAACACCTGGTCGCCGCGGCCCGAGTCGTTGGTGATCGTGAGCGGGATGGTGTCGGGTACTGCGGTGGCCGTCGGTGTGGCAACCACCGCGGCCGATAGGGCGGCGGTCAATGCGGCGGCAGTGCCGATGAGTTTCCTGGTCAGGGACACGCTGTCCTCCTCGGATGACGAGGGGCCGAAACAGTTGGGTGGTGCGTGCCCCTCCCGCTCGACGATATGAAAGGGGTCCTGACTTGTCAGCAGCCGGAGACAGATTGGGGGTGAAAAATCCGGCGTCGGGGCCAAACGTACGGGGATGCCACAGGGTGCGCGTACGTGTTCTCTCCAATGCGGGGCGTCCGACCACGGGAACGACAAAAGCCCGGACGAATCCGGGCTTCGGTCAGGTGGTGGAGCCAGCGGGACTCGAACCCGCAACCCCCTGCTGGTGGAGCGGATTTCGACGCTCGCTCGCAAGGCTGTCTTGAGTGGGCCGTGTTAGCCCTGATGTTGGTGCAGAAATGGCTAGATTCCGCCATTCCTGCGCCGCTCAGGTTCAGCCTGACACGGTTGGCATCCGTAGGCAAGCGTCGGCGCCGGTGGTCGCTGGAACCGTGTCACATCGCGTGTCACGGGCGCAACCGTGTCAGGAACCGTG
The DNA here is from genome assembly GCA_963850545.1 of uncultured Actinomycetota bacterium. Classification (GTDB taxonomy): domain Bacteria; phylum Actinomycetota; class Actinomycetes; order Actinomycetales; family Cellulomonadaceae; genus Promicromonospora. The sequence continues at coordinate 1,551,701 of CAWKLP010000002.1, read as the reverse complement.
TCACGGCTCGAACACATCGCGGCTTGAATGGATTCGCTCTACAGGGAGTGGTGATCTCCGAATGGCAGTTCGGCCACGACGAGATCACCACTCCCTACGACATGCCAGCTACGCGGCCTGGCCGCCCTGGCTGTCGAGGATGTACGCGAGGTACATCCCCGCCTGGTCGAGGTAGGCGTCGTACGTTGCCAGGTCACCCCGCGCCGCGGTGACCTTCTTGCGCGGCACGTCGACGAACGTGACGGTGGCGCCCGGGTAGGCGCGCTGCAGGATGCGCAGCGCTCCCTGGACGGCGTCAGAACCGAGCTCCTCGAGGTTGAAGCGAACGAGCAGCACCTCGAGCTGGCCATCCGGACGCCGCTCCGCGCACAGCGCGGGGATCCGCACGGGCAGGTTGCCGAGCGTGACCGTCGTAGCCGGCAGGTGCACGTGCTCGCACCCGTCCCACCGCGGGGCCAGTTCCGCCCAGTTGTGTGCGGCGGCGGCGAACGATGCCTTCTTCTTGGGGTCCCTAGCGTTCTGCGCGGCTGCCGCCAGGGCCTGGCCGTCGCGGGTGAGGCGGCGGTCGGCGACGAGGGCTTCCCGCATCGACTTCCAGTAGTCGCCGGGCAGGAAGTACGGCTGGCCGACCTGCGCGGCGATCTGGTTGGCCACCACGCCGGCCCGCGCGGGGCGGGCGTTGAGATACTTCACCATGCTGGTGAGACTGATGTTTGACACTGCGGTATGAACCCTTCTCGTTCACACCGCGCCACCGGTTGGTCTCCCCGATTGGTCGCCAGGACCTTCGAGGCATGGCAAGATGGCGGCGAGTTCTCTGATAAGAACAACCAGTCACCTTGCAGCGCGGCTTCGTGCTGCCTTGCGTGGCGCACTCGGCCCAGGTGTTCCCGCACCTGGGCTTTGTGCTGTCCGGCCGTCCCAAACATCGAGATGTCAGTACGTCACGAACTGATCACAGCGAACACTCTATCCGAGCCCACCGGCACTTGCGCCGACATCGCAGGTTGTAGTTGGACGAGTGTTCGACACGCTACATCCTGTGTTTCTCGAGCGGGTGATCGCTACTGGGCCTAATCCTAGGAGTGGCGTCTGACATCGGTAACACTTCAAACGACGTCCACCCAGGTCAGGGAGTCAGAGGCGTAACGGCCCCGGGTCATGCGACCGGGCGCGCGTAGACGAAGTCCAGTGCGCAGTCCCCGTTGCAGAACGGACCCAACTCGTTGAGGAAGTAGATCCCGGGTCCGAAAATCATCGCGTCGGCTCCTGACCCGATCTCTGCACGGCACCGGCGGCAGACAGCCGGTACTGTGCAGACCACCCAGTACACCGGCCGGTCCGCGTACAGCAGCGGAAGCTCCGGGAAGTCGAAGTTTTCGGTGTCGATCGGCGTTCGGTCGCGTACGGCGGGGACGGTTCGCGCAGGCGCGTTCCCGAACTTGGCTCTGAACCTGTAGTCGGCCTGGCGACACTTTCTGGAGCAGAACTTGGCGTCCTGGCGGGTGTTCCACCCGATCCCCCCACGACACCACGCGCAGGACGGCCGCCTGCCGGTTTTGATGTGCATGGCTCAGCGTGGAGCGAGACCGCGGTCTGTGAGCTCGGCGCCCTCGATGTGCAGCTCTGCGCGCGCGACCAGCTCGTCGAACGTAATTACTTCAGGCTCGTGTAGGTTGCGGCGAAACAGTTCGAAGCTGCGCACCTTGTCTGGAATTGGGCCTCCGCTGCTGCCTGTGAGCTGGTCGAGCGAGCCGACGACCACAAACGAACGGGGCTGGAGGAAGAAGGTTCCTTCGCCGAGCAGTTCTCCGTCTTCAGCCTGGTCTTGGATGTAGTCATCGAACTCTCGGCCTGCCAGGTGGACAGTCTGCTGGACCTGAACGATTGCGCCAGCGAGGTCCTTTGATGGGCTCCACGAGCCGGAGCGGTATTCATCGCCGAGCAGGCGGGTCTGGTGGTGCTTGATCTCAGCGAAGACGAGGGATCGAACGAGGCCGGCGGTGCGCAATAGCGCGTCGGCGCGCTTGCCTACGCCCTTGATGCTCCTTCCGACTACGGTCTGTTCCAGCTTCCCCGTCTCCCAAGAGGTCAGAAGTTGACCACCAAGACCCACGCCGAGCACCCACGGATTCGCTTCAAGCAGCTGTTGCCAAGCCCTCTCCGGGCCACCCGCCGCAGCATTCGCCCTTGCAAAAGCTTCCTCATCGCCGAGCCACTGCCGCATGGTCGCGGCGATCTCCCGCCGGTGCTGAAGGGCAATCACGTCACTGGCGTTCGCGTCGCTCTCGATGAGTGCACGGAAGCGGTCGGGGTCGTCGGCGTAGACCCTTGAGATTGCGTTGGGGTCGGCAAAGACGTCTCGGAGCAACTGATCGTCGACATGGACCGTGCTCTCTCCTTCTATCGGTATTGCGTCAAGTGCCCGCAACATGTCGATGAGGCGAGTGGACTGGTCCCGGTCGAGTTCCAGCACGTTCTCCAGCCGGGTAAGGTCGCCGGAGGTCGGAACCTTCTGGATGCGTATCTTCCGGACGGCACCCGCAGAACGGGCCACTTGGAGTTGGATCTGCTTGCGCGCGCCGGGAGTTGTGGAGACCACATCGACCGTCCAATCCCATTCATCGTCGTCCGCGGTGACGACTTCGTCGAAGGCCCGGTAGATATACCGAGACGGGTGCCCTTGGTCTTGTCCGAAAGCCGCAGTGAAATTCTTGCTCGCGTACGTGCGCGTGGTGAGACGTCCTTCCGCGTACGTAACCTCGTTGGGTTCGGACAAATCACCGAACGGCACGATTGGCATGTCGCTCTCCCGTCACATCCGGGGTCGGCTACGGGAAACACTCGGAGCATCTTTCAACCGCCCACGAGGATCTCATCGTAGGTGACCAGACCGACGCCGATCAGGCAGCAATGCGGGCATGCTCGGCCCAGACACGTTCAAGTCGTTCCGGCACCATCTTCCGACCTGCGCCCACTTCGTCGGGCAGCCGGAGCAGGTCGCCGTTCTTGAACCGGGCCCACCATCGGTCGCCGTCGTCCCGGAAGACGACGGCATATGGCACCCGAAACCAGAGATGCTCCGGAAGGTCACGTTGATACATCTCGGCTTGGAGTACGCCGTGCATGCCAGGATCCACGACGTCTGTGGGGTCGGAGTCGAGTGCCCCCACCTCTGGGTGGTATGCCTGGGCTCTCGCCATGCGGATCGATAGGTCCGATTCGTTCCTGACCGAGAACCCGATGAAATTCTCGACCCCGACAAAGACGCGCGAAGCCTGTGCACGTTCGGCCTCGGCTCGAGCTTGGTCCTCCAGCTTGTTCGCCCGCTCTTCGGCGGCGATGCGAGCCTTATGCTCCCGGTGCGCAGTCCACACGCTGAATCCGACGGCGACAAGGGTCGCGATGGTTGACGCAACCCCGACTACAGCATCGAGTTGAGTCCAGTCGAAGAGCGTCTCGTTCCACGTCATACCGACCATCGTCCCGGCTTGCCTCCAGAACGGGCGAGTCGTGTAGCGGTGATTCCAGACATGACCGGGTGATTCAGTGATCGTCGAAGTGCAGTACCTGACGAGGCTCACCTCCGCTACATGCCGATACCTCGACCCTCGTGGGCCCCGACGGCTGGTCGCCGGAGCTGTGCGCTCGGGGGTCGTGTCGCTCGACGTAGCGCCGTCGCGGAGCGCGCGGCGTCGACGGCCTGTGCGTCGGTGGTGACTGGCTCGGTGCCGAGTGGTGCCGCGCTACTGATGCCGTGGCGGTCGCGGTAAGCGGCGATCGTGCGTGCGGCGGTCTGCCAGGTGCGTCGGGCTCTGGTGTCGCCTGGTTCGGGGCCGAGCGGGGCGAGCCAGGGTTCATGGTCATGGATGGCGCGCTGGACGATGTCGGTGACGCGTCGCTCGATCAGTGCTGCCCGCTCCTGGAGTGCCTGCCGGTATTCGCTCGTCATAGGTCCGATCGCCTCAGGGAGAAGGCCCGCGATTCGGCGCGGCGAGCGGCGTTGGATGCTCAGCCCGTCGTGGCGGACGGGTTGTGTGGTGGCTGTGGCAAGGCGGTGGTGCAGGACGGCTGCCGCGTCGTCGGCGTCGTCCAGGCCGCGCTGGGCCACGAGTTGGGGCAGCAGGTGTTCGACGTCGTGGCCGTCGGCTTCGGCGCGGCGGAGCTCGGCGGTCAGGGCTCCGAATGCGGGTGCGGTGATGACCTGGTCCGCGTCGCGGGCTGAGAGTCCGGAGTGGTGGAGGAGTCCGGTCCAGCGGTCGCGTTGTGCGGCTGCGGCGAGGGTTTCGTACTCGGCGGCGAGCTGTGCGACCGATCCCCACCGCTCGCGCTCGTCCCGACGCGCCTGCGTGGCGGCCTTCTCGGCTCCGACCGTGCGGACGATCCGGGCCAAGACGCCCCTGGGTGTCAGGTCCTCGTAGTCGTCAGGCGTGATCTCCAATGGGGTGTCGGTGATGACGTAGGCGGTGTTGGTCTCCCGCCCGCGGGTCAGGCCGACGTACAGGTGCTCCCTTGTCATGCCCGGCCCGGTGATGAGGTGGCTCGTGTCGACCGTGATCCCCTGGGCGCGGTAGGTGGTCACGGCGTAGCCGAGGTCGAAGTGCTCGGCGGCGTAGGTGGCGGGGAGCACGATCGTGTTGCCGTACTTGGCTTCCGGTCGGCGCACGATGACCGACCCGTCGTCGCGGACCTGGACGAGGGTCCACCGGTCGCCGTTGCGTACCCAGGAGCCGTTCCGGGTGCACAGGCGGCGGTCGTTACGCCGGGTGATGACCACGTCCCCTGCCGAAGCGTCGAGCCCGTCGGCGAGTCGAACAGCCCGGCCGGGTTCAGTGGCCCCGGTCTGGAGTCGTTCGGCGCGGGCGCGCTCGTTGACCGCCCGCACGGTCTCGTTGTCCCCGGCGACGAGCACGGAGTCCTTGCCGTCTGCGAGGTCGGTCTGCCAGGCGGCATAGGCGGCCTCGACCATGGCCTCTGTGTCACCGTCGCGGACCCGGCCTTGGTCCAGGTAGGCGTCGATCGCCTCGTCGTGTCCGTGGCGCAGGGCCAGGGAGGCGTGCTTCTCCCACGTGTGCAGTGAACCGGTGCACCTCGGTCAGCTCCGGCACACCGTCCTCGGTGTTGCGGGCGGCGGCCAGGAGAGCGAAGGCTCCGCCGGCCTCGACGGCCTGGAGCTGGGCCGGGTCACCGACCAGCAGCACCTTCGCCCCCACCTCCGCGGCGTGCGCGGTGATCCGGTCCAGGGTGAGGGTCCCGGCGAGCGTGGCTTCGTCGATGATGACCAACTGCCCCGTCACGGAACGCCGTGCCTTGGTGGACGTGGTCGTAGAGCCACTTCGCGGTGTTCTCACACTCGATGCCCAGGTCATCGGCCAGGACCGCCGCAGCCGCAGCCGACGGCGCCAGCCCGATCACGGACCCTGCCCCGTGCTCGCTGCTCCCATGCCGCGCGCAGAGCGCGCATGGTCGTGGTCTTCCCCGTCCCGGCCGGGCCGACCAGCAGGTCGACCTGCCGGGCCGAGACAGCGACACGGGCGATGGCTTCGGCCTGCTCGGCTGAGACCGTCCACGCCCGCTCGCCGGGGCTGCCCTTGGTGATGGCGTGCTCGACGGCGTCCAGCGTGATCGTCGGTGCGGTGCGGGTACTGGCCCGGTCCAGGAGCCGGGCCTCTGCGTCGAGCAGGGCTTGTGAGGAGTAGAGGGCGGAGTGCTTCGGGCGCAGGATGCTGGTGCCGTCCGCGCGGCCGGAACTCGGCAGGCGTGGCAGCGAGGTCGGGCGGCGTCAGCCGCACCGAGCCAGCCTCGGCCCGATCGGTGATCGCAGCGACCACGGCCATGCGGTCTTCGGCGGTGGCGAACCTCAGATCTTTGGTCTGCCGGACGGCTTCGGCGTACAGGTTCCAGTGTCGCCACACCGGCGTCTTCTCCGAGACCACGATCAGCACTGTCTGTGCAAGGTCGTCGAGCAGGTCCAGCGGGACGTCATCGGCTCGCAGCATCCGCGGCGGCAGGTTCGCGACCAGTTCGCGAGCCCACTCTGCCTGGGTCACGGCCCAGGATCTCGGCGGTGCGTTGCCGCCACTCCGTGGTCAGGTCGGCCAGGGAGTGGTGGGTCTTGTCCGGGCGGGTCTCCTTGCTGGCCTGCTGGCGGTACTTGTCGATCGTGCTCGGGCTGGGCCGGCGCCCGTACTTCGCGACGTGCTGCGCGATCAGTTCGTCGGTGCGGGTGTTGATCTGCTCCGAGCGCTGGGAGAACGCAATCGACCAGGTCGTCCGGGACGCCCTTGATCGACCAGCCGGGTTACGGCCCTGCCCGGCCCTGGCCCGTAGTTCCCACTCCCACGCCGAGGGTGCGGGTCAGGTCGTCCATCACGATCGCTTCGTGCAGCTCGGACATCGCGACCGTCGCGGCGTGCAACCCGCGCCCGTCCAGGGACCGCCACTTCCCGTCGAGCAGCGTCTTGACCTTGTTGGAGACCACGACGTGGGTGTGCAGGTGCGGGTCGTTGGTCCGCGAGTCCCAGTGATCGAACGAACATCGCGATCAAACCGGTGACGTCGACCTGGGCGACCGCGCCGCCCTCCCCTGCCTCGCTCGTCGCGTTCCCGGCGACAGACGCACCGGTCCGAGTCGCGGCCAGCTCGTGTTCCATGAACTCGAACACCTTGACCACCGCGGCGCGGTGGACGGCGACGATCTGTTCCTGGATCCCGGCGTCGGACACGCCCCACAGGATCGAGGCGGACTTCGGCAGCGAGAACGTGAAGTCATATCCCGCCACCGCCCGCCGAGACTTGCCGCCCTTGCCCTTGCCGTAGACCGGGTAGGCGCGGCCGAGTTGTTCGCCGGTGATCGGGTCCAGGCCCTTGCCCACGAGCCGGGCCATCTGCTCCTCGGTCACCAGATCGCCTACGAGCAGGCGACCCAGCTCGTCTGAGCCGAGGCTCGCGACCCCGGAACCCAGCCACCGGCCCGGCGGGGTCCCGGTCTCGGTGTAGTACCGCGTCAACGGGGTACTCATCGACCGGTCCACGTCGCCGGTCGCGACCGACTTCATGAAGTACGAGTACCCATCCCCTGCCGACATCACAGCAATCGTCGCAGCCATCCGCTGCACACCTCCTACAGCAGGAGGTGTCCGAGCGGAACCAGGTCCGGAATTGCTCTATGTACCTCAATCTGCAAGAGGCGTGATGGAATTTGAGGGAGGGATCTGGGGGGAGGAATTGGGGGGTGATTTAGGGGGATGTGGTAGAGGGTGAGGGATTGGGGGTGGGATGTGGGGGTTGGGTGTGATGTGGGGGTTGTGGTGGGACTGGTCTGGAGAGGGTCTGGGTCTGGGATGAGCCGCGGAGGTGGGTCCCCCGCCCGTCGCCTCCGCGTGCCGGCCTCCCGCGCCTTCTGGGATCACCGTCGCGGGGTCAGCGCCAGGCGCCAGCCGCGCGCTGCTTGTCCGTGAGGCTGAATCAGCCGAAGACGATGCCGCGGAACTGGTCGCGGATGCTAGCGAGGGGTTCGCGGTCGCGGGTGTAGTAGAGCTTGTTGGTGAGCAGGACCGCCCAGTGGTTCTGTTTCGGGTTGAGCCAGATGGCGGTGCCGGTGAAGCCGTAGTGGGTCCAGGTCTGGTCGGCGGGGTCGGTGCCGGGAGCCGGGTGCCAGAACAGGCCCCGTGCCGGTTCGAGGCCGCCGGTGTGGACGTTGAGGGACTCGCGCGATCCACTCGGGACCGAAGCCCGGGGGCGTCGCGGCGGTGGCAGGGTCCAGCAGGTAGCGCAGCAGCACGGTGAGGTCGTCGAGGGTGGAGAACGCTCCGGCGATGCCGGATACGCCGCCGAGAAGGCGGGCGGAGAAGTCGTGAGCGACGCCCTTGAGGTGCGCGCCGGTCTCGTCGTCGAGCTCGGTGGGGGCGCAGCGCGCGGCCACGTTCGTCGGCAGGGGTCCATATCGGGTCTCTCGCATGCCGAGCGGGCCGCCAGACGCGGTCGGTGGCGAGATGGTCCAACTGCTCGCCGCTGAGGTACTCGGCGAGGTAGCCGAGGATGAGGGCGGCGCGGTCGGTGTACTCCACGGCCTGGCCCGGTGGGCGGTGCAGGGCTTCGTGCAGGACGCCGCTTCGGATGGCGTCAGGGTCGGTGCCGTAGAGGCTCTTGAGCTGGGCGCGCAGCGGCAGTCCGGCGGTGTGGGTGAGGAGCTGGTGGGCGGTGACCTGGCCGAGCGGGTATCCGGCGACGCCGGGCCAGAGCTGGCCGAGGGGCTCGTCGAGGTCCAGGTGCCTGTCCTGCCAGAGGGTCCCGATGGTGGTCCAGACGGCGAGGATCTTGGTGAGGCTCGCGATGTCGAACACGGTGTCCGGCTTCATGGGCTCGTCGGAACGTGTTGGGTCCAGGAGGCCGGTGGCGCCGCGGTCGATCACGCCGTCGGCGTTGCCGACGGCCCACACTGCACCGGGGTAGACGCCGTTGTGGACTCCTGCGGTCGCCAGGGCGTGGAGGTGTTCGGTGGTGGAGGGCATCGGTTCCTCTGCTTCTCGGGTTAGCCGTCCTGGTCAGCGTAGGGGCGGCCAGGACGGCATAGCTGGATCTGTCTGTGGTCAGGCGAGGCTGTCGCCGAGCTGGCTCAACGAGGCGGCGGTAGCGGACAAGGGGAAGCGAGCGGCGTTGGTGCGGGCGGCAGCTCGGAGGTCGTCGACCAGGTCGGGCGACGCGAGGTGACGCAGGTTGGCCGCGACTTGGTCCGGGTCGGTGAAGTCGGTGGGCATGGCGGCCTCGCCGAGTGTCTCGTCGAGTCCGGGTACGGGTTGGTAGAGCACGGGCAGTCCGCAGGCTTGCGCTTCGAGGGCGACCAGACCCATGGCCTCCAGGGTGGTGGAGGGCATGAGTAGCGCGTCGTGGTCCGCGAATGCCTTCCACAGATCGGGTCGAGAGAGCCACCCGAGGTAGTCGACGTCGACCCCGGCCCGTCGTAGGGATGGGCCGAGGGCGCGGAACTCGTGAGGCGGCGCGGCGATGCTGAGCGTGAAGTTCGTGGCCGCACCGAGGGCTTGGATGAGGCGGTCGGCGCCCTTCTCGGGGGTCAGCCTGCCCGCGTACATGAGCCGTTGCGTGCCCTTCGGGGACGAGCGTCGTGGAAGCGGTCCGGCGAGGAGGTGGTCGGGAATGCCCCAGGGGATCTTCATTACCCGATCCGCGGCTGGGGCCAGCACGCGGAGTCGGTCTGCCATGGCCGAGGTGGGTACGACGATTGCGTCCGCGCGGCGGACTGTGTCGCGCAGGACTCGCAGTTGGTCAGGGTAGGTCTCGGCGAAAAGCAGGTCAGTCCCGTGGACCAAGGCGACGGCCGGGTGGCCCGGGAGCGTTCGCAGGAGCGCCGGAGTGGCACCGAAGGCGAGGTGTTGCAGGTGGACGACATCGACATCCCCCGGGTCGAGCACATCGGCCAGGGCGCGGTGCAGGGCGGTGACGTACGCCGTGAATCCGGGCTCGTCGAGGCACTTGCCGTCGACCGCGAGCAGGCCCAGACCGGGAACGGCTGGGAGCCCGTTGTGGCCGGCGTCGAGCATGAATGCTCGTGCGGGGATGAGCGGGTCGGTGCCGGCGTACAGATCGCGGAACAGTTCCACGCTGCCGCCGGGGCTTGCCGCCGGCAGATCGAGGAAGGTCGCCACACGAGCGGTCACGGGTTGTCCTCCTGGAGTTCCTCGTGGAGCCGGGAGATATCGATGCCGTCGGTCGACGTGTACTTGCGGCCGAGCTGCTGGTAGCTGGCCGCCGCCCCGTAAGTGCGCAGGAAGATGAGCTTGCCGAACGTCATGCCCGGGTAGATGCGAACGGGTCTGACGGCGCGAATCTCCAGCGTCCAGCGGATCGCGTGCCCGACATGGCCCAGCGGCGCGGAGACGTGCACCCAGATACCGAGGCGGCCGGTGACAAGGTCGCCGTTGAGCATCTGGGCATACCGGTCGGAGGCCGTCTGCTCCAGGGTTACCCCGAGATACAGGACCTCGGGTTCCAGGACGTACCCCGACTCAGGGATGGTGACCTCGGTAAAGGGGGTCGGAATCGCGGCGTCCAGATCCGTGGTGCAGACCCGAAGCGTTGACCCGAGCCGCCAGTCGTACGCGTTCGCGGACAGCCGGTTCGGGTCGAACGGGTCGATGGTGATATCTCCGGCCGCGACGGCGGCGGCGATCGCGGGGCCGGTCAGGATCATGAGGCCGCCGCCGGGCGTGGAATGTCGTGCCAGTAGCGCGAGGCCTGCGGCCCCTGCGCTGCCTGGTACTTGCCCGTGTACAGCTCGAGCGGGCCGGCGGCGACGAAGAACATGATCTGCCCGATCTTCATCCCGGCGTAGACACGCAGCGGACGGGTGGGGGCGAGCATGAGAGTCCACTGGCCGTGGAAGCCGATGTCACCGATCGGGGCGGTGATCTCCACGAACAGGCCGAGCCGCCCGACCGAGGACCGGCCGAACAGCAGCGGCACGAACACGTCCGAGCCGACCTCCTCCAGGGTGTGCCCGAGGTACAGCTCGTTCGGCTGCAGCACGTACCCCTTCGGGCCAATCTCGATGATGGACGTCGGGTTCGGCCGATGCGCATCAATGACCGGGTCCACGTACGTCATCAGAGTCGGGCCAAGGCGCACGTTGTAGCTGTTCGGGTTGACCTGCGCGGGCTCGAACGGCGTGACCCGCAACCGCCCGTCGCGCACTGATGCAGTGATCTCGGGACCGGTGAGGATCATGACGTAACCTCCGAGCAGAGGACATGACGGACGGCCTGGCTGAGTTCGAGAACTGTCGTGGGCGGGCTGTGAACGGGAAGCGTCTCGGCGAGGTAGTCCGTGGTCAGGACGCTGCTCACACGGTCGGGAGCCGAGTGGGGGTCGACGACCAAGGGACCGGACCGCTCCCCAAGCTCAGCGAGCAGCGCTGAGAGATCTGTCTCGTGCTCGACCCGGGCATGCACGACGCGGTTGCCGAACGGTTCGATGGCAAGCAGGTTGTCGGCGGTCAGCACCTGCCCAAGGTGGACCTGTCGCAGCGCGGATTCATTGAGGACCACCACGGCAGAGGGCGCGCTTGTGCGAAGACGCTGGGCAATCTGTTCGAGCGCAGCCCTGCGGTCAAGGTCGCGGTCCCTCCAGGAGGGATCGAGCGGGCCGATCGCTGTCGCCAACTGGTCGCGGAGGAGTTCGACCTGACGGCCGAACGACTCCAGGGGCGCAGAAAGCGTGTCGACCGGCTCGAACCGGGCGCTACTCGCGCGCCAACCTTCCGCGGCTGGTGCAGCGGTCGAGAAGCCTGCCGCGAGTTCAGCCCCCTTGACGACGACAGTTGAGCCGACCCGCTCGGGTCCATGGCGCTCACTATGGCAGTGGCCCGCGAAGATGACGTCGAGGAACGGGCAAGCCTCGGCGAGGCGAACATCGTGTTCAAAGCCGGAGTGTGACAGCAGCACCCACGCCTCGACCTCATGACGATGCTTCTCCCACACGTCCATGAGCGCGCTGACAGGGTCGACGACACGGTGCCCAGACCGCTCGCCCATGGGTATCGCCGCAAACGCCTGCTCGCCAACGACGGCGGTCACGCCCACCCGCCGTCCGCCGATGACGGTCCGGTGCAGGCGGCGGAACAGTGCCTCGCCGCTGAAGGCGTCGGCGACGTTGGCGCACACGGTCAGCTCGCGCAGGCCGGGCTGCAGATGGTGGCGCCAGCCGTGGTTTCCTGGGGCGACGACGTCGTAGATCGAGTTCATGATCTCCGTCTCGATCCGGCCCTGGCCGAGTCGGTAGTAGCCGGTTCCCTCGAAGAAGTCCCCGCAGTCCACGACCAGAGCGTCGCGCCGTGCACGGTGCAGCCCGGCGAGCAGCGGGCCGACCTCACGGAGCTGGGAATGCACGTCAGTCGTCGCCACGATCCGCTCCAGGATGCGTTCGGTCACGGTCGCTCCCGAACGTCCGCGCCCAGCGCACGGAGCTTCCCGGGCAGGTCGGCGTGCCCACGTCGAAGCTGTGCGAGTCCAGTCACCGCCGTCTCGTTGTACGCGGTCAAGGCAGCAATGAGTAGGGCCGAACCGGTACGGATGTCCGTAGCCTCTGCCGTCCCTCCGGCAAGATGCTGCGGCCCTGTCAGGCGGGCCGTGGTCGCGGTCAGCGCCTCGATGTCCGCACCCAGGCGGGCGAGCTGCGCCAGCAGATTGCCGTGCCGTCCGGGGTTGATCGCGTCGGAAAACTCGTGGGTCCCGGGCAAACACAGCGCCAGGGCCATCAGCGCCGGCTCGAAGTCGGCGTCCAGGCCCGCTGGATCCAGGGATGCGCTCGCTCGCAAACCATGGCCTATCCGCTCACCATCGCCGAAGACGACGAGCGCGTCGTCCTCGACGCCGATGCCAACGCCGACGCTGTTGAGAAGTCGAGCGACGCACTCGACGTCACGACCAGCGACCCCCTCGACACGCCCACTGCCGCCCGTGGCCGCTATCGCGCATGCCAGAGTCCCGGCCTCGACCTTGTCTCCGGGAACCCGCCACGACACCAGCGCAGCGTCAACCACCTGTGGTGGAACCATCCGGAGGCGGGACGGACGCAGATCGATGCGCCAGCCGACTGAGCGCAGGCTGTCGAGGATGCCGGTGAACTCTGGGGAGAGATTCGGGTTGCCCAACTCCATTCGCACGCGTCCGACCACGGCCCGCAGAACGGCCACGACGCTCGCGCCCCGGGACCGGAACGGAAGATCGATTGTCACCCGGGCCGGAGTCTCCCGCGCCGCTACGTGGTACCCAGTGGAGTCAAGCTCGATCTCGTCACCGAATGCGGCGTAGACGTCGAAGTGCAGGTTCATCCCACGATCTCCGATCTGGCAGCCACCAGGCCACGGCAGGTCGGCGCGGCCATGGGCTGCCAGGAGTGCGGGAACCAAGTAGTACGACGCCCGGATGGCCCCAGCGAGCTCCAGTCCGTGAGGGCGGTGCTCCGACGCCAGGCGAACGGTCACGGACTGCTGATCGTCCGTCGAGCGGTCCACCTGGAAGCCAGCGTGTTCCAGGAGCAGGAGCATCACGCCCACATCCGCACTCGACGGAACGTTCGACACGTGCACCGGCCCTTCCGTCACCGCAGCGCAGGCGAGCAGCGGTAGTGCCGCGTTCTTCGAGCCGTCCACTCGGACCCTGCCTGCCAGACGAGGTCCGGGACGAACGACAACAGCGGTTGCCTCCGCGCCACCCCAGCCCATGCCTTGCCGGGAGCCCGCCGTCCTGTCTGCGATCTCACTCATCGTTCGCCTCCGGTCGGAACCTCGTGGAGCTGCCAGGGCTGGCTGGCCCCTGTTCGTTCTAGGCGCTCGTGGGGGCAGCCGAGGTTCCCGGGGGTGGGGACCTCGGCCTTCCCGCCGTCTGGAGGCGGGCATGCAGCCGGAGATCGATGCGGGGCGGCTGCAAGTCTTCGGCGTCAGAAACTGTTGAGCGGGAGTTCGAACCCGGCCGGACCACTGCGGGTGGTGACACTGCGCCATTGAGCGCGGCGGCGGCCCTCGTCCCCGCGTGGGAACGGCAGGCCCGCCTCCAGCGCGGCGGCTTCGATTGCGCGCATGGTGGTGCCGACGCCGGACGGGACAGGTGCGTGCCGGACCCAGTGCGAAGTCTGGAGGGTCCAAATCTCGCACCGGGACAGGTCCGGCCCGGTGCCGTGCCACACCCGCAAAACGGCCGGGCCCGGCGCGGTGCGCGCCCCGACCGCAATCTGGGCGGCCAGCGATGACAGTGAACCGTCGATGTCCGGGACGAGCGAGGCCAGAACGGGCAGCGCCCCGGCTTCGTCGATCGTGCCGGTCGTTTCGACGGCCGCGCTGCGCACGATCGCGGGTGCGTGCCCCATAGCTATCGAGCGCCCGGCCCAGGCCAGCATCGTCAGATCGTTCATGCCGTCGCCGACCGCCACCGTGCGTTCAGCGGGGATGTGCAGGTGCTTACGCACCCCATCGAGCGCGACCGCCTTGTCGACGTCGAGCGCTGTCACATCGCACCAGTTCGGCCCCGCCGGGGTGACCGTGACCCCGGCAGCACCCAGCGCATCGACGAACCGCCCGATGCCTGGTGCAGCGAGCACGACCCGGGTTGCTGGCTCGGACGTCAGGTAGTCCAGCGTCGCTGGCTTCTGCTGCCCGTTGAGCTCTCCCGGGGCGAAGGGGTGGTTCGTGCGCCACCCCCACCCGACTTCCTCCACCGCGACCCGGACACCCGGGACCAGGTCCACGGCGCGGCTGATCACCGGCCCTGGAGTGAACGTCCGGGCGTCAACGACGTCGTACCCCGACGGCGCGGACCGATCCAGGCGTACGGTCAGGGCGCCGTTGGAGGCCACTGCCCATCCGTCGGTAAGCCCCAACCGGACCGCGATTGGCAGCAATCCGGCGAGCGACCGCCCGGAGGCGGGTACGACCTCGTGTCCTGCCGCGCGGGCCAGGTCCAGCGCCTCAACCGTCCCGGGCGGGATCTTGCTCTTGCCGTCCACGAGGGTCCCGTCGATGTCGAGCGCCACGAGGGTCCGTATGCAGGTGACGGTTGCGGCGTTCATCGGGCCACCACCTGACGCAAGACCGACCGGACCTGAATCTCCAGTCCGTAGCGGGTCCCGGTCCAGAGTGTGTGCCCGGGCACGAACATCCGGTGATCCAGTGGAAGATCGCAGCCCAGAGCGTGGGCGATCTGCTGGCCGTCTTCCAGGTCCGTGGGCTGCAGAGAGATCCGATCCTTGGTCACGGTGACCAGCTCGATCCGGTTGGGACCGAGGGCGCGTATCGCCGTCAACGCGTCGCCCAGCGCGCGCGTCAGATCATCGACCGGCGGCCGCTCGGCGACCGGCGTCGGGTGATCGTGCTTGACCAGGTCCAAGTCGTGGCCTCGAAGTCCCATCACGTCCCCCTCGTGTCACTACGTCGTGCTCGGCATGGTTGGTGCTCTGGCAGTCGGCGGGCCGCTGCTGGGACGCAGCCCACCGACGAAAACGACGCTATGAGCGAGAGACCCGCGAGGGCTGCTACACGCGTAGCAGTTCTGAGCCTGTTGGTTACCCCGCAGGCCGCCTATCGTGGTGGCCATGACAAACGACGCGGACCTATTACGTGGTGTGGGAGCGGCAATCGCCGCTCACCGTCGCGCGGCCAGCGTGACGCAGCTTGCGCTCGCCGAGCGCATCGGCAAGTCCGTCCAGTGGGTCTCCGCAGTGGAGCAGGGCCGCCGGCACGCCGAGCGGCTCACGGACCTGGTCCGGATCGCGTCAGTCATCGGCTGCACCGTCGACGACTTGATCGGCCGGCCTCTGGATGCGCTGACCCCTGGCACCGGTCCGTCCCAGGCTGAGACCGTGACTGCGCTGCGCGAGGTCATCATGCGCACTGCAGGACCGATCCCGGTCACCGATCCGGCACCCGACCTGACCGACGTGGCGGGCCGCGTCGATGACGCCTGGACGATCTGGCATGAGTCGCCTTCGGCGCACCGCGGCGTCGGTGCCCTTCTTCCCGCACTCGTCGCTGATGCGCACGCCGCCCATGCCACGTCGTCGGACCGGGCGCGCAGCGCTCGCACGCTGGCGGGCGCCTACCAGATCACGCGCCAGTGGTTGCACCACGTCCCGTCCGGGGACCTGGCCTGGGTCGTGTCCGACCGCGCTGCTCACATTGCCCGCGAGGCCGACGACCCCTACCTCATCGCGCTGTCCGCCTGGGCACTGTCAGGTCCTTACCGGCGCGCAGGTCATCAGGACGAAGCCACCCGAATTTGCCTGGTCGCTGCCGACGAGGTGCACACCCGCATCGACCCCGCGAATCCGCGCAAGGACCTTCTGGGCGCGTACGGGATGCTGCACCTGGCGGCGGCGGTCAGCGCCGCGCAGTCCGATCAGGACGGCCGCGCCTGGGCGTTGCACCGCGTCGCGCAGGACGCAGCCAACGCCCTCGGGCCTGGCTACTACGACCCGTGGACGAAGTTCGGTGCCGGGAACGTCGACATCCACGCCGTGGCGATCAACGCCGAGCTCGGGCGCCCGGACGACGTAGTTGAGCTGTCAGCCCGCCTCAACCTGAACAACATCCCAAGCGTGGAACGCCGGTCAGCCGCACTGATCTCCACGGCCCGGGGTTTCGTGCGACGCGGCGAAGACGAGTCCGCCGCACTGGTCCTACTGGACGCCGAGCAGATCTCCTCCGACGAGGTTCACGACTCCACGATCGTTCGCGAGCTATTGCGCGAACTGATCATTCGGGACCGCGCCCGCGCCCGCCCGCACGTGCACGGCCTCGCCCGCCGCGGCGGCCTGCTCGCGGCCTGACCGACGCTTCTCGTTCCGCCAGCAGTTCCCGCACCGCCGTCGGCGTGTGCTCGGCGATCTGGCTGGCTCGCAGCGGGCCGTCGTCCGCCGCGATACGTGCCGCGCGGCCGTGAACGAACGCAGCCATGGCACCTATGTCCAGCGCGGTAAGGCCGGCCGAGGTGAGCGCACCGGCGATCCCAGCCAGCACATCACCTGACCCGGCAGTGGCTAGCCAAGCAGGCCCTTCGTCCTGGCTGAATGCTCGACCATCCGGCCCAACGACGATCGTGGTCGAGCCCTTCAACAGCACCGTCACCTCGGCCGCCTCCGCGACCCGCAGCGCGTGCTCATAAGGCCGCTGGAGGATGTCCGTCGTCGTCGCCTCGTACCCGAACGCGGCCAGGGAACCAGCCAACTCACCGACATGTGGCGTCAGCAAGATGCGATCTCCCGGTGTGGGCCGGTCGCCCGCTGCTCGTCGACGCACGCACGTCTCGATGGCCCCGGCGTCGACCACGCATGGCAAACCGGTCGCCAGAGCTTCATCGATCGCGCGGTCCTGATCTGGGTCATCGAGCACGCCTGAGCCCAGCAGGTAGCCGTCCACCTTCCCGGGGAACCTCTCAGCTTCTGGCACGTGCTGCAGAATCAGGTCGCCCACATGGCGCGGACCTGTATACCGGACGATGCCCACGCCCGTCCCGAAGGCGCCCAGGCACGCCAGTACCGCTGCGCCCGGGTACCGGTCCGACCCTGCGACGATGCCGAGCAGGCCACGCGAATACTTGTGATCACCAGGTCCCGGCACTGGCCAACGCTCAGCGACACCCGACGGAGTCAGTCGCTGGACCTCGCCCGCAGGGTCGAGGCGCGGCGAGATCCCGACGTCGACGAACACCAAGCGTCCCGCGGCCTGGGCTGCCGGAGGCAGCAGCAGGCACCGCTTGTATGCCGCGAACGTGACCGTGACATCCGCCCGCACGTGCACGCCACTGATCGCGCCCGAATCTGGGTCCACACCGCTGGGCAGATCCACAGCGACGACCAGAGCGGTGTCCGGAATCGTCTCCACGAGGGTGCACGCAGGAGCGCGCAGGCTTCCGACCATCGCGTCGCCGACGATTCCGTCGACCACCATGTCCGCGCCCGCGAGTAGATCGAGAGCCTGCTTGAGCCCCGCTGCATCGGTCGCGTCGATGACCGGGACGTCGAGATGACGCGTCCCGATCGCATCCACGTGGCCGCTGGTCGCGACCGCGTGCACCGCGACGCCACGCTCACGCAGATGCTTGCCCGCGACCATCGCGTCCGCGCCGTTCTTGCCCGTGCCGACAAAGAGAATGGCGGTACGTCCATGCGCCGATCCGAATCTGTCCCGCAGCTCTGTCAGACACACCTGCGCCAGGCCGAACGAAGCCCTCCGGATCAGCTCGTCCTCACTGCGCGCAACCGCCAAGGCGCCTGCTACGGCCGTCTGCACCTGCTCGCTGGTGTACGCATCGATCACGCTGCCCGAGGTCACGGCGACACCGTGTCACACCAGCCGCGTCGGGTGCCACCGGGTTCCTGACGGGCTTGAGGGCGCAGGTCCCCTCGTGGTGACCGCGCAGGGAGCCTCGGTGGCGAGGAGGGCAGGACTGCTAAGGGCGGCTACGGCGCATGCGGGTGAACCGCAGTCTGGTAGCGCGTGGCGCCTCAGCGTCGAAACTGCCACGGTGATTCGCTGAGGTATGGACAGCCCAACGCCCCATGACGGGCGGTATGCACCGATGACTTCAATCCGGCGAGGGGACGAGACCCACGCTTGGGACTACTACCTCTCGTGCTGTGTGCACCAGGCGCGCATCGCGCTATATCACCTTGATCGACTGTGGGCCCTCGAAGGTTCGCCGGCTGACCTCACTGTTTGGCGGAAGCTGCGAGAAGCCAGGGATCTAACTGTGTGGGCCGAACTTCAGGGCTTCGTGACTGCAGCGATCATCCTGAACCGGTTCCTCGATCCCAAGCCTCAGAAGCATCGAAAGGCTGACGAGCGCAAGGCGGTGCTAGCGCGTCAAGCCCTCCTCCGTGGCGAGCGGCTTAGAGAGCTGCTTGAGATCAAAGCCGATTCACCGCTGCTTGGCGTCGCGGACGTGAGGAACAGCTACGAGCACATCGACGAACGCATCGACTCTCTCGTCACTGCTGGCGATATCTGGTCGCTCAGTGACTGGTACATCTCGGAGGAGCTCTACTTCGTGTCGCTCTCGGAGGACGAGGCCAAGAGCAGGGGCGTCACGGCCAGGCACGAGGGCGTCCGGCACTTTGCACCATTCCCGGGTCTGCTCGTGTTCGGTCGCGAGTCCATCGACCTGTTCCGCATGGAAGCGGCTCTGCACAGCCTGCTCGCGACCAACGTGGAGGCAACCGAGAAGGTTGTGCGCGAGTACCCCAGCGGGAGACTCGCCTTCGGACAGGCGACACCGGCACTTTGGCCACGCAAGGACTGGGAAGCCCGCAGGCGCCGGATCGAGGAGGTTCGAGAAGAGGCCCGCCGGGACGGGCTGTCGAGCATGGTCCTCAAGACTGAGCTGAGCACTTTCTACATGCGACTTGTCCCTGACGCCGTGTCCGACAATGGGGCGCAGGTCGGATGAGCATCTCGCACGAAGCCGCGCGCCGTTCACGGGCCTCTCGTCCACTGGCCCCACCAACTGTCCCAACCCAGCCGGTTGCGTCCGGACGTAGCCGAACGATGGCGGCCGTCGCCCCCGCTCTGGGCAAGCCGCCCTCCTGGTGAATCTCGATCCGGACGCATCTAGCCGAATGTGCCCGCATCCGCTTCTGGTTGCTGGCGAGCCGTCCGGCCCTGAAGTGTGGCGCGGCCAGGGCTCACGTGGGCTTCGGCACCTTCGCGAACTTACTCCCCCCCAAGTGTTTACTTCGGTTGTCGTTTCGGTATCGTGGCTTGTGTGCCGGAGTCTACGAAGTACCGAAACGCGCCGCTGGAGCTCGTCATCCTCCAGGTCACGCATCCTGCTGCACCGTCCCTGAGCCGTGGCGAAGAGGCTGGGCTCAAGGCGGCGCTCTTGAAGGTGCTCCCGCTGTCCGAGAGGGGCGTCATCAACAGTGTTGAGTTCGCCGTCTCGGGTACACAGTCAAGCGGCTCTCAGGTGCGCTCAGAGCCCGTCGTGCGCTTCACGACCCGCGATAAGCGTCTCGGAGTCACCTTCAACCCGAACTCGATCACGATTGAGACCACCAAGTACGACACCTGGGGAGATCTGCTCCAGCTTGCCCATACCGTGCTGTCCGCGCGCATGGACATCGCTCCGGTCGACGGCGTCGAGCGGATCGGACTGCGTTACATCGACGAGGTGCGCGTGCCGGACCAAACCCCCGACTGGTCCACGTGGGTGAACTCGAAGCTAGCGCCCCCGATCTTGGATGAATCCGGGCAGAATCTACGTGTACAGCAGCAACAAGCGACGATCCAGTACGCAACGGATGTGCCGAACGTCCTAGTCACGCTCCGTTATGGGGCTGTGGTTGCCGCCACCTCGGTTGGGGCCACAGTGTTGGCGCGGCCAGACGCTCATCCAGTTGGACCGTTCTTCCTGATCGATAGTGACGCAGGCTGGACACCTGGGCCGGGGGAGGAGATCCCAGCCCTCGACCCAAGCGAGGTGCTTGGCAAGGCCGATGTGATGCATCGCTTCGTCAAGCAGTTGTTTGAGGCTTCGCTAACTG
This sequence comes from uncultured Actinomycetota bacterium, assembly GCA_963850545.1. Lineage (GTDB taxonomy): Bacteria > Actinomycetota > Actinomycetes > Actinomycetales > Cellulomonadaceae > Promicromonospora. The sequence goes on along the minus strand of CAWKLP010000002.1, from coordinate 1,531,655 downwards.
ACCGACTACGTACGGAGGTGCTCGATGCAGAGTGACACCGACCTCATCGGCGACGTTCAGACTGGTGCCGTTGCTCCGTTCTCGGGCGTCCGTATCACGCGGACGCAGAGCGCTTCGGTCCTGGCCGATGCTGCCGAACTTCACCGCTCAGTCCGCAACCTCGGTCCACAGGCTGCGGGCCTGAGAAGGGCGACGCTTCAGCATCACTGGGAAGACCGTCAGCGTGCCGAGGCCAACCATGATGGTCAGTACCTACTGGACCAGCTCGGCGAGCAGGGCATGGCATGGCGCGACGTTGCGCGCATGGTGGGAGTGAGCGTCGCAGCGGTACAGAAGTGGCGCCGTGGTGAAGGGATCACTGGTGCGAACCGCCTCAAGCTTGCCGGCATCGTCGCATTACTGGCGTACCTGCGCGACAACATGATCAGCGAGCCGGTGTCGTGGCTTGAAGTCCCGATCCGCCAGGGCGTGTCGGTCAGTGCGCTTGACCTGCTCATAGCGGGCCGCTACGACCTGGTGCTCGAACTTGCGAACGATGAACACTCGCCCGTCGAGACCGCGAACGATGTCCTCGACGAGTTCGACCCCAGTTGGCACACGACGCGCGTAGAAGACCGGTTCGAGGTCTTCACCGCGGCTGATGGTGTGCCGTCGATCCGACTAAGAGATCGCGCGGGTAGGTGTGCGGGTCGGGTGATGTGACGCAGGCACCGGGTGTCCGGTTTGATGTGGATTGCCTAGATCTACATCTGAACACGGAGTCCCCGGTGCCTGCTGTTGAAGCATGGGCGATCGACCCCTTGTGGGTCCAGTTCGCCGCCCTCCTGCCCGCGCATCACGACGATCACCCGTTGGGATGTCACAACCCGCGCATCCCGGACAGGGTGGTGTTCGACAAAATCGTGGCAAAGCTGGTCTTCAGCGGCTCCTACAAGAAGCACGCCGATGCCACGTGCTCGGCGACCACGATCCGGACCCGTCGTGACGAGTGGATCGCCGCGGGAGTGTTCCAGCGGCTGGAGCAGATCGTGCTGGACGCCTACGACAAGATCGTCGGGCTCGAGCTCGGTGACGTGAGCGTCGACGGGCAGATCACCAAGGCCCCGGCAGGCGGCCAGGCCGCCGGGAAGTCCCCGGTCGACCGCAGAAAGCTGGGCATCAAGTGGTCGCGCCTGACCGAGAAGCGGGGTATCCAGCTCGGCTGCGTGATCGCCGGAGCGAACCGGCACGACTCCCCGCTGCTGCGCCCCACCCTGGAGAAGCTGTCCCGGTTCGGGTTCGACCTGCCCGACCAGATGCGCCTGCACCTGGACGCCGGCTACGACAGCAACGTCACCCGCGAGCTGCTCGACGAGCTCGGGTTCGATGGTCATATCCAGCCCAAGGGCGAGGTCGTCCCGATCAACCACACCCGACGGTGGGTCGTAGAACGTACCAACTCCTGGAACAGCCGCGGCTTCAACATCGTCGTGATCTGCACCGAACGCCGCACCGTCGTGATCGAGGCATTCCTCGCCCTGATCAACGCGATCATCGTCACCCGACGACTGATCCGCGAGGCATGGAAGACCCACCGCTGGAACCAACGACCCGCCCGACGCCCCTAACCCGCGACACTCCACCCCAGCGACCTCGACGCCCTACCCGCGCGATCTCTAAGGGCGTGACTGTTGTCCGCTGAGCATGATCTGGAGAACCCCGGGGATCCAGCGAGGCTCTACCAGGCACGAGGGGTTGATATCGCAGAACTGCGTGAACGCCCGTTGTTCACTGGTGACGTCCTCGTCTTCGGAGCAGAACGTACAGTCGCGCTGGTTCAGCATCCTTGCTCGATGCGTCGGGGGCCGGTGCTTGCCCCACGACTCATGGCCGCAACGGTGCACGAATGGACGTCGGGCGTGCCTTCGGATTGGAGGCTGCATCAGCGCCGCATGTTCCTGCCAAAGTTCGATGGGCAGGACGATCGGGTTATCGAGTTCGAGGAGATCGAGCTGCTGGATGCCAGCGAAGCTGAGAATGCGGAGCGGGTTGCGATTCTCTCGCAACGAGGGGTAAACCTCCTCGTGCAGCGATGGGCCAACCACCTCACGAGAGTGGTCGTGCCCACCGACTTGATCAACGAGATGATTTCCGGGCCGTTTGACGAGGCGGACCTGTTCGGTGACGCAGTCAGCGACCTCGTTGAGGCTGGCATGCCCGCAGCGACTGCTCGCGAAACGGTCGAGGCATGGCTGAGCGAGGGGCCGCGCGGCGAGACTCGGCGCGATCGTCTTTCCGATGCCCAGGTGCGCAGCGAGGTCCGGATGGAACTGCGTGCCCAGGTGAAGGAATGGGCGCGTTCTATCTAGCGCAGAGCGGGCGCCTGCCCGGCACCGATCCGGCCCCCGAACCCGCACGTCCATGCGGGTTCGGGCGCGATTTGGCGCGTCGTAGCGGCACCGTGATCGGTCCACTTGCAACGTCACGCAGACCACCCTTTGGGTTTCATGGCCGGAGCTACGCACTCACACTCGATGCAGCGCATTACAGTCCAGGCGCGTCGATGCCTCGGTCTTCTCGCCGTCGCGTCGGACCGGCGGGCGTCGCGGCGGGCTCGGCGTACTGCCGCTTGGGCCCTGCCCGACGCGGCGGGTCCTGCGAGGCAGTCTCGAACGCTGTGGCCGGCCGGGTGAGGTCGGGTGGGGTCCAGCGGTCTTCGGGGTCGTCCTGGAGGTAGAACGGTGTCGCTCCCGGTTCGGGCGCGCCGATGGTCAGCACTCCGCGCACGTCAGGCCGGTCGTACGGGTCTTCGATGTATCCGGGCGGAGGCGTCGCGGCTCCACGCTCGGCGAGCGAGCGTTGCTCGTCGCCGACGGCGGGCCTGCTGTCGGCGACCTTGGCTGCGAGCTGTTCGTAGGTGGTGATTGCATCCAAAGCCCAGCGCGCGAGGTCGTAGACCTCCATCCACAGCACGTTCATGAACTCGGCAGGCGTGGGCGCTCCGACTGACTCCGCTCGGGCGGCCAGCGTGCCGGCCTTCTCTTCCTCGTGGAGCATCGCTAGGAGTTGGAAGCGGGCTTCGTACTTGCCGTAGGCGGTGATGGCCGCGAGGCGTGCTTCGAGGACTCGTCCGTATCCGCCGGTGAACCAGGCTGCGGCGGCTGGGGCTCGTTCGGTTCGGCCGGGAAGGACCTGCGTGCTGGTGTTCTTCAGCACGCCACGCCGGATCACACCGACGGGTGTGGGCGTGGCGGCGGGGACGGTGTTGACCTCCAACGGGTACAGGATCTCTACCGGGGAGACCCTGAGCGCGGCAGCGAGCACGGTGACGTCCTGGAGGTAGATCTTCTCCCGGGGCCTGGTTTCCAGGTTCGCGATGCTCGCGCGTGCCATGGGGTAGCCGAGCGCGGTGGTCCGGTCGGCGACCTGCTGCGTCGAGAGCCCTGCGTTCAGGCGTGCGGACCGAAGCCGCTCGCCGATCCCCGCAGTCCAGGAACTCGACCACGCCTCGCCAGCATGGTCGGGGCGGGCGCCCAGGTCGGGGCGCTCAGGCACGCTCGGATGTCCCATGCGCATCAGGCTATCCCCAGAGTGTGCGATCACAACAGTCGGAAGTCAGTTGTGCAGGTATTGCACATTAGTGTTCTGAGACGTACCGTGGTGCACATGCCGTGGCTCGCGACGTGTGCTGCGGCTGGCGACTGATGATGAGCGACGACACGACGGGCGCAGTCCGGACGGCAGGGCCGGACCGTCACCCCGAACCGGGACCCGCCAAGGTTCTACCGCGCCCCGACGACCCCGCCGTACCTGCTCCCGCTGGTCGGAAGGGCCCAGAGCTCACCGAGGCTCGTCCGTCGTTCGCCACTCCAGAAGGACTCCGGGCGCTGCTCAATCGCCTTGCCCAGGCAGGGGATCGGCCCTGGGCAACCGTCCCGGAGGCCGCAGAGCTGTTGCTGCATTGCGCCGATCGCTACCGGAATCTGGCGCGCAAGCATCACCTCTCCTCGCACGATGCGGCTGTCGCGGCCTTTGAAGCGCTCCGCAACCGGGCTGTTCGGCGTGCGGAGAACCCGTGGGCGGTGGTGACCACGGCGGTGACCCGCACTCTGCGGGCCGAGGCCCGTGCCGACGAACTGCTGTGCTCCCGGGATCGTGCCCGTCGTGTGATGGCTCGCACCGACCTGCCACCGGCCTGGCGTATCGGTGACCCTTCCGCCCCGACGCCGACTCCGGGTGCCGAACCGGCGCCCTGGCTCGAACTGGCCCTGGCCACCACGCGTCATGACTCCGCGGCGGCCGACGATCTAGACCCGGCCACAGCCCTGGTCGTGGGTCAGGTCCGGGCCGCGACCCGGGCGACGGTCGCGGTCCTCGTCGCGGTCGGGTGGCCGAACGACGTGGCCCGGCTCGGGCTCGAGCACATCACCACGACCCTGACCGTGGCCGGTGGCGTCGCTGCCGCGCGCGAGCGGCTGCGCAAGGACCGCCAACCGGTGGCAGCGCTGGACGTCGACCGGCGCACCTGGACCCGCCTCGTCTCGGCCGTACTGGGCACCCGGACCCGGGACGGCCTGCTGCACCGCCTCCTTGCCGGCGACACCGCGCACCAGGTGATCACGCAGGACGCGCACGACCTGACCCCGCCACGCCACCTCGACCAGCGGGAGGCCGGACATGCCGCATGACGACCTCAGCGACGGGCTGCGGATGGACCGTGCGATCGACTCCATCACCGTCGGGCCACGGCACCGGCGCGAGGTCGGAGACTTGTCGGCGCTCTGCGACTCGATCGCGCGTAACGGGCTGCTCTGCCCCCTGACCGTCACCCCTGATGGCCTGCTGCTGTGCGGGTGGCGACGCTTGGAAGCCGTCAAGCTGCTCGCCTGGAAGACCGTGCCGGTGTTCGTTCGCCGAGCCACAGCCGGACTGCGCGACGTAATCGCCGAGCACGACGAGAACACGATCCGCGAGCCCCTGCCGCTTCAGGCCGCCGAAGAGCTGTACCGCGAGTACAAGACCATCGAGTCCGAACAGGCCGCCCTCCGACAGAACGCCACCCGCTTCCACACCGCCCAGGACCAAAACCTTGGTGACCCGAAGGGGGAGGGCAAAGGGGACAACAACGGTCCCGCCGAATCGGCGGGACCGGGCCAGAACACCCTGCCTGCCCGGCACGGTGATGCACGCGCCAAGGCCGCTCAGATGGTCACCGGTGCCAAGTCCTACACCCGCCTCGAACACACCGGACGGATCAAGGACACCCGCGACGACCCCGACATGCCGGCCCACATCCGCGCCATGGCCGAGACCGCCTGGCACGACATCACCACCAACGGCGCCTCCCCGGAGAAGCAGTGGAAGCAGATTCGAGCGGCAATTACTGAACGCGACGCCACCAGCGCCGCTCCCTCAGCAGACGACGCGCAGGACGATCCCGCTGATCTGGCCGCCGTCGCGAAGGCCGCGCTCGCCCGACCACGCAAGCCACGCTCCAAGACACCCGCACCCGACGACCGTGATCGATCCACGACGCCAGATGCGGCACGACCACTCGCCGAGGTAGTCGCCGACCTGGACGAGTGGATCGACCGCGCCGACGTCGACGCTCTCTCCGCACGCGCGAACAGCGGCGACCTCGCGCGTCTGCACCACGCGACCGAACGCCTCGACCACCTGTGCACCGGGGTTCACACCGCGCACCACAAGCGGCACCCTGCGCTCCGGCGCAAGAAGCCAGCCGGAGCGCAGGGTCACGCCGTCAACGAAGAGCAGCCACCACTCTGGTAGTTGCGTCCGCCGCCGCCTCGTAGTTCTCGGCTGCTTCGCGTGCCGCTTCCTCGTCGCCGGCCTCGACCATGGCTTGCAGTACCGCCGAGGTGTCTGGAGCCAGCCGGAGGCGCTTGATGTAGTGCCTGCCGGTGATTCCTGCGTCGATCGCGTGACCGAGGAGCGCTGCTGCGTCCGATGCTCGCATCTTGCGGGCAACTTGGGTCGCCACTGTCGAGCGCAACAGGTGCGGGTGCACTGCTCCCTTCATGTCCGCGAGCTCCAAGGCGGTGCGCAGCATTCGGCGGAGGTTGTGCGTCGACACGGGCCGCCCGGCGTTGCGGCCGTCCTTGAACAGCCGGCCCTGGAAGACCGGCATGTCGGCGGACGTCACGGCGGGCCGGATCGAGTTCAACGCATCGACTGCGAATGGCGGGAGAATGATCGTTCGCACCCCGGCAGGGGTCTTCGGCTGCTCCTGCCGCACGACCCCCTGACCCTTGATGTCGGTCATGGTGGCTTCCACGGCGAGCGTGGGCAGCCCGTCGGGGGAGAGATTCACCTCTCCCCAACGCAGTGCCATGACCTCCCCGATCCGTAGACCAGCTCCAAGCATCACGTCGACCGCTACGCGTAGGTGCCCGGTCGGCTTCGGCCCCAACTTGCCTTCCCTCGACGCCTCCCAGCCGCGCACGATCATTCGAAGGCGACCGATTTCCAGAGCGGTGATCGCCTTCGGTTCGGGCTTCACCTTCGACGGCGCGATCGTCTTACGCATCGGGTTGTCCCGCAGTGCGTCGTGCACGACGGCGCGGTCGAGCACCTGGTTCACCACGTTTCGGGCCTGCCGCGTCGTGGTGACCATGTTGTGCTTGCCGCCCTTGCCCTGCTTGAGAAGCGTGTCCAGGAACTTCTGACACAGCGCAGGGGTCAGTTCGTTCAATCGCCGCTGACCCAGGCGCGGAATGACGTGGTTGCCGATGACCCGCTCGTATTCGTCTATGGACTGGGGAAGGATCGGCGGCTTCGGCCACGAGGAACGCTCTCGCATTTCCTCGATCCATTGCCGACACGCGAGTCCGAGCTTCGACGTCGGCTTCAGGTCGTCCGACCCGCGCGCCGCAGCGAGGCGTTCGACCACACCCTTCTGCACCTTCAACCTGGCGGCATCGTCGGTCGACGCGTTGCGGGAAACCCACACCTCGGAGTTGTCCCACAGACATAGCCGCGTGCGGGCGCGCCACTTATTCGGGCCGGTCTCCTGAAGGAAGATCTCACCGTGCTCGCCCGGCTGGAGCTTCTGCTTGCCCACGGGTCACCACCCCGACCCGTTGCCAGCAGAGTCGCGGTCGCCGTACCACTCACCGTCGATGTCCGTTTCTGCAGCGGCGGCGCACGTGGCCAGCCATGCGGCAACGTCCGACTCTGCGAACAGCAGGTGGCGCCCGACCTTGTATGCACGCGGACCGGTGCCGCGCTTGCGCCACGTGTGCACGGTGGCCGGCGTCGTACGCACCAGCGCGCACAACTCGTCCAGCGTCCACATCGGAGTGCGGTCCAGCCGAGGGTGCTCGTCGGGCGTCGTGCTCATACCCATTAAGAATCCGGCGGCGACCAAGTCCCGCCCGTAATCGCCGTCGGCCACGGGCAACCATGGGCGCCGCAACCGTGTCACAAACCGTGTCATCCTCATCGCATCGCTCTTTCGTCGATGCCTTGCGAGGAACGCGGAAGGCCGCTGACCAGCAGGTCAACGGCCTTCACCAGGTGGAGCCAGCGGGACTCGAACCCGCAACCCCCTGCTTGCAAAGCAGGTGCGCTACCAATTGCGCCATGGCCCCGCTGAGGGCCGCTCAGTCGATCGAGTCGGTCACCTCGGACCAGAGATCGCGCCCCGCTGCGTCCTCACTCAGCTTGCGCCAGAGAACGTAGCCGGCACCGGCCGCGAGCAGCACTACGAGCAGCTTCTTCACGAGTTCCTCCTGGGGAGCCTCTGCAGGTCCGGGAGTGGGGCTAGGAGGACTTGAACCTCCGACCTCTTCCTTATCAGGGAAGCGCTCTAACCGTCTGAGCTATAGCCCCGGGCGAGCGTTCCGCACGCTCACGCGACACTGGAGATTACCCCAGGTAGGGACGATGTCCCAAACCGAAATCGTGGTCCGCGGTGTGACGTGCATCGAGTCGTGCGCGACGGCGCACGGGAACGCTCTGGGTGACGCCGATGAGGCGTCGGTCAGTCGTCGGTGAGCGTCATGTGGACGCCGCCGACGAGTGCCGCCGTGATGTTGTACAGGAACGCCATGATGGTCGCGATCGCCGTCAGCAGCACGATGTTGCAGATGCTGATCAGGGTCGCGAGCGAGATGACGCGGGGGAACTCCACGAACTGCGTGAGGTTCACGTTGCTCTGCGGCCCGACGGCGTCCTCCACGAAGCTCTGCACCGTGGTGAACACGCCGAAGCCGTCCAGCACGGACCAGAACACCGCGGTCGCGACCACCGTCATGATCGCGATCGCGACGGCCAGCAGGAACGCCAGCTTCATGACGGACCAGGGGTCCACCCGGGAGACCGCGAGGCGCACCCGGCGCGGGCCGGCCGGGGCCGGACGCGGCACCTCGGGCGTGGGGGCCGACGCCGGATGAGCCGGCGACTGCTGCCCCGGCGCACCGGCGGCCGGCGCACCGACCGGGGTCGCGGTGCCTCGCACTCCAGCCGCCGTGTAATGCATGTCCGGCCTCGGCTTGGTCTCGCTCGGGGCCGACGCCGTCTGGTTCTCGTCGTCGGGCATGATGGACGACACCTTCTTCGCCGCGCTGCGGGCCGCGTCGAGGGCAGCCTGGGCAGCCTTCATCGCGCCGGCCTTCACGCCGTCCGCGGCACCCGTGGGGGCAGCCGCCGGCACGCTTGCGGGTGCCCCGGGCGCCGGAACCCGGTTCCACGACTTCGCGCTCGCATCGGGCCCAGGTACCGGGGTGTCCTGCGACGCCGGGGCGTCGGTCTTCGCCGACGCCCGCCCGATCGCCGAGACGAGGCCCGGAGGGGCCTTGGGCTCGCCATTCGCCGACGGCGCGGGCTGCGGCGGCTTCGGCTCCTTGCCCGGGCGGCCCGCCTCGTAGGCAGACCGCCAGACCCCGCCCGTCGTGGGAACGGCCAGACCCGGGTCGCCCGGTGCGGGCGGCGCCGGGGGCTTGGTCCCCGGCTTGGGCTCGCCCGCCTTCGGCGGCGCGATCACTATCGGCTCGGGCAGCGCGTCGCCGCCCTTGTCCCCGCCGGCCGTGGACGCCTCGCTGCTCGAAGTGGCACCAGCGTCGGCCTTCTTGGCCGTCGACGACCCGTTCGATGCGGAGCTCTTCTCGGAACCGGCCCCTGCCGGCTTGGTGCCCGGGGTCTCGGCCGGGGCCTTGTCCTCGGTTATGGCCTTGCGATCCCGGGTGATCTCCAGGTCGTCCTCGAGCGCAGGCGTCGCGGTGCGCACGGGCCCGTTCTTGTCACTCGTCATCAGCTGTCCTCGCGTCCGGTGCTGTCTGCTCAGGGGTGCTCGGAACTTCGTCGGGGGTCGGAATCTCCACGGTAACCCGCTCAGCAGGATCGTCGTCGGAGTTCTCGTCGACAGCACCCGTCGCATCGCCCGCATCTTCACGCTCCGCGTTGCGCGCGACGGCGATGATCCTGTCCCCCTTGTCCGGCTTTGCGAAGGTTACCCCCTGCGTGTTCCGGCCTGTGAGGTTAACTTCGGCAACTGCCGAGCGCACGATCTTCCCGCGCTCCATGATGACCAGGACCTCGTCGTCGGAGTGCGTGACGAGCGCCCCCACGAGGTCCCCGCGCGCCTCCACGAGGTTGGCGACCTTGATGCCGAGGCCACCACGGCCCTGGATCCGGTACTCCGAGATGCGCGTGCGCTTCGCGAAGCCGCCCTCGGTCACGACGAAGAGGTCGGCCCCGTCGATGACGACCGCGGCGGACAGCAGCTCGTCGTCCTCCCGGAACTTCATCCCAGTGACACCGGAGGTGGCCCGGCCCAGCGGGCGGATCGACTCGTCGTCCGCGTGGAACCGGATCGACTGGCCCTTGCGCGACACGAGGATGAGGTCGTCGTCCGCGTTCACGAGACGAGCGGAGACCAGCTCGTCCGCGGCGCCGTCGGCGTCCTCACGCAGGTTGATCGCGATGAGGCCGCCCGTGCGCGGCGAGTTGTACTCGCTCAGGCGCGTCTTCTTCACGAGCCCGCGCCGCGTGGCCAGGACCAGGTACTCGGCGGCCTCGTAGTCGGGGATGTCGAGCACCTGGGCGATCTTCTCGCCGGGCTGGAAGGCCAGCAGGTTCGCGACGTGCTGCCCCTTGGCGTCACGGCCGCCCTCGGGCAGCTCGTAGCCCTTGGCCCGGTATACCCGGCCGAGGTTGGTGAAGAACAGCATCCAGTGGTGGGTCGTCGTCGTGAAGAAGTGGTCCACGATGTCGTCCTCGCGCAGCTGCGTGCCGCGCACGCCCTTGCCGCCCCGCTTCTGCGAGCGGTAGTTGTCCGTCCGCGTCCGCTTGGCGTAGCCGCCACGCGTGATCGTGACGACGACGTCCTCCTCGGGGATGAGGTCCTCCATGGACATGTCGCCGTCGTAGGGGAGGATCGTCGTGCGACGCTCGTCGCCCCAGCGCTCGGTGACCTCGTCGAGCTCCTCGCCCACGATGGACCGCTGGCGGTCCGGCTTGGCGAGGATGTCCAGGTAGTCGTCGATCTGGGTCTGGAGCTTGGCGTGATCGTCGAGGATCTTCTGCCGCTCGAGGGCAGCCAGACGGCGCAGCTGCAGCGCGAGGATCGCGTTCGCCTGCTGCTCGTCGATGGTGAGCAGGTCCATCAGGCCCGTCCGTGCCTCGTCGGCGTCGGGGGAGCGGCGGATCAGCGCGATGACCTCGTCGAGCGCGTCGAGGGCCTTGAGGTAGCCCTCGTAGATGTGGATCTGGTCCTGCGCCTCCTTGAGGAGGTACTCGGTGCGCCGGCGCACTACCTCGATCTGGTGCGTGGTCCAGTGCCGCACGAACGCGTCGACACTGAGCGTGCGGGGCACCTCGTCGACCAGCGCGAGCATGTTCGCGCTGAAGTTCTCCTGCAGCTGCGTGTGCTTGTAGAGGTTGTTCAGCACCACCTTCGCCACGGCGTCGCGCTTGAGCACGATCACGAGGCGCTGGCCGGTGCGGCCCGACGTCTCGTCGCGGATGTCGGCGATCCCGTTGATCCGACCGTCGTTGACGAGGTCCGCGATCTTCGACGCCAGGTTGTCCGGGTTCACCATGTACGGCAGCTCGGTGACGACCAGGCAGATCCGGTTCTGGATCTCCTCGACGCTCACCACGGCCCGCATCGTGATGGAGCCGCGGCCCGTGCGGTAGGCGTCCTCGATGCCCTTGTGGCCCAGGATCTGCGCCCCCGACGGGAAGTCCGGACCCTTGATGCGCTGCATGAGCGCCTCGAGCAGCTCCTCGCGCGTGGCCTCGGGGTGGGCGAGGTGCCACCGCACGCCGTCGGCCACCTCGCGGAGGTTGTGCGGCGGGATGTTCGTGGCCATACCGACGGCGATGCCTGCCGAGCCGTTGACCAGCAGGTTCGGGATGCGCGCCGGAAGGACCACCGGCTCCTGCGTCCGGCCGTCGTAGTTGGGCCGGAAGTCGACGGTGCCCTTCTCGATGTCGCGCACCATCTCCATCGCGAGCGGCGCCATCTTGCACTCGGTGTACCGCGGGGCGGCCGCGGGGTCGTTGCCCGGCGAGCCGAAGTTGCCCTGGCCGGCGACCAGCGGGTAGCGCAGCACCCAGTCCTGGACCAGGCGCACCAGGGTGTCGTAGATCGCGGTGTCACCGTGCGGGTGGTACTTGCCCATGACGTCGCCCACCACGCGCGAGCACTTGGAGAACGCGCGGTCGGGGCGGTAGCCGCCGTCGTACATCGCGTAGATGACGCGGCGGTGCACCGGCTTGAGGCCGTCGCGCACATCGGGCAGCGCGCGGCCCACGATCACGCTCATCGCGTAGTCGAGGTACGACCGCTGCATCTCCAGCTGCAGGTCTACCTGCTCGACGCGGCCGTGATGCACCGCGACCCGCGCCTCGTCCATGGGAATGCCGTCGTCGGAGTTCTCCACGCCGGGGGTCTCGTCCGTCACCGTCTGTACTTCCTTTCCACGCCGATGGGCGTGTCACTTCGTCTCCTGGGCCACCATTTCCGTGCCCGACGCCGCACGCCCGGATGGGGGCGATCGCGCCGGTGCTCGCGAGCTCTCTCCTCAGATGTCGAGGAAACGCACGTCCTTGGCGTTGCGCTGGATGAAGGTGCGGCGGGACTCGACGTCCTCGCCCATGAGGACCGAGAAGATCTCGTCGGCCGCGGCCGCGTCGTCCATGGTCACCTGCAGCAGCGTCCGGTGGTCCGGGTCCATCGTGGTGTCCCAGAGCTCGGAGTAGTCCATCTCACCCAGGCCCTTGTAGCGCTGGATTCCGTTGTCCTTGGGGATTCGCTTGCCCTGCGCGGCGCCGGTCTCGAGGAACACGTCGCGCTCCCGGTCGGAGTACACGTAGTCGTGCGGGGCGTTGCTCCACTTGATCCGGTAGAGCGGCGGCTGCGCGAGGTACACGTGACCGTGCTCGATCAGCGGACGCATGTACCGGAACAGCAGCGTGAGCAGCAGGGTGCAGATGTGCTGGCCGTCGACGTCGGCGTCGGCCATGAGCACGATCTTGTGGTACTTGAGCTTCGAGATGTCGAAGTCCTCGCCGATGCCCGTGCCGAACGACGTGATCAGGGCCTGTACCTCGGCGTTGGACAGCGCCTTGTCGAGCCGCGCGCGCTCGACGTTCAGGATCTTGCCGCGCAGGGGCAGGATCGCCTGGTTGTGCGGGTTGCGCCCACGCACCGCCGAGCCGCCTGCCGAGTCGCCCTCGACGATGTAGATCTCGCACTCGTCGGGGAACCGCGACTGGCAGTCCTTGAGCTTGCCCGGCATGCCACCGCCGTTGAGGATGCCCTTGCGGCGGGTCGCTTCGCGCGCCTTGCGCGCCGCGATTCGGGCCTGCGAGGCCTGGATCGCCTTGCGGATCACGTCGCGGGCCTCGTTCGGGTGGGCGTCGAACCAGTCGACCAGCTGCTCGCGCACCACGCGCTGCACGAAGGTCTTGGCCTCCGTGTTGCCGAGCTTGGTCTTGGTCTGGCCCTCGAACTGCGGCTCGCCGAGCTTCACGGAGATGACGGCGGTGAGGCCCTCGCGGATGTCGTCACCCGTGAGGTTGTCGTCCTTCTCCTTGATGATCCCCTTGTCGCGCGCGTAGCTGTTGACCAGCGTGGTCATCGCCGCACGGAAACCTTCCTCGTGCGTTCCGCCCTCGGTGGTGGAGATCGTGTTCGCGAACGTGTGCACCGACTCGCTGTAGGCGCTGGTCCACTGGAGCGCGACCTCGACCGCGATCTTGCGCTCCTTGTCCTCGCTCTCGAACGAGATCACGTCGGGGTGGATGAGCTCCACCCGTTTCGCGGAGTTGAGGTGGTGGACGTAGTCCATGAGGCCGTCGTCGTACTTGTACGTGACGGTGCGCCAGCTTCCCGGCTCTTGGTCCTGGGCCTGTCCCTCGGCGTCCGACTGACCGTCGTCCCCGGCGACCTCCTCGACCCCGTCGGCCGCGATCTCGGGCTCTGCGCCCGTGACCTCGTCCGTCGCGGAGGAGTGGCCCGCTCGCTCGTCGGTGAGCGTGATCCTCAGGCCCTTGTTCAGGAACGCGTACTGCTGGAACCGGGCGCGGATCGTCTCGAAGTCGTACTCGGTGGTCTCGAAGATCGTCCCGTCCGCCCAGAACGTCTGCGTGGTTCCGGTGTGCTCCTCGGGGCCGAGCGGCTCGAGCTTCTCGACGCCGGTGATCGGGTTGCCGCCGTCGGTGTACTCCTGGCGCCAGTGGAACCCGTCGCGGCGCACCTCCGAGACGAACCGGTAGCTCAGCGCGTTCACCACGGACATGCCGACGCCGTGCAGGCCGCCGGACACGGCGTATCCGCCGCCGCCGAACTTGCCGCCGGCGTGCAGGATCGTCATCACGACCTCGAGCGTGGGCTTGCCCTCGGTCGGGTGCATCGCGACCGGGATGCCTCGGCCGTCGTCGGTGACGCGAACTCCGCCGTCGGCCATGAGGCGCACGTCAATCTCCGTGGCGTGGCCCGCGAGGGCCTCATCCACAGCGTTATCCACAATCTCGTACACAAGATGGTGAAGCCCACGCTCACCAGTTGATCCGATATACATGCCCGGTCGCTTACGAACGGCCTCGAGACCTTCCAGGACTGTGATGTTCCCGGCGTCGTAGCCGCCGTCGATTCGCTCTGTCACGGGCGGGGTTGCTCCTCGTCTTTCAGGCACACGATGTGCACGACGACGGACGTACCAGCGGCTGCACGAGCGGCTCGGACCCATAGGGGTCCATGCCCTGCTCGGGTGCTGACGTACTGTCCGACGGCTCGTCGGTGCTCAGCGTTCCGGGTCCTCAGGACGATCCTGGGAACCCGGCGCGGTTGACCCCCTCATACTACCTTCTGAGCGGCGAAAACCCGGGATCCGAGGCTGTTTGTAGCCAGTCCTCCACAACCTTTCTCCACAGGGTGATTTTTGGGGTCCTGAAGGGGTTCCAGGACGGCCTCCAGGCCCTCGATCGGGGCCGCGTCCAACCATCTCGGCGGGGTCCGTCACCGCGTCGGCGCCGAGCCCTCGCACACCCGTGCGACAGCCGGTCCGAACAGGCCGGATCGCCTCCGAATGGTCATGCCCGTGGCTGTCGAAGGTCAGAAATTTTGCACGCAGAAGGTGACATTTCGTTGATTTGTAGTTTTCTGCTCTAATTGCGCCGACCGGTCACACGCGCGCGGCTGCGCGCACAGTCTCTCTTCGAAGGGCAACCAGAGTGAAGAAGCTTCTCGCCGGCGGAACTCTCGCCGTACTGGCATTCGGCGGCATGATCGCCGGAGCCGCTCCCGCTTCCGCGCACACCCCGAGCGTCTCCGCTGACTGCGGGTTTGTGAACGTGGACCTCAAGTACTACTCCGGGGCCTCGGTCACGGTCACCATCGACGGCAAGCTCGTCGAGGAGGCCGAGTTCTCGGACGGTTTCCAGGCGCAGTACGACGGCCTCGCGCTCGACGCAGCGCACGAGTGGACCGTCACCGTCGACGCGTACGACAACGACCAGTTCGACTGGTCGGAGTCCGGCTCGATCGGCGTCTGCCAGACGCCGCCCCCCGCCGAGGTCGTGTCCCCGCTGACCCCCGAGATCGTGTCCGGCTGCGCCGCCAGCCTCGACGACGTCGCCCTGCCGGAGAACACCGAGGCGATCACCTACTCCAAGTCCGACGCCGGCATCATCGCCACGCTCAACTCGGACGCCTTCGCCTTCCCCGAGGACCTGGGTGCATACCTGCTCCAGGACGACGGCACGGCGCTGCTGCCGGTCGAGCTCGTCGTCATCGAGGAGAACTGCGAGCCCGCGCCCGAGCCGAGCGAGCCGGTCGTGGAGGCCTCCGTGGCCCCCGTCGACGAGCCGTCCGCGTCCCCCAGCCCCAGCCCCAGCGCCGAAGCTGAGGAGCCCGAGGTGCTCGCCGCGACCGGTGCGACCGTCGGTGGCGCCATCGCGTTCGCCGCACTGCTCGCCGCCGGTGGCGTCGCCCTGGTCTGGGCCCGCAAGCGCATGTCGAACGCCTGAGCAAGTGACTTCTGGCTGACGCTACGGCGCAGCTGAGCGAAGAAGGGCTCCCCGGCCTCGGCCGGGGAGCCCTTTTTGCTATTTCACGTGCAGTTCCCGCTGGGGCTCCCGCCTACGAGCCCAGCGGTGGTGCACAGGGTCGTCGAACGCCGCCCGCGGCGTCAGCCCCAGGTGTCCCGTGGACCGGGTCCGCGCACGGACCGGGGCCCGCGCCGGAACCCAGGTCCGGCCGGCCCGAGCACCGTGACCTCCTCGACGACGCCCTCGCCGATCTCCTCCGCCATCCTCCGGATCAGCGTCGGCGCCAGCATTCGGAGCTGTGTCGCCCAGGCCGTCGAGTCCGCGCGCACCACCAGCACCTTGTCCTCGAACGTCTCTGGCGTGCAGTGGTCGGCGATCTCCGGGCCTACGACCTCGCGCCACCGGCCCATGACGCCCCCGACGGACACGTCCTCGGTCCAGCCCTTCTCGCGCAGGAGCCGGCCTACCAACGACCCGAGGAGCTGCGGATCCCGCGCACCAGGCCCGGATCCGCTCGACCGGGGCTCGGCAAGGGGGGAGCGGCGCGAGGGCGATCCGGGCCGCAGCCCACGGGCACGGGCCGCTGCTTTGGCGCGGTTCAACGCGGCCCGCGCCACCTCCGACGCCGGGGTCAGACTGGGCTCAGAGTTATCCACAGGCCCCTGTGGAGATTCGTCAGTCACGGGTCACCGTCCCGGGTTCCACGTGAAACCGTACGCCGTCGAGGACCTTGGGGATATCCTCGGGCACGGCCGCCGTCACCAGCACCTGGCGGGCGGGGAGGACCAGCTCCGCGAGCCGTTCCCGACGTCGGACGTCGAGCTCGGCGAACACGTCGTCGAGGATCAGCACCGGGTCGGCATCAGTGCCCAGATCCGGATCCCAGAATGCGGGTGAATCCGCCGAATTCTGCGGATCTCCGCCCAGGAGCCGGAACGACGCGAGCCGCAGCGCGAGCGCGAACGACCAGGATTCGCCATGGCTGGCGTAGCCCTTGGCAGGCAGCCCGCCGAGGGTCAGGACGAGGTCGTCCCGGTGGGGGCCGACAAGGCTGACTCCGCGCTCGAGCTCCTGCGGCCGGGCCGCGACGAGAGCCTCCAACAGCAGGTCACGGAGGTGTCCGACGTCCGAAAAGTTATCCCCAGAGCCTGTGGACAACTCCGGTGGATTACTCGACGAGAGCGTCGGCAGTGACGATCGGTAGGCGATCTCCGCATGCCCGTCGGCGTCGCTCACCTGCTCGTACGCCGCTGCGACCGCGGGGCGGAGCGCGTCGACCAGCTGGACCCGCAGCGACAGGATCTCCGCACCGAGCTCGGCCAGCCGGGCGTCCCAGACATCGAGCGTCGCCAGCTCGGCCGCCGCCGCGCTGTCGGACCGCGACGAGCCGCCCGAACGACGTGCCCCCCGCGCCGACTTGAGCAGTGCGGACCGCTGTCGCAGCACCCGCTCGTAGTCGGAGAGCACGGCGGACACCCGCGGCATCATCAGGACCAGCAGCTGGTCCATGAACCGCCGCCGGCCGTCCGGGTCACCCTTCACCAGGGCGAGGTCCTCCGGCGCGAAGAGCACCGTACGCAGTACCCCCAGCACGTCTCGCGCCCGCACCGGCTGGCCGCGGTTGATCCGGGCGCGGTTCGCCTTGCCCTGGGTGATCTCCAGCTCGACGGTGCTCGCCCGGTCGCCCCGCACGATCCGTGTCCGCACGACGGCCCGGTCGGCGCCCGACCGGACGAGGGGCGCATCGGTGGCCACCCGGTGCGAACCGAGGGTCGCGACATAGGCGATCGCCTCGACGAGGTTGGTCTTGCCCCGGCCGTTGCGCCCCACGAAGGCATTGACTCCAGGCTCGAGCTCTATGTCGGCCGCCGCATATGACCGAAAGTCCAGCAGGGAGAGGTGGGAGACGTACATCGGTAGGTGATCGTACGTCCCGGCCGCTACTCCGCCGACTTCACCGCGTGCCCGCCGAACTGCTGGCGAAGCGCGGCCACGGCCTTCATGGCCGGCGACTGCTCCTGGCGGGAGGCGAACCGGGCGAAGAGCGCGGCGGAGATCACGGGAAGCGGCACGGCCATGTCGATGCCCTCGTCCACGGTCCAGCGGCCCTCGCCGGAGTCGTCGACCCAGTCGTCGAGCAGGGCAAGTTTCGGGTCCTGCTCAAGTGCCTTGACCATGAGGTCGAGGAGCCAGGAGCGGACGACCGTGCCGCGGCTCCACGCCCTCACAGTGCCGTGCACGTCGGTGATGAGCTCCGACTTGGCGGCGAGGAGCTCGTAGCCCTCGGCGTACGCCTGCATGAGGCCGTACTCGATGCCGTTGTGGACCATCTTCGCGTAGTGGCCGGCGCCGACGCCGCCGGCGTGGACGAAGCCCTCCTCGCGGGGGCCCTCGGGCCGCAGTGCGTCGAAGACCGGCATGACGCTCTTCACGTCCTCGGCCGCGCCGCCCACCATCAGGCCGTACCCGTTCTCGAGACCCCAGACGCCGCCGCTCACGCCGACGTCGAGGTAGCCGATGCCGTTCTTGGCGAGCTCCGCGGCCCGCTCCTGGTCCTCCACGTAGTGCGAGTTGCCGCCCTCGATCACGATGTCGCCCTCGGCCAGGATCTCACCGAGCTGGTCGAGGACACCCCGAGTCGGTTCGCCCGCCGGAACCATGACCCAGACGACCCGCTTCTCTTGGGGGAGTGCGGCGGCGAGGTCGACGAGCGTCGGGACGTCGGACACCTCCGGTCGCGGGTCGAACCCGGTGACCTCGATGCCGCCCTTGCGCAGACGGGCCCGCATGTTGTTGCCCATCTTCCCCAGGCCGACCAGGCCGATGTGGGTGACCATGTGCGTGAATCCTCCTGGGTCGTTCGACGAGCGCGCTCGTGGCGGCCGTCCTTGATGCAGACTGACGATGCGGTGGTTGCGGTTGCCGGGACCCGTCCACAGGGCGAGCCCGGGACCATCAGCCGGTGAAACGGATCGGGACCAGCAGGTACCGGTAGGCGGAGTCGTCCTCGCCGTCCAGGCTGCCCTGACCGGTGAACTCGACCGGCTTGTTGGGGTGCGTGAACGACAGCCGGACGAAGTCGGTGCCCAGCGCGCCCAGCCCGTCGAGCAGGAACTGGGGGTTGAACGCCACCGCGATGTCCTCACCCACCAGGACGGCCTCCAGCGCCTCCGACGCCTGTGCGTCGTCGCCCTGCCCGGCGTCCAGCACGACCTGGCCCTCGCTGAACGAGAGCCGGATCGGCGTGTTGCGCTCAGCGACCAGGCTCACCCGCTTGGCCGCCTCGATCAGCGGAGCGGTGGCGACCACGGCGTGGATGGGCGTGCTGTCGGGGAACAGTCGTCGGACGGCGGGGTAGTCGCCGTCGACCAGCTGGGACGTGGTCTGTCGGCCGCCGGCCTCGAAACCCACAAGGTCGAGACCCTGGCCTGTGGACAGGCCGACGTTCACGAGGCCCCCACCCGAGCCGAGCGACTTGGAGACGTCGTTCAGCGTGCGTGCGCGCACGAGCGCGACCGCGGAGAAGCCCGGCGTGGCCGGGGTCCACGTCAGCTCACGCAGCGCGAGCCGGTAGCGGTCTGTGGACAGGAGCGTGATGCGCTCACCCTCGATCTCCACACGTACGCCGGTCAGCAGGGGCAGGGTGTCGTCACGACTGGCGGCGACGGTCACCTGTGCGACCGCATGGGTGAAGGCGTCGCCCGAGACGGTGCCGCTGACCTCTGGCAGGCCGGGCAGCGCGGGGTACTCGTCCACAGGCATGGTGAGGAGCGTGAACCGGCTGGCGCCGCAGGTGACGATCACCTTGTTGCCCTCGAGGGCAACGTCCACGGGCTTGTTGGGCAGCGCGCGAGAGATCTCGGCGAGCAGCCGCCCCGAGACCAGTACGGTGCCCGGCTCCGCGACCTCAGCGGGGATCTCGGACCGCGCAGACGTCTCGTAGTCGAAGCTCGCGAGGTTGATCACGCCCTGCGCGTCGGCCTCGATCCGGACACCGGCAAGCACCGGAGCCGGCGGGCGCGTGGGGAGCGTGCGAGCGGTCCATGTCACGGCATCGGCGAGGACGTCGCGCTCGACCCTGAACTTCATGCCGTTGCATCTCCTCTTGTTCCTGGACTGTCGAGGGAAACCCTACGCGAGTTGGCGACCGGGCGGCACTCGATAGGCCGGGCCTGTGGATGGACATCTCGGGGTGACTAGTACTAGTGTTCGAAGTGGTGCGCCGAACGCTCGAGCCGCCTGATGAAGGCGTGTGGATTCCCCCTAAGAGATAGATGTCGTAGTAGTAGTCGGTGTTGTGGAAACTGGGGAAATCGGGTCTTCTCGCAGGTCAGCGGCCATTTTCTCCTGTGGAGGAGCTGTGGGCCGACCTGTGCATGAACTGGGGACCCCTGTGGAGGACCAATTTGTACACACAGGCTGTCCACCGATTTGGGGGTCTCTGCCCACAGAAATCGGCGGTTCATCCACACCCGTCCACAGGCTTGTCCCCAGGTGTGTATGGGCAGGTCAGCGGTGTGGGCCAAGTTCTGCACAGCACGTGTCCACAGTGCTGGGGACAAGCAGAGCGGAGTCCCCAGAATCCAGGGATCCGTATGTGGATAGACCTGTGG
This sequence comes from uncultured Actinomycetota bacterium, assembly GCA_963850545.1. GTDB lineage: Bacteria > Actinomycetota > Actinomycetes > Actinomycetales > Cellulomonadaceae > Promicromonospora. Next base: position 1,511,547 of record CAWKLP010000002.1, on the reverse strand, counting down.
AGGTGCGTATACGCAAGACCCCTGCGCACGGGTGACGTTGTGCACAGGGGTGGGGACAGGTGTGGAAACCGAGCGCGATGTCCCATTTTGAGGCGTTGAAGGCCCCGCAGACGTGTGGTTCAGCCGCGTTGCTGCTGCTTGATTCGGCTAGTGAGCTCAGTGACCTGGTTGTAAGTCGAGCGACGCTCCGCCATCTGGCCGGCGATCTTCTTGTTCGCGTGCATGACCGTGGTGTGGTCGCGCCCGCCGAACTGCTGGCCGATCTTCGGCAGCGACAGGTCCGTGAGCTCGCGGCACAGGTACATGGCGATCTGGCGGGCGGTCACCAGCACGCGGGACCGTGACGAGCCGCACAGGTCGTCGATGGTGAGGCCGAAGTACGCGGCTGTCTGCGCGATGACGACTGCAGGGGTGATCTCCGCCGTGTCGTCGTCATCAGTGATGAGGTCCTTGAGGACGATCTCCGCGAGTGCCAGGTCCACCTGCTGCCGGTTCAGGTTGGCGAACGCGGTGACGCGGATCAGCGCCCCCTCGAGCTCCCGGATGTTCGTCGAGATCCGCGAGCCGATGTAAGAGAGGACGTCGGCAGGCACATCGAGGTGCTCGCTCGCGGCCTTCTTCCGCATGATCGCGATACGCGTCTCGAGGTCGGGGGGCTGGACATCGGTGATGAGGCCCCACTCGAAGCGGGAGCGCAGCCGGTCCTCGAAACCGTTGAGCTGCTTGGGCGGAACATCGGACGTGATCACTACCTGCTTGTTCGCGTTGTGCAGCGCGTTGAAGGTGTGGAAGAACTCCTCCATCGTCTGTTCCTTGCCCTGCAGGAACTGGATGTCGTCGATGAGGAGGACGTCGACGTCGCGGTAGCGGCGCTGGAAGGCGCCGGCCTTGCCCTCGCCGATGCTGTTGATGAAGTCGTTGGTGAACTCCTCGGAGTTCACGTATCGCACCCGGATGTGTGGATACAGGTTGTGGACGTAGTGCCCGATGGCATGCAGCAGGTGGGTCTTGCCCAGTCCCGAGTCGCCGTAGATGAAGAGCGGGTTGTACGCCTTGGCCGGCGCCTCGGCCACTGCGACGGCGGCCGCGTGCGCGAACCGGTTGGAGGAGCCGATGACGAACGTCTCGAAGATGTACTTCGGGTTCAGTCTGGTGGGCTCGGCCGAAGGCTTGGGTGCCGGCTGGGGCGCGATGGGCATCTGCGCCTGCTCGGGTTCCGGGGGCTCGTGCTCGAGGGAGAGCGCGGCCGGGCCGGAGATCTGCGACGGGCCGGCGAGGGTGCTGCTGCTCAGCTCCGGATCAACGGTGATGCCGAAGCGGACGTCGCGACCGAGCACCGATGACATGGCAGAGACCAGGTCGTCACGGACCGCCGTCTCCAGGTAGGTGCGCGTCTGCTCGTGGGGGACGGCGATGAACACCATGTCGTCCAGCACTGCCATCGGCTTGGCCAGTCGGATGAAGGCGAGCTGCCGGGGGCTCATATCGGGCCGGGCCTCGAGCGCCGTCAGGGTCTGTGCCCAGACGTCGCCGATGTTCTCGTCCGGGTTGGCCACTGGCTTTCCTTCGTCTCGTACGCGGGGGTGGTGCGCGGTGCTGGGGGTGTGTTGGAGTCTGCCATGATGGAGCACCGTCCACACAGTTGTCCACAGGTTGTGGATTGCGCGGATCATGGCTGGGTAAGTGGTACGCGGGCGGGCTGTCGATGCCTCCCCGAGGCCCGCCGCGGTGCGAGATGTGGTGCGTCCGACACGCATGATCCTGCGGTTCTGGTTTGACCCGGAGGGTCCCGGCGGCGTAACGTCAGACAGCCGTTCCAGGTACTTCTGCGCGCCCATACATGGATTCGAGCCACGTCCTCTGACGCCGGCTGCGACCAGTGGACCAGGCCCCGGGTCGGCTCGGCCGATTGTTGTACTGAACGGCCACCATTCACTGCATCGTCGAGGACAGACGGTGTGCCTACCCCGACGTTCTTGGAGTACCTCGTGAGCAAGCGGACCTTCCAGCCGAACACCCGCCGTCGTGCAAAGACCCACGGCTTCCGGCTGCGCATGCGCACCCGCGCCGGCCGCGCCATCCTGGCGGACCGCCGTCGCAAGGGTCGCGCCGAGCTCTCAGCCTGAGCCAATGTTGCCCGCGGCGCACCGTCTGCGCCGTTCCGTCGACTTCGAGCGGACGGTGCGTCGCGGCACGCGTGCAGGTCGATCGACCTTGGTGGTTCACCTCCTGGTTCCGGACGAAAACGTCCCGGACTCGGGATCGGGAACTCCACAGGTCGGTTTTGTCGTTTCCAAGGCTGTGGGTAATTCCGTGCAGCGCAATCTGGTGAAGCGCCGGCTCCGAGCCGCCGCGCTCGGGCAGCTCTCGGTGCTGCCCAGCTCCGCCCGGGCCGTCGTGCGCGCACTTCCGCCGTCGGCGGGCGCCACGTACGCCGACCTCGATCGCGACCTCAACTCGTGCCTGCGCCGTGCCGTCGCACGCGCATCCGGAGACGGGAAGAGATGACCACCATCCCCGCACCAGAGGGTGAGGCACCGCTGCGCGAGCCCTCGCTGATCGGTCGGCTTCCGGTCACCATCCTCGTGGGGATGGTCCGCTTCTACCAGGCGTTCATCAGCCCGATGAGCCCTCCGAGCTGTAAGTACTACCCGTCCTGCTCGCAGTACGCCCTGATCGCGCTGCGGCGCCACGGTGCGCTGCGCGGGCTGGGTCTCGCGCTGTGGCGCCTGCTGCGGTGCAACCCGTGGAGTCTCGGCGGCGTCGACGACGTGCCGCCCGCGCGCGGCGCGCACACTCACGCCGAGGGCTGACCTGCCCCGGCTCGTGCCGCCGTACACGACACCCGCACCTACCGCAGACTTCGCGTCACCGACTCTGGAGCTTCTTGACCGATGGACTTCTTCGCTTTCCTCTGGCCGATCGAATGGGTCGTCGCCTGGATCATCTACGGGTCGCACTGGCTCTTCACGACACTGGGGATGTCCTCCGGTCCCGGTACGGCCTGGGTCCTGTCGATCGTCGCCCTGGTGATCGTGATCCGCATCGTGCTCATCCCGCTCTTCTTCAAGCAGATCAAGGCCTCGCGCGGGATGCAGATGATCCAGCCCGAGCTGCAGGCCGTGCAGAAGAAGTACAAGGGCAAGACGGACCCGGCGTCCCGCGAGAACATGACGCGCGAGACGATGGAGCTGTACCGGAAGCACGGGACCAACCCGTTCGCTTCCTGCATGCCGATCCTGCTGCAGTCCCCGATCTTCTTCGCGCTGTTCCGGGTACTGAACAGCCTCAAGCAGATCTCCGAGGGCACCGCGGACCCCATCGGCCCGATCACCCGCTCGGTCGCCGGTGACATCGAGTCGTCGACACTGTTCGGCGCGCAGCTGAGCGACGTCTTCCTGCAGACGGACTCCATGACCTCGCGCATCGTGGTCATCGTGCTCATCGTCGCGATGAGCGTCACGACCTTCACCACGCAGCGCCAGCTGACTATGAAGAACATGCCGCCGTCGGCCCTCGAGGGCCCGATGGCGCAGACGCAGAAGTTGATGCTGTACATGCTGCCGATCGTCTTTGCGATCTCCGGCGTGAACTTCCCGGTCGGTGTGCTGATCTACTGGACGGTGACCAACCTGTGGTCCATGGGCCAGCAGTACTACACGATCAGGCGGATGCCGACGCCGGGCTCCGTAGCTGAGAAGCAGATGAAGGAGCGGCAGGCGGCGAAGGCTGCGAAGCGGGCCGCGAAGAACGGTGGGGTCATCGAGGATGAGACCCCGGTTGTCGAGGAGCCGAAGAGCGGTCAGCGGGTGCAGCCGAAGCGGAAGAGCCGGCAGAAGGGTGCGATGCCTCCTCGTCCGGCCATCGCGCAGTCCGCGCCGCAGTCCGCGCCGCAGGACGCGCCGCAGTCCGCGCCGCAGGACGCGCCGCAGTCTGCGCCGCAGGACGCGCCTGACGCGGCGTCCGAGAAGCAGCCGAGTCCCAAGCCCAAGCAGGCCGGCACGACGCCTGGTAAGCAGACCGGTACGACGCCCGGGAAGCAGCCCGGCTCGAAGCCCAAGCAGTCCGGTACGACGCCCGGGTCGACCCCGGCGTCGTCGGGCAAGCGCAAGCAGAAGAAGTAGGAGGAAGACGCGATGAACGCGAGCACAGGTACGGCCGCGCCCGATCCCGCGGCTCCGGTCGCGGATCCGGAGGACCGCACCAAGCACCTCGAGGAGGAGGGCGAGATCGCCGCTGACTACCTCGAGGAGTTCCTCGACATCGCCGATCTCGACGGCGACATCGACCTGGACATCAAGCACGACCGCGCAGCGGTTGAGGTGGTCGCCGACGACCCCAAGTCGCTGACGCACCTGATCGGTCGCGAGGGCGAGGTGCTCGACGCGATGCAGGAGCTCACACGCCTGGCCGTGCAGACGCGCACGGGGGAGCGGAGCCGGCTGATGCTCGACATCGGCGGCTATCGAGCGGCGCGTCGGGTGGAGCTCACCCGGATCGCCGGGGAAGCGGTCGAGCAGGTACGGGCTTCTGGCGAGGAGGTCGAGCTCGAGCCGCTGAACGCCTTCGAGCGCAAGGTCGTGCACGACGCCGTCGCCGCAGCGGGCCTGGTCAGCGACTCGCGGGGTGTAGAGCCCGAGCGATTTGTGGTGGTCCAGCCTGCTGAGACGCCGGCTGTGGTCAACGACTGAGCCACTGGTTTCGGCCGAGGGCCGGTGTGCGTCCCGAGGACGTGCACCGGCCCTCGGTGTGTTTGGCTTCTTTTCGACAGCTAGTGGAGGACAGGACGTGGAAGGTTCGGACGTGGCAGGCCAGGAGGAGTTCGGCACCATCGCTGGAGTGCCCGACGGCGAGACCCTCGGCGCGAGCGATGCGGTCAGGGCGTACCTGGGCGACGCGTACGACCGGGTCGCGCACTACGCGGAGCTGCTCCGTGACCAGGGGGAGCTGCGAGGGTTGATCGGACCCCGCGAGGTTCCCCGCATCTGGGAGCGACACATCCTGAACTCGGCTGCCGTGGTGCCGTATCTGCCCACTGCGGGTTCCGTGGCGGACATCGGGTCGGGTGCTGGACTGCCCGGCGTGGTGGTCGCGGCGATGCGACCGGAGCTCGAGGTGATGCTCGTGGAGCCGATGGAGCGGCGAACGACTTGGCTCGCGGAGGTCGTGGCGGAGCTCGGGTTGACGAACGTCCAGGTGAAGCGCGGACGGGCCGAGGAGTATCACGGTGCGTTCGAGGTCGATGCCGTGACGTCCCGGGCGGTGGCCGCGCTCTCGAAGCTGGTCAGGATGAGCATGCCTCTCGTCCGGGTGGGCGGTGAGATGGTGATTCTCAAGGGGCGCAATGTGGCGCAGGAGGTTGAGCCGGCGCGCAAGGTCCTGCGCAAGTACGGCGCGGGTGACCCGGAGATCCTTGAGGGAACCACCGTGGAGGGTGTCGAGTCGACGACGATCGTTCGAGTGCGTCGCGGGAAGTAGCTCCCTCCCGGAGCGATGTTTCACGTGGAACGGGAGCGGCCGCCAGAGGGCGACCGCTCCCGTTCTTGTTTCTGTGGGCACCGTGTGTGCCCAGCCGGGGGCTGCGTCGTCAGCAGCCGCCGCAGTTGTAATAGAGGATGTCCCAGTGGTTGCCCTCGTCGGTGTACAGGTTCCCAGCGCCGGAGCGGTACTGATAGCCCCAGCCGGAGATGTACCCGACGTACGTGAAGTTGTTGGTGATGTAGCTGTCGATGCACGTGGTCGGGCGGATGTCGAGCTTGTAGCCGTTCCAGTGGCTGTAGGTGCCACTGGAATGTCCGGTCTCAGTGCCGCCGGTGATGGTGATGGCGCATCCGCTGGCCGAGCGGAGAGTTCGGATCCCGTCGATCGTCGTCTGCCGCACCTGTTCGAACGAGGTGCAGGTGGGGACGTTGCGGTCGCTACATCCCCCGCTTGACGTCCAGCTGATGCCGGCCGCGCTCAGCTGGCTGGTGGCCTGGGCGTGGGTGAGGAATGTGGCAGCGCTGGCCGGGGTCGCGAAGACGAGCACGAGCGCGGCGGTGAACGCTGTGATCAGTGCGGTGGCTCGGGTGATGGGTCTGGACAAGACGCCTCCCTGCGTGGAGTCAGACGTGCCTGGGCGTATCGAGGATATGCGGCGCGCCGATCTACCGGGACATATCAGATCGGCCATAGCGAAGGTGATCCGTCGGACCGGGGCGTGGGCGAGAGGCTGAGGTCCACTAAGGCGCGCTGGGTCCTTGCCATGCGGGACGGCGGGTTCCGTTTCACGTGAAACGGATGTCGCCCCACGGCCGGATCAGGAGGCGACGACGACTCCCGAGCTCGGTGGCGCTTGCCGCAGGGGAGCAGCAGGGGGCTGGCGCATGGCGTCGACGAACCGCCGGATTGGTGGCGAAGTGACGAAGGGCGGGAGCGGCGGTGGCGCACCAGGCGGGGTGAGCGGAGGCGCCGAGATCGTGCGGGGTTGGCGAGCTGGCTGGTGCTGCCAGTTGCCCCTCAGGCTCGATCCGGTTCCCGGTGATGGGTCTGGTTCCCCTCCGATCCCGCCACGCCATCTCGATCGCTCATCCCTACGCCTGCCGCTCGGGCGAGCGGGGGGTCAGAAGAGTCAGAGGCTCAAGGTGTGCCTGTTTCACGTGAAACAGGTCTGCGCCTCGCGGGGTCGGCCCTGGGGGGAGAACCCCGGATAAGTGTCGAACGGGGGCTTGGTGAGGTTGAACCAGGAGTGCGAGGCGCATCTCGGGTCGAACACTGGATCTGATCCCCGCGGGGTCGGCGTTTCGACACGCTTGAGCAGGCACGCGACCGTAGCGTTACACGCGTGTGCTTCTTCAGACGAAAGTCCAAGCGAGTAGCGGCAGCTGCGTCTGTCGCGGCGCCGGCCGCGAACGCAGCGGAGCCTGACTTGTCCGCTTCGGAACAGTCCTCGACGAGGGGGGAGTCCGCGACAGAGACGGCGACCGAGTCCGCGTCGACGTCGCCCGTGGCCGTCCTGACCGATCGACCAGCGTCGGGCGCTGACGTGGTGGCGGAGAAGCAGACGACGGACGCGCCCGCCTCCGAGCCGAGGGCCGATGGGGTCGAGGCGAGGGTGATCGCAGGGCGAGCAGAGCCTTCGGAGTTGCGAGGCGATGGAGAACCCGCGGAGGACGCCGCGCCAGCCGTTGAGCCGTCCGTGTCGAAGGACCCCGAGAGCGTGGGAGTCCCGTCGTCCGAAGACATGGCGCCACCTCAGCCCGAGATCGTGAGTGCTGGACCTCGCGACGAGGTCTGGGGCCAGGACCGTCCCGATCCCCAAGGAAGGAACGTGGCAGTGCTGAGCCAGCTGATCGAGTCAGTCACGCAGGCGGCGCCCGCCGGGGAAGAGAAGGCCACCGACGTGGCGGACGCAGTGGAGGTCGACGACGTGACGAAGGTCCTGGATTCGGCGGTGGACGAGATGGCCGGGGAGAATGCGGCGGGAGCCACGGACGAGGATCCCGATCTCATGGACGAGCTGCCTTCGGATCGCCCGATCCCGGTGGACGCGATCAAGCGGGCGAGCGAGGCGCTCGACGCGGCAGTGAACGCCGCCCCTTCGGTCATCGGATCGGCCACGATGATCGACGACGACGAGGCGGTGGCCTTCGTCGACGCGGAACTCACACATTTCGACGAAGAAACTGAGCCGGAGTCCGAGCCAGATGACGTGGCCAGCGATTACAGTGTCCGCGTGACGGATCCGATTCCTGTGCAGAGCCTCTCCGCTCCCGGTGTTTCACGTGAAACACCCGGGTCCGTGCAGACGCCCAATGGCACCCAGCAGCCCACGGACGGCCCGCACGGTAGCGATGACGAGCGGCGGTCGGCCCTCATCGCAACCGTCCCGGCCGTTGACGAAACCACTCCTGTCGCCGCCGAGCTCGCAATGGACGCTCGCCGACGCATCGAACTCCAGGGGCGGCGGTTTCCTCGCCCCTCGAAGACGCGCATCATCACGGTCGCGAATCAGAAGGGTGGCGTCGGCAAGACGACGACCACTGTGAACGTCGCTGCCGGGCTGGCGCAGTCCGGTCTGAACGTGCTCGTCATCGACAACGATCCTCAGGGCAACGCCTCGACGGCGCTCGGCATTGAGCACCGCGCGGGAACGCCGTCGGTCTACGAGATCCTTGTCGAGGGCGAGTCCCTGGCGAGCACCGTGCAGCAGTGCCCGGACGTCCCGAACCTCTGGGGCGTGCCGGCGACGATCGATCTGTCGGGTTCCGAGATCGAGCTCGTCTCTCTCGTTTCACGTGAAACACGGCTCCGCAAGGCGATCGACAAGTATCTCGCCGACCGCGTCGCAGCGGGTGAGGAGCGGATCGACTACGTCCTCATCGACTGCCCGCCGAGTCTTGGTCTGCTCACGGTCAACGCGTTCGTCGCGGGTCGTGAGGTCTTCATCCCCATCCAGTGTGAGTACTACGCACTCGAGGGCTTGAGCCAGCTGCTCAAGACGATCGACCTGATCCGTTCGCACCTCAACCCGGAGCTGCGCGTCTCGTCGATCCTGCTGACCATGTACGACGGTCGTACCAACCTGGCGCAGCAGGTCGCGGGCGAGGTGCGGTCGCACTTCCCGGCCGAGACCTTCAAGACGACGATCCCGCGCTCGGTGCGAATCTCGGAGGCGCCGAGCTATGGGCAGACGGTGATGACGTACGACGCGACATCGACGGGCGCACTCGCGTATCTTCAGGCGTCCCGCGAGCTGGCGGAGCGCGGCCAGGGCGGTTCGAGCCCGCGGCGCGCGATGAAGGCTGAGCCGGTCGGAGCGCAGGACTGATGGTCCGCAGTGACGAACGGGGAGAGATGCACCCCGTGATGATGGAGACGAAGCCCGTCCGCGCTCGGCGTCGGACCGGAACCGACGAGGAGACACGATGAGTGCGAAGCGACGAGGGCTCGGGCGGGGCCTGGGCGCCCTGATCCCGACGGGTCCTGAGCTGGACGATCAGGTTACCGGAGCGGGCTTGGGCGAGTCGGACGGCGCGGACAGCGTGCTGGGCGGCTCGGTCGCCACCGTCGTCGAGGAGCGACCGTCGCCGGCGCTCGCCCCGACCGACGAGGTTCCGGTGAGCACCATCTCGGTCGGCACCGTTTCGACGGAAGCCTCTCCGGAAAAGAAGGCCGTCAAGAACGCGGGTCCTCGCCCGAGCACGGTGAACTGGGACTCCGCAATTGCCAGCGGCCGGCTCTCGGTCGCGAACGAGGCGGGGGAGGGCAGCAGCGCGTCGGCGCTGGACGACACGTTCTTCAGCCGGGAGCAAGGTGCGGCTGACGCTGTTTCACGTGAAACACCCGAACTCGTTCCCGTCCCGGGAGCGCGCTTCGCCGAGCTGCCCGTTACCGCGATCCGGCCGAACACCTGGCAGCCGCGGAGCGTCTTCGACGAGGGCGACCTCGACGAGCTGGTCGAGTCGATCAAGGAGATCGGCGTCCTTCAGCCGATCGTCGTCCGCCCCGACAAGGAGCACCCCGGTGAGTACGAGCTCATCATGGGTGAGCGCCGCTGGCGCGCGACGCAGGCGGCCGAGCTGGATACCATTCCGGCGATCATCCGCGACACCGACGACGGCGACATGCTCCGGGACGCGCTGCTGGAGAACCTGCACCGCTCTGACCTGAACCCGCTCGAAGAGGCGGCGGCCTACCGCCAGCTGCTCGACGACTTCGGCTGCACGCACGAGGAGCTCGCCAACCGAATCGCGCGCAGCCGCCCGCAGATCTCGAACACGCTGCGCCTGCTGCGCCTGCCCCCGCTCGTACAGCGTCGCGTCGCGGCAGGTGTGCTTTCGGCCGGTCACGCGCGCGCCCTCCTCGGCCTGAGTGACGGCGCGGAGATCGAACGGCTCGCGCAGCGGATCGTGTCAGAGGGGCTCTCGGTCCGTGCGACCGAGGAGATCGTGATGCTCACCGAGTCCGACGGCGGCAGCACAAAGACGCGCAAGGCGCCGCGCGCCGGCATGCGCAGCGAGGCGGTGGACGAGCTGGCCACCCGACTTTCCGACCGCTTCGAGACACGAGTCAAGGTGGCGCTCGGCAAGACCAAGGGCCGCATGACCGTCGAGTTCGCCTCGGTCGAGGACCTCAACCGCATCCTCAACGTCATGGCACCTGAAGAGCGAGGCCTGCTCAAGCCCGCGTCCGACGCCTGACGCGTCAGTACGCACAAACGGCTCCGGGCCGGCACCCAAGGCGGGGGATGCCGGCCCGGAGCCGTTTGTGGCGCGACCGCTGTGCGCTATCGCGCCGGCACGAGAGCCGTGTCGATGATCGTGCGGTACAGCGTAGGCAGGTGGTGTCCGCTGGCTGCCGCAGCCTGGGGCAGAAGCGACATCTCGGTCATCCCCGGCGCGACGTTGACCTCGAGGATCTGGGCGGTGCCGGACCGGTCGAGGATCATGTCCGTGCGTGAGAGGTGCCGCAGGTGCAGCGCACGGTGGGCACGCACCGCGGCGTCGGACACGAGGGCTGCCTGCTCCGTGGTGAGGCGAGCCGGCGCGAAGAACTCGGTCTCGCCGGCGACGTAGCGTGCGGCGTAGTCATATCCGCCGTCGGCGACGATCTCCACCGCGGGGAGGGCCTCCGGACCGCCGGGGCCGTCGATCACGCTGACCGCGAGCTCGATCCCGTCGATCGCCTGCTCAATGAGCGCGGTCTCGCCGTAGGCGAAGCACTCCACCATCGCGCGGGGCAGGTCCTCGGCGCGGGTCACTACGGTGACGCCGAGCGCGGAGCCGCCCTCCGTGGGCTTCACCACCAGCGGGAGCCCGAGGCGCCGCACGATCGTGTCGAGCACCGGCTGCGCGCCGAGGTCCCGGAAGAGGCTCTGGGGGAGCGTCACGTAGTCCGGCGTCGCGAGCTCGGCGTCGAGCAGGGCGGCCTTCGAGATCGGCTTGTTCCAGACCATGCGGCTCGCGCGCGGGCCGGTGCCGACGTAGGGCAGGCCGAGCATGTCGAGCACGTCGCGCACCGAGCCGTCCTCGCCCGAGGCCCCGTGCAGCAGGGGCCAGACGACGTCGGGTCGGGTCTTGCGGAGGAATGCCAGGAGATCGGCGTCGACGTCGTGCAGCACGACCTCGAGGCCGGTGGCGCGCAGCGCCTCGGCAACCCGGCGCCCGGACCGGAGGGATACGTCCCGTTCGTGCGACAGGCCGCCGGCGAGGACGACGACCAGGGGTGCGCCCTGTCCGGCATCGGGCGCCGCAGGAGCCGAGGGCGAGCCGGCAGGGGCACCGGACGGCGCCGGCGCGGACGGGGCAGGGGCGGAACTGGTCATCGAGGACTCACTCGGTCGGGATCAATGGTCAACGGGTCAGCTGCCATCGTGTCAGACGTCTGGATCACCCGGGTGACCCACCCGTCTGACACGGATCGGGCGTGTCACGCCAGGTCGGGCGCGGGGTTCTCGACGTCGTCGGTGTCGGGGTCGGGCCGCGCGGACGTGCCGAAGATCCGTACCAGCTCGGACTCGCCGTTCACGACGCCGGCCAGCCGACGAACGCCCTCGCGGATGCGCTCCGGCGTGGGGAAGCAGAACGAGAGGCGCATGTGGTCGGAACCGCTGCCGTCGTAGTAGAAGGCGGTGCCTGGGACGTACGCGACGCGCGCGGTGACCGCGCGGGGCAGCATCGCGCGGGAGTCGAGACCGTCGGGGAGCCGCACCCACACGAAGAACCCGCCGTTGGGCACGTTCCACGATGCGCTCGGGAGATGCTCGCCGAGCGCGCCGACGAGGGCGTCGCGCCGCTCGCGGTACATCTCGCGGTAGGCCTTGATCTGGGCCTTCCAGTCACACGTCTCGAGATACGTCGCCACGGCGAGCTGCGAGGCGTTCGACGGCGACAGGACCGCCGACTCGCTCGCGAGCACGAGCTTGTCGCGCACCGCGTGCGGCGCGATGACGAAGCCGACGCGGTAGCCGGGGGCGAACGTCTTGGAGAACGAGCCGAGGTACAGCACGCCGTCGGCGTCGTAGGAGCGCAGCGCGGGCAGCGGCTCGTCGTCGAACCCGAGCAGGCCGTACGGGTCGTCCTCGACGACGAGGACGCCGTGCCGGCGGCAGATCTCCAGGACCTGCGGACGCCGCTCGACGGACATCGAGACACCGGCCGGGTTCTGGAACGTCGGAATGGTGTAGAGGAACTTCACGCGCCGGCCCTCGGCCGCCAGGCGCGTGAGCGTCGCGTCGAGCTCGGCGGGGACGAGGCCGTCGGCGTCGAGCGGGACGTGGACGACGTCGGCCTGGTAGGACCGGAAGACGCCCAGCGCTCCGACGTACGACGGCGCCTCGGCGACCACGACGTCGCCCGGGTCCACGAAGATGCGGGTCACGAGGTCGAGCGCGGACTGCGAGCCGGTGGTGACGACGACGTCGTCGGGGTGGGCGGACACACCCTCGAGCGCGACGACCTGCGTGATGTGCTCGCGCAGCACCTCCTCGCCCTGGCCAGAGCCGTACTGCAGGGCAGTGGTGCCCTTGGTGGCGATGAGGCGCTGCATGGTGTCGGCGATGACGTCGAGCGGCAGGCCCTCGAGGTACGGCATCCCGCCTGCCAGCGACACGACCTCGGGACGGTTCGCCACCGAGAAGAGCGCCCGGATCTCCGAGGCGCGCATGCCGTGCGCTCGCGCCGCGTACGAACCGAACCACGGGTCGAGGCGGTTACCGGCAGTCTCGGGAAGCTCGTTCACGCGGCCCAGTGTCGCACGCAGCCGGTGTGCGACCCAGTACCCGTTCGTGGCGAAACGGTGAGACTACGCGGCTCCGAAAGGAGAAGAGCGTGTGCCCGGCGCCGCAACCCGGTGACTTGACCAGGTGGGCCGGACACACGCTCTACTGCGTGGTGCGAGGGGCGATCAGCCCGCGAGGACCTCGTCGATCTCCTCGGTCAGTGCGCGCTTCGGGCGGGCACCGATGATCGACTTCACGACCTCGCCACCCTTGTAGACGTTGAGCGTCGGGATCGACACGATGCCGTAGTCCATGGCGGTCTGGCGGTTCTCGTCGGTGTCGAGCTTGACGATCTTGATCTTGCCCTCGTACTCGTCGGAAAGCTCCTCGAGGATCGGCGCCACCATGCGGCACGGGCCGCACCAGGTGGCCCAGAAGTCGACGAAGACAGGAATGTCAGAGTCGAGGACCTCGGTCTTGAAGGTGTCGTCGGTGACCTTGATGGTGCTCATCCAGCATCTCCTTGTTCGTGGCCCGCTGGGGGCCGAATGGGCAGGGCCGGTGGGCGCCGGCCGGGAGATCAGTCGTTCAGCGAGTCGAGGAACGCCTGGGCGTCGAGCGCTGCGGAGCAGCCCGAGCCGGCGGCCGTGATCGCCTGGCGGTAGGTGTGGTCGACGGCGTCGCCGCAGGCGAAGACGCCGGGAAGGTTGGTGCGAGTGCTGCGGCCCTCCACGAGGATGTAGCCGTTCTCGTCCAGGTCGACCTGGCCCTTGACCAGGTCGGTGCGCGGCTCGTGGCCGATCGCGACGAACAGCCCGGTCGCGTCCAGGTCGCGGATCTCACCGGTGACCGTGTCGCGCAGGCTGATGCCGGAGACCTTGCCGTCGCCGGTGATGCCCGCGACCTCGCTGTTCCACGCGAACTCGATCTTCGGGTCCGCGACGGCGCGCTCCGCCATGATCTTCGAGGCACGCAGGTCGTCGCGGCGGTGCACGACGGTGACCTTCGAGGCGAACCTGGTAAGGAACGTGGCCTCCTCCATCGCGGAGTCACCGCCGCCGACCACCGCGATGTCCTGGTCGCGGAAGAAGAAGCCGTCACAGGTGGCGCACCACGAGACGCCGCGCCCGGAGAGGCGCTTCTCGTCGGGTAGGCCCAGCTCGCGGTATGCGGAGCCGGTCGCCAGGATCACGGAGCGGGCGCGGTAAGTGTCGCCGCCGCCCGTCACGATCGTCTTGACGTCGCCCGTCAGCTCGACCTGCTCGGCGTCGTCCCAGATGACCTTGGCGCCGAACTTCTCCGCCTGCTCGCGCATGGCGTCCATCAGGTCGGGGCCCTGGATCCCGGCCGGGAAGCCGGGGAAGTTCTCGACCTCGGTGGTGTTCATGAGCGCGCCGCCCGCGGTGACCGAGCCCGCGATGACCACGGGCGCGAAGCCGGCGCGCGCCGCGTAGATGGCTGCGGTGTATCCCGCAGGGCCGGACCCGACGATGACTACGTCGAGCACGGGGGCGTCGGTGGTCCCGGCAGCCGGAGCGGTGGTCTGTTCGGTCAAGGCGGTCTCCTCGAGTTCCATGGGCACACGCAACAACACGCGAGCGGGTCCCAGTGTTCCAGCCGATGCCGTCCGCGGCTCGGTCGTGGGCGTGAGTCTCGCCACACAATATCGACATCTTTCGATGGGTGGGAGTGCCGACGTAGAACTGGGGCGCGAAGTCGACGAATCGACTTCGCGCCCCAGTTCTGGCTCGGTGCCGGGGTCAGCTCAGCACTACCTCGTTCAGCTCGAGCCGGAAGCCGTCGGAGACCTGCGGCAGCTCCGTGATCCAGATCGTGAACGAGTCGCTCACGACCGCCTCAGGCAGCTCGAACGTGGTGGTGTTCGAGAACGTGCCTTCCGCGAGCACCTCGCCACCCTCGCCGCCCTTGAGGATCTGCACCTTGCCGCCGGGGGTGTTGGTGAGCAGCTCGATCTTGCTGACCGACGCCGGCTCCCGGAGCCTCAGCTCCATCCCCAGGGCGTCCTTGAACCCGCCGAACGCCGCCTGCCCCTGGTAGGTGGTCGTGAAGTAGAAGGTGGCCGGGTCGGTGTCGTACGCCAGCTCGACCTTCTCCGGGTGGTCGATGGTCTGGCCCTCCCACTCGAGGGTGCCCAGCAGTGTGGCCGAGTCGATCACCGGACGCGCCTCGGTCTGCGTGGGAGCGGACGGTTCGCTGCTGCCCTCGCCCTCGGCACCCGCGGAGACGGAGGCCGAAGGCGTTGGGGGGGCATCGGCGATCAGCTCGGGAGGCGGCGAGAGGACGGCGTTGATGGCCCAGATCAGGCCGGCCACAACGGCGACACCGACGAGACCGAGCACGATCGGCGTCGGGTTCACGCCGCCGCGCTTGGGCGCCGGCTGCGTGGCGAACCCGGCGTCCTGGTCGTAGTAGCCGCCGTTCGGGTCGATGCCCCCCGGAGCGTAGGACTGCGGCGGGTACTGCTGGGGCGCCTGCTGCGCGTACTGCGCCTGGTCGTACCCGGGCTGGGCCTGTGCGACCGGCTGGCCGAACTGGTCGTAGCCGGCCGGCACGCTCTCGGGCGGCGGGGGCGGCACAGGGGCATGCTGCCCATAGGCCTGCGGTTCGTAGGTGTACTCGTTCTGCGGTTCGGGGTAGCCGGCGGGGACGTTGCCCGCCCCCGCCGCGATTGTCTCGTCGGTGCGTGCGATCCGGCCGGTGACGGGGCGCCGCACGGGCGGAGTTCCCTCGCCACCGAAAGCTTCGGCGACGGACTGTCGTCGCGGCTCCTCCGGCTCGGGCTGCACGAATCCAGGCAGCGATGCCACTACGGAAACCTCTCCCCACGGCTCGAGAGCCGTGGTTACGTCGTCGGGGTTCATGGGGCCTTCGGTGCCGCCGGACGCGTCGAACGCCCGGCCGACCAGGGCATCGATGTCGGCGTCCACGTGGGGTACCAACGTGGACAGGGGCGCCACGGCGCCGGAATCGTCGAGCTGCGCGGGCAGCGGAATCAGGGTGTCTTTCGCGATCCAGTCGGCCTCGAGGTCCTGGCCGGGCCAGCGCGCCGTCATCGCGTAGTAGAGGAGGGCCACCAGCCCTTGGGCGTCGAGCTGCGCGGGCTTGACGTTGAGCGTATCGCCTGACGCGAGGCCGCCGTCGAGCCCCAGGCCGGTGACCCGGACCTGGTGGCCGTCGACCCGCACGGCCTCAGGGCGCAGCGCGGTGTGGTGCACACCGCGGGCGTGCGCCACAGCGAGGGCCGTGGCCGCCTCACCGACGATCGCCCGGGCCTGCTGCTCGTCCACGAGGCCGCTCGAGATGATCTCGGTCAGCGTGGTGCCGATGTGCGGTTCCGTGACCACGTACTTGTGGCCGTCGGCGTCGGACCCGGCGTCGAGAACGCGGGCCAGGCGAGGGTCCGTCACGAGCGCCGCCCGCCGGGCAGCGTCCAGGGCATCGCCTGCATAGGGCCCGGTCACGAGGGTCACACGGACCTCGCGGTCCAGAATCAGGTCGTGTGCCTCCCAGGCGGTTGCCGCGGCAAGGTCGGTGGTCGCCTGCTGGCTCAGCCTGTATCTCTCGACCAGCACGCTGCCTGGCTCGACGGTGCTCACACGGACCTCCTCGCTCGGTCGGGGGACAGTAGCAGGTACGTGACCACAGGGGTCACGCACCGTCGCCATGCTACGCGGAACGGCTGACAGCCCGCCGAAATGTCATCCCCAGGCGCCAGAAAGCCCAGCTCACCCGGGGTGAGCTGGGCTTTCTGGCACGACGGCGGCGCGGTCAGCGCCTGAGGCGCGCCAGCACCGGGACGAGCAGGCGGTTGAGCTCCTGGACACGCAGCAGGCGGAGCAGCAGGATGTAGATCGCGAGCATGACCAGGCCGCAGAGGGCCGTCACCCACAGGCCGCTGAGCATGGTGAGCACCCAGCCGCGGCCGAACACGAGCACGTCGAACCCGCCGACCAGCCGGTAGACGCCCCACCCGGCGAGCCCGGAGAGCGCGGCGGCGAGGATCAGCTTGGCGTGGAGGGCGAGGATGCGTCCGCCGTCGAGCCGCCCGTCGAGCTTCTTCCTGAGACCGCCGGTACGTAGGAGCACCGTGATCCAGTTCGACAGGGCGTAGGCGCCACCGGCGGCGATGACCCAGTACTGCGGCTCCAGCCAGATCTGCGCGGAGACCAGGCCGGCCACGAGGGCGACCGTGGACGGCACGGTGATCCAGAAGACGGAGCGGCCATCCTCGTAGGCGTAGTAGACCCACTTCATGAGGGCCATACCGCCGAGCGGCACGAGGCCGAACGAGAGCGCGACCAGGACGGGCGTGATGAGCGCGGTGCCCTCCTCGCCCGCCGTCGGGACGATGAACGCCGTGGCCGGCGCGGCCAGCACCACGAGCGCCGCCGTGGCGAACACGGTGAAGACGGCGACGGTGCGCAGCCCCAGGGAGAGGTCGGCGCGGACGCGGTCGGTGTCGCCGTCCTGGGCGGCCTTGCTGATTCCCGTGAACAGGGCGGTCGCGATGGAGACCGTGACCAGGGAGTGCGGCAGCAGGTAGATCAGAAGCGCCTGCGTGTAGGACGCGTTACCGGCGATCGCCTCTCCGGAGATGGCGGCGCCGGACGTGACCCGGGTCAGGTAGAGGACACCGGCCTGCTCCAGGACCACCGCGGCGAGCGTCCACAGGGCCACGGAGCCGGCCGAGCGCAGCCCGATGCCGCGGACACCCAGGCGGAAGTTCCAGCGGAAGCCCGAACGCAGCAGCGGGACGAGCAGCACCAGCGCCTGCGTCACGATGCCGAGGGTGGCCGTGCCGGCCAGCAGGATCGTGCGCGGGGTGTCCCACTCGGACAGGTCGTTGATCCCGAGCTCGGGCGAGCTGCCGAACACGATCAGGAAGATCCCGAACCCGAGGATCGAGACCACGTTGTTCGCCACCGGCGCCCACATGAACGGCCCGAACTGCTCACGTGCGTTCAGCACCTGGCCCAGCAGCGTGTACAGGCCGAAGAAGAACAGCTGCGGGATGCACCAGTACGCGAAGACGGTGCCGAGCGCGAGCTGTTCCGCGGACCAGCCGTCCGTGTAGAGCATCACTACCCATGCGGCGCCGCCGGTGAGGACGGCGGTGACCGCGAGGATGCCCACCGCCGAGATGGTGAGCAGCTTGTCGATCCGCTCCTGCGCGTTGTGCGCGCGGAACGCCTTGACGATCTGCGGCACCAGGACGGCGTTCAGCATGCCGCCCGCGAGGATGGCGAACAGGACGCCGGGCAGCTTGTTCGCGACGTCGAACGCGTTCGCGACCGTGCCCGCGGAGCCGATGGCGGCCACCAGCATCAGGTTGCGCACCAGGCCGCCGAGGCGGGAGGCGGCCGTGCCGGCCGCCATCACTATCGAGTTGCGTCCCAGGCTGCTGGTCGACGA
The DNA here is from genome assembly GCA_963850545.1 of uncultured Actinomycetota bacterium. GTDB lineage: Bacteria > Actinomycetota > Actinomycetes > Actinomycetales > Cellulomonadaceae > Promicromonospora. The sequence goes on along the minus strand of CAWKLP010000002.1, from coordinate 1,493,414 downwards.
CGGCGTCGCGGGTGCGTCCGGACCGCTCGCGGCTGCAGAGCTGGGGTCCGACGCTGGGTCGGTCGGTGTGGTCACGACGTTCTCCTGGGTCAAGCGACTACTCCCGTGGTCTGGGCCTCGCCCGGCGCGGTTCGGCTGACGTGTGCGGCGGCCGAAACACTACTCTGCCTGGACGGCCACGGAGTCCGCCGCCGCCATCGGCGCGGCGTCCGGGACCTCTGCCACCGACCCGGTCGCCTCCTCGACGTCCTTGCTGGTGGCCCGGTACGGGGAACGACCGCGGCGCACCGTGCGCCAGATCCCGGACAGGAACAGCAGCGCCACGAGGCCGGCGGCGATCCAGGTGCCGACCTCCTCCCAGCCCGCGCGGACGCGGACCTGGAACGACGAGTCGTCGCTGATCTTGGCGCCGGTCGGCGTGAGGACCTGAGCGGTCACCTCGACGTCGCCCGAGCCGATCGCGCGCACCGGCACCTGCACGTCCATCTCCTGACCTGCCGGGATGGTCTCGGTGCTGCGGGCGTCGACGGTGAGCCGCGGGTGGTCGGGGCGCAGCACGACGGTGACCGTCGCATCGACGTCGAGCGTGTTGCGCACCCGCACCGGGATGTCGCCGGCGTCGGTGATGAAGTTGATGTCCTCACGCGGAACCACGGTCACGGACTCCTGCGTGAGCTTGTTCGTCGAACGCAGGGCCTGCCGCACGAACAGGTCCCGGACGCCGGGGTCGCTGCGGTGCGCGACGGCGAGCGGGGCGACCAGGCGGGCGACACCAGGCCGCCAGACCCGGAACGAAGCTTCCTCGGCCACCGAGGAGAACGTGACGACGGCGTCGCGCCCGCGCTCCAGCTCCGTCACTTCGGTGGCACCGAGCTCGGCCTTGGACGCACGGTGCTCCGGCAGAGCAATGCGGGGCACCTCCTGCGCCTCCTGCATGAGCAGCGTGTTCAGCGTCGTGGTGGTGACCCAGCCTGAGGCGTCGAGCGCGTCCAGGATCGCCACCGCGCCCTCGGCGTCGGGCGTCCAGCTGCGCGGCGCGACGATCGACAGGGACGGCGGGTCGACCGGCGACTGGCTCACCACGGCTGCGGTTTCCGCGAGGAGACGCTGCGTGCCTTCCGCGGTAGTCGTGTTGGTCGTGACCGCTGCGGCGCCGGCCGTGCTCTCCGTGGACGATGCGGTCTCCGCGCTCGACAGGTCGGTCGCGGAGAGGAACGCCTGCGTGAGGATCGTGTCGGTCACGACGGCGCGTGCGGTGCCCGACGGGGTCTCGACGTCCGTCCGGCCCGTCACCGTGCCGACCCCCTCGTACCCCAGTCCGCCGCTGCCCACCACGATGTTCCGCCGGTTGGCGGCGACCGCGAGGTCGAGGGTCTCGATGTCGGGCACTATGCCGTCGGCGGGCCAGGCCAGGTTCGAGCTCCAGGTGGCCGGCACCTCCCAGTCGGCCGTGCGGGGGGCGTGGAGGAAGCTCCGTGAGCCGGTGGTGCGCACGTTGGCGTGGGCGAGCGCGGCGAGGTCGGGGTCATGGTCGGGAAGCGTGTAGGTAGCGGTGTTCGCGGCTGCGGCGAGCATCCGCTCGGACCACTCCGTGAGCGCCGGGTCGCTCGACGTCGAGGCGACGCCCATGACGTCCGGGTCGATCGCGAGCGACAGGTTGGTGTTCTCCGCGACCCGCAGCACGCCGTCGAGCCGCTGACCGTCGGCGGCCCGCTGCGCCAGCTCGATCTCCGCCGCGCTCGGGTCCGCGGGATCGGTGGCCGGGCTCGTCACCGCGGCCAGGACGCTGAGCCGCATGGGCTCGCGCTCGGCGCCGTCGGCGTCGTACACGAGGAAGGTGCGGGCGATGCCCAGGCGACCCGTGGCGTCGCTGACGGCGACCGCGAGCCGGCGCGCGCCGAAGCCCAGGAGCGTCTGGGCTTCGGGGTCGTAGGTGAACGAGACGTTCGCGGACGCACCCGGTGCCAGGTCCGGGAGCGACTCCTGCGTGGGTACGCCGCGGACCGGGTCGAGCAGGTCGGCCGTGGACCACTCCGCGATGTCCGTGCGCGACGTGAGCGCCTCGTAGTTGACGGTCAGGTCGGCCACGGCGTCGGTCACCGGGGCGTCGGTCGTGTTGGTGACCTTCGCCTTGATGGTCACCTCGTCGCCCGGCCTCGCGACCGGGTGCGAGATGTCGACGACGGAGACGTCCACCGAGCCGTCCGTGGCGGCGGTAACGGTCGTGCTCGCGGGAGTGCGCGCCGTCGTCGGACCTGCGGCGGCTGCTGGAGTCATGGCCGGCCCGACGAGCACCGCGCCCGCCAGGAGCATGGCGCTGATCTTGCCGGTGCGGCGGACCGCCCGGTGGCGGGCGGAGCTGCGGGGGAAGTCGGGGTGCTGCGTCATGGCAGGTCGGGGCGCTCCGTGGGGAAGGCGTCGGCACGCAACGCGTCCCGGAGGTTCCTCGACGACTCGAGGAGATCCAGGGCGGCCGCGGCCAGTCGCTGCTCGTTCGGGTACGACAGGCGCTCGGAAAGCTCGTCGACCCTGACCCAGAGAGCGTCCTCGGCTTCGCCGTCCGGATCGTTCTCCACGGTCAGGTGACCGCCCTCCGCGCGCAAGAGGTAATGGTGCACCACCTTGTGGACTCGCCGGTCCTCACCGGTGAACCAGTAGTCGATCACGCCCAGCTCCGCCTGGATGGAGCCACGGATCCCCGTCTCCTCGCGGATCTCGCGGATCGCGGCCTCCTGCGGCGTCTCGCGACCCTCGAGGTGGCCCTTCGGCAGGCACCACTCCAGGCGACCCGTGCGATTGCGGCGCAGCAGCACGGCGGCGCTGAAGTCTCCGGGGTGCTCGGACTCCGCCCGCAGCACCAGTCCGCCGGCCGATGTCTCGTCCACGATGGGCAGATGTGTCGGGGTGCTCGTCGACGCGGCACGCCGGGCAGGGTTCACCCGCAGCGGGGCCCCGCCGGGTGGCGTGGGCACCTCCGGACGACCGTCAGGACGGTCGCTCGCCGGAAAAGGGGTGGACATGCCCCAACACTACCGACTGAGCACCCTTGGTCTGGTCAGGTGCGGGTCCGGCGGTTTCGGGCACGGGGTTCGTTCAGAGGGCGGGAATGCCTTTGCGCCGATCTTTCGGTGAGTGGTGCTGTGTCGGGTCTGGGAGAATCTTGGGCTGTGTCTACCCCTGAACAGGATCTGCTGCGTCGCGCGCTCGGCGTGCTGACCGAGTTGGCGCCCGCGGCGCTCGAGCTGGGCGAGCAGTTTCGTGCCGCGGGCCACGAGCTCGCGCTCGTCGGCGGTCCGGTCCGGGACGCGTTCCTCGGCCGGGCGAGCAACGACCTCGACTTCGCGACGTCGGCCTCGCCGGACCAGACGCAGAAAATTCTCGCGCGCTGGGGCGACGCCAACTGGGACATCGGCAGGGAGTTCGGCACCATCGGGGCGCGCCGGGGCGACGTCGTCGTCGAGGTGACGACGTACCGGACCGACAAGTACGACCCGGCGTCGCGCAAGCCGCTCGTCGAGTTCGGAGACACGCTCGACGGTGACCTGTCGCGCCGCGACTTCACCGTGAACGCGATGGCGGTGCGCGTGCCCGACCTGGTCTTCGTCGATCCGTTCAACGGGCTGAGCGATCTCGCGGCCAAGGTGCTGCGCACGCCCATCGCGCCCGAGCGCTCGTTCGACGACGACCCGCTGCGCATGATGCGCGCCGCACGGTTCGCGGCCCAGCTGTCGTTTCACGTGGAACCGGGGACGCTGGCGGCGCTGGTCGCGATGGCCGAGCGGATCGAGATCGTGTCGGCCGAGCGGGTGCAGGCGGAGATCACCAAGCTGCTCCTGAGCGACAACCCGCGTGCGGGGCTCGAGGTGCTGGTCGACACCGGCCTCGCCGACCAGGTGCTGCCCGAGCTGCCTGCGCTCCAGCTCGAGATCGACGAGCACCACCGGCACAAGGACGTCTACCAGCACTCGCTGACCGTGCTGGACCAGGCCATCGCCCAGGAGACCGGACCCGACGGCCCGGTCCCGGCGCCCGACCTGGTGCTGCGCCTCGCTGCGCTGCTGCACGACATCGGCAAGCCCGCCACGCGGCGCTTCGAGCCCGGCGGCGGGGTCAGCTTCCACCACCACGAGGTGGTCGGTGCCAAGCTCACCGCCAAGCGGCTCAAGGCGCTCAAGTTCGAGAAGCAGGTGGTCAAGGACGTGTCGCGCCTCGTCGAGCTGCACCTGCGGTTCCACGGGTACGGCGACGGAGCGTGGACCGACTCCGCCGTCCGCCGCTACGTGACCGACGCCGGCCCGCTCCTCGAGCGGCTGCACCGGCTCACCCGCGCCGACTCGACGACGCGCAACAAGCGCAAGGCCAAGCGCCTGTCCGATGCGTACACCGACCTCGAGGACCGGATCTCCGCGCTGCGCGAGCAGGAGGAGATCGACGCGATCCGACCGGACCTCGACGGTACGCAGATCATGGCGGTCCTCGGGATCTCGCCGTCGCGCGAGGTCGGCGAGGCGTACAAGTACCTGCTGAGCCTGCGCATGGAGCGGGGCCCGCTGGGCGAGGACGTGGCGACGGAGGAGCTCAAGAAGTGGTGGGCCGAGCGGTAGCTACACGTGGGTGGGGTCGAAGAGGGCGCTCACCGATTCGCCGCTGTGGATGCGGCGCACCGCCTCCGCGAAGGCCGGGGCCACGCTGATCACCGTCAGCTTGTCGTGCGCCAGGAGCACAGTCGACGGCACCGTGTCGGTGGTGACGATCTCGACCACGTCGGGGTCCGCGGCGATACGGTGCGCGGCGTCGTTGGCGAAGATGCCGTGCGTACAAGCGATCCGGACGCTGCGCGCGCCGTGCTCGCGGAGCAGGTCGAGGATGGCCAGGATCGTGGAGCCGTTGGCGATCTCGTCGTCGAGCACGATGATGTCCCGGCCGGTGACGTCGCCGATCAGGGACGTGATCACGACCCGGTCGCCGTCGAACCGCTCCTTCGCTGCCGCGGCGACCGGAACCCCGAGCATCTTCGCGAACGCCGATGCGCTCTTCGCGTTGCCGAGGTCGGGGGAGACCACCGTGGCCTTCGAGAGATCGCTCGGCAGGAAGTGCGCCGCGAGCTCGCGCAGCGCGTTGAGCTGGTCGGTCGGCACCCGGAAGAACGCGTGCACCTGCGGAGCGTGCAGCGTCATCGTGAGGATGCGGTTCACGCCCGCCGTCTCCAGCAGGTCCGCGACGAGGCGGCCGCCGATCGAGATCCGCGGCGCGTCCTTCTTGTCCGAGCGTGCGTACGCGAAGTGCGGCATGACCGCGGTGATCCGGGCTGCCGACGCGCCCTTGGCGGCGTCGATCATCAGCAGGAGCTCCATCAGGCTCTCCTGCGCGGGACGCACCACGGACTGCACCAGATAGACATCGCGCTCGCGGCAGTTCTCCATCAGCTGGACCTGGAGACAGTCGTTCGCGAAGCGCTGGATGTTGATCGGACTCAACGGGACGTCGAGATCAGCGCACATCTCTCGAGCGAAGCGCTGACCCCCGGTACCAGCAAAGACCCGCACCTCGGCCATGGCTGGAGTCTACGGAACGTCGACCCCGCACGCCTAGCCAAGAACGGGCATCATGTGGGCCGTGAGCCTCACCGAGTGGCAGACCTGGGAACCGTTCGTCGACGCGCTGCGTCGGTCCGCTTCGACGGGGACGGATATCAGCGAGTTCGTCGGGATTGTCAGCCGCGGCGCATGGCAGGGCACCTACCTGGACGACGGCGCCGCCGATGCCCGCCGCGACCACTACCGCGAGCTCGCCCGCGAGGCCGCACGAACCGGTGGGCGCGGGCCCAAGGCCGACCTCGACGACGCGCTGCGGGCGGTCGCCGGCCTCGCGCCCGACGCCGAGCAGCCCGTGCGGGTCATTGCCGGAGCTCGCCCCGACGACGACGCGGTCGAGCTGGTCGCGCTGCCGCCCGCCGTCGTATCCGGGCCGGTCACGCCGGTACTCGAAGTGGTGCTGGAGCCCGGGGCGCTTCCGGCGCAGTACCTGGCGACGATCGCGCCGTCACCGGACGCCGCGCCGGCGCCGTCGGCCGATCCGGACGCCGTGACCCGGGTGATCGTGGAACGGATGCCGGACGCCGTCGGCGCGGCACCCGAGGAGATCACCGCCGCTGAGGCGGCCCTGCCCTACGGCGCGCGTCTGCCGGGCGAGGTGCGTGCGCTGTACGCCGCGGCCGGGTCGGGCAACCTGAAGCTCGCGGCCGAGGAGGGCCGGTTCGGCGGGTTCGAGATTGTGCCGCTGGCCGGAAGCTTCCTGCGCGAGGCGTTCCTGCCCGCCGCCCGCTTCAGCACCTGGACGGCGGACGCCAGCACGTTCGCCGCCGAGGACCCCGCCGGCCGGGTACAAGCGGCGATCGGGTCGCCGCTCTGGTTTCCCGTGGGGACCGACGGCGCCGGGAACGTCTACGCCGTCGATCTCGCGCCGGCGGCGAACGGACACGTAGGGCAGGTTGTGCTGCTCGACCACGAGCTGCACGCCGGGGCGACGTACCGGGCGGAGAGCCTCGCGGCGCTGCTCGCGGGGCGGGTCGGTCCCGACCGGGTTGGTCCCGACAGGGCAGACCGGCGGGGTGACGAGCCCGGCCAACGGGGGGATGGACCAGGCCAGCGCGGGGATGGACCCGGTCAGCGGGAGCCGGGCTCGCGTCCGTCGTCGGACCCCGAGTTCCTGAACCTCGACCCCGCCGCCTGGGCCGAGCAGCTCGACGCCGGGACGGTGCCTGCCACCCTCAAGGCCGCCGGCCTCGTGCCTGACCGGGCGAAACCGCCGGCCCTGACCGACGCGATCTCCGTGGCGAATAGGCTGCTCGAGCTGCGCGACCTGGCGCCGATCGAGGTCACGCGACTTGCCCGCCCGGCGCAGCAGAAGCGCAAGGGTCTGCTCACCCGCCTCTTCGACCGCTAGCCACGGGAGCACCGGCCGGCCAAACGACTTCGGTCCGTTGCTTCGAGATCGGTCCACCAACCGACTGTCGATCTCGAAGCAACGGACCGAAGTCACGTACTGGCGCGCAGAGGGTCAGTGACCGCCCGCGAACTCGCCGTCGGTCTCCGGGCGCTTGATCAGCGTCGCCAGCCCGATGGTCAGCGCCATCACGACGGCGCCGATCCCGAAGGCCAGGCCCGCACCGCCGGCCATCGCCTGCGTGGTGGAGTCCCCGGACTCGATCAGGGACTGCGACCGGATCGTCATGATCGCGATGAACAGTGCCGTGCCCGCCGCACCCGCGACCTGCTGCACCGTGTTGATCGTGGCCGAACCGTGCGAGTACTGGTGCGGCTTCAGCACCCCGAGCGCGGCGCTGAACAGCGGCGTGAACACGGAGGCCAGCCCAACCATGAACAGGATGTGCGCGCCGAGGATGTAGAACACCGACGTCGTGGGCGAGATGAACGCGAACATACCGATCGCCACGGTGACCAGCGCGGTAGCGGGGATCATGATCGGCCGCGGGCCGACCCTGTCGTACAGCCGGCCGATCACCGGGCCGAGCACGCCCATCGCGACGCCGCCCGGCAGCATGAGCAGGCCGACGGTCAGCGGGGCCAGGCCCAGAGCCTCCTGCAGGACGAGCGGCAGCACGATCAGGGTGCCGAACATCGCCATCATCGCGACCGCCATGATGCCGACCGCCACGCGGAAGTTGGACTCGAGGAACGTGCGCAGGTCGAGCAGCGCGGAGTCGGTGCGCTGCCGCGTGATCTGCCGCCACACGAACAGGCCGAGCACCACGATGCCCACGCCGAGCGGGATCCACGGGTTGATCGGCGCGGCGTGCTGCGCCGCCTCACCCAGTCCCGAGAGACCCCACACCACGCCGCCGAACGCGACAAGGGCGAGCAGCAGGGAGAGCGGGTCGAGGTGGTGGATGTCCTTGTCGGAGACGTCGCGGATCCACAGGATGCCGGCCAGCAGGGCGAGCACCGAGACCGGCAGCACGACGCCGAACACCCCGCGCCAGCCTAGGGGCTCCAGGACCGCACCCGACACTGTCGGGCCGAGCGCCGGCGCCAGCGCGATGACCAGCGTGACGTTACCCATGATGCGACCGCGCATGTGCGGCGGGACGATCGTCATGATGGTCGTCATGAGCAGCGGCAGCATGATCGCCGTGCCCGTCGCCTGCACCACGCGACCCGCCACGAGGATCGCGAAGCCCGGCGCGATCAGCGCCAGCCCGGTACCCACGGTGAACAGGGCCATCGCCAGCAGGTAGGCACCGCGCGTGCCGAGCCGGTTGATGAGGAAGCCGGTCGCCGGGATGACGACCGCCATCGTCAGCATGAACGCCGTGGTCAGCCACTGGCCGGTCGTTGCGGTCACGCCGAGATCGTCCATGATGGGCGGCAGCGCCACGGTCATCGTGGTCTCGTTGAGGATCACCGTGAACGCGCTCGCCATGAGCAGCGCGATGACGCGGAAGTGACCAGGGGCGAGCTTGTCGGTGCGGGCCTGGACGGGAGCCTCGGTCGGCGCGCCGCCCGACGGCGGCTGGGTACTCGGTCGGTCGTTCAAGGGATCAGAAGTGTCAAGAATGTCGGTGCTCATGGGCTTGTCCTCTCGGTCGGTGCGCGGGCCGAGATCGAGGGCGACACTGCACACGACCTACGTCTAACGACGCCGGACCATCGTCTGGTATTCCCAGCGATGATCGCGACCTGTTTTTGTCGACGTCTGCGGTGAGCAGAAATAATCGGTCCGGGGAATACGAGAGGTCAGTTCCCTGTCGCGTCGGCCGGCGCAGCACCGCCGTCCGACGGCTCGTCCGCGGGCGAGACCGGCTCGGTGACCGGCGTCGCGACGCCGAGCGTCACGCCCTGCTGGGCCATGAAGGGCTCCGGGTCCACGGCCTGTCCGTTCATCCGCACCTCGTAGTGCAGGTGGCAGCCCGACGACGTGCCCGCACCTGCTGGGTCGATGCGCGAGTCGCCGCCCATCGATGCGATCTGCTGCCCGGCCTGCACCGTCTGGCCGACCCCCACCAGGTTGGTGCCGGTGAGCAGGTGCCCGTAGGTCGAGTCGAGACCCATCCCGTGCTCGATACGGATCGTGTTGCCGGTGCCCCAGCCGGTCGCCCCGGAGATCACCACGCGTCCCGCTGCGGCCGCGAACACCTGGGTGCCGCAGGCCGCCGCGATGTCCTGGCCCAGGTGGTAGGTCGACGCTCCCGCGATGCCGGTGCTCCGCGGTCCGAACCCGGACGCCTTGGACCCGACCGCTGGGTTGGCCCAGCCGCCGATGCTCACGGCGGCGCGCCCGACGGAACCGGTCATGCAGGGTGCGGTGGCCGCGGCGCCCTGGATGGACTGGGACAGCGCGGCGAGGTCCTCATCGGAGGCCCCGCTGACCAGCTGGATCACCCGGAGCGACTGGTCCCAGTACTGCTCGTAGTGGTACGGGTCGGCGTTCCGCTGCGCCTTGTGCGCGGCGATGGTCGGCTCGAGCGTCTCCCAGCCGGTGATCGCGAGCAGCCGGTCGTAGAACCGGCCCGACGACTGCACCGGGTCGAGGCGCTCCTCGACCGTGCCGTACCACTTCTGCTCCTGGAACATGCCGATCGAGGAGGTCAGCGTGCCGTCGGGGTTGCGCACCCCGAAGCGGTCGTCGCCGTAGGAGAGGTTGCGCATGCCCGACTCACCGAGGGCCGTCATCACGGCGATGGCCTGCGCCCGGGCCGGGACCCCGCGCTCCTGGCCCACCTGCAGGATCACCGAGGCGTTCTGCAGCTGCTCGCCCGTGAAGCCGCCGGCCTCCGTTGCCTGGCCGCCCGCGGGCACCACCGACGCCGACATGCTGCAGCCGTTCTGTGACTGGTTCTCGCTCACGGCGCCGCCCACGAGCACGACCATCGCGATCACCGCAGCCGGCACCGCCAGGACGGCGGCGGCCAGCACGGACAGCACGATCACCGCGCGCCTGGTCGCGTCGTCCTTCTTCCTGCCCTTGCCGGGCCGCGAGCCCCGGGACCGGACCGCCTGCGATACGGCCCGCGTCGCGAGCCCGACGGCGTCCCGCCCGCTCACGACCCCTCCGGCGGCCTGATCTGCTCGGCCAGCCAGGGTGCGGCGCCGTCGGCCCGGATCAGGAGCACCGTGTAGGAGCCGATGTCGGTGGGCACCGCCACCTCGGCGAGCAGCGTGGACGTCTCGTCGGTGACCTCCGGGTCACCGGTCACCTCGGTGACCGGCACGAGCCGCGGGTCGACGTCCTGGTAGACGGGCTGCGCCTGCGGCGTGAGGAGCGGCTTCAGGCCGGCCCACCAGGCGTCCTCCGCCTTGTCCGTGGCGGCGAACGCGGTGATGGTCGCGAGAGCGGCGTCACGCGCGGCCTTGCGCACGGTGTCGTCCCACGTCGCCTCGACGGGCTCGGTGGGGGCGGTCTCGTCGAACTCCGGCTCGGCCGTCACCTCGACCGCTGGGTCGCCGGCTTCCGGCTGCCCGTCGACCTCCTCGGTCGCGGCGGCGTCCTCGGCGGTCTCGTCGGGGGTCCCCTCGGGATTGTCGAAGTCGTCCCGGCTTCCCGGGGCGACGGCGCCCGAGCTCACCTCCGCGGTCGGGTCACCGGCCGGACCGCCCTCTCGCGGCCAGCCGATCCAGGTCCCGATCGCGAGGGCGATCACCGTGATCGCCACTACTAATACGCGCTTCATCAGCGGCCCAGCTCTCGCATCTGACGCCGTCCCGGGTTGTGCACGATGGCCGCGGGCTGCGGCCCGGCACCCTGCGCCCCGGTCTGACGTGCGGCGTTGAGGGACTGGGCCAGCCGGGCCGCGCTCTGCGACCGCTCACCTCGGCGGCCGAGGCCGCGCACGGCGCCGAGCACCTGCTTGGCCTGCCGGGCCTTCGCCACCACCGTGAGCGCCTTGGAGGCGCCGGCCGCGGCGGCGGACGTGCCGCCGCTCGCGACCATCGCGCCGGCCTGCAGCGCTATCGACGTTCCCGTGCGGCGCGCGCTGTTGAGCCGGTCGCCGAGCCGCTCGCCGGCCGTGGGCGGCAGGTGCGGGCTGGGCTCGTTCGACGCCTTCTCGCCGGCGTTCGTCCCGTCCGGCACCAGATCGCCACCCGCGCGTCCGCCGTCGGGCGATCCGTCCTGGACCGTGCGGGCGGCCGCGGTCCAGGCGTTGCCGCCGCTGGTCCCGGTGGTGGGTCCGCCGTCCGGCCCGGCGGCGTAGTCGGAGCCGTCGACCGGGATGGGGACGGTGCGGTTGTCGTCGTTCATCGGGCGGCCCGTGGCTGCGCCGACCGAGCCGCCGCCCGGCGTGCCGTCCATGGCGGACGGGTCCGTTGGCGGGCCGTCCTCACCGTCGAGCTCGACCGCCGTGTCGTGCCGCTGCACGGGCGCGGGCCCGAGACCCACGCCGGCCCATTCCCTGGCCTTGTTGTACCGGTCGCGCCACTTCGCGGTGCCGTCCCACGGCATCGCGGCCGGCTCGCCCACCTGGGAGGGGACGCCGGCGGCCGCGAGCTTGTCGGCCAGCGCCCGCAGGCCCTGCCGCACGCTCGCGCCCATGAGCACGTAGAAGACGGCGCCCGCGATGACCAGCGTGTTGAACAGGTACAGCCGCACGAGGAACGGCAGGCCGCTCGTTGCGTCGTAGAAGCCGAGCAGCATCTTCATCCACGCGACCAGGAACATCGTGGCCATCGCGACCAGGACAGCGCCGAAAGCCACGCTCGCGAACGTGCGGAACAGCTGGGCGCGGGTGCCGCTCGAGATGACGCCGACCGGCAGCTGCCAGAGCAGCTTGATCGCCGACCAGCCCAGCAGCAGCACCGCGAAGATGGTGCCGCCAACGATCACCACGGACAGCAGGAGGAACACGAACCCGGTGGTGAGCAGGCTGAGCGTCGAGACGACGGTGCCGGCGTCGACCGTGGAGGCAGCCTCCTTGTAAGCGGCGTCGCACCCCCCGATCGCGTCGACGGCGTTCTCCCGGCCCACGTTCTCGGTGTAGGTGTCCTCGCAGCCCGTGCCGTCGATGACCGAGCCGTAGTTGATGATCTGGTGCGGCGCGCGGAGCAGGGTGTCCACGAGCTGACCCTTGAGGCCGTCGCGGATCACCGTGGAGTCCCGCTCGAACGAGGCGCCCTCGGTCGCGAAGCCGGTTGCGATGTCCATGCCGGCGTTGCGCGACTGCATGATGACGCCCTGCTCACCGCCGATCGTCGCCATCGGGTTGGCGAGGAACCCGGTGGCCAGGGCGGCGATGAGGCAACCGATGAGGAGCTCCATGAAGCCGCCCGCGTACCGGCCCTTGAGCAGCCAGAAGCCCACGACGAACGCCAGGATGATGAGCATCAGGTTGAGCAGGCCGATCTGCGCGATCATGCCCTGCACGATGATGCTCAGCCCGGCGAGCGGCGCCAGGATGTAGCCGAGCCAGTCCATGCCGAGCACCCAGTCGAGCACCCAGATCTGCACCGCGACCATGTCCCGGTACCAGACCCAGAACATGCCGGCGAGGGTCGAGAAGATCTCGGAGTCGACGTTCAGCGGGTTCCACGGCGAGCCCGTGTCCCACTGGAGCGTGAACCGGTCGACGGCCACGCCCTGCGTGTCTTCCAGGTTCAGCCCACCCTGTGGATCGGCGAACGGAAGAGGCGCCAGCCGGATCATGCCCCGATCACCGCACCGCTGGAGCTGGTCGGCGTGGTCTTCACGGTCTCGGCGCGCGTCTCCACCAGCGGCGCCATGACCTTCGCCCGGCCGTACCGGGCCTGGAAGTCCCGGATCAGGCACTCCCCGCGGCGCTCCTCGACCACGCCGACGGCGGCGTCCGTCACCGGGGCGGTGCCCTCGGTGACCAGCTTGACCAGGCCCTCGTCCACCGGTGCGTCGGTCGGCAGACCGTGCAGCCAGCGCAGACCGCGGCGAGCGAGGTTCGCGTCGCGGTGCCGCAGCAGGACGCGGAACGGGATCAGCCCGCGGACCACCTCGTTGCCGAAGTCCTCCTCGGCGTCGTGGCTGCCGAGCAGGAGGGCGGCCTTGTGCTTACGGCCGTCCCGGATGAACGTGCCGATCTCCTCGGCCGCCTCGGGCGACGACATCGTCTTGGACGCCTCGTCGGCGGCGAAGATGTCGAGCCGGGAGCGGTCCGCGAAGCAGCGGTAGCGGGCCAGGGCCGCGATCAGCGCGAACGTGGCGCGGCCGAACACCTTCTCCGCCTTGAGCTCGGCGAACAGGTGCCCGTGCTCCATGTCGGCCCGCGAGGGCAGCTGCATCTTGTGCGTGTGCAGCACGATCGCGGGTGAGCTCAGGTCGAGCGGCGGCAGCGAGTCGTCGAAGAGGGCGCGCCCGAAGTCGAGCTCGGAGAAGATGCGCATCTCGTCGGCGAGCATCTTGGCGCCCGGGTACTCGCAGTCCTCCTCGAGGTGTCGCGCGAGCGAGCCGAGCGACGTGATCTTGTGCCGCCACATGTACTCGGTCTGCAGCACCTTGGACAGCAGCACGTTCTGCTCGGACTTGGTCTGCACCGACAGCAGCACGGTGATGAAGGAGCGGGCCACGCGTGGCGCCTGCGCAGGCGGCAGGATCCGCAGCGGGTCCATGGACACCGTCGCGTCCTCGGAGATCTCCACGACCTGCGAGCCGGGGATCTCGGAGACGGCGATGCCCCACTCGCCCATCTCGGTGTGGTCCACCGCCATGAGCGTGGCGCCCATGTCGACGTTGTCCATGGCCACGGTCTTCATGCTCACCGACTTGCCCGAGCCCAGCTCGCCCACGAAGCCCATCGCGAGCGCGACGTCCAGCTTGTCGGTGGCCCCGGCCAGGTTCACGAACACCGGGTTCGGCCGCGCGGCCCCGTTCGAGATCTCCAGGGCGAACAGCGCGCCGGAGGTGTCACCCAGCTCGGTCGTCGCGAACGGCACGGCCGCCGAGAACGCCCGCGCCGTCGTGATCTGCGAGTACTCCCGCACGGCGCGCGGCGTCGGCATGCCCGGCAGGGTGGCCTCGAAGAGCGTCGGCTGGATCGTGGGGTCCGTGCGCAGCGAGAACTGCATGGCGGCGAAGTACTTGGTCAGGTCGCGGGCGTCGTCGAGCGCCTGCTCGGGGGTGTGGCCCGAGACCGTGAACATCGTGGTGGCGTCCACCTCGACCTCGAGCTCGTCCGCGTCCATGACCGCCTGGTACTCGCCCAGGGCGCGCGCCGTCGTGTCCAGGGACGAACCGGCACGCTCCTCCTCGGAGCGCTGGTCGAACTGGTCGTTCAGGGTGCGGACCGCGCGCCGGTTGCGGTTGGTCACCTCGTCGCGTGAGCGCACCGTCATGCGGATGGCCCAGTCGCACGGCACACCCGACTCGTCGACGCGCCCGATCCACTCGCACCCCGGGTAGACGATCCCGCCCGACGGCGTATCGCTCACCACGAGCGTCGTCTGGTACGAGGCGAGCTCGGGGTTGGTCGGGTCGAGCACCTTCACGTACGGCCGCTTCAGGATCTGCAGCGGGCCCAGCTTCTTCTCGGAGTCCGTCTGCCCGGCCGGGTCCACCAGCGCGGACGGCAGCACCGAGGGCCCCGACAGGTGCATCTCCGCGTCCAGCGACCCGTCCACCGGCACCGCCGTGTCCAGCCCGAGCCCGCGCTGCATCGCGTGCCCGAACATCCAGGCCATCTCGGCCACCGTCGCCGGCTGCGGGTCGAAGGCCGAGGGCATCTCCTTGCGGAGCGCCTCCGCCTGCGCGGCCCGCCCACCGATCGCGTGCCTGCCCGGCACGGAACGCGGCATCATCAGGGTGTCCTGGAGCGTGGTCCAGCTCGCGTGCAGCGGCTCCATGAACGCCTTCGCGCCCGGGTTGGCCAGGGGCGCGGCGATCCAGTGGACGCGCCGTCCGATCGGGATCTGCTCCAGGAAGTCGAGAGTGGCCTCGCACTCCGCGGCCCACGCCTCGCGCTCGGCCAGGTCGACGCCCTCGATCATCGAGAGCACCACCGACGCCGGGTCGGTGGCCGCCGTCAGGCCGAGGTGCAGGGACTCGCCGCGCAGCGCGCGGTACAGCGCGGTGTGGTGCCGCCGCGCGGCATGCTTCTTGTCGTCCGGCTGGAATGCGTACGGCACAGGTGACACGCGCCAGACCGCCCACACGGTCCCGGTGCGGGTCCACATGAGGCCGTCGGTCAGGGCCGAGATGTGGCTCAGCATGGGGGCTCAGTCCTCTCGCGGGGTGGTGGGTGCTGTGCGGTCGGTGTTCTTCGGCTTCCCGGCCAGCAGCTGGCCGACGCCGGTGAGATCGGTGTTCTTGCGGTCTGCGGCCGCGGTCGCGGCTGCTGCCGCCCAGTCGGCGGGCGAGCGTCTGTCGGAGACGGGTCTGGGTTGCGGTTCGGGTCGCGGGAGCTGTCTGCCCTCGAAGGTCGCGTCCGCGGGCCCCCGGCCGGTCAGCTCCGGCAGGAGCTCGGTCGGCACCGGCTGGACCACCACAGGGCGCGGCGGTTCGGCTGCTCCAACCGGTCTGGCTGGTCTTGCCCGTGTGGCCGCCGGCTCGGTGTGCTGCGCGGAGCCGGTAGCGGGTCCGGGGCAGCGCGACCATCACCCGGTGCGTCACCAGTCGCGGCTTGGGCAGGGCGACCTGCCCGCCGGCCAGACGCCCCGGGCTCGACGTGAGGTTCATAGCGTCCATGACGAACGCGACCGGGTTGCGGCCGCTGCTCGGGAGCTTGCCGGTGGCCCAGACGACGCCCACGACGACTCCGACGGCGACCACGATGTTCATGAAGCCGCCGAGCTGCGCCCACAGCGGGGCGGTCTTCCACAGGGCGAACGCCACCACGGCGCCCGCCCCCACCTGGGTGATGGTGTACGGGCCGCCCCAGATGCGCCCGCCGCTGGGTAGCTTCCCCACCAGCATGGGGATGCGGCGGGCCTTCGTGTAGAACTTCGCAGTCTCGGTCACCGGACACCCTCCTCACCACATGCAGGGCGCGCGAACGCGCCCACCTGACCAGCCCTGTGCCGTGCCCTCAGCGCATTGCCCATACGTCTGACCCCGCGGGACTCGCGGCCGTCAGAGGACTGTCTGCGTGTTCACGATCGCCGGGGCGGAGTCGAACTCGTCCCGGGCGAGGTCGGAGGTGACGTTGATGCCTCCGTTCACGAGCCACAGGACGATGCCGCCGACGATCGCGGACATCAGGATCGCCGCGATCGACATCTTGGTCTTCACCGCGGTGATGACGACCATGAGGATGACGACCACAAAGGTGACGGACTCGATAGCACTCTTGACCTCCTCGGACTTCACGGTGATGAGGTCGAGGAAGCCGCCGGCCATAACGATCTCGCTGATCATGGTTCTCTCCTTCGCTACTCCCCGGCGATGCCGGAGTCGGTCGTGCTGGATGGCGTCGTGTCGATACGGACGGCCGGCTCGAGGCCGGCAACCTCCCAGCGGCCGTCCCGCGCAACGAGCGTGAGGACGTACTGGGCGGTGGTCTTCTGGCCGTCGAGCCGCGTGAGCTCGACGGTGGTCACGGCGTGCGTGCCGTCGTCGTCGGCCGGGCGCTCCGTGACCTCGTGCGAACCCTTGATGCCCGTCACGGTCACTGCCGAGTACGGGGCCGGGGTCACGGCCGAGATGGAGGTGCCGGGGCGCAGGTAGCGCGTGATCTCGCCGTCGCCGGCGACCATGGCCGCGAGGAACCCGGCCACGGACTGACCCGCTGCCGACGTCGGAGAGATGGTCTCGGGGTAGTCCAGGTTCGGCGGCTCGGCGTCCGCCGCCGGGCCCGGTACGGGTGCGGGCAGCGCGAGGGCGGTGACCGCCAGGTCAGGACCGGACCACTTCGTGTCCGTGCGGTCGACCAGCACCGGCACCTGGAAGTAGCGGCGCACCCACACGAGCGCGACCTCCGCCTCCTCGCCCTTGGCCTGGCCGCCCGATGGCGCGGGCGTCGAGCCCGGAGCAGGCTCCGCGACGTCCACGCCGACCGTCACCGACCACACGCTGTCCTCCGCGGGCTCGACCTGTGCCACCGACGAGTCGCGAATGGTCAGACCCTCCTGGGGGAGAGAGCCGACCGGGGCGTTCGTCAGGGAGGCGATGAGCTGCTGGTCGTTGCTGTCGGCGCGCAGCCATGTCTCCACGAGCTCGACCGCGCGCTCGCTCGCCGCGGCGGTCTCCGTCGTGCTCGCCGCACCGGCGGCCGCGGCGATCGGAGCGGGCTCGGGTCGCAGCGCGGTCCAGACCAGGGCGGCGGGCCCGGCCAGCAGGGCCAGCGCGAGCGCGGCACCCCAGGCCTTGGTCACGAGGGCAGGGCCGTTGGACCACTCCACCACCTGCGGGGGAGGGTTCTCGCCGTCGCCCCCGCCGCCCGACGACGGGGGTGTCGCGGGCCGATCGGGTCCGCCGGCCCAGGGCGAGCCGGTACCGGGGGCGCCGTCGACGGGGCTGGGCAGCTCGGCCGGCTTGGCGGCCTTCTTGCCCCGACGGCGCACGAGGAGCGAGCTCATCGGGTATGCACCTCGTTCTGCAGGTCCGCCCGGATGCGCTCGCGAGCCTCGCGTGCGCTGCGCACGCGAGGGCTGTCGAGCGCCTCCGTCAGGCGGACCGCCGTGTCCTGCTCGCCGAGGGGGTCCTCGGAGAGGGAGGCGATGAGGTCGCGCACCACGGGTGCCACCTCACTGCGGGCCGCATGCACCTCGGCGGTGTCCCGCAGCAGGGACCACGTGTGGTCGAAGGCCGAAGGCCCAGGGTCGGCGCTGCGCAGCTCCGCGCTGCCGAGTCCGGCGCCGGGCGCCTGGTCGAGCTCGTCCTTGCTCATCTCGCCTCTCCCGTTTATCTGTCTCTTGCGTCTGCTGAGCACAAATGGCTGGTGAAGCGTTCGTGTGACATCGGTCGAGCACGGGTTTTGGCCAACTGTGACGTAGGTCACACATGGTCGGAACGAGCGGGCAACAGTGGCGGGCAACACCCCCTCGATGGACTCAGGGCTGACGGAGGGGGGAATCGCCATGCCTGCACGGACACCTGCACAGGCATCAGGAACGCTGATGCGAGAGCTTGACCATGACTGGGCCGACCTGGTCCGCACGCGGTCGTTCGCGACCGAGATCGAGCGTTTTGCCGCACGGTTCCCACAGCTCGCAGGACTGCGTACCGGTGACTGCGTGCAGCTCGCGCCCGACGAGGCGGACGAGGTCCTGTACGCGCTGATCGTCGAGCACGCGGGCGGCAGCTTCGCCGCCGGGCGTGCCGTGCTGCAGTGCATGCTCCCAGCGGTGCGCACCATCGTGCGCCGGTCGCGCCGGCACTATCCGGACGTGCAGGACCTCGAGCAGGAGGCCGCCGCCGCGATGTGGGACGCGATCACCCACTACGACCTCGACCGCAGCAGCCGGGTGGCCATGCGCCTGCAGGGGCACACCCTGACGCGCGTCGTCGGCGACCGGGCGCCGCATGCGCGGGGCGGCCGGGCGAGCCGCGGTCCCCAGGTGGCGGAGATCCCCACCGACACGAGCACGCTGACCGTCCTCGAGCGCCCGACGTCGCCCGAGCCCGGGCCGGACGCGGTCTACTCGCTCGCGAGCATGTCCCTCGGCACCACGGGCGAGGTACTCGACGTCATCGCGTGGGGGCTCGACAAGAGCGTCCTGACGCGGGACGAGTCAGCACTTCTGGCGCGGCTGTACGCGCCGGACCCCGATCTCCCGGAGTACGCCGAGCTCGGCTCGGGTCGCGGGAACTATCAGCGGCGGGTTGCCCACGAGCTGGGCATCTCGCACGCAGCCTTGCGTCAGCGGGCGAGTCGCGCAGTGCGACGGCTGGCGGAAGCCGTTCAGTCCGGTGGTCTGTCTGGGGGACAACCGGGCGAACGGGACGATGAGGGACGACGACGGCCGACGGGCTGAGCACTGGGGGGTGCGTGATGCCCTGAAGTCGTCCGAAGTCCGCCTCATCGCGAGAGGGTCCCACCGCCAGCGGGGCCCTCTCGTTCTGTCCGTATACCTCCCGATCGCACGCCAAACGTAAAGGTCGTGCCGTCGATCTTCACGCATGCCATCTGGTGCGAGAGGCTTCTCTCACGGCCTGACCTGCGGAGTCAATACCACAGGTGTGGTTTCGGCGCGTAAGCGGCGGATCGCTTGAGGGTCACTCAATATTCAAGTCATCTCCACAAATTTGAAGCCTCCTTGACCTAGCGGGCATCCTGAACGCTGATTAGCGTTCAACCTGCCGGGTCCGCCCGTGTGGACAAGGATTACCTGCGGTGTCACACGCATGACATCCGCAGGAGGTCCTCGACCAGCACGGGCGGGAGCACGGTGGAGACAGGCGCACGGATGGGTACCCCGATAGGTCCCGCTCCGGGGGAACCCGAGGCGGGCTCTGCCGACGGGCCCGGAGGAGACGGCACGGTGAGCAGTGGCACGAAGGTCGCGAACCAGGAACAGCACGCCCGGCCCGCGTCGAAACCCCAGCGACCCGCACCGCCGGGGCCGCTCAAACCCACGCGCGCGCGCCGTCGGCCCGCGCTCATCGCCCTGGGCCTCGCGCTCGTGGCCCTGAGCGTGCTCGCCAGCGTGTACCTGACCAGCACGCTCGGCCAGACGTACCAGGTTCTTGCGGTCAAGGGCGCAATCGCGCGCGGCACCGTGATCGCGGCGAGCGACCTTGCCACCGTCGACCTGCCCACCGGGCCGACCCTGCTCCAGCCGGTCGCCGCCGACCAGCTCGATCAGATGGAGGGCAAGGTCGCCACGGCCGACCTCAAGGCAGGGCAGCTCCTGACGCCCACCAGCGTCGCGGACGAGCTCCAGCCCGCCGCGGGGCGGTCCATCGTGGGCATCGCGCTCGCGCCCAACCAGATGCCGACTACCGAACTGCGGGCCGGCGATGCCGTGCGCGTGGTCGAGACGCCGGCCAGCGGCGGGGAACCGCCGGTCGAGGTGCCGTTCGCGATCGCTGCCACGGTGATCGGCACTAAGCCGACAGAACTCGGCGACCAGACGGTCGTCGACGTGGAGGTCGCCTCGGCCAACGCCGCAGGGCTCGCGGCGCGCGCCGCGACCGGTCGCGTCGCCATCGTGATCGACGCCGTCGGGGCGGGGTGATCCGAGTGGCCCTCGTTGCCCTGGCCAATGCGAAGGGATCGCCGGGAACGACGACGGCGGCCCTCGTGCTGGCGCTCCAGTGGCCCCGTCCCGTGCTGCTCGTGGAGGCAGACCTCGCCGGATCGTCGATCCTGGCCGGGTACTTCCGCGGTCAGCTGCCGCACGACCGCGGCCTGCAGCCGCTGGCGATCGCACACTCCCACGGTGACCTCGAAGCCGCGTTCTGGGAGCAGACCATTCCGCTCGTTCGAAACGATCCGGACAAGAAGCTGCTGCCCGGCATCGTCAGTCCGCACACCGCGCCCGCTGTCGCGAACCTCTGGGGGCCGCTCGCCAACCAGCTGGTCGCGCTGGAGCGTGGTGGCATCGACGTCCTGGTCGACCTCGGCCGGCTCGGCACCGGCGGCGTCGTGCGTGAGGACCGGGAGCCGATAGTCCGCCTCGCGGACCAGGTGCTGATCACCACCGGCTCGCGCCTGCCCGACATCGCGGTGACCCGGGAGCTGGTCAAGTCCCGCACCTCGGTGGTCGATGCCGCGGCGCGCGATCTCACCAACCTCACCGCTCTGACTGTCGGCCCCGGCCGGCCGTACGACGCGAACGAGATAGCGCGGACGCTCGGCCTAGGGACAGTGGGCTCGCTGGCCTGGGACCCGGTGAACGCGGAGGTGCTGTCCGTGGGGGCGCCCGCGGGGCGGCGGTACTCGACGTCGCCGCTCGTCCGGTCTGCGGGGCCCGTGATCTCGCGGCTCCAGGACCGTACGGAGAAGCGGCGAGCCCGGTTCGCCACCGGCCCCCGTGAAATGGGCCGTGGGACCGGCCCGCGGCGTCCGCCCGACCACTCCGGCATGGATGCCCGCTCCGCCGCGCGGAGCGCGCAGAACGGCGGGCCGTGGCAGGGCGAGAGGGGAGACGCATGAGCACGCCGGAGTTTCCCGACCTCTCTTCCCTGCCGATCTTCCACGACGCGGACGACCGGACCACAGCTCTGCCTCGCCGATCTCCCGCTGCCGAGGCCGAGGCGGCGTCGGAAAGGCGCGCTGCCCTGGCGCAGAACTCCGTGGCCCCGCCAGTGGTGGAGCAGGGCAACGGCACGGTACGCACCACCGAGTCCGGCGCGATGGTGCGCACCACGTCCGGCGGGGCGCCGTCGTCGGGCGGCGCCGCCTCACCGTGGGTCGGGGCGCTGGCCCGGGCCGGCCGGGAGTATCACGGCCAGCCCGGCAACCCGCGGCTGCGCGACTCCGAGTTCTGGGGTCAGGTCAACAGCCTGCGCGGCGAGGTGTCGTCCCGGCTGACGACGGCGCTCGCGACGCGCGAGCTGGACGAGGAGCAGCGCGAGGCGCTCGGCCAGGAGCTGATCCAGCAGGTCGTGCGCGACCACAACGACGCCCTGCTCTCCGGCGGCCAACGCAACTGGACCACCGAGTACCAGGTCGAGGTGACGCGCGCGCTGTTCGACGCGCTGTTCCGGCTGGGCCGGCTGCAGCCGCTCATCGACACCCCGGACGTGGAGAACATCGAGATCACGGGCACCGCGCCCGTGCTCATGCTGATGGGCGATGGCCGCCGCATGTACGCGGAACCCATCGCGGACTCCGACGCCGAGCTCATCGACTTCCTCCAGTTCCTCGCGGCGCGCGACCCCGCGAACGAGCGGTCGTTCACGCGGGCCAACCCGTTCCTCAACCTCGACCTGCCCGGTCGTGTGCGGCTGGCCGCCGTCGGCTGGGTGGTGCCGTGGCCGCGCGTCACCATCCGGCTGCAGCGCCTGCAGTCGGTGGACCTGGAGCTGCTGCGCCGGAACGACACGATCGACACGGTGCTGGTCGAGTTCCTGACGGCGGCGGTCCGGGCGCGCAAGTCGATAGTGGTGTCGGGGCAGGGCCAGGGCAGCGGCAAGACGACCCTTTTGCGTGCTTTGTGCGCTGGGCTGGATCAGTGGGAATCCATCGCCACCATCGAGACCGACTACGAGCTCTACCTGCACCTCGAGCCCGAGAAGCACAAGCGGGTAGTGGCGCTGCGCACGCGCGAGGGCTCGGGCGAGATGAACACGTCGGGCCGCCGCGTGGGCGAGATCAACACGAACGTCAACGTGTACGAGTCGCTGCGGCACAACATCTCCCGCGTCATCGTCGGTGAGGTGCGTGGGCCCGAGATCGTGTCCATGTTCCAGGCGATGCAGATGGGCAACGGCTCGCTGTCGACGGTGCACGCCGACGGCGCACGCGACGTCGTCGAACGCCTGGTCGGTATGGCCGTGCAGGACTCCACGCTCTCCGAGACGTATGCGTACCGGCAGGTCGCGCAGTCGATCGACCTCATCGTCTTCCTCCGGGTCGACTCCGAGGGCGACGGCCGCCGCACCCGCTACGTCGCCGAGGTGATCGAGGTGACGCGCGGCGAGGCCGGCAACCCGGTGGCGATCACTGACGTGTTCGAGCCCGGGCCGAACGGTCGAGCGGTACCCAATGTGACGCCGTCGTTCCTCGCCGACCTGGAGGCCGAGGGCTTCGACGCGAGCCTCCTGAACTACCGGGACGGCCTCTGGGGGACTGCATGACCACGCTGATCGCGGTGCTGACCGGGCTCGGCCTGGGCCTCGGGGTGTGGTTCGTCGTCGTCGGGGCGCAGAAGTACGAGCCGACGCCGAAGCCGACGCGCACCACCCCGCCCTTCCACGGCCTGCTCCGCCTGCTCGGCCTGACCAAGGGCGGGCCGCTGTACCCGCAGCGCAGGGTGCTGGGGATCGGCGCGGCCGCCGGGCTCGTGATCGGGATCCTGACCGGCTGGTGGTCGCTCGTGCTGATCGTGCCGGTGCTGATCGTCGGCCTGCCGTCGCTGTTCCGCACCACCACGCAGTCGAACGAGGTGGAGAAGCTGACCGACCTGACCGCCTGGGTCCGGTCGCTGATCGGCGTGCTGTCCGGAGGCGCCGTCGGCCTGGAGCAGGGGATCGCGGCGACACTGCACAGCGCCGCGCCGTCCGTGCGGCCGTCGCTCGCGCGGCTCGTGGCGCGCCTCGAGGCGCGCCAGCCCATCAAGCCGGCGCTGTACCGGTGGGCGGAGGAGATGGACGACTACTCGGCGGACATGATCGCTTCGGCCATGATCCTGGAGTCGGACAACCGGACCGGCGCCGTCGCGCCCGCGCTCCGGCAGCTCGCCGAGTCCCTGTCGGCACAGGCCAAGGCACGGCGCGAGATCGAGACCGAGCGCGCGACCGGCCGCGCGACCGTGCGCTGGGTGACGATCGTGACGCTCGTGGTGCTGGCGGCCACGGCGATGTCCGGATACCTCAGCGGGTACGACTCGCCGGTGGGCCAGGTCGTGGCGGTCGTGCTGTTCTGCGCGTACGTCATCTGCCTGCTGTGGATGCGCAAGATCAGCCTCGGGCAGCCGATCCCGCGGTTCCTGCCCGACGAGCGGGAGGCCTGACATGTGGCCATGGGCAGTGGGCAGCGGTCTGGTCGCGGGCTTCGGCCTGTTCCTGGTGGTGCGCGAGCTCCTGCCGTCGACGCCGCGGCTCCAGTCCGCGCTGGACCGGCTGAGCGGTGACGACAAGGTCGAGCCCATCACCGTGTCCGACGGCGGCGAGCTCACCTCCACCCAGCGGTACACCCAGATGTTCGGGGCGTGGGCGCAGCGCCGGCTGCCCGTCACGGTGCTCGGCCGCGGCGGCCCCACCCGCGCGGATCTCGACCTGATCGGCAAGACCGCCACCGACCACTACGGCGAGAAGGCGCTCGGCACGGTCATCGCGCTGGTCGCCGTGCCGTTCCTCGGGCTGTGCGTGGGGCTGCTCAACCTCGGCATGCCGGTGTCGGTGCCGCTCGGGGCGTCGCTCGTGTTCGCGCTGGGCGCCTGGTTCCTGCCCGACCTCGACGCACGGGCCAAGGCCAAGCGCGCCCGGCAGGAGTTCTCGCGGGCCGTGTCGACGTACCTCGAGCTGCTCGCGATCGAGCGCATCTCCGGTGCCGGCGCCACGCAGGCCACGTTCGCCGCGGCCCAGGTCGCGGGGTCGTGGCCGTTCCGGCGGATCGCCGCGGCGCTCGAACGGAGCCGCTGGGAAGGGCAGCCGCCGTGGGTCGCGCTGCGCGAGCTCGGGAAGGAGCTCGAGGTGGACGCGCTCGGTGAGGTCGCCGCCATCGTGGAGCTCGCGGGCACCCAGGGCTCGGCGATCCACGACCAGCTGCAGTCCAAGGCGGCGTCGATGCGGGACGCGCAGCTCGACGTCGAGCAGCAGATCGCCCACGACGCGACGGTGCGGATGACCGTGCCGGGAACTATGACAGTTTTTGTGTACTTTTTGATGCTCATATTTCCCATCGGCGTCACAATGTTTCAGACTGCCCCCTGAACCGGCTCGCCCCCTGTGGCACCGCGGTGTCACACGAGCCGCTTCTTACCCATTTGTTGAAGTCGACAGCACCCCGGGAGTCAACATGAACCAGCACCTGAGCCAGGGCCGATCGGCGGCGTCGCGCGCCGCCGCACGAGCGTCGCTGCGCGCATCTGCCGTGCGCGGCCGCGTCGACGCCCTGAACACCCGCTTCGCGGAGCGCTCCGCCGAGCTGCGCCGCCGACTGGCGGCCGGCCGCGCGGGCGAGCCCGACGAGGCCGGCCTGGAGTCCATCGAGGTGGTCGTGCTGTCCGTCGTGGGCCTCGGGATCGCCATCGCGCTCGGGGCCGCGATCCGCGCGCTCGTCGAGCGTTACATGGGTCAGTTCTAGGGATGTAGCAGATGGATGAACGCGGTGCCGCCTCCGTCCAGACAGTCCTCACCTACCCGATCGTCCTGATGCTCATCTTCGCGATGGTGCAGGGCGTGCTGTACTTCCACGCGCAGAACACGGCCCAGTCCGTGGCCAACGGGGCCGTCCAGGCCGCGCGCGTCGAGGGCGGCAGCATCGACTCGGGTTACGCGGAGGCTGCCGCGCGGCTCGCCCGCGGGGGCGACGCGTTCGCGACCGTCCGGGTGTCGGTGACGCGTGGGGAAGAGATGGCGACCGCGACCGTGATCGGGCTGGCGCCGTCGATCGTGCCGGGGTTCCGGGGGCTGCGGGTGGAGCAGTCGGCCACCGGGCCGGTCGAGCGGTTCACGCCAGGCGGTGGTGGGCCCATGATTCGTCGACGCCGACGCCTGACCATGCATCTGCTGCCAGACCGGGGCCGGTCTTGGCAGCAGATGCATGGTCAAGGTCAGGCCGGGAACGTGGCGATCAATACGGCGGTGATCTTTCCCGTGCTGCTGCTGATCGGGTTGTTGCTGGTGATGGCGGGGCGGTTGGTGCTGGCCGAGGGCGTCGTGCAGTCGGCGGCGAACGAGGCCGCGCGGGCGGCGTCGATCAGCCGGACGGCGGCCGTGGCCGGGGTACAGGCGACGTCGACCGCGACGTCGACGCTGGTGAACTCCGGGGTGAGGTGCGCGTCGACGTCGGTCCTGCCGACGACTGACGCGTTCGCCCTGCCGCTCGGGACCGTGGGGACCATCACCGTGCAGGTGGAGTGCGTGGTGCCGCTGCGCGACCTCGGGTTGCCGGGCGCACCAGGCTCGCGCACGATCAGCGCGACCGGGACGTCGGTGCTCGACGCCTACCGGGGGCGGTCATGACCAGGGGGGTCGGGCGGATGTGGTTGCGGCGCGCGCGGACGGCAGGGTCGCCGTCGGGGAGGCGGCCGGCGCGCGAGCGGGGCGACGTCAACATCCTCGCGGCGGGCATGGTGCCCGCCCTCATCATCGCGATCGGCCTGGTGGTCGACGGCGGCGGGCGGCTGCACGCCGAGGACGAGGCCGAGTACGCCGCCGACCAGGCAGCGCGGGCCGCCGCGCAGCAGATCCGGATCGACCGCGCGCAGATGGGACTGCCTCCCGAGGTGGATCCCGAGCGCGCGACACAGGCTGCCGCCGACACCCTCGGCGCGCTGGGAGTGCAGGGCGGGGTGACCGCCGTCAACGGCGCCACCGTCAGCGTGGGCACCGAGGTGACCTACGAGACCACGTTCCTGACGTTGATCGGAATCAGCACGCTCAGTGTCACGGCAGACGCCGAGGCGCGGGCAGTCCGCGGGATAGGACAGGAGGAATCCTGATGAGCACCTCGACAGTCCAGGGTCGTGCGGTGACCGGTGAGCCCGGCGGACCGCGGCGAGGCACGGGCGCACGCGTGGTGAGAGGGCTCGGCGCGGTGCTGCTGCTGGTCGCGCTCGTCGTCGGGATCCCGATAGGGCTGTGGGTGCTCGGCGGACCGGTATGGACCGGACCCGTCAGCCTCGACCGGATCATCTCGACGCTGAGCAGCCCCGACGTGACCGGCTCGGTACTGCTCGGGCTGGTCAAGATCGTCGGCTGGATCGCGTGGCTGACGTTCGCGACAGCCGTCGTGATCGAGGTGGTCGCCGCTATGCGCGGTCGCCGTTCGCCGCACGTGCGCGGGCTCGGGGCGCAGCAGCGTGCCGCGGCCGTGCTTGTCGGCGCGGTGATCACGATGCTGGTCGCGGCGCCGTCGGTGTCGCCTGCGATGGCCGCGACGCAGCCGGTCGAGGCCGGTGAGGCCGGGACCGTGGTGACCGGGCCGGTCTCGCCGGGCACAGCTGCTCTGGCTGGAGCGACCGGCGTTACCCGTGCGACCGAGAACGCGGGCGAGCGTGCCGCGGCCGACGAGCCGCCGTCGGCCACCTACACGGTGCAGCCGGGCGACTCGCTGTGGCGGATCGCCGAGCAGACCCTGGGTGACGGCGCGCGGTTCAAGCAGATCGCCGACCTGAACTACGGCGTGCAGCAGGCAGGTGGCGGCGCGCTCGACTCCGGGCACTGGATCGAGCCGGGCTGGGTGCTGAAGCTGCCCGCCGAGGCGTCGGACGGGCAGGAGACCGGTTCGCCGAACCATCCCGTCGAGCTCGGGCCCACGAAGGGCTCCGCCGGGTCCGAGGGTACGGTCGACGTCACGAACCCCGAGGCGGGTTCGGCCGAGGTCGTCGTCGAGTCGGGCGACACCCTGTGGGGGATCGCCGAGGAGGAGCTCGGCGACGGGACCAAGTACCCGGAGGTGTTCGAGGCGTCGCGCGCCACGGAGCAGCCGGGCGGGGCGCGGCTCACCGATCCCGACCTCATTCTTCCCGGCTGGACCGTGACGGTCCCTGGTGCGGGGGAGTCGACGTCGGACGCCGGGACCGGGGGTGCGCGCGGCGAGGGCGCGGCGCAGGGGTCCGACGGCGCGGACGACTCGTCGGATGAGTCTCCCGGCGAGTCGACGTCCGATTCGGCGGGTGCCGAGGAGCCGGGCGCCGCGGAGTCCACGGACGAGGCCGCTGCGGACGAGACTCCCGAGCAGGCCGCACCCTCCACCGAGGCGACGCCCGAGGGTGCCGCCGAGGTCGAGCCGGACGACATCGAGGAGCCGGGAGGCGCGGGGAACGACGTCGTCGAGGAGCAGACGCCGTCGGCCGAGCAGCCTGTCGGTGAGCGTCCGGCGGGTGAGGTTCCGACCAGCGTGGATCCGAACCGTGCGGGGCAGAATGCCGCTCCGAAGTCGCCCGCCGCGGGTGGGGACGGCGCAAGCCGGGACGGCGCGCGGCAGGACGGCGCCGACGAGCCCGACCCCGCTGACGCCGCGACCGGCACGGCCGGCATCGGCGGCTCCGGCGGCTCCGGCGGATCGGGTGGCGAGGAGCCTGCTCCCGAGGAGACCGCGGAGGGGAACCTCGTCCCGGAGACCCCGCCCGCGCCGCAGGAGACGCCCGAGCCGCAGTACGACGAGGTCACGCCCGAAGACCTCGAGAACGATCCCGACCTCGAGCCGGACGAGTCGGCACCGCAGGGCAGCTCGCTGGACGAGGCAGTTCCCGGGAGCGGGCTGATCGCCGACGAGCTCATGCCGAAGGACGAGCCCGACGAGCCGGCCGCCGAGGAGACGTCGTCCGGGAGCGGCACGACCTGGGGCAGCGATCCGGCGTCGGACGACGATGTGGCGACCGGCAGCGGCACGGAAGGGCTGATCGAGGAGCCGGCGCAGGTCGTTCCGGAGTCCGACGTGGAGGCGACCTCCATCGGCGGCTCCGGGACCGACGAGGTGCTGCCCGACGAGGCCGTCGGTGACGAGCCCGTTGCTGGAGACGGCGTTCCGGAGGTTGCCGTCGAGTCGTCGCCGCCGGTCGACGTGTCCGCGCCGGTTGACGCGTCCGCTCCGGTCGAGGCGGGGGCCGCCGAGTCCGGTGCCGTTGGCGGGTCCGACACCGTTGCGGCTGCTCCGACGGCCACGAGAGCCGCCACGGCGGCGGGGGAGCGGGTCCCTCCTGGACACGGCGGCCGACGTCGTGTCCGACATCGGCGACGAGCTCGACGAGTCGGTCGAGGTCCGCACCGCGGCCGGCGTCGGCGGGCTGCTCGCCGCAGGGCTGCTCGCCCTGGTCGCCGTGAAGCGGCGCCGTGCGCGCAAGGGCCGCGAGCCGGGCGAGACCATCGTCTTGCCGGGGCCGGAGACGCCGGCGGGCGCGCTCGAGCGCGACCTGCACACCGTCGAGGACCCCTTCGGGCGCAGCCAGGTGGACCGCGCGCTGCGCAGCCTCGCCCTGTGGCACCGCGAGCGCGGCCTGCCGCTGCCGGGCGTGCGCGTCGCCCGGCTGAAGAGCGGCGAGTTCGTCGAGCTCTACCTCGACCGCGCCGCCGACCTGCCCGAACCCTGGGCCAGCACCACCGACCGGTTCGTGTGGCAGCTCGCGGCGGGCGACGCCGGCGTCGCGGCACAGGTCGGTTCGGTAGAACCCGCCGAGATCGAGGACGGCGAAGCGCCCTACCCGGCCCTCGTCACCGTCGGCCACGACGACGAGGACACGCACCTCATGCTCGACCTCGAGAACCTTGCGTGCCTCGACATCCGCGGCACGGACTCCGCCGCGCAGGCCACGCTCGCGGCGCTCGCGGTCGAGCTGGCCACGAGCCTGTGGGCGGACGACCTGCAGGTCACCGTGGTCGGCACCCTCGGCGAGCTGCCGGGTGTGGTCGACACGGGCCGGGTGCGGCACGTCCCCAACCTGGCGGCGATCCTCCGCGAGCTGGAGGCCCGCGCGTCCGACGTCGACCGCACGCTCGCCCAGGTGGGCGCCACCTCCGTGGCGGACGCGCGGGGCCGCGGGCTGGCGACCGACGCCTGGACGCCCGAGATCCTGCTCGTGGGCGAGCGGCTCGGCCTGGCCGAGCGCGCCAGGCTCGAGAGCCTGGTCGAGCGGGTGCCGGGCGTGGGGATCGCTGCTGTGACCTCCAGCGCGGAGGTCGGCGACTGGGTGCTTGACCTCACCGGCGACCTCACCAACGGCGACACGACCCGCGGCATCCTCATGCCCGCCTACATCGCGGTGCGGCCACAGCAGCTCGACGCCGCCACCTACGCACAAGCCCTGGCCCTGCTGGCCGACCCGGAGACCGCACCCGGCCCCGAGTGGAGCCGTTCGATCGACCGCACCGAACCTACGCTCGAGGAGATCCCCGTGGAAGCTGTCCGCGCTGGTGCCGCGGATTCGGACGTGGTGGTCGGCGAGGCCACAGGCCTCGCGCCGTCGCCCGGCTACGCCGCGGGGACGGCGGGCGGTCCGACGACGCAGAGCGGGCTGCCCGAGAGCTTCTCGCCGTGGGCGAGGGCCGCGGTGGGCGTGGCGACGCCGCCGCTGGGGACGCCGATCGTCTCGGGAGCCGAGCCTGGTTCGAGGGCTGGCGAGCCCGGCCCGCGGGTCGCGCCAGTCGAAACCACCGCGCCGCCGATCGTGCGCGTGCTGGGGAACGTGGAGCTCGGCGGGACGACGGGCGTGGAGCTGCCCTCGACGCACCAGCGGCAGGCGACCGAGCTGATCGCGTTCCTGGCGTTCAACCCGGGTTCGCGCGGGTCGGACATCTCGAAGGCGCTATGGCCGTCGCGCGAGCCGAACTTGGCGACACGGCGTTCCGCGGTCTCGCGGGCCCGCCGGTGGCTGGGCACCGATGCGTCTGGCCACGAGTTCCTGCCGCGCTACTGGTCGGCGGACGACGGCGGCCAGGCCGACCTCGAGTCCGCCGGCTACCGGCTGCGCGGGGTCACGACGGACTGGCACAAGTTCTGCGACCTGGTTGGCTCGGACCTCAGCCAGACGCCGACGTCGGACCTGCTCGCCGCGCTGGACATGGTGCGCGGCCGGCCGTTCGAGGGCGTGCCGCTGCGCAAGTACGCGTGGGCGGAGCAGCTGATGCACACGATCTCGTCGGGTGTGGTGGACGTGTCCCACGAGGTGGCGCGACGCGCGCTGCTGGCGGGCGACGTAGCGATGGCGCGGCACGCATCCCAGGTGGGCCGGCTCGCCGACCCGGTGGACGAGCGGTCGTGGCGCAACGGGATCCGCGCGGAGATCGCGTCCGGGCGGCGCGACGCCGTCGGCCGGCTGGTCGACCGCCTGCGCGACCACCTGGAGCAGCTGGCCATGGAGCCCGAGCCGGACACCGAGGAGCTGCTGGCGCAGGTGGACGAGCAGGACCGCCGTCGGGGTGCGGACTCGGCCCGCCCGCGGGGGTAGGTCGTTCGCTGGAACGGTCGGTCTGGTCGGTCGATTGTCGACCTTGTCGAGACCCTGTTCGGTTGGTCGAGCCTGTCGAGACCTCTTCGACGGGCTCGACCACCGAATCGGTGGTCGAGCCCGTCGGGGTTGGGTCAGTCCTGGGCGAAGGTCGGGGTCCCGTAGTCCTCGAACCAGTCGCGGGCCTCGTCGATGTCGTCCGTGAAGGTGCGGGACAGCAGGAGCAGCAGCCGGGCCTTGACGGCGGTGAGGTCGCCGCCCGCGATGACGCCGTCGCCGGTCCCGTACGAGCCGCCCGAGCCGGTGCGGGTCGTGGAGACGAACCAGACGCCGTCGGCCACCGCGGCGGAACGCGCGGCGCTCATGTCGCGCGAGATGCCGCCCGCCCCGGTGCCTGCGGTGACGATGCCGGTGGCGCCGGCCTCGTGGAACCCGGCGATCGCCTCGCCGCCGGCCTGCTGGTAGGACATGGCGATCTCGACCTTCGGCAGGTCCCCGGCGTCGACGTCGGACAGGTCGAAGGGCGTGTACCAGCGGCTGCTGTCGCAGTCGAGCACGCGGGCCGGGGCGCGGCCGAGCGTGATGCTGTCGCCGTCGATCCAGCCGAGCACGCCGTACTCGCGGGACTGGAAGGTGTCGGTGCGGTACGAGTTGGTCTTGGTGACGTCGCGGGCGGCCTGGATCTCGTCGTTCAGCATGAGGACCGTGCCGAAGCAGTAGGTCTGCTGGGAGGCCGCGATCTTGATCGCGTTGTAGAGGTTGGCGGGCGCGTCGGTGCCGAACACGAGGTCGGAGTCGGGGCCGTCGCCTGCGCCCCAGGGGCGCATCGAGCCGGACGTGATGACGGGCTTCTTGGACCGGACAGTGAGGTCGAGCCAGTAGGCGAACTCCTCCTGGGTGTCGGTCCCGGTGGTGACGACGACGGCGTCCGCGTCCTCCAACGCCTCCTCGACCGTGAGCGTCAGCGCGTGGAACTGCTCGATCGTGTAGCCCGACGAGCCCGCGTTCCCGAACTGGACCGCCGAGACGTCGGCGACGGCGTCGAGCTCCGGGCGCAGGGTGTCGAGCATGTCCTCCATGAGATAGGTCCCGGCGCGGTAGTCAGTGAAGGCGTCGCGGCCGGACGCCTTCCCGGCCATGGTGCCGCCCGTCGCCACTACGACCACCCTCGGCTTGCGATCCTTCGGCGCGGTGGCCTGCTCATACGCGGCGGACTGGATGCCGAGCGGGTTGGTCCCGGCGGCCTGAATACTGACGGGTGCGGGAGTGCGCTCGGCAGCGATGTTCCAGCCGACGGCGCCGGCGAGCGTCGCCGTCCCGACGGCGGCGGCTGTCGCAGCCGCGATGGTGCGCCTGGTCAGGGCGATGACTGTGGGCATGGGTTCTTCCCCTTTGGTCGACTTGCCGCCGACGGTAGGGGCTGGGAGTTTCGGCGGGATTGCCCGGATGTTGACAGTGCAGTGGGGTGCGGCTGCGCGGGCCGGGCCGGGGCTCTACGGGTGGAGCCTGAAGGGGCCGGTTATCCACAAGGCCGACTTTCCGGATCGGGTGGGCCCGGCTAGCGTTTTTCTCGGCCGTTGCGGATACGCAACGGTGATGTGCCGTTGCGTATCCGCGACGGCGGGGCGTGAGGGGCGGGGGACGCGGATGGGCAGCGCGGTTATACGCATGGCGGGTTTGGTCCTGGCAGTGGGCTTGGCGCTGTCTGCTTGTACGGGTTCGACGCCGGATCCTGACGTCTCCACATCCCCGACCGGTGATCCGACGCCGACGGCGTCCGCGAGCCCGTCACCGTCACCGTCTCTGCCTGCCAAGCCGGAGCGGCCGGCCGCGATGGAGCGCGAGGACGCGGAAGGTGCGGCGGCTGCGGCGGAGTACTTCATCGAGCTCTACCCGTACGTGATGGCGACGGGGGACACCGAGGAGTTCGAGGCGATGTCGCACCGGGCGTGCGGGTTCTGCGACGACGCGCTTGAGCAGGCGGACGCAGATCCGCTCACGAAGACGAGACTTGGACGGGCGGCGAGATTCGAAGCGCCCTGCTCGAGACCTACACGAGGGACGAGCTCACTGGTGATCTACCCGCTTGACTTCGAGGTCGAGACAGTCCGCTGCGCAGATTGTCGATTCTGAGGGCGCTGTTGTCTTCGAAGGAGAGAACGAGCGGGCGACGTATCGGGTGGAGATGGGCTGGAAGAGCAGCACTTGGGTGGTTGTAGAGATCGCGCCGGGACCGCCCGAATGAGCGGCGCTCGTATTGGGTTCTCGCTGACGATTCTGGCGCTACTGCTCGCGCTCGTTCGTCGCCCTGGGCCCGCGCAGACGACGACTACGAGCAGTTTGGTGGAAGTGCGCGGGGGCAGACGATCTCAGTAGAGGCTGAGCGTGCCCCAACATCGGCAAACCGGGGAAGCGCTGACTCCGCAGGCCAGGGCGTCGCCGAAGCACCAGCTCCGCCGCCTGTCCGCCAATGGCGCATCACTCCCGCCATGTGCTTCCTGCGGGATCTCGGCGGCGCCACCGCGTTCGCCGAGTCCTGCGACGAGGGCCATCAGCTCGCCTACGCCGGCATCGAGTGCGAGGACGACGAGCAGGCGGTCGGGGCCCTGTTCGAGCAGCGCCGGGAGTCGGGCGAATGGTCGGACGCGCGCTGGTCGAGGAGGAGTCCTGCATAGCCCAGCGCCGCCAGCAGGTCGACATTCCGGCGGCCGCGGCGCGGGCTTTCCAGGAGATGCAGATCGCGCCGTCGGAGGTGAACGTGCAGCCGCCGGACGGGTGGACGCTCGTCAACGTCGACACCATCGCGTTCACTGATCGGGATCCGCGAACGATGAGCACCAACCTGTTCGGCATACCGGTGGAGATCCGGGCGGTGCCGAGCAGCTACTCGTGGAATTTCGGCGACGGATCTACACCCCTGACCACCACCGACCCCGGCGCGCCCTACCCGGCGCACACAGTCGCCCACGCCTACGCGAAGCAGGGCACAGCCACGATCTCGCTCACGACCACGTGGCACGGCCAGTTCCGGCTGGCCGGCGAGCCCACCTGGCGTGACGTGGCGGGAGAGGGAACCACGGTGTCGTCGTCGGGCAGCCTGGAGATCCTGGAGGCGAGGGCACGGCTCGTGGAAGACCTGTACGGCGAATGAGCCGGCACGCGATCAGAGGTCGGCAGTCCTGACGTCCGTGGTGTCGAGGCAGCGGTCGATCAGGGCGGTGAGCTCGAGGGAGAGCGGGAGCTCGGCCTGCTCGGCCGGGGTGAGGTCGCCGTAGAGAGTGATGGCGACGGGGCCGGGCTGCTGGTCAGCGGCGGCGTCGGTGCAGAGCAGGACGCCGACGGTCGGGGCGTGCACCGTAGGGACGCGGACAAGGTCGTCCACGAGGTCAAGGGCGTAGCGGGCACGGGCGACGAGGGCCGGGTCGAATCGGCCGACCTGGACCTGGATGGCGATGTAGCGCATCTGGGTCACGTGGAACAGCAGCAGATCGACGGTGTAGTCGCGCTCGCCCTCAGTGAGGCTCAGGTGCCGATCGACGAGGCACATGTGGCGAGGCGGCACGGCGAGGAGGTCCTCGAGATGGTCGACGACGATGCCGGCGAAGGTGCGGCGGATCGAGTCGACGAGCTCGCCGATGAGGTCTTCGAACCCCTCGGGTCGGAAGTCGGTGCGCTGGAAGATGCTCATCGTGCGCCGACCTGGTGGACGGGCTCGTGTGGAGCAGGCGGAAGGCTCATGCTCCAAGTATGTAGAGGGGTTTCAGCATCCGCCACCCGAGTTGCGTATACGCAACGAACGCACGGGTCCTAGAGCCCAGCGTCCGACCGGGCCATGGTCGAACCGAGATCCATCGTTGACCGCTGTTGGCCAGATGTTGTGAATTATCACGGCTGCACCTTGCTGTGGCGACAGATATAGCGCACCCTTGGTGGCGGCCGTATTCGTTGAGTTGTGCCCGAAGTTTGAGGGAGCCGCCGGATGGTCTCGTCCGCCATCACGCCCACCCGCACGATCGCCGTCCTCATCGGAGTCGCAGTCATCGCTGTGGCCGGGTTCGCGGTCGTGAGATCGGGCGTTTTCGAGCCGGACACGGTCCAAGGCGCGATCCCCGGTCCGGGTTCGTCGTCGCCCTCGGCTTCGGCCTCTGCGAGCCCGTCGGCCCCGCCGCCTCCGGCGGCGTCCCCCTCGCCGACGACGCCGGAGCAGATCAAGGCGAAGAACATCGCTGACGCGAAGGCGCGGCTCGTGAAGTACTACGAGACGACGGCGCAGGTGGCGAACAACGGATACCAGGACTGGGACGAGAAGCTGGTGCCGTTCTGGGGGCACCCTGATGTCTGGAGTCCGCTGTGCGACGTCGTACACCGACGCTGGATGCAGCAGGGGCAGTACACGACGGGCGCCGCGAGCGTCGAGTCGATGCGCGTCATGAAGTACGAACGATCAGCCGATGAAGGCTTCGAGGAAGTTTCGACTTGAGCGCATGCGTTGACTTTACGTGAGGTGCGGAATTTCTCGAATGATGGAGAGGCCATTCCGCGACAAGCTGGTGCACCAACCCGGTATCAGTTCGACGTATGTGATGTCGCACCACGGTGCGAATCGCGTTTGGACCGTTAACGAGCAGGTGCCCCACCCGGAGCAGGCATGCTGACCGGTCGGCTTGCGAACGATCTCTGCTGTCTTTGGGGCCGTGGTTCTGTCCCTTACGCTCCTCGGAGCGCCTGCGGCCGCTGATGTGAACTGTGATCCGATCGTCAACCCTGACGGTACGTTCACTCATTCCCTGCGAGGACGGAAGGTGGAGGTGGCGATCCTGGTGGGCGGTGATGGACGTGGCGGCGGTGGTGGCTCCCAGACGTGTCAACTACCTCGGCCGCGAGATCCCGTGCTCGTCGAACTACGGCGCCTGGAACGGCGACTGCTATGTACGGGTCGCTGAACCCGCAGCCCCCGAAGGGCACGCCGCAGTCTGGCGAGGGCAACGACGACGGCGTGATCCTGGAGTGCACCCCGTATCGACTGCGCTCAGCGGCGGAGATCTGGCCAACTGCCCGAGGTACACTCGTCTACTGGTCTCCGGATGCGCCTGCTCCAGCTGGTCCCTCTCCCGAGGAGCTCGCGCGCCGCGCCGTCACCACAATGCAGCTCACCATGGGCCAGATCGGCTCCACCCCGCCGGCGTCCACCAAGCGATCCGAGTGCCGTAGGCGCGATCGGGCTTCCCATCTGGCTGTGGATCGCCAATCGCGCAGAGAACACGATCGGTCCGATCACCCGCTCCGCGAGCGACGGCGGCCTGACTGTCAGTGCCACCGGAACGCTCGACCGTGTCGAGTGGACGCTTACCAACGCGAACGGCACCACAGTTGGCGCCATCACCTGCGACGGAGCCAACGCTCCGGGCACGCCGTACGACGGCCGCAATAGTGCGGAGCCGTCGCCGACCTGTGGATTCGGGGCGGATCTGAACAACACTCCGGGCAACCTGACGCTCACGGGCACGGCGTACTGGTCCGTTGCGTGGCAGGGCGGTGGCCAGACCGGTCAGATCGACGTTCCGGCACAGTCGAACAGTGCCCAGGTCAGGATCGGCGAGCTGCAGGTCCTCGTCGAGCAGTAGCCGCCGCCGTTGTCGGGATCGCCGTCATCTTCGCATGGCGTGCTCTGGACCCTGGCTCGTTTCCGGCTGCGTTCCTGCCGGGTGCGTTGTGAGCGTCAGTCGGCGTGAGGATCGAGCGCCAAAGCCGCCTTATGCCTCTCGCTCGCAACTTTCGTTAACTGCTTGCGCCGTCGGTCGGCCTGATCGCCGTGTGTCTTGGTGGCGTGGCAGTTTGGGCACAACGCGACCATGTTGGATGGGTGGTCGTCACCGTCGAGCGCGAGGTCTTGAACGTGGTCAACTTCGAGAAGGGCGCCACCTGTCCGAGCCTTGTCGGCGGCCATACCCGTGCACCACGGGCTTTCGCACATATCACCTGCTCGAGCGAGCACCGCCCGCCGCGCAGACAGGCGCCGGGCTTGATCCTGGCGGATGCGGTTCTTGACGCGTCTTGCAGGCGGGCGCATCTCCAGTCTCCGAACGAGCTCGGAGTAAGAAGGATTGGCTTGTGCCTCCGGTCCGACCAACTGGTCCATGTCGTCAGCGGAATCCGGGGTGACATCATCTGCGAAGTCACCCGGCAACCGCGATTGTGGACCGTCGACGGTGCTGAGCCTCCATACGACCTCCCGCCGGCCCTTCTTGTCAGACCCTTGTCCCCAGCCCCAATCGCGGCCGACGACTGCGCACCACATTTCAAAGGTGAAGACCCCGCCGCGAGGCCTATGCCAGAACCGGACCGCAGCATGGTTGAGGCGCGCGCTCTCCAGCCGCTTGTTTCCAGGTGACGCCAGCGTCTGATGGCCCTTGAGGCCGTCGCCTCGGTAACCAAAGGCCGAATCGCGGGTTGGCGGATCGTCGGCGTAAGCCCCCTTCTCATCTGCGAAGCAGTTGACGGCTGAGTCCCCAGGGAATTTCACGATTCCCGAAACGAGATCGCCACCGTAGAGCTTCTTGATGGCTGTGCGATCGGGGTGGCTCTCGCCGAGCTGCGGAGGTGAATACGCAGCGTACGAGAGCAGCTGAAGCCCATGCTCGAGGAGGACCAGCTCAGCTCGACGTCGATGTGCCTCGGTCGTGAGGTTGAGTGGGTCCAGTCCGATTGCAGCCGCCGCTGATTGCGCGGGAATGAGCTCATTCCCGAACTGCACGAGGAATGTCGACGAGCCGTCCGATGCGTACTTAGCGACGAACCGGCTGAGACCGATCTGCGCGACTTCATCGAAGACGCGCTGAGCTTGCGGAGACACTGAAGGCGCCGGCTTGGTCATGTCACCGTCCTGGGGGGTTGCATATACGCAACATGCCAGGTCGGAGGCTACGTCGGATGCAAGGCATGCGGCGTGGCGCCCACGGTGGCCCTCGGAGCATGGCCTGAGGTGAGATTCTCGTCCGAAAGATCACCCGCCGCCGGCCCCAGTTCCAATCTCTTCGCCCGTTAGCATCCCCTCAGCTCGCCTGCGCTGCGTTGCGCGGCGTTATTGGAGGACACCCATGAAACTTCGCGAGGCATTCGCGCGCCCCGACCCAAGCGCGGTCCGAGGGAGCAGGGCAACGGCGTGGGCCGCGTCATTGACTGTAACGACACTCGTGGGCTCGGCCCTTGTTGCGTCCGGTGCCGCCGCCACGGCAGTCGGCGCCACGGCGAGTACACAGGCCGCGGAGCAGATCTCAAGCATCCTCCTTGCCGCGGCCGGTGACCTTCCGGGTGCAGCGACCGACGTCGCACTCACCGACGGCGTGGTGTTCGTCCAGGTATCCGACAATGCGATCTATTGGCGCAATCGAACCGGCGGCGAGTGGTCCAACACCTGGGGCGGAACCGAGCTCACGGGTGAGCTCGTCGCGGCCGAGAACGACGTCGTGCAGATTGATCAGGGCGATACGGATCTGCTGGTCTGGACGCGTGACGGTGGCGGAAGCCGCCCTGTCCCGAGCGGAACGATCCTCGGACATGGTGCTCAGTACGTCGGATTCCTCGACCCAGGGAACGGTCCCACGGTTCAGCCGGTGACGTCGGACCAAGTCATGCCGGCCGTCCAGCTTGGCCCGGCCGAAGGGAACGAGGGCATGGCAATTTCTGGTGCCGATCTCGTCACAATGACGAACGGAGGCGTGCAGTTCACCGACATCTCCACTGGCACCGTCATATCCCAAGTGGCGACTTGCGGCAGTTCCGGGACAACGACCGACATCCTTAGCGACACTCGAAGTCGATTTGCGTTCGCCTCCTGCAACAACAGTCCGCCAACCGTCGCGGACGGCAACCGGATCTACGTCAGGACCGGACTGGGCACAACCTTGAAAGCCGACTTCCTCGGTGGTGAGGGCTTCGTTCTCGGCACGCTGCGTGGCGCCGAGGAGTTAACCGTGCTCTCGGTGTTCGGGGGAGCGGCAGGCAGCCTCGGCCAGGTGACGTCGTTCGACCTGGATGACGACGCCACTGCTGTGGCGTTCGTCGATGCGGCTGGAGACGTGCGGAGCGCTGACCTCCACGAGTGGACCATCGATCGAGCGACCGAGATTCACGACGAGACTTCGCCGGCGTCGCTCAACGTGACCTTCGACGGGACGTGGACGTCGGCGGGCTCGGGGGTATCCGTCAGTCGGAACTACCGCGTGCAGGGTGCGGCCATGGACTCCGGCACGACACCTTTTCGCGCGATTGGGATTGCCTCTCAGGAACTCCGGTACCGGCAGAAGCTCTTCGGATCCAGCACGTACGGCGACTACGCCCAAGTCGGGGCTGAGTCGGCGGTCGTCACGAGCGCCCCTCCAGGGTCTCGCCGGTGCTGGTCGGTGCGGGCGACTGACATGGCTGGGAACGAGAGCGGTTGGTCGGCGACCGAAATGTGTGTAGCGATCGACGGCACCAAGCCCACGGCGTCGGTGGCCGCCGCGCCCTCGGCAGCGGAGGCTACCGCCACTGCAACGCCCGTGACCTTCAAGTACTCCGCGACCGACAACGGCACGGTTGCGAGCTACGACATCCGCTATCACAAGGATCCGCATGGCGGATCGATCGGGCCGTGGGTGTATCCCTCGACGGGCCAGGGCATCACGGCGAAGTCGTTCACCGTGGGCACTGGTAAGTCGTACCGGGTGTGCTTCTCCGTCCGGGCGCGCGACGCCGCGGGTAACGTCTCGGCGTGGACCGGCTCGCGCTGCACGTATGTGGACGGCACAGGACCGAAGATTACGAGCGCGACGTTGGACCGGTGGCTGCCGTCAACCAATGACTACGCTTGGAGCCCGACGTTCCGGTACGCGGCTCAGGACGACCGCGGAGTCGCCGCGTACCAGCTCCAGACGCGGTATGCGCAGGACGCGGGGGTGCTATCGACCGGTGCGCCTCTCTGGGCGTGGGGTGAAAACAAGGGCACCTCGCTCCATATGGGGCTTGATCCTAGTGAGCAGGGCTGTGCGCGGGTCCGGGCCAAGGACGCGGTCGGCAACGTCGGCGCCTGGTCCTCGTGGCGCTGTAGCAACGCGCCCTTCCTGCACTGGAATCTGACGCACGGTGGCAACCTGACGACCCTTGTGCAGTCCGGACTGTCGACAGTGACCGAGGATCGAGTCGCTGTACGGACGGTCCGCTTCCGGTACAACACGGGGCCATCCTCTGGCTCCATGAAGGTGTACATCGGCGACAGGTACATGGGCAGCGTCGACGCCAGGTCGTCGACCAGCACCGTCAGGACCGCGCAGTTCTCGCTACCAAGCGTCGCGATCGCGAAGGTACGGCTCGTGAGCTCGTCGTCGTCCCCGGTGCGACTGCGGGAGTTGTACTTCGTGCGCTGAGCGGTGTCGGCGTGGGTTGAGCCTGTCGATGCCAGTGTCGACAGGCTCAACCACCACCCCCGCGGGCAAGATAGATCCCATGGCGACTACCGGACGCATCATCCGTGGCATTGGCCAAGTGGCGCTCGGCGCCTTCCTCCTGACCGCGGGCATAGGCCACCTCACTCGGTCACGAAAGGAGTTCCAGGCGCAGGTCCCGACCTGGGTCCCGGTCGATCCCGACACGGTCGTCGTCGGGTCCGGGCATCGTCGAGATCGGCCTCGGCACCGCGCTCGTCGCCACCTGGAAGCAGCCAGCCCGACGTCGGCTGGGGGCGCTGGCCGCCGCCTTCTTCGTTGCGGTCTTCCCCGGGAACATTGCCCAGCTCGTGGAGCACCGGGACGCGTTCGGACTGGACACCGACCGGAAGCGTGCGTTGCGGCTCCTGGGTCAGCCCGTTCTCGTCGCGTGGGCGCTGGCATCGACGCGGGGACGCCCCACCAGCTAGTGACCGGTGCACGACGCCGACAACGGCCAGGCCTCACACCTCGGCGAACATCCCCAGCCCACTCGCGAACTCCATCAGCTCGAACGTCGAGCCGGTGACCATCGTCGCGCCGGCGGCGCGGGCGGAATCGGCGAACTGGGCGACGTTCCCGTAGAGCACGAACGGAGTGCCTGGGTCCGTGGCGCGGACCTTCGTGAGGAGACGGAGGCCGGCGTCGGGCACTTCGACGTCGGACTCGCGACGGCCCATGTCCGAGATGATCAGGCCGTACCTGCGCCCCTCGAGGAGGCGCATCGCCTCGCTGGTCGAGCGCGCGATCTCGACGTCTGCGCCGTCGCGTCGCCATGAGTCGGCCAGGACTGCGTTGTTCTCGGGGTGGTCGTCGACCCAGAGGATCGAACGCGGTGTCGGGCGGCCCGTCGTCGGCCGTCCACCGGGCACTGTCTGCGTCGGCCCTCGTTACTCCGGCCCGGTCGACTGCTCGGGCTCGCGGCGCTCGTCTTCGTTGGGCTCACGTTCCTCCGGCCCGGCTCCACCCGGGGTCTCGATCGGCCGGAGCCAGTTGTTGTCGCCCCGCCGTTCGGCGTGCTCGTAGGGCGGCAGCACCGCAGCATGTTCGCGGTAGCTCGCCCAGGGCTCGGGGTCCAGCCGACGCTTCAGCGAAGCCACCTCGCGCTGCAGGTCCGTGATCATGTCCGACTGCTGGTCCGTCGCCTGCTTGAAGTTGAGCCGCTGTCCGCCGATCTCGAGCGTCACGTCGTCGGAGTTGCTCAGCTTCGACAGGAGCTGCCGCCCGAAGACCAGCAGCACGACGATCACGAGCAGGGGCCACAGGAGGCTGGCGATAGCGCTGATCAGGTCGGCCACGGGGTAAACGTACCGGTCAGAGGATGATGGGACAGAGCAACGCCGACCAACGGCCCAGCGGAGGTGCCACCGGTGACCGA
Source organism: uncultured Actinomycetota bacterium (assembly GCA_963850545.1). Taxonomy (GTDB): domain Bacteria; phylum Actinomycetota; class Actinomycetes; order Actinomycetales; family Cellulomonadaceae; genus Promicromonospora. The sequence continues at coordinate 1,451,943 of CAWKLP010000002.1, read as the reverse complement.
GCCTCTCGATCGTGTCCGCGAGATCTGCCTCGCGCTGCCCGAGGTGACCGAGAAGCTGAGCCACGGCGCGCCCACGTGGTTCGTGAAGAAGACCTTCGTGAGCTTCTCCGACCACGCACACGGCGGCCCGCTCGCGATCTGGTGTGCGGCCGAGGCCGGCGCGCAGGAGGAGGCGGTCGAGAAGGAGCCGGACCGCTTCTACCGCCCGCCGTACGTCGGGGTGCGCGGATGGCTGGGAGTGCGGCTCGACGTCGACGTCGACTGGGACGAGATCGCCGCCATCATCGAGGAGGCGTACCGGCAGGTCGCGCCGAAGCGCTTGTTGGTTGAGCTCGACGAGCGGTAGGTCTCGACAGGCTCGACCAGCGCATAAGTCCGAACACCGCAGGGTCTCGACAGGCTCGACCCACGGAGGCCCGACCAGCGAAGGCCTGACCACCGGGAGTGTCAGCCCTCCAGCAACCCCCGAATATCGTCAGCCCCCAGCGCCCCCGCGAACGCCCCGGCGTCATCGCTCAGCACCGCATCAAAGAGCCGGGCCTTGCGTTCCTTGAGCGCCATCACCTTCTCCTCGATGGTGTTCTCGGAGACCATCCGGAACACCATCACGTTCCGCGTCTGCCCGATGCGGTGCGTCCGGTCGATGGCCTGCGCCTCCGTGGCCGGGTTCCACCAGGGGTCGAGCAGGTAGACGTAGTCGGCCTCGGTGAGGTTGAGCCCGAACCCGCCCGCCTTGAGGCTGATCAGGAACACCGGCGCCGTCCCGTCCTTGAACCGGTCGATCACCTCGGCCCGCCGCCGCGTGGACCCGTCGAGGTACACATAGGGAATCCCCAGCTCCGCGCACACCTCGGCCGCCTTGGCCAGGAACGACGTGAACTGCGAGAACACCAGCGCACGGTGCCCCTCGGCCGCGACCTCCGCCAGCTGCTCGGCGAGCAGGCTCAGCTTGGCCGACGGCACGCCCTCGTACTCCGGATCCACCAGAGAGGCGTCCAGCGCCATGCGCCGCAGGGTGGTCAGCGCGCGGAAGACCGCTACCCGGTTCTCGTCGAAGCTGTCGAGCAGCCCCAGCAGGCGGGACCGCTCCCGCTGCAGGTGCGTGTCGTAGATCCGGCGGTGCCTGGCGTCCAGGGTCACGCGGAGCACCTGCTCCTGCCGCTCGGGCAGCTCCGGCGCCACCTGGTCCTTGGTGCGGCGCAGCAGCAACGGCCGGATCCGACGGCGGAGCCGCGCCAGCAGCTGCGTCGAGTCGCCCTCGCCCGAGACCGGCTTGACGTAGTCCTCCCGGAACTTGGCCCCCGACCCGTACAGCCCCGGCGCGACGATCGCGAGCATCGCCCACAGCTCCATGAGGTTGTTCTCCATGGGCGTGCCGGTGATCGCCAGCTTGAACGGCGTCCTCAGCCGGCGGGCGGACTCGTTGGCGCGCGTCTGGTGGTTCTTCGCGAACTGCGCCTCGTCCAGGATCAGGCCGCTCCACTCGACGTCGGCGAACGCGTCGAAGTCCAGCCGGAAGATCGCGTACGACGTCACGACGACGTCCGCCCCGTCGGTCACCCGCGCGACCGTCGTTCTCGCCTTCCGTGCGGTGGTCGGCAGCGTCACCACCTTCAGGTCCGGGGTGAACCGCGCGGCCTCGGCGGCCCAGTTGCTCACGACCGAGGCGGGCGCGATCACCAGGAACGGCGGCCGGCCGCCGCCCTCACCCGACGAAGTGTCGCCGCTTCGCCGCGGCACTTCGCGGGGACCGCCACCGGGCAGCTCCTGCCGGGCCTGGGCGATGAAGGCGAGGGTCTGGACGGTCTTGCCCAGCCCCATGTCGTCGGCGAGGATCCCGCCCAGCCCGTGCCGCCACAGGAAGGTCAGCCACTCGAACCCGTGCTGCTGGTACGGCCGTAGCTCGGCCTTCAGCCCGAGGGGCGGCGGCACCGGCTCCGGCCCGTCGACGCCGTCCGCGGTCAGCGCGACCAGGTCGCTCACGGAGCGCCGCCACCGGTCGGACTGCTCGACGATGTCGGCCACATCCTCCAGCTCTGCCCACAGGCTGGCGTTGAACCGGCTGATCCGCAGCTTGCCCGGCTGGTCCGACAGCCGCTGCGCCTCCTCGATCAGGCCTCGGAGCTGCGCGAACACGGGCAGGTCGGTGCGCAGCCAGGTGCCGTCGGTGAGCATGAACCGCTTCTGGTTCCGGGCGAGGGCGTCGAACAGCGAGCCGAAGGGGATCTCGCGCCCGTTGACCGTGACGGTGACGCCCAGCTCGAACCAGTCCATGTCGCCGCTGTCGGTGGCGCGCATACTGACCACCGGCGTGGCCTCGAGCCCTTGGTACTCCGGCAGGCGATCGCTCTCGACGCGAACGTCCGGCAGCTCCCTGAGCACGGGGAGCACCATGGTCGCGAAGTCCATCGCCTGCAGCCCGCGGAACACCTCGGGCGCCACCCGGAAGTGGCCGAAGCCCGGCACTTCGCGCACGGCGGCGATCGCCCGGCCCAGGGTCGCGGCCTCCGCCGCGAGGTCGCGCAGGTCCGCACCCGGCTCCAGCGCCGTGGTCAGCGGGTACTCCTTGTCCGACGGCGGGTAGGCCCACCGCCACGTCACCCTGATCTCCGACGCCGAGACCGCCTCGACGGACGCGACGAGCTCCGGTCTGGGCAGCTCCGGCAGCTCGACGCCGGCATCGGCGCGGACCCGCACCTCGCGGCGGAGCAGCGGGAGGTAGTCCGCGAGGAACTCGTCGACGGCATCGGCCGGGATTGCTACGTCGGCCAGCCGCGCGGCCGCGCGCTCCTGATCGGTGAGCGGCGCCGCCGTCGGGCCCAGGGCGATGGTGCGGCCCGAGGGCGACTCCTCGACCGCGAACAGGCCGTGGTAGCCGAGTGGCCCGACGGACGTCGCAGTGGTGACCGCGCCGTCGAAGGCGACGGTCCGCTCGAGGCGCGCGCCGCCGTCGGGCAGGGAGAGGTCCAGGGCGATGGACGCCTCGCGGGCCAGGCGCAGTGATTCTCGCTTGGACTTGCCGACGAACTCGATGCCGAGGTCCGGCGGCGTCGGCGAGATGGTGCCAGAACGGGCGGGCGAGCACGTCGTCCAGGCTGATCCAGTCGCCCGTGCTGAGGTACCCGTAGCCGCGCGGGCTCGTGGCACGCAGGGCGTCGAGCGTGGTGAACCACTCCCGGACCGCGGGGTCGAGGCCGCGGAGGAACCCGTTGCGGATGTAGTTCCAGGACGCCGTGCCGCCGACCCACGCCCCCCGGTCGTTGCGCTGGACCGGCCGTATCGACAGGGACAGGGTGTGCGCGGAGGCCGTGCCGTCGACCCGGAACTGCAGGGCCAGCTCGGGCTCGGTCGCCGCGGCCGACGGGTCGGCCGGCGGGACCGCGGCCGGGATCGTCGGCACGAGCTGCTGCACGGCCGCCTTCCACTCCGGGACCTGCGGTGCGCGGTTCAGCGACGACGCCGGCCGGACCATCGAGGCGAGCCCGTCCGACCCGGACTCGATGAGCGTCGCCGCCACGTGCTTGCAGGCGGACCCGACCGGGCACGAGCAGTCCGAGCCGACGACGACGGGCGGCCCGGCCTTGTCGGTCCTGAACTCGATGGAGCACGAATAGGTGCTGCGACCGCTGCCGCGCACCCACGAGATGAGCAGCAGGTCGTCCGGCAGCCACTCCCACGAGATGACCCGGCCCTGCTGCTGGTAGTCCTCGCCGCGCTGGAACGCGCCACTGCCCACCAACAGCTTGATGGCCGCGGGGTGGATACGCGGGGCGGGGATCGGCGTGGGCACCCGTCCATGGTTCCACGCCCTGGCGCCGGGTCCGTGGAGTTATCCACAGCGCGCCTTCGACCCCACGGTGTCAGTGGTCTCTGGGAGAGTGTCCGCATGAATTTCGTGCCCGAGGCCGGCCGCCGGCCCGCCGTGCTCAGCATCCTTCTTCTCGCGGTCGCGGCGTGGATCTCGGTGCCCTTGCGAGTGCTGATTCCCCAGGCACAGCTCGACCTCGGCTTCACCCTGGACAACACGGTATTCGTGGTGGAGAACGCCGCGATGATGTCGACAGTCGTGCTGGCGCTGGGCTCGGTCGCGCTCCGGGCCCAGCGGCTCCTGGTCGCAGCGGCCGTCGTGGCCGGTGTGCACCTGCTGTTCCAGCTCGGCACGGCGGTGGTGCAGCTCGTGCTCGGCGCCCGGCCCGAACTGATCCTCGGCACCCTGGTCGAGATCCTCGTCCTGGCGGTCGTCCTCGCGGGCGTGCTGCTGGCCCTGCTCCTGCGCGATCCGAGATCGGCGCGGCGCACCGGCCTGGTCGTCGCCCTGGTCGGGGCCGTTGTCCACACCCTGTGGACGAGCGTGCTGCTTCCGCTCGTCTCGATGTTGCCCTACGGGGACCTCCCGCCCGGAATGGTCGGGTCCCTGCTCCTGACCGTGGGGCTGAACCTGCTCGCCGTTGCCGCGGCTCCGCTGTGCGGATGGGCGGCGCCCACGGCGCGGCGAATTGGGGCGCTGCTTGCCGCCGTCGTCGGGGTGCTCGGAATCGTGGGGGCGGTCGGTTCGCTCGGACCGCTCGGCGTGGCGGTCGCGGCGATGCAGGCCTTGCAGGGGCTGCTGACGCTGAGCGCCGTGCCGTTCGCGGTCGTCGCAGGCCGACGCCTGGCGACGGCGGCCACCCCGCCCGATGCGGTGGCCGCCGAGGCATGACCGGCCTTACTTTGCGGTGCTGGCCCGGATCTCTTCCAGCGCTACGACCTCGAGGATCTGCTTCACGATGATCGGGCCGACCGACTCCCAGGAGAGCATCTCGGCGATCACCATGTAGGACAGGTCGTCCCCGGTGAAGCAGCCGCCGCGGTGTAGTGCGTTGAGCAGCCGGTGCTTGGGCCAGGTGAGCTCGTCGAGGCGCTCGACCCGCCGCACTGCGGGGAAGAGCCGGCCGACGGGCAGGGGCTTGAGCCTGGTTACGGCGGCGTCGGCGAGGCGTGCCACGCCGACATCGGTCTTGCTGTCGACCTGACCGACGTACCAAGCGTCGTCTTCGGCCATGACCTCGCGAAACCAGGGGAACACCTCACCCCAGGTGGGCGTAGGGGTGACGGGGGGTGCGTCGGACATGATCCTCCAGTCCCTGTAGTTAAGTTCTCTCAATCCTTGCACCGTTCCGCCCGCAAAAGAGACACGATCGGGTCTAGAGACCGGACCTCATCCATAACTTCACCCGTCCTGCGTTTGCCTAGCCAGCGTTGCTGTGCGAGTGCCCAACAGGCCGAACAGGATCGCGGCGGCGACGTACCCCAGGGAGAGGGCGACAAAGAGCCCGGGCGACCATCCGGCGTCGGGCACGAGGAAAGCCGCAAGGGCGGCAGCGCCCACAAAGGCGGCGTTGTACAGGACGTCGTAGAAGGCGAAAGCGCGGCCGCGGTAGGCGTCCTCGGAGTCGCGCTGCACGATCGTGTCGACGGCGATCTTCGCGCCCTGCGCCGCGAGGCCGAGCAGCGCGGCGGCGGTGACCACGGTGACGATGCCCGGCTCGGGGACGAGGATCAGCTGCGACACCCCCGCCACCAGCAGCATCACGGCGATCCAGGACTGCGGGGCCATGCGCCGGGCGAGCACTGCGGTGAGCACGATCGCGAGCAGGCCGCCGACGCCGGTCGCACCGATCACCGTGGCGAAGGTCGCGAGGCCGGCGGAGGAGTCGCCCGGGTCGGCCAGGAGATTGCGCGACATCAGGATGGCCGCGATGAACACCACCCCGTACAGGAAGCGGTGCAGTGCCATCACCAGCAACGCCTGACCGGGGGTGCGGCGGGCAACCAGGTAGCGGGCGCCGTCGACCAGGCCGCGGACCACCACCACCATGTCGTTGCGGATCGGACCGACGGCCGGCTGCAGCGGGCCCAGCAGCGTGCGCGACATCCGCAGCCCGAGCAGCGATGCGCAGCCCATGACGACCCCCGCGCAGGCCAGTGCCGTCGCGTCGTGGATCCGGCCGGCCGGCATCACGAAGGTGAGCAGGAAGCTCAGGCCGCCGCCGAGGAACGCCGCGCCCGCGCCGAGCGTCGGCGTGAGGGCGTTGGCCGTGAGCAGCAGGTCGCCCTGGACCACACGCGGCAGGCCCGCCGAGAGACCAGCGAGCAGGAACCGGTTGACGCTCAGGGCCGTGAGCCCGAGCACGTAGATCGCGGGCGTGACGCCCTGGGTGAGCATGAGCACCGCCATCGTGCCGGTGATCAGCACGCGCGCCGCGTTGCCGAACACCAGGACCTGGCGCCGCTGCCACCGGTCCAGGAACACGCCCGCGAACGGCCCTACCACCGTGAACGGCGCCAGCATCACCGCGAATGCGCCGGCGATCGCCGAGGCCGACCCCTGCGACTCCGGGCTGAAGAACAAGAGGTTGGCGAGACCCACCTGGAACATACCGTCGCCGGCCTGGGAGACCAGGCGAACCGCGAGCAGCTTGCGGAACCCCGGGAGGCGCAGCAGAGCGCGCAGCTCGGCAAGGACGGTCACACCGTCGACCCTAGCCGCGCAGGTGGTGAACCAGCGCGCGCGAGCGTGCGGAAGTTCACCTGCGTGACACCCCCGCGCCAACTCGGAGCCCTCCTGTCGACACCGCACCGCGCGACGGTGCCCAGCGTGTCTCCTCACCGCCGCCATGCGGCCTTCATCGCTTCTGGCGCGGTTCTCGCGCTCGGCCTGAGCGCGTTCCCGGCGCTCGCCGGCCCGCGGGTCGAGCCCGTCGGGACCGAGGTATCGACAGGCTCCACCAGCTTCGGCTCGACCAACGGCGGGGGCTCGACTGCCTTCGGTTCGGCCGCCGCCTTCGGTTCGACCAGCGCGCGCGAGACCTTCCACCGCCTTGCCACCTACCCCGTCTTCCAGAACGCTCCCGCGGGCACCGATCCCGCGGAGGCGACGGTCGCCGAGATCTCCGCCGTCAGCGAGGACGGCAACACCCTCATCCACACCGACGCCGCCGCGCGCCGCATCGGGTTCGTCGACATCAGCGACCCTGCCGCGCCCAAGGGCCTCGGCTCGCTGTCGCTCGCTGAGCTCGGCTCGGAGCACGACGAGCCGACGTCGGTCGCCGTCGTCGGCGGCTACGTGCTCGTCGTGGTCGACAGCTCGCCGTCGTTCACCGCGCCGTCGGGCCGCCTCGACGTCGTCGACCTCGCGACCCGGACCCGCGTGCGCTCGATCGACCTGGGCGGCCAGCCCGACTCGATCGCCGTTACGCACGACGGCGCCCACGCCGTGATCGCGATGGAGAACCAGCGCGACGAAGAGGTGCTGCCCGACACCGGTGAGGGCGAGGAGGGCGACCTGCCCGCAGGCGCCCGCCGGGTTCCTGCAGTTCGTCGACCTCCCAGGCACAGACCCCGAGGCCTGGCAGGCCCGGCCGGTCGCGCTCGACGAGACGGCGCTCGCGGCCGCCGGCCTGGACACTCCGCAGGACGCGGAGCCGGAGTACGTGGCGATCAACCCGTCCGACACCAAGGTCGCGGTGACGCTGCAGGAGAACAACGGCATCGCCGTGCTCGACGTCGTGTCCGGCGAGCTCGAGAACGTGTTCACCGCCGGCGACGTCGCGCTGGACGGCGTGGACGCCGACAACGACGGCGCGATCGACCAGACCGGTTCCGTCGAGGCGGCCCCGCGTGAGCCCGACGCGATCAGCTGGGTCGACGACGAGCACGTCGCCACCGCGAACGAGGGCGACTGGAAGGGCGGCACGCGCGGCTGGTCGGTCTTCGATGCGGCAACGGGCGACGTCGTCTGGGACGCCGGTGCCGAGCTCGAGGAGCTCGCCGTGCGCGTCGGCCTGCACAACGAGGACCGCGCCGGAAAGAAGGGCGTGGAGATCGAGGGCCTCACGGTCGCGACGCTCGACGGCGTCCGCTACGCGTTCGTGGGCTCCGAGCGGTCCAACTTCGTGGCCGTGTACGACGTGTCCCGCGCGTCGAGGCCGCGGTTCGTGCAGGTCCTGGCCACGACGAACGGTCCCGAAGGGCTCCTGACGGTCCCGTCGCGCAACCTGCTCGTCGTCTCCTCCGAGGAGGACTCGGCCGAGGACGGCGTCCGCGCCTCGGTGTCGGTGTTCGGCAAGGGGCACCGGTACGCCCGGGAGGCGGGTACGGCTCTGTCCGGTTCCGCGGCTCTGCGGGGCTCGCAAGCTCGCTCCTCAGCCGCGGCCTTCCCGTCGATTGTCTCCGCCGACGCCGAGACGTCCGCGGGAACTGAGAAGCCGATCGGCTGGACCGCGCTCGGCGCGCTCTCGGCCGACCCGGACAAGCGGGACCGCCTGTGGACGGTGACCGATGCCGCGAAGTCGCCGACGTCGATCCTCTCCGTCTCGACCGCCGGCCAGCGCGGCACTAAGGACGCCCCCGCGGTGATCGACCGCGAGATCGTCGTCACCGAGGACGGCGAGCCCGTCGGCCTGGACGCCGAGGGCATCTGGGCTCGGCCGTCGGTCCGGGGCAAGGCGGGCGGGTTCTGGCTCGGTGTCGAGGGCGCGACCGGCGCGGAGAACGCGCTGGTGCGCGTGTCGGCGTCGGGCAGCGTGCAGGAGCGCGTCAGCCTGCCCGACGACGTCGCCGCGGGACTCGGGAAGTGGGGCATCGAGGGTGTCGCCGGGACCGTGGACCGCGCGGGCGAGCACCTGTTCGTCGCGCTGCAGCGCGGCCTGACCAGCGACGACGGCGTGGGCGGCTACGCCCGCATCGGGCGGTACGACGTCGCGACCGGCGAGTGGACCTGGTTCGGCTACCCGCTGTCCGCGCCGTCCGCCGACGGCGACTGGGTGGGCCTGTCGGAGGTGACGGTCGTGGACCGGGACACGCTCGCCGTGATCGAGCGGGACAAGCTCAACGGTCCGGCGGCCGCGCTCAAGGCCGTCTACACGGTGGACCTGCCCAAGCGCGACCCGCGCCCGGGGACGGTCCCGGTGCTGCGCAAGCGGCTCGCGATCGACGTCCTGCCGGCGCTGCGCGCGACCAACGGCTGGACGCAGGAAAAGCTCGAGGGCCTCACGATCGGCGGCGACGGCCGCGTGTACGCGGTCACCGACAACGACGGCGTGCAGGACGCGACCGGCGAGACGGTCTTCCTCGACCTGGGCAAGGCCAGCAACCTGTTCCGCTGAGCGGCGGTGGCCTGCAGCCGCTCGCGGTAACCACAGGACTGCGGGATGTGTTGCGCTGAGTAGACCGTGTCTACACAGCGCAACACATCCCGCAGATGTGTAGTCGCCCCCTGGCGCCGTCGGCTCAGACTCCATGAGTATCGGCTGCGCCTCCGGCTCCGCTCTCGGGTCAGCCCCGGGCGCCCACGTGGATCGCCAGCGCGCCGTACGCCGGGACCGACGCGGTGAACCAGCCGTTGCTACCGACGGTCCGTGTCACCGAGCAGTTCGACGACGCGACGACGTCGCAGTACGTGCCCGCGGGGAGCGACGTCTGGAACGAGCGCTGCACGGCCGACGCCGTGTTGTTCAGCACCACGTACCCGCGGTTGCCTCGGCCGTAGGTGATCAGGTTGCCGCCGTCGTCCCACCAGTTCGTGACTTCCGTGCCCGCCACCGCGTTGTGGAAGCCGACCATGCCGCGGATCTCCGTCCAGCGCTGCGTGCAGGTCCACTGTCCGGCGCCGCAGGTCGCGTCGGGGACGGTCGTCTCGGTGGCGCCGGGCGCTCCGGCGTCGTTGTTGGAGAACTCGTAGCCCGAGTACACGGTGGGCGACCCGTACGGCCACGACAGCAGGAACGTGTTGGCCAGGACGTACTTGGCGCCCCACTTGTAGTTCATCGTCTCGCCGTTGCGCTCGGTGTCGTGGTTGTCCACGAACACACCCGGCCCGGTTGTAGGGCAGCTTGCCGTCGCCGATGAACCGCAGGTTCTTGATCTGCCCGTCGAAGTCGGACTTGAGCTGCCGCGCGTAGTTGAACTCGTGCGAGTCGCCGCTGCCCAGGTACTCGGACGGCTGGATGGGCTCGCCCGCGGAGCCGATCACCTCGTGCACCCAGAACACGTTCGGGTTGCCCATCTGCGCCTTGATCGCCTCGAGGTCCGACGCCGGGATGTGCTTCGCGGCGTCGATCCGGAACCCGTCGACGCCGAGCGAGACCAGGTCGTCCAGGTAGTCGGCGATGCGGCCGCGCACGTAGGCGGAACCGGTACGGAGGTCCTGGAGCGAGACGAGGCGGCAGTTCTGCACCTCGTACCGGTTCGTGTAGTCCGAGATGTTGGTACGGCAGTCGTTGAAGTCCGGCGCGCTGTACGTGCCGGGGAACGAGTCCTGGCCATAGGTGCTGCCCGCGACGCCCGTGCCGGAGCCCGCAGCCATGTGGTTGACGACGGCGTCCGCGATCACGCCCACACCGGCGGCGTCGCAGGTGGCGACCATGTTCGCGAACTCGGCGCGGGTGCCCAGCTTGGACTCGATCTGATAGCTGACGGGCTGGTACGACGTCCACCACTGGGTGCCGCGGACGTGCTCCATCGGCGGGGAGACCTGCACGTAGCCGAACCCCGCGGGGCCGACGACGTTGGCGCACTCCGCGGCGACGGAGTCCCAGGTCCACTGGAACATGTTCAGGATGACGTCGCCGTCGCCGTGTACCGGGGTCGCGGCGTCGGCCCGTTCGGCGGCGGGCGTGGCGGCGGTCGCGACCAGGCCCAGGGTGAGTGCGGCGGCGAACGTCGTCAGGGTGGCTAACAGGCGTCGGGGCACGTTCGGATGGCGCGTCATGGCGGCTCCTTGCGGCGTAGTCCCGGGCTGGGGCGCGTGCGGCGTTGCACAGCCATTTCCGGATCTTGCTGCAAGCCTTGCAGAGACATGCGACGACACGCCAGAGGCCCGGGTGAAAAAACCCCGGGCCTCTGGCGTGTCGGGGTTCAGTCCTCGTTGGGCATGAGGATCCAGAACGCGATGTATGCGAGGAACTGCGGTCCGGGAATGAGGATCGAGGCGACGGCGAGGACCCGGACCAGAGTCGGTTCCCAGCCGAATCGGCGGGCGATGCCGGTGCAGACACCGGCGATCATGCGTCCCTGGCGCGGACGGGAGAGTGTTTGTGTGCTCATGTCATCGACCGTACGTTCGCTGAGAGCCGGTGATTATCCGGTGATCCCCCGGACGGGCCCTGACCCGGCCCTGGGAATCGCCAGGGTGAAGCAAGGGTCGTGCGGCGCCGCCCCGCGGGGCAGTCAGGCTGCTTGACGCTCGTTCGGGATGGCGATCCAGCCGATGAGGTAGGCGAGGACCTGCGGACCCGGGATGAAGATCGAGGCGACGGCGACCACCCGCACGATCGTCGGGTTCCAGCCGAATCGGCGGGCGATGCCGGCGCAGACACCGGCGATCATGCGCCCCTGGCGCGGACGAGAGAGTGTCTGTGTGCTCATGCACTAGACAGTATTTCCGTCGCGGACCGGTAGCCATCCGGTAAACCCCCGGTCCGGCCCTGATCCTGCCTCCGGGACGTCCAGGAGAGGCGACGGCCGAATGGCCAGGAAAGATCCCGGGTGAACTTCGCCGGAATGGTCCGCCGGTGTATTCGGGGCCTCCTAATCTTGGTCCGCTTGGACGACGACCGGAGGCCGCTGTGGTTCCAGTTCCATCCCTTTTCGCGCGGCTCCGGGGCGGCCTACCGGCGCTGAGCTCGCCGCCGACGATCCTTCGAACGACCCCACAGACACAGGGAGCGACATGATCTGGACCTTGCTGGTGCTGGCCGCGGCGTTTGAAGTGATCTTCGGCCTGTACCTCTGGCGCAAGCACACGGCGCGGGCTGAGCTGCTGGAGGCCACGGACGCCGAGCAGGCAGCGACCATCCGCCGGGCCGCAAGGAATCTCGGGTTGGTGCTGTGCACGTCGCCGATCCTGCTCGCGATCGCGGGATGGCTGGCGGTCGGCCCGCCCGACTTCACCTGGTGAGCCTCACCAGCCGTTCGGCACCAGCACCTTGCGGATTCGCTTCTCGCTGATCGGGCCGTCCGTGCCGAGCTGCTGCGCGAACAGCGAGACGCGCAGCTCCTCGAGCATCCAGCGCACGTCGGCGAGCTCGGCGGCGCGTGCGGCGTCGGGGGAGCCGGCGGCGTACGTGGCCTGCGCCTTCTCGTACGCGGCGGTCACGTCGCCGATCCGCCAGGCGAGGTCGGAATCCCGTGCCGGGTTCTCCGCGGCCTTCGTCAGGCGGTGCGAGCCCGCGCGCAGGTAGCGCGCCAGGTGCGGCAGCCGCCGCGGCGGCGTCGCCGACACGAACCCGTCGTGGATGAGGGCCGCGCGGTGCTCGCGGATGTCCTGCAGCGTGTTCAGCAGCGCAAGGCTGCCCGACGCGCGGACCTCCGCCTCGAGCGTCCGGCTCGCCGACAGCGCGGCCACCACGTGCCCGACGACGCGGTACACCTCGTCCTCCAGGTGCTTCCGCACGAACGCCAGCGCGTCGGCATACGCCGACGCCGACCGCACCGACGCCGCATCCGGCCCGCCCGGCGGCGTGTCGTAGCGTGCCAAGTCACCACCAGACGTCAACGAGACAACGGCCGCCAGCTGCAGGTCCGCCACCAGCGCCTCGGTACTCGCATACGGCGACGCCGCCATCGTCAGCGCCTGAGTCCCGGTCCACCGAGACGTGATCCGCCCAGCACCCAGCGCGGCCTCGGACACCAGCAGCCGCTGCACCCCAGTCGCGTGCCGAGCGGCCTGAGCGTTCTCGTCGGCCAGGATCCGCAGAGAAACCCCGACAGCCCGAGCCTGCCCCTTCACCTTCGGAGCAACCTCCTCCACCAGAGCGGGGAACCCCCGCACCACAACCCCGGCCCCCACATCGGTAGACACCGACGCAGGCAGCACCCCATCGGGCAGCCCGGACGGCCAAGTAGCCAGCCCGACCTGCTCCCCGACAACACCCCCAACACCAGCAGAACCATTCCCCCCAACACCAGCAAGTCCCTCGACACCAGCCCCCCGCCAACCACCCCACCACTGGAACCGCTGCCCACCCGAGAAGGCGACGAACCTACCGAGGGCGCGGAAGGCGAAGACCCTCGCGCGGACGTATTCCTTCCCGAAGTGGAGGGCCCCTTGGGGCCCGTGAACGCGTCCGCGCGAGGGTCTTCGCCTTCCGCGCCCGCCCCAGTCACAGCGCCAGCACCAGCCGAAACCGCCCGCGCCTCAGCAAGCGCAGCACCAACAGCACCTCGCACAGCAGACCGCACAGCAGCCTCAGCACGACTAGCCAACTTCCGCTGCAACAGCAACAAGTCCTTCGACTCGTCCAGCACGACCGAAGACCCAGAACGCCCCCGCTCCTCCATGACCCGGAACGTCATCCGCAGGTGCCCCGGAAGCCGCGAGACCCGCTCGTCGTCCCACACCTCGGCCGGCACCACCACGTCGCGCAGCACCCGGACGGCCCGCGTGAACGCGGAGACGAACGGCTCCGCCATGTCGCCGGCCCGGACGATGTCTTCCCAGGCCGGGCACTCGGCGCGCATCCAGGCGACGATCTCGCGCGCGACGTCGGGCGCCGGCACGAGCTCGCGCCGCACCGTCTTGGGCAGCGACTTGATGGTCGCGATGGTCAGCTCCTCGAGGAGCCCGGGCACCATCCAGTCGAACCCGTCGGGCACCACGCGTGCGAGGACGGCGACGGGGATGTGCACGGTGACGCCGTCGGCGTCGGACCCGGGCTGGAACTGGTAGGTGAGCGGCAGGGAGAGCTCGCCCTGGGGCCAGGTCCCGGGGAACTCGGTGGTGTCGACGGACGCGTCGCCGACGAGCTGCTCCATCGTGAAGGCGAGCAGGTCCGGCGTCTCCTTGCGGGCACGCGACCACCAGCGGTCGAAGTGCGCGGCGGACACCACGGAGTCGGGGATGCGCTCGTCGTAGAAGGCGAACAGGTCGTCCTCGTCCGCGACCAGGCCGCGCTGCCGGGAGCGGGCCTCGAGCTCGCCGGCCTCCTCCAGGAGGGCGCGGTTGTCGTGGAAGAACTTGTGGTGCGTGGTCCAGTCGCCCTCCACGAGCGCGTGCCGCACGAACATCTCGCGTGCCGCCTCGGGGTCGACCTTCGCGTAGAGCACACGCCGGTCGGACACGATCGGCACCCCGTACAGCAGCACCTTCTCGGTGCACATCGCCGCACCCTGCTTGCTGGACCAGTGCGGCTCCGTATAGGTGCGCTTTGCGAGCGGTCCGGCGAGGTCCTCGGCCCACTCGGGCTGGATCCGGCTGACGTCGCGCGCCCACAGGCGGCTGGTCTCGACCAGCTCGCCCGCCATGATCCACACGGGCGGTTTCTTCGACAGCGGCGACCCGGGGAAGATCGCGAACCGCGCCCCACGGGCGCCCACGTACTCGTTGCGGGCCTGCTTCTTCGCGCGCTTCAGTGCCCGTTCGCGGGCCTCGCCGCGCAGATGCGCGACGGCGGACGCCTTCACCTCGCCGGTGTCCTGCATCCCGATCTGCGACAGCAGGCCGGCCAGCAACGAACGGTGAATCGTGTCGTCGTCCCAGGTCTGCCGACATGAAGGCGACTCGGACTCGGAGGTGCCCTCCACCGGACCCGACCCAGCGCTGTCGGACGCGCGACGACGGCGCGGCTGGAAAGACATCTCGATGCCCAGGGGCTTCGACATCTCGCGGAGCTGGGCCACGACGTCCTGCCACTCTCGGATGCGCAGGAAGTTCAGGTACTCGGCCTTGCACTGGCGGCGGAACGCCGAGCTCGACAGCAGGTGCTGCTGCTCCCGCACGTACTCCCAGAGGTTGAGGTAGGTGAGGAAGTCGGAGCGCGGGTCGGCGAACCGGGCGTGCTGCTGGTCGGCCTGCGGGCGCTGCTCGGCCGGGCGTTCGCGCGGGTCCTGGATCGACAGCGCGGCCGCGATGATCGCGACCTCGCGGGCCACGCCGTGCCGCGAGCCCTCGATGACCATGCGCGCCAGGCGCGGGTCCATCGGGAGCTGGGCGAGCGTGCGGCCCACCTCGGTGAGCTGCGTGACCGTCTCGTTGGTCGGGCCCGTGGAGACCTCCTCCAGCGCGCCGAGCTCCGTGAGCAGCTGGACGCCGTCGCGGATCGCGCGAGTGTCCGGGGGCTCGACGAAGGGGAAGCGGGCGACGTCGTCGGGCGTGCTGACCACGCCGACCGAGATCATCTGCAGCAGCACCGATGCCAGGGAGGTGCGCAGGATCTCGGGCTCGGTGAACTCGGACCGCCCGTCGAAGTCCTGCTCCGAGTAGAGGCGGATCGCTATGCCGTCGGCGACACGACCGGACCGGCCGCTGCGCTGGTTGGCGGAGGCCTGCGACACCGGCTCGATCGGCAGCCGCTGCACCTTGGTCTGCTTGGAATAGCGGCTGATGCGTGCGGTGCCGGGGTCGACGACGTAGTGGATGCCCGGGACGGTCAGCGACGTCTCGGCGACGTTCGTCGCCAGCACGATGCGCCGCGAGGCGTGCTGCTGGAAGACCCGGTGCTGCTCCGCGCTCGACAGCCGCGCGTACAGCGGCAGGATCTCGATGTGCTGCGGGTGCTTCGGGTCCCGGGCACGTTCCTTGAAGTGTCCGGCGAGGCCGTCGGCGGCGTCGTGGATCTCGCGCTCGCCCGAGAGGAACACGAGGATGTCGCCGTTCCCCTCGCGCAGCAGCTCGTCGCAGGCGTCGATGATGCCCGTGACGAGGTCCTTCTCCTCGCTGCCGCGTGCCTTGCCCTTCTTCTTCGGGCTGCCCGACGTCGGCTGCTCACCTTCCGCGCCCGCCTCGCCCTCGTCCGGCGACAGCGGGCGATAGCGGATCTCGACCGGGAACGTCCGGCCGGACACCTCGACGATCGGGGCGAGGTCCGCGAGCACGTCGGTCACGTAAGCGGGCGCACCGCCCCGCTCCGCGAGGGCCGCGGGGGAGAAGTGCGCGGCGAACCGCTCGGAGTCGATGGTGGCCGACGTGATGATCAGCTTCAGGTCGGGTCGCTGGGGGAGGAGCCGCGACAGATAGCCCAGCAGGAAGTCGATGTTGAGGGACCGCTCGTGCGCCTCGTCGATGATGATCGTGTCGTAGGCGAGCAGCTGTGGGTCGCGCTGGATCTGGGCGAGCAGGATGCCGTCGGTCATGACCTTGACGAGCGTCTCGTCGCTGGACTGGTCGGTGAACCGGACCTGGTAGCCCACCACGCCGCCGAGCTGCGTGCCGAGCTCCTCGGCGATGCGCTCCGCTACCGTGCGCGCGGCCAGCCGCCGGGGCTGGGTGTGCCCGATCTGGCCCTGCCGCCCGCGCCCCAGCTCGAGCGCGATCTTCGGGATCTGCGTCGTCTTGCCGGAGCCGGTCTCGCCGGCCACGATCACCACCTGGTTGTCGCGGATCGCTGCGGCGATGTCCGCGCGGCGCGCGGAGACGGGCAGCTGTGCCGGGTAGGTGATGGGCGGCATCTCGACGACGGCGCGCTTGGCGGCGGCCGCCTCCAGCTGCGCCGTCGAGACGCGCTGCGGCCCGCTGCGCCGAGGCCGACGGTTCTGCTGGCCCGGCTGCCTGCCCGAGCCGCGGCGACGGTTCCGGCCTCCGCCCGGGCGGCCGCGATCGCCGTCGGACACTGGGGTGGAAGAAGGCTCGGTACTCACAACCCCTCATTCTCCCAGGAACGGCAAGGTCATTTGCCACCCGGGTGCCCGGCACGTGTCAGCCCCGCAGATCACCCGGGTGACCTGCGGGGCTGACACGTCGACGGTTCAGCTCGCCTGCGCCGCGTTCAGCAGGTCCAGCGCGCCGTGCTGGCAGCCGTGTCCCGCGGTCACGGGAACCCGAGGACCGTTCCAGTGCGGGCCGTACATGTCGAGCGAGTCACGGTCGTTGCCGTACGCGGCGTCGGCCTGCCGGTCGAGGTAGGCGCTGTACGGACGGTCGCCCAGGGCCACGTTGAGCTTGCCCAGGCCACGGACGTAGGCACCCTTGAAGGAGGCGCCGTCGCTGTTGCAGTCGTCGCCCTCGTTCACCTCGCGGAGCACACCACCCGGGTTGAGGTAGGTGGAGCTGGTCGAAGCGTTCGCCAGGTTCCGGGCGGTGGTGAGCAGCGCCGCGTCGCCGGTGGCCCGGTGCAGCTCGGCCAGGGCACCGAGGATGACGCCCTGGTTGTAGGTCCACGTGGGCTCGCCGTTGTTGGCGCAGGAGTCGTTCAGCCCGTCGTTGATCAGGTTGCCGGAGTTGATCATGCCGCCGGCCCGGAACCAGTCCCACCCTTCCTGCGCTCGCTGGAGGTAGGTCGTGTCGCCGGCGATACGGTTGTGCAGCGCCGCGTTGAGCTGGATGTACAGCTCGTTGGTGATGGCGTTCTTGTACGCGATGCCGGTGTTCCACTGGACGCCCCCGCCGCACTTGCTCGTCCAGTAGGCGCGAGCCCGTCGAGCCGGTCGGGATCGTCGTGGCGCCGAGCCGGCTGCCCGACGCCCAGGTCCGCCCGCCGTCGAAGGACCGGTCCAGCCAGACCTCGTCGCCCGCCCGGCCGCCGTCGATAGAGCCCCAGCCCATGACGTCGGTGTCGGAGACGTGGAGCCGGATGGTCCGGCCGTAGATCGTGGTGCTCACCGGCACGCGGTCGCTGGTCGCGGCAGCGGGGTCTCGGGCATCGCAGTAGATGTCGCAGATCTCGGCCTGTGCCGTGACGTCGGCCTGCACGACGGCGTCGGCCTGGGGTGCGGTGAGCGATGCCGCGAACAGGCAGGCGACTGCGAAGGCCGCGGCCGCGCTGAGGGCCGGCCTTCCGGTGTGTTCGCCGGTGCGCTTTCCGAAGCGTCGGTGCTTGTGGTCGGAGGACATCTCTGACAGCGGTGTCATTGGTTCTCCCTGTGCTCGTCCTGGCGTCCGTCTCTGGAGGGTGGAGCGATGGAGCGGTGCACCCGCGGCCGACCGGGCCGCGGCCCGACCAGACTCACCGTCCCGGGGTGAACCGTCAACCGTTCCCGGCGGGCTCGGTGCAATGGGGATCGCTCCCCATGTTCACCCGGAAGCTTGCGACCTAGGCTTTCAAAATCTCTGTGACGTGCAGGGATGCTTGAGAGGGAGCTGGATGGCTGAGCAGCTGAAGGTCGACGCCGACGCGGTGGAGGGCAGGCGATGAGCCCCGAGACCATCGCGCGCTCCGTACAGCGCCTGAACGCGGCAGGCGTCGGCTGGCCGACGACGCGCCGGGTCGCGATCACCGTACGGCTCGCCGGGCTCGCCGACGTGATCGCGCTCGGCGACGGCGTGGTCCGGGGCCCGACGGCGGCGCGGGCCGCCGTCGGGCACGTGCTACGCGCAGCCGGGAAGGAGACCGACCCGGCCGGCGCGCTCCGCGAGATCGCCAAGGTCCAGCGCGTCCTGTCGGTGATGGAGCCGCCCGAGCTGGTGCGCCGGGCGGTCGAGCCGGATCCGCGGGCCGCCACCGCTCCGCTGGTGGAGCCGGTCGAGGCCGAGGTGTCGGCGGCCTCGACCACCGGGCACTCGACCACCAGTAGCTCCGACACCGAGCGCTCGGCCACGGGCTTGCCGATCCGCCCGGTCCGGACGGCCCGCCCGGTTGCCGAGGGGCCGGCGTGACACTCAGCGAGCTCATCGACCTGTGCGAGAGCCGGATCAACGAGCTGAGCCGCAAACGCCACGGGTTCGAGCACCTCGATGTGCCGGAGTACGTCGAGATCCTGATCGACGACCTGCGCGCATCGGCGTCCGGCTGGGACGCGGCCGCCTTCAGCCCGCCCGACGGGAACCCCGCAGCGGTCCGTGGCAACGCCCAGGCCGTCCGGGCCGCGGCGGAGGGCCTCCGCACGCTGGAGACAGCGCTGCGCGGCCACGCCACGGTGGTGCTCGAGGCGCAGGGCCTCGATGCCATGGCCGACACCCTCGGCGACTACGCGACCGCCCTGGAGGCCGGGCAGGCAGGTCACTCCGCCGGCCTCGCCGACCTCCGCGCTGCTCAGCAGGACGCCGCTGGGCTTCCCTCGGTGAGCGGCAACGCGGGGCCGGAGGAGGTCGGCGCCGCGTCCACCGCCGCGCTCGCCGTGCTCGACGCCGCCTGCGCCGGGTACGCCGTCTGCCAGGACGCCTACCAGGCCGTGCTCGATGCCGAGGAAGCGCTCCGCGCCGCGCTGTCCGACGCCGGGACGACGCGGGGATCGACGACGCGGCGTCCCGCGGAGGTTCAGCACCACATGCGGCAGAAGAAGAGCGCGGCGCAGTAAGAGGAAGCGAGAAGCAGGGCGCCCGACACGGCGCCCTGCTTCTACCTGCTCCGGGTGCGGTCGATCAGAACGAGCAGGTGTTCAGCATCCCCTGCAGCGCCGTCTTCTCCGCGGAGTCCAGGGTGAGGCCCCAGCGGTACTTCGTGTGGATCCACATCTTGGAGTACGCGCAGTGCTTGCCGGCGAGCGGCGGGACCCACTCGGCGGGGTCGTTGTCGCTCTTCGAGACGTTCACGTCGTCCGTGACGGCGATCAGCTGCGGGCCGGTGAGGTCGTTCGCGAAGTCCTGCCGGCGGTCCGTCGTCCACTCGCTGGCGCCCGAGTGCCAGGCCTCGGACAGGGCGACGACGTGGTCGATGTCGATGTCCGACGCCGCCGTGGCAGTCAGGCCGTCCCACTCGCTGTACCAGCTGCCCGACGTCGGGTAGCAGTCGCTGCCGACCTGCACGTTGCTCCCGTCGCGCTGGAGCACCACCTCGCGGGTGTTGCAGCTGTTGCCCTGGCTGATCCAGTGCGGGAACAGGTCCCGGTCGTACGGGGCCGACGCGCCCTCCGCCTGGACCGTGAGCGCGTCGAGCTCGGACTGCACAGCTGCCTTGGAGGGGATGTCCGGCGGGTAGGCGTCGGCGGGCTGCGGATATACCACCATGAGGAGCGCGACGAGCGCCAGCGCGGTGACGGACGCGATCAGGTGGCGAGCTCGAAGCCCTCGCTGGTGGCCTCGTTGAACGACGAACTGCGACATGGACAGACCTTCCTCGAGACTGACCTGGGCGCGTCCATCGTCCGGGCGGCCGGTGACACCCGAATGACCATGATGTGACGGTTGGCGAAATTTCACCCACTCTGCCGCGATAGTCCGCTGTTTACGGGGTCGCCCGGCGACCGCCGTCGTCCCAGGCGAAAGGTCCGCCTCTGCCAGGCGATCTGGCATGGGGTCTGGGGGTAGACCATGCGAGAAGGCTTGGCAGAAGCGGACCTCTGTGGGGCCGCTGGTCGGCTCAGACCGCGCCGGCGGTCAGCAGGCCGAAGTAGTAGCCGAGGCCGACCAGGGCGAGGGCGCCGACGGTCTCGATGATGGCGAGCGCGAGGCCCCAGCGGGCGAGCCACAGGTCGAAGCCCTCCTTGCCGGCGCGGGCGACCGCGATGGCGTTCAGGATGACGCCGATAATCGGCAGGGCGGCGAGGAAGAAGGTGACGAGGCTGAAGACCGCGGTCTGCGGGTCCTCCTCTTCCTCGGCGGCGGCCGGTGCGGCGGTCGCGGCGACGGCGGTCGCGGCGGCAGCCGGGACGGCAACCTCGGTCGCGCTGACGGCGGTCGCGGCCTCGGCAACCGGAGCCTCGGCGTCGGGCGTGGTCTCGACGGCGGCGGTCTCCGTCTTCGCCGTCTCCAGCTCCGCGGTCTCGGCCTGGGCGGTCTCGGCCTCGGAGACCTCGGCGGCGGGGGCCTCGGTGGCGGGCTCGGGTGCAGGAGCCTCGGTCTCTGCCTTCGCCTCGGTCTCTGCCTTCGCCTCGGACGTCGCCTCCGGCTCGGCAGGCTCGGTCTCCACGACCTCGGTGGCGGTGGCGGCCGCGTTCTCTTCGATCGTGGCCTCGGCGGTCGTCGTGTCGGGCGTGGTCATGGTGGTAGTGCTCCCCTGGTTGCAGGTTCTAGGAAATGTCAGGCCATATTGTGGAGTATCCGAATGGTCTTGGATAGACCGATATCAGCCATGAGCGCAGCAGAGGCTGCCGCTCCCTCGGGAGCGACAGCCTCTGCGCTGTCGAAGACGGTGGCGGGCGCGCCGGTGGGCGCCGCCCAGGTGTGGCCCGAGATCACATGGTGGCGTTGGCCGGAAGCGAGAGCGCCGCGATGACACCGAGCGCGACGAACACCAGGTACAGCACCGTGAAGATGATCGAGAGGGCGAGGCCCCACTTCGCGAGCTTGCTGTCGAGACCAGCCTTGCCGGCCTTCGACACCGCGATCGCCGAGAGGATGATCCCGATCGGGGGCGCGACGAAGGCGAGCACGAAGCCGATGATGGCCATGGTGTTCGCCTGCGGGTCCTGGGCTGTGCCCTGGACGGCAGGTGCGTTGGGAGTCTCGGTCATGAGGGACTTCCTTTCACGGCCACGATTCCGGCCGCTCGGCTGCGGGCGTGAGTGCGCCCGTACGGACCCGGGTCAGTGTGAAGCATCCCGAGATGTACCAGGAAGCCTTCATTGCGTTGTACGCCCGAATCGTTACTCTTGTCGATCGTGGGGCGTCACTGACGCCGGCGTTCAGCGTCTTCCTCCGGGAGGTGCGGTTCACCCTGGCGCCGATAATTACGCCGCTCGAATTCACCTGAGCGTGATACTGCTGTGCAAGGATCCGAACCGTAAGTACTGCGCACTGCGAAGCAGCGCACCGACCGAGGGGGCGACGCGTGAACGACCAGGCGAAGACGCTTGTTCCGCATATCCCCCGTGCCCGCCTGCGCAAGTACCTCCGCACGGCCTGGCACGGCGCGCTCGCCACGGTGATCGCCACCGGGGTGCTGTTCACGGCCGCGGCGAGCGTCCCGGCCTCGCCCGGTTCCGGCAACGACGGCGACCTTCCGATCCGGCTCTACGGGGTGCTCGAGAGCGTCTCCGTCGGTGAGACCGAGACCGCCCCGGAGGGCGTGAGCCTGGGCCAGATCGTCGCGGTCCTCGAACGCGCCGAGAGCGAGGCGCGGGAGCAGGGTCCCGACTTCAGCCCGGCGGTCGCACAGGCCGCTGCCGAGCTCGGCATGCTCTACACCACGTATCAGATGCAGCAGCTGGCGTTCGGCGAGAACAACGAGGGTCTCCGCATCGAGGAGGCGCCCGCGGTGCGCGCGTCCGAGAAGGATGCGGACGCCCCGGCGTCGGGCGCCGAGAAGGATCCTGCCGAGAAGGACGACGCTAAGAACGACGGCGGCGACAAGGGCACTGACAAGAAGGACGGCACCGAGAAGCCGGCGCCGGAGGAGGACACCCCGCCCGCGGTGGAGGTGGCGAACGAGCTCACCTCCGAGACCGAGCCGCACTCCGAGGACGCGCATGCGGGCTACATCACCTACGACCAGGTGGTGATCGCGGCGGTGCGGCTGGCGAACATGCTGGACCCATCGGTGCCGAACGCGCTGGTAGAGGTCGAGGGCGCCGACGAGCCCGAGGGTTTCTCGCTGCGCGAGAGCCTGCTCGACGTCGTGACCATGTTCGGCGGCTCCACCCTGGGCTACGCCAACGGCCGTATCCCCGCCGACGTGCTGTGCCCGCTGGAGTTCGCGCCGGGTCACATGCTGCGCTGCGACGCGGCCGAGCGGCTGACGGCGCTCAACGCGCTGTTCGAGGAGGAGTTCGGCTACCCGATCCCGATGACCGACTCCTACCGGTCCTACGAGGCGCAGGTGTCCCTGGCCGGGATCAAGCCGCACCTCGCGGCGATCCCGGGCACGTCGAACCACGGCTGGGGCCTCGCCGTGGACCTGGGCAACCCGATCGCGGGCGGCAACTCCCCCGAGTACGTCTGGCTGCGCCTGCACGGCCCGGACTACGGCTGGGACAACCCGTCGTGGGCCCAGCTCGGCGGCGCGAAGCCCGAGCCGTGGCACTTCGAGTTCTTCGCGGCCGGGTCGATCCCGAACCGCGCCATCGACCCGTCCGACGTCGGCACCTGGACCCCGACCGACTCCACGAGCCCGCGCTACAAGCCGGCGCTCGACCCCAAGCCGGGCGACGGTGAGTCCGCTGACGGCCCGCGCAAGCCCGCCACGAAACCGTCGGACGAGCCGAGCGACAACCCGCCGTCGGAGAAGCCGTCGGAGCCGACCCCGAAGCCGACACCGAGCGATCCGACGCCGAAGCCGACGACGCCCACGACGAAGCCCACGCCGTCGCCTTCGCCGAGCCCGTCGGACCCGTCGGAGGAACCGAGCGAGGAGCCGAGCCCCGACCCCTCGGATGAGCCGAGCCCCGACCCGTCGGAGGAACCGTCCGAGGAGTGCCCGGAGACCGAACCCGAGCCGAGCCAGTCGCCCGCACCGAGCTCCGACACCACTGACGACACCGCAGTCGACGACACCGCAGCCGGCGACACCACGACCGGCGACACTGCCGCCGACGACGGCGCCGACAGCGGAACCGACGAGGACCCCTGTGCGGTCCCGGACGAGAACCCGGAGGGCACGGCTGACGCCTCGTCGTCCGACCTGCTCGGGGTCCTCCCCAAGTCGACGAGCGTCGTCACGGGCGGCCGGCGTCCCCGCGGACGAGGGCTGAGCTGACGGATGGCGGCGGAGCCGACGCCGAGGGGGCAGGCGGAGACGCCGGGCGGGGGGCTCGGCGATCCCCGGCGCTTCCTGCGCTCCGGGCGCCTGGAAGCGATGCCGCGGCGGTGGCGCGACAAGATCGCGGTGACGCGGTACCTGGCGGTGCAGGCGATGCCGACGCTCCTGGAGCCGGTGACCGAGCGTGAGCTGACGGACCGGTTGCGGGAGCTGGTTCACGACCCGGCCGGCATCCGGCGTGCGATGGTGGACCACGGCCTGGTGCAGCGCACACGCGACGGCGCCGAGTACTGGCGCACCGAACGCACCGAGTACGACGCCTGAGCCGGCGGAGCCGGAGCCGCCTCGCAAGAGATTCTTGACCATATTGCGAGACAACGAAGACTCGCGTTTTCAGGATAGGAAATGTCATGACCGAAGAACGAGCCGTCGCGGCGCTCGAGGCGGCGGGCATCCCGTTCGAGATCACCCGGCACGGCCAGGTGGCGAGCCTCGCCGAGGCCGCGGCCGCACGCGGGGTCGAGCCGGCGAAGGTGATCAAGACGATCGTCGTGCGCCGGGCCGACGGGGACTTCCTGTTCGTGCTCGTTCCCGGTGACCGGCAGATCTCGTGGCCCAAGCTGCGCGCGCTGCTCGGCGTCTCGCGGCTGTCGATGCCGAGCAAGGACGTGGCTTTCGAGGTCACGGGCTATGAGAGGGGAACCATCACCCCGTTCGGGTCGTTCCACAGGTGGCCCGTCGTCGCGGACTCCCGGCTGAGTGAGCCGGGGCCTGTGTCGATCGGCGGGGGTGCTCACGGTGTGGGCGCCACGATCGACGCCGTCGACCTCACGACGGCGCTCGATGCCACGGTTGCGGACGTGACCGAACCTGCCTGAGTCCGTCTCGGGCAGGTGCCGAGCAGGCCCGCAAGGACGCGGCGACCGGCAGTTCTCCTTCGTGCAACGCGACCGTAACGCCATGGGGGTGGACGTAAGCCGGGTGTCGGGTGAACACTCGCCCTAGGCAATTCTTGCCCCACAGGGGCAAGGAGCGGTCAGACAGCACCAAGAAGTGTCCAAGTCGACGTCCAAGTCAGTGTGTGGAAGTCAGTGCTAACGAAGTCGAGGCCCGACCAATGCAGGACGGAGCGAATGACCCCATGGACCCTCTCCCGTCAGACTCAGCGCAGGACATGGTTCCCGGACCCCTGGGATCCGGTATCGCCTGCCGGAACACCTACGAGGGCACGGTGCTGACCCTCTGGGGTGACATCGACGCGCTGCTGCGCGAGAACGCGAGCGCGGCCATGGCCACGCTCGCAGGACGACCGGACCCCGAGCCTGTCATCGTCGACGCTCGGGACGTCACGTTCATCGACTCCTCCGGGGTGGCCTTCATCCTTCAGGTGTTCGTGCTCGGCGAGGAGACGGGTTCGCCCGTGCTGCTCCGTGAGCCGTCCGCCGTGGTGATGGAGGTCCTGGACATGGTCGGTATCAGCCAACGGATTCCGGTGGTCCGCAACGCCGCGGCCAGCGCCTGAGCCACGGCTGAACCCAGCTTGATCGCTCGCGTCCGATCGGGCGCGGGAGTGGCACCCTTGTCCGGTGAAGAACTGGGCAGCGAACCTCACCTACTCCTCCGAGCGCATCGAGCGCCCCCGGACCCTCGCGGAGCTTGCCGGCATCGTCGCCGGCGAGCCCCGCGTCCGGGCCCTGGGATCACGCCACTCGTTCTGCGACGTCGCCGACACGACGGGCGTGCACGTACAGCTCGACCTGCTCGACGACGGCAGGCCGTCCCTCGAGGTCGACCCAGCGACCGGCGTGGCCTCGGTCCGGGCGGGCCTGCGCTACGGCGAGGTCGCCGCCGACCTCCATGCGCGGGGCCGCGCCCTCACCGCCATGGCCTCCCTGCCGCACATCTCGGTGGCGGGCGCCGTCGCCACGGGTACGCATGGCTCCGGTGACGGGACGCGCTCGCTGGCGGGCGACGTCGTCGGGCTGGAGCTGATGACCGCCTCCGGTGAGGTGCTGACCTTGCGCCGCGGCGACGCCGACTTCCCCGGGTCGGTGGTGGCGCTCGGCGCCCTCGGCATCGTGACCCGCGTGGAGCTCGCGACCGTGCCGACGTTCGACGTGCGCCAGGACGTCTTCACCGGCCTGCCGTGGGACGCACTGTTCGACAACCTCGACGCGGTTATGGGCAGCGCGTACTCCGTCAGTGTCTTCACGAGCTGGTTCGAGCCCTCCGTTCGCATGGTCTGGTGCAAGTCCCGGGTGGACGACGGCGCGGGCGCCGCTCCCGCGCTCCCGGTCGAGCTGGGCGCCGCTCCGGCGACCCGGCCGATGCACCCCCTGCCCGACGTCGCCGCCGTCGCGTGCACGGAGCAGGGCGGGGTGCCCGGGCCGTGGTTCGAGCGGCTGCCGCACTTCCGCCTGGACTTCACGCCGTCCCTGGGCGCGGAGCTGCAGTCGGAGTACCTCCTGCCGCGCACCGCGGGGGCCGACGCCGTCCGCGCCCTGCGGGCCCTCGGGGACCGGCTCGGGCCGCTGCTGCTCACGTCCGAGATCCGCACGGTCGCCGGCGACGACCTGTGGCTCAGCACCGCGCCCGAGGACAGCCTCGCGTTCCACTTCACGTGGCGGCAGGACTGGCCGGCTGTGCGGGCCGTGCTGCCCGAGCTGGAGGCGGCGCTGCTGCCGCTCGGTGCGCGCCCGCACTGGGGCAAGCTGTTCACGGTCCCGGTGGCCGACCTCCCGGGCCTGTACCCGCGGTTCGGCGACTTCGCCGAGCTGGCCGCGCGCCTCGACCCGACGGGCAAGTTCCGCGGCGGCTACGTGGAGGCGCTGCTCGCCCCGTGAGCGCAGCCATCGCCCTGATGGTCATCTCACTCGTCGTGCTGTGGGGCGGCCTCGCCGCGAGCACGACACCTGACCGGCACCCCGGCAGGAACTTGACCGGCTTGCCGCGGTTCTTTGCCCAGGCCAACCAATTTTGGAACGGACGAAACATTCGCGTAACACGCGTTACATCACAATGTCACAAATGAACCGACCTACCAGGAGACCCCTGATGCGCAGGCTTCCCGCCCTCACCGCCGCGGCGGCACTCACCGCTGCCGCCCTCGTTCTGACTGCCTGCACCGACGCGTCGCAGCAGACCGCCGGCGGTAACGCCTCCGACGACGCCAGCGCCGAGGCATCGTTCGACCTCTCGACCATCGAGGTCGACGAGGAGATCGCCGCGATGCTCCCCGACGAGATCGCGGAGCGCGGCACCCTCAACGTAGGGTCCGACACCACCTACGCGCCGGCCGAGTACATCGACACCGACGGCCAGACGCCGATCGGCTTCGACGTCGACATGGCGAAGGCCATCGGTGCAGTGCTGGGCCTGGAGACCGAGGTGCAGTCCTCGCCGTTCGACGGCATCATCCCCGCCGTCGGCTCCAAGTACGACGTCGGCATCTCCTCCTTCACGATCACGCCGGAGCGCATCGCCGAGGCGAACATGATCGGCTACTTCCTCGTGGGCTCGCAGTACGCCGTCGCGACCGGCAACCCGGACGACTTCGACCCGGAGCAGCTGTGCGGCGTCAGTGTCACCGTGCAGACCGGGACCATCCAGGACGACGAGCTCACGGGGCTCTCCGAGGACTGCGAGAAGGACGGCGACGAGCCGATCGACATCCTGCGCTACGACTCGCAGGCCGACGCCACGACCAACCTCGTGGGCGGCAAGGCACAGGCCATGTACGCCGACTCGACGGTCGTCGCCTACGCCGTCGAGCAGACCGAAGGTCAGATCGAGACCTTCGGCGACGTGCGGGACGCAGCGCCGCTCGGCATCGTCGTGTCGCAGGACGACAAGGAGCTGACCGACGCGGTGCAGGCCGCACTCCAGAAGCTCATGGACGACGGCACGCTCGTGCAGGTCTTCGACGTCTGGGGCAGCGGCGACAGCGTGCTGGACGAGGCTGAGCTCAACCCGGCCGGCTGATGAGCGACGTGACAGCACGGACGCACGCTCCGGCGTCGGGCAAGGATCCGGTACCCAACCGGATCCACGCCCGGCCCGTGCCGCGGCCCGGCCGCATCGTCGCGGCCGTGGTCGTGCTGGTCCTGGCCGCCATGGCCGCCAACGCCCTGATCACCAACGACGCCTTCCGCTGGGACGTCGTGTGGCTGTACCTGCGCGACATCGTGGTGATCCGCGGCGTCATGTGGACCCTGATCCTCACGTTCGGGTCGATGGCGGTCGCGATCGTCCTGGCCGTAGTGCTCGCGGTGATGCGCCGGTCGGACAACCCGGTGATGCGCTGGGTGAGCTGGGCCTACATCTGGTTCTTCCGTGGCACGCCGATCTACACACAGCTGATCTTCTGGGGCCTGCTGTCCGTGCTGTACCCCCGGCTGTCGCTGGGCATCCCGTTCGGGCCGGAGTTCTTCACCTTCCGGACCGACGACGTCTTCACGGCGTTCTGGCTCGCGCTGATCGGCCTCGCGCTCAACGAGGCGGCGTACCTCGCCGAGATCGTGCGCGCCGGCCTGACCTCCGTGGACCCCGGCCAGACCGAGGCCGCGAAGGCCCTCGGCATGAAGGACGGCAAGATCATGCGCCGCGTGGTGCTGCCGCAGGCCATGCGCGTCATCGTGCCGCCGACCGGCAACGAGACCATCTCGATGCTGAAGACCACGTCCCTCGTGACCGCGCTGCCGTTCACGTACGAGCTCATGTACGCGACCAGCGCGATCGGCAACCGCAAC
Source organism: uncultured Actinomycetota bacterium (assembly GCA_963850545.1). GTDB lineage: Bacteria > Actinomycetota > Actinomycetes > Actinomycetales > Cellulomonadaceae > Promicromonospora. The sequence goes on along the minus strand of CAWKLP010000002.1, from coordinate 1,423,709 downwards.
TTCCTGCCCGTGCCGCTGCTCGTCATCGCGGCGCTCTGGTACCTGCTCATCACCTCGATCCTGATGGTGGGCCAGCACTACCTGGAGCAGTACTACGGGCGCGGGTTCGGCACGACCACCCGGCGCCGGGGCCGCGGCAAGGGGCCGGCGGGCGGTCAGCAGGCGGCCATCGCGGCCGCCGGGACCGTCAACGTGGACATCACCAAGGAGGTGACGCCATGAGCGTCGTCGCGGACTCCCCGGCCGGCGCGGCCGACTCCACGGACATGGTCTCCGTGCGCGCCGTGCACAAGGTGTTCGGCCACGGGCACGACGCCGTGCACGTCCTGAAGGGCGTCGACCTCGACGTCGCGCGCGGCGAGGTCACGGTGATCCTCGGCCCGTCCGGGTCCGGCAAGTCCACCCTGTTGCGCTGCATCAACGAGCTCGAGGAGATCACCGGCGGCTCCGTCGTCGTCGGCGGTGACCTCATGGGCTACCGCGCGGACGCAAAAGGGACGCTGCACCGGCTGCACCCCAAGGTGGTCGCGCGGCAGCGCTCGCGGATCGGCATGGTGTTCCAGCGGTTCCACCTGTTCCCGCACATGACGGCGCTCGAGAACGTCATGGAAGCGCCCGTGCAGGTGCGGGGGCTGTCGAAGAAGGCGGCGAAGCAGCGCGCGCTCGAGCTGATCGAGCGCGTGGGGCTGACGGACCGGATGGAGCACTACCCGGCGCAGCTCTCCGGCGGCCAGCAGCAGCGGGTCGCCATCGCCCGGGCGCTCGCGATGGACCCGGAGCTCATGCTGTTCGACGAGCCGACGTCGGCGCTCGACCCCGAGCTCGTGGGCGAGGTGCTGTCGGTGATGCAGGACCTGGCGCGGTCCGGCATGACGATGATCGTGGTGACGCACGAGATCGGGTTCGCCCGTGAGGTCGCCGACCACGTCGTGTTCATGGACGACGGCGTGATCGTCGAGAGCGGCCCGCCGAGCGCGGTCCTGGACAACCCGCAGGAGCAGCGCACCAGGGACTTCCTGGCCCACGTGCTCTAACCCATCTGTTGAGTGCTGGATATTCGCCCTCGGATCGCCTGTCGAAGGGCGAATATCCAGCACTCAACGGGTCAGGCGGGGAGGGTGAGCGTGAATCGGCAGCCTCTGCCGGTGTTGGCGACGGTCGCCGTCCCCGCGTGGGCCTCGGCCACTCCGCGAACTATGGAGAGGCCGAGGCCCGCTCCGCTTCCCAGGGCGTCCCCGCGTTCGGGGGTGCGCGCGCCGGAGCTGCGCCAGCCCGCCTCGAAGACGCGGCCGAGGTCCGCCTCCGGGATGCCGCCGCACTCGTCCTCCACTGCGATCACCACCGTCCTGGCTCCCGTCGCAGCCCCCGCGGCGGAGTCCTCGCACACCACCGCCACGCGGACCGTGCCGCCCGGGGCGGTGTGCCGGATCGCGTTCATCAGCAGGTTCTCCAGCGCCCGCCCGACGTCCCGGGCGTCGAGCGACGTGACGACCGGGTCGGTGACGTCCCACGCCAGGGTGACCCCGCCGGCGTCGGCCAGGGGCTGGGCGGTGGCGATCGCGTCGGAGGCGAGGTCGGCCACGGCCACCGGCTCGCGGTGCAGCGTCGTCGTGGGGGACTGGAGGCGGGAGAGGGCGAGGAGGTCGTCGACCATGGCGGCCATGCGCCGGTTCTCCGCCAGGATGCGGGGCACGTGCTCGTCGGCCGGGCCGACGCCGTCCTCCAGCGCCTCCGCCAGGGCGCGCACCGCGGCCAGCGGCGTGCGCAGGTCGTGCGACACCCACGCCACCATCTCGCGGCGGCGCACCTCGACCTCGCGGTCCCGCTCGCGGGCCGCCTTCTCGGCCGCGGCCTCGGTAGTGACCGTCCGGATCCGCGCCGTCAGCACCAGGCCGACGGCGAGCGCGACCGGCACCGTGGCGAGCAGGAGCAGCAGGACGGTCATGGAGTCGTCGTCGGACAGGAACATCGCCCGCGCGCTCGCGTAGACGCCCGCCGCGACCGACGCCACGACGACGAGCGGGGCGAGGGTCGCCGCGAGCGCGACCCAGCGCCGGGCCAGGGCGAACAGGGCGACGGCGCCCACGGCGCCCACCACGGCGGCGACGGAGACGGACAGGACGACGCCCGCGAGGTTGTTCACGGCGTTGCGTCCCACCGGTAGCCGACGCCGAACACGGTCACCAGGCGCGTCGGCCGGGACGGGTCGGCCTCGACCTTCTCGCGCAGCCGGCGGACGTGCACCGTCACGGTGGACCGGTCGCCGTACTCCCAGCCCCAGACGCCGCGCAGGAGCGCCTCGCGGTCCTGTACCTGGCCGGGGTGGGTGAGGAACCAGCGCAGCAGCTCGAACTCGCGCACGGTGAGCGGTAGCTCGGCGCCGGAGCGCGTGACCCGGTGGGCGGCGGGGTCGAGGCGGAGATCGCCGTCGTGAAGGGCCCCGGACGCCCCTGGTGCGGCCGCAGGCCCGCTGCGGGGGTCCGTGCCCGCCGGAAGGGCCGAGGCGCCCGCTGCGGGGGCTGTGCCGGCCCTGGCGCCCCGTGCGGGGCCGGGCGCGTCCGCAGGTCCGACGGCGGCTCCCGCGCGGCGCAGCAGCGACTGCACCCGCAGCACCAGCTCGCGCGGGCTGAAGGGCTTGACCACGTAGTCGTCGGCGCCGATCTGCAGGCCGAGCACGCGGTCCTCCTCCTCGCCGCGTGCCGTCAGCATCAGCACGGGCAGGTCCGGGCGCGTGGCGCGCAGGCGCCGGCACACCTCGAGGCCGTCGATGCCGGGCAGCATGAGGTCGAGCACGACGGCGTCGGGCGGGTTCTTCGCGGCGGCGGCCAGGGCGGCCGGCCCGTCCGCGGCATGCTCGGCGACAACACCGGCGCGTTCCAGGTAGGCGACGACCACCTGCGCGACGGTGGCGTCGTCGTCGATCACGAGAACTCGGGCCACGCCTCAGGGTACGGACCGGCCGGGCGGAATCCCGGCGTCGGGCCGCGCCGTCAGGATCTCGTAAGAATCCGTCCGGAAAGAGCGGAACCCCGGCGGTCCCGGGCTGCGTCTATGGTGCATGACGCACACGATGCGGCGCACAGGGCGCCGCGAACCAGCGCCGGTGCGAGTCACCGGCCACAGCTGCGGGCGGTGCACCGGATGAGCGAGGTCGCGGTGAGCCTGGAGCCGGAGATGAGCACCGGCGAGTTCCCGGTCGTCCGGAGCGGTCTGGACCCGGTCGCGGAGTTCACCGTCTTCGCGCAGGTCAGTACCCCGGCGCTGTACCGGATCGCCTACCTGCTGTGCGGCGACGAGCACCGGGCGAAGGACCTGGTGCAGCTCGCTCTCGAGCGGACGTTCAAGGCCTGGAAGAAGGTGGGCGACGGCGACCCGTTCGCCTACGCGCGCCGGGTCCTGGCGACGGCTCGCATCGACACGTGGCGCCGCACCCGTCGCGAGGTCCTCACCGACGATCCGGCGAGCAGCACCGGAGAGGGGAGCGCACCGGCGTCGGACAGCGGGCTGGCCGAGCGGGACCGCCTGGTCCGCGCGCTCATGGTGCTGTCGGTCCGGCAGCGCCGCGTGGTGGTGCTGCGCTACCTGCTCGATCGATCCGAGGCCGAGACGGCCGCAGAGCTCGGCATCTCCGCCGGGACGGTCAAGTCCACGGCCTCACGCGCCTTGGCGCGCCTGCGCACCCTCGTGGTGCCCGACGGCGAGGGGAGCCGATCATGAACGTGCACGACATCCACGCGAAGCAGGACGAGGCCCTGGTGGCCGGCCTGCGCGCGGCCGGCTCCACGATCGAGCCGCCGAAGTCCCTCGACTCGGTGGCGATGGCGACGCGGGCGGTGCGGAACGTCCGACGGCGTCGGACGGCGCTGCTGGTGGTCGGCGGTGCGGCCGGAGTCGTCGTGGCCGCCGCCGGTGCGCTCGCGCTGACGTACGACGCCGCGGCGGACAGGGCGCTGCTCCCCGGTTCGAGCGAGGTGTCCGAGGCGCCGAGCCCCGTGGCCAGCGTGGAGCCGACGCCCGAGGAGACCGTCCCGCAGCCCGCCAAGCTCCCCTCGGGCTGGCAGCCGGCGGAGTTCCGCGGGCTGGCGTACGCGATGCCCGGGGCCTGGAAGACGATTCCGTACGAGGAGGACTCGGTGGACTGGTCGGGACCGGGGCAGGAGGTCGAGATCGAGGGCGACCTGAGCGACGAGGGCATGACCGGCTCCATCGCCGACTCGATGTTCATGCGGGCCAACTTGAAGAAGCCGGGCGAGTGGCCTCGAAACGGGGAGACCGGGCGCGTGGAGCTCGATGTGCCGGGAGCCGACAGCGCGGTGCTGGCGACCGGCACGGACCCGGACAGCCAGGTCGACTGGGCCGATCTCCTGGTCCATCACACGGGCGGCCTCTGGTACAGCGCTCACCTCGAGTTCGTGACGGACGCGGCCCGCCCGGACCAGGTAGTCCAGGGCTTCGCCGAGTCCCTCGCGTTCAGGTCGTCCGCCATCGAGGTGCGCGAGGACATCGAGGGGCTGCAGGGCAGTGGAGACCTGCCGGTCGTCGAGGTGGACCGCGAGACGCCCGCCGACTGGGCGGTGCACGAGCTGAACGGCATGCGGTACGCGGTGCCCGCCGGCATGTCTGCTGATCCGGTGGACGCAGGCGAAGACTTCGAGAGCTGGATCGTCACGGACGGCGTCCAGGACGGTGTCGATATCGACATCACGGCGCTCCGGGAGTACGACGGCTACGGCGCGACCATGGACGCACCCGACGACGCACTCACCTTCCAGATCGAGGGTGCGGGGCGCGTCGAGGTCACGATCCGCGAGTCGGAGCCCTGGTACAACGGCGCGACGCCGCTCGACGTCCAGTTCATGATCTGGGACGAGGAGATGTCCGGGGTCTGGGCCATCCACGCGACGCTCCCGGACACTCCGGAGGGTGAGCGGACGGCCCTGCGGATCCTGGGCTCGGTCAGCATCTCCTGACCTGACCCACCCCTCGCACGTGTCAGACGTGCAGGCCACCTTCAGTGGCCTGCACGTCTGACACGTGCTTCGTCGTCTGACGAGCCCGGTGGCCCGGATCACACCTGTTCGACGAATTTCTGTGGATCCCGATGGAACCTTCGCCCCGGTCGGCCCGTGTTCCGTTCGTGACAGTCACGAGTCCGCGCGCTCAAGCGCCAGAGTTCCGGGTTACCCAGCCCGTGATTCTGCGCGTCGTGCGCGCCGACTCCAGCTCTGCGGACGACCTGGAGACCGTGACCACCGAGCAGAACACCCCAGACTCCTCATCCACCACTACACCCGCTCCCGCGACCCGGCCGCTCACAGTGGTCCGAGGTGGGGTGACGGACGCTGATGACGTACCCTCGCTGCCCGTGCGTACAGACCGGCCCACGGCCACTCACGCGCGCAGGAACGCGCAGGTTTCGAAGAACGAAGAGTTCACCGCGTTCATGCGAGAGGCCAAGGATCCACTGCACCGGATGGCCTTCCTGCTGAGCGGTGATGCGCACCGCGCGGAGGAGCTCACCCAGCAGACCTTCGAGCGGTGCTACCGGCACTGGCACAAGGCCAGACAGGGCGACCCGCTGGTGTATGCCCGGCGTGTGCTGGCCAACCTGCGGATCGATGCCTGGCGCCGTACCCGGCGCGAGGTCCTGACCGGCCCGGAGGAGCTGCCGCAGGACGACGTCCGCGTCACCCGCCAGTCGGCCCGGATGCACACGCGCACCGTGGACGACCGCGACGCCGTCGTACGCGCTCTCCTGCGCCTTCCCGTCAAGCAGCGCCGCGTAGTGGTGCTGCGTCATCTCCTGGACCTGTCGGAGTCCGAGGTGTCGGACGAGCTCGGCATTCCTCTCGGCACCGTGAAGTCCACAGCCTCGCGCGGCCTCGCCCACCTGCGCGCGATCCTCGATCTCGATTCACTGGGCGGGACTCGATGAACATGAACCTCTCCCACGGCACCCCTGACGACGACTTCGTCGCCCGGGTCCGCGAGTCGGCGTACGCGTCGGTGCCCGAGTCGACTCTGGACCTGGACAGCGTCCTGCGGTCGAGCCGGCGCAAGCACGCCACGCGGCGGGCGAGCGTCACGCTGGCCTCCACGCTGGCGCTCGCCACGGTCGGCGCCGGCGCGGCCGGCGCGCTGCCGGGCATCCCGGGTTTCTGGAGCAGCACCCAGGTCGAGGTCCCGTCCGTCGAGTCACCGCAGCCGTTCGACGCCGTCCCGGTCGATCCCGCGCCGCCGTCGCCCACCGCGATCCCGACGCCGGACCCGGAGGCGCGTGTTGCAAACCTTGCGCCCGGCGTGCAGACCGTGGCGAAGCCCGCGGCCTACCGCGTTGACGCGGACACTGCTGTGCTCGACCTCGGTCTCGACGCAGGGGGTGGCGACCGCTATCTCGCGGTGGTGACCCTGGCGAAGATCGACGGCCGGCACAGCGCCACAGACCTGGAGGTCCTCGCGGGCGGCGACACCGCCCTCGAGAACCTCCGCGCAGGGAACCTCGGTGGAACCCTGCTCTGGCGAGGCGTCACGTCCGACGCGATGGTCCTGCCGTCCGACGGCGGTCCGGCACTAGTGTTCGGATTCTCCTCCGGCGCGACGGAGGGGGACCAGTTCCTGGTCTTCGACGACCCGCAGACCGATGGTGCCGCGGACGCGCAGGGGGCGTCCGCGTCACCGGGGACCGGCACGGGTGGTGCCGGTTCGGCTGCCGGCGCGACGGGCGCGCCCGAAGCGGGCGCGTCGCTCCGGGTCACGCCGTTCGACGTGCTCGGCGACGGCAGCGTGTGGATGCGGGTCCTGCAGGTTGACCGCTCGACCGCGGAGCCCCGCGGGTTCGTCTACTCGAGCCAGGGCACGTGGAGCGCCTCCTGGTGCCGCAGCACCTCGCCCGAGTGTGCGGTCATCCACGATGTCGCAGGCAAGACCGTGGACACGCCGCAGGCCGCGGCGCCCGCGCCGATGGTCGCGGAGCTCGCCCCGATGCTGGTCGAGAACGCGGAGGCGAACGAGGTCCCCGCGATGGAGACCTGCGTCGCGCAGCGCACCGGCACGAGCTGGACGGCGCCGCCGCAGCTCACCGGCAAGGCGTTCTGGCGGGCGCCGAACGGCGTGGACTCCAACGTCTGGCGGCTCTGCCTGATCGACATGAGCGAGGCGTTGCAGCTCGCTTCGACGGGCGAGGTCCTGCCCGACGGCGAGGTGTCGCCCAGCCCGGCTCCGAGCGAGGAGCCGACCGAAGCTCCCGAGAACGAGGATCCCCTCGGCCTCGGTGCACTCCTGGAGGGACTCTTCGGGGGTTAAGACTTCCCGGCCCACGTCTCGTCTGGGGAGATGGCGTGGGCCGGGAACACACGAGCGGGCCGAGGCAGAGTCTGGGGATCTGCCTCGGCCCGTTCTCTTTTGTTCTCGTGATGACGGCTTTGTTCTCGTCATGACGGCCGCCCTACGCCGAACGGCGAAGGATGCGCCGAGCGGTTCGGGCTACTCGCCGTCCTCGCAGGCGAGGCCGTTGCCGTTCCCGTCGAGGTGCGGCAGGTAGCCCGGCTCCGTGTTGGGGAGCGGGGCAGCGCCGGCGGCGCGCACGGCGTCGCAGTTCCAGTAGAAGACGGTGCCGGGGTTCCCGCCGTTCCCGTTCCCGTTGCCGTCGTCCTCCTGCTCCTCTTCCTGCTGCTCCTGCTCCTGCTGCTGCTGCTCGAGCGCGGTCTCCTGCTCCTGGACCTGAGCCTCGCGGTCTGCCAGGGCCTGTTCGCGCTTGGCCACCTCGTCGCGCTGCTGGTCGACCTGAGCGCGGTCGGCCTCGATCTCGGCGCGCTGCTCGTCGATCTGCGACTGGATGTTCTGGGCGTCGGTGATCGCCTGGTTCGCGTCGGCCTGCTGGCCGGCCGTGATCACCACACCGACGATCACGCCGAGCGCGAGGCCGGCCACGGCGATGGCGATCATGAGCCCGGCACCTGGCGGGCGGGAACCGCCCTGGCGCCCTGGCGCGTCGGGCCGCGATCCCGCTGCCATGGGTGCGACCTGCACCGGTCCGGCAGGCATCGGCCCGCCGGGGCGGGGGCGGTTCGCGTCGTCGATGCTCAGGGGGCCGGGACCGGTCGCCAGTGGCGGCGGGCCGGCGGGTGCCGTCGCCTTCCGGCCGCCGAGCCCCTTGAGGGCGGCGAGCACGCCGGTGGTCGGGCCCTTGGCCGACGCCGGGGGCGGGGGCGGGGGTGCCATCACCGACGGCGGCGGATAGACGGGCTGCGGGCCGGAGCCGGGCCGGGGTGCGCCCGGAGCCGGGGGAGCGCTGATGGGCGCCATGGTCATGGTCGAGCCCATCGCATCGGCAGGCGATACGCCGGGCGGGCCCGGTGGTGCGGGGGCTGGGCGGACGCCCGGACCGTCGATCACCTGGATCGCTACGGTCCGCGTGTCCGCCCCCGCGTCCGACCTGTCGGCGGGAGCCGGCGGTGTGGCAGGAGCCGGCGGTGCGGGGGGTGCTGAGGGTGCGGGGGGCGCGACGCCGCGGGGTCCGGTGTCGGGCTGGGGAGTGTCCGGCCGGTCGACCCAGTAGTCCCAACCGGGCGGGGCCGGCGGCCACGACGGGTCGGGAGCCCAGGTGGAGTCGGGTCGGAATCCCGGGGGCACCTGCCAACCCGGAGGCGGGTTGAAGCGCACGGGCATGGTTGCTCCTTCGATACGGTCGGCCCCACTATCGGCCATCCAGGCGGGTTGGCGCCAGAACCCGGTGTCGAACCGGACATATCTACCGCCTGTCGGGGCGACAGTAGCGCGCTCGTGTCGGAGGTCACTGGTAGACCTGGGGACATGTTCCTCCTGGAGCGTGAAGACGCCAGCACACTCGTGCACTCGGCCAGCGACCTCGTGATCGCGGGCGAGTGCGAGTTCCGCCTGTTGCGCCGCCTCGACGAGCTCCTCGGCCGCAGCCCTCGCCGCGCGCGAGAGGAGGACGAGATGCTCGCGCGTACCGCCGCCCTGGGGGAGGACCACGAACGCCGCGTCCTCGACGGTCACCTTCGTGCCTTCGGCCGGGCCGACGCCGGACGCCCCGGTGGCGTGCTCGAGGTCGCGCCGGCCCGTCGAATGACCCGCGACGAGCTGACCGACGCGCACTCCCGCACGCTCGCCGCCCTGGAACTGGGCGCCGACGTCGTCTACCAGGCCTCGTTCTTCGACGGCCGGTTCCACGGTCGGGCCGACTTCCTGGTGCGCGACCCGCTCGGCGAGGAGGTCCGCCTGGGTGACCCGCGCGGCGTCGTGCCGCGGTACGCCGTGCACGACTCCAAGCTGGCGCGCCGCACCAAGGTCCGCGCCCTGCTCCAGCTCGCCGCCTACGCGGACCAGCTGATGGCGGCGCGGATCGACCCGACCGACGAGGTGCACCTCGTGCTCGGCACGGGGGAGACCACGTCGCACCGGCTCGCCGACCTGCTGCCCGTCTTCCGCAAGCGGCGACAGCGCCTCAGCGAGGTCCTGGCCACCCACGTCGCAGACGACGCCCCGGTGAGCTGGAGCGACGAGCGGTACCTGGCCTGCGGCCGGCTCCGGGACTGCCCGGACTGCGCCGACGCGGCCAAGCAGAGCCGCGACGTGCTGCTCGTCGGCGGGGTGTACGGCGCGCAGCGGACGAAGTTCTCGGCGTCGGGCATCATGACGATCGACGGGCTGGCGGCCGCCGAGGAGCCGCCCGACGGCATGGCCGCCGGCCGCTTCGAGGGGCTGCGCGCCCAGGCGCGCCTCCAGCTCGGCCTGGACGAGGGCGACGGCTCGGTAGCGCTCGACCACCTGCCCGACGGCGTCGACCCGGACGGCCCCGACGCGCGGCTGCGCTGGCAGCTCGTCGCGACCGAGGCCATCGACGGGCTCCCGGAGCCGAGTCCTGGTGACGTGTTCTTCGACTTCGAGGGTGACCCCCTGTGGGAGGAGGCGCGCCTGCCCGGCGACGACCAGGCGCCCGCCATGGGCCTCGACTACCTCTTCGGCTGGGTCGAACGTCCCGGAGCGGGCGACGGGACCCCGCCCTTCCACGGGCTCTGGGCCGACGACCTGGCGAGCGAACGCGATGCGCTCGTCCGGTTCGTGGACTACCTCAACGCACGCCTGAAGACGTATCCGGACCTGCACGTGTACCACTACGCCGCCTACGAGAAGACCCACCTGCTCTCCATCGCGGCGCGGCACGGCGTCTACGAGGACGAGGTGGACCAGCTGCTGCGCGACGGAGTGCTGGTCGACCTCTACGCGGTGGTCCGGTCGTGCCTGCGTATCTCCAACCGGTCGAAGTCGATCAAGAAGCTCGAACCGCTCTACATGCAGGACGACCCGGCGCGCGAGGGAGTCACCAGCGCGACGGCGTCGGTCACGGAGTACGCGGAGTACGCGAAGCTCGCGGCCGACGGAGAGGAGCGGGCGGCAGAGCTCAAGCAGCGGATCTTGGACTACAACGAGTACGACTGCCGGTCGACGTTGCGGTTGCTTGACTGGTTGCGGTTTGCGCGGTCGTCGGTCTCGGTGGTCGAGCCCGTCGAGACCCGTTCTGCCGAGATGGCTGGGGCGGCCGCGGGGAGCGAGACCCCGCGCGCGGATGCGTTCACGGGCCCCAGGGGGCCCTCCACTTCGGGAAGGATTACATCCGCGCGCGGGGTCTCGCTCCCCGCGGCCTCCGCTGTTGGCTCGCCTGCTGAGGTGGGTGCGCCGGGCTTGGGTGGGGGGTTGCTCGAGCCTGCGGGTGGGGGTGACGGGGAGGGGACTGTTGAGCGAGAGGTGCTCACCTCGGATGTGCCCATTGATGTCGGGGCTGCGGATGGTGGTGGGGCGGGGAATGGCGAGGCTGGAGCCGACGGTGGGGTCTCCGGGAACGGGGAGGGTGAGTCTCCTCGGGCTGTGGCTCGGCGGGAGGGGCGGGAGCGGCGGTTGGCGCTGGCCGCCGAGATTTCTTCGCGGGTCGGAGAGAACCGGGGGGAGCGGTCGCTCGAGGTGCAGGCGCTCGCGCTGCTGGGCGCCGCCGTCGGGTACTACCAGCGGGAGGAGAAGCCCTTCTGGCTGGAGCACTTCGCGCGGCTGGAGCTGCCGCTGGACGAGTGGCCCGGTCGTAGGTCGACGTTCCACGTGGAACGTTCGAGAGTGCTGCGGGACTGGGGCGTCGTGGGGCGCGACCGGCTTCCCTCGCGGGAGATCGAGCTGGTGGGCCGCATGCTCGACGGGTCCCGGATCGACGGGTCCGACCTCGGTGTCGGCGACGCGGTGCACGTGCTGTACGACCAGCCGGTGCCGCCGGTTGTCGGCGAGCTCGAGGCGCGGGCCGTGCGGGGCGAGCACTCCGGTGGCGTGATCCTGGACGTCCAGGAGGAGCCTGACGGTGAGCGCGACGACGCTCGGCGAGGGCGCGACCTGGTGGTTATGCGGGAGCGGCTCTCCGGGGGAGCGGATTCCCACGACCAGGTGCCCGTCGCGCTCGCACCGCAGCGCGGCCCCGGTCACGAGGCGCAGGAACGGGCGGTCGAGGACGCCGCCCGCGCCGCCCTCGCCGCGTGGGACGCGGACCGGACCGTGCCCGGCGGCGCCGCGGTCGACCTGCTGCGCCGCCGGCCGCCACGGTTGATCGACAGTGGGGACCTGCCGGAGCTCGGCAGTGGAGTCAGCGGCAGAGACGCCGGCGGGCTCGACCTCGAGGCGGCAGTGCTTGCCGCCGTCGAGCGGCTCGACCGTTCCTACCTCGCGGTGCAGGGCCCGCCCGGCACCGGCAAGACGCACGTCGGGTCCCATGTCGTCGCCAGGCAGGTGAGTGCCGGCTGGCGGGTGGGTGTGGTGGCCCAGTCGCACTCGGCGGTCGAGAACATGCTGAGCGCCGTCGTCGACAAGGCGGGCGTGCCCGTCGAGCTGGTCGCGAAGAAGCAGCGGGCGAAGGGCATCGAGACCGAGGCCACCCAGCCGTGGCAGGAGGTGAACAGCGAGAAGCTCGCGCAGTTCGCCGCCGGTAGCACCGGAGGCTGCGTGGTGGGCGGTACCGCGTGGGACTTCGCGCACGAGCGCTGGCCTGACGAAGGCCTCGATCTGCTGGTCATCGACGAGGCCGGGCAGTTCTCGCTCGCCGACACGATCGCAGTCGGCCGGGCCGCGCAGCGGCTCCTCCTGCTCGGCGACCCGCAGCAGCTTCCGCAGGTCAGCCAGGGAAGACACCCCGAACCGGTGGACGAGTCGGCGCTCGCGTGGCTCGCGGCCGGCAGCTCCGTGCTGCCCGACGGGCTCGGCTACCTGCTGCCCGAGTCGTGGCGGATGCACCCCGAGGTCTGCGCCGCGGTGTCCCAGCTGTCCTACGCCGGCCGGCTCGCGGCCCACCCGGTCACGACCGAGCGTTCGCTCGACGGTGTGGCGCCCGGGGTGGTGCACATTCCGGTCGTGCACGAGGGCCACTCGACGTCGTCCCGCGAGGAGGCGGACGAGGTGGTGCGCCAGGTGCACGGCGTGATCGGGCGCACCTGGGTCCCGGGCGGCGGCCGCCCGTCCCGCCCCCTGGGCCCCGACGACGTAGTGGTGGTCGCCGCCTACAACGCGCAGGTCCACACGGTGCGCCAGGCGCTGCGCGCGGCCGGTCTCGGCGGGGTGCCCGTCGGTACCGTCGACATGTTCCAGGGCCGGGAGGCGCCGGTAGCGATCCTGACGCTCGCCGCCTCGTCGCCCGAGAACGTCTCCCGGGGCATGGGCTTCCTGCTGTCGCGCAACCGCATCAACGTGGCGGTGTCGCGCGCGCAGTGGCGGGCAGTCGTGATCTCGTCACCCAGGCTCACCGACTACCTGCCCGGCGACCTGGAGGCCGACGGCGTGCGCCACCTCATGGAGCTCGGCGGGTTCCTGCGCCTCATCGGCACCTGATCGACGCGCCGAGACAGAACAGGGCGAGACAGAAGTGTGGCGAGGTGGAACCAGCGTGTGCTCTGGTTCCACCTCGCCACAGTTCTGTCTCGCCCTACTTCGCCGCGGTTCTACCTCGCGCGCAGGTCAGAAGTCGCCGCCCCCGAAGTCGCCCCCGCCGAAGTCGCCGCCCCCGAAGTCGCCGCCGAAGAAGCCACCGCCGGCATCCGCCCCGGCGTCACCGCCGCCGTCGGCGCCGGAAGCCTCAGTCGGCTCGGCACCGGCCTCCGCGCCCGCTTCCTCGCCGCCGCCGGCTTCACCGCTACCTTCTTCGCCGGCGAAGTCCTGGCCCGGGTCCCCGAAGGAGCTGCCGAACATCATGTCCGCGACGGCCGAGCCGATGACCATGCCACCGATCGTGCCGAGCATGCTCGCGCCGAGCATCGAGCCGAAGCCCGGACCGCGGCTGGCGCCGAAGTTGCGCTCGAGGGTGCCGGGGTTGCGCATCTCGGCCCGGGTGGCCATCCGGGCCAGGTCGCGCGGGTCGTCCGATGTCGCCCGCTCGTTGGCCGGCACGGTCTCGCTCAGCTGGGCCAGGACCTGGTTCCGCTGCTCGGGCGTGAGCTGCGCGAACGCCTCCGCGTGCGCCTCCTCGACCCGGTCCGGCGGCGCGGTGCGCAGCAGGTAGCGGTAGCGCTCGATCGCCACCTCGTCCTCGCTGCGGCCGGTGCTCGCGGCGGACCCGTAGACGGGTGCCGTGCCGTAGTCGGGGGTCCGGCCCGGCGCCTGCTGGTACTGCGGCTGCGGCGTGCGGCCGCCCTGATACATACCGGGGGTCTGCTCGCGCGGCTCGCGGCCGAGCAGTCGGTCGAGGAAGCCCATGATCTCAGTCCTTCGTGAGGTTCGGTCCTGACGGTCCACCCGGGTCAACGGAGCGCCGTCGCCCTGGGTTCCCACTCATCGTCCCCCGAGGACACGAACAAGACATGACGAAGGCCCGGCCACCTCGCAAGGTGGCCGGGCCTTTGTCGTACGTCTGTCGGGAGCGTCAGCCCGCGACAGACCCCTCGATCACGCGGGTCCAGATGTTCTTGTTGTCGCCGTCGTACTCGTAGACGCCGACGAACGCGGACGACGGGTCGTTGTCCTCGTTGATCGGGCCGATGCCGGAGACACCCGTGTAGTGGATCTCTTCACCGGCCTCGAGCGCCGTGACGCCCTCCTCGAAGCTGGACACCTCGGTGCCACCGTTCGAGCCGGACACCGCGCGGAGCTCCGCGGCGATGTCGGTACCGGAGGTCGACTCGGCCTTCACCGCGGCGAGCGCGGCGAGGATCACGGCGTCGTACGACTCGGCGGCGTAGGCGTAGTCGGTCAGCGCCTCGCCCTCGTTCTCCTCGTACCAGGCGTTCGCGTCGTCCTTGAAGGACTGCTCCGGGTCGGCGCCGGGGATGGTGCCGATGACACCCTCGAGGGTGCCCGGGTCGAAGTCCTCCGAGTAGTCGGCGGTGTTGCCGTCGCAGAAGTACGTGGTCCCGTTGAAGTCCCAGCCCTGCGAGACGAGCTCGGACACGGCCGCCGTCGTCTCCTCGAACGCGATGATGGCGATCGCGTCCGGCTCGGAGGCCAGAACGTCGGTCACGATGGACGAGAAGTTGGTCTCACCCGGGGCGAACTCGTCGCCGTCGTCGGTGCCGCCGTAGACGACCTCGGCACCCGCTGCCTCGATCGTCGACTGCACGACGTCGCGCAGGCCGGTGCCGTAGGTCTCGTTCTGCACGAGGAAGGCGACCTTCTGGTGCCCGCCGTCGAGGATGAGCGAGCCGAGCGCCGCACCCTGCACGGTGTCCGGCGGGGCGGTGCGCGCGAACAGGTCGCTCACACCCGACAGCTCCGTGGAGGTGTTCGCAGGCGAGATCTGGAGCACCCCGGCCTCGGTGAACTGGTCCACCACGTTCTGGGACACGGACGACGACGCGGCGCCGATGGCCACGTCCACGCCGTTGCCGATGAGGTCGGTGGCGGTGTTCGTCGAGACGCTCATGTCGGTCGAGTCGCCGGAGTCACCGGTCTCGAGCGCCACGTCGTTGCCGAGCACGCCTCCGGCCGCGTTGATCTCGTCGACCGCAAGTCCGACTCCGGCGAACTCGGGCGGGCCGAGGTAGGCGAGGGAACCGGTGACCGGGAGGATGGTGCCGACGGTGAGCGGCTCGGCAGAGCTGCCACCTTCTCCGCCATCTCCTGAGGTGGAGCAGGCTGCCAGGCCCACGCTGAGGACTGCCGCTAGCGCGAGACCGCGCGCAGCCGTGGAACGTCGAATCATGTCTGCTGTTCCCCTTCAAGCGGGAGTGGATCTGACGGCGGCACTTTGCCCCGTCGTGGTCGCTGAACGTAGTCACCTCATGTGACGCTCGTGTATCGATCCGCCACTCAGGCCCATATTGTTACGAGGACGTGACCCAGCTCACTCTAAACCCAAGGAAAGTTCATCCGGGCACCCGTCTGACACACGTCACGAAGATTGGTCGGGCTTTCCTGGACCGGGGCAGGTAGGCTTGCGGTGTTGCAGTGCCTCGATCGTTCTTCCAAGAGATGACGACGACACCGTGATTACTGCGATCCCGAAGGCCGGGGTCGTCGCATCTTGCAAGGAGCAGTACATGGCATTCGGAACCGTCAAGTGGTTCAACGCCGAGAAGGGCTTCGGGTTCATTGCACCCGAGGACGGTGGGCAGGACGTGTTCGCCCACTTCAGCGCGATCCAGTCGAGCGGCTACCGCTCGCTTGAGGAGAACCAGCGCGTCGAGTTCGACGTGAAGCAGGGGCCCAAGGGCCTCCAGGCGGAGAACATCCGCCCGATCTGATCTTGACAGCCGACACGGCAGGCTCGCCTGAGCACGTCTGAGCCTGCCCGGTTGTACGACGTCGGCCCGGTCACCTTTCGAGGTGACCGGGCCTTCGCTTTGCCCGGATCCCGAGGGCTGGGACCTTGGTCCGCCTCCGGCGGGCCAAGCGGGACAATGTGTTCGTGCAGCACTTCGCCTCCGACAACTACGCCCCCGTCCATCCCGAGGTCATGGCCGCGGTCGTCGCGGCGAACGACGGCGCCGCCGTCTCGTACGGCGACGACCCCGTGTCCGCCCGCCTGCAGGAACGCGCCGGCGAGGTGTTCGGCGAGCACGCGCGCATCTTCCCGGTGCTGAACGGCACGGGCGCGAACGTCATCAGCCTGATGGCCGCGGCCCCACGTTGGGGCGGGGTGATCGCCAGCGACGTCGCGCACATCCACACGGACGAGAACGGCGCGCCCGAGCGCGTGGGCGGCCTCAAGATCCTCGCCGTCCCGAGCGTGGCGGGCCGGATCGGGCCCGAAGCCGTCGACCGCTTCGCCGGCGACATCGGCGACGTGCACCGCGCGCAGCCCGCGGTCCTGAGCCTCACGCAGGTGACCGAGCTCGGCACTGTCTACTCGGTGGCCGACCTGAAGCTGCTCGCGGACACCGCCCACGCGGCAGGCCTGCGCGTGCACGTGGACGGGTCGCGCCTCGCGAACGCGGCGGCCGCGCTCGGCGTCGGCCTGCGGGAGATCACCACCGACGTCGGGGTCGACATCGTGTCCCTCGGCGCGGCGAAGAACGGCGGCATGCTGGGCGAGGCGGTGGTGGTGCTGTCCGACGGCGGCGCGGCCGGCGCGGCACCGCGCCTGAGCGAGGCCGTGCCGTACCTGCGCAAGGCCACGATGCAGCTCGCGTCGAAGACGCGGTTCGTGTCGGCGCAGGTCCTGGCCCTGCTCGGCGCGCCCGCTACGCCGACATCCGGCAGCGGCGACGGCGCGCCGCTCTGGCTGCGCAACGCCGCACACTCCAACGCGATGGCGGCGCGCCTGCGTGCCGGGATCGAAGCGGCGGGGCTGCTCGACCGGCCGTCGGGAGTCCGGGTCACCTCCCCGACCGAGGCGAACGTCGTGTTCGCGACGCTGCCCCGCGCGGCGGCCGATCGCGCACGAGCCCACGCACGGTTCTACGACTGGGCTCCGGGCGAGACGGCCGACCGCGTCGAGGTTCGCTGGATGTGCGCCTGGGACACCACGGAGGCGGACGTCGACGGGTTCGTGCAGGCACTCGCCGACGCTCTCTGATCCGTGCCCGGGGATCTGCACCGGGATCTCTTCCGGCCGGCGGCCCGACTGCACGCGTGCCCGGCGATGGGGTGAGACTGAGGGTCATGAACCGCTTTCGCCCGCTCGGACCCCTCACCGCGGCAGCTGTCGCGGTGACGGTCCTGGCCGCGGGCTGCGCCGGTCCGACGGCGGAGCCCACGCCGACCGCCCTGCCCGGGCCCGTTCAGTCGAACACCCAGCCGAGCGGGCGGCCGAGCTCGCCGTCGCCGAGCGCTTCGCCGTCCGGCCCAGGTGCGCCGTCGGGCGGCGCGTCGCCGGGGGAGCCCACCGCGCGCCCCACCGCTGAGCCGACGCCGGAGCCCACGCCGGAGCCGACGCCCGGGACGCCGGACCTGTCGCTCGTGGCCGGCTGGACGCTGCAGCAGAAGGTGGGGCAGATCGTGATGGTGGGCCTGCCGTTGGCCGGTCCGCACAAGCCGACGCTCGGCATGGTCGAGCGGGACGACCTCGGCGGCGTGTTCCTGCACGGCCGCAGCACCGCGGGCGCCGCATCGGTGAAGAGCCTGGTGGGACGCGTGACGGACGCCGGGGCGCAGGGCAGGGAACCCCTGTTCGTGGCGACCGACCAGGAGGGCGGCGAGGTGCAGGTGCTGCGCGGGCCGGGCTTCAGCGAGATGCCGAGCGCGCTCGACCAGGCGAAGATGTCGGCGCCCGACCTGCGGGCCCGGTCCCGGACCTGGGGCGCCCAGCTCGCCGCCGTCGGGGTGAACCTCAACCTCGCGCCGGTGCTGGACCTCGTGCCGCCGGAGACGGCGTCGTCCAACGCGCCGATCGGTGCGTTCGGGCGCAACTACGGGTACACGGCGGATTCGGTGATCGCGCACGGCAACGCGTTCGCGCAGGGCCAGCGCGACGCGGGCGTGCAGACGGCGATCAAGCACTTCCCTGGCCTGGGGCGGGTCACCGGGAACACGGACACCACGGCCGGGGTGACCGACACGGTCACCGGCCCCGACGACCCGTCCGTGGCCGTGTTCGACGCCGGCATCGAGGCGGGCTCCGGCCTGGTCATGATGTCGTCAGCGATCTACACGAAGATCGATCCGGACGCGCCGGCCGTGTTCAGCCCCGCGGCAGTCGGCCTGGTACGCGAGCTCGGGTTCGACGGCGTGATCATCTCCGACGACCTGTCCGCCGCGGTGCAGGTCGAGAGCGTGCCCGCGGGGAAGCGCGCGGTCCGCGCCGTCGATGCCGGGGTGGACGTGGTGCTCGCGTCCGCGAAGCCGTCCGTCGCCCCAGCCATGGTGAACGCGCTGATCAGGACGGCGCGGAGCGATCCGGCGTTCGCCGCGAAGGTGACCGCGGCGGCGGCCCGGGTGGCCGCCGCCAAGGCCGACCTCTGAGGTCGCTGAATCAGTGGGGTCAGTGGTCGGCCACGCCCAGCACGTCCAGGGTCCATGCGTGCTCGAACGCGACCTGCTCCCACGCGGAGTAGCGCCCGGAGACGCCGCCGTGCCCGGCCGACATCTCGATCTTCAGCATCGCCGGCGCGCCCGCGGCCTGTAGCCGGGCCACCCACTTCGCCGGCTCCACGTACAGCACGCGGGTGTCGTTGAAGCTCGTGGTGGCGAGGACGCGGGGATAGTGCGTGGCGTCGTCGGCCACGTTCTCGTACGGCGTGTAGGAGCGCATGTACGCGTAGACCTCGGGGTCGTGCAGCGGGTCGCCCCACTCGTCCCACTCGGTGACGGTCAGGGGGAGCGTCGGGTCGAGCATCGACGTCAGCGCGTCCACGAACGGCACCCCGGCCAGCACGCCTGCGAAGAGCTCGGGCGCCAGGTTGGTGGCCGCGCCGACGAGCAACCCGCCTGCGCTGCCGCCGTCGGCCACCATGCGGTCCGATGCCGTCCAGCCCGTGGCGACGAGGTGCCGGCCGCAGGCCACGAAGTCGGTGAACGTGTTGCGCTTGGCGCCCAGCTTGCCGTTGTCGTACCAGGCGCGGCCCATCTCGCCGCCGCCGCGTACGTGCGCGATGGCGAAGACGACCCCGCGGTCCAGCAGGCTCAGGCGCGGCACCGAGAAGTAGGGGTCGATCGAGGACTCGTAGGCGCCGTACCCGTACAGCAGGAGGGGAGCGGGCCGGACGGGCGCAGGATCGCCGAACCGCACCTGGTCCTTGCGCCAGACCAGGGAGATCGGGACACGCGTCCCGTCCTCGGCGACCGCCCACTCCCGGCGCTGGTCGTAGTCGCCGGCGTCGTAGCCGCCCAGCACCGGCTGCTGCTTGAGCAGGGTGCGCTCGCCGGAGGCGACGTCGTACAGGTAGAGCGACGACGGCGTGACGAACGACGTGTAGCCGACCTTGAGGTTCGGCTGCTCCCACACGCCCACCCCGGCGCCGACGGACTCCAGCGGCTGGCCGAACGAGATCTCCTGGAAGTCCCATCCGGCGCTCTCGGCCAGCGAGAGGGGCAGGACGGCCGAGCGGGAGATCGCCTCGCGGCGGTAGTAGAGCACCAGGTAGCGCTCGCTCGCGCTCACGCCCTCCAGCCGTACCTCCGGGTCGTGCGGCACGACGACGGCTGCCGCCTCCGGGGTGACCGTCTCCCCGCGCGCGGGGACGGGGGAGGCGACCAGCTCGAAGTTCAGGGCGTCCCTGTTGTGCAGGATCAGGAGGGTGTCGCCGGTCGCACCCAGGGACTCCGGCAGCACCGCGTGCTCGACCGAGTACTCGACGCCCTCGCGGCGGGGCCACACGACGCGGAACTCGCCGGTCGGGTCGTCGGACTCCAGCAGCCACGACTCGCTGGTCACCTTGGAGCCGAGCTCGATCTGCAGGTACTTCTTCGACCGGGACAGGCCGACGCCCACCCAGTACCGCTCGTCGGGCTCCTCGAACACCAGCGCGTCGTCGGACCCGGGCGTGCCGAGCCGGTGCCGCCAGACGCGCCACGGCCGCCAGGCGTCGTCGACGGTCAGATAGAAGACGTGCTCGCCGTCGGGCGCGAACATCGCGCCGGGCGCGGTGTCGCGCACCTCGTCCTCGAGGTCCTCACCCGTGGCCAGGTCGCGGACGCGCAGCGTGTAGCGCTCGTCGCCCGCGGTGTCGGTCGCGTAGAGCAGGCGGGCGCCGTCGTCGGACACGTCGAGCGAGCCCAGCGCGAAGAAGTCGTGACCCTCGGCCTGAGCGTTCTGGTCCAGCAGCACCTGCTTCCCCCGGCACCGGCTCGCCGGGTTCGAGGACGCGGGGCGTCCAGTCGTCCGGACCCGCGACGGGGTGGCGCGCGTGGATCGGGTACTGCTGGCCCTCGACCGTGCGGGCGTAGTACCACCAGTCGCCGTCGCGAGCGGGGACCGAGAGGTCGGTCTCGAGGGTGCGCCCCTTGATCTCGTCGAACAAGGTCTGCCGCAGCGGCGCGAGGTGCTCCTGGCTGGCCAGGGTCCAGGCGTTCTGCGCCTCCAGGTGTGCGACGACCTCGGGGTCCTCCTTGTCGCGGAGCCACTCGTAGTCGTCGGTGAAGGTGTCGCCGTGGAAGGTGCGCTCGGTAGGGCGGCGCACGGTAAGGGGCGGGTGAGGGACCAGCTCGGGCGAGGGCGCGACACGTACGGAGCCGGTCGGTCGATCGGCTGCCGGGGAGGGCGCGGGGGAAGTCATGGCGTCGTCGGACACCGCGTCAGCCTAATCCTGCCGCCCGCCAGCGAGGGGGCTTTGGCGACATACGCCACGAACAGGCGCGGAACCGGTCCTTCGTGACTCGAGTGTGACCCGTGAGTGTAATGAGTGACACATGGCACGGCTACACTCTCGGCACGCCGATGCCATCAGTTTGATGCAGGCCTGGTTAAGCAGGACTGAATCATCCTGGCGTCGCGCGGCACCGAGACCTCGGAGCACTACACACCAGAACCGACGGAGGACCCGGCAGATGACAGCCGACCGACCGAACCTCGCGACGGCCGCGCGGAGGCTGCTGGCCACGCTCGCGGCTGTGGCCTTCCCAGCCGTGCTCGTCGCGGCGCCAGCCATGGCCGCCTCTGCGGCCGCCGCCGAGTGCACGCCCGACGCCTCGACCGCCTGTGTCGTGGCGATCGTCCTGGACGAGGAGAACAACCCCGTCCCCGACGTCGGCGTGACCATCTCGGGCGCGGGGTTCGAGACAGACGTGACCACCACACAGGAGGGCCCGGCGTCCGTGGAGGTGCCGCAGGTCGGCACCTACACGCTCACCCTCGACGAGGCGACCATCCCCGACGGGCTCTTCCCCGACGCCACCGAACGTCAGGTCACCGCGCAGACCGGCATCGCCGCGCGCGCCGCGTTCAACCTGGGCACCACGCCACCCGAGAGCACCGAGCCCACCGATGGCGCCACCACGGCGCCCGGGGACGGCGAGACCGCGGGCGGCGAGCCGACCGACACGGCGTCGGACGGAACCGCGCCCGTCGGCGAGGGTCTCGGCGGTGCCGACACCACCGCCGGAGGGGGACCGTCCTTCCAGCAGATCTGGCAGCAGTTCGGCTCCGGCATCCGCTTCGGTCTGCTGCTCGCGCTCGCCTCGGTGGGCATCAGCCTCATCTACGGCACGACCGGGCTGTCGAGCTTCTCGCACGGCGAGCAGGTGACGCTCGGGGCCATGTTCGGCTTCATCGGCATCAACTGGCTGCACCTGCCGGTCTGGCTCACGGTGATCCTGGTGATCGTCGTCTGCGCCGCGACCGGCTGGCTGCAGGACGCCGGCATCTGGGCACCGTTGCGCAGGCGCGGTACCCCGGTCACGCAGATGATGATCGTGACCATCGGTCTGGCGCTCGCGCTGCAGTACGCCATCCAGATGGTCATCGGCGGCCGGTCGCTCCGCGTCCTGCCGGAGAACCCCCGGCCCCTGGAGATCGCGGGCATCACGTTGAGCACGGTGTCGTGGCTCTCGATGGTGGTGGCCGTCGTGGTGATCCTGTTCATCGCCTGGTTCCTCACCCGCACCCGGATCGGGCGCGCCACGCGCGCCGTCTCGGACAACCCGGCGCTCGCGTCGGCCACGGGAATCAACCCCGACCGCATCGTCCGCATCGTGTGGGTCATGTCCGCTGGGTTCGCGGGCCTCGCGGGCATGCTGCTGGCGATCTCGTTCGGCTCGTTCAACTGGTCGCTCGGCATGCTCCTGCTGCTGCTGATGTTCGCCGCCGTCACGCTCGGCGGCCTGGGCACCGCGTTCGGCGCCCTGCTCGGCTCTCTCGTGATCGGCCTCGTCGTCGAGATGTCCACCCTCATCCCCGGGATGCCGAGCGACCTCCGGTACGCGTCGGCCCTCGTGATCCTCATCCTCGTGCTGCTGCTGCGGCCCCAGGGCCTGCTCGGCCGCGCCGAGCGGATCGGCTGAAAGGAGAACCATCATGGAACTGAGCCGCATCCTCACCCAGGCGCTCGCCGAGCTCATCGCTCCGACCACGGCCGCCATCGCGCTGGCCGCTATCGGCCTCAACCTGCACTTCGGGTTCACCGGCCTCCTCAACATGGGGCAGGCAGGCTTCATGCTGCTGGGCGCCTACGGCTTCGGCATCGCCACGATGTCCGGCGCCCCGTTCTGGCTCGCCCTGCTCATCTCGATGGCCGCCGGTGCGCTCTTCGCGTTCATCCTCGGTCTGCCCACGCTGCAGCTACGGGGTGACTACCTCGCGATCGTGACCATCTCGGCCGCGGAGATCATCCGAATGCTCGGCCGCGCCACGGTGTTCCAGGAATGGACCGGCGGCGCGGCGGGTCTCACGGGCAACTCCTTCAAGGCGACGTTCCAGGAGCTGTCGTTCCTGCCCGCAGCGCCGGAGCGCGGTGCGTTCGGGCCGCTCGAGTACGTGTTCACGGGTTCCGACTCCTGGTGGACCCGCGTGTTCGCCTGGGCAGTCGTGATGATCGCCGTCCTGGTGGTCTGGCTCCTCACCCGCAGCCCATGGGGCCGCGTGCTGAAGGGGATCCGGGAGGACGAGGACGCCGTCCGCGCCCTCGGCAAGAACGTCTTCGCCTACAAGATGCAGGCGCTGGTGCTCGGTGGCATGTGCGGTTCGCTCGCGGGCATGCTCTACGTGCTGCCCCGATCGATCGCCCCTGACTCCATGGGCCGCTCGCTCACGTTCTTCGTGTGGACCGTGCTGCTGCTCGGTGGTGCCGCCACCCTGTTCGGTCCGGTGCTGGGGTCCATGCTCTTCTACGCGGTCTACATGCTGCTCCGCGCGGGCATGCGTTCGGGACTGGAGGGCGTCGTGTCCAGCACGATGGTGGAGCAGATCGGTGGTCTGCTCGTGGGCGTGGCGCTGATGCTCCTTGTCATCTTCCGCCCGCAAGGAATACTGGGGAACAAGAAGGAGCTCGCCTTCGATGTCCGATGAGACGAAGCCCGTCGAGACGACGGAAGACAGGGTGATTGAGGTGACCGAGCCCGCGAGCACCGTGGAGGCGCTGGACGCCGTCGAGCGCAGCGACTCCGCGGCCGCCAAGGCGGCCGAGCACGTCCTGGCCAAGGTCGAGCCGACGGTCGGCGTCAGCAAGCCGGACCCGATCATGGTGGTCGACAACGTCGAGCGGCGGTTCGGCGGCATGACCGCCGTCGACGTCGGGCACCTGGAGGTCCAGCGCGGCGTCATCACGGCCCTCATCGGTCCCAACGGTGCGGGCAAGACGACGTTCTTCAACCTGCTCACCGGATTCGACAAGCCCAACCACGGCTCGTGGTCGTTCGAGGGCAAGTCGCTCCACGGCATGGGCGCCGCGAAGGTGGCGCGCAACGGCATGGTCCGCACGTTCCAGCTCACCAAGGCGCTGTCGCGCCTCACGGTCATGCAGAACATGCTGCTCGCCGCGATGGACAACCCGGGCGAGAACCTGTTCGGCTCCCTGGTGCGGCCGCTCTGGGCGGGCACGGAGAAGCGGAACGCCGAGAAGGCCCTGGAGATCCTCGGGCGGTTCAAGCTCGACACCAAGAAGGACGACTTCGCGGGCTCCCTGTCCGGCGGCCAGCGCAAGCTCCTGGAGATGGCGCGGGCCTTGATGACGGACCCGACCATGATCATGCTCGACGAGCCCATGGCCGGCGTGAACCCGGCCCTGGTGCAGTCCCTGCTGCACCACATCCAGTCGCTGCGCGACGAAGGAATGACCGTCCTGTTCGTGGAGCACGACATGCACGCGGTGCGGCACATCTCCGACTGGGTGGTCGTGATGGCGGAGGGCAAGATCGTGGCCGAGGGCCCGCCCAAGGCCGTCATGCAGGACCAGGCGGTGATCGACGCCTACCTGGGTGCCCACCACGACACCGACCTCGGGGACGACTCGCTGCTCGATCCCGCGGTGCTGGCCCGGCTCGAGGCCGAGGAGGAAAAGCGATGACCGACACCGCCAAGACCGCCACGCGGGAGATCCTGCTCAAGGCGACCGACATCGTGGCCGGCTACGTGCCCGGCGTGAACATCCTGAACGGGTGCAACCTCGAGGTCGCCAAGGGCGAGCTCGTCGGCATCATCGGACCCAACGGCGCCGGCAAGTCGACGCTGCTCAAGGCCCTGTTCGGCCTGGTGCACGTCCGCTCCGGCACCGTGACGATGGGCGGCGAGGACATCACCAACCACAAGGCGAACAGCCTCGTGTCGCAGGGTGTCGGGTTCGTGCCGCAGAACAACAACGTGTTCCCCTCGCTCACCGTCGAGGAGAACATGCGGATGGGCGTGTACCTGCGGCCCAAGTCGTTCACCGAGCGGTTCGAGTTCATCGCCGACCTGTTCCCCACCCTGGGGGAGCGGCGCGCGCAGCGTGCGGGCGCCATGTCCGGTGGTGAGCGCCAGATGGTCGCCATGGCCCGCGCGCTGATGATGAACCCGTCGGTGCTGCTCCTCGACGAGCCGTCCGCGGGGCTGTCGCCGGTGCGTCAGGACGAGACGTTCCTGCGGACGCGGATGATCAACAAGGCCGGGCGTGTCGGTCGTGATGGTGGAGCAGAACGCGCGGCGCTGCCTGCAGATCTGCGACCGCGGGTACGTGCTCGACCAGGGCAAGGACGCGTACACCGGGACGGGCAAGGAGCTGCAGTCCGACCCGAAGGTGATCTCGCTGTACCTGGGGACCTTGGCGGAGGACGTCGACAAGGCTTCTTGATCTGCTCTTGCTCTTGTCCGCCGGACGGGCGGGAGATGTGCGGCCGGCCTCGCTCACGCGCCCCAGGGGGCGCTCCGCTACGGCTTTACGGCCGGCCGCACATCTCCCGCCCGTCCGGCTCTTCTGCCTGCTCACCCTTGTCGAGGGGTGGGTGGGCGGACGGGAACTGTCTGGGAGAGGTGACTGTCTTGACTGTCGAGCCGGTGACTGTCAGGGGTTCGTGACTGTCAGGGTTTTGTGACTGTCAGAACTTGAGGTCGGTCCAGGTGAGGCGGTGGTCGCTGCTCGGGAACGGGTAGATGCCCGTGAGGCGGGACAGGGGGTCGGCGCTGTTCGGCCAGAAGACGCCGGCGTCGCGGACGCGCAGGTCGCGGGACGGGAGCACGTAGTCGACGCGGAGGTTGCCTGGCGTGGTGTCGGCGAAGTCGGCGGTGTCGAGCGCCGGGTCGCCCAGGTGGGTGAGGTTCGCGCCGGCCTGCAGGGCTGCTGCCTCGGGGGCACCGTCCGACGTCGGCTGCGGGTCGGTGATCCGCCAGTTGTCCAGGAGCTGGCCGATCGCGGCGTCCACGGAGTCGCCGTCGACGGGGTCGGCGTTGTAGTCCCCGACGATGACGAACGACGAGCCGGGGCGCAGCCCGCCGCGGTTGCCCTCGTCGTCGTACTGGTAGCGGGCGGCGCGGCTGCCGCGCACGTAGTCCGCCCAGAACCGGATCTCGTCGTGGTTGCGCAGCCCGTTGCGGTCCTCGGCGCCGTCGAACGACGGCGGGGTCGGGTGCGCCGCCAGCACGTGGATCGTCTCGCGGCCCACGCGCACGGGAACGTCCCAGTGGGACTTGCTCGACAGCGGCAGCACCGCGAGCTCCTCGGCCGAGTACCAGTCGGCGGGGGCCTCGGTGGCGGGGTCGTCCGGCAGGAGGGCGCCTGGCATGTCCTGCCACTTGAAGTTCTGGAACGTGCGCACGCCGTCGTGCTGGATGGGGTACTTCGACAGCACGACCATGCCGTACTGCCCGGGGAACAGGCCGAAACCGAGCGCGTCGTCGCCGCCGCCCACGGTCCCGTTGTTGTTCAGGTCGAACCCGCTCGGGATCCCCGTGTTCGACGGCGCCACGAACGCGTAGGGGTACTCCACCGGCGTCCCCGTGCCCTGCGGCACCTCGAGGTAGTTCTCGCGGAACAGGTCCGCGGCGGCGTACGGGTCGGCGTCGCCGGAATAGTCGAACTCGTTGAGCAGCACGATGTCGGGGTTCGCGTGCTGGATTACCTCGGCCACCGTCGCCGCCTGGGCGTCGTCGCCCGTGGACAGGTCGGCGACGAGCTCGCCCTCCTGCGCGCGGTTGAGCGACAGGTTGTACGTCGCGGCGCGGAGGGTCCGGTGTCCGCGGTCGGTCCGGTCCGCGCCTGCCGACGTCGTGCCTGCCTGTGCCGTGCCTGCCTGTGCCGTGCCTGCTGACGCGGTGCCTGCGGACGTCGTGCCCGCTGACGCGGTGCCGGCCGCGTGCGGTGCCGGCCGAGGCGAGGAAGGCCCCGGCCAGCAAGGCTGCTGCCGCGGCAGCGCCCGTCAGGCGCGAGGGTGTACTGGCTCGCATGACTGCTCCTTCTTCGGGGGGTCGTGCCCTGAGTTTTCGCGGGTTGCCGCGGATCGGTGTCGTGCACGGCCTGTCCGCGTCAGCCACGGTAGGGCGACGCTGGTTCGCGAGGGTGAACAACGTATGAACAGCCTTGCGCCGAGGCCTGTCCAGGCCCAGTGCGGGGTCGTGATCGAATCGTTGCACGACGGTGACCAGCACGGACGTTCGAGACGGTAGTTTTCCCGGGCGGTCGAGGTGGCCGCGACGATGGCATCCGCCGTCGTGCCGAACCAAAGGAAGATTTGATGAACAGCACTCTCCGCTCCGCCGGTCGTCCGGCCCGGCTGCTGGCCGCCGCGGCCGCCGCGACCGTCTCGCTGACCATGCTCACCGGCTGCGGTGCGATCTTCGACGAGATCATGTCCAGCGGCGAGGCCCCGCGCGACGAGCCGGGTGGCGAGATCACCGCCTCCGCCGAGGCGGACGCCTTCGAGATCCTGAAGGGCGACTGCATCGACCTGGTGGCCCTCGACGGCTACGGCGAGTCCGCTGAGGGCGAGGACTTCGAGGTCGAGTCGGTGCCGGTGGTGCCTTGCGCCGAGGAGCACACCGGTGAGGTCTACGCCGAGCTGATCATGGACGACCCCGAGTACCCGGGTGACGCGGCCATGTCGACGAAGTTCGACGAGTGGTGCTACGCCGAGTTCGAGAAGTTCGTGGGACTCGTCCTACGACGAGTCGGTGTACGGCTACACCGGCTTCTACCCGACGCAGGACACCTGGGACCAGCTCAACGACCGCACGCTGCAGTGCATCATCAGCGCGGAGGAGCCGGTCACGGGCAGCCTGCAGGGCGTCGCGCAGTAGCTCGTGCAGGTCCTCGCCGCGCGGTAGCTCGTCGCGCGGCAACCAGCAGGTCCGCTGTGAGGACCGCCAGCGCGGCCAGCACGAACACCGCCCCGAACAGGGGCACCGTGCCGACGCCGTCCGCGGCGACCACCCACGCCCCGAGCGCCGCCCCGCCGGCGATCCCGATATTGAAGACGGAGCTCGATATCGCGGCCGCCGACTCGGTGGCGCCCGGGGCGACCTGCATGGTCAGGAACGACAGGGCCGGCGGGATCGCACTGAACCCGAGGCCGAACAGGGCCAGCCCGACCAGGGCGAGCGCCGGGACGTGCCCCAGCCCCCAGAGCAGCACGAGCGCCCCGGTCAACAGGCCCAGGGAGACGAGCACCGCGCGCCACGGCTGCTTGTCGAGCACCTGCCCGATCACTATCGTCGCGGCCACGCCCACCGCACCCTGCGCGAGCAGCAGTACGCTGAGGTACTCGTCGGGAAACCCTGCCGTCTCCAGCAGGAACTGCGTGACGAACGTGATCATCATGAATCCGCCGGTCACAAGCAGTACCGTCACGACCATCAGCACCACGAACCGCCGCATGCTGGGGTCCGTGCCGCGGGCGGTCCCGCCCTGCTCGGGGGTGACGTCCGGCATTGCGACCACCATCGCGATGCACACGGCCAGGCTGACCGCCGAGAACAGCAGGAACGCCGTGCGCCAGCTCGTTTGCTGGCCCACCCACGTGCCGAGCGGAACCCCGAGCACCGGCCCGAGCGAGTTGCCGATGGTGAGGCGCGCGATCATCTTGCCGCGCACCGCCGGCGCGAACAGGCTCGCGGTCGCCGGCGTGACCGCCGCCCAGAACAGCGCCTGCCCCAGCGCCGTGAACATGCGCGCGGCCATCAGGTCCGTGTACCCGACGGCGAAGGCCGACCACAGCGAGCCGATCGCGCAGACGGCGGTGGTCGCCCCCAGGACGTAGCGGCGCGGGAACCGGCGCGTCAGGCGCGAGAGCGGCAGCGACGCGAGGACGACGACCGCGGCGTAGGCCGTGACCAGGAACCCGATCTCGGAGGTGCTGCGGCCCAGGTCGGGGGCGATGAGGGTGAGCAGGCCGCCCGGCAGGTTCTCGGCGGTGACGAAGGTGAAGGCGCTCGTCGAGAGCGCGACGAGCGCGACGATCGCGCGGCGCTGGTTCACCGGAGAGGCGGCCGCGGGGGCGGTCGTGGCGGCAGGCGTGGTCGCGGTCATGCTGTTCTCCGGCTGATCGGTGGGCGTGGGTGCACCCGGACGACGAACAGGCCCGGCGGACGGCGACCAACGTACGCCGCCTCGAACCGTTCCCACGAGCGAAATCCCGACCTACCCCGGGAAGTAAAAATGTGTCGTAGGCAACATTGTCGTAATATTTCCCTGGTTTCCTCCTACAGGGACATTGGCGTCCCGTAGGTCCGGCGACACGAATCACCTCCTCGTCCCGGACGCCGCACTCTTCACGGAGGAACGATGAACCCACGCATCTGCGCCGTCGGTGCGGGAGCTGCTCTGCTGCTCTCCGCCGCCGTCGTACCGATCACCGCCTCGGCAGCACCCCCTGCCGAGGAGGCGCCGCAGCAGGCGGCGCCCGTCAAGGAGGACAACCGTCCCGACGCCCTCGCCGAGAAGCAGACCGAGAAGCGGCAGCTCGCCGTGGACATGGTCGCGACGGGCGAGGCGAAGGTCGAGACCCGCGGTACGGGCGAGCACGCGTCGAAGGTCGTGGAGATCTCTCCGCGCGAGTACGTGGAGTACGGCGTCGAGGAGACGGCGCAGCTGTTCAGCATCCTGGTGGAGTTCGGCGACCAGGCTGACGAGCGCTACCCGGACGCCGCCGCGGGCCCGGCGCACAACGAGATCCCGGAGCCGGCGGACGACGACAACTCCACCTACTGGGAGCCCGACTTCTCCAGCGAGCACTTCAAGGAGATGTTCTTCACCGGCCTGGAGGACCAGGGCGGCGAGTCGTTCCACGACGTGTACGACGAGATGTCGTCGGGCCGGTTCGACCTGCAGGGCGACGTATCCGACTGGGTCACCGTGCCCTACAGCACGGCCTCCTACGGCACCACGGAGTCCGGCACGGACATGACGCGGTTCGTCCAGGACAGCGCGGACGCCTGGTACGAGCAGCAGGTCGCCGCGGGCAAGACCGCCGAGGAGATCGACGCGTACCTCCAGTCGTTCGACGTCTGGGACCGCTACGACATGGACGGCGACGGCATCACCGCCGAGCCGGACGGCTACATCGACCACTTCCAGGCGATCCACGCCGGTGAGGGCGAGGAGGCCGGCGCACCCGAGTCGGCCATCTGGTCGCACCGCTGGGCGGTGAACCAGGGCGGCCTCGGCTCGGACGGCCCGGCCGACTTCGAGAAGCTCGGCGGCATCAAGATCGGTGACTCCGACCTCTGGATCCGCGACTACACCACGGAGCCCGAGAACGGCGGCCTCGGCGTGTTCGCGCACGAGTTCGGCCACGACCTCGGCCTGCCGGACTACTACGACACCGCCGGCGGCGAGAACGGCACCGGCTTCTGGAACCTCATGAGCTCCGGCTCGTGGATGGGCCACGGCGACGGCACCATCGGCACCACGCCGAACCACATGGGCGCCACCGAGAAGCTGTTCCTGGGCTGGCTCGACTACAAGACCGTCGAGCCGGGCGACACCGAGCGCATCAAGCTCGGCCCGTCGTACCACGCCACCACGCGTGAGCAGGCGGCGATCGTTACCCTGCCGGACGGCGTCCAGCAGGTCGACCTCGGCGCCGAGGTCGGCGTCGAGCCGTTCGACGGCGAGTTCGTGTACTCCAACACGGGCAACAACCTGAACAACACGATCGCGTCGCCGTCGTTCACCGTTCCCGCGGACGGCGCGCTGACCGCCAAGGTCCAGTACGCCATCGAGGAGGGCTACGACTACGCGTTCGTGGAGGTCTCCACGGACGGCGGCAGCACGTGGACGGCGCTGCCGAGCAACCTCTCCACGGACGACGACCCGAACGGCACCAACCCGGGCGGCGGCATCACCGGCACCTCGGGCGGCGCCTGGGTCGACCTGACGGCCGACCTCGCGGACTACGCCGGCCAGACGGCCTCGGTCCGCTTCCGCTACTCGAGCGACGGTGGCGCCAACGAGACCGGCATCGTGGTCGACGACGTCGCCGTGGGCGACGCGCTGACCGAGGACTTCACGGACTCGGCCGACTGGGCCGTCGACGGCTTCGTGCCGGTCGGTGCCGACGGCACCTACGAGGTCACGTACACCCACTACTACGTGGCGGAGAACCGGGTGTACGGCGGTTACGACGCCACGCTGGCCGAGGGTCCGTACAACTTCGGCTGGAGCTTCACCAACAGCAACAAGGTGGAGCACTACCCGTACCAGGACGGCCTGCTGATCTGGTACGTGAACAGCCTGTACGGCGACAACAACGTGTCGCAGCACGAGGGCGGCGGCCAGGCCCTGCCGATCGACGCCCACCCGACGACCCTGAAGTGGTCGGACGGCACGATCGCCCGCAACCGGATCCAGTCCTCCGACGCCACTTTCGGGCTGCAGCGGACCGACTCGTTCACGCTGCACCGCGAGACCTCGGCGACCACGATCACCACGCTGGCCAAGGGCAAGCTGTGGCCGACGTGGAAGTTCGACGACACCAACCCGCTGGCCTACTACGACGAGGCCAACCCGGGTAACTCGGTCAAGGTCGGCGGCACCGGTACAACCATCAAGGTGCTGACGCAGGACACCCGGACGGGCCACATGACCATCCAGGTCAACTGATCCCTCCCTCAGTCCCGCCGAAGTAGAACTGTGGCGCAACCTCTGACCAGGGGTTGCGCCACAGTTCTGTCTCGCCGAAGTTCTACTTCGGCGGGGGCACCACTACGCTCGAACGCATGACACACCTGCGATGGGGAATCCTCGCCGCCGGCGGGATCGCCGCGGCCTTCACAGCAGACCTGAACGAGAACGGCTTCACCGTGCAGGCGGTGGGGTCCCGATCCCTGGAGAAGGCGCAGGAGTTCGCGCAGCGCTTCGGCATCCGAACCGCGCACGGCTCCTACGAGAACCTCGTGAACGACCCCGAGGTCGACATCGTCTACGTCGCCACGCCCCACCCGATGCACGCGGAGGCCGCGAAGCTCGCGCTGGAGGCGGGCAAGCATGTGCTGATCGAGAAGCCGTTCACGGTCAACGCGGCCGAGGCACGCGAGGTCACGGACCTGGCGGAGGCCAAGGGGCTCGTGGTCCTCGAGGCCATGTGGACCCGGTTCCTGCCGCACATGGCGCGCGTGCGGGAGATCATCGAGTCCGGCGCAATCGGCGAGGTGCGGACCCTGATGGTGGACCACACCCAGGACCTGCCCGACGACCCCGCGCACCGCATCAACGACCTGGCCCTGGGCGGCGGATCCCTGCTCGACCTGGGCATCTACCCGGTCTCGTTCGCGTGGGACCTGTTCGGCGAGCCGCTCACCGTGCAGTCGCACGCGACGTTCAAGGAGACGGGCGCGGACGCCACGATCGCCACGATCTTCGGGTACGACGGCGCACGGGTCGCCACGACCATCTCGGCGTCGGACACGAGAGGCCCCAACCGGGCCTCGATCCTGGGTACCGAGGGCCGCATCGAGATCGACGCCGTCTGGTACAGCCCGACGACGGTCCACGTCTACGACGCCGCGGGGACTGAGACAGAGACCTTCACCGCCGAGGTACCGGGCCGCGGCATGCAGTTCCAGGCCGCCGAGGCGGAGCGCCTGGTCGCGGCCGGCGAGCTGGACAGCCCGCTGCTGCCGCGCGCGGAGACGGTCGCGATCATGGCCACCCTCGACACGATCCGCGAGCAGATCGGCCTCAAGTACCCGGGCGAGTGACCCGCCAGACCCCGTAGGACTCGTGAGACCCCGTGAGATCTGGTGTTCGTGCCGAGATCTGGTCGTACGCCACCAGATCTCGATGACAACTCCAGATCTCATGGGGTCTTCGACGTTCCGTCAGGGCGGCGGAGAGATGTACGGTGTGTGCGCCAACGCGGGGAGCTCGGGGTAGCCGGGCTGAGAGGACGACCAGGGCACGTGCCCGACGCCGTCGACCCGATCACTTGAACTGGGTAATGCCAGCGGAAGGACGTGCCTGACGGCACGGGCGTTCGGTCGAGGCCGTCCCCGAGGGGGACGTGGCCGCGCGCCCTCCGTCGGGATCGGCGACCTCTGGCCTGCCCGTGCACGGAGGTCGCACATGCTCGCCGAGATCCAGGTCTCTCCCTGCCCCAGCGGCACGCCCGACGCCAGGTACGCGTACGTCGACGCCGCCATCGCCGTCATCCAGGCGTCCGGGCTCACCTACGAGGTGGGCGCAATGGGGACGTTCGTCCAGGGCAGCCCCGACGAGGTGTGGGCGCTGCTGCGCGCCGTGCACGAGGCGACGCTCGCCGCGGGCGCGGACGGCGTCCAGTCCAACATCAAGGTCAGCCAGGGCGCCGACGACGCCGGCCCCACCATCGCGGACCTCGTCACCAAGTTCCGGGCGTGAGCCGGGTCGTTCGACCCGGGCGGGCCGCGGTCCGACGGCGGCCCGCAGCTGGACGGCGGCCAGTCGTCGGACGGCGGCGGGCGGGGCGCGTCGTGGCCCCGCTCCTCACCGTCGTCGTGCTGCTCGGGGTCTGGGAGGCGTGGGTGCGCCTGGCGGGCGTGCCCGAGTTCGTGCTGCCCGCGCCGTCGCAGGTGGCACGGACCGCCGTCGAGGTGGCGCCCCTGCTCGGCCCGCACGTCGCGACGACGCTCACGGAGGCCGTGGCCGGGCTCGCACTGGGCACGGTCGCGGGCCTGGTGCTGAGCATCCTGGTCACCGCCTCGCGGATGACCGGCGACGCTGTGTATCCCCTGGTCGTGCTCACGCAGACGGTGCCCGTCGTGGTGCTCGCGCCGCTGATGATCCTGTGGGCGGGCTTCGGTCTGCTGCCCAAGGTGATCCTGGTTTCGCTCACCGTCTTCTTCCCCGTGCTCGTCTCGGCGGTGGGCGCCATGCGCGCCGTCGACGCCGAGCACTCCGACATGGTGGCCGGCCTGGGCGGCACGCGCCTGGACCAGTTCCTGCTGGTCCGGCTGCCGGCGTCGATCCCGGGGGCGCTCGCGGGGCTCCGGGTCGCCGCGACGTACGCGGTGGGCGCGGCGGTGGTGGCCGAGTATCTCGCCGGGCAGTCCGGCCTCGGCGTGTTCGTGCAGCGGTCCCGCAAGGCGTACGCCGTGGACCAGATCTTCGTGGGCGTCGTCCTGATCGCCCTTCTGTCCGGCCTGTTCTTCGCCCTCGTCGCGATGCTGACCCGCGTCGCGACGCCGTGGCAGAGAGGAAAATCATGAAGCTCTCCCGCATCGTTCCGTCCAGTGTCGCTCCGTCCGGCGTCGGCGCGCCGCGCACGGCCGTCCTGGCCCTCGCCGCGATCGTGCCCGTCGCCCTCGCCGGCTGCGCCGCCGGCTCTGCCGCCCAGGGCGGCGAGGCGGCGTCCGACGGCGACCTGCGCGAGGTGACCGTCGTGCTCGACTGGACGCCCAACACGAACCACTCCGGCCTCTACCTCGCCCAGGCGGAGGGGTGGTTCGAACAGGAAGGGCTCGACGTCGAGATCGTCGAGCCGGGCGAGACCTCCGGCCTGCAGCTCGTCGCTGCCGGCCAGGCCGACTTCGCCTACTCAGTCGCGGAGGGCCTGGTCCCGGCGCGGGCCGCGGGGGCCGACGTCGTCTCCGTGGCCACGGTCATCGAGCACAACACGTCGTCCCTGATCAGCCTCGCCGAGGACGGGATCACCCGGCCCAGGGACCTCGAGGGCAAGCGGTACGGCTCGTACGAGTCCGACCTCGAGAAGGCCCTGATCAGCAAGCTCGTCGAGTGCGACGGCGGCGACCCCGCGAAGGTCGAGTTCACGCCCCTGGTCAGCGACGACTTCCGCATCGGTCTGACCGAGGACCAGTTCGACACCGCGTGGGTGTTCGACGCCTGGGACACGGTCCGGCTGGGCGAGGTCGACGGGCTCGACGTCAACACCATCGCATTCCGGGACCACTTCGACTGCATCCCCGACTGGTACACGCCGCTCGTTGCGACGTCCCAGGCGCTGCTGGACGAGGACCCCGACGTCGAGCGCGGCTTCCTGGCGGCCCTGTCGCGCGGGTACGAGGAGGCCGCGGCGGACCCCGACCGGGCGGCGCAGGTGCTGCTGGAGGCCGCCCCCGAGCTCGACCCGGAGCTGGTCTCGGCCAGCGCGCAGTGGCTGGGTCCGCAGTACGCGTCGGGTGCCTGGGGCACGCAGCGCGCCGAGGTGTGGGACGGGTTCGTCGGGTTCCTCGAGGAGGAGGGCCTGACCGAGCCCGGCTTCGACACGGACGCCGCCTGGACCGACGAGTACCTGCCGGGCGCGGCTGGGCCGGGCTCGAACGGGCAGCCGTGAGCGTGCTCGAGGCGCGCGGGCTGGGCGTCCGGTTCGGCGATGTCGCGGCGCTGGACGGGGTGGACCTCGCGGTGGCCGACGGCGAGTTCGTCGCCGTCGTCGGGCCGTCGGGGTGCGGCAAGTCGACGCTGCTGCGCGCGCTCGGCGGCCTGCTGCCGCCGGGCGCGGCGTTATCGGGAACGCTCGCCCTGCCGACGCTGCCCGACGGCGGGCAGGCCACCGCGTGGATGCCGCAGCGGGACGGCCTGCTGCCGTGGCGCCGGGCCTGGTCCAACGCTCTGCTCGGCGCCCGGATCGCGCGGGTCCCGCGGCCCGACGCCGAGGCGCGCGCCGCCGAGCTGTTCGAGACGTTCGGGCTGTCGGGCTTCGAGCGCGCCTGGCCGCATGAGCTGTCGGGGGGCATGCGGCAGCGGCTCGCGCTGCTCCGGACCTGTCTGGCCGGGCGCCCCGTGCTGCTGCTCGACGAGCCGTTCGGCGCGCTGGACCCGATCACGCGGCGGCGGATGAACGAGTGGCTGGCGGGAGTAGGGCTCGTCGGGGTCGGGCCCGCGGGGGGTCTCCCGGTCGGACCCGCGGGCGAGCCGGCCGCGGGCACCGCCCCCGCCGTCGGGCAGCGGGCCGTGGTGCTCGTGACGCACGACGTCGACGAGGCGCTCGCCCTGGCCGACCGCGTGGTCGTGCTCAGCGCCCGGCCGGGCCGGGTGGTGCTCGACGCCGCGGTCCCGAGCCGTGACGAGGTTCTGGCTGCCCTCGAACCCCTGCCGAGGTAGTCGTCCGGCGAGGTAGTCGTGGCAGACGATTACCTCGGCGCCTCGCCCAGGACCGCCTCGATCAGGCCCGGGAACTTCTCGTCGAGCTCGACGCGGCGCAGCTGGATGGCGTGCGTGCGGCCGTGCACGATCGTGCGCGTGAGCCCGGACTCCCGCAGCGTGCGGAAGTGGTGCGACATGGTCGACTTGGTCAGGTCCAGGCCCCACCCGTCGACGGTCTTGGGGTGCGGGAGGCCGTCGGCGAGCTTCCCCACGATCTGCAGGCGCACCGGGTCGCCGAGGGCCTTGAGCACGTCGACGAGCTCGACCTCGGCCATGTCCGGGCTGGGGTAGTCGGTCACGACGCACCTCGCAAGAACAATGGTTCGACAATCATCGAACTGTCCCGTACGCTCGACGGTATGACGTTCATCGAACAATCATACTCGCTGCGCGGCGCCTACCTCCGGATCGCCGCGATCTCGGCGGCGCTGTTCGTCGTCGGCACGAATGCCTTTGTCATCGCGGGCGTGCTCCCGCAGATCGCCGACGGGCTCGGCGTCACCGCGGGCACCGTCAGCTACTCCATCTCGTGGTACGCGATAGTCGTGGCGGTCCTCACCCCGGTCGTCTCCGTCGTGTTCGCCCGCGCCCCGCGCCACGCCCTGATGGGGACCGGGCTCGGGCTCATCGCCGTCGGGACCCTCGTCGCCGCGATCGCCGGCGACATCACCCTGTTCACCGCCGGCCGCATCATCGCGGCAGTCGGGGGCGCCGCCCTCGTGCCCGCCGCGATGGCGGTCGCCCCGACCATCGTGCCCGCCGACCAGCGCGGACGCGCGCTCGGTGTGGTCGGCCTCGGGTTCACGCTCGCGACCGCCGTCGGCTCCCCGCTGGGGACCGCGCTCGCCGCCATCGGCGGCTGGCGGCTCGCCCTCGGGATCCTGGCGGCGCTCGCCGCCGTGCTCGCGATCTCGATAGCGCTCCTCACCCGGGGCGTGCCGGTCGGCGCGGTGCCCGGCATGACCGCCCGCTTCGCCGTGCTGCGCGACTCCCGGGTCGGGTTCGCCCTGGTGGCGACCCTGCTGGTCACCGTGGCGTTCAACCTCGTCTACGTCTTCAGCTCGGCCGTGACGCACGACGCGACGGGCGGCAGCGGTACCGCGCTCGCGGTGCTCCTGGGGATCTACGGTCTCGGCGGCCTGGTCGGCAACTGGCTGGGCGGGCAGCTCACCGACCGGTTCGGCGCGCGGACCACCGCCGTCGCGGCCCTGGGCGTGACCATGCTGGCCCTCGTCGCGCTGTTCGCCGCGGACGGTTCTTACGTCGCGACGGCGGTCTCGTTCGCGGTCTGGGGCGCGGCCACCGGCGCGGCGCTCGTGCCCATCCAGCACCGCCTGGTCGACGTCGACCCCGCCACCGCGGGCGTCTCGCTGTCCTGGTACTCCACGGCGATGTATGTCGGCGTGGCGCTCGCGCCCATCGTGGGCGCGCGGGTGCTGCCGTTCGGCGCGGCCTGGCTCGACCTGCTCGGCGCCGCCGCGGCCGGGGCGGCGACGGCGGTCTTCGCGCTCGGCTACGTCGTACGCCGACGGGTCGCGGTGGCCGCGCTCTAGGTTGTGGGCGTGATCGTTGCGCCTGTGCGTCTCCGTTTTAGGCGCAACGATCGCGCCCACAACAAGGGTTCAGTCCAGGGGGTGGAGGATCCGGTCCAGGAAGCGGCGGGTGCGGTCCTCGGCCGGGTTGCTGAAGATCTGTGCGGGCGCGCCGCGCTCGACCACCACGCCGCCGTCGAGGAACAGCACCTCGTTCGCGACCTGGCGCGCGAACTGCAGCTCGTGGGTCACCACGACCATGGTCCAGCCCTCGTCCGCGAGCTCCTTCATGACGGTCAGCACCTCGCCCACCAGCTCGGGGTCGAGGGCCGACGTCGGCTCGTCGAACAGCAGCAGGTCCGGCTGGAGCGCGAGCGCGCGCACGATCCCGACGCGCTGCTGCTGGCCGCCGGACAGCTCGTGCGGGTAGGCGTCGCGCTTGTCGGCGAGGCCGACGCGCGCCAGCAGCTCCTCGGCGCGGCCGATCGCCGTCGCGCGCGGGATCCGCTGGACCTGGGTGGGGCCCTCGATCACGTTCTCCAGCACCGTGCGGTGCGGGAACAGGTTGTGGTGCTGGAAGACCATCGCGGACCGGTCGCGCAGGGCGGCGCGGTTCGCCTTCGCGGTGCGCGCGGCGGCCTGGGCACCGAAGTCGACCACAGGGCCGCCGTCGAGCTCCAGCACCCCGGTGTCGGGCGTCTCCAGGCCGTTGAGCGAGCGCAGCATCGTCGTCTTGCCGCTGCCCGACGGGCCGATCAGGGCGATCACCTCGCCGCGCCGCACGTTCAGGTCCACTCCGCGCAGCACGTGGTTGGCGCCGAACGACTTCTGGATGCCGCGGGCGGTCAGCAGGTTCGCGGTCCGGCCGTCCTCGTTCGGGAGATCCCCGTTCGGGAAGTCCTCAGTGGGCGACATACCGGTCCAGCCTCTTCTCGATCGCGTTCTGGCCGGTGGAGAGCACCGTGCAGAACATCCAGTAGATCAGGGCCGCCTCGACGTAGACCGTCATGAACTCGTTCGAGAACGCGGCGATCTCCTGCGCCTTGCGGAACATCTCGGTCACGAGGATCAGCGACGCGAGCGAGGTGTCCTTGACCAGCGAGATGAACGTGTTCGACAGCGGCGGCACCGACACGCGCGCGGCCTGCGGCAGGATGATCCGGCCCAGCGTGCGGGCCGGCGACATGCCCACCGTCCAGCCCGCCTCCCACTGCCCCTTGGGCACGGACAGGATCGCGGCACGGACTACCTCGGCCGCGTAGCCACCCACGTTCAGGGAGAACGCGATGATGGCGGCGGGCCACGCCTCGAAGACGATCCCCAGCTTCGGCATGCCGTAGAAGATCACGAACAGCTGCACCAGCAGCGGCGTGCCGCGGATCAGCGAGATGTACGCGCGGCCGACCCACGACAGCACCGGGTTCGGCGACAGCCGCAGCAGCGCCACGACGAGCGCGAGCACCAGCCCGATCGCGAACGACGCGAGGGCGAGCGGGATGGTGCCGGTGAGGCCGCCCTGCAGGAGCGGCCAGAACGAGTCGGCAACGAGCTGCCAGTCCATGTATCCCTCTCCCGCGATCAGCGGAGAAGCGTCGCGCGGGGGCTCACTCGGAGACGTCCTCGCCGAAGTACTTCTCGCCCAGCTCGGCGAGGGTACCGTCGGCGCGGAGGTCCTCCAGGGCGCCGTCGATCGCCTCGGCGAGGGCCTCGCGCTCCGGCGTCGCGACGAACGCCGACTGCGACTCCTCCTCGGTCTCCGCGGCCACCTTGATGCCCGAGGCGTCCTCGGTGTTCGCGTAGTCGAGGTAGGTCAGGCTGTCGTTGATCGTGGCGTCCACACGGCCCTGCTCCAGCAGCGCCACGGCCTGTGCCCAGCCCTCGACGGCCTCGACCGTTGCACCGCTCTCCTTGGCGAGGTCGTTCCAGTTGCTCGTGAGCGACTGGGCACTCGTCTTGCCGTCGAGGTCCGCGAAGCTCGTGATGTCGTTGTTGTCAGCACTCACGACGAGCACGCCCGTCGACACGGTGTACGGCGCCGAGAAGACGTAGTCGGCCTCGCGCTCCGGGGTGATGGTCACCTGGTTCGCGATGGTGTCGAAGCGGCCCGCGTCGAGGCCCGCGAAGATCGCGTCCCACTGGGTCTCCTGGA
This sequence comes from uncultured Actinomycetota bacterium, assembly GCA_963850545.1. Taxonomy (GTDB): domain Bacteria; phylum Actinomycetota; class Actinomycetes; order Actinomycetales; family Cellulomonadaceae; genus Promicromonospora. Next base: position 1,384,194 of record CAWKLP010000002.1, on the reverse strand, counting down.
ACTCGATCTCGACGCCCAGGTTCTCGGCCACGGCCTCGGCCACCTCGACGTCGTACCCGACCAGCTCGTCCGACTCGTCGTGGTAGCTGAACGGCCGGTAAGTGCCCTCCGTAGCGACGGTGAGCGTGTCCCCGGACACCAGCCCGAGCTCCTCGCCCGGGCCGCCGGGCTCTCCGGAGCTGCCGCAGCCGGTCAGGGTCAGGAGGGCGGCCGAGGCCGCGGTGACCGTGATGAGCGCGCGGTTGCGAGACATGATGAAGGCTCCGTTCGAAGGTTGGCACATATCGGCCGTGCCGATGCGTGACCCAAAGTAGCCGATGGCTGCACCGAACTCACCCTCGCACCGACGTCGTCTCGCTCACGTCCGCTCGCTCCGCCGCCAGCGGTCCGGCGTGATCCCGTACCGGTCCTTGAACCGCCGCACCAGGTAGGTCGCATCGCGCAGGCCCGTGCGCGCGGCGACGACGGCGAGCGGCAGGTCGGTGTCGCGGAGCATCCGGCGTACCTCGGTCATGCGGCGCTCGGTGATCCACTCGAGCAGGGTGCGGCCCGTGCGCTCGCGGACCACCGTGGTCAGATAGCCGGGCGTGTAGCCCAGCGCCTGGGCGACGTCGGCCGCCGAGACCGGGTCGCCGAACGTCGCCTCGATCTCGTCGAAGACCCGCGTCACGAGCGGGTCGGGCGGCGCGGGGGCCGACGGCGCCAGCCGCGCCGCCTCGATCAGGATTCGCGTCAGCAGGGCGGACGCCGCATCGCGCGCCCCGACCCGGCCGGGCTCCGACAGCTCCTCCGCCAGCTCCGTCAGCCACGCCGACCAGCGGGGGCGCTCGGCCTCGAGGACGTTGGCGCTCGGGACGGCGGGCACGGTCGGGGGAGCCGGGCGGGTGGCGTGTTCGTCGGCGCCGACCCAGTCTGTGGCGGCGTCGGGCGCGGCGTCCTTGGCGGGGTCGGTGGCGGTGTCTGTGACGAAGTCGGTGGTGAACAGCGCCAGGAGCGGGTGGTGCGCCCAGGCGAGGGGCGAGACCGAGGCGAGCGAGGGGACGGCGTCGGGCGTGAAGGCCACGCTCCACGCCCGGCAGTGCTGGATGTCTGCGATCGCTGCGGCACCGACCGCCTGTCCCGGCGGGATGGCATGCAGGTCGCCGTCGTGCAGCGGTGCGTCCTGGCCGCCGAGGGCGACCGCACCCCCGCCCCGCTCGATGTAGACGAGCACGAGGAAGTCGTGCGCGTGCCGGTGGTCGGGCGGCAGGTGCGGGTGATCGGTCTCGAAGTCGATCCGGGTGACCTGTATCGGCGGCATGCCCGGGCGCACCGGGTACCGGTAGACAGGCGTGCCGTCCGGGCGCACCGTGCGCAGCCGGTGGCGGGTCCGGCCCGAGGATCGCGGCATCCGAGCCCGTCTTTCCGTCGTCACGCCACCGACGCTACCGATGTTTTGCTGCGGGTGCCGACCAAGGATCGTGCGATCGTTACCGACTTCCGTCCTGTTACCGGACCGCAGGATGTCCAATGCTGGAGGGAAGTGGGACCTGCGCAGCGGGTCGGGCGTGACCACGGCGCAGCAACTGACGGAAGGCACTCGGATGAACAGCACGACCGTGCAGATCCACGATCACCGCACCCCGGAGGAACGCGAACGGGAGTTCCTGCCGGGCATGGGCAAGCCCTGGCTGCTCCCGTTCTACGACGTGTTCACGCGCTTCGCCGGCGTCCGGCCCCTGCACGACCGCGCGGCGGCGCTCGCGGGCATAGCGCCCGGCGAGTCCGTGCTCGACGTCGGCTGCGGCACCGCGAACCTGTCCCTCGCCGTGCTGCGTGCGCAGCCGGCCGCGCGGGTCACCGGCCTGGACCCCGACGCCGCCGCCCTGCGTGTCGCGGCCCGCAAGGCGTCCCGACGCCGCGTCCCGCTCACCCTCGTCCAGGGATTCGCCGACCGGCTCCCCACCGGCGACGGCTCGCTCGACCACATCGTGTCCTCCCTCGCGCTGCACCACGTGCCCGACGAGGCGCGGATCCGCTTCGGGCAGGAGGCCTTCCGGGCCCTCCGCCCGGGCGGGAAGGTGACGATCGTGGACTTCGGGAGCGCGGACGGCGCTGGTGGCGCGGACGGCGCGGGTGGCGCGGACGGCGCGGGTGGCGCGGACGGTGCGGGTGGCGCAGGCGGCAGTACGCCTGGTGGTGGGCACGGTCACCAGCACGGGCGAGGGCGCACACGCGGGCCCGGCAGCACGGGCGCGTACGGCAGGGTGCGCGGGCACGGCGGGGCGGGCCGCGGCAATTCCGCCGCGGCGGCAAACCCGCACACCGCCGGGAACCTTGAGGGCGGCCTGCTGCGCCTCTTCTCGGACGCCGGGTTCACCGACGCCCGCGAGGTGGCGCGCGTGGAGCACCGCTACGGGCCGATCACGTTCGTGCAGGCCACGCGCGTCTGACGGGCGTCGCCGAGCCCGCACGTGTCAGGCCTGCCGGTCACCTGAGAGACCTGCAGGCCTGACCCGTCACGGGGCTGCCGGCGGGGCTAAGGCCGGCGGCGGACCCTCGGTTCCGGCAGCGCCGGGGGTACCGCCGCGGGCCGCTCCGCCAGCCGGCGGAACGCCTCGGCCATGCCGGCTTCGAGCTGCGGGTCGACGTCGGAGAAGTAGTCCGCCGGCGAGTGCCGCACCTCGATGTCGGGGTCGACACCGTGGTTCTCCACGTCGAAGCCCTTGCCGTCGAGCCAGAGGCCGTATCGCGGCTGGGTGATGCCGGTGCCGTCCACGAGGTCGAAGCGGCCGTCGATGCCGACCACGCCGCCCCAGGTCCGCACACCGACCACCGGCCCGACGCCGAGCGCCTGCGCGGCCGCGTTCACGATGTCGCCGTCGGACCCCGCGTACTCGTTGGTGACGAGCACGACCGGTCCGCGCGGCGCGCGGTCCGGGTAGGAGCTGGGGCGGTCGTAGTGCCGGTTCAGCCCCCAGCCCGCGACGCGCGCAGCGAGGCGCGCGATCACGAGCTGCGAGGTGTGCCCGCCGCCGTTGAACCGCACGTCGACGACGATGCCCTCGCAGTCGGCGGCGAGCCGCAGGTCGCGGTGCAGCTGCGCCCATCCCGTGCTCATCATGTCCGGGACGTGCACGTATCCGAGCCGGCCGCCCGACTTCTCGGCGACATACTCGCGGCGCGACCGCACCCAGTCCTGGTAGCGCAGGTCGGACTCGTTGGCGAGCGGTACGACGACGACGCGTCGGTCCGTGCCTGCTGTCCCGGCGCCCGGCTCGCCGTCCACCTCGCCGTCGGTCCTGCTCGCCGGCCGGCGCAGCGTGAGCTCGACCGGGATGTCGGCCGCGCCGACCAGACCCGCCGCCGGACCGGCCACCGGGTCCACCGGCCGCCCGTCCACGGCGACGATCAGGTCGCCGGGCCGCGCGTCGACACCCGCAGCGCGCAGCGGAGACCGTGCCCCCGGGTCGGACGACTCGCTCGGCAGCACCCGCTCGATCCGCCAGCCCTCGGCGGTCCGGGCGAGGTCCGCGCCGAGCAGGCCGAGCTTGCGGGAGGTGTTACCCGGCTCGTGCGGCCGCCGCACGTAGGCGTGCGACGTGTTGAGCTCGGCGACCGTCTCCCAGAGCACGTCCTCGAGGTCGTCGTGCGTGGCGACCCGCTCGATCAGCGGACGCCATCGCGCCACCGTGCCGTCCCAGTCGACGCCGTTCATGTCCGCTCGCCAGTAGTGGTCGCGCATGATGCGGGCGTTCTCGTCGAACATCTGGTGCCACTGGGCGCGTGGGTCCACCTCGTATCGGACCCGGGACAGGTCGATGTCGAAGGCGCTCGGGTCGTCGTCGCCGGGCTTGCTCGTGGCCGACTGCGTGCTGAGGCCCGATCCGGACCGGATCACCACGCGTTCGCCGTCGCCCGACACCGCGTACGAGCTCACCTTCTCCGCGATGTCCGTCGCCTTGCGCGCCTCGAACGACCAGAACTGCAGCATGTTGGGTACCGGGTCGTCCTCGGTGCCGGCGTGCCGCGCGCCGAGCACGCCCGCGTCGTCGGTCTCGTGCACCCAGAGCACCCCGCCCTTGGCGGTGCGCAGGTCGCGGTAGCGGCCCGACGTCACCGGGAACGGCACCACGCGTTCCTCGGCGCCGTCGAAGTCGATGTCGGGTGAGGCATCGTCGTGCTTGTCCTGGTCGTGCTTCTCGTCGCTCGCCGTGTTGTCGTCATTGCCGTCGCCTGTGTGGCCGTCCTTGCTGCTTTCCTTGTCGTCCGGCTTGCCCAGGCGCCAGCCGTCGGCGCTCGGGCCGAACGGCGCCGGCTCGGTCGCCGCGAGCGGGATGAGCCACGGCCGGGTTGCGGCGCTGAACGACAGGGCGAACTCGTGCGAGTCGTAGGACGGGTCGAACGTCCGGTCCGAGAGGAACACGACGTACTTGCCGTCGTCGCTGAACGCCGGCGAGAAGTCGTGGAACCGGCCCGAGGTCAGCGCGGCCGCCGTCGGGGTCTCGGCGTGCAGGTCCGCCACGAAGATCTGGTGGTGGTCGCCCTCGACGCCGGTCGGGCTGGACCAGGCGAGGTACCGCCCGTCGGGAGAGAACGTCGGGGACTCCGCCTCGCCGTTCGCGGACCGGCCGAGCAGGGTGACGGTGCCAGGCGAGACCGCGTCGGCGTTCCCGTCCGTGTCTGGGTCGTCGTGGGTGTCGGGCAGGGCGACCAGGCTGATCCGGCCGTCGTGCGAGATGGCCGCGACCTGGTCGCCGGCGGGGTTCGCGGCCAGGTGCAGCACCCGGCCGAGCTCGCCGCCCGCGTGCCGCTGCGGCGCGGCGCTGAGGTCGGCACCGGAGGTTCCGGGAAGAGCGTGGATCTCGAGTGCGTCCTCCCTGCTCTCGCCCTGCGCTCCGGCTGCGGCCCCGCCGTCTGAAGCCCCGTCCTCGTCGATGCTGCGGGGGGCGTCGGTCACCACGACCGCACGCCCGGTGTCGCCGAGCAGCACGGGCTCCCGCACGCGGACCGACGGGTCGGCGACGAGCGCTCGGGCCGGTCCCGCGCGGTGGGTCACCCAGTAGGCGGTGCCGAGCCAGCCCACGACGCTCGCGTCGCCGGACTTGTCGACCGCGAGGCCGCCGATGCTGCTCGGCGTCGAGTGCGGGTCGGTCGAGTACGGCTGCGGGAGGGCACCCGTGAGCGTGATGTCGAGGCGACGCGGGGTGCCGTCCAGCCCGTCGAGCAGCCAGAGGTCGCCGCGGCTGTGCCACACGATGCGCGCGCCGTCCGACGTCGCGTCGCGGACGTAACCGTCCGACTCGGTCTGAGTGGTGAGCTGCCGGGGTTCGGGGGACCCCGCGCCGGTGGCGAGGCCGTCCAGCACCCACAGGTTCGCCTGCTCGTCGGCCTGGTCGGGGAACGTGGCCTTGCGGTCCGACGTGAACACGAGCGAGTCGCCGATCCAGATCGGGTCGTAGGTACCGGCGTCGTCGTCGGGCAGCGGGCGCCGCCAGTCGCCTGGCCCGTCGGAACCGGCCGCGCCACGGTCGAGCCACAGCACCGAGGCGGTGCCGCCGCGGTATCGCTTCCAGTAGGCGGGGGTGCGGTAGCCGGCGGAGACGAGGGCCGTCGTGTGTGCGCCGTCCGCTCCCTGATGCTCGGCGACGCCCCAGGCCGGTCCGTAGCGCGGGGTCTCGACGGCGCCGTCGAGCCCGACCGCGCGGACCACGGTCAGCGAGCGTTCGTGCGTCCCGGCGTTGGACGAGACGAGCACCCGGTCGGCGCCGTCCCAGCCGAGCACCATCGTGGTGGTTCCGCCGAACCAGGTGAGGCGCCGCGTGGCGCCGTCGGCCAGCTCGACGACGTAGGCCTCGGGGTGGCCGTCCTTGTGGGACACGTAGGTGAGGCGCGTGCCGTCGGGGGAGAAGCGAGGCGTGGTCGCTGGTGCGTGATCGCTGGTCAGGCGCCATGCACGACCGCCGGATACCGGGGCGAGCCAGACGTCGTCGTCGGCCACGAACGCGACCTGGTCGCCGTGGATGTGGGGGAAGCGGAGGTAAGGCTGGGTCACCGGCTCAACGTACTCGCGGCGTCTGACACCCGTCACCGGAAATCGCTGACGGCAGCGAGGGGGCGGGCGCCGGAAGGCGTCCACATCGTGGTCTCACATCATGAAACGGTCTGGTGCCCGGTTCAGATCGTCCGGTTCTATGGGGTCCATCGACATTGCCTGACAAAACGATGATCCCTTCGAGCTTGCCGCCCGGAATTGTCCGGGCCATGTCGGTGCACAGCGCCAGCCCCACTGCACGGACCGATCGCGAGGGATGGACACCCATGGTTCTGCCCACAGCCCCGTCCACAGCCAGGTCCGCAGACGACCCGACCGTCGTCAGGTCCGGTGCCCGGACGACTTCTCGGGACGCTGCCGAGCCTTCCGTCGCGAGGCCGGCGCTCCCCGTCCGCCTCGACGGTGTGGCGCGGGCGTTCGCGGCGCCGGGTCGGTCGCGCGGCCGGGGTTCGGCGCAGGACGCCCAGGCGCGCGGCACGCACACCGTGCTGAGCGGCGTGGATCTCGAGGTCGCCCCGGGCGAGATCGTCGCGGTGCTCGGGCCGTCCGGCTGCGGTAAGTCGACCCTGTTGCGTCAGGTCAGCGGCCTGGACGCGCCGACGTCGGGCAGCGTCACGATCGACGGTGCGCCCGTCATCGGGGCTGACCCGCGTACCGCCGTCGCCTTCCAGGAGCCGCGCCTCCTGCCGTGGCGCACGCTCACGCAGAACGTCGCGCTGGGCCTGCCGCCGGGCACGGCTAAGGGCGCCGGGCGCGCGCGGGTGGCGCAGCTGCTCGACCTGGTCGGGCTCGCGGCGTCGGCGGGGCTGCGGCCGCGTCAGGTGTCGGGCGGCATGGCACAGCGCGCCTCGCTCGCCCGGGCGCTCGCGCGCAACCCCGGCGTGCTCCTGCTCGACGAGCCCTTCGGCGCTCTCGACGCGCTGACCAGGCTGCGGATGCAGGACCTGCTGCTCGACGTCCACGCCGCGCAGCCCGCCACGATCCTCCTGGTCACCCACGACGTCGAGGAGGCGCTCTACCTCGCCGACCGCGTGGTGCTGCTCCGAACGCTGTCCGACGGCGGGGCGGCCGACGGCGGGACGTCGAGCATCGCCCGGATCGTCGACGTCCCGGGCGACCGGCCGCGCGACCGTGCCGCCCGCGACCTGGCCGAGCTGCGCGCCGAGCTGCTCGACGGCCTCGGCGTGCCGACCCACCACGGCTCCGCCGCGACCGCTGGGGCCTCCGCGACCGCCGAGCCCGAGACCTACTGAACCTGACAGACCCAGCCCGCCGACCGCCGTCGGGCAGCGAGAGGAAGAACCCATGCGTAACCGTAAGTACACCGTTCTGGCGTCCGGTCTGGCCCTGGTCTCGGCGATGGCGATGAGCGGCTGCGTGGCGGGCGAGGGTTCGGCCGCTTCGGCCGACGCCGGTGCCGACGGCGCCGGCGAGTGGAGCACCGACACCCTGAACATCGACTTCGCGACGTACAACCCGCTCAGCCTCGTGGTCCGGGACCAGGGCTGGCTCGAGGACGAGCTCGACGGCGTCGACGTCACCTGGGTGCAGTCCGACGGCTCGAACACGGCGAACGAGAACCTGCGGGCCGAGGCGATCGACTTCGGCTCGACCGCGGGGTCGGCCGCGCTCCTGGCGCGCGCGAACGGATCGCCCATCCGGACGGTCGACATCTACAGCCAGCCGGAGTGGTCGGCGATCGTGGTGCCGGGTGGCTCGGAGATCAAGGACGTCGCGGACCTGGAAGGCGCGTCGATCGCCGCCACCAAGGGCACCGACCCGTACTTCTTCCTGCTGCAGACGCTCGACGAGGCGGGGATCGCGCTCGACGACGTCGAGGTGCAGAACCTGCAGCACGCCGACGGCCGGGCCGCGCTCGACAACGGATCCGTCGACGCGTGGGCGGGCCTGGACCCGATCATGGCGGCGGCCGAGGCGGAGTCGGGCGACAAGCTGATCTACCGGAACATCGACTTCAACACGTACGGGTTCCTCAACGCGCGCGAGGAGTTCGTGGACGAGCACCCGGACGTCACGCAGGCCGTCGTCGACGCCTACGAGCAGGCGCGGGCCTGGGCGCTGGAGAACCCGGAGGAGCTGTCCGCGCTCCTCGCGGAGGTCGCCTCGATCGACCCAGAGGTCGCGTCCACGGTGATCGAGGACCGCACAGTGCTCGACCTCGACCCGGTCCCCGGCGACAAGCAGCGCGACGTGCTGGAGGTCGTGGGCCCGATCTTCGTGGAGTCGGGCGACGTGGCCGCGCAGTCGGACGTCGACGGCGCGCTCGACGAGCTGTTCGCCCCGGAGTTCGCGCACGAGGCAGTGGCTTCGGATGAGTGATCCGCACACGGGTGACGTCGGACAAGCGGCCGACGTCGGGCAGGTAGCGGGTTCCGGGCACGCCGCCGACGCAAGGGCCGCCGCCGGGCCCGCGGTGGGCGCTTTGCCGGTCGCAGCCCCGGTCGCAGCGCCGGCCGCAGGCCGTGCGGGCCTCGGTGCCGGTTGGTCCGGTGCCGGCCGAGCAGGCCGGGTCGCGCTGGGACTCCTCGTCCCGGTGGCGCTCCTCGCGGTGTGGTGGGGCACGACGGCGGCCGGGCTCGTCCCGCCGTACCAGCTGCCCGGACCGGTGGCGGTGTGGGACGCGGCCGTGGACCTCGTACAGCGCGACCAGCTCGGGCACCACGTGGCGATCTCGACGCAGCGCGTGCTCATCGGGTTCGCGCTGGGGGCGGCGGCGGGTCTCGCCGTCGGCTCCCTGGTGGGGCTCTCGAAGCTCGGCGACCTCCTGCTCGCGCCGACGCTCGGCGCGATCCGCGCCGTGCCGTCGCTCGCGTGGGTGCCGCTGCTGATCCTGTGGCTCAAGATCGGCGAGGAATCGAAGATCACGCTCATCGCGATCGGCGCGTTCTTCCCCGTGTACACGACGATCTCGGCAGCACTGCGGCACGTCGACCCGCACCTGGTGGAGGCCGGCCGGGCGTTCGGGCTGCGTGGCCTGCGGCTGCTGTCGGTGGTCCAGCTACCCGCGGTGCTGCCGTCGCTCGTGGCCGGACTCCGGCTCGCGCTCGCGCAGTCGTGGCTGTTCCTCGTGGCCGCCGAGCTCATCGCGTCGTCGATGGGCCTCGGCTTCCTGCTCAACGACTCCCAGCAGAACGGCCGCGTGGACCGCATCCTGCTGGCGATCGTGCTGCTCGCGGTGCTCGGCAAGCTCACCGACGCGCTGATCGGCCTGGCCGAGCGGCGCCTCCTGCGGAGGTGGGCATGACGACGTCGAAGACTGCCGTGCCCGATGTGACCGTCCCGAACGTCGCCGCCCCGAACGTCGCCGCCGAGGCTTACGGCCGCGCCGCCGCGGACCCCGTCGGATTCTGGGTGGAGGCGGCCCGCCGCCTCGACTGGGAGACGCCGTGGCACACGGCGCACACCTGGTCGCCACCCGAGCGGCCCGCGGGCTCGATCGATCCGGACGAGCTGACCGTTCCGCAGGCCGGCTGGTTCGTGGGCGGTCGGTTGAACGTGGCGGTGAACTGTGTGGACCGGCACGTGGACGCGGGCCGGGGCGCAAAGGTGGCGCTGCACTGGGAGGGCGAGAACGGCGACCGCGCCACTGTCACGTACGCCGACCTGCAGCGCCGCGTCGCGCAGGCGGCGCACGCCCTGACCAGCCTCGGCGTCGGCCCGGGCGACCGCGTGGTGATCTACCTGCCGGTGCTCGTCGAGACGGTGGTCGTGGCGCTCGCGTGCGCGCGCATCGGCGCCGTGCACAGCCTGGTGTTCGGCGGGTTCAGCGCGGAGGCGCTGCGCTTCCGCCTTGCGGACACGGGCGCGAAGCTGCTGGTCACGACCGACGGGCAGTACCGCCGTGGGGTCGCGACGCCCGTCAAGGCGACCGCCGACGAGGCTGCGGCCGGGCTCGACCACGTGGAGCACGTGCTGGTGATCCGCCGCACCGGCTCCGAGGTCGCCTGGACGGAGCGTGACGTCTGGTGGCACGACGCCGTCGACACCGCGCCCGAGGTGCACGAGGCCCAGGCGTTCGACGCGGAGCACCCGCTCTTCATCATCTACACCAGCGGTACCACCGGGAAGCCGAAGGGGCTGGTCCACACGTCGGGCGGGTATCTCACGCACGCGAGCTGGGCCCACTGGGCGCACTTCGACGCGCAACCCGACGACGTGCACTGGTGCACCGCCGACCTCGCGTGGGTCACGGCGCACACGTACGAGATCTACGGCCCGCTCTCCAACGGCCTGACCCAGGTGATCTACGAGGGCACGCCGGACACGCCCTCGCGCGAGCGGCACCTCGAGATCATCGAGCGATACGGCGTCACCGTGTACTACACGGCGCCGACGCTGATCCGGACCTTCATGACCTGGTTCGGCGACACGCTGCCAACACGTCGGGCAGGGAGCGGTCGGGACGGGAACAACGACGGGGGCGGGGACGGCGAGGCCTACGACCTGTCATCGCTGCGCATCCTCGGCACGGTCGGCGAGGCGATCAACCCCGCCGCGTGGGAGTGGTTCCGGGCGACGTTCGGGCGCGGTGAGCTGCCCGTCGTCGACACGTGGTGGCAGTCCGAGACCGGCGCCGCCATGGTGGCCCCGCTCCCTGGCGTGACGCCGCTGGTCCCGGGCTCGGCCACTCGGGCGCTCCCGGGAATCGAGGTCGGGGTGGTGGACGACGAGGGCCACCCCCTCGGCCCCGGCGAGCCGGGGATCCTGGTGGTGACCAGGCCGTGGCCGGGCATGGCGCGCACCGTGTGGCGCGACCCGGGCCGCTATCTCGACTCGTACTGGCGAAAGTTCGCCGGGAAAGGCCCCGCGGGCGCGTACTACGTGGCCGGCGACGGCGCGGTGCTCGACGATCATGGCAACGTCCACATCCTCGGCAGGCTGGACGACGTCGTGAACGTGTCCGGGCACCGCCTGTCCACTATCGAGATCGAGTCCGCGCTGGTGGCACATCCGGCCGTCGGGGAGGCCGGGGTCGCGGGCGTGCCGGATCCCGTGACCGGGCAGGCCGTGGCGGCGTTCGTGGTGCCGTCAGGCCTGGCGTTGCGGGGACTCGTATTGCCGGGTCTAGCGTCGAGGGGCTTAGGTTCGACGGGCGCGGCGTCGCCGGACGAGGCGGACGCCGCAACCGCGGAGCTGAAGTCGCAGGTGGCGCACGAGATCGGGCCGGTGGCGAAGCCGCGCCACGTGATCGTGGTGCCGGAGCTGCCGAAGACGCGGTCGGGCAAGATCATGCGGCGCCTCCTGGCGCAGCTGTGGCAGGGCGAGGAGCTGGGCGACGTCACGTCGCTGCAGAACCCGTGGGCCGTCGACGACATCCGTGACGTCCTTGCAGAAGGAGTCGCGAAGAGGAAGGCAGGACGATGACCGAGCACACCTTCGGGTTCCGCACGCGGGCCCTCCACGCCGGGGGCATCCCCGACGCGGCGACCGGGGCACGGGCGGTGCCGATCTACCAGACCACGTCGTTCGTGTTCCAGGACACCGACGACGCCGCGAACCTCTTCGCGCTGCAGAAGTACGGCAACATCTACTCGCGTATCGGCAACCCGACCGTCGCGGCGCTCGAGGAGCGCATCGCATCCCTCGAGGGCGGCATCGGCGCGGTCGCCACGGCGTCGGGCATGTCGGCCGAGTTCATCACCTTCGCCGCGCTCGTCGGGGCGGGGGACCACGTGGTCGCGTCCGCGCAGCTGTACGGCGGAACGGTGACGCAGCTCGACGTCACGCTGCGCCGGTTCGGGGTCGAGACGACCTTCGTGCCCGGGACCGACCCCGCGGACTACGCCGCGGCGATCACGCCCGAGACCAAGGTTCTCTACACCGAGATCGTGGCGAACCCGTCGGGCGAGATCGCAGACCTCGAAGGGCTTGCCGAGGTGGCCCACGCCGCGGGCATCCCGCTGGTCGTCGACGCGACGCTCGCGACGCCGTACCTGGTGCGGCCGATCGAGCACGGCGCCGACATCGTGATCCACTCCGTGACGAAGTTCCTTGGCGGGCACGGCACGACGCTGGGCGGCGTCGTGGTGGAGTCCGGCCGGTTCGACTGGGGCAACGGCAAGTTCCCGCAGATGACCGAGCCCGTCCCGTCCTACGGGAACGTGACCTGGTGGGGGAACTTCGGCGAGTACGGCTTCCTCACCAAGCTGCGGTCCGAGCAGCTGCGCGACATCGGCCCCGCGCTCTCGGCGCAGTCCGCCTTCCAGCTGCTGCAGGGCATCGAGACCCTCCCGCACCGCCTGGACGCACACCTCGAGAACGCCCGCGCCGTTGCCGAGTGGCTCGACGCCGACCCGCGCGTCTCCTACGTGCTCTGGGCCGGCCTCTCGTCGCACCCGCACCACGAGCGGGCGCAGAAGTACCTGCCGCTCGGGCCGGGTTCGGTCTTCGCGTTCGGTCTGCAGGTCCCGGCGGACGGCGGGGTGTCAGACGGCGGGGTGCCCGACGGCGGAGGCGTGGCGGCCGACGGGGACGAGCCGGTCGGCGAGTCCGCTCCGGTCGAGGGCCACGCGCCCCAGCTCGACGGTCGTGATGCCGGCCGGCTGTTCATCGAGTCGCTGCAGCTCGCATCGCACCTGGCGAACGTCGGTGACTCGCGCACCCTGGTGATCCACCCGGCGTCGACCACGCACCAGCAGCTGTCCGGTGAGCAGCTCGAGGCGGCAGGCGTGCCCGAGGACCTCATCCGCATCTCCGTGGGCCTGGAGGACATCGAGGACATCCTCTGGGACCTCGACCAGGCCCTGACCAAGGCAACCGGAGCGAACCGATGAGCGAGACCACCAGAACCTGGCAGGGACCGAGCGCCCCGGACCGGCTGCGGATCCTCCGCTCGACCAAGTCGATCGCGATCGTCGGGGCGTCGGCGAACCCGGCGCGCGCGAGCTACTTCGTGGCGACATACCTGCTCTCCTCCTCTCCGTACGAGGTGTACTTCGTGAATCCGCGCGCGACCGAGATCCTCGGGCACCCGGTGTACCCGAGCCTGGCCGAGCTGCCCGTCGTACCCGACCTCGTCGACGTCTTCCGGCGGCACGAGGACCTGCCCACGGTGCTGGACGAGACGCTGGCCGTGGGAGCCAAGACGCTGTGGCTGCAGCTCGGCTCGTGGCACGAGGACGTGGCGCGCAAGGCCGAGGCCGCCGGGCTGAACGTCGTGATGGACCGGTGCGTCAAGATCGAGCACGCCCGGTTCCACGGCGGGCTGCACCTGGCGGGCTTCGACACAGGGGTGATCAGCTCCCGCCGGGCGCATCGCTAGACCCTTCCGGATCTCGCCGACCGCGCTGCTCCCGCCGACCTGGTCGGTCAGGTTTGGGGCTCGGCACTGCCTTCGGTCGACATACGGGTATTGAGCCGACGCCGGCCGGGGGCTGCTGTGCGTAGGGCGCGCGTGACGGGCCCCATCGCAGACGCCACCAGGTGCCGGGCTCGCTCACGTCCGTGCTGTCTCTCGTGATCTCGTCGGGCTCTGGCCAGCGTGGCTGTTCGCCGTCGTACCCGAGCCGGCCGGCGACCCATGCCCAGAGCGTGGGGTGCTGTCCGGCTCGGGCCTCAGCGTCCGAGGGGGCACCTTCGAACCGCGCGTAGACCGCTACGACGCTGATCCCCTCGTCCTGCGCTCCGTACCCACCGACCCAGACGCGAGCCTTGATCCTGCGCGGCTCTCGAGTGATGGCGAGCCCTACCTGTCTGAGCGTCGGCCCGCCGCAGAAGCTTCGTGCCAGGGCGTGCGGCGGGAACCTCGTGAGGATCAGGTGCGCGTCGACCGGGTCGTCGAGCAGCGCGGCGAAGCTGCCGCCGTCGGCGATACCGGCCCAGGGCGCGAGGTTCTCCACGGCCCGGTACGCGGGGGAGCGCAGCAACCAGCCCGGTGGTTCGTCGAGGGCCTCGGCGCTCGCGGTTGCCTGACGCCGTTGGCGGTCCCGTCGGTGTGAGTCCAGGTCGATGACGGGTGCTCCGATGCCCGGCTGGCCCTGCACCTGTCGCTTCAGTTCCTGTCGGTCCTGTTCGCGCTGCTCCTGCTGCCCGGATGCCATGCGTCCTCCTTCCGGACGGTGTGGTCGTGGTCCCGGCTTCCGCCTTGGTCACGATCTTGAACCGGTCGGCGATACCTGGGTCGGCAGATTCGCGATCTGTGGACGAAGGGCCAAAAGGGCGTCCTGTGGTCGCGCTCGTTCCGTTGAAAGAACCGTCGGGAGGTCTGCCGCATAGTCAAGATTTCTTGTCGCGCGACGGTGCTGCAGCGGTCCGAGCGCGACCGTGTTCCGGCCCCAAGCCTTAGAGTCACTGCACGATGAGCACACGCGTTGAACCGGTCAGTGAGGTGCTCCTCGTCGAGCGCATCGTCGACCTCGTACTTAGCCGCGCGGCCGCCCGCGCCGATGAGCCGATCGGTCAGCAGCCCGATGCTGCCGCTCCGGTCCGGGTGCTGGTCGACGGCCATTCGTCCACGCACCCCGAGCGGCTGGCAGACGCCCTCGTCGCGCCGTTCGAAGCGGCCGGCCGCCCCACGGCACGCGTCAGTGTCAGCGATTTCCTCCGTCCGCGGTCCCTCCGGCTCGAGCGGGGGCGCGAGGACCCGGACAGCCTGCTCGACAGCTGGATCGACGTCGGCGCGCTGAACCGCGAGGTGTTGACGCGCGTCGTCGAGCAGGGGGAGTACCTGCCCAGCCTGCGCGACCCCGACACCGACCGCGCTACACGGGCTGCCTATGTCCGTGCCGCACCCGGCACGGTCGTCGTGCTCGACGGTGCACTCGCGATCGGTCGGGGACTCGACGCGGACGTCTCAGTGCATCTTGCGCTCAAGCCGGCGACGATCCGGCGTCGGACACCGCCTGAGGACGCGTGGACGGTTCCCGCCTACGAGAGGTACGCACAGGAGATCGAGGGCGTGCCGGACCTGGTGGTCCGGTTCGACCACCCGGACCACCCGGCCCTCGTGCACGCCTGAGGGTCAGCTAACCGTCAGCGAACTTTCGCGAACCAGGCAGAACGGGTGCCCAGCCGGGTCGGCGAACACCCTGAAGGTTGCGGCCCCGCCCGGCAGGCGCGTCGCACCGAGCGCGAGCACGGACTCCTCGCCGGCGTCGAGGTCGGGCACCTCGACATCGAGGTGCAGCTGCTGCGGATACGCGGGATCGGGCCACCGCGGCGGGTTGTAGTCCTCCACGGACTGGAACAGCAGGGGCTTGGCGCTGCCGATCATGGCGACCCCGTCGGCGTCGTAGGTCACCGGGGCGCCCATGACACCCGACCAGAACTGGGCGAGCGCCGACGCGTCAGCGCAGTCGAAGGTGGTGCCCATGACGGTGACGCCCTCGGCCTCTTCCTTGAGACACAGGTCGAAGGGGTGCCCGGCGGGATCGGCGAGCGTGGTCCAGCGTTCGTTCTCCCGCAGCACGGTCGCCCCGAGGTCCACTGCCCGGGCGCTAGCGGCCGCCACGTCCGGAACATACAGGTCCAGGTGCGCCTGCTGCGGTCGCTCCTGCCCCGGCCACTGTGGCGCCACGTGATCGGGTGCGAGCTGGAACGCGATGCCCCACCGGTCGGGGGTCACGACAGTGATCCAGTCGTCGTTCTCCTCCGACGCGGTGCCGCCCGTCAGCGCCTTCCAGAACTCCGCCTCGGCGACGATGTCGGGGACGTCCAGGACCACGGAGTCCAGAGAACCCACTCCGCCAGATGTGGGCGGTGCGGCGTCGGGTCCGGCGGAAGCTGGTTCGGTCATGGCTCTGCCTTTCAAGAGGTTGTCTCACGGAGAGTGCTCCGGACTCCCACCTTGCACCCAGCCACTGACATTCCCCACCGCTCTGTCCAGGCGATGCATCCCCGGATGCCATCTGCGTCGACGTTCCACGATGGGTTATCCACAGAGGTTGTCCACAGCCCTGTGAATACGCTGGTCACCCTCGACGAGCCGCAGGCACTCGAGCTGTCTTCTCGTACGCCGAGCCTGCTGGCACAGGATCGGGAACATCGCCTGATCGTCATGTCCGATCTCGGCGACCTGCCCACACTCGCCGATCTGCTCCTCGGCGACGATCACGACGCGGCCTGGGAGGGTGCGCGGACCTGGGCGCGAGCCCTTGGGCGCGCAACAGGTGACTCCCGGGACCGGGTCGCCCGAGCCCGGCACCGTCTGGCCGACGCGGAGCCCTGGAACGCGGACGCAGACCTGCGCAACGGTGTCGACCGCCTCCTCGAAGCCGTGACCGCACGCGGCGCCGGACCCGGTACCAGGGCCGCCATCGAGTCCGAGCTCGCTGTCACCCAGCACCTGCGCACCCCGGGCACGGCAGCGATCGTCTCGCCCACGGACACCTGCCCGGACAATGCAGTGCTCGGCCCGGACGGCTGGTGGTTCCTCGACCTGGAGGGCACTGACGTGGAGCACGCCGCCTTCGCCGCGGCCTACGCGTTGCTCCCCTTCGCGACCTGCTGGTGCATCTTCGACCCGCCTGCCGGGCTCACCGACATGCTCTTCACCGAGTTCTCGGCCGGCCTGGCCGTGCGCGCACCCGACATCGTCACCGAGCCGGGCTGGGATCTCGCTGTCCGGCAGGCGTGCGCGGTCTATCTGGTGCTCATCACGGGCTGGCTTTGGGACAGCACCTTGGAGGGGCGCCCGTTCGTAGGCCCGGCGGGCCGGTCGCCGTCCTACCGGCAGCTCATGGTGTCCCGGTGGAGATGGGGAGCCCTCAACCTGCGCCAGGACTTCCCGGCGCTCGCGGCGGCCATGGGCGACGCCGCAACCTGGGCGCTCGAGACCTGGGGACCGGATGTCGAGCCGACCGGCTATCGCGCCTTCCGCTGACCCTTCGAGCCGAGTGCGGTCGCGACGGCGGTCCACGGGCGCCGGGCCACGCGCGGCAACCAGCCCCGCGGCAGCCACGCCGGGGGCGCGCCGCCGTCGGACGGGTGCACGGACAGCCCGGCCCCCGACCGTTCCGCCACCGCATCGATCTCCGCGATCAGCGACCGCACCCGCGCCGTGATGTCGTCGACGATCAGCTCGACCTCCTCGACCGGCCGACCCGCCGGGTCGTCCAGGGGCCAGTCGAGGTAGCGGCGTCCCGGGTAGACGGGGCACGCGTCGCCGCAGCCCATCGTCACGATCACGCCGGAGGCGCGCACGATGTCGTCGGTGAGCTCGCGCGGGAACTCGATGAGCCCGTCGAGGCCGCGACGGGCGAGGACGGACTCGGTCATCGGGTCGGGTTCGGACGCCGGCCTGGACCCCGCGGTGCGCACGCGGATGCGGTCGCCCGCGAGGCGTCGCGTGACCGCGGCCGCGATCTGGGACCGGCCCGTGTTGTGGACGCAGACGAACAGCACGTCGTGCGGCGAGCCGTGCGTCACCTCGGTCATGGCGGCGAGCCGGTCGGTCGCGAGCCACGCGGTGAGCGCCGGCAGGTGCCCGAACGACCCGACCTGCTTGCTCAGCGCCGAGTAGCACTCGCGGACGAGCCGATCCACGGTCCCCGCGCCCGCGTTGGCGGCAAACCCGGCGGAGAGGGTCTCGGCCAGCCGGTCGAGAAGGGCGCCGTGATCGTGCACGTCGAGGGTCGCCTCGCCCGCGTGACGCGGAGCCGCGAGGGCCGCCGAGCCGAACCGCGCGATGCCGCGTGACGACACCCGGTACAGCGGCCCGGTCAAGCGCCCACGATCGGACAGCAGCCGGTTCGACCGCTGCGAGTCGGAAAGCGGAGGGCCAGACGGCGAGGGGCTGGACAGAGCACCCGCGGACATCGGCCCGACGACGGCGACCAGCCCCACCGCGACCAGCGCCGCGAGGTCCTGCTCCACGTCCGCGAGGGCCAGCGCCGCGCCCACCCCCTGCTGCATGTCGCCGGCCCGCATGTCGCCGACCTGCCTGTATCCGGCCCGCGCGTCATCCGGACGCAGCTCGTTCAGCGCAGGGCGCTGCACCAGATCCTCGGCGGTGGTGCGGCCCGCGGGGTGCGTGAGCATGCGGGCCAGCAGGCGTAACCGCTCAGGGTTCGCCATCGTGAGTTTCTGCGCGGAGCGCAGCTCGTCCGGGGTCATTGGTTCTCCTTGGCCGACGGCGGCGTCGCCGAGCGCCAGGAGCGAGGCTACCTCGCTGCTTCGCTGAGCAGCGCACCGAGCCTGTCAAGTGAACCGGGCACCACCGAGTAGTAGGCCCACTTGCCGCGCTGCTCCCGGGCGAGCAGACCGGCGTCGACCAGGATCTTCAGGTGGTGGCTCACGGTGGGCTGGCTCAGGCCGACGGGCTCGGTGAGATCGCACACGCAGGCCTCGCCGCCGTCGTGCGCCGCGACGATCGAGAGCAGCCGAACCCGGGTGGCGTCGCTCAGTGCCTTGAAGGAGCGGGCAAGGTCGGCGGCCGCGGCCGGGTCGGCCGCCTCGCGTACGAGGGGAGCGCAGCAGGCGTCCGACGCCGGAGCCGAGGCTGCCGGACCGGACGTGGGGCTGGATGCCGACCGAGCCGGTGTGGGCTCGAGCGCGATCGTCGTCATGGCCCCATCTTGCCACGCATCGAAGTTTCTGGATGTGTTTGGTCCGGCAGCTCGGATCCGGCCCCGAAGACGCCTGCCCGCACCGAGGTCTCCGCGAGCCCGTCGGGCCCGGTGATGACCCGGTTGCCCCACCCCGCGTGCAGTTCTGGCGTCGCGGGTCGATCGCAGAGCGCGTGCAGGTCCCACGGGTCCCTCCCCTTCGAGGCGTTCGGCATTCCTCGAAGGCTCTCCTCGCAGGCGCGAGCGAACAAGGGGGTGAAACGCTTAACCCCGGCTGGGGCCGTGGTCCGCCTTGGGTGGCCGCACCGTCGGCACGTCGCCCACGATCGGGATCGGACGCCGATGGAACGGGAACCCGTACCGCGTCACCAGGCCCGCGAGCGTCGTGACCCGGTTGCGGGGCCCGACCAGCGACATGATGTGCACGAACAGCCACACCAGCCACGCCGACCCCTTGGTGATCCGCAGCGGCATGCCCCCCGGCAGGTTGATCTCGGCGATGGCGGCGCGGCGGCCGATCACCGCCATCGTGCCCTTGTCGACGTAGCGCAGCTTGTGCAGGGGGCGGCCCTCGAGCAGGGCGCGGATGTTCCTGCCCACCACGAGGCCGCCCTGGATCGCGGGCTGGGCCAGCTGCGGCAGGTCCGACGGCGAGATCGCGATATCGCCCGCGGCGAAGACGCCCGGCAGACCCTCGACCTGCATGTCGTCGCCGATCTTGATGCGGCCGCCGTCGTCCTGCGGCAGGCCCCAGTCGGCGACCTCGTCGTGCGGGTGCACACCCGCGGACCAGACGGTGAGGTCGGCATGGATGCGCGTGCCGTCGGTGAGCACCACCGCGTCGCGCTCGACGGCGGCGACGCCCGCGCCTAGGTGCAGCGAGACGCCGCGCCGGGCCAGCTCCTTGGTCGCGTAGGTGCGCAGCTTGGGCGCGAACGACTTGAGGATCTCGCCGCCGCGCTGCACCACCTTGACCTCGAACGCGTCGCCATGGATCTCCGGGTAGGCGGGCTCCAGGCCGGCGGTGCGCAGCTCGGCAAGCGCGCCCGCGACCTCGACACCGGTAGCGCCGCCACCCACGACGACGACGCGCAGCCCGTCGTCGACCCGTTTGGACTTCGCGGCCTTCTCCAGGCGGATGAAGAGGTTGTCGCGGATCCGGAGCGCCTGTGACCGGGAGTACATCGGGAACGCGTACTCCTTGGCGCCCGGCGTCCCGAAGAAGTTGGTGGTCACGCCCGCCGTCACCACGAGGTAGTCGTAGCTGACCCAGTGGTCGTTGAGCAGGCGGATCTTCTTCGCGTCGTGGTCAGCCTCCACGAGGTGCTCGTGCACCACGTGCACGTTCTTCTGGTTCAGCCGCAGGCCGCGCAGGAAGTAGGTGACGTCGCCCGGGTTCAGGCCGCCCGTCGCCACCTGGTACAGCAGCGGCTGGAACGTGTTGTAGACACGGCGGTCGATCAGCGTGATCCGGACCGGCGCGCCCTTCAGGGCCCGCACCGTGGCCATGCCGGCGAACCCGCCGCCCACCACGACCACGTGCGGTAGCGGTTCGGGGTGCCCGCTCAGCGGCGTCTCGAGGCCGTAGTCCTCGTCCTGACCATCAGCGGATCCGTCGGCTGGATGCACGCGGGTGGGTGCAGAGTCGGTCACGCGCCAAAGTCTCTCACCGCCGAGTTACCGTGGTCGGTCGTGAGCATTACCGAAGACACCACCACCGTGGCCTACGGCAGCGTTCAGCAGACCGTCACCGTGGGTCCACCCACCGGTTGTGCGGCCGCCAGCCCGGCCTCCGATCGTCGGGTGCATGAGTGAGACGGGTATGAGCGAGCAGACAACTGACACGGCCGGCGACGGCTCCACGGGCGGCGTCGACCGCCGGACGTTCCTGTCCCTGAGCAGCCTCGGCGCGGCCGGCGTCGCGACGGTGGCGGCCGTCGGAGCCGCCGCTCCGGCGTCGGCCACCGTGGAGCTCGGCCGGCATCCGCAGCGTGAGCTGCGGTTCGGGCGGGACGGCAAGTTCAAGATCGTCCAGTTCAACGACACGCAGGACGACGAGAAGGTCGACCGCCGCACGCTCGAGCTCATGCGCGCGGTGCTCGACGACGAGCAGCCGGACCTCGTGATCCTCAACGGCGACAACATCACCGGCGGCTGCGACACCCCGCTCGAGATGCACCAGGCGATGAACAACGTGGTGCAGCCGATGGAGGAGCGGGCAGTGCCGTGGGCCATCACCTTCGGCAACCACGACGAGGACTCGACGCCGAACAGCGGCGTCGACGAGGCCGACATGCTGGCCTTCTACCGGTCCTACCGCTACAACGTGAACGGCCCGACGGCGCGCGGCGTCACCGGGCAGGGCAACTCGAACCTGCTGATCGAGGGCACGAACGGGCGGCCCGCGTTCAACCTCTGGCTGCTCGACTCCGGGCGGTACGCCCCCGAGACGCTGTCCGGCCAGGACTTCGAGGGTTACCCCACGTGGGACTGGCTGCGCATGGACCAGGTGAAGTGGTACTACGACACCTCGGTGCAGATCGAGCGCCAGGCCGGGCATGTGGTCCCGTCCCTCATGTTCATCCACATCCCGCTGTGGGAGTACCGGTTCATGTGGTTCGGCTCGGTCGACGGGCGCACCGACGCCGACCACGAGCGCGGCAAGGCCCGGCACCGGATCGACGGCGAGCGGAACGAGGAGGAGTGCCCCGGCCCGTTCAACTCCGGCATGTTCTCCGCGATCCAGCACCGCGGCGACGTGCGCGGCGTGTTCTGCGGCCACGACCACGTGAACACCTACTTCGGCGACTACTACGGCGTGCTGCTCGGATACGCGGGGAACACCGGGTTCGGCACGTACGGCCTGGGGGGCGCCGAGCGGAACCGGCTGCGCGGCGCGCGGGTCTACGACCTCGACGAGTCGGCCGAGGGCGTGCTGACCGGGACGCGCATGCGGTTCGCCGCCGAGTACGGCATCGACCTCACCGCGAACGACCAGTGGATGGAGCCGCTGCCGCTGCCCGAGGGGCACTGATCGGGTGACCCGGGAGCTCAGCCGTGCGAATGAGAGCATGTGTGCATGGCTGAGCTCCTCGCGGTCTGCCGCGTGTACGTGCTGCACCCCGACGCCGGCACCGTGGGTGTCACGGCGATCGACAAGCGGCCGGTCGAAGGGCGGATCAAGGTCCGGCCCTTCGGCCTGTACGCGGACGTCCAGGCCGACCGCGTCAACCACGGCGGCCTTGACCAGGCCGTCTACGCGTACGCCCAGGAGGATGCCGACTTCTGGTCCGCCGACCTGGGCCGGGAGGTCACACCCGGCCTGTTCGGAGAGAACCTGCGCACCCGCGGCGTGGACGTGAACCACGCGGTGATCGGCGAGCGGTGGCAGATCGGTTCGGCGCTGCTCGAAGTCACGCAGCCACGCGTGCCCTGCCAGACCTTCGGCCGGCGGCTCGGCGAGCAGCGCTGGGTGCGCCGGTTCACCCAGGCGAACCGCACCGGTGTCTACCTGCGCGTGATCGAGAACGGTGAGATCGGCGCGGGCGACACCGTCGACGTCGTGCACAGGCCCGCGCACGAGGTGACCGTCGCGGACTGGTTCGCCGGACGGTTCGGCGTCGCGCGCGGCGAGGGGCCGACGACGGGTGCCGGACCGGACCGCGCCGTCGGCGACGGCGCCGCGGTAGTGGCCGACGAGAAGGGCGCACCCGACCCCGACACCCTGGAGAAGCTGGCGCAGCGGCTGCTGAACGCGCACGCCACCGGCGAGATCCGGCTCAGCATCAACATGCTCAGCCGCTGCGAGCAGGCGGCGGGCCGCGCCGTCATCGACTGATCCCTGGCGTGAGTGCGGGCTATTTGTTGGGTCGGGATAGTCCGACCCAACAAATAGCCCGCACTCACGCGGGCGCTTCGTGGCGGCGCTCGAATCGGGCGCGGGCGGCGGCGTGGGCGTCGCGCAGGAGACGGAGCACCGTGGCCCCGGTCGCGGGGCCGGGGTTGACGACGGCGACCCAGCCGGCCGATCCGTAGACCGGGTGCGGTTGTACGACGTCGGGTGTGGACGGATCGACAGGCGCCGGATCCTCGGCGTTACGACCATCCAGGGCGCTGCGATCGCCCGTGAGCTCGCGGAACGTGGCGCGGTCCACATGGATGTTCACGCGCCAGCGGTCTGCCGGGTCGAGATCCGAAGCTGCGTCGTCCGGGTAGTTCTTGGTGACGATGGTTCCGTACGGCTGGACGTTCCGCGGCATCTGGCCGTCGGGGGCGTAGTAGAAGAACGCGTCGCCCCAGGCCAGCTCGGGGAACTCGGCGTCGCCGACGGCGGGCGCGACGACGAGTGCGCCCTCGAGGTCGCGCACTGTGTCGATGATCTGGGCGATACTCAGGTTGATGCTCATGGTTCAAGCATCACCTTCAAGTGCTTATGTGGGGTTGGGCGACCGATGCGAGAGAGACAGACGCGAGTCGATGACCGGCAGCTCCGCACGGCCGACGTCGCGCGGGAGTCGGGGTACTCCGTGCAGCAGGTCCGGGACCTGGAGCGGCTGGGCGTCATCCCGCCCGCCGTCCGCGCGGCAAACGGCTACCGGTCCTACGGGTCGTCGCATGTCCAGGCGCTGCGCGCCTACCGGGGGCTCGCGAGCGCTGCCGGGCCGGTTGAGGCGCGGCGTCTGCTCGCCGAGTTGTTCGCCAAACCGAGGACCGGGAGCCTCGCCGAGGCCGCTGCCGCGATCGGCGCCGTGCACGTCCGGCTGGCGCGCGAGCGTGACGAGGCGCTCCGCGCGCAGCAGGCGCTGAGCGCCATCCAGGCCGAGGCGGCCGTGCCCGACGGCGGTGGTGCGGACGGAGGTGCTACGGAAGGAGGCAGCGCGGACGGCGACACGATGACCATCACCGAGCTCGCTGCCGCCCTGGGCGTGCGCACGTCCACGCTCCGGTTCTGGGAACAGGAGGGACTCGCTGTCCCGCACCGGGTGACGACCCTGCGCGCTCGCCAGTACGGTCCGGCCGCAATCCGTGAGGCCCGCATCGTGGCAGCGCTGCGCAGCAGCGGGTACGGCATCCCCGCCGTACGGGACGCCGTCGCGACTCTGCGTGGACTGGAGGGCGTCACCGAGGCCCGACAGATCCTGGACCGACGTCTCGACCAGATCGCCGCCCGCACGATCGCCCTGCTCCGCGCGGGCGCGGACCTCGCCGCGGTGCTCGAGGCTCCCTGAGACGCCGCGTCAGCCGTCGCTCAGCTGCTTGCCCTGACGCACCAGGTCCTGCAAGGTGCGCTGCACCTGCTCGACGTCGGGCACGTCGTCGAGCACCATGCCCGGCTGGTCCGTGCCGTCGAAGATCACCAGGGTGCCGCAGCCGAAGAACCGGTCGCTGAGCTGCTTCTCGAACGTGACGTTGTTGATCCGGTAGAGCGGGATGTCCCGGCCGGTCTGCGTCAGGATGCCGGTGCGCAGCGCGACGCGCTGGGTGGTGATGATGTAGCGGGTGGTCCGCCAGCGCAGGAACGGCCCCGCGGCGGCGACCAGGCCGAGCACCACGAGCACGAGCGTCGCGAACCACAGCACGATCTGGTCGACCGGCAGCGGCAGCACCCACAGGGCGACGAGGATCGCGATCAGCAGCACCAGCGCGAGGATCGGCTTGACGACCTTCTTCGGGTGGGTGCGGAGCTGCATCACGATGGTCTCGCCTTCGGCGAGGTGCTCTTCCCTCATGCCGCGAATACTGCCCTACTGCGCCACCGGGATCTACTGTTTGCCCGCTACTGCGCAGCCAGGTTCCATCCCTCGATGGTGCGCAGGCTGTGCCCGTAGCCCAGCAGGCAGACAGCGGCAGTGCCCAGCTCGAACCGGGCAGCGAGGCGCGGGTCCATGCCGAGCCAGACGGTGGCGAGCACGCGCAGCAGGTGGCCGTGCGCGACGAGCAGCACGTCGCGGCCGGCCCCCGATGCAGTTCCCGACCCGGCCTGACCGGCGAGCGTCTGCTCCGCCCGGGCGACGACCCGCGCCGCCCGCGCGGCGACCTGCTCCAGGGTCTCGCCCGGCCGGCCCCCACCGTGCTCGACCGACGGCGGCAGCACGCGGACGCCGTCGTCGAAGATGAGGAAATCGCGTCCCAGGATCTCGGAGACGTCGCGCGAGGTGCGGCCGTCGACGGGCCCGTAGTCCCACTCGGCGAGGTCCTCGTCGACGACGGCGCCGGGGTGCCCCGCGAGCTCAGCCGTCCGCCGGGCCCGGGCCAGCGGGGACGTGTAGACGGCGGCGAACTCGTAGTCGGCGAGAGTCGCCCCGGCGGAGCGGGCCTGCGCCTCGCCCGCCGCGGTGAGCGGGATGTCGGTGCGTCCCGTGTGCTGCCCGCTCGCGCTCCACTCGGTCTCGCCGTGCCGGAGCAGCACGAGCTGTGGGTCGCGCGAGGGCTTCAGGGCGGGCGGCTGAGAGCCGCTCTGAGGATCGGGCTGAGAGGTGTGCTGAGTCGCGGGTGTCGTCTCCTCGGGCATGGCTGGAGCATCCCGCGCCCGACGGCGGAGCGCACCCCCTGAGGGCTACTTGCTCGCGATCTCGTCCATGAAGTTCTCCACTGGTCCACTGCGGGAAGTCCGCCCGCGCGCGGCATCCTCTCGTGCTGTCGCTCTCTGACCTGCCCAACCACGCCGGGGCCAACACGCTGGCCCATCACAAGGATTCCTGGTCTTGCGCCCAGCGCTGCACCTACTCTGAGCACCGTGACCCGTGCCACACCGGCGTCGCACGGCGCCGTCCACCGCTTCTCCACGCGTGGCCTGCCCGCAGCGCGGCGGATCGAGCTGTGGGAGGAGCACAACGCCGACGCCCTGGTGGCGTTGCAGTGCCGCATGCTCGAGGGGGCGGCGCTTGAGGCGTCCGAGGCGAACCTCCAGCTGGACCGGCTGCACCTGGCGCACGTCGAGGCGAACCCGCACGCCGTCGAGCGCACCGCACGCACGGTCCGCGCCCGCCCCACCGAATCGGTGGCCCTGTACTTCACGCTCGTGGGCGAGGCGGTCTTTTATCACGACGACGGCGTGCGGATGCTGCGCCCGGGCCAGCTCCTGGTGTGCGACGCCGACCGGCCGTTCCTGCGCGGGTTCTCCCAGGGCCTGGAGGAGCTCGCGATCAAGGTCCCGTACGACGTGTTCCGCGCCGTCGGCGGCACCGTGCCGCGCACCGCCCGGGTCATCGACTTCGGCGCACCGGGTTCGGCTTCGGGGTCGGGAACAGCGTCGGGCAGCAACGCCTACGCGGCGGCCCTGGCCGCCCTGGTCGCGCGCGCGGTGGGGCCCGACGGCGACGGCGTGGCCGACGAGAGCGCCACGCTCGACCTGGTCGCGGCGGCGGTGGCGCAGCCGGCGTCGTCCGGAGCGCAGGCCGTCGGCGCGCACTTCGCCGCGGCCGAGCAGTACGTGCGGCAGTGGCTGCGTGACCCCACGCTGTCCGCGCGCCGGATCGCCGCAGCGATCGGCCTGAGCGAGCGGCAGCTCTCGCGCGTGTTCGCCGAGCGCGGCACGAGCGTGCCGCGGTTCGTCGCCCGGCGACGCGTGGAGCTGGCGGGTCGCATGCTGCGCATGTCGGCGTACGCGGAGCAGACCGTCGAGGCGATCGGCCTGCGCTGCGGGTTCTCGTCGGCCGCGCAGTTCTCGCGGGTGTTCCGGGAGCAGGCGGGCATGTCGCCGTCGGAGGCGCGCCGGTACGCGTTCTCCGCACGCACCTGAGACACGCTGCCTTGAGACTTTCCGCCGACTTTCATGGCCTGCCCTTTCCCAGCGCGCGGGGCCTGCGCCACCCTCGTGCGCATGCCTGAGTTCGACGACGGTCTGACCGAGACCGCACTCCCCAGCAGCAGCCCCAGCACCAGCACGAGCAACACGGCCGGCACCGACATAGTCGTCGAGACCGACGTGCTGGTCGTGGGCTCCGGACCCGCGGGCGCGTCCGCGGCCCTGTTCCTGTCCAGCCTGGGGATCAGCAACATCATGATCACCAAGTACCGCTGGACGGCGAACACGCCCCGCGCGCACATCACGAACCAGCGGACCATGGAGATCTTCCGCGACCTGGACATCGAGGACCAGGTCCTGGCAGACGCCACCCCGCACGAGCTGGTCGGCGACACGGTGTTCTGCACGACGATCGCGGGCGAGGAGATCGGCCGCATCCTCACCTGGGAGACGCACCCCGCGCGCGAGGGGGACGCGCGGCTCGCCTCCCCGTCGCTCACGGTGGACATCCCGCAGACCTACCTCGAGCCGATCCTGGTGAAGAACGCGACGCAGCGGGGCACCCAGTCGCGGTTCTCGACGGAGTACCTGAGCCACACGCAGGACGACGACGGCGTCAGCACCCGCGTGCTCGACCGGGTCACCGGCACGGAGTACACGATCCGGTCGAAATACCTGATCGGCGGCGACGGCGCCCGCTCCCAGGTGGCCGCCGACATCGGCCTGCCGATGGAGGGCGCGATGGACATCGCGGGCTCCATGAACATCACGTTCAAGGCCGACCTCACGCACCTCGTGGGCCACCGCCCGTCCGTCCTGTACTGGGTGCTGCAGCCGGGCTCGAACGTGGGCGGGATCGGCGCGGGCCTGGTCCGCATGGTCCGGCCGTGGAACGAGTGGCTCATCGTCTGGGGCTACGACATCGCCGGCGAGCCGCCGCAGCTCGACGACGACGCCGCGGCCGAGATCGTGCGCCAGCTCGTCGGCGTCGACGAGCTGGACGTCGAGATCACCGGCTACTCGCTGTGGGGCAACAACCAGATGTACGCGACTCACCTGCAGCGGGGCCGCGTCTTCTGTGCCGGCGACGCCGTGCACCGGCACCCGCCGAGCAATGGCCTGGGGTCCAACACGTCCGTCCAGGACTCGTACAACCTGGCGTGGAAGATCGCCGCGGTGCTGAACGGCCAGGCCGCGCCGTCGCTCCTGGAAACGTACTCGGCCGAGCGGGCGCCGGTCGCCGAGCAGATAGTGCTGCGGGCCAACAAGTCGGGCGGCGAGTTCCGGTTCATGGAGGTGCTCGGCGTGCTGGACGCCGAGACCCCGGAGGCGATGCAGGCCGCGATCGACGAGCGCAAGGCGAACACGCCGGCGGGCGAGGCCAAGCGCAAGGCGCTCGTGGAGGCCATGGACCTCAAGAACTACGAGTTCAACGCGCACGGCGTGGACATGGGCCAGTTCTACGAGTCCGCCGCGATCGTCCCCGACGGGTCGCCCCAGCCGCTCGACGAGCGCGACCCCGAGCTCTACTACAAGCAGTCCACCGTCCCGGGCGCGCGGTTCCCGCACGTGTGGGTGGCCGACGTCGACGGCTACAAGCGTTCGACCCACGACCTCGCCCCGTACGGGCAGTTCACGCTGGTCACCGGCATCGCGGGCGAGGCCTGGGCCGACGCCGCGGCGAAGGTCGCCGGCGAGCTCGGCGTGCCGCTCGAAGCCGTGGTCATCGGGGCGGGCCGGGAGGTCATCGACACCTACTACGACTGGGCCAAGATGCGCGGCGTCGAGGAGTCGGGCGCGATCCTGGTCCGTCCGGACTCGCACGTGGCATGGCGCGCGCAGACGCTCGCCGACGACCCGGCTGCGGTGCTGGGCGACGCGCTGAAGGCGGTTCTCGGCCGGAGCGATCACGATGAGTGAGACCGGTGCGCAGGTGGGCCGTGGGCCAGCGACCCGTGAGCAGGCCGCCCAGGAACAGGCCGCCCGCGAGCAGGAGCTCACCGACCGCGTGGCGGCGTCGTTCGAGGGCGCCGACGACGGGCGGCTGAATACCGTCCTGCAGGCCCTGACCCGGCACCTGCACGCGTTCCTGCGCGAGGTGCGGATCACGGAGGACGAGTGGAACCAGGGCATCGAGTTCCTCACCGCGGCCGGGCACATCACGGATGACAAGCGCCAGGAGTTCATCCTGCTGTCCGACGTGCTGGGCGCGTCCATGCAGACCATCGCCATCAACAACGAGGCGTACGCCGATGCGACGGAGGCCACGGTGTTCGGCCCGTTCTTCGTCGACGACGCCCCGCGCATCAACAACGGCGGGGACATCGCGGGCGGCGCGACCGGCCAGCCGTGCTGGGTGGAGGGCACGGTCACCGATACGTCGGGCAAGCCGGTGCCGGGCGCCCGCATCGAGGTGTGGGAGGCGGACGAGGACGGCTTCTACGACGTCCAGTACGGCGACGACCGCACCTCAGGCCGCGCCCACCTCTTCTCGGAGGACGACGGCGGCTACCGCTTCTGGGGCGTCACGCCGACGCCGTACCCGATCCCGCACGACGGACCGGTGGGCGCGCTGCTCGCGGCGTCCGGCCGGTCGCCCATGCGCGCCGCGCACCTGCACTTCATGGTGACCGCGCCCGGGCTGCGGACGCTCGTGACCCACATCTTCGTGCGCGGCGACGAGCTGCTCGCCGCGGACTCCGTGTTCGGGGTCAAGGACTCGCTCGTCATGGACTTCGAGGAGCAGCCGGCGGGCACACCGACGCCCGACGGCCGCGTGGTCGAGGGCACCTGGGCCCGCACGCGGTTCGACGTCGTGCTGGCCCCGGGCGACTGAGCAGCACGAACAGAGCACCACCCGAAAGTCACGGCACCACCGACGTAGCACGTACAACTACTGACTTGGAGTGACGACGATGGTTCGCAACGGACGGGCCCGGACGGTGAAGGCAGCAGTGGCCTGGGCGTCGTCGGCGGCGCTGGCCGGCGCCCTCACGGGCTGCGGCGACGTAGGCGGCGGCACGCTCGGTGGCGGCGGGGACGACGACGTCCTGAAGATCGGCTTCGTCTCGACCGAGACGGGCTCGTCGGCGCTGTTCGGCGAGGCCAACACCTACGTGATCGAGTCCATGGAGCAGTGGTTCGCCGACAACCCGGTGACCATCGACAGCACCGAGCACACCGTCGAGATCATCGTGAAGGACTCGCAGTCCAACTCCGCCCGCGCGGGCGAGGTGGCGGCCGAGCTGATCAACAGCGACGGCGTCGACCTGGTGCTGACGTCGTCCACGCCGGACATCACCAACCCCGTTTCGGAGCAGTGCGAGGCCAACTCCGTCCCGTGCATCTCGACGGTCGCGCCGTGGCAGCCCTTCGCGATCCGGGAGGGCGACCAGCCCGCCGACCTGAAGTACAGCTACCACGCGTTCTGGGGCCTGGAGGACGTGTCCGCGGTGTACGCCGACATGTGGAGCCAGATCGACACCAACAAGAAGGCCGCGGGCCTGTTCCCGAACGACCCGGACGGTCAGGCGTGGAGCGCGAACTTCCCCGCCCTCACGAAGGACACGGGCGTCACCATCGACGACCCGGGCCTGTACCCGAACGGCACTCAGGACTTCTCGGCGCAGCTTTCCGCGTTCGAGGGCCACGACATCCTGGTCGGCGTGCCGATCCCGCCGGACTTCACCACGTTCTGGCAGCAGGCCGGCCAGCAGAGCTACCGGCCCAAGATCGCGACGATCGGCAAGGCGCTGCTGTTCCCGTCCGCGGTCGAGGCGCTGGGCAATGCGGGCGACGGCCTCACCTCCGAGGTCTGGTGGCATCCGACCGCCCCGTTCACCTCGTCGCTGACCGGGCAGACGGCGCAGGAGCTGGCCGACCAGTACGAGGCCGACACGGACAAGCAGTGGACGCAGCCCCTCGGCTTCGCGGAGGCCCTTTTCGAGATCACCGTCGCGGCCGTGGAGAAGGCCGGCTCCACCGAGCCGGACGCGATCACCGAGGCCCTGTCCACTCTTGAGGTCTCGACGGTGGTGGGCGACATCGCCTGGGGCGTCGACGACACCGTCCCGCCGTACGTGGCGAAGACCCCGCTGGTCGGCGGCCAGTGGCGCCTCGACGAGGGCCAGGACGAGGGCAAGAACCCCTACGAGCTGGTAGTGGTCTCCAACAGGCTGGCCCCCGAGATCCCGACGGGCGGCAAGGTAGAGCCGCTCGGTGAGTGAGTCCCTGCTGCGGGTGTCCGGCGTCGCCAAGCGCTTCGGGCGCGTGGTCACGGCCCGCGACGTGTCGTTCGAGGTGGCCGCCGGCGAGGCCCTGGGCCTCGTCGGCCCGAACGGCGCGGGCAAGACCACGCTGCTCGACATCGTCGCGGGCACGCTCCGGGCCGACGCCGGGTCCGTGGTGCTCGACGGGCAGGACGTCACGCGGCTCGGCGCCGCCGCCCGTGCCGACCGGGGCGTCGCTCGGTCGTACCAGGTGCCGCGCCCGTTCGGCGGCCTCACCGTGTACGAGAACGTGCTGGTCGGGGCGTCGTTCGCCGGACAGCAGCGCGCCGGAAGGCTGGGCGCCGGAAAGCAGAGCACCGGACAGAGGCGGGCCGAGACCGGACCGGCGCACGACGCCAACGCCCAGGCCTGGCACGCGCTCGAGGTGACCGACCTGACCGAGGCGGCCAACACGCCGTCGGGCAGCCTGCGCCTGCTGGACCGCAAGCGGCTGGAGGTCGCGCGCGCGCTCGCGACGGGGCCGCGGCTCCTCCTCCTGGACGAGATCGCGGGCGGCCTCACCGACCGGGAGCTGCCGCAGGTCGTGGGCCTGGTGCGCCGCCTGCGCGACGACGGAGTGGCAGTCGTCTGGATCGAGCACGTGCTGCACGCGCTGCTCGACGTCGTGGACCGGTTGATGTGCCTCGCCGCCGGCGAGGTGATCGCGCAGGGCGACCCGCACGAGGTGATTCGCAGCCCGGAGGTGGTCGAGGTGTACCTGGGCTCGACCGTCGACTCGGCCCTGGATCCGGCCCTGGATCCGGCTCCGGACCCGGCTCCCGAACCGGCTCCGGCCCCGAAGGCCGACCCGACGGGGGAGACGGCGTGAGCGTCCTGGAGGTCACGGGCCTGGAGGTGCGGTACGGCGACCTGCTCGCGGTCGACGGCGTCGCGCTGTCCCTCGCCGAGGGGGAGACCCTCGCGGTGCTCGGCGCCAACGGCGCAGGCAAGTCCACGCTCCTGGCGGCGCTCGCGGGCACGCACCTGCCGACGTCGGGCAGCGTGCTGCTCGACGGCGACCCGGTCACCCGGGCGCCCGCGCACCGGCGGGTGCGGCGCGGGATCGCGCTCGTGCCCGACGAGGGTCGGCGCATCTTCCCGTCGCTCACCGTCGAGGAGAACCTGCTCATGGGCCGCTACCCGAAGCGGCCCGGATCGTGGGACCTGCGCGCCGTGTACGACATGTTCCCGCTGGTGGCCCAGATGAAGGACCGGCGGGGCGGCGTGCTGTCGGGCGGGCAGCAACAGGCGCTGGCGATCGGCTGGGCGCTCCTGGCGAACCCCCGCGTGCTGCTGCTCGACGAGGTCTCGCTCGGGCTCGCGCCCGCCGTGGTGGCGCAGATCTACGACGCGGTTCGGCGCATCACGGCGGAGGGCACCACGGCGCTCGTCGTCGAGCAGGACCTGGACCAGGCGCTGCGCGTGGCCGACCGCGTCCAGTGCCTGCTCGGCGGGCGCACCGTGCTGGAGGCCCCGGCCGCCGGCACGGACCGCGACACCGTGGCCGACGCCTACTTCGGCATCACCCGGGACCCGGCGAAGTAGAACCGCAGACGAGACAGGACCGAGCGAAACCGGAGGACCGATGGACTGGCTCAATGCCGGCGTGCAGGGCGTGCTGCTCGGCGGGCAGTACGCCCTGCTGGCCTGCGGCCTGTCGCTGATCTTCGGCGTGATGCGCATAGTCAACCTGGCGCACGGCGTGCTCGCGGTGCTCGCCGCGTACCTCTCGCTGGTCCTCGTGCAGCAGGGGCTGCCGCTTTGGCTCGCGACAGTCGTGGTGGTCCCAGTGTTCGCGGCGCTCGGCTACGCGATGCAGCGCGGCCTGTTCAACCCGGCCCTCGCGCAGGTGCGCGCGGGCGATGGCGGGGGCAGCAGTGGGAGCGGCAGCGGAGGCTCGCGAGACGCGGGCGAGCTCGCGCCGCTGCTGGTGTCGTTCGGCGTCGCCGTCGTGCTCACCAACCTGCTCCAGGAGGTCTTCAGCGCGGACACGCGCAAGATCCCCACGGGCGGACTCGCGTCGGCGGGCCTGCCCCTCGGTGATCTCGCGGTCGGCGTGCTGCCGCTGATCACCCTGGTCGTGGCCGCGGCGGTCATCGCGGGCGTCCAGCTCTTCCTCGCCCGCACGGCCACGGGCCGCGCGATGCGCGCCGTCGCCGACGACGCCGGGGCCGCCGCCATGATGGGCGTCGACCCGAAGCACATGTACGCCGTGGCGACCGCCCTCGCGTTCGCCACGCTGGCGCTCGCGGGCGTGTTCGTCGGCATGAGCACCCAGTTCTCGCCGGGCTACGGCGACCTGGTGCTGCTGTTCGCGTTCGAGGCGGTGATCATCGGCGGGCTCGGGTCGCTGTGGGGCACGCTGCTGGGCGGCGTCGTGCTGGGCCTGGCCCAGACCATCGGCGCGCAGATCGACCCGCAGTCCGGGGTGCTCGCCGGGCACCTCGTGTTCCTCGCCGTGCTGGTGGTCCGGCCGGGCGGCCTGATGCCGAGGAGCGTGCCGGCATGAGCGCGCCGGACGCCACCCGACCGACCGCCCCGACGATCTCCCGGGGCGGCCGCGGGTCCCTGATCGGCGGCGGCGTGCTGCTGCTCGTCGTAGTGCTGCTCGCCGTCGTCGTCCCGTACGTCGTGACCCTGGGCGCGCTGTCGAGCCTGGTGATGCTCTTCGCTCTCGTGATACTCGGTACCACCTGGAATCTGCTCGCCGGGTACGGCGGCATGGTGAGCGTCGGCCAGCAGGCCTACGTCGGCGTGGGCGGGTACGCCCTGATCCAGCTCGCCGACGCCGTCGGCGCCCCGCCGTGGGCCGCCGTCCTGGCGGCCGGCCTGATCGGCGCCGCGATCGCCCTGCCGACGAGCTACCTCGTGTTCCGCCTGGCCGGCGGGTACTTCGCGATCGGGACTTGGGTGGTGGCAGAGGTGTTTCGCCTGGTCACCATGCAGGTCGACGGTCTCGGGGGCGGGACCGGGCTGTCGCTGAGCGCCTTCCGGGGCACCGACCGGGTCGACCGCGTGGCCTTCGTCTACTGGTTCGCGCTGGCGCTCATGGTCGCCGTCGTGCTCGGGACGTACCTGCTCATGCGGTCGCGTGTGGGACTCGGGCTCACGGCGATCCGCGACGACCGCGTCGCCGCGAGCAGCCTGGGCGTGGCAGTCGACCGCGGGCGCCGCCTCGTGTACGTCGCCGGGTCGGCCGGCGCCGCACTCGCGGGAGCGCTGATCGCGCTCAGCACGCTGGGTGTCACACCGGGGTCGATCTACTCCGTGAGCTGGACCGCCGCGATGATCTTCATCGTCGTGGTCGGCGGCATCGGGACCATCGAGGGGCCGCTCGTCGGGGCCGTCCTCTACTGGGCGTTGCAGCAGGCCCTCGCGCCGCTCGGCACCTGGTACCTGGTGGTGCTCGGGGTGGTGGCGGTCGCCGTCGTGCTCCTCGCCCCGCGCGGGCTGTGGGGCCTCATGGCGGGCCGTTACCAGCTGTTCCCCACGCGCCACCGCGTCCGTCACGGTGCTACGGGCGCGATCGTTGCGCCTAAGACGGACAGGTAGCCGCAACGATCACGCTCGCAACAAAGTTGCGACGGCGCGGTGAGGTAGATGTCACAGGCTCTTCGGTCGACGCCGCGACTCGGTATCAACGAAAATGGGAGACCCGCACACCAGCGGAGAACCACGTGCACCGTAGCTCGTACGCCTGCACCGGAGGAGGATCATGACGGACGCCGACGACGCCCAGTACCACTCCATCGCCAACCCTCGCCGGATCACGCTCCTGCATCGGAGCGTCAGCGACACATACGCGTCGCAACGCGAGGAACGCGACGCCCCGGCCGACGAAGCGCCTGCGGGCTGACCGCACCGCGCTCGCGCCGAACAGCCGGCACCGGTTACGGGTGCCCACAACAACAGAGGGCCCGGTCGCACTCCACCCAGTGGCGGATGCGGCCGGGCCCTCTGCGTGGCTCGGGCAGGCGGCAGCTTGCGAGCGAGCGCGGCTGTTCCGCGATGCGAGACGGCCGTCGGCGTTCTCAAAGTTCACCCGCTGCCGGTCCATCGGCGGCAAAAGGCCAGGTCTGGGGCGGCATCCCGGGAGCAACGTGTGTGATGGACCTCACTCCCGTTACATTGTGGAAACATTTCCGCTAGGCTTGATGACGCATCTTCTTCCACAATTCGGTGCAGCAAGTCGATGCAAGCGCATTTGGGCACAGCGGGTTCGGCACGGCAAGCCAGCGGGCTAGGTCTCGCGGTAGCCGGGTACGACGTGGAGAAGGAACTCGCCGGCCGCCCCACCCCGAGACGGGGACGAGGTGGCCAGAGCACGTCCAGTCACGTCCGACACAAGAACTGAGTGGGGAAACCAGGGATGAATGGCGAATCGATTCGACACTTCACTGACGGACGCGTGCCCGACGCCGGGATCGCGTGCCTCTACAGCGTCGAGAACCGATTCCAGGCGAGGCTCGACGTCGAGGCGGCGCTGGCGCTGGCCGAGGCCGAGGTAGGCCTGATCCCGGAGCCGGCGGGCGAGACGATCGCTCGGGCCGCGCAGATCGAGAAGCTGGACCTCGTCCGCGTGGCGGCGGAGACGGTGTCGGCCAGCCACCCCCTGATGCCGCTCATCGAGGAGTTCGCCCGCGTGGTCGGGCGGGAGTACGGCGGGTGGGTGCACTGGGGCGCCACCACGCAGAACATCACGCAGACCGCCGACGTCCTGGTGCTGCGCGACGCGCACCGCGCCGTCAAGGACCTGCTCGCCAAGGTGCTGCGCGGCATGTCGAAGCAGGCGGAGGCGTCCGCCGCGGTGCCGATGGCGGGCCGTACGCACAGCCAGCATGCGGTGCCGGTCACGTTCGGCTTCAAGGTCGCGGTCTGGATCGACGAGCTCACGGCCCACACCGACCGGCTCGAGCGCCTCGAGGACCGGCTGTTCCGGGTCCTCATGGGCGGCGCCGTCGGCACGTTCGCGTCGTTCGGGCCCGCCGGGCGCGAGGTCGAGCGCCGGGTCGCCAACCACCTCGGGCTCGGCACCATGCCGGTCCCTTCGCGCGCGATCAACGACGGCATCGTCGAGCTCGTGCTCGTCCTCGGCCAGGTCGCCGGGACCGCCGGCAAGATCGGCAAGGACATCTACTCGATGATGCAGCCGGAGTTCGGCGAGGCGTTCGAGCCCATCCCGGACGGCACCGTCGGCAGCTCGACCATGCCGCACAAGCGCAACCCGCAGCTCGCCCTCGACCTCCTGTCGATGAGCGCCCAGCTGCGCGCGCTCGCGGCGCCCGCGCTCGAGTCGATGCAGCACGACCACGAGGCCAACGGCGGCATGACCGACCTCCTGGAGGAGACCGTCAAGCGCGCCACCGTCCTCGCCGGCGACATCCTGACCCGCCTCGACGTGATCCTCGACGGCCTCGAGCTGGACGAGCAGCGGATGCGCGCCAACCTGTCCCTGAGCGAGGGCCTCATCGGCTCGGAGTCGCTGATGATGGAGCTCGGCGAGCGCATCGGCCGGCAGAAGGCGCACGAGGTCGTGTACGAGGTGGCGCAGGAGTCCGCCGTCGGCGACGCGCAGTTCCTCGACCTGCTCGTGCGGAACGCGACGGTCAGCGCGTACTTCGACCGCGACGAGATCCGTCGCCTGATCGACCCGAGCGCGTACCTCGGCGAGAGCGTCACCATCGCGCACGACATGGCGCAGCACGCCCGCGCCGTCGCCGACCGGCTCGACTTCAGCGCCCGCACGGCGAAGCCCGTGCCGCTCTTCGTCCGCGAGACGGCGGACGACACGGTCAACGAGGACGCCAGTGCCGGCGACGCCGACCCGGTCGCCTCCGGTCGTATCGCCCCGGCCGCACAGACGGCGGACGAGCTGCTGCTCGTCGGCCTTTAGCCGCCGGCCCCCGCAGGGCCCGGCCGAGTGGCGAGAGTCACCGGCCGGGGCCCCGCAGAGGGCCTTAGAAGAGAGTTCCTGACTCCCACGTCCGCCCGGCCCCGGTCCCGACCGGGGCCGGAGGCGTGAGGGGCGCCACGATCTCGCGCGCCTCCGTGGTGAGGCTTCCGCCCCGCAGCTCGGCGTCGGGGATCATCCCGGCGTCGGGGACGAGCATCTCGCCGACGCCGCCGCGTCCCGCCGCCCACTCGTCGGCGGCGAAGCCGGCGAGCTGGTCGACCCGCTCGTTGTACGGGTTGCCCACGTGACCGCGCACCCAGTGGAACCGGACCGGACCGGTGCGCTCCGCGACGGCGCGATCGACGCCCTGCACGAGGTCGAGATTCGGGACGGGTTCGCCGGACGGGGAGCGCCAGCCGTTGCGCTTCCATCCCTCGGACCACTCGGACACTGACCGGACGGCGTACTGCGAACCGGACTCCACGAGCAGCGGCTCCTTGCCGGGGTGCGCCTCGATCGCGCGGAGCAGGGCGGAGAGTGCGGCGACCTGGTCGTTCCCCTGGGCCGCGCCGCCCGAGTCGAACTGCCCGCCCGCGTGGTTGATCCACGCCCATCCGATCGCGCCGCCGGGCGCGGCCGACCCGTGCGTGCTGACGATGATCACGGCGTCCATTGTGCATCCTTCTGCCCGAGAATCCGGACGGCAGGCCGAGGAGCGGCGCCCTGCGAGTCGCGCCGGGAGCTCGGCTGCGGGCACGGCTGATCGCGGCCGAGCGTGGATCGAGAGTTCGGCACGGCGAACCCTTGGCCCCGGAGCCACGAAACCCACGCCCGGCGATCCGTGGGCATGATGACGGTGTGCCTCACGTTCCGTCCGACCCCGCCCGTCGCTCGCCCGGCAGCACACCCACACCCGCCGAACGCGCGCAGGGGCTGCACCCGTCACGCCCTCGGACCCGCTCCGACATCCGGCGGTGGCGCCGGCTGCTCGCCGACGAGCGAGCCGAGGCCGCCGTCTACCGCGACCTCGCGGGCCGGCGCACGGGCGAGGAGCGCGAGATCCTGCTCGCGCTCGCGCGTGCGGAGAAGCGGCACGAGTCGCACTGGCTGGACCTCCTGGGGCCCGACGTCGGCGCGCCCGTGCGGGGCGACCTCCGGACCCGCGGCCTCGGGTTCCTCGCGCGCCGCTTCGGCGGCGTCTTCGTGCTGGCGCTCGCACAGCGGGCCGAGGCCAGGTCGTCGTACGCGCACGACGCCGACGCCACTGTCACCATGGCGGCCGACGAGCAGATCCACGAAGAGGTGGTGCGTGCGCTGGCCACCCGGGGGCGGAACCGGCTGTCGGGCACGTTCCGCGCCGCGGTGTTCGGCGCGAACGACGGGCTCGTGTCGAACCTCGCGCTGGTCCTCGGCATCGGTGCCTCCGGCGTGGCGACGAGCACCGTGCTGCTGACCGGGCTCGCGGGTCTCCTCGCGGGTGCGCTCTCGATGGCCGCCGGCGAGTTCGTGTCGGTGCGCTCGCAGCGGGAGCTGCTCGAGGCGTCGTCGCCGTCGCCTGCCGCCGATGCCGCCCTGCCGAACCTCGACGTCGACGCGAACGAGCTCGCGCTCGTGTACCGGGCTCGGGGGATAAGCATCGAGGAGGCGACGGCGCGCGCCGACGCCGTGCTCGCTCGGCTCGCGGTCGCCACCGCGGACCGCGGTTCGCTCCTGCAGGACTCGCTCGCCAGGGAGCGGCCCTCGGGGCCCGACCTCGAGAGCGGTGCGGAGGGCGGCGGAGCCGACGGCGACGACCTGGAGACGCACGGAACCGCGTGGGGTGCCGCGGTCTCTTCCTTCTGTTTCTTCGCGTCCGGCGCCGTCGTCCCGGTGCTGCCCTACCTGTTCGGTCTGGACGGGCTCGCGGCAGTCGTCGTCGCGACGGCGCTCGTCGGTCTCGCGCTGCTGGTGACGGGCGCCGTCGTCGGCCTGCTCTCCGGGACCTCTCCGCTCACCAGGGCGCTCCGCCAGCTCGCCATCGGCCTCGGCGCGGCGGTCGTCACGTATGTCCTCGGGCTCGTCTTCGGGGCCACTGTCGGCTGACCGGGTCCGACCTGGTCCGTCCTGGAACAGTTCACCCGCAGGTCTTCGTCGTCGGGCCAATAGTGCTCATTGCCACGAGATGGCCGAGATATAGCGCCTCTTCCGACATACCCTGGTTCCCAAGCACAAAATTCTCGATCCGCAAACCGCAGGTATGTAGTTGCCGATCCTCGAAACGCCGCGCAGATTTAATGTGTATGCATGTCTGCTGAGCGGTCCGTCTCGGACCGAAGAGCGGGAGACCGATGTCGAAGGACGCGCTGACGAGCACGGGGGACACCCTCCGTCGCGTTGTCGCGCGCGCCGTCGGTACCTTCGCGCTCGGCGCCGCGGGCCTCGCGCTCGGCGTCACCCTCGCGGCTCCCTCGAGTGCTGCTGACCGCGGGTCGCTCGGCTCGGCCGTCAGCGACACGGTGGAGGCGACGGTCGAGGCCGTCGCGAAGACCACCGGCGCGCTCGGGGTGGCACCGGTCGACCAGGCCGGGACGGGCAGCACCGAGTCGGGGACGGAGCCGCTCGCGCCGGAGCCCGTTACTCCCGCACCCGCCCCGGAGCCGGCACCCGCCCCGGAGCTCGCGTCCGACCAGCCCGCGTCCGACCAGCCTGCACCGAAGCCGGCTGCGCAGGCTGTTGAGCCCGACGCGAAGGCGGCTCCCGAGCCGGCTGCGAAGGTTGCCGAGCCCGTCACGAAGACCGTCGAGGGCGCGGTCGCCGTGGTCTCCGAGGGCGTGCTCGAGCCGGTGACGGAGCCGGTCCGGACGGCGGTTACGGAACCCGTGGGCGCGATCGTCACGGATGTCACCGAGGAGCCCGTGGCGCAGGCCACGGAGGTCGTCGAGCAGGTCTCTGACCCGGTCCTCAAGCCCGTCACGGAGCAGGTGGGCGAGGCCGTCACGCCGGTGACGGAGCCGCTCGGTGAGCAGCTCGCCCCGGTAACGGGCCTCGTCGGGCAGGTCGTCTCGCCGCTGGCGCCGGTACTCGGCTCGGTGACCGAGCCGCTGGCCCCCGTGACCAGTGGTGTGCTGGCCCCCGTGGTCGGCGTGGTCTCCCCGGTGACCGACATCGTGGGCGGCGTGACCGACCCGATCGTGCAGGCGCTCGAGCCGGCGACCGCTCCGGTCACGGACGCCCTGGCGCCCATCCTGGTACCGGTCGGCGAGGTCATCGCTCCCGTGGGTGATGCGCTGGCTCCGGTCGTCGAGCCGCTGAGCCCGATCGTGGAGCCGCTCGCCCCGGTGCCCGGGCTGCTGGCGCCGGAGCCCCTGCCCGCCGGGCCTTCGGCGCCGGGCGAGACCACGACGGTGATCCCGGCCGGGCAGGCCGAGGGGCACACTGAGCCGACGTACCCGGGGCCGCTGCAGGACTCCGGTGACGCCGCGGGTGTCGTGGTCTGGACCTCAGCCGGGGTCCAGCACGCGATGCTCGACCTGATGCAGGTGGGCGCCTCCTACGGGGCGACCGCCGCGGACACCGCGCGGGCGCTGAGCGTCGCGACGGCCGGTGTTGTCCACGCGGGCGGTCCGGGTCTCCTCGGCGCGGGCCTCCCGCTGGCCGCGGGGGGTGTGGGCAACGCGGTCGCCGTGGGTGCCGGTGGCCTCCTGGGCGGCGGTGCGCCGCAGCTGAAGGTGCCGGGGAGCGAGCTCCTCGCGGTGCTCTCGGCCCTCCTCGTCTTCCGAGCACGCTCCTGGCGGGTGTCGACCGACGAGTCGCGCGCCAAGCTTTCGAGCAGCTACGCAGATATCCCTGTCTCTCCTGCCTGACGTGGTTGGGCCGCGCCTCCGTGCGCGGAACCACCCGACGGTGGGCATGCCGTCGGCTCCACGCCTGGCAAGGAGAGACCCATGGACAAATACTTCCGACGGGTGCTGTACACGGCACTGGTTGCGGGCGGCCTCGTGGTCGCCGGCGCTTCTTCGGCGTACGCCGCCGACGTAGCGCTGCCACCGGACACGCGGACCGTGGACCCGGTAGAAGAAGCGACCGACGAGGGGTCCGAGTCCGACGAGGGCGTGGTCGACGACATCGTCGGCCGACAGGGAGTTGTCGGGTCGCTCGTGCGCGGTGACGTCGTCGGGGCTGTCGACGGGACGCTGGGCGAGGACGGCCTGGTCGACGGGCTCCTGGAGGGCGTCCTACCGACCGACATCGAGGCGCCCGGACCCGAGGAGCCGGGTACTGACGAGCCGGGTACTGACGAGCCGGGCACGGAAGACCCGGGTACCGACCCGGGCACCGATGGCCCAGGCATCCTCGACCCCGGCGCTGGTGACCCTGGCGTCGTCGACCCCGGAATTGTCGATCCCGGAACCGACGGGCCGGGCGCAGGCCCGGGCACGGACGGTCCCGGAACCGGCGGACCGGGAGCCAATGGCCCGGGAGCCGATGACCCGCGAGCCGGTCCCGGGGCCGAGCTTCCCGGGGCCGGCGTTCCCGGCATCGAGAACTCCGGTGGTGAAACGCCTGGTGTCGTGATTCCCAGCGGCGTAGCCGGCGGCCTTGGCTCCGGTACCTCCGCTGTCAGCGCACCCGGGTCCGACGACCGGGCGGACGCCGGTGTGCCCGCAGGCGGACCGGACTCCGAACGAGACCTCTCTGGTGGAAGCGTCGACATC
The DNA here is from genome assembly GCA_963850545.1 of uncultured Actinomycetota bacterium. Classification (GTDB taxonomy): domain Bacteria; phylum Actinomycetota; class Actinomycetes; order Actinomycetales; family Cellulomonadaceae; genus Promicromonospora. The sequence continues at coordinate 1,343,034 of CAWKLP010000002.1, read as the reverse complement.
AGCTGGGGCGACAAGGCGGTGGTCGTTCCGACCGCCTACGACGGGACGATCCTGTCGGGCGGCCTCAGTGACGGCTACTACGGCACTTTGACTGGGCTCGAAGGGCAGGCGGCGCCGGTGGTTGTTCCCGGCACCCTTGCCAAGACGGGCCCCCTGATCACGGGGCAGCTCGCGCTGGTCTCGCTCCTCCTGGGGCTGGGCATCGTGGCGCTCCGCATGCGTCGCCGTCGAATCGTGGTTTAGACCACGCGTCGACGGGCGGCAACGACCCGGGCTCGGTCCGCGGTCATGAGTCATCAAGGTGGTTCGTGACCGAGGGTCGTCTCAGTCCCGGGTCGGCAGGTTCGAGAGGTCGGGGCGCCGCTGGGGGGCGCCCCGGCCCTCGGACCGGGACAGAACAGAGCGGGAGCTCAGGGCATCGGGGGGTGGCCTGAGCGCCCGCTCTGTCGTTCCCGGTGCACATCACGTTCGCGGTGAACGTCACATGAGACGGGACCGCTCGATCGTCGGACCGAGGCCTACGATCGGAGCGCCATGCGCCATCTACTCGCCGACACCACACCACTGAGGGTGTCGCCGGATTTCCGGCGCCTGTGGTTCGGGCTGTCGATCTCGAACATCGGCACGCAGGTGACCATCGTCGCAGTGGGCCTGCAGATCTACGCGCTGACCGGATCCACGCTTGCCGTGGGGGTCCTGGGTCTGTTCTCGCTGGTCCCGCTGGTTGCGCTCGGCCTGTACGGCGGGGCGTTGGTGGACCGGTACGACCGGCGCAAGGTGTCTCTCCTGTCGTCGGCCGTGCTGTGGGTGGTCGTGGCCGGCATCGCCGCGCAGGCCTGGCTCGAGCTCGAGTCGGTGTACCTGTTGTACGGACTGGTCGCCCTCCAGAGCGCGGCATTCGCGATCAACAACCCCGCCCGGTCGGCGATCATCCCTCGGCTGCTGCCGAAGGAGCTCATGCCCGCGGCGAACGCCCTGTCGACGCTCTCGATGAACATCGCGCTGACCGGCGGGCCGCTGATCGGTGCCGTGCTCGTGGCTCAGCTCGGCTACGCCTGGGCGTACACGCTGGACATGGTGCTGTTCCTCGCGGCCCTCTGGGCCGTGTTCCGGCTCCCGCCCGTGCTGCCGGAGGGCACCACCGCCGACGGCGTGACCCTGAACGGCAGGGGCCGACTGGGCGCCGTCGGGCTGCGGTCCGTCCTGGACGGCCTGCGCTACCTCGCCACCCAGCCCAACGTGCGCACCACGTTCCTCGTCGACATCTGCGCCATGGTCCTCGCCTTCCCGCGCGTGCTGTGGCCCGCCGCCGGCGTCATCTACCTGGGCGGCGGCGAGACGACGACGGGTGTCCTCGCCGCCGCCTTCGCGATCGGCGGGATCCTCGCGAGCGTGTTCTCCGGCGGGCTGACCCGCATGCACAACCAGGGACAGGTCATCATCTGGGCGATCACCGCCTGGGGCCTGTCGATCGCCGCGTTCGGGCTGGTTCTTGTGCTGGTGGGGCGAGGCTCACCGGACGGGGCGATCGTCTGGGCCGTCGTCGCGGCCGGGATCGCGCTCGCGTTCGCCGGAGGCACCGACAGCATCTCGTCCGTGTTCCGGCAGAGCATCCTCCAGACCGCGACGCCGGACCACATGCGCGGGCGGCTGCAGGGCGTGTTCATCGTGGTGGTGGCCGGCGGGCCGCGCCTCGGCGAGATGGTTCTCGGCGCCGAGGCGACGTGGTTCGGCGAGGGCTGGGCGGCCGTCGCCGGCGGGCTCACGTGCGTGGCGCTGCTCTGGGTGATCGTCCGGCTGACGCCGCGGTTCTGGCGGTACGACGCGCGGCACCCGGAGCCCTAGCCGGACCTTGTCAGACCCCAGGTCACCCGAGTGACCTGGGGGTCTGACACGTCTTTCTAGCGTGCCGCGGACTGCCGGCTGAGCGTGCGGCTCGCTGCCAGGGTCAGCAGCGTGGCGAACCAGGCCGCCCCGACGGCGATCAGGAAGCCCGCGTGCGCGCCTGCTGCGTCCACGCGGGCGCCGGCGACCGACGCGCCGAGCGAGGTGCCGATGCCGATCGACGTGCCCACCCACGTCAGGGCCTCGGTGAGCTGGTGCTTGCCGACCATGTCCTGCACCAGGCCGTTGCCGGTGATGACGGTGGGCGCGATCGCCATCCCCGCGACGAACATCACGATCGCCAGCATCCACAGCGAGTCCGCCAGGAGGACCAGGGACACGCCGGGGCCGAACGCCGCCATCCCGATCACGAAACGGCGCGACGCCGGGCTGGTGAAGTGCCGGGCACCGTAGACGAGGCCGGCGACCATCGAGCCGAGCGCGAACACCGCGAGCACCACGCCGGACATGGCCTTGCTGCCCAGCTCCTCGGCGAACGCCACGGTGGTGACCTCCACCGAACCGAAGATCATGCCCATCGCCACGAAGACGAGCACCATCACCGGCATGCCCGGGACGAGGACGACGGGACGGTGCCGCGCCCCGGCGTCGGGCACCACGACGGGTGGCTCGGTGGCCCGCTGAACCACGAACAGGAGGCCGCCCACCACGGTCGCCACCCCGGCGAGCACCAGACCCGACGGCGCCGCGACGGCCGTCGCGAGCGTCGTGGCGAGCACCGGCCCCACGATGAAGACCAGCTCGTCGATCGACGACTCCAGCGAGTACGCGGTGTGCAGGCGCCCCGGGTCGTCGAGCGCGTGGTTCCAGCGCGCGCGGACCATGGAGCCGTACGAGCCCTGGCTCGCACCGGCGATCGCGGCGAACAGCCACAGCACCCACTCGGGGGCGCCGAGCACGCCCGCGGTGATGAGGCCGCCCAGGCCGACGGCGGACACGGCAAGCGTCGGCAGCAGCACCGTCCGCTGGCCGTGCCGGTCAACCCAGCGGGCGATCTGCGGGGCGAGGAACGCCTGCGCCAGCCCCAGTACCGCTGCAACCCTGCCCGCCATGGCGTAGCTGTCGTACAGGCCCTGCACCATGAGCACGGCGCCGATCCCGACCATCGACATCGGGAGACGGGCCAGCGCCCCGGCCGCGGAGAACTTGAGCGCGCCCTGGGTCCGGAGCACCGCCGAATAGGGGTTGGAGCGGGGTGAAGTGGTGGTCTGGGGCACGGATCGAGTGTCCCATCGACCACTGACACTGGTCCTGCTGTTTCCGGTGAGCCGGCTCACCCCGCCCCGGGCGGGCGGGTGGGTGGGTGGGTTTTGGGTGGGGGCAGAGACGTGCCATGCGCTTCGCCACCTACCGTGCGTCGACCCCGAGCTGCCGCAGGACGCGACGGGCGGCGTACAACCCGCCCAGGCCGTGTACCCCGGGTCCCGGCGGGGTCGACGACGAGCAGATGAGGACGTTCGGCGCCCCGGTCGCGTAGGGGTCGGCGCGCCGCGCGGGTCCGGACAGGAGGCGCGGGATCGTCAGCGCGCCGCCGAGGATGTCGCCGTCGACCAGCGCCGCGTTGTGGCCGGACATGCGAGCGGCCGGCACGCAGCGCGCGGCGACGACGACGTCGCGGAACCCGGGAGCGAACCGTTCGATCTGGCTGGTCACCGCTTCGGTGACGTCCACGTCCGAACCCGCGGGAACGTGGGCGTAGGACCACAGGGGACGCCGACCGCCGACCTCCCGGCCGGGGTCGGTCACGGCGGGGTCGGAGACGAGGCACACGGGCCGTGCGACGTGTCGTCCGCCGGCTACGTCGCGTTCGGCGGCAGCGGTCTCGGCCCGGGTCCCGCCGACGTGCACGGTTCCGGCGCGCCCGACGTCGGGCACGGTCCAGGGGACCGGACCCGACAGGACGAAGTCCACCTTGGCGGCGGCGTTCCCGTGCCGGAACCTCGTGAGCCGACGGCGGGCGCGGGCCGGAAGCTCGTCGCCCAGCACCTGCGCGACGACGCCGGGGGCCGTGGCGAAGACGTAGGACCGGGCCGGCGGCAGGTCCGCGCGTGAGCGTACGGGGTGGCCGGTGACAACCGTCCCGCCGTGGGCCTGGAGGTCACGGACCAGCGCATCCGTCAGTGCGCCGGATCCGCCGCGCGGGACGGCCCAGCCGCCCGGCGCGTGCGCGAGTGCCGCAAGCACGAGCGCCACCGCGGCGGCAGGGACCGATGGCAGCGGGGCGATCGCGTGGGTGGCCACACCGGAGAGCAGGGCAGGCGCGACGTCGCCGCGGAACCGGGCTCCCCACGCCGGACTGCCCTGCTCCATGACTCCCCGGGCGAGGCGCGTGAGCATCGGCAGGTCGTGCGGGCGAACCCGGCCCGGCACCCGTGGCAGGTCGCCGAGCCCCAGCTCGGCCAGGCGGTCCCAGCGCCGTGCGAGCCCGCCCAGCAGGCGTTCCCACGCCGGGCCGTCGGCGCCGAGTCCGGCTGCCGTGGCGGAGAGCGACCGGTACGCGATGCCCGCCCGGCCGCCGGGCAGCGGCTGGGCGTAGGACACCTCGGGCGTGCGGAGCTCGACCCCGAGCGACCCCAGGTCCAGTCCGCGAAAGAAGGGCGAGGCAGCGGCCATCGGGTGCACGGCCGAGCAGATGTCGTGCACGATGCCGGGCGCCAGGCCCAGGTCGAGCGTCCGGGCGCCGCCGCCCGCCGTCTCCTGCCCCTCCAGGACGGTGACCGCGACACCGGCTCGCGCGAGCGTGACCGCCGCGGCCAGCCCGTTGGGCCCGGACCCGACCACCACGACCCCGTCGGTCATCCGGTCGCCGCCTGAGCGGCCGGGGCGCCCGCGGATCCGCGCGCGACGGTGCGCCGGAACATGCTGTGGTCCCGCACGGCTGCCCAGCCGGTCGGCACTCCCGTGGCGATCGTGACGGCCCACACGGTGAGCCACCACGGTGAGTAGTCGAGCCCCAGGCACGCCCAGATGGACAGGTGCATGGCGGTTACCGCAGCGGCGAAAACGAGCCGCGTCGGCCGCCAGAACAGGAGCAGCGGCGCCCCGAGCTCCAGGGCCAGCGCACCCCCGGCGAGCAGCTGCGGCAGCACGGGTGTCTCCGCCAGGGAGCGCACGAGATCAGCGCTGACGGGGGACGAGTCAGCCCCCTGACGGAGCACCCACGACATGTTGTCCGAGAACACCCAGGCCAGACCGCTGTGCCGCACCTTCTGCAGGCCCGTCAGGAAGTAGACGCAGGCGACCACCGCGAGCGCGGCCCGAGGCGGCCACCCCCAGGCGACCTCGCGCATCCCGTCCGGCGGCGCGGCCTGCCGGGTCGTGCGGAGCGGGAGCCGCGCGAACAGGACCGGGAACGCGGCCGTGAGCAGCAGGACGTCGTTGTGGTGGAACTTTCCCGAGGCGCCCCAGAGCCCGGCCAGCACCAGGAGGGAGAACCACGAGAGGACGAAGCCCAGTGCTGGCACGCGTCGGGTCAGGACGAGAGCCACGCCGACGAGCCCGGCGCCCTGGATCGCGACCAGCACCGGCGCGGGCAGGTGCGGGAGCCAGCCCAGGGTCCAGAGGCGGTAGGTGAGCTCTGCCGGACGGTCCGCGATCAGGGTCCAGTCGTGCGCCACCAGGCGCAGCGCCATGATCAGCGCGAGGCTGACCTGAAGCAGGACGACGGGTCCGGTTCGGCCCGGGGCGACGACCGCGGCGTCGAACCGGAGGCCCAGCAACCTGGCCCGATCGATCGCGGCCCGGACGAAGGTGCTCACAGCGCCGCGTCCCAGACGGTGGTGACGGCGGTCTCGGTCGTCACCAGCGTCGTCGGGTCGATCGCCCGGTCCACCCTGTCGATGCGGACCCGCACGACGTCGTCGCCGTCGATGCCGCAGTCGGCGAACCAGGTCTCGAGCATGACGTCCCGGGTCTCCGGACCGACGGCGGGCAGCTCCGGGACGAACCGCATGGTCTCGCGCAGCACGGGATGGTCGACGCATCCGACGGCCTGCTCGCTTCCGTCGCCGAAGCTCACCACCAGCTGCTGGCTCGAGGTCTCGTCGCTCCGGAGCGTGCTGAACAGGCGGTAGGCAGAGAAGGGCCAGAAGTCGGCACCGGCGAGGGCTACGACCAGCAGCAGGCCGGGCGCGCCGTACGTGACGCTGCGCGCGAGGCGGCGTGCGCGGGTGGCCGATGGCGTCGTCTGAGTTCTCACGCGCTGTTCACGCTCGGACACCGGCGAAGGTTGTCCCGCTCGGCAACACAATCGCGGATTCGGCTGTGAAAGTAAGTTTCACAATTTCGCCCACACTGCAAACTTCACATCCAGCGCGACATGTGCGAGAGTTTCCCCACGGCGTCGCCCGGTGGCATTGTTCGTCACCTCAGTGTGCCGATCGACGCCGGCCAACCTAGCAAAACCACATCACTGAGCACCACGGCACCAACCCCCAGCAGCCGGCACCGGAGGTCAAGCACGTGAGGCAACCCGCCCGCCATGAGGCGACACCCATGCCCGCCTATGCGCGGACGAAGTCGCTTCCGCCGGCCAAGTTGTCGGGGTTGATGTCGGGGATCGGTCGCCGCGAGTTCCTCACGATGGCGACGGCGGGTACGGCAGCCGCGGCGATCAGCGTCACGATCGCGGCCCTCGACCCCGCCACGGCGCTCGGGGCTCCGGCCATGACGGGTAACGCGACGCCGGAGCCGTCGTCGGACCTGAACCTCAAGCGCGAGCTGCGCGCCATGTGGATCGCTTCCGTGGTCAACATCGACTGGCCCTCGGCCAGCGGCCTCGACGCGGCGAGCCAGCAGGCCGAGTTCCTGCACTGGCTCGACGTGGCGGAGGAGAACCGGCTGAACGCCGTGTTCGTGCAGGTCCGGCCCACGGCCGACGCGTTCTACGAGAGCCCGTACGAGCCGTGGTCGCAGTACCTGACGGGCACGCAGGGGCAGGACCCGGGCTACGACCCGCTCGCGTTCATGGTCGAGGAGGCGCACAAGCGCAACATCGAGCTGCACGCCTGGTTCAACCCGTACCGCGTCTCGATGCAGACCGACCCGGCGCAGCTCGTCGCCGACCACCCCGCGCGGCAGCACCCGGACTGGGTGTGGGCGTACGGTGGCAAGCTCTACTTCGACCCGGGCATACCCGAGGCGCAGGAGCACATCCAGCGGGCGATCCTGCACGCGGTGGAGAACTACGACATCGACGGCGTGCACTTCGACGACTACTTCTACCCGTACCCGGTGGCGGGCCAGGTGCTGCCCGACGCCGGGACGTACGAGCAGCACGGCGCGGGCTTCGACACGATCGAGGACTGGCGCCGGGGGAACGTGGACCGCTTCGTCGAGACGATGAGCGTCCGCATCAAGGAGGCCAAGCCCTGGGTGAAGTTCGGGATCAGCCCGTTCGGCATCTGGCGCAACTCCACCACCGACCCGCTGGGCTCGGAGACCGCCGGGTCGGAGTCGTACGACGACCAGTTCGCCGACACCCGCAAGTGGGTGCTGGAGGGCTGGCTCGACTACATCAACCCGCAGATCTACTGGCAGATCGGGCTCGCTGTAGCGGACTACGCGGCCCTCGTGCCGTGGTGGGCCGAGGTCGCCGCGCAGTCCGGCACGCAGCTCTACGTCGGCGAGGCCCTGTACAAGGTGACGAGCGGGGTCTTCACCGACCCGGACGAGCTCACCAACCACCTCGACCTATGCAGTGAGGTCAGCCGCGACGTCGGCCCGATCCACGGCAACGTCTACTACTCGGCGGTGCACGTGCCCGCCGACCCGCAGGGCGCCATGTCGAAGGTCGTCGAGGACCACTACCAGTACCCCGCTCTGATCCCGCCGATGCCGCACCTGCCGGCGGAGCCCGTGGTCACCCCGGTCCTCGCGAAGGCACGCAGGGTGCGTGACGGCGTCAAGATCCACCTCGCCGACATCGGCACCAGGGACGCCAGGGCGACGTCGTTCGCGGTATATCGCGTGACGGGTGCCGCCGACGCCGTGGACACGAACGACCCGGCGAACCTCGTGGGGACGTTCCGCTCGGCGGGCGGGCGGGTCCAGTCGTGGCTCGACGTCTCGGCCGCGCCCGGCACGGACTACACCTACGCGGTCACCGCGCTGGACCGGGTCTGGAACGAGACCGACCCGAGCCAGCCGCGCGTCACCGAGTAGCCGTCACCCGGGCTTCACCGTTCGACGGGAAGCCCCGCGCCCGCCCAGGCGACGATGCCGCCGTCGACGTTCGTCGCCTCGAAGCCGACCGCGTCGTTGAGCCACTGCGTGGCGCGCGCCGAGCGGGCACCGGAATGGCACATGACCAGGACCTGCGAGTCGGCGTCGAGCTCGCCGTACCGCGCGGGCAGGTCGCTCAGCGGGATGTGCACCGCGCCCGGGGCGTGGCCGGAGTCCCACTCGTCCTGCTCGCGCACGTCCAGCAGAGTGGACCCGGCGGGGACGGGGGCGGACGGGTCGAGGTCGCTGGGGTGGACCGAGGGGACCTCGGGCAGCATCGGCGGGAACATGCCGCCCAGCCTACGACGGCGACGCGACGGCCCCGATCGCGACGGACCTGCCCGGCACCTGGCAGTATCGGCTGCATGGATGCGCGTGCCGGAACTCCTGCCCAGCCCAGCGACCTGATCGACGTCGACCGGGTGGTCGGCGCCTACTACGACCTCTCCCCGGACCCGGACGACCCTGCACAGCAGGTCGCGTTCGGTACGTCCGGCCACCGTGGGTCGAGCCTGGACCATGCCTTCAACGAGGCCCACATCGTCGCGATCACCGCGGCGATCGTGGAATATCGCCGCGGGCAGGGCACGGACGGCCCGCTGTTCATCGGCCGGGACACGCACGCGCTGTCCCTCCCGGCCTGGCAGACGGCGCTGGAGGTGCTGGCCGCGGCCGACGTCGACGTCATGGTCGACGCGCGCGACTCGTGGACGCCGACGCCCGCCGTCAGCCAGTCGATCCTGCTGCACAACCAGACGCGGTTTGCCGAGGGGACCCCCGGCCTGGGGGCGCCCGGGTCCGGCCTGGCCGACGGGATAGTGGTGACGCCGTCGCACAACCCGCCGCGCGACGGCGGCTTCAAGTACAACCCGCCGCACGGCGGCCCCGCCGACTCCGACGCGACCGGATGGATCGCGGACCGGGCCAACCAGATCCTGCGCACCGGCGTGGGGCAGGTGAAGCGGGCACAGCTCGAGGAGGCGCTCGCGGCCGAGACGACGCACCGCCACGACTTCCTGTCCAGCTACGTGGACGACCTCGCGAACGTGCTCGACCTGGACGTCATCCGCGCGTCCGGGGTGCGTATCGGCGCGGACCCGCTGGGCGGCGCGTCGGTCGAGTACTGGGGCGCGATCGCCGAACGGTACGACCTCGACCTCACTGTCGTGAACCCGCGGGTCGACCCGCGCTGGGCGTTCATGACGCTGGACTGGGACGGCAAGATCCGCATGGACTGCAGCTCGCCGTACGCAATGGCGTCGCTGGTGCAGCGGATGACGGGCGCCCCGGCCGGCGAGGCGGTGCCCTTCGACATCGCGACCGGCAACGACGCGGACTCCGACCGGCACGGCATTGTCACGGCCGACGGCCTCATGAACCCCAACCACTTCCTCGCGGTGGCGATCGAATACCTCTACGGCGGGAACCGGCCGAGCTGGCCCACCGGCGCCGCGATCGGCAAGACGCTCGTGTCGTCCGCGCTCATCGACCGGGTCGCCGGCGGCCTGAACCGGCGCCTCGTGGAGGTGCCGGTCGGCTTCAAGTGGTTCGTCCCGGGCCTGCTCTCGGGCGAGGTCGGGTTCGGCGGCGAGGAGTCGGCCGGTGCGTCCTTCCTGCGCAAGGACGGCCGCGTCTGGTCCACCGACAAGGACGGGCTCCTGCTCGCTCTGCTCGCCTCGGAGATCCTCGCGGCCACCGGCAAGTCGCCCTCGGAGCACCACGCAGCTCAGGTCGAACGCTACGGCGAGAGCTGGTACGCCCGCGTCGACGCCCCGGCCACGCGTGAGCAGAAGGCCCGGCTCGGCGCGCTGTCGCCGTCGGACGTCACGTCCACCACGCTCGCCGGGCAGGACATCACGGCGAAGCTCACCGAAGCGCCCGGGAACGGCGCGAAGATCGGCGGGCTCAAGGTCACGACGGCGGACGCGTGGTTCGCCGCGCGGCCGAGCGGGACCGAGGACGTCTACAAGATCTATGCGGAGTCGTTCGTGTCCGCCGAGCACCTCACCGAGGTGCAGGACGCCGCGAAGACGCTGGTCGGCGAGGCACTCGGCTGAGCCGGAGGTGCAGCGCAGCGGGCGGCCCGAGGTGCGAGGCACGCGCCTGGAGCGGAACCGCAGGCTCGGGCGATACTCATAGAGTCTGACGTCGAGCGGGCCAGGTCAGTCGGCGGCCGTCACCAGAAGGTTGACCAGCTGGCTCAGGACCGCGGTGCCGGGCGCGGCATCGCCGTCCTCCGGCGTGGGCTTCGCGACCACGGCGGACCGGGCGGACGACTCGTAGATGTTGAGCAGCATTTCGACCGCCGTGCGCTGGTCGACCGTGAACCGTAGGCCGCAGCCAACGAGGATCCGGCCGATCGCGGCGCCCAGCTCGGTGCGAAGCTTCTCCTCCTGGGCCAGGAACGGCCGGCCGACGGCTGGGTCACGCATCGCGAGCAGCTCCAGCTCGGCGCGCATCAGGGCCCACTGCCGGGCGTCCCCGGGGTCGGTGATCACCACCGAGAGGATGGCTTGGATCGCTTCGGGGTCCACGGAGCCGTCCCGGACAATGTCGGGCTCCAGCTCCTCGCCGATGGACTCCAGCGAGTCAAGCTGCCGGCGCATCGCGCGTTCGGCGAGCGCGAGGAACAGCTCCTCCTTGCTGCTGAAGTTCGAGTAGAAGGCGCCGCGGGTGAACCCGGCGGCCTCGCAGACGGCCTCGATGGACGCGCCGTGGATGCCGTGGCGCGCGAAGACGGTGAAGGCGGCGTCGAGCAGGCGTTCGCGGGTTCGTTCGCGTCGGGGGGTGAGGGCCGTGGCGAGTGCACGCTCGACGGACGACCCGGAGCCGACGTCGGTGGCGGGCTCAGTGGTCACAAGAACTCCTTCGGATCTCAAGAGCCCAGTCTATCAATACGTCGGTGTATTGGATGCACCCGCGTATCGGATACAGTGGTGCATCGAACCGCTCGGTCATCCCCGCCTCGTCCAGGAGTGTGCGTGTCCTCTGTTCTCTACTCGCTCGGCCGCTGGGCCGTCCGCGCCCGCAGGCTCGTCGTAGCCGCCTGGGTCGTGGCGCTCGTCCTCGTGGGCGGCGCGGCCGGCCTGCTGAACCAAGATCTCGACAACGCGGTGACCATCCCCGGCACCGAGTCCCAGGAGGCGCTCGACCGTTTGGCGGCGACATTCCCGCAGGTCAGCGGTGCCTCGGCGCAGGTGATCGTGGTCGCGCCGGAGGGCGAGAGCATCAAGGACGAGCCCATGCGCTCGGCCATCACCGAGGGCGTCGAGGCGGTCAGCGACGTCTCGCAGGTCGCCGCGGTCACCTCGCCCTTCGACAAGCAGATGCCGGCCTCGGTGTCCGACGACGAGCGCGCCACGCTCCTCACGATCCAGCTCGACGGCGACCAGGGGTCGATCACCGACGAGACCAAGGACGCGCTGGGCGAAGAGGCCGCGGCGCTCGCGCAGGCCCTGCCCGACGGCGCCGAGGCGCAGCTGGGCGGCCAGCTCTTCTCCTCGGAGCTCCCCACGATGACGCTCACCGAGGGCGTCGGCCTGCTGGTCGCGCTCGTGGTGCTGGTCCTGACACTCGGCTCGCTCGTGGCCGCAGGCCTGCCACTGCTCAACGCGCTGCTCGGCGTCGGAGCGTCGATGGGCCTGCTGTTCGCCGCCACGGCGCTCGGCCCGATCAACTCGACCACGCCGCTGCTGGCCGTGATGCTCGGCCTGGCCGTCGGCATCGACTACGCACTGTTCATCGTGTCCCGGCACCGAGAACAGCTCGGCAAGGGGCTCGCGGTCAACGAGTCGATAGCGCGGGCGACCGGGACCGCAGGTTCCGCGGTCGTGTTCGCGGGCCTCACCGTGATGATCGCGCTGGTCGGCCTGGGCGTGGCGGGTATCCCGTTCCTTACCACCATGGGTGTGGCGGCGGCTGTGACGGTGGGCATCACCGTGCTGGTGTCGCTCACGCTCCTGCCTGCGCTGCTCGGGTTTGCGGGGGAGCGGCTGCGGCCTCGACCGTCGCGCCAGGCCCGGCGTGCGGCGGCCAAGGCCGCGAAGGCTGCCGCCGAGGCAAACGACGCCCCCGAGGGGACCCGCTCGCACGCCGCAGCCATGGCCCAGCCCGAGCACAAGCCGAACCGGTTCTTCGGGCGGTGGGTGCGGGTGGTGACCAAGATCCCGGCGTTGACCGTGGTGCTGGTCATCGCCGCCATGGGTGCGCTGAGCTACCCCGCGCTGGACCTGCGCCTCGCGCTCCCGGACGCGGGCGTGATGGCCGAGGAGGACCCGGCGCGCGTCACATACGACCTGGTCTCGGAGCACTTCGGCGACGGCTTCAACGGTCCGCTGATCGTGACCGGGTCCATCGTCACTAGCACCGACCCGGTAGCGCTCATGGACCAGATCGGGGACGAGATCGCGGACCTGCCGGGCGTGGCCGACGTGCCGCTCGCGACGCCGAACCTGACAGCGGACACCGGCATCATCCAGGTGGTCCCCGAGGGCGGCCCGACGTCGGCCCAGACCGAGGACCTGGTGCGCGAGATCCGCGCGCAGCACGACCACTTCCTCGACGAGTACGGCGTGGACCTGTCCGTCACCGGCTTCACCGCCGTCGGCATCGACGTGTCGGACAAGCTCGGTGCCGCGCTGCTGCCGTTCGCCCTCGTTGTCGTGGGTCTGTCGCTGATCCTGCTGACGATGGTGTTCCGCTCGATCGCGGTGCCGATCAAGGCCACGGTGGGCTACCTGTTCTCCGTGGGCGCGGCGTTCGGCGTGGTCTCGCTGGTGTTCGAGCACGGCGTCTTCGCCGAGGCACTCAACGTGACCCGAACGGGGCCGGTCATCAGCTTCATGCCGATCGTGCTCATGGGAATCCTGTTCGGCCTCGCGATGGACTACGAGGTGTTCCTGGTGTCCCGTATGCGCGAGGACTACGTGCACGGCAGCAGCGCCAAGCACGCGATCACCACCGGGTTCCAGGGGTCCGCCAAGGTGGTCACCGCCGCCGCGATCATCATGATCGCGGTCTTCGTGGCGTTCGTGCCGCACGGCGACATGAACCTCAAGCCGATCGCGCTCGGCCTTGCCGTGGGTGTGGCCGTGGATGCGTTCGTGGTGCGCATGGTCTTCGTCCCGGCGGTGCTCGCGCTGCTGGGCGAGAAGGCCTGGTACATGCCGAAGTGGCTCGACGCGCTGCTGCCCTCGTTCGACGTCGAGGGCGAGGGCCTGACCCGCGAGCTGTCGCTCGCGGACTGGCCCGAGCCGGGAGCGACCGACGCGGTGGCGGCCGGAGGCCTGGAGGTGAGTGGCAGGTCCGGCCTGGTTGTCGGCCCCGTGAGCCTCCGGGTGCCCGACGGCGGCACGCTGCTCGTCCGCGGCGATGCCACGGCGCCGGTCAGCGCGTTCCTGCTGGCCGTCGCGGGCCGGATCAAGCTGTCGGGCGGTGTCGCGAAGACCGCCGGACTGGTGCTGCCCGAGCGCGCGTCGTCCGTGCGGCACAAGGTCGCGGTCGTCGACTCGGCGGCCGAGGGCGGACATCCCGCAGAGGCGGTCCGCCGAGCGCTGAGCGACAAGCCGAGCGTGCTCGTCGTGGACGCCACCGAGACAGTGGGCGACCTGGCGGCGCGGGCCGAGCTCGCGCAGGCCGTCGCCGGCGCGCAGGCCGCAGGCATCGCGGTGCTGCTCGGCTCGACGGGCTCGGCCGCGACCGACCTGGCGCCGTCCGGCACACCGGTGCTGGACGTGACGCCGGGCGCCGGCGACAGATCCACGGGCGGCGCCCACTTTGACCAGAACACAGACGTGATCGAGCAGGAGGTGCGGGCATGACTACCGCAACGAGGTGGCTCCGGCCCGGACCTTTCCGTAACCCGTGGCGTGCCGTCGCGGTGGCGCTCCTTCCCCTGATGATCCTGGGGCTGCTCATCTCCGCCCTGTGGAACCCGCAGGAGCGGCTCGACACCGTCAAGGCCGCGATCGTGAACCTCGACGAGCCGGTGGAGATCGACGGCCAGACCGTGCCGCTCGGCCGCCAGCTTGCGGCAGGCCTCGTGAGCGGCGGCGAGACGGCCGACGCCGAGGCCGGCGAGGCGGCAGCGGTCCCGGCTTCCGACGCGAGCTACGACTGGGAGATCTCCGACGCGTCGAGCGCGGCAGACGGCCTGGCCGACGGAACCTACGCTGCGGTCATCACCATCCCGGAGGGCTTCTCGGCGGCGGCGACGTCGTTCAGCGGTGACGACGCGGCGAAGGCGCGGCAGGCGACCATCGATGTCGCCACGGCCCCCGACGGTCGCGTGCTCGACGACGCCCTCGCGCAGGTGGTGGCACAGACCGCCACCGGCGTGCTCAGCAGCACCCTCACCGAGACCTACGTGGACAACGTGCTCGTGGGCTTCTCCACGCTGTCGGCGGAGCTGGGCAAGGCCGCGGACGGCGCCGACCAGCTCGCCGACGGTGCCACCGAGGCGGGCAAGGGCGCTCAGGAGCTGGCCGACGGCGCGTACCAGACCTCGGACGGTGTGGCCGGGATCGGCGACGGAGTGACGGGCCTGGCCGGTGGGGCGGGCGAGTGGGCCTCGGGCGCTGGTCAGTGGGCTGCGGGCGCGGACCAGGCGGCGGCGGGCGTGAGCCAGCTGGCCGACGGCGCGGGGCAGTCCGCCGCGGGCGCCGCCGCTCTGGCGTCGGGCGCGGACGAGCTCGCGACCGGCACACAGGGTGTTGCCTCTGGGGCGAAGGATCTCGCGGACGGGCTCGCGCAGACCAGCGCGAAGATCGACGACCCCCCTCAGTCGGACAGGAGCATGCCGGAGGGCGCGACCGATCTCGCGGTGGGGGCAACCGATGTGTCGGGCGGAGTAACCCAGCTGGTCAAGGGCCTCGAGCAGTCATGCGCCACCCCCTCGCTCGATCTTCGGCTCACCGCTCTATGCGCCCAGCTACCGGACCTCAAGAAGCTTGAGGCAGGTGCCGAGCAGGTCGCCGACGGTATGACCGACCTCGCCGGCTCACCCGGTGCGAAGCCCACCGGCCTCTACGAGCTCCAGGCCGGTATCTCCGGCCTCTCCCAGGGCGCGAACCAGCTCGCTGGCGGTGCGGAGCAGGTCTCGGGCGGCGCAGCTGGCCTGGCCGACGGCGCGCACCAGCTCTCGGGCGGCCTCACGGAACTGCAGACCGGCGCGGACCAGGCGGCGGTCGGCGTGACCGAGCTGTCTACCGGCGCCCGTGAGCTCTCGAGCGGCGCCGGTGGCCTCGCGTCGGGCGCGACGGAGCTCGCCGACGGCGTCGGCGAGCTGGAGACGGGCAGCAGCCAGCTTGCGACGGGCGTGGACGGCCTGGCCGACGGCGTCGGCGAGCTGGCCGGCGGTGCGGCGGACCTCTCCGACGGCCTCGGCCAGGCGACGAAGGAGATCCCGACGTACACGGAGCAGGAGCGGCAGTCCCTGGCCTCCGTGGTGGCCGACCCGGTAGCGACGGACGGAGAGGTCACCGACCTCAACACCGGCGCGACGGGTCCGATGTTCGCAGTGCTGGCGCTCTGGCTCGGCGCGCTCGCCCTGATGATCGTGTTCTCGCCGGTGCCGCTGCACGCCCGCGGGTCGACGCGCGGTGCGCTCCGGCTCACGCTCGGGACGTTCGCCGTCCCGGCCGCGATCGGCCTGGTCACGGGTCTCGCGACGGGTGCGATCCTGGCCGGTATCGAGGGCCTCGATACCGGCGGGTGGGTCGCGACCATGGGCTTCGGCGCACTGGTCTCGGTCGCCTTCGTCGCGGTCAACCAGGCGCTGGCCGCGGCGCTCGGGCACGTCGGCCGGGGGGTGAGCCTCCTGGTGGCGGTGCTCGTCATCGCGACGGGCGTGGTGTCGACGGTGCCGAGCGTGCTCGAGGGACTGGTCGGGTTCCTCCCGGTGGGTCCGAGCCTCGTCGGTCTGGTGCGGCTCATCGAGCCCGGCACGGGCGGCGTCGGGATGGCGATCGCCGCGCTGGCCCTGTGGGGCATCGCGGGCCTGGCCATGACGACGATCACGGTGGCGCGCCAGCGCACCGTCCGGGTCGCGGAGCTGCTCCGCATGGCCTGACGCCGCACCGCTGTCGCGGCGCGGAGTCACGGCACGGATGAGATCGGTCCGTTGCCTTGAGATCGGTCCATTAACGGACCGATCTCAAGGCAACGGACCGAAGTCGTTGAGCTCGGCGGTCGGCACACCGATCTCACATGGCCCGGTCGGGCTGGACGCGGCGCAGGCGCCCCGTTGTGTCCGGCCACGGCACGTCCACCCGCTTCGTGGGGACCAGCGACTTGGACAGGAACGCGTCGCGCAGCACGATGCCCGCGGGGGAGAGCTCTATGACCGTGAGCTCGGGCCCCTCGCTGTCGAGCAGCCAGTGCTCCGCGAGCTCGCGCAGGCCACGATCGAGCACGAGCTCCTCCGCCGCGTGATAGTCGTGCGTCTCGCCGACGGCGTGGCCGAGGCGGTTGCGCGGGATCACGTCGGCGTAGTCGTCGGTCACGGGTTCGAGGTAGCCAACGGTCTCGCCGTCCTCCCGCGTGACGGCGAGCCAGGTGTCGACCGGGGCGATCTCTGGCGTCGTCATGGCCTGACCATAAGGTCGTCGGCGGCCTCGGTGCCCGCTCTTTCTCAGCCCAGGTCGGACTTCCGGATCAGGCCGTGCACGCCGACCGTCCGGTCGACGACCTGCGAGATCGCGAAGTCGGCCGCCGCAGACAGGTAGGCGTACGCGACCGCCCGGTCCAGGCCGTGGTCGTGCTGGAGAAAGTCGAGAGCGTTGACAACTGCCCGGCGCATGGCGACATCCAGGTCGCTGAGCTGCCCGCCTGTCGAGCCGTCCGGGTCGGACAGACCGATCGGGATCCACGCGTCCGCCGTCTCCGCGAACGGGTACGAGTACGCGACCGACGGCGCGTCGCCGGAGCCGGGCTTGCAGACGGTGAGCCGGAACGTACCGCGCAGCGAGCCCTCCATGGCGGTGAGCGCCACCTCGCCGTCGCCCATCGCCATGTGCGGGTCCCCGACGTAGAAGAGCGCGCCCTCCGCGCTCACCGGCAGGTAGAAGGTGGAACCGGGGCCCAGGTGGCTGATGTCGATGTTGCCGCCGCCGAGGGTGGGCGGGATCGAGTTGGCCTCGGGGGCAGTGAGGTTCGTCGTCTCGGCGAAGGCGACACCCATCATCCCGAAGAAGGTCCGAAGCGGGAACCGCACCCTGCCCGCGCCGGAACCCATCGTCGCCTGGTTGCCTCGCACCTGGGCGAACACGGACACGTTGCCGTACTCGGTCGGGATGCCGGAGCTACGGCCGTCGGTCTCCACGGGCGGCATCACCTCGTCGAGGGTGATCCCGGCGGGGGCGCCGGTGGCCGTGGCGGGCAGCGCACCCTTGCCGTGCCGCGACGAGACGACGCCGTACGGTACGCGCGGCGTGGTTTCGAGCGTCTCGATCTTCAGCACGTCGCCGGGCTCGGCACCTTCCACGAACACGGGGCCGGTCACGATGTGCGGCCCGTCGACGTCGAAGTTGCGCGGCGTCCGGGAGTACCCGGCGGCGATCGCGGTGGCGTCGTCGAGCACGTCACGGCGTCGGACGCCGTGCTCCGCGAAGTACGCGACGGGGTCGCGGCCCTGGTCCTCGAGGATGCCCTCGTGGGAGACGGAGTCGATGGTGACGGTCTGTCCGGAGCGGACGCGTGCCACGGCGTCGGCGTGCACGGACGGGACGTAGCCCCACAGGACGTCGTCGACGTCCGAGCTCAGGTAGACGTCGCCGGGGATGCGGCCGCGGCCCGGCTGCAGGACGCCGGAAAACGTTCCCGAACTGCGCCCGGCTCGGGCTGCGGCCGATGTCGTCGCTGCTGCCGGGGTCGCAGAGCCGGCAGCCAGTGCCGACCCCGCGCCCACGCCGAGTGCCGCCTGCAGGAATCGGCGTCGGCCTAGTGCTGAGACCAGGGTTTCTGCCGCTGCACGTCCGTTCTGGTGGTCGAGATGAGTCACAGGTTCACGCTCCTTGCGAGATCGCGCGGTCGGACACCGCGCGATGCGACGCTAGGAAACGAAGATTTCGTCCGTGTGTGCACGGCGTTACTACACGACGAGAACTACGCAATTACACGACTGTCAGTCGAAATAACGCGCCACGTCGACCGCGCCGCCTTCCTCGGCGAACTCGTCGTGGACGGCGGCGCGCAGCCCGGCGTCGTACAGGTAGTCCAGGGCCGTCGACGCGAGCCCGGCCGCGCTGTCGACGGCGGCGGACACCGCCGCGGGGGTCGCCGCGGCGGCCGCGAACTCGGCGGTGTGCAGCGCGACGTCCGGGTCCGAGACCTGCACGAGCGGGTGGATCCCGGGGATCCGGAACGAGAAGTTGCCGAAGTCGGTGGACGCCGCGAGCGTCTCCGAGAGCACGCCGGCGGGCAGCGGGTCGCGCCCGCGACGACGCTGCGCGGAGACCCAGCGGTCGGTGAGTACCCGGTTGGTACGCACCGGAAGGCTCGGGTGGGCGCCGTCGTCCCAGGTGATCTCGACGTCGGTGCCCGTCATGAGCGCCGCGCCGTGTGCGATGTCGTCGAGACGGCGCGACAGGTCGCGCAGGGTGTCCGCGTACTTGGACCGCGCGTACAGGTGCACGACGGCGCGCTCCGTGATGATGCTCGGCCGCGTGCCGCCCTCCGCGATCGTCGCGTGCACGCGGTCCACCGGCGGCATCTGCTGCCGCAGCAGGCCGATGCCCTGGTAGGCCAGGCTGGCGGCGTCCAGCGCGTTGCGGCCCATGTACGGCTGGGCAGAGGCATGCGCGGGTCGCCCCTTGAACGTCCAGGTCAGGAGACGTCGGCCGAGCCAGACCTGGTCGGCGACGTCGAGCCCGTACGGGTGCACCATGATCGCAGCGGAGATGCCCTCGAGCGCCCCGTTGCGAGCGAGGACCTCCTTGCCGGTGTGCCCCTCCTCGGCGGGTGTGCCGAGCAGGACGACGCGGCCGGCCGGGGCGTCGCCGGAGGTCATGACCTGGTGCAGGGCGAGGAACGCGCCAACGCCGGACGCCGCGATGACGTTATGGCCGCAGGCATGGCCAATGCCGGGCAGGGCGTCGTACTCCGCGCAGATCGCGATGGTGGGCCCGGCGGGGTCGCCGACCTCGGCCCGGAACGCCGTCGGCACGCCGTGGACGCCCAGCTCCGCCTCGACGTCGTGCCGCGCCAGCACCTCGACCAGCGTCGCCATGCTCCGGTGCTCCTCGAAGGCCGGCTCGGGGTGCTCGTGCAGCCGCCGGACGATCTCCGCGAGCTCCGGTTCGAGCCGCTCGGCCGCGCGTTCGACGGCGGAGACCAGGGCGGCCGGCGCGCCGCCGTCGGGCACAGCCGTTCCCGGTCGGCCGCCGGCGCCCGGGCCGCTCACGGCGGACGCGCCGGTCAGAGCCTCCCGCCGCCCGGCGGTCTCGGCGACCAGGTGGTCGAGATAGGCGGTGCTGGGCGGGATGGCGCGGTCCATGCGGTCCATCGTATGGAAGGTGTCCGGTGCGGAGCCGGGTCAGTCCAGGTAGTCCTTCACGAGCTGCTCGGCCAGCCCCGTATACGTGGCGGGGGTCAGCGCGGCGAGGCGGGCGGCGACGTCGTCGGGCAGGCCGAGGCCGGCCACGAACTCACGCATGCGCGCGCCGTCCACGCGCTGGCCGCGGGTGAGGTCCTTGAGGCGCTCGTACGGGTTCTCCATGCCGGGCACGCCGGCGACGGACGCGGCGCGCATGGCGGACTGGACGGGCTCGCCCAGCACCTCCCAGTTGGCGTCGAGGTCCTCGCGCAGCAGCGTCTCGTTGACGGCGAGCCGGTCCAGGCCGCGCGACACGTTGTCGATCGCGAGCAGGCTGTGCCCGAACGCGGGGCCGATGTTCCGCTGCGTCGTCGAGTCGGTGAGGTCGCGCTGCAGGCGGCTCGTCACGAGCGTCGCCGAGAGCGTGTCCAGGAGCGCGCACGAGATCTCGAGGTTGGCCTCGGCGTTCTCGAACCGGATCGGGTTCACCTTGTGCGGCATCGTGGACGAGCCGGTGGCACCCTCTACCGGGATCTGCGTGAAGAACCCGAGCGAGATGTAGGTCCACACGTCGGTCGCGAGGTTGTGCAGGATCCGGTTGAAGCGCGCGACGTCCGCGTAGACCTCGGCCTGCCAGTCGTGCGACTCGATCTGCGTGGTCAGCGGGTTCCAGTCCAGGCCGAGGCCCTCGACGAACGCCTTCGAGACCGCGGGCCAGTCGGCCCCGGGGACGGCGACGGTGTGCGCACCGTAGGTGCCGGTGGCGCCGTTCAGCTTGCCCAGGAACTCGGCCCCCTCGACGCGCCGCAGCTGACGGCGCAGGCGGTGCGCCGGCACGGCGAGCTCCTTGCCCAGCGTGGACGGCGTGGCCGGCTGACCGTGCGTGCGGCTGAGCAGGGGCACCGCGGCGTGCTCGCGTGCCATGCCGGCGAGCTGGTCGACGACGTCGGTCGCGGCCGGGAGCCAGACCTCGCGGACCGCGCCCCGCACCATCAGCGCGTACGACAGGTTGTTGATGTCCTCGCTGGTGCAGGCGAAGTGCACCAGCTCGCTCGCGGCGGGGAGGCCGGTGCTGCCCAGGGCCTCGGGTGCGGCGGCGATGCGGCGCTTGATGAAGTACTCGACGGCCTTGACGTCGTGCACGGTCTCGCGCTCGATCTCGGCCAGCTCGGCGATCTCGTCCGCGCCGAACGTCGCGGGGATCGCACGAAGGTAGTCGACCTCCTGCGGCGACAACGTGGGGGCGCCGGGCACCACCGGGCCCTCGATGGAGGGCGCGCCGTTGCACAGCGTGATGAGCCACTCCACCTCGACGTGGATGCGCTCACGGTTCAGCGCGGCCTCGCTCAGGTGGTCGACGAGCGGGGCGACAGCCTTGCGGTACCGGCCGTCCAGCGGCCCGAGCGCGATGGCCGGGCTCACCTCCGCGAGAGCGACGCGGGTGACGGAGCCGGCAGAGCTGGCAGCAGGGGCGGTGGTCTCAGGCACGTGCTCCATTCTCCCACGCGAGTCCGTTCGAGATTCGTGGGGACCCGCACAGGCCCTCGCGACGGCGTTCCGCGGGTGCCAGCCCGACCACAGCCGACCTTCTTGGCGACTTGTACACAGGCGGCGGTCCACGGCCGACGGCGGCGCCGGCTCGCCGCTAGCGTCATGGTGAAAGAGGGACAGGGGAGAGGAACACCGGAGATGGACACAGCCGAACGAGCAGTGCGGAAGCGCCGATGAACGGCGTGTGCGTGCCGCCCGCACGCGGAGCGGGGGATCCGACCGTGGCGTTCGCTGCCGCGGTGGAGCTCTTGATCCGGGGAATGGATCAGCTGCGGGCTGCCGTCGAGGTGGACTGGGAGGCACCCGCGGCGCAGCTGTACCGGGAGGAGGTAGCCGAGGCGGCGCTCGCCGTCGCGCAGGACCTGTTGCTGCTGAAGGAGGCGATGCGGCGGGCCGACCTCTTCCGCGCTGCGGGCCTACCGTGATGAGGCCGTTCGGGATCACGCCGCCGGACCGTCCGCGTGCCCCGGCGGACACCGTCACGGTGTTCGGGGGAGCGGGGGCCACCGCTGTCGAGTCGGACTCGGTGCGCCGTGCGGCCGCCCGGGTGGCGGGCGCCGCCGACGACCTGCGGGCCGCCGCGGCGCAGTGCCTGGCGGCGAGCGGGGACGTCGTCCTGCCCGGGATCGCTGGAACGGCCGGAGCAGCCGGAGCAGCCGGGCTAGCCGGGACGCCCTGGCGGCCCGACGACGGCCTCGGCTGGGCCGGTGCCGTGCTCGCCCCGGCAGCTCGGGCGCTGGAGGAGGGCGCGCACGCGGCGGCGCGGAGCCTCGCGGCCCACGCCGACCTGTGCGACCTGCTGGGCTGGCGCCTGCTGCGAGCTGCCGGCCTGTACGAGGAGGCGGAGTCGACGGCGGAGCGGGCGATCGGCGCACTCGTCACCGCCGGGACGTTCGGCATCGGGGCGGCGTTCGGCAGCCTGGGCTGGACAGGCCTCGTGGGGACGGGTGCCGTGGGCGGTGCGGAGGTGGCCGCGCGCCTGGCCAGTGGAGTGCTCACCCGCGGCGTCTCCTCGGCGTTCGCCGGGCAGGTCGGGGCCCACGCCACGCGCGGCCTGGCCTCGTTCTCGGACGAGGCATTCGCCGGCGTGGGGAGCGGCGTCGGGCTGGCCCAGCTCGGACTCGCTCGCGGCCGCCCGGGCGTCGCCGAAGGAGCCGGCGTGCTCGCGCACGTGGCCCGCGAAGCCCCAGTGGTCGGGAACGACGACCACGGGCTCCGGGTCACGCGCCTCGGCCCCGAGGACTTCGCGTTCGGCGCCGTCCCGGCATGGTCCGACACCGGAGCGTGGTCCGTGCAGGAGGCGCTGGCAAGGATCGACGACCTCTACCCCGGCAAGGGTGGTGCACCCGAGGCCACGATCGCGGTCCAGAAGTTGACCGGAGCCGACGGCGCGGTGTCCTGGACCGTGCTGGTCCCCGGTACCCAGTCGGCCCTGCCTGCGGACCATCCCTGGGACGGTCGGACCGACCTCGAGCTGGTCGCGGGCCAGGCCGACAGCGTGACAGCGGCGATCGAACGCGCGCTCGCGGACTCCGGCGTCGGACCCGACGAGCCCGTCACCCTCGTCGGGCACAGCCTGGGCGGGATCGCGGCCGCCGCCCTGGTGTCGCGGGCGGGCTTCGCGGACCGCTACCGGGTGGGCGGGCTGGTCACTGCCGGGTCCCCGACGGGCCTGCTGGCCACGCCGCCCGGCGTCCCGGTGCTGCACCTGGAGACGCCGGAGGAGCTGGTCTCGCACACTGACGGCCGGTCCGCGGCGGAGAACCCTCGCACCCGCGACCGTGTCACGGTGGTCCGGTCGCTGCGGGACTCGACCTACGCGGGTGACCGCACGTCGTCGAGCAACGTGTCGCTGGCGCACTCGGTCACCACACACGTCCGCACGCTGGACCTCGCGATCGGGTCGGGCGACCCGCGGGTGACCGAAGTGGCCGACCGGATCGGCTCGCGACTGGACGGGACGGTCGCGAGCACCGCCTTCTACCGAGCCGAACGGGCCGGCTCGTGACCAAGTTCAGTCCGAGACCTGGCTCAGTCCGACACCCTCTGGGGCAGCAGCGCCAGCAGGATGGTCTGCACCACCGAGATCACCAGCGCCGCCAGCAGGTACCACCAGAAGCCGCCGGTCACCTCGAGGCCCCAGTTCGGGGTGTCGGAGAACCAGGACTGGTTGGTGATGAGCGTGGTGATCCACAGCATGAGCGTGTTGACCAGCAACGACACCAGGCCGAGCGTGAGGATGTAGAGGGGGAGCGAGATGAGCTGGACTATCGGCTTCACGACCAGGTGGACCAGGCCGTAGACCACCGCGACCACCACGAGGGCGAGGATCGTGCCGAGGGTGGTGCCGTTGCTCACGACGTCCATGTGGGAGCCGAGGATCAGGGCCGACAGACCGATCGCGAGTGCGGTGATGAGGATGCGCGCCACGAGCTTCATCCGGTCATCGTGGCATGCTGACACCCGTGGAAGACGCATTCGTACCGCTCCGCCCTGCCGTGTCGGCGCTCCCCGCCTACGTTCCGGGGGCGCGGGTCGCCGCCGGCGCACAGGCCTGGAAGCTGTCGTCGAACGAGAACCCCTATCCGCCGCTGCCGTCCGTGCTGGACGCGATCGCGCGGGCCGCGACCGAGGTCAACCGGTATCCGGACATGTACGCGGGTGAGCTCGTCGAGACGCTCGCCGCGCGCACCGGGGTGGCGCCGGAGAACGTGGTGGTCGGCAACGGTTCGGTGGCGGTGCTGGCGCACGTGCTGCAGGCGGTCGTCGAGCACGGGGACGAGGTCGTGTTCCCGTGGCGGTCCTTCGAGGCGTACCCGATCGCGGTGGCGGTGGCCGGTGGCAAGGCGGTCACGGTGCCGGTCCAGGAGCACACGGGCCGGCTCGACCTGCCGGCGATGGCGGCCGCCGTCACGCCCGCCACCCGCGCGGTGCTGGTGTGCACGCCGAACAACCCGACGGGCCCCGCGGTGCACGCGGACGAGCTCGAGACGTTCCTCGCGGCAGTGCCCAAGGACGTGCTCGTCGTGGTGGACGAGGCGTACCTCGAGTTCGTCCGTGACCCCCGGGTGCCCGACGGCGTCGACCTGCTGCGGCGGCACGCGAACGTGGTGCTGCTGCGCACCCTGTCCAAGGCGTACGGGCTGGCCGGGCTGCGGGTCGGCTACGCGATCGCCGAGCCGCGCCTGGCCGCAGGCGTCCGCGCGGTGTCCACGCCGTTCGGCGTCTCGCACGTGGCGCAGATCGCCGCGCTGGCGTCACTGGCGCCCCAGGCGCAGGCGGAGCTCTTGGCGCGAGTGGACGCGCTGGTCGACGAACGCACCCGCGTCACGGCGGCGCTGCGCGAACAGGGTTGGGCCCTCCCCGAGACGCAGGCGAACTTCGTCTGGTTCGGTCTGGGCGAGGCGACGACGCAGCGCGCTGCGGAGGCAAAGGCCGCGGGCGTTCTGGTGCGCCCGTTCGCCGGTGACGGGCTGCGCGTGAGTATCGGCGAGCCCGAGGCGAACGACGCCTTCTTGCAGGTCGCGTCGCTCTGGCGCTGACGGTCGGCCGGCGCTGACGGTCAGCCAGGCGCCGACGGTCAGCTGATCAGCGCGTCCGCCAGCACGCCGTCCCGGGCGGTCCAGGCCGGTGCCGCGCCTACCAGGGAGTCGAGCCGTTCCAGCCGGCGGACCGAGGCGGCGTCGGCGGGGGTGAGCACGACGATCCGCTCACCGCGCTCGCGATCGAGCCACAGGCTCTGGAAGACCACGTCGAGCCTGCCTACCCGGGACGACCGGTAGCGGCGCAGCTGCCCGGGCCTGTCGCCCCGCACCTCGTGCTCGTCCCAGTACCGCGCGAACTCGGGCGAGTGCTCGCGCAGGCTGCCCAGCAGTCCACTCCACCGCGGGTGGTGCCGGAACTCGGCCTCCCGGGCGCGCAGCCGACCAGCGATGTCGCGGAGCACCACCTCGGGCTCCACGAGGCTGCCGCGCCACTCGTCGTGCGTGAACAGGAGCCACGCGCAGTTCCGGTCGGCGGGGTCGACCGCTTCGAGGTCGCTGAACAGGAACCGGTAGCTGCGGTTGGCTGCGACCAGGTCGTAGGCGGCGGTCTGCATCGCCGCGGGGAACGGCAGCAGCCGCTCCAGGAGCGCTACGTGCTCGGGCCGCACCTGCATGAGCGAGCTCGGGACGTCGGACCCGGTGTCGGCCGCCCGCCCGGCGAGGATCATCAGGTGTCGACGCTCCTCGGACCGCAGCTTCAGTGCCCGCGCCACGGCATCGAGCACCTGGTCCGACGGGTTGGGCGCGCGCCCCTGCTCGAGCCACGTGTACCAGGTGACGCCGACCCCGGCGATCTGCGCCACCTCCTCGCGACGCAGTCCTGGGGTCCGCCGGCGCCCGGCCTGCGGCAGCCCGACGTCGGCCGGCGTCACGCGGCCGCGGCGCTCCCGCAGGAAGGCGCCGAGCGCCTTGTGGTCGGGTGCGGTGCTGGTCACCCGACCAGTGTCACCCCGCCGCGTCCGGCGAACCAGCGGCCAGCCGGGTGGTGGCAGTACCCGTATGAACAGGCTCCTGGTACCAGGATGTCGCACCACCCATGGTCGGAGCATGACATCATCCCTTCGTGCGGCCGTCGACGACGGCGCACTCCCGGACGCACCGGCGACCCCGGCCCCGGCGGCCCCGTCCCCTGCGCGGGTCCTGACCGCCGGTGGCCTGGCCGTGCTGCTGCTCGGCTTCGTTCCCGTGAACTTCACGTTCGGCGCGGTGAACCTGCTGGTCCCCGCGATCGTCGCCGACCTGGACGCCGGCCTGTCGGGCGGGCAGCTGATCCTGTCCGCCTATACGACGACGTTCGCGGCCGGCCTGGTCGTCTCCGGCCGGCTGGGCGACCGGTACGGCCGACGCAGGCTCTTCACGGTCGGGCTGGCCTGCTTCGGCGTGCTGGCCGCGCTGACGGGGCTCGCCCAGGGCCTCGTCGACCTCGTGGTGCTGCGGGCGGCGCTCGGGCTGGCAGCCGGGCTGTTCACCCCGCAGGTGCTGTCGACCATCCAGGCGACCGCGCCCGACGGGCTGCGCGCCCGCGGGATCATCATGTTCACAGCGGCCGCGGCAGTCGCCACGATCGCGGGCCAGGTGGTGGCGGGTGCCGTCGTCGTCTCGCTGCCCGAGCACTTGGGCTGGCGCGCGGTCCAGCTGGTCACCTCCGCCATCGCGCTCGCGTCCCTGCTGGGGCTGCGGGCGGTGCCCGAGTCCAGGTCGGAGGCGCCCCTCGCGCTCGACCTGCCGGGCGCGGCGCTGCTGGGCGGCGGGCTGGTGGCGCTCGTCGTGCCGCTCACGATCGGGCCGACCGCGGGCTGGCCCGCCTGGTCGCTCGGGCTGCTGGCCGTCGCCGCGGGGACTATCGTCGCGTTCGCGCTGACCCAGCTGCGGGCCGAGCGCCGCGGCCTGCTGCCGGTAGTGCCTCCGACCGTGCTGCGGGTCCCGGTCGTGCGGATCGGCCTGCTCATGACGCTGCTCTTCTTCGTCACCTACGGTGCGTTCCTGTACGAGATCTCGGAGTACTCGCAGACCGTGTGGGGCGCCGACGGATGGGGCGCCGCCGTGCTCCTGCTCGGGTACGGGGGCGCGTTCGTGGCGACTGCGCTGGCGCTCCCGAGAATCCTGCGTCGGGTCGGTCCGCGGATCATGGTCTACGCCGCCTCGGGACAGGCGGTGGCGCTGCTCGCCATCGCGCTCGTGGCCGGGCTCGACGGCGGGCAGCGGGCCCCGATCACGCTGCAGCCGCTGCTGGTCGCGCTCGGCGCCGCGCAGGCCATGATGATGGCGCCGGTGCTGCAGACAGTGCTTTCCCGGACGCCGACCTGGGCGGCGGGCGTGGCGGGCGGCCTGCTCACCACACTGCAGCAGCTCGGGCTCGGGCTCGGGGTCGCACTCCTGGGCGGCCTGTTCCACGCGGTGGCCGGCGCGGCCGGCGGGCCGGCTACCGGAACCGCCGCGGGCGTTACCGGCTCGGGATCCGGGCTCGCCGTCAGCCTGGTGACGGTCCTCGTCGTCCAGGCCGGGTGCGCCGCCGTCTTCGGGGTGCTGGCCCACCGCGTCGCGCGGCACAGCGCAGCGGGCTGAGCCGGTCAGCGCTCCAGGCAGCACGCGATATGCGCCCGGGTCGCCGCGGCGGCCCGGGCGTTGTCGTCCTCCTTGCCGGGGTACTCCGCGTGCCCGGCCGGCAGGTCCTGCAGCTCCAGCTCGACACCCGATCGGTGCTCGGCCCGCGAGGCCGCAGCCGCGGCGGCCACCGCGTTCGCCACGGCGAACTGCCCGGGCGGCGGCACCGCCGTGTCCCAGAGTGCGCACTCGCAGCGCACGGGGATGCGGAGGTACCCGGCCGCCGTCGACGTGTCGAAGTAGCGCAGCACGTCCCGGGCCTCGGGGTGCTCCGCGACGTACCGGCGCACGGACTCGCCGCTGCCCGTGCACTCCACGCCGAGCCGCACGTCGTACTGCCCGAAGCTCGGCACCACGAAGGTCGTGCCGACGAACCGCCGGTCCCACGGCACGGCCAGCGCTCCGATCCCGCCGAAGCTCTCGCCCACGTAGTAGAGGGGCAGGTCGCCGGCGACCTCGACGAGGGCGTCGGCCGCGTGCCACAGGTCGACGGCGCAGCGGCCCAGCGCGTACGTCTCCACCGAGCCGATGCCGTGCACCACGTGCTCGGCCGCCGTGTCCGGGGCGCCGACGCCGACGTTGAGCGCCCCGAGCCCGCGGGCGACGGGAAAGACGACGGCGGCGTCGTCGGGCACGCGGTCGAAGCTCGGCTCGTCCCGGCCGCCATACCCGTGGCTGCGCACTACGCCGACCCGGGCCGCGCCGTCGGACGGGAGGGCGAGCCAGCCGCGCAGCCGCAGCCCGCCGGCGCCCGTGTGCTCCACCTCGTAGAGGTCGTGCGCGCCCTGCCGGCCGAGCGACGTCAGCCGCGGTTCGGGTCGCACCGTCCGGGAGATCGCGAACCAGCCGTGCCACAGGTCGGCGAAGCCGGGCGGCGGCGGGACGGGCGCGACGGCGAGCAGCGCGTCCCGGTCGTACCCGTAGGTGCCGTCGATCGGCGCATCGGGGAACCAGCTGTCGTACGGCTCGGGCAGGGGCACCGGACCAGTATCGGCGAGGTCCGACCGAGACCCAGACGCCGCGCGGCGGGTGCCGGGGCAGAGAAGCCGAGACTCCGTCGCGGGCCTTGGTGGAATCCGACAAACGGTCCCCCGAGAGATTGGGTGACATCGCGGCAGACCTACCTACGGACCCGTAGCCTACGCTTGCGTAGGCTACGAGAGCGTAGGTTGCGGATCGGCCAAATCTCCGGCTGGACCCGTGCCAAGATGGAAAGGTCCCCGGAACGGGCCGGGCGTCTCCGCAACAGCGGGCGCTCGCGTCCGCAGTTGAAGGAGGAGAGCGTGACTACGACCAACGGCTCCAACGAGGCGATCCCGACGTTGCAGCTACTCGATCCCCGAGGGAACCGCGTCACGACACGCGGCACCAAGGGTTATCGCGACCGCGCCGCAGCTCTGACCGCGGAAGACCTCCGTGGCATGTATCGCGACATGGTCCTGACTCGCCGCTTCGACGAAGAGGCGACGTCGCTCCAGCGGCAGGGCGAGCTCGCCCTGTACGCGCCTGCTCGTGGCCAGGAGGCCGCGCAGGTCGGCAGTGCCTACGCGCTGCGACCGCAGGACTTCGTCTTCCCGTCGTACAGGGAGCACGGCGTGCTGCAGGTCCGCGGCGTGGACCCTGTCGACCGGCTGCGGTTCTTCCGCGGTTCGGACCATGGCGGGTGGGACCCGAACGAGCACAACGCGAACGTCTACACCGTGGTCATCGGCGCGCACACGCTGCACGCCGCCGGCTACGCCATGGGCGTCCAGCGCGACGGCACCCCGCACGACAAGCACGACGGCACCGCCGTGATCACCTACTTCGGCGACGGCGCCACCTCGCAGGGCGACGTCAACGAG
The DNA here is from genome assembly GCA_963850545.1 of uncultured Actinomycetota bacterium. Classification (GTDB taxonomy): domain Bacteria; phylum Actinomycetota; class Actinomycetes; order Actinomycetales; family Cellulomonadaceae; genus Promicromonospora. The sequence continues at coordinate 1,313,833 of CAWKLP010000002.1, read as the reverse complement.
TCCATGGTGTTCGCCGCGGTGAACGACGCGCCCGTCGTGTTCTTCCTGCAGAACAACCAGTGGGCCATCTCCGAGCCCACCGCCAAGCAGTCGAAGACCCCGCTCTACCAGCGGGGCGCGGCGTTCGGCATGCCCAGCCTGCGCGTCGACGGCAACGACGTGCTGGCTGTGTACGCCGCGACGCAGGAGGCGCTCGAACGCGCCCGAATGGGTGAGGGCCCGAGCTTCATCGAGGCGTTCACGTACCGCATGGGCGCCCACACGACGACGGACGACCCGACCCGCTACCGCACCTCCGAGCAGGACGAGGAGTGGCGTCGTCGCGACCCGATCGATCGCCTCGCCGCCCTGCTGCGCGCCGAGGGCGAGCTCGACGAGGACTTCGAGGCCCAGGTCAAGCAGGCGGAGGCCGAGCTCGGCGCCCACCTGCGCTCCGGCGTCCGGGCGCTCGACGGCGGCGTGCCCGTCTCGACGTTCGACGACGTCTACGCCACCCCGCACGGCGTCGTCGCCGCCGAACGGGCCTGGTACGAGGCATACGAGGCCGGCGACCCGCCGACCCCGCAGTACGCGATCGCGGACGCGGCCCAGGGAGGCGCACGATGACAACCATGGCGGAACGTACCCACACCACGTCTGGCGCCCCCGACCCGGCGTCGGGCACCAAGACCCTCTCGCTCAGCAAGGCCGTCAACGAGGGCCTGCGCGCCGCTATGCGGCGTGACGACAAGGTCATGCTCATGGGCGAGGACATCGGCCCGCTCGGCGGCGTCTTCCGCGTGACCGACGGCCTGCAGGCCGAGTTCGGCGAGCAGCGGGTGGTGGACACGCCGCTGGCGGAGTCCGGCATCGTCGGCACCGCGATCGGCCTCGCCATGCGCGGCTACCGGCCGGTCTGCGAGATCCAGTTCGACGGGTTCGTCTTCCCGGCGTTCAACCAGATCACCACGCAGCTCGCGAAGATCCACAACCGCACGCGCGGCGCGGTGTCGATGCCCGTCGTGATCCGCATCCCGTACGGCGGCGGCATCGGCGCGGTCGAGCACCACAGCGAGAGCCCGGAGGCGCTGTTCGCGCACACCGCCGGCCTCCGCGTGGTGTCCCCGAGCAACCCGCAGGACGCCTACACGATGATCCAGGAGGCCATCGCCTCCCCGGACCCCGTGCTGTTCTTCGAGCCCAAGGGCCGCTACTGGGCCAAGGGCCCGGTCGACCTGGACACGCCCGTCGCGTCGGCCACGCTCAACGCGGCCAAGGTGGTCCGGACCGGCACCGACGTCACGCTCGTCGCGTACGGCCCTTCCGTCGAGACCGCGATCAAGACCGCCGACGCGCTCGCGGCCGAGGGCCGCTCCGCCGAGGTGCTCGACCTGCGCGCCATCTCGCCGATCGACACCGCGGCCGTGGTGGCGAGCGTCCGCAAGACCGGGCGCTGCGTGGTGATCCACGAGGCCCCCGTGTTCTTCGGCGCCGGTGCCGAGATCGCGGCCCGGGTCACCGAGGAGTGCTTCTACGCGCTCGAGGCGCCCGTGCTTCGCGTGGGCGGCTTCCACACCCCGTACCCGGTGGCGAAGCACGAGCACGAGTACCTGCCGAGCGTGGACCGTGTGCTCGACGCCGTCGACCGCGCCTTCGCGCACTGACCCAGGAGTGAACCGAGAGTGAGCTTGAACAACCAGAGGTTCCCGCTCCCCGACGTCGGTGAGGGGCTCATCGAGGCCGAGATCGTCGAGTGGCGGGTCGCCGTCGGCGACACCGTCGAGGTGAACCAGACGATCGTCGAGATCGAGACGGCGAAGTCGCTCGTCGACCTGCCGTCGCCCTGGGCCGGGACCGTGTCCGCACTCCTCGTCGAGTCGGGCACCACCGTCGACGTCGGCACCCCGATCATCGAGATCGCGGTGTCGGACGGCGTCGGTACCCCTGCCGGGTCGACCTCGAACGGCACTGCATCGGGGGCTGTCCCGGACGCTGGTCCCGGTGGCGCTCCTGCCGCCGAGGGCGCCCAGGACGAGGGCTCCGGGTCGGTGCTCGTCGGCTACGGCACGGCAGAGGCCAAGGCGAGCGGACGGCGCCGGCGGCACCAGGCGCCGGCGTCCGCCCCGGCGCAGGTCTCGGTGGCCCAGCCTGCCGCGACCCGGGCGCCCGCACCAGCACCTGCCCCCGCACCAGCACCTGCCCCGGCGCCCGCCCCCGTGGCAGCCGCTCCGGCCCCGGCCCCGGTGGGGGCCCCGCCGTCGGACACCGGCACGACGACGGCCGCGCGGGCCCGTGTGCTCGCGAAGCCGCCGGTCCGCAAGCTGGCCAAGGACCTGGGGGTGGACCTGGCGGGTGTGCACGCGTCGGGGCCCGGCGGCATCGTGACGCGCGAGGACGTGGTCGCCCACGCCGAGCGCTCGTCGGTGCAGAAGCTGACGAGCTACCCGGACGACGAGCCGTGGCTCGCCTCCGGCGTGGTCTCACCGGACGGGCGGCAGACGCGCGTCCCGGTGCGGTCGGTGCGCAAGCGCACCGCCGAGGCCATGGTGGCCAGCGCATTCACCGCACCGCACGTGACGGTCCTGCACACCGTCGACGTCACGAAGTCGATGAAGCTGGTCGCGAGCCTCAAGGAGGACCGCGACTTCACGGACGTCAAGGTGACGCCACTGCTCATCGCGGCGAAGGCGGTCCTGCTCGCCGTGAAGCGGCACCCGCAGATCAATGCCTCCTGGGACGACGCGGCGCAGGAGATCGTCTACAAGCACTACGTGAACCTGGGGATCGCTGCGGCGACCCCGCGGGGCCTCGTGGTGCCGAACATCAAGGACGCGCACACGCTCGACCTGCTCGGCATCGCCAAGGCGCTCGCCGGGCTGACGGCGACCGCGCGGGCCGGGCGGACCTCGGTCACGGACATGTCCGACGGCACCATCACGATCACCAACCTCGGGGTCTTCGGCATCGACACGGGCACGCCCATCCTGAACCCGGGGGAGGCGGGGATCCTCGCCTTCGGCGCGATCCGCAAGCAGCCGTGGGTGCACAAGGGCAAGGTGAAGCCGCGGTGGGTGACGACGCTGAGCTTCAGCTTCGACCACCGGCTGGCCGACGGCGAGCTGGGCGCGCGGTTCCTGTCCGACGTCGCGCGCGTGCTCGAGGAGCCGGCGCACGGCCTGGTGTGGAGCTGACCTGTCAGACCCGCACTACATGTCAGACCCCCAGGTCACCCGAGTGACCTGGGGGTCTGACGTGTGGAACTGGATCCAAAACGTGGAACGACCGGAGCAGTGCGCCCCTCCGGATCGGTCTGGGAGATCCGCGGTACGGTCAGGCGCACTGCTCCGGCATCTCACGGCGGCTGGACTCGGCCGCCGTGCCTCGGACGACGTTCAGTGGTCACATGGCCGTCACGCCACGCGCATACCCCCGATCGACCGCGGCCGGCCGCGCCGACGCTTGCGGCTCCGCACGGTGCCGTCCACGACGATCTCTCCGCCCCAGACGCCCCATGGCTCGCGGCGGGCAAGCGCGCCCGCGAGGCACTGCGCCTTGAGCGGGCACACGGCGCAGGCCCGCTTCGCCTCTTCGAGGTCCGCGGGATGCTCCGCGAACCAGAGCTCGGGCTGTTCCGAGCACGGCACGGAGTCGTCGGTCTCGGTGATGATGTTCGCGAGGTCCACACTGGTCACAACGCAGAAGAGGGCTAAAGGGTTGGGTTTGGTGCATAATCCCTCCGAACTTTTCCTGAACTTCTTCGAAACCGGCTGTGCTGGGACGCCCGCGGCGTGGTCAACCGGACATCAGCCGACGGTCAGAACCGCGGCGGAGCGCGCCTAGGCTGGACAAGTGACACCGACCGACGCCCGGAACGCGGCCAGCAGAACTGCTCGGAAGAGCCCCGCGAGCGGCCCCGCGAGCCCCTCGTGGCTCGTCGTGGCGCTGCCCACCGCGGCCCTCGTGGCACTGGCGGCTCTCTTCGCGGCCGGCGCGTTCTCCGGCGCGTTCACCGCGTTCGCGAACTTCACCGACCCGGGCATCCTCGTGCGCTGGGGCGTGCCCGTCGCGACCGTGACCACCGAGCTGGCCGTGGCGGTGACCGTGGGCTCGCTCGTGCTTGCGGCCTGCGTCCTGCCGCGCGGGCCGCTGGTCGACCGGGCGCTCGGAGTCGCCGGCGTCTCCGCCGGGGTGTGGACCCTGGCGGCGCTCGTGCAGCTCGTCCTGCGGTTCTCGTGGTCCACCTACCTGCCCCTGGACGCGCCGACGTTCGGGCCGGCACTGATGGAGTACGTCTCGACCATCCCGGCCGGCCGCACGTACCTGGGGACGGTGATCGTGGCCGCCCTGACGGCCGCCGTCGCGCTCCTCGTGCGCGGTCCTGTGGGCGCCCTGTGCACGACGGCGCTGCCGCTGGTCGCCCTCGGCATGCAGTCCTCGACCGGCCACGCCGCCGGTGCCTCCAGCCACGACCTCGCGGTCTCCGCCCTGTTCCTGCACCTGGGTGGCGCGGCGCTCTGGGTCGGCGGGCTGGGCGCGATCGTCTTCGTCGGCCTGCGGTACGCCGCTACCGCCGACGTGATCCGGCGGTACTCCGAGATCGCGTTCTGGTGCTTCGCCGCGGTGGCGGTCTCGGGCCTGGTCAGCGCGTGGATCCGGATCGGCTCGCTCGACGGGCTGGGCACCGACTACGGGATCCTGCTGGTCGTCAAGGCCGCACTCCTGATCGTCCTCGGCAGCCTGGGCTGGCTGCACCGCAGCACGGTCGTCGCCCGTCTCTCCGCCAGGACCACCACCAGGAACGCGGCGATCGGCCTGTTCTGGCGGCTCGCCGCGGTGGAGATCGGGGTGATGGGCGCGGTGTCCGGCGTGGCGGTCGCCCTCGGCTCCACGGCGCCCCCCGTGCCCGACGACGAGATAGTCGACGCGACCCCCGCCGAGATCGTCACCGGCCACCCGCTGCCGCCCGAGCCCACGGTGCTGCGCTGGCTCACCGAGTTCCAGTGGGACGTCATCGCCGCGTTCGCCTGCGCCGCCGCCGTGCTCGTCTACGTCCGGTGGACGCTCCGGCTGCGACGTCGGGGGGACGCCTGGCCCGTGGGCCGCACCATCTCCTGGTGCCTCGGCATCCTGGTCCTCTTCTGGGCCACGAACGGCGGCGCGGCCACCTACGGGCACGTCCTGTTCAGCGCGCACATGGTGCAGCACATGATCCTGGCGATGGTGGTGCCGCTGTTCCTCGTCCTGGCCGCGCCGGTCACCCTGCTCGCGCGGGCCGTCCCGGCGCGCAAGGACGACTCCCGGGGCCCGCGCGAATGGGTCCTGCTGCTGGTGCACTCCGCTCTGGGCCGGTTCATGGCCAACCCGGTAGTGGCCGCGGTCCTGTTCGCGGGCGGGATGATCGTCTTCTACTTCACGCCCCTGTTCGAGCTGGCGCTGACCACCTACGCGGGCCACCTGTGGATGATCGTCCACTTCACGCTCGTGGGGTACCTCTTCGCGAACGCGCTGATCGGCGTCGACCCCGGGCCGTCCCGCCCCGGGTACCCGCTGCGGCTCGTGCTGCTGTTCGCCACCATGGCGTTCCACGCGTTCTTCGGCGTGACGCTGACCTCGGGCACGGCGCTGCTCGTGCCCGACTGGTTCGGGCTCATGGGCCGCCCGTGGGGTCCCAGCGCCATCGTGGACCAGCAGACGGGCGGTGCGGTCGCCTGGGGCATCGGCGAGCTGCCGACCCTGCTGCTCGCGGTCGGCGTCGCGATCTCCTGGACGCGGTCCGACGCGCGCGAGGCCAAGCGGAGCGACCGCAAGGCGGAGCGCGACGGCGACGCCGAGCTCGAGGCGTACAACGAGATGCTGGCCCAGAAGGCGGAACAGGCGTCCAAGCGCGGAGAGAGCTGACCCCCTCCTCGGTTGTGGGCGCGATCGTTGCGCCCAAGACGGGCACGTGGCCGCAAAAATCATGCCCACAACCCGAGCTGGCGTGATAGGACGGGCGGCGTGAGCGAATCCCCGCAGACCCCGTTCCACGACCTCGACCACTACGTGGCGATCCCGCGCCTCACCGGCCTCACGGCCAGCCAGGACGGCACCCGCCTCGTCGTAGGCGTCCAGACGCTCGACGCCGAGCGCACCGCCTACCGCACCGCCCTCTGGGAGGTGGACCCCGCCGGCGAGGCGCCCGCCCGCCGGCTGACCCGATCCGCGAAGGGTGAGTCGTCAGCCGTCTTCACGCGGTCCGGCGACCTCCTGTTCACCTCCGCCCGGCCCGACCCGGACGGCAAGGACACCGACAAACCCAAGCCGGCCCTCTGGCTCCTGCCGGCACACGCTGGTGAGGCCCGCGTGATCGCAGCCCCGCCGGGCGGCATCTCGGGCGCGCTCGCCGCACGCGACGCCGACACGGTCAGCGTCGCCGCCGGCGTCCTGCCCTCCGCGAAGAACCTGGCGGAGGACACCAGGCTGCGCAAGGCCCGTAAGGACCAGAAGGTCTCCGCGATCCTGCACACCGGGTACCCGGTGCGGTTCTGGGACCACGACCTCGGCCCCGACCAGGAGCGACGCTTCGCGGGCGACCTCGGTGCGCTCGCGGACGTGCCGGCGTCGCCGCTACCCGCGGCCTCGGGCGCACCGGGAGCCGCGGCGGTCGAGCCGGCCGAGACCCAGGCCGGCGACCCGGCGTCGGGCAAGCACCTCGACCTGCGCGACCTCACCGGCGCCGGCCGGCAGCTCGTGGAGCACTCGGCGGACCTGTCCGCCGACGGCGCGACCCTGGTCACGACCTGGAGCGTGCCGGACGCCGGTGCCGCCAACCGCAGCACCCTGGTCGCTATCGACACGGCGACCGGCGACCGCCGCGTACTCGTGGACGACCCGGACGCCGACGCCGGCGGGCCCCGCATCTCGCCCGACGGCGCCTGGGTGGCCTACGGGACCGAGTCCATCTCGTCCCCGACCGAGGCGCCGGTGATCCGCCTCGCCCTGGTGCCGACCGACGGCTCCGCGGCGCCGGTGGTCCTCGCGGACGACTGGGACCGCTGGCCCGGTCGCCCCACCTGGCTCCCGGACGGCAGCGGCCTGCTGGTCCAGGCCGACGACGACGGCCGCGGCCCGGTCTTCCTGCTCACGTTCTCGGGGGCGCTTCCGGGCGGCGCCGTCGCCGTCGAGAGGCTGACCTCGGACGACGCGGTCTTCTCCGACCTCTCGGTCACATCCGACGGCGCCACCCTCTTCGCGCTGCGCACCTCCTACGCGGCTCCGGCCGAGCCGGTGCGCATCGACCTGGCGGCGTTCCTCGCCTCGGGCACGCCGGGGGAGCGGACGCCGGTCGCGGCGACCGTCCTGCGCTCGCCGGCGCCGGCCCTGGCACTGCCGGGCACGCTCACCGAGATCGAGACCACCACCGAGGACGGGACGCGCGTACGCGCCTGGCTCGCGCTGCCCGCCGACGTCGGCCCGGAGGCCAAGGCACCGCTCCTGCTGTGGATCCACGGCGGCCCGCTGGGCTCGTGGAACGCCTGGAGCTGGCGCTGGAACCCGTGGCTGATGGTCGCCCAGGGGTACGCCGTGCTCCTGCCCGACCCGGCGCTGTCGACCGGGTACGGCCAGGAGTTCGTCCAGCGCGGCTGGGGTGCCTGGGGCGGGTCGCCGTTCACGGACCTCCTGGCGATCACCGACGCCGCCGAGGCGCTGCCCGAGATCGACGAGACCCGCACGGCCGCGATGGGCGGCTCGTTCGGCGGCTACATGGCGAACTGGGTGGCCGGCCACACGGACCGGTTCCGGGCCGTGGTGACGCACGCGAGCCTGTGGGCGCTGGACCAGTTCGGTCCGACCACGGATGCCGGGTACTACTGGGCCCGCGAGATGACGCCCGAGATGGCGCTGGAGAACAGCCCGCACCTGGCCGTGGGCGAGATCCGCACCCCGATGCTCGTGATCCACGGGGACAAGGACTACCGGGTGCCCATCGGCGAGGGGCTGCGGCTGTGGTTCGAGCTGCTGACCAAGTCGGGCCTCCCGGCGTCCGACGACGGCGAGACGGCGCACCGGTTCCTGTACTTCCCGGACGAGAACCACTGGGTGCTCACGCCGCAGAACGCCAAGGTCTGGTACCAAGTGGTGTCGGCGTTCCTCGCGGAGCAGGTGCTGGACGAGACGCGGGAGCTGCCGACGACCCTCGGCTGACCGAGTACCACCCGGCCGGATACTGCTGACCGAGGTAGGGCGAGTTTGGGGCAGCCGCTCTACTTCGGCAGTGGTTCAGCCCGCGCGGACAGCGCCCACGACGCGCACGCGCACCGCGACGTCGTCGATCTCTTCGGGGATCGTGTCCACTAGGCGGGCGTCCGTGACGTTGACCTGCAGCACCCAGCTCCCGCCGGGCCCTGCCACCTGCTCGACCAGGTCCTCCTCCGCGAGCACCTCGACCGGCGATCCGCCGGAAGTGCCTGGCTTCGAGTGCTTTCGCGTTGGGTACTCGCGTCGTGGGTGTTCGAGTGACGTCGTGAACTCAGGGGCGACGCCAACTCCGATCACACCGTCGAGCCCGGTGACTTTTTTCCGTAATGCGGCTTTTGCCGACCGAGCCTTGTCGAGTGTTGCCATGCCGATCACCTCCTGGTCATCCATTGTGTCCCCCCTGTCTACCCCCTTCCACCGGACCGGAACGTGTCGTGGGCCACTTTTTCGAGCCTTGGGTAGCGCCGCAGGTCAGCCGGGTTGCGGCGCGCGACGCGCCGCGCGAACACGCCCATGCTCCCGGGCGCCGAGGACGACACGCCCGGCGCTGGAAACGCTGGTGCGCATACCGAACGTCACTCGAAAGGGTGGGTGGGCTCTCTGGCCAGCTCGACCCCCAGGATCTCCAGCACCTGATCGATCGGGTTGGCGTAGGTGAGTCCCTTCCCGCTGCGTCCGCCGGACTCGGACCCGGCGAACAGGAGGCCGATCGCCACGCCGTCCTCCCGGTAGACGAGCGCGCCCGAGTCGCCGCCACGGGAGAACGGTCCGTCGTCGAGGCTCTCGATCTCGATCTGGTCGTCGAAGTTGAGCGCGCCGAGGTCCTCGTAGCCGACTATGACGTCGTCGAGCTCGATGGCGGTGACCCGCCCGCGCGTGATCGCCGTCGTGCGGCCCACCTTGCCGACGACCTCACCGCCGAGGGCCCGGGCCGTCTTCACGACGCGCCCCACGGGGTAGTCGAAGTCGACCGGGACCCGGTCGAGGCGGGCGATCGCGGCGTCCGTGAAGGACGGCTCGGCCGACTCCAGGTCCACCACCTGCGTGAGCTCGCCGATCCGGTCGCCGGGTGCCAGGCCGCCGTCGGCCGGCCCGGGCTGCAGGACGATGTCGCCGGGCCGCGCCTCCGGGGACCCGGCCAGCACGTGGTAGTTCGAGAGCGCGTACAGGGCGTCGTCGCCGGGGCTCGCGCGGGTCACGAAGGCACCGAGCGTGCCGGCCGTGACCCCCACATGGCCGATGGAGATGCCGGGCCGCAGCGGCCGGCGCCGGTCGGTGTCGCCGTCGGCCTGCCACGTCGGTGCGGGCGGGCGCGGGCCGAGCTCGCTCACGGGACGGATGCGGCCGGTGCGGCGGACGTCGGCGTCCGGCCCGATCTCGGCCGAGACCTTGCGCACTATCGAGCGGGCCCGGGGGATCCCGAGCCGGTAGCGGACAGCTATGCCGAAGCCCCCCTCGGCCTGGGGCACCAAGCCGAGCGCAAGGGTGGGGGCGCGCACGACGTCGGCGGCGTCGGCCACCGTCTGCGCACCCAACGACCGCGGCGTCGCCACGACCCCGTGCTTCTCGGCTAGCTGTCGGGCGAAGGCTGCGAGCTGCTCCTTCATCTTCCTGGCCTCGTCGCGGTCCATGCCCTGATCCTCTCCTCACCCACCAACACGACACGGCACGCAGGATGGCGACACGCCGATATGCCCCGGAAAGTCATCCGATAGACGGATATCGCCCCGCCAGGTTTGCGCGGTACGTTCCTCTGCTACACCCAATCATGGTCGGGTGAAAGCCAGGAAGACCCTGGATGTCACAAAACATCCCCCGGGGACCTCTTGAATCGTTGGCGGCGTCCGCTCTGGGCGCCGATGGGCACGAAACGGCGAGAATGATCGGGACGATGGACGAGACGCGGAGCGCGCGGGTGACCCGCGCCGACGTGCGCGAGGCCCTCATGTGGGCCCTCGAGCGGGACCGCGCTGCTCTGCTCGCACACCGCGCGGCCGTGCACTCCAACAAGAGCGACCTCACGCGCCGCCGGGCGGACAAGGCCCTGGTGGAGCAGTGGCGTGCTCGCAGGCCGGACACCGGGAAGGGCGGCTCGCCCCGGGAGTGACAATGGGCCGGTGAGCACAGAAGTCCAGAATCTTCCCCGGGTCCGCGCGTCCGAGCTTGTCGGGCGTGGCTGGCTGAACACCGGCGGCCGCAGCGTCACGCTCTCCGAGCTGCGCGGCAAGGTCGTCGTCCTCGACTTCTGGACCTTCTGCTGTATCAACTGCCTGCACGTCCTCGACGAGCTGCGTGAGGTCGAGGAGCAGCACCGCGACGAGCTCGTGATCGTGGGCGTGCACTCGCCCAAGTTCGAGCACGAGGCCGACCCCGACGCGCTCGCCGCCGCCGTCGAGCGGTACGAGGTGCGGCACGCCGTCCTCGACGACCCGGAGCTGGTCACCTGGGGCGCGTACACCGCGCGGGCCTGGCCCACCCTCGTGGTCATCGACCCCGAGGGGTACATCGTGGCGCAGATGGCGGGCGAGGGGCACGGCTCCGCGATCGCTGCGCTCGTGACCGACCTGATTGCCGAGCACGGGGGGAAGGGCACCCTGCACCGCGGTTCGGGGCCGTATGTGCCTCCGGCTCCGGCGTCGGGCACGCTGCGGTTCCCCGCGAAGGCCCTCGCCCTGCCGAACGGGAACCTGCTGGTCGCGGACGCCGGACACCACTCCCTCGCCGAGCTCGCGCCCGACGGCGAGACCCTCGTGCGGCGTATCGGGTCGGGTGAGCGCGGGCTGGTCGACGGCGGAGCCGGCGAGGCGCGGTTCTCGGAGCCCAACGGTCTGTGCCTGGTGCCCGAGGAGCTGCGCACGCACCTCGGCTACGACGTAGTGGTCGCCGACACGGTGAACCACGCACTGCGCGGCCTGAGCCTCCCCGACGGCACGGTCACGACGGTGGCGGGTACGGGCGAGCAGTTCATGGTCGGCGGGCAGGAGAACGTCGGCGGGCGTGACGGCGAGCCGCTGCGGGCCTACCAGCCCGGCACCGCCGTCGCCCCGCTCGACCTGCGTCTCAGCTCTCCGTGGGACGTTGCGTGGTCGCCGGTGCGCGGCGCGTTCGTCGTCGCCATGGCCGGCAACCACACCCTGTGGGAGGTCGACCTGCTGCAGGGCTCGGCGGGCCTGCTCGCCGGCACCATGAACGAGGGGCTCGAGGACGGCCCCGGCGAGGGTGCCTGGTTCGCGCAGACCTCCGGGATAGTGCCGTCGGTCGACGGCGGGGGCCGGCCCGACGGCCACCTGTGGATAGCGGACTCCGAGACCTCGTCGCTGCGCCGCGTCGAGCTGTCCGACGGCGCCGCCGGCACGCCCCCCGCGACGATCACCACCGTCGTGGGCCAGGGCCTGTTCGACTTCGGGCACCGCGACGGCGCCGCGGACCAGGCGCTGCTGCAGCACCCGCTCGGCGTGGCCACGCTGCCCGACGGCTCCGTCGTCGTCGCCGACACGTACAACGGCGCGCTGCGCCGGTACGACCCGGCCTCCGACGAGGTGACGACCCTGGCGAAGGACCTGGCCGAGCCGTCGGACGTGCTCGTCGAGGTCGCGGACGACGCCGTGCACCTGCTCGTGGTGGAGTCGGCGGCGCACCGGCTCACGCGGGTCGCGCTCTCGGCGAGCCTCGCGGGCGAGGTGCTCGACGGCGGCGCGCACCGGGTCGCCCGGCCCGCCACCGACGTCGGCGCCGGGGCGCTCCGGCTGGACGTGCCGTTCGTACCCGCGCCGGGGCAGAAGCTCGACGACCGTTGGGGCCCCTCGACGTTGCTCCAGGTCAGCGCTACTCCGCCGGAGCTGCTGCTGTCCGGGGCGGGATCCGGCACGGATCTGGCGCGGGACCTGGTGATCAACCCAGAGGTGACCGAGGGCGTGCTGCACGTGACCGCGAAGGCGGCGTCGTGCGACGAGGTGCCGCTGCTGCCGAACGGCGAGCCGGACCCCGACGTGTTCCCGGCCTGCCACCTGGCGCAGCAGGACTGGGGCGTCCCGGTCCGCGTGGTGCCGGACGGCGACGCCGAGCTGACGCTCCCGCTGCGCGGCTGAGCGACAGCTCAGCGGTTCAGCACCTCGGGAAGCTCGGTCAGCGAGTCGATGACCGTCGTGCGCGCCGCCTCAGGGCGCTCCGCGTGCAGGTATCCCCACGGGCCGCGGCGGAGCAGGATCGGCCGCATCCCGGCGTCGGCGGCGGGGAGCACGTCGTTGTCGAGCCGGTCGCCGACGTAGGCGATCTCCTTCGGTGCGACCCCCGAGAGCTCGGCGACCCTGGCGAAGAACCCGGGCTCGGGCTTCTGCACACCCCATTCGTCCGAGGTGCGGATCGCGCTCGCGGGCAGGTCCATCGCCTCCAGCGCGGCGCGCGCCTCCGGCGGCTGGTTCCCGGCGATGACGACGTCGAAGCCCGCCTCGCGCAGCGCGGTCAGGGCGGGCCGGACGTCGGGGTAGAGGTCGTCGGCGTCGAACCTGTTGCGCAGGCCGTCCGGGTCGTCCTGCGCCCAGCGGGCGATCTCGGCCTCGAAGTCCAGCCCTGGCCGCACGATCTCGAACGCGTCCCGGTGCGACCGGTCGAGGGCGGCACAGCCGCCGAGCACGCCGAGGAACGTGAGGGCCGGGACGCCCAGCCGCTCGGCCCAGCGGAGCCAGATCCGGGACTCGTCGATGAGCGTCTCTCCGACGTCGAACACCACAGTGCGCACCATGGGCCCGACCCTAATCGCCGTTCTGACGGCTCACGCCAGGTGGAACAGCGGGTCTCCCGCCCGGACACGCGTGCCGGGGCGGACCAGCTCCTCGAGACCGCCGGGGCCCAGGTCCAGGGCGACGACGGGTACCAGGGGCGAGCGGCCGCCGTCGGACACCGCGGTGGGGGACCAGACGACGAGCTCCTGGCCGGCCGTGACCGTGTCGCCCTCGGCGACGAGCAGGATGAAGCCCTCGCCCGTGAGCTGGACCGTGTCGATGCCGAGGTGCACCAGGACGCCCCGGCCCGCTGCGGGCACGGCAGGTGCGGCGGCGGGTGCTCCGGGAGCGGGCACGTCCAGGTCGGACGGCTCCGCGGGCGGCGCCAGCAGCACGAACGCGTGCGGGTGCAGCTTCACCACGACGCCGGCGCACGGAGCGACGACGCGCCCGCCGAGAGCGGGGTCGGGATCGATCGCGAGCCCTGGGCCGACGATGCTCTCTGCGAAGACGGGATCGGGCACGTCGCGCATCGCGACCACCCGTCCTGCGACGGGCGATCCGACGATCAAGGCCTCGGCCATGGGGCCATCTTGTCAGACCGCCGACCCTCACGAGGTGGGCTCTTTGCCTTGGGCTCGGCCCGTCGCGGCCCCGGCGTGCCGGGCCGCGCCGGGCCGAGCCGGCGACCGAGTCTCGCCCGGTCCAGCGCTCGCGTGTAACGTTCCGAACGCACTCGACGACGAGCCTTAGGGGAGCGTACGGATGACGAGCGAGAGGCTCACTGGGGTCCCGGCGAGCCCGGGTCGCGCAGCGGGGACCGTGGTCCGGATGCCGGCCCGCGTCCCGGAGCCGCGGACGAGCCGCCTGTCAGGTTCGGCGGACGCCGCCGTCCGCGCCGTCGAGGAGGCCGCCGCCCGGGTGGAGGCTGACCTCGCGGAGCGAGCGGGTCGCGCGTCGGGCACCGCTGCCGACGTCCTCGCGGTCACCGCGGCCATGGCCGCCGACCCGACCCTCGCGGCCGGTGCCGCCCGCCGCGTCCGGGAGGACCGCCTCACTCCGGAGCGTGCCGTATGGGACGCCGCGGGCTCGGTCGCCATGCAGCTCGAGGCCCTCGGCCCGCCCATGTCGGAGCGCGCCCGCGACGTGCGGGACGTGCGGGACCGCATAGTCGCCGCCCTCACGGGCGCGGCCCCGCCCGGCGTGCCCGACCCGGGGCACCCGTTCGTGCTGGCCGCGAGCGACCTCGCCCCGGCCGACACCGCGATGCTGGACCCCGCGGTGGTCACCGCGATCGTCACGGCGCGCGGCGGCCCCACCTCGCACATGGCGATCCTGGCCCGCGCCCTCGGCATCCCGGCAGTGGTCGCGCTGCCCGGCGCGAACGACCTCGCGGACGGCGAGGAGATCGTGGTGGACGGCACGGCCGGCACGGTCCTGCGCACCCCTTCGGCGGACGACGTCGCGGGTGCCCGACGCCGGGTCACCGCTGCCACGTTCGACGGCCGGGGCGTCACCCGCGACGGGTCCGAGGTAGAGCTCATGGCGAACGTCGCCGACCCGTCGGCGGCGCAGGCCGCGGCCGCCGCCGGTGCGCGGGGCGTCGGCCTGTTCCGCACCGAGTTCTGCTTCCTCGGCCGGGGCGAGGAGCCCACCATCGAGGAGCAGGTGACCGCCTACCGGGCAGTACTGTCCCACTTCCCGGACCGCCGCGTTGTGGTCCGTACGCTCGACGCCGGCGCCGACAAGCCCCTGCGCTTCCTCACGCCGGACCACGAGGACAACCCGGCGCTCGGCGTGCGGGGGCTGCGCACCGCCGTCGCGCACCCGGACGTGCTGGACCGGCAGCTGGACGCGATAGCGCAGGCCGCCGCCGCGGAGACCGCGGAGGTCTGGGTGATGGCGCCGATGGTCGCGACCGTGGACGAGGCCCGCGACTTCGCGGCCGCGTGCGCGGCGCACGGCCTGGAGCAGTCGGGCGTGATGATCGAGACCCCGGCCGCCGCGCTGCAGGCACGACACCTGCTGGCAGAGGTGTCGTTCGCGAGCCTGGGCACCAACGACCTCACGCAGTACACGATGGCGGCCGACCGCGACCTGGCCGGCGTGGCCGCCCTGTCGACCCCGTGGCAGCCCGCCGTCCTGGAGCTCGTCCGGATCGCGTGCGAGGGTGGTGCGATGCATGGTGCTCCGGTGGGCGTGTGCGGCGAGGCAGCGGCCGACCCCCTCCTCGCGCCCGTCCTCGTGGGGCTGGGCGTAACGTCACTTTCCATGACACCCCGTGCGCTGGCCGACGTCGCAGGTACCCTCGCAAGCGTGTCCCGTGACGAGTGCGCGGAGCTGGCACGAACAGTTCTGGAGTGTTCGACGGCGCAGGCCGCGCGCGACGTGGCACGGGAACGTCTTCTCACCTGAACCTCATCTGAACCTCCAGGTCACATCACAGTCACGTAGGCGCTTTAAGGTGGCCCGCATGCCCGAACCGATCCCGACCGAACCGCAGGAGCCCGCTGCACCCGAAGTGCAGGTCACGCTCTCGACGGCGTCGGTCTTCCCTCGCCGTGTGCCGCTGGCCTTCGAGTCGGCGGCCGAGCTCGGCTATGACGGTGTCGAGGTCATGATCTGGTCCGAGGAGGTCACCCAGAACCCGCGCTCCCTGGCGAAGCTCGCCGCCGACACCGGCATGCCGGTGCGCTCGGTGCACGCGCCGACGCTGCTGGTGAGCCAGCGGGTCTGGGGCCGGTCCCCGGACGCGAAGCTGCAGCGGACCACCGACATGGCCCTCGAGCTCGGGGCCGGCACGGTGGTGGTGCACCCGCCGTTCCGCTGGCAGTACAAGTACGCGCGGCAGTTCCAGGACCAGGTGCGTGCGCTGAGCGAGACGACGGGCGTCACGATCGCCGTCGAGAACATGTACCCCTGGCGCGGCGGCAAGCGCGAGTTCCAGGCATACCTGCCCGGCTGGGACCCCGCCGAGCACGACTACGACGCCGTGACCCTCGACCTGTCGCACGCGAGCGTGGCCCAGCAGGACGCGCTGACTCTGCTGGGTGTCTTCGGCGACCGGCTGCGTCACCTGCACCTCGCGGACGGCAACCACGGACCCCGGGACGAGCACCTGGTGCCCGGCCGCGGGAGCATGCAGGTCGAGAAGGTGCTCCAGGAGCTGGTCGCGCGCCGCTGGAGCGGTGACGTCTGCGTGGAGATCTCGACCCGTGCCGCGCGCACAGCCGCCGAGCGCCACGACGACCTGGCCACCTCGCTGCAGTTCGCGCGCGCCTACCTGTCGCCGACGCCGCACGAGTTCCACACCCCGCCCGGGGTGCACCACCGGGCCCACGACGCTTGGTGACTCGTTCTGTGACGTTGGTCTCGAATGGGTTCGATCCTGTTCCTCGACGTGGCTACACTGGGCCCCGTCGAGCAGGTGTCGAGAAGTTATGGCCGCGGCGATCCGCCGCAGGGACGAAGGAGGTGGCGCGCATGACCCGTAGCGAGCCTCCGAGTAGTCCGAGCCGCAGCTGAGCTGACGGTTCCCCTGTCCGCGTGCTCGCGGGCTCTCGCGCACCGGTGCGCTCCGCCCTCTTCCCGGGCGTGAGGTCCACCGGTCGTTCGGCCGTCCCTGTTGCGGTGTCCGTTCGCAGTCCTTTTTCCTGCGCTCGACCCCAGGAGTTCCCCATGGCCACGTTCCTGCCCTCCCGCCCCGCTCGTCCCGTCCGCCCGCTGCTGGGCGCGCTGCGCCAGCGCCGCGCCGTCGACGCCGTGCCCGACGTCGCCCCGCGCTCCGCCGCGCCCGCGCCCCGCTCGTCGGTGGTCGCCGCCGCGATCTACGACGACGGCGTCCGCACCGCCGGCTACGACAACCTCGCCGAGACGTTCAGCGCGCTCCGGTCCCGGCCCGGCGGCATGGCCTGGATCGGGCTGGAGCGGCCCGACGAGACCGAGCTGACGTCGCTCGCGCGCGAGTTCGACCTGCACCCTCTCGCGATCGAGGACGCCATCCAGGCGCACCAGCGCCCCAAGATCGAGCGGTACGGCGACACCCTGTTCGTGGTGCTGCACGCGGCTCGCTACCTGGACGACGCCGAGGAGGTCGAGTTCGGCGAGCTGCACGTGTTCGTCGGGCCCGACTTCGTGGTGACCGTGCGGCACGGCGCCTCGCCCGACCTGGCCGCGGTGCGCGCCCGCCTGGAGTCGGACCGCGAGATGCTCTCCCGCGGTCCCGAGGCCGTGCTGTACGCGATCCTCGACAGCGTCGTGGACGGGTACGCGCCAGTCGTCGCGGGGCTGGACCATGACATCGACGAGATCGAGTCCGACGTCTGGGGCGGCGCCCCCGACGTGTCGCGGCGCATCTACGAGCTGTCCCGCGAGGTCATCGACTTCCAGCGCGCGGTCCGGCCAGAGCAGGGCCTCTGCGCCTCGCTCGCCAAGGGCGCCGACAAGTACGGCGTGCACCCGGAGCTGCAGGCCTACCTGCGTGACGTCGCGGACCACCTCACCGAGGCCGCCGACCGCATCGAGGTCTTCCGCGCCGCGCTGCGCGACATCCTCACCGTCGCCGCGACCCTCGTCGCGCAGCGGCAGAACGAGGAGATGAAGCACCTGTCGGAGGTCAGCATCCAGCAGGGCGAGCAGGTCAAGAAGATCTCGGGCTGGGCCGCCATCCTGTTCGCGCCCACGCTCGTGGGCACGATCTACGGCATGAACTTCGACGTCATGCCGGAGCTCGACTGGGCGTACGGCTACCCCGTGGCCCTCGTCGCGATGCTGGCCGTGAGCGTCGGCCTGTTCGGCGTCTTCCGCTGGAAGCGCTGGATCTGAGCGGCTGCGGCCCCGCCGTCAGGCGGGGTCGAGCGTCTCCGGGTCGGGCAGGGACGCGATGTACCGGTGCCCGACGACGGCGACCATGAGGCCCGCCGTCGCCCCGACGATCAGCGGCGTGCTGTAGCCCTCGCGCGCCAGCAGGCCGCCGATCAGCGAGCCGAGCGGCATGGCGCCCCACAGCGCGGTGCGCCACGTGCCGTGCACGCGGCCCAGCAGGTGGTTCGGCACCGCAGCCTGGCGCAGCGACATGACCAGCACGTTCCATGTCGTCGTGCAGCCGAACGACACGAAGATGGCGATCGCCCCGACCCAGGCCAGGGGGAAAGCGCCGGCGAGGAACCACGCCGCGAGGCCGACGGCGTTCGCGACCGCCATGACGGGTCCCGTCCCGAAGCGCGTCTTGAGGCGGTTCGTGACGGCGGCCCCTGTCAGGGCTCCCACGGCGCCGGCCAGCAAGAAGGTGCCGTACCAGGCCTCGGGCACGTCGAGCCGCTCCAGGATGAAGAGCACCAGCGTGGACGTGATGGCGGCGTGGCAGATGCCGATGAGCACGCTCACTATCCACAGCGGGCGCAGCATCGCGCTCGCCCAGATGAACCGGAACCCGGCGACGAGCTCGGCTCGCCAGCCCGCTGCCGGGGCGGCGCTGGAGCCCTGCTCGGCCTCGTGTGCACGAGGAGAGTCGGGCCCCGCCTCGGCGTCCGCTGCCGGCTCGGTGCCGCGCCGCGCCGTCCTGCGCCGGCCGAAGGGTCGGGCGGCGATGCCGGACGCGACGGCGGGCAGCGTCAGGGCCAGCCCGCCCGCCACGGCGTACGCGGCGGTGTTCAGCCCGAGCGCCCAGGCCGCCGAGAACGCGAGCAGCCACGACGTGAGCGGCTGGGAGAGGAACTGCTGCACCACGATCTCGGCGGCCTCGATGCGCGAGTTCGCACGCGGCAGGTCGCCCCTGCCGACGAGCGACGGGACGACGGCGCGGATGGCGCCGTCGTACACCGTCTCCAGCACGCCGTACAGGAGCACGACCAGCAGGAGCCACCAGATGGTGAGCGCACCGGTGAGGTGCAGCGCGAGGAGGCCGCCCGCCACGAGGGCGCGGACGCCGCCCGCCAGGGCCAGGGCGAGGCGGCGGTCGATCCGGTCCACGAGCACGCCCGCCGGGATGGCGAACAGCAGCCAGGGGAGCAGTGCCGCGACCGCGACCAGGGACACGAGCAGCGGGTCGTTCGTCAGCTGCACGGCCAGCAGCGGTGCGGCGACGCGTGCGACGCCGTCGCCCAGGCTCGAGCTGAGGTTGGCGGCGACGACCTTGGTGAACGCGCCGCTGAGCGGCGCCGGCTTCATCGCGGGCGCGGGCTCGGAGTTCACGGCGGTGGAAGACACGGGCCAGAGGCTACCGCCTCGGTGGCGCCAGTTTTCACCCGGGCCCGACCGGTCCGGCGTCCTGCCTCCGCTCAGGCGGGGACGCGCTCCGGTACCCGCGCCCCGACCGCGCGCAGCACGAACGACTCGGCGGCGCGGATGGTGCGCTCGCGGGCGACGGGCTCGTCCGGGATGAGGCGGCCGGACAGGCACGCGTTGACGAGGTGCACCGTCGGCTCGATGTCCTGGGGCGGGAACGTCCCCGCATCGATCCCCGCAGTGAGGATCCGGCGCAGGATCGCCTCCACGATGTCGGCGTGCTCGCGCAGCCGCTGCTGCGTGGCACGGGACAGGACCGTACGCAGGGCCGGGCCGGGAGCGAGATGGAAGACGCGGGTGAGCTGAGCCTGCTGGCGGATGTAGGTACGTAGCTGTTCCACGGGGTCGCTCACGCCGTCCAGAGCGCGCTCCAGCGTGTGGGCGTACTGCTCCGTCTCGTGGGTGATGAACCCGAGGAGCAGCGCTTCCTTGTCGTGGAAGTGGTTGTAGACGGCAGTCCGGCCGACGTGCGCCGCTGCGGCGATGTCGGCCAGGGTGATCGTGTCGAACCCGCGCTCCGCCATGAGGGTGGACAGAGCGGTGAACAGCTTGTGCCTCGTCATCTGGCGGTGCTCGTGCAGGCTCTTGCCGATGATCTTGGGCATGCTGACATCATATGCCCGCGTCGTCAGGTAACTGGAACCCAGGATCGAGGCCCGGAAGGCGATCGAAGACGTCTTCTACCGAGGGATGACGTTAAGTCCCGATACATCATCTTTGTGTGGTTGGAATGCTGCCTTTTTCACCCTTCTCGGACTGAGACTCGGTCGCTTTCGAAATGCTTCAAGGGCGCCTTTTCTCGGCAGGGCCAAATCTGGTCACCAAGCGGTCGCAACGATGTGCGGGCACTGTCACCAGCGTGTTTCCTCTCTGTAACATGCCCGCATCATGGGGGAATGTGGTCCGCAGTAAAGTGCCCGCATGACATTTCTGGCGGGCGTGATCCCTGTGGAGCATGCCTCGGGTCACATTCTGATCCTGCCCAGTACGAACGGACCGGTCGCGGTGAGCGAGCTCGCTGCCGCGTGGTTCTCTGACGTCGCGTGGCTCCGAGAGCCGTCGCGCACCTCGGGTACGCGACGGATGGCCGGAGCCAGGTTCCGGGGCATGGCGCAGCCCGATCAGCTCATTCCCGGTGTCATGCGCCTGGGGGACGGGCACGTCGCGACCGGCCCCTTCGAGGTCGGCGAGGTGCACCTTGCCGAACTGGAGATCTCCGCCGCCAAGGCGGAGGCGTACTCCGTCGCGCGCAGCAACGGTCTGCGGGACGTGCGCGGCGCGGCCCCGACGTCGTACGACGACCGGGACGGCATCGCCCATGCCTTCCCGCACGCGCTTCCGCAGGGCGAGGAGCTGCGCATCGTGCAGTGGATGGTCGCGGCGGCCCGCAAGACCGGCGGGGGCGTGCTCGCCGACGGCCGGCAGCCGCTCGTCCCGGACCCCGCGGCGTCCGTCAACCTGTCGCTCTACGCCGCGCACGCCCTGCTGCCCGGCGACGTGCTGCCCATGCTCCGCTCCCTCATCGCGACCGCCGACGTGACCGCCGAGCAGGTCACGCCCGACGGGTCGCCGCGCTATACCCTCGCGGGCAGCACCGCCTACGACGGCTCGATAGTGATCGACGTGGAGCGCGTCGACCGGGTGCCGCGCGCACTCGGGTCGCTGGACTGGCGCAGCTACGGACCGTTCGCGTATCGCATGACCTGGCTGCCGGCCGACCCCTACGAGCTCGAGCTCGAGCACGCGTCCGGACTGCACGTCATCGCCCGGGCGCGCATGCGCGCCTCGGTCGGCCGCCTCGCGGTCTCTCTCCAGAGCCGCATCGCCGGGATCCTCGTGGACGACGGCGGCTTCATCGCCACCCCGGAGGAGCTGGACGGGCGCAACGACTCGACCGCGGGTGGCGCTCCTGGGTCTCGCGCCTGGGTCTGACCCGAATAGTTATCCACAGATTTGGTCCACAGCCCTGTGTGTTGTGTGGGAAATCCGGGACTGTTCCTGTGGACAAAACTGTGGGCAACGCAAGGGTGAAAATTACAACCGTGGAGCGGTTGCCGCTTGTACGGCACGCGGATAGAAACGTTGGCAGCGGTTCGACGATCCGGGTGCAGATGCGGTGCGCTGCAGCAGCACCGACCGGCCCGGGCATCGGACACATGGTCGACCGGAGAACGACAGGACGTTCCGTACCGCGGTGCGGGCTGTGGATGACGCCACAGGTGCCTGTACGGGGCCGGAAGACCGCCCGCGTCCGAAGGAGTCCGTGGAGAACAGGCCTGGCGATCCGGGTCTGACGGGCACATCGGAGTCGTGACGTCGACACGACGCCCCTGGTCCTCGCCCAGTGCGGGCCACGGGTACGCGGTTCCGCCAGGGCCCCCGGCCTGCCCCGGGGGCCCTGGCCCATGCCTTGGATCCGGGATCTAGGCTCAGGGCATGAGCAATCTCGAGACCCGGCCGGCCGAGCAGGTCTGCGCCGCGGGCGAGCAGGGCGAAGGCATCGAGCTCCTCACCCCGCGTGACGTGCCGCTCGGCGGGCCGCGGGCGATGAACGTGCGGCGCACAATCCCGCAGCGCGCCCGGTCGCTCGTGGGGGCGTGGTGCTTCAGTGACCACTACGGCCCCGACGACGTCACGTCCGGCGAGGGCATGCAGGTTCCCCCGCACCCGCACACCGGGCTGCAGACGGTGAGCTGGCTCTTCGAGGGCGAGATCCTGCACCGCGACTCCGTGGGGTCGCTCCAGACGGTCCGGCCGGGCGAGCTCAACCTCATGACCGCGGGCGTCGGCATCTCGCACTCGGAGGAGTCGCCCGCGCAGGGACGCCCGCCCCGGCTGCACGGTGTGCAGCTCTGGACGGCGCTGCCCGGTGCGGCCCTCGGCATCGACCCCCACTTCGAGCACCACGGCGACCTCCCGGTCGCGCGGGCCGACGGCGCCGTCGTGCAGGTGTTCATCGGGCGCCTCGCGGTCGCCGGCGAGGAGCTGGCGTCGCCCGCGACGACCTACACGCCGCTCGTGGGTGCGCAGATCGACCTGGAGTCGGGCGCGGAGGTGCGGCTCGACGTCGACCCGACGCACGAGCACGCCCTGCTCGTGGACACCGGCGACGTGACGTTCGAGACCCGCGTCGTGCCGCTGTCGAATCTCGGCTACGTGGCGCCGGGACGGTCCACGCTCGTGGTGCGCGCCGGGGCCGGGGCGCCCGCCCGGGCGGTCCTGATCGGCGGGCTGCCGTTCGCCGAGGACGTCGTCATGTGGTGGAACTTCATGGGCCGCACGCACGAGGACATCGTCCGGGCCCGCGCCGGCTGGATGGCGCAGATCGCCGAGCTCGATGCCGGGGCGACGGGGTACGCCGCAGGCGCCGCGGAGCGCCTGTTCGGCCAGGTGCAGGGCTATCCGAGCGGGCCGCTGCGCGCGCCCGCGCTGCCTGACCTGCGCCTCAAGCCGAGGACGCGGCCGGGCCCCGCGGGCCAGGGCTGACCTGTCGCGCCCCCGGCCAGCCGGCCGGTGGCACTCGATGTCGCGGGCGTCAGTCGATGTCGTACCGGAGCATGAACTCGCCGGCGTCGAGCACCACGTGGCTGACCTCGACGGGCGAACCGTCCTGCGTGAACGCGGTGCGCGTGACCGAGAGCACCGGTGTGCCGGGCTCGATGCGCAGCTCCTCGATCTCCTCGATCGTCGGCATGCGGCCCACCACGTCCTCGCGGAACCGCACCGGCGCGTGCCCGGCTTCGGTCAGGCGCGCGTGCGTGCCGCCCGGCCCGACCTCCTGGTCCGCGATCGGCGTCCCGGCCGCGATCGACGCGGGCAGGTACGACGTCGCGAACAGCACGGGCTTGCGCTCTCGCAGGTGCAGGCGCTCCCGCACGGTGACCTTGTCGCCCTTCGCGAGGCCGAGCGACGTGCGGATCTTCTCGGACGGCTCGGCCTCCGCCGTGACGGCGAGCGTGCGGACCGTGAGCCCCGCGCCGGTCTCGTCGATCTCGGCGGTCACGGTGGACTCGTCCACCGTGCCGCCCGTGCTGTCCCGCACGATCGGCTCGAAAGCCCGGACGAACACACCGGAGCCGTGACGGGTCACGGTCAGGCCCTCGTCCTTGAGCATCGACAGGCCGTGGCGCGCGGTCATGCGCGCCACGCCGTAGTTCGACATGAGCGCTGCTTCGCTCGGAAGACGATCACCCGGTTTGTAGGTCCCGGAGCGGATCGCGGCACGAAGATCCTTGGCGATGCTTGCGGCAGTCACACGTCCCTCTCTAGACACGGAACCCACCTAACCCGCAGCCAGTGCGTATACGCAACTTTTCCGCGTAGCGGTTGCGACATCCAGTTAACCCGCAACAGGCTGTCTATGCGCCTAGAGGTAGGTGCAGAAAGGTGGGAGAGATGGCGACGATTGCGGGCAACCTGGCCGATTCTGCGGCTGGTGTGGCGGAGCTGCTGGCGGAGGTGGGGGACGCGCGGATCAAGTGGGTCGAGGTGTTCCGGGATCATCTGGTCGTGCATCCGGCGCGGCAGTCGGAGGGCGCGGCGATCGCCGCGCAGCTGGGTATCACGGTGGCGACGGACTACCCGGCCACGAAGCCGGGGTTCACGATGTGGACCGGCCGGTGGAACGGCATGGACATGTATGTCTACGGCGACCTGCGCGGCACCACGCGCACGGTCCGGTCATGGCCGACATGACGGCCGGCTCGTGCGACGCAGGCCTCGGCCACGACGGCTGCCCGACGCCGGGAGCGCATCTCGCCGAGCTCGTCGGGGTCACCGCGCTCATCGCCCACATCTTCGACATCCACACGCTGGACGTCCGGGCGGGCGTGGACCATCTCGACCTCGAGGACGACGTCGTGGGCGTGCTGACCGTCGACGTCGTCGCCGCACGGGTGCCCGACGCCCTGAAGCTCGCCGGGATGCTCCACCTCACCGAGCGCCTGGGTCACCACGACGGCGAGGCGCGCGGGCCCATGGTGTGGCGGTGCTGGAGCGGCTGGGTGCCTGCCGCCGAACGCGGCCTGCCGGTCTCGCTGCACGTGACGGCGCCGATCCGGGGTTGAGCGCGGCTCCCCGCACAGACGAACGCCGCAGGCGGACGGTGGGTCCGGCCTGCGGCGTTCTTGCTGGAGCGGGTGACGGGAATCGAACCCGCGCTATCAGCTTGGGAAGCTGAAGTTCTACCATTGAACTACACCCGCATCGTCCGGTTCTGCCCGGGTATCTGCTGTTCCGGAATCCCGCTAGGGTTCCGCAAACAGCGCCCGTGAACCTGGTGCGCGACCCGATCATACCCAACCTCGCCCGGATGCCCGAACCGGGTCCCGCGCGAGTGTCGCCGAGCAGCCGGAGCAGCAGTGAGCGAGCACCCTAGCGAGAAGCCGACCGAGCCGATCTACAAGGAGACCAAGCCCCTGCCCCCGCGGCCGCCGCGCGAGACACGCGCCATGCAGACGCCGAAGACTCCCGCGAGGACGCCGTCGAAGGGCAGCCCCGCGAACTATCAGCAGCAGTACGACTACGACCGCCCGACCCCGCCGCCGGCGCACGTGCCGGGCCGCAAGTCCCGCATCACCGCCGGCCTGCTCGGGATCCTGCTGGGAGTGGTGGGCGCGCACCGGTTCTACCTGGGCTACAAGGGCCTGGGCTGGATCATGCTGCTCATCACCGTGGTGTCGCTGGGGCAGGCGTGGTTCGTGCCGGCGATCTGGGGCGCGATCGAGGGCGTCCTGTACCTCGTGATGCGCAAGGGCTACTGGTCGGTGGACGCGAAGCACCAGCCGTTGCAGTGGTGACGGTCGCCTGATGACCCGGGCGGCGCCACCCGGGACGGGGCGGCGCCGCCCCGCGGCGGCCAGTACCGTATCGGGG
This sequence comes from uncultured Actinomycetota bacterium, assembly GCA_963850545.1. Classification (GTDB taxonomy): domain Bacteria; phylum Actinomycetota; class Actinomycetes; order Actinomycetales; family Cellulomonadaceae; genus Promicromonospora. Next base: position 1,288,736 of record CAWKLP010000002.1, on the reverse strand, counting down.
TGCTCCTCTCCGACCGCGATATCCGCGCCGAGCTCGACGCCCACCGCGTAGTCCTCGAACCGTACGACGCGTCGATGCTGCAGCCGTCTAGCATCGACGTGCGCCTCGACAAGTTCTTCCGGCTGTTCGACAACCACAAGTACCCGTTCATCGACCCCGCGACGGACCAGCCCGAGCTGACCCGCCTCGTGGAGGCGGACAACGGCGAGGCGTTCGTGCTGCACCCCGGAGAGTTCGTGCTGGGCAGCACGTTCGAGGCGGTCACGCTGCCCGACGACGTCGCCGCCCGCCTCGAGGGCAAGTCCTCCCTGGGCCGGCTGGGCCTCCTGACGCACTCCACGGCCGGCTTCATCGACCCGGGATTCAGCGGACACGTGACGCTGGAGCTGAGCAATGTCGCGACGCTGCCGATCAAGCTGTGGCCGGGCATGAAGATCGGCCAGCTGTGCTTCTTCCGGCTGTCGTCGGCGTCGGAGCACCCGTACGGGTCGGACCTGTACGGCTCCCGCTACCAGGGCCAGCGCGGCCCGACGGCGTCCCGCTCCTCGAAGAACTTCCACCGCACCGCGGTGTGACAGCGGGCCGGCGGGCGCCTCGACGGGCGTTCGGCGAGCGGTAGGCTCCGGATGCCCGGTGCGGACCGGGCATCCGGACGTAGAAGGGACCCCGATGGCCGCTCCCCAGCTCCCGCTCTTGCCGCGCACTGTTGCGCAGGCACACCAGGCGCGACACGTACTGACCGTGCCCGGTGACGTGGAGCTGGACGAGATCGAGGTCCTCGCGCTCTCCCGCTTCTCCGCGACCCGCTGGGACGTGGTCCCCGTCGGTATCTTCCCGGGCAACGTGGCGGGTGCCCCGCAGGGCCGCCGTGCACAGGGCCGCGAGCCGGGCGTGCTGCGGGTCTCGCGGCACGCGGTGATGAACGGGCCGTACCTGCCTTCGGGCGACGGTTTCGACCTCGGGGTGCCGCCGGGTGCGGCGATGGCCTTCGACATCGTCTGCCACCGGGAACGCGGGGAGCCGCCGTTCCCGGCGGGCGACCGCGACGGCATCGGGCGGGCCTTCGCGGCGGGGATGCCCGAGCGCGAGGAGCGCCGCCTCGTCGAGTGGCTCGTCGCCGTCGCGCGCCGGCTGGGTGGTTCCCTCCGCCTCGACGTCGGCGGTATCTGGGACGCCAAGGCCGCCCCGGGCAGCCCGACAGCGAAGCCCGGCGCCGGCGTCGTGCTCACCCCGGACGCCGGGGCCGCGATCGACATGACCGTGTACTCCGACGTCTGGCTCGACCCGCAGGCCGCGCACACGATCCTGCAGAAGATCCACCCACGCGTCCGCCTGCACATGGACGGCAAGGAGTGGGGCGGGCCGCCGGACGGCATCGCGGACAAGCCGCTGTACCGGGGCGAGACCCTGGATCCCGAGCTGCGCAAGAAGCTGCACGCGGCCGCGGACGACTACGACATCAAGGCGCTCACCGGCCCACGCGTCCTGGACGGGTACGGCCTGGTCGTGGAGCTCGGCGTCGACGGCATCGTCTCGGTCGAGATCAGTGGCGAGGAGAAGCTGCCGCGCCTGCTGCGCGGCCTGCCGTGGGCGGAGCAGGGCGCGGTGCGCTACTGGGTGCACTGGGAGCCGCAGGACCTCGTGGAGTCGCAGCGAGAGTTCCCTGCCATGGAGCTGCGGATCGCGCGCAAGCGCGCGGCGGAGCTGGTGGCCCGGCTCGCGAGCAATATCCAGGGCGCCGCCGGAGGCGAGATCGCCGACGAGGACGGCTTTCTGGTAGACCCCGCCGACCTCTGAGCGTCCAGGCATTACCTGCGACGCCGCCTTGACCTGTGCCGCTGTCCCGTCGGCCGCGCCTGCTGTCGGGTCAGAGGTACTGGCCCGGGGTCCGGCGCTCCCCGCCCGACTCGTCGTCCTGGCTGCCCGGCATGGTGGGTCCGCCGGGACCGGCCGGACCGAACGCGCCGGTGCCGGGCGGCAGGGCGCGGCGCATCTGCGAGAGCTGCGCCTGAGCTGCCATCTGCTGCGCCACGAGCGCCGTCTGGATGCCGTGGAACAGGCCCTCGAGCCAGCCCACGAGCTGCGCCTGAGCCACGCGGAGCTCGGCGTCCGACGGCGCGGCGTCGTCGGAGAACGGCAGCGTGATGCGGTGCAGCTCGTCGACCAGGTCGGGAGAGAGGCCATCCTCGAGCTCGTGGATCGAGCGCTCGTGGATCTCGGCCAGGCGGGAGCGAGCGGCCTCGTCCAGCGGCGCGTCCCGCACCTCGTCGAGCAGCCGCTTGATCATGCCGCCGATGCGCATGACCTTGGCTGGCTCCTCGACCTGCCCCACGACGGCCTCGGCCTCGTCGACCGCTTCCTCGCCGCGGGCGCCCTTGGGCTCGCCCTCCGGCGGCACGGCCGCACCATCGGGTGTCACCACCTGGGGGTGCACGGTGGGTGCCCCGTCACGTGACTCGTCGCGGCGGTCGTCGGGTCGCTCGTCGGACTGGGGGTTGGCTCGTTCGTCGGTCATGGGTCCAGTCTTGCCCGAATCGGCTGTTGCCCGCATTGCAGTCTGGCGCCGGGAACGAAATTGTCGGCCATGCCTATATATAGGCACGAGTTGATCAGGGGACCAGGAGTACTTTGCCGAAGACCCTGCCCGACTCCAGCAGGTCGTGCGCCGACTGCGCCTCCGCGAACGGGATGCGGGCGTGTATCACCGGCCGCACCCGGCCGTCGGCGACCATGGGCCAGACGTGCCGCTCGGTGTCGGCGACGATGCGCGCCTTCTCGTCCGGGGGCAGGGGCCGGAGCAGCGTCCCCGTGATCGTCCCGCGCCGGGCGAGGAGCGCGCTGAGGTCGAGCTCGCCGTGCCGGCCCTGCTGCATCCCGATGACGACCAGGCGGCCGCCGCGGGCCAGGGCGCGAACGTTGTCGCCCAGCGCGCCCCCGCCGAGCAGGTCGAGCACGACGTCGGCCCCTCGGCCGTCGGTCGCCTTCCGCACCTCGTCCACGAAGTCCTGCCGCCGGTGGTCGATGACGACGTCCGCACCGAGCTCGGCGCACCGAGCGGCGCGCTCCGGCCCGCCCGCGGTCGTGGCCACGTGCGCACCCAGCGCCCGGGCGACCTGGATCGCGAAGGTGCCGATGCCGCCCGATCCGCCGTGGACCAGCACCCACTCGCCGGAGCGCAGCCCGCCGACGTCGACGAGGTTGTTCCAGACCGTGCAGGCGGCCTCGGGAAGCGCCGCCGCGTCGACGAGGTCGACGCCGTCGGCCACCGGGAGGACCTGCGTCTCGCGGACCGCCACTTCCTCCGCGTAACCGCCACCCTCGAGGAGCGCGACAACGCGGTCTCCGGCGCGCCACCGCGACACGCCGAGTCCGACACGCTTCACAGTTCCTGATATCTCAAGACCTGGCCAGTCCGGGGCATTCGGTGGAGGGGAGTAGTATCCGGCGCGTTGTAGCAGGTCAGCGCGGTTGACTCCGGCAGCAGCGACAGTGATCACTAAGTCGCTTTGGCCAGCAATCGGGTGATTCAGGGATGAAAGGGAGAGTTTCCCTGAGGGCCCCGGTCCGGATATCGTGACGGCTCGCACATCGATGAAGCCTACTTCCGTGTGGCCTCACGAGGGTCGCCAGCGGAAACCGGGTGCCGGTAACTTGTACGCAGCACCGAGGGGTGTTCGGCGGGCACCACGCACGCCACCCCTTCCGGATCAGTGATGGAGAGAGGTACGCATGTTCCGCAGGTTGGGAGTGCGCGGGAAAGTTCTTGCGACTCTGGTTACGCCTGCCATCGTCCTGGTCATCGCAGCGGCATACATCATCGGCCTGTCTGTGGTCGACGCGATGCGCGCGCAGCAGACGAGCGATCTCGTCGCCGCGCTGGAATACCAGGACATGGCTGGAACGACCTTCGCGCAGGAGCGGTCGTACAACATCGTGGCGATGATCGACGACACGGATTCCGGCAACGCCGCCCGCCGCGCGCTGCTTCAGGGCACGCCCAAGCTGGACGGGGACGGCAACCCCGTCACCGACGCGGACGGCAACCCCGTGTGGGCCGCCCCGGCCGCCCAGGCGCAGACGATCACGGCCCTCGACCAGCGCGACGAGGCACTGCTGAACATCGACATCTCGATGCTCGACCAGCGCGTCAAGGACGCCGTCGCGCAGACCATCGAGGACCGCGCCGCCATCACCGAGGTGCAGAAGAAGGTCGCGCAAGGACGCCTCACCGAGCAGGTGGCGACCGATGCGTACGGCACCTACATCGACGGCGCCCTCGAGGTGATGGACGCCATCGCCGACACGTCCGAGGACCGTGAGCTGGGTACCCGCCTCGAGGCGTACTACTCGATGGACCAGCTGATGCTGACGAACACCTACGAGCGCCCGGTGGTCGCCCTGACCCTCGCCCTCGCCGCCCATGACCCCAGCTTCGCCACGAACATGGCGCTGCGGGCAGCGGACCTGGTGAACCTGGGCGACCGTGAGTGGGACAGCACGCAGGACCTCTTCGACCGGATCCCCGGTGACTACCAGGTGCCCGGCATGGACGGCGTCTACGGCACCGTCCGCGGCGCCATGGCGCGCGGCGACCTCGCTGCGATCCAGCCGGCCCAGGCCGGGGCGTTCACGGACGAGTCCGCCAAGTGGGTCGAGGAAGGCCGCATCGTTCGTGACGCGGTTCGCGAGGACTCCGCGGCCTTCGCGCAGGAGCAGGCCGACATCGCCGCGAACCGCGCCTACCTCACCGGTGGCATCGCCATCGCGGCCCTCGGCTTCTCGATCATCACCGCGCTCGTCATCGCCCGCCGCCTGGTCTCCCCGCTGCGTCGTCTCACCCAGGCTGCCGGTGTGGTCCGTGACCGCCTCCCCACCCTGGTGGAGCAGGTGTCGGTGCCGGGTCAGGGGCCGAGCATCGACCTCGACCCGATCACCGTCGAGTCGTCGGACGAGATCGGCCAGCTGGCCGCGGCGTTCAACGACGTGAACCGAACAACCATCGACGTCGCCCGCGAACAGGCAGCCCTCCGTGGCTCCATCGCCGAGATGTTCGTCAACGTGGCCCGCCGCGACCAGGTGCTCCTCAACCGGCAGCTCGCGTTCCTCGACGACCTCGAGCGTTCCGAGGAAGACCCGTCGACACTGTCGAACCTGTTCCGCCTCGACCACCTCGCGACCCGTATGCGACGCAACGCGGAGTCCCTCCTGGTCCTCGCGGGCATCGACTCAGGTCGTCGCGTGCGCCAGCCCATGCCGGTCTCCGACGTCATCCGTACGGCGTCCTCCGAGATCGAGCTGTACGACCGGGTTCGCCTGAACCTCGTGGTCGACCCGATGATGCTGGGCCACAACGCGCTGAACGCGGCGCACCTGCTGGCCGAGCTCCTCGAGAACGCGACGATGTTCTCCGAGCCGCATACGCCGGTCGAGGTCACCACGGCCCGCGACGAGCAGTTCGTCACCGTCGTGGTCCGCGACCACGGCCTCGGGATGAACCCCGAGGAGGTCGCGGAGGCGAACCGCAAGGTGCTCAGCCACGCGGCGTCGGACGCCGTCGGCGCCCAGCGCCTCGGTCTCTACGTGGTCGGCCGCCTGTCGGACCGCCTCGGTGCCCAGGTGGCGTTCGGCGTGGGCGAGGGCGGCACCGGCACCGAGGTGACGGTCCGCTTCCCGGCGGTGCTGTTCATGCCGGACAACGCGATGCCGCTGCCGATGCCGACCGACCCGCTGGAGGCCAACACGCAGGCGGCCGCCTCGCAGTTCAACGGTGGCGGCCTGGCCACCGGCCCGGGCACCGGCGCGATGCGGAGCGCGGGTGTGCCCACCAGCGGCTTCGGCTCGCCCGCCATCTCGGCGGCGTCCCCGGCCACCACCTCCGTCCCGCAGCAGGGCGGCATGCCGGTCCCGACCGGCACGTCGCAGATCGCTGCGGCCGCGTTCGCGGCCCAGCCGGCTCCCGTCGCGCGGCAGGTCGACATCAACGCCCTGACGGACGGCACGACGGCGCTCGGCCTGGCTCGGCGCCGCAGCTCGACGGCGGCGCACCCGGCGGCGGAGACGACTCCGACTGGTTCGATCGTGCTGCCGGAGATCCAGACGCCGTCGCTCCCGCAGGAGTACCAGGGTGACGACAACGCGTGGGCCCCGCCGTCGAACGTGTCGGAAGGCAGCTCCCTCCCGAGCCGCCAGCGTGCACCGCAGCCGGCGGAGCCGGTCGCGCCGATCTTCGAGGACACCACGCCGGCCGCGGTGGACGTGGACCAGCGCAGCGCGCTCTTCTCGAGCTTCCGCTCGCTGAACACGATCGATCCCGTCGAGGGCGGCGGCACGCAGTCGCTGCAGCTCGACCCGATCACGCAGGACCCGGCCGCACTGCCAGGGATGTCCGACACCGACGTGATGCGGTTCCCGGCCGCGGGCAGTGCTCCGGCGCCCGTGACTCCGGCTCCGGCGCAGAGCTTCGGTGCACCGCCGGAGAGCTTCGGCGGACCGTTCCAGGGTGATGGCGGGCAGGCGCAGGGCTTCGGGGCGGAAGCCCCGGAAGGCCCCGACTCGTCGTTCGAGGCGCTGCCCGCGTTCGAGGAGCTCATGGCGGATCTCCCGAGCCGTCGCTCGACCGCCGGAGGCGCCCAGCAGGGTGGCAAGCCGGCCCAGCAGAAGCGCGGTCTGTTCGGTCGCCGGCCGGGCCAGCCCGCCACCGGAGAGCTGCGCGCCTACCAGCCGCAGGAGCGTCCGGCGTCGCGTCCGATCCAGACCGTGGGCGGTCCCGTCGCCGGTGCGCCGACCTTCGGCGCCCCGACCGTGCCCGCGCCGAACCCCGGGACGCAGAGCTTCCAGGCACAGAACTTCCAGCCGCAGGACTTCCCAGCGCAGGACTTCCAGCGGGACTTCCAGCCGCAGGACTTCCAGGCGCCGAGCGGTCCGCCGCAGGGGAACCCCGCCCCGATGACTGGCGCCTTCCCGGCCCAGACCCCGACGGGCGTCTTCCCGGTCCAGGCCCCGGAGCCGCCGATCGCGGACCCGACGTATCAGCGGGGCTACCAGGAGGGCTACCAGAAGGCGGTCCAGGAGTCGCTGACGTCGGCGATGCCGGCGGTGCCGAACGCCCCGGCCGGCGGCACGGTCTCGGTGCCCTCCGCGCAGGTAGCGGCCCCCGCACCTGCTCGTCCGGCCACCACTCCTGGCACGAACCCGTTCGTGGACGCGGCGCCCCGCGCGGCAGCCGCTGCTCCGCCGGCCCCCGCTCCGGAGCAGGCGCCCGCCTCGTTCGCGTCCGCCCCGGCCACCCAGGCCGTGCCCGTGGCCGCCGTGCAGCAGTCCTTCGAGCCTCCCGTCCGGGAGTTCAGCGAGCCGTACCCCACGGGTGCTGTGTACGACCCGACATACGGTTCGCCGGCGCCGCTGGCCAAGCGGGCCGCCGGTACGGACGGTGACGGCAAGGACCCACTAGACCCCGAGTACGTGCGTGACTCGGTGGAAGCCCGCTCGGAGTGGACCGCTTCGGCAGTTCTCTACGAGGAGATGACGAGCCTCCTTCGTCGGGGGGCTTATCAGGAAGATGATGTGAAAGAGAACGACTCGTACCGTCCGGCAGCCGTCAGCACTGAGGTTGCCAACGGCGGGCTGACTCGCCGCACTCGCGGTGCCTCCGGCACCGGGGCGGACCCCACTGTCGAGCGCCTCTCAGCTCGCATCGACCGCGATCCTGAGCAGCTTCGCTCACGTCTCTCGGCGTTCCAGTCGGCCACCGCGCGTGGCCGGTCGGAGTCCGTGGACGAGGGCAAATCTGAGCACGAGAACGGCAAGAAAGGCGATGGGGACTCGACGTGGGCACCCTCGACCGTGAATCATGTCCCTGACTCAGCGCCGCAGTCGCGGTGACAAAGCGCGTCTGTGGATTCTGACTAGGAGGAACAGAGAGTGACCCTCAGCACCGAAGCAACGAATTTCGGGTGGCTGCTCGACAACTTCGTGCGTACCGTTCCCGGCAGCCGGCACACGCTCGTGGTGTCGGCGGACGGCCTGCTCATGGCGATGTCGGACCAGCTCGACCGCACCAGCGGCGACCAGCTCGCGGCGATCGTCTCGGGTATGTCAAGCCTCACGCGTGGAGCTTCTCGGCAGCTCAACGGCGGTAATGTCCGTCAGGCGATCATCGAGATGGACAACGGCTTCCTCTTCCTGATGAACGTCTCGAACGGGTCAGTGCTCGGCGTGGTCGCGGAGGCCACGTGCGACATCGGCCTCATCGGCTACGAGATGGCTCTTCTGGTGTCCCGCACCGAGGCCACGCTCACGCCGCAGCTGATCTCGGAGATGCGTGGCAGCCTCCCGGTCGATGGGCAGACCCGAGCCGCCAGCGTGGGATGAGGACTCGACCATGACGTACGCACCTTTCGGTTCCCAGGGGCAGGGGGACGTCCGTGAGACGTCCACCGTGCGCCCCTACGCGGTCACCGGAGGCCGGGTGCGGTCGGAACTGTCCGACCTGCCGCTCGAGGCTCTCGTGGAGGTATTGCCCGGGGCGGTCAGCAGCTTCGGGTTGCCTCCCGAGAAGCGCGCGATCCTCCAGCACGCCGCGCACACGTACGTGTCGATCGCCGAGCTCTCGGCCCTTCTGCGGCTGCCCCTGGGTGTCGTCCGGATCCTTGTGGCGGACATGCAGGAGGAAGGGCACGTCACTGTGCACACCTCGACACCGGTTAACGTCCACACAGGCCACGGCAGCTCGAACTCGGGCCTGTCGCTGAGCGTCTTGGAGAGTGTTCTGAATGGCATTTCCGCCCTCTGACGGCGGGGCCCGTAGCGGTCCCAACTGGGCCCCGGTGTCGGGTAACGCCGGCACTGCGACCGCTTCCCCGAACGCGCCCGCGCGCCAGAGTGTGCTGGGTGGCGGCGGTGGCGCTCCGGCGCCAACTGCACAGGCGTCCCGCCCGGCGCAGGCTCAGCCCGCACCTCCGGTGATGCAGCAGGCACCGGCCGCCAACATCGGTGCGCAGGTGGCTCCGGGCGCACAGCCCGCGGCCGAGCGCACCGCGCCGACCGTCGTCAAGATCGTCGTTGCCGGTGGCTTCGCGGTGGGCAAGACGACGTTCATCGGTTCGATCTCCGACGTCGAGCCGCTGAACACCGAGGCTGCCATGACTGAGCACTCGGTGGGCGTGGACGACGCCGGTGGCGTCACCGACCGCAAGACCACCACCACGGTGGCCATGGACTTCGGTCGTGTGGAGCTCCCGGGCAACCTGTGGCTGTACCTGTTCGGTACCCCGGGCCAGGACCGCTTCCTCTTCATGTGGGACGACCTGGTGCGCGGTGCGATCGGTGCCGTCGTCCTGGTCGACACCGACCGCCTGGAGCAGTGCTTCCCGGCGATCGACTACTTCGAGTCGCGCAACATCCCCTTCGTCGTGGGCGTGAACTGCTTCGACGGCGTGGCCAAGCACCGGCTCGAGGACGTGCGAGAGGCCCTGCAGATCCCCGCGCACGTGCCGATGCTCTACACGGACGCTCGTTCCCGCGCGGCGACCAAGCAGACGCTCATCGCGCTCGTCCAGCTCGCGATGCGTCAGCTCCGCTCCGGCGCACAGGCGCAGGGCTGAGCCACTCTCCAGCACTCCGCGGACGGCGGGCCACCCTGAGGGCGGCCCGCCGTCGCTGTTTCGTCGGAGGCTAGACTGTGTGGCCGCGCCGTCCCGCATGTTGCACGGCGGGAGCAGGGCGCTGGGAGGGCTGACAGAGCGGCCTAATGTGACGGTCTTGAAAACCGTTGTGCGGCAACGCACCGGGGGTTCGAATCCCTCGCCCTCCGCTGGCTGTGGACAGAACGATGGCTGGAGTCCGACCCCGGACTCCAGCCATCGCCGTATCCAAGCCCTTGACCGGGGCTAGCTGATGCCCACGATGGGTAGACGCAGGGCCGCCGGGGCCGCCTCGGGTACCGCCGGGGCAACGGGGCGCACGGGCTCGACGGGCGCGTAGGCCGATCCGAGAGCGGGCCGCTCGTCCCGCTCGCCGGCGTTGGGCCAAAGCGCGCACGCGCGCTCGGCCTGCGCGGTGATGGTGAGCGACGGGTTCACGCCGAGGTTCGCGGTCACGGCTGAGCCGTCCATGACATGCAGGCCCTCGTGCCCGAACACGCGCAGGTACGGGTCGACGACGCCCCCTGCCTCGTCGGAGCCGATCGCGCAGCCACCGAGGATGTGCGCGGTCAGCGGGATGTTGAAGGGGTCGCCGATCGTGCCGCCCGCGATGCCATCGACGCCGTCGTCGCCCATCTTGTCGGCCATGCGCCGCACCGCTTCGTGACCCTCGGGGATCCAGCTCGGGTTCGGAGCGCCGGTGCCCTGCTTCGACGTCATGTACCGGCCGAGGAGCGCACGCTTGGTCACCGTGGTCAGCGAGTTGTCCTGGGCCTGCATGACGAGGGCAATGACCGTCCGCTCGGACCAGCGGCGCCAGTCGAGCAGGACGGGCAGCCACTTCAGGTTCTTGCCCATCTCCCCGAACCAGCGGGCGAACCGGAACGGCCCACCGTCGACGAGGATGTGCTGCAGGGCCGCCATGACGTTGGAGCCGTGGCCGTAGCGCACGGGCTCGATGTGGGTGCTCTCGCTCGGGTAGAACGACGACGTGATGGCGACGCCGCGCGAGTAGTCCGTCGAGCCGACCTTGTGCGTCATCGCGCCGAGCAGGGCCTCCGAGTTGGTGCGGGTGAGGTGCCCGAGCCGGTTCGACAGCCGCGGCAGCGTGCCGGCGTCCTTCATGGCGTGCAGCAGACGCTGCGTGCCGAGCGTGCCGGCGCCGAACACGACCTGCTTCGCGGTGAACGTCCGCTTGCCGGCCCACTTCTTGCCCGTGCGGTGCGTGCGGATCTCGTAGCCGCCGTCGGGCAGCGGACGTACGACGTCGGCCGTCGTGAGGGGGTGCACCGCGGCACCCGCGCGCTCGGCGAGGTAGAGGTAGTTCTTGACCAGGGTGTTCTTGGCGCCGTGGCGGCAGCCGGTCATGCACTCGCCGCACTCGGTGCAGCCCGTACGGTCCGGTCCCACTCCGCCGAAGAACGGGTCAGCGGCCCGGCTGCCGGGCGACGGCGCCTCGGCGCCACCCGGCCCGAAGTACACGCCCACGCGAGTGGGGCGGAACGTGTGGCCCACGCCCATGTCCTCCGCGACGTCCCGGATGATCTCGTCGGCGGGGGACCGGCCGTGGTACTGGACGACGCCGAGCATGCGCTCCGCCTGGTCGTAGTACGGCGCGAGCTCGGACTTCCAGTCGGTGATGTGGGACCACGCGGGGTCCGCGTAGAACGGGTCGAGGGGGCGGTACAGCGTGTTGGCGTACACCAGCGATCCGCCGCCCACGCCCGCACCCGTCAGGCACAGGACGTTGCGCAGCAGCCGCACCCGCTGGATCCCGTAGCACCCCAGGGCGGGTGCCCACAGAAACTGCTTGAGATGCCAGGAGTTCTTGGCGAACTCGTGGTCCTCGAACCTGCGGCCCGCCTCGAGCACGCCTACCCGGTAGCCCTTTTCCGTGAGGCGGAGGGCGGCAACGCTGCCACCGAAGCCCGACCCGATCACCAAGACGTCGTAGTCCATGGGCGTGAATGTACTCCTTATTGACGCTGTGTGAAATACGCTGCCGGACGCCGCCCGGGCCTTCCCGGGGCGGTCCGTCAGCCCCGGCAGGCGGCCCGGTCGGACAAGAAAAACGGCGGGATCACGGCGATGTGGGGCGGTTTGGAGAGCTGCGGGAACCCCCGCTTTGCTCAGCCCGCCGTGCGCCAGGTACCCTGGGCCGCGCGGCATCGCCCTGCCTGGGTAGAAGCTGTCGCGAGGAGACGTCGCATAGTCAGGTCTAGTGCGCCACCCTGCTAAGGTGGTAACGGGGCAACCCGTTCGAGGGTTCAAATCCCTCCGTCTCCGCCAGGAAGGTCCCGGCCGCGCGTGACGCCCGGGGCCTTTTCTGTGGGAGGCTTCGGCTCGTGGGTTCAGCGCGGGATCGAACCTTCCGGAGGGCTGTGACGGAGTTCTCCCCGGTAGGCGCGGATTTGGGTTTGGGCCCGTGCCGAACAGGCGGTAATGTTCTCGTCGGTCGGTCGTGTGAACGGCGGGCCAGCAGCACGCAGTACAACCAGCGCCCGTAGCTCAACGGATAGAGCATCTGACTACGGATCAGAAGGTTGGGGGTTCGAATCCCTTCGGGCGCACCGGAACAACAGAGCGCCTCGCGTCAGTCCTAGGACTGGCTCGAGGCGCTCTACTTCGTCCAGGGTCCAGGGGATCCGCCCGCGGCCCTGTCCGAGATGGACTGCTGGGACAAGCCCCATCGCGCGTGCCAGCTGCGCGCTGGCTGATGCCGCGCCTCCCGCACTCCGCCTTCACCTCGTCGCGGATGATCTCGCTGTAGGTCGTCGGCGCCTTGTACGCCGCCAGTGCGTCGTGCACCAGCTCCTGTGTCGTCGTCATGGCCGCAACGTTACCGGGAAACTCGATCAGTGTGCCATGAGCCTGCCAGGTCGGTCTACGCCGACTTCACCCGCCCGTGTGATCGACCTCTGTTGCACAGTGACCGAGATTTCGGTCAGAATTACACCCATGTCAGTTACGACCGCTCGTCACGCTGCTGTCCCACGCGGATCGCTCGCGGACCGCGCACGGCGCAACATCGAGCGCCGCATGGGTGAGCTGGGGCTCTCGCAGCGCCGGGCGGCCGCACGCTGGGCATGTCCCAGCCGTCCCTGTCCGACCGCGCCAGTGGGCACATCCCCTGGCGCCTGAACGAGCTGGAGATCGCCGCCACGACCCTGGAAATGGATCTGACGGCGATCTTCGCTCCCGTCGACGACGACCTCGAGCTCTCGCTGTTCGAGCCGCTCGACGGCGTCGTCGACGACGTCGACGACGTCATGCCAGCTGACCCAGGCCGGCCCCTCACGGGGCCGGCCTGTCTGCGTTGGGCCCCACGGCCCAGCGCCCGGCGTTCTCTCTTCACGTCTCCCCGCCGGGTACCAACCCAGGACGACGGCCTGCATTTCCTTAGACCTCCCCTGCGGGCCCAGAGGCACCGGCACGCGCGAGCTCGAGATCCCGTCCCGGTTCCAGCACAGGAGCGCGCTCACATTCGGTGAGGGCGCTACGGGTGTTGGCCGAGACGAGATATCGGGGCATGGGTCTTGGGCCACTTTGGGGGAGGGGACCGCTCCGGAAGAGCTCCGGCGCCGGCCGGATCCGCTCCGGAAGTAATCCCGGCCCCGTGCGGGCCCCGCTGGCACTCTGGGAGGCATGCGAACCGAACACCAGTGCGAACACGGCGCCGACAGCACCCGGCGCACCCTCGCCGACGAACCGCTCTGCCCCCTCTGCAGGCTCACGCTACCGACGCATCACACGAACCCTGGCCAACCTCCGACCGCCCCAGCTCGACTACATGGCGCTCGCGGCCCACGACTCCCAGGAGAGAGATCCATGACGCAGCCCTACCTCCCGCCCGTCGACGTCGACTTCGGCGCACCGTTCGCCCGAGCGCACCCCGACGCCCGGAACGGACGAGCTCCACGCGATCCACCTCGCCGGCTACTCGCTCCTCGCCGGCGTGCACCACGGCCAGCCGTTCGTCCGCGCACCCGGCGCCACGAAGGCGGAGGCGCTCGAGGCCCTGCAGGCGATCGTCGACGCGCTCGAGGTCCTCGAGTGAGCGCCGCCCGCCGGCTGAACCCCGACCGGCCCGCCGTCGTCATCATCGCCGTCACGTTCGGCGTGCTCATCGTCGGCGTCGTCCTTCGTCCTGCTCAGCTTCGCCGGCCTGACGCGACGTCGCGGCCTGGGGCCGGCGCTCCCGCGATGGCTCCGGCCTGCTCGTGCCCGATCATGATCGACGCCGCGGTCCTCACGCTACACGCTGTCCTGGCTCGTCCAGCGGGCCCGCCGCGAGTCCACGTGGCTGTCCTGGTGCTCCCTCGCCCTGTTCACCGCCGTGACGCTCCTGGGCAACAGCCTGCACGGCTGGCAGCCCGCGAGGCCGTACAGCGCATCGTCGGAACCGGCCGTCGTCGGCCTCGCGCCGCTCGCCGTGCTCCTCGCGACCCACACGCTCGCCCAGCTCCTCACAGAGCGCGCCCAGCGCCCCGCCAGCACCCGCCACCGACCTCGTCGCCGACCGTGATCCGCGTCGTCAACCTGGCCGACGTCACGCAAGCTCGCTCGCCGGCCGCCGGCACGTACGCGCCGGCACGTCGACGTCGCGCCGCCCGCCCGACCGCCAGGCGCTCGCGGCGAAGGTGCGCGAGCTCCGCGACGTCGACCGGCGTGCCGTTCGCCGAGATCGGCACGCGGCTCAAGATCTCCAAGAGCCGCGCCCACCAGATCTACCAGGAGGCCCAGGCATGACCGGCACACTGACCGACGACGAAGGTCCTGAGCCTCATCGACGAGATGATCGGCATCCTGCGCGAGCCCGACCCGGACCCACTGCTGTGGCACATCCTGGACGGGCTGGCACTGACCGCCCATGAACGTGGCCAAGATCATCGGCGCCGCCGCCATCGCGGCCGCCGACGATGAGCCTCCAGGCGGTCGGTATCCACCCCGGGTCCGCCAGAGACCAGGGCGTCGAGCGGATCACGCTCATGTACCAGGTCCCGCCCGACGACGTCCCCGACTGGGAGAAGGCAGCCGGCGCGCTCGTCGCCGAATCGGCTAACTTCCTGACGGCCAACCCCGGCGAGGAGGCCAACGCGCACGCCGACGCCCTGGCGAACCGCGCTGCAGCCATCGCGACGCACAGCCTGGAGTTCGCGCTCCGGACCCTCGGCGCCGAGCTGCACTGCATGCGCGCCCTGCTCGAGCGGCGACACGCGCGGGGTGATCCGCAGGTGACCCGCGCACGCGACGCCCGCCGCGCACGTGCCGCAGCGACGCCACGAGGTCCGCACGGCGCTCGCGTACCTCGCCGGCCGTCGTCGTCGGCGCGGCCAGCTGGCATCGGCATCGACGCATGGATCCACCTGTGAGCGGGCCGCGCAGCGTCCACGTCGACAGCTACCGCTCGCTGGCGTACCTG
Organism: uncultured Actinomycetota bacterium; assembly: GCA_963850545.1. Lineage (GTDB taxonomy): Bacteria > Actinomycetota > Actinomycetes > Actinomycetales > Cellulomonadaceae > Promicromonospora. Next base: position 1,273,673 of record CAWKLP010000002.1, on the reverse strand, counting down.
GTTCCGGGTCCGGCATCGCACCCGACTGCCAGGTCTGCGGGAAGACGACAGCGGGACACCTGACGTGGAATCGCCGCCGTGCATGAGCGCCTAGCCGACACCTCGCGTGGCACGGGCTCGCTGGACGCCGTCCTGCGACGCGCGACGCAGGACGGGATCGTGGTCCCGCGACTTCGGTGGCAGCTGACGACTGGACCGGGCGGAAGGTCGCGTCGGCGCGTGATCGGTGGCGCTCGCGGCTCCCGCTCCCGTGCTACCTCGTGCGGGCGGCCCGTCGACGGGATCGGGGCGTGGGTCGTCGAGCACGACCCGCCGCGGCGCTGGTTCCGGGCCCAGGGGATCCGGGCGATACCCGTCTCGGCCGAGGTGGGGGTCTCGCACCGCGGGTGCTCGGACGCGTCGGGCGGCCGCGCCGCACCTCGAACGAATGTACGACGCACCACAACCAGGACACGCAAGCTGGAGGACAGGCCGCTAGCCTGGTGACCTGCACAGGGATCTCGAAACCCAGCACCCCCAAGGTGTCCCGTCATGCACCGGCGGCCGGCCTCGCTCCCCCTCACGGGAGCGAGGCCGGCCGTTTTGAGTTTCGGTGGCAACCCACGCATGTCTGCCCCTGCCGTTGTGTGTGTGGGCAGCCGCTGACCAGGGGCGATGTCGCACACTGGCGTCATGGCACGGCCCCGCTACGCGACCCCGGTACCACGCGACACCGACATCGCCGTCGCGCTCCGCGGCGCGGTCATGCTCGGACTCGACCTGAAGGACCAGGGCCAGCGCGTCGCGCGGCTCCTCGAGGCCCGGCGTCGACGCCGGCCGGACGAGGCGCTCCGCCAGGAGCTCGTGGTCCAGATCCCCCGCCGCAGCACGAAGACGACGTCGATCATGTCGACGATGCTCGGCCGCGCCGACACCCGCCCGGGTCACCGCGTCGTCATCACGGCCCAGTCCGGCAACATCGCGTCGCAGATCATGCGCGAGCACGCCCAGATCCTGCTCGCGCGCGGGTACGCCGTCGAGTCCCGCTCCCGCCGGCGCCGACCCGGCCGGATCGTGTACTACGCGAACGGCGGCCGCGAACGGCTGGAGTGGCCCTCGACGGACCGTGACGGGAACCCGATCGACGTCTCACAGGAGGAGTTCGACGACGTCACCCCCGAGGAGCTCGAGGAACGGGGGATCCGTCTCGGGTCGAAGATCTGGGCAGTGCCGCCGGACGCCGGCGCGGTCCGCTCCCAGGCGTCGGACGACATCTGGATCGACGAGGCCGGCGAGCTCGACGGCAACGTCGGGACCGACCTGCTGACCGGCGTGCTCCCGCTGATGGACACCCGCGGCCCGCTCGCCCAGCTCGTCGTGTCCGGGACTCCGGGCAAGTTCCGCGACGGGATGTTCTGGGAGCTGCTGTCCGAGGGCCGCGAAGGCGGGTCCATGGCGCCCGGCATCCTCGACTACTCGGCCGCCGGAGGGCGACGACCCCGAGGACCGGAAGGTGTGGCGGCGCGTGCACCCAGGCGTGTCGTCCGGGATGGTCACCATGGCGACCCTGGAGAAGCGCCGCTACCGGCTCGGCCCGGTCCGCTTCGCCCGCGAGTACCTGTGCCTGTGGCCCGTCGACGGGTCCACCGCGGCGATCAACATGGACGCCTGGCGCGCGGCCGCGATCGCCAGAGAGGAGCTCCCGGAGCGGTTCGGCCTCGCGTACGACGTCTCGCCGGACGGATCCACCGCCGCCGTCGCCGCGGCGTGGCGCGACCCCGCCGGCATCGCACGCGTCGCGATCCTCGACTACCGCGCCGGCGTCTCCTGGGTGCCCGACGTCGTGCACCGCATCGCGCGCAAGTACCGGATCCCGGTCCGCTACGACGGCATCGGCGCGAACCACGGTCCTGCCGGCGACATCGGCCGCCGGCGCGGAGGCGTGGCCCTGGTGCCCGGGTACCTCAAGGACGCCGCGGCCGCCGCCCAGCTGCTCACGTCCAACCTGGGTGACGGGATCCTCGTGCACTTCGACCAGTCGTCCCTCAACGCGGCCGCGGAAGGCGCGGCGTGGCGGCAGACCGAGGGCGCCCGCCTGTTCGCGCGCCGGCTCGCGACGACGGACACGGCTCCGCTCGTCGCCGCGAGCCTGGCCCTGTACCAGTTCGACCAGATGCCGGCCCGCTACCGCCGGCGCTCTGACCTTCGCGTAGGAGGAAACCCACTACACACACCCCCGACCTGCACACCAACAGCCGCCAAGCGTTGTGTGAACGCTACAGTTCGCATGAAATGTTCGAACGCGCGGGGAGGCTTGCATGAGCTGGTTCGGGGACTGGCTGACCCGCCGCATCCCAGCGCCTCCGTCGCCCTCGCTCGGGCAGACGCTGCAGATTCGAGTCGCCCTGGTCCGGCGAGAACGCTCTCGCATCAGTCGCGTTCGCGGACGTGTTCGGCCGCCCGGACCAGCTGCTGGTCACCCGCGAGATGGCCATGCAGGTGCCGGCCGTCGCGAAGGCGCGCCACCTGGTGTGCTCGACGCTCGCGCAGGCGAAGTTCGTCGGCGTCCGCGACGGCCAGGACGTGGCCGCGCCGCGCTGGCTGACGAAGATGGGCGGCGACGTCGGACCCCGCACCTGCATGATGGCGCTGGCCGATGACGCGCTGTTCTACGGCTGGGCGCTGGTGCGCACCGAGCGCGACGCCGCGGGCGAGATCGAGACCGCGAAGCGGGTGCCCAAGGAGTCGTGGACGTTCGACGCCGCCAACAACGTCATCATCGGCGACGGGTACACCCCGACCCGCAAAGAGGTCCTCCTCGTGTGCGGCCCGTTCGAGGGCCTGCTGACCTCCGCCTCCCGCACGATCCGCGGCGCCCTGGACCTGGACACCCAGTGGCAGGCCCGCGTGAAGAACCCCGTGCCGGTCACCGAGCTGCACGTGAACGACCCCTCATCGCTGTACGACGGCGAAGACGACGAGGCAGTAGCGGCCCGCAAGGCGCTCGCGACGAGCTACGCCGCCAACCGCCGCGACAGCGACGGGGGCATGGTCACCGTCACGCCGTCGTCGATCGATCTGCGCACCCACGGTGAGGCCGCCGTGTCCCTGTTCGAGAACGGCCGCAACGCGGTCACCCTCGACGTCGCCCGGCACAGCGGCATCCCCGCCTCCGAGCTGGACGCCTCCCAGGTCGCGAGCTCGCTGAAGTACTCGACCGTCGAGGCCGGCCGTATCGACCTGGTCGACGCGATCAAGAACCTCTACGGCGTCGGGTTCGAGGACGCGTTCACGCTGGCCGCCGCACCCGATACAGACATCCGCATGAACTTCGACGACGCGCTGTCCTACCGCGGCGCCATGCAGGCACCCGGCGCACGGCCGGCACCCACCGCAGGAACGGAGACCCCCTGATGGCCACGAAGAAGACCACGCCCGAGCCCGAGGTGCAGCCGGACGCCGAGCTCGAGGTGCAGCCCGACCTCGAGCCCGAGCTCCAGCCCGACGCCGAGCTCGAGGCCGAGCCGGCCGCCGAGCTCGAGGTGCAGCCCGACCTCGAGCCAGCTCGGAGCTCGCGGCGCAGCCGGACGCCGAGCTCGAGAAGCCGCGGGACGCGCTCGACTACATCCGAGAGCAGAGGGGCGAGGGGTGACCGCCATGCGCGTGGCCGGCACGCTGCTCTCCGCGAGCACCGAGGACCGGACCCTGACCTACCGGCTGCTCCCGTTCGGCGAGCCCGGCCGAACCAGCCTGGGCAAGGTCACCGTGTCCGCCGGCGTCGTCCAGCTGCCGGCCGACGTGACCTCGATGTCCGCGAACCTGGAGCACGACCGCACCCGCCCCGTCGCGAAGTTCGTGTCGGTCACCGAGACGGACGAGGGACTGGACGCCGTCGTGCGGGTCCTGGCGACGTCGGCCGGCAATGACCTCCTGGTCGAGGCCGCCGAGGGCGTGCGCACCGGGATCTCGGTGGAGATCGACGCCCCGGTCATCAAGGCCGGCAACCTGCAGGCCGGCGTGCTCGACGGCGCCGGGTTCGTCACCAACCCCGCGTTCCCGTCCGCCCAGCTGGTCGCCGCGGACACCGCCCCAGAACCGAAGGAGCCCGCCGTGCCCAACCCGCCCTGCCCCCGACCCCGACTGCCCCCGACCCGACCCCGACCGACCCGCTGAAGGCGTCGGCCCCGCTCTCGCTGGGCGACGTCCTGAAGACGAAGGACGCCGGCGTCGGCATCCCGACGACCGTCGAGGACGTCGCCCGTCAGCTCACGGCCCGCGCGTTCGAGGTCGGCCCCGAGCAGGCACAGCGCGAGCTGGTCCAGGCGAACGCCGAGACGCGGCTCACCGCGGCGACCGGTGACATCCTGCTCACCGACGCCGACGCCGCGATCGAGCCGACCTGGCTGGGCGAGGTGTGGGCCAAGCGCACGCACCGCTCGAAGTACGCGTCGCTGTTCACGCCGCGACCGCTCACCGGCCCCAAGGCCGTCGGGTTCGTCGTGACCGACACCGAGCGCGGCACCGTCGCGCCGTACGCCGGCGCGATGGCCGCGATCCCCACCGCCGACTTCTCGACCACGCCGGTCGAGATCGACGCCGTCCGGTACGCCGGCGGCAACAAGGTCGACCGGATCAACGTCGACTTCCCGAACGCGGCGTTCTGGACCGCGTACTACCGCGAGCAGGCCAACAACGTCTCCCGCCACCTGGACAGCGCAGCCCTCACCCACCTGGTCACGCCGGCGAACTACACGGCGCCTGACCGCGTCGGCCGTGTCGGGTACCACCGTGATCGACAAGGTCATCGGGGGCATCGTGGACGGCATCCTCGCGATCGAGGAGCGGTCCGTGCCGGACTTCGCGCTCGTCCCGCTGACGGCGTACAAGGAGCTGCTCATGCTCCGCCAGCAGGACATCCTCGGGTACCTCGCGGTGTCGCTGGGCCTCGACCCGACGGACGGCCGGATCGAGCAGTTCAAGATCATCCCGACCACGAACACCGCGATCGAGACCGCGGCCGGCGACAAGAAGGTCCTCGTCGGCGCGACCGGCGCTCAGGAGAAGTTCGGCGAGCGCGAGCTCCGCGTCGAGACCGTGAACGTCGGGGACGGTTCGGTGTCCACCGGCCTGTTCGGGTACTTCGCGCTGCACACCGGTGACGCGAAGTCGTTCCAGCTCGTCACGATCGACACGGCCGCCTGATGCCCGCCTGGGTGGACGTGACGACGGACGAGGAGCTGCTCGGCGTTCTGTGGGCCGACGCGCCCCAGCCCGACGCAGTCCTGACCGCGCTGCTCACGTCCGCCCAGCGCGACTGCATGGCCTTCCTGGACGTGCCCACGGACACCGCGCTGGACGCGGACGCGTTCGTGGCCGCGTCCTGGAAGCAGGCCGTGATCGTCCAGGCCCGCGGCCGGTACCGGGCCCTGGTCGCCGGCGGCGCGGAGAGCATCGGTGCCGACTTCCCCATCACGATCCACCCGCTGGACTGGGCAGTGAAGCAGCTGCTCAAGCCCAAGTCAGGGAAGGCGGGCATCTGGTGACGAACATGCGTACCTGGCTCGAGGCCGGGCTCGAGGACCGAGCTGGACGACGACGACGGCTGGACGTTCATCACGTACGACAGCCAGGTCACGCCGGCCGGTCTCACGGTGATGTTCTTCCGCTCGTCCGTCGTCCCGACGCCGGAGGCGCCGGACACGCACATGACGCACACCATCACCCTGTACGTCGCCACGGCAAAGCAGGTCGGGTCGGCCGCGCTGGACGCGCTGGACGTCGCGCTGGACGACGTCCTGGTCGCGCTGTACGCGCTCAAGAACGTGACCTGGACGTCCGCCACCTACAAGGTCCTGAACGACACCGTCCCGGTCTTCGAGGTACTCGTCCAGGTCCCGTCCAACATCGTCGCCACCGAGAACTAGGAGATCCCCGCCATGGTCGATATCGCCGTCGCCCCGATCGTCATGAAGAACGCCCGCCTGCTCGTGCCCACGGACAACTACTCCGCGCACGTCTCGTCGGTCACCATCACCCCGACCGCACCGACCTTCTCTTGGGCGGGCCTGGCCGGGAACACGTTCAACGGCGTGGGCGCCGCTACCTGGGTGTGCGCGCTCGAGTACGCCCAGGACTGGGAGACCGCCAACAGCCTGTCGCAGTACCTGCACGCGAACGAGGGCGAGACCATCACCGTCACCTTCGAGCCGGTCGACGGAGGCGCCGGCTGGACCGTGCCGCTGATCGTCGTCCCGGGCGCGATCGGTGGGGCCGTGAACACGGTCGCCACGGCGAGCGCGACCCTGCCTTGCACGGCCAAGCCCGTGCTGGTTCCGGCGGCCTGATGACCACCGCGCCGATCCTCCGCTACTTCGAGTTCTCGCACCTGCCGCAGGGCATCCTGCGCGACACGTCCGAGGAGTTCCGCGTGCTCGCGATCAAGGTGGACAACAGCCTGCCGGACGGCGCCGAGAAGTCGACGTCGCTCCGCAAGCTCCTCGAGGCGAAGGACGCGGCCGTCCGTGCCGCGCTGGACGTGGACACGGACTGATGCCGTCCAAGCTTCGGCTCCGGGACTGGGACGCGTTCTACCAGCGAGCCGCACAGATGGAGGACGTGGGCGCCGAGGTCAAGAAGGCTCTCGGCGCCCACGTCCCCAGGATCGCGTCCGTCGTCTGGTCCGACTCCGCGGTCCTGAAGTACGCCGCCACCCCCCAGGACCGCATGGCCCTGTCCGGGTCGCGGGTGCGGGCGTCGGACCGCTCGACGACGTTCACGGGTGCCACGCGCTCCCGGCTGGGCGACCAGTGGCCCGCCGTCGAGTTCGGCTCGACCGGGCAGAAGGTCACCACGTACACCGGCCGCAGAGGCGCGAAGAGGTTCCCCGTGCGCCGGCACACCCAGCGCCAGCTCCCGGGCCGCGACAGGTCCGGCCGCGTGCTGTTCCGGTACGGGAAAGAGGCCGTGCGCCGGGTCCTGTCCGCGTACGCCCAGACGATCGTCCGCACGATCCATGAAGTCCTGGACGGGAGGACCTCCTGATGGCGGACATGCGACTCGGGATCGAGGTCGACACCGACACGAGGGCGACCCGCCGCGAGTTCTCCGACATGCGCAAGGAGATCAAGCGCGAGGCCGATGGCATGGGTGGCGACTGGGAGGCCGCCGCGACCAAGGTCGAGGACGCGCTACGGGAGGCCGGCGCTCGCGACGACCTGGTCGACGCCGCCCGCCGCATCGGTGAGCAGGGCCCGACCGAGATCGAGAAGATGCGCCGCGCGCTGCGCGAGCTCGACGGCGTCGACCCCGAAATCGACATCGAGGTCGACACCGAGGGCCCGCTCACCAAGACCCAGGACATGATGAACGAGGTCAAGTCCACGGTCTCGGAATCGATGGGAGAGCTGGCCGGCTCGTTCGCTGAGAACGGGTTCAACATGGAGGACTCGATCGGTGGCGTGGTCGAGGTCGCCGCCGAGTCCGCCGCCCTGCTCCCCGGCCCCTGGTCGCTCGCCGGCGCCGCCCTGGTCGCCGTCTCCGCCGGCGTCTACGGCGAGTGGAAAAAGCGCATGGAGGCGATCGCCGAGGACGCCGGCGCGATGTACCAGGACATGCTGGAATCGGGCCGCGACTTCCTGTCCGACGAGTACTTCCAGAACGCGCTGGCCGACTTCTGGGACCCGCTGGGCGACGGCTACGACGAGAACATGAAGAGCATCGACCTGCTCGCGGACCTGGGTATCCCGGCCGACGAGGCCGCCCTAGCACTGGTCGGGTACGGGACGACGTCGGAGCGGGTGCTGTCGGAGCTCGAGCGCGGGCACGGCAAGCTGCACGACGACATCCGGGGGAACGCCGGCGCCTACCAGGACCTGGGCCTGACGGGCGAGATCCAGCTGGACAAGGTCAGGAAGCGGATCGGGGACACCCGCACGTCGACGGAGCGCGCGAGGGACTCCGTCGACCGATACCGCCAGTCCATCGGCCGGATCCCCGACAACAAGAACACGAACATCAACGCCCGCGACCGCGGCACGATCTCCGCCGCGGAACGCCGGCTGAACCAGGCTGCCAGGGACCGTGCCGCCGAGCTGCGCGTGTACGCGGACACCTACCCCGGGGAGGCCGCCGTCGAGGCGTTCCGCGCCCGGCAGGAGTCCCGCCGCATCGCGATCGAGATCGTCACGTACGGCCAGGCCAAGGTCTAGGAGACCCCCGATGACGACCTTCACCTTCGCCACGTCCGGCATCCACACTCCGATCCTGCTCTCCGCGCACGCGGCCTACTCCGCGTCCCGCACCCTGGTCAACGCCGGCGTCGACCAGGTGGTCCCGTTCGTCGTGCAGCGGCCCGACACGCCGACCCAGCACGACATCACGGCCCTGTTCCCCAGCTACGCCACGGCGGACGCGTTCGCGGCCGCGCTGCGGTCCGAGGGCCTCTGCGCGGTGTCGATCGCTGACGCCCTGCGGACGAACCTCGCTCCGGACCCGCACTGACGGCCGTCGTCTGGGGACAGCAGGGATCCACGGGCACCCTCACGCACGCGACCACGGGCGGCCCGAACGGGCACGGGTACTTCGAGTACGTCATGGCCACGGCCAACACGTCATCGCCCATGTCGGTGGCCCTTGCGCCGTCCGGCCTCGGTGGTATTCCGGTCCGGCCCGGACAGCCGCTCATCCTGTCGTCCTACTGGTGGCAGTCGATCAACAGCAACGTCCAGCGGCTCGACGCGACTTGGTACGACGCCGCCGGCGCCACCCTGTCGACGTCGAGCGGGTCGGACGAGATCCTTCCCGGCGAGCCGTCGTCGACCTGGTACCGCGAGGATGCCCTGTTCACGCCGCCGGCCCTCGCCGCGTTCATGCGGCCAACGCTGGTCTGGTCGGGCATCTACGCAGCGCAGACGCTCCGCCTCGCGGACGCGCTCGTCGAGTACGGCACGCAGCTGCGGCCGTGGTTCGCCGGCGGGTACAGCCCCAGCGGGGCAGTCGACGCAGCGTGGACGGGGCCGGCGAATGCGTCGGCGTCGGTCCTGGTGCCCAAGGGTGTGCAGGTGGAGCAGTTCGACGGGATCAGCTCGTCTCAGGTCCGGGTGCAGAACACTCCCGGGACCGGGGCGACCGAGGTCCAGTTCACGCTGACCGAGGTGCCGGCATGACGTCGATCCCGATGGTGCTCACTCCGAGCTACCTGGCGTCCATCTCCTGGCCGGAGGGCAGCGAGTTCCACTCGGACATCCCGATCAGCGCGGGCACGGTCACCCTCCGGGACGCGTTCACCCCGATGATCCAGGCGAACCTGGTGGTCCCCTACTCGGACGCCTACTGGGACGCGCTGGACCCGGGCCACGCCCCGATCCTGCACCTCGACCTCACCGTGCCGGAGTACCCGCTGGGCATCCAGTTCCAGGTCTTCAAGTTGATCGTGCGGCAGGCCACCCGGGTCAAGGCCTCCGACACCATCAACATCCGCGCGGAGTCCTATGACGCGATGCTCGCCGGCCGTGTCCTGACAGGCACGGTCGCCACCGCACAGCCGACGATCTTCGCCGAGATCCAGGCCCTGCTGGACTCGTACTACGTCACCGATCGGGACGGCGTCGTGGTCACGCGTGACCCGGCCACGCTCGCCACAGGGGCACCTGTCGCTGACCGGCCGATCGGGTCGTCGTTCAACGACATCATCGAAGCGAACATCGCCACCACGGGCACCATCGCGCTCTGGCGACCGAACGGCAACGTGCTGCTCCAGTCCAGCACCGCCTACCAGAACGGCGCGACCGACCGGAAACTGTTCCTCGCCTACGACCCGTCGATACCCGACTTCATCCCGCTCCTGGACTGGGAGTGGGACCGGAGCCTGGACGCTGGATACGCGGACTTCATCCGCCTGGCGTGGGGGAGCGGGTCGGTCCTGTCGACCACCGTCGCGATCGCCAACGCGATCGTCGTCCAGCGGGTCGAGTTCAACGGCACCACACCTCCCGGGTACGTACCCGCAGCTGGGACAGCGAACTCGATCCTGGGCCGGATGCGGGCCCGCAAGGAACGGATCCAGATCCAGATCCCGCTCATGCCGCCCGCCCGCCCGTACGACGAGCTCGCGCTGCCGATCGGCTGGCCCGTCGTCGAGCCCGGTGCCGTGTCCGGACAGAGCCACGTCATCCGCGAGGTCACGCACGACCTCGTGAACGCCACCACCACACTCACCATCAGCTAGGAGGCTCCCTGTGAGCGCAGAGGACATCGCGACCGTCCTGGAGGCGATCGGGGACTCATGGCCCGCCGCCATCGTCGTCGTGGCCGCCGTCGCCGGCTTCGTCGCGCTGCGAGCGCTACCGCGCCTGACCGAGATCCGCGACATCACGAAGGAGGTCCGCGCCCAGTTCAAGCCGAACGGCGGATCGTCCGCCCGCGACCAGCTGAACAGGATCGAGGCGCTACAGAAGGACCACAGCAAGCGCCTGGCCGCCCTGGAGAAGAACACAGGAGAGGCGTCGTAATGGCACTGTCCAAGCAGATCACCCCGACGAGCTCGCTCAACCGGTTCATGGCCTGGGCGAAGGCCGCCGGCTACCACGTGGGGGAACACCCGGCCTACGGCGGCGTCACGCCCGCGCGTGCACACCCGCCGGCTCGTGGCACAACGACGGCCTGGCCGCCGACATCAACAAGAACGGTCCGCGCGAGCGCGCCGAGCTGGTCCACGCGATGACCGTCGCGACCGCGTTCGGCCTGGCCGTGATCTTCGCCCGGGACGGCATCGTCGGCGTCGCACGCAACCACCAGGGCCACCTCCACGTCGACGTGGGCCAGTGGTCCAACTACGGCGCTGGCGACGTCCGCGCCGCACGCGGCGACGCCAAGGTCTGGAACCTGCAGGGCGCCGTCCACCTGGACGGCGCCGACCTGGACAACCTCTACGGCCCGAACACCGACAAGCGCCTCTATGCGCTCGCGGCGTCGTCAGCGCACGGTGGCGGCCGCCACCCGTACGGCGTCCGGTTCACCCAGGACGTCGTCGGGGCCCGCACGGACGGCAAGTGGGGGGACGCGTCCCAGTCAGCGCACGACGCCGCCGTAGCGGACGCCCAGCGTGCGCTGGGCGTCCACGACGACGGCGTCTGGGGACCGGGCACTGACCGGGCCTGGCGGCTCGCGAGGAAGCTCTACGGCCGATGACCCCGGGAGGCTAGCCTCCGCAGTGCTCGACGGCGGCCGCGTACACCGCGCTGTCGCTGGCCGGGTTCACTTCGAACCCGTGCACCGCCAGGCAGTCCGAGACGGACTGTGACGGCTGGAGCGCGACCGCCAGGACCACGGCCAGCGCGAGCGCCACGACGAGCGCGGCCCCGGCCAGCACCAGCGCGACACGGCCAGGGTTCTTCACGAGGACCTTCCGGGTTTCGTTATCCACCTGAGGCACCGTAGCGGCCGATATCAGGGGGATGGGAGGCCGCGGCGCGACGTTCACCCCCGACGGCGTCGACGATCGTCCGCAGACGCTCGTCAGGGACCAGGACGTAGACCTGGGTCGTGGTCGGGGACGCGTGCCCGAGGAGCTTCTGCACGCCGAGCAGGTCGTTGGACAGCCGGTACGCGTTCGAGGCGAACCGGTGCCGCAGGCCGTGCATGCTCAGACCCGGCGGCAGGAGCCGGCTGATCCGCACCCCGACCCACCGCGCGGACACGTGACCCTCGATCTGGCCCGGGAACGCGTAGCCGCCCTGGCACTTCGTGCGCAGGTCCCACGCCATGGCCGGCGTGAGCGGCACCGGGCGCTCGCGGCCGCCCTTCCCGTGGACGGTGAGGGTCCAACCGTCGCTCGTCTCGTGGACGTCGCGCGCGTGGACCTGTGCCACCTCCGCGCGGCGTAGGCCGTACTCCGCCGCGAGCTGCAGCATGAGCCGGGCGGCCGGCGGCGCGTGCATGAGCGCGGCCGCGTAGGCGTGCTCCGGCGTCGGATGCGGCGACGGGATGCCCGGCCGCGGCGCGGGCAGGACCGCGGTCGGGTCCTCGACGGCGCGGCCGTCGAGGATCCCCCAGCGCCAGAACCCCCTCAGGCTCGCGCGTACGCCGCGGCGGGTCTCCCGGGCCCAGTCGTGGGAGCCGAGCCAACCGACCAGGTCGTTCGTCGTGAGCGTCCAGGGGTCGTCGACCGTGGTGTCGCGCGCGAGCCACCGAATGTGCTCGACCCGCGTCTTGATCGTCGTGGACGCGCGCCCGACCGCGCGCAGCCAGAGTGTCCAGTCTGTCGTATGCGTTTCCCATCGTTCCGTCATGAAAACGTCATACGTTGCAAACCCGGACCTCATCGGGTGCTCCGGGCAATGATTTCGCCGTCCGGAATCACGTCCGCGTGTCGTTCGAGCTCTTCGACGGCGAACATGATCGCGCGGCCGTCGACGAGCACGCGGACCGGGTGCTGTCCGATCGCGCGGACCTCGTCGACGAGGCCCGTCCGGCCGACGAACGGATGCGGCGCACCGTTGGCCAACGTCTCCGCGACGACGCGGACCGTCTCGCCGGCCGCGAGCTGGGCGCTCATGCCGGCACCTCCGCGTCGTCGCGCTCGTGCTGCGCGATGTGCTCGCCGATCGGGTCGTAGTCGTCCCACGGCTCGTCCGGTCCGGGCCGCCCACCGAGCCCATGACGGCGCCGCAGCCCGGCCGGTCGCACTCGAACCACTCTGACCGCTGCGCGGGCTCATCCTCGATTCGGGAATCCGGAATCGGCGCGTCGGGCACGACCTCGACGTCGCGGTAGTTCACGAGCCAGCTGGCGCCCGTCGTCGTCGGCCCCGCGCAGGAAGTACGTCGTCGCCGTCTCGCCGTCGAGCGTCATCACGGTGCCGACCGGCGGGGCGCTGGCGCTGTAGCCGGCCCGCACCACCACGACGCGCGCGTTGGGCACGATCCCGGCCTGCGCTCGAGCACGCGGGCGTTGTCGCGCCTCTGCCGGGCGACCAGCCGTGCCTGTGCTTCGTCCAGGAGCTGCCCGGCGCGCGCCGCCCGTCGCGCTCGCGGGATGTCGTCGGCGACGACGGCGTACGAGGTGGAGCCGCTCGCACACCTGCACCGCCTCCTCGAGCACCTCCCAGGCCGACTGGTCCGTCTTCCGGCGCCGCCACGCGCCCATGAGCGCGTCGCTGGCGATCCTGCGTGCGTCCCGCTCGATCGGGCTCTGGCGCGCGCTCATGCGGCCAGCTCCCACGCCGCGGCCGCCGTCGTCGCCAGGTCCTGCAGAGGCGACAGATCAGAAGGTTGGGGGTTCGAATCCCTTCGGGCGCACATATCGAAAGGGCCCCTGACCGGCGACAAGCCGGTCAGGGGCTCTTCTGTTGCGGCTCCACGTGTGCGAGAACCGGGGTTAGCGGCCTGAGCCACACGTCGCGATCCGATCACGGTTGTGACCCGGGCCACTCTGCTGTTGACCCGAACTCCGAGCGGTCGCTACGTTCACCTGCGGCACACCCGTTCGGAGAACGACCAGGGCCACGGGCGTCGGAGCTCAACGGTGCGCTCCGTCGTCGGACCTGGGGAGCCCCGGGCGGGCGTGCTGCCCAGGTGACGCACCTCCCCGGTCGCACATGTGCGAGCTGCAGCGGCTGATGCTCGGCCGAGGATGCGAAGCGGACGCATTGACGGCAGGGAGGACCTCAGATGGGCGAGACCGTTCAGGATGCCGGCGCCCGGTCGGGTGAGTTCGTGCAGTCCCTGGAGCGCGGGCTTGCGGTGATCCGCGCGTTCGGCTCGGAACGGGCGCGGATGACGCTGAGCGAGGTGGCCCGCGAGGCCGACCTGAGCCGGGCGTCGGCGCGGCGCTTCCTGCACACTCTGGTGGAGCTCGGGTACGTGGTGACCGACGGGCGAATGTTCGCCCTGCGTCCCCAGGTCCTCGAGCTCGGGTACGCCTACCTGTCGAGCCTGTCGCTGCCGGAGGTGGCGCAGCCTCACCTGGAGCAGCTCGCGGAGGACGTCGGGGAGTCGTCTTCGGTGGCGGTGCTCGACGGCGCCGACATCGTCTACGTGGCCCGCGTCGCGACACGGCGGATCATGTCGGCGGCCATCCAGGTGGGCACCCGGTTCCCTGCGGCGGCCACCTCCATGGGCCGCGCGGTCCTGGCTCACCTGCCCCACCGAGACCGGGATGCCTTCCTGGGCGACGTCGCCCTGGAGCGGCTCACCCCGCACACGATCATCGACCGGGAGCTGCTGCGCGCCGAGCTGCACCGGGTCCACGGCCAGGGCTGGGCGCTCGTCGACCAGGAGCTGGAGGAGGGGCTGCGCTCGATCGCCGCGCCCCTGCGGGACCGGGCCGGCCGGGTGGTGGCCGCGGTGAACGTGTCCGCCCCGGTGCGCCGCGGCGCGGTCGAGGAGCTGGTGGCGGACTTCCTGCCGCCGCTGCTGCGTGCCGTCCACGAGATCGAGGCGGACCTGGCCCGTACCCGGACCTGAGCCCGGCTGTTACCGTGGGCGTACGCATACGGAACTTGTGTGCGCACCGCGAACGGGCAGAGGTGTGAATCGATGAGGCAGGCATTCGTCTACGACGCGGTGCGCACGCCCTTCGGCCGCTATGGCGGGGCGCTTGCAACGGTGCGGCCGGATGACCTGGCGGCTTTTGTCGTCGGGGAGCAGGTGCGCCGCGCGCCAGGGCTGGACCCCGTCCGGATCGATGACGTGATCCTCGGTAACGCGAACGGGGCGGGCGAGGACAACCGGAACGTGGCGCGGATGGCCGTGCTGCTGGCCGGGCTGCCGCTGTCGGTCCCCGGCGTCACCGTGAACCGGCTGTGCGGCTCGTCGCTGGAGGCCGCCGTGCAGGCGGCTCGCGCCGTCGAGTCCGGCGACGCCGACGTCGTCGTGGCGGGCGGCGTCGAGTCCATGAGCCGGGCACCGTGGGTCATGCTCAAGCCGGAGCGCGCCTATCCGGCGGGCAACGCAGAGCTGGTTTCCACCACCCTGGGCTGGCGCCTCGTCAACACGAGGATGCGGCCGGAATGGACGGTCTCTCTCGGCGAGGCAACGGAGCGCCTGCGCGAGAAGTACGACGTCACGCGGGAGCGCCAGGACGAGTTCGCCCTGCGCAGCCACCGTCTGGCACACGAGGCATGGGAGGCCGGCCGGTACGACGACCTGGTCGCCCCCCACCCCGATACCGTCCTACGGCGCGACGAGCCCGTCCGCCCGGACGGCACCCTGGAGAAGCTGGCGTCGCTCAAGCCGTCCTTCCGCGCCGAGGGCGGCACCATCACGGCGGGCAACGCCTCCCCGCTGACGGACGGCGCCAGCGCCGCCCTGATCGGCTCGGAGTCGGCGGCGACCAGCACGGGCCTGGAACCGCTGGCCCGCATCGCGGGCCGCGCGTCGGTCGCGAACGAGCCGCAGTACTTCGGCTACGCCCCGGTGGAGGCCGCCGACCGCGCCCTCGCGAAAAGCGGCATCAGCTGGGACGACGTCGGCGCCGTCGAGCTCAACGAGGCGTTCGCCGCACAGTCGCTCGTCTGCGTCGACGCGTGGGGCATCGACCTGGACATCGTGAACGCCTGGGGCGGCGCGACGGCGCTCGGCCACCCGCTCGGCGCGTCCGGCACGCGCATCCTTGGTACGCTCGCGCGCCGGCTGGTCGCGGAGAACCAGCGCTGGGGCGTGGCCGCGATCTGCATCGGCGTCGGCCAGGGCATGGCCGTGGTCCTGGAGAACGCGCGGGCCGCCGCATGACCGTCCAGCTCGCGCGGACCGCCCTGGAAGCAGTGGGCGACGTCGCCGACGGCTCGACCGTGATGATCGGCGGGTTCGGGCCTGCCGGGCAGCCGGTCGAGCTCATCGAGGCGCTGCTGGAACAGGGCGCCGGCGACCTCGTCGTCGTCTCCAACAACGCGGGCAACGGCGAGGACGCCCTGGCGCGACTCATCCTCGAACGCCGCGTGCGCAAGATCGTGTGCTCGTTCCCCCGGCAGGTGGACTCGTGGCACTTCGACGCCGCGTACCGCGCGGGCGAGATCGAGCTCGAGCTGGTGCCGCAGGGCAACCTGGCCGAGCGGATCCGCGCGGCGGGCGCCGGCCTGGGCGGCTTCTTCACGCCGACCGGCTTCGGCACGCCGCTGGCCGAGGGCAAGGAGACCCGCGTGGTCGACGGTGTCCCGATGGTCCTCGAGTCGCCCATCCGCGCCGACGTCGCGCTGGTCAAGGCGTTCCGGGCCGACGGCGTCGGGAACCTCGTCTACCGCAAGACCGCCCGGAACTTCGGGCCGGTCATGGCCACGGCGGCCCGGCGGACCGTGGTGCAGGTACACGAGGTGGTGCCGACCGGGTCGATCGACCCCGAGACAGTGGTGACCCCGGGGATCTACGTCGACGCCGTCGTGCCGATCGACAGCGTGACCACGCTCGCGGGAGCTCAGCCCGCGGCACGAGGAGCCGCTTCATGAGTGCGGAGACGATTCCCGCGGACGCGCGGAGCGGGTCCCCGCTGTCCAAGGCGCAGCTGGCGGCCCGCGTCGCCGCCGACATCAGGCCGGGCTCCTACGTGAATCTGGGCATCGGCCTGCCGACGCTCGTGGCGGACCACCTCCCCGAGGACTCCGGCATCACCCTGCACACGGAGAACGGGCTGCTCGGCATGGGCCCGTCCCCGGAGCCGGACGTCGTGGACGCCGAGCTCATCAACGCGGGCAAGGTCCCGGTGACTGAGCTCGACGGCGCCTCGTACTTCCACCAGGCCGACTCGTTCGCCATGATGCGTGGCGGGCACATCGACGTCTGCGTGCTGGGGGCGTTCCAGGTCTCGACATCGGGTGACCTCGCGAACTGGTCCACGGGCAAGCCCGGCGCCGTGCCCGCGGTGGGCGGGGCGATGGACCTCGCGGTGGGCGCCAAGCGGAGCGTCGTCATGATGACGCTCCTGACCAAGGACGGTCAGCCCAAGCTCGTCCCGGAATGCACTCTGCCGCTCACCGGAGTCGGCTGCGTGTCGCGGATCTACAGCGATATCGCGGTGATCGACGTCGGGCCGAGCCGCCGGGACGACGACGGCGCGCGCGTCGTCGAGACCTACGGCGTCACACACGGGGAGCTCGAGGACATGCTGGGCCTGCGGCTGGGCTCGGCCGCAGGCTAGAGCCTCACCACGGGAGGCGGCTGCTGCGGAGGCAATCGTGGACCGGGTCCTGGAGCGCCGCACCGCGAACCAGGGCCCGCAGTTAGCGGCCCGGATCGCTCATTCGCCGTGGATGGCGAAATCTGAACCAAAGATTACGCAGACATGGCTGGGCGGGAGAGTTCTTGGTCTACTGCCGCCCATCGCGGCGCTCCAGGGGGCGGCAGAGGCCGTCCAGCAGGACTTCGGACCGGCCGACGCTGAGAGCTTCTTGGAAAAACACCCGGTGAACAGCGGTTCTGTGTCCGCCGTCACGCGCCTCGGCTTTGACGCACCCTGCCGCCTGACGTACTGTTCTGGATGTCAGCCCGACGGGCCGACGGACACACGGACCGGAGACGGTCCGAGTGGCCGCGCCGGGGCTGGATCCCATCTCTGATGCAGGACGATTCAAATTGTTCTGCGGGTTATCGGGTGCGGGTCCTCTCATGTGAGTGCGTTAGGCCTTCAGGGCCAGCGGATTTGCGAGGCGGATTCGAGTCTGGTAAGTTGAAGAGGTTGCCCCGGATGGGGTCAGCATCCTGAGGATGATGGCTCTGGCGGTGTGCGTCGGTTGTTTGAGAACTCAACAGTGTGCTTGATAGTCAATGCCAGATTGTTTATCCCTTGCGGGGTGTGGCTTTGCTGACCGTGTGGTTGGTGGGGTCATGGACTGTGGGGGTTTTGTTTGGACGGACACAATCATCAGATTGGTCTGGCCGGTATCATTGTTCGTGCCTGCTCTTGTTGGGGTGGGTGTGGATGTTTCTCTTTTACGGAGAGTTTGATCCTGGCTCAGGACGAACGCTGGTGGCGTGCTTAACACATGCAAGTCGAACGGTGAAGCCCTTTCGGGGGTGGATCAGTGGCGAACGGGTGAGTAACACGTGAGCAACCTGCCCCCTACTTCGGGATAAGCCTTGGAAACGGGGTCTAATACCGGATATGAGCACCTGCCGCATGGTGGGTGTTGGAAAGTTTTTCGGTGGGGGATGGGCTCGCGGCCTATCAGCTTGTTGGTGGGGTAATGGCCTACCAAGGCGTCGACGGGTAGCCGGCCTGAGAGGGCGACCGGCCACACTGGGACTGAGACACGGCCCAGACTCCTACGGGAGGCAGCAGTGGGGAATATTGCACAATGGGCGAAAGCCTGATGCAGCGACGCCACGTGAGGGATGACGGCCTTCGGGTTGTAAACCTCTTTCAGCAGGGAAGAAGCGCAAGTGACGGTACCTGCAGAAGAAGCGCCGGCTAACTACGTGCCAGCAGCCGCGGTAATACGTAGGGCGCAAGCGTTGTCCGGAATTATTGGGCGTAAAGAGCTCGTAGGCGGTCTGTCGCGTCTGGTGTGAAATCCCATGGCTCAACTGTGGGCTTGCATCGGGTACGGGCAGACTAGAGTGCTGTAGGGGAGACTGGAATTCCTGGTGTAGCGGTGGAATGCGCAGATATCAGGAGGAACACCGATGGCGAAGGCAGGTCTCTGGGCAGTTACTGACGCTGAGGAGCGAAAGCATGGGGAGCGAACAGGATTAGATACCCTGGTAGTCCATGCCGTAAACGTTGGGCACTAGGTGTGGGGTCAGTTCCACTGGTTCCGTGCCGCAGCTAACGCATTAAGTGCCCCGCCTGGGGAGTACGGCCGCAAGGCTAAAACTCAAAGGAATTGACGGGGGCCCGCACAAGCGGCGGAGCATGCGGATTAATTCGATGCAACGCGAAGAACCTTACCAAGGCTTGACATGTACGAGAAAGCCCCAGAGATGGGGTTCTCTTTGGACACTCGTACACAGGTGGTGCATGGTTGTCGTCAGCTCGTGTCGTGAGATGTTGGGTTAAGTCCCGCAACGAGCGCAACCCTTATCCTATGTTGCCAGCGGGTTATGCCGGGGACTCATGGGAGACTGCCGGGGTCAACTCGGAGGAAGGTGGGGATGACGTCAAATCATCATGCCCCTTATGTCTTGGGCTTCACGCATGCTACAATGGCCGGTACAGAGGGCTGCGATACCGTGAGGTGGAGCGAATCCCAAAAAGCCGGTCTCAGTTCGGATCGGGGTCTGCAACTCGACCCCGTGAAGTCGGAGTCGCTAGTAATCGCAGATCAGCAACGCTGCGGTGAATACGTTCCCGGGCCTTGTACACACCGCCCGTCAAGTCACGAAAGTTGGTAACACCCGAAGCTCACGGCCCAACCCCTTGTGGGAGGGAGTGGTCGAAGGTGGGACTGGCGATTGGGACTAAGTCGTAACAAGGTAGCCGTACCGGAAGGTGCGGCTGGATCACCTCCTTTCTAAGGAGCTCATCTCCACCACGCCCGGGGACACCCCGGGGTGCCGGCGTGCTTGCCCTTGGGGTGAGCGGCCCCTGACGGGGTTGCTGGTGGTGGTGGCAGAGGCCAGGCCCAGGCCGTACGCGTCTGGGGTGGTTGCTCATGGGTGGAACATTGACGAAGAGTCCTTTCCCTCGGGTGGGTGGCTGCTAGTACGCCGGTGCTTGTCACGGGCTGGAACGCGGTCGTCACGGGGGGTGGGGTTCGCCGAGCACACTGTTGGGTCCTGAGGCAACCGGCCGCGGGATCAGGTCTTCACGGGTGGCGTTCGTTCCTTCGGGGTCGGGCGGGTGCTGGTGGGGGCAGGGTTCCTTGGGTGTGGGTGTTTCTGGTGGTGCGGGTCATCGGGTCGTGGTCATACCAGCCGGCTTGTCCGGTGGTGGTGGTCGCGGGTTGCCTGGTGGGTTCGTCCGTTGCTTGAGAACTGCATAGTGGACGCGAGCATCTTTGAATTTTTCCAAGATTGCGACCGTGAAGCGTATGGCCATGGGCTTTCAGTCTGTGGTTGTTGTTTTGTGGTCTGTTCTTGGTTTCTGTGATTGTTGTGTTGTTGAAGTTTTTTAGGGCACATTGGTGGATGCCTTGGCACTAGGAGCCGAAGAAGGACGTTGTAGCCTGCGATAATCCTCGGGGAGTTGGCAGACGAGCTGTGATCCGAGGGTCTCCGAATGGGGGAACCCAGCCGAAGTCATGTTCGGTTACCCGCGCCTGAATGTATAGGGCGTGTGGAGGGAACGTCGGGAAGTGAAACATCTCAGTACCGACAGGAAGAGATATTCCGTGAGTAGTGGCGAGCGAAAGCGGATGAGGCCAAACCGTATGCGTGTCAAGCTGTCAGGCGTTGCGTGTGCGGGGTTGTGGGACCTTCTGACCAGATCTGACAGTCTGGTAGCCAGTGAGAAAGTCGTGTCATAGTCGAACCGGGTTGAATACCGGACCGTAGTGGGTGGGAGTCCCGTAGACGAAATGGTGCGGCCTGGTGGAGGGGATCCCAAGTAGCACGGGGCCCGTGAAATCTCGTGTGAATCTGGCAAGACCACTTGCTAAGCCTAAATACTACCTAGTGACCGATAGCGGACAAGTACCGTGAGGGAAAGGTGAAAAGTACCCCGGGAGGGGAGTGAAATAGTACCTGAAACCGTGTGCCTACAATCCGTCGGAGCCTCCTTGGTAGGGGTGACGGCGTGCCTTTTGAAGAATGAGCCTGCGAGTTAGTGCTCGGTGGCGAGGTTAACCCGTGTGGGGTATCCGTAGCGAAAGCGAGTCCGAATAGGGCGATTCAGTCGCCGGGTCTAGACCCGAAGCGAAGTGATCTAGCCATGGGCAGGTTGAAGCGCCGGTAAGACGGCGTGGAGGACCGAACCCACCAGGGTTGAAAACCTGGGGGATGACCTGTGGTTAGGGGTGAAAGGCCAATCAAACTTCGTGATAGCTGGTTCTCCCCGAAATGCATTTAGGTGCAGCGTCGCGTGTTTCTTACCGGAGGTAGAGCTACTGGATGGCTAATGGGCCTCACCAGGTTACTGACGTCAGCCAAACTCCGAATGCCGGTAAGTGCAAGCGCGGCAGTGAGACTGCGGGGGATAAGCTCCGTGGTCGAGAGGGAAACAGCCCAGATCACCGGCTAAGGCCCCTAAGCGTGTGCTCAGTGGGAAAGGATGTGGAGTTGCACAGACAACCAGGAGGTTGGCTTAGAAGCAGCCACCCTTGAAAGAGTGCGTAATAGCTCACTGGTCAAGTGATTCCGCGCCGACAATGTAGCGGGGCTCAAGCACACCGCCGAAGCCGTGGCACTCATACGTTAGCCCAGCAGGGGACTTGTTCCTTCTGTTCAGGTGTGTGGGTGGGTAGGGGAGCGTCGTGTGGGCAGTGAAGTCGCAGGGTGACCTAGCGGTGGAGCCTACACGAGTGAGAATGCAGGCATGAGTAGCGAATGACGGGTGTGAATCCCGTCCGCCGAATGACCAAGGGTTCCAGGGCCAGGTTCATCCGCCCTGGGTAAGTCGGGACCTAAGGCGAGGCCGACAGGCGTAGTCGATGGACAAGGAGTTGATATTCTCCTACCGGCGAAGTACCGCCCATACCGAGCCCGGTGATACTAACCACCCCGAACCCGCACCGAGACCTTCGGGTCTCATCGTGGGCGAGGCGTGGGACCTGATCCGGTAGTAGGTAAGCGTGTTAACAGGGGTGACGCAGGAAGGTAGCCAGGCGTGGCGATGGTTGTCCACGTCCAAGGTTGTAGCCCGACACCTAGGCAAATCCGGGTGTCACCAGGGTGAGAGCTGATAGTGACCGTGTATGCGGGAATCTGGTGATCCTATGCTGCCTAGAAAAGCCTCGACGCGAGGGACTAGCCGCCCGTACCCTAAACCGACTCAGGTGGTCAGGTAGAGAATACTAAGGCGATCGAGCTAATCGTGGTTAAGGAACTCGGCAAAATGCCCCCGTAACTTCGGGAGAAGGGGGGCCTGAACTGTTAACCCACTTGCTGGGGGACGCGGGGAGGGCCGCAGAGACCAGGGAGAAGCGACTGTTTACTAAAAACACAGGTCCGTGCGAAGTCGCAAGACGATGTATACGGACTGACGCCTGCCCGGTGCTGGAAGGTTAAGAGGACGAGTCAGCCCTTGGGCGAAGCTCAGAATTTAAGCCCCAGTAAACGGCGGTGGTAACTATAACCATCCTAAGGTAGCGAAATTCCTTGTCGGGTAAGTTCCGACCTGCACGAATGGCGTAACGACTTCTCCGCTGTCTCAACCGCGAACTCGGCGAAATTGCAGTACGAGTAAAGATGCTCGTTACGCGCAGCAGGACGGAAAGACCCCGGGACCTTTACTATAGCTTGGTATTGGTGTTCGGTGCGGTTTGTGTAGGATAGGTGGGAGACTGTGAAGTCCGGGCGCCAGCTCGGGTGGAGTCATTGTTGAAATACCACTCTGATCGCTTCGGATGTCTAACCTCGGTCCGTGATCCGGATCAGGGACAGTGCCTGGTGGGTAGTTTAACTGGGGCGGTTGCCTCCTAAAATGTAACGGAGGCGCTCAAAGGTTCCCTCAGCCTGGTTGGCAATCAGGTATCGAGTGCAAGTGCACAAGGGAGCTTGACTGTGAGACCGACAGGTCGAGCAGGGACGAAAGTCGGAACTAGTGATCCGGCGGTGGCTTGTGGAAGCGCCGTCGCTCAACGGATAAAAGGTACCCCGGGGATAACAGGCTGATCTTGCCCAAGAGTCCATATCGACGGCATGGTTTGGCACCTCGATGTCGGCTCGTCGCATCCTGGGGCTGGAGTAGGTCCCAAGGGTTGGGCTGTTCGCCCATTAAAGCGGTACGCGAGCTGGGTTTAGAACGTCGTGAGACAGTTCGGTCCCTATCCGCTGCGCGCGCAGGAAACTTGAGAAGGGCTGTCCCTAGTACGAGAGGACCGGGACGGACGAACCTCTGGTGTGCCAGTTGTTCCGCCAGGAGCACGGCTGGTTGGCTACGTTCGGAAGGGATAACCGCTGAAAGCATCTAAGCGGGAAGCCTGCTTCGAGATGAGGTTTCCACACCCCTTTTGGGGGTGGGAGGCACCCAGCAGACCACTGGGTTGATAGGCCGGATGTGGAAGACAGGACTGAAGACTGTCGGAGCTGACCGGTACTAACCTGCCAACAACTTCACAACACCCCATTTACTGTTAATAAAAGTTTCATTGATCTTGTTTCGCGTCCACTATGCGGTTCCCGAGTCACGGGCACCAAACCCCCCCACACCCCCGGACCATCCTTTGTGGTTCGGGTGGAGTGCGGGACGGGGTTTGCCTGGTACTTGATAGTGTTACGGTGGTCTTAGCGTGGGGGAAACGCCCGGTCCCATTCCGAACCCGGAAGCTCAGCCTCACAGCGCCGATGGTACTGCCCTGGAGACGGGGTGGGAGAGTAGGACGCCGCCGGACAACCATTCCCAGTAGGGGGTGGAGTCGCACCCTGACCGTTGGTCGGGTGTGACTCCACCCCCTTACGGCATTTACGGCCACAACCACAGACTTGCGGGCCACACAGCAGCCGCGGCTATCGTGGCGGTGTGAACGCAGATACCACCCGCACCGCCGCGGGCTCCACCAGCACCCCGCCCGCAAGCTCCGCCGCAGCCGCGTGGCGCCGCAATCATTTCGTCTCGCTGCTGCGTTTCGCTGAGGCTTCGGTCCGTGAGGACGGCGCTGCCTGTTGGCTCGACGACATGGGACGCCCCGACCACTCACATCCCGTGGAGACGTGGATCACGGCGCGGATGGCGCACACCTTCGCGATCGGCCATCTGCTTGGTGTAAGTGGGGCCGGGGAGTATGCCGCGCGGGCGATCACAGGACTGCGCGAGGTACTGGCCGACGTCGAGTTCGGCGGATGGCTCGCCGCCCGGGGTGAGGGTGACGAGCTCGTCGGTACCAAGGAGGCGTATGCGCACGCCTTCGTCGTGCTCGCTGGCTCGACCGGCAAGGTCGCCGGGATTGCCGGCGCGTCCGAGCTGCTCACCGATGCACTCGCCGTGCTCGACGCGCGGTTCTGGGAGCCGGAGCGTGAGCTGCACCTGGACGAGCGGTCCCGCGACTGGTCCTCGACGTCGGACTACCGCGGAGTGAACGCGAACATGCACTCCGTCGAGGCGCTGCTCGCGGCCCACGCCGCGACCGGAGACGGCCTGTGGCTGGAGCGGGCGGCGGCGATCGGCGACCAGGTAGTGAGCTGGGCCCGGTCGAACGACTGGCGGATCCCCGAGCATTTCGACGCGGGATGGAACCCACTCCTCGAGTACAACGCTGATCGGCCGCGTGACCAGTTCAAGCCGTATGGTGCGACGCCTGGACACGGGCTCGAGTGGGCCCGCCTCCTGCTGCAGATCGACGCGGAGGCGGGTACAGCCGGCCGCCGGACCGAGGCCGCCGCCGCGCTCTTCGACCGCGCGGTCGCGGACGGGTGGGACGCCGAGGGTGGGGGCGGCTTCGTGTACACCACGGACTGGGCCGGCACGCCGGTCGAACCGCGGCGCTTCCACTGGGTGGCGGCCGAGGGCGCCGCAACCGCGAACGTGCTGGGTCGGGTCACTGGCGACGCACGCTACGCCGAGCTCGAGCGTGAGTGGTGGGCCTGGATCCAGGAACACCTCGTCGACACCGAGCACGGGTCCTGGCACCACGAGCTCGACACGGAGAACCGCCCGTCGGGCCTCACCTGGGTGGGCAAGCCCGACGTCTACCACGCTGCCCAGGCGGTGATCCTGCCCGAGCTGCCGCTCACGGGGTCGTTCGCGGCCTCGGCGCAGCGGGTCGGCCAGATCCTGGCCTGACAGCGGACCCCTGACGGCGGACCACCGGATCACGCCGGGTACAGATCGACCTCGGTAGCCTTGACCGTGAACCAGACGGAGTCACCCGGCGTGATCGCGAGGTCGGCTGCTGCCTGGGGTGTGATGTCCGCGCTGAGATCGCCTGCCCGGACCCGGACGAGGTCACCCTGCGGTTCGAGCGCGGTGACCGTGACCTGCCAGGAGTTGCGTGGGGAGCCGGTGGCCCGGTTGGGAAAGACCGAGACCGCTGACGGGCGGAACGCGGCGATCATCGGGGTCCCGGCGGGGGGCGTCGCACGGCCGGCGCCCCCGCCGTCGTCGTGCAGCTGACCGTGGACCGGGTCGCCGGACGTGGCGCGGATCCCGCCGCCCCCGCCGTCGGACCAGGTGCCCGCCACGATGTTCAGGCCCGCGATCCGGGCGGCGAACGCGCTCCGGGGCCGGGAGAGCACCTCGCGGGTGGGGCCGCGCTCGGTGACGCGCCCGCCGTCGAGCACGACCACCCGGTCGGCGAGCAGGAGCGCGTCCAGGACGTCGTGCGTGGCGAAGACGACGGTCTGTCCGGCAAGGACCTCGCGAAGCAGGTGCCGCAGCGCGGGGGTGACGTCGACGTCCAGGGCGGCCATGGGCTCGTCAAGCAGGAGGAGGCGCGGCGCTGCGGCCAGAGCACGAGCCACCGCCACCCGTTGCGCCTGTCCGCCGGAGATGGCCGACGGGCGGCGCTCACCGAGGTCGGGCAAGCCGATCCGGTCCAGCCAGCGGTCCGCCTCTGCGGAGGCCTCTCGGCGGGAAGCGCCGCGGGCGCGCGGCCCGAACGCGATGTTCTGACGTACGGAGAGGTGCGGGAACAGCAGGGCGTCCTGCGCCAGCAGGGCCACCTGCCGTGCGTGCGGCGGTATCCACGCGCGGGTCCGGCCCGCCTCGACATGGGTGAGCGTGCGGGTGCCGAGCGTGACCCGGCCGTCGTGCGGGCGCAGCAGCCCGGCCGCCACGGCCAGGAGCGTCGACTTCCCGGCGCCGTTGGGGCCGAGCAGGGCGACCGTCTCGCCGTCGGCGACGTCGAGGTCGACCTGGATGTCGCGGTCCGGGAGGTGTGCGGAGAGGGCAAGGCTCACAGGGCGCTCCGGCTGCGCCGGGTGAAGCCGATCACGAGCACCGCCACCGCCACCAGCACGAGGGACAGCGCGACCGCAGCGTCAGGGTCGGTCTCGCGCTGCAGGTAGATCTCCAGCGGCAGCGTCCGCGTGACGCCCTGCAGGCTGCCGGCGAACGTGATGGTCGCCCCGAACTCGCCCAGGCAGCGGGCGAAGGACAGCACGGTGCCGGACAGCAGACCCGGCCACACCAGCGGCAGGGTCACCCGGAACAGGACAGCGGTGGGCCGGGCGCCCAGGGTCGCGGCGACGACGTCGTACCGGGTACCGGCCGTGCGCACGGCTCCCTCCAGGCTGATCACGAGGAACGGCAGGGCCACGAAGGTCTGCGCCAGCACGACGGCGGTGGTGGAGAACGCGATCTGGATCCCGGCCACTTCCAGCGATTCGCCGAGCAGGCCCCGCCGTCCGAAGGTGTACAGGAGTGCGATCCCGCCGACCACCGGCGGCAGGACGAGCGGGACCAGGACCAGCGAACGCAACAGGTCGAGCCCGGCGAAGCGGCCACGGGCCAGGACCAGCGCCAGCGGCACCCCCACCACCAGGCACAGCAGCGTGCTCACCGCGGACGTGCGCAGGCTCAGCAGCAGCGCCGCGCGCGACGACTCGCTGGTGATCAGGATCCAGAAGTTCGCCCAGTCCACGCGGGCCGCCATCGCCGCGAGGGGGAGCACCACCAGGAGCGCACCCACCGCCGCGACGGCGGCGACCCATCGGGGGATCATGGCGCCGCGAAGCCGGCGTCGGCCAGCACTTTCTGCCCGTCCCGGCCCAGCACGGCCTCGACGAACTCCTGGGCGAGCTCCGGCTGCGCGCTGCCACCGAGGGCGGCGATGGGGTACACGTTGACCGCGCCGTCGGACTCGGGGAACTCGATGCCCTCGACCTCGTCTCCCGCGGCGCGCACGTCGGTGACGTAGACGAGGCCGGCGTCAGCCTCGCCGGTGATCACCTTGTTCAGCACGTCGGTGACGCTCTGCTCCTCGCTGACCGGGGAGAAGGAGAGCCCGGCTGCCTCCTCGACACGTTCGGCCGCCGCTCCGCACGGCACCTCCGGGGCGCAGACCACCAGGTTCACGTCGTCCCTGGTCAGGTCGTCGAGCGACGCGACGCCCGCCGGGTTGCCCGGCGGGACCGCGATCATCAGGGTGTTCGCGGCGAAGTCGGCGGGCGTTCCCGCCAGCAGGTCGTCCGCGGTGAGCTTGTCCATGTTCGCGGTGTCCGCCGACGCGAAGACGTCCGCCGGGGCGCCCTGCTGGATCTGGGCGACCAGGTCCGAGGACCCGGCGAAGGACAGCTCGACGTCGACTCCCTCGTGCGCCGCCTCGAAGTCCTCGGCGATCTCCTCGAACGTGCTCGTCAACGACGCGGCAGCGTAGACGGTGAGCGTCCGGTCCGACGCCGCGTCCCCGTCGCCGGAGTCACCCGACCCGGTGCAGGCAGTCAACGTCCCCGTCGCCAGCACCCCCGCGGACACGATGCTCACCATCAGCCGGCGCCCGTGCCTGTTCTGGTTCATATGGAGCCTCTCCGGTCCTCGGTCTCGATAACGACGTTCGTCGACTTGATGACTGCCACTGCCACTGATCCCGGTTCGAGCTCGAGGTCGCGTACCGCCTCGCTGCTCATCAGCGAGACGACCCGGAACGGACCGCACTGCAGCTCGACCTGAGCCATCACCGCGTCGACCCGGATATCGGTGACGAGGCCGACGAAGCGGTTGCGGGCCGAGCTGCGCAACCCCGGCGGCAGGCCGGGCGGCGAGGCATGCTCGCGCGCCACCATCGCCACCTCGTAGCCGTCGACCACCTTGCGGCCGGACTCGTCCGTCCGAGCGCCGAGCAGCCCGCGGTCGATCCAGCGACGCACCGTGTCGTCGCTGACGCCGAGGTACGCGGCGGCCTCTCGAATCCTCATATGCGGCACGGATTGGACGATAGCACCGTGGCCGCGAGGCCACATCCCACCGATCGCCCGGATCTGCGGACCCCTGGCGTACCACGTGCGGCGTCCGGGAGAGAATGGACCCATGAGGATCTCCGCACGAGCCGACTATGCCGTCCGGGCAGCCGCCGAGCTGGCGGCCGCCGACCACGACGGACCTGTCCGCGCCGAAGCCCTGGCCCGGGCGCAGGACATCCCGCACCGCTTCCTCGAGGGGATCCTGAGCGACCTGCGCCGCGACGGGCTCGTCACGAGCCACCGTGGCGCGGGCGGCGGGTACCGCCTGGCCCGGGCGGCCGAGACGATCACGATCGCCGACGTCGTGCGGGCCGTGGACGGGCCGCTGGTCTTCGTCCGCGGCAACCGGCCGTCCGACCTGGAGTTCCAGGGCCCGGCCGCCCCCCTCCTGCACGTGTGGGTCGCGCTGCGGGCCAACGTGCGCGCGGTGCTGGAGGCGGTCTCCCTCGCGGACCTGGTGGCGGGCACGTTGCCGGACGAGATCCGCGCGCTCACGCAGGGCGAGTCGGCCTGGTCGAACACCTGATCCTGGTCGGACCCTGAAGAATTCGAGGGTTTTCACCCTCCATTCTCATGCGCACTTATCCGATGTCTGAGATGCTTGTTGTTTCCGACCGGGTTGGGTGGTTACCCTGCACACGGGCCGCTCTCGCTTGGCCTGTGCCGTAACCCCCCAGACCTGGAAGGTCACGACCATGAGAACCCTGATCCTGCTGGCGCTCGTCGGCCTTGGCGCGCAACTGGTGGACGGCAGTCTGGGCATGGCCTACGGCGTCACCTCCACCACGCTGCTGCTGGCGATCGGCACCAACCCCGCCGCGGCGTCGGCCACCGTGCACCTTGCAGAGATCGGCACCACGCTGGCGTCCGGCGCCTCGCACTGGCGCTTCGGCAACGTGGACTGGAAGGTCGTGGCCCGCATCGGCATCCCCGGTGCGATCGGCGCGTTCGCCGGCGCCACGTTCCTGTCATCGCTCTCGACCGAGATCGCCAAGCCGGTGATGTCGGTGATCCTGCTGGGGCTCGGCCTCTACGTGCTGCTCCGCTTCACGCTGCAGGGCCTGCCTGTGCGCTCGGACAAGCCGCTGCGTCGCCGCTTCCTCACCCCGCTCGGCCTGGTCGCGGGCTTCATGGACGCCACCGGTGGTGGCGGCTGGGGCCCCGTGGGCACGCCCGCGATCCTGGCGAGCGGCCGCCTGGAGCCGCGCAAGGTGATCGGCTCGATCGACACCAGCGAGTTCTTCGTGGCGATCGCGGCCAGCATCGGCTTCTTCGTCGGCCTCAGCGGCGAGGGCATCGACTTCACCTGGGTGCTGGCCCTGCTCATCGGTGGCCTCATCGCCGCGCCCATCGCCGCCTGGCTGGTGCGGCTCGTGCCGCCACGGATCCTGGGCTCGCTCGTGGGTGGCGTCATCGTCCTCACCAACTCGCGCACCTTGCTCGACAGCGACTGGATCGCCGCCACCGACCCCGTGAAGACGGTCGTCTACGTGGTGATCTGGGCCGCCTGGGCCGCCGCCGTCGCGTGGTCCGTGCGGGCGCACCGCCAGGCCAAGGCCGCCGAGGCCGAGCTCGAGGCAGCAAAGCCCCAGGAGCCGGAGGCCGATAGCGTGTCGGCATGACGTCCGACCGGGTAGCGGTGATCACCGTCTCCGACCGCTGTGCACGTGGCGAGGCGGAGGACCGGTCCGGTCCGGCGGCGGTGCGGCTCCTGCAGCAGGCCGGCCTCACCGACGTGGCCACCCACCTGGTGCCCGACGGCGTCGAGCCGGTCCGCGACGTGCTGCGGGCTGCGCTCGGCGGCGGCGCCCGGCTGGTCCTCACCACCGGCGGCACGGGCATTACGCCGCGCGACCTCACGCCCGAGGGCACCCGCGCGGTGCTCGAGTACGAGGTGCCGGGCATCGCCGAGGCCGTCCGGCAGCGGGGTACGGCGGCAGGGGTGCCCTCCGCCGCGCTCTCTCGCGGGCTGGCCGGCGTGGCCCGTGCCGCGGACGGGACCCGGGCGCTCGTGGTGAACCTGCCCGGGTCGTCAGGTGGCGTACGGGACGGGGTCGAGGTCGTGCTCGCCCTCTGGCAGCACGTGCGCTCCCAGCTCGACGGCGGCGACCACTAGCCGCCGGCGAAGGGCGGCAGCACGTCTACCGTGATGCCGTCCGGGATCTCTGCCTCGTCCCTCGTCGCACGGGCGCCCGCGACCAGCAGGGCGCATTTGGGCAGCACGGCGCCCAGGCCCGGATGGGCAGCGGTGAGGGTGCTGCGGAGGGCGGCGACCGACGTCGGGCCGCCCAGCTGTTCGGTGGTGAGCCCGGCGGCCTCGCGGGCGCCGGCGAAGTAGCGGACAGTGATCATTCGGAGCGCACCCAGTCGCCCGACTTGCCGCCGGTCTTGCGCTCCAGGCGCACGTCCGCGAGCGAGACGGACTTGTCCAGGCCCTTGACCATGTCGACCACGGCGAGGCCCGCGACGGCCACTGCGGTGAGGGCCTCCATCTCGACTCCCGTGCGGTCCGCGGTGCGGACGGTCGCGGAGAGGACGACGCCGTCGTCGGTCACCTCGAGGTCCACCGCCGCGCCGTGCACGCCGATCACGTGGGCCAGCGGCAGCAGGTCCGGCGTCTTCTTGGCCGCGGCGATGCCGGCGATCCGCGCCACCGCCAGCACGTCCCCCTTGGGCACGGCGCCGTCGCGCAGCGCCCGCACGACGGCGGGGGTGCAGCGGACCAGGCCTGAGGCCGTCGCGGAGCGGATGGTCGGCTGCTTGGCGGTGACGTCGACCATGCGGGCCTGGCCGTGGTCATCGAGGTGCGTGAAGCTCACGGCACCAGGGTGTCACGCCCAGACCCCGGGGTGGCACCCGGTCACACGGCTGAACGGCGCGCGGCGAACCTCATCGCGGCCCTGTGCGCGCCCTTCGCCGCTATGCGCTTGGCGAACACTGCGGTCCCCGCGGCGACCGCAGCGAACACGGTCGCCTGCACCAGGTCCAGCTCCGGGTCGTCCGGCCTGTTGGGCGCGTCGTTGCCGGTCACGCCCTTCCAGATCATGCTGACCGCCTTCTGTGCGACCCAGCCGGCCGCGAGCGTCAGGGCGAGAGTGCCGACCTTCTCGGCGAGTGTCTGTTCCGTCTCATTCTGAGCCACCTTCACACCGTAGTACCCGCCGGGCGGCTAGTCTCTCTGGAAACGACAGGGGAGCGCCCTGATGGCGCTGAGAGTGCGGAAAGAGCCGCAGACCCTTGAACCTGATCCGGGTAACACCGGCGGAGGAAGTCGAGGCATGATGTTGCGTCTTTCCGGTGCCCACGGGGGCACCATCCATACTGGAGCGGTCACTGGCGTACTCGCGGCGGCCCTGCTGCTCGCCGGTTGCACCGGCGGTTCCGGGGGCGGCGGCTCCGAGACCGGCGACCCGTCGGCGTCGGGCAAAGTGACCCTGGTGACCCATGACTCCTGGGCGCTCGACGAGAAGCTCGTCGCCCGGTTCGAGGAGGAGTCCGGCCTGACCGTCGAGGTCAGCGCCGCGGGCGACGCCGGGACCCTGGTGAACCAGCTCGTGCTGACCAAGGACGCCCCGCTCGGGGACGCCGTGTTCGGCATCGACAACACCTTCGCCTCCCGCGCGCTGGAGGCGGGCGTGCTCGAGGAGTACACGCCCGCCGCCCTCCCCGACGGGGTCGAGCAGGTGGGCGGGGCGCTCACCCCGATCGACCAGGGCGACGTCTGCGTGAACGCGGACGAGGCCTGGTTCGAGGAGTCCGGCCTCGAGGTGCCGACGACCCTGGAGGACCTGGCCGACCCGCAGTACCGGGACCTGCTCGTGGTGACCAACCCGGCGACGTCGTCCCCGGGGCTCGCGTTCCTGCTGGCGACGATCGGGGCGTTCGGCGAGGACGGGTTCGAGGACTACTGGGCGTCCCTCGTGGACAACGGCGTCAAGGTCGCCGACTCCTGGGAGGACGCGTACTACGTCGACTTCTCGGGTGCGGGCGAGGGTGGCGAGCGGCCGCTCGCGCTCTCGTACGCGACGTCGCCGGCGTTCACGGTGAGCGAGGACGGCTCCGAGTCCACCACCAGCGCCCTGCTGGAGACCTGCTTCCGGCAGGTCGAGTACGCGGGCGTGCTCGCCGGGTCCGACAACCCCGAGGGCGCCCGGGCGCTGGTGGACTTCCTGCTCACCCAGGACGTCCAGGCCGCGCTGCCGGAGTCGATGTACATGTATCCGGC
The DNA here is from genome assembly GCA_963850545.1 of uncultured Actinomycetota bacterium. GTDB lineage: Bacteria > Actinomycetota > Actinomycetes > Actinomycetales > Cellulomonadaceae > Promicromonospora. The sequence continues at coordinate 1,241,549 of CAWKLP010000002.1, read as the reverse complement.
CGATTCGTCGGTGCAGCTCCCCGGCGACTGGCAGAAGTTCGCGCCCCAGGCCGAAGCGCCGTTCGAGGTGGCGCCGGCCGAGGTGAGCGAGCATCGCGACGAGTGGATCGAGCGGTGGACCGCGACAGTGGTCGGTTGAGCCGGCACGGATTGACGGGCCGGCTGGGGCGTGGGCTGAGGCCCGCACCCCTCCTCTGGGGGGTGGCGGTCGCAGTCCCCCTCGCCTTCCTCGCCGTGTTCTTTGCGTGGCCGGTGGCCGCGCTCGTGGTCCGCGGCTTCGTGGCCGACGGCGCGCTCGACCTCACCGGGTTCACCGAGGTGCTGTCCCGCCCGCGCACGTGGCGGCTCGTCGGGCTCACGCTGACGCAGGCGGCGCTCGGCACCGCCTTCTCGGTGCTGCTCGGCCTGCCGCTCGCCTACCTCCTGTACCGGCGGTCGTTCCCCGGGCGCAGCCTGGTGCGCGGGCTCGTGACCGTCCCGTTCGTGCTGCCCGCCGTGGTGGTCGGCGTCGCGTTCCGTGCCCTGTTCGCGCCTGGCGGCACGCTCGGGTTCCTCGGGCTCGAGGAGTCGCTGGCCGGGATAGTCGTCGCGCTGGTGTTCTTCAACGTGTCGGTGGTGGTGCGGACGGTCGGCGGGCTGTGGGAGCGCCTCGACCCGCGGGCCGAGGAGGCCGCCGCATCGCTGGGCGCGGGGCCCGCGCGGGTGTTCCGGACCGTGACGCTGCCGTCCCTCGCGCCCGCGATCGCGTCGGCGGCCTCGGTCGTGTTCCTGTTCTGCGCCACGGCATTCGGGGTGGTGCTGGTGCTCGGCGGGGTGCGGTACGGGACCATCGAGACCGAGATCTGGACCCGCACCACCCAGTTCCTGGACCTGCGGTCGGCGTCGGTGCTGTCGATCCTGCAGCTCGTCGTCATCTCGGCGGCCCTGGCCGTGTCCGCGCGGGCCCGGCGGCGACGCGAGGCCGCGCTGCACCTCGTGTCGTCCCGGGGTTCGGCCCGGGCGCTGTCCTTGCGTTCGCCCGGGGACGTGACGGCGGCGCTGGTGGGCACGGCGATCGTCGTCGGGCTCATGGTGCTGCCGCTGGCCGGGCTGGTGGCCCGGTCGTTCCGTGAGCCGGACGGGTCCTGGGGCCCGGGGAACTACGCGGCGCTCGGGACCACCGGCGAGCGGAACGCGCTGGTCGTGACCGTGTGGGAGGCCACGGCGACCTCGCTGCGGATCGCGCTGGCCGCCACGGTGATCGCGCTGGTCGTGGGCGGACTCGTCGCGCTCGTGGTGTCCCGGCGCCCGCGGTCCGCGGGGGCTCGCCGCGCGATCGGCACCCTCGACGGGCTGTTCATGCTCCCGCTCGGCGTGTCCGCGGTGACCGTGGGCTTCGGGTTCCTGATCACCATGGACCAGCCGGTGCTCGGCCTGGACCTGCGGACCTCCGGGCTGCTCGTGCCCGTGGCGCAGGCAGTTGTCGCCGTGCCGCTCGTCGTGCGCACAGTGCTGCCCGTGCTCCGGGCGATCGACCCCCGGCTGCGGGAGGTCGCCGCCGTGCTCGGCTCCGGCCCGGGACGCGTGCTGCGCACGGTGGACCTGCCGATCGCCCTGCGGTCGGTCGGGCTGGCCACCGGGTTCGCGTTCGCGGTGTCGCTCGGCGAGTTCGGTGCGACGTCGTTCCTCGCGCGGCCCGACGGCGCCACCCTGCCCGTCGTGATCTACCGCCTCATCGGGCGGCCCGGGGCGGAGAACTACGGGATGGCGCTCGCGGCGTCGGTGGTGCTCGCCGCGCTGACCGCGACGGTGATGATGGTGGCGGAGCGGCTGCGCGACGAGCGTGCCGGAGGGGAGTTCTGATGGCGGGACTGGAGATCCGGGACGTCTCGGTCCGGTACGGGAGCACGACGGCGGTGGAGGGGTTCTCGCTGACTGTCGCGCCCGGCGAGGTGGTCGCGCTGCTCGGCCCGAGCGGGTGCGGCAAGTCGTCGCTGCTGCGCGCCGTGGCCGGGCTGGAGCCCCTGGCGGGCGGCCACGTCCTGTACGACGGCGCGGACCTCGCCGGGCTGCCGGTGTACAAGCGCCGCTTCGGGCTGATGTTCCAGGACGGCCAGCTGTTCCCGCACCGGGACGTGCGGCGGAACGTGGCCTACGGGCTGGAGACCCTGCCGCTCACCCGCGAGGAACGGGACGCGCGAGTGACCGCGCTGCTCGACCTCGTCGGGCTCGCCGGGTACGAGCAGCGGGCGGTTCCGACGCTGTCGGGCGGGGAGCAGCAGCGGGTCGCCCTCGCCCGTGCGCTGGCACCACGGCCCCGCCTGCTGCTGCTGGACGAGCCGCTGTCCGCGCTCGACCGGCAGCTCCGGGAACGGCTGGCGGGCGAGGTGCGGGCCGTGCTGGTCGAGACGGGGACGACGGCGGTGTTCGTGACGCACGACCACGCCGAGGCCTCCGCGGTCGCCGACCGGGTCGGGGTGATGGACCGGGGTCGGCTGCTGCAGGTGGCGGCGCCGGACGAGCTGCGGACCGCTCCGGCGTCGGACCGCGTGGCGGAGTTCCTGGGCCTGCGCGGCTAGGCAGCGTGTTACGCCCGGGTCAACTCTTCGGTGATTCCGGGCATTGCGGGTGAATAGTCTCTAACCTTTCGGGTGAACCGGGCATACCGGGACGGGTTTTCACCCTGGGAGGACGCTTCGATGAGACTCCGGACGAGACTTCGCAGCACCGTGCCCGTGGTCGCCGCTGCGACCACGCTCGTGCTGGCCGCAGCCGGCGCGCCGACGGCGGCCGCCGGCCCCGCAGCGGCCGCCGTCGGCGGTACGACAGCCGCAGCCGACGACCCGGTCACCCACGAGGAGAACGAGCGCGTGCCCGAGGGTGCGGCGTGGACCGAGGCGTACTTCCCGTCGTCGGGCGGGGTGGAGCTGCATGCCGACATCCTGCGGCCCGCCCACCTGGCCCCCGGCGCGCAGACGCCCGTGATCCTGTCGATCGGGCCGTACTTCGCGCACGCGGGGCAGACCGGGCCGGAGGGCTGGGACGTCGTGGGTCCGTCCGCGCGGTTCGGCGACTTCATCGAGGGGGCCGACCTGATGGCGAACGAGTACACGTTCGTCATGGTCGACATCCGCGGCTTCGGCGGCAGCACCGGCTGCCTCGACTGGGCAGGCCCGGGCGAGCAGGACGACATCGGCGCGGCGATCGAATGGTCCGCCAGCCAGGCCTGGTCCACGGGCGCCGTCGGCATGTACGGCAAGTCGTACGACGCCATCACCGGGCTGGCCGGCAACAACCTGGGCCTGGAGCCGCTAAAGGCGGTGGTGGCCCAGGAGCCGCTGTGGAACATGTACAACTACCTGTGGAGCAACGAGGTGGCGCGGCCCAACGTGACCGGCACACCCAACGCGTACAACAGCATCGCGACGATGGCGCCCATGGCGGACGACGACGCGCACTACGCCGCCAACGCCCGCTACGAGGACGCGCACCCCGAGTGCCTGTCCGACAACCTCTCGGACGCTCAGGAGCCCGACCTCGCCTCCGAGTACTGGGACGCCCGCAACCTCGCCGACGACGCCGTCGGCACGGACACCCCGCTGTTCGTGACGCAGGGCTTCATCGAGCCCAATACGAAGCCCGAGGACATGCAGGTCTACCTCGACAACCATACGGGCGTCGAGCGCGGCTGGCTCGGTCCGTGGGACCACGTGCGGGGCGCCGACACCGTCGCGGACGGGCGCCTCGCGATGGGGCGATCCGGCTTCTACGACGAGATGCTGCGGTTCTACGACGAGTATCTCAAGGGCGTCGAGCCGGGCGTCGAGGACCCGGCGTACGCGATCCAGGACAGCACCGGCGCCTGGCGCGCACAGGACACGTGGCCGGAGGCCGGCGGCTCGACGGTGGCCGCGCTGGACAACGGCGCCTACGTGGACGACGGCGGATCGTCGGCGCCCGCGGCCGCCGGGCTGACCACGGCGCAGACCGACGGCTGGGACATGGAGCACGCGCCGACGCTGCCCGGGCGGAGCCGGTCGTTCAAGGCCGGCGCCACCTCGTCGTACCTGACCTGGTCGACGCCGGTGGCCTCGGATGTGCGGATCACGGGGACGCCGTCGGTCACGCTCAACGCGAGTGCCACCGGGGACGTGATGGTGCGGCTGTGGGACGTCGCGCCCGACGGTACGGCGACCATGTTCGACGAGAACGTGGCGCTCATCGAGCGGGCCGGGCGGCTCGCGTTCGACCTGAAGTCGACCGACTGGACTCTTGCGGCCGGGCACCAGCTCGGCGTGCAGGTCGGGACCATCGAGTCGGGCGGCTGGCTGGTCGAGCCGTCCGGCAACAGCGTGTCGGTGACCGGCGCGCGCCTGTCGCTCGACCTGCAGGACCCGGCCGGCGACGTCGCGACGCAGGGCGAGCCGGCGCCCTACCTGGCGCGTTACGTCGCAGCGAACACGACCACGCTCACCGGTGTGGGCGAGGGGAGCTTCGACCTGGGGCTCTGACGTTCCAGTGCCGAGGCAGGGGACCGGTCTCGACGGGCGCCTGCCTCGGCACTACTGCTCGATCCCTTCGAGGACGCCCCGGTACTTGCGCCCCCACTCGCCCAGAGGCTGCAGTGCGGCGATCAGCTCGGCCCCGGCCGGGGTCGGCTTGTACAGGATCTGCACGGGCATGGTCGGCACCACCTCGCGCGTGATGAACCCCTGCTGCTCCAGCTCGCGCAGGCGCTGGGTCAGGAGCCGGTCGGAGATGCCGTGGACATAGCGGCGGTATTCGACGAAGCGCCGCGCGCCCGCCACCGAGGCGTAGAGGATGGCGCCGGACCAGCGCCGTCCGACGCGTTCGACGGTGCGCTGGAAGTTCCCGCACTCGTCCTCGTTCACGGACTTACGGTGCGCGGGACTCGGCTCGGTCCCCCGTGCAGGACTGGGTCTGGCGGTCGCATCGGTAGTCACTTACCCAAGGTAAGTCGCTAACCTCGTTGTTGGCAAGCCTCCACGGTTGCCAGAGGATACGGTCGGCGCTCGAACGGGCGCTCTCTCTCGCCGGTACATCCGGCCACCGTCCTCGGAGGACCCGTGTTCGTTGCTCTTGTCGTTGTCTCCGCGCTCCTTGTTCTGGCCACCGCAGTCAGTGGCTACCACAAGGTGACGGGCAGCCCCCAGCTGGTCGAAGGGCTCACCACCAAGCTCGGTGTGCCCGAGAAGCTCATCCCGGTGCTCGGCATCCTGCTCCTCGCGGGCGCCGCGGGCACCCTCGCCGGGATCTGGTGGGCGCCGATCGGCATCGCGGCCACCGGGTGCTTCGTCCTGTACTTCCTCGGCGCGATCATCACCCACCTACGGGCGAAGGACTGGGCGGGTCTGCCCCCCACCCTCGGGCTGATGCTGTTCTCGGCGGCCGCGTTGGTGCTGCGCCTGCTCTCGCTCTGACCCCGGGCGGCTACCGTGCCCCCATGGCTTTCCACGAGACTCCTGCCCGACCAGACACCAACGCGCTGATCGAGGACCTGCGGACACTGGTCGAGTGCGAGTCGCCGTCGGAGGACCCGGCCGCTCTGGCCCGGTCCGCCGACCTGGTGGCCCGGCTCGGCACCGCGCAGCTGGGTGCCGAGCCCGAGCGGCTCGGCATCCACCTGCGGTGGCGGCTCGGCGGCCCCACGCGCGTGCTGGTGCTGGCCCACCACGACACGGTGTGGCCGCTCGGCTCGCTGGCGACGCACCCGTTCGACATCTCGGACGGCGTGCTGCGCGGCCCCGGCAGCTTCGACATGAAGACCGGCCTGGCCATGGCGCTGCACGTGCTGGCGTCCCTCGACGACCGGACCGGGGTCACCCTCCTGGTGACCGGCGACGAGGAGCTCGGCTCGCCGTCGTCCCAGACGCTCATCGAGGACGAGGCGCGCGGGGCGGCGGCCGCGCTCGTGCTGGAGGCGTCCGCCGACGGCGGCGCGCTCAAGCTGGAGCGCAAGGGCACCTCCATCTACCGCGTGCTGATCAAGGGCCGGGCCGCGCACGCGGGCCTGGAGCCCGAGAAGGGCGTGAACGCGCTGGTCGAGCTGGCGCACCAGGTGCTCGCGGTCGCGGCCCTGGGCGACCCGGCGCTCGGGACCACGGTGGTGCCGACGGTCGCCGCCTCCGGCACGACGCGCAACACGGTCCCGGCCGAGGCGTCGTTCGCGGTGGACGTCCGCGCGCGGACGGTCGCCGAGCAGCAGCGGGTCGACGCCGCCCTGCGGGCGCTGGCCCCCGTGCTGCCCGACGCCGCGCTCGAGATCGAGGGCGGGATCAACCGGCCGCCGCTGGAGGGCGCGCTGTCCGCCGACCTCTTCGCGCGGGCCTCCCGGATCGCCGAGGCGGCCGGGTTGCCCGCGCTCACCGGCGTGGCTGTGGGCGGGGCGTCCGACGGCAACTTCACCGCCGGCGTCGGCACGCCCACGCTGGACGGCCTCGGTGCCGTGGGCGGTGGCGCCCACGCCGACGACGAGCACGTGCTGGTCGACCGCATCGCCGACCGCACGGCGCTGCTGCGCGCCCTGATCGTCGACCTGCTCGCCAGCCGCTGACCGCCTGTTGAGTGCTGGCTATCTGTTGGGTCTGGGCGTGCCGAGCCAACAAATAGCCAGCACTCAACGGGGCTTCAGGGGCGGCCCGGCTGGCCGAAGCCCGTGGTGCCCCACGGGGAGGCCGGCGGGCGGGGCTGCCTCGCGAGGAACGTGGCCCGCGCCTGCTGCATGAGCCACACCAGGTACTGCCGCTGCTGCTCCAGGCCGTGCGGGTCGAGGTCCCGCTGGGTGCCGGCCCGCTGGTGCAGCAGCGCGAGCTCGGTCGCGGCCTGCTGGTAGTCGGTCATGGCCCGTTCGGCCACCCGGCCGCCCGCGGACCTGGCCCAGCTTCGCGCCGCCCGGCGGCCGGGCAGGCTCGACAGCATGCGCAGGTCGTCGTGGGTGACGATGCCTACCGGCCCGTACAGCGGCAGGTAGTGCTCAATGAGCTGGACGACCCGACGCCGGTCGCGGGCCAGGATCACGATCAGCCCGATCAGCACCGCGAACCCCACGAGGTAGGCGCCGGCGAGGCCGCCGAGGCCGAACTTCGTGGAACCGTTCCACAGGCTGTGGAGGGCGATCGCGCCGAGCAGCCCGTAGAGGGGCGCCGTGCGGCGCAGCCTGCCCGGTCCGGCCAGGGCCGCCACCGCCACGCCGATGCCCGTCATCGCCGTGCACAGCGGGTGCAGCAGCGGCGAGACGATGGCCCGCAGCACGAACACGTACCCGAGCTGGTCCACCTCGAGCGCGTCGATGAAGTACTGGATGTTCTCCGTCGCGGCGAAGCCGAGGCCCACCATCGCGGCGTAGATGACGCCGTCGGTGGGGCCGTTCAGCTCCTGCCGCCGCCACCACAGCATGCCGAAGAGGACGGCGCCCTTGAGCAGCTCCTCGACCACTGGCGCGCCGAACGTCGCGACGACGTACCAGCCCTCCTCCTCGCCCGTGAGCTCCGTCTCGGTGAGCAGCGAGAGCCCGAGCGTGTTGAGGATGCTCGCGAACAGCGCCGCCACCCCCGCGCCCCACAGGAACGCGAAGATCAGGGCGTTCGGCGGCTCCGGCTCCAGCCGGTCGAGCGCGAGCACCAGCGGCAGCCAGACAGCGACGGGCAGCACCGCGAGCAGCAGCCCGACGATGAACGAGCCGCCCCCGGTCACGGCGTCGAACGCCAGGATGAGGAGCAGGCAGACGGACGCGAAGACGATCCCGAGGATCACTCCGATCGGGGCACGCCCTGGGGCGCGACCCTGGAGGATCGCACTGGGATCGATAGCCATGCCATGGGACCCTACCGACTCGGCAGCGACCGCGGCGGGTGACGCGGCGGGGGACCGCGCACGGCTACGCTGACGCACGTGCCCCAACCTGTGATTCTCGAGCTCGCTGTCCAGGACCCGGCCGGGGCGGTGATCGCGGCCGACGTCGGCGCCCGGCGGGTCGAGCTCTGCTCCGCGCTCGGTGCCACCGGCGGCATCACGCCGAGCGCCGCGCTCATCGAGGCGGCGCTCGACGCCGCCGCGGTGGTCCCGTCGTCCGACGGCGCGTCGATCCTCGAGGTGCACGTCCTGGTGCGGCCCCGGCCCGGCGGGTTCGTGTACTCGCCCGCCGAGATCGACCTGATGGTCCGGGAGGTCACCCGGTCGGTCGACGCAGGGGTCGACGGCGTGGTGGTGGGCGCGCTGACGCCGTCCGGCACGGTGGACGAGGCGCGGATGCGCGACCTGGTCGACGCCGCGATCGGCGCCGAGGTCACGTTCCACCGGGCGCTCGACGTGATCGCTGACCCGATAGCTGCCCTCGACACGCTGGCCGAGCTGGGCGTCGCGCGCGTGCTCACCTCCGGCGGCGCGGCCCGCGCGGCCGACGGCCTGGAGCGGCTGGCCGCCCTGGTCGAGCACAGCGCCGAGCTGGGCATCGAGATCATGGCGGGCGGCGGCGTCACGCCGTCGGACATCCCGGCCCTGCTCGGCATCGGCGTGGACGCCGTGCACCTGTCCGCGAAGCGGACGGTGGCCGACGCCGGAGGCCCCGGCGGCGGAGGCGACTCCGGCTACGAGGTGACCGACCAGACACTGGCCAAGGCTGCGGCGGAGGCGCTCGGCATTACGGTTGTGTCATGACCTCAGTGCCAGCCCGTCTGCCTGTCGACGCCACCACCACCAACGCCTGGGGCTCGCTCACCGAGCTCTCCAAGAACCTCCAGCCCGACCTGCGCGACTGGTTCGCCACGGACCCGGCCCGCGCCGGCCGCATGAGCCACCAGGCCGCCGACCTGCACGTCGACCTGTCGAAGAACCTGATCACCGACGAGGTGCTCACCTCGCTCCTCGCCCTGGCCGAGGAGGTCGGGCTCGCGGAGCGCCGCGACGCGATGTTCGCGGGCGAGCACATCAACGTCACCGAGGACCGCGCCGTGCTGCACACCGCGCTGCGTCGCCCGTCCGAGGAGCCCCTGACCGTCGACGGCCAGGACGTCACCGCGGACGTGCAGGACGAGCTCGCGAAGGTGTACGCGTTCGCCGAGAAGGTGCGCTCCGGGGAGTGGACCGGGGTCACGGGCGAGCCCGTGCGGACGATCGTGAACATCGGGATCGGCGGCTCCGATCTCGGCCCCGTCATGGCGTATGAGGCCCTGGAGCCGTACGTGGCCGCGGGCCTGGAGTGCCGGTTCGTCTCCAACATCGACCCCACCGACGTCGCGCAGAAGACCGCGGACCTGGACCCGACGACCACCCTGTTCATCGTCGCGTCCAAGACCTTCGGGACGCTCGAGACCCTCACCAACGCGCGGCTCGCCCGCGACTGGCTGTGGCGCTCGCTGGTCGCGGCCGGTGCCATCGAGGACTCCGAGGAGGGCCGCGCCGACGCCGTCGCCAAGCACTTTGTCGCCGTCTCGACCGCCCTGGACAAGGTCGAGGCGTTCGGGATCGACCCCGAGAACGCGTTCGGGTTCTGGGACTGGGTGGGCGGCCGCTACTCCGTGGACTCGGCCATCGGCACCTCGCTCGCCGTGGCGATCGGGCCGGACGCGTTCGCCGACTTCCTCGGTGGCTTCCACGCGATGGACGAGCACTTCCGGACCGAGCCGTTCGAGCGCAACGTGCCCGCGCTGATGGGCCTCCTCAACGTCTGGTACGTGAACTTCCGCGACGCGCACACGCACGCCGTCCTGCCGTACGCGCAGCAGCTGCACCGGTTCCCGGCGTACCTGCAGCAGCTCACCATGGAGTCCAACGGCAAGTCCGTGCGCTGGGACGGCACGCCCGTCACGTCCGAGACCGGCGAGGTCTTCTGGGGCGAGCCGGGCACGAACGGGCAGCACGCGTTCTACCAGCTCATCCACCAGGGCACGCGGCTCATCCCGGCCGACTTCATCGCCGTCGCGAACCCCGCCTACCCGCTGGCCGACGCCGTTGGCGACGGCGGCGCGGTCGACGCGGGGGCCGACGTGCACGGCCTGTTCCTCGCGAACTTCTTCGCGCAGACCAAGGCGCTCGCGTTCGGCAAGACGGCCGACGAGGTGCGGGCCGAGGGCGTCGCCGAGGAGCTGGTCTCGGCGAAGGTGTTCAGCGGCAACCGGCCGACGACGTCGATCCTCGCTCCCGCGCTGACGCCGTCCGTGCTGGGGCAGCTGGTCGCGCTGTACGAGCACATCACGTTCGTGCAGGGTGTCGTGTGGGGCATCGACTCGTTCGACCAGTGGGGCGTCGAGCTCGGCAAGAAGCTCGCGCTGGAGATCGCCCCGGCGGTCGCGGGCGACGAGGCGACCCTGGGGGCGCAGGACCCGTCGACGGCGGCGCTGATCGCGAAGTACCGGGAGCTGCGCGCCTGACGATGGCGAGCACGCGGCCGACCGAGAACGAGGTCGGCCGCGTGTGGCGAGCCTGACAAAGGCGCGTGAGGAGCAGAATGCCTGACGCTCCCGATCGTACGAGGGCCGGCCCGCAGGGTCAGTCGTCCGCCGAGTCGTCGTCACCCAGGTCGTCCGGCGTGTCGTCGCCGGCCTGGCCGGCGCCCTGGCCGGCAGACGAGCCCGCGCCCGAGCCGGCCGCCGGGGCGTCGTCGGCCGAGTCGTCGTAGTTCGCGTCGTTCGGCGAGTCCGCCGACTGCGCGGAGCCCGCGGTGTCGGTCGCCGACTCGTTCGGCGAGTCCGCCGACTCAGGCGACGGGTCGTAGTTCGCGTCGCCCGGCGAGTCGGACGACTGGGCGGAACCGGCAGTGTCGCGCGCCGACTGGTTCGGCGAGTCCGCCGACTCCGGCGAGGCGTCCCCTGCCGCGGCGCCCGTACCGCCGTCGGCCGGCGTCACACCGGACAGGGCGACGGCGGCGGAGGACTCGGCGCGCGGGGCGGGGTCGTTCAGCGCTGCGGCGGTGCTCGCGCCGGCGACGCCGATCACGGCGGCCGCCCCGACGATGGCCCAGCGCTTCTTCATGGTCGAGGGGTTCATGCGACTGACCTCCCGGTCTCGTGGCACCCCCGTCGGGTGCCTGCTGGTACGAGTCTGTGCCGCCAGGATGAGGCGACGAGGAGACCCGGATGAGACACCTCTCATGATGTTCGCCGGCTGCGTCAGCCCCGGAACCGGTAGCCCGCCCCGCGCACCGTCTCGATCCGGTCCGCCCCGAGCTTCTTGCGCAGGTACCGCACGTAGACGTCCACCACGTTGGACCCGGGGTCGAAGTCGTAGCCCCACACGCGCGACAGCAGCTGCTCCCGGGACAGGACCTGGCCGGGATGCTGCAGGAACACCTCGGCGAGCGCGAACTCCCGCGCCGACAGCTCCGTCTCCCGCCCCTCGACCGTCGCGGTGCGCGTGCGCAGGTCGAGCCCGACGTCGCCGTGCTCCAGCCGGTCCGCCGGCGCGGCGTCCCCCGTGGCGCGCCGCAGCCGCAGCCGGATCCGGGCGAGCAGCTCGTCGAACCCGAACGGCTTGGACATGTAGTCGTCGGCCCCGCCCTCCAGGCCCGCCACCCGGTCGGACAGCGAGTCCCGCGCGGTGAGGATCACCACCGGCAGCGTGGAGCCGACGTCGCGCAGCCGCTGCAGCACCGTGAACCCGTCCAGCACGGGCAGCCCGATGTCCAGCACCATGAGGTCGTAGCCGCCCGACATGGCGTGGGCGAGCGCCGAGGCGCCGTCAGACACCACGGTGGGCTGGAACCCGTGCGCCTTGAGCCCTTTGCGCACGAACTGCGCGATGCGCTCCTCGTCCTCCGCGATCAGGATCTGGTTCACCCTGCCTCCTCCGTCGCCGCGCCCTTGGCTCCTGGCTGCATGCCCTGCGGCCCGACGCCGTCGGCGGGCCACGTCATCACGAAGCGCGCCCCACCGCCGTCGGACCGTTCCACCGCAACGTCCCCGCCGTGCCCCTGCGCGATGGCCCGGACGATCGCGAGCCCCAGGCCGGACCCCGGTGCCCCGCCCGTCGTGCTCCCCCGCGCGAACCGGTCGAAGATGCGGTCGGCCTCCTCCGGCGGCACGCCCGGCCCGGTGTCCCGCACCCAGAGCCGGACCCGGGGGCCGGACGGGCCGTCGAGCACCTGCGTGCCGATGCCCACCTCGTCGTCAGGGTCGGTGAACTTCACCGCGTTGTCCGCGAGCTGCAGCACGGCCTGGGTGAGCCGGTGCGCGTCGGCGACCACCTCGGCGTCGGCCCGCGCGTCCACCACCCAGCGGCGCGCGCCCAGCGCGCGCGCCTTGTCGTGCACTTCGTCGGTGAACCGGCCCAGGTCCACGGGAGCGAGGGTCACGAAGTCGGACCGCTCCGCCTTGGCGAGCAGGACGAGCTCCTCGACGATCTGGCCCATCCGGGACGTCTCGTCGAGGAGGAGGTCCCGGGTCTCGCGCACGTCCGCCGGATCGTCCGGGTCGAGGACCTCCAGGTGGCCGCGCAGCACCGTCAACGGCGTGCGGAGCTCGTGCCCGGCGTCGTCCAGGAACTGCCGCTGCGTCTCGATGGCCGTCGACAGGCGGTCGAGCATGGTGTTGAAGGCGCCGGCCAGGTCGCCGAGGTCGTCGTCGGTGCCGACGGCGACGCGCTGGGACAGGTCGGTCTCGGTGACCCGGGTGGCGGTGGTGCTCAGCTGCCGCAGCGGCCGCAGCAGGCGGCTCACCACGAGCCAGGCGAACAGCCCCAGCAGGATCAGCGCCACGGAGCAGACGATCGCGTAGGTGCGCATCACGGCGGTCTCCGCCTCCAGCGCCAGGTCCAGGGCCGACGCCAGGACGTACGCGCCCACCTCCTCCCGGTCCGGCACAGTCACCGGCACGACGACGAACCACACCCGGCCGATCTCGGTATCGATCTCGCGCTGGACCGTCGTGCTCGACTGCGGCGTGAGGCCCTCGACGACGTCGCGGACCACCGCGTTCTCCGCGACCACCCGCGCCAGGGTGGGCGGGTTGGACAGCTGGTGCCTGCCGTCCAGGTAGCTCACGAACATCTCGTTGGTGCCCGGGACGTTCCGCTCCATGGCGACGCTCATGAGCCGCCCGGCGCCGTGGAACGTCTCGCCCGTCTCCGGGTCCACGCCGTCGGCCGCCAGCCGCTGCAGCTCGCCGATCTCCTGGTCGAAGTCCTCGGAGATGCTCTCCATGATCTGCTGGGACTGGATGGCGTGGGTGAGCAGACCCGCGGCGAGCAGCCCGATGGCGGTCACCGCCACGACCACCGCCACCACCTTTGCCCGTACCGAGGGCCGGCGCAGGCTCATACGCTGCCCACCGAGGCCGCGAGCCTGGTCCCGTCGAGCCAGCCGGCAACGACGTCCAGGCGGCGCGACGTCGCCCCCTGCCAGTCGTGCTCCTGCACCCGGTGCGGGCCCGTGGCCAGCGACAACAGCACCCCGGCGACGCGAGCGGCCAGGTCGCTCAGGTCCGCGCCCCGGCTGCCCGGGGCGGACACGAACCCCGCCACGTAGTCCGCCGCGAGCCGGCGCATCCGGGACGCGCGCGCGGTCTGGGCGGGGTCCGAACCGCCGACGAGGGACAGCACGTCCAGGTGGGCGACCAGGCACGCCAGGTCGTCCGCGCGGTGGCCCGGGCCTGCGGAGTCGACGTCGAGCAGCCCGGTGATCCGGCCGCCGGTGAGCATGATCTGCGCCTCGTACAGGTCGCCGTGCGTCGGGTCCGCCCCGGCACCGCGCTCCGCGAGGCGCGCCGCAACGGCGCCGGCCAGGTCCGCGGCCCGGCCCGCCTCCGCGGGCAACGCCGCCCCGATCACGCCCGCGTAGTGTTCGGCCGACTCGCTCCAGGCGGGACGTCGTGGCAGGTCGCGCACCTCCGCGGGCAGCCGGTCGAGCAGGTCCAGCACCTCGGGCGGCGACGGGATCCGGCCTCCGTCGCGGACGGCGGCGCGCATCTCGGTGCCGCGCAGCGGGGACAGCACGAGGAGGCCGTCGTCGGACCAGCCGAGGGGGCGCGGGACGGGCAGCCCGGCCCTCGACAGCAGCGAGTGCCGCTCGTGCAGGTCCGCGACCTTGCGCGGGCGCAGCACCTTGAGGAACACCTGGGCCGACGCCGCCCGGGCCTCGATCACCGCGCGCCGGGTCGGCCGGTAGGCACGGACCTTGAGCTCGGGGTGTGCGCGCGCGTCCGGGCCCACGCCCAGGCCCGCCAGGAGCTCCTCGACGGCGCCCGGGTTGAACGCGCGCGGCAGCGCGGGCAGCGCCGGGTCCCCGGGGAACCGCCACACGGCGACCGTCGCGTCGCCGTCGGACAGCGTGACCACACCCGGCTTGCGGCCGTCGCGGGCCCGGCCCACGCTCGCGCCGAGCGTCTCGGAGCGCTCCACACCGTCCCAGCGCACCGTCGCGCGGTACGCGACGGTGGTGGTCGAGCCCGGCCGGTGGTCCACCTGACGCACCCGCCAGTCCACGAGCTCACCGCCGGCCGTCGCCACCGCGGCGTCGAGAAGGCCCGCGGCGGCCTCACCGGTCAGGAGGTCGAGGTGCGTGTTCACCCAGCAATCCTCGCAGCCGGTACCCGCCGAAGCCCTCTGACGGGGATTAGAAACCTCTCACCTGGCACGTGGGTCGTGGCCCTCCCTGGAATCCCGCGCATCACACGTGGTGGTGAACCGCCGCGCAGAGCTGTAACCCGTCGCGCCTACACTGCGCGCGTGACCCGTACCCACCAGCGACCGCGGATCGCGATCTGCGGCATGGCCATCGAGTCCAGTACGTTCTCCCCGCATCGCTCGGGCTGGGAGGCGTTCACTCTTCTGCGCGGCAACGAGCTCGTCCGGCGGTACCCGTTTCTCCGGGACGGCGCAGCGCTGCGCCGGGAGGCCGAGTGGGTGGGGATCCTGCGGGCCGGGGCGCTCCCGGGCGGCGCGGTCCCGACGGACGTCTACGAGACCGTCCGCACCGAGATCGGCCTGGCACTGGAGGCGCAGGGTCCGTTCGACGGCGTGCTGCTCGAGATCCACGGCGCCATGGCCGTGCTGGGGTACACCGACGCGGAGGCGGACCTCGCGCGGGCGGTGCGCGCCGCCGTCGGGCCGGACTGCCTGGTCTCCGCGTCCATGGATCTGCACGGCAACGTGTCGCGGGAGCTCGCCGCGGCCGTCGACCTCATCGCCTGTCACCGCATGGCCCCGCACGAGGACGACGACGAGGCACGCGAGCGCGCGGGCACCGACCTCTTGCACCGCATCGACGGGTCGGGGCGGCCGCGCAAGGCCTGGGTGCAGGTCCCGGTGCTGCTTCCCGGGGAGAAGACGAGCACGCGGCTGGAGCCCGCGAAGGGCATCTACGAGGACGTGGCGCGGGTCGGGGCGCTGGACGGCGTGCTGGACGCCTCCGTCTGGGTCGGATACGCGTGGGCGGACGAGCCGCGCTGCCGGGCCGCCGTCGTCGTCATGGGCGACGACGAGGTGGTCATCTCCCGGGAGGCCGAGCGCCTGGCCCGCCGGTACTGGGACGCGCGCGACGAGTTCGCGTTCGTCGCGCCCGCCGGCACGTACGAGGAGTGCCTGGCGGCGGTGCTGGCGAGCGACGCCCGGCCGTTCGTTCTGTCCGACTCCGGCGACAACCCCATGGCCGGCGGCGCCGGCGACGTCACCTGGACCCTCGCGCGGCTCCTGACGGAGCCCGCTTTCGCAGCGCCGCCCGGGGAGGGCGGCCGCACCGCGATCTACGCCTCCCTGCCCGACGCCGAGGCTGCCCGCGCGGTGGCCGACGCCGGGGTGGGCGCCGTCGTCGAGGTGGAGGCCGGGGCACGGGTCGACGACGGCCCGCACGGGCCGGTCACCCTGCGGGGCGTGGTCGAGCACGTCCGCGCGGACGACCCGGTCGCGGGGGCCGTGTGCGTGGTGGCGGTCGGCGGGCTGAAGGTGGTCCTGACCGAACGCCGCAGGCCGTACCACCTGGAGTCGGACTTCACGGCGATCGGCCTGGACCCGCGCGGCACCGACGTCGTGGTGGTGAAGATCGGCAACCTCGAGACCGAGCTGTACGACATGGCCGAGGACTGGATGCTGATGCTCACCCCGGGCGGCGTGGACCAGGACCTGATCCGGCTGCGGCACACGAACCTCGGCGGCCCGGTGCACCCGTTCGACGCCGACGAGGCATTCGGGGACGGCCCGAACCTCACCCCGGAGCTGCTCTGACCGATCAGAGCGGGCCCTGGAGCTCCGCGCAGCCGCCCGCCGGGACGAACCCGAGCGCGATGTTGATCGCGAGCATGTGCGGGTTCTCCTCGTTGTTCCAGGTGTAGATGCGTTGGGCGCCGGGCCGCAGCCGCGCGTGCTCGCGCAGGTTGACCGCCTTGACCAGCATCCCGAGCCGGTGCCCGCGGTGCGCCTTGGTCACCACCGTCGCCTGCTGGTCGGTGTGGTCGGGCTTGTCGTCGTTCCACTGCAGCATGGTCATCGCGACGAGCTCGCCCGTGGCGACGTGCTCGGCGGCGGTCACCACGTACCGGTCGCCCTTCGCGGCGATCGCCGCCTCCTCGCCGCGGATCCGGTCGAGGTCCCAGACGTCGGACTGGAGGTCGAGACCGCCACGGGGCTCGTCGTCGGCCAGGGCCTGCTGAAGGGCTGCGTACTGCTCGATCCACTCCTCCGGCGTCGGCGCGGTCCAGGTGTGGACGCGGTACGCGTTACCCGCGACGGCGCGGGCCTCGGCCTCGAAGCGCGACACCGCCTCGGGCAGGACCGGCAGGTCGATCCGGGACCGGCGCTCGACGAGCTGCAGGGTCAGGCCCAGCTTCTGGGCCAGGCGGACGCCCGGGAGGTCCGCGGAGACCTCGCCTAGGCCCGACGCCGGGATCAGCGTCTCGCCGTCCGCCCGGTCCGGCCCGAAGTCGACGGGGGCCAGGACCGACGTCCGGCCCTCCGCACGCGCGGTGCCGCGCATCCAGTCGACCAGGGCCGCGCCGATACCCTGCCGCCGGAACTCCGGGTGCACCACGACGACGGCGACGGCCAGCTCCTGGTTCGACCGGACGAAGAGGTTCAGGAGCGCGCTGCCCACCACCCGTGGCCCCTCGGGTGCGTCCACCACGGCGACCTGGCGGATCCTGCGCCTGTAGTCCTGGTTGTTCATCGTCACCAGGATCCCGAGCGGAGTCGGGGCGTCGTCGGGATTGCCGAGGTCGGCGGTTCCCGCCGTGGCATGCAGCTCTGCGATGCCCTGGTAGGCCCAGGCCTCGGGGTCGTCGATCGAGGAAGGGTGCGGCGGGTCCATGAGTCGCCACGCCGATGTGGTCCGGGTGGGGTCTGCCGAGGTCGAGGTCATGGTCCCAGGGTGCTCTCGGCGTCCCGGCGGCGCACGACTTTAATCGGCGGCAGGAGGGCTGCAGGATCTGGAGCGTAGACGGTGCAGGATCTGGAGCGCGGGGCGCCTGTCGGTGGCCACCGCTAGCGTGGCGCCATGACGAAGAAGCCGACCGCCGACACCGCCGTCGCCTCCGCAGCCGGCCCCGCGGCGATCGTCAGGAAGCTCACCCTCGAACAGAAGGCGCGGCTCCTGTCCGGGGCCTCGTTCTGGACCACTGCCGAGGCACCCGGAGTCCCCTCGGTCTACCTCTCGGACGGCCCGCACGGCGTGCGCAGGCTCGATGCCGACGTCGGCGACATCGAGGGCGCCGTCCCGGCCACGTGCTTCCCGCCGGCCGTGGCGCTGGGCAGCACCTTCGACGTCGGCCTCGTCGAACGGGTGGGGGAGGCCGTCGCCGTCGAGGCGCAGCGGCGCGCCGTCGACGTCGTGCTCGGGCCCGGGATCAACATCAAGCGCAGCCCGCTGTGCGGGCGCAACTTCGAGTACGTGGCGGAGGACCCGCTGCTCGCCGGCGAGATCGGCGCGGCGCTCGTCACCGGGATCCAGCGCAAGGGCGTGGCCCCGAGCCTCAAGCACTTCGCCGCGAACAACCAGGAGACGGAACGCATGCGCGTCTCCGCCGACATCGACGAGCGCACCCTGCGCGAGATCTACCTGCGCGGCTTCCAGCGGGTGGTCACCAAGGCGCGGCCCGCCACGCTCATGTCGTCATACAACCGGATCAACGGAACGCATACCGGCGAGGACCCCCGCATCACCACCGACATCCTCCGCGGCGAGTGGGGCTTCGAGGGCCTCGTCATGTCCGACTGGGGCGCCGTCCACGACCGCATCGCCGGTATCCGGGCCGGTCTGGACCTGGAGATGCCCGCCGGCGGCGAGGGTCGGGTCAAGGAGATCGCCGCGGCCGTCAGGTCTGGCTCCCTCGATCTCGCCGACGTCGACCGCTCGGCGACGCGGGTGGTTGCCCTGGCGCTCGCGGCGCAGGCCGCGCGTGGGGAGGCGGCGCGCGGGGAGGCCGAGCGCCGGGAGGCGGCGCCGCTCGCGGAACGCGGCCACGACCCCGAGGCCTGGCACGACGCCGCCCACCACGCGCTGGCCCGCGAGGCCGCGAGCCGCGCGATCGTGCTGCTCAAGAACGACGGCGGCCTGCTGCCGCTGGCCCCGCAGACCCGGCTGGCCGTGATCGGCGAGCTCGCCCGCACGCCGCGCTACCAGGGCTCGGGCTCGTCCCAGATCGTCCCGACCCAGCTCGACGACGCCCTCGCCGCGATCCAGGGCTCCGCGACCGACGTCGTCTTCGCGCCGGGGTACGAGCTGGGCTCGACGGGCTCGACGGGCTCGACGGGCTCGGCGGGCTCGGCGGGCAGGAACGGCTCGGGGAGCGGGGCGGACGCCGGCAGGGGGCCGGCCTCGGCGGCAGCGGCCGCCGAAGCCGACGAGGCGCTCGTCGACGAGGCCGTCGCCGCGGCGCAGGACGCCGGCGTGGTGCTGTTCTTCGCGGGCCTGCCGCAGTCGGCCGAGGCCGAGGGGCGCGACCGTGAGCACATCGAGCTCCCCGCCGCCCAGCTCGACCTGCTGGATCGGGTGCTGGAGGTCAACCCGCGCGTGGTCGTGGTGCTGTCCAACGGCTCGGTGGTGCGGCTGTCCGGCTTCGCGGACCGGGTGCCCGTGATCGTCGAAGGATGGTTGCTGGGCCAGGCGGGCGGCGGCGCAATGGCCGACGTCCTGTTCGGCCGGGTCAACCCGTCCGGCCGGCTGGCCGAGACCGTCCCGCTGCGCATCGAGGACACCCCGGCTTGGACGAGCTTCCCGGGCACGGGTCTCCACGTCACCTACGGTGAGGGCATCCTCGTGGGCTACCGCTGGTACGACGCGCGCGACATGGCCGTCCAGTTCGCCTTCGGGCACGGCCTCTCGTACACGACGTTCGCGTACTCGGGGCTGGAGGTCTCGACAGGCTCGACCACCGGCGGAGGCTCGACCACCGGGAAGGGGACCTCCGACGACGCCGGCCTCACCGCCCGCGTGACTGTCGCCAACACCGGCGGCGTCGCCGGCCGCGAGGTCGTGCAGTGCTACGTGTCCCTGCCCGGCTCCGCGGTCCCGCGGGCCCCGCGCGCGCTGGCCGCGTTCGCCGTCGTCGACCTCGCGCCGGGCGAGTCCCGGGAGGTCGAGCTGACGGTGGCCCGGGACGACCTCGCGTACTGGGACGTGCGCGCCGACCGCTGGCTCGTGGAGGGCGGCACCTACCGCGTCGAGGTTGGCGCCTCGAGCCGCGACGTCCGTGCCACCGCCGAGGCGAAGGTGCCGGCGGACGCGTTCGTCGCGCCCCTCACCCCCGAGAGCTCGGTGGGCGAGGCGATGGCGCACCGCGTGATCGGCCCGACGGTCAGGGGGCTGCTAAAGGCGACGGGCCTGTCCGACGACGTCATGATCATGACCATGGCGATGCCCCTGGAGCGGCTCCCGTACCAGCCCGGCTCGGGCGTGACGGACAGGCAGGTGCGGCAGCTGCTCGACGTCGCGAACGGCACCGGCGGCCTGGCCACCCGAGCAGCGGGCAGGCTGCTGACTCTGACCGCCCGCCTCCGCCGCCGTTGAGTGCGGGATATCTGTTGGGCCGGCGCCTGTCGACCCAACAGATATCCCGCACTCAAAGAGGGGGTCAGAGCTTCTTCTGGAGGGCGGCCTCCGCGCCTGAGGGGCGGAAGCCGAGCGCCACGTTGATGCCCAGCATGTGCGCGTTCTCCTCGGCGTTGAACGTGTGCACGCGCTCGGTCTGCGGGTACCGGGCGGCGAGCTCGCGCAGGTTCACGGCCTTGACGAGCATCCCGAGCCGGTGCCCGCGGTGGGACTTCAGCGCGATCGTCTCCTCCTGGAACACGAACGACGGCTTGCCGTCCCGCAGCAGGAACGAGGTGCCGCCCGCGATCTCGCCGGACGGAACGTGCTCCACCAGGGTGGTCAGCAGGCGCTCCCCGCTGTCGGCGCGGTCGGCGAGGTAGACCCGCACGCGCTCGGCGTCCCAGGTCTCCTCGCCGAAGTCGAGCTCGCCCTGCGGCACGTCCGTGGACATCCGGGTCATGAGCTGGGCATACCCCTCGTGCCAGTCCTCCGGGATGCCCTCCCAGGTGTGCGTCACGTAGTCGTCGCCGGCCTTCGCGCACGCCTCCGCCTCGAACTCCGCCAGCTTCCCGGGGTCCACCGGCAGGTCGAGCCGCGACATGCGCTCCACCTGCTCGATCGTGTATCCGCGGCTGAGCGCGAACCGGGCGCCACCCGCAGCGGAGGCGGGGAGCCGGCCGACGCCGGTTGCCGGTACCAGGGCCTCCTCGTCCTCGGCCGCCTCCCGGGGCGACGCCGACCAGGCGAAGAACGTGGTCCGGCCGGCGTCGGTGGCCGCCTGCTCGGCCCGGTCGGCGAGGGCCGTCCCGATACCCCGGCGCCGGTGGTCCGGATGGACTCCGACGTAGACGTCGGCGGTATGTGTGTTGTGCTCGCGCGTCATCGCGAGGAATCCGTACCCGACGACGTCGTCGGCGGTCGGGGTCCCGCCGTCCGCGCGGTCGAGCACCGCGACGAACCGCTGCTTGCGCGAGTACTCCTGGTGCAGCATCCCGCTGACGGTCTGCTGCAGGGTGCGGGCGAGGTCGTCGTAGCCGCGGGTCGCGATCTCCACGGCCTGGTCGACGGCGACGATGCCGCGGTACGCCCAGGCGTCCGGATGCTCGGCAGAGGGCACCGCAGCCACCTCGAGGATGCGCCACGTCGTCGGCTCTGGCGCGGAGCCGCTGGGGGAGGTCATACGACCAGGGTGCCCGGCCCGCCGTCGGGCGGCGAGGCAATTTAGACGAGGCCGGGCGCCCGGGTCAGGCGGCGACGGAGATCGCCTGTCCGACGGCGGCTCGGTCGGTCAGGGCGTCGAGCATCGCCAGGGCGAGGTCGGGCCGGGCGATCGTCCAGGCCCAGCGCACGTTGCCGTCGCGCCGGGACTGGTAGCGGCCCTTGCCTGGCCGGTCCTGGAGGCGCGGCGGGCGCATGATCGTCCAGTCGACCTGGCTGGCCCGGATCACCTGCTCCATGGCCTCCAGGTCCGCGTTCGTCGTGGCCAGCGCCCGCTTGAGGATCGGCTTGGCGACGTAGCGGGAGAGCGGGTCGTCGCCGTCGACCACCCAGCCGCTCGCGCTGATCGCGACCAGCCGGCGCACCCCCGCGCGGTCCATGGCCGCGAGGACGGCGGTGATGCCGTCGCGCAGGACGTGCGCCGACTCACCGGACACCGGGCCGAGGCAGCTCGCGACGGCGTCGACGCCGTCGAACGCGGCGGCGAGGGCGGCGACGTCGGACGCGTCCGCCACCCGGACCTCTCCGGGCGGGTCGGTCAGCCGGGTCGGGTCGCGCACGACGGCGACGACGTCGTGGCCGGCGGCCGCGGCGGTCCGGACGAGCTCGCGGCCGGTGCGGCCGCTCGCTCCGACAACAGCGATCTTCATGGCATCTCCTCGGGTCTGGGTGGTGCTCGGGCACGGTGTGAGTGAATACTTACTAACACCGTGTCACGGGGCATGACGGCAGGTCAAGGGAACGGGGCGAGAATGTCTGCCATGAGCACACGGGAGCGGATCCTCGACGCGGCGGCGCTGGTGATGCGCGAGCAGGGCGTCGCGCACGCGACGACCAAGGAGATCGCGCGCGCCGCCGGCTGCTCGGAAGCGCTGCTGTACCGCCACTTCGACGACAAGCAGGGCCTGTTCATGGCGGTCCTGCAGGAGCGCCTGCCGGGTTTCGCCCTGCCCGACGACGCCGTCGGCACCGCCCCCGTCGAAGCCAACCTCGTGCGGTTCGTCTCCGGGCTGCTCGACTTCTACGTGGACAGCTTCCCGATCTCGGCCTCGATCTTCTCCAGCAGCACGCTCCTCGCCCGCCACCGGGACGGGATCGCGGCGCACGGGGCCGGGCCGCAAACACCGCAGCTACGGCTGCAGGCCTACCTGGAGGCGGAGCGCGAGGCCGGCCGGGTGCGCGCCGACGCCGATGTCGAGGCGGTGGCCCGCCTGCTCGTGGGCGCGGCGCTGCACCAGGCGTTCCTGGTCGCGTTCTGGGGCGACGGTAGGGTCGACGAGCCGGGCCTGGGGCGGCGTCTGGTGGCGTCGGCCCTACCCGCGCTGCTGCCGGACTGAGACTGCGCCGGGCTGAAGCTGCGCCGGACCTGACTACGCGGCCGGCGGGGGAGCCGTGCTCGCGCGCTGCACCAGGCGCGTGGGCAAGCGGGTGTGGTGGCCGGCCGAGGGGCCCGACTCGAGCATCGCGATGACCATGCGGAGCGCCTCGGCACCCATCTCGTGCAGGGACTGCGCGATGGTCGTCAGTGGTGGGGTCGACCCGGCGGCCTCCGGGACGTCGTCGAACCCGATGACCGAGAGGTCCTCCGGGACGCGCAGGCCCAGCTCCTGGGCCACCTGGATGACGTGGATCGCGGACAGGTCGTTCGCGGCGAAGACCGCGGTGGGCCGGTCGGGGCGCTCGAGCAGGTCGTGCGTCGGGCGGTCGGACCGGTCGGGGCGGTAGCCGCCCTCGAGCACCAGGCTCGGGTCCGGGGTGAGGCCTGCCGCCCTCATCGCCTCGAAGAAGCCCAGCTCGCGCAGGCGGGCCGACTCCAGGTCGGAGCGTCCGCCCAGGTAGCCGATGCGCGTGTGGCCCAGGCCGATCAGGTGCTCGGTGGCGGTGCGGGCGCCGCCCAGGTTGTCGGAGTCCACGGTGGCCGGGCCTGTCGGCCCGGTGTGCGGGTCGATGGCGACGATCGGGACGCCCTCGTGCACCGGGAGGGCGAGGGTGGGCGTGACGATGACGACGCCGTCGATCAGAGTGCCCGCGAGGCGGGACAGGGAACGCCGCTCCCAGCCCACGTGGTCGGAGTGTCCGGCGTCGCCGCAGTAGGCGAGCAGCTCGTAGCCCGTCCCGTCCATGGCGGCGGAGATGCCCTTGAGGAGCTCCGTGCTGAACGGCTCGAACTCGGCCACGAGCACGCCGATCACGTTGGTCTGCCGGCGGCGCAGGCTGCGCGCGACGAGGGACGACTCGTACCCGAGGTCGGCGACGACGCCGAGCACCCGCTCGGCGGTGGCCGCAGCCACCCCGTACCGGCCGTTGACGACCTTGGACACGGTGGCGACGGACACTCCGGCGACGCGCGCGACGTCGGTGATGGTGGCGCGGCCGGTCGCGCGCTCCTGGGTGGCGAACGGTTCCGGGGTCTCCGAACCGCTCGTCACGCTGTCACCCGGTCCGGCGGTGGACCCGGGTAGGCCTGTCCCACTGTGCACGGAAGAGACAGTACATCCGGGCAACGCGGTGTGTCTGTTGGGCCGATCCGTTTCGAAATCGATATCGAAACCGTTTGACGAATCCATGACCGTGCTGCGAGGCTCCTGACCTGACGGACCCGTAGTCCGTCAACGGCAGGCTCCTGCCGACCGTCGATGACGACCTACAAGGGGTTCCACAATGATGAGGAAGACGCGGGCCTCGGGCACTCTTGCCCTGGGCGCCACCGTTGCCCTGCTGGCCGCGGGCTGTTCGGGCGGCAGCGGGGAAGGAGGGTCGGACGGCGACGTCACGATGACCTTCTGGCACAACTCCACCACCGGGCCTGGTAAGGCCTACTGGGAGGACACGGTCGCCGCCTTCGAGGAGGCCAACCCCGGCGTGACGATCGAGGTCCAGTCCATCCAGAACGAGGACATGGACGGCAAGCTGCAGACCGCCCTGAACTCGGGCGACGCACCGGACATCTTCATGGCGCGCGGCGGCGGCAAGCTGGCCGACGTCGTCGAGGCCGGCCAGATCATGGACCTCACCGACACGATCGACGACGCCACCAAGACCGCCGTCGGTGACGCCGGATTCAGCGCCCTCACCGTCGACGGCGCGATCTACGGCATGCCGACCTCCATCCTCCCCGGCGGCATCTACTACAGCCAGGACCTCTTCGACGAGGCCGGCATCACCGAGACGCCCACCACCGTGGCCGAGCTGGACGACGTGGTGTCCGACCTCAAGGCCGCTGACATCGCTCCGATCGCGCTCGGTGCCAAGGACGCCTGGCCCGCCGCGCACTGGTTCTACTTCTTCGCGCTGCGCGAGTGCTCGCAGGAGACCCTGGAGGCGGCAGCCGCGTCCCGCAGCTTCGACGACGCGTGCTGGCTGGCGGCGGGCGAGGACCTGCAGGAGCTGTCCGCAACCGAGCCGTTCCAGGAGGGCTACCTCACCGCGACGGCCCAGCAGGGCGCCGGCTCCTCGGCGGGTCTGATCGCGAACCACAAGGCCGCCATGGAGCTCATGGGCGCGTGGGACCCGGGCGTCATCGCGGGCCTGACCCCGGACCAGAAGCCGCTGAAGGACCTCGGCTGGTTCCCGTTCCCCGCCACTGACGGTGGCGACGGCGACCCGGCCGCGTTCATGGGCGGTGTCGACGGCTACTCCTGCTTCGTCGAGGCTCCGCCGGAGTGCGCCGACTTCCTGAACTTCTTCATGCAGAAGGAGTACCAGGAGAAGTACGCGGAGGCGTTCGTCACGCTGCCCGCCAGCAAGGAGGCGCAGGGCGTGGTGACGGATCCCGCGCTCAAGTCCGTCCTCGAGGCCTACAACGAGGCCCCGTACGTCTCCGTCTGGCTGGACACCCTCTACGGCCAGAACGTGGGCAACGCGCTGAACGGCGGCGTCGTGGAGCTGCTGGCCGGCGACGGCGACCCGCGGAGCATCGTCGACGCCGTGAACGCCGCGGCGGCGATGGAGTAACGACCCAGATGACTCACTCCCTGGGCGAGAACTCAGCAGCCGTGACGACCTCGCCTGAGGGTCCCTCGGTGGCCGGGGGCGGCGTGCAGACGCCGTCCCCGGCCCGTCGGCCGCGGCGGGGCAGAAAGACCGACTGGCGCAAGACGCTCGAGATCACGCTGCTCTCCGGCCCCGCCATCGTCGTGTTCCTCGCGTTCGTCATCTTCCCCGTCTTCCTGGCGGCGTACTACGGCTTCTTCAGCTGGAAGGGCTACGGGCCGCCGACGGAGTTCGTCGGGCTCGACAACTACCTCGTCATCTTCCAGGACTCGGCCTTCCACGAGGCGCTCCTGCACAACGGCTACATAGTGGTGCTGTCCCTGATCATTCAGGGGCCCGCTGCGGTCGCTCTGGCGCTTCTGCTGAACCAGAAGATCCGCGGCCGGTCCATCATCCGCGTCCTGATCTTCGTCCCGTACGTGATCTCGGAGGTCATCGTGGGCACCGGCTGGAGCCTGATGCTCCAGACCTCCGGCGCGGTGAACGACCTGCTCGACAGGATGGGCCTGGGATTCCTCGCCGTCGACTGGCTGTCCGACCCCAGGATCGCCCTCTGGTCGCTGATGATCATCATCAGCTGGAAGTACATCGGCTTCGCCGTGATCCTGTTCCTGGCGGGCCTGCAGAGCATTCCCGAGGAGCTCTCCGAGGCGGCCTCGATCGACGGCGCCTCGTACTGGCAGATCCAGCGCACCATCACGCTGCCGCTGCTCGGCCCGACGATCCGCATCTGGGCGTTCCTGTCGATCATCGGCTCGCTCCAGCTGTTCGACCTCGTCTACATCATCTGGGGCCAGTACGTCTCCGCGACGGCGGGCACCTCGACGATGGCGACCTACATGGTCCTGAACGGGCGGCTGGCCGGGAACTTCGGCTACGGCAACGCGGTAGCGGTAGTGCTGTTCCTGATCTCGCTCGTCATCGCCCTGGTCTATCAGCGCTACGTGCTGCGCCGGGACACCGAGGGCGCGCTCACGGAAGGGAAGAACTGATGGCGACGCTGCTCGACGCCCCCACGACGGCAGGGCAGAAGCTCCGCCGTTTACCGAAGGTCGCCTGGGGCAGCCCGATGACCTACGTCATCGCGTTCCTCTTCGTCGGCGTCTGCATCGCCCCCGTGCTCTACATCATCGTGGGCGGGTTCCGGACGAACGCGCAGATCACCGTCGACCCGTCGGGCCTGCCGAGCCCGTGGGTGGTCGACAACTACCTCAGCGTGCTCACGAGCGGGGTGTTCTGGCGCCAGGTCGGCAACTCCGCAATCGCCGGCATCCTCACCACTCTCGGCGTGGTGTCGCTCGGGCTCATGGTGAGCTACGTGCTCGCGCGGTACGACTTCCGGCTCAACGGGGCGATGTACTCGCTGTTCGCGGCGGGCCTCATGTTCCCGATGACGGTGGCGATCACCCCGCTGTACATCCTGATCCGCGACCTCGGCCTGATGAACACCCTCGGGGGCATCGTCCTGCCGCAGATCGCCTTCGCGCTCCCGACCACGATCATCATCCTGGTGCCGTTCCTGCGCGCCATCCCGAAGGAGATCGAGGAGGCCGCCTCGATCGACGGCGCCGGCCGCATCGGGTTCTTCTTCCGGATGGTCGTGCCGCTGTCGCTCCCCGGCGTCATCACCACCGGGATCCTGGCGTTCGTCGCGTCGTGGAACTCGTACATGCTGCCGCTGTTCATCCTGAACGACGAGCTGTCGTACACGCTGCCGCTGGGTGTCCAGGCGTTCGCCTCCCAGTACTCGGTCGACACGGCCACGGGTGCTGGCGTTCACGTCGCTGTCGATGATCCCCGCGCTGATCTTCTTCTCGCTGTTCGAGCGGCGCATCGTCGGCGGCCTCACGGGAGCCGTCAAGGGCTGACGCGGCGGCGCGGCTGCCGCGCCCCGCGTCCTTCAAGCAGGCCACGCTTTCCAGCAGGGTCATACAAGCAGGTCAGGAAAGGATTTCGATGACGGAGCTGCCGGTGGCGCTTCGGGCGATGCCCGAGGTGTCGGAGCGCGTGCACGAGCTGCACGCACAGATGACCCTCGAGGAGAAGCTCGCACAGCTGGTCGGGTACTGGCTGGACCAGGGCGGCAACGTCGTCGCACCGATGCAGGGCGAGATGGCCGACGGTCAGGGCTCCACCGCGCTCCCGGAGATCACGAAGCACGGCATCGGGCACTACACCCGTGTGTACGGCACGCGGCCGGTCGACCCGGCCGAGCGTGCGGCATGGCTCTGGGGCGAGCAGCGGCGGCTGAAGCGCGAGACGCGCCTCGGCATCCCCGCGCTCGTCCACGAGGAGTGCCTCACGGGCCTGGCCGCCTGGCAGGCGGCCACCTTCCCGACGCCGCTCGCGTGGGGGGCGTCGTTCGACCCGGAGCTGGTCGACGAGATGGCGCGGCCTCATCGGCGACTCGATGCGGAAGCTCGGCATCCACCAGGGGCTCGCGCCGGTGCTCGACGTCGTCCGCGACCCCCGGTGGGGGCGCGTCGACGAGTGCATCGGCGAGGACCCGTACCTCGTCGGCACCGTCGGCACCGCCTACGTCCGCGGGCTGCAGGAGGCGGGCGTGCACGCCACGCTCAAGCACTTCGTCGGCTACTCGGGGTCGAAGGCGGGGCGCAACCACGCCCCGGTGAGCGCCGGCCCGCGCGAGATCGCCGACGTCTACCTGCCGCCCTTCGAGATGGCGGTGCTCGACGGCGGGGTGCGTTCCGTCATGGACTCGTACAACGACGTCGACGGCGTGCCGATGCACTCGTCGGGCGAGTACCTCACGGAGCTGCTCCGTGAGCAGTGGGGGTTCGACGGCGTCGTGGTCGCCGACTACTTCGGCGTCGCGTTCCTGACCGTCATGCACGCGATAGCGGCCGACCGGGGCGCGGCCGCCGCTGCTGCGCTCGAGGCGGGCGTCGACATCGAGCTGCCGTCCGGCGACGCCTACCTCGAGCCGCTGGCCGCGCTCGTCCGGACGGCACCGTGCCGAGTCGAGATCGTCGACCGGGCGGTGCTGCGCGCGCTGAAGCAGAAGGAGGAGCTCGGTCTCCTCGAGCCGGACGTGTTCGAGGACGCGCCGCCCGCCGTCGTCGACCTGGACTCGCCGCGCACCGCGACGTGGCCCGGCGCCTCGCCGAGGAGTCGGTGGTGCTGCTCTCGAACGACGGCGTGCTGCCGCTCGGCTCGTGGCACGACAAGCCGGCGCGTGTCGCCGTCATCGGGCCGAACGCCGACCGCGCCGAGGCGCTGATGGGCTGCTACTCGTTCGCCAACCACGTGCTGGCGCACCACCCCGGCGTCCCCACCGGGTTCGAGATCCCGTCCGTGGCCGAGGCCCTGGCCGTCGAGTTCGACCGGGCCGGCCTGCCCACGCCCGAGCTCACGTTCGCGCAGGGCTGCGCCGTCGAGGGCGACGACACCTCCGGATTCGCCGAGGCCGTCGCGGCCGCGGCGGCCGCCGACGTCGCCGTCGTCGTGGTGGGCGACCAGGCCGGGCTGTTCGGCCGCGGCACGGTGGGCGAGGGCAACGACAGCGAGTCGCTCGAGCTGCCGGGCGTGCAGCGCGAGCTCGTCGAGGCGGTGCTCGCCGCGGGCACGCCCGTCGTCATGGTGCTGCTCACCGGTCGCCCGTACGCGATCGGCTGGGCGCTCGACCCGCGACCGGCTCGGCGAGACCGGCTCGAGGAGTCCGGTGCCAGGAAGCCCGGCGCCGTGCTCCAGGCCTTCTTCCCGGGCGAGGAGGGCGGCACCGCCCTCGCGGGCGTCATCTCGGGCCGGGTGAACCCCTCCGGGCGCCTGCCCGTCTCGCTGCCCGCGGTCCACCGGCTCGCAGCCGTACTCGTACCTGCACCCGATCCTCGGCGGCGCGTCCGACGTGACGTCCACCGACTCGACGCCGCTGCGCGCCGTTCGGGTTCGGCCTGTCGTACACGACGTTCGCGTACGCGAGCTCGTGTCGGTGGACCCGTCGGTCGAGGCGGGCGGCACCTTCCGCGCCGTCGTGTCGGTGACGAACACGGGCGGGGTGAGCGGGTCCGACGTCGTGCAGCTCTACGGGCACGACGTGCTGGGCTCGGTCGCGCGCCCCGTCGCGCAGCTGCTCGGCTACCACCGCGTCGACGCTGGAGCCGGGGGAGTCGACGACGCGTCGCGTTCGCCGTGCCGACAACCCGGTTCGCGTTCAGCGACCGCAAGATGGTGCGGATCGTCGAGCCCGGGCGACGTCGAGGTGTGGGTCGGCGCGCACGCCGCCGACAGCGTTGTCAGGGTCGTGGCCGAGGGCATCGCCGACCTGGATGAGCCGAACGACGCACCGAACGGCGTCCCGGCGATTGCTCCGGCGGCCCGCAAGGTCGTCGCGATCACGGGCGAGGTGCACGAGGTGACAACGGCGGACGACCGCTGGGTACGGGTCTCGGCCGGCTGATCCGCCCCCGCCCCCGTTGAGTGCTGGGTATTTGTGGGTCTCCCGTCCAGGAACCCACAAATACCCAGCACTCACCGAGGGCATCGGGCTGGTGGGAGGATGGGCCGATGCGCATCGACGTATGGCTGTGGGCGGTGCGGCTGACCAAGAGCCGGTCGGTCGCGGCTGACCTGTGCCGAAGCGGCCGGGTCCGCATCAACGACAAGGTCGCCAAGGCGTCGGCGTCCGTCGCCGTCGGCGACCGGGTGACGTGGCGCGATCCGCTCCGGGACCGCGACGTCGAGGTCGTCGAGCTGCTGCTCAAGCGGGTGGGCGCGCCCATCGCCGCCAAGGCCTACCTGGACCACAGCCCGGCCCTGCCGACGCGGGTCGAGCGCGAGGCCGTCGGGCTGCGCGACCGCGGCGCCGGGCGCCCCACCAAGCGCGAGCGGCGCGATATCGACAAGCTGCGCGGGCGGCGCTGAGGCCGAGGTTCCCGCCGGGTCACCGCCCGCCGATCGGAGCGGGTGATTTCCGGCAATTTACGCGGTATCGGGGTCGCGCGGCGGCTAGTGTGCGGCTGTCTTCCTCGTCGGAAACGACGGGGCTCCCGCCCGTGACTGGGCACCTCATTCACCTCTTCGGAGTGCCCCCATGCCTCGTCGCACGTTCGTGACCCGGGCCGCCGCATCGGCGGCAGCGGTCGCGTTCCTCGCGTCCCCCGCTGCTGCGGTCGCCGCCCCGGACCCCGCCTCCGACGGCGGATCTGCCTCCCGCCCCGGCAGCGCTGCCGTCCAGGTGGCGCCCGGCGTCATCGACCCGGCGGACAAGATCACCCCGGCCGCCACCAAGGCGTTCCGCGCTCAGGACACCGCCGACTTCTGGCTGCGGTTCGCCGGCGAGACCGACCTGTCGGCGGCAGATGGGATCACGAGCTGGTCCGAGCGCGGCGCGTACGTGTACGAGACGCTCCTCGCGGCGGCCGAGTCGTCCCAGAAGCAGGCGATCGCCTCCCTCGAGGAGTCCGGCACCGAGTACACCTCGTACTGGGCCACCAACGCGATCCTGGTCGAGGACGGCTCGCTCGACCTGGCCACGGACCTCGCGGCGGACGCGGAGGTCCTGGAGGTCCGTCCGACGACGCGGCACGCGCTCGAGGAGCCGGAGACGACGGCCGGCGCCGTGCCGAACGCCGCCGCGGACTCGACGTACGGCATCAAGGCCATCAACGCCGACGACATGTGGGGCCTGGGCTTCACGGGCGACGACGTCGTCGTGGCCGGCCTGGACACCGGCGTGAGCCGCACCCACCCGGCGCTGTCCGCGCAGTACCGGGGCGCGACGTCGGGCAGCAGCTACAACTGGTTCGACTCCACCGGGGCCGGGTACACCAGCCCGCGTGACGACCACGGGCACGGCACCCACACCATGGGCACCATGGTGGGCACCGACGACGGCGCGATGAACATCGGCGTGGCGCCCGGCGCGCAGTGGATCGCCGCGAACGGCTGCGCCGACGACTGCCTCGACTCGACGCTGGTCGCGTCGGGTCAGTGGCTCCTGGCTCCGACCCGCCTCGACGGCACGGCGGCCGACCCGGCCCAGCGTCCGCACGTCGTGAACAACTCGTGGGGCCTGTCCCTGTCGACCGACCCGTTCATGGAGGACGTCATCGCCGCCTGGGAGGCGGCGGGCATGTTCAGCACCTGGTCCAACGGGAACGACGGCGAGCTCGGCTGCGAGACGTCCGGCAGCCCCGGTTCGCGCCAGGCCTCCTACTCGGTGGGCGCGTTCACGCCGTCGGGCGCCATCGCCGCGTTCTCCTCGCGTGGCCCCGGGCAGAGCGGCACCGTGAAGCCCGACATCGCCGCGCCCGGCGAGACCGTCCGGTCCGCGCTGCCCGGCGGCGGGTACGCTCAGTGGTCCGGGACGTCGATGGCCGCACCGCACGTCGCGGGCGCCGTCGCACTCCTGTGGGACGCGGTGCCGGAGCTCGTGGGCGACGTCCCGCAGACCCGCGCGATCCTCGACGACTCGGCCACCAACGTGGGCAACACGACCTGCGGCGGTACCAACGACGACAACAACGTCTGGGGCGAGGGCAAGCTCGACGTCCTCGCGGCGTACGAGCTGGCCCAGGGACAGCAGTTCACCAGCACGCCCGCGCCGGTGATCAACGTGCACGAGGCACAGGTCGGCGGCTTCCTGGCCGTCGGGACAGATCCGGTCTGGGACCCGGTGGCCACATTCACCTACCAGTGGCGCCGGGACGGCCAGATGATCTCCGGCGCGGACAAGTTCTTCTATCGGCCCCAGCCGGCGGACCTCGGCGCGCAGATCACCGTGACCGTCGTCGGCTCGGCCGACGGCTACCTCCCCACCGCCGTGACCAGCGAGCCGACCGCGCCGATCGCGGTGGGTGACCTCGCCTCCAGCGACCCGACCATCAGCCCGACCGCGAAGGTCGGCACCACGCTCTACGCGAAGTCGGGCGAGTGGACCTCCGGCACGACGTTCACCTACGAGTGGTTCGCGAACGGCGCGCCGATCTCGGGCGCCACCGCCTTCACGTTCGTCCCCACGAGCACGCACCGCGGCAAGCAGCTCACCGTCACCATCACGGGCAAGCGCGCGGGCTACAACACCGAGAGCCGCACCAGCCCCGCGGTCACGGTGGCCTACGGCACGTTCTCCATGGCCGCGCCGCGCATCTCGGGCATGTCCTACCCCGGCGCCACGGTGTCGGCGGTCGCGCCGCCGGCCACCCCGGCGCGTACCACCACTACCTACCAGTGGAAGATCGACGGCAGGAACATCTCCGGCGCGACGAGCTCGACGTTCCGGATCCCGGCGTCGTACGACGGGCGCAAGCTCACCGTGACGGTGACGGGCAAGCGCCCCGGCGTCTCGACGAAGTCCGTGACCTCTGCCCACTCCACGGTCGACACCAAGTTCTCGGCGTCCCCCACACCCACGATCTCCGGCACCGCCCGGGTCGGGGCGAGGCTGACGGCCAAGGTGGGAACCTGGCGGCCCTCGCCCACATTCACCTACCAGTGGCTCGCCGACAGCGTGCCGATCCCGGGCGCGACCAGCTCGACCTACACCGTCAAGGGCCCGCAGCTCGGGAAGAAGATCTCTGTGGTGGTCACCGCCCGCAAGTTCGGGTACGCCACCGCCGTCCGCTCGGGCGGGCCCACCGCCGCGGTCGGCAAGCCGGCCACGGCGATCCCCGCCGACGGCGGGTACCTCGTGGGGAGCGGCAGCGTTCCAGCGGGCACCTACATCGCACAGGCGGGCACCCGGTTCTGCAGCTGGCAGCGTGAGTCCCAGACGGAGGTCCTGGGCGCGGACTTCGGCTACGGCCAGCGGATCGCCACCGTGAAGTCCTCGGACTACGGCTTCTGGTCCGACAGCTGCGGTTCCTGGACCAAGTACTACTCGGGCATGACGGAGCCGAGGACGCGCACGTTCAACAACGGCGTGTACGTGCTCGGCGACCAGCTCCAGCGCGGCACCTACGTGACCACCGGTCCGGCGGACGACGACGGTGGGAGCTGCTACTACGCGATCATCAAGGAGTTCATCGGCAGGCAGGACCAGAGCCACCTCGTGTCGAGCGGCAGCGTGACGGAGGCAGCGACCATTACGCTGCCGTCCACCGCTACCGGGTTCGAGACGCTGAACTGCACCTGGCAGCGCGTGAGCTGACCTGCCACCGTCAGACCTGCAGGTCACTGAGGGTGACCTGCAGGTCTGACATGTTCGCCCGATGGCGCGATCCTGGAGGCACCGTGGCCGAGTGGCACCCGGACATCAGGCGAGAGCTGCTCCCAGGCCGGTCCGAGGCCGCGCTGTCGAGGCGCTCCCTCGTCTGCACGGTGACCGGGATAGCCGCTGCCGTCTCGGTCGTCTGCCTCCTGGCGGTCGACCCGGGGCTCTGGGTCTGGGGGCTGCCACCCTGCGGGATGGCCGTCGTGGGTGTTTCCGCGGGAGGCATGTTCGACAGCTCGGCCACGTCGCGACAGGTCACGGAGGCCCAGGCGGGGTACACGACGGTCACGAGCGAGACCGGCGACCTGGAGTACATCGACCCCCGGACGTCCCGGCTCGTGCGGCACGCGGGCGAGGCACTTACGACGTACGAGGTCCGCGAGCGGCTGAGAAGGATCCGCGAGCGGCTGAGAAGGATCAGGGCGGCGCGATAGCGTCGCCCGCATGACGACCGCAGACCGCCTCATCGCGCTCCTCGAGAAGCACCCCGTCTGGGACGGGCACAACGACCTTCCGTGGGAGCTGCGCGAGCAGTCGTCCTACGACCTCGATGCGGTCGACATCGCGCAGCGGCTCACGACGACCCACACCGACCTGCCCCGACTGCGCGAGGGCGGCGTCGGCGCCCAGTTCTGGTCCGTGTACGTGCCCGCCCGGCTCCGGGGCGGGGCAGCCGTCACGGCCACGCTCGAACAGATCGACTGCGTGCACCGGCTGGTCGAGAAGTACCCGGACTCGCTCCAGCTCGCGCTGACCGCCGCCGACGTCGAGCAGGCGTGGAGCAACGGCCGGATCGCCTCGCTCATGGGCGCCGAGGGCGGCCACTCCATCGACGGCTCCCTGGCCGTGCTGCGCATGCTGTACGCGCTCGGCGTGCGGTACATGACGCTCACGCACAACGACAACGTGCCGTGGGCGGACTCGGGCACCGACGAGGAGGTGCTGGGCGGCCTCTCGTCGTTCGGCGAGGACGTGGTCCGCGAGATGAACCGTCTCGGCATGCTCGTGGACCTCTCGCACACCTCGGCGGGCACCATGCGCCACGCGCTGCGTATCACCTCGGCCCCGGTGATCTTCAGCCATTCCAGCGCCCGCGCCGTCTGCGACGTCCCCCGCAACGTGCCCGACGACGTCCTGGGCGCCCTCGCGACCAACGGCGGGGTGTGCATGGTGACGTTCGTGCCGCAGTTCGTCTCGCCCGCGGTCGCCGAGTGGCGGGCCGGGGGTGCGGTGGCCGCCGCGGCGGAGGGGATCAAGAACACCGACATCGGCGCGTTCGAGCCGTTCATCGAGCAGTGGCGGGTTGAGCACCCGCAGCCGACCACCACGCTGTCGGACGTCGTCGCGCACGTCGAGCACGTACGCGAGGTCGCCGGCGTCGACCACGTGGGCCTGGGCGGCGACTACGACGGCACGCCCGCGCTGCCGGAAGGCCTGGAGGACGTGACGGGCTATCCGCGCCTGCTCGCGGCGCTCGCGGACAACGGCTGGTCCGACGCCGACCTCGGCAAGCTGACCAGCGGGAACGCGCTGCGCGTGCTGCGCTCCGCTGAGACGGTGGCGGCTCGGTCCGCAGAGAGTTGACTCAGCCGGGCAGCTGAACCACCTTGCGCTGGAAGCCCAGGGCCACCTTCTGCAGGGACTCGAGCGGCTCCTGCTCGTTGTGGTAGCTGATCTGCCGCAGCATCGAGCCGGACGAGGCGAGCAGCGCGACGATCACGTCACGCGCGTCCTCGCGGGTCTCGAGCGCCTCCTGCAGCAGGTCCTGGACGTGCGGTGATCTGAGGCCATCCTCCTCGGGATCGAGCAGGGCTGTCAGGAGTGCGATCGACAACGAGCTCCCGTGGATGCTTGCCATGGTGGTCTCCCCCCGGTCGGGGCCCGGGATCCCGGGCATCACGCACCCGCGGCAGGCCCGCGGGGTACTCGTCCGATGCCCCACCCCCTGTGGCCTCGGTCGTGCACCCTTGTGTACCGCAGGTCTGGGCGTCGCGCCTGTTGACAGGGGCGAAACAGGCCCGGCGGCGGCGTGTCGCACCGCCTGAGCCCGGGTGCCCCATCGGCCACCCGGGCTCAGGCGTGGGTTCAGTCGTGCAGGATCAGCTGGAACATGACGTGGTCCTCCCACTTCCCGGCGATCTTGAGATAGGTGGGCGCGAAGCCGATCCTCCCGAAGCCGGCCCGGGTCAGCACTGCCTGTGAAGCCTCGTTGTGCGGCAGCGTCGCCGCCTGCAGGCGGTGCAGGCCCAGCTCGTCCCGCGCGTGGGCCGCGAGCGCTTCGATGGCGCGGGTCATCAGGCCCCGCCCGGTGAACCGGTCGTCGAGCCAGTAGCCGATGTGCCCGTTCTCGAAGGCGCCGTGCACGACGTCGGTGAGGTTCAGTCGGCCCACGATCTCGCCGTCCGACTCGAGCACGGTGTAGAGCGCACGGCCCGTCGAGTTCTCCAGCACCTGTGCCCACAGGCGCTCCTTGTGCCACTCCTCGGTGTAGAACTCCTCGGGCCGCGCGGGGTCCCAGGGGGCGAGATGCTCGCGGTTTCGCAGGTAGGCGTCGGCGATTGCCGCGGCGTCGTCCTTGCTGAGCTCGCGCAGTGTGACGTCGGCCGCCAGGGGGGTCTGGAAGGGCATGTCTTCAGGCTAGACGACCCTCCGACGCTGTAGGTTCTCGTCGTACTTGTCGGTGGATGGGCCGTGTGACGCGAGTCTCGGTGTGCTTTCTCATCGTCTTGTCGGCCATTTCGTCTCACCGATCTGTCGCTTTCCTCGGGCTGAGCGTCTTGCCCGGCCCGGCTATAGCGGGCTCGCCCGTGTGGTGTTGTAGGTGTGCGCTGGCTGACGCGGGTCAGCGGTTCGGCTGTTACGGGTGAGTGGCTCTGCGACGTCCGCCTATGGAGACGCCGGGTGGACTGCTGGCCGAGCGGGTGACCGTCACGGAAGTAGCCGTCGCGTTGTCCGTCGTCGAGCGCGCCGTCCGTGGGCATGCTGTTGAGGAACAACGAGTTGAGGAACAATGGCGCGCATGAGCGACGGAGCCGCATGGTCGCCGACCGCGTACGCGCGTAACGGTGACGTCGAGATCGCCTATGACCGGTTCGGGCAGGGTGGGGGCATACCCCTTCTGCTCGCGATGGGTCTCGCGATGCCGCGGTTCTGGTGGCCGGACGGCCTGTGCCAGGCCTTCGCGGACGAGGGTTTCGACGTGGTCCGCTATGACCAGCGTGACGCGGGGGAGTCCACCCGGTTCAGCCAGACCGCACGGCGGGGCCCGTGGGCGACGCTGCTCGGGAAGGACACCGTGGCCTACACCTTCGAGGACCTCGTGGATGACGCCGCCGCCGTGCTCGACGCGGTCGGCTGGGAGCGTGCTGTGGTGTTCGGTTCGTCCATGGGCGGTGCCACGGCGCAACGCTTCGCTCTGCGCCATCCCGGGCGGGCCCTCGCGATCGTCTCGAACGCCGCCCCGCCGAGCGACGCGTCCGGGCTGGGAATTCTGCGCTTCATACGCTTCGGGCTGCTCGCGAAGCTCGCTACGACGAGGTTCCCGGAGGGGCGCGACGGCGACATCGCGGCGTCGATGGCCATCATCCGGGGGATCGCGTCGCCGGCGAACCCCGTCGACGAGGACGAGGCCCGTACGCGGGTCGAGCGGGACCTCGGTGGGGGTGCACGCGACGACGACGCGCGGAACCGCCAGATCGGTGCCAAGTGGCACGGCCCACGGCTGCGTGACGTCGCGGTGCCGACCCTCGCGCTGCATGGCGAGGACGACCCCCTCATACGGACGTCGGCGTCCCGCGCCGTGGCCCGCGCGGTCCGGGGTGCGAAGCTCCTGGTCCTGCCCGGCGTCGGCCACGACCTGCCGCCCGCGTGCTGGAAGACGGTCGCGGAGGAGACCCGGCGCCTGGCCGCCTGATCGGGGCTCGGGGCTCAGCGGCGCGTTTTCCCGCTGTGGTGTGCCAGGGCGTGACGCGGTCGAGGTGCACGGCGGCGTCAGCAAGCACTGCCGCGGGCGGCTGCCACGCCGCAGATTCTCAACGAAATGTCGGAAATGACATCTACTCCGACAAATCATTGAGAAACTGACAAGTCTGATGAGAACCTACACCGGCCGTCCTACCAGGGCACGCGTGCCACCGGGAACTTTTCTATGCCGTCCGGGGTTGAGTGAAGTGGACTCAACTTTGCGGGCCGAATTTGCTTCCTCGAACACTCCGGCCTAAGTTGAGTGCAGCAGACTCAATCTGTCGAAGGAAGGCAGCAAACATGGCACGCGCAGTAGGTATCGACCTCGGCACCACGAACTCGGTGGTGGCAGTTCTCGAAGGCGGAGAGCCCACCGTCATCGCCAACGCGGAGGGCTCGCGGACCACCCCGTCGGTGGTCGCGTTCTCCAAGACCGGCGAGGTCCTGGTGGGCGAGGTCGCCAAGCGTCAGGCGGTCACCAACGTGGACCGCACCATCTCCTCGGTCAAGCGCCACATGGGCACTGACTGGAGCGTGGACATCGACGACAAGAAGTACACCCCGCAGGAGATCTCTGCCCGCATCCTGGGCAAGCTCAAGCGCGACGCCGAGGAGTACCTGGGCGAGCCCGTCACGGAGGCCGTGATCACGGTCCCCGCGTACTTCAACGACGCCGAGCGTCAGGCGACGAAGGACGCCGGCCAGATCGCCGGCCTCGACGTCAAGCGCATCGTCAACGAGCCCACCGCGGCCGCGCTCGCCTACGGCCTGGACAAGGGCAAGGAGGACGAGCTCATCCTGGTCTTCGACCTCGGTGGCGGCACGTTCGACGTCTCCCTGCTCGAGGTGGGCAAGGACGAGGACGACTTCTCGACCATCCAGGTGCGCGCCACCTCCGGTGACAACCGCCTCGGCGGTGACGACTGGGACCAGCGTGTCGTGGAGTACCTCATCAAGCAGGTGAAGAACTCCTCGGGCGTGGACCTGTCGAAGGACAAGATCGCGCTGCAGCGCCTCCGCGAGGCGTCCGAGCAGGCCAAGAAGGAGCTCTCGTCCGCGACGAGCACCAACATCTCGATGCAGTACCTCTCGATGAGCGAGAACGGCCCCATCCACCTGGACGAGAAGCTCACGCGCGCTCAGTTCCAGCAGATGACGCAGGACCTCATCGACCGCACCAAGGCGCCGTTCCACGCCGTGATCCGCGACGCCGGCATCTCCGTGTCGGACATCGACCACGTGGTGCTCGTGGGTGGTTCCACCCGCATGCCCGCCGTGACCGAGGTCGTCAAGGAGCTCACCGGTGGGCGTGAGCCCAACAAGGGCGTGAACCCGGACGAGGTAGTCGCCGTCGGCGCCGTGCTGCAGGCCGGTGTCATCTCCGGTGACCGCAAGGACGTCCTGCTGATCGACGTCACCCCGCTGTCCCTCGGTATCGAGACCAAGGGTGGCGTGATGACCAAGCTCATCGAGCGCAACACGGCCATCCCGACCAAGCGCAGCGAGGTCTTCTCCACTGCCGACGACAACCAGCCGTCCGTGGCGATCCAGGTGTTCCAGGGCGAGCGCGAGTTCACGCGCGACAACAAGCCGCTGGGCGTCTTCGAGCTCACCGGCATCGCGCCGGCGCCGCGCGGCGTGCCGCAGATCGAGGTCACGTTCGACATCGACGCGAACGGCATCGTGCACGTGTCTGCCAAGGACCGTGGCACGGGCATGGAGCAGTCGATGAAGATCACGGGTGGCTCCGCCCTCCCCAAGGACGACATCGACCGCATGGTCAAGGACGCCGAGGCGCACGCCGAGGAGGACAAGAAGCGTCGCGAGGAGGCGGACACCCGCAACCAGGCCGAGGCCTTCGCGTACTCCATGGAGAAGCAGATCGCGGACAACCGCGACAAGCTCCCGGCGGAGGTCGTTACCGAGGTCGAGGCGGACATCGCCGCGGTGAAGTCCGCGCTCGAGGGCGAGGACCCCGAGGCCGTCAAGACCTCGTACGAGAAGCTCGGTGCGTCCTCGCAGAAGATCGGTGAGGCGCTGTACGCCGCCGAGCAGCCTGCGGCGCAGGGTGCCCAGGGCAACCCGCAGACGGCGAACGCGCAGTCCGCCCCTGAGGAGGACGTCGTTGACGCCGAGATCGTGGACGACGAGGACGAGCGCAAGTGACGGACGAGAACCAGCAGGGTTCCCCCGAGCCTGAGGGCTCGGGGGAGCACCCCTTCCAGTTCACGGACAAGCGCAAGGTGAACAACTCCGGCGAGCAGAGCCGACCGGCCGAGCCGGAGCCTGCTCCCGCGGCCGAGCCGGCACCGGCGGACGAGCCCGCGGCGGTGGTCGAGCCTGTCGAGACCCCTGCGCAGGAGGACGCCTCCGGCGATCCGCTGGAGGGGCTCGACTTCGAGCCGTCCGGTGAAGCTGCCGAGGCCTCCGCGGTCCTCAAGGCGAAGGCCGAGGCGGCGGAGCACCTGGACGCGCTGCAGCGCGAGCGGGCCAGCTTCACGAACTACCGCAACCGGGCGCTGCGCGACCAGGAGGCCGCGCGGGACCGGGGCGTGCAGGACGTGCTGGCAGCGCTCCTGCCCGTGCTCGACGACGTCGAGCGCGCGAAGCAGCACGGCGAGCTGAGCGGTCCCATGGCGGCGATCGCGGAGAAGCTCGACCAGAGCCTGCAGAAGTTCGGCGTCGAGCGGTTCGGCAAGGTGGGGGAGGAGTTCGATCCCACCCTGCACGAGGCGCTCATGCACTCGACCGACGCGGACGCGACGGCGACCACGGTGAACCTCGTGGTGGAGCCCGGGTACAAGATCGGCGACAAGGTGGTCCGGGCGGCCCGCGTGGGCGTCGTCGGACCGGAGTAGTCCCGTCCTCGATGGCCGGGCCCGCCCAGACCGGGCGGGCCCGGCCACGGGAGCACAGTGCGGAAGGAGGTGCCATGACCGGTCAGGACTGGATGGAGAAGGACTTCTACGCCGTGCTGGGCGTGTCCAAGGACGCCGACGACGCGGCTATCAAGAAGGCCTACCGCAAGCTCGCGCGCCAGTTCCACCCCGACCAGAACCAGGGGAACGCGGCCGCCGAGAACAAGTTCAAGGAGATCGGCGAGGCCTACGCGGTGCTCTCCGACGCGGAGCAGCGGCAGCAGTACGACGCCGTGCGCGCGATGGCGGGGGGCGCTCGCTTCTCCGCGGGTGCCGGCGGCGCCGGGGCAGGCGGATTCGAGGACATCATGGGCGCCATGTTCGGCGGCGCCCAGGGCACGGCCGGCCGGGGCGGACCGCGCGTGCGCTACTCGCAGGGCGGTACTCCCAGCGCGGGTTTCGAGGACATCCTCGGCTCGATGTTCGGCGGGGGCAGGTCCGCCTACGGTTCGGCCGGCCAGACCGGGTTCACCGCGCCGACCGCCGGCGCCGACATCGTCGCCCAGGTCACGCTGCCGTTCCGGGCGGCCGTCGAGGGCACGACGGCGGACCTCGAGGTCAACGGCCGCACCATCACGGCCCGGATCCCGGCGGGGATCAACGACGGCAAGAAGATCCGCCTGCGTGGCAAGGGCGGGCCGGGCTTCGGGGGCGGCCCGGCGGGCGACCTGGTGGTCACGGTGCACGTCGCGCCCCACCCGGTGTGGACGCTGGACGGCGTCGACCTGCGGATGAGCGTGCCCGTCACGTTCTCGGAGGCGGCCCTCGGGACCACGCTGGAGGTGCCGACCCTGGACGGTGCGACCGTGCGGCTGAAGGTGCCGGCGGGGACGCCGTCGGGCCGGGTGCTGCGCGTCAAGGGACGCGGCGTGCGGACGGCGAAGGCGACCGGCGACCTGCTCGTCACCGTGCAGGTCGTCGTGCCGCAGAAGCTCAGCAGGAAG
Organism: uncultured Actinomycetota bacterium; assembly: GCA_963850545.1. GTDB lineage: Bacteria > Actinomycetota > Actinomycetes > Actinomycetales > Cellulomonadaceae > Promicromonospora. Next base: position 1,200,395 of record CAWKLP010000002.1, on the reverse strand, counting down.
GCCAAGCAGGCGCTCGAGGACTTCGCCGCCGAGAACGACGGCGAGAACGTGCGCGCCGGGCTGGCCGAGCGGGCGGCGGAATGACGGTCGGTGCGGTGGGGCGTCCGCCCCGCCGCGCCGGGGTCGGCTAATCTGCCCGCACGCAAAAGAGAGCGAAAGAGACAGGGAGGGGCACATGGTCGACGACGACGCACCCGTGCTCACCGTGTCCAAGGCCGCCGAGCTCGCGGGCATGCACCCGCAGACGCTCCGGCAGTACGACCGCCTCGGTCTGGTGGTCCCCAGGCGAACACGTGGCCGCGGCCGCCGCTACTCGCGCCGGGACGTGGCGCGCCTGCTGCAGGTGCAGCAGCTCGCGCAGGGCGAGGGCATCAACCTCGCCGGGATCAAGCGCATCCTCGACCTGGAGGCGCACGTCTCGGTGCTGGAGGAGCGCCTCGGTGACCTGCTCATGCGGGTCCAGGAGGAAGGGCGCGTGTTCGCCGCCGGCCCGGCCGCGGGCGACGTCGTGGTGGTGCAGCGCGGTCAGCGCGTCCGGAGTGCGGCGATGCGGGTCGACCTCGAGCATCGCACCGTCGGCGGGGGCGCAGTGGTGCTCTGGCGTCCGGCGCCGCGACGCGAGGGCTGACCACTTCCCCGCCGTCAGCCGATTTCGGCAATGCAATTCTTTCGTTAATCGAGAATGCGCGCGACAATGTAGGTAAGGCATTCCTTCCCTCTACGTGTTCTGCAATTCAGGAATAGGATCAGGTTATTCCGGAGGAGCAGCGCACCGAGCGAGGAGCAGACCATGAGCACGCTGATGGAGATGCCCGAGGTCGTCGAGTGTTCGATCGACGGCTGCGGCTACAACCACGACCACGGCTGCCACGCCGGCGCCGTCACCATCGCGGGCCACGCGGGTGACGCCTCCTGTGCCACGTTCATCCCGCTGACCGCCAAGGGCGGCCTCGAGAAGGTCATCGCCCACGTCGGCGCCTGCCAGCGCGGCGAGTGCACCTACAACGACCACCTGGAGTGCAACGCCCCGTCGATCCGCGTGGGCGCCGGTCCCGGGGACCCGGGGCACGCCGACTGCCTCACCTTCCACGAGCGCTGACCGGCCGCCGCGAGACGGTCAGCACGAACCAGAGCGCCTGCTCGCTCAGCGAGTAGGCGCTCTGCGCGTGGTTCGCAGGAGGAGCGCGGACCGGGCGCTCAGCGAGCCAGGTGGTCCAGCAGCAGCAGCGCGTCGGAGTGTGTCCCGGGGAGGCGTTCCACCCAGACCCGAGTTGGCCGGCGCACTTCCGTCGTGAGGCCGAGCACCTCGGCGTTGCGCTCCACTACGCGGCGCAGCGACTGACCCAGCTCGGCCGTCGAGGGGCCGCGCTCGCACAGCACCGCGAAGGTGCCGTCGCCCACCGCGGCCATGGGGTGGCCCTCGCCGAACACCTGGTGCAGGGTGCGTCCGATCGCGGCGGAGCGCGCCAGCCGCTGCCACGTGTCGAGGCTGTCGAGGCCGACGTCGAGCACCAGCAGGCAGTGGGAGGCCCCGGCGGTGGTGCCGGAGCGCTGCGCCGTGCCGTACGTCTCGCGCAGGCGCTCGCCCAGGTACTCGCCGGTGGGGAGGCCGGTCGACGGGTCGTGCGTGGCTACCTGGTACGGGACGCGCTCGCGCTCGCCGACCCAGCCGATCGCGGCGGCCCGCAGCGCGCCGACATCCGTGGGACGGCCGAACGCGGCGTAGAGACAGGCGACGTCGTCCAGTGCCTCGGTGATCCCGGCGCCAACGCTGGCGCGTGCTGCTCCTAGGCGCTCGGCGGGCGCGATCACACCGCGGCCCTCGGCCAGCGCCTCGGCCAGGGCCTCCGCGGCGGGGTGCTCCCAGTCGTTCGGCCGGATCCATACCGACGCCAGACTCGTCGCGCGCCACCGCTCGCGCAGGTCGTGCACGCGCACCTGCACCTCCTGCTGTGACTCGCTCATGATGAATGGACCTTCACGGGCACTCATCATGACGCACCTTCGGCGGCGATGTACTGCACTTCACCCGACTATCACCCCGGAATATTGCTTTCCACCCCCTAAATCGTCGACGTGGCTCTATAGTCTTGCGAGGACGACGACAGTCTTGGGCAGCGCGACGACCGCGAGAGTCTGGGTAGACGTGAAGCAAGTCGAGAGCAGCGCGGGGGGAACCCCTAGTGACGCGGAACTGATCCTGCAGGTCAGGTCGGGGGACCGCGACGCCTTTGGTGTGCTCTACGAGCGTCACGTCGGGGCCGCACGTGCACTCGCCCGCCAGTACGTCCCCCCCGCGGACGCCGACGACGTCGTGGCGGACGCCTTCAGCAAGCTGTTCGAGATGTTCGGTCGCGGGGCCGGCCCCGATGCCGGATTCCGCACCTACCTGTACACCGTGGTCCGCCACCGGGCGTTCGACGTGTCCCGCGGTGCCGCGCGCACCCGCCCCACCACGGACGACGAGATCGAGTCGGTGCTCGGCAGGGTGGCCTCGGAGGAAGACCCCGCGCTCGCCGGCTTCGAGCGCAGCGTGGTCTCCAAGGCGTACTTCGACCTGCCCGGGCGCTGGCGCGAGGTGCTCTGGTACGTGCTGGTCGACGACCTGAAGCCCGCCCAGGTCGCGCCCGTGCTCGGCCTCAGCCCCAACGGCGTCTCCGCCCTGCTGTACCGCGCCAAGGAAGCGCTGCGTGCGGGGTACCTGCAGCAGCACCTGACGCATGCGCCGTCAGACCTGTGCCGCACCGTCAACCCGCTGCTCGGCGGGTACGTGCGCGAGAGCCTCTCCAAGCGCGAGACCACGAAGATCGACGACCACCTCTCCATCTGCGGCACCTGCAGTGCCCTGGTCCTAGAGCTGCACGACGTCGCGCACGGCATGAAGACCGTCATCGCCCCGCTGGTCCTCGGTGCGGGTGGCCTCGCCCTGGTCGGTGCGGCCGCGCCGATCGGCGGTCTGGTCGCCGCCGCCAAGGCCGGAGCCGGTGCGGCCGTCACTGGTGCGCCGACCGCCACCGTGACGGCGGGCGCGGCTTCGACCGGCACGTTCTCCGGCGCGATGTCGTCCGCCGTCTCAGCTACCGCCGGCGCGTTCGCCTCCGCCGCTGCTGCCGCGACAGGCGGCAGCATGGCCGCGGGCGCGATCGCCGTCGCTGCCGTCGGCATGGTCGCGGCGCTGCAGATCGCCGCACCGGCCGACGCCGACCCCGTGGTCGACACGGTGATCGCCACCAACGAGGGCCGCGAGCTGCCGGGCTCCGAGGAGATCAAGGACGGCGAGCCCGTCCTGCCGACCGACGTCGAGCCCGGCGAGAACACCACGTACCTCGTCGTCGACTACACCGACGCCTCGCAGCCGCTGGCTGCCCGCGAGGCCCAGGACCTGTCGTTGACCGTCGAGAACAAGGGCAACACCGCGGCCACGGGTACCCAGCTGGAGATCACGCTCCCGCCCGGGCTCACCGTCGCGAAGCCGGACGTGCCCTTCGGGACCGGCGTCGGCGGACGCCTGGTGTCGAGCTCCAACGGCTCGGACGACGACGGCAGCACTGGGACACCGACGTCGAGCCCTGAGGTCACGCCGACGTCGCCCAGCTCCGCGTCCGAGGCCGAGACCGCGAACGACAGCTCGTCCGCCGGCGAGACACAGGCCCTGCCGACCTCGTCGCCCAGCGCGCCGACGTCCACGGATTCGATGTCCACCCCCGGCCCCGCCGCCTGTATGCCGACGGAGCAGGAAAACGTCCTGGTCTGCTCGCTCGGTGAGCTCGCGCCGGGAGCGAAGCACGCCGTCGCGGTACCTGTGCAGGCCAACTCCGGGGGCGACTACCCCGTCGGCGCCAAGGTCTGGGCCGACGGCGTCGAGCCCGTCGACGTGTACCTCCCGGACCGCACGGTGGCGGCGTTCGGCCCCGAGCTGTCCGCGCAGACCGAGGATGTCTCGCTCGCCAGCCCTGGCACCGCATCGCTGCCGGTCCGTGTCGTCAGCACGGGTGACCGCGCGGTCGGCCCGGCCGGATGGTCGGTCAAGGTGACCCTGCCCGACGGCGTCACGCCCACCTCCACGCAGCCCGAGCTGTCCTGCGCACCCGCCGAGCTGCCGAACGCCTGGCTCTGCGCCCCGCTCGCCGGGACGGATGCGGCGGCGATGCAGCTGGACCCGGGCGCGACCGTCGACGTACCGCTGAACATCACCACCGCGACGGCGTCGTCGGGGGAGCCCGCCGTGCTCGGCGCCGCGAACATCCTCCCGGTCCTCGAGGGGAACGCGCACTCGGCCTCGGCCACGCTGGTCGTGACGGACGCCTGGGCCAACGCCGCAGCCGGCGTCGGCACCGTGGCAGCGGAGTGCCTCGCCAAGGGCGGTGTCGGCAAGGCCGACGTCGCGGTCACCGGCAGCTACACCAACACGACCCAGCGCACCCTGCGTGTCGCCCTCGAGGCGGCCGGGGGCAGTGCGTCGTCCGGCAAGGACCTTGCGCCCGGCGAGGCCACCCAGCTCGCGGTGCACGACGGCCTGCGGGTTCCGGCCGGCCAGGCGGTCTTCGTCCTGGCCACGGAAGTGGAGGGACGCACCTACGAGACCCGCATCGACGCCGGCAACCACGAGCGGATGGGCTGCTACTCCCCGGCGTGGACCACCGGCACGAGCGTGCAGACCGTCAATGCCGGCGGCACGGTCGGCATCGAGGGCACGCTGACCAACAAGTCGGACGAGTCGCTGACCGCCGTCATGTCCGTACCCGTGGGTGACGAGACCCTCAAGTCCGTGGGTCGCCCCGTGGCGCCGGGCGGCACGGTGACCTTCACGGTCAACACCGGCCGCACGCACCTGGCCGAGGGCGACGTCACCTTCCACCTCTCGCGGGAAGGCGCGGACGCCGACGGCGACCCGGCCGACCGCCCGATGGTGCCGGACGTCGACCCGACGGAGCACCACGACGGCGCCGTGATCCAGCCGGCGAGGGGCCCCTCGACGATGTCAGCGGAGTGCGTGTTCGACGTCGACCAGGACCGTTCGGTGCAGACGTTCGACCTCATGGCGGACAACACTGCCTCGACCCTGCCCGTCAAGTTCCACATCGGGGGCCTGACGAAGACCGTTGCCGCCGGGAAGTCCGAGAAGTTCGAGTTCCCGGTCACCTGGGGTACCGACACCGTGACCCTGGAGGCGGCCGGCCAGGTGCTGGACGAGATCGACGTGCGGTTCAACTCGTGCGCCGCGCTCACCTGGCCCACCGAGCAGGTTTCGGTCGCGGCGGCAGCCACGTGCGTCGAGGGCACCGTGCAGCTCACGGCCGCGGTCGAGAACCGGACCGGCCGCGACTGGACTGGCGTGCTGATCCACGACGGCACCGGCGAGCAGGGCCCGGAGCAGGCGGTCGCCGCGGGTACGACCACGCTCGAGCTCACGCGGCAGACCCCGCTCAGCTTCGAGGGCAACGTCACAGTGCGGCTGACCCGTGAGCTGGAGGGTGAGGCTCGCACCGTGGAGCGCTCGTTCGCGGTCGACAGCGAGGCGTGCTTGGTCGAGGAGTGCGAGCTGACCCCGACTCCGACCCCGGAGCCGTCGGCCACCATCGCGACCACGGGCTACGGGCAGTGGCCGTGGACGGAGCTCCAGGTCTGCCTCGAGCCCGAGGCTGACCGGGCCTAGCCCTGGTCGGGCGCCGGTCAGACGATGCCGTACAGGCGGTCCCCGGCGTCGCCCAGGCCAGGCACGATGTACGCCTTCTCGTTGAGGCGCTCGTCCACGGCCGCGACCACGACGGTCAGGTTCGCCCGGTCGCCCACGTGCTCCTCGAGGGCCTGGATGCCTTCGGGGGCGGCCAGCAGGCAGACCGCCGTCACCTCGCGGGCGCCCCGCTCCAGCACGTAGTCGATCGCGGCGACCAGCGTGCCGCCGGTGGCCAGCATCGGGTCGATGAGGAACACGTGCCGGCCGGTGAGGTCGTCGGGCAGGCGGTTCGCGTAGGTGACGGCCTTGAACGTCTCCTCGTCGCGCACGAGGCCGAGGAAGCCGACCTCCGCCGTCGGGAGCAGGCGGCTCATGCCGTCCAGCATGCCCAGGCCGGCGCGCAGGATCGGCACCACGAGCGGCGGCGGGGACGCGAGGCGAGTACCCGTCATCGTGGTGATCGGCGTCTTCACCTCGTGCGGTTCGGTAGCGATCTCGCGCGTGGCCTCGTAGGCCAGGAGCGTGACGAGTTCATCAACGAGCAGCCGGAAGGTGGGAGAGGCCGTGGTCTCGTCCCGCAGGACGGTCAGCTTGTGGGCGACCAGGGGGTGATCGACGACGTGAAGGCGCATGGTGCCAACGCTACCGGCCAGTCGTGCGACTCGGTCGCGCAACGGCCCGGAACGTTGCCAGGCCCACACCGCGTGGCCGTTACCCACCAGGTTGTCGGACCCACTGGTCACTATGGTGATCTGTGTGTCTGACACAGGAAGGCTGAGCGTCGCCGAGCGCCACGCGCACTGGGAACGTTGGATGGGGGCCGCGCTCGACGAGGCCCGCCGCGCCCTCGACACCGGCGACGTACCGGTCGGCGCCCTGGTGCTGGACGAGGCGGGGCGGGTGATCGGCGTCGGGCACAACGAGCGGGAGGCGACCGGGGACCCGACCGCCCACGCCGAGGTGTTCGCGATGCGGGCCGCGGCCGCCGCGCGCGGCGAGTGGCGGCTGTCCGGCTGCACGCTCGTGGTGACCCTGGAACCGTGCCCGATGTGTGCGGGCGCGCTCGTGCAGGCACGAGTGCAACGCCTGGTCCTCGGCGCGTGGGACCCGAAGGCCGGGGCCACCGGATCCGTGTGGGACCTGGTGCGCGACCAGCGCGCGCTGCACGAGGTCGAGGTGCTCGGCGGCGTCCGCGAGGACGAGTGCGGGGCCCTGCTCCGGGAGTTCTTCGAGGCTCGGCGGGGCTGAGTGCGCGCGGCCCAGGCGGTCCCGGTCAGACCTGGGGCAGCGCGGCGTGCAGCTGGTCCAGCAGCGTGCGCAGGCGCAGCAGGTACAGCCGCTCGTTGGCCAGGCTGGACAGGTTCGACCCGGCGCCCTCGCGGTCCTGGTACTTGACGAGCATGAGCTCGAACTCCGTGAGGTCCCGGCGCCAGTTGTAGCCCTGGACCCGCTCGCGCCAGCGGTGCAGCTTCTCGACCAGGGCGCTGTCGGGCGCCCGGCTGAGGACGCCCGAGGCGAGCGCGGCATCGACCGCCGACAGCGCGAGCCGGGGGCTGACCGAGAGCGCGCGCTCGCCCCCGGTCCGGAGGCCGGCGAGGCGGCGCTCGACGATGGCGCGGTTCTGCTGCAGCTCGAAGACCACCGAGGCGACCAGCTCCGAGCGGCGCTCCGTCTCGGCGTTCTGGCGCTCCACGATGAGCCCGGTGACACCCGCGAGCAGCGTCAGGGAGTTGACCCAGGGCTCCCACTCGGGACCGATGCCGAGGATCCACAGGATGCCGAGCACGAACGCGATGGCCAGCAGGGCGTAGGTGACCACGGCGACGGTGACGCGCCGCCGTCGGGCCCAGCGGCGGCTCGACCACGCCGCGGCGATCCGACGCCGCAGAAGGCGCAGGCGCGCTCGCATCACTTCCATACGTCGAACGTCGGCAGCTCGGTGGGTGCGTTCTCGTCGCGCGCCATGAGGCGCAGCTCGAGGCCGAACGGGTTCTGTCGCTGGGTGTGCCGGAAGCGTTCCCGCTGCATATGGGTGGTGCGCAGGCCTGCGCCGTCGACCAGCTGGTCGATCCGCTCGGTCGTGTACTTGCGGGTCGTGTACAGCCGGATGGTGTCCTGCGGCTTGAGCTCGATCGGGCGGCTGCCCGGGATGAGCATCCGGATGGTCTCGCCGCCGACGTTCTGCCAGAACACCTTCAGCAGGATGCTGTCGTCCTCGACCGAACCGGTGAACCTGACCTGTTCGAGGTCGATCTTGAGGTCGGTGTTGTAGCGGACGGCGCTCGCGACGAACTCCACGAACCCGCGGGTCTGCCGGTACTCCGCCTCGGTGGCGTGCACGGCCTCCTGGGTCAGGTTCTCCGTGGTGGCGAACTCGACGAGCACCCGGTCCTGAGGACGAAGCACCCGCGCGATGCCGTTGAGGAACTCCGCGTCGTCGTCGAAGTTGGCGACGGTATTGCCCACCAGCGAGTAGAGGATCGACTCGTCGCCGACCAGACGGTCGAGGAACTGCTTCAGCTCCTCGAGGTTGCCGTCCAGCGAGAGGTCGATCTGCAGGCCCAGCACGCGGTCCAGGGGAAAATGCGCTTCCCGGACCGCGGTGCGGGAGCCGGTCCGGAGCATCTCCGCGCTCATGTCGATGGGGAGGTAGAGCATCGACGGGTTGGCCTGGTGCATCGTCTCCAGGAACATCCCGTCCTTGGCGCCGGTGCCGACGCCGAGGCTCACCAGGTGCACGGCCTCGTCCGTGACGAGCGGGGAGATGCTGCGCCACTGCCTGCGGAACATCTCGGTGCCGACCTTGATCACCATGTACGTCGGGTCGTTCGAGGCGTTGAACCAGGCGATGGTGGGACCGATACCCCAGTAGGCGTACCCCGACGGGACGCGCTTGCCGTCCCCCGAGGTCGAGTGGCCGTCGTCGAGATACTGGGACAGGGTGGCGAGCTTGTCGGACTGGTCCTCGCCGACCAGCGTCACGGACCACGCGAAGTCGTCGCCGGCCAGGGTGCTGTCGATCCTGGATATCGCTGAGTCGCCCACGCGGTCCCCTCGTGCTCCGATGCAAAGAAATCCCAGGTTAGCGGGCTGCGTCGCGGTGCGAAATGGAACACACGGCGGGGACGACGGGCCGCTCGCGGCATACCCTCGTAAGCGTGTTCCCTCAAGCTCGCCCCACCACCTGGCAGCCCGTGCCCGTCGAGGTCGCCCGCACCACCGTGGACGACGCCGTCGCTGTGCTCACCGGCCTGCGGATCACCGCACTCACGGGCGCCGGGATCTCGACCGACTCCGGCATCCCCGACTACCGCGGCCCCGACTCCCCGCCCCGCAGCCCGATGACCTACCAGCAGTTCGTGGGCGACGAGGAGTTCCGCCGGCACTACTGGGCACGCAACCACGTGGGCTGGCAGCACGTGGACCGCACCGCGCCGAACGCGGGCCACCGGGCGCTCGTCCGGCTCGAGGAGCGCGACATCCTCGCCGGGATCATCACCCAGAACGTGGACCTGCTGCACGAGGACGCGGGCTCCCACAACGTCATCGACCTGCACGGACGCTACGACCGCGTGATCTGCCTGACCTGCGGCCGGGTCATCTCCCGCGCACACCTCGCCGAGCGGCTCACCGCCCTCAACCCGGGATTCCTGGAGTCCGTCGGCGACGTCGCGGACATCGAGATCGCGCCCGACGCCGACGCCGTCATAGAGTCCACCGCGCACTTCCGGCCGGCGCCCTGCGAGTTCTGCGGGGGTGTGCTCAAGCCGGAGATCGTCTACTTCGGCGAGAACGTGCCGCGTGAGCGGGTGCAGCGGGCGTTCGCGCTGGTGGACTCCGCCGACGCGCTGCTCGTCGCCGGCTCGTCGTTGACGGTGATGAGCGGGCTGCGGTTCGTGCGGCAAGCGGCCGAGGAGGGCAAGCCCGTCGTCATCGTGAACCGCGGCATCACCCGCGGCGACAAGTACGCGACGGTGAAGATCGACCGGGGCACGAGCGACGTCCTGGAAGACCTGTCGAACCGCCTCTAAACCTCTTTGTTGTGGGCGTGATCGTTGCGCCTAAAACGCGCGGATAGTCGCAACGATCGCGCCCACAACAAAGTCAGTGGGTTGCTAGGTCCGTGATGCCGCCGTGGCCTGTCGGGGAGAGCGTCAGCACGCGCTCGCCCGGGTGCAGGCGCACGTCCTCGCGGTACAGCTCCGCGAGGTGGTCGGCCGCCTCGGTGTCCCCGGCGTCGGCTGCGACGAGCAGGTAGGCGAGCTCGTCGGCGACGGCGTCGAGCTCGGTGTCGGACGTGTCCGCCCCCGGCAGGCCGGCCTCCTGGACCCAGGCCGACGCCGGCCAGCTCTCGGCCTCGCGTACGAAGGGGCTGCTGAGCCGCGATCCCCACAGGTCCCAGAGCAGCAGCTCGTCGCGATGCCGGTGCGCCACCTCGAGGAGCACGTAGTCGCGCACGAAGTTCCGGCCGCTCAGCCGCGGCAGGTCCGGGTCCACGCCGAACGTCGCCGGGTCCGCCGTCCCGGCGCGGATCGCGAGCCACGACTCGGCCGCCGTCGGGAACGGCGACTCGGGCCCGGTGGGCATGTCGTTGACGTCGAAGTCGAAGTCCTTCTGGTCGAGCTCCGGGTCGAACCGCACCCAGCGGTCGCCGTCCCAGCGCTCGCCCACCACGTGGTCGGCGTGCCAGCCCGGCGTGAAGTACGTGGCGAACCCGATCCGGGACCGCGCCGGGACGCCGTGCGTGCGCAGCACGCCGAGCGCCAGGAGGGTGTGGTCGCGGCAGCAGCCGGCCACCTGCTGTGCGTGCGTGCGCGGCCCGTCGAGCGGCGCGCGCATCTCGGCGGCGTCCAGGATCGAGGTCAGCCAGCGGCGGTCCGGGTCGGCCTTCTGTACGTCCGTCAGCTCCGGGCCACCGGCCCGGTAGTGCACGACGGCGGAGCAGACGAACCGGTGCAGGTCTTCCGGGTCGGTGCTCAGCTCGGTGAAGAATCCTGCGTGAGTTCCGGGGTTCGAGTACGGACTGTGGTCCGAGTAGTCGAAGGTCGTGGGCGCGGGCATCGGTGTCCTCCCTCAGCGGTGTCCGGAACACTACCTCGCATTTGCTGCCCTCGAACAGTGCGGTCTCGAGCCGCAGCCCGAGACCAGCCGAGGGGCGGCAGCGGCACGATCCGGCTTGCCCCTTGACGTGCCAATTCACCCACCTCACACTGTTCTACAACCTTGTAAAAGCCCGAGCGACGATGGTCCGGCCTGGAATGTGAGCGCTCACAATCGGGCCCCCGTTCGCTGCCGGCACGTACCGGACGGAGGCAACGATGCACCAGTTCCGAGCACGATCCACCCGCAGCGCCCGACGCCGACAGACGGCCGTCGCGCTGCTCGTCGCCGCAGGGCTCGCGGTCACCCCGGCGGCCTCGGGCCGCCCCGCAGCGGCAGACGGCTCTGCAGGCGTAGCGGCCGGCATGACGACGGCGGCACCAGCCGCCGTCGCGGCCTACCCCAACCCGGGCGTAGTCACCGGGAGCGTCGGCGTGCACGACCCGGAGGTCGCCAAGTCGCCCAGCGGCACCTACGTGCTCGCCCACACGGGCGACGGGATCACGCTGAAGACGTCCTCGGACCGCACCCAGTGGAACGACGCCGGAGCCGCATTCCCGAACGGCGCCTCGTGGACGCATGCCTACACGAACGGCAGCAACCATCTCTGGGCGCCGGACATCACCTACGTCAACGGCCGCTACTACCTGTACTACTCGGCCTCGACGTTCGGCTCGAACCACTCGGGCATCTTCCTCGCCACGAGCACCACGGGCGCGCAGGGGTCGTGGACCAACCAGGGCCTCGTCATCGAGTCGAACACGTCGGACAACTGGAACGCCATCGACCCGAACCTCGTCATCGACCAGTCCGGCCGCTGGCGCCTGAGCTTCGGCTCGTTCTGGTCGGGCATCAAGATGATCGATCTCGACTCCTCGACCGGCAAGCGGTCCGGGTCCGCGTTCGTGAGCATCGCCGGCCGGGGCGGCGGCGCCATCGAGGCGCCGACCATCCACTACCGCAACGGCTACTACTACCTGTTCGTCTCGTTCGACAACTGCTGCCAGGGCGCGAGCAGCACGTACCGAGTGATGGTGGGCCGGTCGACGTCGGTCACCGGCCCCTACGTCGACCGTGCCGGGACCGCTCTGACGTCGGGCGGCGGGACCGAGATCCTGGCCGGCCACGGGAGCATCCACGGGCCGGGCCACCAGGCGGTGTTCGCCGACAGCGACGCCGACGCGCTCTTTTACCACTACTACACGGACAGCGGGGCGTCGCGGCTGGGTATCAACCTGCTCGGCTACGACTCCGCAGGCTGGCCGTACGTCTACTGACCGGCCCCGTTCGTTGAGTGCTGGGTATTTGTTGCGTCGTGGCCATCCAACCCAACAGATACCCAGCACTCAGCTCGTCAGGTCAGGGCTGGCCCATACCTGTGCCCTCCGGGGTTTCGCCCGCTGTTACCGTGGCGATCTCCGAGCCGTCTGCCTGGACCGTGTATTCCTCGCCGCTGGTCACGTCCGGCGAGGCCAGGACCACCGACTGAGTCTCCTTGGACAGCGTCACCTCGGCGACAGCGGTCCCGGACGCGTCGACCACGGTCAGCTCCGTGCCCGCGCTCAGCGTGTCGAAGGTCGCCGCGACCCAGCCCTCCGAGCCGTCGCCCGGCGTCTGCAGCATGCCCGAGGTCCCGACGGCGAGCAGTGTGCCGCCGTCCACCGTGATCGCGCCGGCGCTGTCGAGGGTGCCGTTGCCCGCGTTCGTCGGGCCGAACACCGTCACGTTGCCACCCGAGACGGTCAGCGTCCCGTTCGAGTCCAGGCCGTCGCCTCCGGCGTCGACAGTCACATCGCCGCCCGTCACCACGAGCGAGTAGTCGCCCGCGGCCTCGCCCGGCATGCCGCCCCCGCCGCCCTGCGGCGCCCCACCTTCCGGCATCGTGCCCGACGCCGGCGGCTCGCCGCCCGCGGGCAGCTCGCCCTCGGCAGGTGCTCCGGCGGGAGCCTCGCCGGTCGCGCCCGACTCCGACGTCGCGCCCGACTCCGACGTGGTGCCGGCATCCGCCGCGGCATCGTCCGTCGTGGTGTCATCCGCAGCATCGTCGTCCGCAGCGGCGGTCTCGTCCGTCGTCGTGCTCGTGGCGCCCGCGGCGTTGAAGCCGTCGTCGGACGAGGTGACGTCGACCGTGCCACCCGCGACGAGGATGTGGGCGGCCTCCAGGCCCTCGACGGACTCGGAGACGGTGACCGTTGCCTCGCCGACCACGAGGTCGCTCTCGGCGTGCACGCCGTCGTCGCCCGCGGTCACGGTGACCGTACCGCCGAGGAGCGCCGCATAACCGACGGTCTCGCCGTCCTCGTTGGTGCCGTCCTCGTTGTCCGCCTTCAGGCCGTCGCCCGTGGCATCGACGTCGACGGTGCCGCCGGTGACGACCAGGTAGTCCTTGCCACGCACGCCGTCGTCCACAGCCGTGACGGTGATGTCGCCGCCCGCGATCACGAGGCCGTCCTTGGAGGCGATGCCGTCGTTGGAGCGGCCGGTGACGTCCAGTGAGCCCGTGCCGGAGACCACCATGGCGTCGGACGAGAACAGGGCCGCGTTGGGCGCGTCCTCGCTCGTGTCCTCGTACGTCGAGGCGTCGGTCAGGCTGTTGGTCGAGCCGTCCGCGAGCACCACCGACACGTCGTCGGCCTGGGTGACGGCGATCGCGGAGCCGGTCGAGCTGGTGATGTCGGCGTCGTCGAGCACGAGCCGCACCACGCCGTCGGCCTCGGAATTCACGACGATCTGGCCGTCGTCCAGGCTGCCGCTGATCCGGTACGTGCCGGGGTCCGTGATGGTGACGGTGGAGCCGTCGGCGGTGGCGCCGTTCCCCGAGACGGTCGCACTGTCGCCGTCGAGCGAGACGGTGGTCTCGCTCGAGGTATCCCAGGTCTCGTCGGCGAGTGCGGCGAGGTCGGTGTAGTCCTCGTTGTCGGCAAGGGCGTCGTCGACGGTGGTCGCGACGTCGGAGATGGTCGTAGTGGTCGTGCCCGTGCCGCTCGTGGACTCGGCGGCGGCCGTGCTGCACCCGGCGAGGGCGCCGAGCACGAGGGCGCCGGAGAGCGTGGCGGTCAGGACGGGGTGGGGTCGGCGGATCTTCATGAGGGGGTCCTCTCGCTGGTCAGGTCAGTGGTCGTGGGGGTGGGGAGCGGGAGCCGGCGTCGGACGAGGCGCCGCCAGGGCGCGTCCGGCAGGCCGGGCAGCAGCACGGCCAGCCCGGTGGCGTACTTGGAGATGCGGTCGGGCCGATGCCCGGCCCGCCAGAGCAGGCGGTCGACGGACGAGGGTCCGGAGCCGGCGGCGGTCTTGGTCTCGACGACCACGCGGTCCCCGATCGCGGCGCTGCGGCGCACGGCCGGCCCGGCGTGCCGTCCGGTGCCGTCCGGCGTGAGCAGGTCCCAGACGAGGCCGGTGTCGAGGGTGACGCGGGCGTCGTCGAGCAGGAGCGTCGTGCGGTGGTACCGCGACCGCAGGGTCGGGGTCAGGACGGGCACCGGCGGCGCGCCGGCGTCGGCCAGACGGGCCGAGACGAAGGTGCGCGCGATGCCGAGGTGATCGGCGTCGTCGTGCGGCTGCCGCTCCTTGACCGTGGTGCCGCGGCCCGCGCGGGTCTTCACCTCGACGAAGCAGGACCCGGTGTCGACATAGGTCCGCGTGCGGACCTTGAACCGACGACGGCGGCGCGTCGCAGCGAGGTGGTAGGCGTCCAGGTCGGGGGAGTCGAAGTAGGTGGAGTCGTACGCGAACGAGCGGGATCCGTCGATCTCCAGCACCCGGGCCGGCGGGAGCGCGGTGAGGAGCTCGTCGAGCTCGTCCGGGGTCAGCACGTACTTGCGGTCGCGGCGGGTCTGCAGCGCGGCGGCGTCGTTCAGCTCGTCGAGGGTGACAGGGGCGAGGGTGTCGATCATCGGGCCGCCGCCAGCTCCGGACGTCCGCCGTCCACGGTCTCCGGGTGCAGGGTGGTGGGGGTGCCGGTGCCGTCGTCGGTCACGATGGGCAGGCGGCGCGCCTCGGAGTAGCGGACGTCCACCCAGGTGGCGTCGTTCACGAGGTCCAGGCGCTGCACGGAGAGGGTGTGGACACGCGCCCCCAGCAGCTGCTCCAGGTGCGCCACCAGCTCCTCCTGGTCGGCGATCGCGCGGTCCAGGACCACCAGCTGGCTGTGGTGCCGGGCGAACAGGCGCGGGTGGTCAGCCAGCGCCATGACCAGCAGGATCAGGCCGCTGCCCGCGATCCCGAGCCAGCCGGCGCTCGTCCCGAGCCCGCCCAGCAGACCGAGCGCGAGCGACGCGAAGTAGTAGGCGACCTCGTGCTGCGACAGCTCCGAGGAACGCAGCCGGATGATCGACAGCACGCCGAACAGCCCGAGCCCCAGGCCGGCGGCGACGGCGCTCGCGGCGAGCGTCGCGGACACCGCGAGCACCCCCACGTTGACGCCGAGGTACGCGACCACGAGGTCGCGCCGGCGGTGCCGCGGGAAGTACAGGGCGAAGGTCAGGATGGTGACGGCGACGAGGTCGACCGCGTAGAGCATGAGCTGGTTCATCGGTTCTCCGGGGTTTGCGTGGTGATGAACACGAGGTAAACGCACGGACCCGGTGATGCCCTGTGGTGCGGCTGGGCTAGGCCTGGAACCCGCTGGGAGAGTTCTGGACGCGTCCGGCCGCGGCCGTTGAGCCGGCGCCATGCCCCAGGAAAATTGTTGAACAACCTAGATACTTATGTCGGACGTTGCTAGCCTGGTTGTGCAGCGATATCTGCCAGCCCGCGCCGGAGGATGAACCGACATGGCCGAACCGACAGTGCAGCAGCAGCCCGTGGGGCGCCGGCTCGGTGTGCTGGTCCGCGCGGTTCCCCTGCTCCTGCGGAAGGCGCGGGCCTGCGTCGGCCCGCAAGGGCCTGACCAGGCGCGAGAGGCGGCTCGGCCCGGGATTCTCTCCGTGCACCTGGACCTCGCGGTCACGGATGCCGACGACGCCGCAGACGCTCTCGACCGCGTCGTCGGCGCCCTCCGGCCGGGCGACCGCGTCTACCTCGTGGGGCAGCCGCAGGGCGCCGAGCCACGGGCGGACGACTGGCCGTTCACGATCTGGGCGTGAGCGTGGCCGGGCTGTGGTGGCTGGTCGAGCGCCACGTGACTGTTGCGCGCACCACTGTGGCCACGGTCACCTATCTGCTGCTGGCCACCGCATTCGTCCTGGGCGTCCTGTGGTTCGCGCTCCCCGGGGAGCCGCGCTGGGAGCCGGCGGTCAACTCGCTGACGCTGGTGGCAGGGATGACGGGGCTGATCGTCGAGCGGCTCAGCGCCGAGGCGGAACGGCGTGCCCAGGTACTGACCGTGGTTCGGCGGGAGCTGGAGCGGAACCATGCGATCCTCGCGGACAACGGGTTCGCGCGGGCGGCGGACGACCGTCCGCGGGCCGTCTTCGCACGGCTCGCGGTCTCCGCGGTCGACGCGGCGCTCGTCTCGGGAGCGCTCGACCGACGTCGGGACGCCGTCCTCGTCTCCGGCCTGCACCGGTGGCGCGACACGGTCCAGGGATTCAACCGGCGCCTCGACCTCACCGAGAACATGAGCGTGCTGGAGCGGCAGTCGTCGGAGGAGCGCGAGGTCTGGGATGCGGCGATGCGTCTGCGTGGCGGGTATGTGGCCACCACGCGGGAGCAGCTCGAGGAGCTGCTGGCGGTGCTGCCGCCGCGGTGAGGACTGTGCGGGTGGTGCCGCGACGAGGCGGTGTGCCGGCATCGGCCCGGCCCTCGGGGAGACAGGTACTCCTGGGGCTGTGTTGCGCTCCGTAGACAATGTGCGCTGACGGTGACACGGCCCGAGCGCGTGGTCCGGGTCGACCGTCGTCAAGCCTGTTCGCGCGGGGCGCGGCGGGAGTATGCGGCCGCGACCGTTCGCTCCGACTGGACGAGGTAGTCGTCCAGCTCCGCGGCGGCGGCCGCGCTGTCCCCGGCGAGCGCCATCTCCAGGATCCGGGCGTTGCGCACAACGTAGGGGGCGTGCAGGTACTCCGGGTTGGCGAGCAGGCCGAACGCGAGGCGAAGCTCCGCCGAGATGGTGGCGAAGAGCCGGTCCAGGTGTTCGCTGTCGGACAGCGCGACGATCCCCCGGTGGAACTCCATGTTGGCCGTTCCGGCCGTGCGCCAGTCCTTCTCGTCGCGCGCCCGTTCCGCCGTCTCGACCGCCTCGCGCATGATGTTCGTCGCCGGGTGGCCGGGCAGGGCGTCCCGCAGGGCCTGGCCCTCGATCATGCGGCGCACGCGGTAGATGTCGAGGATCGATGCGAGCGTGGGGACGGCCACCATGACGCCGGCGTGTGGGCGCCGCACGAGCAGGTTCTCATGGGTCAGCACGCGGAACGCCTCACGGAGGGTGTTGCGGGAGACCTCCAGGGTCTCGGCCACCGTCTTCTCCGAGAGCCGCTCGCCCGGCTGCGCCGTGCCCGTGATGATCCACGAGCGGATCGAGGCCGCCGTGCGCTCGACAAGGTCGCCGGCCTTGGCCTCCGACAGGCCGGCCGCTACCTCGGGAAGGGGCTCTGCGTCAGCGGTCGTCGCCATGCACACAGTCTACGGTCGTGGGTGGGTCGCCGGACGTGGCCGACCGTGTCGTCGGACAACTGCCGGTCAGGTGAGACGCTCACCACGGTGCGGCGGGTGTGCGGCAATCGATTCGTGGAACCGGGCTTCGACCGGGTATCCTGCTACGGCCCGCTGCTGATGCGGTGGGCAGAGGTAGCGTGTCCGAGCGGCCTAAGGAGCACGCCTCGAAAGCGTGTGTGGGTGAAAGTCCACCGTGGGTTCAAATCCCACCGCTACCGCACTGTGATGTCGCAGGACATCGGATTGGCCCGAGCCCACGGATCGTGGGTTCGGGCCATTGCCATGTCCGGGGGTGTGGTGTCCCGCGTGTTTGGTGATCGCGGGCTGCGTCGTCCAAGCTCACCCACAAGTCACCCTCGCTGCGCGCGGATTTTCCTCCTTGGGGCGATGCGACCGAAATACGATCTAGATCACACGATGGCGTGTAGTCGGATCTTGGAGGTTCGCTATGCCGAACTACTGCGTGAACAGGGACGCGCAGCCCACGGGTGAGCACGAAGTGCATGACCTTGCGTCCAACCAGGGTTGTCTGCCGGATGAGGGCAACAGATTCCCGCTTGGTTACTTCGCGTCGTGCAGCGGAGCGGTCGCCGCAGCGAGTCGGCGCTATGACAACGTCGACGGGTGTCGCTGGTGCGTTCCCGCGTGCCACGCACGCTGAGTGACGCCTTGGTGTGAGACGGCGCCGACTAACGCTCCCATGGCGTTTGCGATGGACTTCTCTGATCTGTTGTCGCGGGGCTGGCGGTCATGCGGGCCATGACCGGACCGTGCGCGTGGTGCCGCGCAGGTCGCCGTAGACATACATGTCCATGCCGTTCCACCGGCCGGTCCACATCGTGAACCCCGGCTTCGTGGCCGGGTAGTCCGTCGCCACCGTGATACCCAGCTGCGCGGCGATCGCCGCGCCCTCCGACTGCCGCGCCGGATGCACGACCAGATGATCCCGGAACACCTCGACCCACTTGATCCGCGCGTCCCCCACCTCCGCCAGCAGCTCCGCCACACCAGCCGCAGAATCGGCAAGGGCGCGGTTCAACGGAGCCATACGATCGCCGCCCACGTACCGACGACTACGTCAAACGCGGCATAGAAGACCATGAGCTCCGCCGGGATCATTGCTCCCCGCCTTCGGGCTGGCGTCCGACACCGCTGCCATCGGCGTCGTAGAGTTCTGGGCGCTCCGCCCGGTGGGCGACCTCGGTCGCACGCCCAATCTCGGCGTGCAGGATGACGCCTCTGTCGTGCAGGCCGCGTGCCTGGTCGGCGGCACCCAAGACCCCTGCTCCGTCCAGGACCCGAGCCGCACCATCCAGAGCGAAGACTGCTTGGAACAGGTAGTCCGTGGCGGCCGCTAGCGCTTGTGCTCGTGACATCTCAGCTCGTCCCGGTCAGCAGGAACCCCGCACCCGCGTCGTTGGTCGCGTTCGGACCGGTCGAAGGATTTTGCTGACGCTCGCGGCCCTGCGTCTCGTTAGAAGTGTCGGCACCAAACAGCGGGACGCTCTCCCAGCCGTCGCGGGCGCGTGGCCCGGTCGGGGTCGGATGGTTGGCCAACAACTCGAACGCGGTCACATGCGCCGAGACCGGTACGTCGGTCGAGGCGGTGTCTACCCAGCCAGTCCACTCCCGACACAGGGTCGGTGGGCCGTACCCCATCTCGCAGGCTTCTTGCGAAAGTGGCGCCAGGCCGAGGCGGGCCGCAACCCGCTCCGCACCGGCAAAGTCGGCGGTGTGCACGTGCACCTCGAGGACAGGGACGCCTCCACCCAGGGGTGCCGGATCTAGCCGATCCGAGCTCAGGTCGACGCTTAGCGCTTGCACCGGCCACAGACCGTCGAGTACTCGCACTGCCGAGATCAGATTCCCGAGCGGTGTGCTCCTCGGGCAGGCATCCTCGGCTCGGGCTTTGCTGGCGGGGAGTGGTGAGGTGTTGTCCGCCGAGCTCGGGGCGACCATGCGATCAGCCTGGTAGGACCATGCAATCCGCGGCTGGGTGCCGTTGTCGTCCACGTACGGAAGAGCCGTCAGGCCAACGAACTCGATCGGTGTCCACGGTAAGCCGGACTTGTTCGCGGGGGGTGTCGGCTGACCCTGCGCTGCGAACCTGATCGTGACCAAGGTCTCCTCCGTCGAGGCATCCTGATCAGCATCAAGAACCACGACCTGCCACATCGGCAGCGCTATCTCGTTGTCGCGTTGCTGTGGACGAGACCCGTCGGGAAGGGCTGGGGCGTGGAAGTCGGCCATCGGCTCCACGTCCCCCTTCAGGAACGCGCCCATCGGGAAGACATCTCCGTGACTCACTGCGATCCGCTTGTGCATCGCCATGGACCTGGCCTCTTCTCTGTCTCCTGCTGCTCAGACGAGCCTCATTAAAGAGGTGATGCCCATCACTCTGAGCTACTTCTTTAAAGATGTCAACCGCATCTGCAAAGAAGTCGGCTGGAGGACCCTTGGCGAGTTCGCATCACCCGCAGGGTCGTCCCCTAGGGTTGACTCATGTCTAAAGAGGCGAAGCACGGAGTCGCGGAGAAGATCGCCGCTGACCTCCGCGACGCCATCGAGCGCGGGGAGTACCAGGCCGGCGACCAGCTACCGGGGGAGAACGCGCTCATCAGGGACTACGGCGCTGCGCGCCTTACCGTGCGCAGCGCACTCGCCATGCTCCAGGCTGAGGGCCTCACGACTGCTCGACGTGGTGTCGGAGTGTTCGTGCGAACATTCGACCCGATCGTGCGCAACGGGATCAGCCGCGTCGCGGCACGCAAGTGGAAGGCCGGACGCAGCATCTGGGACGACGAGACACGCGGCCGGGACCGAACGGTCGACAGCTTCCAGATCGTCGCGGAGGCCGATGCTCCCAGCGACATCGCCGCGATCTTCGACAGCAACCAGAAGGTGGCCACCCGGCGAAGGCGCTACCTCCTGGACGGCAAGCCAGTCATCGTCGCTACGTCCTACCTTCCGGCGAACCTGGTCGCCGGCACTGCGATTCTTGACGAGGACACCGGCCCGGGCGGCATCTACGCCCGGCTCGCCGAACTTGGCCAGGCCCCGGCGCACTTCCGAGAAGACATCCTCAGCCGCATGCCCACCAAGGCCGAGAGCGAAGAACTCGCGATCCCGGCAGCGACACCAGTGTTCGTCCTGACCCGTACCGCGGTAACCGAAGCCGGCGATCCCGTCGAGGTCAACGTCATGGTGCTCGACGCCTCCTCCTACGTTCTGCGCTACGACTTCGACGCATAGCCCGTGGATCGGTCACCTATGACAGTCCACACCGAAGCCAAGCCCGCCATAGCCGCGGCGATCATCGTCCAGGACGGCAAGCTCCTCCTGGTTCACCGCCGCGTCTCTGAGGGCTCGTTGTCCTGGCAGTTTCCGGCCGGCGCCGTCGAGGCCGGCGAGACGTTTGAAGAGGCCGCTGTCCGCGAGACGGCCGAAGAGACTGGGCTCACCGTCGAGGCCGTGAAGATGCTCGGCGAGCGCGTACACCCCAACACCGGGCGACTCATGGTCTACGTCGCCTGCGAGGTGAGGAGCGGCACGGCATACGTTGCAGATGCCGAAGAACTCGCAGACCTCGTCTGGGCTACGCCCGATAAGTCCAACGATTATGTCCCCTACGGCTTCGCCCCCATGGTCCAGGATTATCTGACAATGACGCTCCGGTAGTCCGGACCGTTCGGGGCCATTCACCGCTACGGTCTGGCCATGACTTTTGGGACAGTCGTACTCAGCCTGTTCGACGGCTTCTTCGGCGCGATCTTCGGTGGTCTGATCGCCGCCTGGATCGCGTTGCACACCGCCAAGCAGGCACTCACGGCCAACGCGGCGGCGCAAGATCGGGACCGGGCGCTGACCGCCGCGCTCAGGTTCCGCGAGTTCGTCGCGACGTACACGTCAGCGACAGCCGGGGGCGCGCAGCTGGACAACGACATGATCCGCCGCTTTTCCCAGGACCAGCACATTGCGCTGAAGAGTGCCCAGTTCGCCAAGCATGGTGACACCGAGTTCGCCGAATGGACCGGCTGGGCGACCATGAGACTCGTGGAGGGGATCGTGGACTCGCGCGGTGACTACGAACACGCGGGGTGGCTCGGCAACATCGCCAAGATGCTCGAGGGTCGGTTGTTCGAGGGCGCTGAGCTGGAGTACCTCGAACCACCAGCGAAGTCCTGAGCGGCTCCGTTCGAACTACCGCCCGACCACGTCGGATCTACCAGCGTCGTGACCGGATCACCGCTCTCGGCCGACCGCCGCCCAGGACATTCTTGCGTTGTCCGCTTCCATCAAGCGATCGCGTATGTGATTCGGCATGGAGCTCGGCTGAAGGCTCAGGCGGAGTCCTCCGGGCGGAAGAGCCACCGGAGCGCGTCCGGCAGCAGGACGCCGGCGTGGTTGGGGTTGTGTCCGCCGTCGCCCAGGACGAGGCGGAAGTCGTAGCCGGCTTCGGCCAGGGCGGCTGCGACCCGCAGGTTCTCGGCGAGCCAGTTGTGCTCGGGCTGGTTCCAGTGCAGATCGCGATGGCCGGCCTGCATCAGGATCCGCAGGGGTTTGCGCGGGGTGCTGGGGATGAGGTCGGGGTACGGGTTGCCGCCCGGCATCTGCGTGAAGCTCGACAGGAAGCACACGGCACGGCGGAAGCGGTCAGGGTGGTGCCAGGCCACGGTGAAAGCGCAGTTGCCTCCACTGCTCCCTCCGACGACGGCCCAGCGTTCCGGGTCGTCGCTGACAGAGAAGCGCCGTCGGACCTCGGGGAGGATCTCCTCGATGAGGAAGGTGCCATACCGGGCGTCGAACGCGTCGTACTCGGCGTTGCGGTTCTTGCGCTGATCGGGGTCCTCGATGTCCTCGAAGATGCCAGGGTCGACGAAGACGCCGATGGTGACCGGGATGTCGCCGTGGTGGACGAGGTTGTCCAGGACGATCGCGCCGCGGACGTCGCCGTCGGGGTCGAGGTACCACCACCCGTCCTGGAAGACGACGAGCCCGGCGGGTTCGGCCGGGTCGTATGCGGCCGGGACGTGGATCCAGACCTTCCGCGACGTCCCGGGGTATGCGGCGCTGTCCCAGCGCAGCTCGACGGTGGTGCCGTGCGGGACGCCTGGCCGGCGGGACGAGTCGGGGCCGTGCTGATACCGGACGTCGTCCTGGTCCAGCGGTAGCGGGACGTAAGGCGCCCTGATCCCCTCGGCGTGATCGGCCGGCTCGTGGTTCGTCTGGCCCTGTGGGCCAACCCACCGGGCGAGCTCTCGGTCGACCAGGGCTTCGGCGCTTCGGATCCATTGCCGCTCTTGGGGCCATCGAAGCGGCCCCCATCCGGCATTCTTGAGGTCGGCGTTCCTCACGATCACCCGACTGTCGACCTGGTCAGCATCGCCAGTGCGCCCGCAACCAGGGCAAGCAATGAGAGCGAGATGCACACCCAGGTCAGGGCGTACGTCGTCTTGAGGACGTACTCGTTGAAGGCGACTCTGACGTAGAGGGCGCGGAAGAACTCGAGCTCAGTCCGGACGGTGTCCCACTGCTCACGGCGGGACTGGGCGAGGACGGCGGTGACGTCGAGCTCTCTGATGCGGTCGGCCATGTACAGCACGATCGTCGCGACCGCCGCCAGGACCAGGATCGCTGCTCCCACCCCCGGCCAGAAACCGGTGGTGGCGCCTGCTTCCCAGGCGGTGGCATTGATCGCGAGAGAGCCGCCGAAGGCGAAGGTGGCGACGACCTTCTCCCCGTCGACCCGCCACCTCTGATGGCCCAGTGCCCGCTCCAACGCCCGCTCTGCCGTCGACCGAAACCCCTCATCCATGGGGTGATTCTTCAGCGCTGCGTGTCCGCTGTCGAGATGTCCCAAGATGCCCAGGTTCGGCTGTCGAGGGCTCGGCTACCGGCAGACTCGGCGCGACACGCCGGAAAAGTAAGGTTGACCTGGGCATATATCACCCCCGAGGTATTGCGCCGTCAGTCAGTCATGGGCTGGACTTGGGATCGCGCCCACCGGCGCTTGCCCTTGTAGCCATCGATCGAGCCGGCATCACCAATGCCGGCAGCTCAGAAGGAGAAAACGATGACCGAGAACGAGGCGTCGCGTGCGGAGAGATTCGCGTCTGGCAAGTCGGTCCTCGACGCCGTTCACGACGACCCCGGCCACAATGTCATCGACTCACTGACCGACATCGCCCCCGAGCTCGGGCATCAGATCGTCGCGTGGGGCTACGGCGACATCTACGCCCGGCCCGAGCTGGAGCCGCAGCAGCGTCAGCTCGTGACCCTCGGGATTCTGACCGCGCTCGGCGGCAACGAGGCGCAGCTCGAGGTCCATGTCGGTGCGTCGCTCAACGTCGGGCTGACCCCGCAGCAGATCATCGAGGTCTTCCTGCACAGCTCCGTCTACTGCGGGTTCCCGCGTGCCCTGAACGCCGTCGGCGTCGCGAGGAAGGTCTTCACCGAGCGCGGGCTGATGCCGCTGGCCTGAACCTCGGGGCTCTCCGGACCCTCAGGGCCGGGGCAGCACCGCCGCATCGCGGTGCTCGACCAGCTCCGACCGCTCTCGCCGGATCCGTGCCACACCCCACGCCCCGAGCGGTGCGAGGGCCGCGTTGAGGGTTCGGCCGTGCGCCGTGAGTGAGTACTCCACGCGCGGCGGCACCTCGGCGTGCACCTGTCGGCGCACGAGCCCGTCCGCCTCCAGCTCGCGGAGGTGCTGGGTCAGCATCTTCTCGCTGACGCCGGGCAGTCCGCGCCGCAGCTCCGCGAACCGGCGCACGCCGTGCTCGTCGAGCTCCCAGAGGATCAGGCCCTTCCACTTGCCGCTGACGACGTCGAGCGCTGCATCGATGCCGCAGATGTAGGGGCCGTTGCGGGGTGCCTTCGCCATCACGCGCTCCTCCTGGCTTGGGGGTGCTTACCAAGAGGTAAGTACCCCAGTAATTAGTGGGTACTTCCGCGATGGTACGTCGCCTGCCGACGATAGCGAGGTTCACATCGACACGAGGAGATCCTCCATGACCAACCCCGACGACACCGGCGTCACGGTGCTCGGACTGGGCGCGATGGGCAGCGCTCTTGCCAGCGCTCTGCTCGATGCCGGCCACGACACGACCGTCTGGAACCGGACCCCCGACCGCACGGCCGGTCTGAGCACACGGGGCGCGAAGGCGGCGTCGACGATCGGCGAGGCCGTGACGGCCCACCCCCTGGTGATCGCCTGCCTCCTCGACCACGCCTCCGTGCACGAGACCCTCGATCCCGTCATCGACCAGATGCGGGGGAGCGCGCTGGTGAACGTCACGACCACCACGCCGAACGAGGCACGCGAGCTTGCCACCTGGGCGGCCGGGCACGGCGTCGGCTACCTCGACGGCGCGATCATGGCGACCCCGCCGATGATCGGCTCCCCGGAGGCGTCGATCCTGTACAGCGGCTCCGAGGAGGTTTTCGCCGCCGCCCGGCCGGTGCTCGATCGCTGGGCCACGAGCACCTACGACGGCGAGGACAGCGGCCTGGCCTCGCTGTTCGACCTGGCGATGCTCTCGGGGATGTACACCATGTTCGCCGGCTTCCTCCATGGAGCCGCGATGGTCGGCTCGGTCGGCGTGAGCGCCACCGAGTTCTCGGCGCGCGCCACACCGTTCCTCAGCGCCATGACGGCTGGCTTCGCCCACGACGCCGGCGTGATCGACGGCGGCGACTACACGGTCCCCGGCCAGCAGAGCCTCGACTTCTCCGACCTCAGCCACATCGTGCGCGCGAGCGAGGAACAGGGCGTCGATCCCGTACCCATCGCCGCCGTACAAGGGCTGATCAGCAAGCAGATCGCCGAGGGCCACGGTGCAGAGGGCTTCGCCAGGCTCTACGAGAGCCTCCGCGCCGGCCGGGCGGAGGTCGTCCGATGAGCACACCCGTCACCCTGATCGGCCTCGGCCCGATGGGCCAGGCCATGGTCCGGACCTTGCTCGCCGACGGACACCCGGTCACCGTCTGGAACCGGACGCCCGGCCGCGCCGCCGACGTCGTCGCGGCCGGCGCGAAGCTCGCACCCTCGCCCGCGGCCGCCGTCGCAGCGAGCGAGCTCGTGATCCTGAGCCTCACCGACTACTCGGCGATGTACGACATCCTCGGAACCGCGACGGAGGCGCTCGCGGGCCGCACCGTCGTGAACCTCAGCTCGGACTCCCCGGACCGCACCCGCGAGGGTGCAGCCTGGGCGGCCGGGCACGGCGCGCGCTTCCTGACCGGCGGCGTGATGATCCCCGCACCGATGGTGGGCAGCGAGGCGGCGTACGTCTACTACAGCGGCCCCGCCGAGGTGCTGGAGGCCAACCGGGACACACTGAGGCTGATCGGCGCGCCGCGCTATCTCGGGGAGGACCCGGGGCTGGCGCAGCTCATGTACCAGGCCAACCTCGACGTTTTCCTCACCTCGCTCGCGTCACTCATGCATGCCACCGCGCTGCTCGAGTCCGCCGGGGTCCGGGCCACGGCCGCGCTGCCCGAGCTGATGCAGACCCTCGCCGGCATCGCACCGATGCTGGACGCGGGCGAGAACCCCGGCGCACAGCTCGAGGCCGGTGAGCACCCGGGCAACTTGAGCACGATCACCATGATGGGCGCGACCGCGGACCACATTGTCGCCGCCAGCGATGCGGCGGGGATCGACCGCGGCCTGCCCGCAGCGGTCCAGGCTTACTACACCTGGGCCCGCGAGCACGGTCACGGGGGCGACAACTGGACCCGGATCATCGACGCCATGCGCCCGCGGGAGGTGGGCGCCGTTCCCGCGGCCTGAGCTGCCCGGGTCAGCCGGGGCCGATGCGACGGCGGGGGTCCAGGCCCGAGTCGGCGAAGCTCGTCACCATGCCGCTGGACGTGAACGCCCGCTCCGCGCGCAGGTCGTGGACGACGGCGCGGAGCAGGCCGGGCAGGAAGTCCCGGCCCCGGCGCACGCACCACGGCAGCCCGGCCCTGAGGAGCCAGACCAGTCGTTGCCACACCGACGGCGGGTCGGGCGCCTCGGGGAGCCGGGCGGCGAGGGTTCTCACCCTCGCCCTGGCCGGCGTCTGCCCGACGGCGAGGGTCTCGTCCGGAGCGATCTCGTACACCGGGTCCATGTTCGCCAGCGCGATCGCGGCGCCCAGCGCCAGCCGACGGTGCCCGGCCGGTGACGGGTGCACCCGGTCGACGTGCCAGGCCCTGGCCCCGGCGGGAGCGATCGCCTGTGCGGCGTCCACCACGACGACCCGCCCGCTCGGTGTCGGCTCGGCATGGCCTTCGCCACTACCCATGGCCGCCGCTACCTCCTCGACCGCCGCGTTGATCGACGCGACCCGGCGCCGCATCACGTGCCGCACGAGCCGCGGGCTGAGCTCGAAGAGGCCGATCACCGGCAGCCGCACGAGCACGACGTCGGTACCGGCGCGGCACAGCTCGCTGATGCACCGGTGCAGGTCGGCGAGCGTGAGCCGCGCGTCGAAGTCGCTGCGGAGCAAGTCGTTGCCGCCCACGAGCACGGTCGCGAGCCGGGGCCGCAGCGCGAGCGCGGCGTCGAGCTGGGCGTCCGCGACGTCGCTGGAGCGGGCGCCGTTGGTGGCGAGGTTCGTGAACTCCTCCACGCCGAGCACGGCGGCGAGATGCGCGGCCCAGCCGGAGCCGTGCACGGCGTCCGGGCCGACGGTGTCGCCTACGCCCACGGTGATCGAGTCACCGAGGGCGACCAGTCGGAAGCAGCGATCGCGTCCCGCCGGCGAGGTCATCTCACCGTCGCCCCACAGTCCCGACGTGGATCGGGTCGGTCGGGTCGGGGACCACCGGAGCGGGGATCACCGGTTCGGGCCGAGCGCGCTCGAGCCGGGCCAGCTCGGGACTCACGGGGTCCGGCGCCAGGTCGAAGGCCCTGCGGGAGTGCAGCTCGAGCATCGCGTCGCCGGTGGCGCTCCACGGGAAGAGCTCGGCGCGGGCGCGGGCCGCCTTGCGCCGCTCGTTCACGTCGCGGTCCAGCACGTCGTGCAGCGCGAGGGCGAGCGCCGCCGCGTCCGGCGGGGCGGAAGCGCCGGCGGTACCTACCACCTCGGGGAGCGCGCTCGACGAGCTGCAGACCACTGGCGTCCCGGACGCCAGCGCCTCCAGCGCCGCGAGCCCGAACGTCTCGATCGGTCCGGGCGCGACGACGACGTCGGCGCAGGTCAGCAGGGTTGCGAGCCGGTCGCGGTCGGGGATGAACGACAGGAACCGGTGCGGCAGCCCGGCGGCCTCGGCCCGGCGCCGCATCTTCGGCAGGAGCGGCCCGGAGCCCGCGACGACGAGCCGCACGGCGCGCCCGTCCCGCATGAGCTGGGCTGCGGCGTCGATCGCGAGGTCGGGCCGCTTCTCCGCAGACTGGCGGCTCGCAAGCACGATGAGCCTGGTCCCGGGCGGCGCGTACTGGGCACGAGCCTCGTCCGAGTACCGGTCCGGCCGGAACCGCTCCAGGTCCACGCCCAGCGGCACCCGGTACAGCGGCGGGAGCGCGGCGCCCCGCACGCGGGCGGCCAGGCGCTCCACCTCGCCGGCGGCGAACTGGGTGGTGGCCACGAGACGGTCGAACCGGGTGAGCGTGGCGAGGTTGTACCGGTCGGCGAGGGCGGGCGTCGCGGCCGCGCCGAACGCCGCCGCGTGGCCGCCCTCGACGCCGCCGGGGAGCCAGGACCGCAGCACGCCGTCGACCCGCTCGTGCAGCATCATCAGCGACGGGATGCCGGACTCGCGGGCCCAGTCGCCCAGACCGGCGAGGGTGGTGCGGTCGCTCACCTCGAGGCGGTCGGGCGCGAGCGTCTCGAGCAGGCCGCGCATCTTGCCGGGCCGCACGACGGCGCGGTATCCACCGGAGAACGGCACGCGCGGCGCCGCCAGGCTGACGACCCGGACACCGTCCACGAGCGCTACCCCGTCCCGCTTGCTCGGCACGACGAGCACGGGTTCGTGCCCCCGGGCCAGGTATTGCCCGGCCATGGCGTGCATCGCGGTTCGGATGCCCCCGGAGCGGGGGCTGTAGAAATTCGCTACGTGGACGATTCGCAAGTCATACCTCCGCTGAGCCGGCTCTCGCGTGCACCCGGATCGCGTCGTCGTAGTGCCCCATGAGCTCGGAGCAGATGTCGTGCCACGTGCGGCCCTCGGCGCGCTCGCGCGCCGCGGTCCCGAAGGCCCGCCGCTTGCGCTCGTCGCCCACCAGGTCGACGACGTGGGTGCGAAGCGCCCCGTGATCACCTGGAGGGTACAGCCAGCCGTCGTGGGAGTGCCGAACGATGTCCAGCGGACCCCCCGCGGCGGGCGCCACGACCGGCACGCCGCTGGCGTGCGCCTCTTGCAGCGTCTGGCCGAAGGTCTCGAGCTCACCCGGGTGCACGAACACGTCGAGGCTCGCCATCGCCCGCGACAGCTCGGCGCCGCGCAGCAGCCCCGTGAAATGGGCGCCGGGCAGGATCTGCCGCAGCTCGTCCCGCTCGGGCCCGTCGCCGACGATCACGAGGCGCACGTTCGGCAGGCCCTGCAGCACACGCAGCGCCTCCACCTGCTTCTCGGCCGCCAGGCGGCCCACGTAGCCCACGAGGATCTCGCGGCCCGCGCCGACCCTGCGGCGCCACGCCTCGTCCCGGAACTGCGGGTGGAACGCCTGCGTGTCGACTCCCCGTCCCCACAGGCGCAGGTTGGGGATGCCGTGGTTCTCGAGCTGCTGCATGGTCGCGGTCGACGGCGCGAGCGTCATCGTCGCGCGCTCGTGGATGTCCTTGACCCGCTTCCAGAGCAGCGGTTCGAAGTGGCCCAGGCCGTAGCGCGCCGCGTAGCCGGGCACCTCGGTCTGGTAGACGGCGACGCTCGGTAGCCGCAGCCGCTCGGCGGCCAGGATGCCGCGCCAGCCGAGGATGAACGGCGAGGCCAGGTGGACGACGTCGGGCGCGAACGTCGCCAGCGTGCGCTCGGTGCGCCACTTCTTGCCGACGACGAGCCGCACGTCCGGGTACCCGGGGAAGCCGATCGAGCCGAGCTCGACCACCGGGGCGCCGCTGACGAAGGGCGGGACATGACCGATGGAGGCGTCGGCGTCGGGCGCGAGGACCATCGCCTGGTCCCCCCGCTCATGCAGGTGTTCAAGGACCCGCAGGACGGAGTTGGTGACTCCGTTGACCTGCGGGAGAAAACTCTCAGCAACGATGGCTACTCGCACCCTACGAACCTGCCGGTCGCCGATGTCCGGACGAAGTCTTCCGTGCGGCGAGTCGGGGAACGGGTGGCGTCGAGACGGTTACCGCAACACACGATGTCACGATCCTGACCGTAGCGGAGCCACTATGCACCTGGCGTGGGGAACACCCCTGAAGTGCCCCTCAACCGGCCCTAGAAGTCACCTCGCGGGAGAGGGTGACCTGGACCAGCCGGACCACCGCGCCGACCAGCAGCGCCACGAGGAGCGCGTTGCGCAGGGCGCCGACGCTCGTGGCCAGCGGCCAGCCGCCGAGGAACTCGCCGTACTTGAGCGGGTAGATCTCCATGGTCAGCCGTGCGACGACCAGGGTGCCCAGCGCGGGCAGGAACCACGTGCGGCGCGTGCCCTGGCTGCGGCTGCCGAGCGCGATCGCCGCCGCCATAGGCGGCCCGATCCACGCGATGAACTGCGGCGAGCCCACCTTGTTGAAGACGATCAGGGCCAGCAGCTCGGCGGCGGCGCCGAGCAGCAGGATGTCCCCGACGCGGTCGGGCCGCCGTCGGGCCGCCCACCAGATGAGCGCCGCGATCAGGAGCGCGGCGACGGGGAGCGCGACGTCGAGCGCCTGCGCTACGGCGTCGGCGCCGTCGCCGAGCATCTCGTAGGTGTAGATGACGTCGTCGTACTCGACCTGGATCGAGGAGTCCCAGAGCCGGGCCACGGTGAACGGCGTGGCACCGACGGCCTCGACCTGGAGCTGGCGGTCACCCTGCTCGCCGAAGACGTCGAGCACGTTGTCCTGCCCGCCGCCCGTGAAGGCGATGCCGATGACGACGGCGCACACCGCGGCACCCGGCAGCACCACGTTCCGCACGAACGCCCTGGCGTTCGACGCGGTCGCGGCCAGCGCGAGGGCCACCGCGCCCGGGGCGATCTTGATCCAGGCGCCGATGGTGGCCAGCGCCATAGCGAGCGCCGGGCGCCGGGCCGCGATGACGAGCGCGATGAGGATGATCGGCGCGAGCAGGCCGTCGAGCCGGCCGATCCAGATGGGCCCGAGCATCACGAGGAAGAAGAGCCAGAACCAGACGGCGGCGCGGCCGCGAGGGCGGGCCCGGTCGAGCACCACGACGGCGACGGCGTTGGCGGCAGTCACCAGGCCCATCCACACCCAGTCGTAGGCGGGCGTGGACTCGGTGAGCAGTGCGGGGATGATCATGGGCCCGAGGGCGCCGAGCGGGTACACCCAGTCGTAGTTGAAGACGGGCCACCACCCGACGTCCATACCGTTGCGGACCCACCACTCGTACAGGTTCACGTCGCCGAGGATCTGCGCCTGGAACACCCAGGTCTGGAAGATGATCCAGCCGTGCGCCAGCGCGAACGCGACCCAGAGGGCCGGCCAGGACGAGAGCACGCGGGTGGCGGACCGCAGGACGTCCTGGCCCGCGGCCTTGGGGGTTGTCGACTGGTCTGACGGGCTCGGCACGGGCCACATCCTTGCACTGATCGAGGACTGTGTCGGTGATCGGTCGATATGGGTACAAGTTCGGGAGGTCGCGAAATAGAGTTCGGGTATCTGAACTTATCTGGAGACCAGATGACTCGCACCGCCGCGGCTGCTGCTGGCGATCGTGCTGCTCATGACCGGGATCTCGCCCAGGTGGCTCCTCGTGAGCCAGGTGGTGCTGGCAGCGTGTTTGTGAACTGTGGTGTTCACGCGCACCGCCCTTCTCGGGCGCCCTCCGGTTCAGGCCGCGTCAGCGGCCTGGGTGGGGGTTCCTGCTTCGTCCGGGCTGGTTTCACCCACACGGATGTGTGGGCCAGTGCCGTCCCGTCGGCAGGCATTGATCACGGGGCCGGCTGCTTGACGGTCCCCGTCCCGGGCTTCACCACTGGTGTGGTCCTGCGCCCAGGCGGCAAGGTTGGCGGCAGCATTCAGATCCCGGTCCAGAACCAGACCACAGCCGTCGCACAGGTAGGTGCGCTCGGCCAGGGTCAGGTCGGGCTTGACCTGTCCGCAGCCGGAGCAGGTCTTGGAGGAGGCGAACCACCGGTCCGCCACCACGACCAGCCCGCTACGCCAGTGCTGTTTGTAGGTGATCTGGCGGGCCAGCTCACCCCACGCTGCATCACCGACGGCGCGGGCGAGCCGCCGGTTGGACATGATGCCGCGAACCGGGCCGCGCCCGCGTGCCGGGCGAGCGCCACCGACTGCTCGACCGTGGGGTCGAGGCAGAACCGGAAGGTCGTGTGCCGAGCCATGCCCGAACGCTATGCGGCACCACTGACACCATCGATCCGGTCAGGACGTAATCGAAGTTCACGGACACGCTCTGAGCCCCGGCATCCGTTCGCGATGATCCCGCTCGTGCGGCTCACCCGGGACCGCGAGCTGCTGGGCGAGCACCGGAACGCCGTGACCACCCAGGTGCTGGCCTGGGTGGTCGCGGGGGTGATCGTCGCGCTGAACGTCACCCTGCTCTACCTCACCTTCACGGGGTAGAGCCGGGGTGGGCTACTCCTCGAGGTACGCGACGTCGCCGTTCGAGCTGCGGATCTCGACGGTGCGCTCGGCGTCCGGATCGGTGGGGCCCTCGATGATCTCGTCGCCGTTCGACGTCTGGATCGTCAGTGCCACCGGCTCGCCGTTGCCGATCACGGTGACCCTGCCGTTGCTGGACTCGGCGTGGATGTTCCCGTCCACGGTCGAGATCTCCACGGACCCGTTGCTGGTCGTCGCCGAGGCGTTACCGGTCACCGAGTCGATGGTGATCCGGCCGTTGCTCGTGTCGGCGGTGACCGTGCCGTCCACGCCGCTGACGGAGACCTCCCCGTTGGAGGTGGACGCCTCGACGTCGGCCCCCGAGTCCGTGACGTCGATGTCGCCGTTGCTGGAGTCGGCGCCCAGCGCGCCGCCGATGCCGTCGGCCTCGATCCTGCCGTTGCTCGACTGCAGGGACACGTCGCCGGCCACGCCGCTCGCGACGACGTCGCCGTTCTCCGTGCGCACCACCACCTCCGTTCCGGCAGGCAGGGTCACGTCGAGCTCGCCCGAGCAGCGGGGCAGGAAGATGGACCATCCGCAGCGGTGCGTGATCTCGAGCCGGTTCGCCGACACGTCTTCCGAGTAGGTGGGCTCCCGCAGGCCGGCGTGCGCTATGGCGTCCACCTCGATGTCGCCCTCGGCGGCGTTGACGGTCACGTCGCCGTCGGCCACGAGCTCCACCGAGTCCACGGCGTCGTAGGACCTGTGGGTGGTGGTGGTCTCGGACATCGTCAGGTCGATGAGGAACAGCGCGGCGCAGGCGATGACCACGAGGCCGACCACCACGCCGACCGTTGTCAGGACCCGGGCGGTCGCGCCACGCTGCGGCGGCCCGGGCTGGCCACCGGCGTCCACCGGCGTGGGGCGGTCCTGGGGATAAGGCTGGTCCTGGGGAGTCGGCTGGTTCATCAGCGGGATCCGTTCTGGTCGAGCCAGCGCAGCACGGCGAGCACCCGGCGGTGGTCGTCGGTGGCCGGCGGGAGGCCGAGCTTGTTCAGGATGTTGGTGACGTGCTTCTCCACGGCGGCCAGCCCCACGACCAGGCGGTCCGCGATGGCGGCGTTGGAGCGGCCCTCGGCCATGAGCGCGAGCACCTCGCGCTCGCGCCGCGTCAGGACGTCGAGGTCGGAGCCGGGGTGGCGGGCGATGATCTGGGTGACGACCTCGGGGTCCACGACCGTCCCGCCCCCCGACACCCGGGCGACGGCGTCGAGGAACTCGTCGACGTCGGCCACGCGGTCCTTGAGCACGTAGCCCAGGCCGCGCGCACCGCGCGCGAACAGCTCGCTCGCGTAGCTCTGCTCCACGTACTGCGACAGCACGAGGACGGGCAGGTCCGGGTACAGGCTGCGCAGGTGCACGGCCGCGCGCAGCCCCTCGTCGGTGTGCGACGGCGGCATCCGGACGTCGGTGACGAGCAGGTCGGGCAGCTCGGCGTCGGACGCCGACAGCGCCCGGACCAGGCTGTCCGCCGTGTCGTGCCCCGTCACCGTGTGGCCCTCGGCGACGAGCAGCCGGGTGAGGCCGTCCAGGAGGAGGACGGAGTCCTCCGCGATCACGATGCGCACGGGACCTCCACGGTCAGGCGGGTGCCCGCACCGGGCGGGCTGTCGAGCTCGAACGTGCCGTCCAGGGCCGCGACCCGGCCGCGCAGGCCTTCGAGCCCGCTGCCGGGGGACGGCTCGGCGCCGCCCCGGCCGTCGTCGGACACCGCCACGCGCAGGCGCGGCGGGTGGGCGTCGGGCACGAGGCTCGCCCGGACCTGGACCGATTCCGCCCCTGCGTGCTTGGCGACGTTGGTCAGGGCCTCGGCGACCACGAAGTACGCGGCGGCCTGCGCGGCGGAGCCGGCGGGCGTGAGATCCCCCGAGACCTCCACGCGGACGGGAACCGGGCTGCGGCCCGCGAGCGCGGACAGGGCGGCGTCGAGCCCGCGGTCGGAGAGGACGGCGGGGTGGATGCCGCGCACCAGGTCGCGCAGCTCGGCGAGGGTCTCCTTGATCTCGCGGTGCGCGAGCTCCAGGGCGGCGACGGCGTGCTCGGGGTCCTTGTCGGCCAGCCGGCGGGCCACGCCGAGCTCGACGCCGAGGGCGACGAGGCGCTGCTGGGCGCCGTCGTGCAGGTCGCGTTCGATGCGGCGGCGCTCGGTGTCGGCGGCGGAGACCGCTGCCGTGCGCGACTCGGTGAGGACGACAGCTCGCTCGCGGGCCGTGTGCGCGGCGGCCTCGGCGACGCGCGTCTCCTGCTCGGCGACGGCGGCGCGGGCCCGAGCGACCTCGGCCTCGGACGGGCCCAGCAGGGTGTGCGCGAGGCGCACCACGAGGAACGACCCGTACTGCGCGAGCGCTGCCGAAGCCCATACGAGCACGACGGCGCCGCCCAGCACGCCGACCACCAGGGCCGGCCACGACAGGCCGGACCACTGAGCGAGGGAGCTGTCCCGGCCCACCGGCACGAACACCACGGCGGCGACCGCTGCTGCGGCGAGGGCTGTGGCGACCGAGAAGAACACGCAGGTGACGAGCATCGCGAGGAAGGCGTAGAGCGCGGCCGCCCAGGCGCGGTTGTCGCGGACCGGTGCCCACAGCCGCGACCAGAAGTCCCGGCTTGCGCGCATCGGCTGCGGGGCGGGGATGGTGAACCCGGTCTGGGTGGCGATGCGGGCCCGCTCGACCGCGCCGAACCATCGGGCGGCGACGAGGCAGAAGGCGAGCAGCGGCACGCCGATGCCGAGCGCCGGGACGAGCCCGGCCGACACGAGGACGAGGATCCACAGGGTCAGGCCGCCCGTCAGGTGCCAGATCCAGCCGACGGCCAGTGCGGCGAAGGCGCGCCCGGTGGCGGGGTGGAACGGCGCCCGGAGAAAGGCCGCACCCGAGGTGAGCGCGGGCGCCACGCCGTCCTCGAGGCTGCGGGGCTGGGGCGCCGTTGCCGGGCCGTCATCGCTGGTCATGATCATGACACTAGGCCGACGAGCGCCCCCGGGACATGCTGCCGCCCCACGGGGCGGAGGTGGGGTTCTCCCTACCTCCACCCCGGGCTCTGGCTCAGGCGAACGCGCTGGTGCCCGTGATCTCGCGGCCGATGATCAGGGCCTGCATGCTCTCGGTGCCCTCGTAGGTGTGCAGGGCCTCGATGTCGGCGAAGTGCCGGGCCACACGGTTCTCCAGCAGGATGCCGTTGCCGCCGAGCAGGTCGCGGGCGATCGCCGCGATCTCGCGCGCGCCGCGCGTGCACGTGTACTTGGCGAGCGAGGCCTGCGGGCCGGTGAGCTGGTCGGCCTCGTCGAGGCGCGTCATCTGCTTCACCAGGAGCTGCATCTGCGTGAGGATCGACAGCATCTTCGTGAGACGCTCCTGCACCATCTGGCTCGCCGCGAGCGGCCGGCCGAACTGCACGCGCTGCTTGGAGTAGGCCACGGCGGCCTCGTAGCAGGCGATCGCCTGCCCGACGGCGCCCCACGCGACACCGAGCCGGGTCGCGAACAGGACGCGGCCGGTGTCCTTGAAGGACCGGGACTTCGGCAGCAGGCTGTCGGCCGGGACGAACACGTCGTTCAGCACGATGTGCGCCTGGTGGATGGCGCGCAGCGAGATCTTGCCCTCGATCGTCTTCGCGACGTACCCGGGGGTGTCCTGCGGCACGATGTAGCCGTGGACCTGGCCGTCCTCGCCGCGGGCCCACACCACCGAGATGTCGCCGATCGAGCCGAAGCCGATCCACTTCTTCTCGCCGTTGATGACGTACCCCTCGACCCCGTCGCGCGTCTCCTTCACGGCGGAGGTCTCCAGGGCCACCGAGTCCGAGCCGTGCGTGGGCTCGGTGAGCGCGAACGCGCCGAGGATCTCGCCGCGGGCCATCGGGCCGGCGTACTTCTCGATCTGCTCGTCGGAGCCGAGCATCACGATCGAGCGCAGTGCGAGGCCGCCCTGCACGCCGCAGATGGTGGTCACGGAGCCGTCGCCGCGCGACATCTCCATCGCGGACAGGCCCTCGGCCAGCTTGGAGATCTTCCGGAAGCCGGGCACCTCGACGCCGTCGCGCAGGAAGTCCAGCTCGCCCATGCGCTTGACCAGGTCCATCGGTACCTCGTACCGCTCCCAGTAGCCGTCGATGACGGGGAGGACCTCGTCCTGCACGAACTGGCGGACGGCGAGCTGCTGCGCCCGCTCCTCCTCCGTGATGTCGGCGAAGGCGCCGGCGAAGTCGATGTCGAGCGGTTGAGTGACGTCGTAGGCGGGCGCCGTCACCCCGGGAGTCTGAGTCATGCGTCCATGGTGCGCGGTACCGGATATCAGGTCAAGCGAGACTACGTCTCACTCACGTCCGTCCCGGCGTGGCGGCAGACTCGCCCGTACGCCCACGGCTGCGGCCGGGTCCGCACCCGTTCGCCCGACGCCGCTGCGCGCCGGACCTCGAGCTGGAGGTACTGGTCCTGCGCCGCCTCGGCGACCGAGTACGGCGGCGGGCCGCCGTGCAGCACGTGGTCGGCCATGTCGGCGACGATGCGCGCGATCGACAGCTCGTCGTCGGGCAGCCGGGCCGGGCGGAACGCGTTGCGGTACAGCCACTCGCCGTCCTGCGTGTAGCCGCGCAGGAACAAACCCTCGTGGCTGCCGGCACCGCCGGCTGCCACTCGCTCCAGCGCGGAGCGCCGGGGGAGCCCGTCGGCGCCGACGTGCCGCACGACGTCGTCGCGCAGCTCGCCGCGCTCGCCGCGGACCAGCACTGCGGGGGAGCGCACCCAGGAGCGGTACTGGACGTCGTCGAACTCGTAGGTGCCGAGCCGGTCGCCGAAGTCCAGCCATGCGGTCGCGTGCACCGTGTCGACGAGGGTGAGGTCGTCGGGGTCGTCCGCGCGGCTGGGGCTCGGCAGCACCCGGCGCGCGTCGCGCCGGGCGGTGATCTCGGCGTCCTCGAACCCGACGCCCAGCGCCCGCCGCAGCACGCTGAGGCCGTGGTAGTCGTGCGCGACGGCGACGTGCGCGTCCGTCACCCTGCCGAGCAGGCCGGATCCCGCGACCGCGAGCTGCGCCGCGACCAGCGGCTCCAGGTGGTACTGCTCGGCGACGTGCACGCAGGCGCCGTCGTCCACGAGCCGCTGGAGCGCGGCGAGCTCCTCGACCGTGCCGGCCGCAGGCGTCTCCGTGAGCACGGGGACACCCGCAGCGGCGAGGTCACGGATCACCGGCTGTGCCGCGCCCGCGGGCAGGGTCAGCAGGACGAGGTCCGGCCGGCCCGCGGCGAGCAGGTCGGGCACCGTGGCGTAGGCGGGCGCCGGGAGCCCGGGCAGCCCCGCCGCCGGCAGGCCGCGGGTGGCGAGCTCCGCGCGGTCCGCCGTGTTGCGGGTGGCCACGCCGGCCACCTCGAACCGGTCCGGCAGCGCGTGCAGCACACGCAGCATCGTGCGGGCGCGGAAGCCCGAGCCGACGATCCCGATCCTGGCCGTGCGGTCCTGTGACGTCACGTGCGCCGACGGTACGCGATCAGGCGGTAGCCGTGGCCCCGGCCGGCTCGGCGCCCTCGCGGCGGCTGATCCGCCACCACGCGAAGAACCCGAACAGGGTGAACAGGCCGTAGATCACGTACATCAGCGCGGTCGCCCAGTACCCGGCGGAGAACAGCAGCGGCACGCCCACCAGGTCGACGGCCACCCAGATCAGCCAGAACTCGACCCAGCCCTTGGCCATGCCGTAGGTGGCGAGCACGGAGCCCATGAAGATCCAGGCGTCGGCCCAGACCGGCTCGAAGGAGCCAAGGGCCCGGAAGAGCGGGGTGAGGAGCAGGGTGCCCGCGAGCATCCCGGTCACGAGGCCGACGCGGGCCCGCCACGAGGCCCAGCGGGGGTGTACCGCCACCGTGCCGACGCCGCCCACCCGCTGGGTCTGCCGCCAGCGGTACCAGCCGTAGATCGAGACCGCGATGAACATGATCTGGCGGGCGGCCTGGCCCAGCATGTCGGCGCGCCCCGTCTCGCCGAACCACGAGCCCATGAAGACGGTGAAGAGCACGATGTTGCCGACAATGCCCACCGGCCAGGCCCACACCTTGCGCCGCAGCCCGCCCAGCGCGGACGCCAGCCCGAACAGGTTGCCGACGACCTCACGCCAGTAGATCTGCTGGTCGCCGACCAGGAACGTCGCGTCGTAGGCGGCGCGGAACCAGTCCATGTCTCTTCCCTCTTCCGAAAGTCCGCACACGGGGACTCCGGGGTGAGGGCCGGCGCGCCACGAGGGCGCCGACGACGGCGCGAAACCGTGGCCCCGAGGGGTCGACGGCGCGCGCCGCACGTGCTTCCTCCCATCCGGACTTTAACCGTCGGTCCTGGAATCTCACCAGGTCAGCCGGGCTGCTCCCGAAGGAGCGACCCGGGTCGCGGACTATCACCGCCGGCTCGGAATTTCACCGACCCCGGAGCACGTGTGCATCAGCAGCACATTGTCTAGCCGAACACAGGATGTCACGGGCACATTCCCGCGTGGAACGCCCCGGGGCTGTCTGCCCCGCCACACGTCAGACGAGCGCGTCCCGGACGGCGCGGGCCACCTCGTCGGGCCCGGCCAGACCTTCGACGACGGTGACGACCACGCGGCGGGTGACCGGGGTGCCGTCGTCGGACAGGGGGTTGGCCGTGGCGCCGAGGACCGCGGCTCGCCGCAGGTCGGCGAACGCCTCCTCGAGCTCGGGCCGCAGCTCGAGCGACGGGGTGCGCAGCCAGCGCCGCAGGATCGCGTTGTGCACGGCGACCACGGAGGCCGCGAAGGCGATCGACGCGGTCGACGCCGACCGCTCCGCCGGGAGCGTGTCGCGCAGGTAGTGAGTGAACGCCCGCTCGTAGCGGTGCGTGGTGATGAGCTCGCGGTCGCGCAGAGCGGGCACCTGCTGCAGCAGGGCGTACCGGGCGAGCGAGGTCTCGCGCTGGCCCACGTGGTGGTCGAACACCATGCGTGCCGCGCGGCAGACTTCGAGGTACGGGTCGACGTCGGGGTCCCAGCCGCGGCCGAGGTCGTGCCCGGACTCCTCGCTGGCGCGGGCGTCGGGCCGGGTGGCGGCCAGCATGACCACCACCTCCTCGAGCAGCAGCTCGTGGTCGGCGAAGACCACGTCCTCCTTCGAGCGGAACCGGCGGAAGAAGGTCGCGCGGCTGACCTTGGCGGCGTCGGCGATCTCCTCGACGGTGGTTCCCTCGTACCCCTGCCGAGTGAACAGTTCCACCGCAGCGTCGACTGCCTGCGCGTGCGTGTGGGTACGGACGGCGGTCATGCCAGGCAGGCTACCGCGTGCTCCCCGGGCCGCGTGAAGAGTCTTTGAGCGACGAATGACGTTCATGATGCGAATTTTCCCGTTTGGCAGAGATCTTCCCCGAGTGCAGTCTGCGCAGGTAGCGCACCTCTCGCGCGGCCGTCAGGAGGCCGAGAACACCGGGCACCGCGGACCACGGATGACCGAGCACAACGCCCACGAGACACACCAGAAAGATCACCCCGCCACCGACGACGGTGGCGAGACTTCCCCAGCGGATCCCGGTCACGCAACCGAGCGTAGTCTGCTGCGCGTGATCAAGACCCCCACCCCCGTCGTCGACGTCTATGTCGACCCCATGTGCCCCTTCGCCTGGATCACGTCACGCTGGGCCCTCGAGGTGGCCCAGATCCGCGACGTCGAGCTCACCTTCAAGCTGATGAGCCTGTACCTGCTGAACAAGGACAGGGACATCGACGCCGACTACCGGGCGCGCATCGAGCGCTCCCGCGGCATCGGCCGCGTGGCCGCGGCGGTCCAGACGGACCACGGCCCCGAGGCGTTCTCCGCGTTCTACACCGCGGCCGGCACCCGCATCCACAACCAGCGCGACAAGGCCCTCGACGCCGTTGCGGTCGCCGCGCTCGCCGAGGCCGGGCTGCCCGCCGCCCTCGTGGAGGCGGCGACGTCCGAGGCCTACGACGCCGAGCTCGCGGCCTCCCACGAGGCGGGCATGAAGCCCGTCGGGGACGACGTCGGCACACCTACCATCCACGTCGACGGCGTCGCGTTCTTCGGCCCCGTGCTCACGCGCATCCCACGCGGCGAGGAAGCCGGCGCCCTGTTCGACGCGTCCGTGGCCCTGGCGCGGTACCCGTACTTCTACGAGATCAAGCGGTCGCGCACGACCGAGCCCCAGTTCGACTAGCACCAGAGGAAACATGACTCTCGACCTGCGTATCTTCACCGAGCCCCAGCAGGGCGCGACGTACGACGACCAGCTCGCCGTCGCCCAGGCGACCGAGAAGCTCGGGTTCAGCGCCTTCTTCCGCTCCGACCACTACCTCGCCATGGGGAGCCGCGACGGGCTGCCCGGCCCCACCGACTCCTGGATCACGCTCGCGGGCCTCGCCCGCGAGACATCCACGGTGCGGCTCGGCACGCTCGTGTCCTCGGCGACGTTCCGGCACCCCGGCGTCCTCGCCATCCAGGTGGCGCAGGTGGACCAGATGTCCGGCGGCCGGGTGGAGCTCGGCCTCGGCACCGGCTGGTTCGCCGCCGAGCACAGCGCCTACGGCATCCCGTTCCCTGACAAGCGGTTCGGCATCCTCGAGGAGCAGCTCGCGGTCATCACCGGCCTGTGGGGCACGCCCGTCGGCGAGAAGTTCTCGTTCTCCGGCGAGCACTACCAGATCGTCGATTCCCCGGCCCTGCCGAAGCCCGCGCAGACCAGGATCCCCGTGCTCGTCGGTGGCGGCGGCCCGCGCCGCACGCCGGCCCTGGCGGCGAGGTACGGCGACGAGTACAACCAGTCCTTCCCGGAGATCAGCACGATCGGCCCGCGCATCGAGGTCGTCAACAAGGCGCTGTCCGACGCCGGGCGCGCGCCCGAGTCGATAGTCCAGTCGGTGGCGCTCGTCGCCGCCGTCGGGCAGGACGAGGCGGAGTTCACCAGGCGCGCCGCGGCGATCGACCGCGAGCCCGCCGAGCTGCGCGAGCACGGCATCGCCGGAACGGTCAGCGAGGTGGTGGACCGGCTCAAGGCCCTCGAGGCCGAGGGCATCCAGCGGGTCTACCTGCAGGTGCTCGACCTGGCGGACCTCGACCACCTCGACGTGATCGCGCGCGAGGTGCGTCCGCAGCTCGGCTGACAAGCGGCCGCCCCCGCCGCCGACGCCGCGGGGGCGGCTCGCCAACTTCCGCAGGCCGTGCGGATGGATCTTCCCTAGGGTCGGTTCGGCAGCTCTTCGCGACTCACCCCAGGAGAAGTCCATGCAGAGCTTTTCTCGTGTCGCCCGTGCATCCCTGGCCCTGACAGTGCTTGTCGCAGGAACGCTCGTCGGCCCGGCCGGCGCCCATGCCGACGACAGCTACCAGCGTGGCCCGGACCCGACCGAGGAGAGCATCGAAGCGCCCCTGGGCTCGTTCGACATCGAGGTGGCCGTCGTCCCGCGGGCCGCCGCCGAGGGTTTCGGCGGCGGCACCGTCTACTACCCGACCGACACCTCCCAGGGCACCTTCGGCGCGGTCGCCATCGCCCCGGGCTACACGTCCTTGCAGTCCAGCATCGCCTGGCTCGGGCCGCGGCTGGCCTCCCAGGGGTTCGTCGTCTTCACTATCGACACCATCACCACGGGCGACTCGCCCGCCCGCCGTGGCGACCAGCTGCTCGCCGCCCTGGACCAGCTGCGGGGCACCGCCGTGGCGGACCGGATCGATCCCGGGCGGCTGGCCGTGATGGGCCACTCGATGGGCGGCGGGGGCAGCCTGGAGGCAGCCAAGGACCGTCCGGCGCTGCAGGCGGCCATCCCGCTGACCCCGTGGAACGTGGACAAGACCTTCCCCGAGGTCACCACGCCGACCCTGATCATCGGGGCCGAGGACGACACGGTCGCCCGGGTCCGGTCGCACGCCGAGCCGATGTACGAGTCGCTGCCGGCCGACGGCGACAAGGCGTACCTGGAGCTCCGCGACGCCTTGCACTCCGCGCCGACCACGCCCGACGCGACGATCGCCCGGTACAGCGTCTCTTGGCTGAAGCTTTATGTGGACGACGACGAGCGGTACGAGCAGTTCCTCTGCCCGCCGCCGGACGTGGACGCCGAGATCAGCGAGTACCGCAGCATCTGCTGACCTATATGATCCGCGCGACAACCGTCCCGTTGCGAGATCAAGGACAAGCCCATGCGACTCGGCTGGAAGCTGCACGGCAATGGTGCGCGGATCGCCCCTGGTG
Source organism: uncultured Actinomycetota bacterium (assembly GCA_963850545.1). Classification (GTDB taxonomy): domain Bacteria; phylum Actinomycetota; class Actinomycetes; order Actinomycetales; family Cellulomonadaceae; genus Promicromonospora. The sequence continues at coordinate 1,158,091 of CAWKLP010000002.1, read as the reverse complement.
AGGTCGTCGCGCCCGACGAGCGGCTGAGCTGGCCGCGCACCGTCGGGATCGGCCTGCAGCACATCGTCGCGATGTTCGGCGCCACCTTCCTGGTGCCGATCCTCACCGGCTTCGACCCGGCGACCACGCTTTTCTTCTCGGCGATCGGCACGATCACCTTCCTGCTCATCACCGGCAACAAGCTGCCGAGCTACCTGGGGTCGAGCTTCGCGTTCATCGCGCCGATCACGGCGGCCACGGCATCGGGCGGGCAGTCCGTGGCGATCGGCGGCATCCTCGCCACGGGCGTGCTCCTGGCGATCGTCGGCGTGGTGGTGCACTTCGCGGGGCCGCGGTGGATCCAGATCGCCATGCCGCCCGTGGTCACGGGCGTGATCGTGGCGCTGATCGGCCTCAACCTGGCGCCGGCGGCGTGGGGAAACTTCCAGGCCGCGCCCTTGACGGCGGTCGTCACCCTCGCCTCGATCATCCTGATCCAGGTCCTGTTCCGGGGCATCGTCGGCCGCCTGGCGATCCTGCTCGGCGTGGTCGTCGGGTACGCCTTCGCGAGCTTCCGCGGCGAGGTCGACCTCTCGAAGGTCGCGCGGGCGGACTGGGTAGGCCTGCCGCACTTCACCGCGCCGTCGTTCGACCCGGGCGTGCTCGGCCTGTTCCTCCCGGTGGTGCTCGTGCTGATCGCGGAGAACGTGGGGCATGTGAAGTCGGTGGCCGCGATGACAGGCCGCAACTACGACCAGCTGACCGGCCGGGCCCTCCTGGCCGACGGCGTCGCGACGACCTTCGCCGGGCTCGGCGGCGGTTCCGGCACAACGACGTACGCGGAGAACATCGGCGTCATGGCTGCGTCCCGCGTGTATTCCACGGCGGCGTACTGGGTGGCGGCGGCCGGCGCGCTGGTGCTCAGCCTCTCGCCGAAGTTCGGCGAGCTGATCGCCAGCGTCCCCGCGGGCGTGCTCGGCGGCGCCACGACGATGCTCTACGGGATGATCGGCATTCTCGGCGCGCGTATCTGGGTGCAGGCGAAGGTCGACTTCTCCGATCCGGTGAACCTGACGACGGCGGCCGTGCCGCTCGTCATCGGCATCGCCAACTACACCTGGACCGTCGGCGACCTGCAGTTCGGCGGCATCGCGCTGGGCACGATCGCGGCCCTGGTCATCTACCACGTCATGGGTGCGATCGGCCGCTGGCGCGGCACCGCCAAGGGCTGACGCACCTCCGTGTCAGGCGTACCGGTCACCGGGTGACCCGTGCGCCTGACGCGGAGTGCTGGACACCGGGCTGAACGCGTGGTTAGCATGTTGAACATGCGTTCAGCCGAGGATGCGCAGGAGCAGGCGGGGACCACCCCGCCGTCGGGCAACGGCGTGCGCGCCACCGCCGACCTGACCGCGCGCGCCCGGATCCGCGATGCCGCGGTCCGCCGGTTCGCGGTGGAGGGTTTCGGGGCGTCCGTGCGCACCATCGCGGCCGACGCCGGGGTGAGCGCCGGCCTCGTGATGCACCACTTCGGCTCGAAGGACAAGCTCCGCGCCGAGTGCGACGCGGACGTGCTGGCCACGATCCGCCGGCTCAAGCGCGAGAACGTGGCCGTCGCCGCGGCGGGCCAGAGCTTCTTCCAGAGGTTCGCCGCCGCCGAGGAGAACGCGCCTCTCGTCGGGTACATCCTGCGGTCGATGCAGGACGGCAGCTCGCTGGCCCGGGAGTTCATCGACCACATGGTCACCGACGCGGTGGACTACACCCGGGAGGGTGTCGCCGCCGGTGTGATCCTGCCCAGCCGGGACGAAGCTGCGCGGGCGCGCTACCTCACGCTCTCCTCCCTCGGCGCGCTGCTGCTCGAGGTGACGCTCAGCCCGCCGTCGGATCCGGCCGACCTCGTGGCCATAGTCCGCAACTACCTCACGAACAGCTACCTGCCGATGCTCGAGCTGTTCACCGAGGGTTTCCTCACGTCCAGGCGCATGCTCGACGAGTACCTCATGTACGTGCCGGACCCGCCGTCGCAGGACGAGGCAGCGCCCACTCCAGGCTGACCGGCACCGCCGGCCGCACCAGCGCTGCCCTGCCCGTCCCCACAACCGACGTCAGAGAGCGAACCGGCCATGACCAGCACCACACCGACCGCAGTACCCGCGATCGAGATCCACGACCTGCACAAGTCGTTCGGCACCGTCAAGGCGCTCGACGGCCTGAACCTGACCGTCCGGCCCGGCGAGGTCCGCGGTTTCCTGGGCCCGAACGGGGCCGGCAAGTCCACCACCATCCGCGTGCTGCTCGGCCTGCTGCGCGCGAGCTCGGGCTCCGCGCGACTGTTCGGCGGCGACGTGTGGCGCGACGCCGTCGCGCTGCACGGGCGGATCACCTACGTCCCCGGCGACGTGAGCCTGTGGCCCAACCTGACCGGCGGCGAGTGCATCGACTACCTGATCCGGCTGAACGGCGGCGGGGACAAGGCGCGGCTCAGGGCCCGCAAGGCCGAGCTCCTCGAGCGTTTCGAGCTGGACCCGCGCAAGAAGGCCCGCACCTACTCCAAGGGCAACCGCCAGAAGGTCGCCCTGGTCGCCGCGTTCCTGTCCGACGCGGAGCTGTACATCCTCGACGAGCCCACCTCCGGCCTGGACCCCCTCATGGAGGCCGTGTTCACCGAGTACATCCGCGAGGCCAAGGCCGCCGGCAGGTCGGTGCTCCTGAGCAGCCACATCCTGTCCGAGGTCGAGAAGGTGTGCGACACCGTCACGATCATCCGCAACGGCACCGACGTCGAGTCCGGCACGCTCGACGAGCTGCGGCACCTCACCCGCACGAACGTGACAGCACTGGTGGGCGGCGACCCGTCGCCGGTCGCGGCGCTGCCCGGCGTCCACGACCTGGTGACCACGGCGGCCGACGGCGGTACGCGGATCACGTTCGACGCCGACAACGCGCAGATCGGCACGGTGCTGTCCACGATCACCACGCTCGACGTGCGCAGCTTCACCGCGACCCCGCCGTCGCTGGAGGAGCTGTTCATGCGCCACTACGGCGACGTGCTCGACGCCTCCGATGCAGCCGCCGAGGCCGCGGCGTCGGCGAACGGCGCGCCGGCGAAGAAGGCTGGTGCGCGGTGAGCGCGGCCGTCGCGACGCCGTCGGCCCCGGTCCTGGCGCGCCCGGCGTTCGGCTCCACCCTTGCCGGGACCGGGAAGCTGCTGCGCTTCATGCTCCGCCGGGACCGGATGCGGATCCTCTGGTGGACCCTGGGCGTGACCGCCCTCTACGCGGGCGGGCTCAGCGAGTACCTGCTGCTCGACGACCCGGCCGCCAGCGAGGCCAGGTCCGTGCTCGTCTCGTCGCCCGCGATGATCTCCATGACGGGACCCGGCTACGGCCTCGGCGACTACACACCGGGCGCCGCCGTGGCGAACGAGTTCATCCTCTGGGTGGTGCTCACCCTTGCCGTGATGAGCATCCTGCAGGTCGTCCGCCACACCCGGTCCGAGGAGGAGAGCAGCAGGTCCGAGCTCGTGCGCGCCGGCATCGTGGGTCGCCACGCGCCGTCGGTGGCCGCCCTGCTGCTGGTCCTGATCATGAACGTGGTCATCGCGATCGCGAGCGGCGCGACGGTCGCCGCGCAGGACTTCGACGTCGCGCAGTCGTTCGCGATGACCTTCGCGGTCGCGCTCGGGGCGCTCGTCTTCGGGGCCGTCGCCCTCGTCGCCGCCCAGGCGTACGAGCACGGGCGGGGCGCCATCGGCCTCTCGCTCGCCGTGCTCGGCGCCGCGTTCCTGCTGCGTGCGCTGGGCGACATCCAGGAGGAGCACGGCAGCGCGCTGTCGTGGCTCTCGCCGATCGCCTGGGTCCAGCAGGCGCGGGTCTTCGTCGACCTGCGGTGGTGGCCCCTCGGCCTGTGCGTCGTGGCGATCGTCCTGCTGATCGTCCTGGCCGCGTTCCTGGGGTCGCGACGCGACTTCGCGTCCGGGCTGGTCGCGGTCCGCGCGGGCCGCGCGGACGCCCGGCCCACGCTCGTCGGCCCGGTCACGCTCGCCTGGGTGCAGCAGCGGGGTGCCCTGATGTGGACCGGGCTCGGCCTGGGCGCCATGTGGCTCGGCTCCGGCACGATCATCCGGGAAGTGCCGAACATGCTGGACGCCGTCGAGGGCAACCCCATGTACGCAGCCCTGCTCGGCAGCGGCGAGGACATGGTGCGGACCTTCCTCGGGATCTTCGGCCTGTACATCGCGGCCGGCGCGGCGGCCTACGGGATCGCGGCGTCGCTCCGGGTCAAGGGAGAGGAAGAGGCCGGCCGGACGGAGCTCGCGCTAGCCGCACCCGTGTCCCGCGGGCGCTGGCTCGCGTCCTCGCTCGTGGTCGCTGTACTGGGGACGGTGGTGGTCCAGCTCACCGGCGCGCTCGCCCTGTGGCTCGGCGCCGCGTCGACCGGGTACGACGAGGTCGCGTTCGGGGAGTACCTCGAGCTGGGTCTCGCGTACCTGCCGGCGCTCGCGGTGGTCCTCGGCCTCGCGGCCGCGCTCTACGCGTGGCTGCCTCGGGCGACGGGTGTCGCCTGGGTGATGGTCGGGTACGTCTTCGTGGTGGGCATGTTCGCCGAGCTGTTCGACCTGCCCGAGTGGGCGCGCAAGATCTCGCCGTTCTGGTGGGTCGGCAGCCCCGCGCTCGAGGATGTCGAGGCGTCGCACATGTGGGGCCTGGCCGGCGTCGCCGTCGTGCTGTTCGCGCTGGCGTTCCTCGGGTTCCGGCGGCGGGACGTGCCGACCGTCTGACCGTCGCCGAACCCGGCGCCCCGCACCCTCCGGCTGTTGTCTGCACGCACGTTCCGGTAGGGTGCGGGACGCCGTTCGGTGTCAGCAGGCAGGTACTCACCGCCGCTCCCGGATCGTGCCCCGCCGAGTCCAGTGAGGATGGACGGATGATCTTCAAGGCCGTAGGAGACGGCCGCCCGTACCCCGAGCACGGGCGGTCGCGCACCCGCGACTGGGTCGACGTGCCACCACGCCAGGTGCGGCTCGACGAGCTCGTGACGACCAAGCGCACGCTCGATCTCGACACGCTCCTGGCGGAGGACTCCACGTTCTACGGCGACCTGTTCGCACACGTCGTCGAGTACGAGGGCACCCTGTACCTCGAGGACGGCCTGCACCGGGCGGTGCGGGCCGCCCTCCAGCAACGTCCTGTGCTGCACGCTCGCGTGCTCACCATCCGCTGACCTCAGGTAGGTTCGTCGCGTGACATCCCCCGGGTACGACCAGGCGCGTGTGGAGCGCCGTCGCCGAGAGCACGAGCGCCAGGCCGTGGTCTTCGGCGTGCTCATCGCGTTCCTGGCCGTCTGTGGCATCTTCGCTCTCGCGGTCTACTCGGGGGCCATCAGCTCACCGTTCAACCGTCCGTTCACCACGGTGGGCGTGACGGAGCAGAAGACCTATCCGGTGCCGTGCGTCCCGCCGATGGAAGGGCAGCCCGACGGCGCCCTCCCGTCCGCGTACTCGGACACCCAGGTCCGCCTGCTCAACGCCTCGGGCGAGTCGGGTCTGGCCAAGGCGCACCGGACGGTCCTGGCGGACCGCGGGTTCGACATCGTGGTGACGGGTGACGTGCCGGTGCTGCTCAAGGAGTCGGAGATCCGCTTCGGCCGGAACGGGATCGTGCAGGCGTACACGCTCGCCGCGCAGTTCCCGGAGATCCGGCTGGTCCTCGACGACCGGACCGAGCGCAGGGTCGACCTGCTCATCGGCGAGGACTTCGAGGCGCCGCTCTCCGTCGACGACGTCGACGTGGCCGCCGACCAGCCGCTGAAGAACGTCACGGGCTGCGTCCCGGCGAAGTCGATCGATCCGGAGAAGCGGATCATGCCGAGCAGCACCGACTCGGGCGACGAGGTACAGCCGGCGAAGTGACGCCCGGCGACCTGTACATTCCGGGCACCCAGCGGGCTAGGGTCTGTCCTGTGCTGACGCCGTCCTCGGGAGCTGTGGGCTTCGGCCGCGCGCTCCTGTGGGCGGCGGTCGTGCTCGGGCTCGCGCTGACCGCGCACTTCGAGGCGGGCGGTCATGTCCCGCCGGTCGAGGCGATTGCGCTGCTCGGCACGCTGCTGCTCGCGGTGACGGCGCTCGCCGTGCGGCGGCAGATCCGCTGGCCGGGCGGCCTCGCCCTCGCGGGCCTCGGCCAGTACGCCCTGCACCAGGCCTTCTCGTTCCTGGCGGGCGCCTGCGCGCCCGCCCTGCTGCCCGACGGCGGAGCGTCTGCCGGGGCGCACGCGCACTCGGCCGCCCCCGTCGCAGGTGTGTACGGGGCGTGCGTCGCCGGGGCCGAGCCCGCCGTGATCGAGCTCGAGATGCTCGCGTGGCACGCCCTGGCGACGGTGGTGACCGTCGGGCTGCTCGTCGGTGTCGAGCGCGGCGTCTGGTTGCTCGCGTCGTGGCTGGTCCGGCCGCTCTTGATGGAGCCGCTGTGGCTGCCCGTGGTCCGGCGGGTCCCGGTGCCGGCGGCGCTCGAGACGCCGTCGGGCTCCGTGGACGTGCACGTCGCGCCGGTGCGAGGGCCGCCGTCGTCGGCCTGGGTGATGCACCTCGCGGCCTGACGGCGTCGGGCGGGAGGTGCGTTGCCGTACGCCCTCCCACTCACCCCCATAAAGAAGGACCGAGCACATGACTCGCTTCAGCCTGCCCACCCGCCGCGCCCTCGCGGCCGTCCCGGCAACCGCCGTTCTGGTGCTGCTGCCCACCACCGCGTTCGCGCACGTCGGGGTGACACCCGACACGACCGCTGCCGAGAGCTACGCGAGCCTCACGTTCCGCGTGCCGACCGAGTCGGACACCGAGTCGACCGAGAAGCTCGTCGTGGACCTGCCCACCGACACCCCGTTCCTCAGCGTCACGCCGCGCTCCCTGCCCGGCTGGGACGTCGAGGTGGAGGTCGAGAAGCTCGACGAGCCGTTCGAGGTCGAGGGCGCGACCGTCTCCGATGCACCCGTGCGGGTGACTTGGACCGCCCAAAAGGGCAACGAGGTGCCGCCGCACGAGTACCAGGAGTTCGCCGTCCGCGTCGGGGCGCTGCCCGAGGAGGGCACCGAAGTGGTGCTCCCGGCCCACCAGACGTACACCGACGGCAACGTCGTCGACTGGGACGACCTCGCCACCGACGACGGCGAGGAGCCGGAGGCTCCCGCGCCCGTGTTCACGACGACAGCCGCCGAGGAGGACGCGCACGGCGCGGCCGCCGCGGCCGGCTCGACAGAGGTGGCCGCCGCCGAGTCGGGCGAGGGCGCCGGCTCCGCCGTCGACCCCGTGGGCCGCTGGCTCGGCGCGGCCGGGATCGTGGTCGGCGCCGTAGGGATCGGCGCGGCCTTCGTCACGCGCCGGCGCGCGTGACGTCCGCGTCCTGATCAGAGGGCGACGCCCACCCGACCGCCGCAGAGCGGCCGGGTGGGCGTCGCTCCACGAGTCAGCCGATGCGCAGCAGCGCCTGGACCGGTGTGTGGTCGCTCGGGTAGCGGCCGTCGCGGGTCCAGGTGTTGATCGCCGCCGAGCGGACCTCGACGCCGGGCGTGGCGAGGATCCAGTCGATCCGGGCGCCGTCCGGGTTGGGCGTGCCGTAGTTGGGGAACGTGCCCATGTACGGGGTGAGCTGCCGGTCGGCGGCGAGCCACGTGTCCTGGAGACCGCCCTGGGTGACGAGGACGTCGTACGGTGCCGAGGCCTCGGCCGCGGCGTTGCAGTCGGCGGTGAAGACGACGGGGAGGTCGCTCGCCGCGATCTGGTCGCGGACCACCTGGGCGCTGCGCACGCGCGCGTTCTCCGACTGGTGGTCGAAGTGCGAGTTGATGTGCACGAAGTCGCGGCCGGTCACGTTGTCGTGCAGCTCGGCCCAGGTGACGATGCGGGTCACGGTGTTGCCCCAGGTGGCGGAGCCGATGAGGTCGGGGTTATCGGACAGCCAGAACTGGTCCCACCACTTCACGGTCAGGCGGCGCGCGTCGTAGAAGATGCCGGAGTACTCCCCGCCGGCGCCGCCGTCGCGCCCGAAGCCCACCATCTTGTAGTTTTGCCCGAGCCCGGCCTCGACGGCGACGAGCTGGTGGAACAGCACCTCCTGGACGCCCAGGATGGTCGGCTGCTCGAGCCGCAGGAACGCGGTGGTGAGCGGCGCGCGCTCCGGCCAGTAGTCGGGCTCGCCGGGGTGGGTCTGTCCCACGCGGTCGTAGCGGATGTTGAAGCTCATGGCGTGCAGCAGGTCGCCGCGCGCCGGGCCGATCACGGGCCTGCCGCCCTGCGCGGCCTGTGCCGCGGCCGGGCTGGCCAGGGCACTCGCGGCGCCGAGCGCGCCTACGGCACCTGCCGCCGTGAGCATGGTGCGGCGCGAGATGCCGGTGGTGCTGCTGGGGGTGGTGGACATGCGCTCTCCTCCAGATCAAGGGGGTTGATGCCCGTCAACCCGACCAGACCGAGGTGAGCGCGTTCGTAACGTCGCATGACGCGTGGGCGAATTGCAAGGCTTGCGCACGCGGGCCCCTCGTCGTCCGGCAACGACGAGGGGCTCGTGGGGTGCCCGGTCGATTCAGACCGGCGACGGCTCCTGCGTGCGACGCGATGCCAGCGCGCGGCCGACCAGGTGGTCCACGCTCCACGAACCGGGACCGGTGGCCGCCAGGACAAGCGCGCCGGCGCCGAGCGCGGCCACCAGCTCGAAACCGCCCTGGTCGACGAACACGCCGTTGCCGAAGTGCACCAGCACGAGCGCCCCGAGCATGTCCAGCACCACCAGGAGGCCGACGACGGGGGTCGCGACGCCGAGGATCAGCGCGGCACCGCCGACCAGCTCGACCACCGCCGCGAACAGGGCGGCGGCCTGCGGGACGGGAACGCCCATCCCGGCGAAGGTGTCGATGGTCTCGGCGATCCCGAAGGTGAAGAACTTCTGGGCGCCGTGCGCGATGAGCACGACGCCGATCGCGACGCGGGCGATGAGTACTGCAAGGTCCCTGGTCCACGGAAACTTCATGGGAGAACTCCCTGTGCTTGTTCTGGCAGGTCGGGTGGGCTGAGGGGGTGAATCAAGTTGTCGCTTCAACTTTCGCGGCACGCTAGCACGGGGTGAATTGAAGCGACAACCATCGCGTGAGAACCTGGTCCGGTGAACGACACCCCGTGGCTCGACCGTCGCCAGATGGCGGCATGGGTCCGCTTCGTCGCGGTGCTCGAGCTGCTCCCCGGGGTGTTCGACGGCCAGCTGCGCCGCGATTCCGCCGTCACGCACTTCGAGTACTTCGTCATGGCGGTGCTGTCCGAGACGCCCGGCCGGACCCTGCGGATGGCCGAGCTGGCCGGGGCGACGAACGCGACGCTGTCGCGGCTCTCGCACGTCGTGCAGCGCCTGGAGGACCGGGGGCTCGTCGAGCGGCTTCCCTGCCCAGGGGACGGCAGGGCGACGAATGCGCGGCTCACCGAGAGCGGATGGGCAAAGATGCAGTCCGCGGCGCCCGGTCACGTGGCAACGGTCCGGCGACACGTCATCGACGTGCTCACCCCGGACCAGATCGCGCAGCTCGCCGCGATCAGCGACGCCATCCTGGCGAGCGTGGACCCGCCCGGGCCGATGGCGGCGGGCTACCGGCGCTACGACGAGCCGGCCGATGCGGAAGAGCCCTGAGCCGACAGGTCACCCGGTCTGGTGGTGAACGACCGAAGGCCCGGAACCGCTGGAACTCCAACGGTTTCGGGCCTTCGCAGACTGCGGAGGATGGGGGATTCGAACCCCCTCCGGGGTGCAGGTCAGGGACGTGCGCCGCAGAATCCTGCCGTTTCTGGTCACGCTAGATCACGCTGAATCAGCCGTGATTGGGTCCGGGTGTGCCCATCTGGTGCCCACGGCGGACTGCCCTATCCCTCGGTTGGACTCATCGCCCCGCACCGTCAGCAGCTCGGCGTCGCTTGGCCTCCCACCGTGCTGCGGAGAGTGGTGTCGGCGCCAACGGATCAGCGGTCCGGCGTCGGTTGAGATACCGCTCGACGCCAGCATGGTCGAACCGCCAGGAGCGGCCCACCTTCATGCCACCGAGCTCCGCAGCGTGGCCTCGAACCCAATCTGGGCTCATCTTGAGGTAGGCCGCGAGGTCGTCGATCGTCATCAGCGGTTCGGGTGCAGGCGCAGGCCCGGCGTCGGCGTCTGTGGTCATGTCGCGACGGTACGTCGGGAGGCCGCGCACGGCGCGGGCACGGGTGAGATTGCGGGCGATGTCCGGTCGCCGGCGTCGCCGCTCAGGACGAGCGGACTGATACCGCCGTACGTTCGATGGCAAACCCGCGACGCACCAGGCGTGCGGGGAGGCTGGGAGGTGGCTGGCCATGCCAGGAGCGAAGCTCTACAACGAGGCGCAGCGGGCGGAATTTATCCCTCCGCCGTGCCCCAAGGACGGATCGCAGGTGATTTTTGGGTGGCTCGACATGGAGACGATGGGTAGCGGTCCGGTGTTCGCCGTACAACCACGGCGGTGCACGAACGATGCGTGCGAGATGAGCGATCCAGACCTTAGGGCCGATTGGGGCCCTGCATGGAACGCGGTCACGGACGAGGACTAGGCCACGTTGCCGAGGCAGGGCTGCTCGCGGTTGCACCGGGCGGATGAGCCGGCCTCGGCGACTTGTGGTCGTGCGCGTGTGGGTGCAGCACGAACAGACGACGACGCCCCGCCACTTGAAGGTGACAGGCCGTCGGTGCGCCCTCGGTCAGATAACCCCGTCGATGCTCGGCGCGTTGTGGGTCTCCACGGTGAGGTCGGCGCGCCAGGTGCCCTCGGTGATCCCGTCGAGCGCTTCGTTCGGGAACGCGATGGTCCACGTGCCAGCGGTCATGCCGGGCTTGACGTTGCTCGCGGCGTAGTAGTTCAGGGCCGCATTGTGGTCGAACCAGTAGACCGCGACGAGTCGTCCGTCGATGAGCTTGAAGCCGAGCTGCCGTATCTTCTCGCCGTCGCTGCTCGTGAACGTCGTCGAGAGCGTCACGACGCCGGCGTCGGGGAGCGAGTCGGTCGGTGTGTATGTCAGCACGACGTCGGATGCGCGGAGCTCGACGGTTGCCTTGTCCAGAGTCAGGGTCACGCGCTCCAGCCTTCCTGGGTCAGAGCGGTCCTGCTAGCACCCGAGTGGGTGAGGTTTCGCGGTGGGCTCCCCGCTTTTCGGTAGTGGCCCGCATCACACGCGACCCTTGACGGGCCCTCGCGGTGGCACGGATCATGGCCCGGCAAGGTTCGGCAAAGATTCGAGCATCGGAGCAGATTATGCGCGCGAGCTTCATCGGCAAGGACCCCGAGTCACCCGACGTCAACTCCCCGACCCTGTTCGCCACGGACCGGACCGACCGCGAGACGTTCCTCGTGCAGGGCTGGAAGGTGACCGACGACGCCGCCCTTGCCGACGTCGGCACCATCCCCGGCCACGAGGACATCGTCGAGGTCCCGGTCGAGATCCTGGAGATGTACCTCGCTCACAAGGAAAAGGGTGAGCGGTCCTGACGGCCGCGGACCTGAATCAGCTCTTCGCCGGGTTCGAGCACACGGCGTACCGGCTGGAGGTCCTCGACCGGTACAACTCGCCCAACCTGCGGGAACCGATGAAGCGGTACCTGGAGGACGGGCACACCGACATGGGCTGGCTGGAGGGCTGGATGACCACCATCCGGGCGCGGGCAGCTGAGGGCAAGGTCGTCCGGCGAGTCCGGGTCGTGTCGCTGCCGCTGTCGGACTACAACCGGTTCGGACTGTGGACCGCAGCGTTCAACAACGAGGCGGGCGAGGACATCCGGTACCTGGCCCGCGACGACGCGCAGGACCTGCCTGCGTTCGACTACTGGTTGTTCGACTCGCGCACGGCGGCCAGGATGCACTTCGACGACGGCGTCGCCACGGGCGCCGAGCTCCTCGAGGACCCGGCCACCCTGGTCAACCTCAACTACCAGCGCGATGCCGCGTGGCACCGCGCCATCCTGAGAGACAGATTTGCCGCGGAACACCTCGACCAGCCCTGACATCCGGGCCGCGCGCATCGAGCTCGGCGCGCGGCTGCGGGACCTGCGGCGAGCTGCCGGCCTGACGGGTCGGCAGCTCGCCGCGTCGCTGTCGTGGACCCAGCCGAAGGTCTCCAAGATCGAGACCGGCCGGCAGACCCCCAGCGACGACGACGTCCGGTCATGGTGCCGCGCCACCGGCAACGAGCGCGCGACCGAGGCACTGCTGGCCGACCTGCACACCCTCCAGACCCGTTATCGGGAGTGGCGCCGTGTCATGCGCGCCGGCCTCGCCTCCGAGCAGAGCGCCATGGGGCGTAAGGAGCAGGACACGCTGATCTTCCGGTGCTTCCAACCGACCATCGTGCCCGGCCTCCTGCAGACGCCGGACTACGCACGCGGCGTCATCGAGCGCGCGGGCAACAAGCCGGCCCCGCCCGCCGAGGTCGACGAGGTGGTCGCCGCGCGCATGCAACGCCAGAGCATCCTCTACGACACTTCGAAGAAGTTCCGCCTGGTCCTGACCGAGGCCGCCCTGCTGAACTGGGTGTGCCCGCCGTCGGCGATGCTCGGGCAGATCGACCGGCTCATCAACCTGGCGATGCTGCCGAACGTCCGGTTCGGCATCATCCCGTTCGACAAGCCCCACGTGCTCGTGCCCACCCACGCCTTCTGGGTCTACGACGACCATGCGGTGATCGTCGAGACCGTCTCCGCCCAGCTCAACCTCGCCCAGCCCCAGGAGATACAGCAGTACACCAAGGTGTTCGAGACCATGGCCCTGACCGCCGTTTACGACGACAAGGCGAGGTCCGCGATGACCCGCATGGGACAGCGGATCAGCGTACGCGAGAATAAATGAGAATATTCCTCGCGGGGTCTCGATCGCGTCAATAATCTCCACCGCATGACCTCAGCCACCCCCCAGCAGACCGCGCGCCACGTACACCTCACGGCGCCCGCGCTCGTCGCCTGCGACATCGACGGCACCCTGGTCCGTACCGGGCAGCCGGCGTCGGCGGCAGTGCGTGCGGCCGTCGCCCAGGTCCGCGCTGCCGGACACCACATCGTGCTCGCCACGGGCCGCTCGCTGATTGGCGCCCTGCCTGTCGCGGACGAGCTCGGCCTGGACGACGTGTGGATCGTGGCCTCCAACGGAGCCGTGACCGCGCACCTGATCGGCGACGAGTACGAGATCACCGAGCAGCACGTCGTCGAGCCGGAGCCTGTCGTCCGCCTCGTCGTCGAGGCCATGCCCGGTATCCGGATCGCGACGGAGGTCGTCGGCGTCGGGTACCGCGTGAACCTCCGCTTCCCCGACGGCGAGCAGCACGAGGTCCAGGACGTCCACGAGCTGTGGGCGGAGCCGACGCCGCGGCTCGCCCTCCATGGGCCGTCGGCGTTCGGTCTTGTGCCCATCCTGCGCGCGCTCAGCCTGACGGCGATCGCCACGCGGCCCGACTGGGTCGACGTCACGCCCCCCGGGCTGTCCAAGGCGAGCGCGCTGGAGAAGGTTCGCGCCGCACTCGGCGTCGAGGGGTATGCCACGGCGGCGATCGGCGACGGCGAGAACGATGTGGAGATGCTGCGGTGGGCCACCCAGGCCATCGTCATGGGCCACGCCCCGGCGCACGTCCAGGCCGTCGCGGACCGGGCGACCGGCACCATCGACGACGACGGCGCTGCCGCGGCGCTGCGGTCGCTCCTGGCCTAGCGCCGGCGGACGTCGGAGGCGTGGAGCCACGCGCCGTGAATGAACAGGCGGTGGTCGAGGACCGTGACGAGGACGAGGCAGCCGGCCCACGCGTTGGCGACGGTGTCGAGCAGCTCAAGGCCGTCGCGTTCCCACACCAGGCGGGCGGTGCCGCGCTTTGGACGGGTGATCGACGGGTGATCTCTCCTGGTCAGCGCGCGAATGCGAGCCGCGCGCCTCTACGGTCGGCGATAAGCAGAGCTCGCCGGCGAGTGCCGCGGGCGTGAGGAGGCGACGCGATGGACAGCAAGGAAGCGCATCACTACGTGGAGAAGCTGCACGGCCGCATCAGCCGAGAGCCCGGTTGGGCATTCGATCCTTGGGACGAGCGACCGGACTGGTACAGGCGGGCACTCTCGGCCGTCGCACTGCTCAGCGAAGGCGAGGAGCCGGTCTACATCAGCGGGAAGTACGACGAGGACAACCGGGCTGGCATGCTGCATCTCTTCTACACCCGCTCTGTGATCACGATTGAGGCGAGGCGCGATCTCAGCGACCTTGAGAACGCGACGGTCACCGAACGCCCCAGAGCGGGCCTGGGGTCGCTCAAGCTCCACGTCAGCGAACCACCATCCGACGATCTGTTCCGCCGCGATTTTTTGCCGGGCAAGGTCTTCGTCTGGATTCACTACCCGGATGGTCCCGTGATCCAACTCCCAGTCTCGGCAACGAACGACTCCCGGATGAGCGACGAACTCGTCGAGCTCTTGCCCAGTCTCCGGGCCGACCTCGGCGTCCGCGTGGGTGCGGATCTCGCGTAGTGCTCGGACGAAGGAGCGCCCCACCCTCGTGGGGTCGGGCGCTCCTTCGACTCCTCGGACGGCGCCAGGCCGAGTGTCAGCAGGATCGGCAGGCGGGTGATGTTGCGGGTGAAGCGGGACATTGGTGTGCCTCCTGGGCGGTCGAGTGTCGGTGGTTCGCCGTACGTTCGACGGCACACCCGCGCGCACCAGGCGAGCGGGGAGATGAAAGGCAAGCGAATGGCCAAGAAGCACTACGTCGTCGAGGGCGAGGGCGACGACCTCCACCTCGCGAGCACGGGGAGCGAGGCCGAATTTGCCGCCGACGGCACGAAAGTCCTTCGGATCGTGATGGCCAACGGCGACGAGCACCTGATCAACTTCGGGACCCACGAGGCATCGCGATTGCTCAAGGACGGCGTTCTGCAACTCAGCACCGGGTCGGCTCTCGGGCCCTGGCTGCGCTCGTACCGTGACTGGTCCTACTACGAGGAGATCCCGTACAAGGCGCCGACACCGTCCCGCGGTCGGGTCCTCCGCTGAACTACCGCAGCACGTTGCCGGGGTTGGGCTGTTCGCGGTTCCTCTGGCGGATCAGCCCGGTCTCGGCGACGCCCGGGCGTCGGCTTGCCTCGGACGCGCGTGCGCGCGGGGAGCGGCACAAACGGTGACGGCGACGGCGTGGTTCGCCGACGCATTCACCCTCGCCGCCAAGCGCGCGCCCAGGGTCCAAGTGGAAGGATCGGCCGCATGACCATCAACGAGTTCCTGACGGCACGGTTCGACGAGGAGGAGTCGACGGCGCGGATCGCAGACGGGGCATCCTCCGCCCCGGGTGAGCCTGGTGACGGCCAGGGCGCGCCTGTCGAGATCGTCTCCCAGCAGGCGCGGCACATCGCCCGGTGGAGTCCGGCTCGAGTCCTCGACGACATCGCAGCCAAGCGGCAAATCGTGGCGCTCCTGGTCGAGCACCAGCAGGCCGTGCGCGACGGCGTAGGCGGAGAGGTCGAGGGGTCGGCACGGGAACACCTGAGCGGTCTGGAAGTCGCTTGCAACATCCTCGCCCGCCCGTACTCGTGGCACGACGACTTCAACTCCGACTGGGACGCCTGAGGCCGCCTGGCGGGCCGCACACTAGACACCCGCTCTATTGAAGCGGCTGTCTACTTGTTCGTCGTGGCCTGAAATTGGCGGGATCGGGCGGCCCTCAACCGGAGCCTCGACGGCCTGCGCGCGGCCAGGTGAGCACCCCGTGAGCAGCGTCGGGCATAACGACGCCCCGCCAGTCGGTTCTGAGCGGGGCGTCGGGAGCCGGCGACGGTTACGCCGTGGCCGCCGCGATGCTTCCGGTGTTGGGCTGATAGTTGGCACATCCGATGGCGTGCTTCCAGGGCTGTGCCAACGTCGTCGCGCTTGGCGTGGGGCACGGTGCGTCCGCAGCACGCCTCGACGTCGTTGGCGTCCTGGAGGCCGACCTGGACGTCGGGGAGGGCGTGCCCGTGGGCGGCGTGGGTGTCGCCGTAGGAGGCCAGGCGGCGCGCACGCCGCTCTTCGGGGGTCTCGATCATCGCTGGCTCCTGGCTGCCGTGGCGGCACTTCGGATGGCGGCTGAAGCGATGGCCTCGGCGCGAGCCAGGGCCGATGGGGCGCCGTGGCCTGTGGTCATGGCAACGGCCACGCTGGGCAGCGCGAGCACGTGATCCCCGCGGTACGGGGGCACGTGGCGGCCCGTGGACAGGTCTGACGCCGGGATGCCGGCGCGGTCTGCCTCACCGAGTAGCGCCTGGAAGTCCGCGCGCTGCGTTGCCTCGGCGCTGGCGAGCGTGTGCACCGCGCTGGTCACGGCCGCCTCGAACCTGGCGAGAGCAGCGTCGCGGGTGGCCGAGCCGTTCTCACCGTGCTTGGTGGCGTAGGCGCGGGCGTGGTCGGCCAGGACCTCGAGGCGGGCTGCGCGGTCGGCTGCCTGGGCGCGGACGTGGCGGTTTGCCGCTGCCTGTTCACGCAGCTTGGCGAACCGGGACAGCCCGGCAGCCTGGGTCAGCGCATCTGGGGTGACGTCGGGGTCTCCGGCCAGCACGCGGGCGTCGAGGCTGGCCTCGCGCGCCTCGACGGCGAGGGTCTCGGCCTTGGCGTCGTTGAGCTCAGCGACGGCGGTCGCGAGGTCGGGCACGTCGTCGACCAGTGCGGTGTTGGTCTCGGTCACGGGGTCACCTCCGTAGCGGGCGCGTAGTGGTCGGCGACGGCCGCAGCGACAGGCGTCGAGCGGTCGATGCCTGCCTCGGCGTTGGGCCCGTAGTGGGCTGCGACGGCCTGGTCAAGCCGCGGGGTCGGCGGATCGGGGGTGGTCGTGGTCATGGTGCGCTCCTGGGAGGCTCGCGGGATCGATGAACCATGCGCGGCCGCGCCGTAGGCACCTGACCTGTCCACGGGAGCACATGAGCTGCGCAGCACGTCTGCTGCTGCCGATCCGGTCGGCGACCTCCTGGGTCGTCAACCACGCCGGCTCTCCCAGCGTGACAGGGGGCCGCTGGGCGGTTCGCGTAGGCGAACGGGGCGCGGTGGCGTCCTGTGCAGCCTCGGCCAGGGCGACGAGCAGCCCGAGCACGTCGGGGCTCACCCGAGCCCGTGACAGGCGGACTACGGGTGCCAGTGCCTGCAGCAGCGGGTCGGCGAGGGTGGAGGGGACGAACACGCCGCCAGGCGCCCGGTACAGGCTGGGATCCGGTCGCCCGGCGGGGGTGCTCACGGTGGCGTCACGCGTCCCCAGCGGGGCGTGCTGCACGCGTGCGCGCCTGTACGTGTGAGGTGGGGGCGACCGCTCGGCCGTCGCTCGGCGTGGTGTCGGGCCAGGTGCCGGTGATCAGGCCGGGAGGGGTGCGGGTCGGGGCGCCCGCCCAGGTCGTGGCCTTCCGCAGGCGCCTGGCCGTCGAGGAGAACGTGGTCCAGGTCGGCAACGTGGTCCAGGTCGGCACGCCGAAGACGCACGAGCGTCGCAGCGTGCCCTTCCCGTCGTTCCTGGCGCCCCTGCTGGCCAGGCGGTGCGAGGGCAAGGGGCGCGACGACCTGGTGTTCGTCGCGCCGTCGGGCAGCGGGTACCTGCACCGCTCGAGCACGACGGAGCGCGGGTGGTTCGCGGCATCGGTCCGCCGGGCTGGCATCCCGCGCGTGACGCCCCACGACCTGCGGCACACCGCGGCGTCGCTCGCCGTGAGCTCGGGTGCGAACGTGAAGGCGGTGCAGCGCATGCTCGGGCACGCGTCGGCGGCCATGACGCTCGACACCTACGCGGACCTGTTCGACACCGATCTCGACGCCGTCGCGGCGTCGCTCGATGCGGCCCGAGCGGCTGCGGTCTCCTGACCGAGATCGGGCCCGGGAGCCAGATCAGCTATTCAGGACGCGACGCAACCGCATCGGGTGATGGATGCTCCCTCCGCGCTGGGGATCCGCCCTGCGCCAATGAGAGGAGCAAGACTATGGCCCCGTTCATCCTCCCGCGTGAGGCTGTCCCCGCTCGCTGGGCTACGTTCCGTGACGACCAGCTCACCCGGTCCGTCCGCCGGGCGCTCGGCCGCCCCGTGCCGCCCCTGATGCCGCCGGCGCCGAGCTCTCTCGTGCTCGAGGTAGGCGACGACGAGGACGCCGGCACGGCGTAGGCATCTACGTGCTCGGCACGGGTCCGCAGACTGTGCGACCCGTCCCGAACCGGACGCCGGATGACGTGGGATCGCTGCAGGGTGTGCCCATTCTGTGCCCACGCGTCCCCGTCGGACATGACGAAGGGCCCGGAACTGTTGGAATTACAACAGTTCCGGGCCCCTGCACACTGCGGAGGATGCGGAGGATGGGGTGTGCTGGTTCACGACATCGTTGATATCTGGGCTTCGACACCGTTCGCCCCCGTGGGCGCGGACTGTCAGATCCCGACGAACCTGCCGGTCAGGGCTGCCCAAGGCCCGCTCGTGGCGGCACAGCGAGCTCTTTTGGCCCAGCCGGCTCTCGCGAGCCCGGTGTCCACGCAGGCCAGACGCCGGGAGACCGTCGACCGCCGCTGACTCGGCTCCCCGCAGCTTCGACGGCTCTCCCTCGTCCTGACCAGCGCCAACATCGCTCCAGCTCGGCCGCGGTCCATGCCGTCACAAAGCAATGAGCCGGGACATCTATCAACGATGTCCCGACGTCATCACACTGCGGAGGATGGGGGATTCGAACCCCCGAGGGCGTTAACCCAACACGCTTTCCAAGCGTGCGCCATAGGCCACTAGGCGAATCCTCCTCGCGCTCCGCCAGGGCGGGCGCGCGACCACTGGACCGAAGTCTGGCGCGGCCTGACGAGGATACCGGACGCCGTGCTCGGACAACGAATCGGAATCCGAGGCCGGGCTGTGAGGTCGCGTACAGCGGGCGCCACGCGGTTCGGCCGGGCCGCCGAGATCGGTTAGGCTGAGGTCAGACCCCTCGTGCGGCATCACCTCGCCGAACTCCCCCAGGGCCGGAAGGCAGCAAGGGTAAGTGAGCTCTGGTGGGTGTGCGGGGGGTCCTTATGTTTCCCGCGTTTCCGCGGATGCGCCACGATGTGGACGGGTTTTCGTCCGCATCGTGGGATTTACCCCGAGGGGATTCGCCCCGACGTCGTGCAGTGACGCACGATGTCCGTATGACCCGCACCCGGACCGCCACCACGACGTCGCGCAGCTGTCGCGACGCCATGTGTAGCGGCCGCGTGCGTGGTGGGCGAATGCGCGAGCGCTGAGAGCGCCGCACGTTCACGCGGTCCGCTGAGGGCCGCCCCGCACCAGTCCCGAGCTCGCCACGTTGCTGATGGCCGTGGCCCGCCACCGTTTCACCTCGGCCTGCGCCCTGCGCCGGCCCCACGCATCCTGAGCACAGGCAAACCCGCGCCCGTGCGCCCGAGAGGACCCACCCATGTCTCGTTTCACGTCTGTCCTGACCACCGGCCTCGCCGTCACCGCCGTCCTCGCGCTGAGCGCTTGCGGGGGCGCCGAGGAGATCACGCCCGCCACCGGTTCCGCCGAGGACCCGGTCCGCATCGGCGTCGTCAACTCCGGCGACGACTACTGGGACACCTTCACCGACCTGGCCGAGGAGGAGGGCATCACCGTCGAGCTCGTGAACTTCAGCGACTACCAGCTGCCCAACCAGGGTCTGACCGACGGGGACCTGGACCTGAACCAGTTCCAGCACCTGCAGTTCCTCGCCAACTACAACACCGCGACGGAGTCGGACCTCACCCCGATCGGGGCCACCGCCGTCTACCCGCTGGGCCTCTACTCGCAGAAGCACGACAGCGTCGAGGAGATCCCCGACGGCGGCGAGATCGCCATCCCCAACGACGACACGAACCAGGCCCGCGCGCTGCTCGTGCTGCAGGAGGCCGGCCTGGTCGCGCTGCGCGACGGCGGGAGCGCGTTCTCCACGCCGGCCGACGTGCTGGAGGACGAGTCGCGCGTGACCGTGACCCCGGTCGACGCCGCCCAGACGGCACTCGCCCTGCAGGACGTCGACGCCTCGATCATCAACAACGACTTCGTGGGCGACGCCGACCTGACCGCCGAGGACGCCATCTTCTCGGACGACCCGGACTCCTCCGCCGCCGAGCCGTACATCAACGTGTGGGTGGCTCGCGGGGCCGACGCGGACAACGAGGTGTTCCAGCAGCTCGTCGAGATCTACCACTTCCCGGAGGTCGAGAAGGGCGTGCTGGAGGCATCGGGCGGCACCGGCGTCATCAAGGACAACTCGGCCGCCGAGCTCCAGGAGATCCTGGCGGGCATCGAGGCGGACGCCTCCTGATGCCTGCGGCGACCAGCAGCATCATCCGGTTCGAGGGCGCCACCAAGGTGTTCCCGGGCCGCGGGAACGGCGCCGAGGTGCGCGCCGTCGACGAGGTCACACTCGATATCCGCGAGGGCGAGATCTTCGGCGTCATCGGGCAGTCGGGTGCCGGCAAGTCCACCCTCGTCCGGCTGATCAACGCGCTGGAGCGCACCACCGGCGGCGACGTCGTGGTCGACGGCGTCTCGCTCGGCTCCCTGAACGAGACCCGCCTGAGGCCGGTCCGGGCCGGGATCGGGATGGTGTTCCAGCAGTTCAACCTGCTCTCCTCCCGGACGGTCTCGGGGAACGTCGCCTACCCGCTCGAGGTGGCCGGTTGGCCTCGGGCCGAGCGCGACGCTCGGGTCGCGGAGCTGCTCGACTTCGTCGGCCTGGCGGACAAGGCGGGCGTGTATCCGTCCACGCTCTCCGGCGGGCAGAAGCAGCGCGTCGGGATCGCCCGGGCGCTCGCCACGAACCCGCGCATCCTGCTGGCGGACGAGGCGACGTCGGCCCTGGACCCCGAGACCACGCGCGACGTGCTGGACCTGCTGCAGCGCGTCAACCGAGAGCTCGGCGTCACCGTCGTCGTGATCACGCACGAGATGGACGTGGTGCGCTCGATCTGTCACCGCGTAGCGGTGATGGACCGGGGGCATGTCGTCGAGGTGGGCGAGGCCTACCAGGTGTTCAGCGCGCCTGGCGCACGACGTGACCAGGCGCTTCGTCGCCACCGCGCTGCGCGACCGGCCGTCGCCGGAGGTGCTCGCGCGCCTGCGTACGCGGCACGCCGGGCACATCGTGACCGTGGGTGTGGACGAGGTGGCCGGCTCGTCCGCCGTGCTCACGCGCACGCTGCGCGAGCACGGCGTCGACGGGACCGTCGTCTTCGGCGGCATCACGGAGGTGGCGGAGCGGCCGTACGGGTCACTGACCGTCGAGCTCGTCGGTGATCCGACAGCGGTGGAGGCCGCCGTGGCCGCGCTGCGTGACGTGACCTGGGTGGACGACCACGGGAGGGCAGCCGCATGAGCTGGGACCAACTGACACCGCTGCTCTGGGAGGCCGCGGGCCAGACGGCGTACATGGTGCTGATCACCCTGGTGGTGGGCGGTTTTCTCGGGCTCGCCCTCGGGCTCGGGCTGTACCTGACGCGTCCGGGGAACCTGCTCGGACACCGGGTCGTGTTCGCCGTGCTGAACCTCGCCGTGAACGTGGTGCGGCCCATACCGTTCATCATCTTCCTGGTGGCGCTCGGCCCGCTGACCCGCGCGGTGATCGGCAAGACGATCGGCATCGAGGCGTTCACGTTCGCGATGTGCTTCATGGCGACGTTCGTCTTCGCGCGGCTCGTGGAGCAGAACCTTGTCTCCATCGACCCCGGCGTGGTCGAGGCCGCCCGGGCCATGGGCGCGTCGCCCTTCCGGATCGTGCGGACGGTGCTGGTCCCCGAGGCGCTCGCGCCCCTGATCCTGGGCTACACGTTCCTGTTCGTGGGCGTGCTCGACATGTCCGCGATCGGCGGGTACCTGGGCGCAGGCGGGCTGGGCGACTTCGCGATCGTGCAGGGCTACCGGCAGTACGACTGGGCGGTCACCGCCGTCGTGGTGGTGCTGATCGTGGTGATCGTCCAGGCGGTGCAGTGGCTGGGAAACGCCCTGGCGAGGCGCGCGCTGCGGCGATGAGGTGCAAGAGTTGGGCGGACGCGGACTCAGGTGGCGGTGCCCTCGGTTACCTGGCCATCTTCATCTGGTTCGGGATCGTCGCGGCGATCCCGAACCTGCTCGCCGTGGGCATCCCCGGTCTGGTGATGAAGGGGCGCGTGCGGCGGCAGGCTCAGGCGTTCGACGGCGGCGCCGGGCCGAGGCCGTAGCGATCGGCCTCTGCTGCGAGATTGGTCGCGAGAAGCGTGGCCAGCGCAGGCACGTCCTGGGTGTCGAGCATCGTGATGTAGCTGGACCGCTGGTCGACGCGGACGATTGCCGGAAAACCGTACCTTCGGACCGTCTGGTAGGCGATGAGTGCCCGGCCGGTCCGGCCGTTGCCGTCGCTGAACGGGTGGATACGTTCGAATCCGATGTGGCTCTGGGCGATCGCCTCCAGAAGCGGAGGGCCGTCAAGATTCGCGGTCTGCCACTCGGTCTGGTCGACCCACTGCTGCATGAGCTGCAGCACCTGCGACGGCTCCGCCGGACGCCAGGACGCCCCGGTGATCCGGTTGCTCGACGTCTTGTACTGCCCGTGGTCATGCGCTAGACGGTCCATGAGCAGACCGTGCAGGTCGGTGACGAGTCGTGTGGTGAGTGGCTCGTCGTCGGCCACTGCGTGCAGGACCCTTGCGATCGCCTCGCGGTGGTTCGACACCTCGTAGAGCTCGCGCACCGCTGTCCCGGCCCTGGGTGTCCGCTCGTCGACGAGGAGCGTGATGGTGTCTGCCAGGGTGAGCGTGTTGCCCTCGATCGCCGACGAGTTGTACGCCAGCCGGGCGAGGACGTCGTCCGCATAGGCGGCGTCGAAGACGCCGGTGGCCTGGACCTCCTCGTGGAATCTGGCGTGATCCCAGGTCACCGTCGTGTCCGCCGCTTCTCCAGGATCGCGGAGAGCTCGTCGAGATTCATGCCCTCGTACTTGTTGACCGCGCGAAGCTCGAGGACGCCGCCGCGGACCGTTACCTCGACGGGATCGCCGACGCCGATGCCCAGCTCCTGCAGGTCGGCAGGGCTGATCGTGACGCCGGCCGAGTTACCGATGGTGACGATCTTCTTGCGCATACGAACAGGATAGCGCCATGTACGAACCTCGCGCTCCCGGGTGGGTGTGGACGGCCACGTCGTCAGTGTCGGTGGCGGCGTCTATCGTTGCTGGCGTGACCACCGCCCTGTATCGCCGCTACCGGCCCGAGACGTTCGCCGAGGTGATCGGCCAAGACCACGTCACAGGCCCCCTCATGCAGGCCCTGCGCAGCGGGCGGGTGAATCACGCCTATCTCTTCAGCGGTCCCCGGGGCTGTGGCAAGACGACGTCGGCCCGGATCCTCGCGCGCACGCTGAACTGCGCGAAGAACACGCCCGAGTCCCCGATCGACACCCCGTGCGGCGAGTGCCCGTCGTGCGTCGAGCTGGCGCGCGGTGGTAGTGGGTCGCTCGACGTGGTGGAGATCGACGCGGCGTCGCACAACGGTGTCGACGACGCGCGTGACCTGCGCGAACGCGCCACGTTCGCCCCGGCGCGCGACCGGTACAAGATCTTCATCCTCGACGAGGCGCACATGGTGACGCCGCAGGGCTTCAACGCGCTGCTGAAGATCGTCGAGGAGCCGCCGCCGCACATCAAGTTCATCTTCGCGACCACGGAGCCGGACAAGGTGATCGGCACGATCCGGTCGCGTACGCACCACTACCCGTTCCGGCTCGTGCCGCCGGACGTGCTGTCCCCGTACCTCGAGCAGCTCTGCGGTGCCGAGGGGATCGAGGTGGGTGGCGGTGTGCTTCCGCTGGTCACGCGAGCGGGTGGCGGCTCGGTGCGCGACTCCCTCTCGGTGCTGGACCAGCTCATCGCCGGCGCCACCGGCGGCACGGTGGACTACGACCTCGCGGTCGGCCTGCTCGGCTTCACCCACGCGACCCTCCTGGACGACGTCGTGGACGCGCTTGCCGCGCGCGACGGCGGCTCCATCTTCCGGGTTGTGGACCAGGTCATCGCGACCGGCCACGAGCCGCGCCGGTTCGTCGAGGACGTCCTCGAGCGACTGCGCGACCTGATCGTCATCGGGGTCTCTGGCGACGCCGCGGACGCCGTGCTGCGGGGCATCCCCACCGACCAGCTCGAGCGCATGCGCACCCAGGCCTCGCGGCTCGGGGTGGCGGAGCTGTCCCGGGCGGCGGACCTCGTGAACGTCGCCCTCACCGAGATGACGGGTGCGACGTCGCCGCGGCTTCACCTGGAGCTCTTGTGCGCCCGCCTGCTCCTGCCCGGGGCGGACGACGGCGCCGCGGGCCTCGCCGCACGCATCGACCGGCTCGAACGGGGCGGCATCGTTGCCTCGGGAGCGCCCGCGGCGTCGGGCGGGGGCGGCGCAGCTGCTGCACCGGATCGTGGGCCTGCTCAGGAGCCGACGCCGGGTGGGCTCGCCGGGTCAGCCGCCGCGCGAGCGGTGCTCGACGCGCGCAAGAAGAGGAGCGAGCCCGGGCAGCCGGCGCCGACCCCGCAACCCGCTCAGGCTGCCGCGGCACCGGCCCGGCACCGGCACCGGCACCTGAGCCGACGGTTGAGACCGCACCGGCGCCCGTGTCGCCTGCCGAGGCGGAGCCCGCTGCCCCGGGGCCTGCGCCGGCCGCTCCGGCGCAGTCTGCTACCGCGGCGTCGGCGCCCGCGCCGAAGACTCCCGAGCCGGTCACCGCGTCGGCGGCCGCTCCGGCCGCGAGCGAGGGTGCCGAGCCCGGCATCACGACAGAGACCGTCCGGCGACGCTGGCCAGAGGTGCTCGGCGCACTCGCCGCTGCTCGCGTGACGTGGTCGCTCGTCGGTCCGAACGCGCAGGTGGCGGCCCTTGAGGGCGGCACGCTGAAGCTCGGCTTCGCGGCCCCCGGCCTGGCCCGGGCGTTCTCGAACGCGCGGCACACGAGCGCTGTGGAGGAAGCGGTCTATCAGACGCTCGGCATCCGTGTCCGGGTCGAGGCGACCCTGGACGAGGGCCCGCCCGGTGGAGGCGGTACGTCCGGCGGCGGCGCCTCCGGCGGCGGTCCCGCGGGTGGTGGTGGCGCGTCGGGCGGCGGTGCCGGTCCGGCGTCGTCGTCGGGTGAGCTGCGGCGCGAGGCCCCCGCACCCGCTGCTGCTCCGGAGCCGGACTGGCCCGACGTGCCCGCCCCGGGCGGTGGCACGACCTCCGTGGCGAGCAGTGCCGGGGCGAGTGCGGCGAACGGCCCGGCGTCAGGCGGACAGCCAGGGCTGGCCGGGGCGCCGGCCCAGGGGAGCGTTGCGGTCGCCGAGCGCCCCGAACCGTCCCGGCCCGAGCCGTCCGGCCCCGAGGCCGGCCGCCCCGCGCCGTCCCGCCCCGCCGCCAGCCCGCCGTCCGCGTCGAGCGCGGCCGACGAAGCCTGGCTCTCGGGTGCCAGCACTACCGAGCCTCCCTCGGACTACGACATGCCGGAGCCCGAGCCGGTCTACGAGGACCAGGCCCCGACCCCCGCGAGGGCCCCGGTGTCGGGCGCGGGCAGCGCACGCGAGGCGCTCCGGCAGGCGAACGAGCGCCGGGCGCGAGCGGCGAACGGTGCCCCTGCTGAGCAGCGGACTGGTGCCTCGGCGAGTGCGCCTGGAGCGGCGTCGCGGGACGAGGGGCCGGACTTCTACGACGAGCCGTCCGCCGACGACCCCGACATCACGTCGGCCGGGTTGGTCGGCGTATCGCTCGTGGTGCAGGTGCTGGGCGGCACGGTGATTGACGAGATCGTGGAGCAGTCATGAGCGAGAGCAGTGCCATCGGTCCGATCACGACGCTGCGGATCGTCGCGGCCGTCGTGGAGCGCTCCGACGGGCGGCATCTACTCGTCCGCAAGCGAGGCACGCAGGCGTTCATGCAGGTGGGCGGCAAGATCGAGCCCGGCGAGGAACCCCTGGCGGCGCTGGTGCGGGAGTTCGAGGAGGAGGTCGGGCTGCGGATCGATCCCGCCGACATCGAGAGCCTCGGCCGGTTCGGAGCGCCTGCCGCGAACGAGCCCGACCACATCGTCGACGCGCACGCCTACCGAGTGCGGCTGCGGCCCGGTACGGAGATCGCGGTTCAGGCCGAGCTCGAGGAGCTCGTGTGGATCGACCCCGCCGACCCGGTCGCGAGCTACCCCCTCGCGCCGTTGTCCCGGGACCTGCTGGTCGCGGCCGGGCACTGAGCGCCTCAGCGTTCGGCCTGCTCCGCCCGGTATCGCGCCACCAGCGCGGCGCGCTCGCGCTCCATCCGACGCCGGGGATCGGTGTCGTCGGCCTGCTCGGCCGGCCCGGCCACATGGAGCAGCAGCCAGTTGAGCCGCCACTTGAATCGGTAGCCCAGGGTGAGACCGTCGCGGTTGCGCATGCCGTTCCTCCATTTACTTGGTGTGCTAATAGTTTGCACACAAACTGATAGCCTGGTCAACATCCGAGAGGAGCCACATGACCGTCACACCCCGGACTGGCACCGCGACGTCGTCCGCCCCGAAGGAAGCCGTGCCCGGCCCCGCCGCAACCGACCCCGAGGATCTCCTGGCCCTCGACCGTCAGGTGTGCTTCGCCCTTGCCGTCGCCTCGCGGAGCGTCATCGCGCTGTACCGGCCGCTGCTCGAACCGATGGGCATCACCCACCCGCAGTACCTGGTCATGCTCGCCCTCTGGGAGCAGTCGCCGCTCTCGGTCAAGCAGCTCAGCGGGCTGCTGCAGCTCGACCCCGGCACGCTGTCCCCGCTGCTCAAGCGGCTCGAGGCGAGCGGCTACGTGACGCGCCGCCGCGACCCGCGCGACGAGCGGGCGCTCGCCGTCGAGCTCACGAAGGAGGGGCTGGCGCTGCGCAAGCAGGCGCTGCTCGTGCCGCCCGCGATCATGGAGCGCCTGGACATGACGGCCGACGAGCTCGGGGCGCTCCATCGCAGCCTCACCCGCGTCATCGCGGCGGCCGCCCCATGACCCGAGGGCGTCTCCATCACGTCGAGCTGTGGGTCCCGTCGCTCGATCGCGCCGAACGATCGTGGGGCTGGCTCCTCACCACGCTCGGCTACTCCGAGCACCAGCGCTGGAGCGCCGGGGTGAGCTGGATCCTCGACGGCACCTACGTCGTCGTCGAGCAGAGCCCCGCGCTTGCCGCCGATGTCCACGACCGCCTCGCGCCCGGGCTCAACCACCTGGCGTTCCACGGCGGCACGCGCGACGAGGTGGACCGGCTCGTCGAGACGGCGCCCGCACACGGCTGGGCTCTCCTCTTCCCTGACAGGCACCCGCACGCCGGCGGCCCCGACCACTACGCGGCCTACCTGGAGAACGAGGACGGCTACGAGGTCGAGGTCGTCGCGGGCTGATCGGCAGCTCGTCAAGCGTGCTCAGGTGTCGTGGTCCGCGTTGAGCGGTCGGGTCACCGCCAGGATCGTCATCCACACCATGGTGAACGGGATCACCGTGACGTTCTTGATCGCGAGCTCCCACGACAACCACGTCGACCGGTCGATGCCGCCCACCTGGCCGGCCATGGAGTCCGGGACCACCTTGAACACGACCATGAAGAGGATCAGGAAACCCATGGTGACCAGCACCGCGGTCCAGTTCTTCGAGTTCCACGCGGACCACCGCGCGCCGGCCCCGGACCACTCGACCGGCCGGTCGCGCAGCATGCGGCGAACGAACCAGATGACGAACGCGATCCGGGCCGCCGCCGTGAAAATCTCCCCGCCCACGCCACCGGCCCATTCGGCGCCGCCACTCACCGCGAGGAACCGCTGGATCGAGGCAAGGGCGCCGAAGGCGAAGACGATCGGGTAGTGGCGAGCGAAGAAGCGCCCGGCTTCCGCAAGGATCTCGACCGCCTCGGTCCAGGCGTTGGGTCTCGTGGTTGCCGTTGGGGTAGTCATGGCATACTCCGTTTGGTTGGCTAAATGATTCAGTGAATTGAACCATATGGTGAGGTGCACAATGAGGGCATGTCAACACCCGACCGCGACCAGCACCTCGATCCCGGGGCCAGGCTCGGTTCCGAGCTGAGCGATGCCGTGGTGATGTTCCACGAGGCGCTCGGTTCGTTGATGGGCCTCTCGGCAGCGGACAACAAGGCGCTCGGCGTGATCCGGCGTGACGGACCGATGTCCGCGAGAGAGCTGGCCGGCCGGACGGGGCTGACGCCAGGCGCCGTCACCGGGCTCGTGGACCGGCTGGAGAACGCGGGCTACGTCCGGCGGGCACGGCACGAGACCGACCGGCGTCAGCTGGTGATCGAGGCGACGGTGCCCACATCGCCGCAGGTGAACAAGGCTGTGGCTGAGATGCGGCAGGCCATGGGCCGGGTCACGGAGCAGTTCTCGGCCGACGAGCTGGTGGTGGTGGCGCGCTGGGTGGCGCTCACGACCGCGACCATGCGGGAGCAGGCGGCGAAGGTCGGGACTGATGGACCGCGGCGGCCGGCGCGGTCCTAGGTCAGCCAGCCCCGGATCCCGTCGAACAGCTGCCGCTTCAGTCCGACCGGCGCGCGTGACGCCCGGACCGACGTTGCCGCGATCGCGGCGAGCTCGGCGTCGGAGCAGGCCTGCCGCGCGATCTCGTACTGCCCCACCATCCCGACCCCGAACAGCAGCGGGTCGTCGGTCGCGAGTGCGATCGGGACGTCGTCGGCCAGCAGCGCCGGCACAGCGCTCAAGGCAGGCGTGACGCCGAACGGCGGGTACGACGTCGGGCAGACCTCGAGCGTGACCTGGCGCTCCGCAAGGAGCGCGACGACCGACGGGTCCTGGAGCGCCGTCAGCCCATGCCCGATCCGCGTGGCGCCCAGCAGCTCGACGCACTCGCGGACGTGCCAGGCGCCCTCGTAGAAGCCGGCGTGGGGCACACGCGCCAGCCCGGCGTCGGCCACCAGCCGGAACGCCGGGGCGAAGTCGCTGACGCGTCCGTGTCGCTCGTCGTTGGACAGGCCGAAGCCCACCACGCCGTGCGGCGCGTACTTCACGGCGAGCCCAGCGATCCGCTGCGCGCGCTCCGGGTCTGCACCCCAGCTCGCCGCGAGAACCACGCCCACGGGCAGGTCGCGCGCGGCGTCGAGCAGCGCTTCGACCACGGCCTCCAGCGACCCGAGCCGGTCGCCGTACGACGTCGGGTCCACCTGGAGCTCGGTCCATCCGACGCCGTCGGCGGCGTCCTGCTCCACCGCCTCGCGCACCACCCGCGCGATGTCCTCGGCCGAGCGCACCGCCGCGCGGGCCGTGTCGTACCGCGCCTGGAACGCGTCCCAGCCGTGCACGACGCCCGCCTCGATCGGCACGGCGGGGAGCGGCGGCAGGCCATAGTGCGCGGCGAGCTCGGCCGCAGTCGACGGCCGCATCGAGCCCGTCAGGTGCAGGTGCAGGTTGGCCTTGGGCAGCGCGCGCAGGTCGCGGGGCATGCCAGGGAGTCTGGCACGGGACGAAAAGACCACGACTTCGTCGTGGTCCAGCGGTTACTTTCCGTGGATGCGCAGCATTCCCGACTCCATGGATCAGGACGTCGTCCATGCCATCGACGCGCGCCTGGACCGCGTCGAGGAAGAGCATGACGTCAGAGTCCTGTGGGCGATCGAGAGCGGAAGCCGCGCCTGGGGCTTTCCGTCGCCGGACTCGGACTACGACTGTCGTTTCCTCTACGTGCGTCGCGTCGAGGACTACCTGAGCCTGCGGCGTCGCAGCGACGTGATCGATACGCCGCTGGACAAGGTCTTTGACGTCAACGGTTGGGACGTACGCAAGGCCTTGGGGCTGATGGCCAAGGGGAACGCCACGGTGGGGGAGTGGCTGCGCTCGCCGCTCGTGTACCGCGGCGACGCCGCCTTTCGCGACGAGCCGACCGCGCTGGCGGACGACGTCCTGGACCGGGTCGCGTTGACGAGACATCACGTGCACGTGGCCAGGAACAACCTGGCTCTGCTGGCATCGAGCGGTGTGGCCAAGAAGTTCTTCTATGCGGTGCGTCCCGCGGTCACGCTGCGCTGGCTGCGGCTGCACGAGTACGCGGCACTTCCCCCGATGGATCTGCCGGCGCTCCTGGCCGGCGCCTCGGTCTCCGACGACGTCGCGGTCGCCGCGCGCGAGCTCGTCACCCTCAAGGCCCGGACCCGGGAGATGGGCTCGATCGCAGTGCCGGGAGTGCTCCTGGACTTCGTCGAGACGGAGCTGCTTACGGCGGAGGCGACTCTGGCGGATTCGACGTCGGCGGGGGTGGGCGCAGGCCGTGAACACGCCTGGGCCCTCGCCGAGGCCGCGTTCCTCCGGCTGATCGACGCCCCGGCAAGCATCCGTCAGAGTGTCGGCTGATCGGTTCGTAGGTTGCGGAGATGACCATGCACCTGCTGCCAGGATCGTGCTGATCCCGGCAGCAGGTGCATGGTCGTCTCACGCGCTGGCGTCGGCTGCTGCGGCCTTGGACTCAGCGGCGCCGTCGGCGTCCACGCCGCTCGCCCCGGAGACACCGCCGGCCTCGGACAGGCCGCCCGACAGCGCGTACTCCTCCTCGGGCGACAGCACCAGGCGCTTGCGCCCCACCAAGGCGAACACCGCCAGCCCCACCACGAAGACGACAAGGAACGTCACGACCGCCACCTGGAACGCGCTGTTCAGCAGGATCCCCAGCAGGGCCGCCACGGAGATCACACCGGCGACCACCGCGCCCCAGACGCCGGTCGGGCTCAGGTAGGGGCGCGCGGCGTCGGGGAACTTCCGGCGCAGCACCACGAACGACACCATCTGCATCACGTACGAGATCACCGCGCCGAACACCGCGATGAAGAGGATCACGCCCGACGCCGCCCCCGCGGCGTCCGGGCTGACCGCCGGGACGACGAGGAGCACCAGGGCGAGGATGACGAAGCCGATCACCGCGGTCGCGACCAGCGCTACCCACGGCGTCTTGTGCTTGGCTCCGGTGAGCGACAGGAACGTGGGGTAGTAGCCCGCCCGGGAGAGCGAGTACAGGTTGCGTCCGGCGGCGAACAGGATGCCCTGGAGCGAGGCGAGCAGCGCCACGAGGGCGAGCAGGGCCAGCACGCCGGCGGCCTCCTCGGGGAGGAACGCGCGGAACCCGGCCAGCAGCGGCTCGTCGCCGTCGCCGGGCGACACGGTGATCGCGGCGGTGCCCGTCACCGCCGGGTTGAGGAACAGCACGGCCAGCCCGAAGATCGCGAGCGTGGCGACGCCCCACACCGCGGCCCGGGGGATATCGCGCGCGGGGTTGTGCGCCTCCTCCGCGGCGAGCGGCAGCTCCTCGATCCCGAGGAAGAACCAGATGGCGAACGGCAGGGCGTAGAGGATGCCGATCGTCCCGAACGGCATCAGCTCGGTACCGCCGTCGGCGGGCGCGATGTCGTTGAGGCGGGAGAAGTCGACGGCCCCGGACGCGAGGGCGGCCACCGCGAAGAACGCCAGCACCACGAGCGAGATGACGGCGACCACCACGGCCAGCCGGAAGCCCACGTGCGCCCCGAGCGCATTGATCGCGACGAAGGCCACGTACAGCACGATCCACCACACCCACTGCGGCAGCGACTGTCCGGTGAAGGCGCCCAGCGCGGAGTCCGCGTAGACGCCGGAGAACCAGACGACGACGGCGGTGGTCACCACGTACTCGATGGTCTCTGCGAACCCGGTGACGAAGCCGCCCCACGGCCCCATCCCCGCCCGCGCGAACGAGTACGCGCCGCCGGTGTGCGGCATGGCCGCCGACATCTCGCCGATCGAGAAGATCATCGTGAAGTACATGATCGTGACGAAGACCATGGCGATCAGCATCGGGACCCAGCCGGTGGTGCCCAGGCCGACGTTCCAGCCGGAGAACTGGCCCGAGATCACCGCGGCGATCCCGATGCCCCACAGGCCCCAGAAGCCGGCGCTGCGCCGCAGCTGCCGCTTCTCGAAGTACTGCCCGTCGGCCTGCGTGTAGGTGACGCCCGCGGTGCCGGGCGCCGTTCCGGTCGTTGCCATACCGTCCTCCAGCGAGTCAGTGGCCGAGCGCCGTGAGCGCTTCGGTGAAGCCGTCGACCAGGCGGTCGAGGTCCTGGTCGTCGAACACGAGGGGCGGACGCAGCTTGAGCACGTTGCCGGGTCCGCAGACCGACGTGAGGATCCGCCGCTCGCGCAGCGCCTCGACGACGTCGAGGGCTGCGGCGACGTCGGGCGCCTTGGTCTCGGGGTCGGCCACCATGTCGACGCCGACGTAGAGGCCCGCGCCGCGCACGTCGCCAACGCGCGGGTGGTCTGCGGCGGCCTCGCGCAGGGCCGCGAGCATCCGCGCGCCGACGTCGGCGGCCCGCTCCTGGAGCTTGTCCTCCTGGAGGATGTCGAGCACTGCCTGCGCGGCCGCCATCGACACCGGGTTGCCGCCGTAGGTGTTGAAGTACGGGATGCGGTCGCCGAACGAGGCGAGCACGTCCGCCTGGGCGGCCACGGCGCTGACGGGGATGCCGGCGGCCATCGGCTTGCCCAGGGTGACGATCTCGGGCACGACGCCGTGGCGGCCGAAGCCCCACATCGCGTCGCCCGTGCGGCCGAAGCCCGGCTGTACCTCGTCGGCGATGAGCACCCCGCCGGCCCGCCGTACGACCTCGATCGCGGGGGCCAGGAAGCCGGCGGCGCCTGCCGGGTCGGGGAACACGCCGTCGGACGAGAAGATCGAGTCGGCGAGGAACGCGGCCAGGCGCACGCCGTGGCGTTCCAGGTCGGCCACCTGGCGGGCGACCTGGTCGGCGAACCACCGGCCCAGGTCCTCGGCGGGAACCGGCGCCCGGTACGGGTCCGGGGCCGGGACCGTCCGCACGTCGAGCGCCAGGTCCTGCGCGGAGCCGAGGGCGGGCGACAGCGCCGACGTCAGCTCGGTGTTGCCGTGGTAGGCCTCGGCGCTGACGATGACGCCGGTGCCGCCCGTGTACGCGCGGGCCACGCGGACGGCCAGGTCGTTGGCCTCCGACCCGGTGCACAGGTACATGACCCGGTCGACCTCGTCCGGCATGGTCGCCAGCAGTGCCTCGGAGTAGTCGACGATCCGCTCGTGCAGGTAGCGCGTGTGCGTGTTGAGCGCCGCTGCCTGCTCGGCGATCGCCGCCACCACGCGCGGATGGGCGTGGCCCACCGAGGCCACGTTGTTGTACACGTCGAGGTAGTCGTTGCCGTCCGCGTCGAAGACGTGGGCGCCGCTGCCGCGCACCAGGTGCACGGGCTCGCGGTAGAAGAGCCGGTAGGCGGAGCCCAGGACGCCCGAACGGCGGTCCACCAGCTCCGCGGTCCGGGGCGGCAGGCCGCCGGTGGGGTCATCGGGCCGGAAGGCGTTGGTGTCCATGATCGTCGACCGGGTAGCCATGGGCAGTACTCCTCACGCTCGCGTCCCACCGCGCGTCCCGGGAGGGATCCACGGCCGCCCGGCCGTCCGCAGGACGGTCCCCATCGTGGCCGCGGCGTGTAACCCCTGGCACAGCCTGGCGATGACGGTCGGGTAACCGTTCGGCGCAATGCGAACCCGGGATATTTCGCTCCGGTGACTTGCGTGAATTTCCCGTTGCGTCCCTTGTGCGCCCCTGCCCCGCGGCGCACCATGGCAGCGGCCGCCCGCCTCCGCTCCCAGCCCTGAGGAGCATCGACATGCCCGTCACTGCCGCAGCGCAGTCCGCGTCCGGTCCGCAGCCGTCCATCCCTTCGGCGTCGCTCGCCGCGTTCGACGCGCTCGGCCCCGGGGACCAGGCACCCGGCTGGCTCCGCGACGGCGTGGGCGCGTCCTGGCAGTTCGACGGCGACGTAGCGATGCGCCTCATCACCGTCTCGGAGAACGCGACGTTCCTGGTGACGGCCGACGCCCACCCGGTCGCCGTCGTGCGGGTGGCTCGCCCCGGGTACCTGGCCGGCGCGGACGCGTTCGAGTCCGAGGTCGCCTGGGTCGCGGCGCTCGCCGCCGACGGCGTCTGCCAGGTGCCCGCCGCACTACGGACCGGGGACGGCACGTTCTGCGCTGCCCTGGCCGACGAGGCAGGCACCGACTGGTGGTGCGTCGCCTACGGCTACGTCCCGGGCCGCATCCTGGAGGACATCTTCGGCGACGCCGATTCGAGCACGGGCGGCGCCGTCGACCCGACGTCGTACTACCGCGAGATCGGCGCCATCAACGCCCGGCTGCACGAGCACGTGCTCGGCTGGACGCCGCCTTCGGGGTTCGCCCGCCACTCGTGGGACGTCCCGGACATGCTCGGGCCGACGGCGCGCTGGGGGCGCTGGGAGGACGCGGTCGACGGCGCGGAGCGCAACCTGCTGGAGGAGGCCCGGGCGGCGGCCCTTGCCGTCGTCGGGCAGGCGCCGCGCGACGACGCCGCATGGGGGCTGGTGCATGCGGACCTGCGGCCGTCGAACATCATGATCAGTGGGGACCTGCTGACCGTCATCGACTTCGACGACTGCGGCCACACCTGGTTCCAGTACGACTTCGCGTCCGCGCTGAGCTTCCTGGAGCACACGCCGGCGGCGCCCACGATGGCCCTGGAGTGGCTGGCCGGGTACACGTCGGTGCGGCCGCTGGCGCGGGACGCCGTCGAGCTCGGGTGCGCCCTGTCCATGGTGCGCCGCCTGCAGATGCTCGGCTGGACCACCACCCACCGTGTCGACGCGCTGCCGCCCGACCTCTGGTCGGCGCAGGTGCCCGGGACGCTCGCCGTTGCCGAGTCCTACCTCCGCAACCCGACCTGGCTGCTGGACTGAGCGGTAGGCCCGGCGGGACTGACCGCATGACGGTCCCCGGTTTCGGCGTCGTGCCAGGTGGGCAAGAATGTCGCGTCGCCGAGCGAAAGGACGTGCACCAGCATGTCGCGGATCCTGCCCCGCTCCACCCCCGAGGCCGAGGGGGTCGACCCCGCAGCGGTCCGGCGCCTCGTCGACCACCTGGACCGGATCGAGGACGTGCACAGCGTGATGATGCTGCGCCACGGCAGAGTGATCGCCGAGACGTGGTGGCACCCGCACACTGCGGATCGCCCGCACACGATGTTCTCGGTGAGCAAGAGCTTCACGTCGACGGCCGTCGGCATCGCGATCCATGAGGGGCTCCTGGCCCTGGACGACAAGGTTGTCGACCTCCTGCCGGACGACGCCCCCGCCGACCCGGGCGAGCATCTCCGCGCCATGCGCGTGCGCGACCTGCTGACCATGACGACGGGCCACAGCGCCTCGACCATGGAGGGGATCGACCGCACGATCTCCCTGCCGGGCTCCGGCTGGGCGCGCGCGATCCTGGCTCACCCCGTGGAGCACGAGCCGGGCACGCACTTCGTCTACAACACGGGCGCGACCTACCTGCTGTCGGCGATCCTGCACCGGCTCACGGGGGAACGGCTGCTCGACTACTTGACGCCGCGCCTGCTGGCGCCGCTCGGGATCACGCACGCCGCGTGGGAGCAGGACCCGGACGGCATCGACGTGGGCGGGTTCGGGCTGTCGATCACCACGGAGGAGATGGCGGCGTTCGGCCAGCTCTACCTGCAGGACGGCGTCTGGGCGGGCGAGCAGCTGGTCCCCGCGGAGTGGGTGGCGGCGGCAACGGCCGAGCAGGTGCCGAACGGTCCCCACGACTGGCCGGAGTGGAACCAGGGCTACGGCTACCAGTTCTGGCAGTGCCGGTACGGCGCCTACCGGGCCGACGGCGCGTTCGGGCAGTACATCGTGGTCTGGCCGGAGAAGGGCCTCGTGATCACCATGACGTCGGGCCTCTCGGACCTGCAGTCGGTGCTGGACGTGGTGTGGGGCGCGCTGCTGCCCGATGACGCCTGGGTCGATCAGGTGGCCGAGGCGTCGGTGCCCGACCGGGCGGACACCGCCGTCCCGTTCGAGCCGGTGCTGCGGACGCCGGCCGGGGCGCCGTCGAGCCCGATCGAGGCGTCGCTGCGGGGCGTGGTCTACGAGCTCGAGCCGAACGAGCGCGACGTCAGCGCCCTCACCCTGGACCACGACGCCTACGGCCGGACCGAGGTGGCCTTCACGATCGGCGGGCTGGACCACTTCGTGCGGTTCGGGCGCGGGGAGTGGACCCCGGGAAGCTGCTCGCTCCTGGGCGCGCCGGCCGACGTCGCGACGGCGGCGGCCTGGACCGACGAGTCGACGCTGCGCGGCCGGATGGTGTTCCTCGGGACCCCGTTCGAGTGGCGCCTGGAGGTGCGGTTCTCCGGCGACGAGGTGGCGGTTGAGATCCACCAGAACGTGGCCTTCGGGGAGCCCGGCCTGCTGGACGTCATGGGCAAGGCCCGTCGGGGCTGACCGGGTCAGGCCGGGCGGAAGGCGATCAGCGGCAGCTGCTCGACCACCCGGCGGCGGTCCTCGTCGCCGGTGTCCCGGTTGTACCGGAGCACCTCCAGCACGACGGTGTGCTCGGCCCCGCTCTTGCGTCCCACGTGCGTGAGCTGGAGGAACCGCCTGCCCAGCACCCGGCCCATGCCGTGCCGGTACAGGGCGTTCGGTGCGGCGAAGACCGCCCTCAACCACGGAGGCACGTTGGTTGCCATGCCCCCAACCTAGGGGTCGGTGTGCCCACCTGGCTCAGCGCGAGTGCGATGAACACGCAGTCTCCTGAGCCTGGACCGCATCAGTCGGCAGTTTGCCCCACAAACTCGGCAGTTGGCACTGAGGTCGGCTCAGGCCTGGACCGACCTCAGTGCCAAGTGCCGACATCGCAGGATCGTGCCGACCCCAGGAGGCCACCCAGCCGGCAGTGGTGATACCAACGGACGCATGATCGATCCAGCGGAAGTGCTTCGCGAGCGCATGAACGAGACCGGATTGACCCAAGCCGACCTGGTGCGTGTGACCGGGATCGGGCGTTCCACGATCGCGCGATACCTCAGCGGTGAGACCGCACCTACCGTTACAACCTGGCTCCGGTACAACCTGGCTCCGGCTGATCTCGGCACTGGGCCTGCAGGCCGGACTCAGCCCGAGCCCGGAGTGGACCCTCGCTGAGAGAACTGCCGAGATGTCCGCCAACGCTGCTGAGCTCGAGCTGCAGGCGGTGTACCCGGACCGGAAGCAGATCGTCCGTGACGGCTTCCTGACGATCGCATCGCGGCGAGCCTTCATGCATCTCACCTGACCTGCGACGTCATCCCCTGGTCGTACGCAGGGTTCATCCTGGGGACCGACGGTTTGTGTCCGTGACTCGCGCTAGTGTCCCCGCATGACACCAGACGGTGGTATCCGCGCGCAGGGCGTGCGGCGTTCGTTCGGGCCGGTCCACGCCGTGGCCGACGTCGACCTGGTCGCCGCGCCAGGCCGGGTCACCGCGCTCATCGGTCCCAACGGGTCGGGCAAGACGACCCTCCTGCTCATGCTCGCGGGGCTCCTGAAGCCCGACGCGGGCACCATCCGCATCGCCGGGGCGGACCCGGTGACCCAGAACTACGTCGCGCGCTCGCGGACCGGCTGGATGCCGGACGTCTTCGGCACGTGGGACTCCCTCACGGCGCGTGAGGTACTGACCACGGTCGCGGCGGCGTACCGCATCGACGCGGCCGCCGGCCTGGCCCGCGCGGGCGAGCTGCTCGAGCTCGTGCACCTGTCGGAGCTCGCCGACCAGCCCGCGCACGTCCTGTCCCGCGGCCAGAAGCAGCGCCTCGGCCTGGCCCGCGCGCTGGTGCACGACCCCGACGTCCTGCTCCTCGACGAGCCCGCCTCCGGCCTGGACCCGCGCTCCCGCGTGGACCTGCGCGTGCTCGTGCGCCGGCTCGCGGCCGAGGGAAAGACGATCCTGGTCTCGTCGCACGTGCTCACCGAGCTCGACGAGATGGCCGACGACGCCGTGTTCATCTCCCGCGGGCGCACGGTCGCCACACAGTCGGTGGCCGACGGCGACCGGCCGCGCGAGTGGCGCCTGACCGGGCTGGACACCGAGGCCCTCGTGGCGTGGCTGGACGAGGACGGCCCGGCCTACCGCAAGGAGCCCGACGGCCCCGGCGTGCTCGTCGAGCTGACCGGCGACGCCGCGGCCGCGGCACTGCTGCGGTCCGCGATCGAGGCCGGAATCGACGTGTCGAGCCTCGCCCCCGCGGGCGGCGTGCTGGAGCAGGCCTACCTGGCCCTTGAGGAGGAGCGACGATGAGCGTTGACGTGGAGGTCGTCGAGTCCGCGCAGCCCGACGGCGGAGTGCCCGGCGGGCGCGGCACCTGGTCCCTGTCCTGGCACGGCCTGCGCACGGTGGCGGTGCTGGAGCTGCGGCAGCGCGTGCGGTCGACGCGATGGAAGACCGCGCTGATCGTGTGGTTCCTGATGGTCGGCCTGATCACGCTGCTCACGACGGGCGCGTTCAGCATCCTGTCGGGCGACCAGCCGGGCTCGGGCGAGCCGTTCGGCGGGACGGTCTACAGCATCGTCGTCGGCTTCGTGCTGTTCCTCGGGCTGCTGGTGGCGCCGGCCCTCTCGTCGGGCGCGATCAACGGCGACCGGAACGCGGGCACCCTCGCGACGCTGCAGGTCACCCTGCTGTCGCCGGCGGAGATAGTGCTCGGCAAGCTCGCCGCGTCCTGGATGGCGGCGCTCGCGTTCCTCGTGGCGAGCATCCCGTTCCTCGTGTGGGCGCTGGTCGGCGGCGGCGTGAACTGGCTCGCGCTGCTCACGACGGTGCTCATGCTGGCGCTGATGCTCGGCGTCGTGTGCGCCATCGGGCTGGGTTTCTCGGCCATCGTGAGCAAGACGTCGGGGTCGGCGGTGCTGACCTACCTGACCGTCGGCGGGATCACCGCCGTCCTGCCGATCCTGTTCGGCCTGCTCGTGCCGGCGACCACCACCACGGAGAGCGTGCGCGTGTGGGACGTCGAGCCGGGGTACACCTGGGAGGAGACCACGGCGCCCGAGTGCGAGTGGCAGACGCACGAGGTCGAGGTGTGGCACAGCGAGCGCACCTGGTGGCTGCTGGCCCCCAACCCGTTCGTGGTGGTCGCCGACGCGCAGCCCCTCAACGGGGACCCGGAGGCGCTCGCCAACGAGGGCAACATGCTCGCGGTGCTGCAGTACGGCGTCCGGTACGCGCGGACCGGTGACACCGGGCCGCAGGACTGGTGCAGCGGGTACGTCATGGACGGCAACACCACCCAGCCCGACTCCCCGGTGGAGCCCGTCAAGGTCTCCGACCAGCTCGTGTGGCCGTGGGGGCTCGGGTTCGACCTGCTGCTCGGCGCGGCCGGCGTCGTCGTCGCGGTGAACCGCCTGCGGGTCCCGACGGCGGAGCTCCCGCAGGGCACCCGGGTCGCCTGACGCATCCGACGCGGGTCGGCTCGACCCGCGTCGGCTCAGGAGTGGAGGGCGTCGTACTCCGCCTCGGCGGCTACGTCGTCCTCCACGTCCAGGCGCACGTGCGCCAGCAGCACCTGCAGCACCCGCAGGGCGGACGCCGCGCGCTCGCCCCACAGCGAGAAGTAGGAGAACTGCCACCACCACAGGGCCTCGACCTCGTGGCCGCTGTCGAAGTGCTGCAGGCCCTTGGCCAGGGCCTCGGCGACGCACGCGAGGTCGCCCGACAGCGACGCCGACCCGACGTCCTCGCCCAGCACGGGGTCCACCACCTCGGTGTAGTCGTCGAACCCGTCGAACATCTTGGACAGGGCCTCGCGCAGCGGGTCGAGGTCGGTGTCGGGGCCTGCATCGGGCTCGTAGCGCTCCTTGGGCACCACGTCCACGATCGCGGCGAGCCGTGCACCCGCCGCGAGCAGGTCGGACGACGCGAGCACGAGCAGCGAGAGCTCCGCCCCCGGCATCCCGCCGGACGCCACCTGGGTCACCGTCGACAGGAACGTTCGTGCCTGTGCGGACACCTGGTCTGCGACCTCGCGGAGGTCCGAACCGGGGGTTATCTCACTCATCGTGATCCCACCTACTTGTCGTTGCCGATGACACGGCGGCCTTCGAACGCCCGGCCGAGCGTCACCTCGTCCGCGTACTCCAAGTCTCCACCCACAGGAAGACCAGAGGCCAGCCGCGAGACGGTGATACCCATGTGACCCATCAGTCGGGAAAGATAGGTCGCCGTGGCCTCTCCTTCGACGTTGGGGTCGGTGGCGAGGATGACCTCCTGCACCGTCCCGTCCGCGAGGCGGGCCAGGAGCTCGCTGATGCGCAGGTCGTCCGGGCCGACGTTCTCGATCGGATTGATGGCCCCGCCGAGCACGTGGTACCGCCCGCGGAACTCCCGGGTGCGCTCGATCGCGACCACGTCCTTGGGCTCCTCCACGACGCAGAT
Organism: uncultured Actinomycetota bacterium; assembly: GCA_963850545.1. Classification (GTDB taxonomy): domain Bacteria; phylum Actinomycetota; class Actinomycetes; order Actinomycetales; family Cellulomonadaceae; genus Promicromonospora. The sequence goes on along the minus strand of CAWKLP010000002.1, from coordinate 1,117,829 downwards.
CACGTCGTCGCTGCGCCGCGGGTCGAGGCAGATACGGCAGCGCTCGGCCTCGGCCACGTTGCCGCACAGCTCGCAGAACCGCACCCGCAGCTTCACCTCGGTGAGCGCGTCCACCAGCCGCTTGACCTCGTGGTTGTCTGTCGCGAGCAGGTGGAACGCGATGCGTTGCGCGCTCTTGGGCCCGACGCCGGGAAGCCGGCCGAGCTCGTCGATCAGGTCTTGGACCGCGCCTTCGTACACAAGAGGTCAGCCTACGGGTCGGCACCGACATCTCACGTGTGAGAGCGGGGGCAGGCACTGTGTGAGATCGGGAGTAGCCACTGTGTGAGAGCGGGAGTACGGTCCCCCGCGTGACAGGACCCGATGCGCGGACCGGACGGTTTCTCACGGCGCAGTGGCGCCGGCTGGTGATGCTCAACTACGAGATCGACCCCGCAGTCCTGCGGCCGCTCGTGCCGCGCGGCGTCGAGCTCGACACGTGGGACGACCGGCACCTCGTGAGCGTGGTCGGGTTCCAGTTCCTCGACACCCGCCTGCTCGGCGTCCCGGTCCCCTTCCACCGCGACTTCGACGAGATCAACCTGCGGTTCTACGTCCGCCGTCGGGCCGACGAGGGCTGGCGGCGCGGCGTCGTCTTCGTCAAGGAGATCGTCCCCAGGTGGCCCCTGGCCACGGTCGCCCGGGTCGCCTACGGCGAGAACTACGTCGCGCGGCCCATGAGGCATCGGATCGACCTCGCAGCCGACGGCGATACGCCCGACGGCGTGGTCGAGTACTCGTGGCGCGACGCCGGGGCGTGGCACCACGTCCGCGCCACCACCGACGGCAGCGCGCAGCCGCTCGTCGAGGGCTCCCAGGAAGAGTTCATCACCGAGCACTACTGGGGCTACGCCGCTCAGCGTGGCGGTGGCTCGGTCGAATACCGCGTCGAGCACCCGAGCTGGCAGGTCTGGCAGGCCGGCGACCCCGCCCTCGAGTGCGACGTCGAGCAGGTGTACGGCCGGCCGTTCGTCGAGAGCCTCACCGCCGAACCGGTCTCGGCCTTCATCGCCGACGGCTCCGCAGTCGTCGTCCGGCGCGGGACAAGGATCTGAGCGTGATGCTCTCCGGCGGGCTGTCACGTTCCGCGCGGGCATATCGTCTCGGGATCGTCCGCATCAGCGACGAGAGGTGAGAGCGATGCACGTCTATCTGGCAGGTGGTACGGGCGCCATCGGACCCCGACTGATCCGTCAGCTCGTCCAGCGTGGTCACCAGGTGACCGCGACCACGACGAGCGCGGCCAAGGTCGCCCGGATCGAGAGCCTCGGCGCGACCGCGATCGTCGTCGACGGCCTGGACGGCGCCGCCGTCGGCGAGGCGGGCGGATCCAGGTGATCCGGTCGGTGATCAACCCCGACAAGCTCCGCCACGTCGGCCCGGTCGCCGACGCCTGGGAGCTCATGCGAAGGCCCCGGCCCTGAGCTTCCGGGTGAACGAGACGCCTCCCAGGAACGAGACGAGGCGGGACGAAGCGCGCGGTTCGCGCAGAATGCAGGCGTGCCCGAACTCGACCTGCTCACCATCGTCCTGCTCCTGCTCGCCGGCCTCGCCGCCGGGTGGGTCGACGCCGTCGTGGGCGGGGGCGGCCTGATCCAGCTGCCCGCACTGCTGCTCGTCCCCGGGATCAGCCCCGTGCAGGCCCTGGCGACCAACAAGCTCGGCAGCATCATGGGCACCTCCACCAGTGCCATCACCTACTACCGGCGGGTTCAGCCGGACCTGCACACCGCCGGACCGATGGCGCTCGCGGCCCTGGTCGGTGCGTTCGGCGGCGCGATAGGTGCGTCACACATCCCGGACCAGCTGTTCAAGCCGATCATCCTCGTCGTGCTCGTCGGCGTGCTGACCTGGACGCTGCTCAAGCCGAACGTCGGCCAGCACGACGACCTGCGCTGGGTCGGCAACGGACACAAGCGGATCGCCGCCCTGATCGGCCTGCTCATCGGCGCGTACGACGGGCTGCTCGGCCCGGGCACGGGCACGTTCCTGGTCATCAGCCTGGTGAGCGTCCTCGGGTACTCGTTCCTCCCGGCGTCGGCCATCGCGAAGATCGTGAACTTCGCGACCAACCTGGGCGCGCTGATCTTCTTCGTCCCGAGCGGCGCCGTCATCTGGACCCTCGGCCTCGGGCTGGGCGTCGCCAACCTGATCGGCGGCTACATCGGCGCACGGATGGCGGTGGCCAAGGGCTCGAAGTTCGTCCGCGTGGTCTTCGTGATCGTGGTCGGCGCCCTGATCGCCCGCCTGGCCTGGGACGTGTTCGCCGCCTGACTCCCCGCGTGCGGGGTGCCGTCCGTCCCGGACCGTGAACGGCACAGCGGGCGCCGCGCCCGCCGTCGTACGATCGAGCCGCAAACCCAACCATCCGGCGGGCCGTTGAGACAGACGGAGGCCGGCAACGGAAGGCAGGCGCATGGCTCTTGTCGTGCAGAAGTACGGGGGATCCTCGGTCGGGGACGCGCGCAGCGTGAAGCGCGTCGCAAAGCGGATCGCCGAGGCGAAGCGAGCGGGCAACGAGGTTGTAGTGGTGGTCAGCGCCATGGGCGACACCACCGACGAGCTCCTCGACCTCGCGCAGCAGATCACCCCGCTCCCGCCCCAGCGGGAGCTCGACATCCTCCTCACCGCGGGCGAGCGCATCTCCATGTCGCTCCTGGCGATGGCGATCAACAACCTGGGCGTGAAGGCCAAGTCCTACACGGGCCAGCAGGCGGGCGTCATCACCGACGCGGTGCACGGGCGGGCGCGGATCGTCGACGTCGTGCCGCACCGCATCCGCGAGACCCTGAACAAGGGGCAGGTCGCGATCGTGGCCGGTTTCCAGGGCGTGAACCAGTCCACGAACGACGTCACCACCCTCGGCCGCGGCGGCTCGGACACCACGGCGGTTGCGCTCGCCGCGGGCCTGGGCGCCGACGTCTGCGAGATCTACACCGACGTGGACGGCGTGTTCACGGCCGACCCGCGCATCGTCTCCGCCGCCCGGAAGATCGACCGGGTCTCCTACGAGGAGATGCTGGAGCTCGCGGCCTGCGGCGCCAAGGTGCTGGCGCTGCGCAGCGTGGAGTACGCGCGCCGGTACAACGTGCCGGTGCACGTCCGCAGCTCGTTCAGCGCCCACGACGGCACGCGCGTGGTCGCGGCCGACCAGATGTCGAAGGAGAACCCCATGGAAGCCCCCATCATCTCCGGTGTGGCGCACGACCGCTCCGAGTCCAAGATCACCGTGATCGGCGTGCCCGACGTGCCCGGCATGGCCGCCCGCATCTTCGAGGTGGTGGCCGGCGCGGGCGCGAACATCGACATGATCGTCCAGAACGTGTCGGCAGCGGCCACGGGCCTCACCGACATCTCATTCACGCTGCCCGACGGCGACGGCCCCGCCACCATGGCGGCCCTCACCGCGGTGCAGGGCGAGCTGGCCTTCGACTCCCTGCAGTTCGACGACCAGATCGGCAAGCTGTCGCTGATCGGCGCCGGCATGAAGTCGCACCCGGGCGTCTCGGCGCGGCTCTTCGGCGCGTTGCGGGACGCGGGCATCAACATCGAGATGATCTCCACCTCGGAGATCCGGATCTCGGTGGTGACGCGCGCCGACTCGCTGGACGACGCGGTGCGCGCCGTGCACACCGCGTTCGAGCTCGACGCGTCCGACGGCGAGGCCGTCGTCTACGCGGGAACGGGGCGCTGACATGGTCGCGATCTCTGATCAGGGTGTGCACGTCGCGATCGTCGGCGCGACCGGCCAGGTGGGCGCCGTGATGCGCCGTCTGCTCCAGGAGCGGGACTTCCCCGTGGCGTCCATCCGGTTCTTCGCGTCGGCCCGCTCGGCCGGCACTACCCTCCCGTTCGCCGGCGTGGACGTCCCGGTGGAGGACGTCGCCGCTACCGCCACCGACGACCTCGCCGACATCGACATCGCGCTCTTCTCCGCCGGCGGCGGCACGTCCCGCGAGCACGCGCCGCGGTTCGCGGACGCAGGCGCGCTGGTGGTCGACAACTCATCGGCGTGGCGGCGCGACCCCGAGGTCCCGCTCGTCGTCTCCGAGGTTAACCCCGACGCGATCGCGGACGCGGTCAAGGGCATCGTCGCCAACCCGAACTGCACCACGATGGCCGCGATGCCGGTGCTCTCGCCGCTGGCTCAGGCGGCAGGGCTGGAGCGGCTGCGCGTGGCGACGTACCAGGCCGTGTCCGGCTCCGGTCTGGCCGGGGTGGACGAGCTGGCGGGGCAGGTGCGCGCCGCCGTCGGGCAGGAGATCGAGGGCCTGGTGCACGACGGCGGGTCCGTGGACCTGCCCGACCCCAAGATCTACGCGGCGCCCATCGCGTTCAACGTGCTGCCGCTCGCCGGCAACCTGGTCGACGACGGCTCGGGCGAGACCGACGAGGAGCAGAAGCTCCGCAACGAGTCCCGCAAGATCCTGGGCCTGCCCGACCTCGCCGTGGCCGGCACCTGCGTGCGCGTGCCCGTGTTCACCGGGCACTCCCTGTCGGTCCACGCGGAGTTCGCGCGCCCCATCACCCCGGACGAGGCCCGCAAGCTGCTGGCCGACGCCCCCGGCGTCCAGCTGGCCGACGTCCCGACGCCGCTCGCGGCGGCCGGCGTCGACCCGTCCCTGGTGGGCCGCATCCGCACGGACCAGTCGGTCCCGGACGGCCGCGGCCTGGTCCTGTTCATCAGCAACGACAACCTCCGCAAGGGCGCGGCCCTGAACACCATCCAGATCGCGGAGCTGATAGCCGCCGACCTAGCGGAGCTGGCCACCCTGGACGCCGCAGAAACAGCCGACGACGCCTGACCACCACTCGCCAACCACCCCAGCCGCCAAACCCCCGTTGACCATGCGCTTGGTCCGGAACCCACCCAGGGATCCGGCACCAACCGCATGGTCAACTGGCGTATAGGCCGGGGTGACAAGACCGCCCCTCGGTCGCAACCACAAACGCCTTGCGCCAACCAAACATCTATGGTTCATTAGTCCAGTAATGAACCCATGAACGTCAGGACCGAGACATGTTCGACGGACCCGAGCCCATATATGTGCAGATCGCAGCATGGATCCGCGCCCAGGTGCTCTCCGGCGAGCTCGGCGAGGAGGAGCAGGTCATGTCCACCACGCAGTTCGCGACCACCTTCCGGATCAACCCCGCGACGGCCGCCAAGGCCTTCTCCGGGCTGGTCGAGGAGGGCGTGCTCTACAAGCGCCGCGGCCTGGGCATGTTCGTCGCGGTGGGCGCCAGGGAGCGTCTGCTCGACGACCACCGCAAGCGTTACTTCGAGGACGTCCTGGCCCCGGCCCTGCAGCAGGCGGACATCCTCGGTATCCCCACCGACGAGGTCGTCGCGTACGTACTGGGCACCAACGGCAAGCGAAGCAGCGACCGGCGAAACAAGGAGGAGTCATGACGACCGCACCTTTCGGCGCACGGCTGGACGACGTCGTCGTCCAGTTCGGCAAGGGCCGCAGGATGCTGCCGAACGGGACCCTGGTCAAGGACGAGGCCAGCACCGCGCTCGACGGCGCCACGGTCACGATCCGGCCCGGGACCATCACCGGGGTGCTCGGCCGCAACGGTGCCGGCAAGACGACGATGCTCTCGCTGCTGGCGGCGTTCACGCGTCCGACGAGCGGCACCGTCGTCGTCGGGCCGGAGGGCGAGGAGGAGGACCCGTGGGAGAACCCGTGGATCACCTCGGGCACGCAGCTGGTGCGCGAGAGCGGCGACCTGATGAACGACGAGAAGGTCTCGACCTCGCTCAAGTACTACGCCGACATGCGGCCCGACTGGAGCGCCGAGACGGCGGAACGCCTGCTGGACCTGTTCGAGGTCAACCTCCGCAAGAACCCGTCAGCCCTGTCCCGCGGCAAGCGGTCGGCGGTGGGGGCCACCATCGGCCTGGCCACGCGCGCACCGCTGACGATCTTCGACGAGGTGTACCTCGGCATGGACGCACCCACGCGGTACGCGTTCTATGACGAGCTCCTGGCCGACTACGCGGAGCACCCGCGGACCATCCTGCTCTCCAGCCACCTGGTCGAGGAGGTCGAGCGGCTGTTCGAGGACGTCATTGTCATCGACAACGGGCGCGTGCTGCTGGCGGAGCCCGCCGACCAGATGCGGGCGCGGGGATTCAGCCTCACGGGAACGAAGGACGCCGTCGATCGGATCGCGGACGGACGCCGGGTGCTGCACCGCCAGCAGCTCGGCAACACCGTCCAGGTCACCCTGGAGGGGGCGCTCGGCGACGACGAGCTGGCCGCGGCCCGTGCGGCAGGCGTCGAGGTGGGCGCTGTGCCGGTGCAGGACCTCTTCGTCCGTCTCACAGATCCGCGGAGCGTGCCGTCATGAGCGCCACGACGGCCCACCCGGTCGCCGTGGGCGCCGGCCGGGACGCGCTGGTTCGCGAGGCCGAGGGGCGCGCTGCTCGGCGGGCGGCCGGTGCCACGATCCGCATCGTCCGCATGATCGGCGCGTGGTACTGGGTGATCTTCGTGATCGTGGCCGTGGCGATCATCCTGGGCAAGACGCGGTTCGGCTCGGGTGTGGACGAGGGCATCATCGACGCCCAGATGGGCGGCCCGTCCCGGTGGTTCGTGATGGTGCTGGGGATGATCATCCCGGCCGCGTACCTGCGCCTGCACGTCGCGGCCGGCGGCACCCGCCGGGCGCTCGTGACCGGAACCGTCCGGGGCGCCCTCGTCGGCGGCGCGATGCTCGGCCTGGTGACCGCGATCTACCTGGTCGGGGAGCGCGCGTTGTTCGATGCGCTGGACCAGACCTGGTCGCGTGAGTACGGGCTGCCGGTGGACGGCTACGCGGGCATCGCGCTGACGATCGTGACCGAGACGCTCGTCGTCGCCACGTACTACCTGGTGGGCGCCGCGATCTCGGCCGGCTACTACCGCCTCGGCATGGTGTGGGGGACGGCGTACGCCGTCGCCGCTCTGGTCCCGGCGGCGCTGGTCGACCTGGCGACGCACACCGGCGTCACGGCCCTCGTCGTCGGGCCGCAGAACTTGCCCGACGGCGGCCTGGGCGTCCTGCTGGGCCTGGCCGGCGCGCTCGCCACGGTCGCGCTGGCGGCCTGGCTGTTCGGAATGCCGCTGCGCTCGATCCCGCTGCGGCCCGCGGTCTGAGGGGATGACGATGACAACACCGACCATCGAGGAGACTGCGATGCGCCGTGCAGAGCTCGTTCGCGCCCAGCACCAGCGCGGCGTCGCCGGGGTGGACCGGAGGCTGCGCGCGGCCGGCATCACCGTCGGGATCTGGTTCTGGGTCATCTACGTGCTGTACGCCGTCGGGATCACCGTCGGGAACGCCGCCGCCGGCAACGACCTGGAGATCAGCGCCCTCGACACCACGCTCGGCTCGTCGCGCTGGCCGATGATCTGGCTCGGCATCACCGCTTCGGCCGGCATCCTGGCGCTCCACGTGGCGGCCGGGGGCAGTCGCCGCTCCCTGTTCGGGGGTGTGGTCCGCGGCTCCCTCGTCGTCGGCGCAGGCTTCGGCGTCGTGACCACGCTCGCCCTGCTGGGCGAACGCGTGCTGAGCACGTCGCTCGGGATGACCTGGCGGCGGCTGGGCGCGCTCCCGTTCGACTCGCCCGTGACCGTGCTCGGCACCGCGGTCGCCGAGGGCCTCGTGATCGCCACGTACCTCCTGTTCGGGGCGGGCATCGGGGTGGGCTTCGCGCACTTCCGGGCCTGGGGCGCGCTCCTGATCGTCCCGCTCGCGGTGCCTGTCGTGCTCGTCGACCTCGCGACCCGGACGGGTGTGGTCGGGTCGATCGCCAACGTCGAGCTCCGGCCCGACCTCGACCATGCCGAGGTGCCCGCGTCCGAGGGCCTGATGACCATGCTGCTCGGCATCGGCGGGGCGACGCTCGCCGTCGTCCTGGCCGCCCTCGCGCTCTACGGCCTGCTGCGCACGGCTCCCGTGCGGCCCAGCTGATCTGACCAAGGAGCTCTCATGACGTCCCCAGTCGTGGAGGTAAGCCACCTCCGCAAGACCTACCCCGGCGCCGGTCGCGGCGCCGCCCCCAAGAACGCGGTAGCCGACGTGTCCTTCCAGGTCGCGCGCGGCGAGATCTTCGGGATCCTCGGCCCCAACGGGGCCGGCAAGACCACCACCGTGGAGTGCGTCGCCGGCCTGCGGGTGCCCGACGGTGGCGTCGTGCGGGTCCTCGGGCACGACCCGCAGGCCGACCCGGCGCTGATCCGCGAGCACGTCGGCGTGCAGCTCCAGGAGGCAGCGCTGCACGACAAGATCACGGTCGGCGAGGCGCTCGACGTCTTCGGCTCGTTCTACTCCCGCCGCGCCGACCCGGTCGAGCTCCTGGACCTGCTCGACCTGACCCCGCACCGCGACCAGCAGTTCGGCAAGCTGTCCGGCGGGCAGAAACAGCGGCTGTCCATCGCCCTCGCGCTGGTCGGCAAGCCGCAGGTTGCCATCCTCGACGAGCTCACCACCGGCCTCGACCCGGCCGCGCGCCGCGCGACCTGGGCCCTCGTGGAACGGGTCCGGGACTCCGGGGTCACCGTCCTGCTGGTCACCCACTTCATGGACGAGGCCGAGCGGCTCTGCGACCGGCTCGTCGTGATCGACGGCGGCCGGGTGGTCGCCGAGGGAACGCCGGCGGCCCTGATCGCAGGGCTCGACGGCGACCGGGGCGTCCGGCTCCGGTTCGCCGACGACGCTGCCCGCGCGCGTGCCGTCGACGTGCTCGCGGCCCTCGCCGAGCGGGATGACGACGTCACCGCCGCCGTGCCGGCAGGTGACGAGATCGAGGTGACCGGCACCCGCAAGATGCTGTTCGCCGTCGTGCAGGCGCTCGCCGCGGCCGACGTCGTGCCCGACGACGTACGCACCGTCGAGCGCACCCTTGAGGACGTGTTCGTGCAGGTCACCGGTCGTGAGTACCGGGCAGAGGAGAACGAGGAGGTGGCGGCATGACCGCCGTCGAACCCGCAGCGCTCGCAGGGAGGACCGGAACGGCCGGTCGCGCCGGAGGGCGGTCCCGGCGTTTCTGGAAACTGTTCGTCACCGAGCTCAAGGTGTGGCTGCGGGACCCGACCGCCGTGTTCTTCGCGCTCGTCTTCCCGAGCATGCTGTTGCTCGGCCTCGGGCTCGCCATCCCCGCGTTCCAGGAACCGATGACCGACGCCCCGCCGCCGTGGAACGAGGCGCCCGGCGTCACCAGCTACCTGCCCACCATCGTGGCGCTGGCCGTCGGGACGATTTCGCTGACCACCATGCCGGTGCAGTTCGCCACCTTCCGGGAGAAGGGCATCCTGAAGCGGCTGTCGACCACGCCGATGCCGCCGCAGAACCTGATCGGCGCGCACATGGTGATCAACGTGCTCGCGCTGATCGTGTCGGCCGGCGCTGCCGTGGTCGGCGGCATGGTGGTGCTGGGGGTCCCGTTCGCGGCCGAACCGCTGATCGTGCTGCTCGTCCTCGTGCTCTCGACTACCGCCATGTTCTCCCTCGGGCTGCTCGTCGCAGCCCGGGCCGAGAAGGGCACGACGGCGTCCGGCCTGGGGATGCTGATCTACTTCCCGTCCCTGATGTTCTCCGGGGTGTGGGTGCCGCTGTCGATCATGCCCGACTGGATGCAGGAGATCGGGCTCTACCTCCCGCTCGGTGCGGCGGCCCAGGAGCTGACCGTCGGCTGGTTCGGCACCGATGGCTTCCCGCTGGCGCAGGTGCTCGTGCTGGTCGCGTGGACGCTGGTGCTCTTCCCGCTCGGGGTGAAGCTGTTCCGCTGGACGTGACCAACCGGGGACCTAGTGGGGTCTGGTGGGGTCGCCGTTCCGACAGCGGCTGATCTCACCTACCCTCTTGTCATGAAGCCGTTTCTGCTGCTCGCGACGCGTGCAGAGGACCTCGCCGCGGACGGTGAATACGCGGCGTTCCGCCGGTACGGAGGCCTCGATCCGGAGCAGCTGCACCGGGTCCGCCTCGAGCGCGACGCGCTGCCGCCGGTGGACCTGGACGACTACTCGGGCGTCGTCGTGGGCGGAGGGCCGTTCAACTCCTCGGACCCCGCCGAGAAGAAGGACCCGGTGCAGCGGCGCGTCGAGGCGGAGCTCGCGACGCTGCTCGACGAGATCGTGGCCCGCGACTTCCCGTTCCTGGGCGCCTGCTACGGCGTCGGGACACTGGGTGCGCACCAGGGCGCGGTGATCGACGGGACGTTCGCGGAGCCGGTAGGCCCCGTCACCGTAGAGCTCACGCCGGATGCGGCGTCGGACCCGCTGCTGGCGGGCCTGCCGCAGGCCTTCCCGGCGTTCGTTGGCCACAAGGAGGCAGTGCGCAAGCTGCCCGACGACGCAGTGCTGCTCGCCTCGTCGGCCGGCTGCCCGGTGCAGATGTTCCGGATGAAGCAGAACCTGTACGCCACGCAGTTCCACCCCGAGCTGGACGTCGCGGGGATCGTGCAGCGGATCATGATATACCGGGACTACGGCTACTTTCCGCCCGAGGAGGCGGAGCTGGTGCGCGAGCGGTGCGTCGCCGTGACGGTCACCGAGCCGATGCGCATCATGCGGGCGTTCGTGGAGCGTTACGCCAGGTAGCGGGCCGGGCGGGGGTGGCGTGGAGGGCAGCAGGAGTGGCGGACTGTGATCGACCGCATCCTGGGATCCAGTGGACAGCCGGCGAGGCTGAGGCTACCGTTTTGGCCGTGGACATCCGTTGGTATTGGCGCTTTACGTCGGCTCCTGGTGGAGCCCGGCGGGCGCGCGCCTGACCAACTTTCCACCCGGAGCCAGGGCCTGGGACGCCGATCGCGTCCAGGCCCTTCGTCTTTACCGAGACGGGCCGCTCCGGACCAGGAGTCGGTGGCGGGCCGTCCGGTTCCTCGAACCAGACCTCGCCAACCAGGAGCCCCGATCCCGATGAGCATCACCCCCGCGGAACCCAGCACCGAGGCATCCGACCTCGGTACCCGCACCTCCGACCTGCGCATTCGTGCTCTCGACCCGCTGCCCGCCCCGCGCGGCCTGCTGGAGGCGATGCCGCTCGGCACCGCCCGCAGTGACCTCGTCACGACGTCCCGCCGCGAGGTACGCGACGTCCTGACCGGCGACGACGACCGCCTGCTGACGATCGTCGGCCCATGCTCGGTGCACGACCCGGTCGCCGCGCTCGACTACGCCGCCCGGCTCGCCATGCTCCGGCGCGAGCTGTCCGACGACCTCGTCGTCGTCATGCGGGTGTACTTCGAGAAGCCGCGCACCACCGTGGGTTGGAAGGGCCTGATCAACGACCCGCACCTGGACGGTTCGCACGACGTGCGGCACGGCCTGAACCTCGCCCGCGAGGTGCTGCTCGGGGTGCTCGACGCCGGCGTGCCCGCCGCGGCCGAGTTCCTGGAGCCCACCAGCCCGCAGTACATCGCCGACGCCGTCACCTGGGGCGCCATCGGTGCCCGCAACGTCGAGTCGCAGGTGCACCGCCAGCTCGCCTCTGGCCTCTCGATGCCGGTCGGGTTCAAGAACGCCACTGACGGCGACGTGCAGACCGCCGTCGACGGTTGCATCACCGCCGCGAGCGAGCACACCTTCTTCGGGGCCGACGCCGAGGGGCGTGCCGCCGCCGTCGAGACCACCGGTAACCCGGACTGCCACGTGATCCTGCGCGGCGGGCGCTCCGGCCCCAACTACTCGCCCGAGGACATCGCCGCCGCGCTGCGCGTGGCGCGCACCTCCGGGCTGGGCGGCGCCGTCGAGAACGGCGTGATCGTGGACGCGAGCCACGGCAACTCCGGCAAGGACCACGTGCGCCAGGCCGGCGTCGTGCACGAGATCGCCAACCGCATCGCCGACGGTGAGCACGGCATCACTGGCCTCATGATGGAGAGCTTCATCGAGGCCGGCGCCCAGAAGCCGGGCCCGCTCTCCGAGCTCACCTACGGCCAGTCGGTCACGGACAAGTGTATGGACTGGGACACCACCGAGGACCTCCTCCGCGACCTGGCGAAGGCAGTCCGCGAGCGGCGCGGCTGACCCTGGCCTTCGCTGGTCGAGCTTGTCGAGACCCCGGTCTCGACAAGCTCGACCGTAGGGTCGCGTGACATGGGCGCTGGATCCCCATCGCGCTGGTCGTGGTGCTGTTCGTCGGCATCGCCGCCTGGCAGGGGGCTGCTCGTATCGGGCGGATCGACACCGGCTCGGCGGCAATGTCCGAGGGCCGCTCGGAAGAGGCCTGCTCGGGCTGACCGGGCCGGTCCGGCGGCTCGACCGGCGCACCGGGTATTCACCCGGTCCTTTAGTGGACCCTGGGCGGATGCAGAACCTAGCCTTCGGCGCATGGCGAGCGTCGACGGGGTGGGGTCAGAGGTAGCCGCGAGGGTCGAGAGGTCGCACCGGCCACGTTGGGCCCGGGTCACGGGCACAGCGCTGGCCGTGGTGCTGGTGGCGGGAGTCGTTGCGTGGCAGCTCGCGGCGCGTGCGACCGTCGTCGAGCCGGGGTCGTCGAGCAACAGCGGGGCCGGTGCAACCCTTCCCGACTGCGTTCCCTCCGACAGCGGCATCTGGTCGATGTTCGGTAACGACGAGGACGTCGTGGTGCTGCAGACGGTGCGGAATCCCTCCCGGTGGCCCGTCACAGTGATCAGCACGAACCCCGAGGCGTACCGCTTCGAGCCGATGGCCGATGACTTCCGGGACGATTACATGTACGTCAAGGACCCCGCGGACGGCGCTCCGTCGACGACCGAGACCTCCGACCGTGTGGTCATCCCCCCGGACCGTGAGGCGGCCATGTGGATCATCAATCCGCAGGGCGACCAGTCCTATGCCGACGGATGGGGCCTCTTCGACGGTGCGCCCGTGAAGCTCCGTGCGCTTGGCGTCGAGCGCGATTTCTATCTGCCGTTCCGCGGGACGCTCACCGTGGGTGGAGACGAGGCAACCGCCGGCCGGCTCGACCGCGCCCTGCAGGAGGCGTGCGAGGACTGAGCGGTCGGCACTGAGCCAGGGTCACGACCACGGCTGGCGGGCCTGCCGGGCTCAGTGGCCGAGCAGCGACAGCGGCACCACCGCAATTCCGTCGCGGCGCCGGTAGGCGTGCTCGCCGGTTGTGATGACTACGGCGTCCAGCAGGTCGCCGCCGATACGTTCCTGGAGCCAGTGCAGGTGCTTGACGTCGGCGTCGGTCACACTCCTGGCCAGCTTGGTCTCCACAGCGATAACGGCGCCGTCCTGGCGTTCCACGATCAGATCTACTTCATGATCGCCATTTCGGGTACGCAGGTGATGAGTCTTGGCGCGGCTGATGTCAGCATATGTCTGGATGCTCAGCGCCACGAGGTGTTCGAAGAGCGGTCCGAGAAGCGTGCTGTGGCGTCCCAGCCGCAGCGAGTCCGGGGTCGCGCCGAGAAGCCGTGCCGCAAGAGCGGGATCGGCAAGCTGGTGCTTGGGAGACGTCACGAGCCTGTCGAACGAATTGCGGCTCGGTGACCAGGCGGGTAGCGAGTCGAGGAGCCATAGCCCGGCAAGTGCGTCCCGGTAAGCGATGGTGGTCGACTGCGCGGGCTTGTCGGACTCACCGGGCGTGGCCGCGTCGATGATCCGGTTGTAGCTGGTCGTGGTCGACGTTGCGGCCGCATAGGCGGTGAGCCAACGGCGGAGCGTGTCCGGTTTCCGCACGGCGTACCCCTGCTCCGGGAACTCACGCTGGACGATGTTGTCGACGTATGCATCAAGCAAGTCGAGGCGGCTCTCGGGGTCTTCGGGCCGGATCCCGGGTAGACCGGAGGCGACGATCTCCTCGACGTACGTCGAGAGCGAGGCGTCAGTCGAGCCGCTGACCGGCGGCTTCTCACCCGTGAGGAGTCCGGCGAGGCTCACCTGGGGCTGTTCGATGTGGCGCTCCTCGAAGCTCAGCGGGCGCATCCGGAACGGAACGATCCGGCCGGCTCCGGAGTGCACCGTGGCACCGCGCGGAGCTGAGCTCCCCGCAAGAATGACGTGTCCGTGCGGAATTCCGTCGTCGACCGCCTCTCGCACGCGGTCCCATGATTCCGGCCAGCGCTGCCACTCATCGATCAGGACTGGGCCCGGCAAGGTACGGAAGGCACCTGGTTCTGCGGCAAACTGCTCGCGGATGTCTGCGCGTTGGAGGGAGAGCACCGTCCTGGCACGCTCCGTTGCGGTCGCCGTCTTGCCGACCCCCTTCGGCCCTTGGAGCGCGATCGCTCGCAAGCGAGGCTGTCGGTCGTCGAGCCTCTCGTCCAGAAGCCGCCGCTGATATGTCGTCACGTCTCTACGCTAGCGTTAGCAGGTGTTCTACGCTCGCGTTAGCATGACTCCTACGCTAGCGATAGCAGAAGTTCTACGCTTGTGTTCGCAGGGCATGCGGGCGGGCCCTGAACGCGCCCCGCGGGCTGACCCGTCGCTGACGGTTGTTCGGCACAGCACTTGCCGCCAGGATCGGACGGACTTTGGCAGCAAGTGCTGTGCTGAACAACCATCAGTACGGTTCACACCGCCGCCGGTTCCATCTCAGGTTCCGGCTCAGGCCTGGGCTCGGCCGGCTCCGAAGCCGGCCGCGCCAGCGCCACCACCACGTACGCCACCACCGACACGATGGCCCCGTAGATGGTGGGCCAGCCGTCGAACGTCGCGGGGACCAGGTCGTTGGGGACGTAGGCGATGTCGTTGGGTACGCCGTAGATGGTGGGTGTCAGCAGGAACAGGCCGAACCGCACCACCAGCCCGGTGACCATCGCGGCGACCGCGGCCGCGGTGCCGCCGCGCTTCCAGAACACGCCGAGCAGGAACGGCACCGCGAGGCAGGCCAGCATCAGGTCGAACGCGAGCGTGAGCAGGATCCCGGTCTGCGCCACGGTCAGCGCGATAACGGTCCCGACGACGACGATCGGCAGCATCGCGAGGCGCGTCCAGCGCAGCAGGGGGTCGTATGTGCCGGCGGCCGGGGCGACGCGGCGCACGCCCATGATGTTGCGCACGGCGACCGCGGACGTGGCCAGGATCGCGCCGGAGGCGGTCGAGAACGATGCCGCGACGATGCCCGAGAGCACCAGGACGGCGAGCCAGACCGGCGCGTGGTCCGAGAGCAGTGTGAAGAGCATGGGCCCGTCGGTGGCGTCGATCCCGATCGCCGCCGAGCCCAGCGCCACCATCGCGAACGCGACGCCGATCGCGGCGGTGCCGGCGGCGGCGGTGAAGCAGGCGCGACGCGCGATCTGCGGCGTCCGGGCCGAGAAGACGCGCTGCATGAAGTCGATGGCGACGATGTCGCCGATGCCGAGCGAGATCAGCGTGGCCCAGTTGATCGGCGCGCCGACGTCGGTGGAGGTGAGCTGCTCCAGGTCGAACGGCCCCATCCCCTCGGGAACCTGGAAGCCGATGGTCATCCCGAACCAGATCACGAGCGCGGCCGTGGCGACCAGCGTGATGGCGATCTGGACGGCGGCTGTGTAGGCGTCGGAGAACATGCCGCCGCCCACGGTGTAGATCAGGACGAGGGTCACGGCGATCACGACGCCCGCCCAGTACGGCAGCCCGGCGAAGTGTTCAAGGAGGAACCCGCACGCCACGAGGTTGCCGGCCATGAGGATCGCGAACGCGAAGATCATCAGCACCGACGCCGCGACCTCGACGCCGCGTCCGTAGCGGTTCCGGTAGTAGTCGGCGAGCGTGTACAGGCCCATGCCGTTGAGCCGCCTGGCCAGGAACAGGCCTGTCAGCAGCAGGCAGATGGCCAGTCCCAGGGCCAGCGACGCCCCCGACCAGAAGCCGAACAGCGACGTCAGGTCGGTGTTGCCGACGGTGGCGTTGGAGTCGACGGCGGCCGCCATGAGCGACGCCCCGACAAGCGGCACGCCGAGGCGGCGCCCAGCGACGAGGTAGTTGGCCGAGTCGCCGTCGACCTTTCGGGCGACGACCAGTCCGATGACGACGACGGCGAGCACCGTCGCGCCGATACCTGCGATGATCATGGGTGGCTCCTCGAAGGAGGACCGCGTGGCGCGCGGCGAGTGGATGGGGTCCGGTAGCAGGACCTATTCATCTGGCCGCGCGTCACACCCGTGTCGCGCGTGTGGAACGAGTGCGTTAATTCTGTCGGACGACAGATTTCTCAGGGTGGACCTCGTCCGCCAGCACGGAGCCGGCCTCGCGAGCCCGGGCGACGGCGTCGTCGTCGAGCCCCAGGAGGCGCAGCGCCAGGTCCGCGTAGCGGTGCCCCGCCGTGGCGGCGTCGAGCCCGGGCTCGTCGCGGCGCCGCAGGATCACGCTCTCCACGAAGGTAAGGACCACGGCGGCCGCGTCGTCGTGCCGGGCGTCGGACCCGACCGCGCCGGAGACCAGCTCGCCGTAGGCGGCGCGCAGCTGCTCACGATGTTCGCGGAAGGTCGCGAACCCGCTCCCGGCCACCTCGGGCAGCAGGTACAGCGCGCCGATGTTCAGGTCGCCCGAGCAGAGCAGCTCGACGTCGAGCCGCGCGAGCGCCCAGAGCCGCACCGCCGGCTCCTCCGGCCGGGCGAGCAGCAGGCGCGCGGACTCGAGCGAGGGCTCGACCGAGTCGAGCAGCAGCCGCTGGAGGATCGCCGACTTCGTCCCGAACCAGTGGTACATCGAGGCCTGGCGCACCCCTGCGGCGTCGGCGATCGCGCGGGTCGAGGTGGCCGTATAGCCCACCGTGCAGAACAGGCGCGCGGCCGCGGACAGGAGGTCCGACTCGGTGCCGCGGCCGGTGGGCGACGCGCCGTCCGCGCGGGGGCGGCCGGGGCGTCGGGGCGCGGGTGTGGCGCCCTGGCCGACGATCGAAGTGGTCACTCGCCTGACGCTACCTGGTGTAACTCAGGATTTACCTCGCCGTGCGCCCGGGGGAAACACTCCGGCGAAAGCCTATTCCTGTCATCCGACAGAAACTCTTGGAGGTGCCATGACCACCGCGACCACAACGGGCGCGAAGGCCCACGCCCGCGAGCAGGAGCGGGCAGCCGCCCCCGAGCTGCCCCGGGTGCTCCACCCCGCGTCGGCCTACCCGGGCGACCTGCCCGCGGACGTCAGCCAAGGCGACCTCGTGTGGGCCGAGACCGTGCCGCCCGGCGGGTACACGAGCCTGGTGGTCGCGGCCGGTACGCGCGTGCGGGTGCGGGACACCACGGGCGACGCGTGTGCGCACCTGCTGGCGTTCCACGCCGACCGGCCGACCGAGCGCCTCAATGTCGCGGACACGGTCAAGGTCCAGTGGCAGGCCTTCCTCACCGCGGGCCACCTGCTCCTCTCCGACCAGGGCCGCGTGCTCGCGACGATCGTCGAGGACACGGCAGGCAACCGCGCCGACGCGCCCCGCCACGACGCCCTGTTCGGCACCTCCGCGCTGGCCCGCAACGCGGAGCGCTACGGCAGCGGGGACGCCTTCGGCCCCAGCCCCGCCGGGCGCGAGCTCTTCGCGCTCGCGGCAGCCAAGCACGGGCTGGCGCGCCGCGACCTCCCGCCGAGCGTCACCTTCTTCGAGGGCGTCTCGGTGTCCGACGACGGACGGCCCGCCTTCGTGGGGTCGTCCGGCCCCGAGAGCTTCACCCTGGTGGCCGAGCTGCCGCTGATCGTGCTCCTCGCGAGCACCGCGCACCCGCTGGACCCCCGGCCGGAGTTCACCGCCGGCCCGCTCGACGTCGTGGCCTGGCCCGGAGCACCCACCGTGCCCGGCGACCCGGCGTGGGACGCCACGCCCGAGGGGCGGCGCGCGTACGAGAACTCGACAGCCCACCGCCGCACGCGAGGAGCCGCCCGATGACCGCAGCCCCAGCCACCGCCGCCCCGCTCGCGACAGTCCCGCCCGAGGTCGCGGCGGGCGCCGTCGTGATCCACGACGAGACCGTGGCCGCGCGCACCCCCTGGACCGGGGTGATCGCCGCGGGCGACACCCTCACGCTCGTGGACGTGGGCGGCAACCAGGCCGTCGACTTCCTGGTCTACGACGCGCACGACACCGAGCTCCGGTACAGCGCCCCCGACACCCTCCAGGGGCAGGACACGATCTACCTCACGACGGGCAGCGTGCTCCGCGACGCCGAGTACGGCCCGCTGATGACCGTGGTGGCTGACACCTGCGGCCGCCACGACACTCTGGGCGGCGCCTGCTCCAAGGAGTCCAACACCCTGCGCTACGGGCACCACACGCGGGCGCAGCACGCCTGCGTGGAGAACTTCCTGCTGGGCGGCGCCCCGCACGGCCTGGGCAAGCGCGACCTGGTCTCCAACATCAACTGGTTCATGAACGTGCCGGTGGACCCGGACGGGGCGCTCGGCATCGTGGACGGCATCTCCGCCTCGGGCCTGGCCGTCTCCGTGCGGGCGGAGCGCGACGTGCTCGTGCTGATCTCCAACTGTCCGCAGATCAACAACCCGTGCAACGGGTTCGACCCGACGCCCGTCCGGGTGGTCGTCACCCGCTCGGAAAGCCGCGCATGACGGGGCTGCCCTACGACACGCTGCTCGTGGCCAACCGCGGCGAGATCGCGGTGCGGATCATCCGGACGGCGCGCGCCCTCGGCCTGCGCACGGTGGCGGTCCACTCGGCGGCCGACGCAGGGGCCCTGCACGTGCACCTCGCCGACGAGGCCGTCGCCCTGGGGCCGGCCCCCGCCGCGCAGAGCTACCTGCGCGGCGACCTGGTGGTGGAAGCCGCGCTGCGTACCGGCGCGGGCGCGATCCACCCCGGGTACGGCTTCCTGTCCGAGAACGCGGGCTTCGCCCGCCAAATCGAGGCGGCGGGGCTGGCGTTCGTCGGCCCGACGCCGGAGCAGCTGGAGCTGTTCGGCGCCAAGCACACCGCGCGTGCCGCCGCCCGTGCGGCGGGGGTCCCTCTGCTCGCCGGGACCGGCCTGCTCACCGACGTCGACCATGCAGTCGCGGAGGCCGGGCGGATCGGGTTCCCCGTGATGCTGAAGGCCACCGCGGGCGGCGGCGGGATCGGGATGCGCGCCTGCCGGGACGCCGACGAGCTGGTCGCCGCCTGGGACGCCGTGCGCCGCACGGCGGTCGCGGGGTTCGGCACGGCCGACGTGTTCCTGGAGCGGCTCGTCGAGCGCGCGCGCCACGTCGAGGTGCAGGTGTTCGGCGACGGCGCGGGCGGCGTCGTGACGCTGGGCGACCGGGACTGCTCCCTGCAGCGCCGGAACCAGAAGGTCGTCGAGGAGGCGCCCGCGCCGCACCTCCCGGACGCCGTTCGTGCCCGTATCGCCGACGCCGCGCGCGACCTGGCCGCGTCCGTGGCCTACCGCTCGGCCGGCACGGTGGAGTACGTCTACGACGCCGAGCGCGAGGAAGCCTCGTTCCTCGAGGTCAACACGCGCCTCCAGGTGGAGCACCCCGTCACCGAGGCTGTCTACGACGTCGACCTCGTCGCCTGGATGCTGTGGCTCGCCGGGGGCGACACCGGCATGGTGCGCGAGTGGCTCGACGCCCCGCGCGCCCCCCGCGGTGCCGCCGTCGAGGCGCGCGTGTACGCGGAGAACCCGGACCGGGACAACATGCCCAGCGCGGGGACGGTCACCCACGTCGGGTTCCCCGCGGACGTCCGCGTCGACACCTGGGTCGAGGCGGGCACCGTCGTCTCGGCGCACTACGACCCGCTGCTCGCCAAGGTGATCACCCAGGGCGAGGACCGCGAGCAGGCCTGGGCCGCGCTCGCGGGCGCTCTCGACAGCTCCCGCGTCGACGGCGTGGCCACCAACCTCGGCCTGCTCGCCGCGTTGCCGGCCCACCCCGACGTCGTCGCCGCGCGCCACGACACGGGGACGCTGACCGGCGTGACGGACGCCTCGCCACGGTTCGAGGTGGTGCGGCCCGGCATGCTGACCACCATCCAGGACTGGCCCGGCCGCACGGGGCTGTGGCACGTGGGCATCCCGCCGTCGGGGCCGATGGACGACCTGTCGTTCCGGCTCGGCAACCGGGCCCTGGGCAATCCGGAGGGCGCGCCCGGCCTGGAGTGCACGCTCCACGGACCGGCGCTGCGGTTCCGCACCGCCGCCACGGTCTTGGTCACGGGCGCGCCCGCGCCGGTCACCGTCGACGGCGTCCCGGCGGCCCAGTGGGAGCCGCTCTCCCTCGGGCCGGGTGCCGTGCTCGACGTCGGCGCCCCGACCCGCGGCATGCGCACCTACGTGCTGGTGGCGGGCGGGCTCGACGTCCCGCAGGTCCTGGGCTCGGCCGCGACGTTCGACCTGGGCGAGATCGGCGGAACCACCGGGGCGCCCCTGCGCACGGGTGACGTGGTGCGCCTGGGTGACCCCTCCGGCGTCGGGCAGACGATGCCCGTGCCGCCCCTGGAGCGGCCGGAGTTTCCCGAACGGTGGGAGGTCGCGGCCCTGGAGGGGCCGCACGCGGCGCCGGAGTTCTTCACGGTCGACGACATGGCCGAGTTCTACGCCACCGACTGGGAGGTGCACTTCAACTCGGCGCGCACGGGCGTGCGGCTCGTGGGCCCCCGGCCCGCCTGGGCGCGGTCCGACGGCGGCGAGGCCGGCCTGCACCCGTCGAACATCCACGACACGCCCTACGCCGTCGGCGCCGTCGACTACACCGGGGACCTGCCGATCCTCCTGGGGCCCGACGGGCCCAGCCTGGGCGGCTTCACCTGTCCGGCGACCGTCGCGGTGGGGCACCTGTGGAAGCTCGGCCAGCTGCGGCCGGGCGACACGGTCCGGTTCGTTCCCGTGAGCGAGGCGCAGGCGGACAGCCTGCGCGCCGCTCCGCTGCGGCAGGCCGCCCCGGACCGCGGCGCCGTGTCCGACGGCGGCGTGCTCGCCCGCGGCCCGGCCGTCACCCGCTCTGGCACGCAGGTGTCGCCGGAGGTCACCTACCGGCGCAGCGGCGACGACAACCTGCTCGTCGAGTACGGGCCGATGCAGCTCGACATCGCCACGCGCATGCGCGTGCACGCGCTGGCCGAGGGCCTGTACGAGCGGCTCGGCGTGCCGCGCGATGCCGGGAGCACGTACGACCCGGCGGTGACCCGTGCACTGCGGGCCGCCGGCGTGCTCGACCTGACGCCCGGCATCCGGTCCCTGCAGGTGCACCTCGACCCCGCGGTGCTGACCCTGCGGCAGGCCCTGGACCTGGTGCGCGACGTCGACGCCGCGCTGCCGCCGACCGCCGAGCTCGTGGTGCCCTCGCGGACCGTGTGGCTGCCGCTGTCGTGGGACGACCCGGCCACGCGTGAGGCGATCCGCCGGTACATGGCCGGCGTGCGCGACGACGCCCCGTGGTGCCCGTGGAACATCGAGTTCATCCGCCGGATCAACGGGCTGGGCACGGTCGAGGACGTCTACCGGACCGTCTTCGACGCCGAGTACCTGGTGCTGGGCCTGGGCGACGTGTATCTCGGCGCGCCCGTGGCGACCCCGCTGGACCCGCGCCACCGGCTCGTGACCACCAAGTACAACCCGGCGCGCACCTGGACGCCCCAGAACGCCGTGGGCATCGGCGGCGCGTACCTGTGCATCTACGGGATGGAGGGGCCGGGCGGTTACCAGTTCGTGGGCCGCACCACGCAGGTGTGGTCCACCCACGCGCAGCGTGGCTCGTTCCGGGCGGGAACCCCGTGGCTGCTGCGATTCTTCGACCGGATCCGCTGGTACCCGGTGTCGTCGGCGGAGCTCGCGGACCTGCGCGACCGGGCCGCCGCCGGCCGCCTCGAGCTGCGGGTCGAGGAGGGCGAGTTCGCCCTCGCCGAGTACCAGCGGTTCCTGGAGAAGAACGCCGACCCGATCGCCGCGTTCCGCGAGCGGCAGGCCGCCGCGTTCCAGGCCGAGCGCGAGGCCTGGGCGGAGGCGGGCGAGTTCGAGCCCCGGCCGGAGCCGTTGGCCGATCCCGCCGCCGCCGGTGTGCCGGTTCCGCCGGGCGCGCACGGCGTCGAGGCGCCCTTCGTCGGCACGGTGTTCCGCGTCGACGTCGAACCGGGCGACGCGGTGGTGCCCGGCGACACCCTCATCACCCTGGAGGCAATGAAGATGGAAGCACCGGTCACCGCGACCGCCCACGGCGTGGTCAGCTCCGTACACGTGGCGACCGGCGAGCAGGTGGGGCCGGGGCGGGTGCTCGTGGTCGTGGCGCAGGAGGTGGCGGCGTGAACGCGCTGGCGGAGCGGGTCGAGGCCGCGTATGCGCGGGTCGCCGAGGTGGACCGGCCGGAGGTGTGGATCGACCTCCGTCCGCGCGCCGACGTCCTGGCCGAGGCCGACGAGGTCACCCGCCGGCTCGACGCGGGAGAGGACCTGCCGCTGGCCGGGCTGCTCGCGGCGGTGAAGGGCAACATCGACGTCGCCGGGCTGCCGACGACGGCGGCTTGCCCGGCCTTCGCCTACTGGCCCGAAGACGACGCGACGGCGGTCGCCCGCCTGCGCGCGGCCGGGGCGCTGGTGCTCGGCACCACGAACCTCGACCAGTTCGCGACCGGCCTCGTGGGCACGCGCAGCCCGTACGGCGCGGTGCGGCACGCGACGGCGCCGGAGCGGATCTCGGGCGGGTCGTCGAGCGGCTCGGCCGTCGCGGTGGCGCTGGGCATCGTCGACGTCGCGCTCGGCACCGACACCGCCGGGTCGGGCCGGGTGCCGGCGGCGCTGCACGGGCTCGTCGGCATCAAGGCGACGCGCGGTGTGGTGCCCGCGAGCGGCGTCGTACCCGCGTGCCGCTCGCTGGACTGCGTGACCGTGCTGGCCCGGGACCTCGCCACTGCGCGCCGGACCCTGCTGAGCCTCGCCGGGCCCGACGGCGCCGACCCCCTGGCGCGCGACCTGCCCCTGGGCTGGGAAGCGGTCCGGGGCGTGGGGTCCGACGGCGGCCCGCCCGTCGTCGGCGTCCCGGCACCCGAGGCGCTGGGCCCGCTCGCGCCCGGCTGGGCGGAGGCGTTCGAGGAGACTGTCGGCCGCCTGGCCCGCGCGGGCGCGCGCGTGCGCCGGGTCGACGTCGCGCCCCTGCTGGCCGCCGCGAGGCTGCTCTACGAGGGTGCCTTCGTCGCCGAGCGATATGCCGCCGTGGGGGAGTTCGTGGCGAGCCACCCGGACGACGTCGACCCGGTGGTCCGCGTGATCATCGGCAAGGCGGCCGCGCCTTTGGCGCACGAGCTGTTCGCCGACATGGCCCGGCTCGACGAGCTGGGCCTGGCCGCGCGTACCGCGCTCGCGGGCACGGACGTGCTGCTGCTCCCGACGACCACGCGGCACCCCACCCTCGCCGAGGTCGAGGCGGACCCGGTGGGCGTGAACTCCGACCTGGGCCGGTTCACCAACTTCGCGAACCTCCTGGACATGGCCGCGCTGGCGATACCGGCGGGGGAGGCGGACGGGCTGCCGTTCGGGGTGCAGCTGGTGGGGCCGGCGTTCAGCGACGGCCTGCTCGCCGGGGTCGCTGAGCTGCTCGCCGGGCGTGAGTCGGTGGTGCCGCCCGGGTTTGGGCCGCACGGGTTGGTGCCGCCCGCATTGGTGCCGCTCGCCTCGGTCCGGCTCGCCGTGGTCGGGGCGCACCTGAGCGGGCAGCCGCTCAACCACCAGCTCGTCGACCGAGGCGGCCGGCTCGTCGCCACGGTCACCACCGCGCCCGTGTACCGGCTCTTCGCCCTGGACACCGTCCCGGCCAAGCCGGGCCTGGTCCGCGTGCCCGACGGCGGCGCCCCGATCAACGCCGAGGTGTGGGAGCTGACGCCCGCCGGGTTCGGCGACTTCGTCGCGTCGGTTCCGGCGCCCATGACTATCGGCAAGGTGCTGCTCGCCGACGGCTCCGAGGTCCCCGGCTTCCTGTGCGAGCCCACGGCCCTGGAGGGTGCCCTCGACATCACGGCGTCGGGCGGTTGGCTGACGCACCTCGCGGCCGGCGCCGGGGCGTGAGAATCAGCCGACGAAGGCGTCCAGCTCCTCGCGGGGGACCTTCCGCCGAGACCTGATCAGTTCCTCCACGCGCTCCATCTGCTCCCACACGTTCACGGCCATCCCGGCCACGACCTGCCCGTCCAGCAGCCAGAACGCCACGAACTCCCGGGTGTCGACACTCCCGGAGACCACTACGTCGTCGTACCCGCCGGGGACGTCCACCCAACCCGTGTACTCCATGCCGACGTCGTACTGGTCGCTGTAGAAGTACGGCAGCTTGTCGTACGGCGCGGTGGCGCCGAGCAGCGCGCGCCCGGCGTGCGTGCCGCTCTCCTGCGCGGTCGCCCAGTGCTCCACCCGCAGCGGCCGCCCGTAGTGCAGCGAGGGGATGCTTGCCACGTCGCCCGCGGCGTACACGTCGGGGTGCGACGTGGCGAGCATCCCGTCCACGACGATCCCTCCGCCCAGCGACGCGGGACGCAGCTCCAGCCCGGCGACCTCCGCGAGACCGATGTTGGGGGCCGCACCCACGCCGATCACCACGACGTCGGCTCCCACGTTCGTGCCGTCCGACAGGTCGACGCCGGTGACCCGGCCCTCCGCGCCCCGCAGCCCCGAGACGGACGTGCGCCTCAGCAGCCGCACGTCGTGCTCGGCGTGGACTCCCGCGTAGAAGTCGCCCATCTCCGGTCCGAGCACGCGTCCCAGCGGATGCGATCCGCGGCCCACCACTGTGACATCCAGCCCCAGGGACCGGGCCGACGCCGCCACCTCGAGCCCGATCCACCCGTCGCCGACGACGGCGACCCGTCCGACCCCCTCCAGCGACGCTTCGAGCAGCGTGCTGGAGATGCGGTCGGAGTCGTCGAGGGTGCGCAGGTAGTGCACGCCGGCGAGGTCGGTGCCGATGACGTCGAGCGGTCGCGGTGCGGAGCCGGGCGCCAGGAGGAGCTTCGCAAAGGAGAGCGTGGCGCCGTCGGACAGCGTCAGGGTGTGCTCCGCGGGGTCCAGCCCGACCACCGTCTCGTTGGTGCGGACGGTGACCGCATGTTCGCCGTACCAGGCCTCGTCCAGCGGGAAGACGGCGTCACGCTCCACCTCGCCGCGCAGGTAGTCCTTGCTCAGGGGCGGCCGTTCGTACGGATGGTGGGGCTCGCTGGTGACGACCACGACGTCGCCGTCGTACCCCTCGCTGCGCAGCGCCTCCGCGGCGCGGGCTGTCGTCAGGCCGCCACCGATCAGAACGAACGGGTTCATCGGACGCCTCCTGGACTGGGTAGGCGACCAGTCTTGCACCGGGTCCGGGTGCATGCGAGGGACGCAACGCAAAAGGCCCTCCGACTCAGCGTTTATGCTGGTCAGAGGGCCTTTTCACATGGTCGGGGTGACAGGATTTGAACCTGCGACCTCTTCGTCCCGAACGAAGCGCGCTACCAAGCTGCGCCACACCCCGATGGAGTCCACCGCACATCAGGCACGAAGCCGTTCCGCGGAAGCCTGCTCAGAATAGCCGACGCATGGCCCGGAACGGAAACCGAATCCAGAGTGGGTCCGGTCACGCCCGTTCCGGGCCGCTGCGAAGGCGCTATGCCAGCTCGACGACGAGCTCCACCTCGACCGGCGAGTCCAGCGGAAGGACCGCCACGCCCACGGCCGAGCGGGCGTGCAGGCCGGCGTCGCCGAAGATCTCGCCGAGCACCGTGGAGGCCCCGTTGATCACACCGGGCTGGCCGGTGAAGGCCGGGTCGCTCGCGACGAAGCCGACCACCTTCACGATGCGGGAGATCGAGTCGAGCGAGCCGGTGATCGACCGGACGGCGGCCAGCGCGTTGAGGGCGCACGTGCGGGCGTAGCCCGCGGCGTCGTCGGGGGAGACCAGGCCTTCGCCCTCGCCGACCTTGCCGGTGGCCGGCAGGCTGCCCTCCGTGAAGGGCAGCTGGCCGGACGTGTAGACGTAGCGGCCCGTCTGCACGGCCGGTACGTACGCCGCGACCGGGGCCGCTACCTCGGGAAGCTTGATGCCCAGCTCGGCGAGGCGCTGCTCGTGGCTCATGCGTCACTGCCCGTGGGTCGCTTCAGGTAGGCGACGAGCCCGGTGCCGTCGGGCCCGGGCACCACCTGCACGAGCTCCCAGCCGTCCGAGCCCCACTGATCGAGGATCGCCTTGGTGTTGTGAATGAGGAGGGGGATCGTCGCGTACTCCCACTTCGTTGCCATGGCGACGATGTTACGGCGTGCTTCAGGAGTCGTACGACTTCTGGAACACCGCCCTACTCGGGCGTCCAGTTGTCAGGTCGCGGGTGCGGTCTGGCTGGTTCCCACTTCATCCAGGCCCTTGTCGCCGTGACGCCGGGTGTCACGGCGGGTGGGGGTGTCCTGTCGGTGGGCGTTTTTGACGGGGCCGGCTGCTTGACGGTCCCCGACCCGGGCTACACCACACCCCGCACCGTACTCAACGGAGGGAGGATGGTTCTCGGCCCAGGCGGCGAGATTGACGGCGGCATTCAGATCCCGGTCCATCACGTGCCCACACGAGCCGCACTCGAACGTGCGGTCCCTGAGTGTCAGGTCCTTGCGCAGCGTGCCGCAGGCTGAGCAGGTCTTGGACGACGGGAACCACCGGTCCGCGCGCATAACCTGGCCGCCGCGCCAGGCCTGCTTGTAGGTGATCTGCCGGGCCAGCTCACCCCAGGCCGCATCCGAGATGGCACGCGACAGCTGGCGGTTGGCTCTCATGCCGGTGATGTTCAGGTCTTCCAGCACCAGCCGGGCGTGGTTCTTGACCAGCTGGTTGGACACCTGATGTAGCACGTGGCGGCGGCGGTCGCGGATCCGGGCATGCTGCTGCCCCAGACGCACGACCGCCTTCTTGCGGTTCGTCGATCCTCTCTTCTTGCGGGACACGGCTTTGGACAGGCGGCGCAGACGCTTCAGCCCGCGCCGGAAGGCCCTGGGGTTCTCGACCCGCAGCACCTCGACCCCGTCAGATGTGCCGACGACGGCCAGAGCATGCAGACCACGGTCCACACCCACCGAGCCCTTCTTACTCTGCTGGACGACTCCGCGCCGAGCGTCGTCCTGTCTGGTCTCGACAGACGCGGACACTCCGGTGTGCTCGGGCGTGTGGCGTGCCGCGGGGTGGAGGTCGGTGGCCTCGACCGTGATGCTGATCCACCACCGGTTCGCGCCGCGGGACACCGTCACGTGCAGGATCCTGGCTCGGCCCTTGGTGATCATCCGGCGTAATCGCCGGGTGTCTTCCCGCACCCGCAGGGTCCCGATCTTCGGCAGGCTCACTGACCGGGCACGACCCCCATCGCCGACACGAATACCTGACAGGATCCCGGTAGGCCCACTGTGGGTCTTGTTGCGGATCCGGAAGGATCCACCGGTCGGGTTCTTCTTCTTGAACCGCGGGAATCCGACCCGGGGGCCCTTCCGGGACCCGGTTCGGGAGTCGTTGCACGCCTTCAGTCCTCGGCCGAGGTCCACCGCACCTTCCTCGAACACTTGGGCGACGACCTGATCCCGCCACACCAGGCCCGTCACCTCGACCTGTGTTGTCCCGTCGGTGCCGACGACGAACCGGCGCCCGGCGGCCTCGGATCGTTTCCAGGTGTTGAACGCGTTGATCAGATCGAACCCTGACCACGGCACCCGAGGAGCGCCCTTCGCGCCGTCGAGATAGGTGTGATCGACGTCGGCCACCACTCGGGACGCCTGGCGCTGCCCGCCCCGGACGATGGTCCGCGCGTCCAGGTGCAGGCGCAGGGCCTGGTTGAACGCGAACCTCGCCGCGCCCACATGCCGGGACAGCACACGCTCCTGCTCGACCGAGAGGTCGAGACAGAACCGGAACGACGTGTGCCTTGTCATGCCCGCTATCGTGCCACCTGCCACTGACAAGCACCTGCGGCGGATGTCGTAGCCATCTATCGAAACGCACGTCTGTTTCATCCATCTGTCCGCGACCGAGGCTTTGTCGTGCAACGACTCCAGCACCAGCACCGCAGCGATCACTTTTGCCCCTGGACAGGCGACCACCCGCGCTGCGGGGGCGGATTGTTCAGCAGTCTCCTGAGCCCGCGATCGGCGAGGGTGATTCCGCACGAGACCTGCACACGGGCGGAGTCACTTTCGGCGCGCCGTGTCAGGGACAGCCCGTAACCTGGGCGCATGGCCATGGCGAACCCTCGCGAGCCGCGCCGGATCACTCGGACCATACCCGCGGCGCAGCTCATCGGACTCCTTCTTGCATTCGTGCTCACCGCAGGCGCCGGTGGCGTGATCGCGGCCGGACTGGTGATCCCACTGGCGTCGGGCATGGACACCGCGGTGGACACCGGTGTCGAGGTCTTCGAAGAGGTGCCCGCTGAGCTGGTTCCGGGGCCGCTGTCGGAGCAGTCGGTGATCTATGCGAGCGACGGCAAGACCAAGCTGGCCACCTTCTACGCGCAGAACCGCATCGTCGTGCCGCTCGACAAGGTGTCGGACAACATGAAGAACGCCGTCATCGCGATCGAGGACGAGCGCTTCTACACCCACGGCGGCGTGGACCCCGAGGGCATCTCGCGTGCCGCGCTCCAGAACTTCGGCGGCGGCGACACGCAGGGTGCCTCGACGCTCACCCAGCAGTACGTGAAGAACGTCCTCATCGAGGAGGCCGACCGGGCGGGCGACACCTTCGGCGTGCTGGAGGCCCGCGAGGACTCACTCACCCGAAAGCTCCGCGAGGCGAAGCTCGCCATCGCGATCGAAAAGGAGATGTCCAAGGACGACATCCTGCAGGGCTACCTCAACATCGCGCAGTTCGGCACGAGCGTGTACGGCGTCGAGACGGCTTCGCAGCACTACTTCGACAAGTCCGCGAAGGACCTGTCGATCGTGGAGGCGGCGACGATCGCCGGCATCACCAAGGCGCCGAGCCAGTTCGACCCGGTGGCCAACCCCAAGGACGCCGTGGTCCGACGCAACCTCGTGATCGGCAAGATGTGGCAGCTCGGCTACATCTCGACCGCGGAGCGGGACGAGGCGATGGCGACGAAGCTGTCGAGCACCCTCGACGTCCAGCCGATCGAGGTCGGGTGCGATGCCGCCGAAGGCGCCGCCTTCTTCTGCGACTACGTGATCAAAGAGGTCATGCTCAGCCCCGAGTTCGGGGAGACCAGGGACGACCGGTACAACCTCCTGTACCGCGGGGGCCTGCGGATCGTCACGACGCTGGACATGAAGATGCAGAAGGCCGCGGAGGAGACGGTCGATGAGGCGGTCCCGGCGGACAACGCCTACGGTCTCGAGTCCGCCATCACTTCGGTCGAGCCGGGCACCGGGCGGATCAAGGCGATGGCGCAGAACATCCCGTACGACGCGCGAGCCGAACCTGCGGGGGGTACGACGGCGCAGAACTACTCGGCCGACTACATGCACGGGAACTCGCGGGGGTTCCAGGTGGGCTCCAACTTCAAGCCGTTCGTGCTGGCCGAGTGGCTGCGCAGTGGGCATCAGCTCCAGGACCGGCTCAGCGCCGGTGGTTTCTCCGCCTACGAGACGGAATTCCAGGCCAATGGCTGCGTCCACGCCTTCACGCACCAGCCGTGGAGCGTGTCGAACGTCGAAGGGGCCACCGGTGGCACGGTGAGCGTGCTCCAGGGCACCTTCCAGTCGCTGAACACGACCTACGCGCGGATGTCGCAGCAGCTCGACCTCTGCAACCTGCAGAAGACGGCATGGGACGTCGGCTACCGGCCGATGACGTCTGGTCTGACGCGCGACGGCGCACCGACGTTCCGCACGATCGACAACCCGCAGCAGGCTGACATCGACGTGCTCGCGTCGATGACGCTCGGGACGCAGGCCTCAACGCCGATCAACATGGCATCGGCGTACGCGACGTTCGCGTCGGGCGGCACCTACTGCGACCCGGTGGCGATCCTCGAGGTCAAGGACCACGACGGCAAGAAGATGAAGGTGCCGTCCGCCGACTGCCGGCAGACGCTCGAGCCCGAGGTCGCCAACACAGTCGCCTACGCGATGACGAAGGTCTTCCAGACCACCCCGTGGGGTACCGCGTGGGCGCTCAGCCCGGGGCTTGAGGACGGGCGCCCGGTGGCGGGCAAGACCGGTACGACGAACGAGGCGATGCAGAGCTGGTTCACCGGTTACACGCCCAACCTCTCCACCTCCGTCTGGGTCGGTGAGGCCAGCGGTAACGTCCCGCACATGCTCGTGGACCTGCCGGCGAAGAACTGGTACAACGAGACGGCCAAGGCCGGCCCGCTGTATGGCGGCACCATCGCCGCGCCGACCTGGCGTCGCTACATGGACCAGGCGGTCGTCGGTCTGCCGGTCATGAGCTTCCCGGCCGCCGACCCCAAGCTCGTCGGTAAGGAGCCGGTCGCGCCGAAGCCGGACAACAACGACGACGGCGACTCCGGTGATGGCGGTGACTCCGGTGATGGCGGCGGGGGCGATGGCGGCGGTGACGGCGGCGGCGTCACGATCGGCGGCGGCGACCGCGGAAACGACTGATCCAGATGGGGACGCTGGGTAACGTCGGCAAGGCTCTCGGTATCGCCGGGGGCATTGCCGTCGCCGGGCTGGCCTACGCGCACCTGGAGACCAAGCTCCTCCGCGTGCGTCGGGTGACTGTGCCGGTGCTGCCGCCAGGGCAGCGGCCGATCCGGATCCTCCACGTCTCGGACCTGCACCTCACCCCGAGCCAGCGCACCAAGCAGGCCTGGGTCCGGTCGCTGGCCGCACTCGAACCCGACCTGGTGATCAACACGGGGGACAACTTCGGGCACCTGAAGTCGCTCGCCCCGCTGCTCGACGTCCTGGGTCAGCTGATGGACGTGCCCGGCGCGTTCGTCATGGGCTCGAACGACTACCACGCGCCGACGTTCAAGAACCCGGCCCGGTACCTGCTTCCGGACGCTCGTGTGGAGCGCGAGGACAAGGTGCCGCTGCCCACGGAGTCGCTCGCCAAGGCGTTCACCGACGCCGGGTGGGTGGACCTGGACAACCGCCGGGGCCTCGTGGAACTCCGTGACGGTCGCACGGTCGGGCTGGTCGGCATGGACGACCCGCACCTCGACCGCGACATCATGCCCGAGCCGGGTCGCGTGCCCGGCGAGGAGGACGCGGTGCTGCGCCTCGGCGTCGTGCACGCTCCCTACAAGCGGGTCCTGAACCAGCTGAAGGACGACGGCGTCGACGCGATCATCGCCGGCCACACGCACGGCGGGCAGCTCTGCCTGCCGTTCTACGGGGCGCTCGTGACGAACTGCGACCTGGACCGCGGCCGCGCGTCGGGTTTGCACGGCTGGCCCGGGCCCCGCCCCGACCGCGAGGGCGGCGAGAGCTCGACCTGGCTGCACGTCTCCGCGGGAGCTGGGACCTCGCCCTACGCGCAGGTCCGGTTCGCATGCCGCCCGGAGGCGACGCTGATGACGCTGACGGTGGCGCCGAAGTAGAACTGTGGCGTCACAGTTCCACTTCGGCGAACTGGTCAGCGCGCCCGGCGCTCCAGGCGGTCGAGGTCCAGCAGCACCACGGCCCGGCCCTCGCGGCGGACCCAGCCGCGGGTCGCGAAGTCGGCCAGGGCCTTGTTCACGGTCTCTCGCGAGGCGCCGACGAGCTGCGCCAGCTCCTCCTGCGTGAGGTCGTGCGCCACGCGGATGCCGTCGTCGTTGGGCTCGCCGAAGCGGGTCGACAGGTCCAGCAGCGCCTTGGCCACGCGGCCCGGGACGTCGGAGAACACGAGGTCCGCGAGCGTCTCGTTGGTGCGGCGAAGGCGGCGCGCCAGCGCACCGAGCAGCTGGGTGGCGACACCCGGGTGGTCGGCGATCCACTTCACGAGCGAGTCGTGACGCAGCTCGTAGACAACGGAGTCCGACACGGACGAGGCCGACGCGGTGCGGGGACCCGGGTCGAAGAGGGAGAGCTCACCGAACATCTCGCCCGGGCCCAGGATCGACAGCAGGTTCTCGCGGCCATCGCTCGACCGGCGACCCAGCTTGATCTTGCCCTGTGCGATGACATAGAGCCGGTCGCCCGGTTCGCCCTCGCGGAAGAGCACGTCACCCCGGACCAGCTCCACGGGCACCATGGACTCGAAGAGCGCGCGTGTCTCCTCGCCTTCCATGTCCGCGAAGAGGGGGGCAGAGAGTACGACTTCGTCGTCCACCAGTGGTGTCCTCACGTGTCGGGGACTTTCGTCCATCAGCCTTTTCCACCTCTCAGTCTGCCTCAATGTCACGAGATTGCCGGGTCATCGGTCTCTCTCGTGGCGTCCACGTGGCGTGCAGACCGACGTTTTCGTCCGCTTCATGCGGGATGCCAGTCTTTGCCCGGTGCGTAGTAGGACGCCCGTCCATGAATCCTAGGGGTGTCACCTGGGACCTTGGAACGGGCGTCCTGGGTACTTGTCAGGGAACCTCGCGCTGCTCCGGCCCCACGTACTCGCACACCGGTCGGATCAGTGAGTTCGCGGCGCGCTGCTCCATGACGTGCGCGGTCCAGCCCGTGATGCGGGACGCGACGAACAACGGCGTGAAGATGTTCGTGTCGAACCCGATCAGGTGGTAGGCCGGGCCCGCCGGGTAGTCGAGGTTCGGCTTGATGTTCTTGGCTGCACCCATGGCGTTCTCGAGGGTGTCGTACAGGTCGAGCACCTCGGTCTGGCCGTAGTGCTCGGCGAGGTCGCCGAGCACGGCCCGCATGGTCGGTACGCGCGAGTCGCCGTTCTTGTAGACCCGGTGACCGAACCCCATGATCTTCTTCTTGTGTGCCAGGGCGTCCTCGAGCCAGGCCTCGGCCTTGTCGGCCGAGCCGATCTCCTCGAACGTGGCCTGCACGGCCTCGTTCGCGCCGCCGTGCAGCGGGCCCTTGAGGGCGCCGATGGCGCCCGTGACGGCCGAGTGCAGGTCGGCGAGCGTCGAGGTGATGACGCGCGCGGTGAACGTGGACGCGTTGAACGAGTGCTCCGCGTACAGGACCATCGAGGCCTCGAAGGCCTGCACGACGGCGGGCTCCGCCTCCTCGCCGAACGTCATCCACAGGAAGTTCGCGGAATAGCCGAGGTCCTCGCGCGGGTGCACCAGCTCCTGGCCGTGCCTGCGGCGCTGGTCGAGCGCGACGACGGCGGGCAGGACCGCCCACAGCCGCAGCGCCTTGGCGAGCTCCGCCTCGACCGAAGAGTCCTCGGCCTGCGGGTCGTGCGCGCCCAGGATGGAGACCGCGGTGCGGCACACGTCCATGGGGTGGCAGTCGGTGGGCAGCTCGAGGATCGCGTCGCGGACGTTGTCCGGCAGCTCACGGTGCACGCGCTCGGTCGCCGTCTGCTCGGCCAGCTGCGCCGCCGTCGGCAGGTCGTCGTGCCACAGCAGGTAGGCGACCTCCTCGAACGTCTTCTTGGCGGCCAGCTCCTGCACCGGATAGCCCCGGTACAGCAGCGAGTTGGTCTCGGGATTGACCTTCGAGATCGCCGACGTGTCGGCGACGACGCCGGCCAGACCCTTGCGGATCTCCGTGGTCTCGGTCATGCGCACTCCTTCGTGTCCTGGCATTACGAGGTCAGGGCTTGTAGGTGAAGACGTTCGAGTCGAAGTGGTTGTAGGCCGCGTAGTCGGTGAGCTCGTAGAGCCGTGCGCGGGTCTGCATCTGCGGCACCAGGGCGTCCTGGGTGCCCGACGCCGAGATCTCGTCCAGCGCCCGCTCCGCGGCACCCATCGCGATGCGCAGCAGGGTGACGGGGTAGATCACGAGCTGCGCTCCGGCGTCGTGCAGCTGCTTGGTGGTGAAGAGCTCGGACTTGCCGAACTCCGTCATGTTGGCGAGCACGGGGACGTCGAGGGCCGAGGCGACGGCCTCGAACTCCGAGAGGTCCTTCATCGCCTCGGGGAAGATCGCGTCCGCCCCGGCGTCGGTCAGGGCCTTGGCGCGATCGATCGCGAGCCGCAGGCCGCGCTCGCCTGGTTCCGTGCCGCGCACGTCGGTGCGCGCCATGACGAGGAAGTCGGGGTCGCGGCGGCCGTCGACGGCGGCCCGGATGCGGCGGACGGCGTCGCCGAGCTCGACGACCTCCTTGCCGTCCAGGTGGCCGCAGCGCTTGGGGTTGACCTGGTCCTCGATGTGGATGCCGGCCACGCCGGCGTCCTCCATGGTCTGGACCGTGCGGGCCACGTTCATGGGCTCGCCGAACCCGGTGTCGGCGTCGGCGAGCGTGGGGAGGTCGGTGACCCGGGCGATCTGCGCGGCCCGGCCGGCCACCTCGGTCAGGGTGGTCAGGCCGATGTCGGGCAGGCCGAGGTCCGCGGAGAGCACGGCGCCGGAGACGTAGACGCCGTCGAACCCCTTGTCCTGGATCAGCTTGGCGCTCAGCGGGTTGAACGCCCCCGGGAGCTGCAGGATGTCCGGCCCGGCAAGGGCCTCGCGGAAGGCGCGGCGCTTGGCCGCGGCGGTGAGGTGGGAGTAGAGCATCAGGCCTCCCGCGTCTCGGCAGGCTCGACCACCGGGGTGCGCCCGAGCTCGAAGAGGCCCGTCGGAGCCTTGACGGTGTCCAGCACCCCGGGAGCCGCGACGATCGTGAGCTCGCGGACCTCGGCGGGCGTGAGCTCGGGCAGACGCTCGGCCAGGCCGAGGAAGCGGTCGATCTCGGCGTCCTCCAGGACGCCCGCTGCCAGGGTGCGGAACTTGTCGACGTAGTTCTTGCGGGCGAACGGGCGGGCGCCAAGGGGGTGGGCGTCGGCGACGGCGATCTCCCGGGTGACCGTCCGGCCGTCCGTGAGAGTGATCTCGACGCGGCCGCCGAACGCCTTCTCGGCCGGGTCGGTCGAGTGGTAGCGGCGGGTCCACTCCGGGTCCTCGGCGGTGGTGACCTTGCGCCACAGCGCGACCGTGTCGGGGCGCTGCGCGCGCTCCGGGGCGTAGGAGTCCACGTGGTGCCAGCCGCCGTCCTGCAGCGCGACCGTGAAGATGTAGGGGACCGAGTGGTCGAGGGTCTCCCGCGACGCCGTCGGGTCGTACTTCTGCGGGTCGTTCGCGCCCGAGCCGATCACGTAGTGCGTGTGGTGGCTGGTGTGCAGCACGATGCCCTGGACGTTCGCCGGGTCCCGGAGCTCCGGGTGCTCGTTGCCCAGCGCACGGGCCATGTCGATGATCGCCTGCGCCTGGTACTCCGCGGAGTGCTCCTTGGTGTACGTGTCGAGGATGCCGGTGCGCGGCTCGCCGAGCGCGGGCAGCACGACGTCGTATGCGGCGTCAGGTCCGTCCAGGAGCCAGGCGACGACGCCGTCCTCACCCTCGTAGATGGGCTCGGGGGAGGTCTGGCCGCGCATCGCGCGGTCCACCGACTCCACGGCGAGCTTGCCCGCGAAAGCCGGGGCGTGCGCCTTCCACGTGGAGATCTGGCCCTTGCGGCTCTGCCGCGTGGCCGTCGTGGTGTGCAGGGCCTGGCCGATCGCCTGGAACACCGTCTCGGTGTCCAGACCCAGCAGCGTGCCGATGCCGGCCGCCGCGGACGGGCCGAGGTGGGCCACGTGGTCGATCTTGTGCTTGTGCAGGCTGATCGTGCGGACCAGGTCCACCTGGATCTCGTAGCCGGTCACGATGCCCTGGACCAGGTCCCTGCCGGTGCGGCCGGCGTGCTGGGCCACCGCGAGGATCGGCGGGATGTTGTCGCCCGGGTGGGAGTACTCGGCGGCGAGGAACGTGTCGTGGAAGTCGAGCTCGCGCACGGCGACGCCGTTGGCCCACGCGGCCCACTCGG
The DNA here is from genome assembly GCA_963850545.1 of uncultured Actinomycetota bacterium. Lineage (GTDB taxonomy): Bacteria > Actinomycetota > Actinomycetes > Actinomycetales > Cellulomonadaceae > Promicromonospora. The sequence continues at coordinate 1,082,164 of CAWKLP010000002.1, read as the reverse complement.
GGCTGCTCGTCGCTTCGGGATCCAGGCCGAAGACCGTGGAGCCGGGCGTGTACGGGTGCGACTGAGCCTGCGACCGGGCGGCGACGGCGGGTCCGCGCGTGAGGCTGGCCGCTGCGACGGACGCGTTGTCGATCACGCGGTTGATCACCATGTCGGTGACCTCGGCGGTGGGCTCGACGGCGTCCGTGGCGAGCTCCGCGAGCTTCCAGGCGAGCTGGTCGGTGCGCTTCAGCGGCTCGGCGGACGGGTAGACGCGGAGGTGGTGCGTGTACGGCATGGTGACTCTTCCTCGATTCACGTGGACCGTCGTGGGGTCCGGGGTGCTGCCCGGACCCGTCGGGTGGGGGCATCGGGTGCGACCGCGCGGCTCGTGGACGGCGTGTGCGCCCTCGACCTTCTCATACTCCGCGTCCTAGGTACACGGACTCAACCCGAACGGGATCGCCCACCAGAGCGATGTCAGTGGGGATCGTTAGTGTGGCGACGTGACCGTGAGCGACCGCGAACCAGAGAACGACCTCCAAGAATGCGCCGGAGAGCCGGCTGGCGCTCGTGCGCCGGGCGCGGCGGATCAACCGCGAGCTCGCGGTGACCTATCCGGACGCCCGGGCCGAGCTGGACTTCACGACGCCGCTGGAGCTGCTGATCGCGACGGTGCTCAGCGCGCAGACCACCGACGTCCGCGTCAACCAGACCACGCCGGAGCTGTTCGTGATGTACCCGGACGCCCAGGCGTACGCGGAGGCGAACCCGGAGGAGCTCGAGGAGATCCTGCGGCCGCTCGGCTTCTTCCGGGCCAAGGCGCGGGCCGTGATCGGCCTGGGCAAGGCGCTGGTCGACCGGTACGACGGCGAGGTCCCGGGGCGGCTGAAGGACCTGGTGACCCTGCCCGGCGTCGGGCGCAAGACGGCGAACGTGGTGCTCGGCAACGCGTTCGGTGTCCCGGGAATCACCGTGGACACACACTTCGGGCGGCTGGCGCGCCGGCTGGGCCTCACCGCCGAGGAGGATCCGGTGAAGGTCGAGGCCGAGGTGGGCGAGCTGTTCCCGAAGAAGGAGTGGACCATGCTCAGCCACCACCTCGTGTGGCACGGGCGGCGGGTGTGCCTCGCGCGCACCCCGGCGTGCGGGGCGTGCAGCATCTCGCACCTGTGCCCGTCGTACGGGGCGGGCGAGACGGACCCCGACAAGGCGGCGAAGCTGGTGCGTCCGGCGCCGGAGCGCTCGGCGCTGGCAGGCCTGCCCCTCATCGCGCCGAAGTAGGTCTACTTCGGCAGGGGGCTTACCCGGGAGAGCCAGTCCAGCAGGATCTGATTCACCTCGTCCGGGGCTTCCTCCGGGAGGAAGTGGCCGGCACCCGGGATCAGCTCGTAGCGCAGGTCGGGTGCGAGAGCGACGGCGTCGAGATCGGCGCGCTCGGGCCGCACGATCCCGTCCCGGCCGCCCTGGACCTGCAGCGCGGGCATGCCGAGTGGATCGCGTAGCGCGGCGCCGAACCGGCGCCCGTCCATGCGGGGCGTGGACCGTACGGTCCAGCGCAGCGCCTCGGCGGCGGAGTGCGCGGCGAACGGGATGCGCATGACCGTCTTGTAGACCTCCACCACGTCGTCGGGCAGCGGGGAGGCCGCGCCCAGCGCGAGGGTGCGCTCCACGAGGTCACCCTGGGTCAGTGCACGCTCCGGCAGTGTCGGGACCTGCAGGTACGCGAGCTCGCGCAGCGCGGCCGTCGTGAGCGCGGCTCGGCCGCGCAGGCGCATCCTGGCCGGGTGCGGGCTTGCACAGGGCGGCGACGGCCGCCGTCGTGCCGGGATGGAGGGCGGCCACCGCCCAGGCGAGCGTGCCGCCCGTACCGTGCCCCACCACCACCGTGCGTTCGCGCCCCAGGGAGCGCACCACGCCCGCGACGTCGGCCGCGCGCGTCGGCACCGCGTAGCCCGACGGCGGCTTGTCCGACCCGCCCACGCCGCGCACGTCCATCGCGGCGACGCGGTAGCCGGCGTCGGCGAGGGCGGGGATCTGCGCGCGCCAGGCCCACCAGAACTGGGGGTAGCCGTGCAGCAGGAGCACCAGGGGCGCGGAGCGGCGTCTCGGGGCCGGCGACCGCCACGTGGAAGCGCGAACCGCCCGACGAGACGAACTCGTGTTGCCACGGCCCTTCGACGAGCGCGCAGCGTGTAGTCGCTGGTGGCTGCCGAGCGGACGGCCGGTCTGGCCGAGAGTGCGGTCACAGGTACGAACCTACGCGCTCGCCGGTTCAGTGGCCTGTCTGCGCGACGCTCGCTTGTCTGCGCGCTCGGGCCCGTCTGCGTCGTCCGGTGGGCTTGGTGTCGTCCGCGCGCCGGTACGACGCCGCAGCGGTGGTCGCCGCTCCCGGTGCCACGCGCGTCGATCGTCGAGCTGCCGGTCGGCGAAGTGCCCGGGCGCGGCGGGCGCCGCCGCGGGCGCGTCCTCGACCGGACGCTGCTCCTTGGGCGGGTCGAACCGGTAGCCGACGTTGCGCACCGTGCCGATGAGCTGCTCGTGCTCGGGACCGAGCTTGGCGCGCAGCCGCCGCACGTGGACGTCGACGGTGCGCGTGCCCCCGTAGTAGTCGTAGCCCCAGACCTCCTGCAGCAGCTGGGCGCGCGTGAACACGCGGCCCGGGTGCTGCACCAGGTACTTGAGGAGCTCGAACTCCTTGTAGGTCAGGTCGATGGGGCGGCCGCGGAGCCGGGCGGTGTACCCGCCGGCGTCGATCGCGAGCTCGCCCGCGGAGATCTCCTGCTGCGACTCCTCGGCCGGGCCGCGCGCCGAGCGCTCGACCACGAGGCGGAGGCGGGCCTCGACCTCGGCGGGCGAGGCGGTCTCCAGCAGCAGGTCGTCGGCACCCCACTCGTGGGTCACGACCGTGAGGCCGCCCTCGGTGAGGATCAGCACGAGCGGCACCGTGAGGCCGGTGGCGTGCAGCAGCCGGCAGGTGGTGCGGGCCGCGACCAGATCGCGGCGAGCGTCCAGCAGGACGACGTCCGCGTCCGGGGCGTCGACGAGCGCCGAGGGCTCCATCGGGAGCACCCGCACCCGGTGGGACAGGAGTCCCAGTGCGGGCAGTACATCGGCCGACCCGCCGGTGGCGGGTGTGAGGATCAACAGCTCTGCCATTGACGCACCTCCTCTCGGAACCGGCGTCTTGCAACCGTCCCTGGCTCGGGTCTCGCGGTAGCGAGACGTCCCGTCGCGTCCAACTGGCTCTGCGGAAGTCTGCCCTGTTGCTTGTTGCGTGCATGTTACACGCCCTTTTCTTAGGCACCACCATGCTGGTCAGCACCCGTGACGGTCGCATGAAGCGAGTGGCGCTCGTCTCGTTCCGGCGCGGGATCTGGCGGGGATCTGGCCCGTGCGGTGCTGCGATTGAAGGAACCAGGCCTGTCTCTGGGAAACTCGGGGGCGTGTCCGTATCCACCCGCGCCGTGCTGACCGCTGTGCTCGCAGCCGTCGTCGCCGCTGCGTCCTACGTCCAGCCCCAGCCGCTGCCCCTCGTGGCGGCGGTCGTGGTCCTGGTGGTTCTCGTCGCGCTGGGCTGGCCGTCGCTGCTGCGGCTGCCCGCGCCGGGGAGCACGCGGGTGGTCGTGGCGCTCTGCGGCGTCGGCGGCGCGGCCGTTACCTACCTCACGCAGGGCGAGCCGGTGCTGCGCCACCTGCCGACGGTGCTGGCGGGCGCGGTGGTGCTCGCCTTCATCGCGCAGATGCTGCGCCGGGACGGGCGGCCCCAGCTCACCGAGTCGGTGTCGGGCACCGTGGCCGGCGTCGTCGCGGCGGTCGCCGCGTCCGGCTGGATAGCCGCCGGCCGGTCCGACGCCGGGGCCGCGCTCGTCGTGACCAGCGCGGTCGCGCTGGCGGTCGCCGCGGCCGTGTCCGCCCTGCCGGTGCGCGGCTGGGTGGCGCTCGGGATCTCCGCGATCGCCGCCGTCGGGGTGGGCGGCGGGGCCGGGCACGCTGCTGCCGAACATCGACACCGTGAGCGGTCTCTGGTGCGGGCTCGTCGCGGGTGTCGTCGTGGGGGCGCTGCACCTGCTGCTGGAGCGGCTGCCGTCCCGCGGCGCGCGGCTGGCCGGGCTCTCGGCGAGCGCGCTGCCCGTGGCGGTGTGCGGCATCCTCGTGTTCGTCGTCGGCCGGATGGTCATACTCTGAGACACCACAAGCGAACACTTGTCTGGACGAGCGACTCACGGCATCGTGGGCTAAATGCTGGGACAGGTGATAGCACTGGTCGTGCTCGTGCTGGGCACGGCCGCGCTCGGAGTGTGGTGGTCGGCACGTCAAGGTGCTGTGCGTGCACCTCGGGAGACGCCGGTCGGGATCGACTGGGCGTCGTCCGGGATCGCGCTCGCCGACCGGGTGACCTTCGTGCAGTTCTCTGCCGAGGTGTGTGCCGCGTGCCGGTCGACGTCCCGGGTGCTGGGCGGCCTCACCGGTTCCGGCTCCGGCGTCGGGCACCGCGAGGTGCTCGTGGACGACCATCTTGACCTCGTACGCACCCTGGGTGTGCTCCGCACCCCCACGGTGCTCGTGGTCGACGGCGGCGGGCGCGAGGTCGCTCGCATGAGCGGCGTCGTCTCCGACACCCAGGCACGGCAAGCTCTGAACCGGGTCCCCACCGTGGTGGCCGAAGCGGACGTGGAGGGTCAGTCATGACGGAGAACAAGGGGATCGACCCGCGTGGACCGCGCGTCGGCGCGAGCATCACGGCGGTGCTGCTGGCCGCCGTCGTGCTGCTCGGTGCGAGCACCGCGGGGCTGTGGCTGCTGACCTTCATCATGCTGAGCTTTTTGCTCGGCACGCTGCGCGGCGCCGAGGGCTCGTGGCAGGGCCTGCTGTTCAAGAGGTTCGTGCGGCCGCGGCTGAGCCCGCCGGCGGAGCTGGAGGACCGGCGCCCGCCGCGCTTCGCGCAGGGTGTCGGCCTCTTCGTCACCGCGGTGGGCGTGATCCTCGGCCTGTTCGGAGTGCTCCCGGCCGTGCCGATCGCGGCGGCGGTGGCGTTCGTCGCCGCGGCGCTGAACGCCGTCATCGGGCTGTGCCTCGGGTGCGAGATGTACCTGCTGCTGCGCCGGACGGGCCTGGTCCGCGCCTGAGTCAGTAGACGGCGCCCGGCTCAGTAGACGAGGGCCTGGGCGCCGTCCCGCAGGATCTCCTCGGTGAACAGCGCCGAGCCCGCTATGCGGATACCCGGGATCACGTCGGCCTCGGTGATGTCGCGGCGCGCGGCGCACTGGGTGCAGAGCGTGACGGTCCCGGCGGCCAGGACGACCTCCAGCAGGTCGGGCAGCGGCGTCGCATGGTCGAGCGCGAGGTCGGCGCCCCGGCCGGGCAGGGCGAACCACGCCGACTCCCCGGTGAGCCAGAGGCTGACCTCCGCCCCGGACGCCACCGCCGCGGCGGCGACGGTGAACGCCTGGTTGGTGGCCTCGGGCCGGTCCAGGCCGGACGTGGTCTTGATCACGAGCTGGCGCATGCCGCTGACTCTAGGCCGTCGCCGGTTAAGATCGGCGGCATGTCGATCCATGCCCTTGAGCTCATCTTCACCGGCCTCATCGTCGCCGTCGCCATCGCGGTCACCTGGTTCGCCGGCTACGTCGTCTACAAGCTGTACACCGGTCAGCGCTGATGACGTTCACCTTCCCTGACGGCCTCTCGCCCGAGGTCTACCCGCTGGCCTGGCTGGTCGGCCGGTGGCGCGGTGAGGGTGTGATCGAGTACCCCGGCATCGGCAGGAAGACGTTCGTGCAGGACCTGGTCTTCGACCACGACGGCGGCCCGTACCTGCGGTTCGAGTCCACGCTGCGGGTGCTCGACGCCGCCGTCCCGGACAAGCTGCCCGACGACGGCGAGTGGCCCGCCCCCGTGCCGGACCCGATCGAGGCCGACGCGCCCGCGCCGCCGTCGAGACGCCCGACGTCGCCGCGGCAGGCACCGTCTGGTCCACCGAGACCGGCTACTGGCGTGTCTCCACGGACCGGCCGGAAGGGCTCGAGGACGACAAGCACGCGCTCGAGGTGCTCGTGGCCGACGCCTCCGGGCGCGTCACGGTCTACATCGGCGCCGCGGGCAACGGGCGGATCGACCTGGCGTCGGACGCGATAGCGCGCACGTCGACCGCGTCCGAGGTGCGTGCGTCGAAGCGGCTGTACGGCCTGGTGCAGGGCCGCCTGCTGTGGGTGGAGGAGCTCGCCGCGTTCGGCGAGCCGCTGCGCTCGTACGCTTCGGCGGAGCTGGACCGGAGCAGTGAAGTACCGCGGGCGGGGAATGCCTCGCCCGCCCACGACGCTGCACCTGAGGTGAGCATGGACTACGAGAGCCCCCTGTTGAGCCGGCACGGCGCGGTCGCCGCCGCCGGCCCCGACGCCGGCATCGCCTGGCACTACGGCGACCCGACGGCCGAGCAGCGCGCGCTGTCGCGCGGCGGGGCGGTGGTCGACCAGTCGCACCTCGGTGTGGTGCGGGTCGCCGGGCCGGACCGGCTGAGCTGGCTGCACTCGATCACCTCGCAGCAGCTCGACGGCCTGGCCCCGCGCACCAGCACGGAGCTGCTCGTCCTCTCGCCGCAGGGCCACGTCGAGCACGCGGCAGGCGTGGTCGACGACGGCGAGGCCACCTGGCTGATCACCGAGCGCGAGTCGGCGCCCGGCCTGGCCGGCTGGCTCGAACCGGATGAAGTTCACGCTCCGCGTCGAGATCACGGACGCCACCGACGAGTGGGCCGCGATCGGCGAGCCCGTCGCCGCCGAGGGCGCCGAGGGCGAGCCGGTGACCTGGCACGACGCCTGGCCGAACGTCGTCGGCGGGGGGACGCGCTACGGGCCGCCCGCAGTCCGAGCACCCCGGCGCGCGCCCGGCCGTGGCGGCTGGTGCTCGTGCCCCGCGCCGACCTGGAGGCCGAGGTCGCCGCCCGCGAGGCCGCCGGCTGGCCGCTCGCCGGGACCTGGGCCACGGAGGCGCTGCGGGTCGAGGCCTGGCGCCCGCGGCTACGCGCGCGAGGTCGACGACCGCACCATCCCGCACGAGCTGGACTGGCTGCGCACCGCCGTCCACATCAACAAGGGCTGCTACCGCGGCCAGGAGACCGTCGCGCGCGTGCACAACCTCGGCCGCCCGCCGCGCCGGCTCGTGATGCTGCACCTCGACGGGTCGCAGCACCTGCTCCCGGAGGCGGGCGCGGAGGTGCGCCTCCCGGCGTCGGACGGCGGAGCGGGCAAGGTCGTCGGGACGCTCACCTCGATGGCCCGCCACCACGAGCTGGGGCCGATCGGCCTCGCCGTGCTCAAGCGCAACGTGCCCGAGGACGTCGAGCTCATGGTGTCCGGCGAGATCTCGGGCCAGGGCATCGAGGTGTCGGCGGCGCAGGAGATCGTCGTCCCGGGCGACGGCGTCTCGGCCGACCGCCCGGAGTCGCACGGCCCGCTGACCCGGGGCCTCCGCGCCCCGACCAGCCTCATCTGACCCGGCCGGCCCGGAGGGTGGGAGGATGCCCCCGTGATCTCCCTGCCTGGCCCGGCCGACGAGATGTGGCGCAAGGCCATGCGCACCCTCATGCTGCGCACCCGGCTGCGGCAGGGCTGGACCCGCGCGCCGGGCGAGCCTCATCCCGATCGCGCAGGCCTCGCTCGCCGCGGGGGTCGCCTACCTGGTGGCGCGCTACGTGCTGGGTCACCAGCAGCCCTTCTTCGCGCCCGTCGCGGCGTGGGTGCTGCTCGGCTTCAGCCGCACAGCGGGACGTCCGCCGGGTGTCCGAGATGGCCGTGGGCGTGGCCGTCGGCGTCGCCATGGGCGACCTGGTCGTGCACCTGATCGGGTCGGGCTGGTGGCAGCTCAGCCTCGTGCTGTTCTTCTCCGCGATCGCCGCGCGGTTCATCGACCGGGGCGCGCTGCTGGTCACGCAGGCGGGGGTGCAGGCGATCATCGTGGTGGGCCTGCCCTCGGTCTCCGGCGGGCCGCTCGGCCGCTGGACCGACGCCCTGATCGGCGGCGCCATCGCCCTGCTCGTCGCGCTGCTCACCCCGGGTGACACCCGGCGTCGCCCGCGCGCGCTCGCCGAGCGGGCAGTGACCGAGCTCGCCGAGACCCTGGAGACGCTCGCCCGCGGCATGCGCTCGCGCGACCTGGACGACGTCCGCGCCGCCCTCGTGCTCGGCCGGGCCTCCGAACCGGTGCTCGCCGAGTGGCAGGAGGCCGCCCGGGACGCCCGCGAGCTGGCACGGATCTCCGTGGGGCGGATCCACCGCGGCGAGCTCGCCCGGCTGGAGGAGCAGGCGGTGCTGGTCGACCGCACGATGCGCTCCGTGCGGGTCCTGGCCCGGCGTGTGCTCCCGGTGCTCGAAGGGGACCACGACGTCCAGCCCGTGGCCGGCCTGGTCGAGGCCTTCGCGACGGGTGTGCGGCAGCTCGCTTCCGACGTCGGCTCCGGGGGCGACGGCGCTCGCGGACGCGAGGTGCTGACCAGCGTGGCCGCCCAGGTGGACCCGCGGACCGTGGGCGAGGGCGACTGGCAGGTGCAGTCGCTGGTCATGCTGCTGCGGTCGCCCGTCGTCGACGCGCTGGAGGCCGCCGGCGCCTCCCCGGGCGAGGCCCGCGACGCCCTGCCCGAGCTGTAGCTCTCGAGTTGTCCACAGGCTGTGCATCCGTCCTGTTGTCATCAGGTACTTGATCAGATACAGTACTGGCTGTGATGCAGAACAGTGAGCGGCTCGACGCCGGACGGCGGGGCTGATGCCTTCGCCGCCGATCTCCTGCGCGGCCACACCGACACGATCGTGCTCGGCGTGCTGCGCGGCCGGGACCGGTACGGGTTCGAGATCTACAAGGCGATCCGCGACGCGACCGGCGGCGACTACGAGATCAAGGAGGCCACGCTCTACGCGGCCTACCGGCGGCTCGTGAAGGACGGCCTGGTCGAGGCCTACTGGGGCGACGAGTCCCAGGGCGGGCGCCGCAAGTACTACCGCATCACCGACGCGGCCGGGCCGTGTACCGGCGCAACGTGGACGCGTGGGTGGTCACGCGACGCACCATCGACTCCCTCCTCGACCTGAAAGGTTCCCGATGATGGACACCTCGGTGCATCGCCTCGCTGCGACGAGGCCTTCGCCGGCCTCGCGATGACCCCCGACGTGCAGGACCTCAAGGAGGAGATCCGCGCGAACCTCCTGGACCGCGTCGCGGAGCTGACCGCGAGCGGCATCGAGCCCGACGAGGCGGCCCGGCGGGCGGTCGACGAGCTCGGCGACGTGCGTGCGCTCGTCGAGGAGGCCTCCGGGCCGACGGCGGACGCCGGCCGTACCGGCGAGCGCCCTGCCGCGGGCGCCGCCGTGGCAGTCGCCATCGCAGCAGCGCGTCACCGATGTCGCCCCGGTATGTCGCCAGTCGTGGTCGTGGCGTCCGATAGTGCGTGCTGTTGGCCCTCGCACCGCTTCGCGGTCGCTGGTGGCCCGCGGCGGGCCAGTTCGGGCCGTTCCTGGTCTGGCTGCCCTATCGTGCTGCTCCTGTCGGGACCTGCGGTCGGCTGGATCGTCGCGGTGTCCCTCATGCGGGAGACAGCCACGAACTTCGGGATGCCGCGTCGGGCGGGCGATCGCCTACGGTGCGGCCTCGGCGCTCCTCGTGATCGGCCTGATCGCCGGCCGTCTGGGGCTACCTGTTGACCGTTGCGCGCCTTCGCGGTTCGCTCTGGACGGCCGTGCCTTGGCTCGTCGTGGGCGGCGCCTGGCTCGCCTACCTCGCTGGCCACCCCGACCAACCGCCACAAGCCGTGGGTCCTGGAGCTGGCGCGGGAGCACGCGCAGGTGGGCAACCGCTTCGAAGGGACCCGGCGGCCGCTGCTCGGTTCGGCATCTACACGGCCGCTGTCTGGTCCCTCGCGTTGGTCGCGTTCCTGGTCCTCGGGTTCACCGTGGGCTGGGCCTGGTCGCTGCTGGCCCTGGTCGGCGGGTTCGTCGTGATGATGCTCCTGCTCGCCCAGATGCTGTTCGGCGCCAGCGTGAGAGTCGAGCACAGCCAGACCTCTGACGCCGGCAGAGTCGTCCCGACGCCGGCTGCCACCGCCGTCGGGCAGAAGGAAGCAGACAAGGAAGGGCCCCCGGGCGACTGGCATCGCCCGGGGACCGCAGTCCGAGCCCGGTGCGTGACCGGACGTGGCCTGGCTGGGTGGCGCCCGGTTCGACGGCGGCCCGCTCGGGATCGCCGTGCTGTTCGCCGCGGTGCTGGTCATGACGTGGCTGGCGACCGGCGCCTTCCGCGCCTACCGGGCCTCCGTCGCCGGTCCGGCGATCCGTCGCCCGGGCCGTGCCGTAGGCTCGCGCCGTGGGATTCTTGCAGTGGTTCGTGATGGCCGCGCTCGCGCTCGTGGTCTTTGTCGTCCAGGTCGTCGCGTTCGTCGACGCCGTCCGCCGGCCGGACAAGGGTTTCCGGGCGGAGGGACGTCTGTCGAAGGCCGCCTGGCTGGCGATCCTGGGCCTGGCCGCCGCCCTCGGTTTCCTCGGGCTGCCGCAGGGCTGGATGCAGGGCGGGTTCATGTTCGGCTCCTTCCTCAACATCATCGCCGTCGCGCCCGCGATCATCTACTGGGTGAGCGTGCGTCCCCGCCTGCAGCCGTACGGCACCGGCAACAAGCCGCGCGGTCCCCAGAGCGGATGGTGACCGGGCGCATGTCCTCCCCGATGGCCCGGGTGACCGGTTCGTCGGGCAGCGCGCTCGACGGCGCCGCGCCGCTGGCCGAGGTGATCCGCGGCGACATGGTGGAGTCGGTGCACCTGGGGCACCTCGTGGTGCTCGACCCGTCGGGCCGCCCGGTGGTCCAGGCGGGCAACCCGACCACGCCGATCTGGCCGCGCTCGTCGCTCAAGCCGCTGCAGCTGGTGGCGATGCTCCGGGCGGGCCTGGAGCTGCCGGACCGCCTCCTCGCGCTGGCCGCCGCGAGCCACAACGGCGAGCTCATCCACCTGGAGGGCGTGCTGCAGATCCTCGCCTCCGTGGGCCTGGGCACCGACGCGCTGCAGAACACCCCTGACCTGCCGCTGTACCCGCCGGCCGCCCTGGAGTGGCACATGGCGCCGCACGACGGCGGGCCGGGCCCGGCGTCGCTCGCGCAGAACTGCTCGGGCAAGCACGCGGCGATGCTCGCCACCTGCCTCACGCAGGGCTGGGACATCGAGACCTACCTGTCGCCCGAGCACCCGCTCCAGCGGGCCATCCGCGGCACCATCCTCGAGATGACCGGCGACGCCGAGCTGGTCATGCACACCACCGTCGACGGCTGCGGCGCGCCCCTGCTCTCCACCACGCTGCTGGGTCTGGCGCGCGCGTTCTCGACCCTGGGCGCCGCGCCGACCGTCGACCTCCGCTCGCACGAGGCGCGGGTCGGCCGCGCGATCTCGGCGCACCCCGACATGATGGGTGGCGCCGGCCGGGACGTCACGCTCGCCATGCAGGCGGTGCCGGGCCTGGTCGCGAAGGACGGCGCCGAGGGGGTCTACGCCGCGGGCCTGCCCGACGGCTCGGCCCTGGCGTTCAAGGTGCTCGACGGCTCCGCCCGGTCCCGCCCCGCGATCCTCGCCGCCGCCCTGCGCGCCGCGGGTGCCGCGGGCCTGCCGGGCGTCTACCCGGGCGGGCTCGACGGGCTGGGCCGCGTGCCGGTGCTCGGCGGCGGGCGACCGGTCGGGGAGGTCCGGGCGGTCTTCGCCGACGCGTACGAGGGCCGCCGATGAGGGCGGTGCTCCAGCGGGTCACCAGTGCATCGGTGGTGGTCGACGGCGAGGTGGTCGGCGCCATCGACAAGCCGGGGATCCTGGCGCTGGTCGGCGTGACGCACGACGACGGCGCCGCCCAGGTCGAGACGATCGCCCGCAAGATCGCCGACCTGCGGATCCTGCACGACGAGAAGTCCGTGGCCGACGTCGGTGCACCGGTGCTCGTCGTCAGCCAGTTCACGCTCTACGGCGACGCCCGCAAGGGGCGCCGCCCCACGTGGAACCAGGCGGCGCCCGGGCCGGTCGCCGAACCGCTCGTCGACGCCGTCGTGGCCGCGCTGCGGGAGCGCGGCCTGACGGTCGAGACGGGGCGGTTCGGCGCCGACATGCAGGTCGAGCTGGTCAACGACGGTCCGGTGACGATCCTGCTGGAGGCGTGAGGCCCCCGGGCCTACCCCCGCAGCGCCAGCACCGCCAGCTCCGTGCGGGAGCGCACCCCGAGCTTGCGGAAGACCCGCCCCAGGTGCACCTCCACGGTGCGGACCGACACGTAGAGGTTCGCGGCGACCTGCCGGTTGGTCCGGCCCTGCACCACGAGCCGCGCGACGTCGAGCTCCCGCTCGGTGAGCAGGCCGCTCCACTGCCCGCACGGTTCCGCCTCGGCGTCGGAGGGGCTCGGCGTGCCGGGCCCGCCCGCCAGCTCCGCCGGGACGGGCGCGGCATCGCGACGTGCCCGGGCCGCCAGGTCGGAGACCCGGCCGAGGGTGTCGCCGGTCGCACCGGTCGGGCCCCGGCCGACGTCGCGGACCGAGCCCAGCCGACCCGGCCCCGCCCACGGAGCGGGCCGCGACCCGGCCCTCGCCCCCGGGAAGGAACCCAGGCGCCGTCAGCGCCTGCTCGGCGATGTGCTCCCAGGCTTTCGCGCCCGACTCCTCGAACAGCTCGTGCGCGCCGAGCAGGTGCGCCGCCGCCTCGCCGGGCAGGCCGAGGCGCGCGAAGGCACGCGCCGCGACCAGCTCGGTGAGCCCGCGCTCGAACGTGGAGCCCACCCGGAGCGAGGCCTCGACAGCGCGTTCACGCGCCCGGTTGACGCCGGACGCGTCGGCCAGGGCGAGCTCGGCGCGGGCAAGGTCGAGCCGACGGCGGCGCACCGGCCCGCCGGCGAAGCCGGTGCCGGAACCGACCGGCGCGGAACCCGACGGCCCGCCCGTGTATCCACCCCCCGGATCGGAACCGACCGACGGCAGCACGCGGAGCCGCAGGCGCTCGTGCGCCCGGCGGGCCGCGCGGTCCTGACCGGCGAGCACCAGCAGCTCCACCGGGTCGGGGGTGGGCAGCCAGAGGCGGCGCAGGTCGTCGCCCCCACGCTCGGCGGCGAGCCCGAGCAGGGTCGCGGCCTCGACCCAGCGACCGGCGAACACGGCGGTCTGGGCCCGGTCGCCGAGCGTCGCCGCCCGCACCACCGGCGCGACCTGTCCGGAGATCGACGCCTCGAGCACGGCGGTCTGCCGGCTGAGGTGCCCCTCCCGGACCAGGTCGAGGCGGCGCGCGAGCGCGATCCCGAGCCCGCCGAACGCGAGGGCCACCGGCAGGCGTTCGACGGCGTCGTCGAGCACCGAAGCCGCCTCGGTGATCTCGCCCAGGCGCAGCGCCAGGTACGCCTGCGCCACCCGCAGGTGTGCCTCCGCGAGCGGGGTCATGGCCTCGTCGGGGCCGTCGAACCACGAGCCCACCGCGCGCGGGCGCGCGGGGGCCAGCTCGGCGACCTCGGACAGGATCGTCACGGCGTCCCCGGGAGCGCCGTCGAGCAGGCGGATCGTCTTGCGTGCGGCGGCGAGTGCCGCGCGGTCGGGCCCGCAGGCGTCTTCGGGGACTACCGCGTCGGGGCGGCCGTCCAGGAGGGCGAGCGCGATGCTGAGCGCCCGGGCGGCGCCGGGTGCGCCGCCGGTGGCACCGCCCGGGGGCGAGCCGTTGTCGGAGGTATGGGTGGCTCGGCGGCAGGTGCACGACGGCGTCGTGCACGTGCCCCGCCCACAGCGCCGCCCGGCCGGCCACCGCGAAGGCGCGGGCCCGGACCCGGTCGGTGCCGTGGCTCGCGGCCTCGCGCGCCACCTCGTGCGCGCGATGGACGTCGCCGCGTGCGAGGTGCTGCTCGGCGAGCTCGACGAGGCCGTCCGCGAGCAGGGGATCACCCGCGAGCGTGCTGAGCGAGGTGTGCCAGATGGCGATGAGTGGTTCGTCGGCCTTCCGGTGCACGGCGGAGAGCGCGACGTGGGCGGCGGTGCGGGTAGCGAGGTCGGCGTCCTCGTGGACGATCGAGCGGATGCGCGGGTGGTGGAACCGGAACCGGCCACCCACGAGATGGAGGTGACGGCCGGCGGGGCCGGCCATGAGTGTGTCGATGTCGATGCCCGACGCTGCGAGCAGCACGTCGGTGCGGTCCACAACAGCGACGGAGGCGACGAGCAGCACACGGCGTGCGTCGTCGTCGAGACCGAGTGGGCCTACGGCCTCTCGGACTGCATGCGCGGCAGGCAGCGGGTCCGGCATCATTGCCGTCCCGAGCAGATGCTCTTCGTCGAGCATCCGTGCTGTCTGGTCCACACATCCAGGTTCGTCACCCACCACTCGGCTGAGCGCGGACGCGACGCTGGGCGCCACGGTGCGGTCACCGAGGGAGAGCGGAAAAACGACTTGCTGCGGCAGCGCGGTCATCGTCGAGCCTCCCGGATTCGTTCACGGTGCTCGCAAGTATGACCGCCGAGTGTTTCACCCGCATCAACCTGAGCTCATGACTTTTGCTGCGATACGGCTTCCGACCTGCCATCCTGTCCCACCGCGCCGGCGAGGTACCTGATACCGCAGGAGGTTGTTTCGGGTAGGAAGGTTTTGCGCCGAAACAACCCCGTGTGGTTGGCGAGGCTTCGCTACGTAGTCCCACCGTGTGGAATTCCCGTATTAGTTTTAACGCAGGTTTCCTTACTTTTGTCCGATTGGGTCAGATTGGCCCCAGCGGGGCCTACTGAGGCAGGATCGCCGCCACATCGGGCGCATTTTCGACTATCCCGTACCGGACCAGCGCCTCGCCGAGCTCCTCGGCGGCCGCCACGTTGAACTCGGTGCGGAAGACCGGAAGGTTCATCCGGGCCCGGGCGTCCTCGCTGATCTCGGTGTACGTGCCCACCACCTCGCGCACCGCATCCGGGTCCTCGCCCGCGCGTTCGAGCGACCTGTTCATCGCCCGCGTGAACCGCTCCACGAGCTCGGGGTCGGACTCGATCGTCTCGGTAGTGGCGAAGTACCCGGCGATGTCCATGTCGGGGATCGCCTGGTAGTTCCAGGCCACGGCGCGAGCGCCCTCGTCGCGGACCGCGGTGAGGAACGGCTCGACGATCATCGCGGCGTCGATGTTGCCGCTCGACAGGCGGCCGGCATGTCGGGGAAGGGCAGCTCGACGTAGTCGATCCCGTTCGGGTCGCCGCCGTCCTGCTCCACCGCAAGCTGCGCGGTGGCGCCGGTGATGTTGGACAGGTTGTTCACCGACACGGTCCGGCCCGCCAGGTCCGCAGGCCGCTCGATGTCGAGTCCTCGGCACCGCCACGGCGCCGAAGCCCTCGTCGGTGCCCTCGACCAAGGTCCCCGTTGGTCACGTACCGCACGGGGAGCCCCTGGTCCTGGGCCACCATGAGCGACACCAGGTTGGAGAACGCGAAGTCGTAGTCGCCGGACACGACGCACCGCCATCGAGGTGAGCGCCGCCGTCCGTGGTCTCGATGGTGAGGTCGATCCCCTCCTCCTCGAAGTACCCCTCCTGGTCGCCGAGCCAGAGGGCGGCGGTGTCCGTGATCGGGATGACGCCGACCGTCACGGGCGTCAGGTCGCCCTCCGCGCGGGCTCCGCGCCGCCCGAGCAGGCGGCGAGGGACAGCGCGATCGCGACGCGGCCGCGATCGTCCGGCTGTCTGGGCCATGAGCACTCCTTTGTGAGCTGGCCCCGCTAGCTCACGGCGCCAACGGGTCGGTCGGTGTGCGTCGGTACCTCGATCAGGGTCGGTACGTCGCTCGCCAGGGCTTCGGCCAGGGCCTCGCGCAGCTGTCCGACGTCGGACACCCGCCGCGCCGAGACCCGTACCCCTGTGCCAGGGCGACGAAGTCGATCCCGGGGATGTCGATGCCCGGGCGTCCCCGAGACCCCCATGTCGTTGACGAACCAGCGCAGCGCGCCGTAGGTCCCGTTGTTCAGGATCACGAAGACCACCGGCACGCCGGTGCTGCGCCGCCGTCCACAGCGCGGTGATGCCGTAGTTGGCGGAGCCGTCGCCGACCAGCGCGACCACCCGCCGCCCGGGCTGGGCGAGCTGCGCGCCGACGGCGGCAGGCAGCCCGAAGCCGAGCCCGCCCGCGGCGGGAAGTAGTAGCTGCCCGGCAGGGTCAGGTCGAGGTGGTCGAACACCATCGCGGTGGTGGACGTCGACTCCTTGACGAAGATCGCGTCGCGCGGCGCCTCCTGCGCCACAGCGGCCAGCTCGGCGGCGGGATCCAGCCGGCCCGAGCCGTCGTCGTCGGGCGCAGGCGGCAGGTCGCGCGCGCGGGGGCCGGCCGGCCGCGGGCGCTACGGCGATCGGACAACGCGCGCACCGCCTGCCCGATGTCGGCCACCACCGCGTCACCCATCGGCGCCCGGGCGGCCTCGCCCGGGTCGCAGGTGAGGTGCACCAGGCGGGTGCCGTCGGGCAGGTACCCGCCGGGCTCGTACTGGTGGTACCGGAACGACCGGCGCACCCGATCACGACGACCAGGTCGTGCCCGGCCAGCGCCCGGGCGATGCCGGCGATCGACGCCGGCAGCACCCCCCGGAAGGCGGGGTGGCGCGTGGGGAAGGGGCAGCGGCTGCGCCGACGGCGCGATCCACACCGGTGCGCTCAGCCCGCTCGGCGAGGCGGACGACGCCGATCTCGGCGCCCGGACCTCGCGCCGTGTCGACGTCGGGCCCGAGCACCAGGACGGGGCTGCGGCCGTGTCGAGCGCCGCGACCAGCTCGGCCAGGGTCTCGGGCGGAGGCCGCCCGGCGGTGAGTGCGTGCGCCGCGCGGCGAGGTGCGCGGCAGCGGTCCCGGCGTCCTGGCCCAGTCGTCGTACGGCACCGAGACGTACACCGGGCCGGCGGCGCAGGGCGGCCAGGTGGGCGGCCTGGCTGATCGAGCGGGGCACGTCCGCGGCCGCAGCCGGCTCGCCGACCACTTGACCAGGGGCCGGGCAGCTCCGCGCGCCGACGTTCGCCAGCATCACCTCGTCGCCCACCTGGTCCGCGACCTGCTGCCCGCGGTGATCACCAGCGGGCTGTGCGAGTACGACCGAATTGGTCAGCGCGCCCATCGCGTTGCCCGTGCCCGCGGCCGGCGTGCAGGTTGACGAACGCCGGCCCGGCCCGAGGCCTGGGCGTACCCGTCGGCCATGCCGACCACCGCGCCCTCGTGCAGGCCAGGACGTAGTCGAAGTCGTCCGGGATGTCGGCGAGGAACGGCAGCTCGTTCGAGCCAGGGTTGCCGAAGATCGTGGTCATGCCGTGGGCGCGCAGCAGTCGAGCGCTCCCTCGCGGACATCATCATCAGTCGCCCTTCTCCTCAGAACGGGTAGCGCTGGATCCGGGACTGCGCGGTGACCCAGCTGGGTCTCGGTGAACGCCTCGATGTTGGCCTCGTGGCCGCCGAAGCCGCGCGCCGGTCCCGGAGGCGCCGGTGCCGCCGAACGGGGCGGGCGCCTCGTCGTCCACCGGTCTCGTCGTTGATGTGCAGCGACGCCGCTGTTGATGCGGTCGCCCAGCTTCGAACGCCCGAACGCGTCGCGGCTGAGGACCCGCACCGACAGGCCGTACTCGGAGGCGTTGACCAGGTCGATCGCCTCGTCGACGGAGCCGAACCGCAGCACCGGGGCGACCGGACCGAAGATCTCCTCGGTGAACGCGCGGTGCTCCGGCCGGACGCCGGACAGCACCGTGGGCCGGTCAGAACAGGTCGTCGAACGTGCCGCCGGCCGCGAGCGTCGCGCCGGCCGCCACGGTCCGTGACAATCGTGTGCACCTTGTCGCGCTGACCCGCGTCGATGAGCAGGCCGAGCGGGCGCCCGTCGCGGGGTCGCCCACCGGGATCGCCGCCGCCTTCTCGGCCAGGATCCCCACGTACTCGTCGTAGACGTCCTCGTGCACCAGGTGCCGCCAGATCGTCATGCAGATCTGGCCCTGGTGCAGGAACAGCCCCAGGCGCCGGCGGACGCGGCGGCGGTGACGTCGACGTCGGGCAGCACCACCAGCGCGTTGTTGCCGCCGAGCTCCAGGTGGCGCCCGCTTGAGCAGCCGCCCGGCCGTCTCGCCGATCATCCGGCCCGCCGCGGTGGAGCCCGTGAACGAGATGACAGGGACCCGCGGATGCTCGACCAGCGCCGCGCCCGCCGCACGCCCGCCCGGGACCACGCTCGAACACGCCCGCCGGCACGCCCGCCTCCTCCAGCACGGCGGCGAGGAACAGGCCGCCGGCCACCGAGGTGCGCGGGTCGGGCTTGAGCACCACCGCGTTGCCGAGGGCGAGCGCGGGCGCGACCGAACGCATCGCGAGGATGCCGGGAAAGTTCGAACGGGGCGATGACGCCGACCACGCCCACGGGGCGGCGTCGGGCCAGCGACAGCCGAGGTGACCGAGGCGAGAAGCTGCCCGTCGGCATGGTGGCCATGCCCGCCGCGAGGTCGAGCTCGGCGGCGACCAGGCCCAGCTCGACGCCGCCTTGCCCTGGCCGGACCCGGCCTCCTTGACCAGCCAGTCGACCGGCACGTCCTGGTGCGTCTCCAGCACCGCCGCGGCCCTGCGCAGGACCGCCGCCCGCTCCTCGGCGGAGCGGCCCGCCCAGTCGCGCTGCGCCGCCGCGGCCAGCGTGACGGCCCGGTCGACGTCGGCCGCCGGAGCCCTCGGCGACCGTCGCCAGCTTCTCGCCGGTGGCGGGGGAAACCACGTCCATGGTGCTGCCCGTCGTGACCCAGCCGCCGATGTATGCGCGGCCGTCCCAGCCCGCCTGATCGAAGAACGTCATTGTTTCCGCCTCTCTGTGCAGGTGCCTCGCCAGGGACGCTAACACCGCGCACCCCTGCCGCCGTCGGCGTTTTGTGCACTACGTCCCCAGCGCCGAGAGTGCTCCCGGAACCGGGGGAGCGCGTGCATGGAGGCGCACGGTGGCAGTTCTCGAGGTCGAGAGCGCGGACGCGTCGGGAGGACGTCGTCAGCAGCTGCTTCGTGCCCCTGAACTGCCTCGGGTTCGAGCCCGCCTTCCGCGGCCGGATGGCGCACGCGGCCCTGGACGCGGGGCTGTCCGTGTCGCTCGTGACGACGTCCGGCGCCAGCGCCGACGGTCCGCCGGCTCGCGGCGCACGCCGGGAGCGACGACCTGCACCTGTCCCTGCAGCGGTCCGCGACCGGCTGGTGTGTGCGGGCGGCCGGCGGGTCGCCGTCGGAGCGGGTCCGTCTCCGTCTACGCGACCGACGCGCCGTACTACCTCGACTACTCGGCGCCGGGGCAGCAGCAGCTCATCGTGCAGGTCTCGCGGTCCTCCCTGGGCACTGCCGCGCGACCTGCTGGACGCGGCCCGACGCCGGCTCGCCGTGCCCGGCTCGGCGGCGGCGCGGACGCTGTTCGGGTTCGTGCGCCGGTCAGGTGCCGGCGGCGGGCGGCCGGTGCAGCTCGGCCTCGCGCCTCTGGGTGGCCGACGTCGCCGGCGTCGCCCGGGACTGCTGGCCGTCGCCATGCTCCGGTCCTCCTTCGCGACGGCGCCCGTGCTGCCCCGGACGCCGGACGGCTGCGGCCACGGTCCTCGACTTCGTGCGAGAACGCGGCGAACCGGACGCTCGACGTCGACGGGATCGCGCGCCGGCGCTACGTGTCGCGAGCGTCGGCTCTACGACCTGTTCGAGGCGCTGGGCACCACACCGGGGAGCATCTGCGCGCGGTGCGGCTCCGCGGCCGGCGCAGCGGCTGGCGGACCCGGCCGACGAAGCGACCGTCGCCGACGATCGGATATGCCTGCGGGTTCGACGACGCGACGACGTTCACCAGGGCCTTCCGCCGGGTTTTCGGGTCACGCCACGGGACTTCCAGCGGGTTACAGCGGTTGAATTGCTCAGCGACTGTCCAGGTACGTATCGTTTTCCCTCATTTCAGGTTATGGGAGGTGTCCTTACTTTAGGAGGACGCCGGCCGCACTGGCCGCAGACGAGAGGGAAGCACATGGGACCGACCTTCGCTCCGCCGTCGAGCACGAGACGGCTCACCAAACGTGTCCTCGCGGGGGTGGCCGCGGTCGCCGTGGCGGCCTCCGCCGCCGTGGCGGGCGCGAGCCTGTGGCAGGCGAACGCGGCCGAGGCAGAGCCCACGACCGCCGCCGCGAGCAGCTCCGCCATCAACGGCTTCCGCAGCGTCGGCTACTTCACGCAGTGGGGCGTGTACGGGCGCGGCTACCAGGTCAAGCAGATCGACACGTCCGGCGTGGCCGACGAGCTGACCCACATCAACTACGCCTTCGCGAACATCCACCACCAGAACCTCGAGTGCTTCGAGGCCAACAAGGCGCAGGGCGAGGGCCCCAACGGGTCGGACGGCGCGGGTGACGCCTGGGCCGACTTCGGCATGGGCTACACCGCCGCGAACTCTGTGTCCGGTGCTGCCGACACCTGGGACCAGCCGCTGGCCGGGTCCTTCAACCAGCTCAAGCAGCTCAAGGCGAAGCACCCCGACCTCAAGGTCCTGATGTCGATCGGCGGGTGGACCTGGTCCAAGAACTTCTCGCTCGCCGCGGCCACGGACGCCTCGCGGCAGAAGCTCGTGTCGAGCTGTATCAACATGTTCATCAAGGGCAACCTGCCGGTCATCGACGGCCGCGGCGGCACGGGCGCCGCCGCAGGTGTCTTCGACGGGTTCGACATCGACTGGGAGTGGCCGGGCTCGCCGAACGGCAACGTGGGCAACCACGTCGACCCGGTGAACGACGCGCGCAACTTCAAGCTCCTGCTCGCCGAGTTCCGGGAGCAGCTCGACGCTCTCGGCGCGACGACGGGCAAGGACTACGAGCTCTCCGCGTTCCTGCCGGCCAACCCCGCTGACGTCGAGGACGGCGGCTGGAACGACCCGGAGATCTTCGAGTCCCTCGACTTCGGCAACGTCCAGGGCTACGACCTGCACGGGGCCTGGGAGCCGACGCTCACCGGGCACCAGGGCAACCTCTACGACGACCCTGCCGACCCGAGGGCCGCCGACCGGCAGTTCAGCGCTGACCTCGCCGTGCAGACGTACGTGGACAACGGGGTCGACCCCGCGCAGCTCGGCCTCGGCCTCGCCATGTACGGCCGCGGCTGGACCGGCTCGACGTCGTCCACCCCGTGGGGCACCGCCACCGGCGCGGCCTCGGGCCAGTGGGAGGCGGGCATCAACGACTACGACGTCATCAAGAACGTCGGCACCGGGTACTACGACGCCAACCTCGCAGCCGCCTGGCGGCACGACGGCAACAACTGGTGGTCGTACGACAACACGCAGTCCGTGACGGCCAAGGCCCAGTACATCCGGTCACAGGGCCTGGGCGGGGCCATGTGGTGGGACCTGTCCGGTGACCGGTCCGGTGAGCTGACCGGTGCGCTGCAGGGCGTGCTGGGGAGCGGGACGCCGGGTCCCGTGGAGGGCGGCGACGACCCGACCGACCCGACGGATCCCCCGACCGACCCGCCGACGGATCCGCCGACCGACCCGCCGGGTGACGCGTGCGCCTCGGCCGCGTGGAGCGCTTCGGCGATCTACACGAACGGCAACACGGTCTCGCACGCCGGCCACGAGTGGCGCGCCAAGTGGTGGACGCAGGGCGAGACGCCCGGCACCACCGGCGAGTGGGGCGTGTGGCAGGACCTGGGCGCCTGCTGACCGCGCCCGCGAGGTAGAACTCTGGCGAGACTGAACTCTGGCGAGGTAGAACCGCGGCAGGACGGCGGTTCTACCTCGCCAGAGTTCTGTCTCGCTGTGGTTGGGGGTGCAAGGAAGCAGGCACTCGCGACAGAGTGGGGTCGTGGACGACAGCCCCGGCGCCCCGCAGGACGAGCCGCCGCACGACCGGCCCGCGCACGACGAAGCCTGGTTCAGCGCGCTCTTCGACGCGCACTCGCGCGCCCTCTACTCGTACTTCGTGCGCCGGCTGCCCGACGGCGGCCGCGCCTCCGACGCCGAGGACCTCGCCGCGGAGGTGCTCGCCACCACGTGGCGGCGGCGTGACGACGTGCCCGACGGCGCCGAGCTGCCCTGGATGTACCGCACCGCCGGCTTCGTGCTGGCGAACCACCGGCGCAAGATGCGGGCGCTGCCCGTCGCGGTCGTGCCCGACGAGCCCGACGACGTCGACCCCGCGACGCTCGCCGCCGACGACGACGCCGTGCGCCGGGTCCTGTCCCGGCTGTCCCCGCGCGACCGGCGCATCCTCCTGCTCGTCGCCTGGGACGGGCTGTCGGGCGACGACCTCGCCCGGGTGCTCGGCGTCTCCCGCGGCGGGGCCGACGCGGCCCTGTCCCGCGCCCGCGCGCGTCTCCGCGACGCGTGGGACGCCCATGAGCAAGCGGTGGACGCATGAGCACATGTAGAAGGTGTACGCGGCGCGCAGCCGGGCACGGCACGGAGGGACAGCGATGAACGAGCACCAGCGACCGGGGGACCCGGCGTACGACCGCCTGGTGGCGGCGGACCCTGCCAAGCGCGCACCCGATCCGGTCGAGGGCGTGCTCCGGGCGAAGGTCGAAGCGCTGATCGCCGGCTCGGGATCCGGGCCGCTGGCGGAGGTGCGGTCGCCGTCGGAGCGGGCGGGGCACGAGGGGGCCGACGGGCGCGAGCCCGCCGGGGAGACCGAGCCGTCCGAGCGGACCTGGCGCGAGCTCGCCGGGCCCGGGCGGACTGACGAGCTCGCGGTGCGGCGGCACCGGCGTCGGACGCCGTGGCTGGTCGCGGCAGCCGTGGCGGGGGTCGTCGCGGCGGGTGGTGGCGGCTACCTGGTGGGGGAGTCGGGGGCGGTGATCACTCCCACGGCGGCGGAAGCCGGTGTGGAAGCGCCCGAGTCGGGGGGCGGGGACGAGCTCGAGAGCCATGCCGAGTCGCAGGACGACGGCAAGACCGAGTCGGAGGAGGCGCCGTCGACCCTGGGGGAGCTGGACGAACCGAGGTCCGACGGCGTGGAGCAGCTCGACGCGGGTGGCGACCTGCCCTCCGCGACGGGGTTCGTGTTCCACGCGGGCGTCGGGCTGTCGGACACGCCGAGGACGGCGGAGGTGTACACCGCCGGGGCATCCGGGGGCGAGAGCCTGGGCTCGTACCCGGTTGTCAGCGAGGTGGAGGCCGTCGAACGCCTGGGTGACCCGCGGTTCTCCGGCGCAGTGCTGGGGTCGCGACCGGAGGGGGAGGCGTCGCCGGGCGATGCACCCACGCCGGGTGGCTCGATCGCGTGGCCCGTGGAGGACGTGACGATCGTCTCGGCGACGCTCACCGAGGCGCGCTACACCCTGCCCGACGGCGCCGTGCTGCTCGTTCCCGCCTACGACCTCAAGGACGCCACGGGCAGCGGCTGGACCGTCATGGCCGTGGACGAGGAGCTGCTCGACTTCGCACCGTGACGCGACCGGTCGGCGGGCGTCGTAGTGTCGGGCACGCAGGGATCCCGAACTTCACAAGGAGTGCAACCATGGCAACACGTACCGCCCGCACCGCCTGGAACGGCACCTTCACGGAGGGGTCGGGCCAGGTCGAGATGTCGTCGTCGGGAGTGGGGACGTACGACGTGTCCTGGCCCGCGCGCATCGCCGACCAGGCCGCAGGCGTCACCAGCCCGGAGGAGCTTCTCGCGGCCGCGCACTCGTCGTGCTTCACCATGGCGTTCACCAACGAGCTGGGCATCGCCGGGGCCACGCCGGAGCAGATCGAGGTCACCGCCGACGTGACCCTCGGGCCGGACCCGGCCGGCGGCGTCCGCGTCACCAAGAGCGCGCTGACCGTGCGCGGGTTCGCGACCGGCATCGACGAGGCGGGCTTCAAGGCCGCTGCCGAGGCCGCCAAGGTCGGCTGCCCGATCTCGAAGGCGCTGACCGGCGTCGACCAGATCACGGTGGACATCACGTTCGAGGGCTGACGTAGCCGTCGTCGTTGAGTGCGGGATATTTGTGGGGTCCACGTCCGCGAACCCCACAAAAATCCCGCACTCAACGACAAGGTGGACGCTTGCCGTGTTTCTCACCCGGAGGGTGCGAGAATCGCTGAGTGCCACCGCAGACCAACGACGCCTCGCCCCACAACGGCATGAACAACGGTCACGCGGCCAACGGCAAACACGCCGGCTCGGCCGGCGCACCGTCGAACGGCCGGACGAACGGTCACGCGAGGAACGGCAAGAACCACACCGCCGACGACGCCGAGGCCGCCCGGCTCGCGCGGGAGAAGGCCGAGGCCCGCGCCGCCGAGGAGGCGGAACGCCGCCGCGCCGAGAGCGAGGAGCGGCGCAACACCGCACGCCGCGAGGCGAGCCATGCCGCCGAGGCCGCCCGGGAGGCGGTCGCCGACGCGCTGCGCACCGTCGTGGGCTGCGACGTCGACATCAGCACGCGCCGCCGCGCCGAGTACTCCACGGACGCGTCGAACTACCGCGTGGTCCCCGACGGCGTGGTCTTCCCGGAGAGCACCAACGACGTCGTCGCGGCGCTCGGGGTGCTGCGCGAGCTCGGGATCCCGATCACGGCGCGCGGCGCGGGCACGTCGGTAGCGGGCAACTCGGTGGGCCCCGGCGTCGTGCTCGACCTGGGGCGGAACCTCAACCGGGTGCTGAGCATCGACCCGGAACGGGGCACGGCCCGCGTCCAGCCGGGCACGATCATGTCCACCCTCCAGGCGGAGGCGAAGGCGCACGGCCTGCGCTTCGGCCCCGACCCGAGCACCCAGAACCGTGCCACGCTCGGCGGCATGATCGGCAACAACGCGTGCGGCCCGCACGCGGTCGCGTACGGGCGCACCGCCGACAACGTGGTCTCGCTCGACGTGGTCGACGGCGCCGGGCGGCGGTTCACCGCGGGCTCCGGCGACCCCGAATTCGCGCGCGTCCCCGGCCTCAAGGAGCTCGTCCGGGACAACCTCGCGCTGATCCGCACTGAGTTCGGCCGGTTCGGCCGGCAGGTGTCGGGCTACTCGCTGGAGCACCTCCTGCCCGAGAACGGCTCGAACCTCGCCCGCGCGCTCGTGGGCACCGAGGGCACGCTCGTCACGGTCCTGGAGGCGGAGCTCAACCTCGTCGAGATGCCGGGCGCGCCCACGCTCGTCGTCCTCGGCTACCCGGACATGGCCACCGCGGCCGACGACGTCCCCCGCCTCCTGGACCACAAGCCGCTCGCCATCGAGGGGCTGGACGCCCGCTTGGTCGACGTCGTGCGGCGGGCCAAGGGCGCGACGTCGGTCCCGCCGCTGCCCGGGGCGGGGGACGCGAACGTCACGGGTTGGCTCATGATCGAGGTCGGCGGCTCGTCGCAGGCGGAGGCCCTGGGCCGCGCGGACGCGATAGTCGCGGCGTCGACGGCGCTGGACTCCACGGTGCTGCCCGCCGGGCCGGACGCCACGAAGATGTGGCAGATCCGGGCCGACGGCGCCGGGCTCGCCGGCCGCACGCCCGCCGGGGAGCAGGCGTGGCCCGGCTGGGAGGACTCCGCGGTGCCGCCCGCGAAGCTGGGGTCGTACCTGCGCGACCTGCAGGCGCTCATGGACCGCTACGGCGTGGACGGCCTGCCGTACGGGCACTTCGGCGACGGGTGCGTGCACCTGCGGATCGATATCCCGCTGGAGACGTCGGGATCGGTGCTGCGCACCTTCATGATGGAGGCGGCGGAGCTCGTCGCGAGCTATGGCGGGTCGCTGTCCGGTGAGCACGGCGACGGCCGCGCCCGGTCCGAGCTGCTGCCGCTCATCTACTCGCCCGAGGCGATAGCGTTGATGGAGCGGTTCAAGGCCCTGTTCGACCCGAAGGACCTGCTCAACCCGGGCGTCGTCGTGCGGCCGCGGGCCATCGACGTGGACCTGCGGCGGCCGGCCGCCGCACCCGTGCGCACCAAGCTGCCGTTGGTCGGGAAGGGCTCCGGCCACGGCGTCCGACGCAAGTCCGGGTACGAGGGGTTCTCGTTCGCGCACGACCACAACGACCTGACCACTGCCGTGCACCGCTGCGTGGGTGTGGGCAAGTGCCGGGCGGACACGTCGGCGTCGGGCGGCTTCATGTGCCCCAGCTACCAGGCGACGAAGGACGAGAAGGACGTGACCCGCGGGCGGGCCCGCGTGCTGCAGGAGGCCGTGAACGGGACGCTCGTCGGGGGGCTGTCGGCTCCTGAGGTCCGGGAGTCGCTGGACCTGTGCCTGTCGTGCAAGGCGTGCTCGAGCGACTGCCCGGCGGGCGTCGACATGGCGCAGTACAAGTCGGAGGTGCTGTACCGGACCTACCGCGGCAAGCTGCGCCCCGTCGACCACTACGCCCTCGGCTGGCTGCCGCGCTGGGCGCGCCTCGCCGGCGCCGTCCCGGAGCTGGTCAACGGCCTGCTGGGCGTGAAGTGGATCGGCAAGGCGGTGCTGTGGGCGGGCGGCATGGACACCCGCCGGTCGATGCCGAAGTTCGCCGAGATCCCGTTCCGCCAGTGGTGGGCGCGCGGCGGTGCGACGCACGGTGTTCCCGGGCTGCGCGTGGTCGCCGAGCCAGGACTGGGCATCCCGGGCCAGGAGGCGGCGACGGCGGCCCGGCTCGCGACCAAGCCGAAGGTGGTGCTCTGGACCGACTCCTTCAGCGACGCGCTCTCGCCCACGGTCCCGCAGGCTGCGCTGAAGGTGCTGACCAAGGCGGGATACGACGTCATCGTGCCGGACGAGCAGGCCTGCTGCGGCCTCACCTGGATCTCGACGGGCCAGCTCGACGGCGCCCGGCGTCGGCTGCTCAAGCTGCTCGAGGTCCTCGGGCCGTTCGCCGTGAACGGGATCCCGATCATGGGGCTGGAGCCGTCGTGCACTGCGGTGCTGCGCTCCGACCTGCTCGACCTGTTCCCGGACGACCCGCGCGCGCAGGCCGTTGCCCGCATGACGCGGACGGCGGCCGAGCTGCTGACCTCGGACGACGTGCCTGACGAGTGGGAGCTGCCCTCGCTGGCCGACCTCTCCGCCGTCGTGCAGCCGCACTGCCACCAGCACTCCGTGATGGGTTACGAGGCGGATCAGGCCCTGCTGGAGAAGGGCGGGGCGAAGGTCGAGGTGCTGGCGGGCTGCTGCGGTCTGGCCGGCAACTTCGGCATGCAGAAGGGGCACTACGAGACGTCAGTGGCGGTCGCGGAGAACGCGCTGCTGCCCGCGCTCCGGGACGCCGCCCCCGGGACCACCTACCTGGCCGACGGCTTCTCGTGCCGCACCCAGGCGCTGGACCTGGCGGGCGTCGAGGGCAAGTCCCTGCTGGAGGTCATCGCGGAGCGGTTGTAGGCGTGGCTTGCAGCACCGGGGTGTGGTGCAGGCCAGGGACCCTACGGCGTCGACCGCTCAGGTGACGCCTTCGAGGGACATTCCGACGACGAAGAACACCACGATCAGCATGGTCGGCACGTACGCGGCGAGGGTCCAGCCGCCGGCGAGCCGCGACATGTGCGCCGACTCCTCGAACTCGCCGCGCGCCCATGCAGGTCGCACCCGGTTCGCATAGACGATGGCCGGGATCGCGAGCAGCCACGTCCCGAAGAAGATGGCCAGGATCGCCGCGGTTTGGTGGTCTGGTTCCGGTCCCACGACGTATACGGTCTGCCCCTCCTGCTTCACCGGGGCGTGTCGCGGTAGCGACTGCTCCGACACGGGTGAGCCGTCCGGCCACAGGTATGTCTTGTCGTCCTCGTCGGACAGCCCCGGCAGCTCCGGGTAGTCCGCCGCCACGATCTCCGGGTCGAGCCAGTCGTCGTTCTGGTCCTTGTCGGCCATCTCCGCTCCCTCGCTCGGTCGTGAGCAGAAGGTAGGCAGTGCGGCCCGGGACGGGTCCCGGACTGCACCGGAACAGATGGCCCATGACGGGGCGCAAGTGTGTGGCACACCACCAGCGGTCCGCATCGGTTTGGTCGTGGTGCGGTGGCAGGGAGCATGCACGTGCTCGGGTTGTGTTGCTGAGAGTGCACAATGTCTACCCGCCGCAACACTGCCCGGGGAGTACCTGTTGCCCCTGAGGAGGTCGATGCCGGTACCCGGCTGAAAGATGCCGCCCCACCCGCGTGACCTCACCGCTGGCGGAGCCTGCCGACCTTGCTCGTGATGAGCTCGCGGATCGCTGCATGGTCCTCGAGCAGGAAGGCTCGCTTCGGGAGGACGCACACGGCTGTGGTGGCGCCCAGCCGGATCACGAGGTGGAAGGCGGAATGGGTCTCGACCGCCTTCCTGACCAGCGGCCACCGGTACGAGGTCGAGACGTGCTCCATAACATACGAGATGCTTTCGGCATCGAGCCTGAGCCTGGCGCCCTGGCGCGCCGGGGAGGCGTACCAGGAGTACCAGGTGAGCAGCTCCGGGATGAGCCATGCCAACAGACCGAGCCCAAGGATCGGGAGCCCGATCAGCGTGATCGTGTACTCGGTCTCGGTGACCTCCGTCCCGACGACGGTCAGCACGACAGCCGTCACCGCCAAAACCCCGGCGAGCCAGTGGAACGCCTGCATGCTGGCAGCCTGCCGCAGACCCTCGCGGTAGTCCGACGTCGTCAGGTGCAGCTCGGCCTCGAAGGTCCGCTGGGCCGCGATTTCAGCGGAGGTCTGGGCGGTTGGTTCGCTCACGCCCGGATCTTGGCACGACATCCGCGCGCGGAACGGTCACCGGGCACGATTACACCCGGGTGAATCGGCCTACTCCAGCCACTCCGTCTCGAAGCGGTCGTTCGCGTGGATGTGCACGGCCTCGTAGAGGTCGGCGCCGAGGGTCCTGAACTTGTGCGGCACCATCGCCTGGACCACGAGGATCTGGCCGCCCACGGCCTCGAACTCCTCGCCGTCCACGGTGAACAGGGCCCGGCCGGACCGGATGACGAACGTCTCGGAGTACGGGTGCCGGTGCAGCCGCGGCCCGGTGCCGTCCCGGGCCACCCGTTCGAAGATGACGGACACCTCGGAGCCGTGGAGGTAGCCCTCGAAGTTGCCGTGCGGCAGCGTTGCCTGCTCGATCGCCTGGAGAGTCATGCTCCCCAGACTGGCGGGCGCCCCGCCGTCGGGCAACAGGATTCGGGGGCCCCCGAAAAGCGGTGTGGAACGCGTGTGGGGGAGGATGCGCCCATGGAGTTCCAGGACGTCGTCCGCAAGCGCCGGATGCACCGCAAGTTCACCGCCGAGCCCGTCGCGGCAGAGGCCGTCGACCGCATCACCCGCAACGCCGTCCGCGCCCCGAGCGCGGGGTTCAGCCAGGGGTGGGCGTTCGTGGTGCTGGAGACGGCCGAGGACCGGGACCGGTACTGGACGTCGTCCACGCCCGAGACCTCGGAGCGGGACATGTCGGCCTGGCTGGACGGGATGAAGACCGCCCCCGTGATCGTGCTTGCGCTCGCGTCCAAGGCCGCCTACCTGCGACGTTACGCGGAGAAGGACAAGGGCTGGGAGGATCTCGACGAGGCCCGCTGGCCGGTTCCGTTCTGGCACATCGACGTCGGCATGGCGTCGCTGCTGATGCTGCAGACCGCCGTCGACGAGGGGCTGGGCGCGTGCTTCTTCGGCGTCCCGCCGGAGCACGTGGCGGCTGTCCGCGCCGAGTTCGGCGTCCCGGAGGAGTTCGAGATCACCGGCGTGGTCGCCGTCGGGCACCCGGCCGACGGCGGGGCGAAGGGCTCGCCCACCCGCCGCAAGCGCAAGCCGGAGTCCGAGGTGATCCACCACGGCGGCTGGTAGTTGTGGGCGTGATCGTTGCGCCTGAACCGGGCGGGTAGTCGCAACGATCACGCCCACAACCAAGAGGGTCAGGCCGCGTCAAGCCGGGCCCGCACCTCGTCGTCCAGCACCAGGTCGGCCGCGCCGAGCGCCTCGTCGACCTGCGCGACACTGCCCGCCCCGAACACCGGGACCACCGGCACCTCGCCCCCCAGGAGCCACGCGAGCGCCACCTGGTTCGGCGTCGCCCCGATCTCGGCGGCGATCGCGCGCAGCACCTTGATCCGCTCGCGTGACCCCGCGTGGTCCGACCCGTCGCCGAGCGGCTTGTCGTCCCGGACGAACACGCCCTGGTGCAGCGGCGAGTACGCCATCACCGTGAGCCCCGGGCGGCCGTCCGTGCCGGTGGACCGGGCGTAGTCGAGCAGCTCGGGCGACGCCCAGTTGGTCCGGATGGGCTGCGGCCGCGGGTAGACGTAGCTGTAGCTCTGCTGCACCGCGCCGTACGGCGCCAACCCCAGCCGCGCGGCGGTCTCCCGGGCCTCGACGACCCGCCACACCGCGACGTTCGAGATGCCGGGGATCCCGACGACGCCCTCGGAGACCAGCTTGCCGAAGGCGCCGACCGTCTCCTCGAGCGGCGTCTCCCGGTCGTCGACGTGCCCGTACAGCAGGTCGATGTGGTCGATGCCCAGGTGGCGCAGGCTCTCGTGCGCCTCCTGGTCGATCGTCGAGGCGCCCAGCCCCTGGTAGTTGGTGGGCGGCGTGTTCGACAGCGGCAGGTCCGGGTCCTGCTTCGCCGCGCCCAGCTTGGTCGCGATCCGGAGGTCGTCCCGGTTGCCCCGCGAGGCGAGCCAGCGGCCGAGCACGTCCTCGGAGTCACGGCCGTAACCCCCGACCCACGCGTTGTAGTTGTTCGCAGTGTCGAGGAACGTGCCCCCGGCATCGACGAACCGGTCCAGGATCGCGAACGAGGTCTCCTCGTCGGTCCGCGTCCCCATGAACATGGTGCCCAGGCACAGCGTCGAGACCTCGAACGAGGTGTGCCCGTTGTCCAGCGTGCGGTACTGCATGGTCAGCTCCTTCGGGTGCTTGTCCCGGGTCTCGTCCGCCCGGCGCTCACCACGCTAGGCAGGAATCGGTCTGGTGCTACGGTCCAATGCCATGGCGACAGGCCGGACCAATTCCGCGGATGAGGTGCTCATCGCGCTCGCGCCGGGTCCGGGCGCGCTGCGGCACCGGCTGGAGGAGGCGATCCTCGAGGACATCGCCTCCGGCCGTCTCACGCCAGGCACGGCGCTGCCGGCCACCCGCACGCTCGCCGACGCGCTCGGCATCTCCCGCTGGGTGGTCACCGAGGCGTACGGGCACCTGGTCGGCAAAGGAATCCTCGAGGCCCGCACCGGCTCCGCGACCCGGGTCGCTGCGCCCGTGCCCGACGGCGGCGCGGGCGGCCGGGCGGATGCCGCCCCCGCGCACCCGGGTCGCCTGGGCAGCGGTGGGCCGACGGCGCGGGGCGCGCGGCCGCCGTCGGGCACCCGGCTGGAACGGGCGCCGGACCGCGCGACGCACGACCTCGCGCCCGGCGTGCCCGACCTGAGGCACGTCCCCCGCGAGGCCTGGCTGCGGGCGGCCCGCGACGCGCTCGCCGAGGCGACCAACCAGGACCTGGGCGCGCAGCCGCCCGCAGGGCACCCAGCTGCGCGGGCGGCGGTGGCGACCCACCTGCGGCGGGCGCGGATCGTGTCCGGGCCCGACGACGCCGTCGTGCTCACCCGGGGCGCGGCGGACGGCATGTCCCGGATCGCGGCGGCGCTGTCCGACGCCGGGCACACGCACCTGCTCGTCGAGGACCCGAGCTGGGCCGCCCTGCGCGACGTCGCGCGAGCCGCCGGCCTCACCCCGATCCCGGTTCCGGTGGACGACGACGGCATCTCGACCAAACAGCTGCGCGCGGAAGCCGCACGCACGGGTGCCCGGGCCGTGCTGCTCACCCCGGCGCACCAGTTCCCGCTCGGTGCGGTGCTGTCCGACGACCGGCGCGCGGCACTGCTCGCCTGGGCGCGCGAGGTGGACGGGCTCGTGATCGAGGACGACTACGACGCCGAGTTCCGCTACGACCGCCGGCCCGTACCCGCCCTGCAGGGGCTCGACCCGGACCGGGTGCTGCTGCTCGGCTCGACGAGCAAGACGCTGTCGCCGGCGTTCGGGATCGGCTGGATGGTGGTGCCGCAGCGGTGGCGCGCCGCGGTACTGGACGTGTCCGTGCGCCGCGGGCCCACGCCGGGCCCGGCGACGCTGGACCAGCTCGCGCTCGCGCGGTTCGTCGCCGACGGCGCGTACGCGCGGCACCTGCGCGCGGCCCGCACCCGCTATGCCCGACGCCGGGCCGCGCTCCTGGCCGCCCTCGACCGCGAGCTGCCCGGGGCGCGGGTCGGCGGGATCGCGGCGGGGATGCACGTGACGGTGGATCTGGCCGACATCGACGCCGCCGCCGTCGTTCGCGCGGGAGCCGCGCGGGACGTCGCGCTGGTCGACCTGCGCCGGTACCAGGCGGCGCCGTCGGCCAGGTCGACCGTGCTGGTGATCGGCTACGGGAACCTGGCCGACGCCCGCCTGGAGGAGGCGCTGCGGAGCCTGCGCGCGGCGGTCGACGCCGCGCGGGCCGGGCGCGGCGCCCAGCCGATCGTTCCGCGCAACTACAGCAGGCCGGGCACCTGCTGACCGACGGCGGCGCGGACCTCGTCCGGGAGCTGCGACCAGTCGTCGGTGGTGTCCAGGTCGACGGCGGTGCCCGGCCGCTGCACGACCGTCGCGTCCAGACCGTGGGCCTCCGCCTCCGCAAGATGCGCCGCCAGCGAGCCGTCCCCGAACCGGAACCGGAACCCGGCGCTCGCGGCCCCGGAGGGCAGGAGCAGGAGGTTGGTGCCCGAGCGGTTGCGGTCGGTCGCGACGACGACCGGGGCCTCCTCGGCGAGGATCGCCGCCACGTCCCCGGGGGACAGCGCCGGCAGGTCGGCGTGCGTGACGAGGAGGCGGCCGGCCTCGGGGGCTCGCGCACTGGGCGCCTCGAGGGCGTGCGCCCCGGGCACCTCGGCTCCCGACGTCCCGGCATCGCCCGCCGCGAGGACGGCGCGAGCATGCTCCAGCGCGGCGTTCAACCCGGGCCGGTCGGCGGGCTGCTCCAGCACCCCGACCTCCAGCCCGGCCAGCGTCTCCCGCGTGAAGACCGGGTCCGCCGTCACTATCACCACCCGCTCGATCCCGTCGGCGGCGAGCAGCGTGGTCACCACGTGCCGGGCCAGCACCCGGATGAGCCGACGCCGCGAACCGGCGTCGAGCACCGCGGCCAGCCGCGACTTGCCGGAGACACCGTCGCGGAGCGGCACCACCGCCGTCGTGCGCCGGCCCTGCCGCAGGACGGCGCCGCTCACGCGAGCGCCAACAGCTCGCGGGCCAGGCGCTCGCGGCCCGGCGGACCGCCCATGATGGTGTCGGTGACGTGCACCGCCAGGCCGAGGTCGGCGACGGGGCCGGCGAGGCCCGCGTCGCGCTCGTCGATCACCATGACGTCCACGAGGTTCGCGTAGATCCGGGCCACACCCAGGGCGGACACCTCGTGCCCGAGGGACTCCAGGATCTGCGCTGCCGGGCCCTTGATCGCCTGTCCGCCGACGATGGGGCTCACCGCCACGCGGCGGCCCGGGGCCGCCGCGAGTGCGTCGCGGACCCCGCGCACGGCGAGGAGCGGCTCGATGGACAGGAACGGGTTCGACGGCGCGAGCACCACCAGCTCGGCGGCCAGGGCGTCGAGCACGCCGGGGGCGGGGTGGGCGGCGTCGGCCCCGTCGAAGTGCAGGCCGAGGACGGCGTCCGCGTGCTGCCGCCCCACGAAGTACTCCTGGAACCCGAGCCGGCCCGACGGGGTGTCGACGAGGGTGGCGAGCCGGTCGTCGGTGGCGGGCAGGACGCGCGGGCGGACGCCCATCGACCGGGCGAGGTGCGCCGTGACGGCGGACAGCGTTTCGCCGCGGCGCAGGCGGGCGGTGCGCACGATGTGGGTGGCGAGGTCGCGGTCGCCGAGCGTGAACCACGTGTCCTCGCCGAGGTCCTTGAGCGCCGAGAGGGTCGCGTACGACTCGCCGCGCAGGCCCCAGCCGCGGTCCTCGTCGTTCAGCTCGGCGAGGGTGTAGAGGACGGTGTCGATGTCGGGAGAGATGGCGAGGCCGTGGAGCTCGGTGTCGTCGCCGACGTTCACGACGACGGTAAGGGCCTGAGCCGGTGAGCTGGTGGACGGCGTCGTGGTGGCCGCTGTCTGGATGGGTGCCGTGCCGAGTGCGAGATCGAGGCCGTGCGCGAGTCGCGCACCGCCGACCCCGCCCGCGAGGAGGGTGACGTTCACGCGTCGAGCGTACGCGGGGCAGTATGGGTACATGGCTGTCTTTGCGTTCTCCGTCGCCCCCATGACCGCAGGCGAGTCCGTCGCCGACCAGGTTGCCGAGGCTGTCCGCATCGTCCGGGAATCGGGGCTCCCGAACCGGACCACCGCGATGTTCACCGAGATCGAGGGGTCGTGGGACGAGGTGATGCCGGTGATCCAGCGCGCTACCGACTCCGTCGCGCGCGGCGGGCACCGCGTGTCCCTCGTCATCAAGGCCGATATCCGCCCGGGCGCGCCGGGCGGGCAGATCGACAGCAAGATCGCCCGGGTCGAGGAGCGGCTCGCCGCTGACGAGTCGGAGACCGGCCACTCCTAGTCTCCCGGCGCCTCCCTGGCGAGCGGTCCGCTTCGAGAACGACCCTGGGTACCGCTGGACCCCCGATTGGGTACCTCAGGTCGTTCTCGAAGCGGACCCGTTCACCGGGCGAGCGTCACGGCACGAGCATGACGACCGCCAGGGCCAGCATCAGGCCCGACGACGCCAGCGCCGTCCCCAGCCGGCCGCGTGGTCCCGACAGCATCCGGCCCAGCAGCGTCCCGCCGAGGGCCAGCGCGAGCTGCCACGATGCGGACGCCAGGAACGCGGCGACCCCGAACACGGCGGCGACCAGGGTGCGGCCGGCCGGCACGGCGTCGGGCAGCAGGGCGCCGCCCGTGACGACCACCGCGAAGAACAGGACCGTGCCCGGGTTGATGGCCGTGATCGCGACGAACCGCGCGAAGGCGCGCGGCGCGCTGAGCGGATCGGCCCGCGCCTCGCCGCGCGACGCCGTCCGCTCTCGCCACGCGGCCAGCGCGCCACGGGCGGCCAGCACCACGAGCACGACGGCGGACACGATCCGCAGCGGTCCCTCGACCGGCTGCACCAGCCCGGCGACAAGCGTGCCGAACAGGCCGGTGACCAGGGCGTAACCGCCGTCGACCATCGCGATCCCGAGGGCCCCGGCCGCGCCGACCCGCCACGGATGCCGGGCGGCGAGCCCCACGAGGTAGGACGCGACGGGCCCCACGGGGAGGGCGACCGCGTACCCGGCCACGACACCGGCGATCAGGACCGGCCACAGCGTCGTCACCGACGCCGCGGCGCTCATCGCTGTGCCTGGTGGCACCTCCCCGAGCCGCGCACCTGCTGGCCCGCGACGGAAGGTCGCCGGGTCAGGAACGCAGGGGCGTGGGTCGTAGTCATGCAGGGACCCTAGGCGCGGACCGGGTTTGGGACAAGTCTTGGAAACCTGTCGGCAAGTCTCGGTTGTATACCGGCCGAGTCGATGTCGGTGTCTCGGTCTAGCGTTCGGGCATGGCTCGGCACACCACCTTCCGGTTCTGCCTCGACCCCACGGTCGAGCAGACGGTGGCGCTCGCTCGCCATGTGGGCGCGGCCCGGTTCGCGTTCAACCAGTGCCTGCGGCTGCACTTGGACGCTCGCGATCGTCATCGCGCCGGTGCTAGTGCTCATGATGATGGTGCCGGCGAGTCCCGCCGGACTCGGGATGCGGTGCCGTGGTCCGGGTTCAGCCTGATCAACGCGTTCAACAGGTGGAAGCGATCCGAGGCCGCCGGGCGCCGGTTCCTCGTCACGAGCGACGGGGCCACCGTGGTGGAGGTGACCGGGCTGGCCTGGCGTGGCGAAGTGTCCTCGCAGGTGCTCGAGGAAGGCGCGGTCGACGTCGGTCGTGGCCTGGCCGCGTGGGTCGAGTCCCGGTCCGGGAAGCGCAAGGGGCGCCCGGTCGGGCACCCACGCTTCAAGAAGAAGACCCACACTGCCGGGTCGTTCCGGATGCGGAACAAGACCACCGGTGGTCGCGCCTCGATCCATGTAGGTCAGGACCGGCCACGGTCGGTCACCTTGCCCAGGATCGGCAGCATCCGGGTGCGGGAGGACACCCGCCGCCTGCGCCGAATGATCACTACGGGGCGAGTTCGGATCCTGCAGGCCACGGTCACGCGTGGGACGCGCCGGTGGTGGATCTCGGTGACCGTGGAGGCCGCTGGCCTGCACCCCGCCGTCCGGCACCCGGCACGCGCGGCCGACGACGCGACCGGCTGGGCGGGGGTAGACCGCGGGTTGCATGCCCTTGTCGTGGCCGGCACTCGTGACGGGACCGAGACCCTGCGGATCCAGGCTCCTAAGGTGCTGGCCAAGGGCCTGCGGCAGCAGCGTCGTCTGGCACGTGCCGTGTCGCGCAAGAAGCGCGGGTCCGCGAACCGGCGCAAGGCCGCCGCGCGTCTGGCGAGGCATCACACCCGGGTGCGGGACACCCGGGCGCATTTCCTGCATCAGGTCTCCAACCAACTGGTCAAGACCCACGACCGGCTGGTCCTGGAAGACCTGAACATCACGGGCATGCTCGCCAACCGCAGGCTTGCTCGCTCGATCAGTGATGCCGGGTGGGGTGAGCTGGCCCGCCAGATCACCTACAAACAACATTGGCGTAGCGGGCAGGTCGTGGTGGCGGATCGGTGGTTCGCCTCGTCCAAGACCTGCTCGTCCTGCGGCAACTACAAGGACGGGCTGCGACTCGCAGACCGCACCTACACCTGCGACGCGTGTGGTCTGGTCCTGGACCGGGACCTGAACGCCGCCGCAAACCTCGCCGCCTGGGCGCAGGACCACACCAGTGGTGAAGCCCAGGACGGGGACCGTCAAGCAGCCGGCCCCGACATCAATGCCTGCCGACGGGACGGCACTGGCCCACACACCCGTGTGAGCGAAACCAGCCCGGACGACGCAGGAACCCCCATTCAGACCGCTCCCGCGGCCTGAACTGGAGGACGCCCGAGAAGGGCGATGCCCGTGAAACACCACGAATCAGAGGCATGCTGTCACTAACCCTTCACCCCCGTGTTTCCGCTCGCTTGCCCCTGACCTTTAGGCTAAGGCGGACCGATGCCGCAGGACCCGGGGAGATCACGAGATGCCATTGTTCGAGGTCGACACCCAGCGGCCCCTCCTCGTGACGTCCACCAACGGCGCAGACGGCGCGGAACCAGGGCTCAAGACCACGGCCAACCAGGTCGTCGACTCGCACATCGACGGGCTCCTCGGCGAAGAGGTCTTCCCGATCGCGCAGGGTTCTGGCCCCGACGAGCCGCACCTCCTCGCGCTCGACGCGTCGGGCTCGCCCGTCGTGGTGGAGCTCGTGGCGGACCTCGACCGGGAGAACCTCGCCAAGGCGCTCGACCACGCCGGCGCGGCCGGCCGGCTGACGCGGTCCGACCTCGCGGCCCGCTACAGCGGCGGGGCGAGCTCGTTCCAGCACGACGTCGCCGCGTTCTACGACAGCGTGCCCATCACCCGCACACAGGCGGGGAAGAACAGCGGCAACGGCGCGCGGCTCATCATCATCTGCCAGAACGCGCCGGACGAGATCCTCAACGCCGTCGACTTCCTGCGCCAGCCGTCGATGCCCGTCGAGGTGCTGAAGATGGGGGTCGTGAACTCGAACGACGGCCGCAAGTTCCTCGACGTTTCTCCGCTCGTGGTGCACCTGCCGCCCGGCCTGCCCGCGCCGAAGTCGGCGCCGATCGGCGGCGCGATCACGAGCTCGATGGAGGGTTCGGTCAGCACCTCGATGGACACGGGCGTCACCGGCGGGGTCGCGGGCGGCTCCGCGGCGCCCAAGGACGCCTTCGAGGAGGGCGTCAAGGTCGGCTACGCCCTCACGGGCAAGATGCCGGTCGTCGCGCAGGCGCCGCAGGCCCGCTCCGGCCGCGCCGCCGCGCAGCAGCAGCCGTCGTCGTCGGCTGACAACGCGTCGTCCGGGCCGACCAACGCGGCCACCGGCCTGCGGTCGAGCCTCCGCGGGGGCGCGCAGCGCGGCACACCCGAGCGTGCGGGCACCCGCGCCGCCCGCCGGGCCCAGGCCGCGGCCGCCACGTCCGACGCCGCACCGGCCCCGAGCCGTCCGGCCCCGAGCGGTCCGAGCGCCCCGAACGACGAGAGCGCGCCGAGCGCCCCGGTCTCCCGGGTGCGCCCCGGCGGGGACTCCCGCCCGACGCCGAGCACCCCGCCGCGCCTCGCCGCGAGCCGCTCCTCGCTCGGCGACGCCGGCGCGCCGGTACGCGTAGCGACTCCCGCCGAGCCGACGCCGTCGGTGCGTCGCCGCTCGCGCACCGACCGGTTCACGGCGTCGGCCCAGCCGGACGAGCCGGCGTCGGCATACCCGGCGTCGGACCCGACGCCGTCCGCCGAACAGGGCTACGCGCCTGCGCCCGTGTCGCAACCGGCGGCCGAGGAAAACCTGTGGCAGCCCGCGGCGTACGAGGACGCACCTGCCTACGCCGGTGCGCCCGCGAACGAGCCGATCGACTTCGACGTCACCATGCCCCGCTACGAACGGGAGCCCGCCTACAACAGCGCGGAGTCGTCCTTCGCGCCCGCTCCCGCCGCTCCGGGGTACGGCTACCCGCCCGAGGCTCCCGCCGGGTACGGCGACCAGGGCGGTTACGGCTACGGCGAGCAGTCCGGCTACGAGCCGCCCTACGCGGACAATGCGGCCCCGGTCGCGACGGAACAGAGCCCGTGGGAGTCCGGCGGCTACATGGCGGGCCCGGACGACGGCTACGCGCAGACGGCGTTCGCCGCGGACCCGTACCCGTCGAGCGCCCCCGAGGCGCCGGCCCGTCCCGTGCCGCCGGGCGAGAGCATCCGGGCCAGCACCCCGATGCTGTTCGAGGAGGAGGACGACCCCGACCTCGAGGCGCTCGCCCGCAGCCTGGGCACGCCCACCCGGATCGTGTGGTCGCGCCCGCGGCGCAACCAGCACTTCGAGGCGATGCTCCTGCCGGACGGCTCCATCGAGCTGGCCAACGGCGCTCGCTACCGGCACCCGGACTCGGCTGCCACGGCCGCATCGGGCTCGTACACGGCCGACGGCTGGAGCGTGTGGCGCATCGGTGACACCGGCCCCACGCTGGTCGAGGAGTTCTCCCGCCGGTTCGCCTGATCAGCCCGAGGCGCGCACCACGAGCTCGGGCATGAAGGTCTCCGACCCGCCAGCGGTCTCGCCGTCGAGCTCGGCGAGCAGGAGCCGTGCCATGGCGTCCGCCATGTCCTCGACGGGCTGACGCACCGTCGTGAGCGGCGGGTGGGCCTGCGCGGCGACGCTGGAGTCGTCGAACCCCACCACCGCGACGTCCTGCGGCACGTTCCGGCCGGCGGTGCGGAGCGCGGTCGACACGCCGTCGGCCATGAGGTCGTTCGCGGCGAAGACGCCGTCGACGTCCGGCCGCACGGCCAGCAGCGCGCGGGCCGCCGCCTCGCCACCCGGGCGGGTGAAGTCGGCGGTGACCACCTCGGGCTCCCGCAGCCCGGCGGCGCGCACCCCGTCCAGGAACCCCTGCAGCCGTGCGTGCCCGAACGGCGCGTCGGACGGCCCGGCGACCACCGCGAGCCGGGTGCGTCCCGACCCGGCGAGGTGCTGTGCGGCGAGCCGGCCACCGGCGGCCTGGTCCAGGTCGACCCAGGCAACCCCCGGCACCGTGGTGCGCGTCGACAGCACCAGCGGCACGGCGAGCGCTGCCAGGCGGCCCGGCAGCGGGTCCGCCGAGCTGGACGTGATGAGCAGGACGCCGTCGACGTGCCCCTGCCGCACGTACCGCACCACCTGGTCGTGGGCGGGCGGGTCGGCGGGGATGATCGCGAGGTGGATGTCCCGGGGCCGCAGCACCGCCTGCGCGCCCGCAGTCACCCGCCCCACGTACGGGTCGGTGAAGAGGCGTTCGAGGAACGGCAGCGGCGAGCGCTGCTCCGGCGGCTCCGACACCACGAGGGCGACCGATCCGGTGCGTCGCGTCACGAGCGACCGGGCCGCGAGGTTCGGCACGTAGCCGGTCGCCTCGATCGCCCGGCTCACGACCTCCACTATCTCGGGATCCACCGTGGGCACCCCGTTGATCACCCGCGACACGGTCGCGCGCGAGACCCCCGCGACGGAGGCGACGGCCTCGAGGGTGGGGCGAACGGAGCGGGCGGACTGCATGCCGCCAGTTATACCCGAGGTGTCCGACGGCGGAGTGGTCGCCTCCCGCGAAGGCGACCACTCCGGCGTCGGACACCCTCGGGTGGTGGCCGGACTGCTGGGCGGGACTACTGGTAGACGCGCACGTAGTCCACGAGCATCCTGGACGGGAACGGCGTGCCGGCGTCCGGCGGGCCGGGCCAGTCACCGCCGACCGCGAGGTTGAGGATCATGTAGAAGTCGTGGTCGTAGACCCACGGGCCGCGGGTGGACTCCACGGTGTCCCGGTCGGCGTAGAAGACGTCGCGCCCGTCGAGCGAGAACTGGATGCCCTCGCTGTCCCACTCGGCGGCCCAGGTGTGGAAGCCGTCCGAGATCTTCGAGCCGTCGGGCAGCTGGTACGCCCCGCCGTAGCCGCTGCCGCCGTTGTACGCCGGGGCGTGCAGGGTGGAGTGGGCGTTGGTCGGGTCCTGGCCGATGAACTCCATGATGTCGATCTCCCCGTTGTACGGCCACGGGCGGCCGTCGAGGAAGTCGGAGCCCATCATCCAGAACGCCGGCCACAGGCCGCGGCCCTCCGGGACCTTCACGCGGGCCTCGAACCGGCCGTACTGGGTGTTGAACGTCCCCGACGTGTTCATGCGGTGCGAGGTGTACTGCCGGCCCTCGCGGTCCTCACGCCGGGCCTCGAGGACGAAGTTGCCCTGGCCGTCCTGGAACCCGTTGCCGCTCGCGGTGTAGACCTCGAGCTCGTTGTTGGCCGGCAGGCCGGGGTCGATGGTCCACTTCGACCCGTCCGCCGGGGCGCCCGCGGCGCCGTTGAACTCGTCGCTCCACACCAGGTCGAGGTTGTCGAAGTCCGGGTCGGCCGGCTCCGCCGGGGGCGTGGTGGGCGCGCCGCCGGTGCCGTAGACCTGGAACTCCCACAGCGAGTAGCCGTAGGGCCCGCTCCGGTCGCGCATGTGCACGCGCACGTGTCGTCCGTCGGCGTCGAGCGGGATGGTCTGCTTGAACCCGGTGCCGCCCGTGGTGGTGTGCACGGTGCGCCAGGTTGTGCCGTTGTCGGACACCTCGATGTCGAAGGTGGTCGCGAACGCCGGGTCCCACTGCAGCACCACGCTGTTGACGTGCGCGGCGGCGCCGAGGTCGACGGCGATCCAGCCCTCGTCGACCCACCCCGTGTCGGGGCTGACGGCCCAGCGGCTGGCCGGGTCGAGGTCGAACGCCTTGTCGGGGGAGCAGAGCCAGCAGGTGCCGTCGTTCTGCGAGCTGGAGGCGCTGCCGGTCTTGTTGTAGGACAGCAGGGAGGTGTCCCCGGGCGGTACGGAGCCGCCTGGGCCGAACACCTGCAGCTCCCAGAGGGAGACGCCCCACTGGGTGGCGCGCTGGGTGGCCCACAGGCGCAGGTAGCGGCCGTTGCCGTCGACGTCGAGGTTCTGGTCGCCGCCAGTTCCGGTGGTGGTCGAGTAGATGGTGGACCAGGCCGCGCCGTCGGCCGAGGTCTCGAGGCGGAAGCCGGAGGCGTACGCCGCCTCCCAGTCGAGGACCACCCGGTCGATGGCCTGGACGGAGCCCAGGTCGACGCGGATCCACTGGTTGTCGGCGGCGGTGCTGGACCAGCGGGTGCCGGGGTCGCCGTCGACGGCGTTGGCACCGGTGCTCCAGTCGAACTCGCTGCTGGACGTGGTGACCGTCCGGCCCTGGGAGAGCGGTACGTCGGCGGCGGAGGCCGTCGTGACCTGGGTGATCGCGCCCAGGGTGAGGAGGGACGCGGCGGTTGTCGCTGCCGCGAGCAGGCGGAGGTGTCTGCGCATCTGACGTGCTCCTTCGAACGTCGGGCTGGCACTTTGAGCGCCGAGAGAGCGCTCTCTGACACTGTCGCGGACCTGACGACCTCGGTCAAGGGTTTCGGCGGAACTTGCTGACCGACCTGTAAGCGAATACGCCAGAGGGACAGATCACGCGAGTGGCCCGTCCCCCTGGCACGTGGGCGGGCGGTGGTCAGGGCCGGACGACGACCTTGCCGAACTGGTTGCCCTCGTGCAGCAGGGCCAGCCCGGCGGCGGCCTTCGCGAGCGGCACCTCGGCGTCGATCACCGGGCGCACGCCGGTGCGGGCGCAGAACCGGGCGAGCGCGCCCAGGTCCTCCCGCGAGCCCATCGTGACGCCCTGTACCCGGATCTCCTGGAAGAAGATGCGGGTCAGCTCGGCCGGGGGAGCGTCGCCCGACGTCGCGCCGCAGACCAGCACCGAGCCGCCCGGGCGCACCGACCGGATCGAGTGGGCCCATGTCGCCTGGCCGACCGACTCGAGCACCGCGTCGACGCGCGCGGGCAGGCGGGCGCCGGTCTCGACCGCGCCCGCCGCGCCCAGCGCGACGGCGCGCTCCCGCTTCTCCGCGGAGCGCGACGTCACCCAGACCTCCAGGCCGGCCGCCGCGCCCAGCGTGACCGCCGCCGTCGCGAGCCCGCCGCCCGCGCCCTGCACCAGCACGCGGTCGCCGGGGGCGAGCCCGCCCGCCGTGAACAGCATGTTGTACGCGGTGAGCCACGCCGTCGGCAGGCACGCGGCCTCCTCGAACGAGAGCTCGGCGGGCTTCGGCACGAGGTTCGCCGTCGGCACCGCCACGCGCTCGGCCAGGGTCCCGGGGTAGCGCTCCGAGAGGAGCGAGCGCGGTTCCTTCGGCCCGACGCCGTGGCCGTCGGCCCCGATGACGCCGTGCACGATCACCTCGGAACCGTCCGGCGCCACGCCGGCGGCGTCGGTGCCGAGGATCATCGGCAGCTGCTGTTCCCGAAGGCCCACACCGCGCAGCGACCACAGGTCGTGGTGGTTCAGGCTCGCGGCCCGGACGTCCACCGTGGTCCAGTGCTTCACGGCCTCCGGTTCGGGGCGAACACCCACCTCCAGGCCGTCGAGCGGGCTGTCGGGCGAGAAGCGGGTCACATAGGCGGCAAGCATGCGGCCGACCCTAACCGACCCCGGACCAGCCGGCCGGGACGGTGCCCAGCCGCACCCGCTGCGGGTGGTCGCCCACCGGCACCGAGGTGACCTTCTGCCCGGTCTCGAAGTCGATGGACGTGACCTGGTCGGCCGCCGACTCCGAGACGACGCACGCCCCGCCGTCGCCGGTCACCGTGGACCAGTACGGCTTGGCTACGTCGACCAGCGGCCCCTCCTCGAGCGTTGCCCGGTCCACGACGACCGCGTAGTCGTCCATGGTCCCGGCGACGCACAGGTGCTCGCCGGTGGGCTGCATGGTGAGGCCGTGATGGCGCGAGTCGTTGACCATCTCGTCGCGGCGGCCGTCGAACACGCGCGGCAGCGTCTTGACCCGCGTGATGCGGTCGCTCGCGACGTCGTACTCCAGGAACCCGCCGAAGAACGACACCTGGAAGTACAGCTTCGACTCGTCCGGGCTGAAGGTGGCGGGGCGGACGGCGTCGGACAGCGCGCCCAGCCCGGCGTCGTCGAGCCGGTCCCGCATGTCGATCTCGCGCACCACCTCGAACGTCTCGGCGTCGGCCACGGTGATGACGCGGTCGCCCTTGAGGAAGTCGAGCGCCGGGTCGTCGAGGTCGTTGTTGACCTCGCCGATCGACATGTTCCAGATCAGCCCGTCGGACGTGTAGATGTTCTCGTGCGGCTTGTCGCCCGTGGGGAACGAGCCGGCCTCGGCGCCGGTCTCGATGTCCAGCACGTGCACCGTGTTCCCGGTCGACGCCGAGACGGCGACCTGCGTCCCGTCCGGCGACACGGCCATGTGGTCGGCCCGCAGGCCCGACACCGGGAA
The DNA here is from genome assembly GCA_963850545.1 of uncultured Actinomycetota bacterium. GTDB lineage: Bacteria > Actinomycetota > Actinomycetes > Actinomycetales > Cellulomonadaceae > Promicromonospora. The sequence continues at coordinate 1,038,307 of CAWKLP010000002.1, read as the reverse complement.
CCGCCACTCGACCTCGCCGGTGGCGAGGCTGATGGAGACGACGTCGGCGAAGCTCGGCCGCGACACCACCAGGGACGAGCCGTCGGACGTGGTGTATATGTCGTCCGCGAACTGGTCGTGGCCCTCGCCCACCGTCTCCCGGATGACCAGGAAGGCCGCGAGCCGGACCGGGTCGCGGTAGATCTCGCGCATCCGCTCAGCGCGGTCGGGGATCACGTTCACCTGCCCGACCGGCGTGAGGTCGGCGCCCGACGACAGCACCGAGGCCGTCCCGTCCCAGTTGTTCGCGACGAACAGCACCTGCTGGGTGGGCGGATCGGCCTGTGCTGGCGCGGACGCGGCGACCGCCCCGGACGCCACGAGCCCGAGCGTGGCCAGGATGGAGAGTGCACGGCGATGTGTCACTGAACGCTCCTCTGCGTCGAGATGTCGGCCTCGAGGAGATTACTGGAGACGTGTTCAGTAACGGAAGGGCGTACCGCCGGTCACTCGGTGGCGATGTCGAACATCCAGGAGACGCCGAACTTGTCGGTGAGCGCCCCGTAGTAGTCGCCCCACGGGGCGAGCTCGAGCGGCTGGCCCGGCGTCGCGCCGTCGGACAGCTTCTCGTAGGCGCCCTTGATGTACTCGTGATCGTCGGGGCCGCCCGTCAGGGCGACGGTCACGCCGCTGGTGGGGGCCACGTATTCCATGAACGACGGCGAGTCCGCCGCCATGATCGTGAGGCCGCCCGGGGTGTCGAGCTGCCCGTGCATGACGAGGTCCTTGTCCTCGTCGGGTGTGGGCATCCCCTCCATCGGGGTCTCACCGAACGTGTTGACGTCGAGCGTGCCGCCGAGCACCGACTGGTAGAAGTCCAGGGCGGTCCTGGTCTCGGACTTGAAGCTGAGGTATGGAGTGAGCTTTGTCATACTGCCACGCTAAACCCGGGATCCGCGCCCCGCTCGGTAGCTACCCGAGGAACTCACTGACCATGGGGCCGATCTGGTCCGCCTCGACCAGGAACCCGTCGTGGCCCACGTCGCTCGTCACGATCCGCAGCGACTCGGCCCCCGGGATCCACTGCGCCAGCCGGGCCGACTGCTCGGGCGGGAACAGCCGGTCGCTGTCCACCGCGACCACCAGGGTGCGGGCGGTGACCTGGCTGAGCGCGGCCTCGACGCCGCCGCGGTCGCGGCCCAGGTCGTGCGACAGCATCGATTCGGTGAGCACCAGGTAGGAGTTGGCGTCGAACCGGCGGGCCAGCTTGTCGCCGTGGTGCTCCAGGTACGACTGCACGGCGAACCGGCCGCCCGCGAACGGGTCCTCGCCGCCCTGCGGCAGGCGCCCGAAGCGCTGGTCCAGCTCGTAGCCCGTGCGGTACGTCGTGTGCGCGATCTGGCGCGCGATGCCCAGGCCGGTGTGCGGGCCGTCGTCGTCGGCCGCGTCGTAGTAGTCGCCGTCGCGGAAGCGCGGGTCGACGCGGATCGCGGCGAGCTGCGGGTGCGCCCACGCGATCTGGTCCCCGCCGGTCTGGGCCGTGGTTGCGATCGCGGCGAGGTTCCGCACCTCGACGCCGGCCTCCGGCCCGAGCAGCGCCCACTCGAGCACGCGCAGCCCGCCCATGGACGCGCCGATCACGAGCTCCCACGACCGGATGCCGAGCTCGCGGGACAGCGCGATCTCCACGGCCACCTGGTCGCGGGTGGTGATGTAGGGGAAGCGGCCGCCCCACGGGCGCCCGTCGTCGGCGGTCGACGACGGCCCGGTCGTGCCCTGACAGCCGCCGAGCGCGTTGGGCGCCACCACGAAGTACCGGTCGGTGTCGATGGGCTTGCCCGGGCCGACCATCTGCGCCCACCAGCCGTCGGTCACGTGCCCCGGCCCGGCGTCGCCCGTCACGTGCGAGTCGCCGGTGAGGGCGTGCAGCACCAGCACGGCGTTCGAGCCGTCGGCGTTCAGGGTGCCCCAGGTCTCGTAGGCCACGCGCACGGCGGGCAGGCGCCCGCCTGCCTCCAGCTCGAACGCGCCGACGTCGGCGAACTGGCGGCGTCCGGGGTCGTCGTCCTCCCGCCACGCGCCGCTCGCGGGCACCGGCGGCTTGCTCCGGGCCCGCGAGGGCGCGGTGACCCCGTTGCTGCCCACCTCGCTGCCGGACGCCGGCGCGGTCTCCTCGGGCGACGGTGTCGCCTCGGCTGTTGCCGAGGCCGAGGCCGAGGCCGGGGCCGGGGCAGCCGTGGCCGGGAACGGGACGCGGGCCTCGTGGACGGGGGCGTGCGGAGTGCGGCCGGCCTGGGCGGCCGGCGGGGTGTGGATGGCCATGTCGCTCCTGCGGCTCGGGGTGGTGTGCTCGGTACTGGCTTGCCTCGTGGGCGTGTGCGCAGTGGTCCGCGGAACGCGCGGCTGGGTCCGTCGATGGGCTCGGGCCGGTCGTGGGCAGGCGAACGTGGCGCTGGTTGTCAGTGGCACATTCGACGACTCATGCCTGGGACCGTAACCCGCGCCGCGCGCGGGTGGAACCGGCGTCTTGCAGTGCGAGACCACGATGCGAGACGAGGGATACAGGAATGCGCTGCGGGACGGAGCCCCTCCGGATGCGCGAATCGGATGCTCAGGGCACATTTGGACCGGTAACAACAGAGTGATTCACAGGATTTGCGCAAGGCGACACGCCGGAGGGCGCGCGGATCGAAAGGGGAATCATGCGACGGATCCGAGGTCTGGACGGTTCGGCCGGTCGTTGGGCCGGCCTGACGGGCAGGGCTGCGGAGCATCCGGCCGCCGTGCCTGCGAGGCACGGGCACGGCACCGTGCTGGCGCTCCGCGCGCTGGGAGCCGCGGTCCTCGCACTCGCTCTGGTGTTCCCCTGGGGGCCTGTCGCCGGGGCGGACCCGCCCGCCGACCCGCCCACCGCCGAGGACGCCCAGGCGGCCCGGGACGCGGTCGACGCCGGGACCCTCGACGTCCAGCAGGCCGAGTCCGCGCTCGTCGCGCTCCGCACGGAGCTCGCAGCCGCCCAGGTCCGTGTGCAGGTAGCGGCGGCCGACTACGCCGAGGCGCAGCTGGCCGTCGAGCTGGCCGAGCGGGAGGTGGCCGCGGCCCGCTCCGCCGCCGAGAAGGCGCGCAAGGGCGAGGCGGCGGCGCGGACGAGCCTGGCCGAGGTGTACCGGGCATCGGCGCGCGATGCCGGCCTGGGGCCGCTCGGCGTCGCGCTCGAGGCTGACTCGGTTCCCGACATGGTGGGCCGCAGCGCGGCGGAGCGAGCGGTGCAGCGCAAGCTCGGCGGGGCCCTCGCCGAGTACCAGGACGCGCGTGCCTCCTCGGAGTCCGCCGACGCCCGGTGGTCGGCCGCGAAGGAGGAGCTCGACGCGGCCGCCGAGCGGGCCGCGACCGCGTTCGACGTCGCGCAGACCGCCGCGGCCGACCTCGAGGCGCGCACCCGGGCCGCCGAGATCGAGCGGCAGGCGCTGGTCGAGCGGCTCGCGGAGCTGCGGCAGACCAGCGTCCAGATCGAGCGGGAGCGGGAGGCGGCCAGGGCCGCCGCCGCGGAGGCCGCGCGGGAGGCAGCGGCGAAGGCCGAGCTCGAACGGCAGCAGGAGGCTCGTGACGAGGCGCGGTCGCTGGCCGAGGAGGCCGAGCGCGAGGGTAAGTCCGGCGGCTCGTCCAAGGGCTCGGGCGGCTCCGGCGGGTCCGACGACGGCGGCGCACCGCCGTCGGGCAGCGGGCCTGTGCCCGCGCCGGAACCCGCGCCCGAACCCGAGCCGGCCGGTCCGCCCACCTCAGGTGTGACCGTCGGGTCGGCAGGCCGGGGGATCGGCGCGGTGGCCTGGGCGCGGACCAAGCTCGGAGCGCCGTACCTGCTGGGCGCGGCCGGCCCGTCGTCCTACGACTGCTCGGGCCTGACGATGATGTCGTGGGCGAGCCAGGGCGTGAACATCACGCGGACGTCGCGGTCGCAGTACCTGGCGGTCGGCAAGGTGGACTACGGGTCACTGCGGGCCGGTGACCTCATCTTCTACGGCTCGAACCCGAGCGACCCGTCGTCGATCTACCACGTGGCCATGTACACGGGCGGCGGCACGATGATCGAGGCGACGCTGCCGGGGCACCCGCTGTCGGAGAGCCCGCTCCGCCTGACAAGTGCGATGCCCTACGCGGGCCGCCCCTGACCCCTTCTTGTGGGCGCGATCGTTGCGCCTGAAACGGGCAGACAGTCGCAACGATCACGCCCACAACAAAGGGTTCAGTGCTTGTCGTAGTAGCCCGTGTCCTTGGCCCGCTGGATCGAGCGGACGATCTCCGCCTCGGCGTCCGAGCGGCCCACCCAGTGGGCGCCCTCGACGGACTTGCCCGGCTCGAGGTCCTTGTAGACCTCGAAGAAGTGCTGGATCTCCAGGCGGTGGAAGTCCGAGACGTCGTCGATGTCCTGGCGCCATGCCGCGCGCTGGTCGCCCGTCGGCACGCACAGCACCTTGTCGTCACCGCCGGCCTCGTCGCGCATGCGGAACATGCCGAGGGCGCGGCACTTGATCAGACAGCCCGGGAACGTGGGCTCCTCCAGCAGGACGAGTGCGTCCAGTGGGTCGCCGTCCTCACCGAGGGTGCCCTCGATGAAGCCGTAGTCGTCCGGGTAGCGCGTCGAGGTGAAGAGCATGCGGTCGAGGCGGATGCGTCCGGTCTCGTGATCCACCTCGTACTTGTTCCGCTGACCCTTGGGGATCTCGATCGTGACGTCGAACTCCACGCCGATGTGCTCCAGTTCTCGATGATGGTCGCCGAAGTGTCTTACCGCGGCGGCGGCCTTGCGCCCGTCCAGTGTGCCATGTGTCTTGTGTCCCGACCGTTACCTGTGGTCAGAACCACTGTCTGTGTTCGGCATAATTCGCAGCATGCGCGACGCGCGCGGGAATCGAACCGCGCGAGCGGGTGAAGTTTCCCGGGAATTGCCGTCGCCGTACGCGCCGCGTGGTTTGCCGCGACTAGAGTTGGCGATGGCTTTCACGTGACGATCGAGAGGATGCCCATGGAGTGGGGGTTGCGCTCCGGCGCCGCCGTCGCCGCAGTCGTCGCACTGTTCGGTGGGTACCTTGTCGCCGACGCGTACGACGCCGTTCCCGGCATGCTCACCACGGCCGACCCGTGGCCCCAGGCCAGCGCCTTCCCGTCCGCACCCGGCGCCGTCGACGGGCCCGCGCCCGCGGCGCTCCTGGAGGGCCTCCCGGAGGACGCGCCGGTGCCGGACAGCGTGGAGATCCAGCGCCTGGTGACAGGCCTGGCCAAGGACAAGCGGCTCGGTTCCCGCGTCGGCGTGGTGGTGGCTGACGGGCTGTCGGGGGACGTGCTCGGCTCGTCGAGCCCGGACAAGCTCATGACCCCCGCGTCCACGCAGAAGCTGTTCACGGGCGTTGCGGCGCTCTCGTCGGGCATCGCGAACACCACCCTGCAGACCAAGGCCGTCCTCCTGGACGACAACACGGTGGTCCTGGTCGGCGGCGGCGACATGATGCTGTCCGCGGGCAAGGGCGACCCAAATGCGGTTAACGGCCGTGCCGGGCTGGCCGACCTCGCGCAGCAGGTCGCCGCCAAGGTGAAGGTCACCGGCGCCACCGAGGTGCGGGTCGCGCTCGACGACACGCTCTTCACCGGCGAAGACATCGCGCCGACCGTCGCGAGCCCGGATATCGCGGCCGGCTACATCGCGCCGGTCTCGTCCGTCGGGATCAACGTCGGCCTGCTGTCCGACGACTACAGCGACAACGGGAGTCGCGCGTCCGACCCGGGCAAGTACGCCGCGGAGGCCTTCTCCGCGGCCCTCGAGGACCAGGGCCTCAAGACCGCCGACGCCGTGATCGACGAGAGCGCCCCGGATGACGCACGGGTGCTCGGCGAGGTCAGCTCCGCCCCCCTCGCGGAGGTCGTCGAGTTCGCCATGCAGTACTCCGACAACACGATCACCGAGGTCCTCGGGCGCCTCGTCGCGGTGGACGCCGGCTTGCCCGGTTCCAACGACGGCGCCACGCAGGCCGTGATCGCGAGCGCGAAGCGGCTCGGCATCGACATGACAGGTGCCCGCCTGCGCGACTGCTCCGGCCTCGGGGACGGCTCGTACCTGAGCGCCCAGCAGCTCGTGGACCTGCTCGAGGTCATGGTCGACCCCGCGCAACCGAAGCTGCGCAGCGAGGCGATCGGCATGCCGATCGCGGGCCTGTCCGGGACGCTCGACAGCAGCCACGGGCGGTTCACAGGGACCAACGCGGCCCGGGGCCTGGCCCGCGCCAAGACCGGCAGCCTCCCCAGGGTGCGCGCGCTCGCCGGGACGGTGATCACGGCAGACGATCGGCTCCTCGTCTTCTCGGTCCTCGCCGACTCGATCCCGGCCGACCAGTCGGTGGGTGCGACGTCGATCTACGACGACTTCGTCGGCGACCTCGCGGCCTACTCGACCCCGGGCTGACGCGCCGACGCCCCGGACCGTTACCGTGGTCCGGTGACCCAGGCCTCCACAGCCCCCCAGATCGTCGACTGGCCGGCGGCAGCACAGATCGCAGCGCGTCTTGCTGCGCCCGGGCCGCAGGCGCCCCGGGGGGAGCTCGACGCCCTGGTGAGCGGTCTGCGGGCGGCGGCGGGCGACGCCGTCGGGCACGTGCTGGAGACCACCCGCATGGCGCCGCAGGACGGTCGTACGGTGCTGAGCCCGGTCGTGGTGGTGGACCGGGCGACCTGGGCCCGCGCGAACACGCAGTCCATGGCCGTCATGACGGACGGGATCGGCTCGGTCGTCGCCGAGGTGTCCAAGGGGGCCACCTCGCCCGGCGCCCAGATGGCCGGCGCCGCCGAGATCGGGGCGGTCCTCGCGCTGCTCAGCGGGCGGGTACTGGGCCAGTTCGACCCGTACTCCGGGTCCGGCCGGCTCCTCCTCGTCGCGCCCAACGTGCTGCAGGCGGAGCGCGCGCTGCGCGTCCCGGTGCGCGACTTCCGGCTGTGGGTCTGCCTGCACGAACAGACGCACGCCCTGCAGTTCGCCGCGGCCCCCTGGCTCTCGGGACACCTCAGCGGCCGCACGCAGGGGCTGGTCGCGGGCATGGCCCGGACGTCGGCGGAGCTGGCGAAGGCCAGGTTCGACAGGAAGATCGCCATGATCGGGCGGAGCGTGCTCGACGCCCTGCGGGGTGAGGGCGGCACGATCATGGACGGCATGCTCACGCACGAGCAGAAAGCCGAGCTCGCCGACATCACCGCCGTCATGGCGCTCCTGGAGGGGCACGCGGACGTGATGATGGACGCCGTCGGGCCGCGGGTGGTGCCGTCCGTGCGGCGCATCCGGGCGCGGTTCGAGCGGCGGCGCGACGGCGAGGGGCGCAACGCCTTCGACGTAGTGGTGCAGAAGCTGCTCGGCATGGAGGCCAAGCTCGCGCAGTACCGCGACGGGGCCGTGTTCGTGCGGACCGTGGAGAAGACCGTGGGGCGCGAAGGGCTCAATGCCGTGTGGGCCGCCCCCGAGAACCTGCCCACCGCCCGGGAGATCGCTGACGCCCGCGCGTGGGTGCGCCGGGTGCACGGATGAGTGCACCGATCAGGACGGCGACGGCGGGCGCGGTGCCGGCCACGCTGCCCGACGCCGGGGGCGGCTGACCGTGGCCCGTGTTGATCCCGCCGTCGCGGCGGCGCGGAACGCCGTCCGGGCGGCGCTGGCCGGGCTGGGTCCCGGCGACCTGGTGCTGGTCGCCTGTTCCGGCGGCGCGGACAGCCTCGCCCTCGCCGCATCGGTGGCGTTCGAGGCTCGGCGCGTCGGCCGCTCGGTGCGGTCGCACGGGTACGCCGTCCGGGCGGGTGCGGTGGTCGTGGACCACGGGCTGCAGGCCGGTTCCGCCCAGGTCGCCGAGCGCGCGGCCGACCAGTGCCGCTCCCTGGGCCTCGACCCGGTCCTGGTCCGCCACGCCACCTGGCCGACCGCCGCCGACCCTGGGCCGGAGGCGGCTGCCCGGGACGCCCGGTACGCCGCGCTGGAGGCCGTCGCGGAGGAGACCGGCGCCGTCCGGGTGCTGCTCGGGCACACCCTCGACGACCAGGCGGAACAGGTGCTGCTCGGGCTCGCGCGGGGTGCCGGGGCACGCTCGCTGGCCGGCATGCCGCGCGAGCGGGGGATCTTCCGCCGGCCGTTCCTGGGGCTGCGGCGCGCGCAGACCGAGGCGGTGTGCGCGGCGTCGGGCCTGGAGTTCTGGACGGACCCCACGAACCTGCTGCCGGATGATGACGCTGCCGCCCGCGGGACGTTCACGCCGCTGCGCTCGCAGGTGCGGGGGCGGGTGCTGCCGGTGCTCGAGGAGACGCTGGGTCCGGGCGTCGTCGAGGCCCTCGGGCGCAGCGCGGACCAGCTGCGCGACGACGCGGACCTGCTCGATGCCCTCGCCGTGGAGCTCCTGGCGCGGGCCCGCGCCGCCGCGGAGACGACGGCGGCAGCGGGCCCGTCATCAGGTCCGGCGGGTGCCGATCCGGCCGCGCCACGGGAGAGCGGCGTCGAGCACGTCCTCGACGTCGAGGTGCTGGAGCGGGCCCACCCGGCGCTCCGGCGTCGTGCCCTGCGGCTTGCCGCGCTCGCGGTCGGCTGCCCGCCCACGGACACCACGACGCGACACGTCGACGCCCTCGACGCGCTCGTCGTGTCCTGGAGCGGTCAGGGCCCCGCCCACCTCCCGGGAGGCGCACAGGCCCGCCGTGCGTGTGGCAGGCTTTTCCTGCGCGCCGCGCCGACCGGTACCTCGGACGGCTGGACCGGCGCCATGCCCCCCAGCACAACTCAGGAGTAACCCGTGGACCAGTCCGACGTCGGACCCGACCTCGCAGAGATCCTGCTCTCGGAGGAGCAGCTCACCAAGAAGCTCGACGAGCTGGCAGCCCAGATCGACGCGGACTACGCGGGCAAGGACCTGCTCCTGGTCGGCGTCCTCAAGGGCGCGGTCATGGTGATGGCCGACCTGTCCCGCCGTCTGCACCACAAGGTCCAGATGGACTGGATGGCGGTGTCGTCGTACGGCTCGGGGACCAAGTCCTCGGGCGTCGTCCGCATCCTCAAGGACCTGGACGCGGACCTGACCGGCCGCAACGTCGTCATCGTCGAGGACATCATCGACTCGGGCCTCACGCTGTCCTGGCTGGTGTCGAACCTGCGCTCGCGCGGCCCCGAGTCCGTCGAGATCGCCGCGATGCTGCGCAAGCCGGACGCCGCGCAGGCCGACGTCGACGTGAAGTACCTCGGTTACGACATCCCCAACGAGTTCGTGGTGGGCTACGGCCTCGACTACGCCGAGAACTATCGGAACCTGCCGTTCGTTGCCACCCTGGCACCGCACGTCTACGGCGGCTGACGAAGACCGACTTTTCTCAGCCACTGCTCGACGCCGCGGGATGCCCATCCCGGGCGGTTCGTCACGTCTGGGCGAGGTGTGGTCCAGGCGTCACATGCTCTGGGCGAACACCCGGGCCTCCTGTCAGGGAGACCATGTAGTTTCGACGGAAACATACTGCGCGAGCGGAGGGAAACGGGGCTCGGTCCCCGTCGCCGATGAACATCAAGAAGCTTCTGAGTGGGCCTGTCATCTGGATCCTGGTCGCCTTGGTCGTGGTGACGCTGGCCATCTCGGCACTGAACCAGCCCAATGTCTCGCGAATCGAGACGTCACAGGGGATCGAGCTGCTGAACGGCAGCACGGTCGACCACGCCCTCATGGTCGACGGCGAGCAGCGGGTCGAGCTCGAGCTCTCCAAGGCGTACAAGTCGACCGAGGGTGAGGGCGATGCCGCCGAGGAGGTCGACCACGGCACGACGGTCGAGTTCTTCTACACCCTGCCCCAGGGTGACCGCGTCGAGGACGCGATCGTGAAGTCCGCGCCGGCGGACGGGTTCGACTCGGAGGTGCCGCAGCCCAGCTTCTGGTCCTCCATGCTGTCGGTCCTGATCCCGTTCCTGCTGATCGGTGTCGTGTTCTGGTTCCTGCTCTCGCGGGCCCAGGGCGGCGGCAGCCGGGGGGTCATGGGCTTCGGCAAGTCCAAGGCCAAGCTGGCCAGCAAGGACACCCCGCAGGTGACCTTCGCCGACGTCGCGGGCGCGGACGAGGCGGTCGAAGAGCTCCAGGAGATCAAGGAGTTCCTGGCCGAGCCGGCCAAGTTCCAGGCCGTCGGCGCCAAGATCCCCAAGGGCGTGCTGCTGTACGGCCCGCCCGGTACGGGTAAGACGCTCATCGCGCGCGCCGTCGCGGGTGAGGCCGGCGTGCCGTTCTACTCGATCTCCGGCTCGGACTTCGTCGAGATGTTCGTCGGCGTGGGCGCCAGCCGCGTGCGCGACCTGTTCGAGCAGGCCAAGCAGAACTCGCCGGCGATCATCTTCGTGGACGAGATCGACGCCGTCGGCCGGCACCGTGGTGCGGGTATGGGCGGCGGGCACGACGAGCGCGAGCAGACGCTGAACCAGATGCTCGTCGAGATGGACGGCTTCGACGTCAAGACGAACGTCATCCTGATCGCGGCCACGAACCGCCCCGACATCCTCGACCCGGCGCTGCTACGTCCCGGCCGCTTCGACCGCCAGGTCGCCGTGGAGGCTCCGGACCTCAAGGGCCGCGAGGCGATCCTCAACGTGCACTCGCAGGGCAAGCCGATGGTCCCCGAGGTCGACCTCGAGGCGGTGGCCCGCCGCACGCCCGGTTTCACGGGCGCGGACCTGGCGAACGTGCTCAACGAGGCCGCGCTGCTCACCGCGCGCAGCGGGGCCCAGCTCATCGACGACCGCGCCCTGGACGAGGCCATCGACCGCGTCGTGGCCGGCCCGCAGAAGCGCACGCGCGTCATGAACGTCAAGGAGCAGAAGATCACGGCGTACCACGAGGGCGGGCACGCCCTCGTCGCCGCGGCGATGCGCTACACGGACCCCGTCACCAAGGTGACGATCCTGCCGCGCGGCCGGGCGCTGGGCTACACCATGGTCATGCCGCTCGAGGACAAGTACTCGACCACGCGCAACGAGCTGCTGGACCAGCTTGCCTATGCGATGGGCGGCCGCGTCGCCGAGGAGATCGTGTTCCACGACCCCACCACCGGCGCCTCGAACGACATCGAGAAGGCCTCGGCCATCGCCCGCAAGATGGTCACCGAGTACGGCATGAGCGACGCCGTCGGTGCCATCAAGCTCGGCACCAGCGCCGGCGAGCCGTTCCTGGGCCGCGACTACGGGCACGAGCGGGACTACTCCGAGTCCGTCGCGGGCACCATCGACGCCGAGGTGCGCAAGCTCGTCGAGGCCGCGCACGACGAGGCGTGGGAGGTGCTGAGCCAGTACCGCGACGTGCTCGACGACCTGGTGCTGGGTCTGCTCGACAAGGAGACGCTGAACCAGAAGGAGCTCGCGGAGGTCTTCCGGACCGTCGAGAAGCGCCCAGCGCGCGACGTCTGGCTGTCCAGCGAGCAGCGCACCGTGCACACCCGCGGTCCCGTCCTCACGCCCAAGGAGCTGGCGGCCCAGAACGGGCACTCCGCCGTGGTGCCACAGGACGAGGCGGTGCTGGACACGGCGACGCCGTCGGACGCGGTGCCCACGGACCCGCCGAACTGACAGACCGGAGCAACACGATGACCGACAGGTCCATCACCCCCCTGTCGACGCCCGTGCGGCGCGCGGCGGATATTCCGCCGTACGACGCCGCACGGGCCGAGGCGGCGGTGCGCGAGCTCCTCATCGCCGTCGGCGAGGATCCCGAGCGGGAGGGCCTGCGGGAGACGCCGGCTCGCGTCGCCCGGGCGTACAAGGAGATCTTCGCCGGTCTGCGGCAGGAGCCGGAGGAGGTGCTGACCACCACCTTCGACATCGGGCACGAGGAAATGGTGCTGGTCAAGGACATCGAGGTGTACTCCACCTGTGAGCACCACCTGGTGCCGTTCCACGGCGTCGCGCACGTGGGGTACATCCCGAACGTGGACGGCCGCATCACGGGGCTGAGCAAGCTGGCCCGCCTGGTCGAGGTCTACGCGCGCCGCCCGCAGGTCCAGGAGCGGATGACCACCCAGATCGCGGACTCCCTGGTGGAGATCCTCGAGCCCCGCGGCGTGCTCGTGGTGGTCCAGTGCGAGCACCTGTGCATGTCGATGCGCGGCGTGCGCAAGCCCGGCTCGCGCACGATCACCTCCGCGGTGCGCGGTGTCATGCGGGACGGCGCCACCCGAGCCGAGGCGATGAGCCTCATCCTCGGGAAGTGACGGTGGCTCCCACCGCGCACCACCCCACCCGGGACGCCCGGGTGCTCGGCCTGCCCGAGCTCTCCGGCGTCGGCCGCACCCTCGTGATGGGCGTCGTCAACGTCACCCCGGACTCGTTCTCGGACGGTGGCGAGTGGTTCGAGCCGTCGGCGGCCGTCTCGCACGGGCTGGAGCTGCTCGGCGAGGGCGCGGACATCCTGGACGTGGGCGGGGAGTCCACCCGGCCCGGATCCGTGCGCGTGCCGCAGGACCAGGAGCTGGCGCGCGTGCTGCCCGTGATCGAGCAGCTCGCCGCGCGCGGCGCGATCGTGAGCGTGGACACCACGCGCGCGGCCGTCGCCGAGCGCGCTGTGGCGGCCGGGGCGCGCATCGTGAACGACGTCTCGGGCGGGCTCGCCGACCCCGAGATGGGCCGCGCCGTCGCCGAGACCGGTGCCGCGTACGTGGCGATGCACTGGCGCGGGCACGCGGACGTCATGGACGACCTCGAGGTGTACGACGACGTCGTGGCGGACGTCCGCGACGAGCTGGCGGCCCGCGTGGCCGCCCTGCACGACGCCGGGGTGCGGCCCGAGCAGGTGATCCTGGACCCGGGCCTCGGCTTCAGCAAGGCCGGGGCGCTGAACTGGCCGCTGCTGGCCCATCTCGACGCGCTGCACCAGCTCGGCCGTCCGGTGCTCGTCGGCGCGTCCCGCAAGCGGTTCCTGGGGCACCTGCTCGCGGACTCGTCCGGGCGCCCGGTGCCGCCGCGCGCCCGGGACGACGCGACGGCCGCGATCTCGGCGCTGTCGGCCGCCGCGGGCGCCTGGTGCGTGCGGGTGCACACCGTCCGGGCGAGCGCCGATGCGGTCAGGGTCGCGGCCGCGTGGACCACCGCTGCCGACCAGCCACGGGTAGGGTCGCCGGACAGCTCTCCCCAATCCGCACCGGAGGCATTGACTTCCACCGTGGCCTTGACCACAGAATCGTGGACGGCCGGGGGACATGGCACGCCGACCTGGCAGGATTCCGGTGCACGCAAAGACGACGGGGGAGGACCACGGTGACCACAGCGTTCGGAACGGGCGTTCAAGACCCGGACGGCCGGTCGCTGGACCAGATCCAGCTGACCGGTGTGAGCGCGCGGGGGTACCACGGTGTGCTGCCGTCGGAACGACAGACCGGCCAGGAGTTCCGGGCCGACGTCGTGCTGTACCTGGACACGCGCCCGGCGGCCGCCGGTGACGACCTGGCACAGACGGTGAGCTATGCGGACGTGGCCGGGGATGTCCACGACATCCTGACGGGCGAGCCCGCGGACCTCGTCGAGACGGTGGCGGAGCGCATCGCCGCCGCGATGCTGGCCCGGCCGCAGGTCCAGGCGGTGGACGTGCGCGTGCACAAGCCGCACGCGCCCATCCCGGTGCCGTTCGCGGACGTCGAGGTGGCGATCCGTCGCGACCGCACCCACATGCCCGTCGTTGCCGCCCCAGGTGGGCAGGTTCAGGCCGCGGCCGCGGCGCTCGACCAGTCAGTCGGATCAGCGGACGCCGGGCCCGTCGACGTGTTCCCGACCGGCCCGCCCGTCGAGTCCTGGAACGACGCCGCGGAGCAGGCGCGCAGCGGGTCCGACGGCGCGTCGTTCGCCGCTGAGCCCGAGCTGCAGGACTTCGAGCCCGTCGCCCGTCCGGCGACCGAGGAGCCGGAGCAGTTCCAGCCGTATCAGCCGGTCGAGTCGGCGCAGTTCGGGGCCGAGGCGTTCGAGGCGGAGCCGCTCGTCGAGCGGGTCCCCGCCGCGGTGGCGCCCGCCGGCCAGCCTTCCGTCGAAGAGCCGGAGCCGCTCCCCGCGCCCGAGCTCATCGCGCCCCAGCCCCTCCAGGTGATCCCCGCGGCGTGGGAGCTGCAGGCCGAGGCACCGGCCCAGCCCGAGCAGCGCCTCGGTCAGGAGCCCGCGTTCCAGCCGGAGGCGCCGTTCCAGCCCGAGCCCGCGTTCCAGCCGGAGGCGCCGTTCCAGCCCGAGCCCGCCTTCGAGCCGGTCCAGCAGTACGAGTCGCTCCAGGGCCTCGACCAGCGGCCCGGCCTCGACCAGCGGAACGGCTTCGAGCAGCAGCAGTACGACCAGTTCGCGCAGCAGCCGGAGCAGCCCGAGCAGCAGGGCCAGGTGTTCGAGCAGGCGGGGCAGTTCGACCAGGCCCAGCAGTTCGAGCAGCAGCAGCGGATCGACCCGCAGCAGAACCAGTACGACCAGATGTTCGGGCAACAGTACGACCAGGGCGACATGGAGGCGACCCGGGTGTCCGCGGCGGTCCCCGACTCCGCCGTCGGGCAGCCGGGGCAGGCCTACGCGCAGGAGCAGTACGCGCCGGAGCAGCAGTACCAGCAGCCCGAGCCGCGCGACCGGTTCGACGAGGTCCCCGCCGGGTCCGTGGACGTGGTCATCGCGATCGGCGCCAACCTGGGTGACCCCCAGGCGACCATGCGTTCGGCGGTCGCCGAGCTGGACCGCGTGCCGGGCCTGCAGATCACGGACGTGTCGCCGCTGGCGCGCACGGCCGCGGTCGGCGGTCCGGACGACCAGCCCGACTACCTGAACGCGGTGCTGCTGGCCCGTACGACACTCCCGGCGCGCGGGCTGCTGCACGCCTGCCAGGAGGTGGAGAACGTGCACGGCCGCACCCGCGAGGAGCGCTGGGGCGCGCGCACGCTCGACGTCGACCTGATCGCCTACGGCACCCTGACCGACGCCGCGGAGGACCTCGAGATCCCCCACCCCCGCGCGCACGAGCGGGCGTTCGTCCTGGAGCCGTGGTCGCAGATCGCGCCCGACGCGGTGCTGCCCGGCCTCGGCGGTGGCCCGGTGGCCCAGCTGGCGGCCACGGCGCCCGACCGGGCCGGCATCCGCTGGCTCGCGCTCGACTGGCTGACCGACCCCGAGCCGGAGCAGGGCGGTGGGACCACCGCCTCGAACCACCCGGCGGTGCCCGACGACGGTGGGCAGGACGCGCACGTCGCCGAGATGCCCCCGGCCCTGCCCCCGTCGCTCCCGCCGAGCGGGCGTCCGCCGGTCTCGCCCGGCGGTCCCGTGGTCGAGGTGCCGGGCGGTGGGCATCCGCAGGGGCACCACAGCGGTCAGGTGGACCTGGACGCCCAGGCTCAGGTAGGCGGCCCGCAGCAGGAGGTGTACCCGGGTGCGCACCCGCAGGGCTACTCCAGCGGATCGGTGCCGGGCCCGGGCGGCTCCGTGCCGATCCCGCAGCAGGCGATGCCCGCGACCCAGCGGACGGCCCCGCCGATCGGCATGCCGGGCACCGGGTCGGCCGTGCCGCCGCCGGAGGAGGCGCTCGTCCCGGCGCCGGGGCCGATCGCGCCCCGTGCGGTACGGGACACGGCACACGAGGCGCCGGAGCACGAGCCGCTGCCCCCGGCGTCCGCTGCGCCGGCCAAGCCGGTGTTCGCGCCGGTCAACCCGTCGCGCCAGCCTGCAGGCGTGTTCCAGCCGGTGAACGGTGGTGCCCAGCCCGAGCAGGGGACGCCGGTGTTCGCCCCGGTCGGCACGCCGACGAACGGCGTGCCGGACCCGGCGCAGAACGGGCAGCTGAACGGCCACTCGAACGGCCAGCTGAACAGCCATGCGAACGGGCACCCGAACGGCCAGCTGAACGGGCACCGGGACGCCTACGACAACGATCACACCGTGATCCGCGTGCCGGGCTACGCGACCGAGCAGCAGGCCCCGCCGTCGGACGGCCCGATCGACTCGGTCCCCTCGTGGGTGCCGGTCCGGGACGAGCGGGGGCGCGACGCCTGACATGCGCCGAACCCCGGTCAGGTCTCTGATCGCAGTCCTCGTTGCTGTCGCGCTCGTCGGTTGGCTCGTGCTGCGTGCCCTGGAGTCGCGCGCCGTGTACCTGCCGGTGGTGCCCTGGTTGGTCGACGTCGCGATCCTGGCGCTGGCCGGAGCGGTGTTCTGGTCGGGGTGGGCAGTGCGGTCGTACCAGAAGGGCAAGCGGCCCTCCCTCGACGGCGTCCGCGCCGCGCGGACGCTCGTCCTGGCGAAGGCCGCCGCCCTCACGGGTGCGCTGCTCGGCGGCTGGTACCTGGCGCAGGTGCTGGTGGTGCTGGGCGACCTCGCGATCGAGCCGCGCCGCGACCACGCCGTCGCTGCCGGGATCGCGGTGCTGTGCTCGATAGTGCTCGCCGTGGTGGGCCTGGTCGTGGAGAAGTTCTGCGAGCTGCCGCCGTCGGACAAGGACCGCGCGAGCTCCGACGAGGGTGAGTCCCCCGCTCCGGCGTGAGGCCTCGCTACCCAGCGCTTGCCCTCTGCGGAACAATGGCCATCATGACCAGCCCTTTCGAACCGCACGACGTGACCTGGAACCGCGTGTCCCCGCGGCTCGTGACGGCCTGGCTGGTCCCGGCCGCCATCAGCCTGGGGATACCGCTGATCGTGGGCGTCGTGCTTGCGGTCACCGTCAGCCCCTGGTTCTGGATCCTCGGCGGTGTCCCCGCCGTCTTCCTGCTGTGGACGATCATCCTGGTCCCGCGCCAGGTCAGGGCGATCGGCTACGCCGAGCGCGACGACGACCTCCTCATCCGCAAGGGCGTCATGTTCCGGTCGATGGTCGTGGTGCCGTACGGCCGCATGCAGTACGTGGACGTCGAGGCGGGGCCACTGGACCGCAAGCTGGGCCTGGCGAAGGTGCAGCTTCACACGGCGTCCGTCGGCACGGACGCCCAGATCCCTGGTCTGGCCCCGGACGAGGCGGCGCGCCTGCGTGACCGCCTTGCGTCCCGCGGTGAGGCCCGTCTGGCGGGGCTGTGAGCACACCGGAGCATGGCCTCGACAAGCGGGAGCCGGGTCTCGGCGGGCCCGACCAGCCGAGCGAGCCCGGCCGGCAAAGTGAGCCCGGCCAGCGGACCGAGCCCGCGCAGCCCGACGCCGAGGAGCTCGTCTGGCGGCGGGTCCACCCGATCACCCCGCTGGTCCGGGGCTGGGCGGTGGTCGGCGCGGCCGTCGTGATCCTGGGCCAGCAGAGCCTCGACGGCGGGCCGCGCGGCGGCCTCATCGCCCTCGTGTCCAGCGAGTACTGGTGGACGTTGCTCGCGGCTCTCGCCGCCGTCGCGCTCGTGGGCTGGGGCTACTCGACGCTGGCCTGGCGCATGACTACCTTCGCCATCGGCGAGGAGACCGTGCACCTGCGGCGCGGGATCCTGTTCCGCCAGCAGCGGCACGCCCGCCTCGACCGGTTGCAGTCGGTCGACATCAGGCAGCCGCTCGTGGCTCGGTTCTTCGGCCTGTGCGAGCTCACCCTGGAGACGGCGGGCGGCACGGACTCCGGCGTCGCCATCGGCTTCCTGAAGGGGTCCGACGCCGACGAGCTGCGCGCTGAGCTCCTCGCCCGCGCGGCGGGCCTCAAGGTCGCCAGGACGGGCCCGGCGGTCGGCGCGCGGTCCCACGCGCCGTCCGACGTCGTGACCGCCCCCGTCGGCCACGCCCCGGAGGGAGCGGTGCAGGACGGCGGGATCCAGGACGCCGTCGAGCCGGCCGGCCAGCAGGGTGCGGGGGCGGCCCAGCCGGCCCCGTCGGGCACGCTCGAAGCGCCCCAGGTGCCCGTCCTCACCGTGCCCCTGGGTCGGCTGATCGGCTCGGCGGTGCTCTCCGGCGCGATGATCATGCTCGTCGTCTGGGCCGTCGCGGTGATCGTGATCATGATCTTCACGGGCGAGCTCGCGGTCATCTCCGCCTCACTGCCCGCGGTGCTCGGCGCGGGCGGGTACCTGTTCAGCCGCCTCACCGGCGAGTTCGACTTCCGGGTAGCCATCTCGCCCGACGGCGTCCGCCTGCGGCACGGCATGCTCGAGACGCGTTCCCAGACCATCCCGCCGGGCCGGGTGCAGGCCGTCCGCCTGGTGCAGAGCGTGCTGTGGCGTGGCCGCGACTGGTGGAGCGTGCAGGTGAACGTCGCCGGCTACGGCGGCGAGAGCGAGGACAAGAACAGCGTGCTGCTGCCTGTCGGCACCCGCGAGGAGGCACTGACCGTGCTCTCCCTCGTGCTGCCCGACCTCGGCGTCGACGAGCCGCGCCGCGTCCTCGACGCGGGGCTGGACGGCGACTCCCGGACAGAAAGTGCATACGTCACCGCACCCCGGCGGACCCGCATACTTGATCCAGTGGCGTGGCGCCGCAACGGGTTCACCGTCACCGGACGCGCGCTGCTGCTGCGCCGGGGCCGCATGGTGAAGATCCTGGACGTGGTGCCGCACGAGCGGACGCAGTCGCTGGCCCTGAGCCAGGGGCCGTGGCAGCGCCGACTGGGCGTGGCCTCGTTCCAGGTGCACTCCACGGAGGGCCCGGTGCATCCCGAGGTGCCGCACCTCGATGCCGGCGACGCCGAGCGGCTGATCGCGGAGCAGGCCCTGCGGGCCCGCACCGCACGCGCTGCGGCGGGTCCGGAACGATGGATGGAACGACAAGGAGAGTGACCGGTGATGTCCGGTGAGTGACCCCGACGAGCCGGGCCGCCGGCCCGGCCGGCTGGGCGTCGGCGTGGTCGGCGCGGGTCGCGTGGGCGCGGTGCTCGGCAATGCGCTGCGGGCGGCGGGCCACGCGGTGGTCGGCGCGAGTGGCATCTCGGAGGACTCCAGGGACCGCATCGAGACGCTCCTGCCGGGCGTCCCCAACCTCCAGGTACCCGACGTCGTGGAGCGGGCCGAGCTGGTCCTCCTCGCGGTGCCCGACGACGCCCTCGGCCCCCTGGTCTCCGGCCTCGCCGACACCGGGGCCTGGCAACCGGGCCAGCTCGCGATCCACACGTCCGGCCGCTACGGGACCGCCGTCCTGGAGCCCGCCCGGCTCGGCGGAGCGATCCCGCTCGCGATCCACCCCGCGATGACGTTCTCCGGCACGTCCCTCGACCTGGCTCGCCTGGAGGGTTGCACGTTCGCCGTCACCGCGCCGGCGCCCGTGCTGCCGATCGGGCAGGCGCTCGTGGTCGAGATCGGCGGCGAGCCCGTGATCGTGGACGAGCAGGCCCGCGGTATCTACCACGCAGGGCTTGCGCACGGCGCGAACCACCTGGTGGTGCTCGTCGCACAGGCCGCGCAGGCGCTGGAGGCGGCCGGGATCGAGTCGCCCGGCCGGGTGCTCGCGCCCCTGCTGTCGGCGGCTCTGGAGTCGGCGACACGGTCCGCGGACGGGCGCGACGGCGTCGGGCCGGGTGCGATCTCAGCGCTCACCGGGCCGGTCTCCCGGGGCGACGTCGGCACCGTACGCCGCCACCTGACCGAGCTCAGCGCCCTCGCCGCCGCCAGCGGCGCGACCGACATCCCCGACAGCTACACCGAGCTCGCCCGCGGGGCAACGCGCCGCGCGCTGGCGAGCCACCGCATCGACGACTCCGCGGCACAGGCGCTGCTGGACGCGCTGGACGCAACGGGGGAGTCGCGCGCAGAAAGGAAGACCAAGTGACCACCCAGACCACGACCCAGCCCGATGCGGAACCCGCGCAGCACACCCCGCTCGTGGTCCGTACCCGTTCCGAGCTGCGCGACGCGCAGATGCGCTGGGCCATCGCCGGCCCCCTGGAGCCCGGCGGGCCCGATGCAGCGCCCGGGCAGCGCGCCGTCGTCATGACGATGGGCGCGCTGCACGACGGTCACCTGGAGCTGGTGCGCCGCGCGCGCGAGGAGGCCGGCCCGAACGGCCAGGTGGTCGTGACGATCTTCGTGAACCCGCTGCAGTTCGGCGCGGGCGAGGACCTCGACACCTACCCGCGTGACCTGGACGGCGACGTCGCCAAGCTCGCCGGCGTCGGGGCCGACGTCGTCTTCGCGCCCACGCCCGACGTCGTCTATCCGGACGGCGACCCGGTGGTGCGGGTGTCCGCCGGGCACATCGGTGACGTGCTGGAGGGCGAGCACCGCCCGGGGCACCTGGACGGCGTGCTCACGGTGGTACTGAAGCTGATGCACCTGGTGCGGCCCGACGTCGCGCTGTTCGGCGAGAAGGACGCCCAGCAGCTGCTTGCCGTGCGCCGCATGGTGCGTGACCTGGAGGTGTCGGTCGAGGTGGTGGGCGTGCCGACCGTGCGCGAGGCCGACGGGCTCGCCCTGTCCTCGCGCAACGCCTACCTGTCCGCGGACGAGCGGGAGCGGGCCCTGGCCCTGTCGCGTGCGCTGCGGGCCGGGGCGGCGGCCGCCGGCCGCGGCCCCGCGGGTGTGACCAACGCCGCGCAGCAGGTGCTGGACGAGGCCGAAGGCGTCGTGGTCGACTACCTGGCGCTCGTCGACCCGGTGACCGTGGACGCGGTCACCGACGACTTCTCCGGCCACGCGCTGCTGCTCGTGGCCGCACGGGTGGGTAACACCCGACTGATCGACAACCAGGCCGTCGAGGTCTCGCCAGACCAGAGGTAACGCCATGAGCTCCACCCCGCACCGTCCGCCCGTCGGCCGCCCCGCCTCGCTGCAGCGGCCCATGATGATCGCGAAGATCCACCGCGCCACCGTGACCCAGGCGGACCTGCACTATGTCGGATCCATCACCGTGGACGCCGACCTGCTCGACGCCGCGGACCTCCTGCCCGGCCAGCAGGTCGACGTGGTCGACGTGACCAACGGCGCGCGGCTGACCACCTACGTGATCCCGGGCGAGCCCGGATCCGGCCAGATCTGCATCAACGGCGCGGCCGCGCACCTGGTCAGCCCGGGCGACGTCGTCATCCTCATCGCCTACGGTCTGCTTTCCGACCACGACGCGCGGACCTTCCTGCCGAACGTCGTGTTCGTCGACCAGCACAACCGCATGATCGAGATCAGCGACGAGCCGGGGCACGTGCCGGACGGGTACGGCCTGGAGGAGAGCGGCCTCGCCATCGAGCCGTTCCAGCGGGCCGGCCTGGTGCGTACGGCGTCGGGCCGCGCGTGAGCCCCACACCAGGACCCGGACCGCGCCTGGCGCGGTCGCTCGCGGCGCAGGCGCCCGGCTGGACCGTCGAGGCCGACGCGATAGTCGTCGGCTCGGGGATCGCCGGCCTGACGGCGGCGCTCGAGCTGCGCACTCGTGTCCCGCGGGTGGTGCTCGTGACCAAGGGCGAGCTGTCGTCCGGCTCCACGGTGTGGGCGCAGGGCGGCATCGCCGCGGCGCTCGACCCGTCGGACTCGCCCGAGGCGCACCTCGCGGACACGCTCGCCGCGGGCGGCGGCCTGTCCGACCCGGAGGCCGTGCAGGTGCTGGTCACCGAGGGCCCGGCGCGCGTCCGCGAGCTCGTGGCGCGCGGGGCGGTCTTCGACAAGGCGGCCGACGGCGACATCGCGCTCACCCGCGAGGGCGGTCACCACGCCGACCGGATCGCGCACGCGGGCGGCGACGCCACGGGTGCGGAGATCTCCCGGGCGCTGGTCGCGCAGATCGAGGCGGTCCGGCACGACCCCGGCATCGAGGTCGTGGAGAACGCCCTGGTGCTGGACGTGCTGACCACGGCGCCCGAGGGCGTTAGGGGTGCGTCGGGGGCGAGCACTACACGCGCCTGCGGCGTCACTCTGCACGTGCGGGGCGCGGGCGCGCGGGATGGCGTCGGCGCCGTCCTGGCCCCCGCTGTCGTCCTGGCCACCGGGGGGATCGGGCAGGTGTTCCGGTCGTCCACCAACCCGGCCGGCGCGACGGGCGACGGCATCGCCGCCGCGCTCCGGGCCGGTGCGGTGCTGGGCGATCTGGAGTTCGTGCAGTTCCACCCGACGGTCCTGTGGCTCGGCTCGGGCGCGAAGGGTCAGCTGCCCCTCATCTCGGAGGCCGTGCGCGGCGAGGGTGCGCTGCTGCTCGACGTCAACGGGCGCCGGTTCATGCCGGGCGTGCACGAGATGGCCGAGCTGGCGCCGCGGGACGTCGTCGCGCACGCGATAGTGCGGCAGATGGCCGCCACCGGGGCCGACAACGTGCTGCTCGACGCCCGCCACCTGGGCCGGGAGTTCCTGCGCACGCGGTTCCCCACGATCAACGGGCGGCTGCTGGAGGCCGGCATCGACTGGTCCGAGGAGCCGGTGCCCGTGGCGCCCGCGCAGCACTACCACTCGGGCGGCGTGGTGACCGACCTCGACGGGCGGTCCTCGGTGGACGGGCTGTACGCGGTCGGCGAGGTCGCGTGCACCGGCGTGCACGGGGCGAACCGGCTCGCGTCGAACTCGCTGCTGGAGGGCATCGTGTTCGCCTCCCGCGCGGCGCGCGACGTCGCCGCGCGGTTCGACGCCGGCGAGCTGAAGCCGGGGGAGCCGTTCGAGCGGCCCGGCGGGTCCGCGCTGGTCGCGGCCGCCGCCCGGTCCCGGATCCAGAAGGTGACCTCCGCCGGGTCGGGCGTGATCCGGTCGGCACGGTCGCTGGCCGAGGTCGACGAGCGGCTCTCCGCCGTCCGGGCCGATGCGCACCTGGCGGCGGAGGTCGTCGCCGAGCCGCAGGCCGCCGAGTGGGAGACCACCAACGTCCACCTGGTCGCCCGGGCGCTCACCCGTGCGGCCTGGCTGCGCGAGGAGACCAGGGGCGGCCACTACCGCACGGACTTCCCGAAGCCGGAAGACGCCTGGAAGCGCCGCGTCCGGGTCTGGCTGGACGACGACGGGGTGCTCACCGTCGGTTGACTGCCCGCGGTTCGACGGCGCCTAGTTTCGTCTACAGATAGGAGTATCTGTAGACGAAACTAGGCGCCTTTCCGGTACGAGTTGCAATGAAGCACTAGTCGCCTAGATTGGTCGCAGCCGGTATCCGCTTCTCCCTATTGGGGCGAGGCCTGCGTGTACGAAAATCACTACAGGTATGGTATGCCTGTAGTGATTTTCGTACGGAGGTAGCTATGCCCACGCAGCAGCCGGTCCTGATCCGACTTGGTGAGCTCGAAGAGAAGGGTGTCTCCCGCCGTATGCTCCAGAACCTGATCGCCGCCGGCGAATACGAACGCGTCGCGCCGGGCGCGTACGTACGCACCAACGCTGTCGACGACACGACTGCGTCGTGGATGGCAGTCGCGTCCCGTCGTCCCGATGCGACGCTCTGCTTGCTGAGCGCTGCCTCCACCCACGACCTGACGGACGAGATTCCTGAGGCGAGCGACATCGCGCTGCCGCGGGGCGCGAACCGGCTGCAGGTGGGCCTCGCCCCGATCTCATGGCACTTCTTCGCTCGTGAGACCTTCGAGGTGGGTCGTGGTCTGCACACCCTTCCTGGCGGTATGTCGATCGGGTTGTACGACGCCGAGCGGACGATCGTCGACCTCTTCCGGCGCCGGCACGAGCTGGGCTCGGACCTTGCGATCGGGGCGCTGAAGACATGGCTCGCACGCCGTGGGTCGAGTGCCGGACGCCTCTTGGACACGGCCCGTCACTTTCCGATGGCGTATCCGCGGATCCGACAGGTGCTTGAGGTGCTCCTGTGAGCCCGGCACCCAAGCGGGGAACACCCGCGGCAGACGCGACACTGGAGATTCGAGCGCTCGCCAGGCGGGGAGGTGGCGATGTCCAGTCGCTCCAGACTCTCCATGTGCTGGAGTGCCTGCTGGCGAGGATCTCGGCTTCTGTCTATCGAGACGACTTCGTGCTGAAGGGTGGTGTCCTACTTGCTGCGTACGCGCTCCGTCGTCCCACCAAAGACATCGACGTAAACGCGACGAGGCTCGACGCCGACGTCGAGAGCGTCGCCACCCGGGTCAGGTCGATCTGCGAGATCGACCTGCGTGACGGCGTCGTCTTCGACGTCTCCTCGATCGTGGCCATCCCCATCCGGGACGACGACCAGTACGGCGGGGTTCGAGTGCGGGTGTCGGCAAGCTTCGGTACGGCACGGATCAAGATCGGCGTCGATGTCAGTTTCGGAGATCCGATCTGGCCCGCTCCGGTCACGGTCGAGGTGCCGCGAGTCGTCGACCTTGGTCTCGGGCCGCTGCGGCTGCTCGGCTACCCGCTGACGATGGTTCTCGCGGAGAAGATCGTGACCGCCGTCAGCCGAGGTGAAGCCAACACGCGGTGGCGCGACTTCGCGGATGTCTGCACAATCGCGCGCACGCACCGGATCGACGGCGACACGCTCGGCTCATGCATTGCCGAGGTCGCCCAGTACCGAAGGTCGAGATGCGACCGCTCCGTGTCGTGCTTGACGCGATGTCGGTCGTCGGCCAGAACGGATGGGCATCTTGGCGTCAGCGACTCGGGCGCCTCGACTTTCCAGAGCAGCTCGCAGGGGCGATCACCGAAGTGTCCGCATTCGCAGATCCAGTGATATCGGGCGCCACCGAAATGGGCTCGCGCTGGGTTCAGGGTGAGCGTGCGTGGCGGATTCCCGCCGACGCTATCGACTCATGAGGCTTGTTCGGACCGCAGCACGTAACCGATCGGATCGCCCGCCACGACCGACGCGCCCTCGGGCGTCGCGTGCTCCAGCACCCCTGAGCTCTCCGCCACGACCTGCGACTCCATCTTCATCGCCTCGACGACGGCGACCGGCTGACCGTCGGCTACGGTCTCGCCGTCGGGCACGAGCCAGCGCAGCAGGGTGCCGGGCATAGCCGCGAGGAGTGGCACGTGTCCGTCGTCGGCTCTGGTGTCCGACGCCGAAGGCCCACCCTGCGGTGCGGTGCCGGAACCGGATGCCGGGCCGAGGCCCGCGAACCCGATCCCGCCCAGGGTGCGTACTCGGTGTCGCATTCCGTCGATCTCGACCCAGGTGTCTACGACCCCGGGCTCGACCACGGGCGCGGCGAGCGTCTGCGGGTCGATCGACGTCAGGAGCTCCGTCTCTATCCACTGGGTGTGGACGGCGAAGCCGTGCCCGCCCGACGCCGTGAACGCCGGGTCGGCGAGCACCGCGCGGTGGAACGGCAGCACCGTGGGCACGCCCTCTACGACGGTCTCGGCCGCGGCCCGCCGAGCGCGCGCCAGCGCCGCCTCCCGGGTGGGCCCCCACACGACGATCTTGGCGAACAGCGAGTCGAACTCGCCGGGGATCACCGACCCGGACTCGACCCCGGCGTCCACCCGGACGCCCGGGCCCGCGGGCGGGGCGAACCGGTCGATGCGCCCCGGCCCGGGCAGGAACCCGCGCGCCGGGTCCTCGGCGTTGAGCCGTAGCTCGATCGAGTGCCCGCGTGGTTCGGGGTCCTCGGTCACGGACAGCGGCAGGCCGCTAGCGACGCGGAGCTGCTCCACCACGAGGTCGAGACCGGTGGTCTCCTCCGTGACCGGGTGCTCCACCTGGAGCCGCGTGTTGACCTCCAGGAACGAGAGAGTGCCGTCCACCCCGAGCAGGAACTCCACGGTCCCGGCGCTCCGGTACCCCGCGGCGGCGCACAGCGCGCGGGCGGACTCGTGCACCCGCTCGCGCACGGCGTCGTCGAGGTACGGCGCGGGCGCCTCCTCGACCAGCTTCTGGTTGCGCCGCTGCAGGGAGCAGTCGCGGGTGCCCGCCACCACGACGTGGCCGTGGTCGTCCGCGATGACCTGCGCCTCCACGTGCCTGGGCCGTTCCAGGAACCGCTCGACGAAGCACTCGCCCCGCCCGAACGCGGCCTCCGCCTCGCGCCGGGCGGCGTCGAACAGCTCGGGCACCTCTTCCAGGGTGCGGGCCACGCGCATGCCCCGGCCCCCGCCGCCGTGCGCCGCCTTGATGGCCAGCGGCAGGCCGTGCTCCTCGGCGAAGGCGAGCGCCGCGGCGGCGTCGGGTACCGGGCCGTCCGAGCCGGGCACCAGGGGCGCGCCGACCTTCCGCGCCAGTTCGCGCGCCGCGATCTTGTTGCCGAGCAGCTCGATCGTGGCCGACGTCGGCCCCACCCACACCAGCCCCGCCTCCTCGACGGCGCGCGCGGCGGCCGCGCTCTCGGACAGGAAGCCGTACCCGGGGTGGATCGCGTCGGCGCCGGACCGGCGCGCGACGTCGAGCAGCTTCTCCACCGACAGGTAGGTCTCCGCGGCGGTCCGCCCGTCCAGCGCCCAGGCCTCGTCGGCGAGGCGGACGTGCAGGGCGTCGGCGTCGCCGTCGGCGTACACCGCGACGGAGCGGATCCCCTGGTCGGCACACGCCCGGACGACGCGAACCGCTATCTCGCCTCGGTTCGCGACGAGCACGGTGCGGATCATGGGGTGCCTCCTGCGTGGTTCTGGGTGGTGTCCTCCGGGCGTGCGCTCGGCGCAAGGTCCCGGATCGTGAAGCGGACGCGCGCGCCCGGGGGCAGCTGCCCGGCGAGCGGCACGTGGTCTGCGGTGACGGCCCCGACCACGGGGTAACCGCCGGTCAGGGGATGGTCGGCGAGGAAGAGGACGGGCAGGCCGTCCGGCGGGACCTGGATCGCGCCGGTGACGCAGCCCTCGCTCGGCAGCTCCGCGCCGTTCCGCTCCGCGATCCGGGTGACGGGCTCGCCGTCCAGGCGCAGCCCGATCCGGTTGGAGCGCGGCGTCACCAGCCAGTCCTGGCCGGTCAGCCGGGCGATCGCCGCGGCGTCGAACCAGTCGTCGCGCGGCCCCAGCACGATCGGCAGCACGGTCACCTCGCCGGGCGCCGGCATGCTGCCCGACGGCGGGGTCTCAGCCGGCGGGATCACCGCCGAGAGACCCTGATCGGGCAAGCCGACCAGCAGCAGGTCGCCCGAACCGAGCGGGTCGGGCCCGAGCCCGGCCAGCACGTCGGTGGCCCGGCTGCCAAGCACCGGCGGAACGTCGATCCCGCCGCGCACCGCCACGTAGGCGCGCACGCCCCGGGCAGGGGCCGCGAGGCGCAGCTCGTCGCCGTCGTCCACCGCGAACGGTTCCCCGGGCCGCGGACGCCGGTCGGTCGCGATCCGGTCGGTACCGACACCCGGCCGCACCACGATGTCGCCCACCGCCCCCGTCACCGCGAGCACCTGTGGGCCGCGGGCGCGCAGCCGCAGGCCGCCCACGGACTCGATCGCCGCCGCCCCGGGGGAGTTGCCGACAGCACGGTTGGCCGCACGCAGGCTCGGGCGGTCCAGTGCGCCCGACGCCGAGACCCCGGCCCCCTCGGACCCAGGCCGCCCAAGATCCTGGACCAGCGCCTGGACGCCCGGGCTGACCACCGTGACACCCCCGTCACGGTACTTGCCGTGCCCGCTATGTCCGCCGCCGGGTGCGGCCCCCTCCACTGTCTCGCGAAGGTCCGCTTCGACCATGCGATTGGGCACGGTTTTCGGCTCTGAACCGTGCCCAATCGCATGCTCGAAGCGGACCTTCCCGGTTGTCCCGGCCCCCGCCGGCACCCCGGCCCCCGCCGAGGCGCCGCCGCCAGCCAACTCGCGCACCACGACGAATCGCACCCGGTCGCCGGGCAGCATCAGCGCAGGCCGTTCGCGGGTCACGTCCCAGACGGGCGCGTCGGTGCGGCCCACGAGCTGCCATCCGCCGGGGCTCTCCCGCGGGTAGACGCCGCCGTACGGCCCGGCGAGGGCCACCGACCCGGCCGGGACCCGGGTGCGGGGGCTCGACCGCCGGGGGACCACCAGCTCGGCGTCGTCACTGGTCAGGTACGCGAACCCAGGTGCGAACCCGACGAACCCGACGGTCCACGCCGCGGCGGTGTGCCGCCGGACCAGCTCGTCGGGGCTCCAGCCGAGCAGCCCGGCCGCCTCGGCGAGGTCGGCGCCGTCGTACAGGACGGGGATCTCGACGGTGCGCGCGGCCGAGGTGGGCCGGCGCTCCAGCGGCCGCGTCCGCAGCTCGGCGGCCAGGTCCCGCGCCGAGACCGCCGAGGGCCGGAACGGCACGAGCAGCGTCCGCGCGCCGGGCACGGGCACGCCGACGCCGCGCACGGGGTCGTCCAGGAGGGACTCGTACAGCGCGACCGCCTGGTCCAGGTCGTCGAGCTCGACCAGGAGTGCGTCGTCGCGGGCGGTCAGTACCCGCATCACGCTGCGGTGCCGCTGCCCGCCGCCGGGGCGAAGGCCGCGAGCCTGATGCCCTCGGCGTCGAACACCTCGCGGATTCGCCGGGCCATGGCGACGGCGCCGGGGGAGTCGCCGTGCACGCACACCGAGTCGGCGCGCACGGCGATGTCGGACCCGTCCACCGCGGTCACCACGCCCTCGGTGACGAGGCGGAGCATGCGGCGCGCGACGTCGTCGGCGTCGTGCAGCACGGAACCCGGCTCGCGCCGCGAGACCAGGCGGCCCTCGGGCGTGTACGCGCGGTCCGCGAACGCCTCGGTGGCGGTCGCGAGCCCGGCCGCCTCGCCCGCCGCGAGAGCCACGCTCCCGGGCAGCCCCAGCAGCACCAGCCGAGGGTCGACGGCGGCGACTGCCGCCGCGACGGCCCGGGCGACCCGCTCGTCCACCGCCGCCGTGTTGTACAGCGCGCCGTGCGGCTTCACGTAGGTGACGGTCGCGCCCTCGGCGTCGGCCAGGCCGCGGAGCGCGCCGATCTGATAGGCGACGTCGGCCTCGAGCTCGTCGTCGGGGACGTCCATGTTGCGGCGGCCGAACCCGGCCAGGTCGCGGTAGCCGACGTGCGCGCCGATCGTGACGCCGTGCGCCACGGCCGACCGCACGGTGCGGCGGATGGACGCCGGGTCCCCGGCGTGGAACCCGCAGGCGACGTTGGCGCTGGAGACGATGCC
The DNA here is from genome assembly GCA_963850545.1 of uncultured Actinomycetota bacterium. Taxonomy (GTDB): domain Bacteria; phylum Actinomycetota; class Actinomycetes; order Actinomycetales; family Cellulomonadaceae; genus Promicromonospora. Next base: position 1,009,506 of record CAWKLP010000002.1, on the reverse strand, counting down.
GAGCATCTGCTCGTCGTCGCCGAGGCTCCAGCGTCCGAAGCCCTCGCCGAGGTCGCTGTTCAGGTCGACGGCGCTCATGGTGCGTTGTCCTTTCGGTGTTCCAGGGTGCCCGAGCCGGGGGGCTCAGGCGGCGAGCAGGTCGAAGATCGGGCCCACCGCGTTGACCGCCATGTACCAGGTGACCACGGCGGCGAGGGTTCCGACCACAAGGAGCCACCGCGGGTAGCGGACACCGCCCAGAAGCGAGCCGCGGAACCAGCCGATGTACATGAACAGGGTCAGGCCGATCGGCAGGATGAGGCCGTTCACGCCACCGACGAACACGAGCAGGGTGGCCGGCGCGGTGCCGATCGCCAGGTAGATCGCCAGTGAGACGACGATGAAGCCCACCGTCCACAGGTCGGCGGCGCGGCCCGTGATCCTGGCGGAGAACACGGGCAGGAACGAGACCGAAGTGTAGGCGGCGCCGATGACGCTGGTGATCGCCGCGATCCAGAACACCGCGCCGAAGATGCGCAGGCCAGCCTCGCCGGCGGCAGCGGAGAACGCGTCGGCGCCGGGGTTGCCGGCCACGTCGAGCACGACGCCGGACGCGACGACACCGAGGACCGCCAGGAACAGCACGTACCGCATGATGCCGGTGACGATGATGCCGCTGACGGCTGCCCTGTCGACCTCGCGGATGTTCTCGGGTCCCGCGGTGCCGGAGTCGAGCAGCTTGTGCGCGCCGGCGTACGTGATGTACCCGCCGACGGTGCCGCCCACGATCGTGGTGATGGTGGCGAAGTCGATGGTGTCGGGCAGCACGGTCTGCCGCAGCGCGTCGCCGACGGGCGGGTCGGAAAGGATCGCGACGATGACGGTGAGCACGATCATGACGAGGCCCGCGACGATGACCACCCGGTCGACGACGGCCCCGGCGCGCTTGGCGAGGAAGATGGCGATGGCGATGACGGCGCTGATCGCACCCCCCAGCCGGGGGTCAAGGCCGAACAGGGCGTTCAGGCCCAGGCCGGCGCCGGCGGTGTTGCCGATGTTGAAGACGAGGCCCCCGAAGACGATCAGCACGGCCAGCACGTACCCGCTGCCCGGCAGGGCGTCGTTGGCCAGGACGCTGGCGCGCTTGCCGGTCAGGGTGATCATGCGCCACACGTTCATCTGTACGGCGAGGTCGATGAGGACCGAGACCAGGATGCCGAACGCGAACGCGGCGCCGAGCTGCTGGGTGAACGTGGCGGTCTGGGTGATGAAGCCGGGCCCGATGGCGGAGGTCGCCATGAGGAAGAGGGCGCCCAGCAGGGAGCGGCGTCGCGCGGCCGTAAACCGCTTGACCTCGGTGGGCGGGCTGCTCGGCGGGGCCTCTGCTGGTGTGGTCGTGGGCTCTTGGCTCGTCTCGGACATGGCGTCCTCCTGGTCGTTGTGGTGAGCCGGATTGTTCAACACTCAGGATGGTCCCGGTCGGTTGTTACGTCCGCGTTGCGGTGCCTTGTCGATCATGACACGGCTCCCCGCCTGGGACATAGCCCGCGACGCAAGATGTTTACGTGCCAACCCCTGTCGGATTGTTCAACGAACCTCTACGGTCGGTGTCGACCACCTCTGAGGGGAGAACGATCCACCATGCCGAGATCACGACCGGCTGACAGGGTGCGGGCGGGCGCTGCCGCCCTCGCGCTCTGTGCCACCACTGCCCTGGCCGTCCCCACGGCCTCACACGCCGCGTCCCTGTCAGGCCCGACGGTGTCTGCGCCGGGATCCGCCGCACACGCTGCCGACTGCCTCGACCCGAGCCTCCCGCTCTCTGCCGAGGAGAGCCGCCTGACCGCCTACCTGCCCGATGCGGCGGACCCGACCGTGGCGGCCGACACGACCTACGCCCGCACCATGATCGAGGGTGGCGGGTTCGGCAGGTACACGGCCTCCCTCACGGCGGCACTGTGCCGCATCGGCTCGCTCCCCGCGGCCACGTCGCTCGTCGAGCAGCAGGGCGAGGCGCTCTGGAACGCCGCCGTCAGCCGGGCACAGGCGGACGGGGCCGTCCACGGCGACCTGCCCGCCAGCGACGACCGCCCGCTGTACTGGACCCGCGTCGAGGCCATGTCGGTGCTGCGCCAGTGGGCCCCGAAGGGCGGCCTCTCGGATGCGGAACGCGCCGAGCTGATCGAGACGTTCGACAAGGCCGCGCGCGGCATGTTCGACATCGACCTGCCGGCCGGCAACAACGTCCTGCGCGTGATCGTCAGCGGGTTCGACGCCTACACGCTCGACGGCGGCACCACCGGTCCCGCGCCCGGCACGGTCGGCAACAACATCCGGCACGGCAACCCGTCGGGCGCGACGGCGCTCTCCCTCGACGGCACCAGGTACCGGACCGACGACGGCAAGGTCGCCTACGTGGAGGCGTACACGCTGCCCGTGAGCTACCGCGAGTTCGAGGAGGGCTACCTCGAGGACACGGTCGGCCCGTTCATGAAGCCCGGCCCGCGCCAGGTCGACGCGTCGATCACCGTGAGCCAGGCCGGTGGGTCGCAGTTCAACCTGGAGCAGTGGAACGCCCGCTACCACGGCGTCTCGCCCGGCAACGACCGCATCACGCCGTGCCCCGTCGTGGGCGGCGTGGCGCAGCTGGCCATCGACAACCCGGGCTGCAACATCCAGGTCGTCGAGCGCTGGGGCGGCGGCAGCGGGCTCACGGACCCACCGCAGTGGACCACGGCGAGCCTGCCGATCGCGGAGATGATCGCTGCCGACACCGGGGCGGACGTCCCGCGCCCGCCGGGCGACACCTGGCCCGACGAGTCGGAGGCGTTCGGCGTGGTCTGGCACACCAACTACACGCAGTTCGCCGACTGCGCGTCGCCGGTGCGGGAGACCTTCAACAACCCGCCGCCCGTCACCTACCCGCCGGCCACCCCGCCGGTCCCGCCGGCCGAGGGTTCCTGCTCGTACAGCGGCGGCGGTGGCAACTACCTGTCGAACGAGAGCGCCTACCGCAACACGCTGCTGCGTGACCGGCTCGGCCTCGACATCCCCGCCGGGCACATCCACACCCCGGACATGCAGCACTACGAGACCGACTTCGGGGTGAGCGACCCCACGTTCGACGCGTGGCGCACGTCGATCGCGGCCCAGGCAAGCAACCTGGTACACGCCGTCCTGGACACGGTCGACTGAGACGTTCACGCTGCGTTCTGCGCGGTCCGTAGACTGGGCCGGTGAAGCCGGACCGCGCAGAACGCAGCGCAGACGCCATCCGCGAGCTCATCGTCACCGGACGGCTGACCCCCGGGCAGCGGCTCTCGGAGCAGGCGGTGAGCGAGTCGCTCGACGTCTCCCGCAACACCCTGCGCGAGGCCTTCCGCATCCTGGTCCACGAGGGCCTCCTGGTCCGCCGGCCCAACGCGGGCGTCGCCGTCGCGAAGCCCGCCCTCGCCGACATCGTCGACATCTACCGCGTCCGGCGGCTCATCGAGGTACCGGTGCTCGCCGCGGGCGACCCGGCGCACCCAGGAGCCCGCATGATGCGGGACGCCGTCGACGCGGCCCTCGCCGCCCGGCTCGGCGGTGACTGGCGCGACATCGCCGCCGCGAACATGCGGTTCCACTCGGGGATCGTGGCGCTCGCGGGCAGCCCGCGCCTCGACCGCGTGCACGCCAATCTCTCCGCCGAGCTGCGCCTGTCGTTCGGCCTGCTGGGCGACAACGGAGCGTTCTTCGACGGTTTCGTCGACCGCAACGCGGGCCTGCTGCGCCGCTTCCTGGCCGGCGACGCCGACGGCGCCGCGGCCGACCTGAACCGCTACCTCGAGGACTCGGAGCAGATGCTCCAGGCCATGGTGGACGGTGCCGGCGCGGGCGACGCGGCGGATACGGTGAGCCAGTGAGCAGCCTTCCCGTCTTCGCCACCCCCTCCACGGTCACACCGGGGCTCGACGCTGCCTGGGTCGCCCGGGTCGTCGAGGTCGCCCTCGACGAGGACCTGGGCCCCGCGCCGGGACGGGACGTGACCTCGCAGGCGACCATCCCGCCGTCGGCCACGGGAGTTGCCGAGCTCGTGGCGCGCGAGGACGGCGTCGTCGCGGGCCTCGTGGTGGTGCCGGAGGTCCTGGACCAGGTAGCGGCCCGGCTGGGCCTGGCGGCCCCCACGGTGGCCTTCCACGCGCAGGACGGCGACGCCGTGACGGCTGGCCAGGTCCTGGCGAGCCTGCGGGGCCGCACCCAGGTGCTGCTCGTGGCCGAGCGGACCCTGCTGAACCTGGCGAGCCGCGCCTCGGGCGTCGCCACCGCCACCCGCGCGTTCGCGCGCGAGCTCGAGGGCACGGGAGCCCAGGTGCTCGACACCCGCAAGACCACGCCGGGTCTGCGCGCCCTGCAGAAGTACGCCGTGCGCGCCGGCGGCGGCACGAACAAGCGCATGGGCCTGTACGACGTCGCCATGGTCAAGGACAACCATGTGGTCGCCGCCGGATCGGTTGCCGCCGCGATCCGCGCCGTCCGCGAGATGTTCCCGGACGTACAGGTCCAGGTCGAGGCCGACACGACCGCCCAGGCGCTGGAGGCCCTGGCCTCGGGCGCGGACTTCCTGCTGCTCGACAACATGGAGCCCGACCTGCTCGCCGAGACGGTCGCCGCCGTCCGCGAGCGGGAGGGGCACGACGGCGTCCCGGCGCACGTCGAGCTCGAGGCGACCGGCAACCTGACGCTCGACAAGGCGCGGAAGGTCGCGGCCACGGGCGTGGACTTCCTGTCGGTCGGCGCTCTCACCCACAGCGCCCGAATCCTGGACCTCGCTCTGGACCTGCGCCCCTGACCCCTCTTTGTTGTGGGCGAGATCGTTGCGCCTAAAACGGATGTGTAGTCGCAACGATCGCGCCCACAACGAAGGAGCGCCGTGCGTCACACCGGGAAATTCGTGCTTGTGCCACCGATAGAATCGCATCCGTGACGACCGAGAACCCCGCTGCCGAGAGTGCCGCGACCCCGCCGACCGACGACCTGCCCGAGCAGCTGCGGATCCGGCGCGAGAAGCGTGAGCGCCTCCTGGCGCAGGGCAGCGAGGCCTACCCCGTCACCGTCCCGGTCACCCACACCATCGCCGAGGTCCGTGCGAAGTACGGGCACCTCGAGGCCGGCCAGGAGACGGACGACGTAGTGGGCGTCGCCGGCCGCGTGGTGTTCATCCGCATCGGCGGCAAGCTGTGCTTCGTCACGCTGCAGGACGGCGAGGGCAACCGCCTCCAGGGCATGCTGAGCCTGGCCGTGCTCGGCGAGGAGGCGCTGGCAGCCTTCAAGACCGACGTCGACCTGGGCGACCACCTCTTCCTGCACGGCCGCGTCGGCGCGTCGCGGCGCGGCGAGCTGAGCATCTTCGCTGACGAGTGGCAGATGGCGGCCAAGGCGCTGCGCCCGCTCCCGGTGCTGCACAAGGACCTGTCCGAGGAGGCGCGCGTCCGCCAGCGTTACGTGGACCTCATCGCACGCCCCGCCGCACGCGACATGGTGCGCCTGCGCGCCGGCGTGGTGCGTTCTCTGCGGGAGAACTTCTACCGCCGCAGCTTTCTCGAGGTCGAGACGCCGATGCTGCAGACCATTGCCTCAGGCGCGTCCGCACGGCCTTTCTCGACGCACATGAATGCGTACGATCTGGAGCTCTTCCTGCGCATCGCGCCTGAGATCTTCCTGAAGAAGGCGGTCGTCGGCGGCGTCGAGAAGGTTTTCGAGATCAACCGAAACTTCCGTAACGAGGGCGCGGACTCGTCGCACTCGCCGGAGTTCGCCATGCTGGAGGCGTACGAGGCCTACGGTGATTACAACACCATCGGCGCTCTCACCCAGGATCTGGTGCAGACCGCCGCGCAGGACGTTCTCGGCACCACGCTCGTGACTCTTGCGGACGGTTCCGAGTACGAGCTGGGCGGGGAATGGGCAAACCTGCGGATGTACGACTCGCTCTCCGAAAGCCTGGGCGAGGAGATCACCGCCGACACCTCTGCGGAGGAACTCGAGAAGATCGCCCAGCGGCTCGATGTCGAGGTCGGCAACAAGAAGATCCTGAATCACGGAAAGCTCGTCGAGACGCTCTGGGAGCACCAGGTGGGCGACCACCTGACGGCGCCGACGTTCGTGCGGGACTTTCCCGTCGAGACGTCACCGCTCACCCGCGACCACCGCACGGAAAAGGGTCAGGTCGAGAAGTGGGACCTGTACGTCCGCGGCTTCGAGCTGGCTACGGGCTATTCCGAGCTCGTCGACCCCGTGGTGCAGCGGCAGCGCTTCGAGGCGCAGGCCAGGATGGCCGCGGCCGGCGACGACGAGGCGATGCTGCTGGACGAGGACTTCCTGACCGCGATGGAATTCGCGATGCCGCCTTCGGGCGGAATGGGCATGGGCATCGACCGTCTGCTCATGGCGCTGACCGGCCAGGGCATCCGGGAGACCATCCTTTTCCCGCTGGTGAAGCCGCAGGCCTGAGGAATTCGACCGCGCAGATGAGTTTGTGAGGATTTTGTGATGGATATGACGCTTGCGGTGCTCGCCGGGCTCACGCCCTCAGTGGGTGTCGGCCTGTTGTTCTGGTTTGCGATGCGCAAGATCCTCCGGGCAGACCGGGACGAGCGTCAGGCTCTCGAGCGAATGGATCGCGAGGCCATGGCGGCAGCAGCGGAAAACACGGAGAATTCCGCTTCGCACTGATCCGCGCGGCCGAGGTTATCCGCACCCGCCTTCAGGATCAAATCCGCGAACTTCACTGCACTGGGTGAATTTTTCGTGATCGGTGTCACACGCTCATTATTGACATGTCAATATTGAGTGCGGCATGCTCGCGAACTAACCCCGGAATTTGTGGCGCGGAAGGGAAGTACCCGTATGGTTCAGAAGGTTCAGCTTGTTCTCGAAGATGACATCGATGGCGGTGCCGCCGACGAGACCGTGAACTTCGGCCTCGACGGCGTCTCCTACGAGATCGACCTCAATGCCAAGCACGCGACTGAGCTGCGTGACGCGCTCGCTTCGTGGGTCGGCCACGCACGCAAGGTGAAGTCGCCGGTTGCGCGGACCGCCACCACGCGACGGTCCCGTTCCGGCAGCGACACCGCCGCGGTCCGTGAATGGGCCAAGGCCAACGGCTACACGGTCAGCGACCGTGGCCGTATTGCGGCAGAGGTCCAGGACGCTTACGCGAAGGCGAACGGCTGACGCCGGCGCAGTCACGACGGCGTAGTGCGCCCCGGCGCTCCTCACCGAGGGGCGGCCGGGGCGTCGTGCATTCCGGCCGGAGCACTCGTCGGACGTCATTAGGCTGATCGCATGACTATCCCCACCGCCCTGTGGATCGGCACCTACCCGAAGGCAGAGTCCGGGCCGGGCACGGGTGAGGGCATCTGGCGCGTCGGCATCGGCCCGGGCGGAAAGTTCGCGGGCGGCGAGCTCGTAGCGCCGGTCGCCTCGCCGTCGTTCCTCGCGCTCGACCCGTCGGGTCGCACGCTCCTGACGGTGACCGAGGCCGAGCCCGGTGCGCTCGCCTCCTTCCACGTGTCCGACGCCGGCACGCTCGCCCCCGCGGGCACCGCCGCCTCGGGCGGCTCGGGCCCGTGCCATGTGGTGGCTACCGACACCGCGGCGTGGGTCGCGAACTACGGCGACGGCGTCGCCGCCGTCGTGCCGCTGGCCGCCGACGGCGCGCTTGGTGCGCCGCGGACGTTCCCGCATGCGGGAACGGGCCCGGTCGCGGACCGGCAGGAGGGGCCACACGCCCACTTCGTGCACGTGTGGGGGGACCGCGTCCTCGTGTCCGACCTCGGCACCGACGAGCTGCGCACCTACCCGCTCGACAGCTCCGGCCCGTCGGCCGGCCCGTCAGGCGCCCCGGAGAAGTCGGGCGGCGAGGTGGCCGTCGTCCTGCCGCCTGGTACGGGCCCGCGCCACCTGGTCGAGCTGCCCGACGGCACGATCCTGCTCGTCGGCGAGCTCGACTGCCGCCTGCACGTCCTGGTCCCCGCCGGGCCGGGCAGGCTGGACCACGTCGGCTCGGTGGCGATCACCGCCCGCACGATGCCCGACGGCGCCGCCGGGTACCCCTCGCACATCACCGTCGCCGGCGACCTCGTGCACGTGGGCGTGCGCGGCCCGGACGTCCTGTCGGTGCTCCGGGTGCGCGCGGCCTCGGGCGACGACGCCGGCCCGGCCGCCGTCGGGCACCTGACTGTCGAGAACGTAGGCGACGTCGACCTCGGCGCGGGCGCCTGGCCGCGCCACCACGCGGTCCTGGCCGACGGCGAGCTCGTGGTCGTGGCCGCGCAGAACACCAGCGAGCTGGTAGCGATCCGGCTGGATCGCGCGTCGGGCAAGGGTGAGGTCACGGACCGACTGGAGCTGCCCGTGCCCGCGTGCGTCCTGGAGGCGTGATGCGCGACAGCCTGCCTCCCGACCTCGTCGAACCGGATGCGTCCCGCCCGCTCCGGATAGCGATGGTCTCCGTGCACACCTCGCCGCTGGAGCAGCCCGGCACGGGCGACGCCGGCGGCATGAACGTGTACGTGCTGGAGCTGTCCCGGGCGCTCGCCCGGCGCGGCGCACAGGTGGAGATCTACACGCGGGCGACGTCGTCCGCCCAGCCCAAGGTGACCGACCCCGAACCCGGCATCCGCGTCATCCACGTGTCCGCCGGGCCGTACGAGGGGCTGGACAAGAACGACCTGCCCGGCCAGCTCTGCGCGTTCGCCGCGGGCCTGCTGCGCGCCGAGGCGCACCGCCCCGAGGGCTGGTACGACGTTCTGCACACCCACTACTGGCTGTCGGGCCAGGTGGGCTGGATCGCGGCGGAGCGCTGGGACGTGCCCCTGGTGCACACCATGCACACCATGGCGCGCGTGAAGAACGCCGCCCTCGCGCCGGGGGACGCGCCCGAGCCGCAGGGCCGGGTCATCGGCGAGGAGCAGGTGGTCGCGGAGGCCGACGCGCTGGTCGCCAACACGGACCAGGAGGCCGCCGACCTGGTGCGCGACTACCACGCCGACCCCGACCTCGTACGCGTGGTGCAGCCCGGTGTGGACCTCGGGGTGTTCTCCCCGCTGCCCGGCGACGCGGAGCGGGACCCGGCGGAGCGGGACCGGCAGCGGGCCGAGCTGCGCGAGCGGCTCGCGCTGCCGGTGGACCGGAGGATCGTCCTGTTCGCGGGGCGTGTGCAGCTGCTCAAGGGGCCCGACATCCTGGTGCGGGCGCTGGGGGAGCGGGTCTGGTCGGAAGGGGGCGGGCAGCCGCCGCTGCTCGTAGTGCTGGGCGGCGCCTCCGGGCGCCCGACCGCCGTCCGCGAGCTCGAGGCGCTCGCCTACCAGGAGGGGGTGGCCGCCCACGTGCAGGTGCGGCCCCCGGTGCCGCAGCAGGAGCTGGCCGGCTACTTCCGGGCGGCCGACCTGGTGGCGGTGCCGTCGCACAGCGAGTCGTTCGGCCTGGTCGCGGCCGAGGCCCAGGCGTCGGGCACACCGGTGGTCGCGGCGGCGGTCGGCGGCCTGCGCACGGTCGTCGAGGACGGCGTCTCCGGTGTCCTCGTGCCCGACCACGAGCCCGAGAGCTGGGCACTGGTCCTCAAGAGTCTCCTGGACGACGACGAGCTGCGCGCACGCCTGGGCGTGGGCGCCCGTGACTCGGCGACCCGGTTCGGCTGGGACCGCGCGGCGGACGAGGTGCTGGACGTCTACGAACAGGCGAGAAAGCACCACGCCGCCAAGAGCCTGCGAGCCAGCTGAGCTACGAGTTGCGCGGGCTCCCGGCAGAGCCTGGGGCATCGTCACGACCGGACCGCGCGGCTCTACCGGATCGTAGGCTGGACAACGCTCTCTGGTTCGTTCGGCTCGACCCTCCACCGTCGCGAGCGAACGAGCAGGATCGCGTAGAAGACGAGGCTCGCAACTAGTACCGAGCTGATTAGTACATACCCTGCGTATGCGCCCGCGATCACGAAGTACCAGATGCCCAGGATTCGCAACGACCAGTCGAAATGGAACTTCATCCCCCACTTCTGTTTCCGCCGCCTGAGGGTGTAGACCTCTATGCCAAGATCCAGCTCAAGAAGCTTCAGGCGCGCCCGGTAATAGTGCGAGTAGCGGTGGTACCACCAGTAGAAGAACCACGAGAAGCAGAAGAACAAGAAGCCCAGGACGAAGGCGAGCGCGCCGAGTGGCCGTTCTCCGAAGACTGGGAGCTCGACGGTGGCCTCCTCCGAGGACTGCTGCGTACCGAGCCCGGCGATGAGAAAGCTGATGCTGAGGAATGCGGTGAAGGTCGCGTAGCGCATCTGCGTCGACTCGCGCTCAAGAGCCGCCAGCTGCTCGTACTCGCGCCACATCTCCTCCCTGGGGTGAGGAGCTTCTCCGAAGTGTGGAGAAGTAGATTCTGTCACCCCTCGTCACCCTGCTTCTCGAGACTGACAAGCGGCGGATCGAAGTCCTGAGGCGCGTTGAATCCCAGAAGTTCGCAGAGGGTCGACGCCAGGTTCGCCAAGCCCGCCCGCTCCACGACTGGCAGCGAGACATTTCGGTCACCAAATTCTGCTACGACGAGGGGAATCGGGTTCACGCTGTGGCTCGTCTTGTACACGGGCGATCCAGAGGAGTCGGCCTTGGGGGTACCGTCCTTGCCTCGCTCGACCATGTCCTCGGCGTTTCCATGATCCGCCGTGACCACGAGGCAGCCGTTGACGGCTCGAACCGCGCTGAGGATTCGGCCGATCGCGAGGTCTACCGACTCCACTGCGACGATCGTGGGAAGGAACTCTCCAGTGTGGCCGACCATGTCGCCGCCCGCGAGGTTGACCCGGATGAAGTCGTAATCACCGCTTTGCACGGCCGCGCACGTGGCGTCCGCCGTCTCGGCAGACTTCATCCACGGTCGCTCGTCGAAGGGGACGACATCGGAGGGTACTTCCACGTAAGTCTCAAGCTCAGGTACGAAGGGGTCCGAGCGATTGCCGTTCCAGAAATACGTGACATGACCGTACTTCTGGGTTTCCGCGCACGCGAACTGCCGTACCCCCGATGCTGAGAGCCGTTCGCTGACCGACCCCTCGGCGGTGGCTGGCTCGACCAGCCGTCGGCGTGGAGTGTTCGTGTCGCCGTCATACAGAATCATGCCGGCGTACAGCACGCCCTCGGGCCGGACCCGGTCGAACTTGTCGAAGGCGTCGGACTCGAAGGCTTCGCTCAGCTCGATCGCGCGATCGCCCCGGAAGTTGAAGAAGATGAAGGCATCGTTCTCGCGCACCTGGCCGATTGCTTCGCCTGCTTCATCCGACACGCAGAACTCCGGGATCAGCTGGTCGCTGATGCGCGGGTTCTCCGAGCGGAGGACGGTCAGAGCCTCCGACGCCGACGGGAATTTCCGGGCGCCACCGAGGACATGTGCGTTCCAGCCGCGTCCGACCATGTCCCAGTTGGCGCCGTATCGGTCCATGGTGATGCGCATCCGGCCGCCGCCCGATGCGATCCGATAATCTCGACCGCCTTCGCTGTTCAGCGACTCAAGCTTGTCCTCAAGTGCCGAGATGTAGGTCTCGGCCGAGCGATCCGGAACGTCCCGGCCGTCGAGAAGGACATGGACCCTGACCGTTCTTACGGAATCGAGCGCCGCGCGGTCGAGCATCGCAAAGAGGTGGTCGATGTGGGAGTGGACGTTGCCGTCCGAGAGAAGGCCTGCGAAGTGGAGAACGGAATCGCTTCCGCTGACCTGCTTGACGGCATCGGTCCACACGCCTTGCCAGATCTCACCGGTCTCGATCGCCTTCTCGATCCGGGTCGCACCCTGGTCGAGCACCATTCCGGCGCCCATCGTGTTGTGGCCGACCTCGGAGTTGCCCATGTCGGAGTCCGAGGGGAGCCCGACGAACGTACCGTGCGCTCCGATCTGACGTGAGGGATAGGAACCCATGAGGAGGTCGAGCGTGGGCGTTCGGGCCTCAGAGACGGCGTCGTACTGGTCGTCAAGACCAATACCGACGCCGTCCATGATGACCAGGACTACCGGGCCAGATGGTGCGTGGCCGTTCGCTTCGAGTCGGTAGTCAGGGTCGGCTGCAGCAGTCACGGCGTGCACGATACCGCATGTCGATTGACCCACAGCAGTGGTTGCAGTCGCCGGGACCGCCGGCCCCGACCCCGATTCGCACAACGCTCGCTACTCGTCCGAGAAGTCTCCGGTGACGAGGAACGTGACGCGCCGCGCGACCGACACACCGTGGTCGCCGAACCGCTCGTAGTAGCGGCCCACGAGGGTCACGTCGACGGCCTCCTGGACGGTGCCCTGCCATTCGGGCGCCAGGAGCTTGTTGAACGTCTCCTGGTGCAGCTCGTCGATGATGTCGTCGTCGCGCTCGATGGCCGCGGCCACGTCGAGGTCGCGGGTCGCGAGCAGCTTGGTGGTGCGCTGGGCCACGCGGACGGCGGCGTCGTGCATCTTCTCGAAGGTGTCCCGTGCCTCCGGGACGATCGCCTGCGCGGGGTAGCGCCCGCGCGCGACCTGCGCCACGTGGCGGGCGAGGTCGCCCATCCGCTCCAGGGAGGCGCTCATTCGCAGCGCGCTCACCACGATCCGCAGGTCGGTGGCGACCGGAGCCTGCTGCGCGAGCAGGTGCACGCACCGCTCGTCGAGGGAGTCCTCGATGGCGTCGATGGTCTTGTCGGAGGCGATCACCTCCTGTGCGAGCTGAAGGTCGGCCTCCAGCAGTGCCGTGCCGGCACGGGTGATGGCTGCCTCGACGAGCCTGCTCATCTCGGTCAGGTCCTCCCCGACCTGCTGGAGCTCAGCTTCGAAGATCTGTCGCATCGGTTTCCTCTCGCACTCGGGGCGCGCGGACGGTTTCGCGTCCGCTGTCACGCCGCCGTCAGGCGGGCAGGGCCGACGCGCGGCCGGGCCGGCCGCCCCGGACAAGTCCCGGAACGGCGCACGGCGCAGCTACCGCCCGCACCCGCCAAGGTTCGACGGCGTGATGTACCGGGAGGTTAACGCTCTTCCTCCCTGACATGAACAGTAGGCGACACGATCGTCCGACCGCCCACCCACGTCGATCCGCGGTTGAAACGTCGACCTACCCTGGAGGCGTGGACGGAATCATCTCCGGGGTGCCGGTGCTGGTCGCCGGAATTCTCGGCGTGATCGTCGGCGTGGTTGCCACCTTGGCTTTCCGCGTCTCCGACCGGCAGCAGCATGCCCTTCCTCAGGCCGAACCCGACGAGCTCGACGCGGGCCTCGTTCGTGTGCTCTCGGTGCTGCGCTCGGCCGCCGTCGTGCTGGACGGCGAGGACGAGGTGATCCGCGCGTCCCCGCCGGCCTACGCACTGGGCGTGGTGCGCAACGACGCGCTCGTGCACCCGGCGATCACGGACCTGGTGGCCCTGGTGCGGCGCGACGGCGTGATCCGTGAGCAGGAGCTCGAGCTGCCCCGCGGCCCGGTGGGCCAGGGCACGGTGCTGCTGCAGGTGCGCGTGGCGCCGCTGGGCCTGGAGCGGGTGCTGGTGCTGGCGGAGGACCGCACGGAGGCGCGCCGCGTCGAGGCGATCCGCCGCGACTTCGTGGTCAATGTCTCACATGAGCTGAAGACGCCGGTGGGCGCGCTGGCGCTGCTCGCCGAGACGGTGGCCGATGCCGCGGACGACCCGGTCGCCGTCCGCCGGTTCACGGAACGTATGCAGCGCGAGGCGGTCCGGCTGTCCGCCCTGGTGCAGGAGATCATCGAGCTGTCGCGCCTGCAGGGCGCGGGCGCGGTTCCGAAGCTGACGCCGGTCCCGATCCGTGAGGTCGTCGAAGAGGCGGTCGACCGGGCGCGCACCACCGCCCAGTCCAAGAACATAGCGATCACGATGGGCGGGGACCTGGACACCGAGGTCTACGGCGACCACAACCTCCTGGTCACCGCGGTCCGTAACCTGGTCGACAACGCCGTCGCCTACTCCGGACCCGCCAGCCGCGTGGGCGTCGGGGTGAACGAGCGGGCAGGCCTCGTCGAGATCGCCGTGGTGGACCAGGGCGTCGGGATCGCGGAGGATGCGCAGGACCGCGTCTTCGAGCGGTTCTACCGCGTGGATCCCGCGCGCTCGCGCGACACTGGTGGCACCGGCCTGGGCCTGAGCATCGTCAAGCATGTCGCGGCCGATCACGGCGGCGACGTCACCATGTGGTCCGAGCCCGGCCGGGGCTCGACCTTCACGCTGCGGATCCCGTCCGCGGACCGGCCCACCGGCGGGAACCGCGCCGGCCGGGTCACACCGCCACCCCTGGCGGACGTCGTCCGCGAGGGTGACGAGCAGGACCAGCAGGGTCAGCACAAGGCCACGGACAACGAGGCCACGAAGAATGAGGAGGTAGGTGCGTGACGCGCATCCTGGTGGTTGAGGACGAAGAGTCGTACCGGGACCCGCTGACGTACCAGCTGACCCGCGAGGGGTTCGAGGTGGTCGAGGCCGCCGACGGCAACTCGGCGCTCGCTGCGTACGACGCGGAGGGGGCGGACCTGGTGCTGCTCGACCTGATGCTGCCGGGGCTGTCGGGCACGGAGGTGTGCCGGGAGCTGCGGGCACGCGGCGACGTGCCGGTCATCATGCTGACCGCCAAGGACTCCGAGATCGACAAGGTGGTGGGCCTGGAGCTCGGCGCCGACGACTACGTCACCAAGCCGTACTCGTACCGGGAGCTGCTGGCCCGGGTGCGGGCCGTGCTGCGCCGCCGCCAGCCCACCGACTCGACAGAGCACGACGAGGACGGCGTGCTCGAGGTCGGGCCGGTCCGGATGGACGTGGAGCGGCACACCGTCGCCGTGAGCGGGGACAGCGTGGCCCTGCCGCTCAAGGAGTTCGACCTGCTCGAGCTGCTGATGCGGAACGCCGGCCGGGTGCTGACCCGCGGCCAGCTCATCGACCGGGTCTGGGGCGCGGACTACGTGGGCGACACCAAGACGCTCGACGTCCACGTGAAGCGGATCCGCTCGAAGATCGAGCCGGACCCGGGCTCGCCCAAGTACCTCCTGACGGTGCGTGGCCTGGGCTACAAGCTGGCCGACGACGAGGGGTGAAACCCGCGGGGACGCGGCCGTCGAGTGTCGCATTTCACCGGGTTTCCGCGACTCTGGTCACCTTCCGTTCACCTGGTGTTTGCTTGGGGGACCGCGCCCCTGAGTAGTTTCGCGAACCGTGAGCACCTCCCGATACACCCGTCTCGTCTCTGCTGCCACCGCAGGCGCCCTCGTGCTGCCGTTCGCGGGCTGCGCCGCGGCCGGGATGCCGGGTTTCGGGGCGGGCGACGAACCCAGCGCCGACCCGCAGCCCGTCATCGTCGGCGAGTTCCACGGTGCCGGTGCCTCGTCCCAGGAATCGGCGATGGAGGCGTGGATCACCGGGTTCCAGGAGCAGCACCCCAAGGCGGCGATCAGCTACGACCCCGTCGGCTCGGGCGACGGCCGCGAGTCCTTCCTCGCGGGCGACACGGCCTTCGGCGCCTCCGACGTCGCGCTGAGCGACGAGGAGATGGCGGCCTCCGGTCCGGCCTGCGACGGCGGCAACGCCATCGACCTGCCGGTCTACATCAGCCCGATCGCGGTGGCCTTCAACGTCGAGGGCGTCGACCAGCTGAACCTGTCCTCGGACCTGATCGCGCGGATCTTCACGGGGCAGATCACCCAGTGGAACGACCCGGCGATCGCCGCGGTCAACCCCGAGGTGAAGCTGCCGGCGCTGGGCATCACGCCGGTGCACCGGTCCGACGACTCGGGCACCACCGAGAACTTCACCGACTACCTGCACGCGACCGCGCCCCAGTCGTGGCCGTTCGAGCCCGACGGCCTGTGGCCGTCGCAGGACGGCTTCGCGGCGGACGGGACGGGCGGTGTGACCGACACGGTTCGCTCCACGCCGGGCGGCGTCACCTACGCGGACGCCTCGCGCACGTCGGATCTCGGCAACGTCGCGATCAAGGTCGGCGACGAGTACGTGCCGTACAGCGCGGAGGCCGCGGCCGCCGTCGTCGACGTCTCGCCGCGGATCGAGAACCGCTACGAGCACGACCTGGCCTTTGTCCTCGACCGGACGATCGACAAGCCCTTCGCCTATCCGATGGTGCTCGTGTCCTACCTGGTCGTGTGCTCGCGGTACGTGGACAAGGCGAAGGGGAACTTCGTCAAGGAGTTCGTCGCGTACGTCGCGTCCGCCGAGGGGCAGCAGCGCGCCGCTGGCGCGGCAGGCAGCGCGGTCATCTCCAGCGACCTGCAGGCGTGGATCGACGATGCCGCGAAAGCGATCTATCTGACCCGCGACCGCCCGGACGACCAGGCGGCCGGTTGACCCAGAAGATGCGATGACATGTGGACAGCGCCAGGCCGTGCCATGGTGAGCGTGTTGGGTATCACCCCCGTTTCTTGGGGTTGTTCACCTTCCGTTTACCTGGACCTGGTGAGCAGGTCACTCCACCTGCCTAGCGTCCCGACTGACGCCGCGGCGCTCGCCGCGCGTACGAACTGAACAGGATGGAACGACACGTGAAGATCAGCCGATTCCCCCGCGTTGGCTCCGCTGTCATGGTGGGCGCGCTCGCGCTGAGCCTCGCAGCCTGCGGCACCAACCCGGGTTCGGACGACCCGACCGCTGAGGGCTCCGAGTCCGCGATGGACCTGTCCGGTGAGCTCAACGGTGGCGGCGCCTCGTCGCAGGAGTCCGCCATGGAGGCGTGGCGCGCCGGCTTCCAGGGCCAGTACCCCGACGTCACCGTCAACTACGACCCGGTCGGCTCGGGTGGCGGCCGCGAGAGCTTCATCTCCGGCGCCTTTCCGTTCGCCGGCTCGGACGCCGCGCTGGACGAGGACGAGATGGCCGACGCCGAAGCACAGTGCGGCGAGGGCGGCGTCGTCGAGTACCCCGGTTACATCTCTCCGGTGGCCGTCGCCTTCAACCTCGAGGGCATCGACAGCCTGAACCTCTCCCCGGAGGCCATCGCCGGGATCTTCGCGGGCGAGATCACCACCTGGGACGACGACGCGATCGCCGCCGACAACGCGGACGTCGAGCTGCCCAGCACCGACATCACGGTCGTGCACCGCTCCGACGACTCGGGTACCACGGAGAACTTCCAGGAGTACCTGAACACGGTCGTCCCGGACGTGTGGACCTACGAGCCCGAGGGCATCTGGCCGATCGAGGGCCAGGAGTCCGCGCAGGGCACCTCCGGCGTGGTCAGCGCCGCGCAGGCTGGCGAGGGCACCATCACCTACGCCGACGCCTCGCAGATCGCGGACCTGGGCACGGCGCACGTGGGCGTCGGCGACGACTTCGTCGAGTACAGCCCTGAGGCTGCCGCCGCCGTCGTCGAGGGCTCGGACCAGGTCCAGGGCACCGGTGACCACGTCTTCGCCTACGACCTGAAGCGCGACATCCCGGGCACCTACCCGATCGTCCTGGTCTCGTACCACCTGGCCTGCGCCACGTACGAGGACGCCGCCACGGCCGACCTGGTCAAGGGCTTCTACACCTACATCCTGAGCGAAGAGGGCCAGGCCGCGGCTGCCGACTCGGCCGGCTCCGCCCCGCTCCCGACCTCGCTGACCGAGAAGTACGTGCCGTCGGTCGAGGCCATCACGGCCGGCTGAACCAGCCGCTGAGCAGTACCTGGTAACACAGCCGGCCGGTGGTCGCCGGGCCGAACGAGCACCCAAGGTGCTCGTGGTCCAGGGCCACCGGCCGGCTGTGTCAGGATCGACCACCACAGACCCGACAAGGCCAAATCCGAAAAGGCGAGGAACATCTGTGACGACCACTGACAGCCCGCCCGCTCCCGCGGCGCCCAAACGGCGCCGCCGGTCGAGCGGTGACACCGAGCGGGGCTTCAGCCGGATCTTCCGCTGGATCACGACAGGTTCCGGCGCGCTGATCCTCGCGACCCTCGCCGCGGTCGCCCTGTTCCTGATCGCGCGGGCGTGGCCCGCGATCACGGCCAGCCCGGCGGAGCTCGCGGACGCAGTCCCGCGGTATCCGGATGACACGTCGCTCATCGCCTACGTGGGGCCGCTCGTATTCGGCACGCTGCTCGCCGCCGTGCTGGCTCTCCTCATGGCCACCCCGGTAGCCATGGGGATCGCGCTGTTCATCTCGCACTACGCGCCTCGCCGGCTTGCCCAGGTGCTGGGCTACCTCGTCGACCTGCTCGCGGCGATCCCGTCGGTGGTCTACGGCCTCTGGGGTGTCGCCGTCCTGGCGCCGGCCGCGGCGCCCGTGTGGGCCTGGCTGAACGAGTACCTCGGCTGGTTCCCGCTGTTCGCCGGCGACCCGTCGCCGACAGCACGGGTCCTGGCCACGGTCTCCGTCGTCCTCGCCGTGATGATCCTGCCGATCATCACGGCGGTCTCGCGGGAGGTCTTCCTGCAGACCCCGACGCTGCACGAGGAGGCGGCGCTCGCTCTCGGTGCCACGCGGTGGGAGATGGTTCGCACCGCGGTCCTGCCGTTCGGGCAGTCCGGCGTCATCTCGGCCGCGATGCTGGGACTCGGGCGCGCGCTCGGCGAGACCATGGCCGTGCTGATGATCCTCTCGCCCGGCTTCCTGTACTCGTTCAAGATCCTCGAGGCGGCACAGAACCAGACCATCGCCGCGTACATCGCTCTGGACTTCCCGGAGGCGAGCGGCCTGGCCGTCAACGCGCTGATCGCCACGGGTCTTGCGCTGTTCGTCATCACACTGGCGGTGAACATGGCCGCTCGGGCCATCGTCGCCCGCCGCAAGGAATTCTCGGGGGCCAACTGATGAGCGCCGACACGTCCACCATGGACTCCACGGAGCGCACCCGCGCGCTCCTGACCACCGCCGAGCCGCGCCGCCGGCGGATCGACCGCACCATGACCGTGCTCGTGTGGGCGGCCTTCGCGCTGGCGATGGTTCCGCTGGTCTCGCTGCTCTGGACCGTGCTGTTCAACGGTGCGGGCCGGATCACCATCGAGTTCCTGACGTACTCGATGCGCGGCATCTTCGGTGGTGACCCCAGCGGCGGCATCTATCACGCCATCATGGGCACGCTGATCATCACCGGCTGGGCCACGCTGATCTCGGTGCCGATCGGCATCCTCGTCGCCATCTACCTCGTCGAGTACGGCCGCGGCGCTCTGGCTCGTTCGGTGACGTTCTTCGTGGACGTCATGACGGGCATCCCCTCGATCGTGGCCGGCCTCTTCGCCGTTGCCTTGTTCACGATCTTCTTCGGCCCCGGGGCACGCTTCGGCCTCATGGGTGCGGTCGCGCTGTCGGTGCTGATGATCCCCGTCGTGGTGCGGTCGTGCGAGGAGATGCTCAAGCTCGTGCCCAACGAGCTCCGCGAGGCGTCCTACGCGCTCGGCGTGCCCAAGTGGCTCACGGTCGTCCGCGTCGTGCTCCGTACTGCGCTGGCGGGCCTGACCACCGGTGTCCTGCTGGCCGTGGCGCGCGTCATCGGCGAGACCGCTCCCCTGCTCGTCGCCGTCGGCGTCACGGACTCGATCAACTTCAATGCGGCCGAGGGGCGCATGATGACACTGCCGGTGTTCATCTACCGGCAGTACAGCCAGGGCCTCGCCACGTGCCGTGAGGGCCAGGACAACTGCGTTGCGGACATCGCCCTGCAGAACGCATGGGGTGCGGCTCTGACGCTGATCGCGATCGTGATGATCCTCAACATCGCCGGCCGCCTCGTGAACCGCTGGTTCGCCCCGAAGATCCGCTGACCCGCCCACACCCGAAGCCACACACAGCCCCGAAGGAACAGACAGATGGCCCAGCGCATCGACGTCAAGGACGTCAACATCTACTACAGCGACTTCCTTGCCGTCGAGGGCGTGTCCATGACCGTCGACCCCAAGTCCGTCACGGCCTTCATCGGCCCGTCCGGCTGTGGCAAGTCGACCTTCCTGCGCACGCTCAACCGCATGCACGAGGTGATTCCCGGAGCGTACGTGGAGGGCAAGGTCGAGCTCGAGGGCGTCGACCTGTACGGCGACGACGTCGACCCCGTGGCCGTGCGCCGCACCGTCGGCATGGTGTTCCAGCGTCCCAACCCGTTCCCCACGATGTCCATCCGGGACAACGTGCTGGCGGGCGTGAAGCTCAACAACAAGCGGATCTCGAAGTCCGACGCGGACGACCTGGTCGAGAGCTCGCTGCGCGGCGCCAACCTGTGGAACGAGGTCAAGGACCGCCTGGAACGGCCCGGCTCCGGCCTGTCGGGCGGTCAGCAGCAGCGCCTGTGCATCGCCCGTGCCATCGCGGTGCGGCCGCAGGTGGTGCTCATGGACGAGCCGTGCTCGGCCCTGGACCCGATCTCCACGCTGGCGATCGAGGACCTGATCCAGGAGCTCAAGAAGGACTACACGATCGTCATCGTCACGCACAACATGCAGCAGGCCGCGCGCGTGAGCGACCGGACGGCGTTCTTCAACATCGCGGGCACCGGCAAGCCGGGCCGCCTCATCGAGATGAACGACACCGCGACCATCTTCTCGTCGCCCTCCGAGAAGGCCACCGAGGACTACGTCTCGGGCCGCTTCGGGTGACGGTCGGCTGAGCCGGAATCACAAAGCCGGTGGGTCCGGCGCGGTAGACCGCGCCGGACCCACCGGCTTCGTCGTTACCGGGCGCCTGGGCTGTCAGGCGGACAAGTCGGCGGTGTGACCCGTCCGTCTGACACGTCAGAGAACGGCTCACTCGGTGGGGGACGGCGACACGGTCGGCGAGACGACCGGCGACGGCGCGACCGCGGCGACCGGCAGGTAGTCCGCGTACTCCGGCAGGGTGCCGTCGAAGACCGGGAGCTGGAACTCCTTGGTGTCGCTGCCGACGGTCAGCGTCGCGTCGACGTAGTCGCCGGGCGCGGCGCCGACGGCGTCGAGCTGGACGGGCTCACCGGTCTCGGTGCCCAGGTACACGGTGGCGCCCGCGGGGACGGCCACGGTGACGGGGGAGGCGCCGGGGGCCTCGAGCGTGAAGGACACGTCGTCAGCGGTCTCGTTGGCCAGCGCGCCCAGGACGTTGCCGGCCTCGCCCTCGGCGGCCGATACGACCATGAGGTTGATGCCGCGCAGATCCCTGTCGTCCTCGCCCAGGACGGAGACACCGACGCCGTCGGACGGGTCGTAGGTCAGCGTCGTGGTGGTCGGGGCGCAGGCCGCCAGGAGGAGGGCCCCCGCTGCGGATACCGCCGCGACGGCGATGGTGCGGGCGCCTCGGACGGCGGTGGCGCGACGGGACACGGTGAACTCCCTGATGTTCGTCTGGTTCGGGCGGGGTCGGATCCCCGCACAATCCTAGTGGGCCCGCGGGTGTGCCCGCGCATCGCTACCGGAGGCGAATTGCCCGGTCACGGAGTGGCAACGGTCACGGGTCCGGAACGATCCGATCGAGGGTGAAGGGGTGGTGACGGCCCCGAGCGGCCCTGCTCGCAGCGCTCTGACCTGCGAAAACGCTGCTCCGAACGGGGTTCGGGGAACGCCAAGGGTGCAAGTTCTCCAGATCACGCCGTGGTAACCTGGTTTCAGGGAAAGGGGACATCTGCAGATGACGTTCACAGTAGGCGAGACGGTTGTCTACCCGCACCACGGCGCGGCGCTGATCGAAGAGATCAAGACCCGCAAGATTCGCGGCGAAGAAAAGATGTACCTCAAGCTCAAGGTTGCTCAGGGCGACCTCACCATCGAGGTCCCGGCAGAGAATGTCGACCTTGTGGGTGTACGCGACGTCGTCGGTCAAGAGGGCCTCGACCGCGTGTTCGAGGTGCTCCGTGCGCCGTACACCGAAGAGCCCACCAACTGGTCGCGCCGCTACAAGGCGAACCTCGAGAAGCTTGCGTCCGGCGACGTCATCAAGGTGGCCGAGGTCGTTCGTGACCTTTCCCGCCGAGACGCCGACCGCGGCCTTTCCGCAGGTGAGAAGCGAATGCTTGCCAAGGCTCGGCAGATTCTGGTGTCCGAGCTCGCGCTGGCCGAGCACACCGAAGAGGAGAAGGCGGAAGCGATCCTCGACGAGGTTCTCGCTTCCTGACTCACCCACAGGATCCCAAGCACTTCTGACGCACTTGTCAGGACCCCCGGTGCTCGCGCCCCACGGGATCCTTCGCTTCAATCATGATCCTGTGGGGACCCCGACGAGATGACGACCCTTGCAATCCTGACGGCCGCCGGCTCGGGATCCCGACTGGGGCGCGACCTGCCCAAGGCTCTGGTGGAGCTGGACGGCTTTCCACTCGTGCTGCACGCCGCCCGACGCCTGGCGGCGTCGGGCGTTGTGGACTCTGTCGTCGTGACCGCGCCGGACGGCCTGGTCGGCGTCATGACCGACCTTCTGGCCCGTGATCCGCGCGTCCAGATCCCCGTCCGGGTGACCGACGGCGGCCCGACCCGGCAGGCGTCCGTCGCCGCGGGCCTGGCGCTCGCCAGGCCCGGCGACGACGTGGTGCTTGTGCACGACGCCGCGCGCCCCCTCGTTCCGCCGGAGCTCATCCGGCGGGTGGTGGGCGCCGTCCGCAACGGCCACGGCGCCGTCGTGCCCGGCCTGCCCGTCACCGACACCGTGAAGCAGGTGCGTCCGGACGGCGACGCCGAGCTCGTCACCGGCACGCCGGACCGCTCGATGCTGCGCGCCGTGCAGACGCCCCAGGGGTTCGCCCGCGATCTGCTGGTGCGCGCCCACAACAGCGGCGCTGCCCGGGCCCTGGCGGAGCACCTCGCGGCCACCGACGACGCCGGCCTTGTCGAGGCCCTCGGCGAACCGGTTCACATCGTCGCGGGGGACGCCGCCGCCTTCAAGATCACCACCGAACGCGACCTGTGGCTCGCGTCCCTCGTGCTGCAGGAGACCAACGCATGACCGACCCGTCGAGCACGCCGGACCCCGCGGGTCCGGCCCCTGCCGCGTACCCCCTGCCGCGCACCGGTATCGGTGTCGACGTGCACGCGTTCGCGCCGGACGGCTCGGACCGTGAGATGTGGCTCGGGGGCCTGCTCTGGCCGGGGGAGCGCGGCCTGGCCGGGCACTCCGACGCCGACGTGGCCGCGCACGCCGCGGCGGACGCGCTGTTCTCGGCGTCGGGCCTGGGCGACCTCGGATCGCACTTCGGGACGGGCCGTCCCGAGTGGGCGGGCGCGTCCGGGACCACGCTGCTCGCGGAAGCCGCGAGGCGCGTTCGGGCTTCGGGGTACATGATCGGTAACGTGGCAGTCCAGGTGATCGGAAACCATCCGCGAGTCGGCACGCGGCGCGACGAGGCACAGGCGGCTCTCTCCGCCGCCGCCGGTGCGCCCGTCTCCCTGACCGCGACCACTACGGATGCGCTCGGTCTGACCGGCCGCGGCGAGGGCGTCGCGGCGATCGCGACGGCGCTCGTGGTGCCCGAGAGCGGGGGCAAGGCATGAACAAGCGCAAGCCGCTGGACGAGCGCCGGGCCGAGATCGTCGAGGCCGGCCTGAGCGTGGCGATGCGTGAGGGCGTCGAGTCCGTGACCGTGCGTCGCGTGGCGCAGGAGGCCGGGATCTCGCTTGGCACCGTGCACTACTGCTTCGACGACAAGGACTCGATGCTGCGGGCCATGGGCCGCAGCATCGCGATGCGGGCGTCGGAGCCCGTGCTGGCCGCGCTCGATGCCGGACCGGACCGGCCGACGCTTGCCGAGGCCACCGTCGACGCGCTGCTGCTGGGCCTCAAGCAGCACCAGCACATGCGGCTGCTGACCTTCGAGTTCGCGGTCTCGGGCGCGCGGACGCCGGTGCTGCGCGAGGTCGCACAGGCACACCTCAAGCAGAGCATCGCGATGACCCGGGAGTACCTGCAGCGGCTGGCTGACGTCGCGCACGTCAAGTTCCGTACGGAACTTGACGCGCTGGCGCGGACGACGGCGCTGCGCATCGACGGCATCGAGCTCGCGTGGATGGTCGATCAGGACGACGAGGCCGCACGCGCCGGGTTCGCCGACCTGGCCCACGACGTGTTCGACGACATGGAGCCCTGAGGGCTGCACCTCCGGCTCAGCCGAAGACCCGCTGGGTGTAGGGGTTGGCGAACACGCCCTCGGGGTCGGCCGCCGCGCGCGCTCGGCGGAAGTCCGGGAAGCGGCGGTACTGACCTGCCAGGTACTCGGCGTCGCGAGTGTGCATCTTGCCCCAGTGGGGACGCCCGCCCGCGGACGTGAAGATCCGCTCGGCGGCGTCGAAGTAGCGCGCGTACTGCAGCCGCCAGTACTGGTGGACGGCCACGTACGCGGTCTCGCGGCCGTACGCCGTGGAGAGCCACACGTCGTCCGCGGGCGCGAAGCGCACCTCCACCGGGAACGGCACGTTCTCGCCCGTGGACCGCTGCCAGGCATCGAGCTCGTTGAGCACGCCGACGACGGCGGCGCGCGGCACTGCGTACTCCATCTCGCGAAACCGCACGCGACGGTTGGTGCAGAACACGTCGTACGACGGCGCCGTGTACCGGCGGGCGCTCAGGGCGCGGGCCGAGACCGCGTTCAGCGTGGGTGTCGCCGCGGGCAGCGTCGTCGCGATCCGGTTGACCGTCTCGAAGAGCCCGTTCGACAGCACCTCCTCGTCGAGGAAGGAACGGGCCGCCCCGGCGGCCTTGCGCACGCGGTGCCCGAGGCCCGATCCCGCGCTCGCCCCGGCGTCGACCCGCGCGTTGCACAGGGTCAGCGCCCGGCGCGTGGTGGGGAACCAGTAGAACTCGAAGTGATCGTTGTCCGCGACGAGGCCGTCGAGCTCCTCGAGGACCCGGTCCAGCGGCCAGGGCTCCTCGACGGCGTGCAGGTCGAAGGCGGGAACGGCCTCGATGGTCACGGTGCTGAGCACGCCCGTGGCGCCGAGGCCCAGGCGGGAGGCCTCGAACAGGTCGTGCCGCTCGGTGGGCGTGGCGCGGGTGACGTCGCCGTCGGGCCCCACCACCGTCAGGGCGCGCACGCGGGTGGCGAGGCCGCCGAACCGGGCGCCGGTGCCGTGCGTGCCGGTGGAGATGGCGCCGGCTATCGACTGCAGGTCGATGTCGCCGAGATTCTGCATGGCGAGCCCGCGCTCGGCCAGGATCCGGTTGAGCTGCTGCAGCCGCATGCCCGCACCCACGGTGATCAGGGCGTGGCCCGTGTCGGGGTCGCGTTCGACGCGGTGCAGGGCGTTCAGGTGATCGAGGTTGAGCTGCACGCCGTCGGTGGCCGCCGCAGGCATGAACGAGTGCCCGGCACCGACCGCGCGCACCGTGTGCCCCTCCTTCACGGCGCGGCGCACGGCGTCGGACAGCTCGTCCTCGGAGGTCGGCTGCTCCTGCCGTGCGGGCGTGGCACTGACATTGCGTGCCCAGTTCGTCCAGATCACGGGAGCACTATCCCATGCGGCCGTGCCATGAACTAGAGCCGCTGCCACCCCGCAGCCGGGGGAGTAGCGTTCGGTCATGAGCTCCGCAGCAGACACCGCCGCGCGGCTGTCCGCCGCCACGTCCGGCTTGCCCGCGCCCGTCGCCGTCGTCGACCTGGACGTGTTCGACACGAACGCGCTCGACCTCCTCAAGCGGGCCGACGGCGTCCCCGTTCGCGTCGCGTCGAAGTCGGTGCGCGTGCGCTCCCTCGTCGAGCGCGCGCTCGGGCACGGGTTCGCCGGCGTCATGGCGTATTCGCTGCGGGAAGCGTTGTGGCTGGTCAGCGAGGGTGTGCACGACGTCCTGGTCGGTTATCCGACGGTGGACGCGGAGGCGCTGGCCGCGCTGGCGGCCGATGCCACGGCCCGGGCCGAGATCACCCTGATGATCGACTCCGTCGCCCACCTCGGCCTGATCGCGACCGCCGAGGAGCGCGTCGGCGGGGCGAGCGGCCCGGCGAACGACCCGGCGAACGACCCGATCAAGGTCTGCGTGGACGTGGACTGCTCGCTGCGCGTCGGCGTCGGGCGGCTGACCGCCCACCTCGGCGTGCGCCGCTCGCCCCTACGCGAGCCCGGCGACGTCGCGGCCCTCGCGACGGTCGCCCAGGCGAAGGGCCTGGCGGTGCGCGGCCTCATGTTCTACGAGGCCCAGGTGGCCGGCCTGCCGGACAGCAGCCCCGCCGTCCGGCTCGTCAAGCGCCTCTCGATGCGGGAGGTCAACGAGCGCCGGGTGCGGATCCTCGCGGCGGTGCGGGACGCCGTCGGGCAGGAGGTCGAGCTTGTGAACGCCGGCGGGACCGGGTCGATCGAGGTGAGCGGCGGCGCACCCGGCGTCACCGAGGTGACGTCCGGCTCCGGCCTGTACGCGCCCGGCCTGTTCGACGGCTACCGCTCCTTCCAGGCGCGTCCGGCGGCGTTCTTCGGGCTGGACGTCGTGCGCGAGCCCGCTCCCGGCTGGGTGACGGCGTTCGCGGGCGGGTACGTGGCCTCCGGCAAGGCGGGGGCCGCGCGGCTGCCTCGCCTGTTCACGCCCGGGTACGCGCTGAGCGGCCCGGAGGGCACGGGTGAGGTCCAGACGCCGCTGCACGTGGCACGCGGGCTGTCGCCCGACGGCGCGCTGCACACCGGGGACCGGGTCTGGCTCCGGCACGCCAAGGCGGGCGAGATGATGGAGCGGTTCGACCAGGTGCACCTCGTCCGGGGTGCCGAGGTGATCGAGACGGTGCCGACCTACCGGGGCGAGTCGAAGAACTTCGGGTAGGCCGTGAGGCGGGCCATCGGGTAGAACAGGGCAATGCCCACGCTGCCCACCATGCACCACCGCAACCGGCCCATGACGGGCCGGGACCCCCATGAGCAGTCGCGCACCGCGACCCCGCTGGAGCTCCTGTTCGACCTGTCGTTCGTCGTGGGTTTCGGCGTGGCCGCCGAACAGGGCGCCCACCTCGTCGCCGACGGGCATGCGGCAGCCGGCGTGATCGGGTTCGCCTTCTCGATCTTCGCCATCTGCTGGGCGTGGATCAACTTCTCCTGGTTCGCCTCCGCCTTCGACACCGACGACGTGTTCTACCGCGTCACCACGATGGTCCAGATGATTGGCGTCGTGGTGCTGGCGCTCGGCCTGCCGGCGATGTTCGACTCGCTCGTCGAGGGCGAGCGTGTGCACAACGAGGTCATGGTCGCCGGGTACGTCGTGATGCGGCTGGCCATGCTCGTGCAGTGGCTGCGGGCGGCCCGGCAGGCGCCCGAGTACCGGGCGACCTGCATGGGGTACGTGTGGACGCTCGCGATCACGCAGATCGGGTGGGTGATCCTCGTGCTCGCGCCCGTGAGCGTGCCGGTCTTCTTCATGGTGGGAGCTCTGCTGGCCGTCGTCGAGATGGGCGGACCGTGGCTGGCCGAGCGCCTTCGTGCGGACCAGCCCGGTCAGCGCAGCACCCCGTGGCACGCCCACCACATGGCCGAGCGGTACGGGCTGCTGGCCATCATCACGCTCGGCGAGGGCGTGATCGGCACCGTCGCGACGCTGTCCGCCGTCACGCGGGAGTCCGGCTGGACGCTCGACGCCGCCCTCGTCGCACTCGCGGGCATGGGCCTCACGTTCGGGCTCTGGTGGACGTACTACCTCACGCCCGACGCCGAGATGCTGCACCGGCACCGGGAGCGGTCGTGGGCTTGGGGTTACGGGAACATCGTGGTCTTCGCGGGCCTCGCGGGTGTGGGCGCCGGGCTGCACGTGGCGGCGTACTACCTGGCGGGGGACGCCCACATCGGCGCCGTCGGGACGGTGCTGGCGGTCGCCGTGCCGGTGCTCGTGTTCGTGCTGGCCGACTACACGCAGTTCTGGGTCCTGACCCGGTCGTTCGACCGGCTGCACATGCTCCTGGTCGCCGGGACCGTCGTGGTCCTCGCCGCGGCCGTCGGCACCGCCGCTGCCGGGTTCCACATGTCGTGGTCGCTGCTCCTGGTCATGCTCGCCCCGGTCGTCACGATCGTCGGCTACGAGGTGCGCGGGCACGAGCACGTGGCGCGCCTGCTGGCCGACGAGACGCGCTGACCCACGCCCGGCGACGACGGCGTCGTCGGGCAGGAAATGAGTGCGTGACCGCCGGTACCCTTGACAGGTGACTATTCGCCTGTTTGACACCGCTGCGCGCGAGGTGCGCGACTTCAACCCCATCACCCCGGGCGAGGTCGGCATCTACCTGTGTGGCGCCACCGTCCAGGCACCCCCTCATGTGGGCCATCTCCGCCCGGTGATCGCGTTCGACGTGCTGCGTCGCTGGCTCACCCGGCGCGGCCTGAAGGTCACCCTGATCCGCAACGTCACGGACATCGACGACAAGGTGCTGGCCAAGTCGGCTGCCGCCGGCCGGGAGTGGTGGGCGCACGCCGCCCTGTACGAGCGCGTGTTCACCCAGGCGTACGACGCGCTCGGCGTCATCCCGCCCACCTACGAGCCGCGCGCCACGGGCAGCGTGCCCGAGATGGTCGCGCTCATGGAGCGCCTCGTCGAGAAGGGCCACGCCTACAGCACGGGCGAGGGCAACGTCTGGTTCGACGTTCACTCCTGGCCCGCCTACGGCGAGCTCACCCGGCAGAAGGTCGAGGACCTCAGCCCCGAGGAGGGCGCGGAGGTCGTGGCGGGCTCGGCCGGCGAGGCCAAGAAGAACCCGCACGACTTCGCGCTGTGGAAGGCCAACAAGCCGGGCGAGCCGGAGTCGGCGTCGTGGGACACCCCGTACGGGCGCGGCCGCCCCGGCTGGCACCTGGAGTGCTCGGCGATGGCCCGCCGCTACCTGGGCGAGACCTTCGACATCCACGGCGGTGGCCTCGACCTGCGGTTCCCGCACCACGAGAACGAGCAGGCGCAGTCCCGGGCCGCGGGCTACGGGTTCGCGCAGCGCTGGATGCACGTCGCGTGGGTCACGCAGGCGGGCGTAAAGATGTCGAAGTCCCTGGGCAACGGGCTGCTGGTCAGCGAGCTGCTGGCCCAGGCGCCGGCACCCGTGGTGCGCTACGCGCTCGCCGCCGTCCAGTACCGGTCCATGCTCGAATGGGCGCCCGACACCCTCGACGAGGCGCGCACTACGTGGGAGCGCCTGTCGGGCTTCGTCGCGCGCGCGTCGGAGCGGGTGGGCGACGTCCCGGCGGAGGAGGTCGCCAAGGCGGAGCTTCCCAAAGCCTTCGCGGCCGCGATGGACGACGATCTGAACGTGCCGCAGGCGCT
Source organism: uncultured Actinomycetota bacterium (assembly GCA_963850545.1). Taxonomy (GTDB): domain Bacteria; phylum Actinomycetota; class Actinomycetes; order Actinomycetales; family Cellulomonadaceae; genus Promicromonospora. The sequence continues at coordinate 980,392 of CAWKLP010000002.1, read as the reverse complement.
CGCCGTCGTGCACGAGCACCTGAGGGCCGGCAACACCGCCCTCACCTCCGGGAGCGACGCCGCAGTCCGCGACGAGCTGGTGACCTTGCGTGCGATGCTCGACGTGCTGGGCCTCGACCCCGCGGACCCGCAGTGGTCGACGTCCGCCGACAACCGGTACGCGACGGCGCTCGACGGGCTCGTCGCGGCGGAGCTCAAGGCACGCGCGGAGGCGCGTGCCGCGAAGGACTGGGCCACTTCTGACGCGATCCGGGACCGCCTCGCGGCCGCCGGGATCGAGGTCCAGGACTCCGCCGACGGCGCCCGCTGGGCGCTCTCCTGACTTCTATTCGGTGGTCGAGCTTGTCGCGGCCACCTCTACCGAACACGTGGTGGTCTCGACAAGGTCGACCACCGGCTGAGAGACGAGACGACGATGGCAGGTAGCTCCAACAGGCGGGCCGGCGCAGTGCGCAAGGCCGGCTCCAAGAAGGGTGCCCAGGTCGGCACCGGCGGCCACAGCCGCAAGGCGCTGCAGGGCAAGGGCCCGACCCCCAAGGCCGAGGACCGCACCTATCACCCCGCGCACCAGCGCAAGGTGGCGGCGGAGAAGCGGGTGGCGTCCGGGCGCCGTCCGGGCGGCCCGGGTGGTCGCGGCGCGGGGCGTAAGGGCGCCGGGGCGGCCGAGGTCGTCGCCGGCCGCAACGCCGTGCTGGAGGCGCTGCGCGCCGAGATGCCCGTCGAGGGCATCTACCTGGCCACGCACCTTGAGTCGGACGACCGCACCAAGGAGATCCTGGAGATCGCGCACACGCGCAGCCACCCGATGTTCGAGGCCTCGCGCCTCGACCTGGACAAGATCACCGACGGTGCCGTGCACCAGGGCGTCGCGATGAAGGTGCCGCCGTACGAGTACAGGGACGCCGACGACCTGCTCGACGCCGCGGCCGAGGCCGGCGAGCCGCCGCTGATCGTGGCGCTCGACAGCATCACCGACCCCCGTAACCTCGGCGCGGTGCTCCGGTCCGCCGGGGCGTTCGGCGCGCACGGCGTGCTGGTGCCGGAGCGGCGGGCGGCGGGCGTGACGGCGTCGGCCTGGAAGGTGTCGGCGGGCGCCGCGGCGCGCGTGCCCGTGGCGCGCGCGACCAACCTGGCCCGCGAGCTCGCCGAGCTGAAGAAGACCGGCTGCTTCGTGGTGGGGCTCGACGCCGGCGGCGACATGCCGGTGGGCGAGCTCGCGTACGCGACCGACCCGCTGGTGCTGGTCGTGGGCTCCGAGGGCAAGGGCCTGTCCCGCCTGGTGCGCGACGCGTGCGACGCCGTGGTGTCGATCCCGATCGCCGCCACGACGGAGTCGCTGAACGCCGCGGTGGCGGCGGGGATCACCCTGTACGAGGTGGCGAAGCAGCGCTCCGAGGCGAGCTAGGCCTCCGGTTCGGCCTCGCCCGGCGCGAGGCCGAGCATGGCCTCCTCGCCCGGCGCGAGGCCGAGCACGGCGTCCTCGTCGGGGCGGTGCCGCAGCACGTTCTCCACGTAGGACTCGGCGGCCTCGGGCAGCGGGATGTCCCGCTGCGCCTGCTGCGAGATGAACCAGCGGTGGTCGAGGATCTCGTGGAACAGCTGCGCGGGCTCCAGCTTGCGCCGCATCTCGCGCGGCACGGCGTCGATCGTGGGGCGGAAGACCTGACGGACCCAGGCGTGCGCCACGATCTGCTCCTGGTCGTTCTGCCGGTCGGTCGCCGCGCGGAAGCTGTCGAGGTCGTTGAGCATGCGACGCGCCTGGTTCTCCTGGACGTCCAGCCCCGTGAGGCGCAGCAGCCGGCGGGAGTGGTGCCCGGCGTCGACTACCTTGGGCTGGATGCGCACCTTGGTGCCGTCGATGTCCGTGGTGATCTCGAGCTCGCCCACGTCGAAGCCGAGGTCGTTGAGCCGCTCGATGCGGGCGGCGACCCGCCAGCGGTCCCCGGAGTCGAACGCCTCCGAGACGGTGAGGGCCTCCCAGAGCTCGTTGTAACGCTCCACCAGGGCGTCGCCGATGGCTACCTCGTCGACGTCCTCGTCGAGCAGTTCGCCCGCGGCGAGGTCCATGAGCTCGCCGATGATGTTGGTACGCGCCAGGTCGACGTCGTAGTTGCGCTGGCCGTTCGTCAGCTTGCGGTGCATGTCGCCCGTCTCGGCGTCGACCAGGTAGGCGGCGAACGTCTCGGCGTCGCGCCGGAACAGGGTGTTCGACAGCGAGACGTCACCCCAGTAGAAGCCCACGAGGTGCAGGCGGACCAGGAGCACGGCGAGGGCGTCGATGAGGCGCGTCGCCGTGTCCGGGCGCAGGTCCTGGCTGAACAGGGCGCGGTACGGCAGGGAGAACGGCAGGTGCTCGGTGACGAGCACGGCCTCGAGCCGTTCGCCGTCGGGCGCCCTGCGGCCCGTGATGACGCCCACGGGGACCACCGAGGGCACCTCGATGCGGTGCAGCTGGCGCAGCAGCTCGTACTCGCGGTAGGCGACGGTCTCGCCGATCTCCTTGATCGCCAGCACCTGGCCCCCGTGGTTGACGAAGCGGACCACGTGCCGCGAGATGCCCTGGGGCAGCGCGGCCAGGACCTCTTCGGGCCACTCGGCCAGCGGCACGTCCCACGGGAGGTCCAGCAGCGCGGGGTCGGGTGCGACCGCGGTGATCTGGAGGTTCTGCTGGGGCATGGGCACCATTCTGCGCTGAGCCGGCCACCCGGCCGGGCAAGGCCGGGCAGGAGCCAGGGGCTTCCGCCGGGCGGAGTGATGAAAGGCCTGCGGGGTGTGTTGCTGTGCGTGGACATTGTCCACGCGCAGCAACACACCCCGAGGAGGTAACCGGTCTCAGCGAACTGAGAGCTCAGGCTCCGCCCATGTCGGCGGAACCTGCGGCTCAGCCGAGGCGCTCACCCGTGGTCGCGGAGAACACGTGCGAGTGACCGGCCTGGATAGCGACAGCGATGACGTCGCCCTTGTCCGGCACGGTGCGCGGGTCGATGCGCACGATGAGCTGGTTGGTCTCACCGGCGCTCAGGTCGATGTCGGCGGCGCTGCCCTTGAGCGAGCCGTAGACGAACGCGTCCGAGCCGAGCTCCTCGACGAGGTTGACCTCGACGTCGAACGAGCCGGCGGTGCCGGAGGGGACGACGTCGAGCGCCTCGGGGCGGAAGCCCAGGGTCACCTTGCCGCCGTCGGCCTCGCTCATGCCGCTCGCGATGGAACGCTCGAGCGGCACGCTGGCGGCACCCACCTTGACGGTGCCCTCCTTGACGTCGAACGTGCCGATGTTCATGGCCGGGGAGCCGATGAAGCCGGCGACGAACACGTTGTTCGGCCGGTCGTACATCTCGCGCGGGGTGCCGACCTGCTGCAGGATGCCCGCGTTGAGGACCGCGATGCGGTCACCCATCGTGAGGGCCTCGGTCTGGTCGTGGGTCACGTAGACGGTGGTGACGCCCAGGCGGCGCTGCAGCGACGCGATCTGCGTACGGGTCTGGACGCGGAGCTTGGCGTCGAGGTTCGACAGCGGCTCGTCCATGAGGAACACCTGGGGCTGACGCACGATGGCGCGGCCCATGGCGACACGCTGGCGCTGGCCACCCGAGAGGGCCTTCGGCTTGCGGTCGAGGTACTCGGTGAGGTCGAGGATCTTCGCTGCTTCCTCGACGCGCTGGCGGATCTCCGCCTTGGGCGTGCCCGCGATCTTCAGGGCGAAGCCCATGTTGTCCGCCACCGACATGTGGGGGTACAGGGCGTAGTTCTGGAAGACCATCGCGATGTCGCGGTCCTTGGGCTGCACATCGGTGACGTCGCGGTCGCCGATGAAGATGTGCCCACCGTTGACGTCCTCGAGGCCCGCGAGCATGCGCAGCGACGTGGACTTACCGCAGCCGGACGGGCCGACGAGGACGAGGAACTCGCCGTCCTCGATCTCCAGGTTCAGCTGGTCGACGGCCGGGCGCTCAGTGCCCGGGTAGACGCGCGTCGCGTGATCGAAAGTGACCGTAGCCATGACTAGTACATCCCTCCACCGGCAGGTACGTGCCGGACGATCCGTTGTGGTCGGGTGCCGTTGCTTCCACTCACGTGTCGGCGGTGACACTGTTGCAGCGCGATCGTACCCCGGTTGGTCAAGGCCACGGTATCGACCGGGTCACGGCTGGGTCAGATCTCCGGTCAGTCCTCGCCGCTCAGGGTGCGCGCGAGGTCGGCGAGGACGGCGGCGAGCGCGTCGGGGTCGGGCACGCGGTGGGAGGCGAGCGTGTCGCCCGTGCCGACCTTGATCGACAGGTCGCGGGACTCGAGCGCGCTGAAGGCGTTCTCGTCGGTGGTGTCGTCGCCCGCGTACAGGACGCGCACCTTCTCGACGCCCAGCTCGGCCGCGACGGTGCCGCGCAGGCGGCGCAGCGCCTCGCCCTTGCTGGTGGTCACCACGGACACCTCGACCACGTCCTTGCCGTGCATGACGGGCAGGCCCAGGTTGGCCGCTACCTCGTCGGCGGCCACGGTGATGGCCGCAGCGTCGTCCACGCTCGCCAGGCGCGTGTGCACGACGGCGGCCGCGGGCTTGACCTGCACCCACGCCCCCTCCCGGCCCGATACCGCGGACTCGAAGCCCGCGACGAGCGCGTCGAGCTGGCCGGACTGGGTGGTGGTGAGGTGGAAGGGCACCTGCTCGACGCCGGTGGTGGTGGCCCGCCCGGCCTCCGCGCCGTGGCTGCCCACGAGGAAGGTGCCCTCGGGGGCGACGGAGCGCTCGGCGAGGTCGGACAGGTCGCGCCCGGAGACGAGCGCGAGGCGCACGGGCGCCTCCTGCCCGAGCGCGTGCAGCTGCTCGACGGCGGTACGCGCGGCGCGGGTCATCGTGGACGACTTGGGGTCGTCCACCAGCGGCGCCAGAGTGCCGTCGAAGTCGGACGCGAGCAGCCAGCCGGTGGTCGGCTTCTTGCGTCGCCCGTTCCCGTTGCCCATGCGGGCGAGCCGGCCCCGCGCGGGGACGCCCTCGGGTGCAGCGGTGAACGCCGTCAGCGCGTCCCGGAGGTTGTGGTGGCGGGGCTCCGCGGAGCGCGGGTCCACGCTGAGCGGACGCGTCGGCACGGCGGTGAGCACCCCCAGGAAGGTCTCCGACCACTTGGCGACGTCGTCGGCCAGGACCTTGCGGCGCAGGCGGCGCATGCGGCGGCGCTGCTCCTTGGGGTCCATGGTGGCGGCGGCCACGATGATGTCCTTCATGCCGTCGATGTCGTGCGGGTTGACGAGCAGGGGGCCGGGGGAGAGCTCGTCGGCCGCGCCGGTGAACTCGCTCAGCACGAGCGCGCCGCGGTCGTCGGAGCGGGCGGCGATGTACTCCTTGGCGACGAGGTTCATGCCGTCGCGCAGGGAGGTCACCAGCAGCACGTCGGCCGCGAGGTAGAGCGCCGCCATCTCCGCGGGTGGGTAGGAGTGGTGCAGGTAGTGGATGGCGGAGTGGCCCAGCTCGCCGTACTCGCCGTTGATCCGGCCCACGAGGACCTCGACGTGCTCGCGGAGGTCCTGATAGGCGCCCACGTTCTCGCGGCTGGGGCTTGCGACCTGCACGAGCGTGGCGTGCTCGACGTCGAGGCGGCCGTCGTCGAGCAGCTCGCCGTACGCCTTGATGCGGTGCCGGATGCCCTTGGTGTAGTCGAGCCGGTCGACGCCGAGCATCAGGGTGTCCGGGTTGCCGAGGTCGGCCTTGATCTCCTTGGCCCGGGCCTGCACCTCGGGCGTGCGGGCGAGCGTGTCGAACCGGTGGGAGTCGATCGAGATGGGGAACGACGACGCGCGCACGTGCCGGCCGGGGCGCCCGTCGGCGTCCGGGATCGTGATGACGGGACCACGCGTGGTGTACCCGGTGAGGCGGCGCGCGGAGCGCACGAAGTTCGCGGCGTCGCCGTTGCGCTGGAAGCCCACGAGGTCCGCCCCGAGCAGGCCGTCGATGATCTGCCGGCGCCACGGGAGCTGCGCGAACAGCTCGACGGGCGGGAACGGGATGTGGTCGAAGAACCCGATGCGCAGGTCCGGGCGCAGGTCGCGCAGCATGCGGGGGACGAGCTGGAGCTGGTAGTCGTGCACCCAGACGACGGCGCCCTGGGCGGCCTGCTCGGCGGCGGCGTCCGCGAAGCGCTGGTTGACCCGGCGGTAGGCGTCCCACCACTGGCGGTGGTAGGCGGGCGGCGCGATGACGTCGTGGTAAAGCGGCCAGAGGGTGGCGTTGGAGAATCCCTCGTAGTAGCGCTCGATCTCGACGGCGCTGAGCGTGACCGGGACGAGCAGCATGCCATCGGCCTCGAAGGGCTCGTGCGCGAGGTCGGGGGCTCCGGACCAGCCGACCCAGGCGCCGTCGGCCTCCCGCATCACCGGCTCGAGTGCGGTGACCAGGCCGCCGGGTGACCTCTGCCAGGTGAGGTCACCTTCTGGGCCGACCGAGAAGTCGACTGGGAGCCGGTTTGCGACGACGACCAGATCGTATCCGTCTTTACCCGGCAATGTACTGCTCCTTGGTTGTGTATGAGTCTTGCGATGCAGTGTCAAGAGTAGCGAGGTCTCTGTCCTGCTCAGAGTAACGAGGGTGTGTGCCGCTTGGGTGAACACGCGTCTCGCTGCTGGTCAGGGGCTGGATGTTGGCGGGCGTCGGCGGTCCGCGACGACTACCGTGTGCCTCATGGAGGAGGTGGAGGCCTCGATCGCGCCCCCGAACGTCGCCGGCCCCGCAGCCGGTTCGAAGCTCGGTGGGTACACGGTCGTGCGCGAGATCGGTTCCGGCGCCATGGGCGCCGTCTACCGTGCGGAGGACGACGGCGGGAACGCGGTGGCGCTCAAGATGCTGCACCGCCACCTCGACGACCCCACGGCCCGCGAACGGCTGCGCCGCGAGGCGACCGCCCTGCAGGGCCTGCGGCACCCCGCAGTGGCCCGCGTGCTGGACGCCGAGCTCGACGGGCCCGAGGCCTTCATCGTCACCGAGCTCGTCGAGGGCCCCACCCTCGAGGAGGAGATCGACGAGCGCGGGCCGCTCGACTCCCGGGACCTCTTCGAGCTCGCCGACCAGCTCGCCGACGCCCTCGAAGCCGTGCACGGCACTGGCGTCGTGCACCGCGACCTCACTCCGTCGAACGTCCTCATCGCGCGGTCCGGGCCGGTCCTGATCGACTTCGGGCTCGCGCAAGGCCCGGGCGACGCCCGGGCCACCCGGACCGGGTTCGTGATGGGCACCCCCGGCTACCTCGCGCCCGAGCTGCTCGACGGCGCCGAGCCGGGCCCCGACACCGACTGGTGGTCCTGGGCCGCCGTGCTCGCGTTCTCCGGCACCGGCCGCGCACCGTTCGGCGTGCGGCCCACCGAGCTGGTGCTGCGGCGCTCGCGGCAGGGCCAGGCCGATCTCGACGGCCTGCCGCGACGCGCCGAGCGCGCGCTCGGCGCCGCGCTCCGGGCCGTGCCCGCCGAACGCTGGGGGCCGGACGAGGTGGCGCGGGCGCTCAAGGCCGAGTCGGACGCGTTCGTGGCCGCGACGTCGGGCGAGGACGGCTCGGAGACGGCGATCCTCTCTCCAGGCGCCGTGCCCGGCGACGCGCCCACCGCCGCCACGGCGGCCGACGTCGGCTCGACGCGGGTCATGCCGCAGGGCGTACTGCCGCACCGGCGGCCGGTCTCCGCGGCCGCCGGCGGCGTGGGCGTCGGGGCGGCGGCGGGAGCCGCAGCCGTGGCCGGGGCTTCCCGCGCGGGCATCGGCGGCGTGAAGGATCTGGCGCCCGGCCCGGCCCGGGGACGGTCGGTCACGGGCCGCGCGGTGGGCACACCACGCCCGGCTTCGTCGTCGGCCGGACCGGCCTTTGCCCTGGAACCGGCCAACCCCGCGCGCGTCACCGGCTACCGGACGCTGTTTGCGACGATCGCCCTTGCACTGGTGACGCTTGCCGCCACCCGGCCCGGGATCGCCGTCGTCGTACTGGTGGCCCTGCTGATCGTGACCCGCCTGGCCGGGATCGCCGTCGAAGAGTTCCGCAGCCGCCGCGCGCGGCGCGGCGCCAGCCGCACCGACGCGCTCGTGGCGACCCTCGTGTCCCCCTGGCACCTGGTGCGCGCCGTGTTCGGCGTGCTGCCCGCCGCGGCCGTCGGGATCTGCGCCGGCGTGATCGTGGTGCTGCTGGGACTCATGCTGTTCGCGCCGGGCAACGTGATCATCGCCCCCATCGAGACGGTCGAGGCACGGTCGGTGGGCGGTATGAACCAGCCCATCGTCGACAGCCTCGTGCTCGGCGTCGCGATGCTGGTGACGGTGGTCGTGTCGTGGTGGGGGCCGGCGTCGTACGGGACGCGGGTCGGGGCAGGGCCGTTGCTGCGCCGGATCGCTCCCACGGGGGGCCGGAAGGCCGTCGTCACCCTGATCGTGCTGGCGCTGGCGGTGCTTGCCGCGCTGCCCCTGTTCGGCGGCTCGGTTGACGTGCAATGGTGGCCCCTGAGCGACCGGCCAGACGTCTCGTGGTGACTATTCCGCAGGCCCGCAACTGTCCATGTCGGGCTTCTGGATCGTAACGAAACGCCCAGCCGCCTCCCAGAGAGCGCTTGTAGGATTTCCCCGGGCGTCAGAAGCGCCCTGCCCCATTGGCCCGCATCTCGAAGGACCCCGATGTCGACGAACCAGACCAAGGCACAGCGCCGAGACGCAGCCCGTGCTGAGGCCCTCGCGCTCCAGAAGAAGCAGCAGTCGAGCGAGAAGCGCAACCGTGTGATCGTGCTGGGCGTGCTCGGGCTCGCCGTCATCGGTCTGATCGTGGCGGTCGTGCTGATCCTCACCGAGGGCCAGAAGACGCCGATGGAGAGGGTGGACAACGTCCCTGCGGGCGTGGTCGAGGACACCGGCATCCCGGTGGGTGCTGACGGCGTGGCGGGCACCTCGAACGAGGGCGCGACGACGCTGGACGTCTACGTCGACTACATGTGCCCCATCTGCGGCCAGTTCGAGCAGACGAACAGCGCGAGCATCGCCGAGATGCGCGAGGCCGGCGACATCACCCTGGTGGTGCACCCCGTTTCGATCCTGGACCGTACGTCGCAGGGCACGGAGTACTCGACGCGTGCGGCGTCGGCTGCGGCGTGGGTCGCCGACCAGGCGCCCGAGCAGTTCTCCGCGTTCCACGACGCGTTGTTCGCGAGCCAGCCGGCGGAGCAGACGGCGGGTCTGTCCGACGAGCAGATCGCGCAGGTCGCGGAGCAGGCCGGTGTGCCGGCCGAGGTGGCCGCGGGCATCACCGACGGCCAGGCCCGGGAGACCTACGAGGATTGGGTCGCGGCCTCCACGGACGCGGCGACCAGCGACGAGGCCCTGTTCAACGCCGATGGCGGGTTCGGGACCCCGACCGTCCTGATCGACGGCGAGCGGTTCGAGGGCTGGCAGACCCCCGGTGCCCTGACCGAGGCGATCACGGGCGAGGCGCCCGCGTCGGAGCCGTCCACGGAGCCGTCCGAGTAGTCCCAGCGGTTCGACGGCGGGGTCTCGGGCTGCGGCCCGGGGCCCCGCCGGTCTGTGTCCGGCTCTGTGTTTCGAACCCGTTCCGCGGGCGTTCCGTCGGCCCGTGGTCCTGGACTCGGAATCCGGTGGCCGGAACCGTTAGGCTGTTCCCCGCCCGCCGCCTTAGCTCAGCTGGTAGAGCTCCCGCCTTGTAAGCGGAAGGTCGTCGGTTCGAACCCGACAGGCGGCTCCAGACGTTCCAGCAGGCCAGTGCGCGGTGCTGGCCTGCTGGCTTTCCGCTGACACCGCCTCGACGCCAGCAGGTGCGCTGACCAGCGAAGATGGTCTCTCGTCTACCAATCGCAGGGCTTCTAGTCTTCCAATCGCACGGTCACGTAGCCGAGTCGGCGGTGCCCGCCTTCGCCACGGTCCGCGCCAGGTGCTCCGCGACCGCGCGGCGCTGCGCCTCGGGCATGGCCCGGTAGGAGATCGACTCGAACATCCACAGCCCGTCGGCGGCTAGCCGGGCCACGAGCCTGGCCAGGGACGCGGGATCGGCCTCGGCGTCGTCAGCGACGGGCGCCCAGCGCTCCAGGACCTCGCTCCACGGCGCGGCCCACTCCGGGCGGTTGGCGGCCTCGAGCATGAGCTGCAGCTCGGCACGGGTCGCGGACTGCGCGCACACCCGGATGTAGGCGGCCAGCCGCTCGTCGGCGGTGAGCAGGTCGGCGGTCCGGCCGCCGTCCGCGACGAGGGAGGCCTCCCACCGGTCGGCCAGGTGCTGGTGGATCGCTGCAAGCAGGCCCTCGCGGGACGGGAAGTGGTACATGATCCCGCCCCGCGTCAGCTCCGCCTCGGCCGCCACCGAGTCGAAGGTGACGGCGGTGACGCCCTCACGCTGGATGAGGCCCACGGCGGCATCGAGGATTCGGTCACGGTTGCTCGGTCGCACGGGGGCCTCCAGAGTGAGTGCGTCTCGGTGAGGTCGGTTCAGTGGCCGGAACCGTAGGCGGAGGATGCCGACCCCGGTCCGTAGTGCCGGAGCAGCACCGTCGTGACGATAGCGCCGAGGGCCAGTACCCCGGCGCAGATGACCATTACCGTGGAGTAGCTGTTCCCGAACGCCTGGAACGCGGCGTCGAGGACGTCGGGACCCGCGCCCGGGGTGGTCAGGGCGTCGGTCATCGACCGGCCCGCCGCGGCGGGCGCGTCGGCGGGCAGGCGGATGGTCATCGTGTAGACCGTCGTGAGCAGCGAGCCGAGCAGCGCGACGGCGGCCAGGTTGCCGAACTCGTAGGAGACCTCCTCCACGGAGGAGGCCATGCCTGCCCGGCGGGCCGGCGCGTTGCCGATGATGGCCGTGGAGGCCACGGACATCGCCGCGCCGAGTCCGAGACCCGTGACGAGCAGGCCGGCAAGCAGCCAGCCCAGCCCGTGCTGGACGCCGACCAGGGTCCCGGCCACGCCGACGGCCCCGACCCCCAGGCCGCCGCCGAACAGGACGCGCAGGCCCACGACGTGGAGGAACGCCCCGCCCAGGAGCGACGACGGCAGGGATCCGATCGCGACAGTAGCCACAAGCATGCCCGACTCGAGGGGTGAGAAGCCGGCCACGAGCTGGAACCGCTGGGTGGTGGCCAGCTGCAGGCCGCCCATGGCGAACATCGCGACCGCGGCCGCCAGCACCCCGGAGGCGAACGCGGCGTTGCGGAAGATCGACAGGTCGAGCAGCGGGAAGGGCAGACGCCGCTGACGGCGGACGAAGACCCACCACCCGACGACGGTGACGAGGCCGGCGCCGAGCACGACGGATCCGGAGCGGTCGAGCTTGGCGACCTCCTTGATCAGGACCACCAGCCCGACCAGGGTGATCAGGGCCTGCACCGAGGAGATGAAGTCCCACCTGGCACTCGGGTGCGGGTCGTCCTCCGGGGCGACGGCGACGACGAGGATCACGGCCACGAGAACCACCGGCACGTTGATCAGGAAGATCGAGCCCCAGGCGAAGTTTTCCAGCAGCGCACCGCCGACGATCGGGCCGAGTGCTCCGCCGACCACCGACAAGCTGCCCCAGACGCTGATCGCGATGTTGCGCTCGCGCTCGTTGACGAAGGCCACCCGGATCAGGGCCAGCGTGGCCGGCATCATCGCCGCGGCGCCCACTGCGAGCAGGCCGCGGGCCGCGATCAGCACCTCCGGAGTGGGTGCGGTTGCTGCCATGAGGGAGGCCAGCCCGAACACCACCAGGCCCGCGAGGAACATCCGCCGGTGCCCGAACCGGTCGCCCAGGGTGCCGGAGCCGAGCAGGAGCCCGGTCATCACCAGCGGATAGGCGTTGATGATCCACAGGCTCTCAGCCCAGCTCGCCTCGAGCTCGCGGGTGAGGGTGGGCAGCGCCGTGTACAGGATCGAGTTGTCCAGGGTGATCAGCAGCAGACCTGTGCCCACGGTCACCAGGAGCGTCCAGCGTCGTCTCGTGCCGAGCAGGGACGTGTCCGTGGCGAGCGGGGGACTCATCGTCATGATCGTAACTGTACCATCTAGAAGGTTAAGTTGCGCGGCGATGGACCGGCCCGGTGAGACGTCAGAGGCTCCCCGGCGCGAGCACCGGGGAGCCTCTAGGAATTCACCCTCGAAAGTGTAGGGCCACGCGAGGTGTCACGCGCGCGGCCACGCCTCCGGCGTGGGCCATTTCGCGGTTCGCCCGTCGCCGCTGGAGGTGCCCGTCAGCCGGCGCCTGACCCACGGGCCCACGTGCTCGCGCATCCAGGCCGCGTTGGCGCGCGCGGTCTCGCGGAAGGCGGCGGGCGGGGCGGCGTCGAGCGGGACGTCGTAGGCGGCTTCGTCCGGGTCGAGGCCGAGCGCCACCAGGGCGGCGTTCGCCACCCGCTGGTGCCCCTCGGGGGTGAGGTGGATGCGGTCCCCGGACCAGAGACGGAGGTCGGCGAGCGACCGCATGCCCCACAGGTCCAGGACGTGCGCGCCGTGGCGGTTGGCGATGGACCAGACGTTCGCGTTGAAGATGCCCACGCGGCCGTTGGTCCAGCTGAGGGCGGCGCCGGCTTTGAAGCCGGTGCCCATCAGGACGTCGGCGCCGGAGGCGCGGAGCGCGACGACGGCGTCCTCCAGCGCTGCCGAGATCGCATCGATGTCGGCCGAGGCGCGCAGGATGTCGTTGCCGCCCCCGACCAGCGAGACGAGGTCCGGCTGGGCGTTGATCGTGACGTCGAGCTGCTCCGCGACGATCGGGCGCAGCTTGCGGCCGCGGATCGCGAGGTTCGCGTACTCGAGCGGCGTCTGGTCCGCCGCGATCCGGCGTGCGGAGAGGGCGGCGGCGAGGTTGTCGGCCCAGCCGCGCTGGACGTCCGGGGCGTCGGGGTACGGGTCCCACAGGCCCTCCGAGAAGGAGTCGCCCATGGCGACGTACCGCGCCCAGCGGACGGGGGTGGTCGTGGGGAGGTCGGTGGTGGGGCCTTCCGGTTCTGGGGTAGTTGTCGCGCTCACGGTGCTCATTGTCCCGCTTGGGCCGTGAAGAGTCGTCACAAGAGGGTGTGTCGGGCAACACAGACTGTCACTGTCGGAGGGTGCCGGTAATCTCCTGGACGTGGAGACCACCGTGAACCCGACACCCCCCGCCGACGCCGCTGCTGCCTCCGGCCGGCCGCCGTTGTCGCAGGTCATCGCGCCGGACTGGGCCGAAGCGCTCGCCGACGTCGAGCCGCGCATCCATGCGATGGGCGACTTCCTGCGCGCGGAGGTCGCCCAGGGGCGCACCTACGTCCCCGCCGGTGAGAACGTGCTCGCGGCGTTCAAGCGGCCGCTCGCTGACGTGCGCGTGCTCATCGTGGGGCAGGACCCGTACCCGACGCCTGGCCATGCCATGGGCCTGTCCTTCTCCGTGCAGCCCGACGTGCGGCCCGTCCCACGGTCGCTGGCCAACATCTACCAGGAGCTGTACGACGACCTGGGGATCGAGAAGCCCTCGAACGGCGACCTGCGGCCCTGGGCGGACCAGGGGGTCATGCTGCTCAACAGGACGTTGACCTGCCGTCCCGGCGCGTCCGACTCCCACTCGGGCAAGGGCTGGGAGGAGGTCACGGAGGCGGCGATCCGTGCGCTGGTGGCGCGGGGCGGTCCGCTCGTGGCGATCTTGTGGGGCGCGAAGGCGCGCAACCTGAAGCCGTGGCTCGGCGACGTCCCGGTCGTCGAGAGCGCGCACCCGTCGCCGCTGTCGGCGCGTAGTGGCTTCTTCGGGTCGCGGCCGTTCTCGCGGGCCAACGCGCTGCTCGAGCAGCAGGGCGCGCAGCCGGTCGACTGGCGCCTGCCGTAGGGGCCGCTGACTGAATTCAGGGTCGGCGGACGGGTCGGCGTGCAGACAACGTGAAAGGGCTCAGGTGAATGACAGACATGTTCTTGCGACCTACGGTGGGCGGATGAGCGAGCTACTCGTTTCCGGCGCCGATACCCCTGTTGTCGAGGGTGTCCGGAGCAAGCTCTCGGACCGCGACCGCGAGATCCTCGCGTTCGAGCGCCGGTGGTGGAAGTACGCGGGCGCCAAGGAAGAGGCAGCGCGGGAGTTGTTCGACCTGACCGCCACGCGTTATTACCAGGTTCTCAATGCGCTGATCGACTCTCCGGCCGCTCTGGAGCATGACCCGATGCTGGTCAAGCGCCTGCGCAGGCTCCGGTCGACCCGGCAGCAAACACGCTCTGCACGGCGGCTGGCCGATGAGAACCACTGAGAACGCACCGATCTGTCACAACGACCCGCTACTCTCTCTGCCGTGACGAAGAGTGGCTACCCCTACCCGCCCGACGAGTTCGACGTCGCCGTCCCCGGGGGCGCACCTGTGGGTGTGCACCGTGCGCCGCGCAGCGGCTGGAGCTCGGCCTGGCCGTTCCTGCTGGTTGCCGTCGTGTGCGCCGCCGTGGCGTGGGGCGGCATCACACTGCTCTCCGGAGACGAGGACCCGGCAGAGGCGTCGGGCGGCCCGTCCTCCTCGGCTTCGGCGTCTGCCTCGGCCCCCGCATCGCCGAGCGCTTCCCCCAGCGCGTCGCCCTCAGCCTCCTCGTCGGCGTCGACGGGTGTGACGGGCGACCCTGCCGCGGCTGACCTGACGGCGGGCGTCCAGGTCCTGAACTCGGGAGGCCCGGACGGATCTGCGCAGACGCTGGCCGACACGATCGCTGCGGCTGGATTCACCGGCGAGGTGGTCGCCGCGAACGACGACGCAGGCATCGGCGAGGGCTACACGGAGACGACCGTGCTCTACGGCACCGATCCCGACCGGTCTGACACCGCGGCGGCGGTCGCCCAGGCCATTGGTGCCACCACTGCTATCGCGTCCGCTGACGTCACGGCATCGGCATATGCGGTCATCGTCATCGTGAAGTAGCCGGTTGGCAGATCTCACCAACCCGTACCACTACGTTGATATTCACCTCGCAGGGCCTCGGTACAGCCCTCTGACCTGCATGTTCGCCGACCGCTTAATGCCGCATACCGGGCATAGAGGGTTCCCTGGTGTGAGACGGACCACTAGGCTCGAACCACCACGGGTCGACCGAGTGTCCCGTGCAGAGGTACAAGGAGAACTACGCATGGCCCAGGGCACCGTCAAGTGGTTCAACGCCGAGAAGGGGTATGGCTTTATTACCCCGACTGCCGGCGGCCAGGACCTTTTTGTTCACTACAGCGCGATCCAGTCCGATGGTTACCGGTCTCTCGACGAGGGGCAGGAAGTCGAGTTCGAGGTGGGGCAGGGGCAGAAGGGTCCGCAGGCAGAGCAGGTTCGTCCACTCTGAATCGATGGGACGACGGGTGGGAAGGGCCCGCCCGTCGCCCGCCGCTCCCCCGAGGATGCTGGGACCCAGACCCCGGCGTCCGATCTGGACGGTCGATGACGACCGGTGTCGTGCAGTGTCGGACGATGACGTCCGACGCGATCGAGCAGCCGCCCCGTACCGCGGCTGCTCGTTCTGGTTCCTGCCCGGCGGCCGCCGTCGTGCCGTCCGCCTTCATGCAGTCCGGCGTGATTCGATGGTGGAGTGACCCTCCTCGACGCGGTGGTGGTCGGCTCCGGCCCCAACGGCCTGGCGGCAGCGGTGACGCTCGCCCGCGCGGGGCTGAGGGTCCGGGTCCTGGAGGCCCAGCCGACGATCGGGGGCGGCGCGCGCACCCTCCCGATCCCCGAGCTCGCCGACGGCGCCGACGGCATGGTCTTCGACCTCTGCTCCGCCGTGCATCCCATGGCCTGGGCGTCGCCGTTCTTCCGGGCGTTCGACCTCCCGTCCCGCGGCGTCGAGCTTGTCGCGCCTGACATTGCCTACGCCCAGCCGCTCGACGGTGGCCGGGCCGGCCTCGCCTTCCGCGACCTGACCAGGACCGCCGACCGCCTCGGGCCCGACGGCGACGCCTGGCGCGACCTGATCGGCCCGCTCGCCGCCGACTGGCAGCAGGTCACCGCGCTCGCCATGGGGGACAAGCGGACCGTGCGCGGCATGCTGGAGGGAGTGGGGAGCCCAGGCGGGCAAACGCGGGATGCCTGGGGCCTCGCCTCGGCGATCCGGCCCGGCCTGAGGTTCGGCGCTGCTCTCCTTGAGCAGGGCGGGCCGCGCTGGGACCGCCGGTTCCTCACCGAAGAGGCGAAGGCGCTGCTCACCGGGGTCGCCGCGCACAACATCACGCCGCTCCCGTCGTTCGCGGGCGCGGGCACCGCCCTGCTCCTCGCGGCCCTCGCGCACGCCGACGGCGGCTGGGCGATCCCGGTCGGCGGCTCCCAGGCCATCACGGACGCCATGGTCAGCGACCTGGAGGCGCACGGGGGCACCGTCGAGACCGGCCGCAGGGTCGACAGCTGGTCCGATCTCCCGCCCGCTCGCGCGGTCCTCTTCGACACCACGCCGAGCACCCTGGTCCGGATAGCGGGGGACCGGATCCGGTCGCCGCGGCGCGGCGCGCTGAGCCGGTTCCGGCACGGCAACGCCGCGGCCAAGGTCGACTTCGTCCTGTCAGGTCCGGTCCCCTGGCAGGTGCCCGACGTCGGGCGCGCGTCGACCGTGCACCTCGGCGGCACGAGGGCCGAGATGGTCGTCGCCGAGGACACCGTCGCGCACGGGCTGCACGCCGACCATCCGACGGTCCTGGTCAGCGATCCGGGCGTCGCCGACCCGGGCCGTCTGCGCGGCGTGACACGACCCCTGTGGACCTACGCCCACGTGCCCGCCGGTTCGACGCAGGACGTCACCGAGGTGGTCACCCGGCAGATCGAACGGTTCGCGCCCGGGTTCCGCGACGTCGTCGTCGGCTCGCGGTGCATACCCGCCGCGCAGCTGGAGCGGCACAACCAGAACTATCCCGGCGGCGACATCTCCGCTGGTGCGGCCACCATGTGGCAGATGATCGCGCGGCCCACCCCCGCGCTCGACCCGTACCGGGTCACCGAGGGTGTGTACCTCTGCTCGGCGTCGACCCCGCCGGGCCCGGGCGTGCACGGTATGGGCGGCTGGCATGCTGCACGCCGGGCGCTGCTGCGGGAGTTCGACGTCCGGCACCCGCCGGGGCTGGCGCCTGGGTAGACCTGCGCGGCGTTCGCCCGCGGTGTACGCGTCTTGCACTCTCATGGTCCGAGTGCCAATAATGTCTTAGCACTCTCCGTTCGAGAGTGACAGCAGGGTCGAATGGTGAGGCCTCCTGTCCCGGCGAGACATGATCGCCGGGGCGAGAGGCCGTCCGTCGCGGGCACCGGCCGGCCTGGACATCGCCACCAGCGGAGGATTCATCCCCATGGCCAAGATCATCGCATTCGACGAGGTAGCTCGTCGGAGCATGGAGCGCGGGCTCAATCAGCTCGCCGACACGGTGAAGGTCACGCTCGGCCCCAAGGGCCGCAACGTCGTTCTGGACAAGAAGTGGGGCGCCCCCACGATCACCAACGACGGCGTTTCCATCGCCAAGGAGATCGAGCTCGAGGACCCGTACGAGCGGATCGGTGCGGAGCTCGTCAAGGAGGTCGCCAAGAAGACGGACGACGTCGCGGGTGACGGCACCACCACCGCCACCGTGCTCGCCCAGGCGCTCGTCAAGGAGGGCCTGCGCGTCGTTGCCGCCGGCGCCAACCCGATCGCCGTCAAGCGCGGCATCGAGAAGGCCGTCGAGGCCGTCACCGAGCAGCTGCTGAACGCTGCCAAGGAGATCGAGACCAAGGAAGAGATCGCTGCCACGGCCGCCATCTCGGCCGGTGACCCGGCGATCGGCGAGCTCATCGCCGAGGCTCTCGACAAGGTGGGCAAGGAAGGCGTCATCACCGTCGAGGAGTCGAACACCTTCGGCCTCGAGCTCGAGCTCACCGAGGGTATGCGCTTCGACAAGGGCTTCCTCGCCCGCTACTTCGAGACGGACCCCGAGCGCCAGGAGGCCGTGCTCGAGGACCCGTACGTCCTGATCGTCGAGTCGAAGATCTCGAACGTCAAGGACATGCTGCCGGTGCTCGACCAGGTCATGAAGTCGGGCAAGTCGCTCCTCATCATCGCCGAGGACGTCGAGGGCGAGGCCCTCGCGACCCTGGTGCTGAACAAGATCCGTGGCACCTTCAAGTCCGTCGCCGTCAAGGCCCCGGGCTTCGGCGACCGCCGCAAGGCCATGCTGCAGGACATCGCGATCCTCACCGGTGCCCAGGTCATCACCGAGACGGTGGGCCTCAAGCTGGAGAACGCCACGCTCGAGGAGCTCGGCCAGGCGCGCAAGGTCGTCGTCACCAAGGACGAGACCACGATCGTCGAGGGGGCCGGCGAGTCCGACCTCATCGCCGGTCGCGTGAACCAGATCCGCAGCGAGATCGAGAAGTCGGACTCCGACTACGACCGCGAGAAGCTGCAGGAGCGCCTCGCCAAGCTGGCCGGCGGCGTCGCCGTCATCAAGGCCGGTGCGGCCACCGAGGTGGAGCTCAAGGAGCGCAAGCACCGCATCGAGGACGCCGTTCGCAACGCGAAGGCTGCCGTCGAGGAGGGCATCGTCGCCGGTGGTGGCGTGGCCCTCATCCAGGCCGGTGCCGTCGCGTTCCCCAAGCTGGAGCTCGAGGGTGACGAGGCGATCGGCGCCCAGATCGTGCGTGCCGCGATCGACGCCCCGCTCAAGCAGATTGCCATCAACGCCGGCCTCGAGGGCGGCGTCGTGGCGGAGAAGGTGCGCAACCTCCCCTCCGGTCAGGGCCTGAACG
Source organism: uncultured Actinomycetota bacterium (assembly GCA_963850545.1). GTDB lineage: Bacteria > Actinomycetota > Actinomycetes > Actinomycetales > Cellulomonadaceae > Promicromonospora. Next base: position 961,717 of record CAWKLP010000002.1, on the reverse strand, counting down.
CCGCGACCGGTGTGTACGAGGACCTGCTCGCCGCCGGCGTGAACGACCCGGTCAAGGTGACGCGTTCCGCGCTGCAGAACGCCGCCTCGATCGCCGCGCTGTTCCTCACCACCGAGGCCGTCGTCGCAGACAAGCCGGAGCCCGTTGGGGCCCCGGCCGGCGACCCGACCGGTGGCATGGGCGGCATGGACTTCTGAGTCCTGCCTGACCAATCCGGGCTACTGCCCGGGTGCTCAGCCGACGCCGGTCGGTCACCTTCCGTAGGGAAGGTGACCGACCGGCGTCGGCCATTTCTAGGAGAACATGCGGGTGGCCGCCGCTTCTGCCTCCGCGTAGGTGCGGGCCGCGGCCGCCAGGGCGGACTGGATCGCGTCCAGCGCGCCTTCCACCTGCGCCTGCGCGCCGCGCCACTGCGCTACCGTGCCGCCGAACGCCGCGGCGGCCGGCCCCTGCCAGGTCGCCTGCAGCGCGTCAAGGTTGCGCATGAGCGCCCCCACCTCCGTGCGTACCGTCGCGACCGAGCTCGCCACTGCCGCGCTCGCCTGCTCCACCTGGTCGCTGTCGACCTCGAACCGCATGACCATCACCTCCCGCGCGCCGGCCCATCCGGCGTCGTCAACGAAGGTAGGTACGCGGGGGCCGACGGCGGGGCGTCTCCGGAGCGTGCTGTGCACGGGCACGCCGAAGCCGGGGGTGTGGTCGTGCTCGAACCGCTGCCGGGCCGTGCGGAGGGTCTGCCTCAGGCCGTGCCGAGCTTCGCTTGCTCCTTGCGCAGCCGGTGCAGCTCCATGTCGAGGTTCTGCCGCGCGGGCTCCTCCCACGCGGCACCCATGGGGCTGAGGAACAGCGACTTGCGGGCGAGCAGCCGCTCGATGACCCGGATCCGAGCGCGGATGTAGTCCTCCGTCGGAATGTGCGCGTACTCGGCACGCACCGCCGACTTGTAGTCCTTGTAGCGCTGGGGCTCGGCCGCGAGCATCGCGAGGTCGGCGTCGTTCAGCACCGCGGCGTCGAAGTCCGTGGGGTCCGGCGCATGCCGGACGATGGCGTTGACCAGGGCGGCGACCCGGTCCGCCGAACGCGCGGGCACCCCGAGACCGATCAGCTCCTCGTGCGCCAGGTCCGCGGAGGCGGTGGACTGCTCGCCGCCGTAGGACGCGTCCGCGACCTTGCGCTCCGCGTTGAACACCGCCCCGTGATACCAGGCGGCGAGGCGCACCAGGTCGGGCTCGTGCGTCTCCTCGGCCAGCTCGTCCACGCGGTGCAGGACCGCGGCCAGGTGGCGCAGGTTGTGGAAGTGCCGGTGCTCGTCGGCCCATCGGTCGAGGAGCGACTGGCCGACTTCCTCGATCACCTCGGTGGCCGCCGTGGCTCCCGCGCCCACCGCACTGCGGACGAAGGATTTGAGGAACCACTGCGGCGCGTCAGACGTCAGCACGCCCATGTGAATCTGCCTAACGGTTGAGGTCGGTCACTGCACTGCCAGCCTATTACCGATCGGGTGAGCGGCGGCTACCACCGTCTTGGATGGTGGTCACCGGCCAGGCGCCGAACGTGTCGGACGCGCAGGTCACCGGAGCGACCTGAGCGTCTGCCACGTCGTGTGGTTACCTCAGAGCGGCAGCATGAGCCGGACCGTGAGGCCGCCGCCGGCGGTGGGCGCCACCTCGACGTGTCCGCCGTGCGTGCCGACGATCGCCGCGACGATCGCCATCCCCAGCCCCGAGCCGCCCGACTCGCGCGTACGCGAGGAATCCGCGCGGTAGAACCGCTCGAAGATCCGGCGGCCCTGCTCCTCGGTGAGGCCGGGACCGTGGTCACGCACCTCGAGCACGGCCAGGCTGCCCGACCCCGGCTCGTCCGAGCCCGGAGCCGTGCCCTCGCCGTCCTGCCCGGCGCCGTTCTTGGTCCGCTGCGGGGTACCGTCCTGGTCCGGAGGGCCGGGCAGCACACCGAGCGCGATCTCGGCCGGCGTGCCTGCCGGCGTGTGCCGCGCGACATTGCCGATGAGGTTGGTGAGGACCTGCCGCATCCGGTCGCCGTCACCCTCCACGACAAGCGTGTCGGGGACCTGGCCGGCGGCGCCGTCACCCTCGGGTGCGAGCGGCACCACGGCGACCTCGCGCGTCGGGTCCAGGGCGTGCAGGTCCTGGGCCGAGTCCCGCGCGAGGGCCGCCAGGTCGACGTCCTCCCGGGCGACGGGCCGGCCCTCGTCGAGCCGGGCGAGCACCAGGAGGTCGTTGACGAGCGTGCCCATGCGGCGGGCGGCGTCCTCGATGCGGAACATCGTGTCGTCGACCTTGTCCGTGGTGTCCAGGGCGCCCATCCGGTAGAGCTCGCCGTAGCCGCGGATGGTCGCGACGGGCGTGCGCAGCTCGTGCGACGCGTCCGAGACGAACTGCCGCATCCGCACCTCCGACGCCTCCTGCGCGGCGAACGCCCGCTCGATCTGCGTCAGCATCGCGTTGAGCGACGCCGCGAGCGAGCCCATCTCCGTGCGGGCCGGGGCCTCGGGCACACGCTGCGTGAGGTCGCCCGCCGCGATCTGCGCGGCCGTGTGCTCCACGGACCGCAGCGACCGCAGCGACCGCTCCACGAGCACCCACGCCGTGAGCCCGCCCAGGAGCACGATGCCCAGCCCGGAAAGGATGAGGGTGCTGGTCAGGATCGAGACCGTGCTGTCGATGTCTACCATCGGCAGGGCCACGTAGACGATCGCGCGCTCGCCGGACGGCTGGACCGTCCCGACGAGGGCCGTGACGCGCCAGCTCTCGCTCTCCGCGGTACCGCTCGACGAGGTCACGGTGAACGGCTTGCCGTCGCTGTCGGCGGCCTCCTCGTACGTCATGGCCGGGAGGTCGGGTACGCCGAAGCGCTCGACGGCGGCGTCCGTGCGGATCGCCTTGACGGTGCCGTCGTCGCCGATGACCTGCACGTAGTAGTCGCTGGGCAGGCCCTGTCCGGGTCCCTGCTGCGGGACGCCACTGGTGAGGCCGACGGCGGCGGAGCGCAGCTCGTCGTCCACCTGCCGCACCAGGAAGTTCGAAACGACCGTGGTCGTGGCGATCGCCGCGATGCCCAGGCCTGCGGCCAGCAGGAGCGCGATGATCGCGACCAGCCGGGCGCGCAGGGGGATGCCGGCCAGGCGCTCCTTGGTGCGGTCAAGCACGGGCGGGCTGCGGGGCGCGCAGCAGGTACCCCACGCCGCGCTTCGTGTGGATCAGCGGGGGCAGCGTCTCGCCCTCGACCTCGAGCGTGTCGATCTTGCGCCGCAGATAGGAGATGTAGGACTCGACGATGTTCGCGTCGCCGCCCCAGTCGTACTGCCACACGTGGTCCAGGATCTGCGCCTTGGACAGGACACGGCCGGAGTTGAGCATGAGGTAGCGCAGCAGCTTGAACTCCGTGGGGGACAGGTCCACCTCGACGCCGGCGCGGCGCACCTCGTGGGAGTCCTCGTCCATCTCCAGGTCGCCCACGTGCAGCACCGCCTCCTCCTCGGGGGCGGGCACGCCCGTGCGGCGCAGCACCGCACGGATCCGGGCCACCACCTCCTCGAGGCTGAACGGCTTCGTCACGTAGTCGTCGCCGCCCACGGTGAGACCCTGCACCTTGTCCTGCGTGTCGTCCTTCGCGGTGAGGAAGACGACGGGGGTGTGGCGGCCGGTGGCCCGCATGCGGCGCGTCACGGTGAAGCCGTCCATGTCGGGGAGCATCACGTCGAGCACCACGAGGTCCGGCTCGACGTCGCGGACGAGCTGGAGAGCGCCGTTGCCGTCCGCGGCGGCATGTACCTCGAAGCCCGCGAAACGCAGGGAGGTGGACAGGAGCTCACGGATATTCGGTTCGTCGTCGACCACGACGAGACGCGCCTCAGGAGTAGCCATGTTTCAAGTGTGCGGCTGGTTCCTGAAGGGTGCCTGAGATTCGCCCGAGAAATCGCCTAGGCTTCGGTAGAGCATCGTCCGGCCCGGCACCTGGCACGCCGCTAGGCTGTCAGGCATGTCAGCACCGTCCCCGCAGGAACCTGGGCAGACTCCCCGGCGCACGTACCTCATCGTCGACGGTGAGAACATCGACGCCACGCTCGGCATGAACGTGCTGAACCGCCGTCCGGCACCCGAGGAGCGCCCCCGCTGGGACCGCATCTCCGCGTTCGCGGAGAAGGTGTGGTCGCAGGAGGTCGTGCCGCTGTTCTTCCTCAACGCGACGTCCGGCCAGATGCCGATGCCGTTCGTGCAGGCGCTGCTCGCCATGGGCTACAAGCCGATCCCGCTGGCCGCGCAGGGCTCGGAGAAGGTCGTCGACGTCGGTATCCAGCGCACCCTCGACGCGCTGATGGACCGCCCCGGCGACGTGCTGCTCGCCAGCCACGACGGCGACTTCCTGCCGCAGATCGAGGCGCTGCTCGACGACGACGACCGCCGCGTCGGCCTGCTGGGATTCCGGGAGTTCGTCAACGCCCGGTTCACGGACCTGGAGCAGCGCGGCCTGGTCATGTACGACCTCGAGGCCGACGCCGACGCCTTCACCACCATGCTGCCGCGCGTCCGCATCATCCCGATCGAAGAGTTCGACCCGCTGCGCTACCTGTAGCAGTCAGTGTGTTGGCCCGTTGAGTGCTGGATATTCGCCCTTCCTGCGCGCCTGGAAGGGCGAATATCCAGCACTCGAACGGGTGACCACTACTTCACGGTGATCGTGCCCTCGTATGCCACGCGGTCGCCTTGCGGCTGGATCGGGCGGGCGTTGTCCTCGTACGCCTCCTTGAGCACGGCGATCTGTTCCGCCGACAGCTCTATGGGCTCGTGGTAGATGACCCAGTCGACGCCCTCGGTGCACGGCGGCGTCGTCAGGCTGCCCGCGTACTCCTCGAACGTCGGGTCCGTCGGCAGCATCGCGGCGACGTCGATCGGCAGGTCGTCCGTGCCCGGCTCGGCCGCGCCGTCGATGAACGGCTGCCAGGGCTCGTTCTCGGCGTCGCCCTCCTCCGCGAGCACGCCCAGGACGAGTACCTGCCCGTCCTCGGTGGTGTGGACGAAGTGGAACTCGGCGTCCATCGGCTTGCCCTCGACCGTGTGCTCCGAGGGCATGTGGAAGTGCACCTGGGCGAGGTCGAACTCGTTGCCCTTCCACTCGATCTCGGACGCGTCCCCGTCGGGCACGAGCTGGATGGTGTGCCCGGTGTCGACCGACTCGCCGATGGTGGGCGACGAGGTGATCGTCGGGTGCTTCGTCAGCTTCTTGTCGGCGTGGTCGGGCAGGTCGATGGGCGACTGAGCGTCGCCTTCCTCGCACGCGGCGAAGTCCTTGGCGAGGTGACCCCACTCGTCCGGGCCCTCCTCGCCGTCGTACGACCAGTGCACCTCGCCCCCCGCGGCGGGCGGCGGGGCGGTGGACGCCGTGCCGCCGCTCGAGGAGCCCGACGCGCAGGCTGCGAGCAGCGGTGCGAGGAGCAGGACGACGGGCAGAGCGAGCTTCTTCATGGGTTGCTACCTCTCGTGGGGATCATCCGATCGCCCGAGGGTCAGGAGACCGGCAGGTCAAAGTACTCCCGATCTGCCGGCCCCTGATGTCACCCGAATGTGATGTGCGACGCGTTACCTCGCCGGCGTCCGCCACCGGGCACGGACCGTGCCCAGCTTCCGGAGCGCGGCGGGGCGCCCGCCGCCGAAGCCACCTCCACCGAACCCGCCGCCGATGCGCGCCGTGTGGGCGCGCTTGCGGGAGCGGACGAGGTTCGGGTCGAGCAGGATGCCGCCGAGCATCATGCCGCCGGTGATCGGCCCGTTCGCGTCCGACCCGTCGGCGTCGGGCTCCGCCTCGGCGGCGACGGCCGTCACGACGGCGTCCGCGTCCTGGCGGGCGAGGCGCGCGGCCTCCTGCACGAGCGTGTTCGCGTGCTGGGCCTCGTCGAGCGCCGCGGCGGGATCGGTCGGGTGGAGCGAGTGCGCGACGGCGGCCAGCCGGACCGCCTCCGCGAGCCGCGTCCGCGCGGTCGAGCCGATGGCCCCGCGGCGCGTGGCGACGAAGTCGGCCGTCTGACGCAGCTGTGCGTCGACCCGGCCGAGCGTGTCCCGCAGCAGAGCCGACGCCCGGGCCGCCACCTCGGTGGCGTCCCGGGTGGACGCCAGGGCGGCGTCCAGCGAGGCCTCCGCCGCGGCGATGCGCTGCAGCCCGACCAGCGGGTCGCCGCCGTCGCGCGTCACCTCGACGTGCTTGAGCGAGGCCTGGGCTGCGGTGCGCGCCAGGGTGACCCGGAAGTCGCCCTCGACCGCCTTGGCGGAGGTCACGTCCTGGGTGAGCGACGCTACCGACTTGTCGAGGCGGCCGGCGGCCTCCTCGAGGTGGAGCGCGGTGGCGTCGACGGCGTCGAGCAGCATGACGGCCTGCCCGAGCGCGTTCTGCGCGCCCCGCGCGTGCGCCACGGCGACGGCTTTCTGCCCGGCGTCCAGGGCCGAGCGCCCGGCGGCCACGGCCTCCTTGGTGTTGGCGAGCAGCAGCTCCGCCTGCTCCGGGTTGCCCGACACGGTCGCCAGCGTGTTCGCGGGGTACGTCGCGGCGAGCTGCTCCAGCGTGGTGCGCGCGGCGGCCACCCGGCTGACCACGTCGGGCTCGCGGGCGACGACGTCGGCCAGCACCTCCGGGGCGCGCTGCTGCAGGTGGCGCAGGTCGTCGAACGCGCGGGTGCGCGCGTCGAGCGTGTCGGCGGCGCCCTCGCACAGCGCGATGATCTGGGTCAGGCGGGAGCGCCGCCCGGCGTCCTCGGCCTCGCCGCCGTCGGGCTGCGTGCCCTCCGGACCGCCGTCCTTCGACTCCGCAGCCGCGACGTCCAGCTGCTGCCGGATCGCGAACGCCTCGCGGACGTCTCCGGCGGCGCTCGCCAGGATCTGCTCGAAGCCCCTCGTCGCGTCGGCGCCCAGCTCCGCGCGGGCGAACCCGAGCTCCTGCTCACAGGTCTTGAGCGCGTCGTCGATCCCGACCAGGGCGGCCGCGGCGCGCTCGTCGAGCTCGGCGAGGGTCACGCCGGCGAACTCGTCCGGCGTGGGGCCGCCGGGTGCCGACGGGCGGTCCGCGAGCCGCGCGAGGCGCGGCAGGAGCCGGGGCACGGCGAACCGCCACAGGACGTAGCCCGCGGCGGCGAGAACGAGGACCGCCGCCAGGGCAATGCCCGCCATGAGCAGGGGGTTGGTCGCGCCGGCGATCGCCCGGCGGACGCGGTCGGCGGCGTCGGTCGCGGCCGGGGCCCACCGCTCGTCCTCGACCGCGGAGGCGACGGTGTTGTCGATCTGCCCGAGCTGGGTGTTCGTGAGCGCGACGTTGCTGTCCGCGGACAGGCCGAACTGGTGGTCGACGGTGGCGATGGCCAACAGCAGGTCGTCGGTGCCGAGCCCGGACTGGTTCGCGCTCGCGTTGGCCCAGTCCACGGGATCGGTGCCGTCGAAGCTCTCGATGTACACGACAAACATGCGCAGGTCGGACTCGTCGGCGAGCCGGTCGACGGCGGCCCGGACGTCCGCGCGCTCGGCGTCGCTGAGCGCGCCCGCGCCGTCGGTCACTGGGTCCGTGAGGGTGATCGGCGGTGACGCAGGCAGCACGTCCGACATGAGCTCCGCCTGCGTGGCCGCCGAGAGGCGCGGCGACACGGACGGCAGCGGCTCGACCGGCTCGGCGACCGTCGCGTTGGCGGCCTGGGAGGTGGCCGCGAGAACGACGCCGACGAGGCCCGCGAAGGCCACGACGACCCATCCCCCGGAAGCCAGGGTGCCGGGATCGTGCGGATGCTCGTGTCTTGCTGAGGACTCGATCACGCCCTGATCGTCACCCCGGGTTCAGGACACCGCAATCGGAGACGGTAACGTTGCGAACGTGCAACGAATCCTCAGGTGAATGCCCAGCGTGAAGGGCATTTTCACGTCCTGAGCAGGGCCGATGTCAGGGGGCCGGGGAATCGGCCGGAGACTCGTCCAGATCCTCGGCGTCCACTATGCGGTACGCGTACCCCTGCTCGGCCAGGAACCGCTGCCGGTGGGCGGCGAAGTCCTGGTCGACGGTGTCGCGCGCGACCACCGCGTAGAAGTGCGCGGTGCGGCCGTCGGCCTTGGGCCGCATGATGCGTCCGAGGCGCTGCGCCTCCTCCTGCCGCGACCCGAACGACCCCGAGACCTGGATCGCCACCGACGCCTCCGGCAGGTCCACCGAGTAGTTGGCGACCTTGCTCACCACGAGGCGCGTGATCTCGCCCTCGCGGAACGCCCCGAACAGCCGCTGCCGTTCCTTGTTGGTGGTCGCCCCGGTGATGATCGGCGCGCCGAGGTGCTCGGCCAGCTCCTCGAGCTGGTCGAGGTACTGGCCGATGACGAGCACCTGGTCGTCCGGGTGGCGCGCCACGAGCTGCTCCACCACCTTCTTCTTGCCCGACGCCGACGCGGCGAGCCGGTACTTGTCCTCCATCTCGGCCGTCGCGTACGTCATGCGCTCGCTCTCCGGGAGCGTGAGCCGCACCTCGACGCAGTCGGCGGGCGCGATGTACCCCTGGGACTCGATGTCCTTCCACGGTGCGTCGAACCGCTTGGGCCCGATCAGGCTGAACACCTCGTCCTCGCGGCCGTCCTCGCGCACCAGCGTCGCGGTCAGGCCCAGGCGGCGCCGGGCCTGCAGGTCCGCCGTCATCCGGAAGACCGGGGCGGGCAGCAGGTGCACCTCGTCGTACAGGACGAGGCCCCAGTCGCGGGCGTCGAGCAGCTCGAGGTGCGTGTAGACGCCCTTCCGCTTGGTGGTGAGCACCTGGTAGGTCGCGATGGTGACCGGCTTGATCTCCTTGCGGGCGCCGGAGTACTCGCCGATCTCGTCCTCGGTGAGGCTCGTGCGCCGCACCAGCTCGTCGCGCCACTGGCGCGCGCTCACGGTGTTGGTCACCAGGATCAGCGTCGTCGTGCCCGACTTCGCCATCGCGCCCGCGCCCACGATCGTCTTGCCCGCGCCGCAGGGCAGCACCACGACGCCCGAACCGCCGTGCCAGAACCCGTCCACGGCCTGCGCCTGATAGGGCCGCATCTCCCAGGCGGCGGCCTTCTCGTGCGGCGTCCGCGGCTTGGTGACAGGGCTCAGCTCGATCGGGTGCTTCTCGCCGTCGACGTAGCCCGCGAGGTCCTCGGCCGGCCAGCCGAGCTTGACCAGGACCTGCTTGAGGTGGCCGCGCTCGGAGGGGTGCACCGCCACGGTGGACTCGTCCAGGCGCTCGCCGACCAGGCCGGCGGTACGCCTCGACTTCAGCACCTCCGCGAGGACCGCCCGGTCGGTGGTGCGCAGCACGAGGCCGTGCACCGGGTCCTGCGCCAGCTGGAGGCGCCCGTAGCGGGCCATCGTCTCGGCGACGTCGACCAGCAGCGCGTGCGGCACCGGGTAGCGGCTGAACTCGATGAGCGTGTTCACGACCTGCTCCGCGTCGTGGCCGGCCGCGCGCGCGTTCCACAGGCCCAGCGCCGTCAGGCGATAGGTGTGCACGTGCTCGGGCGCGCGCTCCAGCTCGGCGAACGGCGCGATGGAGCGACGCGCCTGCTCGGCGCTCGGGTGGTCGACCTCCAGCAGGAGCGTCTTGTCGCTCTGCACGATCAACGGGCCGTCGGGCATGGGTTCTCCCTCAGTCTTGCTCTGCTGCGGCTTACGGCGTGGACGACGTCGGCAGGACCGACGCGATGCGGTGGACGGCGATCGTCAGCTCGGCCTCTCTGTCCGGGTCGAGCGCGCGGAGCCTGCCGCCGTCGAGGTTCAGGGGCTTCAGCTCGCGGCGCTCCAGCCGGCCGGTGTGCCCGGCCACCTCGACGATCACGGTGGAGCCGTCGCGGAGCGCGTCGCGTAGCAGTGCCAACCCGTCAGCGGGGTGCTGTGTTCCCGGGTCGTCGTCCTGCGGGTTGTCCGGCCCGGCGCCCGGCGTGGCGGTGCCCGCGGCCGAACCGTTCGTCGGCGCCGGAGGCGCGGGCGGTTCCAGGGGCCGGGTCCGGTCCGGTGGCGCTTCTGGTGTGCTCACCCGGTTCAGCTGGCTGCCGACTACCCGGTAGCCGCGCAGCGGGATGCCGCCGCCGGACGTCGTCACGGATCGCGCCACCTCGGCCGCGTCCGCCCGCGCTCGCGCACCGGCCCGCGCCGCCGTCTCGACGGCGCGCAGCTCGGCGACCAGCGCCTCGGGATCGGGCGTGCGGGTGGCGACGTCGGACCCGGAGCCCATCCGGATCGCGGCCGCCGAGCGCGGGGCCGGCATCGCCCGGCCCGTCACGCCCCGGCGTGCGACGAGCACCTGGCCGTCCGGCCCTTCGAGGGCCGAGACCAGGCCACGGCTGCGCAGGGTCTCGTGCAGGGTGGCCGCGGGGACCGACGCCGCGAGCACTGTCGGCGCGAGCCGCACCAGGCCCAGGCTGACGAGCGTCGGGTCGTGCTCGAGCCCGGCGAGCACGGTGGCGTCGGCGGCCCGCAGGTACGACGACGCCGAACCCACGCGCACCGCCCCGTGCCGGCGGGCGGTGTCCCGGACCAGGTAGTCCAGGGGTTGCGGGACGGGCACGGGCGACCGGTGGGACAGCTCGTCCAGCAGGCCGTCAGCGGTCTCGCCCTGGTCGAGCGCCCGGGTGACTGATGCCGGGCTGAACCGCACGGTCGTCGCCGCGCCCCGCGACTCGATGTCCGTGGACCGCTCCAGCAGCCGCGCCAGCTCACGCGTCGGGCGGCCGGGGACGATCCCCGTGAGGTCGCCCTGGAGCAGGATCTCGTCCACCTCGTGGGGGAGGACCGCACGCAGCGCGGCGGCGACGTCGCCGGGCCGGCTCACCCCCGAGCGGTCAGACCTGTGGGTCACCCAAGTGACGTGTGTGTCTGGCACAGCAGGGAGCGGAGCCACACCGGGGAGCAGGGCGCGGCCCGGCGTCGACAGCGCGCCCGCGCCGGTCACGCCCAGCCACTCCGCCTCGGCCAGCAGGCCCTCGACCGCGCTCGCGGGCGGCGCGGAGCGGGGCGTGTGCCAGGTCAGCACCTCGACGACCGCACCGGGGGCCGGTGCGAGCACGGTGTCCTCGGCCGACCCGGCGGCGAGCACCCCCAGCACGCCGTTGCGCAGCCGCGGCACCCACGGCCGCTGCAGGTCGGGCGACAGCGGCGCACGCAGCGCGCCCTTGTCGTCCCGCGAGCCCACCAGCCACGGCGCACGGCGGGAGGCCAGCCAGGCCTCGACCAGCCGGGCCCAGCGGGTGGCGTCGTCCAGGTCGTCCCAGTCGGTCACGGTCGGCACGTACGACGGCGGCGCGTCGCCGTCGTCCCGCACCAGGCCGGCCAGGGCGGCGACCTCGATCACGAACGCCGTCGCGCGCTCGTCCGTCTCCAGCTGCCCGGCGACCCGGCGCAGGTCGCGCACGCCCAGGCCACCCGCCCGGAGGACCGACGGCGGGTGGCCGTCCCAGTACTGCCGCAGCACCCGCACGCGCCGGACCAGCTCGAGCGCGGCGCTCGCCGCCTCGGCGTCGACGGTGGCGGTGTGGACCGCACGGCCCTGCAGCTCGGGTGCCCGGGTGTGCGGCTCGCGGTGGGTGTGCCCGCCGCGCAGTGCCAGCCCGACCAGGCGCGGCATGACCACGTGCCGGGCGTCCGACCGGACCAGGAGATGCTCGGTGACCAGCCAGTTCACCGCGTCGCGCGGCCGGGATCCAGCGGGCGGCACGACGCCGACCGGCGGTCCCCAGGCGAGCGCGTCGAGGATCGTGCGGGCACCGGGGGGTGCCCCGGCGAGGAGCGTGTCGAGCGCCGCGGCAGTCTCGCTCCGGTCGGGGGTGGAGCCGAGCGAGCGCCCGACCGCCTCGGCCAGCCCGTCCGGGACGGGATCGAGGTGCGGGCCCAGGCCCGCGGGGTTCGGGCCGAGCAGCTCGTCGAGCCCGGGCGTGGTGCGGAGATCGAGGGCCGCCGTCGGACCAGTGCCCGGCCCGGTGGACGCCGGGCCGACGCCGCCCTCGACGTCGGAACCGGGCCTGGCGTCCCAGAGCAGGGCTTGCTCGACAGCCAGGCGCACGGCGGCCTCGACCCGGGGCCGGTCGTCCGCGGACCCGCCCAGAGCCCAGCTGACCACCTCGGTGCTGAGGGGCCCGGGCAGCGGCTGCCCGCCGGCGCCCCCGCCCCACGAGGTGTCCTCGCTCCGCTCCGGTACTCCGCGGGAGCCCCGGGACTCGGGCGGGGCACGGAAGACCGGCTCGAGGGCGAGCACCGTCTCCAGGACCTGCAGGGTCAGGGCGTCGGCACGCGCGAGGGCGCGTTCGAGCGAGGTGCGGCTCGACGCACGGGCTGCGAGCGAGCGAAGCGTCGAGGGGGATGGAGCGGCAAGATCAGGACGGGCGCGCAGGAGCGCGGCGAGCGCAGTGTCCGAGCGCTGCCGGAGGTCGTCGGCGAAGTGCCGCGTGGCCGCCGCCGGCGCTGCGGGGAGCGAGGAGGCCATCCTGACGATGCTACGCGGGTTTCCTGGGCCGAAGTCCGGCCGTTCCACGCCCGGGGCCGTGTCAGCCCTGCGCGGTGCGGCGGCAGACCTCCTCCCACGGCGTCGGGGCGATGCCGAAACGGGCGCGGGCGGCGGAGTCGTCCAGGACGTACGGCCGCTCCCACTGGTAGATGATCTCGCGCATCTCCCGCATGAAGGGGACGGCGAGGGCGGCCGCCGCGAGCCCGGCGCCGCGCAGGGAGGAGATCTTCACGGGCGGCTTGCCCACGCTCGCGAGCACGTCGGTCAGGGCCTGTGCCTGCGCGACCGGCGGGTTGCTCGGGACGTGCCAGACCCGTCCATGGGCGCCTGGGTCCTCGGCGGCGGCCACCAGCGTGCGGGCGGCGTCGTGCACATCGGTGAAGGTGTGGGGCAGGTCGGTGCGGCCCATCATCAGCGCGCGCTTGCCCCGCACGGCGTCCGGCACCAGGCGCGAGATGTGCCCGTTGCCGCCGACGCCGCGCCCCATGTAGTCGGAGCCGCGGATCTCGACGGCGCGGATGCGCCCGGCGTCGTGCGCTGCCCTGGCCTCGGCCCACATCCGGGCCCGGAGACGGCCCTTGTGGTCCGTGGCGGCCTCGGGCAGGTCCTCGGAGATGGGGACGTCGACGGGGCCGTAGGGGTAGAGCGTGCCGGTGATGGCGTAGACGGCGCCGGAGTGTTCGGCGGCGGACAGCAGCGACGCGGCGAGCGGCGGCCACACGCGCTCCCACTGGGTGTAGTCGGCCGGGTTGGCGCAGTTGTAGAGGTAGTCGGCGCCCTCGGCGGCGCGGGCCAGGGCGTCGGCGTCGGAGGCGTCGAGGGCGAAGTGCTCGACGCCGTCGATCCCGGTGCTGCGGCCCGAGCGGCTCACGACGGTGACACGGGAACCGCGGTCGGCGAGGAGGGCGGCGACGTGGCGGCCGATGGGGCCGGCGCCGACGATGAGGTGGTTGTCGGACATGATCGATGCTCCATTCCGAGAGCGGTGCTCTCTGTTGTGCTGCCGTTAGCGTGGCACGCGGGACCGCACTTGGCAAGAGCGATGCTCTCGTTTGTGTGCAGTGATCCGACGTGGCAGCCTGGGAAGCATGAGTCCGGCCCGTACTGCCCGCGCCCTTGCCCGCGAGACGATCACCCGCGAGATCCTCGACTCGGCCCGCGCGCGGCTGACCACCGACGGCCCCGCCGCGCTGTCGCTGCGCGCCGTCGCGCGCGACGTCGAGATGGTGTCCTCGGCCGTGTACCGGTACTTTCCGAGCCGGGACGCCCTGCTCACCGCCCTGCTCATCGAGGCGTACGACGAGCTCGGTGCCGCCGCCGAGGCCGCGGACGCCGCCGTCGCGACCGCGCGGACACGACCGCCCGCTGGCTCGCCACCTTCCGGGCCGTGCGGGGCTGGTGCGTCGCGCACCCGGGCGAGTTCGGGCTGCTGTACGGGACACCGGTACCCGGCTACGCCGCGCCACGGGACACCGTCACCCCGGCCACGCGCGTCGTGCGCGTGCTCGTGCAGATCGTCGTGGACGCCTACGCGGCGGGTGCGCGCCCAGCGGTCGTGCCCCGATCCGGGGCCGCCTCCACGACCGCTCCGGGCACGGTGGCGCCCGCGCTGGTGTTCCTCGTGGAGCACGGCCTGATGCGGGAGCCCGACCTGTCCGACGAGGCGCTGCCCGAGACCGTCCGCCGCACCCTGATGGCGTGGACGGCGCTCTTCGGCACCATCTCGTTCGAGCTGTTCGGGCACCTGGTCGGTTCCGTCGCCGACCCCGAAGCCTGGCTCGACGAGGTGGCGCTCCGGTGCGGTGCGGACCTGGGGATCGGGGTGTGAAACCCAGCGATCGGGCGGCCGGGAGCCGGCGTCAGGCGGGCGGCACGGGCGAAGTGCGCCCAATGCATGCGACGCGGCAGCCTTCCGCCCGGTAACCTTGTGCTTCGGCCGGAGGTGGCGCGCTCAGTCGCAGCAGCCCCGGCCGCTATGAGCAGTTCCGCGAGCAGTATCGACAAGCACAGAAGAAGGTTGCAGTGCCCACCGGCAAGGTCAAGTGGTTCGACACCGACAAAGGCTTCGGTTTCATCGCCAACGAGGACGGAGGCGAGGTATTTCTGCACGCCTCGGCCCTGCCCGACGGCGTCGTCCCGAAGCCGGGCGCACGCGTGGACTTCGGAGTGGCCGATGGCCGCCGCGGTCCGCAGGCGCTCGCGGTCAAGGTGCTCGACGCCGCGCCGTCGGTCGCCAAGGCGAAGCGGAAGGACCCCGAAGACATGGCTGTGCTCGTCGGTGACCTCACGCAGATGCTCGACCGCGTCGCAAATGACCTGCGCAAGGGGCGCTATCCGAAGAACACGGAGATGCTTGCCAAGATGTTGCGCAAGGTCGCAGACGACTTCGACGCCTGAACCCCCACGAGGTCCCGAGGAACATGGTGACGATCACCGCGCCCGCCACACGAACGCCCACCCGGCGGGTCGCCGCACGCTCGAGCCGAGACGCCGTGCTGAACGGTGCCGCCGAGCTCGCGCGCGCCGCCGCGCAGGAGGTGGCTGAGCGACCGGACGACGTCGGGGAGCACCTCGGCACCCTCTTCGAGGACGAGCGGGTGGTCTCGCACCGCTTCGCGGCCACCATGCGGGGGTACCGCGGCTGGCACTGGACGGTCACGGTGACGCGCGTGCCGCGCGGCCGGACCGCCACGATCAGCGAGGTCGAGCTGCTGCCGGGCGACGAGGCGATCCTCGCCCCGGCCTGGCTCCCGTGGTCCGAGCGCCTGCGCCCGGGGGACGTCGGCCCGGGCGACGTGCTGCCGTTCCGCGCCGACGACCCGCGGCTCGAGCCCGGGTACACCTCGACGGGTGACCCCGAGGTGGACGAGGTGGCGATCGACGAGCTCGCGCTCGCCCGCGCCCGCGTGCTGTCCCCGCAGGGCCGGGACGAGGCCGCCGAGCGCTGGTACCGCGGATCGCGCGGGCCGACCTCCGCCGGATCCGTCGCGGCGGCCGCCGAGTGCATGGCCTGCGCGTTCCTCATCCCGCTGTCCGGCCCGATGGGTCAGCTCTTCGGGGTGTGCGCCAACGAGTGGTCGCCCGACGACGGCAAGGTGGTCTCCCTCGACCACGGCTGCGGCGCCCACTCGGAGACCGACGTCGAGGCGCACCCGACCGACTGGCCGGCGCCCGCGCCGCTGATCGACGAGAACGAGGTCGAGGCGGTGTCCGAGGCGAGCGACGCGCCCGCGGCCGGCGAGGACGAATCCCCCGCGTGACCCTCGACCCCTTCGGCACCGGTGCGCTGCGGCGCGCGGTGACCGAGGCGTGGCTCGCATCGCCGACCCGCTTCCGCGAGGACGCGAACTCCGAGGAGGACCATGCGCGCGGCTACTACCGCGACCGGGTGGTGGTGGAGCTCGCGCAGAACGCGGCCGACGCCGCCGCGCGCGCCGGGGTGCCTGGGCGGCTGACCCTGCGTCTGGAGCCGGGCGGTTCGGGCACTGGCGGTGCTGACGGTGACAGCGGGTCTGGCGGCGACGGGTCCGACGGCGGCGGCTGGCGGCTCGTCGCCGCCAACACCGGCGCACCGCTCGACGCCGACGGCGTCGCGTCGCTGGCGTCCCTCCGGGCGTCGGCGAAGGTCGGGGAGCTCGGCAGTGCCGGGGGCCCCGGGTCGGCGTCGTAGGGCCGGTCGGCTTCGCCCGGCCGGTCGACAGGTCTGGTCCAGTCGACACGCCGGGTGCGGCTCGCGCTGCGACGCGGGCCGGTTCGGGGTCGGCTTCGCCGCAGTCCGGTCGGTTGTCGCGACGAGGTGCTGGTCCGCTCGCGCGACGGCGGTGTGCGGTTCTCGCTCGCGGCGACGCGCGCGGAGCTCGGTCGTCTGGGCACGCTCGTTGCAACCGCCGATCGGACGCCGGACGCCCGGGCCCGGCTGACCGCTTCGGCCGAGGCGCGCGGCGCCGCGCTGCCCGTGCTGCGGCTCCCGTTCTCCGCGCCCGGAACCGGTCCGGACGAGCCGGACACCGTGGTCGAGCTCCTGCTGCGCGACGCCGATGCGGTGGCCGCCGTCCGGGCCCAGCTCGCCGCCGTCGACGACGCTCTCCTGCTCGCGCTGCCAGCGCTCGACGAAGTAGTGATCGAGGATGACTTCGCAGGTCAGCCGGGTTCTGAACCCGGCGGCGCGGCGCCGTCGGCGACCCCGCGCGTGCTGCGCGACGCCGGGTCGCGGTGGCGCGTGCACCGGGCGTCCGGAGCGCTGGGGCCGGACGAGTCGCTGCCGTCAGAGGCGCGCCGCCCGGACTGGTCGGTGCTCTGGGCGCTGCCCACGACGGGGAGCCGCGCGGCGGCGAGCCCGGTGCTGCACGCGCCGACACCCACTGACGTACGGCTCACGTTCCCCGCGCTGCTCATCGCGTCATTCCCGGTGGACCCGGGGCGGCGTGGCGTGCTCCCGGGGCCGACGTCGGACCGGGTGGCCGCCGAGGCCGGCCGCGCCTACGCCGCGTTCCTGGGCGAGCTCAGCGCTCGACCCCAGGGGCCGGACGCGTTCTCGGGGGAGCCCGCCGCGGAGCGCGACGTCCTCGGCCTGGCGCCGACCGGGCTCCCGGCGGGCGACGTCGACGCCGCGATCCGCGCGTCCGCCACCGATGCCCTGCGCCGCACCCCGCTCCTGCCGCTGAGCGCACCGGATCAGCCGCCCGGTGCCGGGGCCGAGGGCGCAGCCGGCGCGGCGGCCGAGGACGCGCCAGGCGCGGCGCGGCGGATCGCGCCCCGGGACGCTGCCTTCGTCGCCGGGCCGCTCGGTGAGGACCCGGCGCTCGCCCGCGCGCTCGCCGCGGGCGCCCCGCGGCCGCTGGTCACCGTGCCCGTGCGGCACCAGGCCCTGGTGCGCTCGCTCGGGGCCGACTCCCTCGACCTCGCCGACCTGGTCGAGGTCCTCCCGCCCGAGCCGGGCGTCGTCCACGCGGCCCTCGACGCCCTGGCACCGCACGCCGGAGAGCCCGCGGTGCTCGAGGCGGTCGCCGGGGCGCCGCTCCCGCTCGCCGACGGTCGCGTGACCCGCGGCGCCCGCGGGACCGTGCTGCTCGACGCCCCGCACCTCGCCGGCATCGCCCGCGCGCTCGGGGTGCGCGTGGTCCACCCGGACGCCGCTCATCCCGTCCTGGAGCGGGCGGGCACAGCGCCCACCACACCGCGCGGGCTGCTCGCCGACGCCGCGGTCCGGTCGACGGCGCTCGCCGCCGCCGAGGACGTGCTGGACGACGGCGACGCCGACCGCCTCGGAGCCGTCCTGTCGGCCGGACCCTCGGCCGGCGCGACGCCCGACGAGTCGTGGGCGCCCGAGGATCCGACGCCCGCCGAGACCGTCTCCGCCGTGCTCGAGCTGGTTCAGCTCGCGATCGCCGACGTCGGCCCGGAGGGCCTCCCGTTCTGGCTCGGGGAGCTCCCCGTCGTCGCGGACGACGTCGTCGTCCCGCTGCGCGAGGCGGCACTGCCCGGCAGCTGGGCGGCCCGGCACCTGGACCTTGCCCCGGTGCGCGACGGCGTCGTCGAACGCTGGGGAGACGAGACCCTTGGTGCTGCCGGGGCCCGCGCCGAGCTGGGCGTCTACCGCGTCGTCGATGTCGTGACGCCCGACGCGGACGACTCGGAGGATGCCGACTACGGCCCCGACGACCCCGCCGGCTGGCTCTCCGACTGGGACGAGTACCTCGAATTTCTCGCGGACGAGCTCGGCCCGGGCGCATGGATCGGTGACGCGGAGGCAGTCCCCGACCTCGACGCGCTGCGGGACACGGCAGATACCGACCCGGAGCGGAGCGCGCTCGCCGCGGCGCTCGCCCGCGTCTCCGCCGAACCCGACCTGCGGCGCGCGCTCCTGACACCCGTGCGTTCGCCGGACGCCCCGGGCAGGGAGGCGGCGTCGTACACGGCGTGGTTCCTGCGCCGGCGCCTCGGCGCGCCGTTCGCCCTCGCGGACACGCCGCTGCTGCCGCCCCCTCCGCCCGAGACCATCGGCCTCGGCGCGGATCTCCTGACCGCGCTCGGTGGCCTGCACAACCTTGCTGACCTGCCCGGACACGACTGGCCGGGGGTCCTGGAGCGCCTGCCCGAGGCAGCGGGAGAGGTGCCTCCGCGGCTGCCCGCCGACGTCGCCCGCGCCGTCTGGTCGGGCCTGGCCGCGCTCGCCCGCGCAGACGACTCGCGCGCCGACGGCTCCCGCGCCTTCGCGCCGGCCAGGCTGCCCGCACTGGGTCCGGCCGGCGTCACGGTGGAGAGCACTGACGACCTCGCGGTCGCCGCCTCGCCCCAGTGGGCCCAGCTCGGCCCGGTGGTCCCCGCACCGGCCGACGTCGCCGAGGCGCTCGCCGACCTGCTGGACCTCCCGTTCGAGGGCGACTCGGACATCACCCCCGACGATCCCGGCGAGCCGGTCGAGCTCGACCCGCGGGTCCGGGCCCTCGTGCCGGGCGCGCAGGCGACCTGGCGCCGCCACGACACGCTGACGGTGGAGGGCAAGCCCGTCGCCTGGTGGGTGTCCGGGGCCTCGACGGGCGCGGACCGGAACGCCGTCGCGCACGCCGTCTCGCCCGAGGGCCTTGCCCGAGCGCTGGCCGAGCTCACGGGAGCGGACGTGCTCCTCCTGGAGGCGGCGCTGCGCGACCCGGCGCGCGCGGAAGAGCTGAGCGCGGAGCGCGCCTGGGGCTGAGCCGTTCCCGCGTGTCAGACACACGGGTCACCGGGGTGTCCTGTGGGCGTTCTACGGCGCCGGTGGCTGCCGGTGGCGGCGTGCCCAGAGCAGACCGAGCCCGCCGAGCACGATCCCCGTGCCGCAGATCGCGACGGCCTCGACGCTGCCGTGACCGGTGAGGAGCAGGATCAGCGCAACGATCAGCCCGATCGCGAACAGGCCCACACCCGCGCCGAAGACCCGGTAGAGGTCGGCACGTGGGGCCGGCGGGCTGGGCCGACGCTCCTCGGGGTGGGCCAGCAGGGAGCGGATCGTTGGCACCTGGCCAGTGTACGGACAAGAGGTCGTCAAGCCCGTCGACGCAGGCCGAGGCCCCGGGTGAATTCCCGCCGCACCTGGGTCACGCGCGCAGCGCGGCCATCACCGGGGTCAGCGCGTCGAGGATCTGGTCGTAGGAGCGTTGGTAGGTGGCGGCGGAGCGCCCGTAGGGGTCCACGACGCCGTCGTCGTGGTGGCGGCCGGCGTGCCGCGGCCGCTCCTGGAGGGCGGCGGGCAGGAGAGCGGCGAGCCGGGCGGCGTCGTCCTGCCCGGCGATCGCGCCCGGTATCAGGGTGCTCGACAGCCGGCCCAGCTCCCCGACGGTGAGGGTGCGGCGCACGGCTGACGGCACGTACTCGAGGACGTTGGCGCGGTGCTGGGGGGTCAGGGCGAGGACGAGGTCGGCCTGCTCGATGAGGTCGGTGGTGAGCTGCCGCGCGGCGAAGCCGACCGGTGGGAACCCGCCTGCGGTGAGGAGGTTTGCCATGGGCTCGGCGATGGGGTGGCCGACAAGTGCGTTCGTCCCGGCGCTGCCGACGACGACGGACGCGTCGAGGACGCCGCGCAGGAGCGTCTCGACGGCGGGGGAGCGGCAGATGTTGCCCGTGCAGACGGCGAGCACCGTAAGGGCCATGAAGATGCCTCTCTCAAGATCTGCGGCAAAGTCTGATGCCATTCTAGCGGTCCATTACTTTGGCTCTATCGGGCGGCGCTCTCTGGTCGTCATCATGGAAATGCATGGAAAATAGGGCTGCAAAATGAAAAGTGGTGAATTCCGGCGCGCCTGTCCGGCATGTCGCAGGTAACGTGACGCCTACCGCGCAGACACAGCCTTCAGGAGGTCTGGTGACACATCCTGGATGGGGTGAAAAGTGGGCAAACGTGCCGGTAATTCCGCTTGCCGACAGCCCTTCTGAGAGCACAAAGATGGGCACGGGCGCCGGGCGCGGCACCAAGGTCCTGCCACTCCGGAGAGTCGGGTCGCCAGGCCCGTACGGGCCGGGTGCCGGAGGCCCGACGACCATCACGTCCGGGCGACCAGCGCCGCCGGCGCCGTGGAAGAAGCCGCCGCAGCCCAGGCCGGCGTTCTGGACGCGCCGGCGCCGTCGGAACCTGAGGATCGCGGTGCTCGGCGCGGCAGGGCTGCTGGTGGTCCTCGGCCTGCTCATTGCGTGGGTGGCGCTGGACGCGGTGCGAGCGCGGAGCTCGCTGGAGCAGGCGGCGCGCGGCGTCGCCACCCTGCAGGCCGATGCCGTCGCCGGCCGCACGGAGCAGCTCGACAGCACTGTGGCCGGTGTGCAGGATCATGCCGCGAACGCCCGGGACACCACCGACGGCCTCCACTGGTCGCTGGTGGGCGGGCTGCCCGGCGTCGGCCCGACGGTCGAGGCCGTTGCCGCCATGGCCACAACGGTCGACCAGCTGGCCCAAGGTCCGCTGCCGCAGCTCGCCGACGTCGTCGAGGTGGTGGACCCGGCCACGCTCTCGCCGACGGGCGGGCGCGTCGACCTCGCGCCCCTGGAGAAGGTGGCACCCGACGTGAAGCTGGCCGACCAGGACGTCGGTTATGCGCTGCAGGGCGTGCAGCGTATCGGCGGCTCGCCGATGCTGCCGCAGGTGTCCGCCGCCGTCGCTGACCTGGAGAAACAGCTCGTCGGCCTGAGGGCGCAGACCGCGACGGCGGCACGCGCCGCACAGCTCATCCCGCCGATGCTCGGCGCCGACGGGCCGCGGGACTACCTGGTGCTGGTGCAGAACAACGCGGAGCCGCGGTCCCTCGGCGGCATCGCGGGGACGGTACTCGTGCTCCACGCCGAGGAGGGTGAGATCGCGCTCACCGGGCAGCTTCCAGGGTCGCAGGTCGGGCCGTTCGACAAGCCGGTGGTCCCGCTGACCACGGAGGAACGGCGGATCTTCGGCGGCAAGGACCTGGGCCGGTGGATGCAGAACGTGACGTCGACGCCGGACTTCCCGAGGGCGGCCAAGATCGCGCGCGAGATGTGGCGCCGGGAGACGGGGCAGAGGGTGGACGGCGTGCTCACGGCGGACCCGGCCGTACTGGCCGGGCTGCTGGGCAAGGTCGACACCGGGCCGGGTGGCACGCTCGAGGGCGACGAGCTCGTGGCCTACCTGCTCAACGGGGTCTACCGGACACAGACGCCCGAGGCGCAGGACGCGATCTTCGAGGAGACCGCCCGGCAGGCGTTCACGACCCTGTCCGCGGGGGCGGGCGATCCCGCGGCGAGGGTCGACGCCCTTGCCGCAGCAGCCCGCGAGGGCCGGCTGCTCGTGTGGTCCAGCGAGCCGGCCGAGGCGGACCTCCTGGAGGGCACGGTGCTCGACGGCGCGCTCCGCGGTGTGAACGGTGACCGCCCGGTGGTCGGAGTTTTCACCCAGGGAATTCAGATGGCCAAGATCGCCTACTACGTCGACACCGCTGTGGACCTGGAGGAGCGGGAGACGCGCCCGGACGGTTCGCGCGAGCTGGCCGTGACCGTCACCTACACATCGCGCGTCGACGCTGGTGAGGTGCCTGAGCTGTCGCCATACATCGTGGGGCCCGAGGAGACCCGGCCCGGCGAGATCCGGTTGCGGGCACTGGTTTACGCACCGGCCGGCGGCGGCTTCGCATCTGGATCCGAGAATTCAGAACATATTGGGCTATCACCGCAGAAACATGACGAACTTTGGCTGTCATTCCGAGATATCACACTGCGTCCGGGCGCGACATCTTCTGTAACGTATGTAATTATCACCGGGAAGCATCAGGATGGGGGCGTAATTCTCCGGACAACTCCTGGCCCAAGGCCAGTCAAGTTGTCGATCGAAGAATGACGGATCCGGCTGATCAAATCGACTGAGGAACGCGCGTCTCGCGCTGGATATGCAGGGTCGCGGTGTCCGGTGCCAAGGCACCGATATGTGCAGCAACAACGCCACAACATCAAGGGACTGAGCATGCTTCGACGCCTCATCAGCGCCATCGCCATCACCGCAGCTGCCGTGCTGGCTCCGGCGTCGGTCGCGTCCGCAGATGACGACTACGGGCCGGGCGAGTTCCCGTGCGTCATCACCTTCGAGACACCAACCGTGACGGTGGGCGAGCCCTTCGGCTTCACTGGCACGTGCACGGATCTTGCGGGTGCGACCATCACTGTCCAGATTGCTTTCGCGGGTGAAGCCGCTGCGGCCGACGAGGCCGTGGAAGTGGCCGGTGCCGACTCGGAGGAGTTCACGCTCGACGCTGACGGCACGGTGTACGACACCGTTACCGTCTCCGCGGCCGGCGACTACACCGTCCAGATCCTCGACGCAGACGGCGAGCCGCTGTCCGAGGTCTACACGATCACCGCCGTCGCGGCGGGCACCGGAGACGACGGTGACGGGGGCCTCGCTGCGACCGGCTCGTCGAGCCTCCCGTACCTCGCGGCTGCCGGCGGACTGCTGCTCCTCGGCCTGGGCGCGATCGTGGCGACCCGTATCCGGGCTCGCCGCAGCTGACCCGTTCGGGACCGTCCCCCTGGCGGTTTCCAGATCGACCCCACGCGCTGCACCTCATCTGGGTGAGGTGCGGCGCGTGGGCCTTCATCCATCCATGGATGGACAGTCTCGGATGCCCAAGTCCAGGAGTGGATCTTGACCATCGACAACCGTCTCCCCGCCGACGTCGACAGCCAGGCCGCAGAGCTCGAGGAGCAGCTGGCCGGCGAAGCCCTCCGCCACACGGACTCCATGACGGCCCCGTCGCAGCACCGGGGACCGGCGGCACCCTGGCAGGACGTCATCGTCCGTAGGGCGCTCTTCATGGACATTGCCGCCGCCACGGCGGCGGTCGCTTTCGGGTACGTGCTCCGGTTCGACCGGAGCATCGAGGTGGACCTCTTCGAGCCGCGCGGTGGGCAGTACATCCTCATCTCGGTCCTGCTCGCCGAGGCATGGGTGCTCGCTCTCGGTCTCGTCGGCTCACGTGGCCCGCGGCTGCTCGGCTCGGGCCGTGAGGAGTACCTCCGGGTGGTACGCGCCACCGTCGCGCTCTTCGGGCTCACCGCGATCATCTGCTACCTCGTCAAGTTCGACCTGGCGCGGTCGTACGTGGCCGTTACCCTCCCGATCGGGATCGCGCTCGTGGTGGGCGGCCGGTGGCTGCTCGCGAACCGGCTGCACCGCGAGCGGGCGCGGGGCGAGTTCCAGCGGCGCACCCTCGTGGTCGGCGCGCGCGACGCCGTCATCGACCTCTGCCGCCGGGCGGATCGCACCCACCAGGCCGGGTTCCAGGTGGTCGGGGTGTGCCTCCCTGGCGGCAGCTCCATCCCGTCGCCGGTCGACGGCGTGCCGGTGCTCGGCCGCATCGAGGACGCCGCTGCCGCCGCGCGGGCGCACGACATCGACGCGGTGGCGGTGACCGCGTCCGACGGGGCGACGCCGCAGGCGCTCAAGCAGCTCGCCTGGGACCTAGAGTCCACGGGCGCGGAGCTCGTGGTGGTGCCCGCACTGGCGGACGTCGCGAGCCCTCGACTGATGATCACCCCGGTCGACGGCCTGCCTGTCGTACAGGTCTCGCCCCCGGGCTACACGGGCGCGCAGCATGCGATCAAGCGGATCTTCGACGTGGTGGTCGGCACGCTGATCCTGCTGGTCGTCAGCGTGCCGATGCTCGTCCTGGCGTGCCTGGTCCGGCTGACCAGCCCGGGTCCGGCGATGTTCACGCAGCAGCGGATCGGCCAGAACGGCAAGCCGTTCACCCTGCTCAAGCTCCGGTCGATGCGGCAGGACGCGGAGGCGGAGCTCGTCGAGATGCTCCACGGCGACGTCGGCGTGTTCTACAAGCCGAAGGCGGACCCCCGGATCACTCGGTTGGGCCGGTTCCTGCGCAAGTACTCGCTCGACGAGTTCCCCCAGCTGCTCAACGTGATCAAGGGCGACATGAGCCTGGTGGGCCCACGCCCCCAGGTCGCGCTCGAGGTAGCGCAGTACGACGCCGCGCTGCGGCGTCGTCTGTTCGTCAAGCCCGGCCTGACCGGGCTGTGGCAGGTGAGCGGCCGCAACGACCTGTCGATCGATCAGAGCACGCGTCTGGATCTCTACTACGTGGAGAACTGGAGCCTGCTGGGCGACATCGGAATCATGCTGCGGACGGCACGCGAGGTGTTCTTTCCCAGCGGGTCCTACTGACCCCCGGCTCGTGACCGGGCCCGAGAACCCGACCAACCAGCCTTGATACCAAGGCCCGACAAGGAGTGAACCCCCGTGACGTCCTCTGACGAGGTCAGCCTGATCACCGTCTCGTACAACAGCGCTCGCGACCTCGAACGCTTCTGGGCCGGCCAGCAGTTCGTGCCGTACCGATGGACCGTCGTCGACAACGGCTCGTCGGACGACTCGCGGGAGGTCGCGAGCCGGCTCGGCGCGCAGGTGGTCGAGCTCGGCTCGAACCGCGGCTTCTCCGCCGCGAACAATGTGGGAGCTGCGGTGACCGACGCGGAGGTGCTGATCTTCTGCAACCCCGACGTGACCGTCACGCCCGACGGGGTGGCGACGCTCGCCGACCAGGTGCGGCGGTACGGGGGCATCGTGGCACCCCAGCTGGTGAACGCCGACGGATCGCCCCAGGAGAACGGACGGGGCACGCCGTACCCGACACGCAAGCTCAGGCACCTGATGCGTCTGCGCGATGACAGGTACCTGCGGTTCGCGGGCCCTGGCGAGCTGATCCAGGTGGTCTGGGTGATGGGGGCCGCACTGGCGATCACGCGTGCGGACTTCGACGCGCTCGGCGGCTGGGACTCCGGCTTCTTCGTCTACTACGAGGACGCGGACCTCGGGCTGCGGGCCTGGGAGCACGGGATGGGCGTCCGGGTGGACGGCGACGTGCGCTGGCGGCACGGCTGGGGCCGGCAGACCGGACGGGGGTTCTCGGCGAGGGCGTGGCAGCTCGAGCTCTCCGCGGCCCGGCGGTTCTACCGGAAGCATCCGCACTGCCTGGTGCCGCTGCCCGGGACGAAGGCACATCGGATGCGTGTCCTTGACCGAGCCAGACCGGCACTGCTGCGCTCAGCTGACGGAGCGTGAACCTTGAGGCTCTCGGTGATAATCCCCGCATTCGATGCTGCCGCAACGGTGGGTCAGGCTGTTGACAGCGCCATGGCTTCATTGGCCGATGAGGTCATCGTGGTCGACGACGGCTCTCGGGACGACACCGCCGTGGTCGCGAAGGAGCGTGGCGCACTCGTCATCTCGCAGGTAAATGGGGGCGCCTCGAAGGCGCGCACCACAGGGCTCGCGGAAGCGGGCGGCGACTTCATCACCTTCTTGGACGCCGATGATGAGCTGGTCCCCGACGGCGTCCAAGAGTCGATCCGTATCCTCGAATCCACACCGGATGTGATCGCCGTCGGTGGCCGTACGGTCGGCGTCTGGCCGTCGGGAGCCGAGACGGAGTGGCCGATCAAATATCAGGAGATCACACTCAGAGCGATGCTTGAGTCCGGATTCGGGCCCTGGCCACCTGGAGCGGCCGTGGTGCGCCGTGCCGGGTTGCTTTCGAACGACCCACGCCTGCCGTTGCCGCTGCACACTCGTCACGCTGAGGACTACGAGCTCTTCATCCGACTGGCCGTTCTGGGGCGGGTCGACCGACAGGAGTCGGTATCTCTTCGATACAGCCTGTATGCCGGCAAGGCGACAGCCGCCTCACCAAAGGTGCTCAGGTGCAAGCAGAGGATCAGGAAGTACTACGGATCGTGGCTCGACGTCGCTGACTTCGCACTGTCCGATCGGGAGATCCGCAGTCAGGAACTGCTTTACAAGGCTCGCCATGCACAGGTCGCAAGGAGGCCCCTGGTTGCCGGCGGCTGGCTCGTTCGTGCGGCGCTGGCGCATCCAGGAGAGTTCATCAAGAGCGGTCGGCAGTTTCTGCGCGGTCGGGGGCTGACAGGCGTTGGTGTACCTGGCTGACGCCGTCGTCCCTGTCCCTGTATGCGGCGGCCACGAGCACTGTCATGCAGACGAGGAAGAGGACCTCGTTGTGACTGGAATAGAACATCGTCCCGATCGTCAGTGCGCACAGGAAAAGTGCGAGCACGTGTTCACGTTTGGACACCAGCGCCTGAAGGACCTTGACAAGGAGAATGATGTAGGCGATGGCTACCCACAGTGGAAACTCGAGGATGATCGAACCGAGTGTGGAGTGTAGCGGCGCAGTTCCTTCGTTGATCGTGTAGAGGGGGATGTTGTACTGCGCCAGGTCGAGCCCGCTGTTCGAAGCGACGCCGGCAAACCCTCCGGGCCCGATGCCGAGGACTATGTTCGCGATGCTGTCCAGCTTGATGTCGGCGCCCAGTCTTAGTAGGTCGAAGTGAGTGCCAGTCGAAGACTCGGTGACGGAATTTGGATCGAGAATTCGGTCGAAGCTGGTCGTGAAATACTCGGCGGCATTTAGTGCGAGATAGAGCGGTGCGGCTGCGGCTGCAAGAAGTGAAAGATGGGCAAAGTAAACGTGCACCGCATTGGTTGCGGAACTGCGAATGCGCCTGTACTCGATCAGGAAAGCAACGAGGAAAAAGGGGAGAAAGAAGAATGTCAAGCGTGACGGAGTAACCAGTGACAGGGCGATAAATGCCAGCGCGAACAGGATCCGTCCGGGCGAGCGGAGGAACCTGAGAGAGGCAAAGGCAAGAAAGCATCCCGCCACAGATGCATGGGACTTGTCATCAAACCCCAGCGCAGGATTTGGCGATCCCTGGGCGATTTCGGCCGCATACATCACTCCGAATATGGCCAGGCTGATCGGAATTGCGATCCGGATACCATGGGCGAAGCTCGACCAGGCGCCACGTTCGCGACATGCGCGGTAGATCGCCCAGAGGTGGATGGTGCAGGCGAGAAAATATGCAGTGTGTGTCGGCGACACGTCGTATTCGTACTGCATGGAGGTCGCGAAGATGCCAAGGGCGGCCGAGGCAAGGCCGAGGGCAATCCATCCGATGTCCCGGGGACGCAGGAGTCGTGGAAAAGCTGCGAGGAGCAGGATCGTGGAGGCGACCTGCGCAACGTTGGACAATGCGAATCGATCGACAAGCTTGATGCTGAGAAGCATGCCCACTGTCAAGATGACGGTCGACCACACCACTAATCGCGCGGAATGCCTGGTTTGCGCGATCGTCACCGTCAAGGCCGCCCGCGGCAGCGGTGTCGAAATGCCGAGCGCTGTCATCGAGAGATCCCCTCGCCACTGTGTTCCTGGACAGCCTAACCAGTTGCGGTGTTCATCGCGCTGCGGACAGGCGGTGCCCGACGTCCCACGTTAGGCTCGTAGCGCGTAACGCTTTTCGGACGTCCGACGGTATTGCAGATCTCGGATCGGGGGAATTTATGGGGCTGGCGGAATACCTCGCGGTGCTGCGCAAGCGCTGGACGGCAGTCGCCGCGGCAACCTTGATCGGCGTCCTGATCGGTCTTGCCGCCACCGTTTTCGCGACTCCGACGTACCACGCGGCTTCCCAGGTGTTTGTGTCAGTGCGGAACGGAGACTCGATCAATGAGCTGGCGGCCGGCCGGACATATACGGACAATCAGGTCTACTCATATGCCGAACTCGTGTCGAGTCCGCGTGTGCTCGATCCGGTTATCGAAGAACTTGGGCTGGACGAGACTCCAGCTTCCCTTGCTGATCGTGTGACAGCCGAACGGCCGAAGAGCACAGTCCTGATCACCATTACCGTGTCGGACGGGTCACCTGATCTGGCCGCACGCATTGCGAACTCCATCGCGACGAGTCTCTCTTTAGTCGTGTCCGACCTCGAAAGGCTGGACGGCGTCGAGGCGTCGCCGGTAGAGATCAACACGATTCGTGATGCGACAGTACCTTCTTCGCCTTCCTCGCCGCGACCTGCGATCAACCTGTTTCTAGGGCTAGCCATCGGTTTGATCTGCGGCATCGGAATCGCGGTGTTGCGGGAGGCGCTCGACACCAAGATCAGATCGCAGAGCGATCTCCAAGAATTGACTGATGCTTCTGTCATCGGCGCGATTACATTCGATCCACAAGCGCACGAGCACCCGCTGATCGTGCAGGAAAGCCCGCAGGCGCCCCGGGCGGAGGCGTTCCGCCGGCTCAGGACCAACCTCCAGTTTCTCGAGATCGACGGTGGCGCGCGCATCTTCGTGGTCACGTCCGCTCTGCCAGGCGAGGGTAAGTCGACGACCAGCATTAACCTGGCGGTCACCCTCGCGGATGCGGGCTCGCGCGTTCTGATCGTGGACGCGGACCTCCGGCGGCCGTCGGTCTCGAAGTACCTCGGTGTCGAGGGCGCCGTTGGTCTGACGACCGTGCTGATCGGCAGGGTCCGCGTCGAGGAAGCGGTCCAGCCGTGGGGCGGCACCAACCTCCAGATCCTTCCGTCAGGACAGATCCCCCCGAACCCGAGCGAGCTCCTTGGCTCGGAGAACATGGCAAGGCTCCTCCAGGAACTTGGTCACGAGTACGACGTCGTCATCGTCGACACCGCACCGCTGCTCCCAGTCACCGATGGTGCGATCCTCGCGCAGATGACTGGCGGAGCAGTCATCGTCGTAGGGGCCGGGATCACGCACCGGCCGCAGTTGGCTGAAGCGTTGGAAGCGCTCGGCAAGGTCCGTGCGAAGACGCTCGGTGTGGTACTCAACCGGATCGCGCCGAACGAACGTGACGGCTACGGGTACGGGTACGGGTACGGCGGCTACTACCAGTACCGGTCTGAGACATCGGAGGACGTGCGATCGCACGGCGGGGACGGAGACCCACGGCACGGCAAGTCGAGAGGGCTGCTCGCGGCGCTGTCGGGAAAGTTCTCACGGACCAGGAAGGGCGTGCCTCCTCAGGTGCCCGACACCGCCGACGACCCGGCAGGTGTCATCGGTGAGTCATTAGCTGCTTCCGACGGCGTAGTAGCGGCCCCGGACGTCGATCCATCGCAGGCGAGTGGCGGAAGTCGGCACCCATTCGACCCGGTTGTCATCGGGACCTCGACCACCAACGCGCGGACCAGGATCGGTGTCGACTGAGCCGAGAAGGGCAGCCCGGGTCTTGATTCGCGTCCCGCACGACGCATCAGGACCCGGCGGCTCCGCGCAGTCGCTGGTCCAAGATGCTCGGAGTTGGTGTGGAGGGGTGTTCGCCTGTCACGACGAGAGGTTGGATGCGCAGTGATCGGCCTGAACCAGATCAACGCAAGCTCAGAACCGTGCCCGGCCGGAGGAAGGACCGCGGCGGAAACCGCCTCTGCGCCGACGATCCTCGATGTGATCGGCAGACGGATGTGTGTGGGTTGCGGCGCTTGTTCCGTCCGGACCGGTGGCGCGATCCCGGTTCAGATCGGTCGCTTCGGCTACTACGAAGCCGATCCGACCGGCGTCGACCGCGGTGCTCTTGCCGCAGCGACGCGCGTATGCCCGTTCGCCGACGAGTCGCCGGACGAGGACCAGGTCAGTGACGAGACCTTCGCAGACGTTCTCCCCGCGGACGGCCGGGTCGGGCGCTATCGCGGGACCTATGCGGGCCGCCTCACCGACGACGCCGACATCTACCGCAGCAGCTCAGGGGGCCTGACGAGCTGGTTTCTCGCGCAGCTTCTCGACACCGGCGAGGTCGACAGCGTGGTGCACGTGGGGCCGACAGCGGACGGCCCACGTCTGTTCGAGTACCGCACCGCCAGGAGGTCGGCCGAGCTCATGGAGAGCCGCAAGTCGGCCTACTACTCGACCACGTTCGCCTCTGTGGTCAGTGAGCTTCGCGGTGACGGCAAGAGGTATGCCCTGGTCGGCGTTCCGTGCTTCGTCCAGGCGATGCGGCTGCTCATGCGCGAGGACGACGTGCTCGCATCGCAGTTCAAGTACCTCGTCGGGATCGTCTGCGGCCACATGAAGGCCTCGGGGTTCGCCGAGTCGCTGGCGTGGCAGCAGGGGATCGCGCCGGGGGACCTTGCCAAGGTGGACTTCCGTATCAAGGATCCGGACGCGAGCGCGAAGCGCTACAGGTTCGGCGCGTGGGGGACGGGCTCGACCGTGCCCGCCTCGGAGATGCCGGGCCGGCTGGTCGGCGGTCAGTGGGGCCATGCCTCGTTCCAGCTCAACGCCTGCAACTTCTGCGACGACGTGTACGCCGAGTCGGCGGACGTCGTGTTCGGGGATGCTTGGATCCCCCGGTACGAGGCGGATCCGCGGGGGATGAACGTCATCGTCACGCGCACCGAGGCCGCCGAGCGGATCCTGCGATCTGGCGTCGAGCGTGGGACGGTCCACCTTGAGCCTGTCACGGTCGACGACCTCGCCCAGGCCCAGGCGGGGAACTACCGGCATCGCCGCGACGGTCTGGCCGTACGCCTGGCCGACGACATCGCCGATGGGAAGTGGGTGCCTCGCAAGAGGGTCGACCCCGGGTACCGGGTCTCGCGGCGTCGTGTGCGGCTCGTCCGCGAACGCCGGAAGCTCTCGGAGCTCAGCTTCGAGCTCTTCGAGCGAGCAAAGGCAGCCGGGGACCTCAACCTCTACCTCGAACCGATGCGTCCGCTGGTTCGCAAGCACGACCGACTGTCGCGCCCGATCACACAACGGCTCCGTGGCCGGCTCAAGGGTGAGGCCTGGCGCCTTGTCCGCCGACTACGAAACGCCTTGACCTGCTGAGAAGAACTGGAGGCGTCGGTGGCTGGTGCACGCGTTTTTGCGATGATGACAGGGGACTATCCCAACATCGGCGATGCGTTGATCCGCGAGCGTGTGTTTGCCTGGGTGCGGAAGGCAACGGACGCTGCCGACGTCTATGTCGGCAGCGCGCCGCAGCAGTGGATGGAACGGCTCGGCGTGCGCGACGTCGACCGGGTGTACAGCACTCGGCAGGTCGGGGCGTTCTTCGCAGCCCTGCTCAGGTCGAAGAAGCCAGCGCTGGTGGTCGAGCCCGGGGAGCTTGACCTGTGCAGGCGCATGCTCCTGCGGCACTTCGTCTACCTCCTGTTCGCCGCGACGGTCCGGGCCAAGGGCGGCGTGGTGGTGCTGCCGCCGCGCGCCTTGGCGCGAGACACATTCGGGCCCTCGGTGTGGGTGCACCGCAGGATGTGCGCCCTCGCGCAGCACGTGTGGTGGCGCAATGCGCGAAGCGTCGTGACCATCGGCAGGGGCGAGCTCGCGCCCGACGTCGCACTTGGCGAGCCGGTCTTCTGGGGAGATGCCCGGACTCCACGGGACCGGCTGGTGGTCAGTATGCGCGGGCCGCGGCCGTGGCCCGGCGACGGGTGGATCGACGCCGTCGCCGGGTTCGCCACGGCGGCCGGACTGAAGATCGTCTGCGCACCCCAGGTACGCCAGGACGAGGTCCGGGCGAAGGAGCTCGCCGACGTGCTCGGCGGGACGTTTCTGCCCTGGGGCGACCGAACCGACGCCGAGCACGAGGCCGAGCTCCGCAAGCTGTACCAGCAGACCGCCATCACCGTCAGCGACCGGCTGCATGTGCTGATCCTCGCGTCGCTGGGCGGGTCAGTGCCCGCCGAGCTTGCACCGACCCCGGCGCCCAAGGTCGCCGAGCACTTCGAGGCGATCGGATACGCCGGCGCGAGCATGGACGCG
The DNA here is from genome assembly GCA_963850545.1 of uncultured Actinomycetota bacterium. Lineage (GTDB taxonomy): Bacteria > Actinomycetota > Actinomycetes > Actinomycetales > Cellulomonadaceae > Promicromonospora. The sequence goes on along the minus strand of CAWKLP010000002.1, from coordinate 929,636 downwards.
ACCAACGCGGACGACGCCGCGATGCGGGCCTTCCTCGAGCGTGCCGCCGGCCGCTCGGCAGAACTCCGAGACGCCGTGCTTCGGGCGCAGGAGGATCTGTCCGGCGTCGAACATGCCGTGCTGGCCGCGATCGCCCAGCGGGCGTCCCAGAAAGCCCTCGAAACGGCGTAGGCGGCTCCGAGCGACAGCGGGAGGAGGGCGATGGCCAAGACCAGCATCGAGGGGGAGGAACAGCCTCCGACTCGCGCCCTGGGGCGCCAGGCCGCCCGAGGTGGCATGGTGACGCTCGCCGGCCAGGCGGTGCGGGTGGTGATCCAGGTGGCCTCCATCGTCGTGCTGGCCCGCCTGGTGAGCCCTACCGACTACGGCTACCTCGCGATGGTGACCGCGATCGTCGGATTCGCGTTCATCATCCAGGACGCCGGACTGTCCCGGGCAGCCGTGCAGGCACCGGTGATCACACCTGGCCAGCGCGACAACCTGTTCTGGATCAACGTGCTCTTCGGGACCGTCGCGGCAGGGCTCGTGTTCGCCGCCGCGCCGGCCGTCGGCGCGCTCTACCAGGAGCCGAACCTGGTCGAGATCGTGCGGTGGCTTGCCCTGCTCTTCCTGCTCAGCGGCTTCGCAGCGCAGTCGCGGTCATCACTGCAGCGCGACCTTCGGTTCGGAACCATCGCCGTGATCGACGTGGTCGGGCCGCTGCTCGGACTGGTCGCCGGAATTGCCGTTGCGATGGCGGACGGCGGGTACTGGGCACTCGTGACCCAGCAGCTGGTCACGCACGTGGTCAACGTCGGGGGATCGATGATCGCCGCCGGCTGGCTTCCAGGGCTGCCGAAGCGGCAGGAGTCGGTGCGGTCGTTCGTGGCCTACGGCGCCCACTTTCTCGGCGCCGAGACGTTGAGCTACGTGAGCATGAATGCCGACTCGATAGTGGTAGGCGCGCAGTTCGGCGCCTCGACAGCGGGTTTCTACGACCGCGGTTTCCGCATGATGATGCTGCCCATTCGACAGCTGCACTATCCGGCCGGCAAGGTGGCGCTGCCCGTGCTGTCCCGCCTCCAGGACGACGCCGAGCAGTTCCTGCGGTTCCTGGTACGGGGCCAGTCGATCCTGCTCAACCTGCTGGTCCCCATGATGTTGCTGGGCGCCGCCGTCGCCGGTCCCGTTATCGAGGTGCTGCTCGGGACGGGCTGGTCCGACGTCGCGCCGCTGTTCGCCGTCCTCGCTTGTGGTGGGGCGTTCCAGGCTGCGCTCTTCGCCGTGGACTGGACCTTCACGTCTACGGGGAACACGCGGGCGCAGTTCCGCTTCGCTCTGGTGTCGCGGCCGGCGATCGTGGTGGCGGTGCTGGTGGGAAGCCTGTGGGGCGCGATAGGGGTTGCCGCCGGCTACGGGATCGGGGTCGCTCTGACGTGGCCGGCATCCCTATGGTGGGTCGGGCGCGCAACGGGTATGTCCATGCGGCCGCTGCTCGCCAACGGGGTCCGGGCCATCGCGGCCCACGGCACCGCGGCACTCGCGGCCTCCGGTGTCGTGCGCCTGGTGGATCCCTCAGGTCCATGGCCGGCGATCGGGCTCGGAGCCGTGGTGATGGCCGGGACGATCCTGCTCGAGGTCCTCGTGTGGCCGGGGTTCCGACGTGACCTGCGCCAGGTAGCGCGAACTCGTCAGTTGCTCGTCTCGTGATCGACTGGGGCAGTCGCCGTCTACCGGACCGACGCCGCGAAATGCTTGAGCGCCATCTCGAGGTGCGGTAGCAGCGTCCGCGCATACGTGTCGGTGACGTGGCTGCTCTCGTCGCGGTACACGAGCACGGATCCGACGACGGCGGGGCACGTGCCCGAGACGCAGAAGTGGTCGGTGAGGTCCACGTACTCGACGTCGGACAGCCCGCGCGCGGCGTCCTCCAGGACGTGGGTTCGGGCGGTAGCCCTGCCCGCCGGCCAGCCGCAGTCCGACGCCGGATTCGCGACGTCCCCGACGCAGTCGATCGTCGCCTGGGGTACTTGTGGGCTGTCGGACAGGACGGCAACAGGCATGCCGGACGACGTCAGTACCTGCCAGCGCTCGCGGTAGCCGGCGGTCGCAGACTCGGCGCTGCTGCCGCCGTCGAACACGTACTGAGCGCTCGCGGACGTGATGACGCCGTCGAAGCCGCCCTTCAACAGCCGCTCCTCCACCGACTCGTTCCAGTCGGCGCATGTCGCGGGGTCGGACTCGGCCGTGCGGACCGAGTCCGCGGCCGCACTGAACGGGCACGCAGCCTTGAAGAAGAGCGTGACGTGCCATCCGCGCTCGACGCCAAGGTCGGCGAGCGGAGTCACCCACTGGGCCAGGTGGGAGTCGCCGACGGCCGCGATGCGGACGTCACCGTCAGCGTCACTGATGACGCACTCCTTGACCCCTGGCTCGTCGGTCTCCACGCGGCAGCGGTCGTTGTAGACGCTGGGAACGTCGTCAGTCGCGACACCGGGGCCTGGAACGACCTTGGCGAGTCCGGGAGGCTGGCAGAGCGTCCCGTCGGGCCCGACGGCGTCGGCACCGAAGCACTCCAGCCCGTCCGACGCCGCGATGATCCGGGCGTCCTCGCGCTTCTCGAGCTCGAGTGTGGCGAGCCCGCCGACCGCCGGGATGAGAGCGACGGCAGCGGCTGCGAACAGCACGCCGAACGTGACGGCTGGACTCCGGGTCGTGAGGAAGGGCGCCCAGCGGACCGGGTCCTCGACGAACCGGTGCGTCAGCTCGGCGAGCACCAGGGTGCCCGCCAGGATCGTAAGGGACCACGGCAGGTCGAGCGGCCGACCCAGCATGTACGGCAGGATCACGATCGGCGGCCAGTGCCACAGATATGCCGAGTACGAGACCTTGCCGAGCCACTGCACGCCACGCGCGTCGTACACGCGCATGGGGCTCAGGGGGTGCCGCGGCTCGCCCGCGGCGATCACCAGGAGGACACCGGCGACCGGCAGGAGCGCCGCGATGCCAGGGAACGGCGTCGTCGCCCCGTACACGAAGCAGCTGGTCAGGATGAGGCCGATCCCGGCCCAGGACGCGACCGACGCGAGCGCGGGCGACACAACCGGCCGGAGACCGCGGCGTGCGCAGGCCAGGGCGAGGAGCCCGCCCAAGCCGAACTGCCATGCGCGGGTAGGGGTGAGGAAGTAGGCCTCGGCGGGATGTGTCCAGGTCATCACCACCCCGAGCGCGAACGAGACGGCAGTGACGCTCACCAGGGTGACCGCGAGCGTCCGGCGCCAGGACCAGCTTTCCCGGCGGGCGACCGCCATGGCGGCGATCACCAGCAGCGGCCAGACCAGGTAAAACTGTTCTTCCAGGCTGAGTGACCAGAAGTGCTGCACCGGCGAGGCGATTCCGCCTGCGGCGAGGTAGTCGACCGCCTGACGGGCCAGCCACCAGTTCAGCACGTAGACGGATGCCGCGACGATGTCGCGGAAGAACTGCCCCCACACGGTCACAGGCACTACGAGCAGCACGGCTGTTGCGGTCGCTGTCGCGACGAGCAGCGAGGCAGGTAGGAGCCGGCGCACGCGGCGCGCCCAGAACCTGGCGAGGGACACCGTCCCGGTCCGGTCGACCTCGCGCAGCAGGTGCGCGGTGATGAGGAAGCCGGAGATCACGAAGAACGCGTCGACGCCGACATAGCCGCCCGGCACGACGGCGGGCCACAGGTGGTACGCAAGCACTGCACCTACCGAGAGCGCACGCAGCGCCTGGATCTCGACACGCTGCGGTGTTGCCGGCTGTGCGCCCGCCGATGTGGGGGTATTTCCCCTAGCGAGGCCGACGCTCAATGTGAGCTCCCGGTTCAGTTCAGGGTGCGAAGAAGCCCGACCTATCCGATCCTGTCAATCGAAATGCGAAACTCGAAATGCGAAAAGCAAACCACGATGTATGTCCGCCTGCGACTGGACACCTGAGTGACGACACGAATGACGGTGACCGCGCCCGCGCCCCTGGCCGAGGCAGATGCTGACACCGGTTCCAACCGCTTCCGGACCGACATCCAGGGTCTCCGGGCGGTTGCTGTGCTCGCAGTCATCGCCGATCACGGTATCGGCTGGCCGCGCGGGGGGTTCGTCGGTGTCGACATCTTTTTCGTGGTCTCGGGGTACCTGATCACGGGGCTGCTGCTCAAGGAGTACGCATCGCGCGGGTCGATCTCGGCGGTGGGCTTCTACGCCCGGCGGATCCGGAGGATCGCTCCCGCCTCTGTGGTGGTCCTGATCGTCACCGTGCTCGCGTCGTACCTCGTGGTCGGGCGCCTGCAGTTCATCCAGATCTGTCGCGACGCGGCGGCAAGCCTCGCGATGGTGACGAACTGGTACTTCATCCAGCAGGACAGCGACTACTTCCAGGACGACCTGCCGCCGTCGCCGCTGCAGCACTTCTGGTCGCTGGCCGTGGAGGAGCAGTTCTACCTGACGGTCCCTTGGCTGATGCTCGGCGTGCTCCTGCTCGGGACGCGTCTTGCCAGGGTGTCCCGAGCGAGGTCCTTGAGGATTGCGACCGTCGTGATCGCGGCGATCGGCCTGCTGTCCCTCGGGTGGGCGTTCTACGAGACATGGAACCAGCCGTTGTGGGCCTACTTCTCCACCTTCTCACGGGTGTGGGAGCTGGCCGCCGGCGCGCTGATCGCGGCGCTCGGAGGCGCAGTTGCGCGACTGTCGCGGCGTCTGCGGGCACACCTGCTCGTCATCGGCCTGCTCGGCATTGCCCTCGCACTGGTGGTGACACCGGAGGGAGATAGGTTCCCCGCGCCCTGGGCGCTGCTCCCCGTGGCATCCACGGTGCTCGTGATCATGGCAGGAGCGGGGGCAGATGCTCCGCGGAGCAGGCTGCTGGACAACCGTGTGAGCCAGTACCTCGGCGAGATCTCGTACAGCCTGTACCTGTGGCACCTTCCGGTGATCGTGCTGCTGCAGCAGTACCCAGGCGTTCCGGTCGCGCTCCGTGTGGTGCTGTCGCTGGTGATCATGTTCGGCCTCGCCGCGTTGAGCTATCGCCTTGTCGAGGCGCCGCTCCGACAGACCCGGTGGCTCCCCGTGCTGCGGTCTGGCAGCGTGCGAGCCCGCGTCATCTCCGTGACTGCGGCCGCGGTCGTGGTGAGCGCGGTGGCGGTCTCGGCGGGGCTGATGGTCTCGACCCAGCGGGAGGTTGCCGCCGAGGTCGCAACGCTGCGTTCGGCGGACCTGGCCGCGTACGCGGGGGCCGCGGCCCTCGCGCGGCCGGAGCGCTCCGGCGAGGGCTCCACTCCTCCGCTCGTCCCTGCGGCGGACATCGCGCGTTCCGACGTCGCGCCCGCGGAGACCAAACACTGCATGGCAGTCCGCGAGCCGACGGCGAGATCGTGCGTGCTGGTGGACCCGGAGCAGCCAGCAGCAACCGTCGTACTTGTTGGCGACTCGCATGCGCGTCAGTGGTCGAGCGCCCTCGCGTCGATCAGCGCGGAGCGGGACTGGCGCTTCGTCACCTACTTCAAGCAGGACTGCGGCGTCTCCCGCGGCGGAGCGCTCGTCTGGTCACGTCCCGACTGCGTGGAGTGGGGCCGGAACGTGGTGGCGGAACTCCTGGAGATGCGTCCGGACGCGGTCGTCACGATCGGCACCAGGACGAGCGAGGACGGAACGCCGGAGTACGTGGAGCCCGGACAGGTCGAAGTCTGGCAGGAGCTGGACCGGGCCGGGGTCCGGTCGATCCTGATGCGTGACAACCCGCGATACCCCGTCAACCCAGCGCGGTGCGCCGAGCTCGGCGAGCTCGACGATTGCGGGAGCGTTCCTCGTTCTCGCACGCTCGAGCCGGTCGATCCGCTGTCCCGCGAGCCTGGCGTTCCGGAGTCGGCGGCGGTCATCGATCTGTCTGACTACTTCTGCGGCGTCTACACGTGCAACGCGGTCACGGGCGGCGTCCTTGTCATGCGTGACACGCACCATGTCACCAACACGTACATCCGCACGATGCTCCCGTACCTCCGTGACGAGCTGGATCGCGCCGCTACGTGGCTGCCTGGCGTCGGGAGCGGGTGACTGTAGACAGGCCGTGCCGACGCCGGAGACGCCGCCGGGTGGGGTCAGAGGGGTGGCTGGTTGGAGCTCCTGAGCATGCCTCCGATGCTCTGCCGGACGGCCGCAGGGACCACCTCGGGCGGCACCAGCTGCGCGATCCGCCGGGCGGGCGACGCCGCGATCTTCCGGTGGATGTAGGGGTAGAGCGCCCGGAGCCGGTCGAACTCGGCGCGGGTCCCGGCGTCGTCGTGCTCGGGGAGGGCGTCGAGGGCGGCCCAGGTGTCGTCGGCCAGCCCGCGTAGCGGCGCCGGGACGGGCACGTCGTTCCAGGAGACGTCCGCCCGGTGCGGCATCGGGTCGATGAAGGCGTCCACCCGCTCCACGGCGTCCACGTCGTGGGGGTCGATCATCGGGATGCCGAGCGCCATCGCGGCCCCGAACACCGGCCCGTCCCAGTCGTTGATCAGGTCGCGGTAGCGGACGAAGGCCCGCGGGGTCGCCCGCGTCGCGAGCTCGGCCCCGAGCATCAGGTTGACCCACCCTGCCACCCGGTCCACGAGCCCCCGGCCCTTGTAGAAGGCGGTGTTGCTGTCGACGGCCTCCGTGGGCGAGCGCAGCATCGTGATGCACGACGCCGCAGCCCCGGCGCTCACGGCCGCCTCCTGCCAGAGCTCGAGGAACCAGAGCAGCCGCGGGTCCTTGATGACGAGGTTGCCGTGCTCCCCGACCTGGGCGGTGAGCCACGTCTGGATCTGGCCGAGCGCCTGCGCCTCGGCGCCCGCCCGGTCGACGAGGTGCCAGGCGATGGGGCGCGGGTCCGACGTCTGCACGTCGGCCGACCGCAGCAGGGCGCTGTGGAAGTCCACCACCCACTGCGGTTCGGAGAAGCCGCTGGGGTTCGAGGCGTCCGCCTCGACCTCCGGCCGTGGGACGTGCAGCCCGAACTGGCGCAGCACCCCGGCGAGCGTGCTCGTGCCGCTGCGGCCGGAGCCGGTGACGTAGACGACATGGGCGGTCATCGGGCGTCCGCCGTCGGGCTGAGCGGCGCCGGCGCCCACGGAGTCGCCTGGTCGAGCACGTCCAGGTCGTAGCCGTGGGCGCGGATCCGATCGCCGAGGTGCTCGCTCACGACGTTCCGGTAGCGGGGGAGCAGGGCGACGTCGGCGAAGTCACGCAGCAGGTCGCCCCGGGTCGGACCCGTGCGCGAACCGAGGTGCGTGAGGTGGGTCCGGACGCGGCCCCCGAGCTGGCCGCGGCCGCCCGTCTCCCACAGCTCGGCGTAGCGGTTGCTGCGACCGGCGTCGACGGCGTCGACGGTGTTGCCGTCCAGCTCGACGTCCAGGAACTCCGCGACGCGGCCGAGCTGGCGCGCGGGATCGCGCATCAGGTGCTCGTACCGCAGCACGAGCAGGTTCTCGATGTGCAGCGCGTCCTCCGCGAAGACGTCGTGCGCGTGCACCCAGTGCTCGACGAGCCGGGGGAAGCCGTAGGTGAACCGCCCGCGGGTGCCCGTGGCCCACTTGCGCACGGCCAGCGCCTGCGCGACGGGATGCCGCGTCACGACGACGAACCGGGACTTCGGGAAGACCTCCTGGAGGTAGCGCATCCTCGTCAGGTTGGCCGGCGACTTCTCGACCAGGACCCTGCTTTCGAGGTCCCCGTGGGAAGACCAGGCCTGCCGGAGCCGCGCCCCGACGTCGGGCGCGTGCTTCGCGTCCTCCTCGGTGAGGTGCGCCCGCGGATGAAACGTCCATTCGGACGTATTACCCAGACCGCCCACATGCGCATTCCGATTAGCCGGGCCGTCGTCCATGACGGCGCCGGTACCGGTCAGTTCGGAAACGTCCGGGCTCCAACCGAGAATGCGAGCAACAAGGGTGATGCCGCTGCGATGAAGACCACCCACAAAGGCGATGCGACGGTCGTTCCAGGGCTTGCTGCTCGTACTCGTTCCGGACATGGGAAACCTAAGCTGGTCGACAGGAATGTGATCGCGTGCCCCGCAAAAATATGCGATGAATGTGCCACGTGCGACCCGAATCGCCCGATCGGCCCGGGCGATCTTTTGCGACCGTCACACCTTGATCAGGTGCGGCCTCCGCAGCGTCTCCACCCGCACGTCCGACCGGCCCGAGAGGAACTGGTCCACCGCCTTGCGGCACCCTGACCAGCGGAAGTAATCGTCGACCACTACCGCGCCGCCGTCCGACACGTGCGGCCATATCCGGTCCAGGCAGACCTTCACGGACTCGTACCAGTCGCCGTCGACGTGGGCCAGGGCCACCGGCCCCGTGGGCCGCACGGTGTCCTGGAACAGCCCCTCGACCAGCGTCACGTTTCGCTCCCCGGGGTCGGCGCCGCAGTCGCGGAAGTTCTGCGCCACCCGGTCGCGCAGGTTCTCCTGGTAGCCGTAGTAGACGTCGCCGCCCAGCCCGGTGGCCGCCCCGGCGGCGATGCGCTCGTACCGTTGCTGCACGTCCTCGCCGTCGGCGTCGGTGGGCGGGGGGATGAGGCCGAACACGTCGTGCACGGTCATCGGCCGGTCCCGCCGTTTGGTGGCCGCGAGCACGATCGCCGAACCGCCCAGCGCGCACCCCGCCTCGATCACGCTGCCGGGGACCCGCGCCGACTCGACGGCGCGCATCCGGTCCCGCAGCTCGCCCAGCACCTCGGGCGGGATGAGCGTGAGCCGCCGCCGACGCACCCTGTGGATCAGGGCAAGGCCAGCCAGGTCGGCCGCCGCGAGCCGGCCGGTCACTGTCGGCCTGTTGAGGAACCGGGTTGGCATCGAGTCTCCTTGATCGGTGACCACACCGTGGCACGGCCACGTGCGACGTGCCAAGGGAACGGTCCCGACAGTCGGCGGTCCGGCCGCGGAATGCGTGGTCGACGCCGGGTCCCGGGTGGCGGGTCCGAGAGACGCGCCCGGCAGGCAGGGCGATCGTCGGGCATTCCGTACCATCGTGATCGCCGGTATTGTCCGGACTTGTGTCCCCAGCACACCGTACGACGTCGTCCGCGGCCCAGCCGGGGCGTGCCCCGCGCAAGGCCCTTGCCCGCGCGCTGCTGGCCGTCGTGGTGGGTGCGTGCCTCACGGCGTGCGCCGGGCTCCTCGACCCCGGCGCCGAGCCGATGCCCGCGCCGGGGATAGCACCCGGTGTAGTCGGCGAGGCGATGGCGGCGGAGCTGGCGCCGTCCGCGCACCCCACCTCGGTGGGGGCGATCCACGGGGAGCACGACCAGGAGTCCGCGGCGGTGGACGTCCAGCCGGCACCCAGCGGTTCGGCGTCGCGCAGCTCGGAGCGCGATCCGACACCGGGGGCGAGCGACGGCGAGCCCGGCGGCTCGGGCGATGGCTCCGACGGCGGCACGGGGGGCGGGACCGGGGACGGCTCGGGTGATGGCTCCGGGGACGGCGCGGCCGAGCCCGACCTGACCGACGCAGTGCAGTACGCAGCGGCACTGGAGGACGCGGTCAACGGCCACCGTACGGCGAACGGCCTGCCGGCCCTGGTCCATGACGACTGCGCGTACGACGTCGCGCTCGAGCGGGCCCAGGCGCTGATCGGACAGGAGCTGGCGCACGCGCCGCTCGAACCGATCTTCGACGCCTGCCCCACCACGGCGGTGGCGGAGAACCTCGCCAAGGGCGGGTGGACGCCGGCGGAGGCCGCGCAGGGCTGGATGGACTCGGAGGGCCACCGCGCCAACATCCTGAACGGCGACCTGACCCGCGGCGCGATCGCCTGCGTGCCTGACGGCGGCGACCCCGCAGCGCCGGTCATGATCTGCGCGCACGTGTTCCTGGCGTAGCGCCGCCTGGCAGCGCAGCGTGTACCCGGGCGCGAGGCGGAGAGCCTGCGCTTGTGCACGGGGGGCGTGCGGTGTCGAATCGACGTCGTGCCCCGTTTCCCGGCCCGCATCGCGATCACGCTGGTGGCGGCTGCCGCGCTGCTCGCGGCCTGCTCGGCGATGCCAGGCGGCGGGCGGGACGGCACCCCGGAGCTGACGGCGGCGCCCGAGGCGACCTGGACGGCGCCCGGCGGCGTGGACCTGACCGACCCGGAGCAGTACGCGGCGGCCCTGGAGGACGGCGTGAACGCGGCCCGCGCGCAGGTCGGCGTGCCGGTGCTGGAGCACGACGACTGCCTCGAGCCCGTCGCGGTGGAGCGGGCCGCGGCGCTGGTCGGCGCGCCGGAGCTCGTGCACGCACCGCTGCCGCCCGTGCGGCAGAGCTGCCCGGGCGGGCTCGTGGCCGAGAACCTCAGCCGCACCGCCAACCCGCCGCAGGACGTCGTGCAGGCGTGGCTGGACTCGCCCTCGCACCGGGACAACCTCGTCGACACGGAGCTGCAGCGTGGCGCGATCGGGTGCGTGGTCGACGGCGGTACCGTCGATGCCCCGGTGCTGGTCTGCTCCCACGTGTTCCTGGACTGAGCCATTCTCCCCAGCCCCTCCCCGATAACCGGGCAACCTGACCCATTGCGCCCGTTATGGTGTGTGACGCCCCGTCTGGAACGACTGCAGGAGAAAAATGGCGCAGGCGACGACCGCCGTCGACCGACCCACCGGACCGCCCGCGGAGCCTCGCGGCCTCGGGGTCGACCAGGCTCCCGCCACGCCAGGTGCAGGGCACGCGTTCCGCACCGACATCAACGGGCTGCGCGCGGTCGCTGTGCTCGCCGTCGTCGTCTACCACGCGGGGATCGCGATCCCCGGCGGGTTCACCGGCGTCGACGTCTTCTACGTGATCTCCGGCTACCTCATCAGCTCGCTGCTTCTGCGCGAGGTGGACCGCAACGGGACCGTCGACCTCGTCGAGTTCTGGACGCGCCGCATGCGGCGGCTGGTACCGGCGCTCGCGCTGGTCGTGACGGTCACGCTGCTCGGGTGCGTCCTGATCCTGTCGCCGCTGGTCTGGGCCCGCCTCGCGTGGCACGGGGCGTCGGCCATGCTGTTCGTCTCCAACCTGCTGTTCCCGTACCAGGGGCAGAACTACTTCTCCGACTCCGTCACCCCGAGCCCGTACCTGCACACCTGGTCGCTCGGCATCGAGGAGCAGTTCTACATCTTCTGGCCGCTGCTGATCCTGCTGGCCGTCGCCCTGGCGCGGCGCACCCGCATCCCGGCCCGCCGTCTGCTGCGGGTGCTGTTCGCGGGGACGTTCGTGGTGTCGCTGGCAGCGTCGGTGTGGCTGACGGCGGCCGCGCCCGACTGGGCGTTCTACATCCTGCCGACCCGCGCCTGGGAGTTCGCGGGCGCCGCCCTCGTGGCGACGCTGCCGTGGGGGAAGCTCGCCGAACGCTCCCGCCTGCGGCCGGGCGTGCTCCGGGCGCTGCTCGGCACCGCCGGGTTCGCGCTGCTGGCGCTCTCGTTCGCGTTCGTGCACGAGACCGACCCGTTCCCCGGCACCATCGCCCTGCTGCCCGTGGGCGGCGCGCTGCTGGTGCTCGCCGCGGGCAGCGTCTCGGCGTCGGGCACGGCGTCACGCACCTGGGTGGACCGCGTGCTCGACCTGCCGGTGCTGCAGCGGCTCGGCGACGTCTCCTACTCCTGGTACCTCTGGCACTGGCCGTTCGTCGTGCTCACCACCGCGGCGGTGCAGGACGACGCGACCTGGATCAAGGTCCTCGCCTCCCTCGGTGCCCTCGGTGCCGCCTTCGCGACCTACCACTGGGTCGAGAACCCGGTCCGGTTCAGCCGCGCCATGAAGTCGTGGCGGCGCACCGCGGCCGTGACGACAGTGATCGGGCTCGCCGTGGGCGGCCTCAGCGTCGGCACCCGGGTAGCGACCGGGGCCGTGCTGCAGCGTGAGCCGTACGCCACGGCGGTCGAGGCCGGCGCCGAGCCGAAGCCGTACGGGTGCACCGAGATCACCCAGGCGACGTCGGGCACAGACGTCTGCCTGCTCGGCGACGTCGTCGGCCGCCACCACCGTGCTGCTGCTGGGCGACTCGCACACCATGCACTGGATCCCCGCGTTCGACGCCGCGGCCGACGACGCCGGCCTGCGCCTCGCCGTCCGCTGGCGGCACGGCTGCCCCGCCGCGAAGGTCAACGTCGAACAGCCCGCGGAGCGCGGGCCGTGCGGCGACTTCCAGGCCGAGTCGCTCCGCGTCGTCGACGACCTGCAGCCCGACGCCGTCGTCGTCAGCCAGGCGCAGATCTACGCCGACCGCATGCAGCACGCCGACGGCAGCCGGATGACCGAGGACGAGGTGCGCAGCACCTGGGCGAGCGCGAACGACGAGCTGTTCGCCCACCTCACCGCCGTGGCGCCGTCCGTGGTGGCGGTCAAGGACAACCCGCAGCTCGACGTCGACCCGCTCGAGTGCCTCACCCGGCCCCTGACCGGGCTCGGCGACTGCAGCATGTCCCGCGCCGAGGCCGAGGAGTCCAACGGCGACCTGCCCGCCATCAGCGCGGGCATCTGGAAGAAGTACGGCGTCAAGACCTGGGACGGCGTCTGGTCGCAGACCTGCGACGACCGGACCTGCAGCGTCGGCGACATCAGCCACCCCGTCTACCGCGACTTCCACCACCTCAGCGTCCAATACGTGACGACCCGGGTGCCCTCCGTGGAACGGATGCTCCGGACCGCGGTTCGCGGCACGTCGCCGAGCAGCATCGGGTAACGAAGGGGAACATCGGACCATGGCTCACGACCAGGCCCAGGCGCGGAGCGCGGTGCGGCCGGTCGCGGTCGGAGGCTGCGAAAGGGTCCACTTCCATCAAGCGATCTGGCATGGATCTGACGCCAGAACCATGCCGAACCGCTTGGCGGAAGCGGACCTTCAGGCCGACGCGGTCGCCCGACGGCGGTCAGCGCTGCTCAGGTCGACGGCCGTGCCCTGGGCGGCGTACTGACCAGGGCGCCAACCGTGCTTCGCCAGCACCTTCGCGATCCGTGCTCCGATCCCGCCCGGCTTGTCGTTGTCCTTGGGCTTGAACCGGAGCATGATCACCTGTCCGGAGGCCAGGAGCTGGTTCTGCCGCGGAGCGTCCCGGACCAGTGCCTGGGGCGTGCTGTGCGGGCCGACGCCGTCGATCTCGACGACGAGCCAGCGTCCGTCGGGCAACCGCCAGATGAAGTCGACGCGCGCGACGACATTGCCGCCCATCATGATCCGGACCTGGATGTCGTCCGGTGGCACGCCGTTGTCGTGGAACGACAGCCGCGCGGACGACTCGGCCGTGGACTCGGCCCGCTTGTCGACGAGCGGAAACAGCTCGTGGACGTGCGCGGCACCCGGCCAGCCGCGCAGCAGGTCGTGGACGGCGGCGAGCCTGGCCGGCGTCATCGCGAGCCGCCGGGCGACGTCGTCGAGGACCGCGAGGACGTTCTCCCGCGGGAGGCCGGGGAGCGCCTGGGCCAACGCGTGGTCGAGGCGAGCCACTTCGCGGTCGCCGATCCGGTCTGTAGGAAACGAGCCGTATTGGCGTACCGCGCCGACGCGACTCTTCCGCGGCGTTCCGTTGGGCATCGCCACGGCGACCTGGAAGTCCCGGGGCAGTCCCTGTACGTCGTGCAGGACGAGGGCGCTGGCACCGACCGCGATCGCCGTGGGGCCGTGGCACAGCAGCGCGAGCCACGTCCGCCAGCGTTCGGCGTGGGAGAACCAGTCGTCCCGGACCCGTGCGTTCAGTGGGACCGGGTTCGTGTCGTAGACACCGCGCGCCGGTCTGCGCCAGCGGTCTTGCTTGACGAGCCGGCAGCGAGTCTGGCGGCTGATGCCGAACTCGTCGCACTGGCGGCTTGTCAGGAGTCCCTGCTGTCGGTGCAGGGTACGTTCGGCATCGACGGGGATCTTGAAGGGCGCTCGCATGCGCCGATCGCAGCAGATCGTCAGCGTCCGCCGCAGTGGTGGTTGGCGCCGGTGTGGACGGCGGACCTGGGGCGCGTGCTGTGGTCGCGCTCGTCTCGTTGATCTGCCGTCGGGAGGGTCTTCGCCGGCCGGTATCGAGTTGTCGTCGCCGGAGTTGTCGTCGCGCCGTGCCGGATCGTTGACCGGGCGGACGTCAGCCAGCTCCCCACCGACAGCAGCCAATTCATGGCGGGTACGTGGTCCGCCGTCGGCGCCCGCGAAAAAGGTCCGCTACGGCCAAGGGGTTCGACATGGATCTGACGCCAGAACCATGCCGAACCGCTTGGCGGAAGCGGACCTTGCGAACGGTGCGGCCGGGCGCGCCCAGTTATGCGGCCAGGGCCTGCTTTTGCGGCTCCGGGGTTACGTCCGGGTAAGTGACCTGGAGGTACGGGTGGGGGATGCGGTGCGAGCGGGAGAGTCGGGCGCGCACCCGCACGTGCCACGTCTTGGCGGCCCACACGGTCGCGGCGATCGCCACCAGCAGCGTCGCCACTGCCCCGATGAGTACTGCGTACCGCGGACCGAACGACTCGCCGATCCAGCCGACGACGGGGGAGCCCAGGGGCGTGGTGCCGAGCAGCACCATCACGTAGATCGACATGACGCGCCCGCGCAGCTCCGGCGCCACGGACAGCTGGATCGCGGCGTTCGCCGAGGTCAGCATGGTCAGCGACGCGAAGCCGACGGGGATGCACATCAGCAGGTAGCCGAGGTAGGTCGGCATGACGGACTGGATCCCCATGGCGATCGCGAACGCGAACGCCGCACCCAGCACGAGCCGCACGCGCGGCCGCTCACGCCGGGCCGCCAGGAGCGCCCCCGCGAGCGAGCCGATCGCCAGGACCGAACCGAGGATGCCGTACTCGCCGGCGCCCCGGCCGAACTCGACGCGCGCCATCATGGCGGACGTCAGCTGGAAGTTCAGGCCGAACGTGGAGACCACGCCCACCACGACCATGATCACCACGATGTCGCTGCGCCCGCGGATGTAGGCGAGGCCCTCGCGGATCTGGCCCTTGGCGCGCGAGGCGGTGGGCATGGCGCGCAGGTCGCGCATCCGGGTGAGCGCGAGGATGACGGCGCCGAACGCGATGCCGTTGATGATGAACACCCATCCGGTGCCGACGGCGGCGATGAGCAGACCCGCCACGCCCGGCCCGATGAGCCGTGCGGCGTTGAAGTTCGTCGAGTTGAGCCCGACGGCGTTCGCGAGCCGCTTGGTCGGCACCAGCTCGGACACGAAGGTCTGGCGCACGGGGCCGTCGACGGCGCTCACGACACCCAGCAGGGTCGCGAACACGTACACGTGCCACAGCTCGGCCGCGCCGGACAGCACCAGCGCGCCGAGCCCGAGGCCCAGTACGCCCATGCCGCCCTGCGTGAGCATCAGGAGCTTGCGGCGGTCGACGCGGTCGGCGAGCAGGCCGGCCCACGCGGACAGGAAGATGTGCGGGATGAACTGCAGCGCGGTGACGATACCCACGGCGACGCCGGAATTGTTGGTGAGGACGGTCAGTACTACCCAGTCCTGCGCCACGCGCTGCATCCAGGTGCCGATGTTGGCGACGAGAGCGCTGGCGAACCAGAGACGATAGTTGCGGTACTTCAGGCTGGCGAACGTTGCGCTCATCGAGCGGCGATCCGGATGAGGAGCTCGTTGGCTCCTGCAAGGATCTCTCTCTCCTCTACGGTCAGGGTGGACAGCTGTTTGGTGAGCCAGGCGTCGCGACGACGGCGGGTCTCGGCGACCTCGCGCTCGCCCGCGGTGGTGAGCCGGACGACTACCTGGCGCTTGTCCGTCGCGTGCTCGACCTTCTCGACGAGGCCGAGCTCGACCAGGGTGTTCACAGCTCGGGTCATCGACGGCGGGCGGACTCGCTCGTGCTCGGCCAGGGAGCCGGGGGACATCTCGCCGTGCTTGTGCAGCACCGTCAGGATCCCGAACTGCCCCTCGGGGAGGTCGGCCTCGCCGCGTTCGGCGCGCAGGCGGCGGGAGATTCGGGTGAGGGCGACTCGGAGGTCGCCCCCGACGGTGGCCGGGCTTCGGCTGGATCTGCGGGAGCTCGACGACACCCGCAACAGTCTAGATCATTAGCCTTGCTAACGGTACGTGGGTGTGGTCACACCATTGACGCCGTCGCGCAGGACGACGGAGCGCCCGACCCCCCATGCAGGGGGCGGGCGCTCCGAAGTGCTTCCGGGAGTCAGCGCGCGCGATGCGACTGCGCGAACTGAGCGGGACCCGGCTGCAGCTCCTGCTGCACGTTCTCGAACCGCTGGCTCTGCTCGCTGTGCGCCTTGAGCCGGTTCTCGAACTCGGCCTGCGTGCGCAGCTCGTCCTCGGTGGGCCACAGGCCGATCCCGAGGATGAGCAGGAACGTCACGACGCTCACCGCCATCACCAGCGGCACGAGCAGCTGCATGGTGGACGCGCCCGCGGGGACCATGTCGACGGGGTTGACGACGGAGACACCCGCCATGCCGGTGTAGTGCATACCGGTGACAGCGATCCCCATGACCAGCGTGGCCACGATGGTGGCGAGCGTGCCGCGGATGTGGACCGTGCACCACAGCGCGGCCGTTGCCGCGACGATCGCGATGACGACCGACGCGATGACGTAGGTCGGGTTGTAGACGACCTGCGCCGACATCTCCATCGCTTCCATGCCCATGTAGTGCATGGCCGCGACGCCGGCGCCCGCGAGGGCACCGCCAATGAGCATCGCCGGGAGCTTTCGCTTGCCCAGCTCCGTGATGAACAGGCCGGCCCCCACCACGACGATCGCGATCGCCGCGCTCAGGAGGGTCTCGGGAATGTTGTATCTGATGGTCACGCCGGACGCGGAGAAGCCGAGCATGGCGACGAAGTGCATCACCCAGATCCCGGTTCCGCCGAGGGCGATGGCGCCGAACACGAGCCACGCCGCGCGGGAGCCGCCCGAGGCCGCTCGGGCCCGGGACGTGCACGCGAGGCCCGTAGCTGCGCCGGTGCACGAGATCGCGTACGCCAGCAGGGGCGTCACGATCCCGAATGTGAAGTGGTCGATCACTGGCATGGTGTTGAACAGCCCCTCAGAATGGTTCCCTCTGTTGCGGAAACGTTACAGAGTCCCTGTACCCCGGACAATAGGCAGAACTCCCCGTCAAGGGGGTATTGCGGACGTGATCAGGCTGGTCAGAGCGTTTCGACGATGTAGTCGACGCACGCGGTGAGCGCGGCGACGTCGTCGGGCTCGACGGCGGGGAACATGCCGACGCGGAGCTGGTTGCGCCCGAGCTTCCGGTACGCGAACACGTCCTGGACGCCGTTCGCGCTCAGCTCGGCGAGCACCCGCCCGGCGTCGATCTCGTCGGCGAGGTCGATCGTGCCGACCACCGTGGACCGCTCCTCGGGGCGCTCCACGAACGGCGTCGCCCACTCCCGGGACTCGGCCCAGGAGTAGAGGGTCTCGGCCGACGTCGCGCAGCGCTTCGCCGACCACTCGAGCCCGCCCTGGCCGATCAGCCACTCCACCTGGTCGGCCAGGAGCAGCAGCGTCGCGACGGCGGGCGTGTTGAGGGTCTGGTCCTGGCGCGAGTTCTCGACCGCTGTCGTAAGCGACAGGAACTCCGGTACCCAGCGGCCCGAGGCCTCGACCCGCGCGGCACGCTCGACGGCGGCGGGGGAGAGGACGGCGAGCCACAGGCCGCCGTCGGCCGCGAACGCCTTCTGCGGGGCGAAGTAGTAGGCGTCCGTCTGGCTCAGGTCGACGGGCAGGGCACCGGCGCCGGACGTCGCGTCGGTGAGCACGACGGCGCCGTCGGGCCCGGACGGGCGCCGCACCGGGGCCATCGCCCCCGTCGAGGTCTCGTTGTGCGGGGTGGCGTAGGTGTCGACGTCGTCGGCGGGCTCGAGGTAGGCCACCGAACCCGGCTCCGCCGAGATCACCTGGGAGGGCTCGAGGAACGGGGCGCGGGAGGTCGCCGTGGCGAACTTGCCGCCGAACTCGCCGAACGAGGCGTGCTGCGCCTTGCGCTCGACGAGGCACAGCGTCGCGACGTCCCAGAAGGCGGTGGAGCCGCCGTTGCCGAGCGCCACCTCGTACCTGTCGGGCGCGCCGAGCAGCTCCGTGACACCCTCACGAATGCGGCGCACCAGGTCCTTCACGGGGGCCTGCCGATGTGACGTGCCAAGCACATGGGCGTTCGCCACGAGATGATCGACCTGTTCCTGGCGCACCTTGGAGGGGCCGGAGCCGAACCGGCCGTCGCTGGGCAGCAGGTGTGTCGGGATTGTCAGTGGCACAGAACTAGACTAGAACCTGGGCCGACGCCCGGGGCGCCGAGCCCACGGGCGACTGGACGGCTGCGCGCATGACGGGAGCTGACGTGACGGATCTGATCGACACCACCGAGATGTACCTCAAGACGATCTACGAGCTCGACGAGGAGGGCATCACCCCCCTGCGCGCGCGCATCGCGGAACGCCTCGGGCACTCCGGCCCGACGGTGTCGCAGACAGTCGCGCGCATGGAGCGCGACGGGCTCGTGATCGTGACCGGCGACCGCCACCTCGAGCTGACCGAGCTGGGCCACGACAAGGCGATGCGCGTGATGCGCAAGCACCGTCTCGCGGAGCGCCTGCTGACCGACGTCATCAAGCTCGACTGGGAGCACGTGCACGTCGAGGCGTGCCGGTGGGAGCACGTCATGAGCGACCTGGTGGAGAAGCGCCTCGTTGGCCTGCTCGACCACCCGCACCACGACCCGTACGGCAACCCGATCCCCGGTCTGTCCGAGCTCGGCGAGGCCTACACGGACGTGCCGTTCCTGACGGGCGTGATCTCGCTGCCGTCCGCGTTCGAGGCGGCGGCGAAGAAGGGCGTGAAGGGCGAGCCGCTCGCGGCGTCGCTCACCCGCATCGCGGAGCCGCTGCAGACGGACGTCGAGCTGCTCGCTCGCCTGTCCGACGCCGGCCTGGTGCCCGGCTCGCGGATCACCGCTGAGCTCAGCGACGGGACCTACACGGTGACGGTCGACGGCGCCGGCACGGCGCTCGAGCTCAGCGAGGATCTGGCCCGTCACCTCTTCGTCGCGACGGCCTGAGCACCGCCCCAGAACTGCCCGGTTTGCCGGAAAGGTGCAACCGCATATCCGACACGCCATGGCATTCGTTGCCGGAACGTGACATCGGGGGTGAGGTCCGGTACGTTCGGACCGCTCCCCCGGAGTTATTCGTGGGAGTCCTCGGACGGACGCCGAACTCTGTCACCGGCTCGAGGCCCCAAAACGACCGCATGACAGAGGCGGGGGACCCACCACCGGGCGCCAGGGCGCGTCCTCGGGGTGAAGCCGGGTAGTCCTTCGGGATTGCACGGCCGGGTGATTTCTCCCACCCGAACCCGACAGCTGACCTCGAAGGCGTACAAGGAGAGGTTCTACGTGACTGCACGTACCACCCGCGCACGCCATCGTGCTGCGCGACGACCCGTGACTCCGCTCACCGAGCTTGCCCAGAACGCCGCCGTCGGTCGCCGTACCGCGGTCGCCGCGGCCGGTGGTGCACTTCTCGTCTCGACCTTCGGTGGCGCGATGGCTGCGCAAGCCGCTCCGATGGAGACCGGCCAGGCCAAGATGAACTCGGTCGACCTCAACGCGCTGACGGCGCAGGCCCGGGAGTCTCTCGCTGCCGCGCCCGTCGTGACGGTCGCGCCCGACGCAGAGCTTGCCGTGGAGAAGTCCGCTGTCTCCGTGGTCTCCGCCGCCGAGAACGACGAGTACCAGGCCGAGATCGCTGCCGCGGAAGCCGCGGAAGCCGCTGAGGCTGCCGCCGCCGAGGCTGCGGAGGCCGTCTCCACGTCGGTCGACATCCCCGACTCGGCGATCGGCAACTCCGTCATCTCCATCGCGAGCCGCTATGTCGGCGTCCCGTATGTCTCCGGTGGTTCCAGCCCGAGCGGTTTCGACTGCTCGGGCTTTACTGCGTACGTCTACGGGCAGCTCGGGATCCCGCTGCCGCACTCGTCGTCGTCGCAGCCCGGTTACGGCACCATCGTGCCGGCCTCCGAGGCCCAGCCCGGCGACCTCATGTGGACGCCCGGCCACGTCTCGATCTACGCCGGCGGCAACACGATGATCGACGCGTCCAAGCCCGGCACCGTTGTCGACTTCCGTCCCATCTGGCAGTCGAACCCCACGTTCGTCCGCATGGGCTGACTCAGCCCCGCAGGATCGCTCGGCAGAGCGCCTGACCGGTCTCGGCAGGCCCGACCCCCGTGGTCGGGCCCATAGACCGGACAGGCGCTCTGCTTTGCCAATTTTCTGCAGTCTTTTTGCGGGTGGACAACCCATGACCCGCGCGCCGCCGGTAGCGTTGGAGTGCAAAGGTGCACTGCCGAAGAAAGGGCTGGCGATGACACGATCCGAGGTCGTACTGGTCGGGGTGGACGGATCGGCCGCGAGTCTTCACGCGCTGGACTGGGCTACCGCGTACGCGCACCGCGTGGGCTGGGCGCTGCACATCGTGTGCAGCTATTCACTGCCGTCGTTCACGGCCGCGTCGCTCGACGGCGGGTACGCCGCCCTCGACGACACCACCATCCAGGAGGGCGCCAAGGCGGTCCTGGTCGAGGCGGAGGCTCGCGTGGCCGACGCCGGGGTGCGCGCCACCACGGAGGTCGCCACCGGTGACGCCGCGGGCGTGCTCGTGGAGCTGTCCGCCGACTACGGGCTCGCCGTCGTCGGTACGCGCGGCCGGGGCGGGTTCACGGAGCGCTTGCTGGGCACGGTGTCGTCCGCGCTGCCCGCGCACGCGAAGTGCCCTGTGGTCGTGGTGCCGCTGCGTGCGGAGACCAACCGGGGCGTCTCGTGGAAGGCGCCGGACGCCGAGCCTGGCGAGTCCGGCGGCTCGACCGCTTCGGACGGCGAGGCGGGGGTGGCTCCAGGGGCGGCCGAGATCCGGGAGGTGCGTCGCATCGTCGTCGGCGTGGACGGGTCTCCGCAGGCCGAGCGGGCGCTCCAGCACGCGATAGTGCAGGCCAACGCATGGGGCGCGGAGCTGACCGCCGTCACCGGGGTGCCCGTGGGGAACGCCGGGATGCTGGCGTGGCTGCCGTCCACGATCGACCGCGAGCAGGTGCTGGCCGACATCGGGGCCGGCATGGACGTCCTCGTCGACCGGTACGAGGCGGAGAACCCGGGGCTGCGGATCCGGCGGATCGTGCTGGACGGCACGGGCGCGGAGCTGCTGACGGAGTTCTCCACGGCGTCGGACCTCGTGGTGGTGGGCTCGCGCGGCCGAGGCGGGTTCCGGGGGCTGCTGCTGGGCTCCACGAGCCAGGCAGTGCTGCACCACGCGGCGTGCCCGGTGCTCGTGGTGAACAAGCACTGCCCGGACTGACCTCAGCGCACCGACAGTTTGTTGTGGGCGTGATCTTTGCGACTACGTGCCCGTCTTAGCCGCAACGATGACGCCCACAACAACTACTTCGTCGCCGCCTCGGCGGCCGCCAGGAGCACGCAGGTGGCCACGCCGTCCATCGCCGTGCGGACCTCGTCCAGCGGCGGCATCGACGGCGCGAGGCGCACGTTCTTGTTCTCCGGGTCCTTGCCGTACGGGTAGGTCGCGCCCGCCGGCGTGAGCGCGATCCCGGCCTCCTTGGCCAGCTGCACCACCCGGGACGCCGTGCCCGGCGCGACGTCGAGCGACACGAAGTAGCCACCCTTCGGCTCGGTCCACGACGCGACGCCGTACCCGCCCAGGCGCTCGGCCAGGATCTGGACCACTGCCTGGAACTTGGGCGCCATGATCTCGCGGTGCTTGCGCATGTGCTCGCGCACGCCGTCGGCCGACCCGAAGAACAGCGCGTGCCGCAGGTGGTTGAGCTTGTCCGGGCCGATGGAGGCGGCGGACAGGTGCTTCTTGAACCAGGCGATGTTGGCCGCCGAGCTCCCGAGGAACGCGACGCCCGCGCCGGCGAACGCGATCTTGGACGTTGACGCGAACAGGAGCACGCGGTCCGGGTGGCCGGCCTCGGCGGCCAGCGCGATGGCGTTCGGGCTGGTCACCTCGTCGTCGGTCAGGTGGTGCACCGCGTACGCGTTGTCCCAGAGGATGCGGAAGTCCGGCGCGGCGGTGGGCATCGAGACCAGCGCGCGGGCGACGTCTTCGGTGATGACCGCGCCGTCCGGGTTGGAGTACGTGGGGACCACCCACATTCCCTTGATGGTGGGGTCGGCCGCGACGAGCGCGGCCACGGCCTCGGCGTCCGGACCGTCCGGCGTCATCGGGACCGGGATCATCTCGATGCCCATGGCCTCGCAGATCGTGAAGTGCCGGTCGTAGCCCGGCACCGAGCAGATCCAGCGCACCTTGTCCTCGCGCGCCCACGGCTTCGGCGAGTCGGGGAAGCCGAACAGCTCGGCGAACGCGACGACGTCGTGCATGGTGGTCAGCGAGGCGTTCCCGCCCGCGAGGAGCTGCTCCACGGGCACGTCGAGGAGCTCGGCGAAGATGCGCCGGATCGCGAGCCCGCCGTCCAGGCCGCCGTAGTTGCGGGCGTCCGTGCCGGTGTCGTCGGCGTGCACGCCGACGCCGGGCAGGGCCAGCATGGGCTCGGCGAGGTCGAGCTGCTCGGCCGACGGCTTGCCGCGCGTGAGATCCAGCTTCAGGCCTTTGGCCTGAAGTTCGGCATAGGCATGCTGGAGCTCGGGGAGGGCCGGGAGCGTTGCGGTGGTGTGGGACGACGTCGTAGTGGTCACCCCCGGGAGCCTACGCTCAGCCGGCGGTCGGTGACAGTTCGGACGGCTCGCCCTTGCCCTTGACGCTCTTGCCCTTGCTTCCCTTGGCGGTGTCGGTGCTGTCCGACGTCTCGATGCTGTCGGACGTCTTGGTGCTGTCCGACGTCTCGGTGGGCGGGTCGACAGCGTCGTCCTCGTGCGCGCTGGGCTCATCGCCGTCGGCGGCGTCGGCCGCCTCCGCGCCCTGGTCAGGCTTCTCCGCGGGAGCTTCGTCTACGGCTTCGCCGTCGCTCGGCTCGACCTTCGAGCCCGCACCCGAGCCTTCGTCCGCGTCCGCACCCGAGTCCCCACCCGAGTCCTGGTCCCGGAGCGCCACCAGCGACTCCTCGAGGATGTCCAGCGCCATCTCCAGCTCAGGCTGCACGATCGACAGGGGCGGCGACAGGCGGATCGTCGTCTCGTGGGCGTCCTTCGCGAGGACGCCGCGCTCCAGCAGGGCCTCGCACAGGTCGCGGCCCGTGCCGAGCGACGGGTCCACGTCGACGCCCGCCCACAGCCCGACGCTGCGCGCCCCGGTCAGCAGGCCCCGTTCCACGAGCGCATCGAGCCGCTCCTTGAGCACCCTGCCCGACGCCGCGGCGCGCGCTTGGTACTGCCCAGTCGAGAGCAGGTCGAGCGCCGCGACGCCGACCGCGCACGCCAGCGGGTTGCCGCCGAACGTCGAACCGTGCGTGCCCGGCGTCAGGACGCCGAGGATCTCCGGCTTGCCGACCACCGCCGAGACCGGGAGGATCCCGCCGCCCAGCGCCTTGCCCAGACACACCAGGTCCGGCTGCACGCCCCAGAGCTCGCAGGCGAGCGTGGTGCCGGTACGGCCCAGGCCCGACTGGACCTCGTCGGCGACCAGGGCGATGTTCTTCTCCGCGGTGAGCTCGCGCAGGCCCGGCCAGAACTCGTCCGGTGGCACCACGACGCCGGCCTCACCCTGCACCGGCTCCATGAGGACAGCCACCGTGGTGTCGTCCACGGCGTCGGCCACCGCCTTCAGGTCGCCGAAGGGGACCTGGACGAACCCCGGGGCGAACGGCCCGAACCCGCCGCGGGCGGTCGGGTCGTCCGAGAGGCCGACGAGCGTGGTGGTGCGGCCGTGGAAGTTGCCCTCGGCGACCACGATGGTCGCCTGGTCCGCGGGCACGCCGCGCACCTCGTAACCCCACTTGCGGACCGCCTTGATCGCGGTCTCCACGGCTTCGGCGCCGGTGTTCATCGGCACGACGAGGCTGCCCTCGCCGCCGGTCGTCAGCAGCCCCACGACCTCGACGAGCCGCTGGGCGAACTCCTCGAGCCGGTCATGGTCGAACGCACGGGACGTCAGCGTGACCTGACGCAGCTGCGTCATCGCGGCAGCCACCAGGCCTTGGTGCAGGTGCCCGAAGTTCAGGGCCGAGTACCCCGACAGGAAGTCGAGGAACTCATTGCCGTCCGTGTCCCATACGTGTGTACCGTGCGCCCGCGTGATCGTGACCGGCAGTGGATGGTACGTCGGGGCGAGTGCGCCGTGCGTCGTGTCCGCCATGTTCCGCAGCCTAGGTCGGGTTTCGGAAACTCGCCGAGCAGCTGGCAGATATCGGGCTACTTCTGCTCGATGACGCGGGGGAACCGCTCCGGGGGAGCGCCGAACGCGACGCGGGACTGGGCGATCACGGTGTGCCCCAGGGCGCGCGCACCGAACAGGCCGACCACGGCGCCGATACCGAACGGCAGGATGCGGCCGAGCAGCAGGCTGCCCTGCTTGGCGACCTGCTTCCTGATGAACTGATGCGTGAGCGCCTTGTTCACCCGTTGCAGCGTGGTGCGCGGCATGGTCGTCAGCAGCACCTTGCCCCACGCGACACCCGAACCGCCGATGGCGTCCTCGACGTCCTTCGCGCCCTGGTCGCCGAGCACGGTGGCGAGCAGCAGCGCCCGACGGCGCGGGACGTCCTGGACGTCGATCCCGTGCACGTCAGCCACGGCGAGGGAGAACGCCGCCGACGAGGCGAAGAACGTCGCCACGTCGCTCGTCGACAGCGCGACGCTCGCCGCCGTGCCCACCGCCGGGATCGCGGCGGCTGCGCCCACTGCGCCACCCGTGGTCTGGATGACCCGCAGGTACTCCTTCTCCAGGAGCCTGACGATCTGCGCCGGGGTGGCGTTGGGGTTGCGGGCGCGCATCTTGTCCACATGCTTGTGGATGGTCGTCGACGGGATGGTCACGGCCTTGTCGACCAGGTAGTCCAGGGGGCTGTCGGGCTTGTAGTTGACCCAGTCCGCGGGCGTGACCTCGACGGAGTGGTCCGGTTTGACGATCGCGTCGCCCGGAGTCGCCCGGCCGTTGGACTCCGGCGCGGTCAGCCTCTGCTTGTCGTCGGTCATGTCAGCCCTCCGCCGGCTGGTCGAACTGCGCGTCCGGGACCTCGGCGCCCGCCTTGAGCGTGCGGCCCACGGTGCAGGTCTTGTCGATCGACCGCTGGGCGATCGTCAAGAGCTTCGCCCGGTCCTCGTCGGTGAGGGTGGACAGGTCGATCTCGAACTTCTCCGTGAGCACCGGGTACCGGTCCTGCGCCATGTCCTTCGGGTCCTCGACCCGGATGGTGGTCTTGTAGTCGTCACCCAGACGGCGCGAGAACGCCCTGTCGCTGCTCATCCCGGCGCACGCCGCGAGCGCGATCTTCAGCAGCTCGCCGGGCGTGAACACCGCCCCGGCGCTCGCCGGCCCGATCTCGACGCGGGCGCCGCGGGCCGAGAAGCCCGTGTACGTGCGCGTTCCGTTGCGCTCGACCCACAGCGGGTCGGTGGGCGAGGGGGTCACGGCGTCTTCGGTGCTCGTGGCCCCCGAGATGGTCTGCTCCGTCATGAGGATGATCCTTCCACTGGTCACCGACACGGTCACGGAGCTGGGTCCAGCGCGTCCCGGTCGGTCCGGCTTAGTGGTCAACGCGGGCGGCGTCCGCCACGTTCCCGTTCGCCGCGCAGACTCGCCTCGGCGCTGCAACGATCGTGCTCATGGCGCAGAACGTGAGCGGCAAGCCGGAGGCGTCCGGTCCGGCGTCGGGCGGCGCGTTGTGGAGGCCGGACTGGCGCGACATCGGGAAGCGACTGCTCGGTGTGCTCGGCGTGATCCTGGGCGTGTGGTTGATCTACCTCTTCCTGTCCGCGTTCCTGCCACGGTGGTGGGCCCAGGTGATCGGCAACGCTGTGGACGGGTCGTTCGCCGCGGGCGCCTGGTGGGGACTGCTGACCGGCGCGGTGTTCACGCTGGTACCGGTGCTGCTTCTGGTCCAGGCGGTCGTGACCAGGCGGTCCTGGCAGGTGCGCGGCGCGTTCGTGGTGCTGGCCGCCCTGTTCGCGGTGCCGAACCTGCTGACGCTCAGCATCGTGCTGGGGACGTCGGCCGCGGCGCACGCGGGCGAGCGGATCCTCGACGTCAACGGGCCCGCGTTCCGTGGCGGGTCCGTGTGGGGCGCGGTGACCGGGGTCGTGGTGGCGCTCGCGATCGTGACGATGGGCGTGCGGTACCGCCGTCGTGGTGCCCGGCTCAAGGACCTGAAGACGGAGCAGGACTGATCGTGGCGGGCCGCGGCGGTGCGTCTCCGGGCTCACCCAGGCGCCCGTCGTAGTCTTTGCCACATGAGCGAGATCGACACCCCGTACGAGGACCTGCTCCGCGACGTGCTCGCCGCCGGGACCCCCAAGGGAGACCGGACCGGCACGGGGACGCGCAGCGTGTTCGGGCGGCAGATCCGGTACGACCTCGCCAAGGGGTTCCCCCTGATCACGACCAAGCGCGTGCACCTCAAGTCGGTCGTGTACGAGCTGCTGTGGTTCCTGCGCGGCGACTCCAACGTGCGCTGGCTGCAGGAGCGCGGCGTGAAGATCTGGGACGACTGGGCCGACGAGTCCGGCGAGCTCGGCCCCGTGTACGGCGTCCAGTGGCGCTCCTGGCCCACGCCCGACGGCGGGCACGTCGACCAGATCGCGAAGGTCGTCGAGCAGATCCGCACCAACCCGGACTCGCGGCGGCACATCGTGACCGCGTGGAACCCGGCCGAGGTCGACGACATGGCGCTGCCGCCGTGCCACGCCCTGTTCCAGTTCTACGTCGCGGACGGCAAGCTCAGCTGCCAGCTCTACCAGCGGTCGGCGGACCTGTTCCTCGGCGTGCCGTTCAACATCGCCTCCTACGCGCTGCTCACGCACATGGTCGCGGCGCAGACCGGGCTCGAGGTCGGCGAGTTCGTGTGGACCGGCGGAGACGTGCACATCTACGACAACCACGTGGAGCAGGTCGAGACGCAGCTCGCGCGTGACCCGTACCCGTACCCGTCGCTGCGGCTGGCCCCGCGCGAGTCGATCTTCGACTACGAGTTCGAGGACGTCGAGGTGCTCGGGTACGTCTCGCACCCCACCATCAAGGCCCCGATCGCAGTCTGATGATCGGACTCATCTGGGGGCAGGCACGCGACGCCGCCGGCCGGCCGGTGATCGGCGCGGGCGGCGACATCCCGTGGCACGTGCCGGAAGACTTCGCTCACTTCAAGCGGACGACGGCGGGGCACCCGGTCGTGATGGGCCGGCTCACGTGGGAGTCGCTGCCGAAGCGCCCGCTGCCCGGCCGCACCAACGTCGTGGTCTCGTCGCGCGGCCCGTACGGCGTGCCGGACGACGGCGCCGTGCCGGCCGGGTCGATCGGCGAGGCCCTCAAGATCGCGGCGGACGCACCCGGCGGGGACGAGATCTGGGTCATCGGCGGCTCGCAGATCTACAGCGAGGCCGTGCCGATCGCCGACGTGCTCGAGGTCAGCGAGATCAACACCGAGGTCGAGGGCGACGCCTTCGCCCCGGAGATCGGCCCGGAGTGGAGGGTCGCGTCGTCGACCGAGTGGACGACGTCGTCGTCGGGCCTGCGGTTCCGGCACCTGACCTACCGTCGCGCGGGCTAGGCACCGGATCACAGGGATTCCTTGCGGACGGCGGACGCCCTCCGTATCGTCCCTGCTCGGGGGTGATTTCCATGGCGTCAGACCCGGGAACCAGGAATCCGGTCGCACACCGCACGATGGTCATCTCGGTCTCCGACGCCGCGGACCTGCGTTCGCTGCGTGGGCACCTCGGACGTGTGCCTGACGCCCAGGTCACCCAACGCCCTGGGACTCCTGCGCCCGGCGAGCTGGGGGCGCTCGAGATCCTCGAGGTGGTCGTCGCGAGCGAGGCGGTGCTCGCCGTCCTGGTCCGCGCGATCGCCGCGTTCGTCAAGGCGCGTCGTTCCTCGGTGACCGTGACGGTGAAGACGAAGGACCGCACGACCACGGTCACGGTGGTGAACGACTCCGACCCGCACGCCGTCGTCGACAAGCTGCTTGGCGATGGCTGACGCGCGCGACGGAGACTACGCACGCTCGCAGGCTGTCCTGATCGGTACCGGGGACTACCGCTACTTCCGGAAGGTCCCGGCCGCGGAGAACAGCCTGCGCCGGATGGCCGACCTGTTGCGGAGCCCGGCGTGCGGCAGCTGGCCGGAGTCCCGCGTACGGGTGATCTGCAACCCGAGGACCCTCGGTGACCTCCCGCACGAGCTCGCGACCCTGTTCGAGCCGGTCACCGACGTCGCGCTGTTCTACTTCGTGGGCCACGGCCGGTACGACCTGGACGACCGGCTCTGTCTCGCCCTGGGGAACACCCGGGACGACGCCGTGCTCGGCCGGACCACGAGCCTGACCTTCGAGGACGTGCGCCAGGCGTTCCGCGCGAGCCGGGCCACCACGAAGATCGCCATCCTCGACTGCTGCTTCGCCGGCCTCGCCGCCGAGGACCACGGGCGGCTCTCCGCGGGCGCCAGGCGCCTGCCGCCGACGGGCTTCTACCTGATGATGGCCAGCGGCGAGTACTCCCGCGCATGGTTCGAGACCGACGAGACGCTGGCCGAGCCGCAGACCTTTTTCACGAAGTACCTGGCCGACATCGTCGAGGCGGGAAGCTCGGCCCACGACGGTGAGGTCACGCTCGGGCTGCTGTACGACCTGCTGGCCGACGCCCTGGTCCGCGACGGCAAGCCCGAACCCACCCGGCGGGTCAGCGACCACGCGACCGACTTCGTGTTTGCCCGTCACCGGGTGACGGACCCGCCGGCGGCACCGGACGCCGAGGAGCTGTACCGCACGGCCCTGGGCCTCGAGTCGGACCCGGGCAGGATCGGGGACCTCCCGCGGATCAAGGAGCTCTACCGGGCGGCCGCCGAGCGCGGTCACGCCGACGCGATGGGAAGGCTGGGGACCGTCCTGGAGGGCCGGGTGCGCACCGCGATGGCGGGCCGGTTCCCACACGAGAACAAGGGCGGGGACCTGGACTCGGCCGAGCAGTGGTATCGCCGGTCCACGGAGCACGGGAGCGTCCTCGGGCCGTTCTGGCTGGGGGAGCTCTTCGAGGACCGGCTGGAGGACTACGAGCAGGCGCTGTACTCGTACGACGTCGCTGCCGCCCGGGGCAGCCGGCTGGCCGAGGACCGCGCCCGGGGGCTTCGACAGCGGCTGATCAACGGATCGCCGCGCAGGTCGCCGAACGACTGGCGCGGAGATCCGCAGGTCGGCTCGTCGGCGCCACCGGCGGGCTCGGGCGGGTCGGCACCGATCGATCTCGACGACGACAAGGCGCGGCTCGTCCGGGCGGCGGGGACCAGAGCGCGCTGGATCGAGGAGTGGGGCGGCCAGGAGCCGCTCGTCCTTGCCTTCTGCCTCGACACGCTCGGGGACGCGTGCGGTGGTGCCCACGGTGAGTGGGCGACTCTCGACGAGGCCGAGCAGTCCGTCGTCGGTCGGTACTTCCTGACCTACCAGCCCGCGCGGGACGAGCTGCCGGCGGTCGCCCGGGACTTCTACCGGCGCGTTCCGCCGGGGAACCTCAAGGACTTCGCACGGCGACTGCTGCACGTGTACACGGGCTGACCGGAGGTGACGAACCATGCGGGTTCCCGAGATCGACCCTGCGCTGTCGAGCGCGCTCGACCGGCGTGGCTGGTGGCTGACCGCCGAGACCCTCGACGGCATCGGGCGGGTGTCCGTCCACCTCGACGCCGGACGGGGAGGCGGACCGCTCGGCTACGCCGACCTGCGGGGGACGCTGTGGAACGCCTGGGCGATGACGCGCCCGTTCGCCGCCTTCCCGAACGACGAGATCGGGTACTTCAGCACGTTCGACGACGCGCTGCGCGCCGTGCTCGCGCATGCGCGCTTCTGACAGGAGACCGGGTATGGGTGACCCCGCTGCCTACCGACGGCAGGTCCATGCGCTGATCCTGGGCGACCGGGAGATGGTGCGGCAGCTCAACCAGAGGCTGGCGCTGGAGGATCGGGCTGGGCTCGACCGGTACCTCGCCGCGGTCTTCGAGGTGCTGGTCCAAGAGCGGCTCGCGGGCGCCGCGACGGCGGACGGTGTGTCGGCGGACGCCGTGGCGGCGCTCGCCGACGCCGCCGCCGCGCACTACCGGGGCAGGGGCAAGGCAGCCAACGAACTCGTCATCGAGGACGCGATCCTCGCGGCTGTCGGCAGCCCACGAATACTGGGCGAGGTCCCGGCCGACCGTTCGGAGCACGCGCGGGTCATGGTCGTCGGCACGCTGTCCGAGACCGAGCCGTGGGTCCGGTCCCGCATCACGGAGCTGCTCGACCGCGCCGAGACGGCCTTCGACGGGCGGCCCGGCTGACGGCGTCTCAGCCCATGAGGTGGAGCACCGAGGCGGTGACGGCCGCCGGGATGCTCAGCAGGGCGACGGCGGCGACGGCGCAGCCCCCGCTGTTCGCCGGAGTCTGCCGGGGAGGCGCGAAGGGGTTGTTCGGGTCGTCCGGGTTCAGGGTGTCGACGCCCTGGTCCTCCAGCTCCTGCATCCTGGTCCCCAGCGACCGGAGGCAGTCGTCGCACATCGTCATGCCCCCGGCGAGCCCGCCGCGTCCACAGTGCTGACACGCACCCATTCGCTGCCCCCTCAGGCGAAGTGCGCGCCGCGCACACCGACGGACCTCGTCGCGTCCGAGACTAGGGGACCCGACATGGTTGCGCTAGAAGGTCTAGCGCAGATGACGGGCAGGTCAGACCAGGTCGCGCACCGCCGCGTACTGCTCGCGGATCACCGGCTTCGGGTCTGCCGCCAGGGTCGTCGCGATCGTCGTCGACCACGCGGGCGGCGCGATGTCGGCGGCGCCGCCCGGGGCCGACGCCGCCGCGAGCACCCACGCCGCCTGGCGGGCGGCGCCGTCGGCCACGTACTCGCCGGATTCGGGGATGCCGATCGGCAGTCCGAAGACCTGCGTAGCGATCTGCTGTACGGCCGGCGACTGCGCGGCGCCGCCGATCAGCATGACGCGCTTGATGGGCACGCCCTGCGCACGAAGCGCATCGAGGCCGTCGGCCAGGCCGCACAGCATGCCCTCGATGTAGGCGCGCGCGAAGTGCGCCTGAGTCTGGTTCGCCAGGCGCAGGCCGTGCAGGGTGCCGTGCGCCTCGGGTCGGTTCGGAGTGCGCTCACCCTCGAGATAGGGGACCAGCACGAGGCCGTCCGAGCCGACGGGGGCGGACAGCGCCAGCGTGGCGAGCCCGTCGAAGTCGGTGTCGGTCAGTGAACGCGCCGCGTCCAGGACGCGCGCCGCGTTGAGCGTGACGGCGAGCATGAGCGCGTTGCCGGTCGCGTCCGCGAAGCCGTTGATCGCGCCGGACCCGTCAGCGGTGCGCTTCGGCGCGACGGCGGAGACCACACCCGACGTGCCGATCGAGATGGCGATGTCGCCCGGCGTCATGCCGAGCCCCAGGGACGCACCGGCGTTGTCGCCGGCGCCCGGCCCGATCAGAGCCCCGCCCTCGACCGACGACCCCGCGACGGTCGGGTGGGCGCCGGCGCCCGCCTCGGCTGCGCCGATCACGCGCGGCAGCACGACGTCGACCCGCCCCAGGGCACGTTCCAGCAGGTCAGGTCGGTACTGGCCGACGGCGGCGTCGTAGTACCCGGTGCCCGACGCGTCCGAACGGTCTGTGAACAGCTTGTCGAGCTGCGGTCCCAGGGGAGCCGTCGGGTCGCCCGCGGGCCCGTAGCCCGCGATGCGCCAAGACAGCCAGTCGTGGGGGAGCGCGACGGCGGCCACCTTGGCGGCGTTCTCCGGCTCGTTGTCGTGCAGCCAGCGCAGCTTGGTGACAGTGAGGGAGGCGACCAGCACGGAGCCGACGGCGTCGGCCCAGGCCTGGGCGCCCGCGTCGCGGTCGCCGTCGCCCAGCTCGGTGATCAGGGCCTCGGCCGACGGCGCGGAGCGGTTGTCGTTCCAGAGCAGCGCCGGCCGGACGACGTTGCCCTCGGCGTCGAGCGTGACCATGCCGTGCTGCTGACCGCCCACGGCGAGCGCGGCGACGTCGGCCAGGCCGCCCGCAGCGGCGGCCGCCTCCTGGAAGGCGTCCCACCAGTGCTGCGGGTCCACCTCCGTGCCGTCCGGGTGCTTGGCGGAACCGGTGCGGACCAGCGCGCCGGTCTCGGCGTCGCGCACGACGATCTTGCAGGACTGCGTGGACGTGTCCACGCCGGCGACGAGGGGCATCGATGCTCCAGGAAGGTGGGGGAGAGGCGACAGAAACGCTACCGCGTTGAGTGCGGGAAATTTGTGGGGTCAGGACCGCCCGGCCCCACAAATATCCCGCACTCAACGCGGACGAAAGGGGTGTCAGCCGATGAGGTGGTTCAGGGCCAGCTGGTGGAGGCGGACCAGGCCGTAGTCTCGCTCGGCGAGGGTCTCGACGTCGGGGTCGGCCTCGGCGAGGAAGGAGTCGAACGACTCGCCCTCGGCGAGGGTCGACTGGCCCAGCTCGAAGATCCCGGCGTGCTCGAACGCGGCCTGCACCTCGGGGTCGGCCCGGTACTCCGCGGCCTTGGCCGCGAGCATGTCGTAGGTCGTCATGTTGGCCTTCGCCGACTCCCACACGCCGTCGAGGTACTCGGTGCGCGACGGCTTGTAGTCGAAGTGGCGCGGGCCCTCGTAGCGGGGGCCGCCGTTCGGGAAGCCGTTCTCCAGCAGGTCGACCGTGAAGAACGCGGACAGCAGGTCGCCGTGACCGAACACGAGGTCCTGGTCGTACTTCGGGCCGTGCTGGCCGTTCAGGTCGATGTGGAACAGCTTGCCGACGTGCAGGGCCAGCGCGATGCCGTGCGTGTAGTTCAGGCCGGCCATCTGCTCGTGGCCCGTCTCCGGGTTGAGGCCCACGATGTCGGCGTTGTCGAGCGAGTCGATCAGCGCGATGGCGTGGCCGATCGTCGGCAGGAAGATGTCGCCGCGGGGCTCGTTCGGCTTGGGCTCCAGGGCGATCCTGAGCCCGTAGCCCTTCTCCTTGATGTAGGAGGCGACGGTGTCGATGCCCTCCGCGTAGCGGGCGTGCGCGGCGTTGAGGTCCTTCGAGTTGTCGTACTCGGTGCCCTCGCGGCCGCCCCACATGACGAACGTCGAGGCGCCCATGTCGGCGGCCAGGTCCACGTTGCGCAGCACCTTGCGCAGGCCGAAGCGGCGCACCTCGCGGTTGTTGGAGGTGAACGCGCCGTCCTTGAACACGGGGTGCGTGAACGTGTTGGTGGTGACCATCTCGCAGACCATGCCGGTGTCGGCGACGGCCTTCTTGACGGAGTCGATGTGCTTCTGGCGCTCGGCGTCGTCGGAGCCGAAGGGGTAGACGTCGTTGTCGTGGAACGTGAAGCCCCAGGCGCCGAGGTCGGCGAGCTTGCGGACGGACTCGGCCGGGTCCAGGTCGGGGCGGGTCGCCGTACCGAACGGGTCGGCGGCGGGCCAGCCGACGGTCCACAGGCCGAACGAGTACTTGATGTCGCTCACGGGGTCTCCTCATCGAGGGCGGCTCCGACACGCGGCGCCGCATTTGTTGTACGACTGAACTATTACGCGAGGCTCAGCTACAGTCAAGGCGTGACCACCGCCGGGACCGCACGCGAGACCACCACGCGGACGGGCCCTGGTGCGGCCCGTCAGCACACCCTGCGCGAGCGCAACCTGGAGCTGATCGCCCGCGCGGTGTTCGAGGTACCGGAACCACTCTCGCGCGCCGGTCTGGCCGCCGCGACAGGGCTGGCCCGGGCGACGGTGTCGACGCTGGTGGACCAGCTCGTGGCCGCCGGGCTCGTGCGCGAGCTGCCCGCCGTGACCGGCGGACGGGCGGGCCGGCCCGCCGTCCCGCTGGTCCCCGCACCGCGGTCCGTCGTGGGCCTCGGGCTCGAGGTGAACGTGGACTACCTGGGCGCGCGCGTGCTCGACCTCACCGGCGACGTCGTGGCGGAGCGCGTGGTCCCCGGCGCCTTCCACGACAGCGACCCGACGGTGGTGCTCGGCCGGCTCGGCGACCTCGCACGCGAGGTGTCCGACGGCGTCGCGGCGGGGGGCATGACGGTCGCCGGCGCGCGGCTGGCGCTGCCCGGCCTGGTCGACCCGCGCACCGGGCTCCTCGAGGTGGCGCCCAACCTGGGCTGGTCCTCGCTGGAGCCGGTCCCGCTGCTGGGGCTCGGCGAGACCAAGGTTCGCATCGCCAACGAGGCCAAGCTCGCGGCGCTCGCGGAGCTGGCCGGCGGCTCCGACGTCGCGGCGCCCGACTCCTTCATCTTCGTGTCGGGGGACGTCGGCATCGGCGCGGCGATCGTCGTCGACCGTGAGCTCTTCCTGGGGGAGCGCGGGTGGAACGGCGAGATCGGGCACGTAGTGGTCGACCCGGCCGGGCCGCGCTGCTCGTGCGGCGCGTTCGGCTGCCTGGAGCAGTACGCGGGCAAGGGGGCGATGATGCGCGCGGCGGGCCTGCCGCCGGACGCCCCGCTTGGTTCGCTCGTCACCCTGCTGGCCGACGGCGACACCAGGCTGCCGGACGGCGACCGGGCCGCGCTGCCCGCCGGCCGCGCCCTCGGCTCGGCCCTCGCGGACTTCGTGAACCTGCTCGACGTCGCCACCATCGTGCTGGGCGGCGCGTACACCGAGCTGCTGCCGTGGCTCCGGGCCGACGTCGAGGCCGTGCTCGCCGACCGCGTGCTCGCGGCGCCGTTCGTCGACCTGGAGGTCAGGGCGGCGCAGGCCGGTCCGCACGCGGCGCTCACGGGCGGGGCGCGCGAGGTGCTGCAGGCCGTGCTCGCGGATCCGGCGGCCTGGGTCTGACCAGGGTCGGCCCGGTAGGGGCTGCCGGGGAGCCGTCAGAAGTGGGATCAACCGATCCGACGGCGAAACGGGCGGGCCCTCAGGAGCCTGCCGAACCACTCGGGGGCGGCGTCACGTGCCGCCATGGTCGCGAGCACTGTCCCGATCCCCAGCACGACGACGCTGGTGACGACGGAGACGCGGGTGGGGAAGGGTGCACCCGGGGCGACGTAGGCCATGATGTCGACGGTGAAGCTGCCGGCAACCGCACCCGTCAGCATCGCTGCGACACGGTTGAGGCGGCCGTCGAGCCGTTGTGCCTTCATCGTCGATTCTGCCCGCAGCGAGCTGTTGACATGGGTCAACAGCTCCGTGGCGCTCTGCTGTGCCTGGGGAAGCCCGACAGTGGTGAGTGCTGCCAGATAGGTTGCTCGATGGCTTTGCGCGGACTCCAAGCGGTACGCGTCGAGCATGTAGAACTCCGCCCACACCTGATCGAGAAACCGGCGAAAGTCGTGGTCCTCCATGAGTCCGGTGTTTGCGCGAGCCAGCTGGGTGAGGATCCGACGGCTGCCGATCATGGCGCTGAAGAGCACCGAGATCTGCGCAACGGTGATGTCGGTGGGCTCGAGAGCCGTCAGGACATCGTCGAAGGGAGCGTCGGCGTCGAGATCCCACGCGTACGTGTAGGACATGAGGATGCTGCAGTGCGGGCCCAGAGGCATCGGCAGCACCCGAGGATCTCGGCTCCACGGCGGGTCGACCGTGACGAAGTGAGCGTTGTACCGGACCACGCGCAGGTCGATGGACGACGGTAGGCCCGTGCTGATCCCGCCGGTGTCGACGACCGTGGGGTTGCCGAGCAGCCCGCTCGAAGCGGCGGTGTCGAGGACCGTGTTGACCACGCGGGCGTCGGCGGACCGGAGCGCGGTGTTGATGGCGGAGTCGAACGCGTCGAGGGCCGTGGTGTCGAGCGCACGAAGATCTGTCTCGTGCGTCATCGCGTACGTCAGCAGGACAGTTCCTGCCCGCAGGACCCGGGCCCGACAGTGGTGGATCGTCGTACCCGGAATCTGGACCTCGCGCTGGATCAACGCCGTGAGGTCCAGCAGGACTATGCGTTCCGGGTTGTAGGTCTGGCTCTCCAGACGCCCCGGGGAAAGACCGATAGGCCCGTGCCCTGGCACCTCCAGGCTCTCCGGGAGCAGGTCCACATTCCCGAAGTGAAGCGGATAGGCGCGGGTCTGGACATGAAGGACGTCGTTCACCGGTCGGCCACCGCCACGTGCTCGGGGATCAGGTCGCGAGCCTCCTCGATCTCGACGGAGCCGAGGTAGCGCCGCTGCAGGTCGTCGACGCTCGAGAAGCTGATCGAGTCCCCGAGAAGCTTGGTGAGGTCTGCACGGCTCAGGTAGGCGGCCTCATCGGGAATCCCCATCTCCCGGAACCAGACACGCTGGCGTTCGAGGACCGGGCTGTCGGCTTCCCAGTACGTGACGATGGTCCGCTTGAGCTGGGGAATCTCGTCGCCGAGGGCGACGGTGGCACGGCAGTCTTCGAGCGGGAGATAGAAGACGAAGCCTTCGGCGAGGTAGATCACCGGGCGGCCCGCGGCGATCTCCTTGGTCGTGTAGGCGACACTGCCCCGCTGCTCGGGATCGGTGAGGTCGGCAGCGACGTAGTGCACGCTCCGCTCCGGCAGCACCCCTTGATCTGTGAGCTCCGAGACCCGCGAGGCCTTGGCCGCGATCATGTCGGGCAGGTCGACCTCGACGACTTCCGTGAAGTGGAAGAGCCACGGGTAGGACGCGAAACCGGCGCCGCACGTGAGAAGTACGGCGTCGGGGTGGGCCTCGAGCGTCTCGGCGAGCGCATCGAGCACCGCTCGGCAACGCAGCGAGACCACCAGGTCGTCGTGCTCGTAGACGGTGCGCGCGAACCCCGCCCACAGCTTGTGGACCGCTGCGCGTTCCCCCTCGGGGATCCAGGACTCCGCATAGGGGTCCCGGGACAGATCTGGCTTTCGCGCCCGGGACTCGTTGACCAGGTACGCAGTCGTCTCAACGCCGTCGGCCATGCGCCCAATGCAATCCTTTTCGGACTACTTTGTCCATCGATCCAGTGGCTCCTACCCTGCGAGAGGCCAGGTCAGACGGCTGCCCCGACGGTGCCGAGCGTGCCGACGAGCGAGGCCAGCTCCGGTACCTGCTCCGCCTCCTGCAGGGCATCCTGCAGTGCCCGGTCGTGCGTGGGGCGCGCCGCGCGGAGCAGCTTCTCGCCGGACTTCGTGAGCTCGGTGTAGATCCCGCGCCGGTCGTCCTGGCACAGCACCCGGGTGAGCAGCGCGCGGTCCTCCAGGCGGTTGACCAGGCGCGTCGTGGCGCTCGGCGAGAGCGCGGTGGCGCGGCCGAGCTGCTGCATGCGCATGTGCCACCCGTCCTGCCGGGACAGGGCGTCCAGCACCGTGTACTCCACGACGGACAGGCCGTGCTCGGCCTGCAGCGCGCGCTCGAGCGCGGTGTCGATCAGGCCGTGCAGCGCGGCGAGCGTTCGCCAGCCCTGGGCACGGATCTCGACGGCGTCGTCGGCGATTCCCATGGCCCCTCCTTGTCGGGCGTGATTCCGGTCTCCAACTATAGCGCTTGTGCAACTAGTGCGCGCGTGCAACTATCTATGCGGCGTCTGCAAATAAGCGCGCACGCCAGGATGCCGCGCACGCACACGATGCGCCGCTCGGAGAACAGCAAGGAGCCCTCATGTCATCCCTCGTCCCCGCCGTCACGATCCCCGCCGTCGTACTCCCGAACGCCGCCCGCCCCGGCGCGACCATGCCGCAGGTCGGCTTCGGCGTCTTCCAGGTGCCCGACGCCGAGACGACCCGCGCCGTCGGTCACGCCCTCGCGGCGGGCTACCGGAGCATCGACACGGCCGCGATCTACGGCAACGAGGCCGGCGTGGGCCGGGCCCTCGCCGAGTCGGGCCTGTCCCGGGACGACCTGTTCGTCACCAGCAAGCTCTGGATCGACTCGCTGGCCCGTGACCAGGTGCGGCCCGCCCTCGAGCGCAGCCTGGAGCTGCTCGGCCTCGACAGCCTCGACCTGTACCTGATCCACTGGCCCGCGCCGGCCCTGGGGCAGTACGAGGCGGCTTGGGAAGGGCTCGTCGCGGCCCGGGAGGCCGGCCTCGTGCGGGAGATCGGCGTCTCGAACTTCCAGCCCGCGCACCTCGACGCGATCGTCGCGGCGACGGGCGTGCGGCCCGTCGTCAACCAGGTGGAGCTGCACCCCGGCCTCCAGCAGCGCGAGCTGCGCGCCCACCACGCGAGCCTGGGCATCATCACCGAGGCATGGAGCCCGCTCGCGCAGGGCGCGATGCTCGGTGAGGCACCCGTGACCGACGCCGCCCGGGTGCACGGCGTCTCGCCCGCCCAGGTGGTCCTGCGCTGGCACCTGCAGCACGGGAACGTCGTGATTCCCAAGTCGGTCACGCCGTCGCGCATCGCGTCGAACCTGGAGCTGTTCGGCTTCGAGCTGACTGCGGCGGAGGTCGCCGCGATCGATGCTCTCGACCACGACGGCCGCACCGGTCTGCACCCCGACACCTTCAACGGCTGACGCCGTCCCCTGTCTGGCCCCGCCTACCCAGCCCCGCCCTACCTTTCCAAGGAGCACTGTCATGCCTGTCGCCCTGTGGGCCCTCGCCATCGGGGGCTTCGGGATCGGTCTCACCGAGTTCGTCATCATGGGCCTGCTGCCCGAGGTGGCCACGGACTTCGGCGTCTCCGAGACCGTCGCCGGTTACCTCATCTCCGGTTATGCGCTGTCCGTTGCGGTGGGCGCGGTGGGGCTCACCGCGGCGCTCACGCGGGTGGACCGCAAGAAGGCCCTGCTCGGGCTGATGGTCCTGTTCATCGCGGGGAACCTGCTGTCCGCCGTCGCGCCTACCTACGAGCTGATGATGCTCGGCCGGGTCGTCGCGGCGCTGTGCCACGGTGCCTTCTTCGGCATCGGGGCAGTGGTCGCGGCCGACCTGGTGGCCCGGGAACGCCGCGCGGCCGCCATCTCGATGATGTTCGCCGGACTGACCGTCGCCAACGTGCTGGGCGTGCCGTTCGGCACCCTCCTCGGCCAGGCGGCGGGCTGGCGCTCCACGTTCTGGGCCATCACCGGTATCGGCGTGCTCGCGTTCGTGGGCATCGCGCTCCTGGTCCCGGCCCGGGTCGGCGTGCCCGACGGCGTCGCGGGCCCCAGCGGGGAGACCGGACCCGGGCTCCGGGGCGAGCTCGCGGCGTTCCGGGCGCCGCAGGTGTGGCTGTCGATAGCGGTGACGGTCCTCGGCTACGGCGGCATGTTCGGCGCGTTCACCTACATCGCGTTCACGCTCACCGAGGTGAGCGGGTTCGCGAGCTCGACGGTGCCGTGGCTGCTGGTGCTGTTCGGTGCGGGCCTCTTCGTGGGCAACCTGGCCGGCGGCAAGGCCGCCGACCGGAACCTCGGGGTCACCCTGCTCACCCTGCTGGTGCTGCTCACGGTGGTCCTGGCGGTCTTCGCGCTGACCGCCACGAGCCAGGTGGCGACGATGATCAGCCTGGTCCTCATGGGCGCCGTCGGCTTCGCGACGGTGCCAGGCCTGCAGATGCGGGTCATGCGGCACGCGTCAGCGGCCCCGACCCTCGCCTCCGGGGCGAACATCGCGGCGTTCAACATCGGCAACGCGCTCGGCGCCTGGGTGGGCGGCCTGACCCTGGCCGCCGGCCTCGGGTACACGTCGCCCCTGTGGGCGGGCGCCGTCGTGACGCTTGCCGGGGTGGCAGTCATGGCCGTGGCCATGGTGGCCAGGGGTGGGGAGCGCGCCGTGCGGACCGAGCAGCGGACAGCGGTGCTCGCCGAGCAGCTCGCCAAGTGAGCCGAGTAGAAGGTGCGCCTGGGCAGACTCGAACTGCCGACACCCGCTTTAGGAGAGCGGTGCTCTATCCACTGAGCTACAGGCGCTCACCCCTCTCCTGGCGGGAGGGGCGCGTCCGGCGTCGGGCAGAGCCCGGACCGGCGCACACAGCCTAACGTCCGCGCGGGCCGCCACGCTAAACGCCGGACCCGGGCATAGGTGTCAATTGCGCAACATAGGTGACAAACCTTGACGCAATCGGCCCCGGGGCAGAACGATGCTCACCAAACCCGGAGCAATGATGCACCCGGATCCGCACGACGGCCGTGCGGGGTGGACGAGAGGATCGATGATGTTCCTTCGACAGACCAGGTCCCGGGGCGCGTCGGCCCTGGCGACAGCCGCGGTGGTGGGCCTGCTGCTCGCAGGCTGCTCCGGCGGTGCCGGTGGGAACGCACCCACGCCGTCCAACCCGTATGCGTCCGCCGAAGGCATGGACTCGGCGAATGAGCTCGTGGGCGAGTACCCCCGTGAGGAGACGCTCTTCACGAGCGGCACCCAGTGGGGTCCGCCATCGAGCTGGAACCCGATTCCCAGCTCGGGGCACGCCACGGGCGCGCGCGGACTGCTCTACGAGCCGCTGTTCCAGTTCGACCCCATCTCGCTCGAGCTGACGCCCTGGCTCGCCGAGGGCGGCGAGTGGACCGGCGACAAGACCTACGAGCTCACCCTTCGCGAGGGTCTCACCTGGCAGGACGGCGAGACGCTCGACGCCGACGACGTCGTCTTCACCACCGAGCTCGGCAAGGTCGACGCCGTGCCGTACAGCAACCTGTGGACCTGGCTGGACAAGGTCGAGGCCACCAGCGACACGACCGTGGAGTTCACGTTCTCCGACCCCCGGTTCCAGGAGTGGGACAACTGGCTCTACAGCACCATGGTGCTTCCCGAGCACATCATGTCGAAGTGGTCGGACGACGAGCTGCTGTCCAACCCGAACGAGGACCCGATCGGTTCCGGCGCGTTCAAGTTCTCCGCCGTCGGGCAGGACCGGATGGTGTGGGAGCGCAACGACGACTGGTGGGCCCGGAGCGAGCTCGGCCTCGAGATGCCGATGAAGTACATCGTCGACGTCGTGAACACCTCCAACGAGGTGGCGCTCGGGCTGATGCTGTCCGGCAGCCTCGACCTGAGCAACAACTTCCTGCCCGGCGTCAACACGCTCGTCGACTCCGGCCAGGTCAGCACCTACTACGAGGGTGAGCCGTACATGCTGGCGGCGGCGTCGGCGAACCTGATCCCGAACCAGACGCGCGCGCCGATGGACGACGTCGACTTCCGGCAGGCGCTCGCGCGCTCGATCGACGTCGACAAGATCGTCGCGAACGCGTACGGCGGCCTTGTGTCGAAGGCGCACCCGTCGGGCCTGGTACCGGCGTTCGAGGAGTACTACGACGAGGACGTCGTCGCGGAGCACGGCTTCACCTTCGACGCCGAGGAGGCCAAGTCGATCCTGGCCGACGCCGGCTACGAGGACACCGACGGCGACGGGTTCGTCGAGACGCCCGACGGCGAGGCGATCGACCTGAAGCTGATCGTCCCCGCGGGCTGGACGGACTGGATGGAGGCGGCGCGCGTGATCGCGGAGGACGCCTCCGCGGCCGGCATCAAGGTCACCGCCGACTTCCCGGACGCGGGCGCCGTCGACGACGCCCGGGCCACCGGCGACTTCGACCTGGTCATCAACGGCAACGCCGGGGTGAGCAACACGCCGTGGACCTACTACAACTACGCGTTCTACCAGCCCATCCAGGAGCAGATGCTGGCGGGCAACTTCGGCCGGGCCGAGGACGAGGAGTCGTGGGAGCTCGTGGAGGAGCTGTCGCGTACCGAGAGCGGCACGCCCGAGTTCGAGAGCACGCTGTCGCAGGTGCAGGAGCGGTTCATGACCGAGATGCCCCTGATCCCGCTCTGGTACAACGGCGCGTGGGCCCAGTACAACGAGTCGCAGTGGACCAACTGGCCCAAGGAGGGTCGAGAGGACGCGTACTTCCCGGTCATGTGGAACGGGTACGTGCAGATGGGCGGCATCAACACGCTGCTCGCCCTCGAGCCGGCTTCCTGACGTATGCGTGGTTACCTCGCGCGCAAGACCCTGGTCTACGGTCTGACGTTCGTCGTAGCGGTCACGCTGAACTGGCTGATCCCCCGGCTCATGCCGGGGGATCCGGTTCAGCGGATGGTGGCGCGCGCCGCCGTCCAGCACCCCGAGACGATCGCGTCGATGACGGAGTACTACGAGCGGACGTTCGGGCTCGACCTCCCGCTCTGGCAGCAGTACCTGAACTACTGGGCCGCGCTGTTCCGCGGTGACCTGGGCACGAGCGTGTGGCTGTTCCCCGCGCCCGTGAGCCAGGTCGTGCTCGACGCCGTCCCGTACACGCTCGGCATCATGATCCCGGCCATCCTGCTCAGCTTCGTGGTCGGGAACAGCGTGGGCGCGATGGCGGCGCGCAGCCGCTGGCTCGACAACGTGGCCCTGCCGGTCGGGTACCTCATCACGGCCATGCCGTACATGTGGCTCGCGATCCTGCTCGCGTGGGGCTTCGGCGTCGCGCTCGGGTGGTTCCCCGTGGCCGGCGGCTACGACTTCGGCCTGGTACCGCAGTGGTCCTGGTCGTTCGCGGGCGACCTGCTGCAGCACTGGGTGCTGCCGTTCCTGTCGCTGTTCCTCGTCTCGCTCGGCGGCTGGGCGATCGGCATGCGGAACCTGATCATCTACGAGCTCGAGTCGGACTACGCGAACTACCTCGCCGCGCTCGGCGCGCCACCGCGGCTCATCCGGAAGTACGCGTTCCGCAACGCGCAGCTGCCGCAGATCACCGGCCTGGCGCTGCAGCTCGGCACCATCCTGGGCGGCGCCCTGGTGACCGAGATCGTGTTCGCGTACCCGGGCCTGGGCAAGCTCGTGCTGTCCGCCATCCAGAACCAGGACTTCTTCCTGCTGCAGGGCACCCTGCTGTTCGTGGTGATCGGCGTGCTGGTGGCCAACTTCGTGATCGACATCGTCTACGTGCTGGTCGACCCCCGCACGCGGACCGGACTGACGGGGGGCACCGCATGAGCCGGAGGCGCAGTGGAGGGTGGGGGCCGAGGTACGAGGCACCCGCCCGTAGCGGAGCCGCAGGCTCACGCGGAAGGAGAACGGCATGACGACGACACAGCCCATAGCGGGGCCGGGGACCGAGGCGAGCGAACAACCCGGTGTGGCCGGCCCGGTGACGGGCCGCAAGCCGGGGGGAGACGCACGCGAGACGCTGTACTTCGCGCTGCGCAACCCCAAGGTCATCATCGGCATGGTGGTCGTGCTCGGGTTCCTGCTGCTCGGGCTGCTCGGCCCCGCGTTCCTGCGGTACGCGCCGATGGACTACGCGGGGC
The DNA here is from genome assembly GCA_963850545.1 of uncultured Actinomycetota bacterium. Taxonomy (GTDB): domain Bacteria; phylum Actinomycetota; class Actinomycetes; order Actinomycetales; family Cellulomonadaceae; genus Promicromonospora. The sequence goes on along the minus strand of CAWKLP010000002.1, from coordinate 886,514 downwards.
CGCCGATGGCGCCGCCGTCCGCGGACTTCCCGTTCGGGACGACGACGTTCGGGCAGGACGTCTTCGCGCAGTTCGTCGCCGGCCTGCGGTCCACGTTCCTCGTGGGCCTGCTGGGCGGCGGGGTGTCCGCCGTCATCGGGATGGCCATCGGGTTCGTCGCGGGCTACCGCGGCGGCCTGATCGACGAGCTGCTGAACATGCTCACCAACGTGGTGCTCGTGATCCCCGGCTTCGTGGTGCTCATCATCATCAACGCCTACCTGGGCGTACGGAGCGTCCCCATGCAGGCGCTGTACATCGGTGTGTTCAGCTGGCCGTGGGTGGCCCGCGCGGTGCGCGCGCAGACCCTGTCGCTGCGCTCGCGGGACTTCATCGACCTGGCGCGGCTGTCGGGCGTGGGGGTGGGCACGATCCTGCGGCGCGAGGTCGCGCCCAACATGTACTCGTACCTCTTCATGACGTTCGTGCTGCTGTTCGGCGGGTCCATCCTCACGGCGGCGTCGCTCGACTTCATCGGGCTCGGGCCCACCAACGCGATGTCGCTCGGCCTGATGATGAACCAGGCCGTGCAGTGGAGCGCGCTCCATCTGGGGCTGTGGTGGTGGTTCATCCCGCCAGGGCTGGGGATCACGCTCATCGTGGGCTCGCTCTACATCATGAACGTCGGCCTCGACGAGGTCTTCAACCCCAAGCTGCGGGAGATGTGACATGGCCCTGGCCGTGAACGACCTCAAGGTCTGGTACCGCACCCTGCGCGGCGACGTGAAGGCCCTCGACGGCGTCACCTTCGAGGTGGCGGACGGCGAGATCATGGGCATCGCCGGCGAGTCCGGCTGCGGCAAGACGACGCTCGGCAAGGCCCTCATCCGCCTCGACACCCGCATGCAGCACGTGGGCGGCACGGTGGTCCTGGACGAGACCGAGCTGCCGCTGGCCGACGACGGCGCCATGCGCCGCCACCGCTACCGCGAGGTGTCCCTCATCCCGCAGTACGCGATGTCCGCGATGAACCCGACCCGCAAGATCGGCCGGATGATCCGCGACCTGCTCTCGGCGCACAACGTGCGGTACACGGACGTGCTGCCCGAGCTCGAGCGCCGCCTAGAGCTCGTCGGGCTCGACGTCGAGGTGCTGAAGCGCTACCCGATCGAGCTGTCCGGCGGCATGAAGCAGCGCGTGGTGCTGGTGCTCTCCACGCTCCTGAACCCGTCGCTGCTGATCGGCGACGAGGTGACGTCCGCGCTCGACGTGTCCTCGCAGAAGGCCGTCGCCCGGGCGCTCGTCGAGTTCCGCGACCACGGGTTCGTGAAGTCGATGATCGTCATCACGCACGATATCTCCGTGCTGTTCCAGGTCGCCGACACCATCCTCGTCATGTATGCCGGGCACCTCGCCGAGAAGGCGCCGGCCAAGACGATCATCAACCAGCCCCAGCACCCGTACACGAAGATGCTCGTCGGGGCGCTGCCCAAGGTCGGCGACCGATACGAGGAGCAGCAGCTCGAAGGCATCGAGGGGCGTCCGCCGTCGCTCCTCGAACCGCCCGCCGGCTGCCGGTTCCGCGACCGCTGCCCCCTGGCGCACGACAAGTGCGCCGAAGCCCCGCCCTTCCGGGAGATAGCCGAGGGCCACCACGTCGCGTGCTGGGCGGTGAGCTGATGCTGACCCTCACCCAGCTCGACAAGGTCTACAAGACCGGCACCTTCGGCACCTCCGACCTGCACGCCGTGCGGCAGGTCAGCCTCGACGTGCAGCGCGGCGAGGTGGTCTCGCTCATCGGGGAGTCGGGCAGCGGCAAGTCGACCATCGGCAAGATGGTGCTCCACCTGCTCGACTCGACGGGCGGCAGCATCACGTTCGACGGGCGCGACGTCACCAAGCTCGGGTTCCGCGCCCGTCGTGACTACTACCGCAAGGTCCAGGGCGTGTTCCAGGACCCGTTCAGCTCGTTCAACCCCATCTTCAAGGTGGACCGGACGTTCGAGACCCTGCGGCAGTCCTACTTCCCCAAGGTCTCCGGCAGCGAGTGGCGCTCGCGGCTGGACGACGCGCTCGCCGCGGTGACGCTCGAGCCCGACGACATCCTCGGCAAGTTCCCGCACCAGCTGTCCGGCGGGCAGCTCCAGCGCCTGCTCATCGCCCGTGCGCTGCTGCTCGACATCGAGCTGCTGGTCGCCGACGAGATCATCTCCATGCTCGACGCCTCCACCCGCATCGACGTGCTCAACCTGCTGGGCGAGCTCAAGGCCCGCGGCCTCGGGATCCTGTTCGTCACGCACGACCTCTCGCTCGGCAACTACGTCTCGGACCGGGTGGTCATCCTCTACAAGGGGCGCATAGTGGAGCGCGGCGACACGACCGCCGTCTTCGACGACCCGCTGCACCCCTACACGCGCGACCTGCTGGCCTCGGTGCCGCACCTGGACCGGACGTGGGAAGAGGTCGAGGCGGAGGAGGCGGGGCGTGCCGCGCGCCTGGCGGGGCGGTGCCTGTACCACGAGGCCGTCGCCTCGAACGGCTCGCCGGACGGCTTGCCCGACGGCGGCGAGGTGCCGGACAGCGTCGGGCTGGTCGAGTACGCGCCCGGCCACTTCGTGGGCTGTTTCCGCAAGGCGGCCGAGGAGCCCTGCCCGGCGGCGTCGTGACCGGCGTCAGGCCTTGACCAGTATCGGGACTCCCGGGTCCAGGCCGGCCAGGCGCTCGAAGTCGGCGCTCGTCAGGCGGATGCAGCCGTTGCTGACCGCCAGGCCCTGGTCCACGCCCACGTGGATCGCGGTGGCGGCGTAGTCGGTGCCGTAGAACCCGTCAAGGGACTCGCTCTGCATCGACAGGAACACGGACAGCCCGGTGTTCACGGCCTCCGTGACCGTGAAGACCTGGGTCAGGCCCTCCGGCGTCGGCGTGGCGGGCGCGCCGACGGTGGCGGCGAGCTGGTCCTGGGTGCCGTCGGCGTGCGTGACGGTCACCGTCCGGTCCGACAGGTCGACCACCACCGACCGGCTCTCTTTCTCCAGGGTGATATCGCTCCCGCGCAGCCAGCCGGAGGCGCCGTTGACCTTCTCGGGGTCCTGTGACGGGAGCGCGCCGCGCCCGTAGGGGATGAGCACCTTGACCCACCCGGGCCGGCGCTCCAGCACGAGCCAGCGGGCGTCGGCGTCGTAGTAGGTGGACTCGAGGGCGAGCACCGGTGCCTTGGCCACGTCCGGCCGCGCCCAGACCGGGATCCGGTCCGCCTTCGGCATGGCGACCGAGTCGGGCAGGCCGCGGAGCGTGTCGACCTTGGCCAGCGGCAGCGCGCGCGGAAGGATCTCGTCGATGTCCGGCCCGGGCAGGGCCGTGAGCGAGAAGGCGGCGGGCGTCGGCGTCGGCTTCGGGGTAGGGCTGGCCGACGGCGACGGGCTCGCCGACGGTTCCGCGACCGGCGCGGGATCGGCGTCGGGCCGCAGGACGAGCCAGGCGGCCGTCCCGAGGATCGCTACCGCCACGATGCCCCCCACCCAGGCCCAGGTCCGCGCGGTGCGACGACGGCGCGCCCCCGCACCGTGCCGACGGCGTGGGGCCGGTCCGGCCGCGAACCCGCTGAGCGTCTCCGACATGTATTCCCCTCCGTGCGCCTGCGCCGCCCGTCCGGTGTCGGCGCCACGTCCATGGTCCCCCGCGCGGACTCCGGACGCAGTCGAGCCACGGACGATACCGGGCCGACACACATGTCCGATATCTTCATGTTCGCCCACCCTCTGGGCATCCGAACTGTTGTTCGATACTCTCGCCCGACAGTCCTCGACCAAGGAGAGATCACCGTGGCCCCCGCCGACCGGGCGTTCCCCGTCACGACCGTCCCGACGCGCCGTTCCCGCAGCCTGGTTCTCACGGGCGCGATATCCGTCGCCCTCATCTCGACCGGGTCCGCGTACCTGGCGATGGTCCAGTTCGGCATCGACGTCCTCGCCATGAACCAGGGCACCGCCTACACGACCGCCGGCGTCTTCGAGCTGTCCCTGGTCACCGTCGCCCTCCTGGCCCGGGAGGCCGCGCGGGACAACCGGCCGGGCGGGACCCTGCTCGCCCTGACCTGGGCGCTCTCGTCGGCCTCCGGCGTGTTCGCGGCCTGGCACGAGGCGTACATCGACCACCCGGTCGGCGCCGTCCTGTTCCGGTTCATCGTGCCCCTGCTCGCCGCACTCATGTGGCACCTGGCCCTGATCGGCGACCGGCACCTGGCCACGGGCACGTCCTGGTCCGCGATGCGGCAGTCCGCGCGCATGCACGCACTCTTCCTCACGACCGAGGACCTGTTCCGGGCACAGAGCCTGAACGACGGGTCACGGGCCGCGCGCCGTCGGCTCGCCCGCGCCGAGACCGGACGCCGTCGGGCACGCTCCGTGGCGCTGCGCACCGTGCCGCCAACGGAGATGCGCGCGCAGGTGGCCGCCTGGTGCGAGGCGCTCGCCGCCGTCGGGGACGGCACCGCCGACGTCGCCCGCCTGCACGCCGCCGACCGCCAGCGGCTTACCGGCATCCTCACCGACGAGCCCATGGAAGCCCGGCCGTCCGGTATGCGGGACGAGCTCGGGGCGCCTGAGTTCGGGGCGCCCGAGTACGAGAAGCGTGCCGCCGACGTCGTCGCCGCGGAGTTCGCCGAGCCCGCCCGCGCGAGCGTGTTCGACGGGGAAGCATTCGACGGGGACGCGCCCGACCGCGCTGCATTCGACGGCGGTGCGGAGCGCCGGCCCGCGCGGCGCAGCGCCGCCCTCGACATGCCGCGCCAGGGGGTGAGCGAGCGCGCCCCGCAGCCCAACCCGGTCCAGGTAGAGCCGGATGCTGCCGAGCCGGTCGCCGATCCGGCTGCCGCGGCGGACCGTGCCACGGCGAACGTCCGGGAGGCGATTCCCCCGCGGCGCGCGCCGCGACGGAACACGCAGCTCGGCACCCAGGACGCGGAGCGCATGATCGACCTGCGCACCAAGGGTCGTACGTACCGGGAGATCGCGGAGGAGGTCGGCGTCAGCCAGTCGACGGTGAGCAAGCGCATGCGCCAGTTCACCGAGACGGGCTCGATCCCGATCGTCAAGGCCCGCTGACCTCGCCCTGGGTTCTACTTCGGCTGCCCCATGTGGGCGATGTTTCCCAGGGACTTCCACACGAGCAGGAGGGTGATGCCGGCGCCCGCGCAGGCGAACCACCACGGGGCCACGAGGCCCCAGTGCTCCGCGATGAGGCCGCCGATACCCTGCCCGACGACGAGGCCGCCGAACACGCAGATCATGTTGATCGACGCCACGCGGCCCTGGAACTCCTTGGGCACCGCACGCTGCCGGACCGTGGTGGACAGCGTGCCCCAGACGAACGCGTAGACGCCGAACTCGAACATGATGAGGATCGCCACCCAGCCCGTCGTGGTCAGCGCGAACGCCCCGTGCGTGAGCACCTCCAGCGTCAGGCAGACGCGCATGAGCGTCGCCAGGTTCACGTGCCGCTCCAGCCAGCCGTACGAGAACATGCCGATGACGCCGCCCACCGCGCTCGCCGTCGTGAGCAGGCCGTAGCCGACCTCGCTCATGTGCAGGTGGTCGAGCGAGTACTTCACCAGCACGCCCCACGGGGCGGCCCAGGTGATGTTGAAGACGAGGATGACGATGCTCAGGGTCCGGACGGGCGGGTGGTGCCACACCCAGCGCAGGCCCTCGGCGATGTCCTTGCGGACGTGGCTCTCGGCGTCTCGCACGGTGGTGAACGACGCCCCGGGCGGGGCCGTGATGCGCGAGACCAGCAGGACCGCCAGCGCCACGCACACCACCTGCGTCGCGAACGGCCAGACCATTCCCGCGGCGAACAGGAAGGCGCCGAGCGGCGGGCCCACCAGCTGGTTCGCCGTGAGGAACCCGGCCTGCATGCGCTGGTTGCCGGTGCCGAGGTCGGCGGGCGCCACGAGCGTCGGCAGGAGCGTCTGCTGGGTGGTGTCGGCGAAGACCTCGGCGATGCCGTAGAGGAACATCGCGGTGAGCACCATGCCGATGCTCACGGTCCCGGTCGCGATGAAGACGCACAGGATCGTGATGACCAGGGCTCGGATCGAGTTGGCGACGATGACGACGAGGCGGCGGTCCAGGCGGTCCGCCAGCGCGCCGGCCCAGAGGCCGAACAGGAGCCACGGCAGCCGCTGGAGCATCGCGGCGAGCGCGACGAGGAAGGCGCTCTCGGTCTGCGACGCGACGAGCAGGGGGCCGGCGGCGAGCGCGATGCCGTCGCCGATGTTGCTGGTCCAGGACGCCGAGACGAGCCAGCGGAACGACCGGCCGAGCCGGCGGGGGAAGACTGCCTCGACGAGTGCGCTCACAAACGTTCGAGTCTAGGTGGGACCGTCCAGCCTTTTTTGTCACCGGCCGGTGGGCACCCCGAGGGCCGGCGGTCGGGCACCCCGAGAGGGTGATTTCGCCGACGTCGGACGCGGGCTCAGTGCCGCCCGGAAGGGGTCCGGGCGGTGTGCGAGGGGAGGTGAGGCGCGTGGCGCCAGAATGGCGAAATGTCGCGGTTAAGCGGGCAATCGGCAGGGTGAAACCGGCACTTCGACAACGTTTTATCGACGCACGTCTTGCAACCTGGACGATCGTCCGACTCGGTGTTGACGTCCGCCGGGAACAGGTGCAGACTCTCACAAGACGGTGCGCATCGCCCGCCCCCTGCGCGGTGCGCACCGTCATACCCCGTCGGGCTTCGGCCCGTCTGCTGAGCCCCTTCGGACCCCCTGCCGGAGGGGCTCTTGCATGCGCCGATCTGTACCTGCCGCACGTGTCAGGCCGGCAGGTCACCCGGGTGACCTGCCGGCCTGACACGCCGGGGGTTCTGGCGCTCCGGCGTGTCGCGCGGCGTGGCGTCCGGCTCTTGCGGACGCCGCGCGGTTAGCGTGCTGGGGTGAACGCTGCACGCCGCCAGACCGCAGCCGCCCCCGAGATCTCGGCCGACCTGTCCGAGGAGCTCTCGGCCGCGCTGAAGGACGAGACCGTGGACCAAGCCGCCGAGCTGGCAGCGGAGGAGGCTCCGGAGTCCGCACCGGACACTGCCCGGGACCCCATGACCGAGTCGGTCGCGCGTTGGCGCGCCGGGCTGGTCCGCCTGGCCGGAGGCTCCTCCCTGGCCGACGTCGGACTGCTCGGCGAGGCAGTCATCGACCTGTCGGCGGCCCACCCGTCGGGTGTCGCCCAGCTCTTCGCCGGCCGTCCGACCCGCCTGTCCAACCTCGTGCGCGAGGCCGGCGCGCTGCCGACCGCCCGCCGTCGGGCACGTGCGGTCGCCGCGCGCTCCGCCGAGCACGCGCAGCGCTACGGGGTGTCGCCCACCTATCTCGCGATCGGCGTCGCGACCTGGACCGAGCGGCCCGCCACCGGCGGTGACTCGAACGACATGGAGGCCATCACCCGGGTGCTCGGCCCCGCGAGCGTCGTCTCGCCGCCGGAGCACGGTGGGGATTCCGCCGGCAGCCCCGCGGACGCCCCTGCCCTCACCGGGTCCGTCCCCATCGTGACGCTGGCCATGCCCTCGGGCGGCGCCGTACCGGCGTCGGACGAGGAGGACCAGGAGCCGCGCGTGGTGCGCGCGCCCGTCCTGCTGCGGCCCGTCATGCTCACGCCGCGCAGCGACGGCGAGGGCGACTACGACATCACGCTCGACCCCACCGCCGAGATCAACCCTGTGGTGGCGCGCACGCTGCGCGCCCGCGGCGCCCTGCTCGACCCGGCCGCGCTGGCGAAGGCGACCTTCACGCTCGCGGGCTTCAACCCGACGGACGTGCTGGACCGGATCGCCAGCCTCGGGTCGGCCGTGCTGGGCGAGTTCGAGCTGGACCGGCGCGTGCTGGTGGGCACGTTCGTGCACCCCGGGCAGGTGCTGGTCGACGACCTCGACGAGCTCGGCCCCTCTCTGGGGGAGCACGAGGTTGTCTCGGCGCTCGCCGGCGTGGACGGGTCGGTGACGCAGCTGGCCAAGGTGGAGCTTCCCGGGCGCCGCGTGGGCGACGCCGCCCCGGCGCACGAGCGCGGCGTCGGCGACCTGGACCCGCACCAGCGGCACGTCGTGGACGCCCTCGCGACGGGCAGTCACCTGTTCGTGGACGCTCCCGTGGGGTCCGACGTCGCGGGCACGCTGTCCGCCGTCGTCGCCGAAGCGAACGCGAGCGGCCGGTCCGTGCTGTACGTGCCGGGGCACCGCCGGGCCGCGGACGCGCTGGCCGCGCGTCTGGCGACGCTCGGCCTGGACGGGCTGCTGCTCGACATCGCGCCGGTCCCTACGTGGCGCACGTCGACGTCACGCCGCCTCCTGGAGGCGATGACACCCGCGCAGGAGCGCATCGACACCGATGAGGTGGCGCGCGTCCGGGACGCCCTGATCGGGTCGCGCGCGCAGCTCGTGGGCTACATCGAGGCGCTGCACCGGGTGCGCGAACCGTGGCGGGTCTCCGCGTACGACGCCCTGCAGGCGCTGGCGCGGCTCACGTCCGAGCGGCCGGCCCCGGCCACGCGGGTGCGGCTCGAGGAGGACTCGGTGCTCGCGCTGGGCACGGAGCGCCGCGCCGAGCTCGCGGCCGACCTCGAGCGGGCGGCCGAGCTGGGGGCGTTCACGCTGAGGTCGTCGTCGAGCCCGTGGTTCGGCGCGCACATCCTGACCGACGACGACGCCCGGTCCGCCCTCGCCCGCATCACCCGCCTGGGCGAGCAGACGCTGCCGGAGCTGCGCAAGCAGATCGAGTACGTCTCGCGGGTGACCGGCCTGGTCCCGGCGTCGACGGCGCGGCAGTGGGGCGAGCAGCTCGCGATGCTCGGCGGCATGCGGGGCACTCTCGACGTGTTCCAGCCGATGGTCTTCGAGCGCACCGCCGCCGACATGGTGCAGGCCACGGCGTCGCGGCGGACGCGGGCCCAGCAGGGCGTCGAGATGGGCTGGCTGACGCGGCGTCGGCTGAAGCGGCGCGCCCGCGAGATGGTGCGGCCGGGCGTCCGCGTGCCGGACCTGCACGCGGCCCTCGTCGAGGTGCAGCGGCAGCGGGACGTCTGGCAGGCGCAGTGCCCGCGCGGCGGCTGGCCCACGCTCCCCGAGGGCCTGGCGGGCGTGGAGGAGACCTACGAGGCGGTGCGCATCGACCTCGAGGCGCTCGAGCCCGTGCTGCGCTCCTCGCAGGCGGGCGGCGAACTGCTCGACCTCGACCTGTTCGCCCTGGTCCAGCGGCTCGCATCCCTCTCGGAGACGCAGGAGGCCCTGGCCCCGCTGCCCGAGCGGACCGCTGTGCTGCGGCGCCTGCGCAAGGCCGGGCTCTCCGAGCTGGTCGACGACCTCGGTGAGCGCCGCGTGGAGGCCGACCTCGTGGGGCCGGAGCTGGAGCTGTCGTGGTGGTCGTCGGTGTTCGAGCAGATCCTGACCACCGAGCCCGACCTCGCCGGGCAGGACGGCGCAGGGCTCGACGCCCTTGCCGGGCGGTTCCGCGAGCTCGACCGCCGGCACGTCGACTCACTGTCCGCGCCCGTACGGGCGGCGGTGCGTGCGCACCTCGGCGCGGCGATGCGCGACGAGCGAGAGGACGCCGAGGCGCTCTACGCGAAGCTGGTCGACGGCGGCCTGACCTCGATGCGCGACCTTGTGTCCGAGCACGGCTCGACCGTGCGGCGGCTGCGGCCCACCTGGGTGTCGACGCCGACGATGGTGCCGCACCTGCTGCCGGCGGAACGCAGCGCCGACCTGGTGATCCTCGACGCGGTGCAGCACGTTCCGGTCGAGGTGGTGGTTCCCGCGCTGGCCCGCGGCCGGCAGATCGTCGTGGTCGGCGACCCGCGGTCGGCGTCGGGCACCGCCGTGCGGGACCTGGCGCGGCTGCTGCCGCGCGTGACGCTGCAGCCGGAGCCCGCGCGGCGGGACCCGCGGCTGACGGGCCTGCTGGCCGAGCACGGGTACGAGGGGATCATGCGCCCGGCGCCCGTGCCGCGGACCGAGGCGCTGGTGCACTTCTCGCTGGTGGACGGGTCGGGCATGCCCGACCCCGTGTCTGGCACCGTCGAGTCGACGACTGCCGAGGTGGAGCGGGTCGTCGACCTCGCCATCGAGCACGCGATGACCCGGCCCGAGGAGACCTTCGGCATCGTCACCGTCACCGCCGCGCACGCCGACCGCATCCGCGAGCGGCTGCTCGCCGAGGTGCGGGCCAACCCGGCGCTGGCGCCGTTCTTCGCGGGATCGCGGCCCGAGCCGGTGGTGGTCGCCGACGTCACGGGCGTGGCGGGGCTGGCGCGCGACACGATAGTGCTGACCCTCGGGTTCGGGCGGACGCCGCACGGCCGCGTGCTGCACCGGTTCGGCGTGCTCGGCGACGGCGGCGGCGACGCGATGCTGCTGGGCTCGCTGGGGGCGGCGCGCAAGCGGCTGCACGTGGTTTCGTGCTTCCCGGCCTCCGACCTCGATACCGAGCGGCTGCGCGGGCCGGGGCCCCAGATGCTGGCGCGGGTGCTGTCTTTCGCGCAGGAGCGCTCCGGGCTCGCGGACCAGGTGGAGATCGGCAACGGCGTGGACGTGGCGCGGTCGGTCGACCGCCTGGTCGTGGACCTGGGGGAGCGGCTGTGGCGCTCGGGTCTCGTGGTCGAGACCGACTACGGGCTCCCCGGCGGCGACCGGATCCCGCTCGCGGTGGGGCACCCCGACCTGCCGGGCGAGCTGCTGGTGGCCGTCCTGACCGACGACGCCGCCTACGTGGCCGAGCCCTCCATCCGGGTGCGCGACCGGCAGCTCGCCGAGCGGCTCGAACGGCTCGGCTGGGTCGTGGCCCAGGTGTGGTCGGCGGCCGCGTTCCTGGACCCGGACGCCGAGGCCGAGCGCGTGCGGCGCGTGGTGCTGTCGGTGCGGGACGCCCGGGTGGGGCTTGCCGGAGGAGTGGCGCCGGCGGCGGAGCTGGTCGTGCCGCAGGTGCTCGATGACTGACCGATCGCCCGGGTGCGGGGCCGACCGGACTGATGCCGGCACCCGCTGAAGGCAGTCTGCTTTGAGAACGACCTTGGGTACCGATCCTCGCCGGATTCGGTACCCAAGGCCGTTCTCGAAGCGGACTCTTCTCGGGTTGCGGGAACCAACGGTTAGTTGTAACTTACCGTTCGTGGGAACTTACCGAAGGGTGACCGGTGCCGCCGGCTCGGAGCGGGGTGCCGGGCGCGGCGAGCGGCAGCTCGACGCGCTGGGCGACGCCCGGCGCCGGGACATCGTGGCCCTGCTGGCCGGCGGCGCGGTGTCCGTGGGGGAGCTCGCGGAGCGGCTGCCGATCAGCCGGCCCGCCGTGTCGCAGCACCTCAAGGTGCTGAAGGAGGCCGGTCTCGTCCGCGATCACGCGGAGGGCACGCGGCGGCTCTACGGCCTCGATCCGAGCGGGCCCGCCGACGTGCGGGCCTACCTCGACCGTTTCTGGAGCAACCAGCTGGCCGCCTTCGCCGAGTACGTCGGCGAGGACGCCGTCCGACGGCGGAGCGGTGTCCCGTCCCGTCAGGCGGGGCGCGGCGACGAATCCGAGAGGGACCGATCATGAGCGAGACCCAGTCGTACACGCCCGTCGTGGCGGAGGTGACCGTGCCCGCCGGACTGGCGCGGGCGTTCGAGCTGTACACCGTGGAACAGGCGGCATGGGTCACCGAAGGGCACTGGCTCGGGGACGAGCGGCCCGCGGCGATCGTGTTCGAGCCGACCGCGGGCGGCCGCTGGTACGAGCGGCAGCCGGACGGCACCGAGTGTGACTGGGGCCGGGTGCTCGAATGGGGCGCCCCCGGCCGGCTCGTGCTCGCATGGATGCTGGGCGGCGACTGGCAGTTCGACCCGGACGGAGAGCGGGCGAGCCGCGTCGAGGTGACCTTCACCGAGGTCGGGCCCGACCAGACCGTGCTGCGCGTGGTGCACACCGGGTTCGAGGCGCACGGTGAGGGCGGCGGTTCGGTCCACCGCGGCGTCGGCTCCGTGACCGACGGATGGCAGGCGGACCTGGACGCGCTGGTGGCGTTCGCCACGGCCTGACCGTACGCGGGCCGCGCGGGGCGACAATGGTGGGGTGAGCGAGCCCGTGAACGCGCCCGTCGACCCTGCGCGGCCGGCCGACCCGGCACAGAGCGACACCGCCCCGCGACGGCGGGGTCCCCGGCGCGCCGTGCGCCGCGGGACCGAGCGTGAGGCCGTGCTGGGCGTGAGCGCCGACGAGCGTCCCGCCGGCTGGGGAGAGGGGTCCGACGGCGGAGCCGCGCCCGACGCCGGCCACGGCTCCAACGACGAGCAGCTCCGGCGCGACGTCCCGCCGCACTGGGGCTGACGCCGTCGCTGGTCGAGCCTGCGCTCGCGGCTCAGCTGGAGTGCGAACCGCCTCCGGCCTGCGAGCCGACCTGTGAGTTGGCCTGGGCGCGCAGCAGGTCCCGGATCTCGGTGAGTAGCACGACGTCCTCCGCGAGCGACTCCTCGACGGTGGGCTCGTCCGCGCGCTTGCGCAGCTCGGAGAGCTTCTTGATCGGGAGGATCACGAAGAAGTAGATCGCCGACGCGATCAGCACGAACATGATGAGGCCCTGGATGAAGAGGCCGATCGGGAAGATGGTTGACTTGCCCTGCCAGTTCGGGATGCTGAAGGCGATGGCCGTGAAGTCCGGCGCACCGACGAGCCACCCGATGAGCGGCATGATGAAACCGTCGACGAGGCCGCTGATGACGCCTGAGAACGCGGCGCCGATGACAACAGCGACCGCGAGCTCGAGCACGTTGCCGCGCGTGATGAATTCCTTGAAGCCGTTGAGCAGGTCGCGCATGGATCCCCCCGGATCTATTTCTGGATCTCTTTGACGTTGGTGTGGGTCGGCGTCGGCCAGGACCTCGAAGGGGATTGTGGTGGAAGATCCGGTTCAGCGCACGTCGAACAGGACATTCGGCCGAATTGGCTAACGCTGTTCACCCGGCGTTCCCGAGCTTTTCCTGCGCAGTCGTTCTACGGCACCAGCACCGCCGTCACCGAACCCCAACCGGAGACCGCCGACAGCTCCGGGGCGTCCTGCGGGGTCACGGCGACGAGCGTGACGGGCCGGTCGCCGTCCGACGCAGGACCGAGCAGCCCGCCCGCTCCCTCTGGCTCGCGCTCCGCCGGGACGGGCAGGACGAGCGCGCTCCGGGCGAGGTAGCGAGGCGCGGCCGCCGGTTCGCTGCCCGTCGTCGTTCCCGCCAGCAGGTCCACTCGATCACCGGGGCGCAACAGGGCGGCGATCGCGTCGTCGGACAGGCGGACCGGGACCACCACCGTGCCGCGCGGGGCGGCGGCGGAGACGCCGTCGTCGGATACGAGGGTGGTGTGCAGCGGAGCGCCCGCCGGCAGCCCGACGACGGCCGCACGGCCCAGCAGGCCGCGCACCGTATGCATCGCGCCGGGCGGGGCGAGGTCGGCGGCGATCGCGCGCACCACGACGTCGTCCCGGGTGAGCTCGGTGCCGGCCGTGACGGCGCGGGCCGTGACGGCGACGTCGACTGTCGGGGGCGGCGGCGGGCGCAGGACGTGCACAGTCAGAGTGGCGGCCAGGCCGAACATCGCAGCTGCGAGGGCGAAGCGCCAGCGCCAGAGGAGCCGTCGCGTGCGGCGGAGCGCAGCCGAACGAGACCGGCCCGGGCGGGGCAGCAGCGTCGCGAGCCCCGTGCGTGGCCTGCGGCCCGGAGCGGACCCGGCGGTCCGGCCCCATGGCGTGTGCGAGCCGGAGCCGGGCGGCGAACTATGACGTGCTGCCGGCTCGGCGATCGTGTCGAGAAGTCCCATGCCGGCGACGCTATTCAGCCGAGGCAGGGCCGCGGGCCGCCGTCGGGCAACCTGTGCACGACGGCGGGAAAACGCCGCCTGTGGTCGCGCTCACTCCCTTGGAAAGACGTCGAGCGGGTCGGTGAGCCCGTCGAAGAGATTCCGGGTCAGAGGTTGTGCACGGCGAGCCGGAGAGTCCGCATCAGCAAGGGCGGTCCAGCGCCGCCGGAGTCGATCCATCGTCACTCGGTGACTTCGGTCCATTGCTGGGCCGGCGTTCATGAACTTGCAGGTGACAGGCCCGCAACCGACCGAACTCGCGGGTGGAGCGGTGGTCAGGCCGAGGCGGCCTTCGACGGGGTCGACCCGCTCGAGCTGCTGGACGAGGAGCTCGACGAAGAAGACGAAGAGTCACTGGAGGACGAGCCGCCCGAGGAGTCCGAAGACCCCGAGGAAGAAGACGAGTCCGACGAGGACTCCGACTTGCCGGGCTTCACCGTGCTGCTCGTCGACGTGCTCCGCGAGTCGGTGCGGTAGAAACCGGAGCCCTTGAAGGTGACGCCCACGGAGCTGAACACCTTTCGCAGCCGGCCCTGGCACTCGGGGCAGACGGTCAGCGACTCGTCGCTGAACTCCTGGTGGATGTCGAACGCGTGGCCGCAGTCGGCACACCGGTACGCGTAGGTGGGCACGTGCACTCCTCTTGGACGTCAGGCCGGCCGGGGCGTCGCGCGCTCACCGGGACCTGGCCTGGCACTCGGGGTTTCCGAGTGCCAATAGTAACGGTCGAGCGGAGGGGGATAGTCCCAGGATCTCCCGAGTGTGTTCACCCAAGCGCGGTCACTCAAGCCCAGGGGCGAGCGGTAGTCTCCACTGCGTGTCCGCGACGACTTCCGCTGAGCCCGTAGAGCCCGCCGAAACAGCCTCCCCCGACGGTGCGCGGCCCACCAAGCCCCGTCGGACTCGCACCTCCCGTGTCCGCCAGTTCCTGGTCGGCACGGCCGTCGTCGTGGTACTGGCGCTGGTCGCCGTGACGACCTTCGGCTGGTTCACCGCCCGCCGTCCGCTCCCGGAGTATTCCGGGGAGGTACAGGTCGAGGGACTCAGCTCGGACGTGCGCGTGAGCCGCGACGCCCAGGGCGTGCCGCAGATCTACGCCGACTCGGCCGAGGACCTGTTCCGCGCGCAGGGCTACGTGCACGCGCAGGACCGCTTTTTCGAGATGGACTACCGCCGGCACGTGACCGCGGGCCGCCTGGCCGAGCTCGTGGGCAACGTTCCCGACGCGATCCAGGCTGACATGGTCACCCGCACGTTCGGCTGGCGGCACGTCGCGGAGGAGGAGTTCAACCTCCTCGACGACGAGACCCGGCAGTACCTGCAGGCCTACGCGGACGGCGTGAACGCCTACCTCGCGGACCGCAGCCCGGCCGAGACGGCGGTCGAGTACACGGTGCTCGACGTCAGCGTCGAGGTGAACGAGCCGGAGCCGTGGGACCCGATCGACTCCCTCGCCTGGCTCAAGGCCATGGCCTGGGACCTGCGCAACAACTACAACGAGGAGCTCGACCGCGGCCTGGCCTACAGCACCCTCGGCGACGCGTCGCGCGTCGCCGAGCTGTTCCCGGCGTACTCGGGCACCGGCAACGCGACGATCCTCGACCCCGCCGAGGCGGGCGTCCCGGCGGCGACGCAGCAGACCCAGGCGACGCAGACGTCGTCGGGCACCGGCGACATGTACCAGAGCCCGGACCTTGCCAAGGCCCTCGACTCGGCGCAGCGGGCGCTCGACGCCGTGCCCGTGCAGATCGCGCGCGGCGAGAGCACGGGCTCGAACTCGTGGGCGGTGTCGGGCCAGTACACGGAGTCGGGCAAGCCGCTGCTGGCCAACGACCCGCACCTCGCGCTCGCCGCCCCCGGCATCTGGACGCAGGTGGGCCTGCACTGCAACCAGGTGGGGCCGGAGTGCCCCTTCGACGTCGCCGGATTCTCGTTCTCGGGATTCCCCGGCGTGATCATCGGGCACAACGCGGACATCGCCTGGGGCATGACCAACATGGGCGCCGACGTCACCGACTTCTTCATCGAGCGCGTCCGCAACGACACATACCTGCGCGGAGCGGACGACTGGGTCGCGATGGAGAAGGAGACCGAGGTGATCCGGGTCGACGGCGGCAGCCCGGTCGACCTGGAGGTCCGGCGGACCGTGCACGGCCCGATCATCTCGTCCGTCATGGACGAGGGTGAGATGGACGCCGTGCGCAACTCGCCTACCGAGACCGGCACGGAGCTGGGCCAGTACGAGATCTCGCTGTCGTGGACGGCGCTCGAGCCGGGCCGCACCGCCGACGCCGTGTTCGCCATGAACCGCGCGAGGACCCCGGCGGACATGAAGGCGGCGGCCGCGATGTTCGAGGTCCCGGCGCAGAACATCGTGTACGCGACGACGGACGGGCACATCGGCTACCAGGCGCCGGGCAAGATCCCGGTGCGGGCCAGCGTCCCCGGCGCGGTGGAGTCCGACGGCACCTGGCCGCGCCCCGGCTGGGACGCCCGCTACGACTGGACCGGCTACGTGGACCAGGCGCAGATGCCGGGCGTCCTGGACCCCAAGGAGGGCTTCATCGTCGCGGCCAACCAGGCGGTGCTGCCGGGCGGCTCCGGGCCGTACCTCAGCCGCGACTGGGACTACGGGTACCGGTCGGAACGCATCCGCACCCTGATCAGCGACCGGATCGCCGAGGGGCGCAAGCTCACGGCCGCCGACATGTCGGACATCCAGATGGACGAGTGGAGCGTGTTCGCCGACACGCTGGTGCCCGTGCTGCTCGAGGTGGAGCTTCCCGCCGGCTACGAGTCGGACGGCCAGGCACTCCTGGCCGACTGGGACAACACCATGGAGGCGGACTCCGCCGCCGCTGCCTACTTCGCCGCGGTGTGGCGCAACCTCCTGGAGGCCACCTTCAACGACGAGCTACCGGAGTCCATGTGGCCCGACGGCGGCAGCCGCTGGCTCGCCGTCATCCAGGGCATGCTCGACGACCCGAACGACGCGTTCTGGGACGACAAGTCGACCGTGGCCGTCGTCGAGAGCCGCGACCAGGCGCTGACGCAGGCGCTGCTCAGCGCGCGCCAGGACCTCACGGTCGAGCTCGGCAAGGACACCAGCGACTGGGAGTGGGGCACGCTGCACCAGCTCAAGCTGAAGCACCTGGTGCTCGGCGGGGACGGCATCCCGGCTCCGATCACCGCGTACATGAACCCGGCGCCGGTCAAGGTCGGGGGCGGCCCCTCGATCGTGAACGCCACCGCCTGGGACGCGGCCAGCGGCAGCTTCGACGTGACGGGCGGCCCGTCCATGCGCATGGTCGTCGACCTCGCCGACCTCGACGCCTCCACCTGGGTCGTCGTGACCGGCGCGTCCGCGCACCCGGCCTCCGAGCACTACGACGACCAGCTCGACGCGTGGGCGACGGGGGAGACGTTCCCGTGGCCGTTCAGCACCGAGGCGGTCGACGGCGCGCAAGAGGACGAGCTGATCCTCACCCCGTGACGTAGGCCGTCGCTGGTCGAGCCTGTGTCGCTGGTCGAGCTGGTCGAGACCGGTCTCGACCAGCGGGACCTACGCGCCCAGCCAGCGCCAGTCGGCGGTGGTCGCCACGGCGTGCACCAGGATGTCGTGCTCCTCGCGCGGCAGCGGGTGGTCCGCGGCGTCGTACACCTCTTCCGGGAAGACCACGGCGACCACCTTCGCGCCCGGGCGCAGGTGGGTGAGCGCGCGGTCGTACCAGCCGCCGCCCTGCCCGAGCCGCACCCCGCGGGTGTCGACGGCGAGAGCCGGCGCGAGGACGACGTCGGCCAGCTTGATCGCATCGGTGCCCAGGGTGGGGCCGCCGGGTTCGGGCGGCCGGCCGGGCGCACGCTCCAGGAGGTCGTCCGGGCCGGTGTATTCCGCCCAGTCCCGGGCGAGGCCGGCCCCGAGCACGGGGAGCAGCGCACGGACGCCGCGGCCCGCGAGGCGGTCCAGGAGCGGCAGCATGCCGGGTTCGGCGCTGCGAGCCGCGTACGCGGCGACGCACCCGGCGTCGCGCACCTCGGGAATCGACTCGATGACGTCGGCGAACGACTCGGCGGCCTGAGCCCTCTGCCGGGCGGTTCGATGGCCGCGTTGTGCGCGGATCGCGCGGCGGAGCTCCTCCTTGGCGTCACCTGTTTCCATCCCGGGATGGACGGGGTAAGGCTGTGGCGTCGGAACAGAGATGCCGCTCATGACCGCTATTGTGCCAAGACTCCGAGACAAGATTGTTACGAACAGCGCACGAAGAAGGCGAGAACATGACCGAGCGGCTGCTCGACGGGTCTGAGACCACCGAGCGTGGTAGACCCTCTCCAACGCCGGGATTCGTCATGGGACGTGGCAAGGGGCGAACGATGATGCCGTCGAGTAAGTCGGACGTGCCAGAAGGCACCACGGGAAAGTTTGTTAAGGGGTGGACGGTGGCCAAGCCATGGCCGGTGACGCTGCGCGAGGACACGTCGGCCGGGGCAGTCGTGCTGCGCCCGCTTCGGCGTCGGGACGCAACTGACTGGGCCCGCCTGCGGGCCGAGAACGCAGCGTGGCTCGAGCGCTGGGAGGCGACGTCGCCCGGTGCGAACCGCTACATCGCCTCGACGTTCGGCGAGTACGTGCGCTCCCTCTCCGCGCAGGCCCGCGCCGGGACGTCGCTCCCGTTCGGCGTGGAGCTCGACGGCGCCCTCGTCGGCCAGCTGACGGTCGCGTCCATCACGTGGGGATCGATGTGCTCAGCGAGCATCGGGTACTGGGTGAGCGAGAGCGTGGCCGGACGGGGCGTGATTCCGACGGGCGTCGCGATGGCCGTGGACTACGCCTTCTTCCTGGGGCTGCACCGCATCGAGATCAACATCCGCCCCGAGAACAAGCCGAGCCTGCGGGTCGTCGAGAAGCTCGGCCTGCGGGACGAGGGCGTGCGCGAGCGCTTCCTGCACATCCAGGGTCAGTGGCGCGACCACCGCACCTTCGCCGTCACCCGCGAGGAGGTCCCCGAAGGGCTGCTGGCGCGCTGGCAGCACCTGCGGGACGCTCCGTGACGGCGGGACACGCCGCGCGCGGTGCGGCAGGCCGTGGCATTGCTCGCCTAACGTCGTGTTGTGGAATCGACCGCGGGGCTCACAGCCGTAGCGCTGTTCGTCCTGTGGCTGGGCTACTGGATGCCAAGCCTGGTGCGCCGTCGGGCAGAGCTCGCCGACGCACGGGTGACGGACCGGTTTTCGGGAGGGCTGCGCATCGTCGCGATGAGCGGCTCGGGTAGGAAGGGAGGGGCGATGGTCAACGACGGCAACCCGCGGGGTACCGGCCAGGGCGTGCCGCGCGTCGCCCGCCCGACCCCGAAGCAGGGCCACCCGCTCCAGATCATGATCCGTGGCCGCCCCCTGACGGCGGAGCGCATCCGCCGGGTCGAGCGGCGTGCGCGGCGGGCCGCTCGTGCGCGCCGTCGGTTCATCGTGTCGGTGTTCCTGCTGCTGTGCAGCGTCGCCGCCTGGGCGCTCGTCGGGTTCGACCGGCTGCACTGGGGAGCTGCCGTCACGCCGTCGGCCATGCTGCTGTTCGTGCTGTTCCTGGGTCGGCGCGCGGCTCGGGCCGCGCGTCGGGCGGACGCTCGGTGGCATGCGACTGTGCGGGCGGCGCGGCAGCGCGCCACGCAGGCTCGTGTCCTCGCGAACGGTGGCCCGTACGCGCCGCGCAACCGCGGGCAGGTCGTCGGCCTGGCGACGCGTGGCTCCGACACGCAGACGCAGGCGATCCCGCGGGTCGGCGGCAAGAACGTGCTCGACGAGATCCTCGACGGTCCGGCGAAGCCCAAGGTTGTCGAGGTCCCGGTCGAGGCCGAGGCCGACGCGCGGCCGGAGGGCGAGGCCGCGAAGGCGGACGAGCCGCTCGGCGGGCGCGCCTGGGACCCGGTCCCGGTCCCGCTGCCCACCTACGTGACCAAGCCCGCGGCACCCCAGCGGCAGCCGATAGCACTCCCGCCTGCGCCGTCGCCCGCCAAGGGGCCGACGGCGTCTCGGGGTGCCTCGGGGCGTCAGGTCACGTCGGGGGAGGCTGGGGGGTCGGTGTCCGCGTCGGAGTCTGCGGCTGCCTCGGCGTCGGCGTCGGCCGGGGCAGACGCGCTCGCCGAGGACGAGCTGCTGCGCGGCGAGCCGCCCCGCATGAAGTCGGAGACGCTGGCCACGCCGCTCGAGGAGATCCTGGCGCGACGCCGGGCGGCGGGGTGACAGTGCTGGTCGGGGTCGCGCGGGTCATGTGCCAGTGACCCGCGTGACACCGGATCAAGTTGCGGAGCCCTGGCGGTGAAGTGCTAGTCTTCTGCAGTCCGAGGGGCTATGGCGCAGTTGGTAGCGCGTCTCGTTCGCAATGAGAAGGTCGGGGGTTCGAATCCCCCTAGCTCCACCGACAGAGGGCCGCTGAACTGGTATCACACCAGGTCAGCGGCTTTCTTGTTTCTCGCCGGACCGCCACGACGAAGGGCGGCCCATGAAAATGCCACGCATCGTGCCACGCATTAGGTGGCGACGAACGCGTACGAGCGCGCTCGGACGGCAGGTGTGCCACGCACACCTGACCGCCATGGACGACCACGCTGAGAACGACGAGCACCTGTCCCGGACACCTCTGTGGACGCTCGAAGAGCTGTGCACGAAGCTGCGCGCCACGCCACGCACCGTGCACGGGTGGCGGCGACGCGGCACTGGTCCTGCCGCGTACAGGATCGGCCGGCACCTGTTGTTCGACGAGGCCGACGTGCGTGCATGGCTGAAGGCCCGGCGGACGACGTCAGCTGCCGACGACGAGGCCGACGAACAGACCGGCACCGATGACGGGTCGGGGTGGTGACCGTGACCGTCATCGGGCTCAAGCCAGGACAGCACGGCAAGATCTTCGTCGCGGAGGACAAGGGCAAGTACCGCGCGAAGGTCCGTGTTCGCCTCTTCGACGGGAGCGAGCCCCAGGTCTCGCGCGTCGGTTCGACCGAGGCGGAAGCGCGGCTCAGGGTGCAGGACGCGGTCGCCGAGCGACTGGGGGCGCCGCAGGGCTCTGTGGACCTGAGGTCGGACAGCAAGGTGGGGGCGGCTTGCCGGCAGTGGATCAACGAGCTGCGGGTGCGGTCGCGGTGGGCGAACCCGAAGATCCGTCCACAGACTGTGGACGAGTACGAGCGGCTGCTGGGCAACCATGTGGTGCCGTACCTGGGCAAGCTGCGCCTGTACGAGCTGACACCGGCTCGCTGCCAGGCCTGGATCGACGGCATCGTCGCTCGTGGGCAGGGCAAGAAGCACGATCTGATCAGCACGGCGATCAGCGCCCGAGGCGCGTTCATCGCCGTGCTCGACCGGGCCGTGGTGCATGACGCGCTCCGCGACAACCCGGTGCGCAAGACGATCCCACCGGCACGGAAGACGCCCGACCCGAAGGCGATGACCGCCACGGACGTGTTCCGGCTACGTGCCGCTGTGCGGGCATGGGAGGCATCCCGGAGCGGACAGCCTGGACCGAAGCCGACCGGGCACTTGCCGGTCGCGGTCGACGTGATGCTGGGTACCGGGATGCGCATCGGTGAGGTGATGGCGCTGCGCTGGGGCGCGGTGAACCTGTCGCCAGACGGGCTGCCCACGATCGCGGTCGAGGCGACCGTGACGGATGTGAAGGGGCAGGGCACCGTGCGCCAGGAGAAGACGAAGACCGACGCGGGGGAGCGGACCATCATCATTCCGCCGTTCCTGGCCGCGTCGCTGGAGTCGATCCGCCCGGCGGTGACAAGAGCGGAGATGCCGGTCTTCCCGTCCCGGCGGTTCCGGGACGGCCGCAACGTGCTGACCCCGCAGACGCCCCACAACATCAGGCGATCCCTGCGCAGCGCGCTCGACCAAGCACAGATGACCGGCGAGGTGCACCCGCACCTGCTGCGCAGGACCGTGGCGACGGTCGTCGCCCGCAAGATGGGTATCACCGATGCCGCCGCGCTGCTCGGCCACAAGATCGACGCCGGAGTGACAGCCCGGCACTACATCGAGCGGCTCAGGCTGGCTCCGGATACCTCGGCGGTACTGCAAGCGCTGGTCGACATCGGCGCGGAGGAAGCGGCACGGCAGGGCCTGGTCGGAACTACACCGAGGAAGGTGGCTCAGCCTGGTGTCACGGTAGAGGCCGAACTCGTGGACGCCAGCGGCTGGTGATTTCCGCGAAGGGCGCCAAGCGTTTGCCCAGGTCGTATGGTCCTGCCAAATTGGCGGAACCATTTTTATCCGTTTTGTTCCAGCAGCTCGAAGATCGGACATTTCGGCTGCCTGAGTAGGCGCCCAGGTCGCGCGGTGGTGCCAAATTGGCACCACCGCTGATGTCCGGATTAGCCCTGAGGCTGGGGGGCGGCCCAGCTCCGACCGCGCGGCGCGTCGGAGCGAACCCGCAGGTCGTGCGGTGGTGGCAAATTGCCACCACCGCGCAAGTCCGAGTTATCCCGCGTACATCTGCGGCTGCCTGCCCCATGCTCGCGATTGTGCACATCGCCTGTACCTGTCGAGGTACTCGTTGACGTCCCCCATGCGGCCATTTCAGGTGAGTTCCTGATGGGGGACATGGCGGCGAACAGGGTGAACGCATGTCCCCCAACTCGTGGGCATGAGCCCGCGGTTTGGCCAGCGGACTCCAGCCGCCGGCCTCCAGCGTGCTGTCTGCGCGCGGATACACATCCATGCGTCGAGGATGACGAACGAGCGCGCGCTCTGCGCACACCAAGATGTCCGCACACCAAGGTGTGCGCACGTATCAGTGCAGGTCAGCTGCGCGCACCAACTCGCGGCGCGTACTGATGAGGCAAGGGTGCATCGTGACCGCGTCCCTTGTGCGCTATTGACGGGATGGTGTCTTGGGTTCGATGGGAAAGGTACGAGAGCTCGTGTTCCAGCGGGCTCGGACCAGACCCGGAGCGTGAGCCATGCAGGCCCAGAGCAGACCCCCAGCAAGTGAGTCGTTGCACGGCATGTTCGTCGCCCTCATCGAGATCCTGGACACGCTCGGCGAAGACCGTATCGCCGGCCTGACGATCTTGCGTGGATCGGTGCGGATCGAGCCGTCCCGGTTGTCCGACGGCGTGGTCATGGCCCGTGAGCTGGGCCTGACCGAAGGCGTCGTCCCCCGGTTGGCGACACCCTCGCGGGCGTGCTACCGGTGGTGGATCGTCTCGGTCTGACCGACGGGTACGTCGTGTGCTCGAACGGCGCCATGACGATCCGCCTCGTCCCTGGTGCTCCCGGCGGGTACCGGTTCGGCCACTGCACGGCCAGGCTGCGGATGCGCTCGAAGACCGAGGGCGTCACCGTCTCGACTGCCGCCGATGTCGGGCTGGTTCCGGAGGCCCTCTCGCGGACCACGACCAGGGTCCGGGTCTGGTCGGTCACGGCCACCTGCTCGACGGCCGGGTTGGCGACCGGAGTGATCCGGGTCCCCCCGTCCTGGCTCTGGTAGCTCGTGCCGGTCCACGTCAGGGGCCCGGCCGCACGGGTATCGATACGCATCCGCAGCATGAGGTTCAGCTCCTTTCGTCAGACGGCCGTGGTGTCGTAGGTCTTCGCGCCGTCGGACGACCCGGAGACCTTCTTGTAGTCGTGCGCTTCTTCGGGCGACTGCACGAAGCGAACGGACCGAGAGCAGAACAGGGTCTCGAAGCCCAGGTCAGGCTTTCGGGGCAGCTCGAACATCTCCATCAGGCACCTCCTATTTCGACAACCGGCAGGCGCCATGCCTGCCCGCTACCGATCCAAACGCCCAGCACAGCGGCATCCCAGAGCATCGGTGCGGCATCCCTGCGGCGTTCGTGCGGCACGGCCAGACGAAACCCAGATCACCGCTGTCGTCCGGGGAGCCAGTCAGTCGGACAAGAGGCCCAGACCGGGTGAGCGTGGGGCACACTGTGGACGTCAGCACCCCGTCCGACCTGGAGAACGTGATGCCCACGGAGTCTCGTGTGGAGTTCCGCTCGCTCGACGGCTTGCGCCTGGTCGGTGACGTCGTCCTGCCCGACACCACACCCGAGATCGGTGTTCTTCTGGTGCACGGTCGTGGCGTGACCCGGCACGAGTCCGGGTTCTTCGACCGGATCGCCGAAGGCCTCGCGGCGGCGGGGATCGCCTCGCTGCGGTTCGACCTGCGCGGGCACGGCGAGTCCGAGGGAAGCCAGGAGGACGTGACGCTCGCCGGACTGCTCAACGACGTGAGGGCCGGGTTCGAGGTGCTGCGCGCCGAGACAGGTGTTGCGACGACGTCGCTGGTGGGTCA
Organism: uncultured Actinomycetota bacterium; assembly: GCA_963850545.1. Lineage (GTDB taxonomy): Bacteria > Actinomycetota > Actinomycetes > Actinomycetales > Cellulomonadaceae > Promicromonospora. The sequence goes on along the minus strand of CAWKLP010000002.1, from coordinate 862,389 downwards.
GTCGTTCGCCGGAGGGGTGTGCGCGTACTACGCCGCGAAGCGCCCGGCGGAGGTGCAGCGGCTGGTGATGCTGTGCCCGCGGATCGACTACAAGGCACGCACGATCGACGGCCGGCCGTACTGGGTGGACGACCAGCTGGACGACGAGCACGCCGACCTCCTGACCCGGGACGGGTTCCTGCAGTACTCGACCTCGTTCCGGCACGGGCGCGCGTTCCTCAACGAGGTCTTCTGGCTCCAGCCGCACGCCGCTCTCGGCGAAGTCGCCGCCCCGACGCTGCTGGTCCACGGGGACGCGGACACCCAGGTCCCGATCGGCCCGTCCTACGACGCGATCAAGGAACTCAACGAGCAGTCACGACTCATGGTCGTCGAGGGCGCCGGCCACGGCTTCGCCGTCGCGGGCGACAAGGCCTACCGGCAACCGCAGACCCTGGCCTGGCAGACCGAGGTCATCGAGGCGATCACCGACTGGGTCTCCCCGGGGCACTGACTGGAGTAAGGGGCCGCCGGTACCCTGGCGCGAGACACCAGACTGCGAGGGGAGGCCAGGATGACCGGCAACGCGGACGAGACCGTCGGGTCGCGCATCGCGACCTACCGCAAGCTCGCGGGCTACACCCAGCGCGAGTTCGCCGATCACGCCCATCTCTCCCTGGGTGCCATCCGCAAGGTCGAGCAGGGCGAACGCCTGCCTACCTACGGCTTCCTCAACACCGCAGCGCGCACGCTCGCAGTCAGCGTCGAGGAACTCACCGGCCAGCCCTACCGCGGACGCAAACGGTCTGACGCGCGCGTCCACGCACCGATCGCAGCCATCCGTGCCATCGCGCGTTCCTACGACCTCCCGCCCGCCTGGCGCCCCGAACCACGGTCTCTGGACGCCATCGCCCGTGACGTCGAGCTGGCCACGAACTACCGCGCCGCCGCCCGCTACACCGCACTGGGCGAGATGCTCCCCGCACTCCTGGAAGAGCTCACCGCGTGCGTGCACCACCTGGACGGCAAGGCCCGCCGTCGAGCAGCTCGGCTCCTGGCCTCCTGCTACTACATGGCCTACTGCCTGGCCTCACGCCTCGGCTACGTCGACCTGGCCTCGATCCTGGAGGAGCGACTCCAGTGGGCGTCATCGCTCGCCGACGACCCGCTCTCGATCGGCCTGTCGCAGTGGACTCGCGCCAACGGATTCCAGGTCGCCAAGGACTACGACACCGGGCTGCGGCTCCTGGAATCGTCCTACGACCAGCTCCAGGACGCGGTCGGTGCCGATCCGTCCGGGGCAGCCGTCACGCTGCTGGGAAGCATCCGGCTCCGGCAGGTCACGCAAGCATCCCGTGCCCGCGACGACGATGCCACAGCCCACTACCTGGAGGAGGCCCGTCGTCTGGCCGAGCGAGTTCCCGACGGCGTCGACCGCATCCACTACCACCTGACCTTCGGGCCGGTGAACACCGCCGTCCACGACATCGCCGCACAGATCGAGCTCAAGCACCCCGACATCGCCGCCGAACGAGCCCGCGAACTGCACCTACCTGCCTCGATGCCGCGAACCCGTCGAGGACACCACCTGATCGACGCCTCCCGCGCGTTCATCGCTGTCGGGGACCGAGACGCGGCCCTCGGTGCGTTGCAGCAGGCCCGCACGGTCGCACCGCAGCAGACGCGGTACCACCCGATGGCACGCGAAGCAGTCCGTGTCCTGGCGGGCCAGCACCGCAAGGCCGGCGAAGAAGTCCGAGCGCTCGCCGCATGGATCGGGTCGGCCAACCCCGAGACGGCCTGACGTCTGCCGTCAAGCGCTAGCGGCCTCGGTGGTACCCCGCCGTGGGGTACTTGGGGTCTTGCTTCTCCCGGATTCTGGTTCAGTCGGGAACCATCCATCGAGGGGGACGCATGGCAACCCAGGCAATGACGCTCCACAGGCGCGACATCGAGCGCTTGCTCCAGGCTGCCGGTGATACGCGAGCGATCGAACAGCTCGCCGAATCTGACGACCATGCGGCCGTCATCGTGGTCGTGCTCGCGCACGGCCAACAAGAGGAGAGTCCGAGAGCGAGCGGATCGACTGACCTCGCAGGTCTCGACGGGAAGAACCCCGAACCGCAGCCGCGCAGGGACGCGTTAGCCCGACGTAGACGTGAAGTCTGCAAGACGCAGGAAGGCCTGGCCATGGAGGTTGGAGTCCAACGGTCGACGGTCACCCGTTGGGAGGCCGGCGACACAACCCCATCCCTTTGGGCAAGGCCACGGATCGCCAATGCGCTCGATGTGACGCTTGACCAGCTCGATGAGCTTCTGGGAACCGAACCTCAGGGCCAGGATTCGTCGGAGGCCGGAGTTGCCGAGGTCTTTCCATCGGTGACGACCCCGCAGCCACCCGCAGTCGCGTAGAGCACCTGTGCGCCCATCTACTTCACCGCGTTGAACGGCCAACCCGGGCCGGGTCGGCGAGGAACGCGCGCATCGTGACCACCGCGAGCGTGTCGTCGTAATCGATCCGGGTGTGGCCGTGCTCGTCGAGCTGATGGAATGCTGCGATCCGTCGAGTGGACCGACCAGGACCTGAACGTCCGCGCGGACCTGCTCACCTACATCTCCCAGCCCACGCTCGGCACTGGGCTCGTCCTGGAGCACCAGCCAGAACTGACCGACACGTGGTGGGGGAGCCTTCATGCCGGACTGGAACCGCTGCGGCGCATCGAGGTGACCAAGCGGATGGCCATCAACCCCCGCCGCTTCCAACCCAGCTTCTGGAGTGGCGGCACAACCGTCAACGGGAGGCGTCGCTAGCTCGTCGCGTCCGTGAGGAGCATCCCGAGCTGGTTCAGCGCGCCGGGAACGACCGAGTAGTAGGCCCACTTGCCGCGCTGCTCGCGGGTGAGCAGGCCGGCGTCGACCATCAGCTTGAGGTGGTGGCTCACCGTGGGCTGGGACAGCCCGACCGGTTCGGTGAGGTCGCAGACGCACGCCTCGCCGCCGTCGTGCGCCGCGACGACCGATAGCAGGCGCACCCGGGTGGGGTCACCCAGGGCCTTGAACACCCGGGCCAGCTCGGCGGCGGTCTGCGGGTCCGCAGCCTCACGCACCAGCGGCGCGCAGCAGGCACCAGACGCTGTCACCGGGATGGTGCGCGTCAGGTCGGCCAGGGCCAGAGTCGTGGTCATGGATCCCATCTTGCCACGCATCGAAGAATATGGATATGTTGCTCCCGTTGATCCATCGAGAAACTTCGATCTGAGGAGTAGGTCATGACCGAGACGTCCCGTGAGAGCCTGCCTGTCGTCGTCATCGGCGGCGGTCCGGTCGGCCTTGCCGCCGGTGCGCACCTGCTGGAACGCGGCTTGGAACCGCTGGTGCTGGAAGCGGGCCACGGGCCTGCCGCTGCCGTCGCCTCGTGGGGCCACGTGCGCCTCTTCTCCCCGTGGCAGTACGACATCGACACCGCCGCCCGCCGCCTGCTCGCCGGGACCGGCTGGGTCGAGCCGAACCCGGACGCGCTGCCCACCGGCAGCGACCTGGTCGAGAACTATCTGGCACCGTTGGCCGGAGCCCTGGGCGACCACGTCCGCTACGGCGCGCGTGTCTCCGACGTTGCCCGGGACGGCGCTGACCGATCGCGGTCCCTCGGCCGCGAGCGTCGCCCGTACCTGGTGCGGTACACGGCCGGCAACGAGGTGCACGAGACCCGCGCGAGCGCAGTGATCGACGCCTCGGGCACCTACGGCACGCCCAACCCGCTCGGTCTGTCGGGTCTGCCCGCGATCGGGGAGGAGCGCGCTGCCGGGCACCTGACCGGCGCCCTGCCCGACGTGCTGGGCGCCGACCGGGAGCGGTTCGCGGGCCACACCACCCTCGTGGTCGGCATGGGCCACTCCGCGGCGAACACCCTCCTCAGCCTGGTCGACCTGGCCAAGGACGAACCGACTACCCGCGTCGTCTGGGCCATTCGCGGGGGCTCGGCGCGCCGCCTGTACGGCGGCGGCAACGACGACGAGCTGCCCGCCCGCGGCCTGCTCGGTACGCGCCTGCGCGCCGCCGTCGAGGCCGGACACGTCGAGCTGCTCACCCGGGTCGCGATCGAACGCCTGGAGCCCGAGGCCTCAGGCGCCGTGCGCGTGCTGGGCACGGCACGCAAGGGCGACACCGACGGCGGGCTCGACCTGGCCGTCGACACGATCGTCAACGCCACCGGGTTCCGACCCGACCTGGACATGCTGCGCGAGGTCCGCCTCGACCTGGACCCCGTGGTCGAGGCGCCGCGCCAGATCGCCTCGCTGATCGACCCCAACCACCACTCCTGTGGCACCGTGCCCGCGCACGGCGAGTCCGAGCTGACCCACCCGGACGACGGGTTCTACCTGGTCGGCATGAAGTCCTACGGCCGAGCGCCCACGTTCCTGCTGGCTACCGGCTACGAGCAGGTGCGGTCCGTGGTCGCAGCACTGGCGGGGGACCGGGCGGCAGCCGACGCCGTCGAGCTGAACCTGCCGCAAACCGGCGTCTGCTCCTCGGACCTGGCGTTCGCCGCCGACGCGGACGGCGTGGTCTCCGCCGAGGCTCTGGCCGGTGCGACCAGCGGCGGATGCTGCGCGACACCGTCCGGCCCGCAGACGGTCACGCTCGGACTCGGCGCACCTGCCGAGGCGGGCTCCGGCTGCGGTGGAACGGCCGAGCCGGCCTCGGGATGCGGCGGCGCGCCCGAGCCGGTCAAGGTCGGATTCGCGACCGGCGTCGAGCACGGTCGCTCCAGCGACTGATGGCCCGAGTGTGACCAGGGGGGCGTGAGTCCGGGCATCTGCCCGGACTCACGCCCCTGGTCATACTCGCTTCGGCTAGTGAGCCGTGGCCCAGGCCTGGTAGTTCTTGTTGCCGCCGGACAGGTTGTAGACCTGCTCGAACCCGAGGTTGCGCAGCACGTTCTGTCCCGCGTTCCCGGTGACGCCCTTGTTGCAGTACGTCACGGTCAGCACGGCCGGGTCCAGCTCACCGGCGCGGGCGCGCAGCTCGGCCAGCGGGATGTGTACCGAGTCCTCCACGAACCCCTTGGCCCGGTCCTTCGCGGAACGTACGTCGACCACCTGGACCTTTTCGCCTGCGCCGCGTTGACGCTCCAGCTCCGCCGGAGTGATCAGCGGCGCACGCCCACGGATCGCGTTGTCGAGCGCCATGCCCGTGTAGTGCACCGGGTCCTTGGTCGTGGCGTAGGTGGGGGAGTAGGCCAGATCCAGATGGAACAGATCGGCCACGTCGGCGCCATAGGTGATGGCCGTCGCCAGGATGTCGATCCGCTTGTCCGCCCCGGACTCACCGATCGCCTGGGCGCCGAGCAGACGCCCGCTGCCGCGGTCCGCCACCGCCTTGATGAGCAGGGGCTTTCCGCCCAGGTACTCCGGGCGGTCGGGCTTGATGTTGTGCAGCACCTCGACGTCGTACCCGGCTGCCCGGGCCTGGTCCTCCGTCAGTCCCGTCTGTGCCACCGCCACGTCGAAGACCCGCACGATCGAGGTGCCCAGGATGCCGCGGTGCTCCAGCGTCCCGCCCGTGATCGCATCGCCGGTGATGCGGCCCATCTTGTTCGCCGTCGACCCCAGCGGCACCCAGGCCGGCTCGCCGGTGATCAGGTTGAACGACTCGGCCACGTCGCCGACCGCCCACACGTGCGCCACGTCGGTGCGCCCCTGCCGGTCGACGGCGATCGCGCCCGTCTGGCCGATGCGCACTCCGGCCTGCTGGGCGAGCTCCAGGTTCGGGCGCACCCCCACCGAGACGATCACCAGGTCGGCGGGCACGGTGTCGCCGTCGTCCGCCGAGCCGACGCGCACGCCGGCAACTCCTGCCTCGCCGCCCTCGATCGCGGCGACGCGTGCGCCCAGGCGCAGGTCGACGTCGTGCTTGCGGAGCTCGGCGTCCACCTGCGCGGACATGTCCGCGTCCATGCGCGGCATGGCGTGCTCGAGAGCCTCGATCACGGTGACCGCGATGCCACGCTCGGTGAGCTGCTCGGTCATCTCCAGCCCGATGTACCCGGCGCCGATCACGACTGCACGGCGCACCTGCCGCTCGTCCACCCACGCACGGATCGCCCGCGCGTCGGACGGGTTGCGGACCGTGAACACCCCGGGCAGGTCCACGCCCGGCAGGGGCGGGACCACACTGCGCACCCCGGTGGCCAGGATCAGCTCGTCGTAGGTGTCCTCGAACGTCTCCCCGGTGGCAAGGTCGCGCACAGCGACATTCTGAGCCGCGGTGTCCACGGCGATGACCTCGTGGCCCGTGCGGACGTCGACGTCGTAGCGGGCCTTGAACCAGGCCGCGTCGCGCGGGGTCAGCTCGTCGATGGTCTCCACCTCGCCACCGACGAAGTACGGCAGCCCGCACCCGGAGTAGGAGATGTCGTGGTCACGCTCGTACACGGTGATGCGAGCGGACTCTGTGTTGCGTCGGGCCTTGGCGGCGGCCGAGGTGCCCGCCGCTACCGACCCGACGACGACGATCTTCAACGGCGACGAGGTGCTCATCGGTTCCTCTGGTCTGTGGGTATCAGGCCGCGCACGCTGTGGCGGCAGCCGAGCGATGTATCGACTCTCTTCTATTTTGACAGTCATCGATATAGGCCGCAAGGTCGCCACCTTTTTCGTCGACGCTCCGTAGCCAACTGTTCACGCGCGACGGCGCATCAGTCGGCGGACCGCATGGGCGGCGTCGCGGCCGACACCGCGGATCGTGGCCGAGGAGAAGCTGCGCTGCCACTCCAGCCCGACGTAGCCCAGGCCGAGGTGGGTGGTAGACAGACCACGGCGCTGCCGCGGCGCGGCGGCCGGGTCGAGCGCTCCGAGACCGGCCAGGTAGGACAGGCCGGGACGGAAGCCGGTCGCGAGCAGGATGGTGTCCACCTTGTCGGTCGTGCCGTCGGACCACGTGAGGGCGTTGCCGTCGATCGCGGTGAACATGCGCCGCTGGTCCGGTCGTCCCGCGTCGATCGCCGAGCGGTAGGTTCCGGTGTCCAGCACGGGCGTGCTGGGGTGGGTGCGCAGCCACGGTCCGATCGGCAACCCGTCGAAGCCGCTGACGGTCGACCAGAAGTGCGCGTCGCGGCCCAGCGGCGTCTGGTTCGTGTAGCGGATCGGCGCGCGCGTGGCGAGTGTTGTTCGGGCGTGCGGTGCGAGGTCGACGGCGATCTGGATCGCCGAGTTCGCCGCCCCGACCACCACGACCCGCTGCCCGGCGAACGGCTCCGGGTTCCGGTACTCGCTGGATGCAGAACCGTCCCGCTGAAGCGGTCCAGGCCCGGGAGTGCGGGACGATGAGGCGAGCTGAACGCCCCTGTCGCGGCGATCACGATCGGCGCTTCCAGCAGTTGCTCTCCGGCTACCTGCACGCTGAACTCCCCGCCGTCGTGCGTGACGGCGGTGACCCGCTGGCCGGTGCGGATGTCCGCCTCCAGGGACTTGGCATAGGTGCGCAAGTAGTCCACGACCTCGTCGCGGTGTGGGTAGCGGCCGGGGTCGCCGGGGAAGGCGAGCCCGGGCAGGGCGCTGTACCGCGCCGGGGAGAACAGGTGGAGGCTGTCGTAGTAGCGCGGCCACGAGCCCACCGGTTCGTCGCCGGCTTCCAGCAGCACCGGGTTGAGGCCACGGGCCAGGAGGGCACCGGCGGCGGCGAGGCCCGCCTGTCCGCCGCCGATGACGATCGCGTCGGTCATGAGTGGGGTCCTTTCGAGACAGTGCCGGGCGCGGTAGCCAGTGCCAGGAGAGCGCCAGCAGCTCCGATCGCGGCGAGCAGCAGGAAGGTGGAGGAGTAGCCGCCCAGCCCGTCGGCGATCGCCGCCCCGGCCCACGGGGCCAGGGACATCGTGATCGCGAGCGGGGCGGACATCAGGCCGGTGAGACGGCCGTAGTGGGTCGCACCCCACCGGTCGGTGACGGCGGTGGCCTGCAGCAGCGTGAAGACCCCACGTGCCATGCCCGCCACCACCGCGGCGACGATCAGCACCGCCGCCGACGTGACCAGCGCGAGGATCGCGGTGGTGACGGCGACCGCGCCGACCACCACCGCAGTGCGCGTGCGGACGCTCGTGTGCCGTACCAGGGCGCCGAAGCCTAGGCGACCGAGGACCTGACCGGCGCCGCCGAGCCCCAGCGCGACCGCGGCCAGCCCAGGACTCATACCGCGCTCGGTGAGCAGGGGCACCAGGTTGATGACGACGGCGTAGGTGGCGAACGCGGCCAGCCCGAACGTCACCACGAGCAGCACGAACGCACGCGACCGCGCCACCCGGGCCGGGTCGCGGTGCTCGGCAGGGCGCGCGTGGTCGTGCGGTTCGGGACAGGGCCAGGTGCCCCGCAGCCCGAACAGGTGACCGGGGATCGTGATCACCGCAAGGATCGCGGCCAGCACGAGGTAGGTCTGGCGCCAGTCCAGGTGCGCGTCCAGGAGTGCGGTGAGCGGCGCGAAGACCGTCGACGCCAGACCGGCTGCGAGGGTGAGCACCGTGAGGGCGAAGACCCGCCGCGGCCCGTACCAGCGGGTCAGCGCGGCGAACGCGGGCGGGTACAGCGTGGCGCCCATCGCGAGACCCATCAGCACCCAGGCGGCGGTGAACCACGCCAGATCCTGCGCCGTGGCGACCAGCACCACCGCCGGGACCGCGAGCAGCGAGCCGCCGGTCATGAGCCAGCGCGGGCCGACCCGGTCCAGCCACCGACCGATCGGGATGCCGGCCAGCGCCGCCACGAGCTGCCCCACCGAGAAGCCCGCGGTCACCGCCACGACCGACCAGCCCGTGGTCCGAGTGATCTCGCCGACCAGCACCGGGAAGGCGTAGTAGAGCACGCCCCAGCTCGTGATCTCGGTGACGCACAACGTCACCAGGACCCGGCGCAGCCCCGCCTCGGGCAAACCTCCAGGCTCACTCATCCGACCCCCTCCATCGATCCGCGTCGATCAAGCTCGCCGGACTTTATCGACCGCGGTCGATTGACGCAACCATCGATTCTGGTCGATGCTCTACCCATGACGACGACCACGAGCGGCCAGGCCCAGGTGCTGCCCGACGCCGAGACCGCCACCTACGCGGAGTGGTTCGCCTGCCTGGCCGAGCCGACCCGGGTCCGGCTGTTGCACGCCGTGGCGACCTCACCGCGCGGCATGACTGTCGGCGCGCTCACGGAGATCCTCGGCATCAGCCAGTCCACCTGCTCCCACCATGTGCGCAAGCTCGCCGAGGTGGGGTTCGTCAACGTGCAGAAGGAAGGCACCGCGACGCTCGTGACGATCAACGCCGCCTGCTGTGCCGGTCTGCCGCACGCCGCCGACGCCGTGATGGGCCTGCTCGCGCCACGGCCGTGCTGCCCCGACGACATCCCGACGGATGTGCAGGTGCGGGCACTGGACGAGGGGGACTGGGCGGCGGTGCGTCGCATCTACGGCCAGGGCATCGACACCGGCCTCGCGACCTTCGAGACCACTGTGCCCAGCAGAGCGTCACTGGACGCGAAGTGGCTGCCGAACCATCGCTGGGTTGCCGAGATCGACGGCGACGTCGTCGGCTGGGCTGCGGCGACCCCGGCGTCAGCCCGTGAGGTCTACGCCGGTGTCGCCGAGACCTCCATCTACGTCGCCGACGGGTATCGCGGCCGCGGTATCGGCAAGGCATTGATCCGCAAGCAGGTCATGGCCGCCGACGAGGGCGGGCTCTGGACCCTGCAGACCTCGATCTTCACGGAGAACCGCGCCAGCGTCGGCCTGCACCATGCTGCAGGTTTCCGCACCCTCGGTATCCGCGAACGCGTCGCCCGGCGCGACGGCATCTGGCGCGACACTGTCTTCATGGAACGGCGCAGCACGGTGAACTGACGACAGCGCCCGAGTCGGCCGACCGCCGCTTGCGGACGCAGCGACGCCCGTCGCCCCCGGTGGGGACGACGGGCGTCGAGACCATCACGGCTCAGTGGTTGCGTGAGTTCTCCCGCCAGACCTGGACCACGGACGGGCGCGGCCCGCGCCACGCGCCGGCCGGGGCTGCCTCACCCGCCGCGAGGTAGTCGGGAAAGTAGGACTGCTGTGCGCTGAACGTCCCGTCCTCGCCGGGGTGCTGCACGGCGACGTAGACGATCCCGTCCTCGTCGTCGACGATCGGCCCGCAGGTCTCCGCCCCTGTCGGCACCGACAGGAACTGCTGCACGTGCCCGCGCTCGCGACCCGTCAGGGGTACCTTGAACAAGCCGTCGCAGCGGCCGGTGGGGCTGGCTGCTCCGTCGGTGGAGATCCACAGGTTGCCCTCGGAGTCGAAGGCAACGTTGTCCGGGCAGGAGATGGGCGAGACCCGGTCGACCGGGAACCCCGCGAAGTAGACGGACTCGTTGACCTCCGGGTTGCCGCACAGCAGCAGGATGTCCCAGCGGAACGTGGTGCCGGTGTGGTCGCCGTCCTCGGTGATCTCGATGACGTGCCCGTCCCGGTTGCCGGTCTGGGTGGCGCCGCTGACCACCCGGCGGTCGCGGGGGTTGGCCTCGTCGACGGCGCCACGCGCCGCACCGGGCACGCGGTCCGAGTTGTTGGTGCAGGCCAGGTAGACCTTGCCCGTCACCGGGTTGGGCTGGATGTCCTCGGGGCGGTCCATCTTGGTGGCGCCCACGGCGTCCGCCGCCTGGCGGGTGAACACCACGACCTCCTCGGCCGACATCCCGTCCACCGCGCTGCGGCCGTCGATCAGCAGCGGCAGCCACACCCCGCGGCCGTCGAACGCGCCGTCGGACGGCAGGTAGCCGGACCCGTCGATCTCGCCGGTGCTGTTACCCAGGAACTTGGCCACGTACAGCGAGCCGCGGCTCAGCAGGCCCTTGTTGTGCCGACGGGCGGCGAGGCTGTCGCCTGCGCGGAACCGCTCGGAGGAGACGAACTTGTAGACGTACTCCCAGCGCTCGTCGTCACCCATGTACGCCACGGCGTGGCCGTGCTTGGACAGGACGACCTCCGCGCCCTCGTGCTTGAGACGGCCCATCGCCGTGTGCTTGACCGGGGTCGACTCCGGGTCGTACGGGTCGATCTCCACCATGTAGCCGAATCGCCGCGACTCGTTCTCGTAGCCGTCGTTGTGCCCGGAGAACCGCGGCTCGTCCAGCTCCCAGCCGTAGCTGGTCGCCGCGTCACGCAACCCGTAGCGCGCGTCACGCGGGTCGGTGCCGTCCACGCGGAAGTAGCCGTGGAAGTTCTCCTCGCCCGAGAGCACGGTTCCCCACGGCGTGGTCCCGCCGGCGCAGTTGTTCACCGTGCCCAGCACTCGGGTGCCCGTGGGGTCCGCGGCCGTCTTGAGCAGGTCGCTGCCCGCGGCGGGGCCGTCGAGCCGGAACTCGGTCCCCACGTGGACCCGCCGGTTGTACGGGCTGCGCGCCTCGTACGTCCACGGCTTTCCCTCGCGGCGGCGCTCCACCTGCACCACCGACATGCCGTGCGCGGCCCGCTCGATCGCACGCCGCGTGGCAGCGTCGTAGGACTCGTCGAACATGATCCCGGCGTTGGTGTACTCGTGGTTGGACACCAGCAGCGCCGACGTCCCCAGATCACGGCCGCGACGGCGGCCGGTGCGGCCCTTGCCCGACCACTCGTACCGACCGCGACCGAGGGGTAGCAGCTCCAGGTAGTCGCAGTTGTAGCCGAACGCCAGCGCCTGCTTGGCGGCGCTCTGCGAGCTGACGTCGAACGCCTCGCCGCCGGGCAGGATCGGGTCACCCCAGCGGATGATCGGGCTCCACGTGAAACCCTCCGGGATCACCAGGGCATCGACGTCGGCGGGCTGGGAGTCGACGGGCCGGAACGCCAGACCGTGGTCGGGTCGTCCGGGGCCGGAGCCGTGCGCGGCCGCCGACGGCGCGTCAGCCATCTGGGAGCCGATCACGACCGCACCGGTCGCGACCGCGATGGTGCCGAGCATCGCGCGGCGCGAAAGTGCGGCGCTCACGACATCCTTGAAGTACTCGTTGGCGCTCTCGTTGGGAGCCGGGTGCGAGCAGGCGTCGGCGCACTTGAGGCGGCAGGTGACCGGGCTGCGCTTGCCTCGCGTTTACGGCGTCATCTGCAGCAGCGGGCGGGACTGGGGGGCGATGGTCATCGTGGTCTCCGGTGTCGGGTCGGGGGTTGCGCAGGCAGCGTCGGTGCGCCTGCGGCGGGACGACGTGCTCGACGCTAGGAACGGGCGGTGTCGACGGCTCGACCGTTCGGGGGCCGCGCGATGAACGACAAATGTATACACGGCTGTCTATGATTTATCCGAGCCGCTCGCCCAGCCGCCCGACCCCAAATGTGATAGATCGTGATCGATATGTCACGGTGGCTTGGCGGGCGGTTCACCTCGTGTTCATATAGACCGCGTTCTATCGATTGCGTCCGAAAGATCTGCAGGCGGGACCGACCCGCCTCCCCAGAAGACGGGATCACACAGGTGATGAACATCCCCAAGCGCACCCTGGCCGCGGCCGGTGCCATCGGCCTTGCGCTCACGCTGGCCGCATGCGGCGGCGGCCAGCAGCAGGCCGCCGGTGACGGCCTGTCGGGCGCGGTCGCGACTGACGGCTCCTCCACGGTCGAGCCGTTGACCTCGGCGGCGGCTACCCTGTTTGCCGACGTCGAGTCGGGCGTCAACGTCACTGTCGGCACCTCGGGCACGGGCGGCGGCTTCGACGCCTTCTGCGCCGGTGAGACCGACATCTCGAACGCCTCGCGCCCCATCGACGAGGAAGAGATGGCAGCCTGCGAAGAGGCCGGGATCGAGTACACCGAGGTCGTCATCGCGAACGACGGCCTGTCCGTCGTCGTCAACCCGGAGAACGACTGGGCCCAGTGCCTCACGGTCGAGCAGCTCAACACCCTGTGGGGACCCGAGGCCGAGGGCACCGTCACCAGCTGGAGCGACGTGGACCCGTCCTTCCCGGACGAGCCCATCGAGCTCTACGGCGCCGGCACGGACTCGGGCACGTTCGACTACTTCACCGATGCCATCAACGGTGAGGAAGGTGCGATCCGCGCCGACTACACGCCGTCAGAGGACGACAACGTCCTGGTCCAGGGCGTGGCGGGCGCAGCCGGCGCGACGGGCTTCTTCGGCCTGTCCTACGCGACCGGCAACGCCGACAAGGTCAAGATCGTCGAGGTCGACGGCGGCAACGGCTGCGTCGCGCCGTCGGAGGAGACGGTGCAGGACGGCAGCTACACCCCGTTGGGGCGCCCGCTGTTCATCTACGTGAAGAACGAGAGCTACACCGACAACGAGGGCGTCAAGGCGTTCGTCGACTTCTACGTCGAGAACCACGCCGAGGCCGCCGAGGCAGCCGGCTTCATCGGACTCACCGATGAGCAGGTCACCACGGCGACCGAGGAGCTCGGAAGCCTCGGGGGCTGATCAACCCGTGAGCAGCTCGCACACGCAGACGACCGGCCAGGCCTCCGGGCCTGGCCGGTCGGCCGCGCCCCGGCGCGCGCCAGGCATGCCCGGCTCGGCCTCGCTCAGCGGATCGTCACGGCCCGGGGAGCTCATCGCGCGCAACCTGCTGCGGCTCGCCGCCGTCCTGAGCATCATCATCACGGCTGGGATCGTGGTCTCCCTGCTCGAACCCGCGGTGCAGTTCTTCCGCGAGGTGCCGATCCTCGACTTCCTCACCGGCACGCGCTGGACCCCACGCTTCGCCGACGCCTCGTTCGGGGTGCTCCCTCTGGTCACCGGCACGTTCTGGGCCACGCTCGTCGCCCTCGTCGTGGCGGTGCCCTGCGGCCTCGGCGCGGCGATCTACCTGTCGGAGTACGCCCCGGACCGGGTGCGCCGCACGCTCAAGCCCATCCTGGAGCTCCTGGCCGGCGTGCCCACCGTCGTCTTCGGCTACTTCGCCCTGACCTGGGTCTCGCCCGTGATCCTGCAGGACCTGCTGAACCTCGACGTCAGCACCTTCTCCCTGCTGTCGGCCGGACTCGTGATGGGCGTGATGATCATCCCCACGATCGCCTCCCTGTCCGAGGATGCGATGTCCGCCGTGCCCGGCGCACTGCGGCAGGGCTCGGCGGCCCTGGGTGCGAACCGCATGCAGACCTCGCTGCGCGTGGTGGTCCCCGCGGCGTTCTCCGGGATCGTCGCGGCGATCGTGCTCGGCATCTCGCGCGCCATCGGCGAGACCATGATCGTCACGATCGCGGGCGGCGTCCTGGTGCAGATGGTCAGCAACCCGACCCAGCAGGGCGCCACGATGACCGCCTTCATCGCCAGCGCCGCCCTCGGCGACTCGCGCGTCGGCTCGGTCGAGTACAACGCCTTGTTCGCCGTCGGCGCCCTGCTGTTCGTCCTCACGCTGATCGTGAACCTGATCGCGGTCCAGCTCGTTCGTCGATTCCGGCAGGAGTACTGATGGCTGTCTACACGCCCGCGACCTCGGGTGCCGCGGCCCGGCGCGCGGTCCTGGCCACTTCAGGCCGCTCCAAGGAGCGCACACCGCAGTCGGTCGTCTTCGTCGGCCTGCTCTGGCTCAGCCTGCTGGTCGGGTTCATCACCCTGTCGGCCCTGCTCATCCACACCTTCGTGGACGGCGGTGCGCGCCTGGACGGCCGCCTGTTCACCGAGTACCCCTCCTCCCTTCCGGAGGAAGCCGGTGCGCGCCCAGCGATCCTGGGCTCGCTGTGGGTCATCGCCACCACCGCCGTGCTCGTCATCCCCGTCGGCGTGGCCGCCGCGGTGCACCTGGAGGAGTTCGCCGACCGCCACACCGCGATGAACCGGCTCATCGAGATCAACATCTCCAACCTCTCGGCGGTGCCCTCGATCATCTACGGCATGCTCGCGCTGGGCACACTCGCCCTGTTCGGGGTGCAGCAGAAGAACGTCGTGATCGGCGGCGCGCTCGCCCTGGCGCTGCTGATCCTGCCCGTGGTCATCATCAGCACCCGCGAGGCACTGCGCGCAGTACCTCGCGAACTGCGCGACGGCTCGCTCGCGATCGGCGCCACCCCGCTGCAGACCACCTGGCGCATCACCCTGCCAGCAGCGCTGCCCGGGATTGCGACCGGCACCATCCTGGGCCTGTCCCGGGCTCTGGGGGAGGCCGCCCCGCTGCTCCTGCTCGGCGCCCTGGTGTTCCTGCGGTTCGACCCCAACGGGATGCTCAGCCAGTTCACGACCATGCCGATCCAGATCTTCGCCTGGACGGGCCGGCCCCAGGACGAGTTCCACACTCTCGCCGCAGCCGCCTCGATCCTGCTCATGGCCATGGTGCTGGTCATGAACGGCGCCGCCATCTTCATCCGTAACCGCTACCAGAAGCGCTGGTGAACCATGACTGAACCTGTCACCGACAACCAGACCCACGACGCGCAGGCGCAGGACGTGCCGTCCCAGAACGGCCAGGCGCGCGACGCGATCGAGGTCGAGCTCGCCCAGAGCCAGCGCGCCCACCGCGTGGTGCCCGAGTCACCGGAGACCCCGGTCATCGAGGTGGACGACGTCAACGTCTACTACGGCGACTACCTCGCGGTGCGCAATGTCTCCCTGAACCTGGGTCACAACGAGATCTCCGCCCTGATCGGCCCGTCCGGCTGCGGCAAGTCCACGATCCTGCGCTCCCTGAACCGCATGAACGACCTCATCGTCGGGGCCCGCGTGGAGGGCTCCATCCGGTACTGGGGCCAGGACATGTACGCCTCGGGCGTGGACCCGATCGAGGTCCGGCGCCGGATCGGCATGGTCTTCCAGAAGCCCAACCCGTTCCCCAAGTCGATCTACGACAACATCGCCTACGGACCCCGCGTCACCGGCATGAAGGTCGACAGCATGGACGACCACGTCGAGCGCGCCCTGCGCAGGGCCGCCCTGTGGGACGAGGTCAAGGACAAGCTCAAGCAGTCCGCCTACGGCCTCTCCGGCGGGCAGCAGCAGCGTCTGTGCATCGCCCGGACCATCGCCGTCGAACCGGACGTGATCCTGATGGATGAGCCCTGCGCCTCCCTCGACCCGATCGCGACCCTGCGGATCGAGGAACTGATGGAAGAGCTGCGTGAGCTGTACACGATCGTGATCGTCACGCACAACATGCAGCAAGCCGCCCGGGTGGCCGACCGCACAGCCTTCTTCACCGCGGCGATCGACCCGGAGACGGGGGAGAGGCACGGCGAGCTCGTCGAGTACGCCCCCACCACCACCATCTTCGAGAACCCGGCCGACCCCCGCACCGAGGGTTACATCAGCGGCCGGTTCGGCTGACACGGAGACGGTGGACCGAGATCCGCACCGCCGCGGATCCCGTTGACGAGCGAGGAGGAGCATGGTCGCCACTACCCCGCAGCGGCTGCGAGACGCCGGACCGCGGCTCGCCCACGCGGGCCGCGCCACGACGACCGGAACCGTGGTGCTGGTCGACCCCGGGCTCGACCCGGGCTGCGAGCTGGTGGCCCGCCTGCGCGAGCGCGGCGTCGCGCTGCACGTCTACCCCGACGTGCTGCGCGCGCTGGCCCGCGTGGGTGCCGGAGACGTCGACATGCTCGTCCTGTCCGCGTCCCTCGGACAGGAGCTGCTGCTCCTGGTCGTGGACGCGGCCCGGGACGAGGTCGACGTGCCGGTCGTCGTGGCCCACGCGGCGGGGGAGACCGACACGATCGGTCCCGCCGTCGTCGCAGGCGCGCGACCGATGCTCACCCGCCCCTACCGGCCCGACGCCGTGGTCGACGTGCTGCGCGACGTGCGCCTGGCCCCACCGGCGGCACCCGTGGTCGTGGTGGGCCGGCTCTCGCTGGACATGGGCGGGCACGACGTGCACTTTGCCGGCCAGGGGATCGACCTGGCCACCCGCGAGTTCGAGTTCCTCGCCGAGCTGGCCGCGAAGCCCGACCACGTGGTCCCACGACTGCTGCTCTACCAGCGCATCTGGCCGCGATCCGTCGACCCCGACTCCGTGCTGATCGCGGTCGTGGCCCGGCTGCGGCGCAAGCTGGAACCGCTCGGTATCGCAGAGGCCGTGCACACGGTGCGCGGCATCGGCTACCGCCTGGACACGGCGGTTCTGGCCGCACCCGCTGCCTCACCATCGGCCGATACATAGATCGTCAACTATTAGTTTGCTGACTCGTCGATCTCCGCGAGCAGCGACTTGACCCGCTCGGTGATCTCGTCCGCGATCCGGCGGACCTCCAGCGGTGACTTGCCGGCCGGGTCGTCCAGGGGCCAGTCGACGTACCTGCGGCCCGGCAGGACCGGGCAGGCCTCGCCGCAGCCCATGGTGACCACGACGGCCGATGCGCGCACGACCTCCTGGGTCAGCGGGCGGGGCAGGTCGGCGAGCCGGTCCAGCCCGCGCCGTCGTAGCTCAGCGCGCACCCCGGGGTCCAGGGTGCCGGCGGGCACGGTGCCCGCCGTGCGCACCCGAACACGGTCGCCGGCCAGCGACCGCAGCGCCGCCGCGGCGATCTGGGACCGGCCGGAGTTGTGCACGCAGACGAACAACACGTCACCCACCGGGCCCCCGGACTCCCGGCGGGACGGGTGCGCGGTGTCATACGGCTCGGCCAGTGCGGAGAGCCGGTCGGCGGCGAACCTGGCAGTGAGCGCAGGCAGGAAGCGCTGTACCGAGGCCCGGGAGGCCAGCAGGGCGTAGCTCTCCAGGACGAACCGCTCGACTGTCTGGCGGCCGAACACCTCGGCGTACTGCGTGGTGAACTCCTCGACCAGGCGGTCCAGCAGAGCCTTGTGCTCGCCCGGGTCCACGACCGGGCCGCCCTCGTCATGGGCCGCACCGATCGCGGCACCACCGAACCGCACGATGGCGTCCGCCGTCGGCCGATACCCGGGAGCGGCCGGGTTGCCGACCCGAGCCAGCAGCCACACGTCCGCCATCGCTTCCAGGTGCTCGACGACGGACCGCACCGGACCGCCGATCCCCGCGAGGTGCGCTGCGGTGGGCTGGCCCGACGGGTCAGTGAGAGCGAGTGCCAGCAGGCGCAGCCGGTCGGGCTGGGCCATGACCGCAGCCTGCGCGGCAGCGAGCTCGAAGTCCGTCACCCGGTCCTCCGGGCTGTGAGCGGGCGGACCGACCGAAGGGTCAGCGCAGCAGGTCGGCGATCGCGTCCAGGCGCTCCGGGACGATGGCGTACCAGACCTCCCGCCCGACCGGGTCGCGCGAGACGATGCCCGCCTCGTTCATCACCTTCAGGTGGTGCGACACGGTGGGCTGGCGCAGGCCGAGCACCTGGGTCAGGTCCGCGACCCGCGTCCGGCCGTCCTTGCTGTGGTGCACGAGCGAGAGGATCTGCAGCCGCGTGGGATCGGAGACTACGCGCAGCAGTGCTGCGGTGTCCTCGGCCTGCTCGCGGCTCAACGCCGAGCGCAGCGCCGGGCGCGGTGCGGGTACCGGATCCGGCGAAGGTGTGCCTGGGGCAACGGACGTGCTCACCCTGTGAGGATAGCGTTTGATCCATCACGGTCGATCCATTCCTACGGCTCCATTGCCTCGGACTCTGCGCGCGGGTACAGCGTCGTGGCGATCAGGACACCTAGCGCCCCGCCGATGACCTGCGCCCCGACGAACGGGAGCACAGAGCCGGGGTCGATCCCCGCAAAGGTGTCGCTGAAGATGCGGCCCACGGTCACCGCCGGGTTGGCGAACGAGGTCGAGCTGGTGAACCAGTAGGCGGCGCCGATGTAGGCGCCGACCGCCGCCGGGATCCAGCCGGTGCGTCCGGCGCGCTGTAGCCCGAGGATCACCAGGACCAGTCCTGCGGTCGCCACGACCTCGGCCAGCAGGTGCGGCCCGGTCGCGCGCTCGGTGGCGGACAGGCCCGCCGGGATGCCGAACATCGCGTTGGCCAGGAGTGCGCCGCCGATCGCACCGGCGAGCTGCGCGAGGACGTACACACCGCCGTGGCCGGCGCTGACACCTGAGCTGTCCCGTCGGCCGAGGAACCAGTCCATGCTCGTGACCACCGGGTTGAAGTGCGCACCGCTGACCGGGCCGAGCACCGCGATCAGCACCGCCAGTCCCAGCGTCGTGGCCAGGCTGTTCTGCAGCAGCTGCAGCCCGACGTCGTCCGGTGAGAGGTTCTGCGCCGCGATGCCGGACCCGACCACGATCGCCACCAGCAGTCCTGTGCCCAATACCTCGGCGAGGGCACGACGCCACAGCGGCGTGGTCTCGGTGCTCGACGTCGGGCTCTCGGGCCGGGTCTGCTCGGTGGCGAGCGCCGAGGTGTCCTGGGTCACGCGACCGGTTCCACACCGAGCTCGGTCAGCAGGCCGCGCACGCGGCGCTCGATCTCGTCGCGGATGGGCCGCACTGCCTCGATGCCCTGGCCGGCCGGGTCCTCGAGCTCCCAGTCCTGGTAGTTCTTGCCCGGGTAGTACGGGCATGCGTCGCCACAACCCATGGTGATCACGGCGTCCGAAGCCTCAACCGCCTCGTTCGTCAGGATCTTGGGCTGCTCGGCACGGATGTCGATGCCCTTTTCCAGCATGGCTTCGACGGCGGTGGGGTTGATCATCTCGGCGGGCATGGAGCCGGCGGAGCGCACCTCGACGGCGCCGCCCGACAGCTCGCGCAGGAACCCGGCGGCCATCTGGGAGCGGCCGGCGTTGTGCACGCAGACGAACAGGGCGGACGGCTTGGTGGTCTCGGTGGTGCTCATGGTGGATCTCCGGTTCTGTGTGAGCAGGTCAGGCGGGGGAGACAGGGGGCGGGTCAGGCGGCCTGCGGCACGAGGTCGGACAGCAGTTCGCGCACCCGCTGGTCGAGCTCGTCGCGGATGGCGGCCATGCCGGCGGGGGAAGCGAGGGCGGGGTCGCCGACCATCCAGTCCTCGTACCGCTTGCCGGGCAGTACGGGGCAGGCGTCGCCGCAGCCCATGGTCACGACGACGTCGGCTGCGCGGACGGCGTCGTCGGTCAGGGGCTTGGGGTAGAACCGCGTGACGTCGTCGACCTGGTCCGCCGCGGAGCTGCCGCCCAGTTCTTCGAGAAGCGCGCGGACGTTCGCGTGCACGTCGGCGGCGGGGGCCGACCCGGCGGAGCGAACCACCACGCTGTCTCCGGCGTAGTGACGCATCAGTGCGGCGGCGAGCTGTGACCGGCCTGCGTTGGCGACGCACACGAACAGCACCTGCGGCCTGTGGCGCGCGCTCGTCGTGTCCGACTCCTGCGCGTGGGCCTTCTGCACGTCGATGAGCCGCTGCCGGGCGAAGTGCTCGGTGAGGGCGACCAGATGGGTGGACTCGCCGCCGCGTCGGACCAGGGCCGCGTAGGACTCGCGGACCACGCGGAAGCACTCGGTGCGAGGGGTGGCAGGAAATCGCTCGGCCAGTGATTCGGCCAGCCGGTCCAGTGCCGGTTCCACGTTCTTGAGCCCGGTCAGGTGCGGCGTCGCCACAGCATCGACGGCTGCCGGCGCGAACCGGTCCAGCAGTGTGTTCACAGCACCGCGATAGACGGGCTCGATGCGGTACCAGACCGACGTGCCACGCCGGTCCGCGGCGAGGAGCCCGACCTCGCGCAGCACCTTCAGATGATGCGACACGGTGGGCTGGGACACGTCGGTCAGCGTGGCGAGCTCACCGACCGTGACCTCACCGCCCGCGCTGGTCGCGATGGCCGACAGCATGCGTAGCCGCAGCGGGTCCGACAGCGCCTTGAGTGTCATCGCCACGGTGATCGCGGCGTCCATGCCGATCGCGTGGGACTCCGGTCCGCGAGCATTCTGTGGGGTGAGAGCGGTCATCGTCGACCTCCAGGAGTATCGATGGGCTTCTATGTTGACATTCATCAATGTAGCGCGCAACTCCCCTCCGGGCTGTACCGGAGGCTTGGTTCGAGGCGCTCCACCAGGCCTGGGTACGGTGGCCGGGTGGCAGCAGAGCGAACGGAACGGTTCAGCGCCGTTGTTCGGATCGACGGGCGCGGTCGCACCCATGTGCCTGTGCCGTTCGAGCCGGACGAGACGTGGGGCACCAAGCCGCGCCATCACATCACGGGGACCTTGAACGGGATGGGACTGCGTGGCGTGATTGAGCGGACACCGGACGGCGCGATGCTCGTCCTGGGTCCAGCGTGGTGCCGGGACGCGCGCCTGGCCACGGGCGACCAGGTCGAGATGGTCCTGGCCCCCGAGGGGCCCCAGCGCACCGACCTGCCCGCGGACATCGCAGCCGCCCTGGATGCTGCCCCCGATGCTGGTGAGTTTTTCGACTCGCTCGCCCAGTTCTATCGGAAGGCCTACCTGCGCTGGATCGAGGCCACCAAGCGACGCCCCGACCAGCGTCCCGTGCGGATCGCCGAGGTCGTCTGCCTGCTCCAGGACGGCCAGAAGGAACGCCCGAGCGGATGAGCCCGCGGGGACGCGCCCTGCAGGACCGCTCGACTCCCCTCTGCTGGGCGGTAGCGTCTGGAGCGTGGGATCGGTAGTGGACGTGCTCATCGTGGGAGCTGGCCCGACGGGGCTGACACTGGCTGCCGAGCTAGCCGTCCGTGGTGTCGCTTTTCGCATCGTCGATCGTGCGCCAGACGCGGTGCACGAGTCGCGGGCCCTGGCGATCCAAGCCCGCACTCTGGAAGTCCTCGCACCGCTGGGCGTCTCACCGGACCTGGTAGCGACAGGCGACCCGGCTACCGTCCTGCAGTTGCACTCGGAAGCGCGCACAGCACGGATCAGGCTGTTCGAGGAAGGCCTCGACGAAACCGCGTACCCCTTCCTGCTGTTTCTCTCCCAGGCTGAGACCGAACGGATCCTCCTGGATCGTCTCGCCGGCCTCGGCGTGGAGGTCGAGCGTGATGTCGCGCTGCTCCACCTGGTCCAGTCCGAGCACGAGGTCACGTGCACGGTCCAGACGCCGCAGGGCGAGCAGGAGATCCGCGCGAAGCGCGTCGTGGGGTGCGACGGCGCCCACAGCGCCGTCCGGCACGGTGCCGGGATCGGGTTCGCCGGGACGGCGTTCCCGCAGACCTTCGTCATCGCGGACTTGGAGGCGGACGGCGTCCAGACCGGCCGGGTCCATGCCTACGTGAACGAGGCGGGGATGATGTTCCTCTTCCCGCTGGGCTCACCGGCAACCTGGAGGCTCTTGGCCATGGTTCCTCAGCACGACGGGCCCTCCCCACCCACGCTGGAGTCGGTCCAAGCCACTGTCGACCAGTACGTCCGCGAACCCGTCGCGCTGCACGATCCGGTCTGGCTGACCAACTTCTCCGTCCACAGTCGACGGGCCGACCCTTTCCGCGCGGGCCGGGTCCTGCTGGCGGGCGATGCCGCCCACATCCACAGCCCTGCCGGAGCGCAGGGAATGAACACCGGCATCCAGGACGCGGTCAACCTCGGCTGGAAACTCGCCCTGGTCTCCCAGGGGATCGCGACCGGGGACCTGCTGGAGAGCTACGAGCGCGAACGGCTCCCTGTAGCCCGCTCGGTCCTGAGGATGACCAACCGCGCCTTCCGGGTGGCGACGTCCGACAGCCCGATCCTGCGCTACCTGCGCGCTCGGGTGCCGACGTCTCTCGTGCCCCTCGTGCTGCGCGTCGGGGCGCTGCGCAGGACGGGGTTCAGGATCGTCTCGCAGCTGAGTATCAACTACCGGCGCAGTCCGCTCTCGGTCGAGGGGCGCCCCCGACTGCGGCGCGGCCCACGGGCAGGCGACCGTGTCCCCGACGCGCCCGTGACTGTCGACGGGACTCCGAGCACGTTCCACGCAGAACTGTCCCCGACACAGTTCGACCTCCTGCTGTGCGGGCCGGTCCATGCCTGGACCGACCGCGACCCCATCTCCGAGTGGCCACAGGTCCAGCTCGCGCGACTGAGCACCACCGAAGGGCCGGGTGTGTGGGCCGACCGGACAGGTCTAGCCATGCGACGCCTTGGCATAGGGCACCAGGACACGGCGCACTACCTGATCCGGCCCGACGGATACGTCGGTTACCGCGCCCGTGGCACCGATCTCGAAGGCCTCCGCGCGTATCTGCGGTCTGTGTTCAGCGCGTCAGCGCCGTCACGCCCCAGCATGGGCACCGGCGGCACCACGGAGGCGCCGTAGCGGGTGCGTGCCGCCGGGCATCCCCGACGGTTCCCGTGGATCGGCTCAGATCCGGAGCGCGGCCTCGATCTGCTCTCGGGTGGGCAGGTCGAGCCGGCAGCATGTCGTCGCCACGGGCAGTCCGGAGGCGACGTCCTGGCCGTCGATGACCAGGGACGGGGAGGGGTACCGGCCGACGTGTACCTCCACGTCGAGTTCGATACCGGCCTGGACCCGCGCCTCCTCAAGGAGCGCCAGCATGCTGTCGACCAGCGGGCAGTCGGGCACCTGCAGCACCTGGACCTGCCGCCGCCTCGGCGTGCGCGCGCTCATGCGGGTCGCGGCGCGTACATGATGATCGCGACGCCGACGAGGCAGATCAGTGCCCCGGTCACGTCCCACCGGTCGGGCCGGAACCCGTCGACGACCATGCCCCAGCCCAGTGAGCCGGCGACGAACACGCCACCGTAGGCCGCCAGGATCCGCCCGAAGTTCGCGTCGGGCTGCAAGCTGGCGAACACACCGTAGATCCCCAGCGCGATCACCCGGCGCCGATCCAGACCCAGCCGCGATCCTCTCGGATGCCCTGCCAGACCAGCCAGGCCCCACCGATCTCGAAAATCGCGGCCCCGATGAACAGGCCGATCGAGTACAGGACGCTCATCGGGTGGCTGCCTGGCTCGGCACCGGCTCGCCGGGCATGGAGGAAGCGGGGACGAGGTCGGTGAGCAGTGCTGCCGCCTCGGGCGGTGCAGTGATCGTCAGGTCGAACGTGGGTCCGTTCAGGTCGATCCGGAAGCGGTAGAAGCCGCAGCATCCCTGTTCGGCCGCGGCGAGCGCGGCCGCCTGCTCCAGGACGGACGTCGGCAGTGTGACGCGTAACCCGTCATCGATCTGCGTGCAGGTGCCGCTGGAGGTCAGGTCGCGCCACGCGGTGACGCGTTCGGCGTAGTCGCCCGCGTCGAGGCTGCACGCTACGGGGGCGGCGTCCGACAGGGGAAGCAGATGGGGTACCCGGTCGGTACCCGGGGCGTTGTCGACACCTGGGCGGTCCAGGAAGGTGCATGCCGTCTCGCACGGGCCATCGCGGTCGGGCAGCGCGTCCAGACGCTCGATCGCCGTTGTCAGTGTGGCCTGAAGCCCTTCCAACGCGACCAGCCGCTCAGCGACCTGACCGGACCGCTCCACCAGCAACGGCCGGTATCGGGCACGCACGCTACGGCACGGTTCGGACTCCCAGGCGGTGGCGAGCTCCCGAACCGCCGGCAGCGGCAGGTCCAGGTGCTTGGCCTGGCCGATGAACGCCAACCGGTCCACCGCGTCCTGCCCGTAGACCCGGTACCCGTTCCCCGCGCGGTCCGCTGGCAGCAGGCCTTCGGCCTCGTAGTACCGCAGTGTCGAGGCGGGTATCCCGCTGCGCCTCGACAGCTCACCGATCCGCATCCCGTCCATGACCCGACGGTAAACCTTTAAGCCGGGTCGAAGGTCAAGAGCGGCCGGCCCGGAAGGCGTGGGGCGCACCTTGGGACCCCGGCCGCGCATCTTGCCGACCCGCCGCGTGTGCTTCGGCGTACGTAAAAAGCGGTGACACGCAACTGCGATGGACGACCGACACCGGCGTTGCGAATGCGCTGCAGCGCGCGTGAATGGTCGATGGGCAGGGGTTCCGCGTATGCGCACCGACGAAGGATCACAGACCCGTGAATGACCTGGCCGTGTGCGTGCGCGTGAGCGCGTCGGGCGGAGTCCGACACGTTGGGGTGGTGGGTGCGGGTTCAGGTGACGGTGTCGAGGTGGACGGTGTGGCCGAGGTTCTCGAGCTGGCGCACGAGACGGCGGGTGTGGGCTTCGGTGTCGCGGCGGGTGAGCCAGTCGGCACCGAGGTCCTGGTAGGGCTCGTCATTGGTGAGCATGTGGAACGCGGCGACCAGGATGGAGTGCGCGACGGCGATCTGGGCGCGTCCCGGGCCGCGGCGGCGGGAGAGGCGGTCGTAGCGGGCAGCGAGGAAGTTCTTGCCGCGCATGCGGGAGACGGATCCGGCGGCTTCGACCAGGGCGGAGGTGAGCCACTTGTTCCCGTGCCGTTTCCCGGCGGGGGAGCGTTTCCCGGCGGACTCGTAGATCGCCGGCGCCAGGCCGGCCCAGGCGCAAAGGTGCGCGGCGGAGGGGAAGCGGGTCATGTCGGCGCCGGTCTCGGCGATGATGACCTGCGCGGTCTTGGGTCCCACTCCCGGGATGGTCTGCAACTGTTCGATCTGGTGTGCCCAGGGTTGGCAGGCGGCCGTGATGGTGGCGTCCAGGTCGCGCAGGGCGTGCTCGACCAGGTCGAGGCGGTCCAGGATCGCTGCGGCCAGGGTGGCGTGGTGGACGTCGAAGTGCCCCTCCAAGGCCATGGTCAGGTCCGGGATCTTCGCGCGCATCTTCCCGTGGGCCAAGTCGGCCAGCAACGCGGGGTCGCGTTCGCCGTCGATCATCGCGCGCAGCATCGCCCGTGCGGAGACGGTCGTGAGCGAGGACGCGACGGCCGACAGCTTGATCGAGGCATCCTCCAGCATCGTCTCCAGACGGATGGCCTCGCGGGTGCGGTCACCCATGAGCTGGATGCGATACCGGGTCAGCATTCGTAGTTGCCGGACGGGCTCGGGTGGCACGAACGAGGGGGCCAGCAGGCCGTGTTCGAGGAGTTGCGCGATCCATTCCGCGTCGCGGACGTCGGTCTTGCGGCCGGGGACTGCTTTCATGTGGGCGGCGTTGAGCAGCCAGACGGTCATGACGTCTTCGAGGCAGTAGAACGGTGGTTTCCAGTAGGTCGAGGTCGACTCGATCGCCGCGATCGTCACACCGGCCTCGACCAGCCAGTCCCGCATGACCCGCAACGATCCTGTCGTGGTCCTGAAGGTGCGTGTCTCGGAGTGCCGTCGGCCCTGCTTGCTGCTCGGGGTGCGAACGCAGACGGTGACCGATGCCTTGCCGACGTCCAGGCCGGCGACCTTGTCGTAGAGGACTTCCATGTCCGGCTCCTTCCGCTGCCGGGGCCGCGACCATCGCGGCCGAGAGGCGGCCCGGAAGGTCCTCTGCCAGGACACAGACCCGCGTGCTCATGGCAACAATCCACCGGCTCCCGAGAACCTCGCGCCATACACCTCTACGGGCTGACCCGCACCAGTGTGTCCCGACGTCGCCGAGCCGCACCACGATTCTCAGCACCCACCGCGGCGGCCGCCAGGCCGCAACCGATTACACCTCTGGCACCAATGGCAGTTCGAGTCGCTTGATAGCGATTGCCGAACGCGCCAAACGGCGCGTTCAGTGCCCTGTGTGCGCTGCACACCTGTCGAGCGTGACGGTCTCGATCAGCGCGGTCGCGGCAGGAGACGGAGTTGGCTATCTGCTGGGCTCGGTCGTGCGCGGAGACTGCGAACTGGCCGATCCGGCAGCGGCGCTGCGCTACTACACGGAGGCTGGCACGCCACCGGGCCGGTGGCTCGGCAAGGGCGTCGCCGAGTTCGGCACCGGTGGGCTGCGACCTGGCGCCACGGTGACCGAGCAGCAGCTCAAGCGTCTCGTGGGCGAGGGCCTGGACCCGGCGACGGGAGAGCCGCTGGGGCTGACGTTCGCGGAAGCGGCCGGAACCAGCGACCGAAAGGTGGTCGCCGGGTTCGACCTGACGTTCTCGGCGCCGAAGTCGGTCTCGGTGCTGTGGGGTCTGGCCGACCGGCAGAACCAGGAACTGATCGCTGCCGCGCATCATGCGGCGATGGCGGAGGTGATCGAGTTCTTCGAGCGCGAGATTGCCGCCACCCGGATCGGCCACGGCGGCACCGCGCAGGTCGATATCGCCGGGGTCGCAGCAGTGGCGTACGACCACTGGGACTCGCGGGCGCACGACCCGCAGTTACACACCCATCTGGTCATCTCGAACAAGGTCAGCACCCTGATCGACGGGCAGTGGCGGGCGCTGGACTCCCGGGCGATCTACAAGGCGCAGGTCGCGCTGTCGGAGCACTACAACGCCGTCCTGATGGACCGCCTGACCGGCACGTTCGGGATCGGGTGGGACCAGCGCGACCGAGGGCCACGACGCACCAAGGCATGGGAGATCACCGGTGTCTCCGAAGACCTGATCGCCGAGTTCTCCTCGCGGTCGCGCGACATCGACGTCCGCACCGATCAGCTCATCGCCCGGTACGAGGCGCGGCACGGGCGGCGCCCGTCGAGGGACACGATCAACGAGCTGCGCGCGCAGGCGACCTTGGAGACCCGCCCAGAGAAGCAGATCCGGTCTCTAGCCGACCTGACCACCGAGTGGCACCAGCGCGCGACATCCCACCTGGGGGACACCAGCGAGTGGGCGCACGGCGTCCTCACCTCCGGGCTGGGGCACGTCTTCCGCGCCGACGACGTGCCGGCGACCATCGTCGACAAGCTCGGGGAGCGGGTGGTGCACGTCGTGTCGCAGAAGCGGGCGACGTGGACGTACTGGAACCTGTGGGCCGAAGCCACCCGGCAGACGATGGGCGTCCGCTTGGCGTCCCACGAGGAACGTGAACAGCTCGTGTCCCGGGTCGTGGCAGCGGCCCAGGCGCGGTCGCTGCCGCTGACACCGCCGGAGCTCGCCCCCACCCCGGAGATGCTGCTGCGAGCGGACGGGTCGAGCGCGCTGCGGCCGCGGCATCACGTCGTTTACTCCAACACCCGGGTCATGGCTGCCGAGACCCGACTCCTGACCCGCGGCCCAGGACACCACCGGTCCTGTGGTCGGGCCGGGGCGGCGCTGCGGGTCGCGGTTCGGGCCCGGTACCGCGGCCACCACCTGACCGCAGAACAGGTCGCGGCGTTGGTGTCGATCGCGACCTCCGGGCCGGGCGGTGGACGTACTGGTCGGTCCGGCTGGGACCGGGAAGACCACCGCGATGTCCGCCCTACTCACCGCCTGGCACCACGAGCACGGCGCCGGGATCGGTGGTCGGGCTTGGCACCGTCGGCCGCCGCCGCGAAGGTCTTGGCGGACGACCTCGGTGTCCCGTGCGACACCGCCGCGAGGTGGCTGACCTCCCACCACCACGGGTACGCGGAGCTCGCCCAGGGGCAGCTGGTGATCGTGGACGAAGCCTCCCTGGCCAGCACGATGGACCTGGACCGCATCACCACCGCAGCCGAACAAGCCGGCGCGAAGGTGCTGCTGGTCGGCGACCCGGCCCAGCTGCAGTCCGTCGACGCTGGCGGAGCATTCGGCATGCTCGTCGAGGCCCGCAACATGGCGGCCGACGGCGAGCCGGTACCCACGGGAGCGCCGACGCTGACCGGGGTGCACCGGTTCCATCATGACTGGGAGAAGACCGCCACCCTCGCCCTGCGCGACGGCGACCCGGACGTGATCGACATCTACGGCGAGCACGACCGCCTCCGCGAGGGCACTACTGCGGGCATGATCGACACCGCTTACACCGCCTGGCAGCACGCCATCATGGCGGGGGAGTCCAGCGTGCTGGTAGCCGAGGCCACCACCGCGGTGCACGACCTAAACCAGCGGGCACGCGCCGACCGCATACTGACCGGCCTGACCAGCCCCGGCCGCGACGTCGACCTGGCCGACGGGAACCGTGCGTCGGTAGGGGACGTGGTCATCACCCGCCGCAACGACCGCACCCTCACCACCCCGGGCGACAGGACCGACGGCGGGTTCGTCCGCAACGGCGACCGGTGGCAGATCGCGGCAGTCCACCCCGATGGGTCCGTCCAGGCCTGCCGCGAAGTCCACGGAGCCCAAGGGAGCGTGCTCCTGCCTGCCAACTATGTCGCCGAGCACCTCGATCTCGGGTACGCGGTCACCGCCCACCGCGCCCAGGGCCTGACCGTCGACTCTGCGCACGTCCTGGTCACCCGAACCACCACCCGCGAGAACCTCTACGTCGCCATGACCCGCGGCCGGTCCTCGAACCGGGCGTACGTCGCAGTAGACGAGCCCACCACCGACCACAACCCACGCCCCGACGAGCAGACCACCGTCCGCACCGTCCTGTTCGGCGTGCTCCAGCACTCCGGCGCCGAGCTGTCTGCCCACCAAACCCGCGCCGCCGAGCACACCAAGTGGACCGGCATCGCGCAATTGTCTGCCGAGTACGACGTGATCGCCGGCCTCGCCCAGCGCGAACGATGGGCCGCCCTCGCCGTCCGTACCTTCGTCACCGACGGCCAGCTCACGTCCACCGAAGCGCAGGCAGCGATCGACAGCGACTCGTTCTGGTCCCTGTGCACCGAGCTGCGCCGCATCGAAGCCACCGGCCAGGACGTAGGCGCCGTGTTGCGGCGGGTGGTCGGGCAACGCAACCTCCTCGACGCCGACGTCCCCTGCGCTGTCGTCCACACCCGGCTCACTCGCGAGGAAGGTCGCCACGCGCGACCGACGCGGCGTCCGGTCCCGCTAATCGCCGGCGTCATCCCACCAGCCCTCGGACCCATGCCCGGCGACGTCCGTGAAGCCCTGGCCGAACGTGCTCGCCTGATTGAAGAACGCGCCACGACACTGGCCAAGACTGCGATCCGGAACCGGGCTGGGTGGGTACAGCGGCTGGGATATGGCCCCACGCTGTACGGACACGGACCGGTGCCCCGAGCGTTGGTCGCCGTGGCCGCGTACCGTGACAAGTACGGCATCAACGGCCACGAACCTCTCGGCCCCAGGCCCAGCGAGCCTCGCCAGGCCCGAGAGCGCAATGCCGTGTACGCCACCGTGCGTCAGGTGACCGGTGGCCGCAGCCACCGGTCACCTGACGTCCCGGAGATCCTTCCCTTTCCGGGGTCAGTACCTTGAGTCGGCGTATCCGAGGTACTTCGTGGTCACCACGATGGCGCGGCGCAGCGTGGCCTCGTCCTCGGTGGTACCGGCAGTCGTGAGCCGCTTGACCCAGACGTCGGCCTGCGCGGTGGTGGGCGGCGCGCCCAGGTAGTGCTCGTAGGTGGCGACCACGCGGAACCGCACGGCCTGCGGGTTGTCCCAGAGCGCCTGGACCACGCCCGCGCGCCCGAGCGTGTTCAGCCGCGGCATCCAGTGCTTGAGCTGGTCCGACGTCGGCGGGCGGTGCAGGATGTGCTGGTACAGCGCGGTCACGTACTTCGCGTCGGTGCCGCCCACGTGCTTGTAGTAGGTCGAGGTGCCCATCAGGTACGGCTCGATCTCGTCGATCGTCCGCGTCTTCTGCTTCACCATGGCGAGGTAGTTGGCCGTCTGGGTGGCCGACGGCGTGTAGCCGAGGGTCGCCTGGAACGCCTGGGTGATGCGGACCTTGCGGTAGTTGTCCGACTTCGCCATGCCGTCGGCCAGCACGCCCGGACCGTCCACCGACACGCGGTAGGCCCAGCTCTCGATGTCGGTCGCGGTGGCCGGCCGGCCGAGGTAGTCCTGATACATCGCCTGCACGAAGTTCTTCGACTGCTCCCCCACCTCAGCGTACTGCTTCGCGTACACCGCCGCCTGGTCCTGGATCCCCGACAGCAGGGGGTAGGCGAGCTCGCCCGGGCACTCGGTCTGGTGCGTGTCACGGTGGCCGAAGACCCGCGGCAGCGTCACCTGGTCGCCCGCGTAGTAGCGGCCGCCGTCCGTGTGGCCCGCGGCCGTGAGGACCGTCGACTCGTCCGGGTTGATGCCGTACTCCGCGAGCCGGCTGCCGATGATCTTGGCCACGCCGTCCCGCTGGGCGGTCGTGGGCTTGACGCCCGCCGCCGTCGTGTAGGTGCCGATCATCGCGACGCCGACCGTGCCGGTGTTGAAGCCGCCGGTGTGGGCGCCGATGATCGGCTCCTCGATGCTGCCGTCGGCGCCCTCGTAGATGTTGCCCCACTTGTCGACCAGGAAGTTGTAGCCGATGTCGCACCAGCCGTGCGTCTGCTGGTGGTACGCCTGGTCGTTGCGGATGGCCTGCATCGCCTCGGCCACCGTGGCGTAGTCGTTCGGGTTCACCGTGTGGTGCACGGCGGCGGCCTTGAGGCCGCCCTCGGCGGGGAACCAGGTGGGACCGGTGCCCGGCTCGAGGCAGCGCGGCGCGGCGCCCCACTCCTCGCGCGTGATGATCGTGGGGCCTGCCGTCGTGGCCGACGGCGCGACCGTGCCCGACGTGGTCGCCGCGGCCGTGGTGACCTGGGCCGACGAGACCAGGCTGAGCTCCACGCCCTCCGGGAACTCGGCGGTCTCGTCCACCGTCGCGAGCTGCACGGCGTCGGCCTCGCCCACGTACACCGGGGCGGAGGTCACGACGGCGGAGCCGCCGTCGGCGTCGTCCGTGGACTTCTCCAGGTGGCTCCAGTCGCTCCAGGTCCCGTCAGTGGCCCGGGTGCGCACCTGCATCTCGGGGACGGCCTGGTCGATCTCGACCGGCCAGGACAGCCCGACCGTCTGGAACCCCTCCGGCACCTCGATGGCACCGGCGATCCGGCCGTCGGTGTCGGCGGTGTCGAGCACCACCGCGCCGTCCGCCGCCGTGGCGGTCCCCGCGGCCGGCTCGGGCTCGGCGCCGGTGACGTCCTCGACCACGGCGGTCTCCTCGACCGGGGCCGCGGCGACCTCGACGGTCTCGACCTGCGCCTCCGTGGTGCCCGCGTCGGGCAGCGCGGAGTCCGCGGGGGCCGAGATGCCCTCGGGCTCCAGGGACGGCTGCGCCGTCAGCGCCGTCGCCGCCGGGGCGAGCGCGCCACCGAGCACCATCGCCGGCGCCACGCCGAGGATGAGCGTCCTACCCACCACGGATGCCCTCAGGCCTGATCGGGATGTCGGTTGTGCCGCGTGCCGAGCCACTGTGTCCTCCTCGTCTTGGGCGCACTCACCGTTTTGGGCAAACTGCGCAAACAACACAGGGACACTAGTGGCGGAACGCGCCCGTGCAGCCGAACTTCACCCGGTCGATCGGGTGAAGTTCTTCCTCCGGGCCAGACAGGTGGCCATTGCATCATCAGTGGGTCAGCCCTGGATGCTCGATCAGATCTTGAACTGTCAAGATTCTCATCGAATGGCAAGGCCTGGAGTGCTACTCCGCTGCGGCGCACCGTAGGTTGCGGGCGTGCCCCCTGGCCGGGGCACCACCGTCATGGCGCGAGTAGGTAGAGGCAGCGCACAGAGAAGGGGCAGCGGGCGCCAGGGCAGGCAGGTCCAGGGCTGTGCTGCGGTCTCGGCTCTGTCCTGGGCTGGGCACGGTCGCAAGGGAGTCCGGCACCTCCTGGTCGAGACCCGGTAGTGGTGCGCCGGGCGAAACACCTCGACGGTCCTGTTGGTCGGCTGGAGCTTCCGGCAGCGAGGGAAGGGGTGACCCTGGCGTCCGTGCGGGACGGCGGTGGTGCCCGGCACCCGCTTGGCGAGTAAGTGGCGGTGGCCTCTGGTGCGCGCAGCCAGCGATGCCGCGCTCGGGGCGAACGTGCCCAAGCTTCGAGTGCTCTGTGACCTAACGGCCAGAGTCTCGCTCAGGCAGCGTCTTCGGAGGTGCTGTCATCAGGGTCGGCGGGGTCGATTTCCGCGAGGTCGTCGTTCAGGGCGCGTGCCTTGCGGGCGATCTCCATGACTCGCAGGCCCGTGGGGGTGGCCCCCCACTTGCCTTGGTCGTAGACCAGCACGTCGTCGCGTAGACCTCGCGTGTGGCGTTCAGGTGGTATCTGACCGTGTCGGCGTCTCGTCCGAGGATGTTGGCGGCCGCCCCGTATGAGCCCACCTCGTAGAGGGTCAGCACCGCAAGCAGGTTCTCCGTCGTGGCTCGTTTGCGCGCCATGGGTGGCAGATCCTTCCCCTGTGGTTTCCCTGCCTGGCATCTCGTTACAACGTAGGCATCCCGATGTGCGAACGTCAAAAAAGTCGGATACGTACGGTTTGTTTTCACCCGAGAACTTCACCCGGAGGATTTTTCAGGCTTCCTCGTCCTGGGTAGGCGCTGGTTCGCTACCGGAGGTTTCTTGACCTCTGCCTGGAAGTGGTGGGGGCGCTGCTCAGGGGAGTTTTGATGGTGCGCAGGACGACCGGTCCGGTGGCGGTTCCGACGACGATGCCCGGCTCGGGCGCGCGGTGGTGGGTGCGCGCGTCGACCGTGGCGGTGACCACGGTGGCGCTGGTCGGCGTCTACCTGGTGCCGGCGGCGCCCGCCCTCGCGGCGGCCGACGACGGGCTCTCGGAGGCGGACCGTGCCGCTGCGGCGGCGGCCGCGGCCCCGCCGTCCGACACCTCGCCCGACCGGGACAGGGACAAGGGCGGGAACTGGTTCACGGACCTGTTCGGCGGCGGTGACGACGCGCCCGAGGGCGACCCGATCCCCGCGGACGCCCCGCTCGCGACGCAGCACCCGGTCGACGCGCCGGTCGTGACGGCCGGCGAGCCGGGCGAGCGTGTCCGTGAGCTGAAGGGCAAGCGCACGGTCAACACCCGGACGTTCCTGCTGGACGACGGTCAGCGTCAGGTCGAGCTGTCGGCCGAGCCGCTGTTCTACGAGACCGCGCGCGACGGTCTGGCCGAGATCGACACGACCGTCGCCGCGACCGGCAAGGCCGTGGCCGGCGCGGAGGCCAAGGGCCTGTCCGCGAAGGCGGGCAAGGCCGCCACCTCGGACGGTTGGTCGCATGCGAGCGTGGCGAACACGGCCCGCGCGTACTTCGGTCAGCGGCCGGACCGGGTGGTGCGGGTGGAGGACGCCGCCGGTCGTGGTGTGACCGTCGGGCTGCCTGACGCCGAGGCGGGGGACCTGTCCTCGCCACGGGTCGACGGCGGCACGGTGACCCACTCCGATGTGGCGGTGCTGGGTGGTGCGGATCTGTCGTACGAGGTGCTGCCTGGGCGGGTCAAGGAGTCGATCGTCCTGGCCGAGGCCCCGGACGGCGCCGACCCCGCCGAGTTCACGTTCACGCTGTCCGACCTGGGTGACCTGACCCCGCGGGTCGAGGACGACGGTTCGATCGGCTTCTACAGCGAGCTGAACCCGGAGCCGGTGGCGTCGATCCCCGCGGGTGTGATGTGGGACTCGCGCGAGGCTGAGACCACGCAGGGCGGCAAGCTGTCCGCCCCGGACGACCAGGGCGCGGCCGTCTCGACGGATGTGGACTACGAGCTGGAGCGGGCTGGCGGCTGTTCGGGCAATGGCGCCTGGACGCTGACGGTGACGCCGGACCAGGACTGGCTCGGCGACGAGGCGCGGGTGTGGCCGGTGACGGTGGACCCGACGATCATCATCTCGCCGACGGGCAACTTCTCGAAGGACACGATGATCCTGTCGGAGGCGCCGACGACCAACTACTACACGTCGTCGCGGCTCTCGGTCGGTCGTACCGCAGGCGGGGTCGCGCGTTCGATGGTGCAGTTCCCGGGGCTGACCGGTACGAACGGCGTGGTGCCGGTGGGTGCGAACGTCACGCACGCCGACCTGGAGCTGTACTTCGACCAGGCGCACACCGACTGGGCGACGCGCGTGCCGCTGGAGGTGCGCGAGGTCACCGCACCGTGGACGTCGTCGTCCGCCACGTGGAACAGCGCGAACGGCCTGATGGGCGCGGTCGCGGGCACGCGCCGCACCCTGAACAACGTCTCGCCGTACGCGTCGTCGACGGGTGCCTGGCCGGCGTCGGCGGTGGGGGCGGACGGGTTCGGCGGCGACTACCAGTTCAACCGGGACACGGTCGCGGGCGACGTGTTCACCTGGACGCCTGACCTGCCGGCTTCGGGGTCTGTGGCAGGTGTGGCTGCATAACGTGACCGGTAGCAACCGGTCCACGCAGGTGCCGGTGCGGATCACGCACGCCACCGGCAACCCGGTGCACACGTACATGGTGAACCAGCAGGCGGCGACCGGATGGAGACCAGATCGCCGCGCACACCTTTGACGCCGGCACGAGCGGCAAGGTGGAGATCCTGGACACGCCGGCGACGTCGACGACGGCGGTGATCGCGGACGGGGTGCGGTTCGTCAAGGACGGCCACCGAGGTCCGGACGGCCGGCGAGATCGGCAAGTGGCACACCTACGACGTGTCCGGCACGGTCGGGGAGTGGGTCAAGACCCCGACGCTGGACAACGGGTTCATGATCAAGGCGACCGACGAGACGCGTGCTGGTCCGGTGGGTGGTCCGCGCTACGAGGCGGGTGAGGACGTCTACGGCGGTGAGACCCGCAACATGCCGCGGCTGACGGTCACCTACGGCCAGCCGGGTGTGGTCGTGGACATCCCGGAGACCATCCACGCCACGGGCGCGGAGCTGTCCTGGTCGGCGTACAAGGACCCGTCGTCGGCCACGAGCGACAACCTGGTCGAGTACCAGGTGCACCGCTCGGTCTCGCAGACTTTCCAGCCGTCGGCCACCACGCTGGTCGCGCCGGTGGCCCCGGGGACGACGTCGTTCGTCGACACGACAGCGGTGCCGACCGCCGCCGACGCGACGGGCGAGGGCAAGCTGTACTACTACCAGGTCGCCGTGAAGCGTAAGGACGGCGCGATCGTGCCGTCCTCGACGCAGATCGTGCGCCTGCCCAAGGCCGGGCACACCACGAAGATCCTGGTGGCTTCGGGGGATACGTCGCTGTCCTCGGGGGAGCCGACGACCAACTGGGACTCGGTGCAGGACATCACCACGCAGCGCTGGGACCTGGTCGGTAACGCGTCGGCGGTGTACGGCGACACGCGCACGGTGATGGAGTGGGACGACGCGAGCTGGGACGTCCCTGACAACGCGGTGGTGACCGATGCGTCCCTGCGCCTGTGGCAGGAGACCACCGAGACGACTCGGACGGATGCGAACGGGGACATGGTGTACCCGACGCTCGGTGTGTATCGGGCCTACCGGCAGAACACCGACTTCGTCGAGACCGCCGCGACCTGGAACTCGCCGGGCACCGGTGGCACCTGGCCTGCCGGCGGCAACCTGGGCAGTGTTCTGCTCGATTCCGTGTCGAACGTCGGGGAGGGACCGTCGCGCCTGTCGTGGGACGTTAAGGCCGCGGTCCAGAGCTGGGCCGACGGACCCACCCAGTACCGGGGGCTGGTCGTCAAGATGGCCGACGAGGCCGCGTCCCAGGACCGGTCCCTGTTCGCCTCGGGCGAGGCGGAGGCGAACAACGGTCTGGAGCGGTCGGGTCCGCTCCTGTCGGTCACCTACCTCTCGACGGCGCCGGAGGACACGTTCTACGCGCCGGACACCCCGGAGCGGATGACGCCGGGCACGACCTATCAGGTGCCGGTGACGGTTTCGAACACGACCCAGACCACGTGGGTCATGGGTTCGCAGGCGCTGGTGGCGTCCTGGACGCTGCCGGACGGTTCGGTGGCGCCGGGCTCGACCTCGACGACGACGGCGCTGCCGCAGGACCTGTCGTCCGGCGAGGTCGCGGACATGACGGCGTCCGTCGTGGCGCCGCCCGTCAGCGACGGGAACCTGCGCTCGGACTACTCGCTGTCGTGGGAGATCGCCAACTCCGCGTCGCCCCTGCAGCAGAAGACCGCCCAGCAGCAGGCGCAGGCGGCCGGCCAGGACTCGGCGGACGCCGCGGCGTCGGCTCAGGGCCTGGACACCACCGCGACCGGTGACGTGGCCGCCCAGACCGAGGCGAGCACCCTGGCCGAGGCCGGGATCGCGGCCTTGCCGGCCGGTCAGCTGAAGCAGAACGTCGCGGTCGAGGACCCGACGTCCGACCAGCTCGGTCTGGAGAGCTTCTACACCTATGCCGGGAAGAACACCGGTGCGGGCTCGACGCTGATGAACAACGTGGCCGCGGGCAATGCCGTGTGGTCCTACGACGCGTTCAGCAACCCGGGTCGCGGGCTGTCGACGTTCGCCCGGTTCGCGTACAACTCGCAGGACACCTCTGACACGGTGTCCGGGTTCGGGTGGTCGGCGCAGGTGTCCGGGCCGATCCGGCTGGGCGCGCCGCTGGAGTTCCACCCGAACAACTCCCCGCGTGAGGTCATGCTGCCGGACGGCGACGGCACGACGCACGTGTTCCGGCTGAACACCACCACGGGCCAGTGGGATGCGCCGGCGGGCGTGAACTACCGGCTGACGCAGAAGGCCGGTGTCGACTGCCGGGCGTCGAACAAGGACCCGGACCCGGACGCCTGGACGATGCTGCGCCCGGACGGCACGAAGTTCGTGTTCGGTTGCGACGGGTACCTGAACCAGGTGATCGACAAGAACGGCAACACCCAGCAGTTCACCTATGCCGAGCGGGTCTCGAACAACCAGCCCCGTAAGTTCCTGCAGTACGTCACCGACCCCACGGGCCGGCAGACCCTGACGGTGAACTACTGGACCAAGGGCCAGACCGGCTGGCAGTACGTGGACGAGACCACCGGGAACCTGGTGAGCGGGTCGGGTGGGCTGAACAACTCCAAGATCTACGACCACGTGCGGTCGATGACCGACATCTCCGGCCGGAAGATCGAGTTCTACTACACCACCAAGGGCCTGATGGGCCGGATGATCGACGGTGCGGGCGCGACCGATGCGTCGGGGGCGTCGATCGCGAAGACGTTCAAGTTCACCTACGACGCCGACCAGGGCAACAAGAACGCGAAGCTCACGCGGGTCACCGACCCGCGGGGCAACGACACGGAGCTGTCGTACTTCTACCCGTCCGAGGGTGACGACCCGAAGGATCACTGGTCGGTGCAGACGATCACGGACCGTAACGACGGGGTGACGACGTTCGACTACGCCCCGCATGCGACGCAGGGGTGGTGGAACTCGACGGTCACGGACGCCGAGGACCATGTGACGTCGTACGTGTCGGACGACTTCGGGCGTCCGCGGTCGGTGACGAACGCGAAGGACGAGACGGTCTCGCTGACGTGGGACACGGACAACAACGTGCGGACGCTGACCGAGGCGAACGGCGCGGTGACCGCGTACTGCTACGAC
Source organism: uncultured Actinomycetota bacterium (assembly GCA_963850545.1). Lineage (GTDB taxonomy): Bacteria > Actinomycetota > Actinomycetes > Actinomycetales > Cellulomonadaceae > Promicromonospora. The sequence continues at coordinate 824,509 of CAWKLP010000002.1, read as the reverse complement.
CCGAAGACCGGGTACCCGGTCTGGCAGCGGGACGCCGAGCAGAACGCTGCTCGGGGTGGTGCGCCCGCGGCGTCCGAGTGTGTGCCCGGGGAGACCGCGGAGCAGGCGCCGCCTGGTGCGCAGGTCATGGAGTACCGGACCTGGGAGACCGGGTCCGTCGCGCAGATCGCGAAGACGACCTCGCCGCAGGGCCGGAAGAACCAGTTCACGTATGACGCGGTGGGCAACCTGCTGACCGTGGTCGACGGTAAGGGAATCGCGAGCGCGACGGCGGGTGACTACACGACGTCGTACACGTACGACACGTTCGGGCAGTTGGCCACGGCTAAGGACGCGAACGAGAACGTGACCGAGTACCGCGAGTACACCGAGGTGGGCTACCCCGTGGTGACCGAGGACGCGCTGGGTAACGTCTCGCGGACCACGTACTCGAACGACGGGCGCGGCCTGGTCACCCAGGTCGAGGACCCGCTGGACGGGCTTGTCACGCAGGCGTACGACGCGTTCGGACGGCCGCTGGCGGCGACCGATCGGAAGTCGGCGGACGAGACGATCACGACGCCGGCGCCGGTGTACGACGCGAACGACAACGTGACGACCACGACGGCACCGAACGGATCGACGTCCACGGCAACGTACGACAAGGCAGACCAGGTCACGTCGGCTTCCGCGCCAAAGGACACCACGGCCGGACCTGACCGCATCTCGAAGTACGAGTACGACACGGTTGGGAACGTGTTGAAGACGACCGAGCCCAAGGGCGTGGCCACGACCGGCGACGCGACGGACTATGTGACCTCGTACGCGTTCGACACGATCTACCAGCTCACCGCCGTGACGAACGCGGAGGGTGACCGGATCGAGTACGACTACGACGGGGTCGGCAACACGGTCGAGGTGCGGGACCCGATCAAGGTCGCCTCGGCCGACACCGAGGACTACACGTCCAAGACCGAGTACGACCTGAACCACCGCCCGGTCGCAGCGGTGGACGCCGAGGGCAACCGCAGCACCACCGACTACGACGCCGACGGCCTGACCGTCTCGAGCACGGATGCGCTCGGGAACACCAGCTACGTCACCTACGACGAGCGCGGCGCGGCGGTGGAGTCGAAGGCACCGCACTCCGGTTCCGGGGAGTCCACGGTGTACCGCACCACGAAGGTCGAGTACGACGAGGTCGGCAACCAGACCCGAGTCGTCACCCCGCGAGGTGTCGCCACGGCGAACGTCGAGGACTTCGCGGCGCGGACCCAGTACGACGAGCTGAACCGGCCCGTGCGCTCCTACCAGCCGTACGACCCTGCGAACAGCCGCTACAACGACCCGAACGTCTACACGGAGACCACCTACGACGCCGCAGGTCGGGTCGTGGCGACGTCGTTGCCGCCGTCGGAAGGCCAGACGGTCCGCAACATCACTGAGGTGGAGTACTTCGACAACGGCTGGGTGAAGCAGTCGGTCGATCCGCACGGGATCGCCACGGGCTATGACTACAACGAGCTGGGGCAGCAGACGGCGCGGACGTTGACGGCTGCTGATGGGTCGACGTCGCGGACGATGGCGTGGTCCTACTTCCCGGACGGGAAGCAGGCCTCGATGTCGGACGAGGGTGCGCCGGTCGGGTCGAACGTGACGCTGGTGGACAACACCGACGTCCAGTCGACGTCGGCCACCGGGACGTGGGCGACGGCCTCGGTGGAGGGTGAGCAGGGGTTCAACCACCGCAAGCACGCCGCGGGCACGGGCTCGGATGCGTTTACCTGGAATCTGGACGTGCCGGCTGATGGGACCTATGACCTGTATGTCACCTACCCGCAGGTGACGGGGGCGAGCGTCGGGTGCGAAGTACCAGCTGACGCATGACCCCGACGGTGTTGAAGGTACGGAGCCGGAGGTGGTCGAGCCGGCTGTCACGGTGAACCAGACGACGGGTGCAGGCGCGTGGCGCAAGGTTGCCTCGTACGCGCTGAGCGCCAACGAGAGTACGTCGTTGAAGCTCGCGGTCTCCAGCACGGGAACGGTGGTGGCGGACGGGGTCAAGCTGGTCCGGGACAACTCCGCGGACACGGACACTGAGCAGAAGACGTTCACCTACGACTATGACGTCAACGGGAACCTGACAGGGATCGCGGACGACTCGGCGGGTGCGTCGGTGTCCTCGTACGAGATGGCCTACGACGAACTGAACCAGGTTGCCAGCGTCACCGAGAACGCCACGGCTGCGGTGGTGACGGCGTACGGGTACAACCCGAACGGGCAGCCGTTGACCGTGGATCACCCGGACCAGGCCGCGGAGTACGGGTACGACCTACGCAACCTGGTCAAGACGGTCACGGTGACCGACACGGCCGGTGCGAGTGCTGGGGACCCGACCACGACGTCGTACACGTATGACGAGCGGGGCTCCCAGGTCACTCAGACCAAGGGCAACGGGAACGTCGTCACGAACACGTACTACAACGACGGCGCTCTGTTGTCGATGCGCGAGGAGACCTTGGGCGGGGCGCTGGTCGCGTCGCACGAGTACACGTACAACGAGAACGGCGCCTCGGTCACGGACGTCTCGTCCAAGCGGAACGCGGACACTGCTGGGTTGATGGACTTCACCACGTCGTACATCTATGACCCTGTGGACCGACTGGTCGGGAAGACTCGGACCGGGCACTCGCCGAGCACCGAGACCTACACCCACGACGACAACGCGAACGTCATCAGCCGGACCATCGGCACCGAGACCACGACCTATGTGTATGACCGCAACCGGTTGCAGTCGGCCACCATCAGCGGGCAGCCCGCAGCGTCGTACACGTACGACCCGTTCGGCCGGCAAGCCAGTGTGACGGCGGCCGGGCAGGTGATCTCCCGCAACACGTATGACGGGTTCGACCACGTGGTCAAGTCCGAGCAGGCCAATGACGCCGGGACACTCGAGGCGACGACCTACGCGTTCGACCCGCTGGACCGCACCGCGTCGAAGACTGCGGACGGTGAGACGACCCGGTTCACCTATCTCGGGCTCTCGTCGGAGGTATTGACAGAGGACGTGGCGGGGCAGCTGGCCAAGTCCTTCCAGTACTCCCCATGGGGTCAGCGTCTCTCGCAGGTGACGCATCCGGGTGCGCTGGACGAGGGCGACGGGGACGGGGCGCCCGAGGTCGGGACTGCGTTCTACGGGTACAACGCGCACACCGATGTGGAGACCCTCACCGACGAAACTGGTGGCACCGTGGCGACGTACGGGTACACCGCCTACGGCAACACCGTCGACGCCGAGACGACCGGGATCGACAAGCCCAACCCCACCAACCCGGATGGTGAGCCGTTCAACGCCTACCGGTATAACGCCAAGCGGTTCGACGCCGCCTCCGGGACCTATGACATGGGGTTCCGCGACTACGACCCTGGGCTGAACCGGTTTACCTCCCGGGACATGTACAACGGGGCCCTCGCCGACCTCGGACTCGGATCCGACCCCTATACCAGCAATCGGTACGCCTTCGGCGGCGGCAACCCTATTTCTATGATCGAAAACAACGGGCACGAACCACGCCCCTGGCACGAAGAAGGCGCGGGCTTCTCCGACTTCGTCTACTCCGCCGACCAGCGTGAGGCCGACGGTGCCCCGATGGTCACCGGGGACGTGCCGGTATCGATTCCGGAGCCGAGTGGTCATGACTGTCTCACGCCGAGCACAATTATATTCCGCTGTGTTCCGTGGCTCAGTGATCAGATTTTTGCCGCGCAAAGCGATGCATACGTCTCGTACCTTGAAGGCGCGACGACACCCAAGGACGCGGAGGCCCGACTTACCGCTGGTGCTGGAATCTTCATGCTGGACGACGCCGCCTTCGGGGTGCCCGGCCTCGGGATAGCCCGCAGGGCGATTGCAAGGTTGATCACCCGTTGATCGTCTTGACGGTGGTGGGTGGTTGAGGGTATGGGTCGTGGCATGAGGACAGCGGCTCGGGTGGGATGATCGAGGTTCCTTACGCCTGGCCATCTCACGGGAGCCGCTGTCGTGTCCTCATTCTTCCCTATCGTCGCGTCGCTGGGCGAGCCGTCCGCTGCGGAGCTGCTGGTCAGACGGGACGTGGCGTGCCTGCTCGACGCGCTGGAGGCGGTGCCGGACCCGCGTGACCCGCGCGGGGTGAGGTACGGCTTGCCGCTGGTGCTGGGGCTGGCGGTCTTCGCCGCGTGCTGCGGTGCGACGACGTTCGAGGAGATCGGTGAGGTCGCCGCCGATCTGGACCCGGTGGTGCTGGCCGGGTTCGGGTGCACGCGACGGGCGCCGTCCGCGGCGACGTTCCGCCGGCTGATCAACTCCTGCGATCCGCAGGTGCTCGACGAGGCGCTGTGCGTGTGGGCCTCGGGTCTGACGATCGGCGAGGACGCCACCGAGACCGAATCCGAACCCGGGGTCAGGGGGTGTGCCGGGCCGGGGGTGCGGGCGGTGGTGAGCCTGGACGGCAAGACGCTCAAGGGCGCCCGGTCGTTCGATGCTGTCGGGGTGATGACGCAGGTCGCGGTGTTGGAGGCGTTCGACCATCTCACCGGGGCGGTGGTCGGGCAGGTCGAGATCGTCGGCGGGGACGAGAACGCCGCCGGGCGGGCGATGGTCACCCGTCTGGCCGCACGCCCGGGCGGGCTGACGAACGTGGTGATCGTCGCCGACGCCAAGCACACCACCCGCGAGCTGGCCCAGCTCGTGACGGACCTGGGCGGGTACTGGGTGTTCACCGTCAAGGGCAACGCCCCGACCCCGCACGCCGTCCTGGCCGGGCTGCCCTGGACCGATATCCCGATCGGCGCGGTCACGCGCGACAAGGGTCACGGCCGCCGCGAGACCCGCACGATCCGCGTGGTGCAGGTCCCCGACCACGTCGACGTCACGCTGACCGGCGTCGTGCAGGCCGCGCTCGTACGGCGGACCGTGTGGCGCAAGAAGACCGTGACCACACCACACGCCTGGACCCACGAGACCGTACTGATCGCGACGTCCCTGCCCGCCAGGGCCACGGACCCGGCCCGGCTCGCGGCGATCGTGCGCGGGCAGTGGCGCATCGAGGCCCTGCACTGGCAGCGCGACGTCGTCCTCGCCGAGGACCGGCACACCGCCCGCACCGGCCACGGACCGGTCAACCTCGCCTGCCTGCGTAACACCGCGATCACGCGCACCCTACGAAACAGCAGCCCATGCCTCTCCAAGGCGCTACGCGCCGCCAACCGCCACCCTCACCGGGCCCTCGCCATCATCGCGAAATGACAGATCTACCTTGCAATCGCCCTGGATAGCCCGGAGCGGCACCAGTGCGGGGCGCGTAGGGGCGGCCGCTCTTTTCGGCATGGAAGGAACGGCGGCGCAGCAGGGCATTCTGCTTGGCAGCCGGATGGACGGGACATATGAACTGGGCCGCACGCTTCAATTGAAGCACTTTCTTGACGAGGCGAATTGGCAAGGTCCGGTCAAGAGCGCGATCGATGATGGCGGTACCCCGATCACCGTAAACGTCAGCGGATTCGAGGGCGGCTTCCAGGGGATGCTTACCCGAGGGCTGTCGCCAAAGGCGGGCGAGCCGGTGATCTATACTGAACGGGAGATGGTTTGGCTTGCTAGGGCTGTCGCAAATGGGAGACGGGACTTCCCCGAGACTCTCCCGGACTGGTCGTCCTTCAGAAATGTACTGGGGGAGGACTGGTAGTTCTGGAGTGGCCCGCAAGCATCTTCCCGTTCGAGGATGGCGACAAGCTTGTCTCATTCCATTCTCTGAATAGGTAGGAGTGCACATTGAATTCCGAATCGGTGAGGTCCGCGATCGAACGCGCGATCGACGAGCTGTCCGGGGCCACGGTGGTGATTGATGATCCCGCTTCGGGTAGGATTTTGGCGACACGCGGCGATCGCGCAATCAAGGCTTGGGTTCGTGACAACGAAGTCCGGATGCGGGTCGGACTTTCCTTCAAGGGCGTCTACGCCGGCGAGGGTTGGACTGCGTCGGTGAAGGAACTTGTCAGCCTGGAGCGCGCATGGCTTGACGGCGATCTCCTCGGGCTTATTGTCGACCGTTTTGATGCTGTAATTGCATCTCCCGTGGAAATTGCAATGGTCGATGAGGGCCCAGCTCGCGCGGCGAATGAGCGTTGGAAGTTCCTGCAAGTTTCCGAAGGTTTCGATCGTGCTTTTTTTTCAAGCTTGCTCGAGCTTGCTCCCATCGGGGATATTTACCCAACTGTTAGTCACGGACGACTGCTCCTTGTTCCTGGGTATCCGGATTCGAGGACGGTTGCTTGCGAACTGGAGTTTCGAGACCAGTCCTCGATGAGGTTGTGCGGAAATGACGGAACCTTGATTGCGCGCGGTGGGCTAGTTGAAATCGGCGAAGCGTTGCGCAACTTCGCAAATTCTACGAGTGACGGATAATCGCCTGGCGAATGATCGCAGGTCAGTGCTTTTGATCGCCGGGTGCCCTTGGCTGTGGCGGCACAATGCTGTGCCAGGGCGTGATCTCGTGAGTGCGTTCGGGTGGGTCGTGTGGATCGTGATGCGGATCCGGCGTGGCCAGAAGACACTCCAAGACGCTCAGCACGCGCCATGGTCGCCCGACGAGAGAGGTTAGGTAGGGCTCTTTCCTTCACCGCTCGCGGCTTCGATCGCGGAGAGCCCTCTGCCAGACTCGACTCTGGGCAGGGGGCGTAGCGGGTCAGGCGTTGAGGGCGGGTCGGTCTTCGGTAGGTGCTCACCCGGTAGCCGGGCCTGTGGATCGCCCAGTTGGCTACGGTCCCGTGTCCAATAGCCAGTTTCCTCTATTCGACATTCGCCGTATTGCGAACGATATCGTGCCACGGATGTGCCACGCATTGCCTGTCTGCCACGCGCGTGCCACGCACCAAACGCGCCTGAGCGGGTCCAGTTGCGCACCAACGCGCACTGATGCCAAACTCATTGGCGAGCCTCGTAGCCCGCTAGATTTCAACGATTTAGCTGGTCTCGGACTCGCCACGAGAACTTGAACCATGCGGTCCGGCTGTAGAGCAAGGACTCGGCACCCCCAGAGAAGGTCGGGGGTTCGAATCCCCCTAGCCTCGATCATTCACATGGTGGGTAGCCCGGCCTGACGGTTTCGTCCGGTGTGTGGCTTGGCCGTGTTTGGCAGTGTTTCGCTGTCGCGTGTCGCTGCGTGCGCGGGTTCCGGCCGGGGTCGTGCGATGGCTCCGTTCTGGGTGTCGGCCCGATGGGCGGGGTGCTGGTCAGGTGACGGCGGGCAGGGCTTGGAGGCGGTGCCAGGCGGTGGTGATCGCGTCGGTGTGAGGGTGGTCGCGGTCGAAGTGCAGCCACCGGGTGCGGGCGTGGTTGGCCAGGCGGGCGGGCAGCCGGTAGACGAGCTCGCGCATCGTTGCCGGTTCGGCTCTCGCCAGGAGCTCGTGGTCGTGGAAGGCGAGCAGCCGGGTCCAGACGTCGAGGTCGCGGGCGATCCCGGTCAGCAGGATCCAGGCGGTGTTGATCCGCCAGGACGCGGAGGGCAGCAGGCCCAGGCCGGTGGTCTTGGCGGCCCGGACGTGGTCCTCGACGACGGCGTGGTGGCGGTGCAGGACGTCGAGCCACTGCGGGTGAGAGCTGCCCGGGATCGCGCGCATCCGGCCGATGTTCGTCGCGGTGACCGCGTATTTCCAGCCTGTGGTCTTCTCCAGGGCGGTGACCTTCCCCGCGGCCCGGTCACGTGGCGCGATCGGGACCCGGCGCACGATCAGGCGCATGGTGGTGGGCCAGCCGGGTCGCTTCGTCAGCCCGGTGAGCTCGGCGACGTGCCCGTACTCGGACCGGCTCTCGTCGTGGCCATGGTCGTGGGTCTCGCCGTCGCTCTCGTCGTAGTGGATGGGCTGGGCGATGGTGCCGTCCTGGTGCAGGTAGGGCGCCCACGCCCGGGCGGGCAGGGCCTTGATCGCTGTCTCCTCGAGCTTGGTGATGCTCCAGCCGATCGTCCACGCCACCCGGCGCCGGGTCGTGCTCAGCCGTTCCAGGTGGCTGATCGTGTCGTGGGACGCGCCGGCGCCGTCGATCCGGACCAGCAGCTTGGAGTGCCGGCCCTCGTCGGGAATCTGGGCGAGGACCTCGTCCAGCACGGTGACGTGGTCGGTGGCCGTGTTCGAGCCCGCGTTCCCCGGCCGGGGCAGGATGCTCAGGGACTCGCCGGTGTTCGCGATCCACCCACCGAGGTGGTGGTGCCCGAACCCGCCCTTGTAGGTCCCCGTAGCGTGCTGCTTGCGGGAGTGACAGCCCACGATCGTGGCGTCCAGGTCCACCACGACCCACCCGTCCAGCCGTCTGCCGCCGACCTGCAGCCACGGAAAGCCGCCCGGACGCGCGGCCAGCAACCGCCACAGCGTCCTACGGCTTCTGGCACGAGCGCGCGCCAAGCGCTTCAAGACCCGCTCGTCGATTGAGTCCAGGGTCCGCCACAACGTCGAGTCCGACCCGCACGACCCGAACGTGCCGACATGGCCGGCGAGCATCCGCTCGACCTGGGACAGGTTCCTGGCCCCCGCGGCGATCGCCGACGCGGCACCCACCAGGACCGAACCGCGGCAGATCCGCTCGACCCGCCCGGGCCCGAAGACCTCACCGATCCGGGCGGTCAGACCGACGATGTCGGCGGTCTTACGCAGCAGCACCACACCCGCGTTCGCGACCAACCCTTTACCGTCGGCGGTCAGTTCCAAACGCGCATCCCACGCGGTAGTCTGTCGGGTAGCCCCGGCCCATTGCTGGACCGGGGCCCCCTCAGAACCGGACGTGCGACTTTCACCGCATCCGGCTCAAGCAAGCCCGTCGGCGTCTACTGATGTGGTCTTGCGCGCGCAGGTCTTGTGCGTAATCCGGATGGCCGTCCCGTCCGGTCGCGCGGTCCCGGTGATGGTCAGGGAGTTCTTCGTGAGTGCGCGCCAGATGGCGCGTGTCCACTGTTCCCAGCCGGTCGGAGACTGCGGGGCCTGGTCGGCGTGCAGCAGGAGCTGACCACAGGATGGGCAGCGGCCTTTCTGCTCGCGTAACAGCCGCAGGGCCTGCCCGCCCAGGGTGGGCGGCGGGTTCTTGCGGCGGCGTCGAGCCCAATACTCGATCAGGGCGGGGTCGTCCGGAGACGCCGTGCCCTTGACCGGTTCGTGGCGGACGGTCGGTGTCCAGGCGAACTTCGTGAGCCAGGCGCCGGTGTCCCGGTCGCCGAAGACCCACCTGTCGGCTCGTCTGGGGTGGAATCGGCCGAAGTACCGGTCCACGACCCAGTGCTTCGACTTCTTCGGATGGCGTCGTAGCGCCCAGAGGTAGGTCAACCGCCACAGGTGATGGTCCAGGGCGTTGAACGCCTTGGCCGAGATCACTCCGCGGTAGTAGGCCGACCAACCCCGCACGATCGGGTTGAGCGTGCGAAGGATCCCCAAGGGAGGCGCGCCCCGCAGAGCGCGCATCTCCTGGGACAGGCGTCGACGCATCCGGTCGACGGCCGTCTTGGACGGTGTGATCAGCACCTTGCCGTGACGGCGGCGGATGGTGAACCCGAGAAAGTCGAACCCGGACTCGACGTGGACGATCCGTGTCTTGTCCTCGTTGAACTCCAGGCCCCTCGGCTCCAACCAGTCCGCGAGCCGTTCCTTGATCTGCTCGGCGTCGTGCCGGGAATGGCACAACACGAGCGCATCGTCGGCGTAGCGGATCAGCACCGGTGAGTCGCTGGTCGTCTCACTGGCCCTGCGGCCGGTGAGATAGCGAACTCCGGCCGCCGTCTCCATCCCATGCAGGGCGACGTTCAGCAGCACTGGGCTGATCACGCCGCCTTGCGGCACTCCCTCCTCGGTCGGGGAGAACCTGCCCTTCTCGATCACGCCGGCCTTCAGCCATTCCCGGACCTTCCCCCTCGCGGGGAAGGAACCGAGCGAGCGCATCAGGTGGTCGTGGTCGATCCGGTCGAACGCGGCCTTGAGGTCAGCGTCCAGGACCCACACCCGCTTGGCCAACGGCCCTTTGAGCGTGTTGTAGATGGCCCCGATCGCGTCGTGCGTCGACCGGCCGGGCCGGAACCCGTACGACCTCGGCTCGAACACCGCCTCCCACTGCGGCTCCAGCGCGTTCGTCGCCCGCGCCTGGTGGACGCGGTCGACGATCACCGGGATCCCGAGCGGTCGACGCTTGTTCGACCCGTTCTTCGGGATGAAGACTCTGCGCACCGGGCGGGCCTGCCACGGGCGGTCACGTTCCTGACAGAACCGCGCCAACGCGACCTTCCCCGGACCGGTCAGCACGACCTGCCCGTCCACCCCGGGGGTGGCCCGCCCCTTGTTGACCTGCGTGACCCGCCGAACCCCGACCAGCGTGTTCGACAGGCTCCGCAACATCAGTTTCTGCAGGTTTCTGACCCTGGCCAGGTCACCCTGCTGCGACGCGGTAAAGATGCGCTGCCGCAACCTGCGTACGTTCCCCTCGGCCGAGTCCCAGTCCACGCGCTCCCAATCGAGCCCGTCCCAGAACCCCGCCCCAGGGTCGCCCTCCGGTCCGTTCGCCGTCGCCCGGCCAGGCGCCGCCGTGGCGGTCCTCGTCCCGGCGGCGGCGTCCAACTTGTCCTTCGGTGCTGCCGTCGTCGTCATCGTCTCTCTTCACCAGCTCACCAGACCCGCGTGGGCTCTCTTTCGAGCCGGGCACCAGCCCGTATCCGGCCAGTTGGCCACCACCCACAGCCAGGAGAGCGGCTGCGACAACCAGCGGCGGTTTCCTGCGGCCTTTCGGCCTACCGGCGTTCGCTTCTCGGGTCTTCCTGTCCCGCCACGAACATCAGCCGCCCTCACGGGCAAGCCCACCACCACGACGAACGCCGCGGCGGCTCGGGACGGGGTTTCCATGTTCCGCGCGTGCCAGACACGACCGGGGAAGGTGCCCTTTATGCCCCGGGGCGGCGGTGTCCTCCCGGACGGCATGACACGAACCGTCCGGCGCCTGCCGCCTTCCAGCGGCTCGCCCTACACCCTGCTCCTACGACCCACCGGCAGGGCTCTTTCTCACGAGGCCTCATCAAGGGTTCACTCACGTTCACCTGTCCGGTCTTTCCCTCGCCTGCCGTCGTGGGTGGAACACGACGGCTTCGGCTTCTTCCCGAGGCTCCGCACCCCGCCGTTACCAGCGACGCACGCCCGGGCGGGAACAGATCCCTGGACACTGACCCGGGACTACCGTGGAACCATCACAGATCCCCTCCCACAACAGCAGCCCACTGACTACACGCGACCTCATGTCGCACGCCCACCAGAAAGGTGCTCCGATCCTCAGCCCGACACAGCCTTCGACAAGCCGTATCGTGCCAGTTCAGAGCACCTTTCCCATGCCTTGACTCACCTCACCAACGAAGGATCGAGGCTAGCTCCACCCGGTGAAGGCCGCTGAAACCGCACGAAAGTGCAGGTCAGCGGCCTTCGACGTTCCTCGCAGGGCACCTAGAGAAGGAATGGTGCAACGAGGATGACACGGTTCGTGACACGGTTCGAGCACCCACGGGTGCCGGTCAGTGCCCATGGTCCGAGGTGGCTCAAGGTGGCCGCTGGACTCATGAGGCGTATGAGCGCAGAGCCCGAAGAACCACTGGACCGCACCCCGATGTGGACTCTGGACGAGCTCTGCGCAGTGGTGCGCACGACCCCCGCCACGGTCCACACGTGGCGCAAGAATGGCCGGGCTCCGAAGGCGTACAAGATCGGCCGACACCTGCTGTTCGCGGAGGCTGACATCCGAACGTGGTTGAAAGCGCGCGCCGAGGCTGCCTCCAGGATGGTGTCCTGGGCCTCGGGGACTTCGGCGAGGAACGCCGTCATCGGCGGATCGACAACCGCCCACAGCTCGGTCCGAGCGTAGGCCGCGATCTTGTCCGCGACCTGGAAGGCGCGCTCGATGACGAACCTGCGCTCCGAGACGGCCGCACTCACTGGAACCAGTTGCGCCCTCGGGGTTGGCGGCCGCCTTGACCTCCTAGATGGAGGTGGCGCCCAGGGTAGACGGCGTGAACGGGATCCCTGCGGCGCCGGAGCCGGCGGTCTCGTCCTCGGTCTGCATGAGCCGTGAAGCCCGTGGGCGCGATGCCGAACGGCAACGCGGATGGGCCGCCGAGCGCGGTTGTCGACGAGTCGACGGTGGACACGTCCCGCAGGATCGAGGGGCGCAGCTCGATGTCCTGGAACGCCTGGCGCGGTCGGGCGAGCGAGATCTCCCGCTCCGCAGCGCCCTCGGCGCCAGGCGAACGTCTCGCTGGGGCTGGGCAGCCGTGAACTCGGACCAGGGATGCCGTAGATCAACCACTAATGGCAGCAGGTACCGCCAGCCGCCCGCAGACGTTGAAGGTCCGCCGGCCCCACGGCCGACGGACCTTCAGCAGGAGGTGACTCATCCGCGGAGTGTCGCCAAGGCGACGCAGCGGATCGCTGTCACGAGATGTGCAGCTTCTCCTTGAGCGCTCCGACACGCGTCTCGATGTTCGCGTTCAGCTCGGCCTTCCGGGTCTTGCGGAGCTCTCGTCGCGCTTCACGTGCAGCTGCGTCGGCGGCCTCCTCGGTCACCTCGAGCTCGGCCATGACCTCGCCGACGGGACGGCGCGTGACGACGCCTCCCAGCTTCGTCATCTCTCCGTCTATGACCTCGACCGCTGGCTCGGCCACCGTAGCGATCACCGCCGTCGATCCCGGCGGGATCGCCCTGCCGAGCTCGGTGAGCGCCTCGTCGGACTTCACGCCGCGACCGATGTCGAACGCTCCGCCCACCACTACACCGGCGCCCCAGCCGACGAGCACGCCGACCGGCCCTCCGAGCACGCCGATGAGCATCCCGAGCAGCGAGCCGCTCACGGCGCCGAAGGGGCCGACGTTGTCGGCGGCCTCGGGGGTGCGGAGGTATCCCTCCGGTGTGCGCTCCACGACCGCCGCGGATCGCAGCGCGATCCGACCCTCGGCGTCGCAGTCCTTCAGCCTGCTCAGTGCCTGGTAGGCCCTGCTCGATTCAGTGAACCGAACGACCACCACGTTTTCCATCCCAGCCATGTCCTTCTCCTTTCGGTGTGGTACTGCCTGACAAGTTCCACACTCCCGCCCGTCGCTGCCATGCCGCTGCCGCGCCCGCCGCCGGTGCTGCCACCACTGCCCTCTCGCCGAAGCGGCCGTGTGCGTCCGCGGCCACGGCTCAGCCCTGTACCACCCCTTGCGGCCCGTGGAAGACTGATGTGTCCAGGTCGACCCCGGTGCGCGCACATGAACCAGCCGTTGGAAATCCGGCTTCTCGGCCCGTTCGAGGTCCTCACCGACGGACGGCCGGCGAAGGTGAGTGGCGGAAAGCGCCGTGCGCTCCTTGCGCTGCTCGCGCTCCGCTGCGGTCGCGTCGTCGGCGTCGACTCGCTGATCGATGCCCTGTGGGCTGACGACCTTCCTGCCGCGCCGCGCAACGCCCTCCAGCACCACGTCGCCCGCCTCCGGGCTGAGCTCGGCGCCGAGGCGATCGCTGCGACGCCGTACGGCTATGCGCTCGCGGACGCGGCGGTGGACGCCGAACGGTTCGAAGGCCTGCTCCGGGAGGCGCGTGACGCGCTGCACGCGGGCGATGCCGCCACCGCGGCCGACTCGGTCGCGGGGGCGCTGGAGCTCTGGCGCGGTGCGGCGCTGCACGGCCTCACCGACACCGCCTGGTTCGACGCCGAGGCGCGGCGGCTCGAGTCCCTCCATGTCGACGCGCTCGAAGAGAAGTTCGAGGCGGCGCTCGCGCTCGGAGAGCATCGTGAAGTCCTGCCTGCCCTCCGTGCGACGCTTGAGGGGAACCCGTTCCGGGAACACCTGTGGGGGCAGCTGATGCTCGCGCTGTATCGCAGCGGCCGCCAGCCCGACGCCTTGGAGGCCTTCCGCGACGCACGACGGGTGTTCTCGGAGGAGCTCGCGCTGGAGCCCGGTCCCGAGCTGCGACGGCTCCAGGACGCGATCCTCTCGCACGATCCCGCGATCGCGCCCGTCCCGCCCCCCCGACGACGCCGTGGCATCCTTCCGGCTCCGTCGACGTCGTTCGTCGACCGAGAGGAGGCCCTCGCGCAGGTGCGCGCGCTGGTGCGCGAGCACCGTGTCGTGACGCTGACCGGGCCACCTGGTGTCGGCAAGAGCAGGCTCGCGCTGGAGGTCGCTCGCTCGGTGGAGGACGACTTCGTCGACGGGGCGTGGTTCGTCGACCTCGCCCGTGCCGGCGGGGATGACGACGTCGTTCGCCTGGTCGCGCACGCCGTGGATGTCCGCGGCACCGACCCGCTCGCCCGGGTCGTCGACCGCCTGCGGGACGCGACCGCGATCCTCTGGCTCGACGGCTGCGGCCGTGTCGTCACGGAGGCGGCTCGCGTCATCTCAGCGATTGTCGCTGGCTGTCCTGACGTGCGGGTGCTCGCGACGAGTCGGGAGGTGCTGCAGGTACCGGCCGAGCTCCGGGTGACGGTCGAGCCGCTCGGAGTGCCCGGTCCAGGGGCCGACGACGGCGCGGACACTCCTGCGGTGCACCTCTTCGTCCAGCGAGCACGGGCGGCACGACCTGGGTTTGAGCTCACGGCGGAGGCGACCCCGCTCGTTGCGGAGATCGTCCGCCGGGTCGACGGGCTGCCGCTCGGGATCGAGCTCGCCGCCGCACGCGCCCACGCGCTCGGGCCGGCGGAGATCCTTTCCCTGGTCGAGCAACGCCTTGAGCCCCTCGGCAACCGGTCGGCATCCGATGCGAACCGGGCAGCGCTCGGGACGCTCGTGGAGTGGAGCTACGACCTCCTCCACGCGGACGAGAAGCTGCTGCTTCAGCACGTCGCGGTACATCGGGGCGGCGGGTCGATGCGCTCGCTGGTCACCGTCGCGGCGGGTGACGGACTCGACGAGCCGACCGTGACCTACCTCCTGGGCGTGCTCGTCGACAAGTCGATCCTGTCCGTCTCGTTCCCGGCCGAAGGCGCGCGCTACGACATGCTGGAAACAGTGCGGGAGTACGCACTCAGCCGGCTCGTCGCGCAAGGTCGCCTCGCTGCTGCGCGACACGCGCACGCCGAGTACTTCGCGACGCTCGCCGACGCCGCGTCGGCGCAGCTTCGAGGAACCGACTGGCGGGCCTGGGTCCGCTGGCTCGAGCTCGAGAACGACAACCTGTGGGCCGCGCTCACCCACGCGCGCAACGCACGGGACACCGGCATCGCTGCACGCTTGGCTCGGCTCGCCTGGTACTTCGTCCTCGCAGGACGCGTCTCAGAGGGCCGGCGGTTCGTCGAGACGGCGGCGGCCGCGGCCTCAGGAACCGCGCCGCTCGCCCAGCGGGTCGAGCTCGACGCCTTCCTGTGCTACCTGGTGACCGAGGAGGGCGACCTCGCCGCAGCGATCGAGATCGGCGAACGGGCGCTCGCAGTCGAGACCACCGAGGCAGCAGCGCCGGAGATCGGCCTGGTCGAAGCTGTCCTCGGCCTGGCGGTCGCCGAGGCGGGCGACGTGGCACGGGGAGCCGAGCTCGCGGACCGGGGGCGAACAAGGCTCGATGCCGCCGACGACCCCTGGGCGAAGACAGCGGCCAGCCTGCTCCGTGCGGAGGTCGCCGCGACCGCCGGCGACGTGGCCACGGTCGCCGCCATGGCGGCGGACGCACACCGGCACGCGGGGGGCAGCGGCTTCGACGCGTTCCTCGTCCCTGCGATGCTCCTCGAGGCCTGGGTCGCCGAGCAACGGGGCGACGCAGGCGCAGCCATGGCGGCCTACGGCGGTGCGCTCGAGCTGGCGGACCGAGCAGGCTTCGCCGACCACGCCGCGTTCGCGCTGTCCGGGCTCGCATCCGGCGCCCTGGCTTCCCGTGACGTGACGCGCGCGGAGGAGCTCGAGCGTCGCGCACTCGCAACCGCCGAGGCGGCGCACGCGGGCTGGGCCGCCGCCCATGCGCGGGTGGGACTCGGCCGCGTCCTCGCGGCCGCCGGGGACGCCGAGACGGCCGCAAGGCTCTACCGGGACGTGCTCGCCTGGCGCGGTGCCCCACGGGCGCACGGGCCCCGCGAGAGCCTGTTCGTGGTGCTGGCGGGCGACCCGGCAGCGAAGGCCGCGGTCGGGCTGGCCGACCTCAGCGAAGGCCGCGCCGACGGCCGTGCCGCAGCGACTGCTGCAACCGCGCCTGCCTGAGCGGCCGAGCCCGCGCACCGGCCCGCGTGGCAGCCGCGCCCGCGCCCGCGGCAGTCGTGTGGCAGCGGCCAGGAACACGCTTCCTCGTGCAAGCCAACACGACGAAGAAGGAGACACCCATGTCCACAGCAACCGAAGAACGCCTTCACGAGGCACGCCGCCGCATCGCAGGCCTCGAGGCGAGAGCGCAGGAAGGCACGACGGGCGCCCGCTCCCGGATACAGCGATACATCGACGCGGTGCGCCGCGACGCGCAGGCCGCGCGGGATGCCGCCCGCACGGAGGCCCGCGCGGTCGGCGAGCGGTTCGAGCAGCTCGACAGCTCGCTCGAGCTGGCCGAGCACCGGGTCGCGGCGGAGCTCGCACCGACGAGGGACCAGTTCACGGGCGCGCTGGAGGCTGAGCTGCGTAGGTGGGACGCCTACCTGGACCGCATGCAGACCAAGGCGGCGGCGAAGACCGGAGTCGCACGCGAGCACGCGGAGGCGGTGATCGCCGACCTCCGGCAGCACCGCCTGTCCATCGGCGCGCACGTCAACGCCATTGGCACGGCAGCGGGCGACGGCTGGCGCGACGCCAAGTCGCACGCCCTAGCAGAGCTCGATGAGCTCAAGACCAAGGCCGACACGGCCCGGCGAAACTGAGGAGGAAGACATGAACATGAACATCGAGTGGATGTACCAGCAGCCCCGATCAGCGCTCGGCGCGAGCGAGCGGATGTTCGCCCGCACCTGGAGGTTGATCACCCTTCGGGGCGTGGTCGCGATCGCGTTCGCGGTCGTCCTGCTCATCTGGCCCGACATCGGCCTCACCGCCACGGTTCGGGCAGCCGGCGTGTTCGCGATCGTGAGCGGGTTCGTCTCGGCCGCTGGAGCGTTCGCACTCCCGCGCGCGGCGAAGCGGCAGCGCTCCTGGCTGGGGGCACACGCGGTCGTCGGAATCCTGGGCGGGGCAACTGTGCTCCTGTGGCCGGGCCTCACCGCGACGGCGCTCCTCTACGCGATCGCTCTCTGGGCCATCGCAGTCGGCATCATCGAGCTCGTCGCGGCGTTCGTGCTGCCGCTCAGCGACCCGTGGACCGTGCTGGTGGCGGTTGGCGGGATCGCACTCGCCACGTTCGGCGCGATGATGCTCGTCGCGCCGGGCGACGGGGCGACCGCGCTTCTGGCGCTCGTGACCGCGCTCGCACTCGTCCGCGGTACGTCGGACGTGGCGCAGGCAGTCCAGCTGCGGCGCACGTCCGGTGAGCTGGACCGGTCCTTCCGATCCCTGACGAGGATGACACCGGCCGCCCATGGGTGAGGTGCAGCAGGACGCCTCTCATCGAGGCGTCGACCCTGCCAGGGGAGCGCTGAGCGGCAGCCGCGAGAGCGTCCCGTTCGGATCGCGCACGAACATCCGGTACGGCGCAGCCGTCTACGGATCGTTCCTCGTCGCGTCTGTCATCGGCCTCGCTCTCGAGGCCGGGCACGACGCGCGCGCCATGACACTCACCGCCTTCGGATCGATGGTCGTCTTCTGGCTCGCGCACTGGTGGTCCGAGGTCGTCGGTGCGCAGATCTCAGCGGGAGACGCATTCCGGACCCGCGACGCGCTGGCCGTCGCGGGCCAGGAGTGGCCATTGGTCGAAGCGGCCCTCCTGCCCACGCTCCTGCTTGCTCTCTCCTGGGCTGGCGTGTGGTCGCGCGAAACCGGCGCGGCGCTCGCGATGATCGCAGCGATCGCAGCGATCGTCGGCTGGGGGTTCGTCGCGGGCCGTCGGGCCGGCGGGACGGTGCTTCGGGCGGGCCTCTTCGCCGCGGTCGAGGGAGCGCTCGGGGTCGGGCTGCTGCTGCTCGAGAGGCTGATCCACTGACCGCCGGCACCGTGCGCCACACCGGAACGCTCGTCGACGGCTACGGCCTCCCGTGGAGGCGGTTGCCAGCGGCATAGGCGACGGACTCACCGATCGCCGTGCCGATGAAGCCCCCTACGACCACATCGCCGGGGTAGTGGACGCCGGTGTGGACGCGGGAGTAGCCAACGAGGTACGCCAGTGCCCGCACGTAGCCAGCCACACCAGGCATAGTCCGTGCCACCGCGGCCACGAAGGCGAACGCCGACGCCGCGTGCCCCGAGGGGAAGGAGGGCGACGTCGGCATCGGGATCTGGCGGGACGCCGACACGCGCGCCGCCGCCCGGTCCGGCCGGGCGCGTCGGCCGAGCAGCTTGAGCACGACATTGACGACCAGGGAGTTGACCGCCACCGCCGTCAGCGCCGTGACAGCCGTGCGACGACCAGCCGGCCCGCCCAGCACCGCGATGAGCGCGGCAATCCCGATCCAGAGCTTGGAGTGGTCCGCAATGTTGGACAGGCGTCGGAGCGGCTCGTCGAGCGTAGGCGTCGCGGTGCCGGCGATAGCCAGGTATGTCGCCAGGTCGAGCCGCGCCAGGTCGTCGAGCACCGCCGGTGGCGTGGTGTCGTGCGCCTGAAGACTCGCGGCGAGACGTTCCGCCGGCGGCCCGGCAGGACGCGGCGCCGCTGCCGAGGAGGGCGCAGGTTCGCCGGCACCGACAGAAGGTGTCATCGGACCGCGTCCGAGCGCGCGTCATCGAGGTCAACAAGCCCCTGGAAGCAGCTCGTGCTGGTCAGACCCATCGTCGTCTCCTCGTAGCTGAGCGCCGCCGACGATCCGACGATGCCACTCGATCTGCGCCGGGACAAGTGGCGTGCTCGTCCCTGTGACGCTCTGGCTCCTCGACATCGGCGCGGACTAAACTGCATTCCGTCGCCTCCATGACCATCACCTAGGGGCGGGCTTCTTGGCGGCGTCCTCGGAGGCGAGCGGATGAGCAGGCGTGTCGAACCTGCGAAGGAGCAGGCCACTGGGCGGTTGCGGGTGCTGAGTCTGGATCGGCCGTGATCGTCGACTCCGCGCGATACCACGCAGGCGCTCGCGACGCAGAGGCCATGAGCGTTGCCGATGCCGCTCGGCTGTCCCGCCGAGGGCGGGGATTCGTGTGGCTGGCGGTCAGCCAGCCCGCTCGCGAGGAGCTCGACGAGCTCGGTGAGTGCTTCGGGCTACCTGCGCTCGCCCTCGAAGACACGCTGGAGGGTCACCAGCGCCCGAAGCTGAAGGCGTACGGCGACTGCCTGTTCGCCGTCGTCAAGACGGTCCTCTACGACGAGGCCACCGGACAGCTCGACGTCGGCGAGCTCGACGTCTTTGTGGGAGCGCGCTACGCCCTCGTGCTCAGCCGCACTGCCGGCGACATCTTCGGCGGGATCCGCCAGCGCATCGACGGGCACCCGCTGGTCACGGCGCTCGGCCCGATGGCCGCCCTGTGGGCCGTGCTCGACACTGTGGTCGACGACGGGGAGCGCGTGGTCGACCTCATCATCGACCGCGCCGAGCGGATCGAGCAGGCCGTCTTCCAGAGGAATCACGACCAGAGCGAGGCCATCTACCTGCACCACCGCCAGGTGGACCGGCTCGGTCGGGTCGTCCACCCCGTGCTCGCCGTGTTCGACGGCCTCGAGCGTGGCGAGCCGGTGATGTCCCCGGACGGCGTGCGAACCGTCCTTCGAGAGGCGGGCGACCACGCTCGCCGGCTGTCCGAAGAGGTGGAGCTGCTCTCGGGCCGCCTCGACGGCCTGCTCAGCGCCAACCTGGCGCGCGTCAGCGTCCGGCAGAACGTGATCATGCAGAAAGTGTCGGCGTGGGCAGCGATCGCGGCCACGCCCACGATCATCGCCGGGATCTACGGCATGAACTTCCGCCACTTCCCCGAGCTCGGCTGGCCGTTCGGCTACCCCTTCGCGATCGCGGTCATGGTCGCCGCTGTCGGAGCGCTCCACTGGAACTTCCGGCGGGTCGGTTGGTTGTGAGGGGACTTCTATGAACGCCCCGAAGCTGCCCCGGCCCAGCGCCTTGCGCCACGGATGGACGTCGGCTGCCCCATTGCGACGATCCGTGCTCTTCGTCAACCCGGCGTCCGGCGGAGGAAAGGCGGTACGCGCCGACCTCGCCACGCGGGCCAGGGCGCTTGGGATCGAGGTCGTCACGTTCGGCCCGGCCGCGAGCCTCGACGAGCTTGTCGAGCACGCCGTGAGCGACGGCGCCGACTGCCTCGGCGTTGCCGGCGGCGACGGCTCGCTCGCGGTTGTCGCGACAGCGGCCATCGCCCACGGGCTGCCCTTCGTGTGCCTCCCGGCCGGTACCCGCAACCACTTCGCCCTGGATCTCGGTGTGGACCGGCGCGACCTCGTGGGCGCGCTCGAGGCGTTCACCGAAGGGGTCGAGCGCCGAATCGACGTGGGCGAGGTCGACGGACGCCTGTTCCTCAACAACGTCTCGATGGGAATCTACGGCGATGCGGTTCAGCACTCCGAGTACCGCGACGCGAAGGCACGGACCCTAGCGGAGACCGTGCGGGCCGTGCTCGGGCCCAGCGGAGCCGCCCCCGCACTGCGGGTCGTCGACGAGCGAGGTCGCCCGTACCCGTCCCCGGCCGTCCTGCTCGTGTCCAACAACCCCTACGCGCTGAACCGGCCGCTCGTCACCGGCACCAGGCACACCCTGGCCGGCGGACAGCTCGGCGTCGTGGTCCTCGACCAGCCGCACGGACCCCGTCCGCCGGCCGGCCGAGCGTGGACCGCCGACTCGGTGGTCGTCGACGCGCCGGAGCCGGTTCACGCGGGGATAGACGGCGAGGCGATCACGCTGCAACCACCGCTGAGGTTTCTGATCCGCCCTGCGGTGCTGCGCGTCCGGATCTCCTCACGTCATCCGGGGGTGTCGCCGTCCGGGCGGATGACGCCATGACCAGATGATCCATGGGCACACCCGCCGACCTCCAGCCGCCCGCTACCCACCACGTTCGGGCACAGCCGTCCGGCGAGGGGGTCACGGCGGTCGCCGACCACGGTGTCCTGCAGCCCCTTGGCGTCGAGCTCCACGACCGTGCGTCACGCGGACGGATCGAGCTCCGGGCTCGCGCAGACCAGCGTGCGCGCGCCGGAAAGCTCCAGCAGGCGGCGGACGTGGCTCGCGGCGAGCGCCCCGTTGAGAGGCGCTGCGATGCCGGCGAGCTGCGCGGCGAGCGTGGCCGTCAGCAGGTCCGCGCAGTTCGGAGACATGATCGCCACGCAGGTCTCACAGTCGACACCGAGGGCGTGCAGGAGGTTAGCGGCGCGGTGGACGTCGGCGGACAGCTCGGCGAAGGTCCGCTCGCTAGGGCTGGTCCAGTCCTCGGCGCCGGCTAGCACCGAGACCGCTACGTCGTCGGGCCATAGATGTGCGGCCCGGGTCAGGAGCTCGATGGTCGTCGCGGGCATGCCATGCTCGGCGAGCGGGACCTCCTCGATCCGGGCGAGGTCGGCGGGTGCGTCGTACTGCGGCCACAGGAGATCGGTGCTCATCGTGCCCACCTCACCGTCGTGCGCTGGGCGCCGAGGTCGAGGGCGCCGCCGGGACTCGAGACGGATGCCTCGACGAGATTCCCGTCCTGGAGGTATCGCGGGTTCTTTGCCTGGTTGTACCCACACACAACACGTCGAACCCCGCCATGGGGCTTGTGGGACGGATCCTGGGGACCACGGGTGTCCGGTCGTCCGGTCATGGACCGGATGGCGGGACAACGGCCACGGGGCAGGCGGCGTGGTGGATCAGGGCTTGGCTGGTGGATCCCAGCAGCAGGCCGTGGAACCCACCGCGTCCACGGGACTCGTGTTCCTGGATCGCCTGCCAAGCGGTCGTCAGTTCCCAGACGGTCGTGAGGGCAGGTCGTTCCAGGCGTGCACGGCTACCAGAGGCACGTCACGGAGCGATGCCGCCTGGAAGGCGAAACGGATCGCAGCTTGACTGGTCGGTGACCGTCCACCCCGACCACCACTGGTCCGTCCTGCCGGAATGCGCTGTGCGGATCTGCTCCCCGCACGACGGCGGTGGGACAGTGCCCGTGGGTGGCGCCCGCCACTGCGACCGACCCGACCACCCACCCGATGAACCCGCCCAGCCCGCGCGAGCCGAGGACCAACAAGGCGGCCGAGACCGACCTCCCGATGAGGTTCCCGGCTACTGACTCGCTCGCCAGCTTGGTGCTGATGGTGACGCCGGGCGCTGTTTCCCGGGCAACCTTGGAAGCTGCGGTGAGCCACTCGCGGCCCTGCTCGATCAGCCCGTCCTCGTGGGGGCCCAGCATCGCCGCATGGGGCACGCCGACGGGAACCGTCGTCTACACGTGGACGAGCACCAGCGGCGCGCCACGGCGGTGGGCCTCGAGCGCGGCCCAGCGCACTGCCTGCGTGGCCGAGATCGACCCGTCCACACCGACCACCACGGGACTCTTCGTCGTGTCCGCCATCTGAATCCTCTCCTTCAGGCGACCGCATGACGGTGTGCGTGCACCACGATGATCGGGCACGGCGCCGAGCGGAGCACGGCGTCGGGGACGCTGCGCAGCAGGCGGCCCATGATTGGCTGGTGCCGGCGACCGCCGACCATGACCAGGTCATCAGGGGTCAGACCCTGCAGCAGCACGGAGGCAGGATCCCCGCGGCGGAGCACGATCGAGCAGGTCACTCGCGGGTATTTCTCGGACCACCTGGCCACGCGGTCGGCGAGGTCTTCGTTAGCTCCCTGGTGCCACGAAGTGGCTACCGGGTCCATCTCGAGCAGGGCCGAGGAGAACGGGTTGGTATCCGCCACCCGCAGGACTTCGAGTGTGCAGCCGCGTGCGTCGGCCTCGGCGAAGGCCGCGCCCAGGACGTCCGGTTCGTCGTCGCGTCCCACGCCGACCCGGATCTGGTGCGGGTCACCGGTCGTCGCGCCGGCCGGGACCACGGCCACCGCGCCGGGTGCCGTCGCCGCCAGCGCCGAGGAGGTGGAGCTGAGCACCACCCGATCGAACGCGCCGAGGCCGCGGCGTCCCACCACGACCAGGTCGCAGGTCTTGGACCGCTGGCTCAGCTCGTGGGCGGCATTGCCCTGGATGGCGACGACCTTGACGCCCCGATCGCCGCGGCGGTGCCCACCGAGGCGAGCGCGTGCGGCGTCGGCAGCGGCGTGGGCCTGGTCTCGCAGGTCCCCGATCAGATCGCCGGTTCCCGAGTCGGGCGTGATCGGCACTGCGTAGGCCACGACCACCGTCAGGTGGGCGTCGTGCAGATCGGCGGCGCGGGCGGCCCAGTCCAGCGCCTCCAGGCTCTCCTGCGAACCGTCGACCCCGACGACGATGTCCTGATACCAGTTGATGCTCATGATCGTCTCCTCCACTTTTCCACCAGGACACCAGGGGGTGGGGCACCGGGGTCAGGGGCGGGTGGCCCGGGTCGCCGGGACCAAGGTCACCCGTGCGGTCGCGCACCGCGCTACCGTGGCCACGGGAGGCGCCGATGGATCCGACGGGTACTCCGCGTGACCGCACCGACCTGCTGCTCGAAGCGGTCGTCACGGTCAGCCGCGGTCTGGAGCTGGAGACGGTGCTGCACCACATCGTCGAGACCGCGATCGCGCTCGTCGACGCCCGCTACGGCGCCCTGGGCGTACTGGGCGACGACGGCAGGATCGCCCGGTTCCTCACAGTCGGCCTGACCGACGGCCAGATCGCGGCGATCGGCCCCTACCCGACCGGTCACGGCGTGCTGGGCGAGCTGATCCGCCACCCCGTCCCGCTGCGCCTGCACGACCTGTCCGCCCATCACGCCTCGGTCGGCTTCCCCGCGCACCACCCGCCGATGCACACCTTCGTCGGGATGCCGCTGCGTGTCCACGGCTCGCCCTTCGGCAACCTCTACCTGACGGACAAGCGCGACGGCGGCGACTTCACGGCCGAGGACCAGCGGGTGCTGGAGGCCCTCGCGGCGGCGGCGAGCGTGGCCGTCGAGAACGCCCGCCTGTACGACGACGCACGGCTGCGCGAACGCTGGGCCCGCGCCAACGACCAGATCTCACGCGAGGTTCTGGCCGGGTCCTCGCCGGACGACGTCCTGACCCTGATCGGGAGCCAGGCGCGGGAGGTGGCGGACGCCGACCTCACGGCCATCTCCGTACCGGACCCCGCCACGGGACGTCTGATACTGCAGACGGCGTCCGGCCTCGGCGCGGACGAACAGGCCGGATCGGTCCTCTCCGCCGACGGGACGTTCGCCGCACTCACCTTCCGCACCGGTATACCGATGACGACAGACGACGCGACGGCCGATCAGCGAGCCGGGTTCGCGCTCGACGTGCCGGTCGCGCTAGGCCCGCTGGCAGTCTGGCCGCTCGGCAAGCCGGGCAGCCCCCGTGGCGTCCTTGCTGCGGCGCGCGTCCGGGGCCGCCAGCCGTTCTCCTCGGTCGTGGTGGAGGCCCTGGGCGCCTTCGCCGCCCAGGGCGCCGTCGCCCTGGAGCTGGCCGAAGGACGGGCCAGCGCCGAGCGCGTCGCCCTGCTGCGCGACCGGGAACGTATCGCGCGTGACCTTCACGACCTGGCCATCCAGCGGCTGTACGCGGCCGGGCTGTCCCTCCAGCGCGTAGCGCGCACCGCCCCAACGGACGTCGCCGAGCAGCTCTCCACGACGGTCGACGACCTGGACGAGACGATCTCCCTGGTGCGGACCACGATCTACCGGCTGCAGCCCGGCGACGGGTCCGGCGGCACCGGGCCCCGGCGAGTGGGCTTGCGTTCACGGGTGATCACGGAGGTCGACGCCACGGTGATGTCCCTCGGGTTCGCTCCTCGGCTCCGGTTCGAGGGAGCCGTCGACACCCTGGTCACACCGGAGGTCGCCGACCATGTCGTTGCCGTCCTGCGCGAGGCGCTGTCCAACGTCGCACGGCATGCGTCCGCGTCTCGCGCAGGGGTGCTCCTGGCGGTGGATGACGACGTGGCGCTCACCGTGGCCGACGACGGAGTGGGGATACCGCCCGGCGCGGCGCACAGCGGTCTGCGCAATCTCGCCCGGCGTGCGGACGAGCTGGGCGGCAGCTTCGAGGTCGGGCTCGCGAACCCGGACGCTGACCGGGCCGGCACCCGCCTGGTGTGGCGGGCACCGCTGCCAACAGACGCGGAGCTGCGGGGCTGATGCCGGGCTGTCGCGCCTGACGCCGTGCGGGCATGTTCAGGGATTGGGGCGTTCGTCCTGATCCAGGCGGGCGGCGAGGACGGCGGCCTGGGCGCGGCGTTCGAGGCCGAGTTTGGCGAAGACCCGGGAGACGTAGTTCTTGACCGTCTTCTCGGCGAGGAACAGCTCGGCGCCGATCTGCCGGTTGGTCAGGCCGTGCCCGATCAGCACGAGGATCCGGTGCTCCTGCTCGGTCAGGTCGGCCAGCGGGTCGGGCTCGTGGCGGGCGTCCGCTCGGAGCCGCTCCATGACGCGTGCCGCGGCCCGGGGGTCGAGCATGGACCCGCCCGACGCGACGGTCCGAACGGCCTCGACCAGGTCGGTGCCCCGTACCTGCTTGAGCACGTAGCCCGCAGCGCCGGCGAGGATCGCGTCGTAGAGCGCCTCGTCGTCGGAGAACGAGGTGAGCATGAGGACGGCCAGGGACGGCATGCGGGAGCGCAGCTCGCGGCAGACGGTGACGCCGTCGCCGTCGGGCAGCCGCACGTCCAGGACCACCACGTCGGGAGCAAGCGCAGGGACCCGGGCCAGCGCCTCGCGGGCGGTGCTCGCCTCGCCCACGATCGTCAGGCCGGGCTCGGTCTCCAGGAGGTCGGCGACGCCGCGCCGCACGACCTCGTGGTCGTCCACGAGGAACACGCGTACGTCCATGCGCCCTACCGTAGCTGTGGTGCCCGTCCGGGTCACGACCGGGACGGGCACCGTGGGGTGGGTTGTCATCGCAGGACGGGGAACCGCTTGACCAGCGGCAGCCGTGCCCACGACTTGCCGAAGCCGATCGTGTCGCCCGCCAGGAAGGCGGCAAGCCCGACGAGCAGGACCGCGTCGACCAGGTGGTAGTCGACGAACGGGTTGTTCTCCAGCGGCAGCACGGCCAGCCACATGAGCAGCATGAGCAGGGCGCCGGTCCCGGCAGCCAGCCGCATGCCGATGCCCAGGGCGAGCGCTAGGCCGATACCTGACAGGCCCAGCATGAACAGCCAGTCGATGACGGCGTTGCCGGCCAGGGCGCCGAAGAACCCGGCGAACGGGCCCTCGACACCGCTGAGGAAGCCCTCGGTGGGCGAGCCGCCGTTGATCCAGGCCCGGTCGGCCGGCGTGGCCAGGCCCCAGCCGAGGAGCTTGTCGCCGAACGCCCACAGGAGCTCGACGGCCAGCAGCAGCCGGACGCCGGCGAAGGAGTACCGGGCGACGGCCTCGCTCGTGACGTGCGTGGCGACGGCGGCCTGCTCGCGCGCGACCGGTCCGTGCGCCGACGATGCGGAGTGGCTGATCGAGCTCATGATGTCCTCCTGGTTGATGCGCCGGACCTGTTCCGGCGCTTGTGTTCACCTTCCCGCTGGAGTGGTGCCGGCCGGGAGGGCCGCCGGCCCTGTCTCTATGGGACCTTGGTCCCTGCGGTCGATGCACCGCCGGAGGAGTCGCAAGGTGGTGCGTCGCCCTGTGGCGTCGCGGGGTGAATGATCACTGCTCCCATGGGGTGCGGATCTGTGTCCAGTCGACGACGCCGAGTGGCACTGTCAGCACGGGGCGGTGCTGGTGATGCGCCAGGTGCATCGCGACCGAGCCCTCGACGAGCTCGCGCACGTGCGCGATGCTGCCGGAGGCTCGTGTCCCCACCACGATCACGGCGGCGTCGACCGCCCGGGCGAGGTGTGTCAGCGCGCGGTCCGGCCGGCCCGCGAGATACCGCACTTCCCAGGGCACCGCCTGCTCGCCCAGCACACCGGCCGACCTGGTCCTGCAGCACCCGCTCGGCGTCCTGCCAGGCGTCGTCCGCGACGTCCGGGTCGAGAGGGGCGTGCAGCACGTACCCGTCGGCTTGCTCCTGGAGCACGTACCGGGAGGTGTCGGCGTAGGCGAAGTAGACGATCGGCGCCGCCGCCGTCTGCGCCCACGCCATGGCGGTCAGCGCCACCAGGTCGTGCTGCCCGGGGACCAGCCCCTACGACCACGGGATGCCCGGCGAACGGGGTCATCCGGCCGATGCCGGGCTGAGGGACTGGCGTGAGACTCACGGGTACCACTCACCAGGTGGAGTCGCCGCGGATGACGGCGTCGGACCCGCCGTCGATGAAGACGACCTGGCCGCACAGGTGGGAGTTGTGCTCGCCGACCAGCCAGGCGAGAAGGTGCGCGGGGACCTCGGGCCGCATGAAGCCGTTCAGCGGCATCGGCACCATCGCGGAGACCGCGGCGCGCTGGATCTCGGTCCCGATCATGCCGGCCACCATCGGCGTCTCGACGATCTCCCGGCGCGATGGCGTTCAGCGGGATCCCGGCACCGGCCCACTCCTGCCCGGTCGCTGCTTGGCGCACCCACCGGCAGAGGGCCACCTTGGTGCTGGCGTAGATGAGGTCGTTCTGCTGGGCCTCGACGAGCTTGGCGGCGCGGTCCAGGGCACCGGGCTCGTCGTCGGCCAGGCACAGGTCCACGAGCTCGGCGTCGGACGGCAGGAGGCTGGCCATGGACGCGGTGGCGACAGCACGCGGGGCCAGCGAGCCGGCCAGCAGCGGCCGCAGCCCGTCCAGCGTGGCCACCGTGCCGAAGAAGTTCACGGCGACGTCGGCTGGGGTCTGGTGCGCCAGGCCGGCGTTGGCGACGATGCCGTCGATGTACTCCCGGCGGGCCCGCACCTTGTCGACCATCTCGGCTCGGCCCGCTGGTGTGGCCAGGTCGGCGCTCGATCTCCGCGTCGTGGAGGTCCACTCCGATGACGCGATCGCCTCGTTGCTCGAGGAGCCGCAGAGTGGCCAGGCCGATTCCTGAGGCGGAGCCGGTGACGACGATGGTGCGCATGATGGTCCTCCGTGCGGTGTGTCGTGCGGGTCCCGGCGAGCTGCCGGGTAGTTCTCACGCTAGGCAGCGGTTTCCCTGGTGCCTTGTGCCGTCGGTCCTCGGGTTCCGGGTCGTTGGTCCCTGGCGCGGCCGTCGGCGGGCGAGGAACGCTGGGAGCATGCTCGCCGTCCGACGGCGGGAGAGGAACCGATCGACAGGAGCACTGCCATGACCCACACCTGGAACGTCGCCATCCGCCTCTTCGACGCGGACGACATCGAGCGCGACGGCACACTCACCGCCGCCCACGCCGTACTGACGACATCGAGCGGGACGTCGCTCGAAGGCCACGGACGCGCCCGTCGCAATCCGGACGACCCGCAGGTCCGGGAGATCGGCGAGGAGCTCGCCGCTGCTCGTGCGCTGAGGGATCTGGCCGACCGGCTGTTGCGGGCGACGTCGGACGACATCGCCGAGATCGAGCACCACCCGGTGCGTCTGCATCCGTGACTGGCACTGCTCGCGCACCGCACAGCACAGCACACACCGCACAGCAGAAGAACGGCACCGTGACATCGCCACGGTGCCGTTCTCGCTGTGTGCGTCAGCTCTTCAGGATCGTGCCGGAACGTTCGAGCACGAGCGGTGCCGGGGTCAGCGCACCGGTCAGCGGAACCACCATGACCGGGGTGTCCGAGGCCCCGAGGACTGCCCGCGGCACTGGGCCGAGGCGGACCAGGTGCCGCAGGTCCCGGTGGTGCCGGGCGATCATCAGGACGTCGGCGTCGGTCGCGGCGTCGACCAGGACGCGCGCCGGCTGTCCGTGGGCGAACGCCGTCTCCACCGCGACGTCGGGGAAGGCGGCGGACCAGTCGCGTACGAGCGCCTCCAGCATCCAGCCCTCAGAGGTGCGCCGGTCGCCCGGGTGGGCGTCGCCCGGGGCGACGTCGGCGGGACCCGGGGCGTCGCCCACGTGCACGATCCGCAGGGCGGCACGGCGTGCGGAGGCTTCCGCGAACGCGCGCGCCAGCAGCCCTCCGGCGTTCGCGCACGACTTGACCCCGACGACGATGCGGTTGTGGTGTCGGGCTCGCCAGTCGGCGGGAACCACCACCACGGCAGCCTCTGTGCGCGCGGCGACCTCGGTGATCACGGGGCCGACGCCGGGCCGCTCGGGGCTCCACGGTGTCGTCTGCGCCAGAACCAGGAGGTCGACGGCCCCGGCCGCAGCGACGAGCTCGTCCGCTCGCGGGCCGCGCCCGAACTGCCAGTCGAACTCGACGTCGGGTGCGGCGACGCAGGCCTCCGTCATGTACGGGTCCATGATCTGGCCGGTGTTGACGCCGTCCAGGACATGGACCATCCGCACCCCGGTACCCCGGGCGCGGGCCTCGTCGATCGCGAACCGGAGCGCTCCCGCACCGGGTCCGCTCCCGTCGACGGCGACGACGACGGCAGGAGCCGATCACTGCGTGGTACCCATGACGAACCGTCCCTTCACTCGGTACTTCTCTCGAGACTGCCGGAGGTGAGCCGTCGTCGGCAGGGCTGAGGGTCACGGATCGAGGGGACCTTCTCCGCTGTGCTGGGGGACCTTCGTCCCTGCCCTGCACAGAGCCTTCGGAGCGATGTTGGAGTTGCCGCCACTTTTTCGCGGGCGGCTCCCCGCATCACCTTCCGAATGGAGCTGTCATGAAAGCCGCAGTCGTCACCGACTTCACCGCCCCGCTGCAGGTCAAGGACGTGCCCGTCCCCGAGCCCGGACCGGGTGAGGTGCTGGTCCGGATCGAGACCAGCGGGTTGTGCCACACCGACATCCACGCTGCGCGCGGTGACTGGCCGGTCAAGCCGACCCCGCCGTTCATCCCGGGGCACGAGGGCGTCGGACACATCGAGAAGCTCGGCTCCGGCGTGACCAACCGGACCGTCGGCGAGCGTGTCGCCATCGCCTGGCTCGGCAGCGCGTGCGGCGAGTGCCGGTACTGCATCGCCGGCTGGGAGACGCTGTGCGAGCAGCAGCAGAACTCCGGCTACTCCGTCAACGGCGCGTTCGCCGAGTACGCGGTCGTGCGGGCGGGGTTTGCGATGCCCGTGCCCGACGGTGTCTCGTCGGTGGACGCCGCGCCCCTGAGCTGCGCGGGAGTCACCACCTACAAGGCCATCAAGGTCGCGCGGGTGGCGCCTGCGGAGACCGTCGCGATCTTCGGCATCGGTGGGCTCGGGCACCTCGCGTTGCAGTACGCCCGGATCGCCGGCGCGTTCGTGATCGCGGTCGACGTCGAGGACCACAAGCTGGAGCTGGCCACCCGGCTCGGCGCGGACCACGTCGTCAACGCCTCCCGCGAGGACCCGGCGGAGGCCATCCAACGGCTCGGCGGCGCGGACGTCGCGGTGGCGCTGGCCGCGTCGTCGGCCTCGTTCGAGCAGGCCTTCTACTCGCTGCGCCGCGGCGGCCGGCTGGTCTGCGTGGCGCTGCCCGCCGCAGGCACGATCGAGCTGCCGATCTTCGACACGGTGCTCAAGGGCATCTCGGTGATCGGGTCCATCGTCGGTACCCGCAACGACCTTTCCGACGTCTTCGCGCTGCACGCCGCGGGGCGCACCGAGGTCGTCGCCGTCGAGCGCAAGCTCGACGACGTCAACGAGTCCATGGCCGATGTGCTGGCCGGGCGGGTACCCGCCCGCATCGTCTTCGAGCTCTGAGGATCAGCGAATCGGCAGAGCCGACGGCGCGCAGGGCGTGTGCGACGCCGGGTCGGGACCAGCCCCAGACTGGTCCCGGCCCGGCCCGGCCCGGCCCGGCCCGGCCCGGCGTCGTACGTCATTCGTCACTCGTCGCGGTCATCTGCGGCGCCGAGCGGCGAGGCGTGTGTGCCGGCAGCGAGCTGTACCCGAGCCGCATGAGCATCTGCGGCGCCGCGTCGAGCGACAGGACCTGGCGCAGGTCATGGCGGGTCGTCGGGTTCTCCAGGACGGTGGTCGCGAACGACGCGTGGACGAAGTAGGTCGTGGCGACCAGCAGCACGTGCTCCAGCGCCTGGCCCGCGGTGATCCAGTCCCGGACGGAGTCGTCCGGCGTCGTGAGAACCGCCATGGTCGACCTCCGCTCGAACTGTGCGCTACCCGCGCTGGCGAGGAACCGCCGTACCGGCGCCTGGTCGTCGGTGGGGTTGGGTCCGAGGAGGTCCTGGGCGATCCCGTCGTCGCGTCCCG
Source organism: uncultured Actinomycetota bacterium (assembly GCA_963850545.1). GTDB lineage: Bacteria > Actinomycetota > Actinomycetes > Actinomycetales > Cellulomonadaceae > Promicromonospora. Next base: position 793,247 of record CAWKLP010000002.1, on the reverse strand, counting down.
AGTCCGTGGCGGTCCAGGCCGCTTCCTCGGCGCGTGCTGCCGGGTCCTCGGCCGCGAGGGCCTCTGCCCGGCGCACCAGTCGGATCACGTCCTCGCGTGCGGGTTCTGAGGGCTGGATCACGCGCAGGTCCGCGCCCTCCTCGTGGGCAGCGGCCTGGATGGCCATCAGGACGTCCGTGAACAGTGGCTGGTCGTCGAAGGGTGTTCGTGACGTCGCGCGTCGCGCGATCGCCACGGACAGCTCGAGCTCGTCCGTGTTGGGAGCGGGGCCCGGTTCGAGCTCGAGCACGGCTACCAGCAGTTCGTCATCCGGGTCGGGCAGCACGCTGACGTCCGCGACCAGTGACTGGCGTCGTGCGTCGGTCCTGGCGTTGAACAGGAACGCCCCGCAGCTGATGAACATCTCTCGGCCCTGCGGGTCGGAGTGTTGCAGCTGTCGTGACGGATCCGCGCGGACGATCACCGTGTTGCCCGCGACCTCTACCTGCCAGGGCTGGGTGTTGTACACGCTCGGAGCGCTTCCGGCTGCCCTGAGGATCTTCTCCACCCGTGCGTCGACGACGTTCATGGCTTGTCTCCTTCGGCCGTCAGCCCGGTCCTCCACGGGCCCCGAGCCTTTTCGGCACCCGCGGGGGAGCGGACGCCCACGATCCCAGTGCACCACCCGGCTCAAGAACCCGCGCAGGGCAAGAAGGCCCCCGTTGGTCCGGCCCTTCGCCCCGCGACGGAGGGACCAACGCCCCTACATGCCAGGACGAGGCGTCCCGAGACTGGGGTCATGACCAAGCGACTGGTGATTCTCGGTGGCGGTACCGGCGGCACGCTGTCGGCCAACCGGTTGCGTCGCATGCTGGACGACGACGTGGAGATCACCGTCGTCGACCGCGACGACGACCACGTCTATCAGCCGGGCTTGCTGTTCGTGCCCTTCGGGCTGGCCAGCCCCGAGAGCCTCGTCCGCTCCCGCCCGCGTCAGCTGCACGCCGGGATCGACTATCGCCGCAGGGGCGTCCAGCGGGTCGACATCAACCACGACCGCGTGTACCTGGAGGACGGGGCGGTGCTGCCCTACGACCTCCTGGTGATCGCTACCGGCGCACGGCTGCTCCCGGAGGAGACCGAAGGGCTCACCTGCCCGGGCAAGCTGCCGGCGGTACACACCTTCTACGACCACGACGGCGCCAAGGCACTGGCCGACGCTCTGGCGGCTTTCGACGGCGGCCGGCTGGTGGTCGACGTGGTGGACATGCCGATCAAGTGCCCGGTGGCACCGCTGGAGTTCTGCTTCCTGGCCGACTGGTACTTCCGGCAGCGCGGCATCCGCGACTCGGTCTCGCTGACCTACGTGACCCCGCTGGACGCGGCATTCACGAAGCCGGTGGCCGCCAAGGCCCTGGCCGGGCTGCTGGCCGAGAAGGAGATCGAGCTGGTGACGGAGTTCAACACCGGCAGCGTCGAGGGCGACGACGGTAACCGCAGCCGCCTGGTGTCCTTCGACGGGCGCGAGGTCCCCTTCGACCTGGCGGTCATGGTGCCGCTGCACGGAGGCGCGGCATACGTGGACGCCTCGCCCGGTCTGGGTGACGAGCTCGGCTTCATACCCACCGACCCGCACACCCTGCAGTCCACGGTGCGGCCCAACATCTTCGCGCTCGGTGACGCGGCAGCCGTCCCGACCTCCAAAGCCGGCTCGGTCACGCACTTCGAGGGCGAGATCCTCACCCGCAACGTCGCCCGGTTCCTCGCCGGGCAAGAGCTGGACCCCGGATTCGACGGCCACGCTAACTGCTTCATCGAGACCGGTTACGGCAAGGCGCTGCTGATCGACTTCAACTACGACACCGAGCCACTGCCGGGCCGCTTCCCGGCCGGTATGGGCCTGCCACTGCTGCGCGAGTCCCGGCTCAACCACCTGGGCAAGCGGATGTTCGCCTGGCTGTACTGGCACACCCTGCTGCCCGGCCGGGACATCCCCGGCGTCTCTGCAGCGATGCCGCACGCGGGCAAGCGCGTCCCCGCGACCACCGACCCCGTGACTACCGACCACTGACCACTGACCACTGACGAGCCGTACGACGAGAAGGAGGCGCAAGATGCCGACCGTGACCTACGCGGGCACTCCGGTGCTCGTGAACGAGGAGGGGTTCTTCACCGACCCCGAGCAGTGGCGCGAGGACATGGCGCCCGAGATCGCCTGGGAGGCCGGCATCGACGCGCTGACCGAGCAGCACTGGCAGGTCATCAAGCACGTGCGCCACGAGTACGAGGAGAAGGGCTCCGGCCCGACCGTGCGGGCGCTGGGCAAGACCTCCGGCGTCAGCATCAAGGAGCTCTACGAGCTCTTCCCGAAGGGCCCGGCGAAGCTGGCGGCGAAGATCGCCGGCATCCCCAAGCCCCGCGGCTGCATCTGACGACCACGAACGACCACGAAGAGGACGGTGTGTCATGACGGACAACGGCAAGATCGAGAAGGTCTCGATCGTCATCTCCAAGGGTTCCCTCGAAGGCATCTACCCGGGGCTGATCATGGCCAACGGCGCTCGCGCCGAGGGGATGGAGGCGAACCTGTTCTTCACCTTCTTCGGGCTCGACGCGATCCACAAGGACCGGTACGAGCACATCAAGCTGGCCACCGTGGGTAACCCGGGTCTCCACCTGCCGACGTGGGCGGGTGCGGTCCCTGGGGTATCGGCGGCGATGACCCGGTACATGGCCCGCACGATGGACAAGCTCGATATCCCGCCCATCCCCGAGTTCGTCGAGATGATCGCCGACACCGGCGCGGGCCTGTACGCGTGCCAGGCATCGGTAGACCTCTTCGGCTTCGGCCGGGACGACTTCATCGCGCAGGTCAAGGACATCATCACCGTCGGCGAGTTCTACGACCTCGCCGCCGGCGGCCAGATCATCTTCACGTGACACGCCGCCACTCCCAGAGACAAGCCAAATGGAGGTACCAGCGATGCGTGCACTCGTGATCTATGAGTCCATGTTCGGCAATACCCAGGTGGTTGCCAGAGCGATCGCAGCGGGGATCGAGGCGTCCATGCACGCCGACATAGTCGAGGTGGGTAAAGCGCCCAGCACCGTGCCCGCCGACGTCACCCTGCTGGTCGTCGGTGGGCCGACCCACGCGTTCAGCATGTCCTGGCCCTCGACCCGACGCGACGCCGCCGGGCGATCATCGGAGGTCGTCTCCCGCGAGCGCGGCATCCGCGAGTGGCTCGGCGGCCTTCCGGGCGTGACGACCAGCGCCGAGGCCACGACGTTCGACACCCGGACGACCTCGCACCTCACGGGCTCTGCCGCGCGCGCCGCCAGCCGCAGGCTGGACCGGCTCGGTTACCCCATCGTCGCCGCTCCCACGAGCTTCCGCGTCACCGGCACCACCGGCCCACTGGTCGACGGCGAGCTCGACCGCGCCAGAGAATGGGGTAAGGCCCTGGGCGCCGAGGTCGCGGCGCGACGGCCCGCCAGACCGACCGCCTGACCCTCGTCACCAGCGGAAGGAGCCGACGTGACGACAACCCGTCGCGCCACCCTGGACCTCGAGGTCATCGACGCCGTCGTCCTGGACACTGACGGTGTCATCACCGACACCGCCCGCACCCACGCGGCCGCCTGGAAGCGAGCGTTCGACGAGCTCCTCCGAGACCGAGGAACGTGGACCGGCACCCGTCTGCGGCCGTTCGACGTCGAGACCGACTACCTCCGTCTCGTCGACGGAAGGTCGCGGGCGGACGGCGCCCGCGCCTTCCTCGGCTCGCGAGGGATCGAGCTGCCCGAACGGAGCCGCGACGGCATGGACCCGGACGGTGCGGACCCGGATGGTGCGGACACGCTCGAGCACCTGCTCGACCGTAAGACCAGGTATTTCCTCGACGAGGTGCGGGCGCACGGCGTCCGGGCCTTCCCGTCCACCGTCGCGTTCCTGCACGAGCTCAGGCAGCGCGGGGCTGGTGTCGCGGCGGTCTCGGCGAGCCGCAACTGCGGGCCGGTGCTGCGCGCCGCCCGGGTGAACGGGCTGGTCGACGTGCGGGTCGACGGCCTCGACGCCGACCGGCTCGGCCTGGCGGGGAAGCCGGACCCGGCGTTGTTCCTGGAGGCCGCGCGGCGCCTGGCGGTGCCGCCTGGTCGGTGCGCGCTGATCGAGGACGCTCTGGTCGGTATCGAGGCCGGCTACCGCGGCGGCTTCGGATCGGTGATCGGGGTGGACCGTAAGGGCCAGCTCGGCGAGGAGATGGCTGGCCGGGGCGCACACGCGGTGGTCGGCGACCTCGCCGATCTCACCGTCGTCGGGAGGGCTGCCGTCGGGAGGCGCGATGGAACACGTCAGCCTGGTGTATGAGGGCTTCGACCCAGCGGCCGAGGGCCTGCGGGAGGCTTTGTGCACGCTGGGAAACGGCTACGTCGCGACCCGTGGCGCCGCACCGGAGTCGACGGCGGACGGCGTGCACTACCCGGGCACGTACTTCGCCGGCTGCTACGACCGGCTGTCGTCCAGGGTGGCCGGTCGCGAGGTGGAGAACGAGGACCTGGTCAACGGCCCGAACTGGTTGCCGCTCACGTTCTGCACACCCGGGCAGGACTGGCTGACCCTCAGGGGTGGGCACGTCCTGGAGCACCGGCAGGATCTCGACACACGACGAGGGGTGCTGACGCGCCATACGCGGTTTCGCGATCCGGTCGGCCGGGTGCTCGCCGTCACCCAGCGGCGGCTCGTGTCCATGCACGACCGGCACGTCGCCGCCCTGGAGACGACGTTCCTGGCGGAGAACTGGTCGGGCAGGCTGGAGGTCCGGGCCAGCCTCGACGGCCGGGCGGCGAACTCCGGGGTGGCGCGGTACCGGGACCTGGACGGGCGGCACCTCGTTCCGGTCGCGGAGGGCTACGACAAGGACGAGGGCGTCGCCTGGCTGCAGGTCCGCACGGCCACGTCCCAGATCCGGATCGCGCAGGCGATGACGGTGGTGGTCACCGACGCGCCGAGATCGGTGGCCACCACGTTCGAACGCACGGCGGGCGAGCCGGCAGTGCGGCTGTGGCTCGACCTGGTCGACGATGCGCCCCGGACGGTCGAGAAGCGGGTGGCGATGTACACCTCGCAGGACCGGGCGATCTCGGAGTCCCTGCATGCCGCCCGCCGGCACGCGGTTCGTATCCCGCCCTTCGACGAGCTCCTGGCGGACCACGTGCGCGCCTGGGGACGCCTCTGGCGGACGAGCGGGGTTATCGTTCCCGGCCGGTCGCAGCTCGCGCTGAACCTGTACGTCTTCCACCTCCTGCAGACCCTGTCCGAGCACACAGCGCAACTTGACGTCGGCATGCCCGCGCGCGGCCTGCACGGGGAGGCCTACCGGGGACACGTATTCTGGGACGAGCTGTTCGTGTTCCCGTTCCTGCTGCTGCGCTTGCCCCATGTGGCGCGATCGTTGCTGATGTACCGGTGGCGACGTCTGCCGCGCGCGCGGCGGGCGGCGTCCGACGCCGGTTACCGGGGTGCGATGTATCCCTGGCAGAGCGGCAGCGACGGCCGGGACGAGACGCAGCGGATGCATCTCAACCCGGTGTCCGGCCGGTGGCTCGAGGACCACACCGATCTGCAGCGGCACGTGGGTGTCGCCGTGGCGCACAATGTGTGGCAGTACTACCAGGCCACCGGCGATCTCGCGTTCCTGCACGGCTACGGCGCCGAGATGCTCGTGGAGATCGCCCGGTTTTGGTGCAGCCTGGCGACGTACGACGCCACCGCGGACCGGTACGACATCCGGGGCGTGGTCGGTCCCGACGAGTACCACGTCGGCTATCCGGACGCTGATCGTCCCGGGATCGACAACAACGCGTACACGAACGTCATGGTCGCCCGGGTCCTGCGGTACGCCCTGGACGCCCTGGCATTGCTGCCCGAGCGGGAGCGCACGGCCCTGCGGTCGCGGCTCGGGCTGGAGGACCACGAGACGGACCTGTTCGATCATGTCAGCCGGCGGATGCGCGTGGTGTTCCACGGCGTCGGCGTGATCAGCCAGTTCGAGGGCTACGACCGGCTCGCAGAGCTGGACTGGCCCGCTTACCGGTCACGCTACGGCGTCATCCGCCGGCTCGACCGGATCCTCGAGGCCGAGGGCGACTCGGTGAACCGCTACCAGGCATCCAAGCAGGCGGACGTCCTGATGCTGGTGTTCCTTCTCGGGGAGAGCGGCCTGGTCGAGACGCTCGTGTCGCTCGGCTACGAGCTGGACCGCGCCGCGCTGGACCGCACGGTGGACTACTACCTGGCGCGCACGAGCCACGGGTCGACACTGAGCGCGGTCGTGCACGCCTGGGTGCTGGCCAGCCGCGACCGAAGTGCCTCGTGGCGGTTCTTCCGCGAGGCACTCGACAGCGACATCGCCGACGTCCAAGGTGGGACGACCGCCGAGGGGATACACCTCGGCGCGATGGCCGGGGCCGTCGACCTGGTCCAGCGCTGCTACACGGGGCTGGACGTCACCGGCGGCGTGCTCCGGCTCGAGCCCCGGCTGCCCGCCGAGCTCGACTCGCTGGAGCTCCGGCTCCGTTACCGGGACCACTGGGGCATCTCCGTGCGCTGTACCCACGACGGCGTCCGCATCGGAACGGCGCACTCGCGGCAGCAACCCATCACCGTGGCACTGGACGGCCAGGAACGGGCGCTGAAGCCCGGTGAGGCCTGGGAGTTCCGGTGGGACGAGAAGAACTGACGCGAGCAGCCCCTTTCCAGGCTCAGCCGACCGGGTACACGATGCGGGTCCGCCAGCGGCTGGGATCCGTTCCGCTCTCCGGACCGACGAGGTACTCCTCCCACATCACCGTCGGCGGAGTCATCCCGTTCTCCTTAAACCAAGCCGTGAGCTCCTCGTAGGTGTTCGACAGGTCGTCGTAGGACCCGTGGTGGATCAGCCCCGCCGGGTCGACACCCCGCGCTGCGAGAGCCTCTCCGGCTGCCGTCATGGCGCGCGGAAAGAAGTCTCCGAGCTCGTCCATCCGTACCGATTCGTGCAGGCCCACGATGTCCTGCGCTACCTGCTCACCTCGAACGACTTCCATGTCGTCCGCCTCTCGTCGATACCTGGTAGGGGCCGGTCTCGTCGAGACTGGCCCCTACCGATCCGGAGCTCGTCAGCCACCGAGTGCCGCGAAGGCCTCGTACACCATGAACGCCGGCCAGAAGATGCCCTGGACGACAGCCCACACGAATTCCCAGAAGCCGTCAGCCTGTTGCCAGAAATAGACCCAGGCCCCGAAGATGCCAAGCCCATAGATGGCGCCGCCGCCTGCTGCGGCCGTGTCCCGATCTCCCATTGCGCTACCTTCTTACCTTCCAGATCGCAGTGTTCAGGTACGTGCGTACTCAGCCTCCACGCGGCTGCGGCGCTGTCGCGTTCAGGACGCTCAGCCGCTGGGTGTACTCGTTCTCGTCGATCTCGCCACGGGCGTACCGCTGGGACAGCACCAGTCGCGCGGACGGGCCCGCGTCCGCGGTCCCGCCCGACCGGTCAGTGCCTCTGAGGTAGTGGGCCAGCATCAGCACACCGGTGACGATCAGCCCCCACAGCAGCAGACCGCCGACGATCATGAAGGCCACCATGAACAGGGCGCCCCACGGGCCCATGCCGTAGCTTCCGTACATCATCGTTCTCTCCTTCCGCTCGGACCGACTCCGGTCAGACGACCAGATGCCGACGCGCGTGCACGACGAGAACCGAGCACGGCGCACCGCGTACGACGGCGTCGGGCACGCTGCGCAGCAGCCGGCCCGCGACCGCTGAGTGGCTGCGTCCGCCGACGATCAGGATGTCGTTCGGGACCAGGCCCTGGAGGAGAGTGGCGACCCGGTCCCCGCGGCGGATCACGACCGTGTAGGTGACCTTCGGGTACTTGTCCGACCACCGGGCGAGCCGGTCGGCCAGGTCCGTTGCTGCGGCCTCGTGCCACGACGCCGCCACGGGGTCCATGTCGAGCAGCGCCGACGAGATCGGGTCGTTCCCTCCTACGTGCAGCACCTCGAGCGGGCACCCGCGCGCGTCCGCCTCCGCAAACGCCGTTCCCAGGACATCCGGCTCGTCGACGGGGCCAACTCCCACCCTGATCCGGCGGGGCTCGTCGGCCGCTGCACCGGCGGGCACCACCGCGACCGTGCCCCGTGCGGCCGCCGCCAGGGCTGAGGAGGTGGACCCGAGCAGTGCGCGGTCGAACGCACCGAGCCCGCGGCGCCCCACCACGACGAGGTCGTCGTTGGTCGACTGCTCGGCAAGGACGCGGGCGGCGTTGCCCGGCAGGACGCGCGTCTCGACGTCCCGGCCCCCTGGACGCCATCCACCGAGCCGTTCCCGCGCAGCACGGGCCGCATGGCGTGCCTGCTCGTGCGCGTCCTCGATGAGACTGCTCATGCCAGGGCCGGCCTCAGTCGGCACTGGGTGGGCGGCCACCACCGTCAGGCGGGCCCCGTGCAGATCGGCGGCGAGGGTCGCCCAGTTCAGTGCGGCCAGGCTCTCGTCCGAACCGTCGACTCCTATGACGACGCTCCGGTACCAGGTGTTGTTCATGATCGTCCTCCTCTGCTCACCACCAGGACACCAACCGGTCGGCCCGGGCGGCAGAGACGAGCGGCCCTCACGAGCGGGACCAACGTCCCCTGATCACGAGAGCCGACGGCGTGGGTCGAACGGCCTCACGTCCCCGACCAGTTCCGGGCGCATGTCACGCGGTGAGGCGCACCAGTTCCTCGTTCATGGCGCGCGTAAAGGCGGCACCGGGCACGTTCGCCGCGTCGAAGTGGACGCTGCAGGACAGCCGGCCCGCGTACGAGACCGCCGCCACGCCCAGCCGGACGTTCGCGGCGAGCACCCCTACCGGCCAGATCGCGACGACGGGAGCGCCCGCGAGGCGTAGTGTGCTCGCCGGACCCGGCACGTTGGTGACAAACCCGCCGACGAGGTGCTGCCGGTGCGCGATGCGGTCCATGATGCGCGCCCCGACGGGGCCACGCATGAACTCGAGGGTGCCCTGCTCCCGCGCCTGTACCTTCTCTGCTCGGGTCTGGTCCGCGATCTGCCGAAGGCGATCGTCGGGCGCCGGCACGTCGAGCGGCAGCCGCACGAGCATGACCCCGACCTGGTTGCCCGATGTGCCGCGCCGCCGCAGCGCGACCGGCACCGAGACGGGCAGTCGTGCGGGGACCTGCTCAGCGGCTGCTGGCAGCGCGGCTCGGTAGCCCGAAGCGACTGACGCGAGGAGCGCGTCATTGACGGTGGCACCGAACGGTCGCACGCGCGCCTCGAGTGCTGCGAGGTCCACGTGCACGAAGGCGACGCCGCGGCGTGGACTGATCTCGCCGAGCAGCACCGTGGACCCCACCTCACGGCCAGTGAGCGTCAACCGGATGCGGCGCAGAGCGTAGCCGAGCCTCCGCAAAAAGCGTCGCAAGTCGCGGCTGGGTCTTGCTTCTGCGCCCGGCCGGGACTGTGAAACCGCAGGCGCCCACGCGGAGGTCAGTCCAGGTTCCGAGGGATCGAACAGCTGCTGCGCGATCGCCACCGCGGCCATTCCATCCGCAACCGCGTGGTGGATGCGGAGCACGACCCCGATCTGTCCGGGACTCGCGCCGGGCACGACCAGGATCTCCCAGAGCGGACGATCCAGTCGTAGTGGCGCGTTCATCAGCTCTGCACACAGTCGTTCGAGGCCCGTGAGGCCATCCACGGTCGCGACGAGTCGAATGTGATGTTCGAGGTCGGGCGACCTCTCATCCCAGCGGTGTCGGCGACCGGTCGCGACGGGGACCTTGCGGAGCGGTGGCAGTTCGGTGATGCGCGTGCCGAGCGCGGACCGCATCGTCTCGAGGTCAGGTGTGCCGTCGGGACCGATGAACCCGCCCTGGGAGAGGAGGCCGGCGACGAGGAAGACGTTGACCTGGCCGGCGTGGTCGAGCACAAGGTTCGCCTCGTCGACCGCGGCGAGCCGCTGTGTCACCGGGCGCATGCCAACAGGGTATCGGTCAGCCCTACGACCGAACCGGTGCGTCGCGTCGGGGAAAGAACAGCGAGCGTGCGACGCCCGCGGTCCACGCCGGAACGCGCGGCTTGCTCGGCCGGTGGGCGCATGGCTCGCATCTCAGGACCCGGGCGCCGTCCGGCGCTCAGCGCGCTCCCGGATGCCGCGGAGCATCCGCTGCGACATGAGGAAGCTCACCATCTCGACCGGTTCAGCGAGGACGCCCGCCCAGCCGGCCAGATACGCGTATCGCTCACGGACGATGAGGCGGGTGGTGCCCGGTGCGCTGCCGATGAGAACAAAGGCCCAGGTGAAGTCGTATGGGGCAGGGGCATTCGTGCCGTCGGTAGCGACCGCGCCGCGCAGCACAAAGTGGTGCCCCTCCTCGAAGGCGACAACCTTCTGTGCCGCGGAAGGGGCGAGCTTGACCTCGTCGCCGACGGCGCGGATACGGAGCTCGGGCACGATGAAGTTCGATGTGTGGATGTCACAGCCGGCGAGGTTCTCGAGCCAGTCGTACGTGTAGAAGCCGCCGCGATTCTGGCCGAGCTGCGCGAGCCACGGCCACACGTGTGAACTCGGGGCGTTGATCGTGATCGCTCGGGTGGCCTGCAGATCAGGCGCGGGGAGGTAGTCGTCGCCGGGAAGAGGCATCTCAAGCTCTCCGTCGCTGGTGCCCCAGCGAAGGGACGCCCGACGCACGGCCCATGTGACCGCGATCGCAGCGACCGCAGCGCCGACGCCCGCCGCCAAGCAGCGTCCCCAAGCCATGCTCCGGTACCAGGTGTTGTTCATGATCGTCCTCTCTGCTCACCACCAGGACACCAACCGGTCGGTCCTGGGTGGCAGAGACGACCGGCACGCCCAAGCGGGACCAACGTCCCCTGATCACGAGAGTCGACGGCGCGGGGGGCCTTGGGCTCTCTCGTCCGGGACGAAGGTCAGGCGAAGCGAGGACCACCTACCCTGCCGGGCTCTGGGAGCGGGTGGTGTCCTGAGCAAGAGCACGAATCGGCCCCCGCCGGCATGGAGGCGACTCCGGACCCGGCGGGCCGGGCCGGCGCCCGCGTGAGTGAGGACCAAGGGAGACGAGCCATGGACGTCGTCGACGCACGGATCGAGAGGATCCTGAGAGCGGCTGGAGACGCTCCGAGCGTCTTGAACACCCAGCCGTGGCAGGTAGCGGTCGCGGGCAGCGCAGTGACGCTCCGTGCCGACCCGTCGCGACGGCTGCGGCACAACGACCCCCAGGGCCGGGAGATGTTGATCAGCTGCGGGGCCTTCCTGTTCAACGCCAGAGCCGCGGCTCGTCGTGAGTCGCTGACCGCGGTCGTCACGGTGCTGCCCGATCCGGACGACGAGCTGCTCGTCGCCGAGCTCGTGCTCGAGCCGGGCGCCGATCCGAGCGCGGACGAGCTCGAGCTGTCTGTGGCGATCGAGCATCGCGTGACGTCCCGCTTCCCCTTCGAGGACCGGCCACTCCCCGGGGACGTCCTGGTCGCCATCCAGCGGGCCGCCTACGCCGAAGGGGCAAGCCTGCGCGCGATCCAGCCCTCGGACCTCTCGCGTGCGGAGGTGATGGGACTCGTGCGGAGGGCGGAGGCCATCGCCGCGGAGGACATGGCCGGCCGCGACGAGCAAGCGGCATGGACAACCGGCTGGCCGGGGCGCGACGACGGAATACCCGAGATGCTTCTCGGGCGCGCGCCGAGCAACCCCGACGCGCCGGTGCGTCGGTTCCACGCCAGCCAGAGCCGGGAACAGTTCGAGCGGCACTCGACGCTGGCAGTCCTGAGCACTCCTGGCGACTCCCCGCGGGAGTGGGTCGCGGCCGGCCAGGCGCTGGAGCACGCGCTGCTGGTCGCCACCACCCACTTCGTCCTCGCGTCGTTCGCGACCACCGTCCTGGAGAACCCCACGACGCGTCACGACCTGCGCCGGGCCCTGTCACGCGACGGCTTCCCGCAGATGCTCATGCGGCTCGGGAACAGCCCGAGGCCGGAGCACGCACCCCGCCGCACCATGCACACCCCCATGCCGTAGGTCCCAGGAAGTGAGTCCGGCGCGGCGGCCGATCGACGCGGGGTCGCCGCCGTCGCCGCAGGGCGAGCGTCTCGACGTCCTGTCTTCCCGGGCGCTGCGTACCGAGCCGTTCCCGGCGGTGTCGGCCGCGCATGGGGTGCATGCTCGTGTGCGTCCTCGATGAGGATGCTCAAGCCCAGGCCCGCTCCCGGCGGCACAGGGTGAGCGGCAACCACCGTCAGACGTGCCCCGTGCAGGTCAGCTGCGTTGGGCTGCCCAGTGCAGCGCCGCAAGGCTCTCGTGCGAGCCGCCGACTCCGAGGGTGACTTCCCGTTAGGAACAACGACAGCAGGGGCGCAGGTCCTCAAGTCCGCGGCGAAGGTCCCGTCGAACGGTGACGGTCGACCCTGTCGGCCTCGTGGCCGTGACCACAGGCTGAGGGGCGTGGAGCGAACCGCGTCGGGAGTGACGATGGAGCCGGTCGGGACAGGTACGTCGGACGTCGGGGGACGAATGGGTCTGTCGTCGTCCGAGGCGGCTCATCGCCTCCTGGAACTGGGGCCGAACCTGGTACCGAAGGCTCGGCCACCGTCGCCGGTGCGACTGCTGCTCGGGCAAATGGTCCACTTCTTCGCCCTGTTGCTGTGGGGAGCGGCGGTCCTCGCATGGATCGCCGACATGCCCGAGCTCGCTGTCGCGATCGCGGTAGTAGTGGTCGTCAACGGCGTCTTCGCGTTCCTGCAGGAATATCGGGCAGACAAGGCAGGCCAGAAACTGCGCGAGCTCATGCCGGCGCTGGCGACCGTCCTGCGCGACGGGCGCCGGCGGCAGGTCCCGGTACGCGACCTCGTCGTCGAGGATCTGCTTCTCCTGGAGGCCGGTGACGGAGTAGCCGCGGACGGTCGCCTCGTCTCGGTGACCGGGCTCGCGGTCGACGAGTCGGCACTGACCGGCGAGAGCACCACTATCCATCCATCGCCCGGGAACGACGTCCACGCCGGCACCTACGTCGTCGAGGGCGAGGCAGCCGTCGAGATCACCGGCACGGGCCAGGCGACGGAGCTGGCCCACATCATGACGCTCACCCGGACGGCGAGCCGTTCCGAGAGCCCGCTCGCGATCCGGCTACGGCGCGTCGTGCGCGTGATCGCCGGGATCGCCATCGCCGTCGGCGTCGCCTTCTTCATCGTCTCCCAGATGCTCGGCATACCGGTGTCGGACGGGTTCCTCTTCGCCGTCGGTGTCATGGTCGCGCTAGTCCCGGAAGGCCTGCTGCCGACAGTGACCCTCTCGCTGGCGCGAGGTGCCCAGCGGATGGCGTCCCGCAATGCGCTGGTCCGTCGCCTCGACTCGGTGGAGACCATGGGCTCCACGACGTTCATCTGCACCGACAAGACCGGCACGCTCACCCGTAACGAGATGTCGGTCGTCGAGGTCTGGACGCCCGCGGGAACCGCGTCCGTCGTCGGGCACGGATACGCACCGACCGCTCGGATCACTGCCGAGGATGCCGTGCTTCCGGCCCTTCGTGACGTCGCGCTTGCGGCTGTCCGGTGCTCGACCGGACGAATGGTCCGCAGCGGTGAGCAGTGGACGGCGCACGGTGACCCGATGGAGGTGGCCCTGCACGTGCTCTCCCTGCGCGCAGGTGTCGACGTGCTGGCCGAGGAGACCTCGCAGCCTCTGCTCAGGCGCCTGCCGTTCGACACCCGCCGCCGGCGTATGTCGGTCGTCGCGGGGGACCGCGTCTACGTCAAGGGCGCCCCCGACTCCGTGCTCGACCTCACCTCGGCGGGCGAGGACGCAGTCCGGGCCGTGACCGAGATGGCAGCGAGAGGCCTGCGAGTCCTGGCCATCGCACGGCGCGACGCCGCCACGGTGGACGAGGACGCGCCCCCGCCCGAGGTGGAGAAGCGCCTGGAGCTGCTCGGTCTCGTCGCCCTGGAAGATCCACCCCGCGACGACGTCCACGCCGCGGTGGCCGCATGCCGCAGCGCGGGCATCAGACTCGCCATGGTCACCGGCGACCACGTGGGCACGGCTTCGGCCGTGGCCCGGGAGGTGGGCCTCCTGCGCGACGGTCCCGTCCTGGAGGGCGCCGACTTGCCCGCTGATGACGCCGCGCTCGGCGAGCTCGTCGCCCGGGACGGGGTCGTCATCGCCCGGGTCACGCCCGAGGACAAGCTGCGGATCGCCCGTGCCATCCATGCCCGGGGACACGTCGTCGCGATGACGGGCGACGGCGTCAACGACGCCCCGGCCCTGCGCGAGGCCGACATCGGCATCTCCATGGGACGCAGCGGCTCCGACGTCGCCCGCGAGGCCGCCGACGTCGTGCTCCTCGACGACAACTTCGCGACCATCGTCGCCGCCGTCGAGCTGGGCCGCGCGACGTTCGCCAACATCCGCCGGTTCCTGACCTACCACCTGACCGACAACGTCGCCGAGCTCACGCCGTTCCTGGTCTGGGCGCTCAGCGGCGGCAACGTTCCCCTCGCCCTGACCGTGCTGCAGATCCTCGCCCTCGACATCGGCACCGATCTGCTGCCCGCACTCGCCCTCGGCGCGGAGCCACCCAGCCGCACGACGATGCGGCAGCCGCCGTCCACCGGCGCGCTGATCGACCGCGGTGTGCTGGGGCGGGTCTTCGGCGTCCTCGGTCCGGCCGAGGCGGTCGTCGAGATGGCGGCGTTCTTCGTGGTTCTCGGTCTGGCCGGCTGGACTCTCGGTGCGGAACCGTCCGCGCAGACGCTGGCTTCGGCGTCCGGGGCGGCCTTCGCCGCCGTCGTCCTGGGGCAGCTCGGCAACGCCTTCGCCTGCCGCAGCGAATACCGCTGGGTCGGCGCGCTCCGGATGACCGGCAACCCGATGCTGCTCTGGGCGGTCGGCGTCGAGCTGGTTCTGCTCGCCGTGTTCCTGTCGCCCCCGCTGGCCGGACTGCTCGGCGGAAGCCCGCCGCCCGTCTCCGGCTGGGTCGTCGTGCTCGCCGCTCCGGTGGCCGTCGTCCTGGCGGACACCGCTGCCAAGGCCGTTCGAGCCCGCGGTCGCAGGGCAAGCAGGAGCACTGTCGTGGGAAGCCGTATGTAGTGCCGATCTCGCGACGGGACTTTTGTCAGAGCACCAGGGACCTTTGCCGCTGCGTCGGGTCGGGTTCGCAGGCGTTGTATCGAACTGTCAGCGCTCTACCCGGGACACCTCCGGATTCCTCGGTGCCAACCTGACCGACCAGATGCTCGCTGACACGGACCTGGTCCTGCTCGACGTGAAGTCGGGCGATCCGGACACGTACCCCGGGTCACGTGCGGCGAGCTGGAGCCCACGCTCGCCTTCGGGCGGCGTGTCGCCCGGGCCGGACTGCCCGACGCCGCAGGGCGTGCCCCGAGGTCTGGGTCCGGTTCGTCCTGGTCCCTGGCCTGACCGACGACGTCGAGAACGACGAGCTGGGGGCGACCCGGCCGCCGTCGGGCGAGCTGGCCGAGCGGGTGCGGGACCAGTTCCTGGCGTGCGGCCTGAGGACGTACTGATGGCCGGGCCGCCCGGACCGGGATTCCTGACACGATTCCTGACACGATTGCCGCCGTGACACGCGTGGTGACACGGGTGCTGTGCCCATGAACGCCCGCGCTTGCCGATGGTTGCCCATCCATGTGAGGCTGGGCCTACGTCACCCAGAAATGGCCAGATCCCGCCGTTTCTGGGGCTCACCACGGCGATTACGATCGCTTCGTCAGTTGGCTCTGCGGACGTCGAAGAGTTTCGCTTCACCGGGAGAAGGTCGGGGGTTCGAATCCCCCTAGTAGACTGTCGCGGCAAATAGTCTGGTATGTCTTGTTCTTGTCGATGCTGGTGCTGATGAGAGGACGGGACGTGGCCAGGGCGAGGGTGCATGCGGTGGTACTGGACGAGGGGCAGCGGGCACGGTTGCGCGCGGTGGTGTCCAAGGGAGTCAGCCCGGCGCGGGCGATCGGGCGGGCGCGGGCGCTGCTGGCGCTGGACGAGTCGGGCGGGGACACCCCGCGTCGGGTCGAGGTCGCGGCACGGCTGGAGGTCTCGGTCGATTTCTTGCGCCGGCTGGCGGCGCAGTGGGCTCGGGTCGGGGACGTGGACGAGGTCATCGGGCGCAAGAAGCGCGCCACGCCGCCGGTGGAGGCGAAGGTGACTGGTGAGGTCGAGGCCAGGATCACCGCGTTGGCGTGCTCGGCCCCGCCGCAGGGGTACTCGCGGTGGTCGTTGCGGTTGCTGGAGAAGCACGTCGTGCTGACCGAGGGGATCCCGGACCTGGACCACTCCACGATCGGGCGTGTCCTGAAAAGGGGGCACTCAAGCCGCACCTGAAAGCCTGCTGGACGATCCCGCCGAAGGGCAGCGGGGAGTTCGTGGCCCGGATGGAGGACGTGCTGGAGGTCTACGCCCGCCCGCTGGACGACCGGTTCCCGGTGGTCTGCATGGACGAGAAGCCGTTGCAGCTCCTGGGACAGGTCCGCCAGCCCGAGCCCGCCCGGCCCGGGACTCCGGCACGCCAGGACAGCGAGCTGGTCCACGATGCGGATGTTGCGACCGTTCACCGAGCACTTCACCGTCTACGTCGTCAACCGTCCACCCGGGCTGCCGTCGACCACGACGATGGCCGACCTCGCAGCCGTCTACGCGGCAGCGATCAGGACCACCTTCGAGGGTGGGGTGAAGGTGCTGGCCATCTCCACGGGCGGGTCCATCGCACTCCAGCTTGCTGCCGACCATCCCGACCTGGTCGACCGCCTCGTGTTGGGTGGTACTGCCTGCACGCTCGGCCCTGTCGGTAGACGAGCCCAGCGTGCTTACATCGAACGCGCGCGACAGGGCAAGCGGCCGAGTCCCGCCCTGGCCGAGGTCGTCACGGAATCGGAGATGGGCCGGAGGCTGCTCAAGGGCCTGCTCTGGCTGTTGGACGGCCGCCGCACGGACCACACCGACGCGGTCACCGTGCTTCATGCCGAGGACGGCTTCGACCTGCGCGGACGACTGCACGAGATCACGGCGCGGACGCTCCTGATCCAGGGCGAGAAGGACCTTGTCTACCCCGTCGAGCTGGCCAGGCAGACGGTCGAGAGCATCCCGGACGCAAAGCTTGTCGTCTACGCGGGCCAGAGCCACAACGGCACGTTCAACGACAAGCGTTTCGCCGCCGACGTCCTCGGCTTTCTGACGACTGCCTGACCGTCTTCCTCGACCCAGGTGGCAGTCCACGGAATACACGTGCGCAGCGCACCCTCACCGCCGGACTCCTGCTGCTTCCCGACGCGGAGGTCGACGACGGCTTCCTCGACGTCGTCCTCCTGCGCCCAAAGGCTTCTGGCAATGGCTACGCGTCGGATCGCGCCTCACCATCGGCGGCGTCCTCAAGCGCACTCACCCAGGCCGAGTGGTGCTGCAAGCGGCACCCCGACTCCGTGCAATGGGGTACGTGCAAGGTCAGCGTCTGGCCTCACGGTTCGACTCGCCGCAGCACATCGAGCTTGATGGCGACAGCTTCGGCACGATCACCGCCGCCAGGATCGGGCTCCGCCCTCGAGTCTTGCTGGTCCACGTCTCGGCGCAGTCGTCGGGGCAAGCCCAGGTGTTTGGTGCGGCCGACGCTCGTGGTTACGAGTTGCGGCCGATGCGGCGTCGGAGCTGGCTGATGCGGATGGTGCCGATGACCAGGGCGACGACGCCGACGCCGATCCCGGCGATGAGGAGGGCGAGCGCGAGGGGTACGGACCCCTGCATGCCGAGGAACGACACCAGCACCCGCTGGGTGTTCTGCAGCATGAAGATGACCAGGGCAATCAGGAGCAGGGCCGCGACGCAGATCCCTACCCAGGCTGCGCTGGCGCGGGTGCGTGGAGCCCTGGTGACCCGGTGTGCAGCACCAGGATCGGAGCCTGCTCCGCTGGGGTCCCCGTTGGTGGCGGAGCCGTGGAGATGGGTGGCCATCGCGGCCTCCTTGCGGTTCCAGGCCCGCGCACCTCTGCTGGGGCGCGTTCGCCGCGGATCACTTTCGATCGTACGCCCCGTGGCCTGGGCCGGGCGCGTGAGTCAGCGGCCGTACATGCTCGACACGGGGCAGGTAAAGGGCGCGCGGGCGCGGTGCTCCACGTCGTTCAGGTAGGCAATCACGATCCGGTACGACGTGAAGAACCCGACCTCGGAGTAGCTCACGCCGAGCCGGGAGCAGTACTCACGCACGAGGGGCTGAGCATGCTTGAGGTTGGGTCGAGGCATGCTGGGAAACAGGTGGTGCTCGATCTGCCGGTTCAGCCCACCCATGAGGAGGTCGATCATCCAGCCTCCGCGGATGTTGCGGGACATGAGCACCTGCCGGCGCAGGAAGTCCACCTCGGTGGTCGCCGGGACGATCGGCATTCCCTTGTGGTTGGGGGCGAACGCTCCGCCCAGGAGCACGCCGAAGACGGCGAGCTGGACGGCGAGGAACGCGATCGCGAGCCGTGGTGGCAGTAGCACGACCAGGACGCCGACATACAGGGTGAGCCGCGTGAGCAGGACAGGCGCCTCGACCCAGCGATGGGGCAAGGGTTCTCGGCCCAGGACCTTGCGTACGCTCGCGACGTGGAGGTTGAGGCCCTCGAGCGTGAGCAGGGGAAGGAAGAACCAACCCTGGCGGCGGGCCAGCCAACCCCGCCAGCCCCGCCGGTCGGCCATGACCGCGGGAGTGAATGCGATGAGACCCGGTGCGATGTCCGGGTCATGACCCTCCCGGTTCGGGGAAGCGTGGTGCGCGTTGTGCTTGGTCGTCCACCATCCGTGGCTCAATCCCACGAACGCGTTCGCCAGGACCCGTGCGGCCCAGTCGTTCCACGCCCGCGAGCGAAAGACCTGCCGGTGCGCGCTGTCGTGCCCGAGGAACGCCAGCTGGGCCAGGACGAACGCCATGGCTGCCGCAAGGGCTAGCTGCCACCACGACTCACCGAGCAGCACGATCCCTGCCCACACACCACCGAGGGCGGTGATCGTGAGAACGAACCGCGTCCAGTAGTAGCCGTGGCGCCGTCGTAGCAGGCCGGACTCGCGGACGATGCGGGCCACGACGGAGTAGTCGTTCGTCACCCGTCGCGCGGCCGGGAATGGGCGATCGACCGCCGCCCGGACCCGGGGGTGCTCACTCGAAGCGGACATGCTCGGCCTCCACCTTGACCGCTGCCGCACGGCGCATCTCACTCGCACGCCACTCGTCCGCCTCAGCGACCTTCCGCGTCCGCTCCGCCGTGATCTGCTCGTTGATGTCGCGCAACACCGCGGCGATCCCGCCGGCAAGCCCGTCCTCGAGCATCGCCAGCTTCGTGTTCGCGATCAGCAGCCGGCGGTCGGCAACCGTCAGCTCGACTCCCGGATATCCCCGGTCGGCGAGCCGCAGACGCACGGAATGCTGCTCGATGAGCGCCTGCTCCTGAGGATCGACGCGACGGGAGAAGACCGCCGCGACGGTGTGCCGGTCCGGGGCATGTTCCGTCCCGAGCTCCGGGGGCAGGGCCGTGTCCAGCACACCACGCAGGCTCAGGACCACGTCCTGGGGCGCCCCGGACGACGAAGGGGTGGTGGAGTCCATGACCCCATTCGATCATCGAAGCCGGTTGGTCGCCTGGCGTCCTTTGGCGTTCAGGCGGACCGGTGAGGCGCCTAGCGTCCCATCCGACGGAGGCGGCCCTTCGTCCTCCAGGCCGGGCTCGAATCCACCGTCGTCGTCCCAGCGCGCCACAGACTCGTCCGCAGCGACGACCGCAGCCTCGCGCTCCGTCTCGGAAGCGGACCGATCGACCCTGGGCAGGTAAATACGACGGCCAACCACAATTCGACACTACACCCGCCGGATCATCGCGCTCTTGGCTCGCCCTCAGCCTCCCGGGACTGCGCACTCTGGGTCAGACACGAGCATGACGGTTTGGCGCTGAGCCGCCAGGTCCGACTTGGGTACCGCTCGATACCCAAGAGCTATGCTCGACGGGTGGCAGCACAACAGAAGGCCCTTATCGGCCGGCCCCGTGGATTCGACGCCGACGAGGCCCTGGAGCAGGCGATGCTGGTCTTCTGGGAGCACGGCTACGAGGGCGCCAGCTTGTTCCAGCTGGAAGCGGCGATGGGGATCACCCGCACGAGCATGTACGCGGCCTTCGGGAACAAGGAACAGCTGTTCCGCAAGGCTCTGGAGCGCTACACCGCGGGCCCTGCCGCTTACGCGGAGCGCGCGATGGAGAAGCCGACCGCCCGACAAGTGGCCACGACGTTCCTCGCCGGCTCGGTCCGAACGTCCACCCGCCCCGGCGGGCCTCCTGGGTGCCTGGGCGTGCAGGGCGCGCTCGCGACCGGCGACGCCGGACGGGCGGCCCATGACGCCCTGATCGCTTGGCGGGAGGAGGGCTGCGCCCACCTCCGCGACAGGTTCCAGCGAGCTGTCGACGAGGGCGATCTGCCGCCGGACGCCGACGCCGGACGACTCGCTCGCTACATCATGACCGTGTCGAACGGCATCGCCGTTCAGGCTGCCGGCGGCACCACCCGCTCCGAGCTGCAGGAAGTAGCTGACATCGCCCTGAAGAACTGGCCATCCGCCTGACAGGGCTGCGGATCCTCCCCTCCGTGCCACGCCGTGGTGTCGCCGATGGTTCACACCGCTTCGACCGCGGTGACGAAACCGGTCGCGGCGAGGGTGAGCAGGGTGGTCCACAGCACGATCGCGATCACCTGCCAGAGAATGACCCAGCTCTTGCTGACTCCCGAGGCGACGAGGGTTGCGGCGGTGAGCTGAGTCGGCAGCGCCAGGGGGCCGAGGAGGCTCGCTCCGGGGACGCCGAAACGCACCAGCCAGCGGCGCAGCCGCTTCCGGCCCTTGGCCCGTCGGCCGGAAGACTCGCCCTCCGCCTCGTCGGCCGGCTCCTCCGTTGCGAGGGTCGTGCCGCCAGGTGTCACGGTGGACGGCGTGGCGACCGCCGCGGAGGCGGTGCGGCGCGTCCGACGAGCCAGGGCGGCGGTTCGGACCCGCGAGCTGAGCGTCACGACGAGCACGACGCAGATGATGTTGCCTGCCGCGCCCGACACGGCGGCGACCAGCGGGCGGATGCCCGCGAAGACACCCAGCGCCGCCGATCCCTCACCTTCGATATACGGGATAGCACCGGCGAGTGCGACGACGAACGGCTGCACGAACTCTGGTACCTGCGCGACGAGATCCTGGAGTCCCTCGTAGGGGTTGAAGCCTGACATCGGCGCCTCTTTCGACATGGCGCCTGTGCGCCGGGTTTCACTGGTGCACGTCAGTAGAAACCGTGCCGTCGGGGCACGGTCAACCGGGATGGGAAGGATCCACTATGGCCTGGAGCACGCGGCAGCTCGCCGAGCTGGCGGGCACGACGGTCAAGACCATCCGGCACTATCACCAGGTCGGGCTGCTCGAAGAGCCCGAGCGCAAGTCCAACGGGTACAAGCAGTACCAGGTGCGGCACCTCGTCAGCCTCCTGCGGATCAGGCGGCTCGTCGAGCTGGGCGTTCCGCTCTCGGACATCGGGGAAGTCCGGACCGGTGGCGGCAGTACACCAGCCGCTCTGCGGGCGCTCGACGCCGAGCTCGCAGCGAGTATCGAGCGCCAGCAGAAGGCCCGGTCGGACATCGCGGCGATCCTGCGCGACAGCGCCCCGGCTGACAGCCCGGTGGGCTTCGAGTCGGTCTCGTCGCGCTTGTCCGAGGCCGACCGTTCGCTCATCGACATCTACACCCAGCTCTATGACCAGGATGCGATGTCGGACCTGCGGCAGATGGTGGAGGCGGACTCCGATGAGGTCAGCGCGGAGTTCGATGCGCTGCCCCCGGACGCGGACGAGACGACGCGTCAACGCCTCGCGGATCAGCTCGCGCCGAAGATCGCGAGTCACCTGACCGACTACCCGTGGCTGACCAGCCCGGCGGGGCACATGTCGGTGAGCGAGCAGGTTGCCCAGCAGACGTTCGTCGAGGCAGTGGTCGAGCTGTACAACACCGCCCAGCTTGATGTGCTTCAGCGCGCCAGCCTCGCGGCGGTCAAGCAGGCGGACGCCGCGAACAACCAGGCCCTCTCCGACGAGAGTGATCGCCGGGCCTGACCTGTCTCCGACGCCGATTCCCGTCAGGCGGGTCGTCGATGTGTTCGGCAAGCTCGCCATCAGACCGAGGCGTTGACCGTGCCCCAAGGGCATGGTGTCTGCTGTCAGCACCAAGGTGGGAGCGACAGAGGAAAGGTATGGCCGATGAATCAACACCAGGACGAGCCGCCTGTCGGCGCTGAGACAGATACGCCCAGCATGGCGAGGCTCGGGGCCCCGACCCTTGCGGAGGATCTGCTGCTCCTCCTGTTCCAGCCGAACTCCGGCCTCCGGTCGGGCACCGGGACCATCGCGGGTGAGAACACGCTCTACTACACCCTCGCGGGAGCGGTGCTCGCCGACCTCGGGCTCGGCGAACACGTGCGAACCGAGTCCGGCTGGGGCGGGACGACGCGGGTGGCGGCGATCGAGGACCGTCCGCCGTCGGACGAGATCCTCCGCTCCGCGTGGGACTACACCGCCGAGAAGCCCCGAGGCGTTCAGACGGTGCTCGCGGAGATCGGGCCCACCTTGCGGGCCCCGCTGCTGGACAGGCTCGTCGAACGCGGCGACATCCGGCGAGGTACCCGCAAGGCGCTCGGCCTGTTCGACACCACGGTCCTCGAGGACGGCGGAAACGGCCGACGCGCCGGACTCATCGCGGACGTCCGCGAGGTGCTCGTCGAGGGCGCGGAGCCGACGGCCCGCGTCGCCGCGCTCGCCGTACTGATCTCGGGAAGCGGCACGCTTCCGCAGTTCGACCGCGAGATCCCCTGGACCTCGCCCGTGATCACCCGCGCCAAGGAGCTCGAGCAGGGTAACTGGGGAGCCGGCGCTGCCGCCGAAGCGGTCGCGCGCACCGTCACCGCGACCATCGTCAACAACGTCATCGTCGCGGCGACCGTGCTCCCGCGGACCTGAGGCGCGTCTGGAGGTGCCGATCAGAAGAGGACGTCATGTTCGGTCTCCCTGGTCCCGGCGAGCCGGCAACGACGGCGTCGAGCCTCAGGCACTCTGGCGCGCCTGCGACCGGGCCTCGGCGAGCGAGTGCTCCAGCAGCGTGCGCAGCGCTCTGCGATCCACGCCCGTCAACCGCGTGAGGTAGAGGCAGACCTTGCTCGCACGGTGCTTGCCGAGCCTGGCCATGAGATCGGGCCAGCGCTCCGAGAAGTCCTCGACGAGGTAGATCGTGTGCTTCGCGGGGCCCGGCGCGAAGGCGAGCAGGGGAGAGCGGCCCTCGCGCCCGCTCTCGTAGCGGTACTCGAACTCCCCGAAACCGATGATGCGCCCCGCCCACACGACAGGCCGCTCGCCGCTGATCTCGCCGTGGATCGCGAGCAGCTCATCGGCCTCGGCGCGCCGAGGGCCCGTGGCGCGGTCGAGCACCTCCGCGACAGGCAGGTCGGACGGAGACATCGCGGGCTGCTTCTCTGCCATCAGGAGATCAGTTCCCGTCGTGTCCCGCGCCCTCGGCCGTCAACGCAGCGAGCGCAGCCCGGGTCTTCGTCTCCTGTGGGGCACCCAGGTCGACCCCGTTACCCGCAAGGAGGACCTTCGTCTCCGCGGCGATATGGAACGCCGCGTCGGGCGCCCCCTTCGTGGACAGCTCGAGGATCCGGGAGCCGTCGGGAAGCATCCACAGCTCGGCGACCATGCGTCGTCGGAGCCCTTTCGGCTGGAACCGGCACTTGAGCAAGGTGAGCGGGCCGAGGACGACGAGCTCATCGAGTCCGACGTCGTCGGGCAGTCGCTCGCGCAGCAGCGCACGCAGGTCATCGTCGAGCAGGTCGCGGACGGCGCGGGTACCCGTCATCAGCTTCCGCACCTGGCGGTCGGGAGCCTCGACGGTGAGCGAGCACGAGCACACGTAGCCGGCGGGCGACGCGTCCAGCTCGACCTTGAATCCATTGTGGCTACGGAGCTTCTTGGGGACGTCGGACGGCATCGCCGGCCGTAGCTTGACCGTCACGTCGCCGGGTTTGCGCTGGGTCCGCCGAGCGCGCACCACCACCCCGGCCGACGAGAGTCGCAGGTTGGGGGTGTCGACGAATGCGACCTGGCGGATGACCGAATCGAGCGGGTCGATACCCAGGACCTGCACGACGGAGCGCTGACGATGGTCCGGGACGGTGAGCTTGAGCTCGACCCCGCCCACTTCGGGCAGGATCGAAAGCACGTCGGCGAGCTGCTCGGCGTTGTAGGTCGGGATGGCGGACATGGTGGCCTCCGGGAGTCGTACTTTGATCGTGGACCCGATCCGGGCGGAGGTCCACCCGGGCCGGGGTGATGTCCACCCAGGCCTGGGTGAGGTCGCGTCACGCGACGGCGGTTCCCTCGAGCTCGACCATCTGGCCGGGGATCGCCAGCCGTGTCACCCCGAGCATCGTGGTGGTCGGCGCCACCCCGGCGGCGCCCAACCGTGACGCCAGCACGCCGTAGTGCTGGAAGAGCAGATCGACGTCGGTGGTGTAGACGTTGAGCCGGACGAGGTTCGCGAGGGACATGCCGGCCTCGCCGAGCACGGCCTCCAGGTTGTCGAGGCTCAGCGCCAACTGTGCCGCCATGTCACCGTCGTGCTGGGGCTTGCCGTCGCCGCTCATCGCGGTCTGCCCGGAGCAGTA
Organism: uncultured Actinomycetota bacterium; assembly: GCA_963850545.1. Classification (GTDB taxonomy): domain Bacteria; phylum Actinomycetota; class Actinomycetes; order Actinomycetales; family Cellulomonadaceae; genus Promicromonospora. The sequence goes on along the minus strand of CAWKLP010000002.1, from coordinate 768,505 downwards.
CAGGGTCCGGGTGTGCCCGGAGACGATCTCGCCCTGGTTGAATCCCATCTCCACCGACCACGTCACCGGGTTGACTGCCGTTCGTTCCATTGCCACATCAGCTCCATTCGCATTGGGATGACGCCGGTCCGTCGGCTCGGCGGCCGCGATCTTCGACGTCGTGTGAGCGAGCCTTCCAACAAATCACGACATCCTGTGTCAGTGTATTCCGATACGAGTTTTCGTATGCGCGCCGACCGGTTGGTCTCGCTGGTGCTGCTGCTGCGCCAGCGCGGTCGGCTGTCCGCGGCCACGCTGGCCCGCGAGCTGGAGGTATCCACCCGCACCGTGCTGCGCGACATCGAGGCGCTGTCCGCGGCCGGCGTCCCGGTCTACGCCGAACGCGGCCGCCACGGCGGTTTCGCGTTGCTGCCCGGCTTCCGGACCGAGCTCACCGGTCTGAACCACGACGAGGCCCTTGCCCTGCTGACCGCCGGATCGGGGCGCGGCGAGCAGGTGTTCGGCCTCGGCTCGGCGCTCGCTTCGGCCATGCGCAAGGTGGTCGACGCGCTGCCCGAAAGCCATCGGGCCACCGCGAGCGACGTGGCCCAGCGATTCCTCGTCGACCCGGAGACCGACCTGCTCTCACGCCGGCTGGTCACCGACGAGGTACCCGACACCACGATGATCGAGGTCCGACGCGCGGTGCTCGCCGGACACAAGCTGCGCATCCACTACGCGGCAGTGGACCAGACGCCGAAGTGGCGCACGGTGGACCCGATCGGCCTGGTCACCGTCCGCGACCAGGGCTACCTGCTGGCCACGAGTGTCCGGCGCGGACCGCACCTACCGGCTGTCCCGGATCCTGGCCGCCGAGGAACTCGCCGAACCCGCACAGCGACCGGACCGGGTCGACCTGGACCGGGTCTGGCAGGAACGCAGCACGCGGTTTCGGACCGGCGGCGACCAGGTCACCGTGCTCGTTCGGGTGGACCCGGCGCGGCGCGAGGAGCTGCGTGGGCACCGCGCTGGCCGTCCTGGCCGAAGAAGCCGACGCGGACGGCGGCTGCGGCTGGAGGTGACCTTCCAGGACTCACGACACGCCGAATGGGCGCTCTGGCAGCTCGGCACGGACGCGGAAGCCCTGGCCCCGCAGTCGTTGCGCACCTCCCTGCGCAACCGCGCCGCCGCGATCGCCGCCCGCTACGAAGACTCAGCCTGAGTTGTGGTGCCCGCCGCGGCGCGGCGCTTCCACGAGACCTCGCGGATGTCGATGAACGCGCGGATGCACGCGGCGCAGCTGTCCAAGTGCAGTTCGAGGCGGTCCTCGCGGTGAGGCGGGAGGCGCCTGTTGAGGTAGTCGTGCATCGCGGCGCGGGTGGAGCGGCATTCCGGCGCGTCGACCCCGCAGACGTCAGCGATACGCACGTCACTTGTGGTCGTCACGAACCTGCCCCCTGTGCAAGCACTGTCCGGCTTTGACCGGCTCGATCCCAGTTTCACTGTGAATGACGATTCATAAAAATTTAGGTGTGATAAGCCCTTTGCTCCAGGTTCGGCAATCCCTCGCGGAGGTCAGAGGAGCTCCGGCCCTCCAACATGTGAGCCCGCGCGCCGACGTCCGCCGCGCCACGGGGTCGTGGCACGGCGGAGGTCGGCGTGTCGGTCAGGTCCAGGCACCGGCGGCCGCGGCGCGGCGGGCGAACGTGTCGAACGGGGTGGCCGGCCGGCCCAGGACGCGTTCAACCGTGTCCGTGGTGGCCGTGTTGCGGCCGTCGAGCACCTCCTCGAAGAGCCAGGCGATGCCGGCTGCCTCGTCGGGACCGGCGCCCGCGGCGATGAGCCCGTCGATGAGCTCGGGCGGGGTGCCCGGCACGTGCTCGACCCTCCGGCCGAGGACGCCGCTCAGGATGCGGGCGACCTCGGTGAAGGTGAGCGCCTCGGGCCCGGTCAGCTCGAGGACCTCGCCGGCGTGGGTGTCGCTGGTGAGGGCGAGGGCGGCGACGTCGGCGACGTCCTCCAGGCTGACGAACGGCTCGCGCACCTGGTCGGCGGGCACGGCGATCCGGCCGTCGAGCACCCCGGGGAGGAGGAAGTGCTCGCTGAAGTTCTCCTGGAACCAGGAGCAGCGCACGACCGTCGTGCCGGGCGAGGCGGCGAACGCGATGTCCTCGCAGGTCTGAGCGCTGTCCTCCCCGCGGCCGGAGAGCAGGACGATGCGCCCGACGCCGTGCCGGACGGCCCGTGCGGTGAACGCCTCGATCACCGCGTCGGCGCCGGGGAGCGCGAGGTCGGGGGAGTAGCAGACGTAGACGGCGGCCGCTCCGGCGAGGGCCGCGTCCCAGCCCGCGTCGTCGTGCCAGTCGAGGGGGACCGCGCCGGATCGGGAAGCGATGCGGGTCTCGAGCCCGCGGGCCCGGAGCCGGTCGGCGACGCGGCGGCTGGTGCGGCCGGTGCCGCCTGTGATGAGGATCGGTGAAGTGGTCATGGCTCCATGAAAGCCCGGAGCCGGTGGACGATGAATGGCTCAGGATCCACCTGCCATGTCCTGTCGTCTAGGATTCGGGGATGGACCCGTTGTCGCAGCTGCTCGCGCACCCGCATGCGGAGGGCGCGTTCACGCTCCTGATGTCGATGCGCCCGCCCTGGGCGGTCCAGATTGCGGACGAGGCCGCACTCACGGTCATGCTCGTCACCTCCGGCCGGTGCCGCCTGGAGGCGGGCGACGTCGTGCACGAGCTGCGCGCGGGGGACGTCGCGCTCGCCCGCGGGCCGCTGCCCTACCGAGTGGCCGACGCCGCGGGGAGCGAGACCGTCGCGATCATCGAGAAGGGCCAGCGGTGCGTCGCGCCGGACGGCACCTCGCTCGCCCTGACCCTCGCCCACGGGCTGCGCCACTGGGGCAACGACCCCGACGGTCCGGACACGATGATCGTCGCCTCCTACGCCGACATCGGCAGCGTCGGGCGGTTCGTCACCGAGGTGCTGCCCGACGTCGCCGTCGTCGAGGCGGGCACGCTCGACCCGGCGCTCGTCGGCCACCTGGCGCGCGAGATCACCAACGACGACCTCGGCCAGAGCGTGGTGCTCGACCGTCTCGTCGACGTCGTCGCCATCGAGTCGATCCGCGCCTGGACCGCCGCCCACCCGCCGGCGCGCCCCACCTGGGTCAACGGGATCACCGACCCCGCGATCAGCGTCGCGCTCCGGGCGATGCACGCCGAGCCCGAGCGCGGCTGGACCGTCGCCGGGCTCGCCCGGCGGGCGGCCGTCTCCCGCGCGACCCTCGCCGCGCGGTTCACCGAGCTGGTCGGCACCTCCCCGTTGCGCTACCTCACGAGCTGGCGGCTCGCCCTGGCCCGCGACCTGCTGGTGAACCGGGCGCTCACCCTCGACGCCGTCGCCCAGCGCGTCGGGTACTCGAGCGGCTTCGCGCTGAGCACGGCGTTCAGCCGCGCGTTCGGCGTCAGCCCTACCGCCTACCGGCGTCGCCTGGCCGACGCGCCGCCGCCGGTCGGGACGACGGCCCGCGGCTGAACCTCAGCTGCTGATGAGCCCTCTACGCCTGAACAGGCAGGGGGCGCCCGAATGGGCAGAGGACGCCCGACTGAGCTGAGGGCGGGGTCAGGTCTCCCGAACCGCATGAGACGACGTGCTCACGCCGAGCACCAGGTCGGCGAGGGACCGCGCCATCTCCTCGGCACCGCCGGCCGGCGTCTCGTGCAGCAGCATCCGGATCAGCAGTGCCTCGTACATCGACCGTACGACGATCGCGAGGTAGTCCTCGTCCACCGCGAACCGGAGGTCGAGGGCCTGCGCAGCGGTCTGCAGCGCGGCGGCGAGCGCGGACTCGAATCGCGCCTCCGCGGCCGCTGTCGGGGCGCGCAGCTCGGGCCTCCGAAGCGCCTGGGCCCGGAACTCGGCAAAGACCGGGTACCAGCGCACGTCGTCGTCCAGACCCGCCACGAACTGGGCGGCGATCAGCGCGACGACCTTGTCGGCGCGTTCGGGGTCCGAGGCGCCGACCGCTTTGAGCGCGGACTCGATGCCCTCCGCGAGCCGCGTGGCCCGGGCCGACATCTGGATCTCGTACATCGCCAGGAAGATCTCTTCCTTGGACCCGAAGTTCGAGTAGAAGGCCCCGCGGGTGTAGCCGGCCCGCTCGCAGATCAGCTCGACCGGCGCATCGCGGATCCCGTCCTCGGCGAACACCTCGTAGGCGGCGTCGATCAGTCGCTGGCGCGTCTCCGCACGCCTGCGCGTCAGCCCTTTCGAGGCGGTCTCTGGGTCCGTGGACTGCACGTTTCTCCTCACCTCATGGGCACTTCATATCGACGGCTGCTTCCGTAGCCGTCGATACGAAGCGTATCCAAGGCTTCGCCCGCCCACGACGCCCGACCTTGTGCCGGGGTGCCACGGGCCGTCCACGACCGGCGTCAGGCCTTGAGCCGGGGGAAGAGCGCCTCGCTGTTGCCCCGGTCGATCGCGCTCCGGAGGTCCGCGTCCAGCGGGTACTTCTCGTACTGCCCGTTGAGGAATCCGATGGCGGGCGGGGGAGCGAACGGGTAGTCGCTGCCGTAGGTGATGTGGTCCGGAGCGGCCACCTCGAGCAGGCTCGGCAGGGCCGCAGGGCTCGCCGAGAGCGCGATGTCGTAGTAGAAGCGCTGGAAGAGCTCCATCAGCTTCGGCACCTGGTGCCGCTGGTCGAGGAGCGCCCACGCCTGCTGCGCCTTGGTCTTCTGGCTGAGCATCGTCAGCAGGATGCGGTACGAGATGTACGGGACGAACCCGCCCGCGTGCGCGAGGATGAACTTGATGTCGGGGTAGCGGTCCATGGCGCCGGACAGGATCAGGCTCGTCGCTGTGCGGGTGGTGTCCAGCAGGAAGTCCGCGGTGAAGGTCGGGATGCCGGGAACCGCGGGCGCGGGTAGCTCGCCCGGGTGCACGAAGACCGTCACCTTGCGCCGGTTCAGCAGGTCCAGCAGCGGCTCGAACTCAGGGTCGCCGAGGTAGCGGCCGTCGTTGTTGGCGAGCAGCACGATCCCGTCGGCCTGCAGCTCGTCGAGGGCGTACTCCGCCTCGACGAGGGCGCCTTCGACGTCGGGCAGTGTGAGCGTGGCGAAGAGGCCGAACCGGTCGGGCCGACGTCGGACCAGGTCCGCGCCGTACTCGTTGACCTCGCGCGCCCACCGCCGTGCCTCGGCGTCGTCACCGAGCCAGACGCCGGGAATCGACACGGACAGGATGCCCGTCTGGACCCCGTGCCCGTCCATGAACTTCAGCGCCGAGCTCTCGGACCATGCCGGCAGGTCGATGCCGCCGGGGCGGATGCCCTTGGCGTGCACCCAGTCCGCATAGCGCGGAGGGATCAGGTGCTGGTGTGTGTCGATGCGGTGTGCGCGGCTCATGGGTTGGTCCTTCGTGAGGGGTTGTCGGACGGGATCTGCGGGTCGGTCGAAGGGGCGGTCAGCACGGCCAGGACGCGGGCGAGCGCGTCCGACATCGCGCCAGGGTCGACGGCGCGGGGTCCGGCTGCCCGCCCGGCTGCGGGATCTGCATGGCTGACCTCCCTTCTCGGCACGGCTCCTGATGCGCGGAGTTGCCGAACTCGATACACTGTGTATTACGATACAGCACGCATCGCGGATGCACTGTGTATCAGAAGCGCCCAGGAGGCCCTGTCGTGTCGTCATTCCTCTACCGGCTCGGTCGCGCCGCGGCACAACGCCGCGGTCTGGTCGTCGCCGCGTGGCTCGTGGCTCTTCTTGTGTGCGGCACTGCGACGGTTCTCCTGAACGACGGCACGGACGACACCTTTGCGGTTCCGGGGTCGGAGTCGCAGGACGCGCTGGACCACCTCGGCCATGTCTTTCCCGAGGTCAGCGGAACATCGGCCCAGCTCGTCCTGCTTGTGCCGGAGGGCGAGGAGGCCAACACCGCCGACACCCGCAAGGCCGTGGCGGACGCCGTCGACCGCATCGAGGACGTGCCGCAGGTCGCGCTGGCCTCCGACCCGTTCGACGACAACGTCAACGGCGCGGTCTCCGACGACGGCAGGGCAGCGATCATCGCGGTGCAGCTCAGCGTCGGCCTGGCCCAGGTTCACCCCGAGACGAAGTCCGACCTGGCCGAGACGGCCGATGACCTGGCCGGCCACGTCGGAGGTGGCGCCGAGGTCTATACCGGCGGGGACGCGTTCGCCAACCGGGTGCCCGGGCTGAGCCCGACGGAGAGCATCGGCCTGGTCATCGCACTCGTCGTCCTGCTGCTGATGTTCCGGTCGCTGATCGCGGCCGCCATGCCGCTGGTGACGGCCGTGCTGGGCGTGGGCATCTCCGTGGCCGTGGTCTACCTGGCGACGATCTTCGTGCCGGTCTCCTCGACCGCTCCCATGCTCGCCGTGATGCTCGGCCTGGCAGTGGGCATCGACTACGCCCTCTTCCTGATGTCCCGGCACCGTGACCAGCTCGCCGAGGGCCTGGACATCGAGGAGTCGATCGCACGGGCCACCGCCACCGCAGGATCGGCAGTGGTCTTCGCCGGGCTGACCGTCGTCATCGCCCTGCTCGGCCTGTCGGTCGCCAACATCCCGTTCCTGACGACGATGGGGGTCGCCGCCGCGTTCGGCGTCGCCGTCGCGGTGTGCATCGCCGTGACGCTCGTGCCCGCGCTCCTGTCCCTCGCCGGAACCCGCCTGGTTCCGAAGAGGCCGAAGAGCGCCACGGCCACGAAGAGCCGGCGGCGTTTCCGGTTCCCCCGGCCCCAGGTCGCCCGGCCGTGGGTCCGTTTCGTCACCCGCAAGCCACTGATCACGGTTGCCGTTGTTGTCATCGGGCTCGGCACCTTGGCTCTGCCCGCGGCCGACCTGCGTCTCGCGCTGCCCGACAACGGGAGCGAGGAGCCCGGCTCGGTGGCGCGCGAGACCTACGACGTCGTGGCCGAGCACTTCGGCGTCGGCTACAACGGCCCGCTCCTGGTGACCGCCGACGTGATCCAGTCCACCGACCCCACCGGCCTGGTCGACGACATCGCGGCCGAGATCCGCGATATCCCGGGCGTCGAGTCCGTGCCCCTGGCCACGCCGAATCAGAAGGGCGACACGGGCATCATCCAGGTGGTCCCCACCACGGGACCGGACGACACCCGTACGGACGCACTCGTGGAGCGGATCCGGGACCGGGAGCAGCACTGGCTCGACAAGTACAGCACCGCGACCGCGGTCACTGGCATCACGGCCGTCGGCATCGACGTGTCCGACCGGCTCGGAGCAGCCCTGCTCCCGTTCGGCCTGCTTGTCGCCGGGCTCTCGCTGGTACTGCTGGCCATGGTGTTCCGCTCGATCTGGGTACCGATCAAGGCGACCGTCGGCTACCTGCTGTCGGTCGGCGCGGCCTTCGGCCTGACGTCGCTCGTCTTCCAGCAGGGGCACGGTGCCGACCTGTTCGACGTCGCCCACGTCGGGAGCGTCGTCAGCTTCCTGCCGATCATCCTGATGGGCGTCCTGTTCGGCCTCGCGATGGACTACGAGGTCTTCCTCGTCTCGCGGATCCGGGAGCACTACGCCCACCACGGCGACGCGCACGAGGCGATCGAGGAGGGCTTCGTCTCGGCCTCCCGCGTTGTTGTCGCGGCAGCGCTCATCATGTTCGGCGTCTTCGCCGCGTTCGTCCCCGACGGCAGCGCGACCATCAAGCCGATCGCGTTCGCCCTGGCGGTGGGCGTCTTCGTCGACGCGTTCCTCGTGCGCATGACCTTCGTTCCCGCCGTCCTCGCCCTGCTCGGCGACCGGGCCTGGGGGCTGCCGCCCGCGCTCGACCGCCGTCTGCCAGTCTTCGACGCGGAGGGCGACGGGCTCCTGCACGAGCTGCGCCTGGCCGACTGGCCTGCTCCCGGCAGCGACGAGGTGATCAGTGCGCACGCGCTGGCGCTCGACGACGACCGCGGCCGGCCCGTCTATCACCACGTCGAGCTGCACGTGCCCCGCGGTGAGGTGCTCGTGCTGCACGGGTCCGGCGCGGTCGGCAAGACGGCGCTCCTGCTCTCGATCGCCGGGCGCGTCACCACCCACCGCGGCGACCTGAAGGTGCTGGGGCACGTGCTGCCGCAGCACGTGCACGCACTACGGCCCGAGGCCGCCGTCGTCGCCGGACGCGACGACCTGGACCCCGCGGGAACGGTCGCCAGGGCGCTCGCCGACGACGTCGAGCTGGTCCTGATCGACGACGCCGACCTCGTGCTCCGCTCCGATGCCCGTGCCCGGCTGCGCGACCAGCTCGCCCTCCGTGTCACCGCCGAAGGCCGGCCCGCCACGTTCGTCGTGGCCTGCCAGGACCCCGACCGGATGGCCGACGTGCTCCCGCTCGGCGCCACTCAGCTCCATGCCATGACCCCCCGACCCGTAGAGGTCTCGTGATGACCAAGCCGTTCGCCACCTCAGCCCGAGCCCTGACGACCCGCCCGCTCACCTGGCGTACCTGGACCGCGCTCGTCGCCGTCCCGCTGGTTGTCATGGGGCTGCTCACCTGGGCGTTCTGGTCCCCCGAGACCGACCACGACACGGCTCTGGCCGCCGTCGTGAACAACGACGAGCCGGTCAAGGTCAACGGGCAGACGATCCCGCTCGGCCGCACGCTCGCCGGAGACCTGACCCACGACGCGGGCTCCGCGTACGACTGGGTCCTCACCGACGCCGACGACGCGCAGGACGGGCTCGACGACGGGACCTACGCCGCCGTCGTCACCATCCCGGAGGACTTCTCCGCCAAGGCCACCTCGGCCGCGACCGAGGACGACCCGCTCGACGCCGTCCGCGCCGACCTGGACGTCGAGACCACCTCGGCCGCCGGCGTCGCGGACCCGTACCTGGCCGACGGCGTCGCCGCCGACACCCAGGACGCCCTGAACCGGACCATCGTCGAGACCTACCTCGACAACATCTACGCCGGCTTCAACACCATCCACGACCAGCTTCAGGACGCCTCGGACGGTGCCAACCAGCTCACGGACGGCACCTCCGACCTCGTCGACGGCGCCGATGAGCTGGCCGACGGCGCCGGGGAGCTGGCGGACGGCGCCGACGAGCTTGCCGATGGATCTGCCCAGCTCGCGGACGGGACCACCCAGTTGGCCGCCGGATCCGCCCAGCTCGCGCAGGGCACCGCCCAGCTCGCGGACGGGACCGGAGACCTGGCCGCCGGGTCGGCCCAGCTCGCCGACGGCACGGCCGAGCTCTCGTCCGGGCTCGACACGGCCGCCCAGCAGGCGGCGCGGCTTCCCGCGGCCACCCGGGAGCTCGCCGACGGCGCCGACCAGGTGGCTGACGGCAACGAACAGCTCGCCGATCGGGTCGTCCCCCTGGCGAACAGGGCGATCAGCGGCATCGACCGCTTCCCGGACGCGCAGGACGGCGCCGCCGAGCTCCGTCGCCTCGTCGACCGGTGCGCCGGCCAGGTCACGGCCGACCGGGAATTCTGTGCGGCGCTGGAGCGCGCGGCCGACGAGGCCGAGTCCGACGCCCAGCGGCTCGACGACGGCAAGGCCCAGGTGCGCGGCGACATCGTGTCCGCACGGGACTCCGTCCACGCGCTGGCTGTCGGCTCCCGGCAGGTCGCCGACGGCAACGCCGAGCTCGCCGCCCGGTCCGGCGAGCTGGCCGCCGGCATCTCGTCGGCCGCGAGCGGCGCCCGCGAGGTCGACTCCGGTGCGCAGGACGTCGCCGCCGGTGCGCGGCAGGTCGACTCCGCCGCCCTGAAGGTCGCCTCCGGGGCGAGCGAGCTCGACAGCGGCGTCCAGCAGACCGATGCCGCCGCGCACCAGGTCGCCGACGGCGCGAGCGGGCTGTCCGCGGGTGCCGACGACCTGAGCGACGGCTCCCAGCAGCTCGCCGACGGCGCTCGCGACGTCGACGACGGCGCACAGCAGCTCGCCGACGGGCTCGCCGACGCCGTCGGCCAGGTGCCGACGTACACCGACAAGGAGAAGGGGCACCTGTCGGCCGTCGCGTCGGACCCGACACGGGCGAACCTCACCTCCACACCGTTCGGCGTCCTGTCGATCACCCTGTTCGCCGCGCTCGCCCTGTGGGCCCTGGCGCTGGTGACCTACCTCGTCGCCCGCCCGGTGCCGGCCGGGATCCTCACCTCGCGCGAACCGACCTGGCGCATCACCGTGCGCGCCGCGGTGCCCGGCGCGATCGCCGCGGCGAGTGCGGCGGCCGTCATCTCGGTCATCGCCATCCCGGTCCTCGACCTGCACGCGACGGCGGCGGTCGGCTTCCTGCTGGTCGCCCTGCTCGCCGCGGGCACGTTCGTCGCGCTCAACCAGGCCCTCGCCGCGATCTTCGGGCCGGCGGGACGCCTGGCCTCCCTCGCCATCGCTGTCCTCACCGTGGCCACGGGCGTGGTGTCGACACTGCCCGGGCCGTTGTACTCGATCGCGAGCTTCCTGCCGACGCACGGTGCGATCGTCGCGCTGCGCGCCGTCGCGACCGGCAGCACGGGCCTCGTCACCGGCATCGTCGAGCTCACCGCCTGGCTCGCCGTCGGACTGCTGGCCACGATCATCGTGACCGACCGCAGGCGGTACCTGACCCCGCGCCGCCTGCGGCTGGACACCCCCGAGCGGCGATCAGGGGCGGCGCCCTTGCCGACGTAGTGCTGATGCACGTATCAGACGGGCAGGTCACCCGGGTGACCTGCCCGTCTGACACGCCGTCCCGGGCTCACCCCGCCGGGACCGCCACGGGCCGGGCCGTCAGGTACTTGCCGACCAGGCCGTGGCGAGGAGCGAACAGGTACACGAGGGTGAACGCGGCCCCCTGGACGACCACGACGAGCCCGCCCGACGCCGCGTCGAGCCAGTAGCTGAGGTAGATCCCCACCACCGAGCAGACAGCCGACATCACCGGGGCGATCACGAGCATTCGCCCGAACCGGTCGGTGAGCAGGTACGCGGTAGCGCCGGGGATGATCAGCATCGCCACGACCAGGATCACTCCGACGACCTGGAGGGCGACGACGGCGGTCAGGGCGAGGAGCCCGAGCAGCAGCGCCCCGAGGAACCGGGGCGAGAGCCCGATCGCGTGGGCGTGCATGGGGTCGAACGCGTACAGGGTCAGGTCGCGGCGCTTGAGGACCAGCACCACGAACGCGATGGCGGCGAGGACGGCGATCTGGACGAGGTCGGGTTCGGAGACGCCGAGGATGTTGCCGAAGATGACGTGGTTCAGGTCGGTCTGGCTCGGCGTGACGGAGATGAGGACGAGGCCGAGGGCGAACAGGGTGGTGAACACGATCCCGATCGCGGCGTCCTCCTTGACACGGCTCGTGCCGCGGATCGCGCCGATCAGGGCGACGGCGAGGAAGCCGAACACGAGGGCGCCCAGCGCGAACGGGGCGCCGAGGACGTAGGCGATCACGACCCCGGGCAGGACGGCGTGGGAGACGGCGTCGCCCATCAGCGACCAGCCCACCAGGACGAGCCAGCACGACAGCAGCGCGCAGACGACGGCGGCGATCACCGTCGTCACGATCGCGCGGACCATGAAGTCGTACTGCAGCGGCTCCAGCAGCAGGTCGAGCGGGCTCATGCGGATCCTTCGTGGTCGAGCACGTCGACGCCGTCCAGGCCGAACGCGCGGGCGAGGTTCTCCGGCCGGAGCGCCTCGGACACGTCGCCGTGGAAGAGGACCCGGTGCAGCAGCAGCACCGCCTCGTCGGCCAGGCGGGGGAGGGCGTGCAGATCGTGGGTGGACACCAGGACCGTCCGGCCGTCGGCCGCCAGCTCCTTCAGCAGCCGGACGATGGTGGCCTCGGAGCGCTTGTCGACCCCGGCGAAGGGCTCGTCCAGCAGCAGGATCCGGGCGTCCTGGGCGATGCCGCGCGCGACGAACGCGCGCTTGCGCTGCCCGCCGGAGAGCTGCCCGATCTGCCGGTCGGCGTAGGCGGTGAGCTCGACCCGGTCCAGGGCCTCGGCGACGGCGGCGTGATCGGCCGGACGGGCTCGCCGGGTGAGACCCTGGCGCCCGTAGCGGCCCATCATGACGACGTCACGGACGGAGACGGGGAAGGCCCAGTCGACGTCCTCGCTCTGCGGCACGTATCCGACCCGGCCCTGTCGGCGTGCCACGACGGGGTCGGTCCCGTCGATCAGGACGCGCCCACGGTCGGGGCGGACCATGCCCATGATCGCCTTGAACAGGGTCGACTTGCCGGATCCGTTCATCCCGATCAGCCCGGTCACCCGCCCTGATCCGACGCTCAGGGACACGCCGTCGAGGGCCAGGACCTCGCCGTAGCGGACCACCACGTCCTCCACCTGTATCGCGGCGGCCTGGTTCGCTGCGCTCCCGTTCGCGGCGGTCACGAGTCGCCTCCGGTGAGAGCGTCGATGATGGTCGTGCTGTCGTAGCGGATCAGGTCGAGATATGTCGGCACCGGCCCGTCGGCCTCGGAGAGGGAGTCGACGTAGAGGGTGCCGCCGAAAGCCGCACCGGTCGCCTCGACCACCTGCTGCATCGCCTGGTCCGAGACCGTCGACTCGCAGAACACGGCCGGGACATCGTCGGCCTGGACGAACTCGATGGCCGAGGCGATCTGCTGCGGGGTGGCCTGCTGCTCGGCGTTCACCGGCCAGATGTACTGCTCGGTCAGGCCCGCGTCGCGGGCGAGGTAGGAGAACGCGCCTTCGCAGGTCACCAGCGCCCGTTCGTTCTCCGGCAGGGCGGACAGCCCGCTGACCAGCTCGTCCTGGACCTCTTGCAGCTCCGCCTGGTACGCCGCGCCGCTGGCCTCGAAGTCGTCGGCGTGCGCCGGGTCGAGGTCGGCGAACGCGTCGACCATGTTGTCGACGTAGAGCTGCACGTTCACCGGGCTCATCCACGCGTGCGGGTTCGGCTTGCCGGCATAGGCGTCCTCGGTGATGTCCAGCACCTCGACGCCGTCCGACACGACCACGTGCGGCACGTCCACCGACTCCACGAACTGCTCGAACCACGACTCGAGGTACAGCCCGTTGTCCAGGATCAGGTCCGCCTCCGACGCCCGCGCGATGTCGCCCGGCGTCGGCTCGTACCCGTGGATCTCCGCGCCGGCCTTCGTGATCGACTCCACCCGCAGGTGCTCACCGGCCACGTTCTGCGCGACGTCTGCGAGCACCGTGAACGTCGTCAGCACCACCGGCCGGTCGTCCGCCGCGCGTTCCAGGGCCGACGCCGAGCAGCCGGACAGCGCTCCCGCGACCAGCGCGAGCGGGAGCACGAGACGGAGAGCGGCGGGGGTACGGCGAGCGCTGCGCATGCCGCGACTCTAAAAGTTCGGACGCCCGAAAACAAGTACTCGGGGAGTCAAACTCGATGGCCTTCACACCCGGCCGTTCAGCCGGCGCAAATGTGCCGATATGTTCGTCGCCATGTCTGACGAGCGCGGGATCGACTGGTCCGGTGGAGGTGACGGCGGCCGGCGCGCGACGGCCCGTCCTGCCGACGAGACCGGGCTCGGGGCGCTGGTCAAGGACCCCCTGTTCCTGGCCGTGGTGCCCGTCGCGCCGTTCGTCCTGATCGCGTTCAACGTCTGGTCGATCACGCGCGGCGACGCGAACGCGATGCTTGCCGTCATCCAGCACGTCAACCCGCTCAGCCTCGTCCTGGCGACCTGGACCGACCTCATCGCGACGATCGCCGTCCTCGGCGTCGTGCTGCAGCGCCGCATCTGGTTCCGGCCGGGCAGGATCGATCCGCTCGTCGTCCTGGTCCTGGCGGGCATCCTGTGCCTCCCGCTGGCCTCCGTGGCGATCTTCGCGTTCTATGCCTGGGTCGCGTGGATGCGGCGGCTCGACTACCCGATCAGCAGCCGCCTGGACCGCCTCCCGCTCGACGAGCTGACCGTCAAGAGCCGAGCCGCCGGGACGAGCCTGTGGACGGGTGCGGCACTGGCGGTCTTCGCCGCCCTGGCGTTTGTCATCGGCCTGATCTCCGCCGCGGTCAGCCGCGACCTGGTTCTGCTCTTCTACCAGGTCATCGGTGCCGTGACGGTCACGTTCTTCCTGCTCGCGCGCACCCGCGAGGCCCCGGGCTGGATCCGCCTCGCGGACCGGACCTACCCCGCGCTGCTGCTTGTCCTCCTGCTGCTGTGGTCGCTGTGGGAACCCGTCGCCTCCTCGCGCTGGCTACCGAACGAGCGCGTGGTCGTCGACGGCGTCGCGGCGGCCGCCGAGGAGAGCCCCAGGTACCATGACGGCATGGTCGTGAACGTCGACGACGTCAGCCTGCTGCTCCTCCGCGACGACGGCGCCCTGGAGCAGATCCCCGCCGCGAAGATCGTCGGCCGCGCCGTCTGCCCCGTCGAGACCGGGGCCGAACCGGGGGCGCAGGACCGGTCGCTCATGTCCAGGCTGGTCACCGCGCGTGCCGACGCCCAGACGGCTACCCGATGGCGGGACCCGATCTGCGAGGCGACGGACTCGTAGCGCCGGACTCGCCGACGACGGCGAGGTGCGGGGGTCGTGCCTACGCCCGCCTACAGCGCTTCGAGGATCGCTGTGGGCGGGACGAAGAAGGTAGTGCCGGTCTGCGCGGTCGAGAAGTCGAGGAGTCGGTCGTGCAGGCCGGGCGGGTCCCCGACGAACATGCGCTCCAGCATCCGTTCGAGGACCCAGAGGTGGCGGGAGTACCCGATGAAGTACGTGCCGAACTCGCCCCTGCCCGGCCGGCCGAACGGCATGTTGTCGCGCAGGATGTCGTGCTCGCCGTCGCCGTCGTCGTCGTCGGTGATCGTGGTGAGGGTCTTGTGCGACTTCTGCCCCGCGGTCGCGTCGCCCAGCTCCAACCCATCGGCCTTCGTGCGGCCGATGATCTGCTCCTGCTGCTCGGTCGTCAGCGCCTGCCACGCCGCGAGGGGATGCAGGTACTTCTGCACGACGACGTAGCTGCCGCCGGCGAATGCCGGGTCCTCGTCGCCGACGAGGACGGACTCCGGGAGCTCTGCGCCGACGGGGTTGGCCGTACCGTCGACGAAGCCGAGCAGGTCGCGGGTGTCGAAGTAGCGGAACCCGGACACCTCGTCGGCGGTGGTGACCGCGGTGCCGAGTGCGCCGAGCAGCAGGCGTTCCAGCTCGAAGCAGAGGTCCTGCCGATCGGACCAGATGTGGAACAGCAGGTCACCGGGGGTGGCGACCGCCGTGTGCGCGGCCCCCGCGATCTCGCGGAACGGGTGGAGCTCGGCGGGTTGCTCCCGCCCGGTCAGCTCCGTCCAGATCCGGCTGCCGATGCCGACCGTGCACGAGAGCGGGTTGTGGGGGTCCCGGAACCCGACGGTCTTGACCAGCCCGCCGAGGTCGGAGAGCACGTCGCGGACCGTGCTCATCGCATCGTCGCCGTCGGCCACGACCAGCACGAGGAAGACCGCGGACCGGGTCAGCGGGGCGCCGACGCCCTGGGGCGTGCTCGGGGCGCCGTGCGCCGAAGGAGCGGTCCGCTCACTGTCGCCGCTGACCACGCTGTCCGCCATGCCGGAAGGCTAACAGCGGCGGCAGGTTGCTGACCTGCTCATTCGAGCCGCGGCGAACTGACGGGCTTCGGGGGCGGCGAGCTTCGTTAGGCGCTCTCCGGCAGGTCGAGCAGCCGCGCGTGCAGGTCCACGAGGCTCGTCGCGTGCACGTCGAATCGGTCGTCCGGACGAGGCAGGTCGCCGGCGGGGCGGGGCACGTACGCCGTACGCATCCCCGCCGCGGCGGCGGCCCGCAGGTCCCAGGCGTGCGCCGCCACCATGAACGGCGGGCCCGCGGCGGCGGGCGCGCTGGCGACCGCCAGCTCGTAGACCTCGCGACCCGGCTTGTACGTGCCCGCGTCCTCCGCGGAGAGCACCTGGTGCCACCGCAGCCCGCCGCCGGCGCTGAGCCCGGCCAGGACGCGGCGGCTCGCGTTCGAGAGGCCGAGCACCGCTAGATCGCCCGCGAGGAGGTCGAGGCCGGCGACGGTGTCCGGCCAGGGGCGCAGCCGCTCCGACGCGTCGGCCAGCGCAGCGGCCGACCCGGGCGGCAGCAGGCGCTCGTGGACCAGCGAGTTCAGGACCTCGCGATCCAGCTCGTGGCTGGGGGCGAACGCACGACGGCGCTCCACGATCTCGCGCTCCTGCTCGGCTATGCGTTCGAGCCATCGACGGGCTACGTATGCCGCGGCACCGCTCTTGATCCCGGTCACCTCGGACACCCGCCGCCCGAGGCTCCCGGCCTGGTCAACCAGGGTGCCGAGAACATCGAAGACGACAGTCGGACGGGCTGGCCCCATCGTCGCAGGCTGCATGCGTAACACCGTAGTGGAATGTCTGATCAGCTCATGAGCACGATCTCTCCGCGGGCATGATCGCCGCCGAGGTCAGCGCAGCGTCTGTGCTCCGATGACGGACAGCACCTACAGCTTCTCGTAGCTCTCGCTGCCTGGAACCGCGGTGTAGACCATCAGCGAGTGGGCCTGGCCCGGGTCGACCAGCCGCTGGCAGTTCAGCTCCAGGGCGCCTACCTCGGGATGGGCGAAGTGCTTGACCTCGTGGGGGCGTATCCCGATCTCGTGGTCGTCCCACACGCGCCGGAACTCCTCGCTGCTGTCCAGGAGCAGGTTGGCCAGGTAGGCGGCCCGGGAGTCAGGACCGCGGAGGGTGACCATCTCGAACAACCCCGAGGCGTACATCCGACCACGGCCTCCCGATCCCCCTTCCGGCCGCCGCACGCCCTTTCGTCGTGCACCGGGGTGACCCCGGGCAGCTACGGGCCACCTTCCGGGCGGGTCAGGCGGCTCCGGCGCCTGAGGCCATTGCTACGCGTCGCTGCGCAGGCCCCGGAGGGTGTGCTCGAAGCTTCGGCGGTAGCCGTCGCGGTGCTGCTGGTCGCACGCGCGGGCGATGATGCCGCGCTCCCAGATGAGCAGGTGGACGTCCTCCGGGGTGAGGTCGTCCCGGATCGTGCCGGTGGCCTGGGCATCGGCGAGGAGTCGCGCGGCGGCTGCGTTGGCGTGCTCACACAGCGCGGTCAGCGGCTCGGAGCCGGGCATGGCACGCAGCAGGACGTCGTTGGCGGCGGGCTCGTCGTACTGGAGCAGCCAGATCTGGCGCAGGTAGCTCTCGAACCGCTCGACGGGGTCGTCGACGGCGTCGACCGAGGTGATGATGCCGCGGATGCGTTCGGCGACGAGCTCCTCGACCACCGAGTCGATCAGCCCTTGCCTGCCCCCGAAGCGGTGGTAGATGGTGCCCTTGCTGACACCCGCCGCGCGCGCCACCTCGTCGAGGGGGCTGTTCAGCCCGCGCGCACGGAACACGTCGAGGGCAGCCATGCGGATGCCCTCGACGTTGCGTCGTGCGTCGGCACGTAGCCGCGGCGGGTCCGAGGTCATCGACCGGACCCGGTAGTGGCCCCGGCCGCGGTCGCGTCGGTGGTGGCCGACGAGCCGACGGTCTCGTTCCAGCTCGTCTCCAGGGCCTGCACGAACGCCTCGACCGGCTGCGCGCCGGAGACGGCGTACTTGCCGGCGAACACGAAGAACGGCACGCCCGTGATGCCGTACTGCCGGGCCTGCTGCAGGTCCGCCTCGACGGCGTCGGCGAACTCCTCGCTCGCCAGGGCGGCGAGGGCGGCGTCGCGGTCCAGGCCGACGTCGGCGGCCAGGTCACCCAGGACCTGGTGATCGGCGACGTTCAGCCCGTCGGTGAAGTACGCCTGGAACAGCCGCTGGACCATCTCGTGCTGCTTGCCCCGGGTGGCCGCGAAGTGGCTGAGCTGGTGCGCGGTGCGGGTGCCCACCGCCTGGGCGCGATCGAACCGGTAGTCCAGCCCGATCTGCCGGGCCCGCTCCGTGACCTGGTCGTTCATTGCCCTTGCCTGCTCGAGCGGGAGGCGGTGCTTGGCCGACAGCAGCTCGGCGGGGTTGACCGGCGTGTCGTCCTCGGTCAGCTCCGGCATCAGCAGGAAGCTGTGGTAACGCACGTCGACGCCGGAGGCGCGGGGGAACTTCTCCAGCGCCTGCTCCAGGAGCGTGTCGCCCATGTAGCAGAACGGGCACATCACGTCGCTCCACACATCGACCACGAGCCGGTCCGCGGCCCGGCCGAACGCCTCACCGGTCATCAGTAGCACTCTCCGTCCAGGTCGCAGACGCCGAATGCCTCGCCCACGGGGAGCAGCTCGAACGGCGCTGGGGTGGTCGGGCCGCCGTCGACGGCCTCGGGGGTCTCCGCTTCCGGTGTCCCGATCGCCAGGGCGTCGACCGCCCGGATCGGCTCCACAACCGCGTTACTTGACGTCATGGTCAAGAACGATAGGACTAACTTGATCGATGCGTCAACTTCGGTCGTGACCCCGACATGGGCGAAGCTGATCGACTTCGAGACGACCCTGCCGAGCGCGGTCGAGGAGCTGATCCGGGAGCGGGCGGAGCGGCAGCGGGCGTGAGCGGCATGCCAGCACATAGCGGCGGAGGGGCGTGTTCTCGCGCTCGCCCCGCCGCCCGCCGACTGTCGGCTCGGTCAGGCCTTGCTGTGGATGGTGACGACGTAACCGTCGGGGTCGCGGAACGAGAACGTCGTCCCGAAGGGGCCGTCGAACGGTTCCTGGACGATCGGGACCTGCTGGCCGCGGAGCTTCTCGTGCAGGCCGGCGGCATCGTCGTCGTGGAACCACACGCCGATACCGGCGCCGAGCTGCGCCAGTGCGTCCAGGTCGACGCCAGGGAACGGCGTGCGTACGGCGAAGGCGACACCGGCGGACGCGAACAACGCGGCCTCGGGGTTCGGCGATGGTACCCGCCGCAGGCCGACGACGTTCTCGTAGAACGCTGCGGAGGCCTCCCGATCGCGCACCTGGAATGAGACAAAGTCGGGTCCGGTCGTCATGGGCGAGCTCCTTCGTATCGTGAGTGTCAATAGCCTGACACTCGCCTCGGCAGTGTGTCAAACTATTGACATGGCGGATCGAGGTCTACCCACGTTGCCGGAGGAGCTCGGGGTTCTGATCAAGGAGACCCAGGCCGTGCTGCACCAGCGCATGGACGAGGTGCTGAGGCCTCTCGGGCTCAACGTGGCGCAGTACGCCTGCCTCCGGGCACTGCACGACAGCCCGGGGATCACGAGCTCCGAGCTGGCCCGCCGGGCGTTCGTGTCCCGGCAGTCGATGAACGTCCTGCTGCAGGGGCTGGTCCAGCGAGGGCTCGTCGAGCGCTCCGATCAACCCGGCCCGCGCCGCGAGCTCGCGGCGTCGCTCTCCGGGCCGGCCATGGCGCTACTCGATGAAGCGCAAGGGCAGGTGACGGGCATCGTGAACCGGATGACGGAGAGGCTCGATGGAGAGCGGCTGGTCCAGCTGCGGGACAGTCTTGTTGTCTGTCGGGACATGCTGACGGCGTCGGAGGGGTGAGTCACTGACGCTGTGCCTGAGCGTTGGCGGGCTTCTCCTCGGCCGGCCTTTGCTTGTCAGCGGGTGCCGCCAGTTGGCGCAACTACGAATCCAGTGCCGCGGCAGATGGCTCGCGGGGGCAACGAGTGCTGGCGCCACTGGGGGTCCCCGTGTGCAGCGCTGGCAGCCAGGACGGGGATCTGTGCTTGTGCGGTCGAGCCCCGTTTCTCGTTTCTCATGGTGAGAAACGGCGCAGTTTGAGAAACACCGCCCCGCAGGGCCGATCCGGATGCCAACGCCCTCGCCCGTGGCAATACCCGGACACGTCATTCCACGTGCCTTGCGGAAGTGCGCGATCCGGTGGCCGATCGATTCGTCGTCGGTCAGGTTCGCCTCCCAGGTGTGTGACGTGACCCAGTAGCCTCGTGGCCATGAGTTTGGGTGTGCTGTATGTCGTGGTGACGGCTGCTGGAGCTACTCGCGATGTGCCGTCGCGCCTGCTCCCGGTGGCTATCGAGCGAGGGTGGGACGTGTACGTTCTGGCTACTGCGGAGGCCGCGAGCATGTTCCCGAAGACGATGACGCAGATCGCTGAGGTCTCGGGGCGTCCCGTACGAACCGACTTCCACACGACGGTGGGGTACTCACTGCCGGACCCGGACGCGGTCGTCGTTGCCCCGGCGACATACAACACGATCACGAAGTGGGCGCTGGGGATTGCCGACACCTACGTGCTGACTCGGTTGGCAGAACAGGTTGGCCGGACCATCCCGATTACGGCGGGGCCCTACATCAACGTCAAGTTCGCCGATCACCCGACCTACCAGGGCAGCCTGGACACACTCAAGCGGTGGGGCGTTCAGGTTGTGATTGGCCCGAGCGAGCCACACGAGTCAGGTGCGGGTGCGGCTGCCGACTTTCCCTGGACAGAGATCCTGGACACGCTGGAGCCAGCAGCCAACTAGTCGTCGATGTCAGACCTACTCCCTCTGGCAAGTTCGTCTTTGGGGTCGAGGACGTCAACGGCGAAGTGAACTACTTCACTGAGAAGGCGCTCCGGCTCGCGCGGAGCGAGTCTCCTGAGTCAGGAGACTAGCAACCGCCCACATCGCCGGTTGTGGCCACTCTCGCGGGGAGCGACGCGCGCGGCCCCCGGCGGGCGTGGCGTGACCCGTCCGGTCAGTCCGGCTCGATGTATCCGGTGGTCTGCCGGCCACGCCCGGTGTGGATCGCTTTCGGCGCCAGCGCCTCGTTGTCGGGCCAGTCGAGCGGGATCTCCGTGACGTCAGCGCGGTCGAACTCGATGACCGTGCCGTTGTCCAGGGCGCTGTACTGCGACCGGTGGGGGTCGTCCCCGACCCCCGTCAGCCGGTCGCCGTCCTGCTCGGTGACGCGTAGGTAGGGCGTGTCGGACCAGCCGGCCCCGGGGCTCCCGCCCTCGGAGAGCTGCACGCGGACGACGTTGCCCACGGCGACGTGGTGCCGGACCTCGGGGTGCAGCTGCCCGCCGGCCCAGTCGCAGATGTCCTCTGGCCTCGGGCGGAATACCTGGTAGCCACCGTCCATGTGTTGAGGCTAACGAGTGTCGACGCCGCGCGAAAACTGACCCCTATGCGACGGGGCAGGGGGGTCAAAATTCGGCCGCCGGTGACACCCACCACCGAATGAGGTGAGAGAACATCAGTGGAACCAGTGCTCTGCTGCTGATCAGTCATTCGCGCCCGCCCCGATCCAGGCGCTGAAGCGCGCCAGCGGCTTGTTCGTGTGTCGGTGAGCACGGACCAGCATGCGCAGCACCTCACGGGTCGCGGGGTGGTGGCGTGTCTGCTGTGGGGCAAGTTCCCGCGCTCGATGGAGGCTGGCCAGCGCCTGCTCGTGGCGGCCTTGCCAGAGGTAGGCGCGCGCGATGTCCATGAAATGGTGCCCGGTCCGGGTGGGTGGGAACCCGTCGGGTATCCGGAGCTCGTCGGCCAGAGCCAGCGCTCGAGGACCGTCACCGAACTCGATGGCGACGGCCACATTATGGAACCCGGTGTTCGTCGGTCCGAAGGCGAGATTTCGCCACAGGTGGTCGGTGTCCGTTCGCAAGTGCTTGGCGATGTCCTGCGCTTCGGTGATGTGGGCAGTCGCTCCTGCGGCGTTTCCCGCACTTGCGGAGAGGACCGCGGATCGCAGGTGCAGTGAACCAATCATCCGCAGGGCCGCATCGTCTTTCTTCGCTTCGGGGTCGAGGACGAGCCTGGCATCGTCGATCAGCCGCAGGCCGACGTCGTAGGTACCGTGCCGGAGCATCGAGGACGTTCGAGTGTGAGCGGCAAGGCCAACTGCCAGGGGATCGCCCCATTGGGCCGCAGTCCACGCGATGCGGTCCGCCACGATCGTGGCCAGGTCGTCGTAGCCGGTCGCGTGCATGATCGACATCGTGGGATGGAGCATCGTCGCGACGGCGTCGAACAGTTGCTCCAACTCAGCCGTGGCCGACGTCGTGTGGATCGCAGCCGTGGTTTCCATGAGAAGGGCCGGCACACGCAGCAAGGCCTGCACGTTGCGATCCGCCTGCCGCAAGTGAGCCACGTCGCGGGCGTCCGCAGTGATCGCAAGCGCTCTGTCGCAGGCGTCCTGACCATCCCTGGATTTTCACCCTGGGCTCGGTGAACGCCCACGCGCAGCCAGTTCCAAGACCCAGCGCGCCCGCTCCACCATCGCGACGTCGAGGCGCATGCCGTCATCCAGCGCCATGAACAACCTATTCGCAGGACAGGCCCTGGTCGGCAAGACTCTGCTCTTGTTGTCGTGCGTGCAGCGTCGCTGTAACGTCGCCCTCGTGATGACCGGTCAGGCTGCCAGCAGCCGCGCACAGACGGGCGATCCGGTCGTCGTCTGACGCCACCGGTGCCGCGCAGCAACGCTGCTGCCCGCGGCCCTCCGTCGGGTTCCTGAAGCCACACGCCAGGAACGACCAACCGACAGAGAGATGACAGATGACCGCCAGCTTCAACCACACCATCGTCGCAGCCAAGGACACGGCAGCTTCGGCCGCCTTCTTCCGCGACCTTCTTGAGCTCAAGGACGCGCCCTCCTGGGGCCCGTTCACCAACCTGGTGTTCGACGACGGCTTCCTGCTGCAGTTCGCCGCACCGCCGATCGACTTCCCGCCGCAGCACTACGCGTTCCTCGTGGACGACGATCACTTCGACCGCGCCTACGCCCAGATCCAGGCCGAGAAGCGGGACCACTGGGCCGACCCGCAGCGGTCGCGACCGGGGGAGACCAACACCGAGCACGGCGGCCGGGGCGTCTACCTGCTCGACCCGGCCGGCCACTACATCGAGCTGATCACTATGCCGTACCTGTAGGAGCAGAGAACGACAGGACCCGGTGGGCCCGCCCTCAGGAGGGGCGGCCCACCGGATCTGCACCGCAACCGCGCCCAGACAAGCCCGCGCCGGATGGCGGTCAGGCCTGCACCAGTGCGCCGTCGAGGCGGCGCAGCACGCCCTCCGGGTCGTACTTCTGGCGCAGTTCCAGCACGCGGTCGCCGGTCGCGCCGGGGTACGCCTCGCGGAATGTCCGCGTCGGGCCGGCTCTCGAAGTTGCGGTAGGCGCCCTGCGAGAAGGGGCGCAGGGGTGCCACGGCGGCGTCGAGGTCCGATCCGGACTGAGGCGGGAACACACTGAACACTGCCATCAGCTCAGGGCTGCGGTGTGCGAACGAGGTCTCGGTCGGGTCGACGTCGCGCGCCGCGCCGCCGAGTGACCGGAGCTGGACGGACGGCCGCGCCGAGTGGGTGGCCGAGGCCACGAGGGCGCGGGCGCTCCCACCGGTCACCGTAGGCAGCAGCAGGTTGGTCGTGATGACCGGCTGCTGGCCGTGGTTGGCGTGCAGGTGACCGGACGAGACCAGCGTCGTGTACGGCCCGATCTGGGCCTGCATGCCGAGCGTGCGTGCCCCGAGACCACCGAGCGGCTCGACGAGCTCGCGGATGCGGTCCGGGTCCTCGCTCGCGACCACCGCCGTCATCTGCAGCACGACGCCGCCGCGGGAGCCACCGAGCATGCCGTTCACCGTCAGGTCGCGAGGCGCCGCCGCCATGTGCTCCGACCAGCGCTGCAGCGCTGCGGCGTCGGCCTCCGGCCGCAGTGGCCAGCCCGCCGACGCCCACGTTGCCGTGGTCGCCGGAGCTGGTCGCGAGGCCGTCGCGGGCGAGGCGGTCGGCAACCTGCCCCCAACGGGCGCCTGCCTGCAGGCGCACCAAGCCGGTGGCCCGGTCGAGCACCTCGATGCCGTCGAGCGTCGAGAGGTCGATCACGACGCCGCCGTCGTTCGACGAGCGGCCGTGCAGCCCGTGGCCGCCGCTGCGGACGGACACCGGCAGGTCGGTTTCTCCCGCCCAGGTGAGCGCTTCGGCCACCTCGTCGGGTGTACGGGGCAGCAGCACGACGGCGGGCGAATGCACATTCGTGTACGTGGAGCGCAGG
Source organism: uncultured Actinomycetota bacterium (assembly GCA_963850545.1). Taxonomy (GTDB): domain Bacteria; phylum Actinomycetota; class Actinomycetes; order Actinomycetales; family Cellulomonadaceae; genus Promicromonospora. Next base: position 744,670 of record CAWKLP010000002.1, on the reverse strand, counting down.
GCGGCCCACTGCCGGTCGCCGGGCCACACGGCCCGGTCGGCAAGACCGCGCGGAAGAGCGAGGTCGCTCATGCGCGGCCCTCCTCGGCCGCGTCGCCCGCGAGGTTCGTGCCCTGCTCGGCGCGGCGCGCGGCGACCCGCTCGCGCACGGCGGGCACCACCTCGTTGACGAACACCCGCAGCTGATCCTCCGGATCGGTCACGGGCCAGAAGACGAAAGAGTCGAAGCCCAGGTCGACGGCCCACGAGGTGAGCGTCTCCACCCACTCGCGCACCGGGCCGACGAGACCCTGCCCGCCGCGGAACGGCCCGATCGCGCCGAGGACGTTGTAGATGCGGCGCACCTCGCGTGGGTCGCGGCCGACCTTGCGGGCTGCGTCGTCGATGGTCTGCTGCTTCTCGGGCACCTCGTGCGGTGCCACGTAGATGTTCAGCGGCGAGATCCAGCCGTCGGCCACGCGCCCGGTGACGCGCAGCATTCGGGGCCCCTGGCTGCCGAGCCAGATACCGAGGTGCTCCGGCGGGACGGGACCGGCCTGGTAGCCGGCGATCTGGTGCTCCGGGGTGTTTTCCTGGATCGTGCCGCCGCGCAGGGCGCGCCGCATGATGCGGATCGCCTCCTCGGTGAACTGGACCGTCTCGCCGCGGCTGCGGGACCGGCCACCCATCGCGGCCACTCCCGTCGCGCTCGCTCCGCCGCCGACGCCCAGGTGGACGCGGCCGCCGTTCATGACGGCGAGAGACGCGGCAGCCTTCGCGGCGAGCGTCGGCGGGCGCAGCTGGAGGTCCAGGACGTCGGCCATCACGGAGATCTGCTCCGTGCGTGCGACGAGCTGGCCGATCAAGGTCCACGCGTCGAGGTGCGAGGGCTGGTAGGGGTGATCCTGCACGGCGAGCAGGTCGAGGCCTGCGGCGTCGGCCTGCTGGGCCAGCCGGAGCGCCTGGGGGAAGTCTGTAGCGGTCGGGTCGATGCTGACGCCGAACCGGAGGGTCTGTCCGTAGTCGGTCATGCGCCCATCGTCGGCATCGCGCACACCCTTGCCAAGGCACCCATTAGGTCCTTACCATTCGTAAGTATGGACGCCCGCCCAAAGCCAGACAGCCGCCAACCCGATGCGGCGCCGATCCTTGACGACGAGGTGTGCCGCGCCTTCCAGGGCGCGATGGAGATCGTCGGCAAACGCTGGACCGGCGCGATCATGCTCGCGATCTCGCGCGGCGCGCGGCGGTTCGGCCAGATCCTGCGCCTCGTCGACGGGCTGTCGGACCGGCTGCTGTCCCAGCGGCTCAAGGAGCTCGCCGCAAACGGGCTGGTCAAGCGCACCATCGTGCCGACGACGCCCGCCTACTCCGAGTACGTGCTCACCCCGCTGGGCGAGCAGCTCATCAATGCGATGCAGCCGCTGGTCCTGTGGGGCTACCAGCACGCGTTCGGCGCCGCCGACGCTAGGCAGAACGTCGGAGACCTTCCGGCATAGCCTGGGGCCGAACCTGACGGAAGGAAGCACCATGTCCCGCGTTCTGATCATCGGTGGCCACGGCAAGATCGCACTCCGGCTCGCCCCTCTGCTCGTGGAGCGCGGCGACGTCGTCACGGGCGTGATCCGCAATCCCGACCACGCGGACGACGTCGCTGCCACGGGAGCCATCCCACTGATCGCCGACGTCGAGCACCTCGACGCCGCCGGGCTCGGTGACATCGTGCAGGGGCAGGACGCCATCGTCTGGTCGGCGGGCGCCGGGGGCGGAAGCCCGGAGCGCACCTACGCCGTCGACCGTGATGCTGCCGTCCGCTCGATGGAGGCCGCGAAGGCTGAGGGTGTGTCGCGCTATGTCATGGTGTCCTACCTCGGCGCGCGCCCGGAGCACGGCGTACCCGAGGGCAGCTCGTTCTTCGCCTACGCGGAGGCGAAGTCCGCCGCGGACGAGAACCTGCGCGCCTCCGAGCTCGACTACACGATCCTCCAGCCCGGCCCGCTCACGCTCGACGAGCCCACCGGACTCATCGAGGTGGCGAACCCCGGCGACGGCCGGGTCGCGCGGGCCGACGTCGCCGGGGTGATCGCAGCGGTCCTGGCGGACGGCGGCACCGTCGGGCGCACCATCGCGTTCGGCAACGGCGCGACGCCGATCGCGGAGGCGGTCTCCGGGGGCGTCTAGGGTCGACCAGCGGGTTGCGGGGCCGGGAAGTGGCATCGCGGGCGGGTTGTGTTGCTGTGAGACGACATTGTCGACTGTCAGCAACACACCTGTGGGAGTAGTTGTTTCCCCGGGCTCGCCGACGCCCTGTCGACGCGCACCGCCGCCCCGGCGCGCCGCTCGCTACGATCGGCAGATGCCCCAGCTGATCGCCGCCGCGTTCGTCGTCCTCGCGCTCACGGCCTGCCAGGGCAGTTCTGGCGCGGGTCAGGATGCGGATGAAGGTGCAGGTCAGAGCGTCGAGTCCCAGAGTGTCGAGTCCACGAACGCAGTCGGCGCCGCGGCCGTCACTCTCCCGCCCACGACCGGGCGGTTCGACTACCAGCTCGGCACCGCCTACGAGCTCGACGGCGGGCTCGACGTCGTCGTGCGGGACGCGACCGCCGAGCCCGCAGCGGGCGTCTACAACGTCTGCTACGTCAACGGGTTCCAGACCCAGCCCGGCCAGGCGGACCTCTGGCTCGACGGCAACGAGGACCTGCTGCTCCACGACGCGGCCGGGGAGCTCGTCGTGGACCCGGACTGGCCCGACGAGTACGTCCTGGACCCGTCGACCGCCGCGAAGCGCGGCCGCATCCTCGACATCCTCGGCCCCGTGATCACCGGGTGCGCCGAGACGGGCTTCGACGCGGTCGAGATCGACAACCTCGACACCTGGACGCGGTTCACCGAACCGAGCACGGGCCTGATCGAGAAGGCGGACGCCCTGGCGCTAGCCGGCTCCTACCTCGACGTCGCCCACGAGGCGAGCCTCGCCGTCGGGCAGAAGAATGCAGCGGAGGCGACGACGGACGGACGCGAGCTCGGGTTCGACTTCGCGGTGACCGAGGAGTGTGCGGCCTACGACGAGTGCGGCGCCTACACCGGCGTCTACGGGGAGAACGTGCTCCAGATCGAGTACACCGACAACCTCCCGGACGGGTTCGACGCCGTCTGCGCCGGTCCGGACCGCGCGCCGCTGACGATCCTGCGCGACCGCGACCTGGTGGGCCCCGACGACGCGTACGCCTACCAGCGGTGCGCGGCGCGCTGATCGGCTCCGGGCCCAACAGGGCGGTCGCGGTCTCGCCGGTGCTTATCCTCGACCCATGACTTCCCCCCTCGCACCACCGTCGGACCCCCGTGACACGGGCACGACCGGCCGCAAGGGGCTGCTCACCGAGCACATCGCGCGCCAGCTGGAGCAGCGGATCCGCACGGGGGAGTGGCTCGTGGGCGCGAAGCTGCCGTCCGAGCGCGAGCTCGCGGTGCAGTTCGGCGCGAGCCGGAATGTGATCCGTGAGGTGCTGCGCCGCCTGGAGGCCACGGACCTCATCGAGGTGGCGGCGGGTCGCGGATCGTTCGTCACCGAGCAGTCCTCCGCGCACGCGAGGGGTTACGACGCGCTCTACCGCACGGAGCGCCCGACGGTTCGCCAGCTCATCGAGGCGCGGATCCCGCTCGAGGTCGAGATCGCCGGGCTGGCGACGGAGCGCGCCACGGATGAGCAGGTCGACGCGATAGTGCACGCCCTCGACCGCGTCGAGTCGGCCGGCGACGTCGTCGACAAGGCGCGCGAGGACCTCAGGTTCCACGACACGATCGCTGCCGCCTGCGGCAACCCGGTGCTGCGGATCATGCTGTCGTCGATCGGCGGCATGATGTTCGAGATGATGCTGCGCTCCAACTCCGACCCGCGGATCGGGGAGCCGGGCGTGCCCCACCACCCGGAGATCGTCGAGGCGATCCAGGCGCGCGACGTCGAGCTTGCCCGCGACCGCATGCGCGAGCACCTCGCGCTCGGCCTGCGCACCTATGGCCCGGACCTCGACGTCGGCCTGGACCTGATGGCCTCCCGCCACATCGAGACCCTGCTGGGTCGCTAGCAGCCGGCTTGGAGTGCCCCTGCGAGCGTGCTAGCGTGCAACTGGTCCTACCAGTTGGACCACTGGCTTGATCGTGATCTTCTGCCCGCACACGGAGGTGTGACGCACGCATGACACTGCCCACGAGCCCACGGCGCGTCGGTGAGCTGAGCCGACGGTCGTTCGGCGTGCTCGCCGCGATGTCCGTGCTGGCGGCCTGCTCGCGCAGTCCGCAGACGGCCGCCCCGAACGCACCGCTGCGAGTTCTTGCCATCAACCACGTCTGGACCCTCGCGATCAGCCGCTACCTCGCGGAGTTCGAGGAGCAGATCGGCCGCAGGGTGTCCATCCGGATGCTCACGGGCGACCAGCTGACGTCGAGCTTCAACGTCAAGCTCAACGCCTCGGCCACCGACATCGACGTCATGATGGTCCGCCCGCTGCAGGAGCAGCTCCTGTTCACCCGCAACGGCTGGATCGCCGACCTCACCGACCGGGTCGAGGGCGACGCCGCCTACCGCTGGGACGACTTCCAGGACGCGCCGCGGGAGCGGTCGATCACCGCCGGTAGAGCGGTCAGCGTCCCCGTGGTGACCGAGCGGCCCGCGCTCTACTACCGCAAGGACCTGCTGGAGGACTTCGGGGGAGCGCCCCGGACCCTGGACGACATGCTCGAGATCGCCCTGGAGCTCGAACGCCAGGACGAAGGATTCTTCGGCTACGTCGGGCGAGGCCAGCGCAACGGCGCGGTCAGCCAGTGGTCGAGCTTCCTCTACTCCTTCGGCGGTGACTTCACGCACGAGGGCCGGTCGGGCATCGGCACACCCGAGGCGATCGCCGCCTACGAGTACTACGGCCGCCTGCTGAACGAGGCCGGCCCACCCGGGGCCACGAACATGAGCCTCGAACAGGCGATGCCGATCTTCGCGCAGGGCAAGGCCGCGATGTACATCGACGCCGACGCGATCTACAGCAACTTCCTCGACACCTCGATCTCCTCCGTCTCCGACACCGTGGGGTTCGCGCCCTTCCCGGCCGGCCCGGCAGGCTCGGTGCCGCACAACATCCCGTCGTGGAGCCTTGCGATCAACGAGTTCTCGCTGCTGCGGGACGACTCGTGGGAGTTCATCCGCTGGGCCTCCAGCCCACAGATGGTGGCCCGGCTGCAGTCCGAGGGCATCCCGGGTGCGCGACAGTCCGTCTGGGACGACCCGGCGACGATGGCCGTGTTCCCCACGGACCTCGCCGAGGCCATGCGCGTCAACGCCGCCAACGGCATCGGGCACGACCGCCCTGAGGTGATGCAGGTGGCCCGCGCACGCGACATCATCGGCCGCCCGCTGGTGGCCGGCATCCTCGGCGAAGACGTGCGGAGCGTCGTCGCCGACGCCGACGCCGAGTTCTCCGACTTCCTGGTCCGCGACAACCGCCAGCAGGAGTTCTGATGACGACGACGACCACCCGATCCTCAGTAACCGGCAGCGCCGGCCTCCGCAGCAGGAGCCGCCGTCCGCCGTCGGGCCAGAAGCCGCTGGTCACCTTCGAGAAGGCGAACCGCCGCCTCAAGTGGACCCTGCTGGCACCGGCCCTGGGCTTCGTCGGGCTGATGATCGCGTTCCCACTGGTGTTCACCATCAATCTCAGCCTCACCGACGCCTTCGGCGCCGTGAACGCCGGCACCTCCTACCTCGGGCTGCAGAACTTCGTTGATGCCCTCACGGACACGCGCCGGTTCTGGCCCGCCGTGGGGCGCACCGTCGTCTTCACGCTCGGCGCCGTCGCGCTCGAGACCATCCTCGGGCTGGCCCTGGCGATGCTCATGCGCAAGGCGTTCCGCGGCATGGAGCTCGTCCGCACCATCCTGATGGTCCCGCTGCTGGCCACGCCGGTCGCCATCGGCATCCTGTGGATGCTCATCCTCGACCCGACCAACGGCATCGCCAACCACCTGCTCGGGTTCGTCGGCATCCCGCCCCAGGAGTTCCTCGGGTCGGTCTCGCAGTCGCTGCCCACCCTGATGCTCATCGACGTGTGGCAGTGGACGCCGATGATGACCGTGCTGCTGCTGGCCGGCCTGACCACGCTGCCCGAGGAGCCGGAGGAGGCCGCCCGCGTCGACGGCGCCAACGCCTGGCAGCGGTTCATCCACATCATCCTTCCGATGCTGCGCACCACCGTCCTGACGGCGCTGGTGCTCCGCGGTGTCGACGCGCTCAAGACGTTCGACCTGATCTACGCCACCAAGGGGCCGGGCGGCGGCTCGGACTTCGAGGCCGAGACGCTGAACGTCTACGCCTATGGCCTCACCTTCGACTACCAGGAGTACGGCCTCGCCTCGGCGGTCCTGGTCCTGTTCACGCTGTTCATCGTCGCGGTCGTGGTCATTCTGCGGCGCCGGACCGAGAGGAGCGCCTCGTGAGCGCCGTGACCACCACCCCCGCCCGCATCCCTGCCCGCGTCCCGGCTCGACGGAGGCGCACCTCGCAGCGCGCGTTCGGCACCCTGCGTGCGGTCCTGATCGTGATCGTCTGCGCCGTCATCTCGCTGCCGATCGTCTGGATGATCGCCGCGGCCTTCAAGACGAACGTCCAGGTCACCGACCCGACGGTCGGCCTGGTGTTCTCGCCCACCTGGGACAACTTCCGCAACGTCCTGGCCGACGGCGCGCTCGTGGACTCGCTGGTCAACTCGCTCGTCGTCGGCGTCGTCTCGACCGCGCTGAGCGTCGTCGTCGCCGTGCCGGCTGCTTGGGCGGTGGGACGGTTCCGGATGCGCCGGACCGGCTCCGTGGTGCTCATCGCCCGCATCATCCCGGCCATCTCGCTGCTGGTGCCCTGGTACTACATGTTCGCGCAACTCGGCCTGGTCGGCAGCCACCTGGTGCTGATCCTGAGCCACATGTTCGTCTCCGTGCCGCTGATCCTGTGGATCATGATCGGCTTCTTCGAGGGCCTCCCGGTCGAGCTCGAGGAAGCCGCGCGGACCGACGGCCTCTCCGCCTTCGGGGCGTTCCTGCGGATCGCGCTGCCGCTGGCGGCGCCGGGCACGGCGTCCGCCGCGGTGCTGGCGTTCATCTTCAGCTGGAACAACTTCATCTTCGCGCTGATCCTCGCGGACGAGCGCACGATGACGATGCCGGTGCTGCTGTTCAACTTCATGTCCTACGCGAGTACCGACTGGGGTGGGCTGATGGCGGCCGCCACCCTCATGACCGTGCCGGTGCTCCTTGCGGCGATCTTCGGGCAGCGCTACCTCGTGGCGGGCCTCACCGCCGGCGCCACCAAGGGCTGACGCAGGCGCGGCCGGTCCCACCTCTCCTTTCCCGCACAACCGACAGAAGGTCACCGCATGAAGATCGTCGACGCGAAGGTCGTCGTCACCTCGCCCGGCCGTAACTTCGTCACCCTCCAGATCACCACGGACGACGGTGTGACCGGGCTCGGCGACGCCACCCTCAACGGCCGCGAGCTCGCCGTCGTCAGCTACCTGCGCGACCACGTCGCGCCACTGCTGATCGGGCGGGACCCGCACCGGATCGAGGACGCCTGGCAGTACCTCTACCGGGGCGCCTACTGGCGCCGGGGTCCGGTCACCATGGCGGCGATCGCCGCGGTCGACGTCGCCCTGTGGGACATCAAGGCGAAGGTCGCCGGCCTGCCGCTGTACCAGCTGCTGGGCGGCGCCAGCCGGGACCGGATCATGGCCTACGGGCACGCGAACGGGTCGAGCCTGCCCGAGATCTTCGACTCGGTGCGGGCGCTGCAGGAGCGGGGCTACAAGAGCATCCGCATCCAGAGCGGCATCCCGGGTCTGAAGTCGGTCTACGGGGTCCACACGGCGACGTCGGACGACGGGTCCGCGCCGGACCTGCTCGCCCGGCCCGCCGTGGAGGACTGGGACACGGCCGCGTACCTGCGGTACATCCCGATGGTCTTCGAGGCGGTGCGCAACGAGTTCGGCCCAGAGCTGCCGCTGCTGCACGACGCCCACCACCGGCTGACCCCGATCGAGGCGGCCCGCCTCGGCAAGGACCTGGAGCCGTACGACCTGTTCTGGCTCGAGGACTGCACGCCCGCCGAGGACCAGGAGGCGCTGCGCCTGGTGCGGCAGCACACGACGACGCCGCTGGCCATCGGCGAGGTGTTCAACACCGTGTTCGACTACCAGAAGCTCATCGACGACCGGCTCATCGACTACGTGCGCTCCGCCGTCACCCACTTCGGTGGCGTCAGCCCGATGAAGAAGCTGTTCGACTACGCGGGCCAGCGCGGGATCAAGAGCGCCATCCACGGGCCCGAGGACATCTCGCCGGTGGGGATGGCCGCCGCGCTGCACCTCGACCTGGCCATCCACAACTTCGGGATCCAGGAGTACTCCGGGCACACCGACCTCACCAACGAGGTCTTCCGGCACGCATACACATTCGACGACGGCTACCTGCACCCGGGCGAGGCCCCCGGCATCGGCGTCGAGCTGGACGAGGAGTCGGCGGCAGCCCACCCGTACGACCCGGGGTACCTGCCGGTCAACCGCCTCCAGGACGGCACGGTCCACGACTGGTGAGTACGGTCACCCCATCCGGACGAGCTGCGCGGCGAAGTGGTGCTCGTCGACTTCTGGACCGACTCGTGCATCAACTGCCAGCGCGCCATCCCGCACGTCAACGCCTGGTACGAGCGGTATCGCGACATCGGCGAGGGGTTCGAGGTGATCGGCGTGCACACCCCGAGTTCGCGGTCGAGCGCGAGACCCGTAACGTCATCGCGGGCGCCGAAGACTTCGGCGTGACCTACCCGGTCGCCCAGGACAACTCGTACGCGACCTGGACGGCGTACCGGAACCGCTATTGGCCGGCCCAGTACCTGATCGACGCGGACGGCAGGGTCCGGCACATCCGGCTGGGCGAGGGCGGCTACGAGCAGACCGAGCAGCTCATCCGCGAGCTGCTCGCGGACGCGAACCCCGGTGCGGAGCTGCCGGAGGCGACCAGCTTGCAGGACGCGACACCGACCGACGGGATCACGCCCGAGACGTACTTCTCTATCAAGCGGGTGAGCAACTACACGGGCGAGCCCGAGTACGCCGCCGGGCGCGAGGATTTCACGCTCGCGGACGAGCAGGCGCTGGACACGTTCTCCCTCGGGGGCAGCTGGGACGTCGACTTCCAGGGTGCCAAGGCAGTGTCCGACGGCGCGCGGGTGCGCCTCGCGTACCGGTCGGCCGACGTCTTCGCCGTGCTCGGTGGTGAAGGGACCGTCGAGGCGACGGTGACCGCCAACGGCCGTCCGACGAGCCGCAGCATCGACGTCTCCGGCAACCCGCGGCTCTACCCCGTCCTCGAGGGCGAGGAACCCACCGAGGGGCTCGTCGAGCTGGAGGTCCCGGCCGGTGTGCGGGTCTACACGATGGCGTTCGGCTGAGGCCGCCGCTCGGCTGAGGTCCGCCGTCGGGCCGGACCGGGGCGAGCCCGGCGGTACCTGCCTTCCGGCCTCCTGACCTGGTGTTCAGGGCTCCCGGGAGGGGTCCCCGGCGGTCTACGCTTCACTGGGCGCGGACCCGACAAAAGGAGCACCCCATGGATCCCGAGAGCGGCATGCGCCCCGCAGGCGGCGGGGCGAGCTCGCCTTACATCGTCCCGCCGGCCGACGAGCCGGCCGAAGCCGCGCCGTCCCCGGCGGGGCCGCCCGAGGATCCCTGGAGCTCCGTCACGGTGCGGCCCGAGCGCCCCACGGCCGACCGGCTCGCGGTGCTGCTCGGCAACGCGACCCTGCTGGGTCTCGGCTACGCGTTCCTGCGGCGGTGGGGCCTCGTCGCCACGGCGCTGGCCGGGACGGCGCTGCTGGTGATCATCCTTGCGGTCGCTCCCGGTTCCCCCGGCTGGCTGATCGTGCTCGCGGTGTGGTGGCTGGCGATGCTCGCGCACGGCTCGTGGCTCACGCGTGCGCAGCGCGGCGAGCCGACCGGGCGACCGATGACGCAGCGCATCGTCGCGGGTGTGGTGGTCGTCGCGCTGGCCGCGACCGTCGTCGGCCTACGGATCGGCACGGCACAGACGGTGGACGACGCCGCAGAGGCCCACGCGGCCGGCGACTGCGAGCGGGCGACCGAGCTGCTGGACGACATCGGGCCCACCGACCGCGTGGTGTACGGCTCGAAGGCGCTCGACGGCGAGGCGGACCAGGAGACCTGCTGGCAGCTCCTGCGGGCCCTCGACCTCGCCGAGCAGGACCCACCGCGGCTGCTGGAGGCGGCAGCGGGGCTCCAGGTGTACATGGACGACCCGAGGGCGCTGTGGGCGGGCTCCGAGGTCCGGCGCGCCGAGCTCCTGCTGGATGCCGCGTACGACGCCGACTACGTCGACCAGGAGTCGCTCGAGGCCGGCTTCGAGCAGCTCACGACGACGCTCGACGCCCACCCGGACCTGGCCGACCAGGTGTCGCAGACCGTCGCGGCCTTCTTGGCCGATCTCGCCGAGGACCCGGACAACTGCGCGGCCCGCGACGTCGTCGAGTGGGTGGACGGGCAGGGCTGGGAGCCCTCGGCGCTGGCCGAGCCCGTCGCCGCGGCGTCGGACGAGGTGCCGAGGAGGATCCTCGAGTGCGCCCGGGACCTGTCGGACGCGGACGAGCTGACGGCGTCGCGCCACACCTACGAGGCGTTCCTGCACGACTTCCGCGCGGACCACAGGGCCGACGACGCCTCCGACGAGCTGTACGACGTGATCACGGGCATCCAGCGCAAGGAGGTGCGGGGCCTGCTGACCGCCGGCCGGTACTGCGCCAACCCGTCCCCGTACCGGGGCGCCGACCCGTACCAGCGCAGCGGCGGCAACCCGATGCGGGTGTACGGCATCCACACGGAGGCGCACGACTTCCCGCGGTCCTGGTTGGCGGACAGCCTGGCGGACATGGTGCTGGTGGCCTGCGTCGACGGGCCCAAGGAGGGCTCCTTCCAGGATTCCTGCCTGTACGAGAGCGACGCGAGCCCGTGGGGGTCCGAGGTCCGGTTCTACGCGAGCCGGTTCGACGTGAAGCTCTACGAGATCCGTACGGGCCGACGGGTCGCGGCCTTCTCGGACGAGTTCGGCGAGCCCTGCCCGCCGAGCATCCTGGTCGAGTCCTTCGTCGACGACTTCTTCGTCCCGCCGGAGAAGAAGCGCTCGTCGTTCACCTCCGCGGAGGTCCGCGGAATGTTCGACGTCCACCAGACCTGACCCTCTCTCGTTGAGTGCTGGGTATTTGTGGGGTCCGGGACCGGATACGCCACAGATATCCAGCACTCAACGATTGACGAAGTCAGAGGTCTTCCAGGAGCAGGACGTCCGGGGGCACCAGGGTGCGGGTCTGCAGCAGCTCCGTGATCAGGTTGTGGTTGAGCATGTTGCCCACCGGCTCCCCGACCTCCTCGCGGGTCAGCCCGGGCACCCCCGCGCGCGACAGCCGACGTCGGACGCCCGACACGAGGTGCTCCACGCGCTTGCCGCTCCACTGCTCCCCGGGCCGCAGCGCGCCGAGGTCGACGGCGACCTGCTGCCAGGTCGAGGGCTGCGGGTAGGCCTCGTGCAGCAGGTACTTCTGCGCGAGCGAGACCAGGGCCAGCCGCTCGTCGACGCGGAGCTGCCACGGCCGGTCCTTCAGCGTCGCGGCGTCGGGCGCCGGGCGGGGCAGGCGCCCGTCCTCCCCGGCGACGTACAGCTCAAGCAGGTGCCGGCGTCGTGCCGTGCCGTTGACGAAGACGGGCGTGTAGCCGGCGGAGACCGGGTAGGGGTCGTCCTCGGGGAAGAGCGTCATGGAACGGGGGAGCTGGAGCGCCCGGTTCCCGGTGTTGGTGAGCCACCACTGGCCGCCGCGGAACGTGACGGTGCCCTGGTTACGGCTGATCCGCAGGTCGTCCTCGCCCAGGCACACGTGCACCTCGGGACGGTTGCGCCCGAACACGACCGAGCGCTCCTCCCGCGCATCGAGCCGGACGCCGCCCGAGACGGACAGGGCATAGATCGTGCCCGGCTCGGACGTCGGGATGCCGAAGGCCAGGCTCGCGTGGCTGGCGGAGAGCGGCTCCGTGCCCTCCATCTGCGGAATATCCGTCATGGCGACCTCCAAATGTTCTGGTCGTCGCGAGCGTGGCACGGCCTGCCGGGGACCCCTCCCGACGCCACCTGGCCAGCCAGGTCAGCCCGGTCAGGACACCGCCGGAAGCTTTGCGGCCACCGGCTCGGCGATGTCCAGGAGGACGCCGCAGAGCTCATCGACCGACTCGTCGCCGCCGGCCTCGAGCTGGAGCCGGACCAGCTCGGCGACGATGTCGCCGTCGCCGTCCGCGCTGACCGCCACGCGGTTCACGACGGAGACCAGGCACGACGTCGCGGTCCACGAGTCGCGCTCGTTGAACACCTCGTGCCCGCTGAAGACGAAGCGCTCACCGTTGTCCTCCGAGAGCGGGTCGTTGAACTGGAACCGCACGGTCAGCTCCTTGCCGTCGTCCGTCCCCCACTTGCACTCCCACTCGGCGAACCCGACGGTGGGCCGGTCGGCGTCGACGCCAGGCAGACGTTCGAGCGGCTCTCCGGCGAGCAGGTTGCACGCGCTCTGCGGGTAGAGCGACGCCGGGTCGGGGGTCCGCTCGCGGCGGGGGATCTGACCGTCGTTGAGCACGGTGGTGGCCTGGTTCACGGTCGCGTCGGCGAGGGCGCACAGGTCGGCCACCTCGCCTGCCTCCGGCTCCACGTCCAGCGAGATGTTGTAGTCGCCGCCGGGCAGGAAGAGCGCGCGGCTGCACTCCTCGGGCATGTCGTCTTCCTCGTCGACGACGGTGATCCCGCCGACCCGCCGGTTCGGCTCGGCGGGATCCTCGTTGTTGTGCCAGATCTTGGCGCTGACCGCGGTCACTGCGTCGTCGTTGCTCGTCACGACGACGTCGCAGCGGTTGAGCTCGGCGTGGTCGGTGCGGACCCGGGTCAGACCGAATGCGCCGAGCGCCTCCACGTCGAGGAGCGCGCACGGGTCGGCAGTCGCGGGGTCGCCGATGATGCTGTCGCTCTCTCCGGCCACGCTCGGGGCGGGGGCGTTCGCCGCGCCGTCGACGTTGCCCGTGCTGGCTCCCGCGACGGGCGTGTCGCCGCGGTCCAGGGCGACCCAGACGGCGGTGGAGATCGCGGCGACCAGCACGACGGCGGCGCCGACCGCCGCGAGGACCCACCGGGGGCGTCGCGGCGTTCCGGTCGGCTCCGGTCCGACGCCCGCCGTCGGATCGCCGGCCAGGACCGCCAGCTCCTGGCGCGCCTGCCGGAGGCGCGGCCGGTCGCCGGGCTTCTTGGCCAGCATCCGCAGCATGACGGGCGCCATGCCGCCGGCCCTCGTGGGCGGCCTGACCTCCTCGGAGACCGTCTTCCACAGCAGGGTGTGCGCGTTGTCGTCGCCGAAGGGCGTGGTGCCCTCGAGCGTGTAGTACAGGGTCGCGCCGAGCGACCAGACGTCGGCGGCCTCGGTGAACCGCCCGCCCTTGGCCACCTCGGGGGCCAGGTAGCCAGGGGTCCCGGTGAGCGCGCCCGTGGCGGTGACCGTCTCGTCGTTGTGCAGCGGGCGGGAGATGCCGAAGTCGGCGAGCTTCGCGAACCCGTCGTCGGTCACCAGGACGTTCGCGGGCTTGACGTCCCGGTGCAGGACCCGGTGCGCGTGCACCGCCTCGAGGCCGCCGGCGAGCTGGGCGCCGTAGCGGGCGGCCTCCTCGACCGAAACCCGCCCGATCTCGGAGAGCGGCCGGCCGGCCACGTACTCCATGACCACCCACACCTCGCCGTCGTCGACCACGTCGAGCACGGCGACCACGTGGGGGTGGTTGATTCGCGCGAGGGTCTGCGCCTCGCGGCGGACGCGGTCGGCGCCGCTGTCGTCGCCGTCGTACCGCGTGCGCTTGAGCGCGACCGGCCGGTCGTGCAGCTTCAGGTCGGCCGTGCGCCACACCTCGCCGTGGCCGCCGGACCCGAGGCGCTCCTCCAGCCGGTACCGGCCGTCGACAATCTGCCCAGTGTGCACCTGTCGTTCTCCCCCTGCTGGACTGACAAGGCCCATCCATGCTTTGTGCTGGAACGACGCTAGTGCACGGTGATCGGGGAGAACAGGGGGTGAACTCAGGTTTCGGGAGGGGTCCCGAGCTCGGGCTGCAACGCCCCGGGGTAGACCAGGCGCACCGTCTGGAGCACGCTGCGCTGACGGCGTCGCCTGACGTCGACGGCGATCTGTCGATCTCGCGGACGTCTGGCGACCTCCCGGTCACACTCCCGTCGGCGCGTCCAGCTCGAACGTCACCGGGTCCGTCGGGACGCCGTTGATCTGGAGCGTGACGGCGTGCGGGCCCGGGTAGTAGCGGCGCGTCGTGATCGGCCGGAACGAGTGCTCGCGGCTGATCTCGACCTGCTCGCCCGGGTCGAGCGTCCGGGTGGCCAGCTTGAAGGTCTTGGCGGTCTGGGAGCCGTTGGCCTTCTGGTGGTGCACCACGTAGTCGATGGTCAGCCGGGCCTGCTCCGCGCCGACATTGCGGACCGCGGCAGTGAACCGGACCGTGCCGCCGAACGGCACGCGGGTGGCGTCGAGCACGGGCCCGTCGATCTCGAGGGATGCCGGGCCGAACCCGAGCAGCCCGAGGGCGCCCGGGTCCCCGCGCTTGACGAGCGTGCGGAGCGCGTGCCGGACGAGGCCCGGCGTCGTCGGAGCGGGATCCGTGAGCCAGCGCCCGGCCGTGGCGACCACGAGCTCCGGGTGGTCGCGGCTGAGGTCGTTGAGATGGTTGGCGACCGAGCGGCGCACGTACTCGCTCTCGTCCCGGTACAGCGCGTCGAGGACCGGCACCGTCACCCCGGGGCGGGTCAGGATCTCCGGCACCCGGACCGACCAGGGCAGGTACGGGCGGGTGCCCTCGCTGGCCAGGCGGCGCACGTCGACGTCGTCCGACCCGGTCCAGGCAGCGGCGATGCCGATCGCGCGGTCCAGGTCGTGCCGCAGGAGGGTGCGGATCGCGAACTCCGCCGTGAGGCGGCCGGTGAGATCGGCCAGGAGTGCCATCGCGTCGTCGAAGGCCGCGTCCGTGCTCTCGTCGACTGCCCTGGCCGCGACGGCGCTCGTGACCGGCCAGATCAGCCAGCCGTCGAACGGCGCCGAGCTGTCCCGTGCGGTCCGCACCACCCGGGCGAGGTCCTCGTACCCGCCCGGCAGGTCGGCGAGGAGCGCATCCCGCAGGAGGTCCGCCCGCTCGCGCAGCGAGAGGTCGCCGAGCCGGCCGACGGTCTCCGGCAGCGCCCGCAGGACGGTGTCCGGGGCGGCCGCCTGCACGGCAAGGGTCAGGGTGGTGGCCGTGCTGTCACTGATGAGCTGGTCGGCGAACGGCATGGGACTCCTGGTTCCTCGAGGGCTTGGACTGTCAGAGGCTCAGGTCACCAGAATGACCTGAGCCTCTGACACTCGCCCTCGCCGTTCGGGCCGGGCCCGTGCGGTCAGCCGATCGTGACGTCGACCGTCACCGGGATGTTGCCGCGCGTGGCGTTCGAGTACGGGCACACGGTGTGTGCGGTCTCGACCAGCTGATCGGCCGTGGCCTGGTCTACGCCGACGACCTCGACGTGCAGCGCGGCGCTCAGGCCGTACCTGCCGCCGTCCAGCGCGTTGAGGTCCACCTCGGCGACGACGGCGGAGTCGGTGAACTTCACCTTCTGCGCTGCGGCAACGGCCTTGAGCGCGCTGTGGAAGCACGCGGCCCAGCCGGCGGCGAACATCTGCTCGGGGTTGGTGCCTCCACCGGGGCCGCCCATCGACGTCGGGATGGCCAGCTTGAGGTCCAGAGCGCTGTCGTCGGTCACGACCTGGCCTCCGGCGCGGCCGTCCCCGGTGGACGTCGCGATCGCGGTGTAGACGCTGTCAGCCATGTTTGCTCCTTCTCGGACCGGCGCCCAGGCGTTCCCGGCCACGGTAGACGAACTAGTACGTCTAACGTACGCACGAAGGGGCCACCAGCACAACCAGCAGGTCTGTGACCGGCGTGACTACCTGGCCGGGGAGGCCGCCCGGCCGGCATCGATGACCGCGAAGATCGCGCGCTCAAGGGCGTCGCCGACCCGGGACGGTTCGCCGAGGTAGCCGGAGAGCATGGCGCCGTCGCGCAGCATCATCAGCTCGTCGGCCGCCTGCTCGGCGTCGGCCACGTCCAGCTGCCCGAGCATTGCGGTGAAGGTCTCCCGGTACCAGGCGCGGTGTTCGGCGACGACCTTCCGGACCGGGCTGTCCGGATCGGCGTACTCGGCCGCCGCGTTGATGAACGAGCAGCCCCGGAACCCCGGCCGGCAGATCGCGGAGCCGATGCCCGCGGCGAACCGACGGAACGCCTCGGCGGCGTCGCCGGCGGACTCGCGCACCCCGTCGAGCGCCGCACGCTCCCAGGCCGCCTGCCGCTCGAGGT
This sequence comes from uncultured Actinomycetota bacterium, assembly GCA_963850545.1. GTDB lineage: Bacteria > Actinomycetota > Actinomycetes > Actinomycetales > Cellulomonadaceae > Promicromonospora. The sequence goes on along the minus strand of CAWKLP010000002.1, from coordinate 728,181 downwards.
AGGCCACCACCAGGGTGTCCTTGGTGCGGAAGTGGCGGTAGAACGTGACCTTCGTGATCCCGGCCCGGTCGATGATCTTGTCGGCGCTGACCGCGCGGATCCCTTGGGAGTAGAACAGCTCGGTCGCCGCGTCGAGGATGCGGTCCCGCGTCGAGAGGGCTGTCGTGGCGCCCATCTCGTCACCTGCTCCCGTACTCGTTCCGGATGATCTGACTGAACAGTTTACTCGGAGGTGTACTGACGGGTTCGTCTACCTCCTCCCGAAGGACTCGCGGCCGTTTACCGGGTGTTGGGCTCCCCGTCACCTCGGGGTTTCCACCTGGTCGTCCGGTGGGGGAGAATGTGACCCGTGGTTATCCGGAACGCCCGATTCGTCCCGCACCACCGACCTGCGTCCGCCGCGGCTCTGCTCGCGGCCACCGCCCTCGTCCTGGCCGGGTGCACAGTGCCGACCGCCGAGGGCGTCGACGGCAAGACGGGGGAGAGGTTTCAGGTTCGTGAACCGTCCGGGTCGGCCCTGGTGCTCGACTCGACCGACCCCGCGGAGCTGGCGCTCACGGCGAGCCAGGCCTTCTTCCACGCGTCTCCGGTCGCGGTGATCGCCTCGGCCGACGACGCCGACGCGCGCTCGACCGCCGCCGCGACCGGCGCCGCCGTCGCCGCACCGGTGCTGCTCACCGACGGTGGCGTCTCGGACACCAACGTCGTCGCCGAGCTCGAGCGGCTCGGCGTGGGCACCGTCGTCGTCGTCGGCCGCGAACAGGCTGTCGCGGAGGTGGGGGGCGCCGTCGGCGAGGCCAAGGTTGTCCGCTTCGATCCCGGCGCGCTGAGCGCGGCCGCCGAGGCCGCCGCCTCCGCGGGGCGCGGCGACAGCGACGACGACAAGGAGAAGCAGGACGACGCCGAGGTCGAGATGCCCACCGCGGACCGCCTCGACGAGACCGACGTGACCGGCCTGCGCGCGGAGATCCCCGACGTCACCGACCCGCACCTGCTGCAGGAGATCCTCGTCACCGTTGACCCGAAGCTGGGGCAGGAGGCGGCCATCGGCACGGCCCTGGCCGCCGGTGCCGTCCCGGTCGACGTCCCAGGCGGTGACGTCGCCGCCCACGCCGAGACCGTCGAGTCGATCCGCGCGCTGAAGCCGCTCGGCGTCGTCGGTATCGGCGGCAGCTTCGGCTCGTCCGACGACCTCGGCTGGCAGGTGGCGGTGGCGACGTCGGGCGCGACGCTGCCGGACGGCTCGCTGCGGCTGTTCCCCGGCCGGTACGTTTCGACGTCGTACGCGGTGCCCGCCGGCGTGGCGGACCCGGCCGCGGACGCCGCCCGTGCCGTGGACGCCGCCGCCACGAACGGCGAGGTGCTGGACGGCGCTCCCGTCGTCACCGTCACCGCGAGCGTGCGGTCCACCGTGGCGGGGGACGACGGCGACTACGTCGACGAGCAGCCGCTGGAGCTGATCACGCCCGCGGTCGAGGCGATCCGCGGTGCCGGGCAGCTCGTGCTGCTCGACGTCGCCCCCGGCATCCAGCCGCTGGCCGCGCAGCTCGACGACCTGGAGCCACTGCTGTCGCAGCCGGGCGTGGGCGTCTCGGTGCATCCGGAGTTCCGCGCGGCCGGCAACGGCGCGGATGCCGGCGCCGTCCCCGTCGCGGAGCTGCAGGCGGTAGTGGACCGGCTCGCGAAGATCGCCACCGTGCAGGGGCTGCCGCAGATCATGCTGGAGGTGCACCAGTCGACGGCGGCGTCCGTCGTCGACCGGGCGGACCTGACGATCCCGCCGCAGGTCGCGGTGGTTTTCACCGCCGCGGGCCCGGGCGAGGGTCAGGCCACGGCCGACGGCGTCTGGGCCGACGTCGCGAGCGGCCTCCCGGCCCACGCCGTCCTTGGCTGGTCCGCTCCGAGCGAGGTACCCGCCGACGCGACGAGCATCCTGCCCGCCGAACCGCTCCTGGGCCTGGTCTCCGCAGGCTGAACCTGCCAAACTGCGGGCATCCATTGGAGCGAAGGGGCCCTAACAATCGTGACTACCGTGAGCAGCGGCGCGGGCATCATCGCCGACGCCGTCATCCCCGTACCTGTCGAGCTCGAGCCGGGCGAGGGGGTGCTGGACCTCAGGACCGTCACCGTCGGCGCGCCCGACGACGCGACCGCGCGCCTGGCGGGCGAGCTGCTCGCCACGGCCGGAGCCGCCGTGGTGCCGGACGGCGGAGTGCCGGTCGTCCTGACGTCCGACCCCGCCGCGGGCCCCGAGGGCTCGCAGAGCCCCGAGCGCTACACGCTGACCGTGACCGCCGACGGCGTGACCGTCGCGGCGCCCGAGCGTTCCGGCCTGCTGCACGGCGTGCGGACCCTGCGGCAGCTGATCAACGCGGGCCGGTTCAGGGCGGGGCGCGAGGCGGCGGGCAGCGAGGAAGCGGGCCGCGGGGAGACGGACGCACCGCTCGAGGTGGGCGCCGTCGTCGTGCGGGACGAGCCGCGGTACCCGTGGCGCGGGCTGTCGCTCGACGTCGTGCGGCACTGGTTCGGTCCGGCGGACCTGCGGGCCGTCGTCGACCTCGTGGGCTCGTACAAGATGAACCGCCTGCACCTGCACCTGACCGACGACCAGGGCTGGCGCCTGGAGATCCCCTCGCGGCCCGCGCTGACGGAGAAGTCGTCGCAGGGTGCCGTTTCGGGCGCGACCGGCGGGTTCCTCAGCGCCTCCGATTACCGCGAGCTGCAGGAGTACGCGGCCGAGCGGGAGATCGTCATCGTGCCGGAGATTGACGTGCCCGGGCACGTCAACGCGGCGACCCACGCATACGGCGAGCTCATGCCCTCGGGCGAGGCGACCGACGCCTACGACGGGATCGAGGTCGGCTTCTCGCGGCTGCACTTCGAGCTGCCCGGCACCGAGCCGTTCCTGCGGGACGTGTTCACCGACGTCGCGCGCATGACGCTGGGGCCGTGGGTGCACTTCGGCGGCGACGAGGTGCTCACCATCCAGCCTGACGAGTTCGGCCGGTTCGTGGTGCTGTGCCAGGAGATCATCACGGGGGCGGGCAAGACGCCCGTCGCCTGGCAGGAGGCCGCCGGCTCCGCGCACGGTGACCAGTCGGCGGTTGCGGCGCTGGCCGGCCAGGCTGCGCCTGGCGAGGCCGCGCCCGGCGAGATTGCGTCCGGCGAGGCGCCGGACGGCGGTGCGGCTGGTGCGGCCGACGGCGGTGCGGCTGGTGCGGCCGGTGCGGCTGCCGCGGCGGCGCGGGCCGAGGAGCCCGTCCTCGTCGAGCCCGGCACCGTGCTGCAGTACTGGGACACCCGGCCCGACCCGGCGCCCTTCGTGCGTGCCGCGCACGCCGGCGCGAAGTTCGTGATGTCCCCGGCCGACCGGGCCTACCTCGACATGAAGTACACGCCAGAGCATCCGCTGGGCCTGCACTGGGCCGGGTTCGTCGAGCTGCGGGACTCCTACGAGTGGGACCCCGCCGCCCTCATCGACGGGCTGCCCGAGTCGGCGATCGAGGGCGTCTCGGCCGCGGTCTGGACCGAGACCATGCTGAACCGCGACGACCTGTTCTCGATGCTGCTGCCCCGTCTCGCCGCGGTGGCCGAGGCCGCCTGGTCGCGGCCCGGCGGCAAGGACTGGGAGTCGTTCCGGGCCCGGGTAGCGGTGGAGGCGGGCGCATGGCGCCGCGACGGCGCCGCCTACCACCCGACCCCGCAGATCGACTGGTAACCCCTCCCCGTCGTTGAGTGCTGGCTATTTGTTGGGTTCCGGACCTCTCGCCCAACAAATAGCCAGCACTCAACGACGGCGGAGGGGTTACTTGGGCGGGCGGGCCGTCAGGGCTGCCGCGTAGAGGTCGCGCTTGGGGACGCCCGCGGCGTCCGCCACCTCGGCGACCGCGGCCTTGAGCCGCTCGCCCTGGGCGACCCGCTCGAGGACCTCGCCCACGACGTCGTCCACGCTGGCCTGCACCGCCGGCGCCCCGCTGACGACCACGCAGATCTCGCCGCGGAGCTGCTCGGCCGCGGCGCGTTGCGCGAGGTCCGCGAGCGGCCCGCGCAGCACCTCCTCGTAGGTCTTGGTGAGCTCGCGCGCGACGGCGGCCGGGCGGGTGTCCCCGAACGCGGCGGCCATGGCGCCCAGCGTCTCCGCGATCCGGTGCGGCGCCTCGAAGAACACCATGGTGCGCGGCTCGGCGGTCAGCGCGGCGAGCGTGCGGGAGCGGTCGCCGGCCTTGCGCGGCAGGAAGCCCTCGAACGTGAACCGGTCGGTCGGCAGGCCGGAGAGCGCCAGCGCCGTCAGCACCGCGCTCGGTCCCGGGGCGGCGGTGACGCGCAGGTCGCGCTCGATCGCGCGCTCCACTATGCGGTACCCGGGGTCGGACACCGACGGCATCCCGGCGTCGGTCACGACCACCACTGTGCCGCCGCCGGCGACGACGTCGAGCAGCTCGTCCGCGCGGGCCGTCTCGTTGTGCTCGTGGTAGCTGATGACCTTGCCGCGCACCTCGACCCCGAGCCGCCCGGCCAGCCCGTGCAGGCGGCGGGTGTCCTCGGCGGCCACGACGTCGGCGTCGGCCAGCAGGCGGACCAGCCGGGGCGAGGCGTCCTCCGTGTTGCCGATCGGGGTGGCGGCCAGGACGAGAGAGCCGGCCTCGGGCGCAGGCCCAGGAACCGGGGACGGGTCGGTCATGAACCACAGGGTCCCACGCTCTATGCTGGCCCGGTGTCTCAGCAGCCTGACGCCACAAGAGCGCATCTCGCCGCAGCGCAGCAGGCTCTGCCCGGAACGTACGGCGCGCACATGCGCCGCGAGGCCGTGGGCGCTCGGATGACGCCCACCGGGTCGTACCCGACCGTTGCGCCGCCCGAACCGCCCGTGCGCGACCGCCTCCTGCGCGACCTGCTGGGCGAGCGCCGCCTCGCCCTCGGACGGCGCGTCTCGGACCGGTTCTGGGGCGTGTTCGGCGCGCTCGTCGTGACGGCGATCGCAGCGGTCGCGCGGCTCTGGGAGCTGGGCCGCCCGGGCAAGCTGGTCTTCGACGAGACGTACTACGTCAAGGAGGGCTGGTCGCTGGCCAGCCTCGGCTTCGAGGCCGCCTGGCCGGACAAGCCCAACCCGGCGTTCGAGGCGGGCGACGTCAGCTCGTACAAGACCGACGAGGCCGAGTACGTGGTCCACCCGCCCGTCGGCAAGTGGATGATCGCCATCGGGATGCGCCTCATGGGCGGGGCCGACAACCCGATGGCCTGGCGCATCGCGAGCGCCGTCGTCGGCGTGCTGGCCGTGCTGCTGATGGTGCGGATCGCGCGGCGCCTGTTCTCGTCCACCATGCTGGGCCTGGTGGCGGGCCTCCTGCTCGCGGTCGACGGCGAGGCGATAGTGCACTCGCGTACCGGCCTGCTGGACCAGTTCCTCATGTTCTGGGTGCTCGTCGCGTTCGGCTGCCTGGTGCTGGACCGCGAGTGGGCCAGACGAAGGCTCGCGGACCGGGTGGCGCAGATCGTCGAGGCGGGCGGCGCGATCGGGCAGTACGGGCCGCGGCTCGGCTTCCGCGGATGGCGGCTCGCGGCGGCGGTGTCGCTGGGCCTCGCGTGCGGGGTCAAGTGGTCGGGCCTCTACTTCGTCGCGGCGTTCTGCCTGCTCACCGTGGTCTGGGACCTCACGGCGCGCCGCACGGCTGGCATCGGGCGCTGGTGGGAGGACGCCCTGGTGGTCGACGCCGTCCCGGCCGCCCTGGTCATGCTGCCCACCGTGGTCGCGGTGTACATCGCGTCGTGGTCGGCCTGGTTCGCGCACCCGAAGTCGTACCTGCGGGACTGGGCAGCGGTGAACGGTGTGACGCCGCCGGGCTGGTGGCCCGACTGGGGCTGGGCGCAGGGTGGATGGGAGGCCGGGCGGTCGCTGTGGGAGTACCACCGCATGATGTGGGACTTCCACACCGGCCTGGACTCGGAGCACAACTACGCGTCGCACCCGCTGGGGTGGATAGTGCAATGGCGGCCGACGTCGTTCTTCTGGGAGAAGTACGCCCCCGGCCAGGGACCCTGCCCCGCCGACTCCGTCGGTGACTGCGCTCAGGCTGTGACGTCGCTCGGCAACCCGCTGCTGTGGTGGCTGGGCGCACTCGCGATCCCGGTGGCGCTGGTGCTCGTGGTCCGGTACCGCGACTGGCGTGGCACCGCCGCCCTCGTGGGGATCGCCGCCGGCTGGCTGCCCTGGTTCCTGTACTCCTGGCCCCTGGCGGACCGCACCATCTTCACGTTCTACTCGATCGTGTTCACGCCGTTCGTGATCCTGACGCTCGTGTATCTCCTGGCGGTCGGGGTCGAACGGACGCCGCGCAGGAGCGCGGACCGGCGGATCGTGTGCTGGCTGGCCGCCGTGCTGGTGGTGCTGATCGTGGGCGTGAGCGCGCTCTACTACCCGATCTGGACCGCGATGCCGGTGCCCTACGAGTACTGGCAGCGGCTGATGCTGCTCCCGAGCTGGATCTGATCGCTAGAGGGCGGACGAGTCGCGGAGCTCCACGCCCGCGGCCGTCAGCTCCTTCTCGGCCGCCACACCCTGCTCCGGCGACACGGGGATCGTCAGGTCCGTCAGCACCCGGGCGTGGAGGCCCGCGCGGCGGGCGTCGAGCGCCGTGTGCTTGACGCAGTGCGACTCCACCAGGCCCACGACGTCGACGGCGGTGACCTCCGCGTCCTCCAGGACGGTCGCGAGGCTCCGGCCGTGCTCGTCCGCGCCGTCGAACCCGGAGTAGCCGTGCGAGTACTGGCCCTTCAGCAGCCGGGCGTCCGGCTCGAGGTCGGCAAGCGCCGGGTGCAGCTCGGCGTTGGGGGAGCCGGCGATGCCGTGCGGCGGCCACGAGTCCACGAAGTCGGGGCTCTCGCTGAAGTGCTCGCCCGGGTCGATGTGCCAGTCCTGCGTGGTCACCACCGTCGTGTACCGGTCGCGGTGGGCCGCGGCGTAGGCCGCGACGCGGTGCGCGATCTCGTTCGCACCCTCCGTGGCGAGCTCGCCTCCCTCACAGAACGTGGGCTGCACGTCGACGACGATGAGGGCCCGCCGCTCAGCCCGGGACTCGGTAAGACTCATGCCCTCCACTCTGCCACCGTGCCCGGTGGGAGGGCAGTCACGAGTGGTCGGTGGTTCGTCACATGATCGGCCAACCTCGTGAGGCCGATCAGCTGACGAAATACCGACCGTCCGCGGCTGCGCGGTGCTTGGATGGGGCGGTGGATGACATCGTTGGTTCGCCGTGGGTGCGCACCGCCTTTCCCGCCATGGCGGGGACCGTCCTGGTGGCACTTCTTCTCTCGGGCTGCACCGGTTCGCCCGACCCGGGCGTCGTGTCGCCGAGCCCTACCGTCCCGGCGAGCGCGGCGGCGTCGGACGACCCTTGGGACGGGGAGGTGACGGCCGAGGCCGAGGTGGTCGCCGAGGAGCTCCCGGTCCCGTGGGGCATGGCCCCGCTGCCCGGCGGGCGGTTCCTCGTCACGATGCGGGACGAGGCGGCGCTCGCGGTGGTACACCCGAACGGCGACGTCGAGCGGCTGGACCCGTCTGGGGGCGCGCAAGAGCTGGCCGACCAGACCGTGCCCGACGGCGAGGGCGGCCTCCTCGGCGTTGCCGTGGATCCGGACGACGCCGGGCCGATGTTCACCGTCTTCCTGTACCGCACGGGCGAGCAGGACAACGCCGTGCTGCGCGCGGAGCTGGACCTCGACGGCATGGAGCTGCGCGATCTCACGACGATCCTCGACGGCATCCCGAGCGCGTCCAACCACAACGGGGGGCGGCTCGCGCTCGGGCCCGACGGATACCTGTACGTCGCCACGGGCGACGCGGGGGACACCGCGAACGCGCAGGACCCGGAGTCGCTGGCCGGCAAGATCCTGCGCATCACGCCCGACGGCGAACCGGCGCCCGGCAACCCGGACGCCGGCTCGCCGGTGTGGTCCCTAGGGCACCGCAACGTGCAGGGGCTGAGCTGGGACGCGAGCGGGCGGATGTTCGCGAGCGAGTTCGGGCAGGACCAGCTCGACGAGCTCAACGTCATCGAACCGGGCGGCAACTACGGCTGGCCCGACGTCGAGGGCCCCGGCGACCAGGCCGGGTTCACGGACCCGGTGGCGTGGTGGCCGACGTCGGAGGCGTCGCCGTCGGGCATCGCCGTCACCGAGGAGGCCGTCTACCTGGCGTCGCTGCGCGGGGAGCGCCTGTGGCGCGTGCCGCTGCTCGGCAGCCCGTCGGCCGTGGCGGACGGGGAGAGCCCGGGTTTCGGGGAGCCGCAGGCGCTGCTGGAGGGCGAGTTCGGCCGGCTGCGTGCGGTCCACGCGGGGGCCGACGGCGAGCTGTACGTGCTGACGAACAACACGGACGGCCGGGGCGAGCCGACGATCGAGGACGGCAGGCCGGTCGACGACAGGGTGCTGCGGGTGACGCTGACGCCGGCGGGATAGCCGTTGGCAGACGTCTAGGGCTGTGGATATCCTGGTTGGCGAGGACGGGCCGCGTCGTAGGCTCGAACCATCGCTGATCGAGAGGGGTGAATGGGATGTCCGCAGAACTCGGCGCCTACCGGACGGTTCCGCGCGGCTACGTATACGCCGATCACATCCCGTACGTCACCCCGGACACTCTGGGTGACCTGCGGGGACCGACGACGGGGGTCGTCACGGTCGGGCCGCACATCGACACGAGCCTGGATCCCTCTTACGACGTCGTCGATCTGCGGCGGGCGCGCGAGCTGTACAGCGCGACCGTTCGTGACGGATTCGTCTCCGACCACGTGCGGATCCTGGACCGAGGTCTCCTGCTCAGGCTCTGGCCCCAGCTGAACCTGCCGGTCAGATGCCGAGCGATCTGGGAGCAGAAGTTCCCGGAGCTCGCGGTCCGAAACCGACGGGCACGGGCCGCCTGATGCTCCCGTTCCACGAACGCCTCGCCCGGATCGGGTTGGAGGCGCTGGAGAGTCACGGCTTCGTCCTTGCCGGCGGCTACGCCATCTCGACGAACGGCATCGGGAACCGGCCGTCCGCCGATGTCGATCTGTTCACCAATGTCTACGAACCGAGCCCTGTTCGAGGCTTCTGTCGCCAAGCTGCGTGCGGCATTCCTGAACGTGGGCATGGCCGTTCACGACAACCTGATCGGCCGGACCTTCGCCGACTTCAGCGTGACCGACGACGCGACCCAGGAGACGAGCTCCATCCAGATCGGGGTGAACTATCGGGAGTTCACCCCGGCAAGATTAGAGATCGGGCCCGTGCTCGACGTCCGGGATGCTGTGGCAGGGAAGATGAGCGCTCTCTGGTCACGCGGCGAGACCCGTGACTTCATCGACATCGACGCGGTGGTGCAGTCCGGGCGGTTCTCACGGGAAGAGGTTCTTGCCATCGGGGATAAGCAGGAGGCGCTGCCGTTCGACCGGGAGATGCTGGCTGATCGATTCCGTTCGGTCCAGGGCAAGAGCTCCGAGGCCTTCGAGGCATACGAGGTGGGACCGCACTGGCGCCGCGAGATCATCGCCCGGTTCCTCGACTGGGCCGACGAGGTCGACCCCGCCGTCGTTCGCTGACCCGGCCGGTCGCCGTCGGGCAGGGCCTGTGGACAACGCACGGCTCGCCCCCGCCACGCAACTACCATGGACGCCATGCCGGAAGCCGAGAAGACCTTCTACCTCACGACGCCGATCTACTACGTGAACGATGCCCCCCATATCGGGCATGCGTACACGACGGTCGCTGCCGACGTCGTGACGCGCTGGCACCGCCAGCGTCAGGAGAGCGTCTGGTTCCTCACCGGGACGGACGAGCACGGCGAGAAGGTGCTGCGCACCGCCGAGGCGAACGGTGTGACCCCGCAGGACTGGGCGGACCGGCTCGTCGAGACGGCGTGGAAGCCGGTGCTCGAGACCCTCGACGTGCACAACGACGACTTCATCCGCACCACGCAGGAGCGGCACGAGACGGCGGTGCAGGCGTTCCTCCAGGACCTGTACGACAAGGGCGAGATCTACGAGGGCGCCTACGAGGGTCCGTACTGCGTGGGCTGCGAGGAGTACAAGCTCCCGGGCGAGCTCATCGACGGGACGGGCGAGTACGAGGGGCTCAAGCTGTGCCCCATCCACGGCACGCCCGTCGAGATGCTCTCCGAGCAGAACTACTTCTTCAAGATGAGCGCGTACGCGGACCGGCTGATCGCGCTGTACGAGGAACACCCCGAGTTCGTGCAGCCGGCGTCGGCCCGCAACGAGGTCGCAAGCTTCGTGAAGCAGGGCCTGCAGGACCTGTCGATCTCGCGCTCGACGTTCGACTGGGGCGTCCCGATCCCGTGGGACTCCTCGCACGTCCTGTACGTGTGGTTCGACGCGCTCCTCAACTACGCAACGGCCGTCGGCCTCGACAGCAGCGACCCCGAGCGCAAGGAGCAGTTCGCGCGGACCTGGCCGGCCGACGTGCACCTCGTCGGCAAGGACATCCTGCGGTTCCACGCCGTGATCTGGCCGGCGATGCTCATGGCGGCGGGCCTGCCGCTGCCGAAGACCGTCTTCGCGCACGGCTGGCTCCTGGTGGGCGGCGAGAAGATGAGCAAGTCCAAGCTCACGGGCATCGCGCCGTCGGACATCATCGACACCTTCGGGTCGGACGCGTTCCGCTACTACTTCATGCGGACCATTGCGTTCGGCGGCGACGGCTCGTTCTCCTGGGAGGACATGACCGCCCGGTACAACGGCGAGCTCGCCAACGGGTTCGGGAACCTCGCGTCCCGGACCGCGGCGATGATCGGCAAGTACTTCGGCGGCTCCCTGCCGACGCCGGGTGACCTCACCGACGCCGAGACCGGCCTTGCACAGGTCGCGGCCAAGGCGGTGGCCGACGCCGAGGCGGCGATCGACCGGCTGGCCATCCACGACGCGGTGTCGGCGGTATGGACCCTCGTGGACGCCACGAACGGCTACCTCGCCGACACGCAGCCGTGGAAGCTCGCGAAGGAGCCCGGCGAGCTCGACGAGAGCGGCGCGGGCGTCGACGGCGGACGCCTCGCCACGTCGCTCGTCACGGCCACGGAGGCGCTGCGGTCGCTCGCGGTGCTCCTCAACCCGATCACGCCCAGGGCAGCGGCCGGGCTGTGGGAGCTGCTCGGCGCAGAGGCGTCGCTCGGGGCCCTGGACGCGCAGCCGCTCGACGGCGCGGCGACGTTCGGGGCCCTGCCCGCGGGCACCACCGTGACGAAGGGCGCCGCCCTGTTCCCGCGCCTCGACGACCCGGCGGTCTGAGCGACCTCACGATGGCAAAGCGCATACGCGAGCGCGGATTTCCGACGGACCCGGAGCCGCTGCCCGTCCCGGTCGTGGACAACCACACCCACCTCGACCACATCGCAGCGGTGCTTCCGGGCACGGCGCCCGAAGGTGAGCCGGCCGGCTACGCCTGGCCGCCGTCAATGACTGACCACCTGGCCCGCGCCGCGGCGGCGGGTGTTGACCGCGTGGTCCAGGTCGGCTGCGACCTCCCATCGGCCCGCTGGACCGCCAACCTCCTCTCCTCGTTGAGTGCTGGGGATTTGTGGGGTCCGGGGGCGGACACCCCACAAATACCCAGCACTCAGCGACCGGCTCGGGTGGTTGGGGCCGTCGCCATCCATCCCAACGAAGCCACCCTGCATGCCGGGATCGACGAGGTGGGGCCCGACGGGCTGGCCCCGGAGCCCGAGGAGCGCCATGCGGTGGGCCTCGACGATGCGATCGCCGAGATCGCGGACCTCGCCAAGAGCAACGACCGCATCCGCGCGATCGGCGAGACCGGCATGGACCTGTTCCGCACGGGCCCGCGCGGCGAGCAGGCCCAGCGGGACAGCTTCCGCGCGCACATCGCCCTGGCCAAGGAGCTGGGTCTGGCCCTGCAGATCCACGACCGGGATGCGCACGCCCAGGTCATCGAGGTTCTGCTGGCTGACGGCGCCCCCGAGCTCACCGTCTTCCACTGCTACAGCGGCGACGCCGAGATGGCCCGCGTGTGTGCCGAGAACGGCTGGTACCTGTCGTTCGCCGGCCCGGTCACGTTCAAGGCCAACAACCACCTGCGTGAGGCCCTCGCGGTAGCACCGCGCGAGCTGATCCTCCTGGAGACCGATGCCCCGTACCTCACGCCGCACCCGTACCGGGGGCAGCCGAACGCCCCGTTCGCGGCGGCCCACACGGTCCGGGCGATGGCGGCTCACCTGGGAGAGGACCTCGCGAAGCTGTGCGCCGACATCGCCGCGAACTCGGAGCGCGTCTACGGCAACTGGTAAGAATGGCGCATTGAGGCGGAGAATGTGGCATTTGATTTCACGCCCTGATGGCTTTTCCCGCACCGTTTGTTCCGTTACGGTCTGGTGCTCGTGGTGAGGTACGCACGGCCGTGGCTCGCGAGCAGACCGGCCCGCTGGCTGGTCCGTGGTGCCGTCGTCGGCGCGCTCGCTGGTGTGAGCGGCATGTACGTCGCCAACGCGACGACCCTGACGATCGACTACAACGGCGACGTCCGTACGGTCGGCGTCTACGGCGACACGGTCGCGGCCGCCCTGGCGTCGCAGCACATCGAGCTGGATCGCGACGATATCGTGCAGCCGGCCGCCACCACCGACGTCGGCCCCGGCGGCACCGTGGTCGTCCGTACCAGCCGCCAGGTCACGATCGAGCTCGACGGCCAGATCATCACGCTCCGCACCACCGCGGGCACGGTAGGTGAGCTGCTCGCGGCCCTCGGGCCGCGGGGCGACGGCGCCCTCGCCACGGCGTCCCGAACCACGCAGCTGGACCGCGACCCGGTCCGGTTCTCCACGGTCAAGAAGGTCAACATCGCCGTGGACGGCTCCGTGCTCGCCTTCAGCACCACCCAGTCGACGGTGCGCTCCGTGTTCAAGGAGGCGGGCATCGCGCTGGCCGACGGCGACGTCACGTCCGTGCCGCTCGACGCCGCGGCCGTGGACGGGATGATCATCATGGTCAGCCGCGACGCGTCGTCGTCGCGCACGGTGACCGAGGTGGTGCCGTTCGAGACCGAGACGGTCGAGGACTCAAGCCTCCCGGAGGGCTACGAGTCGATCCGCACGGCGGGCGTGGCCGGCGAGGCCGAGGTGACGTACAAGGTGAAGACGGTCGGCGGCGCCGTCGTCGAACGCACGGTGGTGGATCGCAAGGTCGTCCGCAAGCCCGTGAACGAGGTGCTCGTGGTGGGGACCATGGACGTCGCCACCGCACCCGTGGACCCGGGCTCCGCCCGGGCGCTGGGCCAGGCGATGGCCGCCGAGCGGGGCTGGGGCGCCGACGAGTTCTCGTGCCTGGACCAGCTCTGGCAGAAGGAGAGCGGCTGGCGCTGGAACGCCGACAACCCCAGCAGCGAGGCGTACGGCATCGCGCAGGCGAACCCGGGCTCCAAGATGGCCACCGTCGGCAGCGACTGGCTGACGAACCCGGCCACCCAGATCGAGTGGGGCCTGGGCTACATCTCGGGGCGCTACGGCACGCCGTGTGGCGCGTGGGCGCACTCGGTCGAGATCGGCTGGTACTGAGCACCCTTTCACCCTGGAACATTTAGGACATTAAACGTCTTTCCTGGCTTTTTGCAGGCTTAATCTCTGGATAGGCTTGCATTTGATAACAGTAGGGTTACGGTCTCTTGGACCGCCGGATCGGCCGGTCGGGCCCGCGCCCAGCGCGGGAGGTGCGTGAGACTCGTACCGCCCCGGCTCCCGTGCCCGGACCGCGCGAGGACTGGACCCGCGTGAGATCTCCCCACCCAGCTCAGGGCACCCCCAGTGATCCCACCATCAACCCTGAGGCCGGCGGCAGCGTCGGCATCACCGAGCTCTTCGGCCCACCGCAGTCGGCGGACGCGGCCCTCCCCGCGGCAGTGACAGCCGCCGCCGGCCCCCAGGCCGGCCCACCCCCCTCAACCCCCGCCCCGCCGCTCCGGCGCCATCGTCGGGCCGCCCTCCTCGCGGGGGCCGCGGCCATCGCGGTAGCCGGCGCCGGCGGTATCACGGCATACGCCTCGGCCCACAAGACCGTCACGCTCGATGTGGACGGCAAGGTCACGACCGTCGAGACCTTCCAGGGCGACGTCGCAGACCTCCTCGCCGACCACGGTGTCGAGGTCACCGACCGGGACGCCGTGACTCCTGGCACCGACGGCACGCTGCGCGACGGCGGCATGGTCGTCGTCCGCTACGGCCATCAGGTCACCATCCAGGCCGACGGCGAGCGTCGGACCACCTGGGTCGCCGCGCTCGACGCCGACCAGGCGCTCGCCACGCTCTCCGAGCGGTCGGGCGACGTTGCCCTGGTCCCGTCCCGTTCCGGCGGTCGCGTGACGCTCCCGATGCGGCTCGACGCCGACAGCCCGGTGAACCTGGTGGTCGGCGGAGAGACCCAGCGGGTGGCCGACGGCGCAGCGACGCTCGACGAGCTGCTCGCCGAGAGCGACGTCACGGTCGACGCGGACGACCGGGTCACCGTCGAGCGCGGACAGCCGGTCAGCCCGGGTGCTCCGTCGGTGACCGTCGTCGTCAAACAGGTCCAGACCTCGGTCGAGCGGACCTTCACCCGGCTGTCGTTCGACACGACAAGGGCGGAGGACCCGGACCGCTTCGAGGACCTCGACCCGTACGTGGCGACCGAGGGCGCAGTGGGCAAGCGTGTCACCTCGTGGGACGTCACCAGGGTCGACGGCCGGATCGTCGACCGGGAGAAGCGGGCCATGGTGGTCGAGCGCAAGCCGGTCGACGAGGTCATCATGTACGGCACCAAGGCCCGCCCCGAGCCCGAGCCCGAGCCGGAACCGGAACCGGAGCCCGCGGCGCAGGAGCAGGCCGAGGAGCCGGAGTCGGAGCCCGCGCCGGAGACCGGGTCGGTCGTGACCAGCGGCGTCTGGGCCAGCCTCGCGGAGTGCGAGTCGGGCGGTGACCCGACCACCAACACCGGCAACGGGTACTACGGGCTCTACCAGTTCTCGCTGCCCACCTGGCAGGCGATGGGCGGGTCCGGCCTCCCGTCGGAGGCGTCCGCCGCCGAGCAGACGATGCGGGCCCAGGCGCTCCAGCAGCAGTCCGGCTGGGGTCAGTGGCCCGGTTGTGCGGCAGCGCTCGGCCTGTACTGACCCGCTCCCGACGTGCCAGGCGCACAGGCTGCCCGAGCGGCCTGTGCGCCCGGCGCGGGGAGCCGAGTTGGACGGTTGTCCTAGACGAGTGACCGACAACACAGCCCGATAGCACCGAGAAACTTGGCCGAGCGATAACGGATCAGTTACGTTCGGTTGTCCTCGCTGGCGTGAGGGTGCGTTGTGGTGTAAGCCACTGCGTTCCCGCGGCGGCAGGACGGCACTGAACGCGGAACCTCGTGGGCAGTGTGAGACCGCCGGATCGGCCGGTCGAGACCGCGTCGGCTCGCAAGAGCCGCCTGGCCCCCAGGCCGAATCGTGGTAGGGACTCCCGCGCGAGCGGGCACGTCCCGTCTCGCCGCCCGTGCCCGGAACGTCCGACGACTGGACACGAGTGAACCCCCGTTTTGAGCAGCAGAGTTCTGGCTCCATCCCCAGCACCAACTCAGAGTCCGAGGCCGTAAGCCCTCAGGCCGCCTCCTCGAAGCGTCGCTGGCCTCTCGTCGCCGGCCTCGCAGCCGTTGCGATCGTCGCTTCCGGATCCGTCGCCTTCGCAGAGGCACGCAAGACCGTCACGCTCGACGTCGACGGCACCGCAAAGACCATCACCACCTACTCCGGTTCCGTCGAGGGCATGCTCGAGTCGCAGGGCATCCGCCTGGGCGACCGCGACGTCGTCGCCCCCGGAACCGACGCCAAGCTTTCCGACGGCGACCAGGTCGTCGTCCGCTACGCCCGCCAGGTCACCATGACCGACGGCGAGGACGAGCGTGACGTGTGGGTCGCCGTGACCGACGCGAGCGAGGCCCTGACAACCCTCGCCGAGCGCGGCGGCGACGTCGCCCTGGTGGCGTCCCGCTCCGGCGACCGCGCCTCGCTCCCGCTCCGCCTCAACGACGACGGCCCTGTCGCCGTCGTGGCGGATGGTTCGACCCAGGTGGTCGAGGACCACGCTGAGAGCGTCGACAGCGTGCTCGCCGACGTCAAGGTCGAGCTCGACAAGGACGACCGCGTGAGCATCGTCCCGGTCACCACCCTCGCCGAGGGCAAGGAGATCGACGTCAAGACGGCCAAGTCGGCCAAGCAGGCCGGCGCGGACGTCGCCGTCCAGGTGCAGCGTGTCGAGACCAAGAAGGTCACCCAGAAGTTCGACCTGGACTACGACACGAAGACCACCCAGGACAACGACCGCTACGAGGACGAGGAAAACCTTGTCCGCAGCGAGGGCGAGGAGGGTGTGCGCACCCGCGTCGTCCTCCTGCGCACGGTCGACGGCGAGGTCGTCGCTCGCAAGGAGCTCTCCAACAAGGTGACGAAGAAGCCGGTCGACCGGGTCATCGTCGAGGGCACCAAGGAGCGCCCGGTCGTCGAGGAGACCTCCGTCGAGGACACGAGCGAGTCCAGCACCTCGGTGCCGTCGGGCTCGGTCAAGGAGATCGGCCAGCAGATGGCCGCCGAGCGCGGGTGGACCGGCTCGGAGTGGACCTGCCTCGACCTCCTGTGGGAGCGCGAGTCGGGCTGGAACTACCAGGCCGCCAACCCGTCGTCGGGCGCCTACGGCATCCCGCAGGCGCTGCCGGGCTCCAAGATGGGCACGGCAGGCTCGGACTGGGCGACCAACCCGGCCACCCAGATCGAGTGGGGCCTCGGCTACATCGCGGACCGCTACGGCACGCCGTGCGGTGCGTGGGGCCACTCGGAGTCGGTGGGTTGGTACTGATCCAGTTAGGCTCACCTGCATGAACGACACCTCAGGCGCCCTGCTCGGTCCCGCGGAGATCCGCGACCTGGCAGGGCGCTTGGGCGTTCGGCCCACCAAGACGCTGGGCCAGAACTTCCTGCACGACGGCGGCACGGTCCGCAAGATCGTGCGCATCGCCGGGCTCCGGCCCGGTGAGCGGGTCGTCGAGGTGGGTCCCGGACTGGGCTCCCTGACCCTGGGCCTGGTGGAGGCCGGCGCCTCGGTTGTGGCGATCGAGATCGACCCGGTCCTGGCCGGCCAGATCACCGACACGGTGCGCGGGCGGTTCCCGGACGCCGACTTCGAGGTGGTGCTCTCCGACGCGATGGACGTCACCGCCCTGCCCGGCGAGCCGCCGACGGCGCTCGTGGCGAACCTCCCGTACAACGTGGCCGTTCCGGTGCTGCTGACCATGCTGCAGCGGTTCGACTCGCTCGAACGCGTGCTCGTGATGGTCCAGGCCGAGGTGGCCGACCGGGTCGCCGCCGTGCCGGGCTCCAAGATCTACGGCATCCCGTCGGTGAAGGCTGCCTGGTACGCGTCGGCCCGCCGGGCGGGGACCATCGGGCGCAACGTCTTCTGGCCCGCCCCGAACGTCGACTCCGCGCTCGTCCAGCTGGAGCGCCGGGAGCCGCCGTCGACCACCGCGCCGCGCGAGCGGGTCTTCGCCGTCGTGGACGCCGCGTTCGCACAGCGGCGCAAGACGCTGCGGGCCGCGCTGTCCGGGCTGTTCGGCTCCGGCGCCGCCGCCGAGACCGCGCTCCGCGCCGCGGGCGTGGACCCGGGCGCGCGCGGCGAGACGCTCGTCGTCGAGCAGTTCGCGCGCATCGCGGAGCAGCTCCCCGACGCGTCCGATATACAGGTCACCTCGGTGACCCATGCGTCTGACAGCGCGGAGGGGGCCGAGTGATCCCGCGTCTCGCAGCGGCCCCGCCGCCGTCGGTCCGGGTCCGTGCGCCCGGCAAGGTCAACCTCGCGCTGCGGGTGGGACCCGTCGGCGCCGACGGCTACCACCCGCTGGCGACGATCTTCCAGGCCGTGTCGCTGTACGAGGAGGTGACGGCCACCCACGTGCCGCCCGGCTCCGGTATCTCGCTGACGGTCTCGGGCCCGCAGGCCGACGCCGTCCCGACGGACGAGACCAACCTCGCCTGGCGCGCCGCCGTGCTGCTGGCCGAGCACACGGGCCTGGCGGCCGACGTCAAGCTGCACATCACCAAGGGCGTGCCCGTCGCGGGGGGCATGGCGGGCGGGTCGGCCGACGCCGCCGCCGCGCTCGTGGCGTGCGACGCGCTCTGGGAGGCCGGGGTACCGCGGCCCGAGCTCGTGGAGCTGGCCGCCGAGCTCGGAGCCGACGTGCCGTTCTCGCTGCTCGGACATACCGCCGTCGGAACGGGCAGGGGTGACCTGCTGACGCCCGCGATGACGCGCGGCGAGTTCCACTGGTGCTTCGCCACGCAGAGCAAGGGCCTGTCGACACCCACCGTGTTCCACCGGTTCGACGAGCTGGCCGGCCCGTCGACGCCGAAGGTGGCCCCCACCGACGACACCGCGATCATGCACGCGCTGCGCGCCGGCGACGCAGTGGCGCTCGGCAAGGCGTTGCACAACGACCTGGAGGCTCCGGCGGTGGATCTGCGGCCCGAGCTCGCCGCGGTGCTGGAGGTCGCCACCGAGTCCGGGGCGCTGGGCGCGGTCGTGTCCGGGTCCGGGCCCACGGTGGCCGCGCTGGGCCGGTCCAGGCAGCACGCCCTGGCGCTGGGCGCCGCGTGGACGGCGGCCGACGTCGTCGACGCGGTCTGGACTGCGACCGGTCCGGCCCCCGGAACCCAGCTGGTGACGGCGATCTCCCGCTAGAGTCAGTAGGCGATCTGGGGGACGAAGACGTTCGACAGGTGCGTGTGGCGCGCGATCCAGCGGGTGCGGCGCGTCGCCAGGTCCTTCTCCGTGGTCAGGACGCACTCGACCACCCGCTCGACCGATCCCGTCATCGCGCTGAGCGCCAGCGCGGGGTTGAAGCCCCACTCCTCCAGCAGCACCTGGGCGCCCGTACCCTGCGTGAGCTGCAGCGGGGTGCTCGCGCGGCGGGCGAACGCGACCAGCGAGTCCTTGTGTGCCGCGGGGACGTCGCCCTCGACCAGGGCGCACGCGAGGTCGGGCAGCAGCCCTGCCGCTGCGACGGCGGCCGCGGCCACCGGGCCGGTGCCGAGCACCGCGATACGTGAGGGATCCACGCTCGCGAGGGTGCGCAGTGCCTGCACCGCCCGGACGGCGTCGGTGAAGACGCCGCGGTTGTACGGGTCGCCGAGGTCGTCCTCGGGCAGCTCGACCACGAGGTGCGCGAACCTGCCGGACGCGAGCCACTCCAGGTCGTGCGAGGCGGCGGGCCCGGCTGGCCGCAGCTCGACCAGGCCGGGCAGGGTGGCGGCGGCCCCGACCGGTGTGACGAGCCAGCCCGTCACGGGGCGGCCCTGGAACCCGGCGAACGTCACGGTCTCGGCCGTGAGGTCCCGGGATCGGGTGGAGGCGGCGGTCAGGACGGGTGCGACCTCGATGTCGCGGTGCGCGGAGAGCGTCTCCGACCAGAACAGGTCGAAGTCCGCGGGTTCATCCGTGGCAGGCGGCGCGGCCGGTGCCACTGTGACGAGCGGCAGATCGTACTCAGGCACAGCGGAGACCTCCGAGTGATGGGCGTGCGCTGGGAGCCTACCGTCAGTACGCATCAGGTAAATTTCCGGTCCACGCCCGCGCCCGCAACCCCGCCGGCCCCTAAATGATCTTGCCCAGCCACGCGAGCTTGCGCGGGAACCGGTAGTCGCCGCCGCCCTCGTGGTTGTTGTACGGGTAGACGTCGATCTCCTTGACGACCGCCCCGGCGCTCCCCGGCCCCCAGTTGTTGAACGCGGCGTACACGGTGGACGGCGGGCAGATAGTGTCCATGAGCCCCACCGAGAACAGGCCGGCCGAGCGGGCGCGCCGCGCGAACGACACCGAGTCCAGGTAGGAGAACGTGCGCCAGACCTGCGCCTCGACCGACGGGTCGCGGTACACGGAGAGGTACTTCGTGATCTCGCCGTACGGGAAGTCGTCCGTGATCGACACCGCCCGCCGGAAGTGGCTCAGGAACGGCACGTCGGGCATCGCGGCCACGACGTCGGGCACCAGGCCCGCTACCGCGATGGTGATGCCGCCCCCCTGGCTTCCGCCGTGCACCGCCACGCGCTGCGGGTCCAGGCCCGGGATCGCCCGCGCCGCGTCCACGGCGCGGACGCCGTCGGTGAACACGCGGCGGAAGTAGTGGTCGTGCGGGTCGAGCACGCCGCGAGTCATGAACCCGGGCGACGCCGGCCCGGACCCCACCGGGTCCGGTGTGTCCCCGCCGGCGCCCCAGCCGGAACCCTGGCCGCGCGTGTCCATCATGAGGTGCGCGTAGCCGGCCGCCGCCCAGTGGATGCGCTCGTGCGGCAGGCCTCGCCCACCGCCGTAGCCCTGGTACTCGACCACGACGGGCAGGTCGCCGTCGGAGTGCGCGGGCCGCGTGAGCCAAGCTTTGACGGGGTGCCCGCCGAACCCTGGAAACGTGACGTCGTCGACCAGGATCTCGGTCAGCCCGACGTCGACGCGCTCCACCTTCGGCGCATCGTCGAACGTGCGGGCCGCGGCAAGGGTCGTCGACCAGAACTCGTCGAAGTCGCCGGGCTCGTCGACCTCGGGGGTGTACCTCTCGAGATCGGACAGCGGCATGTCGAACTGGGCCACGTTGATGCTCCTCGGCGTCGTCGTCTGCTGGGTCAGCGGCGGAATCCTCCGGCTCGGTCGCCGTTGACGGGCAGAGCGTAGCGCGCGACTACCCTTGGTAGGTGGCACATCTCCTCGGCGCAGACGGCATCGCGCTGACCATCGGTACTCGCACCCTCCTGGCCGACGTCTCGCTCGGGCTCGACGACGGCGACCGCGTCGGCGTCGTCGGCCCCAACGGCGCGGGCAAGTCCACCCTGCTCCGCATCCTCGCGGGCACCTCGCTGCCGGAGAGCGGACGGGTCACCAAGGTGGGCGGCTCCACCCTGGGCATGCTGGACCAGCGGGACGAGCTGGCCGACGACGCCACCGTCCTCGACCTCGTGCACGGCGACGCCGAGACACACGTCTGGGCGTCGGAGGCACGGATCCGCGAGGTGCACGACGGCTTGCTCGCCGACCTCGCCTGGGACGCCCCGGCTGCGAAGCTCTCGGGCGGCCAGCGCCGGCGTGTGGCGCTCGCGGCCCTGCTCGTGCAGGACCCGGACGTGCTGCTGCTCGACGAGCCCACCAACCACCTCGACGTCGAGGGCGTGGCCTGGCTCGCCGCCCACCTGCGCGAGCGTTACGGGCGCCCCGGCGCGACGGGTGCGCTTGTGGTCGTGACGCACGACCGCTGGTTCCTCGACGAGGTCTGCTCCCGCATGTGGGAGGTGCGCGGCGACGACACCGGCGCCGTCGACGGGTACGAGGGCGGCTACGCGGCCTACATCCTGGCGCGCGCCGAGCGGGCCCGGCAGGCCGCTACGGCCGCCGAGAAGCGGGACAACCTGCTGCGCAAGGAGCTCGCGTGGCTGCGCCGCGGGGCGCCGGCCCGCACGTCCAAGCCGAAGTTCCGGCTCGACGCCGCGTCGGCGCTGATCGACGACGAGCCGCCGCCCCGCGACTCGATGGAGCTGACCCGCATGGCGACGCGGCGGCTGGGCAAGGACGTGCTGGACCTGGAGTCCGTCAGCGTGACGGTCCCGGGCAAGGTCCTGTTCGACGACGTGACGTGGCGCCTGGGCCCCGGCGACCGGTACGGAGTGGTGGGTGTCAACGGCGCGGGCAAGACGACGCTGCTCGCGCTGCTCGCCGGGCGGCGCGCCCCGGACTCGGGGCGGGTCAAGCGGGGCAAGACCATCCACGTGCGAGAGCTGACGCAGGACGTCGCCGAGCTGGACGAGCTCGGGGGACTGACGGCCGTCGAGGTGATCGAGCAGGAGAAGGGCCGGGTCGTCGTCGACGGCAAGGAGCTCACCGCGGCGCAGCTCACCGAGAAGCTCGGCTTCACGCGGGAGCGCGCGTACACGCCGGTGCGGGACCTGTCCGGCGGCGAGCGGCGCCGGCTCCAGCTGCTGCGGCTGCTCGTGGCCGAGCCGAACGTGCTGCTGCTCGACGAGCCCACCAACGACCTCGACACCGACACCCTCGCCGCCGTCGAGGACCTGCTGGACGGATGGCTGGGCACGCTGATCGTCGTCTCGCACGACCGGTACCTGCTGGAGCGGGTGGCGGACCGGCAGGTCGCGCTCCTCGGCGACGGCACCATCCGCGACCTGCCCGGGGGCGTGGAGGAGTACCTGCGCCTGCGGGCGGCGGCGAAGGCCGCGGGCGCCTCGGCGTCGGGTACGCCAGCCGGTTCGGGCACGAGTTCCGGCGGCAGTTCCGGCGCGGGCTCGGTCGGCGGCGGGACGACGTCGGGCGCTGCTTCGGCGGGGGCCGGCCCGGAGGCCGGCGACGAGTTCTCGCAGCGCGATATTCGCGCCGCACGAAAAGAGGTCTCCCGAATTGAGCGTCGTCTTGCGAAGATTGCCCAGAAGGAGGCCGAGCTGCACGAAACCATCGCACAGCAGGCAACGGACTATCAGGCTGTCGCACGGCTGGACGCGGACCTCCGCGACCTGGTGAGCGAACGCGACGAGCTCGAGGCAGCCTGGTTGGAAGCGGCGGAGGTGGCGGGATGACCGACAACGAAGTGGCACCGCTTGACGGAGTGGACCGAGCGCTGGTCGACGCACTGCGCAAGGACGGTCGCACCACGCTCGCGGTGCTGTCCGAGATCTCGGGACTGTCCCTGTCCGCGGTGCAGGTCCGCGTGCGAAAGCTGGAGGCACGCGGCGTCATCACGGGCTATCGGGCGGTGATCAACTCCGAGGCCGTCGGGCTGCCGCTCTCCGCGTTCATCGAGATCACGCCCCTGGACCAGGCGCAGGAGGACGATGCGCCCGAGCGGCTGCGCGGCATGGCCGGCATCGAGTCCTGCTACTCGGTGGCGGGCAACGCGAACTACCTGCTCACCGCGCGCGTGGCGTCGCCGCGGGCGCTGGAGGAGCTGCTCGGGAAGATCCGCCGCACGGCGAAGGTCTCGACGCGCACGACGGTGGTGCTGCAGACGTACTTCGAGGGGCAGACGGCCGAGCCCGCCTGAGCTCCACCCGCGCCGGGTGTGCGGAGCGACCGGGCGCTCAGCGCAGCGTGAGGGCCGGGTGGTCCAGCGTGAGCGTGCCGGCGTCGGCGTCCAGCTCGGCGGACACGCCCAGCGGCACGGTGAGCGGGTCGGGCCCGTGACCGAACCCGAGCTCGCCCAGGATCGGGATGCCGAGCGGCCCGAGCAGGTCCAGGACTATCGGTTCGACCGGCTCGCAGTCCTGCCACGAGCCCAGCACGATGCCCACCGCGCCGTCGAACCATCCGGCGCGCAGCAGGTGCGTGAGGAACGAGTCGATCCGGTAGGCCTTCTCGTCGACGTCCTCCAGCAGCACGATCCCGCCCGAGGCAGACGGCGTCGTGGTGCCGATCCCGACGGACGTGGTCAGGAGCGAGAGGCAGCCGCCGGTAGTGATGCCGCGGGCCGTGCCGCCGACCAGGGTGTGCGCCTGCGGGCTGGTGACCGTCTGCGTGGTCCCCGGCTCGAACAGGGTGCGTCGCAGGTGCTCACGGGCCGGCTCGGACTTGAGGAAGGACACCGTCCCCGACATCGGGCCGTGCAGCGACACCAGGCCGAGCCGTGCGGCGACCGCCTGGTGCAGGACCGTGCAGTCGCTGTACCCGACGAGCACCTTGGGGTCGGTGGCGGCGAGCGCGTCCCAGTCCACGAGCTCGACCATCCGCGCCGCCCCGTACCCGCCGCGCGCCACGACGATCCCGCGGACGTCGGGATCGAGCCAGGCCTCCTGGAAGTCGGCTGCGCGCGCCTCGTCGGAGCCGGCCAGGTACTCGCGGCCCGGGTGGGTGTCCCGGACGTGCGGCATCACCTGCACGTCGAGGCCCCAGTCCCGCAGGTGGGCGATGCCGTCGTCGAGCCGGTCGGCAGGCACGGGACCGGACGGGGCGACGACGGCGACGGTGTCGCCCGGACGCAGTCGCGGCGGGCTGGTCAGGGGCCGCAGCATGCCGCCGAGATTACCTTTTGGTTCGGCTTGCGCGCGCTGACGGTACTTTTCTTTCACCCCCCTGAAATCTGGCTACATGATGTTGCCGCGAACCGGCCGAGCAGCCCATGACGAGCGTCTGTGCGCGAGCTCCCGCGTCGTCAGCGACCCGCGAGGGTCTTGGCGCGCGGGACCGGCGATCCGAATGGCCCCTGTTGAGCGAATGTCCGGTGCGTCGCTTCCGTCTTTTAAGGGTGGATTGTTACGCTCGCGCTCGCAAGCACATCGCCCGGCGTCGGCGTCGGGCAGACGAAGGAGCGCCGAGGGAATGCCCACCACCCGAACCTGGCTGCAGGCGGGCGGTGGCACCGTGGTCGCCGCCCTGATCATCGCTGCCGTGGTGCAGGCGGTGAACTCGAGCGCGACGTGGGTGTCGAACGACCCGGTCGGCGAGTGCGGCAAGACGTCCGGCGGCGAGGTGGTCGCCGCCCAGAACGTGCTGTGGGCCGGCACCGGGCTGAAGCCTGTGGACGGGGCCTGGGACAGCGAGGCGGAGGTCGCGACCGAGGCGTTCCAGGCGTACAACGGGCTGCCGGTGAGCGGCTGCGTCGACACCAGCACGTGGGTCACCATGCGCGCGCTCGCGATCTCCCTGTGCGACCCGGAGTTCGAGTGCCAGGGTCCCGACCACCGCATCCGCTACGCCGCGCCGGGCGGCTCGCGCGAGGCGTACTTCGCCGAGAACGACTGCGACTGGGGCTCCTACGTGCAGCCCGGGGTGGCCCGGAGCCCGGTCGCGTCGAACAAGGTGATCGCCCTCTCGCGGGACGCCGTCACCGCTATCGAGTGCGGTGGCTGACGTGGTCACCACCATCGAGGAACCGAAGATCCGGCCGGAATGGCTGCTCGGCGGGGCCATCACGCTGCTCGGCGCGATCATCATCATCGTGGTCACGATGGTGATCGGTTCCGGGGAGGACGAGCCCGTCGTCGTCCCGGCGGACGCCACGGAGCTCACGTCCGGCACCTGCGCCGAGGACCTGCGCCAGCCGCACTGGGTGCCCGACGCCGTCCGGCACGCCGTGGCGGAGTGCCCCGCCGACATCTCGGCCGGGATCGGCCGCACGACGGCGGAGGACCACCTCGGCACCTGGATCACGTACACGCTGGACGGGGCCGAGAACGCCGAGGCGTTCCGCGGCGGACCGGGCCTCGCGTGGCCCGAGGAGGAGGTCCGCTCCGGTGCGTACCACCCGGCGTCGGCCATCACCTACGTGACGTACCCGGGGTCGGCGGAGCTGTCCGAGGAGCTCTCCGGGGACAACGTGACTGTCGAGCAGCAGGACCTCCAGGAGTCGGGCCTGGAGGCGCGGGTCACGCGCGTGGACAACAACGGTTTCGGCCCGGTGCGGGTCGAATGGACCGACGACGCCGGCTCCTACCTGCTGCTCGCCACCCTCGGCCGCACGTCCACGGGGACTGCGGGGCCGACGGTGGCGGAGCTGATCAGGATCGCAGACAGCGTCGCTGCTGAAGACGAGTAACCCGCGCCCACAACAAAGGTTGGTGCCCTGGGGTGGTCAGAGGGTTTCCGTGAGGACCTCGTCCAAGGCCCGCACGCCGGACTCCAGTGCCTCCGCGGTGACCGTGAGGGCCGGGCGGAACCGGACCGACCGCTCGCCGCAGCCCAGCAGCAGCACGCTCCGCTCGGTGAGCGCGGACAGCACCCGGTCACGGACTTCACGGGACGGCAGCGTCAGCGCGCACATCAGGCCCCGGCCGCGGACGTCGGTCACGCCGTCGTGCCGGGTGGCCAGCTCGATGAGCGCGTCGTGGAGCCGCTTGCCCATGGTCCGGGCCCGGTCCACCAGGCCCTCGGCCTCGTAGGTCTCGAGGATGCGGCGCGAGCGCACCATGTCGGTGAGGTTGCCGCCCCAGGTGGAGTTGATGCGCGACGAGACGGCGAACGCGTTGTCCGGCACCTCGTCCACGCGGCCGCCGGCCATGATGCCGCAGACCTGCGTCTTCTTGCCGAAGGCGACGATGTCGGGCGTGACGCCGAGCTGCTGGTAGGCCCACGTGGTGCCGGTGATCCCAGCGCCGGTCTGGACCTCGTCCACGACGAACAGCGCGTCGAACTCCTGGCACAGCAGCTGCATGCCCTGGAGGAACGACGGGCGAAAGTGGTGGTCGCCGCCCTCGCCCTGGATGGGCTCCATGATGAACGCCGCGATGTCGTGCGGGTTGGCCTCGAACGCCGCACGGGCGGCCCGGAACGCGGCCGCCTCGGCGGCGTCCATGTCCTTGCCCTCCGCGATGTAGGGGCTAGGGATACGCGGCCAGTCGAACTTGGGGAACCGTGCCACCTTGCCCGGCTCGGTGTTCGTGAGCGACATCGTGTACCCGGAGCGGCCGTGGAACGCGTGCTCCAGGTGCATCACCTGCGTGCCGAGCTCCGGGGAGCGGCCGTTCGCCTCGTTCAGGCGGGACTTCCAGTCGAACGCGACCTTGAGCGCGTTCTCCACGGCGAGCGCTCCGCCGTCGATGAAGAACAGGTGCGGCAGTGCGGGATCGCCGAGGACGCGCGCGAACGTGTCGGCGAAGCGTGCCATCTCGACCGTGTAGATGTCGGAGTTGGACGGCTTGTTGATCGCGGCGGTGGCCAGCTCCTCGCGGAACGCGGCGTCGTCGGCCAGGGCGGGGTGGTTCATGCCGAGGGGGGAGGAGGCGAAGAAGGTGAACAGGTCGAGCCACTCGCGACCGTCACGCGCGTCGACGAGCGTGGAGCCGTGCGACCGGGTGAGGTCGAGGACGAGGTCGAACCCGTCGACCAGGAGGTGCTCGCGAAGGGTGGGGAGCACTGCGGTGGGCTCAAGGTGTGTCGTCATGCTGGAAAGGTAGGCAATGATCCTGCCAAGTTTCAATGACTATGGAAAAGTTCCTGTCAGAGCCGTGCGCGTCCCGGGCGCCGCGTGGCGATCAGCTCCGCCGTCGCCAGCGTCAGCGTGGATCCGAGCATCACCAGGAGCGCCGCGGTCCAGCCGCCCGACGCCGCGTGGACCGCGCCGATGACGGCGGGGGCCGACGCCGCCACCGCGTACCCGAACGCTTGCACCGCCGCGACCGTCCGCCGGGTCTGGGCCACGGTGCGGCACCGCTGCGCGACGATGGTGAAGATCACTACGAAGTTCCCGCCCTGGGCGATCCCCGCGAGGCTCACCCACAGCAGCCACCACTGCGGCGCCAGCAGCAGGCCCGCGGGCAGGGCCACCCACAGGAGCCCCATCGTCACCGCCGCGCCGCGCATCGGCACCCGAGCGGCCAGCGCGAGCGGAACCAGGACGCTGCCGGCGATGGCGAGGCCCTGGAACGGAGCGGCCGCGTTGCCCGCCGTGGTCACGGACACGCCCAGCAGGTCGCGCAGCAGCTCCGGCAGCCAGCCCGTCACCGCGAAGTACGAGAACGACTGCCCCGCGAACGCCACGGTCAGCACCCAGGTGATCGGACGACGCAGCACGCCGCTCCACGTCTCGTCGGGCCGCTCCACGATCGCCCGGGCGGGGGTCCCGGTGGGTCCCTCGACCAGCGTCTCGGTGGGGGTCTCGCCGGGCGCGGTGCCGCCGTCGGGCGCGGGCCTGGCGATCCTCCGGGTGGTGACCAGCCACACCACGAGCGCCACCATCGCCACGAGCGACCAGGAGGCGATCGCGCCCTGCCAGCCCAGCAGGGCCGCGAAGGGCGCGGTGAGCGACGTCGCGAAGACGGACCCGAGGTTCATCGTCGACGAGTACAGGCCCGTCGCCAGCGCCGTCCTCGAGGAGAAGTCCCGCGCGATGATGACCGGGACCACCACGTTGCCCACAGTGATCGCGGAGCCGAGCACGACGGTGCCCGCGAAGGCCGCCACCACGGCCGCCGTCCCCGAACCGGCCGACCGGATCAGCGTCCCCACGATCACCCCGACCAGGGCGACGGTCACCGCCGCGTACGGCCCCATGCGGGCGATCAGGCCCGACGCCGCCGGCGCCACCACGCTGAAGCAGAGCGCCGGGATGCCCACGAGCAGGCCCGCGAGGGTCTGGTCCAGGCCGAGCCCGGCCGCGACGTCGGCCATGACCGGCGGGAGGGATGTGATGGGGGTGCGCAGGTTCAGGGCGAAGACGAGGACCGCGACAAGCAGCGCGGAGCCGCCGGCCGCTGTGCGGATGTTGCTCATGATGCCGTCATTGTGCGGGACGGGGGCAGTTGGTTGCGTCGGGCGTCCATCGCATCGCCACAAGCCGTGCCGATCGGCACTCCGGGTCCCCAGGAGGGTTTGCGGCTTTCCCGTTAGATTGGGCGACCGGTCAGGACTGGAACAACCGAGGGTTTTCGGATGAACAAGCGGCAGGTCTTCCGAGGCGTGGGAGCGCTCGTCGGTGTACTCATGCTGTCGGGGTGCGGTTTTGATCTCGGCAAGCTCGACTACACGGAGCCCGAGTTCGTGGGCTCCTACGTGGGTGACGGGACCTCGACCGTCGTCGCGCTCGGCGAGGACCGGACGTTCACGGCCGTCGGAGTACCGGACGAGGTGCTCGACGACGCGGTGGGCGGCTCCGACGATGCCCCCGCCGAGATCGAGGGCACCTGGAAGTACGTCTCGAAGAACGCCGCGGACCACGTCGAGCTGACCGTGACCGACGCCGACGGCATGCCGGCGAAGCTGGGCGAGCTGCCGCTGTACGTCGCCGACGCCGACGACCTCTTCTTCCTGCCCGACCAGCTCGGCCGCGAGAAGATCATGGTGAGCCGGAGTCGCTGAGCGGCTGGTCATCGGCCACGACCGCGCCGCGGTTCAGGCGCGGTGGCTCAGTCGTCGAACTGGGCGGTCACCGTGCGCAGCAGGGCCGCGAGCTGCGGGCGCTCCGCGGGGGACAGGGCGGTCAGCACCTTGGCCTCGATGTCGAGCAGGTCGCTCATCGCCGCGTCGACCTGCGCCAGGCCCTCCTCGGTGAGCTCGACCAGGACGCCGCGGCGGTCGTCCGGGGACCGGTGCCGCTGCACGAACCCGCGCGACTCCAGGCGGTCGATCCGGTTCGTCATGGTGCCGCTGGTGACCAGGGTCTGCGTGACGAGCGTGCCGGGCGACAGCCGGTACGGCGCGCCGGCGCGGCGCAGCGCCGAGAGCACGTCGAACTCCCAGGTCTCGAGGCTGTGCCGGGCGAAGGCGGTGCGGCGAGCCAGATCGAGGTGCCGGGCCAGGCGGGACACCCGGCTGAACACCGTGAGGGGCTCGAGCTCGAGGTCGGGGCGCACGTGGTGCCACGCGGCGACGATGCGGTCGACCTCGTCGGCGGGACCTGTGTGCTCCATGGCGAGAGGCTACCGGATGTCTCGATATCAAGAATCTCGATAGGGCGCGCGGCGCTGCCCGTGGTCGCAGGCCATGTGGCGACCGTAGGCTCAGGCCTCGTGGGAACAGACATCAGGGTGCACCAGGTGTACGCCGGCCGAGTGTTGCACGGCGCCGGTGCACGGGCTCTCGTACCGGACGAGATCGAACGGCTCGGGGCGCAGCGGGTGCTGGTGGTGGCGGCGCCGTCGTCGGCCGAGGGGGTTGCGGAGGACCTGGCCACGGCCCTGGGGGAGCGGTATACCGCGACCTTCGGGCGTCCGGCCCAGCACACCCCGGTCGAGGTGACGGCCGAGGCGCTCACCCTGGCCAGGGAGGTTCGGGCGGACGCGATCGTCGCGATCGGCGGCGGGTCGGCGATCGGGCTCTCGAAGGCGCTCGCCATCCGGACCGGAATGCCACAGGTCGCCGTGCCCACCACCTACGCCGGCTCGGAGGCGACGCCGGCGCTCGGGGAGACCGAGAACGGCGTCAAGACGATGCGGCGTGACCCGGCCCTGGCGCCGGGCACCGTCGTGTACGACCCGGAGCTCACGCTGTCGATGCCCCACGGGCTCACGCTGACCTCCGCCCTCAACGCGCTGGCGCACGCGGTCGAGGCGCTGTGGGACACCGAGGCGAGCGCCGCGACCCGCGCGTACGGGATGGAGTCCGCGGACGGCGTCCTGACGGCGCTCCCCGTGGTGCTGGACCGCCTGTCCGACGTCGTCCCGCGTGGCCGGCTCCAGGAGGCGGCGTGGCTGGCGGGCGCGTGCCTGGCGCAGGCGCGGATGGGTCTGCACCACCAGCTCGCGCACGTGCTCGGCGGGACCTTCGGCCTGCCGCACGCGGAGCTGCACGCCATGCTCCTGCCGCACGTCATGCGGTTCAACCTGGTCGCGGCGCCCGACACGGCCGCGCGGCTGGCGCGCGTCGCGGACGGCGACCCGGTCCGCGCGGTGTCGGCCCTCGCGGCCCAGCACGACGGTCCGACGACGCTCGGCGCCCTCGGCCTGCCGCGCACCGCACTGCGCGAGGTGGCCGAACGGGTGGCGGCCAACCCCTATCCCAACCCGCGCCAGGTGACCGCTGCCGCCGTGGAGGAGCTGCTGCTCGCGGCCTGGTGAGCCTCAGCCGTCCGTCTTGCGGCCGAGGAGGTGCGCCTGCGGGAAGCCCCGCGTCGGGTCCTCGCTCGGCGCGATCACCAGGCGGGCAGTCTCGTGGACGCCGACCTGCTCCAGCAGGTCGACCATGTGGTCGGGGGAGTACCGCCAAGCGGGCGACACCTTGTGGTCGAAAGGCTCGGCCGTCGCGTCGGAACCGGCCAGGGCTTGGAACGCGACCAGGAGATGGCCGCCCGGTGCCAGCACACGGCTCAGCTCGGTGAGCGTCGCGGGCAGCATGTCAGGCGGGGTGTGGATGAGCGAGTAGTTCGCGAGCACCCCGGTGAGGCTCCCGGACGGCACATCGAGCGCACCCATGTCGCCGACGTCGAACCGCACGCCCGGGTTGGCCTCGCGAGCCGCTGCAACGAGCTGCGGCGAGAGGTCGACGCCGAACGCGTCGACGCCCCGGTCTCGCAGGTACCTGGTGACGTGCCCGGGCCCGCAGCCGACGTCGGCCACGGGCCCGCCGCCCGCCTGCCGGACGAGGCCGGCGAACGCTTGGACCAGCACGTGGTTCAGCGGCCTCCCGGCGAACGCTTCGCCGGCGAACGCGGTGTAGGCCTGCGCCATGGCGTCGTAGTCGGTGCCGACGGTCGTGAGGTGTTCGGAGGGCGTCACGCCCGGCAGCGTAGACCAGCGCTCTTCGTGATGGTCCCGAGGCGTCGAGTGCTTGCCGGACGCGGAGATGTCAGTATTATTGGTGGTGCGAGGGGCACTAGCCCTGAGAAGTGAGCCCGGGAGCCTACCCTTCAGGTGGGTGACCCGGGTTTTGCGCTGTCACGGCGCTTCCTGGAACTGGACGACCAAGGGGCGCGCCCGGTCACGCCAGTCTCCGGCCCGCTGCCACGCCCAAACGATCGCGTCTGCAGCCCAGAGAAGCGGCTCCTCGTGGCGATGCATGTGGTCGTAGCGGATCTCGCTCTTGTGCAGCTCCTCGTACAGCCACCGGCGGTCCTTGCCGACCACGCTCTCGTCGAGATCCAGGACGACGATTCCGGCCTCCACCGCCACACAGCGCTGCGCAAGCTTCCGGACGCACATCTCCCGTTGTTGCGGGCTACGTCGCCCGGTCGCCTCGACCACAACTGCCGTGACGTCGTGCGCGACCAGCGCGTCCAGGACGGCGTGGCGAAGTTCGTCGCGCGCTCCGTTGAAATGCACGCTGCGTCGGCCGCGAGGCCGAAGCTGACGGAGTGCGTGGCGGAGCGACTGCAAGTGCCTGGGATGGACGAACGCAGCCGCCATGAGGTACCCGCGGGACTTCGACTCGTCTATGAAGGCGTGGGCTCGGCGCGGGACTTGATCTGGCGTGTGGCGGTTCGGGTTGCTCGGCCTCACGGTCTTCCTGTCGTCGTGGATGCACGAAGGCGAGCCCGCAAACTCAGGGCTCGCCTTCTCCTGCATGAACTCTATGGCACTCCTTGGCGCAGTGCCGCTCGAATCTCCAGAGCCCGGCTACTGAGCGTACTCGGAGTATGTCCACTTTGTGGCGCTGCATGGTTCGATTCCTGACCCAATATCACAGGGTGAAACTGGGCGCGCATTAAAGGTGAATATCCATTTCCCGTTGCAGAGTCCGGGTCGTGTGCTTAATGTATGGAACGCGAACACTGTTCCGCTCGCAGGTGATCATCCTGTGATTCCCGTTTTTCTGGAAGGAATAGCAACATGACCGTCGTTGACGTCCTCACCACTCTGCTCGACTCCCTTGGCATCACCCTGGCGCAGATCCGCGCCATCCTGGGTATCTGAGCAGGCAATACGCCGCTCGGGGAACTCGGCAGCGGCGTTAGCAACATCCCCAGCTAAACGAACACCTCCTGCGGAACTCCGCAGGAGGTGTTCGTTCTTTTGCTCTGGCGCATACTTTGTTGCTCCAGCGCAAATGCGGTTGACAGGTTCGGACATTTCACCGGCGGACCGGCATTTTGCCGGGCGACATTGACGTGCCGTCAGTTTGTCGCGCTACTGAGATTCAGCGCGACAGTTTCGTCAGAGCCGGCTTCTTCTCCATGTTGTGCAGACCGTTCCACGCCAGGTTCACCAGGTGTGCCGCGACCTCGGTCTTCTTGGGGCTGCGCGCGTCCAGCCAGTACTGGCCGGTGAGCGCGATCATCCCGACCAGCATCTGCGCGTAGAGCGGTGCGGTCTTGGTCTCGAGCCCGTTCCCCTTGAACTGAGGCTCCAGGATCGCCTCGACCTGGGTGGCGACGTCGCCGATCAGGCTGGAGAACGTCCCGGTCGCCTGCGCGACCGGAGAGTCACGCACGAGGATGCGGAAGCCGTCCTCGGACGACTCGATGTAGTCCAGGAGGGCGAGCGCCGTGCGCTCCAGCAGGACCTTCGGGTGGCCGCCGGAGCCGAGCGCACCCGTCAGGGCGGTGGTGAGCGCCTGCACCTCGCGGTCCACGACCACGGCGTAGATGCCCTCCTTACCGCCGAAGTGTTCGTACACGACGGGCTTGGAGACCTCGGCGCGAGCCGCGATCTCCTCCACGCTGGTGCCTTCGAAGCCCTTCTCGGCGAACAGTCCGCGGCTGACCGCGAGCAGCTGCTCACGACGCTGACTGGCCGTCATGCGAGGTCGGTGAGTACGTCGGTTGTCGGCGGCCATGGGCTCATTGTGCCCGAGTGGCAGTTCCGGACATGTCCGGAGCAGGTCGGTCGGGCGAACATTGTGGCTGACGCCTCGGCCGCTTCGGCATGGGGCATGCCCGCGGACCTGGCAGACTGTTCACGGACGTGCGACGGTGGCACACGCCCGCTTCGGGTCACGACGGAGCCTCCCGCGCGCCCGGTCCGCCTTGGTGTAATCGGCAGCACAGAGGTTTTTGGTGCCTTTAGTCCAGGTTCGAATCCTGGGGGCGGAGCCATCCGGATCTGACGAACTCACCGATCGGAGCACTCGTGACCGAGACACCTCAGCCGGCAGCAGTCATCGTTCTTGCCGCCGGCCAGGGCACCCGCATGAAGTCCGCGCTGCCGAAGATCCTGCATCCGCTCGGCGGCAAGCCGATGGTGGGGCACGCGCTGGCCGCCGCTCGCGAGCTCGAGCCGGCGCAGGTGGCAGTGGTGGTCCGGCACGAGCGCGACCTGGTCGCGGACGCCGTCGGGCAGCTCGACCCCGGCGCGATCCTCGTAGACCAGGACGAGATCCCCGGCACGGGCCGCGCCGTGCAGTGCGCCCTGGCCGCGCTCGACTCCAAGGCGCAGGCGGCCGCGGCTGCCGCGGCCATCGCCGACGGCGAGATCGTGGGCGAGGGCGTCGACGGCCCCGTCGTCGTGGTGGCGGGCGACGTCCCGCTGCTCGACGGCGCCACGCTCGGCCGAGCTGCTGGCGGCGCACCACGCGGACGGCAACGCCGTCACGATCCTCACCACCGAGGTCGACGACGCGACCGGCTACGGCCGGATCGTCCGCGAGAAGGACACGGGGGACGTGCTCGAGCATCGTGGAGCACAAGGACGCGAGCGCGGACCAGCTCGAGATCCGGGAGATCAACTCCTCGGTCTACGTGTTCGACGCCGCCACGCTGCGCCGGGGCCTGGGCGGCCTCGACCGCAAGAACGCGCAGGGCGAGGTCTACCTGACCGACGTCGTCGCGTTCGCCCGCGCCGAGGGCCTGCACGTGCGGGCGCTGCTCGCCGACGACCCGATGCTGGTCGAGGGCGTCAACGACCGGGTGGCGCTCTCCGTCCTGCGCGCGCGAGATGAACCGCCGGATCGTCGAGGAGTGGAGCGCGCGGGCGTCACCGTGCAGGACCCGGCCACCACCTGGATCGACGTCGACGTCGAGCTCGCCCCCGACGTCACGCTCCTGCCCAACACGCAGCTCAAGGGCGCCACCGTGGTCGCGACGGGCGCCACGATCGGCCCCGACACCACGCTGACCGACGTCGAGGTGGGCGTCGGCGCGACGGTGATCCGCACGCACGGGTCGCTCGCCGTCATCGGCGAGGGCGCGTCCGTCGGCCCGTTCGCCTACCTGCGCCCCGGCACCGGCCTGGGCCGCAAGGGCAAGATCGGCACGTTCGTCGAGACCAAGAACGCCGCAGATCGGCGAGGGCAGCAAGGTGCCGCACCTGTCCTACGTGGGCGACGCCGACGATCGGCGAGCACACCAACATCGGCGCCGCGTCGGTGACCGTGAACTACGACGGCGTGCACAAGCACCGCACCGTGATCGGCTCGCACGCGCGCACGGGCGCGGACAACATGTTCGTCGCGCCCGTGACGGTGGGCGACGGCGCGTACACCGGCGCCGGGTCCGTCATCCGCCGGGACGTGCCCGCCGGCGCGCTCGGCGTCACCGCCGGGCAGCAGCGGAACATCGAGGGCTGGGTCGCCCGCGCGTCGGCCGGGGACGGCCGCGGCGGAAGCCGCCGCGAACGCCCACGGCGAGGCGGCCGGCCTCGGTGACCAGGCGCAGCGCCAGCTCGCCCAGCAGAATGCAGCCGGGGCCCCCGTGGCCCCGCAGGCCGCGGCCACCCAGGCCGAGCCGGCCGACCAGGCCCCCGCACCTGGGGCCGACAACGAAGGAAGTCCCACGATGACCAGGATCATCTCCCGGCCCGAACCGTCACCCGCTCGTCCTGGCGGCAGGCCGCGCACACCCCGAGCTGGCGAAGAACGTCGCGAAGGAGCTGGGCATCGACCTGCTGCCGACTACCGCGTACGACTTCGCCAACAGCGAGACCTACGTGCGCTTCAGCGAGTCCGTGCGCGGCACGGACCGTTCCTGCTGCAGTCGCACACGATCGCCGGTCAACCAGTGGATCATGGAGCAGCTGCTCATGGTCGACGCCGCCAAGCGCGCCTCGGCCAATCCGTCACCGTCGTCGCGCCGTTCTACGGCTACGCCCGCCAGGACAAGAAGCAGCCGCGGCCGCGAGCCGATCTCGGCCCGCCTCATGGCCGACCTGTTCAAGACGGCGGGCGCGGACCGCCTGATGAGCGTCGACCTGCACACCGCGCAGATCCAGGGCTTCTTCGACGGCCCCGTGGACCACCTGTGGGCGATGCCGATCCTCGTCGACTACGTGCGCACCCGCGTGGACGTCGACAACGTCACCGTCGTCTCGCCCGACGCCGGCCGCATCCGCGTCGCCGAGATCTGGGCCTCCAAGCTGGGCGGCGGCCCGCTGGCGTTCGTGCACAAGACGCGCGACGTCACGCGGCCCAACCAGTCCGTCGCCAACCGCGTAGTCGGCGACGTCGAGGGCCGCGACTGCGTGCTGGTGGACGACCTCATCGACACCGGCGGCACCATCGCCGAGGCCGTCAAGGTGATCATGGCCGCGGGCGCCAAGTCCGTCACCGTCGCGGCGACGCACGGTGTGCTGTCCGGCCCGGCGAAGCAGCGGCTGCACCGACTGCGGGGCGCGCGAGGTCGTCGTCACCGACACCCTGCCGATCGACGACGACCGCCGGTTCGACACGCTCACGGTGCTCTCCATCGCGCCGCTGATGGCGTCCGCGATCAACGAGGTCCACGCCGACGGATCGGTGACCTCGCTGTTCGACGGCAACTCCTGATCTACGGCTCCTGATCCGCGGCGCAGAGGTGGGCACTTGACTCGGACACGGTCAACGGAGGACCGTGTCTTGACATCGATCTGGGAGGGTCAGTGACCGTCACCGTCGTGGTCCCGACGTTCAACGAGGGACCCAACGTCGCAACGCTCACCGAGCGGCTCTGCGCCGCGTTCGGGGTGCTGCCCGACGACGGTCGCCGCTCCGGCGTCCCGCACGGACCCGAGGGCGGTCCCGCCCCCGTGGGGGCGCCCGAGCTGGTCGAGATCCTCTTCGTCGACGACTCGACCGACGACACCCCCGACCGGATCCGCGAGGTCGCGGCGACCGCGCCCGTCGCGGTGCGGATGCTGCACCGCGAGTCGCGGCAGGGCGGGCTGAGCGGTGCCGTCGTGGCCGGGCTGCGGACCGTGACCACCGAGTGGGCGGTCGTGATGGACGGCGACCTGCAGCACCCGCCGGAGCTCGTGCCGGCGCTCGTCACGCGCGGGCGCGAGTCGGGTCTTGACCTCGTCGTCGCCTCCCGGTACACCGGCGACGGCGACGCCGGCGGCCTGGACGGCTGGTGGCGGCACGGCGTCTCGATCGCCTCGGCGCTGCTGGCCCGGTCGATGTTCCCGGTGCGGCTGCGTAACGTGACGGACCCGCTGACCGGGTTCTTCGCCGCCCGGGTGGACCGGCTGGACCTCGACGCGCTGCACCCGCGCGGCTTCAAGATCCTGCTCGAGCTCCTCACCCGCAACACGCTGGCCGTGGGCGAGGAGCCGTTCGTGTTCGGCGAGCGGTACGCCGGGCACTCCAAGGCGACCTTCAAGACGGGCCTGCGCTACCTGGAGCAGCTCGCGTCACTGCGCTTCGGGCGGATGTCGCGGTTCGCGATCATCGGTGGCTTCGGCGCCGTGCTCAACATCCTGATCCTGTGGCTGCTGACCACGCTGAGCGTGCACTACGTGGTGGCGGCCGTGATCTCCGCCGCCGTGACTATC
This sequence comes from uncultured Actinomycetota bacterium, assembly GCA_963850545.1. GTDB lineage: Bacteria > Actinomycetota > Actinomycetes > Actinomycetales > Cellulomonadaceae > Promicromonospora. Next base: position 691,095 of record CAWKLP010000002.1, on the reverse strand, counting down.
GTGATCAACTTCCTGCTGCAGGAGCGGCTCGTGTTCCGCGACCTGCGGAACGAGGGGCGCGGCACCTGGTCGCGGTTCGCGCACTCGTTCGCGTTCAACGGCACCGAGGCGGCGATCCGCCTGCCCGTGCTGTGGTGGCTGGTCGAGTACACGGGCATGTGGCCCGTGCTGGTGCAGGCCATCACGCTCGTCGTGGCGTTCCTGCTGCGGTTCGTGTTCCACGTCCAGGTGGTCTACAAGCCCCGGCGCACGCAGCCGGCGATCGGCGTCACACCGCCAGTCGGTGCGGACCGCGCCGACGAGCGGGTACAGTAGTCAGGTTGCCTCGGCGAGGGACGCCTGACGGCCGCGGCGGGAGCTGATCCCGCAAGCACTCGGCCGGCGTCCGTGATCGACTGGGCGGCCGTCGGCGGCCCTGGGCGGAGTACCCCTCCAGCACTCTGTCCCACGTGCCCGCTCCGCGCCCGTCACGTGTCCCGCGCCGACGCAGCCGCCCCCATCGAGTTGCACACAGACCTTCCAGGAGTGAATTCCCATGGCCGAGATCAAGCTCGTCGCCGAGTCCCGTACCGAGTTCGGCAAGGGCGCGGCCCGCCGCATCCGCCGCGAGAACAAGATCCCCGCGGTCCTGTACGGGCACGGCTGGCGACCCGGTGCACGTGACCCTGCCGGGCCACGAGTCCATGCTGGCGCTGCGCCAGACCAACGTGCTGCTCGAACATCGACCTGGACGGCAAGGGCCAGCTGGCCGTCGCCAAGGACGTCCAGCGCGACCCGGTCCGCAACGTCATCGAGCACATCGACCTGCAGGTCGTGCGCGCCGGCGAGAAGATCACCGTCGACATCACCGTGAACATCGTCGGCGAGTCGGCCCCCGGCACCATCCACCTCGTCGAGGAGCAGACGCTGTCGGTCGAGGCCGAGGCCACGCACCTGCCCGAGTCCGTCGAGGTCTCCATCGAGGGCCTCGAGACCGGCACGCAGATCCACGCCGGCGACATCACGCTCCCCGAGGGCTCGACGCTGCTCACCGACCCGAAGGCCGTCGTCGTGCTCGTCACCGAGCCGCGCGGCGAGGCCAGCCCTGACGAGGAAGAGGCTTCGGCCGCGTCCGCCGAGTCGCCCGCCGAGGCGTCCTCGGAGGGCTGAGCCGCCTCCCGCGACCCAGAGCGTCCGGCGTGAGCCCGAACGCGACCGGGCCGAGGTAGAACCTGCAGGCGCGCGCACGAGAGGATCGTGCGCGGCGCGGGTCCTACCTCGGCCCGACGGTTTCCCGGGCAGGTCCCCGCCGTCGTGAAAGATCTCTGTCGTCTTGAAAGGACGTGGCATGAGCGACCGGCCCTGGCTCGTCGTCGGGCTCGGCAACCCCGGCCCCAAGTACGCCGGCAACCGGCACAACGTGGGGCAGATGGTGCTGGACCTGCTGGCGCGAGCGCACCGGGCGCGCGCTTCTCCAAGCACCCGCGCGCGCAGGCCGTCGTCGCCGAGGCCCGGCTCGGGGTGCTGCCCGGCGGGGCACCGGGCCCGCGCGTGATCCTCGCGAAGCCGACGACGTACATGAACACCTCGGGCGGTCCGGTCAGCGCGCTCGCGAAGTACTACGACGTCGACGCCGACCAGGTGGTCATGGTGCACGACGAGGTGGACATCCCCTTCGACACGATCAAGCTCAAGATCGGCGGGGGCGAGGGCGGCCACAACGGGCTGCGCGACACCACCAAGGCGCTGGGGACCAAGGACTACCACCGGGTGCGGGTCGGCGTCGGCCGCCCGCCCGGCCGCATGGACACGGCGGACTACGTGCTGCGGGACTTCAGCGGGACCGAGAAGAAGGACCTGCCGATCCTGGTGGACGACGCGGCGGACGCCGTCGAGCTGCTCCTCACCGAGGGCCTGCTGGCGGCGCAGAGCAAGTACCACGTAGCCAAGGCCTGACCCGTCCGGGCGGGTCCGACAGGCCTGCATGCATACGGGTGAACCGCGGGTGATCATGCGCTCCCCGCACCGCGTAGGTGGCACTGGCGCTCCTAGAGTGGCGACGTGCGCAACACTCCCGCACTACCGCAAAACCGGGCCCGCCGTGGCCTCCGCCCACTGGCGGGCGCCGTCGCGGCCGTCCTCGCACTGTCGTCCGCCCTGCTGGCGGTGGTTCCGGCGGCCCCGCGGAGGCCGCCCCGTGCGACCCCGGGGGCAACCCGGTCGTCTGCGAGAACTCGAAGCCGGGCACGTCCCCCCAGGTGTGGGACATCGAGGGCGCCGGCGACCCCAGCATCCAGGGCTTCGCCACCGAGATGAGCATCGACACGGGCAACCGGGTCTCGTTCAAGATCGACACCAACGCGAGGGCGTACACGGTCGACATCTATCGCACGGGCTGGTATCAGGGGCTCGGTGCGCGCAAGATCACGTCGGTCAGCCCGAGCGCCACGCTGCCGCAGAACCAGCCGGAGTGCGCCTGGGTCGAGACCACCGAGCTGGTCGACTGCGGGAGCTGGGCCGTATCGGCCGGGTGGGACATCCCGGCCACCGCTGTGTCCGGGGTGTACGTCGCACTCCTGACCCGGACGGACACCGGCGGCCAGAGCCACATCACGTTCGTCGTGCGCGACGACGGGTCACAGGCCGACATGGTCTTCCAGACGGCGGACACCACCTGGCACGCCTACAACACCTACGGCGGGTCCAGCTTCTACACCGGCGGTGCCAACGGGCGGGCCTACAAGCTCAGCTACAACCGCCCGTTCAACACCCGCGGGCTGGCGGACGGGCGCGACTTCTACTTCAGCGCCGAGTACGCGATGGTGCGGTTCCTGGAGCAGAACGGCTACGACGTCACCTACATCGCGGGGGCCGACACCGACCGCGACGGCGCCCGGCTGCTGAACCACGAGGCATACCTGTCCGTGGGGCACGACGAGTACTGGTCGGGCCCGCAGCGGGCCGCCGTCGAGCAGGCCCGGGACGCCGGGGTGCACCTGGGCTTCTTCGCGGGCAACGAGATGTACTGGCGCACCCGCTGGGAGCCGTCGGTGGCCGGCCCGACGACGAATCGCCGCACCCTCGTGTCGTACAAGGAGACCTGGAGCCGCGCCAAGATCGACCCCTCCAGCCAGTGGACCGGGACGTGGCGCGATCCCCGGTACGCGAGCACCGCGGCCGGGGCGGGCCGCCCGGAGAACGGGATCATCGGCACCCTGTACACGACCAACTACTCGGACCTGCCGCTGACGGTCACGTCCGAGGAGGGCGACCTTCGGCTCTGGCGAAGTACGACGCTGCCCAACCTGCCCGCCGGGAGCTCCCAGGCGCTGGCGCAGCACACGGTCGGGTACGAGTCGAACGAGGACCTCGACAACGGGTTCCGGCCCGAGGGCCTGATCCGCATGTCGACGACCGTGGGCGACGTGCCCGAGTACCTGCAGGACTTCGGCAACACGGTGGCGCCCGGCGTCACGAGGCACACGACCACCATGTACCGGGCCGCGAGCGGCGCGCTCGTGTTCTCGGCGGGGACGGTGCAGTGGTCGTGGGGCCTGGACCAGGAGCACGACGGGAACGGCGCTCCCGCGGACTCCCGGATGCGCCAGGCGACGGTCAACCTGTTCGCGGACATGGGCATCCAGCCGGACACCCTCGCGTCCGGCATCGTTCCGGCGACGCAGACGACGGACACCACCGGGCCGACCACCACCATCCAGAGCCCGGCCGCGGGGCAGTCGTACGCCGGCGGGGCGACCGTCACCGTCACCGGCACTGCCACCGACACCGCCGGCCGGGTGGCCGGCGTCGAGGTGTCGCTCGACGGCGGGGAGACCTGGCATCCCGCCCAAGGCCGCGCGAGCTGGCAGTACACCGGGCAGGTCTTCGGGTCCGGGCCGGTCCAGCTGCGCGCCCGGGCGATCGACGACTCCGCGAACATCGGGACCGCCGCGACCCGCGGCGTGCAGGTGGCCTGCCCGTGCACGGTGTTCGGCAACACACCCCCGGCGGACGGGCCCGCCGACGACTCGTCTGCGGTCGAGCTGGGCATGCGGTTCGTGGCGGCGGCCAATGGCTACGTCAGCGGCGTCCGGTTCCACAAGGCCGCGGGAAACACGGGCGTGCACCACGGGACGCTGTGGAGCGCGGCCGGCGAGCAGCTGGCCCGCGTGCAGTTCACCGGCGAGACGGCGACCGGCTGGCAGACGGCGTCGTTCACCAGGCCGGTCCCCGTCGTCGCGGGGGAGGCGTACGTGGTGTCCTACACCGCGCCGTCCGGCGGCTACACCGCCACCCCCTGGGCGTTCCAGACCCTCGGGCGCGACGCCGGTCCGCTGACCGTCGAGGGTGGGTTCAGCGCCGACCCGGCCGGCGTCTACGGCGCGGCCGGCACGGTCCCGACCCAGTCGTGGGACAACGCCGCCTACTACGTGGATCCTGTGTTCACGTTCACCGACTCCTCCCCGCTGGTCGCCACCGCGCACACGCCCGTCCCCGGCGAGGTCAGCGTGCGGCTGGACGCCCCGGTGCGCATCACGTTCTCCAAGAACGCGGTCGCGTCCACCATCAGCTTCGCGGTGACGGACGCTGCCGGCGCTGCGGTCGCCGGGAACGTGACCTACGACGCTCCCTCACGCACCGCGACCTTCACCCCGTCGGCCCCGTGGGCCGGGTTCGTCCAGTACACGGTCGCGGTCACGGCGTCGTCCAGTGAGGGCACCCAGCTGTCCGAGGGTGGGACGTGGAGCTTCCGTACCCTCCGCCCGCCGTCCACGACGTGCCCGTGCGGCGTGTTCGACGAGACGACGCTGCCGGACCTCGCGGCCGCGGCCGACCCGGACGCCGTCGTGCTGGGGATGCGCTTCTCGCCGCGCGTGACCGGCAAGGTCACCGGCATGCAGTTCTGGAAGTCGACCGAGATCGCGGGGCCGTTCGTGGCCTCGCTCTGGGGCCAGAACGGGGGGTTGCTCGCCCAGACGACGGTCACGCACCCGGTCGCGCAGGGCTGGCAGGACGTCGACTTCGACACCCCCGTCGCGGTGACCGCCGGGCAGGAGTACACGGTGAGCTACCGCGCGCCGTCCGGCGAGTACCCGGCGACGCTCGGCGCGCTCGGTAACCCTCGCACCGTCGGCGACCTGAGCACGCCGCAGAACGCGGGCGTGTACGTCTACGGCACGGGGCGCCCGACGACCGAGGTCTCGACGAGCTACCTCGTCGACGTGATGTTCCAGCCGGACCCTGTAGTCCCCACGGTCGTGTCGCGGACGCCGTCCGCCTCCGCCGTCGACGTGCCGGTGGGCACCGACGTGTCGGTGACGGTGTCGCAGCCGCTCGCCGCGGGTACGACCCTGACGCTGACCGGCCCCGGCGGCCAGGCCGTCCCCGGCAGCCTCACGGTCAATGGCGCGACGGCGACGCTGGCGCTCCCGAACGACCTCGCCCCGGGCGTGTCCTACACGGCGAGATTCGCCGGGACGACCGCCGGCGGATCGGTCGGCCCGACCACGTGGTCGTTCACCACCAGAGCGCTCGACGGCGCGTGCCCGTGCCTGCTCTTCGGCGGCTCCGTTCCACCCATCGCATCCGCCGCCGACGGCGCGGCCGTCGAGCTCGGCACGCGGTTCTCCGCGGCCCGGGACGGCTTCGTCACCGCAGTGCGCTTCTACCGCGGCCCGGCGAACAGTGGCCCGCACACGGTGACCGTGTGGTCGGCCGGCGGCGCGCCGCTGGCTGCCGCCGACGCGCCGTCGGGCGGGGGCGAGGGCTGGCAGACGGTCCCGCTACCGAACCCCGTGGCGATCACCGCCGGCACCACGTACGTCGTGTCCTACCTGGCGCCGAACGGCGGCTACGCGGCCGGCTCCGGATACTTCGCGCAGCCGCGCACCGTAGGCCCGCTGACGGCACCGGCGGACGCCGGCCGCTACGCCTACGGTGGCGGGTTCCCGCAGTACTCGTGGCAGAGCACCGGGTACTGGGTCGACCCCGTGTTCAACGACGGGTGACGCCCGTGCCGATCACCCGCAGGCGCCCGTGGACCTCCCTGGCGCGGTGCCGACCCACCGCCCCGCTGCTGGCCGCTGTCCTGGTGCTGGCCGCCTGCACGGCAGCACCGCCGTCCGGCCAGGGAGCGGACGGCGGCGCGGGGTCGACGCCGAGCCCCGGCACGACCCTGACCACGCCGCAGGCCGGGCCCGGCGACGCCGGAACCGGCACGGCGGAGCCGAGCCCGGCAGAGGCGAGCCCGGCCGAACCGAGCCCGGCGAAGGCGCCGGCGTCGAGCGGACGCAGCGGCGGGCAGAGCGGGGCCGACGGCAGCGAGCTCGCCCCGCCCGACCCGCAGGACCGCGCGTCGGGCGACGACCTCGGCGACTCCACGGGCCCGGCCGCCGGCCGGCTGAGCCGGGCACCGGAGACGGGCAGCGCCGCCGGGCTCCTCCCGGGCTTCCCCGACGACGTCGTGCTGGTGCCCGCGGATGCCGCGGTGGCCTCCAGCTCAGTGACCGGGGCGGACGGCCGGTACCAGGTGACGCTAGACGCGACGGTCGACAGCGCCTGCGCCGACGTGCTGCTCGACTACCGTGCCTGGTTCACGACCGGCGGCTTCGCCGAGTCGGGCGCGACGACCCGCCCCGACCGCACCACAGTGGACCTCGAGCGCGCCGACGGCACCGTCGTGCTGGAAGCCGCGCCGGCCGATGCCGCCTGCGACGTCACGGTGTTCGCCGCGCTGTCGGCGCGGTGACCGTCAGCCCCGGACGACGCTCGGGGACCAGGCCTGCGGGATCGCGACGGTCGGTCCGGCCGCACCGTCGGCGGGCAGGGCCCAGACGTCGGTGGTCGCCGGCTCGTCCGCGCGGGGCATCCCGTACAGGAGCGTCGCGTCGTCAAGCCAGGTGATCTGGTCGTCCACGGACCGCTTCTCGACGTCGAGCACGGTGACCGCCATCGTGGCCAGGTCGAGGACTGCCGGGGTCCAGCGGGGTGTCGCCTCGCCGGGCGCGCGGGCGTCGTGCTTGAAGGCCAGCCGGGTCCCGTCCGGGGACAGGGAGGGGCACTCCACGCCGTCGAGCAGCGTCACGAGGGTGCGCTCGGCCAGGTCGCCGCGCACGAGCCAGGTGCGGTCGAGGGACTGGGACTGGACCGTGGCGTAGAAGACCCGCTCGTCCGCGAAGGTCACGCCCCACACGTTCCGGTCGACGGGGGCGACCCGCTTGCCGTCGACCAGCAGCGTGAAGTCCTCGAGGTTGCCGGACGCCTCCGCGCCGTCGGCGCCGTGCACCGTCGTCTCCGTGGAGAAGCCCGTGGTGGCGTAGGAGTGGCCCGTCACGAACGACGTGGTGGCGACCAGACCGTCCGGCGACTGCTGGGTCCGGCTGGGGAGGCCGGGCAGGGGCCAGCTCGCCGTGGTGCGCCAGCCGGCGTCGAGCACCTGGGCCTCGTACGTGGTGACGACGCCGCGGTGCGTGCGCAGGCAGACGGTCGTCTCGCCGTCGGAGTCCACCCGGTCGCACACGGCCGGCGTGACCTGACGGGGGCCGGCCAGGTCGTCCAGGGCGACGGCGGCCACCCGGCCGTACAGCTCGCCCGGGGCGGTGCCGCGGAACAGGACGTGGGGGCCGTCCAGCACACCCTCGGTCACCTCGACCCGGGTCGGGGCCGCCTGCTCGGCCTGCGCTCGGCGGATCTCGGCCGTGACGTACCAGCCGGTACCTACCAGCACCACGAGGACCAGCACGGCGAACGCCGTCCGACGGCGGAGGGCCGGGCGCTCGCTCATGCGGAGGTCTCCCGGGCCAGGGCGCTGTCCGGCGCCAGGCGGCCGCCCCGCACCAAGTACGCGCAGACCGGGACCGCGACCACCAGCGCCGCCGCTACGATCCACAGCGCGTCGACGCGGCCGGACGCGTACCACAGCACGCCGAACCCGGCCGAGGCGATCATCCGCGCGACCGCGGTGACGGTCTGGGCGGTGCCGATGGCGGTCGCGCGGACCGACGTCGGCACCAGCGCGCTGGTCAGCGCGGCGAGGACGCCGTCGGTCATGGCGTAGAAGGTGCCGAGCAGCGCCAGGGCCGCCAGCGTCGTGACCGCCCCGGGGAACGGGGCGGCGGCGCAGGCGTAGGCGCCGGCCAGCAGGACGTGCCCCCAGACCAGGACGTGGGCCCGGCCGACGCGGTCCGCGAGCCGGCCGACCGGTGCGGCGAGCAGCATGTAGACGACGTTCGTGCCGACGAAGAGCAGCGGGAACCAGTGCGTGGCGAAGCCGTCGCGGTCCTGCAGCGCGAGGTAGACGAACCCGTCGCCGACCGTCAGGAGGCCCAGGATCCCGGCCACGAGCAGCAGCCGCACGGTCGCCCCGCCGCGGAGGAAGGTCCAGGAGAACGGCCGTCCGGTGGGCTGCAGGCCGCCCGCCGCGTCGCACGTGCAGCCCTTGCACTTGGGCAGCCCGCGGGACTCCCGGGTCCGGTGGGTCCGGAGCCAGGCCGCCTGCCGCGGGCGGAGGTCCGGGACGAGGAGCACGAGGGCGCCGACCCCGAGCACTGCCGCGCCGAGGGAGATCACGAAGACCGTCGTATAGCCGTCGGGGATCGCCCAGAGGACCACAAACGCGAGCAGCGGCCCGAGCGCGGCCCCCGCGGTGTCCAGCGCCCGGTGCACCCCGAAGGACCGCCCGAGGTTGCGCGGGTTCGCCGAAGCGGCGATCAGGGCGTCGCGGGGGGCCGTGCGGATGCCCTTGCCGACCCGGTCCGCCACCACGAGGCCCGCGACTGCCGGGAGACCCGCGGCGAACAGGAGGCCCACCCGGGTCAGGGCCGACAGGCCGTAGCCCACCGCCGCCACCAACTTGGGCCGGTCGGTCCGGTCGGCGGCCCAGCCACCCGCTACCCGGACCAGGGCGCCCGCGCCCTGCACGAGCCCGTCGACGACGCCGTACGCGACTATCGACATGCCGAGCGCGGCCGTGACGTACAGCGGCAGGATCGCGGCGACCGCCTCCGAGGAGACGTCCGTCAGGAAGCTCACCACGCCGAGCGTCACCACGGTGGACGAGACCCGCCCGGTGCGGCGCCGCCCCGCGCCCGGTCGGCCGGGAGGCCGGTCGCCCGGTGGGTCGCCCGGTCGGCCGGGAGGCCGGTCGCCCGGTGGGTCGCCCGGCCGGTCGCGGGACGGGGTACCGGTCTGCGAGCCGGTCTCTCCCGGTGCGGCGCGGACGAGGCCTGACATGTGGCTCCAGCAGTCTCGATGCTGGCAGGTGCTCAGCCTCATCAGGCTACGGCCGGGGTGGCGGCTCCCGGCGTGCGGAGGACGGGTGAACTGGGTACTTCACCCGGTGCCAGGCCCTCAGGTCCCCCGTGACCCGAGGGCCTGGCAGGTCAGTGCGCCTCGGCTCCCGCCCACGTCGTCAGGTAGCTCTCCGGGCCGCGGGACAGGCTGTCGATGACGTCCTGGCCGCCCACCAGGCGCAGGTCCTCGACGTAGTCGGGCACCAGCCCGTAGTGCGCGACGCCGTCGACGTTGACGTCCCAGGTGCGCTCACCGGTCGTCTGCCGGTCGAGCAGCGTCCCGCCGTCGAACGACCGGAACGGGTAGGTGACGGGGTTCGCCGCGGCGTCGTCCCGGGGCGGCGGCGTGCCGCCGAACCCGTTCATGTCGAAGCCGAACCCGATCCCCGCGCCGTACTGGTCGCGTACGGGCGCGGTGCGCTCGTACTCCGCGACGAACTCCTCGGCGGCGTGGCCGTAGATCGTCGCGAACCCGCCGAGCGCGTAGAGCCGGTCGAGGTACCTCTCGTCCATCCAGGAGTGCGTCGACAGGACGCCCGGGTAGCCCTCGGCCTCGAGGATGTCGAGGGTCTGGTCGGCGGCCTTCGCGCTCATGTGGTCGATCTCGACCATCATGCCGCGCTCGACCAGACCCTGGACGGCGTAGGCGCCGAGCCCGCTCAGGCCCTTCGTGTTGCAGAGGGTCCCGGGCGGGTAGAGGGGGAGGACGGGCGGCAGGTCGTCCTCCAGCTCAGGTGGGAGCTCACCGTTACCGGGGTTGTTGTCGTGCGGCTGGTCCGCGGGGCAGGAGCGCGCGTCCCACCAGGTGCCGGTGGAGAGGAACTGGCCGGCGTTGATGATCGTGCCCAGGCTCCCGCTGTCGAACCGCACGCCGCACAGCGCGTTGTCGAACTTGTGGCACAGGTACATCGAGCGGACGCCCAGGTCGTAGAGCTCGTCGAGGCCGGCGTCGATGTCGGCCCGGGTGCAGTTCGGGATCCGGAGGGTCTGCTTGCAGCCGAACGGCTCCGACGTCTCGACGCCGAGCACGACGGCGAGCTTGCCCTCCTCGATCACTTGCCGCGCCTGCTCGCTGCTGGTGACTATCCGGAACCAGCCCTGGCCCGGCCCGCCGTACTGCGCGTCGACGTAGGCCTGCAGGTCGTAGGTGTCCTGCGCCTGCCGCCGGATCGCCGTCATCTCGTCGCAGCTCTGGTAGGTGCCCGGGTTGATGGAGCACAGCAGTCCGTTGGTGACCAGGTCGTTGACGAGCACGCGCTGCCCGCCGCGCCAGGCCCGCTCCACCCAGCGGTAGTACATCTGCTGGTGGGTGAGGGAGTCGTAGGCGGGCCAGTCGGCGAAGGTCGGCCAGCCCGTGGTGTCGTGCGTGCCGATGGGCGAGCCGTCCCGGGTCAGGTTCTCGAGCAGGGCGCCGAGCCCGTTTGGCTCGTGCGACGGGCAGTCCCGCAGCGCGGTCTCGATCCCGTGCTCCGAGAAGACCTTGCCGCAGACGGCGGCGCCGCCCATGCCGTCCTGCATGAACATGTGGCTGTGTGCGTCGATGAGACCGTACACAGTCCCGTCGGGCCGGGTGCCGGTGAAGGGCGTGCCGGTGACGTTGACCTCGGACTCCGGGCTGGGGAGCGTCGGTTCGGCGGTTGTCTCGGCCAGGGCGGCGGGCTCCGGTCCGGTGTTCGTGGCCGACGCCGGTGTCACCAGTGCCGTCGCGCTCAGGCAGGTGACTGCTACAGCGGTCACGAGCACTGCCGTCCGTCTGATGCGTCGCACGAGACCTCCCGCTGGGCCAGGGCGAGGCGAGCGCTTCGCCGGTCATGACGGCGTCGTTGCCGTTGTTGACCGCGCCACAGTAACAGAACAGGTCACGCACAGGGTAGATGTCGGTCAAGTCCAGTTCGTGTCAGACGTGCAGGTCACCCCGAGTGACCTGAGGGCCTGACACGTCAGCGAGCTGGACCCTTGAGCGGGTCGAGACCGCAGGCTCCCGGACATGAACACTTCGCATGCTGTCCGACGGCGCGCGCCGCGCCCTGGAGCAGGCCGGCCGCTCCCGGCGTCCTACCTCGTGTGGCTCGGAGCCGCCACCGTCTCCCAGCTCGGCGACGTCGTGCTCGGGTTCGCCGTCGGCTGGGTCGCGGCCGAGCGCGGTGGCGCCGCCGCCGGTCTGGTGCTTGCGGCCGGGAGCCTGCCGTCGGTGCTGCTGCTCCTGCTCGGCGGGGCGATCGCCGACCGGTTCGGCGCCCGCCGCGTGATGATCGCCGGCGACGCTGTGATGCTCGTGGTCTCGATGGTGCTGGCGCTCGCGGTGCTGCGGGTCGGCACGCCGCTCTGGCTCCTGCTCGCGGCGAGCGTGCTGCGCGGAGCGGTGTCGGCGTTCTACCAGCCGTCGGCCGGATCGATGCCCCGGCGCCTGGTCGCCGACGCGCAGCTCACGCGTGCGCTGGCACTACGGCAGGGCGCCCGGCAGACGGTCCTGCTGCTCGGCGCGCCGCTCGCCGGCCTGCTGGTCGCGGCCGGCGGGATCGGCTCGGTGGCGCTGATCGACGCGGGCACGTTCCTCGTGGTGCTGGTCGTCCTGGTGCTGGTCCGACCCCGGTACACGACCCCGGCTCCGAACCGGAGCGGTCCGGTGCGGCGGGCGGTGCTCGACGGCGTGCGCGTCGTCGGGCGCACCCCCGGCCTGCCCGCCGCACTAGGGCTGACCGGGGGCGCCGCCGCGTTCCTCCTGCCGACCATGTCGCTGGTGCTACCGCTCCTGGCGCGCGACGCCGGATGGAGCCCGTCGTGGGCCGGGACGATCGCCGGCGCACAGGGGGCCGGCACCGTGGTGGTCACCGTGGTCGTTGCGCGACGAGGCGGTGCGCGGCGGCCGGGTGTGACGGCCTCGGGCGGGCTGGCCGTCGCGGCACTGGGGTGCTGGCGCTCGACGCCGTCCGTCACGTGCTGGGCGTGGCACGCCAGGATCGTCCTGACGACAAGAGCCTGCTGATGCCGGTCCGCCTCCGATCATGAGCAGTCGGCCGGCCGCCGCCTCGCGTTTGCGTCGATCAGTGGGCGAGCTGGGAGACGCGGCCGCGGCTGACGCCGAGAACGGTGGCGACGTCGGCGAGGGACAGGCCGGCGTCACGCAGTTCGGTCACGACGGTGCGGGCTTGAGCGGCGGCTTCGCGCTGGGCCGCAGATGCTGCTTCGGTCGCCTGTCGGGCGGCTGCTGCGCGGGCGGCAAGGTCGCCGAGCTCGGGAATTATGTCGATCGTGGCGTTGGTGGCGTCGATTTCCAGCAGGGACTCGAGGTAGTCGCGGACCTGCTGGTCAGCGGTCGCCAGGGTGCGGACCTGGGTCACCCCGATGTCGTCGATGTGCAGTTCCCAGCCGCGCTTCCAGTGTTTGGCGCGGACGGTGTAGTGGTTCTGGGTCATTGCAACCACCTCTTCTTCAGGCAGGTGAACTTGCTGATGAGGTCCCGGACAACCCCAGGGGACACCTCGCCCGGCTTGGTGACCACCGCCCGGTGCTGCCCGCACGGGCAGGTCCAGACTTCGTGGTCGCCTTTTCCGGGTCTGCTGGTGCACCTAAAGCCTTGAGAATCTTGGCGATTTCCCGATACTTCATCGGCTTGACCATCACCCAAGTTTAGGCCAACTAGACAGTCAATGCTTAGTGGGGGTAGACATCCGCGGACCCGGTGCGTTTCAGTCGCTGCGGGAGACGCGCGCCAGCCAGCTCGGCGGGGCGAACAGCCAGCGAGCACCGATCCGGGGTGCCAGGGCACCCAGACCCAGACCGACGGCGATCGCCGCCGCCCACAGCGCCACGGGCAGCCACTGGGACTGTGGTGCGGGGACCCACACGGCGTTGCTGTACAGCAGGTACAACAGGCTGAGCACCACCGACGTGTGCGTGACGAACACCGGCAGCGTCCGCGCGCCGAGCCACTGCAACCCGAGTGACCTGGGCAGATACCGGGTTCCGGGGACCCGGGAGGCCAGTACGCTCACCGCCACCCCGGCCGGAACGCCGGCGATGTTCGCCAGGAGGTAGAGCCCCGGGACGTCGGCGAGGCCGAGCGTCGCGACCGACCACTGGACGCCCAGCCAGACGGCGACGGCGCCCACCGCCCAGAGCCAGCCGATCCCGTGGACGACCCGCTCGGCGAAGCGCTCGAGCAGCGGCCGCAGGTGCAGCCCGACCAGGAAGAACAGCACGAACTGGGCGGTGCCCCGCCACGCGATGCTCTCCGGCTCCCAGCCGGCCAGCGCCCACCCGCTCACGCCGGCGGCGGCCACGAGTTGCACCGGCACCGGGACCCGGTGCAGCGCCCGCGCGATGACGAAGAACGCGGCAAGCGTCCAGATGAACCACAGCTCGGACCGGGGGATCAGCGGGGACCAGGCGAGGTCGTGCAGCAGGGTGCCCCAGTCGGCGTCGGCCACCTGGTAGTAGCCGGTGAGCAGGCGGACCACCAGGGAGACGGGCTCCCACAGGACGAACACCCAGGCGAAGTAGAGCAGCTTGCCGCGGGCCAGACGGGACCACGGCACGGCCGTCCACTTCGCGGCGAACATGCCCGCGACCGCGAAGAACAGCGGCATGCGCAGGCTGCGCAGCGTCTCGTTCACGTCGCGCAGGACGCTCACCTCGTACCCGCTCGACCACGTCCAGTTGGTCGCGTGGTAGAGCACCACGAGCCCGATGGCGAGGCCGCGGGCGGCGTCGGGCCAGGCGAGGCGGGCGGGGCGGCGCTGCCCGACGGCGGCGTCGTGCCCCGGTACCGTCGCGCCGGCGTGCCGCGGGGATCCGGAGGGGGTGAACATCGCAGGTCATCGTACGTGCCGAGCACGACAAACGGGTGCCGGACGGGCACTGTCGGTGGCCGGGAGTAGCCTGGGACCAGCCCCTCACCCTGTGACCCCTTACCCGGGTCGTGCCCGTGATGGGCCCGTCGTCGTGCGCCCTCGAAGGACAGTTCTCATGAACCTCACCGGCCTGCTCCCCGCACTCCTGCGTGATCCCGGCGCGTCCGCCGCCGTGGAGCGCGTGCGCGCCCGCGGCTTCGCGGACGTGGTGGGACCGGTGGGCGTGCGCCCGCCCCTGCTGGTGGCCGCGTCCGAGCAGCGCCCGCTCGTGGTGGTCACCGCGACGGGCCGGGAGGCCGACGACCTGGCCGAGAGCCTGCGCGGCTACCTCCCGGAGGACCGGGCCGACGAGGTGGCAGTGCTCCCCGCCTGGGAGACCCTGCCGCACGAGCGGCTCAGCCCGCGCGCGGACACGGTGGCCAAGCGCCTGGCGGTGTTCCGCCGGCTGGCCCACCCGGCCGAGGGGCACGGACAGGCGAGCTCGATCCGGCTCCTGGTGATGCCGGTCCGCGCGCTGCTGCAGCCCGTCGGCGAGGGCCTGGGGGAGCTGGAGCCGGTCCAGCTCGAGATCGGCGCCACGGCGGACCTGACCGACGTCGCCGAGCGGCTCACCGCGGCCGCGTACACGCGCGTCGACATGGTGGAGCGGCGCGGCGAGTACGCGGTGCGCGGCGGCATCCTCGACATCTTCCCGCCCACGGAGGACCACCCGCTGCGGTGCGAGTTCTGGGGCGACGAGATCACGGAGATCCGCTGGTTCGCCGTGGCCGACCAGCGCAGCCTCGAGATCGCGGAACGCGGCCTCTGGGCCCCGCCGTGCCGCGAGATCCTGCTGGACGACGCCGTCCGGCAGCGCGCGGCGGACCTCGTGGAGACCCTGCCGGGTGCGGTCGAGATGCTCGACAAGCTCGCCGCCGGTGTTGCCGTCGAGGGCATGGAGTCGCTGGCTCCGGTGCTGGTGGACCGCATGGTCCCCGTCCTGGAGCTGGTGCCCGACGACGCGCTGCTCGTGGTCAACGAGCCCGAGCGCGTGCGCCGTCGTGCGCACGACCTCGTGGCGACCACCGAGGAGTTCCTCGCCGCCGCCTGGACGGGCGCGGTCGCCGGTGGTGCCGCGCCGATCGACCTGTCCGCGGCCTCTTTCGCGACCTTCGCCGAGGTGCGCGAGGTCGCGGCGCGGCGCGGCCTCGGCTGGTGGACCCTCTCGGCCTTCACGCAGGACACGGAGCTCACCTCGTCGGACGACGACCCGGCCGGCGCCGACGCCGAGACGGTGTTCACGATCAGCGCCCGAGACGTCGAGTCCTATCGCGGCGACCTCGCGCGGGCGCTGGACGACGTGCACGGGCTGCAGGTCGCGAGCTGGCGGCTCGTGCTGACCACCGAGGGCCACGGGCCGGCCAAGCGGATGACGGAGCAGCTGTCGGCGGCGGGTACCGCGGCCCGGCTGGCGATATCGCTCGAGGAGGAGCCGGAGCCCGGCGTCGTGCACGTCGTCGCGGGCGGCGTCGGCAAGGGCTTCGTGGCCCCCGAGCTGCAGCTCGCCGTCTTCTCGGAGCAGGACCTGACCGGACGGGCCGGCTCGGGCACGCGCGACATGCGCAAGATGCCCAGCCGCCGGCGCAACGTCGTGGACCCGCTCCAGCTCAAGGCGGGCGACTTCGTGGTGCACGAGCAGCACGGCGTCGGCCGGTTCGTCGAGATGGCGCAGCGGACCATGGGCACCGGCGGCAACCGGGCCACGCGCGAGTACCTCGTGATCGAGTACGCGAGCAGCAAGCGCGGCCAGCCGGGCGACCGGCTGTTCGTGCCCACCGACCAGCTCGACCAGGTCACCAAGTACACGGGCGGGGAGTCGCCGTCGCTGTCCAAGATGGGCGGCGCCGACTGGAAGAACACGAAGGCGAAGGCCCGCAAGCACGTCCGCGAGATCGCGAGCGAGCTCATCCGGCTCTACAGCGCGCGCATGGCGACGCAGGGCCACGCCTACGGCCCGGACACCCCGTGGCAGCGCGAGCTCGAGGACGCCTTCGCGTACGTCGAGACGCCGGACCAGCTTGCGACTATCGACGAGGTCAAGGCCGACATGGAGAAGTCCGTGCCGATGGACCGCCTGGTGTGCGGCGACGTCGGGTACGGCAAGACGGAGATCGCCATCCGCGCCGCGTTCAAGGCGGTGCAGGACGGCAAGCAGGTGGCCATCCTGGTCCCCACGACGCTCCTGGTGCAGCAGCACTTCGAGACCTTCTCCGAGCGGTACACCGGATTCCCCGTCAGCGTGCGGGCGCTGAGCCGCTTCCAGTCGGCCAAGGAGTCCGAGGAGACGCTCGCCGGGCTCAAGGACGGCAGCGTCGACATCGTCATCGGCACCCACCGCCTCATCACCGGTTCCGTCGTGTTCAAGGACCTGGGCCTGGTGGTCATCGACGAGGAGCAGCGCTTCGGCGTCGAGCACAAGGAGACGCTCAAGCAGCTCCGCACCAATGTGGACGTGCTGGCCATGTCCGCCACGCCCATCCCGCGCACGCTAGAGATGGCCGTGACCGGCATCCGCGAGATGTCCACGCTGGCCACGCCTCCCGAGGAGCGGCACCCCGTGCTCACCTACGTGGGCGCCTTCGAGGAGAAGCAGATCGCCGCCGCCCTGCGGCGCGAGCTGCTGCGCGAGGGTCAGGTCTTCTACGTGCACAACAAGGTCGAGACCATCCAGCGCACCGCCTCCCGGCTCAACGAGCTCGTGCCCGAGGCCCGCATCGGCGTGGCCCACGGCAAGATGAGCGAGCACCAGCTCGACCAGGTCATCCGCGCCTTCTGGGAGAAGGAGCTCGACGTCCTGGTGTGCACCACGATCATCGAGACCGGCCTGGACATCTCCAACGCCAACACCCTGATCCTGGAGCGCTCCGACATGCTGGGCCTGTCCCAGCTGCACCAGCTCCGCGGGCGCGTCGGTCGCGGGCGCGAGCGCGCGTACGCGTACTTCCTCTACCCGCCGGAGCGCCCCCTCACCGAGACGGCGCACGACCGGCTCGCCACCATGGCCGCCCACACCGACCTCGGCGCGGGCATGCAGATCGCCATGAAGGACCTCGAGATCCGCGGCGCGGGCAACCTGCTCGGCGGCGAGCAGTCCGGTCACATCGCCGGCGTCGGCTTCGACCTCTACGTGCGCATGGTGGGCGAGGCCGTGTCCGCCTTCCGCGGCGACGCCGAGGAGGAGGCCCCCGAGGTCAGCATCGAGCTGCCCGTCGACGCCCACCTGCCCGAGGCCTACATCGCCACCGAGCGGCTGCGGCTGGAGGCGTACAAGAAGATCGCCACCGCGCACGACGCCGCGGCGCTCGCGGAGGTGCGCGCGGAGCTCACCGACCGCTACGGCGCGCTGCCCGACGTCGCGGGCGCCCTGTTCGACGTCGCCGACTTCCGCAACTACGCCCGCCACGCCGAGCTCACGGACATCACTGCGCAGGGCAAGTACATCCGGTTCGCGCCGGTGAACCTACCCGAGTCGGCGCAGCTGCGGCTCAAGCGGCTCTACCCGGGGACCATCCTCAAGCCCGCCATCCGGGCGGTCCTCGTACCGTTCCCGACCACCGCCCGGATCGGCGGCCGGCCGCTGCGCGGGACCGAGGTGCTGGAGTGGGCCCGGGGCCTCATCGATGCCGTGATTCTGGCCGATGTGGGGGCTGCCGCTAAGGTCGGCACCAACGCCTGACCTCAATGGCGGCGTTCGGTGGCCATACGTGAAACTCGGATTCACAGCAACTGAGCAGGACCGTATAGGCTCCATCCGCGTAACTCGCTCATCATGTCTTTTTGTGTGGAGGACCCCGCATGGCTCTCGGACACCGCGCGCGTGCGGTCATCAGCTCGATCGCGGCGGTAACCGTGCTCGGAAGCGTGCTGACCGGATGCTCGATCTACTCTCCCCAGCCGGTGGAGGGCGCCGAGCAGGTAGTGGAGGCGCGCCCTGAGCTACGCGCCCTGCTCCCGGGCGAGCTGCGGGCGGAGTCCACGCGCATCACGGTCGGCACCGAGTCGGGCTACCCGCCCTTCGAGTACACGAACCAGGCCGGTCGCATCGTCGGGTTCGAGATCGACCTGTTCGACGCCGCCTCGAAGCGCCTGGGCCTGAAGTACAACTTCCAGGACATGCCATGGGACACGCTTGTTCGCGAGCTGTACGCAAGCAACGTCGACGTGATCGCCGCTGCCATGTCGGAGACGCCCGAGCGCCTGGGCGAGGCGGACTTCGTGGACTACTACAACGACAGCGACGCGATCATGGTCCCGGCGGGCAACCCGGAGGGCATCAAGAGCCTCAAGGATCTGTGTGGCCGCAAGGTAGCGGTCCTCGGTGGCACCGATCCGATCGACTACACGTCACAGCAGTCCGCTCTGGTCGCGCTGAACCAGGCGGAGTGCGCGGCGAAGCCGATCACGATCCAGCCGTTCGCGACCGACGCCGACGCGCTCGCGCAGGTCCAGGCGGGCAAGGCGGACGCCGAGCTCACTCAGCTGTCCACCGGCGTCTACAACGCCAAGCAGGTCGGGTCGGGCGACGTCTTCGAGGTGGCGAACTCGGAGATCATCAACCCGGGGCCACTGGGCTTCATGTTCCTCAAGGGCGACGTCGAGTTGGTCAGGGCCTACCAGGCGTCGCTGCAGAGCCTGATCGACGACGGTACCTACGCGAAGATCCTCGAGAAGCACGACCTGTCGATCGGCGCCCTCGACGAGGCCACGGTCAACAGCCTGCAGCAGTGACTCCCTGCTGAACGACTTCGAGTACGGGCCGCCCCACGCTGTGGGGCGGCCCGTTCTGCGTTGCCCGACAGCTCACCCGGAGCTCGTCGAGAAATAGCGGTCAGTCTAGTGACCGTTACGCCACGCGTCGGTTAGCCTGGTAACCGAAAGGAGCAGTCATGGCCAGAACATCCCTCCGTACCCGGCGCGATCTCGCCTCACTCGGCGACCACGTCCGCGCCTGGCGCAAGATCCACGGCCTCACGGCCCAGCTCGTCGCCGACCGTGCGGGCATCACGCGCACCACGCTGCGGGCCATCGAGAACGGCACCGGAACCGTCAGTCTCGAGAACACGTTCGCGGTGCTGCGGGTGCTCGGTATGGCCGACGCCGTCGTCGGCGCGAGCGACCCGCTCACCACCGAGATGGGCAGGTTCCACGCGGAACGAGCCCTGCCGCAGCGAGTAAGAGTCCCAAACTGAGGAAGTGAGCGCCGTTGTCGATACGTGTCGAGGTCGAGCTGCCCGGCGGGGGACAGGCCCGCGCCGGTGACCTCGACATGCACCTCAACCGGGGCGGAGCCCTGGTGGGCTGCACGTTCCGCTACGCCGCCGAGTACCTGCGCGATCCGCGCGCGTACGCCCTGTGTCCCGAGCTGCCGCTGACGCCGGGGAACATTCCCTCGGGCAGCGACCGGCCGCTGTTCGGCGTCCTCGCGGACTGCCAGCCGGACCAGTGGGGCCGCACCCTGCTCTTCAACGCCGAGCGGCGCGCCGCCCGCGCGGAGGGCCGCGGGTTCATGACCCTCACCGAGGTGGACTTCCTGCTCGGTGTGCAGGACGAGACCCGCCTGGGCGCGCTGCGCTTCTCGCTCGACGACGGCAAGACGTTCATGGGGCCACCGCGCGCCGAGGTCCCCGACCTGGTAGACCTGCCGTCGCTGACCGACGCCGCGGACGCCGTCGCGCAGCACCGGGAGACCGACCACGACGTGAGCCTGCTGGTCGCAGCCGGCACCTCGATGGGCGGCGCCCGGCCCAAGGTGACCGTGAAGGACAGCGAGGGCGACCTGTGGATGGCCAAGCTGCCCGAGAGCAGCGACCGGTGGGACGTACAGGCCTGGGAGTACCTGACGCTGCGACTGGCCTCGGACGCGGGCATCGAGGTGCCGGTGGCGCGGCTGCACCGCATCGGGCCGGCCCGGTCCATCCTGCTGACGCGCCGCTTCGACCGGCACCCGGACGGCGGCCGAATCGGCTTCCTGTCCGCCGACAGCCTCACGCAGAAGGCGTTCTTCGAGGTCATCGACTACCGGACGCTCGCGGAGACGCTCGCGGACCACTCGGGCCGGCCGGCCACGGACGGCCACGACCTGTTCCGTCGCGTGGCGTTCACGCTGCTCGTGCGCAACGTGGACGACCACATGAAGAACCACGGGTTCCTGCGCCGCGCGGACGGCTGGTCGCTGTCCCCGCTGTTCGACGTGAACCCCAACCCGTTCGCCGTCGTGGAGTCGACGCCGCTGCGCCCCGGCGGCAGCCGCATCGACCGGGACGTGCGGGCGCTGCTGGCAACGGCGGACTCGTACGGGCTCCGGCACGACGACGCCCGGCGCGTGCTCGCCGAGGTGGCGGCGGCGACGTCGGGCTGGACGCGCATCGCACGCGACATGTCGCTCCCGGCCGGGGAGATCGCGCTGATGGCGGAGGCGTTCGAGAACCCGAACCGCGACGAGGCGCAGGCGGCCTGACCTGCGGTCTGTGCTACCGGTTGCCGCAGGAAACGTGGAAACATACTCTCATCCTTGAGAGTCTCGCTTGTGAGACTCTCAGAGATGAGAGTCTTCGAGGAGTTCAATGAACGGCTTCATCGGTCGCGACGTCGAGCTCGGCGTCCTGCGGGACAAGCTCCGAGCGGTCAGCTCTGGTGAACACGACCGCCCGGGGCGAGCACTGCTTGTCAGGGGGCGACGTCGAGTTGGGAAGTCCCGCCTCGTCGAGCAGTTCATCGACGAGGCGGGATTGCCCTATGTCTATTTCACGGCCGTTGGCGGGAACCGAAGCGGCGACTTGGCGGCATTCGTCGAGGAGGTCGGCTCGTCGAGCCTGCCCGATGGTGCGCTTGCGTCGGACTTCGCGGAACCAACCACCTGGGACGGGGCCTTTCGTGTGCTTGCCTCGCTCCTGCCACAGGACTCCCCGTCCATCGTCGTTCTCGACGAGGTGCCCTACCTGGTCCGAGAGGACGAGTCGTTCGAGGGCGCGTTGCAGAAGGTCTTCGATCGGACTCTGTCGAAACGCCCGGTCCTGCTGATCCTCATCGGGTCCGACATGGCGATGATGGAGAGCCTCAATACGCATGGGCGCCCCTTCTATCAGCGTGGCGTGGACATGGTTGTACCGCCGCTCACTCCACATGACGTCGCGGAGATGCTCGGTCTCTCTGCCGCGGACGCCTTTGACGCCTATCTGGTGACGGGCGGCCTCCCACTGCTCCTGACGGAGTGGGAGCGCGGAATGTCTCTCTGGGACTATCTGTCATGGTCATTGCAGAATCCGACATCGGCCCTCCTGGTGAGTGGGGAGCGGACGCTTGCCGCGGAGTTCCCGACGGAGGCACGGGCACGTGTGGTGCTTTCGGCCATCGGTCATGGTGAGCGCACCTACTCCTTGATCGCTCGCGAGTCGAACATCGGGCCGAACGTCCTGTCCAGGCCGCTCCAGCTGCTGGTCGAGAGGCGAGCCGTCGCCGCACAAACTCCCTTGTCGACCAGACCGAGCAAGGAGACCCGTTACTGGATCGACGACCCGCACCTTCGGTTCTGGCTCTCATTCGTCCAGCCGGGGTTTCCTCAGATCGAACGCGGGCGCGGGGACCGCGTCCTCGATCACGTCCGCAACAGATGGTCCACCTGGCGAGGGCGCGCTATCGAACCGGTAGTCCGAGACGCACTGTGGCGTGCCCTGGATGACGACCTAGCCCCAGGGACCAAGGTGATCGGGGGTTATTGGACCCGGACGAACGATCCTGAGATCGACCTAGTCGGAGCCGACAGATCGCCCATCGCGAACCAGATCACATTCGTGGGGTCGATCAAGTGGCTGGAATCTCGGCCGTTTGACCATCGGGACGCAGGGCGCCTGCTCGTGCACCGTTCTCAGCTGCCAGGAGCGACGGACGACACGCCCCTCCTCGCTGTGTCCAGGAGTGGCAGCTCGGTTGACGGCATCACTGTCATGTCGCCCGAGGATCTCCTTGCAGCCTGGGGGAAGTGACGAACCGGCCCGATCCGGCCTTACCGACCTGGAACGCCAGGGGGTTACGCTCGACGGGTGACCAGCAACACCCGGCCCATCGAGGCCTCCATCCGCACGGACTTCCGCGACGAGATGGACTACGGCTCCTACCTGGGCCTGGACGCGCTCCTTTCGGCGCAGCACCCGATGAGCGACCCCCCGCACCACGACGAGCTCCTGTTCATCATCCAGCACCAGACCACCGAGCTGTGGCTCAAGCTGGTGGTGCACGAGCTGAGCGCCGTGCGGCGGTTCCTCGACGCCGACGATCTGTCGCGCGCCCTCAAGGGCCTGGCCCGCGTGAAGCACATCCAGCGCACCATCACCGAGCAGTGGTCCGTCCTGGCGACCCTCACGCCCAGCGAGTACGCGGAGTTCCGGGGCTCGCTGGGGCAGTCGTCGGGCTTCCAGTCGCACCAGTACCGCGCAGTGGAGTTCCTGCTCGGCAACAAGAACGCCGGGATGCTCCAGGTATTCCGGGACAAGCCCGAGGTGCACGCCCTGCTCGCGCGGCTGCTGGGCGAGCCCACCGTCTACGACGCGTTCCTGCGCCTGCTCGCCCGGCGCGGGCACAAGGTCCCGGCCGAGATCCTGGACCGTGACGTCACGCAGGCCTGGACCGAGCACCCGGAGCTGACCGCCGTCTTCAAGACGATCTACGAGGACCCGCACGCCCACTGGGCGCTGTACGAGGCGTGCGAGGACCTGGTCGACATCGAGGACGCGTTCCAGCTCTGGCGGTTCCGCCACCTGCGCACGGTGCAGCGCACCATCGGCTTCAAGTCCGGCACGGGCGGCTCCAGCGGCGTCGGCTTCCTGAAGCGCGCCCTGGACCTGACGTTCTTCCCCGAGCTCATCTCGGTGCGCACCGAGATCGACGGCCCGCTCGGTGCCTGAGGGCGTGCCGGGAACGATCCTCCCGGGCGTCGTCGACCACCACGTGCACCTGGGCCTGGTGGACCGGGCGCTCCTCGCCGACGGCCCGGTCACCGAGGTGCACGACCTGGGCTGGGACCCGCGCGAGGCGACCGCCTGGGCGGCCATGCCGCCGTCGGGCGTCCGGGTGCGGTACGTGGGGCCGTTCCATACCGCGCCCGGCGGGTACCCGACCGGACGCTCCTGGGCGCCGCCCGCCGCGGTGCGGCACGTCGCCTCGCCGCGCGGCGCCGCCGAGGCGGTGGCCGACGTCGCCGCCCGGGGCGGCTTCGCGATCAAGGTCGCCCTGCACGCGGGCATGGCCCTGCTGCCCGACGACGTCCTGCGCGCCCTGGTCGAGGAAGCGCACTCGGCGGGGCTGCCGGTGCTCGTGCACGCCGAGGGCGCGGGCCAGGCCGAGCGTGCGATCGAGGCCGGAGCGGACACGCTGGTGCACGTGCCCTGGACCGAGACGCTGTTGCCCGAGCTCATCGCCCGCGCCGCGCACATGACCTGGATCTCCACCTTCGCGATCCACGACGGGCCCGGCGGCTCCTTCGGCCTGGAGCGGGCGCTCGACAATGCGCGGCAGTTCGCCGCGGCGGGCGGGCGCCTCGTGTACGGCACGGACATGGGCAACGGGCCGACGCCGGTCGGGGTGAACGAACGAGAGATCAAGCTGCTCGGGCGGGTGCTGGAGGGGGAGGCGCTGCTGCGGGCGGTCCTCGGGCCGCCGTCGGCCCCCGCGCTGGAAGCGCCGCTACCGGTCCCGGAAACGGCGCCGGACCTGATCGCCTGGCTGAGAGCATCCCGCCGCCTCCCGCCAAGCTGACCGCCCATGTTGAGTGCGGGCTATTTGTTGGGTTGGCGGCGGCCGACCCAACAAATAGCCCGCACTCAACGCGGCTGTCTCAGTTGCGGTTGATCGTGAACGTGGTCGTCGTGTTCTCGATGTCGCGGTAGTTGTTCTGCAGGGTCAGGCCGTTGAACGTCGCCGAACCCACCGCCGGGCCTTGCCCCTGTTCCGGCAGCGGGTTGGCCCAGATGCCGTACCCGGACTTGGCGTCGTACTCGTCGCCGCTGCGCTGGGCACCGGTGATCGACGTGTTGGTGAACACCGTGTCCTGGACCGGGTTGACCGGCTGCCCACCGATGTACTGGGTCTGGAACATGATCCCGGAGTACGTCGGGTCCACGATGTCGAGGTCGTTCACCCGGATCGCGGTGAACGTCTTCGACGCCGAGAACAGCCACACCGCCGGGAACACCTGCGCGCCCCAGAAGTGTCCGCCGGACCGGACCACGGAGATGCCCTCGAAGGTGGTCGGCGCGGGGCCGAACCCCTCCATCGGGTACCCGAAGTCCAGCGAGCTGATCGTCACACCCGAGTAGACGAGCGTGTCGGCGATGTAGATGTTGCGGAACGTGTTGTCCTGCCCGCCGTAGACGGCCAGGCCGGCGGCCCGCCAGGTGTTCGTGGACGTCAGGTTCTCGAACACGTTGCCCCGCTGGCCGCTGCCCCCGGCGTCGGTGGCGGCGAACAGCGCGAACGAGTCGTCCCCGGTGCCCCGGGCCTGGTTGTTGTGGACGTGGTTGTTCGCGCTGCCGTTGGTCATGTTGAGGGCGTCGGCGAACGTGTTGCGGATCCGCGAGTCCTTGATCTCCGAGTTGTCCATGTTGGCCGCCCAGAACATGCAGATCATGTGCTCGACCCAGATGTTGTCGATGGTCATGTCCGAGACGTTCGCGAAGTCGAAGACCTTGCCGGGCCCGTCGATCCGCGAGGTGTAGTTGCCGAAGTAGGCGAAGTCGCGGAACGTCGAGCCGTTCGCCGTGCCCTCGGCCCGGAAGCCGATGTCGGTGTTCTCCTGGCCGGCCGGCGCGTGGAACCGCGTGAACCACGGCCCGGCGCCCACGATGTCGACACCCTTGCCGTAGACCTGGAACTTGCTCGAGGTCTGGTAGTCACCCGCGGGGAGGTAGACCCCGGCCAGGTTGCCGGTCGTGTCCATCCGGAACCGGTCGAGCGCGTTCTGCACGTCCTGGTGCGTGAACCCGTTGGGTTGCACGTACCGGGCCGGGTCCGGGTTGGCCTGCGGCGTCGCCAGCTCCAGGTCGACGAAGTCGACGGTGTAGGACGGCCCGGTGCTGCTCGCCGTCTTTTGCAGGCGGATCGTGTGCCCCGCCTGGACTGTGGTGCCGAGCAGGGCGTTCGCCTCGTCGTAGATGTGCCGCGGCGCGCCCTGCCCTGGCTGGTTGCCCGGGCTGGCCTCGTTGCCGTACAGCCACGCATAGCGCGAGGTCAGGTCGATGTTCTTGACGAACTGCCCGTCGACGTAGAGGCCCAGCGAGCCGGTGGTGCCGCCACCACCTGCGGCGTCGGGCATCGAGAAGCGCACCACCAGGGAGTTGGTGGGCGCCCGCGTGGTCCACTCGACGTAGGCGCCGGTCTGGTCGAGTGTGACGGCCTTGCGGCCGGAGGCTTCGCCCGCGAGGTCGCCGACCACCCGGTTGGGCCCGACGGCGTCCGCCCCGCCGCCTGCGACGCCGTCCTCCGCCTCGTAGGTGTCGAACGGCATGTTCGCGCCGCGGCCGATGAACAGCGACTGCGTCACCTCGTTGTTCGTCCGCTTGGCCGCGACCTCCGTCGGGTCGGGAGCCGCTGTGACGGTGACGTCGTACGAGCCGTCGGCGGCCGGCCAGGTACCCAGGTTCACGCTCTGGCTGGTGGCGCCCGCGGCGATGGCACCGGAGACGGAGCCCGTCAGGGTGCGGACCACCGAGCCAGCGGAGTTCTTCACGATGAGCGTGAGGCCGTGCGCGCCGGACGAGGCCGGGAGCGTGCCCCGGTTCGCGATCGTCGCCGAGAAGGTGACGGTCTCGCCCGCCGCCGGGGTGCTCGGCGTCCACGACACCGTCGGGACCAGGTCGGAGCTGGCGATCTCGGTGACCACCAGCGGATCCGGCCGCGTGTAGCCGTTGTCGCTCTCGGACTGCTCGGCCACGTCGCCCGACGGGTCGGCCACCGCGCCGATCTCGTACGACCCGGCCGGCTGCGGGCCGATGTCCGCGGTGACCGTGGCCTCGGCGCCCGCGGCGAGCGCGCCCACCTGGCCGGTCGCCACCTCGTCGCCGTCGACGGTGAACGAGACGTCGGTTGCCGCCGAGGCCTGCGTACCGATGTTCTTCACGACGGCGGACAGGGTCACGTCGTCCGACTCGGTCGGCGACGCCGGATCCGCCGTGACGCCGGTGACCACGAGGTTCGGGTTCGCCGCCGGCACGCCGAACACCTGGAGCTCGGCCACCTGACCGTTGCCCGCGCCGGTGTTCCCGGTGAACTGGAGGCGCACCTCCCGCGCGGTGCCCGTGACCGGGACGGTCACGGTGTTGCCCGTCGCCGGGGAGAACGCACGAGCCGCGGACGGCGCGAGCGTGGCCCACGCGTCACCGGCCCCGGTGCGGCCCTGCACCGAGAAGGTCTGGGTCCGCGGCCCCCAGGCCGCGGCCGGCGGCAGCTTCACGACGACGTCGCTCAGCTCGGCCGTGGACTCCAGCGTCACCGCGAGCGTGCTCGGATACTGGCCGCCCGCGCCCTCCCAGTAGGTCGAGGTGTCGCCGTCGTTCGCGTTCGCCGCGACGTAGGTCCACTCGGTCGAGGACGCCTGGATCGGACGGCCCGGGGCGAGGTCAACGCCCTCCACCGGCTCGTTCGGATCGGGATCGTCCCGCGTTCCACGCACCTCGAGCTCGGACAGCTGCCCGGCCGGCCAGCCGGTGTTCGCCGTGACGGCGACCCGCACGTAGCGCGCCTCCGTGTTCGGCACGTCGATGGTCACCGTGTTGCCCGACGCCGGGTCGAACCGCCGGGCGGCGCTCGCAGCCAGGGTGGTGAAGGTCGAACCGTCGGCGCCGGCCTGGATGGACAGGGTCTGGGTCCGGGCCTCCCATCCGGCGGGGAGCTTGAGGACCACCTCTTCGATGGTCGCGCCGCTGCCGAGGTCGATCTGCGCCCACTGCGGGAAGCTGTTGTTGGTCGACTCCCAGTACGTGGCCTGGTTTCCGTCGGTGAGGTTGCCCGCAAGGTAGGGCGCGTTGTTGCTGCTGGCCGCGGCGGGTGCGCCCGCGGAGAGGACAACGGGCGCGGCCGAGGCCGAGACCGGTACGAGCACCGTCGCGGTGAGCGCGGCGGCAGTGAGCACTGACATGAGGCTGGGAGCGAGCCCCGGTCTGAGCGCGTGGCGTGTGGTGGAGCGGAACATCATCGTCCCCGATCTCCCGTCGTCGTCGACGGGTGTCGTCACCAGGATTGACCTTGGGTACTTGCCATGGTTCTGTGCACAAAAACGCAGACTCTTGTCGAATTCTTGCGTTCCGTTGGCACGGATATTACTGACGGCATCGTTGGGGCGTCAAGGGTTCCGACGGTTCGGCCTGGTACAGCACGTACGCTCGGGCCGGAACCGAACGACCCTGGAGCACCGTGACCAACCTCTTCCCCGCCACAGACCTGCCCTCTGGCCCGCCCACCGACCTGCCCTCGGCCCTGCGCGAGCGCGCCGCCGCGCTCGACGCCGCCGACCCGCTGGCTCGCTATCGCGACCTCTTCGCCCCGAGCGAGGGCCTGATCGCCTACCTCGACGGCAACTCGCTCGGCAGGCCGCTGACCGCCACCCGCGAGCGGCTGGCGTCCTTCGTCGACGGGCCCTGGGCCGCGCGCCTGATCCGGTCCTGGGACGAGGGCTGGATGGACGCGCCGACCGAGCTCGGCGACCTGCTCGGCCGGGTGGCGCTTGGCGCGGCGGCGGGGCAGACCGTCGTCGCCGACTCCACGACCGTGCTGCTCTACAAGCTGGCCCGCGCCGCGATCGACGCGCGCCCGGGGCGCCGCGTGATCGTCGCCGACACCGAGAACTTCCCCACGGACCGGTTCGTGCTGCAGGGCATCGCGGCCGAGCGCGGCCTGGAGATCCGCTGGATCACGCCCGACGCCGAGGCCGGGGTGACAGTCGACGAGGTCGCGGCCGCCGTCGGGCAGGACACCGCGCTCGTGCTGCTGAGCCACGTCGCCTACAAGTCCGGGTACATCGCCGACCTCCCCGCGATCACGCGGATCGTGCACGACGCCGGGGCGCTCGTCCTGTGGGACCTGTGCCACTCGGCGGGCTCGGTCCCGCTGGACCTGGACGCCGCCGGCGTGGACATCGCCGTCGGCTGCACCTACAAGTACCTCAACGGCGGGCCGGGCTCGCCTGCCTTCGCCTACCTGGCCGCCGGCCTGCAGGACGAGGTGCGCCAGCCGGTCCAGGGCTGGATGGGGGCGGCCGACCCGTTCGCGATGGGGCCCGACTACGAGCCCGCAACGGGGATCCGGCAGCTCATCAGCGGCACGCCGCCCGTGATCGGGATGCTGCCGATGCGCGACATGCTCGCGCTCGTCGAGGAGGCGGGCATGCCGGCGGTGCGCGAGAAGTCGCTGGCGCTGACCGGGTTCGCGATCGACGTCGCGGACGAGTACCTGGCCGGGGTGCGCGTCGCCTCGCCGCGCGATCCGGAGCACCGGGGGAGCCACATCATGCTCGACCACCCGGACTTCAAGCGGGTCGTCGCCCAAGCCTGGGCGCGCGGCGTCGTGCCGGACTTCCGTCCGCCGCAGGGCCTGCGCGTGGGCCTCTCCCCGCTGAGCACGAGCTTCAAGGAGATCGCGGAAGGCCTCTGGCTGATCCGCGACCTCCTGCTCAACCGCCGTTGAGTGCTGGGTATTTGTTGGGCCGGGACCTCCCGACCCAACAAATACCCAGCACTCAACGAAGCGCGGGCGGGGTTAGGCGAGGGCGACCGCCAGGGCGCCCAGGGCCTTGAGGGTCTCCTCGGCGGCCTGCTCGTCGTAGCCGCGCGTGCACACCGCGATGACCAGCGCGTCCGGCCCCGGCTCGCCAACGAACGCGACGTCGTGCCGGATGCCGTCCACCCAGCCGGACTTGGAGCCGAACGGGACGGAGCCGGGTTCGCCGGGGCCAGGGACGGCGGCGGTGAGCTGGCGGTCCGTCTGGCGGCCGAGCAGCTCGCACATCCAGGTGGTCCACTCCGGGCCGGCGAGCCTGCCCGTGACCACTGCGGACATGAGCAGGCACAGGTCGGCCGCCGTCGTGCGGTGCGAGGCGCCCGCCTGCTCGGCGGCCAGGTCGGAGTACTTGCGGCCGAAGGTCGAGCCAACGGCCCCGGCGTCCGCCAGGACCTTGTTCACGGCGGGCAGGCCCACGCGCTCGGCCACGATGTTGGTCGCCTCGTTGGAGGAGACCACGATCATGCGCTCGATGACGTCGCCGAGCGGCATCGGGGTGCCGTCGGGCGGGAGGCCGTCGTCGACGTCGTCCGGCTCGACCGTGTACTCGCCCGCGCCGGGGACCTGCGAGGTGAAGGTCCGGGTAGCGGTGCAGGTCTCGTCCAGGCTCGCCGTCCCGGCGTCGAGCTCGCGCGCGGCCGCGACCAGCACCGCGAGCTTCACGGTGGAGGCCGCGTAGAAGTCCAGGTCGTCCTGGCGCGCGGCGAGCACCTCGCCCGACGCCCGCGCGATCCGATAGGCCACCACCGGCACCCCGTCGCTGTGCGTCCCTGTCGACACCATGTGCGTCCCGTCCTGGTTCTACTTCGCGGTCTCGTGGACGACGTCGGCCCAGGCGCGGGCCAGAGCACGCGCCTGGGCCTCGTTCTCAGCCGCGCGGGCCAACGCCTCCTCGGCCAGCGCGGCCCGGTCGATGCCCAGCTCCGACAGTGCTGCTTCGTCCCAGGACGCGATGCGCTCCGGCCGCGCCTCCGGGTGGAACTGCAGGCCCCAGGCCCGCTCGCCCACCCGGAACGCCTGCACGGGGCAGTCCTCGCTGGAGACCAGCAGCGTGGCCGACGGCGGCAGCGCTGTCACCGAGTCCTCGTGGTTCTCGATCATCCACAGGGGCTCGTCCGGCACACCCGGCAGGGCGCCGAAGACCGGGTCGTCCGCGGCGGCGGGCAGCACCGTGAGCGGGCGCATACCGCGCTCCGTCTCGCCGGACTTCGCGGTCACCTGACCGCCGGTGACGTGTGCCAGGAGCTGCCCGCCGAGGCACACGCCGAGCACCGGCACGCCCGTGTCCAGCGCCTGGGCGGCCAGCGCTCGCTCGCGCGCCAGGAACGGGTGGTTGGCGTCGTCGTCCGGCATGAAGCCGCCGCCCAGCAGGACGGCGCCCGCGAACCCGTCGAGGCGGTCCGGCAGGTCGGTGCCGGGGGTGATGACGGGCTCGATGCCGGTCTCCGGGAGCCACTGCTCGAGCCTGCCCATGGAGCTCGCGGGGGAGTTCAGGGCCACGAGGACGCGCGTCATGCGCTGACCTCAGTGGCGATCAGCTCCCGCGCGAAGTGGCAGGCCGCGACGTGGGATGAGGCTGTGTCGGCTGTGTCGGCGGTATCGGCCGGAGTTCCGGCGCGGCCCGCGCCGGGGTGGGCGACCAGCGCGGGCGCCTCCGTCTCGCACACCGGCGGCACGAGCCGCAGGCCGGCGTCCGGGCGGTCGGTCGGCGGATAGGACGGGATCGGGTCGGGCTGCGCCTCCGGCAGCGTCGGCGCGAGCCAGCAGCGCGTGTGGAACGGGCAGCCAGATGGCGGGTCCACGGGGGAGGGCGGGTCGCCCTCCAGCACTATCGCCCGCTGCCGGACGGCGGTGGTGCCGACGCCGTTGGTCGAGGCCGCACCGTTGGTCGAGCCTGTCAAGATCGGCTCTACCCCCGAACCGCCCGCCGGGACCAGGCGCACCGACGGGTCCGGTACGGGCACCGCCGACAGCAGCGCTTGCGTGTACGGGTGCTGCGCGGCGTCGTACACCTCGGCCTCGGGCCCCTCCTCGACGATGCGGCCCAGGTACATCACCGCGACGTCGTGGGCGATGTGCCGCACCACGCCGAGGTCGTGCGCCACGAACAGGTACGACAGGCCGAGCTCCTCCTGGAGGTCCTCCAGGAGGTTGATGACCTGGCCCTGCACCGACACGTCCAGCGCGGAGACCGGCTCGTCGCACACCAGGATCTTCGGCCGCAGGGCGAGCGCGCGGGCGATCCCGACGCGCTGCCGCTGCCCGCCCGAGAACTGGTGCGGGTACCGGTTCGCGTGGTCGGGGTCCAGGCCGACGAGCTCCAGCAGCTCGCCCACCGCCGTCCGGCGTCCGCCCGCCGGGTCGATGCCGTGGATCGCGAACGGCTCGCCCACGATCTCGCTCACCGACATCCGCGGGTTCAGCGACGTGTACGGGTCCTGGAACACCATCTGCACGTCGCGGCGTAGCTGCTTGCGGCCCGCCCGGGACAGGCGCGTCACGTCCTCGCCGTCCACGAGCACCTCGCCGCTGGTCGGCGTCTCGACGCCGACCAGCACGCGCGCGAGCGTCGACTTGCCCGAACCGGACTCGCCCACCAGCCCCAGCGTGCGGCCCCGGCCGAGGCTGAGCGAGACGCCGTCGACCGCCTTCACCGCGCCGACCGCACGGCGCAGCAGGCCGTTGCGCACCGGGTAGTGCTTGACGAGGTCGCGCACCTCGAGCACGGGCTCAGTCATCACTGCCTCCGGTGTCCTGGTCGTCGAGCGTAGGCATGGTCGCTTGATCGGCGGCCATGGCGCGACCGTCCCTACGTTCGACGCCGTCCGGCTCCCGGCCCGCCATGATGTCCGCCGCGAAGTGGCACGCCGACGTCCGGCCCGGCGCCGGGCTCGCCAGCGGCGGCACCTCGGTGCGGCAGATGTCGCGGACCGCGTCGCAGCGCGGGTGGAACGGGCAGCCCGACGGCATCGCGGCAGGGCTCGGCGGGCGGCCCGGGATCACGGGCAGGCGGCCCGTCCCGGCGGCGGACGGGATCGAGCGCAGCAGCGCCCGCGTGTACGGGTGCGCGGGCGTCGTGTAGACGGGCACCACCGGCGCCTGCTCGACGGCGCGGCCCGCGTACATGACCGTGACGTCGTCGGCGACGCCGGCCACGACGCCCAGGTCGTGCGTGATCAGCACGAGGCCCATCTGCCGTTCCGCCTGGATCTCCGCGAGCAGCCGCAGCACCTGCGCCTGGACGGTGACGTCCAGGGCCGTGGTGGGCTCGTCCGCGATGAGCACGTCGGGGTCCATGGCCAGTGCCGACGCGATCAGGACGCGCTGGCGCATGCCGCCGGAGAACTGGTGCGGGTACTCGTTGATGCGGGCCTTCGCGTTCGGCACCTTGACCAGGTCGAGCAGCTCGACGGCCCGCTTGCGGGCATCGCCGCGCGACAGCCCGCGCCGCGCCCGCAGCGCCTCCGTGAGCTGGTAGCCCACGGTGTGCACGGGGTTGAGCGCGGCGAGCGCGTCCTGGAAAACCATCGCCACCTGCTCGCCGCAGCGGGCCCGGTGCTCCTTGCGGCTCAGGGTGAGCAGGTCGGTGCCGGCCAGGCGGACCGTCCCGCGCGTGATGCGGGCCGTGTCCGGCAGCAGGCCCATCACGGCGAGCGAGGACACGGACTTGCCCGAGCCGGACTCGCCAACGATCGCGAGCGTGCGGCCCGCCTCCACGCGGTAGGACAGTCCGTCGACGGCGCGCACCGCGCCGTCGGGCGTACGGAACTCGACGGCGAGGTCGGTGACCTCGAGGAGGGGGATGCCCGACGCCGGGGTCGTGGCCGGGCTCGCGTCGGCGCTCAGGTGCGCGCTCATGCCGTCAGCCTCGGGTCGAGGGCGTCGCGCAGGGCGTCGCCGAGCACCACCAGGGACAGGACGGTCGCGAGCAGGCAGGTCAGCGGTACCAGCAGCATGTGCGGGTACCCGCCGAGCACCCACGAGGAGCCGTTCTCGATCATGATCCCCCAGGAGATCGCGGGCGGTCGCACACCGATACCGAGGAACGCCAGCACGGCCTCCGCGCCGATGACCCCGGCGATCGCGGTCGGGACCAGGGCGGTCACCGGGCCGATCGCGTTGGGCAGCACGTGCCGGAACATGATCCGCAGGTCGGAGGCGCCCAGCGCGCGGGCGGCCGTGACGTAGTCGAGGTTCTTGGCCTCCAGGACGCTCGCCCGGACGTACCGCGCGTAGCCCATCCAGCCGAACAGCGTCAGCACGATCGCCGGCAGCATGATCGTGGTGAACGTCCCCGAGCCGAGGTCCACGTTCTTGAACAGGCTCAGCAGCAGCATCGCCGCGAGCAGGTACGGGATCACCAGGAAGACCTCGACGGTGCGGGACACCAGGAGGTCGACCCAGCCCAGGTAGTACCCGGCGAGCAGGCCGAGGGTGATGCCGATGACCAGCGCGGTGCCGACCACCACGAGGGCGAGCAGCAGCGACGGCCGGGAGCCGTGCGCGAGCTGGGCCAGGGTGTCGCACCCGAACGAGTCCGTACCGAGCGGGAACTCGTTGCCGAAGCCCTGCGGCTTGGTCTTGGCGTCCCCGATGATGCAGTGCCGCGGGTCCACGGAGGTGAACAGCGTGGGGAACGCGGCCATCACTACGAAGAACGTGATGATCACGGCGGAGACGATGACGTCGGGCCTGCGGCGCAGGCTGCGCCAGGCGTCCGTCGCCAGGGTGCGGGACGCGGCGCCGGCGACGTTCCCGGTCGCGGCGGCGGCTGCCTCACTCATAGCGGATCCTCGGGTCGAGCGCGGCGTAGGTGATGTCCACGACGATCATCACCACCACCGTCACGGCGGTCAGGATGGTCACGATGCCGAGCACCAGGCCGACGTCGCTGCTCTGCACGGCGTCCCACAGGACGCCGCCCATGCCGTAGATGTTCATGATTCCCTCGGTGATCACGGCGCCGCTCAGGGCCTCCGCGAACGTGAGGCCCACGGCCGTCACCACGGGGATCGACGAGTTGCGCACCACGTGGTGCACGACGACGCGCCCCTCGCCCAAGCCCTTCGACCGGGCGGTCCGCACGTGGTCACCGTTGTACGACTCGAGCTGGCTCGCGCGCACCAGGCGGATGAACGCCGCCGACCCGGCCAGGCCCAGCAGGATCCCGGGCACCGCGACAGTGGCCCACGGGTGCTCGGCGTCGAACGACGGCTTGAACCAGTACGGCGGCCAGCTGTTCTCCCCGAACGTCTCCTCCGACCAGGTGCTCAGCGGTACGGTCACTACCTCCTTGTAGACCAGGAGGAGCACGAACACCGGCAGCGCGTCGATGAGCACCGACGTCAGGCGGATGCCCTGGTCCGACGGCGAGCCGCGCCACCGGGCGGCGACCGAGCCGAGCACCATGCCGAGCACGAGCCACGTGATCGTGACCCAGACGAAGAGACGCAGCGTGTTCGGGGCGGCGGTGGCGACGATGTCCGTCACCTCGCGGCCCCGCAGGTTGGTGCCGAAGTCGCCCTGTGCGTACTGGCCGAGTCGCTCGACGAACGGCCCGAGGCACGGGTTGCCGGGCTGGTCGTAGCACGGGTCGTCGAGCCCGAACCGCACCTCGACCGCGGCGATCTGCGCCGGCGAGGGAATCTTGTCGCCGAAGAAGGCGAGGGCAGGGCTGCCGTTGAGCTGGATCGCGAGCGTCGTGAGCAGGTGCAGCACGAACATCACCAGGAACAGCATGCCTACCGCCTGCGCGACACGGCGGAGGATGTAGCGCCCCATGGGGTCCTTCCGGGGGTATGGGGGTTCGTCGGGGCAGGCCTCCGGTGGTGGGCGCCCGTTGGTCGAGCTTGTCGAGAGCAGGTCTCGACAAGCTCGACCAACGGGGCCCGATCACGGGGACGCCGTGCCTCCGACGAGGTGGGTCGGTTACTCCGTGACGGTCAGGCCGCGGACGCGGACCGCACCGCTGAACGGGTCGAGCACCACGTTGTCCAGGCGCTCGCTGTAGTACTCGGCGCCCGCATTGAAGCGGAACGGGATGGTCGGGAACTCCTCGGCGAGGATCGCCTCGGCCTCCTGGTACTTGACCACCGCCTCGTCGAGGGTCGCGGCCTCGTCGCCCTCGGCGAGCTTGTCCTCGAACTCCTTGCTGTACCAGCCGAAGTTGCCCGCGCCTTCCTCGCCCACGGCGTAGAAGGACAGGTAGTTCTCGTTCAGCGGGTAGTCCGGGAACCAGTTGTTGCGGAACGCGCCGTCGAAGCCCTGCTCGGACCGGATGGTGAAGAAGTCCGGGTTCGGCTTGAGCTCGTACGGGATGCCGAGGTTGGCCTCGATGGAGTCACCGATGGCCTTGAAGTACTCGATCTCGGTCTCGTCGTCGCTCAGCCCGATGGTCAGCGTCTCGCCCTCGGGCCAGCCGCCGGCCTCCTCCAGCGCAGCCTTCGCCGCCTCCGGGTCGAACGTGCACCACTCGCAGGTGCCCGCCTCGCCGCCGGGGACGCCGTCCGGCACGACCCACGAGTCGGCCGGGGTGGCCAGGCCGCCCGACAGCTCGTCGATGATGGTCTCCCGGTCGATGG
The DNA here is from genome assembly GCA_963850545.1 of uncultured Actinomycetota bacterium. Lineage (GTDB taxonomy): Bacteria > Actinomycetota > Actinomycetes > Actinomycetales > Cellulomonadaceae > Promicromonospora. The sequence goes on along the minus strand of CAWKLP010000002.1, from coordinate 655,590 downwards.
CCATGGAGATCGCCTTGCGGAACTCCTTGTCCTGCCACGGCCCGTCCTCGTACAGCGGGAAGCCGATGTAGGTCAGGGCAGCGCCCGGAGCCTCAGCGAGCCGCTCGGAGAGCTCGGGGTCCTCCTGCGCCGCGGCCAGGTCGGCCGGCGCCGGGTAGCTGACGTCGATGTCACCGGCCTCGAAGTCGGCCCAGGAGGAAGCACCGGAGTACTCCTTCCAGTTGACGGCGTCGATGCCCTCCGGCGTCTCGTCCAGCGGGTACTCGTCCCACCGCTCGGCGTCGACGGCGACACCCTGGTCCCACTCGGTGATCTGGAACGGGCCGTTGCCGATCGGCGTGATCGCGCAGGCCTCCACGTCGGCGAGGCACTCCTCGGCGACCGGGAAGAAGCCTGTGTAGCCGAGCATCGTGGCGAAGCCCGCGAACGGCGCGTTGAGCGTCACCTCGAGCGTGAGGTCGTCCACCACCTTGAGGCCCGACAGCTCCTCGACGGGGTTCTCCTTGACGATGGCGCCCTCGTCGTCGAGCTCGTCCTGCATGTCCTCGTAGCCAGCGAAGCGCTCGAAGAAGTAGTTGCTGTACAGCTCGGTGTGGCTGGCCGTGTAGTTCCACGAACGGGCGAACGAGTCGGCGTTGACCGGCTCACCGTTCTGGAACGTGAGGTCCGGCTTGATCTTGATGGTCCAGACCGTGTTGTCCTCGGACTCGATCGACTCGGCCACGTAGTTGTACGGCTCGGTGGTCTCCGAGTCGTAGCGGACCAGGCCGTCGTAGACGACGTCGAGGATCGCGATGTTGTCGGCGTTACCGGAGTCACCCGGGAAGAGCGTCTCCATGTCCTGGTCGATCGTCAGGTTCAGGGTGACCGGTGCGTCGTCGTCAGCGGTGTCGCTCGGGCTGCACCCGGCTACGGTCAGGGCCACCACGGCCGCCCCCGCGGCGATGGTGGCGATGCGTGCTTGCCTCACTCTATTGCCTCCCCAAGTTGTCTCCCCGGTCTCAGGGCGGGGAGGTTTGGACCATATCGCCACAGGACTTGGGTCGCTTGGAAACTCGTGTTAACCGTCTGTAACGATTCGGCAGGTCCCCTTCCTTGCAACTGCCAGGAAGGGGACCCGACGGCGTGCAGCGTGTCAGCAGGCGCCGAGATCCTGCCAAGGGCCCCACGGCGTCGAACCGGGCTCCTGGTTGCGGCTGTACCACCGGGCGGTCCAGCGGTGACCGTCGTGCGCGACCGTCTCACCGCCGTCGTACTCCCACGACTCGGTCCACGCCGGATCGGTGCCGGCGGCGCAGGCCACCGGGGCGCCGACCTCGGCCCACGGCCCCCACGGCGTGCCGCCCGGGCGCTGGTCCCGCGTCCACCACAGCGCGGTGAAGACCGCGCCGTCGTGCCTGACCTGGTCGCCCGCCGTGTACACGGTGCCCGCCTCCCAGGCCGGGACCGGCAGGCCGACGAGCTGCCCCACGCCCCAGCGGGCGGTGGACTGGTAGCCGGCACCGGTGGGGTCGGCCCAGTTCCGGACGGCGGTCCGCGCGCCGCCGGTCGCGTCGTTGACCTGGAAGTCCAGGCCGTGGAACGTGCCCGGCCCGCCGTAGGACAGGAGGTCGACGGACGCCTCGACCCGGTACCCGCCGTCGGTCAGCGTGGTGGCGCTCGCCACGCGGGCGCGCTGCGCCGCCTCGTCGCCCGTCCCGAACGACACGGCGTCCTCCGCGGAGATGCGGATCTGCGTGTCGTCGGCCCGGTACCCGCCGTTCTTCGCGTTGCCGCCGTCCACGTAGATCTCCACCGAGTCCTGGATCCACGGGTCCGAGCCCGAGACGTCGACCACCGGGTCGGCGACGTCGGCCAGGACGAACAGCGTGCCGCCGCTCCCCAGCGTGCGGACGGTGGCGACCGCGCCGCCCGAGCCCTCGACCTCCTTGGCCGTGGTCACCGCGCCGGCCGAGGCCCACACGTCGTCGACGTCGCCGTCGATCACCGGCGCCTCAGCGGCCTGCGCGACCTCGAGGTACGACAGCTCCTCGATCAGCGTCAGGGTGCCGAGCGCCCCCGGCGTGTTCCACGCCGTCGTCTCGTCGCCGCTGGTCACCCGGGCATCGAAGGTGGCGGAGCCGCCCTCTTCGAGGGCCGCGGGCAGGTGCACGACGACGTCGTAGCCGCCCTCCCGCTCCGCCGCCACCGCATCCGCGCCGGTCCCCGGCCCCGTCCCGCCGCCGGTCTCGCTGCCGGTCACTGTCCCGTCGCGGCCGACCGTGTACTCCACGCTGGACTCCGCGTCGCCGAGCACCAGCGTGACCGCATCGCCCGGCGCCGCCTCGGCATCGTCCACCGAGACGAACGCCGTCAGGTGGTCGGACGCCCAGCGCAGCTGGAAGGCGGCATCGCCGCCGCCCGGCGCGGCGAAGCTCTGCCGGGGCAGCCGGTCCCACTCCGGCGACGCCGTCGCCGAGCCGTCCAGCGGCACGACGCCCGCGAAGACGTTCGCGGTGCGCAGGCGGGCGGGCAGCTCCGCCCCGGCGGCGCCGTAGTAGGCAGGCTTCGCCTGGTACCGGTCGTCGAAGATCAGCGGTGCGCCGCTGGCGGCCCGCCACGACCGGCCGTCGGTAAGGCCCCACGCGGTCACGCTGAACAGGTCCTCCGCGTGCGCGCGGAACACCTGGAACGCGTCGCGGAACCAGTACCCCTGGTCGATCAGCCGGGCCTGGCTGACCGGCGTACCCGTCGTGACGTCGAGCTCCGTGACCGCCTGCGTGACCCGCAGGTCCGCGAACCGCTCGATCGCTGCATCCAGCGCGCTGACCGGCATGGCGAGCGACACGTGGAACTGGTGCCCGACGCCGTCCACCGGCACCCCGCGCGCCAGCAGCCGGTCCACCAGGGCGCGGTACCGGTCCTGCTTGCCGCCCTGCTCCGTGTTGTAGTCGTTGATGAACAGGGTCACAGGCCGGTCCGCGACCGTGTCCGACGGCGGCGCCGCGTACGTCTCGTTGAACGCCTCGTCCGCGTACTCGAACGCGAGGTCGATGTACTCCTCGCCCAGGATCCGGAACCACTCGCTGCGGCGCAGGCCGTCGGGGTTCTCCGCGCCGTCCGACACGACCTCGTTGACCACGTCGAACGCGACCAGGGGGTTGGTGTCCGAGCCGAACAGCCCGTAGTCGGCGCTGAGGTTCTCCGCGATGCCGAAGATGTGGGCGCGCAGGCGCTCGCGGAGGATCGCCTGGCCGGTCTCGTCGGCAGGCAGCGGCACGCCGGCGTCGTCCTGGAAGAACCACTCGGGGGTCTGGCTGTGCCACACCAGCACGTGGCCGTAGACCCGCAGGTCGTTCTCCTGCGCGAAGTCCATGAGCGCCGTCGCCTCGGGATGCCGGCGCAGCGTGCGGTCGGCGTCGTACCAGGCCTCCGGCTTCATGTGGTTCTCGGGGGTGATCTGGCCGAAGTGGCGGGTGAGGAGCTCGGCGGCCGCGCCCGACGTCTCGCGGCTGTCGATGGCGACGCCCACCGGGAAGTCGGTGGTCTCCTTGATCCCGGTCAGGTCCTCGACCACCGGCGGCTCACCGGTGGAGACGAGGATGTCGTCCACGAGGATCGTGTAGGGCCCGTCCTGGTCGGTGCTGCCGAGATAGGCCTGCAGCTCGGCCGGGTCGCCGTCGGCCGTGTACGTGCCGGTGACGGTGGTCCACTCCGTGCCGATAGTCGTGTTGCCGATCCAGGTATAGGACGGCTTCATGACGAACCGGATGTCGGCGCTGGTGGGGGCGGTCGGTTCGGCGGGTTCGGGCAGGCGGGCGCGCATGCTGAACGTGTAGGTCACGCCGGGCTGGAAGATGCCGGTGGGGGACTGGATGCCCTCGTAGTCGGCCGCCCGGGTGATGGCGAGGACGCTGCCGGCGCCGCTGGGGTCCGGGATCACCTGGAGGCCGGCGCCGCCGCTGGGCGTCCAGGTCCCGGTGGTGCCGTCCTCGAATTCGACGGAGCTGACGACGGTGTCAGCAGCGGTCGTGGTGGCAGTTGCGGGGGTCGTGGCCGGTCTGGCCGTCGAGGCCGAAGAGGCCGTTGTGGGTGTGGCCTTGCGCGTGTCTCCGGTGGGGCGAACGCCGGAGCGACGGTGCCGCGGCGAACGTAGAGGCAGCGTAGCCAGCGCGCCCGGGCGCCGTCGAGAGGTTGCCCAGGTCGGCACGTTGCCGCGAGGTCGGCAATTCGCTCCCTGAGGTCGGCATTTGGCATCGAGATCGGCACAGGCCTGTGCCGACCTCACAGCAAAGTGCCGACCTCAAGGGGTGAATGCCGACCTCGAGGGAACTGCCGCTCAGGCCGCCGTCAGGTCTTTTACCGTGCCCTTCGCGATGCGGAGGCGGCGGGGCGCCCGCTTCGCGACCACCGAGTCGTGCGTGACCAGCACGATCGTCAGTCCCTGCTCCTTCCACAGGCCGACGATGAGGTCCACGATCTCGTCGCGGGTGTCCTCGTCGAGGTTGCCGCTGGGCTCGTCGGCCAGCAGCACCTTCGGGTTCTTCACGAGCGCCCGCGCGATCGCGACGCGCTGCTGCTGCCCGCCCGACAGCTCCCCGGGCAGGTGGTCGCCCCGGTCGCCGAGGCCCACCGACTCCAGCGCGGCCAGCGCCCGCGCGGTCCGGGTCTGCCGTGTGACCTTCGACGGCACGAGCGCCGTCTCCACGTTCTCCAGCGCGGTGAGCGTGGGGATGAGGTTGAAGTTCTGGAACACGAAGCCGATGGTCTCGGCCCGCGCGGCGGTGAGCTGCGCGTCGCTCATCCCGGCGAGGTCCGTCCCGTCGAGCTTGACGGTGCCCGACGTCGGACGGTCGAGCCCGCCCAGCATCTGCAGCAGGGTGGACTTGCCGCCGCCCGTCGGCCCCTGGACGGCGACCAGCTCGCCGTCGCCGATGGTCAGGGACACGTCCTTCAGCGCGCGCACCACGCGCTTGCCCTGGCGGTAAGTCTTGGTCAGGTCGTCGATCTGATACATGGTCTACCTCTCTTTCGGGTCAGGGCTCAGGCGAGGGAACGGAGGGCTTCGGCGGGGCGCAGCTTCGCGGCGCGCTGCCCGCCGACGACGCCGGCGAGCAGCCCGCCCAGCACCGCCAGCCCGACCGCGGCCAGGACTATCCACAGGCTCACCGGCGCCTGGAGCACGATGTCGACGGCGTTGCCCGCCATCGCTTCGGCGCGGTCGCCGAAGCCGCCACCGCCGCCCCCGCCGGTCGGTGCCTCGCCGCCCCGTACCGCGCCCGCGGGCGCCTGCCCGGCCGGGCCGCCCATGGTGAAGCTGCCACCCCCGGAGGCGCCGCTCAGCGTGATGCCCGCCAGGTTCACGGCCAGCACGGCCAGCGCGCCGAGCGCGAGGCCCGCGACGCCGCCGATGAGGCCCTGCACCACGGACTCGCCGGCGACCTGACCCACCACGCGGTTCCTGCTCCAGCCGATCGCCTTGAGGGTGCCCAGCTCGCGCGTCCGGCGGTTCACGCCGGAGACGGTGAACAGGATCGCGAGGCCGAAGGCCGCGGCGAGCACGATGACGCTCAGCCAGGTGCCGAGCGTGCCGATCAGGCTCGACGCCGTGGAGAGCGATCCGGTGACGCCCTCGGCGAGGTCGGACTGGGTGCTCACCGAGGCGTCGGGGAGCTCGCTCTCGATCGCGGCGGCCACGGCGTCGACGTTCTCGGCCGAGTCGACCTGCACGTAGACGTCGGTGACCTGGTCGGCGAGGTCCGCGAGGGTCTGGGCCGTGGCGAGCGGGAGGTACGCGTCGGACGCCGTCGCCACGCCGTCGCCCGTCGAGGACGTGACGGTGCCTACGACCTCCAGGTCCTCGCCGCCCACGGTGATCGTGTCGCCGACGGCGAGCTCCTGCTGCTCGGCGTACGTGGCGTCCAGGACTGCGACGTTCTGGTCGCCCGCCTCCAGCGTCCGGCCGTCGGCCACCTCTGCGGTGGTCAGCGGCCCGACGGCGGCGGCGTCGGGGTCCACGCCCGTGACCGTGAACTGGTCGATCTCGAAGGACGAGCCGCCGGCCGATCCCTGTCCGGAGCCGTCCGGGCCCATCTCCATGGTGACGGGGCCGTCGGCCTCGCTCATGTCCGGCATCTCGCCGGAGAAGGACATGTTCTGCAGGTCGAGCGTCGCGGCGACGCCGGACACGTGGTCCAGGCCGGAGATGGACTCCAGGGCGGTGGCGTCGAACGCCGTCGACCCCATGACGGTGCTCAGGCGGTCCTGCGAGAGGTTGCGGGTGCCCTCCTCGGTCGCCTCGCCGTCCTCCTCGCCGAAGTCGAAGCGGCCGGGGCCGCCCTCACCCCGCTCGGCAGCCTGGTTGACCGTGATATCGGTGCCGACGCCGTAGACGGACTCGAGCACCTCGGACTGGGCGTCCTTGACGCCGGTCGATACCGCGTTGACGACGATGACCAGCGCGATAGCTACCGCGAGACCGATCGCTACCACGACGGTCTGCTTGCGTCGGTTGCGCAGCTCTCTGCGCAGATAGGTGAAGAACATGGGCTCCTGCCTGGGGTCCGGAGGGGATGTGCGGGACGTTGGTGTCCGTGCGGACCGCCGCGCGGGCCTCAGCGCAACGCCCTGGGCGGGAGGAGCGAGCAGGCGAGCGGGATGCGCCGGGAGGCGGTCCGCCGGACGGTCTGCACGCTAGGTGCGTTGGCTGTGGTGGCCCTGTTGTCAACCTGTGGTGACCCTGTGAATCGCGGTCGTAGCGCTCAGGCAGGGCCGACGGCGGACGGTTGCTCGCGTCGTCGCCGGACGTTCTAGGCTGAGGGCCGTAACCTCCGAGCAACATCCTTAGAAGGAGACCCCGTGGCTAGCATCGAAGCCGTTGGAGCACGCGAGATCCTCGACTCGCGCGGCAACCCCACCGTGGAGGTGGAGATCGTCCTGGACGATGACACCTTCGCCCGTGCGGCGGTCCCGTCCGGCGCATCGACCGGCGCGTTCGAGGCCGTCGAGCTGCGTGACGGCGACAAGGGCCGTTACCTGGGCAAGGGCGTCGAGAAGGCGGTCGCGGCCGTCAACGACGAGATCGCCCCCGAGCTCGTCGGGTACGACGCCGAGGAGCAGCGCATCATCGACCAGGCCCTCCTGGACCTGGACGGCACCCCGAACAAGGGCAAGCTGGGCGCCAACGCGATCCTGGGCGTGTCGCTCGCCGTCGCGAAGGCCGCCGCCAAGAGCTCGGGCCTGGACCTGTTCCGCTACGTGGGCGGCCCGAACGCGCACGTCCTCCCCGTGCCGATGATGAACATCCTCAACGGCGGGTCCCACGCGGACTCGAACGTGGACGTCCAGGAGTTCATGGTCGCCCCGATCGGCGCCCCGACGTTCCGTGAGGCGCTGCGCACCGGCACCGAGGTGTACCACTCCCTCAAGTCCGTGCTGAAGGAGAAGGGCCTGGCCACCGGCCTGGGCGACGAGGGCGGCTTCGCGCCGAACCTCGGCAGCAACCGCGAGGCGCTCGACCTGATCCTCGTCGCCATCGAGCGCGCGGGCCTCAAGCCGGGCGTCGACGTCGGCCTCGCGCTCGACGTGGCTGCCACGGAGTTCTTCTCCGACGGCGTGTACGCGTTCGAGGGCGGCAAGAAGACGCCGGACGAGATGATCGCGTACTACGAGCAGCTCGTGGCCGACTACCCGCTGGTCTCGATCGAGGACCCGCTGTCCGAGGACGAGTGGGACTCCTGGTCCGAGCTCATGGGCAAGGTCGGCGACAAGGTGCAGATCGTCGGCGACGACCTGTTCGTCACCAACCCGGAGCGCCTCGCCAAGGGCATCGAGCTCAAGTCGGCGAACTCGCTGCTCGTGAAGCTCAACCAGATCGGCACGCTCACCGAGACGCTCGACGCCGTGACGCTGGCCCAGCGCAACGGCTTCACCACGATGACCTCGCACCGCTCCGGCGAGACCGAGGACACCACCATCGCGGACCTGTCCGTCGCGACCAACGCCGGCCAGATCAAGACCGGTGCCCCCGCCCGGGGCGAGCGCATCGCCAAGTACAACCAGCTGCTGCGCATCGAAGAGGCGCTCGACGAGGCCGGCACCTACGCCGGCCGGTCGGCGTTCCCGCGCTTCCAGGGCTGAGTCCCGGCCGCGCTGGAAGGTCCGCTTCGACCAAGCGATCCGGCACGCGTTTCACGCGAAACGCATGCCCGAAGGCTTGGTCGGGGCGGACTTTCGTGTTCCACGGTTTCGACACACGGCGCGCCGTGGGTAATGCCGGTACAAAGGGTCGGCGAATCGGCACAATCAACCCATGCCTTCCTCACGGCGCCCGGCGCGACCTTCGGGCTCGGCGCGCGGCTCGGGCGCGCGCCCGTCGTCGACCCCTCGTGCGGATTCGGGCGCGGGTTCCTCGGGCGCGAAGGGTGCCAAGGGGGCGACGCCGGCGAAGGGCAAGGCCGCGTCGAAGAAACCGTCCGGGTCGACGGCGAAGGGTGCTGCCGCGAAGGGCCTGGCGGCCAAGGGCGCCGCAGGGAAGGGCTCGACCACGAAGGGCTCTGCGGCCAAGAAGCCGGGTACGACGTCGGGCAGGCCGGCCGCGAAGTCGTCGGCGGCCCGGTCATCGTCGGGTGCATCGGCTGCTCGGAAGCCCGCTTCGCCGTCGGCGTCGTCGGGCCGCCGCACCGCCGCACCCCGGAGCGCCCCGGCCCGGCCGGCCGCCCGTTCGGGTGGCGCTGCGCCGCGGGGCGCGCGTCCGACGTCGGGCAGCGGGGCGAAGCGACCCGCGCAGCCGCGCCGCAGGAGCACGGCGACCGGCAGCGTCGCGCCGCCCACCCGGCCGCCGCGCGCGGACCGCAGGCGCGGCAGCTACGGGCTCGTGGTACCCGAGGTGCTGACCGTCCGCGCCATGGTGCTGTCCGTGGTGGTGCTCCTCGCGGTGGTGCTGCTGCTGCCGACGGTCCGCGCCGTCGTGACGCAGCAGGCCGAGCTGCGCGAGCTGCGGTCCGAGCTGAGCCAGCAGGAGGAGCAGAAGGCGGAGCTCGAGACGGAGCTGGCCCGCTGGGACGACCGGTCCTACGTGATCGAGCAGGCGCGGTCCCGCCTCAGGTTCGTCATGCCGGGAGACAAGGTGTGGCGCCCGCTGGACACCGACTCCGTGCAGCAGGAGGAGCCGGAGCCCGGGGTCGTCGAGCCGTCGCCCAGTGCCTCTGAGGACGCGGCCACCCCCTGGTACACGAGCGTCTGGGACTCGATCCGGATCGCGGGCGGCGACTAGCCCCACGCGGGCTGGGGGACAATGGGGCGGTGAACACCGCGACCGAGACCGTGTCCGACGACGATCTGCGCGTCCTGGCCGAGCAGCTCGGCCGCGAGCCGCGCGGCGTCGTGGGGATCGCGGCGCGCTGCGTGTGCGGCCGTCCGACGGTGGCGCGCACCGCGCCCCGCCTGCCCGACGGCACTCCCTTCCCGACCGTCTTCTACCTGACGCACCCCGGCGCGGTCGCCGCGGCGTCGACGCTGGAGGCGAACGGCGTGATGAGGGAGATGACGGCGCGGCTCGAGTCCGACGAAGAGCTCGCCGCCGCGTACCGGAAGGCGCATGAGCACTACCTCGCCCAGCGCGAGGCGATCGGTCACGTCGACGAGATCGACGGCATCTCCGCCGGCGGCATGCCGACGCGCGTCAAGTGCCTGCACGTCCTCTTTGCGCACGCGCTCGCGGCCGGCCCGGGCGTGAACCCGCTCGGTGACGAGGCGCTCGCGCTGGCCCGCGACACCTGGCGCCCGGACCGCTGCACCTGCTGAAGTCGGGTCTTGGGTCGTGGGCGCGACCGGTGCGCCTACGTGACCCTTTTAGGCGCAACGGTCGCGCCCACAACCACGTGAGGTTTCTCGCGAACCGGCACGTCCGACGTCGCGCGGCTGGAGCGCCTGGGAGAATCTCTGCGTGACTTCCTCTCGCGTGGCCGCGATCGACTGCGGCACCAACTCGATCCGCCTGCTCGTCGCGGACGTCGACGCCGCCGGAAACCTCACCGAGCTCGATCGCCGCATGCGGGTGGTGCGGCTGGGCCAGGGCGTGGACCGCACGGGTGAGCTCGCGCCGGAGGCGCTGGAGCGGACGTTCGCGGCGACCCGCGAGTACGCGGCGGCCATCGAGGCCGCCGGGGCGGAGCGGGTGCGGTTCGTGGCGACGTCGGCCACGCGGGACGCGCGGAACCGGGACGCTTTCTTCGACGGCGTCCGGGACGTGCTCGGCGTCGGCGTAGAGGTGATCAGCGGTTACGAGGAGGCGCAGCTGTCGTTCCGGGGCGCGACCGGCGTGGTAGCCGGGGCGCACGCCGGCCCGTTCCTCGTCGTCGACCTCGGCGGAGGGTCCACGGAGCTGGTCCTCGGGACGAACTCGGTGGACGCGAGCTTCTCGATGGACGTCGGTTCGGTGCGGATGACGGAGCGGCACCTGCACAGCGATCCGCCGTCGGCCACCGAGATCGAGGCGGCCCGCGCGGACGTGCAGGCCCACCTGGACGACGCCGCCCGCGTGGTCCCGCTCGGGAAGACCACCACCCTGGTCGGGCTGGCCGGGTCGATCACCACCGTGACCGCGCACGCGCTGGGGCTGGCCGAGTACCAGCACGAGCGCGTGAACCAGGCGGAGCTGCCGGTCTCGACGGTGCTGGCCTCCTGCGCTGCGCTGCTCGCGGCGCCGCGAGCCGAGCGGACCGCTATGGGTTTTCTGCACCCGGGGCGGGTCGACGTGATCGCGGCCGGGGCACTCGTGTGGTCCGAGGTGATCACGCGCGTCGTGGCCGACGTCGAGGCCGAGAGCGGGTCCCTGACACACGTGGTGACCAGCGAGCACGACATCCTCGATGGGATCGCGTTGTCGATGGCGTGAGCGGGAACCTCTGACAGCGGTGGTCCGTTGTCAGGCCGGAGGATCGAGGGAGTTCCTCGCAGCGGCGACGGCGGCGTGGTGGGCATCACGCACCCGCCGCTGTTAGTCATGTGAAGAAGTGCGCTAAGTGCGCGGTACCCTGGGAATCATGCCTCAGAACGACCTGACTTCGGTCAGCCATGCTTCCGATCCGGCGAGCACGCCGCGCCCGCGGAAGGTGCCGCGCATCGTGGTGCTCGGCGGCGGGTCCGTCGGCCTCTACGTGGCGCGCCGTCTGCGAAAGAAGCTGAAGAAGCGGGAGGCGGCCATCGTCGTCGTCGACCCGCGCCCATACATGACGTACGCGCCGTTCCTGCCCGAGGCGGGTGCGGGCTCGATCGACGCTCGCGACGTCGTCGCGCCGCACCGCAAGGCCCTCAAGGGCATCGACGTGCTGCAGGGCAAGGTCACCACGATCGAGCACGGGCGCAAGGCCGTGAAGATCCAGCCCGAGGAGGGCGACGAGTACGAGGTGACGTACGACCAGCTGGTCGTCGGCCTCGGCTCGGTGTCGCGCACGCTGCCCATCCCGGGCCTCGCGGAAGCGGCGATCGGCTTCAAGAACGTGGAAGAGGCCATCGCGGTCCGTAACCACGTCATCAACCGCCTGGACGTCGCGTCCTCCACGTGGGACGCCGACCTGCGCAAGCGCATGCTCACGTTCACCTTCGTCGGTGGCGGGTTCGCCGGTATCGAGGCGCTCGCCGAGATCGAGGACATGGCGCGCTACGCGACGCGGCAGTACCACACGATCGAGGCGTCCGACCTGCGGTTCGTCATGATCGAGGGCGCGGGCCGCATCCTGCCCGAGGTCACGGAGCCGATGGGCGAGTATGCCCTCGCGGAGCTGAAGAAGCGTGGGATCGAGTTCCACCTCAACACGTTCCTCTCGTCCTGCGTGGACGGGCACGTCGTGACCTCGACGGGCGTCGAGTTCGACACCGAGACGATCGTGTGGACCGCCGGCGTCAAGGCGAACCCGGTCATCAAGGAGGCGTCCGACCTCCCGTTCGACAAGCTGGGCCGCGTCATCGTGCTCCCCACCCTGCAGGTGGCCACGGAGGACGGCGAGATCGTCGAGGGTGCCTGGGCCGCGGGCGACTGCGCCGCCGTGCCGGACGTGCTCAACCCGGGCAAGTTCTGCCCGCCGAACGCGCAGCACGCGATCCGCGAGGCCGTGCGCCTGGCCGACAACATCGTGGCGCTCTACAAGGAAAAGCCCGCCGTCGAGTACAACCACAAGAACGTCGGCGTGGTCGCGTCGCTGGGCCTCTACAAGGGCGTCGCGGAGCTGTTCGGGTTCATCAAGCTGCGCGGGTTCCTCGCGTGGGTCGCCCACCGCGGCTACCACGTCATGGCGATGCCGACCGGCAACCGCAAGGTCCGCATCCTGATCGGCTGGATCGGCCAGTTCCTCATGGGCCGCGAGCTGGTCTCGCTGGGCTCGCTGCACGACCCGCGTCAGGAGTTCCGCAACGCGTCCGTGCCGCCGAAGCCGGCGGGTGAGAAGGTCGAGCAGAAGGCGGAGTCGTCCGCCGCGCGGGCGGAGTCGGGCTCGAAGGCCTGACCGGGTTTCGTTTCACGCCGGTCGTCCGCGGGGGTCGAGTTCGGTTGCTTCGAGATCGGTCAATCACTTGACCGATCTCGCAGCGACCGACCGAACCCGGCGGTGGCACCGTGCAACTGACCGAACTCGGGCGCTGGCACCGTGCACCTGACCGAACCCGGTCTCGTCAGGGCTCTCGTTCGGCGAGCGTCGCTCGGTAGTCTCTGGGGTGCGCCCCCATAGCCCAACTGGCAGAGGCAGCCGGCTTAAACCCGGCACAGTCCCGGTTCGAATCCGGGTGGGGGCACGACCCAGACGGTCCGGCGCCGTCAGGCGATCAGCTCCGCGAGGTGGCGGCCCGTCAGTGACGCCTCCTCGCGCGCCAGGTCGGCCGGCGTGCCCTCGAAGACGACGCGGCCGCCGTCGTGCCCACCGCCGGGGCCCATGTCGATCACCCAGTCGGCCCGGGCGACGACCGACAGGTTGTGCTCCACCACGATGACGGACCGGCCGGAGTCGACGAGGCGGTCGAGCAGGCCTGCCAGGTTGTCGACGTCCTGCATGTGCAGGCCGGCGGTGGGCTCGTCGAGCACGAAGGCCGGGGTGTCACCGCCCATCTCGATCGCGAGCTTGAGGCGCTGCCGCTCCCCGCCCGAGAGGGTGTTGAGGTGCTGGCCGAGGGAGATGTAGTCCAGCCCGACGTCGGACAGGCGGGACAGCATCGGGAGCACCGACTTCTCCGTGAAGAAGCCCAGCGCCTCCTCGACGGACATGTCGAGCACGTCGGCGATGTTCTTGCCGCGCAGCGTGTAGCCCAGCACCTCGTCGGTGAACCGCTTGCCGCCGCACCCCTCGCACACGCTCGCGACGCCCGCCATGAAGGCGAGGTCGGTGTAGATGAGGCCCACGCCCTTGCACCCCGGGCAGGCACCGGCCGAGTTGGCGCTGAACAGCGCGGGCTTGACCCCGTTCGCGCGGGCGTACTGCTTGCGGATGGGCTCGAGGATCCCGGTGTAGGTGGCGGGGTTGGACCGCCGTGACCCGCGGATCACCGACTGGTCCACGAACGTGACGCCGTCGCGCGGCAGGCAGCCGTGGATGAGCGAGCTCTTGCCCGACCCGGCCACTCCCGTCACCGCGACCAGCACCCCGAGCGGGACGTCGACCGAGACGTCCTGGAGGTTGTGCAGGTTCGCGTGCTCGATCCGCAGGACTCCGGTCGGGGTGCGGGGAGCGGCCTTGAGCGTGACCGCCTGGTCCAGGTGCTTGCCCGTCGCGGTCCCGGAGGTGCGCAGCCCCGCGACGTCGCCCTGGTAGACCACCGTGCCGCCGTGCGTCCCGGCGCCCGGGCCCATGTCGACGAGGTGGTCCGCCGCGGCCATGACCTCGGGCTTGTGCTCCACGACGAGCACCGTGTTGCCCTTGTCCCGCAGGCGCTGGAGCAGGGCGTTCATCTGCCGCACGTCGTGCGGGTGCAGGCCGATGGTCGGCTCGTCGAACACGTAGGTCATGTCGGTCAGGGCCGATCCCATGTGGCGCACCATCTTGGTGCGCTGTGCCTCCCCGCCGGACAGCGACGACGACTCCCGGTCCAGGGACAGGTACCCCAGGCCGATCTGCTCGAACGTGGCGAGCAGATCGTTGAGCCCGTCCAGGATGGGCTGGACGTGCGGGTCGGCGAGGTCGCGCACCAGCTCGGCAAGGTCCGTGAGCTGCATGGCTGCGGCCTCGCCGATGTGCTTGCCCTTGACGAGCGACGACCGCGCCCGGTCATTGAGGCGCGTGCCGCCGCACGCGGGGCACGGCGTGAACGTGGCCAGCCGGTCGACGGCCGCCCGCATCGCCCCCTTCATCGACTCGACGTCCTTGACCAGGTAGAGCCGAGTGATCTTGGGGACCAGCGACTCGTAGGTGACGTTGATGCCGCCTGAGACGATCTTCCGCTCGACGCCGTGCATCAGGTCGTGCCACTCGGTGTCGCTGTAGTCCTTGAGCGGCTTGTCGACGTCGAACAGGCCGGAGTCGGCGTAGACCTTCCAGTACCAGGTGCCGACTCCGAAGTTGGGGAACGTGATGGCGCCGTCGGCCAGCGACTTGCTGCGGTCCACGAGGGCTTCCGTGTCGATCGCGGAGACGCGGCCCAGGCCCTCGCAGTTGCCGCACATGCCCTGCGGGTCGTTGAACGAGAAGAGGTTCGATCCGCCGACGTACGGCTCACCGAGCCGCGACCAGATGACGCGCAGCATCGTGTACGCGTCGGTAGCCGTGCCGACCGTCGAGCGAGCATTGGCGCCCATGGGCTCCTGGTCCACGACGATCGCCGCCGACAGGTTCGACAGGGTGTCGACGTCGGGTCGCGGGCGCGACGGCATGAACCCCTGCAGGAACGCCGAGTACGTCTCGTCGATCAGGCGCCGCGACTCGGCCGCCACCGTGCCGAACACGAGCGAGCTCTTGCCCGAGCCGGAGACCCCGGTGAACACCGTGAGCTTCCGCTTGGGGATGTCGACCGAGACTCCCTGCAGGTTGTTCTCGCGAGCTCCGCGCACCTCGATAGATCCGAACACCACGGTCCTTTCCTGGTCGGTGGTCCAATCGTGCCAGGAGGCACTGACACTGACGCGGCCTTTCCTCGGCGCCCTCCACGGCGTTACGCCCGTAGCAGACGCCGGAACGACCCGTGGTGTCAGTGGGGTTGGGTAGCGTGACGGGTACCAACGGCGGGAGTGGGCAGATGGCAATGAACTCGATGGGTACTGCGAGTACTGCTGGGCTCGGCACCACGAACAACGGCACGCCGGGAACCAGACCCGGGACGCTCGAGCACACCCGCGAACCGCTGTTGCGTGACCTGGTGGGTGGCATCCTGCGGCGCGCGCGCCGCGAGCAGCGTCGCACCCTGGCCGACGTCGCCACGGACGCTCGGGTCTCGACCGCCTACCTGTCCGAGGTGGAACGGGGACGCAAGGAGGCTTCCTCCGAGGTGCTCGCCGCCGTGTGCGATGCGCTGGGCATGCGGCTGGTCGACCTCGTGGAGCGCGCGTGGGCTGAGCTCGCGATCGCATTCGCGGCGCAGGAGGAGGGCCGCCGGGTCCGCGTCCTGTCGTCCGCGGCTCGCCGTTCGGCCGGCTTCTCGTCCTCCCAGCACCCCCTTCAGGCGGAGCGCGCGGCACCGGCCGGCACCTCCGCCGTCGGGCAGCGAGGCGAGGCCGTGCTGCTGGCGGCGTGAGCGCACGGCACTCGTCGAGGCGGTGACGGACGGCGCCCGCGAAGCCGGTGCCGCCCAGCCGCTGTGCATACGGTTCTTCGTGGTCAGAGCCCTGCGCGCCGCTTTCCGCCCGGGCGGACGTCGTTCACCTGGTCCACGATCTTGTCGATCATGCCGTAGGCGAGCGCCTGCTCGGCGGTGAACCAGCGGTCGCGCTCGGAGTCCGCGGCGATGGTCTCCACGGTCTGGCCGGTGTGCTCGGACTGAAGCCGGGTCACGACGTCCTTGACGTGCCGGATGTTCTCGGCCTGGATGACGACGTCGGTCGTCGTGCCGCCTATCCCGCCCGCTGGCTGGTGCATCATGATCCGCGCGTGCGGCAGCGCGTACCGCTTGTCCTTGGTGCCCGCGGCGAGCAGGAACTGGCCCATGCTGCCCGCGAACCCGACGGCAACGGTCGAGACGGCGTTCGGCAGCAGCTTCATGGTGTCGTAGACGGCAAGGCCGGCGCTGATGGAGCCGCCGGGGGAGTTGATGTAGAGGCTGATGTCCGCGGCAGAGTCTTCGGCGGAGAGCAGCAGGAGCTGCGAGGTCACGCGGTTGGCGACGACGTCGTCGATCTCGCTGCCGATCAGGACGATCCGCTGGTGCAGCAGCCGCGCGGCGAGGTGGTCTTCGAAGGGGTGGATCTGGGTGGTCTCGGTCATGCCTCCACGATGACCCGACGACGGCCCGCGGGACAGTGATCTCTGCCCGCCGCAGATCTGCTCACGGCAGAGGCCCGACGCGTCCGCGTCGGATCAGAGCGGGTTGCCGTCCGGGTCGATTGTCGGGAACGCATCGAAGTGCACCTCGAACGGGATGGCCCCGGGCATGTCCTCCTGCCCGCTGAGCGGGTCGATGTGCTCGGTCGCGAAGCGGTCCCACGCCTCCACGAGCGCCTGCATCTGCTCGGGGGTGGCCCATTTGTTGGAGGTGAAGAACGTCGTCGTCCCGTGCCAGGCCTTCAGGGTCTCCTCGTCCGCGCCCTGCCCCGCGCGGACGAAGGCCATCACCCGTTCGTGGCGCAGGCGGAGGAACTCCATGTTGACGGCCTCGGCGGTCTGCCGGGCGGCGGGGGAGTCCTTGCCCACGGTGGAGATGCTGAACCCGCCCGGGGTGCGTTCCCACCAGCGTTCCCGTGCGGTGCCCTTGCCCTCGACCTCGCGGACGAGACCGTGCTTGGCGAGCTGCCGCAGGTGGTAGCTCGTCGAGCCGCTGGACTCGCCGACGATCTCGCCGAGCTTGCTGGCGGTGAGCGGACCGTGGCTCGGGAGCAGGTCGAGGATGCGGATGCGGAGCGGGTGCGAGAGCGCGCGCAGCGCCGCCGGGCCCAGCTCCGCCGGGCCCAGCTCCGCCGGCGGACCGGCGGGCTCGCGCGCCGCGGGGGAGTCGGCCGCGGCCTCGCGGACCGCCGAGTCGGCCGCGAGTGTCGACGGGGAGGTACCCCCTCGGTCCGCCTCGTGCCCCGGTGAGTCCTCACGCGCAGTCGCCATAGGCAGGACGTTACCCAGTGCGCGGCGCGATCAACGCAGCGCGAGGGGGTGGCGCGCTGCCGTGTTGTCGCGCGCCCGCTCGGCCTGGGCGCGCTGCCGGGCCATGCGCTCGGCCTCCCGGCGCAGTGCCTCGCGGTCGTGGACGGTTGCTTCCGGACGGCGGCTGGGGGACGACGCCGCGGCGATACGCGGCGCGAAGAGGCGGAAGGTCTGCGGGACGGCGGTGGGGGCGAAGGCGCTCATCGTGGCTTCTCCTGGCTCGGGGTGGGGTAGCTCGTGTGCCCCATCCTACGCACGCAAAGACATCTTTGCAAGGAATTGTTTGCAACAAGTTCTTTGGAAGCCGCGCTCAGTCGTCCGGATCGCGCCGGAATGCGTCCAGGTCCTGGTTGAGCCGCTCGAGCAGGCCTGCGAGCAGGGCGCGTTCGGCGGGGGACCAGTCAGCGAGGATCCGGTCGTACATGGCGCTGCGCCGCTCGCGCTCGCGCTCCAGCTGCGCCCTGCCCGACGGCGTCGCCTCCACGCGCACGGCCCGCCCGTCGTGCGGGTCGCGGCTCCGTTGCACGAACCCCGACTTCTCGAGGCTGACGACCTGCCGGGTCACGGTGGATGCGTCGAGGCCCTGGCGCTCGGCGAGCGAGTTGATGCCGAGCGGACCCTCGGTGCTGAGCACCTGGAGCAGTAGGTAGCCCGAACGCTCGAGCGCCGGGGTGTGGCCCGCGCGGATGGCTCCGGTGCGCTCGGCTCGGCGCAGCAGGAGCGCGAGCTGGAGCTCGACGCGCGACAGCGGCGCTCCGCCGGGGCGCTCGGCGTCCGCGTTCTCTTCCGTCTTCCTCGACATAGGTGTAGCCTACAGGCATATACCTGTGGGGTACAGGTAAATCACTTAAGGAGGCCGCGTGGCCAGCGCGCGCAACGAACCGAACAAGACAGCCATCTATGCCACGGCACTCACCGCGTTCTTCGCGATCGCGGGCATCGCCGTCGTGGACCCGATCCTTCCCGTCATCGGCGCGGAGATCGGCGCCACCACCTGGGAGATCGAGCTGCTGTTCACCGCCTACATCGCGGTCATGGCGATCGGCATGATCCCCGCCGTCATGGCGACGGGGAAGTTCGGGTACAAGAAGATCCTGGCGACCGGCGTCACGCTCGTCGCGATCGCGGCGGTGCTGGCCGCGCTCAGCGGGAACATCGTCCAGCTCGCGGTGCTGCGCGGCGTGTGGGGCCTCGGCAACGCGATGTTCTTCGCCACCGCCATGGTGCTCCTGGTCGCGCTCGCGAAGGACCGCGAGTGGGTAGTGGGCCTGTTCGAAACCTGCGTGGGGCTCGGCTTCGCCGTGGGGCCGCTGATCGGCGGGCTGCTGGGGCACATCAGCTGGCGTGTGCCGTTCTTCGTCTGCGGCCTGCTCATGGTCGTCGCGCTCCTGGTCTCCGCCACCCGGCTCAAGGACCCGGCCGAGAAGCCCGCGCCGCTGAAGCTGGGGCAGGTCTTCGGGCTGTTCCGCAAGCCGGGCTTCCTGGCGCTCGCGGTCGTGACCGCCGCCTACAACTTCGTGTTCTTCGTGGTGCTCGGGTACGTGCCGGTGTTCCTCGGCCTCGACGTCGTGCCGCTCGGCCTGGTGTTCACCGCCTGGGGGATCGGCGTGGCCGTCGGCATCCTCGCGGTCGGCCACCGGCTGGCGCACGCGATCGGGTTCGTGCAGACACTGGGCGTCGCAATAGCCGGCGTGCTGGCGTGCGTGGCGGTGCTCGCCATCGGCGTCGGGACGGTCGGATCCATCGCCGTGACCATCGTGGCCGGCGTGTTCATGGGTATCGCGAACGCGAACCTCACGGACCTGTCGCTCGCACTCGGCGACCCGGACCGCCGCGTCACCACCGGCGCGTTCAACCTGGTCCGCTGGGGCTTCGCGGCTCCCGCGCCCGTGGTCGCCGGGCTGCTCGCCGAGGGTGTAGGCCCCGCGTCGCCGTTCTGGGTGGCGTCGGCGGTACTGCTCGTCGGAGTGATCGTGTTCCTGGTGACGGCGCACGTCATGGCTCGGCCGATCGGGGAGCGCGTGCTCTGGCAGCGCTGGAACGGGGCCGCGAAGAGCGTCGAGGGCACACCCGAGGAGGCCATGTCCGAGCTGTGACTTCTCGCCCCGGCCCGTGTGCGGACGGGCCGGGCAGCACCCCGAGAACGGCGTCCATCAGGTACGCCGGAGATCACGGCACGCTTGCGGCCGGTGGAGCATACTGCCCTACTCTGTGACTTCGGTCGGTTTCACCCCGTTGGTCCGCCCGGGCCACGACGGCGGCGTCGCGCCGTATGTCCGATCCCCGTCCGCACAGTGGAGTCGTTGTGTTCCATCTCGCCCGGCTGTCCCTCGCGAACCGCGCCGTCGTGGCGCTGGTGACGATCGCGATCGCCGTGTTCGGGGTGCTGAGCATGACCTCCCTGAAGCAGGAGCTGATCCCGTCCCTGCAGCTCCCGACGGGCATCGTGAGTGCCCAGTACCAGGGCTCGTCGCCCCAGGTCATGGAGGAGCAGGTCACCGACGTGATCGAGGAGGCCATCGCCTCCGTCGACGAGGTCGCGTCGGTTCGCTCGACGGCGTCCACCGGCGTCTCCCTGACCACCGTCGAGTTCACCTACGGCACCGACATGGAAGCCGCCACCCAGCGCCTCCAGACCGCCGTGGCGGGGGTCCAGCCGGCCCTCCCGCAGGACGTCGAGCCGCAGATCACGACCGGCTCCGTCGACGACGTGCCCGTGGTCCAGATGGCGATCTCAGGCGACAAGAGCCCCAACGCCCTCGCGGACACGGTCGAGAACGTCGTGGTGCCGGCGCTGGAGGAGGTCGACGGCGTCCGCTCGATCGCAGTGACCGGACAGAGCGAGACCGAGGTCCGCATCCTGCCCGACCAGGAGAAGCTCACGGCGGCCGGCCTCACGACGGAAGACCTGACCACCGTGCTGCAGGACAACGGCGTGGTCATGCCGGCCGGGGAGATCACCGAGGGCGGCCGCGCCTGGTCCGTCCAGCTCGGCAAGCCCGTCGACATGGTCGACCAGCTCAAACAGCTCCCCGTCCTCCCGGGCGGAACCGCCGCCCCGGGCGCGGCGACCGGCGATGCGGCGGGCGGCGCCACGACGACGTCGGACACACTCCCGACCGAACCGGTCGCGCCCGTGCTGCTGGGCCAGGTCGCGGCCG
This sequence comes from uncultured Actinomycetota bacterium, assembly GCA_963850545.1. GTDB lineage: Bacteria > Actinomycetota > Actinomycetes > Actinomycetales > Cellulomonadaceae > Promicromonospora. The sequence continues at coordinate 635,186 of CAWKLP010000002.1, read as the reverse complement.
TGCAGCTCAAGGCGGTCGAGGCGACGTCGTACTCCCGCCTCGACGGCTCGCCGTCCCTCGGTCTGGCCATGACGAAGACGCCAGAAGCCAACACGGTCGAGGTGTCGCACGCGATCGAGGAGGCGCTCGCCGAGCCCGACGTGGCGGACACGCTGTCCGAGCGCGGCATCGAGACGGCGGTCGTGTTCGACCAGGCCCCGTTCATCGAGGAGTCGATCCACGGCCTGGCCACGGAGGGCGGCCTCGGGCTGCTGTTCGCGGTGCTCGTCATCCTCGTGTTCCTGATGTCGATGCGGTCCACGCTGGTGTCGGCGATCTCCATCCCGCTGTCGCTCGCCGTGACGTTCATCGGGATGAGCGCGGGCGGCTACACGCTGAACATCCTGACGCTGGGCGCACTCACCATCTCGATCGGGCGCGTCGTTGACGACGCGATCGTGGTGATCGAGAACATCAAGCGGCACATGTCGTACGGCGAGGACAAGGCCGAGACCATCCTCGCGGCGGTGCGCGAGGTGGGTGGGGCCATCGCCGCCTCGACGATCTGCACCGTCGCGGTGTTCCTGCCGATCGCGTTCGTGAGCGGCATGGTGGGCGAGCTGTTCCGGCCGTTCGCCCTGACCGTGTCGATCGCGATGCTGGCCTCGCTCGTCGTGGCCCTGACGATCGTGCCGGTGCTGGCGTACTGGTTCATCCGTCCTCCGAAGAAGGCCGGCCGCGGCGCGGCGCTCGCTCGCGAGGTGGCCGAGGAGAAGGAGAGCCGCGGCATCTGGCAGCGCATCTACGTGCCGACGCTGAGCGGTGCGCTCGCGCGGCCCGTCCTCACCATCGGGGTGGCCGTGGCGATCCTCGGCGGCACGGCCACCCTCGTCCCGAACATGGAGACCAGCTTCCTCGGGGACAGCGGCCAGGACACGGTCACCGTTACGCAGCACTACGCGCCCGGCACATCGCTCAAGGGCCAGGACGAGGCGGCGAAGCAGTTGGAGACCGCGCTGGCCGGCGTGGACGCCGTCGACAGCGTGCAGACCACCGTCGGCAGCGGCGGCGATATGTCGATGGCGGCGTTCGGTGGTGCGAGCGCCGGGCTCAAGGCCTCGTTCGCGGTCACGCTCGACGAGGACGCCGACGGCACGGAAGCAGCCGCGGACATCCGCGCCGCCGTCGAAGGGCTGACCGAGGCGCCCGCGACGGAGATCTCCGTGTCCGGCAGTGACTCCGTGGGCACGTCCTCCATTGATCTCGTGGTGAGCGCGCGCGACGACGCGACGCTGACCGAGGCCACGAACCAGCTCCAGGAGTCGATGAGCGGCCTGGACGGCGTCGCCGAGGTCAGCAACGACCTGGCGGCCGCGCAGGAGATCGTCGAGGTGACCGTCGACCGCGGGGCCGCGGCGCAGGTCGGGCTCACTGAGACGCAGGTCACCGGGATCGCGTCCGCGGCGATGACCGGCTCGCAGGACCTGGGTGAGCTGCAGACCGCCGAGGGACCCGTCGGGGTCACGCTCTCCGCCGGTGTCGCGCCGACCACAATGTCCGAGATCGGGGAGATCCCGGTCCCGACGGCGGCCGGCGCCGTACCGCTGAGCGACGTCGCGAACGTGGAGGTCGCCAAGTCGCCGACGTCGATCAGCCGGATCGACGGCGACCGGTCCGCCACTGTCTCGGTGACGCCCGCCGGTGACGACCTCGGCGCGGTCACCGACACGGTGAACGCCGAGATCGAGTCGATCGACCTGCCGGCCGGCGCCACGGTGGCGGTCGGTGGCGCCGCCGCCGACCAGGCCCAGGCCTTCAGCGACCTGGGCATGGCACTGCTGGCCGCGATCGCCCTCGTCTTCATCGTCATGGTGGCGGCCTTCCGGAGCCTGGCGCAGCCGTTCATCCTGCTGGTGTCCATCCCGTTCGCGGCGGTGGGCGCACTGGTCGCGCTGGTTGCCACCAACACGCCGCTGGGCGTGCCCGCGCTGATCGGCACGCTGCTGCTGGTAGGGATCGTGGTGTCGAACGCGATCGTGCTCATCGACCTGATCAACCAGTACCGCCAGGACGGCATGGGTCTCGACGAGGCGGTGCGCGAGGGCGCGCGCAAGCGGCTCCGCCCCATCGTCATGACGGCCCTGGCCACGGTCTTCGCGCTGGCCCCCATGGGAATCGGCCTGACGGGCGGCGGGGCGTTCATCTCGCAGCCGCTCGCGCTGGTGGTGATCGGCGGGCTCGTGTCCTCGACCCTGCTCACGCTGTACGTGGTGCCGGTGATCTATACGATCTTCGAGCGCCGGGCCGAACGGCGTCGGGCCGAGGACGAGGCCGCCGGACGCCTCGCGCGCGGGCCGCTGACGGGCGCGTTCCCCAGCGTCGCGACGGGCGCGTTCCAGACCGTCGGGCGGCAGGCGGCCGCAGCTCGACGGGCGCAGGGCGGCCCGATTCCGCAGCGCGGTTCGGTGCCGCAGGGGGCTCCGGTGCCGCAGGACCGTGCCGTGCCGCAGGGCGCTCCCGTACCGCAAGCTCGCCCGGTGGAGCAGGGCTGGCCGCCGGCCAGGGAAGCCGCGCCCGTCTCGTCCGGCGCCTGGATGGAGCCCGACCGGCCGCGCCGGGCTCGGCACAGCAAGCCGACGCCGGCTCAGGCCGCGTCGAGCCAGATTCCGCCTGCTCATGTCCCGCCGGTCGAGCTTCCGCCCCAGCATGCGGCCCACTACGACGGCTCGGCGTATCAGGCTCCCGCCCAGTACGGCCGGCCACAGCAGATCCAGCCGGACTGGCCAGCGCAGCCCACCCCGACCCCACCGGCGCAGCAGCCCCGGCAGCCGCGCCAGCAGCGGACTCCGCCACGCCAGCCGCAGGCGCCGCCGCCGCAGCAGGCCGCGCCGCGGCAGCAGTGGCCGAACCCTCCGCAGCACCAGGCGCAGCATCACGCGCCGCCCCAGTGGCAGCCGGAGCCCGAACCGGAGCCGGAGCCGGACTACCGGCGGCCGGCGCCGCCTCCGGTCTGGCCCCACCCGCTCGACCCGCACGACTGACTGTGAAGATCGCCTTCGCGGTCTGATGGTGCTGGGCTGTGGGCTGGTCTGCCGGACGGCGCCTCCGTCAGCAGTCAGCAGGATGCCGACACCGATCCCGCCGGGGAGACAGTTACACCCCGGGCCGTGTCACGGTCGGTAGACAAAGTCCACTCACAGCAACACGGCCCGGGGTGTACCTGTTTCCCTCAAGGACCGAGGGTTCCGAGCCCCGGCCGATTCCGGCCGGGCGTCCTGTCACGCGTCCTGGAACTTCAGGCGCGTCGCAGCGCCCGCCAGCGCCAGCACTGTGTAGCCGGCAAGCAGGCTGATGCCGACCCACGGGTCGAGCACGTCGGGGAACGCGCCCGCAGAGGGAGTGATCTGCGCGCCCGCCACGCTCGGCAGCAGCTTGTTCACCACCCCTACCCATTCCACCTGGGCGGCCGCCAGGGTGGCGATCTGGAAGACGATCGGGATCACGAGGAAGATCGCGACCACGGTGAAGATCGCGCCCGCGGTGTGCCGCAGCAGGGTGCCGACCGCCAGGGCGAACAGCGCCACGAGCGTCACGTACAGCACCGTGCCGAACAGCGATCTCACCTGGGTGCTGTCGCCGAAGTCCACGGTCGCGTCGCTCGCGTTCAGGATCGGGTAGGTGACGAGCCAGCTCAGCGCGAGCGAGACGGCGGTGAGCACCGCCGTCACGAGCACGAGGACTACCGCCTTGCCGAAGAACGCCGGAAGACGTCCGGGCACCGCCGCGAACGTGGACCGGATCATCCCGGTGGAGTACTCGCCGGTGATCACGAGGGCACCGAGCACAGCGACCACGAGGGCCGCCATCTCGTACCCAGCGGCCACCACGGTCGTCCCGCCGAGGACGCCGCCCATCGCAGCCTGGTCCTCGGGCGAGGCGCCCTCCATCCCGTCAGCGGCGAGCTGCACCACGAACGCCAGCAGCAGCGCGAAGCCGACCATCACCACGACGGTCGAGCCGAGCGTCCACCAGGTCGAGCGCAGCGTCCACAGCTTGATCCACTCGGAGCGCAGCACGCGCCAGAAGGTGACGTTGTGCACCGGGGTGTGCTCCGCCCTCGTGTCCGAGGCCGGACCGCCCGCGGCGGTGGCCGTCGCGCTCATGCCTTGCTCCCCTCGAGGTCGGACGACGCGCTCGTGATGGCGGCGAGGTCCTCGGACTGGTACTCGACCGCGTCGGCGGTGAGGGACATGTACGCCTCTTCGAGCGTGGACGCGACGGGCGTGAGCTCGTGCAGCACGACACTCGCGGAGGCGGCGAGCTCGCCGACGGCGGCAGCGTCGGTGCCGCGGATCTCCAGCAGGCCGGGCTCGACGTCGTCCACCTCGGCGTTCGTCCCCTTCAGGAGCTCAGCGAGCACCGTGGCCTGCGGTGAGCGGACTCGCACCAGCTTGCGCGCGGCGCCGTCGACGATCTCCGAGACCGGGGCGTCGGCGAGGATGCGGCCCTTGCCGATCACGATCACGTGGTCGGCCGTGAGGGCGACCTCGCTCATGAGGTGGCTGGACAGGAAGACCGTGCGTCCCTCGGACGCGAGGAACTTCGCGATGTTGCGGACCCAGAGCACGCCCTCCGGGTCGAGCCCGTTGACGGGCTCGTCGAGGATGAGCGTGCGCGGGTCGCCGAGCAGGGCCGCCGCGATGCCGAGGCGCTGGCCCATGCCGAGCGAGAAGCCGCCCACTCGCTTGCTCGCGACGGACTGCGAGGCCTGTGAGCTCGATCACCTCGTCGACGCGCTTGGTCGCGATGCCGTGCGTGGCGGCCATGGCGAGCAGGTGGTTGCGCGCGGTGCGGCCGGTGTGCACGGCCTTCGCGTCGAGCAGGGCGCCCACCTCCGCCAGCGGACGGCGGTGCGCGGCGTACGGCTTGCCGTTCACGGTCACCGTGCCCGCCGTGGGCCGGTCCAGCCCCACGATCATGCGCATGGTGGTCGACTTGCCGGCGCCGTTCGGGCCCAGGAAGCCCGTCACCTGGCCGGGCTGCACCGTGAACGTGACGTCGTCCACGGCGGTCTTGGCGCCGTACTTCTTCGTCAGGCCTCTGGCCTCGATCATTACTTGCCCTTCCATCTGCCGCGCCGGGGTGGCCTGTGCGGCCACCGGTCGGTCACTAGGAGACTGGTTACGACGAGAGTAGGGAGCCGACGGCGGCCACCGCACCCATAACCGGCCCTGATCATCCTGTGGGCGGACCCACTTCATCCATTGGTATGACCTGGGAACTCCTGAGCAGTTCCCAGCGTTCCCTAGGATGGTCAGACAGACCAGGAGGAGCAGATGAGCAACCCCGTCTTTTCGAGAAGCGACGTCTTCGGTGAGCCCCGTCGCACCGGTGCCAACGGTGCACGCCGTGGCGGCACCGCCACCTACCCCAACCAGACTCCCGCATATGGCACTCCGCCGCAGCCTGGCCAGTACGGTCAGTACGGCGCCGCGGGACAGCAGGCGATGGATGCGTCGCAGCTCGACGCGATGTACACGTCGCCGTCCGCCACCACGGCGGACACCAAGCGACTGACCTACGACGACGTGATCATCAAGACCGGTGGGCTGCTGGCCCTCCTGGTCGTGGTGGCCGCGGCGACGTGGACGCTGGTGCCGCCGGCCATGCTGAGCATGGTCATGATCGTGGGCCTGATCGGCGGACTCGTCCTCGGCCTGATCAACGCGTTCAAGCGGAACCCGAGCCCGGCGCTCATCGTGGCGTACACGGTGTTCGAGGGCGCGTTCCTCGGCGCGATCTCGCTCGTGTTCAACACCCTGTACGAGGGCGTTGTGCTGCAGGCGGTGCTCGGCACGGTCTCCGTGTTCGCGGTGGGCCTGGTCCTGTTCAAGAGCGGCCGGGTCCGCGTGACGCCCAAGTTCACGCGCTGGCTCATGTTCGCCATGATCGGCTACGCGCTGTTCTCGCTGATCAACCTCGTCCTGATGCTGACGGGTGTGCTCGGTGACTTCGGCATGCGCTCGTGGGGCGGTGGCATCGTCGGGATCGTCGTCGGCCTCATCGCAGTCGGCCTTGCGGCTGCCTCGCTGATCGTGGACTTCGACTCCATCAAGCGGGGCGTCGAGGCGGGCGTGCCCGCCAAGATGGCCTGGTCCGCGGCCTTCGGCCTGATGGTGACGCTGATCTGGCTGTACCTGGAGCTGCTGCGCCTTCTGGCGATCGTCAGGAGCTTCGCCCGCGACTAGCGGGCCGGCTGTCTGACAGAGGCGTGAACCCCGGTCGGGGTTCACGCCTCTGTCATGTCGGGCGACCGCAGACCTGGTTGCGGCTGGCGACCGTCAAACCGCAACCAAGTCTGCAACCGTCAAGCCGCGGCGAATTCTGCAGTCGGCCGAGAGAGGGCCCGGACCGTGGCTGCGATCAGGATGCAGCCCGCGGCGACGAGGAAGCCGTGGGTGATCCGCAGCTCCGGCCCGCCGAAGAACTGCGGGAGCACGAGCACCAAGCCGATCGCCAGGGGGATACCGGCCCACCGCGGCCGCGCACCGGACCGCCACAGCGCTGTAGCGACGAGCACCCCGGACACCGCCAGCAGGAGTAGCCCGGCGCCGAACAGAGTCATGGCCCACGGCTGCATGCGCAGCACCTCGATCTCGGCGAGCAGACCGAGGTCGTTCTCCCGCAGCGCCGCCTCCGCGATGGTACGGATGCCGAAGATCTCGGCGCCGAAGTAGAGCGCCGAGCACCCGGTACCGACCCAGGCGGTGACGAGCGCCCAGGTCGCGGCGCCGACACCGGCCCCGCGGCCCGCACCGGCGCCACCGCCGTCGGCGAGAACCGTCCGCAGGCCCAGCAGCGCGGGGGCGAGCAGAGCGAGGCCGAGGATTCCGCACAGGTGTGCCAGGACCCAGCGGTCGGAGGCGAACGCGGTGGCGAGGCCGGTCGTGGCGACCGTCTCGTCGGGCCACGGCCGCAGCAGCGGGAAGAGCAGGAAGAAGAGGCCGGCCGCCACGAAGGCGGTGGTGGTCCAGCGGGCGGTGGTCATCGGTGGCTCCCAGCGTGGTCGGGGTCGAGCAGGGCATCGGGCGTGGCGAGCGTCGTGACGCCCGCGACGAGCATGTCCAGCAGCACGGTGAAGCTCTGGTCGACGTCCTCTCGCATCCGGAAGCCGCCGCCGAGCTCGAGCATCACGAAGCCGTGGACGCCCGCCCGGACGGCGCGGACGGCGTCGATCACGCGGTCGTCCGGGAGGCCGAAGCCGCGCAGCACGGCGACCACCACCTGAACGCCCTCGACCGCCGCATCCCGGAGCCGGGCGTCGGCGGGGTCCTCCGGGTCGGGCCCGATCTGCGTCGCCGCGTACCGCCCGGGATGCCCGTGGGCGTAGCTGCGCCAGGCGTTCGCCAGCGCGTGGAGCGCGTCCGCACCGGCTCGGCCGACGGTCGCCGAGGTCCCGGCGGCCGTGAGCTCCCGGATGGCGATCACCGCGACCTCGCGTCGCAGGTCCGCCAGCGAGCCCACGTGCTTGTAGAGGCTCGGGGCCGCGACACCGGCCTTCGCGGCGACCTTCGCCAGGCTCAGCTCGGCGAACCCGCGCGACCCGCCCTCGTCGACGACCTCGAGGGCGAGGCGCACGACGGCGTCGTGGGACAGGCCGGCCCTAGGCACGCGGGCCGCCGTCCTGCGCCGGGGCGGCAGGGCCGCTCGGAGCGTCCGGCACGTCCGGCAGAGCGGGGAGCCCCGCGAGGAAGTCGAGGACGGCGGGCACGACGACGTCGGGCGCTTGGTGCTGCGGGTAGTGGCCCACCTCGGGGACGAGGACGCCGTGTGCGCCGATCGTGTCCGTCATCCAGCCGAGCTCCGCCGCGGGGTCGGAGAAGTCGGGGTCGAGCGCGCCGACCACGACGAGGGCCGGGGCCTGGACCGCGGGCAGCCGGGCCTCGATGACCGAATGGTCGAGCGCCACGGCGAGGTCGCGGAAGGAGCGCAGGCGGCCCGGCTCGCGCATGCTCCGCCGGATCGCGGCGACGTGCTCGGCGTGCCGGGGCGAGCGGCGGCCCTTGGTGATCGACGAGTAGTAGGACGCCCAGAACGCGGCGCCCCACGGCCGCGCGAGCAGGACGCGGTAGGCGACCCGCATCACCCGCTGCATGGCCGCGGACCCGGGCTGGCGCAGGAACGGGCTGAGCAGGACGAGCCCGCGCACGAGGTCCGGACGTTCGGCGGCGGCCCACGCGGCGGAGGACGCGCCCATCGAGTTGCCGAGCAGCACCGCCGGACCGGCGTCGAGGTGCTCGACGAGCGCGAGGAGATCCGCGCCGGTGGCCTCGTCGCCGTGCGTGCGGAACGTGGTGTCGGAGTCCCCGTGGCCGCGCAGGTCAGCGACGACGACGCGGTAGCCGGCCTCGACGAGTGCCGGGGCGACGTCGTCGTAGGTGGACCGGAGGTCGCCCATCCCGGGAACCGCGACGACGAGCGGGCCGGACCCCGAGTCGGTGTAGGCGATGTTGCCCTCGGGCCGCGGCAGGACGGCGATCGATTCGCTCTGGCTGCTTCTCATAGCCAAAAAGCTACGCCTATTAGCCAACCCGCACAAGAGGCTCCGGAAAACACGTTGAGTGCGGGATTCTCGCCCGGTCTGCGGTGGCAGACCGGGCGAGAATCCCGCACTCAACGAAAGAGGTTCGGCGTCAGATCGGGCGGGGGGCTCCGAAGTAGCCCTTCTCCGCCTCGCCGGTCTCCGCCTTGATCACGTGCATCACGGCGTTGATCAGGGCCAGGTGCGTGAACGCCTGCGGGAAGTTCCCCAGGTGCCTGCCGCTGCCCGGGTCGATCTCCTCGGCGTAGAGGTCGAGCGACGACGCGTAGCCGAGCAGCCGTTCGCACAGCGCCCGGGCCCGCTCCACCTCGCCGATCTCGACCAGCGCGGACACCAGCCAGAACGAGCAGATGGTGAAGGAACCCTCCTCGCCGGCCAGGCCGTCGTCGGTCTCGTCCGTGCGGTACCGCAGCACGAGGCCGTCCTCGGTGAGCTCGTCGGCGATCGCCAGCACCGTCGCCCGGACGCGCTCGTCGTCCGGCGGTAGGAACCGCAGGAGCGGCACGAGCAGCAGCGACGCGTCGAGCGCCGGGTCGCCGTAGCGCTGCGTGAAGACGCCGCGCTCGTCCACGCCCTTGGTGCAGATGTCGTTGAAGATCTCGTCGGCGATCTTCTGCCACGACTGGGCGTAGTCGGGCTCGTCGTACAGCCGGGCGAGCTTGGCGCCGCGGTCCATCGCCACCCAGCACATGAGCTTGGAGCTGGTGAAGTGCTGCGGCTCGCCGCGCACCTCCCAGATGCCCCGGTCCGGCTCGTGCCAGTGCATCGCGGCCTCCTCGACCTGCCGCTTGAGGATGGGCCACAGCGACTCGGGCAGCTGGTCGCGCGACTTGGCGTGCAGCCACACGGAGTCGAGGACCGCCCCCCACACGTCATGCTGGCGCTGGTCGTATGCGGCATTGCCGACCCGGACGGGCTGCGCGCCCTCGTAGCCCGACAGGTGCGGCAGCTCGAACTCCTCGAGGGTCTCCTCCCCGCCCACCCCGTACATGATCTGGAGCTGCCGGTTGTCCCGGCAGACGTCCTGGATGAACGCGAAGAAGTCGTTGGCCTCGCGTTCCAGCCCCAGGGTGTACAGCCCCCAGAGCGCGAACGTCGAGTCCCGGATCCACGCGTACCGGTAGTCCCAGTTGCGCTCCCCGCCCGGGGTCTCGGGCAGGGACGTGGTCGCCGCGGCGATCAGCGCGCCCGTGGGGGAGTAGGTCAGCCCCTTCAGGGTCAGCGCGGACCGCTGCAGGTAGACGCGCCACGGGTGGTCGGGGAACTGGCCCTGCGTGATCCAGTCGCGCCAGAACCGCTCGGTGCGCCACATGGCGTCGAGCGCCTCCTTGTAGCTGGTCGGCGGGTTCTGCGAGCCCCAGGACATCGCGACGAACTGCTCGTCTCCGTGTGTCATCCGGGTGCGCGCCGTGGCCCGTTTGCCCTCCAGCCCGAACCGCAGGCTGGAGCGCATGTGCAGGTCCGGGTTGGAGTCGCCGATGTGGGCCACGACCGCGGAGTACCCGCTGTTCTCGTACTCCCAGTCGACGTCGGACCGCGCGTAGTCCGGGCGCGGCTCGCACTCGACCTCTAGGTCGACCGTGCCCGACACGCACTTGATGGTGCGCAGCAGGATGTGCTCGGCGTCGTCGTCCGTAGGGGTGCGGCGGTGCGTGCCGGAGCGCGACTCGAGGTCGTGCCACGGGCCCATCAGCATCGCGTCGCGCACCACGAGCCAGCCGGTCTCCGTCTGCCAGGTGGTCTCGAGAATCAGCGTGCCGGGCAGGTAGCGGCGCGCCACGGGCACGCGCACACCGTGCGGCCCCACCCGGAAGTGGCCGGCTCCCCGGTCGAGGATCTTGGCGAAGATGCTGGGCGAGTCGGGACGGGGGATGCACATCCACTCCACGCTGCCCGACGGCGCGATCAGCGCAGTTGGCCTCGCAGTCCGACAGGAACCCGTACTCACCGATGTGCGGAAACTTGCTGCGCCCGTCCCACACGTGCGGGGAGGCGCCGTCGCTCGACGTGTGTCCCGTCACCGGGCCCGGGTCTGCGGGCTTCGCCGGCGTCTTGCGGCGCCGAGGGGACGTGCCGGATGTCGTGGGGGCGTCGGCGTCGGCCCCCAGCGACTCAATCGATTCGAGCGTCATGAGGATCAAGGGTTCCGCACGTCCCGCGCGCGTGGCAAGCCGGATCGGTGTGACGCGCGGAACCCGTTCTCGTGCCGTCCGGAAGGAATTCTCGGGTCGTGTCGATCTGGGCTCTTCCCGTTCGACCTGAGAGTGTGAAGGCCCCACCAGGGACCTCCGAACCAGAGGAGAAGGAACCATGACGAAGTACATGCTGATCATGCGCTCGACGGACGAGACGATGGCCGTCTACGAGAACATGGACTTCGAGAAGATCATGAACGACATGGGCAAGTTCAACGAGGACATGGTCCAGGCGGGTGTCCTCGTCGCCGGCGAGGGCCTCACCGACGCGACCGAGTCCGTCGTCGTCGACTACTCGTCCGAGACGCCCGTCGTGACCGACGGCCCGTACGGGGAGACCAAGGAGCTGTTCAACGGCTTCTGGATCGTCGACGTCGCCTCCAAGGAGGAGGCGATCGAGTGGGCCAAGCGGGCACCGCTGGCCGGGCCGGGCAGCAAGCTGGAGATCCGCCGCGTCCAGCAGATGGACGACTTCCCGCAGGACAACGAGCACGTCCAGAAGGAACGCGCCTGGCGCGAGTCCACGGGCCAGCTCTGAACGGTGCCGAGGAGGGGCGAGAGATGAGCGAGGACGCCGCACGGCGGGCCGTCGAGGCGGTCTGGCGGATCGAGTCGGCGCGCATCGTGGGCGCGCTCACGCGCTACACCCGCGACTTCGAGCTCGCCGAGGACGTCGCCCAGGAGGCGCTCGCCGCGGCGCTCGTCTCCTGGCCGCGCGACGGTACACCGCGCGATCCCGCGGGATGGCTCATCGCGACGGCCCGGCGCCGGGCGATCGACGCCTACCGGCGTCGGGCCGGGAGGGACGAGCGGTACGCGGCGCTCGCGCACGGCCTGGCCGAGGGAGAGGCGACGTCGGGCGCCCCGGGCGCGCCGCCGCCGTCCGGCACCGGCATCGTCGCAGGTGACCCGGGTTCTGAGCCCGGGATGTTCGACCCCGACCGGATCGACGACGACGTGCTCGCCCTCATGTTCGTGTCCTGCCACCCCGTGCTGTCCAGGGAGGCGCGGATCGCCCTGACGCTGCGCGTCGTGGGCGGCCTGACCAGCGACGAGATCGCCCGTGCCTTCCTCGTGCCCGTCGCGACGGTGCAGGCACGCATCACCCGCGCGAAGAAGACGATCGCGGCGGCGCAGGTCCCGTTCGAGGTGCCCGACGGCGCGGACCGTGCCGCCCGGCTCTCGTCGGTGCGGGGTGTGCTGTACGTGATCTTCACGGAGGGCTCGTCGGCGACGTCGGGCGACGACTGGATCCGGCACGGCCTCGCCCGCGAGGCCGTGCGCCTGTCCCGTGTGCTGACCCGGCTCGCGCCCGAGCCGGAGACGTTCGGCCTGCTTGCGCTGATGGAGCTGACGGCCGCGCGGTTCCCGGCCCGGGTGGGGCCGTCGGGGGAGCCGATTCTCCTGGAGGACCAGGACCGGCGCCGCTGGGACCGGGCGGCGATCATCCGGGGCCGCGCGGCGCTGCGGCGGGCCGTCGGGCCGGCGGGCATGGGCACCTACGCCCTGCAGGCGGCGATCGCGGAGTGCCACGCGGTGGCGCACTCGGTGCCGGAGACCGACTGGGAGCGGATAGTGGTGCTCTACGAGGCGCTCGGCCGTATCGCGCCCTCGCCCGTGGTGGAGCTGAACCGGGCGGTGGCGGTGGCGATGGCGCACGGGCCTGACCTCGGGCTGCGCGTCGTGGACGGGCTGGTCGACCGGGGCGTGCTCACCGGATCGCACCTGTTGCCCGGTGTGCGGGGCGAGCTGCTGTCGCGGCTCGGCCGCACCGCCGAGGCCCGGGGCGAGTACCTGCGCGCGGCCGAGCTGTGCGGTAACGCCGCCGAACGCTCGGTGCTGGAGCGCAAGGCCGACGCTCTTCAGCCCTGAGCCCTCGTTGAGTGCTGGATATTCGTCCTTTCAAAACGTTTCGAGTGGGCAAATATCCAGCACTCAACGGGCGTGGGGGCGGTTGGTGGGGTTAGCGCAGGCGCAAGGTCGCCACCAGGACGCCCGCGAGGCACAGCGTGCCGCCGATCAGAGCGATCGGCGTCGGAACCTCGCCCAGCAGCGCCCACGACATGAGCACGGCGAGCGGCGCGGCGGCGTAGGTCGCGGCCCCGAGCCGGCCCGCCGTCGTGCGGGTGAGGGCGAAGCCCCAGGTGACGAACGCGATGGCGGTGGGGAACACGCCCAGGTAGACCACGCTCAGCGTGGCCGACGTCGGCGCCGCGGCGAGCTCGGCCAGGAGCGTCGGCGCGAACGGGAGGCACGCGACCACGCCGGCCAGGCAGCCCAGCCAGGTCATGGTCAGCGAGTCGACCTTCGGCAGCAGTCGCTTCTGCAGGATCGTGCTCCCGGCGTAGAGGACGGCGGCGGCCAGGCCGAGGGCGACGCTGATCGCGTCGGACGCCCCGCTCGAGGTGGCCAGCGCGATCCCGGCGACGCCCGCGAACGCGATGCCGATGCCCAGCAGGAGCCGCGCGGGGAAGCCCTCGCCGAGCGAGATCCCGGCGAACACCGCGATGAGGATGGGCGCGAGCCCGACCAGGAGGGACGCGGTGCCGGCGTCGAGGGTGCGCTCGGCCGTGTTGAGGGCGAGGTTGTACAGCCCGAACCAGAGGACGCCCCAGACGACTATGCCCACCAAGGTCCGGCCGCGCGGCAGCCCGAGCTTGCCGGCCAGGCCGGCGATGAGGGTGAGCGCGAGGGCGCCGACGAACATCCGGCCCAGGGCGAGGGCGCCGGGGGAGAAGTCCTGGCCGGCGGCCCGGATACCGATGAACGCGGACGCCCAGAGCACGACGGTCACCGCGGCGGCGGCCGGGACGAGGAAGCGGTTCGTGGCCGGCGGGGTGATCGTGGCGGTCAGGGTCATATCCGGAACACTGCCCGGCGCGGGAGGCGACGTCTGGCGGCTATCGGCCATGGCGTTGGTCATGGTGCGATCCTCGTCCGAACCACTGTGAAGCACCAGCGACTGTTTCTACATCTGGATTCAGTCTCGCTGTACAGTGGTGCGCATGCTCGACGTCCACCGCCTCCGCGTCTTCCGCTCCGTCGTCGCCTCGGGATCCATCGGTGCCGCCGCGGCGAATCTCGGCTACACGCCGTCCGCCGTCAGCCAGCATGTCTCCGCGCTCCAGCGGGAGACCGGGCTCAAGCTCCTGGCGCGCCACGGCCGCGGCATCCGGCCCACCGCCGCCGGGCGTGCGCTGGCCGTGCAGGCCGACGGCGTGCTCGAACGGCTCGGCGAGGCGGAGTCGATGGTCGCCGACCTGCGCGCCGGCCGCACCGGCTCGCTCTCGATCGCCTATTTCGCCTCCGTGGGCTCGGCCTGGCTGCCCGACGTCGTCCGCACCATCACCACGCAGTTCCCCGGGGTGCGCCTGGACCTGGAGCTGGCCGAGCACATCCCGGACAAGACCGAGGACCGGGCCGACCTGCAGGTCGCCGTGGCGCAGACCGGGTTCGACCCCGGGAGCGGGTTCACCGCGCACCACATCCTCGACGACCCGTATCTCGTCGTCCTGCCGCGGAGCCACCGGTTCGCCGGCCGCGACGAGGTCGAGCTCGCCGAGCTCGCGGACGAGTCCTGGGTCGACAACGACTTCGCGCGCGGCTGGTGCCGCCGCAACCTCCTGGAGGCGTGCACGGCCGCGGGGTTCAGCCCCACGTTCCACGTCGAGGCGCACGACTACCCGACGGCCGTCGCGTTCGTGGAGGCGGGGATCGGCATGACCGTGCTGCCCGAGCTCGGCACCGTCCACCTGCCGCCCGGCACCGTCGCCGTGCCCGTGGTGCGCCCCACCCCGGTGCGCTCGATCTACGCGGTGCTGCAGGACGCCGTCGCGCACACTCCACCCGCGATCGCGGCCCTGGAGGCGTTGCGCCAGGTCGCCGTCGCTTCGCGGGCAGCCGTGGTGGCCGCATAGGGTGGGTCGGTACCGACGCCGGGAGCATCCGGTGTCATCCCGATCGAGAGGCAATCCTCGTGACCACGCTTCCTACCGCCTCCGGCACCTTCGGTGACAAGCCGGAGCTGACGTTCCCCGAGGGTGAAGCACCCTCCGGCCTGCAGGTACAGGTGCTCGCCGAGGGCAACGGTCCGGTCGTCGAGTCCGGGCGCACCATCGTGGTGAACTACCTGGGCCAGACCTGGGGCGGCCACGTCTTCGACAACTCCTACGACCGTGGCACCACCATCGACTTCCCGATCGGCGTCGGCGCCGTCATCGGTGGCTGGGACAAGGGCATGGTGGGCCAGAACGTCGGCTCGCGCCTGCTGCTCTCGATCCCGCCGGAGCACGGCTACGGTGCGCGCGGCGTGCCGCAGGCCGGCATCGGCGGCGGCGACACCCTGGTCTTCGTCGTGGACGTAGTAGACGTCAAGTGACCTGACCTGACCGGAACCGTTGAGTGCGGGGTATTTGTTGGGCCAACAGGCGTTGGCCCAACAAATACCCCGCACTCAACTGCTTACGGGTAGGTGATGACCTGGGGGGAGGCGAAGCTGCCTACCGCCGGGGCGCCCGTGTCGTTGATGACGTGGTTGATGCCGCCCGAGCCGTTGAGGAACACGCTCGTCATGGACCGGAACCGGACGCCCGCGGTGTTCGGCGTCTGGATCCCCGACTCGGCCCGGATATCGACGTTCTGGTTGAAGAACGAGTACACGCCCAGGCCGATCGCCTCGTGGCTGGTCACGCCGTCCGCCACCCGGTAGGACGCGTAGCCCAGGCGGGAGCCGTCGTTCCACGCCGCCTGCGACGGCGGGTCGTACGGCAGCTCGCTCTGGTAGAAGATCGTGCGGCCGCCCTCGCCGTTCCAGATCGTCTGGTTCTCCTGGTAGTGCTCCACGAACAGGCCGGTCGCCGTGACGTTGTCGCCGTTGACGACCACTCCGTGGGCGCCGGTGTTGGTGTCCCACCCGATGCCCTGGCCGTGGTCCCCGCGCCAGGCCCAGATGTGGTCGAGCAGCGTGTTGTCGCTGTTCACCTCGATCGAGGTGACCGCCTTGCCGGCCCAGGGGCCGCCGACGCGGACGAACACGTCGCTCAGCGTCGTCGGGTCGGCCGCGTCTGCGCCGCCGCCGTCAGGCGTGCCGACGCGCACCAGGGTCTCCGACTCGGGCACGTTCGCGTCCACCGTGATCCCGGCGACGACGACGCCGGGCACGTCGCCGATCTCCACGGCGGCGTTGCCCGCCGTCGGCGTGAGCGACGCGTAGCCGAGGCCCAGCACGACGGTCCGGGCCCGGTCGACCCGGATCGGGGCGTCGAGCTCGTACACGCCCGGCGTGAGCAGCAGGTGCTTGCCCGACGCGACCGCCGCGTTGATGGTGGCGGCCGTGTCGGTACCCGAGCGGGCCACGTACACGTCGCCGATCGGGATCGAGCGGCCCGACGCCGCGTCCGTGCCCCAGTCCACGCCCCGGCTGTTCGTCTTGGCGTTCGGGACGAAGACCTTGAGCTCGCCGTCGGTGCCCCGGTACAGGAACGGAGCCTCCCGGCTCACCGGCGTGCTGTCGACGGTGGTCTTGACGCCCTTGGCGTTGTTGGGCAGCGTCTGCCCGAAGTCCGTGGCGGGTGCGCCCTGCACCCCGGAGAACACCATGTTCCAGACGCCGCCGTCCCAGCCGCCCACCTCGGTGTTGCGGGTGAACCACTGCTGCTGCGAGCCGGTCGCGATGGTGCCGGACACGCGGGAGTTCGAGAGGTAGCCGCCGGAGGCGAACTCCCCGTACCTGCCGAAGACCGTCAGGTTGCCCCGGATGTCGACGCGGCGCATCGGCGCGGCCTGCGACACGGCCCAGCGCATCTGGTGCGGTTCGGTCACGCCGGCCGGAAACGGCAGGGCGGCGTCGTCGCCCACGGGGCGCTGGATCGGGTTGAACGCGAGGTTGGACATGGAGCGCCAGAACCGGGTCAGCGAGCCCGGGTCGCCGCAGGACCACGGGTTGTTGGGGCAGCCGACGACCGGCTCGACGTGCAGCGCACCGTTGATCAGCACATCGCCCGGCTGCGCGCCGAGGCCTGCTATCGACTCGTAGTAGCCCACGTGGGCGTTGACGATGCCGGTTGCCGTGGCCGGGTCGTCCTGGCCGGCGGCGCTCCCGTACGTGCCGGGCTCGAAGTAGACCTGGTGCCGGTCGAGGCTGAACTCCGCCTCGTCGTTCACCGTCTCGAGGAACTGGTTGATCCGGTCGGCGCTCCAGGTCTCGTCGATGAACGTGACGTTGGGCCCGAAGTCCGGGTCGGCCGCAGCCTTCTTCGGTTTGTCCGCCTTGGGCTTGGTCGGCTTCGTCGCGGAGGCCTTTGCCATGGTCCTGCCCTCGTTGGTGGCGGTCGGCGAGGCGGTGGCCGGCAGGGCTGTGACCGCGGCTCCCGCGGCGAGCGATGCGGCGACCGCCGCGACGACGGCGCCGCGCAGGGTGGTGCGAAGTGTCCTCATCGACAAGTCCTTCGAGCTCGGGGCAGGCCGGTCGAGACCGGTCGTGCTGCCGGTGCGGGTGCGCCCGGGTGAACGCTCAGCCAGGCTAACGGCGGGTCTATGACACGTCGTTAAGTACTTTCCGCAGACTCCGGGTCACGGTGAACTTGGGACTCTGGGCCACGTGCTCCGTCGGCCCGACGGCGCGCTCCAGCGCGCGGCGGTAGTGCAGGCCCGTGTTGAAGACGGTCCAGAGCTCACCGCCGTCGCGCAGGATGCGGCCGGCGGCGGCGAACATGCGGTGCGCCGCGTCGGTGCTCAGCGCGGCGCGGTCGTGGAACGGCGGGTTGAGCAGCACCAGGTCCGCCGAGCCGTCGGTGAGCGGGAGCGTGGCCCCGGCGTCGCCCCGCACGACGGTGGCCTGGGCGCCGTTCGCGGCGAGCGTCGCCCGCGCCGAGGCGCAGGCGGCCGCGCTCCGGTCCGTCGCGAGCACGTGGACGCCGGGGAACCGCAGCGCCAGGACGGTGGCGAGGATCCCGGTGCCGCACCCGAGGTCGACGGCGACGGGGCGTCCGTCCAGGTAGTCCGGGTAAGCCGCGGAGGTCACCGGGGTGACCTGAGCGGCTGACAGGTCGGGCCAGCGGTGGGCCTGCGCCAGGAGGAAGCGCGTGCCCAGGTCGAGGGTGGCGCCGGCGAAGGCGGCCCCGTGCGCGACGACGGTCAGGCCCGGCGGCGCGAGCGCCCCCAGGATCTCCGGCTCGGTCAGCCGGGCCGTGACGGGGTAGGTGAGCGGCCCGACGTCGGCCCGCGGCTCCCGGGCGATCAGCAGCCGCGACTTCTGTCGCGCGAGCGACGCGCTGACCTGCGCGAACGACGCGCCGAGCACGTCGTTCATCGCGTGCGTCATGTGCTTGACCCGGCCGCCGGCGAGCAGCGTCACCGCCGGGTCGGCGTAGCGGGCCACGTGCTCGGCGATCTCGGTCAGCTCCGCCAGCGACGTCGGCAGCTGGAGCAGCACGAGCCGCGCGCCACCGAGCAGGCTGGGCTCGAACTTGTCGTATCCGGTCCACGAGAGCCGGGCCGGTTCGTGCGGGACGGGCGCGTTCGCGGCGGCCTGTTCGTGCCCGGCCCACAGGGTCCGGGACGCGCGCGCGGAGTTGGCCGAGAGCGCCGCCTCGGCAGTGATCGCGTCCTGGTGCACCCGGACGTCGCGGGCGCCGAGCGCCAGGGCACCCAGGGTGAGCGCGCCGAACCGGTCGCCGATCACCACCACTCCGGCCGGGTCCCGCTGGATCAGCGCGGCGGCCTCGTCGAGGAGGAGCCGGTCGGTCGCGTCGACGGCGACAGGGCCGTCCGCGCGTGCGCCGTCCTCGGGGTACGGGAGCAGCCGGGCGAGGACGGCGTCGGCCTCGGGGCTCACCGCGCGGAGCGGGCCTTCTTCTCCGCAGCCTTGCGGGCCTCCTCGACGCGCTCCTCCTCGGCGCGCACCTGTGCGGCGATCTCACGCTCCTGGGCCAGCCACTCCGGCGGGTCCTCGCGCAGCTCGTTGATCTGCTCGGTGGTCAGCGGGTCGGTGATGCCGCCGCGGGCCAGGCCCGCGATCGAGATGCCGAGGCGCCCCGCCACGACCGGCCGCGGGTGCGGGCCGTTGCGGCGCAGCTCGGCCAGCCACTCGGGCGGGTTCGTCTCCAGCTCCTCGAGCTCCGCGCGCGTCATCGGGGTGTCCTGGAACTCCTGCGGCGTTGCGGGCAGGTAGACGCCGAGTCGCTTGGCGGCGTTGGACGGCTTGAACCGCTGCGAGGCGAAGGAGGAACTCATGTTCCCAGGGTATCGGCGTGCGCCCGCCGCGCTCTCCATGGCGGGCGTGATCCTCGCCGCTCGCACGCCGCGTCCCCGCCGGCGGCCGGCCGGACAGGCCGCCGCCGACGTACCCGGCCCGTAGCCTTGGCACGTGAGCCAGCCCCCTCCCGACGTCGGACCGCCCGCACCGGACGGCGACCCTGCCGACCGCTCGCGCTTCCGCCTTGCCTACGTGCCGGGCGCGACGCCCGGGAAGTGGGCGAGCGTGTGGCACGAGCGGCTGCCCGACGTACACCTCGAGCTGGTGCAGGTCGAGGCGGCCGCCATCGAGCGGGCCCTGGAGGCCGGCGAGGCCGACGCCGCGATCGGCCGCCTCCCCGTGGACAAGGACGTGTTCTCCGCGATCCCGCTCTACGAGGAGACGTCGGTGGTGTGCTTCTCGCGGGACCACCTGCTCGCCGCCCTCGCCGACGACGAGACCGTGTCCAGCGCCGATATCACCGAGGACCCCGTCTGGGTCCCCGCCGACGACGTCCTCTTCGCCGCCCACCCGGTCCCGGGCACCGTGCCGGCCGATCCGGACGGCCACCCACTGGACCGGGTCCCGACCACTGCCGACGTAGTCGCGACCGTCGCCGCGAACGTGGGGGTCGCGGTGCTGCCGATGTCGCTCGCGCGGCTGCATCGTCGTAAGGACGTCACCTACCGCCTGCTCCTGGACGGGCCGACGGCGCCGGTGGGTCTGGTCTGGCCCGTCGACCGCACCACTGACCTGGTCGAGGAGCTCATCGGCATCGTCCGTGGGCGCACGGTCAACAGCTCGCGCGGTCGGGGTGGCCCGTCGTCCCGGCAGGCTCAGGACGGCGCGTCCGAGGGCAGATCTGCCGGAAAAACGGCAAGAACCGGGGTGAAGAACTCGGCGAAGGGTGGGTCCTCCGGGGCCAAAGGGCGCTCCGGAGCGGGCCGCGGCGGTACCAAGGCTGGCAGTCGCGGGGGTGTTCAGCGGGGTAAGGGTGCACGTCCGGCGCCGAACAGGAAGAAAAAGGGCAAAGGATAGTAGGGCGGGATACAAGCCGGTGTAAGGCATTTTGCGGAAATGGCCGGTTGTTGGTGATCTGCGCCATAGTCGCTACGATCCGGGAGTCGTGCTCGACGTCGGGCACGGGACGAACCCCCCGTTTCGTAAGGAGCGCCCAGTGCGCAAGATGACCGTCTTGGGAGCCTCCGCGCTCCTCGTCGCCGGCCTCGTGGCCTCCCCGTCCGCCGCGTTCGCCGCACCCGTGCTGACCGACTCTGAGGACTACCTGGAGAACGTACAGGTCTGCGAGGGCTACGACTCCGGGAAGATCGACACCACGGGCGACCCCATGGAGGTCACCGTCGAGGCGCCCGAGGGCCAGCTCATCTCCGGCTACTGCGTCAAGGCCGGTTCCGTGAAGCAGGGCGAGGGCAAGGGCGGCGCGTACTTCGTCGACCTCGACGAGCCCGCCGCCACGGTGACCATCACCTACCCGTGGGGCACCGCGACCGGCCGCGCCATCAGCCACTACGCGCTCGTGTACACCGAGGCTACGACCACTGAGCCGACGCCGGAGCAGTCCGTGCCGGGCGAGGAGCCGGCCGTCGAGCCGAGCAGCGCCGCGCCGTCGGAGCCCGCCGTCGCGCCGACCGAGGACACGACCGAGCTGGCCGACGAGTCGGCCGAGGCGTCCGCCGCCCCGGTCGACGAGGACGAGCCCGAGGTGCTCGCCGCGACCGGTGCCAGCACCGCGATCGGCTTCACGCTCATCGCGCTCGCCCTCGTGGGCGGCGGCGTGACCCTGATCGTGCTCCGGCGCAAGGGTGTGCTCGGTAGCTGACGGGCGCCCCGCGCCGATGTAGAACCGCCGAGGTAGAACCAGAGCGAGAACGTGTCAGACCCTCAGGTCACTCCGGTGACCTGAGGGTCTGGCACGTTCGCGGGTGGTCTCGCGCTGGTGCTACCTCGACGGGGTGGCCGTGACCTGGATGATCAGTGCCTGCATCGGCCACAGCGTGGGCAGCTGCAGCCCGACGCCGGTCAGCACCGACCCCGGCACGTCGATCGGGTCCTTGCCCAGCCAGCCCGGGGTGATCCCGCCCAGCCACTTGGCGGACCCCACCTCGTCGCGGACCTGCACGCTGTATCGCCGGGCGGGGTCGAGCCCGTCGAGCCGCACCCGCTCGGTCAGCGCGTCCTGCGGCGAGGCGACCGTCGCGACGGTCCACATCCCCGCGGTCCGGTCGGGGGACACGAAGCCCGTGACCCGCAGCGCGGGGTCCACCGTGTCGGCGTGCACCACGGTGCCGGTGTGTACGAGGGACCGGAGCTCCTTGTAGAGCGCGGCGTACGCCGCGACGGCGACCAGCTCGTCGTCGGTGCAGCTCAGCAGGTCCCACTCGAACCCGGCGTGCCCCTGCAGCGCCGTGGCCACCCGGAACGAGAGGTCTGTGGTCCGCCCCGACGAGTGCGCCGGCGACGGCCCCACGTGCGCCCCGATCAGCTCCGGCGGCAGCACGAGCGACGTCCACCGCTGGATGTCCTGGCGCTCCACGGGGTCGTTGGAGTCCGAGGCCCACACCCGGTCGGTGAGCCCCAGGATCCCCAGGTCGGTACGTGCGCCGCCCGAGGAGCACGACTCGATCTCCAGCCCCGGGTGGTCCGCCTTGAGCCGCGCGATCAGCGCGTAGGCGGCGAGGGTCTGCACGTGGGTGCCCGGCCGCGCGACGCCGTCCGGCCCCACGTGGACGGGCTCCGTGAGGTCGCGGTTGTGGTCCCACTTGATGAAGTCGATCCCCAGCTCCGTCACCAGGGCCGAGATCTGGGAGCGCACGTGCTCCCACGCCTCGGGGATCGCGAGGTCCAGCACGTATTGCGTACGGAACGACAGCCCGTCGGGCGACGGCACGGCGGCCGGGTTCGACAGGATCC
Organism: uncultured Actinomycetota bacterium; assembly: GCA_963850545.1. Lineage (GTDB taxonomy): Bacteria > Actinomycetota > Actinomycetes > Actinomycetales > Cellulomonadaceae > Promicromonospora. The sequence goes on along the minus strand of CAWKLP010000002.1, from coordinate 613,246 downwards.
AGTCCGGGTGGGCGCGGGCCAGGTCGGAGTCGAGGTTGACCATCTCGGGCTCGAACCACAGCCCGAACTCCATCCCCAGCTCGTGGACCAGGCCGGCGAGCGGTCCCAGGCCGTCGGGCCAGACGTCGTGGTCGACCACCCAGTCGCCCAGCCCGGTGGTGTCGTCGCGCCGGGAGTGGAACCAGCCGTCGTCGAGCACGAAGCGCTCCACGCCCACCGAGGCGGCGCGCCGCGCCAGCCGCTCCAGCTTGCGCGGGGAGTGGTCGAAGTACACGGCCTCCCACGTGTTCAGCACGAGCGGCCGCGGGCTCGTCACGTGCTGCGGGCGCGCCCGCATCCACGTGTGGAAGCGGTCCGCGACGCCGTCCAGGCCGTTCGGCGACCACGCGAAGTACGCCACCGGCGTGCGGTAGGTCTCGCCCGGCGCCAGCCGGACCTCGCCCGGCCGCACCAGCTCGCCCGCCCCGAGGAGAGTGGCGTGCTCGGTGAGGTGGTCCACGCGGTGCGTCACGTCGGCGCTCCACCCCAGGTGGGTGGCCCACGCCTCGCCGGTCCGGTTGCGCGGCGCGCCCGACGTCGCCACGGTCACCCAGGGCGCGTCGTGTCCCGACCGCCCGCGGCGGGTCTGGCGGGCCGTGCTGCCACCCGGCATAGCCGTGGTGACCGGTGCCTTCTCGCGGGACCAGCGGCCGGTGAACTGAGTGAGATGGTCCGCGGACCTCGGCACCGGCAGCGTCGCCTCGAGCCAGTGCACGTCCACGGGGCCTGTGCCGTCGTTGGTGAGCTCGTGCCACAGCAGCACCAGCCCGCCCGCGCCGATCTCCAGGTGCGACCGCAGCGTGAGCCCTAGCTTCGCGTCCCGTGCCGTGATCAACAGGTCGGCGGTGTCGCGCTCCGCCTCCGTTACGGTCCAGCGCGGGAAGAGCGAGATGCCGTCCGATGCCACGAGCAGCCCGGGACGGCCCGCCCAGCCGTCCGACTCCTGCGGCAGCAGCGACGGCCGCCACGCCGCGTCGAGCGTGCCCGGCGCGGTCTGCCGGCTCGTCACCGAGTCGAGGCCCAGCAGGTCGGCGGACGAGAGCTCGCCCAGGTCCGGGCCCCAGTGGAGCACCAGCGGCAGGCCCCGTTCGGGGTGAGCCACGACGACGGCGACACCGTCACGCCGCAGTACCGACCAGCTGGAAACCTCGTCAAGACTGTTCATCGTGCTGTCCCTCCGCCCCCTAGACCACACCGTACGCGTGGTCACTGACATCAACAGATCGGCTACACCAGGTCGTTCTCTGTGCGCAGCACCGGCCGGGAGACCAGTGCCGCCGGGTCGAGGCCACGGCTCGTCACGTGGAACACCGCCGTCGCGCCCGCCGGGAGGTCGACCACCTGGTCGTCCACCTGGGCGTCCGGGTCGAGCCGGTCGGCCAGCAGCGTCACGCCCAGCGCCAGCGAGGTCGCCGTCGCCTCCACGCGATAGCCGCCGTCCTCCGCCGTCACCGTGGTCCGCACCGGGGCAGGATCGAGCGCGAGGTCCTTGCTCTCCGCCCAGCGGTGCACCGCGCGTGCCTCGCCGAAGGTCACGACCAGCACCTCGTTCGCGGCATCGGCGGCGGCCAGGTCGCCCTGCAGCGGGACCAGGGCCACCGATCGTGGTGCGACGGACGCCTCGCTGCCCGACGTCGCCAGCACCGCACCGCGCAGCGTGGTCCGGGCCGCGTCGAGCTGCCCGGTCCACGGCTCGTCGGTGTCGTTCACGAGCGCCGCGACCAGCTCGGCGCCGCGCGGCTGCACCGTCACGAGCCGGTCGGCGAACGCGTGCCGCAACGCGTACCAGAGCGGCTTGCGCCGCCCGTCGCCGTCGACGGCGGCCCAGGAGGTCACGGGCCAGCAGTCGTTGAGCTGCCACACGATCGCGCCCGCGGTGCGCGGCCACCACGACCGGTAGTGCTCCAGGGCGTACTGGAGCGCGCGCGCCTGGTTGAGCTGCGTGGCCCAGTGCCAGTCGACGAAGTCCGCCGGGACGTCCAGGTGCGGGGCGAGGCCGCGGTCGAGCTTGCCGTTGCCGTCCGCGGCCTTCTGGTGCAGCAGGAAGACCTCGGACTCCTTGACCTCGGGCGGGACGTCAGCGCTGTCAGGAAGGATGGCACGACGCATCGTCGCCCACGTCGCGGGGCCCTGGAAGCCGAACTCCGACGCGAACCGCGGCACGTCGTCGCGGTAGTGCGTGTAGTCGATCCGGTTCCACACGTCCCACTGGTGGTGTGTGCCGTGGTTCGGGTCGTTGGGGTGCATCTCCTCGGGCGTGAAGCCGGGGGAGTAGGGCGAGCCGTCCGAGTAGGGGCGGGTCGGGTCGACGTCGGCCAGGACCTTCGGGAAGAGCTCGTAGTAGTAGCCGGCGCCCCACGTGAGGTCGCCCAGCGGCTCCTTCCAGTTCCAGTCCTCGTGGCCCCAGATGTTCTCGTTGCCACCGTTCCACAGCACCAGCGACGGGTGCGGCGCCAGGCGGGCCGCGTTCTCCCGGAGCTCGGCCTCGAGCTCGGCCCAGTGCGGGTCCTCCTCGGGGTAGGCGGCGCAGGCCAGCAGGATGTCCTGCCAGACCATGACGCCCTTCTCGTCGCAGACGTCGTAGAAGTCCTCCGACTCGTAGATGCCGCCGCCCCACACCCGCAGCAGGTTGAGGTTCGCGCCCCGAGCCTGGTCGACGCGCTGTTCGAGGCGCTCGCGCGTGATGCGGGTCAGCAGGTGGTCGTCGGGGATCCAGTTGGCCCCGCGCACGAAGACCCGCCTGCCGTTGATCAGGAACGTGAAGCTCGTGCCGTGCTCGTCGCGGCTGCGGTCCACCTCGACGGTGCGGAACGCGACCCGGCCGGACCATGCGTCCAGCGGGTCCGAGCGGTCCTCACCGTTGCCCTCGTAGAGGGTCACCTCGATCGGGTACAGGGGCTGTTCGCCGTGCCCGGCCGGCCACCACAGGTCGACGTCGGGCACCTCGAGCTGCCCGGTGAGCTGCACGATGCGGGAGGAGCTGTCCCCGCCGGAAGTCCCGATGGTCAGGCCCCGACCGCCGACGGAGACGTCGAGGGTGAGCGGCCCGGCGTCGGACAGGCCGGAGGTCTCCACCTCGACCCGCACGTCGACCAGCCCCGTGCCGTCGTCGGCCACCGTCACCAGGGGCGTCACCTGGGCCAGCCGCGCAACGCGCCAGCGCTGCACCCGGACCGGCTTCCACAGGCCGGCCGTCTGCAGGTCCGGGCCCCAGTCCCAGCCGAAGGAGCAGGCCATCTTGCGGACCATGTTGTACGGCTGGTGGTAGGCCATGGGACGCGTGCCGAGGCGCTGCGCCTCGGCCTCGGCGGTCTCGAGCGCGGAGTCGATGTCGACCACGAGGTTGGCCGGCGTCCCGACGAGCTCACGCACGTCGTACCGATAGGAGCGGTGCATGTTCGCGGTCCGGCCCAGGTTGATGCGGCCCCGGGCGACGCCGGTCCGCTCCACGTCCGTGTCCACGACGACGGTGGCCACGGTGTCTATGCCCTCGAAGAGCAGGTCGACGCGCTCGTCGCGTGCTGCGGGTGGCTCGTCGAGGACCGTCGCGTACCGCCAGGTGGCGCGCTTCATCCAGGCGAGCGAGGTCTCGTTGGTGCCGAGATACGGGTCGGGGATGAGCTCCTGCGCCAGCAGGGCCGTGTGGCTGGTGCCCGGGACCGTCACGGGCACCGGAACCCCGGCGAGGTCCGCCGGGACGGGGCCACCCGTGGCCGTCAGGGTCCAGTCGGTCAGGTCGCGGCTGATCTTCATCGATCCTCGTCCTCCCAGAGCATTGCTCAGTTGCGTGTACGAGCGGACCCGAGCATAGGGCCGCGGGCCGCCTCCGATCGAACCGATATCACCGGAGCCGGAGCTGCCGGTATGTTCCTGGCGATGGACACCTCCGACCTTCTTCTGACGAGCAGAATCATCTCCGGCGCGGCGATCCAGGACCTCGACGTCGTGGTCGTGGACGGGCGGCCGCTGGTGGTCTGCGTGGACTCCCGCGGTCAGCACGTCTTCACGTGGGACCCGGCCGACGACCGCTGGACCGAGCACCCCGTGGACGTCCCGGAGGGATGGTCGGAAGGTCTGCTCGAGATCGGTGCCGTCGTGCTCGACGGGCGGATCGTGGTCGGCGGTGGTTGTTACCGCCAGGGGTTTGCGCAGTGGGACCTGAGTACTGGCGCAGTACGGACCGCCATCCGGGAGGGCCACGGCGGGCTGGCGAGCGTGTCCACCGCGGAGCTGGACGGGCGGAGCCTGTTCCTCTGCGGCGACAGCAGCGTGCCGGCCGCGGTGCGCGTGTGGGACGCCGCCGAGCACGACGTGCCCGAGACCGGCCACCTGGCCGAGACCGTCCTGGACTCGTGCGAGGAGCGCTTCGAAAGCCACTTCGACGGCATCGGCGGGCTCGCCGGGGGAGTGTTCGACGGCGGCCCGGTCGTGGTCTCGGGCGGCTGGGACGGCGCCGTCGTGCTGTGGGACCTCGACTCCGGGCGCGTCCACGGGTATTTCGAGACCGCCCCCGTCCCGGTCCATGGTGTCGGGTTGGCGACCGTCGACGGCGAGATGCGTGTGGTCGCCGCCGGCGGCGCCTCGGTGCTGCTGGGCGATCCCGAGGCCGGCTCCTGGGAGCGCATCACCTTGCCCGGGGCTCCGGTCGAGCGCGACTACTGGGACGGCATCGGCCTCCGCTGCCTGGACGTCGGGGTCGTGGACGGGACCCCTGTCGCTGTGACCGGCACCGAGAACGGCAAGGTGTGCGCGTGGGACCTGCAGGGCCGCCGTCTGCTCGGCAAGCCGGTCAAGGAGCACCGGCAGGAGGTGTACGCCGTCCGGATCTTCGAGCTGGACGGTCGCAGCGTCGCCGTCACGGGCGGTCAGGACGGGATGCTGCGGGTGTGGGGCCTGGGCTGAGCGGTGCGTGGCGGTCCGCGTTGCTGCGTCCGAGCTCAGTCGGGCCGGACCACCACGCCGAGCGCCTCGGCCAGCGTGACCGCCTGGGTCTCGCTGACCACCGCGCCGGTGAGGGTCGCCGCGAGCGGGTCGAGCGTCGACAGGTTGCTGCCGCGCAGGTCGGCGTTGGTGAGGTCCGCCTGGTCGAGGTCCGCGCCCGACAGGTCGCAGCCGACCAGCACGACGCCGGCCGCCGTGATCGCGCCGAGGTCGGCCTCGCGGAGGCGGACGCCGTCGAACTGTGTGCCCGCCAGCCCGGCGCGGTGCAGGTTGGTGAAGGACCAGTTGCCGCCGTCGACCTTGAGCAGGTCGAACCGGCAGTTGACGAACTGCGAGCCCACGAGCTTGCAGCGCTCCAGCTTCGCGTCGAAGAACACGCACGTGTCGAACACGCACGACGTGAAGGCGAACTCCGTGAAATGGGCGCTGTTGAAGCGCACGCCCCGGAACACGCACGAGTCGAACGTGGCGCCCGTCCCCGAGGCCTCCGTCATGTCCACGTCGGTGAACAGCGTCGCCATGTGGTCCTCGCCGGACAGGTCGCGGCCGTACCAGTCCTCGCGGGTGACGGTGAGCTCGGTGGCGGGTAGCCGGATCATGCGGCCGACCCTACGGGGTCACACTGACACCGCCCGCGGGGCCGACCGGGACGGGAGCGTCAGGCGGCGTCCGGGAACGGGACACCCGTGGTCGCGTGGCAGCGGTAGCCGTTCGGGTTCTTGGTGTCCGACAGGTACTGCTGGTGGTAGTCCTCGGCGTAGTAGAACGGCCCGGCCTCGGCGGCGGGGGCGAGCTCCGTGGTGATCGCGTCGTACCCCTTGGCGCTGAGCACCTCGGCGTAGCGCTTCGTGGTCTCCTGCGCGGCCTCGGCCTGCTCCGGCGTCGTCCAGTAGATCGCGGAGCGGTACTGCGTGCCGACGTCGTTCCCCTGGCGGAAGCCCTGCGTCGGGTCGTGCCGCTCCCAGAAGATCTTGAGCAGCTCGGCCTCGGTGACCTTGGTCGGGTCGTACGCGACGAGCGCGGTCTCCGTGTGGCCGGTCCGGGCCGTGCAGGTCTCCTCGTACGTCGGGTTGGGCGTGGTCCCACCCATGTAGCCGACGGCGGTGCTCACCACGCCGGGGACCTGCCAGTAGATCTCCTCGGCGCCCCAGAAGCAGCCCATCGCCAGGTACAGCACGCGTGTGCCCGGCTCCCACGGCCCCGTGATCGACGAGCCCAGCACCGTGTGCGGCCGCGGGTTCTGCAGCACCGGCGCGGACCGGCCCGGCAGGGCGTTCTCGGGCGCGACCATGGTGGTCTTCGTGGAACCGGAGCCAGGGCCGAAGAGGGAGTTGAAGAACGTCATCGGACACATCCTTAGGGTCTGCTTCGTGCGGTAGCACGTTTGTCTATGGCAACGCCGACGGGAGTGGTGGTGTTCCGACGGCGCAGTTCTGCCATTGGCAGATCATGGTGGCACCATCGGGCGGTCCGCGTCATCGTCGGCACATGAGCAATGAGGTCGGAACGGTGGCGGTCCTGTCGGACATCCACGGGGTGCTGCCCGTCCTGGAGGCGGTGCTCGCGGAGCCTGATGTGGCCGCAGCCGACCGCGTCGTCGTGACGGGCGACCACGCCGCCGGGCCGCAGCCCGTCGAGGTGCTGGACCGCCTGCGGTCCCTGGGAGAGCGGGCTCTGCTGGTGCGGGGGAACGCGGACCGCGAGCTGGTGTCGCTCGCCCGCGGCGGCGGCACGGACATTCCCGATCCGGTCGCGCCCTGGGCCGCGGCCCAGCTGCGGCCCGACGACGTCGCACTGCTCGCCGGCCTGCCGTACCCCGCCGAGCTGACGGTGCGCGGGTTCGGCCGCGTCGTGTTCTGCCACGCCACCCCGCGCGACGACGAGGAGATGGTGCTCGTCGACTCCTCGCTGGAGCGCTGGGCCGAGGTGCTCGGCGGGCTCGACCCCGCCGTCACGACGGTTGTCATGGGTCACACCCATATGCCATTCGTGCGGCTCGTCGACCGGCGCCTGTGCCTCAACCCCGGCAGCGTGGGCATGCCGTACGGCCATGCGGGCGGGTCGTGGGCCCTCCTGCGGGACGGTCAGGTCGAGCTACGGCACACGCCCGTCGATGTCGAGGCGGCCGTGGCCGCCGTCGCCGCCGGGAGCTCTTACCCCGGCGCGGAGGAGTGGGCGCGGGAGTACGTGACGTCGGCAAACAGCGACGCCGACGCACTGCGGGTGTTCGCGCCCCGGGACGGGCGGGCGACGATGAAGGGGGCGCCTGCGACAGCAGGGTCTGACTCGGCGCGTTGACGAGGACTTGGACGGCTTCGGTGAGCGGTGTCGGTGGCTCGGCGTAGCGTGCCGTCCATGGCCGACACCGACCCCGAGCTGCTGATCACCGACGCCAAAGCCTGGCGCGCCTGGCTCGACGAGCACGAGACGACGTCGGACGGCGTCTGGCTGGTCCTGGCCCGCAAGGGGAAGGACGGGCCGACCAGCCTGACCCGCGACGCGGCGCTCGAGGAGGCGCTGTGCAGCGGCTGGATCGACGCGCAGGCCCTCGGCCGGGACGACACCACCTCGCTGCAGCGGTACTGCCCGCGCAGGTCGCGCAGCCGCTGGTCGGCACGGAACGTGCGGATCGTGGACCGCCTGATCACCGAGGGTCGCATGCGCGCCCGTGGCCAGGAGGAGATCGACAAGGCGAAGGCCGACGGGCGGTGGGACGTCGCCTACGAGGGCAGCAAGAACTTCGAGGTGCCGCCCGAGCTCACCGAGGCGCTCGCGGCCAACCCGCGCGCGGCGGCGATGTTCGAGATCCTCACCGCCCAGAACCGGTTCGCGATCCTGTTCCGGATCACGGGCGTCAAGAAGCCGGAGACACGGGCGCGGAACGTCGCCAAGTTCGTCGGCATGCTGGAACGCGGCGAGACGGTGCACCCGCAGAAGCGGAAGCTGGACGACTGAGCCCGGACCCTGCTGCTGCCCTGCTGCTGCCCTGGAGTTGCCCAGGAACTACCCTTGAGATTCACTCGAAAACTCCAATAGAGTCCCCGACATCGAGACCTGGGAGGGCCGTGGACAGCGAGGTCGTACTGCGGCTCGAGTCAGGGGACGTGCTGGTCACGTTCGTTCCCACTACCCCGGACCCGTTGCCCGGCATCGCTCGCTCCGCCGCTGTCCCGAACGTTCGGCTCGTGGCGGGGCCGGAGTCGGCCGCCACGGCGACCGCCGATCCGCTCGACGCGGTAGCTGCCCGCCTCGCCGCCGACGGCGTCCCCGTGCATCCGGGCCTGGAAGCGCTCCTCGACCTGCCGGAGGCCGCCCCGCTGCTGCGCACGCTGGAGACGTATCTCGAGCTCGCGGGCAGCGCGCAGGCGACGGCCGAGGTGCTGCACCTGCACCGCACCTCGCTGTACTACCGGCTGCAGCGCGTCGAGCTGCTCGCCGGGACGGACCTCAAGGACGGCACGGAGCGACTCGCCCTGCACCTGGCGCTCAAGGTCGCCCGGGCCGCTGGGCGGCTGGTCTGAGGGGCGGGTCGCTCAGCGCACCGCCAGCTCCGCGATCGTCGTGCTGAGCTCGCGGCCCGCCACGCCCTCGGGCCAGCCGCGCAGCAGGCTGCCGTCCTTGCTGACCAGAGCCACGAGCGGCGCCTCGGCGACGGCGTACATCAGCCACGCGTCGCCGGTCGGGTCCACGGCCATGGGGTAGGTGATGTCGTTGTCCTCGACGTAGGCCGCGACATCGTCGGGTTCGGAGAGGTTCGCGACGCCGACGAACAGCACCTCGTCCTCGTACTCCTCGACCACGTCGTTGATCGGGCCCTGCTGGCCCTCGCAGCGCGTGCACCACGTCTCGAAGAACACGAGCACGACGGGCCGCTGGGCCCACTGCTCGGCCAGGTCGAGGGTCGTGCCGTCGGTCAGCTCCAGGGTGAGCGGTGGCGCCGGAGGCGCGTCGTCGGGCGCGGGGCGGAACTCGACGCCCGAGGGGACCGGACCCGGCAGCCGGCCCCGCGGGGTCCCGGCGCAGCCGGCGAGGGCTCCGGCGACGAGCCCGGCCACGAGCAGTGCCGCGACGGCGCTCCTCATCGCAGTACCGCCTCGGGTGCGTCGTCGAGGGCCGGGTTGGGCCTGATGGGCACGGGGCCGTGCTCGCCGATCATCAGCTCGGCACCCGTCAGGTCGACCGAGGCCGGGACCTCGATCGACATCACGCAGACCGTGGGCTGCCGGTCCGAACCCAGGTCGATGGAGAAGGCCTTCTCGGCCTGTCCCTCGGGGAGCGCGCCCGCGGCGAGCACGTCGCCGTCGGCCACCACCTCGTACGCCGCCTCCGGGTGCGCGTACCGGAAGGCACGCGCACCGGAGCACGGGTCGGACGGCTCGCGGATGTTCGCGTCCGGGACCACGAGGCGCACGGCCTGGGTCTCGGTGCCCGCGGCGGTGGCGGAGCACGCCGCCAGCAACCCGGTGAGGCAGAGACCTGCGGCGAGCACGGCACTCCCCGAGCCGATGGACCTCAGGTTCACTCGGGGTCCCGCAGCTCACCCGCCGCCGCGGCGAGCGCGGCGGCGGCGAGATTGCGTTGCCCGACGTCGGCCAGGCCCTCCGCGCCCTGGGCAAACCGTGCCAGGGCCGCGTCCGCCGAGCCGCCCGGCGCGTGGGCCGCGATCCGCAGCCGAGCCTCCAGCTGACGCGCCTCGCCGCGGGTGAGCACGCCGCGCTCCTGGTAGTCGTCCACCAGGTCGGACAGGGAGTGCACGGAAGGCGCCTTCGCCCGCAGCGGCACCCGGACCGTCTTCGAGACGGCCGGGTCGGACTCGCTCGTGACGGTAAGGGTCAGGGTCGCGGACCGCGCGGCGCCGTCGGACGCCGTCGCGTAGGCCGACACAGGCAGCGTGCTGCCCGCATCCACAGCCGTGACCTCGTACGGGAGCGTCACGTCCCAGCCCCGGCCCTGCACCGAGGCCGAGATCCGGTACACGTCCGAGCCGAAGACGCCGTCGCCGGCGTCGCCCGTGTTCTTGAGCGGCACGTTCACCAGCGTGGTGCCGTCGCCGACCGGGTGCTGCTCGGCCCGGCCGAGCCGGGCGCCGCGCTCGAACGCCCCGGAGCCGTCGAGGTTGCGCACGGCGACGTCGTAGGTCAGGGCGCCCTCGGCGTCGCGCGAGGCGTCCAGGACGTACATGTGCAGGTTGTTGGGCTCGTCCACGTACTCGTACGAGCTGCCCGACGCGGTGCCCGCGTGGAACGTGCCGTCGTCGAGCTGGCGGGGGTCGCCGCGCACCACGGGGACGGGGGTGCCGTCCGGGCGGTAGTAGTCGATGCGGTTGATGTTCTCGGGGTTGGCGTCCACCACCCACTCGCTCGGGAAGTCGTCGGGCTGGTTCTGCGCAAGGAGCACGCCGTGGCCGGCGGTGAACGAGTCGTTGCCGACCCGGTCTACGACCTCCATCGTGAAGTCGTTCCAGCCCGTGCCGTCCGGGCACCAGAAGTCGGTGTCCTCGGGCACGTCGGCGGCGCACTGGCCGGCGGTGTACCCGCCGTCGAGCGTGACCTCGAGGCCGACCTTGCCGCCGTCGGGCACCGAGGACCGAGCCTTCAGGGTGGCGACCGCGAGGCCCTGTTCCGCCAGCTCGGACCGGGTCAGGAGGACCTGGTCGTCCTCGGTGAGCACGCCGAGGTCCTGCTTGAAGTGCAGCATGTGGTGCGGCCCGAGGGCGGAGCCGCCCGCGTTCGGGATCTGCCACCGGTTGTGGGTGCCGCCGGGGCCGTTGAACGTGCCGCGGCTCATCATCTCCCAGTAGCCGGTGAAGGCGCGGGTGTTGTCCGCGAAGGGGTTGTTGTAGTTGTCCGGCAGGTCGCGCAGGTGGCTGAACTCGTGCGCGAACACGCTCAGGCCCGAGCTCTCCGCCTGGGTCGAGGTGCCGCCGCCCGCATTGGGCCAGTGGTTGGCCGCGGCGTGCCACGAGGTCCAGTCCACGTACCGGGTGGGCGCCCAGTTCGGCATGGGCTCGCCGTTCTGGTTGAGCGGCGGCTCGCCGTTCTCGTCGCGCGGCGGGCCCAGCTCGTCCGGGACGTCCTCGGGCGACTCGAACATCATCTGCCCGAACTCCTCCCACGTGGAGGACTCGTCGTGCCCTGCCGTCACCCAGAAGGCGTTGTCGAAGCCGCAGAGCTGCTCCGCACAGCCGCCCAGGTCCTCGTGCCAGGCCGCGAAACCGGCCGCGCGGATGTCCTTGGTGCAGTCGTCGCCCTGTGGGCAGTACTCCTCGATCGGCGCGTTGAACGACCCGCTGTACCCGTACTCGTGCAGCTTGCCGGGCAGCTCGTACGGGCCGAACACCTCGACGTCGACACCGATCTTGCCGTGGCTGTCCTCCATCCAGTACCCGTGCAGGGTCTGGCCGCCGTTGTACTCGCTCGGGGTGGCGTAGTAGTCGTAGAACCACTGGCTGACGTCCTCGGGCGCGACAGGCTGGAACCCGCTCTGCGGGTTGCCGAACGGGTGCGACTGCGGGTCCTGCGTGATGAGGAACGGCTGGTCCTCGAACTCCAGCAGGATCACCGCTGTCCGGTACTGCACGTCGCTGCCCTCGGAGGTCTCCGCCGAGTCCCATTCCGCGGGCCGCACCGGGGTGTAGTCCTCCCAGGTCATGTCCGCCTGGTCGGTCCAGTCCTGCGGGTCCGGCGCGGCGATCGGGCTGCCCGACGCCGGAGCGGTCACCTCCGCGGTCGACGTCGCCCCCACGAGGGGAAGGGTGAGGGGGACGGCGAGCGCGGCGACGCCGGCGACGGCCGCCGTCCACCGCGCGGCCCGTCCGGTGGCTCCGGGTGCTGGTGTCGGTCGTGAACCTGATCGGAGCCTCATGCGGGGGCCGCCCTCCGGGATCGTCCGTGACACGACCCAGAGCGGGCCGTGCCGCGAGGCTACGAGCGCCGGCCCGCGGCGTCATCGGTCAGGTGTCGGGCGTTCGTTCCGACATCTGTCGGATCCGTGTGCGCGCGGTGCACCTTCGGTGCGGCGCGTGAGCAGGCCAGCGGTGTGTCGGTGTGCTCCCCTAGTATTTGATCCGTGACGCAGACCGAGGAGACAAGCGTGCCGTCCAGCCAGACCACCGCGCCGCCCACCGACGAGTCGGGGGCAGTCCCGCCAGCCATCCGCGCCGCCGCCGCCTGGTCCTGGCGCATGCTCCTCATCGGTGCGTTCGTCGCCGCCGCGCTGTGGCTCCTCGCGCTGCTCAAGACGATAGTTGTCCCGGTAGCGGTGGCACTGCTCGCTCACGATCATGCTGACGCCGGTGCGGCGTCTGCTGAACGAGCGGCTGCGCCTGCCGCGCGCGCTGTCCGCCGGTCTCTCGCTGGCCGGGCTGATCCTGGTGGGCGCCGGCCTGATCACCCTGGCGGGCCAGTCGATCGCGAACGGGTTCGCCGACCTGAGGACGCAGGCCATCAACGGCTTCAACGAGCTGTGGACGCAGGTCTCGGCGCAGTTCGGGCTGGAGAACGAGCTGGTGAGCTACAGCCAGGACATCCTCGACCAGCTCGAGGCGCAGCAGGGTGTCATCGTGAGCGGTGCCCTCGGTGCCGCCGCCACCGCGGGCAGCGTGCTCGTGGGGGTGCTGATCGCGCTGTTCTGCACGTTCTTCTTCCTGCACGACCCGCGCGGCATCTGGGGCTGGATCGTCGGCTTGCTGCCGCAGTCCTCCCGGGAGCGGGTCAACCAGGCCGGTCGGCGCGGCGCCGTCACGCTGGCCGCGTACACCCGCACGCAGATCCTCGTCGCCGGGGTGGACGCCGTCGGCATCGGGATCGGCGCGGTGTTCTTCGTACCGTCGCTCGCGCTGCCGATCGGCATCCTCGTTTTCGTCGGCTCGTTCGTGCCGGTGGTCGGTGCCATCGTCACCGGCGCGATCGCGGTAGTCGTGGTGCTCGTGTCGAACGGCTGGGTCGCGGCCCTCATCATGCTCGGCGTGGTGCTGCTGGTGCAGCAGGTCGAGGCGCACGCGCTGCAGCCGTTCCTCATGGGCCAGGCCGTCTCGCTGCACCCGGTCGCCGTGATCCTCGCCGTGGCCGCCGGCTCGTACGCCGCCGGCATCATCGGCGCGCTGTTCGCTGTGCCGCTCGTGGCCCTGCTGAACACCGTGATCCTGTACCTCAACGGGCACGACAAGTTCCCCGAGCTCGGTGACGAGGACGCCCTGCCCATCCGATGGCGCGCGGCCGACGCGCCGCCGATCCGGCTGCGCCGCGCCTCCGGTGTGCTGGCCGAGACGGCCGTCGCGGACGGTCTGTCCGCAGAGGATCCCGCCACGCCGGAGGGTGATCAGAGCCGCTGAACGTGCATCTGGGGCCGCAGTCGGGCAGCATGCCCGCTGTGCCACTGGATCCGTTCGACCTGGAGTCCTACGGCGGCCACCTCACGGTGACCGCCGACGACGCCCGGGCTGCCGCCGACCTCCTCGACGGTGTAATCACCCGCACACCCATCACCGAGAGCCGCCTGCTCTCCACGATCGCGGGTACGAAGGTGCTGCTCAAGTGCGAGAACCTGCAGCGCGCCGGCTCGTTCAAGGTGCGCGGCGCGTACGTGCGGCTCGCGCGGCTGTCGGCCGCCGAACGGGAGCGCGGCGTCGTGGCGGCCTCGGCCGGGAACCACGCGCAGGGCGTGGCGCTCGCCGCCGGGATGCTCGGCATCGACACCGTCGTCTACATGCCGGTCGACGCGGCCCTGCCCAAGGTCGCCGCGACCCGCGGGTACGGTGCGGAGGTGCGGATGGTGGGCTCGTCCGTCGACGAGGCCCTCGCCGCTGCGCGGGTCGAGGCAGCCCGGTCCGGCCGGGTGCTCATCCACCCCTTCGACCACGTCGACGTCGTCGCGGGCCAGGGCACCGTCGCCCTGGAGATCCTGGAGCAGGTGCCGGACGTCGCCACCGTCGTCGTGCCGCTGGGCGGCGGCGGGCTGGTCGCCGGGATCGCGGCCGTGCTGGCCGAGGTCGCGCCGCACGTGAAGGTCGTGGGTGTGCAGGCGGCGTCGGCCGCCGCGTATCCGGGCTCGCTGAAGGCCGGCAAGCCGCTGCCGAGCGCGCTCGGCGCCACTATGGCCGACGGCATAGCGGTGGGCCTGCCGGGCGACGTGCCGTTCGGGATCGTGCAGAAGCAGGGCGTCGAGGTCCGGACCGTCACCGAGGACCAGCTCTCGCGCGCGCTGCTCGCGGTGCTGGAGCGCTCGAAGCTGATGGTCGAGCCCGCCGGCGCGGCGGGCGTCGCCGGAATCATGGCCGCCGGTCACGGCGCGTTCGAGGGGCCGATCGTCGCGGTGCTGTCCGGCGGGAACATCGACCCGCTCGTCCTGCTCCGCGTTGTGCAGCACGGCCTCGTCGCGGCTGGGCGGTACCTGAAGCTGCAGGTCCGGCTGACGGACAAGCCGGGCGCACTGGCTCGGCTCGTGGAGACCATCGCCGCCGCCGGCGCCAACATCGTCGCCGTCGACCACACGCGCACCGACGTCTCGCTCTCGGTGTCCGAGGTGTGGGTCAACCTGCAGCTCGAGACCAAGGGCGCGGACCACCGGTCCGCCGTCGTGGAACGGCTGGAGTCCGAGGGCTACGAGGTCGCCGTCGTCTGAGTGTCGTGCGGGGGCGCTCCCGTTCGTCGTAAGGGTGACGCGGCCGCTCCGGCCGCGCGACCATGACACCGGGGACCTCCCCGGGAGGGAGCACACCATGCGTTATCTCATGCTCGTCCTGTCCACCCCCGACGCCCCGGCGGACCCGGGGAACGTGCCCGAGATCGAGGACTGGGTGCGGGACACCTACGACTCCGGGCGCGCGATCATCGGCGACCGGCTGCGCCCGCCCGCCGACGCCGTGGGCGTGCAGGTCCGTACCGGCGAGGTGGTCGTTACCGACGGCCCGTTCTCCGAGACCAAAGAGGTGATCGCGGGCTTCGACATCCTGGAGGCGCCCGACCTCGACGAGGCCATCCGGATCGCCGCCGCCCACCCGATGGCCCACACCGGCGCGATCGAGCTGCGCCCCTTCTGGCCGCTGGACCTGGACCAGGCCTGAGGAGGTCGGGGCGATGCGCTACCTGATGTTCACGATCGAGCCCGACGCTCCCGACCGCGGTCCCACGCCCGAGCTCGAGCGGTGGGTGGCCGAGCAGGACGCGTCGGGAACCCGCGTGACCGGTTCGCGCCTGCGGCCGGCCGCCGATACCCGCCGGGTCACCGTGCGGGACGGCCGGCCCGTCGTGACCGACGGCCCGTTCACGGAGTCGAAGGAGGTCATCGGTGGCTTTGACATCATCGAGGCACCCGATCTCGACGCCGCGCTCGCGATCGCGGCGTCGTTCCCCGGGGCTCGGGACGGCGTCGTCGAGGTTCATCCGTACTGGCCGGTGGGCGACGAGGTGCCCGGGGTATGAGCCGAGCCGCCGGCGCGTTCGTGGGTGAGGCGGTCTCCGCCGCCTTCCGGGACGAGTGGGCACGGGTGCTCGCGGCCGTCGCGCGCAGCACCGGCGACCTCGACCTCGCGGAGGACTGCGCCCAGGAGGCGTTCGCGGTGGCGCTGCGGACGTGGGAGCGCGACGGTGTGCCGGACCGCCCCGGTGCCTGGCTCACCACCACGGCCCGCAACCGCGCGCTGGACCGGCTGCGGCGTCGCAAGGTCGAGGCCGAGAAGACCGCGAACGCCGCCCGGCTCGCCTACCGGGCCGGGGGAGTGCCCGGAGCCGACGACGGCACCGCGGAGCCCGATCCGGTGGGCGACGCGGCGGTGAGCACGCTGGACGGAGCGGGGTGGGACGCCGTCGGACCGGACGAGCCCGACGGCGACCTGCTCCGCCTCGTGTTCACGTGCTGTCACCCGGCCCTGCCGCTCGAGGGGCGCGTGGCGCTCACCCTCCGCAGCCTCACCGGCATGACGACGGCGCAGGTGGCGCGAGCCTTCCTCGTGCCGGAGACGACCATGGCGCAGCGACTCACCCGGGCAAAGCGCAAGATCCGTGTCACGGGCATCTCGTTCCGGGTGCCGCCGCCGGAGCTCCTGCACGAGCGGGTCTCCGCCGTCCTGGCCGTGTTGTACGTCCTGTTCACCGAGGGGTACGACGCCTGGGCCGAGCCCGCCGACGACGTCGCGGGCGCCGGTGGACGCCGCGCCCTGGCCGACGACGCGGTCCGTGCCGCCCGGCTCGTCGCGCGCCTGCTCCCCGACGAGCCCGAGGCGACGGGGCTGCTCACCTTGCTCCTGCTGCAGTACTCCCGCCGCGAGGCACGCCTGGACCCGGCCGGCGTGCCCGTGGTGCTGGAGGAGCAGGACCGGTCGCTCTGGCGGCAGGGCGAGATCGCCGAGGGCCTGGACATGCTGGACGCCGCGCTCGCGGCACGACGGCCGGGGCCGTACCAGGTACAGGCGGCGATAGCTGCCCTGCACGCGCGGGCGGCCTCGGCCGACGAGACGGACTGGGCCGAGATCACGGCCCTCTACGACGTCCTCCTGGACATGACGCGCTCGCCGGTGGTGGCGCTCAACCGGGCGGTGGCGGTGGCGATGCTGCGCGGGCCCGAGGCCGGCCTGGCAGACCTGGACGCCGTCGCGTCCGCGCCCGAGCTCGCGGCCTACCACCTGCTCCCGGCGGTGCGGGCCGACTTCCTGAGGCGCGCCGGCCGGGCGACCGAGGCCGCGGCGGAGTACCGGCGGGCCCTCGGCCAGGTGGACCGGGAGGGGGACCGGCGGCTCCTGCGCCGGCGGCTCGCAGAGCTGGCAGACGCCGGCGGGCCTGCCTGACGGTCGGTCCACCTGAGGTGGTCCGTCGTCGGACAGGCCCGTCGGTCTGCTGAGATCGGGTTCGACTCAGCCCTGGAAGGGCTTCGCGCCCGTGATCTCCACGGGGATGTCGCGCCCGTTGGGGGCGTGGTAGCTCGTCTTCGCGCCGATCGACTTTCCGTCGATGGCGGCGCCCAGGGGCGAGGTCGGCGAGTAGACGTCGAGGTCCGTGGACCCCGCCATCTCGCGCGAGCCGAAGAGGAAGCTCATCTCGTCGCCCGCGACGACGGCGGTCACGACCATGCCCGGCTCGACCGTGCCGTCGTCTGCCGGCGTGCCGACGTGGACGTTACGGAGCTTCTCGGTGAGCTCGAGGATGCGCAGCTCGTTCTTTCCCTGCTCTTCGCGCGCGGCGTGATACCCGCCGTTCTCCTTGAGGTCGCCCTCGTCACGGGCAGCGGCGATGCGCTCGGTGATCTCCGACCGGTAGGGGCCGGAGAGATACTCCAGCTCGGCCTTGAGCTTGTCGTGCGCCTCCTGGGTGAGCCAGGTGACAGATGCGTCGGCCACGGGGGCTCTCCTTTCGTCGTTGCTCGATCGAGCCACAGTTCCGACAGCGCGGAAGTCCCGGCCGACGGAGCCGATCGGGCACGCGCGTCAGCCGGAAAACTCAGCGTGTGAAACGACGAGAATACCAATTGCCGGGAAAGACGTGCCAAGACATTCCCGGGTTCCGCTCTGAGCGGACGCCGGGACCACTTTCGAGGACCGGGTGTCAGCGCAGGTCGCAGTGGTCGACGACGCCAGTGGTCGCCAGCTCCGTCGTGGCGATCGTCACCGTGTGCCGCGCGGTGCGGGCGGTGTCCGGGCCGACCTCGACGTCGACCGCGCCGACCTCGGCGAAGTTCTTGCTCAGGGCGGTCACCGTGCACACGGCCTCGGTCCCCGGCGGCATGCTGACGTCGAACGTCACCTCGACCTCTTCGGGGCTCTCCACCGAGAACCCGATGTCGGTGAAGGTGACTGGGTCGCGCTGCGTGTCGGCGATCGTGAACCACGCGGCGATCGCCACACCGGCCGCCAGGGCCACGGCCACGGCGATCCGGGCGCCCACCGAGAGCTTCGGCCTGGGCCGGACGTCGTCGCCCTCCTCCCACGGGTCGTCCTGGCCGGGCAGACCTGAGGTGCCTCCGGGCTTCCGCGATCCGGTCCGTGCGCGGCCGTAGCGCTCGGCGAGGTCCGGCGGCGGCGCGCTCGCGCTGCCGGTCGGGACGGCGGGGTCTGGGTCGGTCATCACGGCTCGCTCGGGGGTGTCGGTGGTTCGTAGCAAGATGGTCCGTGGACCATCATGGTCCATGAGAGTCATTGCTCGAGAACCATTGTCCCAGCCTCATCCCACAGGAGGACCCAGTGTCCGTACCCGAGCGCGAGCCGCTCCGTCTGATGGCGGTGCACGCGCACCCTGACGACGAGTCGAGCAAGGGCGCCGCGACGACGGCCCGCTATGCCGCAGAGGGGGTGGAGGTCCTCGTCGTGACGTGCACCGGGGGCGAACGGGGCGACATCCTGAACCCGTCGTACGAGGTGCCCGAGGGGCACGAGTTCGAGTCGATCGAGGGTCGCCGTGCCGTGCGCCGGCTGGAGATGGCCCGGGCCGCCGAGGCAATGGGTGTGCGCCAGCAGTGGCTGGGCTTCGTGGACTCGGGCCTGCCGGAGGGCGACCCGCTGCCCCCGCTCCCGGAGGGCTGCTTCGGGCTGGTCCCGCTGGCGGAGGCCGCGGCACCGCTGGTGCAGGCAGTGCGCGAGTTCCGGCCGCACGTCATGACTACCTACGACCCGTCGGGCGGCTACCCGCACCCCGATCACATCAAGTGCCACCAGGTGTCGGTCGAGGCGTTCGCCGCGGCGGGCGACCCGGACCGCTACCCGGGCACGGGGGAGCCCTGGGAGCCGCTCAAGTTGTACTACAACCACGGCTTCTCGATGAAGCGCATCCGGGCGGTACACGAGGCCATCGAGGGCGCGGGGCTCGAGTCGCCGTTCGGCGACTGGGTCGAGTCGCGTGACGCGCGCGAGATCCCGGAGCGCACCGTGACCACGCTGGTCCCGGTCGCCGACTACTTCCCGAACCGGGACGCCGCCCTGACGGCCCACGCCTCGCAGATCGACCCCAACGGGTTCTTCTTCGCCGTGCCGCGCGACCTCGAGGTCGACGTGTGGCCGTGGGACGAGTACGAGCTCGCCGAGACCCGCGTGCCGCTGCCCGAGCGCTCCGGGGGCGAGTACGAGGCGGACCTGTTCGAGGGCGTGCGCTCGGAGGTTCCCGCATGAGCCCGTTGCTGGCCGGCGCAGTCGCTCTCACGACCGATCCGTCGCCGAACCCCACCGACGGCCAGCTCCGCCCGGGGCTGGAGACGTGGGAGGTCTCGCCAGGGCTGATCGGCTTCCTGGTCACGTTCGCGCTCGCCGTCGCGTGCGTGCTGCTGTTCCTGAACATGAGCAAGCACCTGCGCCGGGCCGGCCACAACGCCCGTCAGCAGGGCCTTCCGATCGCTGAGCCCGAGGGCATCGCCTTCCGGCGGACGGACGGGGACGCCCAGTTCGGCGCCGCCGAGTCCGCCGGGTCACCCGAGTCCGCCGGGTCACCCGACACCGACACAGACACCGACAAGGGCCCCGCCGACGGGCCCGCCACCAGCGAGCGCGGCGGTTCGCGTGGCTGAACAGGCCGGGTCGGCCGGGCCGGACGCGGCGGCCGGCGTGGTCCGGGTGACGGTCGCCCAGGTGGCGGTCTCCGACGACCACGGCGCCAACCGCCAGGTCGTGCTCGACGCGTTCAAGGCGGCCGAGCGGGTCAAGGCGAACCTCCTGGTGCTGCCCGAGTACGCCTCCGCCTACAGCCCGCACGGCGTTGGGCCGGAGCACGCCGAGCAGCTCGACGGACCGTTCGTCACGCTCCTGCGGGCCAGGGCGCGCAAACACGGGATCGCCGCGATCGCCGGCGTCACGCTGCCGGGCTCCGACGGCGTCCGCGCGGTCAACGCGCTGGTAGTGGTCGACGGTGCAGGCCAGATCGCCGGCGTCTACCGCAAGGTGCACCTGTACGACGCGTTCGGATATCAGGAGTCGGAGCTGCTAGAGCCCGGCCCCGCCGACGCCGACCCGGTCACCCTCCGCCTGGGCGGGCTCACCTTCGGGGTGCTGACCTGCTACGACCTGCGGTTCCCGGAGTCGGCCCGCCGGGTGGTCGACGCCGGCGCCGACGTCCTGGTCTACCCGGCCGCCTGGGTCGCGGGCCCGCTCAAGGCCGAGCACTGGCGCACGCTGCTCCAGGCACGGGCGATCGAGAACACCGCGGTGGTGATCGGCGTCGGCATGACGGGCAAGGGTGTCATCGGCCGCACGCTGCTGGCGGGGCCGGATGGCGTCGTCGGGCTGGAGATGGGCGAGGAGGAGGCCTACCGCACGGTCGACCTGGACCCCGCGCCGCTCGCGGCGGTCCGCAAGACCAACCCGTCGCTGGCGAACCGCCGCTACACCGTGGTGCCCACGGGTGCCTGAGGCCCGCCGACCGGCGCGACGCAAGACAACCTGGGGTCGCAACAGGTAACCAATATCAATGCCAGCTACCAGGAGCGGCAATGTCGAGACACAGTGCGCGACAGATGCGAAGAGCCCTGATCGTCGCTGTCGTGGCAGGGCTCGTTCTCGGCACGGCGGGGTGCGCCGGCGGTGGCCCCGTGATCGCCGAAGGTTCTGACCGATACCCCAACCGCACGGCCGAGGACTGGGTCACCTACGCCGACCATGTCGTGATCGCCACCGCAGTGGCCGATAAGGCGCTGCCACTCGACGAGGATGCCGCGGCCAACGGAGAAGGTGCAGTGGACCGCATGGTGACCATGCAGGTCGATGACGTGGTGTGGACTTCGGCAGAGCCGCGTCACGAGGCGCCTGTGACGTTCGAGTGGAGTGGTTGGGGCTGGGCTCTCCAGAACGGCGAACGGATCGAGATGGCGGCTGCGGACGAGCCACGCGTCGAGGTGGACCACACCTACGTGATGGCGCTGGTGCACGAGCCCGAGTTCACCGACGGCGGGACGGCCTATCCGGCGAGGTGGGTCAGCCTTGGTTCGGATTCCATCATCCCGTACGACGGCACCGTGCTCGGCGTCGGGGAGGTCCAGGGCTCGATCCAGAGCGAACCGAAGGCCCCCGATGAGGACGATGTCAACTTCTCCCTTGAGGATGAGATGGCGGGCAAGAGCGTTGACGAACTGGTCACGGCACTGAGCGATGCGACGCCGGGCGCCCGGGGTGGCTTCGGACCGGCCTGGCGAACGAACGAGTGAACGCAAACGGCTGAAGGTCCCATCGCGCTGCTCGGATCTTGGCTGATGTCCCGGATATCGCGCTCACTGGTGACGCCATTGGTCGGCGGCGGATGTGTGGCATGTCTGGGCAAGGGGGCTGGTGCAGCCTGCGGACGGCGTCAGCCGGAAGGGGGAAGTCTGGCGACCCGGGCCGGCAGTTAGGGCTTGGAGAAGATCAACCTGGGTTGTTGACCTCGGTGGCACCGTCGAGGACGGTCGGGAGGGGCACGTTGGCTGCGCGGGCGATCAGGTCGCGATGGTCTTCGGGTCCGGCCCCGCAGCTCGTGCGATCACCGGGATTACCGCTCAGTCCTCCAGGGCGGACCGGGCATGCCTCGTAGCCCTTCGCCGGGGTCGGCTCGGCAGTCGGGTGTCGAGTACCAGCTGTGCTGGTCAGGCCGCCGGCGCGCCGAGCCGGCCGGTCAGGCGGCTTCGGCGGCCGGCGGGTCCGCGGTCTGGCCCGCGGGCGGGTCGGTGCCCGGTGGGGTGTCGAGGGCTTCGGGTAGGCGGATGCGGTGCCCGCGGGCGTCGGTGAAGGCCCACCCGGTCTCCACCAGGGCCCCGACGACGGTGCCCCGACCCGGCTTGCCGGTCCAGTGCATGACGATGCCGCGCGCGTCCACCAGCTGATGATGGTGCCAGCACAGCAACGCACTGTTCGCCACCGACGTGTCACCGCCGTCGGCCCAATGCCGCACCGCGTGGTGGACCTCGCAGCGTGAGGGCGGCTGATCACACCCCGGATACACACAATGCTCATCGCGGGCGATGACCGCGCGACGCATCTGCCCGGTCACGGTGCGCTGGGCGCGCCCGACGTCCAGCACGGCGCCGTCAGGCCCGAACACGATCCTGGTGACCGCACTGTCACACGCCAGGCGGCGCAACACGGCCCGTGGTGCCCGCCCGCCGGTCTCGGTGAACACCGCACCGCCCGAGCCCAGCAGCCCGGACACCGCCGTGCCTGCCGCACCCCAGCCTGCTGGGCCCCCGCCGACTGCACCGGGGTGGCTCGCACCCGCTGTGCCTCCACCCGCTGTGCCTCCACCCGCTGTGCCTCCACCCGCTGTGCCTCCACCCGCTGTGCCTCCACCCGCGGCCTCCACCTGCTGTGCCTCCACCCGTCGCGCCGCCGGCTGCGCCTGTCCGGGTGCCGCGGGCGGGTGTCTGTCCGCAGGTCAGGCACAGGCCGTCGCGGGTGCGGGTGATCTGGGCGACCAGCTCGGTCCAGGACACGGTGACGTTCAGGTGTGGTGGGATCGCCGCCCCGGGTGAGGCCTGGTTGGTGTCCAGCACCAGCCGGGCCACGTCGGCCAGGCCCTGCGCCCGACGCTGCCCCGGCGTACGCGTGTCCTCCGCGGCCGGTGCGCCCATGACCGCGTTGATCGCCGTGGTCACCAGCAGGCCGTGCTCATCGGTCAGGAACCCCTCCACGTGATACCCGCCGAAGGTCTTGGCCAGGTCCAGGAACTCGCCCCGGGCGGCCTTGTCGTCGTCGGCGTCGTCGGTGTCCGGGTCGGTCACGCTCGCGAACCGGCGCGCCACGATACGGAACTGGTCCGCGTTCAACACACCCGCCTCGCGCAGGACCACGCCCTCCCCGGTCACCAGCGTCCCCTCGGCGATCGCGTCCTCCAGGACCGCGGTGATCAGCTCACGGGCGCGGGTGCCGTCCGGGTCCTCAGCCGGGTCCGGGAAGTCCACCGGTCACGGTCTGCACGAACAACTCCGGTGTCGTCGTCTCCCCCGTCCGGGTATCGATGAGCCAGGCCAGCGCGTCCTGACGGGTCTCGCTGGTCGGCGCCTCCTCGGTCATCACCCGGGCATGATCCGCGCCCAGGGTCCCGGCGACCAGGCGGTCCCGGGTGACCGGGAGCGCGGTCGCCAGGCGGCGCGCCATCGTCATGTCCTTGGACGCAGTCGCCTTCGACACGCCCTCCCGCACCCGCAACCAGGTCGTGAACGTCCGCGCCATGCCACCCGACCGCCACGAACCCTCGTTCTCGATCCGCGGCAACAGTACGTACCGCACACCGTCCAACCGGCCGGTCACCCGACGAACCCGGGAGTGCGCCTCGACCAGGCGACCGACACCCGGCGCGTCCCACCCATCCAGCACCTCCGGACCGACCAGACCCGCAAGATCGCCCACCGCGGCCTCGATCCGGGCCAACGCGTCCTCGATCGACCCCGCGGGCGGCAGACCACCGGCCGTGTCGTTCGTCGACTGCTCCACCGGTCACCACCCCCTGCCCGTTGTCTGCTGATCCCTTGTTATTCGCTGACCCCATTCTCTCGAACGTTCGTATGACTCGCTAGCGCTATCCGGAATCTGTGGATAACTCTTCACGACACCATCGAGAAGCCGTGATGCCTTTGACGAACACGGGGCCGTCGTTGGTGTACAGCGCGGTCGCGATGGCCGAATTGATGCCTGCACCGGCGGTCTCGGCCCAGGTCACGGTCTCGATGCGGGCTTCGAGGGCGTGGCGGGCCGGTGCGGGCAGGACGGTCCAGACGATGCGGGCATGGACATGGCTTCGTCTCCTGACAGGCTCGTGCGCTCATGCCGTCGGTGCGCGGCTCGGGATCGCGGACTCCGAGTATCTGGGTTCCTGGGTTTGCCGACCGCGCTCCTGCCTCGCCAGCGGCCTCCGCCAGCTCAGCGAAGCGAACCCGCGATGACTAGGGAATCTGCTTCCCGGCCTGCCCTGACGGCTTCGGCCAGTATCGAATGTTGTGGGCAGGCGCCTCCAGCGCGAGCACCATGGCTCCATCCGTCGTCGGAGGGAGAGTGTCATGGTGGACGTCCGGAGGTTCGCGTCGAGCGTGCGCGCACTCGCTTCAGCGGTGCTCGCACTGGGACTGGCGGGTGCCGCGACGACGCCGGCCTCCGCCGTCGGGCAACCGGACGGGGCCAAGGGCGTGGTGGGCGGGTCAGAAGGGACGGGCCGCGGCCCCGTGCCCGTCGTCTACGACTCCGACCTGGACTTCGACGACGCCGCGACCCTGCTCTACCTCTGCCAGGCCGACAAGCGCGGGCTGATCGACCTGCGCGCCGTCACGGTGGTGAACAACGGGGTCGGCACGCCGGGGCGCTCGCTGACGCACGCGCGGACCATTCTGGCCGACTGCGGACTGCCGGACGTGCCCGTCACGAACGGGTCCGAGGAGTGGGTCAACGAGCCGCCGCCCGAGGCGCGTGAGCTGTTCGAGCAGGTCCTGACGGGCGCCCTCGGCGACGCGGGCGTCCCGGACGTGCCGGGGGAGATGTCGGCAGCCGAGCTCATCGCCACCACGGTCCGCGCGTCGCGGACCCCGGTGACGGTCCTGACCACGGGGCCGCTGAGCAACATGTCGGCGGCGCTGGACCGGATGAGTCCGCGCACGGTCGCCGACCACCTCGGCCGGGTCGTCGTCATGGGCGGGGCGTTCGACGTCGGCGGCAACCTGTTCGGCTCGACCACCGGGGGTTTCGACAACAGCCAGGAGGTCAACATGTGGATCGACCCGGCGGCGGCCGACCACGTGTTCGCGACCGTCCCGCGCGCCCGCGTGAGCATCGTCGCGCTGGACGCGACCAACCACGCACCGATCACACCCGCTTATGTGCAGCGCCTGGGCACTGAGGCCGCGACCTACGAGGCGCGGACGGTGCATGCGATAGTGACGCAGCCGGGCATGCCCGAGCTGATCGGGCAGGGGGTCATGTTCTGGTGGGACACCCTGGCGGCCGTGTCGCTCGTGACCGGGGAGGGCGTTGCCTACCGGGTGCGCCCTGTCCACGTCGTGCTGGACGGGCCGTCGTCGGGCCGCACGGTGGGCGTCCCCGGTGGGACGCCCCAGCACGCGAGCACGACGGCGGACGGCGCGATCTTCGAGGACCTGTTCGTCGCCGGCCTCAACGGGGAGTGAGGATCGGCGTCAGATCACGCGGCGTCAGATCGCGAGGTTGGCCAGGTAGATCGCGACCACGTGGCAGGCGAACCCGAGCACGGTGCACACGTGGAAGATCTCGTGGAAGCCGAACCAGGCCGGGCTGGGGTCGGGCTTCTTGGTGCCGTAGACGATCGCGCCGGCCGTGTAGGCGACGCCGCCCGCCGCGATGAGCCACACGACCGCCGGACCGCCGGTGGACCAGAACTGGCCCATGTAGGCGACGGCCACCCAGCCGAGCGCGAGGTAGACCGGCACGTAGACCCAGCGGGGCGCGTTCAGCCAGAAGATGCGGGCCAGCAGCCCGAGCAGCGCGCCGCTCCACACCAGCGCGAGCAGCACCGTCCCCTGGCTCCTGGGCAGGAGCAGCACCGCGAGCGGCGTGTAGGTGCCCGCGATGATCAGGAAGATGTTGGTGTGGTCGAGGCGCCGCAGCACCGCCTCGGTCCGAGGGGACCAGTTGCCGCGGTGGTACACCGCGGAGACGCCGAACAGGAGGCAGGCGCTCAGGCCGAACACGGCCGCGGAGACCTTGCCCGGCACGGTCGGGGCCAGCGCGATGAGCACGATGCTGGCCGCGAGGGCGAGCGGGAACGTGCCCGCGTGGATCCAGCCACGCAGCCGCGGCTTGATCTTCTTCTCGATCCCGGACACCGAGGTCGAGATGACCTGCACGACGTCGCTGGCCTTGTCGCGCACACCGTCGAACGTCTCCGAGACCTTGTCCGTGACGTCGTTCAGGCGTCCGGCCGAGCGGTCCGGCCCATCAGCTTGAGCTACCACGCTCGTCTCCTTCACGTTCTGCAACCGGTGCCTCCTGGTGCCGGGGCACTACCTACGGTTGCGTAACTTACTCTAGCGTAGGTAGGGGGATCGTCGGCCGGACAAGGGCCTTGTGAAGATCCTGCGCCGGGTTGGCGGGAGTCGCTCGTCAAGCGCCCATGACGGGCCGGGGCGAGCCGGAACACGCGGGTTCGAGGGGTACCTTTATGCACGTCCCGCCAGGTCCTCGACCCGGCGTCAGAGCCGCCGTACGGACCGCTCCTCGCGGCTCCGACGGCCCGATCCCCTGAGGTTGTCCGTGCGCCTGCCCAGCCCGCTGTACCGCCTCTACGAGCGACGTCTGGCGTCCGCCCTGCACGGCGCCACGCTGCCCCGGCACATCGGTGTGATGCTCGACGGCAACCGCCGCTGGGCGCGTTCGTTCGGCGAGACGGCGGCGACGGGACACCGCCGCGGCGCCGACAAGATCACCGAGTTCCTCGGCTGGGCCGACTCGCTGGGCATCGAGGTCGTCACGCTGTGGATGCTCTCCACGGACAACCTGAGCCGGTCTGCCGGCGAGCTGAGCAACCTCCTCGACATCATCGAGGACGCCGTGTCGGACCTCGCCGAGTCGGGCCGCTGGCGCCTGCGCGTCATCGGCCGGCTCGACCTGCTCCCCGCGCGGCTGGCGGCCGCCCTGCGTACCGCGGCCGACCGGACCGCCGGTGTGAAGGGCCTGCAGGTCAACGTCGCGATCGGGTACGGCGGCCGGACCGAGATCGCCGACGCCGTCCGCTCCTACCTCACCGAGCGCGCGAAGGACGGGGCCACGCTCGCGGACCTCGCCGAGTCGATCGACGTCGAGCACATCGCCGAGCACCTGTACACGAAGGGTCAGCCGGATCCCGAGCTGGTCATCCGGACCTCGGGGGAGCAGCGCATCGGCGGGTTCCTCATGTGGCAGAGCCAGCACAGCGAGTTCTACTTCTGCGAGGCCTACTGGCCCGCGTTCCGGCGTGTCGACTTCCTGCGCGCGCTGCGCGACTTCTCCCTCCGGGAGCGTCGTCTCGGGCGGTGACGAGGCGTCGCGAGGGCGAGTCACAACCGGCCGGACACCGGGAATTCGCATGGCGAAATTCGCCACCACGCGCCCAGGTAGGTACGTGAAAGTTCAGTCAGGTAGCGTGCCGAAGATGACGAGGAGGGCGCCGTGATGATCGAGCGACGTGTGCCGTCGGCGCGCGAGGCGGCCGAGGCATGGGAGTCGCTGTTCCGTGCCCAGGTGACGGTGATGCGCCGGCTCTTGGCGGACGACATCTGGGGTGATCTGAGCATGCGCGAGTACGACGTGCTGTTCACGCTCGCCCTTGCACCAGAGGAGACGCTCCGGCTGCGCGAGCTCAACGAGAACATCCTCATGGCCCAGTCCTCGCTGTCGCGCATGGTGGAGCGGCTCGAGAAGCGCGGTCTGGTGCAGAGGCACCCCGCGCCCGACGACGGCCGCGGCGTCCTGGTGAGCCTCACCGAGGAGGGCTCCATGATCCAGAAGGAGCTCGGTCGCAGGCATGTGCGCTCCATCGCCCACTACGTGGGTCCCGCGCTGGACGCCGAGGACCTGGCGCAGCTGCGCCAGCTCACCGACGCCCTGCGCGGCGCACAGGCCGAGATCGACGACTTCTGAGGACCCCGACCCGTCGGATCAGGCGGATCGCGCCTGGTTACGGAGTGCTTCCACGACCACGCGCACGGCCGCCCGGTCCATAGTGGTGCGCCGCGCCACGAGGTGGATGTCGCGTCGGGGCGGGTCGGTGAGGTCCAGCGTGTGCACCGCGTAGCGGTCGTGGACGGCGAGCATCGGCAGCAGCGTGACCGACAGCCCTGCCTCGACGTGGCTCAGCAGCGTGCCGTGGCTCTCGAACCGGGCAACGGCTCTGGGCGCGAACCCGGCGCGCCGGCAGAGGCGTTCGGCGAGGTCGGCCAGGTGGGCGCCGGGATGCTCGAACGCCCACGGCTCGTCCGCGAGGGTGGCGAGGTCGACGCGCCCCGAGCGCTCGCCGGTGACCGTGTCGCGTGCCGTCACCAGCACCACGCGGTCGCCCGTCAGGGGTAGGCGGGCGAGGTCGGCGTCGGGCGGGACGGGTGCGTCCGGGAAGTCCGCGCAGACGGCGACGTCCACCTCGCCGCGCTGCAGCGCGCGGCGGCTGACCAGGGGTTCTGCCTCGGTGAGCTGCACCGAGATCCGGGGGTGCTCCTGCGCGAGTGCCGCGACGGCCGGCACCACTATGCCGTGGAAGGCGCTGGTGAACGCGGCCAGCCGCACGACTCCGGTGGGCTCGGAGTGCAGGCCCGCGATATCGGCCTCGGCGTCCGCGATCCGGTCGAGGATCGCGGAGGCGTGGCCCGCGAGGGCGACGCCGGCGGGCGTGAGCCGGATGCGCCGTCCCGCGCGCTCGAAGAGCTGCGCCTTCGCCTCGGACTCGAGCGTGGCGAGCTGCTGGGAGACACTCGAGGGGCTCAGGTGGGCCGCCTCTGCCACGGCGCGCACGGTGCCGAGCAGGTGCAGCTGGTGCAGGAGGCGCAGGCGCCAAGGGTTGAGCATGGGGTCCATCATTGTTCAGGTTCGCCGAACATTCTATTCGGGAACGTGGCCTGGACCCGAACACGGCACTGTGCTTACCGTCACACCATGAACGTTGGCGTCCCCACGGAGATCAAGAACAACGAGAGCCGGGTCGCGCTCACGCCCGCCGGCGCCCACGAGCTGGTCCGCCGGGGCCACGACGTGCTGGTGCAGGCCGGCGCCGGGCAGGGCTCCGGTTTCACCGACGACGCGTACCGGCTCGCCGGCGCGCGCACCGTCGACACCGCCGAGGAGGTCTGGGGCTCCGCCGACCTGCTGGTCAAGGTCAAGGAGCCGATCGAGCCCGAGTACGCGCTCATGCGGCCCGACCTGACGCTCTTCACCTACCTGCACCTCGCGGCGTCGGCCCCCTGCACCGACGCGCTGCTCGCCGCGGGAACCACCGCCATCGCGTACGAGACCGTCCAGCTGCACGACGGTTCGCTCCCGCTGCTGAGCCCCATGAGCGAGGTCGCCGGGCGGCTGTCCGCGCAGGTCGGGGCCTACCACCTGATGCGGCCGCAGGGCGGCACGGGCGTGCTCATGGGCGGCGTGCCCGGCACACCCAAGGCGAAGGTCGTCGTGATCGGCGGCGGTGTGGCCGGCGAGCACGCGGCCGCGAACGCGCTCGGCATGGGCGCCGACGTCACAGTCCTGGACGTGTCCCTGCCCGCGCTGCGCCGCCTCGAGGCGCGGTTCGGCGGCGCCGTGGCCACCCGCGCGTCGACGACCTACGAGGTCGCGGAGCAGGTCGAGTCCGCCGACCTCGTCATCGGGTCGGTCCTGGTCCCCGGCGCGGCAGCGCCCAAGCTCGTGACCGACGCCATGGTCAAGGCGATGAAGCCCGGCGCCGTGCTCGTCGACATCGCGATCGACCAGGGCGGCTGCTTCGAGCACTCGCACCCCACCACGCACGACGCCCCGACCTTCGCCGTGCACGACACCCTCTACTACTGCGTCGCGAACATGCCCGGAGCGGTGCCCGCGACGTCGACCCGCGCGCTGACCAACGCGACGCTGCCGTACGTCGCCGCACTCGCGGACAAGGGCTGGCGGGACGCGCTGCGCGCCGACACGGCGCTCGCCCGGGGACTGAGCACCCATGCCGGGCGCATCACCAACGCCGGCGTGGCCGAGGCGTTCGGCGCCGAGGCGGTTCCGGTGGCCGAGATCCTGGCGGACTGACACCCGCCGCGGCCTACGATCGGCGCGTGAAGCCGCTGCGCGTCGTCGTCTGCCCCGACTCGTTCAAGGGCAGCCTGTCCGCGTCCGAGGTCGCGTCCGCCGTCGCCGCCGGGGTGCTGGACGCCGCCCCGGACGCCGTCGTCACGCGCCTGCCCATGGCCGACGGCGGCGAGGGCACCCTCGACGCACTGCTCGCCGTCTGGGGCGGGGATGCGCAGGTCACGGACACGGTGGACGCGATCGGGCGGCCGACGTCGGCCCGGTGGGCGGTGTCGCCCGACGGGCGGACCGCCGTCGTCGAGCTCGCCGAGGCCAGCGGCCTGCCCGGCGTCTCGGACGCGCCCCTGCAGCCGCTGCACGCGAGCACACGCGGCACCGGCGACGTCGTGCGTGCCGCGCTCTCCGCCGGCGTCGCCGAGATCCTCGTCTGCCTGGGCGGCTCCGCCTCCACGGACGGCGGCTCCGGGATCCTGACCGGCCTGGGCGCGCGCCTCCTCGATGCGGACGGCCACCAGGTGCCCGACGGCGGCGAGGGGCTGGCCTCCGTCGCGTCCCTCGACCTCTCCGGGCTGCACCCACGGGCGCGCGAGGTGCGCTGGCGGCTCGCCGTCGACGTCACCAACCCGCTGGTCGGCGAGCACGGGGCGGCGCGGGTGTTCGGGCCGCAGAAGGGCGCCCGCGGCGGCGAGGCGGAGTTCCTCGACAGCGCCCTGCGGCACTGGTCGGACGTGCTGGAGCGGGAGACCGGGGCCGCCGTCGCGCAGGTCCCCGGCGCCGGCGCGGCAGGCGGCGTCCCCGCCGGGCTGATCGCCGTGCTCGGCGCCGAGACCACGCCGGGCGCCGTGCTCGTCGGCGAGGCGATCGGCCTGACCGCGGCGCTCGCGGACGCCGACCTGGTGATCACGGGGGAGGGGTCCTTCGACTCCCAGTCGGTCAACGGCAAGGTGGCCGACGGCGTCGCGCGGGTCGCCGCGGCGTCGCCCACCCGGCCGCCCGTCGTGGTGCTGGCCGGCCAGGTGCTGCTCCCGGAGGCGCTGGCCCGCGCGGCCGGTATCACCGCCGCGTTCTCGATCGCTCCCGGCCCGGTAGAGCTGGACGACCTGATCGCCCGCACCGCGCCCCGCCTGCGCGACCTCGCCGCCGCCGTAACGAGCCTGGTCGCCGCCAGCCACTAGCGCGGCGCGACTTCGGTCGGTTGCTGGGCTGTCGGCGTGCGACCGAAGTCGCGTTCACCGAGCCGGCGCTAGAGCCGGGCCTCGTCACCGCGTATCGAGTTGAGCCGGTCGGACGACTCTCCGCCGCGCCGCCAGGTGCGCAGCCACAGGGCCGCCGCTACCGCCGCGGCCACCTGCATCAGGCCGGTGACCACCAGGACCGGGCCCGCGCCGAACGCGCCGATCAGCGCCCCGCCCACGAGCAGCCCGGCCGAGGCGCCGCCGTTGTGCAGCACTGTCTCCGCGGTGAACGCGGTCCGCCGCTCCGCACCCGTCGTCCGGTCCACGATGAGCGCGTTGAGCGCCGCGATCCCGAACGGCATGGTCAGGCCGCCGACGGCGGACACCAGGCCGACCGCGAGCAGGTTCGGCGCCGCCACCGGCAGCGCCAGGTACGCGATCCCGAGCATCACCCACGACACCACGATCGCCGGGATGCGCGGCACCCGGTGCACCACGAGCGGCACCACGAACGACACGCCGACGGTCGCGGCGCCGTAGCCCGCCATGCCGGCCGCGATCAGCTCGCCCGGCCGGTCGAGCTCCGCCCCGAGCAGGGCGAGGCCCAGCGTGAACGCGAACCACGTGATGCCGCCGATCCCCGCGAGCCCGATGCCGACCGCCAGGTCCGGGTGGGCGCGCAGCACGGCGCGCACGGATGGGGCGGCGTCGGGAGCGTCCCGCCGGCCGGATGCGTCCTGCCGGCCGGGCTCGTCGAGTCCCGCCGCAATTTCGATGTCTCCGTCCGGGGAGACGCCCTCGGCCGACGAGCCGCTCGACCCGCGGGATGCCGCCGGGACCGTCAGCATCGCCACCGCGCTCAGCGCGACGGCAGCGGCCTCGCACCACAGCAGCGGCTCGGCACCCCAGGCGACCAGCAGCCACGCCCCGAGCGCGGGCGCGAAGATCATGGACGACCGGTGCGCGAGGTCCTGCCAGGCCAGCGCCCGGGCGCCGACGCCGGGCTCGTTGCCGGGCAGCTCGGCCAGGTCGGCGGTCAGGGCGCGTTGCGCCGGCGCGAGCATGGCCGACGTCGCGCCAGTGACCAGGCCCGACGCGCACAGGACCACCGCGCCGACGCCGACGGTGGCCGCCGCCACCGGCACCAGGACCAGCCCGAGCACCTGGACGGCGAGCACGAGCGCCAGTGCTCGCCCCGACGCCAGGCGCGACCGCAGCCGCCGACCCCACCACGCGGAGGTGAGCAGCGGCAGGCCGGCGAAGCCGCCGACCAGCCCGGTGGTCCAGGCGTCGCCGGTCTGGTCGAGCGCGACCAGCGGCAGCGCGACGGCGGTGATCCGCTGGCCGGCCCAGGTGACGAAGGTCGTGGCGGTCAGCGTGACGAGGTGTGGGTGGCGCACAGCCTCATCCTGCGATCGCTCGCGGACCGCCGGTAGACGGCGCCTGCGCATGACCGGACATAGGCTGGTGCTATGGCCTCATATCCCACGGTCGAGGACCTGCGGCTGGTCGACGCCGTCGCGCGGCACGGTTCGCTCGGCGCGGCCGCCCGCGAGCTCCTGGTGAGCCAGCCCTCGGCGAGCCAGCGGTTGGCAGCGCTGGAGCGGCGCGTGGGCGTGAGCCTCTTCGACCGGGACACCACCGGCGCGCGGCCGACGGCGGCGGGGCAGGAGTTCTGCGAGCAGGCCGCGCACGTGCTCGACCACCTGGGCGCGATCGTCGAGCGCACGCTGTCGGCGGCGCAGTCGCGCACCGTCTCGGTCGGGGCGTTCCCGAGCGTCGCGGGCACGCTGTTCGCGGCGCTCGACGTGCTGCTCGACGACGTAGTGGTGCAGCCGGAGGTGGAGCACGGGCCCCGGCTGCTGGAGTGGGTGGAGCGCGGCACGCTCGACGCGGCGTTCGTGTCGATAGCGAAGCAGGTCCCGATCGCGCGCGGCCTGCTGGTCACCGAGGTGGGGCGGCACGACCTGGTCATGCTCCTGCCCGACGGCGCCCCCGTACCCGGCTCGGGCCGCCGCCCCTACACCGGGCAGACCGTCATCTACTGTCCGCTGGACCTCACGGCCGACGCCCTGCACCGGCGGCTCACCGAGCTCGGCGCGCACGCCCGGCCCGGCGCGACCGCGGAAGCCGCGGTCCGGACGGCACGCGAGCGGCGCTGTGCCGCTGTCGTGCCCGACATGGTGGCCCGCTGGTATGCCGCGCCGGGCGACCGGACCGTGCCCGCGCCGACCCGCGGACGGGTGACGCTCTCGATGGTGACCCGGAGCCCGGCGCCGTCGAGCCTGGTCGACGCGCTCCCCGGCCTGCGGGAGCGCCTGCGGACGGGAAACGTGCACGCCAAGCGGTGAGTGTCGGACGTACGGGTCACCGGAGCGGCCAGTGGGTCTGACACGTGCGGGCGGTTCTGACAGGATGTCGCATCGATGTCACGTCCCGTTCGCCCCTCTCAGTGCGGAACGGCACGCCGGACGGTGGAAAGATGTGCGCATGCCCGCGAAATTCCCCCAGCCAGCGGCGCACGACGCCGCGCCGTACGACGCCCTCCTGCTCTACTCCTTCGGCGGCCCGAACAAACCCGAGGACGTGGTGCCGTTCCTGCGCAACGTCACCGCGGGCAAGGGCATCCCGGACGAGCGGCTCGAGCAGGTCGGCGAGCACTACTACGGGTTCGGCGGCAAGAGCCCCATCAACGAGCAGAACCTCGCGCTCAAGGCGGCGCTCGAGGCCGAGCTCGCCGCCCGCGGCATCGACCTGCCGGTCGTGTGGGGCAACCGCAACTGGGAGCCGTACACGAGCGACGCGCTGGACGGGCTGGAGAAGCTGGGCGCCGAGCGCGCCGTCGCGCTCGTGACCAGCGCCTACTCGTCGTACTCGGGCTGTCGCCAGTACCGCGAGGACCTCGCCACCACGCTCGACAAGCGGGGACAGCTCGGGCCCGACGGGTCGACGGGCGTGCAGTTCGACAAGGTCCGCGCCTACTTCAACCACCCGGGCTTCGTGCAGGCCAACGTCGACGCCGTCGTCGAGGCCTATGCGGAGCTCGAGGCGAAGGGCGGCTCCGGGGCCGGCGCGAAGCTGGTCTTCGTGACGCACTCGATCCCGGACACCATGGAGGCGGCGTCCGGCGTCGGGCACGCGACCTACTCCGAGCAGCACCTGGACGTCGCGGCGCTGGTCGCGGCCGCCGTCGGCGAGCAGCTCGGGCACGCCGTCGAGTGGGAGCTCGCGTACTGCTCGCGCTCCGGCCCGCCGAGCCAGCCGTGGCTCGAGCCCGACGTGAACGACCTGCTCACCGAGCGCGCCGAGGCGGGGCTGCGGAACGTGGTGCTCTCGCCGATCGGGTTCGTGAGCGACCACATGGAGGTCGTCTACGACCTGGACACCGAGGCGCTCGCGACGGCCGCCGAGCTCGGCATGACCGCCGTCCGTGCCGGCACCGTCGGCACGCGCGCGCCGTTCGTCCAGGGCCTGGTCGACCTGATCGTCGAGCGGGCGGGTCTCGCCCGGGGCGAACAGGTCGACGAGGCTACGGTGGGCGCTCTGCCCGCCTTCCCGTCCGTTACGCCCCCCGACTGCTGCCTGCGGCGGCACGAGGAGCCCAGCGGCATCCCGGCACTCTGCAGCGAGGACATGCACCGATGAGCACCGAAGCTTCCGGCACCGACGCACCCGGCACGGAGGGAACCCACGGCCACGTGCACGGGGACACCGGCCAGGAGATCGACACCGCAGCCATCAACGAGGGCATCCGGTACACGATGTTCTCGGTCTTTTCCGTGACTGAGACGCTTCCGGCGGACGAGGGCGAGCGCAAGGCCGTGGTGGCCGACGCCGAGTCTGCCGTCGGCGGAGGCGCCGACCCGGCCGCGATCTCCGGGGACCTTGTGGCCCGCGGCTGGTACGACGTGGGCGGCCTGCGCTCCGACGCCGACCTCATGCTCTGGACCCACGGCCCGTCGATCGAGTCCGTGCAGGGCGCCTACCAGCGGCTGCGTGCGTCCGAGCTGGGCCGCTCCCTGGAGCCCGTGTGGTCGGTCGCCGCGCTGCACCGTCCGGCCGAGTTCAACCGCGGGCACGTGCCCGCGTTCCTCGCGGGCGAGGCGCCACGTGACTACATCTGCGTCTACCCGTTCGTGCGCTCCTACGACTGGTACCTCCTGCCCGACGCCGAGCGCCGCACCATGCTGCGCGACCACGGCATGGCGGCCGCCGGCTACAAGGACGTGCGGGCCAACACCGTCTCGGCGTTCGCGCTCGGTGACTACGAGTGGATCCTCGCCTTCGAGGCCGACGAGCTGCACCGCATCGTCGACCTGATGCGTGACCTGCGCGCCACCGAGGCACGCCGCCACGTGCGCGAGGAGGTCCCGTTCTTCACGGGCCCGCGTACGACGCTGCAGGCATGGGCAGCCCGCCAGCCCCTGAGCTGACCCGCCTCGGGCGCTGCCCGCGCGTGTGCGTGTCGGGTTCGGCGTGTCGCGCTCGGGGAGTGACTACGTGATCGGGGTGTGTTGCTCTGCGTAGACGTTGTCTACACAGAGCAACACACCCCGAGTTCGTACAGTCGCCCCGCGAGGACCGTGGCCCACGCGTCCGGGCGGCGCCCACGCGTCCTGGCCGCGCCCACGCGTCCGGGCGGCGCCCACGTGTCCTGGCCGCCCCCCCGTGGGTCGCTGCGCCTTCCGCGGGTGGCAGCGTCTGCGGTGTGGCTGCGTTCACGCGGTTCGGCTGTCCGCGGATCCCGGCAGGGTGGCGGCCAGGGCGGTCGCGCCCAGCTCGTCGTCGGACAGGACAGTCGTCGTCAGCCCTGCCGCCTCCATGTGCCCGACGGCGGCGCTCACCTGGGCCTCGCCCGTCTCGACGAGCAGGTGCCCGCCCGGGCGCAGCAGGCTGGGGGCCAGGTCGATCACGCGGCGCAGGATCGCGAGCCCGTCGTCCCCGCCGTCGAGCGCAACGTGCGGCTCGTGCTCGCGGGCCTCGGGCGGCATCATGCCGATCGCCTCGGTCGGGACGTACGGCGCGTTCGCGACGACGACGTCGACACGGCCCCACACCTCGGCCGGGAGCGGATCGGCGAGGTCGCCGGTGTAGGTGTGCGCGGTCAGTCGGCCGGGCTCCGCGGAGCGCCGCGGCGGAGCTAGGGCACCTCGTGGAGCAGGCCTTCGTGCAGGGCGCCGGGGAAGTCGTCGGCCAGCGCCTTGAGGTTGTCGTGTGCGCAGGTCACGGCCGTGGGGTCGACGTCGGCGGCGTGCAGCTCGACGTCGTGCCCCGCCGCGAGGAGGCGGGCCGCGACCGCGCCGCCGAGCGCGCCACAGCCGCAGCACAGGTCGACGAGGAGCACGGGGCCGACGCCGGCCGCCCCGCCGCGTGCGGCCGCCCTGCCGGGCGAGGTGGGTGTGTCAGGCGAGTCCGCCGCCGCACGCGCCGCCGCCTCCCGGACCAGCAGCTCCGACCGCTGCCGAGGCACGAAGACCCCCGGCGCAACGAGCCAGCGGCGGCCGTCGAGCTCGGCCCAGCCCACGAGGTGCTCCAGCGGGAGCCCGCCGACGCGCGCGGCGGTCAGCTCTTCGAGGCGCGCGGCGTCGCCGTCGGCGGCCTCGGTCAGGATCCGCGCCTCGTCCTCGGCGAACACGCAGCCGGCGGCGCGCAGGCGCGCGACAAGTTCATCCATCCCGTGAGCCTAGGCCCGGCGCTGCGCCCGGCCGGCCGCAGGTCCGCTTCGAGAACGACTTGGGGCACCGAATCCGCGTGGAATCGGTACCCCAGGTCGTTCTCGAAGCGGACTCACGGAGCCTCAGCGACCCGTCACGGGTACAGACCCCGGATCTGGTGCGCCTCGGCGACCCGCTTGACCCCGATGACGAGGGCGGCGTCGCGCAGCGACAGGCCCTCGCGCTGAGCCAGGGCGGACACGTCCGCGTACGCGGTGGTCATGCGGTGCTCCAGCTTGTCGGCGATCTCCTGCTCGGTCCACCAGTAGGTCTGGTTCGCCTGGACCCACTCGAAGTAGGAGACGACCACGCCGCCTGCGTTCGCGAGGACGTCCGGGACCACTGTCACGTCGTTCTTCGCGAGCAGGACGTCGCCGGCCGCCGTCGTCGGGCCGTTGGCGCCCTCGACCACCCAGCGGGCCTTGACGTCGCCGGCCGTGGTCTCGTCGAGCACGCCCTCGATCGCGGCCGGGACCAGCACGTCGACGTCGAGCGCGAGCAGTTCCGTGTTGGAGACCGGGTCCGCGTCCTCGAAGCTCACCACCGAGCCCGTGCGGCGCACGTGCTCCATGAGGCGGGGCACGTCGAGGCCGGCGTCGGCTCGGATGCCGCCGTACTGGTCGCTGACGGCGACGACGCGCGCCCCGCGCGCCGCGAAGATCGCCGCCGCGTGCGAACCGACCTTGCCGAAGCCCTGGATGGCGACTGAGATGTCGCTCAGGGCCACGCCCGCCTCGGCGAGCGCGGCGTTCGTGACGTGCACGATGCCCGCCGACGTCGCGGTGCCGCGGCCCAGCGAGCCGCCGACCTCCAGGGGCTTGCCCGTCACGACCGCCGGGATCGTGTACCCGCGGTTGACCGAGTAGGTGTCCATGACCCAGGCCATCGTCTGGGCGTCGGTGCCCATGTCCGGGGCCATGATGTCGGTGTCCGGGCCGATCATGGGCATGATCTCCGACGTGTACCGCCGGGTCACGCGCTCGAGCTCGCCCTGGGAGTAGCCGCGGGGGTCGATCGCGACGCCGCCCTTGGCGCCGCCGTAGGGCAGGTGGACCACTGCACACTTCCAGGTCATCCACATCGCCAGTGCCCGCACCTCGTCGACGTCGACGGAGGGGTGGTAGCGCAGGCCGCCCTTGCCCGGGCCGAGGCTCACGTTGTGCTGCACGCGGAAGCCGTGGAACAGGACGGTCTCGCCCGAGTCGCGGCGGAGCGGCACCGCGACGTGGATCTCGCGGCGCGGGGTCGCGAGCATCCGGTGCAGGCCGTCGTCGTAACCGAGGATCGCCGCCGCAGTGGCGAGCTGCGCATGCGCGGTAGCGAGCGCGGAGCCCTCCGTGGGCGCCCCGGACGGGGCGAAGCTGGGTGGTGATGTGGGTGTGGTGGACGTCGTTGTCGTCGTCACTTGGGTCCTCCGGGGAGAACGGCGCCTACCGCCTTGGGGGCGAGGGCGCGGGTTGCGCGGCGCGGGGTTTGCGCCTCGGTATCACCGTATCGCTTCGATGGGCCAAGATGCACGACGGTGTGGGATCCTCTCCGGTTATTTTCCGGTGATATCCGCGTGTTCAAAGGAAAGTCAGCGCTCCGTGAGCTTCCAAGCCCCGGGGAGCAGGACGCCGGCCAGGGCGGCCTTGATCGCGTCGCCCACGAGGAAGACGCCGGCGCCGGCCACCAGAGCGGCGCCCGGAGCCATGCCCGTCGTGACCGCGAGCCACGGCACGCCGATCGCGTAGATCGTCGCGGTGCCGGCGGCGAACGCGAGGACGGTGCCGAGCACGCCACGGTCGAGGCCGCGCCGGGCCAGGGCGCCCACGACGAGGCTCGCCACGACGAAGCCGACGATGTACCCGCCGGAGGCCCCGAAGATCACCTCGACACCGGAGGCGCCGCCCGTGAAGACGGGCAGGCCCACCATGCCGAGCACCAGGTACAGCACCTGTGCGAGCGCGCCACGCACGGGGCCGATCGCGGCGGCGCCGAGGAGCACGGCGAAGGTCTGGCCGGTGACCGGGACCGGCAGGCCCGGGATCGGGATGCGGAGCTGGGCCGCCAGGGCGGTGAGTGCGGCGACGCCCAGGACGAGCGCGATGTCGCGCGCGACCGCGCGGGCGCGGCTCGACTCCGCGGGGATCAGGTCGGCCAGCACACGGCGCGGGTTGGAGCGCGGGACCAGGGGGAACGCGATGGTCGTCATGATGTCGAGGCTAAGCGGCCGGGCCGCGCGACGTCGTGGTTCCGGCCCACCTGTGATCCACCGTGTTCGTTGTGCGGATCGCGCAAGGAACGTTTCGTGCCCGACGCCGGAACGACGACGGCGTCTCGCCGGTCAGCCGCGCGAACGTGCGCGTGAACGACGGCTGGTCATAGAAGCCCGCGGCGGTCGCGACGTCCGCGAGCGGCACGGTGCTCGAAGTCAGCAGGTGTGCCGCCCGGTCGACCCGCAGCCGCAGCACGAGCTGGCGCGGCGAGAGCCCGAAGACCCGGCGCACCCGCCGGTCCAGGGACGCGGGTGTGCAGCCGGCGAGGGCGGCGAGGTCGGCCACGGACGGCACCTCGCCGCGCTCCAGCAGGTCCTCGACGTCGCCGCGCAGGCGGGCCATGGCCTGGATCGTCGCGTCGTCGGCGTCGCCGGAGCGCAGGTCCTGCGACACGGACACGAGCCCCACGTAGGCGCCGGTCTCGTCGTGCAGGGGCAGCTTGGAGGTGAGGAACCAGCCGGGCGCCCCGCCGACGTGCCGGATCAGCTCGAGCTCCCCCCGCAGCGGCTTGCCGGTGGTGCGCACCCGCGCGTCCTGGCTCTCGTAGCGTTCGGCGAGCTCGGGGACGAACAGGTCGACGGCGCGCCGGCCGATCACGTCGCGCCGCGACCGTTCCCGCGTGCGCCCCACGAAGACCTGGTTCACGAGCACGTACCGGCCGTCGGCGTCCTTGGCGCAGAACATGACGCCGGACAGCTCGTCCATGAGGGCGACCATGGCGGGGTTCAGTGCGGCCAGCAGGGCCCGCGCCTCGGGCCGAGCGGCGCCGTTCGGCGGGTTGCTCATCGGGTCCCGATGCTACGCGGCGCTTGGCGAAAACCGGTGCGGATCGCGAGTGATCCCGCCAATACACGCGGGCGGCACCGGGTGCACCCTGGTGTCATGAAGACCTCTGCTCGGCGCGGGAGCGCCGTCACCGCCGATGTCCCGACCGGGGGCGCCGGCGCACCGGACAGCGCAGCGCCGCAGGCTCCGACCGAGCCGCCCGCACAGCCCGCCGCCGACACCCTGGTCGAGGACGCCGTCGCCCTCGCCCGGACCTGGATCGGCACCGCCACCGGCGCCGGCAGCAGCGACGCCGCCGGCACCAGCACCAGCGCCGGCGGCTCGAAGACCGACAAGGCCGTCGCCCGCGCATCCGCAGCCCTCGGCGCGCTCGTGTCCGACCCGGCGGGCCTGGAGCTCGCCGTCGGCTTCGTCGACGACGTCGCCCGCCCGCAGGACACCCACGTCGCCGCGAAGGCGCTGGCCCGCCTCGGCAAGAAGGCCGGCAGCGCCACCTTCCTCAGCCCGGCGGACCGCGCCCTGTTCCGGGCCGGCGCCCTGGCCGCCCCCGTGTTCCCGGGCATCGTGGTCCCGGCGGCCCGCGCCCGCCTCCGCCAGCTCGTGGGCCACCTCGTGGCCGACGCCGGCTCCGGGCTCACGGCCCACCTCGCCCGCACCCGGGCCGAGGGCTACATCCTCAACGTGAACCTCCTCGGCGAGGCGGTCCTCGGCGAGGACGAGGCCGCCGGCCGCCTGGCCCGCACGATCGCGCTGGTGGAGCGCGCGGATGTCGACTACGTGTCGATCAAGGTCTCCAGCGTCGCCGCGCAGCTGGTCACGTGGGACCTCGACGGCTCCCGCGACCGCGTCGTCGAGCGCCTGCTGCCGCTGTACCGCGCGGCGCGCGACCACGGCGTCTTCCTCAACCTCGACATGGAGGAGTACCGCGACCTCGCCCTGACGACCGCGGTGTTCACCGAGATCCTCGACCGCGACGAGTTCCGCGACCTGGAGGCCGGCATCGTGCTGCAGGCCTACCTGCCGGACGCCCTGGGCGCCCTGGACGGCCTCACCGAGTTCGCCGCGAAGCGGGTAGCGAACGGCGGCGCGCGCATCAAGGTGCGCATCGTCAAGGGCGCGAACCTCGCGATGGAGCACGTCGAGGCCACCCTGCACGACTGGGCCCAGGCGCCGTACCCGACCAAGCCCGACGTCGACGCCAACTACGTCCGCATGCTCGACCACGCTTTGCGTCCCGAGCGCTCGCACGCGGTCCGCATCGGCGCGGCGTCGCACAACCTGTTCCACGTGGCGCTCGCGATCCTGCTCGGCCGGGCGCGCGGCGTCTCCGAGGCGCTCGACATCGAGATGCTCCAGGGCATGGCCCCGACCGAGGCCGCGGCGGTCCGCGACGAGGTCGCCAAGGACGACGGCCGGGTGGTGCTCTACACCCCGGTCGTGCGCGACGAGGACTTCGACGTCGCGATCTCCTACCTCGTACGCCGCCTGGAGGAGAACGCGACGGAGCAGAACTTCCTGCACGCCGCGTTCGCGCCTTCGCAGGTCGAGTCCGCCGAGACCGGCTCGCCCATGGACCGGCAGGAGGCCGCGTTCCGCGCCTCGGTGGACCTCGGCGTGCACTACTCGCCCGACGACGTCGCCCCGCGCCGCCGTCCGCGCCCCACACCGGAGCCGGTGACCGGGCCGTTCCACAACGCCGCCGACACCGACCCCGCCGTCGCCGCGCACCGCGACTGGGCGCAGCAGGTCACGAGCGCGCGCTCCGGGTACGTCCCGGCGCTCGCAGAGCCGCTGTCGACGTCGGCCCAGGTGGACGACGTCGTCGCGCTCGCCCGCCGCGCGGGCGCGGCCTGGGCCAAGGTCGCTCCGGCGGACCGCGGCCGCGTGCTCCGCGCCGCGGCCCAGCACCTCGAGGCCGTGCGCACCGACCTCGTCGCCGCCATGGTGCACGAGGCGGGCAAGACCGTCGCCGAGGCGGACCCCGAGGTCAGCGAGGCAGTGGACTTCGCCGCCTACTACGCGCAGGCGGCCGAGGCACTCGACCCGACGTCGGAGGCCTGGCCTGGCGCCCGCTTCACGCCCGACGGCGTCACCCTGGTCACCCCGCCGTGGAACTTCCCCGTCGCGATCCCCGTCGGCGGCGTGCTCGCGGGCCTCGCGTCCGGGTCCGCGGTGATCGCCAAGCCCGCGCCGCCCACGCCGCGCTGCCTGGAGATCGCGGTCGAGGCCGTGCACGCGGCCCTCGACGAGGTCGCGCCCGAGATCGGGCTGGACTCGGCGCTCGCGCGCGACGTCGCGCAGTTCGTCCGCGTGCCCGACGGCGACCTCGGCCGCCGGCTCGTGACGCACGACGGCGTGTCCCGGGTGATCCTGACGGGCGCCATCGAGACCGCTGAGATGTTCGCGTCCTGGCGGCCGGAGCTGCCGGTGCTCGCGGAGACGTCGGGCAAGAACGCGATAGTCGTGACGCCCTCGGCGGACCTCGACCTGGCCGTCGCCGACGTGGTGCGCTCCGCGTTCGGGCACGCCGGGCAGAAGTGCTCGGCGGCGTCGCTCGTGATCCTCGTCGGCTCCGTGGGCGACCCGCGCACCGCGACGGGGGAGCGGTTCCGGCGCCAGCTGGTCGACGCCGTGGCGTCGCTCGCCGTCGGGCCCGCCACGGACCTGGCGACCGTGATGGGGCCGCTCACCGAGCCGGCGCAGGGCAAGCTGCTGCGCGCGCTGACCACGCTGGAGCCGGGTGAGACCTGGCTCGTGCGACCGCGCCGCCTCGACGCCGTGGCGCGGGACGCGGGCCTCGGCCGCGGCCGCCTGTGGACCCCCGGCGTGCGCGACGGCGTCCGCCCCGGCTCGTTCTTCCACCTCACCGAGTGCTTCGGCCCGGTGCTGGGCATCATGACGGCCCGCACGCTGGACGAGGCGCTCGCGCTGCAGAACGCGGTGTCGTTCGGCCTCACCGGCGGCATCCACTCCCTGGACGACGCCGAGGTGGAGCACTGGCTCGACCGCGTCGAGGTCGGCAACGCGTACGTGAACCGGCACATCACCGGCGCCGTCGTGCAGCGCCAGTCGTTCGGCGGCTGGAAGGCCTCCGTGGTGGGCTCGGGCGCGAAGGCGGGCGGGCCCAACTACGTGGCGCAGCTCGGCCGGTGGGAGGATGCGCCCGACGTGCCGTCGCGCACCGCCGACCCGGCAGGCTGGCTCGCCTGGGCACGGGCCGACGACGACCGCGCCTGGCTCACCGAGTTCTCCGCGGACCACGACCCGTCGGGGCTCGGCGTCGAGACGAACGTGTTCCGCTACCGGCCCGTCCCAGGCATCACGGTGCGGGTCGGCACCGACGCGCCGGACGCCGAGGTGCAGCGCGTGCTGGCGGCCGCCTCGCGTGCGGGGGTGCCCGCGACCGTCGTCGGGCCGGAGACGACGGACGAGGCGTTCGCCGACGCCGTCGCCGACGGCAAGGTGACCGGCCGGATCCGTGTGGTGGGCGAGGCCCCGGGTCTGCGCGACGCCGCGGCGAGCCGCCTGGGCTCGGTCACGGTGCTGGACGCCCCGGTCCTGGCGAGCGGCCGCCGCGAGCTCCTGACGATGCTCCGCGAGCAGGCGGTCAGTCGCACGATGCACCGCTACGGCCACCTCCGCACCGCGTAGACGATCCGTTGAGTGCGGGCTATTTGTTGCCTCAGAGCCTCATGGGCAACAAATAGCCCGCACTCAAACGGGCCGATCGGGAGGGGGGTCAGGCCGAGTCGCCCTCGATCAGGCGGGGGGCGAAGACGCGGCGTTCGTCGCGGACCGGGCGGCCGGCGACCAGGTCGACGAGCATGCTCGTCGCGGCGCCCACCATCTGCACGACCGGGTTGTGCACGGTCGTCAGCCGGGGCGACGTCGTCTCGGCGATGCCGAGGTCGTCGAACCCGACCACTGAGACGTCGCCCGGCACGGACCGGCCGCGATCGGCGAGCACGCGCAGCGTGGCCTCCGCCATCAGGTCGGAGGCGGCGAAGATCCCGTCCAGGTCGGGGTGCGCGTCCAGGAGCCGGGCGGCCGCGACGAGGGCCCCGGCGACGGTGAAGTCGCCCTCGACGACGGCGTCGTCCGGCAGGCCGGCGTCGCGGAGCGCGTCCCGCCAGCCGGTCATCCGGTCCACGCCCGCGGGCATGTCGAGCGGCCCGGTGATGGTCCCGATGCGCCGCCGCCCCCGGTCGATCATCCGCTGGGTCGCGATGCGCCCGCCGGCGACGTTGTCGACGTCCACGTAGCGCAGGCCGCGCGAGAAGAACGGGTCGGGCTCGAACAGCCGCCCCACGAAGACGGCGGGCAGCCCGGCCGGGCCGAGCTCCGTCTCGAGGTGGTCGCCCCGGTGGTGGGAGGCCACGATGACGCCGTCCACGTGGCCGCTGCGCAGGTAGCGGCCCACCCGTCCGCGCTGCTCGCCCGGGCGGGCGAGCAGCAGCACGAGCTGGAGGTCGGTCCCGGCCAGCCCTTCGCTGACACCCGCGAGGGTGCCGGAGAGGAACGGGTCGGTAAGGATGCGCTGGTCCGGCTCGGGTACCACGAGGGCTATCGAGTCGGTCCGCCGGGTCACGAGGGACCGGGCGGCGCGGTTCGGTGCGTACCCGAGGCGGGCGACGGCGTCGTCGACCGCCGCCTGCGCCTCGGGGGAGACCCGCAGGCCACCGTTGATGGCGCGCGACGCGGTCGACCGGGATACCCCGGCCGCCTGGGCCACGTCATCCAGGGTGGGTGGGCCTGAGGTCGTCACGCCTTGGAAACCGCCTTGTCTCCGCCGTTGTCGTCGCTGCCACCGTCGTCGCTGCCACCGTCGTTCGGGCGCGGTCCGGGCGCTGCCGATCGCTCCGGAACGGCATTGGCCCGTGCGACCTGACCGTACCAGCGGCCCGACGCCTTGACCGTGCGGGCCTGCGTCTCGAAGTCGACACGCACGAGCCCGAAGCGCTTTCCGTAGCCCCACGCCCACTCGTAGTTGTCGAGCAGCGACCAGCCGAAGTAGCCGCGCACGTCGGCGCCCTCGTCGATCGCGTCCTTGACGGCACGCAGGTGCACGTCGATGAA
The DNA here is from genome assembly GCA_963850545.1 of uncultured Actinomycetota bacterium. Lineage (GTDB taxonomy): Bacteria > Actinomycetota > Actinomycetes > Actinomycetales > Cellulomonadaceae > Promicromonospora. Next base: position 568,617 of record CAWKLP010000002.1, on the reverse strand, counting down.
CTCGAGCCTGTCCTGGTCGTCCACGAACCCGTCCGGGCCGACGGCGTCCTCGTATGCGCTGCCGTTCTCCGTCACGTACAGCGCGATGCCGCGCGGCCCCGTGTAGTCCTGCTGCAGGCGCAGCAGGAGCCGCGTGAGGCCCTCGGGCTGGACCTCCCAGTTCTGGTCCGTGACGGGCAGGCCGCGCGGATGCGTGTACGCGCCGTCGCCGCCCGGGAACGGGGACGACGACGGGCGGGTCACCGGCGCGCCGCCGTCCAGGGGGTGCGCGGGGGGCTGCGCCGAGACGGCGTTCCCGTGGTAGTAGTTCACGCCGAGCGAGTCGATGGGCGTCGAGATGATCTCGAGGTCACCGTCCTGGATGTGCCGCTCGAGGCCGTACGCGCGCACGTCCGCCAGCACGTCCTCGGGGTAGGCGCCGCGCAGGATCGGGTCGGCGAAGATGCGGGTGAACCCGCCGTCGAGGCGCCGTGCGGCGTCGACGTCGGCGGGGTCGTCCGGGTTCACCGGGTCCTCGACCTCGAAGTTGAGCGTGATGCCGAGGTTCGCCTCAGGTGCCCGCTCCCGCAGCGCCTGCACGGCCAGGCCGTGGGCCAGCGAGAGGTGGTGCGCGGCGGCGAGACCGTCCTCGCGCGACTGCCGGCCCGGCGCGTGCTGGCCCCCCGTGTAGCCGAGGAACGCCGCGCACCACGGCTCGTTGAGCGTGGTCCACACGTCGACGCGGTCCCCGATGGCCTCGTGCATGGTCACGGCGTAGTCGCGGAACCGGTACGCGGTGTCGCGGTTCACCCAGCCGTTGGACTCGGCCTCGATCGCCTGCGGCAGGTCCCAGTGGTAGAGGGTGAGCCAGGGCAGGATTCCGGCGCCGAGCAGCTCATCCACGAGCCGGTCGTAGTACGCGACGCCGGCCGGGTTGACCTCGCGCCCGCCGGGGACCACCCGGGCCCACGACGTCGAGAACCGGTACGCCTTGATGCCGAGGTCCTTCATGAGCGCGACGTCGGCCGGGTAGCGGTGGTACTGGTCGCAGGCGACCTCGCCGTCCTCCTGGCCGATCACCGCGCCCGGGACCTTCGCGAACACGTCCCACACGGAGTCCTCGCGGCCGTCCTCGTGGGCGGCGCCCTCCACCTGGTAGGCGGCGGTGGCCGCGCCCCACAGGAAGCCCTCCGGGAACGACACGGTTCCAGTGGCGTTCGACGTCGGCACCGTCCTCGGCGCGGTCGGCGTGTACGGCAGGGCGATGCCCGGGGCGGGCACCCGGCGCATCCCGGCGCCGGTCTTGACGTTCCGTGTCATCTCGTGGGTCATCCCTTCACGGCTCCCTGCATGATGCCTGCGACGAGCTGCTTGCCGACGAAGGCGAAGATCACCAGCAGCGGCAGCGTCACGAGGAAGACGCCGCCCATGACCAACGAGTAGTCCACGAAGTAGTTCGACTGCAGTGACTTTACGACGAGTGGCAGCGTTGGGTTCTCCGAGCTGAGCACGATCGACGGCCAGAAGAAGTTCGTCCACTGCTGGACGAACGTGAACAGGCCCAGCATGGCCGCGGCCGGGCGTGCGGCGGGCAGCGCGATGCTCCAGAACGTGCGGATCATCGAGGCGCCGTCCACGCGGGCGGCCTCGATCAGCTCGTACGGCAGCGACTCCGACAGGTACTGCGTCATCCAGAAGACGCCGAAGGCGCTGACCAGCACCGGCACGATGACGGCCTGGAGCTTGCCGGTCCACCCGAGGTCCGACATGAGGATGTACATCGGGATCACACCGAGCTGGGTCGGGACCGCCATCGTCGCGATGACGAACACGAGCAGCGGCCCGCGGCCGCGGAAGCGCAGCTTCGCGAACGAGAACCCGGCCAGCGTCGAGAACAGCACCACGGCCAGCGAGACGACTACCGCGATGATCAGCGAGTTCGTCAGCGCGAGCCAGAAGTTGATCTGGGTGGACTCGATGACGGTCCGGAACTGGGTGAACAGCGACAGGTCGGGCAGCCACTGCGGGACGGCGTTCTGCGAGATCTCGACCGGGTCGGACGAGCCGAGGAGCAGCGTGAAGTAGAGCGGGAAGGCGGAGATCAGCAGCACGATCCCCAGCAGTGCGTAGACGATCCAGCCGGCGCGGCGGTTGGCGCCCCCGGAAGACTTCCTTGTCCGACGGCGGGCGGCGGCCCTGGCGGCACCCTCACCCGCGGTCTGGGCGGTGACAGCGACGGAGCTCATGCGTTCCCCCTGCTCATGCTGGTGTGCTTGCGCTTCGGCTTCTTGCTCGTGCTGCCCGACGTCGAGATCTGGCGGGTGACCTGGAAGTTCACGAACCCGATCACGACGATGAGGAGGAACAGCATCCACGCCACGGCCGACGCCCGGCCGAGGCTGTGCTGGTCGCCCCAGGCGAGGTCGTACAGGTACACGACGGTGGTCATCCAGTTCTGGTCCGGACCGCCGAGCCCGTACACGTCGTACATGCGGACCTCGTCGAAGATCTGCAGGCCGCCGATGGTCGAGGTGATGACGACGAAGATGATCGTGGCGCGGATCTGCGGCACCGTGATGGAGAAGAACTGGCGCACGCGGCCCGCGCCGTCGATCACCGCGGCCTCGTAGAGGTCACGCGGCACCGCCTGCATCGCGGCGAGGAAGATCAGCGCGTTGTAGCCGAGCCAGCGGTAGTTGACCATGGTGGCGATGGCGACGTGGCTGGCGAGCCGGTCGCCGTGCCAGGCGATCGGGTCCAGCCCGATCACGGTGAGCACGGAGTTGATCAGGCCGTACTGGTCGGCGAACAGGCGGCCGAAGATCATCGACACCGCTACGGGCGCGACCACGTAGGGGATCAGCACGCCCATACGCCAGAAGGTCGCCGATCGTAGGTTCTGGTCCAGCAGGGCGGCGATCGTGATCGCGAGGATCACCTGCGGCACCGAGGACAGCAGGAAGATCGACAGGGTGTTGGTCAGCGACTTCCAGAACGTGGGCTGGCTCAGCACGTCCACGAAGTTCTGCATGCCGACGAACTCGCCCTGGCCACCGAGCAGGCTCCACTCGTGGACCGACACGAACGCCGTGTAGCCGAGCGGGAACAGGCCGGTCACCGCGAACAGGATGAAGAACGGCGAGATGTACAGGTACGGGGACAGCTTCACGTCCCAGCGGCCGAGCCGCTGGGAGAAGCCGAGCCTGCGTGACTCGCGTTGTGGTGCACCGGAGTCCGGTGCCGATCGTCGATCTGTCAGAACAGCCATATCATCTTCCGCTTCATCTTCCGCCGCGTCATCGTCGTGTGGTCACTTCCGGTGCGTCGCCCCCGCGTGGCGCGACCGGTGGCCGAGCACGTCGAGACCTGGGTCTCCATGAGCTCGACCACCGGTCGTGGCCATCAGCGGGCAGGCTCAGGCTCAGCCGAGGGCCGAGGCCTTCTCGACGGCTTCCGCCCAGGACTCCTCGGCGTCCTGCGACTTCGTGATGTCGACGCGGTTGAGCGCGTTGGTGACCTCGTCACGGATGGCGAAGTAGTGCGCGCCCTTGTACGGGGCGCCCTCGATCGCCTGTGCACGGGTGGAGAAGATCTGACCCACCGGGGCATCGTTGAAGAACGGGTTGGTGAAGCTCTGGACGGCCTCGGAGTCCTGCGCCTCGATCTGCGACGGGAACGTGCCCGACGTCTCGAACGCCTTGGTCTGCTGCTCGGGCGCGGTCAGCCACGCGGCGAGCTCCTTGGCCGCCTCGGTGTGCTCGCCCGAGGCCGGGACGGTCAGGAACGAGCCGCCCCAGTTGCCGCCGCCACCGGGGAAGACGTCAGCGACGTCCCAGCCCTCGATGCCACCGGAGTTCTGCTCGATCGGTCCGGTCATCCAGGCCGGGCACAGCATCGTGGCGAACGCGTCGTTCTGGAAGCCGGCGACCCAGTCGTCGCCCCACTGCTCCAGGCCGGCCGACAGGTCGTCGTCGACCGAGCTGACGATCTCGTCGTAGATCCCCTTGACCTCGGCGTTGTCGCCCAGATCCTTGGCCTCACCCGTCTCGGGGTCCTCGAACGCGGCGGGCAGCTGGTTGATCATGCCCTGGAAGGTGCCCGCGGAGCTGTCGTACCATGCGGCGTCCGACTCCTTGATGAAGTCGCGGCCCGCGGCGAAGTAGTTCTCCCACGTCGCGCTGTCGCCACCGAGCAGCTCGGCGACCTCCTCGCGGTCGGTCGGCAGGCCGGCCTTCTCGAACAGGTCGGCGCGGTAGCAGATGGCCTCGGGGCCGATGTCGGTGCCGTAGCCGATGACCTTGCCCTCGGCCGTGGTGGCCTGCTGGACCTTCCAGTCCACCCAGCGGGCGTCGAGCTCGGGGTCCGCCAGGTCGGTGAACAGGTCGGGGTACTGCGTGAGCTCGGGCAGCCAGTCGACCTCGATGGCCTCGATGTCTGCCAGGCCCTCGCCGCCGGCGGCGAGCTTGGTGGTCATGTTGCTGCGGGCGTCGTCGGTCGTCGCGGCCTTGACGTGCTCCACAGTGACGTTCGGGTGCTCCTCCGTGTACGCGGCGAGCATCTCGTCCGTGTAGCCGAAGTCGTTGAACGTAGCGACCTTCAGCGTGATGGGGCCGTCGTCCTCACCGGATCCTTCGTCGGATCCGCCACAGGCGGTGAGGGCGAGGGCGAAAACGGCGGCACCGGCGGTCGCCTGGAGCGTGCGGGCGGCGGCGCGCCTGGTGGGTCGGGTACTGCTCAGCACTGGAGACTCCCTTGTCGTGCGGTCTGGGGTGTACGGGCCATGCTCGTTGCGGTCGCGCGACATGCGGGCACGTCTGCGTACCGGCGCTGGAAGCGCTCCCACCACCATGGTGTGGTAGCGCTCCCACGGGCACCGATCGTTGCGCTGCGCACCGTGCTCTGTCAAGGCAAGCACTGGGCGAAGCTGCGCTTCCTCATTGCTGCAGTCGCAGGCCCTCGACAGTCTGCACGGCCTGGTTCCAGGCGATCTCCGGGCCGACGCTCCCGGTGTCGACCGCGGTCAGGGCGTTGTTGACCTCGTCCCGGATGGCGAAGTAGTACGGCCCCTTGTAGGGCGCGCCGACGATGGACTGGGCTCGCGCCGTGAAGATCTTGCCCACCGGAGCGTTGTTGAAGAACGGGTTGGAGTAGGCCTGGACGGCCTGCGACCCCTGCGCCTCGATCTGCGACGGGAACGCCCCGGCCTTGGTGAAGGCCTGCGTCTGCTGCTCGGGCGCGGTGAGCCACGCGGCGAGCTCCTTCGCCTCCTCGGTGTGCAGGCTCGCGGCCGGGACGGTCAGGAACGAGCCGCCCCAGTTGCCGCCGCCACCGGGGAAGACGTTGGCGACGTCCCAGCCCTGCACGCCTTCCGAGTACGACTGGATCGGCCCCATCATCCAGCCGGGGCACAGCATGGTCGCGAAGGCTTCCTGCTGGAACCCGGCAGCCCACTCGGGAGACCATTGCACCAGGCCGGCCGAGAGCCCGTCACCGATCGCGCCGGTGATCTGGTCGTAGACCGAACGGACCTCGCTGTTGGTCGAGAGGTCGGTCGGCAGCGCCGTCGCCGGGTCCTCGAACGCGGCCGGGAGCTGGTTGATCATGCCCTGGAAGGTGCCGGTGGCGCCGTCGAACCAGGCGACGTCGGACTGCGCCGCGAACTGGCGGCCCACCTCGAAGTAGCGCTCCCAGGTGGCGTCCTTGCCGCCGAGCAGGTTCGCGACCTCTTCGCGGTCGGTCGGGAGGCCGGCCTTCTCGAACAGGTCGGCGCGGTAGCAGATGGCTTCCGGGCCGATGTCGGTGCCGTAGCCGAGCAGCTTGCCGTTCGGAGTTGTGGCCTGGGCCACCTTCCAGTCCACCCAGCGCTCGGTGACCTCGGCGTCGGTCAAGTCCTCGAAGAGGTCGGGGTGCTGCATCAGCTCGGGCAGCCAGTCGACCTCGACCGCTACGACGTCCGCGAGCTCCGAACCGTCACCCGTGGTGAAGGCCTTGAGCATCTGCAGGCGGGCCTCGTCGGACGTGGGGGCAACGACGTGCTCGACGGTGACGTTCGGGTGCTCCTCCGTGTACTTGGCGAGCATCTCGTCGGTGTACCCGAAGTCGTTGAACGTGGACACGGTGAGCGTGATCGGAGCGTCGTCGCCCTCCGTGCCCGCGGGACTCTGGCCCAGGAGCGAGCCGCATCCGGCGAGGGGCAGGACGAAGACCGTGAGCGTGGCAAGGGCCGCGCGTCGGGGGGCGACGGTCCGGCTTCGGACCGGTCCGTGTTTGCTGGGCACTAGGACTCCTTGTGTTCGGTGCGCGCGTGTCGGTGCGCGAAAGCGATATCAGAGCACAAACTCACCCACATCCGACACGAATGTTCGCTCAGGTTGTAGCACCTCGTCGCCCGAAACGGACAGGGTTGGAACGAACTTCAAATTTCGTTTGGGAAACGATGTATGAATTGCCGTGGTTGCACCGCGAAGGGAAAGGGTTTGTCAGGAGATGGCATGGCCGCGCTGCTCGGTGCGGCCGCCGGGCGCATCCCGGCCGGGCGCATCCCGGAGGGATGCCCGGTGGGGGTCGCCTCAGGCCGTGCCCGTGCGCTTGCCGGCGAGCCAGTCGCGGCCCGCCTCGGCCTCGGTCTCGAGGGTGGTGCGGACCGCACTGACCGCAGCCTCCTCGATGACGGTGCCGAACAGCGGCACCGTCGCCCGTACGTCACCGGCGTAGCTGAGGCGCGTGCCGCCGTCGGGCAGCGTGGCCAGGGTGGCCGTGGCGGTGATCCGAACCGGTGCACCCAGGATCTCGACCGCTACCGTGCCGGTGCGACGGCCGTCGGCGGCCGCCTCCCAGGCCTCGGCCTGGCGGATCTCGAGGTGCGCGCCCACGAACGGGCGGGCCTGCACCGGGATGATGTCGGTCGGGAGGGTGCGGCGTACCACCACGGTGAAACCGGTGACCGCGGTGCCCGTGACGTCGGCCTGCTCGACCACGCCGTTCACGGAACCGGTGGAACGCTGAGCGCGCCACCGCACGAACGACTCGTCGGCGAGCATCGCGGAGACGTCGTCGATGTTCGCGGGGAACGTCAGGTCCACTGTCAGGTGCACGGGCTCTCCTCCTCGCGCCGACGGGGCGTGCCGGTGATGGAACTCTAACCGACGCATTGGGCACATCGGATCTGTACGGGGGCGGGCCCGAGCCTGGGTAGGCGCCGTGCCCTCATCGGGCCATGGATCGGTTCCGACATAGGCTTGGCGCGTGTCCGCGATGAGTGACCTGATCCTTGAGCACGCCGACCTCGAGCCGGCCGACGTCGAGTGGCTGCATCTCCTGGTCGGCGACTGGCAGGTGGTCTCGGACCTGGCGTTCGCGGACCTCGTGCTGTGGCTGCCCACCGACGACGGGCGGTTCATCGCGATCGCCCAGTGCCGCCCCTCGACGGGCGCGACGGTGCACTATGACGACATCGTCGGCTCGTTCGCGCCGGAAGGGCAGCGCCCGCAGCTGGCGAAGGCGATGGCGGAGGCCAAGGCGCAGCGCGCCCGGGAACCGCGCTGGTTCGGCGCGTACGCGGTGCGGGAGGAGGCGATCCCCGTCGTCCACAAGGACGCGGCGGTCGCGGTGATCGCGCGTCAGACCAACCTGGGCTCGGGCCGCACGCCGTCGCGGCTGGAGCTGAACTACGTCGAGGCGGCGGACGACCTCGTCGCGATGATCCCGCGGGGCGAGTTCCCCCTGCCGAACGCGGCCACCGGTTCGCGGCGCGGGGCCCCGCGTGTGGGCGACGGCCTGATCCGCCTCAACTCCGAGGGCGAGGTGCTGTACGCGAGCCCGAACGCCCTGTCGTGCTTCCACCGGCTCGGCGTGATCGGGCCGCTCGTGGGGCAGTCGCTCGTCGAGGTGACGGCCGACCTGGTGGAGCAGCTCAAGCCCGTGGACGAGTCGCTGCCGCTCGTGGTGATGGGCCGCGCGCCGTGGCGCACCGACATCGAGGCGCACGGGGTCTCGCTGTCGCTGCGGGCGATGCCGCTGACCGACCGCGGTCAGCGCATCGGCGCCGTGCTGCTGTGCCGCGACGTGTCCGAGCTGCGCCGGCGCGAGCGCGAGCTCATCACCAAGGACGCGACGATCCGCGAGATCCACCACCGCGTGAAGAACAACCTGCAGACCGTGGCAGCGCTGCTGCGGCTCCAGGCCCGGCGCATGGACGTGCCTGCGGCGAAGGAGGCGCTCGAGGAGGCCATGCGCCGGGTGTCGACCATCGCCCTGGTGCACGAGAGCCTCTCGCAGACCCTGGACGAGCAGGTCGAGCTGGACGACATGGTGGGCAGGGCGCTTCGCCTCACGGCCGACGTCGCCTCCGCGTCGTCCACCTCGGTCCGCACGGTGCGCACCGGCTCGTTCGGCATGGTGCCCGCGCAGGACGCGACGCCCCTTGCCCTCGTGCTCACCGAGCTGGTCACGAACGCCGTGGAGCACGGGTTCGTGGGGCGCGCGGTGGGCACCGTCGAGATCGGCGTGGAGCGGAACAACTCCGCCCTGCGGGTGGTCGTGGCCGACGACGGCGTGGGGCTGCCCGAGAACGGCGACGCCGGCGGGCGTGGCCCCGGCAGCGGCCTGGGCACGCAGATCGTGCGCACGCTCGTCACCAACGAGCTCGGGGGGACCATCGAGTGGTCGACCCGCGAGGGCGGGGGCACGCAGGTGGAACTGCAGCTGGTGCTGCGGGTGGCCGACTCCGCGCGGTCCTGAACCTGGCCGGAGGCGTTCGGGCGCGGCCTTCAGGCGCGCTGAAAGGCATCGCCGAGAAAAGACGCGAGCCACGCCTGGGCGGAGGGGGAGTGCTCAGGCGCGGCTCGCGGAGAGAGAAGGCTTGCTGCGAGGGCTAGGTCCACTGGGATCAGTCCCACTGGGCCCAGCCCGGTCGGATCAGCCCTTTCGGGCCGGTCCTGTCGGGTCAGCCGGCGCGGCGAGCGCGTGCGGTGCGGCGCTTGAGCGCACGACGCTCGTCCTCGCTCATGCCGCCCCAGACGCCGGCATCCTGCCCGGACTCGATAGCCCACTTGAGGCAGGTGTCGACTACGTCGCAGCGACGGCACACGGCCTTGGCCTCCTCGATCTGCAGCAGGGCAGGGCCCGTGTTGCCGATGGGGAAGAACAGCTCGGGGTCCTCTTCGAGGCATGCTGCGCGGTGGCGCCAGTCCATGGTCACGTACTCCTTGGAAGGAACTACCCACCGTCCGGCTCGCCACTAGGGAGCATCGTCGTCGTGCGTCTGGGGCGCGCAGGTCTGGTTATGGATCGGTTTCCGATCCCTGTGCGCCAGGCGGCGACCGACGGGGGTTTGTTCGGGGTGTGTGGGATTGCTGCATCTAGGTTCACACGCTCGTGAACGCTCGCACAAGGGGTTACGGCGAAGTTTCTCGGCAGTGAACCCTGAGGTATCCGTCACACTATTGTGAATGGCCCGCTCACCAGTATCCTAGTACGTCGTGCCTGTACTGGAAGCCTTTTTCGCGCGCCGTGTCCCGGCGTTTCTTCGTGCCCTGGTGATCGGCGTCGTGGCCGAGGTGATCGGGCTCGTTGCTTTCGCCGTGGTGCTACTTGGCGAACTCATTACGGGCCGTTCCTCGTCGGTGGGTGTGAGCCTCTTTCTGGTGCTCTTCCTCCTGGGTGTTGCCTGGGTTCTCGTGGTGTCCTGTCGAGCTCTTCTCGCGGGCCGCCGTTCCGGCCGCGGACCTGTCGTGACCTGGCAGCTCTTCCAGATCATCGGGTCGGTCGCGGCGATCGGCAGCGGCACCGGGATCGCCGTAGCGGGTGGCTGGGTGGCGCTCGCGATCGCCGTGGCCGTGGGCGCGCTGCTCATGACGCCCTCCGTTGTCGCGGCGACGTCGGCGACCGGCTCCGAGGGCTGAGCCCGGGCCCCTCCTCGGGCAGGTCCGACCCGTCCGCGTCCCCGACGGCGCGAGGTTCGAGGTCGCCGGGTTCCAGGACCTGGCACAGCACCGGATCGCCCCGGCCGCACCACGCGGCCCGACCCGGCGGGCCGCCCGAGCCCGCGAACGAGGCCGGAGCCCCGAGCACGACGTCGGCCGCGCGGTCGGTGCTCAGCAGCACCAGGCGTGGCCCGACCCGTGCCGCGAGACCGCCCACGGACGGGCCGTCGGCCGCGAGGGCGAACGCGACCCCCGACCGCAGCGCTGCCGGCCCCAGCGTGCCGCGCGCGTCCTCGGCGCCGTCGACGAGCACCAGGGTGCGGTCCCGGCCAGCTCGGCCAGCTCGACCGGCGTCGGACCCCGCGTCGGACCCGGCGTCGGACCCGGCGTCGGACCCGGCGTCGGACAGCAGGCGGGTGATCGCCGCGGCGTCGTCCGGGTGGCTGGTCCCGCCGTAGCCGGGGTGGTGCCGCAGCGGTGCGAGCCCGGCGGTGTCGCGGGCGATCCCGTGCACGGCCCAGCCCTGCCGCAGGCCGGCCAGCGCGAGCGTGACCAGCGCGGTGCTGCGCCCCGAGCGGGCGCGCCCGAGGACCGCGAGGTGGCCGTCTCCCGGGTCCCAGGTGACGGTAGTGCGGCGCTGCCGGTCCGGGTCGTCGCCGAGGGCGAGAACCAGACCGCCCCGGTCCCGCCGGGTGGCCGGCGGCAGGTCTGCGACGGTGGCCCGCCGGGGGAGCGGCGGCAGCCACGGAGCGGCACCCGGTACGTGGCCCCGCACCCGCGCCGCGCCGCGGGCCGCGTCGACCACGAGCGTGGCGACGTCGGGCGCTGCTGGGTCCGTGGCGGCGGGGCCGGAAAGGTCGCTCGGCGGGTGTTTGTGCAGGTCACCCGGGTTGTGTACGGCTGTGCCGGGGTGCCCCGCGCGCATCGGGTGCCCGGGCCACGCCGGTGCGCGGCGCACCAGCGGCAGCGGAGCCTCGGGCGGCGCCGTGGCGTGCGCGCACTGCAGCAGCACGGGTGGTGCCGATCCCAGGCGCAGCACGGCCCGCCCCGGCGTCGTGACCGGGATGCGTGCGGCGGCGGGGTCGTCGAGCACGTCGCGGGACTCCAGCGGGTCCGTGACCCGGAGCGCGAGGCGGGCGCTGACGTTGGCCCGCAGGTCCGGGCCGACGGCCCCGCCCGGACGCTGCGTCGCGAGCACCAGGTGCACGCCGAGCGACCGCCCCTGCGCCGCGACCCGCAGCAGGGCGGGCAGGAACTCGGGCAGGTCGTCCGCCAGGGCACGGAACTCGTCGATCACCACGACCAGCCGGGGGAGCGTGCCGGGCGCGAGCGCGACGACGTCGGGCACGCCGTGGTCGGCGAGGACCCGCTCGCGGCGGCGCAGCTCCGCACGCAGCCCGGCCAGCGCCCGCGCGGCCAGGCCGGGCTCGAGGTCGGTGACCTGGCCGACCACGTGCGGCAGCCCCCGGCACGCGCCGAGGCTCGCACCGCCCTTGAAGTCGACGAGCACGAGGGCGAGGTCGGCGGGCGACCGGGTCAGCGCGAGCCCGAGCACGAGCGTCTGCAGCAGCTCCGACTTGCCCGATCCGGTGGTGCCCGCGACGAGCAGGTGCGGCCCGTCCCGGACCAGATCGAGACGCACGGGTGCGCCGTCCGTGCCGATGCCGAGTGGTACCGCCCAGCCGTCGGCGTCCGCCCATCGCTCCGCGACCAGGTCCGGCCCTGGGACCGCTGCGAGGCCGTGCGCCCTGGTCAGGGGCACGATGCGGGGCAGGAGGGGATCCTCCGGGTGGGACATTGCCGGGCCTCGTCGCGCGCGGCCGAGACCGTTGTCGCCGAGAGAGCCGCGATCGTCGCCGCTGCCCTGGAGCGTGGCGACGGTCCGCCCGAGCCGGGCGGCGCCCGCGAGCAGGCGGGCCAGGTGCTCGGCCCACTCGACGGTGACCCCGACGAGCGGCACGGTGCGCGCCGCGCCGTCCGGCCCGGTGATCCGGACCCGGCGTGCATCGAGCACGCGCACCACGGCGCGGCAGCCGGGCGCGACCGTCCCGACGGACACCACCAGGTCCGCGGGCGACGGGGCGTCCCCGACCGTCGCGTGGTCGGTCGCGTGGTCGGTCGCGGTCGGCCGGTCGTGCGGTCGACGACCAGGACCAGCGGCCCGCCCTCGGGGAGCCAGCGAGCCCAGGACCAGCCCCGGGTGCCCTCGCCGACCCGCACCGCAGCGCCACGGACCGCGAGCCCGGCGACGAGCACGCGGGCAACCGACCGGGCAAGGTCGTCGGGCCCGAGCACGGCGACCGCGCCGTCGTGCAGCAGCGGTTCCCAGGAGGCATCCGGTGCGGACGGGATGCGCGCCTCCTCATCGGGCGATAAGCCCGGAGCGCCGGTGCCCCGGATGGCGGCATGGGCGTCCTGCGCCGCAGTCCAGGCGCCCGGCGAGACATGGAGCGCGGCGTGCGCAAAGGCCAGGAGGCGAGCCGGTCCGGGCAGCTCGCGCGACCGGGTCCGCATAGCGCCCCGGGACGCGGACCGCTGCCGGGCGGCACGCAGCTGTGGGGCGGCCACAACCAGGCCTACCAGCGCAAACACCGCCAGGACCGGCTGACGAAGGGCCGCCGCGAGGACCAGGGAAGCGACAGCGGGGAGCAGCGCCGGCGCCCAGGAGCTGCCGCCCGGCGCGGGCTCCGGGTCGGGCGCGAGCCAGTCCGCCGGACCCCTCGAACGGCGGACCGCGAGGCGCCCACGCGATCGCAGCCGGACCCAGGCGCGGAGCGCGGCCCACAGTCCGTCGACGCCGACGACCGTCCCGGCGTCGGGCCCCGTCAGGCGGGCGACCAGCCAGGGCCCGCCGATACCAGGGCCGATGGCACGACCGGGGCCAGGGCCGGTGCCAGGACCGGACATCGGCGCGGCACCGGGCGCGCCCGGCCGCTGCGCGCGCAGGATGGCGCCCGGCAATAGTGGGCGCTCGCCGACCACCCGGTCGTCGGTCAGGCGGGCGCCGTCGACCGTGAGCGTCGCGTGCCGCAGCTCCGGGCGCCGGGTGAGCGTCGCGAGGGGTGCGCGCAGGTCGCCGACGCGCGCGCCCGGACGCAGCAGCACGTCCTCGCCGGGGTGCAGCGTCACGCGCACGGCGTCGTCGGACGCTCGGGGTCGGGTCATGCCGTCCAGCCTCGCCCCGCGCACGCCCGGATCGTGGCCACGACTGGGGTTCCTGTGTACGACTCCGGTTTCCACAGGCCCTGCGTCGCGCTCCCTACGGCACAACCCCTGGGGGAGTGCCCCTACCCGGGGTCGACCGGACGTACGACCAGGGGATGACACGGTCCGGGAAGGATCAGGCCGACGCCCGATGTCCCGAGCACGCCCGCCTCCGTAGGTTCGTTGATGCCGGCCGTACCGGGGGTGACCCCGGGAAGGCCGGACCACTTCCGGGCGGCACGCAGGGCACCTTCCCGCATGCATCGTCCGGCGCGAGCCGCCACCTGCGACCCGCCCGCAGCACCCAGCAGCCTCAACGATCCGAGGAGAACTCTCGTGGACACCACCGTGTACGTCCCGGCGGAGCAGCCGGCTCCTGCGTCCGGCACCACCGCCCGCGCCGTACGAGCCCGGAGCCTGACGAAGACTTATGGCAAGGGTGAGGCTGTCGTGCGTGCCCTGGACGGGGTGGACGTCGACTTCGAGCAGGGCCGGTTCACCGCGATCATGGGCCCCTCCGGCTCGGGTAAGTCGACCCTGATGCACCTGCTGGCCGGCCTGGACTCCGCCAGCGGCGGCCACGCGTTCCTGGGCGGCACCGAGATCACCGGCCTGAACGACAAGGCCCTGACCCTGCTCCGCCGCGACCGGGTCGGGTTCGTGTTCCAGCAGTTCAACCTGCTGCCCATGTTCACCGCCGAGCAGAACATCACCCTCCCCGTGGAACTCGCCGGCGGCACCGTGGACACCGCCTGGTTCGACACCCTGGTCGACACCCTCGGCCTGGCCGGGCGTCTGACGCACCGCCCCGGGGAGCTCTCCGGCGGGCAGCAGCAGCGCGTCGCGATCGCCCGCGCCCTGATCGCCCAGCCCGACGTCGTGTTCGCCGACGAGCCCACCGGCAACCTCGACTCCCGCTCCGGCGCCGAGGTCCTGTCCTTCCTGCGCCGATCGGTACGCGAGCTGGGCCGCACCATCATCATGGTCACCCACGACCCCTCCGCGGCCGCGTACGCGGACCGGGCAGTCCTGATCGCCGACGGCCGCATCGCCGGCGACATCAGCGACCCCACCCCCGAGTCCGCCATGGCCGGCCTGGACGCCCTACGCACCCTCGAACCCGCCGTCACCACCGATCCGTCCACGGCGGCCGCCTGATGGCCGGCACCGCGCCCTCCGTACGCCTCACCCTGGCGCAGATGCGCCGCAGCGCGGGCCGCCTCGCGTCAGCCGGTGTCGCGATCGCCATCGGCACGGCGTTCGTCGCGGCGACGCTGCTGGCGGGCAACGTCATCACCCGCACGACGTACGACCAGGTGGCGGCCGGCTTCGCCGATTCGGACCTGGTCGTCTTCGACGACAACCAGTCGCTGACGGACGCCGACCTCGAGGCCGTGCGGGACGTCGAGGGCGTAGCTGCCGCCGACACGCAGGCGATGTCCTACACGGAGCTCAACCACGCGGGCACCTCGATCTTCCAGGGCATCGTCGGCACGGCGTCGGACGAGCGGCTCACACCGCTCGAGGTGACCGACGGCGCATGGCCCGCAACGGACGCCGAGATCGCGCTCCCCGCGGACGTCGCCGAGCGCCTCGGGATCGGCATCGGCCACGTCGTCGCATCGTCCCGCTGGGTCGCGGACCAGGGGCCGGTCGTCGGTGCGGACGGCAGCGAGTCGTCCGGGGGCAAGGAAGTCGTCGAGAAGCTGACGGTGTCCGGCCTCGTGGACGACCCGTTCGCCGCGTACGGCGCGATGGGCGGGGCCGCCGTCGTCACGCAGCAGAGGCTCGCGCAGTGGCTCGCCGACGAGGCGTCGCCCGGCGCCGAGCCGACCACCGGCGCCATCGTCGTGGCGCTCGACCCGTCGGCCGACGCCGCCGCGATCGACGTCGTGCGCTCTGCCCTCGCCGCCGCCGTCCCCGCTGCCACCGACGTCACCACTACCGAGGAGCATGCCGAGCGGGCCGTCGCGAGCATGTCGGGCGGCCAGGACATCATCTTCCTCGTCTTCGTGATGACCTTCGCCGCCGTGGCCCTCGTGGTCGCCGGACTCGTCATCGCCAACACGTTCCAGGTGCTCGTCGCCCAGCGTGCCCGCACCCTCGCGCTCCTGCGTTGCGTCGGTGCGACGACGGGGCAGCTCTACCGCAGCGTGCTCCTCGAGGCAGCAATCCTCGGCACCATCGCGTCCCTCGTCGGGATCGCCGTCGGTTCGGTCCTGGTCCAGGCCGGGCTCATGATCGCACCGGCCTTCGACCTCGGCGTGCCGCTGCCCGAGGCCATCACGCTCAGCTGGCCGGTGTTCGTCGCGCCGCTCGCCGTCGGCGTCGTCGTAACCCTGGCCGCCGCCCTCACCCCCGCCCTCGCAGCGGCCCGGGTGGCGCCGCTGGCCGCGCTCCGGCCGAGCGATGCGCCGACCCTGCGCAAGGGCGCCGGCCGCGTGCGTGCCGTGTTCGCGACCCTCACCACGGTGGGTGGCTTCGCGGTGCTCGGCCTGGGCGTCTGGCTCGGGCTGCAGGGCACTGTCGACCTCGGCCTGCTGGCCGCCGTCAGCGGTGGCTCCGTCTCCCTGGTCGGCGTGATCGTCGGCTCGGTGTTCTGGCTGCCCAAGGTCACCGCTGGCATCGGCAAGCTGGTCGGTTCGGCGGGCCCGGCCGCCCGTCTCGCGGCGGCGAACACCCTGCGCAACCCCCGGCGGACCGCGGCGACGTCGACGGCGCTGCTCATCGGCGTCACCCTCGTCGGCATGATGACGACCGGAGCGGCCAGCGCCCGCGTCGCCATGGACAACCAGCTGAACGCGCAGTACCCCGTCGACCTCGAGGTCGCGACCACCACGTACGACGACGACGGTCAGCAGGTCGCCATGCCGCCGGTGGTCACCGGCGCCGTCGACGGCGTCTCCGGGCTGCGCGGCGTCACCGAGGTCACCTCGGTCACCGCGGCGACCTCGGGTGAGGACGGGCCGGTGGTCCCGGCGATCGCGGTGGCTCCCGACGAGCTGCGCGCCGTCGTGAACACGCCCGACGCGTTTGATGACCTCCGGCAAGGCACGCTCGTGGTCCCGGACCAGGTCGCCACGGGCTACGGCCTCGAGGGGCTCGACGAGGTCGAGCTCAAGGGGCCGGGCGGCACCACGACCCTCGACGTCGTGCGCAGCGACGTGCAGTACGCGTGGGCGTTCATGGTGCCGGAGGACCTCGAGGCCATCTACCCCGACCTGCGGCCGAACCTGGTCTGGGCGGGTGTCAGCGAAGGCCAGGACGTGCCCGACACCGTCGCGGCGGCGCAGGACGCGGTGTCCACCACCGACGAGGTGGTGGAGGTGACCGGAGCGGTCGTCGAGCGCAACAGCTTCCAGCAGGTCATCGACGTGATCCTCGGGATCGTCGTCGGACTGCTTGCCGTCGCGGTGCTCATCGCGCTGATCGGCGTGGCCAACACCCTGTCGCTGTCCGTCATCGAGCGGACCCGGGAGAGCGCCCTGCTGCGGGCGATCGGCCTCTCGAAGGGGCAGCTGCGGGCGACCCTCGCCATCGAGGGGATGCTCATCGCGGGGGTCGGCGCAGTGCTCGGCGTCGTGCTCGGCCTGCTGTACGGCTGGGCCGGAGCCGCGACCGCCCTGTCCGTCATGGGGGAGGTGCCCCTCGTGGTGCCGTGGGCCGACATCGCGACGGTCCTCGGGGTCGCCCTGGTCGCGGGTCTGGTCGCCTCCGTAGTGCCCGCACGGGCCGCCGTGCGCACCCACCCGGTGGCGGCACTCGCGGCGGAGTGACGCGCGTGCTGACCACCGACCCCACCGTCCGCCTCGCCCTGGCCCAGATGCGTCGCAGCGTCGGCCGGCTCGCCGCGGCAGGCATCGCGATCGTCATCAGCACGGCGTTCGTGGCCGCGACGCTGCAGGCGGGCACCGTCATCACCCGCACCACGTACGACCAGGTGGCCGCGCAGTACGCCGATTCCGACCTCGTGGTCTTCGACCGACGGGGCACCATGACCCCGGCGGACGTCGACGCGGTGCGGGCCGTCGACGGGGTAGCGGCGGCGGACGGGTTCCAGGGCGCGTACGCGGAGCTCAACCACGGTGGCAGGACGGTCTACCAGTCGCTCGTCGCGACCCCCTCCGACCCGCGGCTCTCGCCGCTGGTCCTGGCCGACGGCGCCTGGGCGGACGGCCCCGATCGCATGGTGCTCCCCGTGGACGTCGCGGAGCTCTTCGGGGTCTCGGTCGGCGACACCATCGCGTCGTCGCGCTGCCTGCGGGGCGGCCACCGGGCCATGGACGAGAACGGCGCCGGGTGCTACGGCGGCCGGGAGGTCGCCGAGAAGCTGACGGTGTCCGGCCTCGTCGACGACCCGCTGGGCACCTATGCCGCGGGCGGCGGCGTGGCCGTCGTCGCCCCGGAGGCGCTCGAGCGGCGGCTCGCCGACGAGGCGGGCGCCGCCGGCCCGCGCGGCATGAGGACGCTGGTCGTCGCGCTGGACCAGCCCGGCGACGAGGCCGCCGTCGAAGCGGCCAAGGCTGCCCTCGCCGCGGCCGTCCCGTCCGCCACCGGGGTCACCACCCCCGAGGAGTACGCGGAGGACGTCGTCTCGGCGATCTCGGACGGCCAGAACATCGTCTACCTCGTGTTCGCCCTCGCCCTGGCCGCGGTCTCCCTGGTGGTCGCGGGGCTCGTCATCGCCAACACCTTCCAGGTCCTCGTCGCGCAGCGGTCGCACGCCCTCGCGCTGCTGCGCTGCGTGGGCGCGAGCACCGGACAGGTCTACCGCAGCGTCCTGCTCGAGGCGGCGATCCTCGGCGCGGTCGCCTCGGCGGCGGGCATCGTCGTCGGATCCCTGCTCGTGCAGGCCGGGCTCCTGGTCGCGCCGAACTTCGATCTCGGTGTGCCGCTGCCGCGGACGATCACCCCGAGCGCGCCCGCGTTCCTCGTACCGCTCGGCGTCGGCCTGCTGGTGACCCTGGCGGCCGCGCTCGCCCCGGCGCGGGCCGCGTCGCGCGTCGCCCCGCTCGCCGCCCTGCGTCCTGACGACGCGCCGGGCCTGGGCGGGACCGGTCGCGCCCGTGCGGTGTTTGCCGGGCTCGCCACGGCCGGCGGGCTCGCGGTCATGGCCGGGGGCGTGGTCCTCGGCATGTCCGGCACCATCGACGTCGGGCTGTTCGCCGCGGTCCTCGGCGGCTCCGTGTCGCTCGTCGGTGTCATCGTCGGGTCGGTCTTCTGGCTGCCCCAGGTCGCCGCCGCCTTCGGCCGCCTCGCGGGCGTCGGGGGGCCGGCGGCACGCCTGGCGTCGGCGAACGCGCTGCGCAACCCTCGCCGGACGGCCGCGACCTCCACCGCGCTGCTCATCGGCGTCACCCTGGTCTCCATGATGACGACGGGGGCCGCCAGTGCGCGCGTCGCCATGGACGACGAGCTGGACGCGCGCTTCCCCGTCGACCTCCAGATCACCAGCACCACGTACGACAGGAACGGCACGGCCGCCGCCGTGCCCGCCGGCGTGATCGACGCCCTGGACGGCGTCGACGGGCTGCGAGCCGTGATCGAGGTGACGAACGTGTCCGCCGAGCGGGCGGACGAGGGCAGGCCCGTGCAGGTCGCCGCCGTCGACCCGGCGGACCTGAGGTCCGTCGCGAACACGCCCGCCGACGCCGAGCGGCTGCGGCCCGGCACCATCGTGGTCCCGGAACAGGCGGCCAGGCTGTACGGCCTGGAGGGTCTCGACACCCTCGAGCTCACCGGGCCGGGCGGGGAGGCGATCCTCGACGTCGTGCACAGCGACTCCCAGGCCGACCGGGCCTACCTGACGCCGCAGGACCTCGCGGCCTTCGCCCCGGGCCTGGCGGCCGGCGAGGTGTGGGCAGCGGTCGACGACGGCCAGGACGCCGCAGACGTCGTCTCCGCCGTGCAAGGTGCGGTCTCCACCACCGGGGAGACCGTCGGGGTCGCCGGGATCGTCGTCGAACGGTCCGCCTACCAGCAGATCGTCGACGCGATCCTCGGGATCGTGGTCGGGCTGCTCGCAGTGGCCGTGCTCATCGCCCTGATCGGCGTGGCCAACACCCTGTCGCTGTCCGTCATGGACCGCACCCGGGAGAACGCCGTGCTGCGGGCCATCGGGCTCTCGAAGGGCCAGCTGCGGGCCACGCTCGCCGTGGAGGGCATGGTCATCGCGGGAGTGGGTGCCGTGCTCGGCGTCATGCTGGGCCTGCTGTACGGCTGGGCGGGCGCCGCTACGGCGCTGTCCGTCCTCGGCAGGGTGCCGCTCGTGGTCCCGTGGGCCGACGTCGCGACCGTCCTCGTCGTCGCCCTGGTGGCCGGCCTGGTCGCCTCGGTCGTCCCCGCACGGGCCGCGGTCCGCACCCGCCCGGTAGCGGCCCTCGCAGCGGAGTAGACGTTGAGTGCTGGGTATTTGTTGGGTGGATGGGTCGGGACCCAACAAATACCCAGCACTCAACGAGGGGCGTTACGCGCCCGGGCGGACCAGGCCTGTCTCGTAGGCCGTGACCACGGCCTGGACGCGGTCGCGGGCGTCGAGCTTCGACAGGATGCGCCCCACGTGCGTCTTGACCGTCGCCTCCGCGACGAACAGGTCGGACGCGATCTCCGTGTTGGACCGCCCGCGTGCCATGAGCACCAGGACCTCGCGCTCGCGCCCCGTGAGGGCGGCCAGCGACTCCTGCGGGCCCGCCGCCTCCTCGGGCGGCAGCGCCGTGACCAGGCGCTCCATGAGCCGCCGTGTGGACGACGGCGCGATCACCGCGTCCCCCTGGTGCACCGTGCGGATCGCGGTGAGCAGCTCCTCCGGCTGGGCGTCCTTGAGCAGGAAGCCGCTGGCCCCGGCCCGGATCGCGTCGAGCACGTACTCGTCCAGGTCGAACGTCGTCAGCATGACGACGCGGGGGTCGCCCGCCGCGACGCTGCCGCCGTCGGCCAGGAGCGCGCGGGTCGCGGACAGGCCGTCCATCCCCGGCATGCGCACGTCCATCAGCACGACGTCGGACGTCGTGGTGGCGAGCAGACGCAGCGCATCGTGGCCGTCGTCGGCCTCGACCACCACCCGCAGGTCGGGCTGGGAGTTGATCACCATGCGCAGGCCCGCGCGGACCAGCGGCTGGTCGTCGACGAGCGCGACCCGCACCGGTGCGGGGGATGCGTCGGGGGCGTAGGTCATCGTGCTCCTCGGGTGTCGTTCTGGACGGCCTGGTCGGTCCGGTCCGCGGGCTGCTCGGCCTGCTCGGCCTGCTCGGCCTGCTCGGGTGCTGGGTCCGGCTGCCCGGCGTCGGGCTCGTCCCTGGGCAGGCTGCCGGACGACCGCGGGATCGGCACGACGAACCGGACCGAGAACCCGCCACCCCGGCGCGGCCCGGCAGTGAGCGTGCCGCCGAACATCTCGGCGCGCTCGCGCATCCCCAGCAGACCGTATCCGGCCGCGGGCACCGGATCCTCGGGACCGGGGGAGCCGGCGGCCGCCAGGCCGCGGCCGTCGTCCTCCACGCGGAGCTCCACCTCGTCCTCGCCCCAGCGCAGCATGATGGTGACGGCGGGGCGGGGGCCGGCGTGCTTGCGCACGTTGGTGAGGGCCTCCTGACAGACCCGGAACACCGTGAGCCCGACGCCGGGCGGCAGGCGCCGCTCGACGCCCACCCTGGCCCAGGAGACCCGCAGGCCGTCGTCGCGGGCCTGGTCGACCAGGCCGCCGATGTCCGCGGCGTCGGGCTGGGGCCGCAGGGGCGCCACGCTGTCCGACGACGGCGCCGTCGCCGGGCGGATGTCTCCCGGCTCGCCGGTGGCGCGCGCAGCGCCGGGCCGGCCCGTCCCGGAACCCGCACCGGGTCGTGCGCCGAGCGCCGACGGCGACAGCCGGGCCGGGGTGTCGTCCGGCGCGACCAGGCCCAGCCGCGTGGTGCCGGTGCCCGGACCCTCCCGCAGCACGCCGAGCAGGCGGCGCATGTCGGCCAGCGCCGCCCGGCCCGTCTCGGCGATCGTGCCCAGGGCCCGCTCGGCGGCGACCGGGTCGGCGGCCGCGGCGTACCGGCCGCCGTCGGCCTGCGCGATGACTACCGACAGGGAGTGGGCCACGATGTCGTGCATCTCGCGGGCGATGCGGGCCCGCTCGGCGGCCGTGGCGATCTGCGCCTGCTGGTCGCGCTCGATCTCCAGGCGCTCGGTGCGGTCGCGCATGGCGACGAGCATCGCGCGCCGCGACCGGCGAACCAGGCCGAACGCGAAGGAGGCAGCGAGGATCGCCGCCGACGGGACGATGAGGAGCAGGCTCTCCGGCGACAGTGAGAACGAGAGACCGAGGGCTACCGATCCGAAGGCGGCCATGCCGCAGGCCGTCCGGTAGGCCCACTGGGAGCCGTAGACGGTGACGCAGTAGAGCGACACGATCACTGCGAAGTCGGCCGCGATGACCGGCAGGTCGAACAGCCAGAGCTGCAGCATGCACGCGACGAAGACCGCCGTGCACGAGGCGAAGGGGCGGGTGCGGCACCAGGCGAGCGGCGCGAGCACGAGGATCGAGGAGATGACGACCCACGTGGGGTCGTAGCGGCTCGCATAGAGGGTCAGCGCGCCGGGCACCGCGACGAGGCCCGCGAGCACCGTCAGGGTGAGGTCGACGAGGAACCGGTATCGCTCGGACCAGTCCGCCCACCGCTCGTACCAACCCATGCAGGTCAGACTAGGTGGAACCGTTGCGCGGGCGCGTCATACCGTGGTAGCACTTGCGGCATGGCGCACTCAGCCGAAAGGATTCGGTTGGACAGCCATAACGGGGGTGCCCGGGTGGAGCCAGAGCGTCGGTTATGCCCTACGATGGCGAAATGACTCACGTACTCCTAGCCGAAGACGACCCGGCCATTGCCGAGCCGTTGGCACGAGCGCTCTCCCGTGAGGGATACGACGTTGTCGTGCAAGGAACCGGCAAAGGTGCGATCGAGAGCTCGACCGGTGCGGACATCGTAGTTCTGGACCTGGGCCTTCCCGATATGGACGGGCTCGATGTCGCGCGCGAGATCAGGGCCAATGGCCTCACCGTGCCCGTCCTGGTACTGACTGCCCGTGCCGACGAGGTCGACCTCGTCGTGGGCCTCGATGCCGGCGCCGACGACTACGTCACCAAGCCCTTCCGACTGGCCGAGCTGCTCGCGCGGGTGCGGGCCCTCCTGCGCCGTTCGCACGGCGAGACCGGCGAGGAGGAGGAGCTGCACGCGCAGGACGTCCGCGTCGACGTCTCCGCGCACCGCGCCTTCCAGGGTGACCGCGAGCTGCACCTGACCACGAAGGAGTTCGACCTGCTGCGCGTCCTCGTGCAGAACGCCGGCTCCGTGGTGGTCCGGGACACGCTGATGCGCGACGTCTGGGGCTCGGACCCGGTCGGCTCCACCAAGACGCTGGACATGCACGTGTCGTGGCTGCGCCGCAAGCTCGGCGACGACGCGAACGCCCCGCGCTACGTCTCTACCGTGCGCGGTCTCGGGTTCCGCTTCGAGATCGGGGCGAGCTAGCCAGATGCGCGCCCGCGTGCTGCAGGCGACGATCGCCGCGGTTGCGGTCGCCGTCCTGCTCCTGGGCATCCCGCTCGCGATCTTCGGTGCCCGGTACATCTACGGCCAGGAAGTCCAGCGAGTCGAGACCCGGGCGCAGGACCTGCTGGCTTCCTCCGTCAACTCCTACGAGCGCAACCGCTCGGCCGCCGAGGCCGGGTTCGTCGACCAGTCGGTCGTCGACCGGGCGGTACAGCCCCAGGGCAACGACATCGTCGCGTACGTGACGGTGAACCAGCCGAACGGTGAGCAGCTGGTCTCGGGCGATCCCGTGGCCGGCGCCACCATCGACCGGGGGCTCACCTCGGAGGAGCAGCCCGTCATGGGCGTGGTGGTCTCCGTCTCGGCCTGGCCGGCTTACATCAAGGCGATCAACGTCGTGGTGCTCGTCGTGTTCGGCAGCGTGGGCGCGTTCGCCGCGGGCGCCGTCACGGCCGCCTGGCAGGCCAACCGGCTGGCGCAACCCTTTGTGTACCTCGCGGCGTCGGCCGAACAGCTCGGCGCGGGACAGGTGCGTCCACGGCTGGACCCGTCCGGCGTGGAGGAGATCGACCTGGTCGCGGCCGAGCTGGCGCGAAGTTCCGACCGGCTGGCGGCCCGGCTCGCGGTGGAGAGACAGTTCACGTCGGACGCCTCGCACCAGCTCCGCACCCCGCTCACGGCGCTGACGATGCGCCTGGAGGAGATCACGCTCACCTCCAGCGAGCCCGAGGTGCAGGAGGAGGCCCGGATCTCGCTCGAGCAGGTGGAGCGCCTGGTCGGGGTGGTCGACGACCTGCTCGCCCGCTCGCGGCGCGCGCAGGGTGGCACCACGGAGTCCGTGGACGTCGCGGTCGTCTTCCTCCAGCAGGAGGAGGAGTGGCGCGAGTCCTTCGAGCGGGCGGGGCGCCACCTGAACGTCGAGGACTCCGGCGGCGCTCGCGTCCTGGCCACCCCCGGCGCGCTCGCCCAGGTGCTGTCCACGCTGCTGGAGAACTCGCTCAAGCACGGCGACGGCACCACTACCCTCCGGATCCGCGAGGGGCAGCGGGGCGCCATGGCTGTCGAGGTCACGGACGAGGGCGACGGCGTGCCCGAGGACATGCAGGGCAAGATCTTCGAGCGCGGCGTCACGTCCGGCGACGGGACGGGCCTGGGCCTCGCCCTGGCCCGCGACCTCGTTGCGGCCGACGGCGGCAACCTCCAGCTCACCCAGCGCACCCCGCCGGTGTTCTCCGTGTTCCTCTCGGGCGTGCCCAAGACGCTCGACCCGCACCAGGTGCTGCCGGTTGGGTCGAAGATCTCCTCCTTCGGCCAGAAGAAGGGCCGCGGCCGCCGGTAGGCTTCACCGACGTGAGTGCAACAGTCGATTCCCTCCCGGCCGACCGGCCTTCCTCTTCGGGTGAGCCGTCCGGCACCTTGTCGTCCGGTACGGCGCCGCCCCCGGTCGGGCCGCCCGTCGTGGCGGTGGTCGGCGGCGGGCAGCTGGCCCGCATGATGGCTCCCGCTGCCGGTGAGCTGGGTATCCGGCTGCGCGTCCTGGTGGAGGACCCGGCGTCGTCCGCGGCGCAGGTCGTGACGGACGCCCCGGTGGGCGTGGCGTCCGACGAGGCAGCGATCCGCTCGCTCATCGCGCCCTCCGACGGCGTTCGCCGGCGTCGGTGCTGACGTTCGAGCACGAGCACGTGCCGAACGCCTTGCTCACGGACCTCATCGAGCACGGCACCCCGGTGCGCCCCGGCCCGCACGCGCTTGTGCAGGCGCAGGACAAGATAGTGATGCGGCAGCGGCTCACGGAGCTGGGCGTGCCGTGCCCCCGGTGGGCACCCCTTTCGTCGTCGTCCCCCGGTGAGGGGCGGGCCGCCCTGGCGGCCTTCCTCCGGGAGGTGGGCGGCACCGCCGTCGTGAAGACCTCCCGCGGCGGCTATGACGGCAAGGGCGTGCGGGTGGTCTCGTCCCCGGACGACGTCGCCGACTGGTTCGCCGCTGTGGCCGACGGCGGCCCGCAGCTGCTCGTCGAGGAGAAGGTGCCCTTCACTCGCGAGCTGGCCGCGCTGGTGGCCCGGCGGCCGTCGGGCGAGGTGCGGGCGTGGCCGGTCGTGGAGTCGGTGCAGCGCGACGGCGTCTGCTCCGAGGTGATTGCACCCGCGCCCGGGCTGTCCGCCGAGCTCGACGCCCGGGCGCGGCAGATCGCGACGACCGTGGCCGAGGGCCTCGACGTGACCGGAGTGCTGGCGGTCGAGATGTTCGAGGTCGCCGGGCCGGACGGGGCGCCGACGGTGCTGGTCAACGAGCTCGCGATGCGCCCGCACAACAGCGGCCACTGGACGATCGACGGTGCCGTGACCAGCCAGTTCGAGCAGCACCTGCGCGCCGTCCTGGACCTGCCGCTGGGCGCCACCGAGCCGATCGCGGCCTGGACCGTCATGGCGAACGTGCTGGGCTCCAAGCTGGACGAGCTCACGGACGCGCTGCCGGAGGTGCTCGCCGCTTTCCCCGAGGCGCGGGTCAACCTGTACGGCAAGGGCATCCGGCCGGGCCGCAAGCTGGGGCACGTGAACGTGAGCGGCGACGACCTGGACGAGGTCCGGCGTCGGGCCGTCGCGGCCGCGGCCCTGCTGCGGGGCGAGCGGCCTGGCGAGACCATCGAGGAAGAGGCGAAGGCATGAGCACCAACCCGCAGGTCGGCATCGTCATGGGGTCGGACTCCGACTGGCCCGTCATGCAGGCGGCGGCCGAGGCGCTGGGCGAGTTCGACGTGCCGGTCGAGGTCGACGTCGTCTCCGCGCACCGCATGCCCACCGAGATGATCGACTACGGGCGGCAGGCCGCGGGCCGTGGGCTGCGCGTGATCATCGCGGGCGCGGGCGGGGCCGCGCACCTGCCCGGGATGCTGGCGGCGGTGACGCCGCTGCCCGTGATCGGGGTGCCCGTGCCGCTGAAGTACCTGGACGGCATGGACTCGCTGCTGTCGATAGTGCAGATGCCTGCCGGCGTGCCCGTCGCGACCGTGTCGATCGGCGGGGCGCGGAACGCCGGCCTGCTCGCGGCGCGGATCCTGGCCTCGGGCACGGGCGACGAAGCGGCAGCCCTGCGGGAGCGCATGGAGGCGTTCCAGGCCGAGCTGAGCGCGGTGGCGCACGCCAAGGGCGAGAAGCTCCGCGCCCAGCTCTGACCCCCCGCCGACCGTGCCGACCGGGGCGCAGCGGCCCCGCAGGGTGCCGTCCTCGCGAAGGTCCGCTCTGAAAACGACCTGAGGTACCGAATCCGTATCGGATCGGTACCTCAGGTCGTTCTCGAAGCGGACCGCTCGGGTCCGGCACTGCCGGGTCAGGAGCCCGGCATACCGCCGACCTTCTCGCCCGCCGGGTACTCGCCGTCGCGGATCTTGGCCCAGAACTCGGGGGTCAGGTTCTCGTCGAGCAGGACCGCCGAGGCGCCCGCGGGTGTCCGGTAGCCGATCGTGGCGATCGGCGGGGTGCCCGTCACGCCGTCCTCGCCGTTCGCGGACCGGAACGCCAGCCCGAGCATCGCGAGGTCGATGATCCCCGAGTCGGTGTCAGTCACGACGGCGGCCAGGCCGGCGTCGGCGAGGCTGACCTGCGTGGCAGGGTTGAGCAGGACGGCCGGGTCCGCGATCTTCTTGCCCACCTGCGCGATGACCTGCTGCTGGCGCTGGGCGCGGCCGATGTCGCCCGTCGGGTCGGAGTACCGCATGCGGGAGAACGCGATGGCGGTCTTGCCCATGACGGTGTGGCAGCCGGCCTTCCAGTCGAGCTTCGACTTCACGTCGTGCACGTCGTAGTCCAGGCACAGGCGCACGCCGCCGACGGCGTTGACGACGCCCTGGACGCCGCCGAAGCCCACCTCGACGTAGTGGTCCACGGTGAGGCCGCTGAGCGCCTCCACGGTCTGGACCAGCAGCGGCGCGCCGCCGTAGGCGTACGCCGCGTTGATCTTGTCGCCGCCGACATCCGGGATCTCCGCGTACGTGTCGCGCGGGAGCGAGATGAGCGCCACCGGCCCGGAGGACGGCTTGTGCAGCAGCATGATCGTGTCGGTGCGGGCACCGCTCGTGGAGTCGTCGACACCGCCGGTGCCGCGCGCGTCCGAGCCTGCAATCAGGTAGGTGGTGCCCGGCGTGTTTTCCGCCCCGGACAGCGCCTCGACGTGCTGGATCTTGCCGTTGGCCCAGATCAGGAGCCCGATCGGCCAGGCGAGGATGGCGAGCAGCACCAGCAACGCGACAACGCCGAACACGCGGCCCTTGCGGATGCGGATGTTGTTGCCGCCCCGGCCGCCACGCCCGCCCGAGGCGAGCGCGCCGGCGGGGTAGTTGCCACCCCGCCCGCCACCGGCCGCAGGACGCGGCGCCTGCCGCACCGGCGTCGCGCGCACGGGCCCGGCGCTCGCCCGGACCGGGCGGCCCGGCGGGATGGACTGCGGCGGCTGGCCTCCGCTCGGCGGCGCCGACCGCGGCGGGATGGACCGCGGCGGCCCGGCGGACTCGTTGCGCGCGGGCATCCCCGACCTTCGTGGTGGGACGGGCGGGGGATTGTTGCGCTGGCCGGACACCGGTACCTCCCGGGAAGACTGTCTACGGATACGTGGTTCACTGCGGGCCTCGTCGGAGCCTTCTGGCCGTCCGATGCGGTGCGCGCCACCGACGCCGGGAACACCGACGCCGGGCGTCTCCGCGTTCGCGGGCCCGCCCTGCTCCTTGCTCGACGCCGCACCCGGTACGACCCGCGGACGCTCGCCGGTGTCACCGACCGGGATGGCGTCGTCGGCGCCGGGGCGCCCGCTCACGCCCTGGGGCGTGAAGCTGGGCGGTATCCGGACGCGCGTCACGTCGTCGTCGGCCTGTTGCGCCGAGCGGTTCGACGTTCTGGGATCTGACATGGGCTCAGCCGCAGACCTTGGTGGTGTCGGCGCCGGTGAAGGCCTCTTCACCGGCCTGCTTGATCTCGGTCGAGGTCGGCGTGGGCTCGGTCGCGGAACCGTCCTCGGCTCCGGTCTCCGTCCCCGCGTCGCCCTCCGTGCTCTCTTCGTTCGTCGAACCCTCGCTCATCGACCCGTCGGCCGCCGTCGCGGAGCCCGAGGGGTCCGGCGACGGGTTGTCCGGGTCGCTGTCGAGCGGCCTGTCGTGCTTGACGTTGTCCCAGAGTTGCACGGCCTCGTCCGTCCACACGACGTTAGCCGCGTTGTTCGGGTCGTACTCGTTGGGGACAGTCATGAACGTGATCGTGTCAGGCCGCACACTGCGCATGGAGTAGGCCAACCCGGCGAGTCCGTCGATGCTGGCCAGCTCGTCGTTCATGGTGAGCGAGTCGGTCACCGCATTGAGGAAGTTGAGGGTTTTGGCGGGGTTGGTCAGCACCTCCTGGCTCAGCACCTTGCGGGCGAGCGAGGCCATGACCTCCTGCTGCCGGCCGATGCGGCCCAGGTCGGAACCGTCGCCCAGCCCGGTGCCCGTGCGGGCTCGCGCGTAGTCGAGGGCCTTGACGCCCTGGAGCGTCTGCGTGCCGGGCTCCAGGGACAGGTGGTTCGCCTTCTCGGAGTAGATCGCTTCCTCGACGCAGATCTCGACGCCGCCCACGGCGTCGATCATCGAGGAGAAGCCCGCGAAGTCGACCACGATGAAGCCGTTCATGAAGACGCCGGTGAGCTGCTCGATCGTCTTGACGGTGCACAGCGCGCCCGAGGCGACGCTGCCGCCGTACTGCACGCCCTGGGAGAAGGCGGCGTTGAACTTGGTGCCGTACAGCTCGGGGGTGTCGCCGGCCTCCGTCGAGCAGCTCGGGACGTCCACCGTCGAGTCGCGGGGGATCGAGATCATCTCGACCCGTGACCGGTCGCCGGAGATGTGCATGACGATGGTGGTGTCCGAGCGGGCGCCCATCTCCCCGCCACCGGCCAGGTCGCCGTTGCCGCCGTCGCGCGAGTCGCTGCCCATGACCACGATGTTCATCGGGGTGCCCGCGTTCGGGTCCTCGGGCAGCACCACTTCGGGCCGGTCCGACCCGAGCGCCGTCGTCATGTCGGCGGTGTCGATGTTCCCTGTCAGGCGGGTCACGGCCGCCGCGCCGCCCGCCACCGCGAGCGAGAGGACCGCGACGAGCACCATCCCGACCGCCCGGGATGCGCCCCCGCCGAGGCCTGCCAGCGTCCGGGCATGGGACGGCCCTTTGACGGGTGTCGTCGCACCTGGGGCGCTGAAGTCAGGAAATGTCACGGCCTCAGATCTTAGGGGTTGGTTATTGCACGGCGGCGCACCGGCGGAGGTCGGACCGTAGAGGGTTCGTGGAGAAGCCCGAAGGCCTTGTGCGGCCACCCGTTTCTGGTCGTGTGAGGGGGCGTTTCGTGAGGTAGATGCCGGGATCAGGTGTGCGTCTGTGCCTGCTCGGTGCTCAGCAGCCGGGCCAGCCGCGGCGCGTCCTGCTCCAGCTCGGCAGCGGTCGCCCGCGAGGTGAGGACCACAGAGCCGCCGCCCGCCCAGACGCCGAGCAGGTCGCGCAGCACGTCCGCGACGGCCCCGCGCCCGTCCACGAGCACGCGGGCCCCGCCGCCGGGCTCCGGGACCAGGCCCTTGTGCCCGACGGCGCCCGCGGCGGTCACCAGCGCGTCCTGGTCCGGGTCCACCTCGGGCACCCAGCCGATCGCGTCGCCATAGGTCATGACGGCTGAGGCCGCGTCGATGGCGCCGGGCGGCAGGTCGCCGTCGTACCTGCGGGCGAGCGCGGGCAGGGAGACGACCACGAGGTCTGCCCTGGCGTCAGCCCATCGGTCGGGGCCGTCGGTGACGATCACGTCCGGGTGCGCCAGGCCGGCGTCGGGCAGCGCCACCGTCGCGCCCGTGCGCCAGGCCGCCAGCGCCCACACGGCGGTGCGCCAGTGCACGGGCAGGTCGACGACGACGCTGGTGCCGGGGGCGGCGTCGAACTCCTCGACGAGCAGGTTGACGGTCTTGCTGGCCCAGTTGGCCAGGACGGCGCCGGAGAGCTCGACGCGCTCGCCGTCGTCGCCGTACCAGGTGAGGCGGGGGCGGCCGCCGTCGGCGGCGAGGCGGGCGAGGAGCGAGGCGACGTCGGGCACGGGGCCGCCGCTGCGGGGCGCGATCTGCATGCCGTCAGCCTACGAGGCGGCGTCGGTGGGCCATGCCTGCTGCGCGTCGCCCACCCGCGTCGCCGCCGGCTACTCGGGCCCCGGCGTGTCGCCGCGCCGGGGGCCGGGTGGATAAGAAGAGCGGGGTTGCGGGTGAGACGTGCGCCACGACCTGCGGAAGGACTGGTGAATTACCCGTGGAACCAGTGGGCGATAGCACATTTCCGCTTGACGACTCCAGGCGACACGCGTGTAATTCCATGTATGCAGTTTTCGTAGCGAATACGCAACGGGGCCTGAAACTGCAGGTCTGGCCAGTCAGGCCTGATAGGGCGGGCCGATCGTCATGATCGACCGGCAGGGCCTCGGAGCACGGACACGGCATGGAGGGGCACGTCATGTGGAACATGCTGGAATCGGACGTGGAGTTCCCGACTGACGCGGAGAGTGAGGTGGAACCGGTGGCACCGGTCCTTCCGCTCTTCGGTGAGCTCTATCTGCTGACGGAGCCGGACGACTCGTTGCTCGGTTGGCAGGAGCGCGCCCTGTGCGCGCAGACCGACCCGGAGGCCTTCTTCCCGGAGAAGGGCGGGTCCACCCGCGAGGCCAAGAAGGTCTGCTCCGGCTGCGAGGTCAGGGCCGAGTGCCTGGACTACGCGCTGGAGAACGACGAGCGGTTCGGCATCTGGGGCGGTCTCTCGGAGCGCGAGCGGCGCAAGCTGAAGCGTCGCGCCGTCTGAGCCGGAGGTGAAGCACAGGGTGGGGGCCGAGGGACGAGGCGCCCGCCCAGCGAGCGGAACCGCAGGCTCGGACGGCAGACGGCAGAGCCTGAGCCGGAGCGGCTCCCGCCCGGCGCGTCTGCGGCGTGTCGGCGCAGACGCGCCGCATTATGTGAAGCGAGATGAGCGCTCCACATACCGACAGCCTGTCGGTCCCCAGCCCGGACCGGGGCCCCCACGCGGCCACGGTGGGACCGGTGTGGACAAAGGTCCCGGCCCAGCCCTCCGTGCAGCCGCCGGTGGCGGTCACGGTGACCGCCGTAGTGGTGACGCGCGGCAGCAGCCCCTACCTCGCCGCGACGCTCGCGGCCCTGCGGAAGCAGTCCCGCACCCCGGACGACGTAGTAGTCGTCGACGTGGACACCGCCCCCGCGACATCGGGCCATCAGGACCTGCAGCTCGGCGGAGCGCGGTACGTGGCCGGTGCGGGCGCCCGCACCTTCGGCGACGCGATCCAGGCCGCGCTCGCCGCGGCCGGCGCCCCGGAGCACGGCTGGCTCTGGCTCCTGCACGACGACTCCGCCCCCGCGCCCGGCGCGCTGGCCGCGCTGACGCGCTCGGTGGAGCACTCGAACGCGGTTGCGGTGGCCGGCTGCAAGCAGCGGCACTGGGAGACGGGCCC
This sequence comes from uncultured Actinomycetota bacterium, assembly GCA_963850545.1. Taxonomy (GTDB): domain Bacteria; phylum Actinomycetota; class Actinomycetes; order Actinomycetales; family Cellulomonadaceae; genus Promicromonospora. Next base: position 537,476 of record CAWKLP010000002.1, on the reverse strand, counting down.
CGACGGGGCGCCGCTCGACCCGGAGGTGTCCGACCGGGGCGTGCTCCTCGAGGTGGGACACACCGTGTCGCCGCTCGGCCGGCGCATGACCGGCATCGACGACACCGAGATCGACCAGGGGCAGCACGACTCGCGCGAGGACGTCCTCGCCGTGGGGCTCGCCGGGGCGCTGGTGCGCGTGTCGGTGTGGCACGAGGTCGGCGGCACGGACCCGGCGTACGGCCAGTTCGGCGACTCGACCGACTTCTGCCGCCGGGTGCGGCTCGCCGGCCACCGCGTCGTCGTCGTGCCCGACGCCGTGGTGCGGCACGCGCAGGTCGCCCTGCGCGCCCCCGGCTCGGCCGGCGCGCGGCGCCGGAGCCAGCTGTACCTGCGGCTGACGTCGGTGGCACCGTGGGCCCTGCCGTTCGCGATGCTCGCGATGGTGGCGTGGGCGCCGTTCGCCGCCGGCTACCGGCTGGCGATGAAGCACCCCGACCGGGCTCGCGACGAGCTGATCGCGCCGCTGTGGGCGGTGTTCCGCCTGGGTCGCTTGCTGCGCGCCCGACGCCGGATCGCGCACACCTCGACCGTGCCCCGCAGCGTGCTGCGTCCACTGCTGGGCACCTGGCGCGAGGTCGCCGCGGAGCGGCGCGACAAGCGGCTCGCCCGCGGCGAGGCTGATCGTGTCGACGCCGCGCCGTCCGAGCTGGAGCAGGCGGAGCTGCAGGTCCTGGCCGTCCAGCGCCGCGCGGCGCTCGCGACTGTCGTCCTCTCCGCGACGGGCCTGGCGGCGGCGCTGTTCGGTCCCGCGCTGGGCGCCCTCGCCTCCGGCGGCCGGCTGGTCGGCGGGGCGCTGCTCCCGGCGGACGGTACGACGGCGACCACCTGGTCGGCCGCCACGTCCGGGTGGGTGCGCGACGGGCTCGGCACGGCCGCCCCCGCAGACCCGCTGCTCTTCGTGCTGACCGGGCTCTCGGCGCTCGCGGGCGGGTCCCTGCAGCACGCGGTCAACGTGGTGCTCCTCCTGGCGCTGCCCCTTGCCGCCGTCGGCGCCTGGGCCGCCGCGGGGACGGTGACACGCTCGGTGTGGCTGCGGATGCTCGCGGCGTTCGCGTGGACCGTCGCCCCCGCGTTCCTCGGGGCCCTGGACGGCGGCCTGCTCGGCGCGGTGCTGGCCCATGCGCTGCTGCCCTGGACGGCGGTCGCGCTGGTCCGCGCGGTGGGCGCCCAGGCGGGCGACCGGCTCTTGCTGCCGGACGACGCCGCGGAGCAGCCGGCCGGTACCTCCGCGCAGGCGTCCTCGTCCCATGCCAGAGCAGCGTCGCTGGGCGCGGCCGGTGCGGGCGGTCTGCTGCTGGCCTGCGTAGTGGCCGGCGCGCCCGCGCTGCTGCCCGCCGCCGTCCTGGTGCTGGTCGGCGCCGCGCTCGTCGCCCCGCGCCGCCGCGTGCACCTGGCGCTCGCGATAGTGCCCGCCCTCGTGGTCGGTGCCCCGCTGTGGTGGACGGTGCTCCGCGACGGCGACCGTGGCCTCCTGACCGCCGAGCCGCTCGCCGGTTCGGGTGTCCCGGCGCCCGGTACGGCCTCGGGCCTGGAGCTGCTGCTCGGCCTGCCTACGGCGCCCACCCCCTGGTTCGACGTGCCCGACGGCGGCCCCGTGCTCGTCGCCGCCCGCGTCGTCGTCGCGGCCGGTCCGTGGGCGGCCGGTGTGCTGGTGCTCGCGCTGGCGGTGCTCGGTCTTGTAGGAGCGCTGCTCGGGATCGGGCGCAGGCGGGCCGGGGACGCTGCGCGCCGGGTCGCGGCGACGTCCCTGGTCGGCTGGCTGGTCGCCGCGGCGGGCCTCGCCGTGGCGGTGCTCGCCCAGGACGACGGCCGGTGGTCCGGCCCCGGGCTGTCGCTGCTGCTCCTCGGCCTGGGCGCCGCCGCCATGGCGGGGGCCGGGGTGCTCGCCGGGCGCCGGGTTGCCTCGGCTCGGTCCGAACCACCGGACATCGCGCCGGACGCAGACGACGATGCGGGCCGGTCCGAGCGCAGGGTTTCGCTCCGCGGCGTCCTCGGCGCGGCGCGCAGGGTCGCCGTCGTCGGGCTGGTGGTGGTCGCGCTGCTGCTCCCCGCGACGCAGGCGGCCGTGTGGCTGGCCGGCACCGGGAGCGTCGCGGCCGGCGGGCGGGGCGGGATGCTGCACGTGACGACCGATCCGGTGGTGCCCGCCGTCGGGCAGCAGATGCAGGCGCCGCCGCGGCAGGCGCGCGTGCTGGAGGTCGGGTTCTCCGGGGACGGTGCTGCGCAGTACGCGCTCCTGCGGGCCGACGGCTCGCAGCTCGCCGACGCCTCGGCGGCGGCGCGGGCGGCGGCTGACGAGCGCGCGACCGACGAGGCCGCCACTGCCGAGGCGACCGACCCGACCGCTGCGCTGGACCCGACCGCCGCGCTGGACACGGCCGTCGCGGCGCTCGCGTCCGGCGCGACCGACGGGGTGCCGCAGCAGCTCGCCGACCTTGGGATCGGGGCGGTGCAGGTCCGGTCCGGCGGCGGCGCGGTCGGCACGGGCGCGGACGCTCAGCCCGCCGTCGGCGACCTCATGGCCACGCTCGACATGGTGCCCGGCATGAGCCGCGTGACCGAGGGCCAGGCGGTCTCCGTGTGGCGGGTGGCGCCCGCCGAAGAGCCGCCGCCCGGCTGGGCCCGCGTCGAGGAGGCCGGCACCACGCGACAGGTGCTGCCGTCGGGTGGCACGGCCGTCCACGCGGAGGTGGGGGCGGGCGGCGCGGACCGCGCCGTCGTGCTGGCGGAGGCGGCCGGGCCGGGCTGGCACGCGACCCTCGACGGACGCCGGCTGGAGCCGGTCGCCGTGGACGAGGCGGCCGGGCTGCAGGCCTTCGCGCTCGGGCCCGACGCCGGGCACCTCGTGGTCCGCTACGAGGCACCCCACCGCACGGCATGGCTCGTGCTCACGACGTTCACGCTGGTGGTCTTCGCCCTGCTGGCGCTGCCCGTGGGCCGCAGGAGGGTTCGATGAAGCGCACGAAGCCAGAAGTCCCGGCCGCCGCTCGGCGGGCAGCGGCCGCGGTAGGCGGCCTGCTGTGCGCGATGGCGGTCGCCGCGCTCGCCACGCTCGCCACGACCGGCGGCACGGAGCCGGGCAGCGCCGGGCAGGCCGGCGCCCCGGTGGACGACGTGCGCGCCGTGCCCGTGGCCGCCGCCGAGACCGGGCTGGTCTGCCCCATGCCCGCGCAGCTCGAGCAGCCGGACGTCGGCGACAGCGAGTTCAGCGCGGCGCCCGTCGCGACGACAACGTCGCTGACCGCGGCCGTCCTGGCCGGGGCCGACGGCGAGGAGCCCTCGCTCACCACGCTCGACGGGGCGCAGGACGCGGAGCTCACGGGCCCGCTGGTGGCGGGCGGCGTCGCCGCGGTGGGCGAGGGCACGCTGCCCGGCGCGCGCGTGCTGCACGTGACGCCCGGCGGCGCGACCTACGCCACCGGGACGGTGGCGTCCCTGACGACCGGGGGCGACCTGCGCGGTTTGGTCGCCGGGCCGTGCGCCGAGCCCGCCGTCGAGCACTGGCTGGTCGGCGGCAGCACCTCGGTGGGTTCGAGCGGCCGGCTGGTGCTGCAGAACCCGGGCCGCACCCCGGCGACCGTGACGCTCGAGGCCTGGGGCGCGTCCGGGCCGGTGGTGCTCGGGAGCCAGTCGCTCGTCGTCGTGCCGCCGGGGGAGCAGGTCGTCACCATGCTCGAGGCCATCGCGCCCGACCAGAGCCGCCTCGCGCTGCACGTCACCGCCGAGGGCGGACGGGTGGGTGCGTACGTGCAGCACCACCGGATCGAGGGCCTGGTGCCGATGGGCGCCGACCTCGTCGTGGCGGGCGGAGCGCCGGCGCGGGCGATGGCGGTGTCGGGCGTGCTCAGCACGGGCGAGGCGGTCGACGACCCGCACGCGCCGCGCCTCGACCTGCTGGCGCCCGGGACCGAGGCCGGTACGGCGCGGCTCGCGGTGCTCGGGCCGGACGGCCCGGTCCGGCTGCGCGGCGGCGAGGAGGTGGCTCTCGAACCCGGGCAGGTCACGACCCTGCCGCTGGGCGGGCTGCCCGCAGGGACCTACACAGTGGTCGTGGACGCCGACGTGCCCGTCGTCGCCGGTGCGGCCGTGGACCGGGAGGGCACCGCCGCCGGGCGTGAGGGGGTGGCCGCGGTGATCGACGACGACCCGTACGACCGGGCGTGGCTGGCCGGGCAGGCGGTGCCCTCGGCGGGTGGCGCGGCGGGTGGCGCGGCCGACGGCGCCGTCGCGATCCCGCCGGACGTCGCCTACGCCGTGACGCTGAGCAGCCTCCCCGACGAGCGCGGCCCCGAGCAGATCGAGGACGCGGCGGGCAGCAGCGAGGTGACGCTGCGCGGCGTCCGGCCGGACGGCGAGGAGGTCTGGACGCGTACGGTCCGCGTGCCCACCGGCGAGACGGTAGAGGTGACCTGGGCCGAGCTGTCCGAGCGTGGCGACACCGTGGCGGTGGTCGCTGAGCAGCCCGCCGACGAGCCCGGGGTGGTGTGGTCGGTGCGCCTCGCGGACGTCAGCGACCCGGCGCTGTTCTCGGTGCTGGCACCCACGTCGCCGCTCGCGGCGGACGGCGACGTACGCGTGCGCCGGGTGGACGCTGCCGGCTGAGCCTCGCCGGCGGGCAGAGCGTCAGGACCGCTCGCCGAAGTTCGGGTCGATCTCCTCCGGCGTGCGGGCCAGCAGGTGCGCGACCTGCTCCACCACGACGTCGCGCACCAGGTCGGCGAGGTCCTCCAGGTCGACGGCCCGCACCTCGGTGGGGCGGCGGTAGACCACCACGCGCCCGGGGCGCCCGGCTTCCGGGGGAAAGAACCGGCCGAGCAGCACGCCGCCGTCCTCCCACGGCGCGGGGTCCGACGGCGGCACGTCCTCCACGGCGAACTCGGTGCCGTGCAGGTGCGTGGCCCATGTGCGGTCGAGGTCCTCGACGACGTCGAGCACGAGGTCGTCGAACCGCTGTGCGCGCGTGCGGTGGGCCGGGGTGCCGGGGGGGAACATGGGGCCGCGCAGGCCGCGACCGCGCCGGTCGCGGCGCCGGGGTCCGGTGTCCTCCGCGGAGGTCTCGCCGGAATCGCCCGAACGTGCGGCGGCGAGCCGCAGCAGGTCGGCCTGTGATGCCTTGGGGATGCCGGACGAGCTGCCGGAAGGGCTGCTGGACGAGCTGCCGGTCTGGCTGCCGCCGGGGCCACGACCCGACCGCCGGTTCCGGCCACGAGGAGAAAACGGAGGCACCCACTGACGATACGTCGGATCGGAGGCGTGGTTCGTCACCGCCACGGTGAGGATCACTCAGCATCTGCCCTGCGAGCCGCTGTCCAACTTTGGAGCGAGGAGTTCGTGATCAGCGCTCGCGTGAGGCGTTCGGACGCGGGTCCAGGTTCTTGCCAACCGTGTACTGGGAGCTCGACCGGCTTGAAGGGGCATCAACCCGCCGCCGCCCGTTGGCGGATGCGGCGGTGATGATTGTGGTCTGCAACTCGGAGTGTGCCGCAAGCACGCGCAGCGCGTGGCGGGCGATCTCATTCCCCTGGACTGTGGGGACAAAACGGCCATCCCGTCGACTGAGGAGGCGATGGTTCGCGGCCTGCTCAAGTCTCGCGATGTGCGCGCTGACAGTGCTGGTCGAGGACTTGAGTTCCGCAGCGGCGGCGGTGACAGTACCGAGCCTGATGACGGCGACGAACGACTCCAGCTGGGGGATGGTGGGCAATCGAGTCTCCTCGGCTTCGCTCGCCTCGGGTCATAGCCGCTAGTGCACAGGACCAACGTCGTCTCCAAACCTAGGGGAGAACGTCGCCTCCGACAACCAAAATCTCAGCCGCTCGGACGGACCGGTGCTGCGCCGACGGGTGGGATTCAGGTGCGCAACGTGCGGGTAAGGGGTGCGCTGTCAAGGATAATAGCGGGTGAATCCTGATGTGCGGGAAAGTTGTCCACGGTCCTGTTCGGGGGCTTGGCCGCTCGGTACTGTCTGACGCGCCACTACAATCAAGGAGGCGAGATGCAAGGTACGAAGAAGCGAATAGCGGCATAGCTGATCACGCTTGCTACCACGTTCGGGCTTGGTGTCGGAGTCGCGGCGCCCGCATCAGCGAAGTGGGACGACTGCCCCATAAGCGAGTCATGTGCATGGGGGCTAGGCGGTTTCGAAAAGGGAAGCCAGGGCTGGGTGCACTTCGCCCAAGGGATCAGCGATTTTGGTTCGGTCGGGTCCGGGTTCGATAACATGGCGAGTTCCGTGTACAACCGGGGAAATTCGTGTGACGCGCGTTTTTACACGGGCACCGGGTATAGCGGGAGCAGTTTTTTGCTCGCGCGGGGCGCGTATAGAACCGACCTCATTAACTATCCTCTCCCCACTGGCGACACGTGGAACAACGTGATCTCTTCGGGGAAGTTCACCTGCTAGGTGGCACCATGCGCTCAGTGTCTATCGGTGGTCTTCTGGTGCTTTCTGTCGCTCTTCTGGTCTCTGGATGCTCGACCGGACAGGCGGTTACCAATGCCCAGGAGGCCACCGATCTAGACTATGGAAGCCCAAACGAGCTTCCCCTTGAATCGTACTTTATTGACACCAAGCCATACGGTGCTGCCATAGACGACTATGTCGTTGACTGCATGGGTGAAGCCGGATTCGACTATCCAGTCGCTGAGCTCGATCTTTCCCGTCGCGAGCCGCAGGCGTATACCCGCCTGATGTATCCGGTTCTTGCGGAGGGTATCGCTGCCGAATTTGGATATCGCGATGAACCCGATCCACGCATCATCTCGCCGAAGCCGCCCTCGAACGATGCTGCGCCATCCGGCGCAGAAGAGGCGTATCATTCGGAGCTCCAGTCATGTATCGAGGCTTCTGTTGACGTGGTTCCGGACTTTTCCGAGGCCGGCAACGTGGTGCTGGCCCTGGATGCGGAGAGTCGAAAGTCGGCAGATTCCGATCTGGCTGTCAGGCGGTCGATTGAATCTTGGCGAGAGTGCATGATCGGCCGGGGTGTTATCGAAGATGTAGACGGAACCCCGGAGGAGTTGCGAGTCGCGACACTCTTGAGGATGGACAAGAAATATCATCCCGGCGTTCAGGACACGATGACACTCCCGCCCAGCGCCAATGAAGTGAACATCGCGTCAACAGATTCCTTGTGCCGCGAGGACTCGGGCTACTCGCGCGCCTACTACACTGCTGTCGGCCGCGCGCAGGAGCGCCTGGTAGTGGAGAACGCCGATGCGCTCGAGGACGTGGAGTCGACGGTGGCAGACATAACGGTCGTGGTGGACGAGTACGTCATGCGCGATACTCGGTGAGGCCCTTTGCGAGGGTTGCGCGCGCAGGACTGGAGTGGGTCTCCGCCATGAGCGGCGGCACCGTTGTTCTGCTCGCCGCGCTCACGGTGATCCTCGCTGCTACCGTGCAGGCGCTCGTGGTGCCGCCGCTGCACACGGGCGATGAGACTGCACACCTCGACTACGCCTATCAGGTTTGGAGCGGTCACCTGCCGGTCTTCGAGGCCGGGATCGTGCTCAAACCAGATGTGGGTTCGGTGCCGCCTGTCCAGTGGGTGGCTCAGCACCCGCCGTTGTACTACTTGCTGCTCGCACCTGTCGTAGGGCCGATGGTTGACAGTGGTCATCTCATCGGCGCTGTCTACGCCGCGCGACTACTGAATGTGCTGGCTGTGGGCCTGCTTGTCTATGTGGTCGCCTGGGCGGCTCGCCGAGCGTTCCCGGACGGCGCGGTCGCTAGCGGAGCGTCGCCAGCCCTCGTGACAGCACTTGTCGTCGGTGCGACGGCTTGGGTAGCGCGCGTCGGAGGGTCTGCCTACAACGACGTCCTTGCCGCTGTGCTCACCACCTGGCTGTTTGGTCTGTCGGCATCCGCTGTCCGGTCAGGCCTCACGTGGCGCCGCACGGGCCTGTTGGTCGTGGTGTCGGCATTGTGTATCGGAACGCGACTGCACGCGATGGTCATGGTTGCCATCATGGTGGGAGCGGTGTTGGTTGCCGTGCTGGTGCGGGTCCGGTCGGAGGTACCACATCGGGTGACCGTGTTGCGAGCCTGGGTGCTCGCAGTGAGCGTCCCGCTCGCAGTGGCAGCTACGACAGGATGGTTCTGGGCGCGGAATCTCCGTTTGACCGGCTCCATAACGGGCGGGCACCCGGATTGGGCCGCCGAGAACCTGGATCGCGTCACTCGGCCCGTGCTTGACGTCGCCGTGGACCCTGACGTCTGGGTCCGACTGCTGGCTGTATTCGGGCACGGAACCATTCCTGACGCCGTAGTTGTTCTGCTGCTGCTCGTGGTTCCGGCACTGCTGGCTGTGATGGGGACCGTGCGGGTGGTGAGCGGCGGGTCCGAAATGGTGGTCCCTCGCGTCCTGGACCTATCCCGCGTTCTGCTCGTGGTGGCCGGTGCATTGACGGTCGCCACGACGCTGGCCATGCAGATCACGTACACCGCAGGTGGTGGCTCGCCGCACCCCCGATATCTGCTGTTGGTCATAGCGCCGCTCGCCTTGCTTGTGGCTCGAGGGCTGATGGAACTGGAACGGTTCTCCGCGCGCGCCATGCCGTGGGGAATTTCGGTGTGGTGTGCCCTGCCGCTTGTGGACCAGGCTGTATGGATTGCGGTCTCTGCTCCTCGGTACGCGGACACGTGGCCGGCCGGTCCGCTGTCGGTCGGCGGCGCATGGGTAGCGTGGGGCGGCGCCTGCCTGTGTGTGGCCGTGGTGGTGGCGCGGCTCGCCGCTCGGCGCGCTGCGGTCACTCTTCCTGTGGCCCGCGCCACATAGGCTGAACCTGTGCGCGACGATCCTGCTGAGGTGTCGTACCGGCGAGCCCTGGCTCTGATCTCGGTCCTGGTCGTGGTTGTGGCCGCGGCCTGGGCGGTGCTGACACCGCCGTTCCGTGCCCCTGACGAGCCGCAGCACGTCAACAGCGTGCTTCGGATCGCGTACGGCGGCGGCTGGCCGCCGGCCGGTGAAGCGCTCATGAGTTCCGCGGTCGATCGTGCGCGAGAGCAGGCCGCTCTCGACACAGACGTCCCAGGGCGGCCGCTAGACCGGCCCAATCACGGAGCGTTCGTCGATGTTGTGCCCGTTCCGGACAACCAACGGGTGGTCGTTGACGCAAGCGATGCCTTGACTCCGCCGCCACTATCCGGTGCCGAGACCAGTGCCCTGGACCCGGAGACCGTGGACCAGATGACGCAGCATCCGCCGTTGTACTACGGGATTGGTGCGGCGGTTCTAGGTGTGACCGGTCTGGTCGAGTCCCGGTGGGACGTGCAACTCCTTGTGCTTCGCCTGATGGACGCCCTGCTCCTGATGCCGGTGCCGCTCTTTGCTGCGGGCGCGGTCCGGCGCGTGACCGGGTCGTACCCAGCAGCTCTGGTCGCAGCGTCGTTCACCTTGTTCGTGCCGCAGGTGGGACACATCCTGGGCAGCGTCACCAACGATGCACTCGTGACCCTCAGCGGGGCTGGTGCAACCTATCTGTGCGTCCTCGTACTCCACGGTGACCTGCGCATCCGCACGGGGGCAGGTCTTGGGATAGCACTCGGCGTGGGCCTCCTGACGAAGGTGATGGCGGTCTTCGCCTTGCCGATGGTCCTGGCCGCCTACCTGATGGCGTCCGGAGCGCGGAGTCGTCGCGTGCGTGGTGTGCTGATCGCTGGCGGGGTGGCACTCGCGGTCGGTGGTTGGTGGTGGCTGCGGAACCTGCTGACCCTCGGTGTGGTTCAACCCGTCGGCATCCCTGAACGGTTCGGCGAGGGAGACCACGGGGGGCTTTGGTTCTTCGTGCGGACGGCGATAACGCAGTTCACTCGCTCGTTCTTCGGCAATTTCGGATGGCTCGAGGTGCGCATACCCGACCCGGTGTTCTGGTCGGCAGCGACTGTAATCGGTGCCCTGGTCGTGGCCGGCATCTTGCGCCTGAAAGACGCTCGACGAACATTGATCGTCATCGTCCTGCTGCCGGCTGGCCTGTGGCTCGGAGTCTTGGTCAACGCCTGGCCTGGGTACGAGGAAACCGGGCTCATCGTCGCCGTGCAGGGCCGGTACCTGTTCGCCGGGCTCCTGGCTCTCAGCGCTGGGACGGCGCTGGGCTTGTTTGCTCTGCTGGGGCCGCACCTGCGCCGCGCGGTGCCTTGGTTGATCGTCGCGGCGTGCGTGGCTGCGGCGAGCGGCCTCGCCTACGGGTTCTGGGGTTTCTACCAGGGGCCGGGGCAGTCCGTGGCCGACGCCGCGGCACGCTGGGCCGGGTGGAGCCCGCTGAGCGGCGTTCAGCTCGCGTTGGTGGGGTCCGTGACCGTGATCGTGGGGGTTGTCGCGGTGGTGTCGTCGTTCCGGTTCGCGCGCGTCATGGCGATCTCGCGAACGGCACGGAGCGCAAGTACCGCCGAGCCGACGACTGCGGCGCCCGCCAGCGCGCCGACTACTGCGGCCGGCAACGGCAATTCGTCGTAGAACCCCGGTTCCGCGGGCGTAGCCAGCTCAACTGATAGCCAGACCACCAGGTCGAGCAGCGTCACCGCGGTCCACGCGAGGAGTAGCCGACGAGGTCGCAGTGCCAGGCCCGCGGCGATCGCCAGGCAAAGGGGGAGCGCTACCACCAGTAGGTACCGCGGGTAGACGCCGCCGCTGCTGGACGCGTACCCGACTTGCACGGACACCGAGACGACGACGGCGGCGACCGGGAGGACGTGCAGCAGCAGTCGGTCGGTGCGGGTCTCGACAGGCCCGACGAGCGACCGTCCGACCAGCGTCGGCCTCCCTTGTTTTCGGCGACGTCGGATCGCCACGACCAGCGCGATCACCAGGGGCGTCCACACCAGCAGCAGGGCGGTGAGCGCCATCGAGGTGACCGTGAGCGGCGTGTTCGGGGGCAGGCGCCCTGCCCACCAGAACAGGTCGGGCAGGCGGGCCCAGGTCGTCGGGTCGGCCAGGACCGCCCACACGGGGCGCTCCTGCCGGTTCTGGTGTTCCAGCGCCCAGTCGAAGTGCGACCCCGTGACGTTGCCGGTCAACTCCAGGTTGCGCAGGTAGAACCAGCCGCTGGCGGCCAGCACCGCCCCCGGTCCGGCCAGCGCAAGTGCGGCCACGTGCGCCCACCGGCCCCGGCCCTGCGCGGCCCGGACCGCCCCGGCGGCCAGGGCGACACCCGCGACCACGGCGGCGATGAGCGCCGCCGACAGCCGGGTGAGCGCGCACGCCGCGGCGACGAGCGACAGCAGGGCGATCAACCGGGCGTCCAGCCCGCGCCGCACCGCGGTCGCGGCCAGGCCGAACAGGACGGTGACGAAGGTCGCGGCCAGCAGGTCGTTGTACGCGCTGCCGCCCACGTGTGCGGCGGCGGGCATGGCCCCCGCGAGGAACGCGACGAGCGGGGGCAGCACGCTGCCCGGCCGGGTCAGGCGCCGCGCGCTCCACCAGGCGGCGAGCACGAAGACGCCGCTGAGCAGCACGTTCACGCCGCGCGCCGCATAGACGGCGGCGACCGGGTGGCCGGCGTCCGCCAGCGGCCCCACGAGCGGGGCGATCAGCAGGTAGTACAGCGGCGGGTGCTGGGCGGTCCACTGCACCGGGGCGAGCCAGGCGCCGTCGGGCCGCAGCTCGAGCCCGTCCTCGAAGACCGGCAGCTCGCCGTGCCACACCTGGTAGGCGTAGTCGACGTGCGGGGGCTCGTCGCCGGTCGCGTAGGGGGCGTCGGCGAGCGCGACCATCAGGGCCAGGAGGACTGCGGTGAAGACGCTGGCGAGAACGGCCAGACGTTCCGCACCGAGAGATGGCGCCAAGGAGCGGGTCACGCGGGCAGAGTAGCCGCGCCAGGTTGACCGCTCTGGGCGGTGTGGTCACGGCCGGATAACAGTCACTCCATGGCATGTGCTGTTCATTTTTACGACATGTCCCATGCCTACGCTTGTGACGCCACTCACTGCTAATCGAAAGCACAGGGCCATGAAGCTGTTCGTGCAGATTCCCTGCTTGAACGAGGAAGAAACCCTTCCTTTGGTGCTTGCCACGATCCCCCGCAGCATCCCGGGGATCGATGAGATCGAAATCCTGGTCGTCGACGACGGGTCCACCGACGGCACCGTCGAGGTCGCGCGTCGCCTCGGCGTGCGTCACTTCGTGCACCACACCCGGAACATGGGGCTGGCCCGCTCGTTCCGCGACGGCGTCGACTACGCGCTGCGGCACGGGGCGGACATCGTCGTGAACACCGACGGCGACAACCAGTACCCGCAGGAACGGATCGGCGACCTGGTGATGCCCGTGGTGCTGGGCAACGCCGACATCGTGATCGCCGACCGGCAGACCGCCACCATCGAGCACTTCTCCCCGCTGAAGAAGGCCCTGCAGAAGGCCGGCAGCGCCACCGTGAACTTCGCCGCAGGGACCGACCTGCCCGACGCCGCGAGCGGGTTCCGCGCCTACTCGCGAGCGGCGCTGATGCGGCTCAACGTCGTCACGCAGTTCAGCTACTGCATGGAGACGATCATCCAGGCCGGGCACAAGCGGCTGCGGATCATGAGCCTGCCGATCACGACCAATGCGAAGACCCGCGAGTCACGGCTCTTCACGAGCATGTGGCAGCACATCGCCAAGTCGGGTCAGGCCATCAGCCGGTCCTACGTGATGTTCAAGCCGCACACCGTGTTCATCACGCTCGGGCTGCTGTTCGCGCTCGGTGCCGTGATCCCGTTCGGCCGGTACGCGATGCTCCTCGCCACGGGAACCGGCGGGCAGCACATCCAGTCGATAGTGCTCGGGGCGACCTCCCTCGTGGGGGCGCTGCTCAGCTTCGCCCTCCTCGTGCTGGCCGACCTCCAGCGCACCAACCGGGTGCTGCTCGAGGACACGCTGGAGCGCCTCAAGGAGGTGCAGTACGGCACGGTGGCGGTCCCGGTCGCCCCCGTTGCGGCCGAGAACCGTCGGCCGTCGGGCGGCAACCGGCCCGGTCCGGTCGACCGGACCGCGCCCATCGATCGCGCCCAGCCGGCCGGGCCCGTCGACCGGGCCGTGCCCGCCGGGCCCGCGGACACCGGTCTCGCGGACGTCCCGGCGGCCGTGTAGTGATCGCGTTCGGCACCTACGACGCCGCACGGCACCCCCGCACCGCCGTCCTCGTCGCCGGGCTGCGCGCCCACGGGGTCAAGGTCACCGAGCTGAACCGGCCCCTCGGCTTCTCCACCGCCGAACGGGTCCGGATGCTCCAGCAGCCGTGGCGGCTGCCGGTCCTCGCGGGTCGCCTGCTGCGGTGCTGGGCCGGGCTGGTGGGCGACGCGGTGCGGCTGCGGCGCGCGGAGGGCCGGCCCGAGGCCGTGCTTGTCGGCTACCTCGGCCACTTCGACGTGATCCTGGCGCGGCTGCTGTACCCGCGCTCCGTCGTGGTGCTCGACCACCTGGTCTTCGCCGGGGACACCGCCACCGACCGCGGAGCCACCGGTCTGCGCGTGCGGCTGCTGACCGGGCTGGACCGGCTGGCCGTCGCGTGCGCAGACGTCGTGGTCACCGACACCGAGGAGCACCGGCAGCTGCTCCCCGACCCGGACAAGGGCGTGGTCGTGCTGGTCGGCGCGCCGGACGCGTGGCGGGCGGCGGGCTCGCTGGTCGATCCTGTCAAAGCCGAGGACACGACAGCCTCGATCAGCGAGGGCGAGCTGTCCGTGGTCTTCTTCGGGCTGTACGCCCCGCTCCAGGGCGCGCCGGTCATCGCCGAGGCGGTGCGCGACGCCGTCGCGGCGGGCGCGGCCCTGCGCGTGACGATGATCGGCGCGGGCCAGGACCTGCCCCGCACCCGCGAGGTGCTGGCGCGGACGCCGGGCGTGACCTGGCACGACTGGGTCGAGCCCGACGAGCTGCCCGCCCTCGTCGCCGGGCACCAGGTCTGCCTGGGAATCTTCAGCGACACCCCGAAGGGCCTGCGAGTGGTGCCGAACAAGGTGTACCAGGGGCTCGCGGCCGGCTGCGTCGTCGTCACCTCGGACACCCCGCCGCAGCGGCGCGCCGTGGGGGAGAGCGTCGAGCTGGTCCCGGCGGCCGACCCCGGGGCGCTCGCGGCCGAGCTCATCAAGCTCGGTGACCCTGCGGCGCTCGCTGCCGCGCGGGTGCGCGCCGCGCGCGGGCGTGACCGGATCCGCCCCCAGGTGGTCACCGAGCCGCTGGTCGCGGAGCTGCGTGGCCGGGGCGCGCTGTGACAGCGGACGATCCGGGCCCGACGGCGGCGAGCGGCAGCCGTCCGGACCTGCGCGGCGCGCTCGCCGTGCTCCGGTCGCCGTGGGTGCGGTGGGGCTTCCTCGCGATCGCGCTGGCGCTGGCCGTCTGGTACGTCCTCGGCAACCGCGGGCCGCTGCTCGCGGCGGCGGCGGAGCTGTCCGTGACCGAGGTGGCGCTCGTCGTCGTCCTCGGTGCGGTGTACGTGTGGTGCACCCTGCTGGCCTGGCGAGCGGTCCTCGCGGACCTCGGCTCGTCGCTGTCGCTGCGGAGTGCCGTCGCGGTGTTCGGGATCAGCCAGCTCGGCAAGTACGTGCCAGGCGGGGTGTGGAACGTCGTGGCCGCCGCCGAGGTCGGCGCGGGGCACAGCGTGCCGCGCAGCCGGTCGGCCGCCTCGATGCTGGTGGCCGTCGCGGTGTCGGTCGCCTCGGGTGCGGCCGTCGGCGCGGTGGCGCTGCCGTTCGTCTCCGCGGGCGCACTGGGCGCGTGGTCCTGGGTGGTGTGGGTCGCGCCGGCCGCAGTGGTGGTGCTCGCGCCGCCCGTGCTCAACCGCCTGATCGGGCTGGCCGTGCGGATCGCCCGGCGCGGCGCGCTGGAGCACCCGATGTCCTGGGGCGGCCTGGGCCGCGCCGCCGCCTGGTCGGTGGCCGGGTGGCTGGTCGCCGGGCTGCAGCTGTGGGTGCTCTGCACGGGCCTGGGCCTGCCCCTCACCCTCCGGACGTTCGCCCTGGCGACGGGCGGCTGGGCGCTCGCGTGGACCGCCGGGTTCCTGTTCGTGGTCGCACCGGCGGGCGCTGGTGTGCGCGAGGTGGTGCTCGCGGCGGTGCTCGCCGGAGCGCTGCCGGGGCCGGCCGCGGGGCTCGCGGTGATCGTCAGCCGGGTGGTCCTGACGCTGGTCGACCTGGGCTTCGCGGGTGCGGGGCTCATGCTTGCGCGCGGGGTACGGCGCACCGATGTCGGGCTCCCGCCGTTACGGCCGTGAATGCCCGGCGTGTTCGGCGTGTCTTGCCCGGTCAGCGGCGTACTCTCAGCGCGTGAGATCGGTGAGACAGTGTTCGCGCTCGGCCTGCACCAACGCGGCCGTGGCGACGCTCACGTATGTGTACGCGGACTCGACCGCGGTCCTGGGTCCGCTCGCGCACCTGGCCGAGCCACACAGCTACGACTTGTGCGCGGAGCACGCCGAGCGGCTGACCGCGCCGCGCGGGTGGGAAGTGGTCCGCCTCATGCCCCAGTTCGAGGACGCCGGGCCGAGCCCGGACGACCTGTCCGCCCTGGCCGACGCCGTCCGCGAGGCCGGCCGGGTGCGCCGTCCGGCGGAGCCGCCGTCGGTCACGGAGACGGCGCGCCGTGGTCACCTCCGCGTCCTGCGTGCAGACGACGACTCCTCAGCCTGACTCTTGGTTGTGGGCGTGTGGTTGTGGGCGCGATCGTTGCGATGACATGCCCGTTTCAGGCGCGACGATCGCGCCCACAACAGAGCGGGTGGGTTAGGGGACCCAGGCGCAGACGGCGTGGCCCGCGCCGGACAGCTCCAGGTTCCCGGCGTCGTGCGGCACGAAGACCGAGTCGCCCTGGACGAGGCGGTGCGGTCCCTCCTCGGACCGGTCGGCCGCAAGCTCCAGCTCGCCGTCCAGGCACAGCAGGATGCGCGGGCCCGTCGCGGGCAGCGTGACGGGCTCCGCCGGGTCGACGTCGGCCGTAGTGAGCGCGAACTCCGTGACCGGCACGCGGTAGGTGTGCACCTGGCCGCGGGTGCCCGCCGTCGTGATCTCGGGGGCGGACGGCTGCTGCGGGGCGAAGGACGTGCAGGCGACCAGGTTCTCCTCGTCCACGAGCTTGGTGGTCAGCCCCGCGCGGAGCACGTTGTCGGAGCTGGCCATGATCTCGACGCCCAGGCCGGACAGGTAGGCGTGCACCACGCCGGCGGGCGTGAACGCCGCCTCGCCCGGTTCGAGCGAGAACCGGTTGAGCATGAGGGACGCGATGGCGCCGGGGTCGCCGGGGTGCTGCTCGGCGAGGTCGATCACCGTGCGGTCGGCGCGCTCGAACGGGGAGCCGGCCGCCAGGCGGGCCCGCACCGAGTCGAGGGTCGCCTGGATGTCGGCGGCGCAGGCTTCGTCGGCGCGCGCGGACAGCAGGTGGTTGAACGCCTCGCGCATGCCGTCGTGGCTGCGGTCGCTCAGCAGCGCGGTGCGGACGCCGTCGACCATGTTGCCCGCCAGACCGTCCAGCACGTCCAGGATGGTGCGCGGCGTGCGGAAGCCCGCCAGCCCCTCGAACTGTGACAGCGCGACGATCATCTCAGGCTTGTGCTGGTCGTCCTTGAACGACCGCTTCGGCGACGTCAGCGGCATCCCGGCCTTGTTCTCGCGCGCGAAGCCCTCCCGGGCCTGCCGCGGCGAGGGGTGCACCTGCAGGGACAGCGCCTTGCGCGCGGCCAGCACCTTCAGCAGGTACGGGAGGCGCGGGCCGAACTGCTCCGCGACCCGGTGACCGAGCGTCTGCACGGGCGCCTCGCGGACCAGGCGGTCGAGGGCCACGTGATCGACCTCGCCGTCGCGCGAGATCCGGCTGACCGACGGCGCGCTGGCGTGCGCCCCGAGCCACATCTCCGCCTGCGGCTCCCCGTCGGGCTCGGCGCGGAGCAGGCTCGGGATCGCGTCGACTGATCCCCAGTCGTACCGCTGGATCGTATTGGTCAGCGGAAGCGGGGCGTGGAATTGGGCGACTGCAAGCACCGCGCAAGGATAGCCGCACGAAACATCCTGGTCCTGGACGTTGTGCGGGGACCCTGTGCGCGGGGCCGCACCAGGCCAGAGGGCGGACATCCCCCACCCGCAGATCGGGGGTACCCCTGATCGCGGAGAACCGCCGGCGTTCCGTAGGCTGACGGGGTGGCCATCGACCTGAGCTCCCTCGTCAAGGCGTACGACGTACGCGGTGTAGTTCCCGACCAGCTGTCCCCGCAGGTGGCGCAGGCCCTGGGGGCCGCGTTCGCGCGGGTGGTCGTGCTTTCCGACGCCGACGGCGCCGCGCCGGGCGGTTCCGGACGCCCGGGGATGGTGATCGGCCGGGACATGCGCGACTCCGGCCCGGAGCTGGTGGACCCGTTCGCCCGGGGCGTGACCTCGGCCGGTGTCGACGTGACGCTGATCGGGCTGTGCTCCACGGACGGCCTCTACTTCGCGTCGGGGCAGCTGGACGTCCCGGGCGCGATGTTCACCGCGAGCCACAACCCGGCCCGCTACAACGGGATCAAGCTGTGCCGGTCGGGCGCCCGCCCGGTGGGGCAGGAGACCGGCCTGGCGGAGGTCCGGGAGCTGGCACAGGGCTTCCTCGACGACGGGCTGCCGGAGCCGGTGGCCGACGTCGGTGAGGTGACCGAGCGGGACCTGCTGGCGGACTACGCCGGGTTCCTGCGCTCCCTCGTGGACCTGTCTGCGGCACGGCCGCTCAAGGTGGTCGTCGACGCGGGCAACGGCATGGGGGGTCTCACCGTCCCCGCCGTCCTCGGGGACGCCGCGGGCCTGCCCGGGCTGCCGCTGGAGATCGTGCCGCTGTTCTTCGAGCTGGACGGCTCGTTCCCGAACCACGAGGCCAACCCCCTGGAGCCGAGCAACCTGATCGACCTGCAGGCCGCCGTCGTGGCGAACGAGGCGGACCTGGGGCTCGCGTTCGACGGCGACGCCGACCGGTGCTTCGTCGTGGACGAGCGCGGCGGCGCCGTCTCGCCGTCGGCCGTGACCGCCCTGGTGGGGCTGGCCGAGGTCACCAAGGAGCTGGCAGCGGGCCGGACCCCCACGGTGATCCACAACCTCATCACCTCCCGCGCGGTCCCGGACCTGCTGTCCTCGGCCGGGGCGACGACGGTGCGTACACGCGTGGGCCACTCCTTCATCAAGGCGCAGATGGCCGAGCACGGCGCGGTCTTCGGCGGGGAGCACAGCGCGCACTACTACTTCCGCGACTTCTGGTTCGCGGACACCGGCATGCTGGCCGCGCTGCACGTCCTGGCCGCGCTGAGCACGCAGGACCACACGATGTCCGAGCTGGCCGAGATGTTCGAGCCCTACTACGGCTCGGGGGAGATCAACTCGACGGTGTCCGACGCCGCCGCCGCGACCGAGCGCGTGCTCGACGCCTACCGGGCGGCCTACCCGGGGATCGTGGTCGACACGCTCGACGGCGTTACCGTGTCGCACTGGGAGTCCCACCCGCAGTGGTGGTTCAACCTGCGCGCGTCCAACACCGAGCCCCTGCTGCGGCTCAACGTCGAGGCCGCCGACCAGGACATCATGGAGAAGGTGCGCGACGACGTCCTGTCGCTCGTGCGTGAGTCGGCCGACGGCCCGGCCGAGGGAGAAGAGACACTGTGAGCACAACCAAGGTCGAGGCGCTGGAGCCGTGGGTGCGCGAGATCCTGCGCTGCCCCGTGACCGGGGCGACCCTGACGGACGGCGTCGGGCCAGACGGCGAGCCGGAGCTGCACTCGACCGACGCCGAGCGGCCGCTCGCCTACCCGGTACGCGACGGCATCCCGGTCCTCCTGGAGTCGGACGCCCGCCCGCTCTGACTGTTATGGGCGCGATCGTTGCGCCTGAAGCGGGCACGTAGTCGCAACGATCAACCCACAACAAAGTGTGTTCAGCCCGGGTGGATGTCCGTGAACCAGGCTGCGGGCACGTCGCCCGCGAACGTCGCGTCTCCTACGATGGCGCGGATCTCGTCGGCCTTGCCCGTGATGGTCGAGGTGCGCGTGGCGCCCGTCGCCGTGAGCGTCTTTGCCTGCCCGCTCGAGTACCTGGCGGTCACCTCGATGGACTTGACCGTGCCCAGGTCGAACAGGTCCCGCGCCCTGGCCTGGCCGATTCCCCGCCGCCAGCTGGCGTAGTTGTTACCCGGCGCCACCTTCGAGTACGGGTCCGCGACTGACCGCTCGTACGGGATGACCGACGACCACACGTCCTCGGAGTTCGCCGTGCGGCCGCCGCTCGACGAGTAGTAGTGGGTGGCGACCGTCTGGCCGCCGTAGGTCAGGACACTCCCGCTGGTGAGCGAGGTCGTGGTGGAGTCGACGGCGCTGCGCCAGTACTCGCTCGCGAAGCCCGACGCGTGCTTCCACCCGGAGAACTGCTGGTCCCGCACGTCGTCCACGACGTGGCACTTGCACGTGGCCTTCAGCTCTCCCGTCTTGACCACGGCGTACGAGCGTGCGACGACGGCCTGGGCGCGCAGCGCCTGCTGGCCGCCCGTCGTGCCCCAGGAGGCGGGCATCTCGGCGAGGCCGTACAGGTACTGGGTGTTGAGCCGCAGCCGGTTGACGATGTTCGGCACGCCCTCCGAGGCGCTGAGCAGGAGCCGCCCGTACCGGTAGGAGCCGTGCGCGCGCGCGATGGTCACGGTTGCCGGGCTCGCGGTCGGCTTGTAATAGGGAGTGCCGGCCCACTGCAGCACGAGCTGGTCGTGCCGGTGCAGGACGCCGTCCGGGGTGCGCACCAGGACGTCGCCCTGGGACGTCGAGACGCTCAGCGTGCCCGACGGGCCGAAAGCGATGGTCCGCTCGCCCACACGCAGCCGCCACCCGCCGTCGTGCACGGTGACCGTCGTCGCCGTCGTGTCGCCGAAGCTCGGGGACGAGTACGGGTCCGGCCCGTAGACCTGGACGTCGACCAGCGCCTTCGTGGTCACGCCCTTGGCCGCCGTGTTCCGGTAGTAGTGCGCGAGGATCCCGGTCGCGGAGTGGCCCCGCCGGGACATCTCGTAGGCGCCGTACTGCGGCATCCCGATGCCGTGCCCGAAGCCGGAGCCCTCGATGATGAACTTGCTGGGCACCGCCGCGCTCGCGGTGTTCGGGGCCGCGACGAGCGTCGCGACGATCAGGACCAGCGGCAGGAACAGGTGGCCCCAGCGGTACCGACGACGGGTTCCGCGCGGGCGTCCGCGCCCGTTGCCCCCGCTGTGCGAGGCGGGAAACAGGGCAGTTCGGTCGGTGCCAGATCGAGTGGTCATTGTGCTCTCATTTCCTTCCAACAACTGTGCACCACAGGGGCATGAAAGGCACCCGGGGAACCAGGGCGAAGTTGATCCGTGCGCATCTTGGTGCGGGGCCGGTGGACCGTGGCTACGGTCGAGGCCATGAGGCCACTCGTGCGCCACCTGACCACGACGTCCCTGGTGCTCGCGCTCGCGGTCGGAGGTGTGCTGCTGCCGACGGTCGAGCTGCCCCTCCCGGAGGCTGCGGCCGTACCGCCGAAGCTCGACCAGGTGCGGGTGACCGGGATCGACCCCGCGGCCCGGCGCGACCCGAGCGCCCTGCGCGCGACCGAAGGGCACGCCGAGGTCCATGCGGATAGCCGACCCAGTCCGATACCCAGTCCGATACCCGGGCCGGCGCCCAGGCGGACGGCGGCGCCGACGCCGCGCCCGGCCGCCTCGCGGCGCTCAGCGGCCGCACCGAGACCCTCCGGTTCCTCGTCGCGGGTGTCACCTGGGACGCGGGTACGGGCGAGGAGGTCACCGAGGTCGCCCTGCGCGTCCGGGAGGACGGGCGATGGGGTGCCTGGCAGTCGGTGGGCGTGGAGGAGATCGGGGCGGACGGCGCCGGGGTTCCCGGCGGGCGGGCCGGCACCGAGCCGTTCCTCTCCACAGGGGCCGACGCCGTCCAGGCGCGCGTGCGGACGGTGAGCGGGCGGCCGCCGTCCGGCCTCCGGGCGGACGTGGTGGACCCGGGGGCCACGGCCGCCGATGCGAACGTGGGGGCGTCCGCGCAGCCGCCGGGCTCGGCGAGCGCCGCGACGGGCGACGAGATCCGGCCCTCGCTGGTGCCGCGCAGCGGCTGGGGGGCCGACGAGTCGCTGGGCGACACCTGGCCCGAGGTGTCGGGCCGGCTGGACGCGATGTACGTGCACCACACGGCGGGCACCAACTCGTACAGCAGGAGCCAGTCGGCGGCGATCGTCCGGGGCATCTACGCGTACCACACCAGGTCGCGCGGCTGGCCGGACATCGGCTACCAGTTCCTCGTCGACCGGCACGGGACGGTCTTCGTGGGCCGCAGGGAGGCCGCGACGGACAACCCGATCGGCGCGCAGGCCGGGGGCTTCAACACGGGCACCATCGGCGTCTCGGCGATGGGGAACTTCGTGTCGGCGGGGCCGACGTCGTCGCTGCTGCGCAGCCTGGAGCGGGTGCTCGCGTGGAAGGCGTACCGGTATCACGTGCCGGTCATCGGGTCGGTCGGCCTGCCCAACGGAGGCAGCTCGGGCTCCGGCACGCGCAGCGATCCGGGCGACGTCGTCCGGGTGCCGCGCATCCTCGGGCACCGCACGACGAACTGGACCGCCTGCCCCGGCAAGGAGCTGGCCGAACGCCTCCCGGCGATCCGCCGGGCGGTGAACGCGATGAAGAACGCTGCGCTCGACCGGTACGGCACCGCCCGGTACACGATCGGCGAGGTCACGCCGCGCGCCGCGACCGCGGGCCAGTACCCGATCCAGTGGTCGGCCCGCACGCGCTTCTCCTGGGCCAGGGAGCCCGGGGCCGTGCGGTACCAGGTCCTGGAGAAGTACGCGGGCTACCGGTCGCCGATGCCGAACGAGCGCTACTGGCGCCGCATCCTCACGGTGTCGGGCACCTCGGCCAACCTGTACGCCGCGGAGGGCCTCTCGGTGCAGTACGCGGTGCGGGCAGTGGACCGCAACGGCCGGCTCGGCCCGATCTCGCGCCTCGTGCGGACCAGCCGCCCCGTGCCGTTCGCCTCGATGGCCCGCAGCACGGGCACCTGGGTCCAGGTGAACAGCGACGCCTACTTCCGCGACCGGGCCTGGTCCACCATCCGCGCCGACAGCAGGCTCGTGGTGTCCGACGTCGAGCGCGTGACGCAGGTGCGGGTCATGGCGGCGACGGCGCCGGGGCGCGGCCGGGTGGCCGTCTATGTGGGGACCACTCGCGTCAGGGTGATCAACACCGACGCCGCGAGCGACGCGCAGCGGGTCTACACCGTCCGGCTCCCGAAAACGATGTCCGGGCGGGTGACGCTGAGGACGCTGGACCAGGCCCGGGTGCGGGTCAGCGCGGTCGCTCTCGTGCGCTGGTGAGGTGCCGGTGAAGCACTTCACGAGGGGGGTGAGGACCGCCTGTATCCTCGGGGGCGTTCATCTGTCCCGAAAGGTTGATTCCCGTGAAGCACCTCGTCCTGCACGTCGGCGCCCACAAGACCGGTACGACGCTGGTGCAGAAGGCCCTGCGCACGAACCGTGAGGCGTTCGCCCGGCGCGGCTACGACGTCCTGATCCGCAACGAGTACGAGAACCTCACGGAGGGCTACCACTCGCGGTGGCGCCGGCAGGGCGCGAGCCTCGGCAACGTGACGAGGGCCTTCGAGATGGTCCGGGACGCGGCGACGCACGACAGCCTGGTCATCTCGCACGAGGACATCCTGGCCTCGGTGCATTCCTTCCGGACCGGCCCGCTGTACGCGCCCGCGGACAACATCCTGCGGATCGCTCACAAGGTGCTGCAGCCGGAGCGCACCACGGTGCTGCTTTACGTGCGCCGCCAGGACCGGTTCGTCGAGAGCTCCTACCTCCAGACGGTCCGCGTCGGCTCGACGAAGTCCTTCGAGGAGTTCATGGAGCCCGTGGTCCCCGAGAACCTGCGGTGGGACCGCCTGGTCGAGAAGATCAAGGAGTCGGTCCCCGCGGACGCGGAGGTACGCGTCAACTACTTCGAGGGGATCAAGGAGATGCACTCGCGGGCGTTCGTGCGCGAGTTCTTCCACCAGACCGGCGTCGACGTCGCGCCGAAGTTCTCCTTCAACACCGAGGCCGTCAACCGCGGGTACTCTGACTCGGCGTTGAAGCTCGCGCTCGTCGGCAACGCCGAGCTCGAGGCGGAGGACCGCCGCAAGCTCCGCCTGTTCCTCGACGCGAACTTCTCCAACGTGACTCACCCGTCGCCGCTGCTCCTGACCAAGGAGCAGCGCGAGGAGATGCTGACCGCGCTCGTGCCGTCGAACAAGGCGCTGCACGAGATGGTGACGAGCGGCCTCACGGAGGGCGTGGTGGACCTCGCAGTGAACAAGGGCGAATCGCCCTACCTCCCCGGCGGGAAGTGACCCGACCCGCCCGATGACGTTCCGCCGTCCCCGGACGGCGGGCTTGGCAGATCTGACCACAGTGATCAAGGATGGTGCCCGTGCATTCCAAGAACCGGCGCGTGACACGATGAAGCGACTTCGACTGTTCCACTTCGACATCAAGACGTACGGCAACTACGGGGACACCCTGCTGTTCGAGACCGTGCGCGAGCTCTTCGAGGGCTTCGCGGGCGGGGACGCCTTCGAGATCGTCCAGAGCCGACAGCTGCGTGACCCCGTGACCGCGCGTCTGGTCGACTTCATCAACGAGAACGTCGACGCCGTCATCGTCGGCGGCGGTGGCCTCTTCCTGAGCGACACCAACCCGAACCAGCGTTCCGGCTGGCAGTGGAACATCTCGCTGGACCTGCTGCGTCGCATCGAGAAGCCGCTGATCATCTTCGCGGTGGGCAACAACCGGTTCATCGACCAGGCCGACTTCGCGGACCCGTTCCGCGAGCACGTCAACCTGACGCTCGAGAAGTCGGTCTTCTTCGGCCTGCGCAACCACGGCTCGGTGGAGACCATCAAGGACTACATCACGGAGTCGAACCGGGACCGGGTCGCGTACCAGCCCTGCCCGACGACGCTGTCGTCGTTCCTGTACCCGGACCTGTTCCAGGACGAGCTCCCGCACGAGCGCCGGATCTCGGCCGAGTCGATCGTGGGCAAGCGCCAGGCGCGCGCCGGGTTCGACGCCGACAAGATCTACGCGGACCAGATCGACGTCCTGGAGAAGCTCAACGGCGAGGGCTGGCGGGTCGAGAGCGTGCCGCACGCGCGCGCCGACATGGGCTTCCACGACCGTCTCACCGAGCGCGGCGTCGTCAGCAGCGAGCACATCCTGTGGGGCAACCGCGACGTCCTGTACCAGGGCATCGAGTACTTCGCGGGCCTGCCGATCATCCTCGGCACGCGCGGGCACGCGCAGATGGTGCCCTTCGGCATGGGCACGATCCCGCTGTCCCTGTACGTGCACCACAAGATCCGCTACTTCGCGACCGACATCGGCCACGCGGACTGGGCGATCGACCCTCGCCAGGACGGCTTCCAGGACACCCTGTACAAGACGATCAACGAGGTCTACGAGCGCCAGCCGGAGCTGCGCAAGGAGCTCGCCGGCGTCCGCCAGGGCTTCTTCGACACGTCGCTGGACAACCTCACGGCCATCTACAAGGGCCTCACGGGCGAGACGATCACGCCGT
Organism: uncultured Actinomycetota bacterium; assembly: GCA_963850545.1. GTDB lineage: Bacteria > Actinomycetota > Actinomycetes > Actinomycetales > Cellulomonadaceae > Promicromonospora. The sequence continues at coordinate 512,883 of CAWKLP010000002.1, read as the reverse complement.
CGTTCCGCGCGCTGACGCCGCCGGAGCGCCGCACCGCCGCGCGGGCGTACGACTCGTCCATGCGATTCGACAAGCTCGAGCAGGACAACGGCCGGCTCAAGCGCGAGCTGAACAAGGCGCGCAAGGACCTCGAGGCGGTCGGTGGTCCCCGCAAGTCGATGACGGACGGCCTGCGCCGTCGGCTGCGCCCGTTGCGCAACAAGCTCGCAGGTAAGTGAAGGATCTGCCGGGATAAAACCTGGGTGAAATAGAAGACTGGAGCGGCGCGAACCGTTTGGTTCGCGTCGCTCCAGTGCTTTCTTGGGGCTACTCTCATTTCGGACGTCCAACCGTGTGATTAGAGGGATGATGAGTCGCCAGCGTCTACTTCACCTTGATCTCAAGACCGTGTACAGCTATGGAGACCAGCTCCTCTTCGAGCTCGTCCGCCACGCATTCAATTCCTGGGGCGGTGGAGACTACCTCGAGCTGACGAGCACCAGCCCGTTCCGCGAGAAGGTCACCAGCTCGTTCGTGGACGACATCAACGAGAACTTCGACGGAGTGGTCATCGGCGGCGGCGGGATCTTCCCGCGCCGCACGAACGCCACTCCCGCCTCGGGCTGGCAGTGGAACATCACGGTGGAGCTGCTCGCGAGGCTGAAGAAGCCGATCATCGTCTTCGGCGCGGGCAACCCCGCCCAGTTCGACCCGGAGCACCACAACCAGGTCTTTCGCAAGCACATCAACCAGACGATGTCGCAGAGCATCTTCTTCGGACTGCGCTCGACCGGTGCCGTCGACGACATGCGTGCCTGGCTGGACGAGCCCGCCTCGGCGCCGCACCTGACACTGCAGCCGTGCCCGACGACGATCGGCCGGGTGCTGCTGCCGCGCATCGTGGGCGACGGCCCCAGCACGGACAAGCGGATCGGCATCCAGGTCGGCCTCGAGGTGGCCCACGTGGAGTCCGGTCTCGAGCCCGGCGCGATCTTCCCGCAGCTGCGCGACCTGATCCTGGCCCTCCAGCAGGACGGTTGGGACGTCGAGTTCGTGGGCCACAAGCGCACGGACATGAAGTTCTTCCAGGAGTACGGCGCCGAGCTCGGCCTGACCGGGCGGCCGCTGTACGGAAACACAAAGGTGCTCTTCGACGGCATCCGCAACTACGCGCAACTTCCGGTCATCCTTGGTGCCCGCGGCCACTCGCAGATGATCCCGTTCGGGCTGAACAACGTTCCGCTGTCGCTGAGCACCAATAATAAAATCAAGTACTTTGCACACGAAATCGGCCACCCCGAATTCCTGATCGACCCGTGGCAGGACGACTTTGCGAGTGCGGCCCTCACGCAGATCAATGCGGTGGAGGCGAATCGCGCCGCACTGCGCGCGGAGCTCGCCGCGACGCAGCGGCGTTTCGTCGACACGACCATGCAAAACCTGTCGATCATCCACGAGCGGCTCACCGGCGAAAAGGTGACGGCCGAGCTCGTCCCCTACAGCGACCGTGAGCTCAGTCTCGCCCAGGCGGGCTACGACAACGACTACGAGCGGCGTCGACTCGCGGAAGCGGCACTCGCCGCGAAGACCGGTGTGCGGCGTATGGAGGGCGGCGCGACCGGCGAGGCCACGCGGCCCGCCGCCCCCGTCACGGTGCAGTCGGCTGCCAAGCGGGGGTCCCTCGGCGGCCTGCGGAGGATCGTGCGGGCAGGCCGCCGTCGTGCCCGGCGCGCCTTCACCAGGTAGCCGTTCCCGCTGCGTCCTCCGGTCGACACAGCACGAAGCCCCGCGGGCGGGAACCGATCCGGTTCCTGCCCCACGGGGCTTGTTCGTGCGGGCGAGCCGCCCTGGCTCAGGCTCTGCCTAGGCGAGCTTCTTCTTGATGGAGCGCGCCTGCGCCAGCATCATGTCCTTCATGACGCTGCGGCGCGGGTCGATGGCATAGGCCTGCTTGAGGACCCGGGCGCAGTCGTCGTGCCGGCCCAGGCGGCGGTAGGCCTTGGCGAGCTCGCGCAGCTCGCCCGACGTGGGCTCGCGCTCTGCGATGACGGCCTCGAGGAGGCGCACGGCCTCGTTCGCCTTGTTCGTCCGGTTGGCCTGCTGGGCCTGACGGAACGGGCTGCTGCTGCCCGCCTCCGGCGGCTTGCCGCCGGCCGCGGTGTGGCGCAGCTCGCGCACCAGCTCGTTCTTCTCCCAGTCGCTGAGGTAGTCGAGCCAGGCGTAGTCCAGCTGGTCGTACCGCTCGCCCTTCGACGTCGGCTCCCACGGCTTGCGACCCACGTAGTGGAGAACCTTGACGTCCTCCTCGTTGAACACCTGCGGGTGGTGGGAGTAGATGCGCTTGGTGGTGTTGTACTCCAGGGGCAGCTTGCGCCAGTCCGAGAAGAACTGGTTGAGGAAGCCCTGGTCACCGCCGTCGTACGACGTCGTGTGGGCCAGCTGCGACATCATCCTCTCGAACATCCCGTGCGACGGGTTCACGGCGAAGACGCCGGAGTTGAACACGCTGCCGTCGGGCAGGTCCAGGCCGGCGTCGGGCACCGCGGCGAAGTCGTCGCCGTCGAACAGCTCGTCCAGGCTGCCCTTCACGACGGTGTCGCTGTCGAGGTAGACGAGGCGGTCGAAGAAGTCGAGCCGGAACACGTGCAGCTTCGTGTAGGTCATCGCGAAGCGCGCCTGGATCTTGTTGCCGCCCGAGTTCATCGGGTTCCGGATGCCCGGGACCTGGATGGTCCGGATGCCGCTCGCGGCCAGCGCGGAGCGGTCGGCGTCCGGCGTGACCAGTGCGATGAGCGGGACGTCCGAGTGCCCGCGCAGCGAGTTCGCCAGGGCGCGCGCGCCGTGGTGGTACGAGCCGGAGACCACCGTGACGTACGCGCACTTGCGGCCGTCGATCTCCTTCCACAGCGGACCGTCGACCTTGGGGACGATGACGGACGTGTCCTCGCCGACCTCGGGGAGCTCGAGGTCCACCGTGTCCTTGGACACGGCGAGCGTCGGCACCGCCTCGGGGGTGAGGTGCGGGCGGTCGGTGAGCTCGTCGTCGGCCGGCGGTACGAACAGGTGCAGCGTGTCCGACTGGCTCACGGAACGGATCTTCGCGTCCGGGAACTCGGCGAGGCAGGAGCGCAGGAAGGCGAGGTCCGAGTCCAGGCCGTGCGCGGACTCGTAGCCCGGCGTGAGGTCCTTGTCCTTGAGCGCCGACTCCGCGGCCTGCGTGACCGTGTAGCCGTACCGGCTGTCCTTGGACTCGTACAGGTCGACGCCCGAGAGGTAGATCTCGCGGAAGCCGACGCCGAGGCCGAACGCCAGGGCCTGCATGCCCGTCGTGGGCAGGCCCGGCCGGCTCATGAAGGCACGCGCGAGGCGCGGGTGCCGGGCCGGGATGGACCAGGAGTCGAGCTCCTCGACGCCGGACATCGGCTCCAGGCCGTACTTGTCGCCGTCGCGGTTCGCGGCATGGCGCATCGGGCTGAGGATCCGGCGGACGTCGTACCGCCCCGAGCGGATCTCCTCCTGCAGCAGCTTCTCCAGCTTCTCGTTCGGGATGGCGCTGAAGTACGCGTCCACCCGGTCGCCGAAGTGGTAGTTGCTCTCCAGGAAGAACCAGTTCATGCGGAAGACGACCACGTCCGCCGGGATCCGGTGGTAGGGAGGCATGGCCGACGACGGCCCGTTGCCGACGATGAGCAGGGGCCTGTCGATCAGGTCGGCGAACGACGCGATTTCCGCGTCGCCCGGCTCACGGCCGAGCGGCACGCTCCGCATGGTGGGCATCGGTAACTCCCTTTCGGTGTGCTGAGACCGGTCGAGTCTAACGGCGATGTGGGAACGCGACGGCTCAGGCCTTCGCGACGTCCGCGGCCGCGGCGCGGACGAGTGGGAGCAGCAGCTGCTGCCGGTCGGCGACGTCGGCCCGGTAGTCGTTCTCGCGGGTCAGGACGTCGAGGGTGCGCTCCGCGAGCCGGGCGCCGAGATCGGCGTCGGCCACGTCGTAGCCCCAGTCCAGACGGTCCACGTCCTCCAGGAAGTACCGCATCTTCGGGTGCGACACGATGCTCAGGACGGGGGTGCCGAGGCCGAACGGGATCATCGTCGCGTGGCCGCGCATGCCGATCACGAGCGACGCCTGCCGGTACACGGCGAGGGCGTCGGCCTGGTCCATGTAGTGGAGCTCGTCGACGGGCAGCGACAGATCGTGCGCGGCCTCCAGGTCCTTCGCGAGCCGCAGGTCGCCGCGCGTGTGCGCGGCGATGCGGACTTCCGCACCGCCCTTGCCTGCCTTCTCCGCGAGCTCGACGATCTGCGCGAGGAAGTCCGCGTAGCCGCCGCCGAAGCGCCGCTCGCTGCGGTCGAACGCCGCGTTGAGCAGCACCGTGCCGGAGCCGGAACGCCCAGCGGGCAGGCCGGGGCGGATGTGCTCGAGCACGGTGGTCGGGCACGGCACGAAGCGCACCTTGTCGTGCAGCTCGGCGGGCAGCATGTCGCGCACGCGCTCCATCGAGCCGGTGTTGCGCAGGCCCACGAACTCGGCCTTGCGCGTGAAGGCGATCAGGCTGCGGCGGAACAGGTCGCCCTTGAACCGCTGCCCGGTGAAGAGGTTGAAGCCGACGGCGAAGGCGTAGACGGGGACCGTGAGCGCATCGAGCGCGGCGGGCGGCACGTTCCACTGCCAGCCGCTGTTCCCGTTGGGCGAGGTGTCCGGGAGGAACAGGCCGCCGCCGCCGACGACGAGCGCGCGCTGGGCGTTCGCGATCCGGACGAACTCGTCGTCGAACACCTGGTGCGCGTGGAAGGGCACCCAGTCGGTGGGTCCGGCGGGCTCGGTGATCGCGTCCCGGACGGCGTCCGGCAGCACTATGTCGCCGAAGTTCTCCCCGCGGTCCACGTAGAACGCGACGTGGCCCATGCCGCCCGAAGGGGCGTCCGCCTCCGCCGGGGTCACGGGGTGCTCGGACCGGCCGAGCACGGCCCGGACCGTCGACCGCGGCGCGTCGTGCCGCAGCGCCTTGCGGGCCAGGGCGTGCGCCGACTCGTCGTCGTGCATGATCCAGGCCACCTGGGCCGCACGCGCCGAGCCGGGGCCGGGGCTGGCGATCCGGAAGGCCCGGCGGGCGGCGTCGTACCGGCTGAGCGCCGACAGCGACGCCCCCAGGGCGAGGAGGTACCGCTCCGAGACGACGCCGTAGTGGCGGAACGTGCCCTGCAGCAGGAACAGGGCGCCGGCGTGGTCGCCGTCGGCGGCGAGGTACTCGGCGTTCTCGACGGCCACGTCGAGCGCGCCCGGCCGCGCCGTCAGCGCCGTCATCCGGCCGGAGTCGGCGAACTCGTCCAGGACGTCGCCCAGCGGACCCTCGACGCCCTGGGTGAGGCAGGCGACCAGGTACCGCCCGAAGGCGGCGTCGGCCGCCTTGCGGTTCGTGATGGAGACCGACGCCGCGCGCTCGCGCAGGTCGGCCAGGTCCTCCGGGCCTTCCTGGCTGAGCATCCGGGCCCGGAAGTCGAGGAACTGCTGCAGCTCCTCGACCGCACGGTGGGCGTTGGTGTGGCGCCGCGCCACCGAGCCCGTGCCGCGCGAGGACTGGTAGAAGTGCTCCTCCGCCGCGTCCGCGTCGCCGGCGAGCAGGGCGGCGATGCCGGCGAGGCGGCCCGTCTCGGGCTCGGGCGAGTCGATCCGGAGCAGCTTCGTCAGCGTGGCCGCCCCGTCCAGGTCCCAGCGGTCGATCGCCGCGCGCGCGCCGTCCAGCATCGCCGCGCGCACCTCCGGTGCCTGGGGCCAGGTGATCTGGCCCCTCGCGAGCCTGCGCGTGGTGAACGAGTCGAGCTTCGGCCGCGAGCCCGTCACCTTCTGCAGCGCGCGCATCACCTCGGTGGTGCGGTGCGCGTTCTTCCGCCGCTCGGTCCGAGAGCCTGCACGAGGCGCGCCGCCGTCGGCGTGCGGGGAGTCTGCCTTGCGACCTTCGGTTTCGGGCACTCGAGCTGTCTCCGTTCTCGGCACGGTCACGCCGGCTTCTGGGGGCCGCACTACCGCTTCGTGGGGAATCGTCTGGGGAGGGTGGCGACTATCGCCGCAACGGCAGGATCCCACACCCTGGGCCGGTCCGGGTGCGGGCGCCGTGTGCGTCGGACCGCGCGTGTAGCGCTACTGTGGACGGCGTATCCATCCCGACTCAACCCCGAGAGTGCCACGTATGTCCCTACCCGGTGAAACCCCGTCCGCCGTTGTCGTTATCCCGGCCCGGGGAGGCTCGCAGGGCGTACCCCTGAAGAACCTCGCGCGGGTGGACGGGATCACGCTGGTCGGGCGCGCGGTCCAGGCGTCGCTCGCCGCCCCCTCGGTGGCCGAGGTAATCGTCTCGACCGACCACGACGAGATCGCGGCCGAGGCCCGCCTGCACGGTGCGCGCGTCGTTGCTCGCCCCGCGGAGATCGCGGGCAGCACGGCGTCGTCGGAGTCCGCGCTGCTGCACGTCCTCGACCGGGTCGAGGCCGGCGACGGCGGCCTGCCCGCCCAGGAGATCCCGCCCGTGACCGTCCTGGTGCAGTGCACCTCGCCGTTCATCGACCCGGAGGACCTGGACACGGCGATCCGCCGCGTCACGGTGGGAGAGAAGGACGTGGTGGTCGCGGTATCCGAGACCCACGACTTCCAGTGGCGCATCGACGACGGCGTCGCCACCCCCGTCGGCCACACCACCGAGTACCGCCCGCGCCGCCAGGAGCGCGCCCCGCACTTCCGGGAGACCGGTGCGTTCTACGTGATGCGCACGGACGGGTTCCGTGAAAGTGGCCGCCGCTTCTTCGGCGACGTCGGCATCCAGCCGCTGGCGCCCGAGTGGTCCATCGAGATCGACGAGCCGCGCGACCTCTGGCTCGCCCGCCAGCTCGTCGACCAGGAGAGCGACGCCGCGCCGGTGCCGCTCGACGTCGACGCGCTCGTCACGGACTTCGACGGCGTGCACACCGACGACCACGCCTACGTCGACCAGGACGGCACCGAGCAGGTGCGCGTGAGCCGCGGCGACGGCATGGGCATCTCCCGCCTGCGCCGGACCGGCCTGCCGTTCCTCATCCTGTCGACCGAGACCAACAAGGTCGTCGCCTCGCGTGCCGACAAGCTGAAGGTGCAGGTCATGCACGGTATCGAGGACAAGGCCACCGCCCTGCGTGCCTGGATCGCCGAGCAGAACCTCGACCCGGCGCGCGTCGCGTACGTCGGGAACGACGTGAACGACCTGGCCGCCATGGCGGTCGTCGGCTGGCCCGTCGCGGTCGCCGACGCCCGCCCCGAGGTGAAGGCACAGGCCCGGCTCGTGCTGTCCCGCGAGGGCGGGAACGGTGCTATCCGTGAGATCTGTGACCGTATACTCGCTGCGCGTCCGGGTGCAGTCACCCCCAGTACGGCAACTGCCCAGACCCCCGTCGTCACCGGTTAGTCCCGACGACACGTAACAGCACTACCCTGTGCTCGACCCTTTCGGAAGGACCTTCTTATGAGCGCGACGAACGCGCAGCCCGCGCCGGTCACTATCGGCGACCTGCAGGTCGGCGCCGACCAGCCCGTGTACGTGATCGGTGAGATCGGCATCAACCACAACGGTGACGTCGAGATCGCCAAGAAGCTGATCGATGTCGCGGTCGAGGCCGGATGCCAGGCCGTGAAGTTCCAGAAGCGCACTCCGGAGATCAGCACTCCGAAGGACCAGCGTGACAAGATCCGTCAGACGCCCTGGGGCGAGATGACGTACCTCGAGTACAAGTACAAGGTTGAGTTCGAGGAGCCGGAGTACACGGAGATCGACGCGTACGCCAAGGACAAGGGCGTGCAGTGGTTCGCCTCTCCGTGGGACGCCCCCTCGGTGGACTTCCTGGAGAAGATGGGCGTGCCGACCCACAAGGTCGCCTCCGCCTCCGTCACCGACCACGAGATGCTTCGTGCGCTCGCCGACACCGGCAAGCCGATCATCCTCTCGACCGGCATGTCGACGCTCGAGCAGATCGACGCCGCCGTGGAGATCCTGGACTCGAGCAAGCTCGTGATCCTGCACGCCACGTCGACCTACCCGCTTCCCCCCGAGGAGGCGAACCTGCGCACCATCACGACGCTGCAGGAGCGCTACAACGTGCCCGTCGGCTACTCGGGCCACGAGACCGGCCTGCAGATCTCGCTCGCCGCCGTGGCGCTGGGCGCCGTCGCCGTGGAGCGGCACATCACGCTCGACCGCGCCATGTGGGGCTCGGACCACGCCTCCTCGCTCGAGCCCAAGGGCCTCGAGAACCTGGTGCGCGACATCCGCATCCTCGAGAAGGCTCTCGGCGACGGCCAGAAGCGCGTCATGCCCGGCGAGTTCTCGCCCATGTCGCGCCTTCGTCGCGTCGACGCCTGAGCCTGACGCGAAGCCAGTAGGCTCAGGCGCGTCAGACAGCGCCTGAGCCGAGGCACGACGCGGGCTCAGAAGCCGAGCAGGTCTGAGTCCGTGGAACTGTTCATCGTCGGAGGCGGGCGCCGCACGCGGTGCCCGCCTCTGATGTTCCCCGGTCCGGCAGGACCCGGGGAACAACCAGGGCCGGATCGGTCCAGCTATCGCGTCGACGAGAGGGGGCCTCGTGCCCGAGCGGGTTGAGGCGGCGAACATGCCGTTGGTGACGGTCGTCGCCGTCGTACGAGACGAGGAGCCGTACCTCGAGGCGATGGTGCGGTCGATCCTGGGCCAGGACTACCCGCATCCGCTGCACATGGTGCTCGCGGTGGGTCCCTCGCGAGACCGGACGCGCGAGATCGCCGACAAGCTCGCGGCCGAGACGGGCCGCGTCACCGTGGTGGACAACCCGACGGGCTCCAAGCCGCTCGGCCTGAACGCAGGCCTGGAGCGGATGCCCGAGGGACACTCGATCTTCGTCCGCGTGGACGGCCACACGGTGGCCGAGCCCACGTACGTGCGCCGCGCGGTGGAGGCGCTCCAGGCAGCGGGGGCCGACGGCGTCGGCGGGCGCATGCTTCCCGTCGGCGACACCCCCGTCCAGAAGGCCGTGGCGCGCGCGATGAGCCACCCGGCCGGCCTGGGCTCGGCGTCGTTCCACACGGGCGGCAGCGCAGGCCCGGCCGAGACGGTCTACCTGGGCACGTTCCGCCGCGAGGCGCTGGAGCGCGTTGGCGGATACTCGCCCGTGTACGTCCGGGCCCAGGACTGGGAGCTGTGCCTGCGGCTGCGCAACAGCGGCAGCCTCCTGTGGTTCGACCCGTCGCTCGTGGTCGAGTACAAGCCCCGCCGGACGCTGGGCGCCGTCGCCACGCAGTTCTGGCGCACCGGCATGTGGCGTCGCGAGGTGGTGCGCCGCAACCCCGGCACCGCGAACCCCCGGTACCTCGCCCCGCCGACCGCCGTCGTCGTGCTGGGCGTGTCCGTGCTGGTGGCCGTCGGGGGCGCCGTCGCGGGCTCGCTGCCCGTGGTGCTGGTCGGCCTCGTGCCGCCGGCCGCGTACCTCCTGGGTGTGCTCGCCGCCTCGGCGCACGCCGCGACGCGTCAGCCGCGGCTCGACCTGCGCTCGGCGCTGGCGCTCCCCGCGACGCTCGTGACCATGCACATGGCGTGGGGCGCGGGATTCCTCCGCGGCCTCACGGAGCGCGTCCGGGTCGATGACGGGGTCTGAACCCGTAGGTCCGCATCCAGAACGACTTCAGGTACCGATTCTCGACGGAATCGGTACCTGAAGTCGTTCTGGAAGCGGACCGGGCGTCAGGCCTTCTTGTCCAGGAACAGAAGGCGGACCGGGCGGGTCGACAGTCGGATCACGTCGTAGAAGAACTTCGGCAGGTACATCTGCAGCGCCATCCGCAGGTAGCGGGCGCGGAGCCACGGCTTGACCTCGGCCAGCTCGGTCAGTGTCCCGGCCTCGCGGCGCGCGGCCAGGTCCCGGACCGTTGCCGGCAGCTCCGACTCGGTGGCGTGCAGGTAGTTGTCCTCGAGCCAGGTGGTGTCCGGCTGCGGGCCACCGGCGCGGAACGCCTCGGCGGCATCGGCCACGGGCATCACGCAGCCGCTGCCGGCGAACGGCGCGTTGAGCAGCTCGGGGGTCACGCCGAAGTCGTCGATGATGACCGTGGACAGGTCCAGGGCCAGCGACTCCATCGCGGCGGTCGAGCTGACCGTCATGAGCGCGGAGCCCGCCTGCAGCCACTCGGCCATGGGGCCGTCGACGAACCGCAGCGCGTCGCTGCGGTGCCCGAGCCGCTCGTGCTCGGTGTCCCACAGCTCGTCGTAGGGGAACGCCTCGTTGTGCGTCTGGCGCTCGCCCTTGCGGGCGCGCAGCTTGACGATGACCTCGAAGTCCTCCTCGGCGAGCCGCGCGAGGCGGTCCAGGAGGGTGACGCGGTCGGGCCGGTTGTCCGGCACCTTGGCCTGTGCGGCGAACACGACGCGCTTGACCGGCTCCGTGCCGAGGCTCGTGGCCATGTGCTCGAGGAACGGCAGGTGCGCCAGGGGGACCTCGGGGGCGACGCCGTGCGCGGCGAACGCCACCCGGTAGGCGTCGATCTCGAGGCGGCTGTGCACCACGAACGCGTCGCACCAGCGGCGCCAGCCCGTGCCCTCGGGCGTGGCGGGCAGCGCCATGCCGGGCAGGCCGGTGATGAGCGCGGGACGGTGCTTGCCCGCGGCGGCGACGATGGCGCGCGCCACGACCTCGGCGACCGGGCCGGTGGCGGCGATCAGCACGACGTCGGGCGTGTTGTCACGGATGTGGGCGGCGAGATCCCGGACGGGGAGCACGGCGGGACGGACCACTGAGGATCCCGCGACGGCGGCGGCGATCTGACTGGTGGTCGGCGCGATCGGCGTCTTGACGATCACTGCCGAGCGGTCGAGCCCGGCCTCGTCGGCCGGGCCGAGCCTGTCCAGCGTCGCGCATGCCCACTTCAGATACGAGTCGCTGTCCGCGACCGCGAGCACGCGGATGGTCATTCGTTCGCCTCCGGGGAGTCGGTTTCTTTAACGTCCTCGGCTGCGGCCCGGGCTTGCCGGGCGAGCTCGACGACGCTGGTCAGGTGTGCTCGGTGCTCGGCCGAGGCGCGCGGGGTCCACCAGTCGGCGGGCACGTCGAGCGCGGTGACGGGGACACCGAGCGGTGAAATGATAGTGGTCAACAGGATGGTCGACGTCGATGGCAGGCTCAGCACGCGCTGGCCGGGCCGCAGGCCGCGCAGCCTGATCTCGACGGGGGCGCCGGGCGCGTCGACGGTCACGCCGTCGATCTCGGCCAGGGCCGCGAGCAGCTCCGGGGTCTGCCGGCGGTGCGGAAGGTAGCGCAGCGCCCCCTCCTTCGCCAGCGACCGGATCCAGTCGACGTACCGGTCGGGGTCGATCAGCCCGTCGGCGGCCATCGCCGAGCCGACGACGATGGTGGGCTCGGGCATCGCGGCGTCGGCGGGCTGCGCGGTGAGCCAGCCGAAGCGGTTGGGCCGCACGTCGAACCCCTGGGCCCGCAGGCCGGTGGTCAGGTCGGGCCCGAGGGGGAGTGCGGTGAAGATCGTTACCCGGCCGTCGGCGGCCAGCGACCGCAGGCGGCCGGCGGCGACGGCGCCGAGCCGACGCCGGGGCGCGCGCGCGGGGCTGCCGATCCGGACCAGCGGGTCGCGGCGCACCAGGAGGCGGCACAGCTCGAGGGTCGCCAGGCCGTCGTCGACCAGGACTATGCGCTCCGGGCGGCGCAGGGGAGCGGTGGCCTGGAAGAGGCCGGAGAAGGCGTCGCCCACGAGCCAGACCGGCTCGCGCGCCGTCAGGGCGCTGCGCCGGCCGGCCAGGTCGAAGGTGAGTCCCTCGGGGAGGGTGAGCTGGCGGACGGCCGACAGGGCGTCGCCCAGGGCGGGGACGTCGTCGCGCACGTGCACGTGCGTCTCGGTTCCGCCGTACCCGGCGGCGTGCGCTTCGACCGTGCAGAGCAGCTGCAGCGGCGACTCGACCAGGGCGCCGGCGACACGCGGGGACGCGGCGCTCGGGTCGGTGGTTCGAGGAGCGGGACGGGGGTGCTGCACGCGGTGCAGTCTCTCACGTACGGAGTCTGGCGAGGTCCGGCGGTGTGGTCGCGCGGCTCCGACATGGAATCCCGACCACAATGCTAGGGTTTGTGACCCGCTAGGATCGAACGGCCGGATCGTCCCCGGCAGTGCCCCCGACCAGACAGGTATTTCACGCACCGTGAGCACACCTACTACCGACGCGGCCGCGCCAGCAAAGGCTGCCGCCAGCGGCGATGCTAAGAAGCCGCCGCCGCCGCTCGTCCCCAGCACGACGTCTGCCGAGCGGCTCGCCGTCGCGAAGCAGTACGGTCTGCGCCCCCTGAATGTCCGCCCGCCGCTGGGCGAGTACATCCGCAGCCTGGCGAGCCGCTGGGCCTTCATCCGGGTCCTGGCCACGTCCACGGCGTACGCCAAGAACCAGAACAACTACCTGGGCCAGCTCTGGGCAGTGCTCAACCCGATCCTCAACGCGGCCGTGTACGTGCTGATCTTCGGCATCCTGCTCCAGCTGAGCCGTGGGGTCGGCAACTCGATTGCGTACATCGTGATCGGCGTCTTCATGTTCCGGTTCGTCGAGGCATCGGTGAGCGGCGGCGCCAAGTCGATCAGCGGCAAGACGCAGCTCCTGCGCTCCCTGCACTTCCCGCGCGCCGTGCTGCCGATGTCCACGGTGCTGTCGCTGCTCACCACGCTCGTCCCGGCGATCGTCGTGATGTGTGGCATCACGCTGCTCAGCGGCTTCATCCCGACGTACGAGATGGTCCATGTGACGTGGTGGTGGCTGCTGCTGCCCGCCGCCGTGGCACTCATGTGGATCTTCAACACGGGGCTCGCGTTCATCATGGCGCGGCTGGTGGCCAGCATCCCCGACCTCGACAACCTCATCGGGTTCTTCATGCGCGTGCTGATGTATGCGTCGGGCGTGATCTTCCCGGTGTCGCACTACGTCGAGGACCTGGCCGTCTCCGAGACGACCAAGGCGGTCTTCACAGGCGTGCTGGAGTACCAGCCCATCGCGGTCTACCTGTACCTGGTGCGCTCCGTGCTGATGCAGGAGGATGCGTTCCCGCCCAGCGGCCTGATGTGGGCGCTCGGCGGCGTGTGGGCCGTGGTGTTCTTCGTGATCGGTTTCATCGTCTTCTGGCGCGGTGAGGAGAGGTACGGACGTGACTGAGGCCGACGAGCACATGGACTTCGACCTCGAGGTCGAGCCCGAGGACGCCGGGCAGGAGGCCCTCGAGACCGAGCTGGGCGACCCCTGTCTCGTGGTGGACGACCTGCACGTCGTCTACCGCGTCATCGGCGGCCGGGCCAAGAAGGAGGCCGAGAAGGGCGCCGAGGTCCGCGAGATCAAGCTGAAGGTCCCCCTCCACAAGCGGCTGCTCCGGGCCGGACGCCGGCACGTCGGCGCCGTCAGCGAGGTGCACGCCGTGCGGGGTGTCTCCTTCACGGTGCGGCACGGGGAGTCCATCGGGATCGTCGGCGTCAACGGTTCCGGCAAGAGCACCATGCTGCGGGCGATCGCGGGGCTCATGCCCCCGAAGTCGGGCAGCGTGCACGTCTCGGGCGATCCGTCGCTGCTCGGCGTGAACGCGGCGCTCATGCCGCAGCTGACGGGCGAGCGCAACATCATGATCGGCGGCCTGGCGCTCGGGCTCACGCCCAAGCAGGTCGACGAGAAGTTCGACGAGGTGGTGGAGTTCTCCGGCATCGGCGACTTCGTCTACCTGCCGATGAGGACGTACTCGTCCGGCATGGGCGCGCGCCTGCGGTTCGCGATCTCGTCGGCCTCGTCGCCGGACATCCTGATGATCGACGAGGCCCTCGCCACGGGCGACGCCGCCTTCAAGGAGCGCAGCAAGTCGCGTATCGAGGACGTCCGCGCCAACGCGGGCACCGTGTTCCTCGTGAGCCACTCGATCTCGACCATCGAGGCGATGTGCACGCGCGTGCTGTGGATGCACCAGGGCCAGCTGGTCATGGACGGTCCCGTGCACGAGGTCGCCGACGCGTACAAGAACTTCGTGCGGGCGCAGCGCCCCGGCATGGGCCCGGCCCGCCGTCGGGCGCTGCAGCGCAAGCGCGCGGCGGAAGAGGCCGCGAAGAAGAAGGCCGAAGAGGCCGAGCGCAAGAAGGCCGAGGCCCAGGCACTGAAGGCGGCCGACGCCACCGCCTGATCAGCCTGCCGAGGTAGAACCAGGGCGAGTAGAACTGGGGCGGAGCGACCTGTGTGGTTGCTCCGCCCCAGTTCTACTTCGCCCTGGTTCTAACCTCGCCCTGGTTCTACCTCGGCGTGCTCAGGGCAGGAGGTTCGCCAGGTAGGCACGGACCGTCTCCACGGCGTCGGGCACCGGGACGTCGGTGGTGTCGATGACCAGCTCGGCGTCGTCGGGCTCCTCGTAGGGCGACGAGATGCCCGTGAACTCGGCGATCTCGCCGGCCCGTGCCCTGGCGTAGAAGCCCTTGCGGTCGCGCGCCTCGCACACCGCCAGGGGCGTGCTGATGTGCACCAGGACGAAGTGCGCGCCGGCGTCCTCGGCCAGCGCCCGCACCTTCGCCCGGCCGGCCGCGAACGGCGCGATCGGCGCGGCGACGGCGATGCCGCCGTGCTTGGCCACGAGCGCCGCCACGTATCCGATGCGCTCCACGTTGGTCTCGCGGGACTCGCGGTCGAACCCGAGGCCCTTCGACAGGTGGTGCCGCACCTCGTCGCCGTCGAGCAGGGTCGTTCCCAGGCCGTCGTCGTCCAGCTCGGCGGCCAGGGCGCGGGCGACCGTCGACTTGCCCGAGCCCGACAGGCCCGTGAAGAACACGACCGCGCCCCGGCGGTGGGCGCCACTGGCACGCGCCACCTCGGCGGCCGAGGCGGGCGGGTACAGCGCCCGCACCGCCTCGTCCCGCACGCGGGGCAGGGCCGCCACTCGCTCGGCGGTGGCCGGCGAGCGGCGCGCGGCGAGCGTCTCGACGCGCGCCGCGCCATAGGCGGCCGCCACCTCGTCGAGCGTCGTCAGGCCCAGCCCGGACCACGGCACGACGACGGTGGTCACCCGCGCGCCGGTGCGCCCGGCCAGGGTGTCGGCCAGCCCCAGTGCCGCCCGCACCAGCCCGGGGGCGCCGACGACGCCGGGCTCCGGCGCGCGGCGCGCGACCGGCACGAGCAGCAGCACGGTGCCGGTGCGGCCCGCGCCGGCGCCGGTCCCAGCACCCGTGCCGGTCTCGGCGCCCGAGGCGAGCGCCACCGCGGCGTCGGACTCCTCTCGGGTCGGCACCTCGGTGACGAGCAGGCCGAGGCGGTTCCCGGCGTCGTCCCCGGGGTCCGCATCGAGGGCCGCCCGCACCTCGCGGGCCGGACGGCGCGCGGCGGCGTCCCACTGCGGACCGATCGCCGCCGCGAGGGGCTTGAGCGGCTCCAGGACGTCTGGCGCCTCGCCGGGCCTGGCCGTGAGGCGGGCCAGCGGGGTGTTCTCGGCGTCGGTCAGCACGACGTCGGCCGGGGTGCCGGCCGGGGCCAGCAGGGCGGCCGCGAGAGCCGACGGCGGGAGCGCGCCGCCGAGGGCCAGCTCGAGGAGGTCCAGCTCGTCGTCGGACAGGACGCGGGCGGGGGAGTCGGTCATCTGCTGTGGCTCGTCTCTGCTGAGTCTTCTGTCAGGTCTTCTGTCAGGTCTTCTGTCAGGTCTTCTGTCAGGTCTTCGGTCGGGTCTTCGGCTGGGTCGGTCGCGGAGCCGCTCGAAGGACCCGTCCGGTCCCCGGCGGGCTCCTCCGGGGACGAGTCTGCTATGGGCGCCGCCGGGAGCGCGGCGAAGCGGCGCTTGACCCAGAACCACACCAGGTTGCCGAAGACCAGCGCCGCGCCGGCGGCACCCAGCACCACGGGGAGGCTCGCGCCGAGCAGCTTGAGCGCGGACGCGAGCAGCAGGATCGCCAGGGCGCGGCGGATGATGCCGCCCGGCGCGCGCGAGGACACGTGGGCGCCGAACCAGGCGCCGGGGATTGCGCCGATGAGGAGGGACGTCGTCAGGCCGAGCGAGAAGTCGCCGTACAGGATGTGTCCCAGCGACGCCGCCGCGACGAGCGGTACTGCCTGGACCAGGTCGGTACCGACGAGCTGGGACGCCTTGAGCGCCGGGTAGAGCAGCAGGAGCACGACGATGACCACCGAGCCGGCACCGACCGACGTCATACCGACCAGGAGCCCGGCCACCGCGCCGAGGATCGCGGTGGGCACCGGGCGCACCACGAGCTCCGGCGGGGCCGACGGCCGGGTGGGCCCCTCGCCGAGCGCCGAGCGGCTCCGCACCATCTGCAGCACGGCACGGACCACGAGGCCGCCGGACGCGATGAGCAGGGCGACCCCGAGGATCGTCTGGAGCGCGGTGTCGAGGGAGTCGCCGAACGGCAGCACCCTGATGAGCAGGGCGCCGGAGAACGCGGCGGGCACCGAGCCCACGCACAGCCACAGCACGAGCTTCAGGTTCACTGTCCTGCGCCGCAGGTGCACTATCGCGCCGGCGGGCTTCATGAAGAGGCTCGCGACCACGTCGCTGGAGACCGCCACGAGGGGGTCCACGCGGAACACGAAGATCAGCATCGGCGTCATGAGGGCGCCGCCACCCATCCCGGTCAGGCCCACGACGAAGCCGACCGCCAGGCCGCCGAGGACCAGGGGAAGGTCGATGCTCATAGGGGGCGCCGCGCGGTCCCGGCCCGGAGCCTGTTAATTCCGACTAATCTCATCGGGATAGTGACCATTAGCGCCACCTGGAGCCGGTAGAGGTCGTTACTGGTCCGCTGGCGCTGGATCGCATGCCGGAATGGTAGCCTCGGCGCGTCCGCCGGACTTTCATCCACGGCACCTTGGCCCTTGTCGAGCGCCGCGCAGAGACGGCCGGATCGCCGGAGAAGACGTCCACCCTGGAGATCGATGAACGCGCCGCCCCCCACGCTCCCTCAGGCGTCGCTCGACGACGACGCCCTTGCCCACGCACTCGCCTCGGGAGCGGCGGAGGTGCTCCTCGCGCTCCGCGCCGAGGTCGACGCCGCCGGCGGCTCCTTCGTCGCCAAGGAGCTCAAGGACGCGGGTGACGCCGCGGCTCAGGCCTGGCTCGCGGCCGCACTGACCGCAGCCCGGCCCGCCGACGCCGTCCTCTCGGAGGAGGCCAAGGACGATGCGTCCCGCACCCGTGCAGATCGTGTGTGGATCATCGACCCGCTCGACGGCACCCGCGAGTTCGCCGAGCGGCACGCCGACGGCCCCCTGGCCGGGCAGTGGCGTGACGACTTCGCCGTCCACGTCGCGCTCTGGGAGCGCGGCACCGGGCTCACGGCCGCAGCGGTCGCCCTGCCCGCCCGCGAGCAGGTCATGACCACCGCGGACGGCGTCGTGCCCGACGACGACAGCGCCGCTGTCCTGGCCGGGAACCGGCCGCTGCGGATCGCGGCGAGCCGCAGCCGCCCGCCGGAGTTCGTGGCCGCCCTGGCCGAGCGCGACGACGTCGAGCTCGTGCCGATGGGCTCCGCGGGTGTCAAGATGATGGCGGTCGCCGACGCTACAGTTGACGCCTACGTCCACGCGGGTGGGCAGTACGAGTGGGACTCCGCGGCCCCTGTCGCCGTGGCACGGTCCCGAGGCCTCGTCTGCACCCGCCTCGACGGATCTGATCTCGAGTACAACCGGGAGAGCCCCTGGCTCCCTGACCTGTTCGTATGCCCCCCGGCACTGGCTCCGCGCCTGCGTGAGCTGCTCGACACCGTTGGTGTCGCGTCCGTGGTCGGGGCAGATAGCAAAGTAGGTGCCAAGGAGTGAAGAGCCACGTTCTGAGCCAGCTGCGCAGCCTGGAGGCCGAGAGCATCCACATCATGCGCGAGGTGGTGGCCGAGATGCAGCGCCCTTGCCTGCTGTTCTCCGGCGGCAAGGACTCCATCGTCATGCTGCACCTGGCCGTCAAGGCGTTCGCCCCGGCGCGCGTCCCGTTCCCGATCATGCACGTCGACACCGGCCTGAACTTCCAGACCGTGCTCGACTGCCGTGACCGCTGGGTGGACCGCACGGGCGTGCAGCTCGTCGTCGCCTCCGTCCAGGAGGGCATCGACCGCGGCCTGGTCCAGGAGGAGCCCAACGGCTCGCGCAACCGGATCCAGACGCCGGTGCTGCTGGAGGCCGCGGAGAAGCACGGCTTCGACGCCCTGTTCGGCGGCGGCCGCCGCGACGAGGAGAAGGCCCGCGCGAAGGAGCGCGTGTTCTCCTTCCGCGACGACTTCGGTCAGTGGGACCCGAAGAACCAGCGCCCCGAGATCTGGAACCTGTACAACGGCCGCGTCCACCAGGGCGAGTCCATCCGGGTGTTCCCGCTGTCCAACTGGACCGAGCTGGACATCTGGGCGTACATCGAGGCCGAGGACATCGACCTGCCCGACCTCTACCTCGCCAAGGAGCGCGAGGTGGTGGAGCGCAGCGGCATGCTCTACGAGGTCAACGACTTCACCCCGCTCAAGGACGGCGAGACCGCCCAGGTCAGGTCCACGCGCTACCGCACGGTCGGCGACGCGAACCTCACCGCATGCGTCGAGTCCGTCGCGTCCACGCTGCACGACGTCGTCGAGGAGGTCGCGGCCGTGCGCCTGACCGAGCGCGGCGCCACGCGCGGCGACGACAAGGTGAGCGAGGCCGCCATGGAAGATCGTAAGAAGGAAGGCTACTTCTGATGACGATTGCTCTTTCACAGGGCGAGTCCGAGGCCGGTGCGGCCTCCGAGGCGCACAACGAGATCGTCAGCGGCGACCTCCTGCGGTTCGCCACGGCCGGCTCGGTCGACGACGGCAAGTCGACCCTGATCGGCCGGCTGCTGTTCGACAGCAAGTCGATCTTCGCCGACCAGCTCGAGTCGGTGGAGCAGGTGAGCAAGGACCGCGGCAACGACTACGCGGACCTGTCGCTCCTGACGGACGGGCTGCGCGCCGAGCGCGAGCAGGGCATCACCATCGACGTGGCGTACCGCTACTTCGCGACGCCCAAGCGCAAGTTCATCATCGCGGACACGCCCGGCCACACCCAGTACACGCGGAACATGGTCACGGGCGCCTCGACGGCGGACGTGGCGCTCATCCTCGTGGACGCGCGCAAGGGTGTCGTCGAGCAGTCGCGCCGGCACACGTTCCTGGCCACGCTGCTCGGCGTGCCGCACGTGGTGGTCTGCGTGAACAAGATGGACCTGGTGGACTACGACGAGCAGGTCTTCGAGCGGATCCGCGCGGAGTTCGCCGAGTTCGCCTCCCGCCTGCGCGTGCCCGACCTGACCTTCATCCCGGTGTCCGCCCTGGCGGGCGACAACGTGGTGACGCGGTCGGAGCGGATGCCCTGGTTCGACGGCTCGCCGCTGCTCAGCCACCTCGAGCGCCTGCACGTCGCCTCGGACCGCAACCTGGTCGACGTGCGGTTCCCGGTGCAGTACGTGATCCGGCCGCAGCAGAACGACGCGCGCGACTACCGCGGCTATGCGGGCACCGTCGCGTCCGGCGTCATGAAGCCGGGCGACCGGGTGCTGGCCCTCCCGGCCGGCCTGGAGACGACCATCGAGTCCATCGACACGGCCGACGGCCCCGTCGACGAGGCGTACCCGCCGATGTCGGTGACGGTGCGCCTGGCCGACGAGATCGACATCTCGCGCGGCGACATGATCTGCCGCCCGAACAACGCCCCGACGGTGACGCAGGACGTCGACGCCCAGATCTGCTGGATGGACGAGTCGGCGTCGCTGGTGCAGGGCAAGAAGTACGCGATCAAGCACACCACCCGGTGGGCGCGGGCGATGGTGAAGAACATCAACTACCGCGTCGACGTGAACACCCTGCACCGCGACGAGGAAGCCACGGAGATCAAGCTGAACGAGATCGCCCGCATCAAGCTGCGCGTGACCCAGCCGCTCTTCGTGGACTCTTACCAGGCCAACCGCCAGACGGGCGCATTCATTCTCGTGGACGAGGCGACCAACAAGACGGTCGCCGCAGGCATGATCGGCACCGCCGCGCACCAGTACTGAGCCACGGAACCGAAGGTGTCCGGACTGTGACGGGTGGCGTCACCGAGTCCTGATACGCTCCGCAACGCCGGAGGGCCGCTGACCTGAGTCGGCGGCCCTCCTACGTTGCAGAAGTGGTCCCTGGCCAGGGCGTTCGCCCGGAGTGTGCGACCACGGTCCGCGCACCTACCCGGAGGATCCCTGGTGACCGTTGTCTCCAACCCGCTGCCGCTCTCGGGCGGGCCGGTGGGTCTGGGCAGTACGGCGGGCGAGCAGCCCGTACCGAGCGATGTCGCTCGGGCCCCGGAGAACCACCCGCCCGCGGGGCGGCGCTCCGCGCACATCCCGGAGCTGCACGGCCTGCGCGGGCTGGCGCTCGCCCTCGTCGTCGCGTTCCACCTGTTCGGCAACGGCCGGGTCTCCGGCGGCGTCGACGTCTTCCTGGTGCTGTCCGGGTTCCTGGCGACCGGGTCGCTGCTGCGCCGCGCCGAGCGCCGCGAGCTGCGCCTGGGTGAGCACTACGGGCGGACGTTCTCCCGCCTCGTGCCGCCGGCCCTCCTGGTGCTCGTCGCGACGGCGGTCCTCACCTGGCTGGTCATGCCGCGGGGCATCTGGGTGCAGACCGGCCGCGAGATCCTCGCCTCGGCGCTGTACTACGTGAACTGGGAGATGATCGCGGGCCAGCTCGCCTACGGCGCGGCGGGTCCGCAGACCAGCCCGCTGCAGCACTTCTGGTCGATGTCCGTGCAGGGCCAGTTCTTCCTGGCCTGGCCGCTGGTCGTGCTCATCGTGGTCGCGGTGGCGCGCCGGCTGTGGATCAGCGCCCGCGACCTGCTGTTCGTGGTGGTCGCGGGCACGACGGTGGCGTCGTTCGTCTTCGCCCTGGACCTGCACCGCGTGGATCAGCCGGTCGCGTACTTCCACTCCTGGGCCCGGTTCTGGGAGCTGGGCGTGGGCGGCGTCCTCGCCCTGCTGCTGCCGTGGCTGCGGCTCCCGGGCTTCCTGCGACCCCTCCTGGGCTGGGCGGGCCTCGGCCTGGTGGTCTCCAGCGGTTTTGTGCTCGACGGCGGCGCGCTGTTCCCGGGGCCGTGGGCCCTGTGGCCGGTGGCGGGCGCCCTGCTCGTGCTGCTGGGCTCGGGCGGACTTGCCGGCTGGGGCCCCCGCGGCCTGCTGCAGCTGGCGCCGCTGCGCTTCGTCGCCGACATCTCCTACGCGCTGTACCTGTGGCACTGGCCGCTGCTCATCGCCTACCTGCACTACACGGGCCTGGCCCGGGTGGACCTGTTCGGCGCCGCGGCGATCATGACGGCGTCGGTGGTGCTGTCCTGGCTCACCACGAAGCTCGTCGCCGACCCGGCGCAACGGTTCCGCGAGACGTTCGGCGGGCGGCGCGCGCTGGTGGCCGCCGTCGTCTCGGTGTCGCTCGTGGCGGGCGGGACCGTGGCCGGGCTGACCGTCCTCGAACGGCGGGACGCCCAGCTGCTCGCCGAGGCGGAGGCCGCGGCCGAGGAGGCCGGGCCGTCCCAGTACCCGGGGGCGCTCGCCCTGAGCCCCACGCTCAAGGAGCCCGTGCCGGACGACGTCGCGGTCCAGCCCGCGCCCGCGGTCGCGGCGCTGGACCTGCCCGACGTCGACGACGACGGCTGCATCCAGGAGAACGTCGTGACGCCCGGGACCGACGTCGCCATGACGTGCACCCTGACCGACGCGCCCGACCCGGACCACGTGGTGGTCATGGTGGGGGACTCGCACATCATCCAGTGGGTGCCCGCGATGACCGAGGTCGGCCGGAAGGAGGGCTGGCAGGTGCAGCTGATGGCCCGGCGCGGCTGCCGCCTCGCGGCTCCCGTCGGCGAGGTCGACACCACCGACATGTGCTGGTCGTGGCGGGTCAACGTGCTGGAGGAGCTCGAGGAGATGCACCCCGACGCGGTGGTGGTGGTCGGGAGCCGCACCTCGACGACGGAGCCCGGCGACACGGTCATCCCCGCAGAGTCGCGCGCCTGGCGGCGCCTGGCGAACGCGGGAATCCGGGTGGTGACGCTGCGGGACAACCCCCGGTTCGGGTTCCAGGTGCCGGCGTGCGTCGAGCAGCACCCCGACGGCGCCGGCTGCGCGCGGGCCCGGGCGGACGTGTACGCGCCCGTGAACCCGGTCGAGGACACCGAGGGGGTGCCGTCGTCGGCGGTGCACCTCGACCTGACCCGGTTCATCTGCGGGGACCGGCTGTGCGGGGGCGTGGTCGGGAACGTGCTGATCTACCGCGACGACAACCACATGACCGCTACCTACGCGGCGACCCTCGCCCGCCCGCTGCGCTACGCGCTGCGGGCGAAGGCGCCGTGGCTGTTCGTGGACCCGATGGATACCCCACCGGTCCGCCAACGCTTCTGACCCGCCCGCCTCCTGCCTGCGTTGAGTGCGGGACATTCGCCCTGTCGAATCGTCTCGGCAGGGCGAATGTCCCGCACTCAGCGAGGGGTTACTTGCGGAGGGTCACCGCGTCCAGGGCGTCGGTTATGCCGTCGCCGTAGAAGCTGTTCTCCGCGAGCCCGCCCACGCAGGCCGGGCCGGCCGTCGTGGTCGTGCACTCGTGGTCGTCGGCCTGGGTGCGAACGGTCGCCTCCAGCTTTGCGGGGCTCCAGCGCGGGTGCGCCGACTTCAGGAGCGCCAGCACGCCGGCGACGTGCGGGGACGCCATCGAGGTGCCGCTCTTGGTGTCCCAGGTTCCGTTCAGCTCGGTCGAGACGATGGCGCTGCCCGGGGCCGCGACGTCGATCTTGCCGAGGCCACGGTTCGAGAACGAGCTCAGGGCCGAGGTGGACGTGATGGACGAGACCGTCACCACGCCGTCCAGCTCCGTGGGGATGTCCTCGCAGCCGGAGTTGATCACGCGCTGCACCGGCGTCGAGTCGTTCGGGCTGGCGGTGTCGGTCGTGTTGTTCGCCAGGTCCGTGGCGGCGTTGCCCGCGGCGGCGGCGTGCACCACACCCCGCTTGGTCGAGAAGTCCACCGCGCGGCGCACGGCCTCCTTCGCGGCGGCCTGGTCGGGCTGGTCCTCGCACCAGTACATGAACGGGTCGATGTAGTACGAGTTGTTCGTGACGTCCATGCGCTCCATGCCCGCCCAGATGAAGCCGCAGATGGCGTACTCGGGGTAGATGAACCCGTCGTCGTTCACGACCTTGACCGAGGCCATCTTGACGCCCGGGGCGACGCCGACGATGCCGACGCCGTTGTCGGCGGCGGCGATCGTGCCGGCCACGTGTGTGCCGTGGTCGGACGTGGTGGGCAGCCAGCCGGTCGCCGACAGGTCCGGCTTGCCGGCGTCGGTGCAGTTCACCGACGCGTCGGTGTCGACCTGGGTTGCCAGGTCCGGGTGCGAGGCGTCGATGCCCGAGTCGAGCACGCCCACGACGACGTCGGACGATCCCGGGTTGATCTCGATGGCCTGGTCGGCCTTGATGAGGGCCATGTCCCACTGCGTGGCCTCGCCCGGGTCGGGCACCACGGTGACGCCCGTGCCGTCCGACGGCTCGTCCACCGCGTCGCCCGGGGCGTTCTTCTCCGCCTTGCCCACGACGGACCTGCCCGCCTGGGCGCCTGCCGCTTGGTCCACGCCCGGCGTGCCCTCGGTGGGGGAGACGGTACGGGTGGCGCCGACGGAGTCGATGACGCCGAAGCGGTCGGCCTCGAGCACGTCCTCGCGGAACGAGCCGTTGGCCGAGTGCACCACGACGACGCCGATCTGCGGCCACGACTGCACGACGACGCCGTCGGCTCGCGTGATCGCCCTGGTGGCGAGGAGCGTCTGAGCGGCGCCGGCCCACTCGGTGTTCACGACGTAGGAGAACAGGGCTCCGTCCGGCGTCACGATCGGGACCGGCGTGGACTCCGGCTCATCGGCCGCGTACCCGGCGACGCTGCCGAGCGCGGTGAGCGCGAGCGTCGTCGCGGTGGCGACGGCGAGTGCTCGCCGGGAGGGGGAGATGCGCATGGTTCACTCTCCTGTGGGTGAAAAACGAGTCCCCGTGCGGGACCCGTAGGGCAACCTACGCGTCCTGACGGAGATTGCCATCGCATCTGCACATTTGAAGCGGATGAGAAACAAGAAGTTTTCGCCCCACGGGTCCCTGTGGGACAGTTGGGGCGTCCGTGCCCCCGAGACGAAGAGCCTGCTATTCCATGACGGCAACGACGACAGCACCCGCCGCCACGCCGGACCGGGCGCCCGCGGATCCGGTCCGCCCCCGCAAGTTCCGCGCAGAGGTCCAGGCACTGCGGGCCCTCGCGGTGCTGCTGGTCCTCGTCTACCACATCGATCCCGCGGTCCTTCCGGGCGGTTACATCGGCGTCGACGTCTTTTTCGTGATCTCCGGCTTCCTCATCACGGGCCACCTGTGGCGCGAGGCCTCGACCACGGGCTCGGTCAGCCTCAAGAAGTTCTGGGCCGCCCGGGCCCGGCGCATCCTGCCCGCGTCGCTGGTCACCACCGTCGGCGTGATAGTGATCGCGCTGGTCCTGCTGCCGCCGTCCCTGGTGGAGTCGTGGTGGCGGCAGGCGCTCGCCTCCGTGCTCTACGTGGAGAACTGGGCGCTCGCCGCGGAAGCCGTCGACTACCAGGCGGCCACCAACGACCCGACGGCCTTCCAGCACTTCTGGTCCCTGGGCGTGGAGGAGCAGTTCTACCTGGTCTGGCCGCTGCTCGTGCTGCTGGCGGTCGGGCTGTGGGGCGGGGCGCGCCGCGGCATCGCCGTCAGGAACCCCGCGGTGCTGCGCGGCATCCTGCTGGCGATCTTCGGCGCGGTCGGCGTCGCCTCCCTGGTCTGGGGCATCACCCAGTCGCTGGGCGACGACCCGGTGGCGTACTACTCGACGCTGACCCGCGTCTGGGAGCTCGCCGCCGGCGGCATCCTGGCCCTCCTGATCCGGGACACGCAGCGCTTCGCGCCGCTGCGCAACACGCTGGCCGTGTTCGGCGTCGCCACCATCGTCGCGGCGGCCTGCCTCTTCGACGACGGCACCCCGTTCCCCGGCGTCGCAGCCCTCGCGCCGACGCTGGGCGCGTGCGCCGTCATCCTGGCGGGCCGCACCTCGGGCCCCGGCTCGCTGCGCGTCGTCGCCGAGTCGTGGGCCGTGCAGCGCGTCGGCGACATCTCGTACTCGCTGTACCTGTGGCACTTCCCGGTGATCGTGTTCTTCGGCGTCTACACCGGCCGGGAGCCGAAGCTGACCGACGTCCTCGTGATCCTCATTGCCTCGTTCGCCATGGCTATCGCGAGCTACACCCTCGTCGAGCAGCCGATCCGCACCGTGCGCTGGTTCAAGGCCGACGGGCGCATGCTCGTGGCCGCCCTCGTCGCGATGGTGCTGGTCGCCGGGCTCACCCTCACGCTGCCGTGGCGCGTCCAGGGAACCATCGACCGCTGGGACATCAACGCCCAGGCGGCCGCCGGCGAGGCGGACCAGACCATCCCGGAGGGCATCAAGAGGGACTTCGCCCCGTTCGTCGACGGGAGCACCGCGATCTCGCCCAACCCGATGAAGGCCGCCGAGGACAAGAACGCCGAGGTCAACGCGTGCCAGGCGGCGCAGCGGGACACAGTGACGACCATGTGCGAGTTCGGCGTGACCGACAACCCGAAGGCGACGGTCGCCGTCGTCGGCGACTCGCACGCCGCGATGTTCACCGAGCCGATCACCGAGGTCGCGACCGAGCGTGGCTGGCGCGTGGTCACGTACCTGCACTCCGCGTGCCCGTACAGCGCAGACCCCCGCAGCGGCAGCGGGCCCGAGGTGGAGGCCTGCTCCGCGGCCAACGCCCAGACCCGCGCCGCGCTGACCGAGCTCGCGCCCGACGTCGTGGTCACCACCTACCAGGAGTCGTACGCGCTCGCGCCGCGCGACTCCGAGGAGCACCCGGGCGCCGCCGGCCTCGCCGAGGCGTGGAACGAGCTCGCGGACCTGGGCTCGCAGGTAGTCGTGCTGCGGGACACGCCGCACGCGCGGGACGACGTCATCGAGTGCGTCACCGAGAACTACACGGACCCCACGCGGTGCGACCAGCCGCGGGCGGACGCCCTGGGCGGCCGCGACACGATCCCGGCCGCGCTGGAGGCGGCGCCCCGGGTCAAGGTCGCGGAGTTCCTCGACTACTTCTGCGACGACGTGACCTGCCCGGCCGTGATCGGGAACGTGCTCGTGTATCGCGACCCGAACCACGTGACCGCCACCTACATGAACCAGCTGACCGACCGGCTGCGCGAGGTGCTGCCCAAGGCGCTGTGACCGCGCCCGGACCCTGCGTCGGACCCTCGCGGCACCGCGTGACGGTGGCGCGGCCCGCGCGCGGGCCGCATGTTCACCCTGTTCGTTCGTCCTGCGGATCGGACCGGGCGGACATAGCCTGCCGAACATGGAGCGCCCCCTCGCTCGGCAGCACGGTCCGGCGTCGGACCGGGCACGGACCGGCACCCGGCATCCGCGCCGCGGAGCCGGAGTGCTGCTGGCGGTAGCGCTGGTCCTTTCCGCCAGCGGCGTGGCCACGGCGACCGGCCCGGTGGGCGATGCGACGGCGGCACCCGTCGGCATCGTCACCACCGCGGCAGGCATCGTCACCACCGCGGCCAGCATCGTCGCCACCGCGGCTCGGCCGAGCGCGCTCACCGCGGGCGTCGTGGAGCGGCGGCTCCGCAAGGGCGAGACGTTCTGGATGTTCGGCAGGCTGACGGTCGGCGGCTCCGCGGTACGGGGCCGCACCGTCGTCGTGCAGAAGAAGCGGATGGACGAGCACGGCTGGCGCACCGTCGGCACGGACACCACGAACCGCGCCGGGCAGTACAGCGTGCGGATCCGGGCGGGTGCCGTCTACGAGTACCGGGCCATCTACCGCGGGTCCACCACCGCACGGTCGTCGTGGACGGGGCGGATCGGCGTCGGGCTCACGAAGGCGGACCGGTCCATGACCTCCCGCGACCGGCAGATGGGCGTGGCGATCGGGCGGCCGACGTCGGGCCACCGGCAGGTGACGCGCAACGTGCTGTCCCGCTCGTACCAGAACGGGATCCTCATGAAGGTGACCCGTTCGGGCCGCGACCGCACCTGGTGGGTGCACGGCAGGATCCTGGGCGAGTACCGCGAGCGCGGCGGTGCCAGGGGCCGCCTGGGCGCGCCGGTGATGGATCCGCTGTGCGGCCTGGACCGGGGCGGCTGCGTGCAGCGGTTCGAGGGCGGCGTCCTGTACACCAACGCCGACGGCGCTGCGGCGTCGACCGGCCTGAAAGGCGTGCTGGGCGAGGTCGTGGCGGCCGCCCGCTCCCAGGTGGGCTACGCCGTGCGGTACGACGGCGACAACGGCTCGCGCTACGACTGGTACAGCAAGTACAACGTGTGGGCGCACACGAACGCGCCGTGGTGCGGCCTGTTCCAGTCCTGGATCTTCAAGGGTTCGGGGCACTCGACGCTCGTGCCGCAGTCGACCACGTGGGGTGCGTACCGGGACGCGGTCCGGCGCACCCGGCCGACGGGCTCGACACCGCGCGTCGGGGCGCTGGCGTTCGTCTCCTACATCGCGTCGGGCGAGGCGTCGCACACGATGTTCGTGGTGCAGGTCGACGGCTCGCGGATCAAGGTGATCGACGGCAACACCGGGGGCGGCGGCATGCTCCCGTCGGGCGTGCGCGGCGTCGTGGAGCACTGGGTGGCGGAGTCGCAGGTCCTGTACTACGCCTACCCGCGGTACTGAGCTACGCGTACCCGCCGAACCGCCGCCGCCGTGCCCCCACCCGTTCCAGGATGCCCGCCACCACGCAGCTCGCCACGAGGATCGCGACGGTGACGGCGGCGCCGAGCACCATGGAGCGCACCCAGCCGACCTCGGGGGTGTGCAGCGCGTCCGTGACGAACGGGTGCAGCAGGTACACGTACAGCGAGTGCTGGCCCACCGTGCGCAGGGCTTCGCCCACGATCGGCAGGGGCGTGCGCAGGGCGTCGCGGAGCGCGGGCACGCACAGCGACGCGCCCAGGGAGAGCACGGTGAACGCGACGACGCTCCACCAGGGCCCAGCGGCGTCCGACGTGTAGACCCAGCTCCGGGCGACGAGGCCGACGACGACCACGGGCGCGATCCACCACGGGCCGAGGCGGGGGAACCACCCGTTGCGTACCGCCACACCGAGCAGGATCCACACGAAGTACCCGGCGTACCGCGCGTCGACGTTGTCCAGGACTACCTGGGGGACCAGCTCCTTCAGCGGCGTCTGGAACAGCAGGGCGCCCGCGACGGCGGCCACGCCGAGCGCCGCCCGGGCCGCGGGGGAGGCGTTGAGCGGCCGGCCGAGCAGGCGCAGCAGCAGCACGCTGAGGAACAGCATCGGCACGTACCAGAGGTGGAACGCCGGGCGCAGGAGCAGCACCTCGAGGAACGACTGCACGCTCTCGAACGCGTCCGGCTCCTGCAGCGCCAGCCACAGCACGCTGACCACGAGCCAGGCCGCGATCATGCGCTTCCAGTAGTGGCGCAGCAGGTCGCCCCACGGCCGGGTGCCGAACCGAGCCATCGAGATCATGTACCCCGACAGGAACAGGAACATCGGCATGTGGAAGCCGTAGATCATCCACTTGGTCCACGAGTCGCCCACGCCCTGCCAGAACGTGTGCCCGAAGATCACGAGCACCATGAGGATGCCCTTGAGCTGGTCGGGTCCGGGGTCGTGCTGCGTGCTGCTCATCGCCGCTGAGGTTACCGGGATCCGGCAGCGAGCCCGTTCCCGGCGTCGGGCCCGGCGCCGTGTCCGGCGCCGTGTCCGGCGTCGTGTCCGACGCCGAACGGCGTCGAACAGCCAGGGCGCGCCCGACCGGAGCTGCCGGCCGATGACGGGCGTGAGCGTGCGCACGTACGTGTTGGTCAGGTGGTCGTCGTCGCGGTAGACGAGCACGTTGCCGACCACGGCGTCGCACACCTCCGGCCCGCAGACGGAGTCGGTGAGGTCGAGGTGGATCGGCGGAGCCGGGCACGCCGGGCGCGGTCGGCACGGGCGAGGTGGCGGCGAGCTGCTCCGCGCGAGGCCGCCCGCAGGCCTCCGGGTCGGTCGCGCCCTCGATGCACTCGGGCACGAACCACTCGAAGCGCGGGTTGTCGCGCACGGTCACGACCCGGATCCCGGCGTCGTCCAGCGCGCGCCACGCGTCGACCTGGCCGGGCATCACCTGCTCGGGAGCGCCGTCCTCGTACGTCCGCGTGCCCACCACGACCACCGCGTCCGGACGGGCCGCGACCAGGGCGCCCAGCGCCTGGTCGTTCCACGTGGCACAGTCCGGTGGGTACGCCATGCCGCCCTCGCCCGACGTCGCCAGGCGGCACCCGTGCTTGAGCAGCTCGCGCAGCTCCCAGCCGTGCTCGCGGGCGAGCGCCCGGAACGCCTCCTCGTACTGCTGCTCGTGCGAGGCCCCAGCGAGGTAGACGACGGCGGTCGGGTCGGGCGGGGTGACGACCGCGCACTCCAGCAGCTCGGGCCGGTCGCCGCCCTGGACACAGTCCGGCCGGTCGGGGTGGTCGTCGTACGCGACCCACGTGGCCGGCCGGAACGGGACCGCGGGCCGAGCCTCGGCACGGGGTGTGCCTGGGGCGAGCGCCGCGGCACCCGGGTGGTCGGGCGAGGGCGAGAGCAGCCCGGCGACGTTGTGCTGCACCGTCGCGTCGTGCGCGGTGGCGGCGGCCTGGGTGCCGCCCAGCACCAGCACTGCGGCGCCCGCCAGCACCGCGAGCGTCCGCCTGCCCGACGGCGCCGTGGTCCCCCGGGCGGTCACGGCGCCGGTCAGGTGGGCCGGTCCGGGCGACGGGCTCGCGCCCTTGGCATGCCGTGCCGCCAGGCGGTCGGTGACGTGGGCGAGCAGCGGCTCGGCGACGTACCGCGTGGTGAGCCACGCGAGGCCGGTCGAGACCACGAGGATGCCGGTGGCCGCGAGCGGGCCCACCCGCTGCGCTCCCGTGGTCAGGAGCCAGAAGACCAGGACCGGCCAGTGCCAGAGGTACAGGGCGTACGACACGCGCGCGCCGAAGCGCAGCGGGGCGCTGTCCAGGAAGCGCTCGACGCCCCATCCCGATGGCCCGGCCGGTCCGGATGTGTCCGGGGTCCGCTTCGAGAACGACCTGGGGGACCGGATCGGGCCCTCGGCGGTACCCGAGGTCGTTCTCGAAGCGGACCGGGCGCCCGGCGCCGTCGGGCCCGGGACCGTCGCGACCAGCACGAGCGCGGCACCGCCGACGGGCACCAGGGCCCAGACGCCGGGGAACACGCGGGCGCCGTCGACCAGGAAGCCCGACCCGACGACCAGGGCGAGCCCGACCCAGCCGAGGACGTTCTGCCCGCGGACGTTCTGCCCGCGGAACGGGACTCCCGGGCCGAGGGCCAGGGCGAGCAGTGCGCCCGCGCCGATCTCCCAGAACCGCGTGAACGTGCTGAAGTAGGCGACCGGCTGGTCCACGGCGACGAGCCAGAGCGCGTAGCCGAACGACGCGGCGGTGGCCGCGCCCGTCACCACGGCGACCAGGCGACCGGGCGTCAGGAGGGTCCTTCCGGCCCGAACACGGCGCTGCGCGACGACAACAAGGCCCAGCACCACCAGCGGCCAGGCGGCGAAGAACTGGCCCTGCACCGACAGCGACCAGAAGTGCTGCAGCGGGCTCGCGTCCGGCCCCGCCGCCCCGTACGCGAGCGAGGCGTGCACCAGCTCCCAGTTCTCCCAGAAGGTCGCGGACGCCCCGATCTCCCGCAGCCCCGACGACCAGCGCATCCGGGGCGCGAGCGTGAGCAGGGCCACCGTGACGGCTGCCAGGACCACGAGCGCCGCCGGGAGCAGCCGGGCGAACGTGCGCGCGTAGTGCGCGGCGAGCCGCAGGGTGCCGCTCTCTGCGCGGCGCAGCAGCGCGCCCGTCGCGAAGTACCCGGACAGCAGGAGGAACACGTCCACTCCACCCGAGACCCGGCCGTGGCCGAACAGATGGAACGCGACCACGAGGGTCAGGGCGAGCCCGCGGAGCCCGTCGACGGCGCCGATGCGCCGGGACGGGTGCGTGCTCGATGAGGGCGCCGTCGGCGCGGCGGTGGCTGGCACGCCGCCGAATGTAGGGGCGGCTCCTTACGCAGAGGTTGAGGGCGGATAACGTGGAGGTCTCGACTTTCACCCCACGGTTAACTTCGCGGCGCGGCCCGGCGGACCGGACCAGGGTCCGGTCCGCCGTGCCTGTCGGTCAGGCGGCTTCGGCGGTCGGCGGGTCCGCGGTCTGGTCCGCGGGCGGGTCGGCGGGTGGGTCGGCGGGTGGGGGTGGGGCGTCGAGGGCTTCGGGCAGGCGGATGCGCTGCCCGCGGGCGTCGGTGAAGGCCCACCCGGTCTCCACCAGGGCCCCGACGGTACTGGCACCGGCCGTGGGCTTGCCGGTCCAGTGCATGACGATGCCACGCGCGTCCACCAGCGCATGGTGGTGCCAGCACAGCAGGGCACTGTTGGCGACCGAGGTGTCCCCGCCGTCGGCCCAGTGCCGTACCGCGTGGTGGACCTCGCACCGTGACGGCGGCTGATCACAGCCCGGATACACACAATGCTGATCCCGGGCAATCACCGCGCGACGCATCTGCCCCGTCACCGTCCGCTGCGCCCGACCCACGTCCAACACCGCACCATCCGGACCGAACACGATGCGGGTAACCGCACTGTCACACGCCAACCGGCGCAACACCGCTCGCGGTGCACGACCACCGGTCTCGGTGAACACCGCACCACGCGAGCCCAGCAGCCCAGACACCGTCACCGCGCCCGCCGCACCGCCGGCCGAACTCCAGCCTGCTGCGTCTCCAGCTGCGCCTGCCCGGGTGCCGCGTGCGGCCGTCTGTCCGCAGGTCAGGCACAGGCCGTCGCGGGTCCGGGTGACCTGGGCGACCAGCTCGGTCCAGGACACCGTCACGTTCAGATGCGGCGGGATCGCCGCCCCGGGCGAGGCCTGGTTGGTGTCCAGCACCAGCCGGGCCACGTCGGCCAGGCCCTGCGCCCGACGCTGCCCCGGCGTGCGCGTGTCCTCCGCAGCCGGCGCACCCATGAGAGCGTTCACCGCCGCGGTCACCAGCAGGCCGTGCTCATCGGTCAGGAAGCCCTCCACGTGATACCCGCCGAAGGTCTTGGCCAGGTCCAGGAACTCGCCCCGGGCGGCCTTGTCGTCGTCGGCGTCGTCGGTGTCCGGGTCGGTCACCGACGCGAAACGACGCGCCACGATACGGAACTGGTCCGCGTTCAACACGCCCGCCTCGCGTAGGACCACGCCCTCCCCGGTCACCAGCGTCCCCTCGGTGATTGCTTCCTCCAACACCGCGGTGATCAGCTGACGGGTGCGGGTGCCGTCCGGGTCCTCGACCGGGTCCGGGAAGTCCACCGGGACGGTCTGCACGAACAGCTCCGGTGTCGTCGTCTCCCCCGTACGGGTATCGATGAGCCAGGCCAGGGCGTCCGTGACGGGTCTCGCTGGTGGGCGCCTCCTCGGTCATCACCCGGGCGTGATCGGCACCCAGGTCCCGGCGACCAGGCGGTCCCGGGTCACCGGGCAGCGCGGTCGCCAGGCGGCGCGCGATCGTCATGTCCTTGGACGCGGTCGCCTTCGACACGCCCTCCCGCACCCGCAACCAGGTCGTGAACGTCCGCGCCATCCCACCCGAACGCCACGAACCCTCGGCCTCGATCCGCGGCAACAGGGTGAACCGCACCCCGTCCAACCGGCCGGTCACCCGACGGATCCGGGTATGCGCCTCGACCAGACGCCCGATGCTCGGTGCGTCCCACCCGTCCAGGACCTCCGGACCGGTCAGACCCGCCAGGTCGCCCACCGCGGCCTCGATCCGGGCCAACGCCTCCTCGATCGAGCCCGCGGGCGGCAGACCACCGGCCGTGTCGTTCGTCGACTGCTCCACCGGTCACCACCCCCTGCCCGTTGTCTGCTGATCCCTTGTTGTTCGCTGACCCCATTCTCTCGAACGTTCGTATGACTCGCTAGTGCTATCTGGAATCTGTGGATAACTCTTCGGAGCATCATCGAGACGCCCCGGGGTCCGCTTCAGAAGCCCTGCCGGTCAGGGCGAGTCCGCGCTGGGGGCTTGGTGAGGATCGACCTGGTGTGCAGGCTGTGACCGTCCTCGACCACACCACAGAGGCCAACAACCCGAGTCGACCTACTCCAAGCACTCATCCAGCCCGGCGGGCCGCCTGCTCCACCGGGTGCGGGACCGGGGCGGCGTCGAGCAGCCGCCGGGTGTACTCCTGCTCCGGCCGCCCGAGCACCCGGGTCCGTGCGCCCGTCTCGACCAGCCGGCCCCGGTGCAAAACGGCGACGCGGTCGGCGAGCACGTCGACCACCGCGAGGTCGTGGCTGATGAACAGGCAGGCGAAGCCGAGGAACCGCTGCACCTCCCGGAACAGCTCGAGCACGGTGGCCTGCACGGAGACGTCCAGGGCCGACGTCGGCTCGTCCGCGATGAGCAGGTCCGGGCCCAGCGAGATCGCGCGGGCGATCGACACCCGCTGGAGCTGGCCGCCCGAGAGCTCATGCGGGTACCGGGACACCCACGCCGCGGGCAGCTCCACGCTCTCCAGCAGCTCCGCCGTGCGCCGTTCGAGCATCGCCTCGCGGAGGCCGGCATGCATTCGCAGCGGCTCCGAGACGGACTCGCCGATCGAGTAGCGCGGGTTGAGGGACGCGGCGGGGTTCTGGAACACGACCCCGACCCTGGCTCGTGCCGCTCGGACGGTCCGCGGCGCGTCGTGGCCGGGCCGGGTGCCCACCACCTCCACCGAAACCGATGTGACCGGCGCCAGGCCGAGCGCGCAGCGCCCCATCGACGACTTCCCGGACCCGGACTCGCCGACCAGCGCCACGATCTCGCCGGGCTGCACGCTCAGCGTGACGCCGTCGACGGCGCGCACGGCCCGGCCCTGCCGGTCGCGGTACTCGACCATGCCGCTCCCGGGCCTTCGCGGTGGTTCGATGGCACTGTGATCGACACCGGCGACTATCAGATCGAGGACGAGGCCCGCGTGCGCGACCTGGTCCGCAACCACGGCTGGGCCACCCTCGTCTCGGTGGCCGACGACGGCGCACCCGTCGCCTCCCACCTGCCGGTCCTGCTGGAGGACACGCCGCCGGGCGAGCCGATGAGCCTGCTCAGCCACGTCGGCCGGCCGGACGAGGTGCTGCACCGGCTCGACAGCGGCCGCGAGTCGCTGCTGATCGTGCAGGGCCCGCACGGCTACGTGTCTCCCGGCTGGTACGACCTGACCCCGGCAGTGCCGACCTGGAACTACGTGGCGGTCCACCTGCACTGCACGGTCGAGCTGCTCGGCCCGGACGAGTCGTACGCGATCCTGTCCGACACCGTCGACCGGTACGAGTCGGTCCGGCCGGACCCGGTCCGGCTGCCCCAGGTCGAGGAGTACGCGCACCGCATCGCCAAGGGCGCCGCCGGGTTCCGGCTGCGCGTCACCCGCTGGCAGGGCAAGGCCAAGCTGAGCCAGGACAAGCCGCGCGCCGTCGCCGAGCGGGTCGTGTCGGCGCTGGGGTCGGACCCGCACTACGCGCAGCCCGCACTCGCCGCCGAGATGCGCGCCGAGCTCGACCGCCGTCCGGACGGCGGGACGGGCGTTGTGGTTGGTGGCGTGGCTGGCCACTCGACAGATGGCGTGGCGGGCGGCTCGACGGGTGGCGCGACGGGCGGCGCCGCATGAGCGCCGTCGGCGGGCTGCTGCTGACCGACGCCCGCCTCGCCGGGCACACCGAGCCGGTCGACCTGCTGCTGCGGGACGGCCGGGTGCGCGCGGTCGCGCCGTCGGGCACGCTCACGCTCGCCGCCGTCGGCGGCCACGGGGGCGGCGCCGGAAACACCGGCGGCCACGGAGGCGCCGGTGCGGGTGCCGGGCCGGTGGAGCGCGTCGACCTCGACGGCCGCACCGTCCTGCCCGGGCTCTGGGACAAGCACGTGCATCTCACGCAGTGGGCGCTCGTGCGGCGCCGGCTCGACCTGTCCGGCGCCCGCTCCGCGGCCCAGGCTGTCCGGCTCGTACGCGACCGTCTCGCCGAGGGTCGTCCCGAGCCGGGCACCGCGCTGGTCGGGTACGGGTTCCGGGACGGCCTCTGGCCCGACACCCCCACGGCCGAGCTGCTCGACGTCGTCGCGAGCTCCGTTCCGGTGGTCCTCGTCTCCGGTGACCTGCACTGCGCCTGGCTCAACACCGCGGGTCTGCGGTTCGTCGGCGTCGGCCAGCACCCCACGGGCATGCTGCGGGAGAGCGAGTGGCTGCCGCTGGCCGCCGTCGTCGACCGGGCGCCCGACCACCTCGCCGACGCCTGGGTGGCCGACGCCGCCGCGGCTGCCGCCGCGCGAGGCGTGGTCGGCGTCGTCGACCTGGAGATCACCGACAACCTCGCGGCCTGGCGCCGCCGGTTCGGCGCCGGCTTCGACGCGCTGCGGATCCGCGCCGGCGTCTGGACGCCCTGGCTGGACGACGTCCTGGCCGAGGGCCTGCGCACCGGCGACGTGCTGCCAGGCACGGGCGGCCTGCTGGAGCAGGGGCCGTTCAAGGTGGTCACCGACGGCTCGCTCAACACGCGCACCGCCTACTGCCACGACCCGTATCCCGGGCTGACCGGGCCCGAGGCGAACGGGATCCTGTCCGTGCCGCCGGACGAGCTGGTCCCGCTCATGAAGCGCGCGGACGACGGCGGCCTGCGGTGCGCGATCCACGCGATCGGCGACCACGCCAACACCCTCGCGCTGGACGCGTTCGCCGCGACCGGCGCTCGCGGCTCGGTCGAGCACGCTCAGCTCCTCGACCCCGCCGACCTCGCCCGCTTCGCCGAGCTCGGCGTGGTCGCGTCCGTCCAGCCTGAGCACGCCATGGACGACCGCGACATCGCCGACCGGCACTGGGCCGGCCGCACCGGCCGCGCCTTCCCGTACGGCGCGCTGGACGACGCCGGGGCCGTGCTCGCCCTGGGCTCCGACGCGCCGGTCGCGCCGCTCGACCCCTGGCTCGCGATCGCCGCTGCGGTCAGCCGGTCTCGGGACGGCCGCGCGGCGTGGCACCCCGAGCAGCGGATCGGGCTGCGGACGGCGCTGGAGGCCTCGACGGACGGCCGCGGGCTGTTCCCGACGGCGGGCGGCCCGGCCGACCTGGTGGTGCTGGACGCCGACCCGCTCGCGATCGGGGCCGACGCCGGCGCGGCCACCCTGCGCGACATGCCGGTGGCGGGCACCCTGCTGGCGGGCAGCTGGACCCACCGGCTGTTCTGAGTTCCGGCAGCGCCCCGGGCTCGTCGTGACAGAGGTGTTGATGTTGCAATCGACGCGACTTAGGATGCGGTTGTTGCGTTTATTTCGATTGATTCGACTGGGAGGTTGCGATGAGCGAGGCAACGCCCCTCATCCCGGAACCGGCTGATGCGGAGCTGGCGCGGTCCGCGTTGCGCGCGCTGGACGCTGCGGCTACTGCCGACGGCCCAGTTCATCTCCGGGTGGAAGAGGGTGCAGACATCGTCGTGCCGCGCTCAGCGATGAGTGCGCTCGCGCAGGTGCTTTCCGCGTTTGCGCACGGTGAGGGTGTGACCGTGCTGCCTGCGCAGGCGGAGCTGACGACACAGCAGGCTGCTGATGCGTTGAACGTATCGCGTCCATTCCTGATCGGGCTCCTGGAGCAGGGCAAGATTGCCTACCGCACCGTGGGTACGCATCGCCGAGTCAAGGCGTCGTCGTTGGTCGAGTACATGCGTGCCGATGACGCTGAGCGGCTCGCTGCGATCGACGAGCTCTCGTCGGGAATGCTGATCGACTCATCGACCTGAAGTCCTGATGGCATCCGCACATGCTCACACAACCTGCGCGGCTACCAGAGCGGCGGAGCGTTCGGTGTCAGGGGGCCAGCGCTACCGTGCGGAATCCCGCGTTGCCCATCGAGGAGTCGGGGGTGTTCGACGAGCGCGCGGAGTTGCGGTAGCGGTTGCAGTACGAGATGTGGCACAGGTAGCTGCCGCCGCGCAGGACCCGCAGGGCGCCCCGGTCGGGGCCCGCCGGGCTCGCCGCGGGAGAGCGCCCGTAGTAGCCCGGGTCGAACCAGTCCTGGCACCACTCCCAGACGTTGCCGACGGGCTGCCAGAGGCCGTAGCCGTTGGGTTCGAACGTCCGCACCGGGGCGGTGGTGAGCCAGCCGTCGTCGAGGGTGTTCGCCTGCGGGAAGGTGCCCTGCCAGATGTTGGCGCGCCAGCCGCCGTCGTCCACCTCGGCGTCGCCCCAGGGGTATTTCGCGCCGTCGATGCCACCGCGGGCCGCGTACTCCCACTCGGCCTCAGTGGGCAGGCGGCGGCCCGCCCAGGCGCAGTAGGCGACGGCGTCGTTCCAGCTCACGTGGGTTGCGGGATGGTCGTCCGAGCCCTCGACGGTCGAGAGCGGGCCGCCCGGATGCGCCCAGTCGGCGCCGCGGACGCCGAACCACCACGGGGTGCCGTCTGCCGGGCCCATGACGTCGGCGGGATCGGCCTCGACGGCGAGGTGGAAGACGGCGGAGAAGCCGAACGTCTCGGCCTCGGTTCGGTAGCCGGCGTCTTCGACGAAGCGGGCGAAGTCGGCGGTCGTGACCGTCGTCGCGTCGATCTCGAAGGCGTCGATCGCCACCTCGTGCTGCGGTGTCTCGCCGTCACCGGTGTTCCGGTCGCCCGACGAGTCGCCCATCGTGAACGTGCCGGCGGGGATGCTCAGCTGCTCGACACGGTGCCGGCCGGCCGCAGGGACCGCGGCAGCGGCGCCGTCGGCCGGGCGGGTGCCGAGCTGCACGAAGGCGCCCCGTCCAGGGGTTCCGCACCCGCAGCCGCAGCCCTCGTGCGCTGCCCCGGCCTGCTCGCTCGTCGTCACGCTCCCACGGTAACCGCGCCGGGTACCCGCCAGCACTCGGCGCCCGCCAACCCGGCTGCCCGCCAGCTCGGCGCCCGCCAACCCGGCTGCCCGCCAGCTCAGCGCTCGCCAACCCGGGCACCCGCCAGCTCCGCCGCCCGCCAACCCAACCGCCCGCCAACCCAGCCGCCCACCTGCACTCAGCCCTCGGCCGACCGGCGCTCCTCCACGGCCGCCGCGACCACCGGGTCCGAGCTCGGCGTCGTGACGCCGTACCGCAGCAGGTAGCCGATCCGCGACTCCCGCACGTGCGCGGCCATCAGGGCGGCGGCCCGCTCGCCGTCGCCGGCGTCGATGGCGCCCACGATCACGCGGTGCTCGGGCCAGAGGCGCTTGCCGCGCGGCTGCACGTCGGCGGCGTAGAGCCACTCGATCTTCCACGAGAGCTGGCGCAGCAGGCGGGTCATGGTCGCGCTGCCGCTGAGCTCGGCGATCCCGATGTGGATCTGGTCGTTGATCGCGACGAGGGGGTCCAGGTCGTCGGCGGCGACGTGCGCGTCCCCGGCGTCGAGCAGGGCGGCGATCTCCCGGCGGATGCGCCACCAGTCCTCGGGGCTCTCGTCGCCCGAGTAGAGCGCCGCCGCCCGGCGGGCGGCGCTGCGGGCCGTGGACACCTCGAGCGCCTCCCGCACCGCGAACAGGTCGTCGGCGTCGTGCACCGGGATCGGCGCGACCCGCGAGCCCACGTGCGGGCGGGAGTCGATGAATCCCTCGCTCTCCAGGCCGCGCAGCGCCTCCCGGACCGGCACCCGCGAGACGTCGTAGCGCTGGGCCAGCGACGTCTCGGTGACGCGGGCACCGGGGGTCAGGACGCCGGCGATGATGTCCCGCCGGATCGAGTCCTGGACGGACACGGGGCGGCCGCCGGCAGGTACGACGGCGGCGAGCGCAGACTCATCGGGCGAAAGCGGCACCGGGGATAGCTCCTAGCAGGTCTCGGGTGTAGTCGGCCCGCGGAGCGTGGAACACGTCGTCGACGGACCCCTGCTCCTCGACGCGACCTTGCCGCAGTACGACCACATTATCCGCTATGCCGCGGACCACCGCGAGGTCGTGGCTGATGAAGAGGTACGACACACCCAGCCGTTCCTGCAGGTCAGCCAGCAGGTCCAGGATCTGCTCCTGAACCAGGACGTCGAGCGCCGAGACCGCCTCGTCGAGCACGAGCAGCTCCGGCTCGGGGGCCAGCGCCCGCGCGATGGCGACACGCTGGCGCTGCCCGCCCGACAGCTCGTTGGGACGACGCTGGCCCACGTCCCGGGGGAGCGCCACCTGTTCCAGCAGCTCGGCAACCCGCGCCCGGCGCGAGTCACGGTCGCCGATGCCGAAGATCCGCAGCGGCTCGTCGATCACCCGCTCCACCGTGTGGGTCGGGTCGAGCGACGCGTACGGGTCCTGGAACACCGGCTGCACCCGACGGCGCAGGGCACGCCGCTCGGCGCGGGACGCCCCGGCGATGCTCCGCCCGTCCACGAGCGCCTCCCCGCCGGTCGGCGTCTCGAGGCCCAGGAGGATGCGGGAGACCGTCGTCTTGCCCGAGCCGGACTCGCCCACCAGGGCGGTGGTGCCGCCGCGCGGCACCGCGAACGACACGCCGTCGACGGCGCGCAGCACCCCGCCGCGCCCGCGCACCCGGTACTCCTTGACCAGGTCACGGATGGTGACGACGTCGGCGCCCGCGCCGTCGGCGGCCTTGCCGGTTGGGTCGCCGGTCACGCTGTCGGCCGGCGGGGCCGACGGCGGCCGGGACTCGCCCTGCGTGACGACGGCGGCGGGCGCCGCCGCGACCAGCCGCCGCGTGTACTCGTGCTGCGGGGAACGCAGCACCTGCTCGGGGGTGCCCTGCTCCACGATGCGGCCGTCGAGCATCACGAGCACCCGGTCGGCGCGGTCCGCCGCGAGGCCGAGGTCGTGCGTGACCAGGATCATCGCGGTCCCGCGCGCCTCGGCCAGCGCGCCCAGGTGGTCCAGGATGCGCCGCTGCACGGTCACGTCCAGGGCCGACGTCGGCTCGTCCGCCAGCAGCAGCTCCGGCTCGCGGGCGAGCGCCACGGCGATGAGGACGCGCTGGCGCATGCCGCCCGAGAACTCGTGCGGGAACTGCTTGGCGCGCCGCTCCGGCTCGGGCACGCCGGCCTCGGCCAGCAGCTCGAGCACGCGCTGCCGCACGGCCGCGCCCCGCAGACCGTCGGCGCGCAGCGCGTCGGCGACCTGGTCGCCCAGGCGCATTGCCGGGTTGAGGTTGGTGGCCGGGTCCTGGGGGACCAGCGCGATGCGGCCGCCCCGGACGGTACGCATGCGGGTCTCGTCCGCGGTGGCGAGATCCTCGCCGTCGAGGTTGATGGTCCCGCCGGTGATCCGGCCCGCGCCGGGCAGCAGCCGCAGGAGCGCGGCGACTACCGTCGACTTGCCCGAGCCGGACTGGCCCACGATCGCCACCCGCTCGCCGCGCGCGACCTCGAGGTCGACGTCGCGCACCACGGGGGTGTCGCCGTAGGCGACGTTCAGGCCACGGACGGACAGGAGGGGTGTGGTGTCAGCGTCCTGCGGCATATCCCTGCGCTCCCCTCGGGTTGGCGGCCGCGCCCAGGAGGCCCGTGGCCGGGTCGCGGGTCACGGCGGACAGGCGGCCGAGCGCCCAGTCGCCGGCCCGGGTCACGACGTGTCCGCGACGCTCCAGCCCGGCGATGACGTCGTCGCCGAGCCGGTCCTCCACTGTGGCTCCGCCGGGCGTCCAGGTGCGGGGCCAGAACGAGCCGGGGAACGACGTCGTGTGCAGGGCGGGCGCGTCGATCGCCTGCTGCGGGGTGTACCCGCCGACGAGCACGCGCAGCAGGAACAGGAGCTGCCACTGGTCCTGCTGGTCGCCGCCCGGCGAGCCGAGCGCGATCACGGGCTCGCCGTCGCGCAGCACGAGCGTGGGCGTCAGCGTGGTCCGCGGCCGGCGCCCGGGCACCAGGGCCGACGGCGACGCCTCGTCCAGCCACGTCATCTGCAGCCGCGTGCCCAGGCAGAAGCCGAGGCCGGGCACTGTCGGGGAGGACTGCAGCCAGCCGCCCGACGGCGTGGCCGAGACCATGTTGCCCCAGCGGTCCACGACGTCGATGTGGCAGGTGTCGCCGCGGGTGGCGCCGGTGTGCTCGGGGGAGTCGGGCTCGGTTCCCGGTGCGCGGGTCGAGCCGGTCGCGGACGGGGCCTCGCCCGCAGGGTGCCAGTGGTCCACGGCAGGCACCGTCGGCTCGCCGACTCCGGCCGCGGCTCCGCCCCCGGGCGCGCCCGGCAGCGACCCCGCCGGGGCGCTGGTGGCGTACTCGGTGCGCAGCGTCGGGATCGGCGGCGTCGGGTGGCCGGGCACGTCGCCCGGGCGGAGCTCGTGGCTCGCGGTGTCGGTGATCAGCGCCCGGCGCTGGGCCGCGTAGTCCTCGCTGAGCAGGTAGTCCAGCGGCACGTCGTCCGCGGCCGGGTCGCCGTACCAGACGTCGCGGTCCGCCATCGCCAGCTTCTGCGCCTCGAGGATGGTGTGGGCGCCGAGCTCGGTGGAGGGGTCGAGGGCGGCGTCGTCGTAGCCCTCCAGGATCTTGAGGGCGGCCAGCAGCGCGGGGCCCTGGCCCCAGGCGCCGGTCTTGGCGATCGTGTACCCGCGGAACGTCACGGTGCTCGCGTCCTCGTAGGACGCCTCGAACCCGGCGATGTCGTCGGCGGTCAAAACGCCTGCGTGGTCGCCGCCGTCGGCGTGCCGGTGGGGCGTGCCGACGAACTTCTCGACGGCCTCGCCGACGCGCACGCGCCACTCGGCGCGAGCGAGGTCGATGGCCTCCTCACGGGACTCTGCGGTCGAGCCCGCGGCGACGACGGCGTCGAGCAGGTCGGCGTACTCCGGGTTGGTGACCACGGTGCCGGGGGCGGGCACCTCGCCGTCGGGCAGCCAGCGGGCCGCGGAGGTGGGCCAGTGGTCGCGGAACAGGCCGGAGACCATGGAGATGGTGGAGGCGACCCGGGCGAGTAGCGGGTGCCCGTCACGGGCGTACCCGATCGCGAAGGCGAGGACATCGCCCAGCTCCCAGGTGCCGTGGTCGCGCAGGAGCAGCAGCCAGGCGTCGACGCTGCCCGGGATCGCCGCCGCCAGCGCCCCCGAGCCCGGGACGAGGTCGAGACCCTCGGACCGGTAGTGCTCGATCGTGGCGCCCGCGGGAGCGGGCCCCTGGCCCACCAGGACGCGCGGGGCCGCGGGCTCGCCGGCCGTGACGAAGACGCCGGTCATGTCGCCGCCGGGCCCGTTGAGGTGCGGCTCCACGACGTGCAGCACGAACGCGCCGGCGACGGCCGCGTCGAAGGCGTTGCCGCCCCGCTCGAGCACGGCCTGGGCGCTCGCGGTGGCGATCCAGTGGGTGGAGCCCACCATCCCGAACGTGCCCTTCAGGTCGGGCCGGGTGAGCGGGTCGTTGGGCGGGGTGAACACAGGCGAGGTGAACGGCGTGGAGGTCATGAAACTCACTTACGGTCGGTGGTCGGGTCGAGGGCGTCGCGCAGGGCGTCCCCGAGGAGGTTGAAACCGAGGCAGGTAGCCACGATGGCGAGGCCGGGGAACAGGGCAGCGGTGGGTGCGCGGCCGAGGTACTGCTGCGCGTCCGAGAGCATGATGCCCAGGCTCGGGGTGGGCGGCTGGATGCCGAGCCCCAGGAACGAGAGCACGGCCTCGCCCAGCACCGCTGCCGGCATGATGACCGTAGCCTGCACGATGATCGCGGACAGGCAGTTGGGCAGGATGTGCTGGGCGAGGATCCGGGGGCCGGACGCGTCCATCGCGGTGGCGGCGAGCACGAACGGGCTCTCCTTGAGCCGCATCGTCTCGGCGCGGACCACGCGCACCATGGTCGGCACCTGCGCGACGCCGAGCGATATCGCGGCGCCCGCGAGGCTGGGCCCGTTGATGGCGGCCAGCCCCACCGCGAGGATGAGGAACGGGAACGCGAGCGTCACGTCGGTCAGGCGGGAGACCGGCGCATCGAGCCACCGCCAGTAGCCGGCGGCCAGCCCGAGCGGCGTCCCGACGACGACGGCGAGGCCCACCGCGACGATTCCCACCATGAGCGACGCCCGGATGCCGTACATCATCCGGGAGAGGATGTCGCGGCCCAGGTCGTCGGTGCC
This sequence comes from uncultured Actinomycetota bacterium, assembly GCA_963850545.1. Classification (GTDB taxonomy): domain Bacteria; phylum Actinomycetota; class Actinomycetes; order Actinomycetales; family Cellulomonadaceae; genus Promicromonospora. The sequence goes on along the minus strand of CAWKLP010000002.1, from coordinate 469,744 downwards.
GAGCGGGTAGCCGACAGTGCCGGGCAGCTGGAACGGCGCGTCGAAGTGCACCTCCGTAGGCCCGTGCGGGGCCAGCACGGGGGCGAGGATCCCGGCCAGGAGGACGATCGCGAGCATGGCGCCGCCCACGATCGCCTGCGGGGTGCGCATCCGGGAGAGCAGGCGCCGGGGCGCCGCGAAGTCGGGTGCGAGATCGCCGTGTTCGATGACGGTCATGAGCGGCCTCCCACTCGGATGCGCGGGTCGATGACGGAGTACAGGACGTCCACGGCGAGGTTGACCAGCACGTAGCCCACCGTGGTCAGCACCACGACGGCCTGGATGACCGGGTAGTCGCGCTGGAAGACGGCGTCGAGCGTGAGCTTGCCGAACCCCGGCAGGGCGAAGATCTGCTCGGTCACGACGGCGCCCGAGATGAGGCCGCCGAGCTGGAGCCCGGCGATCGTGACCACGACGATCAGGGAGTTGCGCAGCCCGTAGCGCAGCAGCACCCGGGTGCGGCCCAGGCCCTTGGCCCGGGCCGTGCGGACGTAGTCGGTCCGCATCGCCTCGATCATGGAGGCGCGGGTCTGCCGCATGATGACGGCGGCCAGGCCGGTGCCCAGGATGAGCGCGGGCAGGGTCAGGTGCACCACCCAGCCGACCGGGTCCTCCGTGAGCGGCACGTAGCCCGACGCCGGGAACAGGCCCAGCCCGATGCACAGGTACAGGATCGCGAGCATGCCGAGCCAGAAGTTCGGCACGGACAGGCTGGTCAGGGCCGCCGCGTTCGCCACCCACTCGGGCCAGCGCCCGCGGTAGCGCTCGGCGAGCAGCCCGAGCGCCACCCCGGTCACGACGGCGACGACTATCGCGTAGAGCGACAGCCAGAGCGTCACGGGCAGCGTGGCGCCGATCATGCTCGCGACCGAGGCGCCGGTGCGGGTTGACTCGCCGAGGTCGCCCGAGGCGACCTCCGCGAGGAATCGTGCGTACTGCACCCAGACCGGCTGGTCCAGGCCGAGGTCGGCGCGGATCATGGCGAGCCGCTCCGGCGTGGCCTCCTCGCCCGCCATCGCGAGCGCGGGGTCGCCGGGCAGCATGCGGACGCCCAGGAAGATCACCACGGACGCGAGCAGCAGCGTGATCGCCGACTGCCCGAGGCGGGCGAGGAGGTAACGACGCATCGGTGGTGCTCTCAGCCTTCGGCGCCGTCGACGAACGCGGCGTGGCTCAGCCGCACCACGCCGTCGGCGTAGGTGGAGATGCCCGCGACCTCACTGACGTAGCCGGTCAGGCTGCGCGTCCGGTACAGGTAGATGATCGGGTTGTCCTTCTGGACCTGCGTGACCACCTGGCCGTACAGCTCGGCGCGCTCGGCCGGGTCGATGACGGTCGCTGCCTCGTTGAGCAGGTCGTCGACCTCGGGGTTGCTGTACCCGGAGTAGTTGTTGCCGGCGCCCGTGGTGAGGAAGTTGAACATGTTGCCGTGCGGGTCCACGCGGCCCGACCAGCCGAGCTGCAGCAGGTCGAAGTCGCCCTGCTCCTGGACCTCCAGCAGCGACGAGTACTCGACGGGCACGATCTCGACGTCGAATCCGCCGTCGGCCACCGAGGCCTGGACGGCCTGCGCGAGGCGCAGGGTGTCGGGCGTGTTGGTCACCTTCATCTCGATCTTGTACGGCGTGTCCACCCCGGCCTCCTCCAGGAGCGCCTTGGCGCCCTCGGGGTCGTACTCGGGGCAGGCCTCGCTGGCCGCGGTGCTGAACGTGGACGAGGGCGCGATCGGCGAGCAGGCCGGGTCGAAGTGGTCGTTGAAGACGGACTTCACGAGCTGCTCGCGGTCCACCGCCAGCGACAGGGCCTGGCGGACCCGCGGGTCCGTGGCGATCGGGGTGTCGATCTTGCCGGGCGGTGTGCCGACGCCGTCGGTGTTGCCGACGTTGACCGTCATGGCCTGGTAGCCCAGGGACCCGACCTCGAGCAGGCCCAGGTTGTCGTCGGCCTCCAGCTCCGTGAGGTCCTGGGTCGAGAGGGTGTCGGCGACCTGGACGTCGCCGGAGCGCAGGTTGGCGGCGCGGATGCTGGCGTCGGTGATGATGCGGTAGGTGATCGAGTCCAGGTGCACGTTCTCGGCGTCGTAGTACAGGGGGTCGCGCTCGACCGTGATCGACGTCTGGGGCACGCGCTCCACGAACTTGAACGCGCCCACGCAGACGGGGTGCTCACCGAACTCGTCGCCGGACTTCTCGAGCTCGGTCGGCGACATGATCATGCCCGCGCGGTCGGCGAGGACCGCGGCGATCGGCGCGAACGGCGTCTCGTAGTCGATCTCGACCGTCTGGTCGTCGACCGCCTTGACGTCGGTGATGGGCCCCAGCTCGCTGCGCCGGGACGAGTCCTCCTTGGTGAGGTGGCGCTCGATCGACGTCTTCACGGCCTCGGCGTCGAACGGCGTGCCGTCCGCGAACTGCACGCCCTCCTTGAGGGGGAAGGTGACGGTGAGGCCGTCCTCGGACACCTCGGGGAGCTCGGTGGCGAGCATCGGGACGATCTCGCCCGAGGCGTCGATGTCGTAGAGCTTCTCGCACATCGTCTGCATGACGTAGCGCGTGTAGAGCGACGACGAGGTGGTGGGGTCGAGCACGTCGGGCTCGGCCGACAGGGCCATGACGAGGTCGCCGCCCTCGGCGATCGTCTTGCCGTCGAGGCCGACGCCGGTGACGTCGGCCGTCTCTTCGGCGGGGCCGGTGCTGGTCTGCACCTCCTGGCAGCCGGACAGCACGAGTACCGCGGCGAGGAGGCCGGCGGCGGGGGCGAGTGGGCCGCGCAGCCGCGGCGGCGTTGGAGTGCGCACTGGAGGATCCAATCCGGGTCTGACAGGGACGATTGCATGCAATCACTCCTCGTCTAACCGGAGTGTATGCAATGTGTTGCAGTCCTGTTAAACCTCGATGTCCCATGCGGGTGAATTCTCCGTATACGGTGGGCGCTGCGCGGGCCGCTCGTCGGCCCGCGGCTGGACCCCTACGAAACGCAGCGCCCCCTACGTAACGAGCCTTTGTGACCTTTACCGAATACCTGACGCGCAACTATGACAACCTCCTCGAGCTCGGCCTCGAACACCTCAACCTGGTCCTCATCTCGATGGGGATCGCACTCGCCGTGGGTCTGCCCCTGGGCATCGTGGCCCACCGGAACGGGTTCCTCCGCAACCCGATCCTCAGCACCGCCGGCTTCTTCCTGACGCTGCCGTCGCTGGCGCTCTTCTCGATCTTCATCCCGGTGCTCGGCATCGGTGCGCCACCCGCGATCGCGGCCCTGAGCCTGTACGCGCTGCTGCCGATCGTGAGCAACACCGCCACCGGCCTCGCCACGGTGAGCCCCGCGGTGGTCAAGGCGTCGCAGGGCATGGGCATGACCGGCGCCCAGCGCCTGCTCCGGGTGGAGCTGCCGCTGGCCTGGCCCGTGATCCTCACCGGGATCCGGGTCTCCACGCAGGTAGTGGTCGGGATCGCCGCCATCGCTGCCCTCGTCGGCGGCCCGGGCCTGGGCACCGAGATCTTCCGCGGCCTGCGCTCGGTCGGGAACGAGAGCGCACCCAACCTGGTCTACGGCGGCACGCTCGGCATCATCGCGCTGGCACTCCTGCTCGACGCGGCCTTCGTCCTGATCCGCCGACTCACCACTTCGCGAGGTATCCGATGACCACCGACACGACGACGCAGGCCGACCGGGCGGCGGTCGGCAGCAAGCCGATGATCGAGCTCGTCGGCCTCACCAAGCGGTTCCCGGGGCAGGCCGACCCGGCGGTGGACGCGCTGACCCTCACGGTCAACGAGGGCGAGATCACCGTGCTCGTCGGGCCCTCCGGCTGCGGCAAGACCACCTCGATGGAGCTGATCAACCGCCTCATCGAGCCGACGTCCGGCCAGATCCTCATCGACGGCAAGGACATGACCCACACCAACCCGGACGAGCTGCGCCGGCACATCGGGTACGTGATCCAGGAGACCGGGCTGCTGCCCCACCGCACCATCGCGCAGAACATCGGCACCGTGCCCAAGCTGCTCCGCTGGGACAAGGCGCGCATCGCCGCCCGCGTGGACGAGCTGCTCGAGATGGTCGGCATGGACCCGGACACCTACCGCGGCCGCTACCCGAAGGAGCTGTCCGGCGGGCAGCGCCAGCGCGTGGGCGTCGCCCGGGCGCTCGCGGCGGACCCGCCCGTCATGCTGATGGACGAGCCGTTCGGCGCCATCGACCCGATCACGCGCGAGCGGCTGCAGAACGAGTTCCTGCGGCTCCAGCAGCAGGTGCGCAAGACCATCATCTTCGTCACGCACGACATCGACGAGGCGCTCAAGATGGGCGACCGCATAGCGGTGCTGCGCAACCAGTCGCACATCGCCCAGTACGACACCCCGGAGAACCTGCTCACCCACCCGGCCGACGACTACGTGTCGGACTTCATCGGGGCGGGCGCCTCGCTCAAGCGGCTCAACCTGAGCCGGGTGCGCGACATCGAGATGGCCACGGACGCGCCCACCGGCACCCTGGCGGAGTCGCCCACGGAGCTCCGCCGTCGGCTCGCGGCGTCGGACTGGACCTCGTTGCTGCTGCTGGACGACCGCCGTCGGCCCGTCCGGTGGGTGACGACGCGCGACCTGGCTCGCGCCGAGCAGGGCGCCGCGCTCACCGAGGTGGGCCTGCCCGCCGAGGCCATGGTCGAGCCGCAGGCGACGCTCGCCGACGCGCTCGACGGGCTCATCTCGTCGAACACGGGCTGCGCGGTGGTGGTGGACGGCGACGGCGCCTACCAGGGCCGGGTCGACCTGGAGACCATCATCACGGTGGTGCGCGCCATCCGGGACCAGCACGCGGAGATCTCCCTGGCCCAGAAGGTCGCCGACGGGCAGGTCGCCTGATGGTCGCGGAGGCGCCTCTCGGCGCCCAGACCACCGGCGCGCCGGGCCGGGTCGAGGTCCGCCGCGGCGGCTCCCTGCTGAGCTGGCTCGGCATACCGGTGCTGCTCGCCGCGGTCCTGGGCGGCACCTACCTGTGGGTCAGCTCGCTCGAGCTGGACTCGATCGAGCAGCGCACGCTGAACCGGGAGGTGCTGACGGACCGGACGGTCGAGCACCTGGAGCTCACCGCGGTCTCCACGGCCATCGTGATCCTGATCGCCATCCCGCTCGGCATCCTGCTGTCGCGACGGTTCGCCCGGCCGATAGTGCCCGGCGTGCTCGCCCTGGCGAACATCGGCCAGGGCGTGCCCTCCCTCGGGCTGATCACCATCATCGTGCTCTGGACCTCGCTGGGTTTCGGGCCGGTGATCATCGGTCTCGTGGCCTGCTCGGTGCTGCCCATCCTGCGCAACACCATGGTGGGGCTGGAGCAGGTGGACCAGAAGGTGATCCAGGCGTCGCGCGGCATGGGGATGTCGCCGCTGCAGGTGCTCCTCAAGGTCGAGCTGCCGCTGGCGCTCCCGGTGATGATCGCCGGCCTCCGCACGGCACTGATCATCAACGTCGGCACCGCCACCCTCGGCACGTTCTTCGGCGTCGGCGGCCTCGGCTTCGTCATCTTCAACGGCATCCAGCTCGACCGCACGCCCGTGCTGGTCACGGGCGTGGTCATGGTCTCGGCGCTGGCGCTGCTGGTCGACTACCTGGCCGGCGCCGTCGGCCGGATGCTCGCCCCACGGGGCCTGTAACCGAAGCCCGTGACCGGGCCACGTACCAAACAACGCTCTCGAGAGGAGCACTTATGCGTACGAGAAAGGCATTTGCCACCGCCGGTGTACTGGCGCTGTCGTTCAGCCTGGCCGCGTGTGGCGGCGACGGCGGCGGATCCGCGACGGAGGGTATCCTCGACGGCGCCGAGATCACCGTGGGGTCCAAGGACTTCGACGAGCAGCTCGTGCTGGGCAACATCACCAAGCTCGCGCTGGAGAACGCCGGCGCAGAGGTGGACGACCAGATCAACCTGGGCGGCACCGACGCGGCGCGCGCCGCGCTGACCTCGGGCGACATCGACACGTACTGGGAGTACAACGGCACTGCCTGGATCAGCTTCTTCGGCGAGACCGAGCCGATCCCGGACCGGATCGAGCAGTACGAGGCCGTGCGCGACCGCGACCTCGAGGAGAACCAGCTGGTCTGGATGCAGCCGGCGGAGTTCAACAACACCTACGCGCTCGCGTTCCCGAGCGAGGCGGCCGAGGAGCTGGGCAATCCCACCAAGCTCTCCGACCTGGCCGGGCTCATCGAGGACGACCCGGACGCCGCCACGGTGTGCGTGGAGAACGAGTTCTCCACGCGCGACGACGGACTGCCGGGCATGGAGGAGACCTACGGGTACGAGTTCGACAAGGACAACGTGACGGTCCTGGACACGGCGCTGGTGTACACCGCGGCGGACGAGCAGGACCCGTGCAACTTCGGTGAGGTCTTCACGTCCGACGGCCGGGTCACCTCGCTCGACCTGACCGTCCTCGAGGACGACAAGGGCTTCTTCCCGCTGTACAACCCGAGCCCGGTGTTCCGCGAGGAGGTCTACGAGCAGTACGGCGACGAGCTCGACCAGATCTTCGACCCGATCTCCGCCGCGCTCACCCAGGAGGAGATGACCTCGCTCAACGAGCGCGTCTCCGTGGACCTGGAGCAGCCCGCCGACGTGGCCGAGGACTGGCTGGAGGAGCAGGGTCTGCTCTGACCCGGGCCGCTCATTCGGGCGGGTTGAATGAGGCGAGAAGGCGTCAATGGGGTCATCGGGTCTGACCCAGGATTATCGGCCGCTGCGGGGGAGCGAGCGCTAGATCGCCTTGAGTTGGACGTTTGTTCAAAGGACAGTGAGGCCCTTTCCCGGACTTCCGGGAAAGGGCCTCACCACTGCCTGTTCACCGCCAGTTCTCCGCTCGGGGGCGGCTGGCGGAATAGGCGTCGGCTATCACACCGGGGCAATGCCGCCGAGCAGGCCGAGGAGGGTGCCGAGCAGGCCGGTGACCGTGTCGGTGACGGTGGCGATCAGACCGTCGAGCAGGCCGAGGCCGGGCAGCTCGGGGACCGGAAGCTCAGGGACCGGAAGCTCGGGGACCGGAAGGTCGGGTACGGGGACGTCCGGCACGGGGGTGTCGATCGGGACGTCCGGCACGGGGGTGTCGATCGGGACGTCCGGCACGGGGGTGTCGATCGGGACGTCCGGCACCGGGGTGTCGATCGGGACGTCCGGCACCGGGGTGTCGACCGGGATGTCGGGCACGGGGGTGTCGACCGGGATGTCGGGCACGGGGGCGTCGATCGGGATGTCGGGCACGGGGGCGTCGATCGGGACGTCGGGCACTGGGGCGTCGACGGGAACGTCGGGCACCGGGACGTCCGGCACGGGGGCTTCGACCGGGACGTCGGGCGCCGGGGCCTCGACCGGGGCGTCCGGCACCGAGTCCGTCGCGCCGTCGGTGGCGGGCGCGCTGATCGGCTGGTCGGCGGGCTTGTCGCCCTCGGCCATCGCCAGCGCGCTCGCACCTGCTGCTCCTGCGTAGACCAGACCGGCCGACAGGGCGACGACCGCCCCGGTACGACCTATCCCACGGAATCCTCGGATCATTGTCTTTCCCCTCGAATAGCTCCGTCGAAACAGCGGTGGAGCACACATCTGTGCCTCACCATGACGAGCATCAGACCCGAATTTCATCCTGTCAATCGGAACGTATGGAGTGGGCAAGGAATGAAAACAAGACATTCCAGGATCGACCCCTACGGAAGGCCGGTCAGGAACGCCCGTAACTCAGACATAACAGAATTGGTATCCGATGTAATCCTTCATCGGCAGACGCACAGAAAGCAGACAGTGCGGGCGCTAAAAGGAGCGGGAACGGCTGGACGATGCTGCCGGTCCGGGGCGACCGCAGCCGGTCGCTCGGGGGCCGGGCATCGTTGCGCGGTGGCGCCGGTCCCGGGTCCTTTTCGAGCGGGTGAAACCCTGGGTACAGTCACGCCATGGAAAAGGACAATGAGGTCACTTCGCATGAATTGACAGGGGATCGACCAACCGAGGAGCTACAGACGTCCGGCAACGCGGCCGACGTCGGGCACGACGGAGCTGCCGAGAAACCGCGCTGGAGGATCATCGGCCCGGGCCTCGTCGTCGCGGCCACCGGCATCGGCGCCGGTGACCTCGTCGCCACGATGGTCGCGGGCAGCAACTACGGGTACGCGCTGCTGTGGGCGGTGATCCTCGGCGTCGTCGTGAAGATCGCGCTGGTCGAGGGCGCGGGGCGCTGGACGCTCGCGACCGGCCGCACCATCTTCGACGGCTGGAAGTCGCTCGGCCTCTGGGCCGTCGTCTACTTCGGCATCTACGTGGTGGTGTGGGGCTTCAGCTACGGCGCCGCCGCGATGTCCGGCGTCGGCCTCGCGCTGAACGGACTGTTCCCGGGCGTCGACGTGCGGTACTGGGCGATGCTGTCCGGGGTCGCCGGCCTGCTGCTCGTCTGGTTCGGCAAGTACAAGCCGTTCGAGAACGTGATGGCCGTCCTCATCGGCGTCATGTTCGTGACCGTCGTCGGCTCGGCGGCGCTGACGACGCCCAACCTCGGCGAGATCGCCGCGGGCCTGGTACCGATCATCCCCGACGGCGCGGTCCTGAACACGCTCGGCCTCGCGGGCGGCGTCGGCGGCACCATCACCCTGGCCGCCTACGGGTACTGGCTCGCCGAGAAGGGCTGGAACACCCCGCGCTGGATGCGCGTGATGCGGATAGACAACGCGTGGGCGTACGTCATGTCGGGCATCTTCGTGGTGTCCATGCTGATCGTCGGCGCGGAGCTCCTGTACTCGGCGGGGATGGCGGTGGCCGACGGCGAGGAGGGGCTCATCGACCTCGCCGACGTGCTCTCCCAGCGCTACGGGTCGTTCATGGCGCCGCTGTTCCTGGTCGGGTTCTTCGCGGCGACGTTCTCGTCCGTGATCGGCGTCTGGCACGGCGTCTCGCTCATGTTCGCGGACTTCGTCGCCACCATGCGCAACCTGCCAGGCGACGACCGGCGCCGCGGCGCCGGCGGCACGTACTACCGGATCTACATCCTGTGGCTGACGTTCCCGCCGATGGCGCTGCTGTTCCTCGACAAGCCGATCCTGCTCGTCGTGGTCTACGGCGCGCTGGGCTCGCTGTTCATGCCGTTCCTCGCGCTGACGCTGCTGTTCCTCAACAACTCCAAGGCCGTGCCGACCCGGTGGCGCAACCGCTGGTGGGTCAACGTGGTCCTCGTCCTGGTGGCCGTGATGTTCCTGGTCCTCGGCGGGAACGAGCTGTACAAGGCGATAGCGCCGCTCCTCGGCGGCTGAGCAGAACCCCGCGAACGGGTCAGACCCTCAGGTCACCGGAGTGACCTGAGGGTCTGACCCGTTCGCGAGACGACGGCGTCAGGCGGCCGCCGGCTGGTCGCGCATGGCCCGGACCTTCTCGTAGATCCCCACGAACGCGTCGAGGGTGCCGTCCACGGCGTGCGCAGCGACCAGCTCCCGGCTGGCCGCACCCATGCGGTGGCGCAGGTCGGCGTCCGCCAGGAGGTCACCCAGCCGGTTCGCCAGCTCCCGCACGTCGCCCGGGGTGTAGAGCCAGCCGTTCACGCCGGGGCGCACCAGGTGCGGCAGCGCCATCGCGTCGGCGGCGACGACCGGCAGGCCCGAGGCCATCGCCTCGAGGGTCACCAGGCTCTGCAGCTCGGCCACCCCGGGCATGCAGAACACGTCGGCGTGGGAGTAGGCGGTGAGCAGCTCGTCGTCGGGCACGTACCCGCGGAAACGGACGCGGCCGGCGACTCCGGACGACGCGGCGAGCGCCGTCCAGTCGTCGGCCTTCGCGCCGGTGCCGACGATCTCGAGCCGGCCCGGCAGGTCCTCGGGGAGCAGGGCGAAGGCCCGGATGATCTCGTCGACCCGCTTCTCCTGGTCGAGGCGCCCGACGAACAGGACGGTGGGCTCGGTGTGGCCGTCGCGGTCCGTGGTCGTGTACCGGTCGGTGTCGATGCCGTTGGACACGGGGATGGCGTGGGTGAGCCCGGCGTGCTGCGCGAGGAGGTCGACGGCGCGCGGGGTGGGGGCCGTGACGACGTCGGCCTTCGAGTAGACGCGGCCGATGTCCTGCCAGAGCCAGCGGCCGACCGTGCGATGCATCGAGCTGGGCACCAGCAGGTAGCCGACCAGGTTCTCGGGCATCAGGTGGTTGGTGGCCACCAGGGGGAGGCCCGCGCGGTGTGCCGCGTCCACGAGGGCGCGGCCGAGGATGAAGCTGCCGTTGGTGTGCACGACGTCGGGCTCCACCTCCTCGAGGACCTCCGCGACCGCCCGGCGCGTCTCCCACGGCAGGCTGATCTGCAGGTTGTGGTGGGACGGGTACCGGCTGGATCGCAGACCGTGCACCACGACGCCGTCGCGCACCTCGCGCATCGGGCGGCCGGTCGGGGACGGTGCCACGACGTGCACGTCGTAGCCGCGCCTGGCCAGGCCGGTGGCCAGGCTTCCTGCGAACCGGGCGGCGCCGTTCACGGCGGGCGGGTAGGTATCGGCGCCGATCAAGATCGTGCGGGGAGTACCAGGCAGGTTCACTGTGCTGTACCTCTCGATGGTTCGGGAAGTCTCGAAGGGTCGGTACGCGCCGCGCGGGCTGCGACGGCGTCGGGGTGGAGCCGGGCAAGAACGAGGACCCCGGCGGCCGCGGCGAGCGCCGCGCCACCGAGGAGGAACCAGGTGGCGACGGGCGTGTCGGCGCCCTCGCCGAGGAGCAGGGCGCCGAGGAGCACGGCCACTATCGGGTCCACGACGGTGAGGCACGCGACAACTACCTCGGGCGGGCCCGACGGGTAGGCCTGCTGGACGAGCCAGCCGCCCAGGACCATCGCGGCGACGGCGCTCGCCCCTGTGCCGAGCACCTGGGGGTCGTACCAGGGGGTGCCGCCCGCGAGCTCCTGAAAGATCACCCGCATGAGGGCGGAGAGCAGGCCGAACGCGGTGGCTCCCGCCGTCGCGCAGGCGACGCAGCGCAGCCAGCCGCCGACCGCCAGGCCGCCGATGCCGAGCGCGAGCACGACGCCGCCGACGATGAGGATCGTCGGCAGGGTGGAACCGGGCGGCGGCGGGTTGCCCGATGCGGCGCTCACCGAGGCCGCTACGAACACGGCCACGCCGGCCATGGTCAGGGCGGCGCCGAGGAGCACGTGGCGGCCGGGCGCTCGGCGTGACCTGAGCGAGGAGAGCAGCACCGCTACCGGTAGCGCGAGCACGCCGATCGGCTGGACCAGCCGGAGCGGCGCGAGCGCCAGCGCGATGGCGTGCACGATCGTGCCGCCCCCCGCGAGCCCGAACCCGGCCAGCCAGCCGGGCCGCCGTGCGATCCGGCCGAGGCGGCGCAGGGACAGGACGCGCTCGCGGGGGAGTGGTTCCCCGTACAGGTCGGATACCTCGCGGTGCTGCAGGACGGCGGCGCCGGCGAACAGCGCGGCACCGAGCACGGCGAGAGCGACCGCTATGGCTTGCATGGGCTATACGGTGGCGTAAAGGTGGCCCTCTTCGCCACCAGGTTCTCCCCCGAAATCGCCTGGGGGTTTACCCCCATATTTCTCAGACCCCTCCCGCGGCGGTCACCTGAATGCTTAGGGTCAGCGCGATGAACACCGACACGCACCCGCGCGAGGCAGCGCAAGACGCAGCCCACGGGGCACCGCATACGCCCCCGCACGAAGCACCGTACGCGGGACTGGTCGCGGGCACATCTGTGCGCTCCGTCGACCTGGAGATCCGCGGCGTCCGCGTCCACCTCCGGGTGTACGGCGACGCCGCCGCACCGCACCGGCTGGTGTTCCTGCACGGGCTCCGGGGCGACCATCACGGTCTGGAGCCGATCGTCGCGCACCTCGTGAAACAGCGCCCTGACCTGCAGGTTTTCGTGCCTGACCTGCCCGGATTCGGTGCTTCGGCACCGCTCCCGGACGGGTCGCACGACGTCGCCGGCTACGCCGCGTGGACGGCCGAGCTGCTGGCCGCCGTCGTGCCCGAGGGGGACGCCGTGCTGGCGGGACACTCCTTCGGGTCGATCGTCGCGGCCGCCACCGTGGCCGCCGCCGGGGCCCAGGACACGTCGCCCGTGCGGGGCCTCGTCCTCGTCAACCCGATAGCGACGGCGGCGCTCGCCGGGCCCCGGCGGGTGCTGAGCGGCGTGACCGTAGGGGTGCACCGGCTGGCCGCGGCGCTGCCCGAGCGCGTGGGGACGGGGCTGCTGCGTCACCCGTTGTTCACCCGGGTTGCGAGTGTGGCGATGGTCACTACGCGCGACCGGCACCTGCGGCGCTGGATCCACGCCGAGCACGACCGGTACTTCTCCGGGTTCGCGGACCGGCGCACGCTGCTGGAGGCCTTCCACGCCTCCGTCGGGACCGACGTCGCCGCCTACGCCGGGCGCATCAGCGCGCCGACTCTGCTGATCGCGTCGGAGAACGACGACGTCGCCCCGCTGCCCTCGCAGCGGGTGCTGGAGGCGATGTTCGCGAGCGCCCGGCTCGTCGTCGTACCGCAGGTGGGGCACCTGGCGCACTACGAGGCGCCGGACGCCGTCGCACGCGAGACCGCCGGTTTTCTCGCTGCGCTCGACGACGCGAACGCGCGGGATGAACAGTGAAGGAAGATCAGGTGAAGATCGTCGTCGACTGCCGGTATCTCCGGGTGGGACGCCATGACGGGATCAGCCGGTACACCGCGGGGATCGTCACCGCGCTGGCCCGGCTGCACCCCATCGAGGTGCTGGTCGACGACGAGCGTCAGCTCGACCACCTGCCCGCCGGCCTGCCGTGGCACCTGGTGAGCGGCCCGACGAGCTGGCGCGAGCCGTTCGTGGCGCGGCAGGTTCGCCGCACGGGCGCCGACGTCGTGTTCAGCCCGATGCAGACCATGGGCACCTGGGGGCGTGACTACCGGGTGATCCTGACCCTGCACGACCTCATCTACTACCGGCACCCCACGCCGCCGCGGAACCTGCCCGCGCCCGTGCGCCTGCTGTGGCGGGCGTTCCACCTCGCGTGGTGGCCGCAGCGTGTGCTGCTGAACCGGGCCGACGCCGTGGTCACCGTCTCGGAGACCACGCGCGACCTCATCGCGGCCCACCGGCTGACCCGGCGGCCGGTGACCGTCGTGCCGAACGCGCCCGACCCCGTGCCGGACCTCCTGGCCGACCAGGCCGCCCCTGAGCGCACCCGCTCGCTCGTGTACATGGGCTCGTTCATGCCGTACAAGAACGTCGAGCTGCCGGCCCGCGCCATGGCGCAGCTGCCTGGGTGGGAGCTGCACCTCATGAGCCCGGTCCGGCCCGAGCAGCGGGCGCGGCTGCAGGCCCTGGCCGGCGAGGGCACGCTCGTGTTCCACGACGGCGCGTCCGACGAGGTCTACCACGGCGTGCTGCGCGGTGCGACGGCGCTCGTCTCCGGGTCCCGCGACGAGGGCTTCGGCCTGCCGCTGGTGGAGGCCATGACGCTCGGCACCCCCGTCGTGGTCAGCGACATCCCCGTGTTCCGGGAGGTCGGCGGGGCCGCGGGCGCGTACGTCGACCCGGACGACGTCGACGGGTTCGTCGCCGCCGTCCGCGAGCTCGACGACCCGCGGACCTGGGCCGAACGGTCCGCGGCCGCGCGCATCCGCGCGGCCGGGTACGACTGGGACACCTCGGCGAAGACGCTGCTCGCGCTCCTGGTGGGGTGAATTTTGACCGTTATCGTTTCGTGATCTAGGGTCGGCGGCGATGACCCGCCGTGACAGTCCACCCGCGTCCACGCCTGAGGCGACCTCCGATACCACGGGTAGTACCCGCCGGAAGATCTCCGGCCGGCTCGTGGCCATGGATGGCCTGCGGTTCGGCGCCGCGGCGGCCGTGCTGCTGTACCACTTCACGGCGACCTCGACAGTGACCGGCTACTGGGGTGCCGACCCCGCGAACGCGTTCCCGCTGCTCAACGAGATCACCCGGTACGGCTGGCTCGGCGTCGAGCTGTTCTTCATGATCTCGGGGTTCGTGATCCTGCTCAGCGCCGACGGGCGGGGGATCGCGGGCTTCGTCGCCTCCCGGGTGGGCCGGCTCTTCCCGGCGTACTGGGCGTGCATCGTGCTGACGGCGGGCCTGCAGCAGGTGTGGTCGGGCGGGCGACAGACGAACCTGACCGAGACCGTCGTCAACCTCACGATGGTGCAGGACCTGTTCGACGTCACCGGCGTCCAGGTCGTGTTCTGGACCCTGCTCGTGGAGCTGAAGTTCTACCTGCTGGTGCTCGTGGTGCTGGCGTTCGGCCCGCTCACGCGCAACCGCGTGCTGACCTTCGCCACGCTCTGGCCGCTCGCCGGCTGGGCCGCGGAGGAGTTCGGCGCCCACTGGCTCGCCGACTGGCTCGTCCCGAGCTACGCCCCGTACTTCGCCGTCGGCATGCTGCTGTTCCTCGCCTACCGCGACGGGTTCGACGTCGTCACGAGCCTGCTGCTCGCCGGGGGACTGGTCCTGTGCGTCATGCGGGTCCTGGAGGCCGCCGGCCGCGCGTCCGACCTGCAGGGCGTCCCCGTGAACCCGGTCATCACGGTGATGATCCTGCTGGCGAGCGTCGTCGCGGTCTGGGCGACGACGTTACGCGGCAGAGCGGCCCCGCCCCGGCGGGTGGCGGCGGTGCTCGGCACGGTCGGCGCCCTGACCTACCCCGTGTACCTGGTGCACACGCAGTTCGGGTACGCCGTGATCGACGTGCTGGCCCACGAGACCACCCGCACCGTCGCCCTCTTCGCGGCCGGCGCGCTGAGCCTGGGCCTGGCGGGGGCGATCCACTACGGCGTCGAGCGTCCGACGTCGGCCCGGCTGCGCCGGGCGGTGCAGGCCGGGCTGCTGCGCTGCTCCGGGGCACTGCGCTCGCGTGGCCTGATGCGTGCCTGGGACGACGTCCGGACCTGAGCCCGTACCTGAGCGGCGCCGCGCTCAGCGGGGCGGGTCGGCCACCGCGAACGGGAGGCGGTGCAGCAGCTCTGCCTGCTCCTCGGCCCGCTTGCGCTCTCGCTGACCCGCGCCGAGCTCGCGCTCGCGGCGTTCGGCGAGGACGGCGTGCAGGAAGGCCTCGGGGTGCGTGCCGGGCGGCGGCCCGGGGGCGACGTAGGGCTCGATGCGGCCGGCGAGGTCGTCGGCGAGCCGTGCCCGGGACTCGGGCGCCAGGCGGGCGGCGCGGCCCAGCAGCTGGCGGGCGGCCAGCGCCAGCCCGTCCGGCAGGCGGCGCATGTCCGCGGTGTGCGCCCACGACGCCAGGGACTGCGGCATCACGACCGGGGCCGACGGCGGCCTGCCGCCCCGCACCCGCACCGCGTACGTGCCGGCCGCGAGGTCGCCGAGGCGCTTGCCCTTCGCGTTGGACAGCGACGCGATCGCCGCTATGCCGCCGAACGTGAGCCACAGCTCGATCACGCCGATGAGGGCGCGCACCAGCGCGTGCCGGAACCGCACGGGGCCGCCGTCGTCGCGCACCACGCGGATGCCGCAGGCGAGCTTGCCTACCGACCGGCCGCGCGACAGCGTCTCGACAGTGACGGGCACGCCCACCATGACCACGACGTTCGCGAGGACGTAGACCACCATCGCGACGTCCTCGCCCAGCACGGCGTTCTCGAGGAACCAGACCGCGCCCACGATCAGGGTCACCGTGATGGCGGCGCCGATCACGAGGAAGTCGAGCATCGCGCCCATGGCACGCGTGATGAACGATGCCGGGCGCGCGTCCAGCACCACGCCCTCGCCGATGACGATGCCGTCCTGCACGGTTCCTCCGGTCGGGTTCTGGGGGCCTCGGGGTCACGCCGTAATTCCTGTGCGGCAGACTACCGTCGTGGACATCGACGCCTTCACCGCCGTGCACGCCGCAGAGTGGGACCGTCTCAAGGAGCTCGCGTCCCGGCGCCGCCTGGACGGCGCCGAGTCGGACGAGCTGGTGCGCCTGTACCAGTCGGTGGCCACGCACCTGTCGACCGTCCGGTCGGCGGCGCCGGACCCCGCGCTGGTCACCCGACTGTCCGACGTCCTGAACCGGGCGCGCACCCGCATCGCCGGAACGCACGAGCCGGCCTGGCGCGAGGTGGTGCGGTTCGCGATGGTGTCGCTGCCCGCCGCCTTCTACCGGATCCGGTGGTGGTCGCACGCGGTGACGGCGGCCTGCGTGCTCGTCGCGGTCGTCGCGGGCATCTACATCGCCACCGACGTCGACGCGCTGAACTCGATGATGTCGCCGTCGGCCCAGGAGGAGTACGTCAACAACGCCTTCGCCTCCTACTACGACCCGGGCATCGGGTTCGCCGCCGTGGTGTGGACCAACAACGCCTGGATCGCGGCGCAGGCCGTCGCCGGCGGGATCACCGGCATCTTCACCCTGAACGTGCTCTGGCAGAACTCGGTCGGTGTCGGCGCCACCGGCGGCATGATGGCCGCCCACGACGAGCTCGACCTGTTCCTGACGCTCATCGCGCCGCACGGCCTGCTGGAGCTCACGTGCATCTTCGTCGCGGGAGCGGCGGGCCTGCGGCTGTTCTGGACCATGATCGACCCGGGGCACCGCAAGCGGTCGGTTGCCATGGCCGCCGAGGGGCGCGCCCTGATCACGACGGTCATCGGGCTCGCGGTTGCCCTCGGCGTCTCCGGCCTCGTGGAGGGCTTCGTCACCGGGTCCGAGATGTACTGGTGGCTCAAGATCGTGATCGGCGCGATGGTGCTCGCCGGATTCTGGGCCTACGTGTACGTGCTGGGCGGCCGGGCCGTCCGCGCCGGGGCCACCGGCGACCTCGCCGAGCACGAGGCCGGCGCCACCGTGGTCACGGCCGGGTGACGGTTACGCGGAGACCCCAGCAGTACGCGTGAATTGCGCAGCCCGGTGTCAGCGGCGCGTACTAGGGTTGCGGCGCAGGCACGACTTGAGACGACACGCGGAGCACGCCCCATGACGACGCCCGAGAGCGCACCCGACCAGCCGGCGCAGCCGACGCCCCCGCAGTCCGACGGGCCCCAGCCCGCCGGCTGGGGCGAGCCGCCGCGGTACGGGCAGTACGCGCCTGGGTACGACCCGGCCGCGCCGCCCGCGCCCGGGCAGCCGCAGTACGGGACGCCGCCGGCCGAGCCGACGGCGCCAGGGCAGTACGGGCAGAACCAGTACGGCCAGAGCCAGTACGGGCAGTACACCCCGGGCGGCCCGGTCCCCGGCTACCGGCCGGCGGCCGACAAGCCCGGCATCGTCCCGCTACGCCCGCTCACCCTGGGCGAGCTGTACGACGGCGCGTTCGGCGCCGTCCGGCACAACCCGGGCGTGACGCTGGGGCTGACGGCGATCGTCGTGGTCGCCGCCGTCGCGATCGGCACCCTGATCAGCATCCCCCTCACCACGTGGTTCACCGACCTGTTCGGCAGCCTGTTCGCCGAGCTCGAGGGAGACCCCGCCGCCCAGGATCTGGCAGGCATGCAGGACCTCGTCGGCGTGACCTACGGGTCGCTCCTCGGTACGGGCCTGCTGCTCGGGCTCGCCACCCCGCTCGCCATGGGCATCATGGCCGTCTCCGTCAGCGACTCGGTCATCGGGCGCAAGATCTCCGTGGGCGAGGCCTGGCGGCGCGCTGCCAAGCGCGCGTGGTTCCTGATCGGCTTCTCGCTGCTGAGCGTCCTCGTGATGCTCGTGGTGTACGTCCTGGCCATCGGCATCGTCG
This sequence comes from uncultured Actinomycetota bacterium, assembly GCA_963850545.1. GTDB lineage: Bacteria > Actinomycetota > Actinomycetes > Actinomycetales > Cellulomonadaceae > Promicromonospora. Next base: position 452,012 of record CAWKLP010000002.1, on the reverse strand, counting down.
TCGCGCTGTTCTCCGTGGACCCGACGATCGGCATCATCGGCCTGATCCTCGTGCTCGCCGCGCTCGTCGTGGCCGGCTTCTGGGCGTTCACCCGCACCGCGCTGATCCCGCCGGCGCTCGCGGTCGAGGGTGGTGGCTTCTGGGTCACGTGCAAGCGTGCGTGGAAGCTGACCCGCGGCACGTTCTGGCGGGTGCTCGGCATCTACCTGCTGACCTCGGTCATCCTCAGCGTGATCGGCCAGATCGTCGCGTTCCCGGTGGGCATGGTCGTGAGCCTGGCGATGATGTCGGCGAACGACGCGGCCCTGGCCGTCAGCTACGGGATCACCTACGTCATCACGGGCGGCATGAGCGTGCTGTTCCTCGGGGGTGTCATCGCCCTGCTCTACATCGACACCCGGATGCGCCGCGAGGGACTGGACGTGCAGCTGCAGGCCGCGGCCGCGGTCGCGGCGGACAAGTGACATGAGGGCCGATCTGCCCGTCGTCCCGGACCGGGACACCGCACGCGAGTGGCTCACGAGCGAGCTGCAGCGCCCCGAGTACGCGGAGCGGGAGTCGCTGCTGACGCGCCTGATCAACCGGGTGCTGGACTGGCTGAACAACATCGAGTGGCCCGACGCGTCGCTTTCGGGCCCGCAGCTCGGGGTCGCCATCACGGTGGTCGCCGTCATCGTCCTCGTGATCGCCTGGCTGGTGGCCGGGCCGGTGCACCTCGGGCGCAACCGCACGGGTTCCGCCGAGGTGCTCGACACGGATGACGCCCGCACGGCCGCGCAGATGCGCGCCGCGGCCGACGCCGCGGCAGCGTCGGGCGACTGGCGGACGGCGACGGTGGAGCGCTTCCGCGCCGTCGTCCGGTCCCTGGAGGAACGCGTGATCATCGAGCAGCGGCCTGGCCGCACGGCGCAGGAGGCCGCCGGCGACGCCGGCGAGCGGCTGCCCGCCCAGGCCGCGCGCCTGCGCTCGGGCGCGGACCTGTTCGACGGCGTCGAGTACGGCGACCGGGTCGCCACGGTGGCCGACGACGCTGCCCTGCGCGAGCTCGATGCCGAGGTCACGGCGGCCAAGCCCGTTGCCGTGCCGGGCACCGGGGCAGGTAGCGGGACGGACGCGGGCTCGGACGCCGGCGAGCGAGCCGGCGAGAAGCCGGGGGTGTCCGCATGACTGTGCCGCCTCCCGCCCCGACGTCCCGGCCCGCCCCGTCGCCGCTCGCTCCGCCCCCCGCCCCGACACCGCCTGCCCCGACACCGCCCCCGTCGGTGTCGGGCGCGTCGGCGAGCCCGGTCAACGAGCCGCCGGTGGTCATCGGCGACGACACCACCGGCCGGTCGCGCGCCGTGAGCAGGTGGCGCCGCATGCGCTGGCCATTGACGGTGCTCGCCGTGATCGCCCTGCTCGTCCTGTTCCTCGCGGTGGTGCGTCCCCCGACGTCGGCCGACCCGTACGCGCCGGACAACCCGGAGTCGGACGGGGCCATGGCAGTGGCCGAGGTGCTGAAGGACCAGGGCGTGCGGATCACGCACGTCACCTCGGTGGCCGACGCCGTGGCCGCAGCCGGCCCGGACAGCACGCTCCTGGTCACGCCCAACCCGTCGTTCTTCGCCGACGACCAGATCTCGTCGCTGAACCGCACGGGCGCAGACCTCGTGGTGCTCAGCCCGGACTACAGCATGGTCGCGGGCGTGACCCGGAACACCGTCGACGCCATGTACGGCGAGGCGGCCGGCCCGGTCGAGCCGCAGTGCGACGACCCGGCGGCGCAGGCAGCGGGAGCGCTCGATCTGCGGCCCGGCCTGTACGACACGTCGACGCCCAGCGACTCCGTTCGCCCGGACCTGTGCTGGCCCGACGCCGCCGGCGCGTTCGCCTACGCGCGCCTGGACTTCCCGAACCGCTCGGTCACCGTGGTCACCGACCCGGCCGTGATCCGCAACGACTCGGTCCTGAACGAGGGCAGCTCGGCGCTCGCGCTGTGGATGCTCGGGCAGCACGAGGACCTGGTCTGGCTGGTGCCGAACCCGATGGACGTCAGCACCGGCGACGACGAGCCCACGCCCGCCGAACGTGGCCAGGTGAACCCGCTCATGCCGCCGGGTTCGGCGCCGGTCGCTCTCGTGGCGGTGCTCGCCGCGGTGCTGCTCGCGCTGTGGCGCGTGCGTCGCCTCGGCCCGCTGGTCGTCGAGGACCTGCCGGTGCTCGTGCGGTCGGCCGAGGCCACCCGCGGTCGCGCCCGCCTGTACCGGGCCGCCCGCGCCCGCGGGCATGCCGCGGCCGGCCTGCGGGCAGCGGCGGCCGACCGGGTCGCCTCGCGCCTCGGCCTGGCCCGCTCGTCCGATGCGAACACCGTGGTCGACGCCGTCGTGGCCGCCACGAACCGCCCGTCGCAGCAGGTGGCAGACCTGCTCTACGGCCCACCGCCCGCTGACGACGCCGCGCTCGCCGAGCTCGTGCGCCGACTCGACATCCTGGAGAGCGAGGTCCACCGACCGTGACCGAACCAGCCTTCCCCAACCAGCCCGCGCCGCCGCCGACAGAGCCGAGGCCTGCCACGCAGCCGCAGCCCGCCGAGCACACTGCGCCCGCAGCGCCCGCGGCGACCGCCCAGCAGGCTGCACCCTCGGCCGGCCGGCCCATGGCCCCCGAGCCACCGGCCGCACCCGAGCCGCCCGCCCCGTCGCAGGAGCTGCGCTCCGCCCTGGCGGCGGTCCGTACGGAGGTGGGCAAGGCCGTCGTCGGGCAGGACGCGGCCGTGACCAGCCTGCTCATCGCGCTGCTGTGCCAGGGGCACGTGCTCCTGGAGGGCGTGCCGGGCGTCGCGAAGACCCTGCTGGTCCGCACCCTGGCGGCAGCCCTGAACCTGGACACCAAGCGCGTCCAGTTCACGCCCGACCTCATGCCGGGCGACGTGACGGGCTCTCTCGTCTACGACGCGCGCACCGCCGAGTTCTCGTTCCGCGAGGGCCCCGTGTTCACCAACCTGGTGCTGGCGGACGAGATCAACCGCACGCCCCCCAAGACCCAGGCGTCGCTGCTGGAGGCGATGGAGGAGCGGCAGGTGTCCGTGGACGGCACGCCCCGCCCGCTGCCCGACCCGTTCCTGGTGATCGCCACCCAGAACCCGGTCGAGTACGAGGGCACCTACTCGCTGCCCGAGGCCCAGCTCGACCGGTTCCTGCTCAAGCTCGTGCTGCCGCTGCCCGAGCGCGACCAGGAGATCGAGGTCCTGGCCCGGCACGCCGCGGGTTTCGACCCGCGCAACCTCGCGGCCGCCGGCATCAGGCCCGTGGCCGACGCCCAGGTCCTGGAGCGGGCCCGCGCCGAGGTGGCCCGCGTCCAGGTGTCGCGCGAGGTGCTCGGCTACGCCGTGGACGTCTGCCGGGCCACCCGCTTCTCGCCGTCGCTCTCGCTCGGTGTCTCGCCGCGTGGCGCCACCGCGCTGCTGCGCACGGCGCGGGCGTGGGCGTGGCTGTCGGGACGCTCCTTCGTGACCCCCGACGACATCAAGGCGCTCGCTCACCCGACGCTGCGGCACCGCGTGCAGCTGCGCGCCGAGGCCGAGCTCGAGGGCGTCACCGCCGAGGGCGTGCTGGACACGGTGCTGGCCTCCGTGCCCGTGCCGCGCTGAGGCCCGCATGGTCGTGACGTGGCGGGCCGCCGCCCTGATGGGGCTCGGCGTGATACCCGTGCTGTTCCTGCCGGCCAACGGGACGGTGCTGGTCTGGGCGACTGTGGTGGTCCTGGTGTGCGTGGCCGACGTCGTCCTGGCGGCCTCGCCGCGGCGGGTCGCCGTGCAGCGGCGGGTGCCGGCGTCGGTCCGGCTGCGCTCCGAGGCCACCAGTGAGCTCGTGGTCCGCAACGCTTCCGGGCGGCGCCTGCGTGCGGTGGTCCGGGACGCGTGGGGTCCGTCGGCGGGCGCCGGTCCGGGGCGGGGGAGCGGTGAGCGGGTGCGTCCGGCGTCGGGCGGCCCCGGGCGCCACCACGTGAACCTGCCCGACGGCGAGGCCGCGCGCCTGCCCACGACGCTCGTGCCTGCGCGGCGCGGCGACCGGGCGGCGGGCGGCGTGACCATCCGCAGCCTCGGCCCGCTGGGCCTGGCGGGCCGCCAGGTGACGCTGCCGGTGCCGGGCCGCTTGCGCGTGCTGCCCGAGTTCGCCAGCCGCAAGCACCTGCCGTCGCGCCTGGCGCGGCTGCGGGAGATGGACGGCCGCGCCGCGGTGCAGATCCGCGGCGAGGGCACGGAGTTCGACTCGCTGCGGGAGTACGTGGTGGGCGACGACGTCCGCTCGATCGACTGGCGCGCCACCGCCCGGCGCCGCGAGGTGGTGGTCCGCACGTGGCGCCCCGAGCGGGACCGGCGGGTGCTGATCGTGCTGGACACGGGGCGCACGTCCGCCGCCCGCGTGGGCGCGGCGGACTCGACGGGCGCGCCGCGCCTGGACGCCAGCATCGAGGCGGCGCTGCTGCTCGCGGCGCTGGCCGGGCACGCCGGCGACCGGGTGGAGCTCGTGGCGTTCGACCGCACCGTGCGCTCGCGCGTGGCGGGCGCGGCCGGGCCGCGGCTCATGCCCGCCATGGCCGAGTCGCTGGCGACCGTCGACCCGGTGCTGCTCGAGACGGACTGGCCGGGCGTGGTGGCGCAGGTGCGCACCCGCATGACGCAGCGCGCGCTCGTGGTGCTGCTCACGACCCTCGACCCGGCCGCGGTGGAGAACGGCCTGCTGCCCGTGGTGGACCAGCTCGCCCGCGACCACACGGTGGTCGTCGCCTCCGTCGCGGACGAGGAGGTCGCGGGGCTGCGCGCCGGCCGTGAGACGGTCGCCGAGGTGTACGACGCCGCGGCCGCCGCGCGCGGCGATCTGGAGCGCACGGCAGTCACCACGATGCTGCGGCGCTACGGGGCCGACGTCATCGAGGCGCTGCCGGACGACCTGGCGCCGCGGCTCGCCGACGAGTACCTGGCGCTCAAGGCGGCGGGCCGGCTCTGACCGGAGCGGTCGCCTGCGACCGGGCCGCGACGTCGACCGGCCCCGACCTGGACGAGCCGCAACGCAAGAGCGCCCGGCCGCACGAAGCGGCCGGGCGACTCACCCGCGTACCTGTCTCAGACCGGATCAGCCGTTGGTGGAGACGGCGAGCCTGCGCACCGCGCTGTCGAAGTGCGGGGACCCGATGGACCGGTTGCCCGGGGTCCCGTACGAGGTGACCCCTCGGATGTAACCCAGGCGTGTGCTGTTGTCGTAGTGCCACACCCACGGGCCGCCGGAGGACCCCGGGCCGAAGTCGCACCCGCTGATCAGCGAGGTCCGTGCTGCGACGCCGCTCTTGCGTGTCATACCCGTGCAGCCCCACATCACCTGACCGTTGTCCAAGTTCGACGGGTAGCCGAAGACCGCCACCGGCCAGCGGTAGTACTGGTCGATCTTCAGCCCGTTGCCGCCGACCGCCGAGACCACGCGCTCGCCCTGGCCGTTCGCGAACGTAGTGATCATCCCGACGTCCCGGTACCAGCCCTGGTCGGTTCCACCCTTCTCGATCCAGGTCCTGAAGGTGTGCAGCGTGCGGGCCTGGAACGTCCCGTGGGGCGTCTTGTTGACCGCCTCGCCCCTGAAGTCCGGCACGAAGACCAGGTTGCTGCGCCAGCTACCGCCGCGCCCGCTGTGCACGCAGTGCCCCGCGGTGATGACCACCCGCTTGGACTTGGTGTTGAGCGTCGCAGCCGAGCAGTAGCTCCCGCTCCCGTACCCGCCGATGAAGAGCTTGCCGTTGCTGATCGGCCACCGGTTGATCGCCTTGGTCTGTGCGCCGTCGGCGCCCTCGGGCGCCACCGGGTTGGTGACGATCGTGCCGCCCTGGGCGGAGACGCCGGCAGCGCCGCTCGGCAGGCTGTCCGCCTGGGCCGCCGTCGTGCCCGAGGCGAGGTCTGCCGCGAGGTCCCGCGCCATCTTCTGCACGAGCGCGGCGTCCCCCGGAGCGTCCAGCGGCTTCGCCGCGGCCATTCGCTCCGGCGTCCAGTACTCCAGCACGGCCGGGTCCCCGCCCTCTGCCTCGACCTGCTGCATCTCGTTGGTCGAGTAGGTGCGGGCCGAGGTGCCGTTCGCCTTCAGTACCGGTGCGACGGCCGACACGATGTCGGTGCCGCTGGCTACGGCCGCCTCGGTGGCGGCCACCTTGGCCGCCTCGGCCGGCGCGTCGCTGTCGCCCGCGCCCCAGGCCGCCGGGACGCAGGTCACCGTCGCGATGACGGTCACTGCCGCCGCCATCGCCGCGAGGCGCGTCCTCTGAGTTCTGCCCACTTGATCTCCCCTGTCCGCCTTTTGACCGGTTTATCCGGTCTGTCGGCAATCGGAGAGATGGTAGCCAAGATCTGCTGGGAGGGGTCCCGCTTCTGGGTGGTCGGCTGACCGGCGATCACACCCCGAGGTGTCGGAGCACGGCCAGGACCCGGCGGTGGTCCGCGGCGTCCTGCGGCAGGTCCAGCTTGGTGAAGATGGCGGCGACGTTCTTCTCGACCGCGCCGTACGACAGGTGCAGCAGCTCGGCGATCGCGCCGTTGGACCGGCCCTGGGCCATCAGGCCCAGCACCTCGCGCTCGCGCGCCGACAGGCGCTCCAGGTCGGTGTCCTGGTGGGCGGCGCCCATGAGCTGCGAGACCACCTCGGGGTCCAGCACCGTCGCGCCGCGCGCCACGCGCCCGAGCGCGTCGACGAAGTCCCGCACGTCGGCCACCCGGTCCTTGAGCAGGTAGCCGACGCCGCGCGCGTCGCCGGCCAGGAGCCGGCTCGCGTACCGGGTCTCCACGTACTGCGAGAACAGCAGCACGGGCAGGCCCGGGTGCCGGGTCCGCAGGCCCAGCACGGCCCGCAGGCCCTCGTCGGTGAAGCTGGGCGGCATGCGGATGTCCGCGACGACGACGTCGGGCAGCGACTCCTCGCGCACGAGGCGGGCGGTCTCACGCTCCAGGGCGACGCCGTCGCCGACGGTGGTCACGGAGTGGCCCCGGCGCGTCAGGAGCGCGGCGAGGCCGTCGCGCAGGATCGCCGAGTCCTCGGCGAGGAGCACACGCAGGCCGGCGCCCGACGCCGGATCGGTCGGCCCGGTCATGCACGGCCGGCCGGGCTCGTGGTCGGCAGGATCACGGTCACCACCGTAGGCCCACCAGCGGGGCTGGACAGGTCGAACGTGCCGTCGACCGACCGCACGCGCTCGGCCAGTCCGGCCAGCCCGGAGCGGAGCCCCGAGCCGTCGGGCGCCACGACGACCGCGCCGCCGCGGCCGTCGTCGCGCACCCGGATCCGGACGGCGCTGCCGGTGTCGCCGATGGGCTCGACCAGGACGTACACCCCGGTGGCGCGGGCGTGCTTGGCCGCGTTGGTGACGAGCTCGGCGACGGTGAAGTAGGCGATCGACTCGAGGGCCGGGGCCAGGCGGCCGTCGGCCTCGACGTCCGGGTCGACGTCCACGGTGACCGGCAGGGCCGACCGCGCGGCGAGGGTCTCGAGCGCGACGGTGAGGCCGCTGTCGAGCGCTGGCGGGTGGATGCCCCGGGCCAGCTCGCGCAGTTCCGTGAGGGCCACCTTGGTGGAGGAGTGGGCGGTGTCGACGAGCTCGGCGGCCTGGGTGACGTCGCCGCCGTCGGCCAGGTGTTCGCGTGCCTCGCCGAGCTGCATGGCGACGGCGACCAGGCGGGCCTGCGTGCCGTCGTGCAGGTCGCGCTCGATGCTGCGCAGGCGGGCGTCGGCGTCGTCCACCGCGCCGGTGCGGGACCGCTCCAGCTCGGCGACGCGCAGGCTCGCCCGGGTGGGGCTCAGCAGGCCGACGGTCAGCGCCCGGTAGAGCAGCGTGAACATCCGGGTGATCCACGGCCAGCAGAAGAGCAGCAGCAGGCCTGCGAGCGCGGCGAGGGCGAGGCGCTGGGGCGTGTCCAGGAAGTAGGACGGGCCGAACTGCGCGCCGCGGTGCAGCTCGCCGTCGGACCCGAGCTGCTCCGGCAGGAACCGGTACCAGAACCAGTAGGTCAGGCCGCCCAGGCCGGCGGCGAGGAACGTGATGCTCGTGACGAAGGAGATGATGGCGAGCGGGAACGTGACGAACATGAAGAGCAGGGCGCGCCACCCGGTGGCGTCGCCGAGCAGGGAGCCGAGGGTGCGCCAGAAGCCGCGCGGCCGGACGTACGGGGCGGGCACGGCGACGTCGACGTCGAGCAGGTCGCGGGCGAGGCCGCGGTAGACCGAGCCCCAGCCACGCCCGCCGAGCACGACGGCGCCGGCCACGAACAGCCCGACCACGGTGACGGCGACGCCGGCGCCGAAGCTCACGGCGAAGACGGCGTAGGCGAAGGCGAACGGGGCGAGCAGGAGCATCAGGGTCAGGTAGCCCTGCTCCCGCCAGCTGCGACCCGCGAAGGGGGCGGTCAGGAAGCCCGGGCCGGGCCGGGCGGCCGTACCGGCGTGGCCGGCGGCGAGCCGGTCGACAGTCATGGTTGTCATGGTGCCAGGTTCGCCCCTGGCGGGGCGGCGGCAACATGGTGCCGGCCGCCAGGTTCGACGGGGGTTGTCCCCCTCCCGGAGGTCTGATCCGCCCGAGCCTGCCGGCCCCGCTCGTGCTGGTGCAGGGGGGTGAATATGCGGCGAACACGCCAGGGCACTGGCCGCGAGACCGGGTTTACTGGACCAGCCTGGCACACTGGAGGGCATGAAGGTACGAGTTCTCGTCGTCGATGACGACACCGCGCTGGCGGAAATGATCGGCATCGTCCTCAAGGGCGAGGGCATCGAGGCTGTGTTCTGCGCCGACGGGGACTCCGCGTTGGGCATGTTCCGCACCCACCAGCCGGACCTCGTGCTGCTCGACCTCATGCTGCCCGGCAAGGACGGCGTGCAGGTCTGCCGCGAGATCCGCGCCGAGTCGGGCGTGCCGATCATCATGCTGACGGCCAAGTCGGACACGCTCGACGTGGTGGTGGGCCTCGAGTCCGGCGCCGACGACTACGTGTCCAAGCCGTTCAAGCCCAAGGAGCTCGTGGCCCGCATCAAGGCGCGCCTGCGCCGCAGCGAGGACCCGGGCCCGGAGCGGCTCGTGGTGGGCGACGTCGAGATCGACGTCACCGGCCACACGGTCATGCGCGACGGCGAGCGCATCGCGCTCACCCCGCTGGAGTTCGACCTGCTCGTGGCGCTGGCCCGCAAGCCGTGGCAGGTGTTCACGCGTGAGGTGCTGCTGGAGCGCGTCTGGGGCTACCGGCACAGCGCCGACACGCGCCTGGTCAACGTCCACGTCCAGCGCCTGCGCTCCAAGATCGAGCGTGACCCGGAGAACCCGGAGATCGTCCTGACGGTGCGCGGCGTCGGTTACAAGGCGGGCGCGACCCGCTGATGCCGTACGGCCTGGTGACGCGGCTGCGCCGGGTGGTGACACGGGCCCGGGTGGTCTCGGTCCGGGTCACCCGCCGTGCGGTCGCCCAGTGGCGCGCTTCGCTGCAGCTGCGGGTGGTCACCACCGCGCTGGCGATCGGCTTCGCGGCCATCGCGGTGCTGGGCCTGTACCTGTCGACGTCTGTCCGGGACGGCATCTACGAGCAGCGGCTCGCGGCGATCGACCGGGAGGCCGCGGCGCTGACGGCGCAGGTCTCGGAGAACTTCTCGGAGACGGCGACGACGTCGGACGGCGACCTGCAGACCCTGCTGCTGGACACGATCGCGACGCTCAGCGCCACGAGCGGTTCCACCGCGGAGGAGTACTTCCTCCTGCACGAGCTGGGCACCACCGCGCAGGTCTCCGACATCATCTCCCGGGCCGATCTGACCGACGTGGTCATCACCAACGAGCTGCGCGAGGCGAACATCGCCTCGGACGGCGACCAGGTGCTGCAGGCGGTCGGCATCCCCGCGCTCGACGACCCGGACATGGTCCGCCCGGGTGTCATCGTGGGCTCCACGGTCCAGGCCTCGCCCGACGCCAGGTACGAGATCTACTACCTCTACTCCCTGGAGCCCGAGCAGGAGACGCTGTCGTTCGTGCACCGCGTGCTGCTCGCCGGTGGGTTCGGGATGCTGGCGCTGCTCGGCGTCGTCACCTGGACGATGGCGCGGCAGACGGTCACGCCCGTCACGCGGGCCGCCACCGTGGCCGAGCGCCTCGCCGAGGGGCACCTTTCGGAGCGCATGCCGGGCGCCCGCGGCACCGACGAGATGGCGAGCCTGGCGCGCTCGTTCAACGAGATGGCTGAGAGCCTCCAGGACCAGATCCGGCGGATGGAGGAGCTCTCCGCGATGCAGCGCCGGTTCGTCTCCGACGTGTCGCACGAGCTGCGTACCCCGCTCACCACCATCCGCATGGCGAGCGAGATCATCCACGAGTCGCGCGACCAGATGGACGAGGACGCCAGCCGCTCCGCCGAGCTGCTCCTCGGCCAGATCGACCGGTTCGAGGCGCTCCTGTCCGACCTGCTGGAGATCAGCCGGTTCGACGCGGGCGCCGCCGTGCTCGACGCCGAGCGCCGCGACCTGCGCGACCTCGTCATGTCCGTGGTGGAGCAGGCCGCCCCGCTCGCGGAGACCAAGGACGTCCAGGTCTCGGTCCGGCTGCCCGACGCCGACGCCGCGGCCGACTTCGACCCGCGCCGCATCGAGCGCATCCTGCGCAACCTCGTGGTCAACGCGATCGAGCACGCCGAGGAGCGGCCCGTCGAGGTGACCGTCGCCGAGGACGACCGCGCGGTCGCCGTCGTGGTGCGCGACTACGGCGTCGGCATGACCAAGCAGGAGGTCGAGCATGTGTTCGACCGCTTCTGGCGGGCCGACCCGGCGCGCGCCCGCACCACCGGCGGCTCCGGTCTCGGGCTCGCGATCGCGCTCGAGGACGCGCACCTGCACGCCGGGCACCTCGACGCCTGGGGCCGCCCGGGGCAGGGCGCGAGCTTCCGCCTCACGCTGCCGCGCAGTGCCGGCGTCCAGGTGGGTGAGCCGCCGGTGACCATGGCACCCGCGTCGCACGAGCCCGGGGTCCGGACCGGCCAGATCCCGGTGGTGCACCCGCCCGCGGGCCCGACGCCGACGGCGATCCCCGACCTGGACGACCTGGAGGTGCACTGATGCGCAGGGCAGCAAACGTGGCGGTCGCCGCCGTCGTGGCGCTGGCGAGCGTCGCCGGGCTCGGGGCCTGCGCCCAGATCCCGACGTCGGGCCCCGTACGGGCGGGCAACGCGGACGTGGAGACGCAGGTCGACATAGCGATGCTGCCGCAGGGCCCCACGCCCGGCGCGGACCCGAACGTGATCGTGTCGGGCTTCCTCGGCGCGGCCGTCGCCGCCACGACGTCCCCGAAGGAGTTCCAGACGGCCCGGGAGTTCCTGACCGACGACGCCGACGCCAAGTGGGACCCGCAGGAGTCCGTGCGGGTGGTGCGCGAGGCGCCCGTGCCCGAGCCGTTCGAACGCGCTATCGAGCTCGAGGGCACCGACACTGTGGAGGTCGTCGTGCGGGCGACGACGATCGCGACCCTCGACAGCGTCGGCGCCTACACGGAGGTGGGCACCCCGCGGGAGCTCGGTTACCGGTTCACCCTCGTCAAGGCCGGCGAGGAGTGGCGCATCTCCGCGCTCGACAACGGCGTGCTGGTGCCCGCCAACCTGTTCGCGAACCAGTACCGGGCGACGCGCCTGTTCTTCCCGGCCCAGGAAAACATCAAGAGCCTCGTACCCGACCTGCGCTGGTTCCCGCGCCACTCCTGGCGCACCGTGGCGGTGGAAGAGGTGCTCGCCGGGCCGCCCGAGTGGCTCCAGGGAGCCACCCAGTCCCTGGTGCCGGAGGGGACCCAGCTTGCTTCACCGTCGGTCCAGGGAACGGACGACGAGGAGGCGGTCGCCGTCCGGCTCAGCGAGCAGATCAGCGCCGCCCCGGCCGCCCAGCGCGCGGTGATCGCGGCGCAGTTCTCCGCCACCCTCTCCGAAGGAGCGGGCCGCACCGTGCCCGTTGACCTGTTCAGCGGTCCGAACCGGTTGTCCGTCGACGCGGCCGACGTCGACCTGCCGGCGACGATCGTCGAGCCGATGGCGCTGAAGGGCGACCGCCTTTACCTGGTTGGCGACGGCCGGCTCGAGGACTTCGACATGCCCGTCGACCTGTCGGGGATCAACCCGACGGCGCTCGCGCTCAGTCCCGCGGCCAGGCCGATCGTGGTGCGGGACGGCGACGACCGGATAGTGAACCTCTCCCTCGACGACGGCAACGGGCCGACGACGCTCCTGGAGGGCTCGGAGCTGGCGGCGCCGTCGGTCGACAAGTTCGGCGCCACCTGGACCAGCGGCGACACCGGCGAGCTGCAGGTGTCCACGGAGACGCTCGAGGAGGTCCCCCTGGCACCCGACTGGCTGAGCGGGCGCAAGGTGATCAGCGTGTCCGTGGCGCCGGAGGGCTCGCGCATCGCGATCGTCAGCGAGGCGCCGTCGGGCACACAGGTGCAGGTGGCGGGCATCGTGCGGGACGCCGACGGCGCCCCGGTCGATCTCGCGCCGCCGCTCTCGGTGGGCGCGCCGGTGAGCGACGTCGTGGAGGCCCGCTGGGCGGGGCTCACCACGCTGGCGCTCCTGACCCACGACAACGACGGTGTGTCCGGCGTCTGGACCGCCGGCGTCGGCGGGCTGGCCGGTACCGGCGGCCAGTCGCGGCAGCTGCCGGGGCTCACCGACGTCGAGCAGCTCGCGGCCGGCGTGACCGAGCGGGGGATCCTGGTGGTCACCAAGGACGGCGACCTGGAGCGCGAGGAGACGGGTGTCTGGCAGCCGTTCGCCGAGGACGTGGACCTGGTGGCCTTCCCGGGCTGACCCATCCGCCCAGAACCAGGGCGAGACGGAACCGCAGCACGCGCTGCGGTTCCATCTCGCGATGGTTCTACTTCGTCGAGGTCAGGCCAGGTCGGTGACCGGCGCGGGACCGCACGGGTTGTCGAGCTGGATCACGCCGAACGACCAGCCCTTGCGCTTGTAGAGCACCGACGGGCGCGACGTCTCCTTGTCGATGAAGAGGTAGAAGTCGTGGCCCACCATCTCCATCTCGTAGACGGCATCGTCGAGGGTCATCGGGTCGGCGTGGTGCAGCTTCTGGCGGATCACCACCGGCGAGTCGCCGATCGTGGTCTCGACGGAGTCACCCGGCGCGGCCAGCGCTGCGGGGGTCGAGATCTGGGGCTCGGGTGCGTTGGTGGACCCGCTGCTGCCGTCGAGGATCTCATCGAGGGGGCGGACGTCCACGGGGGTTAGCACCTTGTTGTTCCGGTGGTCCTTGCGCCGGTCCCGGGCGCGGCGCAGTCGCTCGTTCAGCTTGTCGATGGCGAGGTCCAGGGCGCCGAAGCGGTCGTCCGCCGCAGCTTCTGCGCGGATCACCGGACCCTTCGCGCGCAGCGTGAGCTCGACGCGCTCGCGGCTCTCGGAGAGCCGCGGGTTGTTCTCGTGCGTGACTTCCACATCCACCCGGCGTACGTACGGGGACAGGAGCTCGACCTTCGCGAGCTTGTCCTCCACGTGCTGGCGAAACCGATCTGCCACGTCCGTGTGCCTGCCGACAACGACAATTTCCATGTGCGTATCTCCGCTCCGGGAACTCTGGGCCACGCCGTCCCTTGCCGGCGGCGCGCGCCCGCCTCTACTGGATATGGCACCCCCTGCTGGTGCCGGGCACGAACCACCTCCCGTCGCGTACACCCGACAGCATCGTCGGGACTCGGATCTTGCGTGGGACGTTCAGGCTAACTCCGTCACCTGGGTAACGACAGTCCCAACGGATAGTGAACGAGACGACACAGATCTGTCACACTTTCAGGTTCTGATCAGATTCCCGCTCGTGCCCGGCGGCGGGTGTTCTGCTGTCCGCGCCGCGCCCGCCGGGGGCGGCGTCGCTGCCAGCACAGTTGCCCCGAGGACGTCGTGCCCGCACTCCTCGAGGGTCCGTTCGACGGCGGCCAGGGTGGCGCCCGTCGTCAGGACATCGTCCACAAGGATGCACATGGATCTTTGTCCGAGGGCCCGTGCTCCGCGTCTCGTCATGCGGACGGAGCCGCTGAGGTTGCGTCCGCGGGCCCGGGCGCCGAGGCCCACCTGGTCCCGCCCGGGACCGCGGCGGGCGAGGGCGGGCACCACGCGCGCGGGCATCCCGGCGTCGTGCAGGCCGTTGGCGACGGCCCGGGCCAGAACCGCGACGGGCTCGCGACCGCGGGCGCGTCGCGCGGCCCTCGCTGAGGGCACCGGCACGACGGCGACCGGCGCGCTGTCGAGTTGCGCGCTGTCGAGCGCGGGGGCCAGGACCGGTGCGAGACGGGTGGTTGCCCGTCGCAGCGCGGGCGCGAGGAGCCGGTCGAGATCGGCCCGCCCGCGGTCCTTCCAGTGCACTACGACGTCGCGCACCGGCCCGGCGTAGGGCGTGAGCGCCCACACGGGTACGGGCGGGACGCCGTCGAGCCGGTCCAGGCGGGGCGCGCCGTGCTCGGCCCGCACGGGCGGGCCGGCGAGGAGGGCCGCGCAGCCGGCGCACCAGGGCACGTCGAGCTCCCCGCACGGGCAGGCGACGGGCAGCAGCAGGCGAGCGAGCAAGCGGATCGGGGACACCCCACCACCCTGCCCGCCCCCACCCCACCGCGCCCCTTGTCCACACCCCACCGACCCACCCACCCACCCACCCACCCACCGCCGGCGTTGAGTGCTGGCCATTTGTTGGGCCTGCGGGCTTCGTCCCAACAAATAGCCAGCACTCAGCGAGGTGGTTGGGGGGAGTGTCAGTGGGTCGCGGCACGATGGTCCTGTGCAACCGATCTCCCTGTCACTCGACCAGGCCCGCCGCGTCGCTGTCGCGGCCCAGGGCCTGCACCGCCCGCGCACCGACGGGCCGCGCACCATGCGGCACGTGCAGGGTGTGATCGACCGGCTCGGCCTGCTCCAGATCGACTCGGTGAACGTCCTCGCCCGGGCGCACCAGCTGCCGCTGTTCTCGCGGCTGGGCCCGTACGACACGGACCTGCTGGACCGGGCCACGACGTCGGGCAAGCACGCCCGGCGGGCGACCCGGAGCGCGGCTGCGGACCGGCGGCTCGTGGAGAGCTGGGCGCACGTCGCGGCCTACGTGCCGCCGCACGTCTGGCCGCTGCTGGCCTTCCGGCGCCGGCGGTTCGCGCAGGAGTACGACTGGGGCGAGCTGGACGGCGTGCGCCTGCCCGACGCACCGCAGGTCCGGGAGGTGCGCGACCTGGTGGCGGCCGAGGGGCCGCTGTCGGCCTCCCAGATCCACGACCGGTTCGTGTCCGAGGGGCGCTCGGTGCGCCGCAAGCGGGGCACGTGGTGGGACCGAACCACCGAGAAGCGCGTGGTCGAGCACCTGTTCTTCACGGGCGAGGTCGTCTCGGCGGGGCGGAACGCGCAGTTCGAGCGGCTGTACGACCTGCCGGAACGGGTGCTGCCGCCGTCGGCCTTCGTGGACGTGCCCGAGGCGGACGCCAAGCGGACCCTGCTGGAGCTCGGCGCGCGGGCACACGGGATCGGCGTGGCGCGCTGCATCAAGGACTACTACCGGCTCAAGGGGCGGGTCGCGGACCAGGCCCTCGACGACCTGGTGGACGAGGGGGTGCTGCTGCCCGCACGCGTGGCGGGCGGTTCCGAGCAGTGGTTCCTGCACCGCGACGCCGCCCGCCCCCGGCAGGCCACGGGGCAGGCGCTGCTCGCGCCGTTCGACCCGCTGGTGTGGGAGCGCACGCGCCTGGAGCGCCTGTTCGGGATGCGGTACCGGATCGGCATCTACACCCCGGCCGCCAAGCGCGTCGACGGGTACTACGTGCTGCCGTTCCTCGAGGACTCGCAGCTCACGGCACGGGTGGACCTCAAGGCGGACCGCGCCGCGGGCGTGCTGCGGGTGCAGTCGGCGCACGCCGAGTACGTGCTGACGGACAACACCCCGGCACGTCTGGCGGCCGAGCTCGGCGCGATGGCACGGTGGCTGGGGCTCGACGGGGTGACTGTCGAGGACAAGGGCACACTTTCACCCGCGCTGCGCGCCGCGACGGCCATTTCGTGAAACACGCGACAACTAAACTCGGGGCATGGTCACCGCTGCGATTTTCCTGGTAGCAACGGTCGCGGCCGGGCTCGGGGCGGTACTGCTCCGGCTGCCGCCCCTCGTGGGGTTCCTGGTGGCCGGGTTCGCGCTCCACGCGGCCGGCATCGCGGAGCCGCCCTACCTCGAGACCATCGCCGACCTGGGTGTGACGCTGCTCCTGTTCGGCATCGGGCTCAAGCTCGACGTCAAGACGCTGCTGCGCAAGGACGTGTGGTTCACCACTGTGGCGCACCTCCTGGTGAGCGTCGCGATCGCCGTCGGGTTCCTCGGCCTGCTCGGCGTGATCGGGTTCTCGATGCTGGCGGGCGAGGGCCTGGGCGTCCTCGCGCTGCTCGGGCTCGCCCTCTCGTTCTCCTCCACGGTGTTCGTGGTCAAGGTGCTCGATGGGCGCTCCGACCAGTCCGCCCTCTACGGCCGGATCGCCATCGGTGTGCTGGTCATGCAGGACCTGATCGCCGTCGTCTTCCTCTCCGTGGCCGCCGACCACCCGCCGAGCCCGTGGGCGTTCGCCCTCGTGCTGCTGATCCCGGGCGCCTGGCTGCTGCGCAAGGTGTGGTCGAAGGTGGGCCACGGTGAGCTGCAGGCGCTGTTCGGCGTAGCGGTCGCGCTCGGCCCGGGCTATGCCCTGTTCGAGGCGGTCGGGCTCAAGGGCGACCTCGGCGCGCTCGTCATGGGCATGCTCCTGGCGGGCCACCCCGCGGCCACCGAGCTGTCGCGCAACCTGTTCACCGTGAAGGAGCTGCTGCTGGTCGGCTTCTTCGTGTCCATCGGCTTCTCCGGCGAGCTGAGCTGGCAGGCGGCGGGGATCGGGCTGCTCCTGCTCCTCATGCTGCCGCTGCAGGCGATCGCCACGGCGGTCCTGCTGCGCCTGATGCGGCTGCGCAAGCGCACCGCGATCCTGTCGGCGCTGGTGCTGACCAACTACTCCGAGTTCGGCCTGATCGTCGTCGCCGTCGGCTCCCAGACCGGCCTGCTGGACGACGAGTGGCTGGTGGTGCTCGCCGTCGCCGTCGCGGCCAGCTTCGTGCTGTCCTCCGCCGTCAACACCCGCGGCAACGAGTACGCGATGGCGCTCGCCAAGCGCTTCCCGTCCAAGCCCAACGAGTGGCTGCACCGGGAGGAGCGGCTCATCGACGTGTCCGGAGCCGAGGCGCTCGTGCTCGGCATGGGCCGGGTGGGGCGCGGCGCCGTCCGCCAGCTCCGCGACGACTACGGCATGGACGTCGTGGGCGTCGAGCACGACCCGGCACGCGTCACCACCCTGCGCAGCGAGGGCTTCACCGTGGTGCAGGCCGACGCGACG
The DNA here is from genome assembly GCA_963850545.1 of uncultured Actinomycetota bacterium. Taxonomy (GTDB): domain Bacteria; phylum Actinomycetota; class Actinomycetes; order Actinomycetales; family Cellulomonadaceae; genus Promicromonospora. The sequence goes on along the minus strand of CAWKLP010000002.1, from coordinate 434,612 downwards.
GACATCGAGTTCTGGGGCCGGGTGCGCAGCGCCGGCGCCGTCCGGCTCGCGATCCTCGCGATGCCGTTCCACGCGGCGAACCTCATCGCGCTGTCCCAGCTGCGCGCCAGCGGCTTCGACGGCACGGTCGCCGCCATCGCGCGGTACGACGACGACGCGGCCGAGCTCGAGCGGCACGGCGCCGACGCGGTGTTCCACCTGTACGGCACGGCCGGCCTGGCGCTCGCCGACGAGGCCGCCGAGGCGGCGCTCGGGTACGACGCCGCCGAGCAGATGCGCGACACGCAGGCGGGGCGGCGCCCGGCGTCCGGACAGGTCGCCGGCGCGGTGCCGGGTGCGGCGCCGAGCACTCCGCCGGAACTCGACGAGGCGCGCTGACGTTATCCCGGGAGCGAACGTGTCGGTCCGCTGTCGGTTACTGGGCCACCGGCTCAGGTTTACGGCCTACGATGGACGACGGCGAAACTTGACGACGACCTGGGAGAACCCGCGTGTCCATCCTCGACAAGGTCCTACGCATCGGCGAAGGACGTGTCCTGAAGAAGCTGCACTCCGTGGCTGAGCAGGTCAACCGCTTGGAGCCCAGCTTCGTCGAGCTGAGCGACACCGAGCTGCGTGAGGAGACCGCACGCTTCAGGGAGCGCCTGGAGCACGGCGCGACCCTGGACGAGCTCATGCCGGAGGCGTTCGCGGCGATCCGCGAGGCGGCCCGCCGCACGCTCGGCCAGCGGCACTTCGACGTACAGATCATGGGTGGTGCGGCGCTGCACCTCGGCAACATCGCCGAGATGCGCACCGGTGAGGGCAAGACGCTGGTGGCGACGACCGCGGCGTACCTCAACGGGCTGACGGGCGACGGCGTCCACGTCATCACGACCAACGACTACCTGGCCAAGTACCAGGGTGACCTGATGGGCCGCGTCTTCCGGTTCATGGGCATGACGACGGGCGTGATCCTGTCGGGCCAGACGCCGGCCCAGCGCCGCGAGATGTACGCCGCGGACATCACCTACGGCACGAACAACGAGTTCGGCTTCGACTACCTGCGCGACAACATGGCCTGGTCCACCGACGACCTGGTGCAGCGCGGGCACAACTTCGCGATCGTCGACGAGGTGGACTCGATCCTCATCGACGAGGCGCGTACGCCGCTGATCATCTCCGGCCCCGCGGCCGGCGACGCGAACCGCTGGTACAACGAGTTCGCGAAGGTCGTGCTCCGCCTGGTCCCGACGGTGGACTACGAGGTGGACGAGAAGAAGCGCACCGTCGGCGTGCTCGAGCCGGGCATTGCGAAGATCGAGGACTACCTCGGCATCGACAACCTCTACGAGTCGCTGAACACGCCGCTGATCGGCTTCCTGAACAACGCCATCAAGGCGAAGGAGCTGTTCAAGCGCGACAAGGACTACGTCGTGCTGAACGGCGAGGTCATGATCGTCGACGAGCACACGGGCCGCATCCTCGCGGGCCGTCGCTACAACGAGGGCATGCACCAGGCCATCGAGGCCAAGGAGGGGGTGGAGATCAAGGCGGAGAACCAGACGCTCGCCACGATCACCCTCCAGAACTACTTCCGCCAGTACAACAAGCTCTCCGGGATGACCGGTACGGCCGAGACCGAGGCCGCCGAGTTCCAGGGCACGTACAAGCTCGGCGTCGTCCCGATCCCGACGAACAACGAGCCGCAGCGCCTCGACCAGCCCGACCTCGTCTACAAGGCCGAGGACGGCAAGTTCAACGCGGTCGTCGCGGACATCGTGGAGCGGCACGCCTACGGCCAGCCGGTCCTGGTGGGCACCACCAGCGTCGAGAAGTCGGAGCTCCTGAGCGCCAAGCTGAAGAAGGCCGGCGTGCCGCACAACGTGCTCAACGCGAAGGAGCACGAGCGCGAGGCCTCGGTCGTCGCGATGGCGGGCCGCAAGGGCGCCGTCACGGTCGCCACGAACATGGCCGGCCGCGGTACGGACATCATGCTCGGCGGCAACGCCGAGCATCTCGCGGTGGCCGAGCTCTCCGAGCGCGGCCTCGACCCGGTCGAGACGCCCGAGGAGTACGAGGCGGCCTGGCCGCAGGCGCTGGAGAAGGCGAAGGCGCGCGTCGCCGCGGAGCACGACGAGGTGAAGGCCGCCGGTGGCCTGTACGTCCTCGGCACGGAGCGCCACGAGTCGCGCCGCATCGACAACCAGCTGCGCGGCCGTTCCGGCCGTCAGGGCGACCCGGGGGAGTCCCGGTTCTACCTGTCGATGCAGGACGACCTGATGCGCCTGTTCAACTCCGGCCTCGCCGAGTCGATGATGAACCGCGCCGGGTTCCCGGACGACATGCCGCTGGAGTCCAAGATGGTCACGCGCGGCATCATGTCCGCGCAGGGCCAGGTGGAGTCCCGCAACTTCGAGATCCGCAAGAACGTCCTGAAGTACGACGACGTCCTCTCGCGTCAGCGCACCGTCATCTACGCCGAGCGCCTGCGCGTGCTCGAGGGCGAGGACATGCGCGAGCAGGTGCAGCACTTCCTCACGGACACCATCACGGAGTACGTGACCAACGCGACGGCGGTCGGCACGCCCGAGCAGTGGGACCTGGACGCCCTGTGGACGGCGCTCAAGGCGGTGTACCCGGTGTCCCTGACGCCCGAGGAGATCGCCGAGGAGGCCGGCGGGATCGAGCGGCTCTCCGGCGACATGATTCTGGAGGAGATCCTGTCCGACGCGCGGGTGGCCTACGAGGCGCGCGAGGAAGAGCTCTCGCCCCCGGCCATGCGCCAGCTCGAGCGCCGAGTGGTGCTGTCGGTGCTGGACCGCAAGTGGCGCGAGCACCTCTACGAGATGGACTACCTCAAGGAGGGTATCGGGCTGCGTGCCATGGCCCAGCGCGACCCGCTGGTCGAGTACCAGCGCGAGGGCTTCCAGCTCTTCCAGGCCATGACCGACGCCATCAAGGAGGAGTCGGTCGGGTTCCTGTTCAACCTCGAGGTCACGGTGCAGCAGCCGGGCGCCGAGCAGGTCTCCGATGGCGCGTCGGAGCTGCCTGCCGTCGGGCCGGTGCCGCCGCGCGGCCGCCTGGGCACGGGCCAGCCGGACGCCCCGCCCACCGCACAGATCCCGATGGTGCAGCCCGCGGCCCTGCCGCGGCAGGGGCAGCAGCCGCCCGCGCCGCGGCAGCGCCGTGCGGCGGGTGCCGCGACGGAGCCGATCCTGCTCGCGAAGGGCCTCGACGCCCCGAACCGGCAGCAGCCGCTGACGTACTCGGCCCCGAGCGAGGACGGCTCGGGCTCGGCGTTCATGCAGACGCCGGACGGCGCTCGCCGTCGGGCGGCGCTGCACGGCGAGGCGACGTCCGCCACGAGCGACGGCCGCACGTTCCCGGGCACGCCGCGCAACGCGCAGTGCCCGTGCGGCTCCGGCAAGAAGTACAAGGTCTGCCACGGGGTCAACGAGGCCTGAGGCCCCACGTAGCGACGAACTAGGGATGCCCCCGGCGTAGCGCTGGGGGCATCCCTGTTCCGCCTGGCACGCGCCGGTGGCCACGCCGCCGTCGTGAGACACACACGTCGCGTGTCAGACGCTCCGGTTACCCTGATCGCAACGTCCGGAAATCCCCGTGTGGACCTGCACAGGACCGGACCGTTCCCCGAAAACGAAAGCAGGATCGCTGTGCCTGTCCACGTCCCCGAGCCCGCACGCGGGCTGCGTGTCGCACTGCTCGGCTGTGGCGTCGTGGGTACCGAGGTCGCCCGGATGCTCCTGGAGCAGGGCACGGATCTCGCCGCGCGCGCGGGCGCCCCGCTGGAGCTGGTCGGGATCGCGGTCCGCGACGCGAGCCGTCCCCGTGCCGCCGCCGTCCCGCGGGACCTCCTGACGGAGGACGCCGAGTCGCTGGTGGACGGCGCGGACATCGTCATCGAGGTGATGGGTGGCACCGAGCCCGCGCGCGCCCTGCTGCTGCGCGCGATCGAGGGCGGGGCCGCCGTGGTCACGGCCAACAAGGCGCTCCTGGCCGCCGACGGCCCCACGCTCTACAAGGCGGCCGACTCCGTGGGCGTCGACATCTACTACGAGGCCGCCGTGGCGGGCGCGATCCCGATCGTGCGCCCGGTGCGGGAGTCCCTCGCGGGCGACCACGTGCGCCGCGTCCTGGGCATCGTCAACGGCACCACGAACTACGTGCTGGACCAGATGGCCACGAGCGGCCTCGACCTCGAGGAGGCGGTCAAGCAGGCGCAGGAGCTCGGCTACGCCGAGGCGGACCCCACGGCCGACGTCGAGGGGTACGACGCCGCGGCGAAGGCCGCGATCCTCGCCAGCCTCGCCTTCCACACCCGCGTCTCGGCGGACGACGTCGCCCGCGAGGGCATCACGAGCGTCACGTCCGACGACGTCGCGTGGGCCGCCCGGACCGGCCACAGCGTGAAGCTGCTGGCCATCGCGGAGCAGACCGGCGAGGGCGTGTCCGTCCGCGTGCACCCGGCGCTGGTGCCGCTGGAGCACCCGCTGGCGGGGGTGAAGGGCGCGTTCAACGCGATCTTCGTCGAGGCCGACGCCGCGGGCCCGCTCATGTTCTACGGCCAGGGCGCAGGCGGCCGGCCCACGGCGTCGGCAGTGGTGGGCGACGTCGTCTCGGCGGCACGCCACCGCGTGCTCGGCGGCAAGGGCCCGCAGGAGTCCACCTACGCGGACCGCCCGCTGCTGCCGGCGGACGCCGCGGTCACGCGCTACCAGGTCCGCCTGCTCGTCGCCGACCTCCCGGGTGTGCTCGCCCAGGTCGCGGGGGTTGTGGGCGACCACGGCGTGTCGATCGACACAGTGCGCCAGACTGAGCCCTTCGAGGGCACGGCCGAGCTGCTCCTGACCACCCACGCCGCCCGCGAGGCGTCGCTGGCCGCCACCATCGCGGCGGTGCGCAAGCTCGAACCGGTCCGCGAGATCACGTCCGTCCTGAGAGTCGAAGGCTGAACCCGTGCCTCCTGTGCTGCCCGCTGAACCGAACCTCCCGTCCGTCGCCTCCGGCGTGGCTCCCACCTCGCGCCTGTGGCGTGGTGTGATCGCCGAGTACGCCGACCGCCTGCCCGCGCACGTGCAGCAGAAGATCGTGACGCTGGGCGAGGGCGGCACGCCGCTGGTGCCCGCACCGGCGCTGTCCGAGCGCACGGGCGCCGAGGTCTACGTCAAGGTCGAGGGCATGAACCCGACCGGCTCGTTCAAGGACCGCGGCATGACCACCGCGATCTCCGCGGCGGCCGGGCGCGGTGCCCGGGCCGTGGTGTGCGCCTCGACGGGCAACACGTCGGCGTCGGCCGCCGCGTACGCGACCCGCGCCGGCATGATCTGCGCGGTGCTCGTGCCGGACGGCAAGATCGCCATGGGCAAGCTGAGCCAGGCGGTCGCCCACGGCGCGCGCCTGCTGCAGGTGGACGGCAACTTCGACGACTGCCTGGTGGCGGCCCGCAAGCTCGCCGACACCCACCCGGTCGAGCTCGTGAACTCGGTGAACCCGGACCGCATCGAGGGCCAGAAGACCGGTGCGTTCGAGATCGTGGACGCGCTGGGCGACGCCCCGGACATCCACCTGCTGCCGGTCGGCAACGCCGGGAACATCACGGCGTACTGGAAGGGTTTCACGGAGTACGCCGAGGCGGGCATAGCCAGCAGGACGCCGGCGATGTGGGGCTTCCAGGCCGCGGGCGCCGCCCCGATCGTGAAGGGTCACCCGATCGACGACCCGGACACCATCGCCACCGCCATCCGCATCGGCAACCCCGCCTCGTGGGAGCTGGCCGAGGAGGCCAGGGACACGTCCGGCGGCGTCATCGAGGCCGTGACGGACGAGCAGATCCTCGCGGCGCACCGGATCCTCTCCGCCGAGGTCGGCGTGTTCGTCGAGCCGGCCTCCGCGGCGGGCGTCGCGGGCCTCCTGGCGCGCCACGAGCGCGGCCTGGTGCCCGCGGGGGCGCGCATCACGATCACCGTCACCGGCCACGGTCTCAAGGACCCGAGCTGGGCGCTGCGCACGCCGGACGGCGGCGAGGTGGAGCCCGTACGGGTCTCCGCCGACGTCGTGTCGATCGCCGACGCTCTGTCACTCTGATGCAGCTCGGCGCCGACCACGTGCGGGTCCGGGTGCCCGCCACGAGCGCGAACCTCGGACCCGGGTTCGACTCCCTCGGTCTTGCCCTTGCCCTGTACGACGAGGTCGAGGTGCGCCTCGTGGCGGCCGACGAGGTGGTCGTGGAGGTCGAGGGTGAGGGGGCCGGGGAGGTTGCTCTCGGGGAGGACCACCTGGTGGTCCGCGCGCTGCGGCGCACCATGGACCTGGCCGGCGCCGTCCCCACCGGCATCCACATGACGTGCCACAACCTGATCCCGCACGGCCGGGGCCTCGGGTCGTCGTCGGCGGCGGTGGTGGCCGGGATCGTCGCGGCGCGCGCCCTGCTGGCCGAGCCGCGGGCCGTCGACGCCGCCACCGTGCTGGCGCTGGCCACGGAGTTCGAGGGGCACCCCGACAACGCCGCACCCGCCATCCAGGGCGGGGCCACCGTCGCCTGGACCACCGACGACGGCCCGCGCGCCGTCGGTCTGGACGTCGACCCGACCATCGAGGCCACGGTGCTGGTGCCGGACGCCCGGCTCGCGACCGCACGGGCGCGGGCCGCTCTGCCCGCGCGGGTGTCGCACGCCGACGCCGCGTTCACCGCGGGCCGGGCGGCTCTCCTGGTGGAGGCCCTGGCCCGGCGCCCGGAGCTGTTGTTCGACGCCACGGAGGACCGGCTGCACCAGCCCTACCGCGCGGCGGTGCTCGGGGCCTCCAGCGAGCTGCTGCGGGCCCTGCGCGCCGAGGGCGTCCCCGCCGCCGTCTCGGGCGCCGGACCGAGCGTCCTGGTGCTCGCGGGACCCGAGCATGTGAGCCGGCGGGACTCCGTCCTGGCCGATCTCGTGGACGAGACCGCGGGCTGGCGGCGGCTGAGCCCGGGGATCGACCTGACGGGTGCGCGGGCCCGGAGAATTACCGGAAACACAGGTGCGCTATCGTCCGGCTCGTCAGGTGCAACCGGGAGTCATGTCGTACCAGGATCGCCAGCAGTGCGGGGTGGTAGTATGCAGTGAACCTTCGGGATCGCACGTCCTGAGCCATGGTGGCGGGAACATCGGTTCCCCACCACCTGATCGGCAGAGTTCTTCAACCAGTCTCAGCCACTCAATCGTGCCCGTAGCAGGCCGTGACCAACGGCCACCGCATCTCGCGAGAAGGCAGACAACGCCCCCGTCAGCCGTCGTCGTCGTACCACTGATGCGAGGTTTTCCGCGCTCTGGCCGCATCGTGCCGGGCGCCCACTATCCCGCGGCCCGCGATCAGGCGACCAGCCGCAGTTCGAGGGGGAAGGGTCCTTCGTGACAGACACCACTGAAAACGCTCAGTCAGCCACCGGCCGCGTGGCCGGAACGGGAGCGCTGAGCAGCATGCGCCTCGCCGAGCTCCAGGCACTTGCCGGAGACCTGGGCGTGAAGGGCACCTCCAGGATGCGCAAGAGCGACCTCGTGGACTCCATCCGCGAGAAGACGGGCGGCGCGACGAAGCGCTCGGACCGTGCCGCTTCCGCCCCGGAGCAGCCCGCCAACGACAAGCCTGCCCGTTCCGAGGCGCCGGTCGCCGCCGCCGAGGTCACTGCCTCGGGTGTGCGCGCCGACGCGAGCACGGACGCCGACAAGGCCGCCCGTCTCGCCCAGCTGGCCGAGGCCGTCGCGGCCCCGCGCGAGACGAACGGCGGACGCCGCTCCGGCCGTGGCCAGGGCGCCCCGGAGGGGAGCGCCGAGAAGGCCGCCGACGAGAAGGGCCGCAACGGCCAGTCCGCCAACGGCCGGCAGAACGACCGCACCTCCCGTGGCAACGACCGCACCACCGACCGTGGCGCCGACCGGACCGTCGACCGGGCCGAGCGCGGCAGCACCCGGACCGCCGAGCGGAACAACGACCGCAACAACGACCGGAGCACTGTCCTCGACGACGACGACCGCAACTCGCGCCGCCGTCGTGGCCGGGACCGGGGTCGGGACCGCAAGCGCGGCCGCGGCCGCCAGGGTCCGGACGTCGCGGGCCTGGAGAACGTTCCGGAGGTGCGGGACGACGACGTGCTGCTGCCCGTCGCCGGCATCCTGGACATCCTGGACAACTACGCGTTCGTGCGGACCTCGGGCTACCTGCCCGGCTCCAACGACGTCTACGTGTCGCTGAACCAGGTCAAGAAGGCCGGCCTGCGCCGCGGCGACGCCGTCGTCGGCGCCGTGCGCCAGCCGCGCGAGGGCGAGGAGCCCCCGCAGCAGCCGACCGGACGCAACGCCAAGGTCAACAAGTTCAACGCGCTGGTGCGGCTGGACTCCGTGAACGGCATGACGCCGGACGAGGCGCGCGAGCGGCCCGAGTTCACCAAGCTGACGCCGCTGTACCCGCAGGACCGGCTGCGCCTGGAGAACCCGGAGGCGACCAAGCTCACGCCGCGCGTGATCGACATCGTCGCGCCGATCGGCAAGGGCCAGCGCGGCCTGATCGTCGCGCCGCCCAAGGCCGGCAAGACGCTGATGATGCAGCAGATCGCCAACGCGATCACCGCCAACAACCCTGAGGTCCACCTCATGGTCGTGCTGGTGGACGAGCGCCCGGAAGAGGTCACCGACTTCGAGCGCTCGGTCAAGGGCGAGGTCATCTCCTCGACGTTCGACCGGCACGCCTCGGACCACACGCTGGTCGCGGAGCTCGCGATCGAGCGGGCCAAGCGCCTCGTGGAGCTGGGCCAGGACGTCGTGGTGCTGCTCGACGGCATCACCCGCCTGTCGCGGGCCTACAACCTGGCCGCCCCGGCGTCGGGCCGCATCCTGTCCGGTGGTGTGGACGCGGCCGCGCTCTACCCGCCCAAGAAGTTCTTCGGCGCCGCCCGCAACATCGAGGACGGCGGCTCGTTGACCATCCTGGCCACCGCGCTGGTCGAGACCGGCTCGAAGATGGACGAGGTGATCTTCGAGGAGTTCAAGGGCACCGGCAACATGGAGCTGCGGCTCTCGCGGTCCCTGGCCGAGAAGCGCATCTTCCCGGCGATCGACGTCAACGGCTCGAGCACCCGGCGCGAGGAGATCCTCATGTCGAAGGACGAGCTCGCGATCGTCTACAAGCTGCGCCGCGTCATGGGCGCGCTCGACCAGACGCAGGCCGCCGAGCTGCTGCTCGGGCAGCTCAAGAAGACCAAGACCAACGTCGAGTTCCTGCTGCACGTGCAGAAGACGACGCCGGGCGGTCTCACCGAGGACGAGAACGTGGGCGAGACCGTCTGAGCCGGAGGTGCAGCGCAGGGTGAGGCCCGAGGTACGAGGGACTCGCCCGTAGCGGAACCGCAGGCTCAGACGGCAACAAGTACCGTCTGACCCACGTCACACCAGTCTCCCTCGCCCGCACGGGCGAGGTAGTGGCAGAATGATTGGCTGGCTCGCTGGTTCACGCCTCTGCAGCTCTGCAGGGCGACCCAGCGGCATCACACCAAGGAGCAACATGAGGTCCGGTATCCACCCCGAGTACGTCGTCACCGAGGTCACCTGCACCTGCGGTAACACGTTCATCACGCGCAGCACCGAGACGTCCGGCAAGATCAGCGCCGACGTCTGCAGCGCCTGCCACCCGTTCTACACGGGCAAGCAGAAGATCATGGACACCGGTGGCCGCGTGGCCCGGTTCCAGGCGCGCTACGGCAAGAAGACCGCCGACAAGTAGCGACTTCGCAGCGCCGGTGGTCCGGCCCGACAACCTCTCCAGGGGCAGTCGGGACACGGACCACCGGCGCTGTCGTTTTGCCCACCGACCACCCGCCCTCCCTGTTGAGTGCTGGATATTTGTGGGGTTCCGGCTCGCCGACCCCACAAATACCCAGCACTCAACGCGGCGGGATGTACCGAGGAGAGATCTTGAGCGAGTCCTTTGCCGGTGTCGGGCCGCTGCTCAGCGAGCACGCGGAGATCGAGGCCACGCTGGCGGATCCCGCCGTGCACGCCGATCCCGGCCGCGCCCGCACGCTGGGCCGGCGGTACGCGGAGCTGAACCAGGTAGTGGGCGCCTACCGCGCCTGGGAGCAGGCGCACGACGACGCCGAGGCCGCCGCCGAGCTGGCCGCCGAGGACGCGTCGTTCGCCGAGGAGCTGCCGGGCCTCAAGGAGGCCGAGGCGGTCGCGGAGGAGAAGCTGCGCCGCGTGCTGGTGCCCCGCGACCCCGACGACGGCCGCGACGTCATCCTCGAGATCAAGGCGGGCGAGGGCGGCGAGGAGTCCGCGCTGTTCGCCGCCGACCTGCTGCGCATGTACCTGCGGTACGCGGAGCAGCGCGGCTGGTCCACGCAGCTGCTGGAGGCCACCGCCTCCGACCTTGGCGGGTACAAGGACGTGCAGGTCGCGATCAAGGCGAAGAGCGTCCAGGGCCCCGAGGACGGCGTCTGGCACAGCCTCAAGTACGAGGGCGGGGTGCACCGGGTGCAGCGGGTGCCGGTCACTGAGTCCCAGGGCCGTATCCACACGTCGGCGGCGGGCGTGCTCGTGTTCCCCGAGGTCGACGATCCGGCGGAGCTGGAGATCGACCAGAACGACCTGCGCATCGACGTCTACCGGTCCTCCGGCCCGGGCGGCCAGTCCGTGAACACCACGGACTCCGCGGTGCGCATCACGCACCTGCCAACGGGCATCGTCGTCTCGATGCAGAACGAGAAGTCGCAGCTGCAGAACCGCGAGCAGGCCATGCGCGTGCTGCGCGCCCGGCTGCTCGCCGCGCAGGCGGAGGCGGCTGCCGCCGAGTCGGCCGAGCTGCGCCGTTCGCAGGTGCGCACGGTGGACCGGTCCGAGCGGATCCGGACGTACAACTACCCCGAGAACCGGATTGCGGACCACCGCACCGGGTACAAGGCGTACAACCTCGACCAGGTGCTGGACGGGGACCTGGGCCCCGTCGTGCGGTCGGCGATCGACGCCGACGAGGCGGCGCGGCTCGCGGCGGCCTCCGGTGTGTGAGGTCGGGTTCCCAACCTGGCCGTCGTCCCCCGCAGCCGCTGCCTGTGCGGAGCGGTCGCAACATGCGATCACAGCGGGTCTGGCGGCTTCGGGCCTGGTCGGGCAGGCTTTCGTTGTGGCGGGAGGAACGCGGTGAGCGAGCAGCTGTTGAAGTGGGCCCACGAGGAGCTGGCTGACGCCGGAGTCGCGTCGCCCCAGGCCGATGCCGAGGTGCTGCTGGCGCATGCGCTCGGGGTGGACCGGGGGGAGCTGCGGCGTCTGGTCGTGCTGGGGCGCGAGGTGCCCGACGACGCGGCCGGCACCTTCGCCGGCCTCGTCGCCCGGAGAGCCGCGCGGGAGCCCCTGCAACACCTGACCGGGGTCGCACCGTTCCGGCACCTGGAGCTGGCCGTCGGGCCGGGGGTCTTCGTGCCGCGGCCCGAGACCGAGGAGGTCGCGCAGGTGGCCATCGACGAGGCCGCCAAGATCACCGGTGAGCGGGACGGGGGCGCCGTCGTCGTCGACCTGTGCACCGGATCCGGGGCCATCGCGCTCGCCGTGGCCACCGAGGTGCCCGGCGCCCACGTGCACGCCGTCGAGCTGGACAAGGACGCGCACGCCTGGGCCGAGCGCAACGTCGACGCCCTGAGCGCCGCCGCCGCGGGCATCGAGGCGGGCGGCGAGGCGGGCGGCGAGGCGGGCATCGAGGCGGGCCAGGACGCGGGCACCACGCCGGAGACGGCACCGGAACGGATCGTGCGGCTGGTCAAGGGGGACGCTCGCACCGCGCTGTACGGGATCGACGGGACGGCCGACGTCGTCGTCTCGAACCCGCCGTACGTGCCGTCGGACGCCGTGCCCGTGGACCCGGAGGTCGCCGAGCACGACCCGGCCGTCGCGCTGTACGGGCTGGGACCCGACGGGCTGGAGGTGCCGCGCGGCATCACGGACGCCGCGGCGCGGCTGCTGCGGCCCGGCGGGCTGTACGTCATGGAGCACGCCGAGGTCCAGGCGGAGGCGGCGCGAGCGATGGTCGCGGCCGCTCGCGACGCCGAGGGGCGGCCGGTGTTCGGGGAGCCCGAGACGCGCAAGGACCTGACGGGCCGGCCCCGCATGGTGGTCGCGCGCCGCCTGGGGCCAGAGCGCAGCGCAGGGTGAGGGCCGAGCTTGCGAGGCACTCGCCCGGAGCGGAGCGCCGGTCCCAGGCGACGAAGGCATCGCCTGGCCCCCGGATCGTGAAAGACTGTTCCGCGTGAGTGTGCCTGTGCATCCCGTGCTCGACGCCACCGACCCGCAGACCTGGGGCCCCGCGATCGACGAGGCAGTGAATGCGATCTCCCGTGGTGGCCTCGTGGTCCTGCCCACCGACACTGTGTACGGCATCGCCGCCGACGCGTTCGACGAGGCCGCGGTAACCGCCCTCCTGGCGGCCAAGGGTCGCGGCCGGCAGATGCCGCCGCCGGTCCTGGTGGGGGAGGTCGCGACCCTCGACGGCCTCGCTATCGACGTGCCCGACGACGCCCGCCGGCTCGTCGAGGCCTTCTGGCCCGGAGGCTTCACGATCATCCTCCAGGCGCAGCCGTCGCTGCAGTGGGACCTCGGCGACACCGGCGGCACCGTCGCCCTGCGGATGCCGGACCACCCCGCGGCGCTCGCTCTGCTGAAGCGCACCGGCCCCCTGGCCGTGTCGAGCGCCAACAAGTCGGGCAGCCCGGCCGCGCAGGACGTGGCGGACGCAGAGCGTCAGCTCGGCGAGTCGGTCGCCGTCTACCTCGACGGCGGCGAGGCGCCGGGTGGTGTCGCCTCCACGATCGTGGACGCGACCGGCCCCACGCTGCGGGTCGTCCGGGAGGGTGCCGTGACCCTGGCGGCGTTGCGTGAGGTCGCCGACGTCGAGGGACCCCAGGTGTTGCCCGAGGACGACCCGAGCGAGCCCCCGGCCGGTGCCGCGGAGGACGACGAGTGAGGGTGTACCTGCTCCTGATGCTCGTGGCCGCCGCGGTCACGTTCCTGACCACGCCCTTCGCCCGCTGGGTCGCGCTCAAGACCTCGGCCATCTCCTCTGTGCGGGCCCGCGACGTGCACCTGGTGCCGACGCCCCGCCTCGGCGGGCTCGCCATGCTCATCGGCATAGTCGTCTCGGTGCTGCTGGCCTCCCAGATGCCGTTCCTGTCCGGGGTCTTCGACGACCGCCAGGCGTGGGGGATCGTCGGCGGCGCCGCTATCGTGTGCGCGCTGGGCTGGGCCGACGACAAGTGGGACCTCGACTGGGTCACCAAGCTCGCGGGGCAGGTGCTGGCCGCCGGGTTCATGGCGCTCCAGGGCGTCCAGCTCATCACGCTCCCGATCGGCGGGCTGACCATCACCTCGTCGCGCACCTCGCTGGTCATCACGGTCCTGGCCGTGGTCGTGGCGATGAACGCGGTGAACTTCGTGGACGGCCTCGACGGCCTGGCGGCCGGGGTCGTCGCGATCGGCAGCTCCGCCTTCTTCCTGTACACGTACGGGCTCACCCAGCAGGCGACGCCGGAGGACTACTCCTCCCTCGCGTCACTGATGATGGCGGTGCTCGTGGGCGTGTGCGTCGGGTTCCTGCCGCACAACTTCTTCCCGGCGCGCATCTTCATGGGCGACGCCGGGTCCATGCTGATCGGCCTCGTCATGGCCGGCGCGGCGATCACCGTGACCGGCAACGTTCAGCCCGACGTCATGACCGGTGCCGAGTCGCTGCCCGCCTTCATCCCGCTGCTGCTGCCGGTGGCCGTGCTCATGCTGCCGCTGCTCGACATGGGGCTGGCCGTGATCCGGCGGCTGGCCGCCGGCAAGTCGCCCATGGCGCCCGACCGCATGCACCTGCACCACCGCATGCTGGCCCTGGGCCACTCCCACCGCCGCGCGGTGGTCATCCTGTACGTGTGGACGGCGGTGTTCGCGTTCAGCGCCGCCGCGCTCGTGCGGTGGGAGTGGGAGATCGTGCTGATCTGGACCACGGTGTTCGTGGTGCTCGCGCTGCTGGCCACCCTGGGCCCGCTGCGCAACCGCGGGCGCTTCCTGGACGACGACGTCGCGCTGTCCGGCCAGACCCCGAAGGTCCCCGCAGTGGTCGGGGCCGTGACCGGGGCGCCCGCGGCAAGCGTTGCCCCGCAGAGCGTCACTCCCGAGAGTGTCGCCGCCAAGACCAAGGAGAGGGTCGAATGACCGAGCAGAACCCCGCCGCGCCGCAACCCGACGAGGACAACACCGCCGCCGAGCGCGCGATGCTGCGCGCCGCCGGCCGGGACGGCCTGATCCTGGTCGCGGGCCTGGCGGTGCTGGGGTCGGTCGTGGGCTACCTGGTCGCCGGCCTGCCGGGTGTGTGGGGCGCCCTGGTCGGGGCGGCCCTGGCGGGCCTGTTCTGCGGCGCCACCGTGCTGTCGATGATGCTCGCCGTCGGCCGGAGCGCTGCCGGGATGGGCGCCGTCGTGATGGGCGGCTGGCTCGCCAAGATGGTGATCCTGATCGCGGTGCTGGCTGTGCTGTCCCGGCAGGACTTCTACGACCGCTGGGTGCTCATGGCGGTGGTGCTGGTCGGCGCCGTCGGCTCCGCCGTGCTCGACTACCGCGCGGTCAAGGGCGGCCGGGTCACGTACGTGCAGCCCGACGCCAAGGCCTGACCGAACCTCCTGAGCCGCCGGTGACCTGACACGGGATTGCGCAATAAGTCACAAGGGGCCGCGCCATGCGGTTCTACGGCCATAATCACATCGGACATAGGTTAGGCTTACGACGAATCCATGACGGCCAGGCCCGACGGCGCGCCCGTTCCGCCTCTTTGCGGAAACGCGCGCGGGGCCTAATGACCACCTGGGAGTCCTCCTGTCCACGTATGCGACGTCCGTAATCCTCGCCGCCACTGAAGGCCACGAGGGTGAGGGCGGCTTCCACACGCCGTCGATCTCCGACTTCTTCCCGTCGGCCATCCTCTTCGAGGGCACCATCTTCCAGATCGATCGCATCTGGATCATCCGTATCGTCGCCACTCTGGTGCTGCTGTCGATCTTCGTGATCGCCGCGCACCGGGCCAAGGTGGTGCCGGGGCGGTTCCAGGCAGCTGTCGAGTACCTGCTCGGCTTTGTCCGGGTGCAGATCGGCGAAGAGATCCTGGGCAAGGAGAACGCGAAGCGTTTCCTGCCCATGCTCACCACTATCTTCTTCACCGTCCTGGCGTTCAACCTCACGAGTGTGATCCCGGGGCTGAACCTGGCCGCCACCTCGCGTATCGGCACGCCTCTGCTCCTGGCGCTGTGGGTGTTCGTCACCTACTGGGCGGTCGGCATCCGCAAGCACGGCCTGGGCGGGTACCTCAAGGCGAACCTGTTCCCGCCCGGCGTGCCGTGGCCGATCTACTTCATCCTGACGCCGATCGAGCTGCTGCAGATCCTGATCATCCGACCGGGCTCGCTGATGGTGCGACTGGTGGCCAACATGGTCGCCGGCCACATCATGCTCGTGCTCTGCTTCGCCGCCACGCAGTTCTTCGTCGTGGACTCGGCCGGCACCGGCCTGATGATCTTCGGGGTCCTCACGTTCCCGGCGGGCATCTTCGTGACGCTGTTCGAGCTTCTGGTCGCGTTCCTGCAGGCGTACATCTTCGCGCTGCTGGCCGCGGTCTACATCAACATGTCGCTGGAGGAGGAGCACTGATCGCTCCTCCTCCGGGCGGCTCCTCATAGCCACACCTGGAAACCCTGCGACGGGCGCACCAGCGCCTTCGCAACCCATGCGACGCCGTACCGATCGGTTCGGCGCCCAACGGAAGGAAGACGCAAGTGGACGTCACCACTCTCGCCGAGGTCACCGGTAACCTGAACGCCGTCGGCTACGGCCTCGCTGCCACCGGCCCGGGCATCGGCCTCGGCATCCTCATCGGCAAGACGATCGAGGGCATGGCCCGCCAGCCCGAGGTCGCCGGCCAGCTCCGCGCCACCATGTTCCTGGGTGTCGCGTTCGTCGAGGTGCTCGCGCTGCTCGGCCTGGTCGCCGGCTTCCTCTTCCCTGCCGCGTGATGGCTGCGCTCCCGGGCGCTGCCGGTGTCGTGGTAGCGCAGACAGAGGAAGAGCCCGCGGGCATCGACCTGTTCCTGCCCGCCGGATACGATCTGTTCTGGTCGGCGGTGATCCTGGTGATCATTGCTGCGGTGTTCTACAGGCTGGTCCTGCCCCAGATGAACAAGGTGCTGGACGAGCGCTCGGCGCTCATCGAGGGCGGCATCGAGAAGGCCGAGGCCGCGCAGAAGCAGGCCGACGAGGCGCTGGCGCAGCAGCAGCAGCTGCTCGCCGAGGCCCGCGCCGACGCGGCGCAGGTTCGTGAGGAGGCGCGTGCCGAGGGCACGGCCATCATCAAGGAGCTGCGGACCAAGGCCAACGAGGAGGCGGAGCGCATCACCGAGACGGCGCACCGGCAGATCGAGGCCGAGCGGCAGGCGGCATCCGTGTCCCTGCGTACCGAGGTCGGCGCGCTCGCGACCGAGCTCGCGTCGAAGATCGTGGGCGAGTCCCTCGAGGACTCGGCCCGGCAGTCGAGGGTCGTGGACCGCTTCCTCGACGAGCTCGAGGCAAGCCAGGCCGTGGCAAGCACCAAGGAGGCGTGATGCGGGGATCGAGCGGTGCATCGCTGACGGCGGCGCAGGAGCGCTTCGAGCCGGTGCTGCGTGCCGCGGGTGCGGACGCGCTGACACTGGGTGAGCAGCTGCTCACCCTGGTGTCGGCGCTCGACGACTCCGCCGCGCTGCGCCGCTCGCTCGCCGACCCCTCCCGCGAGGGCGAGGCCAAGGCCGGCCTGGTGGCCGGCCTGCTGGGCGGTTTCGACGAGCGCGTGGTCGACCTGGTGTCCGGGCTCGTCCGGTCCCGCTGGGCGAGCGACGCGGACCTGGCCGAGGCCGTCGAGCGCCTCGGCGTGGACGCCGTGCTGGCTTCCGCCGAGGCGCGCGGGGCGCTCGAGACCGTGGAGGACGAGCTGTTCCGGGTCACCCGGTCGCTCGTCGGCCAGCGGGAGGCCAAGCAGGTCCTCTCGGACGCGTCGACTGCTCCCGAGCGCCGGGTGGCGCTCGTGGACGAGCTGGTCGGCGGCAAGGTCGACACCGTGACCCAGCGCCTGGCGCAGCGCGCGACGTCGTCGCTGCGTGGCCGTCGCTTCGTGCAGACGCTCGGTTGGTTCGGCGAGGTCGCGGCGGAGCGTCGCAAGCGCCTCGTCGCCTCCGTGACGAGCGCGACGATGCTCACCCGGGAGCAGGAGCAGCGCCTCGGTGCGCTGCTCGAGCGCTCGTACGGGAAGCCCGTGCAGCTGAACGTCACCGTGGACCCCACGATCGTCGGGGGCATGCGTATCCAGGTCGGCGCGGACGTCGTCGACTCCACCGTCCTGTCGCGCCTTGCTGACGCTCAGCGTCGTCTGGCCGGCTGAAAACGTGAACAAGAACCTTCCGCCGCGGCTTTCGCGGCCACGACAGGAGAAGAGCAATGGCTGAGCTGACGATCCGGCCGGACGAGGTCCGGGCCGCACTGGACAGCTTCGTGAAGGCCTACGAGCCCCAGGAAGCAGTCGCCGAGGAGGTGGGCCGCGTCTCGTACGCCGCGGACGGCATCGCCCGCGTCGAGGGCCTCCCGGGCGTGATGGCGAACGAGCTGCTGCGCTTCGAGGACGGCACGCTCGGACTCGCGCAGAACCTGGACGTCCGCGAGATCGGTGTGGTCGTCCTGGGCGAGTTCACCGGCATCGAGGAGGGCCAGGAGGTCCGCCGTACCGGCGAGGTGCTCTCGGTCCCCGTGGGCGAGGGCTACCTCGGCCGCGTCGTCGACCCGCTGGGTGTCCCCATCGACGGTCTGGGCGAGATCGCGACCGAGGGCACCCGTGCCCTGGAGCTGCAGGCGCCCGGCGTCATGCAGCGCAAGTCGGTGCACGAGCCGCTGCAGACCGGCATCAAGGCGATCGACTCGATGATCCCGATCGGCCGTGGCCAGCGTCAGCTGATCATCGGCGACCGCCAGACGGGCAAGACGGCGATCGCGGTCGACACGATCATCAACCAGAAGGCGAACTGGGAGACCGGCGACCCGAACCAGCAGGTGCGCTGCATCTACGTCGCCATCGGCCAGAAGGGCTCGACCATCGCCTCCGTGCGTGGCGCCCTCGAGGAGGCCGGCGCGCTGGAGTACACGACCATCGTCGCGGCTCCGGCGTCCGACCCGGCGGGCTTCAAGTACCTCGCCCCGTACACCGGCTCGGCCATCGGCCAGCACTGGATGTACTCGGGCAAGCACGTCCTGATCATCTTCGACGACCTGTCGAAGCAGGCCGAGGCCTACCGTGCCGTGTCGCTGCTGCTGCGCCGTCCGCCGGGCCGCGAGGCCTACCCGGGCGACGTCTTCTACCTGCACTCCCGTCTGCTCGAGCGTTGTGCGAAGCTCTCGGACGAGCTGGGCGCGGGCTCGATGACCGGCCTGCCGATCATCGAGACCAAGGCGAACGACGTCTCGGCGTACATCCCGACGAACGTCATCTCCATCACGGACGGGCAGATCTTCCTGCAGTCCGACCTGTTCAACGCCGACCAGCGCCCCGCCGTTGACGTCGGTATCTCCGTCT
The DNA here is from genome assembly GCA_963850545.1 of uncultured Actinomycetota bacterium. Taxonomy (GTDB): domain Bacteria; phylum Actinomycetota; class Actinomycetes; order Actinomycetales; family Cellulomonadaceae; genus Promicromonospora. Next base: position 415,977 of record CAWKLP010000002.1, on the reverse strand, counting down.
CGCGAGTCGGTGGTGACGCGCAGATCAAGGCCATGAAGAAGGTCTCCGGCACGCTGAAGCTGGAGCTGGCGCAGTACCGCTCGCTCGAGGCGTTCGCGATGTTCGCGTCCGACCTCGACGCCGCGTCCCGCGCGCAGCTGCAGCGCGGCGCCGTCCTGACGGAGCTGCTCAAGCAGCCCCAGTACTCGCCGTACGCGGTCGAGGACCAGGTCGCCGCTGTGTGGGCCGGTACGAAGGGCAAGCTCGACGACGTCGCGGTCGAGGACGTCAAGCGCTTCGAGGCCGAGCTCCTGGACCACCTGCGCCGCAAGACGGATGTTCTTCCGACCATCCTCAAGTCCGGCAAGCTGGAGTCCGACACGGAGGACGCCCTGAGCGCCGCCGTGGACGACTTCCGGGCCGGCTTCCAGCGGGGCGACGGCACGGCGCTCGTCGGCGGCGACGTCGACGACGAGCCGGTCGACGTCGAGCAGGCGCAGATCGTCGTCAAGAAGAAGGCCTGACCCGTGGCCGGTGGATCCCAGCGCGTCTTCAAGGCACGGATCAAGTCGACGCAGTCGCTGAAGAAGATGTTCCGCGCGCAGGAGCTGATCGCCGCGTCCCGCATCGGCAAGGCCCGTGCGCGGACGGCGGCGGCGGCACCCTACGCGCAGGCGATCACCCGCGCGGTCTCCGCCGTGGCGACGCACACCGACATCGACCACCCGCTCACGCGGGAAGAGGGCGGTAAGCGTGCCGCGGTGCTCGTGGTCTCCTCGGACCGTGGCATGGCGGGTTCGTACCCCGCGTCGATCGTCCGTGAGGCCGAGCGGCTGACGCAGCAGCTCGTGGCCGACGGCAAGGAGGTCCTCCTCTACGTCGCCGGTCGTCGGGCGATCGCGTACTTCTCGTTCCGTGGGCGCAACGTCGTCCAGTCATGGACGTACGGCTCGGAGCGGCCCACGCCGGAGATCGCCGAGGAGATCGGGCAGGCACTGCTCGAGAAGTTCCTCGCGACCGAGGACGAGGACGGCGTCTCGGAGCTGCACGTGGTCTCCACGCAGTTCGTCAACATGGTCACGCAGCGCCCCCACGTGGTGCGGATGCTGCCGCTCGAGGTCGTCGAGGGCGTGGTGGAGGCGGACGATCACGAGGTCCTGCCGCTCTACGACTTCGAGCCGTCGCCCGAGGCCGTGCTGGACTCCCTGCTCCCGCGGTACGTGCAGAACCGCATCTATGCGGCACTGCTCGACGCCGCGGCGTCCGAGCTGGCCGCCCGCCAGCGCGCCATGCACACGGCGACGGACAACGCCGAGGACCTGATCCGTACCTACACCCGGCTGGCCAACCAGGCCCGTCAGGCGGACATCACCCAGGAGATCAGCGAGATCGTCTCCGGTGCCGACGCCCTGGCCGGTGCCTGACCGCTGAGGCCAGACCAGACCATCAGAATCCCCCGCCGGAGGACCCTCCGGCCCACCGAAGCGAGGCAAGTATGACCGCCACCACCGTGGAATCCACGGTCGAGCACACGAGCGGCCCCGGCACCGGCCGGGTCGCTCGGGTGATCGGCCCCGTCGTGGACATCGAGTTCCCCGAGGACGCGATCCCCGAGATCTACAACGCGCTGACCGTCGAGATCGACCTGTCCGGCAAGGGCGAGAGCAAGTCCGTCCTGACGCTCGAGGTCGAGCAGCACCTGGGCGATTCCCTCGTGCGCGCCATCGCGCTGAAGCCGACCGACGGCCTGGTCCGTGGTGCCCTGGTGACCGACACGGGCGAGCCGATCAGCGTGCCCGTCGGTGACATCACCAAGGGCAAGGTCTTCAACGTCACGGGTGACGTCCTGAACCTCGCCGAGGGCGAGAAGTTCGAGGTCACCGAGCGCTGGCCGATCCACCGCAAGCCCCCGGCCTTCGACCAGCTCGAGTCGAAGACCACGATGTTCGAGACGGGCATCAAGTCCATCGACCTGCTGACCCCGTACGTCCAGGGTGGCAAGATCGGTCTCTTCGGTGGTGCGGGCGTCGGCAAGACGGTCCTCATCCAGGAGATGATCCAGCGTGTGGCCCAGGACCACGGTGGTGTGTCGGTGTTCGCCGGTGTCGGCGAGCGCACCCGTGAGGGCAACGACCTGATCGCCGAGATGGACGAGGCGGGCGTCTTCGACAAGACCGCCCTCGTCTTCGGCCAGATGGACGAGCCGCCGGGCACGCGTCTGCGCGTGGCCCTCTCGGCCCTGACGATGGCGGAGTACTTCCGTGACGTGCAGCAGCAGGACGTGCTGCTCTTCATCGACAACATCTTCCGCTTCACGCAGGCCGGTTCCGAGGTCTCCACGCTGCTCGGCCGGATGCCGTCCGCCGTGGGCTACCAGCCGAACCTGGCCGACGAGATGGGCCTCCTCCAGGAGCGCATCACCTCGACGCGCGGTCACTCCATCACGTCGCTGCAGGCCATCTACGTGCCGGCCGACGACTACACCGACCCGGCCCCGGCCACGACGTTCGCCCACCTGGACGCCACGACCGAGCTCTCCCGTGAGATCGCGTCGAAGGGTCTGTACCCGGCGATCGACCCGCTGGCCTCGACGTCCCGCATCCTCGACCCGCGCTACGTGGGTCAGGAGCACTACGATGTCGCCACGCGGGTGAAGTCGATCCTGCAGCGCAACAAGGAGCTCCAGGACATCATCGCGATCCTCGGTGTGGACGAGCTCTCGGAAGAGGACAAGACGGTCGTCGCGCGTGCGCGTCGCGTCCAGCAGTTCCTCTCCCAGAACACGTACATGGCCGAGAAGTTCACCGGTGTGGTGGGCTCGACGGTGCCGCTGGCGGAGACCATCGAGGCATTCAAGAAGATCTGCGACGGTGAGTTCGACCACATCGCCGAGCAGGCCTTCTACAACATCGGTGGGCTTGAGATGCTCGAGGAGAACTGGGCACGGATCCAGAAGGAGTACGGGGCCTGACCAAGGCTTCGCACGTCCCCCGTGCGTGATGCCGCCCCCCGGGGTAACCCGGAAGGGGCGGCACCGCGCCCGCTACATCGGAAGGAGCTCTCGTGGCAGAGCTGAGCGTGGACCTCGTGTCCCGGGACCGCAAGGTCTGGAGCGGTGCGGCGACCCAGGTGAGCGCGCCGTCCGCGGACGGCCAGATCGGCATCCTGGCGAACCACACGCCGCTGCTGGCGGTGCTTCGCCCAGGCACGATCAAGGTGGAGACGACGTCGGGCCCGGCCCTGGAGGCCCAGGTCACCGGCGGGTTCGTATCCGTGGACAACAACCTCGTCACCCTTGTGGTCGACGAGATCTCCCTGGTCTGAGGGAGAGCGCGGGTGCCGGGCGTCATATGGATCGCGATTGCGGTACTCGGTGCGCTCGCACTCGTGCTCGCAGCGGGCATCTCCCGGCTGCGGGCTCTCTCTCACAGGATCGGTTCGTTCAACTGCAATGCCCGGGCGGCCGGTAACCCCGAGGGTTCCTGGACGCCGGGCATCGCCCAGTACGCGGTGGGCCGGATCGAGTGGTGGCGGTGCTGGTCGCTGTCACCCCGTCCGGCCCGCACCTGGTATCGGGAGCGGCTCACCGTGACGGGCCGCACCCCGCTGGACCCGGACGAGCGTGGTCAGGGCGACCACTACCTCGTCCAGTGCCGGTACGAGGGGCTCGACTTCGAGCTCGATCTCGCTGCCGGCGACTACTTCGGCCTCGCCTCCTGGCTCGAGGCCGCTCCTCCCGGACGACAGGATCTGGTTCTCTGATGCGGCTGGTCGTGGCCGACTGCTCCGCCCTCTACACGGGCCGCCTGACCGCGATGCTTCCGCAAGCGACGCGGCTGCTCGTGGTCAAGGCTGACGGAAGCGTCCTGATCCACTCCGACGGCGGCTCGTACAAGCCGCTGAACTGGATGAGCCCCCCGTGCACGCTGACGGTGCGCGAGCCGTCCGACGAGGCCGCCGAGCGCGGCGTCACCGAGGTGTGGACCGTCCAGCACGCCAAGTCGGACGACCGGCTCGAGGTCGAGCTGTTCACCGTGCACCACGACTCCGCCCACGAGCTGGGCATCGACCCGGGTCTCGTGAAGGACGGCGTGGAGGCGCACCTGCAGGAGCTGCTCGCCGAGCAGATCGCCCTGCTGGGCCACGGGCACACCCTGGTCCGTCGCGAGTACCCCACGGCCATCGGGCCGGTGGACATCCTCGCGCGTGACGGCTCGGGCGCCACGGTCGCGATCGAGATCAAGCGCCGCGGCGACATCGACGGCGTCGAACAGCTCACGCGGTACCTGGAGCTGCTGAACCGGGACCCGCTGCTGGCCCCGGTGCGCGGCGTGTACGCCGCCCAGGAGATCAAGCCGCAGGCACGCGTGCTGGCCAAGGACCGCGGCATCGCGACCCTCCTGCTGGACTACGACGCGATGCGCGGCGCCGACGACCCGACCTCCCGCCTCTTCTGACCCGGAACCCCGATCCGGTCGGCTTCCATCAAGCCATCGCGCATGGATCTCGCCGCTGGAGCATGCGCAAGAGCTTGGTCGAGACGGACTTTCTCCGGGCTCGACCCACGTGGTCCGGATGGCAGGATGTTCCGCATGACTGATTCCGGTGCTCTCGTCGTGCGCGGTCGCCTGGTCCAGCCCTCCGCAGTGGTGGACGACGGCGTCGTCGTCGCCTCGGGGGGACGCGTCACGTTCGCGGGCTCGGTGCCCGACGCGTTGGCGACCGGCTATGGCCCCGCCGTCGAATCCGTGGAGCCCGCCCCCGAGACGTACCTGCTGCCGGGTCTCGTGGACCTGCACAACCACGGCGGCGGCGGCGTCTCGTTCCCGGACGTGACCTCGGCCGACGAAGCGATGGCGGGCGTGCTCGAGCACCGCCGCCACGGCACCACCACTCTGCTCGCGTCGCTCGTGACCGCGCAGCCGGAGGTGCTGCTGGGCCGGGCAGCGGTGCTGGCCGAGCTCGCCGTGGCCGGGGAGATCGAGGGCCTGCACGCCGAGGGACCGTTCCTCTCGTCCCGCCGCCGAGGCGCACACAACCCGGCTGACCTGCAAGAAGGCAGCGTCGACCTGGTGCGGGACCTGGCGAAGGCGGCCCGCGGGTTCCTGCGCACCATGACGATCGCCCCGGAGGTGCCCGGCGTGACCGGCCCCGGCGGCGTCGCCGAGGCGCTGATCGAGGCGGGCGTGCTGCCCTCCCTGGGCCACACCGACGGCAGCACCGAGCAGGCCGAGGCGCTGATCGAGCAGGTCACCGCGGCCCTGCGCACAACTACCCCGGGCGCAGCGGGCGCCGCGCTCGGGCCGATGACGGCCACCCACCTGTTCAACGGCATGCGCCCCCTGCACCACCGCAAGCCCGGTCCCATCGCGGCGTGCCTGGCTGCGGCGGCCCGCGGCGACATGGTCGTGGAGCTCATCGGCGACGGCGTCCACCTCGACCCGGCGACCGTCCGCTCGGTGTTCGACATGGTGGGCTCCGACCAGATCGCGCTGGTCACCGACGCGATGGCGGCGGCGGGCGTAGCCGACGGCCGCTACGAGCTGGGTCCCATGTCGGTGGTGGTGCACGACGGCGTCGCGCGAGTCGCCACAGCGGGCGGTACAGCGGAGGACGCCGGGGGAGAGGGGCCGATCGCCGGCGGCACCGCGCACCTGATCGACGTCGTGCGGTGCGCCGTGGCCGGGGGCGTGCCCCTGGTCGACGCCGTCCGCTCCGCGACGGCCGTGCCCGCCCGGGTCCTGGGGCTTGCCAGCGAGGTCGGGTGCTTGGAGCCCGGCGCCCGCGCGGACGTCCTCGTCACCGACGCGGACCTGCGCCCGGTCCGGGTGCTGCGCCACGGTGTAAACGTCGATGTCTCCGGCGCGTAACTCGCCGCTGTTAACGTTCCCGGCATGACGTCTCCCGTGTTCCAGCCCGGTCAGACGGTAGTGCGCCGCGAGATCATGCGGGGCGAGCCGTGGATCGCGATCCCGCAGGTCTGCGTCCAGGACGACGGCGACCTGCTCGTCACCTATACGCCCGGCGGCACGCCCCTGACGTACCCGGAGACGGGCACGTTCCCTGTGGGGGAGCACCCGTGGAAGCTCGCGGGCAGCACCGCCTGGCGCGGCCACGGGCGGCTCGACCTGCACTGGACCGGGGTGGAGCACTCCATCTTCCTGTTCTGGGCCGGCCCCGAGCGCGCGTTCCAGGGCTGGTACTTCAACCTCGAGGACGCGCCCCGGCGCACGCCGATCGGGTTCGACACGCTCGACCATGAGCTCGACGTCTGGTGGGCGGCCGACGCCGAGACCTACGAGTTCAAGGACGTCCTCGAGTTCGAGGAGACCGGGCCCGCGCGTTACCCCGGCCGGATGGCCCAGATCCGTGCCGAGGGCGACCGGATAGCCGGCCTGCTCGACGCCGGCGAGCTCTGGTGGGACAAGGCCTGGGCCGACTGGACGCCCGACCCGTCGTGGCAGCCCCGCGAGGTGCCGGCCGGCTGGGAGAGCGTCGCGTACGAGGCGCGCTGAACCGCGCCGTCGATGTCGGCGTTTCGCCGGCCGGCAATACCACCGCATTTCCGGTGGCGTTCCTCATCCCGGGCGCTACGGTCGGACCGTGCCCTCTTCCGCCCCGGCCCCTGAACCCGCCGCGCCCGGCTCCTCTCCTCCTGGACCCGCCGCACCCGCTCCCGTCCCCGGCTCCCCTTCTCAATCCGCCGCGCCCGACCTCACGTACCGGACGGACCCCGCGTGGCCGGTGGTCACCGAGCGCCTGACGCTCCGCCCGGTCGCCCCGGACGACGCCGATGCGTTCTTCGCCTGGCGCTCGCGCCCCGACGTGGTGCGGTACATGTACCAGCCCCCGTGGGACCTCGCGACTGCAGAGATCAAGCTCCGCGCCTGGTCGAGCGCCCCCTTCGAGGAGCAGGGTGACGTGCTGGTGCTGGCCGTCGAGGCGGACGGCGATGTCATCGGCGAGACGATGCTCAAGTGGGCCGCGGGCCCGCGGCAAGCCGAGGTCGGCTACGCCCTGCATCCCGACGCCGGGGGCCGCGGCCTGGCCACGGAGGCCGTCCGCGCCACCCTCCGGCTCGCCTTCGATGCGTACGGCTTCCACCGCGTTTACGCGCGCATCGACGAGGAGAACCTCGCCTCGGTCCGCGTGGTCGAGCGGCTCGGCATGCGCCAGGAGGCGCGCCTCCTGGAGAACGACCTGCGCGACGGCGCGTGGGCCAACGAGGTGGTCTACGCGCTCCTCGACCGGGAGCTCGCGGAGCTCGCGTAGCTCATTCGACCACCAGGTCCGCCCGCACCCGCAGGTCCCCGGCCGACGGCCCGGAGGTCACGACATAGGTGCCGGGCTGCAGCACCATGGCGCCGTCGTGCCGGACGGCGAGCGCGACCAGGTCCAGTGGGACCGTCACCTCGGCCGACGCGCCCGGCGCGAGCCGCACGCGCGCGTACCCGAGCAGCTGCCGCCGGGCGGCGGGCACCGGAAGGTCGGGCGACAGGCCGTGCACGGCGACGAGCTCGTCCACGGGCCGGTCCCCGGAGTTGCGCACCGAGACGACGGCGGTGGTGCCGCCGTCCTCACCCCGCGGCGTCCCGCGCTCCGCCGCGGGACATGGCGGCGACCCCGGGGCGGCTGCGCCGTCGTGCACCAGCCGCAGCCCCTCGTACCCGACGGTCGTGTAGCTCAGCCCGTGCCCGAACCAGTACGCGGGCTCGCCCGCCAGGTGCCGGTAGGTGACGCCCTGGCGGGCGACGTCGTAGTCGAACAGGTCGCCGGCCTGCGCCTCCGTCGCGGGCCACGTCTGTGCCAGCCGCCCGTACGGTTCAGCGTCCCCGGACAGCACGTCCACCAGCCCGTTCCCGGCCTCCTGTCCGCCGTGCGCCGCCCAGACGAGCGCGCCGCGGCCCGAGTCGCCGGCCCCGGGCAGCCCCGGCCCCAGCACGTACGGGTACGACGACGTCACCACCAGAACCGCCGCCGGGCACGCCTCGTGCGCCACGCGCCAGATCTCGGCCATCGGGTCCGGCAGCGCGAGGGACGTCCGGTCCTCCGTCTCGCGCCCGCCCAGGTGCGGGTCGTTGCCAACGGCGACGAGTACAACGGAGGCGCCCGACGCCGCCCGCGCCACCTCGGCGTGCCCCGAGGCGACGGTGCGCCACGCGAACCGCTCGGCGTCCGCGAGCCGCGTGCCGTCGGCCACCAGCAGCCCTGATCCGAGCTGCACCCGCAGCCACCGCCCGCTCGCGACGTGGCACAGCGACCACGTCCCGTCGGCGTGGTGGTGCCGCCGGAACGACTCCTGCACCACCCAGCCGCCGACCCGCTCGGCGTCGGCCCGCAGGATCCAGCCGGCGCCGGTCAGGAGGCGCCCCGACGCGACCGAGCGCAGCGTGAGCACGCCGTCGCCCCAGTCGGTGACGTCGAGGTGGGTCCCCGCGCCGGCGTCGGACGCCGAGGTGGTCACCTCGCCGTCGGCCGTGACCGTCACGTACCTGCCGGACTCCGTTGCGCGCAGCGCCACCCGGTCCGCACCGTCGGCGACCTCGACCACGGCGTCGGGATACCGGTCCGCTACCGCGCGGGCGAGCGAGACGGTGTACGGCGGGGTGCCGGAGTACCAGTCGGTGAGGACCCGGTCGGCCAGCGGCCCGACGACGGCGATGCGCTCGGGCGCGCCCAGCGGCAGCGTCCCGTCGTTGCGCAGCAGCACCACGGACTTCGCCGCCGCCTCGCGGGCCAGCGCCCGGTGCTCCGGCAGGTCGATGGCGTCGGGGCCGATGCTCGCGTACGGGTCCGCGGCCCCGTCGAGCTCACCCGTGCGCAGCCGCAGCTCCAGCAGCCGCAGGGCGGCGACGTCGACGTCGTCCCGCGTCAGCAGGCCGGTGTCCAGGGCCTCGCGCAGCCGGTCCAGCGTGATCGAGGGGTCGGTGTCGTTGTCCGTGAACGAGTCCAGGCCCGCGCGCACCGCCGCCGCGTGCGCCTGCGCGTGCCCGGCGAACGCCCGCTGGACGGTCACGAGGAAGGTGGGCGCGCCGGCGTCGGACACGACGGCCACCGAACCGGGCGCCCACGAGCGCAGCTGGGCCAGGAGGTCGCCGGACGTGTGGGCCGGAACCCCGTTGACCAGGTTGTACGACGGCATCACCGCGCCCGCCACCCCCGCCTCGATAGGTCCGCGGTAGGCGGGCAGCTCGTACTCGTGGAGGGTCCGCTCGGACAGGTTCGACGACGTCGCCGAGCGGTCCGTCTCGTTGCCGTACCCGAGGAAGTGCTTGAGGGCGGGCACCGTCTTCCAGACCGTCGGGTGGTCCCCGCGCAGCCCGCTGCAGTACGCCGTGGCGAGCTGGGACACGAGCCGCGGCTCTTCGCTGTACCCCTCCTCGCCGCGCCCCCAGGCGGGGTGCCGCAGCGGGTTCACGACGGGCGCCCAGACGTTCAGGGAGACGGCCGGGTCCGCGGCGTGCTTGGCCCTCAGCTCCGTGGCGACCAGGTCCCCGAGTCGGCGCAGCAGGCCGGTGTCCCACGTGGCGCCCAGTCCCACCGGCTGGGGCAGCACGGTGGCGCGGCCGAGCCACGCGACGCCGTGCAGCGCCTCGGCGCCGGTGTGGAAGGCGGCGAGGCCGAGCCGCTCGATCGCGGGCTGGTGCTGGTGCAGCAGGCTCAGCCGCTCGTCGGCGGTGAGGTGCTCCAGGAGGTCACGAGCCCGGTCGGCGAGCGGCGCGGCGGGGTCCCGGAAGAGGGGCTGCGGTTCTTGTGGCACGTCGTCGTGCTCCCGTCCTCGAAACGGTTCAATGATCCGGCGCTCGCTTCTCCGCGGCCGCGCCGGTGCGGTCAGGGTGGAGGATACGCCACGCGATCGGCCCAGATCCTGGGAAACCGCGGCAGTGCGGCACGATCCGATTAAAAAACTGGACAGATCATTGCCTCCCTCCATGCCTTGCCCTACTGTTCTGGCAGCGACGGAGGTCGAAGCGCTTCGACGTTGTTTCGTCCGCAGTTTCGTCGCATCCGGGCACACTGACGTGCCGCGCTGTCCACAAAGGAGTGAAAAGCCATGACAGCACCTCTGTTGACCGGTCGGCTGGACCGACGGTCGTTCCTCGGCTTCCTGGCAGTCGGCGCCGGCGTCGTCGGCGTACCGTCCCTGCTCACCGCGTGCAGCACCGCGGGCGGCGGACCCGCGGCGGACCCCGGGGCCGTGACGGCCGCGAACCTGCCCGCCTACGTGCCGGTGGAGTACGTGAAGCCGGACTTCCCCAGCGTCAACGGCTCGACCGCGGGCTACGCGACAATCCCCGACGAGCTCATCACCGCCTTCGACTCGCCGCCTGGCTCGGGCGGCACCTACAAGGCGATGACGCCGCTGTGGGCGGCGATCCCGCCCACGACGGGCAACCGGTACTTCGAGGCGGTGAACGAGGCGCTCGGGACCACCATCGAGTTCCAGATCTCGGACGGGAACACCTACGGCGACAAGCTCGCCGCGGTGCTCGCGTCGCCCAAGGACGTGCCGGACTGGGTGTGCGTGCCCACGTGGAACGTCCCGCCGCGGTTCACCCAGGCGGTCGAGGGCGTGTTCGAGGACCTCACGCCCTTCCTGGCCGGCGACAAGGTGAAGAAGTACAAGAACCTCGCCAACATCCCGACCGACGCGTGGAAGTTCTGCGTCTTCGAGGACAAGCTCTACGGCCTGCCGTTCCCGGGCGAGGTCATCACCGACACGATCTTCTACCGCGCCGACCTGTTCGAGGAGCAGGGCATCACCACGATGCCCGCCAACGCCCAGGACCTGCTGGACCTGTGCAAGGAGCTCACCGACCCGAGCAAGGAGCAGTGGGGCGCCAACGACCTCTGGGTGGCCGCCAACATCATGTTCACCGTGCCGCCTGCCGGCAAGTGGAAGCTGGCCGACGACGGCTCGCTGATCCACCGCATCGAGACCGAGGAATACCGGGCGGCCCTGGAGTGGCAGACCAAGCTCTACAAGCAGGGCTCCGTGCACCCCGACGCCGTGGCCGACAACCCGGAGGCGGCAAAGACGAACTTCGAGTCAGGTCAGGTTCTCATCAGCACCGATGGTGTGGGCGGCTGGCACGAGGCGCTCGGCCGGATGCAGGCGGTGAACCCGGACTACGACCAGCGCCCCTTCGCGCCGTTCGCCGCCGACGGCGGCGAGCCCGTGCTCTGGAAGGGCCAGCCGGCCAACATCTTCTCGTTCCTGAAGAAGAACGAAGACAAGGCGAAGATCGAGGAGCTGCTCGCGGTGGCCGACTTCCTGGCCGCGCCGTTCGGCACCACCGAGTACGCGCTGATCAACTACGGCGAGGAGGGCACGCACTACACGCTCGACGACCAGGGCCTGCCCGTCCCGACCGAGCTCGCGGCCACCGAGGTGCAGGGGTCGTACATCTTCCTGGTGGACCCGCCGGTGGTGAACTCCAAGGTCCAGTACCCGGGCTTCGTGGAGGCGTTCTGCACCTGGATGGCCGACGCCGCGCAGTACCTTGCGGAGCCGCCGTTCTACGGTATGCAGATCACCGAGCCGGCCCAGTTCGCCGCGCTGAACACGCCGTTCGAGGACCTCGAGAAGGACATCGCGCGCGGGCGCAAGACCATGAAGGACCTCGACTCCGCCGTGGCGACGTGGAGCAGCTCCGGCGGTGAGGAGCTGCGCGCTTTCTACCAGGACATCCTGGACAAGCAGTGAGCGCCCCGACCTCCACCGCCCCGGCCTCCACGGGGAGCGGCCCGCCCCGCCGCAGGGTGCCCTGGACCGCGCGGGCGCGGCGCGACCGCACGATGCTGATCATGGTGGTCCCAGCAGTGCTGCTGCTGGCCGTGTTCGCCTACGTGCCGATGCTCGGCAACGTGGTGGCCTGGCAGGAGTACTCGCCGTACATCGGGATCCGGGAGAGCCCGTTCGTGGGGTGGGCCAACTTCGCGCGCGTCTTCACCAACCCCCTGTTCCTCGACGCCGTGTCGAACACGCTGATCATCACCGCGTTCCAGCTCGTGTTCTTCTTCCCGGTGCCGATCGTGCTGGCGCTGCTGCTGAACAGCGTGCTGACGCCGGGCCTGCGCTCCACCATCCAGTCGATCGTGTACCTGCCGCACTTCTTCTCCTGGGTGATCGTCGTGACGATCTTCCAGCAGATCTTCGGCGGGGCCGGGATCGTGGCGAGCCGGCTGCGGGAGGCGGGTTACACGGGCTTCGACCTGATGACCAACCCGGACACGTTCCTGCTGCTCATCACCGCGCAGTCCGTCTGGAAGGACGCCGGCTGGGGGATCATCATCTTCCTCGCGGCGCTGGCCACCGTGGACCCACAGCTCTACGAGGCGTCGGTGGTGGACGGCGCGGGCCGGTGGCGCCGCATGTGGCACGTGACCCTCCCGGCGCTGCGGCCGGTGATCATCCTGCTCCTGATCCTGCGGCTGGGCGACGCGCTCACCGTCGGGTTCGAGCAGCTCATCCTCCAGCGCGGTGCCGTCGGGACCGATGTCGCGGAGGTGCTCGACACGTTCGTCTACTACCAGGGTGTCGTGAACGGCGACTGGGCCTTCGCGGCGGCCGCCGGGCTCGTCAAGGGCCTGGTCTCGCTCGCCCTGGTGCTCGGGGCCAACAAGCTCGCCCACCTGGTGGGCGAGGCGGGGGTGTATCAGCGCGCATGACGATCAGAACCGAGAACCACACGGACAAGCACGCGCCGAGCCTGCCGCCGAAGCAGCCGCCGAAGCGCTCCGCCCGGTACCGCGCCCTGCTGCGCGGCAAGCACCGCCCGGTCTGGGAGGAGGACCCGACCCCGCTGGGGCTGCTGGTCAAGGGGTTGGCGCTGCTGCTCGTCGTGGGCACCGTGGTCTACCCCCTGTACACGGTGGTGCTCACCAGCATCTCCACGCAGGCGGACATCACCCGGTCCGGCGGCCTGGTCACCGTGCCCGGCAGCCTGACGCTCTCGGCCTACGGCCAGATCCTGTCCGGCGGGATCGTCACGCGGGCGACGATCGTGAGCATCGGGATCACCCTGGTCGGCACGGCGCTGTCCACCACGGTGTCCGTGCTGGCGGCGTACGGGCTGAGCCGGCCGGGCTCCTTCGCCCACCGGCCCCTGCTGTTCATCTTCCTCATCACCATGTTCTTCGGTGCGGGGATGATCCCGACCTACCTGCTGGTGAGCAACCTCGGGCTGATCGACAGCTACTGGTCGCTCATCCTCCCGGGCGCCGTGAGCGCGTTCAACGTGCTCATCCTGCGGGCGTTCTTCATGGGCATCGACCAGTCCATCACGGACGCCGCCCGGATCGACGGTGCGGGGGACTGGCGCATCCTCGGGCAGATCGTGCTGCCCATGTCGAAGGCCGTCGTGGCAGTGGTCTCGCTGTTCTACGGCGTCGGCTACTGGAACGCGTTCTTCAACGCGATGCTCTACATCAACGACAACGCCAAGTGGCCGCTGCAGCTGGTGCTGCGGTCCTACGTGCTGCAGGGGGTGACGCTGCCGGGCAGCGGTGTGGGCCAGGTGGACGTCGACGACGGCGCCGTGACCGGCCTGCCGGTGAAGATGGCAGTGATGGTGCTGGCGATCATCCCGATCCTCGTGGTGTACCCGCTGGTGCAGCGGCACTTCACGAAGGGCGTGATCTTCGGGGCCATCAAGGGATGACGCGCCCGCCGTCAGCCGTCCGCGGCGGCGGGCCCGCTCGCCGAGCTCTCCCGCTCGGTGAGCACGGGGGCGAGCAGCCTCGTCTCGGACGGCTGCTCGCCCTCGAGGCGCGCCATCACCATGTCGACGGCCACCTTGCCGATGTCCTCGGCGGGCAGGTCGATGCTGGTCATCGGGATCCGTTGGGAGAGCGCCACGTCCGTCGGGCACACCGCCACCACGGACATGTCGTCGCCGACCACTATGCCGCGCTCGGCCAGGCGGGACAGCACGTGGGGGAGGGCACCCTCGTTGTGCACGATGATCCCCGTGGTGTCCGGCGCGGTCGCCAGCAGCGTGTCCACGGCGGTCGCGGCGCCCGACGGCGACGAGTCGCACGCCTCCACCTTGACCGTCACGCCGGAGCTCTTGGCCTGGTTCCGCAGCCCGCGCATCAGCCGCTCGGCGTAGGACGTGTGCCGCCGCAGCACCTCGGGCGGCGAGCCGATCAGCGCGACGTCCGTGTGGCCCGCGCCGGCGAGGTGCCGCACCGCGAGCCGGCCGGCTGCCTCGAAGTCGAGGTCCACACAGCTCAGCCCCTCCGGGTCCTGCGGCAGGCCGATCAGCACGGTGGGCTGCTTGGCGGCGGCCACCAGGGGCACGCGCGGGTCGTCCGCCTCGATGTCCATCATCACCAGGGCGTCCACCATGGAGCCGCCGGTCACGCGGTCGAGGCCGCTGACGTCGTCCTGGGTCAGCAGCAGGACGTCGTGGTCGAAGTCCCGCGCGCGCGTGACCACGCCCGCCACGAACTGCATGATGACCGGCACGTTCACGCCTACGCGCAGGGGCGCCATGAGCGCTATGACGTTGGTGCGGGCCGAGGCCAGCGCCCGCGCGCCGGCGTGCGGGCGGTAGCCGAGCTTCTCGATCGCGCGCTCCACGCGCGCCCGGGTGGGCGCCGAGATCGGCCGCTTGCCCGACAGCACGTAGGACACGGTCGAGGTAGAGACCCCCGCCGCCCTCGCGACGTCGTCGATCGTAGCCACAGTGCTCCTCTCGCATCGGTACCGCAGGGTGCCTGTGTGAGTGTGCACGGTGCGGTGGCAGGTCGTGCGCGCGCCGCGCCGAGCACACCAGTGTGCCGTATGGCAGGGAAGCGCTTCGACAGAAGCCTAGCCCAGTTGCCCGGAAACGCCACTGGACATGAGTGAGCGCCTAGGGCTAGCGTGTTGAAACGCTTCGACGATCAAGACGCAGAGGTCTGGTCGCGGCTGGGAGGGTGAGGATGCCAGGAACCAACCGATTCGGTGCAGTGGTGGCCGAGCGCGGGATCTGCTTCGGCGGGGACTACAACCCCGAGCAGTGGCCCCGCGATGTGTGGCGCGAGGATGCGCGCCTCATGCAGCAGGCCGGCGTCAGCCTCGTCACCGTCGGGGTCTTCAGCTGGGCGACGTACGAGCCCACGCCCGGCTCCCGAGAGTTCGGCTGGCTGGACGAGGTGCTCGACGTGCTCCACGAGCACGGCATCGGCGTCGACCTGGCGACGCCCACCGCGTCGCCGCCCGCCTGGCTCGGCGTGCGCCACCCCGAGACCCTGCCCGTCGACGCCGACGGGGTGCGGCTCGTGGCCGGCTCCCGCAACCACTTCAGCCCGGCCTCGCAGGTCTACCGCGACGCCGCGCTCGCGATCACGCGGGACCTCGCCCAGCGCTACGCGACGCACCCGGCCGTGCAGATGTGGCACGTCGGCAACGAGCTGGGCCAGCTCTGCTACGGCGACGAGGCGGCCGAGCGGTTCCGCGTCTGGCTGCGCGCCCGCTACGGCGATGTCGCCGGGCTCAACGAGGCGTGGGGCACCGCGTTCTGGTCGCAGCACTACGCCTCGTTCGACGAGATCCTGCCGCCGCGCCGCATGCCGTACCACCCCAACCCGACGCAGTCCCTGGACTGGCGCCGCTACTCGTCCGACCTGCTGCTCGACGTCTACCGCGAGCAGCGCGACGCGATCCGCGCCGTCGACGACGCCCGCCCGATCACCACCAACTTCATGGGCTTCTTCCCGCTCGCGGACTACGCGTCCTGGGCCGGGGACCTCGACGTCGTGGCGGATGACGCCTACCCCGACCCGGGCGACCCGCTGGCCCCGTCGTCGTCGGCGCTGCGGCAGGACCTCATGCGGTCCCTGCGCGGGGGTGAGCCGTGGATCCTCATGGAGCAGGCCGCCGGCGCGGTGAGCTGGCGGCCGCACAACCTGCCGAAGTCGCCGGAGCAGTCGCGGCTCGAGTCGCTGCAGGCGGTGGCGCGCGGCGCGGACGGCATCTGCTTCTTCCAGTGGCGAGCCTCGCGCGCCGGGGCCGAGCGCTTCCACTCCGCGATGGTGCCCCACGCCGGGCCCGACACCCGCGTGCACCAGGGGATCCGCCGCCTCGGCGCGGACCTCGCCGGCCTGCGGCCCGTGACGGGCGGGCGGGTCCCCGCACGAGTGGCCCTCCTCTGGGACTGGTCATCCTGGTGGGCCGCCACCGAGGTGGCGCGGCCGACCGACCGCCTCGACCCGATGGCGCAGCTGAGCGCCTGGCACCGGGTCCTGTGGGCCGACGGCGTCGCGGCCGACGTCGTGCGTCCAGGTACCGACCTCAGCGGGTACGACGCCGTGCTGGTGCCCAACCTGTACGTCCTGGAACCCGCCGATGCCGAGGCCCTGACTGAGGCACTGGAGCGGGGAGCGAGCCTCGTCGTCGGACCGTTCAGCGGGGTGGCCGACGCCAACGCGCAGGTCCACCCCGGACGATTCCCGGTGCTGCTCGCCGACACGCTCGGCACGAGCGGCGAGGAGTGGGCCCCGCTGCCGGACGACGGCGTGGAGCTGTCCCCCTCCGGCCGCGCCACCGTGCTGGGTGAGCTCCTCCGGGCCGACGGCGCCGACGTGCTCGCCACGTTCGGATCGGGGCACCTCGCGGGCGCTCCGGCGATCACCCGGCACGCCCCGCCGTCCGAAGGGCGGGCCGGGGGGACCGCCTGGTACCTCGGCACGGTGCCCGACGAGGACACCCTCGCCACCGTGCTGCGCGCCGCGCTGGCCGCGGCGGGGGTCGAGCCCGCGCTGCCCGGCCTGGCCCGACTCAACGAGGGGCGCGCCCCGGGCGACGAGGTCGAGGCAGTGCGCCGCGGCGACGTCCTGTTCCTGCTCAACCATTCCGGCGAACCCGCACGCACCAACGTGCCGGGGACCTGGACCGACCTGCTCACCGGCACGACCGTATCGGGCGAGGTGACCGTGGGACCGACCGACGCGGTGGCGCTGCTGCCGGCCGACGTCGAGCACTGAGCCCCTCTCGGGCTCTGCGAACCAAGGAGAAATGCAATGAAGCACAAGCGGACGATGACCGTCGTGGCGGCCGCGCTGGCCGGCGCCATGGCCCTGGCCGGCTGCACCGGCCAGGCCGCCGGCGGCGGCGACACCGACGACAGCACGCTGACGATCTGGCACTACGAGAACGAGGACTCGGCGATGGGCCAGGCGTGGGCCGAGGCCATCAAGATCTTCGAGGAGGAGAACCCGGACGTCACGGTCGACGTCGAGAAGCAGACGTTCGAGCAGATCCAGAAGAACGCCAAGATCGTGCTGACGGGCGACGACGTGCCCGACGTCATGGAGTTCAACAAGGGCAACGCGACCGCGGGCCAGCTCGCGGCGCAGGGCCTGCTCACCCCGCTGACCGACGCCGCCACCGAGCGCGGCTGGGACAAGACGCTGACCGGCTCGCTGGCGACCACCGCGACGTACGACGAGCAGGGGCTCATGGGCTCCGGCGAGTGGTACGGAGTGCCGAACTACGGCGAGTTCGTCGGGGTCTACTTCAACAAGGACATGTTCGCGGACCTGGGCCTCGAGCAGCCGACCACCCTGGACGAGTTCGAGGACGTGCTGGCCGCCTTCAAGAAGGAGGGCATCACGCCGCTGGCCGAGGCCGGCGCCGAGTACCCGCTCGGCCAGCTCTGGTACGAGCTCGTGCTCGCCTACGGCGACCGCGCCCTGGTGGACGACTACCAGCTCTTCGCGAACGACGTCGACTTCCACAACGATGCGATGACAAAGGCCACCGAGAAGCTCGACGAGTGGATCGAGAAGGGCTACATCGCATCCGACTCGGCGGCGCTCACGGCCGAGGACATGGGCGTCTCGTTCATCGACGGCACCTACCCGATGATGGTCAGCGGCTCCTGGTGGTTCGGCCGCCTCGTCGCCGAGACCAAGGCGGACTGGGGCCAGTTCAACTTCCCGGGCAACGAGCTGCACACCGGTCTCCTCGGGCAACCTGTGGGTGGTCCCGACGAACGCCGACTCCCCGAGCCTGGCCGAGGAGTTCATCGACATCACGCTGCGGCCCGAGGTCCAGGACGTGCTGGCCGAGGAGGGTGGCCTGCCCGTTGCGGGCGACGCGTCGGTCATCAAGGACGAGCGCACGCGCGAGCTCACGGAGAACTTCCAGGCGATCCTGGACGACGACGGCCTCGCGTTCTACCCGGACTGGCCGGTCGCCGGCTACTACGACGTGATCGTCAGCGAGCTGCAGTCCCTGGTGAACCGGTCCAAGACGCCGGACGAGGTGCTGGACGGGCTGCAGAGCTCGTACGACGAGGGCAAGGCCGACCTGCTCGATGGCTGACACCGCTCTGACCGATCGGCGCTCGCGGGCGGACCACAGCCCGCGGGCGCCGCGCGGCGACGCGCCGCCGTCGGGCAGCGTGGGTGCCGTACCTGCCCTACCTGCTGCCCGGCGCGGCCGCGTTCATCGTGGTGATCGGGTACCCGCTCGTGACGAACGTGTACTTCAGCCTGTTCAAGTGGCGCGGCGGCATGGCGCCGCTGCGCTGGAACGGGCTGGGCAACTACGCGGACCTGCTGGGCGACGACAAGTTCTGGACGTCGTTCGGCAACTCGCTCGCGATGATCGTGGCGATGGTCCTGGTGCCCACGCTGCTCGGGCTCGTGCTGGCCGCGGTGCTGTTCGACTACCTCGGACGGCGGTTCGGCGAGCGCGTCTCGTCAGTGCTGCGGGCCACCTACTACCTGCCGCAGATCCTGCCCGTCGCCGTGGCGGGTGTGCTGTGGAACTGGATCCTGAACTCCCAGACGGGTGCGCTCAACGCGATCCTGCGCGGGATCGGCATCGAGCTCGCCGCCCAACTGGCTCGGCGACCCCACCACCGCGCTGCCGTCCGTGATGCTCGTGCTGATCTGGGTCCAGATGGGCTACCCCGTCGTCATCTTCATGGCGGCGCTGCAGCGTGTGGACCCGGAGCTCTACGAGGCGGCCGAGCTCGACGGCGCCGGCTGGTGGGACCGGTTCCGGGCCATCACCGTGCCCCAGATCCGGCCCGAGACGTTCGTGGTCACGCTGACCTGCACGGTCGCGGCGCTCAAGGTGTTCGGGCCCGATCTACGTGCTGACGCGCGGCGGCCCCGAGAGCTCGACCCTGGTGCCGAGCTACTACTCGTACCTGAACTTCTTCGACAAGTCGCAGGTCGGGTACGGGTCCGCCATCGCGACGGTGCTCACGCTCGTGATCGTCGTGGTGGCCCTGATCATCCTCGGCCTGCAGAGCCGGGCGGAACGACGTGAGAGGGAGGGTATCTGACATGGCGGTCGCCACAGAAGTGCGGGCGCCCGAGGTGCGCCGCACCGGCGTCGACTCCCGGTACCGGCGCGGCCCGGGCCGCTGGCTGGTGCTGGCGGCGGCGGTCGTGGTGGGCCTCGGGGTCCTCGCGCCGTTCGGGATCATGGTGCTCAACGCGTTCAAGTCGCCGCAGGACTACGCGGCGAACGGGCCGCTGTCCCTGCCGTCGGGGCTCTACCTCGACGGGCGTGGTGGCCTTCTGGGAGCGCACAGAATTCCCGGTGAAGCTCTGGAACTCGGTGTTCATCTCGGCCGTCGTGGCCGTGCTGGGTGCGCTGCTGTCGCTGCTGAACGCGTACGCGATCGGCATCGGCCGGGTGAAGGGGCGGCTGTGGATCGTCGCGCTGTTCCTGCTGGCGAACATGCTGCCGCAGGAGGCCCTGATCTACCCGCTGTTCACGATGGCGCAGTCGGTGGGCCTGTCGAACTCGCAATGGTCGGTGATCATCATCTTCACCGTCATCCAGTCGGCGTTCGGCACCTACCTGCTGTCCTCGGTGCTGGGCACGTTCCCGCCCGCGCTCCTGGAGGCCGCGGAGCTCGACGGCGCGAGCCGGTGGCGGATCCTCTGGCAGGTCGTGTTCCCGATCCTGCGGCCGACGCTCTCGGTCCTGATGATCTTCTTCTTCATCTGGACCTGGAACGAGTTCTTCATTCCGCTGGTCATGCTGACCAGCAACGACACCCAGACCATCCCCATCGCCCTGGCCTCGCTGCAGGGCGATCGCATGATGGACGCGCCGACCATCAACGCGGGGTCGCTCGTCTCCCTCGTGCCGGCCGTCCTGTTCTTCCTGATCTTCCAGCGCACCCTGACCCGGGGCGTGACCGCGGGGGCGGTCAAGTGACTCTGCCCCATCCGATGACCCATCCGATGACCCATGCGGTGCCCCACCCGATGACCCACGACGCCGAGAGGTACCGGCCATGAGATTCTCCGACGGCTACTGGCAGCTGCGCCCCGGCGTCGACATGCTCCGTCCCCGCGACATCGACTCGATCGAGGCCGGCGCGGACACGCTGACCGTGTACGCGCCCACCGCGCCCATCACCCGGCGCGGCGACACCCTGAACCGCCCGGTCGTGACCGTCACGTTCGACGCCCCGGCGGACTCCGTTATCGGCGTGCGCATCGAGCACCACCAGGGCCGCCGCGACCCCGGCCCGCACTTCGCGATCAACCGGGAGCCCGGCGTGGTCAAGGTCGTCGCGCCCGACGACGGCCCCGCCGAGCTCACCTCGGGCGGTCTCACGGCCCGCGTCTCCACCGACGGCGAGTGGCAGGTCGACTTCGTGGCCGACGGCGAGGTGCTCACCACGTCGTCGGGCCGGAGCATCGGGATCGCGACCACGCCCGAGGGCGACTTCGTGCACGAGCAGCTCGCGCTCGGCGTGGGCGAGCACGTCTACGGGCTGGGCGAGCGGTTCGGCGCGTTCGTGAAGAACGGCCAGAGCGTCGACGTCTGGAACGAGGACGGCGGCACCGCGAGCGAGCAGGCCTACAAGAACGTGCCGTTCTACCTGACCGACCGCGGCTACGGCGTGTTCGTCGCCCACCCCGAGCGGGTGTCCTTCGAGGTGGGCTCCGAGGTGGTCAGCCGCACCCAGTTCTCCGTGCCGGGACAGTCGCTGCAGTACTACGTGATCCACGGGCCCACCCCGGCCGAGATCCTGCGCCGGTACACGGCCCTGACCGGGCGGCCCGCGATCGTTCCCGCCTGGTCGTACGGGCTGTGGCTCTCGACGTCGTTCACCACGAGCTACGACGAGGAGACCGTCAACAGCTTCATCGACGGTATGGCCGAGCGGGACATCCCGCTGTCGGTGTTCCACTTCGACTGCTTCTGGATGCGGCAGTTCCACTGGTGCGACTTCGTGTGGGACCCGGCCACGTTCCCGGACCCCGAGGGCATGCTGGCCCGGCTGCACGACCGCGGCCTGAAGGTCTGCGTCTGGATCAACCCGTACATCGCCCAGCGCTCGCACCTGTTCCGCGAGGGCAAGGAGAAGGGGTACCTGGTCCGGACGCCGGACGGCGACGTCTGGCAGTGGGACAAGTGGCAGGCCGGCATGGCCCTGGTCGACCTCACCAACCCCGAGGCGGCCGCCTGGTACCAGGACAAGCTGCGCGTGCTGCTGGACCAGGGCGTGGACTGCTTCAAGACGGACTTCGGGGAGCGCATCCCCACCGACGTCGTCTGGCACGACGGGTCCGACCCGCAGCGCATGCACAACTACTACGCCTCGCTGTACAACAAGACGGTCTTCGAGCTGCTCGAGGAGGAGCGCGGGCGCGGCGAGGCCGTCGTGTTCGCGCGGTCCGCGACCGCGGGCACGCAGGCCTACCCCGTGCACTGGGGCGGCGACTGCGAGTCCACGTTCGTCTCCATGGCCGAGTCCCTGCGTGGCGGCCTGTCGCTGTCGCTGTCCGGGTTCGGCTACTGGAGCCACGACATCGGCGGTTTCGAGGGCACGCCCGACCCGGCGGTGTTCAAGCGGTGGGCCGCGTTCGGCCTGCTGTCGTCGCACTCCCGGCTGCACGGGTCGAGCTCCTACCGCGTCCCGTGGGCGTTCGACGACGAGGCGGTCGACGTCACCCGGAAGTTCACCAGGCTGAAGATGCGGCTCATGCCGTACCTCGGCCGGCTCGGCCACGTGGCCGCCGAGGAGGGCCTGCCCGTCATGCGCCCCATGGTGCTCCAGTTCCCCGACGACCGGACCGCCGCCTCCGTCGACACCCAGTACATGCTGGGGCCGTCGCTGCTGGTCGCCCCGGTCTTCAGCGAGTCCCGCGTGGAGTACTACGTCCCTTCAGGGGAGTGGACGCGTTTGCCCGACGTCGGCGGGGCCGGTCTGGCCTCGACCGTCACCGGGCCGCGGTGGGTCGCCGAGGAGCACGGCTTCGACAGCCTCCCGCTGCTCGTCCGGCCCGGCACGGTGCTGCCGGTCGGTGCGCGTGACGACCGGCCCGACTACGCGTGGGCCGAGGGCGTGACGTTACGCTGCACCCGTCTGCCCGAGGGGTTCGACGAAGAGGTCCTGGTACCCGGTGGCACCGGCGCCCCGGCGACGTTCCGCGTGCGGTACGCGTCCGGCGTCGTGCACGTGACCAGCGACGACGCTCCGGGCGAATGGGGTGTCGAGAACGAAGGACGGACCATTCGGGCCACCGGCCCGGGAGAGGTGGCACTGTGAGTGCACGGAGTTTTCCCACGGAGTTCCTCTGGGGCTCGGCGACGGCGTCGTACCAGATCGAGGGCGGCGCGACCGAGGGCGGGCGCGGCCCGTCCATCTGGGACACGTTCTCGCACACGCCCGGCAAGACGCTGAACGGCGACACGGGTGACGTCGCGGACGACCACTTCCACCGGTGGCAGGAGGACATCGAGCACATCAAGAACCTGGGGCTGGGCGCGTACCGGTTCTCCATCGCCTGGCCGCGGGTGCAGCCGGGCGGGTCGGGGGAGTTCAACGCCGAGGGCATCAGGTTCTACTCGGACCTCGTCGACGGGCTGCTCGCGGCGGGCGTGAAGCCCGTGGTCACGCTCTACCACTGGGACCTTCCGCAGGAGCTGGAGGATGCCGGCGGCTGGACCAACCGGGAGACGGCCTACGCCTTCGCGCGGTACGCGCGGCGCATGGCCGAGGAGCTGGGCGACCGCATCGACGTCTGGACCACGCTCAACGAGCCGTGGTGCACGGCATACCTGGGCTATGGCTCGGGCGTCCACGCGCCGGGCCGCACGGAGCCCCTGGCCGCGCTGCAGGCGGTGCACCACCTCAACCTGGCGCACGGCCTCGCGGTCCAGCAGATCCGCGAGGTGCTCGGCGACTCCGCGAAGACGTCGATCACGCTGAACCTGCACGTCTTCCGGCCGGACGACCCGTCCTCCGAGGCGGACCAGGGCGCCGTCCGGACGGTCGACGCGCTGGCCAACCGGGCGTTCCTCGGGCCGGTGCTGGAGGGTGCGTACCCCGCGGACCTGCTGGAGAACACGGCGTCGGTCACCGACTGGTCGTTCGTGCAGGACGGCGACCTGGAGGCCATCGCTCAGCCGCTGGACGTGCTCGGCGTCAACTACTACTCGACGGCGCGGGTCAAGCGCTTCTCCGGGCAGGGGGACCGGCAGCAGGCCGACGGGCACAAGGACTCCGCCGGCACACCGTGGATCGCGGCGGACGACGTCGAGTTCCTGCCGCAGCCCGGCCCGTACACCGCCATGGGCTGGAACATCGAGCCGGCCGGCCTCACGGACCTGCTGGTCTCGCTGCGCGACACCTACCCCGACCAGCCGCTCATGGTCACCGAGAACGGCGCCGCGTTCGAGGACGAGGTGACCGTGTCGGCGGACGGCGTCGCGCGGGTGCACGACCCGCTGCGCGTGTCCTACCTGCACGACCACGTCGAGGCCGTGGGCCAGGCCCGCGACAAGGGCGTGGACGTGCGCGGGTACTTCGCGTGGTCGCTGCTCGACAACTTCGAGTGGGCCTACGGCTACGACCGGCGGTTCGGCATCATCCGCGTCGACTACGAGACGCTGGAGCGCACCTGGAAGGACTCGGCGCACTGGTACCGGCGCCTGGCGACGTCGAACACCCTGCCGGCGGTGGACGAGGTCTCCCCCGCCTGACCCGTCGTTGAGTGCTGGGTATTTGTGGGGTATCCCGCCCCCGACCCCACAAATACCCCGCACTCAGCGGGCGCTGGGTACGGTCTGGGGATGGGCGAGCGTGGCGAGGACCTGGGTACGGTGCTGAGCGGTTTGATCGGGAACCTGCGCGACACCGCGCGGGTTCCCGTCCTGTCGGCGGCCGTCGGCCGCGGGGGCGAGGTGGCCTGGGCGGGTGTCGCCGCGGCACCGTGGGCAGGCAGCCCGACGCCGGAGCATGCGTTCCGCATCGGGTCCGTCACCAAGCCCATGGTCGCCGTGGCCGTGCTCCGGCTCGTCGCCGAGGGCGTCGTGGCGCTCGCGGACCCGATCGGCAGGCACCTGCCGGAGGCGCCGGCCCCGGACGCCACGATCCGTCACCTGCTGACCCACACGAGCGGGTTGCAGTCCGAGTTCCCCGGCCCGTGGTGGGAGCGGCACGGCGGACCCACGTGGGACGAGCTGGCCCGCTCCGGCGTCGAGCAGCTCTGGGACCCCGGCGAGCAGTATCACTACAGCAACCCGGGCTTCGCCGTGCTGGGCCGGCTGATCGAGGTGGTCCGGGGCAGCGCCTGGGACAAGGTGCTCCACGACGAGCTGTGGGAGCCGCTGGGCATGACCGCCACCGGCCGTGTGCCGGTCGGCCCGCACGTGACGGGGTACGCCGTGCACCCGCACGCGGACCTGGTGCACCACGAGCCGGTGGCCGAGTTCCGCGCGGCGGGGCCCGCCGGCGAGCTGTGGTCCACGCCGTCGGACCTGGTGCGGTTCGGCATGTGGCTCGTGGGCGGCGAGGCGGACCGGGCCGCCGGCGAGGCCGTGCTCCCGCTCGCCCTGCGCCGCCAGATGGCCGTCCCGCGCGTGGTGGTCGACGACGCCGGTCCCGCCGGCGGCTCGTGGCCCACCGCGCACGGTCTCGGTGTGCGCGTCCGCCAGGACGGCACCGTCCGCACGATCGGTCACGGCGGTTCGGTGCCGGGGTTCACCTCAGATCTCCGGGCAGACGCCGCGACCGGCGACGTGGTCGCCGTCTGCGGCTCGTCGACGCACGGGATCGGCGGTGGAGCCGGCCTGCTCGCGGCGCTGCAGGGTGCCGCGGCACCCACGCCGCTGCCGCTCCGCGGGTCGGGCGACGCCGTCGGGCGGGGTCTTGGGCCGGGCGCCGGGCCTGCGCTCGGGCCGGGCTTCGGGCCGGGCGGGATCACCGGCACCTGGTACTGGGGGCCGTTCCCGTACACCGTGAGCATCGACGCGGCGGGCCGCGTCGACCTGCGGTCCTCGGACGGCGGCCGCGGCACCGTCTTCGACGCCATCGGGGGCGAGCTGCGCGGCGTCGAGGGCGGTTACTGGCTGGGGGAGCGGCTCGAGGTGCGCGACGCCGGGGACGGGGCCGCTGCGCTGGACGTCGGCACCTTCCACTTCACGCGTGCGCCGTACGATCCGGCCACGGCCGTGCCCGGCGGAGTCGACCCGCGAGGCTGGCACCGCCCGAGCTCCGCCGGGTGACCGGCAGGCGTCCGGCGGGTGTCCGGTGGGACACGCCCAAGCGTCGCGACACGCCGCTGACTCAGATCACTTTTTGGGCCCCGCGGACCGCTCCGCGGGCGCTTGAAGCGCCCTTTCTCGCGCCTCGCGCACGCCCCTACGACCACCCCGCGCAGAGCCCTGCACGCGGCCTACCAAGCGGTGTCAGAGGCTCGTGGCAGCATGGTCCATGAGCGTCGCGGGCGGTTCCTGTGTAGTGCGTCGTTCGCCTAGAACCACTACATGTCGTAACCGAGCGAGTGTCAGACACTAGGTGTAGTGTTTGGTTCAGCGGGAGAAGCAGACCCGCAAACTAAACACACCAACGTAATTTCACAGGTGTCCTTCGAGGTCAGAGGAGGCGGACATGAGCGTCACGGTCTACAGCAAGCCGGCGTGCGTCCAGTGCGACGCGACGTACCGGGCACTGGATCGCAAGGGCGTCGAGTACTCGGTCGTCGACATCACGCAGGACGCCGAGGCGCTCGAGATGGTTCGCGGCCTCGGGTACCTCCAGGCGCCGGTCGTCGTGGCCGGTGACACCCACTGGTCGGGCTTTCGCCCCGACCAGATCAGCGCGGTCGCCGCGCTTGCTGTGCTTGACAAGAGCGCAGCCGCCTCGGCCTGAGCCGAGTCATCGCAACGTCGGCAAGGAGGTGTGACGTGGGTTCTCTCGTCTACTTCTCCAGCGTGTCGGAGTACACGCACCGGTTCGTCGGGAAGCTCGGACTCGATGAGCTGGGGATGTCGGTGCACCGGATCCCGCTGCGCCCGGCCGACGGCTTCCTGCGCGTGGACGAGCCCTACGTCCTCATGTCCCCCACCTACGGTGGCGGCAACGAGGGCGGGGCCGTCCCACGGCAGGTGAGGAAGTTCCTCAACGACGAACACAACCGGTCGCTCATCCGCGGCGTCATTGCCGCGGGGAACACCAACTTCGGGGCTGCGTACTGCATCACCGGGGACATCATCGCGGCGAAGTGTGATGTCCCGTATCTCTACGCCTTCGAACTACTGGGTACCGCGCAGGACGTCGCGCGCGTCCGCAACGGATTGGGACGATTTTGGCAGCAACAACCACTGAGCCTCTCAGCCTGACTGAGGGCCTGAGCGAGATCCCCCTGGAGAGCATCCAGATGGACTATCACTCGCTCAACGCGATGCTGAACCTGTACGGGCCGGACGGGAAGATCCAGTTCGAGAAGGACCGCGAGGCGGCTCGCCAGTACTTCCTGCAGCACGTGAACCCGAACACCGTCGAGTTCGAGACGCTCGAAGCGAAGATCGAGCATCTCGTCGAGGCCAAGTACTACGACCCCACCGTGCTGGCGAAGTACTCCGGTGCGTTCGTCAAGGAGCTCTTCCAGCTCGCGTACTCGAAGAAGTTCCGTTTCGAGACGTTCCTGGGCGCCTTCAAGTACTACACCTCGTACACGCTCAAGACGTTCGACGGCAAGCAGTACCTGGAGCGCTTTGAGGACCGCGTCGCCATGGTCGCGCTCGGCCTGGCGGACGGCAGCGAGCAGACGGCGCGCGACATCGTCGAGGAGGTCATCTCCGGGCGGTTCCAGCCGGCGACGCCGACCTTCCTCAACATCGGCAAGGCGCAGCGCGGTGAGCCCGTGTCCTGCTTCCTGCTGCGCATCGAGGACAACATGGAGTCGATCGCGCGCGGCATCAACTCCGCGCTGCAGCTCTCCAAGCGCGGTGGCGGCGTGGCGCTGCTGCTGAGCAACATCCGCGAGCACGGCGCGCCGATCAAGCACATCGAGAACCAGTCGTCCGGCGTCATCCCCGTGATGAAGCTCCTGGAGGACTCCTTCTCCTACGCGAACCAGCTCGGCGCCCGTCAGGGTGCCGGTGCGGTGTACCTGCACGCGCACCACCCAGACATCATGCGGTTCCTCGACACCAAGCGGGAGAACGCGGACGAGAAGATCCGCATCAAGACGCTCTCGCTCGGCGTGGTCATCCCGGACATCACCTTCGAGCTGGCCAAGAAGAACGCCGACATGCACCTGTTCAGCCCGTACGACGTCGAGCGGGTCTACGGCAAGCCGTTCGCCGACATCTCCATCTCGGAGAAGTACGACGAGCTCGTTGCCGACGACCGCATCCGCAAGACCACGATCAGTGCCCGCGACTTCTTCCAGACGCTCGCGGAGCTGCAGTTCGAGTCCGGCTACCCGTACATCATGTTCGAGGACACGGTGAACGCGGCCAACCCGATCAAGGGCCGCATCACGCACTCGAACCTGTGCTCCGAGATCCTGCAGGTGTCGACCCCGTCGACGTTCAACGAGGACCTCTCCTACAACGAGGTCGGGCGGGACATCTCCTGCAACCTGGGCTCGCTGAACATCGCCAAGGCGATGGACTCGCCGGACTTCGGCCGCACGATCGACACCGCGATCCGCGCGCTGACCGCGGTGAGCGACCAGACGTCGATCGAGTCGGTCCCGTCGATCAAGCGGGCCAACGAGCAGGGGCACGCCATCGGCCTGGGCCAGATGAACCTGCACGGCTACCTCGCCCGTGAGCGCATCTACTACGGCTCCGACGAGGGTGTCGACTTCACGAACATCTACTTCTACACCGTGGCCTACCACGCGATCGCGGCGTCGAACCGCCTGTCGATCGAGCGGAAGCAGAAGTTCGGCGGGTTCGAGGACTCGAAGTACGCCACGGGCGAGTACTTCGACAAGTACGTCGAGCAGGAGTGGAAGCCGGCCACGGAGCGCGTCGCGCGCCTCTTCGCCGACGCCGCCGTGTCTATCCCGACGCAGGACGACTGGCGGGCGCTCAAGGCCTCGGTCATGGAGCACGGCCTCTACAACCAGAACCTGCAGGCCGTGCCGCCCACGGGTTCGATCAGCTACATCAACAACTCGACGTCGTCGATCCACCCGGTCCCGGCCAAGATCGAGATCCGCAAGGAAGGCAAGCTCGGCCGCGTCTACTACCCGGCGCCGTACATGACGAACGACAACCTGGACTACTACCAGGACGCGTACGAGATCGGGTACGAGAAGATCATCGACACGTACGCCGCGGCGACGCAGCACGTGGACCAGGGCCTGAGCCTCACGCTGTTCTTCAAGGACACGGTTACCACGCGCGACGTCAACAAGGCGCAGATCTACGCGTGGCGCAAGGGCATCAAGACCCTCTACTACATCCGCCTGCGCCAGCTCGCTCTTGAGGGTACTGAGGTGGACAACTGCGTCAGCTGCATGCTCTAGAGCATTACAGTGCGCCTGCCTCGGCGCGCCCGCACCGACCATGATCAGCCCGGCCGCCGCCGTCGTACATCGGAAGAAGAACGAAGATGTCGCCCACAGGGAAGCTCAAGCTCATCGATCGCGTGACAGCGATCAACTGGAACCGCCTCGAGGACGAGAAGGACCTCGAGGTCTGGGACCGCCTGGTCGGTAACTTCTGGCTCCCCGAGAAGGTCCCGGTCTCCAACGACATCCAGTCGTGGAACACCCTCTCGGAGCACGAGAAGACCATGACCTCGCGGGTGTTCACCGGCCTGACCCTCCTGGACACCATCCAGGGCACGGTCGGCGCGGTGTCGCTGATCCCGGACGCGCTCACCCCCCACGAGGAGGCGGTGTACACCAACATCGCCTTCATGGAGAGCGTGCACGCGAAGAGCTACTCCTCGATCTTCTCCACGCTGCTCTCCACGCCGGAGATCGATGACGCGTTCGAGTGGTCCGAGAGCAACGAGAATCTGCAGAAGAAGGCAGAGATCGTCCTCGACTACTACCGGGGCGACGACCCGCTGAAGCGCAAGGTCGCCTCGACCATGCTCGAGTCGTTCCTGTTCTACTCCGGCTTCTACGCGCCGATGTACTGGTCCTCTCGGGCGAAGCTCACGAACACGGCCGACCTGATCCGCCTCATCATCCGCGACGAGGCGGTGCACGGGTACTACATCGGCTACAAGTACCAGAAGGGCCTCGCGCAGCTGACGCAGCCCGAGCAGGACGACCTCAAGGCGTACACGTTCGACCTGCTCTTCGAGCTGTACGAGAACGAGGTGGAGTACACCGACTCGCTCTACGGCGAGCTGGGGCTGACCGAGGACGTCAAGAAGTTCCTGCGGTACAACGGCAACAAGGCCCTGATGAACCTGGGCTACGAGGCGTTGTTCCCCAAGGAGGACACCGACGTCAACCCCGCGATCCTCGCGGCGCTGTCACCGAACGCGGACGAGAACCACGACTTCTTCTCGGGGTCCGGCTCGTCGTACGTCATCGGCAAGGCCGTGGAGACCGAGGACGACGACTGGGACTTCTGACAAGGTTCCGACGTGCGGCCTAGCTGGCGCGTCGGGTTAAGACACACGACGACCCCGTCCAGCATGGTGCTGGACCCACAAGGGTCAGCGGCTGGACGGGGCCATCGAGGTTCTTAGCGGAACTCATCGACCCTATCGTGTTGCCAAGTGATCGCATCCCAATGGGTGCGTGATCTAGTTCATGCAGCCGTGTGTGGGAAAGGCCAGTACATGGCCAAGAACATCAGGCCGGGACAGTCGGCCGAGAGGTCCGGACAGTACGAGATCATCGGTCCGCGCGGTGGACGTACCGGTGAGGAACGCACGATTCCTCGCGGTCACACCGCTCCGCCGACCCCGAAGCCGGGCCAGACATACCACCTGGTCGACCCGACCAAGAACGGGTCGGGAAGGGCCTGAATGAAGGACGTCGGACTGAGCTCCTGCTGAGAGCCGGTCCGGCGTCCGTTGGTTGTGGCCGCCTGGACAACGTGTCGGGGAGTCCTGATCGCAACTAAGGAACATTCGATGTAACATACATTCAATGTTCCTTGCACCGGACGGTTTCTTCGGCCGCGAACGCACCCTGGCCGACCTCTCGCGGCGCCTCGATGTAGTGACCCACCGTGGTCGAGGGCAGATCCTCGCGGTTCGGGGCCGGCGCCAGGTCGGCAAATCCTCGCTTCTGGAACGCTTCGTGCAGAGCGCAGGTGCCCCATACGTGTTCACCGCAGGTCGCTATCGGGCCGCCACACGCCAGCAGATTGATGGCGCCGACCGCGCGCTGCACGAGTCCCGGACTCCGCTGCCCGACCTCGACCTGATCGCGTCGAGCCCCGCCAAAGACTGGGAGGAGTGGCTGAATCGGCTCGCCGTTCCCGCACGATCTGGACCGATCGTAGTCGTGCTCGACGAGTTTCCGTGGCTGACCGCCGCCGACCCGTCGCTCGAGGGTGTCCTGCAGGTCGTGTGGGATCGGGTCCTGGAGAAGTTGCCAGTTCTTCTTGTGCTTGTTGGCTCGGACATGGCAATGATGTCTCGCCTGGCGGAGCATGACCGGCCCTTGTTCGGTCGCATCCGCCCATTCGTGGTCCCGGCGCTCAACCTCGCGGAGATTGCTCATGCGCTCCCAGGTTGGGATGCGACAGGGATCGTCGATGCCGGTCTTGTCACTGGCGGGTACCCACGCCTGCTCGCTGACCTTGCTGGCAGCGGGAGCGCCACAGTTCAGCAGTACGTCCACGAGGGCTTGCAGGACCCATACTCGCCGCTGATCACCACGGCCCGCCTGACGCTCGACGCTGAGTTTCCCAGCCCGCAGGACGCCGCTCGCGTGCTCGCCGCGATCGGGGCGAACGACACCGTCCACCCTGGGTTCAACGACATCCTCGGGTCCATCGCGGACGAGGACGAGAAGGCCAACGCGCGCACGGCTACGACCCGGGCCCTAAAGACCCTCACCGATCTTAAAGGGCTGATCGAGCGCGAGCAGCCCGCGCTTGCC
Organism: uncultured Actinomycetota bacterium; assembly: GCA_963850545.1. Classification (GTDB taxonomy): domain Bacteria; phylum Actinomycetota; class Actinomycetes; order Actinomycetales; family Cellulomonadaceae; genus Promicromonospora. The sequence continues at coordinate 384,705 of CAWKLP010000002.1, read as the reverse complement.
AAGGCGAGCAGCAAGTTGCGGCGCTACCGGATCACGGACCCCTACCTGCGGTTCTGGTACCGATACGTCGACTCTGGCCTCGATCAGATAGAGCGAGGTCGTGCCGACCTCGCGGTCGCGCGGTTCGATCGCGACTGGTCCAGTTGGCGTGGTCATTCCGTGGAGCCGCTCGTGCGGCAATCGCTGATCCGCCTCGCCGCCACCGACGACCGCCTGGCCAAGATCGAGACGATCGGCCCATGGTGGAAGAAGGCCGGCAGGGGGGAGCGGGACATCGAGGTCGATGTCGTCGCCGCCGACCGCTCCGCCCCGCTCCTGGTCGGCTCGATCAAGTGGCGGCCCGGCGGGTCCATCGCGTCGGAGGAGGTCACCGAGCTACGGACCCATCGCGCTCAGATCCCAGGAGCCGGCGACGCCAAGCTCGCTGCGATCACCCCGGACGGCCGCCCGGCTCAAGGCATCGACCTCAGCTTCAGCGCCCAGGACCTCGTGGATGCATGGCGGCCGGACGGGGCTACCTCCGTGTGAGGGAAAAGTCGCGCTGAGTGTCATCGCCTCGCCGATGGTTGCACGATTCAGGTTCTGGTGCGGTAGATCCGCATCGCGATCGGCCCCAGCACCGCCGTCAGGACCACGGACGCGATCAGGACCCACGTGATCTCGGCGCTGTCGGCGTTGCCCGCCATCAGGCCGCGTACCGCGGTGACCAGGTGGCTCACCGGGTTGACGTCCACGAACGCGCGCAGGCCCGACGGCATGGTGGCCGGGTCCACGAAGACGTTCGAGGCGAACGTGAGCGGCATGAGCACCAGCATCGAGATGCCCATCACGGCGTTCGGCGAGCGCACCAGCAGCCCGAGGATGATGAAGGTCCAGCTCAGCGCGAACGCGAACACCAGCAGGAGCAGCACCCCGAGCAGCACCCCCAGGAAACCGCCGTCGGGCCGGAACCCCAGCAGCAGCCCCAGCGCGATGGTGATGACCGAGGCGATCGTGTAGCGCACGGTGTCGCCCAGCAGCGCGCCGACGACGGGCGACGGGCGCCAGATGGGCAGCGAGCGGAATCGGTCGAACACGCCCTTCGAGATGTCGTTGTTGAGCGTGTAGCCGGTGTAGATCGTCACGAACAGGATGGTCTGCACCAGGATGCCGGGCAGCAGGAACTGGATGTACGCCTGCGTCGAGCCCGCGAGGGCACCGCCGAACAGGTACGTGAACATCAGTGTGAAGATGATGGGGGAGACCAGCACGTCGAACAGCTGCTCGGGCACGTGCTTGATCTTGAGCAGCGCGCGCCAGCCGAACGTCAGGGTCATCGACACCGGCGACGGCCGGGAGGGCCGCTCGGCGAGGGCGACGGCGTCCCGCAGGGTGGTGGTCATCGGGACACCTCCGTGGACCTGCGCGCGCTCGGTTCCGCGGGGGTCCCGTCCGCACCCGACTCGTCGTCGGGCAGGGGCTGGCCGGTGAGGGCGAGGAACACCTCGTCGAGGCTCGGCTGGCCCAGGCTGAACTCGGGCACGCTGATCCCGGCCGCGGTCAGGGCGGGCAGCAGGGCGGGCACGGCGTCGGCGCCGTCGTCGGGTACGCGGGCGGCGATGGCGTGCGGGTCGGAGTCGAAGGTGACCTCGGTGCCGAGCACGCGCTCCGTGATCTCGACGGCCTGGGCGCGGTCGGTCACCTCGGCGACGCGCAGGTGCACGGCTCCCTCGCCGACCGATCGCTTGAGCTCGCTCGAGGTTCCCTCGGCGATGGTGCGCCCGTGGTCGACGACGGCGATGTGGTCCGCGAGCTGGTCCGCCTCGTCGAGGTTCTGGGTGGTGAGCAGCACGGTGGCACCGTCGTCCACGAGCACGCGGACGATGTCCCACACCTGGTTGCGACTGCGCGGGTCCAGGCCGGTGGTCGGCTCGTCCAGGAACAGCACGCGCGGGGCGAGCACCAGCGAAGCGGCGAGGTCGATGCGCCGGTGCATGCCGCCGGAGTAGGTCTTGACCTGCCGGGACCCGGCGTCGTCCAGGTCGAACGCCTCCAGCAGGCCTTGAACGCGCTGCCGAGCGGCGGCTGGCGTGAACCCGTAGAGCCGGGCGAGCATGAGCAGGTTCTCGGTACCGGTCAGGTCCTCGTCCACCGAGGCGTACTGCCCCGTCAGGCCGACGGCGGAGCGCACGGCGTCGGCGTCGCGCACGACGTCGTGCCCCAGCACGCTGGCGGTGCCGGCGTCGGGCCGCAACAGGGTGGCGAGCATGCGGACCACCGTGGTCTTGCCTGCCCCGTTGGGGCCGAGCAGGCCGAAGACGCTGCCCTCGGCGATCGAGAGGTCGATGCCGTCGACCGCTTTGGTGACGGACTTGCGGCTGGTGAAGTGCTTGACGAGGCCTCGCGCCTCGACAGCGAGCGAGTCGGACATGTGATCCCTCCCGGATGCCACTCTTGCACCGCAGCACCCGTGTCTCAATCCGGTTCGGTCGCGGTCGAAACGAACGCGCTGGCCATCTCCTACACCAGGAACGCGGTCAGGCTGCCACCACCGGTGACCCGGCGTGCGTCGTGGTCGTGTCAGGGTTCGCGGTGGCGCGCGCTCGGAACGGGTACCAGAGCAGCCAGCCGATCATCCAGACCTCGCCGACGGTCGCCAGGAACGGGAGCAGGTCGGCGACGGGCGCGGCGGCGGGTACCAGGTAGGCGACGAAGCCGCTGACGATGTATCCGACGCCGCCGGCGACCAGGATCCAGCCGAGCGCGCGCGGCATGCCCGATCGCAGGGCGAGGACGCCCATCGGGATCAGCCACAGCCCGAAGAAGAGCGAGCCGACGTCCCAGAAGCTGCCGCCGAGCACGTACAGCAGTTGCGCTCCGCCGGCGGCATCGGCGGACGGCGCCGCGAGGGCGGTGTCCAGCGCGGCACCCAGACATGCTGCGCTGGCCAAGATCGCTACCGCGTTGATCAGCCCGAAGGCGGCCAGAGAACCCGCCGCGAACGCGTCGACGCGTCGGAACAGCCGGTAGAACCACAGGGCGACCAGCGCTTGGGCGGCGACGAGGGCGAGCTCCAGGCCGATCCCCAGGCGGGCCAGCGTCTCGTTTTCGATCAGGTGGGCGAGTGTCGATGCCGCGCTGTCGGGATCGAACAGCATCGGACGGATGACCAGGAAACCCGGGATAGCGGCGACGGCGACCGCCAGGTAGAGCAGACCGGTCGTGCGTGCCGTGCGGGGGTGCAGCGTGGGCGAGCTCATGACTTCCCTCTCGATGGACCTTACGGTGTAAGGCGACCTTACGCCGTAAGGCTGACGGGAGGAAGGGGCGGACCGGATGAAGAACGGCCGACAAGGGACTAGCTCCGTGTTCGCGCGTGCGCTGCGATGAGCGCTGCCTCCACCCGGTTGCGGGCGCCTGTGGTGCGCAGGATCGAGGTGACGTGCACCTTCACCGTGCCCTCGGCGAGGTGGAGCCGCGCGGCGATCTCCGGGTTCGGCAGGCCGTCACCCATCAGCGCAAGCACTTCCTGCTCGCGCTGAGTGAGTCGTTCGAAGAGCTTCTTGGCCTCCTGCTGCGCGATGAACCGCGTGCCGAGCCCGGTCTGCAGCAAGCGCCGCGATACGGCGGGGGAGAAGAACGCACCGCCCGACGCCGCGGCGTGCACCGCGAGCAGCAGCTCCCGCGGGTCGCCGGACTTCAGCACGAACCCGTCGGCGCCGAGCTGGATGGCCTCCGCGACGTACTCGTCCTCACCGAACGTCGTGACCATGAGGCATGGCAGGGGCCCGGCAGTGCGCCGGATCTCTGCGAGGGCCTCCAGGCCGCCCAACGTGCCCATGCGTACGTCCAGCAGCACGACGTCGGGCCGGTGTGCCCGGACCGCCGCCAGCGCCTCCTTACCCGACGACCCCTGTGCGACGACCCGGACGCCGTCATCGGTCTCGAGGATCCCGGCCAGTCCCGCGCGGACTAGCGGCTCGTCGTCGGCGATGACGACACGCAGCGGTGACGTGGCGTCGGGCCCGCTCACGGTGCACCGCCGACCACGAGGTCCGTCGAGGCGACGCGGTCGCCCAACCAGCAGATCCGGTAGACGTCGCCGGACGCGTCGGCGAAGTGGTCCGCCGTGACGGCGTAGTGATCGCACGACGGGTCGGCGCCCTGGGGCGGTTCGAGAGTGGCCGCGGGCAGCAGCGGGTCGACGTCGGATCGGGTGTCACCCACGGCGATGCGCGTGAAGGCCTCCGGGGCGAGCTGTGCGCGCTGGGCGTCGAGATGGTCCGCGAGCTGGATCGCGGCCGCGACCGCGACGAGTGCGGCGGCCGGTACGACCACGGCCGCCAGCAAAAGCGCACCGCCCCGGCGGCGGGCACGGGCCAGCCCGTGCGTGATGGTGTGCGCGGCCTGGGGCGCTCGGCGCTCGGACGCCGGAGGAGCGTCCGGAACCTCGGGCCTGACTGGCGGGGTGCCGGACCCGGCGGGCAGTGTGCCGGACCCGGCGAGAAGGGTGCCGGCCGCGACTGGCGCCGGATCCTCCGATGCCGGGCGCAGCGCAGCGCGCAGCACGTAGCCGCCGCCCACCGGGCCGGCCTCGACCGATCCACCCGCCGCGTGCACGTGCTCTGCGAGCGACCGCACGCCGGTGCCGCCCACGGCCGGCGCGGGCTCGTCGGCAGGCGCAGACTCGCCGGCAGGTCCAGGCGCGCCGGTCGGTCCGGGCTCGTCGACAGGTCCGGGCAGCGGATTGCGGACGGTCACAACGAGACGCTCGGCGTCCGCCTCCAGCAGGACGCGGACGGGCTGACCAGGCGCGTGCTTGAGCGCGTTCGTCAGACCCTCCTGGACCACGCGGACCACAGTGGGGCCGAAGGCGGCGAGGCGGTCGGGTCCGGGTGATCCGCTGAGCTCGACGTCGGCGCCCGCACGGCGCGCGTCCCGCACGAGGGCATCGAGGTCCGCCTCGACCGTCGTGGCGGGCGCGTCGTCGGTCAGGCCTGTACGGAGGGTCTGGACGGAAGCACCGAGGCGGGCGACCGCGTCGGATACCTGGCGCCGCGCGAGCCCGACGGACTCTCGGGCGGAGACCGCGGCATCAGACCGAGGCTCGTTCTCCGGGCCGCGTTCCAGGCCGCGCTCCAGCTCGAGCTCCAGCCGGCCCAGGTTGAGGGCGACGAGGCTGAGGGCGTGCCCCAGGTCGTCGTGCAGCCCCTCGGCCAGGTGCAGCCGCTGCCGCGCGAGGTCGGTCTCGGCACGCATCCGCTGAGCGTCCTGCTCCCGGAGGAGCGCCAGGGCGGCGTCGGCCTCGGCGGCCCGGCGGGCGCGCCACGCGATCGCGACCGACCACGGCAGCACACCGGTGACAACGTCGCGGGCCGCGGTGACGAGCGCGTCCCGTAGATCGGCCCAGCCGGCCAGGACGGCGACCGCACCCGCTGCCGTCGCGACGGCCATGGCGACGACGCCCAGCCGCACCCCGCCCTCGGACAGGCCGAGGGGCGCGGCGACCGCTGCGAGTGGGAGCATCCACCACGGGTTCACGCCGGCGAGGACCAGCAGCACGGCGAACGCGGCGGCGCCAAGCAGACGGAGGGGAGGCGCGGCGGCACTCTCTGCGGTGTGCTCTGCAGTGTGCACGGTGTCGGCGATCGGGAGCGGCTGGGTCACCGGACCATCGTCGTCGATGGGGCCTGGTGTGCGCTTCCCGCCTGGGTCTGATCCTCGGGTGGGCCAAGTAGGACCAGGGTCATAGGCAACTGCTGACCCACGTCAGATCCGCAGGGCTCCGCCGATTTCTAGCGTTCCCGGCATGACCACAACACGCCATGCACCAGCAGCGAACCGTTCAGCCGGCCTCGTTCGCAGCCCGGTACCACGCGCCGCCAGGCCCGCAGGACTCAGCGCGTTCCTGGGGCTGTGCGCCGTCGCGCTCCTGGCCTGGCCTGCCCGCGAGGACCTCTTCGAGGGGGTCGCCGGTGGCACCGCAGCCTCGCCCATGGCCGGTCTCGCGGGTCTGGTCGCCGACAAGGGGCTGCTGGCGCTCGTCGCGGTCACGGCCGGCCTCGTGCTGTTCACGTGGTTCCGCGACCGTCCCCGGTTCGGGCTGCTCGCCGCCGCAGGGTTCGGCACGGTTGCCGCGTACGCCACGAGCGAGGTGGTGAAGCTACTGGTCACCGAGGACCGGCCGTGCCGCGAGGTCGACGTCGCCACGGTGCTGGCGTGCCCGGCACCGGGGGACTGGTCGTGGCCCAGCAACCACTCGACCATCGCGGGCGGCCTGGCCGTGGCATGCCTGTTCGTCGCGCCGCGGCTCTGGCCGATGGTCGTGCTGCTCGCGCTGGCCGTGGCGGGCGCACGCGTCGCCGCGGGAGTCCACTACGTGCACGACGTCGCCTCCGGGCTCGCGCTCGGCGTGCTGGTCACGTGCCTCGTGGGCCTGACTGTGCACGCCGGCGCTCAGCGGTTCACGCGTCGATCGACCTCGCGCCCGTCACCGGTGGCTCGGCGGACCACGGGAAGGTGATCCACAGGTCGGTGTCCTTCCACGAGTAGTCGGGCTGGATGATCGTGCGCGGCTTGGTGAAGAGCACGGCGGAGCGGGCCTCGGCACCCTTCTTCTCCAGCAGGTCCATGACCAGGGCCAGGGTGCGGCCGGAGTCGGCGACGTCGTCCACCACGAGGACCTTGGCACCGGGGAGGTCGGACGTGTCCATGAGGGGCGGCAGCACGCGCGGGTCGTCGAGCGTCTTGCCGATGTCCGTGTAGAACTCGACGTTCAGCGTGCCCACGCCCTTGGTGCCGAGCGCGTACGCCATGGCGCCGCCGGGGACGAGGCCTCCGCGCGCGACGGCGACCACGACCTCGGGCACGAACCCGCTGTCCACCACCCTGTGGGCCAGGTCACGCACCGCGACGGGGAAGGTCTCCCAGGTGAGCACCTCGCGTTCCGGCACGGGAGCGGGCTCAGCGGCGGGCAGTTCTGTCGACGTCATGGGGAGACCCTACGAGACGTGGCGGGCATCCGGCTCGGATGCCCGCCACGTCTGTACCGTGACCTGCGGCGATGCGCACGTCACGTGCGCGAGATCTCAGGCCGGTCCGAGGACGGGCCGGAGGGGAGGATCAGGCGGCCTTGGCCTCGAGGATGTCGACCACGAACACGAGGGTCGAGTTCGCGGGGATGGCGCCGTTCTCCTGGTCGCCGTAGCCCTGGTCTGCCGGGACGACGAGCAGCACCTGGCTGCCGACCTTCTGACCGGCGATCCCGTTGGTCCAGCCAGGGATGACTTGGTTGAGCGCGAACGACGTCGGCGTGCCGCGGCTCCACGAGGAGTCGAAGGACGTGCCGTCGAGCAGGCAGCCCGCGTACTGGACGGTGACCGTCTGGTCCTTGGTGACCTTGGCGCCGTCACCCTCGATGAGGGGCTGGACCACCAGGTCGGTGGGCTCCTTGAAGGCCGTCGGGATGTTGACGGTCGGCTGACCGTCGTCGGCGAGCTCGACGGTTGGCAGGTCGTCCTTCGGGGCCACCGCGGTGCCCTCGGCGCGCGTCGGGATCTCCTTGACCGCGGCGACCTCCACCATCGTGACCTGGATGGTCTGGTCCATCGCGGTGCTGGCCATGAGGAGGCGCGCGCCGACCTTCTGGCCGATCAGGCGGTCGTTCAGGAGGTCGTACTGCGGGTCGCCGAGCGTGAACGACTCCGGCTTCTTGGTCTCCCAGGTGGAGCCGCTCGTGGAACCGTCCTTGCCCGCGATCACCACGTAGTTGATGGTGGCCTGGGCGCCCTCGGTCAGCTCCTCGCCGGTACCATCGGAGACGATGCGCGACGTCGGGCTGGTGACCTCCAGCGGAGCCTTGAACTCCACCTTCGGCTCCTTGCCGACCGGGCCCGAGACCTCGATCGCATCAACAGCCTTGACGTCCGCCTCGGACGGGCTGGGCGCAGGCGACGGCTCGGCGGCCGGCGTCACCTCGCAGACGTTGCCGTCGGCGGCAGTGCTGCTGCCTCCGTCGTCGCCGCTTGCGCAGCCGGTGAGCGCGATGGATGCCAGCGCGACGGCTGCCAGGCCGGCAGTGGTGCGGTGCTTCACGAGTAGTCCTTCGGTCGGTTTGCGCCTTGCTGGGGACCGCCACACTCTAGCGGGCGGAAATGAGTGAGGCTCCCAGGCTTGTGGTACGCAGATTGGGCTGTTTTCGGGCAGGCTCAAGCCATCCGCTCCGCCCTGCGGAAGAATAGTTGCCATGCCGTCGAAGCGCCGCTCCAGCAAGCGTCCGTATGCCGCGGACCACGTCCCCCTCGACGTGGACCGGGCAACGGGCGGCCGTCGTAGCGAGTCGGCGGCCGACGGCGAGTGGGTGGTGCAGCGGATCCGCTCGTCCGACAAGACCTACATCTGCCCAGCGTGCCGCCAGGAGGTCACGCCGGGAACGGCGCACGTCGTCGCGTGGAAGACGGACGTGCTCGGCGGCCCCGAAGCCGGTCTGGACGCCCGGCGGCACTGGCACAACAGCTGCTGGCAGCGCCGCGCCAACCTGCGCTGACTCCCGTCCACTCGGGTTGTGGGCGTGATCGTTGCGACGAGGTGCCCGCTTCAGGCGCAACGATCACGCCCACAACCAGCACGGGGGAGAGAATGGGGTCGATGACTACCGAAGCCGAGCCCCACCAGATCCGCTCGCTCACCGTCCTGCCCGCGCAGCGGGAGGACGTCGAGCTGCACACCGCCGACGGACTCACCCTCGTGGGCGAGCTCGCGCTGCCCGCGGACAGCGAACCGTCGGCCACCCTGCTGACGTTCCACCCGCTGCCCACGCACGGCGGTTTCATGGACTCCCACCTGTACCGCAAGGCGGCCTGGCGCCTGCCCGCGCTGGCGAACCTGGCAGTGCTGCGGTTCAACACGCGCGGCACCTCGTCCCCGCGGGGCACGAGCGAGGGCACGTTCGACGGCGGCGAGGCGGAGAAGTACGACGTCGCGGCCGCGATCGAGCTGGCCGAGTTCCGCGGGCTGCCCCGGCCATGGCTGGTCGGCTGGTCGTTCGGCACGGAGCTGGTCCTCAAGCACGGCGCCGACCCGAGCATCGAGGGCGCGATCCTGCTGTCGCCGCCGCTGCACCGCGCGACGGACGAGGACCTGGACCGCTGGGCCGCGTTTGGCAAGCCGCTCGTCGTCCTCGTACCCGAGCTCGACGACTACCTCCGCCCCGACGAGGCCCGCCGCCGCTTCGCACGCGTTCCGCAGGCCGAGGTGATCGGCGTCGACGGCGTCAAGCACCTCTGGGTCGGCGAGCCGGCAGTCGCCCGCGCGCTGAACGAGATCGTGGCCCACGTGCTGCCCGACCATCCGCTCCCGCTGCCGACCCACTGGGACGGACCACTGGGCGCTTCCTGAGCGGCCACACGCACCACCGCACCCACCACAGGAGGACGACGATGACGTCTCAAGCCACCAGGAACCTGGCTACCTTCACGCTGCACGACGGCGGCGGGGTGCCGCTCGTGCTGCTGCACGGCTTCCCGCTGGACCACCGCATGTGGGCGGCCTGCGCCGGGTACCTCGCGCCGGGGATCCGCGCCATCGGCGTCGACCTGCCAGGTGCCGGGCACAGTGACCTGGACGGGTACCCGCCGAGCATCGAGCATGCGGCGGACGCGGTGTACCGGACGATGATCGCGGCAGGCGAGGGCAACGCGATCGTCGTCGGGCACTCGATGGGCGGGTACGTGGCGCTCGCCCTGGCCGAGCGGCACCCCGGGTTCGTGGCCGGCCTGGGGCTCGTGAACACCAAGTCGACCGCGGACACCGATGAGGCGCACGCCAAGCGGCTACGCATCGCCGCCGCCGCCGACGCCAGCCAGACCGTCGACGCCGTGCTCGGCATGCCCGCCAACCTGGTGGGCGCCACCAGCACGGAGCGCCGCCGGCACCTGTTCCCGGTCCTGGACTCGTGGATCCGGGCGCAGTCGCCCGCGGGCGTCGCATGGGCGCAGCGGGCGATGGCGGCCCGTCCCGACCGGACGGCTGTGCTCGAGCGCTTCGATGCGCCGGTCGCGGTCGTGGTGGGTGCGGAGGACTCCATCACGCCGCTGGCGGAGGCAGAGCACATGGTCCGGGCGGCAGGGTCCCCCTCGGGGTTCTCCGCTGGTGACGCCGCGCTCACTCTGGTGCCCGGGACCGGGCACATGAGCGTCGTCGAGGACCCGCAGGCCGTCGCCGCGGCCCTGAGCCTGCTGCACGTCCAGGTGGTGGCCCACCACTGACCCGGTGTGCCGAGATAGAACCGGGGCGAGATAGAGCTGGGGCGTGACCAACCATGTGGTTGGTCACGCCCCAGCTCTATCTCGCCCCGGTTCTATCTCGGCGTGGTCAGCTCGAGGCGCCGGCCTTCTCGGAGACGGACTCCTCGGCGTCTTCGTTCTCCGCGGGGGAGGAGGCCGAGTCGGAGGCTGCCTGGCCGGCCTTCGTGCTCGCCTTCGTGCCCTTGACCGACGGGATGACGACGGTCGCCGTGCCGACCGGCACGGGCGTCGGGCTGCTCGGCGGGATCGAGGCCGGCATCGAGGAGCCGGCGTCGGAGACGTCGGGCTCGGCCTCGGTGCCGTCGCCGACGACGGCGAAGCGGGCCTGCTGCGCGGGAGTCGCCCCCGCCATGCTCGACGGCTTGGGCGGAGCAGTGGGCAGCGCGGGTGCCGAGGAGCCGGGGGCGGGCGGCGTGCCGAGCATGCCCCGCAGCTCCTCCAGGTACGAGTTGATGGAGTCGTGCTGGCGCGTGAGGTCCTCGAGCTGGTGCTGCGCGGCGGACCGGCTGGACTCGGCCTCGGCGCGGGCGTCGTCGATGGTCTGCTCCGCGAACTCCCGGGCGTCGGCCACGATCCGGTCCGCGGACTTGCGGGCGTCGGCCACGAGGTCCTTGACGTAGACGTCGGACTCCGAGCGGATCTTCTCCGACTGCTCGAGGGCCACCGCCACCCGCTTCTCGGCCTCCGCCGCGTGCTCCTCGGCCGTGCTGACCAGCTTGGCGGTCTCGGCCTTCGCCGTCTCGTGCCGCTCGGCGAGCTCCTTCTCCACCGCCTCCTTGCGGGTGGCGATGTCGAGCTCGGCCTGGGCGAGCGCCGCACGGGCCTGCTCGCGCAGGTCCTCCATCTCGCTCGTGACGGCGTTGGAGGCCTCGGCGGCCTGGCGGCGCGCCTCGGACAGGATCTGCTCGGACTCGGCGCGGGCGCTGGCCAGCATCGCGGACGAGTCGCGCTCCGCCGTCTCACGCTGCTCGGTGGTCTCCGCGTTCACCTTGGCGCGGAGCTTGCCGGCGTCGCGCTCGGTGTTGACACGCAGCTCCGTGGTCTCGCGCTCGACGGTCGAGCGCAGGGTGCCGAGCTCGCGCTCCAGGCTGGCCCGGCGCTCGCTCTCCTCGGCGTTGATCGCGCTGGCGATCTGCGCGGACTCGCGCTCGGCGGAACCCACGAGCTCCTCGGCGCGGCGCTGCGCGGCGAGCAGGTGGCCCTCGGCCTCGGCGGCCATCGTGGTGCGGATCTCCTCGGCCTCGCGGCGAGCGCTGGCGAGCATCTCGGCGACCTCGGACTCGGCGCGGGACCGCACCTGCCCACCGGACAGCTTGGCGCGGGCCATGATGTCCGCGGCCTGCTGGTTGGCCTGGTTGATGATGTCCGTCGACTGGTCCTCGGCGGAACGCAGGAGGAGCTCGATGCGGGAACCGAGGCCGGCGTACGACGGCTTCTCGGTCTCGCGCAGGTTGCGCTTGGCATCGGTGAGGTCCTGCGTGAGCTGCATTGCGCGGCCGTCGGAGGCCTCGACCTGCCTGCGCGCCTCTTCGAGTGCGTGGTTCAGTCGGTCCAGGTGCGCATGAACCTGGTCGCGGTCATAACCGCGCATGGCAGTCGGGAAGAGCGAGCGCTCGTCGGACACGGTGCAGACCTCCAGTGTCGGAACTTGGTGAGGCGCGGGTCAGGCTCCCCCCTGGGACGCCGCATTATGCGGGCTCGTCCGGCGCCCAGGATACGTGCCTTGTGCGGATGTGGATACTCCGTGACGGGATGCAATCTGCGAAATGCGTGGAATACTCACCGCTGGTCCGGAGCCCCCCTACCACGGTGGCGGTTCAGGCACACCTCCGTGAAGGAAGGGTGAGAATCCCGGCCGAACCGCACAAGCACACTCGTCATTGGACAGGGCTCCGCGTTCGGTCCCTATGCTGGAACATCCACCTGATCGACGGGCACGCGCCCTAAATTCGAAGGGAATCGGTGGTGCAACGCTTTCTGGCGACTCTCCTGATCCTTGCCGGACTCGGCGGAATCGGTTATGGGGTCGCGACGGCAACCGTCCTGCGCGAGTCCGACACCGCTGTCGCGACCGCGACCCCCAGCGGTGACGGAACCATGGTCGTGACCGAGCCCGGAGTGCTCGGTCTGGTTGACGACCAGGTGACCGTCCGGGCCACTGTCCCAGAGGGACAGAAGGTCACGCTCGCGCTCGGGTCCGACGTCGACGTGCTCGGCTGGGTCGGCGAGGACCCCTACGACTCGGTGACCGGCCTGTCCTCGTGGGAGGCGCTGAGCGTCGTCCCGGGCACCGGTCTGGCCACGGACGAGGAGGGGGAAGGGGCATCCGACGAGCCGGCCGAGAAGCCGAGCACCGGCCCCGACCCCGCCGGATCCGACATGTGGATCTCCGAGGTGAGCGGTGAGACCACCGCCCAGATGCGGTGGACCGAGCAGCCCGGCCGCGTCGTGCTGCTGGCAGCGGGCGTAGGCAAGGGCGCCGAGGCGCCCACGCTCGAGCTCACCTGGCCGCGCCCCGTCGCCACCCCGTACCTGTGGCCGGGCGTGCTGGGCGGCGGCTTCGCCCTGATCCTCGGCGTCTTCATGGCCATCGGCGCGCGTCGCAGCAAGAAGCGTGGCGGCAGCAAGGGCCGTTCGACGTCCGGGGCCCGTGCCCGTCAGTCGGCCTCGGACCTGCCGCGTCGCGACGCGGTCTTCGGGGTGGACGGCGACGAGCCGAACCAGTACCCCGACGAGTCCCACGGCGGTTACCCGCCTGCGCCGGGCGACGCGCCCGACGGCGGCACGGCGGTCTTCCCGCCGTCGGCCCCGGGGATGCCGGGCCAGGGACTGCCCGTGCAGGGCCTGCCCGCACCCGACGAGGAGCCCACCCAGTCCTGGGGCCCGCCCGCGCCCTTCGGCGGAGCGGCACCGATCATTCCCGAGCCGGCTCCCGTGCCGGAGCCGGTCGCCGCCCCGGCGGCATCCATCCGCGGGATGCGGCGCAGCCGCCGTGGTCAGGGTCCGGCAGCCGCCCCCGCGGCTCCCGCTCAGGCCCCGGCTCAGCCGGCGCAGTTCGGCGGCGCAGTGCCGGTGCACACACAGCCTGCCCCAGCACCGTCCGAGGCGACGGCCGCTGCCCAGGCCGCCCCGGCGCCGTCGGGCAGGCCCATGACACGACGCGAGATGCGCCTGCGCGAGCAGGCGGAGCGCCGTGCGGCGACGGGCACGCAGCCCGCCGTCCCCGCCGCCGAGCCGGAGCCCCAACCCGAGCCCGAGCAGCCCAGCAGCCGAGCCGCGGCATGGCGCCAGACCTGGGGCGTCACCGGGAACGACGACGGAGGTAGTAACCGATGAAGTCCACCACGACCCGCTCCATGGCCGTGGTAGCAGCTGTGCTCGCCACGGGCCTGCTCGCCGGCTGTGCCGAGGAGCTTCCCGTCCCGAAGCCGGAGGCACCCGTCGCGGCGGCCGTCGTCACCCAGTCCCAGGAGCGCAAGATCCTGGACAAGGTGTCGGGCGTCGTCGACGAAGCGAACAAGGCCAGCAAGGCCGACTCGCTGGCCGCGCGCCTGTCCGGGCCCGCGCTCTCGATCCGGGAGAGCCAGCTCAAGCTGGCTGCCGCCCGTGGTGACAACGAGCCGCTGACGAACCTGACGATGCAGATGCAGCAGGTGATCCTGCCGTCGGACCAGGAGTGGCCGCGCAGCAGCTATGCGATCACGGTCCAGCCCAAGGACCTCACCACGCCGGTCCTCATGGCCTTCAACCAGTCCACGGCCCGTGAACAGTACAAGCTGTGGGCCTGGGTCCGCCTGCTGCCGGGCGTCACCATGCCGCAGTTCGCGGAGGCCGACCTGGGCAGCGCCGCCGTGGCGCCGAACGACGAGAGCCTCAAGATGACGCCCGACTCCGCGGTCGAGCAGTACGCGTCCGTGCTGACGGTCGACAAGCGCTCGAAGTACGCGGACAACTTCGCCGACGACGACCTGCGCGCGTTCTTCCGGGAGTACGGCCAGAAGCAGATCGATGCGATCAACAAGGAGGAGTGCGGCGGCGCCTTCGAGGTCGCGTACGAGCGTACGAAGGACCCGGTGAAGGCAGTCCGCACGGCCGACGGCGGCGCGCTCATGCTCGCCGCGATGATCAGCCAGGAGACCATCACCGCCAAGGAGGAGGGCTGCGAGATCGGCCCGCCGTCCGAGTCGGCTCAGGCGCTCTGGGGCGACGCCGGCAACACCAACGTCGTCGAGCTCAACTACAAGGACGTGGTGGCCATGTACGTGCCGCCCAAGGACTCGGACGACCAGGTCAGCCTCGTGGGCTACGAGCACGTCCTGTCCTCGGTCTCGAACGGCTGACACTTTCGTCGATCGTCGCCTTCGCCGCGGCTAGGGTGGCCCCCGTGAATCCACGGAGGCCACCCTTGCCGCTTTCCGGAGCCCTTCCTTCGGCCCGACGGCGGGCGGTCGCCGGTCTGACGGCGGCCGGTGCCACGGCCGTCCTGCTCGCGGGTTGCACCGTCGAGCCTCCGACTCCCGCGCCCGAGGCGCCGGTGATCGCCGCCGTGGTGAGCGAGTCCCAGGAGCGCAGGATCCTGGACCGGGTGTCGGGTGTCCTCGCGGGAGCGAACGAGGCCGGCGCCGCGGACTCGCTTGCGGCGCGACTGTCCGGCCCCGCGCTCGCGATGCGCGAGGCCGAGCTGAAGGTCGCCGCCGCGCGTGGGGACAACACGACGCTGACCGACCTGACGATGGAGACGCAGCAGCTGGTCCTGCCGTCGGACCAGGGCTGGCCGCGCAGCAGCTTTGCCATCACCGCGCAGCCGGAGAGCGGCGCCTCACCGGTGCTCGCGGCCTTCGACCAGTCGAGCGCCCGCGACCAGTACAAGCTGTGGTCCTACGTCCGGCTGGTGCCGGGCGTGACCATGCCGCAGTTCGCGGAGGAGGGGCTGGGCAGCGCTGCCGTCGCGGCGGACGACACGAGTCTCAAGGTGGCTCCCGGGGCCGTCGTCGAGCAGTACGCGTCGGTGCTGACGGCCGGCGCCCAGTCCAGGTACGCCGACAGCTTCACCGACGACGACTACCTGCGGCAGACCCTGCGCCAGAGCGGACGGGACCAGGTCGCCGCGATCAAGAAGAAGGACGGCGAGGGCAGCTTCAAGGTCGAGTTCGAGCCGACCGAGGACCCCGTCAAGGCGGTCCGGACGGTCGACGGCGGGGCCATGGTGCTCGCCGCGCTGCTGAGCCAGGAGACCCTTCAGGCTGAGGAGGGGTACAAGCTCGTGCCGGGCTCGCCGTCGGCCAAGGCGCTCTGGGGCGACGCCGAGGGGAGAGACATCATGAGGATCGCCTACCGCGACACGGTGGCCCTGTACGTGCCACCCGCCGGCTCGGCGGAACAGGTCAGCCTGCTGGGCGTCCACCGGGTGCCCTACGCCGTGTCGAACGACTGAACCGCAGGCTCAGGCGTCGGACGAGCAACGACTGACCGGCGTTGTCATCCGGACAAACGTTATCGCCGAGAGCGGAGTCGGCGAGTGGGCGCGGCTCCGTTCATTAGGATTGCCCCCATGAGCAGTACGTCCCCCCAGCCCGGCCCCGCCCGGAGCGCACAGCCCGAGTTCGCGGTGCGCGGCGCCGTCGACCTGTCCGCCCTCAACCGTCCCCAGGCGCCGCCGCCCGGCGAACCCGGCGGCGCGCCAGAGGCCGGCGGCTTCGTCGTGGACGTGAGCGAGGCGAACTTCGAGCAGCTGATCCGCGACTCGTCCACCTATCCGGTGGTGATCCTGCTGTGGATCCCGACCGACCAGGCGAACGCCGAGCTCGGCGTCACGCTGGGCCGCCTCGCGCAGGAGTACGCCGGCCGGTTCCTGCTGGGCCGCGTCGACGCGCAGGCCAGCCCGCAGATCGCCGCCGCGTTCCAGGTGCAGGGTGTGCCCACCGTCGTCGCGGTGCTGCAGGGCCAGCCCTTGCCGCTGTTCCAGGGCGCGGCCGACGAGCAGCAGATCCGCGGCGTGCTGGACCAGGTCCTCGCCGCCGCCGAGCAGAACGGCGTCAAGGGCCGGGTCCCGGGTGCGGCGCCCGCGAGCGAGGAGCCGGAGCCCGAGGCGGAGCAGCCGCTGCCGCCGCTGCACCAGGAGGCGTACGACGCGATCGAGCGTGACGACCTGGACGGCGCGGCCGCCGCCTACGCCAAGGCCCTGCGGCAGGACCCGCGGGACGCGGACGCGACGGCCGGCCTCGCGCAGGTGCACCTCATGCAGCGCACCCACGACGCCGACCTCGCCGTCGTGCGCCAGGCCGCGGCGGACGCGCCGTCCGACGTCGACGCGGCGCTCGCCGTCGCCGACCTGGACATGCTGGGCGGCAAGGTGGACGACGCCTTCGCGCGCCTGCTCGACCTGCTGCCGGACGCGGACGCCGACGGCAAGGAGAAGATCCGCGTGCGGCTGCTGGAGCTCTTCGAGGTCGCCGGCACAGCGGACCCCCGAGTGAGCAAGGCCCGCAAGCGCCTGGCGATCAGCCTCTACTGAGCGGCCCGGCGCTCCGGGATCAGGACCAGGGCGCCCAGTGGCGGGACCCGTACCACGGCCGACCACGCGCGGCCGTGGTACGGCACCGGTTCGGCCTTGACGCGGCCCATGTTCCCGACACCCGAGCCGCCGTACACGGAGGCGTCCGTGTTCAGCACCTCGAGCCAGACAGGCCCCGCGCCGGCCTCGTCCGGCGCCGCGGCATCCACCACCTCCACCAGCGGTGCCGACGCGGCCGGCGCGGGCCGGAGCGCCGTCTCGACCGGCTCGGCGGGCGGCAGGGTCTCGACCGGCTCGGCCGGGGGCAGCACCTCCACCGCGGCCGCCGGAGCGGGCACGTCGGGCAGCGGCAGGCGGTAGCCCTCGTGGGGCACGCCCGCGAAGTTCACGACCACCACCACCGGGTCCCCGGAGCGTGACCGGCGCACGTAGGCGAGCACGTTGTGGTCGGCGTCATCCGCCTCCAGCCACTCGAACCCCGCGGGGTCGAAGTCGAGCTCCCACAGGGCGGGCGTCGCGCGGTAGAGCGCGTTCAGGTCCCGGACGAGGTGCTGCACGCCGGCGTGCCCGGCGTCGCCGAGCAGGTCCCAGCGCAGGCCGTCGGACTCGGACCACTCGGACTCCTGCGCGAACTCGCACCCCATGAACAGCAGCTGCTTGCCGGGATGGGTCCACTGGTAGGCGAGGAACGACCGCACGCCCGCGAGCTGCTGCCACCGGTCGCCGGGCATCTTGCGCAGCAGCGACCCCTTGCCGTGCACCACCTCGTCGTGGCTGATCGGCAGCACGAACTGCTCGGTGAAGGCGTACACGAGCGAGAACGTCAGCTCGCCGTGGTGGTAGCGCCGGTTGTACGGGTCCTCGGCCAGGTAGCGGAGGGTGTCGTTCATCCAGCCCATGTTCCACTTCAGGCCGAAGCCCAGCCCTCCGCTCGACGTCGGGCCTGTGACCTGGGGGAACGCCGTCGACTCCTCGGCGATCATCATGACGCCGGGCGAGCGCCGGTAGGCGGTCGCGTTCGCCTCCTGGAGGAAGGCGATGGCCTCCAGGTTCTCCCGCCCGCCGTGCACGTTGGGCGTCCACTCGCCCTCCTTGCGGGAGTAGTCGAGGTAGAGCATGGACGCGACGGCGTCCACCCGCAGCGCGTCGGCGTGGAACTCCTCGAACCAGTAGGTGGCGTTGGCCACCAGGAAGTTGCGCACCTCGCGGCGGCCGAAGTCGAAGATCAGCGTGCCCCAGTCCTGCTGCTCGCCGCGCCGGGGGTCGGGGTGCTCGTACAGGGGCGTCCCGTCGAAGCGGGCCAGGGCGAACTCGTCGCGCGGGAAGTGCGCGGGCACCCAGTCGAGGACGACGCCGATCCCGGCCTGGTGGAGCCGGTCCACCAGGTGCCGGAAGTCGTCGGGCGAGCCGAACCGCGCCGTCGGCGCGTAGTAGCTCGTTACCTGGTAGCCCCACGACGCGCCGTACGGGTGCTCCGCCACGGGCAGCAGCTCCACGTGCGTGAAGCCCTGCTCGGTGACGTACGCGGTCAGCTGCTCGGCGAGCTCGCGGTAGTCCAGGCCGGGGCGCCAGGAGCCAAGGTGCACCTCGTAGACGCTCAGCGGCTCGGAGTGCGGGTCGGTCGCCTCCCGGGCCGCGAGCCACGCCTCGTCGTGCCACTCGTGCTCGGAGGCCGTCACGACGCTCGCGGTGGCGGGCGGCTGCTCCGTCGCCTTGGCGAGGGGGTCCGCCTTGGCGCGCCAGACGCCGTCGGCGCCCAGGATCTCGAACTTGTACCGCAGGCCGGGGCCGACGTCCGGGACGAACAGCTCCCAGACGCCCGTGGCGCCGAGCGACCGCATGGGGTGCGTGCCGCCCCAGCCGTTGTGGTCGCCCACGAGCCGGACGCCGCGCGCGTTCGGCGCCCAGACGGCGAAGGCGACGCCGGCGATGTCGCCGGTAGCGCTCGGATACCGGTGCAGGTTGGCGCCGAGCACCTGCCAGAGCTGCTCGTGCCGCCCCTCGCCGATCAGGTGCAGGTCGACGTCGCCCAGGGTGGGCAGGAACCGGTACGGGTCGTCGGACGTCCAGGTATCGGTGCCCGAACGAGTCCGGATCCGGTAGTCGGGGGCGTGCCGGGACCCGTCCGGCTCCTCGGCTGCGGGTACGACGGCGGCCCATACTCCCGCGCCCTGGTGGGTCGCGGCGACCTCCGTGCCGCCTTGCCGGTCCGAGGTAACCACTACCACCTCGTCGGCGAGCGGGCGCAGGGCGCGCACCACGGTCCAGGGCCCGTCGAGCAGGTGCGGGCCGAGCACGGTGTGCGGATCGTGGTGGGTTCCGGACGCGATAGCGGTCAGGACCTCGAGGTCGACGTCGGGCAGGTCTGCCATGGGTTCACCTTTCCACGTCCGGTGCGTGACGTGCGACACGTGCCCCGCGTGTGCTCGCGCCCAGGTCACGAGGTGAGCACGCGCTCCACCGCGGTCAGCGGGATGTGCATCCACGCGGGGCGGTGCCGGGACTCGTAGACCACCTCGTACAGCGCCTTGTCGACGGTCAGGGCGCGCAGCAGCAGCTCGGCGGTGGCGACGGAGAGCTCGCTGCCCGACGTCGTCGCGCCCGCGACCGGATGCACCGTCCCCTCGTGCGCCTCGCCGCTGGCCTGCCGGTACCCCTCGAGAAAGCTGACCTGGGCGTGCGCGGCCCAGTGCGGGTCGGTGGCCTGCCCGACGGCGGCCGCGTAGTCCAGCGAGCGGAGCATCCCGGCGACGTCGCGCAGCGGCAGGTCGGGGGCGGTGCGCTCGGACACGGGGCGCTGCGGCTCGCCCTCGAAGTCGAGCACCTTCCAGCCGCCCGGCGAGTGCAGCGCCTGGCCCAGGTGCAGGTCGCCGTGGATGGGCTGCAGCGGCACGACGCCCCCGTCGTGCTCGACGACGGCGGACAGGCGCGCGCTCAGGGCGTCGTACAGCGCGACGACGCCCGCGCGGTGCGGGGCCAGGGCCGGGACGTCCGCGAAGGCCTCGGCGGCGCGGCGGCGCAGCACGCCCATGAAGCCCGCCGGCTCCAGCCCCGGGCCGGGACCCAGGGCCCGGCGCAGGACCGCGTGCAGGTGCGCGACGACGGCGCCCAGCTCCGCTGCCTGCTCCCCGAAGTCCTCGTCGCGCGCCGCGTACGCGCAGGCCAGCTCGAACCCGTCGGTCGCGTCGGTGACGAGCGCGGAGAGGACCGCGAGGTGGGCGAGCGGCGCGGCGCCGGCTTCGGGCGCGGTCAGCTCGACCGCGCCGAGGAAGCGGGGCACGCCGTCCCAGCCGGCCTTGGTCAGTGCTTCCGGGATCACGACGTCGGGATGCGGGCCCAGCGCCACCGTCCGCAGGATCTTGAGCATCCCGCCCTGGCCGGTGTCGTGCGGCAGGGCGGGGAACATCACCGACGTGTTCGACTGCTCCCCGGAGATCCGCCGCGCCCCGGCCATCTCGTCGCAGTCCTCCTGCCCGCAGGCCTCGGGGAGCGCCGTGCCGAGGTAGGCGCGCCAGGCCGCGGGGTGGGCGCCGCCGTCGTGCACCGTGACGGTGCCCGACCTCGTGGTGACCGTGCCGATCAGGCCCGCCGCCTCCGTGTCGACGGTGTCCGCGGTCGGCTCGGCAGTGGGGGTCAGGACCAGCGGGACCTGGACCACCAGTGCATCGGGGCCGGCCGCCAGCCCCGGGCCGGCCAGCCGCAGGAGCGCGACGACGACGTCGGCCACGCCCGGGAACGTGACCGTGAGCCACGGCTCGTGCGTCACGCCCTGGGCCGGCACCGGGTACCAGCGCTGCTCGGGCAGCCACGCGTCCAGCAGCCGCAGCACCTCGGGGGCGAGGTGCGCGGCGCCGGGGGAGACGTGGACGGGTCGCGCCGGGCTCACACCTCTCGCGCCTGCCCGACGGAGCCGTTCACACCGTTCGCACCGGCCGGCGTCGGCGGGGCCAGCACCAGCCAGTAGAAGTCGCGCGCGCCCCACGTCATCGTCAGGATGCCGTCCTCGCCGACGCTCGGGAACCCGGCCCCGCCGAACACGTCGGTGAGCGTCCAGCCGGCGTACCCCGGGAGCTTGATCGTGGACGACCGCGCCGTAGCGGACAGGTTCGCGGCCACCAGCAGCGTCTCCTCGGACGAGGACCGGGTGAACGCGATGACCGACTCGTCGTTGCAGTCGAGCGCCGTGAAGTCCCCCGTCCCGAACGTCGGGTGCAGCCGCCGGAACGCCAGCATGTTGTGCGTCCAGTGCAGCAGCGACGTCGGCTGCGCGAGCTGCGCCTCCACGTTGGTGTGCTGGTAGTGGTGCACCAGCGACTGGACGAGCGGCAGGTAGAGCTTGCCCGGGTCGGCCGTGGAGAAGCCGGCGTTGCGGTCCGGCGTCCACTGCATCGGGGTGCGCACGGAGTCGCGGTCGGGCAGCCAGATGTTGTCGCCCATGCCGATCTCGTCGCCGTAGTAGATGCACGGGGTGCCTGGCATCGCCAGCAGCAGCGCGTTGGCCAGCTCGATCTCCTTGCGGGCGTTGTCCAGCAGCGGCGCGAGCCGGCGCCGGATCCCCACGTTCGCCCGCATCCGGGGGTCGGGGGCGTACCAGCCGTACATGCTGGCGCGCTCCTCGGTGGACACCATCTCCAGGGTGAGCTCGTCGTGGTTGCGCAGGAACGTGCTCCACTGCCCGGCCGGGGGGATGGCCGGGGTGTCCGCGAGGATCTCCAGGAGCTGGCGGGCCCGCTGGTCGCGGATCGCGTAGAAGATGCGCGGCATCACGGGGAAGTGGAAGCACATGTGGCACTCGGGCTCGTCGTCGGTGCCGAAGTACCCCACGACGTCCGCCGGCCACTGGTTCGCCTCGGCCAGCATGATGCGGCCCGGGAACTCGGTGTCGAGCATGCGCCGCACGCGGCGCAGGAACCTGTGCGTGTCGGGCAGGTTCT
Source organism: uncultured Actinomycetota bacterium (assembly GCA_963850545.1). Lineage (GTDB taxonomy): Bacteria > Actinomycetota > Actinomycetes > Actinomycetales > Cellulomonadaceae > Promicromonospora. The sequence goes on along the minus strand of CAWKLP010000002.1, from coordinate 362,974 downwards.
CGCAGTTGGTGCCCTCGGCCTCGAACAGGTACGGCACGGCGTCGAGCCGGAACCCGTCCACGCCGAGCTGCAGCCAGAACCGCGCGACGTCGAGCATCGCGTCCACGACGCGCGGGTTCTCGAAGTTGAGGTCGGGCTGGTGGCTGAAGAACCGGTGCCAGAAGTACTGCCGCCGCACCGGGTCGAACGTCCAGTTCGACGTCTCGGTGTCCACGAAGATGATCCGCGCGTCCTGGTACCGCGTGGCGTCGTCGCTCCACACGTAGAAGTCGCCGTACGGGCCGTTCGGGTCGGCGCGCGACGCCTGGAACCACGGGTGGGCGTCGCTGGTGTGGTTCATGACCAGGTCGATGACCACGCGGATGCCGCGCTCGTGCGCGGCGCCGACCAGGTCGCTGAAGTCCGAGATGGTCCCGAACTGCGGCGAGACGGCGGTGAAGTCCGCGACGTCGTACCCGCCGTCGCGCAGCGGCGACGGGAAGAACGGCGGCAGCCACAGGCAGTCGATGCCGAGCCACTCCAGGTAGTCGAGCCGCTCCACGAGGCCGCGCAGGTCGCCCGACCCGCCGTCGGCCGAGTCGGAGAACGTCCGGATCATCACCTCGTAGAAGACCGCCTTCTTGTACCACTCGGGGTCTGCCGACAGGCCCTTGCGCCGGGCGTCGAGGCGCGGCTGCCGCCGCGGCGGCAGCGCCTGGACGGGCACGGGCATCGTGGGTGGGTTCGGCATGACCGGGCGCGCGGGCTGCGGCCGCTCGGCGTTCGGCTCGGGGTAGCCCTCGGGCGGCCCGACGGCGGGGCCGCCCGGCCCGAACGTCGTCATGCCGGACCTACCTGCAGGACGTGGGCCACCCGGACCTGCGGGTCGAGCCGGACCCAGGGATGCGCTCCCCAGCCATAGGTCTCGCCGGACAACAGGTCGTGCGCCACGAAGAACGCTGCGTTCTCGTCGCCCTCGGGAGCGCTGAGGCCGAGGGCGGAAAGGTCCAGGTGCACTACAGACTCCTGTACGTTCCGGGGGTCCAGGTTCAGCACAACCACGATCACGTCGTCGTGCCGTGGGGCACGTCGATCGTTACCCCCTGCTCTCATGGTGCGGCCCGGTGGCGCTGCTGTCGCGCGCGACACGTGATCAGCCGTGATCCGGCGGGAGTACGCCACCACCTGGCCGTTCGTCGTGGGGTGGACGGTCAGGTTGCGCAGCTGCTGGAGCGCGGGGTGCGCGCGGCGGACCGCGTTCAGCTCGCCGAGCAGCAGGGCGATCCCGTACTCGTCCGCGCGCGCCCAGTCCCGCGGCCGGTACTCGTACTTCTCGTTGTCGATCTGTTCCTCGACGCCGGGCCGCGGCGTGTTCTCCACGAGCTCGTAGCCGGAGTAGATGCCCCACGTGGGCGAGCCCGTCGCGGCCAGCACCGCCCGCACTGCGAACGCTGCCACGCCGCCCTCGGTCAGGTAGGGCGGCAGGATGTCGTGGGTCGTGGGCCAGAACGACGGGCGTAGCACCGAACCCTGCGGCCCGCTCACCTCGGCCAGGTACTCCTCGATCTCCTCCTTGGAGTTGCGCCAGGTGAAGTAGGTGTACGACTGGTGGAAGCCGATCCGGGCCAGCGTCTGCATCATCGCGGGCTTGGTGAACGCCTCCGACAGGAAGATGACCTCGGGGTTCGTCGCGTGCACCTGCGCCAGGAGCCACTCCCAGAAGTTCAGCGGCTTGGTGTGCGGGTTGTCGACGCGGAACAGGGTGACGCCCCGGTCGATCCAGGTGCGGATCACGCCCAGCACCGCCGCGCACAGGCCCTCGGGGTCGGTGTCGAAGCTGAGCGGGTAGATGTCCTGGTACTTCTTGGGCGGGTTCTCCGCGTACGCGATCGACCCGTCCGCGCGCACCACGAACCACTCGGGGTGCTCGGTGACCCAGGGGTGGTCCGGGGAGCACTGGAGCGCGATGTCGAGCGCGACCTCCAGCCCCTGGGCGCGGGCCGCGGTGACGAAGTCCCGGAAGTCGGCCTCCGTGCCCAGGTCGGGATGGATCGCGTCGTGCCCGCCGTCGGCCGAGCCGATCGCGTACGGGCTGCCCGGGTCGCCCGGCGCTGCCTCGAGCGTGTTGTTGCGGCCCTTGCGGAACGTGGTGCCGATCGGGGAGACCGGCGTCAGGTAGACGACGTCGAACCCCATCGCCGCGATGCCCGGCAGCCGCTTCGCCGCCGTCGCGAACGTGCCCGACACCCACGTGCCGTTCTTCCTCTGGTACGCGCCCTCCGAGCGGGGGAACATCTCGTACCAGGACCCCGCCAGCGCCAGCCGCCGCGACACCCGCAACGGGTAGGCGACCGAAGCCGAGACCAGCTCGCGCAAGGGCGCGCGGCGCAGCGCATCGACCACCTCGGGCGACGTCGCTGCCGCGAACCGGGCCTGGGCCGGGCGGGTGGCGTCCGCCAGGGCGCGGCGGGCCGCCGTCAGGACCCGGGCGTCACGGGCGGTGCGGCCGGGGGCGACGAGCGCGTCCTCCGGGACGCTCCGGCAGATTCGCTCGAAGAGGCGCACCCCTTCGGCGAGCATCAGGTCGACGTCGAGACCCGCGGGGATCTTGATGCCGGCGTCGTGCGTCCATGTGGCGTAGGGGTCGGACCACCCCTCGACGCGGAAGGCCCAGTCACCCTCGGCGTCGGGCTGCAGAAAGCCGCGGAAATGGTCCAGTCCGGGAGCAATGTCGGCCATGGGAGCCCACGAGTGGTCCGACCCGTCCGGGGCGACGAGCACGGCCGTGGCGGAGACGGCGTCGTGCCCCTCGCGGAAGACCGTGGCCTCGATTGGGACCACCTCGCCGACTGCCGCCTTGGCGGGCCAGCGGCCCCCCTCGACGACGGGGGAAACCTCGAGGACGGGGATGCGGCCGATGGGCGTGTGCGCGGTCACCCGTCAACGTTAGCGACTCAAGGGTGCAGCGTGGGCGAACGACGCGTGGCCGGAACGTGGATGCGTGCCGCCGCCCTTGTGCGTCCCGTGCAGGCAGCTGCCCTGCCCCTCGGGGAAACAGGTACGCCGCGGAGTGTGTTGCGGTGAGTAGACACGGTCTACTCACCGCAACAGACCTGGAGTACGCGCCGGCCTCTACTACCTCCCGGCGACCGGCTTGCAAGGGCCCTTGAGCAGAGCACCGGTAACCCATGCGTGGGAGTGAGGTGTGCTCGACCGGACATGTGCGTAGTCTTCTGCCGGTGAGAGCGATCCGCAGATTCACCGTCCGCACGGTCCTCCCCGAGCAGCTCGCGGCGCTCGACGAGCTGGCCCAGAACCTTCGCTGGTCCTGGCACGCGCCCACGCGAGACCTGTTCGCGAGCATCGACCCGGAGCTCTGGTCCGACGTCCGGGGAGACCCGGTCGCCCTGCTCGCCGCGCTCGGCTCCGACCGCCTCGCGGCGCTCGCGACCGACGAGGCGTTCACCGGCCGCGTGCGCGCGGCGTCGGAGGACCTGCACCGCTACCTGAACGACCCGCAGTGGTACCAGGGCCAGACGTCGGCGGCGGGCGGCGAGCTGCCGCGCGCGATCGCCTATTTCTCGCCCGAGTTCGGCATCACGTCGGTGCTGCCGCAGTACTCGGGCGGCCTCGGCATCCTAGCGGGCGACCACCTGAAGAGCGCGTCCGACATGGGTGTGCCCATCGTCGGCGTCGGCCTCCTGTACGGCGCCGGATACTTCCGGCAGTCGCTCACCCGCGACGCCTGGCAGGTGGAGACCTACCCGCTGCTCGACCCGGACGGTCTGCCGCTCGCGGTCCTGCGCGAGGAGGACGGCACGCCCGCCGTCATCTCGCTGGACCTGCCCGGCGGGCGCCGGCTGCACGCGCACGTGTGGGTGGCCGCCGTCGGCCGGGTGCCGCTGCTGCTGCTCGACTCGAACGTGCCGGAGAACGACGACGCGGCCCGCAAGGTGACCGACCGCCTCTACGGCGGCGGCGGGGAGCACCGCCTGCAGCAGGAGCTGCTGCTCGGCGTGGGCGGCGTGCGCGCGCTGCGCGCCTGGTCACGCCTGACCGGCGCGCCCGAGCCGGAGGTCTACCACACCAACGAGGGCCACGCGGGCTTCCTCGGGGTGGAGCGCATCCGCGAGCTCGTCGGGTCGGGGCTGAGCATCGGCGAGGCGCACGAGGCGGTGCGCGCCGCTACCGTCTTCACCACCCACACGCCCGTTCCCGCCGGCATCGACCGGTTCCCGAAGGACCTGGTCACCACCTACTTCGGCGGTGACAACGGGATGGACGGCGTGCCGCTGGAGACCGTGCTGGCGCTCGGCGCGGAGGACTACGAGGGCGGCGACCCCACCGTGTTCAACATGGCCGTGATGGGCCTGCGGCTCGGCGGCAGGGCGAACGGCGTCTCGCTGCTGCACGGCCAGGTCTCGCGGGAGATGTTCGAGGGCCTGTGGCCCGGGTTCGACGCGCGCGAGGTGCCGATCACGTCGGTCACCAACGGCGTGCACTCGCCCACCTGGGTCTCGCCACGGTTCGCGGCCGTGGAGGCCGAGCGCCTGGGGCTGGACGAGATCACGGCGCCCGAGGCGTCGTCGGGCTGGCTCGACCCGGGCAAGGTGTCCGACGCCGAGCTGTGGGCCCTGCGCGGCGAGATGCGCGGCGAGCTGGTTACCGAGGCCCGGCGCCGCGTGTACGCGTCGTGGCGCGAGCGCGGGGCGTCCCCGGCCGAGCTCGGCTGGGTCGACGACATCCTGTCGCCCGACGTGCTCACCATCGGCTTCGCCCGGCGCGTGCCCACCTACAAGCGGCTCACGCTCATGCTCCGCGACCAGGAGCGGCTCAAGGCGCTCCTGCTCCACCCCGAGCGGCCGATCCAGCTCATCGTGGCCGGCAAGTCGCACCCGGCCGACGACTCAGGCAAGCGGCTCATCCAGCAGCTCGTCCGGTTCGCCGACGACGCCGGGGTGCGGCACCGCATCGTGTTCCTGCCGAACTACGACATCGGCATGGCGCAGTCGCTGTACCCGGGCTGCGACGTCTGGCTGAACAACCCGCTGCGGCCCCTGGAGGCCTCGGGCACGTCGGGCATGAAGTCGGCGCTCAACGGCGGGCTGAACCTCTCGATCGAGGACGGCTGGTGGGCCGAGTGGTACGACGGCGAGAACGGCTGGGGCATCCCCACGGCCGACGGCGTGGCGGACGCCGACCGCCGGGACGACCTGGAGGCCGCCGCGCTGTACGACCTGGTCGAGTCCCAGGTGGTGCCCGCGTTCTACGACCGGACCGACGGCGTGCCGGGCCGCTGGCTCGAGCTGGTGCGGCACACGCTGGCCACGCTCGGCCCGAAGGTGCAGGCCACGCGCATGGTCTCCGAGTACGTGCACGGGCTCTACGCCCCGGCGGCCGAGGCCGGGCGGCTCCTCGCCGCCGACGGGTTCGCCGCGGCGAAGGACCTGGCGGGCTGGAAGGCCCACGTGCGCGGCTCGTGGCCGCAGGTGCGCGTGGACCACGTCGAGTCGGGGGGCATCGGCGAGGCGGTGCAGGTAGGGGACCGGCTCACGGTGCGCGCCTACGTCTCGCTCGGACCGCTGTCGCCCGACGACGTGGACGTGCAGGTGGTGCACGGCCGTGTCACGGAGGCCGACGTCATCGACGAGTTCACGGCCGAGCCGCTCACCCTCAGCGAGTCCTACGAGGCGGGCCGGCACGCGTTCGGCGGGGAGGTCGACCTGGACACCTCAGGGCCGTTCGGCTACACCGTCCGGATCGTGCCGAAGCACTCGCACCTGGCGAGCGTGGCGGAGCTGGGCCTGGTGGCGAACGCCTGATCCGGGCACGTTTCGCGGAACCAGTCCGCGGAACGGGTCCGACCAGCCTTCGTGAAGTGGAAGAGTGGTCCCATGAAGATCAATGTGGACCGCGACGTCTGCTGTGGCGCCGGTCAGTGCGCGCTGCTCGCGCCCGATGTGTTCGGTCAGGACGATGATGACAGGGTCGTCCTGCTCGACGAGCGCCCGGGGCCCGAGCACGACTTCGCCGTCCAGGAGGCCGTCAGCATGTGCCCGACGGGCGTCATCTGGGTGGACCAGAACGCCTGACCGGCCTCGGGGGGATCGGCTTGGCGGCCTCGATGTCGGCGGCCGCAACGGAGACCTCCTGCGGCTCACCGCGGCCGGGCGCCGGATCGGTGCGCAGCCGCAGGCCGGCGTCGGACACGTCGACGACAAAACCGATCAGGTCCGTCCAGCGGTGCGCCGTGCCGCCGTCGGACACGACGGGGCCGGCCGGTGCGAGCCGGCGCCGGACCACGACCCGGGTGCCGGGCCGCAGGGCGCGCCAGCCGCCGGCCGGGGCGGGCGGTGTAGCGAATGTCACGTCGGTTCTCCTTCCGCTGCGTGAGACCGGTGGGGATCTGGGGGTGTCCCGGGAGATACTAGGATCGCGCCGCAGGGTCAGTCCCGCGGTCTGCCTCTTGCATGATCCTCAGTCCGGAAGTGGAAGGACACCCTCGAAGTGACCTACGTGATCGCTCAGCCGTGCGTCGACGTCAAGGACCGGGCGTGCATCGAGGAGTGTCCCGTGGACTGCATCTACGAGGGCAGCCGCTCCCTTTACATCCACCCGGACGAGTGCGTGGACTGTGGCGCGTGCGAGCCGGTCTGCCCGGTGGAGGCCATCTACTACGAGGACGACGTCCCCGAGGAGTGGAAGGACTACTACCGCGCGAACGTCGAGTTCTTCGACGACCTGGGCTCGCCCGGCGGTGCCGCGAAGATGGGCGTCATCGAGAAGGACGACCCGATGATCGCGGCGCTCCCGCCCCAGGCCTGACGGCCCGCTAGCATGGGCCTGCACGACTTATCGGACCTTCCTTACCCGTGGGACTCGATCGCCGGCATCACGGCGACGGCGAAGTCCCACCCCGGCGGCCTGATCGACCTGTCCATGGGTACGCCCGTGGATCCCACACCTGACGTCGTGCGGCGTGCGCTGGAGGCGGCGTCGAACGCGCCGGGCTACCCCATGACTGCGGGCACGCCGGCGCTGCGCCAGGCGGTCGCTGCCTGGTTCGCCCGACGCCGGGGCGTGCCCGGCCTCGACCCCGCGGCGGTGCTGCCGACCATCGGCTCCAAGGAGCTCGTGGGCCTGCTGCCCGCGCTGCTGCACCTGGGCCCTGGCGACGTGGTGGTGCTCCCGGCCGTCGCCTATCCGACATACGTGGCGGGCATCCGCGCGGCCGGCGCCACGCCGCTCGCGACGGACGACGTCGCCGACTGGGCCGGCCGGGACGACGTCAAGATGGTCTGGGTGAACAGCCCGGGCAACCCCACCGGCCGTGTGCTGGATGTCGAGGCGCTGCGCGCGGTGGTCGACGCTGCGCGCGCCATCGGCGCCGTCGTCGTCTCCGACGAGTGCTACGCCGAGCTGGCGTGGGAGGCCCCGTGGGCGGCTGAAGGCGTCCCGTCGATCCTCGACCCGCGCGTGTGCGGCGGCTCGCACGACGGCCTGCTCGCCGCGTACTCCCTGTCGAAGCAGTCCAGCATCGCGGGCTACCGAGCGGCATTCCTCGCCGGCGACGGCGCCCTGATCGCCGACCTCACGCAGACCCGCAAGCACCTGGGGCTCATCGTGCCCGCGCCGGTGCAGGCGGCGATGACGGCGGCGCTGTCGGACGACGAGCACGTCGCCGCCCAGCGCGAGACCTACGGTGCCCGACGCCGGGCGCTCGCCGTCGCGATCGATGCGGCCGGGCTGGTCGTGGACGAGTCGGGTGCCGGTCTGTACCTGTGGGTGGCGGCGCCGGACGGCCGGTCCGGGTTGCAGATCGCCGAGTGGTTCGCGGAGCGCGGGATCCTGACCGCGCCGGGACACTTGTACGGAGACGATACGCATACGCGGGTGGCGCTGACCTCCACTGACGCGCAGATTGCCGACGCTGTGTCACGCCTCACAGAGGCTTGACCGACGGATTGGAAAAACAAGAGCAGGGCGCGATACTGTCGTGCCCCAGGTCGACGCTGGACCCGACAGCTTTCTTTCACAGCAGCGTCCCTCGTGCGCCATTCAGGAAGGAAGACATGACCTCCACACCGGTGGACGGCTCGAGCCGCGTCGAGCTCGCCGTCAACGGAACCTCTCACACCCTGCCTGTCGTCGCCGCCAGCGAGGGCAACGACGGCATCGTCGTGTCGTCGCTGCTCAAGGACACGGGCCTGGTCACGGTCGATCCCGGCTTCATGAACACGGCGTCATGCGAGTCGTCGATCACGTACATCGACGGCGACGCGGGCATCCTGCGCTACCGCGGGTACCCGATCGACCAGCTGGCAGCGGGCTCGGGCTTCCTCGAGGTCGCCTACCTGCTCATCTACGGCGAGCTGCCGAGCGCCGCGGAGCTCGACTCGTTCACCGAGCGGGTCAACCGCCACACCCTGGTGCCCGAGGACTTCCGCACGTTCATGGGCACCTTCCCCCGGAACGCGCACCCGATGGCCGTGCTGGCGTCCGCGGTGAACGCGCTGGGCACGTTCTACCCGGAGTCGCTCGACCCGGCGGACGACGAGCAGGTCGACCTGGCCACCGTGCTGCTGCTCGCCAAGACGCGCACCATCACGTCCTACCTGCACCGCCGCCGCGTCGGCGAGCCCCTGCTGTACCCGGACTACTCGCGCGGCTACGTCGAGGACTTCCTGCGCATGACGTTCGCGACGCCGTACGAGGCCTACGAGGCGGACCCGACGATCGTGGACGCGCTGGAGAAGCTGCTCGTGCTGCACGCGGACCACGAGCAGAACTGCTCGACGTCCACTGTGCGCGTCGTCGGCTCGTCCAACGCGACCCTGTACGCGTCGGTCGCGGCGGGCGTGAACGCGCTGTCCGGCCCCGCGCACGGTGGCGCCAACGAGGCGGTGCTGACGATGCTCGAGAAGATCCGCTCGGGCGGGGAGACCGTCGAGACCTTTATGGAAAAGGTCAAGAACAAGCAGGACGGCGTGCGCCTGATGGGCTTCGGCCACCGCGTGTACAAGTCCTACGACCCGCGTGCCGCGATCGTGAAGAAGTCGGCGGACGAGGTGCTCGACAAGCTCGGCGCCAACGACGAGCTGCTCGACATCGCGCGCGGCCTCGAGGAGATCGCCCTCTCGGACGACTACTTCGTGGAGCGCAAGCTCTACCCGAACGTCGACTTCTACACGGGCCTCATCTACAAGGCCATGGGCTTCGAGCCGGAGATGTTCACGCCGCTGTTCGCGCTGGGCCGGATGCCCGGCTGGATCGCCCAGTGGCGCGAGATGATCAAGGACCCGCAGACCAAGATCGGCCGCCCGCGCCAGGTCTACACGGGCGCGACCGAGCGCCCGTACATCCCGGCCGCGATGCGCTAGCCGACCCGTCCCGACGGCGGCGTGCCCGCCGTCCAATGGCACGAGGCCCCCTGGCCTGGTGGAGCCGTCCGGCTCACCATGGTGAGGGGGCCTGTGTCGTGTCCGGCCCGCGTCGCCGGCGGCCGTGGCCGGAGAGTCCGGGGCGGTGCCGGACGCTGCCGGACGCCGCTCCGGTTAGCCTGCTGCCATGCCCGAGAAACCGCCGTTCAGCCCGACGGTCGCCCTGCTGACGATCGGCCGGGTCTGGGACTCCGCGTTCGCCGAGGCGCTGAAGCCGCTCGGTCTCACGACCCGCAAGTACGGCCTGCTGGGGCACATCCGCGCGACGCCGGGCGTCTCGTTCAGCGAGCTGGCCCGCCGCTCGCGCATCACCGTGCAGAGCGCCCACGCCGCGGTGGCCGCGTTCGCGGCGGACGGACTGGTCGAGGACACCACGGCGCGCGCAGGCGCGGCGTCCCGGCTGCAGGTCACCGCGGCCGGCGAGAAGCTGCTCGGGGAGGCGGCGCAGCGGGTCGCCGTGCTCGACGCCGAGTTCTCCGCCGAGTACCCCGTGCTCACCGAGGCCCTGCGCCGGCAGATCGACGAGCACATGTCCCGGAGCCGCTGACCTTCAGGTGGTCTGAAGCATCGCCATCCTTCAGTTAGACTGAAGGTATGGAAAATCTGCTGCTGTCCGCGCACGTGCTCGCGGGCATCCTCTTCGTCGGCCCGGTGGCGGTGACCACGAGCCTCTTCCCACGCTTCGCGCCCGTGCCGACCGGCACGGGGGACCCCTCCGCCCGGACCGAGCGCAGCGCGTCGGTGGCCGGGGTGCTCCACGGAGTGACGCGGGTCTACGGCGTGCTGGCCCTCGTGGTGCCCGTGCTCGGCCTCGTGCTCGCGGCGGTCCAGGGACGCCTGGGCGAGATCTGGATCACCGTCGCGATGGTGCTCACCGCCCTCGCGGGCGGGCTGCTCGCGCTGCGCATCGCGCCCGGCCAGCGCGCGGCGCTCGAGACCCCGGACGTCGCCCGGCTGCGCGGCCTCAGCATGCTGACCGGCGTCTTCAACCTGCTGTGGGCGGCGGTCGTGGTGCTCATGGTTGTGCGACCGGGGTCGGCATGAGGCCGCTCCTGCGCGCGCTGGAGGTGCTCTCGGTCCTGGAGCTCCTGAGCGTGGCCGCCCTGCTCGCCAACCTCGCCACCGTGCACGTCGAGGGTGTCGCGTCGGCGCTCGGGCCGGCGCACGGCGCGCTCTACCTCGCGGTGGCGGTCACCGCACTGCTCGGGCAGGGCCTCCTGCTGCGCACTCGGCTCCTGGCGCTCGTCCCGGTGCTCGGCGGGGTCTTCACGCTGGTGAACGTGCGACGGGAGGCGCGCCGATGAGCATCCGCCACTACGTCCGGCGACCGCCGGAGGTGGACGCCGCCGAGGCGATGCGGCTGATCGAGGCCGGAGCACTCGTGGTCGACGTGCGCCGGGAGCGCGATTGGCGCAACCACCATGTCCCGGGATCGGTCCACCTGCCGCTGGACGCGCTGGAGGCACGCGCCGAGGAGCTGCCCGACGACCGCGTCCTGATCGCCTTCTGCACGGGTGGGCTGCTCTCCCGGGGTGCGGCCAACCTGCTGGCCGAGCTGGGGTTCGACGCCGTGAGCCTGTCCCGCGGCCTCGTCGGGTGGCGGGCGGCAGGCGGAACCCTGGAGGGGGAGCGCGTGGGCTGAGCGGCGTGACCGGATCGTTGCCCTGGGCGCCGTTAGTTTCGTCGTGCGTGTCACAGGGCCCGACTAGTTTGGCAGCGTGAGTCGAGCCACCCTCCTTGCCCGCCGGTCCACGGCACACCGCGGGCTGCTCGCGCTCGTCTGGCTGCTCGTCGCGGTGCTGACCGGCGCCCTGGGTGTGACGGTCGGCTGGACGCAGGCCGCCGCCACGGCGGGCGCCCGCGACGGGCTGGCCGCGGCCGAGCCGTCGGGCAGGGCGGTACAGCTAGCCACCCGCCTCGCCGACGGCGCCGCGGCCGATGCCCAGGACGCGCGCGTCCAGGAGGTGCTCGCGGACTTGCTCGACGGGGTGCCGCACCACGTCGCCTACGACGTGCGGACCGAACCGCAGTACACGACGGGTGCCGACGGGCAGTGACCTGGGCCGCTGGTCGGTGGCCCTCCTGCCCGCACCGTCGCGCGCAGGACGCGCTGGCCGGCGCGGGCGCGGACGGCGTCACCCTGGTCGACGGCGCCTGGCCGGTCGGCGCGGACGAGGCAGGCGGTGCAGGCCGACGCCGCGCAGGCCGCCGGGCTGGCGGTCGGCGACACGGTCCGCCTGGGTGTCGATCCCGAAGACCCCACGGCCACCGGAACACCCGTCACCATCGCCGCGACGTGGCGCGTCACCGACCCCGACAACGCGGTCTGGCTCGGCGACCCCCTGGTGCTCACCGGGTCGGACGGCGCCTACCCGGGCCCGGTAGTGGTGAGCCAGGAGGTTATCGCCGGGCTGCACACCGACCCGTTCGCCCGCTGGACCGTGGTGCCCGACGGCGCCGCGCTCACCCCCGCGGAGCTGCCCGCCCTGGCGGCGCTCACCGGCGAGGCCGATCGCATCCTGGGGGAGGACACCGACATCGCGCCCCGTGGGCTGACCCTCGCGGGCACGTTGGACGTGACGGCCGCCGACCTGGGGGCCGCGCTGCGGGCCGCGGACGCGGTGGCGCTGGTGCCGCTGTGCCTGCTGGCCCTCGTGGGCCTCGTCGCACTGGTGCAGATGGCGCGCCTGCTGGCCGCGACCCGGGAGGGCGAGGTCGCGCTCCTGGTCTCGCGCGGCGCCGCGCCGGGGACGGTGACGCTGGCGGCCGTCGTGGAGGGCGCGTTGCTCGCGCTGACCGCCGCGGCGGCGGGCGGGGCCGCCGCCTGGGCCGCGCTGCGGATCGTCGCCCGGGCCGATGCCGGTGCGGCAGTCTCCGCCGTGACGCCCCTGACCGTGGCACTGGCAGTCGCCGTGGTGGCGACCGCGACTCTCGTGGTGGTCGCGGCGCTGCAGGCGCAGGCGGCCGTGCGGCGGCAGGTGACCGACCGCTCGGGCCGCGTGCGCCAGGCCGCTGCGCTCGGCACGGTGGTGCTGACGGTGGCCGCCGCCGCGGTGAGCGCTACCCAGCTGCTGCGCTACGGCTCACCGCTCCTGACCACGCCGGACGGCCTGCGCACCGACCCGACGGCGGCCGCGGCGCCCGCCCTCGCACTGGCCGCGCTCGCGGTGGCGGCGATGGCGGTGCTCGGCCCGGCCACGCGCCTGTGGGCGGGGCTCGCGGGACGGTCGCGCGGCGTCGTCGGGCCGCTGGCGGCGCGGCAGGTGGCCCGGCGGATCGTCGTGTACGTGGTGCCGGTGGTCCTGCTGGTGCTCGCGGGCGGTGCGGCGACCCTGGCCGGCGGGTACGCGGGCACGGCGGAGCGCTTGCGGGCCGACGTCGACGTGCTCGCCAACGGCGCGGACGTGCGTGTCACGGAGCCCGAGAGCGGGCAACTCGACCCCGCGCCGTATCTGCCGGGCGGCCCCGGTCCGGGCCACCCCGTTGGCAGTGCCGCGATCGCGGCCGCGCCCGTGCTGTCCGGGACCGGCTACTCCGACGGCCGTCCGGTCACGATGCTGGCACTGCCCGCTGCGGCGGTGCCACAGGTGGTGCGCGCGCCGGCGGAGGTGCTCGACGTCGGGCAGCTGGCCGACGACCTGGCGAGCGACGCCTTCGCCGCGGCCCCCGCCCTGCCCGACGGCGCCCGCGACGTCAGCCTCACCGTGAGCGGCCGGATCCGCCAGGCCGTCGAGATGCTCCTGCCTGCCGGGGCGCCCGTGCACGAGCTGGACGTGTCCCTCGTGCTCGCGGCGCCCGACGGGACGCTCGCCAGGGTGGGCCTCGGGCAGGTCGCGGAGGGCGACGGGTCCGGCAGCACCCTCGGGGAGGACACGACCACGCACGAGCTGTCCGGCGAGGTGCCGGCGCCCCCGGAGGGCCAGTCGTGGCGGGTCGCCGCCCTGGACGTGGACACGAGCCCCGGGTGGTCGATGGCGGAGGTGACGCTGTCCGTGGAGGGCATGACGGCGGGCGGAGAGCCCGTCGAGCAGCCGGTGTGGACCCGCTCGGAGACCCTCGACGGGCCTGACGGCCTGGAGCTGACCGAGGGCGAGGCCGAGTTCACGATGCCGCTCGGCGACGGCGCGGCCGGGGCGAGCCGGCTCCGGCTGCTGACCAGTCCGGACCCCGCCCCCGTCCCGCTGCTGGCCTCGTCGTCGCTGGTCAGCGCCCTGGACATCGCCAAGGACGACATCTTCGAGCTGACGCTCGGCGGGACACGGCTGCCGGTGGTCGCCGTGGCGTCGTCGGGCACGGTGCCCGGGGCGCTCAAGCCGTATGCCGCACTGCTGGACCGCGGGGCGCTCGCCGCCGCGCTCGTGCGCGAGGTGAGCGACCCGGTGCTCACGAGCGAGGTCTGGCTCGCGGCGGGCCCGCCCGGCCCTGCTGCCCCAGCACGTGCCGTGGCCCGCCTCGCCCAAGAGGCGGCGGCGGTGGCCGAGGCCACGGGGGAGAGCAGCCGGGAGCAGCCGACCGTCACGACCCCGGGATACGGCTCGACGGACACCGCCGTGCCGGTGCGCGTCTCGTTCTGGCTCGCCGCGGGCGGCGCGACGGTGCTCGCGCTGGCTGGCGTGCTCGCGGTCGCGGTGGCGACCCTGCGTGAGCGGCGCGGCGAGGTGATCGTGCTGCGCGCGGTCGGGCTCGGCCCCGTGGCGCAGGGCCGGGCCCGGGCCGCCGAGCTGATCGCCGTCGGCGTGGTGGCGCTCGCGGTGGGCGCCGTCGCCGGGTGGGGCGTGGCGCGGCTGGCCGTGGGCGGCCTGGCCGCCGCGACGCTCACCGGGATCGACGCCGCGCCATCCGCGCGGTTCGTCCTCGAGACCGGGGGGACCGGCCTGGTGCTCGCCGCCGCCGTGGGCGGGCTCGTGCTGGTCGCGATCGGGGTGGGCGGGCGCGTGGCCGCGCAGGCCCGCGACACCACCTACCGCGAGGAGGTGCGCTGATGGGAGCGCTGTCCGGGCTGGGCCTGCTCCCGCGGCGGCAGCTGCGCACGTCCTGGGGTGCGACGGCGACGCTCGGCGTGGTCGCGTTCCTCGCCGCCGGGGTGCTGTCGACTGCGCCGCGCGCCGTCGCGACCATGCACGCGGAACAGGTGACCTACGAGACCGCGGCAGCGACGGGCCTCGCGCGCGACGTGATCTCGGTGGTGGGGGCGGTTCCCGGCGAGTCGCCGGACGGGGGTTTCTACGATCCGGGCAGTTTCGGGAGCGGTGTGCCGGCAGAGCCGGACTGGGCACCGTTCCTCGCGAACCTGGACACCGTGCGCGTCGAGACTCCCGAGCCGCTGCGCTCGGTGATGGGCGCGCCGCGCTTCCACGTGACCTCGACCGACCCCGCGTACACCGAACCGGTGCCCAGCTCCGAGCTGGCCGAGGCCAAGGTCTTCCTCCGCTCGGCCACCGACCTGCGCGAGCACGCCGAGCTCGTCGAGGGGCGCTGGCCCGCCGCGACGGCAGCGCCCGTGTTCGGGGACGACGAGCAGTTCCTGCGACAGCCCACGGAGCAGGCCCCGCCGTTCGAGGTGGCCGTGTCGCGCGCCGTCGCGGACACGTACGGCTGGGAGCTCGGCGGCAGGTACGACAACCTCTTCGGCTCGGGCGTGGTCGCCCTGGCCGACCGCTACCCGACCCTCGTCGTGACCGGGATCTTCGAGACCGGCGACCCGGACGCCGACTACTGGCTGCACCACGCCCTGGGGGCCCGGGCTTCCGTGATCGCCGACCCGAACCGCGGGCTGCTCGGCACCGCGACCGCCTACGTGGACCCGGCGATGATCACGCCGCTGACGCTCGGCATGGCCGAGACCCGCGTTTGGTACCCGGTGAACACCGACGGCGTGACGGCCGCCGACGTGCCGGTGCTCCTGTCCCAGATCAACGGCCAGTCGGCCAAGACGTTCCTCGTCGCGGCCGGACCCGACGACCCCACGCCGATCCAGCTGCGGCCGAGCAGCCGCCTCAGCGAGATCCTGGAGCGCCTGCTCGCACAGCGCACCGGCGTCGACGCGATAGTCGCGGTCCTCGCCGTCGGGCCGCTCGGCGCCACCGTCGCCGTGCTGGCCCTGGGCGCGCGGCTCGTGGTCGACCGCAGGCGCTCGGCGCTCGCCCTGCTGCGCGCCCGCGGGGCGTCCGGAACCCAGGTGCGCCTGCTCATGGGCGGCGAGGGCCTCGTCGTGGGGCTCGGGTCCGCGGCGGCCGGGTTCGCGGCGGGGCTCGCCCTCTCGGCCGGCGTCGGCATGGACGCACCCGTCACCCTCAGCCAGGTCGCGCTCGCCCTCGCCGCGGGTCTCGCCCCCGCGGTGGCCCTCGCGCTCGCCACTTCGCCCGCCGGCCTACGGGCCACCCGGGCGGACCTCGCGCCCCGCTCGCGCAGCCGGGTGCGCTGGATGCCGGAGGTGCTCGTCGTCGCGGGAGCGGCGCTCGCGACGTGGCTGCTGCTCTCGCGCGGGGTCGTGGCGGGCTCGGGTGCGGGCTCCGGCGTCGACCCGCTGGTGGCCGCGGCGCCCCTGCTGGTCTCCCTCGCACTCACCCTGCTCGCCGTGCGCGCCTACCCGTGGCTCGCGCTCGCGGTCGAGCGGGCGCTCGCGCCGCGGCGCGACCTCGTCCCGTTCCTCGGCGCCGCGCGTGCCACGCGCGACCCCGCGGGCGGTCCCGTCCCGGCGGTGGCGCTCGTGCTGGCCGTGGCCGTCGCGGCGACCTCCGCGGTGCTGTACTCCACCGTCTCGGGCGGCGTGGTCCGCGAGGCGTGGCGCGCCACCGGCGCCGACCTGCGCGTCTCCGGCCCGATCGTCGACGAGCCGGTGGCGGAGCAGATCGCCGCGCTCGACGGGGTCTCCGCTGTCACGCCGGTCGGCGCGGTGGGCGACGGCGTGCTGCAGAACGAGACGTCGTCGCTCCGCGCAGAGGTCTACACGGTGGACGCGGCGGCGCTGGCCGTCGCCCAGGAGGAGGTGGCCGGCGCCCCCGAGACGCTGGCCGGGCTGGCCGGGCCAGGTGGTTCGGGCGGGGCGGACGACGCCGTGCCGGTGATCCTCACCAGCGCGGCGGCCGGCCCCGGGATCGGTCCCGGGAGCACGGGCGGAACCCTCGTGACGCAGGAGGGCAGCGTGCCCATCCGTGTCGTCGACGTCGTGGACGAGCTGCCCGGCCTGCCCGCGAGCCGGGCGCTCGTCCTCGCCGACGCCGACCGCCTCGCCGCGGCCACGGACGATCACGCCTACGCGCGGCTCGCGCTGGTGGGCCTGGCCGACGACGCCGACCGCGCCGCGGTGACGGCCGAGATATCGCGGCTGCTGCCGTCGTCGGTCGTGGAGGACCCGGACCAGGAGGCCGACGTCATGCTGGCAGCGCCCGTCTCCGGCGGGCTGGCGATCGCCTTCGTGCTGGCCGTGCTGCTCGCGGGGCTGTTGTGCGCGGCCGCCGTGGTGATGACGCTGATGCTCGCCGCGCCCGCACGAGCCCGGCTGCTCGCCGTGCTGCAGACCCTGGGGCTGTCGCCCCGCCAGGGGCGCGGGCTGGTCGGCTGGGAGATCGGGCCGTGGGCGGTGGTTGCGCTCGTGGTCGGTGCGGTGCTCGGCGTGGCCGTGCCGTCGCTGGTGCTGGCCGCCGTGGACGTCACGGCCCTGACCGGCGGAGCCACCCAGCCCGAGGCGCAGTACGACCCGCTGCTGCTGGGCGCGGCCGCCGCCGGGTTCGTCGTGGTGGTGCTGGCAGCGGTGGGCGTCGCCGCGGCGCTGAGCCGGCGCGGCGAGGTCGCCGCCCAGCTCCGGATGGGAAGCAATGACTGACATGACGACCGCGGACCCAGGCGTTCGAAGGGAGACCCGATGAGCACGACCATCGAGCTGACGGACGGCGGCGCGCCGACGTCGGCGGAGCCGGCGGGCGGCGGCGAGATCCGGTGCGGCGACCTGGTACGGATCTTCGCCACGGACGGCGTCGAGGTGCAGGCCCTGCAGGGCCTCACGCTGATCGTCGACCCGGGGGAGATCGTCGCCGTCGTCGGCGCGTCCGGCTCCGGGAAGTCGACGCTGCTGACCATCCTGTCCGGCCTGGACACGCCCACCGGCGGGTCCGCGGTGGTGGCGGGCACCGACCTGCTGACCATGGGCCACGCCGAGCGGGTCCGGTACCAGCGGTCCACCGTCGGCTTCGTGTGGCAGCAGACGTCGCGCAACCTGCTGCCGTACCTCACGGCGAGCGAGAACGTGCGGCTCCCGCTGGAGCTGGCGGGCGCGCTGCCCCGGCGCGAGCGCGCGCGCCGCGTCGAGGCGCTGCTCGAGCTGCTGGAGGTCGGCCACGTGGCCGGACGGCGGCCGGGCGAGATGTCCGGCGGCGAGCAGCAGCGCACCGCGATCGCCGTCGCGGTGGCCAACAACCCACGGGTGCTGCTGGCCGACGAGCCCACCGGCGAGCTCGACGAGGCCACCTCGGTGGAGGTGCTGGAGGCCCTGCGTGGCGTGAACCGGGAGACGGGCGTGACCACGTTGATCGTCACGCACGACCCGACGGTGTCCGAGCACGTCGCGCGCACGATCCAGATCCGCGACGGCCGCACCTCCACGGAGACGCTGCGGCGTACCGAGACCGACGAGCACGGGCAGGCACGACACGTGTCGGAGGAGTTCGCGGTGCTCGACCGGGTGGGCCGCATGCAGCTGCCCCAGGACTTCGTCCACGCGCTCGACCTGCGCGACCGCGTGCGGCTGGCGCTGGAGCCGGACCACGTGGGCGTGTGGCCTGCGGCGCCGGGCGCTGCGGCCCGGCCCGACCCGGCTGGTGCGAGCCGGGCGGTCGAACCCAGCCCGGCGGTCGAGCCTGCCGAGACCCAGACCGAGGAGGACCGATGACGACCACCGCTTCGACGCGTACCCCGGCGCGTACCGTGCTGCGCGCCGAGGGCCTCACGCGGGTGTTCGGGACCGGCGCCGGCGAGGTACGCGCCCTGGCGGACGCCTCGCTGGAGGTGGCCGCGGGCGAGCTGCTCGTGGTGCGCGGCCCGTCCGGTTCGGGCAAGACGACGCTGCTGAACCTGCTCGGGGGGCTGGACCGTCCGACGTCGGGCAGCGTGTGGCTCGGCGATGCCGAGCTGACCGCGCTGGGGGAGAGGGCAGTGCTCGCCGCGCGCCGCGACCGGATCGGCTACGTGTTCCAGTCGTTCGGGCTGGTGCCCGTGCTGTCGGCGGCGGAGAACGTGGAGGTCCCGCTGCGGCTGCGGCGTGCCCCGGCGGCCGAGCGTTCGCGGCGCGTGGCCGAGGCGCTGGACGCCGTCGGGCTCAGCGGGCACGCGAAGCAGCGGCCGTACGAGCTGTCGGGCGGGCAGCAGCAGCGGGTGGGCATCGCCCGGGCACTGGTGGCCGACCCGGAAGTACTGCTCGCGGACGAGCCCACCGGGCAGCTGGACTCGGGCACGGCCGCGGTGGTGATGGACCTGCTGCGCGAGGTCACGCACGCGCGCGGCGTGGCCGCCGTCGTCTCCACGCACGATCCCGAGCTGATGGCCCGTGCCGACCGCGTGGTGGAGCTGCACGACGGGCGGGTAGTGGCCTCAGGCAACGGGTGAATTTCCTGGTGGAACCCTTGCCGCGCGCTTGTTACGGCTGTGAGAACCACCTGGTCAGAACTGTTACCTGGTGTTACCCCCATATACCAGGATGGTCACAACTCGGTGGCGTTTCTCGCAGAGTGGTCATCGGCATCTGCGCTGAGCGGCTACGTTAGGTCTGATAACACGGGGTGCAATGATGCGCCCGCATCGCTCCGGACGGCGACCGCCGGGCCGGAGTGAACTGCTACCCAGGAGGACACGTGACACCTCGAAAGCGACTTGTGGGGCTTGGCGCATTCGCCCTCGCCTCGTCGCTCGTGCTGACCGCTTGCGGCGGTGGCGGCGGCGAAGAGCCCCCGGCCGAGGGCGCCAGCACCGGCATCGTGACTGTCGGCAACGGCGAGCCGCAGAACCCGATCATCCCGACCATGACCAACGAGGTCTTCGGATCCAAGGTCACGGGTAACATTTTCGCCGGGCTTGTCTACTACGACGCCGAGGGCGTCGTCCACAACGAGGTCGCTGAGTCGATCGAGTCGGAAGACAACGTGGTCTGGAACATCACGCTCGCAGACGGGTGGACGTTCTCGGACGACACGCCGGTCACGGCGCAGAGCTTCGTGGACGCGTGGAACTACGGCGCTTACGGGCCTAACGCGCAGAACCTGAGCTACTTCTTCGAGCCCATCGAGGGCTTCGAGGACGTGCAGTTCGCGGAGGACCAGCTGGATGCCGAGGGCGCGCCCAAGGAGGGCGCGGTGCCTGCGGCCGAGACGCTGTCCGGTCTCGAGGTCGTCAGTGACACCGAGTTCACGGTGACGCTCTCGCAGCCGGAGTCGGACTTCCCGCTGCGGCTGGGCTACTCGGCGTTCTACCCGCTGCCCGAGTCCTTCTTCGAGGACCCGGAGGCGGCCGGCGAGGCCCCGATCGGCAACGGCCCCTACGTCCTGGAGACCTGGGAGCACAACGCGCTCATCGAGCTGCGCCCGAACGAGTCGTACCAGGGCGAGCGCGCGGTCCAGAACGGCGGCGTCGACCTGGTGGCCTACACCGACGAGGACTCGGCGTACAACGACCTGCTCGACGGCAACCTCGACATCGTCACCAACGTGCCGGCGTCGGCGTTCGGCACCTTCGAGGACGAGCTGGGCGAGCGTGCGGTCAACCAGCCCGCCGCAGTGATCCAGGTGATCAACGTTCCCGAGTACGTCGAGGGCTTCCAGGGCGAGGCGGGCCTCATGCGCCGCCAGGCCATCTCGATGGCCATCGACCGTGACTCGGTCACGGAGACCGTGTTCAGCGGTTCGCGTACCCCCGCTTCCGACTTCACCTCGCCGGTCATCAGCGGCTGGAGCGAAGACGTCGAGGGCAACGAGGTGCTCGACTACGACCCCGAGGGCGCCAAGCAGCTCTGGGACGAGGCCGAGGCGATCGAGCCCTGGGGCGACGAGCCGCTGTACATCGCGTCCAACGCCGACAGCGACCACCAGTCGTGGATCGACCCGGTCTGCAACGGTATCCGCGACACGCTCGGCATCGACTGCGAGTTCGACGCGTACCCCACGTTCGACGAGTTCCTCGACGCGCGTGACAACAACGAGATCAAGGGCCTGTTCCGTGGCGGCTGGCAGGCCGACTACCCGGCCATGAGCAACTTCCTCGGGCCGATCTACGGCACGGGCGCCGGCTCGAACGACATGGGTTACTCGAGCGAGGAGTTCGACGCCAAGCTCACCGAGGCCAACGGCGAGTCCGACCCCGACACCGCGGTCGAGCTCTACAAGGAGGCCGAGACGATCCTGTTCCAGGACATGCCCGGCATCCCGCTGTGGTACAACAACGCGACCGGCGGCTGGTCCGAGGCCGTGGAGGACGTCGTGTTCGGCTGGGACAGCGACCCGCTCCTGTACCAGGTGACCAAGTCGGAGTGAGCCTGATCACGTCCGGACCTCCGGCGTGACGCTTCGCTCCAGGTGAGGCGGGGTACGCGCGACGCGTGCCCCGCCTTGCAATGTCCAGCGGCGCGCCGCCCGGAAGTTGTCCGGGAGAATGGTTCGCTGAAACCGCCCAAGGAGAATTTCGATGCTTTGGTATCTCGGACGCCGGCTGCTGCAGGTGATCCCTGTGTTTCTCGGCGCCACACTTCTGCTCTACGCACTGGTCTTCCTGCGCCCGGGTGATCCCGTGGCCGGACTGGGCGGTGAGCGCGGGCTGCCCGAGGCCGTGCAGCAGCAGATCCGCGCCCAGTTCCACCTGGACCAGCCCTTCATCGTGCAGTACCTGTACTACCTCAAGGGCATCTTCACGTTCGACCTCGGCGACACCTTCACCGGCCGCCCGGTGGCCGAGGTCGTTGCCGAGGCCCTCCCCATCACGTTCCAGCTCGCGCTCATGGCGCTCGTCATCGAGACGGTCTTCGGCATCGGTTTCGGCCTGTTCGCCGGGATCCGCAAGGGCAAGCTGTTCGACTCCAGCGTGCTGGTGCTGAGCCTGCTGCTCATCGCGCTGCCCACGTTCGTCACCGGCCTGGTGCTGCAGATCGTCGTGGGCGTCAACCTCGACTGGCTGCCCGTCACCGCGGGCCGAGATCCCGACTTCTACAGCTTGCTCATGCCGGCCATCGTGCTCGCGACGACGTCGTTCGCCCAGATCCTGCGTCTGACCCGCACCTCGGTGATCGAGAACGTCACCGCCGACTTCGTGCGCACAGCGAGCGCCAAGGGCTTGCCGCGCGACAAGGTGGTCTCCCGGCACGTGCTGCGCAACTCGCTCATCCCCGTCGTCACCTTCATCGGCGTGGACCTGGGCAACCTGATGACGGGCTCGATCGTCACCGAGGGCATCTTCAACATCAACGGTGTCGGTGGCACGCTCTTCCAGGCGATCCAGCGCGGCGAGTCCGTCACGATCGTGACGATGTCGACCGTGATCGTGCTCGTCTACATCGTCGCCAACCTGCTCGTGGACCTGCTGTACGCCGTCCTGGACCCGAGGATCCGTTATGCCTGAGAACCGCTACGACAAGGCCCCGCGTCCGGGCCAGGACCACTTCGTGGCCGCACCCGAGGACGTCACCGTGGGCGTGGTCGACGCCGTCGCCACCGAAGGAGCGCCCTCGAGCCTCTGGCGCGACGCCTGGCGGGACATGAGCCACCGCCCGCTGTTCTGGGTCTCTGCCGTGATGATCGTGATCGTGGTGGTGATCTCCATCGCCCCGGGCTTGTTCACGGACCAGCTCCCGCGCTCGGGGTGCGACCTGGCGAACTCGCTGCTGCCGCCGTCGAGCGAGCATCTCTTCGGTACGGACAAGAACGGCTGTGACATCTACGCGCGGACGCTCTACGGGGCTAAAGCTTCGGTGACGGTCGGCCTGCTCACCACGGTCTTCGTGGTCGTGCTGGGCACGGTCGTCGGCGCCATCGCCGGCTACTACGGCGGCTGGACCGACACGATCCTGTCGCGGATCACGGACATCTTCTTCGCCGTGCCGTTCGTGCTCGCCGCGATCGTGATCCTCAGCATCGTGCCGTCGCGTAGCGCGCTGGCGGTGGCGCTGGTGCTGGCCTCCTTCGGCTGGACCACCATCGCCCGCATCACCCGTGGTGCCGTGCTGAGCGTGAAGAACAACGAGTTCGTCATGGCGGCGAAAGCCCTGGGCATGAGTCGTGGCGCCATCCTCTGGCGGCACGTCCTGCCCAACTCGTCGGCGCCGATCATCGTGTACTCCACGGTGGCGCTCGGCACCTTCATCGTTGCCGAGGCCACGCTGACGTTCCTCGGCATCGGCCTGGACCCGTCCACCGTCTCCTGGGGCGGTGACCTGTCGAACGGGCGCGCCTCGATCCGCACCAACCCGGAGATCATGTTCTACCCGGCCGCCGCACTCGCCTTCACCGTGCTCGGCTTCATCATGCTGGGCGACGTCGTGCGCGACGCCCTCGACCCGAAGGCGAGGAAGCGATGACCACCACGATCACCCTCACCGACGGAACCACCGAGGACGCCCCGGTGGCCGCCGAGAAGCCCGACGACAGCGCTCCGCTGCTCGAGATCCGCGACCTGCAGATCTCCTTCACCACGGCCACCGGCACGGTCGACGCCGTCCGCGGCGTGGACCTCACGGTCTACCCGGGCCAGTCCGTGGCGATCGTGGGGGAGTCGGGCTCCGGCAAGTCGACCACCGCGCACGCGATCATCGACCTGCTGCCCGGCACCGGCAAGGTGACCGGCGGGTCCATCTCGTTCGGCGGGCGCGAGCTCGTCGGCCTGAAGCGCAAGCAGGTCGAAGACCTGCGCGGCCGCGAGATCGGCCTGGTGCCGCAGGATCCGATGTCCAACCTGAACCCGGTGTGGCGCATCGGCGCGCAGATCGACGAGGCCCTGGTCGCCAACGGCTTCCCGGGCAGCAGGGCGGAGCGCACCGCGCGCGTCGCCGAGCTGCTCGGCGAGGCCGGTCTGCCCGACGCCGCGAGCCGCGCCCGCCAGTTCCCGCACGAGTTCTCGGGCGGCATGCGCCAGCGCGCGCTCATCGCGATCGGCCTGGCCTCGCGGCCGAAGCTGCTCATCGCGGACGAGCCGACGTCGGCCCTCGACGTCACGGTGCAGAAGACGATCCTGGACCACCTGGAGGGCCTCACCGCCGAGCTCGGCACGGCAGTCCTGTTCATCACGCACGACCTGGGCCTGGCCGCCGAGCGCGCCGAGCACCTCGTGGTGATGTACAAGGGCAAGATCGTGGAGTCGGGCCCGGCGGCGCAGATCCTCAAGGACCCGCAGCACGAGTACACCAAGCGGCTCGTGGCCTCGGCCCCGTCGCTGGCCTCGCGCCGCATCCAGTCCGCGCACGAGCGTGGCACGGAGGCCGAGGACCTGCTCGCCGAGCACGCGGACGAGCCGGAGGTCGTGCAGGCGGCGGCCGACGTCGTCGTTGCGAAGGACCTGACCAAGGTGTTCCACATCCGTGGTTCCCGGCCGGGTGCGCACACCGACTTCACGGCGGTGGACAGCATCGACTTCGTGCTGCCCAAGGGCCGCACGCTCGCGCTGGTGGGCGAGTCCGGCTCCGGCAAGTCCACGGCGGCCAACATGGTGCTGGGACTGCTCGAGCCGACGTCGGGCACCGTCATGTTCGACGGCAACGACGTCGCGACGATGTCCGCGAAGGAGCAGTTCGCGCTGCGCCGCCGGGTGCAGCCGGTGTTCCAGAACCCGTACGGCTCGCTGGACCCGACCTACTCGGTCTTCCGCTCGATCGAGGAGCCGCTCGTCCTGCACCGGGTGGGCGACCGGAAGTCCCGCGAGGCGCGCGTCCGCGAGTTGCTCGACATGGTGTCGCTGCCGCAGGCCACCATGAGCCGGTTCCCGAACGAGCTGTCCGGCGGCCAGCGGCAGCGCATCGCCATCGCGCGTGCGCTGGCGCTCAAGCCCGAGGTGCTCGTGCTCGACGAGGCCGTCTCGGCGCTCGACGTGCTGGTCCAGGCGCAGATCCTGACGCTGCTCAACGACCTGCAGGCAGAGCTGGGGCTGTCCTACCTGTTCATCACGCACGACCTGGCCGTGGTGCGGCAGATCGCCGACCTCGTGGCCGTGATGAAGGACGGCAGCATCGTGGAGCACGCTTCGACCGACGAGGTGTTCGACAACCCGCAGCAGGAGTACACGCGGGACCTGCTGGCGGCGATCCCGGGCGCAAGCCTCGAGATCGGCAGCTGACCTCCCCGCCCCGGCGAAACCAGGCGACCTCGTTGGTCGGGCCTGTCGAGACCCCGGTCTCGACAGGCCCGACCGACGAGGTCGCGCTGTTGTTCTCCGAACAGTGACACGTCCGACACCTGGGGTTTTTCGATTCGCGGGTAAGATGGTCAAGCCGCGAGACCTGTCATTCGGACCAGCGTCCGCGCACCTTGACTCCCCTTCTGGAAATGAGTGCTTCCGTGACCGTGCCTGCAACCGCGCCGACCTCGGCCCGTGCGACCCGATCCGACCTGCGTAACGTCGCGATCGTGGCCCACGTCGACCACGGCAAGACCACGCTCGTGGACGCCATGCTCAGGCAGTCCGGGTCCTTCGGTGCCCGCCAGCACCTCGAGGACCGCGTGATGGACTCGGGCGACCTGGAGCGCGAGAAGGGCATCACCATCCTCGCCAAGAACACCGCGATCCGGTACGCCGGCCCCGCGGCGGCGGAGAACGGCCAGCCCGACGGCATCACGATCAACGTGATCGACACCCCGGGCCACGCAGACTTCGGCGGCGAGGTCGAGCGCGGCCTGTCGATGGTCGACGGCGTCGTGCTGCTCGTCGACGCGTCCGAGGGCCCGCTGCCCCAGACGCGCTTCGTGCTGCGCAAGGCGCTGGCCGCGAAGCTGCCGGTCATCGTCGTCGTGAACAAGGTGGACCGCCCCGACGCGCGCATCGACGAGGTGGTCGCCGAGACCACTGACCTGCTGCTCGGCCTGGCCGGCGACCTGTCCGACGAGGTCGAGGACCTCGACCTGGACGCCATCCTCGACGTGCCCGTCGTGTACGCGTCGGCCAAGGCCGGCCGCGCCTCCACGGAGCAGCCCGCCGACGGCGGCCTGCCCGCCAGCGAGAACCTCGAGCCGCTGTTCGCGACCATCCTCGAGAAGATCCCCGCCCCGACCTACGAGGAGGGCGTGCCGCTGCAGGCGCACGTCACCAACCTCGACGCGTCGCCGTTCCTCGGCCGTCTCGCGCTGCTGCGCATCCACAACGGCACCCTGGCCAAGGGGCAGAACGTCGCGTGGGCCCGGCACGACGGCACCCTGCAGAGCGTGAAGATCACCGAGCTGCTGGAGACCAAGGCCCTCGACCGCGTGCCGACGGACAAGGCCGGCCCCGGCGAGATCGTGGCCGTCGCCGGTATCGCGGACATCATGATCGGCGAGACCCTCACCGACATCGACGACCCGCGCCCCCTGCCGCTCATCACGGTCGACGACCCGGCGATCTCGATGACCATCGGTATCAACACCTCCCCGCTCGCGGGCAAGGGCGGCAAGGGCCACAAGGTCACCGCCCGCCAGGTGAAGGACCGCCTCGACGCCGAGCTCGTCGGTAACGTCTCGCTCAAGGTGCTCCCGACCGAGCGTCCCGACGCGTGGGAGGTGCAGGGTCGTGGTGAGCTGGCCCTGGCGATCCTCGTCGAGCAGATGCGCCGCGAGGGCTTCGAGCTCACGGTCGGCAAGCCGCAGGTCGTCACCAAGACGATCGACGGCAAGATCCACGAGCCCATGGAGCGGATGACGATCGACGTGCCCGAGGAGTACCTCGGCTCCGTCACGCAGCTCCTCGCGCAGCGCAAGGGCCGCATGGAGACCATGACGAACCACGGCACCGGCTGGGTCCGCATGGAGTTCATGGTCCCGGCGCGCGGCCTCATCGGCTTCCGTACGCAATTCCTCACGGACACTCGCGGCACCGGGATCGCGGCGTCGATCTCCGAGGGCTACGAGCCCTGGCACGGCCCGATCGAGTCGCGCATGACGGGCTCGCTCGTCGCGGACCGCACCGGCAAGGTCACGCCGTTCGCCATGATCAACCTGCAGGAGCGCGGCTCCTTCTTCGTGGACCCCACGCAGGAGGTGTACGAGGGCATGATCGTCGGCGAGAACTCCCGCAACGAGGACATGGACGTCAACATCACCAAGGAGAAGAAGCTGACGAACATGCGGTCCTCGACCGCGGACAACTTCGAGAACCTGATCCCGCCGCGCAAGCTGACGCTCGAGGAGTCCCTGGAGTTCGCCCAGGAGGACGAGTGCGTCGAGGTGACGCCCGAGGTGGTGCGCATCCGCAAGGTGCTGCTCAACGCCACGGACCGCGCCCGCGCGACGGCACGCGCCAAGCGCTCCTGACCTCCCTCGCTGAGTGCTGGGTGTTCGCCCGATGACGGCTCGTCTTCTGGACGAAGATCCGGCACTCAGTGCTTTCGGAGGGCTGCTGGCCGTACACGCGCATCCCGACGACGAGACGCTGTCGACCGGGGGCCTGCTGGCCAACTGGGCGGCCGCCGGGCGGCCGGCCATCGTCGTGACGTGCACGCGCGGGGAGCGGGGCGAGGTCATCGCCCTTCCCGGCACGACGTCGGAGGGGCTGGCCGGTCTCGAGGGCGACGGGCCCGCGCTGGCCGCCTACCGGGAGACCGAGCTGGCGAGCGCGCTGGCGGAGCTGGCCGGCGTCGGCGTGATCGAGCATGCCTTCCTCGATGCCCTCCCGCTTTCGGACGCACAGTTCGCCGGGGTGACCCACGGGTCTGACACGTCCGGTGAGGTCCGGTACGAGGACTCGGGGATGGTCTGGGCCGCGCCCGGTGTTGCTGGTCCCGCGCCGGACTCCCCGCCGACGGCGTTCGCGCGGGTGCCGCTCGACGAGCCTGCGGGCCGGCTCGCGATGCTGATCCGCGCGCGGCGCCCCGCCGTCGTCGCGACCTACGAGCCCGGCGGGGGCTACGGGCACCCCGACCACGTGCGCACGCACGCGGTGACGGTCCGTGCGCTGGAGCTCGCGGCGGACCCGGCCTGGCGGCCCGACGGCGGCGACGCGCCGACACCTGACGGCGAGCCGGATGCCGGCGTCGGGCGGCAGGACGAACCGTGGGCCGGTGCCGAGCTGTGGGAGGCCGTCGCCCGGGCGGCAGAGGTGCGCGAGGCGCGGGCGCTGCTCGCGGACCTACCTGACGCGGGCGCGCTCGCCGCGGCCGCCGGCCTCACGTTCGCCGATCCCTGGGCGGAGCTGCCGCCGTTCGCCAAGGACGACCTGGACACGGTGGCCTCAGGGCCCGAGGTCGTACAGGTCGACGTCGGGCCGGTGGCCGACCGGGTGACCGCCGCGCTGCGGGCCCACGCCACGCAGGTTCAGCACGCGACTGCCCTGCGGCGTCCCGAGGGCCTGGTCGCCGGCTGGTACGCCCTGTCCAACGGCGTGCTGGCCCCGATCCTCACGACCGAGACCTACCTCGTCAGCTCGCCGCGATAGAACCGTGGCGAGACAGAACCGCACCGAGGTGGGTTCCATCTCGTCACGGTTCTGTCTCGGCGAAACTGCCTTGGCGGACGGCCGGATCAGCGCTCCTGGAAGGCGTCCAGGCCGATCGCCATGGCGGTCACGAGCCGGCGGTCGAGCCGCGGGTCCTGGACGTTCACGACGTACCGGTCGCGCAGGCCCCACTTCTTCTCCACGGTGAAGGCCGGCCGGCCCTCGATCATGAAGTCGAAGTGGTACGGCAGCCAGGCCGCCTCGACGAGCCGACGGACCACGGCGACCGCCATGCTCCGCTCGGTCCCCGTGATGGTGCCGAGGTCGGGCTGGTCGATGTGCCAGGTGCTGCGCAGCAGCGACTTGGCGAAGTCCTTGCGGAACGAGCCGATCGGGCTGCCGCCCGCGTCGACCACGTCGTAGGTGGCGCCGAGGTCGACCGCCTGGCGGGCCTTGAACCCGAGCACCGCCTCCTGCTTGTTCTCGTCGGCGTAGAGCGTGACCTGCTCGCGGAACGCCATGCGCTTCTGCTGGGCGAACGCGTAGAGGTCGCCCTCGGAGCCGTCGGGCTGCGCGCCGCGCACCTGGTACTGGCTGACCATCAAGCGGATCCGCTGTCGGATGATGAGCTGCGTCTGTGCCTGGAGCGTATTCACCCGCCGGAGTGTTCCACACTTGCAGTGTCCTCCCAGATGAATGCGGGAGAATGGTTGGGTGAACTCACCCGGACGCCACCTCGGACGAACGATCGTGCGCACCCTCCTGGCCGTGGCGCTCGGCGTCGTCATGGGCGGCCTGGGGACCGTGGTGCACCGGTACGGCGACGAGCCCTTGCACCTCGGACTGTTCCTTGCGCTCGCGCTGACGGCGGCGGCAGGCGTGCTCGCGCGCGCCTGGGCCGGCTACGGCACGCTGCTCGGATTCGGTGTGGGCTGGGTCGCCTTGGTGCAGGCCCTGTCGCTGCCGGGCTCCGGGGGCGACGTCGTCGTCCCGGCGGGCGTGCTCGGCATGGTCTGGTCGTACGTGGGGGTGGCGGTCCTGGCGGTCGTCGCGTTCCTGCCGTCGTCGTGGTTCGCCGAGGTTCCGGCGCGGCGAAATCGGCCTGCTGCGTGAGCTCTGCGATTCTTTGCAGGGTGCTGCAGGATGGTGGGCAGGATTGATACAGAACCTCCACCTCGGGGCGTCCTGTACGAGGCCTTGGGCAGGATTCCCGCTCGATAGGATGCCCGGCAGGGCGGCCCCGTCCAGCGGATTCGCCGCAGGTCCGGTGCGCCCTTGGGGGACGCGGAGAGCCCGCGTCTCGGGTAGTTGCACGGAGCGTGCCGATGGGTCAGCCGACCGAGCGTGACGAACCGCTCGAGCCGACATCAGACGAGATCGCCGGGATCAAGCATGCCCCGGCGATGCCTCCTCGCTTGTCCCAGACGCGCCCTGGCAGCGTGCCGCGACAGGCACCGCAACTCCCGGCACGGCCGGCGGCCCCCAGGGCCGCACAGCCCGCAGTACCGGCCGGTCGTCCGACCGCTCAGCCGGCCCCCCGATCCGCAGAGAAGGTCGAACCCGTGACCGCTCCGGAGCAGTCCGAGCCCTCGAAGGCTCCGCACGTCCCCGTTGCACCGTCCACGGGGGCGCCGGTCGCGCCCGAGAACGCGCCGAGGAGCACCGGTTCGGACGCCGCGGCGTCCGCCGCGCCGAGCGCGCCGGACTCTCCGAGCAAGCCGGACTCTCCGACCGGACCCGGCTCTGTGAACAAGCCGGACCCCACGAACGACCCCGCTGAACCGGGCACGGACGGCCCGGACCAGGTCGCCGTGCTGCAGACCGTCGTCGAGAAGCTCGCGACGCCGGCGACCAAGGCGGCCAAGCCCAGGAGCGGGTACACCCCGCGCGTCTTCGCGTTCGACCGGCCGCCCAAGAGCGGCTCCGGGTCGAGCGTCGGAAGGCAGAGCATGCGGCCGCAGGACTCCACGAGGCCGGGCACGACGCCGGCCGCCTCGACGGTAGGACAGGCACCAGACGTGACAGACCCGAGCAAGACCTCCGACGAGACGGCGGATGCCACTTCCGCGGAGTCGGCCCCCGACACAGTTGCGCCGGCAGCGGCAGCAGGAGCCGCGGCAGGTGCTGTGGCAGGCGCGGCGGCGGCTTCTGCGGCTGGCTCCGGCCCGGCCGCCGGCCCGGCTCCCGCGGCCGATTCCGCTCCGGCCGCCGACTCGGCGGCGGGCTCGTCCGATGCCGAGACCGGCTCGGCCGCACCCGACACGACGGCAGACGCGGCAGCACCTGACACCGCGCCGGCAGACGCGCCGTCGGACAAGGCGGCAGCCGCCCCGGACGCCGCAGCACCCGAATCAGCAGCTCCCGAGTCGGCAGTTCCCGACGCGACAATGCCCGGTACGGCAGCGGCCGGTACGGCAGCGGCGGCAACCGCCGCGGCAGTGTCGTCCCCGGTGCCCGCACCGCCGTCGGTCCCGTCGCCGCTCGCATCGCGCCCGGGCACGGTGCCGCCCGCCCCGCCGTCGGACCCGGGCGCGGTGCCCCCGCCGGACGCCGGCCAGATTCCGTTCCTCAAGCCGCTGACCGGTGCGATCCAGCGCGTGGCGCGCCCATGGGGGCCCGTGCGCTCAGAGGCGACGCGGCAGGCGGCCTCCCCGGCAGGCGCCGGTGTTCCGGGCGCACCCGGCGGCCCGAACGGCCCCGGTGGCCCCGGCGGCCCGGCCGGGCCGGGAGGCCCGAACGGCCCGATTGCGGCAGGCCAGGGCGGCTTCTTCGGCCTCGCCGGCGACGGCGCCCCGAGCCGGGGCCCCAAGATCGCGTTGTTCTCGGTGCTGGGCGCCGTCGTGCTGTTCGCGATCTACGCCCTGGTGGCGTGGAGCGTGAGCGACACGGTGCCGCGCGAGACCACGGTGGCCGGCGTCGACGTCGGCGGGATGACGCAGGCCGAGGCGGCGTCCGCGCTGACGGAGCAGCTCGCCCCGCGCGTCAAGGAGCCGATCGCGCTCACCGCAGGTGAGGGGAAGGCCCAGCTCTCCCCGGGGCCCAGCGGCCTCGCGATCGACGCCGAGGCGACGGCGGCCGGGCTCACGGGGTTCTCGCTGAGCCCGATGCGGATGTGGGCGCACATGTTCGGCGGCTCCGAGCAGGAGCTGGTCCTGGCCATCGACGCCGAGAAGTTCGACGCCGCGGTGGCGGGCCTCGAGGAGTCGCTCGCCGTGGAGCCCGTGGACGGCACCGTCGCGTTCGTCGACGGGCAGGCGGTCAAGACGGACCCGAAGGAGGGCTCGCGGATCGTCGCGAGCGAGACCTCGCGCATCATCCAGGAGCGCTGGATGAACCAGGACGGCCCCTTCGACCTGCCGATCGAGCCGGTCCAGCCGGTCATCACGCAGGCGCAGACCGACAACAGCTACGCGGTGGCGCAGAAGATCGTCTCGGCGCCGGTCACGGTGTCCGTAGGCGGTCAGGAGCCGGCGCTGGCACCCGAGGTGCTGGCCGGGCTGTTCCGGTTCGAGCAGCAGGACGACCAGCTCGTCACCATCGTGGACCGGGAGGCGACCGTCGCGGCGATCGTCGACGCCACCACGAACCTGCTGGAGGTCCCGGACGACGCGCACTTCGAGTTCGCCGGCGGCAAGCCGACCGTCGTCGCGGGCAAGACCGGCACCACGCTCGATCCCACCCAGGCGGGCAAGGCGGTGCGGATCGCGGCAACGGGCGACGACCGTGAGACGTCGGTCGAGCTCGTCGAGCAGGACCCGAAGGAGACCGTCGAGTCGCTGAAGGCCCTGGGCGTCAAGGAGATCGTCTCCGAGTTCAGCACGCCGCTGACGAACGAGCCGGTGCGCACCCAGAACCTGGTGCGTGGCGCGCAGATGATCACGGGCAACCTCATCAAGCCGGGCGAGACGTTCTCCCTGCTGGAGGCGCTCGCACCGATCACGCTCGAGAACGGGTACTTCGACGCGGGCGTCGTCGAGAACGGCGAGCACGTGGAGGCGGTGGGCGGCGGTCTCTCGCAGATGGCCACCACCTCGTTCAACGCGGGCTTCTTCGCCGGGTTCGACGACGTCGAGCACCACGCGCACTCCTACTGGTTCCCCCGCTACCCACCGGGGCGCGAGGCCACGATCTACGTGGGCGCCAAGGACATGAAGTTCACCAACGACACCCCGTACGGCGCGGTCATGCAGTCCTTCGTGTCGGGCGGCCAGCTCACGGTCCGCATCTGGAGCACCAAGTACTACACGGTGCAGGAGAGCACGAGCGACAAGCGGAACATCGTGCCGAAGACGACGATCCACGACTCCTCGGCGGACTGCGAGCCGTACCCCGGCGGCGAGGACGGCTTCTCCGTCACCGTCTCCCGCAAGGTCCTCCACGACGGCCAGGTGGTCAAGGAGAACTCGTTCAACCACTCCTACAACCCCGACAACCCGGTGGTGTGCGACAAGTCGCAAGGCTCCAACGGCTGACCGGCGGTAGGTTGCGCACATGCTAGGACGTAGCGAGCGGGAGTCACCCGCGCACGCGGTGCTTGCCGCGCGGATGGCGGGCTGGAACGACCCGGTCGAGCTGCTGGACCTCGGCACCACGGCGGACACGCTCGCCACGGTCGCGAGCATCGAGGCCCTGGCGGCCGTGGTGCACCTGGGACACCCGGAGCACCCGGCGCCGGGCCTCGAGCGCGCGCTCCTGGAGGGCGCCTCGTCGCTCATCGTGACGGCCGCGGTGGCCGTGCCCGGCCAGTGGGTGTGGGTCGGCGCCGGCGCCACGGTGGGCCAGGTAGTCATCGACGAGGCCGGCATGCGGGACTGCGCGGGCGTGCTGCGCGGACTCGGCGTGAGCCCTCGCCTGGTGCCGACGCGCACGACCGTCGAGGAGCGCATCGCGCTGGCGGGCCAGGGCGGGTCGCTGGTCATCGAACGGTCGCGAGTCCCGGCGGGCTTCGCGGAGCTCCCGGACAGCGCGGCCCTCGCCGAGGGCGGCCCCGTCTGGTACGGGCTGCTGGAGTCCCGCGACGACTGGCCGGAGTTCATCAACCCCGCGCAGGTGTGGCTCGCGTTCGGCCCCGCCGACGACCACCTCGGCTCGCTGCAGCCCACCCTCGCGGTCATCGCGGACGCCGGGCTGGACCTGGACCACCTGCGCAGCCAGCCGTCGTCGGGCGGGCCGCACGCGTTCTTCGCTTCGTTCTCCTGCCCGACGTCGGACGCGCTGGCCGATCTGGTCGCCGCGCTCACCGAGCGCGGCGTCGCGCACCGGACGCTGGCCGTGCTGCCGGGCGAGGCATTCGTGCCCGGCCCGGACGCCCTGACCCCGCGATGGGCATGACGGTGCCGGGCGACCGTCCCGAGCGCGGCACCCGCGTCGCGTACCTGGGCCCGGAGGGCACGTTCACCCACCAGGCGGCACTGGAGTGGGCACGGCTGCACACGGCGTCCGGGGGCTCCGCCGCCGACGTCGCCGCCGAACCGCTCGACACCGTCAAGGACGTGCACGACGTCGTGGCGGCCGGCGACGCCGACGTCGGCGTGGTCGCCATCGAGTCCTCCGTCGAGGGTTACGTGGTGCCGTCCCTGGACGCCCTGCTCTCGAGCGCGGACGTCGTCGCCGTGGACGAGGTGACGCTCGACGTGTCGTTCGACGCGTTCGTGCGTCCCGGCCACGGCGAGCTGACCGAGGTGTCCGCGCACCCGCACGGGCTGGCCCAGTGCGCGGGCTTCGTGACGAGCACCGGGCTGGCGACCGCTCCGGCGTCGTCCAACGCTGCGGCCTGCCGCGATGCCGGACCCGGGACGATCGCGCTTGGCCCCACGATCTGCGGCGAGCTGTACGGGCTGGAGACCTACGCGAAGGCGGTGGAGGACTTCCGCGGCGGCCGCACCCGGTTTCTAGTCCTGACCAGGCGAGGCACGGCCGGTGCGCACCTGGCGCGGTCGCGTGCCGCCGGCGCGACGGCCTGGAAGACGATGCTGGCGATCACCCCCGTGGTGACCGGGCCGGGCGTGCTGGCGCGGATCACCGCCGCGTTCGGCGACCGGGGCGTGAACATGTCGAGCCTGATCACCCGGCCGCTCAAGGCGCAGCAGAGCAAGTACGTGTTCGTGGTGACGCTCGACGAGGCGCCGTGGGACCAGGGCGCTCGGGACGTGCTGAGCGACCTGCTCGCCGCGGGCGACTCCCTGAAGACGCTCGGCCTGCTCCCGGCCGGCGGATCCTTCGCGGCGCTGGACGGCGTGCTCGACCCGGACCACGTCCCGGTCGGCTCGGTCTCGGCGTCGGACTCGGCCGAGGCGCGCGAACGAGGGCTGCTGTGGTGAGCGGCATCGGCGCGGCGCGCATCGGCATCATCGGGCTCGGCCTGATCGGCGGCTCCCTGGCCCGCGCCCTGCAGGCGGCGGGCGTGCCTGTGGTCACCACCGACCCGTCGTCGGCCGAGGAGGCACGGGCAGCGGGCCTCACGGTGGCCGACGACGTCGGCGGGCTCGCCCTGCAGCGGCCCGACGTCGTGGTGCTCGCCGCGCCCCTGCGCGCCATGCGGTCCGTCGCGGGGGAGCTCGCCGAGGCACTGGCCGGCGAACCGGGCTGGGACCCGACGGTGACCGACGTCGGCTCGGTGAAGGCGCCCGTACGGGAGGCCATCGTTGATGCCGGGCTGGGTGATCGCTACGTGGGGGCGCACCCCATGTCGGGGACGGAGCGGAGCGGGTTCGAGGCGTCGTCCGCGGGGCTGATGCAGGGGATCCCGTGGGCGGTGACGTACGCGGCGGGCAGTGCTCTGGCCGTCGGCGGGGCGGGCGTGGCCGGAACCGACCCGGCTCGCCTGGAGCGGGTGCTGCGCCTGGTCACGGGCCCGCTGGGCGGGACGGCCGCGGTGCTCACCGACGAGCTGCATGACGAGGCGGCCGCCCTCGTGTCGCACGTGCCGCACGTGCTGGCCAACCAGCTGCTCGGGGCCGTGGCGGGTGCGCCGGTGCGCGACCTCGCGCTGCGGCTCGCGGCGGGCTCGTTTCGCGACGGGACCCGGGTGGGCCTCACGGACCCGCGCCGCACCGAGGCGATGGTGACCGAGAACGCCGCCTGGGTGGCCCCCGTGCTCAGGCTCGCGGCCCGGGACCTGGAGCGGCTCGCGGAGGCACTGGACTCCAACGCGCCGACGCACTGGTTCTTCGATCGCCCCGACCCGGTGCGCGAGCGGCTCGGCCGCTCGGGCGGCACGCGCGTGACGGGGCTGCACCCGGGCGACGGGGCCGGCGACTCCGGCGTCGGCTCGGACGTCGAGGCCGTGCCGCTGACGGGCGACTGGCCCGCGCAGCTGGTGGCCCGCTGCGCCCGGGGCGCCGTGGTGATCGGCCTGGAGGACGGCAAGGCCCTCCTGCGATAGCCGCCGGCCCAATTGTGGGCGGGCCGCTCTTGATCTTGGTTCAGCAGGCTCCAGCGAGCCGGAACTACCAGGTCTACGGACTCGTGGGGCCCGTTGAACGTGAGTCAGCTCGCGCCGGTTCTTGGGGCTGCCAGGGTTCCAGCGGCGCGGGAGGCGTTCGTCGTCGGTGGAGCAGGAGCACCGCGATGATGACAACCGCGCCCAGGCCAAGGATGAGGACCACTCCAGTGATGCCGCCCGTGAGCAGGGCCTGGTTGGTCGCTGCGCCGGCGCGGTCGCCGGCCAGCTCGAGCGCCTCGGTACGGACGGCGTCCCGGATTGGCCGCAGCTCCTCGCCCCAACTGGCGGACCCGGCGGTGAAGGCCTGGGCCTGCGCCGGTGTCAGACCGTCCAGATCGCCCGACGTGACGGCGGACCGGACAGCGGCGAGGTCGCCGTCGACCGGCGGGACCTGCTGGTCCCAACCTATTTGCTCGAGGGCCTCCTGGGCCTCGACCAGCTGCCCGTCCACAACGGCGACCTGCGCGACGGCCGGCTCCAGGTAGCCGGGCTGTCCGACCTCGAACGCGCCCAGCGAGAGGGCGACGAGCGGCCGCTCCTGGAGGCTGGCGAGCATCAGGTCGGTCAGGAGCCGTTGCGCATCGAGGCGCCCGCGAAGCTCGCCGTCCGACGCTTCGGCGAGCGACTCGCTCACGCCGGCCGCATTCTGGAGGTACTGGTCGTAGGCCTCGACCGCCTGCTCGGGCGCCGTCTCGACCGTGTCATGGAGCTGGTCGATCGCAGGGCGATCGCCGGCCATGAGCTCGATCGCGTCCAGCACCTGCGGGTCGAGCATCTCGACGTCCAGTGCCGCGAGAGCCTGGTCGCGCTGGTCGAGCGCCATCACCGTCTGCTGCAGCGCGGACGGCTGGGCGAAGACGGCCTTGCCGTCGGCCACGACCGGCTCGCCGTCCTGGTCCAGCTCCGGCACGCCGTCCAGGAGCGCCGTTCGCGCCTGGTCCGCCGCGGCGCAGCCCGGGTTCGCCGAAGCGCAGGACCTTCCGACGACGGTGGCGAGAGCCCGCTCCTGCGCGACTGTCGCCATCACCATCTCCTGGTGCGGCAGGGTCGCCATGAGGTCGGCCGTCTGCTGCGCCCTCATCGCGTCGATGACGGCGCCCCCGAAGACGTAGGCGCCCAGAGTGAACAAGCCGAGATAGCCCACGAAGAGCGCCCCGACCACGACCCCGGCCCAACCCCGACCCCGACCCGACCGAGCAGACATGCGTGAACCACTCCCCTGTTCGCGTGCGACGCGTCACGGTACCGACAAACGGCATCCGCGAAGGGCTCCCTGCCCGAAAATCACCCGGTGCGGCCGGGTCGAACCGCAGGTCACGAGTCGATCTACCCGTGCGCCGGCGTCGAACCGCAACCTAGACGTGGCCGGTGGGTGGGCCGGTCGACGACCAGTTGACGTCCTACAGCGCCTCGGCCAGGGCACGGCCCGTCGTTCGGCCCGTGAAGAGGCAGCCGCCCAGGAACGTGCCCTCCAGCGCGCGGTGGCCGTGCGCGCCGCCGCCGCCGAAGCCCGCGGCTTCCCCCACGGCCCACAGGCCCTCCAGCACGTCGCCGGCCGGGGTCAGGGCGCGGCCGGTCTCG
Source organism: uncultured Actinomycetota bacterium (assembly GCA_963850545.1). GTDB lineage: Bacteria > Actinomycetota > Actinomycetes > Actinomycetales > Cellulomonadaceae > Promicromonospora. Next base: position 325,948 of record CAWKLP010000002.1, on the reverse strand, counting down.
TCGCACCACAGGCCGCCGAGCGTCTTGCGGGTCAGCACCGACAGCCGGACGGCGAGCAGCGGCCCGTCCTTCGGGTCGCTGAGGGCGCGCGGCGGCGCCACGCGGATGGCCTTGTCCACGATGAAGTGTCGTGCGGCCGCCGTCGCGACGACCTGCGGGTCCTTGCCCAGCCCGGTGGCGACCTGCTGGTCCCGGGCAGCCATGAGGGCGGCCAGGGCCGCCCCGTCCACGTGCCCCGAAGACCCATGCGTCGCCTCGGTGAGGGCGTTCATCTTCCCGGCGAGCTCGGCGGGCGAATCGGCCCAGAGGAACTCGTCAGACTGGACCGCGAACGTCCGCACCGGCACCGACCTCCCGCGCACGCGCTCCAGCAGCAGCGGCACCGACTTCCCGGTCAGGTCGGGGTTCTGCTCGGAGCCCGACAGCGCGAACTCCTTCTCCATGATCGTCTTGTTCAGCACGAACCAGGAGTGGTCGTCGCCGCGCGTGGTCACGTGCTGCAGCGCGCCGAGCGCGTCGAAGCCGGGGAACAGCGGGCCGGGCAGGCGGCCGCCGTCGGCGTCGAGCCACAGGGAGGACGGGCCGGGCAGGATCCGGATGCCGTGCTTCGACCAGACCGGCGAGTGGTTAGCGATGCCCTCCGGGTAGTGCCACATGCGGTCCTCGTGCACGAGAGCCGCCCCTGACGCCTCCGCGACGCCGAGCATGAGCCCGTCCGTCGAGTCCGGCACGCCCGACAGCATCCGCTCCGGAAGGTGCCCGGCGTCGGCGGACCAGCGCGCGCGGGCCAGGTCGTGGTTCGCGCCGATGCCACCGCTCGCGACGACGACGGCCTGTGCGGACAGCTCCACCTCGCCGGTCACTGTGCGGCTGGAGGGCTCGCCGCGCCCGGCGGCGTCGTCGGCGAGGATCTCCGCGCGCACCCCGGTGACGCGGCCGTCCGTGACGACCAGGGACGTGACCCGGTGTCGGAAGCGCAGGTCGAGCAGCCCGGCCCGGTTCGCCTCGTGCGCGGCCGCGACGAACGGCTCGACGACGGCGGGCCCGGTGCCCCACGTGACGTGGAAGCGGGGCACCGAGTTTCCGTGCCCGCCCGCCGGGTACCCGCCCCGCTCCGCCCATTGCACCAGCGGGAACCAGCGCACGCCCTTGGCGTGCAGCCAGGGCCGCATGTCGCCCGCGGCGAACTCGACGAACGACTTCGCCCAGCGGTACCCGAAGCGGTCCGGGCCCTCGCCGCGCTCGGCGCCGGGCTCGAACTGGGCGGAGCCCAGCCAGTCGGCGAACGCGAGGTCGAAGGAGTCCTTGACCTTGAGACGGCGCTGCTCGGGGGAGTCGACGAGGAACAGCCCGCCGAACGACCACCAGGCCTGTCCGCCGAGCGAGGCGGCCGGCTCCTGGTCGAGCAGCACCACCCGCTTGCCCGCGGCGGTCAGCTCGGTCGCGGTGACGAGCCCGGAGAGTCCCGCGCCGACGACTATGACGTCGGTGTCGACCGCTGCGGCAACGTCGTTGTTGGAGACGGAGTCAGTCATGAGCGCACTGTAACCAGGACGCACCCCTCGTGGCACCAGCACCAGACCACACCACGGGTGAATCCAAAGGGGTCAGTCGGAGCCCGGCGAGAGCAGCACGTGGATGTTGAGCGCGTCCAGGGTCACCGTCTTCCGGGGGCCGGCCTCGTCGTCGGGCACCTCGGGGGCGTCCCACGCGGAGTCCCACACCAGCTCCCAGGGCGCGCTGGCGGGGCGGGGCTGGGGCAGCGTCACCTCGGCGTCGGCCAGGCCGCCGTTGACGACGAGCAGGACGTCCGCGTCGCCCGGGGCCGGTCCCGGGCGCAGCATCTGCAGCACGCGCCGGCCGGGCTGGTTCCAGGTGGCGGGCTCCATCGGCGCCCCGGTCTCGGAGAACCAGAGCAGGTCCGGGTCGGACTCACGCGGCCGGGGCGAGCCGAGGTAGAACGAGTCGGCGCGCAGCGCCGGGTGCTCCCGCCGCAGCCGCAGCAGGTAGCGCGTCGTCTCCAGGAGGTCGGTGGCGGCGTCGTCCAGCGCCCAGCGCAGCCAGGAGACCTCGTTGTCCTGGACGTACGCGTTGTTGTTGCCGCCCTGGCTGCGGCCGAGCTCGTCGCCCGCCGTGAGCATGGGCGTGCCCGCCGCGAGCAGCAGGGTGGCCAGCAGGTTGCGCTGCGACCTGCGACGGGGCGGCACGATCGCCTGCCAGGGCTCCGTCGTCGCGTCGTCGCCCAGCGAGGTGTGGCCCTCGATGCCGTGGTTCCACGACAGGTTGTTGTCCGACCCGTCGCGGTTGTCCTCGCCGTTCGCCTCGTTGTGCTTGTGGTCGTAGGCCACGAGGTCGGCGAGCGTGAAGCCGTCGTGCGCCGTCACGTAGTTGACCGACGCCACGGGCCCGCGCACGAGCGGCGGGTCGCCCGGCCCGAACAGGTCGGCGCTCCCGGCCAGGCGCGTGGCGAGGTCGCGCAGGCCGCGCATCTCCTGCCCGCGCGCGCCCTTCTTGGGCGCGTCCAGCCAGAACCCGCGTGCGGCGTCGCGGAACCGGTCGTTCCACTCCGCCATGGGCGGCGGGAACGACCCGGTCTGCCACCCGCCGGGCCCCACGTCCCAGGGCTCGGCCACGAGCTTGAGGCCCGACAGCACCGGGTCCGTCTGCAGCGCCACCAGGAACGGATGGTCCGGGTCGAAGCCGACGGCGTCGCGGCCCAGTGTCACCGCGAGGTCGAACCGGTACCCGTCCACGCCGACGATCTCGGCCCAGTACCGCAGGGAGTCCAGGGTCATCTGGATCACCCGCGGACGCCGGAAGTCCAGCGAGTTGCCAGTGCCCGTCACGTCCGCGAGCGCGGCGGGCGAGGCGCCGTCGTGCAGGTAGTAGACCGGGTTGTCGAGGCCGCGCCAGGCCAGGTGCAGCCCGTCGTCGCCGCCCTCGCAGGTGTGGTTGTAGACCACGTCGAGCAGCACCTCGATGCCCGCCTCGTGCAGCAGGTGCACCATGCCGCGCACCTCGTCGAGCACGGCCTCGGCGCCCTGTTCCTGCGCGGCCCGGGTCGCGTAGGCGGCGTTGGGCGCGAAGAACCCGAGCGTGTTGTAGCCCCAGTAGTTCGGCAGGTCGTGGGCGGCGAGCCGCGGCTCGGCCACGCTCTTGTGGATCGGCAGCAGCTCCAGCGTGGTCACGCCCAGGCTCAGCAGGTGCTCGACGACGGCCGGGTGCGCCGCCCCCGCGTACGTGCCACGCAGCTCGGCGGGGATGTCCTCGCGGAGCATCGTCAGGCCGCGCACGTGCGCCTCGTAGATCACCGTGTCGGCCCAAGGCACGCGCGGCCGCGTGAGCGGAGGAGCGGCCGGCAGCTCCCCGAGGACGACGGAGTGCGGCACGTACGCCAGCGAGTCGGTCTCGTCCGCCGCGCCGTAGGGGTCGCCGAGCCACCAGCCGCCCTCGTGCTCGGTCGAGACGGAGCCCACGACCTCCGGCCCGTACCGCAGCCGGCCCGCGAACCCGCGGGCGTACGGGTCGACCAGCAGCTTGGCCGGGTTGTGCCGCATCCCCGCGCGCGGGTCCCACGGCCCGTACACGCGGAAGCCGTACCGCTGGCCGGGCGCGACGTCCTGGACGTGCGTGTGCCAGACGCCGTACACCGGGCCCACCATCTCGAACCGCCGCTCGGCGTACCGGGCCGGGTCGTGCTCGTCCAGGGCCGGGTCCGTGACGTCGATCAGGCACAGGTCGACGGCGGTCGCGTGGGACGCGAGGACGGCGGCGTCGATCCCGCCGTCGGGCGTGACGTACACGCCGAGCGGCGGGACGTGGCTGCGGCGTGCCGTCGGCCGGATGAGCGGCCGGACGACCGGCCGGGGCGCCGGGTCGCCCGGCGCTCGCTGCGGTTCTGCTCGTCGTGACTGCACCATGCCCCCAATCGTTGCAGGCGCGTCTGTGGACCGAATCAGTCCCACACCGCCCGACGTCGTACCGTAAACCCCATGCGCATAGTGGTCACCGCAAAGTACGTCCCGGACATCAACACCGATCGTGGTTTCACCGACGGCCGGGTAGTGCGCAACGCCGGCGAGGGCACCCTCAACGAGCTGGACGAGAACGCGATCGAGGCCGCCCTCCAGCTCGTCGAGGCCGAGCGCGAGTCCGGCCGCATCGGGCCGTCCGACGGCGAGGTGGTGGTCGTCACCATGGCCGGGCCCGACGGCGACGTCGCGCTCCGCAAGGCGTTCCAGCTGGGCGTCGACCGCGGCATCCGCGTGTCCGACGACGCCCTGGCCGGCTCCGACTACTTCGGCACCGCCGCGGTGCTCGCCGCGGCCGTCCGCAAGCTCGGCGAGGAGTCCCCCGTGGACCTCGTGGTGACCGGCATGGCCGCCCTCGACGGCCTGGGCTCCGTGGTCCCGACCCTGCTCGGCGCCGAGCTCGGCCTGCCCACCCTGAACCTCGCCAAGAAGGTCGAGCTGGCCGACGGCGTGCTCACCATCACCCGCGAGATCGACGACGTCACCGAGCAGCTCTCCGGCCCGCTGCCCGCCGTCCTGTCCGTGACGGACGCGGCCAACCAGCCGCGCTTCCCGGGCTTCAAGCTCATCATGGCCGCCCGCAGCAAGGAGATCGAGGTGTGGTCCCCGGCCGACCTCGGGCTCGACCCCGCCGCGGCGGGCAGCGCAGGCGCCCGCACCGAGACGCTGTCGGCGGCACCCCGCCCGGCGCGCCCCGAGGTGGAGCTCGTCACCGACAAGGGTGAGGGCGGCGTGGCGCTGGCCGACTTCCTGATCCGAAACGACCTGGTCTGAGAGAGGCACTGATGACCAACCGCACCGTCCTGGTCCTGCTCGCCCCCGCGACCGAGGTCCGCACGAGCACGCTCGAGCTGCTCACCATCGCCCGCGGCCTCGGCCGGGTCGAGGCCGTCACCCTGGAGGCACCCACTGTCGAGGTGCTCGCACAGCTCGGCGCGTACGGCATCGAGACCGTGCACCAGGCCGAGCCCGCCCGCGACGGCGCCTGCGTGAGCGGTGACGAGCGGCACCTGCCCGCCGTCGTCGCTGCCGCTCTGGCCGCCGCCGTGCGCCTCACCGACGCCGACGTGGTGCTGCTGTCCACGTCGTTCGCCGCAAAGGAGGCGGCGGCGCTCACCGCGCACGCGCTGGGCGCGGGCCTCGTCATCGACGCCGCCTCCGTGCGTGAGGTGGACGGCCGGATCGTGGCCGGCAAGCGGGTCTTCGCCGGCTCGTGGGACACCGAGTGCGCGGTGACCACGGACGTCGCAGTGGTGACCGTCCGGGCCAACTCCGCGGTCGCGCAGCCCGCCGATGCCGCCGTCGAGCCCGTGACCGAGGGCTTTGCCGTCGAGGTGGCCCCGTCCCCGGTGGCGCTGCTGTCCCGCGAGGTCAAGGCAGACACGAGCGGCCGGCCGCCGCTGGACCAGGCGGCGGTGGTGGTGGCCGGCGGGCGTGGCACCGAGGGCGACTTCGGTCCGGTCGAAGACCTCGCGGACGCGCTCGGCGCGGCGGTCGGAGCATCCCGCGACGCGGCGTTCGAGGGCTGGTGGGACTCCTACGTTGGGCAGACCGGCGTCACGGTCGCCCCGCGCGTCTACATCGGCGCCGGCATCTCGGGCGCCCCGCACCACCGCGGCGGCATGCAGGCGTCCCAGGTGATCGTCGCGGTGAACAGCGACCCGGAGGCGCCGATCTTCGAGATCTGCGACTTCGCGGTGGTGGGCCAGCTCGCCGACGTCCTCCCGCAGGCCGCGGCAGAGATCCGCAAGCACAAGGCCTGAGGCCCACAACCAAGAGCCGCTACGTGGTGGAATGGCGTGATGGAGACGTTTCCGCCACGGCTCGAGCCCGTCGAGGGACGCTTGGCGCCTGCCGAGCGGCGTCGGGCCGCGCGGCACCTCCTGCTCGACGGGTTCGGCGTGGCGGCGCAGGAGCGCCTCGCCGCGTCGCGGGTCGTCGTGGTGGGCGCGGGCGGCCTCGGGTCGCCGGTGCTCCAGTACCTCGCCGCGGCGGGCGTGGGCACGCTCGGCATCGTCGACGACGACGTCGTCGACGCCTCCAACCTGCAGCGTCAGGTGCTGCACTCGGCCGCCGACGTCGGGCGGGCCAAGACGGCGTCGGCCACCGACGTCCTACGCGGGCTGGCCCCCGAGGTCGAGGTGATCGCCCACAGCGAGCGGCTGACCCGCGACAACGCCGCCGGGATCCTCGGCGGGTACCACCTGGTGGTCGACGGCTCGGACACCTTCGAGACGCGCTACGCGGTGTCCGACGCCGCGGCAAGCCTCGGCCTGCCCGTCGTCTGGGGCACGGTGCTGGGCTGGGACGGCCAGGTGAGCGTCTTCTGGTCGGCGGCGCCGGAGGGGCGAGCCATCACCTACCCGGACGTGTTCGGTCCGCAGCCGGCCGAGGGGGAGTCCTGCGCGACGGTGGGCGTGCTCAGCCCGGCGTGCGGCGTCGTCGGGTCGACCATGGCCGTCGAGGCGGTCAAGGTGCTGACGGGCACGGGCGAGCCGGCGCTGGGCCGCCTGCTGGCCTACGACGCGCGCACCTCCGCGTGGGACACGATCGAGCTGGCCCCGCCGCCGTCGGGCCCCTCCGCCGGTGCCGCCGAGGCGGGCGCGGACGGTGCGGACGCGAGGGAAGCGGGTGGTGCGGGTGCCTCCGCGGCGGGAGCGACGCCGGTTCCGGCCGCGGCCGACCCGGTCCCGGCACCCGTGGCGTCGAGCGGGCCGGGCGTGCTGCTGCTCGACGTCGGGCTGCGGCCGGGCGCCGTGCCCGGGGCGGTGTTCGCGCGGCTGGAGGACCTGGCCGCCGGGAACCTCCCGCCCGAGCTGCTGGACCACCCGGTCGACGGGCCGGTGGTCGTGGTGTGCGAGCGCGGGCTGCGGTCGCGGGGCGCGGAGCAGCTGCTGCGGGCCGAGGGGTGGCGCGACGTCACGAGCCGCGCGATCGTCGGGTGAAGTGCATGGGTCCCACCTCCTGGACACGTCCCGTTCACCTGGGCGTACCTGACCTTTCGTGGGTGAGACACCGCCTGCTCCTAGGTTGACGACGACCTACCCCCCAGCTCGGACCGGAGAACCTCCGATGACGATCGCCCCTGAGAACCGCCCGCTCCTGACGGTGCACACGCACGCGCGCGGCAAGCGCAGCCCCGTCACGTGTCGGCTCAAGTGCAATGACGCGTGCCTCCACCCCGCTCCCAACGAGAGCGCCAACGAGTACTTCAAGGATGTCGTGAGCTCGGTGCTGTCGCGCCGCGCCATGCTCGGCACGCTTGCGGTCGCCGCCGGTGCCGTGGTGATCGGCGCGCAGGGCGTCGGTGCGCCGTCGGCCGCCGCCGCCACCCTGCCCGAGGGTCGCTTCCCCGGGACCGGATACGGTCAGGGGCTCGCCTTCGGTGCGATCGACCCGCAGCCCGTCGACGTCGACGCGCTCGTGGTGCCCGAGGGCTACACCTGGGACCCGATCATCCGCTGGGGTGACCCGATCCTCCCGGGTGCGCGCACCTTCGACCCGAACAACCAGTCGCCGGAGCAGCAGGCCAAGCAGTTCGGCTACAACTGCGACTACCTCGACATCCTCCCGATCAGCCCCGGCGAGAAGCACCGCGGCACCCGCGGGATCCTGGTGTCGAACCAGGAGTACACCAACGCCGAGATCATGTTCCCGCCCACGGCGAAGTACTGGGACACCGCCGCGGACGGCAGCCGCACCAAGAACGCCTACTCCCGCGCGATCGAGCGCGCCGCGCACGGCATGGCCGTCGTCGAGGTCCGGCGCCGCGCGACGGGCAAGCCGTGGGACTACCAGCGGATCAGCCCGCTCAACCGCCGCATCCACCTGGGCACCGAGTTCGTCGTCGACGGCCCCGCGGCCGGCTCCGACCTGCTCAAGACCGCGGCGGACCCGACGGGCACCAGCGTCTTCGGCACCATGAACAACTGCGCCGGCGGCACCACGCCGTGGGGCACCGTCCTGTCGGGCGAGGAGAACTTCAACGGCTACTTCGTGGCCGCGGGCGCCAACCCGACCGCCGACGCCCGCTACGGCATCGGCACCACCACCAGCTACGGCTGGGAGGCCGACGAGCCGCGCTTCGCCCAGTCGGAGGGCTACGAGAACGAGGCCAACCGCTTCGGCTGGATCGTCGAGCTCGACCCGTACGACCCGCAGGCCAAGCCCGTCAAGCACACCGCGATGGGCCGGTTCAAGCACGAGGGCGCCAACGTCACCCTGTCCAGCCGCGGCCACGCCGTCGCGTACATGGGTGACGACCAGGCGTTCGACTACATCTACAAGTTCGTGTCCAAGGACCGCGTCGCCAAGGGCGACTCCCGGTGGGCCCGCACCCACAACAAGACGCTCCTGTCCGAGGGCGACCTGTACGTCGCGAAGTTCACCGGCGACTCGCCGGCCGCCGAGATCGACGGCTCGGGCGCGGTCCCGGCCGACGGCGCCTTCGACGGCTCCGGCGAGTGGCTCCCGCTGGTGCACGACGGCGAGAGCCAGGTGCCCGGCATGTCCGTCGAGGAGGTGCTGGTCTACACGCGCCTGGCCGCGGACGCCGTCGGCGCCACCAAGATGGACCGCCCGGAGGACGTCGAGATCAGCCCGGTCACGGGCCGCATCTACGTGGCGTGCACCAACAACTCGGGCCGCACTCCGACCAACACGGTCGAGGGCGCCACGGAGCCCAACCCGCGTACCCGCAAGGTCGTGGGCGGCGTCACCACCAACGGCAACCGGGACGGCCACGTGGTCGAGATCATCCCGTCCGGCGACCAGACCTCCACCCGCTTCACGTGGAACCTGCTGATCGTCGCGGGCGACCCCGCCGTCGAGGGCACGTACTTCTCCGGCTACCCGCGCGAGCGGGTGTCGCCGATCTCGTGCCCGGACAACCTGGCGTTCGACGCCGAGGGCAACCTCTGGATCTCGACCGACGGCCAGCCCAGCTCGTCCGCGATCGCCAAGTGCGACGGCCTGTTCAAGGTGCCGGTCGCCGGCCGGGAGCGCGGCCACGTCCAGCAGTTCCTCTCGGTGCCCGCGGGCGCCGAGACCTGCGGGCCGCTGGTCGACTCCCGCGACGGCATGGTCTACGTGAACGTGCAGCACCCGGGCGAGAGCGGTTCGTACGACGCGCCGGACTCCTACTTCCCGGACTACGTCGCCGCCGGCACCACCCCGGAGGCCGGCGACTTCAGCGGCCCCCGCCCGACGGTGGTGCAGGTCTACCGCGCCCGCAGCTGACCGGCGCCATCGGTAGCGCTGGATCGGTCGAAGGTCAGGTGGTCGGCAGCCCGGGCTGCCGACCACCTGACCCTTTACCGGTTGCGTAACGCCGCGGGGACTTTACCGGCGGCGTAGCCAGGTCCTGCGCTAGGTTGCCGGTGCCGAACGGAGAGGAATCTGGTGCCGCACTTCGAGCCGTGGCTCCGCATCGTGGAGGATGCCCGCCACTACCCGTCCCCGCACAACTCGCAGCCGATCAAGCTCCGGCCCGTCGACGACCGGACCGCCGAGCTCTACTACGACCTCGACCTCGGCCTGCCGGCGGAGTCGTTCGGAATCCCCTTCGCGCACGTCTGCGCGGGAGTCTTCCTCGAGTCGCTCAGCACCGTGGCGGAGGGGCTGGGTTACACGGTCGCGGAGCGCCTCGACCACGGCGAGATGGACTTCGACAGCGCCGACCGGCTGCATGGCCTGGGCACCGTGACCCTCACGCCGCGGACCGTCTCAGCGGAGGCGCTCGCGCGGCTGGAGCTGTTCCGGTCCCGCCGCACGTCCCGGCGCCCGTACGACGCCCGGCCCGTACCCGACGACGTCGTGGCGGCCGCCGCCGCCGTGGCGGACGCCGCGGGCCACACGTTCCGCACGACCGCCGATCGCCGGACCGTGCGCCGGCTGGTGCACATCAACCAGGCGACCCTGTTCTCCGACCTGCGCAACGACGCGGTGTACGAGGAGATCATGACCTGGCTGCGCTTCAGCAAGGACGACGCCCGCGACCGGGCCGACGGCCTGAGCGCCGAGGCCATGCTCATGCCCGGCGGCCTGCTCCGGTTCGCCATGTCGCACCGCGGCCTGTGGGACGCGCCGGTCGTCGGCGGCGCTATCCGCGGCATGTACCTGAACACCATGCGCGGGGTGCGCCAGCTCGGCTGGCTGGAGGGCCCGTTCGCGAAGCCGGCCGACTACGTCGAGGCGGGGCGCACCTTCATGCGGCTCTGGCTCGAGCTCACCGCCCACGGCGTCCGGCTCCACCCCTTCGGCACGGTGATCACCAACCCGGGCTCGCACCGGGCGTTCGCCGAGGCGGTCGCCGCCGACGAGGGCGGGGACCGGATGGCCTGGATGCTGTTCCGGTTCGGCTACAGCAAGACCCCGCCCGTGGCGCACCGGCGTGCGGGAGCGTCGATGCTGATCGGAGCAAGCGCATGAAGCGCCTCCTGGCGTTCGCCCTGGTGGGCCTCGTGGACGCCGTCGTGCGCCCACTCACCCACAGCGTGCACACCCACAAGCTGCTCCTCGGACCGGGCATCGAGCCGATGCGCTGGTGGCTGGGCCGGCTCCGCGCCTGGCGCACGTTCGACCTCGCGGCGCGGCAGGTCCCCGCCTACCGCGCCTTCCTCGCGGAGCACGGCTGCGACGGGCGCCTGGGCTCCACCGGCTCCCTCACCGAGGCCTTCCGGGGGATCCCGGAGATGGACAAGGCGTCCTACATCAAGCGGTGGAGCATCCCGGAGCGCTGCATCGGGGGCAGGCTGCCCCGCCGCGGCGTCGTCGTCGACGAGTCCTCGGGGAGCTCGGGGACGCCCACCAGCTGGGTGCGCGGGCGCGAGGAGCGTGCCGCCACGCGCCAGCTGCTCCAGGTCGGCTTCGCACGCACCGCGTCGACGCTGCGCAAGAAGCCGTTCGTCCTGAACGCGTTCTCCCTCGGGGCGTGGGCCACCGGCATGAACGTCTCGGCGTCGCTGACCGAGGTCACGATGATCAAGTCCTGCGGGCCCGACAAGGACAAGATCATCAGCACGATGCAGGAGTTCGGGACCGACTACACCTATATCATCACCAGCTACCCGCCCTTCCTGAAGTCCCTGTTCGAGGACGACCGGCTGCGCTGGAGCGACTACGACATCGTCGCGGCGTTCGGCGGCGAAGGCATCAGCGAGAACATGCGCTCGCACATCCTGCGCTACGCCCACAGCGCGTTCGGCTCGTACGGGGCCAGCGACCTCGAGATCAACCTCAGCATCGAGACCGACTTCACCGTTGCCCTGCGCCGTGCGATCGCGCAGGACCCGCGCCTGTCCGAACGGCTGACCAGGACCAGCGAGTACGGCGTGCTGCCGATGATCTTCCAGTTCAACCCGTTCGACTACCTGATCGAGACGAACGACGACGGCGAGCTGGTCGTCACCATCGCCCGCGACAGGAACATCAACCCCCGCATCCGTTACAACATCCACGACCGCGGCCACGTGCTCCGCATGCGCGACGTCCTGCCCGTGCTCAAGGAGCTCGGCCACGGCGCCGTCGTCGACGAGAAGTTCCTCGACCTCCCGCTGCTGTTCCACTACGGACGGTCCGACCTGTCCGTCGACTACAACGGCGCCGTCGTCGGACCCGACGCGCTCCGCGACGTCGTCCACAGCAGCGCCGAGCTCCTGGAGGCGGTGGAGAACCACCGCCTGATCAGCTACGAGGACGACGACGGGAACCGCCAGCTGCACATCGCGCTCCAGCTGAGCGAGAGCGCGACGGCCGCCGCGTCGCTGGAGCAGGACCGGCTGCGGGTCTTCGTCGTCGAGGGGCTGCGCCGCCGCAACGCGGACTTCCACAACGGGGTGCGTACCGCGCCGGATGGGACCCTGCCCACCATCGCCTTCTACGGGTACCGCTCCGGGCCGTTCGCCACCGACAGCGGGAAGCTCAAGAACGAGTACGTCTGGCAAGTGCCCGGCAACGCCCTGGCACAGTGGGAGCTGGACCTCTCCCACGTGTTCCGCCGGGAGTGACCGTCGCAGGCCTCAAAACCCGCGGGATGCGATCGGGCCCCTCAGGCGTTCGTAGACTTGATGACCGTGACCAACCCGCCCCCTGGCCCCGCGCGCAAGCCCCTGACGGCGAGCGGCGCGCACGGTGAGCCGACCCGCGAGCCCGACGGCGCGTACCTCGACCACGCCGCGACCACGCCCATGTCGGCCGCGGCGCTCGCGGCGTTCGTGGCCGAGGCGCAGCGCACCGGCAACGCGTCGTCGCTGCACTCCGCGGGCCGGACGTCGCGGCGCGCCGTCGAGGAGGCGCGGGAGACGCTGGCGAAGTCGCTGGGCGCGCGGCCCAGCGAGGTCATCCTCACGTCCGGCGGCACCGAGTCGGACAACCTGGCGATCAAGGGCATCTTCTGGGGGCGCCGCGCGCAGGACCCGTGCCGCACCCGGATCCTCGTCTCCGCGGTGGAGCACCACGCCGTGCTCGACCCCGCGTTCTGGCTGGCGGGCCACGCCGGCGCGGACATCGTGCTCCTGCCCGTCGACGCCGAGGGCCGGCTCGATCTCGACACCCTGCGCGCCGACCTCGCCGCGCACGCCGCCGAGACGGCCCTGATCAGCGTCATGTGGGCCAACAACGAGGTCGGCACGCTCCAGCCCATCCGCGACGTCGTGCGCGCGGCGCACCCGTACGGCATCCCCGTGCACACCGACGCCGTGCAGGCCGTTGGCCAGACCGAGGTGGACTTCACCGAGTCGGGCGTGGACGCCATGACCGTCACCGGCCACAAGCTGGGCGGCCCCGTCGGCGTCGGCGCCCTGCTCGCCAAGCGCGACCTGGCGCTCGACGCGGTGATCCACGGCGGCGGGCAGGAGCGCGGCGTGCGCTCCGGGACGCTCGACACCGCCTCGATCGCGGCCTTCGGCGTCGCCGCGCGCCTCGCCGTCGACTGCTTGCCCGACCGCGCCGCCCGCCTGACCGCCCTGCGCGACGACCTCGTTGCCCGGGTGCGTACCGCCGCGCCCTCCGCCGTGCTGCGCGGCCCGGACCCGGCGTCGGGCGACCGGCTGCCCGGGAACGCGCACTTCACTTTCCCGGGCGCGGAGGGCGACTCCCTGCTGTACCTGCTGGACTCGGCGGGCGTGCAGGCGTCCACGGGGTCGGCGTGCCAGGCGGGCGTGCCGCAGCCGTCGCACGTGCTGCTCGCGATGGGCGTACCCGAGACCGAGGCCCGTGGCGCCCTGCGCTTCACGCTCGGGGCAACGTCCACCGAGGCCGACGTCGACCGGCTCGTGGCCGCGCTGCCGCAGGTCGTGGCGCGGGCGCAGGCCGCGGGCCTGGTGTCCGGCCGGGCGATGGGGGGCACCTCGTGAGGGTGCTCGCCGCCATGTCGGGCGGCGTGGACTCAGCGGTTGCCGCGGCGCTCGCCGTCGAGGCGGGGCACGACGTCGTGGGCGTGCACATGGCGCTGTCCCGGAACCGGGACCAGTTCCGGACGGGATCGCGCGGCTGCTGCTCCATCGAGGACGCGGGCGACGCCCGCCGCGCCGCCGACATGCTCGGCATCCCGTACTACGTGTGGGACCTGTCCGAGCGGTTCGAGGACACCGTCGTCGCCGACTTCCTGGCGGAGTACGAGGCCGGCCGCACGCCCAACCCCTGCGTGCGCTGCAACGAGCACATCAAGTTCGAGGCCCTGCTCGACAAGGCGACGGCCCTCGGGTTCGACGCTGTCGCGACGGGCCACTATGCGCAGATCGAGACCCGCGAGGTGTCGCTGCCCGACGGCGGACGGCGCGTCGTGCGCGAGCTGCACCGTTCGCCGAACGACGCCAAGGACCAGTCCTACGTGCTCGCCGTCGCCGGGCCCGAGCGGCTCGCGCGCGCGATGTTCCCGCTCGGCGGGTTCGCGTCCAAGGACGAGGTGCGGGCCGAGGCCGCGAAGCGCGGGCTGTCGGTGTCCGCGAAGCCCGACTCCTACGACATCTGCTTCGTCGCCGACGGCGACACCCGCGGTTTCCTGCAGTCCCGCCTGGGCTCCCGGCCCGGCTCCGTCGTCGACACCGACGGCGAGAGGGTCGGCGAGCACGACGGCGCCTACGCGTTCACTGTGGGCCAGCGCCGCGGTCTCGCCCTCGGGCGCCCGGCCGCCGACGGCAGGGCGCGATACGTGGTGGACGTGCAGCCCGCGACGAACACCGTGGTCGTCGGGCCTGCCGAGCTGCTGAGCGTGGACCGGATCGCCGGGGAGAAGGCCCTGTGGTTCGACGGCGTGCTGCCGTCGGTGGTCGAGGCGGACGGGTGGTTCGACGCCGAGGTGCAGGTCCGCGCGCACGGCGCGCCCGTCCCGGCGCGGGTCCGGTCAATCGCCCAGGCCGGCGACGCGTATGGTGACGACGTACCGGAAGGCGAGCGATCGACGTCGGCCACCGGCGGGCCGGCCGACGCCGCTCCGGCGATGGAGATCGAGCTGACCGGAGCGCCCCTGCGCGGTGTCGCGCCGGGTCAGTCCGTGGTGGTGTACCGCGGCACGCGCGTGCTGGGCCAGGCGACGGTCTCCCGAGCCTGGCGAGCCCCGGCGCCGAGGTAGGAATGCGGCGCGACCGTGCTCCGGCCGCCCGGCGGCGGACCTGCCGGGCCGGGCCCGCGGGCCGACACATCTGAACAAGGAGAGCTGATGACTGCTGTGAGCGGGCACGGGCCATGGCCCGGAGGCGAGCGCGACGTGCTCGAGGCGCAGCAGCTGGCGCTGGGTGAGCTCGCGGAGCTGCCGACGGGCGTCGACGCTCTGCCGTTCCTGACGCAGCTGACGCAGCGTGGTCCGGGCGCCGATGCCCTCGGGCGGACGGCGGCGCTCCTGACCGAGATGCCCGTCGAGCTGGGCCCGCATGGCTGGAAGCTCACCGAGCGCCCCGGCGCGGACGCGCGGCGGGCCGAGGCGTTCTGGCGCGAGGACCTCGGCGCGCTCGCCATCGCGGCGCACGGCCACGCGGGCCCGCTCACCGTGGAGGTGCTGGGGCCGTGGACGCTGGCTGCCCAGCTGTGGTCGGCCCGCGGGGACCGCGTCCTGGCCGACGCCGGTGCCCGCACCAGCCTGGCCCTCGCGCTTGCCGACGGCCTGCCCACGCTGGTGTCGGACATCGTGGCCCAGGTGCCCGGCGCCGAGGTGACGGTGCAGCTCGCCGAGCCGCTGCTCGGTCAGGTGCACGCGGGCGTGCTGCCGACATTCTCGGGGTTCTCGCGGCTGCGGGCGGTGGCCGGGCCGGAGATCGTCGAGGGCCTGGAGCCGGTGCTCGCGGCGGTGCGGGACGCGGGCGCACGCTCGGTGGTGCACCTCGGGAGCACGTGGGTCGGAGTGCCGCCCGTGGTGCTCGCCGGTGCGGACGCGCTGGGGCTGGACCTGGCCGACGTCGGGCCGGGTGGCTGGAACGAGAACGCCTGGGAGCTGATCGCCCGCGCGACGGAGCGCGGCACGAAGCTGTGGGCCGGGCTGCCGCCGGCGCAGATCTCGCAGTGCGCGGGGCCGGCGCTCGGCCGGCTCGCCGATCTCGTCGGGGTGCCGTGGCAGCGGATCGGCCTGCCCGCCGCACAGCTCAACGACGTGACGCTGCTGGCCGCGCCCCGGAAGTCGCTCGGCTCGGCGGATGCCCACCGCGCGGAGCTGGCCAACCTGGGCCGCGTAGCGGAGTCGCTGGCCGAACGCGCGGAGGCGTAGCCCCAACAAAGGTGGGCGGGTTACCGGGACAGGCGGTTCCACAGGAACGTCCAGTGCGTGGCCGCCATGTACGCCGCCTGCGCGTTGTTCGCCGCCCCGCCGTGGCCGCCCTCGATGTTCTCGTAGTACGTCACGTCCTTGCCCGCGGCCAGCATGAGCGCCGCCATCTTGCGGGCGTGGCCGGGGTGCACGCGGTCGTCCTTGGTCGACGTCGTGAACAGCACCGGCGGGTACTCCCGTGCGGCGTCGAACAGGTGGTACGGCGAGAACTTCTGGAGGAACTCCCACTCGTCGGTGTCCGGGTCGCCGTACTCGGCCATCCACGACGCGCCCGCGAGCAGGTGCGAGTACCGCTTCATGTCCAGCAGCGGGACGCCCACGATGATCGCGCCGAAGAGCTCCGGGTACTGCGTCAGCATGTTGCCGGCGAGCAGCCCGCCGTTGGAGCGGCCCTCCATCCCGAGCTGCGCGGGGACGGTGATGCCCCGGGCGACGAGGTCGCGCGCGACGGCCGCGAAGTCCTCGTACGCCTTGTGCCGGTTCGCCTTCAGCGCGGCCTGGTGCCAGGCCGGCCCGTACTCGCCGCCGCCGCGGATGTTCGCCACGGCGTAGACCCCGCCGCGGTCCAGCCACGCGCGTCCGACCGTGCCCGAGTAGCCGGGCAGGATCGCGTGCTCGAACCCGCCGTAGCCCCACAGCAGGGTCGGCGCCGGGCCGGCTTCCCCGGAGACGAGGTCCGACCGGCCGACGACGAAGTACGGGACGCGCGTGCCGTCGTCCGACTCGGTGAACTGCTGGCGCACCTCCAGGCCCGCCGCCTCGAAGTAGGACGGCGCGGACTTGAGCACCTCGGGCGTCCCAGGCTCCTCGCCGGGACCGACGACGGTGGTGCGCGCCAGCGTCGACGGCGTCAGGTACCCGGTGGTGACCACCCAGACGTCGTCGGAGTCGACGACGTCCACGGCACCGACGCCGACCGTGAGCAGCTCGCCGCCCACGGGGAGGTCGGAGCGGACCCACTCGCCGGCCGGCGAGGCCGGCGGCGTCAGCACGTGCAGCAGGTTCTTCACGTCGTCGAGCACGTTGAGCACGAGGTGGTTCCGGGTCCAGGTGATCCCGGCGAGCGACGTCGTCGCCGTCGGCTCGAAGAGGACCGTCAGGTCGCGGGACCCGGCCATGAAGTCGTCGAAGGGGGCGGCCAGCAGGGACCCGGCGCGGTAGGTCGTGTCGCCGAGCGCCCAGTCGTCGCGCAACCGCACCAGCATCCACTCGCGGTGCAGGCCGACGTTCGCCGAGTCCGGCACCTCGATCTTCGTGAGGGTCTGGCCGGGCGTGCCCACGTCCGTGGCGAGGTACGTCTCGTTGGCGTAGAACCGCAGGGCGCGGTGCACCAGGTCGCGCTCGAAGCCCGGGGTGTGCGAGCGGGACGCGCTGATGTACATGTCCTGCTCGGTGCCCTCGTAGACGAGGGTCGCCTCGGCCAGGGGGGTCCCGCGGCGCCACCGCTTCACCTGCCGGGGGTAGCCCGACGGCGTCATCGTGCCCGCGCCGAAGTCCGTGTGCACGTACACCGTGTCGGCGTCGACCCAGGCCAGCCCGCCCTTGGCCTGAGCCCGGACGAACCCGCCGTCGGCCTCCGTCACGAACTCCTTGGTGACCAGGTCGAACTCGCGCGTCACGTCCGAGTCGGAGCCGCCGGGCGACAGGTCGACCAGCGCGTGCCGGCGGGGCTCGCCCGCCGCGAGCTGCTCCGGCGTCGGGCGCAGGACGCTCGCGCCGTGCCAGACCCAGCTCTCGCCCTCCTGCTCCGCGAGGGCGTCGAGGTCGAGGACGGTCTCCCAGTCGGGGTCGTCGGTCCGGTATGAGTCGAGCGTGGTGCGGCGCCACAGGCCGCGCTCGTGCTCGGCGTCCTGCCAGAAGTTGTAGTAGTGCTCGCCGACCTTCGAGACGTGCGGGATCTTGTCGTCCGAGTCGAGGACCTCGCGCACCGCCCGCTCGGTCTCCGCGAAGGCGGGCCCGCCGAGGGCGGCCGCACTCTGCGTGTTGCGCTCACGCACCCAGTCCAGGGCGGTGTCGCCCTCGACGTCCTCGAGCCACGCGAACGGGTCGGTCGCGGTGGGGTCGAGGGGGGTTGCCGGGAGAGCGGTTCGGGGTGCGGTCTGGGTGTGCTCGACGCTCATGGGGAGCACCCTACGCGGCCGGTCGGGGAGCCCGCCGACGTTTTCCACAGACCCTCACGAGCCCCTCGGACGGCGCGGACCCGTCCGACGCCGCCGTCGCGCGGCTTGCCGTGCGCCTGAATCTTGTGTGCCCGATTTTTGCCGTTTTGAGGCGTTACCGGGCCCCGGGCCCTCCACAATCCTCATTGGCACTTATTTTCGCTCGTCGCAGCACGCTCGTGCACTTCCACGTGTGGGACGCCCTGTGGTAGAAACTGCACTCCAGGGGGTTGTTCGCCTCCTTCAGCCGAGTTCGTGGAGCAGGCTGCGGCATCTGCCGTGTCCAGACTTCCCAAACTCTGACGAGACAACTCTTAGGGGGATCGGCTCGGTGAGCTCGATGTCTTCTTCTCCTCCGCCGAGCAGGCTGCGCCAGGTTGCGCCCTGGGTGTGCGTCGCCGGTGTGCTTGCTTACGTACTCGTAGCACCCGTCCTGTTCACTGCCACGGGCGCAAGCTCCACGTGGCCCGCATGGCTCGTCGGCATCGCCGCCGTCGGGCTCGCCGTGGCGGCCGCGCTGATCGCCGCGCGGTCCTCACGGGACGACATGGCCTCGCACGAGGACCTGGTCC
Organism: uncultured Actinomycetota bacterium; assembly: GCA_963850545.1. Taxonomy (GTDB): domain Bacteria; phylum Actinomycetota; class Actinomycetes; order Actinomycetales; family Cellulomonadaceae; genus Promicromonospora. The sequence goes on along the minus strand of CAWKLP010000002.1, from coordinate 307,431 downwards.
TCGCGCACCGCCGGGCCGAGGAGCGCGCCGAGGCGGCTTCCGTCGCCCTCGACGCCCTGGCGAAGGAGCAGCTGCCCGCGTTCCTCGACAGCGAGCCTGCCCCTCCGCTCCCGCACCTGCCGGGTGACGCCCGTTCGCAGGCTCGTCTCGACGAGGCCGCCGCCATGCTCGCCCGGGTGCAGGAGGAGCGTGTCGCCCGCCGCGACGCGGTCCAGGTCGCCGTGGTCGCCCTGAGCCGCAAGGTCCAGGCCGCCGCGCACCGCATCCAGGAGGAGGCGGCGCGCATGGTGCAGCGCCACCCCACCGACGCGGACATCCTGCAGACGTCCATGCGCGTCGACCACGCCGCGGCCCAGCAGGCCCGTCAGGCACAGAGCCTCGCGGCCCTGTGCGGCGAGTGGCCGGGCCAGCAGTGGAGCGAGCCGCTCCCGCTGCCCGACGTCGTCAAGGGCGCCGCCAGCCGCATCACGGCGTTCCACCGGGTCGAGGTGTCGGGTGACCCCGGCGTCGCCGTCTCGGCGCGCATCGTCGAGCCGCTCATCCACCTCGTGGCCGAGCTGCTGTCCAACGCCACGCAGTCCTCCCCGCCCACGACGCAGGTGCTCGTCGCGCTGCGCCAGGTGCAGCGAGGCGCGGTCGTCGAGATCGACGACTGCGGCGTCGGCCTCGACCTCAAGCAGCTCGAGCAGGCCCGCGACATCGCCTCCGGCAAGCGCGAGATCAGCATCACCGAGCTGGGCGAGATCCCGCAGACAGGTCTGGCCGTGGTCGGCACCTATGCGCGTCGCCACGGCTTCCGCGTGGACGTCACCGAGTCCGTGTACGGCGGGCTCCGCGCCATCGTCATGATTCCGGCCGAGCTCACCGAGGCGGTGGTCCCGTCGGGCATGCTCACGCCGTCGGCGACCCTGCCGAGCGCCACCATGCCGTCCACCGGGGTCGCGGCGCTGGCGTCCAGCCGAGCTGCCACCGCCGTCGTCGAGGCGCCGCTCGCGCCGGAGCTGCCCACCGCGAAGCCCGCTGACGACGACGAGTGGCCCGCCCCCGCGGCGCCCGACGCCGTGACCGTGCTACCCGTCGAGCCGCTGAGCGTGCCCGGCGGCGTGGTCGACGACGAGGAGGAGACGCCCGTGGCCGGTGCCCAGGTGAAGGCCCCTGGCGAGCTGCCCCTACGCCCTGGGCGAGCCCGCCCTGAGGACGAAGAGTTCCCCGAGCCGGCTGCGCTTCCGCAGCGGCGGTCACGCCGTGGAGAGACGGACGTGCCCGACGACCGGACCGAGACCAGACAGGAGCCCCGTACCGAAGCTCCTGGCCCCGCTCAGACGGCCGAGGAGGCCGGTGAGTGGATGGGCGCCTTCTTCAGCTCGAGCGAGGCGCGGTTCGGGGACTCACCTGACAGCAGCGAACCGTCGGCTGGAGCCGGCGGAACTTCGGAGGACCGATGACTACGCAGGCCGACGGCATGACGAGCACCGACGGCAACAGCTGGATGCTCGAGCTCATCAGTGGAGTGCGAGGGGTCAAGCATGTTGTGGTGCTCACCTCGGACGGGCTGATGAAGGTTCGGACGGAACAGACCCCGCTGGACGTGGCCGACAAGGTGGCCGCGGCATGTGCCGGACTCGCGGCACTGGGGATCGGAATGGCGAGGGAGTTCGGGCACAGCGACACGATCCGCCAGGTGATGGTGGAGTACGACGGCGGGTTCCTCTTTGTCCGGGGGGCTGGCGACGGCTCCCGCCTCGCGGTCGTCACGGACACGGTGATCGACCCGGCGCTGATTGCCCAGCAGATGCAGGCCCAGGTCCTCATGATCGGGGAACGCACGCTGGGCACGGAGCGGATCTCCAGCTGATCCCGTCTCCGGCGCCGTCTCGGAAAGCACTACTCGAGCCCAGCGGGGCCCGGGGGTTCAACGCACCACCAGCTCGACCGATACCTGACCGACCGACAGGGGGCGAGGGGATGGACACCGAGGAGTACCGCGACCACCCGGTGCGCTCGTACGTACTCACCTCGGGGCGTGCGCACCCGTCGCGGAACACTCTGCGACCGGAGACGCTGCTGCGCGCCGTCGAGAGCAGGCCCGTGCTCTCGACGGCGGGGCGGCTGGAGCGTGAGCTGGTGCAACTGTGCCACGGCACGCTCGCGCTCGCAGAGGTTGCGGCGTATCTGCAGCTACCGGCAAGTCTCGTGACGGTCATGGTCTCGGACCTGGTCGACGCGGGGAACCTGACGATTCGTTCCAACCACCAAGCGCACGTCCTGCCCGGCAAGGACATCCTGGAGAAGATTCTCGATGGACTCCGCAAACTCTGACCGCACTGCACCTGGACAGCATCTGGCGCCGACCGTTGCACGGTCGGTCAAGATCCTCGTCGTGGGCGCTTTCGGGGTGGGCAAGACGACGCTGATCGGCGCGGTCAGCGAGATCGATCCGCTGCGTACCGAGGAGCGGATCACCACGGCCAGCGTGGGCATCGACCCGGGGCAGCCGAACAAGGAGACGACGACGGTCGCGATGGACTTCGGTCGCATCACCGTTACCGACGACATCGCCCTGTACCTGTTCGGCACCCCGGGTCAGCGCCGCTTCTGGGACCTGTGGGCGGGACTGGCCGACGGCGCCGTCGGCGCGCTGGTCCTGATCGACACCCGGCACCTCGAGGACAGCTTCGAGGTCCTGGACCAGCTCGAGGTGCACACCAAGATCCCGTTCACGGTGGTCGTCAACCAGTTCCCGGACTCGCCCGACTACCCGCTCGAGCGGGTCCGCGCGGCTCTGGACCTGCTGCCGGAGACGCCCATCGTGGAGTGCGACGCACGCGACCGGCCGTCCGCCGTCCTGACCCTGATCACCCTGGTCGAGCACGCCATGACCTTCCCGGTGTTCCAGAAGGTCAACGCGTGACATTGGCCAACAGACTGCATCGGCGGCTGGAGGACATTCCAGGCCGGATGCAGCTGTCGGACATCACGACGGCTCGGGACCCGCACAAGCTCTACGAGCGGCTTCGCGACGACTGGGGTCCGGTGGCCCCGATGGACCTGGAGCCCGGCGTTCCTGCCTGGCTCGTCCTCGGGTACGACGAGGCGAGCAGCGTGATGCGCAACGAGCTGCTGTTCTCGCGCAACTCGCGCAACTGGCGATACGTCAGGGAACGCTCCCTGCCCGCGGACTCGGGAGTGTTCGCCGCCCTGGCCCCACGGGAGAACGCCTACTACCTCGACGGGATGCAGCAGCGCCGGCTGCGCGCCCCGCTCGACGACGCCCTGGGCGCCGTCGACGAGAAGCGCTTGGCGCGCACGGTCGCGGTGACGTGCGAGGCGATCATCGACCGCCTGATGCCGCGCGGCGAGGCGGACCTCGTGAGCGAGTACGCGGTGTCGGTTCCCGTGATGGTCATGACCGAGATGTTCGGCATGAGCCTGTCCGACGGGAACAAGATGCACGAGCTCACCGAGGCGCTGTACGCCGGCACGGAGAAGGCGCGCGCGGCGGCCATCGAGCAGGAGTCGCTGCTGGCGGTGCTCGTCGCGACGCACCGGGCGGAGCCGGGCGAGGACCTGACCACCGCCCTCGTGAACCATCCGAACCACGCGAACGACGTCGAGGTCATGGCCTCGATCGGTGTGATGTTCAGCCTGGGGCACGACGCCGAGATCGCGTGGATCGCGAGCACGCTGCACATGATCCTGACCGACCCGGCGTTCGCGGCCCGCGTGCGCCGCGGCCGCCTCGACCTCGACGATGCGCTGGACGAGGTGTCGCGGCGCAACCCGCCCGCGCCGCACGTGCTGCCCCGGTTCGCCCGGCAGGACTGCGAGCTGGGCGGGGTCCGGATCGCGCTCGGCGACGCTCTCGTCCCCGCCGTCGCGGCCGCGAACGCCGACCGGGCCATCCGTACGGACGACCCGTGGGAGGAGCTGGGCAGCCGGTTCCACCTCACGTGGGGCGTGGGTGCGCACGCGTGCCCGGCGCACCGGATCGGTCCGCTCATCGGGCGCATCGCCGTGGAGACCCTGCTGCGCCGCATCCTCGACATGGAGCTGATGGTGTCGTCGGACTCGATCAAGATGTCGGTATCGCCGTGGTCGCGCTACCCGCGCAGCCTGCCGGTCCGGTTCACGTCTCCGAACCCCACCGGCCAGGCCGAGCGCTGATGACGGAGACCCTGACGCGGAGCGAGAACCTGCAGACGGACTCGATCAGGGAGCTCGTGGACAGCCCGCTGTTCGACGTGACCTGGGAGCAGCGGGACATCACGTTCCCGCTGGCGACGTTCGACCCGCTGTCGGACGGCGAGCCGCACCTGACCGACGTGCGCCTGAGCGCGGAGCTCCTGGAGCGCGCGCTGCGGTTCCTGTCCCTCTCCTGCGAGTGGTCGCTCGCCTCCGCCACCTCGTCCGGGCGGTCGCTCGACGGGGAGTTCCACCTCCCGCACCTGTACCTCGCCCTCGTCAGGGACACGCCCCGGCACAACGACCTGGCCCCGGAGCGCGAGCGCGCGATGCTCGCCGAGCTGCGGATGATCGACTCCGCCCCGAGCCGGGCGACGGGCGAGGCCGCGTTCATCAGGGTCGAGCCGCACAAGGACACGCTGGAGATCTGGTACCAGGACCGGTATCTGTTCCACGAGGACCACAACACCCAGGGCTTTCTCCGGATGGACCTGAGCTATCCCGAGTACCTGGACGTCCTGCGGCTCACCAAGGGTGTCTTCGGGTGGCAGCTGCTGTTCGTCGACGTCTCGCTGCGCGAGTCGGAGCTCCGGCCGCACCTGGAGAGCGTCACGACCATGCTCGAGGTGTTCCCGTCCGTGTTCCCGCAGTACGACTACGCGCCGTTGCAGGGCCGGCTGGCGGCGCGCCTCTGACCGTTGCGTTGCACGCGCGCGTCGTTGTCACACGCGCTGCGGGCCCGGTACCCGACGTACCGCGGGCCCGGTCGAAGATCGGCCGGGCCCGCGGTACGTGTGCGGAGAGCGTCGCCTGACGGCGTCAGGAGTCGGAGCCGACCCGCTCCTTGGCCGACTGCTGGCTGATCTTCTCCTTGAGCCGCGGCACCACGTTCTTGTAGACGGACGGGTCGATGGGCAGGAGCCACTGGACGACGCGGGCGCGCGGGCTGATGTTCACGCCGGCCTCGTCGAGCGTCTCGTCGATCTGGTGCATCGAGAACGGGATGACGTTGGTGCCGCGGGCGTGCTTGCCGCCCGTGCGCTCCTCCATCCACGCCACGCGCTCTGCCACGTGCTTGCGCCGCTCCTCGATCGAGGGCAGGTCCAGCGCGCCGCCCAGGTGCGCGGCGATCCAGATGGCGCCCGCCTCGGCGGACAGGGGTGAGAAGAACGACGAGTTGTAGCCGGAGAAGGTCAGGTGCGGCACGCCGTCCGGCAGGATCTGGCGGTAGAGCTGGTAGTTGCCCTGCTCGTCCAGCAGGCGCGCGGCGATGGCGTCGTCGAGGAACGGCACGCGCTGGTGGAACCCCGTGCCGCAGACGACGAGGTCGGCCGGGATCCGCGCGCCGTCGCTGAGCACCGCTATCGGCTGGTCGCCCTCGGTCTCGAACCGCTCGATCTCGGTGTCTCGGTGGACGGCGATGGCGCCGTCGGCGACCTGCTCGTAGAACCCGTCCGTCGACAGGGACACCTGGCTGTTGGCGATGTCGGCGAACTCACCGTGGGGGAGCAGGTCGAGCTTCTTCAGCTTGAGCTGCCAGGTGGCGACCGAGCCGATGCTCTCCAGCATCGACGCGCGCACCTTGTTGCCGCGGCCGTGCAGGAACTTCTCCATCCCGCCGGTCAGCTCCTGGTAGCGGAACAGGGCCTCGCCCAGGCGGGACAGCAGCAGGTACTTCATGTTGAGGACGTTGGCGATGCGCTTGGGCATCTTCCACAGCAGGTGCCGGGCCACGACGGTGGTGGACGCGGCCACCGGGCCGATCTCGGCGGCGACGTCGCACGCCGACTTGCCGTACCCGACCACCACTACGTTCTTGCCGCGGGCGTCGTCCAGCGTGTTGAGCTGGCTGGAGGCCACGAGCTTGCCGCCAGCGCGGACGAGGTCGGCGTAGCCCTGGTACTGCGGGAAGACCGGGTCGGAGAAGACTCCGTTGGCGACCACCAGGTGGTCGAACCGCTCGGGCGCCGAGACGGGGGCGCCGATGCGGCGGGCCGTGACCATCCAGCCGTCCTCGGCGTCGGTGAGCTCGGCGCGGACGACCTCGGTCGCGAGCCGCAGATACGGACGCAGCCCGAACGTCGAGACGTAGCGCTCGAGATAGGCCTGGACCTGCTCGCCCGTCGGCCACTCGGGGTAGTCCCGCGGCATCGGCAGGTCAGTGAAGGCGTACGAATCCTTGTTGTTCTGGGTCCGGAGGCCCGAGTAACGGCGCGTTGCGCTCCATACCCCGCCGACGTCGGGCGCCTTCTCGAAGACGGTGACGTCATGCTCGAACTCACGGAGGATCTTCGCGGTGGCCAGACCTGCGAAACCGGCACCGACGACGGCGATCTTCAAGGGACCCCTGCTCTCAGTAGATTCCTGGCATTTTTCCCGAATGGTAGCGGGGACCCGACCGTGCGCGATAGGTGCGGATCGGGACGAATGCCCAGGTCGGCAGCCTCTTCGGTGCAAGCTTCCGCGGGTGATCGCTCGGATGTCAGTGGTTCAGTCCATGATTGTGTCTGTGAGCGAGACGACAGGCATCCTGGGACCGGCCGAGACAGGCGACGAGGCGGCGGCGCAGCGCCGATGGGCCGAGCTGGTCGCCGTGATCGAGGAGGACCGGCGGGCATACTTCGAGGACGACGCCCCCGTGTCCTCGGACGCCGAGTACGACGCGCGGATGCGCGAGCTGCAGGCGCTCGAGGCGGCCCACCCCGCGCTGGTGACACCGGAGTCCCCGACGCAGAGCGTGGGCGGCGCGGCGACGGCGGGGTTCGCCACGGTGGAGCACATCGAGCGCATGCTGTCGCTCGACAACGCCTTCAGCACCGAGGAGCTCGGGGTGTGGGCGGAGAAGGTGCACCGCGACCTCGGCACCGACACCCCTGGCCTCCTGTGCGAGGTCAAGATCGACGGTCTGGCGATCTCCCTGGTGTACGAGAAGGGAAGGCTGGTCCGCGGCGTGACCCGCGGCGACGGCCGCGCGGGCGAGGATGTCACGGCCAACGTGCGCACCATCGCGTCGATCCCCCAGCGGCTGGCCGGTGACCCGGCCGAGCACCCGGACCTGCTCGAGGTACGCGGCGAGATCTTCATGGCTACCGCCGACTTCGCGGTGCTCAACGAGAAGCTCGTCGCGGCGGGCATGGACCCGTACGCGAACCCCCGCAACACCGCCGCCGGCTCGCTGCGCCAGAAGGACCCGGCGGTCACCGCGAGCCGCAACCTGCGCATGTACGCGCACGGCGTGGGCGCCCTGCAGTGGCAGGCCGGCGAGCACGCCGAGCTGGAGCGGCAGTCCGACGCGTACACCCTGTTCGAGCAGTGGGGCATCCCCGTCTCCCCGCACAACCGGGTCGTCGACGGCATGGACGGCGCCCTGGAGATGATCGAGTACTTCCGCGAGCACCGGCACGACATCGAGCACGAGCTCGACGGGATAGTCCTCAAGGTCGACGCCCTGGAGCAGCAGCGCCGGCTGGGCTCGACCAGTCGCGCGCCGCGGTGGGCCATCGCCTTCAAGTACCCGCCGGAGGAGGTCAACACCCGGCTGCTCGCCATCCAGATCGGCGTGGGCCGCACCGGCCGGGCCACCCCGTACGCCGTGATGGAGCCGGTCAAGGTCGCGGGCTCCACGGTGCGCCAGGCGACGCTGCACAACCAGGACGTGGTGCGGGCCAAGGGCGTACGCATCGGCGACATCGTGGTGCTGCGCAAGGCGGGCGACGTCATCCCCGAGATCCTCGGGCCGGTGACGGCCCTGGCGGGCGATGGCTACCCGCGCGAGGACTTCGTCATGCCCGCCGACTGTCCCGAGTGCGGCACGCCCCTGCGCCCTATGAAGGAGGCCGACGTCGACCTGCGCTGCCCCAACGCGGAGACCTGCCCCGCGCAGGTGCGCGGGCGGGTCGAGCACATCGGCTCGCGCGGCGGCCTCGACATCGAGGCGCTCGGCGAGGTCACCGCCGCCGCGCTCACCCAGCCCGACGTGCCGGACACCCCGCCCCTGGCCACGGAGGCCGAGCTGTTCTCGCTCACGCTCGACCAGCTGCTCCCGATCGAGGCAGTGGTCCGCGACGCCGAGACCGGCCTCCCCAAGATGGACGACGATGGCGTGGTGCGCCGTCGTGCCCCGTTCCGCCGCCGGCTGTCCTACAGCAAGGCGCAGCGCACAGCCGCCGAGGAGTCGGGCGAGAGCCTGCCCGAGTGGGTGCCGTCGGCCAACGCCACCAAGCTCCTCGAAGAGCTCGAGCGTGCCAAGACGAAGGACCTCTGGCGCATGCTCGTCTCGCTGAACATCCGGCACGTCGGGCCGGTCGCGGCGCGGGCGCTCGCGGGCTGGTTCGGGTCGGTGGAAGCGATCGAGGCAGCGTCGGAGGAGGAGCTGGCGGCCGTCGAGGGTGTGGGGCCGGTGATCGCGGCCGAGATCAAGGCGTGGCTCGCGGTCGACTGGCACCAGGGGATCCTCGCGGCGTGGCGCGCGGCGGGGGTCCAGCTCGCCACCCCGGGGCATCCCGGCCCCGCGGTGATGGCCGAGACGGACACCGAGCCCACCGGCCCGCTGGCGGGCCTGACCGTCGTGGTCACGGGTTCGCTCGTGGACTTCACGCGCGACGGGGCCAAGGAAGCGATCATCGCCGCGGGCGGCAAGTCCGCCGGATCGGTCTCGAAGAAGACCGACTACGTGGTGGTGGGGGAGAACGCCGGGACCAAGGCGGCCAAGGCCGAGGCGCTCGAGGTGCCCGTCCTCGACGAGGACGGCTTCAAGGTGCTGCTGGAGGGCGGCCCGGAGGCGCTGTAACCGCCGGCGGCCATCGCGGAGATCCGCTTCGAGAACGACCTGGGGTACCGATCCGAGCCGGATCCGGTACCCCAGGTCGTTCTCGTAGCGGACCGTCTACCGGCGACCCGGGAGCCGCATCGTGAGCAGCTTGGCCTGCGGCGCGAGGCGCGCGGTTCGTCACGCTGGACGCACCCGACCCATAACGGTGATCTCCTGACAACTTTTGCTTGACGCCCGACAGAAGTCCTCGTAGGTTCTAGCCGCAAGGTCAACGCCGACCGAGGAGAGCTCATGCGACAACGTGGAACCAAGACCCGCACGAGACAGGCAGCCGCAGGCGCGACTGCCGTGGCACTGACAGCGGTGATGCTGGCGGGGACGGTCCCTGCCGCGACGGCGGCGGACGATCTGCCGCCCCAGGAACCAGGCGTCACCCTCCGCACCTACGACCTGGCTCGCGACCTCAGCGAGCTGTGCACGCTGCGCTCGGGCCAGACCCCGAACGTCGACCGGCTCGCCCCGACCATCGACTACGCGACGGACGCGGACTTCGGGATGAGCGAACACTTCATCGCCCACGCGCTCGCCAACCTGAACGTCCCGGCAGCTGGCAACTACGAGTTCCGGCTCACCAGCGACGACGGTTCGCGCCTGGTCATCGACGACACGGTCGTCATCGACCACGACGGCCTGCACGGGGCGGAACCGAAGGAGGGCACCGTCGCTCTCGACGCCGGGTTCCACGACCTGCGCGTGGAGTACTTCGAGAACGGGGGCGACAACGTGCTGCGGCTCGAGTGGCGGCCACCGGGCGCCGCCGAGTTCGAGGTGGTGCCGTCGTCGGCCCTCAGCACCGAGGCCGGCGTCGTGCGCGTGACGGCCCCCGGCACCAAGTACTGCGAGGGCCAGGACGAGTCGGCGGGCGACGGCATGCGCCTCGACTCCGTGTACCCGGGCTACACGCTCACCGACCTGCGCCCCGAGGGCTTCGAGCCCATGGTCGCCGGGCTCGACTGGACCGACGACGACCGCCTCGCAGTGGTCACGTCCGGCTCGGTGAGCCCCGGCGGCTGGGTCGAGGACCCGGAGCCGGGTGAGGTCTTCCTGCTGGACAACGTGACCGGCGAGACGTCGGCCGACCAGGTCACCTACGAGAAGGTCGCGACCGACCTGTTCAACCCGATGGGCGTGGCCGTGATCGGCGAGTCGATCTACGTCTCGGAGCGCGACAAGCTCACCGAGCTCACCGACCCCGACGGCGACGGCTTCTACGACAACCACCGCACGGTGGCCGAGTGGCCCTTCGGCGGCAACTTCCACGAGTTCGCCTTTGGTCTGCTGTATGACGACGAGAGCTTCTACGTCAACCTGTCGGTGGCCATCAACAACGGCGGCGCCACCACCGACCCGCAGCCCGCGGAGAACCGCGGGAGCGCGATCAAGATCGACCGCGAGACCGGCGACGTCGAGTACGTGGCCGGCGGCCTGCGCACGCCGAACGGCATGGTCAAGGGCCCCGACGGCGAGATGTTCGTGATGGACAACCAGGGCGCCTGGCTGCCCAGCTCCAAGCTGGTGCACATCGAGGAGGGCAAGTTCTTCAACCACTTCACCAACCCGGCGGGCCCGTACGACGACAAGCCCGTGTCCGCGCCGGCTCTGTGGGTGCCGCAGAACGAGATCGGCAACTCGCCGAGCGCGCCGGTGCTGCTGGAGGAGGGCCCCTACGAGGGCCAGCTGGTGTTCGGTGACGTCACCTACGGCGGCCTGCAGCGCGGCTTCCTGGAGCAGGTCGACGGCGAGTACCAGGGTGCGGTGTTCCGGCACTCGGCCGGCCTGGAGGCGGGCGTCAACCGCACCGTCGTCGGGCCCGACGGCGCCCTGTACGTGGGCGGCATCGGCGAGGGCGGCAACTGGAGCGAGCCGGGCAAGCTGCGCTACGGCCTGCAGAAGCTCACCCCGAACGGCGAGGACGCCTTCGACATGACCGAGATGCGCGCCACCGAGTCCGGCTTCGAGGTCGAGTACACGCAGCCGCTGTCGGACGAGGCGGTGGCCAAGATCGCCGAGAACCCGAACGCGGCCTACCGCATGGACCACTGGCGCTACGTGCCCACACGCGCCTACGGCGGGCCGAAGGTCGACGAACGGCCCCTGTTCGTCGCGGGCGCCGAGGTGTCCGAGGACCGCACGCGCGTGACCCTCACCGTGGACGGGCTCGAGCCGGGACGCGTGGTGCACCTGCGCAGCCCGCGCCCGTTCGCGGACGCCGAGGGCCGCGAGCTGTGGAACACCGAGGCCTGGTACACGCTCAACGCGATCCCGGGCTTCACGGCCCCGGCCGAGCGCGGGTACCACGAGGCGGAGGAGGCGACGCTCCGCGGCTCCGCGAACGTCGCAACCGAGCACAGCGGGTACTCGGGCTCCGGGTTCGCGGCCGGGTTCACCGAGGTGGGCGCGTCGGCGACCTTCACCACCACCGTCAAGCGCGCGGGCACCCAGCCCGTGAGCCTGCGGTACTCGAACGGTCCCAACCCGTTCGAAGGCACCAAGACGGTGTCGGTGCTCGTGAACGGGCAGGAGGTCGAGCCGTGGGCGATGGAGTCCACCGGTGACTGGAAGACGTGGGCGACGGCGACGCGTGACCTGCGGCTGCAGAAGGGCGTCAACACCATCACGCTGCGCTACGACGAGGACGACGACGGCAACGTCAACCTCGACGCCTTCAAGGTAGGCGGCGGCGCCGCGGACATCTGCAAGCCGGAGCGCTACGAGCAGGGCTACCAGGCCCTGTTCGACGGCACCCTGGACTCCCTGGACGAGTGGCGCCTGGCGGGTGCCGGCTCGTTCGGTCGCCAGGCCGACTGCTCGATCCGCAGCACCGGCGGTTTGGGGCTGCTCTGGTACACCGGCCAGGAGCTGGGGCAGTACAGCCTCAAGCTGGACTGGAAGCTCGTGAAGGACGACAACGGCGGCATCTTCGTCGGCTTCCCGAACCCGGGGAACGACCCGTGGGTCGCCGTGAACCAGGGCTACGAGATCCAGGTCGACGCGAGCGACGAGCCCGACCGCACCACCGGGTCGATCTACACCTTCCAGGGTGCCGACCCGGAGGCCATGGAGCAGGCGCTGAACCCACCGGGCTCGTGGAACTCCTACGAGATCCGGGTGGTGGGGCAGACCATCAAGGTCCTGCTCAACGGGGTGCTGGTGAACGACTTCGTCAGCACCGATCCCGCGCGTGACCTCGCCCAGGGGTATGTGGGCCTCCAGAACCACGGGGGCGGGGAGACGATCTACTACCGCGACGTCCGGGTGAAGGAGCTGAGCTAACCGATATGTCAGACGCTCAGGTCACGCAAGTGACCTGAGCGTCTGACACGTTTGCGGTGGATCACGCGACCAGGCGGTCTACCGCCTCAGAGGAGAGGGCCTGGTCTACCGCCATGGCGCTCGCGCCGAGGACGCCGGCCTGCGTGCCCGTGCGGGCCGTGACGATGCGCAGGTGCTGGGTCGCAAGGGGGAGGGACCGCTGGTAGACCACCTCGCGTATGCCGGCCACGATGTGCTCCCCGGCGTCGGCCAGGATGCCGCCGATCACGATCATCGACGGGTTGAGCAGGCTGACGCTCGTGGCTAGAACCGCGCCGATGTCCCGGCCGGCCTGGCGTACGGCCTGGCTCGCGGCGACGTCGCCGGACCGCACCAGGGCGACGACGTCGGCGGGCGTCTTCGCACCCTCCAGCTTGTTGGCGACCGCCTGTCCGCTGGCGATGGCCTCCAGGCAGCCGATGTTGCCGCACCGGCACACGATGTCGGTGACGCCGGGCACGGCGACGTGCCCGATGTCGCCCGCCGAGCCCTGGGCGCCGCGTCGCAGCGCGCCGTCGGCGATGATCCCGGCGCCGATGCCGGTGGCGACCTTGACGAACAGCAGGTCGGCGACGCCGGGCCAGGCCGTCCGGTGCTCACCGAGGGCCATGATGTTGACGTCGTTGTCCACGAGCACCGGCGCGTGGAATCGGTCACCGAGGATCGCGGGCACGTCGGCGTTGTCCCAGCCCGGCATGATCGGCGGGTTGTTCGGCTTGCCGGTGGCGTGCTCCACGGGCCCGGGCAGGCCGACGCCGACTCCGGCGAGCTCGCTGGTGGATCGACCGGCCTCGCGCAGCAGCTCGGCGCCGGTCTCGGCCACCTGGTCGAGCACGGGACCCGGCCCGTCCGTGATCAGCAGCGGCAGGTCGCGCTGCGCGAGGATGTTGGAGGCGAGGTCGGTCACGGCGAGCCGCGCATGCGTCGCACCGAGGTCCACACCCAGCACGACCTGGGCGGACGGGGCGAACGCGAAGGTCGCAGGCGGTCGCCCGCCGGTCGACGTCGCCTCGCCCGCCGGGGCGATTAGCCCCGCCGCCATGAGCAGGTCTATGCGCGCTGCGACCGTCGACCGTGCCTGCCCCGTGACGGCCGCGAGGTCCGCCCGCGTGCGAGGGCGCCCGTCGCGCAGGAGCTGGAACATGTCCCCCGCTCCAGACACCTTGGGTACCTGCTGAACCACTTCCCGTGCCACTTCCACCATGTCTCTAGTCAATCATGGCCAACAAAGTCTCGACTTTTGCTTGACCGTCGCCAAAAGTCCATCTACGTTCGATACATGGTCGACGTGGACCCCCATAGGGACGTGCAGCCTCTGCTGCGGATGCGTGGCATCGTGAAGGAGTTTCCCGGCGCGCGGGCGCTCGACGGCGTGGACCTCGAGGTCCGCCCCGGCGAGGTGCACTGCCTGCTGGGCCAGAACGGGGCAGGCAAGTCCACTCTGATCAAGATCCTGGCCGGGGCCCACCAGCCCACGGCGGGCGAGATCCTGCTCGACGAGGAGCCGGTCACCATCCCGGACCCCGTGGCGGCCCTGAAGCTCGGCGTCGCGACGATCTATCAGGAGCTCGACGTCGTGGACGGCCTGACCGTCGCCGAGAACATCTACCTCGGGCACGAGCTCGCGCGGGGCGGCGTCAGCCGCCGGTCCGACGCCGCGCGCCGTACCCGCGAGATCATGCAGCGCCTCGGCCACCCGGAGATCTCTCCGCACCGTGAGGTGGGCCGGCTGCCCGCCGCGGGCAAGCAGATCGTCTCGCTGGCCCGGGCGCTGTCGCGCGACGCGCGCGTCGTCGTCATGGACGAGCCGTCCGCCGTGCTGGACTCCGAGGAGGTCGGTAACCTCCACCGCATCGTGCGCGAGCTCACGGCCGACGGCGTCGCCGTCGTCTACATCTCGCACCGGCTGGAGGAGATCAGGCAGCTCGGTGACCGCATCACCGTGCTCAAGGACGGCCGGACCGTCGCGACGAGCCTGCTGGTCGCGGACACGCCGACGAACGACCTGATCAAGCTCATGACGGGCCGCGCGGTCGAGTACGCGTTCCCCGACCGCCCCGGCGTCCCGGAGGACGCCGCGCCCATCCTGGAGGTCGAAGACCTCGGGCTCGGCGAGGTCTTCAAGGACGTCTCCCTCACGGTCCGGGCCGGCGAGATCGTCGGCCTGGCGGGCCTGGTCGGTTCGGGCCGCTCCGAGATCCTCGAGACGATCTACGGGGCCCGGCGGGCGACGTCGGGCAGCGTGCGGGTGGGCGGCAAGCGCCTGCGCTCCGGGGTGGACGCCGCAGTCGCGGCGGGCGTGGGCCTGTGTCCCGAGGAGCGCAAGAGCCAGGGCCTGCTCCTGGACGAGCCCGTGTACCGCAACATCACCCTGTCCACCTTCGCGCGCATCGCGCGCGGTGGGCTGCTCGACGAGGGGGCCGAGCGCGCCGCGGCGCGTGAGCAGGTCGCGGCCCTCGACCTGCGGCCCGCCTCGGTGGACCGCCACGCGCGCACCCTGTCCGGCGGCAACCAGCAGAAGGCGTTGCTCGCCCGCTGGCTCGTGCACGGCTGCCGCGTCCTCCTGCTCGACGAGCCCACCCGGGGCGTCGACGTCGGCGCGCGCGCCGAGATCTACAGCCTGATCCGCCGTCTGGCCGACGACGGCGCCGCCGTGCTCATCGTCTCCAGCGAGATCCCCGAGGTGCTCGGTCTCGCGGACCGGGTCCTGGTCATCTCCGACGGCAAGGCGGTCCACGAGGGCCCGGCCCGCGAAATCGACGAGCACGCCGTGCTCGACCTGGTCATGGAAGGAAGTGTCGCGTGAGCGGACGATCGGGCCTCATGGGCCCAGCCCTGCGAATGGGTGGCCTGGTGCTCGCCCTGATCCTGCTGGTGGTCGTGGGTGTGGCGACCGGCGGAGAGCGGTTCTGGAGCGTCGGCAACCTCATCACGATCCTGAGCCTCGCGGCGGTTACCGGCGTGGTGAGCATCGGCATGACGTTCGTCATCACGTCCGGCGGTATCGACCTCTCGGTCGGCTCCGTGCTCGGCCTGGCCTCGATCTGGGCCTCGACGCTGTCGACCCAGTACCTGGCCGAGGACTACGGGTGGTGGATCATAGTGGTCACCGCTCTGGCCGTGGGCCTCGCCGCGGGGCTGGTGAACGGCGCGCTCATCGCCTACGGCAAGGTGCCGGCGTTCATCGCGACCCTCGCCATGCTGGCCGCAGCCCGCGGCCTCGCCGAGATCATCGCCGGCCGGCAGACACAGATCGTCGACGTGGAGCCGTTCTTCGACGTGTTCCAGGCTCGGCCGCTGGGTCTACCCATGATCGTGTGGATCTTCGTCGTGGTCGCGGCCGCCGGCTGGTTCCTGCTGAACCGTACGACGTTCGGGCGGCGCACCGTCGCCGTCGGCGGTAACCCGGAGGCGTCTCGCCTGGCGGGCATCAAGATCCAGCGGCACACCCTGTACCTGTATGGGCTCGCGGGCCTGACGGCGGGCATCGGCGCCGTGATGATGCTGGCCCGCACCACAGCCGGCTCCTCGACCCACGGAACGCTCCTCGAGCTGGACGTCATCGCGGCGGTGGTGGTCGGCGGCACGCTGCTGGTCGGCGGCCGCGGCACCATTACGGGCACAATCCTGGGCGTCCTGATCTTCTCGACGCTCACCAACGTCTTCGTCATCAACAACCTCGACAGCTCGGTCCAGGCGATCGCCAAGGGCGCGATCATCGTGGGCGCCGTGCTGCTGCAGCAGTGGTTCGCCTCGCGCGAGAGGGTGACGAGCACATGAGCCCGGCGTCACCTCGGCGCCCGCGCTTGACCGAGTACGTGCACCAGCCAACGCAGAAGTTCCACCCCGGATCAAGGGAGATCATCATGACTTCGTCCATCGCAGTTCGCACGCGCCGGGTCTCCGGCGCCGTCGTAGCCGCGGCCTGCGCGGCGCTGGTCGTCGCCGGTTGTACCAGCAACGAGCCCCGCGAGACCGAGGAGACCGCCACCGGTCCCGTCACGGTTACCGAGAACGACGCGCCAGGCGACGAGGTGGTCATCGGGTTCTCCGCCCCGGCGGCCGACCACGGCTGGATGGGCGCCATCACCAGCGCCGCCCGAGCCGAGGCCGAGAAGTACGAGGACGTCACCCTCCAGGTTGCTGAGGGCACCAACGACGTCAACGTGCAGATCAGCCAGGTCGAGGGATTCATCAACGACGGCGTCGACGCCATCGTGCTGCTCCCGTTCGACGGCGCAGCGCTCACCGACGTGGCGCTGGAGGCCATGGAGGCCGGCATCCCGGTCATCAACGTGGACCGCGAGTTCACGAGCCCGTTCGCCGCCCGGGCCACCGTGCTGGGCGACAACTACGGCATGGGCGTGAGCGCCGGCACCTACATCTGCGAGCAGCTCGGCGACAATCCGGACGCGGTGGTCGCGGAGATCGCCGGGATCGACTCGCTGCCGCTGACGCAGGACCGCAGCGACGGCTTCAAGGACGCCCTGGACGACTGCGGGCTCGACGTCGACGCGCGTGTCGCGGCCGACTTCACGGTCGAGGGTGGCGAGGAGCAGGCCGCGAACCTGCTGTCCGCGGAGCCCCAGATCGACGCCATCTGGAACCACGACGACGACCAGGGTGTCGGCGTGCTCGCCGCCATCGAGAACGCGGGCCGGGACGAGTTCTTCCTCGTCGGCGGGGCCGGGTCCAACAACATGATGGAGCTGATCCAGTCCGGCGACAGCGTCGTCGAGGCAACGGTCATCTACCCCTCCACCCAGGCCGCGGACGGCGTCAAGTTCGCCCGCCTGATCGCGCAGAACAAGACGGTGAGCGACCTCGCGTCCATCGGCGTCCCCCGCACCGTGCAGCTCTACGCGCCCGTCGTCACGGCGGACAACGTCGAGGAGTACCTGCCCATCGGCTTCGACTCCTGACGCGGTGACGCATCGGGACGACGCCCGCTCGGGCGTGCGACACGGCGGTGAGACGACAGTGGGGGGAGGCGCAGTATGAGTAGCGGTACGAGTACTGGTACGAGCAGCGAGCTCGGGGTCGGCATGGCCGGCTACGCGTTCATGGGTGCGGCGCACTCGCAGGCCTGGCGCACGGCGCCGCGGTTCTTCGACCTGCCGCTCGTGCCGCGCATGCGCGCGGTCGCGGGGCGGGACGCCTCGGCGGTCCGCGCCGCGGCCGAGCGCCTGGGCTGGGACGACGCCGTCACCGGGTGGCGCGAGCTGCTGACCAGGGACGACGTCGGGCTGGTCGACGTCTGCACGCCCGGCGACACGCACGCCGAGATCGCGATCGCCGCGCTGGAGGCGGGCAAGCACGTCCTGTGCGAGAAGCCGCTGGCCAACACCGTTGCCGAGGCGGAGGCGATGGCCGCCGCCGCCGAGGCCGCGGCGGAGCGGGGCGTGCTCGCGATGGTCGGGTTCACCTACCGTCGCGTGCCCGCTATCGCCCTGGCCCGGCAGCTGGTCGAGCAGGGGCGGATCGGCCAGGTGCGGCACGTGCGCGCGCAGTACCTGCAGGACTGGATAGCGGACCCGCAGGCGCCGATGTCCTGGCGCCTCGACAAGCAGAAGGCGGGCTCGGGCGCTCTGGGCGACATCGGCGCCCACGTGGTGGACCTCGCGCAGTATGTCACCGGCGAGTCGCTCACGGGGGTGAGCGGCCTGCTCGAGACCTTCGTGCACGAGCGCCCGGAGGCGGCGTCGTCCTCGGGCCTGTCGGGTGTGGCCGACGCCGGCCGCACGGGCAAGGTCACGGTGGACGACGCCGCGGTGTTCCTCGGGCGGCTGTCCGGTGGCGGGCTGGCGAGCTTCGAGGCGACGCGCTTCGCGTGGGGCCGCAAGAACGCGATCCGGCTGGAGGTCAACGGGTCGAAGGGCTCGCTGGCCTTCGACTTCGAGGACATGAACCTGCTGCACTTCTACGATGCGGAGGAGCCCCCGCAGACCGCCGGCTTCCGCCGGATCATCGTCACCGAGCCGGAGCACCCGTACGGCGGCGCCTGGTGGCCGCCGGGCCACGGCCTCGGCTACGAGCACGCGTTCACGCACCAGGTCGTGGACCTGATGGGCGACCTGGCCGCCGGGCGGCAGCCGACGCCGTCGTTCAGCGACGGCCTGCAGGTCCAGCGGGTGCTGGACGCCGTCGAGCGCAGCGCCGCCGGCGGAGGGGGGTGGGTCTCCCTGGCCTGATGATCGTTCGGCACGGCACGAGAACTGACCCGTCTCAATGAGGAGCTCCAGGTGAGAAACGTGCAACGAACCCGTCGTGTCCTGCGGACGGCGGTCGCGGCGGCAGCCGTCACCGCCCTCGGCATCCCGGCGTTGCTGGCCTCGGCGGTCGAACCGCCCGCGGCACCCCATTCGGCGTCGAGCGTCGAGCTCGCCGACCAGTCGGCGAGCAAGCCGCCGAAGCCCGACAAGCCAGGAAAACCACCGAAGCCGGACCAAGCCGAACCCTTCGACGCGCTCGTCTTCTCCAAGACGGCGGGCTTCCGGCACGGCTCGATCCCCGTCGGGATCGAGGCGATCACCCAGCTCGGCGCGGAGAACGACTTCACGGTCACCGCCACCGAGGACGCGACCGTCTTCTCCGACGAGGGACTGGCCGACTACGAGGTAGTCGTCTTCCTGTCCACCACTGGCGACGTGCTCAACGGCGACCAGCAGGCCGCGTTCGAGCGGTACATCCAGGGTGGCGGCGGCTATGCGGGCATCCACGCGGCGTCCGACACCGAGTACGACTGGCCCTGGTACGGGGAGCTGGTGGGCGCGTACTTCCTCAGCCACCCGGCGAACCAGGACGCGACGATCGACGTCGAGGACCACGCGCACGCGTCCACGGCGCACCTGCCGGCCCGCTGGGACCGGCACGACGAGTGGTACAACTTCCGGTCGAACCCGCGCGGTGACGTGCACGTCCTGGCCAGCCTGGACGAGGACAGCTACGACCCGGGCTCGGGCGCCATGGGCGACGACCACCCGACCGCCTGGTGCCAGGTGTACGACGGCGGCCGGTCCTGGTACACGGGCGGCGGGCACACGAACGAGTCCTACGCCGAGCCCGCGTTCATCCAGCACCTGCTCGGCGGCATCCAGACCGCCGCAGGCGTCGTCGACTCGGACTGCAACGCGACGCAGCTCGCGAGCTACGAGAGGGTGCCGCTGGACGAGAACACGGCCAACCCGATGATGCTCGACGTCGCACCGGACGGCACGGTGTTCTACGTGGAGCGCGACGGCCGGGTGCAGCAGATCTCGCCGGAGACGAACCTGACCACCACAGCCCTGACCCTGGACGTAACGCTCGCCAACGAGGACGGCCTCACGGGCATCGTGCTCGACCCCGACTTCGCGACCAACCACTGGGTCTACCTGTACTGGTCGCCCGAGAACGTCGGCGCGGACGGCCCGCACAACCGGGTTTCGCGGTTCACCCACGACCATGAGACCGGGACGATCGACCCCGCGAGCGAGGTGGCGGTCCTGAAGGTCCCCACGCAGCGCGAGCGGTGCTGTCACGCGGGCGGCGACATGCAGTTCGACTCGCAGGGCAACCTCGTGCTCGTCACCGGGGACAACACCGACCCGTTCGAGTCGAGCGGGTTCACCCCGATCGACGAGCAGGCCGGCCGGGAGAACTTCGACGCGCAGCGCACGGCGGCCAACTCGAACGACCTGCGCGGCAAGGTGCTGCGCATCCACCCCGAGCGGGACGGTTCGTACACCATTCCCGACGGCAACATGTTCGCGCCGGGGACCGAGCTGACCAAGCCCGAGATCTACGCCATGGGCTTCCGGAACCCGTTCCGCATCGGCATCGACCCGGCGAACGACAACGTCCTGGTCGCCGACTACGGGCCCGACTCCGGTACTGCAGACCCGGCCCGCGGCCCGCGGGGCGCCGTCGAGTGGAACGTCGTGAGCGAGCCGGGCTTCTACGGCTGGCCGTACTGCACGGGTGCCAACAACAACTACGTCGACTACAACTTCGCCACCGGCGCGTCCGGGGCGACGTTCGACTGCGCCGGCGGCGTCGTCAACAGCTCGCCCAACAACACGGGCCTGACCCAGCTGCCGCCCGCCATCGCGGCGGAGGTCTGGTACACCGGAGCCGGCAACCCCGACTTCCCGGAGATCGGGGGCGGCGGGGCGCCGATGGGCGGCCCGGTGTACGAGTTCGACCCGGCCCTCGACTCGGACGTGAAGTGGCCCGAGTACTGGGACGGTCTGGCGCTCTTCGGCGAGTGGAACCAGGGCAAGGTCTACTCGTTCCAGCTCACCGGTGGGCAGCGTGACGTCGTGGGCGACATCAACCAGGTGCTGCCGGGGATCCTGGACCCCTCGGCAGGCTTCGACCGGCCCATGGACATGGACTTCGGGCCCGACGGCGCGCTGTACGTCATCGACTGGGGCTCCGGCTTCGGCGGCAACAACGACACGAGCGGGGTCTACCGGGTGGCCTACAGCCAGGGCAACCCGTCGCCGGTGGCGAGGGCCTCAGCCTCCGTCACCGACGGACACGCCCCGCTGGCCGTGCAGTTCTCCTCGGAGGGCACCACCCACCCGGGCGGTGAGCCGCTCACGCTGCACTGGGACTTCGGCGATGGGACGACGTCGGACGAGGCGGACCCCAGCCACACCTACACGGAGAACGGGTCGTACACGGCTCAGCTCACCGCGACGGACGCCACGGGGGCGTCCGGGGTGGCCAACGTGACGATAGTGGTCGGCAACACGGCGCCCACCGTGTCCATCACCTTCCCGGACGACGGCGGCGTCTTCGCCTGGGGCGACCAGGTCGAGTACGAGATAGCCGTCGACGACCCGGACGGGGCGGTCGACTGTGCCGACGTCACGCTGTACACGTCACTGGGGCACGACTCGCACTCGCACCCCATCGAGGAGCTGTCGGGATGCGAGGGCGTGCTGCAGACGGCCGCGGACGACGGACACGGCGCCGACGCGAACATCTTCTGGACGCTGGAGGCGACGTTCCCCGACGACGGCGGCGAGGTGGGTATCCCGCTGACCGGCAGCGACCTGCAGGTGCTGCAGCCCAAACGGCTCCAGGCGGAGTTCTTCACCGACACCGGCCGGCTGGCCGGCTCGACCAGCGGCGGTGACCCCGGCGTACAGCGCGAGGGCACCGGCGACACCGCGGGCGGCGGCCAGAACATCGGGTTCATCGAGCCCGACGACTGGTGGGCGTTCGAACCGCTCAGCCTCTACGGGATCGACGCGATCACGCTGCGCGCGGCCTCGCCGAGCGGCGGCGGGCCGATCTCGATCCGGTGGGGCGCGCCCGACGGCCCAGAGGTCGGCAGCGTGTCCGTCCCGGCCACCGGCGCCTGGCAGACGTACACCGACGTCACCGCACAGCTGCACGACGTCCCGACCGGTTCGGGGAAGCTGTACTTCGTGCAGACGGCGGGCCAGTCCAACGTGAACTGGATCGACTTCGTAGGGGACGGCGTGGCGTACCAACCGCCGTCGCCCTGATACACGTGGGCGGGGCGGGCCCCCAGCCCGCCCCGCCCCACCGACCCGGCACCTACGACGGAGGAAACCATGGCACGACCGATCACCCTGTTCACCGGCCAGTGGGCCGATCTACCGCTCGAGGAGGTGGCACGCCTCGCATCGGAGTGGGGCTACGACGGACTCGAGCTGGCCTGCTGGGGCGACCACCTGGACCCGTGGCGCTGGGACGACGACGAGTACGTCGCCGGGCGCCTGGAGCTGCTGGAGCGGCACGGTCTGAAGGTGTGGGCGATCTCCAACCATCTCAAGGGCCAGGCCGTCTGTGACGACCCGATCGACCAGCGGCACCGCGACATCGTGTCGGACCGGGTGTGGGGCGACGGCGACCCGGAGGGCGTGCGTCAGCGCGCGGCCGAGGAGATGAAGAACACCGCCCGCCTCGCCGCCAAGCTCGGGGTGAAGACGGTCATCGGCTTCACCGGCTCCGCGATCTGGAAGTACGTGGCGATGTTCCCGCCGGTCTCCGACGCCGCGATCGAGGCCGGCTACCAGGACTTCGCCGACCGCTGGAACCCGATCCTCGACGTGTTCGACGAGGTCGGCGTCCGGTTCGCCCACGAGGTGCACCCGAGCGAGATCGCGTACGACTACTGGACCACCGTGCGGACCCTGGAGGCGATCGGCCACCGCGAGACGTTCGGGCTGAACTGGGACCCGAGCCACATGGTGTGGCAGGACCTGGACCCGGTCAGCTTCCTGTGGGACTTCAAGGACCGGATCTACCACGTGGACTGCAAGGACACGAAGAAGCGGATGACGAACGGCCGCAACGGGCGGCTGTCGTCCCACCTGCCGTGGGCCGATCCGCGCCGCGGCTGGGACTTCGTGTCCACCGGGCACGGCGACGTCCCGTGGGAGGACGCGTTCCGGATGCTCAACACGATCGGTTACGACGGCCCGATCTCCGTCGAGTGGGAGGACGCGGGCATGGACCGCCTCGTCGGCGCGCCCGAGGCGCTCGAGTTCGTGCGCTCGCACGCGTACGACGCACCGGACTCGGCGTTCGACGCCGCATTCTCGACCCGCTGACGTTCTCCGTCCGCCGACAGACCCGCTGACAAGGAGGTACGACCAGGAGCGAACAGGCACCGCCCCGACGTCGTCGTACGACGCGGGAGAAGCGTGAAGACCGGGCCCCGCACGAATGGGATGCGGACGGGGCCCGGTCGGCGTGACCAACTCGACGAGGAGCTGCATCACGGATGAAGAGTATCCATGCACGCGCTCGTGCGCGGCAAGAGACGGCGTTCGCGGCGCTCGCCGCGACCGCGCTGGTCGGCGCGGCACTCGTGGCTACGCCGACGGCGTCCGCCCACGACGGCGAGACCCACGACGTCGCGGCCGCGGCGGACACCGACTGGGCCAACTACGAGAAGATCCTGCTCACCAAGGACGTGGGCGAGCCGATCGACATGGCGGCGCTGCCCGATCAGCGCGTGATCCACACGGCCCGCAACGGCGACGTCCGCCTGACCGACCCGGCGACGGGCGTCACCGAGTCGCGACACCTCGACGTGTACGCGAACTCCGAGGACGGCCTGCAGGGCATCGCCCTGGCGCCGGACTTCGCCAGAGCAACGAGGTCTACCTCGTGTACGCCCCGCGGGACGCCGACGGCGACGGCGAGACGGACACGCCGACGGGCAACGCGCCCAACACGCTGCCCGCGGGCGAGGACGCGAGCTACTGGGACCAGTGGCTGGGCGTGAACCGCCTGTCGAAGTTCACCTGGACGGGAAATGCCCTCGACCCCGCGTCGGAGCAGCCGATCCTGGACGTCACTACCCAGCGCGGTCAGTGCTGTCACGTCGGCGCGGACATCGACTTCGACGGCGAGGGCAACCTCTACCTGTCGACCGGTGACAACACCCCCGCCGGCACGCCGGGCGCCAACGGGTACGCCCCGAACAATGACGCGCCGAACATGAACCCTGGCTTCGACTCGCGTCGCGGCGCGGGCAACACGAACGACCTGCGGGGCAAGATCCTGCGGATCGACGTGAAGGACGACATCCCGGCCGGCGCACCGCCGGGCGAGGGCAGCACCTACGACATCCCCGAGGGGAACCTGTTCGCCCCGGGCACCGAGGGCACCCGTCCCGAGATCTTCGTGATGGGCGTGCGCAACCCGTTCCGCATCGAGGTGGACCCGGAGACCAGCTCCCTGTCGTGGGGCGACTACGGGCCCGACGCCGCCGCGGCGAACGCCGACCGTGGGCCGATGGGCTACGTGGAGTGGAACGTCGTGGGCCTCGACGACCCGCACAACTCGGGGTGGCCGTACTGCCACGGGCCGAACGCGGCCTACAACGAGTGGAACTTCGAGACCGCCACGCCGAGCGAGTTCTTCGACTGCGCGGCACCCCAGAACAACTCCCGCTGGAACACGGGCCTGACCGACCTGCCGCCGTCACGCGCGGCGACCGTGTACTACGGGGACCAGCCGGGGCAGCAGCCGCGCGACGAGCTCGTGAACTTCGGCGCCGGCAGCGGGCAGGCGCCGATGGGCGGCCCGGTCTACCACTTCGACGCGGACAGCACCGCACCGGGCAAGCTACCGGAGTACTGGGACGGCAAGGCGTTCTTCGGCGAGTTCTCCCAGGACTACTACGCGGCGTTCAGCGTGGACTGGTCCACGTTCGAGGTCGGCGAGATCGAGAACTTCTTTCCGAACGCCGATCTGCAGGCCGCCGGCATGCCGACCAACGACAACCCGATGGACCTCGAGTTCGGTCCGGACGGCTCCCTGTACGTGCTCGAGTACGGCGACGGCTTCTTCCGGGCCAACCCGGACGCGGGCCTGTACCGGATCGACTACGCGGAGGGGAACAAGGCGCCGCAGGCGTCCTTCACGGCCACGCCGGAGTCGTCGTCGTCCGCACCGCTGGAGGTCGCGTTCGACGCGACGGCCTCGAGCGACCCGGACGGCGACACGCTCACCTACGAGTGGGACGTCGACGGTGACGGCACCTTCGACCTGACCGGCCCGGAGGTCACCCACACCTACACGGAGCTCGGCGTGTACACGGCCCGCCTGCGCGTCACCGACGGCAGCGGCAAGCGCACGCTGACCTCGACGTCGATCAGCGTGGGCAACCAGGCGCCCGAGATCACCGTCGACCTCCCGGCCGACGGCGGGTTCTTCGACTGGGGCGACGACGTCCCGTTCCAGGTGTCCACCGAGGACGCCGAGGACGGCACCGAGACGGTCTGCACGCGGGTCGCCTGGTCCTACGGCCTCGGCCACGACCAGCACGCGCACCCCGAGGTGTCGGGCACGGGCTGCACCGGCGTCTTCCCGACCGACCCCAACTCCCCGGAGCACGGCGCGGGCACGCACCTGTACGGCGCGGTGGTCATCACGTACACCGACAACGGGGCCAACGGCCTGCCGCCCGCCGCCGGCGAGGCGACACTGCGCCTGAACCCCAAGCTGCAGGAGGCCGAGCACGCGACCCTCGTCGGCGCCGAGGTGGTCGAGGACGAGGCGGCCTCGGCCGGCGCGTACGTGGCCGGCCTCGGCAAGCGTGACTCGCTCGCCATGGAGCGGGTGAGCCTGTCCGGCATCGACAGCGCCACCGCGACGGTACGCGGCACGGGCACGCTCCAGCTGCGCTGGGGCTCGCCCACGGCGAAGCCGTTCGCGACGGCCAAGGTGAACGCGCGCACGTGGCGCGACGTCGGCCTGTCGTTCAGCGACCGCGAACGCACGGGGACGCTCTACATCACCGCGACCGGCGGCCTCGACGTCGACGCGGTCACGATGGTCGGCGCGGGCGTGGGGACGCCCCCGGCGGCCGAACAGAACTCGACCGGCCCGTCCGGGGCCGCTCGGACCGAAGGAGAGCAGTGATGGAACCACGCACTGACGTCGACCGCAGGAACTTCCTGAGGCTGGCCGGCGGCACCGTGGCCGTCGGCGCGGCCACTCTCGCCGGCGCGGCCCTCGCGGGCAGCGCCGCAGCCTCCACGCTCGCCCCGACGACGGCGGGTGCCACCGCCGCCGCAAGCCGGGGCCGCGTGCTCGTACCGCCGGCCAACATCGGCATCCAGCTGTACTCGATCCGGGAAAAGGTGTCCTCGCTCGGCTTCCGTGCCGTGTTCGAACGCCTCTCCGCCATCGGGTACAAGGAGGTCGAGTTCGCCGGGTACACGCAGGGCCAGGTCGGGGCGATCACCCCGCAGGAGATCCGGCAGCTCCTGGACGACAACGACCTGCGTGCCGTCGGTTCGCACCGCGGCATAGGCGACTTCGCGAACAACATGGAGCTGGAGCTCGATAACGCCGAGATCCTGGGCATGAAGCACATCGGCACGGCCCAGGCACCCACGGGGAACAACACGGTCGCGGGGTACCTCGCCGCGGCCGAGCAGTTCAACGGGTTCGGGGCGGCGGCACGCGCTCGCGGCCTGAAGTTCTACCAGCACAACCACGACGGGGAGTTCCGCTTCGCCACCGACGACCCGGAGGTGCGCCTCTACGACGTCTTCTACGACAACACCGACCCGGGGAGCGTCTTCCTCGAGATGGACGTCTTCTGGGCGTTCGTGGGCCAGCACCGGTACCCGGGCTTCGAGCCGGTGGACTACATCAAGCGCAACCCGCACCGGTACCCGCTCCTGCACCTCAAGGACGGGGAGGTGAACCCGGAGAGCTCCGCGGGCTACGACATGGTGGAGTTCGGCATCGGCGACCTGCCGTACACCGAGTTCCTCTCTGCGCTCCCGGGCGGAGGCCAGCGGCACGGCATCTGGGAGCAGGACAACGCCGCGCAGGTGCCCGCGCCGGGCTACCCGGCCGACTCGTTCGGTAACGCCCAGCGCTCCTACGTCGAGGTCCGCTCGCTGCGGAGCGAGCCCTGCTGAGCGAGGGCCGCTGCGTGATCGCGTGAGGGGTGTGGCCGACGCCGTCCGGCGTCGGCCACACTTTTCTGCTGAGCGGAGCGGGCGGCCGGATCGCCGGCCTACGGCCGGGTGCGGAGGAGCACGACGTCGTTGTGCTCCTCCCTGCCAACGAACAGCGTGCGCTTGCCGATCACCTCGAAGCCGCTCTTGCGGTAGAAGGCCTGGGCGCGCAGGTTGAGCGCATTTGTAGCCAGCCAGACCGGCAGGCCGGGCCCGAGCTCGGCCGCCGTGTCGACGGCGCTCCGCATGAGCTCGCCGGCGATCCCGTTCCCCAGGACGTCAGGGTGGACGTAGATCTTGGACAGCTCGACGTACGGGGTCTCGCGCCCGCTGGCCTCGCGGACGGCGCCGGCCTCCGCAGCGCCGCCGGGCGCCCCCAGGACGAGGAGCGCGTACCCGAGCAGGCGTGTGCCGTCGTCGTATACGAGCAGTGCGTGCTCGTCGCTGGTGGCCCACCCGTGGAAGTGCGCGAGGGTCAGCTTGTGCGCGACGTGCGCGGCGATGTCGGACCGCGACGCCTCGGGCGGGCAGGCGAGAGGAAAGGTGAGGGCGGCGAGCCACGCGGCCTCGGCCGCGTCCTCGACGGTCGCCCTGCGCACGACGCCGGAGCGCGCCGCGGTCGTGCCGGGTGCCGTGCTCTCTGCCGCGCTCGGTGCGCTGCTCTGTGCTGTCGGTGTCTCGGGGGCGGCGGGGGACGCCGCTGCGCGCTCGGGTGTCACAGCACGAAGGTAGTACTCGGCTGCCGGCAGGCGAACAAGACGCGGTACCGGAAAATACTGGTGAGGTGCGGGGCAAAGAACCGGTGTCGAGACTTGCGCGATGGGAACTTGGACCCCATGCACGTGGCCCCGGTCACAAGCGCTGTTCGATGTCGTTTCATGATCTGTTCAAATGTGCGCTGACCTGCGGAAACACGGTGTGCCACAGGCCACCCCGGCCGAGTTGGCGCACACGCGGGAACGTGTGTAATGTTCTCCAGGTCAGCCCGACGGGCAGACGGACACCAGCCGGAAACGGTTGGGTGGCCGCGCCGGGGTTGAAACCCACATCGCAGGAGCGAGGGACTTCGTGTTCCCCGGAATCGATGGGGTCGCCGAATTCGGCAGGCAGGTTGTAATTCCTTCCAGTTCTGAGAACGGAAGCGAATTTGATCGGCCGAAAGAATCTGGTAAGTTTGAGGAACTGCCCCGGGTGGTGAAGCGACTGGATTGGTTGCGGATCTGGCGGTGTGCGTCGGTTGTTTGAGAACTCAACAGTGTGCTTGATAGTCAATGCCAGATTGTTTATCCCTTGCGGGGTGTGGCTTTGCTGACCGTGTGGTTGGTGGGGTCATGGACTGTGGGGGTTTTGTTTGGACGGACACAATCATCAGATTGGTCTGGCCGGTATCATTGTTCGTGCCTGCTCTTGTTGGGGTGGGTGTGGATGTTTCTCTTTTACGGAGAGTTTGATCCTGGCTCAGGACGAACGCTGGTGGCGTGCTTAACACATGCAAGTCGAACGGTGAAGCCCTTTCGGGGGTGGATCAGTGGCGAACGGGTGAGTAACACGTGAGCAACCTGCCCCCTACTTCGGGATAAGCCTTGGAAACGGGGTCTAATACCGGATATGAGCACCTGCCGCATGGTGGGTGTTGGAAAGTTTTTCGGTGGGGGATGGGCTCGCGGCCTATCAGCTTGTTGGTGGGGTAATGGCCTACCAAGGCGTCGACGGGTAGCCGGCCTGAGAGGGCGACCGGCCACACTGGGACTGAGACACGGCCCAGACTCCTACGGGAGGCAGCAGTGGGGAATATTGCACAATGGGCGAAAGCCTGATGCAGCGACGCCACGTGAGGGATGACGGCCTTCGGGTTGTAAACCTCTTTCAGCAGGGAAGAAGCGCAAGTGACGGTACCTGCAGAAGAAGCGCCGGCTAACTACGTGCCAGCAGCCGCGGTAATACGTAGGGCGCAAGCGTTGTCCGGAATTATTGGGCGTAAAGAGCTCGTAGGCGGTCTGTCGCGTCTGGTGTGAAATCCCATGGCTCAACTGTGGGCTTGCATCGGGTACGGGCAGACTAGAGTGCTGTAGGGGAGACTGGAATTCCTGGTGTAGCGGTGGAATGCGCAGATATCAGGAGGAACACCGATGGCGAAGGCAGGTCTCTGGGCAGTTACTGACGCTGAGGAGCGAAAGCATGGGGAGCGAACAGGATTAGATACCCTGGTAGTCCATGCCGTAAACGTTGGGCACTAGGTGTGGGGTCAGTTCCACTGGTTCCGTGCCGCAGCTAACGCATTAAGTGCCCCGCCTGGGGAGTACGGCCGCAAGGCTAAAACTCAAAGGAATTGACGGGGGCCCGCACAAGCGGCGGAGCATGCGGATTAATTCGATGCAACGCGAAGAACCTTACCAAGGCTTGACATGTACGAGAAAGCCCCAGAGATGGGGTTCTCTTTGGACACTCGTACACAGGTGGTGCATGGTTGTCGTCAGCTCGTGTCGTGAGATGTTGGGTTAAGTCCCGCAACGAGCGCAACCCTTATCCTATGTTGCCAGCGGGTTATGCCGGGGACTCATGGGAGACTGCCGGGGTCAACTCGGAGGAAGGTGGGGATGACGTCAAATCATCATGCCCCTTATGTCTTGGGCTTCACGCATGCTACAATGGCCGGTACAGAGGGCTGCGATACCGTGAGGTGGAGCGAATCCCAAAAAGCCGGTCTCAGTTCGGATCGGGGTCTGCAACTCGACCCCGTGAAGTCGGAGTCGCTAGTAATCGCAGATCAGCAACGCTGCGGTGAATACGTTCCCGGGCCTTGTACACACCGCCCGTCAAGTCACGAAAGTTGGTAACACCCGAAGCTCACGGCCCAACCCCTTGTGGGAGGGAGTGGTCGAAGGTGGGACTGGCGATTGGGACTAAGTCGTAACAAGGTAGCCGTACCGGAAGGTGCGGCTGGATCACCTCCTTTCTAAGGAGCTCATCTCCACCACGCCCGGGGACACCCCGGGGTGCCGGCGTGCTTGCCCTTGGGGTGAGCGGCCCCTGACGGGGTTGCTGGTGGTGGTGGCAGAGGCCAGGCCCAGGCCGTACGCGTCTGGGGTGGTTGCTCATGGGTGGAACATTGACGAAGAGTCCTTTCCCTCGGGTGGGTGGCTGCTAGTACGCCGGTGCTTGTCACGGGCTGGAACGCGGTCGTCACGGGGGGGTGGGGTTCGCCGAGCACACTGTTGGGTCCTGAGGCAACCGGCCGCGGGATCAGGTCTTCACGGGTGGCGTTCGTTCCTTCGGGGTCGGGCGGGTGCTGGTGGGGGCAGGGTTCCTTGGGTGTGGGTGTTTCTGGTGGTGCGGGTCATCGGGTCGTGGTCATACCAGCCGGCTTGTCCGGTGGTGGTGGTCGCGGGTTGCCTGGTGGGTTCGTCCGTTGCTTGAGAACTGCATAGTGGACGCGAGCATCTTTGAATTTTTCCAAGATTGCGACCGTGAAGCGTATGGCCATGGGCTTTCAGTCTGTGGTTGTTGTTTTGTGGTCTGTTCTTGGTTTCTGTGATTGTTGTGTTGTTGAAGTTTTTTAGGGCACATTGGTGGATGCCTTGGCACTAGGAGCCGAAGAAGGACGTTGTAGCCTGCGATAATCCTCGGGGAGTTGGCAGACGAGCTGTGATCCGAGGGTCTCCGAATGGGGGAACCCAGCCGAAGTCATGTTCGGTTACCCGCGCCTGAATGTATAGGGCGTGTGGAGGGAACGTCGGGAAGTGAAACATCTCAGTACCGACAGGAAGAGATATTCCGTGAGTAGTGGCGAGCGAAAGCGGATGAGGCCAAACCGTATGCGTGTCAAGCTGTCAGGCGTTGCGTGTGCGGGGTTGTGGGACCTTCTGACCAGATCTGACAGTCTGGTAGCCAGTGAGAAAGTCGTGTCATAGTCGAACCGGGTTGAATACCGGACCGTAGTGGGTGGGAGTCCCGTAGACGAAATGGTGCGGCCTGGTGGAGGGGATCCCAAGTAGCACGGGGCCCGTGAAATCTCGTGTGAATCTGGCAAGACCACTTGCTAAGCCTAAATACTACCTAGTGACCGATAGCGGACAAGTACCGTGAGGGAAAGGTGAAAAGTACCCCGGGAGGGGAGTGAAATAGTACCTGAAACCGTGTGCCTACAATCCGTCGGAGCCTCCTTGGTAGGGGTGACGGCGTGCCTTTTGAAGAATGAGCCTGCGAGTTAGTGCTCGGTGGCGAGGTTAACCCGTGTGGGGTATCCGTAGCGAAAGCGAGTCCGAATAGGGCGATTCAGTCGCCGGGTCTAGACCCGAAGCGAAGTGATCTAGCCATGGGCAGGTTGAAGCGCCGGTAAGACGGCGTGGAGGACCGAACCCACCAGGGTTGAAAACCTGGGGGATGACCTGTGGTTAGGGGTGAAAGGCCAATCAAACTTCGTGATAGCTGGTTCTCCCCGAAATGCATTTAGGTGCAGCGTCGCGTGTTTCTTACCGGAGGTAGAGCTACTGGATGGCTAATGGGCCTCACCAGGTTACTGACGTCAGCCAAACTCCGAATGCCGGTAAGTGCAAGCGCGGCAGTGAGACTGCGGGGGATAAGCTCCGTGGTCGAGAGGGAAACAGCCCAGATCACCGGCTAAGGCCCCTAAGCGTGTGCTCAGTGGGAAAGGATGTGGAGTTGCACAGACAACCAGGAGGTTGGCTTAGAAGCAGCCACCCTTGAAAGAGTGCGTAATAGCTCACTGGTCAAGTGATTCCGCGCCGACAATGTAGCGGGGCTCAAGCACACCGCCGAAGCCGTGGCACTCATACGTTAGCCCAGCAGGGGACTTGTTCCTTCTGTTCAGGTGTGTGGGTGGGTAGGGGAGCGTCGTGTGGGCAGTGAAGTCGCAGGGTGACCTAGCGGTGGAGCCTACACGAGTGAGAATGCAGGCATGAGTAGCGAATGACGGGTGTGAATCCCGTCCGCCGAATGACCAAGGGTTCCAGGGCCAGGTTCATCCGCCCTGGGTAAGTCGGGACCTAAGGCGAGGCCGACAGGCGTAGTCGATGGACAAGGAGTTGATATTCTCCTACCGGCGAAGTACCGCCCATACCGAGCCCGGTGATACTAACCACCCCGAACCCGCACCGAGACCTTCGGGTCTCATCGTGGGCGAGGCGTGGGACCTGATCCGGTAGTAGGTAAGCGTGTTAACAGGGGTGACGCAGGAAGGTAGCCAGGCGTGGCGATGGTTGTCCACGTCCAAGGTTGTAGCCCGACACCTAGGCAAATCCGGGTGTCACCAGGGTGAGAGCTGATAGTGACCGTGTATGCGGGAATCTGGTGATCCTATGCTGCCTAGAAAAGCCTCGACGCGAGGGACTAGCCGCCCGTACCCTAAACCGACTCAGGTGGTCAGGTAGAGAATACTAAGGCGATCGAGCTAATCGTGGTTAAGGAACTCGGCAAAATGCCCCCGTAACTTCGGGAGAAGGGGGGCCTGAACTGTTAACCCACTTGCTGGGGGACGCGGGGAGGGCCGCAGAGACCAGGGAGAAGCGACTGTTTACTAAAAACACAGGTCCGTGCGAAGTCGCAAGACGATGTATACGGACTGACGCCTGCCCGGTGCTGGAAGGTTAAGAGGACGAGTCAGCCCTTGGGCGAAGCTCAGAATTTAAGCCCCAGTAAACGGCGGTGGTAACTATAACCATCCTAAGGTAGCGAAATTCCTTGTCGGGTAAGTTCCGACCTGCACGAATGGCGTAACGACTTCTCCGCTGTCTCAACCGCGAACTCGGCGAAATTGCAGTACGAGTAAAGATGCTCGTTACGCGCAGCAGGACGGAAAGACCCCGGGACCTTTACTATAGCTTGGTATTGGTGTTCGGTGCGGTTTGTGTAGGATAGGTGGGAGACTGTGAAGTCCGGGCGCCAGCTCGGGTGGAGTCATTGTTGAAATACCACTCTGATCGCTTCGGATGTCTAACCTCGGTCCGTGATCCGGATCAGGGACAGTGCCTGGTGGGTAGTTTAACTGGGGCGGTTGCCTCCTAAAATGTAACGGAGGCGCTCAAAGGTTCCCTCAGCCTGGTTGGCAATCAGGTATCGAGTGCAAGTGCACAAGGGAGCTTGACTGTGAGACCGACAGGTCGAGCAGGGACGAAAGTCGGAACTAGTGATCCGGCGGTGGCTTGTGGAAGCGCCGTCGCTCAACGGATAAAAGGTACCCCGGGGATAACAGGCTGATCTTGCCCAAGAGTCCATATCGACGGCATGGTTTGGCACCTCGATGTCGGCTCGTCGCATCCTGGGGCTGGAGTAGGTCCCAAGGGTTGGGCTGTTCGCCCATTAAAGCGGTACGCGAGCTGGGTTTAGAACGTCGTGAGACAGTTCGGTCCCTATCCGCTGCGCGCGCAGGAAACTTGAGAAGGGCTGTCCCTAGTACGAGAGGACCGGGACGGACGAACCTCTGGTGTGCCAGTTGTTCCGCCAGGAGCACGGCTGGTTGGCTACGTTCGGAAGGGATAACCGCTGAAAGCATCTAAGCGGGAAGCCTGCTTCGAGATGAGGTTTCCACACCCCTTTTTGGGGGTGGGAGGCACCCAGCAGACCACTGGGTTGATAGGCCGGATGTGGAAGACAGGACTGAAGACTGTCGGAGCTGACCGGTACTAACCTGCCAACAACTTCACAACACCCCATTTACTGTTAATAAAAGTTTCATTGATCTTGTTTCGCGTCCACTATGCGGTTCCCGAGTCACGGGCACCAAACCCCCCCCACACCCCCGGACCATCCTTTGTGGTTCGGGTGGAGTGCGGGACGGGGTTTGCCTGGTACTTGATAGTGTTACGGTGGTCTTAGCGTGGGGGAAACGCCCGGTCCCATTCCGAACCCGGAAGCTCAGCCTCACAGCGCCGATGGTACTGCCCTGGAGACGGGGTGGGAGAGTAGGACGCCGCCGGACAACCATTCCCAGTAGGGGGTGGGACTGAAACGACAATCACGTCGCTTCGGTCCCACCCCCTACTGCTTTTACCCCCGCACCCGGAATCGGAACGCACCCGGGTGAGTGGCACCAACCTCGGCCGGCGCATCGCGGCGTGCTGCGGCGCGACTCGGGTGTTGCAGAGATTTCACAGTGAGACCGCTGATATGCGGGCGATCGAACGGCATCCGGCGACTAGACTGGCGGCCATGTCCACCATCTCCCGTGACGAGGTTGCGCGCGTGGCTGCGCTGGCACGGATCGACCTGCGACCGGACGAGGTCTCCCGCCTCGCCGGTGAGCTCGACGTGATCGTCGAGTCCATCGCTCGCGTCAGCGAGGTCGCCACCGCAGACGTGCCTGCAACGAGCCACCCCCTCCCGCTGACGAACGTGTTCCGAGACGACGTGCCCGAGGCCGCTCTGCCGGTCCAGGACGTGCTGGCCGGTGCCCCGCAGCAGGAGAATGGACGGTTCGCCGTCCCGCAGATCCTTGGCGAAGAGTGAGATGGGTACCAGCGACATGACGAACGACATCACCCGGCTCAGCGCGTCCGACCTTGCGTCCGCGCTGGCACGCAAGGACATCACCAGCGTCGAGGCGACGCAGGCTCACCTGGATCGCATCGCCGCCGTCGACGGCGACCTGCACGCGTTCCTGCACGTCTCGGCCGAGAAGGCGCTGGCGACGGCCGCCGAGGTCGACGCGAAGCGTGCAGCCGGCGAAGAGCTGCACCCGCTCGCGGGTGTGCCGATCGCGGTCAAGGACGTCGTGGTGACCAAGGGCCTGCCCACCACCGCCGGATCGAAGATCCTCGAGGGCTGGATCCCGCCGTACGACGCGACCCTCGTGGAGCGCACCAAGGCCGCGGGCCTGCCGATCCTCGGCAAGACCAACATGGACGAGTTCGCCATGGGCTCCTCGACGGAGCACTCGGCGTACGGCAACACCAAGAACCCGTGGGACCTCGACCGGATCCCCGGCGGGTCCGGCGGTGGCTCCGCCGCCGCCGTCGCCGGCTTCGAGGCGCCCCTCGCGATCGGTACCGACACCGGTGGCTCCATCCGTCAGCCGGGTGCCGTCACCGGCACCGTCGGCGTGAAGCCCACCTACGGTGGCGTCTCGCGCTACGGCCTGATCGCCATGGCGTCCTCGCTCGACCAGGCGGGCCCCGTGACCCGCACGGTGCTCGACGCCGCGCTGCTGCACGAGCTCATCGGCGGTCACGACCCGCACGACTCGACGTCGATCGACGAGCCGGTGCCCGGCGTCGTCGCGGCTGCCCGGCAGGGCGCCAAGGGCGACCTGAAGGGCCTGCGCGTCGGCGTCGTCAAGGAGCTCGCGGGCGAGGGCTACCAGGCCGGCGTGTCCGCTCGCTTCGACGAGTCGCTCGATCAGCTGCGTGCGCTGGGCGCCGAGATCGTCGAGGTCTCCTGCCCCAGCTTCGCCTACGCGCTCGACGCGTACTACCTGATCATGCCCGCCGAGGCGTCCAGCAACCTGGCGAAGTTCGACGGCATGCGGTTCGGCCTGCGCGTCGAGCCGGCCGAAGGCCCCGTCACGGCGGAGCGCGTCATGGGCGCGACTCGCGGCGCGGGCTTCGGCGACGAGGTCAAGCGCCGCGTCATCCTCGGCACGTACGCCCTGTCCGCGGGCTACTACGACGCCTACTACGGCAGCGCGCAGAAGGTCCGCACGCTGATCCAGCGCGACTTCGCGGCCGCGTTCGAGCGGGCCGACGTCCTGGTCTCGCCCACGGCGCCGACCACGGCGTTCAAGTTCGGCGAGAAGCTCGACGACCCGCTCGCGATGTACCTCAACGACGTCGCGACCATCCCCGCGAACCTCGCCGGCGTCCCCGGCATGTCCCTGCCGAACGGCCTGTCCGACGACGGCCTCCCGGTCGGCTTCCAGATCCTGGCTCCCGCCAAGGCGGACGACCGGCTGTACCGCGTGGGCGCGGCCCTCGAGGCGGCCCTCGAGTCCGGCTGGGGCGGACCCCTCCTGAACAAGGCACCCGAACTCAAGACCACGGAGCTCGCCCGATGACCGCACCGTCGACCGCCACGGCCACGAGCCTGGTCGCCTACGAGGACGCCGTCCGCCGCTACGACCCGGTGCTGGGCATCGAGGTGCACGTGGAGCTCGGCACGCTCACCAAGATGTTCTGCGCGGCCGAGGTCGCCTACGGCGGCGAGCCCAACACCCAGGTGACGCCGGTGAGCCTCGGGCTGCCGGGCGCGCTGCCGGTGGTGAACGGCAAGGCCGTCGAGTACGCGATCCGGATCGGTCTCGCGCTGAACTGCAGCATCTCCGAGAACTGCCGGTTCGCCCGCAAGAACTACTTCTACCCGGACGTCCCGAAGAACTTCCAGACCTCGCAGTACGACGAGCCCATCGCGTACGACGGCTGGATCGACATCGAGCTCGACGACGGCGAGGTGTTCCGCGTCGAGATCGAGCGCGCGCACATGGAGGAGGACGCCGGCAAGAACACCCACGTGGGTGGCTCGACCGGCCGCATCCAGGGCGCCGAGTACTCGCTGGTGGACTACAACCGCGCGGGCATCCCGCTCGTGGAGATCGTGACGCGGCCCATCGAGGGTGTCGGCGACCGGGCCCCCGAGGTGGCGCGGGCCTACGTGCAGACGCTGCGTGACATCTTCCGCTCGCTGGGGGTCTCCGAGGCCCGCATGGAGCGCGGCAACGTCCGCGCGGACGTGAACCTGTCGCTCCGGCCGACGCCGGAGTCGCCCCTGGGTACGCGCACCGAGACCAAGAACGTGAACTCGTTCCGCTCGGTCGAGCGCGCCGTCCGCTACGAGGTGTCCCGCCAGGCGGGCGTGCTCGACGCCGGCCTCCCGGTGATCCAGGAGACGCGGCACTTCCACGAGGAGGACGGCACCACGTCGTCGGGCCGCGTGAAGTCGGACGCCGAGGACTACCGCTACTTCCCCGAGCCCGACCTGGTGCCCGTGGCACCGAGCCGCGAGTGGGTCGAGGAGATCCGCGCGACGCTCCCGGAGATGCCGGTCGCGCGCCGCCGTCGGCTCCAGACGGAGTGGGGGTACGCCGACGCCGAGATGCGCGACGTCGTCAACGCAGGCGCCATCGAGCTCATCGAGGCGACCGTAGCAGCGGGCACGAACGCCGCGGGCGCGCGCAAGTGGTGGATGGGCGAGCTGGCCCGGCGGGCCAACCAGGACGAGGTCATGCTCGAGGACCTCACGGTCACCCCGGCGCAGATCGCGCAGCTGCAGGGCCTCGTGGAGTCGGGCCGGATCAACGACAAGCTCGCCCGCCAGGTGCTCGACGGCGTGCTCGCCGGAGAGGGCGACCCGGAGGCGGTAGTCGTGTCCCGCGGCCTGGAGATCGTGTCCGACGACGGCCCGCTGCTCGCCGCCATCGATGACGCGCTCGCCGCTCAGCCCGACATCGTCGAGAAGGTCCGTGGTGGCAACCAGGGGCCGGTGGGCGCGATCATCGGCGCCGTCATGAAGGCGACCAGGGGCCAGGCCGACGCGAAGCGAGTCCGGGAGCTGGTGCTGGATCGGATCGGCTCGTGAGGCTCGGCTCGTGAGGCCAGGCAGGTGACCCGCGGCCCTCTCCTGCACGGCGAGATGATGCGGTTGCGGCCCATCGAGGCACGCGACTCGGAGCGCCTGTGGGAGGCAGTCCAGGATCCGGAGGGGACCCGTCTGACGGGGACCACCGCTGTCTTCACGCGCGACCAGATCGACGAGTGGGCGGGCACGGTCAGCGACCGGCCCGGCCGCTACGACTGGGCGATCTGCCCCGCCGCCATGCGGCAGGGCAAGCCGATCAGCGACGAGATGATCGGCGAGATCGTCCTCAACGACCTCGACGAGGACGTCCGCTCGGCGAACCTGCGGCTCCAGCTGCTGCCCAACTACCGGGGCCGTGGGTACGGCCGGGAGGCCATCCTCGAGGTCCTGCGCTTCGCGTTCGACGGCGTCGACGGCGAGCCCGGGCCGGGCCTGCACCGGGTGAGCCTGGACGTGCTCAGCATCAACCCGCGTGCCCAGACTCTCTACGAGTCGCTCGGCTTCCGTGAGGAGGGCCGCCTGCGGGACATCTACCGCGACGGCGACGCCTGGGCGGACGCGATAGTGATGAGCATCCTCGAGGACGAGTACCGGGCGACGCTGCGGACGTAAGACGTGCGGACGGGGGTGGACCCGGTCCGGTCACCGTCCGGCGGCGGACGACGGATGAAGTTAGCGCGAACATCCGTCCATGTCGCATATGCGCCGTCTGTTCCTGCGGGCGCTTGCCATGGTGGTGCTCGCGTCCGCGACCGTCCCGTTCCCCGGCGCCCCGGCCCAGGCGGCGACGGATATCACCGACAGGGTCCGGGCGAACGAGAACGTCGAGCTGGCGGGTGACGCCGTCATCACGCTCGGTGACGGCGAGGAGGTCGTCTACGGTGGCGTCTTCTCCGGCGTCGGCACCCTGACCGTCAGCGGGCGAGGCAAGCTCGTGCTGACGGCGGACAGCGACTTCCAGATTCCGGAGGACCGTCGCCGGCAGCGGATGGAGATCCTGGGCATCACGAACCACCTCTACGTCTGGATGGTCGACGCCGATCCGCCGGCCGTCACGGTCGAGGCCGGCGCGACGCTCCAGTACGGCGACGGCACCGGCGGCACGACCGGACGGATCGGCCACTACCCCTACGACTACCCGAACTTCGCCTGGAACGCCCTCAATCACCACGTCGACGGCTCGCTGATCGTCGCGGTCGCCGGCGCTCTGTACCACCCGGGAATCCTCAGCGGCGGCGGGGTCCTGAATCAGCCGCGGTTCATCTGGGACGGTGTCGACCTGGCCGGGGAGCACTCGTTCTCGGGCACGATGGTCAACGGCACCGGGGTCCACGTGGGCCGGCGGGAGTACCTGACGCTCCTTCCGAACCTGTCGAAGCTGATCAACTACGGCTCGTTCATGGTGGACACACCGCACGACCACGACACCGTCCTCGGGTTCGACATCTTCTCCCGCGAGTGGGGGAACGACGTCAACTTCTACGGCGCCACCGACGGCAGCCGGGTCATCATGTCGGGCGTCTACTCCTGGAGCGACCAGGGCTCGGAGACCGACCCGTCTCTCTCGGATCCCGACCTGAACTACGTCGCGGTGCCCAAGAACATCAACAAGCGCGGCGTGAACATCCAGGGCGCGATCGTCCAGTGGGGCGACGGCACCCACAACCGGTTCTTCCTGCCCGGCACCCGCGAGACCATCTACATCAACCTGTACACGCGCCGCGCGCGCGGGCACCTCATCTTCAACTACAACGGTCCGGTCACCCTGGGCGCGCCCATCTCCGGGGGGAAGTACCACGACACGATGGCTGCCGTGGCGCAGGGCGATGTCACCATCGCCGGCACACCGGGCAACGACGTCACCTTCGCGGACCAGCAGAACTACGACGGCACCACCACGATCGAGAGCGGAGCGACCCTGCGGCTCGGCACCGGCAGCCCGGGCCAGGACTCCTGGCTGCTCACCGGCACGGCGGGCGCCCGGATCGTCGACGACGGCGCGCTCGTCGTCAG
Organism: uncultured Actinomycetota bacterium; assembly: GCA_963850545.1. Classification (GTDB taxonomy): domain Bacteria; phylum Actinomycetota; class Actinomycetes; order Actinomycetales; family Cellulomonadaceae; genus Promicromonospora. Next base: position 268,122 of record CAWKLP010000002.1, on the reverse strand, counting down.
GAACGCCGAGCAGGCCATCGAGCTGTCCCGGGTAATGGGGGAGGGCTCCTTCCAGCAGGCCGGTCCGGCGCCGGTGACGTTCACGGGCGAGACCACCTACTCGGGGCCGACGACGGTGTCGGGAGGGTCGCTCGTCCTCGTGGGCGGAAGCATCGCGTCGTCCGCGGGCCTGGAGCTCTCGAAGCCTGGTGCGGTGCTCGACGTGACCGCCGCGGGCGAACAGACCGTGAACAACCTTCGTGGCGTCCAAGGAAGCAGTCTTCGCCTAGGCACCGCCGCGCTGACCGTTGCGAGCACCAAGGACACCATGTACGACGGCAGGGTCGAGGGCGCAGGCGGCCTGATGAAGGCCGGGGCCGCGACGCTGACCTACTCCGGCACGAGCACCGCCCAGGGACCCTGGGCCGTCACCGGCGGGACGCTTGTGCTCGCGGACGCGAAGCTCGCCGGGGGCCTCGTCGTCGGCAGATCGCTCGGAGTCACCGGGGCAACCGCCGTCGGCGGCGACCTGACGCTTCGGCGAGCCGCCACCCTCCAGGTGGGCAAGGGCGCCGCGCTGACGGTCGCCGGCGACGTCCAACTGGCTGGGAAGCTCGAGATTCGCCACAAGGACGGCGCCCGCCTTCCCCGTGAGCTCGCCGTCGTCACCTCCGGCGGAAGGATCACCGGCACGTTCGCAGGCCTCGCCGAGGGCGACCGGCTCGACATCGGTGGCACGGCTTACGAGATCAGCTACGCGGCCGACCGGGTCCTGCTCACGGTTCCGGAGCCCTCCGCGAGACCGAGCGCGGATGCGGGGCCCGAGGAAACCGCCGGATCTTCCGGTCCAAGGACCGGCGACTCGCCCGTCGTCATCCTCTCGGTCTCGGCCGCCGTGCTCGTCCTCGGCGCGGTCGTCCTCTTCTTCGTCGTCCGCCGACGCCGGAGGTGGTTCGAGCGGTAGGTGCCGTCGGGGGACCCGGTGTCACGCCGTCGAGATCATGACCTTCCCCGATGTGTCGGCGCGGACAACCTCAGCCCTAGGGCCCGCTGGTGATGTAGGCCGTCAGCTGGTCGCGCTCGGCCTGTACCTCGGCGATCCGGTGCTTGACGACGTCACCGATGCTCACGATCCCGGTCAGCCGGGCGTCCACGAGCACGGGGACGTGCCGGACCCGGTGCTCGGTCATCACGGGCATCAGCTCGTCGAGCGTGGCCTCGGGCCCGCAGGTGTGCACGGCGGCCGTCATGATCGCCTCCACCGTGCCGTCGAGGATGCCGTCGCCGTCCGAGTGCAGCCGGCGGACGACGTCGCGCTCGCTCACGATGCCGTCGACGCTTACGCCGTCGTCGGACACCACTACGGCACCGATACGGTGCTCGGCGAGCAGGGCGAGCAGCTCACGCACGCTCCGGTCCCTGGGGATCGTGACGACCGAGCCGCCCTTGCGCCGCAATGCCTCTGTGACCCGCATTCGAGCACCTCCGTCGCGTGCACGCCGGAAACCCGCGTCATTGCGGGTCCTGCTACGACGGTACGGCACATGGCTCGCATTCAGATAGGGGTGAATTCGCGGGACGGCGACGAAGACGGATGCGCCGCCGCTGACGCATCCCGTCCCCGCCTGCTCAGGGCCTACCTATCGGGCAGGCCGGTCGGTCGGCACCCGGGCCACGGGGCGACGGCGCGGCCCGTGCTGGGCGAGATGTGCCCGGTGCAGAGGTTGCGCACCGCGAGGTCCTGCAGGATGCCCGGCAGGGCCTGGACCGTGTTCTGCGGCCAGTCGTGCATCAGGATGATCTGACCCTTCGTCAGGCGGCTCGCTGCCCGACGCGCATGGTGAGGTCAAGGATCCCGCTTTGAGTGGTTTTTGCCCATGGGTCACCTTGTGGACGCCTGCTGTCGGTCCCCGATACCGGAGGTAGCGTGACGAGGCCGCTCGCCCCGCATCGTGCGCGGCCATCCAGCATCGAAGGAGCTGAACAGTCATGAGTCGTCCCCTGCGCTCCAGGACGTCCACCCACGGTCGCAACATGGCCGGAGCTCGCGCGCTCTGGCGTGCCACGGGCATGGGTTCCGAGGACTTCGGGAAGCCGATCATCGCGATCGCGAACTCTTACACGCAGTTCGTGCCGGGGCACGTACACCTCAAGGACATGGGCGACCTCGTGGCATCCGCCATCCGTGAGGCCGGCGGCGTCGCCAAGGAGTTCAACACGATCGCGGTCGACGACGGCATCGCGATGGGCCACGCCGGAATGCTCTATTCCCTGCCGAGCCGCGACCTCATCGCGGACTCCGTGGAGTACATGGTTCAGGCGCACACCGCGGACGCCCTCGTGTGCATCTCGAACTGCGACAAGATCACGCCCGGAATGCTCAACGCAGCGCTGCGGCTGAACATCCCGGTGATCTTCGTGTCGGGCGGGCCCATGGAGGCAGGCAAGGCCGTGGTGGCCGACGGCGTCGCGAAGACGCCGCTGAACCTGATCAACGCGATCAACTACTCGGCCGACGAGAACGTCGACGACGCGGCCCTCGGCCTGGTCGAGGAGAACGCGTGCCCCACGTGCGGCTCGTGCTCCGGCATGTTCACCGCGAACTCGATGAACTGCCTCACCGAGGCGCTGGGGCTGTCGCTGCCGGGCAACGGCTCGACGCTCGCGACGCACGCCGCCCGCAAGGAGCTGTTCCTGGAGGCCGGCCGCACCATCGTCGACCTGGCCCGCCGGTACTACGACGACGAGGACGATACAGCGGCCCCGCGGGGGATCGCCACCAAGGCCGCGTTCTCCAACGCGATGACCCTCGACGTCGCCATGGGCGGCTCCACCAACACGGTGCTGCACATCCTCGCCGCGGCCCAGGAGGCCGAGGTCGACTTCACGCTCTCCGACATCGAGGACATCAGCCGCCGGGTGCCGTGCCTGTCGAAGGTCGCGCCCAACCACCCGGACTACCACATGGAGGACGTCCACCGGGCGGGCGGGATCCCCGCACTGCTGGGCGAGCTCGACCGGGGCGGCCTGCTGGACCACGACGTCACCTCGGTGCACACGCCCACGCTGCGCGCGTGGCTCGACGACTGGGACGTCCGCGGTGGCAAGGCCACCGAGCGGGCGCTCGGCCTGTTCCACGCGGCGCCGGGCGGGGTGCGCACCACCAAGGCGTTCTCCACGAACAACCAGTGGGAGTCGCTCGACACCGACGGCGCGGGCGGCTGCATCCGCGACGTCGAGCACGCCTACACCGTCGAGGGCGGGCTGGCCGTGCTGCGCGGCAACCTCGCCGAGGACGGCGCCGTCTTCAAGACGGCGGGCGTCGACCCCGACGTGTTCCACTTCGTCGGCAAGGCGCTGGTCTGCGAGTCGCAGGACGAGGCCGTCGAGAAGATCCTGACCAAGCAGGTCGAGCCGGGGCACGTGGTGGTCGTGCGGTACGAGGGTCCCGCCGGCGGGCCGGGCATGCAGGAGATGCTCTACCCGACGTCGTACATCAAGGGCCGCGGCCTGGGGAAGGTGGTCGCCCTGATCACGGACGGCCGGTTCTCGGGCGGGTCCAGCGGCATCTCCGTGGGGCACGTCTCCCCGGAGGCTGCCGCCGGGGGCACGATCGGCCTGGTCGAGGACGGCGACGAGATCGAGATCGACGTCGACACCCGCAAGATCCGGATCAACGTGCCGGACGAGGTGCTCGCCGAGCGTCGCGCCAAGATGGAGTCGTCGGAGCGGCCGTGGCAGCCCGTGGCGCGCGACCGGTACGTGTCGCCGGCGCTGCAGGCATACGCAGCCCTGGCGACGTCGGCCGACAAGGGTGCGGTGCGGGACGTGGCGCGGCTCCGGCGGGGCTGATCCGGTACGGGCTCGGTGCCGGGGTCCGGCACCGAGCCCGGCCGTGACGCGCTGGGGCGTGTCGAGTGTCGGAGTCTCGTGCCATGGTGGTGTGACCCGGACCACCCGACGCAAGGGATGTCATGGCCTCGAAGCTCACCGCACGCCAGTTCCAGGCGGCCGACGGCGCACGCGACTGGCGTGTCCTCGCCGCCGGGGCCAGTGCGTGCTTCCGCACCACCGGATACACGCAGGGTGCCGACTTCGTCGGTCGGCTCGCACGCCTGGACGTCGTGGCGGGACACCCGCCCGACATCGACGTGCGGGCCTCGGCGGTCACGGTGCGGATAGCCACGCCCGGCGTCGGCCTGACTGATGACGACCTGGAGGTCGCGCGCGCCGTCTCAGGGCTCGCCCGCGAGCTGGGCCTGGCGCCCAACCCGGCCGCGGTGCAGGAGATCAACCTGACGATCGACACCTCCGACACCGCGGCGGTACGGCCCTACTGGGCGGCCGCGCTCGGGTTCGAGACCCGGGGCGACGACGACCTGGTGGACCCGATGCGCCTCTGGCCCGGGTTCTGGTTCCAGCACATGGACGTGCCCCGGCCGCTGCGCAACCGGATCCACCTGGACATCGGCCTGCCCTACGAGCACGCCGCGGGCCGCCTGGCCGCCGCGGTCGCGGCAGGCGGCCACGTCGTGAACGATGACGCCGGTGTGTCGTGCATGGTCACTGCCGACGCCGAGGGGAACGAGGCCTGCCTGTCGTCGTTCGAGGGCCGGGGACAGCCGGGGTCGGTGGAGCAGACGATCCACGAGACGGTCGGGCAAGCGGACTGGCGGTTCACGCTCTACGACGGGCTGAGGGCGTTCTTCGGGACGCCAGACCTCGCCGGCGGCGCGGCGCTTGTCGCGGCGGTTGCGCCGCTGACCAGCGATGACGACCCGGACGAGCGCCCGCATGTGGCCCTCGACGTGCGCCCGGCCGGGGTGACCGTGCGGCTGCGCACCGAGCGCGACGACGGCTGGGGGATCAGCACTCGGGACGCCGACCTGGCGCGGGGCATCAGTGCGGCGGCGTCCCGGCTGGGTCTCCAGGCGGACCCGGCGCGGGTCCAGGCCGTCAAGCTTGGGATCGACGCGCTCGACCGGCACGCGGTCCGGCCGTTCTGGCAGGCCGTGCTGGGGTACGTGGTGCGTCCCGACAGCGGCGCGCAGCTGGTGGACCCCGCCGACCGCGGGCCGGGTGTCTGGTTCCAGGACATGCTGCCCGAGCTCGACCCCCGGCACGAGGAGCGCGCCGCCCAGCGCAACCGGATCCACTTGGACGTGTACGTCCCGGACGACCAGGCCGCAGCCCGGATCGCGGCGGCCGTGTCCGCGGGCGGGTGCATCGTGTACGACGCCGAGGCGCCTGAGTGGTGGACCCTCGCCGACCCGGAGGGCAACGAGGTCGACGTCGCCGTGGTCCCGGGCCGGGAGGAGATCTGGGTGGCGGCGCAGGGTGCCGAGCAGGCTGAACAGCACGACACGGAGAAGGAGGAGGCAACTCATGAGTGATGCGATCACCGCTGCCGAGTTCACCGCCGACGAGGGCACGAGCGACTGGCGCGTGCTGGCCGTCTCGGCGCTCGCGCGGTTCACCACCGGCTCGTTCGCCACGGGCCTGGTGCTGGTCACCCGCATCGGCGAGCTCGCCGAGTCCGCGAACCACCACCCGGACGTCGACCTGCGCTACGGGACCGTCACGGTCCGGACCTGGTCGCACGACATCGGCGGGCTCTCCGCGCGGGACCTCGCACTCGCGCGGGGGATCTCGGCGGCGGCCCGCGAGCTCGGCATCGCGGCAGACCCGGCGGGCGTGCGAGACGTCACGATAGTCGTCGACGCCGTCGTGGGTTCCGCGGTCCAGCCGTTCTGGCAGGCGGTGCTGGGCCACGACGCGCGGCCGCACCGCGGCGGGAACACTGCCGCGGGACGCTTGCTCGACGCGGACGGACGGCTGCCCACCGTCTGGTTCCAGCAGTCCGACGAGCGGCGCGAGCAGCGGAACCGCATCCACGTGGAGGTATGGGTGCCGCACGACCAGGCCGAGGCGCGGGTGGCGGCGGTGGTCGCCGCCGGCGGGCGGCTCGTCACCGACGAGTTCGCCCCGTCGTGGTGGGTGCTGGCAGACGCCGAGGGGAACGAGGTGTGCATCTGCACGTGGCAGGGCGAGTTCTGACGGTTGTGGGCGCGACCGTTGCGCCCAAGACGGACATGCAGTCGCAACGGTCGCGCCCACAACTAAGAGCAACCCCGCGCCGCCCTAATTAGGGTGAGCCCCGGCGCGGTGCCCGGTAGAGTCTCGCGCTTGTGCGCTCGCTCCCGTCCCCGACCCGGAACCCGTACTGGCGGTTCCTCGTAGCGGGTTTCCGTGGACAGTCGGCCTACCCGCTGGCGACGCTCGCCGGCCTGGTCGCGAACGCGACGTTCGGCGTGCTCAAGGGCGGAATCATGGGTGCGGCGGTCGCGAGCTCCGGCGGTGAGCTGGCCGGTTACTCGGCGGCCTCCATGGCGGCGTTCGTCTGGCTGGGGCAAGGCATGCTCGGGTCGGTGAACTTCTGGGGCGGCAGCGACCTGCAGACCCGGATCAAGTCGGGCGACGTCGCCGTCGACTTCCTGCGGCCGGTGAGCGTGCAAGCGGCGCACGTCCTGACCGACGTCGGCAAGGGACTGTTCGGCCTACTGCCGCGCGGGCTGCCGAGCGTGGTCATCGGGGTGCTGGTGTCGAGCATGGCCCTGCCGGCCTCCGCGGCCGCGTACGTGCTGGGCCTGCTCAGCCTCCTGATCGGCATCGCCGTCTCGCACGCCACCGTGTACGTGGTGGCCACCTCGGGGTTCTGGCTGGTGGAGACGCGCGGCGTCAGTGTGCTCTACATGGCGGTCTCCGGGTTCTTCGCCGGCCTGTTCACGCCGATCTACCTGTTTCCGGACTGGCTGCTGGCCCTCGCGCTGCTCACGCCGTTCCCGTCGATGATGCAGCTCCCGATCGACGTGCTCTCCGGGCAGGCCACCGGAGCTGCGGCCTGGCAGCACCTCGGGGTGCAGCTGGTGTGGCTGGCGGTCGTGCTCGTCGTCGGGCACCTGACTACGCAAGCCGGGCGCCGCAGGCTGGAGGTGCAAGGTGGCTGAGGCACGCCGGGCGCTCGGCGCCTACCGGGCGGTTCTGGCGAGCCGCGCGCGCTCGCAGGCGAGCCATCGCGCCAGCTTCCGCATGGACCTGGTCGGGGCGCTGCTCGTCGGGATGATCGAGTTCACCGAGATCTGGGTGCTGTACACCGCGACGGACCAGATCGGCGGGTTCACGCTCGCGCAGATCATGCTCGTGTTCGGTCTCGCCGACCTCGCCTTCTCGCTGGCCGACCTGGCGGCCGGGCACTGCGACAACCTCCCGGTCTACGTGCGTGCCGGCACGCTCGACGTGTTCTTCCTGCGGCCCCAGCCACTGCTTGCGCAGCTGATGACGAGCGACCTCAGCCTGCGCCGGATCGGGCGCTGCCTGGTGGGTGCGACGGCGCTCACGGTGGGTCTGGTGCTCAACGACATCGACTGGAGCGTCGGCACCGTCGGGCTGCTGGTCCTGGCCCTGGTCTGCGGGTTCGTCATCTTCACCGCGCAGTTCGTCACCGCCGCGGGCCTGCAGTTCTTCCTGATCAACGGCGCCGAGATGACCAACGCGTTCGTGTACGGCGGCCGGTACGCGTCCACGCAGCCCGCGAACGTGTGGCCCCGGGCCCTGCTGCTTGTCTTCGGCGTCGCCTTCCCCGTGGCCTTCGCCGCCTACCTGCCGGTATCCACGCTGCTCGGCATGCCGGGCCTCGCCGGGCTGCCGACGTGGCTGGGCTGGTGCGCGCCGATCGCCGCCGTGTGGGCGGTAGTCGTCGCGGGGCTGTGCTGGCGCTGGGGCCTTCGTCACTACCGAGGAGCGGGCGGATGAACGTCATCGAGACCGAGGGCCTGACCCGGGTGTTCACCGGTCGGCCGAACCGCAAGGACAGGTTTCGGCGACCCCGGCACGTCGCCGTGGACCACCTCGACCTGACCGTCGAGGCCGGCGAGTCGGTGGGCTACATCGGCGCGAACGGCGCCGGGAAGTCCACCACGATCAAGATGCTGGTCGGCATCCTGGTGCCCACGAGCGGCGCGGTGACCACGGTCGGGCTGCACCCGCTCAAGCAGCGCCGGGCGCTCGCGCGCCGGATCGGCGTGGTCTTCGGGCAGCGTTCGCAGCTGTGGTGGGACCTGCCGGTGCGGGAGTCGTTCTCGATCCTGGCGGCGATCCACTCCTTGTCCGCGGCCGACGAGCGCACCCGGACCGCCGAGCTCGTCGACATGCTCGAGATGGGGGAGTTCCTGACCACTCCCGTGCGGCAGCTCTCCCTAGGGCAGCGCATGCGCGCCGAGGTCGCGGCCGCGCTGCTGCACCGCCCGGAGCTGCTGATCCTCGACGAGCCGACGATCGGCCTGGACGTGCTCTCCAAGCAGCGCCTGCGCGAGTTCCTCGTGGCGCAGCGCCGCGAGCACGGCACGACGCTGCTGCTCACCACGCATGACATGGGCGACGTCGAGCGGCTCTGCGACCGGATCCTCGTCGTGGACCACGGCAGCCTCGCGTTCGACGGCACGCTCGACGGGCTGGCCCGCACCGTGGGCGCGCGGCGCGAGCTCGTGGTGGACCTCGCCACGGCGAGCCCCGACCTGGTGGATCTGGACGGCGCGGAGCACGTGCGCAGCGACTCGGGCGGCCTGCGGCAGCGCCTCGCTTTCGACCCGCAGCGCACGACGGCGGCGCGCGTGCTCGCAGCGGTCTCCGAGCGGGTCGAGGTGCTGGACCTGTCGATCACCGAGCCCGACATCGAGGACGTGGTGCGCGAGATCTACCGCGCCACGCGGCGGTGACGCGCGGCTCCGGACCGGCGGCTCAGCCGTTCAGGCTCTGGACGTCCAGCTCGATCGGGAACGGGAGGTCGACCTTGAGCGTGTCGCGGAAGATGCCGATCGGGACGTAGGTCCTGGTCAGGTTGTCGAGCTCGTAGACGTGGATCGTTGTCGACGTGTCTCCGTGCTCGGCCTCGACCCGCCAGAAGTGGCGGATGCCGGCCTCCGCGTACTTGTGGGGCTTGACCGCCCTGTCGCGGTGCTCCGACTCTGGGGAGACCGCCTCGACCGCCAGGACGATGTCCATGGCCTCGTACCAGGTGGCGTCGTCGGCGATCGACGCCGTCGAGACGATCACATCAGGCTCGGGACGGTTGTGCTTGTCCAGCCTGACGGTCATCTCGCTGTCGACGACGGTCTCTTGGGGCGCCTGGCGTGTGAGGTTGGTTCGCAGGGCGAAGATGACGCTGCTGTGCCAGCGGCGTTGTGGGGACATCATGAAGACGAGGGCTCCGTCGATCAGCTCGGTGTGGCGGGGAGCGTCCGGCAGGTTGTCCAGGTCCTCGGCGAGCCAGCCCTCCGGGCGCGGAGGGCGCATCCAGTCGGGGAGCTCAGTCATGGGAACACGGTAACAACGCGCAGCCGTGGTGTCATGGCTCATCGCTGCTGCTGTCGATCGCATGCCTAGACGTTAATACGTCTATCCCTCATTCGCGCGATGGGCCTGCCGCTACCCTGTGCCGGGTGCTTCCCGAACCAGCCGCCGTGCTGAGCCCGGCACCCGCCCGACCTACCGAACCCGCCGCGTCGTCCCGGCAGCCCCAGCAGTCCCCGCGCCCCGTCGCCCGCATCGCTGAAGTGGCCGTCCACCTGCCCGAACGCACGCGGGACGTGGCCGAGGCGGAGCGCGACCTGCACCGCAGGAACCCGCGGGTCGCGCCGCGCCTCCCGATGGTGTCGCGCCTGACGGGCGTGCGCCGCGTCCATGTGGCCGACGACGACCAGCAGGCCTCCGACCTCGCCGTCGTCGCCTCCCGCACCGTCCTGGACCGCGCGGGCCTGGGGCCTGAGGCCGTCGACCTCCTGATCTTCGCGTCCGCCACCCAGGACATGATCGAGCCCGCGACCAGCCACATCACCGCCGCCAAGCTCGGCGTCCGCGCGCCGGTGATGGACGTCAAGAACGCCTGCAACTCCGTGCTCAACGGCATCGAGGTGGCCGAGGCGCTCATCGGCACCGGTCGGTACCGCCGGGTGCTCGTCGCGTGCGGCGAGATGCCGACGCGCGGGGTCCGGTGGGACGTGCCGGACCGCCGAACGTACGCGATGTCGGCGGCCGGCTACACGATGTCCGACGCCGGGGCCGCGGTGCTCGTCGAGGCGACCGCCCCGGCGTCCGGGCCGGTGCCGGGGCGCGCCGGCGACTTCGAGGACGACCTGGCCGCCGAGCTTGCTGGCCTGGTCGATCCCGGATCCCGGCCCTCGGGCATCCTGGCCTCGGCGTTCACCGCCGAGTCGCAGCACTGGGACGTCGGGATGCTGCCGGGCGGCGGCACCGTGAACCCGCGCGACCCGGAGCGGAGCTACTTCGAGATCGACGGGTCACGGCTGCGCGAGGCGTTCCTCGCGCTCGGGCCGGGTCCGGTCGGCCAGGCCCTGGACCAGGCGGGCGTCACGATGGACGACGTCGCGCTCGTCGTGGTGCACCAGGTAGCGGTCGCGTACCTCGCGGACGTCCACCTGGCGCTCGGCGTGCCGGCCGACCGCACGATCCTCACCGTGGCCGACCACGGCAACATCGCCTCGGCGACGCTGCCGCTGCAGCTCGTGACGGCGCTGGAGTCGGGCCGCCTGAAGCGGGGCGACGTCGTGCTGCTGCTCGGCCTCGCGGGCGGGATCAGCATGGGTGCGATGGTGGTCCGGTGGTGACCCCGCGCCGCATGCGTAGCGCAGCGGACGGTGGGGGCCGAGGAATGAGGCACGCGCAGGGAGCGGAGCGCAGCGAAGGCGCGGCAACAGGCAGAGCGCGCCTCGCCGTCGTCGTGCCCGCGCTGAACGAGGCGCACGAGCACGGGATCCTGCGCACGCTCGAGGCGCTGCACGCGCAGGAGGACGACGACTTCGACCTGGTGGTGGTGGACAACGGGTCCACCGACGGCACGCCCGACGTGGTGAGCAAGGCGATCGCGGACTGGGGTCGGCTGCGCTGGCAGGTAGTCGCGGAGCCGCAGAAGGGGACGGGCGCCGCCGCCGACACCGGTATGCGCGTCGCGATCGGGCTCGGGGCCGAGCTGCTGGCCCGGACCGACGCCGACTGCCTGCCACCACCCGGGTGGACCCGCGCGGTGCGGGCGGCGTTCGCGTCGGGCGACGAGCTGGTCGCGGGGCGGCTCGTGCCGCGCACGGACGACCTGCCGGTGTCGCGGTTCCAGCAGGGCGTGCTGTCGTTCGCGCTGTGGGCGTCGAGCACGTTCGGCAAGGTCCGCCCCGGCAATCAGGACGAGGGGTACCTCGGGCCGTACGTGATGACGCCCGGCTGCAACATGGCGATCTCGGCGTACCTGTACGAGCGGGCTGGCGGGTTCCCGCGCACCCGGATCGAGGACGTGCACGAAGACCGCGCCCTGGTCAACGCCGTGCGACGGCTGACCACGCGGTATGCGGAGCATCGCGAGGTCTGGGTGCGGGCCTCGACGCGGCGCGTGCACGCGTGGGGTCTGGTGCGCACGCTCGGCTGGTACGCCGACCACCGGTACCGGCCCGAGCTGGTGGACATCCGATGAGGGCGATCCTGCGGGTGCGTCGGGCTGAGCCCGCCGAGCCTGCCGAGGCACCAGGACGGAAAAGTGTGCCAGGCGCTGCCGATCCTTCGGCAGGACCGGCACAGCCCGACGGCGCGGCCTCGCCCGAGGTGCTCTGGGAGGAGCACGTCCAGCGCGCCGCGCACCCGCTCGCCTACCCGGCGCTCCGCTCCGCGCGGAACCGGCCGGTGGTGCGCGTGCCGCGCATCGGGGTGGTGGTGAGCGACGCCGCGATCGCGCGCGAGGTGCTGCTCGACCTGGATCATTTCTCGAAGGTGGGCCCGGGGGCGCCGTCGGACCTGTGGACGCCCGTGCTCGGGCCGTCGGTCCTGCTCAACATGGAGGGCGCCGAGCACGCCGCGCTGCGGCGCACGCTCGGGCCGCTGTTCTCACCCCGGGCGGTGCGCGAGCTGGTGTCCGCGGACGGCGCCGACGGCGCCGGTGTGCTGCCGGACCTGACCCGGCGGCTCGCCGCCAGGGAGACCGTCGACCTCGCCGCGGCGGTGACCGCGCAGGCCGGAGCCGTGATCTGCGGGATGGTCGGGCTGCCGCCGACGGACGACGCGGTGCGCTCGTCGATGGCCGCCGCCCAGACGATCACGGGGATGGTGCGGCTGCATCGCCACGGGCTCACCCGGTCCCAGGTGGCGCAGGCGCGGGTAGTGCTGGAGCGGCTGACGGCGCCCGCGTGCGCCGCCTACCGCGCGGGCGACCCCGCGACGGTGCCCGGGCGGATGCGGGACCTGGGGCTGTCGGAGCGGGAGGCGATGGGCGCCGTCGGCGCGTTTGTGCTCACGGGGACCGAGACGATCCAGTCGTTCGTGCCGCGGCTCGTCGCGATCGCGCACGACGCGGGGTGGACCTCCCGCCTGCTGGCGGACGACGCGCAGCTGCGCCGTCGGGCCGTCGAGGAGGGGCTGCGCGTCACCGTGCCGACGCCGGCGATGCTGCGCTCGGTACGGGCCGACGCATCGGTGGGTGGCGTCCCGGTCGCCGCCGGCGACCGCGTGGTCATCGCCACCGTGAACTGCTGCCGGGCGTCCGGCGGCTTCGATCCCGACCGGCCCGTGGATCCCGCCGTCCGGCACCTCTGGTTCGGCGCGGGCCCGCACTTCTGCCTCGGCATGCCGCTGGCGATGGCCCAGGTGGACGCGGTGCTGGACGCGCTGGCGGCTGCGGCGACGGACGGCCGGGCCCCGGTCGTGGGGCGGCGTCGTGCCGCGCGCGGTGTGCTGGTCCCGGCGTATCGGTCGCTGGAGCTGCGCCTGCGGGACGAGGGCCTGCGGGAGTCGACGCCGCGGGGCGGCAGGCTGCCGGACGCGGGCCAGGGCCGGGTAGCGGAGGAGACTGCGTGACGCACTTCCTGGAGGACCTGCTGGCCGTGGCGCGACACGCGCCCGACGTCGTTGCGCTGCGCTGGTTCGGCGGGAGTCGGTTCGGCGGTGGCTGGTTCGGCCGTCGTGACGGCGCGCTGGTACGCGAGGAGGTCACGTTTGGTGACCTCGCCGAGCGGGTGGAGCGGACGGCGGCCGGCCTGCGAGCGCAGGGAATGGAGCCCGGCGACCGGGTGCTGTTCAGCATCCGGCCCCGGCCCGAGGGGGTGATCCTGTGCCTCGCTGTCCTGCGCGCGGGCGGCGCCGTCGTCTTCGTGGACCCCGGCTCGACGCCGGAGCTGTTCGCCGCCCGGATCGCGGCGGCCAAGCCCCGCTGGGCCGCGACGGAGGCGCTGCTGTACGCGGCGTCGTCCGGTCCGCTGCGGGGGATCGCCCGGTCGCGCGGACTGCTGCTGCCGGACTACGGGCGGCTGCCCGTGCGGCACCTGTACACCGGTGGCCGGCTCCCGGGAGTGCCGCGGGGCGCGCGCCGCGTGGCGGGTCTGTGGTCAGCGGCGGCGGGCTCGCGTGTGGGTGTAGCTGAAGGCCCCGACCTGGGCCAGACCGATGGCGCGGGCGAGGCTGCGGGCTCGGCGTCGGATCCCGAAGACCGGGAGGCGCTGATCGTCTTCACCTCCGGGACGACGTCGGACCCCAAGGCCGTGGTACACACCGCGCGCACGCTCGGCGGCATGCTGGGGCTGTTCGCTCAGGTCGGGGACCTGAAACCCGGTCAGCGAGCGCACACCGACCAGATGTTCCTCGGCCTCCCGGCGATCCTCGCGGGCGGCACGTGGGAGATCCCGGCGAAGGCGCCCAAGGACGCGCCGGAGGCGTTCGCGCGGGGCGTCGCGGGGGCCGACTCGTCGTTCCTGGTCCCCGCCGACGTGACAGCGCTGCTCGACGCCGTGGAGGCTCGGGCCGCCGACGGCGGCACGGGCCCCGCCGAGGGTCCGGCCGTGCTGGCGGTCGGCGCCGCGCCGGTCAGCGTCGCGCTGCTCGAACGCGGCCGCCGCATCCTGCCGGGCACGCGCTGGCTCGCGGTCTACGGCGCCACCGAGATCCTGCCCGCTGCGGTGACCGACGCCGACGAGAAGATCGCGGCCGCGGCGTCCGGCGACCTCGTCGGCCGCCCGCTCGACGGTATCGGCGTCCGGATCGACACGGCGGTCGTCGACCTGGACGAGGACTTGGCAGGCCCGCCCGCGACGTCGGACGGCGGGCCCGCCGTGGGCGAGCTCGTGCTGACCGGGCCGTCCCTGATGGCCGGCTACCTGTCCGACCTCGACGCCGGCAAACCCCGGGCGACCGAACACCGCACCGGCGACCTCGCCTACCAGGACGACGACGGCCGGATCGTGCTGGTCGGCCGCAACCGGGACATGATCATCCGCGGCACGGTGAACATCTACCCGGGCCTGTTCGAGCCCCGGCTGCGGGATCTGCCGGGGGTGGCCGACGCCGTCCTGGTCGGCATTCCCGTGCCCGACGGCGACGAGCGGGTGGTCCTCGTGGTGATGGCGGAGGGCGGGTCTCAGGGAGGGCCGGGCGGCGCAGGCGTTCCCCAGGTCAGGACCGACACCGACCTGACCCGGGCCGTCGCGGACCAGGTCGGGCAGGTCCTGGACCACGGCGCCCTGCCCGACCTGGTGGTCGAGGCGTCGCACGTGCCGCTCGCGGGCCGCTCGCAGAAGCCGGACCGTCGTGCGCTGGTCAACCTGGTTTCACCACTCGCGGGTACAGTGCGCGCATGAAGGTGGCTGTGACCGGTTCGTCAGGTTTTGTCGGAGGCGCCGTGGTCCGCGACCTCGCGGCGCACGGGCACGAGGTGGTCGCGTTCTCGCGCCGGGTCCCTCGGCTGCCCAGCGAGATCCTCCATCAGGTCGCCCACCAGTTCTGGGACCTGCGGGACGGCCCGCTGGCCAAGGAGGACCGGCCCGAGCACGTCGACGCCGTCGTGCACTGCGGCGCGTCAGTGGGCGACGGCGGCAGCCACGCCCGCGCGTGGGTGGTCAACGTCGAGGGCACACGCGCGGTGCGCGAGACGTTCCCGGAGGCGCGGTTCGTGCATTTGTCGTCGGGCAGCGTGTACGACCCCAGCAAGCCGAGCGTCGCCGCGACCGAGGCGGAGGCGCCCGCGCGCGGCTACGTCAACGCGTACGGCTCCACGAAGGCGGCCGCCGAGCGCTACCTCGCGGCCGACGCCGCACGTGAGGACCGCGGGCCCGTCGTCGTGCTGCGGCCGCATGCGGTCTACGGCCCGGGGGACACGACCCTGCTGCCGCGGCTCGAGTCCGCGGCGATCGGCGCCTGGCTGCCGATCCCGGGCGGCGGGAAGGTGCGTCAGCACCTCACGCACGTGGAGACCCTGGCCCGCGCGGTGCGGGCCGCCCTGGACGCGGACGTCGAGCCCGAGATCGCAGCCGGCCGGCCACTCGTGGCGAACGTGGCCGACGCCAGGCCCGTCGACCTCGACCAGACGATCGAGCTGCTGATGTTCGCCCGGTTCCGGCCCGTGCAGGTGGTGGGGATCCCGATCCGGCTGGCGAACGCCCTGGCCTGGGCGGGGGAGCGGCTGGCCCGGTGGACCGGGCGCGAGCCACGCCTGTCGCGGTACGCCATCAGCCACCTCGCGATGGAACGCACCTATGACCTCACGGTGCTGCGCGAGCGCCTCGGCGTGGACCCGGCGCCGACGTCGCTGCACGGCGCGATGAGCTGGTAGCCGTCGAAACAGGGGCTGCCCGGAATGCCCTACCCTGTGCGGGTGATTCCGGAGAGCGACGTCGCGATCGAGACGCTCGGGCTGCGCAAGGCGTACCGCTCGGTGCGCGGGCGCGCCGTGGGCGTCGACGGGCTGGACCTGCGGGTGCCGGCCGGCGGCGTGCACGCGCTCCTCGGGCTCGCGGGCTCGGGCAAGACCACCACGCTGCGCCTGCTCACCGGCCTCGCCCGCGCGGACGGGGGCGCCATGAAGATCTTCGGCACCCACGTCCCGGACGGCCTGCCCGACCTCGCCGGCTGCATCGGCGCCGTCGTCGGCGAACCCGGGTTCCAGGCCCGGCTGAGCGGCCGTCGCAACCTCGCCCTCCTCGCGAGCGCGGCAGGCGTGCCGCGCGCCCGCGTCGACGAGGTGCTCACGCGCGTGGTCCTCGCTGACCGGGCGAAGGCCGCCTATGGCACCTACTCGGCCGACGAGGAGCGCCGGCTGGCGCTCGCGGCCGCCTTGCTGCGCGATCCCGACCTGCTTGTCGTCGACGACCCGAGCGCGGGGCTCGATGCCGTCGGCACCCGCGAGATCCGCCAGGCGCTGCGTCGCCTCGCCGACCAGGGCAAGACCGTCCTCGTCGCGACCGGCGTCCTGACCGAGGCGCAGCAGATCGCGGACACGGTAACGGTGCTCGACGGCGGCCACGTCCTTGTGCAGGGCACCGTCGCCGACCTCCTGGGTGACGCCAAGGTCAGCGTCCGGGTGGGCATCGACGAGCCGGGCAAGGCGGCCGTGGTCCTGCGCGCGGCGGGTTTCAAGGTCCGGGCCGACGGCGAGGTGCTGCATGTCGACGACGTCGCCGAGCCTGCCGACATCGGACGGGCGCTCGCCAAGCAGAAGCTCTTCGCGAGCGAGCTGGTGCCGCAGCGGGAGGATCTGGCGGCGGTCGTGGGGCGGCTGCGCCCGGTCGTGCCGCCGACTCCGGAGCCGCTCAGCCGCGCCGAGGAACGGGCTGCCCGCAAGGCGGCCGAGCGGAAGGCCGCGGACCGGAAGAAGGCCGCTGACCAGCGCAAGGCCGACAAGGAAGCGGCCGCGAAGCGGGCCGCGGCCGAGGAAAAGGCGGCCGAGGACGCCGCGGCGAAGCAGGCGGCGATCGACGCCCGGGCCGCGGCCAAGGAGACGGCCCTCGCGGAGCGGGCTGCTGCGAAGGAGGCCTCTCTCGCGGAGCGGGCCGCAGCGAAGGAGGCCCGGAAGTCGGCTGGGAAGCCCGCCGTGAGCGGCATCGCGCTGGCCGGGGAGCGGGCCGCCGCGGCCGCCGTGTCGAGGCCGGCCGCGAAGCCCGCTCCGAGCCCGGTCCCGAAGCCCGCCCCCAAGCCAATGCCGAACTCGGCCGGCAGCGCGGCGTCGCCGAAGGTTGCTCCGAAGGCCCTGCCGAAGTCGGCCTCGAAACCGGCGACCACGGGGAAGGCCGGGGCGAAGGCCGCGGCCGCCGCGGAGACCGATGCTCAACCGCAGCTGTCGAAGCTCGCGCAGCGGCGGGCCGCGTTCGACGCCAAGGTCGCGGAGAAGCAGGCGGCCGCAGAGGCGCGGCTCACCGAGCGGAAGGCGGCCGCCGACGCGAAGGCGGCCGCGAAACGGGCGGCCGCGGATGCCAAGGCGGCCGCGAAACAGGCCAAGGTCGATGCCAGGCAAGCCAAGATCGACGACAAGCAAGCCAGGATCGACGACAAGGCCGCGCAGAAGCAGGCCGCGATCGACGCGAAGGAGTCGGCGGCCGCGGAGAAGGCTGCCGCGAAGGCCGCTGCGGAGCAGGCGAAGGCAGACGCAAGACAGGCTGCGATCGAGGACAAGGCCGCCAAGAAACAGGGGGCCGCCGACGCCCGCGCGGCCCGGCTGTCGGCCCAGAAGGAGGACGCCAAGGCGCTCCTGAGCCGGCGCGCGGCGGAGACGTCGGGCGGACAGGTCGAGCCGGGCGGTCGCGACAAGGGCACGACGGCGGCGGCCGCCCCGGCCGGCGACCCGAAGACGGCGACCGACAAGGAGCCGTCGGGGTCGGGCGACGGCGAACCGGAGGTGGTCGAGCTGGACGACCTCGAGCCGGACGACTCCGAGCTGGACGACCTTGAGTCGGCCGTAGACGAGCTGGACGACCTTGAGCTGGACGACCTCGAACCGGACGACGACGAACCGGACGACCTAGAACCAGACCGGTGGGAGTCCGAGGACGCCGACCCGGACACCCCGCAGCCGGGCCCCCAGAAGGACCAGGGCAAGCGCCAGGGTCGACAGCACCCGGGGCAGCAGCGACCAGGCCAGGGCCGGGGCAAGAAGCGTTCCAAGGGGAGACGATGATGGGTCTGCTGTGGGCCGAGCTGCGCCGGTTCGGCGTGCGGCCGGCGATCCGGTGGATCGCGGTGGCGATGCTGGCGCACGTGGCGCTGGCGGTCGTGCTGACGGCGTTCGGGCCGGAGGCATCGACGCTCGCGGCGCTGCTCGAGCAGGGGCAGATCTCGTTCTACGCGATGACGTCGGTGTTCCTTGCCTACGTGGCGGGCGTGCTGCTGGTGACGGGGGAAGCGGCGTCGGGTGGGACGCGCGCGCTGCTGACCGTCGAGCCGCGCCGCGGCCGCGTGTACTGGAGCAAGCTGGCGGCTGCCGGGCTAGCGGTGGTGCCAGGGGTCGCGGCGGCCTACGCGCTGCTGGCGTTCGGCATGTACTGGGTGCATGCGCGCGCCGACGCGCTCGGCGGTCCGCCGTCGGACCTCGTGTACGCGATGACGTGGAGCGGCGTCCGGGTGCTTGCCCTCGCGGTGTGCGCGGCGGCCGGCGGCGCGGCGCTCGGCGTGCTGGTGCGGCGCTGGTGGGTGGCGGTCGGGCTCGCGGTGGCGTGGTTCCTGTTCGAGGAGCAGGTCGTGCTGAGCGCGGCGTCGGGCGTCCGGGACTGGTTCCCCTTCACGAACGCGGACGCATGGGTCCGGGGTACGCGGACGGTCCTGTCCGGCGACGGTCTCCTGGCGGTGCCGCTCGTGCACAGCGCGCTCCTGCTGCTGGGCCTCACGGTGGTGCTGACCGTTCTCGGCTCGGTGGTGTTCGGGCGCCGGGACGTGCGCTGAGGCCCGGAATCCCGCGGCTGGACCGCCGTCGTGTCTCGGATCGTGGGACCTTCGGCCCGCTGGGTGACACCGGCCAAGAATCGGCGTAACGTGCGTCACGTGCAGACGAACATTCTTGTAGTACTTCCTGAGCGCGCGGCCTAAGCCCAGCACAGGCATCGTCCGCGCGCTCACCCTGGCAGTCCTTCTCACCAAAGGACCCGGGGTTTTTTTGTTGTCACGAACGCTCGCTTTCGCCCCAGGACGGGGCGCGACGGCAGGAGATCCGTATGACCGGCACACCGACACCCGCACAGATCGCCGCGCGCGCCGAGGCGCGTGACCAGGTGCGCACCGAGCTTCGGTCTCGCGTGGTAAGCGGCAAGACCGAGCCCGAGGCAGCCGCGCCTCGCGTCGGGCCGGAAGAAGTCACGGGCGCCCAGTCGATCGTCCGCTCGCTCGAGGAGATCGGGGCCGACACCGTCTTCGGCATTCCCGGCGGCGCGATCCTGCCCCTGTACGACCCGCTGATGGACTCCGCCAAGCTGCGCCACATCCTGGTGCGGCACGAGCAGGGCGGCGGGCACGCGGCGTCGGGCTACGCCCACGCGACCGGCAAGGTCGGGGTGACCATGGCGACGTCGGGCCCGGGCGCGACGAACCTGGTGACGCCGATCGCGGACGCGCACATGGACTCGATCCCGCTCGTGGCGATCACCGGCCAGGTGGCCTCCTCGGCGATCGGGACCGACGCCTTCCAGGAGGCCGACATCGTCGGCATCACGCTGCCCATCACCAAGCACAATTTCCTGGTCACCGACCCGGCCGACATCCCGCGCACCATCGCGGAGGCGTTCCACATCGCCTCCACGGGGCGGCCGGGCCCGGTGCTCGTGGACATCTCGAAGTCGGCGATGCAGGCGCGCACCACGTTCTCGTGGCCGCAGGAGCTCGACCTGCCCGGCTACCACCCGGTGACCAAGCCGCACTCGAAGCAGATCCGCGAGGCCGCGAAGCTGCTGGCCACGGCCCGGCGGCCGGTGCTGTACGTCGGCGGCGGCGTGATCCGGTCGGGGGCGGCGGACCTGCTGCGCAAGCTGGTGGACCTGTCCGGGGCGCCCGTCGTGACCACGCTCATGGCCCGCGGCGCGGTGCCGGACAGCCACCCGCAGCACCTCGGCATGCCCGGCATGCACGGCACCGTGCCCGCGGTCGCGGCGCTGCAGAAGGCGGACCTGGTCTTCGCGCTCGGCGCCCGGTTCGACGACCGCGTGACGGGCAAGCTGTCGAGCTTCGCCCCGCTGGCGGCCATCATCCACGCGGACATCGACCCGGCCGAGATCGGCAAGAACCGCGAGGCGGACGTCCCGATCGTGGGTGACCTCCGCGAGGTCATCGGCGACCTGCTGCCCGAGCTGGCCAGGGAGCACGAGGAGCACGGCAAGCCGGACATCGAGGGCTGGTGGCGCCAGCTCGACGAGTGGCGCCGTACCTACCCGCGCGGCTACACCGAGCCGGAGGACGGTCACCTCGCGCCGCAGCACGTGATCCAGCGCCTCGGCGAGCTGACCGGGCCGGACGGGATCTACGTCGCGGGCGTGGGGCAGCACCAGATGTGGGCGGCACAGTTCATCAGCTACGAGCGGCCGAACACCTGGATCAACTCCGGCGGCCTCGGGACCATGGGTTACTCCGTCCCGGCTGCGATGGGCGCCAAGGTGGGCATGCCCGACCGGACAGTGTGGGCGATCGACGGTGACGGCTGCTTCCAGATGACCAACCAGGAGCTCGCCACCTGCACCATCAACGACATCCCCATCAAGGTGGCGGTGATCAACAACAGCTCGCTGGGCATGGTGCGGCAGTGGCAGACGCTCTTCTACGAGTCGCGCTACTCCAACACCGACCTGCACACCGGGCACGGCACCATGCGGGTGCCCGACTTCGTGAAGCTCGCCGACGCGTACGGCTGCGAGGGCATCCGCGTGGAGCGGGCCTCCGAGGTCGACGCCGCGATCAAGCGGGCCAACGAGATCGACGACCGGCCCGTGGTCGTGGACTTCACCGTCTCGCGGGACGCGATGGTGTGGCCCATGGTTGCCGCCGGCGTGAGCAACGACGACATCCAGTACGCACGCGGCATCTCGCCGGCGTGGGATCGAGAGGACTGACCCCCATGTCGAGGCACACCCTGTCCGTGCTGGTGGAGAACAAGCCCGGCGTGCTCACGCGCGTCGCCGGGCTGTTCGCCCGCCGCGCGTTCAACATCCACTCCCTGGCGGTGGGCCCCACGGAGCACGAGGAGATCTCGCGCATCACCGTGGTGGTCGACGTCGAGGAGCACCCCCTGGAACAGGTCACGAAGCAGCTCAACAAGCTGATCCACGTGATCAAGATCGTCGAGCTCGAACCCGAGTCGTCAGTGCACCGCGAGCTGCTGCTCGTCAAGGTGCGGGCCGACGCCGCCACCCGTACCGGGGTGCTGGAAGTCGTCGAGATGTTCCGGGCGCGCGTCGTCGATGTCGTGCCGGACTCCGTGGTGATCGAAGCCACCGGGCCCGCCGCGAAGCTCGACGCTCTCCTCGCGGCGCTGGAACCGTACGGCGTCCGTGAGATCGTCAAGTCCGGGACACTGGCCATCGGCCGGGGCGCCCGGTCCATCACCGACCGCGCGTTCGAACGCACGGTCCGGTCCGCGTGAGACTGCGCGGAACCCGCTGACTTTTTCCACCCGAGATATCAACTGAGGAGCAAGAACCGTGGCTGAGCTGTTCTACGACGACGACGCCGATCTGTCGATCATCCAGCAGAAGAAGGTTGCTGTGATCGGCTACGGCAGCCAGGGACACGCGCACGCCCTGAACCTGCGTGACTCCGGCGTGCAGGTGACCGTAGGCCTGCGAGAGGGCTCCGCGTCCCGTGTGAAGGCCGAGAACGAGGGCTTCACCATCGCCACCGTGCCGGACGCCGTCCGGGATGCCGACGTCGTCGTCATCCTTGCGCCCGACCAGGTGCAGCGACACCTGTACGCCGAGGACATCGAGCCGAACCTCAAGGAGGGCGCGGCGCTGGTCTTCGGGCACGGCTTCAACATCCGGTACGGCTACATCAAGCCGGAAGCCGGGCACGACGTGCTGATGGTCGCGCCCAAGGGCCCGGGCCACATCGTGCGCCGCGAGTTCGCCGACGGCCGCGGCGTGCCCGTGATCGTCGCCGTGGAGCAGGACGCGTCCGGCACCGCCTGGGACCTGGCCCTCTCGTACGCCAAGGGCATCGGTGGCCTGCGCGCCGCCGGTATCAAGACGACGTTCACCGAGGAGACCGAGACCGACCTGTTCGGTGAGCAGGCCGTGCTCTGCGGCGGTGCCTCGCAGCTGGTCCAGTACGGGTTCGAGACGCTGACCGAGGCCGGCTACCAGCCTGAGGTCGCGTACTTCGAGGTGCTGCACGAGCTCAAGCTGATCGTCGACCTCATGATCGAGGGCGGCATCGCCAAGCAGCGCTGGTCCGTCTCGGACACCGCCGAGTACGGCGACTACGTCTCCGGCCCGCGGGTCATCGACCCGCACGTGAAGGAGAACATGAAGGCCGTGCTGGCCGACATCCAGAACGGCGCCTTCGCGGCGCGGTTCATCGCCGACCAGGACGCCGGCGCCCCCGAGTTCAAGGAGCTGCGCGCCAAGGGCGAGCAGCACCCGATCGAGGCCACCGGCCGCGACCTGCGCAAGATGTTCGCGTGGATCAAGCCGTCCGACTCGGACTACGTCGAGGGCTCGGCCGCGCGCTGACCTCGCTGCCGCTGCTGTCCCTGGGCGCGTAACGGCGCTCGGGGAATGCCTGCAGATTCGGGGTGGGTTGCGCTGCGTAGACGTTGTCTACGCAGCGCAACCCACCCCGAGTTCGTTGTGTCTCCCCACGGAGGGTTCCGCGCGCCTCCGGCCGACGGCGGGCTGGGTGCCCGAGACCTGCGGGTACTGGCAGGATGTCCCCGTGACCGATGACGCGACGCCCGAGAACACCGAGCGCGACTCCGAGCTCGACCCTGAGACGTTCGACCCCTCGACGTTCGACCCCGAGGCGGTGCCGGTCGAGGACGCGGAGCTCGCCGCCGAGGTCCTGGACTTCTGGGCCGCCACCCGCCAGTACGCGGGCATGGCGAAGGCGAGCATCGTCGTCGGGCACACCGTGAGCGAGACCGTGCCGCCGCAGGCCTGGTCGTTCGGCGACGAGTCCGAGCTCGCGGAGAAGCTGCTCGGCGCTGTCCTGGCGGGGGACAAGACGGCGACGTCGTCGGCCCTGTGGGACTACGACGACGAGGGCGCGCCGCTGCCGGTGATCGGCGAGCTGTCGATCCTGCTGGACGGCGAACGCCACCCGCGGGCGCTGATCCGCACCACGAGCGTCGAGACCACCACGTTCGAGGAGGTCGACGAAGACCTCGCCGCCGCCGAGGGCGAGGGGGACCGCACCCTCGAGTCGTGGCGGGCGGACCACGAGGCGTTCTGGCGCCGGACGCTCGCCGAGGGCCGCGAGTTCACGACCGACATGCCGATTGTGTGCGAGCGGTTCGAGCTTCTCTACCCCAAGCCCTGAGTACCCGCGTCCTGAGCTGCTCGGGCGGGCCGCAGGCCCGGGCTCACGCCGGGGTGAGGATCAGCCAGGCGAAGCCGACGACACTGCGGTAGCCGCCGAGGTACTCCTCACGGCGGCGGTCGGCGAAGGCATGCGCGCCGGGCGTGCCCAACCGCTCGATGCCGACGCGCCAGTCCGACTCGAAGTCGTCCCACTCGCCCTGCGTCGAGGTGGCGGCGTGCAGCACGCGGAATCCGGCCTCGGTCGCGGCGCGGGCCAGGCCCGCGAGGTCGGGCAGGTCGCCGAATCCCTCGCGGATCGTCGCATCCGGCTCGGTCTCGTAGACGCCGTCCCCGAACAGCAGCGTGCCGGACGGGCTGGTGAGGCGGTGCAGGGCGGCGAGCGCCGGCGCGGGGCCGTCGCCCCAGATGTGGCTCGCGCCGACGTTCAGCACGATGTCGGCCGGGCGGTCCCAGGCGGTCGCGTCCGCAGCGTGGAACGTGACCCGGTCCGCGAGCCCGCGCTCGGCAGCGCTGTGGCGGGCGGCGTCGACGTCGGCCGTGCGGTTGTCGACGCCGTCCCCCGCGATGTCGTGCTGAGCGCAGGTGCGGAGCAGCAGCTCGCCGGCGCCGCAGCCCAGGTCGAGGGCGCGGGCGCCGCCGGCCTGGGGCTGGATCCGGTCGATCAGGGCAGCAGCCCGCGCCTCGCTGAGCGGTGAGTTGAAGGTCAGTCCGGCCGCGGCGGCGTCGAAGTACGCGCGCAGGTCTTCGTCGGTAGCGGTCATCCGTCGATTCTGGGGGCGGACGACGGCTGCAGGCCAAGGCTTTTCGCGGCGCCGGCCGGATCGCACTCAGCGCGCCGCGAACTCCGCCTGCGCGCGCTCGACGATCGTGGTGTCCCTGAACGCCGCGAGCGCTACGGCCGCGAGCATCGTGGCGCCGTCGGTGATCGCGGCCTCCGCGTACGGCCCGTTGGCAGCGGCGGCGAACTCGCGGGTGTGCGCGGCCAGCTCCGGCTCGAGCTCGATCATCGGGTGGATCGCAGGCACGACCTGGCTGACGTTGCCCATGTCGGTCGACCCGCCGGCCGGTGCGTTGAGCTGCGGTTCGCGGCCGAGAGTGCGGTAGGCGTCCGCGGCGAGCTCCACGAGCGTCGGGTTCTGCACGAGCGAGAAGTACGGCGGGGTGTTCTCGACCGCGCGCATCGTGGCGCCGGTCGCGATGGCCGCCCCTTCGAAGCAGGCGCGGACCCGGGGCACTACGTTCTCGAGCAGGTGCTCGCGGTTCTGGGCGCGGATGAAGGCGCGGAGCGAGGTGTGCTCCGGGATGATGTTGGGCGCCTGGCCGCCGTCGACGATGATCGCGTGCACGCGGACGTCGTCGGTCAGCTGCTGGCGTAGCAGGCCGATCGCCGTGAGCGAGAGCGTGGCGGCGTCGAGCGCGTTGATGCCGAGCTCGGGGCGTGCGGCGGCGTGGCTGGCCCGGCCGTCGAAGTCGACGTCGAGCGCCATGCGGGACAGGCTCGAACCGTCCACCGCGTTCATGCCCGCGGGATGCACCATGATCGCGAGGTCGACGCCGGTGAGCACGCCGGCCTCGATCATCGGGACCTTGCCGGCCGCGCCCTCCTCGCCCGGGCTGCCGATGACCACGAGGTTGGCCGCGACGGGCGCCTGCTCGAGCGCGTCCTTGACGAGCAGCCCGGCGCCGAGCCCGGCGGCCGCGATGATGTTGTGGCCGCAGCCGTGGCCGATGCCCTCGAGCGCGTCGTACTCGCAGAACACGGCGATCGTCGGCGCACCCTCGGCGTCCGCCGGTTGATCCGCCGTCGACCAGCGTGCGACGAACGCGGTCTCGAGTCCCGCGTAGCCGCGTGTCAAGGCGAAGCCGGCCTGCTCGAGCTCGGCCGTGAGCCTGGCGGCCGCATGCACCTCGGTGAAGCGGATCTCGGGGTGCGCGTGCAGATCGGCGGCTACGTCGACCAGTGTCGCCCGGCGGGCGTCGAGGAGCGGTCGCAGCTCCTCGACGATCGTGGCGATCGGCGCGGTGACGGTCAGGGGCTCGGTGGGCTGCACGAGGGTCCTTTCGGTCCGAGGAGTGCGAGACGACTGCCCGCCAAGTGTGCTCACTCGGGATTTCGCGGCTGTTTCGGGTCATCGGGAGTGTCGGTGGCTCGTCCTAGTCTCTGGGCATCGGTCTGGATCGCGGGCTGAAGGCCACGGAGACGCAGGGAAAGGTGATGGCGATGGCGCTGCGCTGGTACTCGACGGTGGTGGAGTCCACCGACCACAAGAAGCTGGCCCGCTGGTGGGGCGAGGCCCTGGGCTGGGAGGTCGTCTTCGAGCTGGACTCGGAGTCCGTGCTGGTGCCGCCGTGGGCTCTCGGGCTCTCGGAGAAGCTGGACTTTCACCAGGTGCCGCCGGGCATGGTGTTCGTCCCGGTCGAGCACGAGAAGTCCGGCAAGAACCGCCTGCACTGGGACTTCGCGCCGCATACGAGCGACGACCGGGACGCCGAGATCGCCCGGCTGGTCGAGCTGGGTGCGACGGTGATCGACGTCGGGCAGCCGGACGATGCGACCTGGACCGTCCTGGCGGACCCGGACGGCAACGAGTTCTGCGTGCTCTCGGCGCGGGAGCAGTAGCGCGCGGGCCGGGGCGCGGGTTGTCGCCGTGGCCGGCCGATGAGTTTCCGTCCCCGGCGGCGTCCGCCCACCATGAGTACAAACGTGAAGACCAAGAACCTTGCGGACCTCTACGAGCTGCAGCCGCTCCAGTGGGAGCCCGTCGCCGCTGCCTTGGCCGAGGTCGGCGACCAGGCGCCGGGCGGCCAGGGGCCCGACCGCCACTCGCACTGGCTCACCACGGTGAACGCCGACGGCAGCCCGCACACCACCGGTGTCGGGGCGTTCTGGGACGACGGCGGGTTCTTCGTCGTGTCCGGCCGCAGCGCTCGCAAGGGGCGGAACATGGAGCGCGAGCCGCGCTGCACGATCGCGGTCGCGACGGACGACTACGACGTCGTAGTGGAGGGCGTCGCCGAGCTGGTGACCGACCCGGCCAAGGTCGCGCACATCGCGAAGGTTGCGGCCGACGGCGGCTGGCCGGCGGAGGTGGACGAGTCCGGCACGGCGCTCACCGCCCCGTACAGCGCGCCGTCGGCGGGACCGGCCCCGTGGCACGTGTACCGCGTGACCCCGACCTCGGCGAATGCGCTGTACGTGCGGGACCCGGGCGGGGCGACGTCCTGGTCGTTCGACTGAGCCCGGTCACGTCCATTCCGTGAGACCCGCGTCTCAGCCGGGTGGTCGCGCGCGTAGGCTCCGGACATGGCACAGGTGGGCACGACAGACGGCATCGACCTCGCGGTGGTCGCAGGTGACGGCATCGGTACCGAGGTCGTGGAGCAGGGCCTCTCGATCCTCGAGGCGGCGCTGGCGCCGTCGGGCACCAAGCTCTCCACCACCGAGTTCGACCTCGGCGCGCGCCGCTGGCACGCGACCGGCGAGACCCTCACCGACGAGGACCTCGAGCGGATCAAGGGCCAGGACGCGATCCTGCTGGGCGCGATCGGAGACCCGTCGGTCCCGAGCGGCGTGCTGGAGCGCGGTCTGCTGCTCAAGCTGCGCTTCGCGCTGGACCACTACGTGAACCTGCGCCCGACCAAGCTCTACGAGGGCGTCTCCAGCCCGCTGGCCGACCCGGGCGAGATCGACTTCGTCGTGGTCCGCGAGGGTACCGAGGGCCCGTACGTCGGCAACGGCGGTGCGCTGCGCGTGGGTACGCCGCACGAGATCGCCACCGAGGTCAGCGTCAACACCGCGTTCGGCGTCGAGCGTGTGGTCCGGGACGCGTTCGCCCGTGCCGCCGCCCGCCCCCGCAAGCACCTCACGCTGGTGCACAAGCACAACGTGCTGGTGCACGCCGGCCACCTGTGGCGCCGCACGGTCGAGAGGGTGAACGCCGAGTTCCCCGACGTGACCACCGACTACGCGCACGTGGACGCCGCGACCATCTACCTCACGACCAACCCGAGCCGGTTCGACGTGATCGTGACGGACAACCTGTTCGGCGACATCCTCACCGACCAGGCCGCCGCGATCTCGGGCGGCATCGGGCTGGCCGCGTCGGCCAACATCAACCCCGACCGGACCGCGCCGTCGATGTTCGAGCCGGTGCACGGCTCGGCGCCCGACATAGCGGGTCAGGGCAAGGCCGACCCCACGGCGACCATCCTCTCGGTCGCCCTGCTCCTCGACCACCTGGGCTTCGCGGCCGAGTCCGCGCGGGTCCAGGCCGCCGTCGCGGCGGACCTCGCGGCCCGCGGCGACGCTGTACGCACGACCGACCAGGTAGGCCGCGACATTGCGGCCCGCGTGACCGGGTAAGCACGCTGCACGACGGCGGCGCCCGGGTCACGTAGACCGACCCGGGCGCCGCCGTCGTACGTCGACGACCGTCCGGGCAGGCGCCCGGCTCGGAATGCTCCTTCCGCCTTGCCGGGCGTGGAAGACTGACAGCAGCATTCCGGTGAAAGGCATCGACATGACAACTTCGACGGACCCCATCCTCCCGACCCGGCTCGAAGACCTGGTTGCGCTCTTCGACGTGCGGCCCACTGACGCGCCGACGTCGGACGCCGAGCGCGCTGAGGCGCTCCGCGCTCCGAAGTTCGGGACCAAGTTCACGGACCACATGGCGCGGGTCTCCTGGACCAGCGCCGACGGATGGAGGGACCGGCGGATCGAGAAGTACGGTCCGCTCCAGCTGGACCCGGCAACCGCCGTGCTGCACTACGCGCAGGAGATCTTCGAGGGCCTCAAGGCCTACAAGCACGCCGACGGCTCCGTCTGGACGTTCCGTCCCGACCAGAACGCGGCGCGCTTCGCACGGTCCGCGCACCGCCTCGCGCTGCCCGCGCTCAGCGTGGACGACTTCATCGGGTCGCTGGCCGCCCTGGTCCGGACGGATATTGACTGGGTGCCCGACGGCGAGGACTCGTCCCTGTACCTGCGGCCCTTCATGTACGCGTCGGAGGTGTTCCTCGGCGTGCGGCCGGCAGCCGAGGTCGAGTACCTGGTGATCGCCTCGCCCGTCGGCCCGTACTTCTCGGGCGGCGTGCAGCCGGTGTCGATCTACGTGTCTGAGGAGTACCACCGAGCCGGGCCCCCCGGCGGAACCGGTGACGCCAAGTTCGGCGGCAACTACGCCGCAAGCCTCCTGCCGCAGCTCCAGGCGCAGAAGCAGGGTTTCGACCAGGTCTGCTTCCTCGACGCCGCGACCAGCAGCTACCTCGAGGAGCTCGGGGGCATGAACGTGTTCCTCGTGCTGGACGACGGGACCCTTCATACGCCCGAGCTCGGCTCGATCCTCGAGGGGATCACCCGCGCGTCGGTGCTGCAGCTCGCCGCCGACCGCGGATACGAGGTCGTGGAGCGGCGGATCCCGCTCGTCGACGTCGTGTCCGGCCTGGAGACCGGGAAGGTCAAGGAGTTCTTCGCGTGCGGCACCGCCGCCGTCGTGACGCCGGTGGGGCGCCTCGCCGGGACCACGTTCGACCACGAGGTGAACGGCGGGAAGGCGGGCGAGCTCACGATGGCGATCCGCCAGGAGCTCACCGACATCCAGTACGGCCGCGCCGAGGACCGGCACGGCTGGATGCGCCGCCTGGCCTGATTCTCCCTCTGGGGCTGAGCGCCGCTCAGCCCCAGAGCCGGCCGATCGCGTCGCGGGCCACGAGGAAGCCCACGATCCCGACGACCCATGCGGTGGTGCTCGCCGCGTTCCGGGTGAGCCAGCCGTCCAGCCGCCCGAGCGGGCGCTCCACGAGCCGCGCGGCGAACACGCGCGCCGCGGTCAGCACGAGGGCGGGCGCGATCATGACCAGGCAGTACCCCAGGATCCAGAGGCCCGACGTCGGCCAGCCCGGACCCTGCGTCCCGATCAGGCCCAGCGCCGCGAGGTAGGGGAGCATCGTCGCGACCTCGACCAGCCCGGCCCCGACCGCCAGCGTTGCCAGCGCCAGCCCGCTGCCGGACTCGGTTCCCAGCACGCGCTCGCGCCAACGGCTCAGCTTCCCCGGGCGCTCCACCGGGCTGTCGGTCGCCTGCGCGATGTCCGCCGCTGAGGCCGCACCCGTTGACGATGCGCTCGCCACCGACTTCGCGGGCTTGCGGCCCCCGACCGGCTCCAGCTTGAAGCTCCACGCGAACAGCCCCACGCCGATCAGCAGCTGCGCGATCAGGAACGGGCGCATGCTGGACAGGTCGGCGAGCGTGTCGCTCAGCGCTCCCGCCCCCAGCAGGATCGCCAGCCCGACCAGCGCGTAGAACCCGGCGATCGACCCGAGGTAGACGAGCATCCGCCCCACCCGCACCCGGCTGGGCGACATGAGCAGCCACACGGGGATGAGCAGGGTGCCGAAGCTCGTCGAGTCGATGAGCGCGAGCACGGCCAGGGCACCGAACAGCGCGGCACCCGTGAGCTCGCCGGAGATGAGTTCCATGCCGCCCAGCCTGGTGCACGCCCCCGGCTGGCGCATCGGCCGAAGCGCCGAGATCCGGGTACATACTTCGGATGACCCGTGCCGCACCTCGTCGTGCTGAGATGGTGGCATGCCCAGCCCGTCCGACCTGATCGCGCCCGTCGCCAAGGTAGTCATGGCCGAGGACCGGCGCGGAGACGTCATCACGGCAGCGGGCCACGGCCAAGACACATGTGTCGCGGGTGCTCGCCAAGCTCGGCGTCACGTCCCGCGTCCAGGCCGCGATCGCTGCCCGCGACGCGGGCCTGGCCTGACCGGTCGCGGTTCCGCGCGGCGCGACGGAGGCAGCACGCCAACGGACAATCCTCAGAAACCGGTTACCTGCAGCCCTTGACTTCACCCCGGCCCACCTCGAGCATGGGAGCGTTCCCACAGGTGCACACGAGAAGGGCCTCGTCATGCAGAGAACTGCGCGCACCCTGGCCGGCATCGTCGCCGGCCTTGCACTGACACTCGCTTCGGTCGCTCCGGCGGCCGGGGCCGGAACGACCAGCAGTCCGGAACCCGGCAGCGCCGCCGGGGCAGCCGCACAGCCGAGCTCGACCAACGAGAAGGCCAGGGAGAAGGCCAAGCACAAGACCAAGGACACAGTCGCCGACATCGCCGCCGACATGCAGCCCGGCTGGAACCTGGGCAACAGTTTCGACTCGACCGGCGCCGACGAGACGTCGTGGGGCAACCCGCGCGTCACCGAGGAGCTCCTGGACCATGTTCGCGCCCAGGGCTTCAACAGCATCCGGATCCCAGTCACCTGGGGTCAGCACCAGGGCGGTGCGCCCGACCACACGATCGACCCGGCGTACCTCGACCGCGTCGAGGAGGTAGTGGGCTGGGCGCTGGACGACGGCTTCTACGTGATGATCAACATCCACCACGACTCCTGGCAGTGGGTGAACACCATGCCCACGAACCACGACGCCGTCCTCGACCGCTACACCGACACGTGGACCCAGATCGCCGACCGGTTCCAGGACGCGGACGGCCGGCTGCTCTTCGAGAGCGTCAACGAGCCGCAGTTCACGGGCAGCTCGGGTGAGCCGGCGAACCTCGAGCTGCTGGCCGAGCTCAACGACGTCTTCTACGACGTCGTACGCGGTTCGGGCGGCGGGAACGCGACCCGGCCGCTCGTCCTGCCCACCCTGAACACTGGCTCCGAGCCGACCAAGATCGAGGCGCTGGCCGCGCAGATCGCCGCGCTGGACGACCCGAACCTCATCGCGACCGTGCACTACTACGGGTTCTGGCCGTTCAGCGTGAACATCGCCGGCTATACCCGGTTCAACGCCGAGGTGCAGCAGGACGTCACGAGCACCTTCGACCGGGTGCACTCCGCGTTCGTCGCCCGCGGCGTGCCGGTGATCCTGGGGGAGTACGGGCTGCTCGGGTTCGACCGGCACACCGGGACGATCGAGCAGGGCGAGAAGCTGAAGTTCTTCGAGTACCTCGGCTACGCGGCCCGCGAGCGCGGCATCACGACGATGCTGTGGGACAACGGGCAGCACTTCGACCGCACTGCCCACAGGTGGCGGGACACGGCACTGTTCGACCAGATCTCGTCGAGCTGGACGGAGCGGTCGGGGACGGCGGCGTCGGACCTGGTGTTCGTGCCCGCCTCGGGCGGCATCGCCGCCCAGAGCCTGACGCTCAACCCGAACGGGACCAGTTTCCAGGCCCTGCTGCACGACGGCGCGGAACTGGCCGCCGGGACCGACTACACGGTCGCCGGGAACCGGCTCACGCTGTCCGCAGCGCTGCTGGAGCGGCTGGCGGGTGACCGGACGCCGGGACCGGCCGGCGAGCTGGTGGTCCGGTTCTCCGGCGGCGTGCCATGGACGATCCGGGTCATCAACCAGGCGACACCGGTCCTGCAGGACGCCACGGGCACGACGGGGTCGTTCGCGATCCCGACGTCGTTCACGGGTGACCTGCTCGCGACGATGGAGGCGACCTACGCGGACGGGTCGAACGCGGGGCCGCAGAACTGGACGCCGTACAAGGAGTTCGACGTGACGTTCGCGCCGGACTACGCCGTCGGGACCATCAGCCTCACCCCGGCGTTCTTCGCCGAGGTGAACGACGGGACGGTCAACCTGACGTTCCACTTCTGGAGCGGTGAGACGATGAGCTACACCCTGACCAAGACCGGAACCACGATCAGCGGCACCGCAGACTGACCGTCCCGTTGAGTGCTGGATATTTGTGGGGTTCCGGGTGGTTGACCCAACAGATATCCAGCACTCAACGAGGAGGGGCGGGGGCGGTCAGGTGCGTTGGACCACCGTGCGGCTCAGGGTGCCCGTCAGGAGGGACCAGACCGCGGAGCCGATGATGATCCAGACGACCGCGGCGAGGACGGCCGGCACAAGATCGGAGAGATCCGCGAACGGCACCGCGGCGAGGATGACGGTGGCGAGGGCGACCACCCAGCCGAAGAACGCCCTCGGACGCGGCGTGCTCAGGACGAGCAGATAGAGCACGATCGCGGCACCAAGGGCGAAGAGTGCGCCTGCCACCACCCAGGCCATGGCGTCGGAGCCAGTGCCGAACAGGTCGGCCTGCGGCTGGACCTCGAGGTTCAGGACTTCCTCGAGGATGAAGTCCGCGGCCAGCCCGATGAGGGCGGCCACGAGCATCGTCGCCAGCGCCCCGGCCCAGTAGCGGCCCACCTCCAGGCCGAGGCGCGGGTTCTGGGTGCCGGAGGTCACGGGCTGGACGAACTCTTCGTCGGGGCTGTGCCCCAACGGCTGGGTCGGCGTTCCCGGGGTCTGGGCCGGCGGCGGATAGGCGGGCGGCGGCTGTTCCCCGTAGTCGGGGTCATAGGGGCGGTTCGGGTCGCTCATCGCGGTACCTCCCGGTTGTTAGCCCTATGTCCACTCCACCACGGATCGGGCGGGGCTGCACGGCACACGGCCAAGGGATCTGGGTCGGATCGCGGAGCCTCCGGTCCGTGTCGGTGACCCGTCCTACTGTGTGAGTCATGGCCAACGATGTCCTGCTCAGCGCGAGCGGTCTCACCAAGAGGTTCGGCGACTTCACCGCGGTCGACGGCGTCGGCTTCGCCGTGCGCAAGGGGGAGTCGTTCGGGTTCCTCGGACCCAACGGAGCCGGGAAGTCCTCGACCATGCGGATGATCGGGGCGGTGTCGCCGGTGACGGCCGGCGAGCTGCGGATCTTCGGGCAGGACCCCGCAACCAAGGGGCCGCAGATCCGGGCCCGGCTCGGGGTGGTGCCCCAGCACGACCAGCTGGACCAGGAGCTCACGGTCGAGGAGAACATGTGGGTGTACGGCAGGTACTTCGGCCTGTCCCGCGCCCAGGTGCGCGAGCGCGCGGTCGAGCTGCTGGAGTTCGCGCAGCTCACGGAGCGCGCCAAGGACCGGGTGGAGCCGCTGTCGGGCGGCATGAAGCGGCGCCTGACCATCGCCCGGGCACTGATCAGCACGCCGGAGATGCTGCTGCTCGACGAGCCCACCACCGGACTCGACCCGCAGGCCCGGCACCTGCTGTGGGACCGGCTCTTCCGGCTCAAGCGGCAGGGCGTCACCCTCATCCTGACCACGCACTACATGGACGAGGCGGAGCAGCTGTGCGACCGGCTCGTCGTCATGGACCACGGGCGCATCGTCGCCGAGGGCTCGCCGCAGGCCCTCATCCGGCAGCACTCCACCCGTGAGGTGCTCGAGCTGCGGTTCGACGTCGACGACCACGCCGAGTACGGGGCCAAGGTGGCGGGCATCGGCGAGCGTGTCGAGGTGCTGCCCGATCGCCTGCTGGTCTACGCGGAGGACGGCGACACGGCGGCCGCCGAGGTACACGACCGCGGCATCCAGCCACTGTCGTCGCTGGTGCGGCGCTCCACCCTGGAAGACGTGTTCCTGCACCTGACCGGCCGGACCCTGGTGGACTGATGAGCATCGACGTCTTCACGGCACGCGGCGACCACGGCCCGCGCCCGCCGCTGGCCGCCCGCGAACGGGTCGGTGCAGTGACGGGGTACATGCTGCTCGTCTACCGGCGCACGCTGCGCGGCACCATCATCAGCACGTTCCTGTCGCCGCTGTTCTTCCTGCTGGCCATGGGCATCGGCCTGGGCTCGCTGATCGACGAGCGCACCGGCGGCGTCGGCGGCGTGCCCTACCTGCAGTTCGTGGTGCCGGCGATCGTGGCCATGCAGACCATGTGGCTCGCCATGTTCGAGGCCACCTATCCGGTGATGGACTACATCAAGTGGAGCAAGCTCTACGACTCCATGCTCGCCACCCCGCTGAGCGTGCGGGACATCATGGTGGGGCACATCGGCTCCATCGCCGGCCGGCTGATCCTCTCCACCGCCGTGTTCATGCTCATCGCGTCCCCGTTCGGCGGGTTCGCCACGTGGGGCGCGCTGTGGTGCCTCCCGATCGCCGTGCTCACCGGCCTCGCGTTCACCGTCCCCATCTTCGCGTTCACCGCCACCCAGCAGAACGAGGACGGGTTCAACATCCTGTTCCGCCTGATCGCGACCCCACTCATGCTGTTCAGCGGCACCTTCTTCCCGATCGACCAGCTCCCGGTGTGGATGCAGCCGCTGGCCTGGGTGACCCCGCTGTGGCACGGCGTGGAGTCCGCCCGGATGGTCGCCCTGGGGACCGTCGACCCGCCCTGGCTGGCCCTGCACATTGGCGTGCTCCTGGCGTTCGTCCTGGTCGCGTGGGTCCTGTGCGAACGGGCCCTGACGAAGAGGCTGGTCAGATGAGCACGACGACGGCACCCGCCGCGCGCCGCGGCCTCGCCTCCCGTATCGCCCGCGCCGTGCCGATCCCTGCCGGCGCCGGGATGGCGCGCATGCTCGTCGAGCGCAACGTCCGCGCCTACCGGCACCTGTGGGTCGCACTGGTCACGGGCTTCGCCGAGCCGGTGTTCTACCTGTTCTCCATGGGGATCGGCATCGGCGGCCTCGTCCAGACCGTGACCACCGACAACGGCGCGGAGGTGCCCTACGCGGCGTTCGTGGCGCCCGCCCTGCTCGCGGCGTCCGCCATGAACGGCGCCGTCTTCGACTCCACGTTCAACGTGTTCTGGAAGCTCAAGTACGCCAAGCTGTACGACGCCGTGCTGGCCACCCCGCTCGGCCCGCGGGACATCGCGGTGGGCGAGATCGGCTGGTCGCTCATCCGCGGCGCCGTCTACTCCGCCCTCTTCCTGGTCGTCGCCGCGCTCGCAGGCGCCGTCACCTCGTGGTGGGCGCTGCTCGCCCTCCCCGCGGCCGTCCTCATCGGGTTCGCGTTCGCGGCGGTCGGCATGTTCGCCACCACGTTCATCCGGTCCTGGGTCGACTTCGACTACGTGACCCTCGCGATCCAGCCCATGTTCCTGTTCAGCGCCACGTTCTTCCCGCTGGCGACCTACCCGCCGGCCCTGCAGTGGCTGGTGCAGGTGACGCCGCTGTACCACGGGGTCGCGCTCGAGCGGGCGCTCATGCTCGGCCAGATCGGCCCCGGGATCTGGGTGCACGTGGCGTACCTGGTGGGGCTCGGCCTGGTGGGCCTGGTCGCGGCGTCGGCCCGGCTCGAGAAGCTGCTGCTCTCGTGAGCTGGAGGTTTATTGCCCGGGGGCAGGGAGGGTCACGGTGACCTGGAGGCCGCCTTCGGGGCGGGCCGAGGCTGTTGCTTCGCCGCCGTGGGCTTTCGCCACTGCCCTGACGATGGACATGCCCAGCCCCGCGCCTTTCGAGGCTGTGGCCAGGCGTTCGGTGCCGAGGCGGCGGAACGGCTCGAACAGTCCCGGCACTTCGAAGGGCGGGACCACCGGGCCAGAGTTCACGACCTCCAGGACCGCCTGGCCGTCCTCGTCGGTGCTGGTCGCGACGCGCACCCAGCCGTCCTCGGGGACGTTGTAGCAGACCGCGTTCTCCACCAGGTTCTGCACCAGGCGCTCCAGCAGGATCGGCTCGCCTTGGGTCGGTGCCTCCTCGCACGTGGCGGTCACGGAGACCCCGGCGGGCGGGGTCTGCGCGACCACGTGTTCTGCGATGTCCGCCATGTCGACGTACGAGCGTTCGGCCAGCTCGCGATCCGAGCGCATGAGCAGGAGCAGGCCGTTGATGAGGCGTTCGTGGCGGGCGTTGACCTCCAGGAGGGTCTCGCCGAGCTGGCGGACCTCATGGGACGCGCTCTGACGGTGCACGGCCACTTCGAGGAGCGCCCGCGTCACCGTCAACGGGGTGCGCAGCTCGTGGGAGGCGTTCGAGATGAACGAGCGCTGGCCGTCGAAGGAATGGTCCAGGCGCTCCAGCATCCGGTTGAACGTCTCGGCGAGTTCCCGCAGTTCGTCCCGGGGTCCTGCGACTCTGATGCGCTCGTGCAGACCCCGATCCGCGGCTGGGGACTCGGCGATGCGCGCGGCCGTGTCGGTGACCCGCTGGAGCGGACGCAGCATCCGCCCGGCGATGAGCCATCCCAAGGCGATCGTGCCGAGGCTGACCAGCATCAGAGCCAGCGAGCCTTGGGTGCCGATCGCCCCGAGCGCTTCCTCCCAGACCTCACCCGTGAGGAGGACCTGGAAGTTCTCGGAGGTCGCGGGGTCCCCCGGACTCGGCAGTTGGACGGCGTCGTTCGCCTGCTCGCCCTTGTACGTCATCCCTCCCTCATCTGGCATGCTCCGGGCGACAAGGCTGTAGGTGAGAGCCAGCAGCAGGATCCCGCCGAGGAGGAACAAGCTGCCGTAGACGAGGGTCAGGCGGGCCCGGAGCGTCAGGCGCACAGGGGATCTCATTTGAGGTGGTACCCCACTCCGGGTTCGGTCAGGACCACCGGCGGCTCGCCGAGCTTGCGCCTGAGCTTGAGGATCGTCATGCGCACCGCCTGCGTGAACGGGTCGGTGTGCTCGTCCCAGGCCTTCTCGAGGAGCGTCTCGGCGGATACGGGCGCGCCGCCGGCGTGGAGCAGCTCTGTCAGGACCGCGAACTCCTTGCGCGACAGCGGGACGTAGCGGCCGTCGCGGAACACCTGGTGGAGGTGGGTGTCGAGGGTGATCCCGGCGCGTTCGAGGATCGGCGGCGTCGCAGGCCGGGTCCGGCGGCCCAACGCGGCGACGCGCGCGGCCAGTTCCCGGAACGCGAAGGGCTTGGGCAGGTAGTCGTCGGCGCCGAGGGAGAGCCCGGAGACCCGGTCGTCGATCTCTGAGGCGGCCGTCAACATGAGCACCCGCGTCTCGCCGTTCGCGGCGTTGATCGCCCGGCACACCTGGTCGCCGTGGATTACCGGCAGGTCCCGGTCGAGGACCACCACGTCGTAGTAATTGACGCCCACGCGTTCGAGGGCCGTGCCGCCGTCGAGCGCGACGTCGACCGCGTGCGACTCTCCGCGCAGCCACTCGGCGACGGCATCGGCCAGCAACGGTTCGTCTTCGACCACCAGGATTCGCATGACTTCAATCTTGGCCTGCTCGATGTTGCCTCGGCATTGCCATGTGGATCAGCTCCGTCCGCGGCATCTGACGGGTGCAGCGCATTTCCGGAGCATTGCCGTTTCGGCTTACGGCCGGGCAACGCCGCAGCGAATGTACTGGCTTCGCGGCCGGGATCCTCCCGGTCGCGATGAAAGGACGACAACTATGCGGCGATACATGATCGCACTCCTCCTAGGCTTGCTGGCCTTGTCGGCAACGGCCTGCGGCGCCGATCCGGACGACAACGGGGTCGCCAGCGTGAACGGCGGCGCCACCGAATCCGCCGCCGAAGAAGGCGAGGGCCTCGACGGCTTCGAGGAAGCCCTCGCCTATTCGGAGTGCATGCGAGAGAACGGCATCACCGACTTCCCCGACCCCGAGAAGCAGGGTCAGGGCGGCATCAGCCTTGGTCTCCCTGACGGCATGGACCCCGAGTCCGAGGAGTTCAAGGCCGCTTCGGCCGCCTGCGAGGACCTCCAGCCCGGCCCCGACGGGAACGAGACGATGGATCCCGAGGCCTACGAGGCGCGGCTGGAGTACTCCGAGTGCATGAGGACGAACGGCATCACGGAATTTCCGGACCCCGAGCCGGGCGGCGGCATCATCATGAGCCCTGACATGGGCTTTGACACGCAGAGCGATGAGTTCCAGGCCGCCGAGGAAGCCTGCGAGGACCTCCGGCCCGAGCTGAGTGGCAACCCCGAGGACGAGAGCGAGAACGAGTGATGAGCCGCAAGCGTCGCAAGGGCGGCCGCGCAGGCAAGGCCGTCGCAATCACCGCGGTCGTCATCGCCGCGGCCGGTGCCGCGGCCGCCGCGTTCGGCTTCGGCCCCAGCACCCTCTTCGACCAGGCCGAGGCCGAGGCCGCCTCCGAGACCCCGGCGACCGCCGAGGTCGTCCAGCAGACCCTCACAGAGACGGTCGAATACACCGGCGACCTCGGCTACGGCGACATGCTCGGACTCGACAACTTCGTCAGCGGCGCTTACACCGCGCTGCCGGCGGCCGGGGACGAGATCGGCCGTGGCGACGAGATCTTCGCCGTCAACGACCAGTCGGTCGTCCTCCTCTACGGGAGCCTGCCCGCCTACCGGTCCCTCACTTCCGGGGCCGAAGGCACCGACGTGAAGCAGTTCGAGAACAACCTCTCCAAGCTCGGCTATGACGGCTTCACCATCGACGACGAGTACACCAACCTGACCGCCGGAGCGGTCAAGGAGTGGCAGGAGGACCTCGGTCTCGAAGAGACCGGCTCGGTCGATCTGGGCCAGGTCGTCTACGCCCCCGGCAGGATCCGCATCGACAACGTCGCGGTGGAGCTCGGCGACGCCGCCGGGCCCGGCGGGGCCCTGCTCGACTACACCGGTCTTGACAAGGTCGTGACCGCCGAGGTCGAGCTCGACGACCAGGAGCTGGTCACCGTTGGCGGCGCAGTCACCCTGATCCTCCCCGACGGGACCGAGACGACGGGCACCGTCGCCGATTCCGAGACGCTCGTCAGTGAGGAGACCAACCAGAGCGGGGAAGCCGAGCAGGTCACCTATCTCGAGGTGACCATCGCGGCCGACGACCCCGCGGTCTTCGACGGCCTCGACCAGGCCGCCGTGGACATCGGCTTCGCCGGCGACACCGTCGAGGACGTCCTCACGGTGCCCGTCGCGGCGCTGCTGGGCCTGTCCGAAGGCGGATACGGCCTGGAGATCGTCACCGG
This sequence comes from uncultured Actinomycetota bacterium, assembly GCA_963850545.1. Lineage (GTDB taxonomy): Bacteria > Actinomycetota > Actinomycetes > Actinomycetales > Cellulomonadaceae > Promicromonospora. The sequence continues at coordinate 229,162 of CAWKLP010000002.1, read as the reverse complement.
CGGCACCACCGAGGTCATCAGTGTCGACACCGGCATGTTCGCCGACGGCTCGGTCGAAGTGAGCGGCGAGGGCCTTGAGGAAGGCCAGCCCGTGGTGGTGCCCTCATGAGCCTCCTCGCGGATGCCGCCGCCGAATCCGAACCGTTGCAAAGACCCTGGCCGGTTGTCGAGCTCGACCAGGTCACCAAGACCTACCCGGGCGGGGTCCGGGCGCTCCGCGAGGTGAGCCTCAAGATCGAGGCGGGCGAGATGTGCGCGATCGTCGGGCCCTCCGGATCAGGCAAGTCCACGATGCTTCACCTCATCGGGACGCTCGACCGACCCAGCTCGGGCACGGTGCGCATCGACGGGTTCGACGCCGCGAAGCTGCGCGACAAACAGCTGTCGGCGCTGCGGGCAACCCGGATCGGGTTCGTGTTCCAGCAGTTCCACCTCGCCGTGGGCCAGCAGGTCCTCGACAACGTCGCCGACGGCCTGCTCTACACCGGAAGGCGCAGCCCGGAACGGCGGGCGCTCGCGGCCACCGCGCTGGCGAGGGTCGGGCTGGACCACCGGCTCGACCATCTGCCGCACGAGCTGTCGGGCGGTGAGCGGCAGCGGGTCGCAATCGCGCGGGCCGTCGTGGGCGAACCGGCGGTGCTGCTCGCGGACGAGCCGACTGGGAACCTCGATTCGGTGGCCGGAGCCGGGGTGATTGCGCTCCTGCACGAGCTGCACGAGGCCGGGACCACGGTCGTGGTCATCACACACGACCACGAGATCGCCGATTCCCTGCCCCGGCAGGTCTCGATGCGCGACGGAGAGGTGGTCTGAGTGGGGACGACGCTCCAGCAGCCGCCCGCCCCGCATTCGGCCCGGTCGTTGCGGGCCGCGCGGATGGCCCCGGGGGATGTGTTCCGGTTGGGCGCCACAGGTTTGCGAACCCGGCCTCTGCGGGCCTGGTTGTCGGCCCTGGGGATTGCCATCGGCATCGCGGCGATGATCGCGGTCGTGGGGATCTCCTCGTCGAGCCAGGCCGAGCTCGACCGGACCCTCGAAGCGCTGGGCACCAACCTGCTCCGCGTCGAGCCGGGCACGTCGATGATGAGCGGCGAGATGGGCATCCTGCCGTATGAGGCGGTCGACATGATCGGCCGGATCGAACCGGTCTACGACGTTGCCGCGGCCGGTACGTTGCCAGACCTCAGTGTGTACCGGTCCGATCGGATCCCGGAGGGCCAGAGCGGCGGCATGAGCGTCGCGGCAGCCGAACTGGGCCTGCTGGAGACGGTCGGCGCCGAGCTGTCCGACGGCGTCTGGCTCAACGACGCGACCGCGCGGTACCCGGCGGTGGTGCTCGGGTCGAGCGCCGCCGAGCAGATGGGCATCACTGGCGTGGGCGTCGACGTGTACATCGGCGGCGAATGGTTCACCGTCGTCGGCATCCTCGAACCGGTGGTCCTCGCCCCGGAGCTGGACCTGACGGTGCTCGTTGGCTGGGCGGCCGCCGCGACCTATCTCGGGTTCGACGGCCACGCGACGACGGTCTACACGCGGTCTGAAGAGGAGTACGTGGAGGACGTGGCGGCGGTGCTCGCGGCGACTGCGGACCCGTCCGCACCCGACGAGATCTCGGTCTCGCGGCCTTCCGACGCCCTCGAAGCGCAGCAGGCCGTGGACACGGCGTTCACCGGGTTGCTCCTCGGACTCGGCGCCGTCGCGCTGCTCGTCGGCGGGGTCGGGGTCGCCAACACGATGGTGATCTCGGTCCTGGAGCGGCGCAGCGAGATCGGGCTCCGCCGATCCCTCGGGGCCACGCGTGGCCAGGTCCGGGCCCAGTTCCTCACCGAATCGCTGCTGCTCAGCGCCCTCGGCGGACTCGGCGGCGTCCTGCTGGGGACCGCGGTGACCGCCGTCTACGCGTCTTCGCAGGGATGGCCCTCGGTGGTGCCGTACTGGGCGAGCGTCGGCGGTGTCGGCGCGACCCTGTTCATCGGTGCGATCGCCGGGCTCTACCCGGCGATCCGGGCCTCGCGGCTCTCGCCGACCGAGGCGCTGGCTTCCCAGTAGAGGTGAGGAGACGGCGCCCGCCCGGGAACCGGGCGGGCGCCGTCCGGTGTCCTAGCGCACCCCTTGCAGGTCCAGCACCAGGTTCTTGACGGCCGACGCCGGTACCTGGCCGGCGTCGTCCTCGACCCAGCGCGCGACCGCCGCGGGAATCCGCGCGTCCGAGGACAGGACGAGCGGCGTGTCCGCGGCCGAGTCGGGCAGCCGGCCGTGCGTGCCGCGCACGTACGACGCGTCGAGCGGGGTGGTGCCCATCGCGTACCGCAGGCCGAGCTTCTTGCGCACCAGGTTCATGCCCGCCTTGGCCTTGGCCAGCGGGTCGGCGGGGTTGAAGAACAGCTCGGCGGGGTCGTAGCCCGGCTTGCGGTGGATGTCGACGCCGCGGGCGTACTCGGGCGCGCGGTCGTCGTCGAGCCAGAAGTAGTAGGTGAACCACGAGCCCGGCTCGGCCACGACCACCAGCTCGCCCGCCCGCTCGTGGTCCAGCCCGTACTTCGCCTGCGCCTCGCGGTCGAGCACCTCGTCGACGCCGGGCACGGCGCGCAGCAGGTCCGCGACGCGGGCGGCGTCGGCGGGGTCGTCGACGTAGACGTGCGCCACCTGGTGGTCCGCGACGGCGAAGGCGCGCGACGTCCAGGGGTCTAGCTGCTCCCGGCCGTCCTGCACGTAGACCTCCAGGAAGCCCTCGCTGCGCAGGATCCGGTTGATGTCCACCGGCCGGTTCGCCTGCCCGATGCCGTACTCCGAGACGGCGACGACGGTGACGCCCGCCGCCTCGGCATCGTCGAGCAGGGGCGCCAGGACGGCGTCCAGCTCGGCCGCCGCCCGGTCCGCTTCCGGCGAGCTCGGACCGAACCGCTGCAGGTCGTAGTCGAGGTGGGGCACGTACGCCGTCGTGAGGTGGGACGTCCGGGTGCGCAGCAGGTGCCGGGTCACGTCGACGATCCACTGGCTCGACGCGATCGATGCCGTGGGGCCCCAGTAGGTGAACAGGGGGAAGTCGCCGAAGCGGCCCGTCAGCTCGTCGTGCAGGGCCGGCGGCCGGATGTACGCGTCGGGCGACTTGCGGCCGTCGGCGTGGTAGATCGGGCGCGGGGTGACGGTGACGTCCGTGGTCATCCCCATCGCGTACCACCAGCACACGTTGTCGGCGCGATAGGCCGGGTCGCTCCTGCGGCCCGCCTCCCACAGCTTCTCGCCCGCGACGAGCCGGTTGTGCTGACGCCACAGGTACACGTCGCCCAGCTCGCGGAAGTACCAGCCGTTGCCGACGATCCCGTGCTCGGCCGGCATCAGCCCGGTCAGCATCGTGGACTGCACGCTGCACGTCACCGCGGGCAGCACGGTGGCGAGCTCGGACTGCCAGCCGGACTCCGCGAGCCGGCGCAGGCGCGGCATGTGGGCCAGCGCGCGGGCGGTGAGCCCGACGACGTCGAGCAGCAGGACGGGCTTCATGCGTCCACTCCTTCGGTGACGGTGGCCGGGAGCAGGTGCTCCCCGGCCCAGCGCAGCTCGGCGGCGATCCCGGCCACCAGGCCGGCCTCCCCGTCCGCGGCGGCCGCCCCCGCCACGCCGTCCGGCAGCACCGACCACGTGTAGGTCTCGACGTCGAGGTGCGCCTCGCTGCCGTGCGGCGCGGCCCGGACCGCGGCGACGGCGTCGCGCAGCACTCCGGTCGTCGCCGCGAGCGGCGCGGCCGGCTCGTGGTGCAGCGGCACGTGGAAGTGCACCCGCCACGGCCCGTCGCCCGGCAGGGCCGGGCGCCGGGCCGTGTCTCCGAGGGCCACGGGCAGGTCGTCGGAGGCCAGCACCTCGCCCGACGGCGCGAGCTCGCGCACCTGGTGCAGGTAGCGCTGCTCGACGAACCGGCCGACGGCGTCCCGCGCGCCCGGCGCGGACAGGTCGGCGACCTCCAGCGCCGCGGACGCCTGCACCTTGACCACGCGCAGGCCCGCATCGGTGATCCGCCGGACCGCACCCGCCGGGTCCGCGAACGACACCGCCAGGTGGCACGTGTCCAGACAGACGCCGACGTGCTCGGGGTCGATGCGCCGGTCGTCGGGCAGCTCGGGGCCCGTGCGCGCAGCGAGCCACGCGACGACGTCCTCCACCGTGTCCAGCACGCACCCCGGCTCGGGCTCGACGGCAACGCGTACGGTCCGGCCCGTGCGCTGGGCGAGCTCACGCAGCTCGGCGGACAGGTTGGCGAAGGCCCGGGTCGCCTCGTCGTCGTCGGCCCGGGTCCAGGGGGCGCGCCAGGCCAGGGGGAGGGTCGAGATCGACCCGGAGGTGTCCTCGGGCAGCAGGTCGGCCAGGACCCGGGCACACGCGAGCACGTAGTCCAGGCGGGCGCGCTCGGCCCAGGTGGGGGAGTACACCGCGAGCTTGACGACCTCGCGGTGGAAACCGCCGTACGGGAAGGCGTTGAGGGTGTGCACCTGGAGCCGGTGCTCGGCGAGCGCCGCGCGCAGCTGGTCCCGGTCCGCGGCGGAGGCGTCCAGGCGGTGCGCCAGCTCGGCGGGCAGCCACAGCCCGACGCCGAGCGTGTCGAGGCCCGCGGCCTCGCGCACCGGGCCGGAGTACCGGGCGAGCTGGTCGATCACGCCGTCAAGGTCCTCGGCGGGGTGCACGTTGGTGCAGTAGGAGAGCAGCATCGTCAGCCCCCTCAGGCCCGAGCGCCGCGGAGCACGGACGAGCCCTCGAACTCCACGCCGGGCGTCGGGGGAGCGCCCTCGGTGAACCCGGGAACGGGGTCGAGCACCAGGTTTCCCGACTGCTCGTAGAAGGCGACCGGGTTGCGCCACAGCACCTGGTCGACGTCGTCGTCCGAGAAGCCGGCCGCCAGCATCGCCTGCCCGGTCCGGGCGGTCTTGAGCGGGTCGGAGCGGCCCCAGTCCGCGGCGGAGTTCACGATCATGCGCTCGGTCCCGTACTCCTGGAGCAGGGCGACCATGCGACCCTCGTCCATCTTGGTGTCGGGGTAGATCGAGAACCCGGCCCACGCGCCGGCGTCGCGCACGAGGGCGACGTTGGTCTCGTTGAGGTGGTCCACGAGTACCCGTTCCGGCGCCAGGCCGGACTCGCGCACGACGTCGAGCGTCCGGCGCGTTCCCGCGAGCTTGTCGCGGTGCGGGGTGTGCACGAGCACCGGGAGCTCGGCCGCCTGGGCCATGACGAGCTGGGCGGCGAAGACCTCGTCCTCCTCGGGGGTCATCGAGTCGTAGCCGACCTCGCCCACTGCCACGACGCCGTCCTTGAGCAGGTAGCGGGGGATCTCGGCGAGCACCTCGCGGCAGCGCGGGTCGTTCGCCTCCTTGGGGTTGAGCGCGATGGTCGCGTGGTGCCGGATGCCGAACTGCGCGGCCCGGAACCTCTCCCAGCCGAGCAGGGAGTCGAAGTAGTCGGTGAACGAGCCCACGCTGGTGCGGGGCTGGCCCAGCCAGAACGCGGGCTCGACGACGGCGCGCACACCCGCCGCGTACATCGCCTCGTAGTCGTCGGTGGTGCGGCTCGTCATGTGGATGTGCGGGTCGAGGATGCGCATCGTCACTCCCTGGTGTTCGTGGGCCGTGTGCTCGTGAGCCGGTCGAGGTCGGTCGGTACGGCACGCCCGGCGGCGCGGCGTTCCGCCGCGAAGTCGCGGGCCATGCGCGCGAGCTCGTCGTCGGTCCGGGCGTCGAGGCCGCTGACGGCGTCGAGGCTCACGCCCTGGAAGACGAGCTTGAGCACCGCGTGCCGCCACGTGTGCTGGTCCAGGTGCCGGGACCCGAACGGTCCGACGGCGGCCGCGACGAGGCTGGGGTCGTTGGTGCGCAGGGCATCGGCGGCGAGCTCGACGCCGGCGGTCACGAGCCCGGCCGTTCCGGCGGGGCGGGCGTCGGCGGCTCCGGCGTGGGCGGGGACGGCACCGTCGGGGCCGGTACCGGCCTGTCCGAGGTCACCCCGCGTTTCGAGCGCGTCGAGGCCCCGCAGCACGCCGCGCCGTTCGGCGGCGTCCCCCTGCCGGTAGAGGAGCACCAGGCGCTCGACGCAGTCCGGACCGGTCCCCACGGCGTCGGCCAGCGCGACGACGAGCGCCGCCCGGGCGGCGTCGTCGGCCGTGCCGTGCACGACGCCGGCCGGGTCGGCGTCGGGCCGCAGCGGCGCGCGCCCCACCCGGCGGGCGGCGAACGCGAACGCGCGGGTGACGCTGTCCGGGTCGCGTGCGACCTCGGCGCGCGCCTCGGTGAGCCAGCCGGAGCCGGGCGAGTCGTTCATGACAAGGCTCCTTCGCCGGTGGTCGGGCTGGTGCCGGCGACGACCGCCCACGCCCGGAGCAGGGCGGCGCGGCTGTGGCGGGCGAGCCGGGGTGCGTCGTGGGAGTGGCGGGGCAGCTCGACGGCGGCGACGCCCGTGTAACCGATGTCGGCGAGCGTGGCCAGCACGAGCGGCAGGTCGATGCTGCCCTGGCCGAACGGGCGGTGCTCGTGGTGCGTGGGCGGCATGTCGTCGAGCTGCACGTTGGTCAGGTACGGCGCGGCGGCACGCAGGGCCCCCTCGACACCGTCGGGCTCGACGACGAGGCAGTGCCCGACGTCGACGGTGATCCCCAGCTCGGGCGGCGCGCCGACATCGGAGTGCAGCCGCAGGGCGTCGTCGACGGTCTCGACGAGCATGCCCGGTTCCGGCTCGAGAGCGAGCCGCACCCCGCGCTCCCCGGCGTACTCGACGAGGGCCGGGACGCGATCGCGGAGCCTGGCCCAGCCGTCGGCGGGGTCGGCGTCGTCCGGGAGGACGCCCGAGAAGAACGAGACGCACCGGGCCTCGAGGTCCGCCGCGATCTCGATGGCGCGTTCGAGGAAGCGCATCCGGAGGGCGGCGTCCCGGTCGACGAGCGTTGGCCGGTGCTTGTGCAGCGGGTCGAGCAGGTACCGCGTGCCCGTCTCGACGACGACCGCCGCTCCCGCGCCCCCGCGCATCCGCCCGAGATGGGCGCGCAGCGCTGCGACGTCGTCGCCGGCGAGGGGGGCGAACGGGTCCAGGTGGGGGAAGCCGAGGGTGACCGCTACCGCGTCGTACCCGACGTCGTCGAGCACGTCCAGCGCGACGAACAGGGGATGGTCCCCGAATCCGTTGGTGCCGTAACCCAGGAGGAAGGGCGGCCTCACGTGATGCTCACCTCGGTCCGGCCGCGGGTGCGGCTCAGCAGCCGCAGCCCGTATCCGACGGCGGCGACCCCGGCCAGGAGCGCCGTCGTGCCGAGGCTTCCGGAGCGTGCCGCCCACGCGGCCTGCAGCGGCATCATCGCCTGGATCCCGGACCGGGTGGCGGTTCGCGCGTTGGCCGCCGTGGGCCGGGCGGCCGCGCGGACCTGCGCCGGCGCACAGGCCGCGGCGTAGGCGGTGGCTGCCGCGACCGTGGTCCAGCGGGACACGGGCGTGGTGGTCGAGGGTGTGGCGGCGGCCGCTACCGCACCCGCGATGGTGCCCGCGGCGACGCCGCCCGCGACCTGCGCCGTCGTGCCGTGCACCTCGCCGCGGGAGAGCACGGTGACGCCGAGCGTGTGGGCGGTGAGCCCCGCGGCGGCGGGGAGCGCCGACCGCATGCGCCCGGGTGTGGCGCCGAGCAGCACGTCCAGCCCGCGGCACGCCGCCATGACGAATGGTCCGGCCGGACGGTCCTTGGCGACCAGGTCGTACGTCCATACGCAGGCGGCGAGCGGTACGGCTACGCCGAGCGCTCGTCGCCCGCCGGCGACGCCGGCCGCTGCCACGCCGCCCGCCGTGAGGGCCGCGCCGATCGCGAGCGCGGCCCGCGGCGTCACCCGGCCCGACGGGATGGGCCGCTCGGGCCGCTCGACCGCGTCGACGTGCCGGTCGGCGTAGTCGTTCAGCGCCATGCCGCCCAGGTAGAGGCAGGCCGAGGCGACCGGCAGCAGGAGGTGGCGGCCGCGGATCGGAACCGGCGCCCCGGCTTGCTCGCCGGCCCGCGCGCCGGCGCGTGCGGCGGCCAGGCCCGCCAGGGTGTCGCCGACGACGCTCAGGGCGGCGGGCGCCCGGACGAGCTCGGCGAGGTCCCCGAGGGTGGGTGTCCGGGCTGCCAGCCGGGGCTCTGCTCGGGACTGTGACTGCGACCAGGGCCGCGACCGGGATTCCGACCGGTAGGCGAGCCGGACTTCCGGCCTGGGATTCATCGGCCGACCTGTGCCGATGTACGGCCGACCCATTCCTCGAGCGCGGCAGCCTGTTCGGCGGCGTCGTGCACGTCCGAGTCCCAGGGGTCCTTGAAGAAGTAGCCCAGCTCCGGGACCGTTCCGCTGATCCCCGCGGCGTGCGCGAGCGCGAGCAGGCGGGCCAGGTCGAGGACGAGCGGCGCGGCGAGCATCGAGTCGTGGGCGCTCCAGGTGGTCTGCAGCGTGAGCCGCGACCCGAGGAAGCCCTCGACGTGCACGTGGTCCCAGGCGACCTTGGTGTCGCCCAGGTCGGGCACGTTGTCGATGTGCAGCGGCGTGGTGTCGCTGCCGGTCAGCGCCCTCAGCCCGCGGTTCTTGCTGGCGAGCTTGCTGCGCACGGCTTCGGGGTCCGCGAGGGTGGCGCCGTCGCCGCCGCCCAGCAGGTTCGTGCCGGCCCACGAGAGCACCTTCAGCCCGCGGGCGGCGAACGCGGGGGCCAGTACGGTGCGCAGCCAGGTCTGCCCGGTCTTGCCGTCCTGCCCGGCCACGGGGATGCCGCGCTCGCGCGCGAGCTGGGTCAGGGCAGGCAGGCCCATGCCCGCCGACGGCGTGAAGGCGGCGTAGGCAGCTCCCGCGAGGATCGCCGCGTACGCGGAGACCGACGACGCGGGCAGCACGGAGCGGGCCGGGTCGGCGAGGGCGGCGAGCAGGGCCTCGGGGTCGTAGAACTCGGGCAGCGGGTCGACGGGCGGCTCGGTCGAGGACAGGTCGATCACGACGATTCGCGCCAGGGCGTGCCGCACCTGGAACGACGTGATGTCGGCGGCCAGCCGCTCGGCCGCGGCCTGCTGGGACAGGCCGTGCTGAGCGGCGCGCGGGTCGTACCCGGGCCGCACCTCGGCGTCGGCCCGTTCGAGGGCGTCGTGCGTGGCGGCGAGCAGCCGCGGCGGGATCATGCCGGTCTCGACGAGACTCTCCGCGCGCTTGGTCATGGTGACGGCGGAGATGTCGTGCCCGCCGACCACCAGGTCGGCGAGCTCGGGGAGGCCGGCTGAGGCGAAGGGCTCGCGCGCGGTGACGCAGGCCGTCGGGGGTGACTGACCGTCGGCGATGGCCGCGAGGCCCAAGGTTGCGGTGCTGGCCACGGAGCCGCGGGCCCCTACGAACCAGATCCCGGTGCGTGCGGAGGCTGCTGAGGCATGGTGGCGTGCAGAGGCGTGGTGCATCATCGCTCCCGGTTCGACTTCGACTTCGTCGTCCCGAGCAACCTATCCGGACTTATGGCGATTAGCAAACAAAAGTTCGGAGTTGTTCGGAAGAAGCGTGATTCCTGCCACCGGGTGCGGCGCCGTCGGCCGCAGTTCTGGACACCTCTTCCGTGGGCCGTCTCGCTGTGGCACTATGACCCGCATGACTCAGCGCCTCACCCCGAGCTCTACCCTGCGACAGGTGATCATCATTTCGTAGCGCGTCCGGCGAGAACCCCACCGGACGCGCAGACCTTCCACACCCGGAGGGTCTTTTTTTGTTGGCCTGAAGATCCGACCTCAGCCACATCGCCAGCCACATCGTTGGGAGCATCGATGACCACCGCCCCGTTCCAGGTGTACGACACGACGTTGCGCGACGGCGCGCAGCAGGAGGGCATGAACCTCTCCGTCTCCGACAAGCTCGCCATCGCGGTACTGCTCGACGAGCTCGGCGTCGGCTACATCGAGGGCGGCTGGCCGGGCGCGGTACCCAAGGACACCGACTTCTTCGCCCGCGCCGCCACCGAGCTGACCCTGAAGAACGCGGTGCTCGCCGCGTTCGGCGCCACCCGCCGGGCGGGCGTCCGCGCGGGTGACGACCCGCAGGTGCGCGCCCTGCTCGACGCCGCCACCCCCGTGGTGACGCTCGTGGCCAAGTCGGACGTCCGGCACGTGGAGCGCGCGCTGAAGACGACCCGCGCCGAGAACCTCGCGATGATCGGCGACACCGTCGCCTTCCTCGTCGCCGAGGGCCGCCGGGTGGTGCTCGACGCGGAACACTTCTTCGACGGCTACCGGCACGACGCCGAGTACGCGACCAGCGCCGTCAGGGCCGCGTTCGACGCCGGCGCCGAGGTGGTCACCCTCTGTGACACCAACGGCGGCATGCTGCCTACCCGGGTCGGCGAGATCGTGAGCGAGCTGCGGGCCGGGACCGCCGTCGGGCCGGAGCAGCTGCTCGGCGTGCACGCGCACAACGACACGGGCTGCGCCGTCGCGAACTCGCTCGCCGCCGTCGAGGCGGGCGCCACCCATGTGCAGGGCACAGTCAACGGGTACGGCGAGCGCACCGGCAACGCGGACCTCGTCACGGTCGTGGCGAACCTCGAGCTGAAGGCCGGCATGTCCCTCCTGGCCGACGGCGGCCTGCGGGAGGCCGCTCGGATCGCGCACGCCATCAGCGAGATCACGAACATCTCGCCGTTCGCGCGCCAGCCCTACGTCGGGGCGAGCGCGTTCGCCCACAAGGGCGGCCTGCACGCCAGCGCCATCCGGGTGGACCCGGACATGTACCAGCACACCGACCCCACCCTGGTGGGCAACGACATGCGCATGCTCGTCTCGGACATGGCGGGCCGCGCCTCGATCGAGCTCAAGGGCCGCGAGCTGGGCTTCGACCTCGCCGGCCAGGGCGAGCTGCTCTCCCGGGTCACGAACCGGGTGAAGGACGACGAGGCCGCCGGCTACACCTACGAGGCGGCCGACGCGTCGTTCGAGCTGCTGCTGCGGTCCGAGCTGGGGCAGCGTCCGGACTTCTTCACCGTCGAGTCGTGGCGCACCATCGTGGAGACCCTCCCGGCCGGTGCGGCCCCGCCGTCGGTCCACGCGCCCGACGCCGACGCCGTGGCCGAGGCGACCGTCAAGATCTGGGCCGGCGGCGAGCGGATCGTGACGACGGGCGAGGGCAACGGCCCGGTCAACGCGCTGGACCATGCGCTGCGCACCGCGCTGTCGCGGGTCTACCCGGAGCTCGGCCGGTTCGAGCTCATCGACTTCAAGGTCCGCATCCTCGACATGGAGCTCGGCACGGGCGCGATCACGCGGGTGCTGACCGAGACCAGCGACGGCGAGCACTCCTGGTCCACGGTCGGCGTCGGGCCCAACGTGATCGAGGCCGCCTGGGAGGCCGTCACCGAGGCGTACGTGTACGGGCTGCTGAAGTCGGGCGTCGAGCCCCGTCCCTGAACCAGAGCGCCGAGGTAGTCCTCTGGCTGGGCCAGAGCACTACCTCGGCGGAGGGAGAGCGGGTCAGACGACCGGTGCGGCCGGGCGCTCCACCTTGCTGCTGGGGCCGTTCCCGAAGTCGAGGCGCTGGTCGCGCACGGCGTCGTACGTCGCCTTGATGGCGATCGACGAGCGGTCGTAGGTGCGCTGGGCGACGCGGACGAACAGGTAGTCCACGACAGTGAGCTGCGCGATGCGGCTGGACATCGCCCCGACCCGGAACTGGGTCTCGCGGGCCGTGGTGGCCAGGACCACGTCGGACACCAGGCCGATCGGGGCCTCCGGGAAGTTCGTGATCGCCGCCGTGAGAGCACCACGCTTGCGCGCGATCTCGAGCGCCTGGTTCGTCTCGCGCGTCTGTCCCGAGTGCGAGACGGCGATCGCCACGTTGCCCGGCTCGAGCAGCGCCGACGAGGCGAGCTGCTGGTGCGGGTCGGGGGAGCTGAACACGAACACGCCGATGCGCTGCAGCTTCATCGCGAGGTCGGCGGCGGCGAGGTTGGACGAGCCGACGCCGTAGACGTCGACCCGCTTGGCCTCGGAGATGGCCGTGGCCACGCGCTCGATCGCATCGGTGTCGATCATGCGGGCGGTCTCTTCGATGGTGCGGGCCTCGTGGAACGCGATCTTCGAGACGACGGCCTCGATGTCGTCGGTCTGGTTTATCTCGCCTTCGGCGATGCCGGACCGCTCCATCTCGACCTCGCGCCGGCTGGTCGCCTGTGCCAGGTCGATCCGGAACTCGGGGTAACCGGCGTAGCCGACGGCGCGGCAGAACCGCACCACCGTGGCCTGTGACGTGTCCGCGTGACCGGCGAGCTCGGTGATGGTCGACTGGACGACAGTGTTCGGGTCGTCGAGGACCGTCTGCGCCACTCTCGCCTCTGCTGGTCGCAGCGTCGGTAGTGCGCGCCTCAGTCGGACGAGGACGTCACCTGTCATGTCGCATCTCCCGGGATGGTGTGGTGGAGCCAGGGGTCGAGAACTTACACCCGTACCGGGGATTCGGGCACAACGGGGTAGTGAAGAAACGCGTCGGTGAACAGCCGTCGTTCACTGAAGCTCGTCGCCGGGCAGGTCGGTCGCCGACAACCCTGCGCTGAGGGTATCCGCGGCCCCCATGTCTTCGGTGGTCTCCGCGCTGGTGTGGTGGCCGTCCACGCGGACGGTGAGCCAGGGCCGGAAGCCACCCACGGCGTGCGGCGTCTCGCGCAGGCGCTGGGCCAGCTTGAGCGCTCCGTCGAGGGGCGACCCGGCGCTGGGCACGAGCGAGACCTCGGGCCGGTCCTCGGAGAGGTGCTTGGTGAGCGACACCGTGAGCGGTGACTCCTCCTGCACCAGGCGGCCGGTCGTCGAGGCGAGCGGCGGGATGCCCCGGCCGAGCGCACTCGACAGCGTGTCGGCGAGGTGCCGGCCCGCTTCCTCGAGGATGCGGATCGACGTCGGGTCGCCCTCGGCCGCCGCGATCATGACCTCAGGGGCCATCGAGGCGAGCTGACGGGCGCGCTCAGCGTTCTTGTAGAACTGGTTGGGCCAGCTCTCGATGAGGCCGAACTTGGCGACGGCTGCCTCGAGGAGGCGCTTCGACGCGCCACGGCTCGCACCGTCGTGGTACCGACCGGCAGCGCGCAGCGCCTCGCCGCCGACCCAGACGCCCGCACCCAGGTCACCGAGCAGGTGTCCCCAGCCGTCCGCGCGGCGCCAGCGGCTCACGCCGTCGAACCCGAAGGCGACGGCGCCCGTACCTACCGACAGCACGGCTCCAGCACGGCCGGCCAGTGCACCGAGGTGGGCAGTGAGCGCGTCACCGGCGACGGCGGTGCGGTTGGTCCGCAGCTCGCGGGCGAGGATGTCGTGCACATCGGTCGGCTTCTCGACCAGCGAGGTCAGGCCGGTGATGCCGACAGCGGCGGAGGCGACGGGCGCGGTGCTGCCGTCGCTCATCCCGTCGTGGCCCATGCGGGCAGCCCACGCGTTGAAGGACTGGCACAGGGACGCGACGACAGCCGGGGCATCGCTGCCCTGGTGGTTCACCTTGACGGCGCGGCCGCTCAGGCTGATGCGCTCGGGGTGTGTTGAGTTGCCGAATTCAGCGACAAGGCGCGAGCCACTGCCGCCTACGTCGAGAGCGACGACCCAGGCGTCGACCGCCGCTCCATCAATACCCTGTGAGAGTTCGGACACCAGGTCATTCTGACACGAAACCAGGGCAAGATTGTCTAAAGAGAGGAGGAAATTCTGGTCTGTTCTGCTGCCACTTCTCGCCAAATATCGGATGTGCCCGACGTCGGGGTGAACCTTCCGTACCCAAGATTCACCCCGTCGTCGGACACCACAGGCACCGTCGCCTACTGTGAACACGTGCGAGGAGAGTTCAAGGTTCCACTCGGAAAACTGGTTCGTGTCGAGACCGAGGTGGACGAGGCGGCGGGGCCCGCCGGGCGCCTGGTGGGCACCAGGGTGAGCGGGGACTTCTTCCTCGAACCCGACGAGGCGCTGGAAGCCATGGGCAAGGCCCTCGACGGCATGCCTGCCGACGCCTCGAAGGCGCAGCTCGCCGAGGCCGTCCGGGCTGCGCTGGACGGCGCCACCGCCGTCGGCTTCGATGCCGACGCCGTGGCGGTCGCCGCCCGGCGCGCGCTCGGCCACGCGACGGCCTGGGAGGACCACGAGTTCCAGGTGATCCGCACGCCCGCCGTATCGCCCCTGCTCAACGTCGCGCTCGACCAGGTGCTCACCGAGGAGCTGGGCGCCGGACGGCGCGGGCCGACCCTCCGGTTCTGGGAGTGGGACGAGTCCGCGGTGATCATCGGATCGTTCCAGTCGCTGCGCAACGAGGTCGACGCCGACGGTGCCGCGCGGCACGGGGCCCGCGTGATCCGGCGGATCTCCGGGGGTGGCGCCATGTTCATGGAGCCCGGCAACACCATCTCCTACTCGCTGTACGTGCCGGGCTCGCTCGTGGACGGGCTGAGCTTCGAACGGTCCTACGCGTTCCTCGACGACTGGGTGGTCGGCGCCCTGCACGGGCTCGGGATCGAAGCCTCGTACGTGCCGCTCAACGACATCGCCTCGCCCGCGGGCAAGATCGCGGGGGCCGCCCAGAAGCGGCTCGCCGGGGGCGCCGTCCTGCACCACGCGACGATGGCCTACGACATGGACGCCGACAAGATGACTGACGTGCTGCGGATCGGGCGGGAGAAGCTCAGCGACAAGGGCACCCGCAGCGCCAACAAGCGCGTCGACCCGCTGCGCTCGCAGACCGGGCTCACCCGCGCCGAGGTGATCGACGCGCTCGAGGCGTCGTTCCGCGCGCGGTACCGCACCGTGACCGGCGAGATCACGGACCACGAGTGGGTGCTGGCCGGCGAGCTGGTCGACTCGAAGTTCGGCACGCCGGAATGGACCGCGCGAGTGCCTTAGGAAAGCTCCAGAGTCGCGCCCCTTAGACCCCGTGCCATGATGGGCAATCACGGTTTGGTAACACCCCTAGCAGATAGTTCTGCCCGTCAGTAATCTCCACGCAATGCCGCGTATTGGGAAGTTCATTTCTCAGAAATATCACCTGGCTACTCTCGCGGCACCGAGCGGAAGGAAGCCGAACGATGACTCGAGCGATGCGACGGCCCGTAGTGGCGGCCACCGGAGCCCTGCTTCTGGCGGCCACGACGGCCGCGTGCGGCGGCGGTGGTGGCGGCGACGAGAGCGAGGGTGACGGCACCCTCAGCGTCTGGATCATGCAGGGCACCAACCCCGACGCGGAGGACTTCTTCGCCGACGTCTCGACCGCGTTCGAGGAGGAGACGGGCGCGACGCTCGAAGTCGAGTTCGTCGAGTGGGCCGACGCCCACGACCGGTTCGTCACCTCCATAGCCGGCGGTACCACCCCGGACGTCGCCGAGACCGGCACCACCTGGACCCCCGAGTTCGCCGACGCCGGGGCGCTCGCCCCGCTCGACGAGTACGTGGACGGCGCGGGTGTCTCCGAGGACCTGGTCGCGGGCCTGGTCGAGGCGGGCACCTACGACGAGCAGCTCTACGGCATGCCCTGGTACGCCGGCGTGCGCTCGCTCGTCTACAACACGGAGATGTTCGAGAAGGCCGGCGTCGAGCCGCCCACCACGTGGGCCGAGCTCGAGGAGGCTGCCGCGGCGCTCAAGGAGGAGTACCCGGACAAGATCGCCGTCGCCGTTCCCGGCGACGCCGAGTTCACCGTGTACCCGTGGGTGTGGGGCGGGGGCGGCGAGGTCGCCACGCTCGACGGCGACACCTGGACCTCGGGCCTGGACAGCCCCGAGTCGCAGGAGGGCATCGAGTTCTGGACCGGCCTGGCCACCGAGGGCGGCTACTCGTCGGAAGGCGCCACCACCTGGCGCGAGACCGACGTGCTCGACGCGTTCGCCGCCGGCGACGTCGGCATGGCGGTCATGGGCTCCTGGACGCCGGGCGCGATCGTCGACGCCAACCCGGACATGGAGGGCAAGTTCGCGGCCGTGCCGATCCCGGGCAAGGACGGCGGCATCGCCCCCTCGGTCCTGGGCGGCTCGCACCTGAGCATGTTCGAGACGGCCGAGGACAAGGACCTGGCCTTTGCGTTCATCGAGATGATGACCACCGGCGAGTTCGCGCAGCAGTGGGGCGAGCAGTCCGGGTACTTCCCCGGCCAGGTCTCCCTGCTGGACGAGACGCTCAAGAGCACCGACCCGCTCGTGGCGCCGTTCGCCGAGCAGTTCGTCGACGGCGGCGCGTCCGTGCCTGCCGCGCCCACCTACGGCGCGGTGCAGGCAAAGCTCACCACGAGCACGATGATGCAGTCGATCCTCTCCGGTGACGCCGACGTCGCCACGGCGAGCAAGGCCGCCGCAGAGGAGATGACGAGCGTGCTGAACGGGTCTGAGTGACTCTGTGACGGAGACACTTCCACGGCTCGGAAGGGCCAGGGCCGCCCTCGTGCGGCCCTGGCTCCTGCTCGCCCCCGCGCTGGCGGTCCTGGCGGTGCTGCTGCTGTGGCCGCTGGTCCGGGTGTTCCTCTTCTCCCTGCAGGACTACGGGCTGCGCGAGATCACCACGGGCGAGCCGAACTGGATCGGCACCGCGAACTACGCCGAGATCCTGGCCTCGCCGGAGCTGTGGACGGTGGTGCTGCCCAACACCGTCGGGTTCGCCGTGCTGTCGGTGGCGGGCACCGTCGCGTTCGGCACCGGCGTGGCCGTGCTGCTCGCGTCGCTCGGGACCTTCTGGCGCACCGTCACCTCCAGCGCGATCATGGCGGCCTGGGCCATGCCCGCAGTGACCGGCACGTACGTGTGGGTATGGATCTTCGACGCCGACCGCGGGGTCTTCAACGACGTCCTGATGGGCCTCGGCCTGCTGGACGACCCCACCAACTGGTTCACCGACCGGTGGACGTTCTACGCGATAGTCCTGCTCAACGTGATCCACCACGGCTTCCCGTTCGTCGCGGTCACCGTGCTCGCGGGGCTGCTCGGCGTGCCGAAGGAGATGCTGGAGGCCGCCGAGATGGACGGCGCCGGGTCGTTCCGCCGGTTCTTCCTGATCATCGTGCCGCAGCTGCGGCAGGTGTTCGCCGTCGTGATCATCCTGTCGACCATCTGGGACTTCAAGGTGTTCGCGCAGGTGTACCTCATGCCCGGCGGCGCTGGATCGAACCGGTCGGTGCTCAACCTGGGTGTGTGGTCCTACGTGGAGTCGTTCGGCCAGAACCGGTACGGCTTCGGCTCGGCGATCGCGGTGCTGCTGACGCTGCTGCTGCTCGTGGTCACCGCGGTCTACGTCCGCACCGTGCTGGCGGAGGAGGAACGATGAGCGCCACCCGCCCGCTGGTCCGTCCGGAAGTGAGCCCCGGTCGGCGCCCGCTGCGCCGCTCGAACCTGCGCTCCTCGCGGAGGTCGCCCCTGCGCCAGGTCGGCAAGGGTGTGCTCGTCGCCCTGCTGCTCGTGTTCACGCTGTTCCCCGTCTACTGGATGCTGAACAGCTCGCTGGACGCACGGGCCGGGCACACCAGCAGCTTCTGGCCGGCCGAGCCCACCCTCGACCACTACGTGTTCGTGCTGACGGAGGGCGGGTTCGGCACGTTCCTGCGCAACTCCCTGCTCGTGGCGCTCGGCACCGTCCTGATCTCGTCGGCGCTCGCGCTGCTGGCGTCCGTCGCGGTGGCCCGCTTCAGGTTCCGGATGCGCACCCAGATCCTCATGCTGGTGCTGGTCGTGCAGATGGTGCCGCTCGAGGCGCTGGTCATCCCGTTGTTCGTCCAGGTCCGCGACCTCCAGCTGCTCGAGACCCTGACGGGCCTCATCGTGGTGTACGTCGCCCTTGCCCTGCCGTTCGGGATCTGGATGCTGCGCGGGTTCGTAGCGGCGGTGCCGGTGGAGCTGGAGGAGGCCGCCTACCTCGACGGCGCGAGCTGGGGCCGCATGTTCTGGTCGGTCCTGCTGCCCCTCGTGGCACCGGGCCTGGTCGCGACGAGCATCTTCAGCTTCATCACCGCGTGGAACGAGTTCATCTTCGCCATGACGATGCTCGGCGGCGCAACGGAGAACTACACCGTGGCGATCGGCCTCCGCTCGTTCTTCGGCGTCCACTCCAACGACTGGGGCGCCATCATGGCGGCCTCCACGATCATCACCGTGCCGGTGATGATCTTCTTCATCCTGGTCCAGCGCCGGCTCGCCTCAGGTCTTACCGCGGGGGCCGTGAAGGAATGACCGGAGCGCCCATGGCCGGGCCGTCCAGCACCGAGCCGCCCCGCACGGAGCCGACTCGGATCGAGCGCGCCGTCAACGGTGTGCTCCTGCCCGGCTTCGAGAGCGCCGGGCAGGTCGGGGGCGCTGGGCAGGTCGAGGCCATCGGGCCCGACGGCGGCGGCGTGCCGCGCTGGGTGGCCGACGCCGCCCGGGCCGGGCTGGCCGGCGTCGTCTACTTCGCGCGGAACACGCCAGACGTCGCCACCACCGTGGCGCTGTCCGACGCGCTGCACGCGATCTCGCCCGACCTGGTGATCGCCGTCGACGAGGAGGGCGGCGACGTGTCGCGGCTGGAGGCGATCAACGGTTCGTCCCTGCCCGGGGCGGCGGCGCTCGGCGTGCTGCCGGGCACCGCGATCTCCCTGGACGCGGGCCGGGCGCTGGGCCGGTTGCTCGCCGCGACCGGCGTCGACCTGCTCCTCGGCCCGGTGCTCGACGTCGTCTCCGAGCCCGACAACCCGGTGATCGGCGTGCGCGCCTTCGGGACCACACCCGACGACGTCGCCCGGCACGGCATCGCGTTCGCCCGCGGCGTGCGCAGCGCCGGCGTCGGCGTGTGCGGCAAGCACTTCCCGGGCCACGGCGCCACCACCGTGGACTCCCACATCGGCCTGCCGGTCGTGGACGAGCCGCTCGACGTCGTATGGGCGCGCGACCTCGTCCCGTTCGCGCGGGCCCTGTGCCCGGAGGGCCGGGACACCGGCCGGTCAGATCTCGGCCGGTCCCTGCTCGATCGGTCCCGGCTCGACCAGTCCCGGCTCGACGCCGTCATGACCGCCCACGTGCTCTTCCCCGCGGTCGGGCAGGCGCCCGCGTCCATCGAGCCGGCGGCGACCCGCCTGCTGCGTGAGCTCGGCCACGACGGCCCGATCATCACCGACGCGCTCGACATGGGCGCACTGCGCGAGCTCACCGGTTCCGTGGGGGAGGCCGCCGTCCGCGCCGTCGAGGCCGGTGCCGACCTGCTCTGCCTCGGCCTCGACCCGGCCCTGTACACGGAGTCGTACGACGCCCTGAGCCGGGCCGTGGCCTCCGGCCGCCTGACCGTCGAGCGGCTCGAGGAGTCCGGGGCCCGCACGCAGGCGCTCGTCGCCGCGCTCCGCGGACGGCGGGCCGCCGCGGGAACCGTGACCGGCGTCGACGCCGCGACGAAGGCGCTCGCGGAGCTGTCCGTCATCGGGGCGAGCATCGCGGACGCCGTCGTGCACGTGCGGGGCACCCAGCTGGTACCGCTCGCGCCCGAGGCCCAGCCCGACGTCGTCGACCTGCGCACCCGGCTGGACCATGCCGCAGGCCGCAAGGCCCGGCATGTCCAGGCGGCCATCGCGGCCGCGTGGCCCGGGGCGAGGCTGTTTCCCGAGGACTACGCGGGACCTTCAGAGGCTGATCGGCAGGCCGATCCCGAGGCCGATCCCGAGGCCGATTCCGAGGCCGATTCCGAGGCCGGCGACGAGGCCGGTGACGGGCTCGAGGACGGGTCCGGTTACGGAGCCGGCTCGGAATCCGTGGAACTTGGTCTGGACGATCGTGGACTTGCAGTGCTTATTGCCCGATTCACCCGGTACGGTGTATCGGCGGATCTCGACAGAGTCGATAGCAAACGTGGCGCAGAGTTTCCTGAGCCGCTTGTCGTGATCACCCGTGAACCCGTCCCGGGTTCGGCCGAACGCGCCAGGCTGGAGCAGCTCTGGGCCGTGCGCCCGGATCTCGTGGTGGTGCACACGGGCCTTCCCGGGCCGGTCGACGACTGGTTCGGGACGCTGAGTGGTGGAGGCCCGGCCGTCGTGGTGGCGTGCGGGACGGGACGGGCGAACGCGGCAGCCGCCGTCGAGCGCCTCCGGAGGCCCGAGGGCGACCAGCAGGGCGGTGTCGGGCCGGGCGGTGTCGGGCAGAGCGGGATCGGGCAGGACAGCATCCGGTAGGACAGCGAAGAGCAGCACACCAATGACCCCAGCAGTGAGCAGTGATGAGCAGTCATGAGTTACGAGCAGCACAGCGTCCAAGAGCACAGAGCAAGCAGAACGAAGGGGGCTCGCCGATGATCGCGGAGGCGGGATTTGAACGGCACGCACAGTCGGCGCCGCGCCCGGTCTCACCCACCGAGGAGCGCAACCCGCGCACACGTGACATCGACGTGGTCTCCACGGCGGACATGGTGCGCATGATCACCGACGAGGACGCCATCGTCATCGCCGCGGTACGTGCGGCACACCCGCGCATCGTGGAGGCGATCGACCTGGCGGTGGACGGGATCCGCGCCGGCGGACGGGTGCACTACGTGGGCTCGGGCACGTCGGGTCGCATGGGCCTGCTCGACGCCGCGGAGCTGCTGCCCACGTACGGCGTGGGCGAGGAGATGTTCGTACCGCACCTCGCCGGCGGGCTGGGCGCCTTCAAGAAGGCGGCAGAAGGTGCGGAGGACGACGTCGAGGCGGGCGCCGCGCTCGTGTCCGACGTCGGGCCGGCCGACATCGTGTTCGGCATCGCCGCCTCCGGCGGCACCCCGTACGTCGGGGGAGCGCTCGACATGGGCCGCTCCTGCGGGGCGCGGACCGTGCTGCTCGCGTCGAACCCCTTCGCGGCACTGGCGCCGAAGGCAGACGTCCCGATCCTGGTGAACACCGGACCCGAGGCCATCACGGGGTCCACCCGCATGAAGGCGGGCACCGCCCAGAAGATGGTGCTGAACACCTTCTCGACGGCGGTCATGGTGCGGCTCGGGAAGACCTACTCCAACCTCATGGTCGAGGTGCTCGCCACCAACGAGAAGCTGCGCCTACGCCTGGTGCGGCTGCTCACGCAGGCCACGGACCTGGAGCGGGACGTGTGCGAGAACGCGCTCGCGGCGACCGACGGCGACCTGCGGGCCGCCCTCGTGATGCTCGTGGCGGGCGTGGACCGGTCCGCGGCGATGGCGGCCCTGGCGGTCGAGCCGGGGCGCTACAGCGGCCCGTCCGTCCGCGAGGCTCTTACGAAGCTGGGCATCGCGCCGGCCTAGGGGTGCTGACTGCGGTTCAGCATGCGCCTGCTGCCAGGATGACGTCCGTTCTGGCAGCAGGCGCATGCTGAACGACAGTCAGTCCGATCGGGTCGGGCGGGGGCCGTCGTCAGGCGGCGGCCTGGCGGGGGGCAGCGTCGCGGACGTCGGCGGCCAGCTTCGCTACCAGGACGTCCCCGCCCTTGGTGAGCTGCTGCCCACGCTCCTCGAACCCGAGGCGGCCGTGGAAGCGCATCGAACCGGGGTTCGGCGGGTTCAGGTTGACCTCGCAGGTGACGACGTCGTGGCCGGCGGTGCGGGCGGCGTCGAACACGGCGTCGTAGAAGAGGCGGCCGATGCCGCGGCCGCGGGCGCCCTCGCCCACCACTATGCGGTCCACGTACAGGTGGTCCAGGCCGCGCTCCTCGAACCAGGCGTAGTTCTCGCCGGACCAGTCCTCGCCGCCCTCGAGCGCGACGACGAAGCCGAGGGGATCCGCGGGCGTCTCCGGGTCGACCGCGACCAGGGCGAGCGACGAGGCGTCGAGGAGCTCGGACATGTCGTCGGCGGGAGTGTCCGGGACGGCGGGGATCGCGGCGTTGTTCAGGCTGACGAGGCGAGAGATGTCGGCGTCAGTGGCGGGGCGCAGCAGGGTGGCCGTGGGCATGGCGCGATCACTCCAGGGAGTTGGTATGGGAACCCGAGGACCCTAGTCCTCCGGCCGCCCGTACGTCTGTGACCTGGGTCAAAGAGTGGTGGCGGTCACGCGCGGCGGGGACGCTCGACGCGCGCGATCAGGGCACGGGCCGCGGGCCGAAGACCGCCGTGCCCACCCGCACGATCGTCGCGCCCTCGACGATCGCGAGCTCCAGGTCGCCGGTCATGCCCATCGAGAGCTCGGTCGCGGAGCCGGTCCCGGGCGCGCCCGAGGCGAGGGTCTCGTCCCGGATCTCGCGCAGCCGGGCGAACCCGGCGCGGACTGTCTGCTCGGTCGATCCCTCCAGGTGCGCGCCGATGGTCATGAACCCGGTCAGGCGCAGGCCCGGCAGGGCGGCGACGGCGGTGGCGAGCGCGACGGCGTCGTCGGGCCCGACGCCGGACTTGCTCTCCTCGCCCGTCACGTTGACCTGCACCATCACCTCCAGGGCGCGGGTGCCGGTGCGGCCGTCGCGCACGCAGCGGTCCGAGATGGCCTGGGCGAGGTCCAGCGAGTCGAGCGTCTCCAGACCCGTGGCAGCGGCCAGCACCTGGTTGATCTTGTTGCGCTGCAGGTGACCGATCATGTGGACCTGCAGCGCGCCGTCCGCGACCAGGCCGGCCACGGCGGGCGCCTTCGCGACGAGCTCCTGCACGCGGTTCTCGCCGATCAGGTCGACGCCCGCCGCCAGCGCCTCGAGCACGGCGTCCGGCGTCTGCGTCTTCGTCGCGACGAGGAGTCGCACATCGCCCGGGTCGCGCCCGGCGGCGTCGGCGGCCGCGGCGATCCGGCCGCGAACGACGGCGAGCCGGTCGGCGACCGAACCGGATGCGGGCTGAGCTGCGGAGTGCTGGGATGGGTCGGACACGGGCCGAGTCTATTTCGGCGGACCTCAGGGTCGGTTCAGGGGGTTGCCTGGTTCCGCAGGCCCGCTGCTCTACGGAAGGATGGACCCATGAAGACGCTGCTGAACATCATCTGGGTCATCTTCGCGGGGTTCGGGCTGTGGCTCGGATACATGCTCGCGGGGATCATCTGCTGCCTGCTCATCGTCACCATCCCGTTCGGCATCGCGTCCTTCCGCATCGCGGGGTACGCGCTCTGGCCGTTCGGGCGCGAGGTCATCGAGAGCCCGCGCTCCGGTGTGTTCGCCCTGATCGGCAACGTGATCTGGGTGATCGTCGCCGGCTGGTGGCTCGCGCTGGGGCACATCGTCACGGCGATCCCGCTGGCGATCTCGATCATCGGCATCCCGATGGCCTGGGCGAACCTCAAGCTCATCCCGGTCTCGCTCATGCCGCTCGGCAAGCAGATCGTCCCCAGTGACGCCCTGCTGCCGACCTACCGCAAGCAGGTCGCCGCGGCCTGATCCAGGCGGCGAGCCCGAGCCCTGGGTCAGGGCTCGGGCCGTTGTCTCGGTCGCGTTGTCTCGGCCGACGACGGTTGGGCCGGTGTTCAGTCGCGCGCGATCGGCGCCGTCGTCCCGCCCGTCAGCGTCAGCAGGTCGGCCGGCGCGAGGCCGACGTCGAGCCCACGCCGGCCCCCGGACACGTAGACGACGTCATACGCCTCGGCCGACTCGTCCAGCACTGTCGTGTGCCGCGTCTTCTGCCCCAGCGGCGAGATGCCGCCCACCACGTACCCGGTGGCGCGCTCGGCCGCCGCGGGTTCGGCCATCGCCGCCTTCTTGCCGCCCGCGGCCCGGGCCAGGGCCTTGAGATCCAGCTTGCGGTCGACGGGGACGATGCCGACCACGAGCTTCCCGTCGACGTCGGCCAGCAGCGTCTTGAAGACCTGCTGCGCGTCGACGCCGATCGCCTCCGCCGCCTCCATGCCGTAGCTGAGGTCGCTCGACGGGTCGTGCTCGTACGGGTGCAGGGTGTGCGATACGCCCGCCTTCTCGAGCGACACGACGGCCGGCGTCCCGTGGCTTGCGCGTGTCTTCTTCTTCTCCGAGTTTCTGGCCACGACGCGATTCTGCCGTCTTGGTCGCCCGGCGGCGCACGGATCTCGCGCGCGAGTTTTCCGCCGACGTCGTCCCGCGCCGTCGAATCCCGCGGAACCCGGTCGGAAACTACTTAGCTAACGTAAGGGTCGTGCTAGCCCTCCTGATCCTCGCCATCCTCGTCGGGGGTTCCCTGCAGCGCGTGGCGGGAATGGGCTTCGGGCTCGTCGCCGGCCCGTTCATCGTGCTCCTCATCGGCCCCATCGAGGGCGTCCTCTTCGTCAACCTGGTGGGCGCGGTGATGGCGTTGCTCGTGCTCGGGCGGACGATCCGCAGCGTCGACTGGCGCCGGTACGGGTGGCTGGTGACCGCCTCGATCCTGGTCAGCGTGCCGGCGGCGGTGCTCATCCGGGACGCGAGCGCGTCCGCCCTGGAGATCGGCGTGGGCGGCATCATCGTGATCGCGATGACGCTCGCCCTGGTGACGTCGCGGCTGCGTGGTGCCGCGCGCCCCTTCGCGCCGGAGGCGCGCCTGCCGCTCCTCATCACGGGTGCGGCGGCCGGGTTCGGCAGCGTCGCCGCCGGGATCGGGGGCCCGCCCATCGCCGTGTACTCCGTGCTCGACCGCTGGGACCCGCGCGCGTTCGCCGCCACCGCCCAGCCGATCTTCCTGACCAACGCGATAGCGGCGATGACGGCGAAGCTCCTGGTCGCCGACGCCACGTTCCCCGACCTCGCCGTCTGGGAGTGGGTAGCGGTCTTCGTCGCGCTCGTGGCGTCCGTGGGACTGGGCGAGCTGCTTGTCGGACGGATCTCGGCGAGCGCCACGCGCAGGGTGCTCGTGACGCTCGCCTATGTGGGTGGGTTCGCGACTCTGGGCCGCGGGCTGGTGGGCCTGGTCGCCTGACCGGTCAGCCCTTGTCGAGTGGCCCCAGGACCATTGACGGTTCGCCCGACGCCGTGAGCCTGGCCGCCCCGAGATTGCCGACGGTGCAGCTCCCGCTGCGCGGGGTCCCGCTGTTCCAGACCTGGCGCAGGCAGTTGCGCATCGCGAGCTGCCCCCAGTAGCTGGGGTGCAGCGATTCCTGGACGTAGTACGGCGAGTCGCCGATCGTGGTGACCGTTCGGATCTGGTTGACCCACTCGGTCCGGTCGACGGCGCCCGGCGATTGCCAGCTGGGCAGGCCCACCTCCTCGTACAGCCCGACGCCGCTCTCGCACAGCCGCTTGCCGTCGAATGCGTGCGTCATGTCGAGGGTGCGGACGTTCGGTAGCCCGACGTCGGACGCGGCGCCGAGCAGCGCACCGTTGATGGTGGGTAGTGCCGTGGCGTTGGCCCAGTTGGCGTCCTGGTTCCAGAGGCCGCACCCGCCCGTGGACTGGCGCGTGTATCCGGACTCGGAGTAGCGGAACCCGGAGCCGTTCGGCACGGGCGACGGGTAGGTCTGGACCACGAGCGTCCACTGGGAGGTGTTGTACCCGGCGTTGCTCATGGCGGTCGCGACGTTGCCGAGCGCCGCCGCTACCTTGGCCCGGACGGCGGCGACGTTCGCGGCGGTGAAGTTGGCCGCGACCGAGCTGTCGTCGTGGCAGTAGTTCTTCCACCAGGTCGGTGAGGTGAGGAAGTTGACCACGCAGGACTGGACGACGCTCGCGAACTCGAAGTCGTTCCCACCGATCGAGACCACGACCATGCGGACGTTCCTGCTGGCGGCGGCCTCCTGGAGCATGAGGGCCTGGCCCTTGCCCGCCGAGCCGTTGTAGAAGTCGATTCCGGGCTTGAAGTAGGTCCCGGTCGAGGTGGCGGTCCTGGCCCCGCTGCAGGCGAGGTTGAGACCGTTCACGCCGCCGCCGATGTAGGCCTCGGCGGAGGACGCGCGGTGACAGCGTTCGATGGTCTCGCCCGTGCCGGCCGGGTTGTCGAAGTAGGCAGTCGGGCCGAGGGCGTCGGCGCGCCGGTAGTCGTTGTTGGAAGCGCCGGCCCAGCGTCCCGCCTCGCCGGAGATGTAGGAGTCACCGAGGGTTACGACCCACGGGGTGCCGACGCCGGGTCCGTCGGCGGCCAGCGGCGCTGCGGTGGCAGGTGCTGCGGTGATCACGAGGCCGGCGAGCAGGCTGAACGCGCTGAGGCCGGCGGTCAGGAGCGGGGTGAGGTGGCGGAGGTGGCTGAGGTGGCGGTCGGGGTTTCGCAGGTGCGTCGTCATTGGCACTCCTGTCTCCACAGCAGTGCCCGCGCGGCGCTGCTGACCGGGACTCTAATAGACGAAGCCTAAGCCAAGACCGCCTTAAGGTAAATAGTCGGCAAATCTGACAAGCGTCAGATCGGTCCGACGCCCACCACCGTCAGCACGACCACGCCGGCCTCGTCGCTCGCCGCCAGGTCGACCCGGGCGGTGATGGCCCAGTCGTGGTTGCGGTCGGCGTCGTCGAGCACCTGCCGCACCCACCAGGTTCCGGGCTCCACGCGGCCGGTCTCGCCGCTCTGCTCGCCGTCGGCGGCGCTGCCCGGCAGCTCCGCGCCGGGTTCCAGGATGGTCAGCAGCGCGGAGGAGCGCGCCTCGGGCCCGATGCCGACGGCGTCGTCGCCCTGCTCCTCGAACAGCGGGTCCAGGGCCTCGGCCCAGGTGTCGGCGTCCCAGCCCTGGTCCAGCGCGGCCAGCGCCGCGTAGGCCTCGCGCGCGACGAGCTCGACACGGCGGAACATCGCGTTGCGGACGAGCCGGCGGAACGCGCGCGGGTTGCCGGTGACGGGTCGCGCGGGCGCCTCCGCTCCGGCGTCGGCCAGCTCGCCGTCCGTCACGAGGTCGGCATCGTCGTCCACAGGGTTCGCCAAGCGCTCCCACTCGTCGAGCAACGACGAGTCCACGCCGCGCACCAGCTCGCCGAGCCACTCGATGATCTCCTGCACCTCCTCGGTGCGGTGCTCGTCGGGGACCACCTGGCGGACGGCGCGGTAGGCGTCGGCGAGGTAGCGCAGCACCACGCCCTCGGTGCGTTCCAGCCCGTACACGCTCACGATCTCGGCGAACGTCATGGCCTTCTCGACCATGTCGCGCACCACGGACTTGGGGGAGAGCTCGGCGTCCGCCACCCACGGGTTGGTGCGGCGGTAGGTATGGAACGCGGGCTCCAGGAGGTCGGCCAGCGGCTTGGGCCACGTGACCTCCTCGAGCAGCTCCATGCGCTCCTCGTACTCGAGACCCTCAGCCTTCATCGCGGCGACGGCCTCGCCGCGGGCCCTGTTCTGCTGGCCCATGAGCACCTGGCGCGGGTCGTCGAGGGTCGCCTCGATGACGGAGACGACGTCGAGCGAGTGCGTCGCGCTCTCGACGCCGAGCAGGTCCATGGCCGCCAGGGCGAACGGGGACAGCGGCTGGTTGAGCGCGAAGTCGCGGGGGAGGTCCACCATGAGGCGGGCCGACGGGCGGAGCCGGCCCTCGGCGTCGGGCACGCGGACCTTCTCGACGACGCCGGCGAGCCGCAGCGAGCGGTAGATGCGGAAGGCCTGGCGGACGTGCTCGGCCTGCTGCGTCTCGGAGTCGTGGTTGGCGGTCAGGAGGTGGCGCATGGCGTCGACGGGGTCGGTGCTGGTGGTTTCCGAGCCGGAGCTTCCCGGGCCGCTCGGACGGACCGAGGCCCGGGCCAGGACGTTGAGCACCATCGCGTGGTTCACGCGGAACTGGGAGACGAGCGGCTCGGGGTCGGCGTCGCGCAGGCGTTCGAAGGTGGCGTCGGTCCAGTTCACGGAGCCCGACGGCGCCTTCTTGCGCACGATCTTCTTGAGCTTCTTCGGGTCGTCGCCCGCCTTGGCCAGGATCTTGCGGTTCTCGATGACGTGCTCGGGCGCCATGACGAGCACCTCGCCCACGGTGTCGTACCCGGCGCGGCCGGCGCGACCGGCGATCTGGTGGAACTCGCGGGCGCTGAGGTGGCGCATGCGTTCGCCGTCGAACTTCACGAGGCTGGTCAGGAGCACGGTGCGGATCGGCACGTTGATGCCGACACCCAGGGTGTCGGTGCCGCACACGACCTTGAGCAGGCCCTTCTGCGTGAGGCGCTCCACGAGGCGGCGGTACTTGGGCAGCATGCCGGCGTGGTGCACGCCGACGCCGTGCCGCAGGAACTTGCTGAGCGTCTTGCCGAACCCGGTGCCGAACCGGAAGGCGCCCATCTCCGCGATGATGGCGTCCTTCTCGGACTTGCTCGAGACGTTCATCGAGAGCAAGGACTGCGCGCGGTCGACGGCGTCCTTCTGCGTGAAGTGGACGACGTAGACGGGGGCGCGGTGGGTCTGGACGAGCTCCTGGATCACCTCGGTGAGCGGCTCGACCACATAGGAGAAGGTGAGGGGGACGGGACGCTCGGCGTCCGCGACCTCGGCGACGGGCCGGCCGGTGCGCTCCTCGATGTCCTCGCGCAGGCGGGTCGTGTCGCCGAGCGTGGCGCTCATCAGGATGAACTGCGTGTCCTTGAGCTCCAGCAGCGGCACCTGCCAGGCCCAGCCGCGCTGGGGGTCGCCGTAGTAGTGGAACTCGTCCATGACCACCTGCGAGATGGCGCCCTCGTCGATGTGCGCGCTGTCCCCGTCGCTGTCGTCGCCGTTGCCGCGGCGGAGTGCGAGGTTCGCGAGGATCTCGGCGGTGCAGCAGATGATCGGGGCGTCCGGGTTCACCGCGGAGTCGCCGGTCATCATGCCGACGTTCTTCGAGCCGAACGCCGCCACCAGGTCGAAGAACTTCTCGCTGACCAGGGCCTTCAGCGGGGCCGTGTAATAGGTGCGGCCGCCCCGTCCGGACCGGTGGGCGGCCAGGGCGGCGAACTGCGCGCCCATGGCGACCATCGACTTTCCGGAACCGGTGGGTGTCGCCAGGACCACGTGGGAGCCCGTCATGACCTCCAGGAGGGCTTCCTCCTGGTGCGGGTAGAGCGCCCGCCCGCCTGCGGCGGCCCACTGGCCGAAGCTCTCGAACAGGACGTCCGGATCGGGATCCTTGCCCGTGGGCGCTGGCAGGTAGGGGATCAGGGTCCCGGCGGGCTTCGGGGCGCCCGACGACGAGGAGGGCTCGCCGGTGGTGGAGTTGGCTGTCGAGGTGGTCGCG
The DNA here is from genome assembly GCA_963850545.1 of uncultured Actinomycetota bacterium. Lineage (GTDB taxonomy): Bacteria > Actinomycetota > Actinomycetes > Actinomycetales > Cellulomonadaceae > Promicromonospora. The sequence continues at coordinate 200,229 of CAWKLP010000002.1, read as the reverse complement.
GTGGTCGAAGAGGGCGCGGTCATGGTGCTGCCCATTCTTGCAGGCGGGTGAAGCGTGCCGTCGGACAGGCTCTGCACACCGTCGGCGACCGGCGCCCGTGCGTCGGCCGCCGTCGGCGTGCAGGGTGCCCTGGTAGGGGTCAGGCAGAAATGGATGCGGCCGCCTGCGCGATGAGATCCGCGACGATCTTGGGCTGCGACACGTAGATGGCGTGGCTGCCCGGCGTCTGCACGACCGTCGCGCCGATGCGCTCTGCCATCGAGGCCTGAGCGGCCGGCGGGATCATGCGGTCGTCATTCACGTGGAGGTACCAGCTCGGCTTGCCGCGCCACGCCGCGTCGCTGATCGAACCGCCGAGCGCGTCGAGCCCCCATGGGACCTGCGAGTCGGCCATGAACGCAGCCTCCTCCGCCGTGACGTCGCCGGCGAAAGCGTCGTGGAACTTGCTGCGGTCGAGGAAGAGGTATCCGTTGACGGGGGGAAGGATCGGTGGCTGCGGGCCGTCGGCCGGAAAAGTCCCGATGAGCGACTCGACGGACTCCCCCTGGTCGGGCGCGAAGGCCGTGACGTAGACCAGGGCCGCGACCTTGCTGTGCGTGCCGGCTTCGGTGATGACGGCGCCGCCGTAGGAATGGCCGACGAGCACGACAGGGCCGTCGACCGCGTCGAGGACGTCGCGGGTCGTAGCCGCGTCGTCGGCCAGCGACTTGGTGGGGTTTTGCACGACCCGGACATCGAATCCCTCGGTGCGCAGCGTGTCGTAGACGCTGCGCCATCCGGACCCGTCGACGAACCCGCCGTGGACGAGGACGATGGTGGCACTCATGATGACTCCTTCTCGTGGGTGATGTGTCACGAGCGAATCTATGGAGCGTCACACGGCAAGGAATCCGCCAGATGACGTATGTCAGCGACGCAAGCTTGCCTCTTGTCGTGCAAGTGCGTCGCGCAAGGCAGCGCGAGACGAGATGCCGAGCTTGGGGAAGACGCGCGACAGGTGCGTCGAGACGGTCCGCGGCGAGAGGTAGAGCTGCTCCGCGACCTGTTTGTTCGTCAGGCCCGTCGCGGCCAGCCGCGCGACGGCGGCCTCCTGTGGAGTGAGCAGGTCCGACCGTGCCTGGCTGCTCCCCGCCGCGCGAAGTTCACCGGCGGCCCGCTCGCGCCAAGGCTCCGCTCCGAGCTCCTCGAAGATGCGGATTGCGTTCGAGAGATGGAACCGCGCCTCTGTCGACGAGCGAGCCCGTCGTAGCTGTTCACCGTAGACAAGGTGGACCCGGGCCCGGTCGAAGGTCCAGCGTTCGCTTCCCGGCGTGGCGAGCGCTTGCTCGAACTGGCTGTGCCACCCGCTCTCGTCGACCAGTCCTCTGCATGCCTCCACGAGCAGCTGGAGGCGGGGTGACAGATCGTGGAGGCGAGCTTCGTCGACAGCGCGCACATGGGCAACGGCCTCTGCCCGCCGGCCCGACCGGGAGGCGGCCTCGACCAGGTCAAAGGTCATCCATACGGCGTGGGGCAGAAAGGGTTGCAGTACCCCGGCCGGGCTCACGGAGGCGGCATGCCGGAATGCGGTCTCGAACTGGCCGTGGGAAAGAGCGAGCGCGCAACGGATGTGCGACGCGTAGGCGGCAAGGGTGTACAGACGACGCGGCGCGGCCCACAGCAGCAGCTGCTCGGCAGCACGGTCGGCCGCGGTCTCCCGCCCCTGTGCGGCATCGACCATCGCCCGCAGATAGCGACCTGGCGCAGCGGCCAGCGTGTAGCCGAGCTCGTCGCAAAGGCGCAGGCCCTCGTCGGTGATCTTGACCAGCTCGTCCCATCGGCCGCTGAGGTAGTCGTCGTTCCCGAGAAGGAAGCGTGCCTCGATCTCCTTCGCGACAGCGCCGCCGCGCCCGGCGTCGTCGACGACCCGCTGGAGCGGGCCGCGCGCGAGGTGCAAGCGGTCGAGATAGGCACCTGCCGTGGCAATCCTCGTGATCCGCACGGGGTCCGACGTGAAGCGCAGTGCGTCCAGTGCGGCCTCGAGGCGTCGCAGAACGGGCAGACCTCCACGCGCGGGATCCGCGAACGCGCTATCGAGCAGCGCCAGCGCTTCGGGGAGTGCCGGCTCCACGCGCGCAAGCTGCCGGCGAATTTCCTGCCAGAACTCGTCACGGCCCGCATAGAAGCCGACGAACACGAGAGTCAGCAGCGCTTCCATGGTCGCGCTGTCCCCGGCCTCCAACGGACCATGACGTGCGTCGAGCGCCGCGATGAGCAACCGTTGCGCGGTCGAGGCATCACCCTCCCCGTTCAGGAGCTGGTAGGCCACCGCCGTCACCGCGTCGAGCGAAGGCATCTCCGCCGGCCCGGACTGTGCATCGACGAGCAGGCGCGGGCTTGCCCGCAGATCGCCCATCACGAGTGATCCGAGGTAGGCGGCCCGCGCGACACGCCGAGCATGGTCCGTGCGCGACGGGCTCAGCTCGGCCGAACGGAGCATCGCCGCTGTGGCTCGGCTGCCGTTCCCCACGCTCAGGAGCTCGTCCGACACCAGCTCCAGGAGGCGGGCGACCTGCTCGTCGGGCCCGACGGTCGACTGGCCGAGGTGCCACGCGCGACGTGGGGCGTCATCTCGAAACGCGTCCGCGAGGATCGTGTGCGCGCGCCTGCGCTCATCGCTGGTGGAGAGCTCGATCACCGCTGAGCGGATGAGTGGATGACGGAACTCCATGCGCCCCGACCGCGGGTTCGGACGTACGAGCCCTGCGCGCTCCGCCGGCGGCAGATCGACCTGTCCTTCCGGCGAAGGCAAGCACCTCTCGATGGTCACGCTGTTCTCCGAGCCGGCCAGGACCACGAAGAGCAACATCTGTCGCGTGCCTGACGGAAGGTCGCGCAGCCGCCGCTCGTACAGCGCCTTCAGCCGGCGCGTGAGCGGCAAGGCGTCAGGCAGCATGCTTGTGTCGGAGTCCAGCGCCGCGGGCAGGTCAAGTAGCGCCAGCGGATTGCCACGGGCTGCGTCACGGATCCGCCGGCGCACCCTCGTAGCCAGCGCCGGAAAGCGGTGCTGGAGCAGAGCATCGGCGCTCTCCTCCGACAACGGCTGGACGATCTGCGCATCGAATCCGCTGCGCACGAAGACGTTCTCGAGCTCCGACCGCGCGGCGACGACGAGCCTTACGTCTGACTCACCCAGGCGGCGGGCGACATATGCGAAGGCCATCGCGCTCGCCAGATCGAGCCAGGGGACGTCGTCGACGACGATCAAGAGCGGCGTGGTCTCCGCGACCCGCTGCAGCAGCGCCAGCGTCGCGGACCCCGCGAGCAGCTGGGTGGGCGCTACCCCTGGGGTAATCCCGCAGATCGTAGAGATCGCGTGTTGGTGAGCGTCATCGATCAACGGGAGAGCGGTCAGCAGCTGGCGCAGAGCCTGGTTGAGCGCGCCATACACCAGGTCCGCCTCGAACTCGAGCGCGGTGGCCCGAACCACCATGCGGCCGGCATCCTGAGCGATCTGGGCTGCCGCGTCGAGCAGGGCAGTCTTTCCGACCCCCGGCTCACCGCTGAAGAGCAACACCGGCGACGGCGTCCATGGTTCACCCCGGACGAACGACGTCACGAGATCGAGCTCTGCTTCGCGTCCGAACAGCATCGATACCACCATTTCGCCGCATGCGCGGGCCTGGATACAAGGAGGCTACAGCCCATCCGTCCGCTTCTCGCCGGCCTGCACCGCGATCACGCCGGCGAGGATCAGGACGCCGCCGACGAGCTGGATCGTCCGGGGGAGCTCGCCGAGCAGCAGCCAGGCGAAGCCGATCGCGGCTACCACCTCGAACAGCCCGACGAACGAGGACAGCCGCGGGCCCAGGAGGCGGCCCGCCGCGATCCCGGCGACGTAGGCAAACGCGGCGGTCACGACGCCGAGGCCGAGCACCGGCAGCCACCACGGCACGGCCGTGCCCGCGTAGACCGGCGGTGCGGTGCTGTACTCCAGCGGCATGAGCCCGGTCGCGCCGAGCAGGCCCAGCGCCAGGGTGGCGGTCGTCAGCCCGCCGGCGGCGAGGGCGAGCGGCGGCAGGCCGGTGTCCACGTTGGCGTTGATGACGAAGTAGGTGGAGACTCCGAGCATCGCGACCAGGGCCCACGCGACCCCGACGGGATCCACGGACGTCGCGCCCGGTGCGCCGGAGACCAGCTCCAGGACGAGCACGAGCCCGACGGCGGCGAGCAGCGTGCCCACGATGGTGGCCCACGTCGGCCGCTGGCCGTGCCGCAGCCAGAACCAGAGGACCACGACCGCGGGGGCCGTGTACTCGATGAGCAGGGCCGGGCCGATGGACATGTACTGCACGGCGGAGAAGTAGGCGAACTGGCAGCCCGCGACCGAGACCGCGCCGTAGATCGCGATGAGCCCGAGATTGCGGCGCACGGGCCGCCAGTCGCCGCGCAGCGACACGATGCCGAGCGGGAGCACCACCAGCGTGGCGATCGCGACGCGGGCGAGGACCATCGCGCCGGGGCTCCAGCCCGTGTCGAGAAGTCCGCTGGCGAACACCCCGGACAGGCTGAACGCCGCGGCGGAGACCACTGCGAACACCAGGCCGGCGGTGAGTCGGCGCGCAGGGGGAGATCCGACGACGCCGATGCCCGGCCTGCTGATCCCCGGCTCGCTGCCCAGCCCGTTTGTGTCAGGTGCCACAGTGCTCATGGGTCCTGACGCTACGGGGGCAGGGAGTAATGTGTCAACGTGGTTTTCACTCATGACACCGAGGAATCGCTCCAGGCCGCCGTCGCGCTGGTGAACGCCGGCGAGCCGCCGGTCACGATCGTGACGGTCGCGGACCTCGACGAGTTCTTCGCCGGGCACGGCTACACGGGGCGGCACGACCGGACACGGGCAGAGCTCGACGAGGTGCTGGGGTTGCAGCCGCGGCTGCGCGAGCTGCTCACCGCCGACCGGGACTCGGCCGTCGGCCTGGTGAACAGCATGCTGGCCACGGCGGGCGCCGTGCCCCAGCTCGTGCGGCACCCGCCGACCGACTGGCACATCCACGCAGTGCCCGCGGACGCCCCGCTCGCCATGCGGATCCTGGTCGAGACGGCGATGGCGATGGTCGACGTCATCCGGGACGACGAGCTCTCCCGCCTCGCCGTGTGCGCCGACAGCGACTGCGAGGGGATCGTCCTGGACCTCTCCCGCAACCGCTCGCGCCGCTACTGCTCGACGACCTGCAGCAACCGCAACGCCCAGGCGGCCCACCGGGCGCGCCGTGCCGACCTGGCCTGGACGGATCAGGCCTCGGCGGGTCAGGTTCCGACGGCGTAGCGGGTCCGTCCCGACTCCATTGCCGCGACGATCGCGTCGGTCACACCCGCGACGTCGTCGGGCAGATCGGTGAGGACGACGCCTGGTGGACCGGCTGGGTCGGCGGACGTCGTCGCCCGAACGAAGTCCTCGTGCATGTGCCGGGTGGCGTCGAGGTCCGTGAACCCGTGACCCGTGCGCGTCGCGACCCGCTTCAAGCAGGTCTCCACCGGCGGAAGCAGAACCACGTAGTCGAGCGCGTCGACACCGGTCAGGGTCGCGAAGGTCGGCAGGAACCACGGGCCGATCACGCCGTCGTACACGACGGTCATGCCGCTCGCGGCAAAGCTGCCCGTGGCGGCCGCGGCCGCGCGGACCGTCACGTCGTTCTGGGCGTGCGACTCCGGCAGCCAGGGCGGGATCGCGCCCCGCCGCAGGAATCGGAAGAAGGCGTCGCCTTCCACGAGGGCGCTCGGCTCCCAGCGATCGGCCAGGGCCTCGGACACCGTGGACTTCCCCGAGCCGGGCGGCCCGGTCACGACCAGCAGCCTGGGGGCCGCGTGCAGCTCAGCCGCGTGCAGCTCAGCCGCGTGCAGCTCAGCCGCGTGCAGCTCAGCCGCGTGCAGCTCAGCCGCGTTCGTCCCAGGCATCCCGATCGTGCTCACCCCAGGTCCCACAGGAACCGGTAGTAGGCGACCCGGTCAGGGTCCTCGTCGATCCCGTACCCCTCGTAGACCAGGTGGTCGTACCCGGGGCCGTAGTTCCAGCCCAGGCTGTAGGTCGCGATCGCGAGGTCGGCCCACCGGTCGGCGACGCCGAGCGCGCCGAGGTCCACGTGCCCGGCCCACGCGCCGTCGTCGGTGAGGAGGGTGTTGGGCGCGCAGGCGTCACCGTGGCAGACGACGAGCCGGTCGTGGTCGGGTGCGTCGGCAGCGCGAGCGCGTGCCTCGGCAGACCAGCCGTCGGCCGCGTGGCCCCGAGCCGCCCGGACCTCGGCGACCGCGAGCCGGTCCTCGACGCTCCAGGTCCAGGGGCACTCGTCGACGGGCAGGGCGTCGTGAAGGCCCCGGAGTCCGGTACCGATGCCGCGGGCCGCGGTCTCGGGGTCCGCCAGCCAGCGCGGTTCGACGGCGGAGCGCGCCTCCAGCGCGATCGTCACCAACCACTCCGCGCTCTCGTCGGCGCCGACCTCCAGAACCTGCGGCACCGGGGTGTACACCGCCGCCCACCGCATCCGCGCGGCCTCGCCGGCGAGGTTGACCCGCTCGGCCAGGGCCCGGTCCGTCCGGGGCAACCACTTGACGTAGTACGCGCGCTGATCGGCGTGCGGGTCGACGCGGAACGTGAGACCGCCCAGCTCGTTGCTCCAGGCCGGCGTGATGAGCCCGTCGCCGGCAAGCTCGCGCACGACGTCGGGCACCGAGACCGCACCGGTGGGGATCGTCATGCGGCCAGGGTGTCAGACCGAGCCGCGCAACCACGAAGTGATTTCCGTGTTCGGGGTGGCAGGCGTGCCCAGCCGGACGTCCTCCTAACGATGTACGCGACCTGCAGAAGATCGGCCACATGGCCGACGACGCCGTGCGCCGGTCACGACAGGGTCGGCACATGCCCGCCAACACGCCAGCGAGTACTCCCCCAACTGCGAAGACGCAGGAGTCCACGGTCGCCGACCCGACCGGGTCCACGCCCGCGAGCCTGAGGAGCATCAACCCGACGAGTGCCGTCCCGACGGGCCCGGCCGGCCGGATCGCCGCTCTTGACGTCCTGCGCGGGATCGCGATCCTCGGCACCCTGGCCAGCAACATCTGGCTGTTCACCACCCGGGTGGCCCGGCCGCGTGGATCTCCGATGGCTTCGCGACGACGGATCCGGTGGAGACGGTCCTGCGGGCGCTGTCCAACGGGAAGTTCCTCGCGCTGCTCACCCTGCTCTTCGGGGTGGGCCTCGAGCTGCAGTACCGGTCCCTGGTGCGACGTGGTCTGCCGTGGCCCGGCCGGTACGCGCTGCGGGCCGGGATCCTCTTCGTCGAAGGCCTCCTGCACTACGTGCTCGTCTTCGAGTTCGACGTCCTGATGGGGTACGCGATCGCGTCCCTGCTGGCCGCTTACCTGATCGGGCGAAGTGACCGGGTGGTGCGTGCCTGGGGTGGTGTGCTGGCCGCCGTCTATGCCGCGGCGATCGTCGGGCTCACGGCGCTGCTGGTCGTCACGTCGGACGGGTCGGGCACGACGACGAGCGGGACGGCCGGGTCGAGCGGCGGAGCGGCAGGCTCAGCAAGCCTGTCGACAGCCAGCTGGTTCGACCAGGTGCTGGTGCGGCTCACACACATGGACGTGTTCCGGATCGAGCTGATCCTGATCGTGCCGTCTGCCACGGTGCTGTTCCTCGTCGGTTCGCGCCTCGTGCGCGCCGGCATGTTCTCCACGACCGAGGACGGGGCGCGGCTCCGCCGTCGGCTCGCGTGGATCGGGCTTGGCGCCGGCCTCCCGCTGAACGCGCTGACGACATGGGCCGGGCCGAACTGGGTCCTCGTGGACCGCTACCTGGTCCCGCCGCTGGTGGCGCTCGGCATCCTTGCGCTGGGTACGACCCTTGTCGCCCGGGCCCGGTCAACGACCTCACCGGGTTTGCTGCGCCGCGGCGTCGAAGCGATCGGGCGGACGGCGCTGTCGTGCTACGTGCTGCAGAACGTGCTCGCCTCGGTGCTCTGCTACGACTGGGGACTGGGATTCTCCGGTGGCGGCCCGTGGCAGGTCGTCGCGCTCTGGGCGGTCATCTCGACGACGCTGATGGTTGCGGCGCCACTGTGGCTGCGACGGTGGCCGCGCGGGCCGATCGAGCTGCTGATGCACCGCGTCTACGACGCGCGCCGAAGGTGAATGAGCGGGCGGCCCGGCGTCGGCGGGTCCTCCACGCTCGTCGTCGCGGGTCAGGACGTCGCGGACAGCTCGATGCTCCGCCGTCGCGCGCGGACCGCTTCCTCGGCGTCCCAGAGGGCCCGGTAGTACGTGGTGCGCTCGGGGTCCGGCGCGACGCCGTACGCGGCCAGCACGAGCGGCTCCAGGCCAGGACCATAGCGGCGGGTGACGCTGCGCGTGGTGACCGCGATGTCGGACCAGCGGTCCGCCACGCCCAGGTCGCCGACGTCGACGTGGGCCGCGAACCGGCCGACATGGTCGAGGAGCGTGTTCGGCACCGTGGCGTCGCCGTGGCACACCACGAACCGGTCGATCGGCGGCGGACTCCCGAGGGTCGTGCGGATCGCGGTGCGCTCCGCCGCGGTCAGCGGAGCCGTCGGATCGGTCGTGAGAGCGGTGACACGCATCTGCGCCGTGCGGACGTAGGGGCAGGTGTCCGTGGGGAGTGCGTCGTGGAACCGACGCAGCCCCACGCCGACGGCGATCGCCGAGCGCTCGGCCAGGGCGCGCCACCGGGGCTCCATGGCCGACGTCGCCACCGTACCGCCGACCTCGACGGCCGCCGTGAGCAGCCAGGAGCCGCGCGCGTCGTGTCCGACGTCGAGCACCCGGGGGACGTCGGTGAACGAGCCGGCCCAGACCAGACGGTCGGCCTCGGCGAGGGGGTCCGGGCAGGCCGCGGCGTAGGGGACCCACTTGAGGTACGAGCTCGGGCCGTTCGGCTTTGTCGTACTCCGTCGCGAGGTATTCGGCCTTGCCTCGCTGGGCCTCGCGGTGTTGGGCCTCGCGGTGTTCGGCTCGGCCGAGTCGCGCTGCGCCGCGTTCAGCTGGGACAACCGTCGAGCATCCGCGTGATCGGACCAGCGCGCGGACGCGCCCACCGGATCGGGCGCAGGAACACGTCCTCGACCCTCGAGCCGGACCGTGAGACCGCCGTACTCGTTGCGCCACACGGGAACCACCGTCGCCCCGGACCGTAGCCGTCCGGCCAGGGTGTGTACGACGGGCGGTACTTCGACGGGCGTCGGACTGATGCCGACGAGCGCGCTCGACACGCCAACATCCTCCCATAGAGCGGGTGAAAAAGTGCGCCTGATTCGGGGCGCTCGCGGGCACTGGGCAACACGGCGAGGCCGGGTGTCCGGCGCGCGGATCGGCGTCGGACACCCGGCCTTGGGTGGGCTGAGTGGGGCTGAGCTGGGTCGGGCTGGGCTCGCGCCGGCTGGGCTGGGCCCGGGCAGGGCAAGACGAGTCGGGCCGGGCCGGCGCGAGCGTCAGACGGCGCTGAGGGTGCCCCGCGTGCCCAGGACGGTCGGAAGCTGCGACTCTGCGCCCGCGTCCGCCGCGGCGGCGCCGGTCACGGTGACGTCGACGCACTGGTAGAAGGCGTTGACGGTGTTGGCGATGTTCCAGCGGGCGAAGATCGTGTGGTCACCGGCGGGCAGGCCGGTCAGGGTGTGCTCGACGGTCGCGCCGGGCTGGGCACCGCCGTCGTCGACGGTCTTGACGAGCTGGCCGTCCACGAAGTACTCCCACGTCGACGTGGCGTGCTGGGCCGTGAGCTGCCAGCGGAACGTGGTGTCGCCGCTGATGGTGGTCCGCGGCCAGGGGAGCGAGTCGTCGTCGACCACGGTGAAGCCGCTGCCACCGGAGCACTCCATGGAGCCCTTCGGAGCCTCGACGCTCTGGGGCTCGTACTGGAGGCCGCCGCAGTCGAAGCTGACGGTGCCCTTGGCGCAGTGGTCCGCGCGGCTCGGCGGGCTGGTGATCCAGCCGTGGGCCTGTGCCTGCGGGAGCAGCGCGCTCGGGGCGGCGACGAGGAACGCCGCCGCCAGAGCCATGGTCGCGAGGGCGGAGAGCAGGAGTCGGGTCTGCGGGCTGGCTGAGCGTGCACGATTCACGGTTTTTGCCTTCCGTCTTGCGGGCGTGGGCTCCCGGTGCGGACTCGGCCCGAGGGTGTGGGGCCGGCCCGTGAGCGGGTGAAATTCTGCTGTGGGCATCGAACCTAGGAAATGTTCGCTTTGCTGACAATGAGGGTGAATTCGTACGCGGTTCCCCGTATTTCTCGGCCGGACGCTCCGCTCGGCCCTCGATTCGGCTTCGGAGTCGGCTCCCGAGTCGGCTCCCGAGTCGGCCCCGAGTCGGCCCCGAGTCGGCTTCAGTCGGCTTCGAATCAGGCCTTCGGAGAACGCACGAACGGCTGGTGTCCGCCGTCGGACACCAGCCGTTCGTATTGCCTGCGCGCTGCTCACGGGTTGTGGCGGCAGCCCCTCACAGGTGCGTGGTCGGCCCTCACAGGTGCGCCGCCAGCAGGCGTCCTCCTCCGCTCACGTGCTCGGCGTCGACCGCCGTCGTACCGGCGCTCGCGCTGCCGCCGCCGATGTTGACGTCCATGCAGGCGTAGAACGCCATGGCGGTGTCGAACACGTTCCACCGGGCGAGGATCTTGTGGTTGCCGCTCGGCAGGCCCGACAGCGTGTGGGTGACGGTCGCGGGCGGCGTGGCGCCGTTGTCGTTCACCGTCTTGAAGAGCTGGCCGTCCACGAAGTACTCCCAGCTGGCCGTGCGGTGGAAGGCCGTCAGCGTCCACTGGAAGGTGTGCGTGCTGCCGATGTTCGTGCGCGGCCAGGCGAGGGAGTTGTTGTCGAGCGTGGTGAAGCGGCTGCCGCCCGAGCAGAGCATCGACCCCTTCGGCGCCTCGACGCTCTGTGGCTCCCATTCGACGCCGTTGCAGGTCCAGCTCACGGTCCGCTTGGCGCAATGGTCCTGCCGGCTCGGGGGCGAGACGACCCAGCCGTGGGCCTCGGCCGTGGGCGTCAGGGCGCTCGGTGCGGCGACCAGCGCCGTCAGGGTCAGGGCCAGGACGGCGAAGACGCCGAGCAGGACTCTGGCGGCGGGCGTACGCAGTGCGGTGACTCTCATGGCGCTCACCTCGTGGTGTGAAGTTGGAATTTCCTGGAGTACTCCTGTGTGCTGGGTGTGGCCGTGCTGGAGTGCTGCCTCGACGCTAGAAAGCGGAAGTCCCGGCGACAAGTAGGGCAACTACGTACTCGCACGGCAGGCCCGGCGGCGCGCGTTGGTGCGCGAGCTGTTCGCCGCTACGGCCTGGCGCTGGGGCTGGTGCTGGCAGCGATGGTGGGGAGCACCGCGTCGCAGACCTCGCCGAGCCGGTGGCGGAGAGCGTCGGACCGCCTCGCGTAGTCGCGCTGCCGCCGCACGTACTCCGCCTTGCCCTGCGGCGTCTCGATCTCGACGGCCGCGACGTCGTACTCGGACACGTCGTACGGGGAGGCGGCCATGTCGGTCCACCGGATGTCCCGGGCCAGCTCGAACGCGTCGAGCAGCAGGTCGCCGGGCACGGCGGGGCCGAGCTTGAGGCACCACTTGTAGAGGTCCATGTTGGCGTGCAGGCAGCCGGGCTGCTCCATGCCGACCTGCGTGGCGCGCGTGGGCCGGAGCTCGTTGCGCGACGTCGCCTCCGGCGTGAAGAACCGGAACGCGTCGAAGTGCGAGCAGCGCACGGGGTTCGCCTCGACGACGGCGTCGGTGCCGGCGTGCCCGAGCCGTAGCGGCAGCGGGTGCCGCTGGTCACGACCTGACTCCCGGTCGCGGTAGACCATGGCCCACTCGTGCAGCCCGAAGCAGCCGAACGTTCCCGGGCGCGACGCCGTCGCCGACAGCAGGTCGCGCACGTACCGCACGGTGTCGCCGCGATCGACGAGGAACGCCTCGGTGTCGAGCGTGACCGCGTCGAGCGTGACCGTGTCGAGCCTGACGGCGTCCGGCGCCGTGCCGCCGGAGCGGGTGGTCCTGTGCCACCGCCATGTGGTGCGGTCGTCGGGATCGGGTGCGTCTGCGGCAGCTCCGGCGTCGGAAACTCCTGCGCCGGGCGCGTACCCGCGTTCGGGCAGCGCGAGGGCGACGCCGGCGCCCGGGTGCCAGCGGCGCAGGTGGGCGATCCGCGTGGGGTAGTACGTGAAGAGGAAGTCCTCGATCGCGTGCTTGCGGCCGGCCGCGCGGGCCGCGCGCCAGACCGCGGTGAGCGCATCCGCACGCTCGGCGTGCGCCGCCGCGAGGGGCAGCCACTCCTCGGGGGCAGCGCTTCGCCGGTCCGGCGCAGGACGGCGCCGCGCGCACCGGGCGCGGTCGGCCCACCGAGGACTGTGCTCACCGGTCCAGGGTACGGCGGGGCGCGGCACCCGCTTATCGCGCCGTGGACCCGCGGACGGCGTCGGCCGGTGGCCGTCGTAGGGTGCGGGCATGTCCGACCTTCCTCTGCGCCGCCTCGGGCGCTCCGGCCTGTCCGTTCCCGTCGTCGGCCTGGGGTGCAACAACCTCGGCCGCACCGGCACCGCCACCGAGACCGGGGAGGGCGCGACGGCCCTGGTCGACGCCGCGATCGACGCCGGCGTGACCTTCTTCGACACCGCCGACCGGTACGGCGTGCGTCCCGGCCTGTCCGAGGAGCTGCTCGGAGCCGCGCTGAAGGGCCGGCGGGACGACGTGCTGGTCGCCACGAAGTTCGGGCTCGACATGCGCGGCGTGAACGGGGCGGACTTCGGGGCGCGCGGCTCCCGCCGGTACATCGTGCGGGCCGCGGAGGCGTCGCTGCGTCGGCTCGGCACCGACTGGATCGACCTCTACCAGCTGCACACGCCCGACCCGGCGACCCCGGTCGACGAGACGCTCGCCGCGCTCGAGGACCTGGTCCGCTCGGGGAAGGTCCGCTACGTGGGCCACTCGAACTTCAAGGGCTGGCAGGTGGCCGACGCCGAGCACGTGGCCCGGTCGACGGGTTCCAGCACCCGGTTCGTCTCCGCGCAGAACCACTACTCGCTGCTGGCCCGCGGTGTGGAGCACGAGGTGCTGCCCGCGGCGAAGGCGTACGGGATCGGCGTCCTGCCGTACTTCCCCCTGGCGAACGGCCTGCTCACCGGCAAGTACTCCGGCGGCGCCCGGCCCGACGGGTCCCGCCTGGTGACCTCGAAGCGCGACCTGCTGGAGACCGCGCCGTGGGCGGCGCTGGACCGGTTCGGTGAGTTCTGCCGGGAGCGCGGCGTGACCGAGACCACCGTCGCGTTCTCGTGGCTGCTGTCCCGGCCCGAGGTGACGTCGGTGATCGCGGGGGCGACCCGGCCCGAGCAGGTGCGGGCCAACGCCGGCGCCTGGTCATGGACGCCGACGGCGGAGGACCTCGCGGAGCTGGACGAGATCTTCCCGGCCTGAATCCCGGGCTCAGGTTCGGCTCAAGTTCGGCTCGTGCTCGGCCGAGGCCCGGCGGGGCCACCCGCTCCGGGTAGGTAGCGTTGGTCGGCATGAGCCTTCCGTTCCGCCAGGTCAACGTCTTCTCCTCGCTTCCGTCGGGCGGCAACCCCGTCGCCGTCGTGCACGATGCGGAGGGTCTCACCGACGACCAGATGGCAGCCTTCGCCCGGTGGACCAACCTCTCGGAGACCACGTTCCTGCTCGACCCGACCGACGCCGGGCGGGACGCCGGCGCCGACTACCGCGTGCGGATCTGGACGCCGGGCGGCGAGCTGCCGTTCGCCGGGCACCCGACGCTCGGCACCGCGCACGCCTGGCTGGAGGCCGGCGGCGAGCCCGGCGGGCAGGACGTGGTCCAGGAGTGCGGCGTGGGCCTGGTGCGCGTGCGGCGCGACACCACAGAGGCGGGGCAGCGGCTCGCGTTCGCTGGGCCGCCCCTGACCCGTTCCGGCGCGGTCGACGACGCCGACGTCGCGCAGATCGCGCGGTCGCTGCGCATCGACGTGTCCGACGTCGTCCGCTCGGCCTGGGTCGACAACGGCCCCGGCTGGGTGGCGGTCCAGCTGCGCGACGCGGAGGTGGTGCTCGGGCTGGAGCCGGACTTCGTGGCGATGGGCGACCTGAAGCTCGGCGTCGTCGGCGAGTACGGGACTGGTTCGAACGCGGACGGCGCGCGCGAGCCCGGCGAGCCCGCGGTCGAGGTGCGTGCGTTCGTGCCGACCCTGGGCTCTGCGGAGGACCCGGTGACCGGTAGCCTCAACGCCGGCCTGGGGCAATGGCTCGCCGGGGACGTGCTGCCGTCGTCGTACGTCGCGTCGCAGGGGACGGTGCTGGGCCGCAGCGGCCGCGTGCACGTCGAGAAGCGGCCCGACGGCGAGGTGTGGGTCGGCGGCGACACCGTCACGACGATCGTCGGTCAGGTGGCGTTGTGAGCGCGGGGTCCGACGTCGGTTCCGGCGCGGCGTCCGGCGCATCGTCCGACGTGGTAGACGCGGTATCCGACCCACGTTCCGGCGTCGGGAACGCCGTCCGCGCGACCCGCGCGAACACTCGCTCCAGCGGGCCGCTCCCGAACAGCGCCCGCCACAGCGTGGCCGCGGCCAGGGCGCTGAGCACCATCACGCCGAGCGGCTCGTTGCTCGGGTAGACGAGCAGGTCGACGCCGGTGCGGGCCCACCACCAGATGATGACGATCTGCACGGAGTAGACCGTCAGTGCCATGGCGCCCACGGCGGCCAGCGGGGCGGTCACCGCGAGCACCACCCGCCGCGCGACCAGCCGGGCGCCACCGCCGTCAGCGCCCCAGGTACCACCCGTGCCGCCGCGACCCCCGACGAGCAGGCACAGCCCGAGCACGCCGAGGGCGAAGCCGCCGGACCCCAGCGCCTCGAACATCGTGTCGTCGTGCGGCCCTTCCAGGTACAGGCCCGCCAACGGCGGCCAGGGGTCGGACCAGGCCGGCGGCTCCGCGAGGTTCTCGGACAACGTCATGCCGAGCAGCCTGTCGATGGCCTCGATGCCGCCGGCGCCGGCCACCAGGCTCGACGAGGCGATCGAGCTCACGGCGGCCAGCCCGAACCCGCCGGCGACCAGGCCCAGGCGCAGCGTCGGCGACCGCAGGTCGCAGCGCCCCACCGCCAGCCCGGCGAGCACGTACGCCATCCAGACCAGGGCCGGGTAGTGGCCGGTGAGGAGGAAGTCGGTGACTGCGCCCGAACCGTCGCGCGGCGCCTGCAGGCCCGCCCGCGCCAGCGCCTCCGGCCCGTAGTACACGAGGAACGGGCCGATCACCGCGACGATCACCGCAGTGGCGGCGAGCCGCGTCGGCGGCATACGCAGGAACGGCAGCGCCAGCACGAAGTACGCGGCGTAGAACCCGAGGATGAGCAGCACGCGCACCCCGAGCAGGTCGAGCACCGCGACCAGCGCCAGCAGCAGTACGGCCCGCACGAGGATCCGGGACCGCGCGGTGCGCATCGCGTCGCCCGTCAGCGGGGTGGCTCCGCCGGTGAACAGCGCCAGGGACAGTCCGGCCACGGTGGCGAACAGGATCGACGAGCGGCCGTGCGCCAGGCTCAGCCAGCCCTCCAGCGTGCCGATGTCGTCGGAGGTGACGCCCACGTGCGCCGTGAACATCCCGAGCACGGCGATCCCCCGGGCGATATCGGCGCCGGGCACCCGGCCGGGACCACCGAGCAGGTTGCGGCCCATCCGGTCGAGGGCTCCCCGAACGGCGCCATGGGCGGCCGTGGACGGCCTTGCTGAGGGCTGGTCAGGCGTGGGCATGCGGGCATCATTCCGTGTCGTCGACGCCGATGCGCGCGGGCCACGCCGTCGGGCCGATCGCCGCCGAGATGCCAGGCTACCGCCGGACGACCGCCGGACAGGCCGTCCCGAGGGATGAGAACGCAGATGTGCGGCGCAGTGCGGCGCACATACAGTGCGGCCATGACCGGCAGCGCCAACGAGCACGAGACGGGCCGCACAGACACGGCCCTCAGCGACAAGCCCGCAGGGACCGACCCGATCGACGCGGTCGACGCCCCGAGCAGCCTGTCGAGCCTGAACAGCCACGACCAGAACAACCCGGGCGCGGTGAAGGACCTGACCAAGGAGTCCGAGTCGTACACGCACGGGCACCACGAGTCAGTGCTGCGCTCGCACCGGCGTCGGACGGCGGCGAACTCCGCCGCGTTCCTGCTGCCGCACCTGCTCTCCGACATGACGCTGCTCGACGTCGGCTGCGGGCCCGGCACCGTCACCGTCGACCTGGCCGAGCGGCTGACGCAGGGCAGCGTCGTCGGCGTGGACGCGTCCGACGACGTGCTGGAGTCCGCCCGCGGCCTCGCCGACGCGCACGGCACGAAGAACATCAGCTTCGAGCACGCCAACGCGTACGAGCTGCCGTTCGAGGACGACTCGTTCGACGTCGTGTTCGCGCACCAGCTCCTGCAGCACCTTTCCGACCCGGTCGCCGCCCTGCGCGAGATGAAGCGCGTCGCCAAGCCGGGCGGGTTCGTCGCGGTGCGCGACGCCGACTACGAGGCTATGGCCTGGTACCCGGAGTCCGCGGAGCTCACCGAGTGGAACATGCTGTACCACGAGGTCACGCACACCTACGGCTTCGAGCCCGACGCCGGGCGCCGGCTCGCCTCCTGGGTGCGGGACGCCGGGTTCGACCCCGCCTCGATCGAGCCCGGCGCGAGCGTCTGGTGCTACGCCACCCCCGACGACCGCACCTGGTGGGGCGGCCTGTGGGCCGAGCGCTGCACCCAGTCCAACTTCGCGGTGCAGGCCAAGGACTCGGCGCTCGCGGACGACGTCGCCCTCGAGCAGCTCGCCCAGGGCTGGCGCGAGTGGGCCGCGGCGCCGGACGGCTGGTTCGCGGTCCTCAACGGCGAGGTCCTGGCCCGCGCCTGAGCCCTCCGCCGTCGGACACGTAGATTGAGCACGTGCGTATCGCGAGATTCACCACCGGAGACGACCCCCGCTACGCCCTCGTGCAGCAGGAGGGCGACAAGACCTTCCTCGCTGTACTGGGCGGCGACCCCATGTACATGCCGGCCATGCCGACCGGCGAACGCATCGAGCTGGGCGACGGCGTCCGGCTGCTCGCCCCGGTGATCCCGCGCTCCAAGGTGGTGTGCGTGGGCAAGAACTACGCCGACCACGCCAAGGAGATGGGCGGCGACGTCCCGACCAGCCCGCTGCTGTTCTTCAAGCCGAACACCGCGGTGGTCGGCCCGGACGACCCGATCGTGCTGCCGGACTTCACGCAGGAGGTCTCGTACGAGGCCGAGCTGGCCGTCGTGATCTCCAAGGTCTGCAAGGACGTCACGCCGCAGAACGTGGGTTCGTACATCCTCGGGTACACGGTCGCGAACGACGTCACCGCGCGCGACGCCCAGCGAACCGACGGGCAGTGGGCCCGCGCCAAGGGCTTCGACACCTCGTGCCCGCTGGGCCCCTGGATCGACACCGACCTCAACCCCGAGGACGTCGGGGTGCGCTCGCGCGTCAACGGCGAGCCGCGCCAGGACGGCCGGACCAGGGACATGGTGTTCGACGTGCCGTTCCTCGTGTCGTACATCTCCGAGGCCATGACCCTGCTGCCCGGCGACGTGATCCTCACGGGGACGCCGGCGGGCGTCGGCAAGATCGACCACGGCGACCGCGTCGAGTGCGAGGTCGAGGGCCTCGGCGTCCTGTCCAACCCGGTGGTGCGGCGCAGCTGAGTCGGTGGAGCATGATCGACGCATGATCATCAGGCGCTCCACGGCACGGGTACGGCCCGGCCTGCTCGACGAGTTCCGCGCGTTCATCGAGGCGGGCACCGCGGGGTTCGCCACGCTTGACGGCTTCGTGAGCGACAAGATCGTCGTCGGACCGGACACTCTGACCTACGTAAGCCGGTGGCGGGACGCCGCGGCGCTCGCGGCCTACGCCGGGCCGGGGTGGCGCACCGAGCCCGTGGTGCTGGAGGACGAGGACCGGTTCCTCGTCGAGCCGTTGCGCGTGCGGCACGTCGAGCTCCGGCCGGCCGAGCCGGGTGACGCGCCCGCAATCGCCGACGTCTGGCATGCCGCCTGGGGCGACGGGCACCGGGGCCTCGTGCCGCCGGAGCTGGCCGCCGTCCGCACGCGGGAGTCGTTCGGGCCACGGGCGGCCGCCCGGGTGCCAGGCACCACGGTCGCGGTGGCGGACGGCGGGGTCGTCGGGTTCGTCACCGTCGAGGGCGACGAGCTCGAGCAGGTGTTCGTCTCGGCGACGCACCGGGGCTCCGGTATCGCAGCGGACCTCCTGTCCGACGGCGAAGGCCGGGTCGCCGCCGCGGGGTACGCCGAGGCATGGCTCGCCGTCGTGGCGGGCAACGGGCGGGCACGGCGGTTCTACGAACGTCAGGGCTGGTCCGACGTCGGACCGCTGGACTACCAGGCGGAGACCGCCGAGGGCCCGGTGCCGGTGCCGACGCGCCGGTACGTGAAGCGTCTGGCGGACACCTCGCCGGAGCCGACCACTCGCTCGGGACGCTGAGCCGCGGGTATTCCTGGTTATCCCGGGCCGTCCGGCACCTCCTCGCGCACCCTCGTACCTCGTCGTGTCGGTCCCACCGCCTAGGCTTGTCCCCGTGACGTTCTCCGCTCCTGGCAGCTCTCCGATCCGTGTCCGATTCGCGCCGTCCCCCACCGGCATGTTCCACGTGGGCGGCGCCCGCTCCGCGCTGTTCAACTGGGCGGTGGCGAAGCAGCAGGGCGGTACGTTCGTGCTGCGCATCGAGGACACGGACGCCTCGCGGAACCAGCCCGAGTGGGTGGACGGGATCCTGTCGGCCATGGAGGCCCTGGGGATCACCAAGGACGACCCGGCATTCGAAGGGCCGTACTTCCAGTCCGAGAACGCAGGCATCCAGAAGGACGCTGCCCAGCGGCTCTTCGCCGAGGGCAAGGCGTACTACTGCGACTGCACCCGCGACGACCTGACGGCGCGGATCGGCACCAAGCAGACCGGCTACGACGGCTTCTGCCGCGACCGCGGCCTGGAGTACGCCGAGGGCCGGGCGCTGCGGTTCCGCACGCCCGACGAGGGCGAGACGCAGGTCGTCGACCTGATCCGCGGCAACCCCACGTTCCCGAACAGCACCCTCGAGGACTTCGTCATCGCGCGCGGCAACGGCTCGCCGGTCTTCCTGCTGGCGAACGTCGTGGACGACATCGACGAGAACATCACCCTCGTCATGCGTGCCGAGGAGCACCTGCCCAACACGCCGAAGCAGCAGCTGCTGTGGGAGGCCCTGGGCCAGACTCCGCCGCAGTGGGCGCACATGCCGGTGATCGTCAACGAGAAGCGCCAGAAGCTCTCCAAGCGCCGCGACAAGGTCGCGCTGGAGGACTACCTCGCCGAGGGCATCCTGCCCGACGCCATGGTCAACTACCTGATGCTGCTCGGCTGGGCGCCCGGCAACGACGAGGAGATCCTCCCGTTCGAGGAGCTGGTGCGCCGGTTCCGCGTCGAGGACATCAACTCGTCGTCGGCCTTCTTCGACATCAAGAAGCTCACGGCCTTCAACGGCGAGTACATCCGCGCCCTGAGCGTGCCCGAGTTCACCGAGGCCTGCGCGCCGTGGCTGCAGGCACCCGCCGCGCCGTGGACGCCGGAGCAGTTCGACCAGAAGGTCTTCGACGCCGTCGCGCCGCTGGCCCAGTCCCGCGTGGCCCTGCTGGCCGAGATCACGGACAACGTCGACTTCCTGTTCCTCGACGAGCCGATCATCGACGAGGACTCCTGGAACAAGGCCTTCAAGGCGGGCGCCGGCGAGCTTCTGGCCGACGTGCGTGCCGCGTTCGCCGACGTCGCCTGGGATGCCGAGTCCCTCAAGGACACCGTCCTGGCGGTCGGTGAGCAGCACGGCATGAAGCTGGGCAAGGCGCAGGCCCCGGTCCGGGTCGCCGTGACGGGACGCCGGATCGGCCTGCCCCTGTTCGAGTCGATCGAGCTGCTCGGCCGGGAGCGCACGCTCGCCCGCGTCGACGCGGCGCTGGCCCGCCTCGCCGAGACCGCCGCACCGGCCGCCACGTCGGACGCCGGGGTGTCCGCCGGGGCGGAGTGAACGCCGGAGTGAGCGCCCCGCGCGAGTACCCGCAGGCCCTGCGCGGGCCGTGGCACCGGTGGTGGCGACCGCTGCTGGGGGTGGGCGTGATCGCGGCCGGCACGGTCCTGCTGTTCGGGGCGCTGCTGGTGTACGCCTTCCTCGTCGTCGTGGCGCAGGCGCTGGGCGTGCAGCTGCCGGACCCGTCGTCGGTCACCGACGCCTGGTTCGCCTCGCCGGCCGGCCTCCTCGTGACCAATCTCGGGCTCGCGCTGGGGATCCCGCTCGCCCTGGTCGCGACCTGGGCGCAGGCCAAGCGGGCCGGGCTGGTGTCGTCGGTGGTCGGGCGCGTGCGCTGGCGCCTGCTGCTCGGCGGGCTGGGCGTGGCGTTGCTGCTCCTGGTGCCGCTCACGCTGGGCAGCGACCTCCTCCTCACGCAGCTGGGGCTGCCGGCCGACGACGGCGCCGGTGCGGGCGCCGGCTCGGACCCGGGCTCGGGCGCCGACGAGTCCGGCTGGTGGCCGCTCACCCCGGCGTCCGGCTGGCTCGCGCTCGCCGTCGTGATCCTGCTGACCACGCCGCTGCAGGCGGCCGGTGAGGAGTACTTCTTCCGCGGCTGGCTGTCGCAGTGGATAGGGAGCTGGCTGCGGTGGCGGTGGCTCGCCGTCGTCGTCCCCGCCGTCGTGACCGCGCTCCTGTTCGCACTGGCGCACGGCACGCAGAACCCGTGGCTGTTCGCAGACCGGCTCGTGTTCGGCCTGGTCGCGAGCCTGCTCGCCTGGCGTACGGGCGGGCTGGAGTGCGCCGTCGCGCTGCACGTGGCGAACAACCTGCTGGCGTTCGGCCTCGCGATCGCCTACGACACGCTCGAGGACTCGCTCCTGATCACCGAGGTGGCGCCCGTCGACGGTGCGGTGAGCATCAGCGTCACCATCGTCACCACCGCCGTGCTCCTGCGGTGGGCACGACGCCGCAGGCCTGCCCTGGTGGTGACGGACCCGGTGGTGGCAGATTCGGTGGTGACAGATTCAGTGGTGTTGGATCCGGTGGTGATGGACCCGGCGGCCGGCCAGGCAAAGGGAGAGACGGCATGACGATGGATGGCATCCTGTTCGACGTCGACGACACCCTCGTCGACACCAAGGGAGCCTTCGCGCGGGCGCTCGTGGCCGTGCGGGCGGAGCACCTGCCGCACGTCTCGCCCGAGCGCGATCCGGAGATCCTGTCGCACTGGCGCACCGACCCCGGCGGCTACTACAGCCGCTACACGCGGGGCGAGATGGACCATCTGACGCAGCGTCGGCACCGGGCGGCGCTGCTGCACGAGACATTCGGCGCCGCGCCCGTCACGGAGTCGTCCTTCGAGGCGTGGGACGCGCTGTTCTGGGGCACGTTCGAGCAGTCGTGGACCGCGCACGACGACGCCCGGGCGGCCATCGACGCCGTCGTCGCCGCGGGTATCCGCGTCGGTGTGGTGACGAACGCCGCCGCGGAGCTGCAGGAGCGCAAGCTCAAGGTGGCCGGGCTGGCCGACCTGCCCGTGCTCGTCGGGGTCGACACGCTCGGGTTCGGCAAGCCGGATCCCCGCGTGTTCCTCGAGGGGGCGCGGAGGCTGGGCACGGAGCCGTCCCGGACCGCATACGTCGGCGACGAGCCGACCGTGGACGCGCTGGCGGCCCACGAGGCGGGCCTGACGGGCGTCTGGCTGGACCGGGTGGGTCACCGGCGGGGTCCGGGCTACGGCGGCCCTGCACGGTCCGGCTCCGCGCCGTCAGGCCATGCGCAGCCCGGCGCCGCCCAGCCCGACGCCGCGCTGCGTGCTGCCCTGCAGCGCGATCCGCAGGACCCGGACGCCTTGCGGGCGGCGGGCGTCGTGGTGATCGAGACGCTGGCGGACCTCCCGGCCGCCCTGGGCTACGACACGCTCGCCGGGCCGATCGCGGACGCGTGACGGACAGCACCCCCATTCCGTTTTGCCCACCGTCCGAGGTCAGGTAGTGTTCTCCAGCGGTAAGGCCTCCACGGAAAGCCTGTCGGAGACAGGTGTATTCCAGGCGGTCATACCCCCATGGGGTATGGTGTAATTGGCAGCACGAGTGATTCTGGTTCACTTAGTCTAGGTTCGAGTCCTGGTACCCCAGCGCAGAACGCAGCGCACCCAAAGTCGACGCGAGTTGGCTGCACGGTGCGCTACGGTTTTCACCGGCAACCGGTCCGTAACCGGTAGTTCAGGCCCCCATCGTCTAGCGGCCTAGGACGCCGCCCTCTCACGGCGGTAACGCGGGTTCAAATCCCGCTGGGGGTACGCAGTCCACCGGCTCCGGCCGGAGGATTCGTTCAGGCCCCCATCGTCTAGCGGCCTAGGACGCCGCCCTCTCACGGCGGTAACGCGGGTTCAAATCCCGCTGGGGGTACAGCAGAAAGGCCCGGTCCACGTGGACCGGGCCTTCGCCGTCTCTGCCGCTAACCCTCAGCGGCCTGGGATCAGCGGATCTTCGGGTCCTTGCCACCCTCGATGAACGGACTCGGCCGGACCTCGGCCGCGTCCGGGTCGGCCGTCGGCCCGCCGGGCACGTGCTCGTGGCCGGCGCCGTCCTTGGTCCGGCCGGCCAGGATGCCGCTGCTGCCCGACGCCGTGGGCGCCCTCGCGGCACCCGTCTTCGCCCAGGTGACGCCTGTGGTGCCCTCGCTTTCGGGGACCGTGCTGTCCGGGACCTTACGGTCCGGGGAGATGCCGCCTGGGGCTGCGCTGCCCTGGCCCGTGCTGCCCGCGACCGCGCCGTCCCGCACGATCGGGATCGCGATGCGCTGCGTCGGGGGGTTGCTGCGCCGCCCGATCCGCGGCATGAGCGCGGGCGGCGGCGCGGAAGTCGCCGATTCGGCCGACGGCGCGGCCTGCGGCCGGATGTCGGGGTTGGACTGGGCGGCGGCCTCGGCGTCGGCGGCGTCCGGGTGGAAGAGCGTCGCGATGATGAGGCGGTACCGGGAGTCCGGCCGGGGTATCCAGGTGACCCGGTCGAGTGCCTGGTCCTGCCCGGCGGTCTCGAAGACGAAGGTGCCGTAGCCGAACAGCTGGCCCATCGGGGTGCGCTCGTAGCCGAGGTCGGTCACCTTCTCGGACGGCATCATCGCCACCCGGTGGACCACGAACCCGGTGAGCAGCATCAGCCGGCGATCGGTCATGACGAACCACTCGGCCCGCCAGTTCAGCCACTTGTACAGCAGACGTCCGCCCAGAACGAGGAACGGGAGCCACAGCCACGCCACCCCGTCGCGGACGTTGGGGTCCACGGTCACCAGGATGGAGACGGCCAGCACGAACGCACCCGCGGTCGTGAGGATCGGCTCCCACAGCATGGCCCAGTGCCGGTGCGTGGCGATGACGATCTTCTCGTTCGCGAGGATGTAACGCTGCAGGGCGCGGTTGCGGATCACGAAGTCCGCGGTGGCGCTCATGCGGGTCTCCCCGGGGGGTGCGGTCGGATGGGTGTGGTCGTCCTCGCCGCCGACCCTACGTGGTCAGCGGCCGATGGTCCCGGTGAAGAGCTCCTCGAAGAACCGGCCGATGTTCGCGATGGCTCCCCAGATAACGTCCCAGAGGGCAAGCACGACGTCAGCGGAGCGTTCGGGGTCGTTGATGATCGAGTACAGCAAGAAGATCACCACGAGCCAGATGATGATGAGCCTTACCCTAGGCGGCATCAGATTCCTCACGACATGGGCGCGTGCGCCCCTGGTGTGCACACGTCTCGCAAAAGAGTACTTTCAGGACCGGGACCAGGGGAATGACCTGGCCCGGCGTGGCGAGGCAACGCTCACGGACCGCTCACCGGCCGCACACCCCGTGCGCACCACTCCGACGGCGCCGGGCGGCGGAGGAAGACTACTCACCCGAACGGTGCAGTACCTCGGTGAGCTTGTTCGCCGCGGCGACGACGGCGGCCGAGTGCAGCCGACCGGGCTGCCGGGAGAGGCGCTCCACGGGTCCGGACACGCTGACGGCGGCCACCACGCGGCCGGACGGGCCGCGCACCGGCGCGGAGACCGACGCCACACCGAGCTCACGTTCTGAGACCGACTGGGCCCAGCCCCGGCGTCGGACGCCGGAGAGGATCGTGGCCGTGAAGGTGGCGTCGCGCAGACCGCGGTGCAGGCGGTCCGGCTCCTCCCAGGCGAGGAGCACGTGGGCCGCGGAACCGGCGCTCATGCTGAGCGTCGCGCCCACGGGAATCGAGTCGCGCAGGCCTACCGGGCGCTCGGCGGCGGCGACGCACACGCGGTGGTCACCCTGCCGGCGGTAGAGCTGGGCGCTCTCGCCCGTGTGGTCGCGCAGCGCGATGAGGACGGGGTTCGCAGCCGCCAGCAGGCGGTCCTCACCGGCGGCCGTGGCCAGCTCGTTGAGGCGCGGACCCAGCACGAAACGGCCCTGCATGTCCCGTGCCACGAGGCGGTGGTGCTCGAGTGCCACTGCCAGGCGGTGCGCCGTCGGGCGAGCCAGGCCGGTGGAGGAGACGAGCTGCGCCAGGGTGGCCGGACCGGCCTCGAGTGCCCCGAGGACGGATGCCGCCTTGTCCAAGACGCCGACTCCGCTAGTATCGTCCATACCGCGATATTGCCGTCTCGGAACGTGAGATTGCAAGTCGAGGCCCAAAGTTGTTTCTGACGAGGAGGCGAACCGCAATGGCCGGCACGCTGGCGGAGAAGGTCTGGGAAGCGCACCTGGTGCGTCGAGGCGAGGGTGGCTCGCCTGATCTTCTCTACATCGACCTGCACCTTGTGCACGAGGTCACGAGCCCCCAGGCGTTCGAAGGACTGCGCCTCGCCGGACGGCAGGTGCGGCGACCCGACCTCACGATCGCTACCGAGGACCACAACACTCCCACGCTCGACATCGATCGGCCGATCGCCGATGTGACGAGCCGCACACAGATCGAGACGCTGCGCGCGAACGCCAGGGAGTTCGGCGTCCGCCTGCACAGCCTCGGTGACGCCGACCAGGGCATCGTGCACCAGGTCGGACCGCAGCTGGGGCTGACCATGCCCGGCCTCACCGTCGTGTGCGGCGACTCGCACACCTCCACGCACGGCGCGTTCGGCGCGCTCGCGTTCGGCATCGGCACGTCCGAGGTGGAGCACGTGCTCGCCACGCAGACGCTGCCGCTCGCGCCGTTCAAGACCATGGCGATCACGGTGAACGGGACGCTGCCCGCGGGCGCGACGTCCAAGGACATCATCCTGGCGATCATCGCGAAGATCGGCACCGGCGGCGGGCAGGGCTACGTGCTCGAGTACCGCGGCGAGGCCATCCGGGCCCTCTCCATGGAAGCCCGGATGACGATCTGCAACATGTCGATCGAGGCCGGCGCGCGCGCCGGCATGATCGCGCCGGACGAGACCACGTTCGAGTACCTCAAGGGCCGCCCGCACGCGCCCGAGGGCGAGGACTGGGACGCCGCCGTCGAGTACTGGAGGACCCTGCGGTCCGAGGACGACGCGGAGTTCGACGCCGAGGTAGTGCTGGAGGCGGCCGACCTCGAGCCGTTCGTCACCTGGGGCACCAACCCGGGCCAGGGCCTGCCGCTGTCGGCCTCCGTGCCCGTCCCGGCGGACATCGCCGACGAGGGTGAGCGCGAGACCGCCGCCAAGGCCCTGGAATACATGGGCCTCACCGCCGGCACGCCGCTGCGCGACATCAGCGTCGACACGGTGTTCATCGGCTCCTGCACCAACGGGCGCATCGAGGACCTGCGGTCCGTCGCGAAGGTGGTCAAGGGCCGGCACAAGGCCGAGTCCCTGCGGGTCCTGGTGGTCCCGTCCTCGGCGCGCGTGCGGCTGCAGGCCGAGGCCGAGGGCCTCGACGTGATCTTCAAGGAGTTCGGCGCCGAGTGGCGCAACGCCGGGTGTTCGATGTGTCTGGGCATGAACCCGGACCAGCTCGCGCCGGGGGAGCGTTCGGCGTCGACGTCGAACCGTAACTTCGAGGGGCGGCAGGGCAAGGGCGGGCGCACCCACCTGGTCTCGCCGCTGGTCGCCGCGGCGACGGCGATCCGGGGCACGCTGTCGAGCGTCAGTGACCTGGACCTGCCCGACGCCATCGACATCACCACGTTCGACGGCTCGCCGCTCGACGGCGTTGGCGCGTCCCCGCTGGGCGAGTCCGTCGTCGACCTGCCCATGCCCGTCGCGATCCAGCCCGCGCTGCGCTGAGAGGAGCACTGATCATGGAGAAGATCACCACCCACACCGGCGTCGGCGTTCCGCTGCGGCGCAGCAACGTGGACACCGACCAGATCATCCCCGCCGTGTACCTCAAGCGGGTCACGCGCACCGGGTTCGAGGACGCGTTGTTCGCCGCGTGGCGGGGCGACCCGTCGTTCGTGCTGAACCAGGAGGCGTACTCCGCGGGGTCAGTGCTCGTGGCCGGGCCGGACTTCGGCACCGGTTCCTCGCGCGAGCACGCCGTCTGGGCGCTCAAGGACTACGGCTTCCGGGTAGTGCTGTCCTCCCGGTTCGCCGACATCTTCCGCGGCAACTCGGGCAAGCAGGGCCTCGTCACGGGCATCGTCTCGCCCGAGGACATCGAGATCCTCTGGAAGATCCTCGAGACCAAGCCGGGCACCGAGGTGACGGTGGACCTCGAGGCGAAGACCGCGACGGCCGACGACGTCACCGTGCCGTTCCAGATCGACGACTACACGCGGTGGCGGCTCATGGAAGGGCTCGACGACATCGGGCTCACCCTGCAGCAGGCCGAAAAGATCGCCGCGTTCGAGGAGACCCGGGAGTCGTGGCGCCCGAAGACCCTGCCGGCCCGGCACCTGCCGGCCGTCGAGATCGAGGCTGCGCGTCCGGTCTGAGACCCGCGCCGACGGCACGCGCCCCTTCTGCTCAGGCTCCCGCCTGCCGCAGGAGGGGCGCGATCGCGTCCGCCACGTACGGGGCAAGGGTGCCGGCGAAGGTGTCGGTCAGGTGGTTGTCATCGCGGTAGACCGTGACGCCGCCGATCACCGGAAGGCACTCGCGGGCCTCGCAGTAGACGTCCGTGAAGTCGATCAGGGTGACGTCCGGCCGGTTCAGCCGCTCGACGGCGCCCGGCTGCGGGTCGAAGGGGCGCGTCGCCTCGGCGCGTGGTGTGCGGCAGTCCGCGGCGAGGTCGACGTCCGGGGCGGTCAGGCAGTCGATAACCGTCGGGTCCGGCTTGGGCATGTCGGCGATCGCGGCGACAGGCAGGCCTTGGTCGGCAAGTCCCGACCACAGCGATGCGAGTCCGTCCTCGGCGTACGCCCCGGGTGCGGTGCCGGCGGGCGGCACCCAGTCGACGCCGCTCAGCTGCGAGGTCACCACGAGGTCGTAGCCGCCGTCGACGAGCACCTGCTGGGCCCGGTCGACCCACTCGATGCATGCTGCGGTCAGGACCTCGTCCTGGACCCGCATGACGTCGGAGAACGGGCAGCCGGCCTTGATGTAGATGTCCAGGGCCCAGCCGTTGGCCTCGGCGGCCTCGACGAACGCGGTCGAGTAGTGCGCGGCGTGCGAGTCGCCGATGAGCGCGATCCGGACGTCGCTGCCCCGGTCGCCGCGTTCGCACGGCACCGGGTCCACGTCCTCGCGGCTGGTTCCCGGGCACTTGTCCGCGCCCTCCGAGAACGGCGCGGGCATGTCGTCGCCGGCCACCTCGGGGGCGGGCACGGCGGTGCCCACCAGGTCGGGGTTGGTGCAGGGTTCGCCGTGCGGAGGACGGGCGGCGGCGCCGAAGCACTCGGCGGCGGTCGCCTCGGCGGCGGCCGCGAGCTCGTCCTGCACGTGCTCCCGGGCGGTGTGTACCCCGAAGAGCGCTGCGCCGACGACGAGGGCGCCGACCGCCGCGGCACTGGTGAACGTGGCCCAGGGCCTGAACCGGTGCCGGTGCTGGAGGACAGGCTTCTCGATCCAGCGGCGGGTCGCCCACGCGAGCAGGATCGTTACCGCCAGGATCGCCAGCTTGTCGAGGGTGCGCAGGTCGTGCCCGGTGGCGTGCGGGACCAGCACGACCAGCGGCCAGTGCCACAGGTACACGGCGTAGGACACGTCGCCCAGGAACTGCACCGGCGCCAGGCCGGCGAGCCAGGTTGTGAGCCGGTCGGTGGCCTGCGCCCAGATGACCAGGACGGTGCCTAGCACAGGCACGGCCGCCCAGGCCCCGGGGAACGGGGTGGCCCCGGTGAAGACGATCGCGGAGACGACGATCAGGGCCAGCCCGGCCCAGGCCACGAAACCGGCCGTGCGGCCAGGGACCGCCGCCCCCGAAGTCTTGGCTGTGCCGGACGCCGTCGCTGCGCCGGACCTCGCGGTACGGCCACGGCCGAGAGCTGGCACGAAGGCCAGCAGCGCTCCCGCGCCGAACTCCCAGGCCCTGGTCGGCGTGATGAAGTACGCGTAGGCCTGGTCGGAGCTCGTCCAGACCACCGAGGTGACCAGCGAAGCGACCACGACCAGGGCCAGCACTCCGGCCGCCACTGGCCGCCACGACGCCCGTCGTCCCGCCCGGCTCCAGCTACGAGACCCGCGCCCGGTCCTGGACCTGGTCCCGCTCCCGGTCCCGGTCCCGGACCGAGGGGCGGGCCCGAGCCGTCGCCCGACGAGCAGGGACAGGCCGATGAGCAACGGCCAGACCAGGTAGAACTGCTCCTCGGCCGACAACGACCAGTAGTGCTGGACCGGCGAGGCCACGTTCTCGGCTGCCATGTAGTCCACGGCATCACCGGCGAGCACCCAGTTCTGCGCGTACAGCCCGGAGGCCGCGATCTCGCGGAACCACTGCTCCCAGTGCTGCAACGGGGCCAGCGCCCAGACGCCGACGGCGGTCACCGCGAGCACCAGCAGCGAGGCGGGCAGCAGCCGCAACATCCGGCGGGACCAGAACTCGGTCACCGAGAACCGGCCGGCCTCGACGTCCCGCACGATGTGCGAGGTGATCAGGAAGCCCGAGATCACGAAGAACACGTCGACGCCGACGTACCCGCCCGCCAGCCGGCTGGGCCACAGGTGGAACAGCACGACGGCCAGCACGGCCACCGCCCGCAGCGCCTGGATGTCGGCCCGCTGGGCGGTTCGCCGGTCGTTCGTCACGTCGTCTCTCCGTCTGCGCCGGGTGCCTCACCTGCACGACGGGGTGAACTATCGGGTGAAGTGAGGGTGAAAAGCGATGCGGACGGAGATGCTACCTGCTAATGGGACGGCGGCCCGGGAGTGCTCTTCCAGTGGGTTGCAGAGCTCGCCGTGACGCACGAACGCCCGGACACCCTCGTGGGTGGTCCGGGCGCTCGCAGGGTTCCTGCGTGTCGCTAGGCCGCGTCGACCAGCAGGGGGCGAAGGGCGGCCTCGAAGTATGGCTTGAGGGTGCCCGCGAAGGTGTTGGTGAGATGGTTCGAGTCGCGGTAGACCAGCACCCCACCGATGACGGGCAGGCACTCACGTCCGTCGCAGTAGATGTCCGTCATGTCGATCAGGGTCACGTCCGGTCGGGCGAGCTGAGCGACGGCTTCCGGCTGCGGATCGAACAGCATCGCGTCGGCACGCGGGGTTCGGCACGCGGTGGACACGTCTCCCGAAGCCTTGAGCAGGCAGTCCAGCACACCCTTCTGGGGTCGCGGGACGTCGGCGATCGCCGCCACACGGATGCCCCTGTCGGCGAGGCTGGTCCACAGCGATACGAGGCCGCCCTCGGCGAAGTCGTCCGGGGCCTGCCCGGACGGAGGCGACCAGGCGACGCCACTGACCTGGGACGTCAGGACGAGGTCGTAGTCGCCCTCGATCAGCATCTTCGTGGCCCGCTCGACCCACTCGGTGCACGCTGCGTGCAGCACGGCGTCCTGCTCGCGCCGTACGTCCGAGAAGGGGCAGGCGCCCTTCGAGTAGCCGTCGAGCGCCCAGCCGTTCCGGCTCGCGATCTCGCCGAGCATCGCCGAGTACTGGACCGCGTGCGAGTCGCCGATGAGCGCGATCCGGACCGGGCTGTCCTGGTCACCCACCTGACAGGGCTTGGGAATCGCGTCGGTCTTGCTGGTCCCGTCACACCGGTCGCGGAAGAGCGCGGGAGTGTCCGCTGAGGCGACGTCGATCGGCGGGGTCGGACCGGACGGTAGGTCCTCGACGGCGCAAGCCTGCCCATCCAGGGGGCGGGCAGCGGCGCCGAAACAAGCCGGCGGATCGGCAACCAGCCCCGCGGCGATGCGCAGCTCGTTCTCGTTGCGGTGCGTCGCGGTGTACGTACCCGCAAGCGTGAGTGCCAGGACGAGAGCACCAGCGACTGCGGCGGCTGCGAACGTTACCCAGTCGCGGATCTTGCGGCGGCGCGCGAGGACCGGTTGCTCGACCCACCGGCGCGTTGCCCACGCCAGGAGAATCGTGACGCCGAGGATTGCAACCTTGTCGAAGGTACGCAGGCTGTGGCCGGTCCAGAAGGGGACGAGAACGATCAGGGGCCAGTGCCAGAGGTAGATCGAATAGGAGACGTCGCCGAGGAACTGCACCGGGCGAAGGCTCATCAGCCCGAGCGTCACCCGGTCCTGAGTCCGTCCGGCGATCACCAGCGCGGTGCCGATCACCGGAACCGCTGCCCACATACCGGGGAAGGGGGTGTCCGGTGTGAACGCCACTGCCGACACCGCGATCAGGGCCAGGCCGACCCACACCGCTGCCGTGCGCCAGACGCGCAGTGCCGGGGAGAACGCGAGAAGGGCACCGGCCCCGAACTCCCAGGCGCGCGTGGGTGTGACCAGGTATGCCGTGGACTGGTCGATCGAGGTCCAGACCACGCTCGTGACTGCGGAGATCACTGTGACCAGCGCGAGCGTCGTGACCGCAGTGGGGCGCCAGCCTGACCCGCGAAAGCGGCCCACCCCGAGAGCGAGGGCCAGCAGGAGAGGCCAGACCAGGTAGAACTGTTCCTCGGCGGACAGCGACCAGTAGTGCTGGACGGGAGAGGCGACGTTCTCGGCTGCCATGTAGTCGACGGCGTCCGCGGCGAGTATCCAGTTCTGGGCGTACAACGTCGATGCGGCGATCTCGCGGAACCACTGGGTCCACAACTGCATGGGGGCCAGTGCCCATACGCCGACAGCGGTTACTGCCAGCACCAGCAACGAGGCCGGGAGCAGTCGGAGCAATCGCCGTGCCCAGAACGCCGTGACGGAGAACGCCCCAGCTTCGGCCTCCCGCACGATATGCGAGGTGATCAGGAAGCCTGAGATGACGAAGAAGACGTCTACGCCCGTGTACCCGCCGGTGAGCCGGTTCGGCCAGAGGTGGTAGAGCACGACGGCCAGGACGGCTACCGTCCGCAGCGCTTGGATGTCTACGCGCACGCGCTGCTGGGCGGTGAATTGGTCGGTCAAGAAGGAAGCTCTCCGTCCGCGCCGACACAGCGGCACCAACGGATGCTAGGTCGGGAAAGATTCCCGTGCGCTTTGAAATCCCGGGACTCAGCGGGTGACCTGCGGGTGATCTCTCGTGCGTCGGCGGCGCGCTACAGGGCCGGCGGCCCCTGGCGTACCTTCTCGAGGAGTCCCTCCGGGGTAGTGGTCGCGGGGTCCCACCAGGAGTCGATCCACCAGGTGGCCCCGGCGTCGGCCATGGCGCGGGCCTGCTCGGCGGCCTCGGCCGGGTCGGGGGAGAGCTTGCCCTGCGCGACGACGTCGAACGGCTTGTCGCCGTCCCGGTTGGTGTTCAGCCAGTCGACCAGCGCGGCGACGTCGTCCGCCTTTGGCTCGTTCGCGGTGCCGCGCAGCTGCGGGACGATCCCGTCCCAGCGCAGGGCGCGTTGCAGGTTCTTGGTGGGCGGACGCTCTGCGTCCCAGACGCCGACCGGCCACACCGGGATCCGGCCGTTGACCGGCTGCTCGGGATAGCGGAACGGGCCCGTGCTGATCTGTTCGCCCTGGAACTCGAAGTCCTCGCCGGACCAGGACCGTTCGAGCCAGGCGAGCGTCTCGTCCAGCAGACTCGCCCGGTCCTTCAGGCCCGTTGCCTGGCCCGGGACAGACGTGAAGCCGCGGTCGTCGGTCACGCCGACGCCGACCGGCAGCACGAGGCGTCCCCCCGAGAGCCGGTCCACGGTGAGCGCCCGCTGCGCGAGCTCCCACGGCCGGTGCCGGGGCACGGCGAACACCATCGCGCCGAGCGTGATGCGCTCCGTCACGGCCGCGGCGGCCGCGAGGACGCCGAACGGGTCGTAGACGGGCATCGCCCATTCGCCGCTCAGGTTGATGGCGTCCCAGGTGAAGAAGCCGTCCCAGCCGTGCGCCTCGCACTCTCGCGCGAGCGCAACGTGCTGCTCTATCGAACCGAAGCTGCTGATGAATCCGAACTTCATCGTTCCTCCTCGAACGCTGTCTTCCCGGGGCTGCCTCACACGCTATGTCCGACCACTGACACTCGCCCCGGCCCGCGGCGCGCGCCCTCCGGGCCTGCGGTTAGGGTGAGGCCCGTGACCAGCGCAACCGCAACGAACCCGACCGTGGAGATGTGGACCGACGGCGCCTGCAAGGGCAACCCGGGTCCGGGTGGGTGGGGTGCCCTGCTGCGCTCCGGCGAGCACGAGAAGGAGCTGTTCGGCGGCGACAAGGCCACGACGAACAACCGCATGGAGCTGACCGCCGTCGTCGAGGGCCTGCGTGCGCTCAAGGCGCCCACGACGGTCACTATCCACGTCGACTCCTCGTACGTGATGAACGGGATGAAGAC
The DNA here is from genome assembly GCA_963850545.1 of uncultured Actinomycetota bacterium. GTDB lineage: Bacteria > Actinomycetota > Actinomycetes > Actinomycetales > Cellulomonadaceae > Promicromonospora. Next base: position 167,447 of record CAWKLP010000002.1, on the reverse strand, counting down.
CTGGATCGTCGGCTGGAAGCGGAACGGCTGGAAGACGGCGAGCAAGCAGCCCGTCAAGAACGTCGACCTCTGGCAGGCGCTCGACGCGGAGGTCGCCAAGCACGAGGTCAGCTGGGTCTGGGTGAAGGGCCACGCGGGCGATCCGGGCAACGAGCGCGCCGACGCGCTGGCGAACAAGGGCGTCGACAGCGTGCGCTGATGCGGGGCTGAGCAGGTCCGGGCACCTCGCGGCCAACGAGACCGAACTCACGTCACCGCGATTCGCGCGCACTAATACCCTTGACCCATGGCTTCCCACTACGACGTCGTACTCCTCGGCGCGGGCCCCGGCGGCTACGTCGCCGCCATCCGCGCTGCCCAGCTCGGTAAGTCCGTTGCGATCATCGAGGAGAAGTATTGGGGTGGTGTCTGCCTCAACGTGGGCTGCATCCCCTCCAAGGCCTTGCTCCGCAACGCTGAGCTGGCGCACATCTTCACTCACCAGAAGGACTTCTTCGGCATGGCCGGGGACGTCACGTTCGACTTCGGGAAGGCCTGGGACCGTTCGCGCACGGTCGCGGACGGCCGAGTCAAGGGCGTGCATTTCCTCATGAAGAAGAACAAGATCACCGAGCTCGACGGCCGCGGCACCTTCCGCGACGCGAACACCATCGACGTGGCCCTCAACAAGGGCGGCACCGAGACCGTGACCTTCGACAACGCGATCATCGCGACCGGCTCCGAGGTGCGCCTGCTGCCCGGCGTCGAGCTGTCCGAGAACGTGGTCACCTACGAGAAGCAGATCCTCACGCGCGACCTGCCCAAGTCGATCGCCATCGTCGGCGCCGGCGCGATCGGCATGGAGTTCGGCTACGTCCTGAAGAACTACGGCGTGGACGTCACGATCGTCGAGTTCCTCGACCGTGCGCTGCCGAACGAGGACGCGGACGTTTCCAAGGAGATCGCCAAGCAGTACAAGAAGATCGGCATCAACGTGCTGACCTCGACGGCCGTCCAGACGGTCAAGGACAACGGCACGTCCGTCACGGTCTCCTACAAGGGCGTTAAGGACGACAAGCCGGGCGAGCTCGTGGTCGACAAGGTGCTCATGGCCGTCGGATTCGCGCCGAACGTCAGCGGGTTCGGGCTCGAGAGCACGGGCGTGCAGCTCACCGACCGCGGCGCCATCGCCATCGACGACTACATGCGCACCAACGTGCCGCACATCTACGCCATCGGCGACGTCACCGCCAAGCTCATGCTGGCGCACGTCGCGGAGGCGCAGGGCGTCGTCGCCGCGGAGACCATCGGCGGGGCCGAGACCCAGACCCTCGGTGATTACCGCATGATGCCGCGCGCCACGTTCTGCTCCCCGCAGATCGGGTCGTTCGGTCTCACGGAGCAGCAGGCCAAGGACGAGGGCTACGACGTCAAGGTCGCCACCTTCCCCTTCATGGCCAACGGCAAGGCGCACGGCCTGGGCGACCCGACGGGCTTCGTCAAGCTGGTCGCCGACGCCAAGTACAACGAGATCCTCGGCGCGCACATGATCGGCCCGGACGTCTCCGAACTGCTGCCCGAGCTGACGCTGGCGCAGAAGTGGGACCTCACGGCGGATGAGATGGCGCGCAACGTGCACACGCACCCGACGCTGTCGGAGGCTCTCCAGGAGTCGATCCACGGCATTGCTGGGCACATGATCAACTTCTAGTTGGTCGCTCGGCCGCCCTTGGGCGGTCGGCCTGGTCAGAGGCCCGGATCCGCGGAACTCCGCGGATCCGGGCCTCTTCGCGTCCCGGGGTGTCGTGGACACCTATGGACGTGAACGGTCCGCAATTCCCGCCACTTATGGCACGGGGATGGCACGACGACGGACACGAACCAGGAGGTTGACCGATGGGAATGACCAGGAGCGATACGACGGCCAGGCAGCATCGAGAGGCGTGGGGGAGCCTGCGGAAGCTGCCCTCGAAGCGCTGGCAGGCCCGGTACACGGGGCCGGACGACAAGACCTACTCGGCGCGGACCGAGGACGACAAGCCGCTGACGTTCCTCACCAAGGGGGACGCGCGCGAGTGGCTCAACGGTGTGCACGCGGCGATCAGCCGAGGGGAATGGCTTCCGCCCGCCGAGGCCGTCCGACGGCGTCGGGCCGCCGCAGAGGCTGCAGCGGCGCGGGACGTGACGTTCCGCGAGTACGCCGAGCGGTGGCTGGAGCGCATCGCGACCGAGCCCGGCAAGGGCGGCAAGCTCCGCCGGCCGGGCACCGTGCTCGCGTACCGAGGGCGGGTGCGCAACTACCTCATGGCCCCGCTCGGGGACATGAAGGTGCGGGAGATCGACGCCGAGCGGGTGCGTGCCCTTGTGATCAAGCTCGTCGCCATGCCCTCCGTGCTCAAGGAGGACGCCGGGCACAACGGGATCGCGGGCGACGCCGTCGACGTGCTGAAGATGATCCTCCGGGCGGCGGTGCGTGACGGGCTGCTCGCGAAGATGCCGGACGTGCCGACGCCGACCCGAAAGTCGGTGCGGCACGACGACGCGCACACTCCTGAGGACGACGTCGCGACGCCGACTCAGGTCGACCTGCTCTACGGTGCCGTGCCGCAGCCCTGGAGGATCGCCGTGCTGTTCGCTGCGTGGTGCCAGCTGCGGCGTGGGGAGGTGCTGGGGCTGCAGCGGCACGACATCGTCTGGAACAGCGATCGGACTGCGGCGATCCTGCACGTGCGGCGGCAGAAAAACGGGAGCACGGGCAAGCTCACGGACCCGAAGTCGGACAGCGGTCGCCGGTCTATGGCCGTACCTCCGCTCATGATCGAGCGGCTGCGCGAGCATCTCGACCAGCACGTGGGCCGGGGGCGGACGGCGCCGGTGGTGTCGAGTGCAGCGCGAGGTAGCCAGTACCTGTCGGCGTCGCGATGGAACGGCATCTGGGCAGGCGCTCGGGGCGCGGTGGCGGGACTTCCGGACGGCTACCGGTTCCACGACCTGAGGCACACGGGGCTGACCCGGATCGCGCAGGAGGGAGCGACCCTGGCCGAACTGATGCGTCGTGGCGGGCACTCCGACGTGACGGTGGTGCTGCGATATCAGAAGGCGACGATGGCCCGAGACATCGAGCTCGCCGCGCGGATGAGCGTGACGGCGGAGGAGGAGATCCGGCTGGAGAAGGAGCGCGCAGTGTCCGAAAGGGACAGGGCTGCTTGATGCTCGAGTGGCTGGACCTCCCTCGCGAGGAGGTCCAGCCGCTGTGGATGCATGGTGCGCGCTGCCGCCATCGGTCCGAGGGTTACACGGAACGCGTGGATGGGATCGTGACAACAAGGCTCTGCGTCAGTTCATCGAGGTCGACCCGGATGAGCCGGCCTACTCGGTAGCCCGCGATGGTGCCGTCTGCGATTCGGCGACGCAGCGTCTTGACGGACACGTGAAAGTACTCGGCGGCGTCGGCCAGGGGGACCAGGCGGGCGGGGTGGGCGGGTGCTGGGCTGGTGTGCGGCATGAGGGCTCCTCTCGGGAGTTTCGGCTCTATGCCACAGGTGTGTACCCAACTCCGGCAGGCGCCCGGCCCTTGTGCCAGTTCCAGGCTCAGGCCACAAGACGCCTCGCCGGGCGCTGGTCTTCAGGGCGTTGCTCTCTTCGTCGTTTGTCTTAAGGCGAACCCCCAATCAGCCAATGCGGTCCGATCAGGGATCGATGCTTCGGCGATGTCGCCATCACTCGCCGAGATAACCGGAACTCCTTACCGCGTTAACCAGAAGTCAGGTATGAGGTACTTGACAGGCGCGCCAAGATATCCGTCAGTCTACGGCCAGCTCGGTGGTACCGCCGGACGAATGTCAGGAGGGACAGCAGGCTCTCGCTCGCCGAGTCTGGGTGGGCTGGGCAGGCTGGGTGGGGGTTTCACTCCCTGCCTCCAATACGCGGCGCTGGCTCGCCGTTTTCTCTCCGATAGACTCGCGGTGGCGATGGATCGCCGCGTGGAGGTGTTTCCGAACTGCCACAGAATTTTGTTGGGAGGCATGCTATGGCATCTGAGATGGACTGGGAAGTTCGCGAGCTTCTGTGGGCCATGGTACCGAAAACACATGACGCAATATTGGATTGGGAAGAGACCGCGTGGCAATCTTCAATTGTTTACCTAGCCGAGCAGAACGGTGGTGAATACGGCGTCGGCGAGTGGGATGAGGAAACCCTTGGGAGGAGAGGGGTCTTGAGGGTGGACACGACTATCGGGCTCGCGCTCAACGAGGCCGTTCTCATACCGGAGCTCGACGGGCATCGAGACGGGGTCGTCCTCAGCCAATGTGCTAACTTCCTGGAAAAGGTCCTGGACGAGTATAGAGATCTGGTCGAGTACTGGGTGGCAGATATTTCTGGCTATTTTCAAGGGAACAGTGGCGCCTGGGCCGTGTTTCGGGAGTTTGCAGGCCCGTCATTCATGGCTCTAATGAAGGGTGAAGGCGTTCGTTGAATGGTCGAATGCGCTGCTTCGCGGGCCTGGCGGCTTCGACGGGTGGAGGTTCCCACTGACCGATGGTGGGCTTGTGTGAAAGGGGCTTGCCGATAAATGCGTCGACTACTACACGGTCCTATCACGGATGCCCCCAGTAACTGCGGGATTTGCGAAGGGCATGGGCGTCACTGCACTGCCTGACAACAGGCCGCAGCATGCCTCGCGCCATCTGATAGTTCTCGGTGTGCTGTCGCAATGGAGCGGAAAGAGTAGTGAGGTTATTTCGCCTCGTTCGTCCAGCGCGGTGATGAGCCAGAAGATTGTGGTTCCTCGCTTGGCTCACGGTTCGCTGATTTGAGGGTCGGTTTTCGCATGGTGGGTAGCCCGGCCTGACCGGTCACGCTTGCGGCAGGATGGCGCCCGTGCAGCAGCTCACCAGTACGGTCGCCGGCGCGTGCGATGCGTGGTTTACCCCGCGCCTGGGGATGTCCTTCCGTCCCGCTGCAGAACCCATCACCACGGCAGATGCGAAGCTTGGGGGACAGCCCGTCTGGCTCGAAGCGCCGCAATGGCCGCTGTCGCGGACCGACGGCGCCCCCATGATGTTCATCGGACAATTTCCCGTCCCGCAGAGTGATGGCCGGATCGCGTACCTGTTCATGACGGCCGAGGACTCCGGCCTGCGCGAGACCTGGGACTCCGAGGCGGGCGAGAACGCCGTCATCATCCAACCCGGCGGCCGCGTGCCCGACGTCGTGCGCACGGCCGATGCCGCCACGGGTCCGACGCTGTGGACCCGAGGACTCAGCTGGGACGAAGAGGTACCGGTCGAGCTGCACGTTGACCTCACGCCCCTGGACCCGGCTACGGACCGCTTCCTCGACGCGACGGCCGAAGAGGGCGACGCCGAACGGCGCGGGCTCTACCCCGATCCCGACGAAGAAGTCGACGACAGTGCTGACACGACCCGCAGCTACGTCGGCGGTACACCGGTCTTCTGGCAACCGCACCTTCCGCCGGTCCCGCCCGGCACAATGTCGTGGCGGTTCTTCCTCCAGCTCGACGGAGCCGAAGGAACGGACGACGACCCGTACGCGCTGAACTTCGGCGGCGGCACTGCCCACGTCTTCCTCTCCCACGACACTCTCGAAGGCCGCCTCACCTGGGACTGCGTCTGATCACCATCAGCAGCAACTCCGAGACCTACCTCGACACCTTCCACGTGGTGCCACTGAGCGCGTTCACGGTCGAGGCGCATCTCGTGCTTGCCGACATCGACTTCAGCGACGACAGCGTTGCGCTCGACGGCGACGGCGTCTACCCGATGGCCCCGACTAACGAGGGTGCGGTGCCGTTGTGCACGGGTGGCATACCGCGTCCGGCAGGCAGAGCCGGGAATGTCTGCGGGTACCGCTACGGTGCGTGTCGTTGCAGGAGATCAGAAGGAGCTGCACGATGAGCTGGGATATCAGCCTGTTCAACGCACCATCTGGGGTGACGATCGAGGAGATCCCGCGCGACTTCGAGCCAGTACCACTCGGGTCGGTGGCGGAGGTTCTCAGCCGGTTGCAGGCTGCGTTCGTGGACCTGGACCCTGAGCGACCCGACGTGGGGCGACCTTGAGCGGTCGGGCTGGTCGATCGAGTTCGGTATCGGCAGTGAGGATCCGGTCCGGTCGATCATGCTGCACGTGCGCGGTGGCGGGGACGACGTCGTCCAGGTGGTCCGCGAGACCGCGCACGTCCTGGGGTGCCGTGCGTTCGACTGCTCGTCCGGTGATTTCATCGAGGACGGCGGCAGAGATGGGTGGGCGGACTTCCAGGCGTTCCGCGACTCTGCGATCGCTACGCGGAACGTCGAGCGGTAGGCAAATGTCGATCCCTGCAGTGAGCTCGATGAGTCGGCGGGACGCCCGCTTCACCGTTGGTTCGTACACGGGCAAGTTTATCGTTGCCGAAGCGGACGAGAGCGGCTCGGTCATTGTGCTCATCTGCGAGGGGGCTCCCTGATCACGATCGGTGATTGGTGGTTCGCCGGGATGAGCGAATTCGAGCGCGGTGTGACCGAGGACGGCTGGGACGTTGAGTGGCTTGCCCGGGATGTCTGGGGACATCGCGATGAGTCCTAGACTCCCGGCACATGACTGACGTCGTTGAACTCGGGAAGATCACCTGCCCTTCGGGACAGCTCGTGCTGACCGACGGCGGCTACCTCAGCCTGTGGTCGGGTGACCGACCTCCCGAGGACCTCCCGGCGCGGCCGGGTCCCGCCGTGGACATGGAGATCGTCGGACCCGATGCCGATACCGCGGCACGTTCGTTCGACCGGCAGCCCGGGACCAGGCTCTATGACATCCCGACCCACGGCGTCGAGGAGATCACCGATACGTTCGCCGAGCACTGCAAGAAGGCGGGGCTCGATGCCGGCCTCCAGACCATGCCGCACCAGGTCCCGCATCGTGAGCGGGTTCGGCACGCGATCGCCAGCGGTGACCACAGCTTCCTGAACTTTGGTGTGCCGGTGATTTCCGTCGGCGGTATCTCCACCAGCAGTGCGCTTCGCGTGACCGCGACCGACGGTGACTGGGGCTGGGCGGAGATCCGCATCGTGCTCAGCGCCGCACCGACCGCCCAGACCCGGGAGCTCGGAGAACTGCGCGTCGATCATGCCCGCCTCGTGATCGGTGACGCCGACGCCCTGAGCTCGTGGGTGCACGAGGACCCGATCGATGGCCTGGCCGACGTCGTGTTCTGGGGTCGGGACGAGGCGCAGCTCGCGGTCGAGCTCGACGCGCCGCGCCTGACCGGCCCGGGCGACGTCGGCTACGGCTGGGTGGATCTGCCGTTCCAGGACGCGCTGAACCGGGCGCTCGACCTGGAGGCGCTACGGCGATCGAGCAGTCAGCTGGGGTTCAACTTCGACTTCCGGCCGCACTCGCACCACTGGCAGGTCATGGTTAAGGTTCGCGCGGACGAGCACGAGGCAGGCACCATCTCGGTCGGCGGCGCCGACGTCATGATGGCGATGACGTCAGTCGGTGACGGTGAGTTTCCCGTGCACCTCGAGCTCGACGCCGCCGGGGCGCCCACCGCGATCGTGGTCGTGATCGACACTGACGCGTAGCACCCGAGGCATCGCTGAGCTGGAGCGCGTGCCGGGATGCTGCGCGGGCCTCGACATCCTGTTGTGCGTCCACGACTTCCTAGTTGGTGGGCGGCGTTGAGCTCGCTCGACCGACTGGTGTCGACTCAGCGCTCCCCGGAGGCCTTCGTGGAAGCTGAGATCTCTTCGTCGACGCTTCCGACGCCCACATGGGAGTCCTTACCTGGATCGACTGATCGTCCGCCCAACTTGTGGGCCGTGAGCCGCCAGCCGAAGAACCCACACCTGCCGATCAGCTCGACTCGTCCGATGTGATCGCCCGTGCGCGCTGCTGGGTTACCTGGGACCGACTTGCGGGTCAGACCCTGGGGCTACCTCTCGGTCTGCGGTCCAGCGGTAATTGCCCGTCGGCGGGGCGCTCTGGGACGGCACGGGCTCCGTGCGGCGCCAGGTCTCACCCTGTCGATCGACACCCACCGCTACGACCGTCGTCTCTGCCGATTCGATCTCCTCCCACAGATGCACCGAGATGAGCCGGAGGCCACCCTCGGTCGGATCGGCGTCGGGGAAGACATCACGTGCGTCCTGCTGGGCGGACTCTATGAATCGCTGTAGGCCCTCCAGGTCGACGAGGAACTCCACGGGTGCCTGCTCAGGTGACACGCGCACGAGGGCACGGGCCTCATGCGCGTCGACCTCGATGCGGTCCAAGACCTCACCGCCACGGGAAATCAGATCCCGGGCGAGGTCCCGGGTGGAGTCGGAGATCAGCACTGGGATCCTGAGGGGTAGGCGGTGATAGTGCGATGACCGACCCCCACCTCAAGCAGCGCAACGACTTGTGGTCCGATGCGCGGAGGGCGTCAGCCAACTACGCCATGATCGCGCACAGGCGTGTGGAGGTGCTGGCGCTCTCTGGCAGTCATATCAACTCGTGCGGTTGAAGAAGTGCCTCGGACCTCTGTCGACGCCGTTCGGATAGACGTAGAGCCGGTCGACAGAGTCGATCCAGATCTGGAGGTTCGCGTACGGGTAGGCGCCGCTGCCTGCATCGACATCGAGCATGATCACATCAGTCGTCGCCTCAGGCACAAGTACGCCCCAGGTCCCACTGATGTACGGCTCTGCGGCGCTGCCGACGCTGTCTTCGTCGTCGAGCACATTCGCTGGAACGCCTGAGAGTTCATACGTTTCGTCATCGTGCAGCGCAAGGGTGCCGCCGTCAGAGTCCGTGAACGTGCCTGCGAAATCGCCAGGGGTGAGCTCGGGGCTGGTGCATCCCGGCAACACGAGGACGGTTGCGACGGCCAGCGCCGCGGGGAACGACGGGCCTATTCGCACAGTCGTCACCCTATAAGCAGTCGCTCGCCTTGTTCATGGTCCACGACGTCCGCGGAACCGAAGAAGTCAGACTGTCCGACTCGGAGGCGGTAGTGGCAATGCCCCAGCGGACCGCAAGGTGGTCTGGCCTGTTCGGAGCTCGCGCTCAGCCGCGACGGTGCCATCGTGTGGGCGTACTCCGCCGATGCCATGGCTGACCGCGGCGACGACGATCGCCTGCTCGCGCTGGACGTGCGCACGGGAGAGCTGCTTGCCTCGGCGGTCCTGGAATCGGACGGACACGGTGCCGAGCTGCTGGCCCACGACGACGGCACTCTGCTCGTCGGCGTCGCCCAGGGGCAGGACGGCGGGATCCTCTACCTCACGCGCTTCGACGACGGCGTCCTCACGGTGCGGGAGCTGGCTGGTGCGCCGGACGGTGTCACGCGAACCGACAGCGTGAAGATTGTGCCTAGCCACCTTGGCAGAACCCGGTGCCGCCCGTGTAGCACTGTTCGCCGTTCTCGAAGGTCTTGACCTGAGGCAGGGGGTCGCTCCAACGGATGTACGGGACGGCGAACAGAAGCAGTGCCGCGACGGCCGTGACAGCGACCAGCCCGTGCCAAACGAGCAGCCACCGCCTGCGGTTGTGCACGGCGGATCCGATGGCTACCAAGACGAGTAGCAGTGTGATGACGGCCAGCACTCTGTAGGTCGTGATCTGCTCGGCGTCGGGCGTGCACTGAGTGCCGAAGAAGCACAGGTACGCGGACACGAAGTTGTAGAACACCAGGATGATCGCGAGGACCGAGCCGATCGACGCGACCTTTTCGATCACTCGGCCCGACCTACCTCGTCGGTGAGTGAGGTCCTCACCGTGTGACCGCTCCATCCGCCACACGCTATGGCCTCCGATTGCGTAGACGCTCGTTAAGTCCGATCACGCGCCCCTCGTGCGCTTGCGATCAGACCGCAGTCGTAGGCTGCTGCTGGTGGAACTTCCCCAGGTGCCCGGTGCGGCGGCTCCGGAGTCCGACCTCGGACTTCTTCAGCGTGGGCGTGGTTCGGGCTGGCTTCGTGCTGCGGACCGCCCGGACGGGTGGACGCTACTGCTCAAATGCCTCGAGAGTGACCCGCGATGGGACAAACAGGTCGAGTCCCGCTCCGACTACTACGCGACGCTCGCGCTGCGACTCGACCTGCCCATGGCGACCCTCATTCCTCTGGCCACGGCCGAGGACCCAAATGAGGCGTGGATCGCGCGGAGAACACGCGGAATCGTCCGACACCTCGGCCATCCGGCGAGCCCTGTCCAGCGCGGTCGACTGCTACACGGTCTGCGACCTTGTCACCGCGCTCGGGCGGCTCCCGGAAGGCGGCCCGTTCCCGGAGCTGGCGACCGTGTACCTCGGGTCCGCGTACTCCTACGCCCGAAAGCGCGCCGTCACGGCCATGGCCGCCACGGATCCGTCCTTCGCCGAGACGTGGGCCGAGGAATGTCTCTGGGATTGCGAAGACGTCAGCCGCGAAGTTGGTGCACGGTACGTTCCGCTGACCGCTCGCGCGGTCGAAAGACTGCGGGAGCTCGCCAGTGACGTCCACGAGGACACCGCAGTCCGTGAGGCCGCAGCCGCACGGCTCGCCTGAGACCACTGCCTCCTGTGCACGTCGCCTGCGGGCACCCGCGAGACTGCCGACCGGACACGACTCCGAGGGACAGCCGTGGCTTGGGTACTGTCCGGGGCGTGCTTATCGCCGAGGCCGTCATCGAGCTGACCCTCCATGCCGGGTTCGCCGGGTGGCCGACGAGCCGGGTCGTGGGCTTCGGGTACGGGAGGCTGCACGCGGGCTTGACCGTTGCGGAGGTCGGGTCGGTGGTGTGGTCGTTCCTCGACGCGAACCACGTGTTCGACGACCCGGATTCCAACGGCGCAACAGTGCTCGGCGGGGTCCGGATCATCGACACGACGACGGGTGCTGTGCTGATGCCCGGGTGCTGCAGCGACCTGTCGGGCCGCTTCGACCTTGTCCGGAGCGTGGCCGACGGCGCGGGCGACCCGTGGCTCGGGCACGGTCCCTGGCCCGCGGTCCAGTTCAGCGGGAACGAAGTTCGCTTTGTCGTCGACACCGAACGGACCGAGGAGGTCGCGTTCACGGCGACTCTCGACGAGGCCCGGGCAGCGCTCGACCCGATCGAAGGAGACTTGATGGGTTTCCTCGACACGCTCGAGCAGTGGGCCGCGGTCCATGTGCCGGACCGGGCCGACGACGTCGTCGCCCGCTTCCGGCGTGGGATCGCGCCGCGTGACGTGGTCGACGGGTCTTGAGGGGGTGCCTGAGGTGCGTCCGACTTTGATCCTGCTGTCCGACGCCGCGACGAAGGCAGTGATCCTCGAACGTCTTCGGACGGCAGGGGAGTACCAGCCGGAGCCAGTCTTCGACCGCCTGACCGTGGCCGGCGCGTCTTTCGGCGTCGACCCCACGGATGAGGTCCTCACCGAGTACGCCGCCGGCGTGCTCGAGCGGGCGCTGCCCGGTGTCTGGCCGCATGCGGTCATGCTCGAATACGGCACGCGCGAACAGGTCAGGCCGTTCGTGCTGGCGGCGACCGATGGGCTCGACGGAGTCCTCGACACCAACTACGGACCGTACCTCCGGTTCGGTGACCTGCCTGCGTCAGGCTGGCTGGCACGGCCCGGGCACCCTGGACACGATGGCACCGCTGGTGATCCGCTGGCGGTCTTCGAAGAGCAGCCGGAGGAGCCTGGTGACCCAGTGATCTGGCCACGGTGGACTGGGATCGGCGAGTCAGATGCGGCGAGCGAGAGCCGCCGTCGTGCCGTCCTGGGCGAGCTGCGGTGTGAGCTGGTGCCGAAGCACCCGCTGTTCGGCAGGATCACTCGGGTCGACGCCCTCCATGCGGCGTCCGACGACGTCCTGGTTCGCCTTGATGACGGCACGCTCGCCGTCGTGCACCCTACGTGGAGCGGCAAGCCGGAACGCCAAGAGAACTGCCCTCCTTTCGTGATGCTCGGCACGGGTTCCGATGCCGCACGGCGTTTCGGTGTGTACGAAGGATGGGCGGAGTGACGCGGGACACCGCCAGTGGGAGCACTGGTGACGTCTGATCACTTCGACCTCGCCGCCGAGGTCGCCGAAGCTGCGGGAGAGCGTTCGTCAGCGTGGCGGTTCGTGGCACGGTTTGCCGAGTACTGGCTCCGGGACCCATTGGCTGCAGCCTCCGGAGTATCTGCCGAACAGATCGAGGCGCTTGAGGCCGAGCTCGGCATTCGGTTACCCCCGGCGGTGCGTGAGTTCCATGGGCTGGTCGGCCGGCGCCGCGATTTGTTCAGCAACCAGGACGTGCTGCTGTCCATCGTCCAGAGACAGATGTACGTCGACGAAGGCGCGCTGATCGTTCGACACGAGAACCAGGGTGCCTGCCGGTGGGGCATCCTGTTGGAGCACCTGGACCATGAGGACCCGCCCGTCGTCGTGCTGGCCGACCTCGCGGACAAGTCCCAGGAGCAGTGGGAGCCATGGACCAGGACGTTCTCCGCTGCGGTGATCGCGTGGCTGGTCTACGAATCGTCCATGCGTCCCGATGTCGGTGACCTGGCCACGGAATTCGACCGACCTGGGGACCTCGCCGAGGTCACCGGTCGTGGCAGGCCGCTCGCCATCGCCCCGTTCCCCGTGGGGCCCCTGAGCGTCCAGACCGGGGTGCGCTGGTCCCTGATCGACGATGTGATCGTGCTGGCCGACGACACGGCAATCCTGATCAGCGCACCGACCCAGGAAGCAGCCGACGCGTTTCGGGATCGCTTCCCAGCGGACTGGCTCAACGAATAGGGACGTTGCGGCGTCGTCCGTGTTCGGTCAGGTACCCGGCGCGGCGCGCGTCGATGCGGGACCAGTACACGAGGACGTTGAGGCCGTCACCTGATCCATCGACCGGCGAGGGAGGGCAGGTGGTCAGCGATCCAACCAACCCCATCGTCGTCAGGAGTCCAGGCCGTCCACGCTGTATTCATCGGTGGGTCTCGCAGTAGGTGATGTGGAGCCTGGCAGGTGCATTTCGACGTTCGTATCTCAGTGTTCGTCCGAGGTCGACCTCAGCGCAGCAGTGAGCGTCGGGGGTTCGGGCAATGTGCGCCGGGCAGTCCTCGGCGAGCTCCCGCACCTGGTTGGAAGCGAGCTCGAACGCGGGGCGACTCCCGATCACGAACAGCGTGTCCGCGGCCGTCTCCCACAACAGGTGGTCGCGGAACCCCCGGCGCCATCGGCGGTCGTGATGGGACTGGGTGACCTCCGGGAACGGCTGCGCAGGCAGCCGCACCGTGTGCGGAGTCCATGAGGTAGCGCGGCCGCGAAGTTCTTTCCACTGCTTCACCGGGAACTGCAGGCTGTGGTGCATCAGTACGAGGTCAGAGGGCTGCCCTTCGATCCAGGACCCGCACTCGCCAGTGGTTTGGCGCAGTGGGAGGTGGATCAGGCTGTTCGGGGAGCGAGCGGCGAGCCACCATGCGCATGCGAGCTCGAACGCGGCAGCCGTGTCCACGACGACCTGCGGGGCTCCGCGCCCGGCGCCGTCGTACAGCGGGGCGTGTGCCTTCGGAGATGCCGGCCGAAGCACGCGGTACGACTCGCCGCCCAACGTGACCGTGCTGACGAGGGTGCGCCATCGCTGTCCGGCGAGCTTCATGCCTCGCCTCGCAGCCCGGCGGCGAACGCGACGTGGCTCTCGCGCCATGTCTCGGGCCACACCAGTGGAAGCAGGGCGATGAGTCGATCTCGCTGCAGCTCGGTGGGCTGAGCGAACTGCGGAACGGTCATGTTGCTGCCGAGCGTGTTGATAACGGGGTCGTCGTCGAGCAGGATCTCCAGGTCCGCGATCGTCTCGTCCCAGCCGCTACGGCTGCGCTTGAGCCACCACGCCCGACGCCGGAGGCCAGGGTCCGGTGACGACACCAGCGGGAGCAGGTCGGCGTCCGACCACGCGGCGGGCATCTCGAGGAGAACCTCGGACGCAAGCCGTGCGACGCGACTCGTGCCGGTCCGCAGCACCTCGAACAACAGCGTGGCGTCATCAGGAGTCGCACGACCAACCAGCATGCGAAGACCGGCCTTCTTCAGCGGCGGCTCGGTGCTGCGGATCAGGTCGAGTGCTACCGCGCGGTCCACGGTGCCACCGGCTTCGACCAGGCCGCGGTAGGCGCGGGCACGCACGGTCGCGGGTCCCGAGCCGCGTGCGACATTCTGATACGCCGAGAGCGAGTCCCGGCCCTGCTCCTGGTACCGCTGCCGTGCCCACAACCGGACCAGGACGCCTGGATCGACCAGCAGCCGCTCCACGTCTGCGGGATCGAGCAGGTCGGCAGTCAGCCGGACGAGCCCGAGTACGCGGCTCTCGGCCGACCTGTCGCTCAGAAGGGCTGAGGCCACGACGTCGGGTGCCGCGCGGTCGGCAATCGCGTGCGCCAGGATGCTCTGGACGATGCGGTCGTGCTCACGCGGTAGTGCGGCGACGGCGTCGGTGACGCTCAGCAGCTCGCCGGCCAGACTGTGGTGGAAAGCCCTGCGCCGAACTGCGGGCGTCGTCGAGCCGCGTAGCCGCGACCACAATGCGGTTTCTCCGTGAACGCCAGCAAGCGCGTGCAGGTAAAGGGGCAGGACGTCAGCGCCTCGCTCGCGTCCCTCGATGAGGTTCAGGAGGGGCACGATCTGGTCCGCTTGTGTCAGTGACGTCCTGCGGAGCGCAGCCCTGGTGGCTGCCTCTTGGACGGGCGGGACATGATCAGTGAGGCGGACTGCGAGCATGCGGTCGGCCAGTGGGGCATCGGTCCGCGAGAGGATGCCGACGGCGGCTTCCCGGACCCGACCGTCGCCGTGCATGCTCGCGAGGGCAGCGCCAAGGTGACCGGACGTCCCGAGCGCTCCGCCCTCCCAGAGATTTGCCGTTCCCAGCGCGGCGCGGTGCCGCCAGAACCGTGCCGTACGGTCGATCCGAAGCAGTTCACGCGCCGACGCGAGCAGCAGCCAGTCCTCGATCTCCGCGAGCGGACCTGGCGTACCCGAGAGCACGGCAGCGGCACCGTCTGAGAGACGGTCGGCGATCTCGGCGGTAGCAAGCACGCCGCACATGATGTCAACGACCACGAGTGGCGGACGAACGAATAACCACCTGCGAACGTCGGCTGGGCCGGCCCACAATGAGGAGCGTTCGCGATGACAATGAGGGCTTCGGCGCGGTCGTGGGCCGTAACCTGGCTGATTCCCTACAGTGTGCTCGCATGTTCGTTTCAAATGGCAATGCCGACGATGTGCTCACCCATGTCGTGGATGCGATGGATGTGGGCGGGGAGTACGCCGACCCCGGCTGAAGCACCCGAGCTGCGCGGCTCACTTCCGGGATGTCTGACGTGCGCCCGACCCTGATCCTGCTGTCCGACGCAGCGACGTCGACAGTGTGAACCGGTGGAAGACTCGTGCGATGGAACCTCTCCACTGGCACGCGTCGACGGACCGCGACGCGTACGCCGAGCCATTTCTTGCGACAGTCGACACGATCGCCGACGCCGCGCGTGCCGGGCGGTGGCGTGACGTGTTTGCCGCGTTGGACACCGAGCCCTCAGACGAAACGATGTTCCATCCGAACCTCTGGCGAATTGGTGGGAACTCCGGATTCACGCCACTCCACCAGGCAGCGTGGCACGGGGCGCCGGTTGAGGTTGTCAGAGAACTTGTCCGGCGAGGCGCATGGCGGACGCTACGAACCGCGGACGGCAGGGACGCGGCGAGCATCGCGCTTCAGCAGGGACATGAGGAGCTCATCTCGGACCTGCAGCCACCACCTCCCGCAAGTGACCTCCCGTTCTCCGTCCTGGACGGGCACCTCATGGGCTTGATCGAGGCGCGCGTGCGCCCGGCGCTCACGATCAAGCTGCGGTACCCGCAGAGCGCCGTTGTCCACGAGGCGAGCACGATCTGGTACCCGGTCCCCGGGATGTACGGCGGGTTCCTCCTCAAGGCGATTCCGGAAGGCGTGCAGGCGGAGAGCTGGGTCCGAGTCGTGGGCGGCTCCGGTCAGCGTCACGTCATCAGCCGCGACGGTTGTGTTCTGATGGAGGAAGGGTTCGTGTGAGCCTCTTCGTGTGGCGACCGACGCGAACGGTCTGACGATCCAGATCCAGGCGGGACGCACCGTCGATGTCGTCTACATCGGCTGGCGCGTGAATCTCCAGAGCACTCCCGGTGGGCCGCGCTACTCGGCCGCGACCTTACGGCAGGCAGCGCACCCTCCATCCCCACGAACACCGCATCGAGTTCTGGTCTGACCTGGCTGACCGCATCCGCCCCATCCATCACCCGACTGACCGGGCGGCAGTCCACGGCACGTGCCCACCCGAGTCGGGCATTCGCCCCCTCAAGTTGACGAGCTCACTCCGAGTCGACCGGCCGACCCCGGCCGAGGAGACAGATCAACTGCGGTGTGCGGCCCCTCACAGTGTGGTGGCGAGGAAGTCGTATGCGGTGGTGCGGGCGGTGTGGGGGAAGTCGTGACGGCCGGGCCGGATCTCGACACGGGCATGCCGAGCCCCGCGTTGGCTGAGCCGGTGCTTGATACTCACGGCGCCGCGGCTCCATCGGTCGTCGTCGGTGGCGAGAATGAGGTACGGGCACTGGTCTGCCAGGGCGATGACGTCCTCGATATCGTGCTCGGTGGCGAAGCCGGGGACGACGAATTCGGCCTGGAAGCCGACGTCGCGAGCGAACGACTCCCGATACGGGACGCATCCGCAGTTAGAGACGCTGGCCCGGACACGCGGGTCCCAGGCGGGTGCCCAGATCGCGGCCCGGCCACCGTAGGAGTGTCCGATGAACCCGATTCGGTCGGGATCCGCCTCGGGCAAGGTCGTCGCATAGTCCAGCGCGAGGCTGATCTCCTGCAAACACGTTGCCAACAGCGTGCGCCCCATGACGATGCGGTTGGACAGCTCGAACCAGGTGACATTGCGCCCGTCGCCCCAGTTGCGGTCCTCGAAGCCGATCGCGTCAGGTGCGATCGTGACGAACCCGCGCTGGGCCAACTCGGCCGCGTAGGCAAGGTCCGGATCTCCGCGCAGGCCGCAGACCTCGCTCTTGCCGAGGTCGAACTGGCCGGCATGCTGGTGATGGCAGAACACCACCGGCGCGGCGCTTGTCAGTGTGTCGGGGATGCATACGAACGCATGGGCTCTTCCGGCGGGGACGTCGTACGACACCCGGCGTCGGACGTAGCCGTCGCACTTGACTTCTTCCTCGACGACCGGACGTAAGGGACCGGGCTCGTCGATGGGCCCGAGAACCCGTCGTAGCGACTCGCGTGTCATTCGGTCGGCTGGCGCATACGGTCGACAGCGAGCGTGAGGAGCGGGTGCGGGCCGTTTGACCAGCCGAGCAAGGGTGCCTCCGGCGTCGTCCCGGTGTGGGCTGCGCCGAGGTCTGCCAGCGCAGCGGTGAGCGTCGGTGAGAGGTCGCTGACTGAGGTCGCGCTTGATCTGTTCACGGTCGTGGAAGCATACGAGTCATGTCAGGCGGCTGTGCCTGCTTCGTTCGTCTGCTTGGCCGTCACGCTTGCTGGGTGTACGGGCGGAACACCTGTTCTGTATCCATGAAGAGGTCCGAGAACAGCTGGCTGCTGACTGTTCCGTGCAGTATCCCGAGGAGGAGATCAGCGGTGGACAGGTCGAATCTCTCCCACCGCGCGCCGTCTCCGTCCTCGACGTAGATCGGATACACGCCGGAGGAGTTCCCGGCATCGACGCGCCAGAAGAGCGTCTCGCCGTGACCGGTGGTTGCCCAGGCGATCAGCCGGGCGTCCTCGGGTAGGTCTGTCGGACGGAGCTCCGGGTCGTCCTCCCAGAAGAGCAAGAGATCTTCGAAGACGCCGTTCGAGTCCAGCAGGTCATGACTCTGCAGGGGATCATCGGGCGAGTACAGCCGTAGGTCGGCGAACCAGACGCCCGCCCCGCCCGCGGAGATGAGTTCACGGTAGTCCGCAGGCAGTCGCAGATTGAGCTGTTGCTCGGCGTGCACCCAGTCCACCGGCTGGACAGGGGGAGTGAGGCGGGCAGCTTCGATCAAACTCTGTGTGCTCATGCTCGGTCCCTTGTGCCGAAGCGGAAGCCGTGCTCGTTCTTTGGCAGATTTCCGGCCTTGACCTCGGCCGAGTAGAGGGGGAGGTCCTTGTTCGGGAGAGTGTAGTCAAGCCGGTACCCGTCCGAACCCTCGGCCTGGATGCGCATCGTCGAGGGAACGACGGCGTCGCCGTCGTAGGTCGGAGTGACTTTGTAGGTGACATCCTCACCTGCCTTGACCACCCTCGATACTTCTCGTTCGATCATGCGCTGCCATGGGTTGTTAGACCGTTCGTACTGTGCGACGAAGTTCGCGGCGTGATCATTGGGCCCGCCGAGCAGCGCACCATGGAGGTGACCGGCCTGCAGCCCGTCTGCAGCACCGAGAGGAGTGACCTTCGGATCGGTCGTGCCACCGATCGTGTCCCTGGTCAGTTTTGCCTCGATCCCGGCAGGTCGGCCGAAGTCGTCGACGCGGTATAGCGCTCCGTCCAGGTCGTAGGTGTGGCCCTTGATCAGGCCGGCAGGGTTCCGTGGATGTCGTTTGAGGAGGAGCGCCGGGTTGATCGCGCCGGTCTCGTCCGCCCAGTCGAAGGCGTCGCGGCGTGTGGCCCACCACAAGCCGGGGTCGGCGACCAGGTCGTCCGCGGAGTTGCGCGCGATCCGTCCGGCCGCGGCGCCGGCGAAGTTGCCGGGCGCGAACGTCAGGGCGATGCCGAGCGTGTCGGCAGCGAGCTGGGCCGGCGTCGCGGTCGCGAAGTAGTCGCGGGTGGCCTGCCGCGGGTCGCGTACGAAGGTCGCGATGCCTGCCGACTTGTCCAGGCCCCAGGTCAGGACGCCAGAAATGCCCAAGGCGAGTCCGAGCGACCCGCCGGACAGGACGATCAGCGCGGCGATCCCTGCACCGATCGCGAGCTGGGTGAGCAGCGGCTGGTCGTGCCACCAGTCGGCGAGCGCGTCGAGCACGCCGGCCAGCCACTCACCGGTAGTGGGGCTGGTGCTGGGTGGCAGGCTCGGGAACTCGAAGTCCGGGTCGAGGGACGGGAAGTCGTCCGGGTCGAACGTCGGCTGAGTGCTCGGTAGGTCCGTGGGCAGCCCGGTCGGGAAGTCGCTGGGCAGACTCGTCGGAAGATCCGTGGGCATCTGCGTGGGCAGGTCCAACGGCGGGACTGTCGGAAAGCCAGAGGGCAGACCGGTCGGCAGGTCCGACGGGATACCGGACGGCGCGTCCGTGGGGTTGAGGCCCGGTAGCTGGTACTGGTCATTCGTGGAGGTGCCGATCTCGCGGGCCGTGGCTGGTGCGACGGAGAAGACCAGCCACCCGAGCCCCGCGACGACGGCGACGGCCGCCAGCCGTCGCGCCCAGGGGTGGATGCGTGCCGAGGCGTGCTCGTAGGCCAGCTCTCGTAGCGCCCGTTGCCCCGAGACGAGTGCCGCACCACGTGCGGCGGCGATCCGTCGGGGCTCGGCTGGCTCGTTGCCATCCGGCCGACGTCGTGCGTGCCCGGCGATGGCCTGTGCGAGGTCGCGTCCGATGACCCAGATCAGACTGGTGATCGCGCCGGCCGCGGTGCTCACGACAGCCGGGGCACCCGGGGCCGGCCGGGCGACCCAGGCGGGCGTGGGCCGCCCGGTGAGGTTTGCGGCCGGGCGGGCCGCGAGCCGGGCCGCGTCGACCAGGAGACACACCAGCACCAGGAGCAGGAAGGCCGGGGCTCGCCCGTGTCCGTGGCCCAGGAACGACCAAGGGACGCGCAGCCACCAGGGGATGGTCGTGGAGTCGGGGTCGAGCCAGGCGGGGGTGTCGCCGTCGCCGGGAAGCGCGCTGAACAGTTCCAGGCCGGCGTTGTACATCGCGTGGTCGGCGATTGCCGACCACAGCACCACCACGGACAGTGCAGCCAAAGCAACCCCGGTCAGCCGACGGCGAGCCTGCCAGGCCGCGACAGCGAGCCCGGCCGCACCGGTGACCAGGGCGGTCATGATCGCGTGCCCGCCGAACTCTCCTGCCGTCGTCGGCGCCAGCAGCGACCCCTCCGCGCTCATCGGGCTCGGGATTGGCGTCAGCCCGAACTGGACGTAGCCCGGCGGGAGGACGGCGTCGGGTGTCAGGCCGAGCAGGGATCCGAAGCCCGCGTTGCCGGTCGCGAGCGCGGTGCGTCGGACCGCTTCCTCCACGGCGAGGAAGGCCGTACCGGACGCTAGGCCGAGCAGGAGCCAGTCAACGGTTGCGAACCGGGCGGCCCGTCGTGGCGCGAGCAGAGCCAGGAGCACGATCGGCACGAGCTTGCCGGCCTCCTCGACGATGCCGGCGATGGCGACCTGGGCGCCGGTCTCCGAGACGGCGAGCAGATCGATCTGTGCGACCTGGCCCGCCATGATCGTGGTGACCAGGCCGATGCCGACCGACCACGGAACGCACAGCGCGAAGAAGCCCAGGAACCCGGACCAGGTCAGCGTCTTGGTCCGCGCGAGGGCGAACCAGGCGACCACGACCCACAGACAGCCGAGATAGGCGCGCATCCCCAGGCGCAGCTCGGGGAGGAACAGCCACAGTCCGAGCAGCCAGAGCAACGACCCGGCCAGCACGACGGTCCGGGCCACCGCCCACACCCGGGCGGCACGCGGGTGCGAGCCGAGCCAGCGGGAGCGCCATACGGCCAGGCGCTGCCACCACTCCCGGGCTGCGGGACGGGAGCTCGTGACCAGTGGGGATGTCGGTGCATGCCCGAGCGGTGTCGTGGTGATCGTCAGCCCCCTGCCCCCGTAATCCGGGCAA
Organism: uncultured Actinomycetota bacterium; assembly: GCA_963850545.1. Taxonomy (GTDB): domain Bacteria; phylum Actinomycetota; class Actinomycetes; order Actinomycetales; family Cellulomonadaceae; genus Promicromonospora. The sequence goes on along the minus strand of CAWKLP010000002.1, from coordinate 146,689 downwards.
ACCGTACGGTGGCGGGAGGTGCAGAGGCAAGGAAACCGTGGGCGGAGGAAGCCGACAGACCTCAGCGTAGTAGGGCGGCGTGGGCCAGCGCTGTCGCGACGTGGATAGACGTGCGTCTGCGCCCGCTTGGCCGCATTATGCGCCCGCTCGGACCTGCTTGCGTTTCGCGGCAGCGTCCAGGAGCTCACCGATCGTGCGCGTGCCCTCGGTCGCCGTGTCCGAGGCGTTGCCGCTGTGCCGGCGCAGTAGAGAGGCCCTGGCCGCCGCATGGTCGCCCGCCAGCAGCGCGACCAGCGCATCGTCCTTCACCTTCGCGGGCAGCGCGGACACCCACTCCCGCGGGAGGTTCTGCCCGACGGCGTCGCGGGGCCGGCTCGCGCTTGCCGCCTCGGCCAGCAGATCGGCGTCCAGGCGGAGAAAATCGGCGAGTGCCTGCTGCGCCCCGGTGAGCTCGTCGAGCCCAGTGGGGACAGGAGGTTCAAGGACGTCACCGTCGGCGTAGTCGAACGCGTCCTCGTCGATCGCCCACACACCGATCGCGGCAAGGAACGCGAGGTACAGGGGTCGCAGGTCGCCGTCGAGCAGCTCGGCCCGCAACGCCGCGAAACTGCTGAGCGTCCATTCCTGGTCCTCGTCCCAGTAGTCCTCGGGATCGTCCTCGGAGCCGAGGTCCAGGATCATGTTCTTCCCGGACCTGCGGGCGTCCATGTGGTCGCCGACGATGTACCGCTCGAGCTCCAACCCGGACAGCGCGACCGCTGGAACCTTGATCAGCAGGCGCCGCGTGCCCCAGTTCGCGTAGTACAGGTGCAGGTCGTAGTACTTGCGCACGAGCTCGTCCGGCGAGCCCTTGAAGTCGCCCCAGTGGTACTCGTTCACGAACGAGGTCGACGTGATCCGGGCCCGGGTCGACAGCGCCCGCACCGCGGCCTGCTGATCAGTCGTCAGCGGTCGGTCGAGGGCGAGAAACTCGTAGAACTGGTACTCACTCATCGTCGCGGACTCCGCAGATGTCGGGGCAAGGAGACCAAACCCTATCGACAGGCGCTCTCACCTGCGAAGACGGGGTTAGCCAGATGTTTCACCGACGGGTCCGGCCGGCAACCGGCCGGAGGCCCACGCCCAGTCGATCCGTTCCTGCTCCAGGCGCACCCGCGCCCCGTACCGGTCGCTGACGAGGTCGGCGTAGGCGTCCGCCTCGGCGTCGGTCAGCCGGATGAGCGCGGCCGACGTCGGACGTTCCTCCCGCCCCCAGCGTTCCTCGTGGGCCAGCAGTGTGTCCCGGTCCATCAGCACCGAGCGGGCCTGCGGGAGCCACGCGCGCAAGCGGTCGAGGATCGCGAACCCGTGGGTGTCGAGGTCGCCCCAGTAGGTCACGTCGGTGTCCCGGAGCCAGGGGAGCGAGGCGGGCTGGTCGACGTCGAACCCCTTGCCCCACAGGACCAGCCCGCCGGCGGGGACCGGCACACTCAGGTAGGTGATCTCGTTCTCCACGATCAGTGCCTGCGTGATGGCACGGGGAGCGAGTTGCCGGGCCTCGTCCAGGCGCAGCGTCACGTCCGTCACGACGTCGGGCAGGCCGAGCAGGCCCGGTACGCAGCGCAGCCGGACCATCGCGGGCTTGCCGGACAGGCCGAGGTCGGCGGTGAACCTGGCGGCCCGCGAGGTGACGCCGAGCAGCTCCGCGAGCACGGCCCGGTGCCGCTCGACCAGCTTGGTGTCCACGCCAGGTGCGTCGACCTGGCGCAGGTACCTGCCGGAGCCGCGGTTGTCCCGCAGCCACCGGTAGGCGGCGGTGATCGCTGGCCACTCGGGTTCCAGTGCCAGGGCCCGCAGGGGCTTGTCCAGCACCCAGGTGCGGACGGCGGCGTCGGGCAGGACTTGATCGGCGATCGTGAGGACACGGCCGAAGGCCGCGACGTCGTCGAGGACGCCGAGCAGGCGCCAGGCCTGGTCGAACAACGTGACCACCGCGCGTCCCGGAACCTCGGTGCGGCCGAGGTCCCGGCCGCCGACGCTCTTGCTGACCAGGTCGTACGCCCGTCCTCCCCGTGAGCCGGCGTCCAATGTGGCCAGCCAGTCGCGTGCTTCGTCGAAGCGCTCACCGAGGTCTGCGGCCGACGGGCCGTGGACCGGGACGTCGAGCACCGGGAACGGGTCGCCCGCCGCGAGAGCGCGCAGCAGGGAACCGTCTTCCCACCGTCGGCGTACCTTCGCAGCGACGTCCGCCGGCGTCGTCCAGCGCCTGGCCGGACGCATCACCCGGCCGCTCACGCGCCTGCCTGCCCGGCGTGCTCGCGACGCCGCTCGTGGTACTCCTCGATGGTGAGGGTGTGCACGCGGGAGGAGGCACCCGTCGGGTTGTCGACGAAGCCGATCGAGTGCACGTACGGCTCGATCACGTGCACCTTCTGCAGCGGGGTCACGATCAGGAGCTGGAGGCCGAGCTTGGCGAACAGCCCGAGCGCGTACCGGGTCGAGGCGTCCGAGCCGCGGCCGAACGCCTCGTCGATCACGGCGAACCTGAAGTCGCGCGAGGCCTCGGCACCCCACTCCAGGCCGAACTGGTAGGCGAGCGACGCGGCCAGGATCGTGTAGGCGAGCTTCTCCTTCTGGCCGCCGGACTTGCCGTCGGAGTCGGTGTAGTGCTCGTGCTCGGCGCCCGTCTCCCGGTCCTGTTCGGAGGCGGCGAACGTGAACCAGTTGCGCACGTCCGTGACCCGGCGCGTCCACGCCTTGTCGCTCTCGGCATGGTTTTCCCGGCCGCGGAACCGTTCGATGATGCGGCGCACCTCCTCGAACCGCTGCTCCGTGTACGCGTCGTCCGGGCTGAGCACGTTCGTGGTCGCGGTGCGCAGGTCGAGCCGGAACTGCTTGATCTCCTGGTTGGGGGTGGGTTCCGCGACCAGGCGCACGATCCGGCCGGGGCTGTAGTCGATCGCCGAGAGCGCCTCGTTGATCCGCTCCACCCGGTCGCCGATCTGCTCGGCCTGTCGGCGGAGCCAGGAGAAGAACTGGGTCAGCTCGCGGACGGCGTTGGTGTTGAGCTGGTGCTTGAACTCGGCCTCGAACCGTGGCAGGTCGTCACGGCGCACCCGGTCCCGCAGGCTCCGGTATTCGCCGATCGCCGCGACGTTGGCGTCCATCTCGGTGGTCGCCTCGGGCCAGCGCCGCCGGACCTCGGACATCTGCTGCTGGATGCTGGTCACGTAGCCGTTCATCTGGCGCTGTGCGTCGTCGACGGCCGCGTTGATGGCGCGCGGAAGGGTCGCGGCGGTCGCGTCGCACTCGTCGATCGTGGCCGGCACCTTGCGCCCCATCCGCTCCTCGAGCAACGCGTAGCAGTCACGGGCACCGGCGAGAGCGGCCTCGTCGAGCGCGTCGATGGTCGAGCGTTCCCGGTCGAGGCGACGCTGAGCGGCCGTGACGTCGCTCTTGAGGCCGCCGATCATCTCGCCGACGCTGCCGATTCGCTGGGTCAGCTTGTCCTCGCGCTCGGCGAGCTCGCTGAGCTGCCGGTCGATCTCGGTCAGCCGGGACGATCCGGCCACCAGTCGGTCGCGCTCGCCGGTGAGATCCGTCAGGTCTCCGCTGGCCTCGTCGACGTCGATCTCGCGCCAGGTCGTGTACTGGGCCAGGCCGGCGAGCGCGGCGGCGCTGTCGTCGAGGGCGTTCCGTCGCGTGTCCAGCGCAGTGAGCTGGGCGTTGATCCCGGTCAGCTCTCCCTGGAGCGTGTGGGCCTCCGCGTTGAGCGCCTTGATCTTCTGCTCGCTGCCGCGGCCGAGCACCCAGGTGCGGGGGTCGTCCGCGCGGGTGCGGTCGTCCTTCTCGTGCCGGTCGCGGTCCCTGACCAGACCCTCGCGTGTGACGGCACGGTCCTCCCGGCGGAGCTGGACGACGTCGTCGACGCACCGGTGGTCGGCCCGGTGTGCCAGCTCGGTCGTGAGGTAGCCGGCGAAGCCGCCGTCCTCGATCGCCAGGACGTCGTACAGGCGCAGTCCCGGTCCGCGGTCCGCCGGCCGGGAGGGGACCCGGCGTTCCGGGACGCGCAGGTAGACCAGCCGGGTGCCGAGGTGGTTGGCGTTGACCCAGCCGGTCACGTCCTCGTACAGGCGCTGGGGCACCAGGAGGTTCTGCGCGAAACCGCGCAGGACCCGTTCCGCGGCGCCGCGCCACTGCGCGTGCTCGTCGCGCACGTCGACGAGCTCGCCCGCGAACGGGAGGTCCGCCTCGTCGAGGCCCAGCTCGGTGCAGAGCCGTTCGCGCAGCTCGACCAGGCGGCCGGGAAGGTTGTTGCGCCGGCTCTCCAGCCCGGAGATCTCCTTGAACAACGCAGCGCCCCTGCGGTTGATCTCGGAGTGGCGCTCCAGCAGGGGCCGCCTGTCGGCGTCGATCCGGTCACGCTCGTCCTTGAGCCCTTCGCGGCGGGCTGCGACGTCGGCCATGCGGCCCCCGAAGTCCGCCGCCGTCGTGACGTCGTCGAGGCTCGCCTGGTCGAGCAGGAGCGCGTAGGCCTGACGACGGAAGGTGCGGTCCTGGAGCATCTGCTTGGCCTTCGGGATCGCCTCCTCCAGCTCGCCGAGGCGGTCACCGCCCGCGTTCTGCCGCTCGCCCACGAGGCGGTCCCGCTGCGGGGCGAGCGACCGCCGCTCACGTTCCAGGTCCCGCTGCTCGCCCTCGCGGGCGGTCAGAGCGGTGCGATCACGGTCAAGCGTGGCCGTGAGGATGGTCGCAGCACGTTCGGCAACGTAGGGGGCGACGGCGTCCCGCTGGCGCACGTGGGACCTGTGCCGCTCGACGGCCTCCTCGTAGCGGTCGCAGGAGTCGATCAGCGGGTCGAGAGCCGCGAGCTGGTCGGTCGCTCGGCGGACGGCCTCGTGCGCCTTCGTGAGGTTCTCGAAGTGGTCGACCATGCCGCTCACACGGCTCGCGGCGTCGGCAGGCTCCAGCATGTGGCCGCGGACGAACTCGTTGAGGTTGCCCACCGACTTCATCGAGACCGTCTGGTGGAACAGCTCCATCGCCTGCTCCGAACGGATCCCGAGCAGCCGTCGTACCCGCCGGGAGTAGTCGGGGAACCCGTTGTCGATCTGCGCACCCGCCGCGCGCAGCCGGGACCTGAGGGCCTTCAGGTCGGCGCCGAAACCGCTGAAGTCGGGGTCGACCGAGAGGTCCGCCTGCGCGGTGACGAAGAACCGGTCGGGCTGACCGGTGCGGTCCCGCTGGTGGAAGACCTGAGCGATCGTCACGGTCTCGTCGAACCCGGTGTTGCCGAAGACACCCAGGATCACCGAGTACGACGTGTGATCGCGCAGGCCGACGGGCCGCGACGCACCAGTGGTCTCATTGCGCTCCGACTTGTAGTGGCCCAGCACGTACGACCGCAGCGTGCGCTCCTTGTTGTCGGCCCCCGCCGCCTTGTTGTACGCGATGCGGTTGGCCGGCAGCAGCAGGGTCGTCACGGCGTCGACCAGTGTCGACTTGCCGCTGCCGATGTCGCCGGTCAGCAGGGACGTCTGCCCCGCCGGCGAGAGCGACCACACGTGCTTGTGGAACGTTCCCCAGTTGTAGACCTCGATGCGTTGCAGGCGGTAGCCGGTGAGCGTGTCCGTCGACTCGACCTCCACCGCCGAGAACAGTGCGTCAGTCATCGGACCCGCTTCCCGTCTGGGCGTTCGCGTACTCGGTGAGCTTCGCGTCGAAGTCGCCCATGGTCGATGCGTCGACGTACGCCTTCAGGACGCGGCGCACCTCCCACAGGTCCGTCTGTCCCCGTAGCTCGCGGAGGAAGCCCAGGTCCCTGACCTGGCCGATCGTGCGCACCGCCTGGTCGAGGACGCGCGCCTCGTTGGTCGACTCCGCGAGGAAGACGCGCAGCATCTCGACGATCTGGTCGCGGCTCAGCACCAGGCGACCCTCGCTGCCGGTCGCCTCGAACTCGGCGAGGCGCTTGCGCAGCAGCACGAGCAGGAGGCTCACGTTGTAGGTCAGGGCGCGCCGGTTGACCAGGCGGGGGAGCGGCTCCTCGCCGTCCTCCGGCTCGCGGGCGCGCAGGTACGCGTATCCCTCGACGTCGTCGATCACGACGTCGACGCCGATCGCCGCGAAGTGGTCCCGCACCGGACCCGCATGACGACCTAGCGCCACCCATCTGGTCTCGTCCGACTCTCGGTACACGACGCCGCGCATCAGACCGATCACGGCCGTGCCGATCGCCTGTTCCTCCGGGGTCCTCATCGGCGGGTCACCGTCACCTTCGGCATCGTGACCCGGCGCGGGACGCCGTCCGGGTCGGTGTACTCCACGACCATCTGCTCGGTGTCGTCCACGTCGACCGCGACCTGCTCCTGGTCGCCGAGCGACAGGTAGCCCACGATCTCGGCGACGCCCTGCTCGACCGGGTACATCAGCACGACGTCGCTGAGGACGGCGGTGCTGCGCGGCGGCACCACGGCAAGGATGTTGTCGACCAGGCGCGCGGTGTCCACGAACCGCTGCTCCAGCAGGGCGCCGATCTCGGCGGGGTCGGGCTCCTCGGGAGCGATCAGGCTGTCCACTGCCGACGCCGGCACCGTGTCGTACAGGGGCCGCTCGAACGGGAGCGCGACGGCGACCCCGGGCTGGTCGACCTCGAGCCCGACCCCTGACGAGTCCGGCGGCGGCGCTGCGCGGACGGCGATCGCGGACGCCTCGATGGAACGGACAAGGTCGAGGACGCGTCGGTTCTCCAGCCAGACGCGGTCCTCGAGGAACCGGCGCAGCTGCTCGGACAGGTTGCGGACCGTCTGCTGGGTGCGCTCGGCGGCGTCGGACCAGTCGTGGTGCACGGTGCGCAGCCGCTGGTCGGCGCCGATCCTTGGGATCACCTGCACCTGGGCGAGGAGGACGGCCAGCTCGTCCTGGCGGTCCTCGCTGAGCAGGAAGTCGTAGAACGCCTGGAAGCTGCGCCCCTGGTCGGAGGAGGCGATGTCGGTGCGGCTGCCGACGAGCTCGGCGAGCAGTCCGCCCTTGCCGCCGTCCCAGCTCGCGATCTTCTCGCGCGCCGACCGGTCCAGGGCCCGGAAGTTCTCCTCCACCTCGCGGAAGTCGGACAGCAGCTCACGAGCCGTTGAGGAGAACTGCTGGTACCGGTCGCGGACCGCGGTCTCGTCCATAACCGCGACGTTCCCCGCCTTGACCTGTGCGATCTCCTCGTCGATCTCCGTCTGGCGTCGCTGCAGTTCGGCGAGCCGGACGGCCGGGTCCTCCTGCGTGCCGTGGACGATCTGCCGCAACAGCTCCACCAGGGTGTGCAGGCGGGACTCGGTGCCCACGAAGGACCGCGCCTGCAAGCCCTCGACCCACCGGTAGGCCCGCTCGAGCGCGGGCGTCGCGTCGTAGTGGATATCGTCCGAGTCCGCCGGGTAGTAGCGCCGCAGCCAGCCGGACTCGGTGCCGGACCAGTCGTCGAGGTATGCCTGGGGCTCCGAGGGGTAGCGGTCGGGATCCGTGCGATGCAGGTCCAGTAGGACGTCGTCCAGGGCGGCCGTCAGATGACCGGCTGGGGTCGGGCCGCGGTTGGCGTCGATGAAGTGCGCGCCGAGGAAAGACAGGATGAGAGGGGCGTTGCGGGCGCGCAGCAGGCGCCACGCGGGGTGGCGCTCCCGAAGCTGATCGACGAGGTCAAGATCCATCGGGAGACAGCGTAGGCGCCGCCACCGACAGTGGTATTACGCGAGCAGGTGGACCTCCGGATGCATCCGCACGGCAGCAGCCAAGAAAGCCCCTTGACGGAGCCGAGACTCGTGGGATCGTGCCGGGCCACGGCACTCGCGGTCATCCGTTTTCATCTGGAACTGGGTTCGGGACGTCGAAAAGGGTCTGGTCGCCGCCGGTGTTGGACGACGGCAGATTCACATTCCGTGCGGCCATCGCTCGCCGAGCAAACGCGTTGGTCTCCGCGAGAACCTCGCGGAATGTGGCCCAGTCCGCCTCGGTGGCATTCGCGGCGATGACCGTGGGGTCGTACCGGGCGGACCAGCCCTTGAGGGAAGGCCAGATCGATGCCCACTGGCGGAGGCTGGCCGGGGCGGAGTGCAGCCTGTTGGCGGGGTGAGCGCTCTCGCGCTCCTCGACCGTGCCCACGTCGTTGCCTGAGGCGTGAGGGCGATTCGCGTTCTTCCTGGCCGTGGCCAGGAGTTCCTGAACGTCGTCGGCGGTCACGGGTTCGATGGTCTGTTGGTTGGGATCGGTGGCGGCGAGGGCTGCCCGTACGGCCTGATACTCGGGGTATACCGGGTGCCCGTCCTGGATCCGAGCCAGGGCCTCAGCGGCGAGATTGCGGAGGTGGCCGGGCCGGGTGGTGTCGCGGCTGAGGTCGACGAGCATGCTGAGGCGTTCGAGCGTGTTCTGCGACTTGCTGCCGGTGACGATCAGCGCTGCCTGCTCCCGGACCTTGCCCCGTCCAGACCTATCCTGCGCGGCATCTGTCTTGCCCTCAGGCTGTCCCGGTGAGGTCCGGTGGACTCCACCGCTGGCACCGACCGTGGGTGTCTTCTTGTTGTCGTTCCGACGCGCCCCACCGAACCGCGTCTCGGCCTGACGACGTTCGGCATCTTCGCGGAGTAGTTCCTTGATCTCGCGGTAGAGAGCTTCCTTCTCCAGCGGGGCGTAGTCCTTCCGTTGGGTGTTCTCATCGCGTTCTGCCAGCAGAGCAGTGACGGGGTCGGAGATCCCGGAACGCACCCAGACTTTGATCGACTCCCAGCCCAGGCGCTTCACGGCCTCCAGACGCCGCCACCCGCACACCAGCACCCGGTCCGGCGTGACGGTGATCGGCTGCAGCAGCCCGAGCTGGTCGATCGACGCGGCGAGCGAATCAAGGTCGCCAGCGTCCTTGCGATGGCGAGCCCCGACGATGATCGAGTCAACGGACACAGTGAGCGACCCGGCGAGGGCATCGGCTTCGTTAGGCATTGCGCACCGTCCGTGTCAGGCCCGACCGATCTGTCGCGGGCGTGATGGCCTCGCGTCCGGACAGCCAGGAACGGGCGACCTGGCTGACAAGCTTCTGATCCGTCAGCAGAGTGGCGACCGGTTCGCCGGACAGCACACGGCGCAGGAGACCCGAGACCTGCCCGAGGATGTCATCGGGTCCCAAGACGATGCGGCACAGGGCGGTCCACGAGCGGTGCGGGATGTCCAGCAGGGTCAGCGGCGTCAGGTCACGGCGCAGGTACTCGAATGCGGTGGCTGGGTTGCCGGCCTCGACCAGGCGGGAGCAGATGTAGTCCAGGCCGTTCGTGGCGACGGCGCGGGGCCAGCCGAGCGCGACGAGCAACTCGACGATGTTCGCCACGGCCACCGGAACCTCCCCGGGAGCGACGCCGTTGACTGGACTCGGGTCGGCGGAAGTGTCGTCCGACGACCGGCGCCGAGCATCAGTGATCGCGTCGAGGTGGTCCGTCCAGGAGCGGTCGCCGTCATCGCGCTCGCCGAATCGGACGACGTCATGGTGCTCGCCGGACATCAGGCGCCGGGCCTTGCCGGTGGAGCACAGCAGGGCGTCTGCGCGCTCGTTCGCCTGCACGGTCAGCTCCACCGCTCTGGTCACCACTGCCCACGGATCCACGGCACGCGCGGTCGCGGCGGCACGCAGCACCTCGAACGCGGCCACCGCGGCGTCGTGCGGAGTCTGCCGGTACCGGCGGGCCAGCGCACCGAACCGGTGGGCGCAGTGCTCAAGCAGGGCCTCTGCCTCCGGGTCAGCGGCCCAACCATCCGGGCATGCGTCATGCAGTCGAAGCAAGAGCCGACGCAGGCCTTCTGGTGAAGCGAATCCGCGTGGCTTTGCCGGCTGGCCGAGCGGGGAGGGCGGCGTCATGCGATCGGTGGCGTCCATGTCCTGCACCGTGACATGCACCTGTACCCGTCGAAGTACCACGCGACGTTCCCCTGGGCGCGCATTCTGCAGTCCAGGCAGTTGGGGGACATGGCGTTCACGCAGGTCGATGTGTGGGTCGTCCATGTCCCCCAACTCGTGCAGATTGGCCGCGGTGTCTGGTGGTCGCGGGCCGCACGAAATGCGTGGGGCACCGTGCAACGCGGGATCTGGCGAGGGGGCGTTTGGCTTCGTGTTCATGGGCGCGATCATGCAGATCGTGCGCGCACTTTCCGCACACCCAAGGAGCGCACACCTGTTGGTGTGCGGGGCGTACGCCCTGGTCAGGAGCGCGCACCTATTTGTCGTCGTGAGGCCTGCTTCGCGGCACAGTCGCTCGAGATCGGCATCCTGGTCTGCTGCGTCTTCCGGGCGGTGCGCGCCGGTGCGCATCGTCCGCTTCCTATCGTCTGCGAATGCGGGGGTACACCGGCGCCTTGCCGCTGCTCGCAGGCCGCTATCGTGCATGCGTGACTGCTGCCCACCCGCTGTTGTTCCTCGACGTCGACGGGACTCTGTTGCCGTTCGGCGGGCCCGGGATGCTGCCTCAGCCTCGTGACGGTAAGCCCGAGGACCCCGACATGCCGCGCCCGGAGCTCGACTTCATCGATCCGGCCCTTGGTCCGCTCCTGCTGGGTCTGGGCTGCGACGTGGTGTGGGCGACGGCCTGGATGGGGGACGCGAACGAAGCGATCGCGCCGCGGGTCGGGCTACCAGAGCTGTCGGTCGCGGACCTGCCGCCTTACGGCGAGGGCGCCCCGGACGGTCTGGGGTGGAAGACGCGTGCCCTGGTCCGGGTTGCGGCGGGCCGGCCGTTCGTGTGGGTTGACGACGTGATCACGGAGATGGACCGCTGGTTCGTCGAGCTTGAGCATCCTGGGCCCGCGTTGTTGTTCCGGGTCGAGTCGTCTGTCGGGCTGACTGTCGACGGCGTCGCTGAGATCGCGACATGGCTGCAAGGGCGGGAGTCGTGACGGATTGCGTGACGCCGCCGACGACCGGATCGAATGGGCTGAGCCGGTCGAACTGGTGGCCAGCGGACCGATCCTGGTCTGTATGGACGGACTACTACCTCACTGCGACACGAGTGTCCGGATCTCACACGCTGATCGAGACCGTCCGCTCGCACCCGCAGCTGGAGACTCTCGACTGGCCGTGGCCCGACCGAAGCCGAACCCGGCAGGCGCGCTCACATGATGCCTGACCCCAACGTCTCCGGCTGGCGGCCTAATTTCCTGCCCGCAGACGAACAGTTTCAGCGTCAGGCGCGGCTGCTCGGTGATCTCGTCAGCGATCAGGTCGCCGAGACCTGGATGGTGTGGAACCTGAATTTCGACGAGTGGTTCGCCGATCTGCCTGTGGTGTTGCGGCTTGCCAGCGGCCGACAACTGGAGGTGTGCTGGGAGAAGTTCGACGACTGTTCGATCACGTGGAACACGATCGACCTCACTGAGACGCCTCGGGGCTGGGTCGAGTGGCCTTTGCGATGGCGTCGTGCTGCCCACGCGGCACTTGAGGCCATCGAACGCGAGACGATTCGAGAAGTCCGAACGACGGCGTTCGAGTTCACGACCCATTCGGTCACCGGGCCGTGTGGCAGTGCCTCGACGTGGCTCACGGCCGGCTTGTGGCTCGGAACCAGGAACGGCGGCCTTCACGTCTTTAACGCCCTGGACGAGAACGGGATCAGCGGCCAACGACCTGTCGAAGACGCGACGCACCGATCGCAGGCCATCGGCAGGGGCGACGGCCAAGCCCCAAGATCTTCTCTTGCTTGACGCCGTCCTACCGCCCACTGCGCCGGCCGACCTCTGGCTGGCTGATGCGAACCCACGCGCCCGCAGGTTCTACGAGAAGCACGGCTTCAGGCCGGACTGCGCCCGGTTCACCGACGGTGTCAGCTTCGCTTTGATCCTTATGGTGCGCTGACACGGTGGTCGGCGCAGTACTCGACGTGGACCTCGCCCCAGGCGTTGCGACGGTTCTTGTCCGATGAGGCAAACGGTGCGGCGCCGAGCCCGATCTCGGCGCAGCAATGGGTCCCGGGCTTGGCTGCCATGTGCGCGGGACAGTCCTCGACCAGGCCGCGCAGTTGACCGGCCTGCAGCTCGAATGCCGCACGGCTGCCGATGAGGAAGAGCGTGTCGGCGGCGAGTGCGAACCGCAGGTGGTCAAGGTTCTCCCGCCAGTGCGACCGTTCGTGGTCGGCCTGGGTGAGGTCCGGGAAGGGACGCTCGGGCAGGACGACGGTGTGCGGGCGGGTCTGCCGGATCTGTGCCCGGGCCTGTTTCCATGCCGCGACGGGAAGGGCGAGGCTGTGATGCATCAGCACCAGATCGAGCCGCTGGCCATAGCAGCGGCTGCCGCACGTCGTCGCTGTCTGGCGTAGCGGCAGCCATACGACCGTCCGCGGGGACCGGGCGGCGAGCCACCAGGCCGCCGCGAGATCGAGGGCCGACTGCTTGTCGACGAGCATCTGGTGGGACCGGTAGCCCGTGTACAGCGGGGCGTGCTGCGGTGGCCGAGCTGGGCGCACCACACGGAACTTCCGCCCGCCCACGGCGACGTCGGCCGTGAGCGTGCTCCAGGCCATCCCGGCTAGCTTCATCGGGCCGCAGCCGGCGTGGGTGTTGCACCGATGACTTGGGCGACGTCGTCCGGAAGGGGGTAGGCGCTCTCCGGCGGAAGCATGGCGGGGACAGCGTCCGGATCGGCGTGCAGCAGGCCTCGCATATGGCGGACCTGCTCAGTGACGTCGTCGATCCCGACGATCCACTCGTCGATGTACGCGATGACGGCGCTGCCGCTGAGCCCGACCTGTAGCGACCGGTGCGGCAAGGGGCCGTCGGACGACGTCCGCTCGGGGTCCCACTGCACTCGCACCTCGGACTGGCGCTTGGGCGTGGTCCAGGCCGCGGCGTTGTCGTACACCGACCGGTCGAAGTGCGACAGGCACGAGGCCGCCAGCGCCTCCTCGAACCCAGCCCGGGTGACCCGGACTGCCAGGACGCGCTCCTGGCCAGGCTTGGTCGCCCAGCCGGAGCGATACATCATCCGCAGGAACGACGGCTTGATCCAGGTCATCCGCTCGCGCTTGAACGGTGGCACGAACATCCCGGCCGCCAGGGCAGCGTCAGCGATCGCGGAAGGGCAGGCCTGGTGCACGACGATCGTGGTGTCGTCGAACACGGCACGTACCTGCCGTTGCGGGATTTCGAGCATGAGCGCGACCGTATCGGCGGTCCTCCGAGGGACGCCACGGCTTTCTCTGGGCTACGGCGCGTGCCAGGGCTTTGATGCCAGGCGTTTCGCCAGTCTCGCCACAAGCCTCGTGACCTGACATCGAGACCGTCGCCGTGGCGGCGGGCGTCGACTACGCCGTCACGAGTGATCTCGGCCCGGCGCTCGATGGCACCCGGAACGTCGTCGGCCTGGAGGAACTTGCGCGGTCAGTCAGCTGCGCCGTCGGTCGAGGTGAGCGCGGCCCGCAGAGCGTCGCGGAACTGCTCGTCGGCGGCGACGACGGTACCGGCAGGCCCGCCTCGGCCCACGAGGCGGGCGTCACCATCGATGAGGCCCTGCCAAGTGCGAACACCCTCGGGTGACAGGTGCGGGGCGAGGGCCGCCAGCGCATTGATGGTGTCGTCGTCCCGGTACCGGCCGACCTGATTGGCCAGGCGGGTGGCGACGTGGTCGGCGTCCAGGTCGCAGCCTGCCAGCATCAAGGCTCTCGCGGCCGCGGCGAGCGCGATCGGGTCGTTGAGGAACGCGCGCAGTACCGGCTCTAGTGGCGCGGCGTGAGGCCCCAGTCGGGCTGCGGTGCGCGCTGCTGTCGCGCGTTGAAAGCCCCAGAGCCACTCGTCGTGGCCTGCAAGCCGGTCCGCGACCACTCTCACCGTGGAGAGCACTGGATGGGGATCGCCTGTGCGTTCCCACACAGCTGTGGCCAAGGTGAGCTTCTGGTCGATCACTGGGGTGGTCAGCCGGGCGTACTCGGGCAGCGGCTCGGCGAGCCGGGTGCGCAATTCGTTCACGCTCAGCGCGGCGTCGTCGCCGAGCTTCTCGCCGGGAGTTGCTTCTCGCGGGAGCGGCAGTGGTGCATTGCCGGGCCGCAATCCCAGGTTCTGCGCGAGCGTCCTGGCGGCGAAGTCCTCGGAGTCCGCGTGCGCGGCGGCGAGCGGGCGCAGCAGCTCGGATGCTACACGGGAGGTCTCGCACGCCTGGTTCGCGGCCCAGAGCACCGAGGTGATCTTGACCGTGCCGCGTTCTGCGGCGGTGAGCAGCATCCGCGCCGCGCCCTCGCTTCGGCCGGCCTCGGACAGGCGCTCGACGATCCAGGTCAGGGTCTCGTTTCGGTCGTCGAGCAGGAGCGCCCCGGAACCGTCCGGATCGCTCACCGAAAGCAGGGCCTTACTCAGGGTGTCGTTCCAGTCCAGGTCGGCTTCGAGCGCGGCTAGGACGCCGGCCACACGCACCCGCTCGTCGCGGTCCTGGCAGGCGCGCCCCACCAGGCCCGTGGGATCTGGCGCTCCGCACCGGACCAGTCCGATCACTGCCTCAGCACGCACCAGCGGCCCGTCGTCGTCGAACGCGCCGAGCAGGAGAGCCAAGAACAGGTCTGACCGGGTTTGTCCGAGTGTGTGGACCGCTGCTTGCCGCACCTCACGGTCAGGGTGCCCGACGAGCGGAGCGAGCGTCCCCCCGTGGGCGACGACGGCGTCGCGGACCTCGTCCTCGGCTCCAGGCGCGGTGTCATCGCTCGCCGCCATGTAGCCCAGGAGCCACAGGCACTCCTTGACCGCGGCCCCGGCGGCTGTTAGCCGGGCGAGAAACGGGACCGCCGCCGTCGAGGCGGAGTAGACGGTGCCCTGGTGACAGATCGAGCCTGCTAGATCGCTGAGCGCCTCGTCATCGCCCGCAGCCAACCTCCGGAGCATCTCAGGGACGTCGGACGCGTCCCCATAGGCGTGCGACACTCTGCTCCAGTCGAACGCGGCAGCTTCGGTCAGGACGACGAAGACCTCGGGACTCAAGGACTTGGTTCGTGACATGGCGCAGAGCATGCCACGGGCCACCAACATGGCCTCCTTGCCTATCTCCACCCACCCTGATGTGGGCGCTGACTGCCTGCGCGCGCGGAGCACTGAGATGGCCCGCAGCCGTCGGGTTCGGTCACCACGATCGAGCGACCCAGGCCGTACGCTGCCGAGCCATCGTTGTACTGGTCCGAAGTAACCTCAGGAAGGCGCAGCGCCCCGCGTCAGGGCTTGGCCATTCCCGAGGCGAGCACTCCGGTGCTGGACAGTCGGAATGACCTCGACGTGCTGAGGCTGCGGCAAGTACCTCGCGGCCAACGCGCGTCCGGTGTCATCGTGGGCCGATGAGCGAGCCACTGGTGCGGCCCGCGGTCCTCGATGACGCCGAGGCGATCGCCGTCGTGCACCACACCTCCTGGGTGGAGACCTACTCCGATCTGCTCCCGGCCGAGCACTGGGAAACCGACACGGTCGGGCGCCGTGCACAGCGGTGGCAAGACCGCCTGTCCGGCGCCGCCGAGTACCCCTCGGTCGCCGTCGTCGACAAGCAGGTGGTGGGCTTCGCCAAGGCCGGTCCGACGCGGAAGAAGCAGGGCGTTCCACCGCCCGTCCGGGCCGATGAGCTGTGGTCGCTCTACGTGCTTGGTGAACACCACGGGACCGGGATCGGCGGCCTCTTGCTCGACACCGTTCTGCCGCCCAACCGGTCCGCTGAACTCTGGGTGGCTGCCACGAACCCGCGTGCCCGTAGGTTCTACGAGAAGCACGGGTTCATGCCGGACGGCGCGGGCCTTACCGACAGTCTCGGCTTCGCCCTGATCCGCATGGTGCGATGATCCAATCGCAGCTCGATCAGCCCACACCGAAATGTGTTTCACGACGTGAGCGCCCGGCAGAGGGCGCTGGTTTTCCCTCCGGCACCGTTCTTTCAACGGTTAGCCCAGGCCGCGCCGATACCACCGTTGTTCGCTTCTGGCGCCGGCCCCACCCGCGCTCCCTGCCATCGCGACGCTAGACGGGCCTGCGGTGGCCACTGGGCACCTGGTCCGCCCAGGTTCACAAAGGCACGGGTCCATGCAGGACGTCCCGCGTCCGATGGACGACTCTCCTTCGCTCTGGTCCATGGCGCGCTCACACCCGCAGTTCACCGAGGCGGGAATCGGATGATCGGCCAGTCATCTTGAGCGTGGTATTGGATGCTGTCCCGGCGGACGTACGCCGTGCGAACTTGCGGATATCCCACTGCGACGTAGCCCTTGTATGGAGGGATCCAGAACACGGCGCTCTCCCAGCCTGTGCGGTCGTACAGCGAATCGAGAGTCCCGACGATCCAGCCGCGCAGCCATACGTCATCGAGCCCGAACGCCCTCAGTGCGTCGTCGAAGCTCTCTGGTCCGGTCACTTCGCGTGGCGTGGCGCTGACAACAGAGGCTGCCGTGGATTCCATCGCAACATCATTGCGACTCGTGCGGGCCCGTCACCAGCTTAGGAGGGCAAGGACACGTTGATCGCCGAACGTCGGCGGTGTCGTCTGAGCGAGGGGTACCGGCGCGGCCGTGCGTAAAGCAGATCCCTGGAGTTGTCGACGCTGGTGCAATATCCTCAGGTCACACTGTGTGAAGGGGGACCTCTTGGGCAGCCGTGTGCTCCTGAGCGCACCGACGCCGGGCGTCTCGGAGCCGGGCTTTGATCCCTCGGGATACATCGACTTCGCGAACCTGACGATCGCCGTCGCCCTCGCGGCCATCACCGTGATCACGTTCGTCCTGGCGGTCGGGGCGGTGGTTGGGTTACGGACGCTCAATGAGGTGCGGCGCGACCGTGATGCCCTGCGGGCCGAGCTCGTGGAGGCGGCCCGGAGACGGTCGGAGCTGGATGATCGGTTGCGCGCTTTCGAGCAGGAGTCGGAGCGGATCGTCCTGGCGGCCCACCTCTACAACGAGGGGCAGTCGGCGTATATCGAGGCGGACTACGACCGGGCTGTCACTTACTACCAGCAGGCTCTGGAGATCCAGCCAGGCAACGGGCGGATCAGGGTGCGGCTGGCTCGCTCCTACATCAACAAGGGGCTCAACAGGCTCGCCGAGGCGATCCTCGAGGCAGCGGATCCGGTTGACGCCGACTCGGCCGGCACGTGGCGTGCGCTCGCGACGGCCTACCGATACGAGGCGCCGGATCGCGCGATGGACCACATCAAGAAGGCGATCCGCGCGGACGAGTCGTCGTACGAGAGCTGGGACTACCTCGGTCTGCTGCTACGTGACCAGGGCAGGTGGGACGAGTCGCTCCAAGCGCACCGGACGGCGATGTCGCTGGCGCCGATGGAGCCGACGTCGTTGTTCTTCGCCGCGCTGATGGCGCTGAGGGTGGGTGAGACCGCGGAGTCGAAGACACTGCTCGTGGAGGCCGTGAAGTGCGTCCAGCTCAAGCGTCGGACCGGGCAGATGAAGAAGGCATGGGCCGACGTCATCGAGTGGGCTCACGAGTACTCGCGGGGCACGGTGTCATCACGGGCGAAGGCGCTGCGGATCGCCAAACGGATGGCACAGTACAGCGAGGCGCGGAATCGACAGGCCGTGCTCGGCCACATGGAGTTCTACCTGGTCGCGGGCGGAGAGAACCCGTCTGAGAACCTCTGCCTGCGAGCGTTCCGCCCGCCTGATCCGGAGGAGAGTCTTGCGTGAGCGTGTTGCCCCGCGATGTCGTGATCGAGTTCGCAGGCATGCCCAAGAGCGGCAAGACGACGGTGCTGGACGTGGTGTCGCACCGGATTCGGCGTGGGGGCTGGGCGGTGGGTGACTTCCATGGCGGCGGACGCTATGCGCCGATCGACAAGAACGACCTGGCGAGCCTCAATCTGTATCTGGCTGGCAGCGCGTTGCAGTACCTCGCCGCGGTCGGTGCTGACGAGCGGCCGCCGCGCTTCCACCTCCTGGACCGTGGCCTGAACGACCGGATCATCTTCTCCCGCGCGCTCAACGCCCTCGGCCTTGTCGCCGATTCCCATCTTGCGGCTCTCGAGGCCATCGCGGGTGAGCCGGGCGTGCGGAGTCGCGTCCATGCGTGCTTCGTCTTCGTCACGACACCGGAGATAAGCCTGCAGCGTGAGGCGGCCAACCGACTCACCACTGCGGAGGGTCGCATCATGAATACCGCCAAGCTGGAGGCGCTCCGCGACGCCGCTCGAACGTTCGTGAAGGAGCCGACAACGGACGGCCCGCTGATCATCGAGCTCGACACGGCGCTCCTGGACGGGCGGGTCCAGGACACGGCTCGGTCCGTGCTGGCCACGATAGCGAGCCTGCTGGCTCCCGAAGTCGCCTCCACCCTGGAGGCCGCCGCATGAGGACGAAGCTGGCTCCTGCATCCCTATTCGGTGACGAGGACTTCCGCAAGACGCTCGGCACGGTCGCCATGACCAAGGGCGTCTACGACCTGACGCACGCCGGCCACGTCCGCTCGCTCCAAGCCGCACGCAGTCTCGGCGACGGCCTCGTGGTCGGCCTCGCCACGGACGGTTCGGTGCGACAAGCGAAAGGCGCTGGCCGTCCGGTGCTGTCCTTCGAGGAGCGCGTGGAGATCCTCAGTGCCTTCGAGTGCGTGGACTACCTCGTTGCCTACGACGTCGGGGCCGTGGCGGAGGTGGTCCATGCCGTGCGGCCGAGCTTCCTCTGCGCGAGCCACTTCACCTTCCTCAGTGCTGCGGAGCGCGCCGACCTCGAGTCACTGGGTACGGAGCTGTGCACCATGGAACGACCACCTGTCCGCTCGACGTCGGAGCTCATCGCCTCGATCCTCGATCACAGGAAGGCTCGATCGTGACTGAACCGCTGAAGATCGGCGTGAGCTTCGCCGTCGAGGGACCCGCGGCCGATGACTGCGCCCTCATCAACGCCACGATCGATCAACGGCATGGGTCGCTCGTGCGTTATGGCGAGACGGGTAACAGCCGGCCCCACGTCACCATCGCGCTCGGGACCATCGACGCCGGCGACCTCGACGCGGTCATCGCGATCCTTGCCGAGGCTGTGCCACGCCTAGAGCCGTTCGTCCTGCGGTTCGGCGCACCTGTGCGCGAGACGGTCACGGGCCAGTACGTACTTGCCGACGTGAGCGTACCCATGGCCGTGCTGTCCTGGCGTGCCAGTGTGAGCGCGGCGATCGCCACGCTCATGAGCAGCCTCAGCCGGACCACCGGAGAACCGCACCTCACCCTGGCTGTCGTCGAGAACGGTTTCGACGACGTCGACCGGCTTCTGGCTCGGTCTACCGCCAGAGTCCGGGACTGCGCCGTCCGATCCATCGACGTCGCGCACGCCGGGCCGAAGGGCATCAAAGGCGATCTCATCCAGCGGTTCACGCTTAATGACGCCTGACCTCCCGCCAGCCAAGGGCGAGATGGCTCCCGGGCCGCGGACGACACTATGAGATTCACCGCGCACGGCTCTCTGCTTGTTCTGGACGGCGACATGCCTGGGCCCCGCACCATTGAGCACGGCGGACGGACCTTATACCGGTTCATGGACTATCTCTATGTGCCCGTCCCGCCGGCCGATATGGATCCGGACCTCGTGCGCGAAGTGTGCGAGCTCCGGCTTAGCGAAAGGGCACGTGTACTGGACCGTCGCATCCACGCCAGAGTCCAGGCAGCGATGATCAAGGTCGTCCGCGATTGCGGTCTGGCCCCGGGGAACGTCCTGGACTTTGGCACCGGCACTGGTGAGTCCGCCGAGACACTGCGGGCCGAGCTCACACCGCGCGTCGCCGGATGTGATATGAGCTGGGCGTCGCTGGCCGCGACGCGCCCCCGGAACTCCGTCGCGGTCGCGCCGCAAGGCCCGCTGCCATTTGCCTCAGGCACGTTCGACCTCATGCACGCGCTGTTCGTCATGCACTTCAAGATCCCTGCCCCGATGCTCACCGAACTGCACCGGTGCACCGCATCGGGCCGGGGGCACCTGGTCGCCAACTGCTACGGCGACAGCATCGAGCCCTACCGCGAGCGGATGCGCGCCGCGAGCTGGGGGCTTGTCATGTCTGTACCGGTAACGGGGGTCGCGGGGCACGTGATCGACCTGTGGGAACGGGATCGCCGTGTCGAACGGCCGCCTTTTCGGGTCGATTAGATCGCTGACACGAGGTCTGCTCGGGATGGCGGCTCCCGCAGGGACGTCGAAACGGCCGTACCGAACTGCGACGCGAAGCCTGTCACGGACTCAGAAGGGCGAAGTCGCATTGATTGCTCCGCCCGGAGTGACCACATCAGCCGCTTCCCGTCCCGGGCCACCCGATGGTGAGCGTGCCGTGCGGTCGTGGCAGAACTGCCACCGACGGTGGGGCGTCACCTGGATCAGTGCCGGTGGGCCACCATTGGACGAGCGGTTCGGCGCCGCGGTGGTGGGCTCCATAGTGGGCGATCGTATCCGCGAGCCGCTGGGTGAGGCGGGCTGCGTCGGGTCCCTTACCGATCGCGCCGACCTCGACTGAGTTCTCCAGGGCCGGACGGCGGTGCAGGGCTGCGAACGATGCCCCGTCGACCAGGGCCGGGTAGAACGACAGGTCGGAGCCCCGGTCGGCCGGCTCCTCGGCCTCCATCGCGCACGCGCCCGGTTGGATGAGGAGGTAGGTGAGTAGGTCGAGCCAGATGGTGCCGTTCTTGTAGATCACGCCGGACCACGCCTCGACCGTGTCGGACGCCAGTACGTCGTCCGACACCCCAAACCGCACGGGGACCTCGCTGCCGGGAAACTTGAACGTGACCGACTTGCCTGACGGGCCTGTCAGCTGGGCAGATGCCGGGTTGAACAACCCCGAGCCCTGCAGCGGCACGAACCCGCCCGGCACGGTCGACTCCGAGACGAGCCGTCCATCCTTCTTGCGAAAGCCGAAGATGCGCTGGAGTCCGGGGGTGACCTGAAAGGGGACGACCAGGATCCCGTCGGGTGCGAGCTGTTCGACCCACGTCTCGGGCAGAGACCAGGGGGAGACGGTGACCATGATCCGGTCGAACATTCCACGACCAAGATGCTCGAACGCGTCGGCCGTGACGACCTCGACGCGGTCCGCCAGGCCGAGACGTTCGAGGCCGGCGCGTGTGCGGGCGGTGACTCCTTCGTCGATGTCGACGCTCACCACCGTGCCGGTGGGTCCGACGAGGTGGGCGAGCATCGCCGCGTTCGGGCCTCCGGACCCGATCTCCAGCACGCGCTGGCCTTTCTGGACCTGGGCCTGTTGCAGGTTCTCCGCATGCATCACCGGCGCGGACAGCGTGGACAGGATCTTGCCGTCGTCGGTGAACCTCGTCTCGACGACGTCGTTGATCGCGTAAGGCAGCTCGGCCGGAGTACCGGCCGGTGCGAACACCTCGCGCGGCACGGCACGGAACGCTGCCTCGATCCTCGGGTCCGCGAGCACACCCGACTCGATGAGCTCAGCGATCATCCGCTCACGCAAGGCTCCGGGACTCAACGTCAGTTCAGACTCGATGCCGGCCTGCCCATCGGTCTGTGTCATCTGTCCTCCCTGTCAGTTGACTGCTTCGGTTGGTCGATTCCGAACAGTTGGCGGACCGACGAGGTTCCGTCGAGTGCAATCTCGGCACGTAGGTCGTCCGGGCGGGAGTCCCACAGCTCTTGGGTCATGCGGTAACTGTTCTCGATGACCGAGCGTCCTTCGCGCGCGGTGACCCGCGACCCGTTTGCCGTATACCCGAGACGGCGGGACACGGCGTTCGACGGAGGGTTGTCGTCGTACGCCTCGCTGATCATCTCTGCTGCGTCGAGCCCTTCGAAGGCGAGGTGCAGCGCCATGAGTCGCATTCGGGTGCCGATGCCCTGGCCATGGTGTCGAAGCCCGAGCCAGGAGCCGGTACGTCCCGATCGGGTGACCTGGAAGTTCTTCGCGGAGATCTGTTGCTCCCCGACGATCTCGCCGTCGCGGAACACGGCAAGCGACAGCGCCCAGTCGTCGGCGGCGGTCCGGCCCCGGTTCTTCCACTGATGGGCGAGGACGTTCCGCTTGACCTCTTCGCGGGTGCCCCGGGTCCATGGCCAGGAGAACGGGGCGACCTCGGGGTTGTGCACGCCATCGGCGGCGAGACTGGCGAGCGCGAGCAGCTCGACGTCGTCGGGCAGGCGCAACTCAAGGTCATCCCAACGGACCCGCAATCCGAATGTCGGTAGGACTGCGCTCAGCGCATCCCGGGAAGTACCCGTCATATGTGGGGTCGCTGGGTAGCGAGGACGGCGGCTTCGACGAGTCGCGGTCCGCTGTACTCCTCAGGGACGGCGTCCATGATGACCTCGTCGGCGGGCTGGCCGAGCCAGGAGCCTGTGCGGCGTCGGGTGCCGACGGTGCGGAAGCCGGCCTTCTCGTAGGCGCGGATCGCGGCGGTGTTGTTGGCCAGGACCTCGAGGTAGACGCAGCGCAGTGCGGTGACGTGGAAGGCCCAGTCCAGGACCATCGAGGTAGCGATAGTGCCGGTGCCGTGCCCGCGATGGTCGGGTTCGCCGATGTAGATGAAGAACTCGGCGGTGCGGTAGCGGTCGTCGATGAGCAGGGACGTCATCCCGACTGGCGTCCAGGTGTCGTCGTGTCGACGGTAGATGGTGAAGCGGGTCTGGTCGGCGCTGCCTTCGAGCTGGGCCTCGAGACCGGCGGTGCGTTCGGTGAGGGAATCCGGGGTCTGGCGGGCGTAGCCGGCCATCACCGGTAGCGAGTTCTCCCAGCGCCAGTAGGTCTCGGCCAGGTCGGCGCGGAGCGGGCCGAGGCCGACGCCGTCGTGGGTCAGCCACAGATCCGGGGCGATCGTGTTGATGGTCGGCTCCAAGAAGTCGGGTGGTGCCTGCTCGGCCTCGTCTTGCTCAGATGGACAAGAGTTGCGCCCAGGCGGCCGCGTTGGGCTCCATGCGTGTGATGTGCCTTCCACGCAGGAAGTGATCGGCTGCGGTGGCCTGCCGGTCCAGGTCGAAGTCCTGCTCCTGAAAGTGTTCGGAGAACCAACCTCCAACCTCGGTCCAGGAGTACAGAGCCCATGGCTCAGGGGAGACGGGGGAGGGGAACCCTCCTATGCCACGTTTGCCGGTCGCCAGCAGGCGCACGGACTCTCGGCTGCGACCCGTGCGGCTGGCGATCTCCTTGATCGAGATCAGGTCGTCGGTCTGCAGTCCCACGACGAGCACGCCGACCGCTTCGATCTGCTGCACGGCCGAGGTGACTGCTGTCGCGAAGTCCGCCGCATCGATGACCACGTGCGCCAGCGAGAAGGGTCCACCGCCTTCCAGGCCCGTCACGGACGGCACGTTGGCCGCGACGGCCTCGGTCTGGAGGTCGTCCGGATCGCGTTCCAGAACTAGAGAGAACTCGAATTCGGTCATCACACGTGCTTCCTGTGCTGTTCGACGAACTTGCGGATCAGCCGCGCGCCGTTCTCGGGGTTGCGGCCTGTGGAGAACACCTTGACGTGTGCACCGCACGAGCACTCGATATGGCCCCAGGTGTGGCCGCTCAGCTCGCGCACGGTGAAGCCGGCGCGTCGTGCCTCGTCGACTGCTTTACGAACTTCTTTGTGCATAGCGATCGTCCCCGGCCTGTTGGCAGTGTGCAACACGCTGACGGTGTGGCTCCTCTGATCGAGAGTTGCTTGTCAGACACGGGTCAGTGGGAGCTCGAACTCGGTCGGTCCCGATTCAGACCCGGCTGCGGTTGTGCGCCAGTGGGCGCGTCGTCGTCCCTCGTCGCCACGTGGGTAGGTGAGCCCGGCCTCGCGAGCAGCGCGCTCGACGTCGCGCATCGTGGAGGCGGTGCCTGCAGGGACCGGTGCCTGCCGAACCCACTGACCCGACCGGAGCGCGTGGACCTCACATCCGGCGAGGTCGGGACTGGAACCGTGCCAGACCCGGACCACGAGGGGGCCCGGCGCACGTTCGACGGCAGTCTGGGCGGCCGCGGCGAGCTGTGCCCCCAGCGGTGACAAGCCAGGCAGGCGCGCTGGGGCTGGGACCAGCGACAGGAGGATCGGGACTGCGCCGTTGTCTGCGATGGTCCCGGTGGTCTCGTCGGCTGCCTCGAGCACGGTGTCAGGGGCGTGCCCCATGGCGACGCCACGGGCCGCCCAGCCCAGCATGGCGATGTCGTTGACGCCGTCGCCGACTGCAACGGTGTGCTCGGGTGCGACTCCGAGCAGGTAGCGGATCTGTTCCAGCGCTGTGGCTTTGCTTGTTCCGGGCGCCGTGACATCGAGCCAGCTGTGGCCCGCTGGTGTCACGGTTAGCCCGAGGTGACGGAGCGCATCGGCGTGGTCGGTGACCTGGTTGGCGTGGAGCGCAACCCGCGAAGCCTGCCCTGCCACGAGATCTTCGAGCGGCGTCAGTTTCTGCGGTCCGTTGAGCAGTCCAGGTCCGAACTCGTGGTTTACCCGCCAGCCCCAGCCAACCTCCTCGACGGCGACATCTATGCCAGGCAACAGCCGGTTCGCCTGGCGGACGACTGATCCCGGGCTGAAGGTGCGGGCCTCCACCACTTCGTATCCCGACGATGCTCCTCGGTCTAGACGTACCGTCAGAGCTCCGTTGGAACAGACCGCCCAGCCCTCTGTGAGGCCCAGCCTCCGGGCAGCAGCGAGCAGCCCGACGAGCGACCTTCCGGTCGCCAGCACAACGTGATGTCCGCTGGCGCGTACCAGCTCCAACGCCTGCACCGTCTCAGACGGCACCTTGTCGTCCCGGCCGATCAGCGTGCCGTCGATGTCGAGCGCAATCAGATGCGTCGCAGTTCTCGCAGGTGATGTTTCCATTGTCGGACCTCCCAGGTGCGCTTGCTCTGGAAAGATCCTGAGGCCGTTCTCGGGTCGGTACTAGCGGCTTTCCCGTTGCCGCACAAGGTCGTCTCGAATGTCCTCAAGAAATGGCTTCAAGGCCTCGCCAGACAGGGCGCGCTCGGCGAACCCATCGAACTTGGCGACGTAGAGGGCGACATCTCGGGGGTCGGTCACCACGACCTTTGCGTGCACGGTCTCGACGCTCACGGAGCGGTCGTCGCGGACCACGAAGGCATGGTTAGGGATGTCTTGTTGAGCGCCAGCCAGTGGCACGACCCGCAGGTCGATGTTGGGCAGCCGGGTCAGGGAGATCAGCCGGTCCAGCTGTCCGGCCATGACCGGCGTCGGCACGATCAACCACCGCAGTACTGGTTCGGTGATGACGAAGCGCAGCGTCTTGTCCTCGTCGTAGAGGACTTCCTGGCGCTCGAGCCGTGCGCTCATGGTGCGCCGCACTGTTTCTTCGCTCAGGTCGTCGTGCCGGGACAGGATCGCCCGCATGTACTCCGGCGTCTGCAGCAGACCTGGCACGAGCGCTGGCTGGAACACCCGCAGCAGATCCATGTCGGCCTCGACTGCCTGCAGCTGCTTCTGCGCCTTGTGCAGACCGGCCCGCTGGATCAGGCGCCAGGCCGTTGCCTCGGTGGTCACCGCACGAGCGGCCTCCATGTACTCCGCCTTGACCGCGTCGGAAACACCGATGGAGGTCAGGATCCGGTCGACGTCGTCGGCGCTGGGGGAGAGCTTGCCCGTCTCGATCTTGCTCAACTTGCTCGCGGACATGACAGAGCTACGGGCCACGGTCTTGGCCTCCGTACCGGAGGCCTGCCGTAGCGCCCGCAGCGCTGCGCCCAACTCGGAACGGTTCACTCGCCGTACATCGCCCACCAGTCTGCGAACGGCACCGCGTGCGCCAAGGCTGTCTCTCGGTAGGCGACGTACTCCGGGGCCTGGTCATCCGGCAGAACATCGGCCCCGATGAACTTGCCGTCGCTGTAGTTGAACCGGGCCGGCGCGGTCGAGTCGAAGAGCCAGAAGTCCCCGACGTGGTCGGGTAGCGGTGTGGGCTGCTCGGTCACATCGAGGATGAAGAACTCCTCGCCGGCCGTAGCGTTCGTGGTGTAGCCCCAGCCGAGCTCGAAGCGCAGGTAGGGCGTCAGGGGCCGGTGAAGCACATGAACGCGGTACATGCGCCGTCCCGCGTCAGTGTGGGTCCGCACCTCGTCGAGCCAGTCCAGGTTGTAGTCGGCGGGCTTGTCCTGGCCGTCGAGAAACAACTGGTAGGCGTCGACGTTGCCGGACCGGCTGTAGTCGTCGAGAGTCTCCAGCCGGAAGGCTTCGCGCTGAAACCGGTCGAACAGGTCTCCCAGGGTCTTAGGCGCCAAGCTGGTCACCGAACGCCTTCCGGATCAGGTCCAGGGGGATCTCCACGAGGGTCTCGTGCGCGGGGATCGTCAGACCATGATCGGTCGGCGTCTCACCCTGGACCAGGATCGTGCCTCGGTCGGTCTCGTAGATCGTCGGGCAGTCGTTCTTGTCGCACGTGCTCGCGAGCGTCGTCACCTTCATGGCGGTTCCCCCTTGGCTGGCCTGCTGTCGCGTTCGATTCTTCGGTGTGCGTGGCGGCTGGGCAAGGGGATCGAGTTTCTACAACGGGAAAGCGTCGATTGCCCAGCACCTCAGGTCGTCCCGCTTGAGCAGCACCCGCGCACCCGCGGCAGACGGGCGATCGTTGTGCAACTGCGTCAACGGCGGGGGCAGGTGCCGGATGGGAGCTTTTACAGCGCTCATGCCGACGACCTCCGTGACACCGATCAGGAGGAGTGCAGTCACCGTAGGCGGCGGGATGCGGACCGCACGGGCGACTCGCACCCCGGCCCGAGCGGGCCGTCCACGGGATGTCCGATTCGGACCACCGCAAGAGGGTGGGAGCGAGCTCAGGAGTGCACGTGGATAACGGCGTGGGTGCCGTCGGTGCGCCATCCAGGCACGGTGGCCTCCAGGTGCGCCAGCCGATCCGAGTCCACGCCGACGGCGACGTCGGACTTGAGGGTCCGTAATGCGGCCAGCGGGGCGGGGAAGTAGGACGTGAGGTCCTGGAACGAGGTGGTGGGAGACCAGTGGGCGTCACCGACGAGGCGCCGGTAGTTCAGGTCGCCCTTGATGATCACGACGGTCGCCTCGGCCAGTTCGGTGGCGAGGTCGTCCGGCAACTCGTGGAATGTCAGCGGACTGCACCAGAACGGGTGGGCGTGCACCCGGAGTCGCCCATCGCTGATTGCGGCGGTGAGTCGGGCGTTGATTCCGCTGGCGGTGTCGCCTGCCAGTTCCAGGCGCCGCAGTACCTGGAGCAGGTCGGCGGTCGTGGCATCGGAGACGTAGTAGGGGCGAGGCTTGAGATGCAAAGCCACTATCGCGGCGCGTTCGGTCGCCAGTAGACGGTCGATCAGGACGAGGTCGGCGACCAGCTCCCGGCCGGCGTTGTCCGCGACGAGGTGCACCCTGCCCGGTGCGCCTGCGTCCAGAAGGCGCCACAGCACTGCCGAGTCGTCGGCGACGAGATCGTCGACCTGGTCCTTGCCTTGTGCGCCCGGGTCGGACATCCGGAAGCCGAGGTCGGCGCGGTTGCCCCACAGGGAGGCAGCCAGAGCCGCGGACAGGCTGGCCTGGTCTGGGGCGGCAACGAGACGGTCAAGGTCTCCCAGATCGCGGGCGAGATCGGGGGTGGTGAGCTCCGCGTTCTTCTGCGTTGCGAACGGGTCGATCCCGGCCCATGGTCCCGAGCCGAAGTAGCCGGTGGCCTCCAGCAGGAGACGGTAGAAGTAGGACTCGGCCCACAGGAACGGAACGTCGACCCATGAGCGGCCCAGGTACGGGGCCGCCCATTCCTGCCACGACGCCAGGTCGTGAGAGCCGGCCGGAAGCGGCGGAATGGTGTCGCCTATCGTCACCAGCAGCTGGTCGAGCGACTCCTGGATCGCCGGTGGGTAGGGCACGAGCCGGCGAACGGTCGCGATCAGGTCTGGGTGTCTCCGTGTCAGCACGCCCCGGGCGAAGGAGCCGGGCACGTTTGACATGATCGGCGCCGCGGCCGGGAGGGGATTCTGGTCGTGGTTGATGGTCACTCGTTGGCTCCTCGTCATCGTCATCCAACGTGAACGACGGCGTTCCTATCCTCGCTGGACACAAGAGTCGAACGAAACCGCCCAGCGTCGAACGAATGCTGAAAGCGCCACGGGAGTGGTCACCTCGACGTGCGCCCAGGGGGGCGCAGCCACAGGTTTCGCAGGTATCCAGTCCCCGGCTCGTTCGGTACCTGTGCCCGCCCATCCCCTCGGGGGATGGGCGGGCTCTTGGCATGCGAAAGAGCCGGGGCCCACACTCGCGATCTTCGCGCGACCAGGCAGCAGCGACACAAGCAGCGAGCTGCGACGGCGATGCACAGGCGGCCCGACGACGCACAGCACACGGCTGACACGGCGCGCGCGGCTGCGTGACACGGGCAGACGTGCAGCGGGACAGAGGGTCCCGCGGACCGCCCGACGAAGGCCACACACCTAGTGCACAACGCTGTGAGCGGTCCTGAATCAGCCCCGAGCTGAGCTGCTCCAGCCCTGCCGGGAAGGGGGTGGGGGACATGATGACGGTCCACGTGCTCAGCGCGGGTAGCGGGTACACGTACCTGACCCAGCAGGTCGCGTCGGGGGACGTGCCGCGTGGTCGTGGGGTGTCGTTGACGGACTACTACATGCAGCACGGCAACCCGCCCGGCCGGTGGGTCGGCACCGGCACGGAGCAGCTCGGGGTCTCGGGCCGGGTGCTGGAGAAGCAGATGAAGTCGTTGTTCGGGCAGGGCCGCCACCCCGATGCGGACCGGCTGGAGCTCGAGGCCTTGGCCCGCGGTGCCTCGACGAAGGACGCGGCCCGCGCAGGGGCGCTGGGCCGGGCGTTCCCGGTCTTCGAGAGCGCGGAGGACGACGGTTACCGGGCGGGGTTGGAGGCCGCGTTCGCGCGGTTTGCTCGCGAGAACGACCGTCCGCCGGAGCCGGGCGTTGAGCGCGACCGGCTCCGCTGGGAGGTGGGCCGGGCCCTGGCGACCCGGAAGGGCGGTACCCGGGGTGGTGGCCCGTTGACCGATGACGTGGTGGCGCGGTGGTTGGCCGAGCGGGGCGGGCAGCCGCGGCGCGCGGTGGCGGGGTATGACCTTGTGTTCACCCCGTCCAAGAGCATCAGCGTGCTGTGGAGCCTGGGGGATGCGGCCACGCGGGAGGCGATCACGAAGGCGCACACCGACGCATGGCAGGACACCCTGGCGTGGATCGAGGCGGAGGGAGCCTTGACGCGGGCGGGTGCGGGTGGTGTGCGGCAGATCGATACCCATGGTCTGACGGCGGTCGCGTTCGACCATCTCGACTCCCGTACGGGGGACCCGAACCTGCATACCCATGTCGCGGTCTCGACGAAGGTCCTCGGCGTGGACGGTGGGTGGCGGGCCCTGGACGGGCGGGTGCTGCTCGGTCTGAAGGTCGCGGCCTCGGAGCGGTACAACACGAGGATCGAGCAGCTGGTTGTCGAGCGGCTCGGGGTCGCGTTCCACACCGAGTCCCGGGGTCGGGGCAAACAGGGTGTGCGGGAGATCGTCGGTGTCCCGAAGACGTTGCGGGATGCGTTCTCGCGGCGGCGGGCCGCGATCGTGGAGTCGTACGAGAGCCTGCGGGCCGCGTACCGGGCCAGCCATGGGCACGAGCCGGCGACGGAGGCGGCGTTCGGGCTGACGCAGCAGGCCAACCTCGACACCCGTCCGGGCAAAGGGGCGCCGGTCGGGCTGCGTGACCGGCTGCCGCAGTGGGCTGGTGTCGCCGCGAGCGTCCTGGGCGGCCGGGCGGCAGTCGCATCCATGCTCGCCACGGTCCTGCGACCCGGGCCCGGGGAGGGGCGGGTCGTGGTGGACGAGCCCGGTGACGTGTGGGCCGCTGTCGCGCAGGACCTTGCGGGGCGGGGGGTCGCCCGTTGGGCGGCCGGGGATGTCACGGACGCCGTCGTCCGGCTCGCGACCGTGTGGCCCCGTGCTCAGGTCTTCCGCCAGCTGCGGTGGACGAGTCCCGCACGACGCCAGGACGTGCTCGCGAGCCTGGCCGGGCAGGTGCTGGCCGGGGGTGATCTGGTGGACGCGTGCCTGACGAGTGTCGCGGGCAAGCGGTCGACGTGGACGACGTACCACTTGCAAGCCGAGGCCACCCGCCTGGCCCGCGACCACGCCCCCACCGGCACGGACCTACTCGCCCTGGCCGCGACGATCTCCGGATACGCCGTGACAGCCAGCTTGCAGGTCACGCCGCCGGACGTGAACGAGCCACCGGACGTCATGCGCCGCACGGACGGCGAGAGCGTGTATTTCGTCCATGGTTCTACCCGGTACACCTCCCTGGCGGTCCTGGAAGCCGAAGACCAGCTCCTGGCCGCTGCCCGCACCCCGGGCGGCCTGGTAATCGACCCAGGCGCGGTGGAGCGGGTGATCGAACAGGTACGGGTCGACCGGGGCCGGGTACTGAACCGAGGGCAGCGGGACCTCGTGGCGCACTTCGCAACCAACACCGTGCTGGCGGCGGGGATCGGCCCGGCCGGGACCGGGAAGACCACCGCGATGCGCGCCTTCGCGGTCGCGGTCCAGGAATCGGGCGGCAAGCTGATCGCCCTGGCGCCGTCGGCCGCGGCCGCCGAGGTCCTCGGTGCGGATCTCGGCGACGGGATCACGGCGGAGACCCTGGACATGTTTCTCCTGGCCAGCCGCGGCGCGGGCGGGGCACGCCTGCGCGAACGCCTGAGCGTCGAGCCGGGCACGGTCGTGCTGGTTGATGAGGCGAGTCTGGCTGGGACCCTCGCACTGGCCGACGTCCTGAACATCACCCAGCAGGCTGGGGGCAGCGTTCGCCTGCTGGGGGACCCGGCCCAACTCAGCGCCGTCGCTGCCGGTGGTGCCCTGAGGTTGATTACCCAGCAGGCTGGCGCGGTCGAGCTGACACGCGTCCACCGCTTCCGCACCCCCGGCGAAGCCGACGCGTCCCTGCAGATCCGCCAGGGTGACCACCGGGGCCTTGACTTCTACATCACCGGCCGCCGCACGCAGGGCGGGTCGGCGGCGGCAATGGCGGAGGAGATGTTCGCGAACTGGATGACCGACTCCGACCAAGGCCGGAAGACGATCATGATCGCCGCGACCAACACCCTGGTCACCGAGCTCTCAGCCAGGGCACGCCTGCACCGGGTCACCCGTGGGGAGGTCGAGGACGACGGCGTGGTCCTGCATGACGAGAACCGCGCCGGGATCGGCGACGTGATCGTGACCCGGCTGAACAACCGACACCTGCACGCCGAGGACGACGACGGGCACATCGACTGGGCCCGCGGCTGGGTCAAGAACGGCGACCTATGGCGCGTGACCGCCCGCGGTGCCGACGGTGCGCTGGAGGCCCGACACCTCGAGACCGGGGCCACGGTCGTCCTTCCGGCGGACTACGTGACCGAGCATGTCGAGCTCGGGTACGCCGCAACGATCCACCGAGTCCAGGGCATGACCGTGGACACCTCTCACGCGATGGTCGGCGTCGGCATGACCCGCAACGAGCTCTACACCGCCATCACCCGCGGCGCGTACTCGAACCGGGTCTACGTCGAGACCGACGACGTCCTGGACCTCGACCCCCACCGTCAACCGAACACCGAGCGCGCGGTCCTGAACGCCCTGAAGGCAGTCCTGGACCGCGACGGCGAAGAGCAGTCCGCGTCCCGGGTGGTCGAGGATGAGTGGGACTACGCGCACTCGCTGGCTCGTCTGGTGCCGGAGTACGAGGACGCCTACCTCGCCTTCCTCGAGCCCGACCGCATCGGACGCCTCGCCCAGGCGGTGCGGTCGGTGCTGCCCGCGCGGATGGCAGACCGGGTCCTCGTGGACGAGGTTTGGCCGGTGCTGGCCAAGCGGCTGTCCATGCACGAGGCCGCCGGCACCGAGCCGGAGACCGTGGTCCGTCGCGCCGCCGGGACGGGGTTCGGGGACGCGAAGTCGATCGCTAAGGTCCTGCACTACCGCATCGGCCTACCCCGTACCCATGACCACGACGATCGAGCCCTGCCGGCCTGGATCACGACCGCGCCCGACACCACGGACAACCTGCTCTGGGGTACCGCCGAGACCGCCGCGACGACCACCGGCTCTGACGCGCCCGACGAGCCGGCCGGGGTCACGTCGCAGCATGAGGCTGGGGTACTGCAAGCAGCGGGCCCCGACCGGCTCGCCATGACTGGATCGGATGCGCCTGCCGGCGCTGCTGGGGAGTCGACCAGGGGCGCCCAGGAACCCGTGGCTGACGTGGGGGAGCGGGACCTGGTCGTCAAGATCACCGGGCACGCCTGGTCCTGGTGGACCGGGCAGAAGCCCACCCAGTCCTGGGCGACCCGGTACATGGCCAGCCGTGGCCTGACGGATGCGGAGTGGGGTGTTGCCCCAGGGGCATGGACCGGGCTGATCGACCACCTGCAGACCCTCGGGTACACGGCCGATCAGCTCGTGACCGCCGGGGTCGCCACCAGGACCCGGAATGGGCGGGCTATCGACAAGTTCCGCAACCGGATCGTGTTCCCCTACCGAAACCAGACCGGGCAGGTTGTCGGCGTCACCAGCCGCATCAACCCCGCCGAGGCAGACACGGGGGACGGGCATGCACCGAAGTACTTCAACACCCCGGAGACGGCGGCCTACCGCAAGGGCGAGCTCGTCTACGGCCTGGACCCCGACGCCATCACACGCCTGGCAGCAGGGGCGCGACCGGTCCTGGTCGAGGGGCCAACCGACCACGCCGCGCTCCACCTGGCTGCCGCCCGGCTCGCGGAGCAGACCGGGATCCAGATCGTGCCGGTCGCCGCGGGTGGCACTGGTGTGACGGCGCAGCACCTGCGGGCGCTGCGGGACGCGTCCGGGCGGGACCTGAGCGACCTGATCGTCGCACTGGACCCCGACACCGCCGGCCGAACCGCCGCCGCCCGAGTCTGGTCCCTGCTCACCCCCGACGAAGCCGCCTACGCCCGAGCGCTCAACCTGGCGACCGACCCCGCGCAGACCGCCATGGACGATCCCGATGCCCTCGCCGCGGCTCTGATGGAGAGCATCCCGTTGGCGTGGTTCGCGATGGCACCGAACCTGCAGACCATCCGGGACCTGGACCATTTCGAACGCCAGATCCCGCAATTGCAGGCCCTGGTCGACCACCTCTACGACCGGGTCGAGCTGGACCAGTGGTGGTCGCTGATCGAGCACGTAGCCCAGACCATCGGACACACGCCCGGCGCCCAGAATCACAAGCAGCTGGACGTCGCCTCGGTGCGCAAGGTCATGACCGACCACCTCGCTGACCGCATCACCAACCAGACCCAGGCCGACCCAGCTACCAGCGTCGATCGCACCGCTGCGGCCGGCGCAGCACAGGACCTGCGGGAGCGCCCGGTAACCGATCCGCTGGTGCAGGCGTGGCTGACCCGGCACGCTGACCTGATCGCTGCCCGCCTGGACGCCCTGGTCGAGGACGCGGTCACGAAGCCGCAGTTGTGGATGGAGAACATCAACCCGCCGCCGGCGGACGACGCAGCACACGAGACCTGGCGGGCGGCGATGCGGCAGGTGGTGGCCTACCGGGACCGCTACCAGGTCACCGACCCGGTCGACCCGCTCGGGCCAAGCCTGTCGGAGGGAGCGCGCGGCGAGGCCTACGCTGGGGCCGCTCGAGCCCTGGAAGCCATCACCACAAACCGGGAGCTCAGCGACCGGGGGAGGGTCCGTTCTCGGCGGCGGCCGATGGAGCGTGTCCCGGTGGTCCTGGCCGAGGCGCGGGAGCGCGCCGCCCAGGTCCGGCACGAGGTGGACGAGCGAGCACGACGAGATGCCGTCGAGCGGGCGTCCGACCAGTACCGGGGCTGGTAGGAATTTCCACAACCGGGCAGTCCTCGGAGCCCTTGAACCTACCGGTGTCGAACGCTCGCTGACGATCGATATCCATAGGTTTGTCCAAGAGCTATCCACAGGTTTCGACCAGTTCCACACCGCAAAGCCGGCCTGAAAGCGCGGCTGCTCGGCCCGCAGGCGGAGATCGCACCGGACGGAACCGGAAACTTCCTCGTCGCAGCCTGTGTCCGTGGATAGTCTCGCTCTGTGCGGCACCAGCTAGCGATGCCCCGGCTCCTCCGGGCGAAACCGAGGTAGCCGCAGAGTCCCAGCGCCTAGGCTGGGGCGTGCATCAAGTTGGCAGGACGGCAGCACACTGGAATCGACTTACGCAAACGCACTCGCAGACCTGCAAATTGAACGCGACACGGTGATGGGTGCCGCGGACTTCGTATACGAGTTCCGGCAGGCGCCAAACCGTGTTGGTGGAATGCGGGCGCTCTTTCCGCCGGTTTGCGGAGCGGGAAGCCCTCGCTGTTCTAGTGCTCCATCGTGGAACGGGCCGCTCGCCAATATACAGTGTCGGTGGCTCAAGTCCTAGGCGTGCGCGTGACGGTATGGGTCTGTCGTCTCTGATCGAAATGGAAAAAACGGATGGGTAAACTCTCTGCGAGTGGGGATCCTCGCCGAAGGGCACTTGCAATCGACCCATTGAGGTTTTCTCACCTCATTGGTTTGATCGGTCGTTGAAGGTGGAGCAGGACGAGGGCGGCGGCAGCGATCTCGGTGATGCGCCAGGGGTCGAGGGTGACACGGCGTAGTGCGGGCCAGGTCGCTTTCAGGAGCGCGTTGGCGCGTTCGGCTGGTGCGCGTAGCGCGTTGATCGCGGCGTTGCGGCTGACCGCGTCAGCGTTGAGGTTGGTGCCTTTGAACGGCACGATGATGCCGATCCCGGCTCCCTCGTAGCCCTTGTCGCACAGGGTGGGCAGTCCCGCGGCAGCGGCGGGATACAGCCAGGGCAGGACGTGGGTCCGGGCGGTGACGATGTCGTTGACCGTGCCGGGCGCCACGGGGCTGACCCATTCGGGGTAGCCGCCCGGTCCGGTCAGGACCTGGAGGTTCCCGCCGTGCTGAGCGTGCTTTCCCGACCACCACAGGTCCGCGGCCCTGGTACCGGCAGCGGCGATCTTCGTGGTGGGGATCAGCGTGCCGTCCAGGCAGAGGAACGGCCAGTCCTGGGCCGTGGCGTGCTCCAGGACGTGCGGGAGCGTCGGCGCCTTCTCGGCGATCACGTCGATCGCTTCGTGCAGGTAGCGGTAGGCGGTCGCGCTGCTGATCCCAGCGTCCAGGGCCAGGATCCGCAGCTTCGTCGCGTCCTTGAACCAGCGCAGCACCAGCAGGCCTTGCGCCCTGGCGGTCGCGGCCCGTTGCACCGGACGAGTCCCCGGCCGGCGGCGATGCGCAGTCCAACCATCTCGTCACCGTTTCCAAGGTGGCTTCAGGCACGTCGAGACTGGCACGATAGGTGATCAACGCGGGGTCCTCGCTGGGGAACAGGGTGTCTTGGTCGATTCCCGATCCTTCCGGCCAGGACCCCGCGTCCTGACCGCGACACACCGCGAACCCGCAGGTCACGCCCCTGCAGGCCGACCTCCCGCGTTCAACCCTTCCTCAAAGACGCATCATCGCGCCGAGGAACGAGGCGAGAAAACCTCACTTGCGGCTCTTCACGAGGACACCATCCTCCACACCCTGGTCGAGATCGAGCCGGAACTGGGTCAAGATCGCCGTGAGGTAGTCCTTCTTCGATCGCGCCTCGACGTTCATCTCCCGGACCTTTGGCCTGCTGAGTCTGATTGCCGCAGCTAGGGCGGGGATGACGAACTTGTCGATGACCGGGCCAACCTTGGGAATCCGCCTCACAAACTCCCGGAAGATGTTCGGGCCGAGTAGAACCTCTGCGAACACGTCGGCGTTGTCCACGAGTCGATCCAGCCACCTCCGCGGGATGTCAATCCTCTCCGCCCACTGGACGAGTCTCTCCAGAGGCAGCAGCGTGGCCATCGGGAGGACGAGGTGGATGCCGACTCGTTGACTCACCTCAATCTTGCCCGGTTCGAATCTGGCAGAGGAGAGGAGCAGGAAGTCTTCGCCTAACGACAGCGCTTCAGGGACCTGCACCAGGCCCTTGAGTGCCTCGTGCAACGAGGCGATGTCACCGGCGGCCTGCTCCACGACGAGGTCCTGGAACCCGTGGACGTCGAGGTCAGGGTGACGGTCCGCCTTTGACAACGCGATGATCCAGATGCGGGGGAACTCAGTGAGCGGCTTGCCTTCATCGAGGAGATCATCCTTGAGCCGTAAGATCCCGTCGCGAAGGCTCCAGAACAGAGACTTGAGGTACTTTCCCTCCTCGCCCGCATAATCGAGAAGCTTCTGGCCGTCGACAAGAACAAGGGCGACGTCAGACCGTAGCAGCGACCGGAATGCCTCGAGGCGGCGCTTCGCCTCTTCTTCGCTGCTGGGTTCCTCCTCAAACCATTCGCCTGGGTAGTCGTGCCATGTGAGCCGCAGCGCGTCGAAGGGCCTCGCCTTGGCAGCCTTGGCGTCGCCCTGATCTTTCGGTTTGATCGTGAACGAGTACGGGGTCGCCGCGAAGCGGGTAGGACCTGGCACCGTCGCGGCATTCTTCATGCCGAGGTAGTTCTGGCGCAGGCGATTGCCCTGACCAGTGTCGTCAGCGATGACGTGGAACAGGCCCTCCTTGAGGAACGCCTGCTCCTGCGCTGCACCGTAAAACGACGAGACCAAGACGGTCTTGCCGCTGCCGCTCCCACCGAACACGGCAATGTGCTGTTCTGGCACCCGATTCGCTGTCACGGCTGCGACGATACTCGCGGATGGGAGCGCGAAGTGCCGTCGGAGGCGGGAACTCGCCAAAGTCACCCGGTTGGCAATTTTTCCTCCGCGAACCGCGCGCGTAACCGCAGGTAGCGGCGATACGATTAGGACAAACTACTTGCCCCGCGACGGCGACTGCCCACCACGGTCGTCGTCGCGCTTCGCCGTCGGGAGACCTGGTTGACCTTCGTACCGCGTGACTCCGTCCGAGCAGGCTTGGATCACCTTGAGACGCGTCTCGATCCGATTATCGCGTCACGTTTGGCAGCAGACCTTCAGGGACTCTCATGGACCGCCGTCCTTACGGAACTGGACCGGGCAAAAGGTAGAACGCCGGGCCACTACAACACTCGCGACATCCAGTGCCAGCTTCGTGTCCTGACCGAGCGCCTAGGTCGGATCGGCTTCCCGTTCGATGACGATCGTCGACGGCCGCGCTACGTTTCGAGCCTGGCGAACGAGCTCCGCATCATGCGCAACGCTGAGAAGCACAACGACGAGATCACCACGGGCGATGCCTGGCGTTTCCACGACACCTCGCTGCGGCTTCTGACGCAATTCGGCGACGAGGCGGGTCTGCCGCCGGTGACTGACCTCCATAAGGCTGCGTTCGAAGCGTTGGTTCGAGAATCGGGGATCGAAAGTCACGCGCGGCCCACATCAGAACTTGACGATCCTTCGGTTGTCGAGCCCGAGTCGAAACAGGAGACGGTGGCCGAGCCACACGAGGATGAGTTGGTCGAACCGGATCAGCAGGTCCTGGAGCGCGATGATCCCGAGACGACACCGACGATCGGCTCAACCCGTCCTGCGTACGACCCATGGGTCCCAGTGCGCCTTGGTGACCCCGAGGTGCTCGACAGCGTCGCCCGCAAGGCAAACAAGGACCGTGTCCGGGCAGCCGCAACCGAGATCGTGGAGTTCGAGGGACCGATCCACATGGACCGCCTGATTGTCCTCATTGCGCACTCGTTCGACGTACCTCGGCTGACGACGAAGCGCTGGCAGAAGGTCGAGCGACAGGTACGCCAGCTCGGACTGCACCTCGACGCCGACAAGTTTCTCTGGCCGTCGAATCTCGACCCGAAGACGTGGACGGAGTTCCGCCCGAACGACAGCGATGCTGGCCGAGAATTCCTGCACATCAGCCCTGTCGAGATCGCCAACGCCAGGTGCCTCATCCGCCGCCGCTCGCCAGAGCTCAATCTCGAAGGGCTTGATGTTGCCACGCTGCGCACCTTCGGTCGCAAACGCCGCACCCGGTCCGTCACGACTCACCTGGCACGTGCTGCAGCCGTAGAGCGGCCCGATCCAGCCTGAGCCGAGGCTATCGCTTCCGCGGTCGGAGCCTCCTCCGGGAGCGGCTTGCTGTGCACGACGGCGGGTTCCCTGGCCCGTGAGAACATGCCGCGTTCGAGCGCCGCATTCAGATCTTCGTAGTCCGGGTGATAGCCGAAGCTCGATTCGCCGATGAAGGAGCTCATGGGTGCCCGTCAGTCCGTGCCGAGCTGGTACTCGTATGCCTGGCGGACAAGGCCCATGACATACATGAAGTCCGAGCCCTCGTCGAGTGTCACCTCGGTCGGTCCGTTGCCCCAGTGGCCCTTTCCGCTGACGTCGTAGGCGAGGTCCCGCTCGTCGTTGAGAGCCTCGATCGGGATACTCAGGCTCAGCCGAAGCCGGCCTACCTGAGGCACGACGTCAACGAAGTTCGTCTCCGCCTTGAACGCGACGTAAAGCTTGAGGAACGTCCGCGTGACCGCAGGGTCGAGCGCTAGGACTTCGCTGGTGAACCGCTCGAAGAGCTCTCGCCGCTGAGGCGGTAGCAAGTTCGGGTGGTCCTCGATGGTGAACCCGGTAGTGGACTTCGGCGAGGCGAACGTTGCTGCTACCTGAGGATCGATGACGGGGCGTCGCCATATGCCGATGGCACGCTCGGCAAGTTCAGCCGCACGCGCCTCGATCTGCTTCGGCCCCCAGGCCTCAAGTTGGCCGAGGCCCTGGTTGAGTCGAAGCGGCGAGTCCTTGAATCCGCCGTTCATGTCCCGCTTCTTCTCGAATGGGTGGTCCGAGTACTCCGAGTTGTAGCCGGTGAGCGTGAGATTGCCTATGGTGTGCAGGTACTTCGCCTGGGTCGCTTGCCAGTCGTCGCCGAGCGCGGCTCGCCAGGGCTCAGGCAGGTTCTCGTTCTGGGGCAGGATGTGCTCGATCGAGTACTCCTCGATCGACACGCGCTCCTTCCTCCCGTGGTTCTCAAGCACGCGGAGGAAGTACGACCTCCGTTGGAAGTTGTAGAGATCGCTCGTGCGGAGCGCCTCGACGAACTCGGCATCGGTCGGGAAGGTCCGGTAGCTCTTCATCCCGAGGAAATGCGCCTTGACGCTGTCGACGTATCGGTCCTTGCGGATCGACTTGCTGAACGTGGCGAACGTCGTGTTCAGCGAGTTGGTCGGGATTCGGCACACGGCCCTGCGGAAGACGTACGAGGTCACCATCTCGATGATCTCGAGAAGTTCGGTCTCGGTAATCGTGTCGAGCTCGTAGTCCGTGTACGCCTCGAGGAGGAACGGGTACACGACATCGGCCTTGATCTGGTCGAGGTCTTTGAATGCGGCGCGGAGCGCCGGTCGCTTCTCCTGGTCGAGCGCTATAGCACAGTACCTGCGCGAGTACTCGCGGAGCCGCACGACGAGGTCGCTCACGGACTCGCCGGCCATGGCCACGGCGCTGGCGTAATCCTTGAACGCCTCGTAGATGTCGCCGACGCGCGGGATGCTACCGGTCGTCACGGTGAGGAAGTGGCGCACGAACTGGTCGAACTGGATCTCGTACGCGCCAGTCCCGAAGTCGACCTCCATCGGTCGCCAGTAATGGGTATACAACTTCTCCTGAGCACTGGGCTTGAGGTCCATCAGGACGAAGTTGCGGATCAGGTCAGCCTGCGACAGTTTCTTGCCGGTCGAGTTCATCGCCTCGAAGACGAGCTGCGGGTTGTCGATGCTCCGCTCGAGGTGGACATCGACGACGACGAGCTTGGCGAGGCCTCGGCAGATGACGGCAAGATCGGTGCCTGGCGCGGCCAGCAGCCTGCGGATGAGCTCGTAGTTCTCCACGACCCGGCTTGACTCGTGATCGCTTAGGCCCACCCGGTCCACGACCG
The DNA here is from genome assembly GCA_963850545.1 of uncultured Actinomycetota bacterium. Lineage (GTDB taxonomy): Bacteria > Actinomycetota > Actinomycetes > Actinomycetales > Cellulomonadaceae > Promicromonospora. The sequence continues at coordinate 106,924 of CAWKLP010000002.1, read as the reverse complement.
CGAACAGCGCGGCGCGGTCGCCCTGCGACAGGACGAGCTTGTACCTGCGTTCACCCTCTTCGTCCTCGTTGAGGAGGTAACGGTTGCGGATCTTGCGGGGCGAGAACCCGTCCAAAGGCTCCCGCTGATCCTCGGGGAGTTCTTCCAGCTGCTTGGTGAGCGCCGCCAGCATCAGCGTGACCGTGGCGACGCGCTGCTGACCATCGATGATGAGGTTCGGTTCGATGTCGGTGATAGCGCCCTGCGCTTTCTCGACATAGACGACGGACCCCGTGAAGTGAGCACCCAGGCTGTCGGTCGAACCCGCACGCAAGACGTCGGACCAGAGCTGCTCGACCTCGCCGCGAGTCCATGCGTACGCGCGCTGGTAAATAGGGACGACGAACTGGCTGCCTTTCCTCAGCAGCGTCAGGAGCTGTGCGTCGACGGCTTTCATCTCTGCCCCCTCCCGCCGCCCAGTCCCGCCCCGTCGAGCACCCCGTTGAAGTCATCCATCGTCGTCACCGTTTGGTAGTCCAGGTCGGAGATCCCGACACGTTCCGTGACCGCGTCGAAGTGCACCTCTGCCGCGAGGATCTTCCCCTTCTCCACCATCCGGAGACCTTCGATGTTCGGCGTTCCCTTCGTCTCGAAGACGATGTACCGGCTGCCGTCGGGCAGTTCGACGAGTACCGCCCAATCAGGGACGTACGAGCCGAAGGGTGTCGGCACGCGGAACGAGTCCGGGAGTTTGACGAACGCCTTGACGTCCTCCCTGCGAAGGAGATTGAGCGCGAACTCCTTCTCGACACCGGACTGAGCAACTACATGCCGGTAGGGCGATTTGGCGGCGAACGAGATCGCCATGCCATCGCGGTCAGAGACGATGTTGCCGCCCGCACCCTCGTAGCCCTGGAGGTCTGCGTTGTTCAGCAGTGACAGGGGATACCAACGCTCGTCCGCCGGGCGGTCGTCGGCCACAAGGTCGTATTGGAGGCCCTTGAGGAGGAAGGTCTCCTTCGTCTCGTTCATGAGCCGCGAGACGCGGTCCACATAGGCCTGTGGGTTCCGCACGAACTGAGGGAGCGTGCCGGAGTCGGCCAGTACGTGAGCGATGGTTGCTCGCGTGAGCTGCGTCCGGTCGGCAAGGACCGAGAGGATATCCGGCAGGTTCTCGCTATCCGCGTAGGTGACGTCGGCCCGGCGGGTCGCGGCAACGTCTGCGACGAGACCGCTCTGGTCGATCTTCTCTACACGCGACGTCTGCCATTCGCCCTTGCGCGCCGGCACAGGGATCATCCGCTGCAGTGCCTTCACGAGTGCCAGCCGCAGTTCCGTCTCGTCTACCTGGACCCGGTACTCGGTGCGGTGCTTGATGCGGTCCCAGAGCGCCTGGAACTCGGGGCTTTCGATTCGCTCCTCGACGATCGGCACTGGAATGCGGTCACCGGCCTTCTTGATGTCGATCGGACGAGCGAGGCGCTTGATCAGGTCGAGGACCTTGATCTGGCCAGACTCGTCCGCAACGACGTCGCTCACGAGAGCCTTGAGCTCTTCGCTGTCCTCCTGGACCGCCTTACGCAGAACGTCTTGCACCTTGCCCGCCGCGTCGATGTATCCGCCGATGAGGAGCGCGGTAACAAGGTTCTGTGCGGCGGCAGCGCCTACCTTGATCGGCTTGCCGGTCTCGGGATCCGAGAACTCGATCCGGGCGATGCTGTCCGCGGTGACCTTGCCGAACGGGATGCCGAGGTCCTCGGCGATCTCGTGCTGGAGCTGCTCGGCGAATTCCTCGTACGACTCGTTTGCGATGACTGTGAGCCGGTTGACATGGAAGCCATGCACCCGGTTGCCCGAACCGTCCACGCAGAGGCGAAGCCCGCGGCCAACACTCTGCCGACGCCAGCGCTCGGACCCCATGTTCCGCAACACGCAGATCTGGAAAACGTTCGGATTATCCCAGCCCTCCTGCAGCGCCGAGTGCGTGAAGATGAAGCGGATCGGGGTGCCCGGAGTCGTCAGCCATGCCTTGCGCTTCATGATCTGCTCGTAGGCGGCTTCGGCGGCCTGGCGGCCTGCGGCGGTCTTCTCCGATGTCTCGATGAAGCGCTCGGTTCCGCTCTTCTTGTTCCGGTCAACGGAGAAGTAGCCCTGGTGTGCCTCAGCGGCCACGGCGTCGGGCAGCTGCGAATCGAGCAGCGTCGTGAACTCGGGCTCGGAGGTGATGCGCGCGTACTCCTCCTCGAAGATCCGTGCGTACTCGCCGGGGTGAGCGTTCCCATCCTCGTCGTACACCCGGTACTTGCTCACCGAGTCCACGAAGAACAGGCTCAGCACCTTGATGTCGCGCCGGTGAGTGCGGAACTCCTCCTCCTTGCGCAGGTGCTGACGGATGGTCTGCGCGATCATCTGCCGGGACTTTTCGCCAACGTTCACCTCGGCCCCGATCGACTCGCCGGGGGCGAGCGCCTTGGCGACGGTGTCGAAGCGGATGTACTCGGGCTGCACCCCGACTGCCGACACGGTGAGGTTCGAGTACAGCGTGCGGCCGGTCACGTCGCCGAGGTTGTCGCCGTCGCGAACCGTCACGATCCTGCGATGAACCCCCGTGCCGTTGTCGGCGTCGACCTCGATACGTGCCGAGAAGTTACCAGCACTACGTTTCACGCTCTTGAGCTGGACGTAGGGGGTGGTCCCGCTTGATTCGGTGACGAGGGAGTCAACCTCGATCTGCTTGACGAGCTGCTTCTCGTACGCCGCGATAGCGTCAAGCCGATAGACGAGGTTGCCTCTGTCGAACTTCGGATGCGTTGCCGAGTAGCGAAGAACGGCGAGCGGGTGGAGCCGGGAGATACCGATCCTGCCGCGCCCGGGCTTCTTGCGCGGGTTGCCGTCGTCGCCGTAGACGCTCTGTGGCTCGTCGACTATCACGATCGGCCTGGTTTCGCGGATCAGGTCGATCGGGACCTCGTTGTCGAGCTTCTCCGTCGGCTTGAAGATCATGTTGGAGTCTTTGTTGATCGACCCGACCGTCATGACCATGATCTCAATGCCGGACGACGTCGCGAAGGTCCGTACCTGGCTGGGCTGGTTGCCGTCGTACTGGAAGAACTGCATCGGCGGGTTCGCGTACAGCGAGCCGAGGTGTTCCCGGAGCATCTCCAGCGACGCAAGCACCCCTTCCTTGATCGCCACAGACGGCACGACCACGATGAACTTCTTGAAACCGTACCGCTCATGGAGCTCGTAGATCGTGCGCAGGTAAACATACGTCTTGCCAGTACCAGTCTCCATCTCGACCGTGAAGTTCACGGACTCGAGCGAGCTTTCCGGGCCGAAGCCAGCCGTCTCCTGGACTCCCTGCAGGTTCTCCAGGATCGTCTCGCTGTCCAGGCTGAGCCGGTTGGCGACGCCGGTGCCTGAGAATCCTGTGCCGGGCAGTGTGTCGCGGGCTTCCGGATCCGCCTGGACCGTGAATTGGGACGTCAGCGCATCCTCGCCTCTGAACAGGTCGACCACGGCATTGATCGCGGCGCGTTGGTAGTTCAGATCGGCTTCGAAAGAGAACTTCATCGTCAGATGCTCCGCTGGGTCGTGACGCCGGCCTGATCAAGCGCTGCCGCCAGGTTGAGCTTGGCCGAGGAGTCTTGAAACCCGCTGTCGCGCACGACGACAGTGACATCCGAGTCCACAATGTTCTTGTCGCGCCACGCAACGATCGCCTTCGCGACTTCGTTCGACAGATCCGTGGTGATCTCGGTGCCGAAGTAGGCGTAGAGCGTCCCGCCGCCCAGGCTGTAGAGGGTGCTTCCCGCCACCTGGCGCTTCTCGAGGGGCGTCGTCAGATCGATACCGAGGCGCAGCATCATCTCGACCAGCAGGTCGTCAGTGGTGCGTCCCTCTACCAGGTTCTCCGTCGACTCCAGGAGTGTTGTGACGATGTCCTCCGCGGCCTTCTTGCCGTCCCACGGCAAGATGTTCGAGGACGCCAGGCGGTATGAGCGGAAGCCGAGGTCGATGTCGGTCGACTCAAGCGTCAGGTTCTCGGCAATCTTTCTGCCAGCACGCCGGAGCCGTTCACGCGTGATGTCGGCGATCGTGGCGTACCCGTCTCGGTTCACTGGCTCCTCGAGCTGGACGAGGATGTAGCGACGGCGGCCGCCATCTGCAGCGTTGAGATCCATAACGGCGTGCCCTGTTGATCCCGAACCTGCAAAGAAGTCGAGCACGAGTGCGTCTGCATTGGAGTTGCTAACTGCGTTCAGCCAGTTCGCGACGATTCCACTGTCCTTGGGAAAGTCGAAGACGTCGCTTCCGAGCAGTTCTGTCAGGCGATCACTAGCGGTAGATCGGACTTGGAAGAACATCGGTCGGATCGCCTGAGAGTCAACTTCGTGAAGATATCTCTTGTACCGAACGGTCGAGTTGTGATCAACGCCAAAGATGACACGGCCAGAAGCGATCTTTTCAGCCATTGCCTCCCTGGAGTACCGCCAGCCGTTCGGTGGCATTGGGACCGGCTGCCCGGTACGCGGGTGCAAAACGTCGTACATCAGGTTCGGACGAGGATTCGGACTACTGATCGGGCTTCGCGTGAAAAGGTGTCCGGTCTCGTCAATCTCGCTGTAGGCGGCGAGCCCTTTTTCGATGTCAGGCTTAGTCTTCAACCACTCTTTGAAGAGTTCTGTCGCCTTGGCGGGATTCTTCCTCGACTTCTCCCAAGCCTTGGCAGCGGCCGCCATGACGTCCTCATAACCACGCTTCGGCTCGGACCATCGGACGTCGTCTCCAATGAGACGCGCCTTATTCTTAGCGTAGATGAGCATGTAGTCCAGGCCGCCAGCGGTGAAGCGGGCATCGTTCTTCCCTACGCCCTGCCACACGACGCTTGACGCAAAGTTCTCCGCACCGAATACGCGATCCATCAACAGTTTCAACCGCGCATGCTCGGTGTCATCGATTGCGACGATGATGACGCCAGTCTCCTTGAGCAACGAGTGCGCGGTGATCAGCCGGGGATACATCATTGACAGCCACTTGGCGTGACGTGACGCACCGGAACGACGGTCCTCGACACGCTTCGACTGCCCGCCGCGCTCAATAACTCCCTCGTCGTCCCGCAGGCCAGCATCGGCTTCGTACTCCGAAATGGACGACATCCGGGAGTCGTCGTACACGAAGTCGTTGCCCGTGTTGTACGGCGGGTCGATGTAGATCACATCGACCTTGTTCGTATATCCGCGACGCAGGTTGCGTAGCACCTCAAGGTTGTCGCCCTCAATGACGATGTTGCGTGTCGTATCCCAGTCCACCGACTCCTCAGGCTTCGGCAGGAGTGTTCCGGTCGCAGGCAGTGTCGCGAGCCGGCGGGTCTCCGACATTCCCGGCCAGCGAAGGCCGAACGGTTCGGTACCAGTGGGCTCGGCGTCCTGGCCGAGGAGGTCACGCAGCACGTCGAGATCGACCCTGCCGTCGGCGACGGCGTCAGGGAACAGTCTCGCGAGCTCGTCGAGGTTGTGGCGTGCTTCGCCGGGCCCGCTCGTCTCCTTGATCGGCGTGAAGTCGGTACTCATCGGGTGGGGTTCTCCTCGTCGTGCTTCGTGTTCTCGGGCGCGTAGAGCGCCGTCTGCGTCTCGGCGATGTCGCGGCGTAGCCGGCTCGCCGTCGCGTTGAGGTCGATCTTGCGTTGGACGTTCTTCTCGCGCCTCACATCTCGGATGACCGTGTTGAGCTCACTCTCCAGGTCCATCAATCGGCGGCGGAGGCCTATCGCTTGCACAGCGGTGAGCGCTTCGGACGCTGGGCGTCCGCCAGCTGCGGCGATTCGGACGATGTCGCAGTACAGCGCCCAGAGGTCCGTCCGGTTGATGCCGCTGAGAGTCAGGGCCCCGTCTGCGATCTCGTCGGTCGGAACGATCAGTGAGGCTTCGATCACGGAAGTCGTGCGCGTGCTGTCGGACAAACTCAGGCGTGTCACGGCGAGAGCCATGTTCGGTACGCCGTCGGCCAGGGCGATCTGAAGGATGATCGGACGCGGCGTGTTTCGGTGCAGCAACTCGGAAACGCGCCTGATGTCGCCAGACCGAGCACTCGCCGTCAGGACGACGTTCAGGACCGGGATGATGTCGACCTCATGGTCGGCGTCCTTGAAGCCACGGACACCGATCTTCTCCGGCCGCAAGACGCCAACGGCGGTCGCCTGGGCGACGATCCGGTTCAGGTACCGTGCGTCGGTCGGCGCTTCGTTTTCGTACTGCCCTGCAAGGTCCTTCTTTGTCAGCCGGTTGTGAACGCGTGCGTCGTCGGGCAGCGCGAGCAAGTCAAGGATGTCGGTCACGGGATAACCGCCACCCATGCGACGACGTCGATGGACTCCAAGCCAGGCACGGAGGCGTCCGCACCGAGGAGCGACGGTCCTGCCGAGAAGATCGAGGCGGCGAGCTTCTCCTCGGCGCGGCCGGATGCCGCGCGGACCGCGGCGTCGAGCAGGTTCCGGTAGTGCTTCATGGAACGCCCCTGCCGAGTCGCCTTCTCGAATTCAGTGAGGACCTCGTGGTCGGGCTCGACGCGGTCGAGGCAGTGCCGACGCAAGACGTCCAGAGCGCGCTTCGGCTCCTCGACGGGATGTGCGAGCGCACCGTCGTCGGTCACGTAGGCGAGGACGTAGGGCGCGAGGGGGTAGGACTTGGAGAACGAGAATGCGTCGTCGCGCACGTGCAGGAGGAATACTGCACCTGGGTCAAGACCTTCCGATGCGAGGTTCTGGTCGAAGCGGGTGACGCCGAAGAGAGCCAGCGGCCATTTCGTCAGGCGTCGCAGCTCGCGGCTCGGGCGCGAAGCGGCGTCGATGCGGAAGTCGGTGAGCGTCAGATCGGTGATGGAGACGCCGCTGGCGAGGTCCTCCATGTCGATGACAGCGTCCTGCAGCTTGAGCAGCTGCTTGCGCCGGTACTCCAGGTCGTTCATCTGGTTGCCGGACTGCTGCTCGATGACGTTCTCCTCGCCGGTGGCCGAGATGTCGAGCAGCACCATGCGGCCGCTGACACGCTGTCTCGAGATTGATGTACTCCTCGAGCTCCATGTTCGGCCAGAAGTTCACGAGCTGGATGGCGGCGTTGGGCGAGCCGATGCGGTCGATGCGGCCGAAGCGCTGGATGATGCGGACCGGGTTCCAGTGGATGTCGTAGTTGACGAGGTAGTCGCAGTCCTGGAGGTTCTGGCCCTCGGAGATGCAGTCGGTGGCGATGAGCGAGGTCGATTCGCCCTCGCGGCGCATCTCGGGTTGCCGCTCCTTGGACCGGGGCGAGAACGCGGTGAGGATGCTGTGCAGTCTCGCGTCGTAGACCCGGAAGGGTCGTCTGAGTGCGTCCTGCCCCGGTGACGAGGGCGACTGGATGCCCAGCTCGCCGACGGCCCAGTCGGCGACGCTGCTCGTACAGATAGCTCGGCGGTGTCGCTGAATGCGGTGAAGATCAGGACCTTGCGGTTGCCGTCGTTCGATGGGGTTCAGGGCCTTGTCCCGGAGGATCTCCTTGAGCTTGGCCAGCTTGGCGTCGCGTGGGGCGTCAACCTGCTGCGTACTGCTGCGAGGAGGTCGGGCGATGTTTGGCGGTCCTCGATAAGGTCCTGCGCGCCACCGGATCAGGTCGACGATCCTGGAGGAAGACCTTGACCTTGCCGCCCACCAGCTGAGTCCTCGAACTGCGGGTCCGTCAGGTCCAGCTTGTCGAGCCCGTCCATGTCATCCACGGAGACGCCGGGCGTGCCGGACCGCTCGAACTCGTCGATCCGCTCGATCGCACGATCGATCGTTCCGAGGATCTTCTCCAGCGTCAGCCGAGCGAGCGACACAGAGCTCTCCATACGCTTGAGGAGCTCGACGCGGAGCAGGTGGACCAGGCTGTTCTCGCGGTCGAGCTTGCGGAACGACTTCCGCCGGCCACCTGTGCGGAGCGCTTGGTCGTACATCTCCGCGTACTTCGTCGAATGCTTCGCGCAGTACGTACGAAGTCGGCGCGTACGCGGCCAGGTTGAGCCTGCGGATCTCCTGGTTGATCTCCGTCGAGGGAGATCATCTCGCCGCTGACTGTCGACGTCGGGCGTGATGTTGATTGGCTTGAGGCGCTCGGGGAACTTCCCGGTGTCTTCGATGCCGTAGTACTTCTCGATGTGCTTGCGCGACCGGGCGATGGTGAGCAGGTCGAGCAGCGTGAAGTAGTCGAAGCCCGAGCATGTCGAACCAGAGTCTTGGCGGTGCGGCTGCGACTCGGGAGCCTTCGAGCCAGCGCGTTGAACTGCGTCTGGGCCTGTCGCAGGGTCGCGTCGATGCTGTGATCCCGTCGTCCAGCAGGGCCGTGTCGTCGCCCTCGGTCGCGAAGAGCGATCTGGTTGCGCAGGTCAGCGAGGCGATTGTTCACCGGCGTGGCGCGAAGCATGAGGACCCGGGTCTTCACGCCCTCCTTGATGATCCGCGTTCATCAGGCGGTCGTAGCGCGTGTTGCGACCCTTGACCTGCGGGTCTTGTTGCGGAAGTTGTGAGACTCGTCGATGACGACGAGGTCGTAGTTGCCCCAGTTGACGTGCGAGAGATCGATGTCGCCGGATTGTCCGCCGTCGCGCGACGAGATCCGTGTGGTTCAGGACGTCGTAGTTGAACCGGTCGTCGAGCCAGCGAGGTTGCGTCGGTCGTTCGCCTTGTAGAGCGTCCAGTTGTCGCGCAGCCGCTTTGGGGCCAGGACGAGCACGCGGTCGTTGCGCAGCTCGTAGTACTTGATGACCGCGAGAGCCTCGAACGTCTTCCCGAGGCCGACGCTGTCGGCGATGATGCAGCCGCCGTGACGCTCAAGCTTGTCGATGGCGCCCACGACGCCGTCACGCTGAAACTTGTAGAGCTTCTTCCAGACGGTGGTGTCGTAGAAGCCGGTCAGGCCGCGCTCTGCCGTCTCTTCGCCCGCCTCCTCGACAAAGTCTCTGAAGAGTGCAGTCAGGATTCGAAGGTAGACAGACTCCGGAGCGTTGTCCCGGAACAGGACGCGGGCAGCCTCGAAGAAGTCCTCCTGCGCCGGCACGGTCGCGGTCGTGTCATGCCAGAGACGCTCGAACTGGAGGGCGACCTGCTGCACCTGGTGCAGATCGGTCAGCTCCTGGGGGAAGTGGAGGTCGGGAGATGCGACCAGGCCGAGGCTCTCGGCCTCAAGGCCGGCGCCCTTGACGGCGTAGGGGAATGGTCCGTCGACCGTGGTCCAGGCTTCGCGGGTACGGCGGTTCAGCGTCCGGACCTGCATCCGGCCTTCTGCCCAGGAGACAAACTCGCGGGCGACGCGGTGCTGGTCGAGCCTGGAGCGCTGGAGGTTCTCCTCGCTCAAGCCGTTGAGAGGGTGGGCAGTCAGGCTGCCGTTCCACAGAATGAGGCGGATCTCGTCTTCGGACAGTTCGTCCTTGAGCGCCTCGTACACGTAGATCGAGAACGACTCGGACAGGGCGTCGAGGCGCGCGGCACCTGTGAGGTGCTTGCGCAGCCGGTCGACGGGACGTCCGGCGTCTTCGGTCATGAAAGGTTGCCTCCCGAGCAGATGACATGGTCAGAGGCCCGCACCGGGTGGCGAGCGAACCAGGATAGCGGCAACTCGATGGTATTGGTACTGGTCACCGTTGCGAGCAGGGAGTGGGTGAACCACCGGGTGAGATGCCGGACTGCCGCAACTGCCTCAGCAAGCCTGTCCCGCCTGCAGTGATGCACGCCACCAGCGTGTGTACGCATCCATATCCTCGGTGGGAGTGGTGGCCTGGAGCAGCTTTCGAAGGCGGGACGCGTCGCCGTTGGTCAGCAGCAGCATCGGGCGACGCAACAAGGCTGACCAGCCATGGCTGTTGTGACCAAACGTCTCAAGAGACTCGACGAGGGGTTGGAGCTCGACGCCCTTGCCGAACTTCGCGAGCGGCCCGAGCTCAAGATCACATCCCACCGGGAAGTCTCGTTCGCCGAACCGCACCGCCTTGTCGAGTCGGCCGACGTCGCTCGCTACACGAGCTGTCCCAATGACCCGCCCACGATCTCGCGTCGGATTCTTGAAGCAGCCTCGCGTCGTGTACAAGAAAAGGCTGTCGTCCTTGGCGAGGGCGGCGACCTCGGTTCGGCCGGCGCTCGGGAACGCCGTCCGTGACTCCGTGAGGATCCACCCGAGCGCGTCACGATCGCCGATAATGAGCAGGTAGGACGCCATGGATGAAGTCTGCCAGCCAGTGCCTGCCGCCAACCACTCAAAGGCGCGACGCGACTATTCTTCGCTGATGAGGAACGTCTCGTCGAGGGGCATGACCTGGCTGGGCTCGTCTATGCGCAGTCGATTGAGGGCTTTCCTGATCTGCCCCTCGACGAGGACAGTGCGCGAGGTACGCATCCAATCGTGGACGGGGTCCAGCTGCTCGTTGCGCACACGCACGCGTACTTCTGCAGATCGCCCGTTCCGCATGGTCTGCAGTGCGAACTCTCCGAAGGCGTTGTGCGGCTCGTGCCGAAGTTCAACTATCAGGCCAGTCAACCGCTGAACCGGTTCAGGCTTTACGGCGGCCAAGAGCGTTGCGGCCCGCGAGATCAGTTCAACGGACTCGGCAGGTATCTCGACGTTCTGAGGAACTGCGGGAGGGGCGGGAACCGCAGGAGCCCACTGGAAAGACGTCTCGAACGTGCTGACTGACTTTTCGCTGATGATTTCTCGAATCGCAACGAGAAGCTCGTGACTGGCACCAGCTGCGATCAGTGCGCCCGTCTCGGCTTGACGCGGATCGCGGGCAGGTTCGACAACAAGCCGAGAAACGGCCGTGAGCGCCTCTGCGAGTGTTCGCGTCACGCGCCGCTCGTCCGGTTCCGCAACAGCACGCTCGAGTTCGGAATCGTTGGCAGACCAGAGGTCATCTGGCTGTTCTGGAGCTCGAGAGATAGGCATCAGGACTGGCAAAATGTACGAGCCCTCTTCGGTATGACCGAGCCGCGCACTGTTAGCAATCTCGTCGCCCACTTTCGAGTAGTTGCCTCGAATGCGCGCCTTGGGTGTTCGGGAAGTCGTCGCTGTGGCCCGGATCATTCGGAGTGCCGATTCGGCGAGCGTCACACCCGCATGAAGCGGGATCGAGCCACGGATGACAATATCGTTGGCGGCCCGGAACCTTGTCACATCCGTCAGCACTCGCTGGATATCTAGCCCGATCTGCGTTGCTGGTCGCTCTTCAGACAGTGCAAGACTCTGAAGGACACTCCGCCACTCGTGAGAATCTGTGGCGATTCTCCTCGGTACAGCCACGCTTTGAGCAGCCCTACCGACCTGGAGCGACCACAACGCGCCAGCCGGGCCGGACGACACCTCCGACCAACCCTTGCGTCGTAGATACGCATGCACGTCCCGCACTGCGTCGTTGATTGTCATCGCACGCCTCCGAACGCGGCAAGCATGTCGGAATGCCAGGTCGCCAGCGTGTCTGCCGTGAGCCTCTGTGCGACTGGCAGCGTGATCGATGCTTGGTCCGTGTTCGGGTCGAACCGCTTCCAGAAGGCTGCCGTCTTGTGGACGGTGCCCGTATCGGTGTGTTCGATCCAGTCCGCGAAGTTGCGAGGTGCTGTGACGAGAACGAAATAGACCGGCAGAAGTGAGTCGCTCCACTTATCAACCCATGACGGTTCCAGCTGCCACGACTTGGTGCGCCCCTGGATTGTGAAGCGCGTCGTGCACTTCACCTGGACGTTCACGCTCGCCTCGCGAAACTTCACGTCGCAATCCGTGGCAAGGACGTCTTCGTCCGGTGAAGTCTCGTTGATCCCAACCCCGGCCTGTGCGCACACCGACCGCAAGTACGACACTCCGTAGCGTGCCAACTGAGCTGTGTCGTGAAGGGTCCGGTGCTGGCTGCGGGGGCTCGACGGCGACAGCGGCACCCAGCCACGGTACATGTCCAAGTTGCGCCCGAACAGGCCTTGATCAGGGTGATTGCGCACTTGGTGGGGCGGCAGGTGGCCCTGAGCGGCTCGCGGACGATCGATCATCGGGCCTGCGCAGCGGGCTAGCGATCGCGATGGTGCGTAGATCACGAGATCACCTCCATCCAGTGAGCGTCGAAACTGAGACCCGAACGCATGTTCCCATGAGAGTGTCGTCGCGGTCAGGCGTCCCTGGCCCGGCGGCCGTGCTCAAGGTCGCCCTTGCTCCCCCCGCTACGTGGCTACGGTAACCACAGGTATGTGGGGCTACTCACCTGGCTGCTTGGCGCGGCGGTTCCCGCAGCTGGTCCGCCTGCATTCTGGGTCGCTCCCGCTGCGTGCACCCGGTGTGAGCGGGCTGAGGCAAGAGTTCTTGGACAATCACCGAGGGTGGCTCACTCGCGCAGTCGGAGACCACGTCTGGCTGGAATGGCAGGTCCCTCTGCTCGGTGCAGGGGGCTCCCCCACTTCCTGCGGGGGCTTCACGAAGACTTTCGCGGCTGGGGCGGCGAGCGCACCTGGCGATCGCATGAGTGCGAGCTCCAGGTGGTCGCGCGGCACGGTGGTCAGTCCGCCTGCGCCGGGACCTGACGCATCGCCCCGCATGACGAGCAGAGCTGGACGTTCTCGACAGCGACACATCAGGGTGCGGGAGAGTGCGTGCGCCAGCTTGCAAATGCCTTCGACGTTCTGCCCGATTCGAGGCGGGCGTCGGCACCTGGCCCGGAGTGGCACGCAGCAGGCACGCCCCGCCCCCGATAGACTAGAAGCCGCAGAATTCCAACGATCCAGTGCCCCCAAACCACATGATCAACTTCTGATTGCCTGACCGATCCGTCCTGGGCGGCTACCTGGAAACGGCGGCTGACCTGGGGTCGTGGGTCCGTGTCTGGTAGCGCCCGTGAATACGATCGTGCTGTGCGTGGGATGTGCTGTGGGTGGACGAGTGGGGTCGGACTGGGGCTCGTGACGCGCTTATGGGCGTTGCGTCTGCCCGGGTCTGCTGCGGACACCGTCAGGATCCATCCCGACCCTGCCAGGCGCCGAGCAGCAAGTTCTTGACGCGCTTGTCCTTGTCGAGACGTCGTAGGAGAAGCCCGCCGCCGGCTACAAGGAACGCGGCACCGGTGAGACATTCTGAGCTTGCGGTGAGGGTCCAGTCGATGGGGATGTCGAGGGCGCTGCCTTGGCCAGCTCCGGCAGCGCTGGCGAGCGTATCCGCAGCCGCGGCGAGCACAAATCCTGCGCCGAGTAGTACTCCCGCGACACCCATGACGAGCGGTCGTCCGGAGGCCAGGGCTGCGGCGCAGGTCCAGAACGCCAGCCCTCCGATTGCCCACGTTGCTGCGGCGAAGATCCGGTGCTCCAGCCCAAGGCCGTGGTCGCTGATGAGCCCGTCAACGAAGAACACCAGCCCGGCGCCCCCACCAGCGACAGCCGCCGATGCTCCTGTTCGACCTGCTATGCCTCCGAGCACTCCAGCGAGGCCGGGCGCGCGTGCGTCGTTGTGCCACAACGAGACGGCGGCGGCGGTGAGCGCGAATGTGATCAGCGCGAATGCGACACCGCGCAGGGGCTGGTGTCCCAGGACCAGGGCGCCGATGCTCTGCAGTGCCATCCACGCGGCGGTGACCGCCAGGACGATGATCAGCAACCGGCGCAGATCCAGCAGGGCTGCGAGGCCGAACGCGCACAGGAAAAGGCCGAACAACACGAGCGACCCCGTGTCGATCTGTTCGGCGGTGCCAAGTGAGCTGTCCAGGATGCCGGCTACCCCGGTCTTGGCCGTCGTCACTCCGTAGAGCAGGGCCGCGAGGGAGAGCAGGATGCGGCCGAGTCCGGCCTTCTTGCCGCCGTTGATCAGTATCGTGCGCTCAAGGCCGAGGATTGCCATGAGCACCAGCGCCGTGGTTGACAGGTAGGTGATCCATGCCCGGCCGTCAGCGCTGCTCCAGAGGGTTGTGCCTAGGAAAATGACGACGAGTGCTGTTGCGCGGATGACGAAGGGTGTTGTTGCTCGGCCCGGTGGGGGTTTGCGCTGTCCTGTCGGATCGGGCTGTTCGGTCGGACGGAGGGCCGGGCGCACGGCGATGAGCAGCACACCGGCGCAGACCACGAAGGGGATGAGGACAACCGCCAGCGGGCGAAACAGGAACGCCACCATCACGTCCCCGCTATCGGCGAGTGGGCCCAGGAGCGGATCGAGGATCCGCTCCTTGACCGGTTCCTCGAAGATGTAGAGAACAAGCCCGCCGGCCATTAAGCCAGGGGCCCTACGGACCCAGCGCGAGATCGCCGATCGCGAGCGTGGGCGGTTGGCGGGCGTCGTGTCGTTGTCCGAGTGCGTTCCGTGAGCCACGGGCATCCCCCTGCCGCTCAGCCGTGCGGTCGCAATTGGCGACCTGACCAGGCATGATCCCAGGCTCGGCCCACCACGACAATGCTCGGGGCCAGGCCGCGAGGCGTGTGCCGAGCCCGTACCGTCCAGCCGAGGTGGGCGCTCAGCACGACTCGTATCGGCGCGGCTGTCCCGACCGACGTGTTGGTGCACTGCGCGGACGAGAAGCCCCGCGCGCCATGCAGTGCTGATGGCGTCCATGAGTAGCTTCGGGCTCATCCCGCCTAGGGGTTCGCCCATGCGGTCCGGCGAACGGCCGAGCCTTCTGCCGTGCGGCACAGGACTCCGCGAGCGGGAGTGGAGCAAGGATGACGCATCCACTCGCGAGCGGGATCATTCTCACCACCGTCGCGGCCGGGATCCTGGCCCTGGGCGTCGTGGCCCTGCGCAGGCCGAAACCGGTGCCCCAGCAGCTGTTCCTGTTCACCAACGGCATTGTCCTCGGCGTCGATGGCGTCCTGGACCCGTACGCGTGGCCGGATCTGGAGCTGGCCGAGAAGGTCGTCGTCTCCACGGTGGGCTCGAAGCGTCGTGAGGTCCGGGAGAAGGTGCTCCTGATCGGCCCGCTCGGCAGGAGCGCTCAGTTCCTCGTCCCCTCGCGACACCGCGACGCCGTCGCCGCTCTCGCCAGGGCTGGCGGCGCGACGATTCGTTAACCCTTGGCCGGTGACTGGAGACGTCGAGCCCAGCGCTCTAGCGATCGTGCCGCTGGCCGGTCACTGTTTGACCCACTCGCCGCACCTGTTCGTCTCGAAGTCCTGTCCTTCGCCGAGCGTCACCGTGGGGATGCCACCAGTCACGATGTCGTTCTGGATGATGTCGTCCTGGTTCGTGCCGGACGTGTAGATCGCCCAGTAGCAGTCGTAGGGCGATTCCTTCGTGCGGTAGGTGCCTGGCTCGATGTCGACACCTATTGTCCAGACGCCTTCGCTGATCGTATTCGCGGCGATCTGGTCCTCGGTCTTGGTCACGGCAGCCTCTCGCTCTGCGATCTCCGCCGCCTGCTCCTCAAGGTCTGCGGCCTCCTGCGCGACCGCAGCGGCCTCGCCTTCGAGCGTGCTGACCTTCGCCTGCAGGTCGTCGGACGCCGCTTGAAGAGTGTCGATCTCGCTCGCGGCATCAGCCAGGTCGCGCTGAACTGCGTCGCGGTCGCCCCGCGCCTCATACGTCGCCGCTTTCCACGTTCCTGCGGTGTTGAAGTTCCACACCCAGAGCGACACGGCTACGGCGAGAAGCACGATGAGCGACAGCCCGACGACCAGAGATGTGCCTGGACGGCGCTCGACCACGGCCGTTGCACTCGCCCAAGGTGGCGAGCTCCTGGCGTTCGTCGACGGGTCGGTCGTAGGGGGCAGAGGAACTGGCGCGGTCATGGCATCTCCACATTCGGCACAGGTGAGTTGGGACCGGCAGGAGTAATGCGAACCCGCAGATGGGATGAGGCTCCCGCATCTCTGGGCGGGTATCGCCGTCAACAGCGGGTGAACCGAAGGATCACCCGCGGAAGGCCAGACGTTTTGCACTGTGGCATGACCGCAACGTCGCCGAGCCCGAGTCCTACGTCGAGGCAGCACGACCGCCCCGAAATCTCGCGCCCTGGCTCAGGTGCAGGTGATTGTGATCTGGCCCGACGGCGCGCGCCGCGACTGATCGCGGGGTCGGTGGTACCTGATTTACTCGGGCCATGCATCCGCTGCCGCAAGTCCTTGACGCCCGGATCGACGCTGGATTCAAAGCGCAGGGCGCATTCTCGTGGGGGAAGCCGCACTGGATCGAGCGACTCGGAGACGTGGAGGGCGCCACCGATCTTCTCAAGGACCTGCCTCCACAGATCGACCGGTCAGCGGTGGCAGGCGTCGTCCGCTCGGGTGTGGCGGAAGGCAACGTGGTCGGTGCGTTCTGTGCCGTGATGGCGTGGGGCTACGGAACCGACGGACGCGGTCGCTACCGGGTCGCGACGATGCTTCAGGGAGAGAGGATCGGCGGTATCGACGGTGTACGGGAGCGTCTGGCCGATGGGCTGCGACTCGCCGTGGCGGACGGCGCGATCCCGGCGTTCCGCTACCTCAACAATGAGGGGCACATCCTGCACCTCGGTCCAGCGTTCTTCACCAAGTGGTTGAGCTTCGGGACCGTCGTGGAGGACCCGTACGGGGCACAGGTCGCTCCGATCTTCGACAAGCGTGTGCGGGACTGGCTGGCCGACCACGGGATCAGTCTCCGAGGTGACAGGACCTCGGGCTACGAGGGCTACGTTGCTCTCCTGACCGACTGGAGCGGAGTAACCGGGTGGACGGCAGCGCAGCTTGAGTCCACGATCTTCGCCCTGTCGGGAGCTAGCTGAAGAGGCTTGGTCGCACGGTGGCAGCGATGGACGTGCGAACTGCGTTCGCGGCGTCGCGGACGCGGGCACAGGATGGTGGCGAGGGACAGGTCCCGACAACGAGGGACTGGGTACCCGAGAACACTGGAGGCTGACGTGGGGTCCAGAAAGCCTGCGACGCACGACGACGGCACGGTCAAGCACCGCCGTGGCGGCCTGAGGAAGATCATCACGCTCGTGACGCTCGGTCTGTCGGTGGCGGCGGTCGTCAAGGAGCTGCGGACGCCGGAGGACGAGCGCGAGTGGCACGGCAAGGTCGTGTCGGTGGTCCCCTACGACTTCCGCTTCCCGACCGTGGCGCGTGTCCGCGAGCGGATGTGGAACCCCGAGGCCGACCATGTCCTCGGTCCACGGGTGTTCGGGGTGGGCTGGACGGTCAACGTGGGCAAGGTCGTGGCGCTGCTGCGCGACAGGCTCGGCGTCTGACCCGGTACCAGTAACGGGCACCGACATTTCGGGCGTGCGCCCCGACGGCGGCGGTAGCCTGCCGCCATGACCGAGCAGCCCGTGACCGGGCAGCCCCTGACCGAGCCGTTCCTCCCCGGGCGCAAGCCGCTGTACCGCAGGGTGTGGTTCTGGACATTGCTGGGTGTGCTGGCGCTGCCGGTGCTCGCGTTCGGCGCGATAGTCGTGTGGTTCCTGACGACCGGCGGCTGGAGCGCCCCCGAGCCCGAGTCCATCGACTGCGCGGAAGCCATGCGCTCCGCTGGGTTCGAGATCCTGCCCGTGCCCACCGACACTGGCAGCAAGAGCACCGATGGCACCGGCTCGGGAGCGGCCTGCGCGGCCGGCGGGTTCCAGGACCCGTACGTGACCATCGACTTCGTCGCGCCCCAGGACGACGTCGACGCGTGGCTCCGGGCCGAGCTCCCGGAGACCGAGCTGGAGCCGGAGCCCTGCGTCGACGTCGACGCGTGCCTGCAGGTCAGCTACGGCGAGCCGGACGCGCCGGAGAGTGGCTGGAACCTGGACGTCAGCACGACCGACCAGGGCGACGGGATGGTCGCCGTCGCGATCATGGCCTTTTCGATGTGACCGCCTGAGCCGCGGTCGCGAGCAGCATGTATCCGCGCTCGCGCGCGACGGTCCCCGCGCGCTCGGCGGCGAGCCGTGCCGCCTCGTCGTCCCCCGCCAGCTGGAGGGAGCGGGCGAGCCCGAGCTGCGCTCTGGCCTCGAGATAGGTGTAGGAGTACTCCACGGCGATGTCGACACTGGTTCGTAAGTGGTCGATCGACTCGGCGATGTCACCGCAGTCCCGGAGCGCGTTCCCGAGCGTGCAGGCGGTCATGGCGCGGGCCCGGTTGTCGTTCACCCTGAGGGCGAGCTCGTGGGCCTGCCGGGCCAGGGTCAGCCCCAGGGCCGGGTCGTTGCGGTCGGTTGCCAGCCGGCCCATCTCGTCGAGCGTCGAGAGCTCGCCCCGCATGTCGCCGCGGCGGCGGTAGCCGTGCAGCGCGACGTCGAGGTGGCTGCTCGCCTGATCCAGGTCACCGCTCCGACGCAGGGCGCTCGCGAGGTTGCCCCGGTTGGCGAGGGCGGAGGCTTCCCGGCCCGCGGCCTCGTTGATCGCCAGCGCTGCACCGAGCTGCGTGGCGGCCTTGTCGAGAATCCCTCGATCGAGCTGCACCATGCCCGATCCGTTGAGCGACGCCGCGCGCACGTGCCCGTTCGGATCGTCCGCGGTGAGGTCGAAGGCCCGGCCGAACCACGCGTCGGCGTCCGCCAGCATGCCGAACTCGTAGTACTGCCAACCCACGTTGTGGGAGAGATAGGCGGCCGCCGCCCTCCAGCCACACTGCTCGGCCATCTCCTGTGCCTCGAGCATGGCATCGAGCGCATCGGCGTCGCGTCCGGCCGCGCTGAGGGCTTGGCCCCGGCTCAGCAGGGCCGCGACGCGCACCCGTGGCTCGTCCGATCCGGACGCGGCGTGCCATCCGGCGTCCGCCACCCGCTTCCAGCCGTCCACGTGGCGCCGGATCAGGAAGTAGCCGCGCATCTGGTCGGCCACCGTCCAGGCGAAGGACGCATAGCGGTCGTCGGCCGCTGCCCGCTCGACGAGCCGGATCAGGGCGCCGGCCTCCGTGTCGAGCCAGTCGAGGGCCTGCGTCTCGTCGTCGAACCACCGCCCGCGGTCCGGATGGCTGCTGAGCCGGACGAGCTGGGGGTAGACCCATTCCATCGCGGCGGTCACCAGCTCGGAGTACCACTCCAGGAGGTGGTCCAGTGCGGCGTCCGCCTCGCTGCGCTCGGGTCCGGTGCCGGCCAGCCTGCGGGAGTACAGCCGGAGGAGGTCGTGGAACCGGAAGCGGTCGGGCGTGTACTGGAGGAGCATGTTCGCGTCCAGCAGCTCGTCCAGCAGGCGTTCCGCGGACGCCGGGTCGATACCGAGGAGCACGGCGGTCGCCGGGACGCCGAAGTCCTCCCCGGGATGGACCGAGCAGAGCCGGAACGCCCGTCGTGCCGTCTCGTCGAGCCTGTCGTAGCTGAGCTGGAAGCTCACGAGCACGCTCGACGCCCCGTCGTCGAGCTGGGCGAGCCGCCCGTTCTCGTCGCGCAGGCGGTGCGCGAGGTCGCTGACGGCCCACGACGGCCTGCTGGCGAGGCGCGCGGCAGCGATACGCAGGGCGAGCGGGAGGTGTCCGCAGGCCGCGCCCAGCTCGCCCGCGGCAGCACCGTCGACGCCGGTCCGGTCTCTGCCGGCGACGAACGCGATGAGGTCTACCGATTCTTCGGGAGACAGCGTGCCGAGCCCGATCACCGCCGCGGCGTCCAGGCCACGGATCAGGTGTCGGCTGGTCACCAGGACGTCGCTCCGCCCGGATCCGGGGAGCAGATGACGCACCTGGTCGGCGTCGCGCGCGTTGTCGAGCACCACCAGCATCTGGCGGTCGGCCAGCTCGCTGCGGAAGTGGGAGGCGGCTTCGCCCGGGTCCCGCCCGACCTGGTGCCCGGGGACTCCCAGCGTCCGGAGAAACCGGTCGAGGACGCTCATCGGCTCGACGGCCGTGCCGGACGAGCCGCCGAGGTCGGCATAGAGCTGGCCGTCCGGGTACTGCGGCCGGAGCCGGGTCGACGCCGCATGCGCGAACGCCGTCTTGCCGATGCCCGCGGGGCCGTGCACCAGGACGAGCCGGGACGAGGCCTCGTGCACCTCGGACGCCGGTCGGGCGAGGCTCGCGGCGACGCGAGCGAACTCGCCCTTCCTGCCGACGAACCCGGACGGCGCCGCCGGCACCTGCTGGATCACCGGCCGGGGACTCGCCTCGGACAGGTGCCAGCGTTGCCGGAGCACGCCGAGATGCGTCTCGCGCAGCTCCTGCCCGGGATCGAGGCCGAGCTGGTCCGCGAGGCTGGACCGGATACGTTCGTACGCCGCAAGCGCCTCGGCCTGCCGGCCGCCCGCGGCGAGCGTGATGATGAGCTCGGCGTGCACCGGTTCGTTGAGCTCGAGCTGCGACGCAAGCCGGCGCAACGGCCCCAGCGAGTACTCCGGCCGGCCGATGTCGCGGGCGATCGCGGCGAACTGACGCAGTACCGCGACGTACTCGTCGGTCATCGCCGCCGCCAGCGGGGTCTCGCGCAGCTCGTCGAGGTCCGGCTCGCCCCGCCACAGGCCGACGGCCTCCAGGAGGAGGCCGAAGGCCGCCTCGGGCGGGACGGTCTCGGCCTGCCGGGCGAGCGCTCGGAACCGGAGGAGGTCTAGCTGGTCGGGCGGGACCTCGAGCCGGTATCCGGTGCGCGACGCGACCACCAGCTTCGTGCCGGAGGCCCCCATGAGGCGTCGAAGGCGGGCAACATGCGTACGGAGCAGCTTTGCCGCCTCGTCCGGCGGCTCCTGGCCCCAGAGCAGGTGCACCAGCTCGTCCCGTCCGACGGGCTGGCCGACGCCGAGGGCCAGCCTGGCCAGCAGGAGATGCTGCATCGTGGAGCCGAGCGCTGTCCGGGAGTCGCCGTGCCACAGCTCGACCGGCCCGAGAACCTTGATCGAGACCGGTTCGGCGGAGTCCGGGTGCCGGTTCGGTCGCTGCTCCTGTGCGGTCTCGGTGATCGTCGTCCGGAGGGCCGCCAGCGCCGTGGCGTCGAGGTCGAGGGCCTTGGCCATCGCCTGGACGGAGCTCTGCCGAGGGTGGTTGCTCCTGCCCTGCTCGATGTCCCGCACCGCGCCCACGCTGAGCTCGGCACGGTCGGCCAGGTCCCGTTGGGTCAGCCCGAGCCGACGGCGGTGCGCACGAAGCAGCCCACCGATCGTCGACGCCACGTCTCCGGAGCCGGCAGCCGCATCCTGCTCATGATCGGCGATCACACGGGCGATTGTATGGCAGATGGCGTTTTCGGGGGCCTGGCCTGCAGATTTGCCTACCCGCCGGTCCGGGCTCCGGAGAGGGCGTCGGAGCGGGCGCCGGTCAGCTCACGCCGGTGACGCGGTAGACGGCGACGACCTCAGGGGAGCGCAGCTGCCGCGCGTGGAGGCCCGTCGGGCTGCTCGGGCCCGGTGCGTCGTAGACGTAGCCCTTCGACCAGTAGAAGGCCACGTGGTCGACGGCGGGATCCGAGTCGATGGTGGAGAAGATCAGGTCGCCCCGCTGGACGTCCGCGATGCCGACCCGGATCGCGTCGACCTTCGTCCGCCTGCCGTCGCTCGCCAGTCCGTCCAGCCAGGCCTGCTGCGATCGTGAGTCGCGCTCGAAGCTCCCGAAGCCGGGGAGCCGGGTGAAGGACCACTGCACGAGGCATGAGCAGTCGATGAGCTCGCCGGGCTCGCACCCCAGTCCATAGGGCGTGCCCTCCTGGAGCTGCGCCATCCGGAGCGCGTGCCGGCCCCAGTTCCAGACCTTCTTGCTGGTCGTGCACGTGGAGCGGGATCCGTCGTCGTCGAGCGGCATGACCTTCCTGCCGCCGCCGCACCGCAGGTGGACGGCACGGATGCTCGGGTCTGCCAGGGACGCCTGCGCCTCGGCCACCGTCTCCGCCCGTGCCTGCGCCTCAGCCTGCGCCGGCGGCGCGAGGGCGGGCTGAGCGCCGAGCGAGCCGGCGAGAGTCCCGGCGACCAGGGCGAAGGCTGCCAGCGCCCGGCCGAGGTTCTCGATGAGCATCACGTGTTCCTTCGCTGTCGGTGCGCCCAACGTAGGAATCCGGACGCTCCGGGAAGTTCCCGTACTCGGCCCGTACCTGTCCGTATCTCGTCAGTACCGGCCCGGCGCCGTCCGAAGAGGTCACCGTTCGGTCAAGGCCCGCCCAGTTTGTGGCGGACGTCACATGCGCAGAGGTACTGTCGCGGTCTCGACGGGATCAGCTCTCACCTCTGGTTCCACCTGGATCGCCCTGCCGGATCAACGATGATCGGAGACGGACATGACCCCCGCCGGACCTCGGAAGGTGGCCGCGTACCTCGGTGCGCTGGCCGGACTCAGCCTCACCCTGGCCGCCTGCTCCTCGGGCGGCGGCGGCGACCCCGCCGCCTACCCCGAGGACGACATCGAGGTGATCGTGCCGTTCTCCGCCGGCGGCCCCACCGACACCGTGACGCGCATGGTCGCCGAGCCCATGTCCGAGGAGCTGGGCGTGCAGCTGGTGGTGCAGAACGTCGACGGCGCCGGCGGCACCGTCGGGGCGGGCCAGGCCGCCACGGCCGAGCCCGACGGCTACACGGTGCTCATGCACCACATCGGCATGTCCACGGCCCCCGCGCTCTACGACGACCTCGCCTACGACCCGGTGACCGACTTCAAGCCGGTGGGCCTCGTCACCGAGGTGCCCATGACGATCATCGCGCGCTCCGACTTCGAGCCGGAGACGTTCGAGGAGTTCGTGACCTACGTCCAGGAGAACGCCGACACGGTGACGATGGCGCACGCCGGTGATGGCTCCGCGTCCAACCTGTGCGGCCTGCTACTGATGGACGCCCTCGGCGTCGAGGTGACTGCGGTGCCCTACGACGGCACGGGTCCCGCGATGACCGAGCTCGTCGGCGGCCAGGTCGACTTCATGTGCGACCAGACCACGAACACGACCGGCCAGATCACGGCGGGCGAGGTCAAGGCGTACGCGGTGACCACGCCGGAGCGCGTCGAGGCCCTGCCCGACCTGCCCACCACGGCGGAGGGCGGCCAGCCCGACATCGAGGTCAGCGTGTGGCACGGCCTGTACGTCCCGGCCGAGACGCCGGACGAGGTGGTCAGCACCCTCACCGACGCCCTCCAGGTCGCACTGGCGGACCAGGCGGTGATCGACCAGATGGCCGACCTCGGCACGGCCCCGGTGAGCGAGGACCAGGCCACCCCGGAGGCGCACGCGGCGCTGCTCGAGGAGCAGATCGCGACCTGGGGCGAGATCATCGGCGCCGGACAGGGAGGCTGAGATCGGCGCGCTCCGGCCCCGCTCGACGAGCGACCTCGTCGCGGGCCTGATCTTCCTCGGGCTCGGCGCGGCCTTCGCGATCGGGGCGCTCGGGTACGACCTCGGCTCCCTCCTCGAGATGGGGCCGGGGTACCTGCCGCTCGCACTGGGCCTGGCGCTCGCAGGGCTCGGCGTCATCATCGTGGTCAAGGCGTACGTTGCCCCGGACCCGGCGCCCGGCGGGGTGTCGGCCGCCGCGGTGTCCGACGCCGCGGCGTCCGACCGTGTGACGCCCGACGCCGACGCCCCGGACCCGCGGCCGCTCGCCGGGATCCAGTGGCGTCCGACGGCGGCGATCTTCGCCGCCGTGGCGTTCTTCGCGCTCACCGTCGACGGTCTCGGCCTCCTGCCCGCGACCTTCGGCACCGGCCTGCTCGCGGCCCTGGCGCGGCCCGGCACCAGACCGCTGCGGGCCCTGGCCGTCGCTGCCGGTCTGACGCTGGCGAGCTGGATCATCTTCGTAGTCCTCCTGCAGCTGCGCCTTGCGCTGTTCGGTGACTGGCTCGGCGGGTAGGAGGCCCCGATGGACCTGCTGGACAACCTCGCGCTCGGGTTCTCCGAAGCGCTGCAGTGGCACAACATCCTGTTCTGCCTGCTCGGCGTGGCGCTCGGCACCGCCGTCGGCGTGCTGCCCGGCATCGGGCCGACGGCGACCATCGCGCTGCTGCTCCCGATCACGTTCGGGTTCGACGACCCGACGTCGGCCCTGATCATGCTCGCGGGCATCTACTACGGCGCCCAGTACGGCGGGTCGACGACGGCGATCCTGCTCAACCTCCCGGGGGAGTCGTCGGCGGCGGTGACGGCGATCGACGGGCACGAGATGGCGCGCGCCGGGCGGGCCGGCGTCGCGCTCGCCGTGGCGGCGATCGGGTCGTTCGTGGCCGGGACCGTCGCGACGGTGGTGCTCGCCGTCGCCGCCCCGGTGCTGGCCCGCGCCGCCCTGTCGTTCGGTTCCGCCGAGTACTTCTCGCTGGTGGTGCTGGGCCTCATCGCGTCGATCGCGCTGGCGAGCGGCTCCACGCTCAAGGCACTCGCGATGATCGTGCTCGGCATCCTGCTCGGCACGCTGGGCCAGGACATGTACACCGGCACGCCGCGGTTCACGTTCGGCGTGCGCGAGCTGTACCAGGGGCTGAACTTCGTGGCGCTCGCCGTCGGCATGTTCGGCATCGCGGAGATCCTGCGCAACCTGCACGACCCGCGCACCAGGACCCGCTTGGTGAGCCGCGTGGCGAACCTGTGGCCCAGCCGGACGGAGCTGCGGCAGATCGTCGGCCCGGTGCTCCGTGCGACCGGGCTCGGTTCGCTGCTCGGCGTGCTGCCGGGCGGCGGGCACGTCCTCGCCTCGTACGCCTCCTACGCGGTGGAGAAGCGGGTCTCGCGGAACCCGGGCGAGTTCGGGCACGGAGCGATCCAGGGCGTGGCCGGGCCGGAGTCGGCGAACAACGCGGCGGCGCAGACGTCGTTCATCCCGCTGCTGACGCTCGGCCTGCCCGCCAACCCCGTGATGGCGCTCATGGCCGGGGCGTTCCTGGTCCAGGGCATCACGCCGGGGCCCGACGTGATGACGGAGCAGCCCGCCCTCGTCTGGGGCCTGATCGCGTCGATGTGGATCGGCAACGTGCTGCTGGTGCTGCTCAACCTGCCGCTCATCGGGCTCTGGGTGCGCATGCTGTCCGTGCCCTACTCGGTGCTGTTCCCGGCCATCGTGGTGTTCGCCTGCATCGGGACCTACTCACTGAGCCAGAACCCGTACGACGTGCTCGCGGTCGCCGTCTTCGGCGTGCTGGGCTTCGTGCTGATCCGGTCCGGGTGCGAGCCGGCGCCGCTGCTGCTCGGGTTCGTGCTCGGACCGCTGCTGGAGGACAACCTGCGCAGGGCGCTGCTCCTCTCGCGCGGCGACCCCACGGTATTCGTCACGCGGCCCATCTCGGGGGTCCTGCTGGCGCTCGCGGCGGTCGCGCTGGTGGTCACGGTGCTGCCGATGATCCGACGCAAGCGGGACGTGGTCTTCGCGGAAGACGACTGACCCCACAACCCAGGGGTCAGATGGTCAGCAGGCCTCGGGTCACGGCCGTCAGCGCGCCCGCCACGGCGACCGTCAGCGCGATGCCCGACGCGACCCGGGTCGGGACGCGCCGGGCCAGGACGGCGCCGAGCGCCACCCCGGCGAGCACGGCGACGAGCAGTACCGGCCAGACCCACCAGGCGGGGGCGGAGCCGGCCGGGATCGCGCCGAGGGCGAGCTTGGTGACCACCGACATGGTGTTCATGACGACGAGCAGCGGTTGCAGGGTCGCGGCGAACGACCGGTGGTCCCAGCGGGTGGCCAGCGCATACGCGGTCCACGCCGGCGCCGCAACGCCGGACGTCGTGTTCATGAAGCCCGCCGCCAGGCCGGTGACGACGGCGACGGAACGGCCCTTGATCCGGACGCGCCGGCGCAGGACCGCCGAGGCGGCCAGCGCGACCAGCACCGATCCGCCCACGATCACGTCGAGCCACGCGGCGTCGGCCTCGCGGACGGTGAGCGCGCCGAGGATCGAGCCCACGAGCATGAGCGGCAGGATCGTGACGACCCGCCGCCAGTCCACCCGGTCCCGCAGCGCCCGCAGGATGAGCAGGGCCGTGACGATCGCGGCGACATTGCTGACCAGCACGCCCACCGACGCGCCGAGGAACACCGTGAGCACCGGCGCGGCGACCAGGCCCAGGCCCATCCCGGCGACCCGCTGCAGCCCGGCCCCGACGACGACGGCTACGCAGGCTGCGATCAGGGCGGTCGTCTCCACCCCGCCACGATATCCGGGCCGTCACGTCATCCGGCGGGAACGGGTCAGGCCAGCTTCTGCTCCAGACAGTCCGTGAAGCGGCCCAGCATCTTGTTGGAGACCTCCTGGACCAGGCCGCGGCCCATGCTCGCGACCTTGCCGCCGATCTGGAGGTCCGTCGTCACCTCGACGTCGGTCGTCGGGCCACCCGTCGTGTCGCCCCCGGGCGTGAGCACGACGACGGCCTCCGCGCCCGCCGTGCCGTTGCCGCGCTTGTCCTTGCCCTTCGCGGACAGGACCATGCGCCCGGAGCCGCCGTCCGCGGCGAGCTCCTTCTCCGTGAACTCGCCCTCGCCGTTGAACGTGAGCGCGATCGGGCCGAGCTTGATCTTCACCGACCCCGTGAACGCGTCGCCGTCCACCGACGTGACCTGCGCGCCGGGGAAGCACTCGGCCATCGACTCCACCCGCGCGAACGCCGCGAACGTGGTCGCGACGTCGGCCGGCACGGTGAACTCGTGGGTCAGCTCCATGGGCGGTCACCTTCCCTGGCGCCCCGAGCTCTCACGCCGCCCCCGCCGCCGCGAGCACTGCCCGCCGGGCGAGCACGGTCGCGAGGTGCCGCCGGTAGTCGGCGTCCCCGTTGAGGTCCGACGGCGGGCTGGTGCCGTCGGCCACGGTCGCGCAGGCCGCGCCCACGGCCTCCGCCGTCGGTGGCACGCCCACGAGCGCCTCCTCCACCGCGCGCGCCCGCAGCGGCGTCGGCCCCATGTTGGTCAGGCCGATCCGCGCCTCGGAGATCGTCTTCCCGTCGGCCATGTGCACGCACGCGCCGACCGCAACGATGGGCCAGTCCTGAGCGATGCGCACGAACTTCTCGTGCCTCGAACCCCATCCGGCGTACACGGGGAACCGGATCGCGACGAGCAGCTCGTCCTCCCCGACGGCGGTGGTGAACAGGTCCTGGAAGAACCCGGCGGCGGGGACCACCCGTTCTCCCCCGGGGCCTGCGATGACCATCTCGGCCTCGAGCGCGAGCGCCACCGCCCCGCAGTCCCCGGCGGGGTCTGCGTGGGCGAGCGATCCGCCCAGGGTGCCGCGGTGCCGGATCTGGGGGTCCCCCACCTTGCCGACGGCGTCGTGCAGGAGGCCGAGCGCGGTGCGGATCTCGTCGGAGGCGAGGATCTCGTGGTACGGCGTCATGGCGCCGATCTCGATGGCACCGCCACCTCCGGCGACGGCGCCGCCGGCGACCTCCCGGATGCCGCGCAGCGCGTCGATGCGGCCGATGTCGACCACGAGCTCGGGCGCGTTGAGCCGCATGCGCAGCACGGACAGGAGGGACTGGCCGCCGGCGAGCACCTTGGCGTCGTCGGACCCGGCGAGCAGGCTGAGCGCCTCGTCGACGCTGGTGGGCCTGGCGTACTCGAACGGTGCGGGGATCATGACGCGCTCCCATCCTGGAGGGCGCGCCAGACGCGCGCGGGCGTGCAGGGCATCTTGACGTCGTGCACGCCGTAGGGCCGCAGCGCGTCGACGACCGCGTTCACCACGGCGGGCGTGGACGCGATGGTCCCGGCCTCGCCGACGCCCTTGGCGCCGAGGGAGTTCGAGGTGGCGGGGGTGCTGCGGACCGCGGTGTCGAAGCTGATGACGTCGGCGGCGCTGGGCACGAGGTAGTCGGCGAGGGTGCCGGTCAGCAGCGTGCCGGCGTCGTCGTACACGGCCTCCTCCCACAGGGCCTGGGCGATGCCCTGCACGAGCCCGCCGTGCACCTGCCCGGCGACGATGAGCGGGTTGATGACGGTGCCGACGTCGTCGACGCACACGTACTTGCGCAGGCGTACGGCGCCGGTCTCCGTGTCCACCTCGACGGCGCACAGGTGCGTGCCGTGCGGGAAGGAGAAGTTCGCCGGGTCGAACGTGACCTCGGCGTCGATGCTGGGTTCGATGCCCTCGGGGTAGTCGTGCGCGGCGAAGGCGGCCAGGGCGATCTCCTGGATGGTCTTGGCCTCGCTCGTGCCGGCCACCGCGAACTTCCCGTGCGCGAACTCGATGTCGTCGGTGCTGGCCTCGAGCAGGTGCGCGGCCCACGGCTTGGCCTTGGCCACGACCTTGTCCGCCGCGAGCGCCAGCGCCTCGCCGCCGACGGTGAGCGACCGTGACCCGTAGGTGTCGAGTCCCCGGGGGGCGACCTGGGTGTCGCCGTGCAGGACCTCGACGTCCTCGAAGGGAACGCCGAGGCGGTCGGCGACGATCTGGCTGAACGCGGTCTCGTGGCCCTGGCCGTGGGCGCTGGTGCCGGTGACGACCTCGACCTTGCCGGTGGGGAGCATGCGGATCTGGGCGTGTTCCCAGCCTCCGGCACCGTAGTCGAGGCTGCCGAGCACGCGGGAGGGCGCGAGACCGCACATCTCGGTGAACGTGGAGACGCCGATGCCGAGCTGGACGGTGTCGCCTTCCTCGCGCCGCCGTGCCTGCTCGGCGCGGAGGTCGTCATAGCCGAAGGCGCCGGTGGCCTGGTCGGTGGCGGACTCGTAGTCGCCGGAGTCGTAGGTGAGTCCGGCGACGGTGGTGAACGGGAACTCGTCGTGCGTGATCCAGTTCTGGCGGCGGACCTCGAGCGGGTCGCGGCCGAGCTCGGCGGCGAGCTCGTCCATGAGGCGTTCGATGGCGAACGTGGCTTCGGGGCGTCCGGCGCCGCGGTAGGCGTCGGTCCAGGTCTTGTTGGTCAGGACGGTGCGGCAGTCGAACCGGTAGGCGGGGAACTTGTAGATGCCGTTGTACATGAACGCACCGAGGATCGGCACGCCGCCGCCCACGACGCCGACGTAGGCGCCGAGGTCGGCGAGCAGTTCAACCTTGAGGCCGGTGACGGTGCCGTCGGCGCGGGCGGCGAGGGTGAGCTTCTGCCACTGGTCGCGGCCGTGGTGGGCGGCGAGCAGCGATTCGGAGCGGGTCTCGGTGTACTTGACGGGCTTGCCGAGGCGGCGCGCGACGGCGAACGCCGTCCACTCCTCGGGCGTCGTCTGCAGCTTGCCGCCGAATCCGCCGCCGACGTCGGGCGCGATCACCCGGATCTTCGACTCGGGCACGCCCGTGGTGGCGGCCAGGAGGAAGCGGGTGATGTGCGGGATCTGGGTGGCGGACCAGACGGTGATCTGTTCACCGGTGGGGTCGACGACGACGGAGCGGGGCTCCATGAATGCCGGGATGAGCCGCTGCTGGCGGTACTCGCGCTCGAGGACGATGCCGTCCGTGCGGGCGGCGGCGATGGCGTCCTCGACGTTGCCGCCGGTGCCGGCCTCGCTGGAGTCGAAGATCCACCGGGCGGAGTTGTTGGTGCCCAGGCCGGGGTGCGCGATGGCGCCGCCGTTCTCGGGGGTCGCGGCGGCGGCGGCCTTGAGGTCGAGGGCGGCGGGCAGCTCGTCGTAGTCGACGTCGACCAGCTCGGCGGCGTCGGTGGCCGTTGCGGCGCTGCGGGCGACGACGACGGCGACGATCTCTCCGGCAAACGCGACCCGGTCGACGGCGACCGGCTTGTGCTCGGGCGTGACCTGGTCGGGCGTGATGGGCCAGGCGTTGGCGAGCACGCCCTGCGTCCCGGCGAGGTCGGCGCCGGTCAGGACGGCGACGACGTTCGGGGACTGGGCCGCGGCCCGGGTGTCGATCCCTGAGATGTTCGCGTGCGCGTACGGGCTGCGCACCATGGCGAGGTGGAGCGTGCCGGGTGGCGCGATGTTGTCGGTCCAGCGGGTGCGTCCCGTGATGAGCCGCCGGTCCTCCTTGCGGCGCCGGTCGCGGCCGATCTCGCCGTCGTGGGCGGCCTCGGCGGTGGCGGGGGCTTCTTCCGTCGTGGTCATGCCGCACCTCCGTCGGTGGTGGCGGTGGACGTCGCGTCGGCCACGTGTCGCACCGCGCGCACGATGTTGTGGTAGCCGGTGCACCGGCAGAGGTTGCCCTCCAGGCCCTCGCGGATCTGGTCCTCGGTCGGGTGGGGGTTCTCGGCGAGCAGGTCCGCGGACTGCATGATCATGCCGGGCGTGCAGAACCCGCACTGGAGGGCGTGGTATTCGTGGAACGCCTCCTGGACGGGATGCAGCTCGCCGTCGGTGGTGATTCCTTCGATGGTGGTGACCTCGGCGCCGTCGGCCTGCACGGCCAGGACGTTGCACGATTTCACGCTGTGGCCGTCGAGGTGGACGGTGCATGCACCACAGCTCGCGGTGTCGCAGCCGATCACGGTGCCGGTCTTGCCGAGATGCTCTCGCAGGTACTGCACGAGCAGCAGGCGGGGTTCGACGTCGTCGGCCACCTTCGCGCCGTCGACGGTGAGCTCGATCCTGGTCATGGATGCTCCTCAGCCACTTCGTTGTGACGGTGTGACACGCATCACCGTACGCCGGGCGGTCGGGGCTCCGCCAGCGCTCAAGTGCTGCGTGGTGGGCGGTGGATCCTCCCGCCCGTCGTCGCGAGGGGCTCGCCCGAGCCGCCCCAGCGGGCCGCTACGATCTCCGCGGCGATGCTCACGGCCGTCTCCTCGGGGGTGCGCGAGCCCAGGTCCAGGCCGATCGGGCTGTGCAGGCGCGCCAGCTGCGCCTCGGGCACACCGGCATCGACGAGCCGGGCCAGGCGGTCGTCGTGCGTGCGGCGCGAGCCCATCGCGCCGACGTAAGCCAGGTCGAGGCGCAGCGCCAGCTCCAGGACGGGCACGTCGAACTTCGGGTCGTGGGTGAGCACGCAGACCACCGTCCGGTCGTCGATCCGGCCGGCGTCCGCCTCGGCCGCGAGGTATCGGTGAGGCCAGCCGGTCACCACCTCGTCCGCGTCCGGGAAGCGCGTCGCGGTCGCGAACACCGGCCGGGCGTCGCACACCGTGACCCGGTAGCCGAGGAACGAGCCGACCCGCGCCGTTGCCGCCGCGAAGTCGATCGCGCCGAACACGAGCATCCGCGGGCGTGGCGCGTAGGAGGAGACGAACACGCGGCAGCCTTCGCCCCGCCGCTCGCCGTCGGGGCCGTAGGTGAGGGTCTCGCTGAGCCCGCCCGCGAGCAGGCCGAGGGTGTCGTCGGTCACGGCGTCGGTCAGGCGCGCGGTGCCGAGGCTCCCGGACACGCGGGGGCTGTCGGGCCGGATGCTGTCGGGCCGGATGACCAGGCGGCGGCCGAGAACCTGCTCGTCGGGGTGCTCCACCACCGTGGCGACGGCGACCGGGCGGCCGGCGGCGATGTCCTCGGCGACCTCGCCGAGATCGGGGAAGCTGACGCGGTCCACCCGTTCCACGAACACGTCCAGGATCCCGCCGCAGGTCAGACCGACGGCGAACGCGTCGTCGTCGGAGATGCCGTACCGCTCCAGCACCGGCTTGCCGGTCGTGGCCACCTCGCTCGCGAGGTCGAACACCGCGCCCTCCACGCAGCCGCCCGAGACCGAGCCCACCGCGACCGGCGGCGCGCCGTCGTCTCCCGGTCCGACCAGCATCGCCGCACCCGGCGGGCGCGGCGCCGACCGGAACGTGGCCACGACCGTGCCCATCCCGACCGAGTGGCCCGCCCGCCACCACGTCAGCAGCTCGTCCAGCACGTCACGCACGTGCGACCACCTCCAGTGCCTCTTCGAACGTACCCAGCGAATGCCCCGCGAGGAAGTGGTCCACGTGCGGCAGCACCGCCGCGATCCCCGACTGCACCGGCCGGTAGCCGTCCTTCCCACGATGCGGGTTCACCCAGACCACCGCGTGGGCCAGGCGGTGCAGCCGGGCGGCGCGGTCGGCCAGGTCCGCGGGGTCGCCCCGCTCCCAGCCGTCGCTGCACACCACCACCACCGCCCCGCGCAGCCGCGCGCCGTGGCGGTCCATCAGCGTGGCGAGCACCTCCGCGAGCCTCGTACCGCCCGCCCAGTCCGGGACGAGGTCGCCGGCGCGAGCCAGCGCGCGCTCCGGGTCGGCGGTGCGCAGGGCGTCGGTGACGCGGGTCAGGCGGGTGCCGATGGTGAACGCCTCGGCGCGGAAGCGGGTCCCCGCGCGGCGTGCTCCCGCGGGAGCCCCCGACCGCACGACGGCGTGCGCGAGCCGCAGCAGCGCCTCCGCGTACGGTCGCATGGAGCCCGACACGTCCACCAGCAGCACCACGCGGCGCGGCGTGCGGGCCCGGCGGCGGCGCTCGACCTGGGCCGGCTCGCCCGCCCGGCGCAGCGACGCGCGCAGCGTGCGGTGCAGATCCGGCCGCCCGCGCCGCCACGGCACGGCGCGGGCGGCGCGGCGCAGCGGCGGGCGCGGGCTGAGGGCGGCGATCTGCGCGGCGAGGACGCGGCGCTCCGCCTCGGTGAGGCCGGCGACGTCGCGGTGGCGGAGGACCTCGCGGTCGTCGGCGAGCACGGGGACGACGTCGGGATGTCGTTCGTCCCGTCCGGCCGCGGGGCCGGGGGGCATGGTGTCGCTGCCGGACGGGAGCACGGCGGTGGAGGGCTCGGCGTCGACGCTGTCGTTGGTGGTGCGCGTCGAGACCGCGGCGGCGCCGGCGGACGAGCCCGCCCTGGCACGCGGCACCGGCAGCCCGACGGTCGAGGCCTCGAACCAAGCGGCGAACACCTGGTCGAACCGCGCCAGGTCGTCGGGCCCCGCGCACAGCGTCGCCCGGCCCGCACGATAGGTGGCAACGGCACTGCCCGCCCCGAGCACGGCGGTGGCCTGCAGGAACGAGGTGGCCCGGTCGTGCGTCACGCCGACCCCAGCCGCCCGCAGCGCCCGCGCGAACCCGAGCAGCACCCGCTCAGCGCCGTCGGACACGTCAGGTCCCCAGGATCCGGGTCAGCGCCTCGCGGGCGCGGATCGTGTCCTCGCGGTACTTGACCACGGCACCGAGCGTGCGGGACGCCGCGTCGAGGTCGAGCGACGTGGCGCCGAGGCGCTCCAGGGCGCGGGCCCAGTCGAGCGTCTCCGCGACGCCCGGCGGCTTGAGCAGCGGTTCCGCACGCAGGCGCTGCACGCAGCCGGCGACCTGGCGGGCGAGGGTCTCGGCGACCTCGGGCAGGCGGGAACGCACGATAGCGACCTCGCGCTCCAGGTCGGGGTGGTCGATCCAGTGGTAGAGGCAGCGGCGCTTGAGGGCGTCGTGCAGCTCGCGCGTCCGGTTCGACGTCAGGACGACGGTGGGCGGCGTCGTCGCGCGGATCGTGCCGAGCTCCGGGATCGTCACCGTCCAGCCGGACAGGACCTCCAGGAGGAACGCCTCGAACTCGTCGTCGGCGCGGTCGATCTCGTCCACGAGCAGCACGGACGGGGTGGTCCGCAGCGCCTGGAGGACGGGCCGGGCCAGGAGGAAGCGCTCGTCGAACAGGGAGCGCTCGGTGGTCTCGACCTCCAGGGCGTTCGTGTTCGACGACGCCGCTGCCGCCTCCAGCGTCCGCAGGTGCAGGATCTGCCGGCCGAAGTCCCAGTCGTACAGGGCCTGGGTGGCGTCGATGCCCTCGTAGCACTGCAGCCGGATCAGGGGCGCGTCGGTGACCTGGGCCAGCGCCTCGGCGAGCGCCGTCTTGCCGGTCCCCGGCTCCCCCTCGAGGAGCAGCGGGCGCTCCATGGCGCGGGCAAGGTGCACGACGGTGGCGAGGTCCTCGTCAGCGAGGTAGCCCGCCTCCCCGAGCGCTGCCGCGAGGGCCTCGGGTGAGTTCATCCGTTCAGGTTACGGGACCCTGCTCAGTCGGCGCGGGGCCACACGACCGTGAACCGGGCGCCGCCGTCGGGCGAATCGCCGATGGCGACCCGGCCACCCCGGCGGCGGACGAGCTCGGCGACCAGGGCCAGCCCGAGGCCGGCGCCGCCGGACGACCGCGCACGGTCGTCCGAGACCCGGTAGAAGCGGTCGAAGACCTTCGCCCGGTGCTCGGGCCGGACGCCCGGGCCGTCGTCGTCGACGAGCACGCGGACGGTGGACCGGCTCGCGAGGACCGACACCACCACCCGCGTGCGGGTGTACCGGCAGGCGTTGCGCAGCAGGTTGTCGAGGACGAGCTCGGTCTCGGTGTGCGTCGCGGCCGCCCAGGCCTGACCGGTCATGGCGTTGACCACTATGGGTACCGGCTGTTCCGCCGCGTGTATTGCCCCCGTGCGCGCCACCGCCGCGCGCACCTCGCCGACCAGTTCGACGGGTTCCGACGGCGGCAGCTCGCCGGCGTCCGAACGGGCCAGCGCCAGCAGGCCGTCGAGCAGCGTCGACAGCCGCTCGGCGTCCGCCAGGACGTCGGCGTGCACCTCGTGCGAGAGCTCCGGATCGGGATTGGCCACCGCGACCTCCGACTGCAGGCGGATGGACGCCACGGGGGACCGCAGCTCGTGCGCCGCGTCACCCGTGAACCGCCGCAGCCGTTCCGCGGCGGCGTCCTGTCGGTCCAGCAGGACGTTGAAGTCGTCGGCCAGGGCGCGCAGCTCGCCTCCCGCGGCGCCGGGCACCTCCACGCGGGCGCCGGGTGCGAGACGGCGGACGGACTGCCGCATCCGGGCGACCGGGAGCAGCGCGGAGCCGACGGCGAACCAGATGGCGACCCCGGCCACCACCGTCCCGACGAGCGCCGTGATCAGCAGCCACCGGCCGCCGGAGTCCTCGGCGGCGCGTTGCCCCACGAGACCTGTCCCGGCGACGACGAGCCGCTGGCTCCCGTCGGGCGCGGTGACGACGGTGCCGTGCCAGCGGACCGGCGGCCGGTCGCCGGCGGTGACCGGGGTGCCGGCCTTCAGCGCGCGGACCTGGTCGCGCGTCAGGGCCGGTGGCGCGCCGTCGTCGTCGACCGGTCGGCCCGTGGTGTCCAGGACGCGCACCTGCAGGCCGTCGGGCGAGGCGGGCGCCGGGCCGGCGACGACGTCGCGGGCGGCGTCGCTCAGCGCGGTCTGGAGCTCGTCGTCGACGGCGTCCGTCAGGAGGGGCCCGAGTCCCCGGCCGGCTACTGTCGCCAGGCCTAGCAGGCACGCCAGCGTGACCGCCGTGGCAAGGGCGGTGACCCGCAGGCGCAGCGACACGCCCGCCCAGCGGCCGCCCGACGTCGTCGGCCCTGGCGCCCCCACTAGTCGGGCCCTCCGAGCTGGTACCCGTGCCCCCGGACGGTCCGGACCAGGTCCTCCGCGCCGACGGCGGCCAGCTTGCGCCGCAGGTAACCGACGTACACCTCGACGACGTTCCTGGTCGCGGCCTCGTCGCCCCAGATCTCGGTCAGCAGCTCCTGCTTCGTCCACACGGTCCCGGCCCGCGAGGCCAAAGCCGCCAGCAGGGCGAATTCGCGCGGGCTCAGGGGGACGTCGGCGCCGTCGTATCGCACGGTGCGTGCCGCGCGGTCGATGGTCAGCGGCCCGAGCCTGATCGGGCCGCGCGGGGCGGCTCCCGTCGCGGCGCGGCGCAGGAGGGCGCGGAGCTGGGCGAGCAGCACGACGAAGGAGAAGGGCTTGACCACGTAGCCGTCGGCGCCGAGGTCGAGCCCGTCGGCCTGGTCCACCTCGCCGTCCTTTGCCGACACGAGCAGCACGGGGGTCGCGACGCCGGCGGACCGCAGCTCCTGCAGCACGCGGTACCCGGACAGGCCGGGGATCATGATGTCCAGCAGGATCGCGTCGAACGACCCGGTGCGCGCCAGTCGCAGCGCCGTCGGCCCGTCGGCGGCGACCGCGACGTCCATCCCCTCGGCGCGCAGGCCGCGGTCCAGCGCCTTGCGCACGCCCGGCTCGTCGTCGACCACGAGGATCTGCGGTCTCAGAACCTGTCTGCGAACTTCGCTGTGTCCTGGCTCAGTCATTGTCAGTGTCTCGGTCTAGCGTTCCGGTCATGGCTCGGCATACCACCTTCCGATTCTGCCTCGACCCCACGGTCGAGCAGTCGGTGGCGCTCGCGCGCCATGTGGGTGCGGCCCGGTTTGCGTACAACCAGTGCCTGCGCCTGCATCTGGACGCCCGCAAACGCCACGGTGCGCTCAGCGGTCGCGGTAGCGCGGACGATGCCGACCAGCCTTCGGACGCGGACCAGGCCCGGGACAAGGTGCCGTGGTCGCGGTTCAGCCTGATCAACGCATTCAACTCGTGGAAGCGGTCCGAGGCCGCCGGACGACGTTTCGTGGTCACCGATGAGGGTATCGCGGAGGTGGAGGCGACCGGGCTGGCCTGGCGGGGCGAGGTGTCCTCCCAAGTACTCGAGGAGGGCGCGGTTGATGTCGGCCGCGGCCTGGCCGCGTGGACCGCCTCCCGGTCCGGGAAGCGCACGGGGCGCCCGATCAGGCACCCAAGGTTCAAGAAGAAGACCCACACGAGCGGGACGTTCCGGATGCGGAACAAGACTCACGGCAACCGGTCCTCGATCCGCGTCGGAACCGTGGACCGCCCACGGTCGGTGACCCTGCCGAAGATCGGCAGCATCAGGGTCCGGGAGGACACCCGCCGCCTGCGCCGGATGATCGCCACTGGCCGCGCCCGGATCCTGCAGGCCACCGTCACCCGCGGCGCCCGCCGGTGGTGGATATCCGTCACAGTCGAGGCAGCCGACCTGCACCCCGCCGCCCAGCACCCCACCCGGGACTCGGACGATGCGACCGGGTGGGGCGGCGTCGACCGGGGCCTGCACGCCCTGGTCGTGGCCGGTACCCGGGACGGGATCGAGACCCTGCGGGTCGAGGCGCCCAAGGTGCTGACCACGGGGATACGTCGGCAGCGGCGTCTGGCCCGTGCCGTGTCGCGCAAGAAGCGCGGGTCCGCGAACCGGCGCAAGGCCGCCACCCGCCTTGCGAAACATCACACCCGGGTGCGGGACACCCGGCAGCACTTTCTGCACCAGGTCTCCAACCAGCTGGTCAAGAGCCACGACCGGCTGGTCCTGGAGGACCTGAACATCACCGGCATCATGTCCAACCGGCGCCTCGCCCGCGCCGTCGGCGACGCCGCGTGGGGTGAGCTGGCCCGCCAGATCACCTACAAACAGCAGTGGCGCAATGGGCAGGTCGTGGTCGCGGACCGGTGGTTCGCCTCCTCCAAGACCTGCTCCGGCTGCGGCACCCTGCGCAAGGACCTGACGCTCAAGGACCGCACGTTCGAGTGCCACTCGTGTGGGCACGTCATGGACCGGGACCTGAATGCCGCCGTCAACCTCGCCGCCTGGGCCGAGGACCACACCCCTACCGTCACAGACGGTGCGGGGCGTGGTGAAGTCCGGGTTGGGGACCGTCAAGCAGCCGGCCCCGTGATCAATGCTTGCCGACGGGACGGCACTGGCCCACGCATCCGTGTGAGTGAAACCAGCCCGGACGACGCAGGAACCCCCGTTCAAGCCGCGCCAGCGGCCTGAACGAGGGGCGCCCGAGAAGGGCGGTGCCCGTGAACACCACAATTCACAGACACGCTGTCATGCCTGCCAGCATGCGCACACGGGACTCCTGTGGGGAGCTTTTCGAGCCACTCTCAGCGTCGTCTCAGCATGGGCGCTCCTTCTCAGGGAAGTCTCAGCCCGCAGGGGGCATCGTTGAAGGCATCGGGTAGAGCAGACTGGTTCCACAGCGAAGGAGCAGGACATGAGGCCGAGGACGAAGGCGCTGGTCGCCGCCGGGTCGGGGATCACGGTAGGGCTCGCGGGCCTGGCCATGACCGCGCTGCCCGCAGGTGCGGACGACGATCCGGTGCTGCCGGCGATCGGCGCGGAGGAGCTGGTCACCTCGGCCCTGACGGCCGAGCCGCCCGCGTTCGAGGGCGTGGCCGAGGTGCAGAACGAGCTCGGGTTGCCCGCGCTGCCCGCGATGACCGGCACGGAGTCCCCGGCGGAGCTGCTCGACTTCGACGAGGTGCGGGTGTTCCACGACAGCGAGGAGAGCGCCAGGGTCCAGGTCGAGAGGCGGTCGTCCGAGCTGACGTTCGTGAAGAACGCCGACGAGGCGTGGGCCTACGACTCGCAGGAGAACGCCGCGCGGCACCTCACCTGGGACGACGCCGACGTCGCGGCAGCCCGGGAGCACGCCGGGGCCTGGACAGCGGACGGGACAGCGGCCGGGATGGCGGATCCGTCGCAGGCGGCGGCCGAGATCATCGAGCGCCTGCGCCCGACCAGCGACATCTCCGTAGACGGCACGGCACGGGTCGCGGACCGTGCCGCGTACGAGCTCGTGCTGACGCCGAAGCCGTCGGAGAAGACGCTGCTGCGCGAGATCACGGTGGCGATCGACGAGGAGACGCGCGTCCCGCTCCGGTTCGACGTGTTCGCCAACGGCAGGTCCGAACCCGTCCTGTCACTCGGCTTCGTCGAGTTCGAGGTCGGCGCGCAGGACGCGGACCTGTTCGAGTTCACGCCGCCCGAGGGCGCCGAGGTCGAGACCACCGAGGCGGGCGACGCCGCGCGTGCGGCCGGTGAGCGAGCCGGCGCGGAGGACGCCGAGCAGCGCGCGACGACGGTCGGCGACGGCTGGGACACGGTAGTGGTCGGCGAGGTTCCTGCCGACGCGCCTGAGGCCCCCGCCGGCGCGCTGCCCGAGGGGTCCGTCGAGCCCGGGCAGGATCTTGACGGGTTGCTGAGCCAGATCGGCCAGCCGGTCTCGGGCGAGTTCGGTTCCGGTACCCACGTCCAGATCACCATCGGCGGCGTCATCTTCACGGACGACGGCCGGATCGCGGCCGGCGCGGTGCCGCAGCAGGTGCTCGTCGACGCGCTGGACCAGCAGTGACGACAGCGCGCGCCGAGGCGGCGGTGCCGGAGGCGGGGAACGCCTCCGGCACCGCCCTGGCGGCGCGCACCCGGGGGCTGCGCAAGGTCTACCGCAGCACGGTCGCGGTAGACGGCGTCGACCTGGAGGTCCCGGAGGGCGCCGTCGTCGGGATGCTGGGACCGAACGGCTCCGGCAAGACGACGACCATCCGGATGCTGCTCGGGCTCGTCCAGCCGACCGAGGGGGAGATCGAGCTGCTGGGCGTGCCGGTGCCGGGGGCCGTCGACCGGGTGCTCCCGCACGTCGGGGCCCTGGTGGAGGGCCCGGGTTTCCACCCGTTCCTCTCCGGCAGGGAGAACCTGCTGCGGTTCGCTGCCGCCGAGCCGTTGCTGGCCGGCGGGGAGCTGGACGGCGCCGTGTCCGTTGCGCTGGAGCGGGTAGGCCTCACGGACGCGGCCAGGAGGAAGTACCGCGCGTACTCGCTCGGCATGAAGCAGCGCCTGGGGCTTGCCTCGGCGCTGCTGGCGCCGCGCAGGCTCGTCGTGCTGGACGAGCCGACGAACGGTCTCGATCCGGCCGGCACGCAGGAGGTCCGCCGGATCATCGCTGAGCTGCACGCCAACGGCGTGACGGTGCTCGTCTCGTCGCACCTCCTGGCGGAGGTCGAGGCGACCTGCACCCACGTGGTCGTGCTGAACCAGGGCGTCGTCGTGGCGCAGGGCGCGCTGGACGACCTGCTGGAGTCCGGCAGCCCCACGCTGCTCGTGTCCACGTCCGGCGGCGCGTCCGCGGTGGAGACACTGCGGGACCACCGGATCCCAGCACGGCTCGCGCCGGACGGCGTGCGCGTGGACATCACGACGACGACGGCGGCGACGGTGATCGAGACCCTGGTCGGGGCCGGCATCGCGGTGGACGAGGCCCGGCGAGAGCGCACCGGGCTGGAGGAGGTCTTCGCGCGGCTGACGCACGACGTCGGCGAGATGGTCGGCGAGCTGGGCAGCGAAGTGGCCGGTGAGGTGGCCGGCGAGCTGGCCGCCGACGAGCCCGCAGCGGCTCAGGAAGGCAGGGTGCGATGACCACCCGGGGCTCGATGACGCTGCCCGAGGCCGACGCCGCTCCTGCCGGGGGCCTGCCCGCCCGGCGACGGGCCCCGATCGCACGGCTCCTGCGGGCCGAGGTGCGGTGGATCTTCCGGCGTCCGAGGACCCTGGCCGTGCTCGGCCTGCTCACCGTGCTCCCGGTGATCACCGGCGTGGCCGTCGATCTCACGGTCGATCCGGGTGCGGCGGGTGCTCCGAGCGGGCCCGGTCCGATCGGGCCCGGCGGGGAGGCGCCAATCTTCGTGACGATGGCCACCAGCGCCTTTGTGCTGCCGCTGGGATCGCTGATGACGCTGCTCATGCTCCTGCTGCCGCTCACGGTGGCGATGGCGAGCGGCGACGCGCTGGCCGGCGAGCAGTCCCACGGCGCGCTGCGCGGCTGGCTGCTCGCGCCCGTGGCCCGTGGCCGGCTGCTGGTCGTCAAGTCGGTGGGCGTGCTCGTCGTCGCCCTGGTTGCGTCCGCGCTGGTCGTCACGTCCGGCCTGGTGACTGGGCTCGTCCTCGCGGGGACCGACGGCCTGGTGTCGATGTCCGGGACGGAGCTGTCGGTCGGGGACGTGCTGTGGCGGCTCGCCGTCGCGATCGCCTGGGCGACGCTGTACCTGATGGCGGTCGGTGCCGTCGCGCTGGCCATCTCGGCGTCCACCGAGCACCCCATGGTGGTGGTAGTGAGCGTGCTCGGCGGACTGATCGTCTCGGGGGTGCTGCTGCAGTTCTCGGCGCTGGACTGGCTGCACCCGTACCTGCTGCCGTCGTCGGTTGCCGGCTTGGTCGACCTGATCCGGGACCCGGTGTCGTTCGACGGCCTGGGTGAGGGAGTGGTCCGGGCGCTGTGCTACCTCGTCATCGGCATGTCGCTGGCTTACGCCAGGCTCACGACGAGCGACGGCTGAGCGATCAGTCGCAGCGCCCTTGCCCAGTCGCAGCGCCCTTGCCGCCGCAGGCTGCGGAACTAGGGCGTGTTTCGGAACTCGTCGGCGTTTCAGGCGTGCTGACTCCTGCATCTCGGCCCGGGAGCATCATATGGAACTGGCGTGCGCATTGATCACTGGTTGAGATACCGGCTGCGGGGTGTTCGTCAGTGGTGGGTGGCAGCATGGTCCGGATGCCCAGGCACACGTCGTTCCGGTTCTGTCTCGACCTGTCGGCCGAGCAGCAGCGTGTGCTGTCCCGGCATGTGGGTGCGGCGAGGTTCGCGTTCAACCAGGCCCTGCGCCTGCACAAGGACGCGTAC
Source organism: uncultured Actinomycetota bacterium (assembly GCA_963850545.1). GTDB lineage: Bacteria > Actinomycetota > Actinomycetes > Actinomycetales > Cellulomonadaceae > Promicromonospora. Next base: position 66,032 of record CAWKLP010000002.1, on the reverse strand, counting down.
GCCGCGGCGCGCCGTCAGGAGAGGCAGGGGTCCGGATCCGTGTCGTCCGACGGCGATCGTTCTCGTCCCGGTGGCGATGGCGCCTCGCAAGTGCCGTGGACGGGGTTCGACCTGATCAACGCGTTCAACCGGTGGAAGCGGTCGGAGGCCGCCGGGCGCCGCTTCGTCGTAGCCGCGGACGGGGCGACGCGGGTGGAGGTGACGGGTCTGGCCTGGCGGGACCAGGTGCTGGCGCAGGTCTTTGAGGAAGGCGCGGTGGACCTCGGTCGTGGACTGAAAGCGTGCAACGAGTCCCGCACCGGTGCCCGGAAGGGGCCACGGGTCGGGTTTCCGCGGTTCAAGAAGAAGAATCCGACGGGCGGGTCGTTCCGGATCCGGAACAACAGCAGCGGTGGGCGTGCCCGGATCCACATCGGGGGCGGCGATCGTGTCCGGTCGGTGACGTTGCCGAAGATCGGGATCTTGCGGGTGCGGGAGGACACGCGGCGATTGCGTCGGATGATCGCCACAAGCCGCGCCCGGATCCTGCACGTGACGGTTTCCCGCGGCGCGTACCGGTGGTGGATCTCGATCACCGCTGAGGCCGCCGACCTCCATCCTGCGGCGCGGCACACGCCCCAGCCTGCCGACCGGCCCACCAACGTCGACGTCGGGCAGGACAACACGCAGCACGGCAAGGCCCAGAGCGAGAAGCGCTGGGTGGGGGTGGACCGTGGCCTGCACGCCCTGGTTGTCGCAGGCTCGTCCGACGGCGCCGAGGTGCTCCGTCTGGACAACCCACGAGCCCTCCGGCGTGGGCTGCCGCGTCTACGCCGCCTGTCCCGGGCGGTGTCGCGCAAGAAGAAGGGATCGAAGAACCGAAAGAAGGCTGTCGTGCGTCTGGGGCGGCAGCATGCCCGGATCCGTGACCGTCGTCGCCATGTGCTGCATCAGGTGTCCAACGAGCTGGTCAAGAACCACGACAGGTTGGTCCTGGAAGACCTGAACATCACCGGCATGACCACCAACCGCAAGCTCTCCCGCGCCATCTCCGATGCGGCGTGGGGTGAGCTCGCTAGGCAGATCACCTACAAGCAGGCCTGGCGTGGCGGGCAGGTCGTGCTCGCGGACCGGTGGTTCCCGTCGTCCAAGACCTGCTCCGCGTGCGGCACCCTGCGCAGGGACCTCACGCTCAAGGACCGCGTGTTCGAGTGCGGTGCGTGTGGGCATGTGATGGATCGGGATCTGAATGCCGCCGTCAATCTCGCCGCCTGGGCCGAGAACCAGACCCCCACCGTCGATGACGGTGTGGGGTGTGGTGTTGCCCGGGTCGGGGACCGTCAAGCAGCCGGCCCCGTCACCAACGCCTACCGACAGGACACCCCCACCCGCCACACGTCCAACGGTCGTCGTGGCAAGGGACTGGATGACGTGGGAACCAGCCAGACCGCACCCGCGGTCTGACACTGGACGCCCGAGAAGGGCGGTGTTTCACAAGCCTCACGGCTTCTGAAACACGCCGGAGCCCGCTCCGACTACGGCATGAGCGATGTTGTCGATATCGGCGGGGCCCACTCGACAACATCCGCCCACTATTCGCGCACCGTCAGCCACCCACTGCCGCGCTTGCACCGCGGAGTGCTGCGACGACCCCACCCAGGTGCGTCGCTGCGCATCCCAGCCCTCGCCGCTGTTCGGGTAGGCGATCACCGGCTTCCCGGCGACCTCGCCGGCGGTGGCGATCGCCGCTGACACATCGGACGGAGCACAGCAGTTGACGCCTACCGCCACGACCTCGGGTACATCCCGTGCGAGTGCGAACGCCTCGGCTAGCGGCTGCCCGGCGCGTGTGCGGTCCCCGTCGATGCTGTAGGTCAGCCACACAGGAATGCCGATCCCGGAAACCACGGTCATCAGCGCTTCCGCCTCGTCGATGTCCGGGATGGTTTCCAGCGCCAGCACATCCGGCCTTGCGCCGGCCAGCACTTCCAGGCGGGGACGGTGCCACGCCGCCAGCTCGGCCACGCTCAACCCGTATCGGCCCCGATACTCCGATCCATCGGCCAACGCCGCACCGTATGGGCCGACCGAGGCCGCCACCCAGCGGTCCCGCCCGTCCTCAGCCATCTCGTCGCGGGCAGCCTGGCCCAGCTCGACGCTGCGCCGCAACAGCCGCACGACGTCGTTCCGACCGATACCGTGCGCCTCGAATCCGTCGAACGACGCCTGGTAGCTCGCTGTCGTCGCGATCACCGCCCCAGCCCGGAAGAACGCCAGGTGAGCGGCCTTGATCTCTTCGGGTGCGTCGACCAGCAATCGCGCCGACCACAGCTGGTCCGAGAGATCATGCCCGCGCGCCTCAAGCTCCGTCGCCAGGCCGCCATCTGTGACCAGGACGGCGCCGTTCGGTTCGAGGAAGCCCACGGGGTGACTCTAGGCCGCGACGTTGTCGTCGTACTCGACGTCGCGCGTCTCGCGCGTCAGGAGCAGCGCGACGAGCGTGATCACCGCCATCGCGGAGAGGTAGACGCCCACGAGGACGGGGGAGCCGTCGGCCTGAGCCCACAGCCACACCGCGATGAACGGCGCCACGGCCGCGCCGAGCACCGACGACAGGTTGTACGCGACCCCGGAGCCCGTGTACCGGACGTTGGCCGGGAACAGCTCGGGCAGGACGGCGGCCATCGGGCCGAACGTGAGACCCATGAGCGTGAAGCCGAGGATCAGCAGGGTCTGCACGCCGATGTTGCCCGCGGCGAACAACGGCACGAACAGCCCGCCGAACACGGCGATCGCCACCGTGACCCCGATGAGGTGCTTGCGGCGGCCGAACTTCTCCGCCATCGGCCCGGAAACGAGGGTGAAGATGCCGAAGAACACGACGCCCACGATCAGCATCCAGAGGAAGTCGATCTTCTCGTAGCCGAGGCCGGCGGGGGAGCCGTCGGTGGGCTCGGTCAGCGCGACGCCGTAGTTCAGGGTGAACGTCGTCATCAGGTAGAACAGCGCGTACGTGGCCAGCATGATGAACGTGCCGGACACGATCTGCCGCCACGAGGTACGGAACACGCGGGCCACCGGCACCTTGGTGACTGCCTCGGCCTCGATCACCTTGCGGAACGCGGGCGTCTCGAGCAGCGAGAGGCGCACCCACAGGCCGACGATCACGAGGATCGCGGACGCCAGGAACGGGATGCGCCAGCCCCAGTCGGCGAACTGCTCGGGCGTCAGAGAGGTCGACAGGGCGATGAACACCGTGTTGGCGAGGATGAAGCCGATGGGGGCGCCGAGCTGCGGGAACGTACCGTAGATGGCGCGCTTGCCCTGCGGCGCGTTCTCCGTGGCGAGCAGCGCCGCGCCGCTCCACTCACCGCCGAGGCCCAGGCCCTGGCAGAACCGCGCCAGCACGAGCACGGCTGGGGCGGCCACGGCCCAGCCGGGCGTGGACGCCGCGGGGATGAGGCCGATCAGGATGGTCGCGATACCCATCGTGAGCAGCGAGGCGACGAGGGTTGCCTTACGGCCGATGCGGTCGCCGAAGTGCCCGAACAGCACCGAGCCGACCGGCCGCGCCACGAAGGCGACGCCGAACACGGCGAACGACGACAGGAGCTGCGTGGTGGGGTCCTCGGCGTTCGGGAAGAACAGCGTGGGGAAGACCAGCGAGGCGGCGGTCGCGTAGATATAGAAGTCGTAGAACTCGATGGACGTACCGATGAGGGAGGCGACGACGACGCGGCCGCGGGGGTTCCTGGCCGGCGCGTCGCTCTGCCCGCCGTCGGCGGTGCCGGCGGTCGGCGCTGCGGAGGTGCTCATGCGGGTGAGATTAGGCGGGCTGTCCGCGATCCGGGAGGCGCGTCTCAGAGTCTGGGAGATGGCCTGACGTAGGCTGCCGACGGCCGGATCAGGCAGATGCGGCGTAGGTACGGCGCGAGCGCAACCCCGGGCAGGTGCAGGCCCTGTGGGGGCGCGGCGTGTCGAACTGCGGCAGAGTGCGCCGCGAGTGAAGGTGTAGTGAACGGTGAATACTCCCGCCCGTGCCCGTGTTGGCACGACCGGCGGTGGGGGAGCAGGATCGACCGGGCGCCCCAGGCTCCGCTTATCGGAAATCCATCATCGGAACGAACGAGACGACGACGAGGATATGAACGATCTGCTGTATGTGAACGGCGGCAACCCGTTGAACGGGACCATCACCGTTCGAGGCGCAAAGAACTTCGTGTCGAAGTCCATGGTGGCTTCCTTGCTGGGGGAGACCCCGAGCGTGCTGCGGAACGTACCGCAGATCCGCGACGTCAAGGTCGTCTCGGGGCTCCTGGACCTGCACGGTGTGAACGTCAAGTACGACACCGACGCGGGCATCCTGGACCTCGACCCGTCCAACGTGGAGTCGGCGCACGTGGCCGACATCGATGCGCACGCCGGCTCCAGCCGTATCCCGATCCTGTTCTGCGGGCCGCTGCTGCACCGGCTCGGCGAGGCATTCATCCCCGACCTGGGCGGCTGCCGCATCGGCGACCGGCCGATCAACTACCACCTCGACATCCTGCGCCAGTTCGGCGCCGTCGTGGACAAGCGGCCCAACGGCATCCACCTGCGGGCGCCGCGCCGCCTCCAGGGCACCAAGATCTCCCTGCCTTACCCGTCGGTGGGCGCCACGGAGCAGACCCTGCTCACGGCGGTCCGCGCGGACGGCATCACCGAGCTCTCGGGCGCGGCGATCGAGCCCGAGATCATGGACCTCATCGCGGTGCTGCAGAAGATGGGCGCCATCATCTCGGTCGACACCGACCGCGTGATCCGCATCGAGGGCGTGGACCGCCTCGAGGGGTACAGCCACACCGCCCTGAACGACCGGATCGAGACCGCGTCCTGGGCCTCGGCGGCCCTCGCGACGGGCGGCGACATCACCGTCAAGGGCGCCACCCAGCCCGAGATGATGACCTTCCTCAACACCTTCCGGAAGGTCGGCGGCCGGTTCGAGGTGCAGGACGACGGCATCCGCTTCTGGCACGCCGGCGGCGACCTGAAGTCCATCGTGCTCGAGACCGACGTGCACCCCGGCTTCATGACCGACTGGCAGCAGCCGCTCGTCGTCGCGCTCACGCAGGCCAACGGCCTGTCGATCGTGCACGAGACGGTTTACGAGAACCGGTTCGGCTTCACGGACGCGCTGCGCAAGATGGGCGCCACCATCCAGGTCTACAAGGAGTGCCTGGGCGGTCGCGACTGCCGGTTCGGCCAGCGCAACTTCCACCACTCCGCCGTCGTCTCCGGCCCGACGCCGCTCACCGCGGCCGACATCGAGGTGCCCGACCTGCGCGGCGGGTTCTCGCACCTCATCGCGGCGCTCGCCGCCAAGGGCCAGTCCACGGTGCGCGGCATCGGCCTGATCGACCGCGGCTACGAGAACTTCCAGGACAAGCTCGAGGCCCTGGGCGCGGAGGTAGTCCGCGGCTGACCGGTCCCCCGGGGAACCCCGACCCTTGAGATCTGGTGTTCGCGTCGAGATCTGGCCGTACGCGACCAGATCTCGACGCGAACACCAGATCTCACGGGGTCGGGAGCTGTGGGGCGGCGGCGCGGGGGCAGGGTTCGTGGTCCGGCCGAGTATTCTTTCGGCCGTGCCCATCCCACGCCCTGAGTCACGCATGTATCGCTTCGTCGCGTTCATCGTGCGGAACCTCATGTTCGCGCTGTGCAAGTACGAGTGGAAGGGCGGGGAGAACTTCCCGGCCAAGGGCGGGTTCATCGCCGCTGCCAACCATGTCACCGAGCTCGACGCGCTGACGATCGCGCACTACCTGTTCGACAACGGCCGGGAGCCGCGCATCCTGGCCAAGCGCAGCCTGTTCACGTCGCCGCTGACGGGGTGGGCCCTGCGGGGCACCAAGATGATTCCCGTCGACCGGGAATCGACGAAGGCCACCGAATCGCTCAAGGACGCCGCGAGCCAGCTCGGCGACGGCGCCTGCGTGGCGATCCTGCCGGAGGGCACGCTGACGCGGGACCCCGACTACTGGCCGATGGAGGGCAAGACCGGCGTGGCCCGCATCGCGCTGACGACGCGCCTTCCGGTGCTCCCGGTCGCGCAGTGGGGGGTCACCGACATCCTGCCGCGGTACGGCCGGGTGCTGAAGCCGTTCCCGCGCAAGAAGGTGACCATCCGGACCGGCCCGCCCGTGGACCTGAGCGACCTCTACGACCGGCCGCAGGACACCGCCACGCTGCGCGAGGCCACGAGCCGCATCATGGACGGCATCACCGCCGAGCTGGAGCAGATCCGCGGCGAGGTGGCCCCCAAGCCGCGGTTCGACCTGCGCAAGCACCCCGAGTACGAGGCCAAGATGACGAACTACCCGCCGGTGGAGCGCCCGTGAGCGCCCCGGCCGAGCAGGCACAGCCGGAGCAGACGCCCACCCCCGCAGCGCAGCCCAGGGTCGCCGTGCTCGGCGCGGGCTCGATGGGCACCACGTTCGCGATGGTCCTGGCCGACGCCGGGTGCGACGTCACCCTCTGGGGCCGCGACGCCGACGTGCTCGACGCCGTCGACCGGAAGCACCGCAACGAGAAGTACCTGCCGGGCGTGCAGCTGCCCACGATGCACGGCACCACCGACCCGGCCGTCGCCCTGCGGGGCGCGTCGATAGTGGTCGTGTCGGTGCCGTCCCAGGTCGCCCGCGCGACCCTGGAGTCGATGAAGGACCAGGTGCGCGAGCTGGCGACGCCGGACGCGGTCTTCGTCTCCCTGATGAAGGGCGTGGAGCTCGGCACGGACAAGCGCATGAGCCAGGTCATGGCCGAGGTGCTGGACCTGCCGGACGAGCGCGTCGCCGTCGTCTCCGGGCCCAACCTCGCGCCCGAGATCGCGGAGCGGCAGCCGACGGCGACAGTGGTCGCCTCGCGCAGCGAGGCCACGGCGCAGCTCGTGGCCTCCGCGTGCTCGACCAGGTACTTCCGCCCCTACACGAACACCGACGTGGTGGGCGTGGAGCTGTGCGGCGCGGTGAAGAACATCATCGCCCTGGCGGCGGGCATGGCCCAGGGCCGCGGCTTCGGCTGGAACACGCTCGCGACGCTCATCACGCGCGGCCTCGTGGAGATCACGCGCCTCGGCCTCGCGCTGGGGGCCGACGCCGCCACGTTCTCCGGGCTGGCCGGCATGGGCGACCTGACGGCGACGTGCGCGTCGCCGCTGTCGCGCAACCACCGGCTCGGCAAGCACGTCGGCGAGGGGATGACGCTCCAGGAGGCGATCGAGGCGACCGGCGGCACGGCCGAGGGCGTGAAGTCTTCGCAGTCGGTGCTGGAGCTGGCGCGGGCGCACGACGTCGAGATGCCGATCACCGCCGGCGTGGTCGACGTGCTGGCCGGCAGGCTGCCCCTGTCAGACCTCGCGGCGACGCTGCTCGCGCGGCCCCAGAAGTCCGAGGTCGCGGGCTGAGCGATGCTGGACCGTGCCGCGCTGTGCGGAGCGGTCCAGCCGTGGGGAGCGGTCCAGCACTGACACCCGTCAGTGCTGGATGTCGACGACGACGCGCGTCGGGTTCTCCAGGAGGAACACGCGGAACGGGCGCTCGGCCTCGTCCACCCCGATGAACGCCGTCGTGTACCCCTCGAACCAGTAGCGGTACACGATCTCGTCGATCGCCTCCGTGCCCGCGGGCTCGATGCGGTCGCCCGTGAACTCGTCGACGCCGCTGTCCATCGGGGTCGCGGTGCCCGACAGCGACACGCGCAGGATCGCGTCGCCGTCGACCTCGACGGAGTGCCCGGAGCCGTCGTCGGTCGCCTGGTCCACGTACTCGACGCGCCAGCCAGGCTTGCCGCTGCCCTTGCCGTCGAGGTCGAACACGACGCGGTCGTAGCCGTCGTGCGCGGCGGCGCGGACGTCCGTGACCGAGATGAAGGTCTCGCCCTCGTCGGTGGGCTCCGCGGTGTCGGGCGTCGTGTCCGCGGGGAAGGGCGGGCCCGGGGCGGCCTCGGTCGCCGTGACGGCCGGCTCCGGCGCGGCTTCGCTCGGTTCCGGCGACGGGTCAGCCGGCTCCGAGGCGACTGGTGCAGGGGTGGTGTCGCCGGGCAGCCCGTCGTTGGCGTGCTCGTCGCCGGACGGGGTGCACCCGGCGAGGAGCAGGGCAGCGGAGAGCAGCGCGGCGGAGGCCGCGGCTGTCAGGCGTGTGCGATGTCCAGCTCGTCCCATACCTTCAACTCTAGGCGCTCAGGCACCCGCGTGGTCGGCAAACTGGCTCCGGTTCCGCCGGATCGCCAGCGACATGAGCGCGGCCCCCGCGCACAGGGCGCCGGCGCCGTACCAGACGGCGTCGTACGAGCCGGTGACGTCGCGGACCAGACCGCCCGCGAACGCCACGACCCCGGCCCCGACCTGGTGCGCGGCGAGCACCCAACCGAACACGATCGGTGCGTCCTCGCCGTAGAACTCGCGGCACAGCGCGAGGGTGGGCGGCACGGTCGCCACCCAGTCCAGCCCGTAGAACACGATGAAGAAGATCATCGGCATCTCGACGTGCGGGGCCATGAGCGACGGCAGGAACAGCAGGGCGACGCCGCGCAGCGTGTAGTAGACGCCCAGCAGGACTCGCGGGGAGTAGCGGTCGGTCAGCCAGCCGGACCCGATCGTGCCGATCACGTCCACGACCCCGATCACGGCGAGCAGGCTCGCGGCGACGGTGATCGGCATGCCGTGATCGTGCGCGCCGGGCACGAAGTGCGTGCGGACCAGCCCGTTCGTCGTCGCGCCGCAGATCGCGAACGCGCCCGCCAGCAACCAGAACGGGCCGGTGCGAGCGGCGTCGAACAGCGCGGTGAGGGCGCGCCGGCCCGCGCCGCGGGCGGGCGCGGGCTTCGGCGCGTACTCGCCGCCGTAGGGCGCGAGCCCCATGTCGGCCGGGTGGTCGCGCAGCAGGAAGAGGACGAGCGGGATCGCCACGAGCGCGGCGATGGCCACCGTGACCGACGCCGGACGCCACCCCTGGTTCTCGACGATCCACGCGAGCAGGGGCAGGAACACGAGCTGGCCCGACGCCGTCGCCGCCGTGAGCACGCCGCTGACCAGGCCGCGCCGGGCCACGAACCAGCGCCCGGTGACGGTGGCGGTGAACGCCAGGGCCATGCTGCCGCTGCCCACCCCGACCAGGAGCCCCCAGCCGAGCACGAACTGCCACGGCTGGGACATCCACACCGTCGACAGGGCGCCGGCCGTGATGACGACCAGCGCGGCACTGACCACTGGACGCATGCCGAACCGGTCCATGAGCGCGGCGGCGAACGGCGCCGTCAGGCCGTACAGGACGACCTGCAGGCCGATGCCGAAGCCGATGGTTGCGCGCGACCAGCCGAGCTCCGCGTTCAGCGGGTCCACGAACAGGCCGGGAGCGGCGGTGAACGCGGCGGCGCACATGACGGTCACAAAGCTGACCAGGGCCACCCACCAGGCGGGATGGATGCGCGGGGTGGGGCGGCGGGGGTCCGACGGCGGGGCCGACGTGCCCTCGGCGTCGGGCACTGGCGTGCTGATCTGCGTCATGGGCTCAGCCTGCTGGAGCGGTGCGATCGGGGACAGTGACCGGAAGGTCACGGTGCAATAGGATCGGGCCACCGGATCAGGGTCGCTGTTGCTGCGCTGCAATTAAATCGACGCGATCGCAGCAACGGTGCTGTTGCTGTGCTTCAATTGAATATGCCCGATCGCAGCAACATCATAGCGACCCGTCGCGGCCGCCCGAGCCGTCAGGCCGTGTTCGAACGGCTCGACCAGGCGATGACCGAGCTGAGGGAAAAACTCGGAGGCTTGCCCGCCCCGGCGCAAGCTCGCATGATCTGGGACGACATTTGGGTACACGAAGCACACAGCTCGACAGCCATCGAAGGCAACACGCTGGTGCTTTCACAGGTCGAGCAGCTCCTGGTCGAAGGCCGAGCCGTCGGCAACAAAGATCTCTCGGAGTACATGGAGGTCAAGGGATACGGCGATGCGGCCAGATGGGTCTATGACCAAGCGGTCGCTCCAGATCGCATCGGCGACGGCGCACTCGTCACGCTCACCGAGGTTCGCTACATACATGAGCTCGCTATAGGCCCGGTTTGGAGCGTCACACCGCATCCTGATGCCACGCCGGCCGAGGGCCCGGGCAGTTTCCGACAGCATGACATCCGTGCGTTCCCTGAGGGAATGCGGCCCCCTTCGCATGCACTCGTCGACGCAAAGATGCGCGACTGGCTGGAGCAGGTGAACGCGCTCCCGGACGCACCGGGGCACGCAATGGAAGCCCTGGCTGGCGCGCACGTGGCATTCGAACAAGTCCACCCGTTCCTCGACGGCAACGGCCGGGCCGGGCGGCTCCTGACCAACCTCGTTCTCGTTCGCATGGGGTACGCACCTGCAATCATCCAGAAGCGGGAGCGTACGCAATACCTCACGGCACTGCGCCGCGCGGACAAAGGGGCTGTCGGGCCGCTCGCAGAGATCTTCGCGCGTGCCGTTCTTGACAACGTGTACCGGTTCGTCGTCCCGGCCGTTGCGGACCCTGGGGACCTCATTCCTCTCGCGGCCCTCGCGACACGCGAGATCAGCCGGATAGCCCTGGTGAATGCGGCACAACGCGGGCGCCTCCGGGCACAGCGCGGAGATGATGGACACTGGAGAAGCACCCGCGATTGGGTCGACGAGTACGTCGCTTCCCGCGGCAGCCGACGAAGCTGAGCCGAGGCTCGATCAGGGTCTTCGTTAGAATCGGGCCATGGCTCGATCGCTCACCGCTCCACCGGCACCCGTCCCGCACCGCGTCGCCGTGCTGATCGTCGACGGGTTCATCCCGTTCGAGCTCGGGATCGCGCACCGGATCTTCGGCATCGCGCGCGACGCCGAGCGCCGGCCGCTCTACGAGGTCGTGACCTGCACTGCCGACATGCCCGGCCCGGTGCAGTCCGACTCGGACGTGGTGGTGCAGGTGGCGCACGGCCCCGAGGCCCTGGAGACGGCGGACACGGTGGTCGTCCCCGCGTCGCACGAGTTCGGGCCGGTGTACGACGAGGGCCGCCTCACCCCGGAGCTCGAGGACGCCTTCCGGCGCATCCGGCCGGGCACCCGGCTCATGTCGATCTGCATCGGCGCCTTCGCGCTCGCCGCCGCCGGGATCCTCGACGGCCGCCCGGCCACCACGCACTGGAGCTCGGCCGAGCACTTCCACAGTCTCTTTCCCCAGGTCAAGCTAGACCCGGGCGTGCTGTACACGGACGACGGCGACGTGCTCACCGCGGCGGGCGTCGCCTCCGGGATCGACCTGTGCCTGCACGTGGTGCGGCGTGATCACGGCGCCGCCGTCGCCCTCGACGTCGCCCGCCGCACCGTGGTGCCGCCGCACCGGGACGGTGGCCAGGCGCAGTACATCGCCCGCCCCCTGCCCGACGCCGACGGGCCTGGTACCGCCGCGACTCGCGCCTGGGCGGCGGAACGGCTGGCCGAGCCCGTGACGCTGGCCGCCATGGCCCGGCACGCCGCGATGTCGGTCCGGACCTTCACCCGCCGGTTCCGCGACGAGACCGGTGAGAGCCCCGGCCAGTGGCTCCTCCGGCAGCGGGTCGAGCACGCGCGGACCCTGTTGGAGTCCTCCGACCTCTCGGTGGAGCAGGTGGCGCAACGATGCGGTTTCGGGACGGCGCAGTCGTTGCGCGCCCACGTGCAGTCAGCGCTGGGCGTGACTCCGACCGCGTACCGGAGAACGTTCCGCGCAGCTGCGTGAGCGGGCGGTGGAGTGTCCGCGTCCATCAAGCCCTTACGCATGCATCCGGGCTCCGGACCATGCGTAAGGGCTTGATCGGAACGGACTTCTGTGACCGCCGTGCGGGACGCCGCCGGGCGGCGCGAACCTCCCGCCGTATTCTCGCCAGCATGAGCACCACCCCTGAACACACCCCTGAGCACCGCGCGCCGTCCGCGCTCGCACCCGCCACCGTCGTCGTCTCCGCCGGGCGCCCCGACCGCACCCAGGGCGGGCACGTGAACCCGTCCCTCCCGCTCAACTCGACGTACGTGTCGCGCGGCACGGTCTCGCCCGGCGAGCTCTCGTACGCGCGCGGCGACAACGACGCCTGGCACCCGTTCGAGGAGGCGCTCGTCGCGCTGGAGTCCGGCCGGGGGTCGCGGGAGCCAGCGGCGGAGCGGCGAACGGTGGCCGGTCGGCGAGGCGCTCGTCTTCTCGTCGGGCATGGCGGCGATCGCCGCCGTCTTCTCCCTGGTGCCCGACGGCGGCACGATCGTGCTGCCGCGGCACGCCTACCAGGCGGGCATGGTGCTCGCCGACCAGATCAGGGACCGGCACGGGGTGACCCTGCGGCACGTCGACATCGCGGACACCGACGCCGTGGTCGCGGCGCTCGACGGCGCCGACCTGCTGCTCGCCGAGTCGCCCACCAACCCCATGCTGGAGGTCGCGGACCTGCCCGCGGTGCTGGCCGCGGCGCAGGCACGCGGCGTGCGCTCGGTGGTGGACAACACGTTCGCGACCCCGCTGGGTCAGCGGCCGCTGGAGCACGGGGCCGACATCGTGCTCCACTCCGTCACCAAGTACCTGGCCGGCCACTCCGACGTCGTGCTCGGCGCGCTTGTGACGCGCGATGCCGAGCTGGCCGCCACGCTCCGCGAGCACCGCACGCTGCACGGCGCGATCGCCGGGCCGTTCGAGGTGTGGCTCGCCCTGCGCGGCCTGCGCACCCTGGCGCTGCGCTTCGAGCGCGCTCAGGCGAACGCGGCCGAGCTCGCCCGGCGTCTCGCGGAGCACCCCGACGTCGCCGAGGTGCGGCACCCCTCCCTGCCCGGCGATCCCGGCCACGAGCGCGCCAAGGCGCAGATGAACGGGTTCGGCGCCATCCTCGGGGTGCGGCCGAAGCCGCGTCCCGGGTCCGCGGGCACAGGACCGGACGCCGTCGAGCGGGCCGACGCCGTCGTCGACGCCGTGCGCCTGTGGCTCCCCGCCACGTCGCTCGGCGGGGTTGAGTCCATGGTGGAGCGCCGCCGCCGCTGGGGTACCGAGGCGGCGACGGTGCCCGAGGACCTGCTGCGCCTGTCGGTCGGCATCGAGGACGTCGAGGACCTCTGGGCGGACCTGGACCAGGCCCTCCGTTCCTGACCAAACCCTTGGTTGTGGGCGCGACCGTTGCGACTACGCGTCCGTTTCAGGCGCAACGGTCGCGCCCACGACCAAAGGGTTAGTCGAGGGGGCCCAGGAGGGACTGGGCCACCGTCGCGTGGGCCGCGTCGTCGCTGGACGGGTGGAAGATCCCCGCGAGCACGTCCCGGTAGAGGCGGCCGAGCTCGGACCGGTTGAAGTAGGTCGAGCCGCCCGACACCCTGATCGCCTGGTCCACGACCTCCCGCGCGGCCTCGGTGACACGCACCTTGAGCCCGGCGGTCGCCCGGAACCAGCCCGCGCCACGGTCCAGCCCGGGGTCGGACGCCGACGCGTCGAGGTCCCGGGTGATCCCGTCGATCTGGAGCCAGACGCTGTCCTGCATCAGCGCCATGTCGGCGATGCGGCGCCGGACGTCGGGGTCCTGCGAGTACGCCTTGCCGGTCTTCATCGACGTGCGCTTCCCCGCGGCCTCGACGGCGAGCTCCAGCGCCCGGTCCGCGATCCCCGCGTATACCGAGGCGAGCAGTACCTCGAACGACGTGAAGATGCCCAGGACGTACGGGTCCAGCGACGGCCCGGGCGGGAGCAGGCGCAGCACCCGGTCGGCGGGCGCATGGGCGCCGTTGAGCACGGTGGACCTCGACTGGGAGGCGCGCATGCCGATCGTGTCCCAGTCGTCGAGGATCTCGAACCCGCCGCCGTCGCGCGTGACGAAGGCGTGCACGAGCCGCGGCTCGCGGCTCCTTCCGGGGTGGCCGCCGCCCGACGAGTCGAGCCCCAGCACGCCCAGCCGCGTCCAGGCGGGGGAGTTGGACGTGAAGATCTTGGTGCCGTGGAACGAGTACCCGCCGGAACCGTCGGGCCGTGCCTCCGTGCGGGAGCCGAGCAGCACCAGGTCGTTGCCCGGCTCCGAGTAGCCAAAGCCGAACACCTCGCCCGACGCCGCCTCCTCCAGCAGCCAGTCCAGCGAGGAGTCACCGCGTTCGTGCAGGTAGCGGCCGACGCCGACCCACACGTGGTGCATGTTCACGGCCAGCGCGGTCGCGGGCGCGTGCGCGGCCATCCGGGCCTGTTCGTGGGCGGTCTCGCGCAGGGTGAGCCCTGCGCCGCCGAGGGCCGCGGGCACCATCGCGCCGAGGTAGCCGGAGGCCTGGAGGTCGGCGAGGTCCTCGACGAAGAAGGCGTTGTCGCGGTCGTTGTCGGCGGCGCGCTCGCGAAGGCCGGCCAGCAGCTCGTCGGACAGGAGGTGAGTCACGCCACGAGGTTAACCCGGGGAAGGATCCTGATGGGTCTGGTTTGTGGTGGGATGCGCGGCGGGAACTGCTGCAGAGAGGACCGCGCCGACGGCGGCCGGCCGGAGGCGGCGGGCGCGCACCGCCGCGTACAGCTCCGCGGCGGCGCGCGGGTCGGTGATGTCGCGGCCGGTCAGGTCGGCGACGCGCGCCAGCCGGTTCAGCACCGTGTTCCGGTGGCAGTGCAGCACCTCGGCGGCCCTGGTGCCGGACCCGCCGTGCTCGAACCACGCCTCGATGGTGCCGAGCAGCAGCTCCTCGTCCCGGGGGTCGCGGTCCCTGAGCCCGCTGAGGACGGCGGTGGCGAGCTCGGCGGCGCGTTCGTCGTCGGCCACCAGCAGGGCGTCCAGCGGGCGGTCCCCGTAGCGGGAGAGCCCGACCTGCCCCAGGGGCAGGGTGCGCACCGCGGTGCGCGCCTGGGCGAGGGCGGCGGGCGCGTCGGCGAGGCTCGTGAACGGGCGGCTGGCGCCGGTCCGGGCGTGCGCGGCGAGGCCGGCCAGCGCATCGTGGGCGTCCTCCGAGGTGGGCGCGGTCACGAGCGTCAGCCGGTCGCCCTCGTGGGTCAGCCAGAGCGTGGTCACCTGCACGGGGTCGGGGTCGGGGTTGGGGAGGACGTCGGGCGGCCCGACGCCGACGCCGACCACCCCG
Source organism: uncultured Actinomycetota bacterium (assembly GCA_963850545.1). Classification (GTDB taxonomy): domain Bacteria; phylum Actinomycetota; class Actinomycetes; order Actinomycetales; family Cellulomonadaceae; genus Promicromonospora. The sequence goes on along the minus strand of CAWKLP010000002.1, from coordinate 50,965 downwards.
ATCCCGACGTCGCGCGGGACGGGCGCCGTGCACGGCGTCGGGACCGGCGCTGTGCCCGGCTTCGGCACGAGCGGCGTGCCGGGCGCCGTGATCGCGACCACCAGCATCACGTCGGCGGGCAGGCCGAGCGCGCGCCGCGCGGTCTCGAGGTCGTGCACGGCCCCGGTGAGGACCCCGCGCAGGAGCTCGGTGCGGGCCATGTTCTCGCCGAGCCCGGCGGCGGCCTCCAGGTGGGTCTGCACCGCGACGTTCGACGAACGGTCGATCGCGGACCAGACCCGCGACGAGGCGCGCAGCAGGGCTGTGGTGTCGGTCTGGTTGCGCAGCCGCCGGGCGAGCTCCTCCCAGATGCGCAGGCCGGCCAGCCGGTAGGCGTGCTGCAGCAGGTCCAGCGGCATGCCCTCGGCGGCCGTGACCCGGCCGGTCTCCCGGGCGGGCGCGAGCGACGACGTCTCGCCGGCGAGGGCGGCGAGGATCTCCGCCACGTTGGCCCGGACCAGCGGCTGGACGACGGCGGCCGGGAGCCGCGTCTCGCGGTAGACCGGCTCGGCGTGCAGGATGCCGTCGGCGATCTGCTCGCTCAGCAGGTCGAGCGCATCGCGGAGGTCGTGATGCCCAGTCACGACGATGTCCGACATAGCAGGCAGCCTAACCGCGGCAGGTCCGTTGTGCACTGAAGGTCGAGATGTCAAGTCGCGGGAGAACGGCGGATGGACTGGGACTGGGTCTCGCCCCGGACCGGTGCCGACCCATAGGCTGGTCCTGAGGTTATTGCAGCGCCGGTCAGTGCGGCCCGGCAGTCGGACGTAGTGCGGTCGAAGGAGACAGCTGATGAGCGTGACGGACACGCAGGTCACCACGGAGCGCGAGCTCGACCGGGCGGTCGAGGAGCTCAAGGTCGGCGCGGAGCGGTGGGCACAGCTGCCCGTCGCGGACAGGGGAGCGCTGTTCCGCCAGGTCCACGCGTCGATCGCCGAGGTCGCCGAGGAGTGGGCGACGACCGCCGCCGAGGCCAAGCACGTCTCGCCGTCCGCGCCGTACGCGGGCGAGGAGTGGATGACCGGGCCGTACGGCGCGCTGGAGAGCGCGGCCACCTACGCGCGGTCCTACGAGGCGCTCGCGGCGGGCAGGTCGCCGATCGACGGGCTCGGCATCGGCGCGGCCCCCGGCAACCGTGTGGCGGTGCGGGTGCTGCCGCGCACCGCCAAGGAGTGGGTGCTGTTCAACGGTTTCAAGGCCGAGGTCTGGATGCCGCCGGGCGTGACCGAGCAGCGGGTGCGCAGCGAGGCGGGCCTGGGCGCGGGCAAGGTGGGTGGGTACGGCGGCGTCGGGCTGGTGCTGGGCGCGGGCAACATCTCGTCGATCGCGCCGCTGGACGCGTTCTACGAGCTCGTCGCGCACAACCGCGCCTCCCTCGTGAAGCTCAACCCGACGTTCGGCGCGCTGCTCGGGGTGTACCGCAAGGCGCTCGCGCCCCTCATCGAGGCCGGCGTGGTCCGGATCGTCAACGGCGACGGCGCCGTCGGGGCCTACCTCACGCAGCACAGCGGCATCGACAAGGTGCACATCACCGGCTCCGCGGTCACCCATGACGCCATCGTGTGGGGTACCGGCGAGGAGGCCGAGCGGCGTCGGGCGGCGAACGACCCCAGGCTGCGGGTGCCGATCACGAGCGAGCTGGGCGGCGTCGCGCCGATGATCGTGGTGCCCGGCCGGTGGAGCGCCGCCGACCTGCGGTTCCAGGCCGAGCACCTGGTCTCCATGCGCCTGCACAACGCGGGCCACAACTGCATAGCCGGCCAGCTGGTCGTGCTTTCGGCGGACTGGGCGCAGAAGGACGCGTTCCTCGCCGAGCTGCGCCGCGCCCTGGCGAAGATGCCGGCCCGCGACCCGTGGTACCCGGGCACCGACGCGAAGGTGGCGCGGGCGAACGACGCCCATCCCGGCGCCGAGCACGTGGCCGGCCGGATCCTGATGGAGGTCGCCCCGGACGACCCGGCGTGCACCGACGAGTACTTCGCGCCCGTGCTGGCCTGGACGCAGCTGCCCGGCGAGGGCGCTCAGTTCCTGCGTGCCGCCGTCGGCTTCGCGAACGACTCCCTGTACGGGACGCTCGGCGCCAACGTCGTGGTGCGGCCGAAGGACCGCAGGGCGATGGGCGCCGCGTTCGACGGCGCGATCGCCGACCTGCGGTACGGCAACATCGCGATCAACGCGTGGACGGGCGTGGGCTTCCTCCTGTCGGGCGCCACGTGGGGCGCGTTCCCCGGGCACACGGTGGCCGACGTCGGCTCCGGCATCGACGTCGTGCACAACGGGCACCTGCTGTCCGAGCCCGAGCGCAGCGTCCTGACCGGGCCGTTCCGCGCGTTCCCGCGCAGCGTGCTGCACGGCGAGCTCTCGCTGTTCCCGAAGCCGCCGTGGTTCAGCGGCTCGCGGAGCGCGACGGATACGGGCCGGCAGCTGACCCGCTACGCGGCGGCACCGTCGTGGGGCAGGCTGGTGCCGGTCCTGCTCGCTGCCTTCCGTGCGTGAGGGTCGTGCATGATGGCGCCGTCTGACGCCAGAATGCTCTTGCACCGGACCAATGGGGGTCCGGCGACCGAACGAACGCGACCGAACGAAGGAGACCAACGATGGTTATCCGGAGCCCGCTGCCCGACGTGGAGATCCCGTCCGTCAGCGTCTACGACTACCTGTTCGGCGGCATCACCGCCGACGAGCTGGACCGCGTGGTGGTGGTCGACGGCGTCAGCGGGGCGGAGACGACCTTCCGCTCCCTCCTCGCGCAGATCTCCGCCGTGGCGGGCGCCGTCGCGGCGCGGGGCTTCGGGGTGGGCGACGTCGTCGCGCTGCACGCGCCGAACGTCCCCGCCTACGTGACCGTTTTCCACGGCCTGCTGCGCGCCGGGGTCACCGTGACCACCGTCAACGCCCTGTCCAGCGCCCCGGAGATCACCAAGCAGCTGGTCGACTCCGGCGCGCGGCTGATGATCACCGTCTCACCGCTGCTCGCCGCGGGTGCGCCCGGGGCCAAGGGGGCAGGCCTCACCGAGGAGCAGATGGTGGTGCTCGACGGCGGCGCCGAGGTGGCCCCGGGCTACACGTCCCTGGCCGACCTGCTGGCCGAGCCGCACCCGGCCCCGGACGTGTCGTTCGACCCGGCGACGCACCTCGCGGTGCTGCCGTACTCGTCCGGAACGACGGGCCGCCCCAAGGGCGTCATGCTGACGCACACCAACCTCGTGGCGAACGTGGCGCAGTCCCTCGCGATCGGCGTGGGGCCCGACGACGTCGTGCCGTGCGTCCTGCCCTTCTTCCACATCTACGGCATGACGGTGCTGCTCAACCTGGCCCTGCGGACCCGGGCGAAGCTCGTGACGCTGCCCCGGTTCGACCTGGCGCAGTACCTCGGGGTGATCCAGGAGCACCGGGGGACGTTCCTGTTCGTGGCGCCGCCCATCGCGCTCGCGCTGGCGAAGCACCCGCTCGTCGACTCGTACGACGTCTCCAGCGTGCGGGCCGTGCTGTCGGGCGCTGCGCCGTTCGACGAGAAGCTCGCCCAGGCCGTGCGCGGCCGGCTCGGCGGCGTGCGGGTGCTGCAGGGCTACGGCATGACCGAGATGTCGCCGGTCTCGCACTGCATCCCGATCGACCGCACGGACATCCCGTCCGGGTCCGTGGGGCTGCTCGTGGCCAACATGGAGGCCAAGATCGTCGACCCGGCGACGGGCGCGGAGATCGAGCAGCCGGCCGAGGGCGTCTCCGCCCCGGGCGAGCTGCTGTGCCGCGGGCCGAACGTGATGGTGGGCTACCTCGGCAACCCCGAGGCGACGGCGGACACCCTCGAGCCGGACGGGTTCCTGCACACGGGCGACATCGTCACGGTCGACGCCGACGGTGTGTTCCAGGTGGTGGACCGGCTCAAGGAGCTCATCAAGTACAAGGGCTACCAGGTGCCGCCGGCCGAGCTGGAGGCGCTCCTGCTGACCCACCCCAAGGTCGCGGACGTCGCGGTGATCGGCCTGCCCGACGAGGAGGCCGGCGAGATCCCGAAGGCGTTCGTCGTGACGGCGCCCGGGGCAGTCGCTGACCGAGGACGAGGTCATCGCGTTCGTCGCCGAGCAGGTGGCCCCGTACAAGAAGGTGCGCGCGGTGGAGTTCATCGAGGCGGTGCCGAAGTCGGCGTCGGGCAAGATCCTGCGCAAGGACCTCAGGGCGGCGCCTGCCTGATCGGCCCGGGGGCTGGTTCCGGTAGTGTCGGGCGCGATGTCGCACCACGCACCTGAACCAGCCTCCGCCGGGGACTCGACGAGCCTCGCGCCGACGTCGGGCGCCGCTGACGGGACGCGCGCCGGAAAGACGCGCGTCGTGATCCTGTTCGGTGGCCGCTCCGGCGAGCACGGGATCTCCGTCGCCACCGCCGGCGGTGTGATGGGCGCCATCGACCGCTCGAAGTACGAGGTGGTGCCCGTGGGCATCAACCCGAACGGGCGCTGGGTGGTCGCCGCCGACGAGCCCGAGCGCTGGGCCATCACCGACGGCAAGGCCCCCGAGGTCCCCGCGTCCGACGCCGAGGTGGTGCTCCCGCTGACCGTGGGCGACACCGGCTTGCGCGTGCTGGAGCCCGGCCGGGTGCCGGCGGTCCTGAGCGACGTCGACGTGGTGTTCCCCCTGTTGCACGGGCCGTACGGCGAGGACGGGACCGTCCAGGGCCTGCTCGAGCTCGCCGATGCGCGGTACGTCGGGTCCGGCGTGCTGGCGTCCGCCGTCGGCATGGACAAGCACTTCATGAAGATGATCTTCGCGGGGCAGGGCTTGCCGATCGGCCCGTATGCGGTGATCAAGCCGGGCGACTGGGACGACCGCCGCGACGTCGTCCTGCAGACGATCGAGCCGCTGGGGCTGCCGCTGTTCGTGAAGCCGGCCCGGGCCGGCTCGTCGCTCGGCGTCTCCCGGGTGGACTCGCTGGACGACCTGCCCGCCGCCGTCGAGGAGGCGCGCAGGCACGATCCCAAGGTGATGGTCGAGGCCGCCGTCGTCGGCAGGGAGATCGAGTGCGCGGTGCTCGGCGGTCGTGGCGGGGGGCGCCCGCGTGCGTCCCTGCCGGGCGAGATCGTGGTCACCGACGAGACCGAGAACCGCTTCTTCGACTACGAGGCCAAGTACTTCGACGAGTCGGCGGTGCAGCTCACCTGCCCGGCCGACCTGCCGGACCACGTCACCAAGGAGATCCAGGAGATCGCCGTGCGGACGTTCGAGGCAGTGGGCGCCGAGGGCCTGGCGCGCGTGGACGTGTTCGTGACGCCCGACGGCCGGGTGGTGGTCAACGAGATCAACACGATGCCGGGCTTCACGCCGTTCTCGATGTATCCGCGCATGTGGGAGGCCTCGGGGGTGAGCTACCCGGAGCTGATCGACGAGCTCATCCAGCTCGCCCTGGAGCGGCCCACCGGTCTGCGCTGATCGCCTGTACTCTGCCTCTCACCACTGGCGGGACGACCACCAGCACCGATGCCTGGTCAGCGACGTCCGGCGAGGGCTCTGAGGAGGCGGGATGTGGGGCCGGCAGCGCTATGAGTACGCCGCGCGTGACGTGCGGGTCGCCAACGGGATGCTCACCATAGGGCTCACCACATTTGCCCTGAGCAACATCGTGCGGGTCGAGGTGTTCCGCGTGGCGAAGCCGAAGCCGATCGGCCCCTGGGTGAACCAGGTGGCCTACCCGTTCGGCATAGCCGCCGTGATCATCATGGTGCTCCGGCTCGCGGGCGTCGACGTGCCGTGGGAGGCCGCCGTCGCCATGGTCTGCGCCGGCCTGGGCTGGCCGGCGGCGCGCGCGTGGCAGGTCTCCCCGTTCTGGAACCCGGTGTGGAAGTACCCGGTCTTCGCCCTGCAGCTGGTCACCGCCACCCAGCACGTGCACCGCATCTGCGCGCACGACGCGCGGCATCTCGCGGCCCTGGCCGAGCTGCTGGGCGCAGCGATGAAGAACCCGGCCGTGTCCTACAACGGGACCATCCAGGTGATCTCGAACGCCGACGCGCTGCACAAGCTGGAGGCCGGCAAGGAGTCGATGGTGCGCTGATCCGCCGGCGCTGGTCTGATCGCGCGCTGACTGCGCCGGCTCAGCGCACTGTCGGGTGCGGGTCCAGGCCGAACCGCACGAGCAGCGAGGAGACGAGGTCCTCGTGGAGCGCCACGTGGTCGCCGAACGCGAACTCCTGGTGCCCGTACACGGCCATGCACTGCAGGCCGTAGACCTGCCGCCAGCTGGTCACCATGAGGTGGGCGATGCCGAGCGGCAGGTCGGGCCCGCCCACCGCGTCGCGGTACCGGCGCACCTGCTCGGCCAGCTCCGGATCGAGCTCGTCGTCGGCCGCGTAGGCGATGCCCGACGCCGCCAGCTCGCGGAAGAGCGGCACGTAGTGGCCCCCGACCATCTCGGCCATGCGGCGCTGGAGCGCGCGGCTGTCGGCGAGCTCCGAGCGGATGCCCGAGCCGATGACCAGGTCGAACTCCGCCGGGTTCCGGACCGCCCAGTCGAGCGAGGTCCGGGTCGAGGCCACCAGGGCCGCGGCGATGTCGCCGGGCTCCTGCCGGGCGACGGCGGCGCTGAGCTGCTCCAGCACCTCCTCGACGATCCGCACGCAGAGCTGTGCTATGACGTCCTGCCGGTTCTCGAAGTGCCGGTACAGCGCGGGCGGCGTGACGCCGACCTCCTTCGCGACGGCGGCCATCGTGAGCTTGCTCAGGCCGTGCTGCCCGGCCAGCTGATGGCGCGCGGCGGCGAGCACCTCACGCCGCAGCTCGTCGCGCAGCCGTTCGCGCCGGGACTGCACCGGCGGGGCGGGGGCGACTGCGACGGCCGGTGCTGCTGCCGGTGATACGGCCGAGGATGCGGTCGGGCTCACTGACACTCCTTCGTGGCAGGTATCTGCGTCACGGCGTCGGCGAGGTCCGCGATGAACGACGTCGAGTGGTCCTCGGTGACCGTGGGCGGCACTATCACCTCGACCGCGGGCGCGCGGCCGTAGGTGACGAACGACCAGGTGCCCTCGTCGTCGGTGGTGACTATCCAGTCGACGGTGGTCCCGTCGCCCGAGTCCACGTGCTGGCAGTCCCCGGAGGGGCCGAGCTGCTCGACGCCGCAGCGCATGGTCACGGCACCACCCGGCTCGCCCCAAGCCGCGGTGGCCTGGGCATTGGTCGGTACCTTGGGCAGGTCCGGCCCGAGCTCCTCCGGGACGGCGAGCAGCACTTCCGCGCACTTCGGGTCGGCGGCGTCCGGCGCGACCTCCATGCCGATCGTCCGCGCGCATCCGCCCAGCGCCCCGATCGTGAGAGCGGCGGTGGTCACTGCGACGACGACTCGAGGGGCGAAGATCCGGGCGGGAAGCACGGAGATACGTTACCCGCCTGCGGAGAGTGCCCGTCCCCGACAACCCGCGCGCGACCCGCGCCCCGGGTCCGCATGGCGCGCCCGGCCGGGGTCGGCCGGGGTGGCCACATAAGGTCTACCAGTGACCCGCGTCCGTGACCTCTCCGAGGAGCAGATCCTCGAGCGCATAGTTCCCCTGCTTCCCCGGGGGAGCGCCACGGTGCTCGGACCCGGCGACGACGCGGCCGTGCTCGCGGCGCCCGACGGCAGGTTCGTGGTCTCGACCGACGTGCTCGTCGAGGACCGACACTTCCGCACCCGCTGGTCCACGGGGTACGACGTCGGACGACGGGCCGCCGCGCAGAACCTCGCCGACATCGCGGCGATGGGTGCGCGGTCCACCGCGCTCGTCACGTCCCTCGTGGTGCCCGGCGACACCGACCTGGAGTGGGTGACGGGGCTGGCCAGGGGCCTGGCCGACGCCTGCGCGCCCGTCGGTGCGGGCGCCGTGGGCGGCGACCTGTCGAGCGGCCCGTGCCTGGTCGTGAGCGTCACCGTGCACGGTGACCTGGAGGGACGCACGCCGGTGCTGCGGTCGGGCGCGCGGCCGGACGACGTCGTCGCGCACGCAGGAGTGCGCGGCTGGTCGGCCGCCGGGCTCGCGCTCCTGGAGACGGGGCTGGTGCGGGCGCCGCTCTCCGCGGCGCCGCTGGAGGTCACCGACGGGGTGCTGCTCGAGGACGCGTGGGAGCGGCTGGTGGCCGCGTACCTGCGGCCCGATCCGCCGCTCGCCGCGGGCGTAGCGGCGGCTCGGGCGGGTGCGACCTCGATGCTCGACCTCTCCGACGGCCTACTGCGCGACGCCGGGCGGATCGCCGCCGCGAGCGGCGTGCGGATCGACTTCGACGCCGGGGCGTTCCCCGCGGACCGGGAAGCGCTGCGCTCGGCGGCGCGGGCCGTGGCCGCGGCCACGGGGCTGGGCGACCCCGGGTGGGGGCCGGGCAACTCGGACATCGACGGGGTGGTCGGCGGATGGATCTGGGCCGGGGGAGAGGACCACGGCCTGCTCGCCACGTTCCCCGCCGGCACAGAGCTGCCGGAGGGCTGGACCGCCGTCGGACGGGTGCTGGACGCCGAGGGCGACGGTGCCGGTCCAGCCGTCACGATCGGCGGGCAGGCGCCCGACGTCGGGCCCGGCTGGGACCACTTCCAGGCGTGACGTCGAGCGCTCGCGGGGTCAGCGCTTGCGGAAGCGGAGCTGCGTGAGCGGCAGGCCGCCGATCTCGTCGATGCGCTCGGTGCCGTCGTGCTGGAACCCGTGCCGCCGGTAGAAGTGCTGCGCGCGGTCGTTGCCCTCGAGGATCCAGAGGGTCACGACGGAGCCCGAGCGCAGACCGTCGAGCACGGTGCGCATCAGGTCGCGTGCCACGCCGCTGCCCCACGCGCGGGGATGCAGGTAGATGGCGTAGATCTCGAGGTCGCCGGGTTCGGCGTCCTCGTCGCGGGACGGGCCCACGCTGGTGAACCCGACGGTGCCGCTCTCGTCCTCGGCGACGAGCACGGTGGTGTCGGGCGCGGCCACGGCCGCGGTCCACTGCCGGGCCCGGTCGGTGACGTCGAGCGAGGCCAGGTAGGAGTCGGACAGGATCTCTGAGTAAGCACCACGCCAGGAGGCGATGTCGACACGAGCGATGGCTTTGGCGTCGGTCGTCGTTGCTGGGCGGATGGTCACGTCTTCCGGTGCCATCATGACCTTACCTTTTCACCACGGGGTGCTGGGCGCAACTACTTCTTTGGTTACAGATGAAGGTTCGAGAACGTCGAAAACGCCCGCCGGGATGACCCGGCGAGCGTCTTCGTCAAGCATTTGCGGGTCGCATCAGCGACCCGGCTGCGGCAGCGTCAGGCCGAGACCTTGCGCGTGACCTTGCCGGCCTTGAGGCAGGAGGTGCACACGTTGACGCGCTTGGGAGTCCCGCCCACGATCGCGCGAACGCGCTGGATGTTCGGGTTCCAGCGACGCTTGGTGCGGATGTGAGAGTGCGAAACGCTGTGCCCGAAGCCCGGGCCCTTGCCGCAGACGTCGCAGTTGGCAGCCACGGTGTCTCCTGAATGTCGTGCACGTGTGCAGAACGACAGCACGACGTGATGGATGGTCTAAGGGGGACGCCCGGACGCTTCGGAGCAATCAACGCTTCTTAGCGGACCAGGCAACTTCGACAGAGTACCTGATCGCAGGCCGCGCCCTCAAACCGTAGCCGCGGGGTGGTGCGTCACACCCGGCTCGCGGCGGGGGCCTGACACCCGGCTCGCGCGGTGGCCTGTGGATGGCCGGACGCCAACGTCTCCGCCGCTGGGTACGGTGGGATCCGTCCGAGCGGGTTGTAACGCCAGGTGCAGGAGGCAGAGCGTGACCGACGTCGACAGCGGCAGCCGGACGGCTGGTTCTGGTCCGGAGCCGTTCCCGGCCGGTGTCCGGCTCGAGGATCCGGGCCTGGTGCGGGCCTGGACCCGTGGTGCGACGGCGGCCCTGCGGCGGGAGCGCGCCGCGATCGACCGGGTCAACGTCTTCCCCGTGGCTGACGCCGACACCGGCACCAACCTCTACCTGACCCTCCGCGAGGGGGACGTGGCAGTCGCCGGGGCGCCCGCGGACGCGACGGGAGCGCAGCTGCTGGCGACGCTCGCCCGGGCCGCCCTGCTGGGCGCGCGCGGCAACTCCGGCGTGATCCTCAGCGAGTGGCTGCGCGGGCTGGCGGTCGCGGCCCGGCGCGGAGGCGGCGCGGCGGACCTGCTCACGCGGGCGGCGACGTCGGCCAGGTCCGCGGTGGCGCAGCCGGCGGAGGGCACGATCCTCACGGCCGCCGACGCCGCGGCGGCCGCCGCGCGTGCAGCCGCCGACCGGGCCGACGGGCCGCTGCAGGTCGTGACCGCCGCCGCTGCCGCCGCGCGGACGGCCGCCCGGGCGAGCCGCGACGAGCTCGAGGCGCTGCGCACGGCAGGCGTGCTCGACGCCGGAGCGCTGGGGCTGGTCCTCGTGCTGGACGCGCTCGTCGTCGCGGCGGCCGAGGCGGTGGCAGCGGGTGGCGCGGGGAGCGGACCGGCAGCGAGCGGAGTGTCAGTGGTGGGCGGCACCATGGAAGCCGTGAACCTGGACCAGCTCCTCGACGCCGGTGCGCTGCCGAGCGCGCCGGATCCCGCCGCGTCCGAGGCGCCCGTGCCCGAGGCGTCCGGCATCGACCTGCACGACGTGGGCGCGGGTGCGCTCGAGCTCATGTTCGTGCTCACCGGGCCGGCCGGGGAGGCGTCGGAGACCGTTGCGGCCCGGCTACGGGGCTCGCTGGCCGAGGTGGGCGACTCGGTGGTCGTGGTCGGTGGGGACGCCGGCACCGGGACGGCCGTCTGGCAGGCCCACGTGCACACCGACCACCTCGACCAGGCGCTCGTGATCGCGGCGGAGGCGGCGCGCGCGGGATCCCTCGCCCAGGTGCACGTGCGGCACCTGGCCGCGGCCGGTCAGCACGAGTGGGGCGTCGTTGCGGCGACGTCGGCCCCCGGGCTGGCCGCGGAGCTGGCGCACGCGGGTGCCGTCGTGCTTCTCACGGGTGGGGTCGGCAGCACCGTGGAGGCCCTGACACCCGACGACGTCGGCCGTGCCGCCGCATCGACCGGGGCCCGGCGGGTGCTGCTCCTCGGGGCGCCGGACGTGACCGCCGGGGCCGAGGGGCACCTCGACGTCGACGAGGTGATCACCGTGCCGACGCCGACCGACGTGCATGCGGTAGTGGCGCTCGCCGCCCTGGGAACGCTGCTGCCGATCGGCCTGCCGGACCGGTCCGGCGGCCCGGACCCCGCCGACGCGCGCGCCATAGTGGACGAGGCCCTCGCCGGGCTGGGCGTGGTGTCCGTACGGGGCGCCGCCGCCGTCGACGCGCTGCGAGCGGCGGCCGGCCCGGAGACCACCGTGGCGACGGCTCTGCTCGACGCCGACGTTCCCGACGACCTGCCGGAACGGCTCGCCGCGATCCTCGTCGAGCGCGCGCCCGACGCGGAGCTCGTCGTCCTGGCGACCGGACGTCCTGGCGACGGGGTGTGCCTGGGCACGGAGTCCGGCGTCGGCCAGGGTCTGGGCGAGGACGGCCTGGAGGGACACGGCCTGGAGGGGGACGCATGACCGAGCGGGTGGACGAGCGGCTGGAGCGGGCCTTCGACAAGCGGACGGCGACCGCCCTGGGCAAGCTCGGGCTCGGGACCGTGGGTGACCTGCTGGGCCACTACCCGCGCCGGTACGCCGACCCGGGCGCGCTCTCGGACATCGCGGCGCTGCAGGTGGGCGAGCACGTGACGATCCTGGCCCGGGTGGAGCAGGCGACCGTCCGGCCCATGCGCAACCGCAAGGGTGCGCTCATGGAGGTGGTGGTGACGGACGGGAACAGCCGGCTGTCGCTCACCTTCTTCGGCAAGCACCGCGGCTCGCTCTACAACCACGAGAAACGCCTGGTCCCGGGGGCGAAGGGCCTGTTCACGGGCACCGTCGGCCTGTACAGGGGGACGCGGCAGCTCACGCACCCGGACTTCACGCTGATGGGGGAGGAGTCCGACCTCGACAGCGACGAGGCGCTGCTGGAGCACGCGACCAAGCCCATCCCGATCTACCCGGCTGCCGCGGGCATCCCGAGCTGGAAGGTCCAGGGCGCGCTGCGCGTCGTCCTCGACACGCTGACCGACGACGACGTGCCGGACCCGCTACCCGACGAGGTGCGGCAGCGCCAGGGCCTGCCCGGGCGGGCCGCCGCCCTGCGCAGCCTGCACCGGCCCGCGACGCTGGAGGAGGCGTACCAGGCCCGGCACCGGATGCGGTTCGAGGAGGCGTTCGTGCTGCAGGCCGCGCTCGCGCAGCGCCGCGCCCGCACCGCGGCCGAGGACGCCACCGCCCGGCCACCGCTGCCCGCCGGGAAGCCGAGCATCCTCGCGGACTTCGACGCGTCCCTCCCGTTCACGCTCACCGACGGCCAGCGCCAGGTGGGCGACGAGATAGCGGACGAGCTGGCCCGCCCCCGCCCGATGCACCGGCTGCTGCAGGGCGAGGTCGGCAGCGGCAAGACGGTGGTGGCGCTGCGCGCCATGCTGCAGGTTGTGGACGTCGGCGGACAGGCCGCGCTGCTCGCCCCCACCGAGGTGCTCGCCGCGCAGCACGCCCGCACCCTGCGCGCCCTGCTGGGCCCGCTGGCCGACGGCGGCACGCTGTTCGGGGCAGAGCGCACGGGCGCGAGCACCCGGGTGGCGCTGCTGACCGGCTCGCTCGGCGCGAAGGCTCGCAAGGAGGCCCTGCTGCAGGCCGCGAGCGGCGAGGCCGGGATCGTGGTGGGCACGCACGCGCTGCTGTCGGAGCACGTGCAGTTCGCCGACCTGGGGCTGGTCGTGGTGGACGAGCAGCACCGGTTCGGCGTCGAGCAGCGGGACGCGCTGCGCGCCAAGGGGCGCGTGTCGCCGCACCTCCTGGTCATGACCGCCACGCCCATCCCGCGCACGGTGGCGATGACGGTCTTCGGCGACCTGGAGACGTCGTCCCTCACTGAGGTGCCGGCCGGGCGCGCGGGCATCACCACCGTCGCAGTTCCCGCGGGGAACATCCGCTGGACCGACCGCACCTGGGCACGCGTCCGCGAGGAGGTCGACGCCGGCCGCCGCGCCTACGTCGTCTGCGCGCGGATCCACCCGGACGAGGAGCCCGCCGTGGGCCCCGGCGGGCAGAAGAGCCCCGGCGGGGCGAAGGGCACGGCCGCGACCAAGGACTTCGACGACGTGCCCGAGTTCCTGGACCCGTCCGGCCCGGGCGCCGAGGGCGCTGCGGACCGCCCGCCGCTGCGCGCAGTGCTCGAGGTGGTCGAGGAGCTGCGCTCGCGGCCCGAGCTGGCCGGCGTCGAGATCGGCGTCCTGCACGGGCAGATGCCGGCCGACCAGAAGGACGCGGCCATGGCCCGGTTCGCCTCCGGCGAGGCTCCCGTGCTGGTCTCCACCACGGTGGTCGAGGTGGGCGTGGACGTCCCCGAGGCCACGGCCATGGTGATCTTCGACGCCGACCGGTTCGGCATCTCCCAGCTGCACCAGCTGCGCGGGCGGGTGGGGCGGGGCACCGACCCGGGCCTGTGCCTCCTGGTGTCCGACGCCGAGCCCGGCACGCCCGCCTACGCCCGGCTGGAGGCCATGACCCAGACCACCGACGGCTTCAAGCTCGCGAACCTCGACCTCGAGCTGCGCAGCGAGGGCGACGTGCTCGGTGCCGCGCAGTCCGGTCGGGCCAGCTCGCTGCGTCTGCTCAGGGTGGTCAAGGACGCCGGCCTCATCGAGGAGGCGCGCACCGCGGCCGCCGACGTCGTGAGCGCGTCCCCCGATCTGACGGAGTTCCCGGAGCTCGCCAAGGCGATCCGCGCCCAGCTCGACGAGGACCAGGAGGAGTTCCTGGAGCGCGCGTGATCGGCGGCTCGATCCTCAGCAGGGTGAAATCACACGGGTGAAAGGGATGACCTACTCCTTACGCCCGAAACACACAGCCGATAGAGTCCCCGCCAATGACGGTCGACGCGAGGCATGCGATCCACACCGGCAGGCCCCCGAAGACCGCCTGGCAGCGCGGGAGGCTGCTGGCGCTTGGTTCTGTCGTGGCCGCTGTATTGCTCGTCGCCCACGAATACGTGCCTAACCGCTGGGGAAACGTCGGCAGCCTCGTCCAGTCGTTCCTGCCGTGGCTCGGCCTCGCGGTACCGCTCGGGATCCTCGCGGCGCTGCTGAGGCGGTCGGCGCTCGCGGTCCTCGCCGTCCTGCTGCCGCTGGCGGCCTGGGTCTGGGTCTTCGTGCCCCAGCTGGTCCCGGCGGACCCGGACCCGGGCGACCTGACCGTGGTGCAGCACAACGTCAGCGACACCAACACCGACGTCGCGGGCACCGCGGAGGTGCTCCTCGCCGCCGAGCCGGACGTCGTGACGCTCACCGAGGTGTCCGACACGACGGCGGAGAAGTTCACGCAGGCGTTCGGCGAGACGCTGCCGCACCACGAGACCCAGGGCACCGTCGGCATCTGGTCCAGGTACCCGCTCAAGGGCGTGCAGGCCGTGGACATCCGGCCGGAGGGTATCGACGCCTCATGGGACCGCTGCCTGCGCGTGGTGATCCAGCGTGACGGCGCGGCAGCCGCGCTGTTCGTCGCGCACCTGCCGTCGGTCCGGTTCGGGCGGGGCGGCTTCGAGACGGAGCTGCGCAACGCGAGCGCGCTGCAGCTGGCGGACGCGGTCGACGCCGAGAACAACGAGACGGTAATCGTCGCGGGGGACCTGAACGCCGTCCTGGCCGACGACGCGATAGCGCCGCTGACCAACCTGGTCACCGGGCCGACTACCGGCTTCGAGTTCACCTATCCGGCGGTCTTCCCGGTGGCGCAGATCGACCACGTCCTCGCGCGCGGCGCCACGGTGACGGATGTACGGTCCCTGGGCAGAACGGGCAGCGACCACCTGCCGATAGTCGCGCACGTGGACACCCCCTGGTCGTAGCGCCCCGGGTTAGGCTCACGGGCGTGACCAGGATCGTCGCGGGCTCCCTTGGCGGCCGCACCATCGCGGTGCCACCCAAGGGCACCCGCCCCACGAGCGACCGCGTCCGCGAGGCGATCTTCTCCCGTCTGGAGCACCTCGGCGTGCTCGACGGCGCCCGCGTGCTCGACCTCTACGCCGGCTCCGGCGCGCTCGGGCTGGAGGCCGCCAGCCGCGGCGCGGCGTCGGTGACCCTCGTGGACAGCGCACGCCCCGCGGCCGACGTCGCACGCAAGAACGTCGCCGCGCTCGGCCTGACCGGGGTACGCGTCGCCACGGAGACCGCCGAGCGGTTCGCGGCGTCGCTGGCGGGCGCACGGCCCGGCCCGGGGCCCGGGGCGGCGTCGGGCCCAGGCGCGGCGTCAGGCACTGCGGGAGCGCTGGACCTTGTCTTCCTGGACCCGCCCTACGACCTCGCCGAGGACGCCCTCGCGATCGTCCTGACGCACCTGGCCGCGCCGGACGTGCTGGCCGACGGCGCCGTCGTGGTCGTCGAGCGCTCGACCCGCACCCCCGAGCCGGCCTGGCCGGACGGCCTGGCCGCGTTCGCGCGCAAGGACTACGGGGAGACGGCGGTCTACTACGCGGAGCCGTCGGACGCGGAGCCGTCGGATAGCGTGGACGCGTGACCACCGTCGTCTGCCCCGGGTCGTTCGACCCCATCACTCTCGGCCACCTCGACGTGGTGCGCCGCGCCGCCACCATGTTCGACGACGTGGTGGTCGGCATCGCGAAGAACCCCGGCAAGTCCGGCCTGCTGGACCTGGAGACGCGCGCCGGGCTCGTGCGCACGGCCCTGGAGTCCGCCGCCGAGGCCGACCCGGCGCTCGCCCGGGTGCGGGTCGCCGTCGTGCCGGGACTCCTGGTGGACTTCTGCCGGGAGGTCGGCGCGGTCGCCGTGGTGAAGGGCCTGCGCGGGGGCGCGGACTTCGACGCCGAGCAGCCGATGGCGCTCATGAACCGGCACCTGTCGGGCGTCGAGACGATCTTCCTGCCGGGTGACCAGCGGTACGCGCACATCGCGTCGTCGCTGGTCAAGGACATCGCACGACACGGCGGGCCGGTCGACGACCTGGTCCCGGCGGGGGTCACGGAGGCCCTGCGGTCCGCGCTGGGGCAGCTGCCTGCCGGCTCGTGAGGCCCCTCACTCGCCACGGGCGCGCGTGAGGCCCGATCCATGTCGTAGGATTGGCCTTTGGTCCGTGGCGTGAGGTTATGCGCCGGTCCACCCCCCTTCATCGTCCACTCGGGCGCTGCCCCTGTTGGATACTGCCCTCATCGGAGCCTGCTATTTCCCGCGAACCGAACTCGCCGCTCGTGCTCGACACGCACGAGCTCTCTCGGCGTGCCGGATCGATGCGTACGCACAGCATGACCGTGCAGGCGCCGTCGGACCTCGGCACCGCCGTGATCGGTATCCCGGAAGGCTCTGACCTGGAGCTGGACCTGCGGCTCGAGTCCGTGATGGAGGGCGTGCTGGTCTCCGGCACGGTCCGCGGCACGGCCAAGGGCGAGTGCAGCCGCTGCCTCGACGACATCACCCGTGAGCTCACGGTCGACGTCACCGAGCTGTTCGCCTACCCCGAGAAGGCCGCTGCGTCGGCCAAGGCGGGGGACGACGACGTGGAGGACGAAGAGTCCGTCCTGAACGAGGACGACATGGCCGACCTGGAGCCTTCGCTTCGGGATTCGGTGGTGACTGCACTACCATTTCAACCGCTGTGCCGGGAGGACTGCCCGGGCCTGTGCTCCGAGTGCGGAGCGCGCCTGGCTGACGACCCCGGTCATCACCATGACGTAGTCGACCCTCGTTGGTCGGCGCTACAGAGCATGCTCGAATCTACGAGCGTGTCGGACGAGACGAAAGAGAGCTAGCCGTGGCTGTTCCGAAGCGCAAGATGTCGCGCAGCAACACCCGTGCGCGTCGCTCGCAGTGGAAGACCACCGCAGCGACCCTCACCACCTGCCCGTCGTGCCAGGGCAACAAGCTGCCGCACACGGCGTGCCCGACGTGCGGCACCTACAAGGGCCGCACGTACCGCGACGCCCTGAAGACCGTTCACGCGGGCTGACGTGGCCAAGGGCGGGACGTCGCCGGCGAGGCCGGAACCTACCGCGCTGCTCGAGAAGCTCGGGGTCCATCTGGATCCCGAGCTTCTTGTGCTGGCACTGACCCACCGGTCGTTCGCGCACGAGGCCGGGGGCATCCCCACCAACGAACGCCTGGAGTTCCTGGGCGACACGGTGCTGGGGCTGGTGGTGACCGAGGCGCTGTACCGGCGTCACCCGGACCAGTCGGAGGGTGACCTGGCGCGCATGCGCGCTGCGACGGTGTCGCAGCGCGCGCTCGCCGCGATCGCGCGCACCCTCGGCCTGGGCAAGTACGTGCTGCTCGGCAAGGGCGAGATCCGCACGCGCGGCTTCGAGAAGGACTCGATCCTGTCCGACACGGTCGAGGCCCTGATCGGCGCGACCTACCTGTCGCACGGCCTGGAGATCTCGCGCGCTCTGGTGCACCGGCTGGTGGACTCGACGCTCGACGTCGCCGCCGGCCTGGGTGCCGGGCTGGACTGGAAGACGTCGCTGCAGGAGGCCTCCGCCGAGCGTGGCCTGGGCGCACCCGACTACGTCGCCACGTTCGAGGGTCCCGAGCACGCGCGGATCTTCCACTCGACAGTCGTGATCGACGGCGTCACCTACGGCTCCGGTTCCGGCAGCGCGAAGAAGCATGCCGAGCAGGGCGCTGCCGAGGAGACCTACCGGGCCCTGCAGGAGAAGTTCCCGCTGCCCAAGGCCGGGGACGACGAAGCGGCCGCGACGGGGACCGGCGCCGGGAACGCCGCCGGGGGCGCCTCCGGGAGCAAGACCTCGGCCTCCGGTGCCTGAGCTTCCCGAGGTCGAGACCGTCCGGGACGGTCTCGACCGCCTCGTCGTCGGCGCAGTGGTGCGCGACGTCGAGGTGTTCCGCGAGTACAGCGTCCGTCGGCACGACGGCGGCCCGGACTCGTTCCGCGACCAGCTCACCGGCCGGCGCCTGACGGCCGCGGTGCGCCGCGGCAAGTTCCTCTGGCTGCCGCTGGTGCCCGCCGCATCAAGCCCTGCCGCAGCCGGCTCCGCAGCGTCCGGCACCGCCGCACCGGATCCCGCAGTGTCCGGCCCCGCCGCATCCAGTTCGGCAGCGGAGGACGTGCCGCCGGCGGCCCTCCTAGCCCACCTCGGGATGTCGGGGCAGCTGCTCGTGCGCGGCGGCGGGCCGGGATCCACCAGCGCGGTGCTCGGCCTCGAGCCGGGAGCCGGTGCGGGCACGGCTGCGGACAACTGGCAGCACCCCCACCTGCGCGTACGCCTGCACCTGGACGGTGCGCCGTCCGGGGCGCGGTACCTCGACTTCGTGGACCAGCGGACGTTCGGGCACCTGAGCGTCCAGGACCTGGTGCCCGCCGACGGCGTTCCGTCCCGCGGGAGGACGGCTACGGCGTCAGACACTCCGCCGTCGGGCGTCCCGACGTCAGACACTCCGCCGTCGGGCGTCCCGACGTCAGACACTCCGGTGTCGAGCATCCAGGCGTCGAGCGCTCCGCCGTCGGACACCCCGGCGTCCGAAGCTCCGCCGTCGGGCATCCCGGCCGGGCACGGCTCGGACCTGCCCGTGCTGCCGGAGCCGGTGGCACACATCGCCCGCGATCTGCTGGATCCCAACCTCGACCTGGACGACCTCGTGCGGCGGGTGCGCCGCCGTCGGACCCAGGTGAAGCGGGCGCTCCTGGACCAGACGGTCGTGTCCGGCGTGGGCAACATCTATGCAGACGAGGCGCTGTGGCGGGCGCAGGTGCACTGGGCGCGCGCGACCGACAAGCTGCGGGCGGCAGACGTGCGCCGCGTGCTGGAGTCGGCGGCCGAGGTCATGCGCGAGGCGCTCGCCCAGGGCGGCACGAGCTTCGACGAGCTGTACGTCAACGTGAACGGCCAGTCGGGGTACTTCGACCGGTCGCTCGCGGTGTACGGGCGCGAGAACGAGGAGTGCCGGCGCTGCGGCGCGCTGGTGCGCCGCGACGCGTTCATGAACCGCTCCTCGTTCACCTGCCCGGTCTGCCAGCGACCTCCTCGTTGAGTGCTGGGTATTTGTTGGGTCGAGACACTCCGACCCAACAAATACCCAGCACTCAACGACGGGGGAGGGGTCCTATCGCGCGGTGACGTTGCGGAGGGTGTCGCCCGAGCGCCAGGCTGTGAGCTGGGTGGCCAGGAAGCGGGCCGCGCCGCGGGGTCGTCCGCCCGCGACGTGGGGCGTCAGGATCAGGTTCGGGACGTCCCACAGCGGCGAGTCCTCGGGTAGCGGCTCGGTCTCCATGACGTCGAGCGCGGCGCCGGCGAGGCGCCCGGAACGCAGGGCGTCCACGAGAGCCGCCTCGTCGACGGTCGCTCCCCGGCCGACGTTGACGAAGCGCGCGGCCGGCGGCAGCAGGCTCAGCAGGCGGGCGTCGAGAGCGTGCCGGGTGGCGGGGACGGCCGGCAGCAGCGAGACGAGCAGGTCGGTCTCGGCCAGCAGCGCGTCCAGTGCGTCGGCGCCCACCACGGAGTAGCCGGAGCGTTCGCCCGCGCGCGAGGCGACGCCCGTGACCTGCGCGCCGAGCGCGGTCAGCAGGGGCGCCAGCCGCAGGGCGATCGACCCGAAGCCCCAGATCGTCACGCGCGCGCCGTCGAGCGTGTACTCGGGGCCGGTGACCGGGTCCGCCTGGGCGAACGCGATCTCCTTGGCCCAGTGGTGCTCCCGCTGCGCGGCCAGAGAGACGTCGATCCGGCGGACCGTGGCCAGGATCAGGGCCAGGGCGTGCTCGGTGACGGTGTCGTCGTGCAGGGACTGGCCGGAGGAGATGACGACGTCGGGCCCGAACCCGGAGCGCAGCGCGACGTCCGGCCCTGCGGACAGGGTCTGCACCCAGCGCAGCTTCGTGAGCCGACGGGCGGCATCGGCGAGCACCTTGGGCGGGTTGGCCCAGGTGATGAGCACCTCGGCGTCGGTGTGCTCCTCGGGGACCGGCTCGTTCATCGCGTAGGCGACGACGGTGTCGGTGCCGCCGGGCCCGAAGGAGGCTCCGGCGTCGGGCAGCAGGGACGGGAAGTCGAGGTCGAACGGCACATCCGGAACGAGGATCTTCACGGCGGGGACGTTACCGGACACGGCGGGTTCCCAACGAGCACGAGGTGTGTCGCATCAGCTGCTGGGCAGCGCGGCACACCCCGTGCTCGGGGACAGGCAGATCGGGCCGGCTGGGGGAAGCGTCAGCCCGTCACCCGGATGAACACCGGGTTCGTCTGCCACATCTCGGTGTACTGCACCGGGACGCCCTCCTGCTGGGCCTCCACGACCATGCCGTCGCCCGCGTAGAGCGAGACGTGGCCGGACGTCCACACGATGTCGCCCGGCTGGGCGTTCGCGGCGGAGACCTGGTAGCCGACGGTCGCCATCTCGCTGGAGCTGCGCGGGAGGTCGACGCCGAGCTGGGCGTAGACGTAGTAGATCAGGCCGGAGCAGTCGAAGCCCTCGCTCGGGGAGGAGCCCCCGTACACGTAGGGGATGCCTACGTACTCGAGGGCGAGGTTGACTGCCTGCTGGCCGAGGTCGGCGGCCTCCGCGGAGGTCTCCGCGGCTGCGGCGGCTTCTGCCTCCGCTGCGGCCTCGGCTTCCGCGGCGGCCTCGGCTTCGGCGGCGGCCTCAGCCGCTGCGGCAGCCTCCGCTTCGGCCCTTGCCTGGGCCTCGGCTTCGGCCTTGGCGCGAGCCTCGGCCTCTGCCTTCGCCTTGGCCTCGGCGATGCCGGCCTCGGTCTCGGCGTACGGCGTCACGGACACTCGTCCGCGCTCGGCCCGGAAGTCGGCGTCCTGGTTGACCTTGACCTTGGTCACGAGGTTCTCGGCAAGTCCGGCGCGGGTCGTGGTGTCGACCGTGTTGCTCACCGGTGTGGCGTTGGCGAGCGTGGCCTGGGTGTGCGACTCGGCAGGCGCGGTGTGCGCGGTCTGGGTGAAGACCGACGCGAGCACGCCGGACGTGACGACCGCGATGGCGCCGGTACGGGCGGCATTCTCGGCTGCGGTCTGGGTCAGGGCGGTGAAGGGGGTGAGTGCGGGGCCTTCGGCGCGGTGCCGCCCCCGGTAGCTGGGGCGGTCTGTCTGGTCGTCCGCCCAGTCGTGGGTGCGGTCGGTGAGTACGGTCACCAGTGATCTCCTCGGACGCCTACGAAGTGAGCTGTCGGGTTCGGATGGGGAGAGCGATCACCCGGCCTCACAAGGAGGCTTCACCCCAAGGACACTCGCGTGCCCGGCTTACTTGGTTCCCCCGCCCCTGTCACGTCGTAGCTGCTCAGGACCGGTGACAGGGCTCGGCGTCCGGACCTGGACCCCACCGTTGCTGGTGAGGTGTCCACGACCGTACCGGCCTTCCGAGTAAAAGTCACGATTAGGTCACATACCGTCCTGTGATGGAACGTTCTTGGCAATCGCTGCCCTCGTGCCACCATGGCGTGCATGCCTGATTCCACGCGCGCCCGGTACGACGTCGTCATCGTGGGTGCCGGCCACAACGGCCTCACCGCGGCGGCCTACGCGGCCCGCGGCGGCCGCTCCGTCCTCGTCCTGGAACGTGCGGACCACGTCGGCGGCGCCGCCGTCTCGGCCCGGCCCTTCGCCGGCGTGGACGCGCGGCTGTCGCGCTACTCCTACCTCGTCTCGCTCATGCCGCGCCGGGTGGTCGACGAGCTCAAGCTCCCCATCACGCTCAAGCGCCGCCGCTTCTCCTCGTACACACCAGTGGCCGACGGCGGCCTCCTCGTCGACACCCAGGACGACGCCGCCACGCGCGCCTCGTTCCGCCGCCTCACCGGCTCCGACGCGGACTTCGAGGCCTGGGGCCGGTTCTACGCGATGACCGCCGAGGTGGCCCGCCGCCTCGCGCCCACGCTCACCGAGCCCCTGCTCCCGCGCTCAGCGGTCCGGGACCTCGTGGCCGACGGCGTGGGCGAGGCGGCCTGGCGTGCCCTCTTCGAGGAGCCCCTGGGTGAAGTGCTGCGCCGCACCTTCGCCGACGACGTCGTACGCGGCGTCGCCGCCACCGACGGCCTGATCGGCACGTTCGCCGACGTCGACGAGCCGT
Source organism: uncultured Actinomycetota bacterium (assembly GCA_963850545.1). Classification (GTDB taxonomy): domain Bacteria; phylum Actinomycetota; class Actinomycetes; order Actinomycetales; family Cellulomonadaceae; genus Promicromonospora. The sequence goes on along the minus strand of CAWKLP010000002.1, from coordinate 28,848 downwards.
CCCTGCGGCAGAACCGCTGCTTCCTCTACCACGTCATCGGCAACGGGACCGGCGACTGGGACGTGCCGGTGGGCGGCATGGGCGCCGTCTCGGGCGCCCTGCACGACGCCGCCGTGGCGGCCGGTGCCACCATCGTCACCTCCGCGACCGTCACCGCCGTCGACCCAGGCGCCTCCGGCGTGGAGGTCGCCTGGACCGACGCCGACGGGCGCACCCGGGGCGTGACCGCCGGGCACGTGCTCGCGGGGTGTGCTCCGACGGAGCTGGACCGGCTGCTGGGCGGCGCTGGTGACGGTCACGGAGGTGACGTCGCCTCCGCCGTCGGCGCGCCGATCGCCGACGGCGCGACCCCCGCGTCCTACCCCGAGGGCGCCCAGCTCAAGGTGAACATGCTCCTGACGCGCCTGCCCCGGCTGCGCGACGACGTCGACCCGGTCGCCGCGTTCAGCGGGACGCTGCACGTCAACGAGTCCCTGACCCAGCTCCAGGACGCGTACGCGCAGGCCGCCGCCGGGCGCATCCCCGACCTGCCGCCGAGCGAGATCTACTGCCACACGCTGTCCGACCGGACGATCCTCGGCCCGTCGCTCGCCGGGTCGGAGGCGCAGACCATCACCCTGTTCGGGCTGCACATGCCGACGCGGCTCTTCCGCGCGGACCCCGACGGCGCCCGCGAGCAGGCGCTACGGGCCACGCTCGCGTCCCTGAACTCCGTGCTGGCCGAGCCCATCGAGGACGTGCTCGCCCTCGACGCCGACGGCGCGCCCTGCCTCGAGGTGCGTACCCCCGTCGACCTGGAGGGCGACGTCGGGCTGCCGGGCGGGCACATCTTCCACCGCGACCTGACCTGGCCCTTCGCCGAGTCCGACGACGACGCCGGGCGCTGGGGCGTCGAGACGGACCACCCGCGGGTGCTGCTGGCGGCCGCGGGCGCCCGCCGCGGCGGGGGCGTCAGCGGAATCCCGGGCCGGGCCGCGGCGATGGCGGTGCTGGGAAGCGACGCCAGTTGACCATGCGGTTGCTGCGGGAAACGGGCTCGAACCCGTAGCGACCGCATGGTCAACTGCTCAGGTGCTCTCCTGGGCGGCCGACCAGGCGTAGGTGAGGTCCGCGGCGAGCAGGCGCTCGTGACTGCCGCGGGCCACGACCCGCGCCGGAGCGCCGGGCGCCTCGTGGGCGCCGTCCGCCAGGAGGAGCACCTCGTCCGCGGCGGCCAGCGGCGTCAGACGGTGCGTCGCCAGCAGCACGGCCCGGCCGGTCTCGCGGGCGTGGTCCGCGACCGCGCCCACCAGCGCGTCGGCGGTGTCGCCATCGAGGTGCTCGGCGGGCTCGTCCACGAGGAGCACTCGCGCGGGGGACAGGAACGCGCGGGCGATCAGCAGCCGACGGCGCTCGCCGCCGGACACCGCCGCCGCGTCGGTGCCGACCACGGTGTCCAGGCCCTCGGGCAGCGCGTCGAGCCAGGCACCCAGCCCGACGGCGCCGATGGTGGTCCGGGCCTCGTCGGCCGTGACGTCGCCGCGCGCGACCCGCAGGTTCTCCAGCACGCTGGTGTCAAAAACGTGCCCGTCCTCGGCCACAAACAGCGCGTCCGAGCGAGTGGTCGATAGTCCGTCAGGAGAACGGTAGGCCGGACTGCCGACCTCCTGACTTTCTGCCGACCACGCGGACGCCGTGCCGCTCACGGGCGGGATCAGGCCGGCCGCGGTCATCAGCAGCGTCGTCTTCCCGACGCCGGACGGCCCGGCCAGTGCTACGACCGATCCCGGCCGCAGCACAAGGGACACCCCTTCGACGGCGGTGCGTGGCAGGCCATCGGCGTCGGGCCAGCCGGCGGCGACGTCGTCGAGCACGAGCAGCGCGCCGCAGTCGGTCCCGGATGCACCCGACGTGTCAGACCTTGATGTCACCCCGGCGACCTGTGGGTCTGACACGTGCGCTGACCTGGGCGGCACCGAGGGTTCCGGGGGCAGCAGCGCCAGCAGCCGCCGCGCCGCCTCTCGGGACCTGTGCAGCTGCACGGCAGCGGCCGGGAGCCCCGCGGTCGCCTCGAACACGGCGAGCGGCGTCAGCACGATGACCGACAGCGCCTCTGGCGACAGCGAGCCCGACAGCGTCGCCGGTATCCCGAGCGCCAGCGAGGCGAGCACCGCGAGGCCCTGGGCCAGCGCCCCGAGGGCGGCGGCGAGCCCGGAGGTGCGGGCGCCGTCGTCGGCGACGGCGGACAGGCGCGCGTCCGCGGCGTCCAGATCGCGCAGCCGCGCGTCGAACCGCCCCGCGACGCGCAACGGCGCCGACTCCTCCAGCATCTCCAGGGACAGCGCGGTCACCTCGCCCCGAGCCGCGGCCCCCCGCGCCTCGGTCCGGGCCGCCGCGCGCGCCGCGAGCCACGGCGTCACGACACCGGCGAGCGCCAGGCAGAACGCCAGCGCCACGCCCGCGGCCGGCAGGAGCACGCCGAGCAGGATCACCGAACCGAGCGACGTCACCACCGCGACGCCCGCGGGTACCATCGCGCGGACCACTACGTCGCCGACGTCGTCCACGTCCTGGCCGATCCGCGCCAGGAGCTCGCCGCGCTTCACCGTGACCGGCCGGTCGTCCGCGGCCAGCCGCTCGTACAGGTTGGCGCGGAGGGCGGCCATGCCGCGCAGGGCGACGTCGTGCGATGCCAGACGCTCGCAGTAGCGCAGCACGCCGCGCCCGATCCCGAAGGCCCGCACCGCGACCACTGCCACCGAGAGCGTGAGCACCGGCGGCATCTGCGACGCCCGGGCGATGAGCCAGGCGGCGACCGCTGCGAGCCCGATCGCGCAGGCCAGGGCCAGGACGCCGAGCCCGACCGCCGCCGCGACCTTGCCCGGCCGGACCTCCAGCATCGGCAGGATGCGCCGCAGCGGATCGCGTTGCGCGCCCTGTGCGGTGCTCGACGTCGGGCTCTGTGTCGGGGCGGTCATCGTGCCTCCCGGTCTGTCGGGAGGCCGGACGCCGGGTCCGCGGTGTGCTGTGCCGCCGGCCTTGCTCCTGGATCTGTCGCCTCGTCCGTCGTCGCTCCATGGTTTGTCGCCGGGTCCGTCGTAGCTCCCGGTTTTCTCGCCGGATCCGTCGCGGCTCCCGGGTCGGTCATCGAACCCGGGTCCGGCGCAGATCGGACGTCGATCACCTGGTCCGCGAGCCCGAGCAGCGACGCCCGGTGCGCGACGACGAGCACGGTCCGGCCGGCGTCACGCCAGGCCCGGACGGTGTCGAGCACTGCCTGCTCGCCGCGTGCGTCGAGGTGCGCCGTCGGCTCGTCGAGGATCACCAGCGGTTTGGTCGCGGCATCGTCGAGCAGGGCTGACGTGAGCGCGACGCGCTGGCGCTGCCCCACGGACAGCCCCACGCCGCCCAGCCCGACGCGCGTGTCCCAGCCCTCGGGCAGCGCCTCGACGACGACGTCCAACCCACTCAACCGCGCCGCCGAGGCAAGCGCCCGGTCGGCGAGGGCCGGATCGACGTCGCCGTGCGCCCCGCCGTCCAGCACCACGTCGCGCAGCCGCCCCGGCGGCAGCGAGGGCCGCTGCGGCACCCAGGTAAGCGCCGCCCACCAGCCCGCGAGCCCGTCCGCGGACGCGTCGGCCAGGTCGTGATGAGCGCCGTCGTCGAGGGAACCGCGCGGCACCAGCTCCACCCGCCCGGCATCAGGCGCCAACAGCCCCAGGATCGTCAGCACGGCGGTCGACTTGCCCGATCCACTCGGCCCGCGCAGAGCGACAACCCACCCACCCCCGACCTCACCGGACCCGAGCGGTATCCGCGCAGACAGCCCAGCCGGAGCAAGCACCCCCCGCCCAACAGCCCGCACGGACACCTGATCCAGCACAAGAGTTCCCCCGGCAAACCCAACGAGCGAGCGTGAGCGAGGCGGCGCAGGGACGTCCTCGCCCTCCGACCGGTCTGAACCAATTACCGCGAACGCTTTCGAAGCGGCCGCCACCCCATCGACAGAAGCATGAAACTCAGCCCCCACCCGCCGCAGCGGCAGATACACCTCGGGCGCCAGCACGAGCACAGCGATCGCGGGCTGCAGCAACATGGCACCCTCGACAAGCCGCAGCCCGACACCCACGGCGACGATCGCCACCGACAGCGTCGTCAGCAGCTCGAGCACCATCGAGGAGAGGAACGCGATCCGCAGCGTCCCCATCGTGGCCCTGCTGGAGGCCTCGCCCAGCGCGCGCACCCGTTCGCCCGGCCCGAACGACCGCCCGAAGGCCCGCAGTGTCGGCAGCCCGGCGACGAGGTCGAGCACCTGGGCGCCGAGCCGTTCCACGGTGGCGAGCCGCCGCTCGGACGTCCCCGCCGTGAGCCGCCCCACGAGCACCATGAACACCGGCACGAGCGGCAGCGTCACGATCACGATCACCGCCGAGACCCAGTCCAGGCCGAGCACCACGCACACGAGCGCGGGGGTGACCAGCGCAGTCAGCACCAGCTGCGGCACGTAGCGCACGAGATACGGCTCGAGCGCGTCGAGCCCGCGCGTCGCGAGGGTCGCGACCTCGGCCTCGGGGCTCGCGCCCCGTCCGGTGCCCGACGCCGGAACATCGGTCCCGGTGCCCGACGCCGGAGCGCCCGCCCTGCCGTGCGCCGTCGTCCCGCCGGGCCCGCCACCTGCCGCCGCCAAGCTCGCCCGAGGGCCGCGCAGCACCCACGCTTCGACCACCGCGCGCCGCAGCTCGGCGATCGTCCGGGCGGCGGCGCGCAGCGCGTACCGCTCCTGCGCCCACGCGACGGCGGCCCGCCCGGCGACGACGAGCGCGAGCCCCGCGAACGCCCACACCATCGTCGGACCGGACACGCCGTCCCCGCGCACCACCGGCGCGAGCAGGGCCGCGATGAGCAGGGCCTGCGCCACGATCAGCCCGGCCGCCGCCACGCCGAGCCCGACCGTGAGTGCCACATACCAGCGGGCCGCACGGACCTGCTGGAGCAGACGGGGATCGAGGGGCTTCATGACGCTCATGGTCCCGTGCCCGCCCGGAAACTGGTTCAGAACGCCGACTCCTTGATCTTCTTCCAGGTCAGCCCGGCCGGCGCGGGGATGTGGTCCACCGTGAGCCGGCGCCGGAACACCCAGTACGTCCACCCCTGGTACAGGATCACCAGCGGAGTGAGCACCACGGCCACCCAGGTCATGACCGTCAGCGTGTACGGCGTCGACGACGCCTCCGCGATGCTCAGCGAGCTGCCCCCGCCCAGGCCGGGCATGACGTCGGGGTACATGGACCCGAAGATCAGCACCACCGCCGCGATGATCGTGCCGGCGGAGAGCCCGAACGCCCAGCCCTCGCGCCCGGCGCGGTTCGTCAGCACGACGCCGACCAGGGCCAGCGCGGCGACCGCCACGACGGCCCACGTCCAGGTGACGGAGAACGCGACCTGCGCCCAGACCGCCCACCCGCCGGCCACCAGCAGGGCCGCGACCGACAGCACGCCGGCGAACCTGCGGGCCCGGGCCCGGATCTCGCCGTCGGTCTTGAGCGCCACGAACACGGAGCCGTGCAGCAGGAACAGCACGAGCGTCGTCAGGCCGCCGAGCAGCGAGAACGGGTTGATCAGGGCCCAGAAGCCGCCCACGTACTGGTGTGCCTCGTCCAGCTGGACGCCGCGGACCAGGTTGGCGAACGCCACGCCCCACAGCACGGCGGGCACCCAGGAGCCCACCTGGATCGCGAGGTCGCAGCGGCGCGCCCAGACGGCGTCGGCGATCTTGCCGCGGTACTCGAACGCGACGCCGCGCACGATGAGCGCCACCAGGATGATGAGGAGCGGCAGGTAGAAGCCGGAGAACAGGGTGGCGTACCACTCGGGGAACGCCGCGAAGGTGGCGCCGCCCGCGGTGAGCAGCCACACCTCGTTGCCGTCCCAGACCGGCCCGATGCTGTTCACCAGGACGCGCCGCTCCTTCTCCCGGTGCGCGGCGTCGCCGCGCGGGAGCAGGGACATCAGCATCCCGACGCCGAAGTCGAACCCCTCGAGCACGAGGTACCCGGTCCAGAGGACCGCGATGATAAAGAACCACACGAGTGCGAGGTCCACGGTCACGTCCTTGTCTCAGTCTGTGTCTAGGTTGTTCAGGGGTCAGTAGGCGAACGAGAGCGGCCGGTCGGTGTCGTCGTCCGCCGCCTCGGGCGACTCGTCGCGGACCGTCGAGGGCACGCCCTCGATCGCGTACCGATGCATGAGGCGGTACCAGATCACGGCGAGCGCGCCGTAGAGCAGGGTGAAGACGATCATCGAGGTGAGCACCATTCCGGGACTCACCACCTCTGAGACGCCGCGCATCGTGAGCAGCCGGATCTCGTCGATGCCCGTGGGGTTCGGGGCCACCACCCAGGGCTGCCGCCCCATCTCGGTGAAGATCCACCCGAACGACGAGGCGAGGAACGGCGTGGGGATCGCGGCGAGCCCGATGCGGGCGAGCCAGGGGTTGTCGCTGACCCGGCCGCCGCGGGTGAACCAGAGTGCGGCCAGGGCGAGCAGCGCGGACCCGGCGGCGAAACCGATCATGAGCCGGAAGCTCCAGTAGGTGACGGCGAGGTTCGGCGTGTACGAGATGGGGTTGCCCGCTTCGTCGGTCTCGCCGAACCGCTGGGAGTAGTCCTCCTGCACGTCGTTGACGCCGGGCAGGAAGCTCTCCTCGCCGGAGAAGTGGCCGGTGCCGAGGTAGCTGGCGAGGCCGGGCACCTCCAGGATGTGCCGCACGCCCTCGCACGAGTTGGACAGGTCGCCGATCGTGAGGATCGAGAAGTTCGCCGCCTCCTCGCCCTCGCACAGCGCCTCGGCCGACGCCATCTTTCCCGGCTGCTGCTCGAACATCAGCTTGCCCTGGGCGTCGCCCGTCAGCGCGACGCCGACGCCCGCGACCAGCATGACGACGGTGCCCAGGATCACGGCCGGGCGGTACACGTTCCGGGCGAGCTCGATGGACTCCGCCCGCTTGGTCCGGGCCAGGCGCACCATCCACCACGCGGCGATTCCGGCCACGAACGTCCCCGCCGTCAGGAACGCGGCCGCCACCGCGTGCGGGAAGGCCGCCCACAGCGTGTTGTTGGCGAGGATCACCCAGATCGACTCCATCTCGGCGCGGCCGGTCTCGGGGTTGTACCGGGCGCCGACCGGGTGCTGCATCCACGAGTTGGCGGCGAGGATGAAGAAGGCCGACAGGTTCACGGCGATGGCGACGGCCCAGATGCAGGCCAGGTGCAGGCGCTTGCTCAGCCGGTCCCAGCCGAAGATCCACAGGCCGAGGAACGTGGACTCCACGAAGAACGCCGCGAGGGCCTCCATGGCGAGCGGGGCGCCGAACACGTCGCCGACGAACCGGGAGTACTCGCTCCAGTTCATCCCGAACTGGAACTCCTGCACGATGCCCGTGACGACGCCGAGCGCGAAGTTGATCAGGAAGAGCTTGCCGAAGAACTTGGTCAGCCTCAGCCACCGCTCGTTCCCCGTCCGGACCCAGGCGGTCTGCATGATCGCCACGAGCGGCGCCAGCCCGATCGTGAGCGGCACGAAGATGAAGTGATAGACGGTGGTGATGCCGAACTGCCAGCGTGCCAGGTCGAGAGCTTCCACTCCGGGCTCCTGTGGTGTCTCCGTACGGCTCTGTCCCCTCGGACGCTAGGCCTGATCCAGCAGGTCCGCGCGTTGCCGCGGGCCGAGTCCGTCGCTTGTGAATGTCTTCACAAGGCACCATACACGCAGCCCGACCCCGTTCTGCTCGTTTGCCGATGGGGCGTATGCCACATCTCCGGCTCAGGCTCTGCTTGTCTGCTGCCCGAGCCAGCGCTGCACCTCCGGCTAAGAAGTTGCCTCTGAACTTGGATTGTGTACCGACCGGATTGACGTCAGTGGTCCCACGTAACGTTCAGGTCATGGCTCGCTCAGTAGGCGCAGCGGTGGTGCGGCCGACTCGGACCAGGCCCGGGACACGGTGCCGTGGTCGCGGTTCAGCCTGATCAACGCGTTCAACCAGTGGAAGAGGTCCGAGGCTGCCGGGCGACGTTTCCTCGTAGCGAATGACGGCGTCGCCGAGGTGACGGGGCTTGCCTGGTGAGACGAGGTGTCGGCTGAGGTGCTCGAGGGAGGTGCGGTCGACGTCGGCCGCGGCCTGGCCGCGTGGACCGAATCCCGGTCCGGAGAGCGCAAGGGCCGCCCGGCGATGCACCCACGCTTCAAGAAGAAGACCCACACTGTCGACCGACTGGTCCTGGAGGACCTCGACATCGCCGGCATCATGTCCAACCAGCGGCTCGCCCGAGCCGTCGGTGACGCCGCGTGGGGCGAGCTGGCCCGCCAGATCATCTACAAGCAGAAGTGGCGTAGCGGGCAGGTCCTGGTGGCGGACCGGTGGTTTCCGTCGTCCAAGACGTGCTCGGCCTGCGGCACCCTGCGCAAGGACCTGACACTCAAGGACCGCACCTACACGTGCGATCACTGTGGCCTGGTCCTGGACCGGACTTGAATGCCGCCGTCAACCTCGCCGCCTGGGCCGAGGACTACACCCCTGCCGCTGAGAGCGGTGTGGGGCGTGGTGAAGTCCGGGTTGGGGGACCGTCAAGCAGCCGGCCCCGTGATCAATGCTTGCCGACGGGACGGCTCTGGCCCCCACAGCCGTGTGGGTGAAACCAGCCCGGACGACGCAGGAACCACCGTTCAGACCGCACCAGTGGCCTGAACGAGGGGCGCCCGAGAAGGGCGGTGCCCGTGAACAACCACAGTTCACAGACACGCTGTGTGCGATACTGGGCGAACCCGCGTAGGCCCACATCCCTGCGCGGCCTGCAGAGTCCATCACTGCCCGCGATCCGCACGCGGTGCCGCTGTCACGACAGAACGTGGCCGCAGGCGTCCGCGAAGATCGCAGGAACAGGGCCGCAGCCGAGACTTCCGTTCGGATGTATCGCTTCGCCGCGATGCAGAGCCGGACGACCGACCGCTTGGCGGTCCGCGTGGTGTGGGGCGGACGCCGGCTACAGGAGCACCTCACGTGACGCCTTCCAGCACCACCGGTTCGACCATCGGGTCACAGGATGATCACGACGCACCTGAGGCAAACGCCCAGGTCACCACTGGTGGGGAGGCTCCGGCAGACACGACGCCGGCCAAGCGCCCGCGTCGCCGGGCCACCCGGTCCGTCGTGTCGACGGCAGCCGTCGAGCCCATCGTCGTCGGTTCTTCCGGCGTCTCCGAGACCCCGTCCGATGCCCAGCCGGTGACCACCGCCGGTACCGCCGCCGTGGCCACCCCGGCGGCCTCCGCGCCGAGCGAGCCGGCCGCCGAGCCGGCCGCCAAGCGCCCGCGCCGCCGCGCCACGCGCGGCGTCTCGTCGCCCGCCGCCCCCGTCCAAGCCGAGCCGACGGCGGCCGAGCCGGCCGCCGCCGAGCCCGCGCCCGTGAGCGAGCCGGTCCCGACTGAGACGGAAATCACTGCCGAGGCCGCGCCGGTCGCGGAGCCCGAGGCCGTCGACACCGCTGTCGCGGAGCCGGAGCCCGAGCCCGAGCCGGAGCCGGAGGTCGCGGCCGAGCCCGAGGCCGCCGCCGACGAGCCCGCCCCGCTCGACATCGTGCTGCCGGAGCCCGTGGCGGACGTCGAGGCGCCGGCCCACGAGGTCACCAGCCTCGACGACATCGTCCTGCCCGGCGGCCCGACGCCGGAGCCCGAGACGGCCCCGAAGCGTCGCACCCGCAGGAAGGCGGAGCCCGCCGCGGCCGAGCCGGCCGTGGAGGCCACCGAGGCCGCGCCCAAGCGCGCCCGGTCGCGCCGCAAGCCCGCCGCCGCCGAGCCGGCCCTGGAGCCGGCCACCGAGTCGACGCCGGTCGAGGGGGCCCCCGCGGCGTCCGCCGCCGAGCCGTCCGCCTCCGAGCTGTCCGCGCAGGAGGCCCCGGCCGCCGAGGCTCCTGTCGAGCCGGCCCCGAAGACCCGCGCGCGCCGCAGCCGCCGCGCGACCTCGGAGCCCACCGAGGCGCCCGCCGCCGAGGCCCCGGCCGCGCTCGAGCAGGCCCTGGTCTCGCCCGCCGCGACGACGTCGGGCACGCGTGTGCCCCGGCTCGCCACGACGGCGCTGCTGTTCCAGGCGCCCGACGACTCGGCGGCGCGCCGTTCGCGGCGCGCCCAGGCTCCCGCCGGGCCGCCGCGCCCGCAGGACCTGACGCCGCAGTTCGCCCGCCCCGTCGCTCGCCCGGTCGAGCCCGCCACCGAGGCGCCCGCGCCGCGAGCGGCGGAGCCTGCCGCCGAGCGGGTCGCCGAGCAGCCCGTGGAGACCGAGACCAGGACCGAGAGCACGCCGGAGGCCCCGGCCGCGCCCCATACGCGGAGGTCCGGTTCGCGCCGGGCCGTGCGCCGCACGGGGGAGCCCGCGGTCCGTCCCGAGGCCGACGACGCCGCGCCGAGCACGCAGGCCGAGGCTGTCGCCGAGCCCGCCGTGGACACGACGGCGGACGCGACAGTGGAGACCCCCGCCCGCGAGGCGAGCGTCTCGGCGGCACCGCAGTTCGTCGCCGCCGAGCTGAGCGAGGACGACGCCGCGGCCGTGGACGAGGTCGCCGCGATCGAGGACGAGCTGGCCGCCGAGGGCGTCGAGCTCGAGGAGCTCGCCCCGGCGGACTTCGAGGAGTACGACGACGAAGAGGTGCGCCCGTCGCGCCGCCGTCGTCGCCGGGGCGGACGGGGCCGCCGCGGCGGCCGCTCGAACCGCTCGGACGACATGGACGACTCGGCGGACGAGGACCAGGACGACGAGTCCGAGGAGGAGTCGCAGGAGTCCGCCGACGACGAGGCCGACGAGCAGGACTCGGCGCAGGACGCCGCCGAGGGCGAGGCCGAAGGCGAGGGTGAGGGCGGCAGCCGTCGTCGGCGCCGTCGTCGCCGGGGCACGCGCGGCGAGCGCGCCGAGGCCGCCGCCGTCCGGTCGAGCCGCAGCGACGAGGTCACGGCGCTCAAGGGCTCCACACGCCTCGAGGCGAAGAAGCAGCGCCGCCGCGAGGGCCGGGACCACGGCCGTCGCCGCCAGATCATCACCGAGGCCGAGTTCCTGGCGCGCCGCGAGTCGGTGCAGCGGTCGATGATCGTGCGCGAGAAGGACGGCCGTACGCAGATCGCGGTGCTGGAGGACGGCGTGCTCGTGGAGCACTACGTCTCGCAGCAGTCGCAGGCGTCGATGGCCGGCAACGTGTACCTGGGCCGGGTCCAGAACGTGCTGCCCTCCATGGAGGCCGCGTTCGTCGACGTCGGCAAGGGCCGCAACGCCGTGCTGTACGCGGGCGAGGTCAACTGGGACGCCGCGGGCCTGGAAGGGCAGCCGCGCCGGATCGAGCAGGCCCTGAAGTCCGGCGACTCGGTCCTGGTGCAGGTCACCAAGGACCCGATCGGGCACAAGGGTGCCCGGCTCACGAGCCAGGTCACGCTCGCCGGCCGGTACCTGGTGTTCGTGCCGGGTGGCGGCATGACCGGGATCAGCCGCAAGCTGCCCGACACCGAGCGCTCGCGCCTCAAGAAGATCCTCCGCGAGGTGGTCCCCGAGGGTGCGGGCGTCATCGTGCGCACCGCCGCCGAGGGGGCGAGCGAGGACGAGCTGCGCGCCGACGTCGAGCGCCTGCAGGGCCAGTGGGACGCCATCCAGGCCAAGTCGAAGAAGGCGTCCGCCCCGGCTCTGCTCCAGGGTGAGCCGGACATGGCGATCCGCGTGGTCCGCGACATCTTCAACGACGACTTCTCGTCGCTCGTGGTGCAGGGCGAGGGCGCGTGGGACGAGATCGCTCACTACGTCGAGGAGCTCGCCCCGGACCTGCGCGAGCGCGTGTCCAAGTGGGCCGAGAACACCGACGTGTTCCACGTGCACCGCGTGGACGAGCAGCTCGCCAAGGGCATGGACCGCAAGGTGTGGCTGCCCTCGGGCGGCTCGCTGGTCATCGACCGCACCGAGGCCATGACCGTGGTGGACGTCAACACCGGCAAGTTCACCGGTGCGGGCGGCACGCTCGAGGAGACCGTCACGCGGAACAACCTCGAGGCGGCCGAGGAGATCGTGCGGCAGCTCCGGCTGCGCGACATCGGCGGCATCATCGTCATCGACTTCATCGACATGGTGCTCGAGTCGAACCGCGACCTGGTGCTGCGCCGTCTGGTCGAGTGCCTCGGCCGGGACCGCACCAAGCACCAGGTGGCGGAGGTGACCTCGCTCGGCCTGGTCCAGATGACGCGCAAGCGCGTCGGGCAGGGCCTTGTCGAGGCGTTCTCCGAGACCTGCGAGCACTGCAAGGGCCGCGGGTTCATCGTGCACGACGAGCCGATCGAGAAGTCGGGCTCCGGCCTGGGTTCCGGCGGCGCTCCGGCGTCGGCCGAGGAGAGCCCGCGCTCGGCGCGTTCGCGCCGCAAGCGCGGCAAGGATGTCAAGGAGACGTCGGCCCCTCTGCTGGAGCCGGCCGCGCCGGTCGCCAGCCTGCCCGAGGAGCGGTCCGAGGCCCGCGAGGCCGTCAAGGCCACGCTCGCCACCATCGCGGCCGCGGCGCAGCACGCGCACGAGACGAAGGACGCCTCGGAGGAGGGTCCCGCGTCCTTGGACGAGATCCAGCTGCCCGCTGGGGGCTCGGCCGCCGGCGCTCCTTCCGGCTTCGCCGCTTCGTCGACGTCGGGTGGCTCGCCTGACTCCCCGGACTCACCCGACTCCGCTGATACGGCGGCGGACGCCGCACAGTCGGCGAGCGATGCGCCGGAGGGGGGTTCCGGCACTGGGCAGCCGGAACCGCCCAAAGGAGCCGGCGACGAGGTCGCCTAAGCAGAAGGGTTTCTGGGCGCGGCTCATGGGCCGCTGACCTGAGCCCGACGAGGGTCGCCACCGTGAGGTGGCGGCCCTCAGTTTTTTGCGCCCCGGAGTCCTCCTCGTCAAATCTGCTTGCGGGCAGCCGACGTTCTGTGGTTCATTAGTCGAGTAATGAACCAACGAAGTTGATCGCCGGGACGACTGGAGACCGAGATGACAACGACCGCCGCGAGGCCGACGACCACCCGCCTGGGGTACGTCGACAACCTGCGGATCCTGCTGACCGTGCTGGTCCTGGCGCACCACAGCGCCGTGACCTACGGCGCGCTCCCGATCTGGTACTGGACCGAACCGAGCGACAGCCCATCGGGCATCGCGCTGATGCTGTTCGTGATCGTGAACCAGTTCTACTTCATGGGTTTCTTCTTCCTGCTCTCCGGTCTCTTCGTCCCGGGGTCGGTGGATCGCAAGGGGCCGGGTGCCTTCGCCCGCGATCGACTGATCCGGCTCGGGGTTCCGCTGGTGGCGTTCTGGCTGCTGGCGCGACCGATCCTGTTGCTGCGGGAATGGCCGGCGCGCAGCGCGGAGGGTGAGTCGTTCCTGCACTTCTGGTTCACCGTGGGCGACGTCGGACCGCTGTGGTTCGTCGAGGTGCTCCTCGTGATGTCGCTCGCGTATGCCGCCTTCCGTGCGCTTCGCGCCCGGTCTGCCGGCCTTTCCGAGGTGGCCGACGCCGGCCTGGCGGGCGCCGGCGTGGCCGACACCGGGACGCGCACCGTGGTAACCGCGCAGCCCCGCCCGGTCAGCTTCCGCGCGATCGCCGGGCTCGTGGCGCTGCTGACCGTCGTGTCGTTCCTGTGGCGGCTCGTGGTGCCGACCGGAACCTACTGGGAGGCCGTCGGGCTGCCCTCGCCCGCGTACCTGCCGCAGTACGTGATCCTCTTCGTCGTCGGCCTGCTGGCGGCCCGTCGGGGGTGGCTCGCCGCGCTCACCGTGCGGCAGGGACGGGTGGCGCTGGTCGTGGCGCTCGTCAGCGTGGGACTGGCGCTCGGCACGGTTGCTCTCGCGACGGCGCCCGGCGCAGGGGTCCTGGCCCTGCTGGGCGCCAGCCTTGCCGAGAACGTCTTCGCGGTGAGCGCGATAGTGGCGCTGCTGGTGCTGTTCCGGGAGAAGTTCTCCGGGCAGCCCGCGTGGGCGAGGCTCGCCGCGCAGAACTCGTTCGCGGTGTACGTGATCCACCCGCTGGTGCTGGTCGGCGTCGCGATGCTCTTCGCGCCGATGGTCGCCCCGGCGGGCGTGAAGTTCCTGATCCTCATGGTGCTCGCGGTGCCGCTGTGCTGGGGGTTCGCCTACCTGCTGCGGCGCATCCCGGGTGTGGCGCGGGTGCTGTAGCGGCGGTCAGCCGGGCTGCAGCCCAGCGTAGAAGTCGGCGATCGTCCTGGAGAAGAGCTCGGGAAGCTGCTGGTTCCACGGGTGGCCGGCGCGCGGGATCATGCGGAGCTCGGCGTGCGGGATGGTCGCGGCGAGCTCGCGGGCGGCCGGGATGTTGGCGACGTCGCGGCTGCCGCACAGGACGAGGGTCTGCGCCTGGATACTCGCGAGCCCGTCGCGAAAGTTCACGTCCGCGATCACCCGTAGGGCACCGAGCCACTGCGCCTTGGTCATGGCCATGCCCGCGGCGGTGCTCTCCGGCAGCATCCGGATGATCGTGCGCTGGATCAGCATGAGGGCGGGCGGCGGGCGCACCTGGCTGCCCGAGAGCACGAGCGAGGCGACCCGCTCTGGAAAGTCGAGCGCGAGCTGGGTGGCCGTCATCGCGCCGAGTGACAGCCCGCAGACGTGAGCGCGTTCGACGCCGTGCTCGTCGAGCAGGTCGCGCAGCGCGCGCGTCGCACCCGCGAACGTGAACCTGCCGGGCGTCGCCGCCTGGTCGAGCCCGGGGATGTCCGGGGCCAGGCCGGTGAGCCCGGCGGGCAGCGCGCTCAGCTGCGCCTCCCACGGATCGGCGCCGGCGCCCAGCCCGGGCAGGAACAGCACGGTATCGACGTCGGTGTCCATGCCGATCAACCTAGTGGAGCCGGTCAAGCTGACGAGTGCTTGACTGGCACCCATGAATGACGGCCTGGGCGCGGGGCGCCTCGAGGTGATCGCCGGTCCCATGTTCGCGGGCAAGTCCGAGGAGCTGCTGCGGCGGGTGCGCCGCGCCCGGATCGCGCGGCGCGGTGTGCTGCTGGTGAACCATGCCCTGGACACGCGGCGGGGGACCGGTCGCGTCACGTCGCACTCGGGGGCGGGCCTGCCGTCGCACGCGGTGTCGGACGCCGCGGAGATCCCCGCCCTGCTCGACGCCGAGGCCACGACCGACGCCGCAACCGACCCCGCGACCGACGCCGAGACCGAGCTCGTCGCCATCGACGAGGCTCAGTTCTTCGGCGTCGGCCTCGTGCCCGTGGTCTCGGAGCTCGCGGGCCGCGGTCTCGTGGTGGTCGTCGCGGGGCTGTCGGTCACGTTCGACGGGCAGCCCTTCGCCCCACTGCCCGAGCTCATGGCGCTCGCCGAGTCCGTGGAGAAGCTCACCGCGGTGTGCTCCGTCTGCGGCGCCGACGCCGCGTTCCACATCCGTGTGCCGGGAGCACCATCGGTGTCCGACCCCATCCCCGCTCAGCCCACCCAGCCCGCCGATGCCGCCCACCCCGGCGACGCGCTCGTGCCGGTCGCGGCGCACGTGGGTGGGTCGGAGTCGTACGAGGCCCGGTGCCGGAGACACTTCGGCGGCGCCGCGGCGGCGGGCTAGATCCGCAGATCAGACCTTGCGCATCAGCTTGTACTGGGGGCAGTCGAACGGGTCACGCGCGGCGAGCCCCACCCGGTTGAGGTAGTTGACGACGATCAGGTACGACTGGGCCAGGCTCGTCTCGGTGTAGGGGATGCCGAGGGTCGCGCAGTGCTCCCGGACGATCTCGGCGGTCCGGATGAGGTGGGGGCGCGGCATGCTCGGGAACAGGTGGTGCTCGATCTGGAAGTTCAGCCCGCCCATGAGGATGTTCATGAACCACCCGCCGCGGATGTTCCGCGAGGTCAGGACCTGCTTGGACAGGAAGTCGATGCGGCTGTCCGCGGGGATGATCGCCATGCCCTTGTGGTTGGGCGCGAACGACGCGCCCATGTAGACGCCGAACACGGCCATCTGCACGCCGAAGAACGCGAGGGCCAGACCGGGCGGCAGTACCCAGAACAGGATCGCGATGTAGGCGGAGAGGCGGACCGCGATGATGACGAGCTCGCGGATGCGGGCCCGCAGCGTCTCGGGCGGTCCCTGGAACAGCGAGCGGATCGAGGTGATGTGCAGGTTCAGGCCCTCGAGCGTGAGCAGCGGGAAGAACAGCCAGCCCTGGTAGCGGTTGATCCACCGCTTGAGCCCGCGCTGCTGCCGGACGCCGTCCTCGGTGAACGCGATGACGTCGTTCGCGATGTCCGGGTCCTTGTCGACCTTGTTCGGGTTGGCGTGGTGCCGGGTGTGCTTGTTCATCCACCACGAGTAGCTGATGCCTACGACCGCGTTGGCCAGGAGCCGTCCCACGCGGTCGTTGCGGGGCCCGGACTCGAAGACCTGTCGGTGTGACGCCTCGTGCGCCACGAAGGCGAACTGGGTCAGGACGAGGCCCAGCGCGCCCGCCATCAGGAGCTGGAACCAGGAGTCGCCCAGCAGCACGAACCCCGTGGCTATCCCGCCGAACGCGACAGTGAGCGCGGCGAGGACCCAGGCGTAGTAGTGGTGAGCCCGGCCCAGCAGCCCGGCGTCGCGCACGGTGCGGGCCAGGGACGAGTAGCTGCTGGTCACCGGCTCGGCATCGGGATCGCGCGGCTTGGTCGGACGGAAGCCGTCGCGGACGATGGGGGCAGCTTGGGCCATGTGGTCCTCACATGCTCGGTGTCGACTTCCCAGCCGTGGAGTTGGACGGTTCCGCCCATCATGCAGATGCCCAGAGCCTACGGGACCGTAGGTTACGGCCGGGAGGGGCAGATGTGGATGCCTCGCAAAGGGTTCTAGACGCTGTGTTGACCTGAACCTGCCATTGGTGGGTCAGCCTGATTGCACTGGCCCGGTCTCAGTCCTCTGTGTCGTCGGTCGGACTGAGCCTGCGTTCCGCTTCGGGCGCGTGCCTCGTTCCTCGGCCCCCACCCTGCGCTGCACTCCGGCTCAGTCCTCGACGAGCGGGACGAAGCGGTAGCCGCCGTGGTCGGTCGCGCGGGTGCGTCCGTCCGGGAGGCGCTCGATCAGCAGCAGCGTCGTCCGGACGGGGATGACCATGCGGCCGCCGATCCCGACCTGGTTCACCAGCGCGCGCGGCAGCGCGGCGGCCGACGCCGACACCAGGATCCGGTCCCAGCCGTTCTGCCGCGGGTAGCCGAGCACGCCGGGCGCCGCATGCACGAGCGTCGCCCAGCCCATCCCGGTGCGCTCGACGTTGCCGGCGCCCCACTCGGCGAGCCGGCTGTCGCGTTCGACGCCGAGCACCCAGCCCTGCGGCCCGGTCAGGTAGGCGAGCAGCGCCGTCGTCCAGCCGGAGCCTGCGCCGACGTCGAGCACCCGCGCACCCAGCGGGACCCGCAGCAGGCGCAGCATGGCGGCGACGGTGGCGGGCTGCGAGGACGTCTGGCCGCGCCCGATGGGCAGCGGCTGGTCCTGGCCCGCGAACGGCCGCTGGGAGCGCGGCAGGAAGTCGCGGCGGGGTATGGCGCGCATCGCCCGGGCGATGTCGTCGTGTTCGACCGCTGGTTCGGAGACCATCTGGTATCACCTGAGCCCAGGGTAGGCACAGGCGGGTCCTGGTCGCCAAGTGCCCGGCGGCGGGAGTGTGCCAGGGGCCAGCGCACAGGCGAGCGTCAGATGGTGGCCAAGGCCACGTGGCCACCGGTTTGAACCCGCAGAGGGCATCGCGTAACCTTGTGCTTCGGTGTGCTGTCTTGCGCACCCGTCCTGCGTGCCCATGGCGCATCGCACTCGACCGCCGCGGCGGAGCGAGTCACAGCAAAGCCGGTGAATTCCGTCGTGCGCGCACGCCAAGACTAGAGAGATGAGTTGAACGTGGTGTACGCGATCGTCAAGGCTGGTGGCCGCCAGGAGAAGGTGTCCGTCGGGACCATTGTTGTCATGGACCGTGTCCAGGCGACTGCCGGTGAGACCGTTGAGCTACCGGCCCTCCTGCTCGTGGACGGGGAGAAGGTGACCACCGACGCGAAGAAGCTGGCGAAGGTCAAGGTCACCGCTGAGGTCGTGCGGGACGAGAAGGGTCCCAAGATCACGATCCTCAAGTACAAGAACAAGACCGGTTACCGCAAGCGCCAGGGGCACCGTCAGTCGCTGACCCGCCTCAAGGTCACCGGCATCAAGTGACTTCCGCTGCGGGCCTCCTCTGACGAGCGGGCTCGCGCGTGATCCCGATACTTCTTCTTCTACTTCGTCCCGAAAGACAGGTCCTGAGATGGCACACAAGAAGGGCGCGAGCTCCTCGCGCAACGGTCGTGACTCCAACGCCCAGCGCCTCGGCGTGAAGCGCTTCGGTGGCCAGGTCGTGAAGGCCGGCGAGATCATCGTCCGCCAGCGCGGCACCCACTTCCACCCCGGCATCAACGTGGGTCGCGGCAAGGACGACACGCTGTTCGCCCTCACCCCCGGCGCCGTGCAGTTCGGTGCGCGTCGTGGCCGCAAGGTCATCGACATCGTCGCCGCCGAGGTCTGAGCCTCGGCTTCCGCGTAAGGGGGCGCACCGGTGACGGTGCGCCCCCTTCGCCTTTTCACGAGCGGTTCTGCGCCGCTCCACCTGAGCAGTACTTGAGAGGATCGAGACATGGCCAGCTTCGTAGACCGAGTGGTTCTACACGCCGCCGGCGGTAACGGCGGGAACGGCTGCGCCTCGATCCGCCGCGAGAAGTTCAAGCCCCTCGCGGGGCCGGACGGCGGCAACGGCGGCGACGGCGGCACGGTGAAGCTGGTCGTCGACGCGAACACCACCACCCTGCTGGAGTACCACCACTCGCCGCACCGGCGAGCGACGTCGGGCACCCAGGGGATGGGCGACGACCGGGACGGCGCCAAGGGCGGCGACCTGGTCCTGCGGGTGCCGGACGGCACCGTCGTGAAGGACCTCGACGGCAACGTCCTGTTCGATCTCGTTGGTGACGGCGCCGAGTACGTCGTCGCGGCGGGCGGCAAGGGCGGCCTGGGCAACCGGGCGCTGTCGTCGCCGAAGCGCAAGGCCCCGGGCTTCGCGCTGCTCGGCGAGGAGGGCGAGACCGCCGACATCGAGCTCGAGGTCAAGACGATCGCCGACGTCGCGCTCGTGGGCTTCCCGAGCGCGGGCAAGTCGTCGCTGATCGCCGCCATCTCCGCCGCGCGCCCGAAGATCGCCGACTACCCGTTCACGACCCTGGTGCCGAACCTCGGCGTCGTGCAGGCCGGCCAGTCGCGGTTCACCGTCGCGGACGTTCCGGGCCTGATCCCGGGTGCGAGCGAGGGCAAGGGCCTGGGCCTGGAGTTCCTGCGGCACATCGAGCGGACGGCGATGATCGTGCATGTGCTCGACTGCGCCACGCTGGAGCCCGGCCGCGACCCGATCAGCGACCTCGACGTGATCGAGGCCGAGCTCGCCAGCTACTCCGGGGACATCGGTATCACGGGCGGCCGCGTGCCGCTCAACGAGCGCCCCCGGCTCGTGGTGCTCAACAAGATCGACGTGCCCGAGGCCCGCGAGCTCGCGGACTTCGTGAAGGGCGACCTCGAGGCGCGCGGGCTGCGCGTCTTCGAGATCTCCACCGCGTCCCACGAGGGCCTGCGCGAGCTGAAGTTCGCCCTTGCCGAGGTCGTCGAGAAGGCCCGCGCCGATGCGCCCGCGCCGGAGCCGGCGCCGATCGTGCTGCGCCCGCGCGCCGTGAACGAGTCGAAGTTCACCGTGCGCCGGCTGGGCGGCGAGACCGACTACTGGTTCGAGGTGCGCGGCACCAAGCCGGAGCGGTGGGTGCGCCAGACCGACTTCAACAACGACGAGGCCGTCGGCTTCCTCGCGGACCGGCTCGCGAAGCTCGGCGTCGAGGACGGGCTGTTCAAGGCCGGCGCCGTGGCGGGCGACGAGGTGCGCATCGGCGACCCGAACAACGCCGTCGTCTTCGACTGGGAGCCCACGCTGCAGACCGGTCCGGAGCTGCTCGGCGGCCGCGGCACCGACCTGCGGCTCGACCAGAACGAGCGACCCACGCGCGGCGACAAGCGCCGCGAGTTCACCGAGCGCATGGACGCCAAGACCGAGGCCCGGCGCGAGCTGTGGACCGAGCGCGAGGCGGGCCACTGGACGGACCCGGAAGCCGACTGATTGGTTGTGGGCGCGACCGTTGCTACTACCCGCCCGGTTCAGGCGCAATGGTCGCGCCCACAACCAACGGATCTGCCCGGGGTGTGAAATGGGTGCGCGTTCTGGGGCGGGCTCCGGAGAGGATGAGGACGTGAACACCCTCGATCCCTCGAGTGCCCGGGGCGCCCGGTCCGCGATCGCCACCGCCAAGCGGGTGGTGGTGAAGATCGGCTCGTCGTCCCTGACCGGCCCGGACGGGCACCTCGACGTCGGCGCGCTGCGCGGCGTCGTCGAGGTCCTCGCCGCCCGGCAGGCAGCGGGCGCCCAGGTCGTGCTGGTCACGTCCGGCGCCGTGTCGGCGGGCATCGGCCCGCTCGGGCTGGGCACCAGGCCGCGCGACCTCGCCACGATGCAGGCCGCGGCGTCCGTGGGCCAGGGGCAGCTCGTGGGCCGGTACCAGGAGGAGTTCGCGGCGTTCGGCATCCAGATCGGGCAGATCCTGCTCACCGCCGAGGACACCGTGCGCCGCGCCCGGTACCGCAACGCCCAGCGGGCGCTGGAGCGCCTGCTCGCGCTCGGCGTCGTGCCGGTCATCAACGAGAACGATGCCGTCACCACCGACGAGCTGAAGTTCGGCGACAACGACCGCCTCGCCGCGCTCGTGTCGCACCTCGTGCGAGCGGACGCCCTGCTCCTCCTGACCGACGTCGACGGCCTGCACGACGCGCCGCCGTCGCGCCCCGGAGCCCGGCGCATCCCGCTGGTCAACGACCTCGCGGAGATCGCGGCCGTCGAGGTGACCGCACGTGGCAGCGCCGTCGGGACGGGCGGCATGGTCACCAAGCTGGAGTCGGTGCGGATCGCCACCGGCGCCGGCGTCCCCGCCGTCCTCACGCTCACGGCCAACGCGGCTGCCGCGCTCGCCGGGGACGACGTCGGCACGTTCTTCACGGCGACCGCACGCCGCACGTCGGCGCGCCGGCTGTGGATCGCCCACGCCGCCCGCACGGAGGGCCGCCTCCACCTGGACGACGGCGCCACGCGCGCCGTCCTCGGCGGCCGGGCCTCACTGCTCCCCGCCGGGATCACCAAGGCCGAGGGCCAGTTCGACGCGGGCGACCCGGTCGAGCTCGTTGCGCCCGACGGCACGGTGGTCGCCCGGGGGCTCGTCGCCTTCGACGCGAGCGACCTTCCCGCGCTGATCGGGCGCTCGACCTACGCCCTGCGCGAGGAGCTGGGGGAGGGCTACGACCGCGTGGTCGTGCACCGGGACGACCTGGTGCTGGAGCCCGGCCGATGAGTTCCTGGGTCCCGCCGCGTCGAACTCGGTGAGGCGGCTGCGCACGGACGCGCGCCGCACGACCCGAGGAGACGCCCGATGCGACGCACCCGACATGTGGCTCTGACCGCGCCGGCGGCCGTGGCCGCCCTGCTCGTCCCCCTGCTCGTGGGCCCGGCGGTCGCCCACGGGGCGGACGGCGCGACGGCGGGGGCCCCGGCCACGGAAGCCCCACCCACGGAGTACCAGGGCGAGATCGAGGGCGCGGCCTACCGCGTCCTGGTCCCCGAGGACTGGAACGGGACGCTGCTGCTCTTCAGCCACGGCAACTACCCGTCCGAGTACTTCGGCGGGGAGCTCCCGGTACCGCACCTCCTGGCCAACCAGCCTGCTACCGAGACCGCGCTCACCGACCGCGGCTACGCGCTGGCCGGTTCGCTGTTCCAGGGCGGCGGCCTCGACTTCACGGTCCCGACGGCCGTGGGAGACCAGTCGCGCCTGCTCGACTGGTTCGAGCAGAACGTGGGCGACCCCGAGCGCACCTTCACCACCGGGTCCTCGATGGGCGCCGTGACCGCGATCAAGCACGCCGAGGCCGAGCCGGACCGGATCGACGGGGTGCTGACCATCGGCGGCGCCATCGACGTCGTCGGCATGCTCGACAACATTCTCGACGTCAACCTCGCGACCAAGGTGCTGCTCACCGACGGGACCGACGCGAACGGCGACCCGATCGACCTGGTACACCCCAGCAACCCGGTCGCGAGCCGCACCGCCCTGGCGGACGCCATCACCGCGGCGGCGGAGACACCCGAAGGCTTGGCCAAGATCGCGCTCATCGCGTCGCTCAACAACATCAGCGGCTGGTACGACGTGACGCAGCCGGAGCCCGAGGACACCGAGACCTGGGTCCGGGGCCAGGCGCAGTGGCTCATCTGGGCGTACTCGGTGGGGCTCGGCCCGTCGGCGCGCGTGGACTGGGAGGCCAAGCTCGGCGGCAACGCGTCGGCCTCCTTCGACGGCAGCTGGACGCGCAGGCTGCTGCACTCCGGGGCACTGCGCGAGGTGCGGGACGCCTACGCCGCGGCTCCGGGGGCCGACCTCTCCGACGACCTCGCGGCGCTCGCCGCCGAGCCGGTCATCGAGGCGGAGCCGGACGCGCGGGCGAACCTGGTGCAGCACCGGCCGGAGGGCACGACGCCGTCGCCTATCCTCACCTTGCACACGACGGGTGACGGCGGGGCGCCGCCGTCGTACGAGCGGTCCTTCGGCGACCGGATCGCGGACGCCGGCGACCCGGAGCGATACCGCAACGTGTACGTGGAGCGCGGCGCGCACCTGACGGTCAGCGTCGCCGAGGAGTTCGTCGCGCTGCGCGCGCTCGAACGCCGCGTCGACACGGGGCGGTGGACCGGGCTCAGCCCCCGGCAGCTGAACCGTGCCGCGTGGCAGCTGGGGCCCGACTACTTCGGGATCTTCGACCCGGTGACCGGGGAGTCCCGGCACGAGCCGGCGTTCACGCACTTCGTCCCGCCGCGTGCCGCCCGCCCGTCCTGGTGACGACCCACGTCCGCACCACGGAATCGCCCTCGGCATTCGCCCGCACCCGACGTACTCTCGACGCATGACGATCGTGAGCCAGTACGAGGCGACACCTGCCGGGGGCGATTCCGCGGGAGCCGGCACGCCGCCGCCGTCGGGCACGGGCGTCGCCGGTACGGACGTCACCGAGGCGGTGCGCGACGTCGCCCGGCGCGCCAAGGTCGCGTCGCGCACCCTGGCCACGGCGAACCGCATGACGAAGGACGCCGCCCTCGGCGCCGTCGCGGACGCGCTGGTGACGGCCACGGACAAGATCGTGGCCGCGAACGCCGAGGACCTGGAGCGGGGCCGCGCCAACGGGATGTCCGACGGCCTGCTGGACCGGCTCGCCCTCACCCCCGAGCGGATCGGGCAGATCGCGGACGCGCTGCGCGACGTCTCCGGGCTGCCCGACCCGGTCGGTGAGGTGGTGCGCGGGCAGACCCTGCCGAACGGCCTGCGCCTGCGCCAGGTCCGCGTCCCGATGGGCGTGGTCGGCATGATCTACGAGGCCCGCCCCAACGTGACCGTCGACGCCGCGGGCCTGGCCCTGAAGTCCGGCAACGCCGTGATCCTGCGCGGGGGCAGCGCCGCGGCGTCGTCGAACGCGGTGATCGTGGCCGTGATGCAGGGCGCGCTGGAGGCGCAGGGCCTGCCCGCCGACCTGGTCCAGTCGATCGACGCGTACGGCCGCGAGGGCGGTGTGGCGCTCATGCGGGCCCGCGGCCTGGTGGATGTGCTGATCCCGCGCGGCGGCGCCGACCTCATCCAGACCGTCGTGCGCGAGTCCCTGGTGCCCGTCATCGAGACGGGCGTGGGCAACGTGCACGTCTACGTGGACGCGACGGCCGACGTCGACATGGCCGTGGCGATCGTGATGAACGCCAAGACCCAGCGGGTCGGCGTGTGCAACGCGGCCGAGACGCTGCTCGTGCACGAGGACGCCGCGGCGGCCTTCCTCCCGGCGGCGCTCGCCGCGCTGTCCGACGCCGGCGTGGTGCTGCACGGGGACCCGGCAGCGATGTCCTTTGCCCCCGCCGGCGCCGACATGGTTCCCGCCACGGACGAGGACTGGGCAACGGAGTACCTGGCGCTGGAGCTCGGGGTGCGGGTCGTGCCGTCGCTCGACGAGGCGATCGAGCACATCCGTACCTGGTCCTCCGGGCACACCGAGGCCATCGTGACGCGGGACATCGCGGCGGCGGACCGGTTCGTCGCGGAGGTGGACTCGGCGGCCGTGATGGTGAACGCGTCGACCCGGTTCACCGACGGCGGCGAGCTCGGCCTGGGTGCCGAGATCGGCATATCCACGCAAAAGCTGCATGCGCGCGGCCCCATGGGTCTGACCGAGCTCACGACCACCAAGTGGGTGGTCACGGGTGACGGGCACGTCAAGCCATGAGGGCTCGTTGGCGTCCTGGAGACCTCCCCAGGATCTCCTTGCGACCCAGTGTTGCGGTGTACTCGCCGCAATTCGTCCGTGAGAGACTAAAGCCCACCTGAGCACGTCCGACTGGGAGGAACCCCCGTGCTGCACAACGCCGTTCTGGCCGCCGAGGCCGCTTCGGAGCACGCCAACGAGCCGATCGCTCCGATCGTGCTCGGCCTGATCGCCTTCGGCTCGCTCGTGGCCGCGCTGCTCGTCACGTACGCGTTCCGCAACCTCGGCAACCGGCACTGATCCGCCAGACGGGAGCCTGACGACCAGATGAGCGCACCCACCGTATGAGTGCCCCCACTGGGACCAGGCCGCGCATCGGAGTGATGGGCGGCACGTTCGATCCCATCCACCACGGTCACCTCGTGGCCGCGAGCGAGGCGGTAGCCCACCTGGGGCTGGATGAGGTCGTCTTCGTCCCCACGGGCCGGCCGGGCTTCAAGCAGCAGCAGCGGGTCACCCCGGCGGAGCACCGCTATCTCATGACGGTGATCGCCACGGCGTCGAACCCGCGGTTCACGGTGAGCCGCGTGGACATCGACCGCGCGGGCCTCACCTACACGGTGGACACCCTCCGAGACCTGCGCGCTCAACGCCCGGAGGCGGACCTCTATTTCATCTCGGGAGCAGATGCCATCCAGCAGATTCTTCGGTGGAAGGATGCCGAGAAGCTCTGGGACATGGCACACTTCGTCGCTGTCACACGGCCTGGGCACATGCTCACCGTGGACGGGCTTCCTCGGGACGGTGTGACGACGCTCGAGGTTCCTGCGCTAGCTATCTCTTCGACCGACTGTCGTCGTCGGGCCGAGGAGGGTTTGCCGGTCTGGTATCTGGTGCCTGACGGCGTGGTCCAGTACATCGCCAAGCACGGACTGTATCGAGGTCTTCACGATGAGTGACAACAAGGGTCGTCCCATGACGCGCCGCGAGATCCGCGAGCGTGAGGCTGCCGCTGCAGCCGCCGCTGCCGGCGGTGGCAGCGGTGCCAATGGCGGCGGTTACCCGCCGCAGGGCGGGCAGCCGCCGCAGCCTCCCCACCGCGGCGCGCCCGCGCCGGAGGGCGGCTGGTCGCCGAACCCTCCGGTCGCCCGGCCCCCGCAGGCGACGGGTGGCTCGCGCGGTGTGGACGCGACCGGTCGGCTCACGCCGGTACAGCAGCCTGGTGGCAACCCGCCGCCCTTCGGGCCAGGCGGGCCCGGTCAGGGCCGGCCGGGTGCGCCGTCCGGCCCGGGCAGCCACGGTGCGCCCGGTGCGCCCTCCGGCAACCGGGGTGCCCCGGGTGGTCCCGGCCAGCAGGGCGGACCGCCCAGCCCGTTCGGCTCCCGTTCGTCCGGTGCGCCGGCGGCGCCCGCCCCCCAGCAGGGTCGGTCCGGGCGGTTCGCACCGAGTGCGCCCCCGGCCCCGGGCGGTCCCGGTAGGCCCGGCGACCCCGGTCAGACGTCGCAGTGGGGGGCCGCCGCGCCCGCCCCGACCCAGCAGCCGCCGTCGCCGTTCGGCACCCGCCCCGGTGCCCCGGGTCCCGGCGCGCCCGGCGGCCTCGGCCAGCAGCGCCCCGGTGCCCCGGGCCGCCCGGCCGGTGCTCCGCCCAGCGCTGCGGTGTCGGGCAGCGCGCCCGTCCTCCCGTGGGAAGCGGGCACCCAGGCGGCCCCGCAGTCCCTGCCGCCGGGCGGCGCGCCCGCGGCTCCCGGTTCCCCGTTCCCCGGACGCCCCGGACCTGGTGGTCCGGCCGGACCTGGTGGACCTGGCGGTCCCGGTGGTCCCGGCGCCGGCCAGATGGGCGGCCCCGGTCAGCGCCCCGGCGCTCCCGGCCAGTTCCCTCCTGGCCCGGTCGCACCGTCCCGCGCCTCCCGCCGCGAGGTGGAGGAGGAGTGGGACGAGGAGGAGGACGAGGGCCCGCAGTACACCTGGCTGCACTACATCATCCTGGTGGTCGTGGCGTTCGTCCTTGGCCTCTTGATCTGGAAGCTCGTGCTCGAGGGCGACGCCGGGTTCCCGACGGACCAGGCCGCGGCCCTGCTGGGCACCCTGCCGGGTGGACTACCCGGCTTCACAGGAAGCGGTACGGCATGACGGCGACAGAACGGGCCACAGAGCTTGCGATCCGCGCGGCGCGAGCCGCGAGCGACGTCAAGGCGCAGGAGATCATCGCGCTCGACGTGAGCGAGCAGCTCGTCCTGACCGACGTCTTCCTCATCGCGTCCGGCGCCAGCGAGCGTCAGGTCTCCGCGATCGTCGACGCCGTCGAGGAGGCGCTCTTCAAGGAGGGCGTCAAGCCGATCCGGCGAGAGGGCAAGTCCGAGGCGCGCTGGGTGCTGATCGACTTCGGCGACATCGTCGTGCACGTGCAGCACGCCGAGGACCGCACCTACTACGCGCTCGAGCGACTGTGGAAGGACTGCCCGGCGATCCCGCTCCCCGAGGACGCACGAGGCGGCGGCGACGCCACCGAGTACCGCGATCCCGACGACGGCGGCGCGATCCACCTCGCCGGGGACGCGCGCCTGTGACGGCGGGGACGGTCGTCCTGCTGCGCCACGCGCGTACGGCGTACAACGCGGGCCTGCGGCTGCAGGGACAGATCGACATCCCGCTCGACGAGGTCGGCCGCTGGCAGGCGGAGCAGGGCGCGACGGCGCTTGCGGCGTCGCACAAGGCCTCCCTCGTGGTGGCCAGCGACCTGCAGCGCGCCCGGGACACGGCCGCCGCATACGCGCGGCACCTGGGCCTGGAGGTCGTGACCGACGCCGGGCTGCGCGAGCGGTCCTTCGGCGGCTGGGAGGGTCTGACCGACGCCGAGATCGCCGAGCGCTGGCCGGAGGAGCACGCGGTCTGGCGCGGCGGCGGGGAGCCTGCGGCGGCGGGCGTCGAGTCCAAGGACGTCGTCGCGCGGCGCATGGCGGAGGCCGTGCTGCGGCACGCCGACACCCTGAGCCCGGGGGAGACGCTCGTGGTGGTGTCGCACGGGTCGGCGATCACGCAGGGGATCACCCGTCTGCTGGGCCTGGACCCTGTGGCGTGGCGCGGGCTGCACGGCCTGCACAACGTGCACTGGTCGCACCTGCACGCCTCCGCGCCTGGGGCGACGCCGGCGTGGCGGCTCGTGGCGCACAACGTGGGTGCCGGATACCCGCTCGACACGTGGCAGTCCGGGCCGGAGTCCAGGCCCTGACGATCGGGTGCCCGGTCGGATGCCCGGCAGGGTGCTAGGCGGCGTGATGGAACGCACGCCGGTTTTGATTTGGTCCCTGGCGCCGGTCTGCATAGACTAACGACGCTCGCCCGGCCTGATGGCTGGGGGAGACCATTTCGGGGCTGTGGCGCAGCTGGTAGCGCACCTGCATGGCATGCAGGGGGTCGGGGGTTCGAGTCCCCCCAGCTCCACCGAAGTTGAGCAGACCGAAAGTTGCCCCGCCTGATGGCGGGGCTTTTTTCGTACCTGGCCCCGGACGGGACGCCACCCGATCTGTATCTCGGTGCCCGCCCCGTGTGTCGACGATCACCGTCTTGCATCGTGAGGCTCGTTGACCTCAACTGCGGTTGAGGTTCTAGCGTCGGAAGCATTCGACGAGAGGACGAGGAAATGCCCGTCTACACCCTGCCTGACCTGCCCTACGACTACGCGGCACTCGAGCCGCACATCAGCGGGCGGATCATGGAGCTGCACCACGACAAGCACCACGCCGCGTACGTGGCCGGCGCCAACGCCGCGCTCGACGCGCTGGCCCAGGCCCGGGAGAGCGGCGACCTCGCCGCCGTGAACCTGCACGAGAAGAACCTCGCGTTCAACCTGGGCGGGCACACCAACCACACGGTGTTCTGGCACAACCTCTCGCCCGACGGCGGCGGCGAGCCGGCCGGCGAGCTCGCGGCGGCGATCACCGACCAGTTCGGCAGCTTCGCGGCGTTCAAGGCGCACTTCGCAGCGGTGGCCACCGGCATCCAGGGCTCCGGGTGGGCGGTGCTCGGCTGGGACAGCATCGGCGAGCGGCTGCTGGTGTTCCAGCTGTTCGACCAGCAGGCGAACGTGCCGCTGGGCGTCACCCCGGTGCTGATGCTCGACATGTGGGAGCACGCCTTCTACCTGGACTACCTCAACGTCAAGGCCGACTACGTCAAGGCGTTCTGGAACCTCGCCAACTGGTCCGACGTCGCCGGGCGCCTCGACCGGGCACGCGCGGCCACCGGGAGTCTCATCACGGCGGCGTGATCGCTGGGGAGTCCGCCCTGGTGGGCGGCGTCGCGCGGCCGGTTGGCCGCTTTGGTCCGACGGGCCGAATTGGTCTAGGCTTGCGACGCTCGCCCACCAGGGCGAACACCTTTGGGGCTGTGGCGCAGCTGGTAGCGCACCTGCATGGCATGCAGGGGGTCGGGGGTTCGAGTCCCCCCAGCTCCA
>CAWKLP010000001.1:0-3612476 GCA_963850545.1 uncultured Actinomycetota bacterium | reverse complement strand
TAGCTCGCTGGAAGAGCTAGCCCGCATATAGCAATACGTAACTTTGTGGTGTGTGTGTGTGTGTGAGCCAGGTTTCGTTTTTTGCGCTGTTTTTTTTTTTTTTTTCTTTTCTCTCTCTTTCGAAAAAAAAAAAAGTGTGTGCGCGCGACTCATACGTATTGCTGATCAGGTTGCGGTCACCGATCCGGAACACGTTGACCGACACCGACGGCGTATTGACGGTGACCACGGGAATGCCGCGCTGGCCGGTACGCGGCAGCACATAGGCGCGCCCGGTGAAGCGCACGAACGGCTTGCGGTCACGCACATAGATGTTGAATTCAGCCGATTTGGGCAGGGTTTCCTTCACCGTGGATGGCAGCCCGGCGCGCAGATTGACGTTGTAGCGCTCGCCATGCTTGAGGCCGTCGACGCAAAGCTGCTTACCTTCCGATGTCAGCGCCGGCTTGTCGCTGCCCGCCAGCGCCAGGAACGGCGCAAAGTCGACCCGCTTGGCGAGGTCCTCGGAGAACTGGAAGCAGGCGCGCGGCGACGCCAAGTCGGAATCCACGCGTGTAGTCGAGCAGCCGGAAGCCGTGCTGGTCGCGCAGTTTCTCGTATTGCCCGCGCACCTCGGCGACTTCGCGCATGTCGAGCGACAGCCGCAGGCTGTCCAGCGCCGGACGCCACAGCTTGCGGTCGGACATAGCGCGGCCGAGCACGGCCAGCGCATCCGCCTCTTCGCCCGCATTGCCGGCGCGCTGGTAAGCGATGTAGGCCGCGGTCGAGGCGCGCTCCAGCAGGAAGGTGCCTTCACTGGAATTTCTGGGCGATATCTGGAAAATGGCGCGGGCCAGCCGCAGCCAGTTGCCGCTGTCCTCCGGCGAGGTGGCCGCGATCTGCCCCAGGATCTGCAGGCCGGTGCGGAAATCGCTGCGCCTGAAGGCGGCGTCGGCATCGGTTTTCAGCGTCGCGTTGGATTTCGCCACCGCGCCGGCTTCGCTCTTGATCTGGGCCTCCAGCTTGACCGCCGAAATCCTGCAGATCGTCGCGTTTGAAGGCCTTGTCCGCGGCCTGCGCCGTGACGAGGCCGAGCGCCAGCGTTGCGCAAAGTGCTGCGGCGCGAATCAAACCAATCATGATGGAGCTCCCTGGGACGCGGACAGTCGCCGCGTTTCGTTCAGAAGTGCGCGAAAAGGTGACGGACTCGTGGCCGCCGAAGCAGGTAGCGAAAAAGTCGCGTGCAGCATATGACGAAGCGAGCCCCTGGATGTCACCCGGCAGCCGGCTGCGGCCCAGCAATGCCTTGAGGGCGGACAAACGCAACGATCCACCGTTTCGGTTTGTCGCCCGGTAGCTGAAAATGGTTCGGAAAGGGCTTGGCCGGACAGCGGATTTTTCATATTGGCAGTGCTATGAAGACCAGGCGCCGAGAAGCTACGGTCCCATAGCTCAACTGGATAG
The DNA here is from genome assembly GCA_963850545.1 of uncultured Actinomycetota bacterium. Classification (GTDB taxonomy): domain Bacteria; phylum Actinomycetota; class Actinomycetes; order Actinomycetales; family Cellulomonadaceae; genus Promicromonospora. The sequence continues at coordinate 3,611,033 of CAWKLP010000001.1, read as the reverse complement.
AGTAACGGATTTCTACTCCGTGGGTTGCAGGTTCGAATCCTGCTGGGATCGCCAGTTGCATCTTGAGTTGGTGTCGCACTGTTCGGCATGGCCGACGGTCCGGTCTCGGTCGGCGCACGGCACCTCGCCGTCCGCACCGCCAGCCTAAATTAACCATGTCGTTTTCAGCGACCTTCAAGAATGTCGCTTCGCCGCATTGTTCGGATGAACGCGCGATGGTTTCAGCAAGAACCGGAACGCGGCCGAGCGCGACGTAGCCAAATTCTGAAAGTTCGTGCTAGATTTTGATGAATTTTGGGATGCCACGACATGACGCAGGAGACCGGGCTCGGCTCCAAGCAGGACAAGAAGGCCATCGCCAGCGCGATCCAGCGCCATCTGGACGCCAACGGCCTGGCCCGCAAGGACCTGATCCGCGAACACCTGTCGAAATCATCGATCGAAAAGCTGTTTCAGGGTGACTTCACCGAGCGCACCCTGAACAAGGTCGAGGGCATTCTCAAAACCAGTTTTCAAAGGCAAGCCCAGGCGCAACTCAAGGCCAGGGACGACACCGCCGCCAAGTCGGTCGGCGGATATGTCTTCGATGCCGTCGAATATCTGCAGGGCGACTATCTCTGCGTCCGCCCGATGTTCGCCAACCCCGCCAACTTCAATGCCTATCTGATCTCGATCGCGTGGAGCGACGAGCAGAAATGCCTGGTGTTCGAGGAGAAGTCGCGCTTCGACGGCAAGTACCGGCAGGTCGGCACGGTCTATATTCCGTTCGGCACCGCGTTCATGAATCTCGTGAGTTCGAGCGCGGGGAACGTGCGAACCGTCCTGCTGTCGCTGCCCGATACCGAAGACATGATGCGCGGCATCATCTCGACGCTCAGCAACCCCAAGGGCTCGATCTACATTCCCGTCGCAGCCCCCATCGTGCTGCGCAAATTGCGCGCGGGCGAAGAGCCGGAGCTTGGCGTGATCGCGCGGGATAACCGCCGCTACGGCGAATATCAGTCCTGGCTGGCGACCGTGCTGACCGAGGAGTTCGGGATCTTTGCGGTTCCGCAGCCGCCGGCGCCGCGCAAGACCGGGCGCGTCGGCAAGCCCTGAAATCAGCGCCTCACCGATCACGACCAAAGGCCCCGGATCGCTCCGGGGCCTTTGCTTTTTCAGACCCTCGCGGGCGCTTCTGCCTGAACCTCAGTACCCGCAGGTGGCGCAGCGCGGCGGCGTCGCGACGTAGTATTCGCGGGCGGGCGCGACCATTTCGACGCGCTGGCGGGTGGCGTATTGCGGCGGGGTGCGCTCGTACTGCACGCCCTCGGGCGCCACCATCACGGTCTTCGGCACCATCACGGTGCGGTATTGCGCCGGGGTGCGATGGGCGATGACGCGGCCGGGCGCGACCATCACGGTTTCGTCGACGGTCCGGTACTGCGCCGGCGCGACCTGGCGCTGGTAGCAGGTGACGCAAGGCTGCGGCGGCGGCACGTAGCAGCCCTGGCATTGCGCGGAGGCCGCGGTCGGAAGCGCCATGGCGGTAACGGCCGAAGCGATCAGTGCTGCATATACGCGTGACATCGTCATGGTGGTGCCTTCCCGTGTGGCTTTGAAAAATTGCGATCAGCAAAAATGCTTTGCGGTTGCGCATCGTCGGCGAGACAGGCAAATTTCCCTTTAAGGGAAATCATTAACAAAATCTTTCGGACGTGATTTCCGGCTGCTGTTTTGGTACGATCGAGAAATGCCTCCCACCCATCCTCGCATTCAGCAAATAGCGGCGGTTGGACTTGTCCTGGTGTTCGGCCTTGCGGCTGCCGCCGCGCAGGCCCCGCTCAAGACCCAGCCCAATCAAAAGGAAAAGCAGAAGCTCGCCGGGCAGATCGCCTCGGATGGCCTCAACTGCCCCGTGGTCGGCATCGTCGAGGACGCCGGCAAGGACGAGCGCGGCACCATGATCCGCATCCACTGCCGTTCCCTGAACGGTTCCGCCAGCTGGGAAGTCCGCGGCATCGCCGCCAAGGGCGCCGCCGAGCTTCGCTTCGAGGTCTGGTAATGCCGCCCGATCGCGCGGCGCCGATCTGAGCGAGGGGCGCGAACGGCGCTGACCCAAACCTGCTATAGTTGCCGTGGGATGGCCGGACACGCCGAACATGAGGAACGGGCTCTACTCGATCCACATCCAGATGGGCGACGGCGTCAAGGGACGCGCCAGCGGGGTGCTCATGCTGCGCGATGGCAAGCTTCTCGGCGGCGATCCCTATTTCTGGTCGATGGGCACCTACACGTTCAGGGAGGGCAGCTGGAAGGGCGAAGTGGTCACCAACCAGCACACGCCCTATCACGACCCGACGGCGCGGCCGGTTTTTGCCGGCCGGGAGGTCACGACCGGCTTTTCGGGAACCTGGCGGGACGACCGTTCCGAGGTTTTCGGCACCTCGCTGGTGGGCAGCCGCAGCGTCAGTTTTCGCGCGACATTGCGCCGGCTGGCCGATTAAACGATGGCGTCCCGGCCCGGGCGGCTGTAAACCGCTCCCCATCGCGCCGGGGGCGCTCTGTTGTCCTCGCGCCAAAGCCAATCACCCCATCACCCAAACGAAAGCGACAAGGCCGTTTCAATGAGTGGATTCAAGGAACCTAGCTTCGCGGACCGACAGAAGGCGGCGCAGGAAGCAAGGAAGAACATCCTGGAGAAGTTTAAGGCCAAGCCGGGTCTCGACGATCCCGAGGTCGCCAAACGCCGCGCCGAGCGCGAGGCGCAGGCCGCCGAACGGGCCAAGGCCAAGCTTGCGCGCGAGGCCGCCAAGGCCGAGCAGAAGGCGCGCGAGGAGCAGGCCGCGGCAGAAGCCGCCGCCCAGATCGTGCGCGAACAGGAAGCCGCCGCCGCGGCGGAATTCGCACTCGAGGCCGAGCGCAAGGCCGCGCGCGACGCGCGTTATGCCGCCCGCAAGGGCAAGGGCAAGAAGAAATAAAGCAGCCGGCGTGGCCTGACGCCCCGCCATGGCAGGCCCGCCTCCTCAAGGAGGCGAGCCCACGCGACGCTGAAGCAAGCAGCAGACCTACTTCTTCATTCCGTCGTCTTTCTTCATACCGTCCTTGGCCATGGAGTCCTTCTTCATGCCGTCCTTCGACATGGCGTCGTCTTTCTTCATGCCATCCTTGGACATGGTGTCCTTCTTCATGCCGTCGTCCTTGCCCATCTTGTCCTGAGCGAAGGCGGCAGGCGCCAGCGCCAGGCTGAGCGAAAGTGCGGCGGCCGAAATTCCGAGTGCGATACGGGTGCTGATGGTCATTGGCTGGTCTTCCCTTTGAACCCGGTTCTTGCAAGCGACTGATGCCGCTATGGTTCAGGACGGAACCGCGATGGCGTTTGTTACTCTGGTGCCTGAAATTTTTTCGGCGGAACAGGCTTTTGCGCCGGCCGCGGGTTCCGAAGACCGTCCGCATTCGATCTTGTTTCAGTCAATTCTGTGGGCAAGAACAGGTCGCGGCCCCATTGGGGCTTCCTTAACAACCCAGCCCCGGACATCATCAGACCAAAGAAAATTTCGGCAAAAGCGGGGCCAGCCTGCCTTCAATGCCGCCGCAAGATTGCAATCAATATTCGATCAATAATATTCGAGGGAACTCCATGCTCACGCGCCGCCACGCCCTCGATCACGGCGCTTGCCGCACCGGCGATCCTGCGTTTCGGGATCGGAACGGCGCAGGCCGCAACCACGCTGAAAATATCGCACCAGTTTCCCGGCGGCAGCATCGACAAGGGCGATTTCCGCGACCGGCTCTGCCGGATGTTCGCGGCTGAAGTCGCCAAACGCAGCGGCGGCGAGATCGCCGCCGAGGTCTATCCGAACTCCGCGCTGAGCAAGACCACCGCACAGTTCTCGGCGCTGCGCAAAGGCACGCTCGACATCAGCCTGTATCCCCTTCCCTATGCCGGCGGCGAATTGCCGGAAACCAATATCGGCCTGATGCCCGGCCTGGTCTCGACCTACGATCAGGGCCTGCGCTGGAAGGGCCTGCCGGTCGGCAAATTGCTGACGGACTTTCTGGCCGACAAGGGCGTCATCCTGCTCACCTGGATATGGCAGGCCGGCGGCGTCGCCAGCCGCGCCAGGCCGATCATGACGCCGGAAGACGTCAAGGGCCTCAAGGTCCGCGGCGGTTCGCGCGAGATGGACATGGTGCTGCGGACCGCGGGCGCCGAGGTGCTGTCGGTGCCGTCGAACGAACTCCATGCGGCGATGAAGAGCGGCGCCTGCGACGCCGGCATCACCTCCTCGACCAGCCTGATTTCGTTCCGGCTCGAGGAAGTCTCGAAGTTCCTGACCTCGGGCGCCGGCGCATCCTACTGGTTCATGCTGGAGCCGTTGCTGATGTCGAAGGCGATTTTCGACAAATTGCCGAAGAGCCAGCAGGACATCATCCGCAATGTGGGCGCCGAACTCGAAGCCTTCGGCAAGCGGGGCGCGCAGGACGACGACATCGAGGTTGCCGAGGTCTATCAAAAGGCCGGCGCCAGGGTCAGCATGCTCGACGCCGCCACCGTGGGCCAGTGGCGCGACATCGCGCGCGATACCGCCTGGAAGGACTACGGCGCCAAGACCACGACCTCAGCCAACCTGCTGAAGCTGGCGACCGACGTGCCAGTGTAGGTGGCGATTTGTTTTCGTGTCGGCCGGTTTTATTGAAGGAACACACCATGAAGTTAGTCTATTTCGATGATTTCAAGCTCGGCGTCCTGAAGAACGACGCCGTGGTCGACGTCAGCGCCGCGGTCGAGGACATCCCGCATACCGGCCCGGGCGATCTGATGAACGGCCTGATCGAGCATTGGGAGCAGCTACAAGCCGCGGCTCGAGGCGGCGGCGGCGCGCGGCGCCGGGGTGCCGGTGTCGGGCGTGCGCATCCGTCCGCCGGTGCCGGGTCCGCGCACGATCGACTGCATGGCGGTCAACTACATGGAAGACGGCACGCGCAGCGCGCCGGCGCCGATCAACGCCTTCCACAAATCGCCGAGCGCCATCATCGGACATGGCGACACCATGGTGCTGCCGGATGTGCCGGCCACCTGCTTCGAAGGCGAGGCCGAGATCGCGGTCGTCATCGGCAAGAAGTGCACCAATGTCAGCGAAGCCGAAGCCATGGACTACGTCTTCGGCTACATGAACTTCATCGATGGTTCGGCGCGGGGCCTGGGGCCCCCGGCAAACGTATTTTTCCAGATGAAGAGCCGCGACACATTCGCGCCGATCGGCCCCTATCTCGTCACCGCCGACGAGATCAAGGACCCGCTGAAGCTGCAGATCAGGCTGTGGAACAACGGCGTGCTGATGCAGAACTTCAACACCGACGATATGGGCCACAAGATCGGCAAGTGCATCGCCTGGCTGTCATCGATCCATACGCTGCTGCCGGGCGACATCGTCGCCACCGGCACCAATCACCGGGGTCTCAATCCATTCATGGACGGCGACACGATCGAGCTGGAAACCGAAGGGCTCGGCCGCTTGAAGTTCGGCATCAAGGACGATCTCAAGCGCAGCTGGGCGCGCAAGACCCGCCTGCAGATGCACGAAGAGGCCAAGGAGAAAACTGCGGGCCTCTACCCGGACATCACCCCGCAGCTTTCGGGCAAATACGCGAAGTAACGACTGCTTGCATCCCTAACTCCTCCCCGCCAGCGGGCGCGGGTTGGAGTGGGACCGATGGCGGAACGATCGATGCGGGGATCCCTGGGGGAGAAGATCGGCGAAGGCGCCTTTGCGGACGTCCACGCCTGGGCGCCCGGTCAGGTCGTGAAGCTGTTCAAGGCCGGCGCGGCGCAGCGGGAATGCCGGCGGGAGGCGCGGATGACCCGCGCCATCTTCGCCGCCGGCGGCCCGGCGCCGGAGGTGTTCGGCGAAATGGAGCTGGAGGGGCGCTTTGGCATCGTGCTCGCCGCTTCGACGGACCGACCCTGCTGCAGGCCACCGGCACCGGCGCGATCACCTTCGAGCAAGCGGGCGTGATCCTCGCCTCCCTCTGCCTGTCCGTTCACAAGACGCCCCCGCCGCCGGACGTACCCTTTCTGCGCGACGTGATGGAAGGCTGGTTGCGGATCTCCGGCGACGCTGTTCCAAAACACATCGCCACCGGCACCCTCGCTCTGATCGAGCGCCTGCGGCCGGGCGACGGGCTGTGCCACACCGACCTCCACCCCGGCAACGTGATCATGACGGCGGATGGTCCGAAATTAGTCGACTGGGGCGGCGCGGTCCGCGCGCCCGCCGCCCTCGATCTTGCGAACTGCCACATCATGCTGGCCGAACACGCCGCGGAAGTTGCCGACAATCCGCAGCGGCCGATCGTCGCGAACGCGGCCGCGCAGTCGGAATACGCGCGGCTGGCCGGCATGTCCCAGGCGGCGCTGACGGCCACGGTGAAACCCTATTTGCCGATCGCTCGCGTCCGCCTTGTCCTCGGCGGGACCGTGCCTGCCCCCCTGCGGGAACGGCTGATCCAGCGCATCGAAGCGGACCTGCGCCCGGGGGATTGAAGCGCAGCACGCCAAGTGCGGGCATAGAAGGCTACGCGACTTTACGCCGTGCGCCCTTTTGCATTCAATGCCGACGCCACCCGGCTGACCGGCGGCCGGCCGATCAGCCGGCTGACCGCGTTGGTGGCCGCCAGCAGTTTTGGCATATCAACGCCGGTGGCAATGCCGATGCCTTCCAGCAGATAGACAACATCCTCGGTGGCGACGTTGCCGGTGGCGCCCGGCGCATAGGGACAGCCGCCGAGACCGCCGGCGGCGGAATCGATCACGCGGCAGCCCTCCTCCATTCCCGCATAGAGGTTTGCGAGCGCCTGACCATAGGTGTCGTGGAAATGCATGGCGAGGTTCGCCATCGGCACGCTGCCCGCCACCGCGCGCAACAGATTCCTGGCCTTCAGCGGCGTGCCGACACCGATGGTGTCGCCGAGCGAGACCTCGTAACAGCCGAGCTCCGAAAGCGTCCGCGCCACGTCGACCACGGCCTGCGGTTTGACCTCGCCGTCAAAGGGGCAGCCGAGCACGCAGGAGATATAGCCGCGCACCTTGATGCCGTCGGCCCTGGCGCGCGCCAGCACCGGCTTGAAGCGCTCGATCAATTCCGCCACCGTGCAATTGATATTGGCGCGGGAAAAACCTTCCGAGGCCGAGGCGAACACCGCGATCACCCGGGCGCCGGCGGCGCGCGCGGCCTCATAGCCCTTTTCGTTCGGCACCAGCACGTGGAATTCGCTGTCCGGATGATGAGCGACCCCGCGCAGCACGGCATCGGAGTTTACCATTTGCGGGATCGCCTTCGGCGACACGAAGGCGCCGACCTCGACGGTGCGCAACCCGGCGCCGATCAGCGCCTCGATGAAGGCGATACGGTCCTCGACGCTTACCGGCGTCTTCTCGTTCTGCAGGCCGTCGCGGGGACCGACTTCGACGATGCGGACGGAATCGCTCATGCTGATCTCGCCAGGCTCTTCACGCGGCTGTCGGCTCGACCACGGCGAGTTCGACGCCCTCGCCGACGATATCGCCGACCTTGCATTTGATCGCGCTGAGCACGCCCGCAAACGGCGCGCGCAAGGTCTGCTCCATCTTCATCACTTCCAGCGTGAGAATGGGCGCACCCTTCTCCAGCTTGGCGCCGACTTCCGCCAGCAACGCCACCACGGTGCCCGGCAGCGGCGCCACGATCTTGTCGTCGCCGACCTGCTCCTCGTCGTCGCCGCCGAACGGATCGACCCAATGCAGGTCGAAGCGGCCGTTGCGGGTGCGCAGATAGAGCTCATGGCCTTCGATCACGGCGACCACATGGGATTTGATGCCGTGCAGCCTGAGATCGAAACCGCCGGCCAGGCCGGGCGAGGACACGAACGCCAGTTCGCGGTCGCCGATCGCCAGCGTCGCCGGACCGTTGCCGTAGACCAGGCTGACCTTGTGTTCGCCGCCCTGCCCGTCCCGGAACGTGAACAGCCGCCGCCGCCGGCCGACCGGCATCCAGCCCGCCGTCCGCCATGGTGAATGCGCCTCCGTGCCGGCGCGCTGTGTCTCCTCGCCGAGGATGGCGACCACGGCCGCGCACAGTTCGAGATCGTGCGGCGCGGGCGCCTGCGGCGTCAGGTTCTTCAACTCGCGTTCGATGAAGCCGGTGTCGATGGTATTGGCGCGGACTTGCGGATGCGTCACCAGCGCCGACAGGAACGGAATGTTGCTGACGATGCCGCGGACATCGGTCTCCTCGAGGCCGCGATTGAGCCGCTCGATCGCGAGATCGCGGGTCGGCGCCCAGGCGATCACCTTGGCCAGCATGGCGTCGTAGTGCGGCGAGACCGCATCGCCCGCGCGATAGCCGGCATCGATGCGCAGGCCGTTCTCTTCCGCCGGCGTGTTCCAGGTCCTGATGCGGCCGACCGACGGCATGAAGTTCTTGTGCGGGTTTTCCGCATAGACCCGCGCCTCGATGGCATGGCCATTGAGCGTGATCTGGTCCTGTGTCAGCGGCAGCTTTTCGCCGAATGCCACCCGCAACTGCCATTCAACCAGATCGATGCCGGTGATCAGCTCGGTGACGGGATGCTCGACCTGCAGCCGCGTGTTCATCTCGATGAAGAACACGTCCTTGCCGTCGGACACGAACTCGATGGTGCCGGCGCCGACGTAATTGACCGCGCCGGCGGCTTTTCGCGCGGCGGCGCATACCGTCTCGCGCTGGGTTGCATTCAGCGTCGGCGACGGCGCTTCCTCGATCACCTTCTGGTGCCGCCGCTGCAGCGTGCATTCGCGCTCGAACAGCGACAGCAGATTGCCGTGGCTGTCGCCGATGATCTGCACCTCGATGTGGCGCGGGTTCTGGACGAATTTCTCGATCAGCATGCGGTCGTCGCCGAACGCCGCCTTGGCCTCGCGCTTGGCGCTGACGATGGCGGCGGCAAGTTCACCGGCCGCGCGCACCACCCGCATGCCGCGGCCGCCGCCGCCGGCGGAAGCCTTGACCAGCACCGGGTAGCCGGCCTTGTCGGCCGCCGCAGCCAGTGTCGCGTCGTCCTGGGCCTCGCCGTGATAGCCGGGCACCAGCGGCACGCCGGCCTTTTCCATCAATTGCTTGGAGCCGGATTTGGAGCCCATCGCCGTCATCATCGCGGCGGTGGGGCCGACGAACACCAGCCCCGCATCGGCGCAGGCCTGGGCGAATTCCGCATTCTCCGACAGAAATCCGTAGCCGGGATGCACGGCCTCGGCGCCGGTCTGCCGCGCCACCTCGATCACGCGCTCGATGTTGAGATAGCTGTCGCGCGCCCGCGCCGGGCCGAGCAGGACGGCCTCATCCGCCATCGCGACATGCATGGAATCGGCGTCGGCCTCGGAATAGACCGCGACCGTGCGCAGGCCCATCGCCTTGGCGGTGCGGATCACGCGGCAGGCGATCTCGCCGCGGTTGGCGATCAGGAGGGTGCGAAACCGCCGGTACTGGACTTGGACTGTGATTTGTCCTTGCATCATCACATCCTGAACAGGCCGAAGCGGGTCGGCTCGATCGGCGCGTTGGCCGACGCCGACAGCCCGAGCCCGAGCACCAGCCGCGTATCGGCGGGATCGATCACGCCGTCATCCCAGAGCCGCGCGGTGGCGTAATAGGGACTGCCCTGGCTCTCATATTGGGCGCGAATCGGCGCACGAAACTTGTCGTCCTCTTCGGCCGACCAGGTCTCGCCCTTGGCCTCGATGCTGTCGCGCCGGACCTGGGCCAGCACCATCGAAGCCTGCTCGCCGCCCATCACCGAGATCCGGGCATTCGGCCACATCCACAGGAAACGCGGGCTGTAGGCGCGGCCGCACATGCCGTAATTGCCGGCGCCGTAGGAGCCGCCGACCACGACGGTGAATTTCGGCACCCCGGCGGTGGCCACCGCCGTCACCAGCTTGGCGCCGTCGCGGGCGATGCCACCGGCCTCGTACTTCTTGCCGACCATGAAGCCGGTGATGTTCTGCAGGAACACCAGCGGGATATTGCGCTGGCAGCACAGCTCGATGAAATGCGCGCCCTTCAGCGAACTCTCGCTGAACAGGATGCCGTTGTTGGCGATGATGCCGACCGGATAGCCCCAGATATGGGCGAAACCGCAGATCAGGGTCTGGCCGTACAGCTTCTTGAATTCGTCGAACTCCGAGCCGTCGACCAGCCGGGCGATGATGTCATGGACATCGTATGGCTTTCGGCTATCGGCGGGGACCACGCCATAGAGCTCCTCCGGCGCAAACAAGGGTTCGCGCGGCGTCGCGCATGTTGAGATTGGCGCGCGTGGGCGGCTTCAGGGTGGCGACGATGCGCCGGGCGATGCCGATCGCGTGGCTGTCGTTCTGGGCGTAATGATCGGTGACGCCGGACTGGCGCGAATGCACGTCGGCGCCGCCGAGTTCCTCCGCCGTCACCACCTCGCCGGTCGCAGCCTTCACCAGCGGCGGCCCGCCGAGGAAAATCGTGCCCTGATTGCGCACGATGATGCTCTCGTCCGACATCGCCGGCAGATAGGCGCCGCCGGCGGTGCATGAGCCCATCACGATCGCGATCTGCGGGATGCCCTCCGCCGACATCTGCGCCTGATTGTAGAAGATGCGGCCAAAATGCCGTTCGTCCGGGAAAATCTCATCCTGCAGCGGCAGGAAGGCGCCGCCGGAATCCACCATGAAGACGCAAGGCAGATTGTTCTGCCGCGCGATGTCCTGGGCGCGCAGGTGCTTCTTCACCGTCATCGGATAGTAGGTGCCGCCCTTGATGGTCGCGTCATTGGCGATGATGATGCATTCGCGCCCCGATATCCGCCCGACCCCGGTGATGACGCTGGCCGAATGCACGTCGCCGCCATAGAGCCCGTGGGCCGCCAGCGGCGACAGCTCGAGAAACGCCGTGCCGGGATCGATCAGCAGGTCGACGCGCTCGCGGGCCAGCATCTTGCCCCGCGAGGTATGCCGGGCGCGCGAGACTTTGCCGCCGCCCCCGGCCACCTGGTCGAGTTTCGCACGCAGCTCGGCGACCTGCGCCCGCATCGCCTCGGCGTTGCGGGCGAAATCGGCGGATGTGGTGTCAATCGTGGAATGAAGCGGCATGGGTTTCCGCAGTTAGGGTGAGCCGCAACCCGGCATCGGGCTTGCGTTAAGATGTCATTCGGCCGTCGTCGGGCGCAACCCTGGACTTGACGAAGCGACCTTGCCCAGGACGACACTTAGAGACGACATTTGGCGGCGACATTAGCGCTATTAGGTCAAATTGCCCCTCTGAAATGTCTTATTCCCGACATTCCCTCCGGCAATTTCATCGGCGAACCCCTGCCCCCTAGTGGGTCCAGGGTTCGCCGCGCCGGAAGGCGAAATTGTCGGCATAGGCGGCTTGCCGGCGGGCCAGCTCCTTCGGTTCGATCACCTGGTAGGGAATGCCCTCGCGCTCGCAATAGGCGACGGCATCCTCTTTGGTGTCGAAGCGGATGGTGAGCTGCTGCTTCATGTCGCCGGACGAGGTCCAGCCCATCAGGGGCTCGATCGCCCGTGGCTGTTCCGGCTCATAATCCAGTTGCCAGTCCCTGGTCTTGGCGGTCCCCGATTGCATCGCGTTTTTGGCGGGCTTGAAGATGCGTGCGGTCATGGATGTCGGGGCCCCGTGATATCTGCGGCATGGAAGAGCGTGGTGGAAGCGGCCGGGATAGTATAGAAACACCTTTCGGGAAATTTGATCGATGATTCCCGGCCCAGATGTTACCTTTTCTGCAACCCGTATAGTCATTATGCTGCGCTGTGACAATCTTGGCCGGCGGCGCGGCTGAGGCCCCCTCGTCCGCGGTCCGAATTCATCGAAAGCATCACTTCGAAACGGCACCCATGAAAATCAACGCAGTACTGCCCGAAAAGGGACGCGATCTCCGGCTCGATCTGTTTCGCGGCGTCGCGAACTGGGCGATCTACCTGGATCACATCCCCGACAACGTCGTGAACTGGATCACAACCCGGAATTACGGCTTCAGCGATGCCGCGGATCTGTTCGTCTTCATTTCTGGGTACACCGCGTCGTTCGTCTATGCCCGGATGATGCTGGAGCGCGGCTTTATCGTCGGCGCCACCCGCCTCACCAAGCGCGTCTGGCAGCTCTACGTCGCCCACGTCGTCCTGTTCGTGATCTACATCGCCGCAATAGGTTATCTGGCCCTGCGTTTTGGCGATTCCGATATCATCAACGAGTTCAACGTGGCGGGCCTGGTCGACAATGCGACCGAAACGCTGCGGCAGGGGCTGTTCCTGAAGTTCAAGCCGGTCAATCTGGACGTGCTGCCGCTTTACATCGTGCTGATGGGACTGTTTCCGCCGGTGCTGTGGCTGATGCTGCGCCAGCCCGACCTGACCATGCTGGCCTCGATCGCGCTGTGGCTTGCCGCCCGGCAGTTCGGCTGGAACCTGTCCGCCTATCCGGGCGGGTCCTGGTACTTCAACCCGTACTGCTGGCAGGTGCTGTTCGTGTTCGGCTCCTGGTGCGCGCTCGGCGGCGCCAAGCGGGCGCGATGGATCGTCGATCTGCCGATCACGCTTTATCTGTGCATCGCCTATCTGATCCTCGCACTGGTCATGACCATGGCCGGCAAGTTTCCGGATTTCGCCGCGCTGTTTCCGCACTGGCTCACCTCGACCTTCATTCCGAACGACAAGACCTTCCTGGCGCCCTACCGCTTCCTGCATTTCGTGGTGATCGTGATCATGGTCATCCGGTTCGTGCCGAAGGACTGGGCCGGCCTGGAATGGAGGGTGTTCGATCCCCTCGTGGTGTGCGGCCAGCAGTCACTCGCGGTATTCTGCGTCGGCGTGTTCCTGTCCTTCGTCGGTCATTTCGTCCTGACGATCAGTTCGGGCTCGCTGTTCGCTCAGCTCTTCATCAGCGTGGCCGGGGTCTCGATCATGACGCTGGTGGCCTACTACATCTCCTGGTCGAAACGGCAGGACAAGCCGCTGCCCAAGCCGGCGGCCAAGGCGGCCTGATTTCGGCTTCAGGCCGCGCGCGCCATCAGGCGCGGCGGCCGGTCAGCCCGGCCGGGTGGTACCCGACGCCACCATGTTGGCGACGTCGCTGTAGATTTCGACCAGCGGACCGACGACGCGGTGCAGCGCGTTCTTCGACACCAGCGTGTCGTGCAGGACCAGGTGGTCGATCCCCGTCGTCAGGAAACAGATCACGGCGTCGCGCGGCGTCTCGACGATCGGCTCGCCCTTGACGTTGAACGACGTATTGATCAGCACGGGAACGCCGGTCAGCGCCTCGAACTCTTTCAGCAAACGATAGAGCACCGGGTTGGTTTGCTCGCGGACGGTCTGAACCCGCGCCGTGCCGTCGACATGAACGATCGCCGGAATCCGGTCGCGCCATTCGGGGCGGACGCTCTTGGCGATCAGCATGAACGGCAAGTCCTCCTCGCCTTCGAATATTTCCCGGACCCGTTCGGCCAGCACGATCGGCGCGAACGGACGGAACGGCTGGCGGTGCTTGACGCGGCTGTTGAGGATATCCTTCATCTCGGCCTTGCGCGGGTCGGCCAACAGGCTGCGATTGCCGAGCGCGCGCGGCCCGAACTCGGAACCGCCCTGGAACCAGCCGATCACCTTCTGATCGGCGAGCAGCCTGGCGGTATCGCGGCAGATGTTGTCGCTGCGAGCGGCCGTGACCTGAATGCGAACCAGAAATTTCTGCGTGGCGTTTTCGATATCCTGGTCGGGATAGATCTTGCCGACATAGGAATGGTCCATCACGAAGGAGCGGCGCTGCTTCAGGATTTCCAGATAGCCGTAATAGGCGCAGCCGATCGCAATGCCGTCGTCGCCGGCCGCCGGCTGGATCCAGACATTTTCAAAGCCGGCCTCCCGCGCCACCCGGCCATTGGCCACGCAGTTCAGCGCGACGCCGCCGGCGATGGTGAGGTTTTTGGCGCCGGTCGTCTCACGCAGCCAGCGGGCGCGGGCCAGCAGCACGTTTTCGGTATCGTCCTGCACCCGCCAGGCGAGATCCTCCCAATGCCGCATCGACGGGCTGGTTTCCCATTTTTCACCGTTGCCCATGATGTAGGGCTGCTTGAACTCCGTGCTCCAGTGCGGAACGTGCAAGGTGCCGTCGGTGAACTCGAGCAGGTGCCTGACCTGCTCCTTCCTGCCGTAAGGCGCGAGCCCCATCAGTTCGCCGCACTTGTTCCAGTCGCCGAAGATGTAGGACGAGGCCCGGCTGTAGAGCGCGCCGAGGCCCGGCATGTTGTAGAATTCGTCACTCAGGAAGCCGCGATCGGGTTCCATCCAGACCTTCTTCAGGCATTCGAGCCTGGTGCCGGCGAACTTGTAATAGCTCTCGGATTCGCGGGCGAGCGGCGTGGCGGCGTCGGTTGCCGGATAGGATTCCATGACGTCGGATTGGTAGCTGCCGACACCGTCGACAATCATCACGACGCCTTCCTCGAACGGCGAGACGGCGAACGCGCTGTAGGCATGCGCGAGATGATGCGAGATCGACACCACCTTGTCGGACCGCGACAAATACAGCGGATGCCTGGAAGCCTCGGGACGCTCGTGCTCGGGGAGGAAACCCGGCATGTCCTGGTAGACCAGCCGTTCTTCCATTTCCGGAACCGGCAGAATGTAGCAATTGCGAACGATCAGATCGACGTCATCGAGCGTGATGCCTTCGGCATCCAGACAATAGTCGATCACCTCGCTGTAGAAACCGGAGGCGTGCTTGTCGCGCGTAATTCGTTCCTTGGCGATCGCGAACGCGATGACGCCGTCGCGCAGCAGGCAGGCACTCACATCATGATCGTAGGTATTCAGGCCGAGAACGTAGGTGTGTTGTTTGGGCATCTGCACTCTTCGGGATGAAATGGATGTGGGATTGGAACGAGATCAATCTCAGGATGCGAGAGTTCTTCCTGCGGAACAATCAATTGCGCGACGCACAATATGCTTCAACGACGGTACTTGGCCCTTTCCTCATCTTGAGCCGACAAAGAAAGTTGAACGTTTGTTCATCTTGCGTCGACAGACGGTGTAACTTGACCTCACCTAAGCTTGCCCATAGCATCCCTGAAGGCCACACGAAAAACATTTTGCAATTGTTGTTGAGCATTGTACCGGAACGCAAGGCAGCCTCGTGAATTTAGAGGGCTGAGGTTCACGGTGATTGGAATGACCCGGGAGATCCCAAATGGCTAAACGCTACAACATTCTTTCGCGCTGCCTCGCAGCGATGGCTCTGGTCTTCGTCTATATGGTCAGCGTCGTCGGCACGTCGGGTCTTTTCCTGGCGGCATCGACCTCGTCGGCGGAAGCCCGGGGCCGCGGTCGCGGCGGCGGCGGAAGGGGCTATGCCAGAGGCGGCGGTCGCGGCAGGGGTTACGGCCGCGGTTATGCGCGCGGCAGAGGCTATGGACGCGGTTACGGACGCGGTTACGGCTTTGGCGGCGTCTACGTTGCGCCGCGCGTGCGCGGCGGTTGCTATTACAGCGCCCGCTGGGGCCGCGTCGTTTGCCCGTACTGATAGCGGCTTAAATCGGCTCGTACCCGGTTACGCCTGCAACGAGACATCAAGTGCGCCGGTCAGCCGGCGCACTTTTTTTTGAATCTATCCCGCCGGTCATCGAGCGGCACTCATGCCACGCCGTCGGTGCTGTGTTGTTGTGTCACTTGCGGACTTATTCTGCCGATCGACATCAAGAGAACTGGCGCGGCGTCTGCAACATCATTCGCTTAAGATGAGTGGGCCGTCTCGAACGCGATGTTCAGCAAGTCAGCCGCCTCCGTCAGGGCGATCGCCTGTTCGAGCTTGACCACCGGCATAAGGTCGGTGGAACCGCGTAACGGCCGTGCGTCAGAATCGCGGGCGAAAAAGCTGGAATCACAGGCAGAAAGATCAACAAGTTAGCTGGTCGGGGCAGCTGGATTCGAACCAACGACCTGCAGTACCCAAAACTGCCGCGCTACCAGGCTGCGCTATACCCCGATTGCTTGGGAAGCCCTGTCGATACACGCTTCAAGGCGCTGCCAGCAAGGCGGCTTCCGGCCGTCTCAGCGGCGGTTGAAGAGCGGATGGGCGACCCGGTCGCCGGGCGCGATGCCGTATTTCTGCGCGGTGCCGGCGATCACTTCCAGCACCCCCTTGGCCAGCCCGCCCGACGAGATGATCTTGGTGGAATGCGGCTCGGTATTCTCGGCGATGCGCAGGATCCGGCCGTCGGCGCGGATGAAAATCATGTCGAGCGAGATGTAGGTGTTCTTCATCCACATCGATATCTGCTGTTCCGGCGAGAAGTCGAACAGCATCCCCTTCCCGTCCGGCAATTCCTTGCGGTACATCAGCCCGGTTTCGCGCTCCTTCGTCGGTCGTCGCCATCTCGACCGAGAAAACATGCACGCCGTTCTTGGTGACGATCTCGAGCGGCTGGATGCTGGCCGCCTGCGCGCCGAAGCCGGTCAAGGCGCAAAGCGCCAGCACCGCGGCCACAGGTATCCAGAAGCCAGAGCCGCGCACGGGCGCGGCGCCGATCAACACTTGAAGCAAAGCTCATCGACAACGCTCACCGAAAGCCCGTGGATGGGAATGGATTTGGGCAATGCTAGCCCGATGATCGTGGCAAATACCAGACCTTCGGCAAGGCGCGAGATGGGCATTTCCGCAACGCCGGCTAACGCTTCCGTGAGGTGGCGGTGTCGCGCGATCAGTGCGACGACAGCCCGGGCGCGCCGGCTTCCGGCTGGATTTCGGCCGCCATCATCCCCTTGGAGCCGGGCCCGAACCGCACCAGCACGTACTGGCCGGGGCGCAGCTCGGTCATGCCGAAGCGGCGCAGGGTTTCCATGTGCACGAAGATGTCGGGCGTCCCCTCGCCGCAGGTCAGGAAGCCGAAGCCGCGCAGCCGGTTGAACCACTTGACCTGCGCCCGCTCCAGCCCGCTGGTCGGGGTGACGCTGACATGGGTCCGCGGCGGCAGCATCTGCGCCGGATGGATCGCGGTGGATTCGTCCATCGAGAGAATCCGGAACGCCTGATAGCCCTTCTGCCGCTGCACGCATTCGCAGACGATCCGCGCGCCTTCATAGGCGGTCTGATAGCCGTCGCGCCTAAGCACGGTGACGTGCAGAAGCACATCCGGCCAGCCATTGTCCGGCACGATGAAGCCGTAGCCCTTTGATGCATCGAACCATTTGATGACGCCGGAGATTTCGACCAGATTGGCGGCGCTCTCGCCGAGCCCCGTCAGCGCATCGATCGCGGGATCGCGCCCGGCGCTACCCGCAAATTCGCTCGGCCCAAGCCGGTCCGGTCCGGTTCCGCCTGATGGCGGACCGCCGAGCTTCTTGGACTCAAAACCGTCCGACCCCATGACCCCGGACCCCACACATCATCGACGACCCCGTCATCGCTGCGACGTCGCCGGAACACGCGCCCATCGATGAGAATTCATGATGACGCCACGCGAATCTCTCGAATCAAAAGATAACACTCCCGCGTGCGGCGCATAGATAAAAAACAAAACTGCCGGGAGCTATGAACAGCTTGCGCGGCCGCGAATCAATCTGGGATCAATTGCCGACGAACGGCCCGAGCGTCTCCCCGATGTCGTGCCGGATCACGAGATCGGCAATGTCGTCCTGTTCGGTCGGCTCGTTGTTGATGATCACCAGCCTGGCGCCGCAGTTCTTGGCCATCATCGGAAACCCGGCCGCCGGCCACACCACCAGCGACGAGCCGATCGCGATGAACAGGTCGCAATGCTGCGCGAGTTCGGTGGCGCGGCGCATGGCGTCTTCCGGCATCGCCTGCCCGAACGAGATGGTCGCGGTCTTGACCGGCTCGTCGCAGACCGTGCAGTCGGGCGCGCCGCCGATCTCCTCGAAGCGCAGCTTGACCCACGCCAGATCATAGGCCTTCCCGCAGCCGATGCAGCGGGCGTAGGTGGTGTTGCCGTGGAGCTCGACGACATGTTCGGCGGCGAAGCCGGAGACCTGATGCAGATTGTCGATGTTCTGGGTGACGATGGCGGGGATCTTGCCGGCCTTGTAGAGCGAGGCCAGCGCGCGGTGACCGCGTCCCGGCTTCGCGGCGGCGAACGTCGGCTCCATCGCAAAGCGCCGCCGCCATGCCTCGTCGCGGGCATCCGGACTGGCGACGAATTCATCGAACGGGATCGGCCGGTTGCGGCTCCACAATCCGCCCGGCGAGCGGAAATCGGGAATGCCGCATTCGGTCGAAATGCCGGCGCCGGTGAAGGGAACGATGGTGGACGCCTCGGCGATCATGTCGCCGAGCTGTTCCACGCCGCTGCGAAGATCTGATGCGATCATGGGATGATATCCGAAAGGTCTGGCCGCGCTGACTATAGCACGGCCGCCCGGATTGCTAGGTCGACCGCGCAGCAGCACGCGACTTGCCGCCTTGTTACGCAGCCTTGGCGACGGGCTCCTTGACCTCGTCGGTCTTCCCAGCGGCCTCGCCGTTCGCGCCGTTCTCCTGGCTCTTCCTGGGCTTGGCCGCGGGAGCTGCGACTTGCGACTTGCGCGCCGGCTTGTCGTACTGCGCGAGCTTTTCCAGCTCGGCTTCGAGTTCGGCGCGCCGTGCGGCGACCTTCTCCGCCAGCTTGTCGGTGGCGATGTCGCGCAAGTCGGCGACTTCCTCGATGCTCATTGCGTCCAGATCGATTTTTGCCATGGCCAGCCTCCCGTTTCTTTTGGCTACCGGGAAGGCGTTACAGCCACAAGCGCGGCGCCGGCCTTATCCACCGCGAACCCCGGTGGCGATCACAATCCTGCAACTTCCCGTCCCAATTGACGCCTCAATCGCGGACGCCAATGGGCGCGGGACAAGAATCAAAAAAGGGATGGGCATGATCGAACAGCCGTACAACGCCGCGCGCGAGCGGGAAGAAATCGCCAGCCGCGTTGCAAGTTTCAAGGCCACGCAGGAAAAATTCGAGCGCGAGCGCGAGGAATATTTTGTCACGACGCTGCAGAACGCCCGCAGCGGATCCGACCATCACATCCGCAGCACGCTGGAGGATCCGCCGTTCTGGTCGTAGCGGGGCGGATTTCATTTCGTCCGAATGAGCTGACTATGCAACGAAAAAGCCCGGAGACTTTGCTCCGGGCTTTGACGTCGGTTTGGCCTACCAACCGTAATATCGCGGCGCGTAATAGCGCGGGCCGTAATAGGCATACGGACCCGGGCCGTAATACGCTCGCCGATAACGCGGACCATAATATCCGTAACCCGGTCCATAGTAGGGCTGCGACGCCGCAATGGCGCCCGCGGTCAATGCGCCGGCGGCAAGGCCGAAGCCAATCCCGGGACCCCAGCTCCGGTACCGCGCCTCAGCAGGCGACGAAATCGCGGCCGCACCGAGCGCCGCTACGGTTGCCAAGATCAGTGCTGTCCTTTTCATGTGCATCTCCTCACATCGGGTAGTCAGGGGATAACGCCGAACGGTTTTCGATGGTTGCATCGGAACCTGGTTCCCATGCGCTGGCGGAACCAACGGCGCGGGCCCACGTTTTTCTGCCATGGGACCGCGCGAAGAAGACAACGTCATGTTGCTGCTGGTGTTGGTGTCGCTGATCTGCGTCACCGTGGTGGGTGTTCTGGAACCCGGCCAGAGCCGGCCCGCGATCGCCGCCGCACCCACCGTGATGGCCAGCGATGAGCCGGTGCGCGTGGTCTTGCCGTTCAACCCGAACACCACGCCCAGCCAGCGCTAGCTGAATCGCGGTCCTTCGCGACCCACGGAACAAAAGGAACTGGCCGTAAGCCAAAGCTGAGCTTCGCGGTGGAACACCTTGGGGGGTATTGGCGTTTCCCGCGCAAAGGAGCCGTCGATGCCCTACGCCCTGTTCGAGAAAGAATACCGGCTCAGCCGCACCTTCCCCACCGCGACCGATGTGTGGCGCTGCGCCGAGGATTGCGGGCTGGTGATCGATGAGGCCAACGGCAGGCGACGGCTCGATGAGGGCTACATGATCAAGCCCTGCCAGCCCGACGGTACCGAGGGTGTGGAACCGACACCCGGTTAATGATGCGAAAAAACCCGACATGCCGCAGGAACCAACGCGCCGCTTCGAGGTTATTTCAGCAAGTGCAGCAACCTCAGAGAGGTGAGAGCATGAAAGACCCCGTCAGTATCCTCGGATGCTGGCGGGGTTTTCATTAGAGGCCCGCCCGCAAGCGCGTCCGAAAAAATAGCGACAAGACAAGAGAAGGCAAGGCAGGAGATTGCATTGGCGATTGCCGCGCTGTTGATCCGCATCCGCAAGCTCATTCCCAGGCGCGACGATCGTCACTATGACGAGATCGTCCGCAGCTTCGGCAATGGCGCGTTGCGCGTGCCGGCAGCGCCGATGAGCGATCGCGAACTCGCGCAGGCGATCACGGACTTCCTGAAGGACTCGCCCTCGGCGCAATCCGTCGGCAGCCTCGACAGGCGAATTGATCCCGCCTCGCCGCTTTGAGTTACTTGCCCTTACGTTACTTGCCGAGGATCTCAGGAGCCCGGAGCTTGGGCGCGGAATTAAATCGCCCAAGCGAAAAATCAACCTGGCGTAGGCGTTGCAGTGCCGCGCGAACGCTGAAGGCGATCACCACCTCATGGTGTCGCAGCCCCTTGCCGCCCTTCACGAGACCGAGGTCCCGTATCAGGCAGTAGCGGCCGCTGCTCATGCGGGCGAACCTGCAATTTTTCCATCCCAACATCGCGCAAGCATGCACTGCCCCGCGATTCCGTCAATTCTTGACACGAATTGATTCCGTTTTGTTCACGGTGGAACGAACAGGGGGTGCGTTTTTACGTTCAGACGAACCTTAACAACATGAAAACTTTTTCAGACGTGACGCGCAGGAAAGCTTTGCCGTAGCAAATCCAGCCGGCGCTTCGTCGAATGCGCGTTGTGTGATCCAGCGCACGCCTGAACACGCGTTCAGAAAAATCCCATGAACTATTGCCGCACGGCGCGCGTCCCATGTGCATCTTAACCGGTGCCATGCACCTCGTCTGGAGAATACAATGCTTCGCAAGATCTCGTTCGCCGTCATCACCGCTATCGCCCTCGGTGCTGCCGCGATGTCCTCGGCTTCGGCGGGTGGTCACGGCGGTCATGGTCATGGGCATGGTGGTCATGGCCACGGCGGCCACCATGGCCATGGCCACGGTGGGCACCACGGTCATGGGCATCACCACGGTCACCGCCATTTTTACGGCAGCTCGGCCTTCTACATCGGCGGCGATTGCTACAAGTACGTCCAGACCCGGCGTGGCCTGCGTCTCGTGAACGTCTGCTACTAAGCGTTATTTGGAAGCGAATGCCCCGGCCGGTGTGAACGGCCGGGGCATTTTCTGTTCCGCATCCGGGCGGCAACTGCCGCGAGCCATTGCAGCCCATCGGCATGGCTCGTTCAGGTTGGAATCCGTTGCGAGTATTCCTTGATCAGCCCCTCATAGGCCGTAAGGGGCGGGAATTCGTCGAAGCTGTAAACCGCCCCGGTGGAGGTCCACGGAAATTTCTTGCTGGTGTAGGTCTCAACGAACGGTTCGAACCAGCTATGGTCATCGAACATGGTCGGCCGCACATTGACGAACCAATCCATCCCCTCGGTGCGGGTAAACAGCCAGCTCTTGCAATGACCGCAGAAACGATGCCCGGCCGGACCGTGAATTCCGCCGATCACCGGTTCGCCCTCGGTCACCGAAAAATTCGGCGTCGGGAACGCCGCGCTCAATGAGAACGCGCTCGCGCTCATGCGCTGGCATCCGGTGCAATGACAGGCCATGGTCAGCAGCGGCGGGGCGGTCACCCTTATTCGCACCTGACCACAACGGCATTGACCGTCGAGATTCCATGAACGCATTTCACTCTCCTGGGATTGACGGCGCCGGCGTCCGATTCACCGGTGGTCAGGCCGCATGGGCCTCACATTCAGCGAGCGCCCGCTCGATTTGACGGCGAACGGCCTCGGTGGGGCGGCCTTCCCGCTCCAGCAGGCGTAGCTGATTCCATAAGCGGATGATCTGTCGTTGTTTGCCGGCGTCCATGGCGATCTCCTCGGTGACGCCAATGTGAACGAAACACGAACAAATTTCAAGTACTACCGATAGATGGCGGTCGATGGAACACCCCAACAGTCCATGTGTTGGGAGTCATGAGCAAGACGACCAAGGCCCTGAAGAAGCAGGCCGCCAAGTCGCAGGTGGCTGCGCAGAGCGCGACCGATCCGGTCGTGGCCCGCCAGCTCACCTCCCTGGCGGAGGCCTTCCGCGCTCAGGCCGCCATTATCAAGAAGAACAAGAAGAAGCCGAAATGCCCTACACCGTAAGCGGTACCGATATCAGAGGCCCCACCACCGCCAGACGTCGGACGCCTGAATCGGCGCTGAAAAAAGCCCGCGAGCTGATCGCGCGGGCCTTCTACGATGTCCGGATCACCACGCCGGAGGGCCGGAGCTACCATTCCGCCGAGTTCGGCGATCTCCCCCGAACGCCCGCGGCACGGCGGCCCTCCCACAAGCATGCCCCTGCCCGCTAGTTGCATGGTTGGCCCGAGGGATAAGCATCGCAAGGCAGTTCTCTTTTCCAAAAAAAACCGGCATAACGCGGCATGGCAAAACCCAAAGTGACGTTTAAAATCGTTCGTATCGCCGAAGACAACTGGAGCATCCAGGCGGATTACCCAGGCGTCGAGCCGCGCATGATCACCGGCCTGACCAGCAAGGCCGACGCCGACGACTGGATGAACGGCGATCGCCGCATCGGCTGGCTGCGCTCCCAGGGGTACGCGAAGTAGGCGCTGGAAGCCGCTTCGCGGCGGTCATTGATTCCAGTCCACACAGCAGCGGACCGAAACGTAGAACGCGATTGCTTGGCCAACGCGAAGCTGTCGATGCGCGGGCTTTATCGCTTCTTCTTTTTCCCAAAAATGTCGTTCCAGTTGTCCTTGTAGGCCTTGGATACCGGCTTCTGTCCCTCGCCCATGCCTTGCCGCTTTGGTGCGGCGTCCGGCTTGCTGTCGGTCGTGGCGGTTTCGGCCTTCACGGTGGTTTCGGCCTTCGCCTCGACAGCCTTGGCGTCAGGAGCCTTGGCTTCAGGTGCCGGCTTCTTTGGCGTGGCGTCCTTGGATTTCTCAACAGCCATTGTCTTCCTTGCAGGGTGTTTGGGGCGAGCTTGAAAGCTTCTCCGCCTCATCGGCCCTAATAGGTCTCCGGGTCAAGTGGCCCCGGGGGCATCGCCTGCGATGATATGGCCCGTAGACGTACTGCCGAAGGTTCGTCAGTGAAACAGCCCGAGGATGATCGGGAGGATGAAATAGGCTGCGAGGCCGAGGAAACCTCCCAGGACGAATCTCGCAATTCGTCCGCGAACCCTGGTGTCCAGCCAGGCGCAGAACTTGATCGCAGCCTGTTTGAGCCAATCCTCGATGAGGATCCGGATCAATCCGAACAGCATTCTTCCGATTAGATCAGCCATCGGTGGATTGGTCGCCCCGACCGTATCAGGAGTTCAGGGCGAAGTAAGGCGGTCTCGGAGTTCTTCGACCGTTGCAACAAACCACAGGTCATTTCGCCTGTTACATTCGACCACCCAGTCCCGCAGCGCGTTGGATCGCTCGACATGCCCTGAAATGTCGCCGATCACTGCAAGCTTCTGGCGATAGTTCACCGCCACCTGCGCGATCTCGCCGGCCAACCCGGAGCGAAGATCGAAAAATGCCGGAGCCAGTCTGACGACGGGAATGGCGATCAGTGTGGCGCCGAGGCCGAGCGCATCGCCGATGACATCGAGGGCGCCTTGGCGGCTGTCGATGGTATTGCCTTGCTGGTCGCAGATCAGGACGCGTTCAGCGCCGTATTCGAGGAGTGCGGGCATCACGTTCCAGTAGAATGATCGGGCGAGGTCGTTGACGACAGTACAAGCCTGTGCGCGGAATTGAAACGCAACAGCTGCACAACAGACCCGCAAGCAAAGCCTGCCCTTTCGTGCGATTTGCTGCTATTTACTGCCCGCGACCGCCCTAACCAGAAGAAACTCACCAAACGTCCCCAAGGAGCCAGGAAACCATGCGTTACCTCCACACCATGCTGCGCGTGCGCAACCTCGATGCCGCGATGAAATTCTACCAGGACGCGCTGGGGCTGAAGGAAGTGCGCCGCATCGACAACGACAAGGCGAAATTCACGCTGGTGTTCCTATGCGCGGCCGAGGACGAGGCGCTGCAGAAGAGTACCCCCAGTACCCGTGGCGCGCCGCTGGTCGAGCTGACTTATAATTGGGACGAGGAGAAGTACGGCGAGGACCGCTATTTCGGCCACCTCGCCTACGAGGTCGATGACATCTACGCCACCTGCGATCGCCTGATGAAGATGGGCGTCACCATCAACCGGCCGCCGCGCGACGGCAATATGGCTTTCGTGCGCTCGCCCGACCTGCACTCGATCGAGCTGTTGCAGAAGGGCGATCCCAAGCCGCCGGCCGAGCCGTGGCTGTCGATGCCGAACACCGGTCATTGGTAAGCCAGGCCCGCCGAGCCCCGTAACAATCCTGACTACCGGCTGGCGATATCAGCGGGTGCGCCGCTTCCCTTCGGCGCATCCGAAGCTGACCTCATGCCCGGCATTCACATCCAAGTGTTCACGGTCGGTGAACCTTTTGCCCTCAGACTTTGACTGAGGATTCGAGGGTGTCACATGAGCCAGGCCAAGCACTATCAATTCCAGGCAGACCAGGCCAAGCGCCTGGCTCGTCAGGTGACCAGTGCAGAGGTTCGTGAGCGGCTGTTGGAAATGGCCGGAGAATACAGCCGCTACGCCGAGCTGATGGAAGCCCGCGAACAGCCCCGCGAACAAGCTTCAGCCTGAACAGACTTCAGCCTGAACAGCCTGCCGCATAGCGCGGGCCGCTAAACAACTCCCAAAATATCCGCCACGCTATCGAACACCCGAGCTGGCGAAAGCCGCCTGAGCGCCTCGGGCCTGGCATAGCCCCACGACACCGCCCCGAAATCGATCCCGGCCTGCGCCGCGGCCTCGCCGTCCCGCACCTCATCGCCGATAGCGATGGCGTCATCAGCGGCAATACCCGTCCGTTTCAGAACCGCCTTGAACTTGGCGGCCTTGCCGAACATCGAGGCGCCGCAGGCAAATTGCGACATCAACGCCGCATGGTCGCCAAGCGCCCGCCTGACATTGCTCCCGGAGTTGGAGCTGACCATGGCCATGATCACGCCGGCCTGCGACAATTCCTGCAGCATCGGTCCGACGCCCGGGAATAGCGGGATGCTGTCGATACTCCGGGCCTTCAGCCGGCGCATGTCGGCGGCGATCAGCGGCATTCGCCAGAACGGCACCCCGAGCCAGGCGATGATCTCGCGGGATGATTTTTCACGCAACATCTCGACGTCGCCATCCTCGATGCGCCTGAACCCGTGTTTGTCGGCAAGGGAATTCACCACCGACCGAAACCACTGCAGGCTGTCCGACAGCGTCCCGTCGAGGTCGAATATCGCGAGTTGTATCCGGGCATGATCCCAGCCTTATAGCAGCCGTGGTGCGGCTTTTTCGCCGGGATGGCCCGCTTCGGGCGCGCGCGCATTTTTCCTGGTTTTCCGCTATCAACGGCAAAAGCCGAACAACGGGAGAGCCAAGGCGTGCCAAACAAAAATCAGGGCCAGCTAACGATCTGGGGCCGGGCCAATTCGGTCAATGTGCAAAAAGTGCTGTGGTGCCTGCGCGAACTCGATCTCCCCTACCGGCGCATCGACGCCGGTATGGCGTTCGGCCAGAACGACAAGCCGGAATATCTCGCGATGAATCCGAACGGACGGGTGCCGACCCTGGTGGACGGCGATTATGTGCTGTGGGAATCCAATTCGATCATGCGCTACCTTAACCTCGCCTATGGCGGGGGCTCGACGATCTATCCGCAGGCGCCGAAGGTGCGCGCCGGTGTCGACCGCTGGCTGGACTGGACGCTGTCGACGCTGCAACCGGTCGATCGTCCGGTGTTCTGGGCGCTGGTGCGCACTCCGATCGAAAAGCGCGACATGGTCGCGATCCAGAAGGACGCCGACGCCGAGGCCGCGCAATGGCGGGTCGTCGAGGCGCAGCTGGCGACGCAGCGCTTCATCGAAGGCGACGATTTCACCATCGCCGATATCGCGCTCGGCGCCTATGCGCGGCGCTGGTTCGGGGTCGAGGGCATCACCAGGCCCCGGCTGTCCCACCTGGAGCGCTGGTTCGCCGAGTTCGCCGCCCGTCCCGGATTTGCGGAGTTCATCGCGCCGCCGATGTCGTAGCGTATCAGGGCTTGAAGCCCGACCGCTCGAACAGCACGACGACAACGATCACGATCAGCGTGACGGCCGTCACCACGAGGCGCGTGGTCCAGCTCATGCCGCGGCTGACCCACCACAGCAGCGCACAGCCCATGATCACGGGGACGATGATTTCGAGCTGCAAATCCGATCCCTTGTTGCTATTCGCGCCGCCCTAGCGGCTACCGCCGACCCCGATGCTGACGGAGCCGCCGATCTTCACACAGGTCTGCGTACCGTCAACCCTGACGAAGCCTTCACCATACACCGCGCAGGTTTGGTCGGTGCGGGCGCGCTTCGGCTGATGTTGTCGACCAGCAGTGATTGATTTGTCGGATTTTTGCTGTCGAGGCTGCTCGGCGGCAGCCACCAGGGAGGCCGGCCACAGCGCAACAACGGCGATCAGAACGAGGATGCTTCGCATCCCGCCTTTTATCGCCGGCGAGCGGCCCGCGCTAGCGGACGAACTTGACGCCGACCGTCTTGCCGCGGCGCCAGACCACTTCGCAACTCCGCCCCGTGCGCGCGTCGCGCGAAAACGCCAGCCGCAGTTTGCCCGGCAGTGCGTTGGCGTCATCGACCGTGACCTTGGCGCCGGTCGAGGACAAATCCTGCACCACGCATGGGCGCGCGGCAAAGCCGCCCTCAAGCGTGATCCATCCGGGCTGGTGGACGGATTTGCGGGATTCCCGCTTCTTGGCGGCTGCGGACATCTCAAGTGCTCCTGAAGCGGTATCCCTACTCGATCAGGCTTTAGGAACCGTTGCGAGAACGGGAAAATTGCCGCCATTCGCGGCCTGCCGGGGCGCGCCCGGCCGGCGGCAAAAACCCGATTGCCGGTGGCTTGCCCGACCGGCAAAACGCCACTATACGTTCGCCCGCTGCCTCGATCACCTCACTGCGATCCGGAGCGGTACGGCGCCACCGCCCCTTCAAGGCTTTGATTCGCCGGGACTATTTGTACTATCTCTGCAGCGAAACGGCAGCATTGCGACCAGCTCGGCCGCAGCGACGCCTTCGCTCCCTTCGTCTATCGGTTAGGACGCCACCCTTTCACGGTGGAGAGAGCGGTTCGATTCCGCTAGGGAGCGCCAAACAATCAATTCAATACGTTACGTGCCGCTTTAGAAGTATTGGTTGCGGTAATCAGATTGACGTGATCGTCGCGCCCCAACGGTACGCACCACGATTCGTCCGCTTTATCCGCGATTGCCCCCTACTCCTTGGTCAGCGAGATGTTCTGACGCGCGGCCGACAAAAATGCGTTGGTCCCGCTGGATAGCTCGCGGTCCTTCTTCCACACGCACCATGTTTCGGAAACGCCTTTGGCTCCTGTCAGCGGCAGAAACACAACACCCGCCACATCGGACGTCTTGAGCGCGCGTGGAACCAGGGCGACGCCGAGTCCATGCGCAACCGACGAGATGACGCTCATCCAGTGGCGAACTTCATGATTGCCGGTCGGGTCGATGCCGGCGGATCTGCAGAGATCCATGATGATCGCAAAGTACTCCGGCGATGCCGATCGTCCGAACATCACAAATTCCTCGCCGGCAAGATTTTCCAGTTTGACCGAGCGTCCCCTGGCGCAGGCATGGCCTTCCGGAAGGCAGGCATAGAATGGTTCCGACCAGTAGCGAAATCCGTCGAGACCGCCCGGTAACTCGTGTCCGTTGATGAAGCCGAAATCGATGTCTTCACGCTTCAGCGCGAGGATCTGTTCGACTGAATTCAGCTCCTGCAACCTGACCTCGATCGAAGGTTGCGCTGCCTTGAACTGACGCACCAGCTTGGGAAGCGCGCGATAGATCGTCGAGCCGCCAAAGCCGATGCGCAAGACGCCGCCACGGCCCTGATCGACGGCCATCACGAGATCGCGCACGTCATCCAGCCTTCGCAACAGGTGATTGGCTTCGCGTTGCAGTGCCCGCCCCGCGGCGGTCAGTTCGACATTGCGGCTGTTCCGATGAAACAGCTTGGTGCCCAGGCTGCTTTCAAGCTGCCGTATCGCCAGACTGAGTGGCGGCTGTGACAGCGACAATCGCTGCGCTGCGCGCCGAAAGTGACGCTCCTCCGCCAGCACGGAAAAATATCGCAATTGCCGCAGGTCCACCGTCACCCTCCAGTCGCAGTCTTCCAAGGATTGATATCTATCATATATCAATCCTCTCCAAAAGATATTGGACTGTATCGATTGCAGGCGGTCAAATAGCCCGACAAGTAAGAAAACTCGGCCGGGAGGAAAAAAATGAAGTCCAGGGACATAGCGCTCGCACTCGGGATCGCCGCGATGGCTGGCGTGCTCGGAACCGTTGCGCCGGCGCACGCGGACTATCCGGACAAACCGATCAAGGTCGTGGTGCCGTTCACTGCAGGTGGCCCGACCGACGCCCTGGCGCGCAATCTGGCGGAAGGGTTGCGGCAGCAGTTGAAGCAGACCGTGGTGATCGAGAACAAGGCTGGCGCCGGCGCCAATATCGGCGCGGAGCTCGTGGCCAATTCCCCGGCTGACGGTTACACGCTGCTGTTCGGAACCTCGGGGCCGCTCGCGATCAACACGAGCCTGTTCAAGAAGTTGAACTATGACCCGATCAAGAGCTTCGATCCGGTCATCATGATCGGCAAGATGCCGAACGTCCTTTCCGTTCATCCCTCCTTGCCGATCAAGGACCTGAAGGAACTCGTGGCCTATGCGAAGGCCGGCCAGCAGCTCAGCTACTCGTCATCGGGAACGGGCGCATCGACGCACCTCGCGGGTATCCTGTTTAACTCGACGACCGGAACGGATCTGTTGCACGTTCCCTATCGCGGCGCCGCGCAAGCGATGACAGATTTGCTGGGCGGTCAGGTTCAGCTGAGCTTTTCGGACGTGTTCACGTCAGCCCCGCACATCAAGGCGGGAACGCTTCGCCCGATCGGTGTGACGACGATCGAGCGCACCTCGATCCTGCCGGACGTTCCGACGTTCGATGAACTGGGATTGAAGGGATTCGACGTCAGCGTCTTCTTTGGCGTGGTGGTTCCCAAGGGCACGCCGAAGGAAGTGGTCGCCAAGCTCAACGCGGCATTGGTCGAAGCGCTGAAGGAACCGAACATCAAGGCCGCCATGGACCAGCAGGGCATTATCCCGGCTGCTTCGTCGTCGCCGGATTATCTTGCCCAGTTCATGGCGAGTGAAATTCCGCGCTGGCGGGACGTGCTGAAGCAGGTCGGCTTCGAACAACAGTAATTATCCCCGAACGATCGAGGTCGGAAGATGAACTATCAAGCTCGTAACATCAGTGCGACTGTCCCTCCGGAACAGCAGGCCGGCCGGCAAGCAACGGCTCAACGGTCCACCAAACTGGCGCCGGATTGCGCGGGGCTCAACTTCTTTGCGATCGACACCAACGTAAAGTCGGTGATGCCGCATTACATCGATGATGCATTGCTGGCACATATTCTCCCGCACCTCGACAGTCTCGGTGAATTGTGCGGCGGCCGGCTCCTCGAGCTTGCCGATACGTCGGAGCGCAATCCGCCGGTGCTGCGTCAGCGCGACCGCTTCGGGCGCGATGACGAAGTGGTTGAATATCATCCGGCCTATCAGGAAATGGAAGAAATCGCCTATTCCCGTTACGGCATTCACGCGATGTCCTATCGCCCCGGCGTGCTGGACTGGCCGGCGACCTTGCCGCCGATCGTCAAATTCGTGTTCCAGTATCTGTTCTCGCAGACCGAATTCGGCCTGATGTGCCCGGTCAATATCGCGGGCAGCTCATCCGAGCTGATCCGCCGCTATGGCAATGACGAGTTGCGTGCACGGTTCGTCGGCCCGATGCTGTCGCAGGACATGGGCGAGCTGAACCGGGCCGCACAGTTCATGACTGAAAAGGCGGGCGGATCGGATGTCGGCGCCGCTGAACTGGTTGCGGTTCGTGATGGCGATCATTGGCGGCTCTGGGGCGAGAAATGGTTCTGCTCCAACGTCAGCGGCGAAGTAGTGGTTTTGCTGGCGCGTCCCGAGGGCGCTGTGGCGGGCGGAAAGGGTCTCGGGCTTTTCGTGATGCCCAGGACGCTCGAGGACGGCACGCGAAACTCGTACCGCGTCGTGCGGATCAAGGACAAGCTGGGCAGCAAATCCATGGCCAGCGGCGAGGTGCGGCTTGAAGGCGCCGTGGCCTATCAGCTCGGCGATCTCGACCGTGGCCTCAAGCAGATGCTTGGAATGGTCAATTCAAGCCGCGTGTCACATCTGGCGCGTGCGGCGGGCATGATGCGGCGCTGCCTGAACGAAGCGCTTGTCGCGACACGCAACCGCAACGCGTTCGGAAAGGCCGTGATAGATCATCCGCTGATGCGTCGGCAGCTCTTGAAGCTGATGGTGCCAACGGAACAGGCGCTTTCCGCGCTCATGTATACCGGCATGATGTCTGCGAACGAGGCCGATTATGCCGCGCAGAAGATCCTGCGCATCATGACGCCGGTCTGCAAGTATCGCGCGTGCCGGGACAACGTGACCGTCGCGACAGGTTCGATGGAAGCGCGCGGGGGCAATGGCTACATCGAGGATTGGCCGAATGCCAAGCTGATCCGGGATGCGCATCTCGGCGTGCTCTGGGACGGCACCAGCAATATCAATGCGCTCGATGCGATCCACCGCTCCATGCGGAAAGAGCAAGCGCATGTCGATCTCAGGAAGGATCTCGACAAACGTCTCGCTGCGGCTGAGGGTATTCCGGGACAGTTCCGCACCAGGCTCGAACACAGCGTGGCACAGGCCTTCAGCTTTGCTGACGAGGTCGCATCCGAGCCGGAGAACGAGCGCTTCTGCCGCATTGCCGCGGGCATGCTCTATCACGCCGCGACCATGGTCCTCATGGCTGCGGAGGGCGCGCGCCTCGGCGTTGCAGACGGCGATGCCAGGCGATTGTTGCTGGCGCGTTTCGTGCTGGAGCATCGCTTGCAACGCAATGTTTCCGCCAGCATCGCTTCGATGAAGTGGGAAGAAGAAGCCATTGACCTGCTGCTCGATGACGCTCCGATCTCACTGGAGAAGGCAACGATGCTGCTGAGGGCCTGATCGGGATCGTAATCGGGAGCCGCGGCATCAACAGGAATCGTGAGGGGAGCAGCCGCGATTGCGGTTTGCTTCCTCCGCGCGGCGGGCGCAACGCGCGCTAACGGCCGCTGCTGGGCTCGTCATCCGGGCATCGCCCCTCCTCCCCACACAATGCGACCGCCCGAACGACAACCGGTCTGCTAAGCGTAAGGACCCGGCGCCCGGCCGTGGAATTCGGCGATCTTTCACGGACTATTCGATTGGTTCCAGTACCTCGAAAAAATATTCAGGATTTATCGAGTCCGGTTCCGGACAGACACAAAGACGGCAGCCGGCTTATTTTTTCAGTTCTGGAGGTCCCCGGACTAAGACTGGAAGGTAGAGCCATGAACTCCCTGACAGATGTGCTGTTGTCGCCGATCGAACGCCCGCGTTGCGCCCGGTGTAGAACGCGGATGGACTTGACCAGCATGGCACCACGCTCCGATGGCACCGAGAAACGGACCTTCGAGTGCGCCAAATGCGCGTTCATCGAAACCAAAATCACCTCCGACCCGCTGAAATCCGACGAGATCGTCAGGATGGCAAGCAACATCAGGCCGCCGGCGTGAAGGAAGGCCTGACCTTTATTCGCGTATTCGTCCAGCTAGGCATGTCCTTTGCTCTGACTACCGTAACCGCCGTCAGCATTTTCATGATCATCCGATACGTGGCTTGGGTGGGATGATTGCGCGCGCGGTATTTGCGCTCGATAGGAGTTGGCGCAGATCCCTCTTTGGGGCGGGAAATCCCGGCTATTGAAAAAGACCTTTGGCAATGCCGCAGGTCCGTGAGGGTGAATAATTTTGCTCACACGCCGGTCAAAGCGGGAACGGTCAGCGAAATTGCGAGTTCAGGAATCAGTCCCGGCCGCACCGGGACCCCCCGAGCCGGAATGGCCCCAGCGTCCCCCTACGCTGGGGCCGTTTCTTTGCCGCTGATGGAATGTCGCCTCCACGGATCAGAGGAGAATTATCCACGCCGACAGTGCAAGGAGAACGGCAATGCTGATGACCAGGAGCGCGAGGAAGAACTTGCCCATCAGACGCTCGTCGACGCTAGTGGGACTTGAGCAATTTCATTGTCATGCTCATCCCTGACCGAGATGAAATTGCCTTCTCGGATCATGCCTCGCTTTTCGGTACCGATCCTGTGGGCAATGAAACTTCCATGCCCCCCGGCTTCCATGTCGTTCGCACACTCGTGACCGACCAGGTCATGAGCAGGAAACTCGCCGGCTAGATGGAAAAAATACTTCGGCATCACTCGGCCTTCCCGCGTCCGGCATTGTCGGCTAACGCGGGACGCCGCAAGGAGTTGCCTTGGAAGGTCGGGAACCCTCGGCATGGTGCCAATTGGAGTGCCAGCCCCTCACCTTTCCTCGTCCGGATGATGTTGGGCCACGGCTGTTTCGCCTTGCGGACGCGTCCGCTTGGCGCCAGTCACAGTTCGATCATTTCGCCCGGAACGGACGTCTAGCGCCTTGGCGCTACCGGTTATAGCGTCGCCTGCCGCCGGTCCCTGTCATGGTGACGGTGGCTCGACGCCTCGGCCGACCCAATGGATCAAGTACAATGATCTCGCGCAGGTTTTGGCTGCTCCTATTCATTCTGCCGACTTAACGGCGGCCCAGCACGCAGGCGTCAGGTCGGCCGCCTTGTCCTTGAGGCAACTCATGACGCGCTGGCTACCCGGCGGAACACCTTTGCAATGAAGCTCAAGGTCGCTTTTGCATTCCCGCGCAATCTTGATGGGGTCGGTCAAACGGTCCTTGGCAAATGCATTTTGACCGGACAGCACCATCACAATTCCGAACAGGACACGAAATCGATTCATGTGTGGTCTCTTAGCTATCGGAAGGCTGCGCTCGGAGGCGCGCTGTTGAGTGGATCAGGGCGTTAAGGTGACATCCTTTGAACGGGACCTCGAATGTTGCCGCGACCAAAGGGTCTCCGTTGATCTACATCAACCTCCCGCGCAGTAAGCGAGGCAGTTTGCTACGCTCACAAGATCGTCCACATGGAGGGACGCACGATGCTTCGCAGTGTTCTTGCGGCTTTGGCCGCACTCGTTCTGGTCTCCGTAACCCTGATCCCCGATGACGCCTACGCGCGCCGTGGTGGAGGTGGCGGGTTCCGGGGCGGTGGCGGCGGGGATTTCACGGAGGCGGGTATCGTGGCGGCGGCATGCATGCCGGACGCATTGCTCGCCCCTCCCATCCGATAGCGGGTCGGCCCATAGCCGGTCGTCCGGATAGCGGGTCGTCCCGGTCGCCCAATCGCGGGTTATCCCGGTTATGGCTATCGCAGGGGCTACGGTGCTGCTGCAGTGGGGGCGGCTGCGGTCGGCGCCGCTGCGTACGGTGCCTACGGTTATGGCAACTATGGCTGTTACTACGACAACTACGGCCAGTACATCTGCCCGCAGCAATATCCGTATTGATTACAGGAACGCGGTGGTTTCGGCACCGGTCAAGCCACCGCCGGCACGTCCCCGGCGGACTGGCCGCCCATCAACCCGCGTTGCCCCTCGATATCGGTTGCGATCCGCCCACCCAGCGAGATGTTGCGCACGGAAGCAAGCCCGTGCGGCTCACGGTGCGCCACGATAACGAACGTGGTATCCGGCAATTCGCTTCGAAGCAGGCCCATCATCAGCTTTTCCGTCTCTGGATCGAGCGCGCTGGTGGCCTCGTCGAGAAATGCCCAATCCGGCCTGGCCAGGATCAGCCGCACCAACGCCAGACGCTGCTGCTCGCCGACGGAGAGACCGTTGGCGTTCGCAGTTCCAAGGTCGAGCCGATGCCCGAGCCCGCTGATGCGGAGCAGGTTCTCGATCGTTCCAGGCGCTACACTGTCAGGGTCGGAAGGATAGATGGCGGCGGCGACCAGGGGCGCGAGCGGCATGTAGACCTGCTGCGGCATGAAGCATAGCCGTCCCCCGGGCAGTTCGATCCTGCCCTCGCCGAAACGCCACAGGCCGGCGAGCGCCTTCAACAGCGTGCTCTTGCCAAGTCCCGACGCCCCGCTGAGCCAAACGGTTTCACCTTTACCGATCGTCAGATCGGGAATTTGCAGCAATAGCCGCTGATCCGGCGTGAAGATCGACACATCCCGCATCCGCAAGTCACCGTCCGACGATCGCGTGCTGCTCAGTGCGCATTCGGGCTGGTCGACGCGGTCGATGGCATCGAGAAAGCGTTGAAGCCGCTTTGTCGTAGCCACCAGTTCGGAGACGAATTTGTAATTGAAGACGAACCACGACAATGTCGTCACCGTGTTCTGAAAGGCCGACGCCACCTGCATCAGACCGCCGAGCGTCACCTTCCCGGCGAGAAAGGCCGGCAATGCCAGAAACATCGGAACCCGCAGAACGGTCTGGAAATACGGCCGCTGAAATAGTCCGTAGATAAACTCACGGCTGATCACCCGACGCCAATTGCCGACCAGCGCCTCAAAGCGATGGGCGAGAACGTTTCGCTCGCTTCGCTCGCCGCCCGACAATGCGATGGCCGCCGCGTTCTCGCGCAGGCGCATCAATGCAAAGCGAAAATCCGCCTCGCGCTGCTGCTGCTCGGCGAGCAGGCCCGGCATTTCACGGCCGAGGGCGTGCGTCAGCGCGGTCGCAATCGCCACATAAATGGGGGCCGCCCAGACCATATAGCGGGGGATTTCGAAGGCGATCCCGAACAGCTCGAACGCAAGTGGAAACGTCGAGAGCTGCCAAAGCAGCGTGACGAAGGCATAAAGCCCGATCAGGCTCATGAAGAAGTCGAGCACCTTGGTCAGCAGCGACTCGACGAACTCGCGGCAGTCTTCCGCAATGCGCTGGTCGGGATTGTCGACGCTGGTTCCACCCAGCGACGGTTGCAGGAACCAGTAGGCCTTGGCCGGTAACCAACGGTCCAGCACCGCATCGGTCAACCTGCGCCGCCATCGGATTTCGAGGTGCTGACGCGCGAACTTTCCGACCAGGTGCAAGGCCGCCGAACCTCCGATCAGTCCGGCAAAGACGCCGACCTGGGTGACGGCCGCGGATGCATCGAGCTTCTGCAACGCGTTGTAGAAATCGGCGCTCCACTGGATCAGCCGCAGGCTGATCTGAATGCCGGCGAGCTGACAGCCGATGATGAAGGCAAGCACGGCAAAGCCGGCCCAGCGGCCCGGCCCGCTGGCGGCAATACGGAGCAGCCGCCAGATGGCACTCAATGTTTGACGCATGCGATCCGTTTCAACCTTTCAAGGCCTGAACTGGATGGAGCATCATCCAGTTCAGGCCATACCTGCAGATGTCGCTTCAGAAAGCGTAGTTGGCGCCGACCTTGAAGGTCCGGCCCGGTGCGGTCCGCAGTTCGAGGGGGTTCGAGATGGCGACAGCGGTGGTCGGCACGATGTTGTAGGTGGTCGTGCCGTTGAACGACGTGAAGTATCGCGTGTCCGCAATGTTCAGGACCGCGCCGCGCAAGGTCAGCCCCGGCACCACCTGCGGCGCCCAGCCGAATATCGCGTCGAACACGACATACCCGTCGGCGGCGTACAGCAGCGGAGAGCTGCGCGTCAGCACGTCGCCGGCCCACGTCGTGATGAACTGCGCATCGAAGCCGTTGGGGCGATCGCTGTAGCGCAGCCCGAACACACCCGAGAGCGGCGTCGTGCCATCGAAGGCGGTGACGGGACTGTTGACGTCGAACTTCTGCTTGCCCTCGGTATAGGCCAGCGACATGTTCGCGCTCCAGTATTCGTGGAAGCGAAACTCACCGGCCAGTTCAACGCCCCAGAGCTTCACGCTGGAAAGATTCTGATAGGTCAGATCCTGCAGGCCCGGAAAGTTGATGCTGGGGATCGGCACGAAGTTCTGAATGAAATCCGTGTAGTCGGCTTTCCATACCGTCGCCGTGAAGTAACCCTTGCTGAACTGGCCCCGGATTCCGGCCTCATAGCTCTTGACCTGCTCGGGCCTCAGATTCGGGTTCGGAATCAGGTCCTGATTGACACCGTTGCCATTCGGCAGCGACGTATAGAGCTGCTGCGAGGTCGGCATCTTGAAGCCTTCCGCATAGCGGCCGACCAGCGAAATATGGTTGGTGGCCTTGTAGACCGCCCCGAACTGCTTGACGAGTTTTTCGGCTTGAATGAGCTTCGGCTCTTTACCTGGCTTGGCCGCATAGAAGGGATTGGGTCGCGGATCGAGTTCGTAGGTGGCGTAGCGCACACCGGGTGTCAGGATGAGCTTGTCGTTGAGTAGCAGGATCTCATCCTGCAGGTAGCCGTCGACGCGCTGCGTCGTGGCGTTGGCGAAATTGAATCCGCCGGCGTTCGCTACCGTGACAACTCCCGTGGTCAAGTTCGTCGTGGTATCGCGACGGTTATAGTCGGTGTCCACCACGCTGGCGTAGGCGCCGTAGGTCAGCTTGTGGGTAGCAAGGAAGGTCTTGAAGGACGAGTTCAACTGAATGTCGCCTTCGGTGAACTGCTCCTTGTAGTTCAGCAGGAAATTGAGCCGGTCGTTCTGGTTGTTGGCGAGACGGCGGTTTCTGACGCCGGTGAAATCCCGCTCTTGCGGCGAGTGCGAGATTTGCCATTTCACCTGGTCCAGCCATCCCATGTTCGGGGTGTAACGATGCTGGAGGGTGAGACGCTCCCGGGTCTGAATCTGGTCGCGGATGTAGCTGAGATTCCGGATGCCCGTGCTCTGCAGTCCCAGGTCAAAGCGCTGGTCGACCGTGACGTCCTTCTTGAGCATTTCGCCGGTCAGCTTGACCTCGTTCTCCTTGTCCGGATTCCACACCAGCTTGCCGAGCAGGTCGTAGTCGTTGCCATCAAGCGGATTGAGCTTGTTGCAGCGGATGGCTTCCGGATTCCGCGGACAGCCGTAGATGCCGCCATCGGCCCGGGCCTTGCTGAGCGTCCCCTCATTGTAGGATCGCTGCGATGCCGAGATCATCATCGAGAAGTCGCCGAAGCGGACGGCGCTGGTGCCGTTCTTGAAGAAGCTCTTGTCGTAGGAGTCGAAACCGGTATCGACCTGCCCGCCGAACTTGCGGCCCTTGAGGTAGTCCTCCGGATCCTTGGTCGTGAAGGCGACAACACCACCCAGTGCGTCGGCGCCCCACATCACGCCGGCCGGACCGCGCATGATCTCGACCGCCTTCAGATTAGACATGTTGACGAAGTCGCGGTTGCCGTCGACGATGCTCTCGATCACGCGGGTGCCGTCGATGAGCATCTGCACCCGGTTGTTGGAAACGCCGCGGATGGTAAAGCCGGCGAGATTGCCGAACGGATCGGTGCCCGACGTGGTCTTGGCGACCGATATCCCCGGTTCGTAACGCACGAGGTCCTGGATGTCGCGCACCATGCGCTCGTCGAGCTCCTGGCGCCCAATGACGGTTACGTTCTGGGCGAGGTCCAGAACCTGCCGTGGACTGCGGTCGGCATAGACGCTGATCGTATCCAGCATCGTCTGCGCACTCGCTGCTGTCGTCATCGCCATCGTCAATGCAGTTGCGAGGATGGCAGCTCGCTGCCTCGCCCCGAAGATTTCCAAGGTTGTTGTTGTCATTTCGCCCCCAAAAGAACCGTACGATTACTCTCAGGAGGGTCTCGTAT
This sequence comes from uncultured Actinomycetota bacterium, assembly GCA_963850545.1. Taxonomy (GTDB): domain Bacteria; phylum Actinomycetota; class Actinomycetes; order Actinomycetales; family Cellulomonadaceae; genus Promicromonospora. Next base: position 3,572,977 of record CAWKLP010000001.1, on the reverse strand, counting down.
TACCAAGTATTCGAGTCAACTATAACGCCTCAATTCCGGCACATTTACTGACGTTTAGAATTACATTACTCGTAACTATTACTTTATACTTGGAGTTGTTCCAGATCGATAATCTTTTCAAGCCGGATTTTGACGCCGTGCGTCAACGACAGCTTGCATCCGGGCTGGCATCGGCGCGGCGGGGTCAGGCTCATCCAGCCGAAAGATCGCATCCGCCATGCCGTCAATCTTGATCGCATCGTGTTGCTCGCCCGTCGCGGGAAGCAGCACGGCCGGAGAAGGAATGCCGAGATCGCGCAGTTGAAACGGCGTACCGTGTCCGTATTCGAGATGGCCCCTGCCGATGATGCCGATCACCAATGGTGGATCGGGTCGATCCAGTGCCCGTGCAATGTTGCAGGCAAAGGCGCGATCCCAGGTCTGCTGCGCACGGATAAATCGATCGAGTTTCGGATCCATCGCCGACGTCGGCCCGGTCGGCGACCGGTTGAGACCCAGACCGAACAAATAGCCGCGATAGGCGGGCGTAGCTTCGGCGGCAGGGCTCAATCCATCGCGCTCGTCTTCGGGGATGGCCTCCCACCCTTCCTTGCCAACGCGGGTGACCAGCGGCCGGTTGCAATTGAGCGCCAGCATCGGAACCCGTTGCTGCCGGCAGAAATGAAAGAGCGGGAAATAGAGCTGCGCGTCGTAGCCCCAGTTGTTCTCCCAATCGACTCTTTCGAGGAATGCCTGGCTGCTGAGTTCGCCCGCAACCCATTCGTCAAGAACGGGCTGCACGCGCCTTGGAAACATCTCGAAACCGATGGCAATGTTCGGCCTGATGAAACGGAGGACGGTCGCGACGTGGAGCTGCCAGCGATGGATCTCGGCGATGGTGTGCGTTTCGCCCAGCAGCACGACCTGACGCGTGGCCATTTCATGCATCAGGTCACGCTCATCGAGCTGACGTCCGCTCGACGGAGCGATCCACGTTGCACGCGGATGTTCGAAGACCGCTGTATCCTGCACCGCAAGCATCAGTTGAGCCCGAATGTTGCGGCCGGCCCGACCAGCACGAGTCCCAACGGATTGCCGTCCTGACCAATGGCGGAGAGCTCGACAGCATCGCCGCTCTCGTGGCTTTGCCAGCTCGCAACCGCGCCGCCGCGCAGATGCAGGTGGAAATCAGCAGCGATCAGGTTGATGAATCCCATCGCCGGATTGATGGCAGGAACGATGCCGCGCCAACGCTGATCCAGGCCGGCTCGCCGCATTTGAATCTCGATTTCAGTCCCCGCCTCGATTGCGGCCCGCAACGGTTGAAAGGCCGGATCGTCGTTTGCAAGCGAAGACGGTTCAGATGATTTCTTGTCCGGCACAGCGATTGGAACGCCCGCGAGCGTGGCAAAGCCGAGGTCGAATTTATCTCCGTTGTCCAGGCTGACGACGGTGAAGAGCGTTTCCTCGCTGGCATTCTGAAATTCGAGCTTGGGGAGCACCTTGTCCTTCATTCGTGCCGTGCGGCTGACGACACCTGTCGTCGACGAGCAGCGGACGCTCGGGTTCTCGCAGCCCGGGCGTCCGCAGCTCAGGACCCCGCGCACGTCGCTCAAGGTGCGCAACGCGTTGGTCGGCTGGACCTTCATCCTGCCGAACTTCCTCGGCTTCGCGGTGCTCACCCTCGCACCGGTGCTCACGCTGTTCTACATCTCCCTGACGAGCTGGAACATCTTCGGCACGGCCGAGTGGGTGGGCCTCGACAACTTCACGCGGCTGCTGGGGGACAAGAGCTTCCACACCGCGCTCGGGAACACCTTCTACTACGCCGCGTTGCACATCCCGATCACCATCGTCGTGTCCCTCAGCCTCGCGCTGCTGCTCAACCAGAAGCTGCGCGGCGCCGCGTTCTTCCGCACGGTGGCGTTCTTCCCCTACATCACGTCGATCGTCGCGGTCGCCGTGGTGTGGAACATGCTGTTCAGCCCCGAGTACGGGCCGATCAACCAGTTCCTGGGCCTGTTCGTCGACGGCGAGCTGCCCGGCTGGACCGTCTCCAAGGACTGGGCGATGCCCGCGGTGATCATCGTGGGCACGTGGCAGGACATGGGCTACTACATGCTCCTGTTCCTGGCCGGCCTGCAGACAGTGCCCGGTGAGCTGCACGAGGCCGCCCGGATCGACGGCGCCAACGCCTGGCAGCGGTTCTGGAACGTCACGCTGCCGTGCCTGCGACCCACGATGTTCTTCGTGACCGTCATGGTCACCATCCAGAGCTTCAAGGTCTTCGACCTGATCCTCGTCATGACCGACGGCGGTCCGGGCCAGGCGACCCTCGTGCTCAGCCAGTACATCTACCAGAAGGGCTTCGAACAGATCGAGTTCGGTTACGCCTCGGCCGTCGCCGTCGTCCTGTTCTTCATCTGCATCCTCGTGACCGTGGTGCAGTTCCTGTACAACAAGCGGAAGGAGGCGTGATGGCCGCCCGTCCGACCACGGCCCGCAAGGCCGGCCGGATCCTGCTGTACGCGGTGATGATCGTCGCCGCGGCGGGCATCATGCTCCCGTTCGCCTGGATGGTCATCTCGTCGCTGAAGCTCAACAACCAGGTGTTCACGGCACCGGTGCAGTGGATCCCGGACCCCGTGCAGTGGCGCAACTACCTCGACATCTGGGTCAAGGCCGACATGGTCACGTGGGTGCGCAACACCCTCGTACTGTCCGTAGCCGTGACCTTCCTGCAGGTCCTGACCGGCAGCTTCGCCGCCTACGGCTTCGCCAAGATGCGCTTCCCCGGCCGGGACGCACTGTTCCTGCTGTACATCGGGACGATCGCGGTGCCCTGGCAGTCGTACATGATCCCGCAGTTCCTGATGATCTCCAGCTGGGGGCTCAACAACACCCTGTGGGCGATCATGCTGCTGCAGGCGTTCGGCGCCTTCGGCGTGTTCCTGATGAAGCAGTACTACGAGTCCATCCCCGACTCGCTGTCGGAGGCGGCGCGCATCGACGGGCTCTCCGAGTACGGGATCTGGTGGCGGATCATCATGCCGCTGTCGGTGCCGGCCCTGGCGTCGCTGACGATCATCACGTTCGTCTCGACCTGGAACGACTACCTCGGTCCCCTCATCTACCTGCGCGACCGCGAGCTGTGGACCATCCAGCTCGGCCTGCAGTCGTTCATCGGGGAGTACAACGCCGAGCACGCGCTGATCATGACGGGCTCCGTGCTGTCGGTGCTGCCGATCGCGCTCATCTTCCTCCTCGGCCAGCGGTACTTCGTCGAGGGCGTCGCGACGACGGGCGTGAAGGGATGACCGCGGTGACCGGCACGACGGCGGGAGCCAGCCGGGGCGGCGTACGTGCGGCCGGTGGCACGCGCCGTCGGCTGGTCAGCCAGGAGACGTACGAGCTGGTGTTCGGCACCGTCTACACCGGGCTGATGACGAACCTGCTCCTGGCGCTCGCGTGCCTGCCGCTGGTGCTGCTGCTCGCGACGTCGGACCTCGCGGCGACCTGGCCGCTCGCCGCGCTGACGGCGCCGCTGCTCGGCCCGGCCCTGGCCGCGGCCTTCGCGGTGTTCGGCGCCTTCAGTGCTGACGGGTCGACGGCGGTCGTCGGTACCTTCGCGGGTGCCTGGCGCCGGCACCTGCGCCGGGGGCTGGCGATAGGGGCACTCGCCACGGGCGCCGTCGTCGTGGCCGCCGTCGACGTGGCCTTCTTCTGGGGCCGGACGGCGGGTGCTGTCGCGATCCCGGTGCTGGTCACGCTCGCCGCCGGCGCGGTGACTACGGCGGTCCTCGCCCTGGCCGCCGTCCCCGAGCTGCCGGGCGCGCGCCTGCGCGACGTGCTCCTCGCGGCCCTCGTGCTCGGGGCGCGGCGCTGGTACCTCTCGGCCGGGGTGCTGGTCGTGCTCGGCCTGCTGGTGTCGCTCGTGGCGACCCGCCCGGCGGTAGGACTCGGCTTCGCCGCGGCGCCACTGCTGTACGCGGTGTGGGGCGTCTGCCGGTTCGTCCTCAAACCGCCGCGATAACTATCCGGCGGATGCCTTGTTTCGCGACCTCGTGCACAGTCGGCACCCGTTCGCCACGATGCCGGCGACCGACCTCGCGAAAGTCCGCTACCACCATGCACTTACGCATGCTCTCTGGCTGTGAACCATGCGCAACTGGTTGGTGGAAGCGGACCTTCAGCTCGACGGTGCCCGGTTCGGGGCGAGGCGGCGCAACAGGTCGGCCGCGGGTCACAAGTGCGGGGCCACGTGCTTCTCGTACCGGTCCAGCACGGTCGCCGCGGTCTCCGCCGTCGGCCGGGCCCAGATCTCCTCGTTGAAGATCTCGGTCTCGATGTCGCCGACGTAGCCCGCGTCGCGCACCCAGCCTGTGACGGTGGCGAAGTCGATGTACCCGTCGCCCACGTGTCCACGCGAGTTCAGCGGTTCCGCCGCGAGCGGCAGCACCCAGTCGCACACCTGGTACGACGCGATGCGGTCCTCCCGCCCGGCCCGCGCGATGGACCTCCGCAGCGAGGGGTCCCACCACACGTGGTAGGTGTCGACCACCACGCCCACCTCGGACGGCGCGAACGGCGCCGCCAGGTCCAGCGCCTGTGCGAGCGTCGAGATCACCGCCCGGTCGGCGGCGAAGATCGGGTGCAGCGGCTCGAGCACGATCCGCACGCCGTGCTCGGCGGCGAACGGCACGAGGTCGGCGATCCGGTCGGCGACCCGGCCGCGCGTTGCGACGAGGTCGCGGTCCACGCCCGACGTCGGTGCGCCGCCCGGCGTCGACCCCACGAGCCCGCCGACCACGAAGACCAGCTCGGAGGTGCCGATCGTCGCGGCCTCCTCGATCGCGAGGCGGTTGTCGTCGAGCGCCGCGCGGATGCCGTCCAGGTCGGCCGCGGTGAGGAACCCGCCGCGGCACAGGGACGACGCGCGCAGCCCGGCGTCGGCGATGATGCGCGCCGCCTGCGGCGCGCCCACGGCCTGCACCACGTCACGCCAGGGCCCGACCGCGCCGAACCCCGCGGTCGCCGCCGCCTCGCACGCCTCAGCCAGCGAGGCGTGCTTGACGGTGGCGGTGTTCAAGGAAGCCCGGCTCATGCGGTCACCCCGTTCGTCGTCAGGAACGCCCGCAGCCGTGCCGCGGCCAGGGGCGGGTCGAGCAGCATGCCGCAGCCGGTGGCCAAGCGTGCCAGCTCGACCAGGTGGCGCAGCGACCGCCCGGAGTGCAGCCCGCCCACCAGGGAGAATCCCGGCTGGAACCCGTTGAGCCAGGACAGGAACGCGATCCCGGTCTTGTAGTAGTAGGTGGGCGCCGCGAAGATGTGCCGGCCCAGCGCCTCGGTCGAGGCCAGGATCTTGTGCCCGCGGGCGGCGTCCCCGGCGTCGAACGCCTGCAGGGCCGTGGACGCGGCGGGGTAGATCGCCGCGAAGATGCCGAGCAGCGCGTCGGAGTGGCCCTGCTCGTCGCCCGCGATGAGCTCGGGGTAGTTGAAGTCGTCGCCGGTGTACAGCCGGGGCCTCGTCCCGGTGCCCAACGGCGGCAGCGCCGCCAGCGACCGGCGCAGGCCGACCTCGTGGGCGGCGTCGAGCAGCGACACCTTGACGCCGTCGATCCGGGGCTGGTGCGCGCGGATCAGGTCGAGGAACGTCGCCGTGGCGTCGTCCACGGAGTCGGAGCCCCAGTAGCCCGCCAGCGCCGGGTCGAACATGGTGCCCAGCCAGTGCAGGATCACGGGCTGGTCGGCCTCGGCCAGGACCGCGTCGTACACCCGCGCATAGTCCTCGGGCCCGCGCGCGACCTGCGCCAGCGCGCGCGAGGCCATCACGATGACCTGCGCCCCGGCGTCCTGCACCACGTGGACCTGCTCGCGGTACGCGTCGATCACGGCGGACAGGCCGGCTTCGCCAGGCTCCAGGCCGCCCAAGACGTCGGGCGTGAGCTGGTCGGTGCCCGCGCCGCAGGCGACGCGCCCGCCCACGGAGGCCGCCTCGGCCGCCGACCGCCGCACCAGCTCCTGGGTCGCGGCCCAGTCGAGCCCCATGCCGCGCTGCGCGGTGTCCATCGCGTCCGCGACGCCGAGCCCGTGCTCCCAGATCCGGTGCCGGTAGGCGAGCGTCGAGTCCCAGTCGACGACGGCGGGCGCGCCCGGCACGTTCTCCGCCCCGACCTGCGGCACCACGTGGGCCGCCGCGAAGGCGATGCGGGACTTGATGGGACGCGACGGCGTCGTCCACGGACCCGGGGTGTTGAGATCGAGGGTCTCCGACCCAGTGACCCGGCCCTCGGCGTCGAACCTGGGGAGGGCGACCGCCGCCCCGCTCACAGCGTGATCTCCGGGATCTCGATGCGGCGGCCCTCCGCCGAGGACCGCAGCCCCAGCTCCGCGAGCTGCACGCCACGCGCCGCCGACAGCAGGTCGTAGCGGTGCGGCCGCCCGGCGACGACGTCGCGCAGGAACTCCTCCCACTGCAGCTTGAAGCCGTTGTCGAGGTCGGCGTTCGCGGGCACGTCGAGCCACTGGTCGCGGAACGGCTCGGTGACCGGCAGGTCCGGGTTCCACACGGGCTTGGGGGTGTGCGAGCGGTGCTGGGCGCGGCACTCGCGCAGCCCGGCGACGGCGGAGCCGTGGGTGCCGTCCACCTGGAACTCGACCAGCTCGTCGCGGAACACCCGCACTGCCCAGGACGAGTTGATCTGCGCGACGACGTCGTCCCCGCCGGGCGTGGTGACGTCGAAGATGCCGTAGGCGGCGTCGTCGGCGGTCGCTGCATACTCCCGGCCCTGCTCGTCCCAGCGGGTCGGGATGTGCGTGACGGTCCTGGCCGTCACCGTCTTGACCTGCCCCAGGATGCCCTCCAGCACGTAGTTCCAGTGGCAGAACATGTCGGTGGTGATGCCGCCGCCGTCCTCGGTGCGGTAGTTCCAGGAGGGGCGCTGGGCGGGCTGCGAGTCGCCCTCGAAAACCCAGTAGCCGAACTCGCCGCGCAGCGACAGGATGCGGCCGAAGAAGCCCTCGTCCACGAGGCGCCGCAGCTTCACCAGGCCCGGCAGGTACAGCTTGTCGTGCACGACCCCGACGGTCACGCCCGTCTCCGCCTGGAGCCGCGCCAGCTCGATCGCCTCGGTGAGCGTCTCCGCCGTCGGCTTCTCGGTGAACACGTGCTTGCCCTGCAGCATCGCCTTGGTCAGCGTCGCGGCGCGCAAGTTGGTCATGGCGGCGTCGAACACGATGTCGGCTTCCGCGACTGCGGTGTCGAGGTCGGTCGTCCAGTGCTCGACGTCGTGCAGCGCCGCGAGCTCCTTGAGCTTGTCCGCGTTGCGGCCCACCAGCACGGGCTCGACCTGCACCCGGGAACCGTCGGGGAGCGTGATGCCGCCCTGGTCGCGGATCGGCAGGATCGAGCGCACGAGGTGCTGGCGGTAACCCATGCGGCCGGTGACGCCGTTCATGGCGATGCGAAGTGTGGTCACAGGCGGGACTCCATCGTCGTTACTTGGGAATGCGCTTTCCCGAGAGCCTAGCGCACGAGACGGGGCGAGTACATGCGGCGTCGGCAGGTGGGCTCAGCTGCCGATCTGGCCGCGCCGCTCGGGCGTCGACTCCCGGAGCACCACCTCGCCGCGCACTACCCTGCCGGACGCCTCGGTGCCCAGCGCCAGCCGGGTCGCCGCCTCGCTGACCTCGTCCAGCGGGATCCGCACGGTCGTCAGGCCGGGCGAGACGTCGCGCAGCGTGTGGATGTCATCGAACCCGGCCACGGCGACGTCGTCGGGCACGCTCAGGCCCGCCTCGCGGACGGCGGCCATCGCGCCCACCGCCATGACGTCGTTCACGGCGAACACCAGCTCCGGCCTGTTCGGCTGGGGGTCTGCCGTGGCGGCATCGGTTCGCGAGATCAGCCGCGTCATCGCCTCGTAGCCGCCGTCGCGCGTGAAGTTCCCGGACACGATGTCCCGGTCGAGCGCCGGGCAGCCCAGCGCGGCGAGCGCGGTCAGGAACCCGCTGGTCCGGTCGGCCGCAGTGCGCAGGCCGGGCGGCCCGGCGAGCACTCCGAACCGGCGATACCCGAGCTCGTGCAGCGCTCGTGCGAGGGCGTCCGCGCCCCCGGCGTTGTCGATCTCCACGACGGGCAGGCTGCCGACAGCCTGCCCGATCACGGCCACGCCGCCTCCGGCCGCCTGGAACGCGGTGAGCGCCGACTCCAGGGCTCGTGCCGCGCCCCCCGCCCGGGCGAGGACGTCCGCAGAGGGCGATCCAGCACCGGCGTCGGGCGGCGCGATCCGGCTGCCCGCGAGGATGATCGCGCGCGACCGCTGGCGCCGCGCGAGCTCGACGAAGGCGAGCTCGCGGTCGGGGCTGTGCTCTGTGGAGGCGAGCGTGACGATGAGGCCCTCGCGCTCGGCGGCGCGTGCGACGCCGGCGGCGATGGTCGAGAAGTACGGGTCGCCGATGTCGTGTACCACCAGACCGAGCGCCGTTGTGCGGCCGCGGGCCATGGCCTGCGCGCTGGGGTCGGGCGAGTAGTCGAGGCGCCGCGCGGTCTCGAGGACGCGCTCGCGCAGGTCCTCGCGGACGCTGCGGGTCGCGCTCCCGTTGATCGCGCGCGACGCCGTGGCGAGCGAGACACCGGCCTCGCGGGCGACCTGGCTCAGGGTGACGGGGGCGTCGGGCATGAGGTCATCCTGCCGTGTCCGACGCCCCCGCGCGCCGAAGCAGTGGCCGAAGTTCCCTCCGGCCACTGCCCCAGGTCAGACCCTCGCCATGCGTAACCCGGCCTCGCGGTGGGTGCGCTCGATGATGCTCGAGTACCCGGCGATCATCCGGACGTGGCTGAACCGCGGCCGGACGGCGGTCCGCGCGGACTCCAGCTCCTCGCGCCGAGCCGCGGCCTCGATCCAGGTCGCGGCGATCTCGGTCGGGTCGAACGATGTCACGAACCCGATCCGCTCCACGATCGACGGCGCGTCGCCCACCGGCGTCGTGACCGGCACGGCCCCGCACATCGAGCCCTCGATGAGGCACAGCGGCGCGGCCTCGCCGAACGTCGAGGTGAGCGCGACGACGTCGGCCGTCGCGTAGACGAGCTCCATGTCGTGCCGCACGCCCAACAGGTCCAGCCGCTGCAGCAGGTCCGGCCGGTCGCCGAAGATGCGGGCGAGGTCGTCCTGAAGATCCGGGTTCGCCGCGCTCATGCCGGCGCCGCACATCAGCACGTAGCCCTTGGGGTCGAGCGCGAGGAACCTGCGGGCCGACTGGAGGAAGAGCTCTGGGTTCTTCATCTCGTCGTACCGCGCCGCGTAGACCACCACCGTCGCGTCGCTCGGCACCCCGGCCGCGCCCCGCAGGGCGAGCCGGCGCGCGCCCTGGACCGGGCGGAACCGGGCGAGGTTGATGCCGTTCGGCACCACGCGCAGCAGGTCGGCGGGTACGCCGGCCTCGCGGTACGCGTCGCGCGTGGACTCCGCGCAGCAGACGACGGCGGCGAGCCGGCCGCGGTCCGCCGCGGTCAGCAGGTCGCCGAGGGCGTCGCCCTGGTGCTCCGGGTCGGACCGGTGCAGGCAGGCGATGACGGGGCGTTGCGGGAACGCGTCCTGGTTCACGAGCCGGAGCGGCTGCTCCTTGAGGGACAGCACGACGTGCGAGCTCTCGGCCTGGCGCGCCGCGGCCATGAGCTCGGCCTCGGTGAACACCCGCGGGTCGTGGTTCGCCTCGGTGCTCCGGCCCAGGGAGCCGATGCGGACGCCCGCCGCGCGCAGGGCGCGGTAGCGGGGGTCGTCCTCCATCCGCTGGAGGGTGGCCTCACGCCGGACCTCGTGGTGCAGACTCAGCACGGAATGCTGCTGACGACCGCCCTGATGCAGACCGGCGACCACCGTCGAGTGCAGGACACGAGCCCCACCGCTGAAAAAGCCCTCGTACAGCGAGAGCACACGCAAACCATTGCGCTGGATCACAGACACCACCTCCTGTGCCCAGAGTGAGCCCCACGCATGTGGAGTACGTGGCAATTCGGTTACGCGTGGATTACGTGTTCGAGGACTTTTGAACGAGCAGGTTGCGGATGTCCTTCTCCGCCTGAGCGGGTGAAGTTTCGCGGCAGCCCAGCGCGACCAACCGCTCGATCATGGCGGGCTCCGCCCGCAGCAGCGAGGTCCCGCGGCGGAGCAGCGTGCCGATCGGCTTTCGCGCCTCCGCGACGTCCCGGAGGAACCGGAACCAGAAGGTGATCAGGCGCGGGCGCGACAGGCAGATCGCGTCCGCGAGCAGCCCTTCGGCGCGGCACTCGTCGACGAGCTGGGCCGCGAAGATGCCCTCGGCCAGCAGGAGCGGCGAGTCGCCGACGTCGAGCCGGCGCATGCCTGTGCGGCGCGACGTCGGGATGTCGTAGACCGGGACCTCGGTGCGGCCCTCCGTGGCCAGCTCGTGCAGCGCGGCCAGCGCGCCCTTGCCGTCCCAGGTCGCCGGGCTGTCCCAGTCCACGCTGCCGTACCGCTGCGGCAGCCCCGGGTGGTCGATGTCGAGGTAGAAGTCGTCGAGCTGCACCACCGGCAGGCCGAGACGCTGCGTGAGCGACGTCTTGCCCGACCCCGACGGCCCGGTCAGCAGCACCACCTGTGCCCGGGGGCGCCGGACGCCCGGCGGCAGGTCGAAGAGGGTGGGCTCGGGCGCTGGGTCGGTCACGAGAGGCCATTCTCCCGGACTGCGGGCGCTGCGCGCGCACCGTGCCGCGAACACTTTCCTGCCCTCGCGGCGATACAGGGGTGACAGTAGGTACGGCGAGGCGAGGGGACAGCGACATGAGACGTGTTCGTACGGGCCCGATGGCGGGATGCCCGACGTGAGCGCGGTACCGGCTCCACAGGTGGATACGCGGGCCGACGTCGACGCTCCGACCAGCTCGGAGGCGGGCCGAGAGCCCGGCTCGGTGGACGGCCCGGAGAACAGCACCGACGCCGCGGTGATCGCCGCGGCCGACCAGGACACCGAGCAGTTCGCGGTGCTCTACGACAGATACGCGGCGGGGCTGCACCGGTACGCCTACCGGCGGCTCGGGCCCCAGCACGCCGAGGACGTGGTGGCGGAGACCTTCGCCGTCGCGTTCCGGCGCCGGCACACGTACGACCGGTCTCGGCCGGACGCGCGGCCCTGGCTCTACGGGATCGCGACGCGGGAGATCGCCCGGTGGCGCCGATCCGAGGAGGCGCGGCTGCGGGCCTGGGCGCGCTCCGACGTCGGGCGCCCGGAGGAGTCGCCTGCGGACCGGGTGGCCGAGCGTGTGAGCGCGAGCGCCGCGCGGCCCGAGCTGGCGGAGGCGCTGCGGCGGCTCACCCCGGGCGACCGGGACGTGCTGCTGCTGGCGGCCTGGGGCGACCTCACGCAGGAACAGATAGCGCGGACGCTGGGGATCCGGCCGGGTACCGCCCGGTCGCGACTGCACCGCGCGCGACGACAGGTACGGGCCGCGCTCGGCGCGGGTGCGACGGACGAGCTGGAGGCGGGACGATGACCGACGAGATGACGATGCTGCGAGATGCCGGGACGGAGCTGGACCCGCCGGGCGAGCCCTCCGCGGCCCTCCGCGGCCGGGTGGTTGCCGGGTTCGTGGCTGACGCCGAGTTCGTGGCCGACGACGGCGCAGCCGGCGTGCCCACCGAGTCGCCGCGAGCCGTGTCCGGCGACGTGATCCGGATGCGCAGGCCGCTGGGCCGACGCCTGGCGCTGGTGGGTGGCGTCGCAGCGGCCCTCGCCGGGGCCCTGGTGCTCGCGCCGACCCTCGGGCTCGGCGGGTCGGGCGACGGCGAGCAGCCGAGCCTGGTGATCGACGCCGCGGCCGCCGCGGTGCTGCAGGACGCGGCGGCGGCCGAGGCGGAGCACGAGCCATGGGCTCCGCGGCCGGACCAGTTCGTGTACCGGAAGTACGTCGACACGCACTACGTGATGAGTCAGGAGCTGGACGGCTCGGGCACGGAGTCCCTGGAGACGACCCACAGCGAGGACTGGCTGTCGGTCGACGGCCTGCACACGGGGCTGAGCAAGGGCTGGACCGAGCCGGGTGTGAGCTACCCGGACGGCGACCGGGGGTCGGAGCGGCTCACCCCGTGCGCGGAGGATACGGAGTCGTGGTGCATGAACGTGCAGGCCTACCCGTCCGACCTCCCCACGGACGGTGACGCCGAGGTGATGCTGCAGTACCTTCGGGCCAATCCGAAGCCCGGTCCGGAGCCGGTCCCTGCGGACTGGCCGGAGCCCTTCCCCGACACCGGCACGTTCGAGCGGGCGGAGGAGCTCCTGGCGCTCGGCAGCCTGCCGCCACAGGCGCGGAGTGCGGTCTTCGGGGCGATCGCGCTGATTCCAGGCGTGACCGTCACGGGCGACGCCGTCGACGCGGCGGGACGGCCCGGTGTCGCGGTCGGCTTCACGTTCGCGACGGAGGAGAGGCACGAGCTGATCTTCGACGGCGAGACGAACGAGTTCCTGGGCTTCCGCCAGCTCTGGGCGCCGGACCAGCTCGCCGACGGTGTGCCGGCAACCGAGGCAGGGGCCTCCTGGGAGCTCGCCCTCCTGGAGTCCGGCTTGGTGGACAAGGTGGGCCAGAAGCCCTGACCGGTCGGTAACGGGTAGTCGGCAAAAGGTCAGGTGATCGGCATTCCGAGATGCCGATCACCTGACTGTGAGGATCGCCCGATCTTCGCTGGCGGGCCTGCCCGCCACGTTCGGCGGGCTCAGCGCGACGCGATCAGCCGCGCGCCCAGCACCTTCGCCGCGACGACGGCCCCGGCGCAGGCCACCACGACGTTCTTGAGGATGTACTGCGCCTCGAGGGTCGGCACGACGCCGTCGAACAGGTCGCCCGGGAACAGGACCAGCGGCGACATGATCCCCGCCAGCGCCCCGTACAGCACGACCAGCCCGACCCGCAGGCCGACACCGGTGATCAGCGAGAGCCCGACGAACGTCTCGATGACCGCGGTCATCAGCAACGCGACGCCCGCCGGGACCATCCCCAGCGTGAGGATGTCGATGGTGCGAGTCGCGAGCGCCTCGGCCGGTGATGCGCCCGGGAAGAACTTGAGCATCCCGAAGTAGGCGAAGATCAGCCCGAGGCTGATCCGCAGTGCGGTGATGCTGTGTGCGGCCAGCAGGCGCTCCAGCGCCCCGGTCGCGGTACGGATCGTGTCTGCGGTGCGGAGCGAGCCCGTGCGGCGGGCCGGCCGGGTGTTCGTCATGGTGACCATCTCGGTGCCTCCGGTTCCGGGACACCCTGGTGGCGTCCATGGGTCAACCGTCCCGCCGTCGGCCCGGGCCAGAATCCGCCGCTCGGCGGCACCTGCGCTGCGCTGCCGGACGTCGTCCGCCCGTCTCGCGTACGTGCCCTGCGGTACCCGGGGGTCGCGCTTACGCGCGCCCGGAGCGCACGCCGCGCTGGTAGCGGCCGGGGGTCGTGCGGAGGAGGCGGCGGAAGTGCCGGGTGAGGTGCGCCTGGTCGTGGAACCCGGTGGCGGTCGCGACGTCGGCGGCGGGCTCGCCGGCCAGCAGCCGACGTCGGGCCATGTCCAGCCGCCGCCCGACCAGGTACCGGTGGGGCGGCAGGCCAAGCTCCCGGGTGAACGCGCGCACCAGGTGCGGCACGGTGACGCCGAGCTCGCCGGCGACCTCGGCGAGCCGGACGGGCTGCGCGGGGTCGGCGTCGAGCAGGTCGCGGGCGCGCCGGGCGGTCGAGGCGGCGGGCGGCTCGCGCGGCGGCGTCGGGCGGCAGGAGAGATGCCAGGCCAGGCCCTCCGTGACCAGGGCGAGCAGGCCCTCGGCCGCGAGGTCCTCGCGCACGGTGAGCGCGCGGTCGAGGCCGACGAAGCGGGCGCGGAGCGTGTCGTCCATGACGAGCGGTGCGTCTACGGCCCGGCCGACCAGGCCGTCGTCGAGCACGGCGGGTTCGAGGTAGACCACGCGCTTGCGGAAGCCCGTGGCGGTCACGGACCGCCCGTCGTGCACCACGCCCGGCGGCAGCACGGTCACCCCGGTGTGCTGCGCCGCGTGCTCCTGGCCGTCCAGGCCATAGCCGATCAGGCCCCGGTCGACGATCAGCACGGCCCAGGTGTCGTGGGTGTGGGCCGGGTAGGCGTGCTCGTGCCAGGCGGCGTGCAGCACCTCGGCGACGCCGGGTACCTCCGGCCGCCAGGCGCGCACGACATCCGGGGCCACATCGAGCGAGCGCATATCAAGAACGTACAAGATCCGCGCCGTTGCTCGCCCGCACCCTGGGCTTCATGACCTTCGAACAAGCCAAGATCGTGATCGTGCTGCGGGACGACCTGCTCGCCTGGCAGGAGAACAACGTGACCGCCTTCCTGTCCAGCGCCGTGACCGCCGCCTACCCGGAGCTGGTCGGGGAGCCCTACCGGGACGCCGACGGGCACGAGTACCTCGCGATGCTCGGCACCCCGGTCATGGTCATGGTGGCCGACGGCGACCGGCTCGCCACGATCCGCGAGCGCGCCGCCACGCGGGGGCTGCGCATCGGCGTCTACACGGCCGACCTGTTCGCCACGGGGAACGACGTCGACAACCGGGCGGCGGTGGCCGGCGTCGCCACGGAGAAGCTCGACCTCGTCGGGGTCGCGGTGGCCGGCGAGCGGCGCGTCGTGGACAAGGTGGTGAAGGGGGCAAGGCTGCACCCCTGACACGGCGTCCGGGCTCAGGCCGGCTTGGTCGCCTGGACCACCGTGCGGCACGGGTCCTCGTCCGGGCCCGTGCCGGTGGCGGCGCGCTCCAGCAGCTCGCGGAGCACCGCGCGCTGTGCCGGCTCCAGGCTCGCGAGCAGCTCGTCCTCCGCGGCGGCGACGCGTGCGTCCATCGCGGCGAGCACCTCGTGACCGCGGTCCGTGGCCACGATGCGTCGCGCGCGCCGGTCGGCGGGATCCTGCTGCCGCTCCACGAGCCCGCAGCCCTCGAATGCGTCGAGCAGGTAGGTCATGACCGTGCGGTCGATGCCGAGCGTGGCGGCGAGTGCCGCCTGGCTCGGCAGGTTGCCGTGCACGACGGCGGTGAGGAGCTGGTAGCCGCGGGTGCCCTGCGGCAGGTCGTCGGCCGCGGCGTCGACCCGGGCGCTCCACTCGCGCAGGAGCGCGGCGAGCGACCAGCCGAACATGGAGTGCTGGCCCGTGCGGGTCTCGGTGGGCGCGGTGCTCATGCCCTCATCCTACGGGAATGTGCGGCGAACAAGAAGAGTTGTGAGTAAGATCGTCTGCCAGACAGACGATCTGCCGTGACGCGCGGCGGACGAAACGACACGAGGGACACCGCAGGCATGACCGACTACGGGCACGAGCTGCTCTTCGGCACGTTCATCACCCCGACCAACAGCGACCCGCAGGGTCCCGTCCGGCTCGCCCGGCTCTCCGAGGAGCTGGGCCTGGATCTCGTCACGTTCCAGGACCACCCGTACCAGCCGTCGTTCCTGGACACGTGGACGCTGATGTCGTGGGTGGCCGCGCAGACCGAGCGCATCCACATCTCCGGGAACGTGCTCAACCTGGGCATGCGCCCGCCTGCACTCGTAGCGCGTTCGGCCGCGAGCCTCGACCTGCTGAGCGGCGGCCGGTTCGAGATGGGCGTCGGCAGCGGCGGTTTCGGGGACGCGATGGCGGCAATGGGCGCCCCGCGCCGCACGCCCGGCGAGGGCGTCAGTGCCCTCGAGGAGGGCATCGAGATCATGCGCGGCATCTGGGACGCAAGCAACCGCACCCCGCTGCGCGTGCCGGGTGAGTTCCACCAGGTCGACGGCGCCAAGCGTGGCCCGGCCCCCGCGCACGACATCCCGATCTGGCTCGGTGCCCTCAAGCCCCGCATGCTCCGCCTCGTCGGCACCAGGGCCGACGGCTGGCTGCCGTCGCTGCCCTACCTGAAGGACGGCGACCTGGCCCGCGGCAACGCCACGATCGACGAGGCGGCGCTGGCGGCCGGGCGTTCACCCAGCGAGATCCGGCGCCTGCTCAACGTGGGCGGCGCGATCACCGACCGCTCGACGGGGCAGCTGCAGGGCCCGGCCGACCAGTGGGTCGAGGAGCTCACCCACCTGGCGCTCGAGGACGGCGTCAGCGCATTCATCGCCATGGGCGACGACCCGGACCAGATCCGGGCGTTCGCGCAGGAGGTTGCGCCCGCCGTGCGCGAGGCGGTGGCGGCGGAGCGTCGGTCCGCCGGGACTGCTCCGGCGTCGGCCCGCCGGGGCTCGGCGGCGCTGGCCGCGCGGCGGCCGGGGATCGACTACGACTCGCTCCCGCCCGAGCTGGCGGCGCAGGCCGTCGAGCCGGGCGACCGCGAGTACGGGGCGGTGCGGCACAACTACCTGCGGTCCGGCGCGCCGGGCCTGGTGCTCCGGCCGGGGGGCGCCGAGGAGG
Organism: uncultured Actinomycetota bacterium; assembly: GCA_963850545.1. GTDB lineage: Bacteria > Actinomycetota > Actinomycetes > Actinomycetales > Cellulomonadaceae > Promicromonospora. Next base: position 3,556,592 of record CAWKLP010000001.1, on the reverse strand, counting down.
TCGCGTCCGGGCTCGCGTGGGTGCAGAAGCAGGACGTCGAGTTCGCCGTCCGCTCGGCCGGGCACGGCATCTCCGGCCGGTCCACGAACGACGGCGGTGTGGTGCTCAGCATGAGCGGCATGCGGTCGGTCGAGGTGGTCGACGAGGCCACCCGGCGCGTGCGGATCGGCGCCGGGGCGACCTGGGGCGAGGTCGCGGCGACGCTGGCGCCGCGCGGCTGGGCGATCACGTCGGGCGACTACGGCGGCGTGGGTGTCGGCGGGCTCGCGACCACCGGAGGCATCGGGTTCCTGGGCCGGCTGCAGGGCCTCACGATCGACCACGTCGTCGCCGCCGAGGTCGTCACGGCTGACGGGCGGGTGCTGCACGCGTCCCGCGACGAGCACCCCGACCTGTTCTGGGCGCTGCGCGGCGCGGGCGGGAACATGGGCGTGGTGACCTGGCTGGAGATCGAGGTGGGCGCCGTCGGCGACGTGGTCTTCTCCCAGATGACGCTCGACGCGACCGACACCGCGGGCCTCCTGGAGCGGTGGGGCGCCACCGTCGAGGCGGCGCCGCGCGGGCTCACGTCGTTCATGATCCTGGGCCGCGGACGTGGGGGTCAGGGGCCGATGGCGCAGCTCATGACCGTGTTCGCGGCCGAGGGTGCCGACGCCGACCCGGACGAGGCGATCGCCCAGCTCGAGCTGCTGGCCGACGCCGGGCCGCTGCTCGGGCACCAGGCGCAGCTCCTGCCGTACTCGGGGGTCGTGCGGCAGGAGGACGCGCACCACTCGGGCGGCGGAGACCCGTCGGCGCGGTCGGGCCTGCTGGACCACCTGGACCAGGGCACGAGCCGGGCGATCGAGCGCCTGCTGGGCTCCGGGGAGTCGTACTTCACGCAGATCCGTGCCACGGGCGGCGCCGTGAACGACGTCGCGCCCGACGCGACCGCCTACGCGCACCGGCACCAGAATTTTCAGCTCACGGCGCTCGCGGCCGACCAGGACCGGATCAACCAGGTGTGGGACGCGGAGATCGGGCCCGTGATGGACGGCTCCTACCTCTCCTTCGACACCGACAGCCGGCCGGAGCGGCTGCTGGAGGCGTTCCCGGAGCCGACGTTCTCCCGGCTGCGGACGGTCAAGGCCGCGTACGATCCGTCGAACGTGTTCCGCACGAACTTCCCGATCCCGCCGGCCGACCCGGTGCTGGACTCCTCGGGGGGCGATGCCTGACTGGTCTGCTTTGTGGCGCAGGGTTGTGGATAACTTCTCGTGGGTGTCAGTGGGGGCCCGTAGGTTCGACCGCGTCCGGGACGGCCGGACGTGTTCCAACCGCTCACGATCACCGCAGGGGTACCCATGAACCTTGTCGCCGCCTCGCGCCTGGCGCGCGAACTGATGGACCAGCACGGGCTGAAGGCCTGGACGTTCGAGTTCGACGACGCCGTCCGGCGCGCCGGGATGTGCAGCTACGGCAAACGCCGCATCAGCCTGTCCGCGCCGCTCACCCGCATCCATGACGAGCGGGAGGTGCGGGACACGATCCTGCACGAGGTGGCGCACGCGCTCGCAGGCCCCAAGGCGAAGCACGGGCCGGCGTGGCGCCGGGTGGCGGTACGGATCGGGTGCTCGGGCAGACGGTGCGTGGACCCGTCGGCGCCATCGATCGACGGACCCTGGGTCGGGTCGTGCCCGGCCGGTCACCGGACCACGCGGTTCCGCCGGCCGCCGGGCATCATGTCCTGCCGCTCGTGCGCGCCGCGGTTCGACCTGGCCAACCTCGTCGCGTGGACCTACAAGGGCCGCAACGCGGCCATGGGGGAGCGGTACGAAGTTCAGCTGCGTGGGGCATTCCTCGAGGTGGGCGAGGTGCCCGACGTCGGACCGGGGGCCGAGGAGCGTATCGCGCGGGCTGCGCGGGAGCGGGTTCCCGGGCTCCTCGTGGAGCCGTTCGACCTGAGCGCGCTACGTTGACCTCATGGCTACGTCGCCCGCTCTCGCACTCCCGCCCGGCGCTGCCGGCTCCCGCATCATCGGCCTGGGTCACCACCAGCCACCGAAGACGCTCACGAACGATGACATCGCCCAGCTGGTCGAGACCAACGACGAGTGGATCCGGTCACGCACCGGCATCATCACGCGCCACGTAGCGGCCGACGACGTCACGGTCGCCGACATGGCGACCGCTGCGGCGGAGCATGCGCTCGACCGACGCAGGTGTGTCCTCGGACGACGTCGACCTGATCATCGTCGCCACCGCCACCAACGACGACCGCTCGCCGAACACGGCCGGCCGGGTCGCGTACGCGCTGCACACCGGCGTCCAGCCGGGCGCATCGACGCCGGAGGGCGAGGAGGCGCCGGACCTGCGCAACATCGTGGGCCCGGCGGCGATGGACCTCAACGTGGCGTGCTCCGGGTTCGCGCACGGGGTCGGGCTGGCCGACCAGGCGATCCGCACGGGCTCGGCGCGCACGGCGCTGGTGATCGGCGCGGAGAAGCTCACCGCGTACACCGACTGGTCCGACCGCTCGACGTGCATCCTCACGGCCGACGGCGCGGGGGCGGCGGTGCTGCAGGCGGCGGACGTGCCCGCAGTCGGGCCGGTGGTGTGGGGCACGGAGCCAGAGCTCACGCCTGCCGTGCGCATCGAGGCGCCCGAAGTGAAGTTCCAGCAGGACGGGCGCGCGGTGTTCAAGTGGGCCATCACGCGGGCCGCCGACCGAGCGCGGGACGTCGTGGCGCGCGCCGGGCTGAGCATCGACGACATCGAGGTGCTCGTGGCGCACCAGGCCAACCTGCGGATCATCGAGCCGCTGGCCAAGGGGCTCGGGCTGGAGGGCAAGATCGTGGTCACGGACATCTCCGAGTCGGGCAACACGTCCGCGGCGTCGATCCCGCTGGGGCTGTCCAAGTGGTGGCACGCGGGCAAGATCCCGGCGGGTGTGCCGGCGCTGCTGTTCGGGTTCGGCGGCGGGTTCGCCTGGGCCGGCCAGGTGGTGCTGACCCCCGAGCGGTGAGCAGGCTGGTCGCTCCCGCTGGCCGAACTTGTCGTCGGTGGAGTTGCAAAGGACCGAACTGGCCGCGTGGACAGCGCTTTCCCGGCGTCGGTATCGTGTCGACTGCGTCCACCCGACGTCGATGACGACCGAAGGAGCCCACCACCGATGCCCGAGTCGACCAGCGATCCGATCAACGCGCCGTCCATCGGCCCGACCACCGAGCCGATCACCGGTCCGACGCAGGAGCCCGAGCCGCCGTCAGGTCCCCTGCCCGCGGGGCGCCGCCGCTACGCGGTGGTCGGAACGGGGCACCGCGCGTCCATGTACGTCAACGCCCTGATCGGCACGCACGCGCCGGACGGCGAGATCGTCGCCTGGATCGAGCCCAACCCCGTGCGCGCGGCTGTCTACGAGGCACGGGTGGCGGCCGCGCTCGGCGGGATCCGCCCGGTCTACCAGCCGGACGACCTGGAGAAGGCGATCGCGGAGCAGTCCGTGGACCGCGTGATCGTCACGTCGATCGACCGCACGCACGGCGACCTGGTCACCCGCGCGCTGCGGGCCGGCGCCGACGTCGTCGTGGAGAAGCCCATCGCGGCGCACGCCGACCAGGCCCGGCAGATCGTGGACGCGGTGGCCGAGACGGGCCGCGGCCTGGTCACGACGTTCAACTACCGCTATTCGCCGCGCAACAGCGCCTTGCGCGAGGTGATCGCGAGCGGCGAGATCGGGCGGGTGCTGTCGGTCCACTTCGACTGGGCCCTGGACACTGTGCACGGGGCCGACTACTTCCGCCGCTGGCACCGCGAGAAGGTGAACAACGGCGGCCTGCTGGTGCACAAGTCGAGCCACCACTTCGACCTGGTCAACTGGTGGATCGACGGTGTGCCGCAGCGCGTCTTCGCCACGGGCGGCCGGCGCTTCTACGGCGACGACGGCGCGCACGAGTCCGGCTACGAGGTCACGGCGGGGGAGCGTGCGCTGAACGAGCGCGGCGTCGACCCGTGGCAGCTCTCCGTCGACAAGAACGAGTGGCTGTCCCGGCTCTACGGGCCCGAGGCCCAGGCGGTGGACGGCTATGTGCGCAACCGGTCGGTGTTCGACCCGGGTATCACCACCGAGGACACGCTCGGGCTCGTCGTCGAGTACGAGGACGGCGCGCTGCTGACCTACTCGCTCACCGCACACGCGCCGTGGGAGGGCTACCGCGTGGTGGTGAACGGCACGCGCGGCCGCGCGGAGCTCGAGGTCACCGAGCGCGGCTCGGTCGAGTTCGGCGACGACGGCGCCGCGATCCTCGACCCGAGCGCCACCGAGGTGTTTGCTGCGGACCCGGTACGCCCCATCGGGGAGCGGCTCGTGGTGCAGCGGCACTGGGAGCGGGCCGAGGAGCGGCCCATCGTGCGGGGCGGGGGCGGGCACGGCGGCGGTGACGCGCTCCTGCTCGCGGACGTGTTCAACCCCTCGGCGGAGCCGGACCCGCTCGGCCGTGCGGCCGGCTACGTCGACGGCGTCCGGGCGTCGTCGGTGGGCTACGCGGGCAACCGCTCGCTGGAGACGGGCGACCCGGTCCGCATCGAGGACCTGAACCTGGGCGTCTGACCCCGGGCTCGCGAGAGTCCGCTTCGACCAAGGTGTTGGGGCCTGGGAACCACGCGGTTTCCAGGCCCAACCGCTTGCTGGCGGCAGGCTTTCGGACCCGGCCCGCCAATCAGCCCAGGAGGGCGCCGACCGCTACCAGCACCGGGACGCAGAGCGCCGTCGTCCAGACGGTCGCGCGCGCCGCGACGCCGTCGAACACGCCGTACCGCGTCGCGTACGTGGTGACGTTCACCGCCGTGGGCAGCGCCGCCATCGTGACCACGAGGGCGAGGGCCGGCGCGTCGAGCCCGACAGCGGCCCCGAGGGCCCACGCCGCGAGCGGGTGCAGCACGTTGCGCACCACGACGGCGAGCGCGACCACCGCCCGCACGAGCAGGCGGTCCCGGCCCACCCACCAGGGAGCCGACGCCGGCTTGCGGCCGGAGCCCTGCGCCAGCTCGCCCGCCGCCGGCGGGGTGGGCGCAGGCATCGGGACGGCGAGCGTCATCCCGAAGGTCAGCAGCCCGAGCGGCGGCGCCGCGGCGCCGATCAGGTCGAAGGGGATCAGGACGACGTCGGGCAGCCGTGCGCCGGTCAGCTCGCTCACCACCGCCACCAGCAGACCCGCGAGCGTGCCGAGCGTGATCGGGTTCCGGATCGCCGCGAGCAGCACGTGGACCACCGAAGTCCAGCCCGACGCCGCCCGGGCCCGCCCGGCGCCGTCGGCCGACGACGCGCCGGACCGGTCGAGCACGGCCAGCGTCAACGGCGCCAGCACGAGCAGCTGGAAGAGCAGGGTCGGCACGACGGCGAGCGCGTCGTCAAACAGGTAGACCGCGAGCGGGATCCCGATGTTCCCGCCGTTGACGTAGACGGCGGCAAGGGTGGTCACGGCGGCCGGGCCCGCGGGCAGCCGGAGCACCCACCGGGCCACCGCGGCCGTGACCAGGGCGAGCGCCGCCGTTGTCGCCCAGGTGACGGCGGCGCCACGCGACACGACATGCGCGAGGTCGGTCCCGGCGAGCGTGCTGAACATCAGCGCGGGCGCGCAGATCGTGAAGGACAGCGTCGCGAGGATCGCGCGGGCCCCGGCCCCGCCTTCCGCGCCGTCCTGCGCCGTTCCGCGGGAGAGGCGGTGGCCGGCGAGCAGGCCGCGCCGCTGGACCACCCAGCCGAGCGCGACGACACAGGCCATGGAACCGATGGCAGTCAGAACGGACAACACGCGAGCACCCTCCCACGGGCGGGCGCCCTATTTCAGGGTCGTCCAGGGGGCGCCCAGCTCCGTGAACGTGCGCTGCTCGCGCGCGGCCCGCTCGCACCACGCGGCGACGTCGTGCACCACCGGGTGCCGGGCATCCCCGTCGACGGTGCCCTGCCCGACGGCGCCTCGCCTGCCCGGGCCGGCGTCGGCGCCGTCCACCCAATCCACGAACGCGTCCCCGATCGGTGCCGGGTCGGCCGCGGTGCGGACGGCGTCGAGCACCTGCATGAACGCGCCGGTGTCCCGCACGTCGCACAGGAGCCGCTGCCCGGTCTTGCCCGCCGGCGCGCCGTCGGCCACCGCGCCGGAACCAGCTCCCGAACGGGTCAACAGGAGGTTGTCCAGCAGCCCCGTCCGTTCGTACTGCTTCTCCGCGACGACGCGACCGGTGCGCAGCCGCACCAGATCGCGCTCGTACTCGAGCTCGATCTCGCCCTCTGTCCCCTGCACGATCACCCGCGCCGGAGTGCGTTCGGCGGCGCACAGCGTCAGCCCGAACCCGTACCGCGTCCCGTCGGTGCCGACGGCCCGCAGCGACGAGGTGTCGTCGGCCTCGATCGGGTTGGCGCGCCACAGGTCGGTGTTCACGTAGGCGATGTCCGTGCTGGTCCGGGCGCCGCCGATCCACAGCGCGGTGGCCACGGCGTGCGCGAGCGGGTTGGTGACCACGCCGTCGACCACCGCGCGGTCGCCCATGCGGCGCCGTCCCGCCCAGGGCGAGCGGGCCCAGTACGCGGTGGTCCGCACCCAGGTCCCGACGGCGCCGATCCCGGTCACCTGCCCGACCTCGCCGCGCGCGATCATGTCGGCGACGGCGGGCAGCGCGTGCGACCCGAAGGTCTGGAACCCGACCTGGCACAGCCGCCCGGTCCGCTCGGCGACCGCGACGAGCTCGGCGTGCTCCGCCAGGGAGGCGGTGGTCGGCTTCTCGAGCAGCACGTCGATGCCCGCCTCCATCGCGGCGCGCGCGAGCGGCAGGTGGGTGTGGATGGGCGTGGCGAGCACGACTACGTCGGGCAGCGCGTCGGCGTCCGCCGACAGGAGGTCGCCCAGGCTCGCGAACCACGACGCCGGGGCGTCGGCGGGCTCCCGCGGGTCGACGACGGCGCTCAGCCGCGCCAGCCCCCTGGTCTCGAGGTCCGCGACCGTCCGCAGGTGGGAACCGCCGTGGCCGTGGACGCCGACCACCGCCACCTTCGGCAGGCTCATCGCCCGCCGCCGTCGGTGAGATCCTGGGCGAGCGCCTCGGCGCCGCCGACCGTGAGCTCGGTGTCCAGCAGCACGGCGACGAGGTCGAGCTGCACCGAGCCGCCGTCGGGCACGAGCAGCGGCGCGTCCCAGGCGAGCGCGGGGCAGGCGCCGGGGTACTCGGCAGAACGCAAGAACCACGGCCGGACCTGGCCCGGCTGCACCAGCAGGAGCGTCGTGGACCGGCCGCCCTGCTGCTGCACGAACGCCACCCACGGCGACGTGCTGCCGTGCGCCCGGGTCTCGCCGGTGCCCGCCGCCGACAGGACGGTGGTGCTCTCCGCGATCGGCAGCCGCCAGAACAGGCCGCCGTACCCGGCGCCCGGCCGGCCGTTCGTGGCGGGCGAGCGGATCTCGAGCGGGCCGTGGTCGGCATGCAGCGTGGAGCGCCAGTCGAGGACCCAGCCGGGGGCGGCGTCGGCCCCCGGGGCCCGGGGGAGCAGGCGCGCCGTGATGCGGCGCTCCTCGCGGAGCTGCGGCTCGCCGTGCTCGTCGGACCAGAGCACGTCTTCGACGAGGGCCTCGCCGGCCTCGGTTCCCGTCCCAGTCCCCGCCCCGGCCCCGGTACGGATCCCGGTGGCAGCGCCGGTCCCGGCCCCGGCCCCGGTCCCGCCCGGGCTGCCGGGCACGTGCTCGACGCGGATGCCCTCCGGCGTCTGCCGTCCGTGGTTCTTCAGCAGCGTCGGGCCGACGTCCTCGATGAACGTGCGGCCGCCCCAGTAGCTGGTGCCGTTCACGTCGGGCACCGCGATGCCGACGCCGTAGTGGTGCCGGTGGTCGACCGGGCTCACGTCGGTGAGCGGGACGCCCGCCAGGGTGTGCACGGGGTGCAGGTAGGGGCGCCGGGCGTGCACCTTCGGCATCCGGTCGCCCGCCTCGCGGCGCACCAGCTCCAGCCCGTCGCCGCAGGTCAGCACGACGGCGTCGGCGTCAGGATCCGCGGGCACGGACCAGACGGGAGTCGCCGTGGGCGGCACGGTGGGAATCTCGTCCGGCTGCCCGACGGCGGCGTCGCCGTCGTCAGTGATGTGCACGCGTTCCGGGCCCTGCGGCACCGGCCCGGTGCTGCCGCGCACCTCCAGGCTGGGCGTGAATCGGGCAGAGCTTGCGGGGTGGGCGTCGTCGTCGATCACGGCGTGCAGCTCCCTCCAGGCGTGGCGGCCGAGCTCGGCCTGCGGCACCGCGACCGTCGTCAGCGCGGGTGTGGCGTAGCGGGACAGCTCGATGTCGTCGAAACCGGCCACCGAGATGTCGGCGGGCACGGCCACCCCGGCCTCGTTCAGGCCCGCGAGCAGGCCGAACGCGACCAGGTCGTTGAAGGCCACCGCGGCGGTCGCGCGGGTGGCGAGGACGGCGGGCGCGGCGGCGTGGCCCGCCTGGATGTCCGGGCCGGCGGGCAGGTCGATGATCTCGAGGTCGGCGTGCCGCTCGCGGGTACGGGCCAGGCCGGCGCGGCGCAGCTCGTCGGAGGCGCTCCGCACGGGGCCGCCGAGGTAGACGATGCGGCGGTGGCCGAGCGCCACGAGGTGCTCGGCCACCTGGACGGCGCCGTCCTCGTAGTCCACGACGAGGCTGGGTGCGGTTCCGCCGGTCTCCCGGTTGACCAGCACCACGGGCTCGACGTCGGCGATGAGCGCGCTGAGCTCGGCGTCCCCGATACGGGGCGACACGAGCACGAGGGCGTCGCAGCGCATGCGGGCCTCGAGCGCTATCGCGCCTTCCTGCTGGTCGTCCTCGACCGTGTCCGCGACGAGCACGCGGTAGCCGTCCTCGGCGGCGCCGTCCATGACGCCGCGCAGGATCTGCTGGAACACGGGGTTGCCGAGGTCTGGCACCACCAGGGCCACGGTCTGCGTGCGGCCGAGCGCCAGGCTGCGTGCGGCGTTGCTGGGCCGATAGCTGAGGTCCGCCGCGACGCCGCGCACGCGCTCGGCGATCGTGGCGTCGACCGTGCTGCGCCCGTTCATGACGCGGGACACGGTCGCGCGGGACACCCCGGCCGCCGTGGCGACATCCCCGATCGTGGCCGTGACACGGCGCTGGCCTGTGCCTCGAGCGCTGCCGCTGCCCATGCTGCTCCCGTCCGTCACCGTCGTCCGACGACGCGCGAGGCGTCCCGAGCCATTCTCGGCACGGCCCCCTCGCTGCCGGTTTCCCGATGTGACCGTACACCATGGGAAACCGGTTCCTCATATGGTACGTTCCTCCACCAGAGACCGGTTTCTCACCGATGCGACCGGGGATCGACGACGATCCGGGAGGACGATCCGATGCACCACTCGAACCGCGAGCCCGGACCTTGGCGGTCCGAGCCTCCACCCGTCCGCGCGGGGGTGAACCCATGTCGGTGATCCAGGAACTCTCCCGCGGCAAGAAGAGCGTGAGCGCACGCCGGAAGGGTGACGGGCGCTGGGCGCTCCTCTTCCTCGCTCCCTGGTTCGTGGGGCTCGCGCTCATCACGGCCGGGCCGATGGGGGCGTCGCTGTACCTGTCCTTCACGGACTACGACCTGCTCTCGGCGCCGCAGTGGGTCGATCTCGAGAACTACACGCGGATGTTCGAGGACCCGCGGTTCCTCAACTCCCTCGGCGTCACCTTCACCTACGTGTTCGTGTCGGTGCCGCTGCAGCTCGCCGCGGCCCTCGGCCTGGCGCTGCTGCTCGACAAGGGCATGCGCGGGCTCGCCCTCTACCGCTCCGTGTACTACCTGCCCTCCCTGCTCGGCGGGTCGGTGGCCATCGCGATCCTGTGGCGCCAGATCTTCGGCGCGGACGGCCTGGTCAACCAGGTCCTGGCGCTCTTCGGGGTGCAGGGGCAGGGCTGGGTGTCACACCCGGACTACGCGCTCGGCACCCTCATGGCCCTCAACGTCTGGACGTTCGGCGCGCCCATGGTGATCTTCCTGGCGGGCCTGCGGCAGATCCCGCAGATGTACTACGAGGCGGCCTCGATCGACGGCGCCTCCCGGTGGCGGCAGTTCCGCAGCATCACCGTGCCGCTGCTGACGCCGATCATCTTCTTCAACCTCGTGCTGCAGCTCATCGAGGCGTTCCAGTCCTTCACCAGGGCGTTCGTCGTGAGCGGCGGCAACGGCGGCCCGTCCGACTCGACGCTGCTCTACACGCTGTACCTCTACCTCAAGGGGTTCGGCTCCCTCGAGATGGGCTATGCCTCGGCGATGGCCTGGTTCCTGCTGCTGATCATCGGCGGCATGACGGTAGTCAACTTCCTCGCCTCCAAGTACTGGGTCTTCTACGATGACTGACGCCCTCACCCGCCCCGAGAACGCTCGATCCGCCGCGCGGTCCGACGCCGCGACCGAGCCGCGCGACCGCCGTCGGACCACCAGGCCGCGCGGGCGGCGGGTGCAAGCCCGGGTGGTCAGCGTGCTCAAGCACGCCGGCCTCATCGCCTTCGGCTTCGTGATGCTGTACCCGCTGCTCTGGATGCTGGCGAGCTCGTTCAAGCCGAACGCGCTGATCTTCCGGGAGCCCGGGCTCATCCCCACCGACATCGACCTGTCCAACTACACGGACGGGTGGAACGCGCTGCTGCACCCGTTCAGCCACTACCTGATCAACTCGGCGCTCGTGGTGCTCGGGTCGCTGCTCGGCAACCTGCTGTCGTGCTCCCTGGCGGCCTACGCGTTCGCGCGGCTCGAGTTCCGGGGCAAGCGGCTGTGGTTCGCGATCATGCTGATGTCGATCATGCTGCCGATCCACGTCGTGATCGTGCCGCAGTACGTGCTGTTCTCCCAGCTCGAGTGGATCAACACGTTCCTGCCGCTGATCGTGCCGAAGCTGCTGGCCACCGACGCGTTCTTCATCTTCCTGATGGTCCAGTTCTTCCGGGGGATCCCCCGCGAGCTGGACGAGGCGGCAACCATCGACGGCGCCAACCACCTGCGCATCTACCTGCAGATCATGCTGCCGCTGTCCATGCCGGCCCTCGCCACCACGGCGATCTTCACGTTCATCTGGACCTGGAACGACTTCTTCAGCCAGCTGATCTTCCTGACCCGGCCGGAGATGTACACCGTGCCGATCGCGCTGCGCACGTTTGTCGACTCCACGGGCGAGAGCTCGTGGGGGTCGCTGTTCGCGATGTCGATCGTGTCCCTGATACCCGTCTTCATCGCCTTCCTGTTCGGACAGAAGTACCTGGTCAAGGGCATTGCGACCACCGGAATCAAGTAGCTCCACCCGCGATGCGACAACGACGTCAACGTCACCGAGGGAGAAACGCATGAGCATCACCGGCAAGGGACTGACAACGAGGCGCGGCAAGCGGCTCGCCGGCTCGGCCGCGGGCATCGCGGCCGTCGCGCTGACCCTCGCGGCCTGCGGGGGCGGCGACTCGGGCATCGGCGGGGGCGGCGACGAGCCGCCGGCCGCCGCCGAGGAGTGCCCCTGCGAGATCCGGTTCTCGTGGTGGGGCTCCGACAGCCGCCACGAGTCCACGCAGCAGATCATCGACGCGTTCGAGGCGGAGAACCCCGACATCACGGTGGTCCCCGACTTCACCGACTGGGACGGCTACTGGGACAAGCTCGCCACCTCGGTGGCCGCCGGCGACACCCCGGACGTCATCACCCAGGAGGAGCGCTACATCTCCGACTACTCGACCAAGAACGTGCTCGCCGACCTGGGCTCGCTCGAGATCGACACGTCGAAGGTGGACGACGGCGTCCTGGCCGGTGGTCAGGTCGAGGGGACGCAGTACGGCATCCCGACCGGCATCAACGCCTACGCCTTCGTCGCCGACCCGGAGCTCTTCGCCGACGCCGGCGTCGACGTGCCGGACGACACCACCTGGACGTGGGAGGACTACGTCACCACGGCGAACGCCGTCTCGGAGGGCGCCGGCGACGGCGTCTGGGGCGCGCAGGACTACGGCTTCAACGAGGCAGGCCTCAACGTGATGGCGCGTCAGCGCGGCGAGACCCTGTTCACGGCGGAGGGCGAGCTCGGCGTCTCCGAGGAGACCATCGCGGACTTCTTCCAGGTCTCCCTCGACCTGATGGAGGGCGGCGGGCAGCCCGACGCCGCCCGCACCGTCGAGTACCAGGCGGCCGGCCCCGAGGGCGGTCTGCTCGGCACCAACCAGGGCGCCATGGGCGCATGGTGGACCAACCAGCTCGGCGCGCTGTCGGACTCCTCCGGCCATGAGCTCGAGCTGCTGCGGCTGCCCGGCGAGACCGACGGCGAGCGCACCGGGATGTACTACAAGCCGGCGATGTTCTACTCGGTCTCCGCGGACACGGAGTACCCGGAGTCTTCGGCGAAGTTCGTGGACTTCCTGCTCAACTCCGACGAGGCGGCGGAGATCATGCTGACCGACCGCGGGCTGCCGGCCAACACCGACGTGCGCGAGGCGATCCTGGACGACCTGTCCCCGACCGACCAGAAGGTCGCCGACTTCATGGCGGACATCGAGGACGAGATCGTCGACAACCCGGCTGTGCCGCCGCACGGCTCCGCCGAGCTCGCCGACATCATGGAGCGCATCAACACCGAGGTCCTCTTCGAGCGCATCACGCCGCAGGAGGCGGCGACCCAGCTCATCGAGGAGATCAACGCGGCCATAGCCGACTGACCCTCTCCGTTGAGTGCGGGGTATTTGTTGGGTTGGAGCCTTCCAGACCGCAAATACCCCGCACTCAACGTGTCGGGGGACGTCGGTAGGATGAAACGGTTCAGACGGAGAGAGGTGCCACAGGTGTCACAGGTAGATCTGCTCGTGCTCCGGGAGGGTGACGACGTCGCCGTCGCCACCCGCGACCTGGGGCCGGGTGACCAGGCCGTGGCGTCCGGGGCCGGTCCGGTCGCCGTCGGGCAGCCGGTGCCGCGGGGGCACAAGATCGCGCTCCGGGCCGTGCCCGCGGGCGCGGAGGTGCACAAGTACGGGCAGGTCATCGGGGTTGCGACCACCGACATCACCCCCGGCGACCACGTGCACACCCACAACCTGGGCTTCGAGGAGGGCGCCCGCGAGGCGCCGCTGGGCGGCACCCACCACGAGCTTTCGATGCCCGACGGCGTCCGCCCCACCTTCCGCGGTTATCGCCGGGCCGACGGCCGGGTCGGCACCCGCAACTTCGTGGCGATCCTGACGAGCGTGAACTGCTCGGCCTCGACGGCGAAGATGATCGCCGACCAGTTCCGCGGCGCGGCCCTGGACGAGTTCGAGAACGTCGACGGCGTCATCGCCCTGACGCACACCTCGGGCTGCGGCCTGGTCCCGGACTCGGAGGGCGGGCAGATCCTGCTGCGCACCCTGCGCGGGTACGCGGCGCACCCGAACGTCGCGGGCCTGCTGGTGCTGGGGCTGGGCTGCGAGATGGTGCCGGGCGCCGCGCTGTCGGCTCGCTCGGGCCAGGTCGCCGACCTGGGGATGCCCATGGTCGGCGCCCCCGACGACACCCGGTCGGGGCTCCTGGCCGCTATCCCGGACGACACCGTCGTCCGCTCCCTGACCATCCAGGAGGCCGGCGGCGTACGCGCCTCGGTGCGGGCCGGCGTCGCCGCCGTCCGCGAGATGTTGCCGCAGGTGAACGCGCGCGAGCGCGTCCAGTGCGACGTCTCGGAGCTGGTGCTCGCGCTGAACTGCGGCGGGTCGGACGGCTACTCCGGGATCACGGCCAACCCCGCGCTGGGCTGGGCCTCGGACCGCCTGGTCACCTACGGCGGGACATCTGTGCTGGCCGAGACTCCCGAGGTGTACGGCGCCGAGCACCTGCTCACCGCACGGGCCACCGAGCCGGCGGTGGCCAAGAAGCTGCTGGACCGGATCGACTGGTGGCGCGACTACGTCGCCGCGGGCGGCGGCACGCTGGACAACAACCCGTCGCCGGGCAACAAGGCCGGCGGCCTCACCACGATCCTGGAGAAGTCCCTCGGTGCCGTGGCCAAGGGCGGTCAGGCAGACCTCGCCGCCGTCTACGAGTACGCCGAACCGATCACCGAGCGCGGGTTCGCCTTCATGGACACCCCCGGCTACGACCCGGTCTCGGTCACGGGCCTGGTCGCGGGCGGCGCGAACGTGGTCGTGTTCACCACGGGCCGCGGTTCGGTCTTCGGCTGCCGCCCGACGCCGTCCATCAAGGTGGCGACCAACACCCCCATGTACTCGGTGATGTCCGAGGACATGGACATCAACGCGGGCGTCGTCGTGGACGGCACCGCTACCGTCGCCGAGGTGGGCCGGCAGATCTTCGACCGGATCCTCGAGGTGGCCTCCGGGGAGCAGACGGTCAGCGAGGAGCTGGAGATCGGCGCCGAGGAGTTCATCCCCTGGCACATGGGCGCCGTCACCTGACCTTGGTTGTGGGCGTGATCGTTGCGCCTGAAACGGGCAGGTAGTAGCAACGATCGCGCCCACAACCAAGCGGGTCAGGGGTAGGTGGTTACCTTTGCCGGGATGGTCTCCGTTCCGCTCGCGCGGGGGCCGACGCCGTTGATGACGTGCTCGTACGTCCCCACCCCGCCGAGCGACACCGTGAGCAGCGAGTGCATCCGCACCCCCGGTGTGACCGGTACCTCGAAGCCGTTGTCCGAGGTGATCGACGCGTCCGAGGTGAACACGCAGTACGACCCCAGACCCCAGGCCTCGTGCTGCGTCACGCCGTCCGCGACCTTGTACGCCGCCCAGCCCCGGATGCCGTCGTGGTTCCACGCCGCCTGGTTCGGCGGGTCGTACGGCAGCTCGTTCTGGTAGAAGATCGTGCGGCCGCGCTCCCCGTTCCACAGGGTGTTGTACTCCTGGTAGTGCTCCACGAAGAGCCCGTACCCGTCGACGTCGTCGCCGTTGACCACCAGCCCGTTGTCCGCGGTGTTGACGTCCCAGCCCACGCCGTCACCGTGGTCACCCCGCCACGACCAGATGTGGTCGATGATCGTGTCGTCGGCGTTCACGACGATCGCCTGGTCCACCCGCCCGACGTGCGCGCCGCCGACCCGGACGAACACGTCGTGCAGCGAGATCGGGTCGTCCGCGTGGTCCGAGGTGGACCCTGCCGTGCCCGACCGTGAGCATGGACGGCGACTCCGTAGCACCGGCGTCGAAGAGCACGCCGGCCACGCGGACGCCGTCCACGTCACCCACCCGCATCGCCGTCTGGCCCGCCGTCGGCACGATCGTTGCGTACCCGAGCCCGAGCACGACGGTGCCGGCACGGTTCACCTCGACGGTCTCGTCCAGCTCGTAGATCCCGGGCGTGAACAGCAGGTGCAGGCCCTGGTCCAGCGCCGCGTTGATCCGGTCGGCGGAGTCGCCCGGGTGCGCCACGTAGAAGTCGTCCAGCGGCACGGAGGTGCCCGACGTCGTCCCGCCGTCCCAGGTCGCACCCCGCGTCCCCGACCGCAGGCCGGGCACGAACACCGCGTAGTCGTCACCGTCCAGGTAGAGGTACGGCTTCTCGCGGATGACGCCGGTGGTGTCCAGCGTGGTCACCGCGGGTTCGGGGAACGACGTCGGCGGGGCGTTCTCGACGCCGGAGAACACCATGTTCCACAGCGTCCCGGCCCAGCCGCCCGTGAGCGTCGAGTCGCGGGTGTACCACTGCTGCTGGGTCCAGGCGCGGACCTCGCCGTCGACCACCGAGTCGGCGATGTAGCCGCCCGACGCCCAGCCGTACCGCGACGAGTGCAGCATGAGGTTGCCCTTGACGTGTACGCGCCGCATCGGCGCCGCCTGCGACACCGCCCACCGCATGTCCCCGCCGGTCGGCGTGACGGCCAGGTTCTCGACGGAGCGCCAGAAGTTCTGCGTCGCGTTCCCCTCGAACCACTCGGCGTCGGCCCAGACGCCGCCCGTGATGTTCACGTCGTCCGGGCCTTGTCGCCCAGGCCGGAGATCGAGGTGTGGAAACCGGCGTTGACGTGCACCGGATAGGTGCCCGGCTCGAAGAGGAACTGGTGCCGCCCGTCGCCGAACTGGTCCGCCTCCTGCTGGTCGTAGACGGCGTCGACCGCGGCCTGCACCTGGTTCACGGGCGTGTCCGGGCCGAAGACGTGCACGTTCGGCCCGAGGTCACCGCCGCCGGGGATCGGGTCGCCGGGATCGCCGGGGTCCGCCGCCGTCGCCCGTGAACACCTTGAGCTCCCAGAGCGAGTAGCCGTAGCCCGTGCCCCGCTCCGTGCCGGTGAGCCGCACGTACCGGCCGGAGCCGGCGACGTCGAGGGACTGTGCGCCGCCGGTCCCGTCCGTGACCGTGGTCAGCGTGCGCCAGGTGGCGCCGTCGTCGGACGCCTCGATCCGGAAGTCCCTGCCGTACGCGGTCTCCCAGGCGAGCTCGACGCGGCACAGGTCCTGGACCGTGCCGAGGTCGACCTGGATCCACTGCGGATCGGCGGGCTCGCTGCTCCAGCGCGTGCCGGGGTCGCCGTCGACGGCCGAGGCCGCGCCGAACGGCCCCTCGGTGGACGACGCCGTCGCCGGCCGCCCGAGCGCGGCGTTCGTGGTGCAGGCGGCGGCCGCGGCCGTCCGGCCCGGATTCAGGCCGACGCAGCCGCCGTCGGCCCGACGCCGTCGACCCTGACGCCGCGCCGTCGGGTCCTGAGCCGAGGTCGAGCCGGCGCCGCCACCGCCGTCAGCGGTGCCGCGACGCAGGCCGCGACCGCGGCGGCGGCCAGCCAGGCCCGCCGTCCGTGCCGGCCGGATCCGGCCCCGCTCCCGAGCACGAGCCGCCGTCATGAAGTCGACCTCCTCGCGTGCGGCGGCCGTCTCCGGCACGAGCTCGTAGTTCTCGTCGAGCACCGTGCCGCGGTGCGGCTTGTACAGGTCGTAGCCGCGCGGGTTGCACTGGAGCCCGCCGTTGATGCAGTGCTCCACGAGCCGGCGGAGCACCTCGGGGTCCCAGGCGTTGACGAAGTCGTAGTGCCACGACTGGTCGGACCCGCTCACGAGCGCGACGTCGGACATGTCACCGCTCACGGGCCACGCGATCTTGAACTCGAGCATCGGCACGGCCACCGGGTGGCTCAGCGGGCACTGGCCCGAGACCGGGTACGCCATGTGCGAGCCGTGGCCCATGTGGGCGGACTCCTCCGGGGTCAGGTGCATGCCGTCCCAGCAGCTCGGCGCCTGGTACCGGATGTTGAGCTGCGTGCCCTCGGGGCAGTTCGCCGGGATCTCCCAGCTCTTGGAGATGTCGCCGCACTCCCAGCCCTCGACGGCGCCGGGCGCGGTGCGGAACTCGTCGACCGTGGCCATCATGTCGCCGGTCACGAACTGGAGCCCCTCCGGGAACGGCACCACGTCGGTGTAGTCGTCGATCCCGGACTTGTAGTAGACCGTCATCGGGATGTTCGGCTCGACCGGGACGCCGCCCTCGGTGATGGCGGGGAACCAGTAGGCCGACTGGTCCTGCGGCACCGTGCACGTGCTCGCCGGGTTCGCGAGCAGGCTGGCGGGCGTGGTGAAGGCGTCCGTCGAGCGGTTGCCGACGAACGTGTGCAGGTGCGACCGGCCGGGCTGCCCGGGGTAGACGATCGAGTCGTCGGGCAGGAAGTGCGAGAACTCGCAGTTGGCCTGGAACTCGTGGTGCGTCACCTCGTCACCGGGGAACGGCGGCGGGTCCTCCGGCCCGTCGGCCTCGCCGTCGCCGAACACCTGGAGCTCGATCAGGGAGTAGCCGTACCCGGTCCCGCGGGCGGTGCCGACGAGCTGGACGTAGCGGCCGGTCGCCGCGATCTCGTACACCTCGGTCCCGCCGGTGCCCGCGCCCTCGGTGACGACGGTGGTCCACGCCTGCGCCGTCGGACGAGACCTGGAGCGTGAACGCCGCGCCGTACGCGGCCTCCCACTCCAGGGCGATGTGGTCGAGGTCGTAGGACTCGCGCCGAGGTCGACGCGGATCCACTCGTCGTCCGTCGGGTTGCTGGCCCAGCGGGTGTTGCGGTCGCCGTCGACGGCGAAGCGCGGCCCGAGGCCGCCGGACTCCGAGCTCGACGCCGCCGTGAGCGCGCCCTGCGAGAGCAGCGTGTTCGGTTCGGCGACGGCGGTGGTGGCGCCGAGCGTCCCGGCCGCGCTCAAGGTCGAGGCGAGCAGTGCCGTGGCGAGCGCGCCGGCCAGGACGCTAGGTGTGCGGCCGCGGGGTGTGCGAAGTGCTGTGCGCATGGTTCCTCCTTCGATGGTGGTTTTGCGCTGCTGACCCGTCACTGCTGGTAGATGCCGATCTCGTACAGGGAGTAGCCCCACTCCGTCCCGCGCTCGGTGAGGTTGAGGCGGACGTAGCGGCCGGTGCCCGCGACGTCCAGGCTGTCGACGCCGCCGTTGCCGCCGGTGACCGTCCGGACCGTGGTCCAGGCGTTGCCGTCGTTCGAGGTCTGCACCTCGTAGGACTTGCCGTAGGCGGTCTCCCAGACGAGCTGGACGTGGTCGAACGACTGCACCGAGCCCAGGTCGACCTGGTACCAGGCGGTCGGGCCCCACTCGCTCGCCCAGCGCGTCGAGGCGTCGCCGTCGACCGCCCGGCCGGGGGTCCAGTCGCCGTTCCACGGGTCGAAGCTCGACGCCGTCGCCGTCTTGCCCGAGCGCGATGTTCGTGCCGTCGACCTCGGGCGCGACGACGCGGAACGACCGCGTCTCGACGCCCACGTTGCCGTTGCCGTCCTCGGCGAACACGTAGACCTTCCAGACGCCGAGCATCTCCGGCGCCGTGACCCGGAACGTGCCCGGGGCCGTCTGCGTGAACTCGGCCTGCGCGATGCCGCCGGCGTTGTTGATGTACTTGCTGTTCAGCATCACGTTGGACGTGATGGTGTCGCCGTCCGGGTCCGCCACGTCCACGGTGACCGTGAACTGCTCGCCGGCCTCGACCGCCGTCGAACCGGGGACGTCCATCGCGGAGATGCGCGGCGGGGTGTTCATGGCCGAGATGTCGACGCCCCAGGCCTGGGCGATCGAGTAGTAGCCGAGGCGCTTGTTGTCGCCGGGCAGGATGTTGAACCACACGCCGCCGAAGTCGCCCTCGATGCCGTAGTGGAAGAACGTGGCGCCCAGCGCGACGCCCTCGTGCTCCCGCAGGCAGCGCCAGGAGTCCACGTAGGCGGCGCCCTTCTCCAGGTCGGTGGGCTCCTCGGGGACGCCGTTCGCGTCGTCCGGCACCTCCCACTCGCCGGCCGCGCCGCCCTCCGTCAGCGAGGTAGGGGCGGTCGTAGCCGCCGGACTCCCAGGCCGCCTCGATGTTGCAGACGTCGCCGTAGGCGTTGACCGACGAGCAGGTCGAGGTCCGGGGCGTTCCGCCTCGATGTACGGCCAGGCGCCGACCCAGGCGTCGGTGCTGGTGGTCGGGTGGTTCGGGTCGGCCTGGTGGACGGCGACGCTCACCTCGTTGACGAACGCCGCGTAGGCGTTGCGGATCTGCTCCAGCTCGGTGCCCGAGTAGCAGTTCTGCAGCCCCAGGAGCGCCTCGTTGCCGATGTTCCACATGAGCACGCCGGGGTGGTTCTTGTAGGTCTCGACCCAGCTCAGGATGTCGGCCTTGGTGTTGGCCTTGTAGGTCGCGTCGGTGCGGTAGTCGATGCAGCCGCCCGATCCGGGGCCGCCGCCCGGCAGCAGCCAGAAGCCCATCACCACGCGGACGTCGTGCGCGGCGGCCGAGTCGAGGAGCTGGCTCGTGTCCGCCCCGGTGCCCCACGTGCGGATCGTGTTGGCGCCCATCGCGACCAGCGGCGGCATGTAGTGGTCGGCCGCGCTGAACGACGGGCCCCACGTGAAGCCGCGGACGGTATACGGCTGACCGTCGACCCGCAGGTCCCAGGCGCCGTTGCCGCCCACGACCTCGACGTCGCTCGGGCCCGAGTCCCGCACCGGGACGTTCGGGTGGCCGGGATCGACGTAGTCGGGTCGCCCGGATCGACCGGGACCCGAGCCGTGCCGCTCTCGCCGAAGACGCGCAGCTCCCACAGCGAGTTGCCGTAGCCGCTCGCCCGCGCGGTGGACAGCAGCCGCACGTAGCGGGCGGTCCCGTCGACGTCGAACGTGTCGGTACCGCCGTCGCCCGAGCTGGTCGAGTACACGGTGGACCAGGAGGACCCGTCGGCCGAGACCTGGAACTGGTACGTGGTCGAGTACGCGGCCTCCCAGAGCAGCTCCACGCGGTCGAGGTCGGCGGTCCGGCCCAGGTCGACCCGGATCCACTGCGGGTCGCTGAACTCGCTGGCCCAGCGGGTGCCGAGGTCGCCGTCGACGGCGGCGCTCGCGGGCGTGTAGTCGGGGTTCTCCGTCGGACGAGGCGGTGGCGGTCCGGCCCTGCGACAGCAGGACGGGTTCGGCCTGTGCCGAGGTCGCGGGCACGACGAGTGCCGTAGCGGCCAGCAGGCCGGTCGCCAGGGCGGCGGCCCCGGCGCGTAGGCCGCGCGCTGAGCCGGGCCGCCGGCGCGCCGGGTGATCCGGTGGTGATCATGTTCGTCTTCCTCTCCGTCCGCTCGTCGGCCAGGTGCGGCGGCCGGTGGCGCGGTTCGTCGTTGAGCCTGCCTTCGCGTCGCTCCGATGCGCCGCGAGTTGGGAGAGCGCTCTTACGCCGCCAATCCTTGACCCGTCCTTGGTGGAGTCGTCAAGGGTTGGGCGTGTGTTCCTTCTCCTGCTCTTTGATGGCTGTTTCGTTTGGTTTGGCGGTTAACCACGCCCGTTCGGCACGACGTCGCGGCGATGTGGATGCTGCGGCATGTCACCCGCACCGGGCTCCGTGGGAGAGCGCTCTTACTCTGTTAACGTCAGCCTGTGAGCAAGGATCTGCGGCGTGCGGCGCCGACCCTGGAGGACGTGGCGAAGGTCGCCGGCGTCTCCCGCGCGACCGTGTCCCGGGTCATCAACGGCAAGCGCAAGGTCGCACCCGCGGTGCAGGAGGTGGTCCTCGAGGCGGTGGCGGAGACGGGCTACGTCCCGAACCGGGCGGCGCGGTCCCTGGTCACGCGGCGCACGGGCACCGTCGCCGTCGTCATCTCGGGTGCCGACGCCGACCCGGACGGCGAGCTCGACCTGTCCGGCGTCTTCTCCGACCCGTTCTTCGGGCGGGTGGTCGGGTCGCTCGTACGCACGCTCCGCCCGCACGACGTGCACCCGGTCCTGATGTTCGCCGACGACGACCAGACCAGGGGCCAGGTGGTCTCCTACCTGCGGTTCGGCAACGCCGACGGGGCGCTGCTCGTGTCCACGTACGCCGACGACCCGCTCCCCGAGGAGCTGCTGGGTACCGGCCGTCCGATAGTGCTCTTCGCGCGGCCCGGCCACGCGATCCCGGCGAGCTACGTCGACCTCGCCAATGCCGACGGCGCCCGCCTGGCCGCGAACCACCTGCTCGACCGGGGCTGCCGGAGGCTCGGCGTGATCTCCGGGCCCGTCGACGTCGCCTCTGCGCGGGACCGGCTCGACGGCTTCCGCGATGCCGCGGCTCGGCGTGGGCACGCGTTCGTCCCGAGCGTCGCAGGGTCCTTCACGTTCGAGAGCGGAGAGGCCGCGATGACGGAGCTCCTCGCGACCGCCCCCGACGTCGACGGCGTCTTCGTCTCGAACGACCTCATGGCCCAGGGCGCGATCCACGTGCTGCAGACGCACGGCCGACGCGTGCCCGAAGACGTCGCGATCGTCGGGTTCGACGACAGCCCCGTGGCGGTGCAGACCCGCCCCCGGCTCACGACGGTGCGGCAGCCCGTGGAGAAGATGGCCGAGGAGATGGCGCGGATGCTGCTGGAGCAGATCGACGCCGACGAGCCGGCCGTGCGGTCGGCGATCTTCGAGCCGACCCTGGTGGTCCGCGACTCGGCGTGAGCGGGATGGGCTCGGTGCGTGCCGGGTGGGCTCGTCGAGTTCGGTCGGACGTTCGACCGAACTCATCGAGTTCGGTCCGTTGACATGAGATCGGTCCATTAATGGACCGATCTCAGAGCAACCGACCGATCTCGGATTACCGACCGTTCCCTGACCGCTCGTACGGGTCGGTCGTGTGGGAATCCCTCACGACCGCCTGGCGGGCATCTTGCTAGGTTCCTGAACAAATCGGTCGTCGACGTCCGCGGCGGCCCAGGACCCGAAGCGAGGTGGTTCCCCGTGAGATCTCGTCGCGTACCGCTCTTTGTCGCAAGTCTCGTCGCTGCGATCCTGACTGACCGGAGTCGTCGCAGTCCCCGGCTCGGCAGCGCCTGCCGTCGAGCTCCGGCAGCCCCCGCCGCGGTGGCCGACTGCAGCGCACCCGCCTGGAACGCCGGCTCGGTCTACGTCGGCGGCAACCTGGTCACCCACGGCGGCGCGTCCTGGCGCGCCAAGTGGTGGACCCAGGGCGAGACGCCTGGCACCACCGGCGAGTGGGGGGTGTGGGAACGGATCGGAACCTGCGACGGCGGAGACCCACCGACCGATCCCCCTAGCCCCGAGGCGTTCCCCGTCAGCGAGGCCCAGTTCAACCAGTTCTTCCCGAACCGGAACTCGTTCTACACCTACTCGGGCCTCACCGCCGCGCTCAGCGCCTACCCGGGCTTCGCCAATTCCGGCAGCGAGACCATCCAGAAGCGGGAGGCCGCCGCGTTCCTCGCCAACGTCTCGCACGAGACCGGCGGTCTGGTCCACATCGTGGAGCAGAACACCGCGAACTACCCGCACTACTGCGACACCTCGCAGTCCTACGGCTGCCCGGCGGGCAACGACCAGTACTACGGTCGCGGTCCGATCCAGCTCAGCTGGAACTTCAACTACAAGGCCGCGGGTGACGCGCTCGGCATCGACCTGCTGAACAACCCGAGCCTGGTGCAGAACGACTCGGCCGATCGCCTGGAAGACCGGGCTCTGGTACTGGAACACCCAGAACGGACCGGGCACCATGACGCCGCACAACGCGATCGTCAACGGCGCCGGGTTCGGCGAGACGATCCGCAGCATCAACGGCAGCATCGAGTGCAACGGCGGAAACCCGGCTCAGGTGCAGAGCCGGATCGACACCTACCTCCGCTTCACCAGCGCGCTGGGCGTAGACCCGGGCGGCAACCTCTACTGCTGATCGTTCCAGGAGTGGGGTGGGCGCCGAGGTGGCGCCCACCCCACTCGCGGAACCACTCCTGATCCACGTTCAGCAGGCTGGGGCGTGCCGGAACTCCCGCAATTACAGCCTCCCTGAGCCTGCTGAACAGGAGTCAGCCGGCACCCGTGCCAGGATTGCCGTATGCCTCTCGCACCCCGGTACCTCGCAGCTGAGGACCGTTACGACACCATGACCTACCGCCGCACCGGCCGCTCCGGCCTCGACCTCCCGGCCCTGTCGCTGGGCCTGTGGCAGAACTTCGGCGACACCGACTCGTTCGAGACCCAGCGCGCCGTGCTGCGCCGCGCGTTCGACCTGGGCGTGACGCACTTCGACCTGGCGAACAACTACGGCCCGCCGCACGGGTCGGCGGAGGAGAACTTCGGGCGGCACTTCGCGGCCGACCTGAAGCCGTACCGCGACGAGCTGATCCTCTCCACGAAGGCCGGCTACGGCATGTGGCCCGGCCCGTACGGGGACCACGGCTCGCGCAAGTACCTCATCGCGTCCCTGGACCAGTCGCTCACCCGGATGGGCGTCGACTACGTCGACGTCTTCTACCACCACCGCCCGGACCCCTCGACGCCGCTCGAGGAGACCATGGGCGCGCTCGCGTCGGCGGTCCAGCAGGGCAAGGCGCTGTACGTCGGCGTCTCCAACTACTCGCCGGCGCGCACGCGCGAGGCCGCGCGCATCCTCGGCGACCTGGGCGTCCCGCTGCTCATCCACCAGCCGTCCTACTCGATGCTCAACCGGCACGTCGAGAACCCGGCCCACGAGGACGCGTACGACGGCAAGCAGACCGAGTCGCTGCTCGACGTCGTCGAGGAGCTCGGCGTCGGGACCATCGTGTTCTCCCCGCTGCAGCAGGGCCTGCTGACCAGCAAGTACCTCGCCGGGCGCGGCGCCCGAGGGTCCCGGGCCGCCCGCACGGACTCGTCGTCCCTCTCGTCCGGCGCGACTCACCGAGGACTACCTGGGCCGCGCCAAGGCGCTCAACGAGATCGCCGCCGGCCGCGGCCAGACGCTCGCGCAGCTCGCGCTCGCCTGGGTGCTGCGGGACTCGCGCGTGACCTCCGCGCTGATCGGCGCGTCGTCGGTGGCGCAGCTCGAGGACAACGTCGCGGCGCTCGCGGCGGGTCCCGCTGACCGAGGACGAGATCGCGGCGATCGAGCCCCTGGCGCAGCCGCTCGGCTGAGCCGCGCGCACTCGCGCGCCCGGCGTCGGACGGAAATCCACACCCCACGTTTCACCGCACTTCACCGGATCGTCGCGCCGAATCGATCCGCCGGGCGGACGATGGGACGTCCGCCGCTCGACGGGGAGGGGTACTGGGAAGGTCGACAGACCCTGAACAGAAGGAGCACTGAGCGTGCGCCGAGACGAAGTCCGCGATCGTCGTAGGGGCCGGCATCGTCGGCCTCTCGACCGCTTGGCACCTGCAAGAACGCGGCGTGGAGGTGACGGTCCTCGACCGGCGACGGCGTCGCCGCCGGGTCGTCCTGGGGCAACGCCGGCTGGCTCACCCCGGGCATGGTGATGCCGCTGGCCGACCCGTCGCTCTGGACCTACGGCCCGAAGGCGATGCTCGACCCCACCGCCGCCCTCAGCGTCCCCTTCCGGTTCGACCGGGCACTCTGGGGCTTCGTCGCCCGCTTCATGTCGCACGCGACGCCCGGCGCGTGGCGGCGCGCGATGGCGGACCTCACCCCGATCAGCCGGCTCGCGCTCGCGGCGTACGACGAGCTCGAGGCCGGCGGCGTGCACGCGACGTCGCACCCCAGCCGCTGGATCGTCGGGTTCGAGCGGGAGCGGGAGTCCGCGCCCGTTCGTGCACGAGCTGCGCGGTGTGGCCAGGGCGGGCCAGGAGGTCCCGCTGTCCAGGCTGCCCGACGGCGTCCGCGTGCCGCACCTCTCCCCGGCCGTCCAGTCGATCTGGGCCGCTGGAGGGGCAGCGGTACGTCGAGCCCGGCCCCTACGTGCAGGCGCTCGCGACGTCGGTCAGCGCGCGGGGCGCGAAGGTGCTGACGGACGCCCGGGTCACCGGGCATCCGGCCGGTGCCGGGCGGCGTCGAGGTCACCGTCCATGGGCACGGACACGATGACGTCCGACGTCGTGGTGATCGCCACCGGTGCGTGGCTCCCGGACCTGGTGCGGCAGCTCGGCGTGCGAACCCGGGTGCAGGCCGGGCGGGGCTACTCGTTCAGCGTGCCCGTGACGGGACCGCCGATCGACCACCCCGTCTACTTCCCGGCGCGGCGCGTGGCCTGCACCCCGTACCAGGGGCGGCTGCGGGTCGCCGGGACCATGGAGTTCCGCGGACCCGGACGAGCCGTTCCAGCCGGGCCGCATCCGGGCGATCGTGAACTCGGTCCGGGGGCTCTTCGAGGGTGTCGACCTGGACTCCCGCGAGGACGAGTGGGTGGGCTCCCGGCCCGTGACGCCGGACGGGCTGCCGCTCGTGGGCCGGACCACCGCGCCCGGCGTCTACGTGGCCGGTGGCCACGGCATGTGGGGCATGGTGCTGGGCCCGGCGACGGGACGGGCGCTGGCGGCGCTGATCACGACGGGGCAGACGCCGGAGGAGATCCGGCCGTTCGACCCGCTGCGCTGACCTGGGGGCTGGACCGCGGCTCAGGTCAGCGCTCGCGCTCGGCCAGCCGGTCGAGCCCGTCGAGCAGGAGGTCGAGGCCGAACTCGAACTCGGTCTGGTCGTCGCACCAGCCGAGCGTGGAGCCGGGAGCCTCGTGAGCGACCTCGGCCAGCATCTCGATCATGTGGGGCACCTGGTCGGCCATCTGCGGAGCATCGCGGTGGCGGCGTCGTCGGCGCCCTCCGCGGGCGCTGCCGCCGGCCGCCGAGCCCGCCGTCGGCGCCGTCGGGCTCGAAGAGCTCCTGCGAGAACCCGAGCGCCCGGCTGCCCAGGGCGTGCATCGCGTGGTGGACCAGGTCGTAGGAGAAGCCGCCGCGCCGCATCAGCCCGAGGAGCGAGTCGAAGTACCGCACGATGTGCAGGCTGAAGGAGGTCCTGGTCTCCAGGACGGTCGTCGCCCAGGGGTGGCGGAGCAGCACGGCGCGCGCCGTGAGGATCTGCCGGCGCATCGCGGGCTTCCACGCCGACGGCGGGCGCGTCGTCGGCGAGGGGCTCCAGCCGGCCGACGGCGTCCTGGATCTCCGCGGCGACGACGTCGACCACGCCGTCCAGCAGGTCCTCCTTGTTGGCGACGTGGTGATAGAGCGACATCGCCTCGATCCCGAGCTCGCGGGCCAGGCTGCGCATGGTGAGCGACCCGAGGCCGTCCCGGTCCGCCAGCGCGACCGCCGACTCGAGTACCCGGGCGCGGGTCAGCGTGCTCCGTTGCGTCGTGCCTGTCGTCTGCGGGTGAAGTCATGGTCTCGCGATCCTACGTCGGTCGAACCCTTGACCGGATCGGCTCGCGCGCCTCTACCTTACAACGTAAGGCTTACGTCGTAAGTCTCAACGGAAGGCGGGACATCATGTGGGTCTGGATCCTCTGGATCGTTGTCGGGCTGGTGGTGCTGGGGCTCGGCCGGTTCCTTGCGCTCGTGCTGGCCATGCGCACCAAGAACCAGCGCGGGCTCGCGGTCATCCGCAGGTTCAACCGGCGGTTCGCCAACCGCGGAACGATGCGCGACGCGGGGGAGCCCGGCGCGTCCACGCGCAGTGATCCGGCACGTGGGGCGCACGTCGGGCAAGCCGTACGCGACGCCGATCGGTGTGTACCCGATGGACGACGGCTTCCTCGTCTACCTCCCGTACGGACCGGACGTGGACTGGCTGCGGAACATCCGCGCGGCCGGCTCCGCGGAGCTGCGGGTCGACGGGCGCACCCACCTGGTGGCGCCCGCGAGCTGGTCGGGACCGGCCGAGGCGCTGCCCTACCTGTCCGCGGCGGACCGCCGGGTCGCGCGCCTCTTCGGCGTCACCGACTTCCTCGTGCTGCAGCGCTGCTCCGGTCGTCGCCGGCGGTGGCGCGATGAGGGCCGTCGTCCGGGACGACGTACGGTCCGGTCGACGTCCTGCGGGTCGCCACGGTCGAGCCGCCGGTTCCGGGTCCGGGCGAGGTGGTGGTCCGGGTCCGGGCGGCCTCGCTGAACATGGCCGACCTCGATCACCTGCTGGGCCGCCCCCGCGCCTCCCGCGTCGCCACCGGCATGTTCCGGCCGACGAACCGCCGGGTCGGGATCGACGTCGCCGGGACGGTCGAGGCAGGTCGGGCCGGACGTGACCGGCCTCCGGCGTGGGCGACCGCGTCTGGGCCGACCTGTTCGACAGCGGGCACGGTGCGCTCGCGGACCGGGTGTGCGTCCCGGCGTCGGCCCTGTCGCCGCTGCCCGACGGCGTGTCGTTCGACGACGCCGCCACCGCACCGCACTCCGGGTCGCTCGCGCTGCAGTGCCTGCGCGCCGTCGGGCCGATCCGGCCGGGGCGAGCGGGTGCTGATCAACGGGGCGGGCGGCTGCGTGGGGCCGTTCGCGGTGCAGATCGCGAAGCTGCGCGGGGCCCAGGTCACGGCCATCGATCACGGCGACAAGCTCGACTTCCTCCGGGACCTGGGCGCGGACGAGGTGATCGACTACACCCGGGAGGACTTCACGCGGGGCGACGCGCCGGTTCGACGTCGTCCTCGACATCGCCGACACCCGGTCCGTGCTCGCGCTCCGGCGTCCCCTCGCGCCGGGCGGCCGGTACGTGCTGATCGCGCGGCGGATCAGCTCCTTCGCGGCGATGGCGCTGCTGGGCCCGCTGGTCGGCAGGCTGACCGGGACCCGGATGGGCACCTTCTTCTGGCAGCCGAACCAGCGGGCCGACCTGGACGAGCTGGCCGGGCTCCTCGCCTCGGGCGACGTGCGTGCCGCGGATCGACCGTCGCTACGGGCTCGACGACGCGCTCGAGGCGTTCCGCCGGCTGGAGTCGGCGCGGCCCGGGGCAAGATCCTGGTGACTCCCGTAGGCCAGGGGCGCCGTGGCAGGATCGGACGCATGACGCAGCGCCGCATCCTCATCCTCTCCGGCCGCGGACGCTACGAGGACCCCTGGCACGACCACGCGGCGACGTCGCACGCGGTGGCCGGCATCATCGGTGACCTGGGCGCCGTCGAGGTGCGCGGGCTCTTCCGCGACGCGCTGGACGACCTGGACTCCGTGGGCCTCCTGGTCGTCAACGGCGGCTCGGGCCGCCGGGACACGGACTTCGACGGGTCCGACGACGACTGGCTCGGCTTCCACGCCCGGCTGGCGGGCTGGGCGCGGGCCGGGGGCGCGGTGCTCGGCCTGCACCAGGCCGCGAACACGTTCTACGACGCACCCGAGTGGCCCGCCGGTTCTCGGCGGCCGATGGGTCCCCGGCGAGTCGATGCACCCACTGATCGGCACGGCCCGCTTCGAGCTGACCGAGGGTCATCCGATCACCGACGGTCTGGGTGCCGTCGAGGCCTTCGACGAGCGGTACTGCCACCTTCGCGTCGCCCCGGACACGCGAATCCTCGGCACCACCCTGGACGACGACGGCGCCGAGCACCCGGTCCTGTGGGTCAACGAGGCGCACGGCGGCCGCAGCGTGTACTCGGCGCTGGGTCACGGCGTCCGCTCGTTCGCTTCGGCGGGGCACCGAGAGCTCCTGCGCCGCTCTGCGTCCTGGCTGCTGTCCTGACCTCGTCGACACGGTCTTGCCGACGCTCAACCCGCGTTGAGGTTGTTGGCTGGGTCGCATGGAGATCATCAGCGTCGACACGGTGACCCGCTCGACGGCGGAGACCGCCGCCTACTACGAGACGGTCCTCGGCCTCCCGGTCCAGAAAGAGATCGGGGCGGTCGAGATCACCGTCGGACGGTCGATCATCCGATTCCGGGAGGACCCGGCCGCCGAGGGCGACCAGCACTACGCGTTCCTCGTCGACGATGCGCGGTTCGACGCTGCCCGCGCGTTCCTCGAGGCGGGACCCGGGCTGCTGAGCGACGGCGACCGCACCGAATTCGAGGCGCAGGAAGCCTGGAACGCGCGGTCGCTCTACTTCCCCGGACCTGACCGATCGGTCCTGGAAGTCATCGCGCGCCGTGATCTCCCCTCGAACCTGGGTGCCGGGCACGCGTCGGGGGCGAAGGCCTCAAGCCCGCACGTGCCCGGCACCCAGCCTGCCCCGTTCGGCCCGGGCGACCTGCTGTCGGTGAGCGAGGTGGGCATCGCGGTGCCCGACGTCGTGGGCACCGCCGACCGGCTCACCGAGGCTGGCATCGGCCGCTACCCGGCCGGGTCGGCGACGTTCAGCCCGGCGGGTCACATCGACGGCATGCTCATCCTGGTCAGCCCGGGCCGCACCTGGTTCCCGACGTCGGACCGCGTCGTGGGTGAGCCGCCCGTCACGATCATGGCCACCGCCCCACGCGAGGGGACGGGCGCCGTCGTGCCCGGGACCTACGAGCTGGCCCCGGGGCGGAAGCTGGTCGTCCCGGCCGTCTGAGCTGCCGGACTCCCGTTGGGGCCCAGTGGTCAGGTCCGATGAATTGCGTCGGCGGTGGTCGTCAGACCGATGACAGCCACGACGAGGAGGCAGGCTCATGGGACGCACAGCGATGTCGGCGGTGGTGTCGCTCGACGGGTACATCGCGGACGACGACGACGGCGTCGGCCCGCTGTTCGACTGGTTCGGCAACGGCGACGTCGAGTGGACGCTCGGTGACGCGGCCCGGCCGTTCCGCTCGGCGCAAGCCTCGGTCGGGCCCGGACCGGGGGCCGTGGGGCCGGGCGAGGAGGTGCTCCTGGAGGGTCCGTCGCGGACCGTCCAGGCCAAGCGGGTCACGCACGTCGTGTACGACGTGCACAGGCCGTGATCACGCGCCGTCGGCGAACCCCGCCTGCCGCCACACCTCGTACACCGTTGGGTACCCCTGCCAGTCAGACTGCGCCGAGGTGCCCGAGAGCAACGACGTTGACGCCATCTGGGCGGGTGTAGCTGGTCGTTCCGGCAGTGAGAATGTTGAGGGACGCAAGCTGGCCTGATCGCTTCTCGGAGACCTTGGCTGCGAGGGCTGTCAGGTTGTGGGCGGCGAGCTCGATGTTCTTGGCGCCGCCCATCTTGACCTCGAACGCAGCCCAGCGGCCGTCGTTGAGCTCGACGATCGCGTCGATCTCCAGGCCGACCTCGTCGCGGTAGTGGTACACCGAGCCAGTGAGCTGCTGGGCGTAGACGCGCAGGTCCCGGATGCACAAAGACTCGAACAGCAGGCCCAGAGTGTTGAGGTCGTCGAGGAGCATCTGTCGGTTCGCCCCCATCGCGGCGGCCGCGAGCGACGGGTCGATGAAGTGCCACCTGGGCTGGGTGCGTAGCCTGACCTTTGAGCGCAGGTGTGTGGCCCAGGCAGGTTGTTCCTCGATGACGAAGACACGGGTCAGGGCGTCGAGGTACTTGCGGACGGTCTGTGCGGAGATTTCCGTGTCCGACGTTCCGATCTCGGCCTCCTTGCTGAGCTTCGCGGCGGATATCTCTGTCGAGACATTGCGTGCCAGCGCACGGATGAGAGCACGCATGCGTATGGGGTCGGCGCGGAGATCGGCATGGGGCAGATCGACGCGGGCGATGTCGTCCAAATAGCTGCTGAGGTATTCCTGGGGCGAACGGTTGGGTTGTGCGACGAGGGCAGGCCAACCGCCGCGCACCAGGAGCTCGGTGTAGTTCTCGACGGTGGGGCCACCAATTCCGGCGATCTTCGCGCCGTCGAACAGGTCCGCGAGGGTGAAGGCCTCTGTGCTGTCGCCGCTCTCGGCCAACGTCATGGGGCGGAGGGTGACACGGCGGAACCGACCTGCGCCGCTGTGGCGGGTGATGTCATCGGGAGGTGTCGATGATCCGGTGAGGATGAACTGACCCGGGACTGCGCGCTCATCGACCTCGTGGCGGACGGCATTCCATAGTGTCGGTGCGAGCTGCCATTCGTCGATCAGCCGTGGAGCTTCACCTGCGAGGACCGTGCTAGGTGAGGTCTCGGCCAGAGCGGCGATCTCGGGCGACGAGTCCAGGCGGATGCTGCTGGTGGCCGCCTGCAGGCCCGTGGTCGTCTTGCCTGCCGCGCGCGGTCCCTCGATGATCACAGCGCCGAAAGTGGCAAGGGCATCCTGCACGATCTGGTCGACAATCCGCGTTCTGTAGCCGCTCATCCGGCGACGTTATCACTTCTGCGAGAATCTCAGTATCACTTCTGCGATCATCTCGCTATCACTTCTGCGAGAATTTCAGTATCGCTTCTGCGATCGACTGCCCCGTCACGCCCCCTCGACGAACCCAGCCTGCCGCCACGCCTCGTACACCGCTATCGACGCCGCGTTCGTCAGGTTGAGCGACCGGCGCCCGGGCAGCATCGGGATCCGAAGCTCGTCCGTGACGCGCGGGTGGGA
The DNA here is from genome assembly GCA_963850545.1 of uncultured Actinomycetota bacterium. GTDB lineage: Bacteria > Actinomycetota > Actinomycetes > Actinomycetales > Cellulomonadaceae > Promicromonospora. The sequence continues at coordinate 3,525,082 of CAWKLP010000001.1, read as the reverse complement.
CAGCGCCTCGGGCGGCAGGCCGGTGGGCTCCGGCCCGAACAGCAGCACGTCGCCCTGTCGGTACTCGACATCGGTGTAGCGGGTCGTCGCGCGGGTGGTGAACGCGAAGACCCGCGCGCCCGGCAGGGTGTCGAGCGCCGCGTCGAGCGACGGGTGCACGTCCATGACGGCGAGGTCGTGGTAGTCGAGGCCCGCGCGCTTCAGCTTGGCCTCCGACAGGTCGAAGCCGAGCGGCTCCACCAGGTGCAGCCGGGCGCCGGTGACGGCCGCGAGCCGGATCGCGGAGCCGGTATTGCCGGGGATCCGGGGCTCGAAGTACACGACGTGGGCGAGCGGGGATTCAGGCAGTTGGGGGGCATCAGCGGGGTGCGGCACCGGTCCATTCTCGCTGCCCGACGGCGGTGCGTCGTCCTTGCCCGCCGTCGGGCGCCCGCATACCCTGGGCGCATGACGCACGGGCTGAACTGGTGGCGGCTGCACCCGCAGCCGTGACCTGACGCGCCCATCCGCACAGAAGTCCTGAGCTGCTCGCCGCAGCCCGGGACTTTTCTGTGCCGACGTCGTGCGCGGGCGGCTCCCTGAACAAGGAGGCCCACATGTCCGTCACCATCACACCCGAGGCGACCACACCGCCGTCGTACACCCCCAGCGTTACCCGCTCCGCCGAGGCGGCGCGTGAGCGCACCGCCGTCCTGGAGAGCCAGATCGCCCGGAACCCAGGGGAGTACCGCGTCCTGACCGGGGACCGCCCCACGGGGGCCCTGCACCTGGGGCACCTGCTCGGGACCGTCGCGAACCGCGTGCGCCTGCAGGACCTGGGCGTCGAGATGTTCCTCATCGTCGCCGACTACCAGGTCATCACCGACCGGGACGATGCCGGGGACCTGCCCGCAACCGTCCGCGAGGTGCTGCTCGACTATCTCGCGGCGGGGCTCGACCCCGAGCGCAGCACCGTCTTCACGCACTCCGCGGTGCCCGCGCTGAACCAGCTGCTGCTCCCGTTCCTGTCGCTGGTCACGGTCGCCGAGCTGGAGCGCAACCCCACGGTGAAGGCCGAGGCGGAGGCGGCCCTGCTGCGCCAGAGGCGCGGCATCTCCGGCCTGCTCCTCACCTACCCGGTGCACCAGGCCGCCGACATCCTGTTCTGCCACGGCAACCTCGTGCCCGTCGGAGTGGACCAGCTGCCGCACCTGGAGATCACCCGCACCGTGGCCCGCCGGTTCAACCAGCGGTACGCGGCCGCGCAGCCGTACTTCACGGAGCCGGACGCACTTATCGCGCCATCGCCCACCATCCTGGGCAACGACGGCGCCAAGATGTCCAAGTCGCGGGGGAACGCGCTGGAGCTGCGCGCCGCCGAGGACGACACGGTGGCGTTCTTCAGGCGGGCGAAGACCGACGCCGAGCGCGTGATCACCTACGAACCGGAGCGGCGGCCCGAGATCGCCAACCTGCTCCAGATCGGCGCGTACTTCTCCGGGACGGCGCCGGAGGCGCTCGCGGAGGAGGTGGGTTCGGCGGGTGCCGGGCGGCTCAAGGCCGTGGTCACCGAGGCGGTGGTGGAGGGCCTGCGCCCCCTCCGTGCCCGACGCCGGGAGCTCGCCTCCGCCGGACCGCGTCACCTCGACGACGTGCTCGCCCGGGGCAACGCGCGGGCGAACGAGATAGCGGACCGCACCCTGGACGACGTCCGCGGGCTGATGGGGATGCGGTACTGAGCGACTGCTTCACCGGGAGGGGTCCCGGGCGCCTTGGCTACGGTGGGCGCGCGTGCGATCGGCACGCGTGTCGATCGAAGGAGACAGACATGATCACTGCACTTCGGAGGCCCTGGGGCAAGGGGGCCGTGGCGCTGCTGACGGCGCTCTCCCTGGCACTGCCCGTCACCGCTGCCGCGGCGGCACCGGCAGCGGCCGCACCGGCGACGACGGCGGTCGCGGCAGCGCCGGAAGCACCGGCCACACCGATGGCCGCCGGCTGCGGCAGCCGGATCGTGCACACGGGGATCCACGCCGGTGGCCGCAGGGTCGCCTGGCTGGACGTCTACTACAACCGCAACACCGGCGCCAAGTGCGCGATCACTGTGCACACCGGCCCGAGCTGGGGAGTGACCACCCACACGGCGGTGCGCCTGACGAGCGCGAACATCAGCGCCGGGTCGGGTGGTACCGCCGCCTACCGGACCAGCAGGGTGGTGCTCGGCGGCGTCGACGGAGTGTGTGTGGCAGCGCAGGGCGGCATCGCCTGGCGCGGCGAGATGCGGACGACCACCGTCCGGGGCCTCTGCGGCTGATCGGGCAGACCCCTGCCGAGGCAGTCGATTCCCTCGCGGGACCGACCACCTCGGACACAGAGAGAGATCCCCGGCCGGGATGCCTCAATAACCCGGCCGGGGACGCTTGTCCGGACGGCTGACGGCGCGACGGGTAGCCACCCGAGAAGTCGCGCCGTCAGCCGCCCGAGATCATCGGGCCAGACGCTCCCGCAGGGCGTCCAGCTGGGCGTGCAGCGCGGCCGGCGTGTGGTCGCCGAACCGGGCGAAGAACTCCTCGGTCAGGTCGGCCTCGGCCTGCCACGGCGCGGTGGGGACGTCGAAGAGGGCGGCCATGTCGGCGTCGGGCACCTTGACGCCGTCCAGGTTCAGCGTGCCCGGCGCGGGCACGCTGCCCACCGGGGTGGCCACGGAGACGTCCTCGCGCAGGCCGCGGCCCGCCTCGACCTGGCTGACGATCCACTCGATGACGCGCGAGTTCTCGCCGAAGCCCGGCCACAGGAAGCGGCCGTCCTCGCCCTTGCGGAACCAGTTCACCTGGAAGATCTGCGGGCGCTTCGACTCCTCGATGCCCGCGCCGACCTCGAGCCAGTGCGCCCAGTGGTCGGCCATGTTGTAGCCGCAGAACGGGAGCATCGCGAAGGGGTCGCGGCGCAGCTCACCGAGCGCGCCCTCGGCGGCGGCCGTGCGCTCGGAGGAGATCGTGGCGCCCATGAACACGCCGTGCTCCCAGCCGAACGACTGCGCGACCAGCGGCACGTTCGTGGCGCGGCGGCCACCGAACACGATCGCGTCGACCGGCACGCCGGCGGGGTCCTCCCAGGTGTCCGCGATGGTGGGGCACTGGGCGGCGGCCACGGTGAAGCGGGAGTTCGGGTGGGCCGCCGGCTTGTCGGAGGCGGGCGTCCAGTCGTTGCCCTGCCAGTCGATCAGGTGCTCCGGCGCCTCGGGCGTGAGGCCCTCCCACCAGACGTCGCCGTCGTCGGTCAGGGCGACATTCGTGAAGATGGTGTCGCGGTCGAAGGTCGCGACGGCGGTCGGGTTGGTGTCGATGCCGGTACCCGGCGCGACGCCGAAGAAGCCGGCCTCGGGGTTGATGGCGCGCAGCGTGCCGTCGGGGCCGGGGCGCATCCACACGATGTCGTCACCCAGGGTCTCGACCTTCCAGCCCGGGATGGTGGGCTGCAGCATCGCGAGGTTCGTCTTGCCGCACGCGCTCGGGAAGGCGGCGGCCAGGTGGTACTGGCGCTGCTCGGGCGAGGTGATGCGGATGAGCAGCATGTGCTCGGCGAGCCAGCCCTCGTCGCGCGCCATCGCCGACGCGATGCGCAGCGCGAAGCACTTCTTGCCGAGCAGGGCGTTACCGCCGTAGCCGGAGCCGTACGACCAGATCTCGCGGGTCTCCGGGAACTGCACGATGTACTTGGTGTCGCTGCAGGGCCAGGCGACGTCGGCCGCGCCGTCGGCGAGGGGCGCGCCCACCGAGTGGACGGCGGGCACCCACTGCTGGCCGGCGTCGATGAGGTCCAGGATCGCGGCGGACACGCGCGTCATGACATGCATCGAGACGACGACGTACGGCGAGTCGGTGATCTCGATGCCCACCTGGGAGATGGGACCGCCGACGGGGCCCATCGAGAACGGCACCACGTACATGGTGCGGCCCTTCATCGAGCCCTCGAAGACGCCCTTCAGCTCGGCGCGCATGTCGGCCGGGGCCATCCAGTTGTTGGTGGGGCCGGCGTCTTCCTCGTCCTGCGAGCAGATGAAGGTGCGCGACTCGACGCGGGCGACGTCGGCCGGGTTGGAGCGGGCCAGGTACGAGCCCGGCCGCTTCTCCTGGTTCAGCTCGACGAGCGTGCCCGCAGCCAGCATCTGGTCGATGAGGCCCTGCTTCTCCTCGGCAGAGCCGTCGCACCAGACGATCTTGGCGGGCTGGGTGAGCTCGGCGATGCTCGCCACCCACGCCCGTACGTCCTGCGTTCCGACGCGCGGCACGGCGTGCGCGGTCGCCTCGGCCGATGTGGTGGAGCCCTGACCGGTGGTCACGTCGGAGACGAGCTCGGCGACGAGCCGGGTTCGGCGGGGGTTCGCGAGGACGGACATGTGCTCTCCGATCGTCATGCGGCGGGCCACGGTGGCGGGCTTGTTTCCACTCTCATGTGCGGATCGCCCGGAATTCCAGTCTCCGGACTGTCAAGAATCGCCGATCTTCACGTAGTGTGAAGGAGCGGGTTCCTGTTGGCCTGTCCCGGGTGCATCTCGGGTGACGGCGGTCACACGACCGGACACGACTGGACGGAGGGCGACGTGCCGAACTCGGGCGAGGCGACGTCGGGCACCGAGACCGACCTCATCACCCTGGGGCGCCGCATCCGGCACCTGCGCACCGCGCAGGGGCTCACGCTGGACGCGCTCGGCGAGAAGGTGGGCTCGGCCCCGAGCCTGCTGTCGCTCGTCGAGAACGGGCGGCGCGAACCGCGGCTGGGACTCCTGAGGTCGATCGCGGAGGCGCTCGGCGTGCCGATGAGCGAGCTGCTCAGCGCGGAGCCGCCGTCGCGCCGTGCGGCCCTGGAGATCGCGCTCGACCGGGCGCAGCGCGGCCCGCTGTTCACCACCCTCGGCGTGCCCGCCGTCAAGCCCAGCCAGAAGCTGCCGATGCCCGTGCTGGAGCAGCTCGTGGGCCTGCACGACGAGCTGGCGCGGCGCGAGCAGATGGCGATCGCCACGCCTGAGGAGGCGCGGCGGGCCAACACCGACCTGCGCCTGGAGCGGGAGGCTCGCGACAACCACTACCCGCAGTTCGAGGCGGTCGCGGAGCAGCTGGTCAAGGCCGCCGGATACACGGGCGGCGCGCTGACGCACCGGACGGTGGCGCGGATGGCGGAGCAGATGGGCTTCACACTGCTGCACGTCGACGACCTGCCGCGGTCCGCGCGGTCCGTCACCGACCTGCGCAACGGACGCATCTACCTGCCCCCGGCGTCGACCCCGGGCGGCCATGGCCTCCGGTCGCTCGCGCTGCAGGCGCTCGCCCACCGCGTGCTCGAGCACGACCGGCCGCGCTCGTACGGCGAGTTCCTGCGCCAGCGCGTGGAGATCACGTACTTCGCCGCAGCCTGCCTCGCGCCGCAGTTCGTGGCCGTGCCGTTCCTGGAGGCGCGCAAACGGGAGCGCGACCTCGCGGTCGAGGACTTCCGCGATGCCTTCGGTGTCACGCACGAGGCCGCCGCGATGCGGCTCACCAACCTCGCGACGCACCACCTCGGCATCCCGCTGCACTTCCTCAGGGTGGGCGCCGACGGCGCCCTGTTCCGCGGCTACGCGAACGACGGCCTGCCGTTCCCGCAGGACGTCACGGGTGCCATCGAGGGGCAGCTGATCTGTCGGCGGTGGGCGGCGCGGGAGGCATTCGAGCGGCGCGACCGGGCCACCGAGTTCTACCAGTACACCGACACCCCGGCCGGGACGTTCTGGTGCTCCACCCAGACGGGATCGATGTCGCCCGCCGGCGGGCCTGACGGCGGGTCGGGCGCCTTCTCCATCACGGTCGGTGTGCCGTACGCGCACGCCAAGTGGTTCCGCGGGCGGGCCACGCAGGTGCGGCGCGTCTCCACGTGCCCGGACCCGGCATGCTGCCAGCGCCCGGCGCCCGAGCTCACCGAGCGCTGGTCCGGGGAGGCCTGGCCGTCGGGGCGCATGCACCAGCAGATCCTCGCGGCCCTGCCGCGCGGCGCGTTCCCCGGCGTGGACGACGCCGAGGTGTACGCATTCCTGGACAAGCACTCGCCCGAATGACGGGCATGTAGTTTCTGGCGCGTCCTTCGCGCGCTGCCGGGTTAGCGTAGGCAACCGTGGCATCGAACCTGGCTTGCATCGGACTGGACGTCTGGCGACGTAGCGACTTTCGCGACATGGTGGCGTCTGCTCGCTCCGACGCGGAGACGATCGCCAAGGACGGCGAGGTCGGCGTGCACATCTGGACCGACTCGTCCGGTGCCCGCCTGATCATCACCACCGAGGGCGACCTCGTGCGGGTGGTCACGCCCACGTTCTACGCGGCGCCTGGCGCCATCATGTCCGAGCCACAGGCGGTCGACGGCGGGCTCGTGCTCGCCGAGCTCGTGAACCAGGACGACGAGGTCATCACCGAGATCGCCTGCCAGCTCGAGGAGCTCGCCCTGCTCGGTGCCGCGGAGCACCCGATCACGGGCCCGGTATCGATAGTCGTGCTCGGCAACTCCGTCCAGGTGATCGGGCGGGCCGACGGCGCCGTGTCCGGCCTGGTCTTCGAGCCCACCGGCGCGTACGCCGCGTCGACCGACGCCGTCGCGCACCTGACCGGCGTCGTGCTGGCCGTCGAGGAGCGGGCCGTCGCTCGCACGGGCCAGGCCTTCACCGCCGCGCGCGTGCAGACCGACGGCTTCCAGGTCACCCTCTGCTTCCCGGCCGGGGACCCGCCGTTGGTCGCCGGCGACGTCGTCGAGGTGGACGGGTACCTGGTCGCGTCGCTGCCGACCCTGCGCGGCTGAGGCCCTCGGCCCTCGGCCTCGCTCGCCCTCGGCCCTCGGCCCGCGGTCCGCGGCTGGCGGTGAGCGACCAGGACCGTTGGGGGAACCACTGATGACAGCGGGCGTTCCCGCCTGGTGTGATTCACCCGGTCGGCGTCCGCCCGGCCGGTCCCCGGACCGCAGTCCCGAGGAAGGGTCCCGCCTGATGAGAACCTCCCGAGCTCTGGTCGCCGCCGTCGCGGCCCTGGCGGTCGCCGCCGTCGTCGCGCCGTCGTCGCAGGCCGCCGCGCCCCCGGCGCGGGCCGCCGTCGAGGCGGCCCCGCCCGGCGGGGCCTACTACGTGCAGAGCGTCGCCACCGGGCTCAACGCGTCGGACACCGCGGGCGCCGTCGAACAGCACCGGCCGAAGGGCAACGAGGACCGCCAGCAGTGGACCCTCCGGGCCGCCGGGTCCGGTTACGTCCTGGAGAGCGTCGACGCGGCGGGCAGCTGCCTCGGCCGCTCCGGCGGCCAGGCCCGGACCGTCGGCTGCGCGGGGCCGGACGCCGTCTGGGAGGTTGTCGACGTCGGCAGCGACCGGTACAACCTCAAGGCGCCGGGCGTCGAGAGCTACCTCACCGTCGGCGCCAAGCCGGGCGGGGCGAACTACCCGGCGCAGCTGGCGCTCGGGGGCAGAGGGGCGCTCGCCGAGTGGTACCTCACCCCGGTCGGTCCGGTGACCAACCCGATGCCTCCCGCCGATGAGCGCACCCTCGACCAGATGTCGTTCCTCACCGCGCACAATGCCTACGCGAACGGGGTGGACGGCGGCTTCGCGCCGCCCTTCGTCAACCTCGTGCCCAACCAGGTCCGGGGCATCGAGCAGCAGCTCGCCGACGGCGTGCGCGGGTTCCAGCTGGACATCCACCAGACCGGCGACGGCGCGATCCTCTGCCACAACAGCTGCACCCTGGTCAGCAGCCCGGTCGCCCTGTGGGTCGACCTCCAGCGGATGGTCGACTTCCTGGAGGCCAACCCGGACCAGTTCGTCACGGTGTTCCTCGAGGACTACGTGGACCCGGGCGTGCTGCGGAGCGAGATCGAGCGCGTCGCGGGGCTGTCGGACGTGCTCTACCGCCCGAACCTGACCGGGGTGCGCGAGAACGGGTGGCCCACCATGGCCCGGCTGATAGCGGACAACGACCGCCTGCTGATCTTCAGCGACCACAGCCGGTCCGCCGACGAGTCAGCCGGCCTGACCCGGGAGAGCTTCGGCGTGATGTACCAGCGCGAGTGGACCGTCGAGAACTACTGGTCCATGGGCTCCGGCGTCGGCGAGTCGGACTGGTCCTGCTACAGCCGCTGGTACGACGCCGGCACGAACATCCCGCTGACGCAGACCGGGGCCGGTTTCCGGCCGCTGTTCGTGATGAACCACTTCCGGGACACCCCCATCGAGGCGACGGCCCGGACCGACAACGAGCGGCTGCTCAACCGCGCCCAGCGGTTCTGCCAGCCGGCCGCCCGCAAGAAGCCGACCTTCGTGGCGGTCGACCGCTACGACGCCGGCAACCCGGCAGCGGCGGTGGCGACGCTGAACACCTACACGTACTGACCGCGTCTCGCGGACCCGCCCGTGTCAGACGTACAGGTCACCTGGGTGACCTGTACGTCTGACACGGGGTCAGGGACGGAGCGGGCCGCCCCGGGCGTCCAGGCGGTCCAGGAGCCTGGGCAGGACGTCGCCGACGCGCAGGCCGTCGTGCTCGAACTCGTTGGTGACCCAGGGCGCGACGTTGCCCACACGCGCGGCCGTCTCCAGCGACAGGGACGAGTCGACGAACATGTCGTCGAAGTACACGGCGGCCTCGACCGGCACCTCGTTCTCCGCGAGGCGGTGCAGGTCGTACAGGTCGCCCCAGTCCTGCCGCTCCGCGAGAGCGTTCGCCGCGGCCTCGAACGGCCGCAGGGCGCTGATCTCGGAGAACATCCAGGGGTAGATCATCTCGCCAGTCATCAGCAGCGGCCGGGCGTTCTCGCTGAACGCCGGGTCGGCGTCGCGCACCGACTGGGCCGCCCACGCCGTCGGGCCGGTGTGGGACTGGGCGTAGACCGACTCGTGCAGCAGCGCGTAGAGCGGGTTGGTCGCGAACGACGTCTCGGCCGCGACCGTGGCGAGGAACGTGTCGCTGAGCGGGCCGCCGTGCGGGGAGTCGAACGCCTCGTCGAGTATCCAGTGCACGCGCTCGAAGCCGGGCTGCATGCCGAAGTCCATGCCGAGCGTCTGGAGCCGGCGGGTCGTGAGTGTGTCTCCGCCCGGCTCCATCACGCTGCCGGCGGAGAGGCGGTCGGCGATGCGCCCGAGGGCCTTTGCGACATGCGGGTAGCGCGCGCGGAACCGCTCGTTCCTGGCCACCACGCGCGGCTGGGTGCGCTCGTAGACCTCCCGGGCCGACGCCGTCAGGCTCGGCAGCCCGCCGGTGACGATGCTCGCGTTCAGGCCCTCGGGGGCGAACGACAGGTAGGTCAGCGTGATGAAGCCGCCGTAGGACTGCCCGAGCGAGGTCCAGCGCCGGCCGTCGAAGAGCGTCTTCCGGACGTGTTCGGCGTCGCGCACGATGCTGTCGGCGCGGAAGTGCGTGAGGTACTCGGCCTGCTGCTCCGGCGTGCCGACGGCGTTGAGCGCGGCTGCCCGGACGGCGCTGGACCGGCCGGTGCCGCGCTGGTCCAGCAGCACCACGCGGAACCGTTTCAGCGCCGCGCCGACCCAGCCGTCCGGGCCGGTCGGGCGCGGGCCCTTGCCGCCGGGGCCGCCCTGCAGGAACACGAGGAGCGGCAGGTCCTCGGTGCGGCGGGTGGGATCCACGAGCTCGCGGGCGAACACCGAGATCGTGGGCGAGCCGTCGGGCTGGGACCAGTCGAGCGGGACGTCGACGGAGTGGTCGGTGACATGGACGCCGGGAAGGGTGTAGCTGATGGGCACGGGGTCACGCTATCGCTGCGAACGCATCCTGCGGCGGGGTTGTGTCCCGGCCGCGGCTACCGCACGCTGATCACAAGTCGATATAGTGCAGTCATGGATGACTACGGGAGCGTCGTGCGTTTCCGGCGCTTGCGCGCCGGCCTGACGCAGCGTGACCTCGCCGCGAGATCCGGAACTTCGCAGCCGGCGATAGCCGCGATCGAGAAAGGCGTCCGCAGCCCCGGCCCGGAGACCCGGCTGCGGATCGAAGCTGCCCTCCGGGTGCGGCCGTCGATCTTGCTCGAGCACGCGCTCGAGGAGGTCCGGGCGGTGCTCGCGCGGTATCACGTGACCAACCCGCGTGTCTTCGGCTCGGTGGCGCGAGGCGAGGACACGGAGGCGTCGGACCTCGACCTGCTGGTCACGACTCCGCCGGACTTCGACATCTTCGACAAGGCCCTGCTGACCGAGGCACTCGAGGAATCGCTCGGCGTGCACGTGGACGTGGTTCCGGACGACGCGCGCGGACCTGCCGCTGCGCGTGCGGCGACCGAGGCAGTGCCGCTATGACCGGCGGTGATACCGGGTCGGCCGATGGGGGCGGTGCGGCCGCCCGGGAGAAGGTTGGTCGGTATCTGGCAGACCTGGCCCGCTTCGGGGAACAGGCACGCCAGCTGGTCTCCGAGGGATACGACGCCTACATGGCCCAGACGTTCGACGGCGAGCGGAGCAGGGGGTTCGGTGAGCACATCGTCCTGAACATCGCGACGGTGGCCGAACGGCTTCCGGAGTGGTTCAAGGCGGAGCACCCCGACGTCGGTTGGCCGGCCCTCAAGGGCATGCGGAACCTGATCGCGCACGTCTACGACGGAGTCGACGACGAGCTCGTCTGGCGTGCCCTGGAGAAGCGGGTGCCCCAGATGATCGCGGAGCTGGTCGACGACGGGCAGCCGTCGCGCTAGCGGAGCGAGGGTGCCGTCGTCGGCGTTGCTCGTGGGTCCAACTTGTGGTGGTATGCGCAGTCCGGGTGCGTGGCCAGGTGCCCGCCCACCAGAAGGCCTCCCCGCAAAGGAACCGCCCGCATGCTTTACACGCGACACCCTCTCTGACATCTTCGGCGAGGAGAACATCGTTGCCCTCGATTTCGACGACGCGGTAGGTCTTGAGTCCTCGGAGCTCGACGCGTTGCTGCTGTCCTATGTAGGGCTGCCCGAAGACATCGGACCGGCCTTCACCATGAAGCTCGACGGCGAACCCGGCCTGTTCACCGTCCAGACGCTCGACTCTCCGGACGGCAGCACCAGCTCGGCACTCTTCCTGGGGGCGCCAGGGCAGGACCAGGCGATGCGCTTCTTCCTCGACGTGAAGAACAGCGTGGTCGTGTTGTGCTCGCTGGACGACGTCGGTTCCACCATCGAGGTCGTCAACAGCACCTTCAGCAGCTTCGTGGACTTCATTCATCGCATCGGGGCTTTCCGCCACGCGGAGGGCCGGAGCGCCGACGAGGAGGCGCTGGCCGTGCGGGACCTCACCGACCTCCTGCGCGAGCGTGACCCGTTCGCGTTTCGTGAGCCCGGCACCTGGTGGTCGCGGGTGCTGTCGACCCTCATGGAGCAGGCGCGTGCCTGACCACCACTCATCGGGACGGCCTGGCGATACCGGCCCCGTAACGGCTTCAACGCCAGACGCTCAGATCACTGGAGTGACCTGAGCGTCTGATGTCGAGCGATCAGCTGACGTCCGAGTCCACCCAGTCGAACGTCTTCGTCACTGCCTTCTTCCAGCTCCGGTACAGCCGGTCCCGCTCGCTCCCCTCCACATCGGGCACCCACCGCCGGTCCTCGGCCCAGTTCGCGGTGACATCGGACTCGCCCTTCCAGAAGCCGACGGCGATACCCGCCGCGTACGCGGCGCCGAGCGCGGTGGTCTCGGCGACGACCGGCCGGACGACGGGGACCCCGAGCTGGTCGGCCTGGAACTGCATCAGCAGCTCGTTGGCGACCATGCCGCCGTCGACCTTGAGCTCGGTGAGCTCCACGCCGGAGTCGGCCCGCATGGCGTCCATGACCTCGCGGGTCTGGTACGCCGTGGCCTCCAGCGCGGCCCGCGCGATGTGGTTCCGGTTGACGAACCGGGTCAGGCCGACGAGGGCACCCCGCGCGTCGGGCCGCCAGTACGGCGCGAACAGGCCGGAGAAGGCGGGCACGAAGTACGCGCCGCCGTTGTCCTCGACCTTGCGGGCGAGCCACTCGACGTCGGGCGAGTCGGTGAACATGCCCAGGTTGTCGCGGAGCCACTGGACGAGCGACCCGGTGACGGCGATGGAGCCTTCGAGCGCGTAGATGGCGGCGGCGTCGCCGATCTTGTAGCAGACCGTGGTGAGCAGCCCGTTCTCGGACGGCACCTTCTCAGTGCCGGTGTTGAGCAGCATGAAGTTGCCGGTGCCGTACGTGTTCTTCGCGGTACCGACCTCGAAGCACGCCTGCCCGAACGTCGCCGCCTGCTGGTCGCCGAGAATGCCCGCGATGGGCACGCCGGGCACCATGCCGCGTGCACGACCGTGCCCGTACACCTCCGAGGAGGAGCGGATCTCGGGGAGCATCGAGAGCGGGATGCTCATGTCCGCGGCAATGTCCTCGCGCCAGGACAGGGTGTCGAGGTCCATCAGCATGGTGCGGGACGCGTTCGTGACGTCGGTGACGTGCACGCCGCCGTCGACCCCGCCCGTCATGTTCCACAGGACCCACGCGTCGGTGTTGCCGAACAGCAGGTCGCCGCGCTCGGCGGCCTCGCGCGCACCCTCGACGTTGTCGAGGATCCACTTCACCTTGGGGCCGGAGAAGTAGGTGGCGAGCGGCAGGCCGACTATCGCCTTGTACTTGTCCGCGCCCTCGGACCCGCCGAGCTCGTCGACGATCGCCTGCGTGCGCGTGTCCTGCCAGACGATCGCGTTGTAGACCGGCTTGCCGGTCGTCTTGTCCCAGACCACCGTGGTCTCGCGCTGGTTGGTGATGCCCACGGCGGCGAGGTCGGTGTGGTTGAGGTTCGCCCTGGTCAGCGCGAGACCCACGACTTCGCGGGTGTTGTCCCAGATCTGTTCCGGCCGGTGCTCGACCCATCCCGCCCTCGGGAAGACCTGGTCGTGCTCGATCTGGCCGCTGGACACGATGGTCCCGGCGTGGTTGAAGACGATCGCCCTGGAGCTCGTGGTGCCCTGGTCGATCGCGAGTACGTAGTCAGCCATCGGTGTTGACTCCCTTGTCTGTGTCGTTGTCTGCGTGTGAGGTTGCTCCGCGGAGGTGACCCTCCGCCGACGGCCCTGCGGCCCGCAGGCCGCCGCAGCGCGCCGCCCACCAGCGGGCCGACCACCGGGACCCACGAGTACGCCCAGTCGCTGGAGCCCTTGCCCGGGATGGGCAGGACGAAGTGCGCGATGCGCGGCCCGAAGTCACGGGCCGGGTTGATGGCGTACCCCGTGGGGCCACCGAGGCTCGCGCCGATACCGACCACGAGGAGCGCGGCGGCCAGCGGTCCGAGGTCGACCCGGCGTGTTCGCCGAACGACAGGATCACGAAGACCAGCACGAACGTGCCGATCACCTCGGTGACGAGGTTCCACGTGTACGAGCGGATCTCCGGGCCCGTGGAGAAGACGGCGAGCTTGACGCGCCGGGTCGGCGTCCTGGTCGAAGTGCTGCTTGTACGCCAGGTACGCGAGGACGGCGCCCACGAAGGCGCCGACCAGCTGGGCCACCCAGTACACGAGCATGTTGCCGAAGTTGGCGGCGACGCCGGGAGCGAACTCCTGGGCCCCGCTGGCGAGGATGCCGAGCGTCACGGCCGGGTTGATGTGCGCGCCGGACGTCAACGACACGTACACACCGGCGAAGACCGCGAGGCCCCACCCGAAGTTGATCATCAGCCAGCCGCCGTTGAATCCCTTGTTCTTCGGGAGGATGGCGTTGGCCACCACGCCGGCACCGCCGAGGATGCAGGATCATGGTGCCGAGGAACTCCGGCACCATGATGTCCGTGAATGCGTTCATCGCTGACTCGCTTTCTGCCGACCACTCTGTCGGCGTACGGGGTGAAACCCGGCGGCTCCTCTGGGGCGGCCCGTCGGCGGTCTGGTAGTTGTGTCCTTCGTTTCCTTAGTTCCGGAGCGGCTGCATGGCCGCTACATCCTGGGTGGTCAGGCGCGCCCGTTCGGCGGCCTCGTCGTCGGGCGCTTCCTCGGCATGGCGTTCCGCGTCGATGCGCGACTGCCACGCGCGCACTTCGCGCTCCGCGTCCGACGCGTCCCAGCCGAGCAGTGGGCCGACGACGGCCGCGACCTCCTCGGCCGCCTCCGTGCCCCGGTCCGAGACCTCGTAGACCAGGCGCGTGCGGTGCGCGAGCACGTCCTCCAGGTGGAGGGCGCCCTCGTGGCTCACCGCGTAATGCACCTCGGCGCGCAGATAGGCGGCGGCATGCGCGAGCGGCTTGGCGAGCGTCGGGTCGGCGTCGCACAGCTCGACGATCTCGGCGAGGTTGGCGCCGTACCGGTGCAGCAGGTGGTCCAGCAGCGGGGGAGACCAGCCGAACCGCTTGCCCCACGTGCGCGCCTGCCGCTGCACGGCCCGCAGCCCGACGGCGCCCGTGAGCGGGATCTGGTGCGTGATCGAGGGGAGCGCGGCGGAGCGCTGCCCGATCGCGAAGTCGACGGCGTCCTTGGCCATGATCCGGTACGTCGTGAGCTTGCCGCCCGCGACGACGGTGAGACCCGGCGTCGGCGAGGCGACGGTGTGCTCGCGGCTGACCTTCGCGCTGCTGGTGCCTGCCTTGGTGCCCGGCTGCAGCAGCGGGCGCAGGCCCGCATAGGTGCCGATGATGTCTTCCCTGGTCAGGGGATGCGCGAGCACGGCGTTGGCGTGGTCCAGCACGTAGTCGATATCGGCGCTCGTGGCCACCGGGTGCGTGGGGTCGAGGTTCCACGGCGTGTCCGTGGTCCCGATGATCCAGTACCGGCTCCACGGGATGACGAACAGCACGGACTTCTCCGTCTGCAGGATCAGCCCCGCGTGCCCCCGGATGCGCTCGCGCGGGACGATGAGGTGCACGCCCTTGCTCGCGAGCACGCGTAGCCCGCCCTCCGAACCCGCCAGGGCCTCGGTGTCCTCGGTCCACACGCCGGTCGCGTTGATCACCGACCGCGCCCGGACGGTGATCTCCTTGCCGGTCTCCAGGTCCACGACCACCGCGCCGTTCACCGCGCCCGTCGCGCCCTGGGTCAGGCTCACCACCTGGGTACGGCTCGCGGCGTGCGCGCCGTAGCTGGCGGCGGTGCGGATCAGGGTGGCGACCAGGCGGGCGTCGTCGACCGACGCGTCCCAGTACTGGACGGCGCCGACGGCGGCGTCGTGCGCCAGGTCCGGGAACTTGGCCTCCATCTGGTTCTTGCTCAGGTGGCGGTGGAACGGCATGGGGCGTCGGCCGGGCGTGAGCGTCGCGAGGACGTCGTACATCAGGATGCCCGCGCCCACGTAGGCGCGCTCCCAGACCCGGTGCTCCAGCGGATACAGGAACGGGACCGGCCGCACCAGGTGCGGTGCCAGGTCCCGTAGCAGGAGGTCGCGCTCGGTGAGGGCCTCGTGCACCAGCTCGAAGTCGAGCATCTGTAGATAGCGCAGGCCGCCGTGGACCAGCTTGCTGCTGCGGCTCGAGGTGCCCTGCGCCCAGTCCTGTGCCTCGACGACGGCGGTCGACAACCCGCGCGTGACCGCGTCCAAGGCGATACCGGCGCCGGTGACGCCGCCTCCGATCACCAGGACGTCCAGCTCTGCGGAGGGGCTGACACTGGCTTCGAGCGCAGCCAGCGCCTGCGTCCTCGCTTCTGCGGTCAGGCGTGTGGATGCCATGCGCCAAACTCACCACGCATTCCGTGACTTGGCAAGACCTTTGCCCTCTCGGTGCGGGTGTGTTGAGAGGTTCTCTCGCTCACTTTCCGGTTTGCCATTCGATTCGTATGGTCTGCGGTCCGGCTCGCGCGTCTTGTCGGCCCGCCTGGCCGGTCGGCCCGCCCGGCTGGCGGGCGCGGCGGGCGCGGATCTGGCGCCCCGCCGTAGGGTGATCGCCGTGACGACACCCGACGCGCCGGTCGCGCCCGTGATCCGACCCGCCCTCCCCGCCGACGTGCGCACGATCCGCGACCTCGTCGAGCCGCTCAGCCAGGAGCGCATCCTCCGGCCGTACGAGATGGTCGGGTACTACGAGGCGGTCCAGGAGTTCCTGGTCGCGACCGACCCCGCCGGCTCGGCCGGGGATCCCGCCGTCGGCTGCGGGGCGCTCCATGTGATGTGGGACGACCTCGCCGAGGTGCGCACGCTGGCCGTGCACCGCGACTGGCGCGGCCGCAAGGTGGGGCACGCGCTGCTCGCTGCGCTGGTCGAGCGGGCGCGTGCGCTGGGGCTGCGCCGCGTGTTCTGCCTGACCTTCGAGGTCGACTTCTTCGCCGCGCACGGGTTCCGCGAGATCGACGGCACGCCCGTGACGCCCGAGGTGTACACCGAGCTGCTGCGCTCCTACGACGAGGGCGTGGCCGAGTTTCTCGACCTGGCGCGCGTGAAGCCCAACACCCTGGGCAACTCGCGAATGCTCCTGGAGCTCTGACTACTTCGGCAGGTGGAGGCAGGCTGCCTCGTCCTGTTCCGCCAGGCCGTCCTCGATCAGGCCGGCGATAGCGCGGTCGAGCTGCTGCGGGTCGTGCCACAGGCTCGCGAGCAGGGCACGGTCCACCGGCTCGACTGCGTGCCGGAGCTCCGCCATGACGCGCCCGCGCGCCTGCCGGTCGGTACCGGCCCAGGCCTGGGTGCGGCGTCGGGCGGCGTGGGCGTCCGGGGGCGAGCCCGCCCTGCGCCACGCGCACAGCCCGGCGACCGGGCAGGCGCCGCACTTCGGCGCCTTCGCCGTGCAGACCAGCGCGCCCAGCTCCATCGAGGCCTCGGCCCAGCGGGCGGCCTCGGCGTCGCCGTCCGGGGCGAGCGCCGTCGCCAGCCGGCGTTCCGCGGCCGTGTACGACGGCGCGGGCAGCGCCGACCCGCCGACCGCCCGCGCCAGCACCCGGCGCACGTTCGTGTCGACCACGACGGACCGCTTCCCGTAGGCGAACGCCAGCACCGCTGCGGCCGTGTACTCACCGATGCCGGGCAGGTCGCGCAGCTCGGGCTCGGTGCTCGGCACGACGCCGTCGTGCCGTTCGACTATCGCCCGGGCGCACTCCTGCAGCCGCAGCGCGCGGCGCGGGTAGCCGAGGCGGCCCCAGGCGCGCAGCACGTCGGCGGTCGGGGCCACCGCCAGGTCGGCGGGCGTGGGCCACTGCTCCAGCCACGCGTGCCAGGCGGGCTCGACGCGCACCACAGGGGTCTGCTGCAACATGACCTCGCTGACGAGCACGCCCCAGGCGGTGCGGTCCGGCGCACGCCAGGGCAGGTCGCGCGCGGCGCCGTCGAACCACTGCACGACGCGGGAGCGCACCTCGGTGCGTCGCGTCGCCTCCCGTACTGTCACGGGGACTCATCCTGCCGCACCGGTCTGGCTCAGGCTGCCGATGCCTGCTGCCAGGCTGGGGTCGGTTCTGGCAGCAGATACATGGTCAACGGACCCGGTCGCCGGCCGAGCTGGGGCGGAGCGGGGGCCGAGCGGGGGCGAGCGGGGGCCGAGCGGGGGTCGAGCGAGGGTCGAGCGGCGGCGAAGTAGGACACGTGGCCGACTTGGCGGCGCGGCTGCCGCCGGGCTCGTGCGTGGCGTCGTACTTTGGTGTCGCGGGGTGTCACCGCATGTCAGGCCGTAGGTATCGCAAGAGGTCCAGGCCGCGGATTTCAGTGGAGGGGTCGAGCAGGTGGTCAGTGCGCCGGAGCGGGTCGGGCGGCCCTCGGGCAGGGACGCGGAGCGGCCGCCCGTCGGCCGGCGTCGTCGGATGGGACGCGCGATAGCGGTGCTGGTCGTGCTGGCGCTGGGCGGCATCGGGGTTGCGGTGACGTGGCCCGAGCCAGACCCGCCGATCGCGTCGGACAAGATCAACCCACCCGAGCCGGTGGACCCGAACGCCGCTGCGGCGCCGTGCGCGTCCGAAGATCTCGACGTCGGGCTCGCGGCGGACCGCCTGACGATCACACCCGGCGTGCCGGTCCGGTTTACGGTGTCGGTGCGGAACACGAGCCAGGTGCAGTGCCTCGTCGACGGCCCCAGGCACAGCCTCGCCGTGACCGTGTACCAGGGCGAGGTCGGCGAGCCGACGGCGGAGCGGGCGTGGTCGTCCGCGGACTGCGCCGACCCGGACGAGGAGCGGCTGCTGCTCCTCGGGCCTGGCGACGTCGACGTCACGAACGTCAGCTGGTCCGACTCCCGGTCGGCGCCCGGCTGCGAACCGGGCCAGCCCAAGCCGACCGCCGGCGAGTACACGGCGCACGTCACGCTCGCCGACGTCGACGGGGTGTCCAGCGACGTCGTGCGGCTGACGTACACGGTGCCGAAGCCGACCGGGTCGCCGTCGCCATCGTCCTCGGGGAGCTCGTCTGCCGATCCGTCCGGGAGTGCGTCGGCCGATCCGAGTGCGGATCCGAGCGCGCCGGACGGTGCGAGCGACGAGTCCTGACGCAGGGTCAGACGCTCAGGTGACGTCTGAACCTGCGGCTCCGCGCAGGGCGCGTGCCTCGTTCCTCGGCCCGCACCCTGCGCTGCACCTCCGGTTCAGACGTACCGCTCGAGGATGCTCGACTCCGCCAGCCGGGAGAGACCTTCACGGATCGTCCGGGCCCGCTGTTCACCGACACCCTCGACCGACATGAGGTCGTCGACGCTCGCGGCGAGGAGCTTCTGCAGGCTGCTGAAGTGCCCAACGAGCAGCTCGATCGTCGTGTTCGGCAGGCGCGGCACCTTGGACAGGAGCCGGTAGCCGTGGGGCGCGACGGCGGCGTCGAGCGCGTCTCCGCCGCCGGGCAGGTCGAGGATCCGGCCGATCTGGCTCATGTCGAGCAGCTGCTGTGACGTGAGCGCGGACAGCTCGGCCTGCACCTCGGGGAGGGTGCGTTCCTTGCGGCCCAGCACGTAGTCGCGGATCACGAACTCGCGGTCGGAGCCGACGTCGCCGATCAGCTCGTCGAGCTGGAGTGCCAGCAGGCGGCCGTCGACGCCGAGCTCGATCACGTAGCCCGCGATCTCGTCGGAGATCCGGCCCACCATCTCGAGCCGCTGCACCACCGAGCACACGTCGCGCACCGTGACCAGGTCTTCGATCTCCAGCGCGGACAGCGTGCCGGACACCTCGTCCAGGCGGGCGCGGTAGCGCTCCAGCGTCGCGAGCGCCTGGTTGGCGCGGCCGAGGATCGTGTCCGAGTCCTCCAGCACGTGCCGCTGGCCGCCCACGTAGAGGGCGACGATCCGCATGGACTGGCTCACCGAGATGACTGGGAACCCGGTCTGCTTGGCGACACGCTCGGCCGTGCGGTGCCGCGTGCCGGACTCGGTGGTCTCTATGGTCGGGTCGGGCAGCAGCTGCACGGCGGCCTTGCGGATGCGGGTGGCGTGCCGGTCGAGCACGACTGCGCCGTCCATCTTGGACAGCTCGCGCAGGCGGGTGGCCGAGAAGTCGACGTCGAGGGAGAAACCGCCGGAGCAGATCTGCTCGACCGTCGGATCGAGGCCGAGCACGATGAGCGCGCCGGTCCGGCCGCGCAGGATGCGTTCGAGTCCGTCGCGGAGTTCGGTCCCAGGCGCGACGGCGGCCAGGGTCTCACGGAGCAGCTCGTCAGTGTGCGAGGAGGTCGTGGCCACGAAGAAATCCTACGCTGTGCGCCGGGTCACAAGCAGTTCGTTTCACGAACCGGTCACCCGCCGTCCATCTCGGCGTCAGTTCCACGGCCTAGGGACTGAGCCCACTCCACGGCATCGCGGATGTGGGCCGCCTCCACCAGCTGGAGCCCGTCGGGCGCTTTGACCCCGGTCCCGTGCGGCACGACGGCGTGCGCGAACCCCAGGCGGGCGGCCTCGCCCAGGCGGCGATCCAGTCCGGCGACCGGACGCAGGTCCCCGGCCAGCCCCACCTCGCCGACGGCGACCGTGGCGCCGGGTAGCGGCCTGCCCGTGCGGGCGGACACGAGGGCGAGCGCGGCCGCGAGGTCCGACGCCGGCTCCGTGATCCGGGCGCCGCCCACCGTCGAGGCGTAGACGTCCTGGTCGGCGAGCCGCAGCCCGCCGTGCCGCTGCAGCACGGCGAGGATCATCGCGAGCCGGCTGGAGTCGACGCCGCTCGTCGCGCGGCGCGGGTTGTTCAGCGGGCTCGGCGACACGAGACCCTGCACCTCGACGGCAAGCGGGCGCCGTCCCTCCAGCGTGACCGTGATGCACGACCCGGCCACTCCCGAGCCGGCGTGCGACAGGAACAGGCCGGACGGGTCGGGCAGCCCGACGATCCCGCTCTCCGACAGGTCGAA
Source organism: uncultured Actinomycetota bacterium (assembly GCA_963850545.1). GTDB lineage: Bacteria > Actinomycetota > Actinomycetes > Actinomycetales > Cellulomonadaceae > Promicromonospora. The sequence goes on along the minus strand of CAWKLP010000001.1, from coordinate 3,504,890 downwards.
GCAGCCCACCTCGTCCGTGGGGCCGTACCGGTTCTTCACCGCGCGGATCATGCGCAGGCGGGAGTGCCGGTCGCCCTCGAACTGGCAGACCACGTCCACCAGGTGCTCGAGCGTGCGGGGGCCGGCGACCGAGCCGTCCTTGGTCACGTGCCCCACGAGGATCGTGGGTATCTGCCGCTCCTTGGCCACGGCGATCAGCGCCGCGGCGACCTCCCGGACCTGCGATACGCCGCCGGGCGCGCCGTCCACCTGCGCGGACGAGACGGTCTGCACCGAGTCCACGACGAGCATGTCCGGCTGGTTCGCCTCCAGGTGGCCGAGGACGGTCCCCAGGTCGGTCTCGGCGGCGAGCAGCAGCGTCGGCGAGAGCGCCCCGATCCGCTCGGCCCGCAGCCGCACCTGCCCGGCGGACTCCTCGCCGGTCACGTACAGCACGGTGCGGGGCGACTCGAACCCGTCCGGCCCCAGGGCGCCGTCGGCCACGTTGCTCGCGACCGCGAGCAGCAGCGTCGACTTACCCACGCCCGGCTCACCCGCGAGCAGGATCACCGCCCCGGGCACCAGGCCACCGCCGAGCACCCGGTCGAACTCGCCGACGCCGGTCGGGTTGGCGCGCGCCGACTCGACGTCGATGTCGGCGATGGGCCGGGCGGGCTCGCGCGCGGGGGACACGGCAGCCGTACGCGGGCCGGACTGTGCCGGCCCGTCCTCGGTCACGGTGCCCCACGCCTGGCACTCCCCGCAGCGGCCGACCCACTTGACGGTGGTCCAGCCGCACTCGGCGCAGCGGTACGCGGGCCGGGCCCGCTTGGAGGTCGATGAGGTCACGAGCGCCACCGTACGTGCCACCACTGACGTTGATGATGTAGGTGCCTCGTCCGGCGGGTCTGACCCTGCCACTGACTGGTGCCCGGAGGGTTGCCTTTGCGCTGATCTGTCGGCTCGTCGAACGGGGCGCGTCCCTTGCGCGTCGGCCGGGGGCGGGCATGACTTCATAGGAGCCTGTCAACGCGTCCCATCAACGTCTTGTCTGCCCAGCCCCCGGCCGGTGTGCCCTGATTCCGCGCGAACGGAAGGCACCTGCCCATCATGTCAGTCCCGTCTGTCGAGATCACCCCTGAGGCACCCGTCGAGGTCGTCGCCGGGGTCGATACCCACAAGGACACTCATCACGTCGCGGTCCTGAGCCTGAGCGGTGCCCGCCTGGGCGACCAGCAGGTCCCCGCGACCGCCGCCGGCTACGACGAGCTGGCCGCGTTCATCGCCTCGTTCGGCCAGGTCCGGGTCGTCGGCGTGGAGGGCACCAACTCCTACGGAGCCGGTCTGACCCGCCAGCTGCGTGCCGTCGGAGTCCCGATCGCCGAGGTGATCCGCCCCAAGCGTGCCCAACGTCGGCGGGGCAAGTCCGACCCGATCGACGCGGTCGCAGCCGCCCAGCAGGTCCTGGCCGACCTGGAGACCGGCATGCTGCCGACCCCGAAGACCGCCGACGGGACGGTCGAGCAGATCCGTCACCTGCTGGCCGTGCGTCGCAGCGCGGTCAAAGCCCGCAGCATCGCGATCCAGCAGGTCAAGGACATGCTGGTCACCGCACCACAGCACCTACGAGACCGGTTCGGACCCCTCAAGGACGCGGCACTCATCCAGACTCTGGCCGTTATCCGCCCCGCCCCGGCGACCGAGTCCGTCGACGCAGCCGTCGGCCGCGCCCTACGCATCCTGGCCCGCCGCCACCAGCACCTGACAGGCGAGATCACCGACATCGACACCGACCTCGACGTCCTGAACAAGCAGACCGCCCCAGCCCTGGCAGCCGCATACGGTCTCGGGACCGTGACCTGCGCGGCTCTGCTGGTCACCGCCGGCGACAACCCCGAACGCCTGCGTTCCGAAGCCGCGTTCGCCGCGCTGACCGGCACCGCCCCGATCCCCGCCTCCTCCGGCCGCACCAACCGGCACCGCCTCAACCGCGGCGGCGACCGGCAAGCCAACTGCGCCCTGCACCAGATCGCGCTGGTGCGCTGGTCACACGACCCGGCCACCAAGGCCTACGTAGCCAAGCTCCGAGCGACCGGCAAGACGACCAAGGACATCCTGCGCTGCCTCAGACGAGCCATCGCCCGCGAAGTCTGGCACCTGCTCGTCCACCCCGAGCCCGTCCCCGAGATCGACGACCTCCGGCCGCTACGCCACAGCAAAGGCCTATCCCTGCAGACCGTCGCCGACCACTTCGGCGTCTGGCCCGCCGTCATCTCCCGCCTCGAACTCGGCAAGACCCGCCAAGACGACCTCGCCACGGCCTATCGCAACTGGCTCCTAGCCGCTTGACAGGAGATAGGAGCATCACCGCCTTCTTTCGGACCTGCACCCACGCCGCCCCGCAACGCGACCCTCGCCGGGCGTGCCTCCGCGCCAATGTCAGCGGCGCGACATAAGGTTTCGGCTGAGCCGCCGTGATGTATCCGGTGGACGGAGCACGGGGGAGCCAGGACATGACCGACCAGCGCGTGAACTCACCGCGCACCGGCGCAACAGCATCGGTCGCCGCGAAGAAGGCTTCGCCAGCCGTGTACCGCCGTCGTCGGCTCGTGGTGGCCGTTGGGGCGCTCGTCATCGTGCTCGCCCTCATCCTCGTGGGCGGCTTCGTGTGGCCCGGCTTCTGGCGCGCCGAGGCGACGCCGGAGCCCGTCCCCACGGTGACCGTCACCGCTCCGGTGCCGACGCCGACGGTCAAGGCGATGGACCGCAGCGGCGACGAGACCGCCTTCCAGAAGGCCCTGCCGTCGACGGTGCTGCAGTTCGCGCTCGGCTCGCTCGCCGAGGCCAAGGAGCCCAAGGGACAGGGCGCGCTGGAGGCCTGGAACGCGGAGTACGCCGACGGCGACACCGGCGAGGTGGCGCTCGTGGCCGGCCAGTGGGCGACGTCGGACGAGGCGGCCGCGGCCGCCGCGGCCTGGACCGCGGCCGCGGGCGAGGCCGAGCGCGAGGGCGACGTGAAGGTCGGCAAGAAGGTTGTCGGGCAGTACGCGATCGTGCCGGCCGACGGCGGGAAGGCCGTCGTCGTCTGGCAGAACGGGACCGCCGTGATGCAGGCGACCGGCCCGGCCGACACCATGGAGGACTTCTACGCGGCATTCCCCCTGTGAGGACCCGAGGGACAATGGCGCCGTGAACCAGCGACTTGCAGTGCTCGGGGCCGGGAACATGGGCGAGGCGGTCCTCGCCGGCGCGCTCTCGGCGGGGTGGGCGGCGGCCGACGTCGTGGCCACCGTGCGGACCGAGGCCAAGGCCCAGCACCTGCGTGAGACCTACCAGGTGGCCACGACCAGCGACAACGTGGCAGCGGTCCGGGGCGCGGGCCTCGTCCTCGTGGGGGTGAAGCCGAAGGACGTCGGCGCCCTGCTCGACGAGATCGCGTCCGCGATCGACCCGGCCGCCGTGGTGGTCACCGTCGCGGCCGGCCACCCCGCCGCGTTCTACGAGGAGCGGCTGCCGGCCGGCACCGCCGTCGTGCGGACCGTGCCCAACACGCCCGCCGCGATCGGGGCGGGCATCACGGCGATCGCGCCGGGCGCGGCCGCCACGGAGGCCCACCTGGCGGCGGTCGAGCACCTGCTCGCGGGCACGGGCGCGGTGGTGCGCGCCGCGGAGAAGGACCTGAACGCCGTCTCGGCGATCTCCGGCTCCGGCCCCGCCTACGTCTTCTACGTCGCCGACGCGCTCGCCGAGGCGGGTGTCCTGCTCGGCCTGACGCGCGACGTCGCGCGCCGCCTCGCGACGCAGACCCTGCTCGGCGCGTCCCGCCTCATGGACGAGTCGGGGGAGCATCCCGTCATCCTGCGCGAGAAGGTGACCTCGCCCGGCGGCACGACGGCCGCCGCCCTGCAGGCCCTGGACGACGGCGGCGTGCGCGCCTCCTTCCTGGCCGCGGCGACCGCCGCGCGTGACCGCGCCCGTGCGCTGGGTGGATGATTCATTCGTGACCATCTCTCGACCCGCAACGACGCGGCCGCCGGCCATGGCCGACGTCGCCGCGCTCGCCGGCGTGTCCCACCAGACCGTCTCGCGCGTGCTGAACGGCCACCGGAGCGTGCGCCCAGCAACGCGGGAGAAGGTGCTGGAGGCGATCGCCGAGCTCGGCTACCGCCGGAACAGCGCCGCGCGTGCCCTGGTCACGGCCCGGTCGACCACGGTTGGTGTGGTGACCACCGGGTCGCCGCTGTTCGGCCCGTCGAGCACGCTGATCGCCGTCGAGGAGGCGGCGCGCGAGCAGGGCTGGTACGTCAGCGTCGCGACGCTGCGGCAGTACGACGCGGCCACCATGCACAAGGCCCTGGAGCACTTCATGGACCAGGCCGTCGAGGGCATAGTGGTCATCGCGCCGCACTCCGACGTGGCCGACGCCGTGGAGTCGTTCCGGGCTCCCGTACCCGTGGTCCTCATCGCGGCGCGGGAGCTCCAGCCCGACGTGCCGACCATCCCGCTCGCCGTGGACCAGCGGGCGGGGACGCGGCTCGCCGTCGAGCACCTGATCGAGCTGGGGCACAAGCGGATCCTGCACGTCGCGGGTCCGCCGGACTGGCTGGACGCCGTCGAGCGCGAGGAGGCCTGGCGCGCGGTGCTCACCGAGCACGGCCTTCCCGTCGCCGAGCCGGTGGTCGCGGGCTGGACCGCCGACGGCGGCTACATGGTGGGTCTCGAGCTAGCCCAGCGGGTCAAGGCCGGCGGCGGCCCGACCGCGGTCTTCGCCGCCAACGACCAGCTCGCCCTCGGCCTGCTGCGCGCCTTCTGGGAGTGCGGCGTCTCGGTGCCCGACGACGTGTCCGTGGTCGGCTTCGACGATGTCGACGGTTCCGGCCACTTCATCCCCCCGCTGACCACCGTTCGTCAGCCCTTCGTCGATCTGGGCCGGCGGAGCGTGGCGATGCTCCTCGCGGCGGTCGACGGCGGCAAGCCGGCCGCCGAGCTGATCGCGCCGGAGCTCGTGGTCCGCAGGAGTGCGGCGGCGCCACGTCGCTGACCGTCACAGTCGCGTCACCGACCGTCACAGTACGGTCAAGGAGCGTTGACACGTCCGCAATGCAGTGGCAGAGTCACCGCGCAACGGAGATGTTCACGTTCACATTCCGTCGCTGGGCAGCGTTGTCCGGCATGTTCCAGGACCTTGACGTCCAGGTGAGTCCGGACGCCGTAGTCCGGGGAAAGGGGTGCACCAGTGCCTGGTCGCCGCCCACCGAGCCTCCGCGTCTCCGCGGCGGGCTGGAGTTTCGTGACGCCCTTCCTGGTGGTGTTCGCGCTGTTCATCGTGACCCCGCTGGTCTACTCCATGTACCTGAGCCTGTTCCGCAACCAGCTCATGGGCGGGACCACCTTCGCCGGGTTCGACAACTACCTGACCGCCTTCAGCGACCCCAAGCTGTGGGACGGCGCCGGTCGCGTCGGGCTGTTCCTGCTGGTGCAGGTCCCGATCATGCTGGGGCTGTCACTGATCGCCGCGCTCGCGATCGACAGCGGCCGCCTGCACGGCAAGAGCTTCTTCCGCGTGGCGCTGTTCCTGCCGTACGCCGTTCCCGGCGTCGTGGCGGTGCTGATGTGGGGCTTCATGTACGACGACCGCCTGGGCCTCACCGGTAGCGTCAACGACCTGGTGGGCTTCGCCCTCATCGACCCGTACACGAAACAGTGGATCCTCACCGCGATCGGCAACATCGTGACCTGGGAGTTCGTGGGCTACAACATGCTGATCCTGTACTCGGCGCTGAAGACGGTGCCGGTCGAGATCTACGAGGCGGCGTCCATCGACGGCGCCAACCAGTTCCGCATCGTGCGAGCCATCAAGCTGCCCGCGGTCCGCGGAGCCCTGGTGATCGCGACGATCTTCTCGATCCTGGGCAGCTTCCAGCTCTTCAACGAGCCGAACATCCTCAAGGAGATCCAGCCGGCCCTGATCTCGTCGTACTACACGCCGAACATCTACGCCTACAACCTGAGCTTCGAGGGTAATCAGGTGAGCTATGCGGCCACCGTCGCGATCGTGATGGGCCTGGTCACGGCTGTCATCGCATACGTGGTGCAGCTTCGAGGGACCAGGAGGGAAGCGTGATGGCGGGCTACTCCTATCTTCGGCCGCGCAGGTCGGTCACGCTGACCGTCCTGCTGGGCGCGCTGATCGTCTACTCGGTCCTGCCGCTGGCCTGGATGCTCTTCAGCATCACCAAGACACAGAGCGAGCTGCTCAACTCGTTCGGCCTGTGGTTCTCCGGCCCGTTCGCGCTGGTCGAGAACCTGCAGGAAGTCCTGACGCACGACGACGGGATCTTCGTGCAGTGGTTCGCCAACACGCTGGTCTATGTGGTGGTGGGCGCCGGTGGCGCCACGATCCTCGCGACCGCGGCCGGGTACGGGCTGGCCAAGTACCGGTTCCGCGGCCGTAACGCGGTGTTCGCGACCATCCTCGGGGCGATCGCGGTGCCCGGTACCGCGCTGGCCGTGCCCACGTTCCTGCTGTTCAGCCAGGTGGGCCTGACCAACACCATGTGGGCGATCATCCTGCCGTCGCTGGTGTCGCCGTTCGGGCTCTACCTCATGTGGGTGTTCGCGGCGGAGGCGGTGCCGACCGAGATCCTGGAGGCGGCGCGGGTCGACGGCGCGGGCGAGTGGCGCACCTTCTTCACGATCTCGCTGCGCCTGCTGGCTCCGGGGATCGTCACCGTGGCGCTGTTCGCGATCGTCGCCACCTGGAACAACTACTTCCTGCCTCTGATCATGCTGAACGATCCGGATCTCTACCCCCTGACGCTGGGCCTGTACCAGTGGCTGGCGGATGCGTCCGGCATCGGGGCCCAGCCGGTATTCAACCTGGTCATCACGGGTTCGTTCCTGACGATCGTGCCGATCGTCATCGCGTTCCTGCTGCTCCAGCGGTACTGGCAGTCCGGGCTGAGCGCGGGTGGCGTGAAGGCCTGACCGCAGTCGAGATGCCTGACCTACAACGACGTGGAAGAAGGAAAGACCATGACCATCACCCGTAACCGCCGTGTTGCGATCGGGGCCCTGGCCACGCTGCTGGCCGCTTCTCTCACCGCCTGCTCGGGCGGCGACGAAGGCGGCGGTGGTGGCGGTACCGAGGGCGCGAGCGCCGACGAGATCGAGGCCGCGCTCCAGGAGGGCGGCAGCGTCACCTACTGGACGTGGACCCCGCAGGCCGAGACGCAGGTCGAAGCCTTCGAGACGGCGTACCCGAACGTGGACGTCACGCTTGTGGACACCACCGGCGCCGGCGAGGCCAACACCAAGCTGCAGAACGCGATCGCCGCCGGCGACGGCGTGCCCGACGTCGTGCAGATCGAGTACCAGTCCGTCCCGCAGTTCCAGCTCCCGGGCCAGCTCGTGGACCTCACCGAGTACGGGTTCGACGAGCTGGAGAGCCTGTACACGCCGTCCACGTGGGGCTCGGTGTCGCAGAACGGCGGCATCTGGGGCCTGCCGCAGGACTCCGGCCCGATGGCGTTCTTCTACAACCAGGAGGTGTTCGACGCCGCGGGTGTCGAGGTGCCCACGACCTGGGACGAGTACGTCGAAGCGGCGCGCACCATCAAGCAGCACGACCCGGACACCTGCATCGCCAACGATTCGGGCGACGCAGGCTTCACCACCAGCATGATCTGGCAGGCCGGCGGCACCCCGTTCCAGAACGACGGCGAGTCGGTCACCATCGACCTGGCCGACGAGGGAACGACGAAGTGGGCCGAGATGTACCAGCCCCTCATCGATGACGAACTGGTCTGCCAGCTGCCGGGCTGGAGCGACGAGTGGTACGCCGCGCTGGGCGACGGCACCATCGCGTCAGTCGCGCTCGGCGCGTGGATGCCCGGCATCCTCGAGGACGGCGTGCCCGACGGCAAGGGCAAGTGGCGCGTCGCCCCGATGCCGACGTACGACGGCACGCCGACGAACGCCGAGAACGGCGGCAGCACGGAGTCCATCCCGGAGGCGGCGGAGAACAAGCTGCTCGGGGCCGGGTTCTTGAAGTGGCTCAACTCGAGCGACGAGTCCATCCAGGCCTTCATGGACACGGGCGGCTTCCCGGCCACCGTCGAGCACCTTGAGTCCGAGGAGTTCCTGGGCTACGAGTCCGAGTACTTCGGCGGGCAGAAGATCAACGAGGTGCTTGGCGCGGCGGCCGCCGACGTCAACGAGGGCTGGCAGTACCTGCCGTGGCAGTCGTACGCGAACAGCATCTACGCGGACACGGTGGGCCAGGCGTACCTCGACAAGTCGCCCCTCCTGGACGGCCTCGCCGCGTGGCAGGAGGAGAACGTCTCGTACGGCACCGAACAGGGGTTCACGGTGAACGGCTGACGCCGGTTGCCGACCCTTACCGAGCGGGGATCCCGAGCCACGGGATCCCCGCTCGCCCTGCACTGCCCCCGCATCACCTGCACCGCCCTGCGTCACCCGTACCTGCACTGACAACACGTTCCGGTACGTGTCGGCCTACCGGTCCACCGACCTGGTGCACTGGGAGTTCCGCAACCACGTGCTCACCGAGGCGAGCGATCCCGAGCTCGCCACGGCCAACATCGAGCGGCCCAAGGTCATGTACAACGCGGCCACCGGGCAGTTCGTGATGTGGATGCACAAGGAGAACGGCACCGACTACAGCGAGGCGCGCGCCGCGGTCGCCGTGAGCAGCACGGTGGACGGCGACTACGACTACCGCGGGAGCTTCCGGCCGCTCGGGCACATGTCCCGCGACATCGGCGTCTTCGTTGATACCGACGGCGCGGGCTACATGTACTCGGCCGCGAACGAGAACTACGACCTGCACATCTACCGGCTCACCGCCGACTACACGGGCATCCAGTCGCTCGTCGCCAACCCGTGGCCCGGCGGTCACCGCGAGGCGCCCGCACTGTTCAAGCGGGGCAGCACGTACTTCATGCTGACCTCGGGCGCCACGGGCTGGAGCCCGAACCAGCAGAAGTACGCGACCACCAGCAACCTGGCATCCGGCTGGTCGGCCATGCAGAACGCCGGTGACGCCACGGCGTACGGCTCGCAGACCACGTTCGTGCTGCCGGTGCAGGGCACCTCGGGCACGTCCTACCTGTACCTGGGGGACCGCTGGGGCAACTCCATCGGGACCAACGTGAACGGCTCGAAGTACGTGTGGGCGCCGATCACGTTCCCCACCTCGACGTCGATGTCCTTCGGCTACTACCCGGAGCTCGTGATCGACGCGGCGGCCGGAACGATCACCGGGCAGGGCGGGCCGTTCGAGACGCTCACCGCGCGGCACTCCGGTAAGTGCGCCGACGTGACCAGTCAGTCCTACGCCGCGGGGGCGCAGCTCAAGCAGTACGACTGCAACGGCGGCGGGAACCAGCGGTTCTGGTTCCGGAACGCGGGCGGCGGTTACTACAGCCTCGTGGCCCGGCACAGCGCGCTCTGCCTGCAGGAGAACGCCACCACCGTGACCCAGGAGAGCTGCGGAACGGGCACCAACCAGCAGTGGTCGGTGGTCGCCGCGTCCGGCAGCTACGTGACCATCCGGTCGCGGGCGACCGGCGAGTGCCTGGACGTCAACGGGAACTCGACCGCGAACGGTGCCGCCCTGATCACCTACACGTGCAACGGCGCGACCAACCAGCAGTGGACCCGAGGCTGACCGCGCCGTCGGACGGCTGACCAGCCCACGCCCCCGCGCGTTTCAGACCCTCACGTCACCCGAGTGGCCCGAGGGTCTGACCCGCGCGGGGCGCCGTTCGGTACCGAGTTGTCGTAACGTATCGTGTGAGCGCTAACATCGTCGTTGACGGTAAGTCGGCGGCTGACGGTCGGACGACGGTTGCACGAGCTACGCCTCGCGACGATGCGGGCAGGACGGAGCGGTCCACGATGGTGGAGCGGCAGGACGAAGGAGTGGGGCGGCTCACCGGTCCCCGGGAGGCGATCGAACAGGGTCGGACCGCTCTCGGTATCGAGCTCGGCTCCACCCGGATCAAGGCGTGTCTCGTCGGCCCGGACAACGCGCCGCTGGCGAGCGGCAGCCACGACTGGGAGAACCAGCTGGTCGACGGCACCTGGACCTACTCGCTGGACGCCGTCTGGTCCGGCCTGCAGGAGTCCGTCGCCGCGCTGCTGGCCGACGTCGAGAGCCAGTACGGCGTGCGGCCCACCACCGCCGGCGCGATCGGCGTCTCGGCGATGATGCACGGCTACCTGGCGTTCGACGAGGCGGACGAGCTGCTCGTGCCGTTCCGCACCTGGCGCAACACCACCACCGAGCGGGCCTCCACCGAGCTGACCGGCCTGTTCGGGCACAACATCCCGCTGCGCTGGTCGGTCGCCCACCTTCACCAGGCGATCCTCGACGACGAGCCGCACGTGCCGCGGGTGCGGCACCTCACCACGCTGGCCGGGTACGTGCACTGGCGGCTGACCGGGCAGCAGGTGCTCGGCGTCGGCGACGCCTCCGGCATGTTCCCGATCGACCCGGCGACGAAGGACTACGACCGGCGGATGCTGGCCCAGTTCGACGAGCTCGTGGGCGACCGGGGTCCCGGGCCGGGCATCGCGGACCTGCTGCCGCGCGTCCTGCCGGCCGGCGCGGACGCCGGCGCGCTCACCGAGGAGGGCGCCGTTCTGCTGGACCCGACCGGCACGCTCCGGCCCGGCATCCCGCTCTGCCCGCCCGAGGGCGATGCCGGGACCGGCATGGTCGCGACCAACTCCGTGGCGCCGCGCACCGGCAACGTCAGCGCTGGGACCAGCATCTTCGCGATGGTCGTCCTGGAGAAGCCGCTGGAGCGGGTGCACGACGAGCTGGACCTCGTCACCACCCCGGCCGGCGATCTCGTGGCCATGGTGCACTGCAACAACGGGGCCAGCGAGCTGGGCGCCTGGGCCGAGGTGTTCGGCCAGTTCGCCGGGGCTCTGGGGCAGCCGGCCGAGCCGGGCGCCGTCTTCGAGGCGTTCCTGCGGTCCGCCCTGGACGGCGACGCCGACGGCGGCGGTCTGGTCGCCTACAACTACCTGTCCGGCGAGCCCATCACCGGCCTGGAGGCCGGGCGCCCGCTGTTCACCCGAACCCCGGACAGCCGGCTCACGCTGGCCAACTTCGCGCGCACCCAGGTCTACAGCGCGTTCGGCACCCTGAGTCTTGGCATGCGCGTGCTCGCCGAGGAGCGGGTCGAGCTGGACGCCATGTTCGCGCACGGCGGCCTGTTCAGGACCGAGGGCGTGGCCCAGCGCCTGCTGGCCGCCGCGCTCGGCGCGCCGGTGGCCGTGGGCCGGACGGCGGGCGAGGGCGGTGCCTGGGGCATCGCGGTGCTCGCCGCCTACCGGGCGTCCGCGCTCGGCGCGGCCGCCCCCGAGCAGGACCTGGGCGCCTACCTGGGCGCCGAGGTGTTCGCGGACGCCGCGCTCGACGTCGTCGAGCCCGACGCCGACGACGTGGCGGGCTTCTCCGTTTTCCTGGAGCGCTACAGCGCGGGCCTGGCGATCGAGCGCGCCGCCGTCGCCGCGCTCCGGACCCGAGACACGACGCAGGAGGCAGACCGATGACCACGAAAGCCCTGACCGACTACTCGCGGGCGGTCCAGGACGAGGTGGCGCGCGTGCGCGCCGTCGTCTCGGACCTGCACGCCGAGCTGCCGCGCTGGGACCTGGTGGTCTGGACCGCGGGCAACGTGTCGCAGCGCGTGCCGAACACCGACGTGCCGGACGGCACCGCGGACCTGTTCGTCATCAAGCCGTCGGGCGTCTCCTACGACGACCTCACCCCCGAGGGCATGGTGGTGTGCGACCTCGACGGTCACCTCGTGGACGGGACGCGCTCGCCGTCGTCGGACACCGCTGCGCACGCCTACGTGTACCAGCACATGCCCGAGGTGGGCGGCGTGGTGCACACGCACTCCACGTACGCGACGGCCTGGGCCGCGCGCGGCGAGGAGGTGCCGTGCGTGCTGACGATGATGGCCGACGAGTTCGGTGGTCCCGTCCCGGTGGGCCCGTTCGCGATCATCGGCGACGACTCGATCGGCCGGGGCATCGTCGAGACCCTCAGCGGCCACCGCAGCCCCGCCGTGCTGATGCGCAACCACGGCCCGTTCACGATCGGCAAGGACGCGCGGGCGGCGGTGAAGGCCGCCGTGATGGTCGAGGAGGTCGCCCGTACGGTGCACGTCTCCCGCCAGCTCGGTGAGCCGGTGCCGATCGAGCAGCAGCGCATCGACTCCCTGTACGACCGCTATCAGAACGTCTACGGCCAGCCCGCGACGACGTCGGGCACTGCCGCAGAGAACACGGAAGGAAAGGCATGAGCACCAAGCCCTACGCGGACCATGAGGTCTGGTTCTTCACCGGGAGCCAGGACCTCTACGGCGAGGAGACCCTGGCCCAGGTCGCGGAGCAGTCCCGGGAGGTCGCCCGCGCGCTGGACGCGTCGTCCGACGTGCCGGTCAAGGTCGTGTGGAAGCCCGTCCTCAAGGACTCGGTGGCCATCCGCCGCGCGATGCTGGATGCCACCAGCGACGACAAGGTGCTGGGCGTCATCACCTGGATGCACACCTTCAGCCCCGCGAAGATGTGGATCGCGGGCCTGGACGCGCTGCGCAAGCCGCTGCTGCACCTGCACACGCAGGCGAACGTCGAGCTCCCCTGGGACGACATCGACATGGACTTCATGAACCTCAACCAGGCCGCGCACGGCGACCGCGAGTACGCGTACATCGCCACGCGGCTCGGCGTCGCGCGGACCACGGTGGTGGGGCACGTCTCCAACCCGGCCGTCACCCGCCGGGTGGGCACCTGGGTGCGCGGCGCCGCGGGCTGGGCGGCGACGCACGAGCTGAAGCTGGTCCGGTTCGGCGACAACATGCGCAACGTGGCGGTCACCGAGGGCGACAAGACCGAGGCCGAGCTGCGGTTCGGCGTCTCGGTGAACACGCACGGGGTGAACGACCTGGTCGCGGCGGTGGACGCCGTCGACGAGACCGCCATCGACAAGGTGGTTGCGGAGTACGAGGAGAAGTACGACGTCGCCCCCGAGCTCCGGGCCGGCGGCGACCGGCACGACTCGCTGCGCTACGCGGCGCGCCAGGAGATCGCTCTGCTCGGGTTCCTCGAGGCGGCCGGCGCCAAGGCGTTCACCACCAACTTCGAGGACCTGGGCGCGCTGCGCCAGCTCCCCGGCCTGGCGGTCCAGCGCCTCATGGAGAAGGGCTACGGCTTCGGCGCCGAGGGCGACTGGAAGACCGCGGTGCTCGTGCGGGCCGCCAAGGTGATGGGGCTCGGCCTGCCCGGGGGCGCGAGCCTGATGGAGGACTACACCTACGACCTCACCCCGGGCTCCGAGCTCATCCTCGGCGCGCACATGCTGGAGGTCTGCCCGTCGCTGACCACCGCCAAGCCGCGCATCGAGATCCACCCGCTCGGCATCGGCGGCAAGGAGGACCCGGTCCGCATGGTGTTCTCCGCGGACGCCGTGGAGGGTGCCGTCGTGGTGTCGCTCGCCGACATGCGCGATCGGTTCCGCCTGACGGCCAACGTGGTCGACGTCGTCACCCCACCGCGCGACCTGCCTCGTCTGCCCGTGGCCCGCGCGATGTGGGCGCCGCGGCCGTCGTTCGAGGTCTCGGCCGAGTCGTGGCTGACGGCGGGCGGTGCCCATCACACCGTCATGTCGACAGCCGCGGGCATCGAGGCGTTCGAGGTGTTCGCGAACATCGCGCGCACCGAGCTGCTGGTCATCGACGAGGACACGACGCGTCGCGGCTTCGCCGACCAGGTCCGCTGGAACCAGGTCTACTACCGGGTAGCCCAGAGCCTCTGACCCAACCCCTTCGTTGAGTGCGGGCTATTTGTTGCCTCAGAGCGTCTGAGGCAACAAATAGCCCGCACTCAACGAAGGGTCAGGAGTTGCCCGCCGTTGCGGCGCCTGTCGCTGTCACCGTCACCGCGACCATCACCGCGTTGACATCGTCGATCGCTCGCTTCACCGCGGCGCCCGCCCACTCCGACTCGGCGATCTCCTTCGCGCGGCGCTTCAGCGCGCGGCGGTCCTGCTCGGGGAAGATCTTGCGGGTCAGGTCGGTCGCGAGCAGCAGCGAGACCAGGGCCGCCGTCGGCTCGTCCGGGGTGGCGCTCCCGGTCAGCGCGGCCAGCACGCGCTCGCGGACGGCGGCCTCCGGCGCGGCATCGTGCGCCATCCACGTGGTGCTGGGGAACAGCCCCAGGACCTTGACCTGCTCCTCGCGCAGCACGCCCCGGGCGGCCAGTCCCTGCTGCAGCGACTCGCGCAGCCGCCTGGCGAAGCTGCCCTGCCCGATCTTCCGGATCGCGTCCTTGGGCCTGCGGTCGTGCATCAGCTCGAGGACCTCGCGCTGCATCGGGTCCGACGGCGTCGCACGGTCGGTCACGTGGAACCGACCCTTCCGGCCGCCGTCCGCGCCGTCGGACACATCGAGCGCACCCTGCAGCGTGAGCTCGGCGACCGACGCCCCGGCCAGAGCGAACTGCAGGTGCTGCGCGCTGAGCAGCGGCCGGCCCGAGGCGTCGTCGAGTGCGAGGAGCAGGTACTCCTCGGCGAGGTCCAGGTCCATGGCGTCTCCGTCGGTCGGTGGGCGGTCGGACGGTTCCAGCAGATCACGAGCGGCCGCGCAGCGTGATCCACCGGCAGGATGACGCGCCACCCCCCCGGCACGACGGAGGCGTGATCGATCGGTGAGGATGGCAACGTGGATACCTTGATCGCACGGCACGTCGTCGTGAGCGGACGGGTACAGGGCGTCGGCTTCCGATACCTCCTGGAGCGGGAAGCCGCGGTCGCCGGCGTAGCCGGCTGGGTCCGCAACACCGCGGCGGGGACTGTCGAGGCGGTCCTCGAAGGGCCATCCTCAGCGGTCGAGGACGTTCTCGGTTGGATGCGGAGCGGCCCCCGGGGCGCCGTCGTCGTCTCGGTCGACGTGACCGAGGCGGCACCACAGGGCCTCACCGGCTTCGTGATCCGGTAAGGCCCTCCCTGGTGCGGGCGTGATCGTTGCTACGTCCTCTGGGGCTACAACCAGACCTACGGCCTGGGCTACCTCGAGTACTTCGAGTTCGCCGAGGACCTGGGGGCCACACCGCTGCCGGTGCTTTCGGTGGGCGCCAACGGCTGCGGCAGCAAGATCCCCGAGATGACTGACGACGTCCGCATCGACCGCTGGGTGCAGGACACCGTGGACCTCATCGAGTTCGCCAACGGGTCCGTGCGCACCGAGTGGGGCAAGGTGCGTGCCGCGCTGGGGCACCCGAAGCCGTTCAACCTGAAGTACATCGGGCTGGGCAACGAGGAGAACACCGACACCTTCCAGGCGAACTTCCCGCGGTTCCGCGATGCCGTCGAGGCGGCCCATCCGGAGGTCACGGTGATCTCCAACTCCGGCCCGGACGACACCGGGGCGCGGTTCGACGAGCTCTGGGACTTCAACCGCGAGCAGGGCGTCGCGATGGTCGACGAGCACTACTACAACGACCCGTCGTGGTTCCTCAGCAACACCGAGCGCTACGACTCCTACGACCGCGAGGGCCCGCACGTGTTCCTCGGGGAGTACGCCTCGCGCGGCAACGCCTGGTCCAACGCGCTGTCGGAGGCCGCGTACATGACCGGGATCGAGCGCAACGCCGACCTGGTGGAGCTCGCCTCCTACGCGCCGATGTTCGCCAACGAGGACTACGTCCAGTGGTCCCCGGACATGATGTGGTTCGACAACGACGAGTCGTGGGGCTCGACGTCGTACTACACGCAGCAGATGTTCATGACGAACACCGGTGACCAGGTCGTCCCGTCCACGCACGACGGCCCCGAGGAGACGCCCGCGGACATCTCGGGCGGCGTCTTCCTGTCGACCTGGAACACCCAGGCCGCCTACGACGACGTGGTGGTCACCGACAACGAGTCGGGTGAGGTGCTCTTCTCCGACTCGTTCGACGACTCGTCGGGCTGGGACCCGCAGTCCGGCTCCTGGGCGGTGGCCGACGGCGAGTACGTGCAGTCGGCCGGGAACGTCACCGACGCCCGCTCGATCATCACCGACGCCTACATCAAGGACTGGGACAACTACACCCTGGAACTGGACGCCCGAAAGCTGGGCGGCAGCGAGGCGTTCCTGGTCGGGTTCGCCGCCGGCGGCCGGGACGACTTCTACTGGTGGAACCTCGGCGGGTGGAACAACACCCGGCAGGCGCTGCAGCGGGCCGACGGCGGTTCGGCGGGCGAGGTAGCTGCGGTGGAGGGCCACTCCATGGAGACGGGCCGGGACTACCGAGTGAAGGTGGTGGTCTCCGGGCGCACCGTGGAGCTCTACCTCGACGGTGAGCTGCAGATGACCTACACCGAGCCGACCACCGAGTCGCTGTACCAGGTGGTCACGCGGGACGAGGAGACGGGTGAGCTGATGCTCAAGGTCGTCAACCCGTACGAGTCCGTGGCGCGCACGGCGGTCGCGGTCGACGGGTACTCGGTGGCTCCCGAGGCCGACGTCGTCGAGATGAGCGGGGCGCCGTCGGCCAGGAACACCAAGACCCAGCCCCAACGGGTGGTGCCGGTGGAGAGCACGACGACGCTCGACGTGTCGCCCTCGGACGACGGGTCCGGGTTCACGTACGACTTCCCGGCCCACTCGATCACATTCCTCCGGCTGGGGGAGGCCGAGTAGAACCCTGGCGCGCCCGGTCGTCCCTCAGGCCGACCGGGCGTGCCTTCACCATTGCCGCGCCGTAATCGGAGCGCCACGCGACCCGGGTCCCGTACCGTGGTCTGGTGAGCAAGTTGCCCGAGGACGTCCGGGACCATCCCATACCCGACCCTGCCGAACTCCGCAAACTGGTGGTCGAGCTGCGCCGGCTGGTGCTGACCTACAAGTTCGGGATCGACGAGGTCATGACCAAGGTCTCGATCCTGCGCGACGAGTTCCGGCACATGCAGAACTACAACCCCGTGGAGCACGTGGGTTCGCGGCTCAAGTCGTTCGAGTCGATAGTCGCCAAGTGCCGGCGCAAGGGCATCCCGCTGACGCCGGAGGGCGTCAGGGAGCAGATGTTCGACATCGCCGGGGTGCGGATCACCTGCAGCTTCGTCAATGACATCTACCTGGTGCGCGACATGCTCCTGAAGCAGTCGGACATGACGCTGCTGGAGGAGCGGGACTACATCAAGCACCCGAAGGGGACCGGGTACAAGTCCCTGCACCTCATCGTGCAGATCCCGGTGTTCCTGTCCGACCGGGTCGAGAACGTCATAGTCGAGATCCAGCTGCGCACGATCGCCATGGACTTCTGGGCCAGCCTCGAGCACAAGATCTACTACAAGTACGACGGCGACGTGCCCCGGCACCTCACCGACTCGCTCAAGCTCGCCGCGGACGTCGCCTGGTCGCTCGACACCTCGATGGAACGCATCCACGACGAGGTCAAGGCCATCTCGGGCGAGGAGCCCGTCGAGCGGCGGCACAACGTGCTCAGCCCCGAGGAGATGCTGCGCGACTTCTGGCGCGCCGCCGAGGCGGACGGCGGCTTCGGCTTCACCAACGAAAGCTGACCCCCTGTCGGTTGTGGGCGTGACCGTTGCGCCTGGAACAGGCGCTGGTCACGCCCACAACCAAGAGGCGTTCACAGCGAGGTGAGCGTTCCCGAGAGTGCCGTCCAGGACTCGGGGGCCAGCGTCACCTTCGTCGTCGTGCCTCCTCCGGCGACCCGCGCGGCGACGTCGAACGTGCCCCACTGCTCGGCGGCCACCTTCGCCGCGTGTTCCGGCCCGACGACGGCGGGCTCGTGGTCGGCGCTCATGGACCAGCCCTCGGTGACGGTGAGCGCCGCGCCCAGGTGCGCCACCTCGACCTCGACCGGTTCGGCGGAGCGGTTGGTCAGGAACAGCGCGACGGCGCCGTCCGAGAGGGTGGCCGCCGCGGTCACGGACGGCACCTCGCCGTGGGCCTTGGTCGTGATGGTCGGCGTGGACACCCGTAGGTCGAGCGCCTCGCCCTGGGCGAGCCGCGCCGTCGTCGCGAAGGGGTGGAACGTCGGCTGCCGCCAGGCCTCGCCGCCGGGCTCGGTCATGATCGGGGCGATCACGTTGACGAGCTGGGCGAGGCACGCGACCGGCACCCGGTCGGCGTGGTTCAGCAGCGTGACCAGGAGGTCGCCCACCACGACGGCGTCGAGCCCGGAATAGACGTCCTCGATGATGCGCGGCGCGTCCTTCTGGATCGGCAGGCTCTCCTCGCCGTGGAAGCGGGTTGTCAGGTACCAGACGTTCCACTCGTCGAAGCTCACGGTGATCTTCTTGTCCGAGCGGCGCTGCGCGCCCACGGCGTCGGCCGATGCCACCACGCGGTTGATGAACCGGTCCATCGCCGTGCCCGACCCGAGGAACGACGCGCGGTCGCCGTCGACCTCCTCGTAGTAGGCGTGCATCGAGATGTGGTCCACGAGGTCGTACGTGTACTCCAGGACCGTGCGCTCCCACTCGCCGAACGTCGCCATCCCCATGCCCGACGAGCCGCACACCACCAGCTCGATCGACGGGTCCACGAGCTTCATCGCGGCGCCGGCGTTGCGGGCGAGCTTGCCGTACTCGTGCGCGTCCTTGTGCCCGATCTGCCAGGGGCCGTCCATCTCGTTGCCCAGGCACCAGAGCTTGACGCCGTAGGGCTGCTCGCGGCCGTTCGCGATGCGCAGGTCGGCCCACCGGGTGCCCGCCTCGCCGTTGCAGTACTCGAGCAGGGCCACTGCCTCCTCGACGCCGCGGGTGCCGAGGTTGACGGCCATCATCGGCTGGATGCCCTCGCGCTCGGCCCACTGGAGGAACTCATCGGTCCCCACGAGGTTCGGCTCAACGGTGCGCCAGGCCAGGTCGAGGAACGGCTTGCGCTGCTCCACGGGCCCGACGGCGTCCTCCCACCGGTAGTTCGACACGAAGTTGCCGCCCGGATACCGGACGGTAGTGACGCCGAGCTCGCGGGTCAGGTCGGCGACGTCGCGGCGGAAGCCGTGGCTGTCCGACGCCGGATGGCCGGGTTCGTGGATCCCCGTGTAGACCGCGCGGCCCAGGTGCTCCACGAAGGAGCCGAACAGGCGGCGGTCGACGGTGCCCACGGTGAAGTCGGGGTGCAGCAGGACGCGGGTGCCAGAGGTCGTCATTGTTTCCTCGCTGGGGTCGGTCGGCGGTTCTACAACGTTGCACACTAGCGGATCGACGACGCGGTAGCGACGTCGGTCCTCTACCCTGTGGGAAAAACTCGGAGGGGAAGGCTGGCAGCGTGGCCGTGACGATGCACGACGTGGCGCAGCGCGCCGGCGTCTCCATCAAGACCGTGTCGAACGTGGTGAACGGCTACCCGTACATCCGCGCCGAGACCCGGCAGCGGGTCGAGACCGCTATCGATGACCTGGGCTATCGCGTCAACATGTCCGCCCGGAACCTCCGCACGCGCCGCACCGGGCTGATCACGCTCGCGGTCCCCGAGCTGTCCCTCCCGTATTTCGCGGAGCTGGCCGACGCCGTCATCTCCGCCGCCGACGCCGCCGGCTGGACGGTGCTCATCGAGCAGACCAGCGCCAGCCGCGAACGGGAGACCGAGGTGCTCTCGGGCCGGCGCCGGCACCTCACCGACGGGCTGATCTTCTCGCCCCTCGCCCTGGGGCCCGACGACATCGGCCTGTTCTCCGTGGACTTCCCGATAGTGATCCTCGGCGAGCGCGTGTTCGGGGCGCCCGCCGACCACGTGACGATGAACAACGTCGCGGCGGCCAAGGCGGCGACCCTGCACCTGGCGTCGCTCGGCCGGCGCCGGATCGCGTTGGTCGGGGCGCACGAGGGCGAGCGGGTCGGGTCCGCCGCGCTGCGGACCGAGGGCTATCGCGCGGGGCTCGCCGAGGCCGGCCTGCCGTTCGCGCCGGAGCTCGTCGGCGAGGCCGGCCTCTGGCACCGCTCCACCGGCGCCGAGACGATGAGCCGCATGCTCGACGACGGCGTGGAGATCGACGCCGTGTTCGCGCTCAACGACGCGCTGGCGCTCGGCGCGCTGCACGCCCTGCACGC
This sequence comes from uncultured Actinomycetota bacterium, assembly GCA_963850545.1. Lineage (GTDB taxonomy): Bacteria > Actinomycetota > Actinomycetes > Actinomycetales > Cellulomonadaceae > Promicromonospora. The sequence goes on along the minus strand of CAWKLP010000001.1, from coordinate 3,484,804 downwards.
CCATCAGATCGACGTCCCGGGGGACGTGGCCCTCATCGGGTTCGACGACGTCGACGACGCGAAGTACTCGGTCCCCACGCTGTCGTCCGTGGACCCGGGCCGGGACCAGATCGCGCATACCGCCGTGGAGCTGCTGCTGGAGCGCATCGGCGCGACCGGAGACCAGGCACCGTTCCGGAAGGTGGTGCCGGACTCGCGGATCGTGGGCCGGGAGTCGACGGGCGACGTCGCGCCGGGCGAGGCCAGCGTGGTGGTGACCGTCCAGGAGGGTGGCACGGAAGAGATCACGGCGTGACTCCGCGAGATTGACCATGTGCTTGCTACGGGTCCGAGCACTCGGACCCGTAGCAAGCACATGGTCAACTTCGCAGCCTGGCGGCTCGACCCTCTTGCCACGGCGGGCGGGTTGCCGGTAGAACGGTGCCCGGCGTTCCTACAACGTTGAAAGAAGCCCGGTGAAGACGCCGGGTGCACCTCGGCCCCTCCGGCCGTGGGCACCGGATCAAGGAGGACTCGGATGCGTACTTCAGCCCGACGCCGAGGCGTGGCTGCCGCAGTCGTTATGGCCGTATCCGCCGTCGGCCTCGTGGCCTGCTCCAGCGGAGGCGGCGGCGCCGAAGAGGCGACCTGCACGAACGAGATCAAGCAGCCCGACGCGGCTCAGGTGACGGTGTGGGCGTGGTACCCGGCGTTCGACCAGATCGTGGACAACTTCAACGAGACCCACACCGACCTGCAGGTCTGCTGGACCAACGCGGGCCAGGGCGCCGACGAGTACAACAAGTTCCAGACCGCCATCGAGGCCGGCACCGGCGCGCCCGACGTGATCATGCTCGAGGCCGAGGTGCTCCCCACCTTCACGATCCTCGAGTCGCTCGTGGACCTCTCCGAGTACGGCGCAGCCGAGCTGGAGGGCGACTACACCCTGGGCTCCTGGTCCGACGTCTCCAACGGTGACGCGGTCTACGCGATCCCGGTCGACGGCGGCCCCATGGGCATGCTCTACCGCGCCGACATCTTCGAGGAGTACGGCGTCGAGGTGCCGACCACCTGGGACGAGTTCGCGACGGCCGCCCAGGACCTGCGCGACGCCGGCTTCAAGGGGAGCATCACCGACTTCCCGACCAACGGCGGCGCGCTCAACTACGCCCTGTTCGCGCAGAACGGCTGGGAGCCGTTCCAGTACGACGCGGCGAAGCCGACCGAGGTGGGCATCAACGTCGACAGCCCGGAGGCCGAGGAGGTCCTCACCTACTGGAAGGGCCTGATCGACGACGACCTGGTGGCCACGGAGGACGCGTTCACCACCGACTACAACGCGGCGCTCGTCGACGGCACCTACGCCGTATACCTCGCGGCCGCGTGGGGCCCCGGCTACCTGCAGGGCCTGTCGGAGGCCGACGCCGACGCCGAGTGGCGCGCCGCTCCGCTGCCGCAGTGGGACCCGGAGAACCCGGTCCAGGTGAACTGGGGCGGCTCGACCTTCGCCGTGACCACGCAGTCCGAGCAGCCGGAGGCGGCCGCGACCGTGGCCAAGGAGCTGTTCAACACCGACGAGGCGTGGAAGCTCGGCGTCGAGGAGGCGGCCCTGTGGCCGCAGTGGAAGCCGATGCTCGAGTCGGACTATTTCACGGGCCTTGAGGCGCCGTTCTTCGGCGGGCAGAAGATCAACGAGGAGGTGTTCCTCGACGCGGCGAACGGGTACGAGGGCTTCTCGTTCAGCCCGTTCCAGGTCTACGCGTACGACCAGCAGACGCAGGCACTGTTCGACATGGTCGAGAACGACACCGACGCCGGCACCGCGCTGAGTACCGTTCAGGACGGCCTGGTGCAGTACGCCACCGAGCAGGGCTTCACGGTCACGGAATGAGCGAGAGCAAGAGCGCCGTCAGGACGAGCGCGACCCCTCCCACCAGCAAGATCGCGAGCCGGCGGCAGCGCTGGGGATACGTGTACCTGGCGCCGTTCGCCGCGGTGTTCGCCGTGTTCCTGGTCCTGCCGCTCGGCTACGCGCTGTGGATGAGCCTGCACAACAAGGGCATAGCCACGGCCGGGCGCAGCGTGTTCGTGGGCGCTGACAACTACGTCAAGGCGTTCACGGACCCGGTGTTCCTGGAGGGCCTGTGGCGGGTTCTCCGGTTCGTGCTGGTCATGGTGCCGATCCAGATAGTGGTCGCGCTCGTGGCGGCGCTCCTGCTCGACACGCTCGCGACGCGGCTCAGCAAGGCGACCCGCCTGCTGATCTTCGTGCCGTACGCGATCCCGGCAGTGATCGGCGCCCTCATGTGGGGCTTCCTGTACAGCCCCCGGTTCGGTCCGGCTGGGGACCTGTTCGGCCTGGTGGGCCTGACGGCGCCGAACTTCCTCAGCTCGGGCAACATCTTCGGGTCGCTGGTCAACATCGTGACGTGGCAGTGGGTGGGCTACTACATGATCATCATCTACGCCGCGCTGCGGTCGATCGATCCGTCGATCTACGAGGCGGCCGTGCTCGACGGCGCCGACGGCCGGCAGATCGCGCTGCGGATCAAGGTGCCGATGATCTCGTCGTCGATGGTGATGATCGTGGTCTTCGCGCTCATCGGCACCCTGCAGTTCTTCACGGAGCCGCAGGTGCTGCGGTCCTCCGCGATGGGCGCGATCCCGACCGACTACACCCCGAACATGTACGCGTTCGCGACGGCGTTCAACTACAGCCAGTTCAACTACGCCTCGACGCTGGCGTTCGCGCTCGGCTTCCTTGTGTTCGTGGGCTCGTACGTGTTCCTGTTCCTGACGCGCAAGCAGAGCGGGCTCAAGTGATGGCGACCTCGACCCTTCTTTCCGGAACCCGCACGGAGCGGGACACCAGTGCCCCGGTGGGCCAGGGCCGCCGCATCGGCTCGCACGTGGTGCTCGTGCTCCTCGCGCTCTACTTCGTCGTGCCGCTGTGGTGGCTCGTGGTGGCGTCCACCAAGACCAATGCGGGCCTGTTCGCCGGGGCAGCGCTCTGGTTCGGCTCGGACTTCTCCCTGTTCGACAACATCGCGGGCCTGTTCAGCCACCAGGGCGGCATCTACTGGGTCTGGTTCCGCAACTCGTTCGTGTACGCGATAGCGGGCGGCGTGGGCGCGACGGTGCTGTCCGTGCTGGCCGGCTACGGCCTCGCCAAGTACCGGTTCCGGGGCCGGAGCGCGTTCTTCGCCCTCCTCCTCGGCTCGGTGATGGTGCCGATGACGGCGCTCGTGATCCCCACCTTCGTGCTGCTGAGCGGGATGGGTCTGCTCAACACGATGTGGGCCGTGATCCTGCCGTCGCTGCTCAGCCCGGTCGGCGTCTATCTGGTGCGGGTGTACGCGCAGGACGCCGTGCCGGAGGAGATGCTCGACGCCGGGCGGGTCGACGGCGCGGGTGAGATCCGGCTCTTCTTCCAGGTGGTGCTGCCGCTGCTGCGCCCGGCGATCGTGACCGTGCTGCTGCTCACAACGGTCGCCACCTGGAACAACTTCTTCCTGCCGTTGGCAGTCCTCCGGGACTCCGATCTGCTGCCGGTGACGGTCGGCCTCTCCAACTGGGAGGCTCTCTCGAACGCCGGCGCCGGGGGCGAGCAGGTCTGGAACCTCATCGTCACCGGGTCGTTCATCTCGGTGGTTCCGCTGGTCGCAGCGTTTCTCTCCCTGCAGCGGTACTGGCAGGGCGGGCTGTCGCTTGGGAGCGTCCGGTGAGCGGCCCGATCCGGGCCCGCCGAGGGGCGGGTTCCAGGCTTCCTTGACCAGGCTCTCAGCCGGTTGACGGTCTCGATGCCGTAACCATCCAAGAAGGACTCCTTACTTTTCCTCGACCACCACTACGGTGATAGCGTCGCCGATCGATCGTGGCGGAGTTCACCCCGACGCGGTTTAGACCAACGCGAGTGTGAGCGTTCACACTCTGTTGCGTTCACATTTTGAAGTCGGCCGGGTCGCAGAGACGTTGCCCGGGCAAACTCGAAGAGGAGAAGTCATGGCAAGGAAGCTGTGGGCCAAGCGCGGTCTGGCTGCGCTGGCAACGGGTGCGATGGCCGTTTCACTCGCCGCGTGCGGCGGAGGCGGTGCCGGTGCCGGTGCCGGCGGTGGCGGCGGTGCTGGGGACGGCGAGGAGGGCGGCCTGGTCGGCGTCGCCATGCCCACCCAGACCTACGAGCGCTGGATCGCGGACGGCGACGCCGTGAAGTCCGGCCTCGAGGAGGCCGGGTACGACGTCGACCTGCAGTTCGCGGGCGACGACATCCCGACCCAGCAGCAGCAGATCGACGCGATGATCAACAAGGGCGCCGAGGCGCTCATCATCGCCTCGATCGACGGCACCGCGCTGGGCAGCCAGCTCGAGGCGGCCGCTGCCGCGGACATCCCGGTGATCTCGTACGACCGCCTCATCCGCGACTCCAAGAACGTCGACTTCTACGTCACGTTCGACAACTACGAGGTCGGCGTGCAGCAGGGCACCTCGCTGCTGACGGGCCTCGGTCTGCTCGACGAGAACGGCGAGGAGGCTGCGGACGCGCCCGAGGGCCCGTTCAACGTCGAGCTCTTTGCCGGCTCGCCCGACGACAACAACGCCGGGTTCTTCTTCGACGGCGCGATGTCCGTGCTCCAGCCGTACATCGACGACGAGACGCTCGTGGTGCCCTCGGAGCAGACCGACTTCGGCACCGTCGCCATCCAGCGCTGGGAGCAGGAGGGCGCGCAGAGCCGCATGGAGGACCTGCTGACCTCCACGTACAGCGAGGGCGACACGACCGTCGACGGCGTGCTTGCGCCCGCCGACGTGCTGTCGCGCGGCATCATCACCGCGCTGAGCAACTCCGGCTACGGCAAGGGTGACCTCACGATGCCGATCGTCACCGGGCAGGACGCCGAGGCGGCGTCGGCCAAGCTGATCGAGGACGGCGAGCAGTACTCGACGATCTTCAAGGACACGCGTCTCCTGGCCGAGCAGGCCGTTGTCGCCGCCACGTCCTTCCTCGAGGGCAACGACCCCGAGGCCAACGACACCGAGACGTACGAAAACGGCGTGAAGGTCGTGCCGTCGTACCTGCTCCCCACAGAGATCGTCACCAAGGACAACCTCAAGGCCGCGCTGATCGACTCCGGCTACCTCACCGAGGAAGAGGTCGCCACCGGTCAGGTCGACGAGTAGGCCTGACCTCCCCGCGACACCGGCTCGACATCGCTGCAGCCCTCGTGTCAGACCGGTAGGTCACCTCGGTGAGCTGCCGGTCTGACACGAGGCCGGCGGGAGTGTGCTCGGCGCCGGAGTCGGGCACCCGCAACATCACTATTGGCGACAAGTACGCGACAAGGACTGGCATGGCCGATTCGGCGCCGACCGACATCCTCGAGATGCGCGGCATCACCAAGACATTTCCTGGGGTCAAGGCACTCCAGGACGTCAACCTCACCGTCCGCCGGGGCGAGATCCACGGGATCTGCGGCGAGAACGGGGCGGGCAAGTCCACCCTGATGAAGGTGTTGTCGGGCGTGTACCCGCACGGCACGTACGACGGGGACATCGTGCTCGACGGCGAGGCCGCCGAGTTCGGCAACATCAACGACTCCGAGGCGCGGGGCGTGGTGATCATCCACCAGGAGCTCGCGCTCGTCCCGTTCCTGTCGATCGCCGAGAACATCTTTCTCGGGAACGAGCGTCGCCGGGCCGGCGGCGCCATCGACTGGAACAGGACCAACGCCGAGGCCGCCGTGCTGCTGGAGCGGGTGGGTCTGAGCGAGTCGCCCACCACGCCGATCTTCGCGCTCGGCGTGGGCAAGCAGCAGCTCGTCGAGATCGCCAAGGCGATCTCGAAGGACGTGAGCCTGCTCATCCTCGACGAGCCGACGGCGGCGCTGAACGACAACGACTCCGAACACCTGCTCGACCTGCTCCGCCAGTTCAAGGAGCAGGGCATCACGTCGATCATGATCTCCCACAAGCTGGCCGAGATCGCCGAGATCGCCGACCGCACCACGATCATCCGCGACGGCCGGTCGATCGAGACGTTCGACATGGCGGACGCGGGCGACTCGTCGGAGGCGATCCAGGATCGCATCATCCGCGGCATGGTGGGTCGCGACCTCGACAACCGGTACCCCGACCGCGTGTCGCACCCCGGCGCGGAGGTGCTGCGCGTCGAGGACTGGACGGTGTACCACCCGACCCAGCCCGGACGCGTCGTCGTCGACAAGGCGAACCTGACCGTCCGAGCGGGCGAGGTCGTCGGGATCGCCGGCCTCATGGGCGCCGGACGCACCGAGCTCGCGATGTCGCTCTTCGGCCGTTCCTACGGCCGGGACATCTCCGGCACGGCCTTCGTGCACGGCAAGGAGGTCGCCGTCCAGAACGTGCCGGACGCGATCAAGGCCGGCATCGCCTACGTGTCGGAGGACCGCAAGCAGTACGGGCTCAACCTCATCGAGGACATCCGGCGCAACATCTCGGCGGCCGGCCTCGGCAAGCTGTCGAAGAACGGCTTCGTGGACGAGAACGAGGAGCTCAAGGTCGCGGAGGAGTACCGCGAGTCCATGAACATCCGCACCCCCAACGTACTGGTGGAGGTGGGCAAGCTCTCGGGCGGCAACCAGCAGAAGGTGGTGCTGTCCAAGTGGCTGTACACCGCGCCTGAGGTGCTGATCCTCGACGAGCCCACCCGCGGCATCGACGTCGGCGCCAAGTACGAGATCTACACCATCATCAACGAGCTGGTCGCGGCGGGGAAGGCCGTGCTGGTCATCTCCTCGGAGCTTCCCGAGCTCCTCGGGATCTGCGACCGCATCTACACCCTGGCCTTCGGCCGCATCACCGGCGAGGCCTCCGTTGCCTCAGCCACCCAGGAAGGACTCATGGCTCTCATGACGCAGGAGAACAAGCAGGAGGCGAAGGCATGACCGGCATCGCCAACATCCGGGAGCTGCTCACCCGGAACATCCGTACCAGCGGCATCTACATCGCGTTCGTGCTGATCGTCGTGCTGTTCTCGGTGCTCACCGACGGGCTGCTGCTCAGCTCGCGGAACCTGACCAGCCTGGTGCTGCAGTTCTCGTACATCCTCATCCTCGCCATCGGCATGGTGATCATCATCATCGGCGGGCACATCGACCTGTCGGTGGGGTCGGTGGTCGCGCTCACCGGTGCCGTCGCGGCCGTGCTCACCATCCGGGAGGGTCTGCCGTGGTGGGTGGGCGTGCTCGCCGCCCTCGGCACGGGACTCCTGGTGGGAGCCTGGCAAGGGTTCTGGGTGGCCTACGTCGGGATTCCAGCGTTCATCGTGACGCTGGCCGGCATGCTCCTGTTCCGTGGCCTCACCCTCGAGGTGCTCAACAACGTCTCGCTCTCGCCGTTCCCGGCGGAGTACACGAACATCGCCTCGGGCTTCCTCAACGGCCTGCTCGGCGGCTACGGCTACGACACCTTCACGCTCGTCATCTTCGCCATCGGCGTGCTGGGCTTCGCGTACAACTCGTGGCGTAACCGCCGCGCGCGTCTCGAGTACAAGCAGACGGTCGAGGCGCCCGTGCTGTTCGTGCTGAAGATCGTGGTGGTCGCCGCCGTCGTCATGTGGTTCGCCTGGAACCTCGCCACCTACCGCGGCCTGCCGGCCGTGCTGATCATCCTGGCCGTGCTGGTCCTGGTCTACACGCTGGTCACCAAGCACAGCGTGTTCGGCCGCCACGTCTACGCCATCGGCGGCAACCTCGCCGCGGCGCAGCTGTCCGGCGTCCGCGTGAAGCGCGTGAACTTCTGGATGTTCGTGAACATGGGCTTCCTCGCGGCTGTCGCGGGCATCGTGTTCTCGGCCCGGTCGAGCGCCGCGCAGCCGGCGGCGGGCAACATGTTCGAGCTCGACGCGATCGCGGCGTGCTTCATCGGTGGCGCCGCCGTGACCGGCGGCATCGGCACCGTGACCGGCGCGATGGTCGGTGGTCTGATCATGGCCGTCATGTCGAACGGCATGTCGCTCATGGGTGTCGACCAGTCGGTGCAGCAGATCGTCAAGGGCATCGTGCTGCTGCTGGCCGTCGCGTTCGACGTCTGGAACAAGAGGCGCGCGGCCGCCGCCCGCTGACGTCAGGGTCCGGCCGGGGCTGACCACAGGGGTCCGCTTCGAGAACGACTTCAGGCACCGAATCCTGCTCGGATCGGTGCCTGAAGTCGTTCTCGTAGCGGACTCTTCGGCATTTCGGGGGGTGGGCGAGAATGGCGGGATGGCTCAACCCGCTCCTACGCCGCGCCGAGGCCGGCGTCCCGCCGGGCAGGACGCCCGCGCCGACATCCTTGCCGCCGCTCGCGAGGAGTTCGTCGAGCGCGGGTACGAGGCGTCGTCCCTGCGGGCGGTCGCCCGTCGCGCCGGTGTGGACCCTGGAACGGTGCGGCACTGGTTCCCGGACAAGGCGCGACTGCTGACGGCGACGCTCGGCGTCGCGGGGATCGGAGCCGGACAAGGTGGTCGAGCAGGTGGCCGGTGGTCCGATCGAGACGCTGGGGGAACGTCTCATCGAGGCGGTGATCGGCGTATGGGACTTCGACGGCGGCGAGACCGTCCGGGTGGTCGTACCGGCCGTCATGTCCGACGCCGAGCTGCGCGGTCTCCTCCCGCAGTTCATCGGAGCGGCGATCCTCAATCCGGTGATGCGGGCGCTCGATGTGCCCGACGCCCCGCTGCGCACCGCGCTCGTCGCCTCTCAGCTGTCGGGGGTGCTGCTGACCCGGTACCTGATCCCCGTGGAGCCGCTGGCCTCGCGGTCCCCGGCCGAGGTCGCCGCGCTCGTCGGGCCTACGCTGCAGCGCTATCTCACGGGAGACCTTGCGCCGTATCAGCGCACGGGCGCATAATTCCTCACATGAGGAAAAGTTCGGTCGTCATCCGGGACCTGCGCGTCGTGCGCGGCGGCAGGCCGATCATCGACGGGCTCGATCTCGACGTGCCCGCGGGCTCCGTCGTCGGGCTGCTGGGGCCGTCCGGCTCCGGCAAGACGACGCTCATGCGCGCGATCGTGGGCGTGCAGGACAGTGTGACCGGTTCCGTGGAGGTGCTCGACGGCGCGGCCGGCAGCCCCGCTCTGCGCCGCAGGGTCGGCTACATGACGCAGGACGCCAGCGTCTACACCGACCTCACCGTGGCGCAGAACCTCAAGTACTTCGCGGCCCTCGCCGGGGTCCCGTCGCCCGCCGAGGCGATAGCGGCGGCCGTGGCCACCGTCGACCTCGGCGGACACGAGAAGCAGCGCGTCGGCACGCTCTCGGGCGGTGAGCGGTCCCGCGTCTCCCTCGCCGCCGCCCTGGTCGGCGGCCCCGAGCTGCTCGTCCTCGACGAGCCGACGGTCGGCCTCGACCCCGTGCTGCGCCGCGACCTGTGGGCGGTGTTCCGGAGGCTGGCGGCCGACGGGCGCACGCTCCTGGTCTCCAGCCACGTCATGGACGAGGCGACGCAGTGCGACCGGCTGCTCCTCATGCGTGTCGGCGGGCTCGTCGCGGACACCACGCCCGACGAGCTGCTCGCCACCACCGGGGCGCCCGACGCCGAGCGCGCGTTCCTCGCCCTGATCGACGCCGCCGAGGCCGACGCAGCCCGGGCCGGTGCGGCCGACGCCGCAACCCAGCCCACCGAGGAGACCGCGCGATGAACCTGACCTTCGCCACCGCGGGCCGCGTGCTGTCCCAGCTGCGCGGCGACCACCGCACGGTCGCCCTCATCATCCTGCTGCCGTGCCTCCTGATCGGCCTCATCGCCTGGATGTTCGACGACCAGCCCCAGGTGCTCGACCAGTTCGGTCCCATGCTGGTGGGCCTGTTCCCGCTCATCGTGATGTTCCTGGTCACGAGCGTGGCGACGCTGCGCGAGCGGCAGTCGGGCACGCTGGAGCGGCTCATGACGACACCGATCCGCAAGGGCGACTTCGTGGCGGGCTACGGCCTCGCGTTCGCGACGCTCGCGCTGTTCCAGGCGCTAGTGGTGGTCGGTTTCGCGGTGCTCGTGGGGATGGACGTGGCCGGCCCGCTCTGGCTGGTCATCGTGGTGGCCCTGCTCGACGCGATCCTCGGCTGCACCCTGGGCCTGGCCGCGTCGGCCCTGGCCCGCAGCGAGTTCCAGGCGGTCCAGATGATGCCCGCCATCCTGTTCCCGCAGCTCATCACCTGCGGCCTGCTCATGCCGCGCGACCAGATGCCGGAGGTGCTGGAGTGGTTGTCCCGCGCCTTCCCGCTCACCTACGCCATCGAGGCGATGACGTCGCTCGCGGCGGGCGACGAGTGGGTCGACATCCGCGGCGCCGTCGGGGTGATCGGCCTGTTCATCGTTGGGGCGGTCGTACTGGGCATCCTCACGCTGCGCCGCCGTACCGCGTAACCCCCTTGGTTGTGGGCGCGATCGTTGCGACTACGTGCCCGTGTTAGGCGCAACGATCACGCCCACAACAAGGGGTTCAGTGCAGGTGGAGCGCCTTGGCGACGTCGCCCCAGGGGACGTACGAGAAGCCCGTCGCGTCGCGGTCCGGGTCGACGTCGGGGCCGGTCTCGGGCTCGTCGTGCGTGACCAGCAGCCCGGACTCGTACGGGCCGACGGGCGCGTTGGAGACCGCGAGGCCGTCCGAGCCGTTGACGTCGTCCACGCCGTCGCCCGCCACGCGGAAGGTGCCGAGCGACCGGTTGCGGCCGGTCAGGCTGTAGACGCCGTAGGTGTCGTCGCCCTGGCTGGACACGATCACGTAGCCCTTGCGGCCGGGGCCGTACCAGATGTCGACGCCCTCGGCGTCGGCGGTCAGGTTCTTTCCCCCGTACGACGGCGCCTCCGGGTCCACCGGGGTGCACTCCTCGGTCTCGGGGTCGTAGGCGTCGTGCACGCCGAAGTCCCTGACCCGGTCGACCAGGCGCGGCTTGCCGGAGCCCAGCGGCAGCGGCACCCGCCACAGGCCGACGTCCTCCTGCGTCGCGTACAGCGTGCCGGTGCGGCGGTCGACGGCGACGCCCTCGAGCTGCGGGCCGACGCCGGGCTCCTCGCACGGCACCCAGGTGGTGCCGTCGGGCAGGCGGAACTCGCCGGGGATCGCCAGGTGCTCGACGTCGGTGTAGCCGACGCCGTCCGGGCCGGTGGTGATCCGTGCCGTGGCGATGGTGGTGTTGCCCTCCTGCGTCACCACGGCGTACGTCTCGCCATCGCGCGGCTGGTAGACGGCGAGGCCGTACGCCGTCTGCTCGTCGTCGACCGTCTCGCGGTCCGGGCTGAACAGGAACCCCAGCTCGGGGGCGGTGATCTCGGTGAGCGGCGCGGCGGCGTCGGACCCGGCGGGGTCGATCGCGAAGAAGCGGATCTGGTCGTTGTACCGGTCCGAGATGACGGCGACGTCCGTGGCCCTGCCGTCCACGTCCAAGCCGTACGCGATGTCCACGTTGTTGTACCGGCCCGGGACGCCGTCCGCGCGCGGGGCCGGCGTGGCCGCGACCGACTGCAGCTCGGTCGCGGCCACGTCGTAGACCCGTAGGCCTCCTTCTTTGGCCGTCGCGATGACGATCGAGCGCTCCGAGTCGTCGGGGTGCACCCAGATCGCGGGGTCGTCGCCGGACGCGTTGCCGCCGGCCTCGTCGTCGTACAGCGGGGCCGTCTCCACCGAGGTGGTGACGGTGGCCGTGGGCCGCGGCCCGCCGCCGTCCTTCGCGACGGCCGACGCCGGCGCGAGCATGGACAGGAGCAGCAGGGCGGCCGGCAGGGCGGCGAGGCGACGTCGCATGCGCCGAGGCTCCCGCAGCGAGGTGAAGCCCGGATGACGCGGGTCAGAACAAAGGGAGTCAGTCGTGGAGGGGGTCCAGGCCCCAGAGGGGGAAGACTGCGCGGCGGGTGGCCTGGACGGCGCGGTCCACCGCGTCGGCGGGGTCGTAGCCGTCGTGCCAGCTGCGGAACGGCACCTCCGCCGAGCCCAGCGTGTGCGCGGCCTCCAGGTCCAGGGCCTCGACCGCGGCACGCCACACGGCGGGCAGCTCGGTCCCGCGTTCGAGGGGCACGTGCGCGGCCTCCGCGACGAGCGCCGCCCAGGCGAGCGGGACGACGTCGGACACGGCGTAGCCGCCACCGCCCAGGGCCAGCCAGCGGCCGTCGGCGTGCTCGTGCGCGAGCGCGTGCGTCCACTGCTGCGCGGTGCACTGCGCGTCCACCGAGACGTTCAGGTTCGAGAGCGGGTCGCGTCCGTGGGCGTCGCAGCCGTGCTGCGAGACGATCGCCTGCGGTCGGTGCTCCCGGACCAGCGCGGGCACGACGGCGTCGATCGCCCGCAGCCAGGCCGCGCCCGAGGTCCGCGCCGGGACCGGGATGTTGACGGCGGTGCCCTCGGCGGGGCCGGGGCTGCCGACGTCGGCAGAGGCCCCCGTGCCGGGAAACAGGGTGCGGCCGTCCTCGTGGATCGAGATCGTGAGCACGCGCGGGTCGTCCCAGAAGATGGCCTCGACGCCGTCGCCGTGGTGGGCGTCGAAGTCCAGGTAGGCGACCCGCTCCGCGCCCAGGTCCAGCAGGCGCCGGATGGCGGCGGCCGCGTCGTTGTAGATGCAGAAGCCCGACGCCGCGCCCGGCATCGCGTGGTGCATGCCGCCCGCGACGTTCACGCCGTGCGTGATCTCGCCGGACCAGAGGGCGTCGGCCAGCTCCACGGACCCGCCGAGCTGGCGGGCCGCAGCCTCGTGCATCCCCAGGAAGAGCGGGTCGTCGTCGGTGCCCAGACCGCGCGCCAGGTCGGGTTCCAGCGTGGTCCCGGCATGCCGGACGGCGGCGACGTACTCGGCGTCGTGCACGGTCTCGATGACGGCGTCGGTGGCCGGCTCGGCTTCCACCACCTCGAGCGTGGGCTGGTCGAGCAGGCCGAGCGCCTCGATGAGCCGCATCGTGAGGTCGAGGCGGGCAGGCGACATGGGGTGCCCGGGTCCGAAGTCGTACTCGAGCAGTCGCGGACTCCAGACCAGCCGGGCGAGGTGCACCCGCCCACGGTAACGGACGGGCGCCACCGCGAGAGTTTCTATCCGGTACATGCTCGGCGACGTGGCAGAGTAGGGCGTCGGTCGTCGAGATGCAGGGGAGGGAGCGGGTCGGATGGCGCCGAGGTTTCGGCACCGGCTGTTCGGGCTCCGGGAGCTGGTCGACGAGCTCGCCTTCCGGGCACCGGCGCGACTGGCAGTCACGGTCTTCGCCGCCGTGGTCGGGCTGTTCGCGGTGCTCCTGGCGGTGCCGTTCGCGACCGCCGACGGCGAGGGCGCGAGGTTCGTCGATGCGCTGTTCACCGCGGTCTCCGCCGTGTGCGTCACGGGGCTCGTGGTGCAGGACACGGCGACCTACTGGTCCCTGTACGGGCAGATAGTCATCCTCGCCGGCATCAAGGTGGGCGGCTTCGGGATCATGACCGTCGCCTCGCTCCTCGGCATGATCGTGTCGCGCAAGATCGGGCTGACGCAGAAGCTGCTCACCGCGTCGGAGACCAAGACGAGCCGGCTGGGCGACGTGGGGTCGCTGATCCGGGTCATCATCGTCACCGCGACCACGCTCGAGCTGTCGATCGCCCTGCTGCTCTTTCCCCGGTTCCTCGTGCTCGAGGGCAACGTGGGCACGGCGGCCTGGCACTCGCTGTTCTACGGGATCTCCGCGTTCAACAACGCGGGTTTTGTGCCCACTACCGAGGGCCTCATGCCGCACGTCGGGGACTGGACGCTCGTGCTGCCCATCGCGCTCGGCGTGTTCGTCGGCGCGCTCGGGTTCCCCGTCATCCTCAACATCCAGCGGGCGCTGCCCCGGCCGGGACAGCGCTGGAGCCGCTGGACCAAGCGGCTCTCCCTGCACAGCAAGCTCACGCTCGTGACCAGTGGCGCGCTGTTCGTGGTGGGCGCGCTGCTGATCCTGATCCTGGAATGGACCAACTCTGAGACGTTCGGACCGCTGAGCTTCGGGGAAAAGCTACTGGCGGCCGTATTCGCCGGGATCATGCCGCGCTCCGGCGGGTTCAGCACCGTCGACGTCGGGGCCATGACCGAGTCGAGCTGGCTCATCCAGGACGCCCTGATGTTCGTGGGCGGCGGTTCGGCGTCGACCGCCGGCGGCATCAAGGTGACGACGCTCGCCGTCATGCTGCTCGCGATCGTCGCCGAGGCGCGTGGAGACCGGGACATCGAGGCGTTCGGCCGCCGCATCCCGCGGGACGTGCTGCGGCTGTCCATCGCCGTGGTGTTCACGGGGGCGACCATCGTGCTGGTCTCGTGCATGGCGCTGCTGGAGGTCACCGACCTCCCCCTGTCCCGCGTGCTGTTCGAGGTGCTGTCGGCGTTCGCTACCGTCGGTCTGTCCACCGGGATCACGCACGAGCTGCCCGACGCCGGGAAGTACGTGCTGGCCGTCCTGATGTTCGTCGGGCGCACCGGCGCCGTGACCGTCGTGGCGGTGCTGGCGCTGCGCGACCGGCGGCGCATCGTACGCTTCCCCGAGGAACGCCCCATCATCGGTTGAGGCCGGTGTGCAGTGCAGGGTGAGGGCCGAGGGACGAGGCACTCGCCAGGAATGGAACGCAGGTCTCACCCGACAGACAACATGGTTTGACAGGCCGACGTGCCAGAGAGGAATACCGTGCCGGAGAAGAAGCCCGAGCGGGACGCGGGCGTGCTGGTGATCGGCCTGGGCCGGTTCGGGTCGTCGATCGGCGCGACCCTGGACCGGCTGGGCCAGGACGTGCTCGCCGTCGAGCAGGATCCCGTCCTGGTGGCCCAGTGGTCCGGGCGGCTGCCGCTGGTGGAGGCCGACGCGTCCAACCCCGACGCGCTGGAGCAGCTCGGCGCGAAGGACTTCGGCGTAGCGGTGGTCGGCGTCGGCTCGTCGCTTGAAGCATCCGTGCTGATCACGGGCAACCTGGTGGACCTCGGTACGCCGCAGATCTGGGCCAAGGCGATCTCTGCTGAGCACGGTCGCATCCTGACCCGCATCGGCGCCCACCACGTCGTCTTCCCGGAGGCCGACGCCGGTTCGCGCGTGGCTCACCTCGTGAGCGGCAAGCTGCTTGACTACATCGAGGTCGAGGACGGCTTCACCATCGTGAAGATGCGCCCGCCCAAGGAGGCGCAGGGTTTCACGCTGGCGCAGTCGAACATCCGCAAGCGGTACGGCATCACCGTGATCGGGGTGAAGTCGCCCGGTGTGGACTTCGTCTACGCGACGCCGGAGACGCGGGTTTCCGCCAACGACCTGCTCGTATGCTCGGGCCACGCCGAGCTGCTCGAGCGGTTCGCGGCGCGGCCGTGACCGGTCCGTCCGGGACGGATCGGCGCACCTCACACCGCCGTCGATTACGGGGCGCGCGGTAGAGCAGGTAGCCTAGGGTGCGGACTCCCTTTCGTGTTGGTCGGCCATCGTCACTCTGGCGTCACTGTCCCGGACCAACCGTGGACCATTTCGCTGAGCGGCCCGTCGTCGGGCTGCCGCCGACCGATCGAACATTGCGAGGACCTATGGGCTCCGTCATCAAGAAGCGCCGCAAGCGCATGGCGAAGAAGAAGCACCGCAAGCTGCTTCGTAAGACGCGCCACCAGCGCCGCAACAAGAAGTGACGCGCGCGCCGTCGGGCGCGTGACGAGCAGGCCCGGCCCCTGTGGGCCGGGCCTTCTTCGTGGCGGTCATATGTCTTGACAGGCATATGGTCGCGAGGGAATATGGACATATGGTAGACGGCTTCACAGTGATCACCGATCCGTCGCGGCGGCAGATCCTCGACCTCCTCCTGGTGGACGAGCGGGACGTCAACGAGCTGGTCGGCGAGCTCGGCGTGGCGCAGCCCAACGTGTCCAAGCACCTGCGCGTGCTGCGCGACGCCGGCCTGGTCGACGCCCGGGTGGACGGCCCACGCCGCGTCTACCGCCTGACCAACGCGCCGCTGGCCGACGTCGAGGCCTGGCTCGCCCCGCACCGCGCACGCTGGGGCAGCGCCTTCGACGCTCTCGAACGGCACCTCGACAGCACCGAGCCCGCGAGCGCACAGCCCGCGAGCGCAGAGCCCGACAGCGCAGAGCCCGACAGCATCCAGGAGGACGAGTCATGAGCGAGAACCTGCCCGAGCACCCGGTCGCCGCGTCCCTCGCGCCCGACGGCGACGAGTACGTGCTCACCATGGAGCGCGAGCTGGCCCATCCCGTAGACCGGGTGTGGGCCGCGCTCACCCGGTCCGACGACGTCGTGCACTGGGCGCCGTACCGGCCCGACCGTGACCTGACCGCCGTCGGACCGGTGGTCCTGGCGCACAACGCGGACGACCCGGACCCGCACGAGCCCGAGTCGGGCCGGGTGCTCCGAGTCGAGCCGCCGCACCTGCTTGCGGTCCGCTGGGGCGAGCAGGTGCTGACGTACCGGCTGTCGCCCACGGAGTCGGGAACCCTGCTGCACTTCACGCACCGGTTCGACGACCGCAACAGCGCGCCGGACTACGGCGCGGGCTGGCACCTGTGCTGGTCCGCGCTCATGGTGCTGCTGGCCGGGGTCACGCCGCCGCCGGTGCACGGCGAGAACGCCATGGGCCACGGCTGGGGCGAGCTGCGGGACAGGTACGCGGTGCTGCTCGGCTGAGGGCCGAGGCAGCGGCTAGTGGCCGCGCAGCCGACGGCGCGCGGCCCGCAGCACCAGACCGAGCACCCATGCGGCGCCGGCCCATGACGCGGTGCGCACCCCGCGCCCCGCCACGCGCTGCGACCGCCCGCGGAACTCGCGGATGGGCCAGCCCACCTCCTGCGCGTGCCGGCGCAGCCGCAGGTCGGGGTTGATAGGGCAGGGGTGGCCCACGGCCCGCATCATCGGCAGGTCGTTGAGCGAGTCGCCGTAGGCGTAGCTCTCGTCGAGCTCTATGCCCTCCTCGGCCGCGAGCTCGACGATGGCGTCCGCCTTGGCCTGGCCGTGCATGAGGTCGCCCTTGAGCCGGCCCGTGTAGAACCCGTCCTTGTGCTCGGCGACCGTGCCGAGCGCGCCCATCGCGCCGAGGCGTCGAGCGATGAGCTGCGCGATCTCAACGGGCGTGGCGGTGATGAGCCACACCTGGTGGCCCGCCGCGAGGTGCTCGTCGAGCAGCCGGCGCGTGCCGGGGTAGATCCGCAGGGACAGGACGGCGTCCCACACCTCCTCGCCGAGGGTGGCGATCTCCGCGACGCTGCGGCCCGCGATGAGCGACAGGGCACGGTTGCGCACCAGGTCGATCTGGTCCTTGTTCTCGCCCCAGATCAGGTACCGCGCCTGGACCCAGGCGAACCGGAGGATGTCCCGCGTGCCGAAGAACTTGCGCTGGTACGCGGACTTGGCCAGGTGAAAAGCGCTCGCACCGCGGATGATCGTGTTGTCGACGTCGAAGAATGCCGCGGTGGCGGACAAGGGGTGCGTCGACGGCATGGAGGTCACTCTATCCGCGTGCCGCACCGCGCAAGTCCTCACCGCGCACCCGCGCGGAACGCCTGGTAGAACCGTGGAGTGACGCACGAGATCAGGGCACCGGAGCGGGCCGGCCTCGCACGATTTCTCCACCTGCTGGTCGCCGTGCTCGCCCTCGGCGGCTTCGCGATCGAGCTCGTCGTCGCGATCACCGGCGGCCCCGGACTCGCCCCGACACACGCCGAACGCATCGTGCGGCTCTTCAGCTTCTTCACCATCCAGTCGAACTTGCTGATCGGCGGGGTGTCGCTGGCGCTCGCGGTGAACCCGCGTCGGGACGGTCCGGTGTTCCGCGTGCTGCGCCTCGATGCCCTGCTGTGCATCACCGTCACCGGGATCGTCTACAACACCATGCTGCGCGGCATCGTGGAGCTGACGGGGGCCGGAGTGGTATCGAACTCGATGCTGCACGTCCTGGCGCCGCTTTTCGCCGTCGTGGTCTGGCTGTGGGTGGGGCCGCGGCCGCGCGTGACCACACAGGCCGTGTGGTGGTCGGTCGTCTACCCGATCGTGTGGCTCGTCTACACGTTCGTCCGCGGCGCCGCCACGGGCTGGTACCCGTACCCGTTCCTCGACGTGAACGTGCTCGGCTACGCCGGTGCGCTGACCAACGCCGCGATCATCGCCGTCGTCTTCCTGGTGCTCGCCTGGGGCGTGCGATGGGCGGACGTGCGGCTGCCGGACACCGACCGTTCGGCGCCGCGCGCGTGACGTAACCTCGGGGCGTGACAGCTCCTGCCGAAGCCCGCGTCGTCCTGTACACCCGCGAGGCGTGCCACCTGTGCGAGGAGGCGCGTGCCGTCGTCGTGCAGGTGTGCGAGAGTGCGGGGGCTCAGTGGCGCGAGGTGGACATCGACAGCGCGCCCGCACTGCGGGAGAAGTACGGGGAATACGTCCCCGTGGTCGAGGTGGACGGGGTCCAGCAAGGTTTCTGGCGCGTGGACGGTGCGCGCCTGGCCCGCCTGCTGGCATGATCGTCCCGGCAGTGTGTGCGTACGCCCGCAACACAGTGGTTGCGGGGAGGGGAGCAGCACGTGGTCGAACTCAGCGACGGGACAGTTCCGGCGGCAACCGTAGGGAGGCTGCCGTACTACCTGCGCGCCCTGCGCGACCTCGCGGCCGAGGGGGTGGGCCTCACCTCCTCGACGGAGCTTGCGGAACGCTCGGGCGTGAGCTCGGCGCAGCTGCGCAAGGACCTCTCGTACCTGGGTTCGTTCGGCACACGCGGCGTCGGGTACGACGTCGAGTCGCTCGCCTCCTACATCACCGTCGCGCTGGGGCTCGAGACCGAGCACCGGCTGGCGATCGTGGGCATCGGCAACCTCGGGCACGCCCTCGCGAACTACTCCGGGTACGCGACGCGCGGCTTCCAGGTGGTGGCGCTGCTCGACGCGTCCTCCGACGTCGTGGGGACCCACGTGGCCGGCGTGACCGTAGAGCACGTCCGCGCCGTGGCCGACGTCATCCGCCGCGACCGCGTGACGATGGTGATACTCGCGCTGCCGGGCCAAGTGGCCCAGGACGTGGCCGACGCCGTGGTCGGCGCGGGCGTCCGCGAGATCCTCAACTTCGCGCCGATCGCACTCCAGGTGCCTGACGACGTGGTGGTGCGGTCGGTCGACGTCGGCGGCGAGCTGCAGATCCTGGCCTTCCACGCGGCGACGCGGGCGGCGGCGCTCTGAGTCGTTGCTGGTGACGGGGTGCGGTGCGCCCTGGGTCGGCACTCTGCTGGGCTCTTGCGCCGAAGTCGGCATTTGGCATCGAGATCGGTCCAGCGCTGGACCGATCTCGATGCAACGTGCCGACTTCGAGGGCTGACCCGCGCCGGGTGATCTTTCGGTCGTGAGTTTCGGTGAACCGTTCTGGCCTGTGCCCCGCTGGTAGGAATGGTTGTGCTGATGCGCCGGCCGATTGGGGGACCCGAGTGACTGACGAGTGGCATCCGAGGATCGGGCGGAGGACGCTGTCAGGCATCTCGGCGCACCGCCTGTCCATGATCGAGGACTGGTGCCTAGGGATAGGCATGGTCTGCCTCGTGGTGGGTCTGGCGCTGCTCTGGGTCGCTGACCAGCCGATTCTTGCGGCCGTGGTCGCGCTGCCGGGCGCGATCGGGGTGACGGCATCTCGGATGCTCGACGGCGTGACGGGCACGCGGGAGGTCAGGGAGCACGCGGCGGGGTACATCACGCTCGTCCAGGGGACGGGACTGGGGAGTTCTTCTGGTCGCGCTGGCCCCTGTGGGGTTCCTCGTCGTCGCCATGCTTGACGCCGGTGCGTCGATCCCGGCCGTCGCTGCCTCGGTACCCCTCGGCGTCGTGCTGGCGACCGCCGCCGTCGGGACGGTCATCCTGATCGTGGCGATGCGCCGGGCCGACACGATGCTGGGCGAGGGCGGGCCGGGTGGTAGCAGTCGGTCCCGGGGAGTCGTGATGTCCCTCTGGATCGTGCCACTGGCCATCGCGGTGCTCGTCGCCGGCGGCTTCGTCTACGGGACATACCAGGGTGATCGGCTGGCAGAGCTCAGGTCCGGCGGCGTCCGGGTCACCGCGCACGACGCGGAAGCGGCGACGACGTCCTCTGGCCACGGAGCCCGGATCCCTCACACGGAGGTGCGGGCCGTCGTCGACTACGGCGCCGGTGCGAGGCAGGTCTCCCTGGACCACGACCGGCAGCTGTCGCTGCCGGAGGATCTTCCGCGTGGCACATGGACAGAGGCACCCGCGCCCTATGGCGGGACCTTCACCGTCGTCCACCACCCGGAGGACCCGGACTTCGTCGTCGCGGAGGCGGACCTCGCCGACGCGGGGGCCTTCATCCCGGTGACCGGGCTGGACCGGGCGGCCATGATGTCCGCCGTATGGGCCGTCCCGTGGTTCGTGGCGTGGATCGTGATGACGCGCCGGGCCGCGACGGCGGAACTACGCTCCTGACCTTCGTTCAGGAGGTTCCGGGGTGCCGTAATCCCCGGGGTTGTGGCTCTCCAGGGCCTGCTGAACGGGAGTCAGCCCCGTGGCGGCCGGGGCGGCGGCGCGTACTCGTCGCGCTTGCTCGTGCCGACGTTCATCCGCACCATTCCCGACACCAGGCCGACCGCGGCGGCAACGCCGTCGATCACCGGCACTCCTGTGCGCTTCGTGAGGTCCGCGCAGATGTCGGTCATGCCGGCGCAGCCGAGCACCACGGTGTCCGCGCCGTCGTCGCGGACCGCGCGTTCGCAGAGCTCGGCGATCCGCTCCCGGGCGGCCGAGTCGGCGTCCTCCAGCTCTAGGACCGGCACGTCCGCCGCGTACATGGCCACGCACGCGTCCTCGAAGCCGTAGCGCCGTACCAGGTCGCGCGCGCGGCCAAGCGTGCGGGACAGCGTGGTGACCACCGCGAACGTGCGGCCCGACAGGGCGGCCACGTGCATCGCGGCCTCGGCGATTCCGATCACCGGGCCGGCGGTCAGCTCGCGGGCGGCGTCCAGGCCGGGGTCGCCGAAGCAGGCGACGACGTAGCCGTCCGCGGGGCCGACGCCGCCCGCGGGGCCGACGCCGTCAGCCGGGCCGCCGTCGTCAGCCGGGCCGCCGTCGGGCGCCCCGACCGCCTCCGCGGACGCGACCTGCTGGGCCACGACGAGCGCCGCCCATGCCTCGTCGGTGTGGCTCTCGACGGCGGCGGGGCCGGCGCCGGGAGCCGGGCACGTGGCGACGACGTCGACGTCCGGCCCGGCGACCTCCCGGGCGGTGACCGCGATCTTGTCGGTCATCGCCCGGGAGGTGTTGGGGTTGATGAGCTGGATCCGCACGGGATCAGGCCGCGGCGCCGTCGGCCACACCCGCGGTGACGCCGTAGAAGGACGGGATCTGCGGGCTGAGCCGCTCCAGCCACCAGAAGGCGACGAAGCCGAGGCCGCACCCGATGAACCAGGTGTAGTTGCCGATCCAGGAGATGTCGAAGTACCCGAGGTCGGCGATCAGCTTGGGCGCCACACCCAGGAGAACTGTGGGCACACCCGCCAGGGAGATCGCGAGCACGCCGTTGCGGTTGTAGCCGTTCGAGTACCAGTAGGCGCCCTCGGGCGACATCGTGAACATGTCGTCGACGAGCACCCGCTGCTTGGCCGCGACGTAGTAGCCGGCGATGAGGATGCCGAACAGCGGCCCGATCAGGGCACCCAGCACGCCGAGCGTGTAGTGGATCGCGTCGGCGTCGTCGTACCAGTTCCAGGGGAGCAGCAGGACCGAGCCGATCGCGGCGATCATGCCGCCCATGCGCCAGCTGATCTTCTGCGGGGCCACGTTGGAGAAGTCGAACGCGGGGGAGATGAAGTTCGCGACGATGTTGATGCCCACCGTCGCCGTGACGAACGTGAGACCGCCGAGCAGGATCGCGAACGGGGTGTCGATGCGCTCGACGGTGTGGATGGGGTCGGTGATGAGCTCGCCGAACACGGGCACCGTGGCCGACGCCGTGATCACCGTCAGGAGCGAGAAGAACAGGAAGTTGACCGGCAGGCCCAGCAGGTTGCCGCGCTTGACCGCCTTGAACGAGCGTCCGTACCGCGCGAAGTCGCCGAAGTTGAGCATGGGGCCGGAGAAGTAGGAGACGACGATGGCGACCGCCGTGCAGAACACGCCCACCGACGCCCACCCGGTGAGCGGCTCGCCCTCCGCGAGGCTCAGGCTGATGTTGGACCAGCCGGCCTGCGAGACGAGGTAGACCGCCAGCGCGATCATCACCACGTAGACGGCGGGGCCGGCCCAGTCGATGAACTTGCGGATCGTCTCCATGCCGTTCCAGAACAGAGCGGCCTGCGCGCACCAGAGCACGGCGTACGAGATCCAGCCGAGGGCGCTCAGCCCGAGGAAGGTCGGCTCGACGAGCGCCGCGCTGGCGGGGATGAACTTGAGGAACACGATGTTCAGCGACTCGGCGGCGAGGAACGTCTGCACGCCGTACCAGGCCACGGCGATGAGGCCGCGGATGATCGCCGGGATGTTCGCGCCCTTGACGCCGAAGACTGCGCGGTTGATCACCGGGAAGGGCACGCCGGTGCTCTGGCTGGGCTTGGCGACCAGGTTGGTGAACACCTGCACGATGACTATGCCGACCAGCAGGGCCAGGAGCACCTGCCAGCTCGCGATGCCGAGCGCGAAGAGGCTGCCTGCGGTGACGTATCCGCCGACGCTGTGCACGTCGGACATCCAGAAGGCGAGGATGTTGTACGCCGACCACTTCTGCTCCCGCAGCGGGGCGAGGTCCTCGTTGGCGAGCCGGGGGTCGTAGGAGGGCTTGACGTTGCCGGACCCCACCGGGTGCCCGGCGGCTTCCACCAGGTCGTTCTCGCCGACGGGGAGCGTGCTGGGCGGGTTGTCGGGCGCGGCGGCCGCGGAGGCCGACACCTCCGTGTTCTCGGTCATGAGCCGTGCCTTCCGGGTGGGGATCCGTGGTTCCCATGAAGTTATGGGTTAACGGCCGACGCCCGGTTTCCCGTGCGTAACCAGGTGGTAAGGCTCATGTTCAGTAATGACTTCACGCGTGTTACGGCACATGTCGCCGGTGTGTCGCGACGGCCTGGGGGCGCGCGCGGGCCCGGCTCACTCGTACGATGCGGCGGTGTCTTCCGAACCGTCGCTGGGCGCCCGACTGCGCGCTCTCCGTGAAGCGCGAGGTGTCTCCGCGCGCAGCCTCGCCGCGACGCTCGGCATCTCGGCCAGCGCCGTGTCGCAGATCGAGCGGGACGTGATGCGCCCGTCGGTGGTGCGCCTGCTCGCGATCACCGACGCGCTCGGGGTGTCGCTGTCCGACGTCTTCGAGCCGCCCGATGCCACGCCCGGGCCGCGCGGCGGTGCCGCCGAGCTGGAGCACGCGGGCATCGCGGTCACCCGGGCGTGGGAGGCGTCACCCGTGACGCTCGACGGCGGGGTCACCTTCCGGCGGCTCTCGCCGAACCCCACGCGGGGCCTCGACTTCTTCGAGTCCATGTACCCGCCGGGCGCCACCGCCACGCTGGGCGACGCCGGCCTGTTCAAGCACGAGGGCTACGAGATCGGCAACGTCGTCGCGGGCGAGCTCACCGTCGAGCTGGCCGACGACGAGGTGGTGCTGGCGGCCGGCGACTCGATCAGCTACCCGTGCTCGGTGCCGCACCGGATCCGGAACGCGGGGGTACGGCCGGCCGTGGCGACTTGGTTGATCGTGCATCCCTGAGTGCGCGACGGCGTGCGCCGCGCACTCAGGATGAGCCGGGAGTCAGCCCTTGGCGATGGCGCTGACGTCCAGGGCGATCTTGACCTTGTCGCCCACCAGGAAGCCGCCGGTCTCCAGCGTGGCGTTCCACGTGAGGCCGAAGTCCTTGCGGTTGACCTCGAGCTCGGCCTCGAAGCCGACGCGGTCGTTGCCCATCGGGTCCTTGGCAGTGCCGGTGAACTCGGTCTCGAGCTCGACGCCCTTGGTGATGCCGTTGATGGTGAGGTCGCCCGAGATGACGTAGTCGTCGCCGTCGGCCCGGATGCCCGTGGAGGCGAAGGTCCAGGTCGGCTTCTCGTCGGCGTGCCAGAAGTCGGCGCTCTTCAGGTGGCCGTCACGACCGGCGTCGCCCGTGCTGACCGAGGCCGCGTCCAGCTCGGCGGTGACGCTCGACGACTCCAGGTCCTCGCCGACCGCGATGGTGCCCGAGGTGACGGCGATGCTGCCGCGCACCTTCGCGATGCCCGCGTGGCGGACGGAGAAGGAGGCAGCGGTGTGGGAGGGGTCGAGGTCGTAGGCGCCGGTGGTGAGACCAGCGGGGAGCGGGGTGGCCATGAGGGGGACTCCTTGGGTGTGGCGATTTGGGTGGATAGTTGAGGGATCAACTAGATACCGGGGTCCAACATAACGGGTCACGTAACGTATTCCCAGAGCGAAGGCGGTGGGCGAAATGACGGCGCAGACGATCGAGGAAGACGACCTCTGGCTGACCGAGGAGCAGCAGGGCTCCTGGCGGCACTATCTGGAGGGCACGGCGCGGTTCGTGGAGGCGCTCGGCGCTGTGCACGACCGGACGCTCGACCTCACCCTCGGCGAGTACAGCCTGCTGGTGCAGCTCTCGGAGGCGCCCGAGCTCACGATGCGGATGTCGACGCTCGCGGACGGCCTGGTGCTGTCGCGCAGCCGGCTCACGCACACGGTGGCGCGGATGGAAGCGCGCGGGCTGGTGGCGCGGTGCGCGGCGGAGGGCGATCGGCGCGGCGTGAACTGCACAATGACCGACGCCGGCCGCGCCGTTCTGGTGGCGGCGGCCCCCGGGCACGTCGCGGCGGTGCGCCGGATCATGGTGGACGCGCTGGAGCCGGAGGAGTTCGCACAGCTGGGCCGCATCATGGCCAAGGTCGCCGAGTCCTCGAAGCGCTCGGGCGGCACCGAGGAGGGCCTGACGGCCCACTGCGACTAGCGGCCGCCCAGTACCAGCACGAACGTACCCAGCGACTCAGCGACAAGGCGCGCATACATGGCAGGTGATGCGGTCTCGGTCATCTTGAGACTTCCTTGCTTCTGTAGGACGGTTTCATGGCGAAACTTCTCGCTGACAGTAGGTCGGCGGCCGCGGATCGGCGCGAGATGACGTAATCCACACCGGCTGGAGGTCACTGGCACCCAGGGTCGGGTGCGAGACTGGGCGCCATGGTTTCCACGACGGTTCACCTGCTGCGTCACGGCGAGGTGCACAACCCCGACGGCGTCCTGTACGGGCGGCTGCCCGGCTACCGGCTGTCCGACCGTGGCCAGGCGATGGCGAAGATCGTCGCCGACCACCTCACCAGCACCGGCCGGGACGTGACCCGCGTGGTGGCCTCCCCGCTGCAGCGCGCGCAGGAGACCGCCGGCCCGGTGGCGCAGGGCTTCGGCCTGGAGCTCGCCACGGACGACCGCATCATCGAGGCCGGCAACCGGTTCGAGGGCCTGGTCGTCGGCGGCGGTGGCGGAGGGGCGCTCAAGAACCCGAGGAACTGGCCGCACATGTGGAACCCGTTCCGCCCGTCGTGGGGCGAGCCGTACACGGAGCAGGTCGAGCGCATGCGCAGCGCCGTCGACGACGCGCGCAAGGCCGCGGAGGGCCACGAGATCGTGCTGGTCAGCCACCAGCTCCCGATCTGGCTCACCCGCAGGTCGTTCGAGGGCGGCCAGCTCTGGCACGACCCGCGCAACCGGCAGTGCAACCTCGCGTCCCTGACGTCCCTGCACTTCGAGGACGACCGGTTCGTCAGCCTGCACTACACGGAGCCGGCCGCGGAGCTCTACGACGGCGCGAGCAAGGTTGCCGGCGCGTGATGCGAGGCAAGACCTTCAAGGTCGTCCAGTGGGTAGTCGTCGTCGGTATCGTGCTCGGCCTGGTCTTCTCTCTTGCGGCCTGCGCCCCGGAGGACTCGGGCGCGGCGGACGTCGTCGGGCAGGGTTACGTCTCCGGTGACGGGTCGGTGCAGACGTACGACGCCGGAGAGCGCAAGGGCCCGGTGTCCATCGCGGGCACCGACTTCGAGGGCAAGGACGTCGACACCGCCGACTGGGCCGGTGACGTGGTGGTCGTGAACACCTGGTACGCCTCGTGCGCCCCGTGCCGCGCCGAGGCGCCCGACCTCGTGGACCTCGCCTCCTCGAAGGACGGCGTGCAGTTCCTCGGCATCAACACCGAGGACGACGCCGGTGCCGCCCAGGCGTTCCAGCGCACCTTCGAGATCCCCTACCCGAGCATCGAGGACCGCACCGGCGTCGTGATCGCGGGCCTGTCCGGCGTCGTGCCGCTGCAGGCCGTGCCGTCCACCGTGGTCCTGGACCAGGAGGGCAACGTGGCCGCGCGCGTCATCGGCCAGGTGGAAGGGTCCACCCTGGAAGCCCTGGTCGACGAGGTCCTGGCGGAGGCCGCCTGATGCTTCCCGGCACGGTCGCGACCGCCCTCGGCGACGGCCTCGCCAGCACGGCGTTCAGCGGATCCCTGCTGCTGGCGGTGCCGGTGGCGCTGCTCGCGGGCCTCGTGTCGTTCGCCTCGCCGTGCGTGCTGCCGCTCGTGCCCGGTTACATCGGGTACGTGAGCGGCATGGCCGCCGCCTCGATGAACACGACTGCAGGGCCGGTGGCCACCCGCGTGCAGCCCGCCCGCGCCCGCGTCGTCGGCGGCGTAGCGCTGTTCGTGCTCGGCTTCACCGTCGTGTTCGTCTCCTTCGGAGCCGCGTTCGGCGGCCTGGGGACCTACCTGGTGCGCTGGGAGGACGTCATCACCCGCGTGCTCGGCGCCGTGGTGATCCTGCTCGGCCTCGGGTTCCTCGGCGCCGTCCCGTTCCTGCAGTGCGAGGCGCGGTTCCACCTGACGCCGCGCGCCGGCCTGTGGGGCGCACCGCTCCTCGGCGTCGTGTTCGGGCTGGGCTGGACGCCCTGCATCGGCCCGACCCTCGGCGCCGTGCAGGCGCTCGCGATCGACGAGGCGTCCGCGGGCCGCGGCGCGCTGCTCGGTGTGGCGTACTGCATCGGCCTCGGCGTGCCGTTCCTGCTGGTGGCCCTAGGGCTGCAGAGCTCGGAGCGCATGATGGACTTCCTGCGTCGGCACCGCCTCGCGGCGCTGCGGATCGGCGGCGGGCTGCTGGTGCTGGTCGGGCTGCTGCTGGTCACGGGGCTGTGGACCCGGCTGACCGGGGCCATGCAGCTCTGGATCGGCGGATTCGAGACGGTGATCTGATGTCCGGGAAGAGCACCTACGTCCCCGAGGGCATCGCGGACGAGTTCACGCAGGGCGCGCCGTCGTCCGGCGACAAGCAGCAGAAGCCGGACCGGCCCAACGCGCCCGCACTGGGCCTGGTGGGGACGCTGCGCTGGATGTGGCGCCAGCTGACGTCGATGCGCGTCGCGCTCATGCTGCTGATGCTGCTCGCCGTCGCGGCCGTGCCCGGGTCGGTGCTGCCGCAGCGCAACCAGGACGCGGCGGGCGTGATCGAGTACCTCGCCAACCACCCGACAGCGGGCGAGTGGCTAGACAGGGCCGGATTCTTCGACGTCTACTCCTCGGTCTGGTTCTCCGCGATCTACATCCTGCTGTTCGTGTCGCTGGTGGGCTGCATCCTGCCGCGGTCGATGGCCCACTACCGGGCGCTGCGCGGCCGTCCGCCGCGCGTCCCGTTCCGGTTCAACCGGTTCCCGGCCAAGGCGTCCGCGACCACCGACGCCTCGCCGGAGGAGGCGGCCGACGCCATCGCCGCCGGCCTGCGCGGGAAGGTCTCCTGGCTGCCGATGTTCCGCGTGGACCGGGGCGAGGAGGCCGCCCGGGGCGCGCGGCCGGCGTCGGCCACCGTGAGTGCCGAGCGCGGCTACCTGCGCGAGACCGGGAACCTCGTGTTCCACCTGGCCCTGGTGGGCCTGCTCGTGTCTGTCGCGACCGGCCAGATGCTGCACTACCGCGGCCAGGCGATAGTCACCGAGGGTCGCGGCTTCGCGAACGCGGTGGTGGACTACGACACCTTCGAGAAGGGCTCGTGGTTCCGGCCCGAGTCGCTGGTGCCGTTCTCGATGACGCTCGACCAGTTCGAGTCGGAGTTCGCGAGCGACACCGTCGCCTTCGCGCAGGCGCGGGACTTCACGGCGCACGTGACGGTGACGGAGCCGTCCGGCGCGCAGCGGCCCGAGACGATCAAGGTGAACCACCCGCTCGTCGTGGACGGCGCCAAGATCTACCTGCAGGGCAACGGCTTCGCGCCCGAGATCACGGTGCACGACGCCGACGGCGAGGTCGCCTTCTCCGGACGCGTGACCTTCATCCCCGAGGACACGATGTACACGTCCCGCGGCGTGGTGAAGGTGCCGGACGTGTCCCGCGGGCTCGACCAGATCGGGCTCGTGGGCTATTTCCTGCCGACCGCGGAGGTCGACGCTGACGGGTCCGCCCGCTCGGCGTTCCCGCAGCCCGTCGACCCGCTGCTCGTGCTCGAGGTGTACACGGGCGACCTGGGGCTCGACGACGGCTCCCCGCAGAACGTGTACGAGCTGGACACGGCGTCGCTCACCCCCGCCGTCGACGAGTCCGGCGAGCGCATCAAGGTGCTGGCTCGGCCAGGTGAGACCGTCGAGCTCCCGGACGGGCTCGGCACCCTGACCCTCGGCGAGGACCTGCCCCGCTACGTGGCGCTGGACCTGCGGCACGACCCGTCGCTCGGCTTCGTCCTCGTCTTCGCGCTGCTCGCGCTCGCGGGGCTCACCGTCTCGCTCTTCACGCCGCGGCGCCGCGTCTGGGCGCGGGCGTACGTCGCGCAGGATGGGGCTACGGTGGTCGAGGTCGCGGGGCTCGCCCGCGGGGACGACACCGGCCTGCAGGCCGAGGTCGACCGCGCGCTGGCGGCGGTGCCCGGGGGAGCTGCGGTGGTCGAGCCTGTCGAGACCCCGATCCGATCGGAAAAGGACTGAACATGGAGCTGGCAAACCTGAGTGTGCTGCTCGTCTGGGGCGCCGCGACGGCTCTCGCCGTCGCACTCATCGCGTTCGCGGTGGACCTGTCGCGCCTGTCGGGCGCGAAAGTCGATGCGCGGGACGCGGCCAGGAGCCGGGAGCAGGTCGCCGTCGGCGCCGGCGCGCCGGCGGACGCTCCGGTCTCGCCCTACGGCCCGGACGACGACGCCGGGCCGGGCCCGGTCGCCGGGCCGGTGAGTCGCAAGCTCGCCGGGATCGGGATGTCCGTGACGTGGCTGGCCGCCGCGCTGCTGCTCGTCGCGATCGTGCTGCGCGGCATCGCCGCGGGGCGCACCCCATGGGCCAACATGTACGAGTTCACGCTGGTCGGCACGTTCGTGGCCGTCGCGGTGTTCGCAGGCGTGAACACCCGGCGCGACGTGCGGTTCCTCGGCGCCTTCGTGACCGGGCTCGGCGTGCTGTTCCTCGTGCTGGCGCAGGAGAAGTTCTTCGTCGCGGCCATGGGTGTGCAGCCCGCGCTGCAGAAGTACTGGCTCGTGATCCACGTGGGAGTGGCCATCTGCGCGACGGGCATCTTCACTGTCGCGTTCCTGACGTCGGTGCTGCAGCTCCTGCGGGACGGCCGGGACAACGGCTCCCCGCTGCTGGGCAGCAGGCACTGGGGCTGGCTCGACCACACGCCGGCGCCGTCCGCTCTGGAGTCGCTCTCGTTCCGGCTGAACTCGGTGGCGTTCGTGCTGTGGACCTTCACGCTCATCGGCGGGGCCATCTGGGCCGAGGACGCCTGGGGCCGCTACTGGGGCTGGGACCCCAAGGAGGTCTGGAGCTTCATCGTGTGGGTCGTCTACGCGGCCTACCTGCACGCGCGCACCACGCGCGGCTGGTCCGGGACGCGCGCGGCATGGTTCGTCGTGGCCGGTTACGCATGCGTGCTGTTCAACTTCACGGGCGTGAACCTGATCTTCAACGGCAAGCACTCGTACTCGGGCCTGTGAGCCCGACCCCGTAAGAGGTCCGCTTCGAGAACGACATCGGGCACCGAATCCAGCTCGGATCGGTGCCCGATGTCGTTCTCGAAGCGGACTCCGCGGAAGTCAGTTGTTCTCGGCGTCGTCGTCCTTGGCGTCCTGGCGGCCGCGGGCCTCGCGCTCGCGCTTGCGGCGGTCCTGCTCCAGCAGCCAGAGGAACTCGGGGTCGTCGTCCGGGGCGGCCGGGCCGGAGGGACGACGCGGGCCGGGCCGCGGGGGCAGCGTCGGGCGGCTGCCGCCGTTGCCGGGACCCGAGGACGGGCCGGGGCCTGCGTCGGACCGGCGCGCGGTGACCCGGACGACGATCCACGAGATCGGGCCGAGCAGGGGCAGGAGCACGATCAGGAGCACCCAGAGCCACCGGGGCAAGCCGCCACGCTCGTCCTCCTCTGAGCCCCAGACGTCGACCAGGGCGTACACCATGAGTCCGACGACGACCAAGATGAAGAGTATGCGTGGCATGCGCCCAGCCTACGGCGGGTCGGCGGGGATGCGTCAGGCCTCGGGGTGACGTTCGCCCCTTTGTTGCCGTCCGGCCCCGCCCCAGGCCCGGCCTACCATGGGTAGGTGCCCCTCGTGATCTACACCCTGCTCCGCCTCGCGCTCTTCGGCGCGGCATTCGGCCTGCTCTACCTGGTCGGATTGCGGGGCTGGCTGCTCCCGATCGTCGCAGTGGTGGTCGCGCTGGCCGTGTCGTACCTGACCCTGAACCGGCCGCGCGACGCCGCGACGCGGTGGATGGCCGGCCGGGCCGAGCGTCGGGCCGCCGCGCGTGCCGCCGCCCCGAAGGTCGACGCCGACGCGGCCCACGAGGACGCGCAGGTCGACGAGGAGCTCCGCACCGACCGTTAGTGCATGTGGCCCGGACGGCTCAGACCGACAGGCCGAACCACAGCAGGATGCCGTAGCCCAGCTCGTACAGCCCCGTGCCGGCCAGGACCGGGATCAGCAGCTTGCCCCGCGCCCCGGCCAGCACCGGGATCGACAGCAGGGCCGCTGGTCCGAGCAGCAGCAGCACCACGAGCGACCAGGGCGCCCAGAACGCGCACACCGCGCCGAGCAGCACCGGGACCCACAGCATCGCGATGTACGCCCTGCGCGCCTTGTAGTCACCGAGCCGCACCGCGAGGGTGCGCTTGCCCGCCAGGACGTCGGTGGGGATGTCGCGCAGGTTGTTCACCATGAGCAGCGCGCACGCGATGAGGCCCACGCCGACGGCGCCGAGCACCGCCGGCCACGTGATGCGGTCGGCCTGCGTGTAGGTGGTGCCGAGCACCGCGACCAGGCCGAAGAACACGAACACGGCGATCTCGCCCAGGCCCCGGTAGCCGTACGGCTTCTTGCCGCCCGTGTAGTACCAGGCGGCGGCCACGCACACCGCGCCGACCGCGAGCAGCCACCAGTGGCCCGACACCGCGCTCAGCGCCAGGCCCAGCACCATGGCGACGCCGAATGCGGCGTACGCCGCGCGCTTGACCGCGCCCGGAGCGGCGGCGCCGGACGCGGTCAGCCGCATCGGGCCGACGCGGTCGAGGTCCGTGCCGCGGACACCGTCCGAGTAGTCGTTGGCGAAGTTGACGCCGACCTGCAGGGCGAGGGCAACACCAAGCGCGAGCAGCGCGGGCAGCCACGCGGAGGAGTCCACCTGCGCGGCCGCGCCCGTGCCCACCATGACGGGTGCCGCCGCCGCCGGCAGCGTGCGGGGCCGCGCCCCGGAGATCCACTCGGCGGCAGTCGCCATCAGCGCGTCCTTCGTTCGTGGGGGGTAAGTCTGAGTTCTCGAGATAACCAGCGCCGGGCCTGCGCACGGTCCTGGCGGAGGAACGAAGTCATGGTCGCACGGGTTCCCGGCCCGCCTCCCGCTCGGCCCGCACGACGGCGTCCAGCACCGCCCGGCGGTCCACCTTGCCCGGGCCCCGGGCCGGCAGGGCGGCCGTGACGTACACCCGGCGCGGCGCGGCCGGCGCCCCCAGCCGCTGGCCGACGGCGGAGCGCAGCCCGGTGAGCAGCTCCCCGCCGCCGTCGGCCAGCTTGATGCCCTCCATGGGTGCGGGGCCGTCCGCCGCACGGCGGCCGGAGAGGGTTATGACGGCGACGACGGCGTGGCCCCACTCGTCGTCGGGCACGCCGACGACGCAGGCCTCGCCCGGGGTGCCCAGCCCGGCGAGGTGCTCGGCGATGGCGTCCTCGACGGCCGCCGGGGCGACGTTGACCCCGCCGGTGAGGATGACGTCGTCGGCCCGGCCGAGGATCGTGAGGCGGCCGCCGTCCAGGCGGCCCAGGTCGGAGGTGCGGAACCAGCGGGTGCCGTCGGGGCCGGTGCGGAACGCGGCGGCCGTGGCGTCGGGATCGCCCACGTAGCCCTCGGCGAGCACGGGGCCGGACAGCTCGACGACGCCCGTGCCGACGGCATCCGCGGCGGGGCCGGGGCCCGCGTCGGCGTCGGCCAGCCGGACGCGCACGCCAGGGAGCGGGACGCCGTCGTACACGCAGCCGCCGCTCGTCTCGGACATGCCGTACGTGGTGACGACACGGACGCCCGCGGCCCGGGCACGGGCCAGCAGCGGGGCGGGCGTCGCGGCGCCGCCGACGAGCACGGCGTCGAACCGGGCGAGGGCGTCGAGGCCGGCGGCGGCGCCGTCGTCGGCGGCGGTGACCAGGCGGTGCAGCTGGGTGGGGACCAGTGAGACGTACGCTCGGTCGCCGAACCTGAGCCCGCTCCCGGCCGATGAAGCCGTGGCCGGGGCTCGAAGAAAGTCCGTGGCGAGGGCCGCGAATCGCCCTGGGACGAACTGGTCGAGCGCGCCGACGCGCACCTCCGTGCCC
The DNA here is from genome assembly GCA_963850545.1 of uncultured Actinomycetota bacterium. Taxonomy (GTDB): domain Bacteria; phylum Actinomycetota; class Actinomycetes; order Actinomycetales; family Cellulomonadaceae; genus Promicromonospora. The sequence goes on along the minus strand of CAWKLP010000001.1, from coordinate 3,452,110 downwards.
GCCACGACCGACCGGTTGATGACCTGGACCCCCGCGACGTGCGTGGGCGGCAGCACGAGAAGCCAGCGACCGGGGCCGCCGAGCCGTTCGTGGGTGGCCTCGGCCGACGCGCGCAGGGCCGCCGCGCTCAGCGCGACCTCGCGCGGGTTTCCCGTGGAACCGGAGGTCCGCAGCACGAGCGCGGTGCCGGGCGGAGCCGCGGCGTCGGACAGGCGGGGCTGCGGGGCGAAGGCGGGACCGCCGTCGAGGGAGTCCCGGACGGCGCGGACCACGTCGATCGGGGGGTCGGTCAAGGTCACCTCACGAGAGTAAGCGTGCGTGCCTGGGGCACCGGACGTCGGCCGGTCTGTAAGGTGTGCGCCACGCGAACCGCCCCTCGGGGAAGGCTCGGATCGAACACTCGCGGAGGAGAACGAATGACCACGCGCTGTACGACGACGGTCCGTGCCATGGGTGCGGCCCTGGTGATCGCGCTCGGGCTGGCCGGTTGCGGCCTCGGCGGTCTCGAGGAGCCCTCGCCTACGCCCACCGCGACGGTCGACGCCCCCGTCGAGAGCGACCGGACCGGGCCCCCGAAGCCACCGAAGCCGCCGGAGAAGCCCGTCGTGTGGCCGCTCACCGGGGTGCGGACCGACAAGATCGCGAACCGCCCTGCGGTGTCGGTGAAGATCGAGAACTCGTCGGACGCGCGCCCGCAGCGTGGCCTCGTGGAGGCCGACATCGTGTGGGAGGAGGTAGTCGAGGGTGGGATCAGCCGGTTCGTCGCGACCTACCACTCGAACATCCCGGACATCGTGGAGCCGGTGCGCTCCGTGCGGCCGATGGACCCCGCGATCGTGGCGCCGCTGGACGGCATCCTGGTGTTCTCCGGCGGGCAGGGGCCGTTCATCGCCGCGACGGAGCGGGTTGGCACCCAGACGATCATCATGGACAAGGGCGACGCCGGCTTCACGCGCGACTCCAGCCGGTACGCGCCGCACAACGTGATCGGCAGCATGCCGACGTTCCTCGCGCAGGCGGACGGGAGGCGGACGAACCCGCCGCGCGCTCAGTTCAAGTACGCGCCGAAGGTCGGCCAGGGGACCGCGCGCAAGGGCGGCACGCCGGCCCACGTGGTCGACGTCAGGCTGTCGCCCGCGCAGCGCACCGTGTGGACCTGGGACCAGGAGAACAAGAGGTACCTGCGCAGCGAAGGCTCGGCCGCGTCCGTTGCGGCGGACGGCCGGCGGCACTCCGCCCGGAATGTGCTCGTGCTGTCCACCCACGTGTTCAACACCAAGTGGGTGGACCCGAGCGGGGCGCCCGTGCCGGAGCACAAGCTCGCCGAGAGCGGCGGGACCGGGACGCTGGTCTCCGCAGGGCGCAGCATCCCGGTGCGCTGGTCCAAGAAGGACCTGCTGTCGCCGATCGTGCTCAAGACCCGCAACGGCCAAGACGTGCGGCTCGACCCGGGCAACACGTGGATCGAGCTGGTCCCGGCCGGTTCGGGGAGCTGGTCGGTGCGCTGACGCGGGGCGCCTCCGCGCCGGATGAGAGAGCTTTCATCCCGGTCTCATGACGAGTTCATGGCCGCCTAGTTGAGTGACGTGTGTTGCATCCAGCGTCCCTCGACAAGAAAGCGTGGCCGCCATGAGGACTCTCGACCTCGGCACGTCCCCGGACCTGCACGAGCACGCTCCGCGCCCCGTCGCCACCCCGCTGCGGGTCGGTGCCGCCGACGCGGCAGCCCGGACGCCGGACCCGTTCGCGCACCGCCTGCTGCGGGCCAAGAAGGCCTACTCGACGCGGTTCGTCGCCGCGGCGATCGAGGCGGCGCCCGCCGCCTTCGGCCTGATCACCGACCCGGCGTGGCAGCCGCGTCCCGGCGACGTCGTCCTGGCGCGGGTCGTGACGGTCGGCCAGCACCGCCGGCTCGAGTCCCCGGCCTCCCGCCGGCAGATCCTGTTCGAGGGGGACGAGATAGTCGTGGCGTACGGGTCGCGCTACGCCGCCGACCAGTTCCTCGCCGTCCTCCCCGAGGACCTCGGGCCGTGCCACCTCGCCGCCGCGGGCGGGCTCGCCTCGCGGGTCGTGGACCAGCACGCGGCGATCAAGGACGCCACGGTGATCGAGCCGGTCGGCCTGCTCACGAGCTCCGCCGGGGTCGTGAACCTCTCGGCTTACGCGCCGCACCCGGTGCGCAAGGTTTCGCCGGTGCCCGGCAGGGCCACGCGCGTCCCGGTCGTCGCCGTGGTCGGCACGTCGATGAACTCCGGCAAGTCCACCACGCTGGCCTGCCTTGCCCACGGCCTGGCCGCGGCCGGCCTCACCGTCCACGCGGGCAAGGCGACCGGGACGGGTGCGGGCAACGACGTGCACCACTTCGCCGACGCCGGCGCGCACCACGTCGTCGACTTCACCGACTTCGGTCTTCCCAGCACGTTCGGCCTGCCGTTCGAGGACGTCCGCGACGTCTTCGCGACGATGGCCGAGGTGCTGGCGTCCCCGGCGGAGCACGGCGCGCCCGACGTCGTCCTGATCGAGGTAGCGGACGGCGTCTACCAGGGCGACACGAGCCGCCTCCTCACGGACGACGCGTTCTGCTCGGTGGTCGACCGCGTGGCGTTCGCCGCCGGGGACGCGCTCGGGGCGAGCGGCGGGGTCGCGGCGCTGCGCGCGCTCGGCTGCACGCCGGCGGTCGTCTCAGGGGTCCTGACGGCCTCGCCGATCGCCACCGCCGAGGCCCGCACGGCGCTCGACATCGACGTCGTGCCGACCTTCGACCTGTGCCTGCCCGCCGTCGCCCTGACCGCCGCGGGCCTCGCTTCCGCCGACCTTCGGGGCGCCGGACACGATGGGGACGGGCATGCGGTTGCCTGATCGGGGTGCGCCGACGACGCCGGGTGCGCCGACGGCGCCGTCGGGCGCTCCGGATGCTCTGGGCGCGCTGCCAAGGGTCTTCGACGGCGTCCGGCGGGCCTGGCTCGTCGGCATGGTCGGGCTCGGGCTCGGCCAGGCCGTGTTCGGGGCGGTCGGTGCCTGGGCGCTGACGCAGCTCCGCCCGGGCAGCCTGTGGCCGATCGTCGTCACGATCGTCAGCATCGTGGCGCTGGCCGTGGCGGTGGGCGGGCTGCGGGTCGAGGAGCGGATCGTCGCCGAGCGGCTCGGCCAGGACTACGTGCGGGAGATCCGCCGCGACCTGGTGGAGTCGGAGCTCACCCCGGGAAGCCGCACCCATCTCGGCATCACCGTCGCCCGGACCACGAACGACCTGGCCAGCGTGCGCAACTGGGTCTCGCAGGGCATCGGGCCGCTCGCGGCGGGCATCCCGCTGATCGCCGGTTCCGTCGTCGGGCTCACGGTCCTCGACCCGTACCTCGGGATCGGGTTCCTGCTGCCGCTCGGCGTGCTGGCCGCGGTAATGGTGCCCTGGGCGCGGACCGCGTACCTGAAGTCGCGCCGCCTGCGGCGGGCCCGTGGACGCATGGCCACCCGGATCGCCGACACCGTCGGGGCTTCGCAGGGGATCATCGCCGCGCAAGGGGCCGGACGCGAGCTCGGTCACATCGACGCGGCCTCGGACGACGTCGTCGATCGTGCCGTCGACCGTTCGGTGACCGTGGGCGCGATCCGCGCCGGTGGCACCGTGGCGGCGCTGCTGGCGACTCTCGCCGTCGCCGCGATCGGTGTGGTCCGCGGTCTGGAGCCGGGTGTCACGATGGCCGCCATGGCCGTCGCCGGGCTCGCCTCGACGCCGATCATCGACCTGGGGCGGATCGTCGAGTACCGCCAGACCTACCTGGCCGCCCGCGCGGTCCTCACCCGCGCGCTCGCCGACGCCGTCCGCCGGCGCTCCGTGCACGAGCTGGCGAGCCGTGCCGCGCTGTCCGCCACGGTGCCCGACGGTGCGGACAGGCCCGACCGGGTGCAGGCAGTGGTCCCGGGGCTTGTCTCGGAGGACTCGCCCCTGCGCGCCGGCGGTGGTGCCAGGATCCGCCTGACCAGCGACGACCCGGAGGCGCCGCTGCGATTGATGCGTCGCGCCGTTGGCCTCGATCCCGCGCCGCGCGGCACGGCCGACGAGGTCTGGGTGGCGGGCCAGAACCTGCGGGCCGTCGCCCCGGCGCGCAGCCGTGCGCTCGTCGGGCTTGCGACCAGGGGCGCCGTGTTCGAGCGCGGGCCGCTGCGCCGCGCGCTGCGCTACCGGCGTCCCGACCTCGACGACGCGACGGCCGACGAGGTCTTCGAGAAGGTCGGTCTCGATGTGAGCAGGTTCCCGGAAGGGCCCCGTACCGTGCTGCGCTCGGGCGGGGAGCCGCTGACCGTCGACGAGCGCGCCCGCCTTGCCCTCGCCCGCGCGATCTACGGCGAGCCGCCGCTGCTCATGGTCGCCGACCTCGACCGCGACCTGGACCATGAGGGGCGCGCCCGGCTGGAGCGCATCCTGGCGGCGTACCCGGGGGTCGTGATGTTCACGGGCTCCGACGAGCTGGCGCGGGCGCTGGACGCGGAGGAGGTCCGGGTCGGCGGGACGCCGGTCCCTGTCACTCCTGACGGTCGCGCGCCGGACGACGACTGACGCCCCGCTCGCGCCGAACTCTCCACCTGCGCAAGTTGCGGTTGGGCGGGTGGACGCCGTCAGTAGTAGTACGGGAAGGCGGACCAGTCCGGGTCGCGGCGCTCCAGGAACGCCTCCTTGCCCTCGACCGCCTCGTCGGTCATGTACGCCAGCCGCGTCGCCTCGCCCGCAAACACCTGCTGGCCGGCGATGCCGTCGTCGGCGGCGTTGAACGCGAACTTCAGCATCCGGATGGCCTGCGGCGACTTGGTCGCGATGATGCGGGCGTACTCGAGCGCCAGCCCCTCCAGGTCCTCGTGGGCGGCGACCTCGTTGACGGAGCCCCAGCGCTCGGCGTCGTCGGCGGAGTACTCGCGGGCCAGGAAGAACACCTCGCGGGCCCGCTTCTGCCCGAGCTGGCGGGCGAAGTAGGCGGAGCCGTACCCGGCGTCGAACGAGCCGACGTCGGCGTCGGTCTGCTTGAACTTGCCGTGCTCGCGGCACGCGACCGTGAGGTCGGCGACGACGTGCAGGGAGTGCCCGCCGCCCGCGGCCCAGCCGTCCACGACCGCGACCACCACCTTCGGCATGGTCCGCATCAGGCGCTGCACCTCCAGGATGTGCAGGCGGCCGGCCTTGGCCGGGTCGATCGAGTCGGCGTGCTCGCCCTCCGCGTAGCGGTAGCCGTCGCGGCCCCGGATGCGCTGGTCGCCGCCGCTGCAGAACGCCCAGCCGCCGTCCTTGGGGGAGGGGCCGTTGCCGGTCAGCAGTACCGTGCCGACGTCGGACGACATGCGCGCGTGGTCCATGACCCGGTACAGCTCGTCCACCGTGTGCGGGCGGAACGCGTTGCGTACCTCCGGCCGGTCGAACGCGATGCGGACCACGGGCAGGTCGCGCGGCTCGTCGCCGCTCCGGTCGACGCCGCGGTGGTACGTGAGGTCGGTCAGGTCCTCGAAGCCGGCGACCGTGCGCCAGCGCTGGGGGTCGAACGTCTCGGAGACCTGCTTGGGCAGTTCGGTGCTCGTGCTCACGCGGCAAGCCTAGTTCGGGCGGTGTGGGGTGAACGGCAGTGCGTGGTCGTCAGTGCCAGGGACCGACGTTCGGAACGAACTTCGTCATGGCGGAGACGATGTCCCGTGAGTCTCCGAGGGCGAGTGTTACTTCTTCGGTGCGTGCGTTGGGCCCGAGCTGGGCCTCGATGCCTTCTTGGACCGCACAGTGTCCGTTCTTGTTCGTCGGCCGCAGCCCCTGTCTTGCAAGGGGTGCGGTCATGGCCTTTCGCGCGGCGTCGTAGAGCATCGCCAGAGCGCCGGACGGATCGTCGTCGACGAGCTTGGCGGCCGAGGCAAGGTGAGTCCGCTTGGTCGAGCAAGAACTCTGCGTGCTCCTCGGATGGCGCGACCTGTTGCAGCTCGCCCTCGTCGATGAGGTTCTGGACCTCAGGCTCACCGACCGGCCACCGCCCCTTCTCCGCCGTCGCTCCGGCCACCCGCATCTCCTTCGTTCGTGACAAGCTCGACGATCGGCGAGCTCGTGATTGTCCTCTTGAACGGACCGTCGTCATCCGCCCACGCGGGGGCGGAGACGCGGCGCACGTTGACCTCTCTGTGCAGCGCCTTCTCGGCCTCCTCCACGACATCAGCGAGTTGCTCACGGTCGGGATCACCGATTACCAGCACGTCGATGTCACCGGGGACCGAACCGGGACGCTCGTGGTATCGCGCAGCCCATGATCCGTAGATGTAGGCATGCTCGATGCCATCGACGTCAGCGAGGAGGTCGCGGAGCACCGCCAGGGGACCGAAGGTCACGGCCAGAAGTTCTGCTAGAGGAGCGTAGACCGGGTTGTCCGTCCGCGCGCGGGCAAGGCGGGTGTTGCCGAAGCGGCGGGTGGAGACGAGGCCGGCATCCTCGAGGCGGTCGATCTCGCGTAGAACGGTCAGACGGGCCGTCCCGACAACCCTCGCCAGGTCGGTAAGGCTCTGCTCCTTGTCCGGTTCCAGGAGCACGGCGGCAAGAATGTCGCCTTGCGTGCGGGTGCGCAGCAAGGGGAGAAGCAGCGGTGCACCTTGTTTCATAAAGTGAACGCTACCGTTCGTTTTATGAACACACCAAGTGCCGGCACCTATGGTGGCGGCGAGGAGAGGAGCACTCACATGCTGGTTCGTCACCGCGGCCTCGAGCCGTCGATCGATCCGTTGGCATACGTCGCCCCGTCAGCGGTACTTGTCGGTGATGTTCGCATCGCCGCTGGAGCGAGGATCCTGCACGGCGCGGTCCTCACAGCCGAGGACGGCACCGTCATCATCGGCGAGGACACCGTCGTCATGGAGAATGCGCTCGTCCGAGGACGCCGAGAGTATCCCGCCGAGATCGGGTCCGCGGTCATGGTCGGCCCGCACGCCCACGTGAACGGCAGCACGATCGAGGACGAAGCGTTCATCGCGACCGGTGTGGCGCTGTTCCCGGGCAGCGTCATCGGTGCCGGCGCCGAGGTGCGCATCAACGGCGTCGTCCAGGTCAACACCGTCGTGGCTGCGGGAGCGGTCGTGCCGATCGGCTGGGTAGCCGTGGGCGACCCGGCGACGATCCTGCCGCCGGACAGGCACGAGGAGATCTGGGCGATCCAGCGAGAGCTCGACTTCGTCGGCACCGTGTACGGGGTGGGCCGGGACGTCCCGATGCGTGAGCTGATGCGCCGCCAGTCCGCCTACTACGGCGCGCACCGCGACGACGAGCCCATTGAGCAGTAGCTGGCTCCCGCTCACGTCCCCGGGCCAGAAGCTCGCCTGTGGATAACTCCTCGGTGGTGTCGGTGGCTCCACGTAGGTTGGTTGTGGGTGCTCACCCGACAACCAACCGCAGGAGGAACGATGGCACTTGTGCTTGACAGTTCAGAACATGTTCTGAACTATGGAGTGATGGACATTCGGCCGATTGCTCAGACGGTGCGGTTCTCGGATCTGTCGCGTGATTCCAAGAAGGTCGCGGCCGCGGCCGATCGTGGCCCCGTCATGATCACGCGCCGCGACGGCGAACCGCTCGTGCTGCAGCGGCAAAGCGTGTATGAGCGGAACCGTGCCGGGCTCGCGCTCGCGTCCCAGGTGATCGCGGCTGCGGTGGGTGAGGGCTCCGGAGGGTTCGCGGACCGGCTCGGCCAGTTCTTCCCGTGGATGGGGTTCCTCCCGTCCGCGGGACGCGAGCAGTGTGCGAACGAGCTCTTGCGGGTCGCGCGGGCTTGCGCGTCCGTGTCCGTCTTCGAGCCGCTCGAGGTCGAGGTCAGTACGTGGCAGTCCACGGCCGAGGCGTACGCGTCGGGCCACGGGCCCGACAAGACCTACGACTGGCTTGACGAGCCGACCGCTGTCGAGCGGCCGTGACGGCCAAAGAGGGGGCGGTACCGCGCCCCGTCAAGAAGAACGAGTACACGATCGTCTTCGCGAGCATGCAGGCCCAGAAGGGCTGGATCGATGTCGCCGCGACGACGCGCAATGCGCTGGCCGACGCGTGGGACTTCCTTACGCGGACGCCGCAGGCGGCTTCGCCGACCTGTCATCAGCGGAGGTTCGACCTGGCGACGGTCGAGCGCGCGGGGCAGATGCACGAACGGTGGCAGTACGAGCTGCCTGGTGGCGCCCGGATCTGGTTCTACGTGACGGCGGGCGAGCGCGCCGCGGGTGTGGTTCACATCCTCGACGTTCACACCCACCATCCCAACGAGACCAAGTAGCCCCCGCGGGTCGTTAACCTGGCCCTGTGCTGCTGATCGGTGAGCCCGTCGTCTGGTCCACGCCGCTACGAACCCGCTTTCGCGGGATCGACGTGCGCGACGGCGTCCTCCTGCGCGGCGCCGCCGGCTGGGGCGAGCTGTCGCCCTTCTGGGACTACGACGACGAGGAGTCCTCGACCTGGCTGCGTGCGGCGCACGAGGCGGCCTTCGTCGGCTGGCCCGAACCGGTCCGGCAGAGCGTGCCCGTAAACGTGACGGTCCCCGCCGTCGGGCCGGAGCGGGCGCGCGAGATCGTCCTGGCGTCCGGCGGGTGCCGGACCGCCAAGGTCAAGGTCGCGCAGCGCGGCCCCGACGGGGCGCTCGAACCCGTGTCCGCCGAGGTGGATCGGGTCGCCGCCGTCCGCGAGGCCCTGGGGCCCGACGGCGCGATCCGGGTCGACGCCAACGCCGCCTGGACCCCCGACGAAGCCCTGGCGCACCTCGCCGAGATAGACCGAGCCGCCGGTGGGCTCGAATATGTGGAGCAGCCCTGCGCCACCGTCGACGAGCTGGCATTAGTGCGCCGCAAGCAGGACGTGCCCGTCGCGGCCGACGAGTCGATCCGCCGCGCCTCCGACCCGATGCGCGTGGTCCGCGAGGAAGCCGCCGACATCGTGGTCCTCAAGGTCCAGCCCCTCGGCGGCGTCCGCGCGTGCCTGGACCTCGCCGAGCAGGTCGGGCTGCCGGTAGTCGTCTCGTCAGCGCTCGAGAGCTCGGTGGGGCTCGCCGCCGGCGTCGCCCTCGCCGCCGCCCTGCCCGAGCTCCCCTACGCCTGCGGGCTCGCGACGTCCCAGCTCCTGGTGCACGACGTCGTCGCCGAGCCGCTGCTGCCCGTCGACGGCGCGCTCCCCGTCCGCCGCCCCGAGCCCTCGCCCGAGGCGCTCGCCGCCACGTCCCCCGACGGCCCGACGACCGAACGCTGGCTCGCCCGGTACCACCGACTGACCCGGATCCTGGAGGATGCATGACGATCCCGCCCGCCGTCACCACCGCCCGCGCACTGGTCGCCGACCTGGTCACCCGGGGTGTGCAGGACGTGGTGCTCGCACCCGGCTCGCGCAGCGCGCCCCTCGCGTACGCGTTCGCGGAGGCCGCCGACGCCGGCCGCCTCACGCTGCACGTGCGGATCGACGAGCGGGCGGCGGGATTCCTCGCGCTGGGCCTGTCGAAGGGTGCGGAGGGTCTGCCCGTCGCCGTCGTCACGACGTCGGGGACGGCCGTCGCGAACCTGCACGCCGCCGTGCTGGAGGCGAGCCACACCGGCCTGCCGCTGATCCTGCTCACCGCCGACCGGCCGCACGAGCTGCGGGGCACGGGTGCGTCGCAGACCACCGACCAGGTCGGCATCTTCGGATCGGCGGTGCGGTTCGCGGCGGACATCCCGGCGTCGGCGGGGCTGTCGGCTCCGTCGGACCAACCCGCGCCAGCGAGCGCCGCGCCGTCGGGCGGACCGGACGCCGAAGCAACGCCGGAGCTCCGCGATCTGAGGCACATCGCCGGGCGCGCGGTCAGCGCCGCCCTGGGCATGCGTTCGGGGCACCCCGGTCCGGTGCACCTCAACCTGGCGTTCCGGGACCCGCTGGCGCCGTCGGCCCCGTTGCCGGGCCTGCCCGCGGACACCGCGCAGGAGGACTACCCCAAGCCCGACCCGCCGCTCGTCGTCCCCGCCGCGCTGCAGCACTTCGCCTCGCCGGCGCTGCCGGGTGACCCGGAACGCACAGTAGTCGTCGCCGGGGACGGCGCCGGGCCCGAGGCGCGGCAGCTTGCCGAGGCGCAGGGCTGGCCGCTGTTCGCGGAGCCGTCCTCGGGCGCGACGGGCGGGCCCAACGCGATAGCGGCCTACCGGCTGCTGCTCGGCTCCGACGAGCTCACGGAGAGCGTCGAGCAGGTGGTGGTCTTCGGCCGGCCCACCCTGTCGCGCCCGGTCCAGCGGCTGCTGGGCCGCCCCTCCGTCACGGTCACCGTCGTCGCGCCGGGTGCGGGTCCGTGGCCCGATTCCGCCCGCAACGCCGCCGTCGTGCTGCCAGGCCTGGCCCCGGTCTGCTTCGAGGCGGCCGCGGCGGAGCGGTCGCCGTTCCTGGAGCGCTGGCAGGCCGCGGGTGCGCAAGCCGCGCGCGTCCTGGACGAGGTGACCTGCGACGAGGCGGTCCTCGGCGGACCGACAGCGCTCTCCGTGGCACGGGCGGTGGCCGCGGTGCTCGGCCCCGAGGACCTGCTGGTGGTCGGCTCGTCCAACCCCGTGCGGGACCTCGAGCTGGTGCTCGGCCTCGACGGCCTCGGCCCCGCAGTCCTCGCCAACCGGGGTCTCGCGGGCATCGACGGCACCGTGTCGACGGCGGTCGGCATAGCGCTCTCCGCCGCCCGCGGCGGCCTGCGCACCCGTGCCCTCCTGGGCGACCTCACGTTCCTGCACGACATCGGCGGCCTGCTCCGCGGCCCCGACGAGCCCCCGGTGGACCTCGAGATAGTGGTGGTGAACGACGACGGCGGCTCGATCTTCGCGACCCTCGAGCACGGTGTGCTCGCCGCGACCGGCAGCGCTGCGAGCGCCACGTTCGAGCGGGTCTTCGGGACACCGCACGGGTCCAACCTGGCGCAGCTGTGCGCGGGGTACGGCGTGGACCATCAGCTCGTCAAGGACGTGCCGACCCTGCGGCACGCGCTGCAGGCGCCGAGCCACGGCGTCCAGGTCATCGAGGTGCGCGTGCCGCGCGCCGACCGCCTGGCGGAGTCCCACAACCTGGCGAGCCGCGTCATCGAGGCCGCCACCTCTGCCAGTTGAGTGCTGGCTATTTGTCGGGTCGGCGGGATCCGGCCCAACAAATAGCCAGCACTCAACGAAGGGCCAGCATGCGCAGGAAACTCACAGACTTATCCAAGGGTCGGACAAGGAACGGGGTGTCAACTGGTTCTGACTTCAAGGAGGGTCATGATGACCGACCAGAACAGCACCACTCCGCAGCCGGACGAGCAGCCGCCCGTAGCGCAGCCCACCCAGCAGCTGCCGGTCGCCGGCCCGGCACCCGCCCAGAACGCGGACGCTGAGTCTCCGAGCCCTGCGCAGTCCCCGGCGCCGGTGCCTGCGCCGCAGCAGCACTCGGCGCCCGCCGAGAGCACGCCCGCGCAGAGCACCCCGGTCCAGAGCGTCGAGAGCGTCGAGAGCGTCCAGAGCGTGGCGGCCGCCGCGCACTCGGCGCCTGCCCAGCACTCGGCGCCCGCGCAGAACGCGGCCCCCGCCATCAGCCCCGCGTCCGCCTACGTCAACCCGTACTCGGCCCCCGCAGCGGTGGCGGTGGCGGAAGCGCCGAAGGCGAAGAACCGCACCTGGGTTCCCGTGGTCAGCGCCGCTGCGGCCGCCGCACTGCTGGCCAGCCTGGGTACGGCCGGCGCGATCGCGCTCACGGACAACCCGGACGGCGCGGCCTCCCTGGCCGACGTCGGACAGTCGACCAGCCAGAACGTGCCCGTGGCGAGCTCGACCGTGGAGAACCCCAACTGGACCGCGGTCACCTCCGCGGTGCAGGAGTCCGTGGTCGCGATCCAGGTGGAGAGCCAGGCGGGCGGCGCCGAGGGTTCCGGCGTCGTGCTGGACTCCGACGGCCGCATCCTGACCAACAACCACGTGGTGGCCGGCGCGACGACGGTGCAGGTCACGCTGAGCGACGGCAGGGTGTACGACGCCGACATCGTCGGCACGGACCCGACCACGGACCTCGCCGTCGTGCAGATCTCCGACCCGCCGTCGGACCTGAAGCCCGCGACCTTCGCGGACTCGTCCGACGTCGTGGTGGGCGAGCCCGTGATGGCGCTCGGCAACCCGCTGGGCCTGGCGAACACTGCCACGACGGGCATCGTGTCCGCCCTGGACCGCCCGGTCACGGCCAGTGCCGAGGACGGGTCCGAGCAGGTGGTCACCAACGCCATCCAGATCGACGCCGCGGTGAACCCGGGCAACTCGGGTGGGCCGCTGTTCAACGCGTCGGGCGAGGTCATCGGCATCACCTCCTCGATCGCGACCCTGTCGAGCGGCGGGACGGCGTCGAGCAGCTCCGGCTCGATCGGCCTGGGCTTCGCCATCCCGTCCAACCTGGCCACGCAGATCGGTGACCAGCTCAAGAAGGACGGCACCGCCGAGCATGCCTTCCTCGGCGTCTCGCTCTCCGACGCCACCGCGACGGCCGACGGCGTGACTCGCCGCGGCGCCGGTGTCGAGGAGGTCGTCGCCGACTCGCCGGCCGGGGACGCCGGCATCCAGACGGGTGACGTGGTCGTCGCGATCGACGGCGACCCGGTCAACGGCGCGGCGTCGCTCACGGCGTTCGTGCGGGAGAAGGAAGCAGGTGATGAGTCGGTGCTGACCGTGGTTCGCGACGGCAAGACCCAGGAAATCACCGTCACGCTCGCGGTCAAGGACGAGACGGCCACCCAGGACTCGAGCTCGGACGGCTCGCCGGGCCAGCAGCTGCCCGGCCAGGAGGACGGCTCGGGCTCGGGCTCCGGCTCGGACCAGAGCCAGCCGAACAACATCCCGGACTGGCTGCAGGACTTCTTCAACAACCAGGGCTGAACGAGCCCCCAATCCGACGTGTCAGACCCCCAGGTCAGCTGCAGTGACCTGGGGGTCTGCCACATATTCGCGTTCAGCGGGTGAACTTGGCCCAGCCGGATTAGGTTGGTCCGCGTGTCTGGGACGTTCACCGTGGTCAGGACCCTCGGCCGATCGGATGCCGCGCACGACATCCTCGAGGAGCTGCCGGAGTGGTTCGGCATCGACCGGTTCACGCACGAGTACGTCGAGGCGGCGGCCAAGTTCCCCAACTACGTGGCGGTCGCCGCGCCCGAAGCCCTGCCGGGGAGCGCGCCGCCGGGCGGCGCACCGCCGGGCGGTTCGGGGCCCGACGTCGGAGCCGACGGCGGCGCGATCTCTGCCGAGGACGTGCTCGGCGTCCTGCTCCTCGACCAGCGCTACCCGACGTCGGCGGAGGTGCACCTGCTCGCCGTCCGGCGCAAGCATCACCGCGCGGGCATCGGGCGCACCCTCCTGGAGCGCGTCGAGGATGACCTGCGCGCTCAGGGCGTGCGCCTGCTGAGTGTGAAGACGTTCGGCCCCTCGGCGCCGGACCCGGGATTTGATCAGACCCGCGCCTTCTACAGCGCCGTCGGCTTTCACCCGGTGGAGGAGTTTCCCGACCTCTGGGTCGACAGTCCCTGTCTCCTGATGGTCAAGGCTCTCTGACCGACCGGTCAGAGCTTGGCCGGTGCCCCGAACAGCGCCTCGGCGGCGCCCGGCACGACGGCGGCGACGACGCCACCGAGGCTGCGCTCGAGGTAGCCGACGAGCTCCTCGTCGGAGAGGTCGGAGTTGATGCCGCCGTCGACCAGGGCCTGCTCGGCGAGGGCCACCCACGAGCGGACCGCGATGCGCAGCAGCTCGGTCTCGGGTACGCCCAGCTCCAGGAGCACGGCCAGGGCGCGCTCCGTCTGCTGGCGCCGCGCGTCCTCGATCACGGCGCGCACCTCCTCGTCGCCGCTGGCGGCGCCGCGGACGAGCGAGTAGAAGGTCGGCCCGTGCTCCCGGACGTATGCCACGAGCCGGGTCAGTGTGCTGACCAGGCGGTCGGACGGCGGGAGCTCGGGCTGGGGCTCTGAGGCGTGCAGCATCGAGTCGCGCGCACGGCGCACGATCTCGTGGTGCAGGCCGTTCTTTGAGCCGAAGTAGTAATAGACGAGACCCGTCGAGACACCGGCTTCAGCGGCGATCTCCTCGACGGTTACTTCGGCCAACGGGCGGTCCGCAAGCGTCGCGACTCCCAGTGCCACGAGCTGGTTGCGGCGTTCCTCCGGGCGGAGTCGCGTACGTCGGGCTGTTGCCATGTACCGAGCATATCCGGCATGCTTTGCGGCGCCGTCGGGGGGTCAATTGACGGTAACTCAGTAATCGCGCTAACGTCCCGACGGGACGACGGTGCAGTCGTCCACACATTGGCATCGAGGGGAACACCAATGAAGCTCAGCAAGATCACGGGGTCGCGCAAGGGGCGCGTGGCCCTTGCCGTCATTCCGGTCACCATCGCCGCCAGCGTTTTGCTCGGTGGGGTCGCACAGGGCGCCGTGCCCGTCTCGTTCGCCATCTCCGGCAGCCAGTTCAAGATCGGCGCGGACAAGCTCGAGGGCGTTGGCTTCTCGCAGTACGCGGGCGTGGCCACCGCCTCGGACGGTACGCAGCACCCGGCCGCCATCGCGAACATCAAGGACGCGAAGCTCTACAACCTCTGCCAGTCGGTAGTCCAGGACACGCCCCTCGGCAAGGTCGGCCTGCTGATCTCGGCGGGCACCGGCGAGGGGAAGCCGGCGCTGGCCACCGACCTGCAGATCGGCATGAACGACCTGTCCGGTACCGCGGTCTTCAAGAACATCCGCATCGGCGTCGACGCCTCGACCGTGAACACGGCCAAGAAGGGTGACGCCGGCGACTTCGCCATGGACTCCGACACTGTCGACATCGACGGTCTCCAGCAGGTCTCGTGGAGCACGCAGGCCGCCGTCTTCCAGCTGACGGACCTCAGCCTCAAGATCACGGACGGCACCGAGTGCTTCTGAGTCCGGGTGACGGCCAGGCGAACGCCGCCGGCCGCCCCGGACTTCGCGCGAAGCTTGCTGACTGGCGCAGGGACTTCCGCCCCTGGCGCAGGCAGCGGCCGTTCGTCGGGGGTGTGCTGGTAGTCCTCGCGGGCCTGGAGATGCTCCTGTCCGGCCCCATCAAGCTGGACCAGCTCGGCATGAACGTCGTGCTGCAGTTCGGGGTCGAGGGCGCTCAGGCGACGATCCTCCCGATCGCGCTGGTGCTGCTCGGGATCCTCTCGATCGCCCAGCCCGTCCACCGGATCTTCTACGGCGTGATCGCGCTCGCGATCGCCGTCTACTCGATCGCGGGAGTGAACCTCGGCGGCTGGGTCGTCGGGTTCCTGCTGGGCGTGATCGGCGGCATCGTCGTCGTGTCCTGGGCGCCCCAGGCGGAGGACGCCGAGGCGGCCGAGCAGCCCGGGGAGACGGACGTGGAGAACGACGTCGCGCCCGGTTCCGGCGCCGACGGCGCCGCGGCAGCCGACGACGGTGGCACCGGCGACGGCGGCGACCCTGCCGAGGGCGACGCTCCGGCGTCGGGCACCGGCATAGAAGGCTCGCCCGCACACGAGGCGGGCGACGGCCCCGCCCCCGAGGCGGGCGACGACGCACCGGGAGCCGATCGCGAGCCGGCCCCGGACACGGAGGCGATCCCCAAGGTGGAAACGCTCAGCAGTGCGCTGCGCGCCCTGTCCCAGAAGTCCGCCGCGGTAGTGGTGGCGAGCGCGATGGCGCTCGGCGGCATGAGCATGCCGGCGTCGACGTCGGGCGCCGAGACCCAGCAGGACGACTCGTTCTGGTGCGTGGTCTTCGGCGCCTGCGACGACAGCACGGCGGACCCGTCCGCCTCGCCGTCGCCGTCGCCGAGCACCTCCGAGTCCGCCGGCGACGAAGGCGAGGACCCGGTCGGGGACGCGGTCGACGACGTCACCGATGGCGCGACCGACCCGGCCGACGGTGGCGACGCCGGTGACCCGGCGGGCGACCCGGCCGGCGGCGACGCCGGCACGGGTGCGGCAGGCGACAAGTCCGAGTGCCAGGAGCCGACGCAGGACGGCGAGGTGCCCCCGGAGGCCGAGGAGAACGCGCCGAGCGACCCGTGCGGCGAGGTCGACCCGCAGCAGACGATCGAGGACGCGCTCAAGACCGAGCTCGGCACCTGCGTCAAGGTGACCTTCGGCGGCAAGTACGACCTCAACATCGACCTGCCCGGCCAGTGCGGCGCCAAGGAGGACGGCAACGTCTTCTCCCTCCCCGCCGACCTGGAGAGCACGGACCTCGAGATTCCGCTCACCGGCATCAACGGCATCGGCCTTGCGAACGTGCCGGTCAAGGACGGCAGCGAGCGCCGGGACGCCATCAAGATCTCGGCCGACAAGGTGGTTGTCGACGGCTTCTGGCTCAAGACGTACGCCTACGACGACGGCAACCCGGCGGGTACCGACACCCGGGCGAACTTCGTGTCGCTCGAGGGCAACGCGCACATGTACGTGTCGTCGATCCACGCGAACCTGCCCGACGGCCAGGACCTCCTGGAGGTGGCCACCAAGGTGATCGGGGGCGCTTCGCTCATCGAGATCCTGCTGACCGCCACGGACGCGCGGATGGGCTTCATGGGAGCCACGTCCGACATCCAGGTCTGGGACACCTTCCGCGAGCAGGTCTGGGGAGACAAGACCGACCCGATCGGCAAGGGCCCGAAGGCGGGCGACGCCTGACACGCCCCCGTTGAGTGCGGTGTATTTGTTGGTTCAGCCGCGGCGGACCAACAAATACACCGCACTCAACGAGTTTGTGTCAGGAGGTGGCGCCAAGGGCGTAGCGCATCGGTTCCAGCTTGGCCTCCGACTCCGCAAGCTCTGCCTGCGGGTCCGACGCCGCGACGATGCCGCAGCCCGCGAACAACCGGATGTGGCGCGGGTTCCTCGGCGAGATCTCGGCCGACCGCAGGGCAATGCCCCACTCGCCGTCGCCGTCGGCCCCGACCCAGCCCACGGGGCCCGCGTACCGGGCGCGGTCCAGCCCCTCGATCTCGCGGATCAGGCTGCGCGCGGCGGTGGTCGGCGTCCCGCACACGGCGGCGCTCGGATGCAGCGCGGCGGCCAGGGAGAGCGACGACGTCGGCCGCCCGCCCGAGACCGGGTTCTGGTCCGTCAGGACGCCGGTCACGTCGGTCGCCAGGTGCATGACGTTCGGCAGGTGCAGCACGAACGGCGCCTCGGGCACGTTCATCGAGGAGCAGTACGGCTCCAGGGCGGCGGCCACGGAGCGCACCGCGAACTCGTGCTCCTCGAGGTCCTTCGAGGAGCGGGCGAGCTGCGCCGCGTGCAGCAGGTCGGCGTCGGCCGGGGCGGCGGGCGAGCCCGGCCCGTGCTCGCGGCGGATCGTGCCAGCCAGCACGCGCGAGGCGACCAGGCCCTTCTCGCTGCGGACCAGCAGCTCCGGCGTCGCGCCGACCATGCCGTCCACACTGAACGCCCAGCAGGCGTCGTACGCGGA
Source organism: uncultured Actinomycetota bacterium (assembly GCA_963850545.1). GTDB lineage: Bacteria > Actinomycetota > Actinomycetes > Actinomycetales > Cellulomonadaceae > Promicromonospora. Next base: position 3,434,678 of record CAWKLP010000001.1, on the reverse strand, counting down.
CGCGAGGCGGCTGAGCAGGTGCCGCGTGTCGAGCGGGTGCTCGGCGGTGGCGACGACGTCGCGCGCGAGCACCACCTTCTCCAGTTCGCCGGTCTGGATCCGGGCGATCCCCTCCGCGACCACCGCGGGCCAGTCCGCGGCGCCGACCGCCCCGTCGGCCAGGACTACCTGGCCCGGCTCGGCGACCGGCTGGTGCGGGTAGGCGGACAGCAGGTCCTCGCCTGCGGGGGCGGACCGGTCGCCCACCAGGGAGATGGTGGTCATCCAGGCGCGGTCACCCCGCCGTCCGACGACGACGCGCGGCACGATCAGCACGCCGCTCGCGCGCGCCGGGTCCTCGGCCTCGTCGCCGGGGGAGACGTCGTCGAAGGCGAAGCTGCCGAACGCGACGAGGCCGCTGCCCGGCAGTCTTACGTCGTCGTGCACGACGGCGCGGTCGAGCACCTGGCGCCAGGCGCCGTCGGCGTCGGCGAAGCGACCGGGGCCGAACGTCTCGAACCGCAGCGCCTCGCCCCAGCCCACGAGCCCGTCGCCGTGCCGTACCCAGGCGAGGGCGTTGGTGTCGGGGAGCCGGTCGACGAGCGCCGTCGGGGAGTCCGGCAGGTCGTCGACCGCGACGGTGCGGACGACGAGCTGCGGGCCCAGGGGCGCGCCCCGCGGTCTGTCGGGCGTGGCCGGCGCGACGATGGCCGAGGCGCCGGACACTGTGGTGCCGGTAGCTGCACTCGGGGTGCGTCCGGCAGGTGAAGCGATCATCCGTTTCAGGATAAGCGCGCGGAAGTGTGCCAGGGTGCGTGCCGTAGCGAAGGTCACACGGGAGGGTCGCCGCTCGCATGATCGGCAGCTCGGAATGCCGATCACCTGACGGACTACCGATCATCCGACCCGGCCCACGGCCCGGCGTCCGGTGGCGGCGTTCGACGTGAAACTATGGCCGCATGTCCCGCGCAAGCCTGGAGAAGAAGCCGGCCGAGGTCGCGTCGATGTTCGACGGGATCGCCGCCCGCTACGACCTGACGAACGACCTGATCTCGCTGGGTCAGGACCGGCGCTGGCGCCGCCTCACGGTCGAGGCGGTCGCCGCCATGCCGGGCGAGCGCGTGCTCGACCTCGCGGCGGGCACCGGGACGAGCAGCGAGCCCTTCGCCGCCGACGGCGCCTTCGTGGTCCCGTCCGACTTCTCGATCGGCATGCTGCAGGTCGGCAAGCAGCGCCGTCCGGACCTGCCGTTCGTCGCGGGCGACGCCACCCGGCTGCCCTTCGCCGGCGAGTCCTTCGACGCCGTGACCATCAGCTTCGGCCTGCGCAACGTCGTGGACACGAGCGCCGCGCTGCGCGAGATGCTGCGCGTGGTCCGGCCGGGCGGGCGCGTAGTGATCTGCGAGTTCTCCACGCCCACGTGGGGCCCGTTCCGGAAGGTCTACCAGGAGTACCTGATGCGCGCGCTGCCCGTGGTGGCGGGCGCCGTGACCCGCGACAAGGGATCCTACGACTACCTCGCCGAGTCCATCCGGAGCTGGCACACCCAGGTCGACCTCGCCCGCCTCATGCTCGACGCAGGCTGGGAGCACGCCGCCTATCGCAACGTGACCGGCGGGATCGTAGCGCTGCACCGGGCGGTCCGCCCGGCCTGACCCGTCCGCCCGCCGGAGCGTCCCCCGTCGTCGCGGGGGCTGCCACGGTCCGCTTTGATCAAGCGATTGCGCATGCATTTCAGCGCGAGAGCATGCGTAATGCCTTGGTGGAAGCGGACCTTCCGATCGCGTCCGCCCGCACCCCTCTCGACAGGCCCCCCAAGTAAGGGGAACCTTCCTACACAATCCCCCCTAAGTGTGGCTAGGGTGTCGGTGTTGTGACAGGGTTCACAAGGGCTTGTCAGCAAGCCCCGACGAACCCCGCGCAACAGGTCAGCAACGACCAGCAGCGGGTTCCCAACGGGGGTGAACGTGCGAAGAGCTACGCGCGACGACGCGGATGTCATCGTGGTGGGCGCCGGACCAGCCGGCTCGTCCACCGCGCACTGGTGCGCGGCCGCGGGACTCGACGTGCTGCTCCTGGAGAAGGGCGAGTTCCCCCGGGACAAGATCTGTGGCGACGGCCTGACGCCGCGCGCCGTGGCCGAGCTGGTCCGCATGGGTGTGCCCACCCGCGAGGAGGACGGCTGGATCCGCAACCGCGGTCTGCGCGTCCACGGCGGCGGCCGCTCCTACGAGCTGGACTGGCCCAGCCTCACCACCTACCCCGGCTACGGCATGGCCCGCTCCCGGATGACGCTCGACCAGACCCTGGCCCAGCACGCCCAGGCGAGCGGCGCCAAGCTGCTGCAGCGCACCAAGGTCACCGGCCCGCTCCGCGACGGTGACGGACGGGTGGTGGGCGTCACCGCCCAGCCGCTCGACACCCGCGGCCGCGCCGAGGGCCCGGTCAAGGAGCTGCGCGCCCCCGTAGTGGTGGCGGCCGACGGAGTCAGCTCGCGCTTCGCGCTCGCGATCGGGCGCGAGCGCCGCGACGACCGCCCCATGGGCACCGCCGTGCGTGCCTACTACCGCACCCCGCGCCATGAGGACCCCTTCATGGAGTCCCACCTCGAGCTGTGGGACGGCGAGCCGGGCAAGAGCGACCTGCTGCCGGGCTACGGCTGGATCTTCCCGCTCGGCGACGGCACGGTGAACGTCGGCCTCGGCAGCGTGAGCTCCACGCCCGCCCGCCAGTCGGCGGCGGGCATCGACTACCGGCGCCTCATGGAGACCTGGCTGGCCAAGAGCGCCCCCGAGGGCTGGGACCTGGTGCACGAGCCGGAGCGCGGGCCGATCCGCGGCGCGGCCCTGCCCATGGGCTACAACCGCGGCCCCCTGTACGCGGACGGCGTGCTCCTGGCCGGCGACTCCGCAGGCATGGTGAGCCCGTTCAACGGCGAGGGCATCGCCTACGGCCTGCAGGCCGGCCGGGTCGCCGCCGAGGCGATCAGCCAGGCCCGCCACAAGACCAGCGACGCGGCCCGTGAGGCCACGCTCGCGACCTACGCGGACCGCATGCGCGACGACCTCGGCGGGTACTACACCCTGGGCCGCTGGTTCGTGCGGCTCATCGAGCACCCCGAGATCATGCGGGTGTGCGTCCGGTACGGCCTGCCGCGCAAGGTCGTCATGCAGTTCACGCTCAAGCTCCTGTCCGACTGCTACGAGCCGCACGGCGGCGACTGGATCGACCGCGTCATCGCCGGCCTCACCAGGGTGGTCCCGAGCTCATGAGCATCACGTCCATGAAGGGCAAGTCGTCCATGAAGGGCACAGCATGAATCCCTACGTACCCATCCTGATCCTCATGGCGATCGGGGCGGTCCTGGCGCTCGGCGGGGTCGGCGCGAGCGCGATCATCGGCCCCAAGCGGTACAACCGCGCCAAGCTCGACTCGTACGAGTGCGGCATCGAGCCGACGCCGCACGCGGTGGGCGGCGGGCGGCTCCCGATCAAGTACTACCTGGTGGCGATGACATTCATCGTCTTCGACATCGAGGTCGTCTTTCTCTACCCGTGGGCCGTGGACTTCACGACGCTCGCGACGTTCGGGCTGGTGGCGATGCTGACGTTCCTGGCATTGATCACCGTTCCGTTCGTCTACGAGTGGCGCCGCGGCGGGTTCGACTGGGTCTGAGCAACGACTTCACGCACGGCGCCTGACGGCGTGGTGCAGCGACGCCGGGCGGGGCCCGGCAGCAAGGAGGAGACATGGGTGTCGAGGAAGCGCCGTCGGGTTTCCTGCTGACGACGATCGAGGATCTCGCCGGATACCTGCGCAAGGCTTCGGTGTGGCCGGTCACGTTCGGCCTGGCCTGCTGCGCCATCGAGATGATGGCGGCGGGTGCGTCGCGGTTCGACCTGTCGCGGTTCGGCATGGAGGTGTTCCGTGCGTCGCCGCGCCAGGCCGACCTGATGATCGTGGCGGGCCGGGTGAGCCAGAAGATGGCCCCGGTGGTGCGCCAGGTGTACGACCAGATGAGCGAGCCCAAGTGGGTGCTCTCCATGGGCGTGTGCGCGTCGTCGGGCGGGATGTTCAACAACTACGCGATCGTGCAGGGCGTGGACCACGTGGTCCCGGTCGACATCTACCTGCCCGGCTGCCCGCCGCGGCCGGAGATGCTGATCAACGCGATCCTCGGGCTGCACGACCAGATCCAGAAGGCGCCGCTCGGCGTGAACCGCATCGAGGCCGCGCGGGCCGCCGAGGCGGCCGCCATGGAGGCCACCCCGACCTTCGAGATGAAGGGTCTGCTGCGATGAGCGAGGTCTCGCCGAGCGGCGACCAGGGTTCGGCCGTGCAGCCGCCAGAGGGCGCCGCCACGCTCGAGGTCGTCGAGGTGAAGCGCGGCATGTTCGGCGCGGACGGCTCGGGCGACACGTCCGGCTACGGCGGCCTCGTCACGCCGATCGCGATGCCCGCAGCGTCGGCGCGCCCTTACGGGAGCTGGTTCGACCAGGTGGTCGACGTCCTGAGCGAAGTGCTGAACGAAGGCACGGCGACCGGCGGCCCCGGCTTCGACCAGGCGGTCGAGAAGGTGGTCGTGGACCTGCACGGCGCCGACAGCCCGGACGCACGGCAGGCGGAGCTGACGATCCACGTCGCCCGCGAGCACCTCGTCGCCGTCTGCCAGGCGCTGCGCGACGACCAGGACCTGAGGTTCGAGCTGTCGCTCGGCGTCAGCGGCGTGCACTACCCGCACGACGCCGGCCGGGAGCTGCACGCCGTCTACCACCTGGCCTCGATCACGCACTCGCGCCGGCTGCGGCTCGAGGTCACGGCGCCCGACGAGTACCCGCACATCCCGTCGACCACGTCCGTGTACCCGTCCAACGACTGGCACGAGCGCGAGACGTACGACTTCTTCGGGATCGTCTTCGACGGCCACCCCGCCCTGACCCGCATCGAGATGCCGGACGACTGGGTGGGCCACCCGCAGCGCAAGGACTACCCGCTCGGCGGCATCCCCGTCGAGTACAAGGGGGCCACGGTGCCCCCGCCGGACACGAGGAGGAGCTACTCATGAGCGCTCCCACTGCTGCTCCGCACGCGACCAGGCCCGCCGGGAACGAGGACATGTCGTCCACGGTCCGCGCCTTCGAGGCCTACGGCGACGGCGACTGGGACGACATCGCGCGCGAGGCGATCGGCGAAGAGCGGATCGTCGTCAACATGGGCCCCCAGCACCCGTCGACGCACGGTGTGCTGCGCCTGATGCTGGAGATCGACGGCGAGACCGTCACCGAGGCCCGCGCCGGCATCGGCTACCTGCACACGGGCATCGAGAAGAACATGGAGTTCCGGACGTGGACGCAGGGCACCACGTTCTGCACCCGCATGGACTACGTGGCGCCCCTGTTCCAGGAGGCCGCGTACTGCCTCGCGGTCGAGAAGCTCCTCGGCATCACGGACGACATACCCGAGCGCGCCACCGTGATCCGGGTCCTGATGATGGAGCTCAACCGGATCGCCTCCCACCTGGTCTGCCTCGGCACCGGCGGCAACGAGATGGGCGCCACCACCGTCATGACCATCGGGTTCACCGCCCGCGAGGAGATCCTGCGCCTCTTCGAGGCCGTGACCGGCCTGCGCATGAACCACGCGTACATCCGCCCCGGCGGAGTAGCGGTGGACACGCCCGAGGGCTTCACCACGCAGGCCCGCGCAGCGCTCAAGAACGTGCGCGGGTACCTCAAGCAGCTCGGCGACCTCATGCTCGCCAACCCGATCTTCAAGGCACGCCTGACCGACGTCGGCGTCCTGAACCTCTCCGGGTGCATGGCGCTCGCGGTGACCGGGCCCGTGCTGCGCTCCACGGGCCTGCCGTACGACGTCCGCAAGGACAACCCGTACTGCGGCTACGAGACGTACGACTTCGACGTCCCCACCTCGAAGGGCGCCGACTGCTACGACCGCGTGGTGCTCCGCGTCGAGGAGTGCTACCAGTCCCTGAAGATCGTCGAGCAGGCCATGGAGCGGCTCGACCGGACCGAGGGTGAGCCGGTGATGGTCGCCGACAAGAAGATCGCGTGGCCCGCCCAGCTCGCCGTCGGCGGCGACGGCCAGGGCAACTCCCTGGAGCACATCAAGAAGATCATGGGCACCTCCATGGAGGCCCTGATCCACCACTTCAAGCTGGTCACCGAGGGCTTCCGCGTCCCGGTCGGCCAGGCCTGGCAGACCGTGGAGCACCCGCGGGGCGAGCTCGGCGTGCACGTCGTGTCCGACGGCGGCACCCGCCCCTACCGCGCGCACTTCCGCGACCCCTCGTTCAACAACCTCCAGGCCACGTCGGTGATGTGCGAGGGCGGCCAGGTGGCCGACGTCGTCGTCGCCGTCGCGTCCCTGGACCCCGTGCTGGGAGGTGTGGACCGATGACCGCAGATCCGCAGGCGGCGACGAAGACCGGCTACGACGCCGAGACCGTGGCGTCGCTGACGGCCGACGCGACCGCGATCATGGAGCGCTACCCGGACCCCCGGTCCGGCCTGCTGCCGATGCTGCACCTCGTGCAGTCCGTCGACGGCTACGTGAGCCGGGACGGCATCCTGTTCTGCGCCGAGATGCTCGGCATCACGGCCGCCGAGGTCTCCGCGGTCGCCACCTTCTACACCCAGTACAAGCGGCACCCCAACGGCACCTACACCGTGGGCGTGTGCACCAACACGCTGTGCGCGGTAATGGGCGGCGACGCGATCTTCGACGAGCTGAGCGAGCACCTCGGCGTCGGGCACGACGAGACCACCGACGACGGCGCGATCACCCTGGAACGCATCGAGTGCAACGCCGCCTGCGACTACGCGCCCGTCGTGATGGTCAACTGGGAGTTCTTCGACAACCAGACGCCCGACACGGCCACGGCGCTCGCGGACAAGCTGCGCCTCGGCGACGACGTAGTCCCGACCCGGGGCGCCGCGTCGGTGTGCTCGTTCAAGCAGATGAGCCGGATCCTGGCCGGGTTCCCCGACGGCCGCGCCGATGAGGGCGTTGGCGCGGGCGAGCCGACGCTCGCCGGGCTGCGGATCGCCCGCGAGCGCGGCTGGACGGCGCCGGAGTCCGGGGAGGCCGCAACGCAGGTTGAGCCAGCCGGGACCGGCCCCGTCGGCGCGCCCGGATCTTCCGCCGAGCGCAAGCCGGCGACGCCGTCGGACACTGCGGCCGGCAAGGACAAGAAGCCCGGAGAGGACGCGAAGTGACCACGCTGACCCCCGTCCTGACCGACACCTGGGACAAGGACCGTTCCTGGCGCCTGGCCACCTATGAGCGCGCCGGCGGGTACGACGGCCTCAAGAAGGCCCTGACGATGGACCCGGCCGCCCTGGTGCAGACCGTCAAGGACTCCGGCCTGCGCGGCCGCGGCGGCGCGGGCTTCCCCACGGGCATGAAGTGGGGCTTCCTGCCTCCGCCCGACGGCGGCCCGCGGTACCTGGTCGTCAACGCCGACGAGTCCGAGCCGGGCACCTGCAAGGACATCCCGCTCATGCTCGCCAGCCCGCAGCACCTGATCGAGGGCGTCGCGATCACGAGCTTCGCGATCGGCTGCGACCACGCGTTCATCTACGTGCGCGGCGAGGTGCTGCACGTCTACCGGCGGCTGCTGAACGCCGTCGAGGAGGCGTACAAGGCGGGCTACCTGGGCAAGAACATCCAGGGCTCGGGCTTCGACCTCGACGTCACGGTGCACGCCGGGGCGGGCGCCTACATCTGCGGCGAGGAGACGGCGCTGCTCGACTCGCTCGAGGGCCTGCGCGGCCAGCCGCGGCTCAAGCCGCCGTTCCCCGCCGTCGCCGGCCTGTACGCGCGGCCCACCGTGGTGAACAACGTGGAGTCCATCGCGTCGGTCCCCGCGATCGTCGCCAAGGGCGCGGAATGGTTCTCCTCGATGGGCACCGAGAAGTCGCAGGGCCACGGCCTGTTCTCCCTGTCGGGGCACGTCACCACGCCCGGCCAGTACGAGGCGCCGCTCGGCATCACGCTGCGCGAGCTGCTCGACATGGCGGGCGGCATCCGTGCCGGGCACGAGCTGAAGTTCTGGACCCCCGGCGGCTCGTCGACGCCGATCTTCACGCAGGACCACCTGGACACCCCGCTCGACTACGAGTCCGTGGGCGCCGCCGGGTCGATGCTCGGCACGCGCGCGCTGCAGATCTTCGACGAGTCGGTGTGCGTGGTCCGGGCCGTGTCCCGGTGGACCGACTTCTACGCGCACGAGTCGTGCGGCAAGTGCACGCCGTGCCGCGAGGGCACCTACTGGCTCAAGCAGGTGCTGCACCGCATCGAGGCCGGCGAGGGGCAGGACAGCGACCTCGACCTGCTGCTCGACCTGTGCGACAACATCCTGGGCCGCGCCTTCTGCGCGCTGGGCGACGGCGCGACCTCGCCGATCACGTCCAGCGTCCAGCTGTTCCGCGACGAGTACCAGGCGCACATCGACGGCCACGGCTGCCCGTTCGACCCGAGCGCGTCGGCGCTCTTCCCGTACACCCCCAAGACACGGACACCGGGCGCCCTCGCGGGCGCCGGCGCGGGAGGTCACTGATGACCATCACCACGAACAACCCCACCACCGAGGCCGCCCCGGTCGAGCTGGTCACCTTCACCATCGACGGCACGGAGGTGAGCGTGCCCAAGGGCACGCTGATCATCCGCGCCGCCGAGCAGGCCGGGATCCAGATTCCGCGGTTCTGCGACCACCCGCTCCTGGCGCCCGCCGGCGCGTGCCGGCAGTGCCTCGTCGAGGTCTCGATGCCGGACCGCGAGGGCAACGTGCGGCCCATGCCGAAGCCGCAGGCGTCCTGCACCATGACTGTCGCGCCCGGGATGGTCGTCAAGACGCAGCACACCTCCGCCGTCGCCGACAAGGCGCAGCAGGGGGTCATGGAGCTGCTCCTCATGAACCACCCGCTGGACTGCCCGGTGTGCGACAAGGGCGGCGAGTGCCCCCTGCAGAACCAGGCGATGTCGAACGGCCGGCCCGAGACGCGGTTCACCGACGTCAAGCGCACGTTCCCCAAGCCGATCGCGCTGTCCACGCAGATCCTGCTGGACCGCGAGCGCTGCGTGCTGTGCCAGCGCTGCACCCGGTTCAGCGAGGAGATCGCGGGCGACGCGTTCATCGCGCTGCAGGACCGCGGCGCGCACCAGCAGATCGGCCGGTTCGACGAGGACGTGCTCGGGTTCGCCGGGGCCTCGTCGAGCACGGGGCCCGTGGACCGCCCGGTCGGGGAGGCGACCACGGACACCTCCGGGCGGCCGTTCTCGTCGTACTACTCGGGCAACACCGTGCAGATCTGCCCGGTGGGCGCGCTCACCGGCGCGGGCTACCGGTTCCGGTCGCGCCCGTTCGACCTGGTCAGCACCGAGAGCATCGCCGAGCACGACTCCTGCGGGTCGGCCATCCGCATCGACCACCGCCGCGGCCAGGTGCTGCGCCGGCTGTCGGGCGAGGACCCGGTGGTCAACGAGGAGTGGATCACCGACAAGGACCGCTTCGCGTTCACGTGGCAGTCCGCGCCGGACCGCATCACCACCCCGCTCGTCCGCGAGGGTGGCGAGCTGCGCCCCGCATCCTGGGTCGAGGCCCTGGAGATCGCGGCCGCCGGCCTGGCCCGCGCCAAGGAGAACGGCGGCGTCGGCGTGCTGCCGGGCGGCCGCCTCACCGTCGAGGACGCCTTCGCGTGGTCGCGCTTCGCACGCACGGCGCTCGGTACCAACGACGTCGACCAGCGGGCGCGTGTGCACTCCGCCGAGGAGGCCGCGTTCCTGGGCCACGCGGTGGCCGGGTCTGGCGTGGGCGTCACGTTCGGCGACCTCGAGAAGGCGCCCGCGGTGCTGCTCGTCGGCCTGGAGGCCGAGGAGGAGGCGGGCATCACGTTCCTGCGGCTGCGCAAGGGGGCGCAGGGGAAGGCCGGCACGAAGGTCTTCTCGGTAGCCCCCTACGCCACCCGCGGCCTGCTCCGCATGGACGGCACGCTGCTGCCGGCCGCGCCCGGCACCGAGGCCGAGTGGCTGACCAGCCTGACCACCAGCCTGGCCGGCGGTCTGCTCCCGGCGGACGCGCCGACGTCGGACATCGACACGAGCGCCCTGGCCCAGCCGGGCGCCGTGATCCTCGTGGGCGAGCGCCTCGCGGGCTCGCCCGGCGCGTACGCCGCGGCACTCGGGCTCGCCCGGGCGACGGGTGCGCGGCTCGCGTGGATCCCGCGTCGTGCGGGCGAGCGCGGCGGCGTCGAGGCGGGCCTGCTGCCCGACCTGCTGCCGGGCGGACGCCCGGTCGCCGACCCCGCCGCACGCGCCCAGGTCGCGCAGGCCTGGGGCGCGGCGATCCCGGGCACCCCGGGCCGCGACACCGCAGGCATCCTCGGTGCGCTGGCGTCCGGTGCGCTGGGCGGGGCGATCGTCGGCGGCGTCGAGCTCGCCGACCTGCCCGACCCGGTCGCCGCACGTGCGGCGCTCGACGCCGCCGGGTTCGTGGTGAGCCTGGAGGTGCGGGCCTCGGAGGTGACCGAGCGGGCCGACGTCGTGCTGCCCGTCGCGCCGCCCGTGGAGCGCGCCGGCTCGTACTGGAACTGGGAGGGCCGCGTGCGGTCCTTCGGCGCGGCGCTCGAGTCGAGCGCGCTGCCCGACCACCGCGTGCTGCACGTGCTCGCCCAGCAGCTCGGGGTGGACCTGCAGGCGGCCTCGCCGGCCGAGGCCCACCTCTCCATCGCGATGACCCAGCGCAGCGCGTGGGACGGGGAGCGGGTGGTAGTCCAGGGCAGCGTCCCGGCCGAACCGCCCACCGTCCTGCCCGGGCAGGCGGTGCTCGCGACCTGGCGCCTCCAGCTCGACGCCGGCCGCGGCCAGGACGGCGAGCAGTTCCTCGCCGGCACGGCCAAGCAGGCAGTGGCCCGCATGTCCGCCACCACGGCGGCCGGCTTCGGGGTGTCCGACGGCGGCACGGTCACCGTCAGCACGCCGCGCGGCGCCATCCAGGTGCCCGCGGCGGTGACCGACCAGATGGTCGACGGCGTCGTGTGGCTGCCGCTCAACTCGACCGGCTCCCGTGTGCACGACTCGCTCGGCGCGGCCGCGGGTGACCTCGTGACGGTCACCGCTCCCGCCGTCGGACGCCCGGAAAGGGAAGCTCGATGAACCCGATGGTCCTGGCCGAGGCCGCGCCCGGCGTCACCGCCGACTTCTCGCAGGAGACCATCTGGGCCTCCATCGTGAAGGCAGTGCTGATCGTGGTGTTCCTGCTGACCAGCGTGCTGTTCGCGATCTGGTTCGAGCGCAAGGTCGTGGCGCGTATGCAGGTGCGCCCCGGCCCCAACTGGCACGGGCCGTTCGGCCTGCTGCAGTCGCTCGCCGACGCCATGAAGCTCCTGCTCAAGGAGGACCTGACCGTCACGCGGGCCGACCGGTTCGTGTACCTGCTGGCGCCGATGATCTCGGTGTTCTGCTCGCTGCTCGTGTTCGCCGTCATCCCGTTCGGGCCGAGCCTGCCGTTCCCGTGGACCGACTGGACCACCCCGGCGCAGCTCACCGACTTCCCGGTGGCCGTGCTGTACGTGCTGGCCGCCGCGTCGCTCGGGGTGTACGGCATCGTGCTGGGCGGCTGGGCCTCCGGCTCCACCTACCCGCTGCTCGGCTCGGTCCGTTCGACGGCGCAGGTGATCAGCTACGAGCTCGCGATGGGCCTGTCGCTGGTGAGCGTGTTCATCATGTCGGGGTCGATGTCGACGTCGCAGATCGTGGACAGCCAGACGCAGATCTGGTGGTTCATCCCGCTCGCGCCGGCGTTCGTGATCTACGTGATCTCGATGATCGGCGAGACCAACCGCCTGCCGTTCGACCTTCCCGAGGCCGAGGGCGAGCTGGTCTCCGGCTACATGACCGAGTACTCGTCGATGAAGTTCGCCTGGTTCTTCCTGGCGGAGTACATCAACATGCTCAACGTCTCGGCGGTCTGCGTGACCCTCTTCCTGGGCGGCTGGCGGGCACCGGTGCCCGACGGGTTCCTGGGCGGCGCCCTCAACGAGGGCTGGCTGCCCATCATCTGGTTCCTCGTGAAGCTGTGGGCAGTCATGTTCGTCTTCGTGTGGGTCCGCGGCACGCTGCTGCGCCTGCGCTACGACCAGTTCATGGTCTTCGGCTGGAAGGTGCTCATCCCGGTGGCGCTGGGCTGGGTGGTCGTGCTCGCCGTCGTGCAGTGGCTGCAGCGCGTGCAGGACGTGTCCTACCAGCAGTTCATCCCGGTGATCATCGGGGCTGCCGTCGTCTTCATCGCGGTCATGTGGTTCTGGCCGGAGAAGAAGGAGGCGCCACCGGGCGCCGGCAAGGAGAAGGAGCCCGTCGACGCCTTCGCCGGCGGGTTCCCGGTGCCGCCACTGCCCGGCGAGAAGCTGCCCCCGTCCAAGCGGTTCGGAAAGGAGGTCCACGGTGAGTGAGCGACAGGCGAGTGAATATCAGCCCCTGCGGCCCAAGCCGGGACCCATCGGGGAGCTTTTCGCCCCCGTCGCGGGCTTCGGCGTGACGCTGTCGTCGATGTTCAGGCCCACGGTCACGGAGCAGTACCCGCGCGAGAAGGTGCCGCCCCAGCGCCGGTTCCACGGCCGCCACCAGCTCAACCGGTACGCCGACGGGCTGGAGAAGTGCATCGGCTGCGAGCTGTGCGCCTGGGCGTGCCCGGCGGACGCGATCTACGTGGAGGGCGCGTCCAACGCGGCCCTGCCGGAGAACGCGGGCCTCCAGGTGAACGCGGACGACTCCCAGGGGGCCCACATGAGCCCGGGCGAGCGCTACGGCGTCGTCTACCAGATCAACTATCTGCGCTGCATCTTCTGCGGGCTGTGCATCGAGGCCTGCCCCACGCGGGCGCTGACCATGACCAACGACTTCGAGCTGGCCGGCAAGACGCGCGCGGGCATGATCTACGAGAAGCAGGACCTGCTGGCCCCGCTCTCCGAGGGCATGCTCGCCGCGCCCCACCCCATGGTGGAGGGCACCACGGACACCAACTACTACAGCGGTGACGTGCTGGGCCCGACGGCGGCGCAGGTCGACTGGGTCCGCGAGCACCGGCCGGACGACGAGACGCTGGGCGCCGCGGACGCTGTGGCATCGGGCACTGCGCCCGCGCCCACCCTGAGGCAGCACGAGCTGCGTCCGGACGAAGGCCCCGGCCCTGCCGAGAAGTCCGCGGGCGCGGCCGCCGTCGGGTCCGTTCGGGCCCCGGCGGGCTCGGCCACCGGGTCGGAGGTGACCGCATGACCCCCGCCGGCCTGGAGATCTCGACCGGCGAGTCCGTCCTGTTCTGGGTGATCGCGCCGCTCATGGTGCTCGCCGCGCTGGGCCTGCTGTTCGTGAAGCGGGCGGTGCACGCGGCGATGTGCCTCGTGTTCGTCATGGTCAGCATGGCTGTCCTGTACATCGCGCAGGAGGCACCGTTCCTCGGCGTCGTGCAGGTCGTGGTGTACACGGGCGCGGTGATGATGCTGTTCCTGTTCGTGCTGATGCTCGTCGGCGTCGACGCGTCCGACTCGCTCACGGAGACCATCCGGGGGCAGCGCTGGATCGGCCTGCTCATCGGGATCGGCCTCGCCGTGGTCCTCGGCAGCGTCGTGACGCGTGCCGCCTTCCCGCCCGCCGTCGGGCTGAACGGGGGAGACCCGGGCGGCGTCCCGAACCCGGCGGGCCTGGCCCGCGTGCTGTTCGGCGACTACGTGCTGGCCATGGAGGCCGTCGGCGTGCTGCTCGTGACGGCGGCGGTCGGCGCGCTGGTGCTCACGCACCGGCGCCGGCTCACGCCTAAGCAGAACCAGCGGGCGGTGGCCGACGCGCGCATCAAGGCGCTGCCCGACGGCGTCGTGCTCACCCCGCTGCCGTCGCCCGGCGTCTACGCCCGGTCCAACGCGATGGACACGCCGGCGCTGGGGCCGGACGGCGAGCAGGTGCCGCAGTCGGTGTCGCGGGTGCTGCGCATCCGCGGCCAGGAGCGGCCCGCGCCGCACCTCCCGGCGGTCGAGCTCGTCCACACCCCTGAGTCGGAGAGGGACGCCTGATGGACATCATCAACTACGTGGTTCTGGCCGCCGTGCTCTTCGCGGTCGGGGCCACGACGGTGCTGCTGCGCCGCAACGCGATAGTCGTGTTCATGGGCGTGGAGCTCATGCTCAACGCGACCAACCTCGCCTTCGTCACCTTCGCCAGGATGCACGGCGACCTGACGGGCCAGGTGCTCGCCTTTTTCGTCATGGTCGTCGCCGCCGCCGAGGTCGTCGTCGGCCTGGCCATCATCGTGACGATCTTCCGTACCCGCCGCTCGGCCTCGGTCGACGACGTCAACCTGCTCAAGGGCTGAGGGGGAGACAGTGAACGACGTGATCGGGCTTGCCCCCTGGCTGATCGGCTTCCCGCTGATCGGCGCAGCGATCCTGCTGCTGGGTGGCAAGGCCACCGACCGCTGGGGCCACTGGCTCGGGGTGCTGGCCTCGGCCGCCTCTGGGGTCGTCGGCTTCATCCTGATGTTCCGCATGATCGGCACGCCGGCCGAGGAGCGCTCCGTCGACCACCACCTGGGGACATGGCTGTCCGCCGGCGGTCTCGACGTGGACCTCGGCATCCGGCTCGACCCGCTGTCCATGACCTTCGTGATGCTCGTGACCTTCGTGGGCACGCTCATCCACGTGTACTCAGTGGCCTACATGGACCACGACCCGCACCGGCGCCGGTTCTTCGCGTACCTGAACCTGTTCGTCGCGGCCATGCTGACGCTGGTCCTCGCCGACTCCTACCTCCTGCTCTTCGTGGGCTGGGAGGGCGTGGGTCTCGCGTCCTACCTGCTCATCGGGTTCTGGGACACGGGGCGGCCCTCCGCCCGGGAGAACGCGGTGGCGGCCAAGAAGGCGTTCGTCATGAACCGCATCGGCGACATGGGCCTCATCGCGGCCATGGCGCTGCTGTTCAGCAGCACCGGCGCCCTGGACTTCGCGACCACCCTGTCGGACGACGTCGTCGGCTCGCTCTCCCAGGGCACCGCCACGGCGATCGGGCTGTGCCTGCTGCTCGCCGCGTGCGGCAAGTCGGCGCAGTTCCCGCTGCAGGCCTGGCTGGGTGACGCGATGGCCGGCCCGACGCCGGTGTCAGCGCTCATCCACGCCGCCACGATGGTCACCGCCGGCGTGTACCTCATGGTGCGGTCCGGCCCGATCCTCGAGGCGGCGCCGACGGCGCAGCTCGTCGTGGTGCTCGTGGGCGCCGTGACCCTGCTGTTCGGTGCGGTGGTGGGTACCGCGAAGGACGACATCAAGAAGGCGCTGGCCGCCTCCACTATGTCGCAGATCGGGTACATGATGCTCGCCGCGGGGCTCGGTCCGGCCGGGTACGCGTTCGCGATCTTCCACCTGCTCACGCACGGGTTCTTCAAGGCGGGGCTGTTCCTCGGCGCCGGCTCGGTGATGCACGCGATGGGCGACCAGACCGACATGCGCCGCTTCGGCGGGCTGTCGCGGTTCCTGCCCATCACGTGGATCACCATGGGGCTGGGCTGGCTGGCGATCCTCGGGATCCCGCCGTTCTCCGGCTTCTGGTCGAAGGACGGGATCATCGAGGCCGCGTTCATGCCGGTGGAGGGGCAGCCGTGGCGGGCCTGGGTGTTCGGCTCGGTAGCGGTGCTCGGCGCCGCGATCACCGCGTTCTACATGACGCGCCTGTTCTTCATGACGTTCGGCGGACGCCGTCCGCGCTGGACCGAGGGCCAGCACCCGCACGAGGGCTCGCCGCTGATGTGGTGGCCGCTGGTGTTCCTCGGCGTGGGCTCGGCAGCGTTGGGCCTGGTGCTCGGCATCGGCGGCACGTTCGTCACCTGGCTGGAGCCCGTGGTCGGGCACGCGGAGCACCACGAGCCGGTGCTCCCGGTCCCCGTGATCATCACCGCCACCCTCGTGGTCGTGGTCCTCGGCGCGCTGCTCGCGTTCCGGATGTACGCGGTCCAGCTCGTTCCGGAGGAGGCGCCGCGTGGCTCCGTCCTGACCCGGGCGGCCCGCAGCGACCTGTACCAGGACGCCACCAACGAGACGCTCGTGATGCGACCCGCACACGGCGTGGCCCGCCTGGTCCAGGTGGGCGACCGGGACGTCGTCGACCGCGGCTGGGGCGTGCTGCCGCAGGCCGTGTCGTGGTTCGGTGCGGTGTTCCGGAAGGCGCAGAGCGGGTACGTCCGCTCGTACGCGGCGGGCATGGCGGGCGGCGTCCTCGTGATCGCCGTCGTCGCGTGGCTCGTGGTCGGCCTCGGTGGTGCCCAGTGATCGGAGGAGAGATGTTTCCCTGGCTGACCGTGCTCATCGCGTGGCCGCTGGTCGGCGCGGCCGTGGTGGGGCTGGGCGCGCTCGGTCGTTCCCGGACCGGCTCGGCGCGCGCCGGGACGGGCCTCGCCCGTCCGCTGGCGCTCCTGTTCTCGCTGGTCGAGGTGGTGCTGCTCGTGGGCGCGTTCGCCGCCTTCGACACGAGCGCGGCCGCCGAGCACCAGCTCGCGGCGACCTACCCGTGGATCCCGCAGATCGGTGCGTCGTACGCGGTGGGCGTCGACGGCGTCGGCCTGCTGCTCGTGGCCCTGGCCGTAGTGCTGGTGCCGCTGGTGCTGCTGGCCGCGTGGAAGGAGCAGGGCCGGGACGAGGTGCGCCTTCGCAGGTTCGTCGGCCTCGTGCTGCTGCTCGAGGCGTTCATGGTGGCGGTGTTCTGCGCCCGCGACGTGTTCCTGTTCTACGTGCTGTTCGAGGCCATGCTGATCCCGGCCTACTTCCTCATCGGCGGGTTCGGGCAGGGCGCCGGCCGGCGTCAGGCCGCCGTGAAGTTCCTGATGTTCAGCCTGGGCGGCGGGCTGATCATGCTCGCCGCGGTGATCGCGCTGTACTTCCTCGCGATCGGCGCCGGCGTGGACCCGAGCCGGGCGTTCCTCGTGGACGAGCTCACCGCGGTCGACCTGGGCACCACGGCCGAGCGCCTCATGTTCGTCGGGTTCTTCATCGCCTTCGCGATCAAGGCACCGATGGTCCCGGTGCACAGCTGGCTGCCCGACGTCGCGGGCAACGCCAGCCCCGGCACGTCCACCCTCCTGATCTGCGTGCTGGACAAGGTCGGCACCTTCGGGATGCTGACGCTCTGCCTGCCGCTGTTCCCGGAGGCGTCCCGCTGGGCGGCGCCGTTCGTGATCGCGCTCGCCGTGATCTCGGTGCTGTACGGGGCGATCATGGCGATCATGCAGACCGACCTGCTGCGGCTGGTCGGCTGGACGTCGGTGAGCCACTTCGGGTTCATCATCCTGGGCATCTTCACGTTCACGCCGCTGGGGACCGCCGGGTCGAGCTTCATGATGCTCAACCACGGCCTCGCCACCGGCGCGCTGTTCCTGGTGGCCGGGTTCCTCGTGTCCCGGCACCCGGAGAAGTCGCAGCGGATCACGGACTACCGCGGCCTGCGGTCGGTCACGCCGGTGCTCGCCGGCACGTTCCTCGTGGCGGGCCTGGCGACGCTGTCGCTGCCCGGCCTGGCCACGTTCGTCAGCGAGATCATGGTGCTGATCGGCGCGTTCGACGGCGCCCCCGCCGGATCCGCCGCGTGGACGATCGCCGCGGTGCCCGGCGTGGTGCTTGCCGCGATCTACGTGCTGCTGACCTACCAGAAGATCTTCACGGGAGCGCCGGCCGCAGGGCTCGAAGCCCTGCCCGACCTCAGGGTGCGTGAGCGCATCGTCGCGGCCCCGCTGGTGGCCGGACTCCTGGTGCTCGGCCTCGTGCCGGGCCTCGCCCTGACCTATGTGGACGCGCCGGCCGAGCAGTCGGCGGCGCTCACGGCGGTCGATGAACCGGCGGATGCCGCCGCGCAGATGGGGAGCGACAAGTGACCGAGTTCGTGGCACCCGAGATCGACTGGCTCGCCCTCGCACCGCTCATCGTGGTGCTGGGCGCGGGTGTGGTCGGCGTGCTCGTCGAGGCGTTCGTGCCGGCGAGGGCCCGGCGCGTGACCCAGATCGTGCTGACCCTGGCCGCCCTGGCCGGGGGGTTCGCGTTCGTCGTGGTCCTGTGGCCGCAGATCGTGGCGCAGCCCGTCCAGGTGGTCGGCGGCAGCGTGACCCTCACGCCGTTCGCGCTCGGCACGCAGGGCATCATCGCGGTGCTCGCCTTCCTGGGCGTGCTCGTGGTGGCCGACCGCACCGCCACCGGGCAGGACGCGTTCGCGCCCGCGGCGTCGGCCGTGCCCGGTACCTCGTACGAGGACCTGGCCCGGCGCTCCGGCCTGGAGCAGACCGAGATCTACCCGCTGCTGCTGTTCGCGGCGGGCGGCATGATGCTCTTCGCCTCCACCGACGACCTCATCGTCATGTTCATCGCCCTGGAGGTGCTGTCGCTCCCGCTGTACGTGCTGTGCGCGACGGCGCGCCGGCGTCGGCTCCTGTCGCAGGAGGCCGCGGCCAAGTACTTCCTGCTGGGCGCGTTCGCGTCGGCGCTGTTCATCTTCGGCGTCGCGCTGATCTACGGGTTTGCCGGCACGGTGCGGCTGCTGGAGATCGCCACGGCGGTGCAGCAGGGCGGACTGCCGCTCGACGGCATGAGCGGGCTGCTCGTGGCCGGCGTGCTGCTGGTGACGGTCGGCCTGCTGTTCAAGGTGGGCGCCGTGCCGTTCCACGCCTGGACGCCCGACGTCTACACCGGCGCGCCCACCCCGATCACCGGGTTCATGGCGGCGTGCACCAAGGCGGCGGCCGTCGCGGCCCTCGTCGAGGTGCTGTACCGCATCTCGATCGGCGTGCAGGCGGTCAACCCGGACATCATGCGGCAGCTGCAGGTAGTGATCGTCGTGGTGGCCGTCCTGACGATGGCCGTCGGCACGGTGGTGGGCTCCGTCCAGAGCGACGTCAAGCGCCTGCTGGCCTACTCGTCGATCGCGCACGCCGGCTTCCTGCTGGTGGGCATCGCGGGCTTCAGCTCGCAGGTGCAGTCGTCCACGCTCTTCTACCTGCTCTCCTACGGCATCGCGACGATCGGCGCGTTCGCGGTGGTCACCCTGGTGCGGGAGCGCCGGGTCACGCCGGGGTCGGGCGAGCACAACGGCCCGGTGGAGGACGACGGCGTCGTGCTCGGCGAGGCGACCGAGATCGCGCAGTGGGCCGGCCTGGGGCGCAAGGCCCCGTGGCTCACCGCCGCGTTCGCGCTGTTCCTGCTGTCGATGGCGGGCATCCCGCTCACCGCCGGGTTCATCGCGAAGTTCGGCGCGTTCGCCGGGGCGACGTCGGGCGGCCTGTGGTGGCTCGCGGTGCTCGGCGTGCTCGCTTCGGTGGTCGCCGTCGCGTTCTACCTGCGGCTCCTCGTCGTCATGGTGTTCCAGCCCGCGCCGATCACGCCGGGTGTCGAGCCGGCCGGGGTCGACTCACCACGGGTCGGGACCGGCGAGGTCTCGACAGGCTCGACCGGCGCGGGCTCGGCCACCGCCACCATGGCCAAGGTGCAGGTCACAGCCGCGCAGCGGGTAGTCGTGACGGTGGTG
Source organism: uncultured Actinomycetota bacterium (assembly GCA_963850545.1). GTDB lineage: Bacteria > Actinomycetota > Actinomycetes > Actinomycetales > Cellulomonadaceae > Promicromonospora. The sequence continues at coordinate 3,415,139 of CAWKLP010000001.1, read as the reverse complement.
CGGTCCCGCGGTCCGGCCGCGCTGGCCATCGCCGTCTGCGCAATCGCCACAGTGATTCTCGGCGTTTTCCCATCTCTGGTTCTTAATCTGGCGCAAGAGGCAAGTAAGTTCGTGCCGTGACCTCCGTACCGCTGCCGCCCCAGACGACGACGGGTACGTCGGCGTCCGCCCCGCCGGCCGCTCCGACCGACCTGCCCGACCCGACCGCGTTCGGCCTGCCGATCACGGACCCGGAGCTGGCGTCCCGTCTCGCGGAACGGCTGACGGGGGTCGACGAGGCGCTCTCGGAGGCCGTCGCCAGCGCCGACAAGCTGGCCGACGGCGCCTCCCGGCACCTCGTCGACGCGGGCGGCAAGCGGTTCCGTCCGCTGCTCACCCTGCTGACGGGCGAGCTCGGCGACGGCGCGGCACCCGGGGTCGTCGACGCCGCAGTGGTGGTCGAGCTGACGCAGGTCGCCTCGCTGTACCACGACGACGTCATGGACTCGGCACCGATGCGCCGTGGGGCGCCGTCGGCCCACATGGTGTGGGGCAACTCGGTGGCGATCCTCGTGGGCGACATGATCTTCGCCCGGGCGTCCGCGCGCGTGGCGGAGCTGGGGCCTGAGGCCGTGATCCTGCAGTCCAGGACGTTCGAGCGGATGTGCATGGGGCAGCTCCACGAGACCATGGGCCCCGACGACGGCGAGGACCCGGTGGCCCACTACCTGCAGGTGCTGTCGGACAAGACGGCGTCCCTGCTATCGGCGTCGGCCCGCCTGGGCGCGATGTTCGGCGGGGCGCCGAAGGACCAGATCGAGGCCGTCGGCGCGTACGGCGAGAAGGTCGGTGTCGCCTTCCAGCTGGCCGACGACGTGCTCGACGTCGCCTCGACCGGTGCGGCCTCGGGCAAGACGCCGGGCACGGACCTGCGCGAGCACGTCCCGACCATGCCGGTGCTGCTGCTGCGGCAGCACGTCGCATCGGACTCCGCCACCGCCGACGACCGCGACCTGCTGGCGACGCTCGACGGCGACCTGTCCTCCGACGAGGCCCTGGCGGCCACGCTGGAGCGGCTGCGCGCCCACGCCGTGCTGACGGAGACGCGGGACCTGGCCGTGCAGTGGGCACGCGCGGCCTCGGCCGAGCTCGCCCCGCTGCCGGCGGGTCCGGTCAAGGACTCCCTGGAGCAGTTCGCGCAGGTCCTGGCGGACCGGGCGGTCTGACGGTTGGTCTTGGCCCGGCGACCAGGTGACAGTTGGTCGTGTTCATTTTCTGGGCCTGAGGCTGGCCCGCGACCACCCCGGCGCATGAATCTACTCTAACAATGTTGGAGTAGATTCATGTGAGATGATCCGTTTTGCTCCCGAAAGGTGAGCGTTCGACGTCGACGTCGGACCGTGCTGCGTTGCCGAGGTTGCTTGCATGTGGCCGCAATAGTCCTGACACGTAGCAGACAGACTCGTACAATCTGGACCGACAGCATGGGTAGTCCTGCCCACCGTAATTCCACGACTATTCACCCACCATCCCGGTAGGGTGCTGCCGTTGCGCCTGTGTGTGCTGCCCGGGTGGCGAGACTTCGGTGGAGTGATGAAGAGGAGGACGCATGAGCTTGGTCTCACGCGTGTACGAGAACCGCAGATCAGCGGCATCGGTCGGTGTGGTGACCCTCTTCGGTGCGGGGCTCTTGGGCTTCGCGCTTCTGTATGACGGCGAGGCGACTGCGGACGTCAAGCTGAACGACGCGGGTGTCTGGGTGACGTCGACTGCGTCGGGCGAGCTCGGGCGGTTCAACTACGAGGCCAAGGCCCTGGACGGCATCCTGCTGGCGAACTCGTCGAGCTTCGACGTGGAGCAGGACGCGCAGCGTGTCCTCCTGAACAGCGTGGGCGACTCGTCGGCCAGCCCCGTGAACCCGGCGCAGCTGGCGCTCGACGGCACGATGAAGTTCCCCGCCGGCGCGCAGGTCGCCTCGGGTGGCGCGACGATCGCGGTGTACGACGGTGAGACAGGCAAGGCCTGGGTCCTCCCGTTCGACTCGGCCTCGTTCGACGAGAAGGAGCTCGAGCCGACGGTCGAGGCCGGCAAGGGCGGCGAGCTCGCGGTCAGCAAGGACGGCACCGTCTTCCTCGCCGTCCCGGCCGACGGCAAGCTGTACACGATCCCGACCAGCACGCAGGGCGTCGCCGAGGACCCCGAGGAGTCGTCCCTCCCGCTGTCGACCGACGCCGAGTTGCAGGTCTCCGCCGTCGGCGACAAGCCGGTGGTGCTGGACCAGGCGACCGGGAACCTGGTGCTCCCCGGCGGTGAGACGGTCGAGGTGGAGGACGGCGCGCAGGGCATGCTGCAGCAGCCGTCCGCCGAGGCGGACAACGTGGTGCTGGCCACCACGAAGGGTCTGGTCTCCCAGCCGCTCGGCGGGGGTGACGCGACGACCCGCACGGCCGAGGGGACGCCGTCCGCGCCCGTGCAGCTGGGTGGCTGCACGTTCGGCGCCTGGTCCGGCTCGGGGCAGGTGGTCCGCGACTGCGAGGGCCAGGACAACGACGTCGACCAGGTGCTGGAGGGCGTGGACGCCTCCACGAGCCTGACCTACCGGGTCAACCGTGACGTCATCGTGCTGAACGACGTGGCGAACGGTCAGCTGTGGATGGCCGCGGACAAGTTCGAGATGGTCGACGACTGGGACCTCAAGATGCCCGAGGACGCCGAGGGCGAGAAGACCGAGTCGGAGCAGACCACGCCGCAGCAGGTCGACCAGTTCGTGGCCGAGCGGAACAAGGCCAACCGCGCGCCCGAGGCCAAGGACGACTCGTTCGGCGTGCGGCCCGGCCGCACCACGATCCTGAACATTCTGGGCAACGACGTGGACCCGGACGGCGACGTCATGGTCGTCGACGTGAAGGACGCCCCGACGAGCGGCGTCGGCGCTGACCGCGTGCTCGACGGCGGTGCCCTGCAGGCCGACGTTCCGGCCGACGCCAGCGGGACCACCACCTTCACCTACGAGGTGAACGACGGGCGGGGCGGCGTGGACCAGGCCTCCGTGAACGTCAAGGTGGTGCCGCCCGAGGAGAACAACGCGCCCACGCAGACGGGCGAGCCCGTGCTGCGGGTGGGTCAGGACGGGCTGGCGAGCATCAAGGTGCTGCCCTACTTCAAGGACCCGGACGGCGACGACATGTTCCTGTCCAACGCGAGCACCGCGGACCCGCTGGACGAGGTGCGGTTCCGTCCGGACGGCAAGATCGAGTTCCGTGACGGCGGCGCGACGACGGGCCTCAAGGTCGTGGACATCACGGTGTCCGATGCGATGGGCATGCCCATCGAGGGCAAGCTGCACGTGGACGTCGTGGCCAGCAACGTGCCGCCCGTGGCCGTGCAGGACCACTTGACCGTGCTCGCCGGAGAGCCCCTCACGGTGAGCGCGCTGAAGAACGACTACGACCCCAACGGCGACGAGCTGCGCCTGACGTCGGTCGCGGAGAAGGACGGGGCGGAGATCGTCCCGAACAACCACGCGGGAACGTTCCGGTTCCAGAGCGACTCACCCGGTGCCTACGACGTCACCTACCAGATCAGCGACGGCCCCAACGCGACGATGGGGCTGGTGCGTGTCGACGTCCTGACACCCCCGGACGAGGCGGGCTCGCCCGTCGCCGTCTCGGACCAGGTGCTGCTGCCGACCGGCGGCTCCGCCCTGGTGGACGTGCTCGTCAACGACACCGACCCCGCGGGCGGCGTGCTCGTGGTGCAGGGCGTGGACGTGCCCTCCGACGCCCCGGTGAAGGTCACGGTGCTGAACCACCAGATCCTCAAGGTCTCGGAGGTCAAGCGCCTGGACGAACCCGTGACCATCGACTACAAGGTCGCGAACGGGACCGGGACGGTCACCGGCCAGGTGCGCGTGGTGCCGATCCCGGCCCCTGCGCAGCTGCGGCCGCCGGAGGCAGGGCCCGACGAGGCGACCGTCCACACGGGCGACGTGGTGACCATCCCGGTGCTGAAGAACGACACGCACCCCGACGGCCTGGAGCTCACCCTGACGGACGAGCTGCAGGAGGCGCCGCCGGCGTCGGCGGGCGAGGCGTTCGTCTCCGAGGACAAGGTCCGCTTCCGCGCGGGTGGCGAGGCGGGCACGGTGCACGCCGTCTACGAGGTCGTGGACTCGAACGGGCAGAAGGACTCCGCGCAGGTCACGATCGTCGTGGAGGACGAGGAGTCGAACACCGCCCCGCAGCTGCCGGACATCGAGGCGCGGGTGCTGGCCGACGGCACCGTTCGTATCCCGCTGCCGCTGGACGGGACCGACCCCGACGGCGACTACGTGACGCTGAGCTCCATCTCGGCGGCGCCGACGCAGGGCACCGCCACCATCGTCGACGGGTTCATCGACTACAAGGCCGCGGTGGACGCCACCGGCCTGGACTCCTTCACCTACCAGGTGACGGACACCCGTGGTGCGGTGGGTGAGGGCCTGGTCCGTGTGGGCATCGCGGCCGCCCCGGCCACCAACCAGCCGCCGCAGGCCTCCGACGACGAGACCACGGTCCGGCCGGGCCGCACGGTGGCGGTGTCGGCGCTGGACAACGACACCGACCCGGACGGCGACCAGATCGGCCTGTACGAGAAGGGCTTCGAGGGCACCGAGGACCTGGAGCCCAAGGCCGTGGAGGACGACGTGGTCGTCACCGCGCCCGGCGAGGAGGGGGCGTACTCCTTCTACTACGGCATCCAGGACAGCTACAAGGCGCGAGCCAGTGGTGCCATCACGGTGAACGCTGACGAGAACGCGCCACTGCTGCGCCCCATCGCCAGGGACGACGTGGTGACCGTCGACAACATCGAGGGCTCGGCCAGCGTGACCGTGGACGTGCTGGCGAACGACACCGACCCGGACGGCGTGGCCGCCGACCTCGAGATCTCCGTGGACCCGTCCCTGGAGAACGTCCAGATCACCGATGAGGGCAAGATCCAGGTGCTGCTCACCGAGAGCACCCAGGTCATCACCTACACCGTGACGGACATGGACGACCTGGAGGCCAAGGCATTCGTGCGGGTGCCCGGCGACCAGTCGCGGCCGCACATCAAGCCGGGGCTGGAGCCGCTGAAGGCGACGAGCGGTGAGCCGCTCACGATTGACCTCGCCGACTACGTGGTGGTCCGGGAGGACCATGAGCCGCGCATCACCGAGGAGGACACGGTCAAGGCGCTGGAGGGCAAGGTCTCGGTCGATGACCACGACACAGTCGTCTACACCTCCGCGGAGGACTACGCGGGTAAGGCGTCGGTCAGCTTCGAGGTGACCGACGGCGACGGGCCCGACGACGAGGAGGGTCTCACCTCCGTGCTGACCCTGCTGATCGACGTGACCCCCTCCACGAACCAGCCGCCGAAGATCACGGGCACGCCCGTGCTGGAGGTCGCGGCCGGCGAGGAGGCGCCCGTCGACCTGTCCCGGTACGTCAAGGACCCGGACAAGGACCCGCTGACCTTCGAGGTCGAGGGCAAGGAGGGCATCACGACGACGGTCTCCGGCGCCACGGTGACCGGCCAGGTCGACGCGTCGGTCTCCAAGGGCACCTTCGTGCAGCTGCCCATGACCGTGTCCGACGGCAAGAACTCGCCTGTGAAGACCGAGCTGACCGTCGAGGTCGTGGCCTCCACCCGGCCGCTCGTGCAGACCACGCCCGACCAGGTGCTCGACGCGCACCAGGGTGAGGAAACGACCGTCCCGGTCCTGGACAACGACACCAACCCGTTCCCGGAGGACGAGCTCAAGTTGTCGGGCGTGCCGGTCGTCGAGACCGGTGTGGGCACCGCGACCTACAGCGGCAACCAGCTCGTGGTGACGCCCAAGGAGGACTTCACCGGCACGATGCAGGTGCGTTACACGGTGCAGGACGCGACCGGGGACCCGGACCGCGAGGTCGACGGCATCGCGAAGCTGACAGTGCTGGGCAAGCCGGAACCGCCCCGCGCACCGCGGGTCGAGGAGGTGCGCTCCGAGACGGTGGTGCTGAGCTGGGAGCAGCCCAACAACAACGGCGCCGACATCACCGGCTACACGCTGCACACCGACAGCGGACAGACGCACGAGTGCGCGACGACCACCTGCACGTTCGACGGCCTGCAGAACAACGTGACCTACACGTTCACCGTCACCGCCACGAACGAAGTGGGTGACTCGGAGCCGTCGCCGTCGTCCCGCGAGGCGCGTCCGGACGAGAAGCCGGACCAGCCGGAGCCGCCGGGCCTGGAGTTCGGCGACCAGAAGCTCACCGTGTCCTGGACCAACCGGTCCTACACCGACCGCTCGCCGATCGAGTGCGTCAACCTGGAGATCAGCCCGGCACCGGCCGACGGCGTGATCCAGAAGACGTGCCAGAGCAACAGCCCGATCACCTGGACGGGGCTGGAGAACGGCACCGCGTACACGGTGCGGGTCCAGGCCAAGAACGCCGCTCCGGACCCGTCGGAGTGGAGCGAGCCCTCCGCACCGGAGACCCCGGCCGCGCCGCCTGCCCAGCCCGCCGCACCGACGGCCAGCCGCGTGGACACGGCCGTCGGTGGCCAGATCAACGTGAGCTGGACGGCCCCGGCCAACAACGGTGACGCGATCAAGAGGTACTACCTGGACGTGTACCAGGACGGGAGCAAGACCAACACTCTGACGGTGAGCGGCACGTCGCAGACCGTCCAGAACCTGAACCCGGAGTCGTCCTACACGTTCACGGTCCAGGCCGAGAACAAGGCGGGCAAGTCCCCGGTCAGCGCCCAGTCGGCCGCGGAGCCGGCCTACGGCACGCCCGACACACCGAGTGGCGCGAGCGCGAGCAACCCCGGCGACGGGCGCGCGACCGTGAGCTGGAACGCGATCTCGAGCTCGGGCTTCCGCGGCCCGGCGCACCGGTACGAGGTCTCGGCCAACGGCGGGGGCGTCCAGAATGCCGGGGACACCACATCGCACAACTACACCGGCCTGAGCAACGGGACGACCTACACGTTCCAGGTGCGGGCCTGCAACCAATACGTGTGCGGTGCCTGGTCCGGCGCGTCCAACGGGGTGGTGCCGTACGGCCCGGTGCCCAGGCCGTCGATCAGCGCAGCGGGCGGAGACCGGAAGGTCACCTTCACCTGGGACGCGACCAGGACGAACGGCCGGCCGATCCAGTCGGTCCAGGTCACGGGCGCGGTCAGCAGCACGTCCGGGAGCGGCAGCGCGACGGCCTCGGCGGGCTACAGCGAGACGAAGGAGGCATGCGTCCAGGCGACCGACTCCGAGGGGCAGAAGAGCGAGCGCGTGTGCGCCTCGGCCACGTCCGACGCGCAACCCAACCCGAGGGCCTGGGTGACGCGCGGCAGCTCCGTCAACAACAGCGAGTGCAGCTCGTCCGCGTGTGCCTACTACAAGCTGAACTACCAGGACTTCCCGAGCGGCAACCACCGAGTCGAGTGCTGGTCGGGTACCAACTCGGCGACGTCGGGCGACCACAACATCCTCCAGCCGTCGAGGACCACCCCGGGCGGCCCGGGCGAGAACCGGAGCTTCTCCGGGACCAGCTCGGTCCAGCTCAACTGCTTCTACGGCTACGCGAACACGAATGTGTTCGTCTACATCGACGGCACCAGGTACCAGGTCGAGAACTGGTAGAAGCGGACCGTGACCGGTCGCCGCGCCGTCGGCGGCCGGTCACGCCATGATCGACACAAATTTCACCCGACGGACGAGCAGTAACGAGCAGTAGGGAAATACGAGATGACCACGATGACCCCCGAGCAGGCGGCCTGGTTCGCCCAGACCTTCGACCGGCTCGTCGGCAACGTCGGCCAGGCGGTCCTGGGCAAGGCACCGGTGATCCGCCTGGCGCTCACGTGCATGCTCGCCGAGGGCCACCTGTTGCTGGAGGACGCCCCCGGCACGGGCAAGACCATGCTCGCCCGCTCCATCGCGGCGTCGGTGCAGGGTTCGCACAACCGCATCCAGTTCACGCCGGACCTGCTGCCGTCGGACGTCACCGGTGTGACGATCTACGACCAGAACACCCACAAGTTCGACTTCCACGCGGGCCCGATCTTCGCGTCGATCGTGCTGGCGGACGAGATCAACCGCGCGTCCCCGAAGACGCAGTCCGCGCTGCTGGAGGTCATGGAGGAGGGCCGCGTCACCGTCGACGGCGTCGCGCACGAGACGGGCCGTCCGTTCATGGTCCTCGCCACCCAGAACCCGATCGAGCAGGCCGGTACCTACCGCCTGCCCGAGGCCCAGCTCGACCGCTTCCTCATGAAGACCTCGGTGGGCTACCCGGACCACGCCTCCACGGTGGAGATCCTCTCGGGCGCCGCGATGAAGGACCGCAGCACGGCGCTGCAGCCGATCATCACCACCAAGGCCGTCACGGACATGGCCGACCTCGCCGCGACCGTGCACACCGACACCGCAGTGCTCGAGTACGTGTCCCGCCTCTCCGAGGAGACGCGTAACGCGCACGAGGTGCGCGTCGGCGTCTCGGTCCGTGGCGCGCTGGCCCTGGTGCGCTGCGCCAAGGTGTGGGCCGCCGCCCACGGCCGCAACTACGTGCTGCCCGATGACATCAAGGAGCTGGCCCAGCCGGTCTGGGGCCACCGCTTCGTGCTGGACCCGGAGGCCGAGTTCGCGGGCTCCCGCCCCGACGTCATCCTGTCCCGGATCCTGGCAGACGTCGCGGCGCCGCAGGAGCGGGCCTCGGCATGACGACCACGGGCATGGCGACCGGTCTCGCGTACGGGAAGCGCCAGGAGAAGCCGACCGGCCTCGGCGGGGTCGTCGCGGCCGGGCGCGCGCAGGTGCAGCGCGGCCGCCGTGGCTGGGTGACCTTCGCCGCTGCCGTCGGTGCGCAGACGGCGGCGGTCGGCCGCGTGCTCGCGCCGGTTCGCCGGACGTTCAGCACGTTTGGCATCGCGGTGACACTCACGGCCGCCGCCGCATGGGTGGCCGGGCTCATGCTCGGCTGGCTCGAGGTGCTGGTGGCCGCGATCGTCCTCACCGTGACGCTCGTGTGCGCGATCGTGTTCGTGCTCGGCCGGTTCAAGTACGAGGTCGTGCTCGACCTCGCGCAGGCCCGCGTGACGGTCGGCGACCGCGCCGTCGGGCGCCTCGACGTGCGCAACGGGTCGAGCCGATCGCTGCTGCCGTCGGTAATGGAGCTCCCGGTGGGTACCGGCACAGCGGCGTTCCCGGTGCCGCGTCTGCGGGCCGGAGCCTCGCACGAGGAGATCTTCACGATCCCGACCCGGCGCCGCAGCGTGATCACGGTGGGGCCGGTCAAGTCGGTCCGCGCCGACCCGCTGGGCCTGCTGCGTCGCGAGATGACGTGGACAGGAGAGCAGGAGGTCTTCGTGCACCCGCGCGTGAAGAACCTCACGGGCTCCTCGACCGGCTTCCTCAAGGACCTCGAGGGTCGCGTCACGAACGACATCACGAGCTCGGACGTGAACTTCCACGCCCTGCGCGACTACGTGGCCGGCGACGACCGGCGGCACATCCACTGGAAGACGACGGCGCGCACCGGCCAGCTCATGGTGCGCGTGTTCGAGGAGACCCGGCGTTCGCACCTCGCGGTGCTGCTCTCCACGCGCGCCGAGGACTACGCGAACGAGGAAGAGTTCGAGCTCGCCGTCAGCGTGTGCGGCTCCCTGGGCCTGCAGGCCATCAAGGAGGACCGCGGCGTGACGGTGCTCGTCAACGAGGCCACGCTGCACGGTGACCACCGCACCCGCCTGATGGACGACCTGTCCCGCATCGAGCTGGAGTCCCGCAAGACGAAGCTGGTGGACCTCGCCCGCGCCGCCGGCATGGCCGCCACCGACTTCTCCGTGATCGCGTTCATCGTCGGCAGCATGGTGACGCCGACCGAGCTGCGCGCGGCGTCGGCGCGTGTCCCCGCGGGGGTGCAGGTCATGGCCATCCAGTGCGTGCCAGGCGCTTCCCTCGGCCGGCACGCCATCGCCGAGCTGGGGGTGCTCACCCTGGGCCGCCTCGCTGACCTGCCCCTTGCCCTGAAGAAGATGAGCGACGCATGAGTGACGAGAACACCCGCGGGAACCTCCCGGTGGGCGGGCCGGGCCAGGGCAGCCAGCCGCCGTACGGCACCGGCCCCGGGTACCGGACCGGGACGGGCCGGGGCACCACGCGCCGCAAGGAAGCGGAGCGTCCGCGCGCGCTGACCACGTTCGCCCTGATCGACGTCGCGGCGCTGGCCGTGATGCTCGGCGCCGTCGCCGTCGGCTTCGGGCCGGTCTGGGGCTCGCTCGGCTACCTGCTGCCGACGATCGGCGGTGCCGTCGTCGGACTGGGGGTGGCCTGGCTGGGCGCCTGGCGGCGTTTCCCCGCCGTCGTGGTGACCGCGCTCGCCGTGCTCGCCTACGTCCTGTTCGGCGGTGCGCTGGCGCTGCCGCACACCACCATCGCCGGGGTCGTGCCGACCCTGGACACGCTGCGCGAGCTGCTGCTCGGCGCCGTGCAGGGCTGGAAGCAGTTCATCACCACCGAAGCGCCCATGCGGTCGTTCCCTGACCTCGGCGTGGTCCCGTTCCTGCTCATGTTCGTCGTGGCGCTGATCGCGGGCACCATCTCCTGGCGTGCGAAGCACGCGGTCTGGGCGTTGGTACCGGTGATCGTCGGCCTGGTCGGCGTGATCCTGCTGGGCACGGTCGACGCCGCGCTGCCGATCGTGCAGGGCCTCGTGATCGCCATCGTGGCTCTCCTCTGGGGCGCGGTCCGCGTCATGGAGGCCCGCGTCGGCACGCACTCGATCAGCACGGAGGCCAGCCGCGAGGCCACGCGCCGGCTGCGCTGGTACCGCGTCCGCACGGGCGCCACGATCCTGACCGCCGCAGCGCTCGCCGCCGGCTTCACCGCGCCGGTCCTCATGCCGGACCAGCCCCGCATGGTGCTCCGCGAGACGATCGTCCCGCCGTTCGACGTCCACCAGTTCAAGAGCCCGCTCGTGGCCTTCCGGCACTACGTGAAGGACGCCCGCGAGGAGGAGCTGTTCACGGTCAGCGACCTGCCGGAGGGCGGCCGCGTCCGGATCGCGACGCTCGACCGGTACGACGGCGTGGTCTACGACGCGTCCGGCGACGGCGGCGACACCGGCGTCTACACGCGCGTCGGCGAGGAGATCGCGACGTCCGACGAAGGCACTCCGACGCCGATCGACGTCACCATCGAGGGGTACAGCGGCGTCTGGGTCCCCGAGATCGGCAACCTCACCGGCGTGCGGTGGACGGGCGCGAACGCCCAGGCCCAGACGGACGGCACGTACTACAACTCGGACACCAGCACCGCGATCACCACCGCGGGGCTCAACCGGGGCGACACCTACACGTTCAACACTCTGGTGCCGGAGGCGCCGGACGAGGACACCCTGCGGAAGGGCAAGATCCTCCCCGCCGACCTGCCGGAGACCGCGGGGGCCGCTATGCCGCCCGGCCTGCCCGCCAAGGCGATGCAGTTCACGGGCGACGAGACCGACCCCGCCACCAAGCTGTTCATGATCCGTGACTCCTTGCAGGCAAACGGCGTCCTGTCGAGCGGGCTCGAGAATCAGTCGCCGTCCCGCCCGGGCCACTCCGCGGAGCGCGTCGACACGCTCGTCCAGCAGGAGGACCCGGTCGGCGACGACGAGCAGTTCGCCGTCGCGCTCGCCCTCATGGCGCGTCAGGCAGGCATCCCGGCCCGCGTGGTCATGGGCTTCTACCCCGACAAGGACAACACCACCTACCAGGAGGGCGAGCCCTGGACGGTGCTCGGCAGCGACGTGCACGCCTGGATCGAGGTGCCGTTCGAGGGGTACGGCTGGGTCGCGGTCGACGCCATCCCCGAAAAGAAGCCGCAGGTCCAGCCGGAGCCCAAGACCGAAGAGGTGCCGAAGCCGCCGGTGCTGCAGGACCCCGAGCCGCCGGAGGAGCCGGACAAGGCGAAGGCCGGCAGCGTCGAGGACGACGAGAAGGACGACGCCGAGAACGACCCCTTCGACTGGGGCCTGCTCGGCCTGATCCTGCTCGCGGTTGGTATCCCGCTCCTGGTGATCGCCGGCCCGATCGTGGCGATCCTCGCCTACAAGGCGCGACGACGGGCCGCGCGGCGCAGCGCTGAGGAGCTGGCCGACCGGGTCAGCGGCGGCTGGCACGAGGTCGTCGACGTCGTGACCGACCTCGGCACCTCCGTGCCGTCCGGCGCGACCCGGCGCGAGAGCGCCGGCGTGATCGCCGGAGCGCACGGCGTGCCGTCGACCCTCACGCTCGCGCACCGTGCCGACGCCACGGTCTTCGGGCGCGGTGAGCCCACGCAGGCCGACGTCGAGTCCTTCTGGACAGAGGTCGACGAGCTCGTGGGCGGGCTACGCTCCAACCTGAGCACGCGACAGAAGGTCGGCGCAGCGTTGTCGCTACGATCCGTCTGGGCACGGTTGGGTGGCCGCCGCGGTGTGCTCGCGGCACTCGGGGGACTCGGGTCCCGCCGGACGAAGGAGAGTCGATGACGGACGTGGTCTGCGCTGGATGTGGGTCGACCCAGCGGGCGGGCGCGCCCTTCTGCGCTGCGTGCGGGCGGGAGTTCCCCCGTACCGGCCGACCCGTGGTGGAGCCGGCCCTGCCCCCGAGGGGGCAGGTGCAGCAAACCGCGGCCGCCGCCACGCGGGGCGGCTCGGGTTCCGTACCCATGGTGGAGAGCCGCCCGCCGATCACCACCGAGGTCGAGGTGTACACGGCCACGCAGATACCCACTGCGGGCATGGTGCCGCAGCAGCTCGGGGAGCCCTACGCGGGCGCAGGCAAGCGGTTTCTGGCGTGGCTGGTCGACGGCGTGATCGCCGGGGGGCTGGCCGGCATCGTCGCGGCCATCGGCATCTCGTTCATCGACATCCCGGACGGCCTGGTCGTCGTGTCCCAGGAGCAGGCGGCCGAGATCGCGGCGTCGATGTTCCGGGTCTACCTGATCGCGGGCGCGGTGTCCTTCGCGTTCATGCTGTCCATGTGGATCTGGGAGTCGCGGACCGGCCGCACGGTCGGCAACTCCGTGCTGGGCCTGCGGACGGTCTCCGCCGACGATCGCGGGCCGCTCGGGTTCGGCCGTGAGCTGGTACGGGTGCTCATGTTCGCCGCAGTCTCCCTGATCCCGGCGGCCGGCTCGATCATCGTGCACCTGACCCCCAAGTGGGACAAGGGCGACAAGGTCCAGGGCTGGCACGACAAGGTCGCACGGTCGGTGGTGCTCGACCTCCGCGCCCCGCAGATCGTGGTGTCGACCGGGTTGGCCCCGGTGGCTCCCGGTCCCCGGGCGCCGGGCAAGCCCGCGCTGCGCACGGCTGCGCCGTCTGCTCCTGCGCCGTCTGCTCCCCCGCCGGGGCAGTACGCTGCGGCGCAGATGCCGCCGCTGACACCTGCGGCGCCGCAGGCGCCTGCTCAGCCGCCCGTGGCGGCCCAGGACCCGTGGTCGTTCCCGCAGGGTCCGGCGGCGGGCGCCCCGGCCCCGACCGGCAACGGTCTGATCACGGGGATACCGGGGAGCGCGCCGGGCGCCCAGCCGCCCGCCCAGCCTGCTCAGCCGCCGACGCCGGCGCCCGCGCAGCAGCAGCCCGAGGCCTGGCCGGCCAAGACCTGGCCGGTTCAGCAGGAGCCTGCGGCCCCGCCCGTGCAGCAGCCGGCGCTCCCGCCCCAGCAGCACCCGGAGTCGCGGCCCACCCGGCGAACCACCCTCCCGCAGGACGGTGCGGCGCCTGCCGCGCGCCCTGCGCCGACGGGCCTGCCGCCGCAGGGCGACGATCTCTCGGACCGCACGCGGATGCAGCCGGTGCTCGAGCCCGCGGGAGTGGTGACCGTGAACATCGAGCTCGAGTCAGGTGCCCGTCACGTCATCGACGGGCCCGCACTGGTGGGCCGCAACCCTCAGGCGGGGGCGGGCTCGGCAGTCATCCTCGTGCGGGTCGAGGACCCGACCCGGTCGGTGTCGAAGAACCACGCCGAGCTGGGCGTCGACTCCGCGGGGCTGTGGCTGACGGACCGCGGCTCGACCAACGGGACCGTGGTCTCCGCACCGGGCCGCTCGCCGCAGGTCGCGGAGCCGGGCGCGCGGGTTCGCGTGCCAGTGGGTTCGACCATCCACGTCGGTGACCGGCGCATCCTCGTGCACCCCAACGAGCCCCGGGCATGAGCGAACAGGAACAGGGGCTGACGACGATCTGGGGTGCGGCTTCGCACCAGGGTCGACGTCGGTCGCTGAACGAGGACGGATACCTGGCCACCGGCCGGGTGTTCTTCGTTGCCGACGGCATGGGCGGCCACGAGGCGGGTGAGGTGGCGAGCGCCGAGGCGCTGTCGGCGCTCAGCGGGCTCGCCGACGTCGACCAGGTGGAGCCGGCACTGGTCGAGGCCTTTCTCGAGATCGCGCAACAGCGGATCCGCGCGATCGAGACGGACTCGGGCAACGCGCCCGGGACCACCCTCACCGGCGTCCTGGTCGACGAGCGCGAGGACGTGCCGTACTGGCTGTTCGTGAACGTCGGGGACTCCCGGACGTACATGCTGTCCGGTGGCGTGCTCGCGCAGGTGAGCGTGGACCACTCCGAGGTCCAGGAGCTCGTGGACGCGGGCACGATCACCATGGACGAAGCCCGCAGGCATCCGCGCCGGAACGTGATCACGCGCGCGCTCGGAGCGCAGGACGGTGTCCGCGCGGACTTCCGGTACATCCCGGTCGCGCTGCACGACCGTGTCCTGATCTGCTCCGACGGGCTCACGGGCGAGCTGACCGACGAGCAGATCACGAAGATCCTGCTGGAGCAGCCCGATCCGGAGCGGGCCGCGGGGATCCTGGTGGACGCCGCGATCCAGGCGGGTGGCAGGGACAACATCACGGTGGTCGTGGTCGACGTGACAGGCGTGGACCACGAGACCCTGGGCTCGTCGACGGCGCCGCGGCCGGGTGCGGAGCCTGACGAGGACACCCTGCCGCGGGAAGAGCACGACGCAAGGAGCCAGGGGGTCTGAGATGACGGTGCACTACAGCGAGGGTTCTGCGCGGGCGGTGGTCCGGAACGGCACGGTGGTCGTGCTGCCCGGCGAGGCGCCCGCGGGCGTCGTCGACGCGCTCTGGACCGCGCTCGACCGGCTCGACGGCGGGGTCGCTGCGACCCTCGGCGTGCTTGCAGCCGGCGGCCTGGCGGAGACGCCG
Source organism: uncultured Actinomycetota bacterium (assembly GCA_963850545.1). Classification (GTDB taxonomy): domain Bacteria; phylum Actinomycetota; class Actinomycetes; order Actinomycetales; family Cellulomonadaceae; genus Promicromonospora. The sequence continues at coordinate 3,399,943 of CAWKLP010000001.1, read as the reverse complement.
CCGTTCGCCGTCGTCTCGCTCTCGGGGGGCGAGCCGGCGACAGCCGCGCACGTCGCCGTGCGCGGGACCGGCGTGAAGGTGGTGGTCAGCGCCGAGGGGGCCGGCGGACCGGTCGAGGTGACCGGGGCCGGTGTCGTCACGTGGTCGGAGCGGGTGCTGGACGGCCCGACGTCGTTCGCGATCACCACCGACGAGGTCCCCGCCGACGAGGAGTTCCCGGTGCAGGCCGCGGTCGTGCGGGCGAGCGCCCTGCGCCGCACCCTGGTGGACGTCCCGGAGACCCCTGGAGTGCCTGGCCTTCTCGACGCACCGGCACCCCTCGCCGGTATCCCGGCCATGCCGGCCGCTGGGGCCGACGAGTTTCCGGACTTCCCCACCCTCGCCGGCATCTCGGCAGTCCTGCCCGGCGGTCGGGCGCCCAGCGAGACGATCGTGCCCGGCGCGTTGGACGTGCCGGAGGCCGGCGGAAAGTCTCCTGCCGAGCCCCCGCCCGCGCCGGAACCGGCGCCGCTGCTCGGGCTCGGCTCCATACCGGGCCCAGGGTCCGGCACGGAGGTCGACGAGGCCACGCAGTTCGGCGCCGACGACGATGACTACGGCCACCTCTTCGGCGACACGGTGATGCGCCGGGTCGAGGACGCCGCAGTGCGGCAGGGCGAGGACGACGAGGAAGGCGAGGAGGAGGCCGCGGAGCCTGCACCGGCACCGGCGCCTCCGATGCCGCCCCCGCCCGTGCCCGACCCGCCACAGTCCTCGGAGCCGGCAGAGGACGGGATGATCTCCGCTGTGCCGGGCGGCTGGTCCGCCCCGTCGACGGCGCCCGAGCCGCCGCCGGGCGTGACCCCGGGCGGCGCGCAGCGGGCCGCCTCGGTGGGGGACTCCCCGGCCGAGGCCGCACCCGTGGACGGGATGGACCACGACGGCGAGACCATGATGTCCTCCGACCTCGCCGCGCTGCGCAAGGCCGCTGGTGCAAGCGTGCCCAAGTTCTCCGTGGGCATCCTGCCGGGCGCCCCGCAGATCCTCGGCCTGCCGTGCCCGCAGGGACACCCCAACCCGCCGACGAGCGACCGGTGCCGCACCTGCGGCGAGAACCTCGAGGGCGACGCGGAGCTCGTGTCCCGTCCTTCGCTCGGGCAGATGCTCGTCACCGGTGGTGTGCAGCCGGGCATCGGCGGCCCGCAGGTGGTGGAGCTGGACCGGCCGGTGATCGTCGGACGGCGTCCGCGCACCAACAACGCGTCCGCGGACCGCACGCCGCGCCTGGTGACGGTGGCGAGCCCCGACCAGGACATCTCGCGCTCGCACGTCGAGATCACCCTCGAGGAGTGGCACGTGCTGGTCGCGGACCTCGCGACGACCAACGGGACGACGCTCCTGCGGCCCGGGCAGCCGCCTCGGCGCCTGCACCCGAACGAGAAGGTGATCGTGGTCGAGGGTGACGTGGTCGACCTCGGCGACGGGGCGACCCTGACCTTCGAGGGCATCTGGTGAGGGTCTCGACAGGCTCTACCACCGACTACCGCTCGACCATCAACAGAGGAGAAGTGTGAGTAGCAAGCGCGCGCCGTCGGCGCCGCCCCAGATCGCCGGGTTCGAGTACAGGAAGGTGATCGGCTCGGGCGGCTTCTCCGACGTGTTCCTGTACGAGCAGCAGCGCCCGAAGCGGCTGGTCGCCGTCAAGGTGCTGCTCAAGGAGCACGCGAGCGACGCCCAGCGGGTGGCGTTCGACTCCGAGGCCGACCTGATGGCGATCCTGGGTAACCATCCTTCGATCGTGACGATGTACGAGGCGAGCGTCGCTGCCGACGGCCGCCCGTACCTGGCCATGGAGTACTGCTCGCGCCCGAACCTGGGCGCGCGCTACCGGTCGGGACGCTTCTCGCTGGCCGAGGCGCTGCGCACCACCATCCAGATCGCGGGTGCGGTGGAGACCGCGCACCGGCTCGGGATCCTGCACCGCGACCTGAAGCCGGCCAACATCCTGGTGACGCAGTTCGGGCACCCGGTGCTGACGGACTTCGGCATCTCGTCGACGGTCGACGACGCCTCGGCCGCCGAGGGCATGTCGATCCCGTGGTCGCCGCCGGAGTCGTTCGGCGACCCGCCGGTCGCGGCGAAGACGACTGACGTGTGGGCGCTGGCCGCCACCTGCTACACGCTGCTGGCAGGCCGCACCCCGTTCGAGGTGCCGGGTGGGTCCAACACGTCGGCAGACCTGGTGGCGCGGGTCGAGCAGTCGCCGCTGCCGCCGATCGGGCGCAACGACGTGCCGCCGTCGCTGGAGCAGGTGCTGCGCATCGCGATGGCGAAGCATCCCTCCTCGCGCTACCCGTCGGTGCTGGCGTTCGCCCGGGCGCTGCAGCAGGTCCAGGTGGGCCTGGCGCGCGACATGACGCCCATTGACCTCCTGGACGAGACCGGTGCGGTCGCCGAGGAGGAAGAGGACGACGACGGCACGCGGCTGAAGAGCGTCACGGCGATCGACCCGGGGCAGCAGCCCGCTCCGGGGACGTCGTCCGGCGGTGGCATGTCGATGTCGTCGGGCACCTTCGCGCCGGCTACCCGGGACACGTCCGGCTGGGGGCCCCAGGCGGGCGGCGGGACCAGCTCGCGGACCACCGTCCCGGCCCTCGACCTGCCGGTGGCCGCGGTCGGCTGGGAAGCCCCGCCCGTGGAAGAGACGGTGCACCGCACGCGGGCACCCGAGGTGCAGGAGCTCCTGCCCCAGGATGCCGAGCCGGAGAAGTCGTCGCCGTGGGGGACGGTGGCGCTCGTCGGCGGTGCGGTGGTCCTGGTCGCGGTGCTCGTCGTGGGCTGGTTCGCCCTGCGCAACGGCGGGGAGGAACCCGATCCGGGCGGCACCTCGACGGTCTCGGCCGAGTCACCGCCCGCACCCGGCTTCGGCTACGTGCCGCCGGTCCGGGACCTGGCCGGCAAGGCGAACGGCGACGAGGTGGTCTTCACCTGGAAGGCGCCGCGAACCACGGAAGAGGGCGACCGGTACGGGTGGCGGAAGAAGTCGCTCACCGAGGCGCAGGGCCAGTACACGCCCACCACGGCCACCACCGTGACCGTGCAACGGTCCGACGGCGAGCCGACGTGCATCGAGGTCGTCGTCGAACGGTCCGGGAAGGCATCCGAGGAGCCGCAGCCGGCGTGCGTCGCAACAGACTGACCGACCCCGGCCGATCGGCCGGCTGACCTAGGGGGGAGTGGATGACGTGGGCGATCTCGCGCTCGAGTTCTGCGGCGAGTGGTTCGACCCGGCGCAGGCAGCGGACGGGTTCGACGTCGGCCGTGAGGGCGACCTCGCGATCGACGACAACCCCTACCTGCACCGGCGCTTCCTGCGGGTGACGCAGGAAGACGGGATCTGGTGGCTCTCCAACGTTGGGTCGCTGATCTCGGCGACCGTGTGCGACGCGGGTGGTGGCGTGCAGTCGTGGCTCCCGCCGGGACACCGCCTGCCCCTGGTCTTCCCCACCACGTCGATCGTCTTCACCGCGGGTCCCACCACCTACGAGGTGACGGCCCAGCTCACGGACGCCCCGTACCACGAGGTCCGCTCGGAGGACCCCGACTCCGGCGCCACCACCATCGGCGCCATCAGCTTCACCACCAGCCAGAAGCAGCTCATCGTGGTGCTCGCCGAGCCCATGCTGCGGCGCGAGGGCACCGGCCTGAGCGAGATCCCGTCCAGCACGGACGCGGCTCGCCGCCTGGGCTGGGCCACCACCCGCTTCAACCGCAAGCTCGACAACGTCTGCGAGAAGCTCGACCGGATCGGCGTGAAGGGGCTGCGCGGCGGCCCCGGAGCGCTTGCCACCAACCGGCGTGCGCGGCTCGTCGAGTACGCGGTCGCCTCGCGGCTGGTGACCCCCGCAGACCTACCCCTCCTCGATCTGAAGGACGACGCCTGAAGTGCGCATCAAGCTAACGCTGAACCGGCCCGACGAGTCCGGCGTGAACGTCGCGGTCACCGCCGACGCCACCGCCACGGTGCGCGACGTCGCCGAGGCCCTCTTCTCGGGCGACCCGACCCGCAACGGCGCGGCCGCGCCCGAGAACCTGACCCTGCAGGTCGTCGGCGACGGCTCGACGAGCTTCGCGGGCGGCCGGGTCCTGACCCCCACCAGCGACCTGGTCCAGGCGGGCCTGCGCTCCGGGTCCGTCGTCTCGATCGTGCGGGTCTCCGAGCAGTTCGTGAACCCCGGGCAGGACCGCGGCACCGCTGTCGCGCAGCTGCGCGTCATCGAGGGGCCCGACGCCGGGCGCGAGTTCCCGCTGCCGGTCGGCACGTCCTACATCGGTCGCGACCGGGGCATGGACATCCGCCTCCAGGACGGGCAGGTCTCCAAGCGGCACGCCCGCGTGGTCGTCGGCGAGTCCATCGAGATGCACGACCTCGCCTCCGCGAACGGCCTCGTCATGGGCGGCAAGCGGATGACGCGAGCCACGCTGACGTCGTCGGACAGCGTGACCCTCGGCGAGACCACGCTGTCCGTGGTGGCACTGCACCGCTCGACGAGCCTCGTCCCGACCAGCCCGGTCGTCGAGTTCAACCGGTCCCCTCGCGTGGTCACCCGGTTCGGCGAGATCAAGATCAAGGCGCCCAAGCCGCCCCGGCCGCCGCAGCCCCAGCGCCTGCCGTGGATGATGATGCTCGCGCCGATGGCGATGGGCGCGGCGATGTACTCGGTCACCCGCAACCCGCTCTCCCTCATGTTCATGTTCATGAGCCCGGTCATGATGATCGGGATGTACTTCGACCGGAAGATCTACGGGAAGAAGCAGTTCAAGGAGGCGTCCGAGCAGTTCGAGAAGGCCGTCGAGTTCACGGCGGAGCGGATCGACCGCACGCACGCCGTAGAGCGGGCCGTCCGGCTCGCGGAGGCGCCGTCGCTCGCCGAGTCGCTCGACGCCGTCCGCCGTCTCGGCGGGCTCATGTGGACGCACCGCCCCGAGCACCGCGGCTTCCTGTCCGTGCGGTTCGGGCTCGGGTCGGCGCCCGCCCGCACCGAGTTCGACGAGCCGCGGGAGAACGACGCGGTGCCGGAGCACTGGCAGCGGGTGCTGGAGCTGCAGGCGCGCTGCGTCACCATCCACGACGTGCCCATGGGCGCCGGGCTCCGGTACGGCGGCAACATCGGCATCGCCGGGCCGAGCGGCGTCGTCGAGCCGGTGGGCCGGTCCGTGCTGCTGCAGATCGCCGCGCTGCACTCGCCCGCCGACGTGGTCATCACCGCCCTCACCTCCGCCCGGTCGCGTCAGGACTGGGAGTGGCTGGAGTGGCTGCCCCACACCGGTTCGCCGCACAGCCCCCTCGGGGCGTCGGACCACCTGGCCGACGACCCCGGTTCCGGCATCTCCCTGCTGACCCGGCTCGAGGAGCTGGTCGAGGCACGTGGCGTCAGCCTCGACGGCCACGCGCGCTTCGAGGGCGAGCGGGACTCGGAGAAGGACCGCACGGACGCCCCGGTCCCGCCGGTGCTGCCGTCCGTCGTCGTCCTCGTGGAGGACGACGCCCCTGTCGAGCGGGCCCGCCTCGTGCGGCTTCTCGAGCACGGCCCTGCGGCCGGCGTCCACGTCGTGTGGATCGCGCCCACCGTCGAGCAGCTCCCCGCGGCCTGCCGCACCTTCGTGCTGCTCGACCCCAACGCCGCGGACAACGGCGCCATGACCGGCCAGGTGCACTACGGGCAGCTCGCCTACCCGGTGCGCTGCGACGCCGCCGACCTCAATACAGCGCGTGACGTCGCCCGGATCCTGGCGCCGGTGATCGACGTCGGCGCGCCCACCGACGACGAGTCCGACCTGCCGCGCGCCGTCTCCTACCTGGCGCTGGCGGGTACCGAGGTCGGCAAGGACGCCAACAGCGTGGTCGAGCGGTGGAAGGAGAACCTCTCGCTCACCCCGCGCGACGGGTCGCCCCCGGTGCGCCGCAAGACGCCCACCAACCTGCGGGCGCTCATCGGGCACGACGGCGTGGAGCCGTTCCACCTGGACCTGCGCACGCAGGGCCCGCACGCCCTCGTGGGCGGCACCACCGGTGCGGGCAAGTCCGAGTTCCTGCAGTCCTGGGTGCTCGGCATGGCGGCGGCGCACAGCCCGGACCGCGTGACCTTCCTGTTCGTGGACTACAAGGGCGGCGCAGCGTTCGCCGACTGCGTCAACCTGCCGCACACGGTGGGCCTGGTGACGGACCTGTCGCCGCACCTCGTGCGGCGTGCGCTGTCCTCGCTGCGCGCGGAGCTGCACTACCGCGAGCACCTGCTCAACCGGAAGAAGGCCAAGGACCTCGCGTCGCTGGAGCGCACGGGCGACCCCGAGGCGCCGCCGAGCCTCATCATCGTGGTCGACGAGTTCGCTGCACTGGTCGGCGAGGTCCCGGAGTTCGTGGACGGCGTGATCGACGTCGCCCAGCGTGGCCGGTCCCTCGGCCTGCACCTGATCCTCGCCACGCAGCGTCCCGCCGGCGTGATCAAGGACAGCCTGCGCGCGAACACGAACCTGCGCATCGCCCTGCGCATGGCCGACGAGCACGACTCCAAGGACGTGCTCGGGGAGGACATGGCGGCGCACTTCTCGCCGTCGATCCCCGGCCGCGGCGCCGCGAAGACCGGTCCCGGCCGGCTCACCACGTTCCAGACCGGCTACGCCGGCGGGTGGACGAAGGACGAGCCCGAGCGGTCGTCGCTCGACGTCGAGGAGATGGACTTCGGCACGGGCCGGCGCTGGGAGCTGCCGGCTCCCGAGGTGATCGACAACCAGGACCCGGGCCCCAACGACATCGCCCGGATGGTCACGACGATCCGCCGTGCGGCGAACGAGGCCGGCGTGCCGGCGCCCCGCAAGCCGTGGCTCGAGGAGCTGGCGGCGACCTACGACCTGGCCCTGCTGCCCAACCGGCGCACCGACTCCCAGCTCGTCCTCGGCGTGCTGGACAACCCGCCGCAGCAGGCCCAGCCCACCGTGCACTACGAGCCCGACACCGACGGCAACCTCGCGATCTACGGCACCGGCGGCACCGGCAAGAGCACGACGCTGCGCACCATCGCGGTCTCGGCGGGCCTGACCCACCGGGGCGGTCCGGTGCAGGTCTACGGCATCGACAGCGGCTCGGGCGGTCTGTCGATGCTGGAGAACCTGCCGCACGTGGGCGCGATCATCTCCGGCGACGACGAGGAGCGCGTGACCCGCCTGCTGCGCCGGCTGCGCGAGACGCTGGACCAGCGGGCAGAAAAGTACGCCGCAGTGCGGGCGGCGACGATCGACGAGTACCGGCGGCTGGCGAACAAGCCCGACGAGCCGCGCATCATCCTGCTCGTCGACGGCATGGGGGCGTTCCGCGATGCCTACGAGACGGTCGGGGGACGTGGCTTCTCGATCTTCGGGGCGTTCACGCAGCTCGCGACCGACGGGCGCCCGGTCGGGATCCACCTCGTGATGACCGGCGACCGTGCGGTGTCCGTGCCGCCCTCCCTGGCCTCGACGGTGCAGAAGCGCATCGTGCACCGGATGGCGCGGGAGGACGACTACACGATGCTGAACGTGCCGAAGGACGTCCTGACCCCGGCGTCGGCGCCCGGCCGGGCGATCATGTACGGCCAGGAGGCGCAGATCGCCGTGCTCGGCGGCGACTCCAACGCGGCGGTGCAGTCGCGCGAGCTGGCCCGGCTGGAGCAGACCATGCGCTCGGTGGGCGGCGTGCCGCAGGCACCGGGCGTCGAGCGGCTGCCGGACACGTTCATGCTCGACCAGCTTCCGCCGCGTACGGGGGAGCTGGCCACGATCGGCCTGCGCGACTTCGACATCGCGCCGGTGGGTCTGCCGCTGCGCGGACCGTTCATGCTGGCCGGCCCGCCGGGGGCGGGGCGCACGACGGCGTTCGTGACGCTGGCGACCGCGCTGCGCCGGAACGGCGGCACGCGGCTGGTGTACATGTCGTCGCGGCGGTCGAGCGTGTCGGCGCTGGACGTCTGGGGGACGACGGCGTCGTCCCCGGAAGACATCGTGGAGACGCTCAAGGAGCTCACCACGGCGCTCGAGGGCGACCGCCTGGCTCCCGGGCAGCTCACGGTGATGATCGAGAACTACACCGACCTCACGGGCACGCCCGCGGAGAAGCCGATGGAGGCGTTCGTCAAGCTGGCTACCCGCAAGGAGCAGCTCGTCATCGGAGAGTCGGAGTCGTCGACCTGGAGCAAGGCGTTCATGCTGGCCGGGCCCTTCAAGTCCGGCCGCAACGGCCTGATCCTCACCCCGGGGGACAGCGACGGGGAGACGCTCATGAACACCGCGCTGGGACGGATCCGCCGCAAGGACTTCCCGCCGGGCCGTGGCTTCCTCCTCACCGCTGGGCGGGCCTCAAAGATTCACGTCGCCCTGCCGGGGTGACGGGTAGGCGGATGGGGAGTCCTCCCCATTTCGCCGTGTCACGAGCAATGGAATAGTTCGTGACGTCGCAGAAACAGAGGTTGTTCACAAGGGCAGCCACGAACGAAGGAGCACGACATGGTCGCAGCAGGTGGCAACGTCTTCGGTCTTGACGTCGAGGCAGTCCGGAGCCTGGCCAACACGCTCCGCACGCAGGCGGAGCAGGTTCGCACGGTGGTCACGACCATCACTTCGCAGATGGACCAGACCGACTGGAACGGCTCGGACGCCACGCAGTTCCAGGAGGAGTGGCAGGGTACGCACTCCGCCAAGCTGAACGAGATCGCCGCGGCGCTCGAGCAGTACGGCACGACGGCCGACAACAACGCCCAGATGCAGGAGGAGACCTCGAGCTCGTACTGATCGCGCTCGAGCTCTTACAGCTCTGCAGGGTCGGCTTCCGCACACAGGGGGCCATCAACGAGGGATGCGGGACCATAGCTGGTCCCGCATCCCTCGATCAGCAAGGCGACTGATGATGTTGCCATCCGAACCTGTCGGTGGCAGGACATGAGGAGGATCATGTGAGCGGGGGTTTGGTAGGCGCCGATATCGAGGCGCTGCGTCTCCTTGCCGACAAGTTCGACGAGGGCAGCGGGACGCTTGATGCTGTCGTCACGTCCGTCGAGGCCGCACTTCCCCAGGTGGAAGCCTGGAGCGGGCCGGACGGCGAAGGGTTCCGCGAGGAGTGGACCGGGAACTATCTGACCAAGCTCAAGGAAACGGCCGCTGCACTGACCGAGGTCGCCGTCAAGGTGCGCACCAACGCGGACGCGCAGCAGACGACGTCGGACGAATACGCGGGTGGCGGCGTCGGTGTCGGCGGCAGCGCCGGTTCAGGCGGCGGTGGTGGTGGCGGTGGCTCCGACTCGGGTGGCGGCGCAGAGGGCGGCGGTCCGAACGGCTCCGTCTCGCGGCCGGGTGCCGAGGGCCAGTTCGAGCGGAACACCACCGAGTACACGTCCGAGCGGCACGGCACCTACGACGAGAACGGCAACTTCACGCCGAGCGGGACGGACGCCGACGGCAACCCGATCGACGCTGCCAACGGAGCGGGTGACCCCCAGGTGGGGGTCACGCTGGCCGAGGGCGAGGCAGAAGGCTTCCTCGGAGCCGAGGCCGGCGTCGAGGGCGAGTTCGGTTCCGAGGACGGCGTGCACGGTTCTGGTGAGGCCGAAGCGCACGCCGGGATCGGGGCCAACGCGAGCGGGTCGGTGGGCCTGAACGAGAACGGGATCACGGCCGAGGGCTCGGCCGGCGTCGAGGCGGGCGCTGGTGCGAGCGCGAGCGGGCAGGTCGGCTACGGCGAGCACATCGGCGCCGAGGGCGGCGCGGAAGCCTTCGTCGGTGGGCGTGCCGAGGTCAACGCCGGCGCGACGCTAGGCCCGGAGGGTCTCGGTGTGAGTGCCGGTGGTGAGGCGTTCGCCGGCGGCGAGGCCTCGGCCAACGGATCCGTCACGGTGGCCGGCGTGACAGCCGGTGCCGAGGGCGAGGTCTACGCCGGGATCGGCGTCAAGGCGAACGCGGACCTCGACGTCGGCTGGGACAACGTCGGGGTGGACCTCGAGCTCGGAGCAGCACTCGGTATCGGCGCCGGGTTCTCGGCCTCGTTCGACGTCTCGCCTGCTGACACCGTGGACGCCATCGCTGATGCCGGTGGTGCCGCCCTCGACGCCGGTGGTGACCTGCTTGAGGGTGCCGGCGACCTCTTCGGCTTCTAGTGACCCATCACAGAACCTGATTGGATAGCAGCATGAGCACAGTCACCTACCCGAGCGAGACCTTTCCCGGTTTCCCAGAGGTCGTCATGGACTGCCCGGAAGGCTGGGTCCCGCGTTCCGTGCCCGAGGCACAGATCGCGATCATCCAGGAACGCCCCGAGGGGGAGTTCCGGCCGAACGTGCTGGTCGTGATCCAGCGACTGCGGCCGGAGCAGACCTTCGACGAGGTCGTGCAGCGCACGCTCGCCAAGTTCGAGGCGACGCCCGGCTACCAGGAAGTCGGTCGCGTCAAGACCACCGTCTCCGGCATGCCGGCCCTCCGCATCGAAGGCGCCTGGACGAGCGAGACGACGGGCACCATGGCCCAGGCGCTCCGCATGGCCGTCGTCGACCACCACGGGGTTCGCGACGTCGTCGAGATCACCGGCACCTGCGCGGGCGCGCAGGCCAAGGAGGTCTGGTCAACCGTCCGGGCCATCCAGGACAGCGTCGAGCTGGCGGACCGATGAGCGGCGGGCAGGGCTCCTCGACGGACCAGCAGTTCGCGGTGGTCAGCCGCCGCATCGTCTTCGTCGTGGGATCCATCTTCTTCATCGGTGGCATCCTCGCGATTCTCAACGACCAGCTGCTGCTCGGCATCGGTCTCATCCTCGTCGCCGCCCTCGGGGTGGTCTGGCGAGGAATGTGGACGTACCAGCGCGGACAGCGCGCGCTCGCCGACCGGGAGCGCGCCGAGGTGCCGGACGGTGCGGTCCGTGAGCCCGGTGCACCTGCACCGGTCGAGGACGTCGTCGCGCAGCTCGTCGGGATGAACAGCGACGGGCTGCCTTACCAGATCGACGCCACGCGAAGCCCCGACGGGGTACGCGTCACGGTCCAGTGGAAGCACGAGGAGATGCGCTGGCAGACCCTGTTCGTGCGCGGGTCGCAGGCCTTCGCCTGGCGCATGGAGGTCGACCTCGACCCGGCCAAGGCGCAGTACAAGTTCGTCGAGCACTCGGGCAAGGCGTCCGTCCGCGCGGCGGCCGGGCCGATGGGCGCGACGGCGTACGGCAGCTGGACGTGGCAGAAGGGCAAGACGTCGGGCGGCACGTCCGCGTCCTTCGTCGAGGGCGCCGACGGTCAGGTCACGGTGACCGGTCCGGCGGGGCCCCGTACCTCGTGGGAGGGCGCCGTCATGATCAAGCCGGCCGACGCCAAGGTGCCGGTGTTCACTGTCCTGCGGAACAACGGCTGGCGCCCGCCTCGCGACTGGTCCGGAGCACGGCTGTTCGAGAAGTAGGTCCGGCCCACGCGGCCGGCGCCGTTGTCGTAACGCACCCTCGTGGCGCCCATCGATGGCGCCACCACCAAGGAAGTGAGTGATTCACATGCAGTCCCGCCGTTCCATCCTGGCCGCAGTCACGGCCCTGGTCGTCGCGCCCGCGCTCGCCGCCTGCTCGTTCTCGGCCGGTCAGCTCGAGCCGGTCGGGGGCGACCCCGAGGCTGCGGAGTCGGCGCCCGCGGAGTCCGCTCCGGCGGACACCGGCGCCGAGGTGCAGACGATCACGGCCGAGCACCTGACGGCCCAGGTCCCGGCAGACTGGCAGTCGATCGGAGACTCCGACGGCTGGTCCTACGTCTACGTGCTCCAGCAGGACGACGCCGATGGCGGGGTGGACGGCCGCATCGGGTTCATGCCCGGCGGCCAGGCGATGTCCCCTCAGGAGGCCATCGACTGGTTCATCGGCCAGGTCGAGGGCACGACCGCCGGGAACTACGCGCCGGTCACCACGCTCCGTACGGGCGAGGACCGGGCCAACACGTCGTACACCTACGAGTCCGACGGCGAGGAGTACACCGGCGTGGTCTGGGCGATCAGCGACGGTAACGGGATCCCCTCCCTGATCCAGCTCTCCGGTGTTCAGGACGTGATGACGCAGGAGTTCGTCGCGCAGGTCGACCAGAGCCTGGACGTCACGGGCAACTGGGAAGGCACCACTCCCTGACCTGTTTCACAGTTTTCGTCGGGGGCGGTGCGGGTACTGAGTCAGGTACCCGCACCGTCCCCGCCGTCGTTCCCACACAACCCCCGCACGTCCACCCCCTGAGCGGGGATGAGGCACGCCTTACCCGGTCGGTAGAATCGTGAACGGCCTTCGCTTCCCTCCTGACCTCGACCGGAAGGCGCCCCTTTCGTGAGCACCACCCGACCCCTGCGCGTCGCCGTCGTCGGCGCCGGCCCTGCCGGCATCTACGCGAGCGACATCCTGTCCAAGACCGACCTCGACGTCAGCATCGACCTGTTCGAGCGCCTTCCCGCGCCGTTCGGTCTGGTGCGGTACGGCGTGGCCCCGGACCACCCGCGCATCAAGCAGATCATCGTCGCGCTCCACCAGGTGCTGGGCCGCGGAGACATCCGCCTGCTCGCCAACGTGGACTACGGCGTGGACGTGAAGCTCGAAGACCTGCGCCAGTTCTACGATGCGGTCATCTTCTCCACCGGCTCGATCAAGGACGCCGAGCTGGACATCCCGGGTATCGACCTGGACGGCTCCCACGGCGCCGCGGACTTCGTGTCCTGGTACGACGGCCACCCCGACGTGCCGCGCACCTGGCCGCTGGAGGCGGAGCAGGTGGCCGTGATCGGCGCCGGCAACGTCGCGCTCGACGTGGCGCGCATCCTCTCGAAGCACGCGGACGACCTGCTGCCCACCGAGATCCCGGCCAACGTGCACGAGATCCTGAAGAACTCCCCGGTCACGGACGTGCACGTGTTCGTGCGCCGCGGCCCGGCGCAGGTCAAGTTCTCGCCGCTGGAGCTGCGCGAGCTGGGCCACGTGCCCGACGTCGACATCGTCGTGTACCCGGAGGACTTCGACTTCGACGAGGGCTCCGAGGCCGCCATCAACTCGTCGAACCAGACCAAGCAGGTCGTGAAGACCCTGGTGGACTGGACGCTGAAGGACCCGGCGCAGAACACGGCGTCGCGCCGTCTGCACCTGCACTTCCTGAACGCGCCGGCCGAGGTGCTCGGCGAGGACGGCAAGGTGGTCGGCCTCCGCACGGAGCGCACCGCGCTCCAGGGCGACGGCACCGTCAAGGGCACCGGCGAGTTCACCGACTGGCCGGTCCAGGCCGTCTACCGCGCCGTGGGCTACTTCGGCTCGGCCCTGCCGGAGATCCCGTACGACGACGTCAAGGGCGTCATCACCAACCGTGAGGGCCGGGTCGTCGACATCGACGGCAACCAGGTGCCCGGCGTGTACGCCACCGGCTGGATCAAGCGTGGCCCGGTGGGCCTCATCGGCCACACCAAGTCCGACGCGTCGGAGACCGTGCGCCACATCGTCGAGGACGTCACCGGTGTGGCCGACGGCGAGGCCCCGGGCGACCTGGGCGGCGGACGCACCGCGCCGCAGGGCACGCCGGAGGCGATCACCGAGTTCCTCGCCGGCAAGGGCGTGGAGTACATCGAGTGGTCCGGCTGGGAGCTCCTGGACGCGCACGAGCGCTCGCTGGGCGAGGCCGAGGGCCGCGAGCGGGTCAAGGTCGTGCCGCGCCACGAGATGATCTCGATCAGCAGGTCGCAGGCCTGACGACTCCGGTCGTCCGGTGAGACGGCGTGAGTCCCGCCCGGGGCTCACGCCGTTCTCGTCCCCGCAACGTGCGTGCGCGATCATGGTCCCGGGAACCGCCGCCCGGCGCGGCGCGTTCGGCTGGGTGGAAAGGAGTGCGATGCACAGGCACTACAACGGGCTGAAGACCGCCGCGCTGTTCGGCGGAATGTGGGTCGTGATCTTCGGCATCTGGGCGCTCTTCGGACGCAGCCCCGGCATGCTGTGGATCTTCGTGCTCATCGGACTGGGGACAACGGCCTACGGCTACTGGAACTCCGACAAGCTGGCGATCCGGGCGATGCACGCGTACCCGGTCACGGAGCTGCAGGCACCGGAGATCCACCGCATAGTGCGCGAGCTGTCGACGTCGGCACGTCAGCCGATGCCGCGGCTGTACATCTCGCCGACCAAGGCGCCCAACGCCTTCGCCACGGGGCGCAACCCGCAGAACGCCGCGGTGTGCTGCACGGAGGGGATCCTGCAGCTCCTGAACGAGCGCGAGCTGCGCGGCGTGCTGGGGCACGAGCTCATGCACGTCTACAACCGCGACATCCTCACGTCGTCCGTGGCTTCCGCGATGGCCGGCCTCATCACGGCCCTGGCGCAGTTCCTGCTGTTCTTCGGCGGCGGCGACCGCCGCGAGGGCGGCAACCCGCTCGCCGCGCTCGCCATGGCGTTCCTCGCCCCGGTCGCCGCGATGCTCATCCAGATGGCGATCTCCCGCACCCGCGAGTACGACGCCGACGAGGACGGAGCCCGCCTGACGGGCGACCCCCTGGCGCTGGCGTCGGCGCTGCGAAAGCTGGAGCAGGGCACCCAGCGCGCCCCGCTGCCGCAGGACCGCGACCTCACCAACGTCTCGCACCTGATGATCGCCAACCCGTTCCGCGGCGCCGGGATCGCGCGCATGTTCGCAACGCACCCGCCTATGCCGGACCGCATCCGCCGCCTCGAGGCGATGGCGGGTGGTCCGTCCGGCGGTTACGGCCCGGGCGGGATCGGCGGCCCGACGTCGGGCCCGGACTCGCCGCCGTGGGGCACCCCGCCGGGAATGCTCTGAATCCACCTCCTCGCCGCGTACGAAAGCGTTCGTCGCGGTCCGCGGGGGCGGATACGGTGGACCCAGATCCCGACCGGACGTGCAGGGGCGTCCGGGTGTTACGCAGAAGGAGCACCACATGGCCGACTCGTCGTTCGACATCGTCAGCAAGGTCGACCGTCAGGAGGTCGACAACGCGCTGAACCAGGCGGGGAAAGAGATCTCGCAGCGCTACGACTTCAAGAACGTGGGCGCCTCGATCGCCTGGAGCGGCGAGAGCATAGTGATCGTCGCCAACTCGTCGGAGCGTGTGCTCGCCGCCCTCGACGTCTTCGAGATCAAGCTGATCAAGCGCGGCATCTCGCTCAAGGCGCTCGACGTCGGCGAGCGCGAGCCCAAGCCCTCCGGCAAGGAGTACCGCCTCGCGGCCACCCTCAAGGAGGGCCTGGCGGGCGAGTCCGCGAAGAAGGTCACCAAGATCATCCGCGAAGAGGGTCCCAAGGGCGTGAAGACGCAGATCACGGGCGACGAGGTGCGCGTCACCAGCAAGTCGCGCGACCAGCTCCAGGAGGTCATGGCCATCCTGAAGGGCTCGGACCTGGACTTCGCGCTGCAGTTCACGAACTACCGGTGAACATGCAGGTCAGCGGCTCATTTTGGGCTGCTGGTCCGCACACCGTCCGCAAGAGCGGATGTTGAGCACGGGCTGACGGGTGGTTGCCGGGATTCGGTGGCCGCCCGTTCGGTCTGTCAGGAGGTCTTCGCGGCCTGGGTCGCGGGCTGTGCGGACAGCACGGTCCGCATGAGCGACGTGGCCGCCGCTCGGGTCTTGTCTTCGGCGCTCGGCCACAGGTGCGCGTACGTGCCGAGCGTGATGGTTGGACTGGAGTGACCCAGAGCCCGTTGGACTGTGACGACGTCGCAGTTGTCGGCGATCAGGCCCGACGCGTAGAAGTGCCGCAGGTCGTGGAGCGTGTAGGCGTCCAGCCCCACCTGACGGCGCGTCGTTCGCCACGCCTGAGACGTGCTGTTGCGGTTCCAGAGGCCCCGCTCGTCTCCGTTGGGGTTCCAGAAGATCCACTGCTCGTCACCACGCGGAGCGAACTTCTCGATGTGGCTGGAGATCATCGTCAGCAGCTCGCGCGGCACGTGGATGGTCCGCTCCGATCCGTACTTCGGCGGCTCGATCGTTGACGTCTTCGCGGTGGAACCCTGGATCTGCCTGTTGATCGTGATCGTGCGACCCAGAAAGTTGATGTCACTGACCTGGAGCCCGGCCGCCTCTCCAAGCCGGAGTCCCGCGAAGGCGCAAACAGCGATGAACCCCGAGAAGTACTTCGGAGCGACTTCCAGTGCCTTCCGCACGCCGAGCGGTTCGGGAATTGTCATCGCCGCTTCAGCGCGCCTGCGCCGAGGAAGCTTGACGTTCGTCGCAGGGTCGATCCCGATCACGCGATCACGAACGGCAGCCGCGAAGGCTGCTCGGACGTAGTTGAACCGCGTCGTGATCGTGGACGGCTCCAGGCCCTTCTTCCGGGTCTTGGTGGGCTGAGACATCGCCTTGACCCACTTCTCCAGGTGCGAAGGCCTGATGTCCCGCATCCGAACTGATCGGAACGTGACCGACTCGAACGCGGTGGTTGCCGCTTCGATGGTGCCTGTCGCCCAGACCTGGCGCTCCGACCAGACGCCCCACCACTGGTCGAACGTGAGTGCCCCACGCTTGGGATCGGCGTACGTACCTGTTACAACCGTGGCAGTGACCTCATCCAGCCAGTCCTGAGCGTCGGTCTTGCGATCGAAGTGGCGTGAGTGCTCCTTCTTGGCTTGGGACTGCCCCAGGAACGGTTGACACGTCTTCAGGAGGGCGGGCTTCGATGCTGCCGCAGCCGCTAAGCTCTGCGATGTCGCACGGGCCCACACTCAGGAAATCCACGAGAAGTACGGGTGGGACCTCCTACCGACGACGGTTCCCGGCGTGAGGTCGCTTGACGAGTGACCTGACGCTACGTCGTCGGACCGTGGCCCAGTGTTCAAGACGGCTCGGGGCTACAGCGTCCAACGCCCCCGGGTTAGCCCGGCTTCTAGGCCAGCACATTCGACTTCAAGCCTCTGAGAGAGCTGATGTCTGGCGAGGGGCGCTGGGGACTGCAAGTTCCTCGGCTGCCTACTCCTGTCGCTGATCGTGCAGGTGTTCATCGAAGCGCTCGGGCGGATGCGCGGCGGGACGCTGCGGTTCCAGGCGCAGTACATCCGCAAGGTTCGAGTGCCTGCTCCAGAGTTGCTCACGCCGTCCATCGTGGACCTGCGGCGCGAGGACGCTTCTATGTTCGTCAAGTGGTGGGTGCGAGTGTGTTCTTGCTGGTCAGGAGTCTGAAGGCTTTGCGGGTGAGGTAGCGCTTGAGCTGGCGACGGATCTCGCGGGTGGTCTTGCCTTCTGTGGTGCGTCGTTGCAGGTAGGAGATCGTTTCGTCGTGCTGGCGCATGCGGACCAGGGTCGCGATGTGCAGGGCGCGGTTCAGGCGCCGGTCACCACCACGGTCCAGGCGGTGGTGGTCGGCGTGGTTCCCTGAGCTGGCGGGGATCGGGGCGGTGCCGGCCAGGCGGGCGAACGCGGCTTCGGAGCGGATCCGGCCTGGGTAGGACCACGCGGTGAGGATGACGGCGGCGGTGTAGGGACCGATCCCGGGCTCGTTCAACAGGTCAGGTGCGTGCTCGGTGACCAGGGCGTGCAGGGTCTTGTTGTTGTCCTTGAGCTGCTGGTCGAGCTCGAGGATCCGGGCCGCGAGGCGGATGGCTTCGGTCCTGGCGATCTGTTGGACCAGCGGTTCGTCGCGGGTGCGCCAGGCGTTGATGGTGCGGGTCTGGGTGGTGGTCAGCGGTCCGCGGGCATCGATGCCGAGATCGTGGGCGCGCAGCAGCCCGGTCAGGGCGTTGATCTGCGCGGTCCGGTCGCCTGCCATCCGGTCGCGGGCGGTGGTCAGGACCTGCAGGGCGCCGGCGGTCTGCCCAGCCCGGTAGTCCCGCAGCTGATCGGCGGGCAGGGGTAGCGCGTCCCGGGCGGCGCGCATGGCGTCCAGGGCGTCGGTCTTGGCCCGGCCCTTGCCGCGCACCGGGGTGAGTGCCTCGACTACCCGATACCCCTGCTCAGCGAGGTGGGCGGCCAGGCGCCCGTAGGAGCCGGTGCCTTCCATGCTGATCAGCACCGCTTCGGGGGTATCGACGGTCCGGCGGGCGATCCATCCGGCCGCGCGAGCCAGTCCTGCCGGGGTGGTGGGGAACGCCCCGTCGTCGATCTGAGCGCCGGTGGCGGTCTCGATGATCGAGTAGGCGTGGCTTCGGGCGTGGGTATCGACCCCGACGACGAAAAGGTAGGCCTGTGCGACCGTGTGAGCGATGGGTGCTTCTGCGAGCATGGTCATTGCGATGTTCTCCTCTCGGGCGGACGTCGTTGCCGGCGTCGGCCTGGGTTGGAGTCACCGCGAGACGGCACTGTCATGAGCCACGATCCCTGCTGGGGTCGGACATGCTTCTGATCAGGTCATCGAGGTGGGCCAGGCCGACGTCGGCCCGTCGACACGCGGACAAGTCCTCGCAAAGGCATCCCCGCAGGAGGCAGGAAGCCGGGTGTGTTGTGAGCCACGCGTGTCAGACAGGACAACGCCAGCCTGACCAGCCAGTCCCAGACCAGCCACTCGAAAGACTGACAGTGTGTTGGGCATGGGATTGCGATGCCGCGGCGCGCCGCTGACGCTGCATACGGGCTGCTGGCGGGAAGTGCCTGATCAGTTCACCCTGATCAAGAGCGTTTTCGGCAGGACGCGGCCTTGCTGCTTGTGCCATGGTGCGAACCGAATGCTTCGACCCAAGCGGTCGCAAGGCCGCCGCAGCAGGAAGGCTGAGGCTTGCCGATCGACTTCTCATTGGACACCACGACCCGCGCCCACCAGACCGGCCATGACCTGCCGGCTCGGCGACAAACCGGCGTCAGCCGCATCGACCCCGGCATGGGCGGTGCCGCTACGGGCGGCAAGCGTCTGGAGCCCATGCAGGAGGCAGCCACCAAGCTGTACCGAAACGTCGGGGGCATCGAGTCCGACCTCCGCCGTCTGGGAGCGCTCACGCTCGCGGGACGCTGCCGGCGCAACGAGGACTGGGACCCGATCGTCCTGTGCCGCGGAATGCTCTCGGCCGAGATCGATTTCGAAAAGGTCAGAGCGAGACGTGCGGCAATAACTTCAACAGATGAACGGAAGCGTCATGATTAAGCGTCTCAAACTCTTGAACTATCGATCGTTCCAGAACTTTACGGTCAATTTTCCCACGAATCCTGTTTGGTTGGGCCGAATAACGCCGGAAAGTCGACGATTCTAACCGCGCTCCGTCTCGCAGACTCTATGCTCCGATTGGCTCATGCGCGAAACCCGCAGACCAGAGTTCGATTCAAAGGCAGCAGCTACCGCTCGTATTCGCTTTCGCTCGCCGAGTTTCAGTCGCTCCAGGAAAGTCTGCGTCACGAATTTCGCAACGTCGAAACATCGCTTGAGCTGACGTATGATTCTGGGAATATGCTGGTTGCCGTCTGGCCCGAGGATGACGGCTACGATGAAGTCAACGGGGGCGGGTTCTTTCTCGTGGACAAGAACGGCGTCCAACCACGGCAACTCGGGAGAGCAAAGAAGGTTTTCCGCGGCCTGGAGTAATTCCGATCATTACGCCGCTTGAACACACGGAAAAGGTACTCTCCGAGACCTATGTGCGGTCGAATCAGTCCACCCGGCTCAGCAGCCGTCACTTTAGGAATCAGTTGTGGCTGTTGAAGCAGGCTGGAGAGTGGGACTCCTTCGTGGACTTCACTACACCGTGGATTGCCGGTTTAACGATTGAGCCACCCGGGTCACACGGGGCGGACGACGGCCAAGAGTTGGACCTTTTTATTAGCGAAGCCGGGAGTCGGGTGCCGAAGGAGGCGATTTGGGCCGGAGACGGCATCCAAGTGTGGCTCCAGATTTTCTACCATGTGTTTAGGTTGCGTGGTTCTGGCGCAATCGTATTAGATGAACCCGACGTATACTTGCACGCTGATCTCCAGCGTCGGGTTGTGCATCTCCTGGAGTCTCTAGATTGCCAGACTATCCTCGCGACGCATTCGCCGGAAAATATTGCAGAATTGCCCACACGGGGAATCGTTTGGATCGACAAGACTCGTCGTCATGCGACGAGCCTTAAAGACGACTCACTATTGGAAAAACTCTCTAATACGCTCGGAAGCCAGTTTAACCTCAAACTTGCCAGTGCGATGAGGTCGCGAGTTGCCCTTCTAGTTGAAGGGAAAGATATGAAAGTTTTGCGCCGTATCGCTCGGACGATCGGCGCCACCTCCATTGCGACCGACGACGGAGTTACAGTCATTCAACTAAACGGCTTCTCCAACAACGGTCACGTGGAGCCGTTTAAGTGGGTTGTCGACGATCTCCTCAATGGTGCCGTAGCGTGTCATCTCCTCCTCGATCGCGACTATCGTGCTGACGAGGAGTGAGGTTTTCTCACCTCATTGGTTTGATCGGTCGTTGAAGGTGGAGCAGGACGAGGGCGGCGGCAGCGATCTCGGTGATGCGCCAGGGGTCGAGGGTGACACGGCGTAGTGCGGGCCAGGTCGCTTTCAGGAGCGCGTTGGCGCGTTCGGCTGGTGCGCGTAGCGCGTTGATCGCCGCGTTGCGGCTGACCGCGTCAGCGTTGAGGTTGGTGCCTTTGAACGGCACGATGATGCCGATCCCGGCGCCCTCGTAGCCCTTGTCGCACAGGGTGGGCAGTCCCGCGGCAGCGGCGGGATACAGCCAGGGCAGGACGTGGGTCCGGGCGGTGACGATGTCGTTGACCGTGCCGGGCGCCACGGGGCTGACCCATTCGGGGTAGCCGCCCGGTCCGGTCAGGACCTGGAGGTTCCCGCCGTGCTGAGCGTGCTTTCCCGACCACCACAGGTCCGCGGCCCTGGTACCGGCAGCGGCGATCTTCGTGGTCGGGATCAGCGTGCCGTCCAGGCAGAGGAACGGCCAGTCCTGGGCCGTGGCGTGCTCCAGGACGTGCGGGAGCGTCGGCGCCTTCTCGGCGATCACGTCGATCGCTTCGTGCAGGTAGCGGTAGGCGGTCGCGATGCTGATCCCAGCGTCCAGGGCCAGGATCCGCAGCTTCGTCGCGTCCTTGAACCAGCGCAGCACCAGCAGGCCTTGCGCCCTGGCGGTCGCGGCCCGTTGCACCGGACGAGTCCCCGGCCGGCGGCGATGCGCAGTCAACCATCTCGTCACCGTTTCCAAGGTGGCTTCAGGCACGTCGAGACTGGCACGATAGGTGATCAACGCGGGGTCCTCGCTGGGGAACAGGGTGTCTTGGTCGATTCCCGATCCTTCCGGCCAGGACCCCGCGTCCTGACCGCGACACACCGCGAACCCGCAGGTCACGCCCCTGCGGGCCTACCTCCCGCGTTCAGCCCTTCCTCAAAGACGCATCATCGCGCCGAGGAACGAGGCGAGAAAACCTCAGTCGCAGAAACTCGTGCGCGAGTTTGAGTTGGCCGGGGTCGAAGCTCACGTGTGGGAACGGAAGGAGTTGGAGAGCTACCTTCTCCACCCGGAAGCTATTGCGCGGTCAAGTGGGGCGAGCGTCCAGGCGGTTTCGGAACAATTGGCCGAAATTGCTGCAGGTATGGAGAATGAGGTTTTCTCGCGAATGCTCGACGAGCATCTTCGTCAGCGCGTAACGAATCAGAATCATCGCGTGTCTGCGGTCGAGGAGTTCAAGCCCGACTTCGAAGATCGATGGAGCGACGAGTCGTGGCGCCTTTCGGTTATCCCGCCGAAACAGGTACTGAGCGCCCTGAACCGCTGGTTGCACGACTGTGGACATCGGCCAGTGTCGGCGGAGAAGCTCGCTTCAACATTGACTGCCGTTGAGATTCCGGTCGAAATGAGGAATGCGCTCCTGCATATTGAAGAAGCTGTTGCAAGGTCACGCAGTTTGGTGTGATAGGGATTCGGCGGCGCGAGTGGGTTCCCCGAGGTGCACCAGCACTTCGCGCGCCCACTGCCAATCGGCCATGGCCTCCTCGGTACCGACAGTGGTGGATCGTGTTAGGTGACCACGACAGGCCATGCTGGCGACACGGGCGAACTCCGCGACGCGCTAGGAGCCACGCCTCGGCGGGATCCGTCGAGTACGTGGCTGCCAGAGACCTGGGGTGCCCCGTACGATGCCGGGGCGCCCCAGGAATCGGCCGGGCTTGAACGGGCTGCCACCCTCTCCAAACGGGCGCGGTCATCCGGTAGCCAGCGCGCCTTGGGCGAGGATCAGGGACGAGCCTACTGATGAGGTTGGTGGCGGCCTCGGCTGGGGGCGCCCGGTACACATCGGGTACACATGACCGCCGTCTGTACCCATCTGACGCCAGTCTCACTAGCGCATCCCAACCCCCGCAGATCCCCGGAATTCCAACGCTCTCGCGGTGTCCAACCAACTCGTCGGACACCGTGAGACGTGCCGGTACACCCTCCGGGAGAACCCGGCGTACGGTGCGACGAAATCGCGGGTCAGCAACGTCGCGGCGGAACTACCGCCTGAAGGAAACTGGGCGGGGACTTCAAGACCCCAGTCGCCAGCCGCAGCTCACGGACCTTCCGCTCCGGCCTTCTGAATCGGGGCGACTTCGCGGTCGTGATGCCGGTGCCTCGCTGGAACCCGGCCCGGACGGGTCCTGTCAGGGTGACACCGACGTGGTCGAGTATTTCCAAGATGCGGATCTTACGGGCCTACTTGCGGCCGGTGGGCAGAGCTGCGCCGCGACGTCAGCCTGGGGCCATGGAGAGCGCAGTGGCCTACCTCCGCCACGTCCGGGCGTTGCCCTAGCCCACGCAATCCTGTGCGGTTTGCTATGGCCGTCAAAATCTGCGCTATACGATCGGCATTGTTGCTGCCAAGAGTGGGGCAGGGTAAATAGGCTTGAGATCGCTGCGCGCTACTCCTCGCGGCAAATATCTGCACAACAGACAGCTACCGCAACAAAACTGGACTCGGCAGAATTTGGTTCTGATCGGAGGGGGCTCAAGCCGCAAAATCTGGCGGTCGCGAAGTTCACTCTTCCGGAGCTGCAGATTTTCTTGTATTATCCCAGCCTGGGTGCAGGCGAACGGAGACTGATGCAGCGAGTGCCGATTTTCAGACTGTCCAGCGTCGGCGAGGTTCTGCCTACCGGCGACGTGCACCAGATTCGAAGGGTCCTCCGCGCTGGCGGTTTGTGCCTTCTGCCATCCGACACTGCCTACGCGCTCGCCGTTCAGCCGCTGGTTCGAGGTTCGACGGCATTGCTGGATGCGGTACTCGCGCGGAAAGGGGCGAAGATATCTCTTAGTTTCGCAAGCCAGGTCATGGTTGAAAGATTCGTCGATCTTGGCTTCGAAGAGCGTAGACTCCTTGACAGCGCCGGGCGCACGAAGCCGATTACCGTAGTGGCGCCGCTTGCGCCGACGTTGGACCAGCAGGTTCGAGATGCGTTGCCTGCTGCTCTCTTCACGAGAGATGCTCTCGCGGTTCGACTTCCGCACAGTTGGATTGAGCGACAGGTGTCGGCAGAGATTGACGGCCCAATCACTAGTGCGGCAATATACTATGAGAACGGTTCTCCGGTTCGAAATTTTGATGACGCGCTCGGCATCGTCAAAGCTGGAATCGAATCCCTCGATTTGCCATTGTCAAACTTGACTGCCATTCGACATCCAACCATTAGGTCAATTGATCTGAGTTCGGTCGTCGAATTTAGGTCCCGTAGCGACGGCAGGCGCGAGATGAATGTTCTTCGTGAAGGCGCCGTCTCAGCCAAGGACTTGGCAGCTTTGGCGGGCACGCCAACGCCTAGAGACTATGACGAATGGACATAGGAGACCAGCCCGATCTGGCTTACCGCAGAGTTGCAGACTCTCTCGCGACCACGCAGGCCGAATTGGTGCAGGCGAATCTGCTGTTCAACGAATATGATGGTGCAGAAACTTCGCGTAGGCGTGCGATCGGCAGCCAACTCGCTCGGATGGCGCAGGCGATTGAGACCCGGGAGCAGGGGCGGCCCGGCCTGTTTCTACCTGAGAATCCGAAAGACGTCGAGGTTGTGGTTTCAGGGCTGCGAAGCTTTGCGGAAAAAATCGAGGGAAAACTTGCCGGTCAAGCGACAGTGCTTCGCAAGGGTCGGAGAGCGTGGGCAGTCGCTTCCGCTGTACTGGCAGCCTTGTCTGCTGTGCCGGCGGCCGTCGTGGTCGCACTTGCGATCGCGCAGGTCACTGATCTCACCCCGGCACTTGTAACCGCCACGGCGCTGGTCGGTGCTGGCCTGGTGGCAGCTGCCGTTGCCTGCTTCCGTATCTATCAAACACAGGACGAGTCGGAGCGTCGCATTCTGGAGAAGTCTTTGGCGTTGACGTTCCTGGAAGCGGCGATTGAGCTGACAGATGCGAAGCCGCAAGCGGCCTCAGTGTTGGAGCGGAGTTTTGAGATGTTCCTTGCGCACTACGAGGCGCCCCATGCGCCTCTCGTCGCAAGTGACTTGGCTGTTCATTCATAGCCTCAATGTGATCCCCTGGATGGCCGAAATCCCGTTGGTCTGCCCCGGGTGCGTCTCTAGTGGTTCGTCTTTGAAGTCCTCTGAGGGTTGGCTTTCGCCAGGACCTGCTCGGTGGTCTTGGTCCAGACGAAGGGGTGGGAGCGGTCGTTCCAGGCGTTGATGAACGCGCGGATCTTGGCGTTGAGGTCGGTGACGGACTTGAAGACGCCGCGGCGGATGGCCTGGCGCTCGACGATGCCGAACCAGACCTCGACGAGGTTCATCCAGGACGCGTGGGTCGGTGTGAAGTGCACCGTGATGCGCGGGTTGGCCTCGAGCCAGGCCCGCACCTCGGCGGTCTTATGGGCGGCGTAGTTGTCCATCACCAGATGCAGTTCCTGGGTGGGGTAGGCGCGGGCGACCTGCTTGAGGAACGCGAGGAACTCCTGGCGGCGGTGGCGGGGCTTGAGCGCGGCGGTGACCCGCCCGGTCGCGATCTCCAGCGCGGCGAACAGGGTGGAGGTGCCGTGCCGCACGTAGTCGTGGCTGCGGCGCTCGATCAGATGGGGTTGCATCGGCAAGATCGGCTGGGTGCGGTCCAACGCCTGGATCTGTTGGGTCGGGGACGGAACGCCGTGCAGCGTTTCTGCTGTCGGTTTTCCCGTCCCCGCCCGCCGAACCCGGCGTGCGGGTTGTCCCCGCACCGGGCTCTCCACGTGTCCCGATGGGTCAGGTGATCAGTTCGGAGACTCGCCCGACGAACTCGACGTCGTCGTGACCGGTCCGGCGGAAACGAGCCCCCGCCGGGTCGATCACGTCGATGTTGAACGGCGTGGAGATCTGCGTTCCGCGGTAGCGGTAGCGCTCCACGCGCATCGTCGCCGGGTTGTAGAGGACCAGGCCGTCCTCCTGGATCCGGTCGGCGCCGTAGTAGCGCCGCCGGACCTGTTTCCACGTCAGGTGCGGGTGCTTACGACGGATCCAGTAGATCATCCGCCACCAGGCATACCAGCCCAGGTAGGAGAAGGTCTTCTTGGACGCGCCGTAGCGGAAGTACGCAGCCCAACCCCGCAGGATCGGGTTGATCTTCCGCAGCACCTGCCCCAAAGTGCGCGAGGTGCCGGTCTTCGTGGCCTGCTTGATCTTGTGCATCACCCCGGCCAGTGCTTGCTTGGACGGGATGGTGAGCACCACCCGACGGCCGTCGCCCCGGCGCCGCCGCTGGATGCGGAAGCCCAGGAACACGAACCCGTCATCGATATGGGTGATGTGGGTCTTCTCCACCGAGAGGGTCATCTTCAACTGTCGACCCAACAGCTCGCCGACCTGCGCCCGGATCTGTTCCGCGTCGGACCGGGTGCCGTGCACGAGCACGACGAAGTCATCGGCGAAACGCACCAGACGGTAGTTCGGCAGCCCTTTGCGGCGGCGATGCTGCCGCCGCCAGGCCGGGCTCATGTCCCGTTCCCAGACCTGCCGGAAGTGCCGGTCCAGGACAGACAGGTAGATGTTGGCCAGCAGCGGGGAAGCGACCCCACCCTGAGGCGTGCCGGTCAGGCTCGCCACGAGCCCACCGTGCTGTTCGACGATGCCGGCCCGCAGAAACCCACGGACCAGGCGCAGCACTTTACGATCGGTGACGCGCTCGGCAACCAGGCCCATCAGGACCTGATGGTCGACGTTGTCGAAGCAGGCGGTGATGTCCCCCTCGACCACCCACTCATAGCCCTGAGTGGTCATCTTGTGGATCTCGGCGATGGCATCCTGAGCCCGTCGTCCGGGCCGATACCCGTAGCTGTGCGGGTAGAAATCGGCCTCGAAGATCGGCTCCAAGATCAGCTTGAGGGCCATCTGCGCCACCCTGTCCCGCAGCGTGGGGATGCCGAGCGAGCGTAGCTTCCCGCTCTTCTTCGGTATCACCACCTGCCGGACCGGCAACGCGGTGAACGTGCCGTCCCGCAAAGAGGAGCGCAACTCCTCCAGGAACGGCAGCACCCCGATGTCCTCCTCGACGTGGCGGCGGGTGACCGCATCCACCCCGGCTGTCTTGGCACCCCGGTTGCCGGAGACCCGCTCCCAGGCCATCACCAACGTGGCCTGGTCGCAGACCAAGTTGAACAGATCACCGAACCGCTTGTCCGGTTCGGTCCTTGCCCATCGATGCAACTTGCGCTGGTGATCGAGTACTCGACGCTCCGCCCCGACCAGGGCCGTCTCGTCGAAGGCGCCGCTATTCAGCGACTCTTCGCCACCAGACCCGCTGCTGATCACGCTGCCGCCCTTCCCCATGCACGCAGCTTTCCTGCGCTCGGAGTACTACGGCGGCTCCGCCACGCCCCGATGCCCACAGCGGGCGTCACGCCTGCCCACCCAACCCGCAGGACGCGGGCCGGGGAGGGCGACACCGGGTCGTTTCCCACGTTCACTGATGTCCGTTGCGACGGTGTCGGCGTCCAGCTATACCCCGGCGGCCTCGCCGCGGACCGCACATCGCAGTCTTGGTCCGGGCCTCCCGCCGCCCAAATCTCACAGACGACGAGAGCGAGCAGGTCAAAAGCCACGACCTGCCCAGCACCACAGAGCGATCCATCCACCAGATTCCCAGATCGCTGACGACTCACGGGGCTTCTACCACTGATTCGGTCTCCCTACGCCTTTCCGTCCTCGCTAGCGGGCACGAGCCGTCTGGCAGTTCCGGCCCGCCCCTACGTTGTCGAGGCTGCTCCCGACCTCACCCCTGACCCGGGGATCGATCTGCCTCCAGCTTCGACCGGTCACTACGACGACCGGCGGCGGGCCTCTCATCCCGCACGGCATCATCAGCGCCTCGTGGCGCACGGGACTTCTCGTCCACGCACAACACGATCGCGTTCTCCGGTGGGGCGAGGTAGAGCCCGACGACGTCGGTCACCTTGCCGACCAGCTCCGGGTCGGTGGAGAACCGGAACGACTCCGCCCGCCAGGGCTGGACCCCGTAGGCGCGCCACGCCCTCGCGACCGTCGCGGGGCTGACCTTCAACCTGGCCGCCAGCAACCGGGACGACCAGTGCGTCACGCCCAGCCGCTTCGGCGGCGGGACCAGCGTCGCGGCAACGATCTTGCGGTGATCGATGTGCCGGGGCCGCCCAGACCGCGGCGCGTCGCCCAGCCCAGCGATCCCAGCCTTCAGGTACCGGGCCCGCCAGGTCAGCACCGTGGGAACCGACACGCCGACCGCCACCGCGATCTGCGAGTTCGCCACCCCACGGGCCGCCATCAGCACGATCCGCGCCCGCCGCACCGCACCAGCCGGCGCCGTCGAAGCCCGCGTCCAGCGCTCCAGCTCCTCACGGTCGCTCCCACGCAGGATCAGTCCCGGAGCCGGTCGGTTCGCCACACTCCATGATCTCGAACCTCAACCATGAAGTCACTTACGACACGCGACACTAGGCTGGCCGGATGAGCGAGTTCGACCACCCGGTGATCGCTGCCATCTACGACGCGTTCGACGGAGACCGCAGCGACCTCGACCTCTACGTCCAGGTCGCGCGGGAGCTCGCAGCGCGCAGTGTCATCGATATCGGGTGTGGCACCGGTGCCCTGGCACTGCTTCTCGGCGAGCGTGGCCTCGACGTCGTCGCGGTGGACCCTGCGGGCGAGATGCTGAACGTCGCGCGCGCCAAGCCGGGTGCGGACCGTGTCCGCTGGGTGCACAGCGACGCGACCGCGTTGCCGGACCTGCAGATGGACCTGGCGACCATGACCGGGAACGTGGCCCAGGTCTTTGTCACCGACGCCGCTTGGTCCGACGCGCTCGCCTCCGTGCGTAAGGCACTGCGCGACGGTGGCGCGCTCGTCCTGGAGACTCGTGTTCCCGTGCGCCGGGCCTGGGAGTGATGGACTCGTGAGCACTCCCATTCCCGGGTCGAGGTTCCCGACATCGGGTTCGTCGAGGACTGGGTACAGCTCGACGAGGTCGCGCTCCCGCTGGTCACCTTCACCTCTATGACCGTGCTGCCCGACGGCGGCGAGCTTGACGTGGCCTCGACCCTACGGTTCCGGGAGCGCGGCGAGATCGAGATGTCCTTGCGCGACGCGGGCTTCGAGGTGACGGACGTGCGTGACGCTCCCGACCGGCCTGGCCGCGAGTGGATCTTCGTGGCACACGCGATCTGACGCTCCCTCAGGTGAGTGCGGCGGCATCGCGGACGTCGCAGCCGGTGGTAGTGACGTCCTCGATCAGCGTGACCCGTCGGCCGGTGACGTCAGGTCCCTCAGCGAGCTTGGCCGTGCCCGTACTCTTTGGCCTCCTTGCGCACGAATAGTGTGGGCAGGCGGTCCTGGCGGAGATCATGGTGGCGATGGGGACGCCGCCGAGTTCAAGGCCCCCGAGGAGTTGGGTGCCCTCGGGCAGCAGCTCCACCATGGCTGTGGTGACCTGGTCCAGGAGGGTCGGCTGGGCCTTGAAGAGGCACTTGTCGAAGTACTCGTCCGAGACATGTCCGGAGCGGAGAACGAACGTCCTGGTCAGGCGGCAGGCGGCGTCAATGTCCGAGGCGAGAGTGGCGTCGACGGTCACTCCGCCAGAGTGGCGGTGGCCTCGTTGCTGGGGTTCTTGCGGCTGAGTCATTTCTCGTGAGCGACCTCTGCGATCCTCTCCGGTGCTGCGCTGTGCTCGACGGTCCGCGGCGCCTGGGCTCGCCCCCGGCAGTCCGCGGATAGTCCGCAAGAGGTCCGCGCGAGCCCATCCGCCCCCAGCACGACCAACGGCCGGGAGCGTTGGAATTCCAACGTTCCCGGCCGTTGTCGCTCCTGCCAGGCCGTGCCATATGTCCGGACTGCGATCCACCAACTACCGGTGACGGTGCCGGTCAGCGGCCCATCTTCAGCCGCTGGTCCGCAGACACTCCGTACGAGCGGGCACTGAGCGTTGGCTGACGGGCGGTCACCGGGACTCCGGTGGCCGCCCGTTCGGTCTGTCAGGCCATACTGGTCGGCCATGGACCTGGACGAGTATCAGCGCGGTGCCCTCCGTACCGCCGCTCCGCGTGACAAGAAGAACGAGCTGCTCCACCTGGTGCTCGGGCTGGTCGGCGAGTCGGGCGAGATCGCAGAGAAGTTCAAGAAGTGGGTCCGGGACCTCGACAGCGACGAGTCGCAGATCGACCGGGCCGACGTCGCCAAGGAGCTTGGTGACGTGCTCTGGTACGTGGCCGTGCTCGCGGACTACCTCGATCTGTCGCTGGACGACATCGCGGCGACCAACCTCGCCAAGCTGGCCAGCCGGCAGAGCCGCGGCGTGCTGGGTGGCAGCGGCGACAACCGCTGAGTTGAGACATGGATCCGTACTACCGCACGCCGGGTGTGGAGGTGGCAGGCATCCGGGAGTGGGTGCCCGTGGTCGGTCCGTGGCCCCGGTGACCACGGGCACGCGGCTCAGCCCACGGCCACCGGTTCCGCGGCGGGCTCGGCAGGGGCCGGGCGAGCGTGAGTGAGCGAGAGCCCCTGGCCACGTCGGCGGAACAGCAGAGCCGACAGCACCGCTCCCACGGTGAAGAAGCCCGCGCCCCACCAGTACGCGGTCGAGTAGCTGGCGATCGCCGCCTGCTCGCCGATCGCCTCGGTCACGGGCGCGTGGGCCGCGAGGTAGTCGGCAGCGGCGGTGGCGGCCAGGGTGTTGAGCAGGGCGGTGCCGATCGAGCCGCCGACCTGCTGGCTCGTGTTCACCATCGCCGACGCGACACCGGCGAACTGCCGGTCGACGCCGAGCGTGGCCATCTGCATCGACGCGGGCATGATCGTTCCCATCGCGAAGCCGATGACCATCAGCGCCGGAAGGATGTGCGCGGCGTACGTGCTCGAGCCGTCGAGGAACGTGAGGTAGACCATGCCGATCGCGCCCAGCGTCATGCCCACCGGCACCATGAGCTTGGGGCCGAACCGGGGGACGAACAGGTTGGTGCCGAGCTGCGCGGCGAGCACCAGCATCGCGATCATGGGCAGGAACGCAAGGCCCGTCTGAATCGGGGAGTACTCCAGCGTGAGCTGCATGTAGTAGGTCACGAATAGGAAGATGCCGAACATCCCGGCACCGGCGATCAGCACCGAGATGTACGCCGCGCCGCGGTTTCGATCGAGGACGATCGACAACGGCAGGAGCGGGTGCGTTGCTCGCGTCTGCCAGGCGACGAACCCGGTCAGCAGGACGGCGGCGCCGGCCAGCATGCCCCAGGTCAGGGGCGCGTCCCAGCCGCCGGTCTCGGCGTTCGAGAACCCGTAGACGAGGCCGAAGAGCGCGCCGGACACCAGCAGGGTGCCCGGGACGTCCAGCTTCGGCCGCGGGCCGCTGCGTGCGATGAGCGGGATGAAGACGAGGGCCCCGACGAGGGCGATCGCGGCGATGAAGACGTTGATGTAGAGGTTCCAGCGCCAGTCGAGGGACTCCGTCAGGACGCCGCCGAGGAGCAGCCCGACCGCGCCACCGGCGCCGGCGATCGCGCCGAAGACCCCGAAGGCGCGTGCGCGCTCCTTCGGGACGGTGAACGTGGTGGTGAGCACGGCGAGCGCCGTGGGAGCGAGCAGAGCGCCGAACACGCCCTGGAGGGCACGAGCGGCGACGAGCAGCTCGAACGAGCCGGCGGCGCCGCCCAGCGCCGAGGCGATGGCAAAGCCGATGAGGCCGGTGATGAACGTGCGCTTGCGACCGATGAGGTCCGAGAGGCGCCCGCCGAGCAGGAGGAGGCTTGCGAAGGCGAGGGAGTACGCGGTGATGACCCACTGGCGCTCGCCGTCGGAGAAGCCGAGATCGGCCTGGGCCGAGGGGAGCGCGATGTTCACGACTGTCGCGTCGAGCACGACCATGAGCTGTGCGAGCCCGACCACGAAGAGCGTGATCCAGCGCCGGCCGCCGGTCGCGGGTGTTGAGGTTTCGGACATGCATGCCACCATATACGGAACCGAACAGTTCCGGATATGACTGGTTCAATAATTCACCTGACGGTAAGGTCGAGCTGGACAGAGAGGAGGGCGGCTGCGATGACGCAGATCGCGCGGGACGAGGCGAAACCACGGCTCGGACGCAAGAGGGACCACACCCGCGATCCCGAGATCCTGGACGCCGCGCTCGACGTGCTGTCGGAGACCGGGTACGACGGGATGACGATCGACATGGTCGCGGCGCGCGCCAAGGCGGGCAAGGCGACCCTCTATCGCAGATGGCCCTCCAAGTCCGAGCTCGTGCTCGAAGCCGTCGTGTGCATGAAGTCGCGCGACATCGACCTCAGCGCCCTGCCGGACACGGGCACGCTGCGCGGTGACCTCGTCGCGATGATCAAGCCGCCGAGCATCCGCGACGGTGAGCGCAAGCTCAAGGTGATGGCCGGGATCGTGTCCATGATCGCCCGCAACCCCGTGCTCGCGGTCGCCGCGCGCGACGCCCTCGTCGAGCCGCGCGCGTCCGCCAACCGCATCTTCTTCCAGCGTGCGATCGACCGCGGCGAGATCCCGGCGGACGCCGACATCGAGAGACTCTGCATGATCGGCCCGGCGATGGTCGCGTACAGCGTGCTCATGCTGGGCAGGGCCATCGACCGCGACTTCCTGATCGCGAACATCGACGAGGTCATCCTGCCTGCCGCCGGAGTGCGCCCGTGAACCCATGGGCTGAACAGTGACCCGCCTGCCCCGCGTCGTCGCGACCGACCTCGACGGCACCCTGCTCCGCGGCGACGGGACGGTCTCCGACCGCACCCGGCAGGTCCTCGCGGACCTGGACGCGGCGGGCGTCGAGGTGGTCTTCGTGACGGCCCGCCCGCCCCGCTGGCTGAACCACCTCGCCGACACCGTGGGCGGGCACGGCCGCGTCATCTGCATCGGCGGTGCCTGCGTGCTGGACCTCGCCTCGGGCGAGACCCTCGACACGTGCGGGTTCGACGACGACGCCGTGCGCACCGTCGTGACCGGCATCCGGGCAGCCCTGCCGCACGCCGCCCTCGCCTTCGAGCGGCCCGACGGCGTCGCGTTCGACCCGGCCTACCCGAACCGCGAGCCGGCGCTCGACCCCGAGCTGTGGTCGGTCCCGGTCGAGGACACGCTCGGCCCCGTCGGCGCTCGCGGACCGGTGTCCAAGATCCTCGCGCTGGATCCCGCGCACATCCCACCGCCGGGCATCGTCGCCGACCCGCCGGAGGAGATCCGGGCGGCGCAGGAGAAGTTCTTCACGGCGGTGCGCGCCGCCGTGGGGGAGCACGCGCACCTGGCGTACTCGGGCGCCGTCGGCCTGGCAGAGCTCATGCCGCCCGGTGTCGACAAGGCCGCCGCCCTGGCCCGCTGGTGCGCGCGGCTCGGCGTCGCCGCCGCCGAAGTCTGGGCCTTCGGCGACATGCCCAACGACCTGCCGATGCTCACCTGGGCCGGCCGCGGCATCGCAGTGGCCAACGCCCATCAGGACGTGCTGGCCAGCGCGGACGCCGTCGTCGGGCACCATGATGCCGACGGCGTGGCCGAGGAGCTGGCGACCGCGCTGGACGGAGCACTCCGGCCGCGCCGGTGAGCGCGGCTCAGCGGGACGGCTCCCCGCCGGTCCCGCCGTCGGCCCCGCCGTCGGCCTCGCGCTGGATGCGCTCGGCGATCCGGCGGATGCGTCCGAGGCGCGCGTCCCAGGTCGCGCCGACTTCCATAAGCTGCCCGACGGCGCGGGCGAGCTGCACCTGGTCGACGCGGAACAGCTTCTCCCGGCCCGCCGTGGTGCCGTGCACCAGGCCGACCTGGTCGAGCACACCGAGGTGCTTCGCCACGGCCTGCCGCGTCACGGGCAGTCGCTCGCTCAGGCTGGTCGCCGTCCCGCGGCCTTCGCTCAGCAGCAGGTCGAGCATCCGCCGGCGGGTCGGGTCGCCGATCGCCGACCACAGGTCGTCGTCCACCGCCACGCTCATGTGCCCGCACCCACTGTCGCGGCGTAGGTGCTCAGCCTCGGGAGGAAGAAGTCCCAGCCGGTGCTGTGGTCGGCGTGCTCCGCGGCCGCCTTCGCCTCGTCCCAGCCGCGCTCGCGGAAGCCGCTCTCGGTGAACTGCAGGAGGGTGCCGCCACCCGAGGGCACCAGCTCGAAGACGACCAGGTTGGAGTTCCCCTCGGCGGCCACCTCCCCCTCGTCGTGGGTCCAGCGGAACGAGAAGTGCGTGTACGGCACCGCGTCGGCGACCGTGAGCTGAACCTTGTTGCCGCCCTGCGTGACGTTCCCGAAGCTGATCCAGCCCGGTTCTCCTGCCCCGGGGCCGAACTCCGCCTCGTCGGACCACCACTCCCGCACGTGCTCGGGGTTGCTCACCACGTCGAAGACGACCTGGGGCGGGGCCTCGATGTAGAGCTCTCGTTCGATCGTGCCGTACTCCATCACGGACCACCTTTCGCAATGTCTGGTCGCAAGAAGACCACGTATCAGTGCCAGTTGCTGATCTGGACGTCGTGCGGCGCGGGCTCGCCCGTGCCGGTCTCGACGAACCTCTTGAGGCTCATCAGGAAGATGGCCCACTTGGTGCTGCAGTGGTTCATGAACTCCACCGGCTCCTTCCAGCCGGTGTGGCTGAACAGCACGATCGTGAACCCGGCCTCCTCCTTGAGGTCGAAGTGGATGTGCGTGCCGATCCACTCCTCGGGCCCGCCGGTGACCAGCCAGTCCACCGACCCGGCCGGGTCGAGCTCCGTGACCTCGAGCTCGAAGGAGCCGTGTGGCTCCCCGGCGTCGTCGTTGAAGGTAGTCGTCAGCGTGCTGCCGACCGTCCCTTCGCCGGTCGTGTCCTTCGTCCACCAGCCGGCGACGCCCTCGGGCGTCGCAACTGCCTCGTACACCTTCTCCAGCGGCGCCACCGCGCCGACCCGGTGCAGGATGTCAACCATCTCGGTTCCTCCAGAGTCGTGTATTGCAACCTTTGGTTGCACGTGACTCTACGGCGCCAGATCGGATCGCGCAACCTTTGGTTGCGTGTCGCCCGCCAAGCGCTGCTGGGACCCCGCTATCGTCCGCTCCCCGCAGGGCGACCAGCGGGTCCGCTTCCAGCAAGCCGTTGCGCATGGTCCGGGGCGGTGGAGCGTGCTCAACCGCTTGGTGGGAGCGGACCTTTGCCGCTGGGGGCGTCGATACCGCTAGTCGTCGAGGAGCGGGCTCAGGTGCCGCGTGCCCAGCGCGCGGGTCGCCTGGTGCGCGCCCGCGCGGAGACACTCCGCGGTGCCCGCACCGCCGACATGCGCCGCGAAGAACCCGGCGAAGAACGCGTCGCCTGCGCCGTTGGTGTCGACCACTTCCGCGGGCTCCGCTGGGCACTCGAACCAGCCCTCGCCGGTGCACGCCACCGCCCCCTTGGCGCCGAGCGTGCACACCACAGTGCTCGCCCCTCGCTCCAGCAGGGACGTCATGAGGGTCAAGTGGTCGTCCGTGCCGTCGTCGTTGAGAAAGATGAATGCGCATGCTTCGGCGAACGGCCGGTGGAACTCGGCGACGCCGTCGTAGTCGTGCAGGTCGGTCCAGAGCGTGGCGCCGCTCGCGACGGCGGCAGGCAGCAGGCTCTGCCCGACGGCGCTCAGGTCCAGCACCACGTGCTCGGCCCTGGCCAGGCGCGCGACCGCCGCGGCGTCGGGCGCGGGCGACGCGACCGGGACCGCGAGGTAGATCGAGATGCGCTCGCCGGCGTCGGTCATGAGATTCAGGTGCTGCTCCGACGGCCCGATGATGCGGCGGGCCAGCACCTCGGCGCCGTCGGCGTGCCCGAGCGCCGCGAGGATCAGGTCACCCTCCGGGTCGGTCCCGACGTCGGCCACGAGCGTGGTGGCCACCCCGAGGTCGGCGAGATGCAGGACCTTGCCCGCGCTCGTGCCGCCCAGCGTGCGCACGGACCCGCGTGCGAACACGGTGTGCGGCCGGGGCTCGGGAAGGTGGTCGAGCCGGACCATCGTGTTCCACGTCGCGGGCCCGGCCACCACTGTGCGAGGAGTATCCATATGCACAACCCTGCCACCGCCCGCCCCCCACACCGGCCTTGGTTGTGGGCGCGACCGTTGCGCCTAGAACGGGCACGTAGTCGCAACGGTCGCGCCCACAACCAAGGCCGGGTCAGTCGAGCAGCACCACACGCATACCGGCGAGGGCGGCTGGGTCGGCCGTGAGGTCGATCGCGGCGACCCGGCCCTCATGCACGACGACCGTGAACACGAAGCGCGGGATGCCGCCCGGCGCCCCGGCGAACCCGACCGAGCCGTCGATCAGCGCGGGCACCGCCAACTTCGCCCGGCCGCGGAATGCCTCAGCAACCGCGGCCGCACCACGGACCTCGCGGGCCAGCAGAGGTGCGCCCCGGTCGGCGTTGGCGGCGGCCGCCTCGACGGCCGCCTGGTCGGTGTGCAGCACCACCTCCGGCGCGAGCAGGGCAAGGAGGCCCGCGAGGTCGCCCGTGCGGGAGGCCTCGAGGAACGCCTCGACCACCTGCCGGTCGGTGCGGGTCTCCGCGGCGGACCGGGTGCCGCCGTCGGCCCGTGCGGCGTCGTGGACCGCGGTACCGGACTGCACCCGACGCCGCCCGCGGCTCGCGAGCTGGCGCGCCGCCGCTACCGACCGGCCCAGGACGGGCGCGATCTGCTCGTACGGGACGGCGAACAGGTCGTGCAGCACGAACGCCAGCCGCTCGGCCGGATCGAGGCTCTCCAGGACGATCTGCATCGCCACCCCGACGACGTCGGCGAGCTCGGCCTCCCGCGCCGGGTCCGGGGCGTCCTCGTCCAGGATCTCCCGCGCGGGGTCGTCGGGCCGGCCGGACGGCAGCGGGTCCTCGCGGCGCGTCGACCGGGACCGGAGCATGTCG
Source organism: uncultured Actinomycetota bacterium (assembly GCA_963850545.1). Taxonomy (GTDB): domain Bacteria; phylum Actinomycetota; class Actinomycetes; order Actinomycetales; family Cellulomonadaceae; genus Promicromonospora. Next base: position 3,363,737 of record CAWKLP010000001.1, on the reverse strand, counting down.
AGGCAGATCCGGCCGGTGACCGTGGTGAGCCAGCCGGCGAGGTTGTCGATGACGGTGTCGTCGGTGCGGTTCAGGCGCAGCCAGGTCTCCTGGAGCGCGTCGTCGGCGTCGTCGGGGTTGCCGAGCATCCGGTAGGCCACCGCCCGCAGGCGGGGGCGGTGCTGCTCGAAGGCTGAGGCAAGTTCGTCGGGGCTCATCAGTCACATCCTGGGTCTCGGGGCCGTCAAAGGGGATGACGGCGCGCAGGGCGCCGGTGTGACCGGCCGGACCACCGGCCACGACGAGAGGACCGTGATGACCACCGAGACCACCACACAGGACCAGGCCCAGCACCAGAGCAAGGGCTTTGCCCCCGAAGCGTCCAGCACACCGCACCTGCGGACCGTGTCGCCCCGGATGAAGAACCCGGCGGTGCTCGTGCCCGGCGCCGTGCAGGCCCTCGGCGGGCTGGGGCAGCTGGCCCACGGGCAGGGCGTGCCCGCAGCCACGCTCGAGCTGGTGCACCTCCGTGCCAGCCAGATCAACGGCTGCGGCTGGTGCATCGACTACGGGATGCGGCAGGCGCGCAAGGCCGGCGAGTCGCCGGACCGCCTCGCCTCGGTGGCCGCCTGGCGCGAGTCGCCCTACCTCACCGAGGCCGAGTGCGCGGCGCTCGCGCTCGCGGAGGCGATGACGCGCCTCGCCGACAGCTCCGACCCGGTGCCCGACGACGTCTGGGCCGGCGTCACCAAGCACTACGACGAGCAGGCGCTCGCCGCGCTGGTGCTGCACATCGCCGTCACCAACGTGTACAACCGCCTCAACGTGACGGTCCGCCAGGTGCCAGGCACCTGGTGAGCTGCTCCGGGCCTACCTGGACTCGTCCGGGCAGGCCCGGACTTCTCACGCCAGGCCCGGCCGGGGTGCCTTCCGGGCCTGGCGGATCCCGTCCGTCGTGAGCAGCACGAGCGCCACCCACACCAGGACGAACCCGGCCCAGCGCGCGGGCGGCATGTGCTCCCCGAAGACGAACAGCCCCACCAGGAACTGCAGGGCCGGGCCGAGGTACTGCAGCATGCCGACGACCGACAGCGGCAGACGGCGCGCGGCGGCGCCGAACAGGAGCAGCGGCAGGGCCGTCACGATGCCAGAGGACATCAGCAGCAGCGAGTGCCCGACGCCGTGCCCGGTGAACGTCCCCGCGCTGCCGAGCCACACCAGGTAGGCGATGGCGAACGGGGTGGCGACGACGGTCTCGACCGCAAGACCGGGCAGCGCCGGGACGGTGCGGCCCACGCGGTTCTTCACGAGCCCGTAGAAGCCGAAGGAGAGCGCCAGGGCCAGCGAGATCCACGGCAGGCCGCCCAGCCCGGTGGACAGCACGACGACGGACGCGGCACCGCAGCCCACCGCCACCCACTGCGCGGGGCGCAGCCGCTCGCGCAGGATCAGCACGCCGAGCAGGACCGTGAGCACGGGATTGATGAAGTAGCCGAGGGCGGCGTCGAGTACCCGGTCGGTGTTGACGGCGTACACGTAGACCGACCAGTTGACGACGATCAGGACTGACGCCACCGCAAGGGTGCCGAGGGTGCGCGGCGAGCGCAGGGCATCGCGGAAATCACCGAGCTGCCGCAGGACGGCAAGAGCGATCAGGCAGAACGCGAGGCTCCACACGATCCGGTTGGCCACGATCTCCAGGGCGCCCGCCGGCTCGAGCAGCGGGAAGAACAGGGGCATCCCGCCCCAGATCGCGAAAGCGCCGATCCCGAGCGGCAGTCCCCAGCGATCGCGGTGTTGTGTCACGGCGTCACGATAGGTCTCGCGCGAGGGCCCGAACCGCGGTGAGCAGTGTGGGCCTCGTCACCAGGCCGGGGCTCCATTTCGATTTCTCGCGGGGACCCGGAGGGCGCTATGGTTGGGTCCGTTCGCGGCGGGTTACCCGAGCGGCCAAAGGGGGCTGACTGTAAATCAGCTGGCACAGCCTACGGGGGTTCGAATCCCTCACCCGCCACCGGCGAACAGGGCGTCATCCATGCGGATGGCGCCCTGTTCTCGTTCCCGGCCGAGTCGAAACCGGATCCCGCCGGGACTGCGCTGGGTCGCTGCCGGAGTCCGTGGGCGACGCGGCACAACTCACACCCGATTCGATTTCACGCCAGGCCGGAGGGCATGTAGAGTCTTCCACGCCGCCCCGATAGCTCAGTCGGCAGAGCGTCTCCATGGTAAGGAGAAGGTCAAGGGTTCGATTCCCTTTCGGGGCTCTGTGATCGACGCGGGGTCGTCCATCTCCCTCATCGGTGACCCGATGAGGGAACAACGGCGGACGGCCTCGCGTTCAGTCACGCGCGGCGGGGTAGCTCAGCTGGTCAGAGCGCACGACTCATAATCGTGAGGTCGCGGGTTCGAGCCCCGCCCTCGCTACCAAAGCAAGTACATCCGTTCGGCGTCCACTGCCGGACGACGAGAAGACACATGGCGCCTCTCCCTCGAGGCGCGGAGGTGAGAGCCATGGCAAGCAAGAGCGCGGATGTCCGCCCGAAGATCACGCTGGCATGCGTGGACTGCAAGGAGCGGAACTACATCACGAAGAAGAACCGCCGGAACGACCCTGACCGCCTGGAGCTGGCGAAGTTCTGCCCGCGCTGCGGCAAGCACACGTCGCACCGCGAGACTCGCTGAGTCTCGGCAGTTAGTTCACACCGACGTGGCGAACGCTGACTTCGAGGGCCGGGTCTACCCGGCCAACGCCCCCTACTCCGTAGGCCGCGAGAAGATCCGCGAGTTCGCCAGTGCCGTCGGTGCCACGCACCCCGCGCACCACGATCTCGTGGCCGCGCGGGGTTCTGGCTATCCGGACCTGGTCGCTCCGCCCACGTTCGCCGTGGTCGTGGCGCAGCGGGCCGAGTCGCAGTACATCAGCGACCCCGAGGCCGACATCGACTTCTCGCGTGTGGTCCACGCGGACGAGCGCTTCACGCACCACCGCGCGATCGTCGCCGGCGACGAGCTGACGACGGTGCTGCACGTCGACCGGATCGTCTCCCGCGGACCCATCAGCATGGTGACCACGCGCTGCGAGATCTTCGCGCTCCCCGCAGACGTCGAGGCAGACGCCGAGTCGCCCGCCCCCGAGGCCGAGACCCCCGGCGAGCCCGTCGCCACCGTCACCTCCACGCTCGCGATCCGGGGTGAGGACGCATGAGCCGCCCCGACATCGCGACCCTCGCGGTCGGCGACGTGATCGGCAAGCGCACCGTCACCTTCGACCGCGCGGCGCTCGTCCGGTACGCGGGCGCCAGCGGCGACCTCAACCCGATCCACTGGAACGACAAGTTCGCGGAGTCCGCCGGCCTGCCCGGCGTCATCGCGCACGGCATGCTGACGATGGGCACCGTCGTGGGCCTGGTCGTGGACTGGGCGGGCGACCCGGGCGCCGTCGTCGACTACCAGGCTCGGTTCACCAAGCCCGTCGAGGTGCCCAACCCGGGCACCGCGTCGATCGAGGTCACGGGCACGGTCGGCGTGATCGACGCCGAGGCCGGCACGGTCCGCGTGGACCTCGCCGTCACGGTCGACGGGGCCAAGGTCCTGGGCCGCACCCAGGTGCTCGTCCGCCCCTGACGTTCGTTCGGGTAACGGTTTTTTAACCCGCAGGCCTTCTCATGCGCACCCGGATCGGGTGTGATGCTCTCGTCCCTGTTTGTACAGAGTCGACGAGAGGAACTCTGCGTGACGTCCCGACGACGCATCACCGCCTTGGCCGCAGCGGCCGGGGTGTTCTTTCCACTCATCCCCCTTTCGGCGGCCTCCGCCGCCCCCACGGTGACCGCGCCCGACGACGAAGTGGTCGCCTGCGCTCCCGTGCTCGCCGCCGGCTCGCTCGACGAGGCGTTCGCGGCGGCAGCCGAGGCCACGGGTGTTCCCGAGGACCTGCTCAAGGCCGTGTCGTACATGGAGTCGCGCTGGGATCAGCACGCCGGCCAGGTCAGCGCCGACGGCGGCTACGGCGTGTTCAACCTCGCGGGCGGCCACGCGCTGGGCCACGCGCACGGCGACGGCCTGCCGCTGTCGGCCGTCAACGACAAGCAGGGCCCTGCGCGCGAGGGCACACCCGAGCTCGCCCGGGCGGCGACGCTCACCGGCCTCGACGAGGCGATCCTCAAGTCCGACGCGCAGGCCAACGTGTGCGGCGGCGCGGCCCTGCTCGCGTCCTACCAGGCACAGGCGGTGCGCGACGGCGCGGTCGACGCCGGCGCGACGACGGGCGGCGTGACCGTCTGGGAGGCCGCCGTGTCCCGCATGAGCGACATCGAGGGCTTCGCGACCGGCGTGTACACGACGCTCCGGCAGGGCGCCGGGGCCACTACCCCCGCCGACGGCGCGGTCATCCTCACGGGCAACCGGGACGTCGTCGTACCCGAGGCCGCGAGCACGAGCGACCCGGAGACGGACTGCCCCGAGGACCTCGGCTGCGAGTGGCTGCCGGCTCCGTACGAGAAGGACTCCCCGGACGCCCCCGACAGCACCACGGCCTACGGCAACCACGACCAGGCCGACCGCACCGGCGAGGGCGGCCCGTCGCTCGACTACATCCTCATCCACGACACCGAGACCGCCTACCAGCCCACGGTCAACCTGGTGCAGGACCCGACCTACCTGGCATGGAACTACACCTTGCGGTCCTCGGACGGGCACGTTGCGAACCACCTCGACCCGGCCGACGTCGGCTGGCACGCGGGCAACTGGTTCATGAACATGCACTCGATCGGCCTGGAGCACGAGGGCTGGGCCGGTACGGGCTCCTGGTACACGGAGGCGATGTACCAGTCGTCGGCGGCGCTGGTGCGATACCTCGCCGCGGAGCACGACATCCCGCTCGACCGGGCCCACATCATCGGGCACGACCAGGTGCCGGGCATCCTGCCCGGCTACACGAAGAACGTGCACTGGGACCCGGGCCCGTACTGGGACTGGGACCACTACTTCGAGCTGCTGGGCGCGCCCATCGGCGGCGACCTGGAGGCGACGACGAGCGTCGAGCCGGGCGACGTCGTCGAGGTGCGCACCGGGTATGCCGACAACCCGAACACCGTGACGGGCTGCAACGAGGCGTCGCCGGGCTCAGGCGCATGCGTCGAGGGCGCGGGCACGAACTTCCGGTACCTGTACCAGTCGCCGTCGGCCGACGCGCCACTGGCGAAGGACCCGGGCTGGAAGCCGGACGGGTCGGACGGCACCACGTACGCGAGCGACGTGAGCGCGCGCGTGCAGTCCGGGCACAAGCTCGTCGTGGACCAGGTCGAGGGTGACTGGCTGGGCGTGTGGTGGGCCGGGTCGCTGGCGTGGCTGCACAACCCGGCCGACCGGCCGGTAGTGGTCCCGACGACGGCGCAGACCGTCACCGTCGCGGGTGACGCCCCGGCGCCGGTGTTCGGCCGGGCCTACCCGGAGGCGGCTGCCTACGAGGAGTACCCGGGCGTCCCGGTGCAGGCGGTCACGCCCATCGAGTACACGGTCGGCGTGGACCAGACGTACGCGGTGGCCGACGACCAGGTGGCGTCCGACTACTACCGGGCCACCACGTTCGACGGCTCGGTGCCCGGCGACCGCACGGTCGTGCGCGGCGACGACGTCTACTACCAGGTGTGGCTGGCCCACCGGCACGTGTTCGTCAGGGCGACCGACGTCGAGCTTCACGACCCGGTGGTGGCGGACGTGACCGGGCCGAGCATCGAGGGCAAGGCCCAACCGGGGAAGGTCCTGACGGCGGACGCCGGCTCGTACCTCCCGGACGACGTCGACGTCGCCTACCAGTGGCTGCGCGACGGCGAGCCGGTGCCCTGGGCGACCGGCCGCAGGTACCTGGTGACGGGCCACGACCGGGGCGCCGAGCTCACGGTCGAGGTGACGGTCTCCGCGCAGGGCTACACCACGGCGACCTACACCTCGGAGCCCAAGCAGGTCTCCCGCCACTGACCTTCGTTGAGTGCGGGGTATTTGTTGCTGGAGCGCCGCTGATCCAACAAATACCCCGCACTCAACAAGGGTTTACCTCAACAAGAGTTTACGGGGCCAGGCCGTGGCGGTAGGTCGATCAGTGCCCGACCCGAGGTGGGCCGGTCCAGCCCGACGATCGAGCGCATCGTCGTCGACTTCCCTGCTCCGTTCGGCCCGAGGAACCCGGTCACCTTCCCCGGCTGCACCTCGAACGACAGATCGCGCACCGCCCATGTGCGCCCGTACCGCTTGCTCAGCGCCTGCACCTGAATACCCATCAGCATCCTCCGGTTCGCGAACGACTTGCGTCGACGCTACGGAGACGCCCCTGCCCGGCGATGCCACCCCAGGGTTGAACCTCCCACCTTGTTGTGGGGGTGATCGTTGCGCCTCAAACGGGCGCATAAGCGCAACGATCACGCCCACAACAAAGGCGGGCGCGGGGTTACCAGTTGGGGGTTACTCCCGGGAGGTTGCGGGGGAGCTTCACGTCATGCGGGTGGTAGACGTACGTGAGGCCGTCGGTCGAGGTCTGCCACACGCGCTCGAAGTTCTCTCGCGTGTACACGGAGCGCACAGCCTCGTTGCTGGCCTTGTTCGGGTCGTTGATGATCGGGTCGCCGTCGGCGGTGAACCCGATCAGCGTGACGAGGTGCCCGTTGGTGCCGTACCCGGCCTCCGGCATCTCCTCTTCCTCGAAGTTGATGGAGAAGACGAGCGGGATGCCGGCCTTGATGAACTTCTCGGCCTCCGCGAGGGACCGGAGCCGCGTCACGAAGGACTCCAGGCCGAACGTGTTCGCGTACGCCGCGTTGAATGGCCAGTTACCGGCGCCCTCGTACGTGTAGTCCCAGGTGTGCATGGCGGCGTAGTCGACCTGCGGGTCGCCGTTCGGCGCCTCGATGCCCTCGAGCTCCGCGGGCGGCACCTCGCGCCCGTAGGAGTAGATGACCATCGTGGACGACGTCGGCGAGCACCACACCTGACCGCCGCCCCCGAACTCGGGGTACTCGCCGATGTGGATGTTCTGGCTGAACCGCGGCACGTCGAGCTCGACCTCGCGCCCGAGCGTGAAGTCGCTGGTGCCCTCGTAGTGCGAGTCGGGCAGGTACTCGTTGGTCAGGGTGCTCACGGCGTCCAGTCGCGGCGAGACCCGCGTGCCCTCGGGCCGGTACAGCGTGGCCCGGGTCTGGAACGCGTCCGGCTCGTGGCCCGACTTCGCGACGTACGTGTCGGTGAACAGGTACGCGTCGGCGTCGGTCTGGCCGTTCACGGAGGTGCGGTGGATGTCGCCGACACTCCCGTCGGCGGGCGCGAACTCGTCGCCCGACGCCCAGCGGCCCATCACGAACCACTTCGTCCACGTCCCGTCGGCCTTGCGGCCGCGGAACTCGATCTCGACCCAGGTCCCCGTGGGCGTGTGCGCGTTCCACGAGCTCACCGACTCGTCGATCGAGTACCCGGTCTCGACGACCGGCGACGTCCACCGGCCCGTCTCGTACGTGACGGGTGTGCCGTCGCCGAACGGGTCGGTGTACTCGACGGTGTCGCCCGTGCCACGCAGCACGAGCCCGCCCCGGGCGGTCGGCCGCAGGTTCGAGGCCTTGCCCGCGCTGAGCTCGCCGTACCCGTCCCACTCGGTCAAGGTGATCTGGTTGTCCGACGCCGCCGGGCCCGCCTCGGGCGCGCTCGTCGCCGGCACCGCACTCGCCACGATCCCTGCTTGCACCACGAGCGCTCCTGTCGCCGCCAGCGCGAACGCCCTGGTCCGCAGCTCTCTTCGAATCGACACGTCTGCCTCCATGTCTTCGGGCCCGCTACCGGGTGAGCGAGCCATGGGGCTCTCTCTATCAGAGCGGACGAGCTGACGCGACGAAATCAGGGCAGCGCGCTCAGGTCGGGCACCGGGCCCGTCGTCGTGCCCTCAACGAGGCTCACGGGCAGGCTCACCGAGTCGGGCTCCTCGCCGGCGAGGAGGGCGATGACGGCCAGGCCGAGCGCCCGCCCCTTCTCGACGAGCGGCTGGTGCACGCTGGTGAGCACGTCGGGGGAGAGCCACGGCAGGTCGAGCCCGTCGAACCCGGCCACGGACACGTCCTCCGGCACGCGCAGGCCGAGCTCGCGTGCGGCGATCACGGCGCCGGCCGCGAGCAGGTCGGAGTGGGCGATGATCGCCGTCGGGCGGTCCCGGGCCGGCGCCCACTCGGACAGGATCTCGGTGGCGGCGTCGCGCCCGTGCTCCACCAGCGAGGCGGGCGTTTCCCACGACATGACCGGCTCGATGACGTCCCGCACGCCGGCCAGGCGGTTACGGGTGGGCGTGCGTTCCGCGGTGGCGAGCCGGGCGGCGTCGACCAGCCCGGATCGCTCGTCCCGCCCGAACGGCAGCGTGATCTCCGCGATCCGCGTGTGCCCCAGCTCGACGAGGTGGCGCACCGCCTCGGCGGCGCCCCGGCGGTCGTCGACGCCCACCACGGGCACGCCGGGCACGTCCTGCCCCTCGCCGATCACGACGGGCACGCCGCGGCGCTGGAGCGCCGCAAGGTTCGGGTCGTCCTTCAGGGTCCCCCACACGAGCACCGCGACGTCCATCGCGGCGGCCTCGACCAGCGGGTCGACGGCGGCGGGCAGCCCCGCCTCGGCGGCGAGCCCGACGGACTGCGCCGTGGCACCCTGCGGCATCCCGGGGACGAGCAGCACGCCCAGCCCCTGCTCGCCGATCGCGGAGACCAGCCCGTGCAGCACCTGCGTGGAGACGGGGTCCCGGAACGACCGGCCCAGCTGGTCGCCGATCACCACGCCCACGATCCCGGAGCGCCCCGAGCGGAGCTGCCGTCCCAGCGGGTTGGGCCCGGAGTAGTCGAGCTCGCGGGCCGCGGCCAGCACCTTCTCCCGGGTCTCGGGGGTGATCGGCCCCGCGCCCGAGAACGCGAGCGACGCGGTGGAGACGGAGACACCTGCCAGCTCGGCGACCTTCGCGAGGGTCGGTCGGCCTACGGTCTGGCGGTTCATCGCGGTTCCTTCTCTCACCTCGGGCACCGGTGGTGCAATACCTGGGGAATCTTCTGGGCTGATCCCAGATTGTGGCTTACGGTCGGGAGATTCAATCGCACCAGGGAGTTCAGTGCCTACTGCACACGCCGCCGCCCGCGCGGTCTTCGTTGTCTTCGCTGCAAGTGGGTTCGCCTTTGCGAGCTGGGCATCGCGTCTCCCGGCAGTCCGGGACGGCCTGTCCTTCTCCGAGCAGGAGATGGGTCTGCTGCTGCTGACCGGGTCGATCGGCTCCGTCGCCGCCATTCCCCTGTCGGGGCTGGTCGCGGAGCGGTTCGGTACCGCGCGGACCGTCCTGGCCTTCGCGGGCGTCCTCGTGGCCGGGCTCGCCGTGGCCGGGTACGGCGTCGCCCAGGGGGAGCACCTCGCCGTCCGGGGCGGCCTGATCCTGTTCGGCGTGGGCGCCGGGGTCTGGGACGCCGCGATGAACCTCGAGGGTGCCGCCGTGGAGCAGCGCCTCGGCCGTGCGGTCATGCCGATCTTCCACGCCGGGTTCTCGTTCGGCACGGTGGTCGGCGCCGGCATCGGCGCTCTGGTGGCCACCTTGGGAGTCCCGGTCGTCTGGCACCTCGTGGCGGCCGCGGCAGTGGCCCTCCTGTCGGTGATGATCGCGGTCCGCTACTTCACGCCCGGCGTCGTCGCGGCGGCCCTGCCGGACGGCGCCTCCACCGCCGGCGCGGGCAGCGCGGACGGTGCCGATCCGGGAGAGGTGACGCCGCCGCCGTCGGGCATCGCGGGGCTGCTCGCCGCCTGGCGCGAGCCGCGCACCCTGGCGATAGGGCTCGTGGTGCTCGCCGCGGCCCTCACGGAGGGCGTGGCGAACGACTGGGTGGGCCTCGCGATCGTGGACGGGTTCGGCACATCCGACGGGATGGGCGCGGTGGGCCTCGCCGTCTTCCTCACCGCCATGACGACGGCCCGGCTCGCCGGGACGCGTGCCATCGACCGGTTCGGGCGGGTGCCGGTGCTGGTGCTCTCGGCGGGGCTGGCGTTCGTGGGCGTGCTGACGTTCTCGCTGGTCCCGGTCCTGTGGCTGGCTCTGGTCGGGGTCGGCCTGTGGGGCCTCGGCGCCGCGATGGGCTTCCCGATGGGGATGAGCGCGGCGTCCGACGAGCCGCGGCGGGCAGCGATGCGCGTGGCCGCGGTCTCGACCATCGCGTACACCGCGTTCTTCGTGGGGCCGCCGCTGATCGGCTTCGTCGCGCACACGACGGGCTACCGCCTGGCGGTGCTCGTGCTCCTGGTCCCGATGGTGCTCGGGCTGATCGTGGCGCGCTCCGTCCGGCCGCTGCCGACGGCCGCGGGTGTGAAGAGGTAGCGCAGGCGACGACGGGGCCCCCGCCCAGGCCAGGGCGCGGAAACCGAGCAGTGAACACGTCTGCGGACACCAAAAGGTTCCAGAATTGGCAGACATCACCCACGCCATGTCGAAGATGTGCACAAATCCAACCCGTCGGGTAGATAGGCTTGCACGGTGAGCCCATACCCGGCAGACACCGTCCAGGCACAAGCGGTGGTCCCCAGCCTCGCCGACCTCACCACTCTGCGAGTGGGTGGACCGGCTGCCTCGTTCGTGGAGGCCGAGGAAGAGGCCGCTCTGATCGAGGCGGTGAGCACCGCCGACGACGACGGCGTGCCGCTGCTCGTCGTGGGCGGCGGCTCGAACCTGCTGGTGGCTGACGAGGGTTTCGGCGGAGTCGTCGTCCGGGATGCCCGCACCGGGATCACCGTCGAGTCGGACGACGCCTGCGGCGGCGCCGTGGTGAGCGCGCCGGCCGGTCAGAACTGGGACGAGCTCGTGGAGCGTGCCGTCGCCGAGGGCTGGGTCGGCGTGGAGTCGCTGTCGGGCATCCCGGGGACGGTCGGCGCCGCCCCCGTGCAGAACATCGGCGCCTACGGCCATGAGCTCTCCGGTGTGGTCTCTCTGGTCCGCACCTGGGACCGCGGGGAGCGCCGGGTGCGCACCTTCGCCGTCGGGGAGCTGGGCTTCGGGTACCGCACGTCGCTGCTCAAGCGTTCCATGCACAGCGAGGGGCGCGACGACGACCCGCGTGCCCCCTGGTACCCGTCGCCGCGCTACGTGGTGCTGGACGTCCAGTTCCAGTTCCGGCTCGGCACGCTGTCCGCGCCAGTGGGCTACGGGGAGCTGGCGCGTCGCCTCGGCGTCGAGGTGGGGCAGCGCGCCCCGATGAAGGACGTCCGCGAGACCGTGCTGGGCCTGCGCGGCGGCAAGGGCATGCTGCTCGACCACCCGCTCTTCGGCGGGCAGCCCGACCACGACCGCTGGAACTCGGGGTCGTTCTTCACCAACCCCGTGATCCCCGTGGAGCACCTGGAGCACCTGCCCGAGGACGCCCCCCGCTACCCGGTCCGCTCCGCGACGCCGGAGACGAGCACCGGCCCGAGTCTCGGCGCCATCGACCCGACGCTCGTGAAGACCAGTGCGGCCTGGCTCATCGAGCGGGCCGGCTTCGGCAAGGGCTTCGGCCTGGCGGGGGAGCACAGCCCGGCGCGCCTGTCGACCAAGCACACGCTCGCGATGACCAACCGGGGCGGCGCCCGGGCCGAGGACGTCATCGCCCTCGCCCGGGCGGTGCGCGACGGCGTCCGCGACCGCTTCGGCGTGACCCTGGTCCCCGAGACGGTCCTGGTCGGCGTCTCCCTCTAGTACACGACTAGTACACGACGACCGGGGTGCCCGACGGCGCGCCCCAGGTGTCCCAGATCCAGTCCATCGCGCTGTTCGAGACGCGCACGCACCCGTGCGACGCCGGGAACGCGGGCACCGACGCCGAGCCGTGCACCGCGATGCCGCCGGTGAAGAACTTGGGCCGCCACATGTCGCCCAGCTCGAGCCGCGACGCGTACATCCGGTTCTCCTCGCGGTACACCGCGAACGACCCCCGCGGCGTGTACGCCGTGTAGGTGGCGCCCTTGGCCTCGTACGTCTCCCCGTTGCCGGACGACGCGTTGATGGTCATTACGACCCGACCGTCCTCGACGGCGAGCACGAGCTGCCGGTCGATGTCGATCTCGAGCACCTTGCCCGACGACGTCTCCGCCTGCGGCACCACGCCGTCGTCCGCCGCGGCCTGCGTGGCGTCGCCGACCACGCCGTCGCGGTACAGCCCGCCGGCCTTCTGCAGGGCGAACACGGCCTGCTGCGTCTCTCCGCCGTACGCGTTGTCGACGGAGCTCACGAAGTAGCCGAGGTCCTGCAGACGCTGCTGCAGGTCGCCCACGCGGTCGCTGACCTCGCCGTACTCGATGTAGTCGGGCTCCTCCGGCTCCTCGTCCTTCGAGCCCTTGCCGTTGCCCTTGCCCTCGGACTTGTCGCCGCCCTGCGACTTGCCGTTGCCCTCGTCGGTCTTGCCGTCGTCGCCCTCGCTCGCGTCGTCGCCGGGCTCGTCGGTGCCGTCGTCAGTACCCTCGCCCGCGCTGTCGGACGGCGACTCGCTCGTCTCCGGCTCCTCGGACGGCTCGCTCGCGCTGGGCTCCGGGCTGGCCGTGCTCTCGTCGGGCGCGGGCGAGCTCGTCGTCGTGTCCGCCTCCGCCGGAGGTTCCTGTTCCTCGCCACAGCCGGACAGCAGGGTCACCGTCAGCGCGACCGCGCCCAACGTGCCCATGACCGTCTTGCCGACGACCCTGCCCACACCGTGGGTCGACCTACCGTGCAAAACCCGCATCGTGACTCCTCCTCGGCCGCGCCTTCTGGGATGGCGCGGCACCGCGCACGCGAGACGACGACGTCCCCCCGCGAGTGTCCTTTATCTCTGACCGACGCGCGGGTGCTCAGGATGGTTGGGTCGGTTGATCGTCACCCAATCGTGACAGTCCGGCCCGCGGGGAGGGCGTCCAGGGCATCAGCGGGGTCGGGAGCGAGCAGCCACGCGTCGACGTCGGCCAGGAGGCGGGCCTTCGTGCTCGACGACGCCCGGCTGGCCCGGATCGACGACCCGGCCAGCGACGCGAGCTCCGCGTCTGTGAACCCATGGGCGCTGCGCGCGATCTCGTACTGGTCCACGAGCCGCGACCCGAACAGGAGCGGGTCGTCGGCGCCGAGCGCGACCAGGGCGCCGGCGTCCACCAGGGTGCGCAGCGGCACCTCGCTCGCCTCGCCGTACACGCCCAGGCCGATGTTCGAGCCGGGGTTCACCTCGAGGGCGACCCCGCGGTCGACGATGTCCGCGAGGACGCGCTCGTCCTCGGCGGCGCGCACGCCGTGCCCGATCCGGTCGGGGACGAGCTCGCGCATGACCTCGCTGATGTGGTCGGGCCCGAGCAGCTCGCCGCCGTGCGGCACGGCCGCGAGGCCGGCGCGGCGCGCGATGTCGAACGCGGGCCCGAACTGGGACGTGTCCCCGCGCCGCTCGTCGTTCGACAGCCCGAAGCCCACCACCTCACCGACGCCGTCGCCCGCGTACCGCGCGGCGAGCCGGGCTAGCGTGCGCGCGTCGAGGGGGTGCTTCATGCGCGACGCCGCGATGATCACGCCCACCTCGATCCCGTGCGCGGCGCTCGCGTACCGGGCGGCGTCGATGACGATCTCGACGGCGGGGGTGATCCCGCCGACGAACGGCGCGTAGGAGGTGGGGTCCACCTGGATCTCGAGCCGGCCGGAGCCCTCGGCGGCGTCGTCGGCCGCCGCCTCGTGGACCAGGCGGCGCATGTCGGCCTCGGAGCGCACGCACGCACGCGCGGCGTCGTACAGGCGCTGGAAGCGGAACCAGCCACGCTCGGTGGCGGGCAGGCGGAGGGGGTCGTTGTCGATGAGCGCCTCGGGCAGCCGGACGCCGTACGCGGCTGCCATGTCGACGAGGGTCGGCACCCGCATGGATCCGGTGAAGTGCAGGTGGAGGTGCGCCTTGGGGAGAAGTGCGAGGTCTCGCATCTGCGTAGTCTGGCAAAGCGGCGGTCCGGCGGCAGCCGTGACCGTGATACTCCGCACTACTCACACATCCCGCCGTTCATCTTTGGTGTGCGCGCGCTCCGCTAAGTATCCTGAGAACAACATGCCCCAGATAGCCGAAATGACTGATTTGCTCGATGCGCAACCACGGACACCGGTGAACCAGTGAACGAACAGAACACGGGTGAGGACAACGCCGCGGACCTGCCGGTGCACGCCGTCCTCGGCGGCAAGTACGAGCTGGTCGACGTCGTCGGCACTGGGGCAACCTTCACCGTCTACGAGGCGCAGCGGGTAGCGGTTCCGGCTGCTCCGGAGCCCGCGCCGGGCGATGACGGCGACGAGGGCGGCGCGGCCGGCACCGAGGCGAGCACGGACGACGCGAGCAAGGCCGACGCCGACGCGGCTGAGCCGGGCGAGGTGCCCGCCGACGGCGACGCGACGGCCGATGCGGCCGGCTCAGATGCGGCCGACGCGGACGCCGAGCCCGCGGCCGACGACGACGCGACGGCCGAGATCGCCGAGCCCACGGAACCCGCCGCGCCCGAGATCGACTTCGACCAGCCCCTCGTGGTCAAGGTGCTGCACCCGCACCTGGTCGACGACCAGAACGCCCGCGCCTCCCTGCAGCGCGAGGTCGAGGCGTCGGCACTGGTGACCCACCCGGGCGTCGTGAAGGTCCTGGACTCCGGCGAGGAGGACGTCGCGGGCGCGAGCGTCCCCTGGACCGTCATGAACCGGATGGCGGGCGTGTCCCTGTCGGACCTCGCCGGGGACACCGGTCTGCCCTGGCGCGAGGCGCTCGCGATCATCGACGGCCTGCTGGACGGGCTCGGCGCCGTGCACGCGGCGGGCCTGGTGCACCGGGACGTCGCGCCGCGCAACGTGATGGTCGACAAGCGGCCGGACGGCACGTTCGTCGTCGGGCTGCTGGACCTCGGCCTCACCCGGCCCGCGGGCGGGGATGGCGACGGCGCCACGGTGGCCGGGTCGGTCATCGGCATGTCGCCGGAGCAGGCTCGCGGCAAGCCCCTCGACGCGCGCAGTGACATCTACGCCGTCGGCGCGCTCGCGTACTACACGTTGACCGGGCACGCGCCGTACGAGCGCGCCCAGGCGGAGGACGTCCTGCGGGCGCACGTGAACGCGCCGGTGCCGGCGGCGTCGGCCCGTCGTGCGGCGGTCCCCGCGTCGGTGGACCGCCTCGTGTCCCGGGCGATGGCCAAGGACCCGAACCGCCGGTTCCCCACGGCCGAGGCTATGCGCGGGACGGTGACGATCCTGCTCGGCGGCCCCGCGGGCCGAATGGGCACCAGCGACGAGACCATGCAGCTCGGCGTGGGTGCCGGCGGCACCGAGGTGATCGATCCGGTCGCCGGGTCCGGCACGATGAAGCTGGGCCAGGTCACCGAGGGCGCTGACCGCACCATGATGGTCGGCGCCGTCGGCGCTGTCGGCGCGGCTGGTGCTGCTGGTGTTGCTGCAGGAGTTGCCGGCGCCGAGGCCGCGGCGGGGTCGGTGCTGCCCCCGGAGGAGCCGCCGGCCGAGAAGCGGTCGTTGTGGCAGCGCATGACGACCGGTCGCGGCCGCGTGGCCACGATCATCGTGTTTGCGCTGCTCGTGTTCGGCGGTGCGGGCCTGTGGATCGCGAACATCCTCGACAACGACGGGACGCCGGTGGTCACGCGGAGCGTCAGCCCGTCGTCGCAGGAGCCGACGCCGAGATCCACGCCGTCGTCCAGCCCGAGCCAGTCCGACGACGACGATGACGAGTGGACCCCGTCGCCGACGCCGACCATCTCGCCCACGCCGACCCCGTCGCCCACGCCTACGCCGACCCCCACGCCGACGCCGACCCCGACTCCTACGCCGACCCCGACGCCGAGCGAGGAACCCTCGGAGGAGCCGAGCGTCGAACCAAGTGAGGAGCCGAGCATCGAACCGAGCGAGGAGCCGAGCGAGGAGCCGAGCGTCGAACCGACCGACGGCGGTGAGGCGGGTGGGGAGACGGGCGCCGACCCCGCAGAGAGCCGCTAGCAGGAGCCACTAGGGCGCGACCCGCGCGCGGCCTGACCAGAGCGCTCCGGTCACAGCTCCTGGAGGCGCTCCTTCAGGGCCATCGCAGCGCGTGCCCGGAGCATCGGCGCCTCGGCCTCGTCGTCCGATGCCGCCGCCGCGACCGTCGCCATGTGGGCAGCGAACCGGGCGTCGGCCGCGGCGAGGGTGGCTTCCGGCTCGGCGTGGTACGCCTCGGCGACGTCGTCCAGCGCGCCGTCGTGGAAGGTCACGCCCATGTCGTCGATAGGCAGCACGACGTCGTAGATCGCTGACGCGACCGCCGCCTCGACGCGTGCCGTGATGTCGATTTCGCCCGAGTTGTTCATGCGCGCAAACCTACCGGCAGGGGCCGGGCGGCGTCCCGGAAAGGTCACGTGATCCAGCCGCGCTCCCGGGCCACCGTCACTGCGGCTGTCCGGTCGGCGACGCCGAGCTTGGCGAACGCCCGGATGAGGTGCGTCTTGACCGTGGCCTCGGTGATCGACAGTTCGCGCCCGACCTCCGAGTTCGACCGCCCGAGCGCGACGAGCGTGAGCACCTCGGACTCGCGTGCCGAGGGTCGCTCCGCGGCGGTGCGGACCGAGCTGACCAGGCGCGTCGCCACGCTCGGGGCCAGCACGGTCTCGCCCCGGGCCGCGGCCCGGACGCCCGCGACGAGCACGGCGCGGGGCGTGTCCTTCAGCAGGTACCCGGTCGCCCCGGCCTCGACGGCGCGCAGGATGTCGGCGTCGGTGTCGTAGGTAGTCAGCACCACGACCCGCGGCACGGCGCCGGACATTCCCGCGCCGATGATCCCGGCGGTCGCCGCGACGCCGTCGAGCACGGGCATGCGTAGGTCCATGAGCACGACGTCGGGCCGGAGCGCCGCCGCCAGCTCCACTGCCTCCTGCCCGTCGGCGGCCTCACCCACCACCTCGAGGTCGTCCTCGACGGTGAGCATGCCCGCCAGTCCGGACCGCACCACCGGATGGTCGTCCACCACCAGCACCCGGATCATCGCGCCACCCCCTGCGTACCGTCGTGTGCCCGGGGCTCGGCCTTGGCTGCTTTGCTCGGCTCTGCCGTTGTCCTCGACCCCCTTGTGCTCGACCCGCCATCGGGCCCTGCGCCGGCAGCGGTTCCGTCCTCGACCGGTATGCGGGCCCGCAGGACTGTGCCGCGGTCGTCCCCGGGCACGACCGCCAGTGTGCCGCCCACCGATCGCACTCGGTCGCGCATCCCGGACAGCCCGAACCCGTCGGCGACGTCGGGGCCGAGGCCCCGCCCGTCGTCGGCCACCGTGAGCGTCACCTCGCCCTCGTCCTGGGTCAGGCCAACGACGACGGTCTGCGCCTCCGCGTGCCGTCGCACGTTCGTCAGCGCTTCCTGGGCGGCCCGCAGCAGCACCACCTCTGTCGCCGGCGGGAGCGGCCCGACGCCGTCGGCCCGGAAGCCCACCACCAGGTCGGACTCCAGGGCGAACCGCTCCGTGAGCCGACGCAGCGCCTGGGGGAGGGAAGCGTCCTGCAGCGCCACAGGCGCGAACGCAGCCACCAGGGCGCGCGCCTCGGCCAGGTTGTCCCGGGCGGTGTCCTCGACGAGGTGCAGGCGCTCGCGCACGGCGCCGTCGTCCCCGAGGTCGAGGGCGGCCGTCCCGGCCTGCGCCTGCATGACCACGCTCGTGAACCCCTGGGCGAGCGTGTCGTGGATCTCCCGGGCGAGACGCTCCCGCTCCGCCACGACGCCGGCCTCGTGGTTGGTCCGCGCGAGCTCCGCCTGCGCGGCCCGCAGCTCGTCGAGGAGCCGCGCGTGCTCCTCCGCGCGTCGCATCGCTACGTGGAACCAGAGCCCCAGCCCGATCGCGAACACGAACGTCACCAGCATCTGCGGCACCACACCGGCCACGACGGCGGGGTCGAAGCCGTACCGCGCCGAGATGCCGACCGTCACCGCCACGACGAGGACGGCGCAGCCGATCACGCCCTCGCGGATCGACTCGAGCAGCATCCAGACCTGTGCGAACGCGATGAACATCAGGAACGTCGCCACGCCGCCCTGCGACACGGCCACGCCCGTGCCCAGGACCAGCACCACCAGATACGCCAGTGCAGGCCGCCGCTCCCGGTTGCGGGCAGCCTTCGCGCCCCACAGCAGGTAGGCGACAACTATCGCCCCCATCGCCCCGTACGCGACGGCCAGCGGCGCTCCCCGCGTGCCCTCCAGTGGCAGCGCCACTGCGGTCAGGGCGACGATCACGCCGAACGCCGCGTCCCACCACCGCACCTGCTGCTCCCACCCGGCGTGCAGGCCCTCGACGGCGCGCTCGCCGCCCGACCCGCCCTCGCCTCCCGGGGCACCGACGTCAGCCGTCATCGTGCCGCCGCCACCGGAACGTCCGGGTGCCGACCACGAGTGCCACCACCAGCCATGCCGCCAGTACAGCAGCCGTGGCACCGGACTGCCAGGTCCCGGCCGGCTCCGCCGCCGCGAACGCATCCGGCAGGAACACCGACCGCATGCCCTGCGCGATCCACTTGAGCGGGAACAGGGACGACAGGTCCAGCATCCAGCCGGGGATCTGGCTGACCGGGAAGAACACCCCGGACGTGAACTGCAGCACCAGGATCGGCGTGACCACCACGGCGCTCGCGGACCGGCCGGAGCGCGGCACCGACGAGTACGCGACGCCGCACACGGCCCCGGTCGCCGTCCCGAGCAGGAACACCCAGGCGAACGTCGCCCAGTGCTCGGCGTCGTCGGGCAGGGGGACGTCGAAGGCGAGCGCGGCGACCGCGAGCAGCAGGGCGGTCTGCACGAGCACGGTGACCAGCGACAGGAATACCTTGCCCAGGAAGTACGACGTGGCGGGCAGGGGCGTGGCACGGAGGCGCTTGAGCGTCCCGTCGTCGCGCTCGACGGCGATCGACATGGCGAGCGTCTGGTAGGTGGAGAGCATGACGCCGGTCGCCACCATGCCGGGCAGGAAGTACTGCGCGAAGCCGACCGTGACGCCGTTCGCGACGATGGGGTCGTCGTCGCCGAATACCGTCGCGAAGATCGCGAGCATGACTATCGGGTAGGCGAAGCCGAAGATCATCGAGTCGCGCTCGCGCACGAATTGCAGCAGCTCCACGCCGCCGCGCACCAGCCCGAGCCAGAGCGTGCCGGGCAGCTTCCGGGCGGTGCTCGATGTCGTGCCGGTCGTCGGGGTCGTAGCAGCAGCCGTGGTCATCACGCCGCCTCCTTGTTCTCGTCGGCCGGCTTTCCGTAGTCGGTAGGGGTCTCGCCGATCAGGGACAGGTACACGTCCTCGAGCGTCGGGCGGGACACGGACAGGCCGGGCACCTCGCCGTCGGGCCCGGCCGCGGCGATCAGTCGCGCGACGGCGGCGGTGGGCCGGTCCGTCCGCTCGGTGCGGCGCACGCCGCCGTCGTCCCACGCGACCACGGGGGTGCGGGCCTCGGGCCCGCCCAGAGTGTCGGGCGGGCCCTCGGCAACCACCACGCCGTCGCGCACGACGACGACGCGGTCGGCCAGCTGGGCGGCCTCGTCCAGGTAGTGGGTGGTCAGCAGGATGGTGGTGCCGTCGTCACGCAGCCCGGTCACGAGGTCCCAGAAGGAGCGGCGCGCCTGCGGGTCGAACCCGGTGGTCGGCTCGTCCAGGAACAGCAGCTCGGGCCGGCCGACGATCCCGAGCGCCACGTCCAGCCGGCGTCGCTGTCCGCCGGACAGCCCGCGCGTCCGCGCCTTCGTCTTCTCCGCGAGCCCGACGGCGGCGATCACCTCCGCCGGGTCGCGCGGGTCGGGATAGGAGGCCGCGGCGGACCGCACCTTCTCCACTACCGTGAGCTCGCTCAGGTCCCGGGAGTCCTGCATGACGACGCCGATCCGCGCCCGCCACGCGCGACCGGCCTCCCGGGGGTCCTCGCCGAGGACGACGACGTCGCCGTCGTCCCGGTCGCGGAAGCCCTCGAGGATCTCGATGGTGGTGGTCTTGCCCGCGCCGTTGGGGCCGAGGACCGCCACGATCTCACCGTGCACGACGTCGAGGTCCAGGCCGGCGACGGCGTCCTTGAACCCGGTGCGAGTGGTGCCGTACCGCTTGCGGAGGCCGCGTACTTGCACGGCCGGGGAGCCGGAGGTCTGCATGCCTCGAGCATGCTCCGTGCGGCCCCCGCGGCGGGACGCCCGTTCGGCTGCATCTCCTGTCCACCGTTCAGTGGACAGGGGCCGTTCGCGGCCCGCGCCGGGCCACCAGGAACGGGTTCGACCTACGGCCGTGGGTACCGTACAGTTGTGCCTCGGTGATCGATGCTCACCTTTGTGGCGTGCCCCTCTGGGGCTCGTGTGAACACTTGACGGGCATCGAAACACAAAGGGTAGTGGCGCAATTGGTAGCGCAGCGGTCTCCAAAACCGCAGGTTGCAGGTTCGAGTCCTGTCTACCCTGCCAGCGTGAACCCCAGCGGGGCCGCGCGCAGCGGGCCCACGTGAGTGGACCTGGAATGCCAGTCCGCGCCGCCCGGCGCGCCGGGCCACAGGAGTGGGGTAGCAGTGAGCGACACCGAGGTGATCCAGAGCGCCGCGGAGCGTCCGAGCAAGGGCGGCGGCAACATCTTCGCCCGAATCGCGCTCTTCGTGCGCCAGGTGGTGGCCGAGCTCAAGAAGGTCGTCGCGCCCACGCGCTCCGAGCTCATCACGTACACGACCGTGGTGCTGGTCTTCCTGATCGTGGTCATGATCTTCGTGACGGCTCTCGACTACGCGTTCGGCTGGCTCATGATCTGGGTCTTCGGCTGATCAGTGCTCTCGGAGACGGCAGCTGACGCGGCCGTCGACGGGCCCCGATCGCGGGTCTGCGTCGGTCCGGGTGCGCCGGACGAGCACATGGGGCACGCTGCGCAGTACTTCGCTGTGATCGTTCTCGCCCGTCGCTGATTGTCCCTTGGCGGCAGTTTCGCGCGACAATGGGCGGACACAGCTCGTAGAGGTACGCACACCCGTGCCGGGCGTAGCCCGGCGCACGAAGAGAAAGCAGGTTCGTTCGTGTCCCAGGACTCTCTGGACCAGACGGAGAACGTCTCGCCCGACGGCGACGAGGCGGCCGTCGACGCGCCCCTGGACGCCGAGAACGCTGACGTGCCTGCGGACGCCGAGACTCCGGCCGAGACCGACGCCGAGACCACTGACGACGGCGAGGTCGAGGGCGACGCCACCGACGAGCGCCCCGTTGACGCCGACGGCGACGTCATCGTGGACGAGGTCGAGGAGTTCAAGCGAACCCTCCGTAGCCAGTTCGGCGACTGGTACGTCATCCACTCGTACGCGGGCTACGAGAAGCGCGTGAAGACCAATCTCGAGAACCGCATCCAGAGCCTGAACATGGAGGACTACATCTTCCAGGTCGAGGTTCCGATGGAAGAGGTCGCCGAGATCAAGAACGCGCAGAAGAAGATCGTGAGCCGGGTCCGCATCCCGGGCTACGTCCTCGTGCGCATGGACCTGACCGACGAGTCGTGGGGCGCCGTGCGCCACACACCGGGCGTCACGGGCTTCGTCGGGCACACGCACCAGCCGGTGCCGCTGAGCTTCGACGAGATCTACTCGATGCTCGCGCCGTCGATGCTGCCCCAGCCTGCTCAGGCCGGCCAGGCCGCCGCCGGTGGCGGCGCGGCGTCGACCGGTGGCAAGGCCCCGATCCACGTCGACTTCGAGGTCGGCGAGTCGGTGACCGTGACGGACGGGCCGTTCGACACGCTGCCCGCCTCGATCTCCGAGATCAACGTCGAGGCCCAGAAGCTCAAGGTCCTCGTTTCCATCTTCGGCCGGGAGACCCCGGTCGAGCTGGGGTTCAACCAGGTCGCCAAGATCTGATTCGTTCGTCCCTCAGCATTGCAACCGGGTCATCGCCCACGGCGTCGGCCCATCGAACAGAAGGTAGAAAAGCATGCCCCCGAAGAAGAAGGTCTCCGGCCTCATCAAGCTGCAGATCCAGGCCGGCGCCGCGACGCCGGCTCCGCCGATCGGCCCGGCCCTGGGTCAGCACGGCGTGAACATCATGGAGTTCTGCAAGGCGTACAACGCCGCGACCGAGTCGCAGCGCGGCAACGTCGTCCCGGTCGAGATCACGGTGTACGAGGACCGCTCGTTCACCTTCATCACCAAGACCCCGCCGGCCGCCGAGCTGATCAAGAAGGCCGCCGGCGTGCCCAAGGGCTCGCCGACGCCGCACACGGTCAAGGTCGCCTCGATCACCAAGGCTCAGGTCCGCGAGATCGCCACGACCAAGATGCCGGACCTCAACGCGAACGACCTCGATGCCGCTTCGCTGATCATCGCGGGCACGGCCCGCTCCATGGGCATCACCGTTTCCGAGTGAATCCCCCGTCGGGGCTACCAGCCCTCGGACCGCACGAGGTGACCGGCGGACGTCGTCGGACACCACAGTGGCAGGGCCGCAGGCCCGCTACGACCACAAGGAGAGAAATATGGCAAAGCGCAGCAAGGCGTACATCGCCGCCGCGGAGAAGATCGACAGCGAGGCGCTGTACGCGCCGCTGGACGCGATCCGTCTGGCCAAGGAGACCGCCACGGTCAAGTACGACGCGACCGTCGAGGTCGCGTTCCGGCTGAGCGTGGACCCGCGCAAGGCGGACCAGATGGTCCGTGGCACGGTCAACCTGCCGAACGGCACCGGCAAGACCGCCAAGGTCATCGTGTTCGCCAACGCCGCCAAGGCGGAGGAGGCCCGCGCGGCCGGTGCCGACGAGGTCGGCGGCGACGACCTGATCGAGAAGGTGGCCGCCGGCTACACCGACTTCGACGCGGCAGTCGCCACGCCGGACCTCATGGGCAAGGTCGGTCGCCTCGGTAAGGTGCTGGGCCCCCGCGGCCTCATGCCGAACCCGAAGACCGGCACCGTGACGATGGACGTGACCAAGGCCGTGTCCGACATCAAGGGCGGCAAGATCGAGTTCCGCGTCGACAAGCACGCGAACCTGCACTTCATCATCGGCAAGGCCTCCTTCTCGGAGACCCAGCTGCTGGAGAACTACGTCGCCGCGCTCGACGAGGTCCTGCGCCTCAAGCCGTCGTCCTCGAAGGGTCGCTACATCAGCAAGGCGACCATGACCACGACGATGGGCCCCGGCATCCCGCTGGACCAGAGCAAGACCACCAAGCTGCTGGAAGACGCCTCGGCCTGATCCGAGCGCTCCTGAGCGCAAGAAGGCCCGCATCCCTCTGGGGATGCGGGCCTTCTTGATTTTTCATCGGCAACTATGTATCGAACCGGGTGTTCGCCCCTCTTGTCTGATGAGCGGCATCCTGCCGACGCGCGCCGAGGAGAGAGGAGTGCCTGATGGGCACAGCCTTCTACCTCCCCGGATCCGCGCACTCGGCCGTAGACTCGGCTGGTCCAAGTGCTCCACGTCCGCTACCGGACGAGGAAACAACCGCCAGCAGAGAATCCCGTGGTGCAATGACAGGATCAAGGGAGGCCCTGCCCGACGTCGACGGGTCCGGTCTCACGCTCGGCGATCGCGCCGCGATCGCCCTGACCGAGTACCGCGCGGGCAACCACCAGGCGCTCGGTGAGCTGGTCCGCGAGGCGACGCCGCTGCTGTGGCACACGGTCCGCGCACAGGGGGTCGACCGTGACGCCGCAGAGGACGTCGTGCAGAGCACCTGGGTGGCGCTCGTACGGCACGCGGAGACGATCGCGGAGCCGAAGGCCGTCCTGAAGTGGCTCCTGGTGACGGCGAAGCGCGCCGCCTGGGAGGCAGTGCGCAAGCACCGCGACGACGAGAAGCGCCGCACGGAGCTCCCGGACGACAGCCCGGAGCATCCGATGGCGCTCCCGGCGAAGGACCCGCTGCCCGACGCCGAGGTGCTGCGCGACGAACGCGATCGCATCCTGTGGATGTCGCTCCAGACACTACCCAGACGCTGCCAGGAACTGCTGCGTCTGGTCTCGCTCGCCGATCGGCCGGACTACCGGCACATCTCGGCGGCGATCGGAATGCCGATGGGCTCCATCGGCTCGACTCGTGGCCGCTGCTTGGCGAAGCTGCGCACCATCCTCGACGAGCAGGGGGACTTCTCGTGGACCTGACGCCGGAACCGAACATGGACGACGAGGCCGTGGGGGACCTCTCGTTCGACCCGAAGGGCGTGCTGGACGCCGAGGACGGCGCCCTGCTGACTCGCCTCGCCCACGCGGTCGAGGCGGTGGACCCGGTGCCTGATGAGCTCGTGGAGCGGTCGCTGTTCGCCATCACGCTGGCCGGCCTCGAGGCGGACCTGATGGAGGCCGTCTACCTCGACGAACCGTTCGCAGGCGTCCGGGGGGCCGCCGCAGCAGCCCGCGCCGACGATGCGTCGCCCGCCGAGGCCAAGACCATCACCTTCACGCACGACTCGCTGACCGTCATGATCAGCCTGTCCCCGTCCGCCGGGGGCAAGGTCCGGATCGACGGATGGGCCGCGCCGGCGGCCGGTCTGGACGTGGAGCTGCACCGACCGGGGGTCGACGTCGTCACCGTCGCCTCCGACGAGGACGGCCGGTTCTCCTTCGAATCGGTCGAGCGCGGCCGCGCAAGCCTGGTTGTCCGCCGGACCGACGGCGGTGGCGGAGCCGTGAGCACGCCGGTTATCGAACTCTGAACTGCTGAGTTCCTGACCTTCTGAACTCCTGACCGTCTGACCCCGTCTGCGAGGTGCCGTGGGGTCTGTCGAGCATGTCTATCGATAGAGGGGTACTGCTGTGAGTGAGTCCATGCCAGAGGCCGAACTGCGCGTCCGGGACCACGCCGGAGGGTGGCGGCCGGTCCGGGAACTCGACCCGGCCGAGGCGCCCTGCCGGCGCGACGTCCGGCTGGCGCCGACGCGGTACGTCGCGGACCGGCTGATCGTGCGTGGCACGCCGGGGGAGGACGACGAGATGCTGGCGATGCTCCGCGAGCAGTCGGCGGCCAGAGGCCTTGTCCTGGTCGAGGAGGAACTGGAGCTGGCGCCTACGCGGCGTGAGGTTCGTCGGCGTGGGGTTGCTCTGCATCTCACGCAGCCCGACGGCGATGCTGCTGATGTCTGGGACTTGCTCGATGACATCGCGGAGCGTGTGGGCGATGAGACTCGCAAGCGGGTCGGCCTGGACCACGTACTGATGGGTCACCGCCCGAAGCCGGGTCTTGCCGTGCTCGGCGACCGGGAGCCGTCCCACCAGGTGGGGCCGGCGCCGAGCCGTGAGCTTGGGACTGGACCCGCGCCTTGGCTGTCCGACGACGGCGTGCTGCGCCCGGTCGTTGCTGTCGTGGACACGGGCATCGGGGCACACCCATGGTTCGACGGGTCGCACGTGATCATCCGGGACGCAGAGGTGGACGGTCGGCCAATCGGTACGTACACGGAGGACGAGCCGGTGACGGGGCACGAGCCACTGACGGAGCTGGCTCCGTATGTTGGCCACGGGACGTTCATCGCAGGGGTTGTCCATCAGATCTGCCCGGACGCGGCGATCCTCCCGGTGCGGGTGATGTCGACGGACGGCAGCGTTCGTGAGTGGGACCTGGCGCGTTCGTTGGAGCGTCTTCTCGAGTACCACCTGCGAGGCGTCGACGGCGTCGACGGCTACGCCCCGGTCGACGTGGTCGTGCTGGCGCTCGGTTTTCACCCGGAGCTCCTCGAGGACGATGACTACGAAGGCGTGCTCCGCGGAGTCTTGCGCGATCTGCGTCGAGAGGGCGTCCTGGTCGTTGCATCAGCTGGCAATGACGGCCGAGAGCAGCCTGTGTTCCCGGCTGCGTGGGCGCCGCACGTGCGTCGAGTCGGCAACCGGGCGGAGCCGCTGGACTACAGCGACCTGCGTGCCGACTACACACCGCTCTTGACGGTCACAGCGTCCAATCCGAACGGTACGCTTGCAGACTTCGCGAACGACGGGCCATGGGTCACATGCGTGCGCCCAGGCACGAACGTACACAGCACCTTGCCGGTCACCGCGGATGGAGCACTGTTGCCACGGGATATTGGTGATGGCGGCCGGGAGTCAGTGGACCCAGACGACTTCACGGGTGGGTTCGCCACGTGGAGCGGAACGTCGTTCGCGGCACCAGTGCTCGCCGGAGAGCTCGCGAAGTCACTGATGAGTGAGAGGATCTCCGGGCTGCCTGACGATCGTGTCGCAGCAGCATGGGGCGCTGTGACGGATACGACGGGTCTATCGATTCCGGTTTGATGACGATGGGGTGAGTGTGACGACGACCATCTCGTGGGAAGGCTGGGCGCAGCTGTTCGAGGAGTTGGACGTCGCCCGTGACCTCAATGCGCGAGCCCAGTGGTTGTCATCGCAGACGGTGTTGCGCGCACTCGTCTCTGACCTGACCGAGATCGACCCCGACAAGCGCGGTCCGGACGGCAGAGCGCAATGGGTCGAACTCATGGTGCGTGCACATGTGGGTCTGTCGAATCCCGTGCATGCACTCACCGGGTCGCTCGACAAGGCTTTGGCGCTTTGCGATGAGGCGGAATGGTTTGCCCGCGGAACCGGCGACATGGCGATGTCGAAACTGGTGGAGGGCCAGCGCGGCGTGCTCTGTTCCCGCTCAGGGCAGTCGGGGCGAGCGCTCGCGAACCTTACCTCGGCGCTTCGTTCACCCGGTCTGACTGACGGTCGGGACCTTGTGACGGTGTATCTGAACCGGGGAAGTGTGCACAGCGAGCTCGGGAACTTCGACGAGGCGCTGAGGGACTACAAGGTCGCGCACGAGCACGCGGTGGCACTCGGCAATCCGCGCATCGTTTCGTGGGCGCTGCAGGGTATCGGCTACGCCAGGTACACCCTCGGTAACCTGCCCGGTGCGCTGGAGTCGATGGAGAAGGCTGTGGCCGCCGCCCCGGACTGGGACGACGGCATCCCGGAGCTGGGCCGGGCGGAGGTGCTCTTCGAGAGCGGGCTTCTGGACGACGCCGAACAGCTGCTGTCGACTGCTGCGGAACGCCTGGCGCGCGCGGCACTTCGCAACGACCATGCCGAGGCGGAGTGGTTCCGCGCTCGGTCCCTCATGGGCCTCCACCGCTTCGACGAGGCTCGAGTACAGGCTGCGCAGGCGCGCCGCCGATTCGAGCGCGGCGGGCAGCGGTCAATGGCGGCCCTGGCAGGGGTCCTCGAGCTCGAGGCATTGCTCACGGAAGCCACCCGGCTACCGGGTGGCCCGTCGCGCGCGGTGGCTCGACGTCAGGCGCGGCAAGCAATGACAGTGGCAGAGGCCGGCGACGCGGCCGGTCCTACGCTCGGCTACCATCCGGGGCACGCCGCGCGGTTCGTCGCCGCACGCTGGTTCGTTCTCGCAGGTGATCTCGGCGCTGCCCGCGAGGTTCTCGCGCAGCTTCCCCGTGCCCTGACGAGCGCCCCGTTGACCATGCGGATCCAGCACTACACGGCCCAGGCCGAGCTCGCGTTCGCGACGGGCGACCGGGCCAGAGGCCTGCGAGCCGTGCGAGCGGGCCTGAACTTGCTCGTCGACCATCGCAGCAGGCTGGGTTCGGTCGAGTCCGTTACGGCTGCAGCGGCCCACGGCGTCGACCTGACCCGCATCGACGTCATGGCGGCTGACCGCACGGGCCGCCCGGCCGCCCTGTTCGACGCGCTCGAGCGGGGCCGCGCCACGTTCGCCGGCACCGGCCGCGTCACTCCGCCGGACGATCCCGGGGCCGCCGCGCTCCTCACCGAGGCGCGCGGTCTGCTGGTCAAAGCCCGTGAGCTGGGCGCGGCCGAGGCCAGGGAGCGTGAGCGGCTCACCCGCCGCGCTCGGCGCATCCAGGACGAGGTCCGCGAACGCTCGTGGCGGCACGCGGGCAACGCGGGAGCAGTGCAGCGCCCGGTCACGGCCCGCGAGCTGCAGCGGGTTCTCGCTGAGCGGGCCGACGACACAGACGTGATGGCGAACTTCCTGGTGATGGACGGCGTGCTGCGCTGCGTCCGGGTGGACGCGCACAGCGTGACGACCATCGACGTCGGACCGGCAGACGAGGTGACCGAACGGGTCCGCCGCCTGAGCGCCGACTTCGCCATGGCTGCCAACGACCTCATCCCGGCACCCTTGCGCGCCGCCGCCAGGTCGTCGCTGGAGCGCAACCTCAAGGTCCTCGACGACATCCTGCTCGCCCCGCTTCGGGCGGACGGCGACCTCTACGTCGTGGCCCGCGAACCGCTGCTCAGAGTCCCGTGGACGGCCCTCCCGTCCCGCAGCGGCCTGCGTACCGCCGTGAACTCGTACGCCGCCCGCGGTCGCACCCACGCGCGCCCTTCGGGCAAGCGACGCCTGCTCGCGGCCGCGGGACCCGGGGTGACGCACGGTGCTGCCGAGGCCCATGCTGTCGGACGGCATTGGGCGGGCGTAACCGTGCTGACCGGAGACGACGCCGTCACCGAGCACGTCCGCACGGCCCTTGCCACACACGATGTCGTGCACCTCGCGACCCACGGCCAGCACGACGCCGACAACCCGCTGTTCGCCTCGATCGACCTCGCGGACGGCCCGCTGTTCGCCCACGAGCTCGACGGGACGCCGCTGCCGGGGTCGGTCGTGATCCTGTCGTCGTGCGAGGTCGGCGGTTCCACCCAGGTGCTCGGCGGTGAGCTGCTGGGCCTGACGTCCGTCCTGCTGCGCCTGGGCGCCCGAGCTGTCATCGCATCGGTCGCCAAGCTCTCCGACGAGCTCGCCGCCCGCGTCATGCCCCGCCTGCACGCCCACTTGCGCGAGACCGACGACCCGGAGGCGGCGCTCGCGGCGGCCCTCACGGACGTGGCCGAGCCGGTGCCGCTCGTCTGCTTCAGCTCGGTCGAAGGGTTGGCCGTCAGCTGATCCGCTGTCGAGGTTGTCGCCAACCCCGAACCCCTGACCTGCGCCGTCGTACCGGACAGTGACATAACCCACTGCGCACCGCTAGTGTGTCCCGCCCGATGCCCGCCAGGGCATGGAGAGGCGAGGGAAAATCATGTGGCCGGAGCTCGAGGCGGAGCTGCTTGCCGCCCGGGATCTGAGCTCCCGGTCGCGGCCTGGCGACGCCCTGCCCCGGTTCCGGGGGGTGCTCGACAAGCTCCGAGTCATCGACCCAGCCGGCCTCGCCCCCGCGGACCACGAGCGCTGGGCCGAGGGCATCGTGCGCTCCCTGATGGGGGAGGCCGTGGCGCTCCAGGCGGTCGAGGACACGCTGGACAAGCCGCTCGCCCTGCTGGGCGACGCCGAGGGTCGTGCCGCCGCGGCGCCGGCTCACGCCAGGGTGCGCCTGGCCGCCCTCATCGTCGGGGCGCGGGGTCTGCTGCTGCAGCGCGCGGGTCGGCTCGCCGACGCCACGGCCGCCTACGACCAGGCGCTCGCGGACCCGGAGCTGCTCCCCGGGCGGGACCTGGCGACGGCCCTGCTCAACCGCGGTGCGGCCGCAATCGAGCTCGGCCGGCTGGACGCGGCGCTGCGTAACTTCGACGCCTGCCACGAGGTGGCGGGGCGCGCCGGCCTGTCGAGCGTCGCGTCCCTAGCCCTGCACAACACTGGTTTCGTGCGGTACGCGCTCGGGGACCTGCCGGGTGCGCTGCAGGCCATGGCCGCCGCCCGCGCCGTCGACCCGGAGCGTGCCGACGGTGTTCTCGACATCGGCCGAGGCGCCGTCCTCTACGAGGCGGGTCTGCTCGAGGACGCGGAGCAGGTCCTCACCCAGGCGATCTCCCGCATGGTCGTCCCGGGGCGCGCACAGCACCGCGCGGAGGCCGAGTACTTCCGCGCCCGCTGCCTCATGGCGCTGCACCGGTGGGACGAGGCTCGTGCCAGCGCGGCCTTCGCCCGGCGGTACTACGTCGGCGTCGGTCACCCGCAGCGGGCCGCGGTCGCTCGCGTCGCGGAGCTCGAGGCGATCCTCCTGCCGATCCGGCGCGGCGAGACGCCCGTGCCGAGCGACGCACGCCGCCGTGCCGAGCAGGCGCTCGAAGCGGCCGAGGCAGGCGACGAGGTGGACCCGCTGCTCGGGCAGCGCCCCGGCCTGGCCGCGCGGTTCGTCGCCGCGCACTGGTACCTCCTGGCCGACGACGTCGACGCCGCCCGCGCCGTTCTCGACAACCTCCCGGACGGCATGTCCGACGCCTCGCTGACCACTCGGATCCAACAGCAGACCGTGCTCGCGCAGATCGGATTCGCGTCGGGGGACCGGGCCGCCGGCGTGGCCGCCGTGCGCACCGGCTTCGAGCTGTTGTCGGACCACCGCATGGGCCTCGGCTCGGTGGAGTCCGTGACCGCCGCCGCGGCGCACGGCGTCGACCTCCAGTGGACCGACGTCAGGGCGGCGTTGCGGACCGGCCTGCCCGACGCGCTGTTCGAGGCCGTCGAACGGGGCAGAGCCACGTTCGCCGGAGCAGGGTGGGCCGCCGCGCCGGACGATCCAGCGGTAGGAGCACTTCTCACGGAGGCCCGCGGCCTCGTCGTCCGGGCGCGCACGCTCACCGACCGGGAGAGCGCGGCCGTGCGAAAGCACCTGTTCGACCGCTCCCGCAGGCTCCTGGCGGTCGCCCGCGAACGAGCCTGGCACCGCCCCGGCGACCAAGCCGTCACCGAGGAGCGCCCCGCCACTGTGGCAGAGGTGCGCGGCCTGCTGACCGCCCGCGATGACGGCGTCGTCGTCGCGAACTTCCTGGTGATCGACGGCGTCCTGCGGTGCGTCCGGCTGGACGCGCACGGCGCGCGCACAGTGGCCCTCGGGCCGCGGGCCGACGTCGCCGAGAGGGTGCTGCGTGCTCGCGCCGACCTCGGGGTGTGCGCCAACGACCTCGTACCCATCGCGTTGCGCGACGTCGCCCGTCGCTCCCTGACCCGCAACCTCGAAGCGCTCGACCGGCTCCTGGCCCTGCCCCTGGAGGCCGACGGCCCGCTGTACGTCGTGGGCCGGGACCCGCTGGTCGGGGTGCCGTGGACCGCGCTCCCGTCCCGACGGGGCAGACGGACGACCATGCGTTCGTACGTGGCGCGGGGACGGACACACCCCCGGTCGGGGGACGGACACCGGCTCCTCGCCGCGCACGGCCCGGGCGTGACGCTCGGCGCGAGCGAGGTGCGCGCAGTGGGCGAGGTGTGGTCCGGTGCCACCGTCCTCACCGGGGCGGCCGCGACCACCGCGGCCGTACGCGAGGCGCTCGCGACCCACGATGTGGTGCACCTTGCGACGCACGGCCAGCACGACGCCGACAACCCGCTCTTCGCCTCGATCGACCTCGCCGACGGCCCGCTGTTCGCGCACGAGCTCGACGGCACGCGGCTGCCCGGGTCGGTGATCATCCTGTCGGCGTGCGAGGTCGGCGGCTCGTCCCAGGTGGTCGGCGGCGAGGTCCTCGGCCTGACTGCGGTGCTGCTGCGGCTCGGCGCGCGCGCCGTCGTCGCGGCCGTCGCCCCGCTGTCCGACGCCGTCGCTGCCCGCGTGATGCCGCGGTTCCATGCCCACCTGCGCACGACGGACGACCCCGAGGCCGCGCTGGCCGCTGCGCTCGCGGACGAGCCCGAGCCAGTGCCGCTGGTGTGCTTCGGCTCCCTGGAGGGCCTGGAGCGCTGACGGTCGGCGGGAGTGACGGCCCCGCCGTCGGGCAGCGTGCCTGCACTGTGGCGGAGGCAACGCCCCTCGGTGCGCGGAGCGCTCCGGGAGTCGTGTAATCTTCTCGGGTAACCCAAGACCGCCGGTTGTCCGACGCTGCTCTCTCGTAGAGCGGACGAAGACCGAAGTCCCGCTGAGAGCGGGGGCCTGCGCAGGTGACGAACTCGAGTGCGGCCCTGCCGTGCAGACCGAGCCCCGTGCATCTGCGCCGGGGCTCTTTTTCTCGTTCCGGGGCGCGCCCGGGGCTCACGCCCCAGGGGACGGCGGTACCACCACCGGAAGGATTGCCATGGCGAGGCCGGAGAAGGCAGCCGCTGTTGCGGAGATCGCGGACAAGTTCCGCGACTCCAGCGCAGCAGTGCTGACCGAGTACCGCGGGCTCACCGTCGCGCAGCTCAAGGAGCTGCGTCGGTCGCTCAGCGGCAACGCAACCTACGCCGTGGTGAAGAACACGCTGACGGGGATCGCGGCCAAGGAGGCCGGTGTCGAGGGTCTCGACGCCGACCTGAAGGGCCCGTCCGCCATCGCATTCGTGACCGGGGACCCGGTCGAGGCTGCGAAGGGTCTGCGTGACTTCGCCAAGGCGAACCCTGCTCTGGTCATCAAGGGTGGCGTGCTCGACGGCCGCCCGATTTCCACCGCAGAGATCACGAAGCTCGCGGACCTCGAGTCCCGCGAGGTTCTGCTGGCCAAGGTGGCCGGCGGTCTGAAGGCCACGCTGACGCGTGCCGCTTACGCCTTCAGCGCCAAGCCCGCCCAGGTCGCCCGCGTTATCGATGCCCTGCGTCAGAAGCAGGAATCGGAGGGCGCTGCCGCCTGATCGGGCGGTCGCGCTAGAACAAACCCCCTGCTTCTCGCGGGCCGGCACCGGCCCGCGAAGCGCCAACTGAAAGGAACGCCAACATGGCGAAGCTCAGCACCGACGAGCTCCTGTCCGCCTTCGAGGAGCTCACCCTTCTCGAGCTTTCCGACTTCGTGAAGGCCTTCGAGGACAAGTTCGACGTCACCGCCGCCGCCCCGGCCGCCGTTGCCGTTGCCGGCCCGGCCGCCGCTGCCGAGGTCGTCGAGGAGAAGACGGAGTTCGACGTCATCCTCGAGGCCGCTGGTGACAAGAAGATCCAGGTCATCAAGGAGGTGCGCGCGCTCACGTCCCTCGGTCTCAAGGAGGCCAAGGACCTGGTCGACGGCGCGCCGAAGCCGGTTCTCGAGGCTGCCGACAAGGAAGCCGCCGAGAAGGCCAAGGCTGCCCTCGAGGGCGCCGGCGCCACCGTCACCCTCAAGTGACCTCTGGCTGTACCGCCTTCGGGCTGGTGTGACGGCGGCCCGGACTCGTTCCGGGCGCCGTCCGCCGACTGCAGAGGCCCGCACCCCTCGGGGTGCGGGCCTCTCGTGTTCCCCCAGCTCAGCGCCGCGCCGCGGCAGTGCGGATACGCAACGATTCGAGGAGTATTGCGGTCTCGACGTGCAGGTACCAGGGCGACTGGACATACTTAAGGGAGATAGGTATGCTAGCGCTTTGCGCCCGCGTGTGCCCTCGACGCCTCCCCTGCTTCCCGTAAGTCCTGGTTGCATCCCCGCTTGTGGGATGCCCTCCGGCGACCGGTGAAGTCCGGCAGAGCTTCCTGCAGCACCGCAGAGCGTACAGCGTTCACCCGAACTGCAGGGAAGGACCCCTCTTGGCTGCCTCGCGCACCCCTTCAGCTCCGTCCGCCGAAGCCATTGCGAACCGTACCGCTTCCCGTCGCGTTTCCTTCGCAAAGATCTATGAGCCACTCGAGGTCCCCGACCTGCTTGGCCTGCAGACCGAAAGCTTCGACTGGCTTCTTGGTAACCCAGCCTGGCAGGGCAGGGTAGAAACTGCCAAGGCGGCTGGCCGTAATGATGTCCCGGAAACTTCCGGCCTCGAGGAGATCTTCGAGGAGATCTCCCCGATCGAGGACTTCGGGTCCTCGATGTCCCTCTCCTTCTCGAACCACCGCTTCGAGCCGCCGAAGTACACGGCGGACGAGTGCAAGGAGAAGGACTTCACCTACGCGGCCCCGCTGTTCGTCACCGCGGAGTTCGTCAACTACACCACCGGTGAGATCAAGAGCCAGACGGTCTTCATGGGCGACTTCCCGCTCATGACGGCGCGCGGCACCTTCATCATCAACGGCACCGAGCGTGTCGTCGTCTCCCAGCTGGTGCGTTCGCCGGGCGTCTACTTCGAGCGCACGCCGGACAAGACCAGCGACAAGGACGTCTTCTCCGCGAAGATCATCCCGTCGCGTGGTGCCTGGCTCGAGTTCGAGATCGACAAGCGGGACGCCGTCGGCGTCCGCGTCGACCGCAAGCGCAAGCAGTCCGTCACGGTGCTGCTCAAGGCCCTCGGCATGAGCGAGGCGGAGATCCGCGAGGAGTTCGCCGAGTTCCCGTCCGTGCTCGACACGCTCGAGAAGGACCACGTCCACACCGAGGACGAGGCTCTTGTGGACCTGTACCGCAAGATCCGCCCGGGTGAGCCGCCCACGGTCGAGGCCGGTCGCGCGCTGCTCGAGAACTTCTACTTCAACCCGAAGCGCTACGACCTCGCGAAGGTCGGCCGCTACAAGGCGAACAAGAAGCTCGGTGTCGACGCGGAGCTGGCCGAGTCCACGCTGTCGCTGACCGACGTGGTCGCCACGATCAAGTACCTCGCCGCCCTGCACGCGGACAAGGCGATCCTGTCCGGCGTCCGCAACGGCAAGTCCGTCGAGGTGCGCGTCGAGGTCGACGACATCGACCACTTCGGCAACCGCCGTATCCGCGCCGTGGGTGAGCTCATCCAGAACCAGGTGCGCACGGGTCTGTCCCGTATGGAGCGCGTGGTTCGCGAGCGCATGACCACGCAGGACGTCGAGGCCATCACGCCGCAGACGCTGATCAATATCCGTCCGGTCGTCGCGTCGATCCGTGAGTTCTTCGGCACCTCGCAGCTGTCGCAGTTCATGGACCAGAACAACCCGCTGGCCGGCCTGACGCACAAGCGTCGCCTGAACGCGCTGGGCCCGGGCGGTCTGTCCCGTGACCGCGCCGGCATGGAGGTCCGTGACGTCCACCCGTCGCACTACGGCCGCATGTGCCCGATCGAGACCCCTGAGGGTCCGAACATCGGTCTGATCGGTTCGCTCGCGTCGTTCGGTCGCATCAACCCGTTCGGCTTCATCGAGACGCCGTACCGCAAGGTCGAGAACGGCAAGGTCACCGACAACATCGAGTACCTGACGGCCGATGACGAGGACCGCTACATCATCGCGCAGGCCAACACGCCGCTGCTCGAGGACGGCACGTTCGTCCTCGACCGCGTCCTGGTCCGCACGAAGGGTGGCGAGACCAACGACATCCCGGGTGCCGAGGTCGACTACATGGACATCTCGCCGCGCCAGATGGTGTCGGTCGCGACTGCCCTGATCCCGTTCCTGGAGCACGACGACGCGAACCGCGCCCTCATGGGTGCGAACATGCAGCGCCAGGCCGTGCCGCTGGTGCGGTCCGAGGCCCCCGTGGTCGGTACCGGCATGGAGCGCCGCGCGGCGGTCGACGCCGGCGACGTCATCGTGGCGACCAAGCCCGGTGTGGTCACCGAGGTCTCGGCCGATCTGGTGCTCGTGGCGAACGACGACGGCACGACGGGCTCGTACCGCGTGCACAAGTTCGTGCGCTCGAACCAGGGCACGAGCTACAACCAGCGTGTGCTGGTCGACGAGGGTGCGCGCGTCGAGGTCGGCTCCGTCCTCGCGGACGGCCCGGCCACGGACGAGGGCGAGCTCGCGCTCGGCCGCAACCTGCTGGTCGCCTTCATGTCGTGGGAGGGCCACAACTACGAGGACGCGATCATCCTGTCGCAGCGCCTCGTGGAGGACGACGTCCTCTCCTCGATCCACATCGAGGAGCACGAGGTCGACGCTCGCGACACCAAGCTGGGCCCCGAGGAGATCACGCGGGACATCCCGAACGTCTCCGAGGAGGTCCTCGCGGACCTCGACGAGCGCGGAGTGATCCGCATCGGTGCCGAGGTCGGCGCCGGCGACATCCTGGTCGGCAAGGTCACCCCCAAGGGTGAGACCGAGCTGACCCCGGAGGAGCGCCTGCTGCGCGCGATCTTCGGCGAGAAGGCGCGCGAGGTGCGCGACACCTCGCTCAAGGTGCCCCACGGCGAGTCCGGCACGGTCATCGCGGTGCGTGAGTTCAACCGGGAGGACGGCGACGAGCTGCCCGCCGGCGTGAACCAGCTGGTGCGCGTGTACATCGCGCAGCGCCGCAAGATCACGGTCGGTGACAAGCTGGCCGGCCGCCACGGCAACAAGGGCGTCATCTCGAAGATCCTTCCGCAGGAGGACATGCCGTTCCTCGAGGACGGGACGCCGGTCGACGTCATCCTGAACCCGCTGGGTGTGCCGGGCCGCATGAACGTGGGCCAGGTGCTGGAGACCCACCTCGGGTGGATCGCCAAGCAGGGCTGGGACGTCTCGCTGGCCGACGACAAGGGTGGGGAGTGGCTGGAGAGCCTCCCCGCGGTCGCTCACACGAGCGAGCCGGGCCGCCCCGTCGCCACGCCGGTGTTCGATGGTCTGGAGGAGGTCGCCCTGCGCGGTCTCTTCGGGGCGACCCTGCCCAACCGCGACGGTCAGCGCATGGTCAACCAGGACGGCAAGGCGATGCTGTTCGACGGCCGCTCCGGCGAGCCGTTCCCCGAGGCCGTCTCCACCGGCTACATGTACATCCTGAAGCTGCACCACCTGGTCGACGACAAGATCCACGCGCGCTCGACCGGCCCGTACTCGATGATCACGCAGCAGCCGCTGGGTGGTAAGGCGCAGTTCGGTGGTCAGCGGTTCGGTGAGATGGAGGTCTGGGCACTCGAGGCGTACGGCGCCGCGTACACGCTCCAGGAGCTCCTCACCATCAAGTCGGACGACGTCCCGGGCCGTGTCAAGGTCTACGAGGCGATCGTCAAGGGCGAGAACATCCCCGACTCGGGCATCCCGGAGTCCTTCAAGGTGCTCCTCAAGGAGATGCAGTCGCTGTGCCTGAACGTCGAGGTGCTTTCGAGCGACGGTGTCTCCATCGAGATGAAGGAGTCCGACGACGAGGTGTACCGCGCCGCTGAGGAGCTCGGGATCGACCTCTCGCGGCGGCCCAACGCCGCCTCCAGCGTCGACGAGATCTGACACCGGTCCGCGCCCGTTGCACCGGGCGCGGACCTGGACACCACGAGGATTTTCGAGAACTTCAGGAAGTAGGACATCTTGCTCGACGTCAACGTCTTCGACGAGCTGCGTATCGGCCTCGCCACGGCCGAGGACATCCGTGCCTGGTCGCACGGTGAGGTCAAGAAGCCAGAGACCATCAACTACCGCACCCTCAAGCCGGAGAAGGACGGGCTCTTCTGCGAGAAGATCTTCGGTCCCACCCGCGACTGGGAGTGCTACTGCGGCAAGTACAAGCGTGTGCGCTTCAAGGGCATCATCTGCGAGCGCTGTGGTGTGGAGGTCACGCGCTCCAAGGTGCGCCGTGAGCGCATGGGCCACATCGAGCTCGCCGCGCCGGTCACGCACATCTGGTTCTTCAAGGGTGTGCCGTCCCGCCTGGGCTACCTGCTGGACCTGGCACCGAAGGACCTGGAGAAGGTCATCTACTTCGCGGCCTACATGATCACGTCGGTCGACGACGAGGCCCGCCAGGAAGACCTGCCCAACCTGCAGAACGAGATCGATCTCGAGAAGAAGGAGATCTCCGACCGCCGGGACAACGACATCAACACCCGCGCCCAGAAGCTCGAGGCCGACCTGGCCGAGCTCGAGGCCGAGGGTGCCAAGGCCGACGCGCGCCGCAAGGTGCGCGACTCCGCCGAGCGCGAGATGGCTCAGCTCCGCAAGCGTGCGGACCAGGAGCTGGACCGCCTCGAGCAGGTCTGGGACCGGTTCAAGAACCTCAAGGTCGCCGACCTCGAGGGCGACGAGATGCTGTACCGCCAGCTCCAGGACCGTTACGGCACCTACTTCGAGGGCGCCATGGGCGCCAACGCGATCCAGCAGCGGCTGCAGAACTTCGACCTGGACGCCGAGGCCGAGTCGCTGCGGGAGACCATCCGGTCGGGCAAGGGTCAGCGCAAGACCCGTGCCCTCAAGCGCCTCAAGGTCGTGAACGCGTTCCTCACGACCACGAACTCGCCCACGGCGATGGTGCTCGACGCCGTCCCGGTCATCCCGCCGGACCTGCGCCCGATGGTGCAGCTCGACGGTGGCCGGTTCGCGACGTCGGACCTGAACGACCTGTACCGCCGCGTCATCAACCGGAACAACCGCCTCAAGCGGCTGCTGGACCTGGGCGCGCCGGAGATCATCGTCAACAACGAGAAGCGGATGCTCCAGGAGGCCGTTGACTCGCTGTTCGACAACGGCCGCCGTGGCCGCCCGGTGACGGGCCCCGGCAACCGTCCGCTGAAGTCGATCTCCGACATGCTCAAGGGCAAGCAGGGCCGGTTCCGCCAGAACCTGCTCGGCAAGCGCGTCGACTACTCGGGCCGTTCGGTCATCGTGGTCGGCCCGCAGCTCAAGCTGCACCAGTGCGGTCTGCCCAAGCAGATGGCGCTCGAGCTGTTCAAGCCATTCGTCATGAAGCGGCTCGTGGAGCTCAACCACGCGCAGAACATCAAGAGCGCCAAGCGCATGGTCGAGCGCACCCGTCCCGTGGTCTGGGACGTGCTCGAAGAGGTCATCACGGAGCACCCGGTGCTCCTGAACCGTGCGCCGACGCTGCACCGCCTGGGCATCCAGGCGTTCGAGCCGCAGCTCGTCGAGGGCAAGGCCATCCACCTGCACCCGCTCGTGTGCGGCGCGTTCAACGCCGACTTCGACGGTGACCAGATGGCCGTGCACCTGCCCCTGAGCGCCGAGGCGCAGGCCGAGGCCCGCATCCTCATGCTCTCGAGCAACAACATCCTCAAGCCGTCGGACGGCCGTCCGGTGACCATGCCCTCGCAGGACATGATCATCGGTCTGCACCACCTCACGAGCGACCGTCCGGGCGCCGTGGGCGAGGGCCGCGCGTTCGGCTCCGTGGCCGAGGCCATCATGGCCTTCGACCGCAACGAGCTGGACATCAACGCCAAGATCCGGCTGCGGATGTCCGACCTGGTGCCGCCGCTGAAGGACTTCGTGGCGCCCGAGGGCTGGGAGCAGGGGCAGCAGCTCCTGTTCGACACCACCCTCGGCCGGTACCTGTTCAACGAGGCGCTGCCCGTCGACTACCCGTACGAGAACGGGATCGCCGACAAGAAGCGCCTGTCGACGATCGTCAACGACCTCGCCGAGCGTTACCCGAAGGTGGAGGTGGCCGCGGCGCTGGACGCGCTGAAGGACGCCGGCTACCGGTGGGCCACGCGCTCCGGCGTCACGATCGCCATCTCCGACGTCGCCGCGCCGACGGTCAAGGGCGAGATCCTCGAGGCGCACGAGGCTCGGGCCCTCAAGGTCCAGCAGCAGTTCGACAAGGGTCTGATCACCGACGACGAGCGCCGTCAGGAGCTCATCGAGATCTGGACGCAGGCGACCGACAAGGTCGCGTCGGCCATGCGGGTGAACCTCGAGAGCAACGCGCGCAACACAGTGATGCGCATGGTGGGCTCGGGTGCCCGTGGTAACTGGATGCAGGTCCGTCAGATCGCCGGTATGCGCGGCCTCGTGGCGAACCCGAAGGGCGAGATCATCCCTCGCCCGATCAAGTCCAACTACCGCGAGGGCCTGTCCGTCCTCGAGTACTTCATCGCGACGCACGGTGCCCGTAAGGGTCTGGCCGACACGGCCCTCCGTACGGCGGACTCGGGTTACCTGACCCGTCGTCTGGTGGACGTCTCGCAGGACGTCATCATCCGCGAGGACGACTGCGGCACCGAGCGTGGCCTCACGCTGCCCGTCGCGGAGAAGCTCGCGGACGGCTCGCTCGTCCCGGACGACCGCGTCGAGACCAGCATCTACTCGCGTACCTTCGCGACCGACGTGGTGGACGCCGACGGCAACGTCATCGCGACCGCCGGGTCGGACGCCGGCGACGTCATCATCGATCAGGTGATCGCCGCGGGCATCTCGAGCGTCAAGGTCCGTTCGGTCCTGACCTGCGAGTCCCGTGTCGGTACCTGCGCCAAGTGCTACGGCCGCTCCCTGGCCACGGGCCTGCTCGTGGACATCGGCGAGGCCGTCGGCATCATCGCGGCGCAGTCGATCGGTGAGCCGGGCACGCAGCTGACGATGCGTACCTTCCACACCGGTGGTGTGGCGGCCGCTGAGGACATCACGCAGGGTCTGCCGCGTGTCACCGAGCTCTTCGAGGCCCGCACCCCCAAGGGTGAGGCGCCGATCGCGGAGTACACGGGTCGCGTGACGATCGAGGACACCGAGCGGACGCGTCACCTCGTGCTGACGCCGGACGACGGCGGCGAGGAGATCAAGTACCCCGTCACGAAGCGTGCGCGCCTGAAGATCGCGGACGGCGACCACGTCACCGTGGGCACGCAGCTCGTGCAGGGTGCTGTCGACCCGAAGAAGGTGCTGCGGATCCTCGGCCCGCGCGCCACGCAGACGCACCTGGTGGACCAGGTCCAGGAGACCTACCGCAGCCAGGGCGTGGACATCCACGACAAGCACATCGAGGTCATCGTGCGGCAGATGCTGCGTCGCGTGACCGTGCTCGACTCGGGTGACTCGCAGCTGCTGCCGGGCGAGCTCGCGGAGCGTATGCGCTTCGAGGACGCCAACCGCAAGGCCGTGTCGGAGGGTGGCCAGCCGGCCGCCGGCCGTCCGGAGCTGATGGGTATCACGAAGGCCTCGCTCGCCACCGACTCGTGGCTCTCGGCGGCCTCCTTCCAGGAGACCACCCGAGTGCTCACCGAGGCGTCGATGAGCGGTCGCCGTGACCCGCTGCTGGGCCTCAAGGAGAACGTCATCATCGGTAAGCTCATCCCGGCCGGTACGGGTCTGCCCCGCTACCGCAACGTCGAGGTCGAGCCCACCGAGCAGGCCAAGGCCGAGCTCTACCCGAGCTTCGGCTACGACGAGATCGACTTCCCGACGCTCGGCATGGGCTCGGGCGAGGCGATCCCGCTGGAGGACCTGGACCTCGGCGACTTCCGCTGATCCGGTCCGCTGACCGTTAGGTAGAGAGCGCCTGCCCGGTCCCGACCGGCTCGACCCCCGGTGGTCGAGCCTGCCGAGACCCGGGCAGGCGCTCTGCTTGGCGGCTTCGGGTGCATCTCACACCCGATTCGTTTTGACCCCCCGTTAACACGTGGGTATTCTTAGAATTCGTGCCCGCGCCGTCGGGCCGCACCTCTTGAAGGCCGCCGCAAGGCGGCTTCGGAAGCGGCCGATGTGAGTGCGCAGGCATCCCGGTGAAATCCTCCCCGGGGCACGTCGTGCCCCGATGGTGGAACCGGGCCATCGAGCCGGTGGTAAGTGGCGCAGCAGTCCCCGTGGGGGCTGTGGGTGCCGCATGCAATCGGCACGCACAAGCCAGAACCATTGACGGGGACGCCGGCAGGGCGTCGCCGAAGCTCAAGAAGACGACGGAGACGTAGTGCCTACGATCCAGCAGCTCGTCCGCAAGGGGCGCACCTCGAAGGCCACGGCGTCCAAGACGCCGGCCCTTCATGCCTCCCCTCAGCGGCGCGGTGTGTGCACTCGCGTGTACACCACCACCCCCAAGAAGCCGAACTCGGCGCTCCGCAAGGTCGCGCGCGTGAAGCTCTCCTCCGGTACCGAGGTCACCGCGTACATCCCCGGCGTCGGCCACAACCTGCAGGAGCACTCGATCGTGCTCGTGCGTGGCGGCCGTGTGAAGGACCTCCCGGGCGTGCGGTACAAGATCGTCCGCGGCGCGCTCGACACCCAGGGTGTCAAGGGTCGCAAGCAGGGTCGGAGCAAGTACGGCGCCAAGAAGGAGAAGAGCTGATGCCCCGCAAGGGTCCGGCCCCGAAGCGGCCGCTCATCGTCGACCCGGTCTACGGGTCCCCGGTTGTCACGCAGCTGATCAACAAGGTCCTGCTCGACGGCAAGAAGTCGACCGCCGAGGCGATCGTCTACGGTGCCCTCGAGGGTGTCCGCTCCAAGACTGACGGCGACCCGGTCGTGGTGCTCAAGCGCGCGCTCGACAACGTCCGCCCGGCTCTCGAGGTGCGTTCCCGCCGTGTCGGTGGCGCCACCTACCAGGTGCCGGTCGACGTGCGCCCGACGCGTGCCACCACGCTCGCGCTGCGCTGGCTCACCGACTTCTCCCGTGCTCGTCGCGAGAAGACGATGACGGAGCGCCTCATGAACGAGATCCTCGACGCGTCGAACGGTCTCGGTGCCGCGGTCAAGCGCCGCGAGGACATGCACAAGATGGCCGACTCCAACAAGGCCTTCGCGCACTACCGCTGGTAGTAGCTTCCGAGCGGCCCCGGTGACCCCGGGGCCGTCGGTGGATGCATAACCGCCGGCCCCCAGCCCACCTTCAGACCAAGGGGTAAGACACCGTGGCACTCGACGTGCTGACCGACCTGAACAAGGTCCGCAACATCGGCATCATGGCCCACATCGATGCCGGAAAGACCACGACGACCGAGCGCATCCTGTTCTACACGGGTGTGAACTACAAGATCGGTGAGACGCACGACGGTGCGTCGACGATGGACTGGATGGAGCAGGAGCAGGAGCGCGGCATCACGATCACGTCCGCCGCGACGACCTGCTACTGGAAGAACAACCAGATCAACATCATCGACACGCCGGGCCACGTCGACTTCACGGTCGAGGTGGAGCGTTCGCTCCGCGTGCTCGACGGCGCGGTTGCCGTGTTCGACGGCAAGGAGGGTGTCGAGCCCCAGTCCGAGACGGTCTGGCGCCAGGCGGACAAGTACGACGTCCCGCGCATCTGCTTCGTCAACAAGATGGACAAGCTCGGTGCCGACTTCTACTTCACCGTCGACACGATCATCAACCGCCTCAAGGCGAAGCCGCTCGTCATCCAGCTCCCGATCGGTGCTGAGAACGACTTCGAGGGCGTCGTCGACCTCATCGAGATGAAGGCGCTCACGTGGCGCGGCGACACCAAGATGGGCGAGGAGTACGAGGTCGAGGAGATCCCGGCCGACATGGTCGAGAAGGCTGAGCAGTACCGCGCTCAGCTCATCGAGGCCGTCGCCGAGGCCGACGACGAGCTGCTCGAGAAGTTCCTCGGTGGCGAGGAGCTCACGATCCCCGAGATCAAGAGCGGCATCCGCAAGCTCGTGATCACATCAGCGGCCTTCCCGGTCCTGTGCGGCTCGGCGTTCAAGAACAAGGGCGTCCAGCCCATGCTCGACGCCGTCATCGACTACCTCCCCTCGCCGCTCGACGTGCCGGCCGTCCAGGGCCACGACGTCAAGGACGCGGAGAAGATCGTCGAGCGTCGCCCGGACGAGACGGAGCCGTTCTCGGCCCTCGCGTTCAAGGTCGCCACGCACCCGTTCTTCGGCAAGCTGACCTACGTCCGCGTCTACTCGGGCAAGGTCGCGCAGGGCGCGGCGGTGCAGAACTCGACCAAGGGCAAGAAGGAGCGCATCGGGAAGCTCTTCCAGATGCACTCCAACAAGGAGAACCCGGTCGAGGAAGCGCACGCGGGCCACATCTACGCGTTCATCGGGCTCAAGGACGTCACCACCGGTGACACCCTGTGCGACCCGGCGAACCAGGTCATCCT
The DNA here is from genome assembly GCA_963850545.1 of uncultured Actinomycetota bacterium. GTDB lineage: Bacteria > Actinomycetota > Actinomycetes > Actinomycetales > Cellulomonadaceae > Promicromonospora. The sequence goes on along the minus strand of CAWKLP010000001.1, from coordinate 3,320,399 downwards.
CGAGTCGATGAGCTTCCCGGAGCCCGTCATCGACGTGGCGATCGAGCCGAAGACGAAGGCCGACCAGGAGAAGCTGTCGACCGCCATCCAGAAGCTCGCGCAGGAGGACCCGACCTTCCGCGTGCGGCTGGACGACGAGACCGGCCAGACCGTCATCGGCGGTATGGGCGAGCTCCACCTCGACATCCTCGTGGACCGCATGCGTCGCGAGTTCAAGGTCGAGGCGAACGTCGGCAAGCCGCAGGTCGCGTACCGCGAGACCATTCGCCGCGTCGCGGAGAAGGTCGACTACACGCACAAGAAGCAGACCGGTGGTTCCGGCCAGTTCGCCAAGGTCCAGGTGACCTTCGCACCGCTGGAGACGACGGAGGGCGAGCTCTACGAGTTCGAGAACGCCGTCACCGGTGGCCGCATCCCGCGTGAGTACATCCCGTCCGTGGACGCTGGTATCCAGTCGGCCATGCAGCAGGGTGTGCTGGCAGGCTTCCCGGTCGTCGGCGTCAAGGCGTCGCTGATCGATGGTGCGTACCACGACGTCGACTCCTCGGAGATGGCGTTCAAGATTGCCGGTTCGATGGTCTTCAAGGAAGGCGTCAAGCGCGCCGACCCTGTCCTGCTCGAGCCGGTCATGGCCGTCGAGGTGCGTACGCCCGAGGAGTACATGGGCGACGTGATCGGCGACATCAACTCTCGACGTGGCATGATCCAGTCCATGGAGGACGCGACCGGTGTGAAGGTCGTTCGCGCCCAGGTGCCGCTCAGCGAGATGTTCGGTTACATCGGTGACCTCCGGTCGAAGACCCAGGGTCGCGCGGTGTACTCGATGCAGTTCGACAGCTACGCCGAGGTTCCCAAGGCAGTTGCCGAAGAGATCATCAAGAAGACCCGGGGCGAGTGAGTCCCCACAGGTCGACCCGCACAACCAACCTGTAGGAAAAACCGCACGCCCCGCAGTTGTAGGCTTCTTGGCCGAGCATCTGCAACGTTCGGAACATCTACCCAAGTCCCAGGAGGACCCCAGTGGCTAAGGCCAAGTTCGAGCGGACCAAGCCGCACGTCAACATCGGCACGATCGGTCACGTCGACCACGGTAAGACGACGCTGACCGCCGCGATCTCGAAGACGCTTGCGGACAAGTACCCGGAGCTTCCGGCGAACACGCAGCGCAACTTCGACGAGATCGACGCCGCGCCGGAGGAGAAGCAGCGCGGTATCACGATCAACATCGCGCACATCGAGTACGAGACGCCGAAGCGCCACTACGCGCACGTCGACGCTCCGGGTCACGCCGACTACATCAAGAACATGATCACCGGTGCCGCGCAGATGGACGGCGCGATCCTGGTGGTTGCCGCCACCGACGGCCCGATGGCCCAGACGCGTGAGCACGTCCTGCTCGCCCGTCAGGTCGGCGTGCCCTACCTGATGGTGGCGCTCAACAAGTCCGACATGGTCGACGACGAGGAGATCCTCGAGCTCGTCGAGATGGAGGTCCGTGAGCTCCTCTCCTCGCAGGAGTTCGACGGCGACAACGCCCCGGTCATTCGCGTCTCGGGCCTCAAGGCTCTCGAGGGCGACCCGGAGTGGGTCGAGAAGATCGTCGAGCTGATGGAAGCTGTCGACGAGAACATCCCGGAGCCGGTGCGCGACCTCGACAAGCCGTTCCTCATGCCGATCGAGGACGTCTTCACGATCACCGGTCGTGGCACCGTCGTCACCGGCAAGGTCGAGCGTGGCACCCTGGACGTCAACTCCGACGTCGAGATCGTGGGTATCCGCGTGCCGCAGAAGACCACCGTCACGGGCATCGAGACGTTCCACAAGCAGATGGACCAGGCCCAGGCCGGCGACAACACCGGTCTGCTCCTGCGTGGCATCAAGCGCGAGGACGTCGAGCGTGGCCAGGTCGTCGTGAAGCCGGGTTCGATCACCCCGCACACGAACTTCGAGGCACAGGTCTACATCCTGGGCAAGGACGAGGGCGGCCGGCACAACCCGTTCTACTCGAACTACCGCCCGCAGTTCTACTTCCGCACCACGGACGTCACCGGCGTCATCACGCTGCCCGAGGGCACCGAGATGGTCATGCCCGGCGACAACACCGAGATGTCGGTCGAGCTCATCCAGCCGATCGCCATGGAGGAGGGTCTGGGCTTCGCCATCCGCGAGGGTGGCCGCACGGTCGGTTCAGGCCGTGTCACCAAGATCCTCAAGTGATCCTGGAGCACAGACTCATCTGACGGAAGTCAGCTGAACGATGGGGCCCGGGTGCTTCGGCACCCGGGCCCCATCGCGTAAGTAGTGGGCATCACACCATCCTCCGTTTGGTACATGCGGAGTCGTATGGCAAGATTGCATAGTTGCCTGTCACAGGCGTGCTCTTTCAAGTGTCGAACAGTGTGCAGAACCGCAGTCCTTGGTCCCGGCTCGCTCGGGGTCAGCAGAGGCTGGAGCGGTCACCCTCCCGGGGAGAAACCGGGTGAGGGGTCGCGGGGTTTATCGCCTGCTGTTCGATGCGTACAGGGCGCCCCGCGGAGCACACATCCTTCGGATTTCCGGAGGCACTGTTCCGAGCAGGCTCGGCAAACGTCGTGGTCGGTCCAGGCTGTACAGCCAGGACAAGATCACTTCCCAACGGCCCCGGCACCAGCAATGGTGTTCTGCGCCCGGCTGTGCCGCTTTAAGCGACACGCCCGAGTGCGTGGGTCGGACAGTAGCGGTTCGAGAGAGAGAGTCAGACGACGCCATGGCGGGACAGAAGATCCGCATCCGGCTCAAGTCCTACGACCACGAGGTGATCGACAGTTCGGCGCGCAAGATCGTCGACACGGTCACTCGCGCTGGTGCGACGGTCGTGGGTCCGGTGCCGCTGCCGACGGAGAAGAACGTCTTCGTTGTGATCCGGTCGCCTCACAAGTACAAGGACAGCCGCGAGCACTTCGAGATGCGTACGCACAAGCGGCTCATCGACATCATCGATCCCACGCCCAAGGCCGTCGACTCGCTCATGCGACTCGACCTGCCGGCGGACGTGAACATCGAGATCAAGCTCTGAGGCTGGAGGACATCATGACCAACCAGCAGAAGAACGTGACCGCGTTGCTCGGGACCAAGCTCGGTATGACCCAGCTCTGGGACGAGGCAGGCCGCCTCGTGCCGGTGACCGTGGTCTCCGTGGGCACCAATGTGGTGACCCAGATCCGCACGGTGGACGCCGACGGTTATGCGGCTGTTCAGCTCGCAACCGGCCAGGTCGACCCCCGCAAGGTCACCAAGCCCCTCAAGGGCCACTTCGAGAAGGCCGGCGTTACGCCGCGTCGTCACGTGGCCGAGATCCGCACCGAGAACGCTGACGAGTTCACGCTCGGCCAGGAGATCACTGCCGACGCCTTCGAGGCCGGCGCTCTGGTCGACGTCGTCGGTACCACCAAGGGCAAGGGCACCGCCGGCGTCATGAAGCGTCACGGCTTCCACGGCGTGGGCGCCTCGCACGGTGCGCACCGCAACCACCGCAAGCCCGGCTCGATCGGTGGCGCTTCGACGCCGTCGCGAGTCTTCAAGGGCATGAAGATGGCCGGCCGGATGGGTAACGCCCGTCAGACCACCCAGAACCTGACCGTTCACGCGGTCGACGCTGAGAAGGGTCTGCTGCTCGTCAAGGGCGCGGTTCCCGGCCCCAAGGGTGGCGTCGTCCTCGTGCGTAACGCCGCGAAGGGAGCGTGAACCCGATGACCGCTCTGACTGTCGACGTCCTGGACGCCAAGGGCAAGAAGTCCGGCACCGCCGAGCTTCCCTCTGAGGTGTTCGACGTCGCCGTGAACATCCCGCTGATCCACCAGGTCGTCGTTGCGCAGCGCGCTGCGGCGCGCCAGGGTACGGCCTCCACCAAGACCCGCGGTGAAGTCCGCGGTGGTGGGCGCAAGCCGTACAAGCAGAAGGGCACCGGCCGCGCCCGCCAGGGTTCGACGCGCGCCCCGCAGTTCGCTGGTGGTGGCGTCGTCCACGGCCCGCAGCCGCGCTCGTACGACCAGCGCACCCCGAAGAAGATGAAGGCCGCCGCCCTGCGCGGTGCGCTCTCGGACCGCGCTCGTGGTGGTCGCGTGCACGTCGTTGCCGGCTTCGGCATCGACGGTGTCCCGTCGACCAAGACGGCGCTCGCCACGATCAAGACGCTGACGACGCGCGAGCACGTGCTCGTCGTGACCCAGCGCGACGACGAGGCCACGGTCAAGTCCCTTCGCAACGTGCCCGAGGTGCACCTCCTGGTCGCCGACCAGCTGAACACCTACGACGTGCTCGTCTCCGACGACGTCATCTTCACCGAGGGCGCGCTTGCCGCGTTCCTCGAGGGCCCGGTCAAGGGCGCGAAGGCTGGCGCCACGGAGTCCGACGCCGAGACCGCTGAGGAGACCGCCAAGTGACCGTCACCGTGAAGGACCCGCGCGACATCCTGCTCGCGCCGGTCGTCTCCGAGAAGAGCTACAACCTTCTCGACGAGGGCAAGTACACCTTCATCGTGGACCCGAGCGCCAACAAGACCGAGATCAAGATCGCTATCGAGAAGGTCTTCAGCGTCAAGGTCGCGTCGGTGAACACGATTAACCGCAAGGGCAAGACGCGTCGCACGCGTTTCGGCCTCGGCAAGCGCAAGGACACGAAGCGTGCGATCGTCACCCTCCGCGAGGGCACGATCGACATCTTCGGCGGTCCGGTCGGCTGAGCTGACTAGAGACGATTGAGGACAGGTTTCCATGGGAATCCGTAAGTACAAGCCGACGACGCCCGGCCGCCGCGGCTCCAGCGTCGCCGACTTCGTCGAGGTCACGCGCTCGCAGCCGGAGAAGTCGCTGATCCGCCCGCTGAGCAAGACTGGTGGCCGTAACAACACTGGTCGTATCACGACGCGTCACAAGGGCGGCGGCCACAAGCGCGCCTACCGCGTCATCGACTTCCGTCGTCACGACAAGGACGGCGTGCCTGCGAAGGTCGCTCACATCGAGTACGACCCCAACCGCACGGCGCGCATCGCGCTCCTGCACTACGCGGACGGCGAGAAGCGCTACATCATCGCGCCGAACAAGCTGTCGCAGGGCGACCGCATCGAGGCCGGTGCGGGTGCCGACATCAAGCCCGGCAACAACCTGCCGCTGCGCAACATCCCGACCGGTACGGTCATCCACGCCATCGAGCTTCGGCCCGGCGGCGGTGCGAAGATCGCCCGTTCGGCTGGTGCGTCCGTGCAGCTCGTTGCCAAGGACGGCCCGTACGCGCAGCTGCGCATGCCGTCCGGTGAGATCCGGAACGTCGACCTGCGCTGCCGCGCGACGGTCGGCGAGGTCGGCAACGCCGAGCAGTCGAACATCAACTGGGGCAAGGCCGGCCGCATGCGCTGGAAGGGCAAGCGCCCGACCGTGCGTGGCGTCGCCATGAACCCGGTGGACCACCCCCACGGTGGTGGTGAAGGCAAGACGTCCGGTGGACGCCACCCGGTGAGCCCTTGGGGCCAGGCCGAGGGTCGTACCCGCCGTCCGAACAAGTCGAGCGACCGGATGATCGTCCGTCGCCGTCGTACCGGCAAGAAGCGCTGATAGGAGCCTGAAACATGCCTCGTAGCCTGAAGAAGGGCCCCTTCGTAGACGACCACCTGCAGAAGAAGGTGGACGTCCAGAACGAGAAGGGGACCAAGACAGTTATCAAGACCTGGTCCCGTCGGTCGGTAGTCACGCCCGACTTTCTCGGTCACACCTTTGCCGTGCACGACGGTCGCAAGCACGTCCCGGTCTTCGTGACCGAGTCGATGGTCGGCCACAAGCTCGGCGAGTTCGCTCCCACGCGGACCTTCCGCGGCCACGTGAAGGACGACAGGAAGGGTCGTCGCCGCTGAGGTGTGGGGTTCTCCTCACCACAGCAGTGATGACCTGGACTGTCTGAGAAAAGGAAGCAGGACAGCAATGGAAGCCAAGGCGCAGGCGCGGTTCGTCCGTGTCACGCCCCAGAAGGCCCGGCGCGTCGTGGACCTCATCCGTGGCAAGCAGGCCTCTGAGGCCGTCGCGGTGCTGAAGTTCGCACCGCAGGCCGCCAGTGAGCCGATCCGCAAGGTCGTGGAGAGCGCGATCGCCAACGCTCGGGTGAAGGCCGACCGCGCGAGCGAGCGCTTCGACGAGGGCGACCTGTTCGTCTCCGTCGCGCTCGTGGACGAGGGGCCGACGCTCAAGCGTTTCCGCCCCCGGGCTCAGGGACGTGCAACGCGCATTCTCAAGCGCACCAGCCACATCACCGTGGTGCTCGCCGACAAGGAAGGGGCCCGATAGTGGGACAGAAGGTTCACCCGCACGGGTACCGTCTCGGCATCACCACCGACCACCGGTCGCGTTGGTTCGCCGACAGCACCAAGCCCGGTCAGCGGTACCGGGACTACGTCCGTGAGGACGTCCAGATCCGCAAGCTCATGGGCACTGGCCTCGAGCGTGCCGGAATCTCCAAGGTCGAGATCGAGCGCACCCGCGACCGCGTCCGCGTGGACATCCACACGGCGCGTCCGGGCATCGTGATCGGCCGTCGAGGTGCTGAGGCCGACCGCATCCGCGGTGAGCTCGAGAAGCTCACGGGCAAGCAGGTTCAGCTCAACATCCTCGAGGTCAAGAACGCGGAGATCGACGCGCAGCTCGTTGCTCAGGGCATTGCCGAGCAGCTGGCCAGCCGTGTCTCGTTCCGTCGCGCGATGCGCAAGGGCATGCAGTCCGCCCAGCGCGCCGGCGCGAAGGGCATCCGCGTGCAGGTCTCCGGCCGCCTCGGCGGCGCCGAGATGAGCCGTTCGGAGTTCTACCGCGAGGGCCGCGTGCCCCTGCACACCCTCCGTGCGTACATCGACTACGGCTTCTACGAGGCCCGCACCACCTTCGGCCGCATCGGCGTGAAGGTGTGGATCTACAAGGGCGAGACCACCGAGAAGGAGTTCGCCGCTCAGCAGGCTGCAGCCGCGCCCCGTCAGGGCCGTGGCCGTGGCGAGCGTCCTGAGCGTGGCGAGCGCGGCGGCGAGCGTCGCGGCGGTCGTCGCAACGAGCGTCCGGCCGAGCGCAGCGCCGAGTCCGCCCCCGCGGCGGAGGCAGCTGCTGCTCCGGCCGCAGAGACCGGAACGGAGGCCTGACCATGCTGATCCCGCGCAGGGTCAAGCACCGCAAGCAGCACCACCCGTCGCGCTCCGGCGCGGCCAAGGGTGGTACCCAGATCGCGTTCGGCGACTTCGGCATCCAGGCTCTGGAGCCGGCGTACGTCACCAACCGCCAGATCGAGGCGGCGCGTATCGCAATGACTCGCCACATCAAGCGTGGCGGCAAGGTGTGGATCAACATCTACCCGGACCGTCCGCTGACGAAGAAGCCTGCCGAGACCCGCATGGGTTCCGGTAAGGGTTCGCCGGAGTGGTGGGTCGCCAACGTCAAGCCGGGCCGGATCGTTTTCGAGCTGGCCGGTGTCGACGAGTCCCTTGCTCGTGAGGCCATGCGCCGCGCGATGCACAAGCTCCCGATGAAGTGCCGTTTCGTGGTGCGCGAGGGTGGTGTCTGATGGCTATCGGTACGCAGGGGCTTGCCCCCATCGATCTGGATGGCATGGACGACGAGGCTCTCGTCGCCAAGCTGAAGGAAGCCAAGGAGGAGCTTTTCAACCTCCGCTTCCAGTCGGCGACCGGCCAGCTCGAGAGCCACGGTCGTCTCAAGGCCGTGCGTCGTGACATCGCCCGGATCTACACGATCCTGCGTGAGCGCGAGCTCGGCATCCGTACGGCTCCGAGCGTGAGTGAGTGAGGCAATGAGCGACAACACGACTGCCGCTGCGGCCCCCGAGGCCCAGCGCGCGACGCGTAAGGTGCGCCGTGGCTACGTGGTGAGCGACAAGATGGACAAGACCATCGTGATCGAGGTCGAGGACCGGGTGAAGCACCCGCTCTACGCCAAGGTCATCCGTCGCACCACGAAGGTCAAGGCGCACGACGAGCAGAACAGCGCCGGTATCGGCGACCTGGTCGTCATCATGGAGACCCGCCCGCTGTCCGCTACCAAGCGGTTCCGGCTCGTGGAGATCCTCGAGAAGGCCAAGTAAGGACTTCTATCCCGGCTGGGACGGTGCGTGACACACGTACGCGTGCCGTCCCGGCCAGCACAGCAACTATCCGTTCGGCCAGGCTCGCCGGAATCAGTCCGCGCGAGAACCAGTTCGACGACAGGAGTTCACTCAAATGATCCAGCAGGAGTCGCGACTTCGGGTCGCCGACAACACGGGTGCCAAGGAGATTCTCTGCATCCGCGTTCTCGGTGGCTCCGGCCGTCGCTACGCCGGAATCGGCGACACCATTGTCGCCACCGTCAAGGACGCAATCCCGGGCGGCAACGTGAAGAAGGGCGACGTCATCAAGGCTGTCGTCGTCCGGACCGCCAAGGAGCGCCGCCGTCCCGACGGTTCCTACATCAAGTTCGACGAGAACGCCGCCGTCATCCTGAAGAGCGACGGCGAGCCGCGCGGCACCCGCATCTTCGGCCCGGTGGGTCGCGAGCTGCGTGACAAGCGGTTCATGAAGATCATCTCGCTGGCTCCGGAGGTGCTCTGACCATGGCGAAGATCAAGAAGGGCGACCAGGTCATCGTGATCTCGGGTCGCGACAAGGGCAAGACCGGCCGCGTGCTCGAGGTCCTCAAGGACTCCGACCGCCTCGTGGTCGAGGGTGTTCAGCGAGTCACGAAGCACACCAAGGTGGGTCAGTCGCAGCGCGGCACCCGCACCGGTGGCATCGAGACGGTCGAGGCGCCGATCCACGTGAGCAACGTGATGATCGTCGACCCGGAGACCAAGAAGGGCACCCGCGTCGGGTACCGAGTCGAGCAGGTGGAGCGTGACGGTCGTCAGAAGACCGTCCGGATCCGCGTTGCGAAGCGCTCCGGGAAGGACATCTGATGACCGAGACGACCATCGAGGCCCCGGCCCAGCCGCGCCTCAAGCAGAAGTACCGTGAGGAGATCCTCTCGGCGCTGATCGAGGAGTTCGGCCACAAGAACCTGCACCAGGCCGGCGGTCTCACGAAGATCGTCGTGAACATGGGTGTGGGCGACGCGGCCAAGGACTCGAAGCTCATCGAGGGCGCGATCCGCGACCTCTCGGCGATCACCGGTCAGAAGCCGCAGGTCACCAAGGCTCGTAAGTCCATCGCGCAGTTCAAGCTGCGCGAGGGCATGCCGATCGGTGCGCACGTGACGCTTCGCGGCGACCGCATGTGGGAGTTCCTCGACCGCCTGCTGGCAACCGCGCTGCCGCGTATCCGCGACTTCCGCGGTCTGTCGCCCAAGCAGTTCGACGGCCACGGCAACTACACCTTCGGTCTCACGGAGCAGTCGATGTTCCACGAGATCGACCAGGACAAGATCGACCGGGTCCGCGGTATGGACATCACGGTCGTGACGACGGCGACGACCGACGACGAGGGCCGCTCTCTGCTGCGCCGTCTCGGCTTCCCCTTCAAGGAGAACTGACATGGCGAAGAAGGCCCTGATCAACAAGGCGGCCGCCAAGCCGAAGTTCGCGGTTCGCGCCTACACCCGGTGCCAGAAGTGCGGTCGCCCGCACTCCGTTTACCGCAAGTTCGGCCTGTGCCGCATCTGCGTGCGGGAGATGGCCCACCGTGGCGAGCTTCCCGGCGTCACCAAGAGCAGCTGGTAACACAACTACGCCGTAGGTCTGTTCGGCCCCTCGAGGCCGCTCGGATACCCCGGCGAGGAAGGGCAAGAGCCCGATGACTATGACCGACCCGATCGCAGACATGCTGACCCGTCTGCGTAACGCGAACTCGGCTCACCACGACACGGTCACCATGCCGTCGTCGAAGCTGAAGACACACATTGCTGAGATCCTGCAGGCCGAGGGCTACATCGTCGGCTGGAACGTGGAGGACGCCCAGGTGGGCAAGACCCTCACGCTCGAGCTGAAGTACGGCCAGAACCGCGAGCGCGCCCTGGCGGGCGTGCGCCGCATCTCGAAGCCCGGCCTGCGCGTCTACCGCAAGTCCACCGATCTGCCCAAGGTGCTCGGCGGCCTGGGCGTGGCGATCCTGTCCACGTCCTCCGGCCTCCTGACCGACCGGCAGGCACAGGCCAAGGGCGTCGGCGGCGAAGTCCTCGCCTACGTCTGGTAATCCGGAAAGGAGAAAACGCCAATGTCTCGAATCGGCAAGCTTCCCGTTCCGGTCCCAGCCGGCGTGGACGTCACCGTCAGCGGCGCGCTCGTGACCGTGAAGGGCCCCAAGGGTTCTCTCGAGCACAACGTGCCCGCCCCCATCAATGTCGCTCAGGAGGACGCCCAGATCGTGGTGTCCCGCCCGGACGACGAGCGGAACTCCCGTGCTCTGCACGGCCTCACTCGCACCCTGATCGCCAACATGATCGTCGGCGTGACGCAGGGCTACGAGAAGAAGCTGGAGATCGTCGGTACTGGTTACCGCGTCGTGGCGAAGGGCTCGAGCCTCGAGTTCGCGCTCGGCTTCAGCCACCCCGTTGTCATCGAACCCCCCGCGGGTGTCACGTTCGCAGTCGAGAGCGCTACCAAGTTCTCGGTCTCGGGCATCGACAAGCAGCAGGTCGGCGAGGTCGCAGCGAACATTCGCAAGATCCGCAAGCCCGAGCCTTACAAGGGCAAGGGCGTGCGCTACGCCGGCGAGAACGTCCGCCGCAAGGTCGGAAAGGCTGGTAAGTGACGATGGCTATCAAGATCCTGGGCAAGGGCAAGTCCGTCGCTCGCCAGCGCCGTCACCTGCGCCTGCGCAAGAAGATCACCGGCACCACCGTTCGTCCGCGTCTGGTCGTCACCCGTTCCTCGCGCCACATGGTGGCGCAGGTCGTGGACGACAGCGTGGGCAAGACCGTCGCCTCGGCGTCGACCCTCGAGGCCGACCTGCGTGCGTTCGACGGCGACAAGACGGCCAAGGCCCGCAAGGTCGGCGAGCTCGTCGCCGAGCGTGCCAAGGCTGTCGGCGTCGACACCGTCGTGTTCGACCGCGGCGGCAACAAGTACCACGGTCGCGTCGCTGCTGTGGCTGACGGCGCCCGCGAGGGCGGTCTGGCCCTGTGATGACCAACGCACGGAAGAAGAGGACTCTCTGATGGCTGCAGGGCAGCGCAGCGGCGCCCCCCAGGGTGCCGCCACCGAGAACAAGGACCGTAACGACGGCCGCCGTGGTGGCGGACGTCGCGACGACCGTCGTGGAGGGCGCGAGGAGAAGAGCGCCTTCGTCGAGAAGGTCGTCTCCATCAACCGCGTCGCCAAGGTCGTCAAGGGCGGCCGTCGCTTCAGCTTCACCGCGCTCGTCGTGGTGGGCGACGGCGACGGCACCGTCGGTGTCGGCTACGGCAAGGCCAAGGAAGTGCCCGCGGCGATCGCCAAGGGTGTCGAGGAGGCGAAGAAGAGCTTCTTCCGCGTCCCTCGCATCCAGGGCACCATCCCGCACCCCATCCAGGGTGAAGCCGCAGCCGGCGTCGTGTTCCTGCGTCCGGCGTCGCCGGGTACCGGTGTTATCGCCGGTGGTCCGGTGCGCGCCGTGCTGGAGTGCGCCGGCATCCACGACGTGCTGAGCAAGTCGCTCGGTTCGTCGAACGCGATCAACATCGTGCACGCCACGGTCGCGGCCCTGCAGGGCCTCGAGGAGCCGGCTGCTGTTGCCGCTCGTCGTGGGCTCCCGCTCGAGGACGTGGCTCCGGCCGCGCTGCTCCGCGCGCAGGCCGCAGGTCGTGCCGAGTCGACTGCAAAGGCGGGTGCGTGATGGCTCGACTCAAGGTGACTCAGACCAAGTCCGCCATCGGCGGCAAGCAGAACCAGCGTGACACGCTGCGGACCCTCGGCCTCAAGCGGATCGGCGACACCGCCGTGAAGGAGGACCGTGCGGAGATTCGTGGCATGGTCAAGACGGTGGCGCACCTCGTCGCCGTCGAGGAGGTCGAGTGATCATGGCGGACAACAAGCCGCTGAAGATGCACCACCTCCGTCCGGCCCCCGGCGCCAAGACTGCGAAGACCCGTGTGGGTCGCGGTGAAGGCTCGAAGGGTAAGACGGCAGGTCGTGGTACCAAGGGTACGAAGGCTCGTTACCAGGTGCCCGCAGGCTTCGAGGGCGGGCAGATGCCTCTGCACATGCGCCTCCCGAAGCTGCGTGGGTTCAAGAACCCGTTCCGCGTCGAGTTCCAGGTCGTGAACCTGGACAAGCTTTCCGCGCTTTTCCCCGAGGGTGGCTCCGTCACCGTCGAGGACCTTGTCGCGAAGGGTGCGGTCCGCAAGGGCCAGCCCGTGAAGGTGCTCGGCAACGGCGAGATCACCGTCAAGCTCGAGATCGCGGTCGACCGCGTCTCGACGTCCGCCAAGGAGAAGATCCTGGCGGCCGGCGGTACGGTCTCGGAGGCCTGAGACAGCTGGCAGGGCCGGCGGCGCGTGATGCGCGGCCGGCCCTGTGTGCTCTCTTGAGTATTCCCGGAGCGAAACGTGGTCCACCGGACCCCGTGAGCAACGTAGAATCCGACACGGTCTGGCCGCACCGTTGTGGTCTGGCCCACGTTCGACACACCTCGCCGGCGTCCTGCCGACGACACGAGATCCCGCAACGGCGGGCCAGGAGGATAGGGTGCTCAGCGCTTTCGGCCGGGCTTTCCGGACGCCAGACCTGCGGCGCAAGCTGCTGTTCACGATCGCGATCATGGCGGTCTTCCGGCTCGGGTCGTTCATCCCGACTCCCGGCGTGGACTATGCGAACGTGCAGCAATGTATAGGTGAGCAGGGTGAGAACACTCTGCTCGGCCTGATCAACGTCTTCAGCGGCGGCGCTCTGCTGCAGCTGTCGATCTTCGCCCTCGGGATCATGCCGTACATCACGGCGAGCATCATCGTGCAGCTGCTTCGCGTGGTCATCCCACGCTTCGAGGCGCTGCACAAGGAGGGTCAGTCGGGCCAGACCAAGCTGACCCAGTACACGCGCTACCTGACGATCGCCCTCGCGATCCTGCAGTCCACCACCGTCATCACGACGGCGCGCCAGGGCCTGCTCTTCCAGGGCTGCACCGTGGCGACCGAGGTGATCGCGGACGACAACATCCTGACCTCGATCTTCATGGTCGTCACCATGACCGCCGGTACGGGCCTCGTCATGTGGCTCGGCGAGCTGATCACCGAGCGCGGCGTCGGCAACGGCATGTCGCTCCTGATCTTCACGTCCATCGCCGCGAGCTTCCCGACGTCGCTGTGGTCGATCGCCGGTGGCGCCAACGGCGTCGTGAACTTCACGATCATGATCCTGGTCATCATCCTGGTGATCGGCCTCGTGGTGTTCGTCGAGCAGTCGCAGCGCCGCATCCCGGTGCAGTACGCGAAGCGCATGGTTGGCCGCCGCATGTACGGCGGCACCAGTACGTACATCCCGATCAAGATCAACATGTCCGGCGTGATCCCCGTGATCTTCGCCGCGTCGATCCTTGCCATCCCGGGCCTGCTCGCGCAGTTCGGCGACCAGACCTCCGAGTGGGTCATCTGGATCTCCAACAACTTGGTCCAGCAGTCGTCGCCGCTGTACATCGCGGTCTACACGCTGATGATCATCTTCTTCTGCTTCTTCTACACCTCGATCACGTTCAACCCGGACGAGGTCGCGGACAACATGAAGAAGTACGGCGGCTTCATCCCCGGCATCCGTGCCGGCCGCCCCACGGCGGAGTACCTCGACTTCGTGATCACCCGGATCACCTCCGCCGGTTCCCTGTACCTCGCGCTGATCGCGCTGATCCCGACGCTGGTGCTCGTCTTCCTGGGCGTCAGCACCAACCTGCCCTTCGGCGGTAGCTCGATCCTCATCGTGGTCGGCGTCGGGCTGGAGACGGTCAAGCAGATCGACTCACAGCTGCAGCAGCGCCACTACGAAGGATTCCTCCGTTGAGCCAGACTCCCAACACCACCTCTCGCCGCGAGCTGCACGCTCGTCCGGACCAGGAGGGCCAGGTCACGCGCCTGGTCATCATGGGTCCGCAGGGTGCGGGCAAGGGCACGCAGGCGGCCCGCCTCGCTGAGGTCTTCGGGATCGTCCCGATCTCGACGGGCGACATCTTCCGCACGAACATCGCGGAGGAGACCGAGCTGGGCAAGCTTGCGCAGGAGTACACGAACAAGGGTGACCTGGTCCCGGACGAGGTCACGAACGACATGGTCCGCGAGCGTCTCGGGCACCCCGACGTCAAGCAGGGCTTCATCCTCGACGGGTACCCGCGCAACGCCGCCCAGGTGGCGGAGCTCGACGGGATTCTCGCGGGCCTCGGCTGGGAGCTGGACGGCGTCATCGAGCTGACGGCGGACCGCGCCGAGCTCCTGAGCCGCATCGCGAAGCGCGCCCAGGAAGAGGGGCGGGAAGACGACACCGAGGAAGCCATCACCCGGCGCCTCGACATCTACGCGGAGCAGACCGCCCCGCTGACGGCGGCGTACGGGGAGCGCAACCTGCTGGTGCAGGTCGACGGGCTCGGCGAGATCGCCGAGGTCACCGACCGCATCGTGGCGTCGCTCGCGACCCAGCTGGGCTGAGTCTTGGTCTTCGGCCGGGAGCGGATCGAGTACAAGACGCCGGGCCAGGTGCGCCTCATGCGGCGCGCCGGCCTGGTGGTCGCAGACACCCTCGCCGGGGTCCGGGCGGCTGCCCGGCCCGGCCTGACCACCACCGACCTGGACACGATCGCCGCCAAGACGATCGACGGCGCCGGCGCGACGCCGTCGTTCCTGGGCTACCAGGGCTTCCCGGCGGTCATCTGCACGTCGGTCAACGACGAGGTCATCCACGGCATCCCGGGCAGCCGGGTGCTCGCCGCGGGTGACCTCGTCTCGATCGACTGCGGCGCGGTCATCGAGGGCTGGCACGGCGACTCGGCCATCTCGTTCGTCCTGGGCGCCGAGGGCGCCCTGGACCACACGCTGCCTGACGGCGACCTGGTCGCCGCCGGCGCGGACCTCGCCGACATCGCGCTCGTCCGGGCGACGGAGGCCGCCATGTGGGCGGGCATCGCGACCCTGGCCTCCGCGAAGCGGCTGAACGCCGTGGGCGAGGCCGTGGAGACCGCCGTCGAGATGGCCGGCGAGTTCAACGGTGTCGAGTACGGCATCGTCGAGGAGTACGTCGGGCACGGCATCGGCAGCGCCATGCACCAGCCGCCCGACGTGCACAACTATCGGACGTCGGGATCGGGCCCGCGGCTGCGGTCCGGGATGTGCCTCGCGATCGAGCCGATGATCACCCGCGGCGGGTCCGAGACCCGCGTCCTCGACGACGACTGGACGGTGGTCACCGTCGACGGCTCCCGCGCGGCGCACTGGGAGCACTCGACGGCGGTCATGGAGGACGGCATCGTCGTGCTGACGGCGGTCGACGGGGGAGCGGAGCGCCTCGGCGTCCTCGGCGTGGAGCCGGTAGCGCTCGACTGAGAAACTTCACCCGGGGTCTATTTAACTTCGAGTCAGTTGGCTACGATCGGCCCCGTGACCGATGAAGCCCACGCCCTGCCCGCAGCCTCCGGTTCTCAGGTGTCCGGCGAGGACACCAAGCTCCGCGGAGACACCACCTACGCGACGCCCGCGCACGCGGTGCCGGGGCGGACGCAAGGGCCCTGGCACACGCGGATCCTCCCGGCCGTGGGCCGGGGCTTCCAGCGGTTCGGGCGCTGGCTCGCCGCATGGGGCCGTCGCCTCGCACCCAGTCCCTTCCTCTGGGTCGGCATCGTGCTCGGGTTCGGCACCTCGCTCCTGCTGTGGGAGTCGGTCCTGCTGCTCGGGCTCGTGGTCTGGCTGCTCGGTGTGTGGCTCTGGGTCGCGCGCGGGCACACGGTGCTCGTCGCGCTCGGCCTGGGCATCGTGCTGGGCTGGCTGCCGATGCTGTTCTTCTTCGTCAACAGCCTGCCGCACACGATGGTCGGCCTCCCCGGGGTCGAGTACGACCTCTGAGCGGCCCTCCGTGGTGAGGCTCACGGCCCGCTCGGCCGTCGTCGTCCCCCTGCGCTTTGAATGCTTTCCGAACTGACGTAAGATAGATCGCTGGGTGTAGTCCGTTCAACGCCGCCAGTTCTTCAAAAGGGTGCCATCGGCGCCTGCCGGTCCCCGCGCATGCGGGGCGCAGGCCGAGGCACACGAGGTAGGCGGCACACGGACACACACGACATCCACACCCGACTGTCGGCCTCGCAGGGTTCCTGCGGTGCCGTGGGCGTGGAAGCAGTCACGACGAGAGTTAGCGGAGGATATGGCAAAGAAGGACGGTGTCATCGAGATCGAGGGCAGTGTGATCGAGGCTCTGCCGAACGCGATGTTCCGCGTCGAGCTGTCGAACGGTCACAAGGTTCTCGCGCACATCTCGGGCAAGATGCGTCAGCACTACATCCGGATCCTCCCTGAGGACCGTGTGGTGGTGGAGCTCAGCCCGTACGACCTGTCCCGCGGCCGGATCGTCTACCGCTACAAGTAGTCAGTCCCCGATCCGGGGCTACGTCGTCCACGGCCTGGCCGGAGGTGACGTCGCCGCACGATCGACCACCCACGACACTGCTGCGTGCGCACCGGGAGACCGGACGTCCGTGGTGGAGGAAAAACTCGATGAAGGTCAAGCCGAGCGTCAAGAAGATCTGCGACAAGTGCAAGGTGATTCGCCGGCACGGTCGCGTCATGGTGATCTGCGACAACCTGCGCCACAAGCAGCGCCAGGGCTGATCACGCTCCGGGCATACGCCCGGGTCGGTGGCTGAGGCCACCACCAGCGCACCACCTCGAACCTCTCGCAGCGGGCAACGCCCGCAGGGAGGGGAACCCTCGGTCCGGAGGCCGGGGCCCGTGTGAAACACGGGATGGCGGTGCGGTAGACCTCCGACGAGCAGTACAGGAGCCGGAAGGCACATGGCACGTCTTATCGGCGTCGACCTCCCCCGCGACAAGCGGCTTGAGGTTGCGCTCACTTACATCTTCGGTGTGGGTCGTACCCGCGCTCAGGAGACCCTGGCCGCCACGGGCATCAGCCCGGACGTCCGCGTGAAGGACCTCGGCGACGCCGAGCTCGTTGCGCTGCGTGACTACCTCGAAGGCAACTTCAAGCTCGAGGGTGACCTCCGGCGTGAGGTTGCTGCCGACATCCGCCGCAAGGTCGAGATCGGCACCTACCAGGGCATCCGCCACCGTCGCGGCCTGCCGGTGCGTGGTCAGCGCACAAAGACCAACGCGCGTACCCGCAAGGGTCCCAAGCGCACCGTCGCGGGCAAGAAGAAGGCCCGCTGATAGCAGTCCGTGGAGCGGTCGGCTCATCGAGCTGAGACCGCCCCGGTCCGATCAGACCAGGAGATTACAGAACAGATGCCTCCCAAGACTCGTGCCGCCGCCGGCCGCAAGCCGCGCCGCAAGGACAAGAAGAACGTCCCGCTCGGCCAGGCGCACATCAAGTCCACGTTCAACAACACGATCATCTCGATCACCGACCCGTCCGGTGCTGTGGTGTCGTGGGCCTCTGCCGGCCATGTCGGCTTCAAGGGCTCCCGCAAGTCCACCCCGTACGCCGCGCAGATGGCTGCCGAGTCGGCCGCTCGCCGCGCGCAGGAGCACGGCGTCAAGAAGGTCGACGTCTTCGTGAAGGGCCCGGGTTCCGGTCGCGAGACCGCCATCCGCTCGCTCCAGGCGACCGGCCTCGAGGTCGGCTCCATCCAGGACGTGACGCCCCAGGCGCACAACGGCTGCCGCCCCCCGAAGCGTCGCCGCGTTTGATGCTTGTCGCGATCAGGTTGTGCCTCCGGCCCCGGGGGCCGGAGGCACAACCTGATCGCGACGTCGTCCCACCACACGTGGTGGGCACCTTCGTCCGGACGGTGACAGAGATCCGTCCGGGCCGCGAGAGATCGCAAGGCCGTGATGCGTCATATAGCGGACGCACACTGAAAGGACACCCACAGTGCTCATCGCACAGCGCCCCACGCTGACCGAAGAGGTCATCTCGGAGAGCCGTTCCCGCTTCTCCATCGAGCCGCTCGAGCCTGGCTTCGGCTACACGCTCGGCAACTCGATGCGTCGCACCCTGCTGTCGTCCATCCCGGGCGCGGCTGTCACGTCCATCCGTATCGACAACGTGCTGCACGAGTTCAGCACCGTGTCGGGCGTGAAGGAGGACGTCACCGAGATCATCCTCAACATCAAGAACCTCGTCGTCTCCTCGGAGAACGACGAGCCCGTCGTGATGTACCTGCGCAAGCAGGGCGCCGGCACCGTGACCGCCGCGGACATCGTTCCGCCGGCGGGCGTCGAGGTGCACAACCCCGACCTGCACATCGCCACCCTCAACGACAAGGGCAAGCTCGAGATCGAGCTGACCGTCGAGCGGGGCCGTGGGTACGTGTCCGCCGCGCAGAACAAGCAGTTCGACGCGGAGATCGGGCGCATCCCGGTCGACTCGATCTACTCGCCGGTCCTCAAGGTCACGTACAAGGTCGAGGCCACCCGAGTCGAGCAGCGCACCGACTTCGACAAGCTCATTGTCGACGTCGAGACCAAGCAGGCGATCACGCCTCGCGACGCGCTCGCATCGGCTGGCAAGACCCTGGTCGAGTTGTTCGGCCTGGCACGTGAGCTGAACGTCGAGGCCGAGGGCATCGAGATCGGCCCGTCGCCGACGGACACCGCGCTGGCCGCGGACCTGGCGCTGCCGATCGAGGAGCTCAACCTCACCATCCGTTCGTACAACTGCCTCAAGCGTGAGGGCATCCACCAGGTGGGCGAGCTCGTGGCTCGCAGCGAGGCGGACCTGCTCGACATCCGCAACTTCGGTGCGAAGTCGATCACCGAGGTCAAGGAGAAGCTGGCCGAGCTCGGCCTCAGCCTCAAGGACTCGCCGCTGGACTTCGATCCGGCCGGCGCTTCGTACTTCGAGGGTGGCGACTCCGCGGCCTACAGCGGCGACGAGCAGTCGTACTGACGTCCCGCGCCCGGCCTAGGCCGGGCGCGCGGAACCACTTCCAAGGAGACAAGTAATGCCTACCCCCACCAAGGGTCCGCGGCTCGGCGGTAGCCCGGCTCACGAGCGTCTGATTCTCGCGAACCTGTCGACCTCGCTCTTCGAGCACGGCCGCATCACCACCACCGAGACGAAGGCCAAGCGCCTGCGTCCCCTGGCCGAGCGCCTGATCACCTTCGCGAAGAAGGGCGACCTGTCCGCTCGTCGCCGCGTGCTCACGGTCGTTCGTGACAAGGGCGTGGTGCACACGCTCTTCACCGAGATCGCCCCGGCCATGGCCGAGCGCAACGGTGGCTACACGCGCATCACCAAGATCGGCACCCGCAAGGGCGACAACGCCCCGATGGCGGTCATCGAGCTCGTAACCGAGCCCGTGAGCCCCAAGCAGGCCGTCGTCAAGGAGGCCACCAAGGCCGCCGAGAAGGCTGCGCCTGTCGCTGACGAGCCGGTCGAGGACGCCGTCGTCGAGGAGACCCCGGCCGAGGACGTCAAGGACGCCCCCGCCGAGGACGCCGCCGCGGAGACCACTGAGGAGAAGAAGGAGGCCTGAGCCTCTTTCTCCCCCTGCACGACGCCGGGCCGCACCCTCCCTACGGAGGGTGCGGCCCGCCGTCGTCGGCCCCGTACCTGGTTGTTGGCGTGATCGTTGCGCCCAGAACGGGCGGGTAGCAGCAACGATCACGCCCACAACCAAGCAGTGGGTCAGGTGGTTCGCGGCAGGTCCCAGGCTCGTGCGCCGCCCACCAGCGCGGCGGAGTTCGGCACGATGACGACGTCGTCGCCGAGGCGGGCGAGGGCCGACGGCGTGATGCACCGCGCGTTGCCGCCCCCGATGTAGAGCCGGTCCCAGTGGAAGACGGGCCGCAGCCCGTCGACGACCGTGACCACGCGCCGCGACCACAGCGCGTCCCCGAGCCGACGTCGTTCGGGCTCGCCGATGTACTGGTCGTACGTGAGGCTGCGGCGCACCGGGGCGTGCGACCACTCCAGGTGCGGCGCGATGCGCCCGCCGTGGAACATCGCCGTCCCGAGGCCGGTGCCGAGCGTGATCACGAGCTCGAGGCCCGAAGCCGCGACCACGCCCGCGCCGTGCACCTCGGCGTCGTTCAGGACGAGCGCGGGCAGCCCGAGGCGTTGGGCGACCGCCGCCTGCATGTCGAAGCTGCGCCAGGCGTCGGCGAGGGCCGGCACGACGCGTGAGCGCGGCCCCGACCGCGTGATGTAGTGCGGCGTGTGCACGACGACACCGCTGCGGATCATGCCGGGCATGCCGACCGTGACCCGGGCGGCCGCCGGGAGGTCGGTGGCGATCTTCGCGATCGTGTCGACGAGCAGCTCGGGCGGCAGCGGGTAGGGCGTCGGCACCCGGACGGGTGCTGCGTGAGCGGTCCCGGACGAGTCGAGGACGGCGGCCTTGATCCCGCCGCCGCCACAGTCGACCGCGAGCGTGAGGGTGTCTGCCATGACGTCACTTTACGAACCTTTGCGCGGGATCGGGGAAGATGACTTCGTGAACGAACTCATCAGGGTCCGGCTCGACCTCGCCTATGACGGGACGGACTTCGCCGGCTGGGCGCGCCAGCCGGGCCTGCGCACCGTGGAGGGCGCCCTCGAGGACGGTCTCGCGCGGGTCCTGCGCAGTGAGCAGCGCGGCCGGCCGACGCCTCGGTTCACGGTCGCCGGCCGCACCGACTCGGGTGTCCACGCGCGCGGCCAGGTGGCGCACGTCGACATCGAGGCCGCCGACTGGGCCGGGCTGCCTGGCCGCGCGGGCAGGTCCGGTCGCACCCCCGAGGAGGCGCTGGTGTCCCGCCTGACGGGCGTGCTCCCCGGCGACGTCGTGGTGCGCAGGGCCGTACCGGCACCCGTGGGCTTCGACGCGCGCTTCTCCGCCCTGCGCCGCCGCTACACCTACCGGATCGCCGACGACGTCGCGCTGCGCGACCCCCTGCGCCGCAGGCACGTCCTGTGGACCCGCAAGCCGCTGGACGTCGCCGCCATGGACGCCGCCGTCCGCCCGCTCACCGGCGTGCGCGACTTCGCCTCCTACTGCAAGCCCCGGCCCGGTGCGACGACCATCCGCGAGCTGCAGCGCATCGCCTGGGAGCGGCCCACCGACGGACCCGACGCCGGGCTCGCCATCGCGCACGTCGTGGCCGACGCGTTCTGCCACAACATGGTGCGCGCGCTCGTGGGTGCGTCGATAGCTGTGGGGGAGGGGCGTCGTCCCGTGAGCTGGCCCGTTGTGCTCCTGGAGAGCCGACGGCGGGACGCGGGCGTCTTCGTCGTGCCGCCCGAGGGCCTGTGCCTGGAGGAGATCACGTTCCCGCCGGACGCCGAGCTCGCGGCCCGCGCCGATGCCGTCCGGACGAAGCGGATGGACGAGGACGTCTGGGAAGAGACCGCGGCGCCGAAGTAGGACTTCGGCGTTACGGCTCCTCGACCCAGTGGACCGCCGCCTCTTCCGCGCTCGCTCCCGCGCCGTCGATACCCGCGTCCGTGCCGTACAGGTCGTTCTGGCGGGTGCCGTCCTCGGCGGCGTAGCTGCCCGGGTCGGCGTCGGGGTCGGAGATGAGCCGTCCCGCGCGGGACGTGTCGGTGCGGTCGAGCGGGTCGGCCTGCCAGATGTCCGGCTCCTCCTCGTTGAGGCGCTGGTCGATCGGCTCGCCGTGGCGCTCCTCCCACGAGGTCTCGCCCCAGTGGTTCTTGCGTGGGCGGTCCGGCGGGGAGTAGCCCTCGTCGAGAGCGTCCTTCAGGCCGCGGCTGTAGAGGCTGTCCTCGGGCGATAGCTGGTCGCTGTCGCCCTCGGCGATCCCGTCCGGTCCTGGCATCGTGCCTGGGGTTTCCTCGGTCATGGTCCTACCGTGGCACCAGTTCGGCGTGGACGCCACAGCCAGACGTGTCGAACTTCATGGCCACGATCCTGCCCGGTGGCCCCCTACGCTTTGACCCCTGGGGAAACTGGCAGGTACTCTAATGAGTCGTTGTGCTTTTGTCACCGACGTCCTGCGTCAGCAGCGAGCCCACTCGCGTGCCGACGAACGGCCCGGACGTCATTCTGACCCCCGCGCACAACGACCTGACTCTTCGGGCGCTGCTTCTCGCCCGACGACACCGAAAACGAAAAGGTTACGAACCGTGCGTACGTACACCCCCAAGCCCGGCGACGTCCAGCGCGACTGGTACGTCGTCGACGCGACCGACGTCGTCCTGGGCCGCCTGGCAAGCCAGGTCGCCATTCTGCTGCGCGGGAAGCACAAGCCGACCTTCGCCCCGCACGTCGACGGTGGTGACTTCGTCATCATCATCAACGCGGACAAGGTCGCGCTGAGCGGCAACAAGCGTGAGACGAAGCTTGCCTACCGCCACTCGGGCTACCCGGGCGGCCTCACTGCCACCCCGTACGGCGAGTTCCTGGACACCAAGCCGGAGCGCGCTGTCGAGAAGGCCGTGCGCGGCATGATCCCCAAGACCTCGCTCGGTCGGACGCAGATGACCCACCTGAAGGTCTACGCAGGCTCTGAGCACCCGCACACGGCGCAGCAGGCCAAGCCGTTCGAGATCACCCAGGTTTCGCAGCAGGCCTGACGCCGCTGCCGGATCGCAACGCTGAAGGACGCGAGGACACCACAGTGGCCGAGACCACCGTCGAAATCGAGCAGGGCGCAGAGACGCCCAGCAACTACACCACCGAGACTGCTGCGCCCGCAACGCGCGGTTCGTCCATCACCGCCCCGGGCCAGGCCCTCGGGCGCCGCAAGGAGGCCGTGGCGCGCGTGCGCCTCGTCCCCGGCACCGGCACCTGGAAGGTCAACGGCCGCACCCTCGAGGAGTACTTCCCGAACAAGGTGCACCAGCAGCTGGTGAACTCCCCGCTGCAGCTGGTCGAGGTCGAGGGCCGCTTCGACGTCATCGCCCGTATCACGGGTGGCGGCACGTCGGGCCAGGCCGGCGCGCTGCGCCTGGGCATCGCCCGTGCGCTGAACGCCATCGACGAGGACGCCAACCGCGCGGAGCTCAAGAAGGCAGGCTTCCTCACGCGTGACGACCGCAAGGTCGAGCGCAAGAAGGCCGGTCTCAAGAAGGCCCGCAAGGCTCCGCAGTACTCGAAGCGCTGATCCAAGCGCTTGGCTGGGTGGCCCCGCCGAACAGTGTCGACACTGTTCAGCGGGGCTATCTGCATTTCGGCCAGGCTGACGACAAGCCGGGCGCAGGTTCGGGCCGCGGAACGAGGCCCGGACCGGCGCTCCGGTCGAGGGAGCGCGCCGACAGCACGGTCGGCATGCGCCGGGAGCCCGCTACGGTGGGATCCGAACGATCTGAGGAGAACCAGCATGGGCAGGCTGTTCGGCACCGATGGAGTTCGGGGTCTCGCCAACAGGGACATCACGGCGGAGCTGGCGCTGGAGCTGGGCGCCGCCGCCGCGCGGGTCCTGACGGCGCAAGGTGAGCTGCTGGGCCCGCGCCCGCGGGCCGTCGTCGGGCGGGACACGCGCGCGTCGGGCGAGTTTCTCGCCGGCGCGGTCGCGGCGGGCCTCGCGTCCGCGGGCGTGGACGTGGTGATGCTCAACGTCCTGCCCACACCCGCGCTGGCCTATCTCGTGACCGAGCTGGAGGCCGACCTCGGCGTCATGGTCTCCGCCTCGCACAACCCGATGCCGGACAACGGCATCAAGTTCTTCGCCCGCGGCGGGCTCAAGCTCGACGACGCCGTAGAGGACGCCATCCAGGCCACCCTCGGTGACGACTGGGAGCGCCCAACGGGCGCCGGCGTCGGGCGCATCCGCACGGACGGCCAGGCCGCCGCCGAGCGCTACGTGCGGCACCTGACCGACAGTGTCGGGACCACCCCGGACCACCGGCCCCTCGAAGGGCTGCGCATCGCGCTCGACTGCGCGAACGGAGCCGCGAGCGAGGTGGGCCCGGAAGCGCTGCGCGCTGCGGGCGCCGACGTCGTGGTGATGAACGCCAGCCCGGACGGCCGGAACATCAACGAGAAGTGCGGCTCCACGCACCCGGAGCAGCTGCAGGCCGTCGTCGTGGCGTCCGAGGCGGACTTCGGTGTCGCGTTCGACGGCGACGCCGACCGCTGCCTCGCCGTCGACCACAACGGCGCCATCGTGGACGGCGACCAGATCCTCGGGATCCTCGCCACCGCGCTCAAGGAGGAGGGCCGCCTGCCGGGCGACACCCTGGTCGTCACGGTGATGAGCAACCTCGGCCTGATCCTCGCGATGCGGGAGCGGGGGATCACCACGGTGCAGACCGCCGTCGGCGACCGGTACGTGCTGGAGGAGATGCGCGCCAAGGGCTTCGGCCTGGGCGGCGAGCAGTCCGGCCACATCATCCTGGCCGACCACGCCACGACCGGTGACGGCGTCCTGTCGGCGCTGCACCTCGCGGCGCGGGTCAAGGCGTCGGGCAAGCGCCTGGCCGATCTCGCGGGCAAGATCGAGCGCCTGCCGCAGACGCTCGTCAACGTGCGCGGGGTGGACAAGTCCCGGGCGGGCACGGACGAGGGCGTGCAGAGCGCCGTGGCCGACGCGGCCGCGCGGCTCGGCGACACCGGCCGGGTGCTCCTGCGCCAGTCGGGCACGGAGCCGCTGGTGCGCGTCATGGTCGAGGCTCCGGTCCAGGACGAGGCGGACAAGGTGGCGGAGGACCTCGCCGCCGTCGTGCGGGAGCGGCTCGCGCTGTAGCGGCTCGCGCCGTGGCGGCTCGCGCCGTGGCGGCTCGCGCCGTGGCGGCGAGGCCGGCGTGAACGGCCCGTGAATCCTTGGGAAGCGGGGTTCTACCAGGGGGTCCCCTGATGCGTTTCAGGGGTACCCCTTGCGTAGGCTGGCGGTAGGCACTATGAGGTGCCGCACTTTCACCCCGGGTAGTGCCCGGCCGAGACTTCCGAGGTCCCGTGCTCGAACTCATCTCCACACTCCTGAGCGCCACCGAGGCCTGGATCCTCGCGATGGCTGCCTCGCCGTGGATCTACCCGGCCATGTTCGCGTTCGCGACCATCGACGGCTTCTTCCCGCCGCTGCCGAGCGAGTCCGTGGTGATCACGCTGGCGGTCTCCGCGCACAGCACGGGCACGCCCTGGATGTGGCTCGTGCTGGTGGCCGCGGCGGCCGGTGCGTGGGTGGGCGACCAGATCGCGTATCAGATCGGGCGCATGATCGGCACCGACCGCGCGCCGTTCCTGCAGTCGCCGCGCGGACGCCGGGCCGTGGCCTGGGCGGAGCGCGCACTGGCCCGCCGCGGGGCATCCTTCATCCTGGCGGCGCGCTACATCCCGATCGGCCGCGTGGCCGTGAACATGACGGCGGGCGCCGTCGGCTACCCGCGGCGCCGGTTCATGGTCATCGCCGCGATCGCGGCGGTCATGTGGGCCCTCTACTCGGCAGGCATCGGCCTGGTCGCCGCGCAGTGGCTCGGCCACGAGCCGCTGCTGGCGATCGGCATCGGCGTGGTGCTGGGCGTGGTGATGGGCTTCATCGTGGACAAGGTGGTGGGCTGGTTCTCGCACCGGCAGCTCGACGAGGCGCCGGACGACGCCGACCAGAAGGTCGCGGTCCCGGCGGGTGCCGCTGAGGCCGTCGCCGAGTTCGCCGTCCCGTCCGACGACGACCCGTCGGCCAGCCCAGCGGCCGACCGCTGACTAGAGCTTGCGCAGGCGGACCCGCTGCACCGCATGGTCCGAGCCCTTGGTGAGCACCAGGGTCGCGCGGCCCCGCGTGGGCAGGATGTTCCGCTCGAGGTTCGGCGCGTTGATGGACTCCCAGATCGCCAGGGCCTGGTCCGTGGCCTCCTGGTCGGAGAGCGACGCGTACCGCCGGAAGTAGGAGTCCGGCTTGGTGAACGCGGTGCGGCGCAGCTCCAGGAACCGGTCCACGTACCACTGGCGGATGTTCCGCGTGCGGGCATCCACGTAGATCGAGAAGTCGAAGAAGTCGCTCACAGCGACAGTCGACTCGTCGACGGCGGACGGCCTGGCCGGCTGCAGCACGTTCAGGCCCTCGACGATGAGCACGTCGGGCTTGCGGACCACCATCTCCAGCTCGGGCACGATGTCGTAGATGACGTGCGAGTACACGGGTGCGCGCACCTCGGCCTGGCCGGCCTTGATCCGGGACAGGAACCGGATCAGGGCGCGCCGGTCGTACGATTCCGGGAAGCCCTTGCGCTCCATCAGGCCCCGCCGCTCGAGCTCCGCGTTCGGGTAGAGGAACCCGTCGGTGGTGATGAGCTCGACGCGCGGCGTCTCGGGCCAGCGGGCGAGCATCTCGCGCAGGACACGCGCCGTCGTCGACTTCCCGACGGCCACCGACCCGGCCACGCCGATGACGTACGGGGTGCGGGGTGGGTCCTCGTGCAGGAAGGTCGACGTCGCGTCGTGCAGGCCACCGGTGGCCTGCACGTAGAGGTTGAGCAGGCGCGACAGGGGACGGTAGATCGCGTCGACCTCGGCCAGGTCGATCGGGTCACCGAGTCCCCGCAGGCGCTCGACGTCCTCGTCGGTCAGCGGCAGCGGCGTGGATGCCGAGAGGCGGCTCCAGGCCGCTCGGTCGAGATCCACGTAGGGCGAGGACGGGGCGAGGGCGAGCAGGTGCTCACCGAGATCCGTCGTCGAGAACTGTGACACCACCTGCAGCATTGTGCCCCACTCAGCGGGCTGTATCGCCCGTCGCCCGCGGTCCGGCCGCACGCGGCGGGTGAGACACGTGCCCTGTGAGTCCCGTCATGGGGGCGGACCGGATCGCTCGCTAGACTCGCGCGCATGTGTGGGATCGTTGGTTACACGGGAACTGCAGCGACTATTGCGGACGGCAACGCCTCGGGTGTCGCCACGCCGTCGGGCACGCCCCTCGACGTGGCCATAGAGGGGCTGCGCCGCCTGGAGTACCGCGGATACGACTCGGCTGGCGTGGCGCTCGTGGCGCCCGGGCTGGACGGCGTCGCCTGGGCGAAGAAGTCCGGCAAGCTGGCCAACCTGATCGAGGTCCTCGACCACAACCCTCTGCCCGAGGCGACCGCCGCGATCGGGCACACGCGCTGGGCCACGCACGGCGGCCCCACCGACGCGAACGCCCACCCCCACCTGGCCGACGGCGACCGGCTCGCCGTTATCCACAACGGCATCGTCGAGAACTTCGCCCAGCTCAAGGCCGAGCTGCTGCTCGACGGCGTGACGTTCCGCTCCGAGACCGACACCGAGGTAGCCGCTCACCTCGTGGCCAAGGCGTACCGCGAGACGGGTGACCTGACGGAGGCCATGACGGCCGCCGCCGGCCGCCTGGAGGGCACGTTCACGCTGCTCGCGGTGCACGCCGACGCACCCGAGACCGTGGTGGGTGCCCGGCACGACTCCCCGCTCGTGGTCGGGCTCGGCGAGGGCGAGAACTTCCTGGGCTCCGACGTCGCGGCCTTCATCGCGCACACGAAGGAGGCCCTCGAGCTGGGCCAGGACCAGGTCGTGACCATCACGCCGACGTCCGTGGCCGTTACCGATTTCGACGGCAAGCCCGCCGAGGCCAAGCGCTACACCGTGGACTGGGACGCGGCCGCCGCGGAGAAGGGCGGCTTCGCGTCCTTCATGGACAAGGAGATCCACGACCAGCCGCAGGCGGTCGCCGACACGCTGCTCGGCCGCACGGACGCCGCCGGGGCCCTGGTGCTGGACGACCTGCGCATCGACGAGTCGGTGCTGCGCGCGGTGAACAAGATCATCGTCATCGCCTGTGGCACCGCCGCCTACTCCGGGCACGTGGCGAAGTACGCGATCGAGCACTGGTGCCGCATCCCCGTCGAGGTCGAGCTGGCGCACGAGTTCCGCTACCGCGACCCGATCGTCGACGAGCGCACCCTGGTGGTCGCCGTGACGCAGTCCGGCGAGACCATGGACACCCTGATGGCCGTGCGGCACGCGCGCGAGCAGGGCGCCAAGGTGGTCTCGATAGTCAACACCCACGGCTCCACGATCCCGCGCGAGTCCGACGCCGTGCTGTACACGCACGCCGGCCCCGAGATCGCCGTCGCCTCCACCAAGGCGTTCCTCGCGCAGATCACGGCCGCCTACGTGCTGGGGCTGTACCTGGCGCAGCTGCGCGGCAACAAGTTCCCCGACGAGATCGTCACCCTGCTCGACGAGCTGCGCGCCATGCCGCGCAAGATCCAGACCGTCATCGAGCGCGGCGAGTACGTGCGCGCGACCGCCCGGTCCATGGAGAAGTCCGACAAGGTGCTGTTCCTGGGGCGGCACGTCGGGTTCCCGGTGGCCCTGGAGGGCGCGCTCAAGCTCAAGGAGCTCGCGTACATCCACGCGGAGGGTTTCGCCGCCGGCGAGCTCAAGCACGGGCCGATCGCCCTGATCGACGAGGGGCAGCCCGTGTTCGTGGTGGTGCCCTCGCCGCGCGGGCGCGACTCCCTGCACTCCAAGGTCGTCTCCAACATCCAGGAGATCCGGGCGCGCGGCGCACGTACCCTCGTGATCGCCGAGGACGGCGACGACGAGGTGCGCAAGTACGCCGACGAGATCTTCTGGATCCCGCAGGCGCCCACGCTGCTCCAGCCGCTGCTGGCCGTCGTGCCGCTGCAGATCTTCGCGATGGCGCTCGCGACCGCGAAGGGCCTGGACGTGGACCAGCCGCGCAACCTCGCCAAGTCCGTGACGGTGGAGTAACCACGCCCGTTCGGCTGTGGCACGCTCGGCGGCGTGGACCTCGAGAACCTCTCCGACGAAGTCGAGGGCGAGGTTTCGGACGCCCTGGCGCAGCTGCTGCTCGTGGCCCGGCGGTTTGACGTCGACCCGACCGAGGAGCTGGAGCGCAAGTGGTTCCGCTGGCGGCATCTGGTCCAGCCGGAGGACACCGCGGGCATCCGGGATGTCGGTGGTCCCGTCTAGCCTGTGGCGGGACGAGAGGAACGCGCATGGCGTATGTGGAAGTCGACGGGGTCCGGGTGCACTACGTGGAGCACGGGCCAGTGGCGGGCCCTGGGGTGGCCACGGCTGTCATGATTCACGGGTTCCCGGTGGACCACCGGATCATGACCGGCGCGTTCGAGTCGATCTTCGCGGACCGGCCCGGCTGGCGTCGCGTCTACGTCGACCTGCCGGGCATGGGCCGGACGGCGGCGCCCGACGTCGAGGGCACCGACGACGTCTTCCGGATCCTGCGGGGAGCGGTCGAGGCGCTGGTGCCCGAGGGCGCGTACGTAGTCGTCGGGCAGTCGTACGGCGGGTACCTGGCGCGGGGGCTCGCCGCCGCCGACCCGGAACGGGTCGCGGGCCTGGCCACCGTCGTGATGATGGTCGAGCCGCGCCACGAGCTGCGGCAGCTCCCGGAGCGCCAGGTGCTGGTGCGGGACCCGGCGCTCGCGGAGCGGGTCGGGGCAGAGGCCCTGACGGCTGAGGAGGTCCTCGTGGTGCAGACCGAGGAAACCTGGGAGCGGGCGCGCCGGGACGTGGACCCCGGGCTCGCCGCGGCCGACCCCGAGGCGGTGGCGCGGATCGAGGCGAGCTACGCGGGTACCTTCCCCGTCGAGCCCGCGCGATTCGAGAAGCCGACGCTGATCCTCGTCGGGCGCCAGGACTCCATGACCGGTTACCGCGACGCGTGGGACCTCGTGGAGCACTACCCGCGGGCGACGTTCGCCGTGCTGGACCGCGCGGGGCACGCGCTGAACATCGAGCAGCCCGAGCTGTTCGGGGCGCTCGTGGGCGAGTGGCTGGACCGTATCGAGGAGACGCGCCGAGCTGCCCCCGAGCTGCCCGGTCTCTGTCGGACTGCCTGAGTCGGACGGTGGCGCCTGGGTCGGACGGTGGCAGGGCGTCAGCTCGACACGGCGACGAACACCAGCAGCGTGACGATCGCGGCGATCAAGACGCCGAAGACGACGACCATGATCACGGGGAAGGGGAGCTTGTCGTCGTCCTCCGTCATGATTACCTCCTACGCATGAAGATGGCGCCCTGTCGATACTATGCAGGCGCCACCTTTACCTCCGCATTACTGTAATAGGGTGCCGCAAAGCGGGCATCTCGCGCAAGACCCCCGGGGCGAACGTGCGGATGGACCAGGGGTCGGCCGGCGGGGATCTGCGCTGTGTTTCGGAACTCGTCGGCATCGGGGATAGACCAGTGGGCTGGGGAGTCGCCGGTGATATGGAACAGATGTCCGCACGGATTGGTCACTAGAGTACATGTCGCAGGTGTTTGTCAGTGGCTGGTGGCAGGATGGTCGGCATGCCCAGGCACAAGTCGTTCCGGTTCTGTCTCGACCTTTCGGTCGAGCAGGCGCGTGTGCTGTCCCGGCACGTGGGTGCGGCGAGGTTTGCGTTCAACCAGGCATTGCGCCTGCACAAGGACGCACGCGCCGCCGTCGAGCGTGGGCGGGGCCAGGACTCCACGCCCGAGGTTATGGCCGGGGTGGTGCCCGGCGGCGACCACTGCGGGGCTGGTGACGTCCCTGATACACCGCGTGTGCCGTGGACGGGGTTCGACCTGATCAACGCGTTCAACACTTGGAAGCGGTCCGAGGCCGCCGGGCGCCGGTTCCTGGTCGACACGACCGGGCGAGCGCAGGTGGTCGTCACGGGTCTGGCCTGGCGCGACCAGGTGCTGGCACAGGTCTTCGAGGAAGCCACCGTCGACCTCGGCCGCGGCCTGAAAGCGGCCGCCGACTCCCGCACGGGTACCCGGAAGGGACCGAAAGTCGGGCTCCCTCGCTTCAAGAAGAAGAACCCGACGCGTGGGTCGTTCCGGATCCGCAACAAGACCAACAAGGGGCGCGCCAGCATTCGCCTCGGGGACGGGGATCGCGTCCGGTCGGTGACGTTGCCGAAGATCGGCGTCCTGCGCGTCCGGGAATGCACCCGTCGGCTACGCCGCATGATTACAAAGGACCGCGCCCGGATCCTGTCGGTGACCGTGTCCCGGGGTGCGCACAGGTGGTGGATCTCCATCACCGTCCAGGCCGCCGACCTGCACCCCGCGCAGCGACACACACCGCAGCTTGCCGACCAGCAGGCTGAGGCCGACAAGGGCGGTACCCGGGACGACGAGGACCACTGGGTGGGCGTGGACCGTGGCCTGCACGCCCTGGTCGTCGCAGGCTCGTCCGACGGTACCGAGGTGCTCCGTCTGGACAACCCACGAGCCCTCCGACGTGGGCTGCCGCGTCTACGCCGCCTGTCCCGGGCGGTGTCGCGGAAGAAGAAGGGATCGAAGAACCGAAAGAAGGCTGTCGTGCGTCTGGGACGGCAGCATGCCCGGATCCGTGACCGTCGTCGCCATGTGCTGCATCAGGTGTCCAACCAGCTGGTCAAGAACCACGCCCGGCTGGTCCTGGAAGACCTGAACATCACCGGCATGACCACCAACCGCAAGCTCTCCGGCGCCATCAGTGACGCAGCCTGGGGTGAACTCGCCCGACAGGTCACCTACAAACAAGCCTGGCGCGACGGCCACGTCGTGCTCGCGGACCGGTGGTTCCCGTCCTCCAAGACCTGCTCCACGTGCGGCACCTTGCGCAAGGACCTCACGCTCAAGGACCGCGTGTTCGAGTGCCACGAGTGTGGACATGTAATGGACCGGGACCTGAATGCCGCCGTCAATCTCGCTGCCTGGGCCGAGAACCACAAACCTGCCGTCACAGACGGTGCGGGGCGTGGTGCTGCCCGGATCGGGGACCGTCAGGCAGCCGGCCCCGTCACCAACGCCCACCGACAGGACACCCCCACCCACCACGACGTCCGACGTCGTCGTGGCAAGGGACTGGATGACGTGGGAACCAGCCAGACCGCACCCGCGGTCTGAAACTTGGACGCCCGAGAAGGGCGGTGTCTCACAAGCCTCACGGCTTCTGAAACACGCCATAGGCTGAGCCCATGATCATCGGGACGGGTATCGACGTGGTCGACGTGGACCGGTTCATGGAGACCCTCGATCGCACGCCCCGGCTGCGTGACAAACTGTTCACGGAGGCCGAGCGCGAGCTGCCCCCGGCGTCCCTGGCTGCTCGGTTCGCCGCCAAGGAGGCCATCGCGAAGTCGCTCGGCGCCCCCGGCAATCTCCGTTGGCACGACGTCACGGTGCATCGCACGGTGGGCGGTCCGCCCCGGATTGACGCGAGCGGCACCGTTGCCGCCCGCGCCGCCGAGCTCGGCGTGCGCACCTGGCACATCACGATCTCCCACGATGCGGGCATCGCGTCGGCAATGGTGATCGCGGAGGGCTGAGCCGGCCCGTCGTCGGCCGCTAGATCGGAAGGTCCACTTCGAGAACGCGATCTGGCTTGGATTTCACGGGAAACCCAAGCCAGATCGTGTTCCGGAAGCGGACCGGTCGAGATCACGCCGACAGGCGGCAGGACTATCGGGGACTACTACTGGAGCTCAGGGATGACCTGCTTCTCGAAGAGCTCGAGGCCCGACTGGTCGTAGGCCGCCTCCTGGAAGTACGTGATCGCGTACTCCAGGCCGCGCGCCCGCATGCTCTGCAGCCGCTCGGTGATCTGCTCGGCCGTCCCGACCAGGAGCCCGGTCCGCCAGGTGTTGAGCTCCTGCTCGGCCTTCTCGGGAGCCCACTTGCGCAGGTGCGCCTCGATCCAGGCTAGCCGCTCGGCGACGTCGGCCTCGGTCTCGCCGATCACCACGTTGTAGTCGGCCGACCGGGTGATCTCGCCGAAGTCCCGGCCCACGTCCTTGCAGTGCGCCTCGAGCACGCTCGACTTGTGCGCGAACCCCTCGGGCGAGCCGTCGAAGTTGGTGTACTGGGCGTGCTGCGCGGCGATGCGCAGCGTCTTCTTCTCGCCGCCGCCGGCGATCCACAGCGGGATCGACGGGACCTCGGCGCCGCCGTCGCCCACCGGAAGCTGCTGCAGCGGCTGCGGGTAGCAGAGCGCGCCGTCGACCTGGTAGCGCTTGCCCTCGAAGGTGCCCGAGGACCCGGTGCGCCACATGTTCGTCATGATCTGCACGCCCTCGTCGAGCGCGCGCAGGCGCTCGCCCGCCGACGGGAAGCCGTAGCCGTAGGCGCGCCACTCGTGCTCGTACCAGCCGGCGCCGATGCCCATCTCGACGCGGCCGCCGGAGATCGTGTCGATGGTCGAGGCGACCTTGGCGAGGTGGGCCGGGTTGCGGTACGCCATGCAGGTGCACATCTGGCCCAGGCGGATGCGCTGCGTGGCTGCCGCGAACGCGGCCATGAGGGACCACGCCTCGTGCGTGGCCTCGGTGGTCACCTGGGGGACGGTGTGGAAGTGGTCGTAGACCCAGGCCGAGGTCCACGCAAACTCGCCGCCGGGGACGGCCTCGCCGGCGGCCTGGTTCTCCGCGCGGTGCAGAAGGGACAGCATGGAAGCCCACTGGTCGGCGGGCGCGATGTCGACCAGGTCGAGGCGCCAGCCCTGCGGGATGAAGAGTCCGAATCGCATGGCCCGACCCTATGTCGACCGGGTTCCGGACGGGAAGGGCGGTCCAAAATGCCGGTGTTGGTACCTCTAACGGCGCAGGAAGCGGCACTATAGGCCTGTGAAAGACGCGTGGAGCTCCGACGAGGTACGGAAGGCCGAAGAGCCGCTGATCGCCGCGGGCGAGCCGCTCATGGCCAGGGCGGCGTACGCCCTTGCCCATGCAGTGCTCCGGGAGGTGGCGGCCAGGCCCGCCGACGGGCGTTCCACAGGCCGCCCGGCCGCCCGCCCGGGCGGCGTCCGCCTGCGCGGCAGCCTCGGTTCCGGCGGACTCCCCGGCACCGCCCGGGTCCGGCCCGGCCGCGCGGCCGACACCCGCGGTGACGTGCGCGGTGCGCGCGCCCTGCTCCTCGTCGGCCCCGGCAACAACGGCGGCGACGCCCTGTTTGCCGGCGCACACCTGGCGCGGCGCGGCATGACGGCCACGGCAGTCCTCGCGTCCACGAAAGCACATGTGGAGGGCCTCGCCGCGTTCGAGGCTGCGGGCGGGCACGTCGTGACGCTCGCCGACGTCCGGGTCCCGTCCGTCGTCCAGTCCGCCCTCGCGTCCGACGTCGTGCTGGACGGACTGGTCGGCGTCGGCGCGCGCGGCGCGCTGCGGCCGCCCGCCGGCGGCCTGGTGCGCGCTCTCGCGGAGGCCCGCGAGGCGGCGGGGGAGCGGTGGCCGTACACGGTGGCCGTCGACATCCCGAGCGGCATCGGCGTGGACGACGGCGTCGTGCCCGGCCCCGTCCTGCGCGCGGACCGCACGGTGACGTTCGGCGCGCTCAAGCCCGGCCTGCTCCTGCCCCCGGCCGCCCACCTCGCCGGCGAGGTCGAGCTGGTCGACGTCGGCTTCCCCACTGCCTCGGGGGCCGACCAGTGGGCCAACGCGGCGCAGCGGGTGGCGATGGGCCGGCATGCGATGGGCGGCAACGACACCGGGTCGGGCAAGGTGCAGCGGATGGAGCCGGCCGACGTCGCCGCCCTGTGGCCTGCGCCCACCGCCCACGACCACAAGTACACACGGGGCGTCGTCGGCGTGATCGCGGGCACGGGCACCTACCCGGGCGCCGCAGTGCTCGCGACGTCGGGCGCAGTGCATGCCGGAGCGGGCATGGTGCGCTACCTGGGCCCCGAGGCCGTCGGCACGCGCGTGCTGCTGGCCCGCCCCGAGGTGGTCGTCGCGGGCGGTCGGGTCCAGGCCTGGGTCCTGGGCCCCGGCGTCCCCGCGATCGATCCCGAGGACGGCCCGGACGACGACGGCCAGGCCCGTCGGATCTTCGGGGCACTCGCGGCCGTGACCGGGGTGCTGTCCGAGGACGTGACCGGTGGCCGGATGCCCGCCGTGATCGACGCGGGCGCGCTCACGATGCTGGAGCACCGGCTCCCGGCGTGGGCGGTCCTGACCCCGCACGCCGGCGAGCTGGCGGAGCTGCTGCAGGAGCTCGGGCACGACGTCGACCGGGCGGCGGTCGAGGCGCGGCCGTTGCACTGGGTGCGGACGACGCACCAGGCGACCGGCGCGACGGTCCTGCTCAAGGGCGCGATCACGGTGGTGGCCGGCCCGGGAGCCGCGTACGCGCAGGCTGACGCGCCGGCCTGGGCCGCGACCGCCGGGTCGGGCGACGTGCTCGCGGGCATCCTGGGGACGCTGCTCGCCGGCC
Source organism: uncultured Actinomycetota bacterium (assembly GCA_963850545.1). Classification (GTDB taxonomy): domain Bacteria; phylum Actinomycetota; class Actinomycetes; order Actinomycetales; family Cellulomonadaceae; genus Promicromonospora. The sequence continues at coordinate 3,285,256 of CAWKLP010000001.1, read as the reverse complement.
GCTCCGCCGACGTCGTCGAGGACGAGACGCTCGCGGCTCGGCTCGCGGCCGCCGCGGTGCTCGTGCACGGCCGGGCGGCGGCGCGGGCGTCAAGGGGCGGGCCGGTCGCCGCGCTGGAGATCGCGCAGGCGGTGCCCGCGGTGATCGCCGAGCTGCTGGCCGCCTGACGGGGTCGCCCGCCCCGGGCTAGGCTGGCGCCGATGAGTCAACGCGTCGTCGCCTGGGGGCAGGAGCTCCGCGAGATCCACGGGCGGCTGCGTGACGCCCTCGGCGTGGCCCGGTCCGCCGTCGAGGACGGTGCGTCCGGCCCGACGGCGGACGCGGGACCTCCAGCTCTACTGCGTCGGCTTCTGCGTGGCGCTGACCGGTCACCACCGGAGCGAGGACACCACGCTGTTCGATGTCGCGCTGGCGGCCGAGCCGGACCTCGCGCCCGTGATCGCCGACCTGAAGCGGGACCACTCCATGCTGGACCACCTGCTGGGCGAGCTGGAGCGCGCCGCGCTGTCGGGCGCGGACCGGGACGAGATGCTGCGGCACCTCGACGGCATCGAGGCCGTCATGGAGACGCACTTCCGGTTCGAGGAGAAGAAGCTCGTCGCCGTGCTCGACGGCTCGGACCGCCCGGAGACCGACAGGCAGGAAATGCTCGGTCCGCTGGCGTGACATCAGCGCCCTCCTGGATTGGCCATTGCGGGCGCATTTCTGGAGCGTGCGCGTTTCTCGTGCCTGCCCGAGATGCGCCAGGTAGAGCCGTAATTTCCCGTATCACACCCCCACCCTGCACGATTCATCTCTTGTCATAGACTCCCGAGGCGTCCCTTATAAGTATTCATGCAGGTCGTGAATTGGGGTTATGCGTGCCATCGAGTTACGGGCCTTCCGTGGCCATGCCTACGGCGACGTCGTGGGCACGAAGGAGCCAGGCAGGCAGCAGGGGGAGGGACCACGTGGTCCACGGGCGTGATCGAGAGCTGCGGGTCATCGGGCACTTCGCAACCGACTTGGACCCGACGGTCCTTGTCGTGCGCGGACTGAGCGGAATCGGGAAGACCGCGACGGTGCTCCACGCACTGAAGCAGGTCGGCGCGGGATCATCGGCGGTGCGGGTGGTCCGGCCGTGCTCGCCACGGCCGTCCGCGCACGACCTGGAGAACAGCCGACGCATCGACCTGTCGGCCTGGTCCCTCCCCGACCATCCGGAGCGCGACTCCGACTTCGACGCGGCCGGTTTCCTCCGCGCGGTGTCGGCCTGGGCCGCCGACGGCGGTACCGGGCCGCGCGTGCTCTTCGTCGACGACGTCGGGGTGCTGACCGCTGAACGCGCGCGCTGGCTCCAGCACCTGGCGGACGAGGCGTACGGGCAGGACTGGCGGGTCATCGCCGCCGTGCGGAGCATCGCCGTCGAGCCGCTCTCCGACGACGTCGAGGTGCTCGAGCTGGGGCCGCTCGACAGGGGGTCCCTGCGGCGCGTGCTCGACATGGAGCTGAACGTCCCGGTGGCGGCCGACGTCGTCGAGCACCTGCGCTGGTGGAGCGCCGGCAACCCCCGGCTCGCGCTCGAGCTGGCGGGCTCGCTGAGCGCCGCCGAGCTGCGCGGGGACGCCTCGTGGGCCGGGCCGGACGCCGTCGGCTCCGCGGCCCGGCGCACCTACCGCGCGATGCTGGCCGGCCTCGACCCGGCGACGATGACCGCGCTCGCGGCCGTGCCCCTGGGCGGCGTCGCCGTGGCCCGCCGGGACGGGCGCTCGACCGTGCGGCACCCGCTGCTGTCCCTGCTGTGCCGGGAGGCGCGCGGGGCGGAGGGCCACGAGCCATACGTCGTGGACCTGGGCGTGGCCGGGCCCGGCCCGGCGGCGCGCATCCTCGACGGGCTGCACCTGGACGAGCTGCCGGCCCGCCCCTGGGCGGTGGTTGCGGCGACACCCGACCCGCGCCTGGCGGCGCGCGCCATCGGGGTGTCCCTGATGACGGGCCGAGCATGGGTGGACCACCGCGACGGCCCGCTGACGCCGGACGGGGTGGGCCCCGAGTGGACGGACCACCTGTGGTGGCGCGACCCCGTGGGCGTCGACGGAAAGGCCCGTGCCGCGGGCGCACGCGTGGCGGTGACGCTGCTGCGCCTGGAGGATACCGGTGACCTGCCTGACCCCGCCGCGCTCCGCGCGGACCTGCGGCTGATCGGGGCCATGCCCGGCCAGGACTGGGTGGGCGTCGACATCCAGGTGCGCGCCCTGCTGATGCTGGGCGACGTGGCCGGCGCCCGCAGCCTCCTCGCCGACCACTCCGGCGCGTCGTCGGGGAGCACGGTGGCGGAGATCGTGGCGCGGGACCTCGCGGCGGCCCGGGTCGCGGCGTTCGACGGGCGGGCCATCGACGTCCGGACGCATCTCGCGCATGCGGCGGAGCTGCGGCCGTCGGTCGACGAGTGGCTGCCGGCCCGTGGGCTGCGCGCGTCTGCCGACGCGGTGGTCGACGGCACCGTCCCGGCCAGCACCATGCCTGCCCAGGCGGGCAGCTGGTCGGCGCGGGCGCTCGGCGAGTACGCCGCCGACCTCGGTGCCGCACACCTCGTCGTCGGGCAGGCGGAAGGGGCCGTCGCGCTGTTGACGATCGCGCTCGAGCACTGCGCGTGGCCCTACCGGGGGCGCGTGCAGGTGCGGTGCGACCTCGTGGAGGCGGTCATGGCGTCGTCGCCGCCCGGTCAGGTGGGGCCACGCACCCAGCGGCTCCTCGAGCCGCCGGTGGCGCCCGAGGAGCGGTCGGCGGTGGACGTCGCGGCGGCCTACTCGAGGCTCGGTGCCCTCCTGGCCGACGACGGCACGCCGTCGGCCACCTTCGAGGCCGCGCTGCACGCTCCGCCGGCGCCCATGTCGCCCTGGCAGCGCGTGCGCATGCTGGTGGCGTACGGCCGGTACGCCGTGACGCGCGGTGGCCGGGCGACCGGCACCGCGATGCTCGACGAGGCCCGGACGCTGGTGCGCCTGGCCGGGATGGCCGGGTGGCTGCGGGGCATCGACGTGTTCCTCGCCGAGGCCGATGCGAGCGGTGGCACGGACCCCGAGTGGGAGGTGCTCGGCAGGCACGAGCGGGAGATGGTCCGGCTCGCGGTGCACGGTGCGACCAACTCGCAGATCGCGCAGGCGACGTTCGTGTCCGAGCGGACCGTCGTGAACCGGCTGCGCCGGGCGTACGCGACGCTCGGCATCCGGGATCGCAGAGACCTGGTCCGCCTCGCCGAGACCAGGCCGCCGGCCTGGCTCGTCAGCGGGTAACGCGCCAACGCAAAATTTCACCCGCAATTGGGCCAGACTTTTCACCCGGCATTTCGGACGACCTTCACTTCTCTCCGTCAATGTTCGTGTACCTGCCTTGGCCGCGCCTCGGATCGGTTCGAACGCATGGTGATTTGCGTTCCGTTGCGTCAGCGCACGATTACCGCCCTGCCTGGCAGGTGCCTGAGAACCACTGTTCCCTGAGGGCCGGGAGCCGGTGTGTCTTGCGCCACCGCCCCGACGAACCGGACGTGATCACGTACCGATCCGGACGCTTTCTCTACGTGAAGCGCGATTGATTGAGGAGTGAGTTCTTTTGAACCGAACGCAAGTACCGTCACGCCGACGTCGGAGGGGTGGCGTCATGTTGCGCCGATCCCTGGTGACCGTCGCGGCGACGGCAGTCGTGGTCTCGGCCACCGGACTGCCTGCGGTCGCAGTGAACAACTACCCGGACGAGCCGTCCGAGGCCGCTGCGAGCGTCCTTGACTCGACGCTCTTCACGAAGGCGCTGCTGGCAGCCGCTTACTCGGACGCCGGCTCGGTGTCGAACCCGGGCGCGAACGAGGGCAACCTCAACGTCGAGCTGCTCGGCTCGGAGCTCGTCCACCTCGGTGACGTCGAGGTCCCCCTCGACGAGATCCTGGACTACGGTCAGCTCGGTGCGCTGGCCAGCAAGAGCGAGGCGTCGTCCCCGGTTGACGCGCACGCGGTGTCCGGCCTGCTCGGCGCGGACGGCGGCGTGACCCTGGACGGCGAGACCGAGGACTTCGGCAAGGCGTCCGTGGACGTCCTGTCGGTCGCGCGCCTGCTGGGCGTCGACGGCCTCACGGACCAGATCGTCGACCAGCTGCTGCTGGAAGTCGGCGCGGGCGCGGCTGAGGTCACCGCCGAGGACGGCGTGATCCTGGACCAGGACGGCGTGGGTGGCCTCGGCCAGTACCGCGTCGGCGACGCGGACCTGTTCCTGCACTCGCCGGTCATCGAGAACGCCGCCTCGTCGATCTACGACATCGGCGGCACCATCGACACGACCGTCGAGGACCTCGTCAACGAGAACCTCGACACCAGTGCGCTGACCGGCCTGTTCGACGCGGTCCCGGGTGTTCCGACGCCCTCGATCACCGTGGACAGCAACATGCAGGAGAACCTGTTCCAGTCCGTCGTGGGGGAACCGATCACCTCGGCGAACCAGCTGATCACCATCGACCTGTCGACCGGTGAGCTGCAGATCCACCTCGACAAGCTGGTGGACAACCCTGACGACACCGAGGGTGGCCTCAACGAGCTGCCCCCGAACTACGAGCTCATCGACGACACGACCTACCCGCTGATCGCGGAGACCGTGCACGAGCTGATGCAGGAAGTCACCCGCATCCTCATCGGCGCGATCGAGGACTCGCTGAACTCGGTGACGATCAACCTCGCCTTCTACGAGGAGGGGCCGCTCGGTACCCTCGACGTCTCGTGGGCGATCCCGCTGGCGGACGCCGTGAACGGCGACTTCCCCGAGGCCGTGAACAACAGCACGGGCACGATGGCCCCGATCGCCACGGTTCTGGTGAACACCATCAACACCACGGGCGGTGCGCTCGCGCCGATCCTTGCGCCGGTGTACGAGCTGCTGATCAGCGACGAAGGCGACAACATCTTCGAGCTGCTGATCAACGACATCAAGACGGACTCCATCACCGCGCCGATCCGCGAGATGCTCTCGCCGGTCTTCGACGTGCTGGCGCAGGTCCTCTCGATCACGATCAACCGTCAGGTCTCGGAGACCTCCGACGCGGTGACCCAGACCTCCACCGCGGCCGTGGCCGCAGAGGGGTTCACCTCGTTCGACCTGTCGGCGCTGAGCATCGCCCTGCTGCCGGCGAACGAGGTCGCGCGGATCAACCTGGGTAACGCCGCAGTGCGCATCGGCACCGACGCAGGACCGGGCGAGATCGACCCGACCCTGACGGTGAACCCCGCTTCTGTCGCTCCTGGTCAGTCGACCATCGCGACGGGTGAGGGCTACACGCCGGACTCGACGGCCACCGTGCAGCTGACCGACCCCGAGGGTAACCCCGTGGGTGACCCGATCGTGGTCGACACGGACGCCGACGGTGGCTTCACCGTCCCGGTCCCGGTTCCGGACGACGCCGAGCTCGGCGACTACACGGTCGTCGGCACCGACGACACCACGGGTGAGGCCGCCGAGGCCCCGCTGGCGGTCGTCTCCGGTTCCGACATCTGCGCGATGGACCCGACGCTGACGGTCGAGCCGAATGCCGCCTACCCGGGCGACACCGTCTCGGTCGTGGGCCAGGGCTTCCCGGCCGGCGTCCCGGTCGTCGTGCAACTGCGCGACGCCGAGGGCAACCCGGTCGGCGACCCGATCACGGTCACCCCTGACGAGGCCTGCGGCTTCATCACGGACCTGACCGTCCCCGAGGACGCCGAGCCTGGCGACCACGTGGTCGGTGCGGAGCCTGAGGACGGCAGCGAGGGTGCTGAGGCGCCGCTCGAGATCCTCGACCCGGGCACCAACCCGCCGGGCGAGTGCGTGGACCCGGCCATCACGGCCGAGCCGACCATCGTCGAGGCGGGCGGCGAGGTCACGATCACCGGTACGGGCTTCCCGGCCGGCGTGAACGTCACCGTCCAGCTCCAGGACACCGAGGGCAACAAGATCGGTGACCCGGTCAGCGTGCTGGTTGACGAGGACTGCGGCTTCACCACCCCGATCACGGTTCCCGAGGACACCCCCCCGGGCATCATCATCGTGGACGCCCAGCCGGACGACGGTAGCGAGGGCGCGCAGACGCCGATCGCTGTCTTCGTGCCGGACGCTGCCGGCGGTCGCGAGCTGAAGGCGTGGTTCGAGAAGCCGACCGTCCAGGCGGGCGACGAGCAGACCTTCTACGCCTCGGGCTTCGAGGACGGTGAGGTCGTTGCCGGCCTGGTCAGCTCGGACAACCCGATCGCGCTCCCGGCCAAGGCCGCGCACAGCACGGTCTCGTGGACCTTCACGGTCCCCGAGAACTTCGAGCTCGGCACCCACCAGGGCATCGCCATCAGCACCGCTGAGGGCGACTCCGCCTCGGCAACGTTCGAGGTTGTCGCGGCTTCGGTCGACGCAGGCGCCGATGACGGCGACGGCGGTGGCCTCGCCTCGACGGGTGCGAACGTGACGGCCCTCATCGCCGCCACGGTGCTGCTCCTCGGTGCCGGTGCGGTCATGATCAAGCGCCGGCGCGAGATCAGCCAGGCCTTCGCAACCGCGATGGGCCGGATGACGGACGACAAGCCCGCCGTCTGATGAGCTGAGTCTCCGACGCAGCAAGCAGGTGTCTTGACGCAGTAAGACCGGCCCGGTGCGACTCGTCGCACCGGGCCGGTCCCGTCGGGTAAGGGCCCGCAGGGGCCAGTAGCAAAGATCGAAGGGGGAGACGTGCGTGAGGTGTCGCCGAAACGGCGGGTGGTTCCGGCGATCGTCGCGGCAGCCGCCATCGTCGCGCTCGTCGTGGCCGCGATCATGGTGGTGGAGCAGGCACTGCCGGCCGCACCGGCCCCGCGAGGCGAGGAGTCGTCCGCGTCGGTCGGCGTGGACCTGAAGTGCCCGGAGAACGAACCGATCGCGCAGGAGCTCCTCAGCGGTTCCACGTGGACCATGTGCTGGCGGGTCGACGCGAGCCGAGGGCTCGTGCTCGAGGACGTGAGCTTCACGCCCGTCGGGGACAGGCCCGTGCAGGTGCTCGCCGAGCTGTCGATCGGGCAGCTGGAGGTGCCGTACGACACCGGCCTGCGCAGCACCGAGGACATCACGACGCAAGGATTCGGCGGCAGCCACATGATGACCCTCACCGAGACCGAGTGCCCGGGTGAGCGTCTCGAGGCGTACCTGCCGAAGATCGGCGACGGCTCGATGGGCGGCGGCGGTGAGCGCCGCGCCGTCCTGTGCCAGGAGGTGGTCGACGGCGGGATCGCGTACCGCAGCAGCGACAGCGCGGGCACCGAGGTGGCCCGGCGCACCGATCTGCGGCTCGCGACGATCTCGAAGGTCGGGTGGTACGAGTACGTCAGCCAGTACACGTTCGGCGGCGACGGCAGCATCCGGTCCGACCTCGGCGCGACCGGCGACCTCTCGCCCGAGGACTACGGGGACGACCCGGCCCATGGCTGGCCGGTGGGCCCAGGGGAGACGGACTACGCCACGAGCCACTCGCACAACGCGGTGTGGCGCGTGCACTGGGCGCTCGGCGGGCAGGGCGGCCAGGTGGTGGAGCAGTACGACGCCGCGCCGACCGGCGAGCTGGGTCCGCGGTCGCCGCTCGTCGAGGGCGGACTGACCCGCATCTCGCACGAGGGTACGGCCAAGGCGGCGGACCGGCGCTGGTGGCGCGTGGCCAACCCCGACGTCCTCAACGAGGACGGGCACGAGATCTCGTACCAGGTGGACGCGGGCGCGACGACGCCGTTCGAGCTCACCCAGGACCACCGGCACGGCGCCGGCGAGGATGGTGACAAGCGCGGTTACGCCATCGCGTTCACCGAGGCGGACGACTGCCAGCTGTTCGCCACGGCGAACAAGGAGGGGACCTGCGGGTCGGGCGTGCTCGACTTCGCACAGGACCGGGCGGAGCTGTCCGACGTCGTCACCTGGGTCGCCGTCGGCTTCCACCACGTCGCGCGCGACGAGGACCAGAGCCCGATGGAGATGCACTGGCAGGGGTTCACCCTGACGCCGCGTGACCTGACGGCGCAGCGCGCCGATCCGCCGTCGGCCCGCGAGGGCGTGAACGGGAAGCCGACCGAGGTGCCCTGACGCGGCCTCGTGCTGCTCAGCCCTTCCGCGCCTCTACCAGCGTGCGGCGGCTGTGGCAGACGAACGAGCCGTGCTCCGCGATGTGCTCGTCGAGGGCGCGCAGGCGGTCGCGGTACTTGTCGACAGAGAAGTCGGGCACTGTCCACAGGACCTTGCGCAGGAAGTGCACCACCGCGGCCAGGTCGAAGAACTCCACCCGGGTCAGCGCGTCCTGAAGTTGCACCAGGTCGAGGCCGACGTCGGCCACCTGGGTGCGGACCCGGTCCAGGTACCGGGCGTCCTGGTCCTCCTGCGGCCCCATGAGGAACTCGTACAGCGCACGGTTCGAGCCCGCGCCGACCTCCTGGACCAGCAGCGTGCCACCCGGCGCCAGCACCCGCGCGGCCTCGGCGTACGGGAACGAGACCGGGTGGCGGCTCACGACGAGACCGAACCTGCCGTCGTCGAAGGGGAGCGGGGCGGCGCCGTCGTCGGCCAGGGTCACGACGCCGCCGAACGGCGCCAGCGCGGCGGCGGCGAGCCCGTGGTTGGGCGCCCAGCCCTCGGTGGCCCGCACGACGCCGGGCACGTGCGCGGCCAGCCCCAGGGCCTCCGCGAAGACCTCGCCCCCGCCCGTGTCGACGTCGAGCGCCGCGCCGACCTGGCCCAGCCGCTCGCCGCACAGCCGCACATAGCCCCAGCTGGGGCGTCCCTCGGTGGCGCGGCCCGCGAACCACGAGAAGTCCCAGCCCGCGGTGGGGACGGCCAGCCCCTCGGCTATCTCGTCGTCGAACGTCATGCCGCCGAAACTAACCCCGGAAATCCCCCGCCCACCAGCGGATATCCCCCGACCGGGGGAGGGGGGCCGATCCCGCGGACGGGAGTGTGAAGGCACAACCGCACGACCGACCGGAGGGAACCGTCATGCAACGCCTCACTCGCACCACACTTATCGGCGCCACCATCGCGAGCGGCGCCGCCGCGCTGCTCGGCCTCGCCTGGACGTTCTGGCTCTGGCCGAACGTGTATGCCGACCCGGACACCGCGCTCCTCGCCCGGCTCGCAGGTCAGGACGCCGCCACCACCGTGCTCACGATCGCCGCTCTGACCGGTGTCGCCGGCGGGATCGCGGGGCTCGCCGGGGCCCTGGGCGCGCGTGGGCGCGCCTGGGTCGCGGCACTGCAGCTGGTCGTGTTCGGCCTGGTGCTGCAGAGCGGGGGCACGCTGTCCGTCGTGGGCTATCTCGTCGCGATGGCCATGCCGCTCGCGATAGTGGTCCTGCTCGTCCAGGTCGTGCGGCGGTACCGGATCGCGCGCTGGACGGTCGGGGTGCCCGGTCTCGCGGTACTCGCGATCGGCGGGTTCCTGGCGCGCGAGTCCCTCGCCGGGATCGTCGTGATGCTCGGTACCGGGCTCGCGGACAACCGCGCCGGGCTGCTGGTCTCCCTGCTCGTCCTTGCGGTCGGGAGCCTCTGGGCGACCGTCGGGTTCCAGGCGCTGGCCGGCACGTCGGCCATGGATCGGGCCACCGCGTGGGTGGTGCGGCACCGCCGGGCCATCACGATCGTGGCCGCCACCGGGCCGCTCCCGTACGCCCTGATCCGGCTCACCTGGCTCACCCCCTGGCCTCAGCTCGGGTTCGAGCTCGACCTGTCCACCCGGATCTGGGGGCTGACGCTGTCCAGCGGCGCCTGGCTCGGAGTGTTCCTCACGATCGGCCTGATCCGGCCCTGGGGCGAGGTCTTCCCCCGGTGGATGCCGGGCCTCGCGGGGCGTCGGGTGCCGATCGCGGCGGCCGCCGTGCCCGGCGGCCTCATCGCGGCGACGGTCACGTTCGCGGCCGTCCCCATGCTGATCATGTTCGGCGAGCAGGGCTGGGCCAACGGCCTGATGGGCGCCATCGCCTTCCCCTGCTGGTACTGGGGCCCGGCCCTGGCGCTCGCCGTCTGGGGGTACGTTGCGCACCGCACGCAGACCGACCGCCTGGCCGAGGGCGTACCCGCGAGCGGTTCCGAGACACCGGTCGCGGCCTGACCCAGCGACACCCCTTGGTCGCGGGCGTGATCGTTGCGCTGATCTGCCCGTTCTAGGCGCAACGATCACGCTCACAACAAAGGGGTGGCCTGGCGGGGGGACACGGCGAGCGGAGAGGATGACGGCATGCAGGCGACGACGCGGCACATCGCGCGGTACCTCGCCCGGCGGTTCGCCTGGCACATGCTGGGCGCGGCGATCGGGCTCGCCCTCGCGCTGCTCGTGTACGGCCTGCTGAACAGCGCGGTCACGGGGCTGCCCGGGTGGGTGGTGGTGGTCGTGGCGGTCGCGGCCGCCGTGGGGCTGGGCCTCGTGCCCGGCGCCCGGGAGCTCGAGGTCACGGCGGCCCGCGCCCTGCTCGACGTGGACGGCGAGCTCGTGGTCCCGGCCGAGCCCCGGCTCGCCCACCGGGTCCGGACCGCGGCCTGGGTGGTGCTGCACCTGGTGACCGGGATGCTCGTGGGATTCTGCCTGTTCGCCGCCGTCCCAGCGGCGGTGCTGGTCGGCATCGAGGCGGTGGCCGGGCGCTCGTTCGGGTCGCAGTTCCTGTTGCCCGACGGCGGCTTCGAGGTGACCCTGCGGCTGGCGGCCTGCGTCGTCGTCGGGCTGCTGGCCCTCGTCGTGACCTGGCCGCTGGGGGCAGCGGCCTCCGCGCTCGCGGGCCGCGTGCTCGGCCCCACGCCGTACGACCGGATGGAGACCGCGCTCACCCGCGCCCGCCGTGAGGCGGAGCACACGCGCCTGGCCCGCGAGCTGCACGACGGCATCGGTCACGCGCTCACCGTCGTCAGCGTGCAGGCGGCGGCCGGACGCCGGGTCGTCGCGGCGAACCCGGGCGCGGCGGCGGACGCGCTCGCCGCGATCGAGGACACCGCCCGGTCGGCGCTCGCCGAGCTCGACCAGCTCCTCGCCGTCCTCCGGGACGACGCCGACGACGCCGCGCCCCTGGCCCTGATGCCCGCGCTGGACGACGTCGTGACCGCGCACCGCCGCGCCGGGCTCGACCTGAGCGCCCAGATCGACCTGCCGGCAGAACTGCCCGCCCTCCTGAGCCGGACGGTGCAGCGTTTGGTGACCGAGGCGCTCACCAACGCCCACCGGCACGGCGCCCCCGGGCCCGTGCGGCTCACCGTGGGACACGACGGCGACGAGGTCTGGATCGAGGTAGTGAACCCGGTTCGCGCCGGGTCGCGCCCGGGCCGCCGTCCGTCCGGAGGGCGCGGCCTGTCCGGCGTCCGAGAGCGGGTGGCGCTGTTCGGCGGCACGGTGGAGGCGGGGCCCGACGGCGCCCGCTGGGTGCTTCGTGCGACGCTGCCCTGGACCGACCGGAAGGACCCAGATGCCTGACAACCCGGTGCGGGTGCTCGTCGCCGACGACGAGCCGCTCGTCCGCAGCGGCCTGCGCCTCATCCTGGACGCCGAGTCTGACCTGGAGGTCGTCGGCGAGGCCGGCGACGGCGCGCAGGCGGTCGAGCTGACGCGCAGCCTGCGGCCCGACGTCGTCTGCATGGACGTACGGATGCCCGGCATCGATGGCCTCCGCGCGACCGAGCTCGTGCTGCGGCTGCCGGAGCCGCCCCGCGTGCTCGTGGTGACGACGTTCGAGCACGACGGCTACGTGCTCGACGCGCTCACCGCAGGGGCGTCGGGATTCCTGCTCAAGCGGGCCGGGGCGGACGAGATGGTGCAGGCGGTGCGGACCGTCGCCGTCGGGCAGAGCCTCCTGTACCCGCAGGCGCTGCGCGACCTCGTCCGGACGCGGCCGCGCGCGACCGCAGGGGCGCCGGTGCTGACGCCCCGCGAACGGGAGGTGCTGGCGCTGGTGGCGCAGGGAATGACGAACGCGGAGATCGCGACGGCGCTCGTGGTCGGGGTGGAGACGGTACGCACGCACGTGGCGTCCGTGCTCGCGAAGCTGCAGGCGCGGGACCGGACGCAGGCGGTGGTGCTGGGCTACCGGGCGGGGCTGGTGGAGCTGTAGCCAGGCCGGGTCAGGCCCGGGGGAGGACCATCTCGACCTCGTCCGGGAACGGCGCGTACTCCGCCGCCTTGGTGCGACCCGTGCGGCGCCAGCCGAGGTGCTCGTAGAAGCCGAGGGCCTGGTCGTTGTCGGCGAGGCACCACAGGCGGGGGTCGCTCATCTCGGCGACCGCCATGTCCATCGCGGCCCGAGCCAGGCCCGCGCCCCAGCGCGACGGGTGCACCGCCAGGTGCCGCAGCAGCCGCTCGTCGTGGGCCACGAAGCAGGCCAGGCGGGAGCGGTCGGCGTCGTCCACCACGAGGACGCGGACGCCGGGTTCGGTGAGCGCCGCCTGCCACTTGGCCAGGACCTCGTCGGACGGGAACGGGTACATGCCCGGCGGGAAGATGTGGCCCAGCGCCGCGATCCCAGCGGCGCGCTCCACGTCGAGGAGCGCCTGCGCGTCCTCGGGCGTGGCCTGCCGGAACCGGTTCTGATCCATTGCCTCAGCGTACGGCCCAGCCTGTGCCATGGCACCACCGTTGAGATGTGCGGCCGCGGTTGTGACGGGGCCGGGCGAAAACTGGTGTGCAACATTTTCGGGAAGTGCTGTGACCTCGGTGCGGTTGGCGCGTCAAGGGTGCATGACAGATACAGCATTCAGCGCGGTGATGTCCCGCCTCTCGGCGCTCGACACGCTTTCGCTGCGAGTGAGTCAGGACTGGCTCGCGTTCGGCCTGGATCGGGTGGACGTGCTGGTCATCGACATTCTGACGGTCAGCGAGCTCACGGCCTTGCCCCTCGTGAGCAAGCACAAGCTCATTCCTGAGGATCCGGACCCGGGCAGGGAGCTGGGCCTGACCAAGATCTGGACCGGCTGGCTCGGGGACGCCTCGGACGTGGTGCCGGTAGCGATGCGGCTCACGCTCGCGGCGGGCGGCGACGGCTGAGCCGCCGGTCGCTGCCCGCACGGCGGCCTGAACCTCAGCGCGGCAGGTGCGCTTCGATCTCGTCGATGATCGCCGGATCGTCCGGCAGGGTCTTCGGTGCGTACCGCCGCACGTCGCCGCCGGGCAGGACCAGGAACTTCTCGAAGTTCCAGCGGATCTTGCCCGAGTGCCCCGTGGCATCCTCCGTCTTCTTGAGCTCGACGTAGAGCGGGTGCGCCTGGCGTCCGTTCAGCTTGATCTTGTCGAGCACGGGGAACGTGACGCCGTAGGTCATGGAGCAGAACTCGGCGATCTTCTCGTTCGAGCTCAGCTCCTGCAGGAACTGGTTGCTGGGAAAGCCCAGCACGGTGAAGCCCCGGTCCTGGTACTTCTTCTGCAGCTTCTCGAGGGTCTCGTACTGCGGTGCCAGGCCGCACCGCGAGGCCACGTTCACCACGAGGACGACGTCCTCTTTGTGGTCGGCCAGCGAGATCTCGGTGCCGTTCATGGTGTGGAAGGGAATGTCGTAAAGGGTCACCGGCCCATCCTCCACCCGTTGTCCGGGTCAACGGAACCCATGGCGATGACCAGCCACTGAAGCCCTGTTCTGTCGAGGTCTCGCTGCGTTTGTAACATGCAGGCGTTACATATGCAGTATCGAGCCTGGCCGAACGACCCATCTCTGCTGCATATGTAACGCTCAGGCGTTACAGTTGAAGCATGAGGACGGCTGAACAGCGTGCTGAGGTTGCGCGGATCGCGGCGGACCAGTGGGGGCTGGTAACGACAGCGCAGACCACAGCCGGTGGCGTGTCCAGGATGCTGCTGTCTCGGATGGCGGAGTCGGGCGAGCTGGAGCGCGTGTTGCAGGGGGTGTATGCGACACCCGCCGCTGTGGCCAATGAATTGGTCGAGGTGCGGGCGCTGTGGCTGTCGCTGGATCCGGGGCGGATGGCTGAAGAACGGCTGAGGAAGCGGCACCGGGCCGGCGTGCTGTCGCACGCGACGGCAGCGTCGCTGCACGGTGTTGGCGATCTGCTGGACACTCAGGTAGAGGTGACTCTCCCGGGCCGGTATCAGTCGCGCCGTGAAGGGCTGCTGGCGCACATGGGTGTGCTGGAGCCGGACGAGGTGACGCTGGTGGAAGGGCTGCCGGTCACGACCGCGGCGCGGACGGTGGCCGACCTGGTGGTGGCCGGTCATGACCGTGATCATGTGGCCACAGTGATGGCTGAGTCGCTACGGCGAGGCCTTGCAGATCGTGCTGCGGTAGAGCGCGCGCTCACTCGCCAGATGGGGGATGATGCCGACGGCGTGCTAGACGAGCTGCTTGCGGCCGCAGGACTGGACGAGGCGAGCCTGACTCGGCAGATCGCGGGAACCGTGGTGGGGGAGAGGCTCGTGTCAGCCGGGGTCGTTCAGACTCTGGAAGAGCTGCTGGCTGCTTATGTGGCAGGCGGCACGACCCCAGCCCAGGCTTCCAGAGAGCCGCGGGTCTCGGATTACCTGGTACCGATGCTTGATCTGAGGTACCCCGCGGACACTTCCAGCCTGTGGCGCACGGTCGAGGCAGTCCGTGCCGCCCAGCCCGCCCTTGCATGGCCCGTTTCCCACGAGCAGGACCACCAGATCGAGGAGCCCCCGGACGCGTGAGCGTAGAAGTCACCCCGTACGCCACAGGTCGTGACCTGTGGGAGGCAGTCATCGCCCGGGCCAAGACCGCCGCAAGGAGCACAGGCCGCCCAAGCAACGAGCTCCTGCGTGAGTTCGTCTACGAAAGGCTCCTGGCCCGCGTCTTCGCGCAGACCGACGAGCCGTGGGTGCTCAAGGGTGGCACTGCGCTGCTGGCACGGGTCGACGACGCCCGGCACAGCAAGGACGTCGACCTGCTGCACTCCCTCAGCGACGTTGACACGGCTTTGATCCACCTGCGTCGAGCGCTCGCGCGCGACATGGGAGACCACTTCGTCTTCGAGATCGTGTCCACCACGGTGATGGACCAGGACCAGCAGGCTGGTGTCGCGGGCTGCCGGGTCGACATCGACGCCCGAGTCGGACCCAAGAGCCGGCAGAAGTTCCACATCGACCTGGTCACCGGTTCACTGATGACCGGTGACCCAGAGCCTCAACCTGCTCCCGCCCTAGTGACCGTGCCAGGCCTGGTCGTACCGACATACCGGCTCTACCCTGTCGCCGATCACGTCGCCGACAAGCTCTGCGCCACCGAGGCCACGTATGGCGGCTACCCGTCCAGCCGGGTCCGAGACCTGGTCGACCTGGTAGTCATCGCGCGTACCCAGACCATGCGCCTTCCGGCCCTGCACGCTGCCGTGAGTGGCGAGCGCCTGCGGCGTGGTCTACCGGTACGGGAGGCGTTCTCCCCGCCGCCTGGGTGGGCGCCCAAGTGGCCGACGCTTGCGGGTGCGACGCCACACTGTGCCGGCCTCGGCTTCCGGCAGGCCGCAGCACTGGCTGGAGCGCTGCTTGGTCCTGCGCTCGGTGAGCGTGCGGGCGAGGGAACCTGGGACCCGCAGACGACCTCCTGGAGGCTCTGAGCTTCTGGTTCGGTGAGCGCGCCGACATGGGCAGAAATGTCGACAGATTCCCCGTACCCGTCGACATCCTTGTGCCAAGCGGCTCCTGTTGACCGGTCCATGTCGTGATCCGGCCGGGTTAGGTTGGCGACGTGAG
Source organism: uncultured Actinomycetota bacterium (assembly GCA_963850545.1). Taxonomy (GTDB): domain Bacteria; phylum Actinomycetota; class Actinomycetes; order Actinomycetales; family Cellulomonadaceae; genus Promicromonospora. Next base: position 3,269,578 of record CAWKLP010000001.1, on the reverse strand, counting down.
CCACCCGCCGTCCTCGTCCCACGAAGCCCCTGCCTCGCCGCGGGACGTCGCGGGATCCCCGAGCACGGCTCCGCCGTCGGGCGCCCGGCGCACCCCCGGCCCCGCCAAGCACCGACCTCCGCTGCCCGTGCGGGACGGGCTCAACCCCACCCGGCTCGTGCTGCCGCACGACCCCGATGTCGTCGCGCGGTTCCCGTTCGCGTTCGACTACCTCCTGGACCGGTTCCGCGACGACGCGGACCGCCTCCTCGAGAAGCTCGCCCTGGGCGAGATCGTCACCGGCCACGGCGAGCCCCTCACCCCGACGACGCCGTACGAGCCACGCGGCTTCCTCTACCTGTACCGCGACCCGCCCGCGCACGAGGACAAGATCCCGTTCGAGCCGGAGGTGCTCCACCGCGACGAGAACCTGCTGGTCGTGGACAAGCCGCACTTCCTCGCGACGATGCCGCGCGGGCGGTGGGTGCGCGAGACCGCCCTGGTCCGCCTCCGGGTCGCCCACGACCTGCCCGAGCTCTCCCCGGCCCACCGGCTCGACCGCGGCACGGCGGGCGTGCTGGTCTTCACCGTGCGGCCGGAGGTGCGCGGCGCGTACCAGGAGGCATTCGCCCGCCGGAAGGTGCGCAAGGTCTACGAGGCGGTGGCGCCCCTCCCGCCGTCGGGCGGCACGCTGCCCGACGCCGCCCGGATGGCCCTGGGCGAGCCCGTCACCCTCCGCAGCCGCATCGTCAAGCGGCGCGGCGTCACCCGCGCCGAGGAGGTCCCCGGGGAGCCGAACGCGGAGTCGCTCATCACCCTCTCCGCCACCGACGAGGCCCGCGGGCTCGGCCTCTACCGCCTGGAACCGCACACCGGCAAGACCCACCAGCTGCGGCTGCACATGGCGTCGCTCGGGCTGCCGATCCTGCACGACCCGTTCTGGCCGGACCTCCGCGACACGGACCCCGACGACTTCGACCGCCCCCTGCAGCTCCTGTCCCGCTCTCTTGAGCTCACCGACCCGCTGTCCGGGCGTCCCCGCCGCTTCGAGTCCCGCCGCACGCTCAGCGAATGGACGCATCAAACACCCCCGTAAGGGTCAGACCCAGGTCCCCTTCAGTGACCGGTGGGCCTGACCCGTCCGCCCGGAACTGACAGGTGCAAGAATCGGTGGGATGAGCACCACCCCCGACTACCCCGCCCGCGCCGTCGTGGATCTGGACGCGATCCGCGACAACGTGCGCGCCCTGCGGACGATCGCACCGACCGCCCAGGTCATGGCCGTCGTCAAGGCCGACGCGTACGGCCACGGGCTCGCTCCCGCGGCCCGGGCGGCGCTCGCGGGCGGCGCGACCTGGCTGGGTGCGGCGCAGAGCCGGGAGGCGCTCGCGATCCGGGCCGCAGTCGGGCCCGACCCGCGCATCCTGACCTGGCTCTACGCCCCCGGGGCGCCCTTCGCCGACCTGGTCCGGGACGACATCGACGTCGCCGTCGCCGCGGCCTGGGCACTCGACGAGGTGGCCGACGGCGCCCGCGTCGCCGGCCGCGCCGCCCGGGTGCACCTCAAGGTCGACACGGGGCTGGGCCGCAACGGGATCATGCCCGAGGACCTGCCCGCCGTCCTCGACCGGGCGGCGGCGCTGCAGGCCGAGGGCGCGCTCGCCATCGTCGGCCTCATGTCGCACTTCGCGCTCGCGGACGAGCCCGACGACCCGTCGGTGAAGATGCAGACCCACGTCTTCGAGGACGCGATCCGGACCGTCGAGGCCGCCGGGATCGATCTCGAGGTGCGGCACATCGCCAACTCCGCGGCGACCCTGACGAACCCGTCGGTGCACTACGACCTGGTGCGCCCGGGGATCGCCGTCTTCGGGCTGTCGCCGGTCCCGCACCTGGGCGTGCCGGGCGACTTCGGGCTGCGGCCGGCGATGACGCTGGAAGCGCGGCTCGCCACCGTGAAACGGGTGCCCGCCGGACACGGCGTCTCCTACGGCCACTTCTACACGACGGATCAGGACACGGTGCTCGGCGTCATCCCGCTCGGGTACGCGGACGGGATCCCGCGGCACGCGTCCGGCGGCTCGCTCGGCCCGGGCGGACCCGTGCTGGTGGGCGGCAGCGTGGACGACGTCGCCGCACCCGACGCCGGTCACGGCACCGCCCGCGTGCTGCGGGTCGCGGGCCGGGTGTGCATGGACCAGATAATGCTCGACCTGGGCCCGTACGCGTCCGAGCAGGCCGGCGACGTGGTGACCCTCTTCGGGGCGTCGGACGGGCTGACCCGCGCCGGCGCGCCCAGCGCCGAGGACTGGGCCCAGGCCGCCGGCACCATCAGCTACGAGATCGTGACGCGCCTCGGGGCGCGCGTTCCCCGCGTGTACGCGGGCACGGCAGGAAGGGAGACCGCGTGAGCGGGGCAGCGAGCGGACCGGGCAACATCACGACGTCGGAGGCAGTGACCCTGGAGCTGCCCGACGCCGACACGACACGTGCCCTCGGCGCCGCCCTCGCCAGGGTGCTGCACGCCGGGGACCTGGTGATCCTCACGGGCGATCTCGGCGCGGGGAAGACGACCCTGACCCAGGGCATCGGCGCGGCGCTGAACGTGCGCGGCCAGGTGGCATCACCCACGTTCATCGTGGCGCGCGAGCACCCGGCGCTGCCGAACGCGGACGGCACTCGCGGACCCGGGCTGGTGCACGTCGACGCCTACCGGCTCGGCGGGCTGGGCGAGCTCGACGCGCTCGACCTGGACTCGTCCCTCGAGGACTCCGTGACCGTCGTCGAGTGGGGGCGCGGCCTCGCCGAGGCGCTTGCCGACGACCGGCTGGAGATCGACCTGGAGCGCCCGCGCGGTGCGCCGTCGTTCGACCCCGGCGTCGCCGCCGAGGAGGACCCGGAGGCGGGGACGCGCAAGGTGACGATCCGCGCCGTCGGGCAGCGGTGGGCCGGCGTGGACCTCGGGCGACTGCTGGGCTGAGGTTCGTCCGCACGACGAAGAACCTCCGTGGACCGCCGTAATAGGCTGGTCACGTGGCCGTTCTTGCTCTCGATACCTCAGCAGCCGTCGCCGTCTCGCTCGTCGACGAGGACGGCGCGCGCCTCGCGTCCCGCACCTCGGACGAGCGTCGCCGGCACGCCGAGTCGCTCGCGCCCCTGATCGCCGAGGTCCTCGCCGAGGCGGGGATCGAGCGCTCCGACCTGACCGCCGTCGTCGCCGGGACGGGACCGGCCCCGTTCACGGGGCTGCGCGTCGGGCTGGTGACGGCCCGGACGCTCGCGCTAACGCTCGGCGTCCCCGTGCTGGGCGTGCCCAGCCTCGACGCTCTGGCCGTGCAGGCCGTCAGCGACCTCGGGCTCAGGCCCGGCACCGAGATCCTCGCCACCTCCGACGCCCGCCGCAAGGAGGTCTACTGGGCGCGCTACCGCGTGGTCGCGCACGAGGGCCCGCACGGCTTCCCGGTAGTGGAGCGGATCGCGGGGCCTGACGTCGACCGGGCCGGCTTCGTCGCGCAGGCCCAGCTCTCCCCGCCTGACGCGGGAGAGGGGCAGCTACCCGTCGTGATCGGCGAGGGCGCGATGCTCTACCCCGAGTTCCTTCCCGTGGCCGACGACGCCCCCCTGGTTCCTGATGCGACCGTCCTGGCCCGGCTGGCGCTCGTGCGCCGTGCCGCCGGAGAGGAGCAGCCGACCGAGCCCCTGTACCTGCGGCGTCCGGACGTGCACGAACCGACGCGGGTCTCGACAGGTTCGACCACCGGGACGGGCCCGACCACCGCTGCTGCAGCAGGAGGCGTCGCATGATCACCGAGGTACGGCTCCGGCCGCTGCGCAATGCCGACTTCGACCGCGTGCTGGAGCTGGAGCGCCAGCTCTTCGGCCGGGGCGCCTGGTCCTACGGGATGCTCGCCGACGAGCTCGGCGCGCTGGGCCGCTGGTATATCGTGGCGGAGCCGGAGCGGCTCGACCGTGCGGGTGACCAGCCCGTCGTCGGCTACGGCGGCCTGTGGTTCGACGGCGACGTCACGCAGATCATGACCATCGGCGTCGACCCGGCGGCCCAGCGGCACGGGGTGGGGCGGCAGATCCTGACCGCGCTGATCGAGCGGTCCCGCAAGCTCAAGGCCGAGGCGGTGCTCCTGGAGGTGCGGGTCGACAACACTCCCGCCATCGAGATGTACCGGGACTTCGGCTTCCAGGTCCTGGGCGTCCGCAAGCGCTACTACCAGCCGGAGGACAAGGACGCGTACACGATGCGCCTCGAGCTGGCCGAAGCCGCGGAGACCGTGGCGGATGCGCCGGTGGACGCTCCGGTGGATGCCCCCGACGACGAGGCGGGAGACGCCGCGTGAGGGAACGAGTACTGGTCGACGCCGCCACGCTGGCAGCAGACCTGAGGGTCGGCGGGGGAGCGGACCCGGCCGACGGGCGCCCCGTCGTCCTCGACGTACGCTGGGCGCTCGGCATGACCGACGGGCACGACCAGTACCGCGCCGGCCACCTCCCGGGCGCCGCGTACGTCGGTCTGGAGACCGAGCTGGCCACGCACGCGTCTGCCGCGGAGGGACGGCACCCGCTGCCGTCGGCATCGGCGTTCCAGGAGGCCGCGCGCCGCTGGGGTGTCTCGGCGGACTCGCGCGTGGTGGTCTACGACTCCGTCGGCGGCACGTCCGCCGCCCGGGCCTGGTGGCTGCTGCGGTACTTCGGCGTCGGGGACGTGCGCATCCTCGACGGCGGCCTCGCCGCCTGGACCGCACAGGGGCGCGCCCTCGAACCGGGCGATGTCACGCCCGAGCCGGGCGACGTCGTCGTGCAGCCGGGCGGGATGCCCGTCATCGACGCGGACGAGGCGGCCGCCCTGGCCGACGGCGAAGGTGTGCTCCTGGACGCGCGCGCCATCGAGCGCTACCGCGGCGAGGTGGAGCCCGTGGACCCGCAGGCTGGGCACGTGCCGGGGGCGGCCAGTGCGCCGACCACCGAGAACCTGGGCGCGGACGGCCGGTTCCTGTCGACCGCGGACCTGAAGCGGCGCTTCGGGGACCTGGGGGTCTCGACCGCCTCGACTGCGGACGAGGCGAGCTCGACCGGCGGGAAGGTCGGCGTGTACTGCGGGTCAGGCGTCACGGCGTCGCACGAGGTGGCCGCTCTCGCCATCGTCGGTGTGGACGCGGCGCTGTACCCGGGCTCGTGGTCGCAGTGGTCGAACGACCCGGCCCGCGAGGTAGCCGTCGGGGCTTGACCGCTCGCCCGTGCTTCAGACCGTGATCGTCGTGAGTGGCATCGACGAGTCCACGGGGATGTCCAGGCTGCTCGGGGCGACCCCGGCCCGCACGACGGCGGAGCCCAGCGCCGCGATCATCGCGCCGTTGTCCGTGCAGTAGCGGATCGGCGGGATGCGCAGGTCGATGCCGGCCTCGGCGCAGCGCTTGGCCGCCATCTCGCGCAGCTGGCTGTTGGCGGAGAACCCGCCGCCGACCACCAGCGTGTCGACGCCGTGCGCATGGCAGGCGGCGATCGTCTTGGCGGTGAGGACGTCGGCGACGGCCTCGGCGAACGACGCCGCGACGTCGTGCACCGGGATCTCCTGCCCGACGTCGGTCCGGGCCTCGACCCAGCGGGCCACCGCCGTCTTGAGGCCGGAGAACGAGAAGTCGTAGGCGTGCTTGGCCTGGTCCTTCGCGGCGGTGAGGCCGCGGGGGAACCGGATGGCGGTGGGGTCGCCCTCGCGCGCGAGCCGGTCGACGTGCGGGCCGCCGGGGTAGGGCAGGCCGAGCAGGCGGCCGACCTTGTCGAAGGCCTCGCCCGCGGCGTCGTCCAGGGTGGAGCCGAGCTCCGTGACGTTCGTGGCGATGTCGTCCACCAGCAGGAGCGAGCTGTGGCCGCCGCTCACCACGAGCGCCATCGCGCGTTCCGGGAGCGGCCCGTCCACGAGCTGGTCCACGCACGCGTGGCCGATCACGTGGTTCACGCCGTACAGCGGCTTGTTCAGGCCGATCGACAGGGCCTTCGCGGCGGACGCGCCGATCGTGAGCGGCCCGACGAGGCCGGGGCCGGCGGTGACGGCTATCGCGTCGACGTCGGACAGGTCGACGTCGGCCTCGCCGAGCGCCTTCTGGATCGTGGGGATCATCGCCTCGAGATGGGCGCGGCTGGCGACCTCGGGGATGATGCCGCCGTAGCGGGCATGCTCCTCCATCGAGCTGGCGACAGCGTCGACCAGCAGCTCGTTTCCGCGGACCAGCGCGACGCCGGTCTCGTCGCAGGAGGTCTCGATGCCGAGCACCAGGGGTTCTGCCATGGGCTCCAGCCTAGTTGGTCGCCGCCCTGCGACCGGTTGGGTGCCCGGGCTGTGTCCGGCCTCATAGTTGAACCTGGAACTATAGCCCTGGAGCAATCTTGTTGACGCGGGCATGACCGAGACTCTTGAGGCCACGGGCCTCGCCATCGACGACGCAACCGCCGACCGTCTGTTCCGCACCGCACGCACCGTGACGACCTTCGCCGAGTCCCAGGTGACCGACGAGCAGCTCGCCACGGTGTACGACCTCATCAAGTGGGGCCCCACCTCGATGAACGTCAGCCCGCTGCGCGTGCTCGTCGTCCGCACGCCGGAGGCACGGCAGCGCCTCGTCGCCAACGTGCCCGAGGGCAACCAGGAGCGCGTGGCAAACGCGCCAGTCACCCTCGTGCTCGCGTACGACCCCGAGTTCCACGAGCGCCTCGACGTCCTGATCCCGCACATGCCGGGCGCGCGCGAGATGTTCGCGGGCGACGACGAGGCACGGGCTGCCGCCGCGCGTACCAACGCCCTGCTCCAGGCGGGCTACCTGATCGTGGGCCTGCGCGCCGCCGGCCTGGCGGCCGGCCCGATGCACGGGATCTACGACGCCATCGACGCCGAGTTCTTCGCCGAGAACGGCTGGAAGAGCATGCTCGTGATCAACGTCAGCGCGGCCGAGGGCGCCGACACCACCCGCCCCCGCGCCCCGCGCCTGAACTTCGACGACGCCGCGCAGGTCATCTGAGCCGCGCAGGTCATCTGACGAGCGGGCGGCCCGTCCGCATCTCCTCGACCATTGCGCGCACGACCGGCACCAGGTCGCCGTCGTGCGCCGCCGCCACAGCCTGCTGCCGCTGGTAGGACGCCCCGGTGCGGACGATGTTCCTTGCCCCGGCCAGCTCCGCGGCGCAGCCGAGGCGATGCGCGACGGGCTCGAGCTCGACCAGCAGCTTGGCGATCGCGTCGACGATCGACCCCTGGTTGCCTTCGGCGTCGAGGATCACGGTGGCGTCCAGGCCGTAGCGCGCCGAGCGGAACTTGTTCTCCTCCACGAACCACGGCGGCAGCACCGGCAGGGTCCGGCCCTGGTCCAGCTGCGTGGAGAGGTGCTCCACGAGGCAGTGCACGAGCGCGGCCAGCGTGAGGGCCTCCGTCAGGTTGGTCGGGCCGTCGCAGACCCGGACCTCGAGCGTGCCGAACCTCGGCGAGGGGCGGACGTCCCAGTGGACCTCGTTGAACGCCTCGACCGCGCCGACGTGCAGCATGTCGCCCGCGTACGCCTCGAGCTCCGGCCAGGTCTCGAACGCGATGGGCAGCCCGGAGCTCGGGATCTGCTGGAACAGCAGCGACCGGTTCGAGGCGTATCCCGTGTGCTCGCCGGCCCAGTACGGCGACCCGGCCGACAGCGCCTGCAGGTGCGGGAAATAGGTGAGCATCGCGCGCATCAGGGGCAGCGCCTTGTCCCGGTGCTCGACCCCCACGTGGACGTGCAGCCCCCAGATGATCAGATGCGCGCCCCAGACCCCCGTGCGTTTGCGGATGCGGGCGTAGCGCTCCTTGTCGCCGACGATCTGGTCGGCGGCCCGGGCGAACGGGTGCGTGCCACCGCCCATGAGGTCGAGGCCCAGCGGGTCGGTGACCGTCCGCACGCGTTCGATCGTGCGGGTGAGGTCCGCCCCGGCGTCGGCAACGGTCCGGCAGACGCCGGTGACCAGCTCGATGGTGTTGTTCATGAACTCGCCGGTGACGTGCGGGGCGTAGACCACCGTGTCGTCCCGTTGGTCGGCCCACCTGCCGCCGTCGCGCGCGAGGGCGTCGAGCACCTCCGGCCCGGCCTGGGACAGGTTTGCGGTGCCGGGATCGACCAGCCCGATCTCCCACTCGAGGCCCACGGTCGAGCGCGGGGACTCGCCGAAACCGAGCCGCGCCGGCGAGCTCATGCGGCTCCCAGCGGCTCGACGAGGAGTACCTGTTGGTTGCCTGCCACGCGTGTGAGCACGATCGTCGCCTCCTCGGTCCCGGTGAGCACGAGCTGCTTGCGAAGTTGTTCAGGCACGACGGCGGTGCCCCGCTTCTTGATCGTGATGCGCCCGACGTTGCGGTCGCGCAGGTAGGACTTGAGCCGCTTCAGGCCGAACGGCATCGTGTCCAGCACCCGGTAGCCCGTGGCGATCGGGGCCTGCGCCCCCGCGGCCTCCGCGGGCCGGGCCGGCGGCAGGTCGGCCGGGTCGTCGGTGGTGACGTACGCGATGGTCGGGTCGACGAGGCGTCCGCCCAGCTCGGCGGCAGCCTGGCCCACGAGACCTGCGCGGATGACGGCCCCGTCGGGTTCGTAGAGGTACTGTCCGACGCCGCCGACGTCCGGCTCGACGTCGTCGCCCCGCACCGTGCGGCTCAGGGTGTGCTCCTTGCCGTCGTCGTCGATGAACGTGCGCAGCACGAGCGCCGAGCGGCCCGGACCGTCGGGCGCGAGCGGGCCGAACCAGAGCCCGGCCTCGACCACGTCGCCGTTGACGGAGACCCACTGCGTCTCGGCGTCGTCGGGCAGTCCGTCGTGCGCGATGCCCGGGCCCACCTTGATGCCGACGGCGGGCACCGTCTCCCGCAGCGCCCAGACGGAGTCGAGCGGGGGCTCGTAGGCGCGCGGGTCGAAGACGCGGCGGCTGCGACCGCCCGAGCCGCCGCGCACCCGGCGGGCCGGGTCGGCGTAGACGCCCTCGACGCCCTCGGCGCGCAGGTCGAGCGTGAGGCCGTCGGTGTGCCGCACGTCCGCCTCGGGGAAGTGGCGCAGGTTCCACTGCGCGATGGCGGCGGTGCACTCGTCCAGGTCGGTCGCGACGACGCGGAGCCCGGTCCCCGCGAAGGCGAGGGAATCGGCACCGATACCGCAGGTCAGGTCGGCGAGGGCGGTGACGCCCGCGTCGAGATAGCGTCGGGCGTGCAGTGCCGCGACGACGAGCCGGGTGGCCTGCTCCAGGCCGTCCGCGGTGAAGAGCATGCCGTCCGCGAAGTCACCGAACTTGGCCCGCGCCCGGGCGCGCAGCCGGGACTGGGTCACCACGGCGGCCGCGAGGTCCGCTGCGACGCCCTTGGCCCGCAGGGTGGTGACCGTCTTCATCGCGTCGCGCTCGTCGTAGGGCGGGAGGGCGCCAAGCAGGGCCCAGCCGTCGGAGCTGAGGAGTTTGCTCAGAATCGCCGCATCCATGGGAAGATCTTTCCATGTTTGTCCTGGTCGTGACGAGTGCCACGACCCAACCTTTTCATAGAGATGGTGAGATCCCGGTGCGCGGGCGGCCCGCCGGCCGCTCAGGGTGTGAGCCGTTCCACCCGATTGGCACTCGCCTTGACCGAGTGCTAGCGCCGACCTAGATTTGGGGTTGTTCACCGCCGCGGAACCCGGTATCCGGGAGCCACGGTGGAGGACCCAGACGTTCGTGCCCGCCGGCACCCGCGACGACGGCGGACCGTCGAACGTTCGAGCCACTCAGTCAACCACGCAGCTGATCTCTCGATCCGCTCACGAAAGAGGAGGTCCGACGTGTCGGTCCCCATCAAGCCGCTCGAGGACCGGATCGTCGTCAAGGCTCTCGAAGCCGAGACCACGACCGCTTCCGGCCTGGTCATCCCGGACACTGCCAAGGAGAAGCCCCAGGAGGGCGAGGTTCTGGCCGTTGGTCAGGGCCGCATCGACGACAACGGCAACCGTGTGCCGCTGGACGTCGCAGTCGGTGACAAGGTGATCTACTCCAAGTACGGCGGCACCGAGGTCAAGTACGCGGGCGAGGAGTACCTGGTGCTCTCGACCCGCGACGTCCTCGCGGTGGTCGTGGGCTGATCCCAGCCCACGTCAGGTAGAAGACAGGGCCCCGCACCGAGAGGTGCGGGGCCCTCGTCTCGCCCGGCTGACTGCTTCGGCAGCGCGGGGAGTCAGGCCATGGGTGATTCAGGCAGAGACGGACTTGCCGGCGAGGATCGCCGACCGCTCGTCCTCGCTGAGCCCGCCCCACACTCCGTACGGCTCGCGTACGCGGAGCGACTGCTCGCGGCACTGCATCATCACGGGGCAGGAACGGCAGATCGCCTTGGCGGCTTCGGCGCGCCGGCGCCGAGTTGATCCACGCTCACCCTCGGGGTGGAAGAACAGGGTGTCGTCCGCATCGCGGCACGCACCCTGGTATTGCCATTCCCACAGTTCCATCACCGGACCGGGAAGCCTCGAGATCTCCGTCATGGCGAACAACCTACAAGTTGTGCAGAAGTTGTTCAAGGGGCAGTTTTTCGTCATGCGACTCGAATCGGTTCAGATCGAAGCGCGTCAGTGCTGACCGGATTTGTTCATATGTGAGCCGAAATCGACCGAGATCGGCGGCACGCCGGGTTTCGCAGTGGCGCAGAGAGGGTCCGGTCGGCAGAATCGAGTCCATGACATCTTCGCGGCCTGCCCAGAACTCGGGCGGGTCACGTACATCCAGCCCCGGACTGGCCGTCGCTGCGGTTGCCAGACGCCTCGGGGTCGCTCCCGCGACCCTGCGCACCTGGGACCGCCGGTACGGGCTCGGTCCGTCGGGCCGCACCGCCGGGTCGCACCGCCGCTACACACCGGACGACGTCGCGCGGCTGCTCGTGATGCGCCGGCTGACCCTCGAGGGCGTGGCGCCGGTGGACGCCGCCCGCGCCGCCGTCGAGGCGGGGGCCGCAGAGCTGGAGGTCGCCACCCGGTCCGCGCCGGCGCTCCCCACGGTGCGGGTGGAGGGCGAGCCTGAGGCCGGCGAGCCCGAGGCCGAGCCCGAGTTCGCGGAGAAGTTCCTCGGCACGGTCGAGGCGCCGACCGGCGCGCGGAAGGACGCCGGCGGAGCCGTGCCGGCGTCGGGCGGCGAGCAGGTGGACGAGCCGCGCGGCCGCGCGCGCCTGCGGGCACTGCCCGGTGGCGCGACGGGCGGCGGGGCCCCGGCCGGAGCCGGGCCGCGGTCGGCCGCGTCCCCCGCGCCGACGTCGGGCCGGGTGTCCGCCCTGGTCGACGCCGCCCTGGCCTACAGCCGGACCGCCTGCGACAACCTCCTCGTGCTTGGCCCCGACGGCGACCCGGCCACCTGGTGGACCGACCTCGTGGAGCCGGCCTGGCTGCGACTGTCCGAGCGCACCGTCCTCGCCGGTCCTGGTGAGATGCCCGAGGTTGTGCTCGCGACCGCCGCGCTGCGCGCACTGCGCCACTACACCGAGGAGTTCGAGCGGGTGATGGTCGAGGCGGGTGGCCCGCCGGCCAACCACCCGAGCCGGATGCGCAAGATCGTCCTGGTGTTCGCCGCCCCCGACGAGGTGGTGCCGCTGTCGGCGCACGCGCTCGCCGCCGCGCTGGCCGCACAGGGCTCGATGGCACGGATCGTCACCGGCCCCGCGAGCACGCATCGCTCGGTCGAGCTGGTGACCATGGTCCGCCCGACGGCGGTGGTGCTCGCGACCACGCAGAACAAGCCGGACCTCGACGTCGTCCACGCGGTGAACGAGAGCTACCCCGAGCTGCCGATCTTCGTGGGCCTGCGGGCCGACGCCGCGGCGACGGACCTGCCCTTCGGCCCGACGGTGCAGCGGGTGCGCTCGTTCACCGGGCTGCTGCACGAGGTGCTCGCCGTCATCAAGGCGAGGTGACGCACGCCTCGGGCGGGTATCACCGCCCGGCCAGGATCCGCGGCCGCTCCGGCCGTAGACTTGCCGCATGACGGACCAGACCTCGCCGGCCGACCCGTTCGGTTTCCTCGGGCTCACCTATGACGACGTCCTGCTGCTGCCGGGTTACTCCGACCTGGCGCCGTCGGACATCGACACGACGTCTCGCCTGACGCGCGAGATCTCGCTCAAGATCCCGCTGCTGTCAGCGGCGATGGACACGGTCACCGAGTCGGCCATGGCGATCGCCATGGCGCGCCAGGGCGGCCTCGGTGTGCTGCACCGCAACCTCTCCATCGAGGACCAGGCCTATCAGGTCGACCTCGTGAAGCGGACGCAGACCGGCATCATCACGAACCCGGTCACGATCGGGCCGGACGCCACGCTCGAGGAGCTCGACACCCTCGCGGGCCAGTTCCGGATCTCCGGCTTCCCGGTGGTCGACGCCGAGAACAAGCTGATCGGCATGGTCACCAACCGCGACCTGCGCTTCACGCCCGTCGCCGAGTGGGCCACGACCAAGGTCGACGAGGTGATGACGCCGCAGCCGCTGATCACCGGCCCGTCCAGCATCTCGCGCGACGACGCCACGCTGCTGCTGCGCAAGCACAAGCTCGAGCGTCTCCCGCTGATCGACCCCGACGGCCGCATCACCGGTCTGATCACGGTCAAGGACTTCGTGAAGTCCGAGCAGTTCCCCGACTCGTCCAAGGACGGCCAGGGCCGCCTCATGGTGGGTGCGGCGATCGGCTACTTCGGCGACGCCTGGCAGCGCGCCACCGCCCTGATCGACGCCGGCGTGGACGTGCTCGTCGCCGACACCGCGCACGGCAACGTCCGCATGCTGATCGACATGGTCAAGCGCCTCAAGACCGACCCGGCCACCAAGGACGTCCAGGTGATCGGGGGCAACGTCGCCACCCGTCAGGGCGCGCAGGCGTTCGTCGACGCCGGGGCCGACGCGGTGAAGGTCGGTGTGGGACCGGGCTCGATCTGCACGACCCGCATCGTGACCGGCGTCGGCGTGCCGCAGATCACCGCCGTGTACGAGGCGTCGCTGGCCTGCAAGCCGGCGGGGGTGCCAGTCATCGCCGACGGCGGCCTCAAGCACTCCGGCGAGATCGGCAAGGCCATCGTGGCCGGCGCCGACACCGTGATGCTGGGCTCGCTGTTCGCGGGCTGCGAGGAGACGCCGGGTGACCTGGTGCTCGTCAACGGCAAGCAGTTCAAGACCTACCGGGGCATGGGCTCGATGGGCGCCATGTCCTCGCGGGGCAAGAAGTCCTACTCCAAGGACCGGTACTTCCAGGCCGAGGTGACGAGCGACGACAAGATCGTGCCCGAGGGCATCGAGGGCCAGGTCGCCTACAAGGGGCCGCTGTCCACCGTGGCGCACCAGCTCATCGGCGGCCTGCACCAGACCATGTTCTACACGGGTGCGCGGACCGTCCCGGAGCTGCAGGCGGGTGGCCGGTTCATCCGCATCACGTCGGCGTCGCTCAAGGAGAGCCACCCGCACGACGTGCAGATGACCGTCGAGTCGCCGAACTACAGCGGCTTCTGACGCCGCTGAGGTAGAGCGCCTGCTCACCCGCCGTCCGGCGGGTGAACAGGCGCTCTTGCGTGGTCGTGCTATCCAGGTACGACCTCCCCGGACAGAACCGCCGGCCCGTCAGCTCGACATGACGCGCTCGTGCAGGGTCTGTACCGCGTAGCGGGCGGACCAGAAGGCGCCGTGCTGCCACGCGGAGACCTCCGACATCCAGTCGCCGGCGAAGTACACGTTGCCCGCCCCCTGCTGCAAGAGCTTGAAGCCGGCAGAGGCGGTGTTCGGGAAGGCCCAGGCGCCCTCGATGTAGGGCATCTTGTGCCAGGCCATGGAGAAGGAGCTGTCCAGCTCCGTGCGGTACTTCTCCCCGTGGATCTTCACGCCCTGCTCGACTGCGCGCAGCTCGCGCTGCCGCGGGGTCATGTCGGCGTACGCGCGGGCGTTGGCGCCGGTGTTGTAGTAGCCGACGATCAGTCCCTTCCGTTCGCCGTAGCCGTAGGACGGGTACCACAGGTGGGCGAGGTCCATGTCGGTCTCGGTGATCCCGCCGAAGATCCGGTGGTCGTCCTCCCAGAACCGTGACCGGTACTGCAGGCCGATCTTTCCGGAGGGGGCGCCCAGGGCGAACTCGCCGAGCGCCGCGTCGATCTCCGGCCCCCAGTTGGTGTCCCACCGCCGCATGAGACCCGCGGGCGCGGCGACGACCACGAAGTCCGCCTCGATCTGACGCTCCCTGCCGCCCGGGGCGGTGTAGGTGACCTTTGCCCCGCCGCTGGTGTTCTCGACACCGGTGACGGGGGACCTGAACTTCACGTTCTGCTCCCCGATAGCCCGGACGAAATGCCGGTAGATCGTGTCCATGCCGCCCTTCGGCTGGAACATGAGCATCGACTGCTCCCAGTTGATCTCGAACGGGAAGTACTGGCCCACCTTCGAGGCCAGCACCTCGGAGACCGTGCCGGGTCCGGGCAGGGGCGTGCCGTGCTCGTTCCACGCCGACGGGTAGACCTCGAAGCCGCGGTTGCTGCCGCCGGCGTACGCGCCGCCGGACCCGAGCGAGCCCCAGCTGCGCAGGTAGGTGCGCAGGTTCTCCTTGTCCTCTTCCGTCAGCTTCTGGTCCAGGGCGCCCTGGTCGGTGGCGTAGTGCAGCAGCTCCGAGGTGTAGCCGTGAACGTCCGCCTTGGCGGTGCGGTACCGGACCGGGTTGCCCGGTGTCGCGCCGGACCTCTCGTTGTACAGGTACGCGTCGGCGTTCGCGTTCGTGAAGACCTCGTACGGCACGCCCAGCTCGCGCAGGTAGTCCATGGTGACCATCCACTGTGCGATGCGGGCTGCACCGGCGTTCATGTAGATACCGTCGGCGAACCGCGCGGTCTGCGTGACGCCATCGAGGTCGGTCTCGGAGTCACCGCCGCGGATGGTGAGGGTGCGTCCACCAGGCCGGTGCCGGGCTTCGAGCACGGTGACCTGGTAGCCGGCCTTCTGCAGCTCGTATGCCGTCGTGAGGCCGGCCGGGCCTGCTCCGACGACGACCACCTTCTTCGCGGAACGGCCGGTCAGCGTGAAGTCGCTGCCGCGCGGGGGAACCCAGGACTCGGCTCTCGGCTGGGCAGCGGCGGTCGGCGCCAGCCCCATGGCGCCCATCGTCGCGAACATGACGCCGGCGCTGGACCCCGCGCCGACGGCCTGCAGGAAGTTGCGGCGGGAGACGCTGGTGGTGTTGTTCTCGGTGACCACGTTGGACTACCTCTCGTCTCGAAAGGCCTGACGGGGCGGCGAGATCCCGTCTCGGACGCCGGGAGCCGCCGTCAGCACCGCGCCGGACGCTATGTGGTGCAGATCACCGCGCCGAGTCCCGGCGGTTTCTATGCAATTGCCCGCAGTAACCATGCTGTTTCGAGGCAATCCCACAGATCACCGTCCCTGCAGGGAAGATCCCTCCGCCGGCGCCAGACGTGTTCCCGGCGCGACCCGCGATGTTCATCCCGCGGAAACGCCTCGTGGCTAGCGTCGCGCGCCAACCGGTGCCGACCGCCGGGGCACCGTATCCGGGCGCTGCCGCGCCGACCGCCCGGCCACATGGAGGAGCACCATGAAGAACCGCACGAAGCTCATCGCCGCCGTCGTCGTCACCGCCGCGGTCGCCGTCCCCGGCACCGCCTTCGCCGCCGCGCACGTGTTCCGGCCCGATCCCGACCGAGCCCA
The DNA here is from genome assembly GCA_963850545.1 of uncultured Actinomycetota bacterium. Taxonomy (GTDB): domain Bacteria; phylum Actinomycetota; class Actinomycetes; order Actinomycetales; family Cellulomonadaceae; genus Promicromonospora. The sequence continues at coordinate 3,253,901 of CAWKLP010000001.1, read as the reverse complement.
CTCGTTCGTCACCGGAGACACCCCGCTCATCGCCGACGGCGTGGCCATCGGCAAGAACGTCTCCTGGTACAAGTCCTCCGGCCTCGGCCCGGCCGCGAGCAACACCACACCGGGGGCGTCCGCAGAGGAGCGTTACATCCCGACCGACGTCTTCCCGGGCGGCGAGCTGCCGGACGGCGTGACCCTCACCGAGGCGCAGGGCATCAACGCCCTCGCGCGCATCGGCGCCAACCTGGAGCGGGCCGGCCTCGGGTACGACGACGTCATCTCCATGCGCGTGTTCCTGCAGAACCCCGCGGGCGAGGAGAAGATGGACTTTGCCGGGTGGAACCGGGCCTACCGCCAGTTCTTCGCCAACACGAACCTGGCGACCGGCGAGGTGCTCGACGTACAGCTCGGTTCGTCGACGACCGAGCCGATGGTCGTCAACGGCGCTCGCCCGTCGCGCTTCGCCCTGGAGGTCGAGAACCTCCCGGTGGACGGGTGGCTCGTCGAGGTCGAGGTCGACGCCGTGTATCCCCGCTGAGCCGCCGAGCTGTCCGGCTGAGCCCGGCCACGCCTCGGTGTCCGGGGCGTGGCCGGCCTGCGAGGTGCCCTGTCAGGCGCCCGCCGCGTGCTGCACCGGCCACGCCCCGGAGGCGCCGGGGCCCTCAAGGCCTTGCTCGCGGCGCCACTCGTTGAAGCTCACCGCCCACTGGCGGTGCGCGCCGATCTGCTGCTGGTGCAGGTCCGCCAGGGACATGCGGGCCAGCTGCGGGAACCGGCGGGCCAGTGCCTCCAGCACGTCGAGCGTGGCGAGCACATCGACCTCCGCGGTGTGCAGGTCGCCGTCCGACGTGACGCCGTACCACTCCGACAGGTCGCCGAGGCGGCGCTTGCCCGGCCGGTACCGGTCCAGCCAGCGGTCGATGACCAGCGGGTCCACTACCGGCTCGACCGGGCGGCCCAGGCGCTGGGGGAGGGTCTTGAGCCCGTGGCGCAGCAGCTCGGAGTCGAGCAACGAGAGGTCGAAGGCCGCGTTGTAGGCGACCACCGGGACGCCGTCGGCCAGGTGGGTGGCGAGCTCGGCGGCGATCTCCTCGAGCGCTTCCAGTGGCTGCACGCCGTGGGCGCGCGCGTGCTCGGTGGAGATGCCGTGGATGGCGGCGGCCTCCTCCGGTATCTCCACACCCGGGTCCATCAGCCAGGTGCGGACCTCGGTGCCCGCTCCGGGCGTACGCAGCACGAGGGCTGCCGTGACGATGCGGTCCCCCGCGACATCGACCCCTGTGGTCTCGGTGTCGAAGCCCAGCAGCGGCCTGTGGATCCAGGTCTCGTTCATGGTGTCCTCCCTGCTCGTCCGGGTTTCCGCGCTGTGCCGTCCAGCGGTACGCGGCCTCCCGGTGCGTCCACGGAGAACCTTGCCACCGGTCACTGACACTGTGGCTGGCGCCACCCCGCACATCACCGGATGCTGCGCGCTTCATCAGGTCGGATGGGTAGGCTTGCCGGGTGAGCAACGAGATCGAGATCGGACGCGGCAAGCGCGGGCGGCGCGCCTATTCCTTCGACGACATCGCCGTGGTGCCGTCCCGGCGTACGCGCGACCCGAAGGACGTCTCGGTCGGCTGGCAGATCGACGCCTACCACTTCGACCTGCCGATCGTCGCGGCCCCGATGGACTCCGTGATGACCCCGGACAGCGCCGTCGCGCTGGGCCGGTTCGGCGGCCTCGGCGTGCTCGACCTCGAGGGCCTGTGGACCCGTTACGAGTCGCCCGAGCCGCTGCTCGCCGAGATCGCGACCCTGCCCGGCGACGAGGCGACGCGCCGGATGCAGGCGATCTACTCGGAGCCGATCAAGCCGGAGCTCATCACGCAGCGGCTCAAGGAGATCCGGGCCGCGGGCGTCACGGTCGCGGGCGCGCTCACCCCGCAGCGCACGCAGGAGTTCTACAAGACGGTGGTCGACGCCGGCGTCGACCTGTTCGTCATCCGCGGCACCACGGTCTCGGCCGAGCACGTGTCGGGCAACGCCGAGCCGCTCAACCTCAAGCGGTTCATCTACGAGCTGGACGTGCCCGTCGTCGTCGGCGGGGCCTCGACGTACACCGCGGCGCTGCACCTGATGCGCACGGGCGCGGCGGGCGTGCTCGTCGGGTTCGGCGGCGGTGCCGCCCACACCACCCGCGTCAGCCTCGGCATCCACGCGCCCATGGCCACCTCGGTAGCCGACGTCGCGGCGGCCCGCCGCGACTACCTCGACGAGTCCGGCGGCCGGTACGTGCACGTCATCGCCGACGGCGGCGTGGGCCACTCCGGCGACATCGTCAAGGCCGTGGCGTGCGGTGCGGACGCCGTCATGCTCGGTGCCGCGCTCGCCCGGGCGGCCGAGGCGCCCGGCCAGGGCTTCCACTGGGGCCCCGAGGCGCACCACCCGCAGCTGCCGCGCGGCGAGCGGGTCGAGGTGGGCACGGTCGGCACGCTCGAGGAGATCCTCTTCGGGCCGGGCAAGCAGGCCGACGGCACCCTCAACCTCGTGGGCGCGCTCCGGCGCGCCATGGCCACCACCGGCTACTCCGACCTCAAGGAGTTCCAGCGGGTCGAGGTCGTCGTGTCGCCGTACCAGCCGCGGTGACCGCGCTCCCCAGCGGCGAGCAGCTCGCCCCGGTCCTCGCCGCGGCTCCCGCGGTCGACGGCGAGTTTGTCGAGATCACCGATGCCGACGTCGACCAGGTCGTCGAGCTGTGGCGGGCCTGCGGGCTGACCCGGCCGTGGAACGACCCGCATCTCGACATCGCCGACGCCCGCGCGGGCGACACGTCGACCGTCCTGGTGGCGCGGGCCGACGGCCGCGTGGCCGCCTCCGCGATGGCCGGTTACGACGGGCACCGCGGCTGGCTCTACTACGTGGCCGTCGCGCCCGGGCTGCGGAGCACGGGCCTGGGCCGGGCGGCAGTCGTGGCTGCCGAGGCGTGGCTGGTCGCGCGCGGCGCGCGCAAGATCCAGCTCATGGTGCGGACCACCAACACGGACGTGCTCGGCTTCTACGGGCGGCTGGGTTACACCGACCAGGAGTGCACGGTGCTCGGCCGCTGGGTCGAATCGGACTGAGCGGAAGGCGCCGCGCGCCGTGCTCTTGCAGCCGTCGCGATGAAAACGCTCTGAAAGTCAGTTTCACACACCTATCAATACGTGGTGCAGGGTTTTGCGCGTAGGGTGGCCGCCATGATCGACGACGCAGCAGCCGACGCAGCCGCGAGTGGTGCCGTCGGCGGCGTGCTCGACCCCGAGCACCCGCAGGGGACCTTTGTCCTTGAGCCCGGGGTGATGGCCCCGCTCGTGGCACGCATCGCGACCTCCGAGGGATCGGGCACCCACCGGTCCATGTGCCCGTTCACGGGTGCACCGCTCGTGACGTTCCCGGTCTCCTCGGCCGAGGACGTCGCCGCGTCCGCCGTCCGGGCGCGGGTCGCACAGCGGACGTGGGCGCGTCTGCCGATACGTGATCGCGCCGGAGTTCTCCAGCGGCTCGGCCGCATAGTCCTGGAGCGGCAGTCCGAGGCGCTCGACCTCATCCAGCTCGAGACCGGCAAGGCGCGCCGCGCCGCCTTCGAGGAGGTCGCGGACATCGCCCAGGTTGCCCGGCACTACGCCGTGCGTGGTGAGCGCTACCTCGCGTCCCGCCGGGTCCGCGGCATGGTCCCGCTGCTCGCGGGCGTGCAGGTGCACCGCCGGCCCGTGGGCGTCGTGGGCGCGATCTCGCCGTGGAACTACCCGCTGGTGCTCGCGCTCTCGGAGGCGCTGCCCGCGCTCCTGGCCGGCAATGCGGTGCTGCTCAAGCCGGACCCGCAGACCACGCTCACCGCCCTGTGGGCGGCCGAGGCCCTGGACGACGCCGGCCTGCCCGCGGGCCTGTTCCAGGTGGTCGCGGGCGGTCCCGAGGTGGGCGAGGCGCTGATCGAGCACGTGGACCACATCGCGTTCACGGGCTCCACCGCCACGGGCCGCAAGGTCGCGGCGCGGGCGGGCGAACGCCTCATCGGGGCCACGCTCGAGCTGGGCGGCAAGAACGCGCTGTACGTGACGGAGGACGTCGACGTCGACGCGGCGATACCCGGCATTGTGCGGGCCTGCTTCTCGAACGCGGGCCAGCTGTGCGTATCCATCGAACGTCTGGTGGTGCACGAGGCCGTCGCCGAGGAGTTCGTCGCGAAGTTCGTGCGCGCCGTGCGGAACCTGCGGCTCAGCCCGGCCCTGGACTACTCGGCGGACGTCGGCTCGCTCACCTCCGCCGCGCAGCTCGACAAGGTGACGGCGCACGTGGACGACGCGCTGGCCCGCGGCGCACGGGTGCTCGCCGGCGGGGTACACCGCGCCGACGTCGGCCCGTACTTCTATGCCCCGACCGTGCTCGACGACGTCCCGGCGCAGGCCGTGGTCGGGCGTGAGGAGACCTTCGGGCCGGTTGTGACCGTCACCCGCGTCGACTGTGACGAGGACGCCGTCGCCGTCATGAACGACACCGAGTACGGCCTGCACGCCGCCGTCTGGTCCCGGGACGTCGCCCGGGCGCGGGCCGTGGCCGCGCGGGTCGAGACCGGGTCGGTGGCGATCAACGACGGGTACATGATGACCTGGGGCTCCGTCGCCGCGCCGCTCGGCGGCTGGAAGGCCTCCGGCCTGGGCGGACGGCACGGGGCGGCGTCGATCACCGGGCTCACGCGGCAGCAGACCGTGGTGACGTCCCGCGGCGCCCGGTTCGGCGCCACGCTCGACAGCCTCTACGGCCTGGGCGGCGATACCCCGAGCCGCGTGCTCACCACGGCCCTGGAAGCGATGCGCAAGCTGCGCATGGCGTGAAGTGAACGGTCGTCACCGGCCCGGGTACGCTCGCCCGCATGACGACGCAGCTCCACGCCTTCTGGAAATCCGCCAACTCGCTGCCGGTGATCGGCGGGCTGCTCGGGAAGCGGATCTTCACCACGGCCTACAGCTTCAAGGCCCCATACTTCGGCAGCATCGCGCCCCGGGTGGTCGACATGCGCCCGAACTACGGCGAGGTAGTGGTACCCAACCGCTGGCGCAACCGGAACCACATCGGCACGGTGCACGCGATCGCCGTCTGCAACGGGCTCGAGATGGCGATGGGCTCCCTTGCCGAGGCCACCGTGCCCGACAACAAGCGGTGGCTGCCGAAGGGCATGGAGGTCGCCTACCTCGCGAAGTCGACCGGCGACGTCACCTGCGTGGCGGAGACGGACCAGGCCCAGTGGGACGGTGACGAGCCGGACCTGCCGGTCCGCGTGCGCGGCGTCCTGGCCGACGGGACCGTGGTGGTCGAGGGCACCATCCACCTCTGGGTCACGCCGAAGAAGAAGTGACCGTTCAGCGGGGGCGCCGCCGGGCCAGGGAGCGGACCGCGGCCTTCCAGCTCGCGGGCAGCTCCCGCACGTGCCACCAGGCCGCCTGGACCGGCTGCACGCTCGCGGCGCTGACGCCCACCCCGACGGCGTCCAGCCCGGCCTCCACGCAGGAGTAGAGGGTGCGGCGCAGGTGATAGTCCTGCGTGACGACGACGGCGGTGCGCACGTCGAACAGGTCGTGGGCGCGGCGGCACGTGGCCGTGGTGTTGAAACCCTCGCGGTCCAGCACTATCGCGTCGTCGGGGACGCCGAGGTCGTTGTCCAGGATCCAGCTGCGCATCGAGCCGGGCTCGTCGTACCTGGTGCCGTCGGCGTTGTCGTGCGCGTCGCCGCTCAGGATCACCGTGGGCGCGACGCCCGCGCGGTAGAGCTCGGCGCCGGCCTCGACGCGGCGGCGCAGGTACGTCGACGGTGTGCCGTCTGCGCGGAGCCCGGCACCGAGCACGACGACGGCGTCGGCCTTCTCGATCTCGCTCGAGTCGTGCCGGACCCGGACGTGGCCGGTGGCCTGCACGATCGCGACGGGGACGGTGAAGGCGACGGCGAGCACACCCGCGACGATCGCGGTGGCCTTGAGGGGAGTCACGACCGGAACGCTACCGTGTTCGGGCCCCGTGCAACCCACCCCTAAGCGGCCAAGGTCGCCAGCTCGGCGCGGAGGTTTGTTGCCGCGGCTTCCTGCCAGCGAGCCGCCCCGGGCGCGGTGCGGAACAGCGGCCCGCCGTCCAGGAGCGTGCGGAGCACCTCGGACCGGCCGGCGCGGAACAGCGGGTCGGGTACGTCGCAGTACTCGGCGCGGACCTGGTGGGTGTACCGCGTGTAGACGGCGGGGCTGCCGCCCAGCACGGCCAGGTCGGCGTCGCTGACCAGGCCGCCGACGACGTCGTCGGGCGCCGGGTCGTGGTCCGCGGTGACCATGACCAGACGCGCGATCTCGTCGATGTCCTCGTCGGAGACCCCGGTCCCGGCGAGCGGGCCGAGCAGCTCGGTCACCAGCGCCGCCGAGCGTTCCTCGTCCTGCCGTGCGACGCCGTCGTGCACCGCGTCGTGGAACCACAGCGCGAGGCGGGCGCGCCAGAGCGCACGCTCGGAGACGCGGCCGCGGCCGTTCCCGGCGTCACCGCCGACGGCGTCGAGCGCGTCCAGGGCCACCGCCAGGTGCAGGGTCGAGTGGTAGACGCGGTGCGGCTCGCGCCAGCGGTCGACCAGGTCCTCGCCGGCCTTGCGGGCCAGGCCCGGGTCGGCCCACAGGCCGTCCCAGCGGGTCAGGAGCGTTGCCCGCTTGGCGCGGTTCCGCTCCGCACCCGAGACCCGCAGGCCCGAGGCGGCCAGACGCCGGGCCAGGTCCCCGCCGTCGACGGGCACCGCACCCGCCCCGACCAGCGCGTCGTACCGCGCGGCCGGGACGTCGTAGTGATCGAGGTCGAGCGCGCGGTCGTGCACGTCCGCCGCCCGGGCGAAGAGGCGGAGCTCGTGCAGCGACCCGTCCGAGACCAGGTGGGAGAACAGGGTCCCGTGCGCTGGCCACACCGGCGGGTCGATGAAGAGGGTCACTGAGCGAGGGTACGGCGCTGGAGATGGTGAGTGACAGTGGCGCGCGTGATCACACGGGGAGCGGCCGCCGTAGTGGAGCAACTGGAGCTCGACGGCGACGTCCTGGTGTCTGTCGACCGGTTGACCGAGCTCTCGGATCATCTAGGTGTTCCGCGACGTCGTGGTGGATGGCCGAGGCGGCAAGCCTGTCGATCATTCATGGCGTGAGCATCCAGCCTTTGGTGGCGTCGGCGTCAGCCCGCTATCAGCGCCGCCGCCTGGCGGGCGATCGCCAGCTCCTCGTTGGTCGGGACGACCATGACCAGGGGGGTCTCGTCTCCCGGCTGGGCGGAGATCACGCGGGCCTCGTGCGACCGGGCCTCGTTCGCCGCCGGGTTCACGGTGAGGCCGAGGAACTTCAGGCCTTGCACCACCCCCGAGCGGATCCGGTGATCGTTCTCGCCGACGCCGGCGGTGAACGCCAGCACGTCGATGCCGCCGAGCACCGCCGCGTACGCGCCCACGTACTTGCGCAGCCGGTGCAGGTAGACGTCCAGCGCCAGGCGGGCGTCCGCGTCGCCGTCGACCACGAGCTTGCGCAGCTCGCGCATGTCGCTCACCCCGGACAGGCCGAGCACGCCCGAGCGCTTGTTGAGCAGGGTGTCGATCTCGTCCCCGGACATCCCCCCGCGCACGAGGTGGAAGATGATGCCCGGGTCGACGTCGCCGGAGCGGGTGCCCATGACGAGGCCCTCCAGCGGGGTAAGGCCCATCGACGTGTCGACCGGCCGGCCGCCCAGGATCGCCGACGCCGACGCCCCGTTGCCCAGGTGCAGCACCACCTGCCGCAGCGTCTCGGGTCCGCGGCCCTCGGCCGTCAGCTTCTCGGCGACGGCCGGGTGGGCGGCCACCGCGGACGACACGAACTGGTGCGACGTGCCGTGGAAGCCGTAGCGCCGCACCCCGTGCTCGGCGGCGACCTTGCGGTCCAGCGCGTATGTGGAGGCGGCCGGCGGGAGCGTCGCGAAGAACGCGGTGTCGAACACCGCGACGTGCGGCACGTGCAGCAGCTCGCGCGCCACCTCGATGCCGGTCACGTTGGCGGGGTTGTGCAGCGGGGCGAGGGGCACGAGGTCACGCACGCCCGCCACTACGTCGTCGTCGATCAGGGTGGGGGCGGAGAACACCTCGCCGCCGTGCACCACCCGGTGCCCGACGGCGACGATGCCCGCGTCCGCCAGGGAAGGCCCCACCTCGTCGAACAGGCCGACGACGATCCGCAGCGCCTCGCCGTGGTCCGGCACCGGCAGCTCGCGCACCACCTGCTCGCCCTTGGCCTCGTGCTTGACCCTCCCAGTGGGCTCGCCGATGCGCTCGACGATGCCGACGGCGACCGCCTCGCCCGAGACGGGGTCGACCAGCTGGTACTTCAGCGAGGAGGACCCGGAGTTGAGGACGAGGACGGTGCTCATGCGGTGGGCTCCTTGCTCTGTGCCTGGATGGCGGTGATCGCCACGGTGTTCACGATGTCCTGGACCAGCGCGCCGCGGGACAGGTCGTTCACCGGCTTGTTCAGACCCTGCAGCACCGGCCCGACGGCGACCGCGCCCGCCGACCGCTGCACCGCCTTGTACGTGTTGTTGCCCGTGTTCAGGTCGGGGAAGACGAATACGGTGGCGCGCCCGGCGACGTCGGACCCGGGCAGCTTGGACGCGGCGACCGAGGCGTCCACGGCGGCGTCGTACTGGATGGGGCCCTCGACGTCGAGCTCCGGCGTGCGCTCGCGGACGAGCTCTGTCGCGGTGCGGACCTTGTCGACGTCGGCGCCCGTGCCGGAGGTGCCCGTGGAGTAGGACAGCATCGCGATGCGCGGCTCCACGCCGAACTGCCTTGCGGTGGCCGCCGAAGAGACCGCGATGTCGGCGAGCTCGTCCGACGTCGGGTCGGGGATTACCGCGCAGTCGCCGTACACGAGCACGCGGTCCTCGAGGCACATGAGGAAGACGGACGACACGGACGACGTGCCGGGCTTCGTCTTGATGATCTCGAACGACGGCCGGATGGTGTGGGCCGTCGAGTGGGCCGCGCCCGACACCATGCCGTCGGCGAGGCCCAGGTGCACCATCATCGTGCCGAAGTAGGAGACGTCGGTGACGATCTCGCGCGCCCGCTCGACGGTCATGCCCTTGTGGGCGCGCAGCCGGGTGTACTCGGCCGCGAACCGCTCCACGTGCTCGGGGTCGTGCGGCGACAGCACGCGGGCGGCCTCGATGTCGAGGCCCAGCTCGGCGGCGCGGGCGCGGACCGGCTCCGCCTCGCCCAGGATCGTGAGGTCCGCGATCTGCCGGGCCAGCACGGTGGAGGCGGCGCGCAGGATCCGGTCGTCCCCGCCCTCCGGGAGCACGATGTGGCGGCGGTCGCCGCGCGCCCGTTCGATGAGCTGGTACTGGAACATGAGCGGCGTCACCACCTGCGGCCGCGGCAGGTCCAGGCGGGCGGCGAGCGCACCGGAGTCGACGTTGCGCTCGAACAGGGCGCGGGCCGTCTCCACCTTGCGCACCGAGCTCTTGTCCACGCGACCGCGGGTGGTCGCCGCCGCGCGGGCCGTGCGGTAGGTGCCCAGGTCGGTGGTGATGATCGGCAGCTTGGGGCGCATCGCCTCCAGCAGCTCCGCCGGGCGGCCCTTCGGATAGAACCCGCCGTTCAGGATGATTCCGGCCAGGGACGGGAACGACGGCGTCATGTGCGTAGCGAGCAGGCCGATGAGCAGGTCGGTGCGGTCGCCAGGGGTGATGACGACGGCGCCGTCGGTCAGCCGCTCCAGCAGGTGCTCGAAGCTCATGGCGCCCACCTGCAGCTCGAGCGCCTCGCGGCCCAGCAGCTCGGGGTCGCCCAGGACGAGCTTGCCGGCCACGGCCTCCAGCAGCTGGCCCACCGTCGGGGCCTGCAGGAACGGCTCCTCGGGGATGGTCCACACCGGCAGGTCGGGCTGGGCCTCGGCCAGCAGGGTCCGCACGTCCAGCGCGCTGCGCGTGTCCGCGCGGTTGACGACCAGCCCGATCGCCTGCGCGTGGTGGGCCGCGAGCTCGGCGAGGCTCACGTCCGCCAGGGCGCGCACGCCCTCCGGCGTGCGCTCGCGGCCCGACACCACCAGCAGCACCGGCGCGCCCAGGTTGGCCGCGATGCGCGCGTTGAACGAGAGCTCGGTGGGTCCGGCGACGTCGGTGTAGTCGGTGCCGAGGACCACCACCGAGTCGCAGCGCGCCGCCAGCTCGTGGAACCGGGCCACGATGCGGCTCAGCGCATCCTCCGGGTCGGTGTGCAGGTCGGCGTAGGTCACGCCGACGGCGTCGTCGTAGGCGATGTTGACGCCGTCGTGCTCCAGGAGGAGCTCCAGCACGTGGTCGCGCTCGCCGCTCGTGCTCTCGGCCTCGGTAGCGCGCGACACCGGCCGGAAGACCCCTACCCGCTGGCCCTTGCGGACGAGCAGGTCGAGGACGCCCAGCGCGACCGTCGACTTTCCGCTCTCGCCCTCGGGGGATGCAATGACGATGCTGCGGGTTTCGCCGGTCAAGTTCAGCTCCGTGGTTCTACTCGTTGTCTCCGCCGGTGTCGAGCGTAGCCGCGAGTACCTGAGACCCGGTACCACCCTCGAGCGCCGCCGGCCAGACCCAGTCGCGCACCTCGGGGATGTCGTCGCCGTGCTCCCGGGTCCAGGCACGCGCACGAAGTCGCGCGTCCTGCATCCGCTGGCGCAGACCGGCCTGGGCACTCCCGAGCGACGGCACCCGGTCGATGACGTCGATCACAAGGTGGTACCGGTCGAGGTCGTTGAGCATGACCATGTCGAACGGCGTCGTCGTCGTGCCCTCCTCCTTGTAGCCGCGCACGTGCCAGTGGACGTGGCCAGCGCGGCGGTAGGTGAGGCGGTGGATGAGCCACGGGTAGCCGTGGTAGGCGAACACCACCGGCCGGTCGTTCGTGAACAGGCCGTCGAACTCGGAGTCCGTGAGGCCGTGCGGATGCTCCTTGGCGTCCTGCAGCCGCATGAGGTCGACGACGTTCACCACGCGCACCTTGAGGTCCGGGCAGCTCGCGGCGCAGGATGTCGGCCGCGGCGAGGACCTCCAGGGTCGGCACGTCCCCCGCGCAGCCCAGGACGACGTCGGGCTTCTCGCCCGCCACCTCGGTGCCCGCCCACTCCCAGATGCCGAGGCCGCGCGTGCAGTGCTCGACCGCCGTCGCCATGTCGAGGAAGTTCGGCGCCGGCTGCTTGCCCGCGACCACGACGTTCACGTACTGGCGGCTGCGCAGGCAGTGGTCGTAGGTGCTGAGCAGGGTGTTGGCGTCCGGCGGGAGGTACACCCGCACGATCTCCGCCTTCTTGTTCACCACGTGGTCGATGAACCCGGGGTCCTGATGGCTGAACCCGTTGTGGTCCTGCCGCCACACGTGGCTGGAGAGCAGGTAGTTCAGGGACGCGATCGGCCGCCGCCACGGGATGTCGTTGGTGACCTTGAGCCACTTGGCGTGCTGGTTGAACATCGAGTCGACGATGTGGATGAATGCCTCGTAGCTCGTCAGCAGGCCGTGCCGGCCGGTCAGGAGGTAGCCCTCCAGCCAGCCCTGTACCTGGTGCTCGCTCAGCATCTCCATGACGCGGCCCGCGCGGGCCATGTGCTCGTCCACCTCCGGCCCGAGATAATCGGCGTTCCACTGCTTGTTCGTCACCTCGTACACGGCCTGCAGGCGGTTCGACGCCGTCTCGTCCGGGCCGAAGATGCGGAAGTTCTCCGGGTTCAGCCGGATCACGTCGGTGAGCCACTGGCCCAGCACCCGCGGCGCCTCGGACGTCGACCCGCCGGGCACCGGGACGTCCACCCCGTACTCGCGGAAGTCCGGCAGGCGCAGGTCCTTGAGCAGCAGCCCACCGTTCGCGTGCGGGTTGGCGCTCATCCGCAGCGCGCCATTCGGCGCCAGCTCGGTGATCTCCGGCAGCACGCGGCCGTCGGCGTCGAACAGCTCCTCCGGGCGGTAGGACCGCAGCCACCGCTCCAGCACGCTCAGGTGCTCCGCGGTGTCCCGGGCGTTCGCGAGCGGCACCTGGTGCGCGCGCCACGACCCCGTCGTCTTCTTGCCGTCGATCTCCGCCGGGCCGCTCCACCCCTTGGGCGTGCGGAACACGATCATGGGCCACATCGGACGGTTGAGATCGCCCTTCGCCGCGTCCGCCTTGATCGCGGCGATCTCGTCGAGCACCTCGTCGAGCAGCGCCGCGAACCGGCGGTGCGTGTCGAGCGGCGGCTCGGCCTCGTCGTACCCGCCGTCGAAGAAGTACGGCTTGTGCCCGTAGCCGACCATGAGGTCGTTCAGCTCCTGCGTGCGAGATGCGTGCCAGGACCGTCGGGTTCGCGATCTTGTAGCCGTTGAGGTGCAGGATCGGCAGCACCACGCCGTCCTGGGCCGGGTTGATGAACTTGTTCGAGTGCCAGGAGGTGGCCAGCGGCCCGGTCTCGGCCTCGCCGTCGCCCACCACCGCCGCGACCAGCAGGTCGGGGTTGTCGAAGGCCGCGCCGTAGGCGTGGCTCAGGGAGTAGCCGAGCTCGCCGCCCTCGTGGATCGACCCGGGCGTCTCCGGCGCGACGTGGCTCGGGATGCCGCCCGGGAACGAGAACTGCCGGAACAGGCGCTTCACGCCCTCTGTGTCCTCGGTGATGTCGCTGTAGACCTCGGAGTAGGTGCCGTCCAGGTACGCGGAGGCGACGAGGCCCGGCCCGCCGTGGCCGGGGCCCGTGACGTAGACCGTCTCCTGCTGCCGCTCCTCGATGGCGCGGTTCAGGTGCGCGTACAGGAAGGTCAGGCCCGGCGTCGTGCCCCAGTGGCCGAGCAGCCGCGGCTTCACGTGGTCCGGGGTGAGGGGCTCGCGCAGGAGCGGGTTGTCGAGGAGGTAGATCTGGCCGACCGAGAGGTAGTTGGCAGCCCGCCACCACGCATCGATCCGCTCCAGCTCGGCGGGCTCCAGCTCGGCGACGCCGGTGGCGCGCCACCCGGTCGGCAGGGAGTCGGGGACTGCTGTCGTGGTCATCGCTCACGCTCCTACTGCGAGTTACGTGCGGGATCCGTGCCGGGTTGGGGCCCATTCATTCGACCGCAGAACCGTCATACATGCGAGACGACCGCACGGCTCGCTGATCTGTGACGAGTCCGACAGGTTGTCCCGGTGACCTGTGCCGCCGACCCGTCCGCGGCGGTTACCGTTGAGGCTATGCCTGCCAGTGCCCCCAGCACACCCGATTCGAGGGTGATCGACGCCGACCCGAGCACCGAGCGCCGCACCTTCCTCCAGGTCGCCCGGCAGCCCCGCATGATCGGGCTGCTGCTCGTGTTCGTGCTGGCAGCGCTCGTATGCGGCCGGCTGGGCGCCTGGCAGCTGGACCGGGCGTACGAGCGTGCGGAGCTGGCCGCGCAGCAGGAGGCGGCCGAGGCCGTGGCGGCCGGGCCGTCCTCGCTCGGCGACGTGCTCGCGCCGCAGGAGAGCTTCCCCGGCGAGCTCGTGGGCCGCGAGGTCCGGGTGACCGGCGAGTTCGAGCCCTCCGGCTCGCTCGTGGTCCCCGGCCGCGCCCTGGAGGGGCGCACCGGCTACCTCGTCCTGACCCCCTTCCGGGTGTCCGACGACGGGACGGGCGGCGAGTCCTGGGCCGACCTCTCCGGCGCACCCGTGCTCGCGGTGGTCCAGGGCTGGGTCGCCGCACCCGCCGACGCCGAGGCGCTCGCCCTGCCGGAGGGCGAGGTCACGCTGACGGGCTGGCTGCAGGTGGGCGAGTCGACGTCGGGCAGCGCCGCCGTCGTGGACGGGCAGACCCAGCAGATCGCGCTGAGCGCGCTCGTCAACGAGTGGGGCGGGCCGATCTACACGGGCTACCTCGTGGCGACCCAGGGGCCGGGCTCACCCGAGGACGGGGGAGTCGCGGCCCTGCCGCGCCCCACCATCGACGGCGGCTCGGGCGCCAACCTGCAGAACATCTTCTACGCGCTGCAGTGGTGGGTGTTCGGCGGGTTCGCCGTGCTCCTGTGGGTCCGCCTGGTGCGCGACGAGATGGCCGGCGGACGCCGTGGCGGCGAGCCCACCGACGCCGACACGGGCATCGCGGGCCTGCCGTCGGCCTGACCCGAATGTCGGTCGAGCCGGTCGAGACCCCGGGCCTCGACCGGCGACTCAGCGGTCCAGACTCTCCAGCATCCGGCCGACCGCCTGCTCCAGGACGGGGCGGGGCATCGCCGCGTTGAGCCGCACGAAACCCTGGCCGGCCTCGCCGCACAGGGCGCCGTCGATCAGGGCGACGCCCGCGTGCTCGTGGAAGTGGGCGGCAGCGCTCGCGGGCCCGCCCGGAAGCACCAGACCCCGGCAGTCCAGCCAGGTCAGGTACGTCCCCTCGGGCGCGCGGTAGCCGATCCCGGTCCCGTCGAGCAGCTCGCCGAGCCGCGTGACGTTGCCGTGCAGGTAGGCGACGAGGTCGTCCAGCCAGTCCCGGCCCTCGGTGTAGGCGACCCGGTTGGCCAGCACGCCCGGCGTCGACGCGCCCTCCTCGATGCGTTCGCCCCCCGCCTCGTTCCAGAGCTGCACGTCCGCGTCGTTGGACAGGACGACCTGCGCGCACTTGAGGCCCGGCAGGTTCCACGCCTTCGAGGCGGAGGTAGCGGTGAGGGTGTGGCCCGCCGTCGTCTCGTTCAGGGACGCGTACGGGACGTGCCGGCGGCCCGGGTAGACCAGCGGGGCGTGGATCTCGTCGGAGAAGACGCGCCCGCCGTGGCGGTCGACGACCTCGGCGACGGCCAGCATCTCGTCGGGCTCGAGGACCCGGCCGATCGGGTTGTGCGGGTTGCACAGCACCAGCAGGTGCCCGCCCGCGCGGAACGCGGCGTCGAGCGCGTCCAGGTCGTACGCGTACCGGCCGTCGGCGTCGCGCTGCATCGGGACCTGGATGAGCTTGCGGCCCAGCTCGCCCGGCAGGGTCTGGAACGGCATGTACGAGGGGGTGGGCACAATGATCGGCGAACCGGGGCGCGAGAAGTGCAGGATGTTGTGCTCCAGCGCGGTCAGCACGTCGGACACCGGGCGCACCCGCGCCGGGTCCACCGTCCAGGAGTACCGGTCGGCGGCGAACGCCGCGTACGCCTCGACCATGCCCGTCACGAGGCCCTGCGGGAGATAGCCGAACATGCTGCGGTCCACGGCGTCGTGCAGCGCGGCGGCGATCGGGGGCGCGATCGGGAAGTCCATCTCCGCGACCCAGGCCCCGATCGCGTCGGGGAAGGCCGTCCACTTGAGGCTGCCGTTCTCGCGGAGGCGGTCTTCGGTGAGGGCGTCGAAAGCGTGGGCGTTCACGCCTGCATTGAATCAGGTGCCGTTCGTTTCCTGTTCGGGTGCCCACGGATGCGCGAGGATGGGCGAATGATCACGTTCGCCCTGGTCTTCGCCGCGTGCTGGGGCCTGCTCCAAGTCGCTGCGCTCGGCTCTCTGGGGCGGAGCACGAGCGTGGGGCTGCACCTGCTCAGCGTCGGTGTGGGCCTCTACTTCTGCGGGCCCCTCGCGCTCCTGCTCCAGCTCGCGTACACGCGGACGGTCGCCGCGGTGACGGGCGGCGCGCTGCACGACGTCGTCACCACCGCCTCCTACACCGTGGACCCGGTGATCGAGGAGCTCGTCAAGATCGTCCCGCTCGTCCTTGTCGCGCTGCACGCCCGGACGCGCCTGCAGTGGGGGCTGACCGACTACGCGCTGATCGGCGCGGGTGCGGGCGCCGGGTTCGGCCTCCTGGAGGCCGTGATGCGGTTCGGCGACCGCGCCGGTTCCGTGATCCCCACGGCGGGCGGCTGGCTCTTCCCGAGCCTCGCGCCGCCGTACATTGCGTCGCCGGGTGCGGCGCTCCTCGAGTGGCTGCCCTCGCCGGTGAGCAACAGCGACCTCTTCGACCTCGGCGGCACCGAGCCGTTCCACCACCTGATCTGGAGCGTGGCGGCCGGCCTCGGCGTCGGGCTGCTGCTGCGCACGGGCAGTCGGCTGCGGCTCCTGGGCCTCGTGCCGATCGTGCTGGTCTGCCTGGACCACGCCGCCTACAACTTCGACGCGAGCCTTACCGACTCCGGGTTCATGGGCCTGTGGGCCGCGCCGTTTCTGCTGGCCGAACCCCTGCGGGGCTGGTGGCCGCTCGTCGTCCTGGCGCTCGCGGCGGTGCTGGACCGCCGCGCCCTTGCGCGCGGCGCCGCCCTCGCGCCCGGCGCCGCCCTCGCGCCCGGCGCCGCCCTCGCGCCCGGCGCCGCCCTCGCGCCCGGCCTGACCGGGCCCAGCCGGACCGGGGCCGGGCTCGGGGCCGGCGACCTCTGGCGGTACGCGCGCCTCCGTCCGCCGTGGTCGACGGCGGTCGCCTGGTCGTTCGTCCGCAGACGGCGGGCCGTCCTGTTCGAGGCGGGCGCCGGCGTCGTGCAGCAGGAGACGATCGACGCGTTCGGGGCGACTGCCCGCGACGTCGCGGCCAGCGCGACGGCGGAGCGGTGGGGCCGGGTGGAACCGCGCCGGATCCTGGCGGTAGCGCAGCCCGCGGGTCCCGGACCCGCGGCGTGGCTGCGGCGGTACTGGCAGCTCGGGCTGTGGCTGCTGCTTCTCCTCCCGGTGGTCCTGTACTACGGGGTCGGCACCATCCCGGCGGCCGCCGGGCTGCAGGACGTGCTGGAAGACGTCACCGTCCCGGTCGCCGCGGTGCTCCTCGTGGTGGGCCTCGGCTGGCTGGCCTGGCAGACGGTCACCCTGGTGCGAGCCGTCGCCCCGGCCCGCGTGTCCGACGACGGCGGTGTGCTCGGCCGCATCGGTCTGCGGCTCGCGCTGAGCACCGGGGTGCTTGCCGGCGGCCTGCTCTGCCTGATCGCCTGGCTGGCGGGTGTGGCGGGGGACCGGCCGCTCGTGTCGAACTTCCACGTGCTGGACGCGCTGGGCGACCTGCTGCTGTACGGCGGCCTCGCCCTGCTGCTGGCCTCGTTCTTCCTGTTCCCGCCGTTCGGCCTCATGGTGACCACCGCGGGGACGCTGGTGCTGGTCCCGTCGCTGACCACCGGGTTCGTGGCGACGAGCGTCCTGGGGCTGTCCGGGATCCTGCTGGCGCAGGCGGTGGGCTCCGGAGGTGGCAACAGCGGCGGCGGCTCCGGCTCGGGCGGCGGCTCCGCCAACGTGCCCGACATACCGCAGCAGCCGCCCCGCCCGAAGCCGCAGGTGCGGCACCACAAGCTGCGCAACATCGTGGACAATCTGTGGCACGGCCACCGCAGCCCGAACCGGATCGGCGACGGCACCACCATGTCGGCGGTGCGGAACGAGATCCTGACGGGCCGGCCTACGGGCGGCCGGTTCCACTCGCAGAAGGCACGCGAGTCGATCGCCGCGCTCCAGCGGTGGTTGCGCGAGTCCGGCCCGAGCGCCACCCGGTCCGACCGGCAGTGGGCGCACCAGCTGATCAGCGACCTGCAGCGGGCGCTGAAGTGAGAGGACGACGATGACTGACACCGGACCCTGGACCGGATCCGCCTGGTGGGAGCGCCTGGCGCGCACCGTGCCGCTCGCGGGGGAGGTCGCCGGGAGCGAGGTGCAGGCCGCCACCGACGCCGGGCTCGATGCCGAGCTGATGACCGACGGGTTCGTCATGGAGCTGGTCTCGGCGGAGCTCATGTTCCGGGTGCGGGCGGGAGAAACGGCGGCGCGGGACGCGATGATCGCGCTCGGCACGGAGCTGGAGGCCGGGCCGCCGGCCGTCAGCGAGGACGTCGTCAGCGCCTACCTGATCCACGTCCCGTCGCCCGGCGAGCCGTACGGCGAGATCGCCGACGCCCTGGGTACGCGGCTCCGTGCGGCTCTCGACCAGGACCGCGACCACCGCAACGAGCCTGCGGTCGCCGCATTCCTGGACCGGCTGCTCCGGGCGGTGCCCGCGCTGGGGCCGCTCGCCGACGAGCAGCGGTACGGGTACCACCGCGAGGTGCTGGCTCACCCGTTCCTGGGCGACGTCGCGCAGCGCGCGGTCGCGCTGCTCACCGGGGGCGCGTCCCTCGGGATCGACGACGAGTGGCCCGAGGAGGACCGGACCGAGGCGCTCCGGCTGTACACCTCCACCAACCCGGACCCCTCGGCGGAGGTGCGGGCCGTGCTCGGGCTCCTCGAGGCAGAGCTCGGGTCCGACGCCGACGTCGACAACCTGATCGCCGTCGGATTCGTCGAGATGCTGCCCTACGAGGACGAGCCCGGCGCGGAGATCGCCGCGCTGCTCGGCCCGAGGCTGCGGGCCGAGCTGGACCGGCAGCGCACCGCCTGACGCCGTCGGCCGGACCACAGGGCCGGCCTGGTCAGAACCACCGGGCCGGCCCGGTCAGGACAGGTAGCGCGCCTCGAGCGCGGCGAGCTTCGCCTCGGCCTCACCGTGGATCTTCTTCTCCAGCACGAACGACATCACTGGAACCACGCCGGCGAGCACCATCGTGATCAGGCGGCCGAAGCCCCAGCGCATCTTCGACCACAGGTCGGCGACGGTGACCAGGTACGCCACGTAGATCCAGCCGTGCGCGAACGGCACCCACGCGATGAACGGCATCACGCCGTCGACGTCGGTCAGCGCGCCCAGGCCGTACTTGATGCCCAGCTCGACGCAGAGGATCAGCAGCATGACACCGGTCAGGATCGCCATGAAGCGGTAACGGGCCATGGCGCCACGGGCCTTGCGGATCGCGGTGGCGGCCGCCTCGGCGGAGATCTCGGGAGCAGTCTGAGGGGTACTCACAACGTTCGAGGATATGCCTTTTCCGGGGCGGCCTCTGCCGCGTGGATAAAGCGTGGATCAATGTCAGTGGTCCTCCGTACGGTGGTTGTCGTGCGCCCCCTCCCCTTTGCCGATCCCGGCACCCCGCCGCTGCGCGGGCCCATCACCCTGCTCCTGTGGCTTGCCCGGAAGCAGGTCCGGGTGCTGCTCGTGGCGATGTTCTTCGGCGTGTTCTCGTTCGCGTGCAGCGCCTTCCAGCCGTTCCTGCTGGGCCGGATCATCGACAGCGCGAGCGCATCCGGCCTCGACCGCACCACGTGGACCTGGGCCGGCACCATGCTGGGCGTCGGCCTCCTCTGGATCGCCTCGAACGCCATCGGTCACCGATGGGACATCACGGCCTGGATGCACGCCGCGTTCCGCACGTCGCAGCTCGTGACGCGCACCGTGTCTCGGTCGGGGCAGAACATCACCAAGGAGCTGCCCACGGGCGAGGTCGTGTCCTCGGTGGCGAACGACACGATGCGCATCGGCGAGGTCTTCGGCATCGCCGCGCAGACCATCGGCAGCGTCGCCACCTACGGCATCGTGGTCGTGCTGATGCTCACGCAGTCGCTCTCGCTGGGGCTCGTCATCGCACTCGGCCTGCCCGTGGTCGCCGCGATCCTGGCGCTGCTGGTCAAGCCGCTGCAGAAGCACCAGAAGAACCAGCGCGACGCGCAGGGACGGCTCACCACGCTGGGCGCGGACACCGTCTCCGGGCTGCGCATCCTGCGCGGCATCGGCGGGGAGAAGGTCTTCACCGGCCGGTACCGGACGCAGTCGCAGAAGGTCCGGCAGGCCGGCGTCGACGTCGCGGGCACGCAGTCGGTGCTGGACGCCCTGCAGATCCTGCTGCCCGGGCTGTTCATCGCGCTGGTCGTATACATCGGTGCGGCGGAGGCGATCGCCGGGCGGATCACCACGGGCCAGCTCGTCGCGTTCTACGGGTACGCGTCGTTCCTGTCGTGGCCCGTGCACCTGCTGGTCCAGTCCGTCAACGTCGTGACCAAGGCGCACGTCGCGGCGGGCAAGGTGGTCAAGGTCCTGCAGGTCGTCCCGGCGACCGGCGCAGAAGGCTCGACGGCGGACATGCCGCCGGCCGGCGTGCCGCTGGTCGACGAGACGACGGGTGTCACGCTCCGGCCCGGCCGGGTCGTCGCGCTGGTCAGCGCCGACCCGGACGAGTCGGCGCAGGTCGCGGTCCGGATGGGCCGGTACGACGACGAGGAGGAGACCGGCACCCCGGTCACGCTCGGCGGCGTCCGGGTGGCCGACCTCGACAAGCAGGAGCTGCGGGAACGGATCGTGGTCGCGGACGCGACCCCGGCGCTGTTCTCGGGCCGCCTCGCGGGGGAGCTCGACGTGCGGGACACCGCGGACGCGGAGGCGCTGCTGCGCGCCATGCACATCGCCGACGCGCATGACGTGCTGGAGTCCCTGCCGGACGGCATCGAGGGCGAGATCCCGGAGAAGGGGCGCTCGCTGTCGGGCGGTCAGCGGCAGCGGGTGGCGCTCGCCCGGGCGCTGCTCACCGACCCGGAGATCCTGGTGCTGATCGAGCCCACCTCGGCCGTCGACGCGCACACCGAGGCGCGCATCGCGCAGCGCCTCACCGAGTGGCGTCGGGGCCGGACCACCCTGATCGTCACCGCGAGCCCGCTGGTGCTCGACCACGTGGACGACGTGATCTTCCTGGACGACGGGAGCGTCGTCACGCACGGGACGCACCGCGGGCTGCTGGACCTGCCACCGAACGCCGAGGGCGGGCGCGAGGCCGCACGCTACCGGCGGGTGGTCGGCCGCTCGCTGGACGACGACGACCTCGACGCCGAGCTCGACGAGCTGCTCGGCATCAATGCACAGGAAGGAGGCACGGCATGAGCACGGGAAAGATCCTGCCGATCGCCGATGCTGCCGAGACCTGGCGGTACACGCGCAAGCTGCTCGGCCGGCACCGGGCGCCCCTGATCGTCATCACCGTGGCGAACACGGTGGCGGCCCTGGCCGGTCTGGTCGGCCCGTTCGTGCTGGGTAAGCTCGTCGACGCCGTGACGAACGGGACCACCCTCGAGGTGGCGCGGAACCTGGTGCTCGTGGCCGCCGCGGCGATAGTGCTGCAGGCGCTGATCACCCGGTTCGCGCAGCGCCGCGCCATGGTGTTCGGCGAGACGGTGTTCGCCGACATGCGTGAGGAGTTCATCGAGACCATCACGTCCCTGCCGTTGTCCACGGTCGAGACCGCCGGGACCGGTGACCTCATCGCCCGCACGACCCGCGACGTCAGCCGCATCCAGAACGCCGTGCGCTTCGGCGTCCCGCGGCTGGTGGTCGCGGTGGTGACGCTCGTGCTGACGTCCGCGATGAGCCTCTTGGTCTCGCCGCTGGTGGCGATCGCCATGTTCGTCGGCACGCCGGTGCTCGTCGTGGTTGCTCGCTGGTACCTGAAGCGGGCCACCCCGGCCTACCAGCGGGAGTCCGCGGCGTACGCGCGGCTCGACGGCACGGTTACCGAGTCCGTCGAAGGTGCGCGCACGATCGACGCGCTGAAGATCGGGCGTCGTCGCACGACGCGCGGCGACGACGACCTGCACGAGGCGTTCGAGGCCGAGCGCGGGACGCTCAACCTGCGGACCGTGCTGTTCCCGGGCGTGGACTTCGCCTTCATGATCGCGCCCATCGCGGTGCTCGTGTGGGGCGGGTTCCTGGCCTCCGAGGGCACGGTGACCATCGGCATGGTCGCGACCATCGTCATGTACACCTACCAGCTGCAGGGCCCGGTCTGGGAGCTCATCTTCTGGCTGGACGAGATCCAGGTGGCAGCGACGTCCCTGTCCCGCATAATCGGCGTCCGGCTCGTGCCGATGGACCGCACGGCGAGCGAGGCCGTGCCCGGGGACGAGCAGGTGCGCGGCGCCGACGTGCGCTATGCCTACCGCGAGGGCACGGACGTGCTGCACGGCATCGACCTCGACCTCAGGGTCGGGGAGCGGCTGGCGATCGTCGGGCCGTCGGGCTCCGGCAAGTCGACCCTCGGCCGCATGCTGGCCGGCATCCACCCGCCCACGGGCGGCACGGTGAAGGTCGGCGACGTACCGCTGGTGGACCTGCCGCTCGAGGACCTGCGCAAGCATGTCGCGCTCGTGACCCAGGAGCACCACGTGTTCGTGGGATCGCTGGCGGAGAACCTGCGGCTCGCCAAGATCGAAGCGGACGACGACGAGCTGATGGAAGCGCTGCGTGCCGTGGACGCGCACGGGTGGGTGGAGGCGCTCGACGACGGTCTCGCCACGGAGGTCGGCTCCGGTGGGTACAAGCTCACCCCGGCGCAGGCGCAGCAGGTCGCGCTCGCGCGGCTGGTGCTGCTCGACCCGCACACGCTCGTCCTCGACGAGGCGACGTCGCTCCTGGACCCGCGCGCTGCGCGGCACCTGGAGCGCTCGCTGAACGCGGTGCTCGACGGGCGCACGGTCGTGGCCATCGCCCACCGCCTGCACACGGCGCACGACGCCGACCGGGTGGCGGTGCTCGACGCGGGCCGCATCACGGAGATCGGCCCGCACGACGACCTGGTGGCGGCGGGCGGCGACTACGCAAAGCTCTGGCACAGCTGGCAGCACGAGTAGGAGGCCGCCTCCCGGGGCAGCTTCTAAGCAGCTGCAAGTACGACCTTCGCGACCTACATGTTAGATGTTGCGTATATGCAATAGCTGCTGAACTGGTATGAGGGTGTTTACTGCGGGATGATCCTGCAGTGGATCCCCAATCTCCTGACGTCGACGAGTTCACTCTGCACGCTTGGGTGGACGAGTCGACGCGTGCGCCGATGGATGGCCGGCCGGGGATGTATCTGATGGCGGCCGTAGTCGCCGACCCTGCCGCTTGTGAGCAGACCCGGGACAGTCTGCGTGCCTTGC
Source organism: uncultured Actinomycetota bacterium (assembly GCA_963850545.1). GTDB lineage: Bacteria > Actinomycetota > Actinomycetes > Actinomycetales > Cellulomonadaceae > Promicromonospora. The sequence goes on along the minus strand of CAWKLP010000001.1, from coordinate 3,231,210 downwards.
GGCAAGGGAAGGCGAGGCGGCTCCACTGGAGGCACGAGTCCGAGCCTCGTCAGGAGAAGATCGCAGCGCTCGTCGCTGAGCTAGATGCGTTCAACATTGTGGTGGTGGGCGTTCCGCTGGACTCCAAGCGGCAGGAACGCGCGAGGCGCCAGTGTATGGAGCGGCTCTTGTACGAACTCGACCAGATCGGTGTGACCGCTGTTCTTCTCGAGTCCCGCCATTCGGCGTTGAATGCACGGGACAAGACAATGGCAGCCGCCCTCTATAGCAAGGCGGTGATCTCATCGGCGCTCCGTGTCGAGTTTGCGCTGCCCAACGAGGAGCCGATGCTCTGGGTGCCGGACGCCGTTGCGGGCATCGTCAACGCGTACCGATCCGGCGGGGACGATGCGCTGCGCATGATCGTAGGAAGCGTGATTCGGGAGATCGACATCAAACTCTCCTGAAATGCGCGATGCCGGGCTCCTGACGTCCATCAGGGGGTCCCGGCTTCACTTCCTCACACCCCTTGGGGGGAGGCTGTGACGAGATTAGCACGCGGTCCTCGGAATGGGTCATCGGAGCGCCAATGCTGCGTTCAGTGATCCGCGGGCCCACTCCTACGTCGCGCGCCAGCCGAGGCCCGTCGAGATCCGGGCGGCGGCGTCCTGCACTACCGGCGCGAGCGTCTCGAGGCGCTCGGGCGGCATGTAGGGGCGGGTTGCCGTGACGCTGATCGCGGCGACTATCGAGCCCGACGTGTCGCGCACCGGCGCAGCGACGCAGAGGATGCCCGGCTCGTTCTCCTCCAGGTCGAACGCCACCCCTCGGCCCGCTGAGGCTGCCATGACCTGCACGAACGCGTCGGCGGTGAGCACATCATGCTCCAGGCCGTGCCCGGCCCCCGCGGGCCGCTCGGCGAGGAACCGCTCGCTCCAGCGCCCCGGGCTGTCCAGGAGCAGCGCCTTGCCGATCCCGGTCCGGGTCAGCGGCATGCGGTGCCCGATCTGCGAGCGCATCACCGCCCCGCGCGTTCCCGGGATCTTGTCGAGGTAGAGGACCTGTCCCCGGTCCTCGATGGCGAGGTGGACCGTGTCGTGCACGCGCTCCGCGAGCGCGCGCAGCACCGGGGCGGCCACCCCGGTCACCGGGTTTTCCTGCAGGGCCTGGTAGCCGAGCTCGATGAGGGCGGGGCCGAGCGCATAGGCGCCGTCGTCGAGCTGCCGCAGGTAGCCGGTCGCCAGGAGCAGCTGGAGGAGGCGGTGGGTGGTGCTGCGCCCGACGCCGGTCTCTTCCGCGATGTCGCGCAGGCGGGTCCGGCCGCGGGAGACCGCGTTGACGATCGCGATACCCCGCGCGAGGGTCTGTGTGCCCGGGGGAGCGGCGGCGATCCCGTCGAGGGCTCGCGGCACCGGCTCGCCCCTGGGGACGAGCGTGCGCGGCGCGGGGGCGTCGGACGGGACGGTCATCGGTTCACGGTATCCCGATAATAGGGACGCGGTTCAGATAGTCGGGATCCCGGATCTACCGTCCAGGACATGGCAGATGACGCACCGAGGCGCGACGCCGCACTGGTGGCCCTCGACTGGGGAACGACGACGTTCCGCGCCTGGCTCCTGGACGGCACCGGCTCGGTGCTCGACAGCGTCCGGACCGCGGACGGCGCCCTGACGGTCTCGGAGCGAACGGACTCGGCCCGGGCGCGAGCAGCTGCGTTCGAGGCGACGTTCGCGTGGCTGTGCCGGCCCTGGCTCGACGAGCATCCCGGCATCCCCGTCCTGTGCGCGGGGATGGCGGGTTCGAACCACGGCTGGGCCGAGGCCGGGTACCTGGACGTCCCCGCGGACCTCAGCGGCCTCGCCGGCCGGCTGACGGTAGTGCCCGCCGGCGACTCCGTGGTCCACATAGTTCCCGGCCTGCGGGCCACGGGACCCGACCCGGACGTCATGCGGGGCGAGGAGGTGCAGCTCGTCGGGGCGCTCGCCACCACCGCGGACCGCCCCCAGACGGTCGTGCTTCCCGGTACGCACTCGAAGTGGGTGCGCCTCGACGGCGCGCGCGTCACGGGGTTCACCACCGCGATGACCGGCGAGCTGTACGGCCTGCTGATGCGGGACAGCATCCTCGCGCGGCTGGCGACCGGGGAGACCGGCCACAAGGCATCGGCCGCCTTCACGCGCGGGCTCGAGACCGAGGCGGCGCACGGGGACGAGCGTGGCCTGCCCGCGCTGCTCTTCACGGCGCGGGCGCTCGTGCTGGCCGGACGGCTCGGCTCCACGGAGGTGGCCGACTACGTCTCCGGGTTGCTGATCGGCGCCGAGGTCCGGCATGCGCTGCGCGGCAACCCGGCCGGCGTCGTCGCCCTGTGCGGGTCCCCGTCGACCGAGGACCGCTACCGCGTCGCGCTGGAGCACGGCGGCGCGTCCGTCCGCATCGTCGAGGAGGACGCCGCCGCCCACGGGTTCTGGCGCATCGCACTCGACGCCGGCCTGGCCTCGCTCGCCCCGCAGACCACTCCGGCGACCACCCGGACGACGGAGGAGCAGCTCTCATGACGTCCCGTCCCGCCGGCCTCGTCGCCATCCTCCGCGGGGTGACGCCCGCCGACGCCGTCGCAGTGGCGGAGGCCGTCTTCGCGGCGGGGTTCGACGCCGTCGAGGTGCCGCTCAACTCCCCGGACCCGCTGGAGTCCATCCGCCGGATCCGGGCGGCCGGTCCGGCCGTGCGGCGGGTCGGGGCCGGCACCGTGCTCACCCCGGACGACGTCCGGCGGGCCGCCGACGCCGGTGCCTCGCTCATCGTCTCGCCGAACACCCGGGCCGACGTCGTCGCCGAGACCGTGCGGCTCGGGCTGGAGAGCTACCCGGGGGCGGCGACGCCGACCGAGGCGTTCGCCGCGCTGGAAGCCGGCGCGCGTGCGATCAAGCTCTTCCCCAGCACGGCCGTCGGCATCGACGGCATGCGTGCCTGGGCGAGCGTCCTGCCTCCCGGCACCGGGCTCGTCCCCGTCGGGGGCGTCGACGCCGCGAACCTCGCCGACTGGGCACGCGCCGGCGCATCCGGCGCCGGCATCGGCACGTCCCTCTACCGCCCGGGCGACGCGCCCGAGGCGGTCGGCACCAGGGCGGCCGAGCTCGTCCGGATCTGGCACAGCAACTGAGCCGGCACCACAACTGAGTCGGCTGCACAACTGAAAGGCAAACCGTGAAGATCACGTCGATGACGACATTCGCCGTCCCACCCCGGTGGCTCTTCCTCAAGATCGAGACCGACGAGGGCGTCGTCGGCTGGGGCGAGCCGGTCCTCGAGGGCCGCGCGGCCAGCGTGGCCGCCGCCGTCGAGGAGCTGTCCGACTACCTGATCGGGAAGGACCCCCGCCGGATCGAGGAGCACTGGACCGTCCTGTACCGCTCCGGCTTCTACCGCGGCGGCGGCATCCACATGAGCGCGCTGGCCGGCATCGACCAGGCGCTCTGGGACATCAAGGGCAAGGCGCTCGGCGTGCCCGTGCACGACCTGCTCGGGCGGCCGGCTGCGCGACCGGATCAAGGTCTACTCGTGGATCGGCGGCGACCGCCCCGCCGAGACCGCGGCACAGGCGAAGGACGCCGTCGAGCGGGGCTTCTCGGCCGTCAAGATGAACGGGCCGGAGGAGCTGCAGTACGTCGACTCGCGCGACAAGGTGGAGAGGGTGGTCGCCAACGTCGCGGCGGTCCGGGAGGCCGTTGGACCGGACATCGGCATCGGCGTCGACTTCCACGGGCGGGTGCACCGCCCCATGGCGCGCGTGCTGCTCGACGCCCTGCAGCCCTACCACCTGATGTTCGTCGAGGAGCCGGTGCTCTCCGAGCACGTCGACGGGATCGCCGACGTGCTGCGGAACTCGGCCACGCCGATCGCCCTCGGGGAACGGCTGTACTCCCGGTGGGACTTCAAGCACGTCATCACCTCGGGTGTCGTCGACATCATCCAACCCGACCTGTCCCACGCCGGCGGCATCACCGAGGTCCGCAAGATCGCCGCGATGGCGGAGGCCTACGACATCGCCGTCGCACCGCACTGCCCGCTCGGCCCGATCGCGCTAGCGGCCTGCCTGCAGCTCGACGCCGTCGCGTACAACGCGGTGATCCAGGAGCAGAGCCTGGGCATCCACTACAACAAGGCGAACGACCTGCTGGACTACCTCGTCGACCCGGGTGTGTTCGCCTACGAGGACGGCTCGGTCACCATCCCGCGGGGACCCGGCCTCGGCATCGAGGTGAACGAGGACTACGTCCGCGAGCGTGCCGCGGAGGGGCACCGGTGGCGCAACCCGGTCTGGCGGCACGACGACGGCTCGTTCGCCGAGTGGTGAGCCCGGACCGGGCCGACGACGAGGTGCGGGAGGTTACACAGGCGCAGGGCGCTCGACCGCCGTCGGGCACATAGACTTGGGGGGTGACGTCACCCGCCACCGACCCGGCGAACCAGCCGGCAGGCCAGCCCCCGACCCCCCGCCCGGTCATCGTCGTCGACTTCGGTGCCCAGTACGCCCAGTTGATCGCGCGCCGGGTGCGCGAGGCCAAGGTGTACTCGGAGATCGTGCCGCACACGTTCACCGTCGAGCAGATGCTCGCCAAGGACCCCGCGGCCATCATCCTGTCCGGTGGCCCCTCCTCCGTGTACGCGGCGGGCGCCCCGTTCGTGGACCCGAAGCTGTTCGAGGCCGGCGTGCCGGTCATGGGCATCTGCTACGGGTTCCAGGCCATGGCGCAGGCGCTCGGCGGCGAGGTCGCGCAGACCGGGCTGAGCGAGTTCGGCGGGACCGAGGTCGAGGTGTGCTCCTCCGGCGTGCTGCTCGCCGACACCCCCGAGCACCAGACCGCCTGGATGAGCCACGGCGACGCCGTGCACAAGGCACCGGTCGGCTTCGAGGTGCTCGCGACGTCGGACGGCTCGCCCGTCGCCGCGTTCGAGGACACCCGCCGCCGCCTCTACGGCGTGCAATGGCACCCCGAGGTGCGGCACTCGGCGCACGGCCAGCAGGTGCTCGAGCACTTCCTGTACGACGGCGCGGGGCTGGCCCCCGACTGGACGCCCGGCAACGTCATCGCCGACCAGGTAGCGGCCATCAAGGCGCAGATCGGCGGCGCCCGCGTCATCTGCGCGCTGTCCGGCGGCGTCGACTCCGCCGTGGCCGCGGCGCTCGTGCAGCGAGCCGTGGGGGACCAGCTCACCTGCGTGCACGTGGACCACGGCCTGATGCGGGCCGGCGAGGTCGAGCAGATCGAGGACGACTTCGTCGCCTCGACCGGCGTGCGCCTCATCGTCCGCGACGAGAAGGAGCGCTTCCTGACGGCGCTCGCGGGGATCAGCGACCCGGAGACCAAGCGCAAGATCATCGGCCGCGAGTTCATCCGCGTCTTCGAGGACGCGCAGCGCGACATCGTGGCCGAGGCGGGCGAGCACGGCGAGGAGGTCAAGTTCCTCGTGCAGGGCACGCTGTACCCGGACGTCGTGGAGTCCGGCGGCGGCGAGGGTGCGGCCAACATCAAGAGCCACCACAACGTGGGCGGCCTGCCCGACGACCTGGACTTCTCCCTGGTGGAGCCCCTGCGGACCCTGTTCAAGGACGAGGTCCGCGCGGTGGGCCGTGAGCTCGGCGTGCCCGAGGAGATCGTCTCGCGCCAGCCGTTCCCGGGCCCGGGCCTGGGCATCCGGATCGTCGGCGAGATCACTGCCGAGCGCCTCGAGATCCTGCGCCGCGCCGACGCGATCGCCCGCGAGGAGCTGACGAAGGCCGGCCTGGACAACGAGATCTGGCAGTGCCCCGTGGTGCTGCTCGCGGACGTGCGCAGTGTCGGCGTCCAGGGGGACGGCCGCACCTACGGGCACCCGATCGTGCTGCGCCCGGTCTCGTCCGAGGACGCGATGACGGCGGACTGGACGCGCCTGCCATACGACGTGCTGTCGACCATCTCGACGCGCATCACCAACGAGGTGCGTGAGGTCAACCGCGTGGTGCTCGACGTGACGAGCAAGCCGCCGGGCACTATCGAGTGGGAGTGACGTCCTGCGGCCCCGTCCCCACTTCGGGGCGGGGCCGCAGGTCTCTCCTGGCTCCCTTTCGTGCGCGGCGAGGCAGGCGAATCACCAGCCGACGATCCGGGCCCAGGTCAGTCCGACAACGGTGCCGAGCAGCAGGTACGGCCCGAACGCGATACCCGTCTTCCAGCCCGCGCGCCGCCCGAGCAGCAGGACCATCGCGACCACACCGGCCAGGATGTGCGCGGCAAAGACGCCGACCAGGAGCGTGGTCCACGAGTGCCACGACATGAGCGCACCCAGGCTCAGGGCGAGCTTGACGTCGCCGTACCCGATCCCACCGCGCGGGGCCACCAGGTACAGCACCTGGTAGAGCGCGAAGAACGCGAGCCCGCCCAGCACCGCCCGGCCGAGCATCCCCCACGTTCCGGTCCCGAGGGCGGCCACCGCCAGCAGCGCCGCCGTCGCCCAGGTCAGGGGAAACACCAGCGCGTTCGGCAGCCGGTGGGAGTGCGCGTCGATCACCCCGAGGGCCGCGCCCGCGATAGCGAGCACGAGATACGCCGGCGTCAGCCAGCCCGGGCCGCTCGCCCAGACGGCCCAGACCACCGCAACCACGGCGACGACGCCGATCGTCCGCGCGTACGGCCCCACCTCGGCCCGGGCGCGCCGGTAGTGGCGGACGACGAAGGGCTCAGCCGGGCTCGTCGCAGCCGGTTCGGTGGGACTCATCTCGGGAGGCTATCGGCGCGCCAGCGCCGCCGCCTCCTTGTAGGCCCGGTCCGTCGCGGCCAGCACTTCCGGCCAGTCCATGCCGGACGGCGGGGTAGCGGCTCGCGCCAGCAGCCCGTCCAGCAGACCGGGTTCGGTCACGAGCCGGATGAGCGCCGGCGCCAGGGCGGCGTCGTCGGGGACCAGGAGGCCGGTGGCACCGTGGACCACGCGCTCGGCCACGCCCGAGTCGGCGTGGGCGATCACCGTGAGGCCGGCGGCCTGTGCCTCGAGCGCGGCGATGCCGAAGGCTTCGGCAGGGGACGGCGCGACGAAGACGTCGGCGCGCGCGTAGAGCCGCTTGAGCTCGGTGGCGGTGAGGCGCCCGGGCAGGGAGACGATGTCGCGCAGCCCGCGCTCCGCGACGAACCGCCGCATCGCCGGGCGCTGTGGCCCGTCGCCGGCGAGGGTCACGAACAGCGCGCCGTCCGGGAGGTGGGAGGCGGCGTCGGCAACCGCGGCGAGCAGCGGCAGCATCCGCTTGCGCGGCGCGAAGCGCGCCGCCGCAACTACGTGCACGGCCGCGCCCTCGGGCCGCGCTCCCCGCTCGGTGCGCGGCACGCGCCAGGCGTCCAGGTCGAGGCCGTTGGGCAGGACCGCGACGTCGGCCCCGCCGGCCGTGGTGCGCAGGAGCCTGCGTAACGGCGCCGCGGTCAGCTCGCTCACCGCCGACCAGCGCACGGGCCAGCGCGACCACCCGGCGACGGCGTCCGCCGCCGCGAACAGCCGCCATGCCCCGTCCCACACGCTGTGCACGGTCAGCACCGCCGGCAGCCCCAGCCGGGTCACGGGCCGCAGCGCGCCCTGCACGGTGGGGGCGAGCACACCCATGTGCAGGTGCACGACGTCGGACCGCTCGCCCCGGGCGATCGCCTCCCGGAGCCGGCCGGTCACGTGGGCGGTGGAGCGCGGGTGGATCGGCCAGCTGCCCGGGATGCGCGCGGCGATGCGGTGCACGGTGACGCCGTCCTCGACGGCCGTGCTCACGCCGCGCCGGCCGGGGGCGGCGGGGGTGGTGGTGATGACCTCGACGTCGTGCCCGGCCGCGACCTGCTGGGCGGCGAGGCGGCTTACCTGGGCCTCGATCCCGCCGAGCAGCGGCAGGTAGGTGTCGGACACGTGGGTGATGCGCACGCTGGTCATCCTCGCACCGGCGGGCGCCCCGCTCGAGGTCACGCCGCGCGGTGCGTTCGATGCGAACTTAGCGTGGAAGCATGACCGACTACACGAACGTCCCTGTCAGAGGCGTCAAGGGCGCCGGTTCGTTCTCGATCTTCGCCGGGATCGTCATGATCCTGGCCGGGATCGCCGTGTGGATCCTCGTGGCGAGCCAGCTCTCGGCCGAGAACATCACGGTCTCCGACGACTCCACCTTCCTGGGCGGGGTCTTCGCAGGTCAGCAGGTGCAGGGCCCGTTCACGGCCTATGCCCAGGCGGACATCATCAACCACCATGCCCTCGAGGCGTCCGGCGGGGCCACCTACGCCGAGCTCGAACAGGACGATCCCGTCCGCGACACCGTGATGAACGCGTCCTTCCTGCGGGCGTCGCTCTTCACCTCGGTGGTCGCATTCGGGATCTGCGCCCTGGTGATCGGGCTCGGGATCGTCCTGGCAGTGATCGGGGGCGCACTGCGGAAGCTGGGCGGGACGCCCTAGCGTCGCTTGAAGCTGGAGACCACCGAACCGACGACGAGGATCACGCCGGCCGCGCCCAGCAGCACGATCAGGGCGACGCCCAGGTCGAACACCACGCCGGCCGAGACCGCGAGGATCCCCAGCCCGACCGCGATCACGATCAGGCCCCACACCGCCGTCCCCACGCGCGGGCCGCGCTTGGGGGCGACCTGGGTCGCCGGGTGCGCCTGCTGGACCGGCTGGCTGAGCTGGCTCGGCCGGCTGGGCTGGGTGGGCGTGGGCTGGGCCGGAGCCGGCCCGCTGCCCGACGCCGGAGTGGCCGCCACGGGCGTGGCCGGCGCCTGGGGTGCAGGGTCACGCAACGGGGCGAGCAGGTCGGTGTCGTCCGCAGCGGGGGCGTCGCGGACGGTGGCTGTCTCCGGCTCCGCCTCGGCCTGCGCAGCGGCGACGCCGTAGGCGGGGTGCACCTCGCCCTCGGGCGCCGGGCTCTCGGGCGTCTGCTGGGCGGTGTCCAGCGCGATCTTCTGCGTCGGCGGGGTGGCCTGTGCGGGCAGCACCTCGGTGGTGTCGGCGTCCTGCGTGGTCTTGTGGTCCATGTCTTCGCTCATGTCCTGGCCCTCGGGCCGGCCGGGGATCTCGCTCTGGTTCTCGTGGTCGTTCTTGTTCTCGGTCATGGCCGTGCTCCCTCAGTTGCTCTCGGAGACGACGACCTCGCCCGCGCCGGCCTCGATCTGGAGGCTGAGCACGGCGCCGTCGTCGCCAACTTCGTCGCTCGCGAAGTAGTCGTCGGAGCCGACGCCGCTCGCCGAGCGGTCCTGGTCGTCGACGTTCCACTGGACGGTCCCGGCGGCAACGGATGCGTTCGCCTCGACGGGCACGTCCTCGGGGACGATCACGACGGCCGCGCCGGCCCCGAGCTGGATGGGCACCACCACTGGCTCGCCAGGCTCGATCTTGGACAGGTTGAGCTGCGACAGGTCGATGGTCGGGTCGCCCCAGCGGACGTAGAAGCCGTTCTCCGCCTCGCGGATGGTCTCCACGGTGATCGTGCCCTCGGTGATGGTCGCCGCGCCCGGGTTGTTGTTGTCGGTCACGAGACCTTCGATCTCGCGGCCGCTCACAACGGCGTCGTCCACCCAGCGCGGGTCGACACTCTCCGCCACCGCCACGTACCCGAAGCCGAACAGCAGGGCGACGATCGCGAAGAACCCGAGCACGCCGCTGGTGCGGCCGCGCAGGCCCGACACGAGGATCGCGACGCCGAGCACGACCGTCCCGATGCCCAGCCATGCCGCCATGAACTCGACGCCGTCGGGCAGGTAGCTCCCGCTGTTCAGGCGGTGCGCGGCCAGGAGCAGGGCCCCGGCCAGCATGATCACGCCGAGCGTGGTGCCGACGGCGGCGCCGCCGGGGCCACGCGAGGAGCGGGGCGGGCGCGGGGTGTAGGCCGGCTGCGGCGGGTGGACCGGGCCGGGCCGGTACTGCGGCTGCGACTGGTACTGCGGCTGCCGGTAGGGCGCGGGGCCGGCGCTGGTCGCGTAGACCAGGCCGTCGGTCCTGCGGTAGTCGACCGGCGGTGCCGGTGTGAACGGCGCGGGCGTGCCGGTCCCGGACGTGGCGCCGGGCGCGGGGGTACCGGGCACCTGCGTACCGGTCGAGGTGCCTGCCGGGGGAGTGCCGGGGCCGCCCGGGACGGTGCCCTGGCGCCGGGCCGCGTTGCTGTCGCGCTGCCGCTGCACGCCCTGGACGATCAGGTAGAGCACCACACCGAGGACGGCCAGCCAGAAGAAGACGCCGAGCCAACCCCAGCCGTCGCCGTCGTCCCACCAGCCCAGCGGGCCGCCCCAGGCGAAGCCGCCGAGGAGCACGGCCACCGAGCCGAGCATCGCGACGTCGAAGTTGCCGCGCAGCGCCTCCTGCAGGTGGATGCGGCCGTCGCGCTCGGGGAGCAGCGCCCAGCCGACGCCGTACAGGATGAGGCCGAGCCCGCCGAGGAAGAAGCTCACGATCAGCAGGCCGCGCACGAGCAGCGGGTCCCAGCCGATCCGCTCGGCGAGGCCGCCGGCGACGCCGCCCACCCAGCGCTGGTCGGAGCGCGGGAACAGGCCGCGGCGGATCGAGGCGAAGAAGCCGGACTCCGGGTAGGGGCGCTGCCCGGGGGCGACAGGTGCAGGGTCGACCGTCGGGTCGGCCGCTGGGTCAACAGCTGGATCGGCGGCCGGGTCGACTGACGGGCCGGCATACCTGGCGTCCGGGCCGACCGACCTGGCGTCGGCCGGGCCGCCCGGCTCACCCGTGGCGTCCTCGGGACGCGTCTCGTCGGTGCTCATGACATCCATGCTGGTCGACCGGCGGCGCGTTCGGCATCGGGACCTGCCCTGAACCGACCCTGGTTACCCCGGCGCGAGACCCTGAGATCCGCCCCCAGGCGTGTTCAGGGGGCTTCGGGCATGTGACGATCAGGGGGTGAACCAACGACTCACCCTGCGCCGGCCAGGCAAGGCCGGGCCGGGTTACAGCAGCCGGTGGGTGGCCGGTGTGGCCGCCGGCCTGGCAGCGCACACGGGCCTGCCCGTGTGGGTGGTCCGGATCGTGTTCGTGGTGCTCACCGGGTTCGCGGGGGCGGGCCTGGTGGCCTACGTCTTCTGGTGGGTGACGATCCCCGCCGGCGTCCCCTCCGTGCCCGACGTCGTGCCCACCGAACGCCGTCGACTCGCCCCGCGCCTGACCCCCGGTGCCGAACCCGAGGCCGCCGGGGAGCGGCCCGCCGCGTCGCTCGCCGAGCGCATGCGGCTGTCCGGGCCGGTGTCGCGGCTCGCGGTGCGGGACATCTGGATCGGCGTGGTACTGCTGTCGAGCGCGGCGCTCATGGTCGCGATCCGCGCCGACTGGGACCCGGTGGCGTCGTGGGTGCTTCCGGCGCTCATCGGGCTCGGCGGCGTCGCCCTGGCGTGGAGCCAGATCGACGCGACCGAGCGGGACCGGTGGGTGGGCGGCACGGGCTCCGGCCTGCGGTCGCGGACGGCGCTCCTGCGGCTCGCCGGTGGCGTGGTGCTCACCATGCTCGGCGTCCTGATGCTCGTGGGCCAGGACACACCCGTGAGCGTGATGATGCAGGCCACCGTCGCGTCGGTGGCCATGGTCGCCGGCGTCGTGCTCGTGTCCGTGCCGTGGTGGATCCGGCTCGTGCGGCAGCTCGGCGACGAGCGCGCCGCCCGCGCCCGGGAGTCCGAGCGCGCCGACATCGCCGCCCACCTGCACGACTCGGTGCTGCAGACCCTCGCCCTGATCCGCGCGCAGGCGTCCGACCCGGAGGCCGTGTCCCGCATGGCCCGCGCCCAGGAGCGGGAGCTGCGCGGCTGGCTCTACGACGACCGGCGCGAGCCCGGCACCTCCGTGGCCGCCGAGCTGAAGGAGCTGGTCGCCGAGATCGAGGACGCCGTCGCGCCCCTCACCGTCGAGACCGTGGTGGTGGGCGACTGCCCGCCCACCGAGTGCACGGCCGCGCTGCTGCAGGCGGCGCGCGAGGCCCTGCTCAACGCCTTCAAGCACGGCAGGCCGCCGGTCTCCGTGTACCTCGAGGTCACCGACGCGGTGGCCGAGGTGTTCGTCCGCGACCGCGGTGACGGGTTCGACCTCGACGAGATCGGGCTGGACCGGTTCGGCGTCCGGGAGTCGATCCTCGGCCGGGTCCGCCGGCGCGGCGGAACCGCCGAGGTCGTCAGCCGCGAGGGCTGGGGCACCGAGGTCCGGCTGCGGATGCCGCTGGAGAAGACCCCGGCGAACGGCGAGAAGAAGAACGACAGGAACGGCAGGGCGCGGGCCGCTACGGCCCCCAGCACTGTGCCCACCACAGCGGAAGGCGCGACAAGATGACTACCCAGGCGACGGCGTCGGGCAGCGGGATGGTTTCCCTCCCGGTACCCGTGGTGCTCGTGGACGACCACCACCTGTTCCGAACGGGCGTGCGCGCCTCCCTGGACCACCGGGTGACTGTGGTGGGCGAGGCGTCCGACGTCGACACCGCGGTGGCGCAGGTGCACGAGCACCGCCCGCCCGTGGTCCTGCTCGACGTGCACCTGCCCGGCGGCAACGGCGGCGGTGGCGCCGAAGTCGTGCAGCGCTGCGCGGACCTGCTGACCGAGGGTGTGCGGTTCCTCGCGCTCTCCGTGTCCGACGCCGCGGAGGACGTCGTGTCCGTGATCCGGGCCGGGGCGCGCGGCTACGTCACGAAGAACATCGCGCCGTCCGAGCTGTCGTCGGCCGTGGTGCAGGTGGCCGGCGGCGACGCCGTCTTCTCGCCGCGGCTGGCCGGGTTCGTGCTGGACGCGTTCGGCGCGTCCGCGAACGACATAGCCGTGGCCGACGACGAGCTCGACCGGCTCTCGAAGCGCGAGCAGGAGGTCATGCGGCTCATCGCGCGCGGGTACTCCTACCGGGAGGTCGCGAGCGAGCTGTTCATCTCGATCAAGACGGTGGAGACCCACGTGTCTGCGGTGCTGCGCAAGTTGCAGCTGTCGTCGCGGTACGAGCTGACGCGGTGGGCGGTGGCGCGCCGGCTGCTCTGAGCCGGCCCGGTGTGCGGGCGGGTGAAGAGAGTTTCGTTGCACCCGCTTCACCCGGCATGTGACCTCGATCGAGGCGGGCCTGACGACGGGACCCGCGAGGGGGCACCGTGACGAGTCGACTTCTTTCTGTCGTCCTGGCCGGACACCTGATGCTGCTGGCTGCCTGCACCAGCGGCGGGCCGCCGACGGCCTCGCCGTCCGTGGAGGGTTCGCCGTCTTCCGAGGGTTCGACGACACCGCCGTCGGTCGGCCCGACGGAGACGCACCGCCGTCGGCCGAACCCACGGACCCCGGTCCGGAAGCACCACGAAATACGACGCCGTCGGCAACGGGACGACGTCTACGGACGACCGGGGCGAGACGCTGGCGTACACGTACGATGCGTTGAACCGCAAGACGTCGATGCGCGACGACACGGCCTCTGGCGCGGTTCGGGCGGAGTGGACCTACGACAGTGTGGCGGAGGGGCAACTCACCTCGAGCACTCGTGTCGACGGTACCGACCGGTACACGACGACGGTCACGGGCTACAACGGCCGTTACCAGCCGCTGGGGCAGAAGGTCACGCTGCCGGCGTCGCTGGGTGCGTCATTGGCCGGCGACTATACGTCGTCAATCACCTACACGACTGACGGGCGTATCAAGTCCCAGACTTTCCCCGCTGCGGGCGGGCTTGGCGCGGAGCAGGTGACCAACGTCTTCTCGGCCACGAATGTCGCCGACGGCATGGCCGGCGGCTACGGCTGGGGTACCTACGTGACTCGAGCGGACTTCCTGCCCACAGGTGAGCTGTCCTACCTGCGTACGGGTAACACGTATTCGTATCAGCAAGAGACGTTCTATGAGCGCGGTACGCGTCGGGCTACGGGTTCCACGGTGTTCCAGCAGACGGCTGATGCTGGGCAGGAACTGTCGCATGCGACCTACGCGTACGACAACGCAGGCAATGTGCTGAGCGCCAAGGACGTTCCGGATCCGGTGGTGAGCAGTCAGCCCTCCGACCAGCAGTGCTTTACCTACGACTGGGCGCGGCGGCTTACGGAGGCGTGGACGCCTGCGGGTGGTGACTGCGCGGCGACACCGACGGCCGCGGGCTTGGGTGGCGGGGACCCGTACTGGATGTCCTACTCGTACGACGTATTGGGCAACCGCAAGGGGAGCGTCGTTCACCTACTTGGTCCAGTTCTTTATTGCGCGGGAGTTCGCCGGTTCTCGAGCTAAAGATGGAGGCCCGACATGACGGGGCCCGCTAAGGCAGGCCGGGCGTGTGTCCTCAAGCCTCAATGCCGCGGGGCGTCGTTGAATCGACAGAAGCCGTCGGACCATGCCGACAACAACCTGATTCCAATTGTTGGTGTCGCGCTGAGGAATACGTTGAGTGCTGGATTTTCGCCCGGTTGATGGCCTTCGCGCCAACAAATACCCAGCACTCAACGAGCTTGGTTTGCCCAGGCGGGCGCGAGGCGGACCACGTTGCCGACCACGATTACCGCCGGGGGTCGGACGCCGACCTCAGCCGCGCGCTCCGCGATGGTTGCGAGCGTGCCTACGGTGACGCGCTGGCGGGCTCCGTAGCCGTCCTCGACGATGGCGACCGGGGTGTCGGCGGGGCGGTCCTCGGTGATGAGGGCTTCGGCCGCGTCGGCCAGGTGGGTGACGCCCATGAGCACCACGAGCGTGTGGTCGGGTCCGCCCGGTACCTCGGCGGCGCCGTCGTGCCCGGTCAGGACGCTGAAGCCGCGCGCGACGCCGCGGTGGGTCACCGGGATGCCCGCCGCCGCCGGAACGGACACGGCGCTGGTCACGCCCGGTACTACCTCGACCTCGATGCCTGCCAGCCGGCACGCCGCGAGCTCCTCGCCGCCGCGGCCGAGCACGTACGGGTCGCCGCCCTTGAGGCGCACGACGTCGCGCCCCGCCTGGGCGTGCTGGATGAGCAGCGCGTTGATCTCGTGCTGCGGGACCGGGTGGTTGCCGCTGGTCTTGCCGACGTCGATGACCGCGACCTCGGGTGCGAGCTCCTCGAGTAGGGCGCGCGGGCCGAGCCGGTCGACGATCACGACGTCGGCCTGCGCCAGGACCGCGCGGCCGCGGGCCGTGATGAGGCCCGGGTCGCCGGGACCGCCGCCGACTAGCCAGACGCGGCCGAGGGGACGCTCTAGCTCGCGGTGCCGACGGAGCGGCAGCGCGCCTGACTGGAGTTGGGCCGCGACGGCGTCCCGGATGGCCTGCGCGCGACGCGGGTCCCGGCCAGCGGTCACCGAGACGGTCACCTCACCGCCGTCGGTCAGGGGGGTGCGCGCTACCGCAGGGACCCACGCGGTGCCCACGGAAGCGTCGCCTGCGGTAACGCAGAAGATCCGGGCGCGCTCGGCGTCGTCGGCCACCTGGCGGTCTGACTCGACCGAACCCGTGGCGGTGTGCGCGAGCCAGGCGCCGTCGAGGTCCCCGGCGCGGTACTCGCGCCGGACCCACTCGACCTCGGCCGCGCCCGGGCCGTCGGTCGGCTCCAGCATTTCCGAAGTGACGGCGATCCCGTGCTCGGCGAGCGCGGCATGCGGCGCGACGACGCGCACGCGCGCGCCGGCCTCGACGAGCGAACGAACGCGGCGCACGGCGACGGGGCCCCCGCCGACCACAACGACGAGCCGCCCGTCGACCTTCAGCCCCAGCGGGTAGATCGTGGCGTCAGACATGGAGACCGCACTCTTCCTTGTCGAGGCCCGCCCAGCGGCCCGAGCGCGCGTCCTCGCCCGGCAGCGGGCGCGCGGTGCACGGCTCGCAGCCGACCGACGGGTAGCCGTCGGCGAGCAGCGGGTTCACCACGAGGCCGTGCCGGTCGGAGTAGTCAGCGACCTGCTCGTCGGTCCACGCGGCGATCGGGTTGATCTTCACCACGCCGTTGCGCTCGTCCCAGCTCACGAGGGGCGCGTTCGCCCGCGCGGCCGTCTCTTCGCGGCGCACGCCGGTGGCCCACGCCTCGTAGCCCTCCAGCGCCTTCTTCATGGGCGCTACCTTGCGCATCGCGCAGCACGCCTCGGGGTCGCGGTCATGCAGCTTCGGTCCGTACTTGGCGTCCTGCTCGGCCACGGCCAGCTCAGGACGCACGTCCACGACGTTCACGTCCAGCTCGATCTCGACGGCGCCGCGCGTGCCGAGCGTCTCCGCGAAGTGGTAGCCCGTGTCGCCGAACAGGACGTCCACGAACGGGAACTGCTCCGCCACGAGGTGCGACAGCACCGTGTCCTGCATCGAGGAGGCCACGGCCATGTACGGGCCGAACTCGCGCACGGCCCACGCGATGACTGCCTGCGCGTCCGCCTCCGGGCTCTCGGAGGAGGCGTTGAGCTGCGCCTGCCCGCGCTCCACCACTGCCCGCAGCTCCTCGGTGGTCCGACGGCGGCGCCGCGCCCGGGCGAACGGTCGCGCCGCACGGATGCTCTCGCGGGCGGCGGCGCGGGCGCGCACCCGCGCCAGGCGGGGGTTCACGCCCGAACTGATCCCGGAGAGCGACAGTGAGGAGACCGGGGCCTCTTCGGTAGCCGTCATCGCAGGGCCTCCTCGTCGGCGCGGTGTGCCCACTGGGCGAACGTCTCTTCACCGTCGTGGTCCGCGTCGTACCGGCGCACCACCCGCTCCACGTAGTCGCCGATCCCGTCGGCGGTCACCTTGAGCCCGCGCACCGTGCGCCCGAGCCCGGCGTCGTCCCGCTCGGTCGACGTCAGGCCGCCGCCGAGGTGCACCTGGAAGCCGGGCACCTGGTTGCCGTCGTCGTCCAGCACGAGCTGGCCCTTGAGCCCGATGTCGGCAGTCTGGATGCGCGCGCACGAGTTGGGGCAGCCGTTGACGTGCAGGCTCAGGGGCTTGAGGTTGTTCAGGTCCCCGAGCCGCTCCTCGAGCTGCGTGATCGCCGCCGCCGACGTCGCCTTGGTCTCGACGATCGCGAGCTTGCAGTACTCGATACCGGTGCAGGCGATCGTGTTGCGGCGGAACAGGCTCGGCCGGGCCTGCAGGCCGAGCTCGTCCAGGCCGGCGACGAGCGGCTCGACCTCGTCCTTCGGGACGTCGAGGACCAGCAGCTTCTGCTGCGGCGTCAGGCGGACGCGGCGGCTGCCGTGGGCCTCGGCGAGGTCCGCGAGCTTCGCCAGCGTCTCGCCCGAGACGCGGCCCACCGTGGGCGCGGCGCCGATGTAGAAGCGGCCGTCGTGCTGCTCGTGGATCCCCACGTGGTCACCACGCTCGTCCGGGCCCAGCTCGGTGGGCGACGGCGGCGCGACGCCGTCAGGCAGCTTGCGGCCCAGGTACTCGTCCTCCAGGACCTGGCGGAACTTCTCGACGCCCCAGTCCGCGAGCAGGAACTTCAGGCGGGCCTTGTTGCGCAGCCGGCGGTAGCCGTAGTCGCGGAAGATGCGGATCACGCCGTGCCAGACGTCGGGCGCCTCCGCGGCCGTGACGAACACGCCCAGCCGCTCCGCGAGGCGCGGCGCCGTGGACAGCCCGCCGCCCACCCAGACGTCGTAGCCGATCCCCAGCTCCGGGTGGTCGACGGCGACGAACGAGATGTCGTTGATCTGGTGCACCACGTCCAGGCTCGGGTGGCCCGTGATCGCCGACTTGAACTTCCGCGGCAGGTTCGCCAGCGCCGGGTCCCCGATGAAGCGCTCCTGGATCTCCTCGATCACAGGCGTCGGGTCGATCAGCTCGTCCTTCGCGACGCCCGCCACCGGGCTGCCGAGGATGACGCGCGGGACGTCGCCGCAGGCCTCCGTGGTGCTCAGCCCCACCGACTCGAGGCGGCGCCAGATCTCCGGCATCGACTCGACCTCGATCCAGTGCAGCTGGAGGTTCTGCCGGTCGGTGATGTCGGCGGAGCCGCGGCCGAACTCGGTGCTGATGCCCGCGATGGTGCGCAGCTGCTCGGTGCTGAGCGCACCGCCGTCGATCCGGACGCGCAGCATGAAGTACTCGTCCTCGAGCTCGTGCGGCTCGAGCGTGGCGGTCTTGCCGCCGTCGATCCCGGGCTTGCGCTGCGTGTACAGGCCCCACCAGCGGAACCGGCCGTGCAGGTCGTCGCCGGGGATGGAGCCGAAGCCCTCCTTGGCGTAGATCTGCTCGATGCGGTCGCGCACGGCCAGGGGGTCCGACTCCTGCTTGAACTCCTCGTTGTGGTTCAGCGGGGCGGTGCCGTCGACCTTCCACTGGCCGTTCGGGCGGGCAGGACGCTTCGACTTCGTAGGCGTGATCGGGGCCGTGTTCACCATGGGCGGGGTCCTGTTCGTGCGGGGCGCGCGGGCGTGGAGCGAGCTGGGGGAGTTGTGCGCGTCGTACGGGCGCAGGAGGCCGGTTCCCGGGGATGACCAGGGACTCAGCGCTTCGGGCCGGCGGCGCGCGCTGACCTTGCAGGGGCGAAGGGGCGCGTCAGAGCTGACAGCTGCGACAGCAGTCGCAGGCACAGGTCGGCATGGCACACATTCGCGTCTCGTGACGAGTTGTCACGAGGAAGATGCGCGCTGCCTTGGTCATGGCGACGACGGTAACCCCGGCCCCAGACGCGCGGAAGACCACGTCCACATAGTGGATGTCTATCGACCGCATCAATGTTGCCTATATATTTCCCTACCGATTCAGTGGGGAATGGCCGGTCGCGGATAGGCTGCCGGGCATGGAGTTCCTCTACAACGTCTTCGTGTTCCTGCACTTCGCGAGCTGGGCCCTCGTGTTCGGCGGCTCGATCGCGTCGATGCGCACCAAGGCCCTCTACAAGGGCGTTTCGCACGGCGCCATGGGGGCCGTCGTGGCGGGCGTGATCATGGTCGGGATCGCGGAGATGGCCGGCCCCTTCGGCGCCGAGCTGAACATGGCGAAGATCGGCGTCAAGCTGGTCATCGCGCTCGCTGTCGCCGTGCTCGCGGTGCTCGCCGTGCGCAAGGGCGAGGACGTCTCCCCGGGCCTCAAGGGCTCCGTCCTTGGTCTCACACTGGTGAACATCCTGGTCGCGGTGTTCTGGAACTGATCGCCTGACCGCTACCTGGTCGCCATCCACTCCTGGTGGGCGGCCAGGCTGCGGTCGAACAGGCCGCGCAGCGCCTCGTCGTCGATGCCCTGAAGCGCGACGCCCAGCGTCACGAGTCCGTCCCGCCAGTCGTCGTACGCCGTCAGCTCGACCTTCTCGGCGCGCGAGCCGGTCCGGGTGAACAGGCAGCCGCGCAGCGTCTCCGCGGCGTCGGGCAGACGTCGTTGGACGACCAGCTTGCGGGCGTACGCCCCGCCGTCCGGGGCGGTGAGGCGGCGGTGTGCGGCCGTCCCCTGGTCCGGCGTCAGCTCCTCGTCGAAGAGGTCCACGGCGCCGAAGCTGCCCTTGGCGTCGTGGTGGAACGTCCAGCCGCCGTCGCGTAGCTCGAGCCGATAGGTGAACGGGCCCTGCCGGTGCTCGCCCGAGATCAGCGGGAGCGGGTCGTGGAGGCCGTCACCGCAGCCGACGTCCGGCCACCAGAGGCCGTCGGGGTTGGCGTCGGTGGGGAGCCTCCGGACATACAGCGCCAGGTGTCCGATGTGCACGTCCCGCCGCTCGGCGTCGGTGTCCCAGTTGTGGCCCCACGCGGGCACGACGTCGTAGCCGAGCGCCCGCAGCGCCACCGTCATGACCCCGTTGTGGTGGAAGCAGTAGCCGGCGTTGCCGCCCGCCGCCACCCGGGCCAGCGTCGCCTCCGCGTCGATGGCCGGCGGGCTGCCGAGCATGGTGTGCAGGTTCTCGTACGGGATGCGCTCTGCATGCCTCCGGTGGATCTCGAACATGGTTGCGACGGTCGCCGGAGGCCGCTCGTCGAGGCCGAGCCGGGTCAGGTAGCCGGCCACTTCACGGTTCATGCTGAGCAGGATAAGCGCGCGGCGCTCTGCCCGTTTTGTTCGAGCGGCCGGGTTTGATCGAGCAGACGCTGCGCGACCGTTAGGGTTCGGCCGTGGACGTTCTGGGAGAAGTACTCGTCGGTGTGGCAATCCTGGCTGGGCTGATCGGCATCGTCGTTCAGGTGTTGCCGGGCGCCGTGCTCGTGCTGGGCGGCATCCTCGTGTGGGCGATCTTCACGGGCGGCGTCGAGGCGTGGGTCGTGTTCAGCATCGCCGCTGTCGCGATCGCAGTCGCCGAGGTCGCCCAGTGGATCCTGGCCGGCAAGCACGTGCGCAAGGCCGAGGTGCCCTGGTTGACCCTTGCCGTCGGCGGAATCGCGGGCATCGTCGGGTTCTTCGTGGTGCCCGTCGTCGGCCTGTTCCTGTTCTTCGTCGGCGCGATCTTCCTGCTGGAGTGGGCGCGCCGCCGGGACGTATCGGCGGCCTGGGGCGCCACCAAGGCTGCCCTCCAGGCCACCCTGATCACGATCGGCGTGCAGCTCGCGGGCTCGCTGCTGGCAACAGGTGCCTGGGTGGTAGGACTCTTCCTGACCTGATCAGCGCGGCGCCGGGATGTCGAAGACCAGGAGGGTGCTCGACGCCGTTGCCACCACCGCGCCCGTCGCGTCCCGAACCACGCCCTCGGTGAACCCGACGCGGGAACCGGCCTTGGTCACCGTGCCCTCGGCGGTGAGCGGGCCGCCGTCGCCGCGCACGGCCTTGAGGTAGCTCACCTTGATCTCGACCGACGTGTAGCCCTTGCCCTGAGGCAGCACCGACTGCATGGCGCAGCCGCACACCGTGTCCAGGAGCGTGCACACGACACCGCCGTGCACCGTGCCGATCGGGTTGTACGCGGACTCGTCCGGCGTGCACGTGAACGTGACGCGGCCCTCCTCCACGTCGACGATGTCGAGGCCGAAGTGCTCGGTGATCGGCGGCGGCGGGAGGACGCCGTCCCGGATCTGGCCGAGGAACTCGATGCCGGACATCAGCGGCACGTTGGCCGCGATCTGCAGGGGGTCGTACCAGGTCAGCTCGCGGGTGCGCGGCTCGCCCCAGGCCGATGGGGTGCTCGCCGGGGCGTCGGACCGTTGTGTTTCGGACATGTTCGCAAGGGTAATGTCCGGCTCATGCAGGCAGCCGACCTCCCCCTGATCCGCACCGTCTCCCGGCCCGCCGTCCACCCGGACGGCACCTGGGCCGTCGTGGCCGTGACCCGGCCCGACCTCGACGCCGACGCCGCCGTTGGCCAGCTCTGGCGGGTGCCCCTGGTCTCGACGGGCTCGGCCAGCGGGGTTCATCGCCTCACCCGCGGCTTCCGCGACACGGAGCCGCGCTTCTCGCCCGACGGCGCCCTGGTCGCCTTCCTGCGCGCGCAGCCGCAGGCCGCCCCGCAGCTCTGGGTGCTGCCGACCGGCGGCGGCGAGGCCGTGCAGATCACGGACCGCAAGCTCGGCGTGAGCGACTTCCGCTGGTCGCCCGACGGCAAGCGCCTCGCGTTCCTGAGCCGCGAGCCCGAGCCGGGCCGATACGGCTCGGTCGAGGGCATCGCGCCCGGCGCCGAGGGCCCGCGCCGCATCACCGAGTGGAGCTGGACACGCAACGGCGTGGGCTACCACCGCGACCGCCCGCAGCACGTCTACCTCGTCGACGTGCCCGACGCCGACGCCGAGCCCGTGGTCCAGCCCGCCCCGACCGCGCAGGGTGAGGCCGAGCCCCGCCCCACAGTGCCCGAACCGCGCCGGGTGACCACGGACGACGTCGACCACAGCAGCATCGCCTTCACGCCCGACGGCGGCTCGATCGCCGTCCTCGCGGAGCGCGAGCAGGACGCTGGGCAGGTGGCCCGCAGCATCCTGCGCGTGCTGCCGCTGGGCGCCGGCTCGGCCGGCGGCGGCTCCGAGGTCGAGCTCGGCACGCTCGGCCCGCAGGCGATCGCGTTCGGCCCGGGCGGCGAGCTGTACGTGCTCGCGCAGGACCTCGGCCCCGAGGGCAAGGACTTCGTGGCCCGCAACGCCGCGCTGTACGTGCTGTCCGCGTGGGCCGACCCCGAGCCCCGTCGGCTCACGGACCCCGAGACGCAGGAGCTCGGCGGTGAGCCCCTGCCGCTGGCGGACGGCGGTGTGCTGCTCGCCCTCGCGAGCCGGGGTACCCAGCAGCTGGTCCGGATCGCCGACGACGGCGTCACAACCCAGCTGACCAGCGGCGACGTCGTCGTATCGGGGTTTGATGTCGGGGGCGGCACGCTCGCCGTCGCGTACGGCGACCCGGGCAGCTACGGCGAGCTGGGGGTCGTGGACCTGGCGGCGGGCGGCGGGCTGCGGCGTCGGACGGACTTCTCCGCGCCGCTGCGCGCGGCCGGCATCGTGACCCCCACCGAGCTGACCGTGACCGGGCGCGACGGGTACCCCGTGCACGGCTGGGTGGCGGTGCCAGAGGGAACCGGCACGCATCCGACCCTCCTGATGATCCACGGCGGCCCCTACGCGTCCTACGACGTGGGGCTGTTCGACGAGACGCAGGTGCTCGTCGACGCCGGGTACGCCGTCGTCTACTGCAACCCGCGCGGCTCCGCGGGCTACGGGCAGGCGCACGGCCGCACGATCCGGCAGGCCATGGGCACCGTCGACCTGAACGACGTGCTGGACTTCCTCGACGGGGCGGTCGCAGCGGACGGGCGCCTGGACGGATCCCGCGTGGGCGTACTGGGCGGCTCGTACGGCGGGTACCTCACGGCCTGGACCATCGCGCACGACCACCGGTTCGCCGGCGCGATAGTGGAGCGCGGGTTCCTCGACCCGGACGCGTTCTTCGGGACCAGCGACATCGGCTCGTTCTTCGGCCTGGAGTACGTGGGCGAGAGCCAGGACCGGGTGGTCGCGCAATCGCCGCAGGCCGTCGCCGGGCAAGTGACCACGCCCACCCTCGTGCTGCACTCCGAGCTGGACCTGCGCTGCCCGTTGTCCCAGGCGGAGCGCTACTACTCGACGCTCAAGCAGCACGGCGTCGAGACGGAGCTGGTGGTCTTCCCGGGGGAGAACCACGAGCTGTCCCGCTCCGGGCGGCCGCGGCACCGGCAGCAGCGCTTCGAGGTGATCCTGGACTGGTGGAAGCGGTACCTGCCGGTCGGATGAGAGCATCTTCCCTGTGCAGATCATTACCGCCCCGCTCGCCCAGCTCGATGTCGTCATCGCCTATGGGGTCTGGAAGCTGCGCCAGGACGTGTTCGTCGTCGAGCAGGACTGCCCTTACGAGGACCTCGACGGGCGCGATCTCGAGCCGACCACCATGCAGCTCGTGATGCTCGGGGAGGCGGCTCCCGACTCCGTGTCCGACGGCGGGACCCGCGTGCTCGGCACCGCGCGCGTGCTCGACGACGGCGACGTCTGGCGCATCGGCCGCGTGGCCCTGGTCAAGGGGGCGCGGGGCAAGGGCCTGTCCGACGAGATCATGCGCGCGGCGCTGAAGTACGTCGACGACGCCGGCGACGACCGCGACGTCCTGCTGGACGCCCAGTCACCGCTGACGCGCTGGTACGGCAAGCACGGGTTCGCGGCGGACGGCGACGAGTTCCTGGAGGACGGCATCCCGCACACGCCGATGCGGCTGGTGCGGGGCTGAAAAGACCTGGGCCGGCGGCGCCGTCGGGCATAACGTCAGGGCCGTGACCGACGACGCACACGGCCCCGCGGAGCCCGCCTCCGACCACTCCATCGACGACCCCGGTCGCGCCGGGGGAGGCGGGCAGCGGCTACGTGGGCTTCGACCGGTACGACGTCGTGACGCAGCTGTTCACGTCGAACCACGTGACCGTGACCACGGACGGCGCGGGACGGTTCCGGTCGGTCCCGTTCCGGTACGCCTGGCCCGCCGAGATGGATCTCATGGCGCGGATCGCCGGGCTGCGGCTCCGGGACCGCTGGGCCGGCTGGGACCGGTCGCCGTTCACCGCCGACTCGACGGACCACGTGTCGGTCTGGGAGAAGGTGTGACCGGCCCACGACAAGACCGCTACGCTCCGCTTGCTCCGGCTTCTACGCTTCACTTGATCCGGGCCTGACACCTGGAGATCAGTAGGCGCCGCGGCCCGAGACCACCGCGCGGGCTGTCTGGCCCAGGATGGCCAGGTCCTGTAGGGGGGTCCAGTTCTCGGCGTAGTAGACGTCGAGCCGCACCGCCTCCTCCCAGGGCAGGTCGGACCGGCCGGAGACCTGCCACATCCCCGTCATGCCGGGCTTGACCAGGAGCCTGCGCCGCATGCGCTCCTCGTACTTCGCCACCTCGTGCGGCAGCGCCGGCCGCGGGCCGACCAGGCTCATGTGCCCGCGTAGCACGTTGAAGAGCTGCGGCAGCTCGTCGAGGGAGTACCGGCGCAGGACCCGGCCCGCGCGGGTGATGCGCGGGTCGGTGCGCATCTTGAACAGCGGGCCCGCCGCCTCGTTCCCGGCGGCCAGCGTCGTCACCTCCCGGTCGGCGCCGACTCGCATGGTGCGGAACTTGATCATCCGGAAGATCTTGCCGTCGCGCCCCACGCGCTCCGACAGGTAGAACAGCCCGCCCTTGCTGGTCAGTGCCACGGCCAGCCCCACGCCCGCCAGCACCGGCGACACGAGCAGCGTCAGCACCGCGGCGAGCAGCCAGTCCATGGTTTGTTTCACGCGGAACTTGGGCCCCTTGAACTCGGGCGCCGCCACGTGCAGCAGCGAGATGCCCGATGCGGGGGTGACGCTCACGCGGGCGGGCGCTACGTCGGCCAGCTCCGCGGTGAGCATCAGGTCGACGCCGACCCGTTCGAGCTGCCAGCCGAGCCGGCGCACGACGTCCGTCGTGATCCTGTCGGACGCGCTCACCGCCACGGCGCTCGCGCGAACCAGCGCCGCAGCCTCCCCGACGCGGGACAGGTCGCCCAGCACGGGCACGCCACCCACCTCGTCGCCGGGCAGCCCGTCCCATGGCCGCGTCGTGCCGGACGACGTCCCGCCCGCCGAGGTCTCGTCGGACGGCAGGCAGGCGCCCACCACCACGAAGCCCTGCTGGGGTGAGCCGTTGAGCCGGCTGATCACGCGTTCGGCCTGCTCGCGGTGCCCGACCACCAGGACGGGCGTCATGCAGCCCGTGCCCCGCCGCCGGGTGCGCGCCACCCACTGGCGCCAGGTGTAGCGGGACCCGATCAGCCCGGCGAGCCCGAGCGGCAACGCGACGGCCTGCGCGAGCACGTCCCGGGCCTCGACGAACGTGGTGAGCCATGCCGCGAGCACGAGGACGCTCACCGACGTCCACGTGGCGCCGAAGATCCGCCGGTACTCCGTGTGGTCGCGGCCCACGACGCGCAGGTCGTACGAGCTGCGCACGGCCAGCGCGGCGATCCAGACCGCCGCCACCATTGCCGGCACCGCGATCGACCTGAGCGGCCCAGGGTGCCCGGGGGAACCGAACAGCAGGGTCGCGTCGAGCACGTACGCGACGACGGCGGAGCCGACCACTACCGCCGCGTCCGTCAACCGTAGCCGCGCGCGATACTGCAGCTGCCATTGCGGGTGGGCGCGCGTGACGCGGGGGTCGTGAAATCCGCGCGACGCGTGATTCTTCACCCATTGCTCGGTCGTCTGAGGGCGAATTTCGAAACCGCCGTCTACCGTCTGGCTGGCCACGTCGAATCCTTTCTTCCCTCTGGTCAAGGACGAGTTTTGGAGCGCATTCGAACACGACGCGTCTGCACGCGTGTCTGGAGCCGGGGGTTAGTGGTCCGGGCCTGGTAAAGACAGCTTCGGGAGCGGTGTCTGTGTCCGGTTCTCTCGGTATTCCTCATTCGATAATAAGAGGGCTGCAGTGCCCTGTCGCCTTATGCCAGTCGTTTCACCCAAGGCTTCACCCATTCGGAGAATGGGCGAAAAAAGGCAAGGAAGAGGGGTGGGATCTACTTTTCATCCACCTGTTGCGTATTTGGAAAAGAAATGCCGGATAGTCGTTCAGTCGCGAAAAGAGGCGCTCTTGTTCGCCTCGCGCAGGACCCCGTCCGACTCGGTGAACTCGTCCCCGGTCGCGGGGCACCGCCAGCCCTCCGGGCCGGTCCGTTCCAGCGGTACGCCGGCGCGGCCCACCCAGCGGATGCGTCGCGCGGGCACGCCGGCGACGAGCGCGAAGTCCGGCACGTCGGCGGTAACGACCGCCCCGGCCGCCACGGTGGCCCACCGGCCGATGGTCACCGGCGCGACGCACACGGCCCGGGCGCCGATCGCGGCGCCGGTCCGGATCGTGACACCGACGGCCTGCCAGTCGTCGGTGGTCTTGACCGTTCCGTCCGGGGTGATCGCCCGGGGATACAGGTCGTTGGTCAGCACGGCGGCAGGGCCCACGAACACGCCGTCCTCCAGCACGGCGGGCTCGTAGACGAGGGCGTAGTTCTGCAGCTTGCAGCCGTCACCGACCCGCACGCCCGGCCCGACGTACGCGCCCCGCCCCACCGTGCACCCGGCGCCGACGACGGCGTCCTCCCGCACCTGGGCGAGGTGCCAGATGGTGGTGCCGGTGCCGATCGTGGCGCGCTCGTCGACGTCGGCCGAGTCGAGGATCCGAGCCGACGCCGGGCTGTCCGCACCCACCCTGCTGTCCGCACTCATGGCGCGCCCGTCACCGGGCCCGGTCGCGGACGAACGCGTGCAGGGTGCCGGCGGTCTCCAGCAGCCCCCCGGTGAGCTCGTCGTCGTCCACCGTGATCGCGAACCGGTCCTCGAGGGCCGTCACGAGCTCCAGGACGGCCAGCGAGTCCAGCTCCGGCAGGTCACCGAAGAGGGGAGTGCCGGCGTCGAACGTGCCCACGCGGTCCTCGATCCCGAGGACCTTGCCGAGCACCTCGAGCACGTCGGCTAGCGTCACGTCGCCTGCCGTCCCGCCGACCGGGTTGCCGGCCGCGCCTTCTGTCACGTCGCTGCTCATCGTGTCTCCTGTCCGGGTGGTCAGACCAGCACCTCGGCGGGTGCCGGGTGGCTGAGGAACGCAGTCGGGCTCGCGGTCAGGCCGTAGGCCCCGGCCTGGAGCACCACGACGAGGTCGCCGGGCTCGGCGCGGGGCAGCGGGACGTCGTCGGCCAGCAGGTCGAGGGGCGTGCACAGGCAGCCGACGACGGTCGCCTGCTCCGTGTCGCGCGCCGCCATGTGGTCGCCGACGAGCACCGGGTAGTTGCGCCGGATCACCTGCCCGAGGTTTCCCGACGCGGCGAGCTGGTGGTGCATGCCGCCGTCGACCACCAGGTAGGTGCGCCCGCGTGAGACCTTCCGGTCGATCACGCGGGTCACGTAGTACCCGGCCTCGCCGACGAGGTACCGGCCCAGCTCGATGTGGACGTCGGCGTCGGGCAGAGCCGGGGCGATCCGCTCGGTGACCACCGCCGCGAGGCTCTCGCCCACGCGGCCCAGGTCGACGGGCCGGTCCTTCGGGAAGTACGGGATGCCGAGGCCGCCGCCCAGGTTCACGTATCGCACGGGGCCGGGTACGTGATCGGCGAGCGCGACCACCAGGCCGGCCGTGGCGCGCTGGGCGTCGGCGATCCGCTCGGCGTCGAGGTTCTGCGACCCGGCGAAGACGTGGAACCCGGTCATGTCCACGCCGGTCGTCGCCAGGTAGCGGAGCAGGTCGGGGACCTGTTCGGAATCGACGCCGAACTGCTGCGGGCCACCCGACATGCGCATCCCCGAGCCGCGCACCGCGAAGTCCGGGTTGACGCGGACCGCCACGCGCGGGACGACGCCGAGCTCGTCCCCGGCGGCGACGACCCGACGTGCCTCGGTCTCCGACTCGAGCTCGATCAGCACGCCCGCGGCGACCGCCGAGCGGATCTCGTCCGGCGTCTTGCCGGGGCCGGCGAAGCTGATCCGGTCCGGCGTCGTCCCGGTGTCCAGGGCGGTGTGCATCTCCCGCGCGGAGGCGACGTCGAGCGCGTCGACCAGCCCGGCCAGGTGCTGCACGACGGCGGGCATCGGGTTGGCCTTGACCGCGTACCCGAGACGCACCGCGTCGCCGAACGCGGCCCGCACCTCGCGGACCCGGTCGGTGATGCGCTGCCGGTCGTAGGCGAAGAACGGCGTGGACCCCACGCGGGCCGCCAGGCGCGTCAGCGGCACCCCGCCCACGACCACCTCGTCGCCCGCCACCGGAACGGCCGCCACGGCCGGGTGGGGGGCGACGACGGCGACCGGCTCGACCAGCGGCTGCGCGGTCACTTGGTCACCTGCGCGGTGACCTGGGCGCGGACCGCGGGCCGGTCGAGCTTGCCGTTCGGGGTGCGGGGCAGCACCTCGACCAGCCGGACCTCCGCCGGGAGCATGAACGTGGGGAGCGACTGCCGCATCTCCTTGACCAGCCGGTCCGTGTCGACGGGGTCCGGTGCCGCGGCGACGAGCACGATCCGCTGACCCAGGCGGGCGTCGGGCACGCCGAGGGCGACCACCTCGCGGACCAGGCCCGTGCCGAGAGCTGCCTCCTCCACCTCGGTGGGGCTGACCCGGTACCCGGAGGTCTTGATCATCTCGTCCGCGCGGCCGACGAAGTAGAGGTACCCCTCGGCGTCCTGCACCACCGTGTCGCCGGACCACACGGCCGGCTCGGGGGCCGCGCGCCAGGGCTCGTCGTATCCGGGCACGGGGCGGAACCGCGCCGCCGTCCGCTCCGGGTCGTTCCAGTAGCCGAGCGCGACGAGGCTGCCGCGGTGCACCAGCTCGCCCGGCTCCCCGGGGCCGCACCGGGTGCCGTCCGAGCGCAGCACCAGGACCTCCGCGTTCGGGATAGCCCGGCCGATCGAGTCGGGGCGGAGATCCACCTGGGCGGGGTCCAGGTAGGTGGAGCGGAACGCCTCCGTGAGGCCGTACATCAGGTACGGCTTCACCGAGGCGGGGAACAGCTCGCGCAGCTCGACCAGGAGCGACCGGGGCATGCGCCCGCCGGTGTTCGCGAAGTACCGCAGCGCCTGCCGGGCGCGCGGCGGCCAGTCCACCGTCGCCAGCTGCGTCCACAGGGGCGGCACGCCCGTGATGCCCGTGACGCCGTACTTCTCGCACACGGCGGGGACGTCGCGGGGGAGCAGGTAGTCGAGCAGCACCACGTGGGCGCCGACGGCGAACGCGGTGGTCAGCTGGCTGAGGCCCGCGTCGAAGCTCAGGGGCAGCACCGCCAGCAGGACGTCGTCGGCCGTGTTGCCCAGGTAGCCGGAGACGCTGGTGGCGCCCACGACCAGGTTGCGGTGCGACAGGACGACGCCCTTGGGCGCGCCGGTGCTGCCGGAGGTGTACAGGATCGCCGCGATGTCCGTGTCGGGGCCCGACGGCGGTGCCTCGGCGGGTGGGGCGTCGGCGAAGGGTGCGTCGCCGTCGGGCGCCGTGGCCCAGGGGTGCACGGTCAGGCCGTCCGCCTCCGCGGCCGCGCTGGCCGAAGCTGCGCCGTCGGGCTGGTCCACGAGCAGCACGGTGGTCAGTCCGGTGCCGGCGAGGTGGTCGCGCACGGCGGCCAGCCGGCCCGGCGAGGTGACCAGCACCCGGGCGCCCGAGTCGCGGACGACGTGGGCGACCTGCTTGCCCTTGAGCAGCGGGTTGACCGGGACGAAGACGCCGCCGGCCACGGAGGTGCCCCACAGCGCCGCAACCGTCTCGAACCGCTTCTCCAGATAGACCGCCACGCGGTCGTGACGGGCCACGCCGAGAAGGGCAAGCTGCACCCCGGCGTGCTGCACGGCGTGCCACAGCTGCGCGTAGGTCAGGGTCGCGTCTCGGGAGGAAAGTGCAGGGGCGTCGGGGCGGATCCGCGCCTGCTGCTCCAGGAGCTGATGGATGGCGGTCACATGGACCACGGTAAAGCGATCGCCGCCATCTCCGGCAGGCGGATGCCGGGTGAATCAGGCCGAAAAGCGGGTGAACCGCGAAAAGGGTGAAAATAAGCTGCTGGCCGGCATTGTTGGCGAGGGGTGAATAATTCGGGGTGAAATGCCAGAGGTGAATTTATGGGGCTGCGTTTGAATACGGTTCTGTCAAGAGGTGATATCCGTCGTGAATTGTGCCTATGGACGCTGGTTTTCACCTTGTGGAGCGCATTTCACCACGGGACCTGGGTCAGCTCGCTGTACAGGTACGTGACCGATTTTGGCGGCTCCCCCGTACGGCTCAGGTACATGGTCGGCCGCTGCGTGGACAGCGGCACGGAGTGCCACGGACGGGGGCCGCTGACGCGGGTCTGCACCAGGGTGAACGGCAACCCGTGCGCGAGCAGGATGTGCCGGTACACCGCGGGCGCGACAGCGCGGAACAGGTCGCGGTCGCTCACGTGCAGGACGGATGCGAACAGGCGGAGCCCCTTGCGCCGGACCGTGCGGAACACCACCCAGCACGGTCGCCCGCCGACCACGGCCACCACGTGGCGCGCGGCGGCCGAGTCCGCGTGGTCGCGGTACGCGGCCAGGTCGGCGCCCGTGAGCGTGGCCTCGATGTCCGGCCGCCCAGTCACCAGGCGCACGCCCCGCGGTCCGGGCCGGGGGAGGTTGACCACCAGCGCGCCTGCCGTGTCCAGGTGGCGGAAGCCGAGTCGCTCGTTCAGGGGCACCACGGTGCCGCTCGGGGAGAGGTCGGTGAGCTCGCGGTCGCGCTGGGCGAGCATCGCGCGCAGCAGCCGCAGCGAGTGGTGGCGGAACTCGTCCAGGACGCACCACGCCGCGAGGTTGCACACCGCGCGCGGCCGATCCTCCGCCGTCCAGGTCTCGGAGTAGAGCGCGGCGTATACGCCGACGACCCGGCCGTCGGACTCGAGCAGGAATCCGTGGTCGGGGTGGCTCGTGGTCCATGTGGGACGCAGGGAGCGCGCCCACTGCTCGGGGGTGAGGGACCCGTCCAGGTAAACGCTGAGGAATTCGCCCACTCGCGGCAGGTCGTTCGTCGTGACGGGGGCGAGCTCGACATCTTTCGAATGTGCCACGTCGGTGAGTATGACCCCCGGAATGGGCGCCGGACGGGGTCGGACGGGGTGAAAGGAGCGGCTCCCGCCGATTTCATCCGGTGATTGCGGGAAAATTTCCGCGGGCGCATTTCTCACCCCTGTGTTCACCCGGTCCCGGGCTGCAATTGGTGTTCGGCAGCAGTCACTATCGGTTGGTGGCAGTCAACGAACCGACCGGATCCTCTCGCGTGGCCCGTGTGCTGCTGGTCGCACCCGCGTGCGACGGCAACGACGTGGGCGAGTCCTGGCTCGCCCACCAGTGGGCGCAGCTGCTGTCGGAGCGGTTCCAGGTGACGCTCCTGTCCACGTACAAGAAGGGCCACGTGCCGCCGTCGCGGCAGCTCCCGGCCGTGCGGGTCGTCGAGTGGCCGGAGCCCCCGCTGGTGCACCGCACGGAGCGGCTGAACAGCCTGCTCCAGCCGGCGTACGTGCCGTTCCACGTACGGGCCCGGCGCTACGTCCGCAACCGCCTCGCGGCGGGCGAACGGTTCGACGTGGCGCATCAGGTGGCGCCCGTGGCGATGCGCTACCCGTCACCCGTCGTCGGCCTCGGCATCCCTCTGGTGGTCGGGCCGGTCGGCGGCAGCCTGGAGTCCCCGCCCGCGTTCGCCCGGGAGGAGGTCGTCCCGTGGTACCAGCAGCTCCGCCGGCTGGACCGGCTGCGGCTCCGGTACGACCCGCTCCTGCGCTCCACCTACCGGTCCGCCGACTGCGTGGTGGGGATCGCCCCCTACGTGCGGGAGGTCCTCGGCGACCTGCGGCTGCGCCGGTTCGAGACCCTCCGCGAGGTGGCCCTCCACGCGGTCAGGCCCGCGATCGACCGCCGAGGTCGCTCCGGCCCGGTGCGGCTGCTGCACGTCGGACGGCTGGTGCGGACCAAGGGGGCCCGCGACGTGATCCGCGCCATGGCCGCGCTGCGTGACCTGCCGGTGGTGCTCGACGTGGTCGGGGACGGCAACGACCGGGAGGCGTGCGCCGACCTGGTGCGTGACCTGGGGCTCGCGGAGCAGGTGACGCTGCACGGGGCCGTACCGCGCGCCGATGTCGACCGCTTCTACGAGCAGGCCGACGTCTTCGTCTTCCCGAGCTACCGGGAGCCCGGCGGTGCCGTCGCGCTCGAGGCGATGGCGCACGGGTTGCCGCTCGTCGTGTGCGACCGCGGCGGCCCAGGCGCGAACGTGACCGACGCCTGTGCGATCCGCTTGCCTGCCGACTCGCCGGAGCAGCTCGCCCGCGACGTGGCCGCCGCCGTGCGCCGCCTGGTCACCGAGCCGGACCTGCGGCTGCGCATGGGCGAGGCGGCCCGCGAGCACGCGGCGGCCGAGCACTTGTGGGACCGGCGGGTCGATCAGATGGTGGAGCTCTACGAACAGGTCGCCGCGTCGCGGCCGGCGGCCGGGGCGCAGGCGACCGGATGAGCGATGACGATCAGCGTGCCAGGATGACTCGCATGGGTAGCTCGTCCTGGCGGGTCCCGCTCCGATGGGTAGGCGGAGCGCTGGTCGCCGCTGTGCTCACCACGCTCGCGGCGCCGCCGGGCACGTCCCCCGACGACCCGGGCGCCTCCTCGCCCGCCGCCACGGCGCAGGACACCGCGGACGCGCAGACGTCGTCCGGCGACGTCCCGGACGCGGTCGAGGAGGCCGCGTCGATCACGTTCCCCACGCCCGGGACCGCCGGGCTGCCCGATGGCTGGAGGCCGAAGCGCACCCACACCGGGGACCTCTGGATCCGCAAGGCGGGCACCATGGTCACCGACCTGCGGATCACGGACGGCACCATCTACGTCGAGGCCAAGAATGTGACGCTGCGGCGGGTGCAGGCCGTCGGGTCGAAGGTGGTCAACGACGCCGGCCCGACGTGCGGGTCCGGCCTGCGGGTCGAGTCGTCCGAGTTCGTCCGGAGCTCCGTCCTGACGGGCGACGGCGACCAGCAGGTCATCGGCAACGGCGGGTTCACGGTCCGGAACGTGGTGATCGACGGCGTGCCCGAGGGCATCCGGGTCGGCGCCAAGCAGTGCGGCGACGTGCTCGTGGAGAACTCGTTCATCCGCGTGGTCCCGCCCGACGTCTGCGAGGACTGGCACGGCGACGGCATCCAGGGCTACGGCGGCGGCAGCGTGACCGTCCGGAACACCCGGATCATCATGCGCGAGACCGCCGAGTGCTACGGGACCGCGCCGTTCTTCTACCCGAGCGGCCAGGGCAACACCTCGCTGACCGTCGACGGGCTCCTCGTCGAGGGCGGTGGCTACGCGTTCCGCGCCGGCACAAAGGGCAGCGTGCGCAACCTGCAGGTGGTGCGGGACACCTGGGGCTACGGACCCGTCGACGTGCTGTGCTCGGCCCTGACGACCTGGCAGGCGCACACGGTGACCGTGAGCAACGGCCGCACGAAGCCGGTGGACCCGATCGAGTGCGGCGGCAGCGGCAACTGACCGCGGCGCGCGGCGTCCGGGCAGCGCGCTAGACCCGGGAGCTGGCGTCCCGCTCCCACGTCGTGAAGTCGCCGGCGCGCACCGCGGCCCGGGCGCGGGCCCGGCCGGCGAGCACGACGCCGAGGAACACCGGGACCCGCGGCGCGAGGGCAGGCCGTTCCCGGACGACCTGCCAGAGGTCGCCGAGCGACGTGCGCGCCTCGGCCCCGCGCAGGCCGGCCCGGTCGGCCTGGACGTTGCCGGTCGTCACGCGCGCGCGGCGGCGCACGAGGTCGCGCACGGTGCGCGCCGGGTGCACCACGACGGCGACGTCTCGCACGACGACGCGCTCGGCCGGCGTGAACGCCTCGGAGAGCACCAGGTCGTCGGCCATCACCTCGGGCAGCGCGGCGATCCGGCCGGCGGCCGCCCGGGACACCGCCAGGGCCCCGCGCCCGAACAGGCCCGAGCGCACGGTCGGCAGGGCCTCCCACACGTCGTAGTACCAGCGCGCGAGCAGCGTGACCCCGGTGCGGGGCATGGTGCGCGACGGCGCCGCGACGGCGGCACCTCCGGGACCCACCGCGGCCGCGAGCCGGGCCACGCCGTCGGCGGTGATCTCGACGTCGGCGTCCAGGTAGACCCGCGGGAACGTGGCGGCCACGCGGTCGGCCGCGCGCAGCGCGCGGGCCTTGGAGGGCTCGGGCAGGTCGAGGACGGTCACGGGGTAGCCCGCGGCCACGCGCGCCGTCCCGTCCGTGCACCCGTTGCAGGCCACCACGACCTCCAGCAGCCCCGGTTCGGCGCACAGCGCGTCCAGGAGGCGGCCGATCGTGCGCTCCTCGTCATGCGCGGGCACGACGACGGACGCCACCGGCCCGCTCACCGCGGCAGCACCTCGTCGCTCGCGCCGAGCGCCGCCGGGCGCCGGGCCGGACGGACCAGGGCCCGCAGCGTGGGCCACGACGCGCGGTGGCCCAGCAGGCCGCGCCGGAGCTCCACGAGCAAGGTCACCCCGTAGTACATCCAGGCCGCGCGCGTGCCGCGCCGGCGCCGGATCAGGCGCACCCGGTTCAGCATCAGCATGGTGTGCGTCTCGTGGCTCGTGCCCGAGCCGCCGCCGATGTGCATGCCGCCCGCCGTCGGCGTGTAGACGGAGCGCCAGCCACGGTCCCGCGCGCGGAGCGCGAAGTCCGTCTCCTCGGAGTAGAGGAAGTACGACTCGTCGAACCCGCCCAGGGTGTCGAAGCACTCCCGGTCCACGAGCCAGATCGCGCCGACGGCCCAGTCCACCGGGTGCTCGGTGGTGTAGGCCCGCGGGTCCTCGATCCGCTCGGCGAAGGCCGGCAGGCGCGTGAAGCTCAGCCCGCCGGCCCGGGCCACGGTGGGCGTGCGGCGCAAGGTCCGGGACAGGCTCCCGTCCTCCTCGCGCGTGCGCGGCACCACGATGCCGACCCCCGGCCGGTACAGCACGCCGAGCATCCGCGGGACGGCGTCGGCGTCGAGCTCCACATCCGGGTTGAGCACGAGGATCGCGGCCGACTCCGGCGCGTACCGCACCGCCTTGTTCATCCCCGCCCCGTAGCCGTCGTTGACGCTCTCCACGACGGAGCAGTCGCCCCGGCGCCGCAGCAGCGTGAGCGTCTCGTCCGTGGACCCGTTGTCGACCACCACCGTGGTGTACGGGACGTCGCCGAAGGCCGCGGGCAGGCTGTCGAGCAGCGCGTCCACGTGCCGGGCGCTGTTGTAGGTCACGACGACCGCGGCGACCTCGGCCCCCATCAGCGCAGCCCCTTGACGAACGTCCGGGCCCGGTCCGCCGCGCGGACGGTGTAGCGGTCGCCGTGCCGGAGCCAGGCGGAGACCTCGTCGGCTGTGTCGGTCGCGCGGAGGCTGAACCGGGCCTGTCGCCACGAGCCGGGGCGCGCCAGCGCCCGGTCGCTGGTGTAGACCCGCGTGTAGCGCAGCCGGCGCAGCGCGGTCAGGGTGGTCCGGTCGTAGCGGCCGAGCGGGCAGGCGGCGGTCTCCACCTGCTCCTCCAGCACGTCCTCCAGGCGCTCGCGGGCCAGGACGAGCTCCTCCTGCAGCTCGGTCTCGCTCAGCCGCCGCCAGACCCGGTGGTGCATGCCGTGGGACCCCACACCCATCCCGGACCGGCGCAGCGCGCGCACGTCCCCGGCGGACAGCGAGCCCGGCTGTCCGAGACGGCCGGCGATGACGAAGAAGTC
Source organism: uncultured Actinomycetota bacterium (assembly GCA_963850545.1). Classification (GTDB taxonomy): domain Bacteria; phylum Actinomycetota; class Actinomycetes; order Actinomycetales; family Cellulomonadaceae; genus Promicromonospora. Next base: position 3,195,725 of record CAWKLP010000001.1, on the reverse strand, counting down.
GGCCACCCGCCCCCGCTCTGCCAGCTCCGGGAGCGCCACCTCGACGTCGGAGGCGTTGCCGTCGTCGAAGCTGAGCCGCACGTCCGGCCGGACGGCGACCAGGTCGAGGACGCGCCGGAACGTGTCGGTGCCGATCCAGTAGGCGGCCTCCTCGGCCGGGACGTCGTGCGGCGGTGTCCCGATGCCGTGAAAGCAGAGATTGATCATTTGTTTATCGTGAACGACGACCACCGGCCGCGGAATGCATTACCGGGTGATTGTCCGGGTGATTCTCGGGGTGGGCCGGCATATCTATACCTGGGCGCGCAGTGAACCTGCGACACCGACCAGGAGAAAAAGTGCGCCCATCGTCATCGGGAACGCGAAGGCGTCGAAGAAGAACAGGCTGACGAACCCGACGACCACCGAAGCCATGAGGGCCAGGGCGAGGTCGGCGGACCGGGGGTCGGTGCCCGCGCTGTGTCTGCGGGCCCGCACGAGCACCCGGACCGTGGCCGCGCAGATGCCGCAGAACAGGACGGTGCCCACCAGGCCGACGGTCACCAGGAGCAGGAGGTACTGGTTGTCGAAGATCCGGTAGGTGGGCAGGAATGTGCCGAGCCCGCGCCCGAACAGGGGGTCGCGCGCGATGAACTCGCCCGCCAGGTCGAACGAGCCGGTCCGGGAGGTGACGCTCGGGTCCTCGGACGCGCCGGTGAACAGGCCGAGCATCGAGGACAGCATGCCCGGCGCGACCACCAGGCCCGCCACGGCGCCGACGGCGGTCACGCCGAGCATGATCCGGCGCCGGGAGCCCTTCCAGCCGAGGAGCAGGATGGTCAGGGCGATGGCGGCGCCCACGTAGGCGGACCGGGACCCCGTCGCGGGCACCAGGGCGAGCGTCGCGGCCGCGGGCGCCCACCGCACCAGGGGCCTGCGCTCGGTGTGCTCGAAGCCGACGTGCAGCGTCACCGGCAGCAGCATGGTCACGAGCACGCCGTACTCGATCGGGTGGGTCGCGGTGCCCTGCGGGCGGATCAGCCCGTTGCGCTCGCCGAGCTCGTAGGGCGACGTGAGGGTCAGACCCGGCAGGGCGAGCCGGTCCACGAGCAGCTCGCCGAGCACGAACTGCGCCAGCCCGAGCACGGCCAGCGCCCCGCCCGCGAGGGCCAGCCGCCACACGAGCACGTCGCGCTGGGCGGCCGAGGTGATGCCGTCGTGCGCCAGCAGGAGCACACCGGACCAGGCGAGCAGCGCCAGGATCGCGACGTCGGCGGGGCTCATCTCGTTGGACACGACGGGCCGGGACATGGCGATGACGTACGTGACCCCGACGCTGAACAGGAACAGGGCGAGCGAGACCCGGATCAGCCGGGGGCCGCTCAGTCTCGGCCGGGCCGCCCCGACGCCGGCTAGCACCCACAGCAGCAGGCTGGCGAGGCCGACGGTCATCGACGGTGCGCCCGCGCTGCCGAGCGGCCCGATCACGAGCTTGGAGGGCACGGCGAACAGCAGGAGCAGGTAGACCGAGAGCCAGGTGACGACGTCGAACCGCACCGCCCGCCGGAGCACCGTCCGCGGCGGCGAGGCATGCCGCTGGACGGCGGCAGGCCGGGTCTGGGTCACCGGGACTCCGCGGAGGACGCCCGGGCGGACGCGTCGTCCCTGCGGCGGTCACGGGAGTCGAGCGGGAGGTTGGGCCAGGACGGCAGGGCCCGGTCGTCCGCCGGCCGGCCCGCCGGCGGCTGCACCGAGGGCGGCCCCACGGCGGGCAGCCGCACGGTCGGGGGCTCGACCGTCAACGGCTTGGCGGTCGACGACCTCGGGCGCCGGCTTGGCGTCGGTCTTGGCGTCCGGGTTCGGCCGGGCCTGCTTCGGTCCGGAGGCGGACGTGGCGGGCCACGGCGCCGCCGGGTCCGAGGCGTCCGGGTCCGTCGGGGCAGCCTGCTTGCGGCCCTGCGCCCGGCTGCGCACCAGCCCGTCGACCGCCACGGCGCCGACGACGGTCGCCACCAGCCCCAGGCTGCCGGCGGCGATGACCATGCGCACCGTGCCGCTGTTGTCGATCTTCGCCTGCTCGTCCTTGGCGAGGACCAGCGTCGAGACGACGGTGTTCTTCGGTGCGTCGACCTCCTCCTGGAGGCGCTCCAGCTCGACCGGGATCGACGAGGTGAGCAGCTCCAGCGTCTCGAGGGTGGCGGCGGGACTGGCATCGGTCACGTCGACCGAGATCACCGGGCCGCGGGTCGACTCCTCGATGGCCACGACGTACTCGGCGTCGGGCGAGCCGGAGCTGAACCGGTCCTTGGCCACGTCGCTCTCGTAGTAGGCGACCACCACGCGGGCGGGCAGGTCGAGCCCGCCGAGGGCCAGGAACGGGTTGCCGCCCTCGCCGACCACCTGCTCGGACGGCACCAGCAGGACCAGAGCGCGTGCGGTGTAGACCGGGGGCTCGATGGTGCTCGCGCCGTACACGAGTCCGGCGGTGGCGAGCAGGCCCACGACCGTCACGATCCATCGGCGGCCCAAAGCAGCTATCACGTCGAGGAATGACATTTGTTCACCCTTTCCGGGCGTATCACGCCGCGCTCGACAAAGGTATCGTGCCGAGGGCGGGTAAAGGAACGAGTCGCGGAACTCCGACGCGAATTTCGCCCGCTCCAAGAAAGCGCGGAGACGCTATGACGTTGTGGGACCTGGTACGTGCAGCGCTGCGGCGCTGGCCCGTCCTGCTGGCGGGTGCCGTGGCCACGCTCGGGCTCGTGTACACCACCACGCTGGACGACGGCGTGTACTGGAGCCGCACGCAGGTCGTCTTCCTTGCGCCCACGAGCAAGCTCTACCCGAACGCGCTGCGCACCACGTCGGAGGACCTGATCATCACGGCCGGCGTGGTCGCCAGGGCCGTGTCCGGGCCCGACAAGGTCACCAAGTACGCCTCGCCCGGCGCGACGCTGGTGGGTGAGGGGACGCGCGACGGCTGGTCGATCCGGCTGCCCGACACGGGCGGCCAGTGGGCCCCCAACTTCTCCGAGCAGGTGCTCTACGTCGAGGTCGTGGCGGCCACCGCCGAGGAGGTCGCCGGACGGCAGGACGAGATCATCGCGCAGATCGCCCACGAGCTGGACCGCCTGCAGCGCGACGCCGGGGTGGTGCCCGTCAACGACATCTCGGTGACGGTCGCCCCGGAATCCACGGTCGTGCACCAGGTGGGGGGCTCGACCGTCCGGGCCGCCGGGATGGCGGGCCTGCTCGGCGCGAGCGCCACGTTCGCGCTCATCGCGGCGCTCGAGGCCCGCGCACGGCGCCGCTGACCCGGACCGCCGCCGGCCGTCAGCCATGTGCCGTGCCACGGACCTCGTCCTCCACTATGCGGGCGACCAGCTCCTGCGCAGGCGCCCAGGACCGGCCGACGACGCTCGCGGCGGCCTTCGCGGCGTACGTCGCGACGTCCTGCCGCTCGACGGCGGCGACGAGCTCGGCGGCGATGCCCGCCGCCGTCGGCTCGGCCCACGCGACGTACTGGTTGGGCAGGTCCGCCCGGGCCAGCGGCGAGTCGTTGACGACGGGTACGACGCCGGCCGCGAGCATCTCCTCCGCCACGAGCGAGATGTTGGTGAACGACATCGCGAGGCCCGCCACGACGCGCCCGTACAGGTCGTTGAGCTCCGCCGGCGTGAGGCGGCCGTGGAACGTCACCGGGACCGGCAGGTCCGTCGGCTGCGAGCCGTAGACGTGGATCTCCTGGTCGGGGTGCGCGCGGTGAAAGCGCTCCAGCGCCAGGGCGGCGAGCAGGTAGCCCCGGCGGCCGACGTCGGGCTTGGCGTAGAGCACCACCCCGGACCGGGGCGTCTCCTCCCGGGGGAGTTCGTAGGTGCGGGTGTCGCACCCGAACGGGACGACGTCGCTGTCCTGCCCCAGTTCCGACCGGAGGCAGCCGGCCACCATGTCGCCGAGCGCGATGCGGCGGAACGGGAACCGGTACGTCATGGCCGCCAGCTCGTACTCCGACCCGCGCGGGTAGAAGTACGGCTCGTAGTCCTGCACGAAGTACAGCCGGTGGGCGGGCTTGCGGCCGTGGGCCAGCACGACGTGGGCGGACTCCCACGACGACGCCACCACCGCGTCCACGCCGCTGATGCCCGCGCGCGCGTCCCTGACCTCCGCACGCACACCGGGCCAGCCGCTCCGCAGCTCCTCGGTCCGCTGGGCGACGTCCAGGCCGTGCCGGTCGTACAGGAACACGACGCACCGGTGCCCCCGCGCCTCGAGCCCCTCGACCATGCGGAACAGGGTGGTGTGCCCGCCCGAGCCCGCCGCGGGCGGGGACGTCACCCACCCCACGGTCAGCGGCCGGTCCACCAGCGTGGAGACCGGCACGGGCAGTGCGACCGGGACCCGGCCGGCAATGTCCGCCGGATCGAGCTGGAAGCCCAGCGAGCGGGCGTCGGTGGCCCGGTAGGCGCGGGCGGCGATACGCTGCGCCACCCCGCGGACGCCCGCACGGCGCAGGCGGCGGATCTTCGCGGTAGCTCTGGTCAGCCGGTTCATCGGCACGTCTCCTCGGTCACAGGCCGGACGTCGCCCAGCGCAGGTACATCAGCTCGGTGCGCACGCGGCGGGCCACCCGGCGGGCGACGGCGCCCGCTCCGGGTCGGCGGGCCTGACCGGCGCGGTCCGCCCGTTCCGCCCGTTCCGCCCGCTCCGCCCGCCGGACGACGCGCGCGGTCGAGGGCCACGAGCGGGACGGCGGCCAGACGTCGGCCGCGAACGCCAGGTAGCCGGCAGGCGAGTGGTCCGCTGGCGAGTGGTCCACGGGCGACACCCGCCGGTCGGCGGCCGCCGCCGCGTACCGCAGCGCGTCCCGGGCCAGCGCGGCGCGCGCCCGGTCGTGCAGCGCACGTGCGCCGGGGAGCCGGTCGCCGACGTTGGCGACCAGCCGGTCGTACGCGTCCGCGCGGGCCCGCAGGTCCAGCAGCGCGCCGGACCCCTCGTTCACGCTCAGGCTGCCCGCGTGCTCGCGGTGCAGCGCCTGGTCGGCGCCGCCCACGTAGGCGACGTCGCCGACGGCGGCGAGCCGCAGCCACATCTCCACGTCCATCGTGAACCGGAGCTGCGGGTCCAGCGGGCCGACGTCCTTGAGCAGGTCTGCGCGCATGACCACCTCGGGGGAGGTGATGCAGCTGACGCCGGTCCGGCACCGCTCGGCCAGCCACGCGCGCCCGTCCCAGACGGTCCAGGTCAGGTCGCCGAGCGCCGGCTCCGGCGTCGTGCCGTCGTCGAAGTGGTGCGGGTGTCCGTAGACCAGCCCCACCTCGGGGTGCTGCTCCAGCAGGGCCGCCGCCCGCGCGAGCGCGCCGGGCGGCAGCAGGTCGTCGGCATCCAGCCGCACCACCAGTTCGCCCGTACCGCGCTCCCAGCCCCGGTTGAAGGACTCGACCTGGCCCGCGTTCCGCGGATTCGCGACGACGTGCACGCCGGGGTGCCGGGCTGCCAGCTCGCGGGCGACGGCGAGGCTGTTGTCGGTCGAGGCGTCGTCGACGATGATCACCTCGACGTCCACGCCCGCCTGGCTCACGAGGCTGCCGACGGTCTCCGGCAGGAACCGGCCGTAGTTGAAGCACGGCACCACCACCGAGACGCGGGGCCGGGACTCCGGTGCCGACGGCGGCCGTCGTCGGACCACGCGTGCGGGCAGCGGGGACCGGACGCCCCGGCCGAGCAGCTGGACGAGCCTGCCCGCGCCCTGCCTGCCCGTCGTCCGACCGCCTGTCGCGTGCCGGTCCACCCAGCCGCGCCACGCGGCGGCTGCCCGGTCGAGCGCCCCGGTGCTCATCCCGCCACCGCCCGGCGTGCGCGCCGTCCCGTCACGGCGTCCCGCAGCACGCCGACGACGTGCTCCTGCTGGGCCTCGGTGAGGCCGGGGAACATCGGCAGCGAGAGGATCTGGTCGGCGTGCGCCTCGGTCCGCGGGGCGGTGCCGGGGCCGAGGCCCAGGTGAGCCGTCGCGGGCAGCAGGTGGATCGGGGCCGGGTAGTGGATGCCGTGCCCGATCCCGGCGGCCCCGAGCGCTTCCGACACGGCCGCCCGGTCCGGCGTCCGCACCACGTACAGGTGCCAGACGTGCCCGGCCCCCGGCAGCTCGCGCGGCGCCACGACCTCCGGGACGTCCCCGAACGCGTCCGCGAGCAGGGCCCCGTACCGGGCAGCGGCGGCCGACCGCTGCGCGTTCCAGGCGTCGAGCCTGGTCAGCTTCACGGACAGGACCGCGGCCTGCAGCGCGTCGAGGCGCGAGTTGGCCCCGACCTCCAGGTGCTCGTACCGGTTGACGCCGCCGTGGTTGCGCAGGCGGCGCGCCCGCTCGGCGACGTCGTCGGCGGACGTCAGCACCGCGCCGCCGTCGCCGAACGCGCCAAGGTTCTTGCCGGGGTAGAAGCTGGTAGCGGCCACGTCGCCCGCCCCGCCCGAGCGGAACCCGTCCCGGCTCGCGCCCTGGGACTGGGCGGCGTCCTCGACGAGGAGGACGTCGGGGCCCACCACCTCGCGCAGCCGCGCCACGGGCGCCATCTGCCCGTACAGGTGCACGGCGACGACCGCCCGGGTGCGCGCCGTCAGCCGGCCCGCGACGTCCTGCGGATCCAGCAGGAAGTCGTCGTCGACGTCGGCGGGCACCAGCGTGGCGCCGCACCGCAGGACCGCCTCCGCCGTCGCGAAGAACGTGTTGGCCGGGACGATCACCTCGTCGCCCGGGCCGATCCCCGCCGCCTGGAAGGCGATCTCCAGGGCATCCGTCCCGTTGCCGACGCCGACGGCGTGCCGCGCCCCGGAGTAGGCGGCGAACTCGCGCTCGAACCGCTCGACGTCGGGCCCGAGCACGAACCCGGACGTGCACAGGATCCGGTCCCAGCGCTCGCGGACGTCGTGCTCGACCTCGTCGGTCTGGGCCTGCAGGTCCACGAAGGGTACCGGCTGCCGCAGAGGCGCCGGGGGAGTCGTGGTCACGGTCTCGGTCATCGGGACGTTCCTCTCGGTAGGGCAGCGGGGACTGAGGTCGCCGGCTGGTCGTCGTCCGGCCCGTCGAGGGTGGTGCGGGCGGCGCGCCAGCGCGGCAGCACCCACGCGAGCGTGGCGGCGAGGTAGAGGACGAGGGTCGCCGCGCCGCCGAGGAGGCCGCCCAGCAGCGGGTCGCCGACCCGGTCCGCGAGGACCATGCCCGCGACGACGGCGCCCGCCGCGGCGATCCCCGGCACGGCGAGCGCGCGGGCCAGGGCGCCGACCTCGTCCCGCGACCGGCGGAGCAGCACGAGGTAGGCCGGGATCAGGACGGCGATCGCCACGACGGCCTGCGCCACGCCGACGCCCGTGCTCCCGCCGACCCTGGCGCCCACCACTACCGCGGGGACCAGGGCCACCAGCCAGACGATCTGCACCACGAGGACGCCACGTGAGCGGCCGAGCGCGTACAGGTAGCCGGCCAGGACGTCCGCGACGACCCGCACCGCGCCGACCACGGCGAGCGGCACCAGGATCTGCGCGGCCGGCTCCCACCGGGACCCGTAGACCAGCACGACCACCGGGTGGGCCAGCGCGGCGAGCATCGCCGCCGCCGCAGCGACGGCCCACCACACCGGCCCGAGCAATGGGACGAGCGCCGCCTGGGCGCGCTCGCGGACCTGGGAGAAGGCGGGCAGTGTCACCGAGCGCAGCGCCTGGCCCACCAGGGTCATGGGCCACGTCGAGATGTTCGCGGCGAGCACGTAGTAGCCGAGCTCGACGGCGCCGGCGGTGTTCCCGAGCACCACGCGGTCGACGGACAGCAGCACCCAGGACAGCAGGTTCGCCGCCGCGACGGGCAGGCCGAACGCCAGCACGGACCGCGCGACCGTCCTGTCCCACGAGAACCGCAGCCCGGTCCGCGTGAGCCAGAACTGCATGGCGACGCCGCACGCCTGGCCGGCGACCCGGCCCACTGCCAGGCCGATCAGGCCGTGGCCGAGCGCCGCCAGGACCAGGGTCACCGCGGCGCCCACGCCGAAGTCGACGGCGTTGGAACGGAACAGGCCGCGCTGGTCGAGCCGTCGCTGGAGGGTGGCGAACGGGACGACGCCCAACCCGGCGAGCAGGAACGTCACGGAAAGGATCGCTATCGGCCCGGCCGCACCGGGGCCGCCCATCGCCGTCGCGAGCGCGGGTGCGGACAACGCGGCTGCCACGGTGAGGAAGCCCCCGGTCACCAGGCCGAGCACCGCCACCGGTCCGGCGCGGCGCGCGTAGTCGGGGTTGCGGACCAGGTCGGCGCTCAGGCCGAGGTCCGCGAGGGCCATGACGACGCTCTGCACCGTCAGGGCGATCGCGTACAGGCCGAACTCCTCCGGCGACACGATGCGGGCGATGACGATCCCCAGGCCCAGGTTCCCCAGCCGCACCACCAGGGTGCCGGTGGTGCTCCAGCGCAGGGCACGCGCGACCTGACCGCTCAGGGTCGACCCGTCAGCCACGAGGTCGCTTCTCTCGCAGCCGGCCGCGCACGGTGTCCCGTACGACGACGGCCGCCGTCCGGCCGAGGGACAGGGCCGAGCGGCGGCCGTCCACCGCGGCGTCACGGTAGATCTGCTCCAGCTGTCCGGCCGACGCCGCCAGCGAGAAGCGTCCGGCGACTACCCGCTGCCCGAACGTGCCGAGGGTCGTGCGCAGGCCGGGCTCGCGGACCAGCGGCTCCAGCGCGTCCGCCAGCGCCGTCACGCCACGGCCGCCGGACCCGTACCAGCCCTGTTCGAGGAACGTCCCGAGGCTCTCCTCGTCGAGGCGGCGCCAGAAGCCGCGCTCGCCCTGGACCACCACCGGCTTGCCGAACGACATCCCCTTGAGCACGGAGCTGCCCATCCCCAGCACGACGTCGGCGGCGTCGTAGGCCGGGCGCGGGTCCTCCAGCGCACCGGCCACGACGACGGCGCGCCGCCCGACCGCGGCGTTGATCGCGTTCGCCCGCGCCGCGACGTCGTCGGACCGCGGGCCGTCACCCACGACGAGCAGGCACAGCGCGCTGCTCCAGCCCGCGCGCTCGACCAGGGCCATCGCATCCAGGACGCCCGCGGTCTTGTCGAGGTCGTCGGTGAGGCGGCAGACCACGGCGAGGACGACGTCGTCGGGGCGGAACCCCCACCGTGCGCGCACGGCGGTGCCGCCCGCGCTCCGCGGGAAGTTCGTGGTCGTGTCGACCGGCGGCTCCATGAGCTGCACGTTCCGGTAGGTCGCCGCGGCCTCCTGCTCCAGCCGGCGGGTGCCCACGATCAGCGGCAGGTGCCGCGGGATGTAGCCGGAGACGTACATCGACAGGGTCGTCACCACGGCCGGCGTGCCCAGCAGAAGGTGCGGGCCGAGCGTGACGTCGATAGCGGGCCCCCACTCGTAGGCGTGCACGACGTCGGCGCGCAGACGGCGCACGGCCGAGATCGCGTGCGCCATGTTCCGGGGCGACGGCCAGACCAGGTGCGTCGGGAGCGTCACCATCTCCAGCCCGAACCGGCGTGCGACGTCCCACATGGCGCCGCCGGGTGGCGCGAGGACTACGACGTCGTGCCCGCGGGCCGCCGTCTCGCGGGCGAGCTCCAGGGCGTTGAGCTGGCTGCCGCCGATCTCCATGTGGTGCACGTACACGACGACCTTCATCGCGGGCTCCTCGTGGCGGGCTTCGGAGCGGCGTGCACTGGAGCGGCGGGCTTCGAACCGATCCGGCGCGCCGGCACGCCCGCCCAGGTCTCGCCGTCCGGCACGTCGGTGAGCACCACCGCGCCCATGCCCACGGTGGCGCCGGCGCCGATCCGCACGCCGGGGTGCACCGCGGCGTTCATCCCGAGGTACGCGGCCCGGCCGACCCGCACGCCCCCGCCGAGCGACACCCCGGCCGCGAGCGTGGCGAAGTCGGCCACCACGCAGTCATGAGTCACCGTCACGCCGGGCATCGCGACCACGTGCGCGCCGAGCAGCGCGTCGGCGGTGATCGTCACGCCGGCCAGCAGGATCGACCCGACGCCGACGGGGCACCCGGCGGGATTACGCACCGACGGGTCCACGACCGTCGCGAACCGCGTCCCGGGATCCAGCCGTTCGTGCACGACGGCGCGGGTCCCGCTCGGTCCGATGCACAGCAGCAGGAGGGCGCGGGGGTGGGCCGCGGCGTCGGCCACGGGGCCGAGCACGGGCACGCCGCCGATCACGGGCGCCAGGTCGGCGTGCCGGTCGTCGAGGATGCCGCGCACGTCGTACCCGGCGGTTATGGGCAGCACCTCCCGGGCCAGCCCGCTCGCGCCGACCAGCAGCAGCGACCCGCCCCCTGTCGCCGCCACGTCATGACCCCCCGTGGTCGCGGAGCACCTGGACCACGCGGTCCAGCTCGGCGTCCGTCATCTGGTGGAACAGGGGCAGGATCAGCGTGCTGTTCGTGAGCCGCTCGGTCACCGGCAGCGGCACGTGGTCCCGGCCGGCGTGCGCCGGCTGCCGGTGCGCCGCCATGATGCCGCGCCGCGCGGAGATCCCCGCCGAGGCGAGCGCCAGGAGCAGCCCCTCCCGGTCGGTCCCGTACGAGGGCAGCACCTCCAGCCACAGCGACTGCACGTTGCTCGTGCCCCAGGCCGGGTCCTCGACGAGGCGCAGTCCGGGCACGCCGGACAGCTCGGCGCGGTAGCGGGCGGCGAGCTGCCGCCGTCGGGCGACGATCTCGGGGAGGCGGCCGAGCTGCACCAGGCCGACGGCGGCCTGGAGGTCCGTCATGCGGAAGTTGAACCCGACCTCGCCGTACTCCTCCGGCGGCGACACGAGGGAGGCGTGCCGGTCCGCCGCCGAGACGCTCATCGCGTGCTCCCGCAGGCGTCGTGCGCGGGCGGCCCACTCCGGGCGGCTCGTGGTGAGCATCCCGCCCTCGCCGGTGGTGAGGATCTTGCGGGGATGGAAGGACCAGGCGGTGATCTCGGCGCCCGCCCCGACCGGGCGGCCGTGGTAGGTCGATCCGGCGCCGCACGCGGCGTCCTCGATCACCACTATGCCGAGCGGGTCGCACAGCGCGCGGATCGGGGCGAGGTCCACGGGCATGCCGGCCTGGTCCACCGCGACGACCGCGCGTGTGGCGGGCGTGAGGGCCGCGGCCACCGTCTCGGCGGTGACGTTGCCGGTGGCGGCGTCGACGTCCGCGAACACCGGCCGCGCGCCCACGTACGTCGGGGCGTTCGCCGTGGCGACGAACGAGAAGGACGGCACGACGACGTCGTCCCCCTCGCGGATGCCCGCGACGACCAGGGCGAGGTGCAGCGCCGTCGTGCAGCTCGACGTCGCGACCGCGCGGCGCGTCCGCATCGCGTCGGCGAACGCTGCCTCGAACGCCGCGACGCGCGGGCCTTGGGCGACCCAGCCGGACTCGATCACCTCGGTCACCGCCGCGATCTCGGCTGCGCCGAGCCACGGCTTCATGACGTCCACGCGGGGTTGGTCCGCGCGGGGTCCGTCCGCGCGGTGTTCGTCCGCGCGGTGCAGGCCGGTCTCCGCGGTGGTCATGCGACCACCCCCGCGTCTGCGGTCGCGTTCGATGTTGCGTCCGCCGTTGCGGCCGCCGTCGTGCCCGATGGCGCACTCGTGGGCGCTACCCAGTTGCGGTCCTCGATCCGTTCGAGCATCGCCTCCGGGCTCTCCGGCCGGCTGCGGAACCAGTCGACCAGCTCGGCGACGCCCTGCTCGAAGGTCGTCCGGGGCGCGAACCCGGTCAGCTCGCGGACCAGGGTGTTGTCCACGAGCAGGCGGCGGACGTCGCCGGGCCGGGCCTCGAGGCGCACCGGGTCGAGGCCGGGCCGGCCGGCGAGCCGGGCGACGGTGGTCACCAGGTCGTTGATGGTCAGCTCGGCGCCCGAGCCGACGTTGACGGTGCGGCCGACGGCGGCGTCGCACTCCGCGATCTCGGCCAGGGCCCGCGCCGTGTCGGTGACGTGCAGGAAGTCGCGCGTCTGCTCGCCGTCGCCGTAGACGAACGCCGGGAGACCGCACAGGGCCCGCACGATCGTGCGCGGCAGCACCTCGCCGCTGTCGCCCTCGAAGTGGCTGCGCGGGCCGTAGGTGTTGAACGGCCGCACGACGACCACTGGCATGCCGTGGGTGCGGAACGCGGCCCGCGCGTAGGCCTCCCCGGCGAGCTTCGACCCGCCGTAGACCGTCTCCGGCCAGGTCGGGTGCTTCTCGTCCATGGGTGCGTACTGCGCGGTGCCGAACACCTCGCTCGAGCTCACGTGGACGAACCGGCCCACGCCCGCTGCGCGCGCCCGTTCGAGCAGGTCCAGCGTCGCCGTCGCGTTGACCTCGTGGTTCTCCCGCGGGTCGTGCAGGCTGTGCCGTACCCCGAGGCAGGCCAGGTGGAAGACGACGTCCGCCCTGTCGACCAGGTCCAGCGCGGTCTCGCTCCGGACGTCCTCGGCGACGAGCCGGACCCGCGCGTCGTCCGCTCCGTCGTCGGACAGGTGGTGCGCCAGGTTCTCCCGCCGCCCGTTGACCAGGGAGTCGACGACGGTGACCGTCGCGGCGCCCCTGCGCAGCACCAGCTCGTCGACGAGATGGCTGCCGATGAACCCCGCGCCGCCCGTGACCAGGACGCGCGCCCCACGCAGCGTGCTCATGCCGCCCCGCTTCCCGCGAGCTTGCCGGTGAGCTCCCGCGCGGGTGCCGCGCCGGCTCCGACCGGGGACACGCCGCCGCCCGTGGCGAGGCTGCGGTCCGCGGCCTCCAGCACGTCGAGGACGCGAACGCCCGCGGTGCCGTCGGTCAGGGGCGCGCGCTCCCCGTGGATCGCCGCGGCCAGCTCGCCGACCATGGATCCGAGCGCCTCGCGCTCCTCCAGCGCGGGCGACCAGGTGTCGCCGAGGCGGTAGGAGATGGTTGCCGCCCGGCGCTCCAGGCTGTCGAATGCCTGCGTCTCGAGGTCGACGCCGCGGTCGTAGACGCTGATGCGCTGCTGCGGGTTCAGGTCGTCCCACACGAGCGTGCGGCGCGACCCCCCGATGGTCATCCGCCGCACCTTGGTGGGGCTGAGCCAGTTCACGTGCACGCTCGCCACCGCGCCGCCCGGGAGGGGCAGCACCAGGTACCCGACGCAGGACTTGCCGGAGCCGATCGGGTCGGCGCCGTGGGCGGCCACGGACTCCGGCCGCAGCCCGTCCGGCAGGACGAAGTCGATGACCGACAGGTCGTGCGGCGCCAGGTCCCAGAACACGTCCACGTCGGGCTGGACCAGGCCGAGGTTGATCCGCACCGAGTCGATGTAGAGGATGTCGCCCAGGTCGCCGTTCGCCACGAGCTCGCGGATCTTCCGGGCCGCGGGCGTGTAGCAGTAGGTGTGGTCGGTCATCAGCACCAGGCCCCGGGTCTGCGCCTCGGCGACCATCTCCTGCGCGGCCGCCGCGCGGTCGGCGATCGGCTTCTCGACGACCACGTGCTTGCCGGCCCGCAGCGCGGCCAGGGCTATGGCGTGGTGTGTCCGGGCGGGGGTGGCGATGGCCACGGCGTCGATGTCGTCCCGGTCGAGGAGGGCGGCCAGCGACGTCTCGACGTCGGCCCGGCCGTTCGCGCGGGCGACCCGGGCCGCACGGTCCGCGTCGAGGTCGCACACGGCGGCCAGCTCCCAGTGGTCCGACCCCGCGAAGTTACGCGCCAGGTTCGGGCCCCAGTAGCCGGCGCCCACGACGGCCGCCCGCAGGCATTTCTGGTCCATGCTGCCTTCTTCCGTATCAGCTCGGATCGGCCCCGGGTACTTCCCTTTCGGGCTACGATCAATGTACGTCCCGCTCCAACGGCAGACTGGCCGAGGCGTTGCTATTCACCCTGCGGTCGAACTCAATTCACCCCCGGGGTGAAAAACAAATGAACGAAGGCCGGATGAAATTCGGCGCCCGGTCCTTATCAGTGCTTCTCGGGAAATGCGCCGGCGCGGCCCGTGAGACGGTCGAACACGCTCACGTAGGTCTCGGCCTGACGGCTCCAGGACAGCTCGCCGACGATCCGCGCGCGCCCGATGCGGCCCATCTCGCGGGCGCGGTCGGGGTCGTCGAGGATCTCGAGGATCGCGTCGCCCAGCGCGGCAGGATCCGTCCCGGCCACGTACCGCGCGGCGTCGCCCGCGCTGCGGCGGGTCTCGGTCAGGTCCGTCGCCACCACGGGCAGCTCGTGCGCCATGTACTCGAGGGTCTTGTTCATGGTGGAGCGGTCGTTGAACTCGTTGGGCGGGTCGGGCGTGACCCCCAGGTCCGCGCTGGACAGCCACCGGCCGATCGCCGCGTGGTCCACCTTCCCGGTGAACTGCACCCAGGGGTCCAGGCCGCGGCGCGTGCAGTCCGCACGCAGGTCCTCCAGCGCGTCGCCGAAGCCGAGCAGCGCGAAGCGCACGTCGGTGCGGCCGCGGCGGTGGATCACATGGTCCGCCGCGGCGAGCAGCCGGTCGACGCCGTCCTGCGTACCCATGATCCCGACGTAGGCCACGAGGTGTTTCGCCTGGTCACGGGCACCGGGCTCCGGGTCGCCGCGCCGCATGAGGCCGGCGTCGGGGGTGCTCAGCACCACCGAGCTGCGGCCCGGGTCGACGCGCCCGCGGTCCTGCGCGATCTGCTGGTAGGAGCCGTTCGTGGAGATCACGTGGTCCGCGCTCCGGTACGTCGCGCGCTCCAGCAGCAGCAGCGCCCGGTACAGCAGGCCCTGCCGGCCGAACTTCGCGACGTACACCTCCGGGCACAGGTCGTGCTGGTCGTAGACGAAGCGCACGCCGCGCCGCAGCCGCCACAGCACGGCGAGCAGCCAGTACGTGTCGGGCGGGTTGCACGCCTGGATCACCTGGAACGGGGCGTCGCGGTGCACCCGTCCCGAGGCGCGCGCCGTGCGCCACCAGCACACGACGAACTCGCGTACGTAGCCCGCGAGCCCACGCGACTCCGGCGGGGGCGCGTAGGAGTGGACGGTGGTCTCGTCGATCTGGAACCGGGCGGGCTCGTCCCGGTTCTCCTGCGGGCAGATGACGCTCACCCGGTAGCCGGCGTCCGTCAGGGCACGGCACTCGGACCGCACCCTGCGGTCGATCCGGAACGGAAGGTTCTGGATGATCACCAGAACGTGTGGAGCGGCGGAATGCATGATTGAAGTCTTGCTTCCGGAACTGCCCGGCAGAAACCCGTGGAGCGGGTGAACACGGGGTTTCACCCGAGGCGATATTCGCGTCTCCGGACCGTAAATCACCCGAGCGTCACGTGTTTCCGGGTGATATTCATCCACCCTGCCCGGGCGTGCAAAAAGATGCCCTGGGAAACATATCCCCGATATTTCATCCGGCCTTTCGTGCGTCATTTCATCCGCTGCCTTCTCCGGCGGGTGGGCGGGTTCTCCCGCGGCATCGCGTCCCCGGTCCCGGCGGCGCCTCGTGTGTACGCCGCCGGGGGCGGGTGACGGGCGTCCGGTGGCAGGGCTGGGGGTCGCCCGCGTGGCCCGGCGGTCGTGTCAGTGGTGGCACCTAGGCTTAGGGGCGATGACTTCCCTCTTCGACAGCCTCTCCCTGCCCGGCCTCGACCCCGCGTCGCCCGGCACGATGTCGCGCCTGCCGAGCACGGCGCCGCGGTGGGACGACGGGGCGGGCGACGGCGACCCGGGCGAGGCGGCCCTTCCGACCGAGCCGGACTGGCTGGCGGGCCTGCCGCACGAGTCCGAGGCACCGCGTGCCCGGGGCGCCTACGCGCACCTCGACCCGGACGAGCTGCTGGACGGGCTGAACCCGCAGCAGCGGGCCGCCGTGGTGCACGAGGGCGGGCAGCTGCTCATCGTGGCCGGTGCCGGGTCGGGCAAGACGCGCGTGCTGACGCACCGCATCGCATACCTGCTGGCCACGGGCCGGGCGCGGGCGGGCGAGATCCTCGCGATCACCTTCACCAACAAGGCCGCCGCCGAGATGCGTGAGCGCGTCGAGGGCCTGGTGGGCCCCGCCGCCGGGCGCATGTGGGTGTCCACGTTCCACTCGGCGTGCGTGCGGATCCTGCGCCGCGAGGCGACAACCCTGGGCCTGCGGTCGAGCTTCAGCATCTACGACGCCGCGGACAGCCAGCGCCTCATCACGCTGGTGACGCGCGAGCTCAGCCTCGACCCCAAGAAGTACCCGGCGCGCGGGCTGTCGAACAAGATCAGCGACCTGAAGAACGAGCTGATCGACCCCGAGACCTACGCCCGGCAGACCGGGGCCAACGCCACGGAAGAGGCGCTCGCCGAGGCCGCGTCGACGGCGGCCGGCGGGATCCGCCGGCCGTGGGGCGGGCAGTCGGCGGAGGAGCGCAACACGACGGCGCCGAAGTTCGACCAGGTCCTGGCCGACGTCTACACCCGCTACCAGGCCCGCCTCGCGCAGGCGAACGCCCTGGACTTCGACGACATCATCATGACCACGGTGAACCTGCTCCAGGCGTTCCCGAACGTCGCCGAGCACTACCGCCGCCGGTTCCGGCACATCATGGTGGACGAGTACCAGGACACCAACCACGCGCAGTACACGCTGGTCCGGGAGCTGGCGGGGGTCGGCACCACCGACGACTCCGGGCTGGACCCGGCCGAGCTCACCGTGGTGGGCGACTCCGACCAGTCCATCTACGCCTTCCGCGGCGCCACGATCCGCAACATCCTCGAGTTCGAGAAGGACTATCCGAACGCCACCACGATCCTGCTCGAGCAGAACTACCGCTCCACGCAGAACATCCTGAGCGCCGCCAACGCGGTGATCTCCCGCAACGCGGGTCGCACGCCCAAGCGCCTGTGGACCGACTCGGGGGCCGGGGCCAAGATCGTGGGCTACGTGGCGGACGACGAGCACCAGGAAGCCCGGTTCGTCGCCGACGAGATCGACAAGCTGGGTGACGCCGAGAGCGTGCGCCCGGGCGACGTCGCGATCTTCTACCGGACCAACGCGCAGTCACGCGCGCTCGAGGAGGTGCTGGTCCGCGTCGGTCTGCCGTACAAGGTGGTGGGCGGCACGCGGTTCTACGAGCGCCGCGAGGTCAAGGACGCCGTCGCCTACCTGCGCGCGCTGGCCAACGAGGACGACGACGTGAACCTGCGCCGCGTCCTCAACGTGCCCAAGCGCGGTCTCGGGGACCGCGCGGAGTCGCTCGTGGCGTCGTTCGCCGAGCGGGAGCGCATATCGTTCGGCGCGGCCCTGGAGCGCGCCGACGAGATCCCCGGCATGACCAACCGCTCGCTCAAGCCGCTGCTCGCCTTCCGCGACATGATGCGGGAGCTGCGCGCGCTGGTCGACCAGGGCGCGCAGCCGGCCGAGGTCCTGGGCGCGGTCCTCGACCGCACCGGCTACCTCGCGGAGCTGCGCGCGAGCGACGACCCGCAGGACGAGGGGCGCGTCGAGAACCTGGCCGAGCTGCACGCGGTCGCCGCCGACTTCGGCGAGACCGACCCGGAGGGTTCGCTGGCGGACTTCCTGGAGCGGGTCTCGCTGGTCGCGGACAGCGACCAGATCCCCGACGAGGACGTGGCCGACGGGGCCGCGGAGGAGGCACCCAAGAAGGACCAGGGCGTAGTCACGCTCATGACCCTGCACACCGCCAAGGGCCTGGAGTTCCCGGTCGTCTTCCTGACGGGCATGGAGGACGGCACGTTCCCGCACATGCGCTCGCTGCACGACGACGACGAGCTCGCCGAGGAGCGCCGCCTCGCCTACGTGGGCATCACCCGGGCACGCGAGCGGCTGTACGTCACGCGGTCGTCGATGCGGGCCGCCTTCGGCATGGCGAACGAGTTCCCGGAGAGCCGGTTCCTGCAGGAGATCCCCGAGGAGCTGTGGGACTGGCGGCGCCGGGAGTCGTCGACGGCGGCGATCCGCGCCGGCCGGGGCGGCTGGAGCGGCGGGTACGGGTCCGGTGGGTACGGCTCCGGCGGGCGCGGCTCGGGCACGGGCTCGACGTGGTCCTCGGGCCGGCCGGGAACCTCGCGCAACGGCCCGGTGACGTCGTCGGGCGGCGGGCAGAGCAAACCGTTCGCGCCGGAGAAGAAGGCGGGTGCAAAGGGCGGGTTCGGCGGGATCAACGTCCAGAAGGACATCCCCAGCCTGGAGATCGGCGACCGCGTCACGCACGACTCCTACGGGCTCGGCACGGTCGTGGACGTCGAGGCCAACGCCGTGGTCAAGATCGACTTCGGCACCAACGGGACCAAGCGCATCGCGCTGAAGTACACGGCGGTCACGAAGCTCTGACGGAGCTCGTGCACGGAGCCGCAGGCAGGCTCGCAGACGGACCTGCGCTCGTCTGCGGCGCCGTCGGTTTGTGGCCGAGCCGCAACTTGATGGTTGGCGCGGTGTGTCCTGGCCGCCGAACCGCAAGTTCGTCGTCGGTCGACAGGCCGAGCCGCTAGATGAACGTCTATCCAAGGGCACATCGACGAGCGTCTTGCGGCCCGGCGCCTGGTGGACGCGCAGGTTGCGGCTCGGCCAGGTTCACATTCCGGGCTTTTTCGGCCCAGCGAGGTTCGGTACCGTCCGCGGCATGGTCCTGACCGACGGTGCCCGGCGCAGCAGCTTGCCGGCGCCGACGACTACCGCACCGGTCGCGCAGCAGGAGTCACAGCCGGCGTCGGCGGTCGCGCACGGCCCCCGGATCCCGGGCCTCAACGGGCTGCGGGCGCCCACCCGGCGATTACGCCCAGAACTCACGCGAGCTCTGGGCGTAATCGCTGGTAGACGCGGGCCGTCACCCGGCTCGGCGCGGCGTCAGCGCACGCCGAACGCCCGGGTCAGCGTCTGCGAGACGCTGTTCCCGTCGCTGTCCTCGACGCTCGTCCGCAGCGAGACGAATGCAGCGCCTCGCGGCGCCGCCAGCCGGGCCGACCAGGCGGCACGGTCCCGCGTGAGGTCGAGCCGGCGCCAGGTGGACCCGTCGTCGTACGACACCTCGACCGTGGGCCTGCCCACGCGCGCCTCGATCCCCGGCAGGTGCGACGGGGTCACCGTCACCCGGGCGGTGCGCGCGGCGCGTCCCGCCGGGTCGGTGTCGACCCCGTAGTCGAGCTGGATCAGCGGCAGCGGCTCGACGGCGTCGGCCCCGCTCGCGGCCGACGTGAAGTCCCACTCGGTGAGCGTGTGCGTCGAGTACGGGCCGGCCCAGTCGGCACGGGCATTGTCGACCACCACGCGGTACGGCAGCCGCTCGGCGGGAAGGCCGCTGTTGACCGGCAGGAACTCGGCATTACCCCACAGGAGCTGTGTGTCGCCCTGGTAGAGCGCCGCCCAGTTGCGGACGGCGAAGTTCCCGCCGCCGGTGGTACCGACGTGCCCGCTTCCGGAGTCGCCCCAGCCCGGCACCGGGACGTACATCTGGTCCAGGTAGCGGATCGGCTGGGAGTCCAGCGGCCCCATGCGCGGGCGCAGGATCGGCCCGAACCACGTCACCTCGCTGGTCGTGCGGGCCACGTACCGCAGCACCTCGATGGACGACTGCCCCATCTCGCCCGAGATGTGCGCGCTCTGCGTCCACGGGACGTCGGCGGTAACCCAGTCGGTCCGCTCGCCCTGCGCGGGCGCGATGAGCTGGTTGCCCGCCGTCCACCCATGCCAGACGTCGAACCGGGCCTCCATCGCGGGACCCTGCCGGTGGTTGCGGAACGACGTCTCGACCCGTGCGAGGTCGCGCTTCGTCGAGGTCCACGTGGGACGGGCCGGAACGGCGCCGGTCCAGTGGTGGACGACGTCGTACACGTAGTCGGTCGTGGGGTGCGACGTGACGGTGACGTCTGGCCTGCGCTCGTCCAGCGATCGCAGCAACTCGGCGCCCTGGCCAGACGTGAGCGTGGCGACCGTGAGCGGGGCGGGCTCA
Source organism: uncultured Actinomycetota bacterium (assembly GCA_963850545.1). GTDB lineage: Bacteria > Actinomycetota > Actinomycetes > Actinomycetales > Cellulomonadaceae > Promicromonospora. The sequence goes on along the minus strand of CAWKLP010000001.1, from coordinate 3,175,872 downwards.
CCCGGGATCCAGGCGAACTCGTCCCACGGCGCCAGCCGCCCGTCGCCGTCGTGCACCACCAGCAGGAGGCGCGCCCCGGCATCGGCCGCTGCCTGCGCCAGCGCCGCGATCTCGCCAGTCTCGGCGGCGCGTACGACGACGGCGGTGTCCTTCAGGCCCGGTCGGCCTGAGCTGTGCCCGTTCCCGGCCGAGCCGTGGCGTGCCAGGTCGGACAGGCCCTCGACCTCCACCACCCGCAGGGTGCGGGTACCCGCCGGCAGCGGTGTGGCACCACGCTTGACCCGCAGGTCGTCGAGCCCGTCGCGGCCCGCCACGATCGTCAGCGCCGGCTGCTCCAGGCGGAACTGCGCCCCGAACTCGAACAGGCCGTCGGTGACCTTCTTCCCGGTGGGCAGGGCCCACAGGCTGTCGTACTCGCCCGCGGGGAACATGGAGCTCGCCGCGTAGCCGCCGTTCGGGAACTGACGGATCACGTCGAGGCGCATCGCCGCCGGATCGGCGTCTTGCGGCACCTCCGCCCGCACCTGCACCGCCTTGCGGGCGTCCAGCACAACAGCCCGGTCCTGGCTCAGGTCCACGTCGACGAAGCTCAGGAGCGCGGTGCCGAGCGATCCTGGTCCGTTCGCGCCCTCGACGTCGACCGACAGCCAGCCGCTGTAGGTGTCCACCGGCAGCCGCAGCACGGCGGTGCCGTTCTCGTCCAGGTCGGCCCCGGCGAAGCTGCTGTCCGATGTGACGAGCAGCTTGCCGGTCGCTGGGCGGCCGTCGTCGTTCGTCACGGTGACGGTCAGCTCCTGGCGCTGTCCCTCGCGGGTAGCGCCCGTCAGGGTGCGGGCCCGCACCGTCCCGGCGTCGTCCGTCGCGACGACCGTGGCGCTGAGGTCCGCGTCCGCGGGCAGGAGTGAGAGGTCGGCCATGAGCGTCACCGACGCCGTGCCGTGCGCGGGCACGGTCACCGAGCCCGACGACAGTACGAGGAAGCCCGCCGGGACCGCGCCGTCGACCGCGAGGTCCAGGTCGACCGGCGCGTCGCCCAGGTTCGTGTACGTGATCGGCTTCGACACAGGCTCGTCCGGGTCGGGCCCATAGGTGTGGAAGCCGAACCCGGCGCTCGCGGTGCCGAAGACCGAGGCGTCCACGGCGGCCGACGCGTCGACGCGGCCGCTGCCCGCATCGTAGGCGTCGTAGGCGGGGGTCGGCACGGCCGTGCCGACGATCGCCTCCTTGATCTGCTGCGCCGTCCAGTCCGGGTGTGCCGCCGCGACCAGCGCCGCGGTGCCCGCGACGTGCGGGGTCGCCATCGAGGTGCCGCTCATGGTCGTGTACATCCCGGAGCCGCGGACGAGCTGCGAGCGGGCCGCGATGACGTCGACGCCGGGGGCGGTGACCTCGGGCTTGATCCCGCCGTCGAGCGCGGGGCCGGTGCTGGAGAACTCGGCCAGCGTGTCGGTCGCGTCGACCGCGCCGACGGCGAGGGCCGCGTCCGCTAGGGCGGGGGTGCTGATGGTGCGCGGGCCGCTGTTGCCGGCGGCGGTCACGAACAGCGCGCCGGTCTCGGCGGTGAGCTCGTCGACCGCCTCCGCCATCGGGTCGTCCACCCCGGCGGGCTCGCCGCCGAGGCTCATGCTGACGACGCGGGCGGCCTGGTCGCGGGCGGCCCACTCCATGCCTGCGATGATCCAGGACTCCAGGCCCCGGCCGTTGCTGTCGAGCACCTTGCCGACGTGCAGTCGGGCGCCGGGGGCGACGCCCCGTTCGAGGCCGTCGGACGCCGCGCCGGTCCCCGCGATCGTCGAGGCGACGTGCGTGCCGTGCCCGACGTAGTCCTCGACGTAGTCCTCGGTGGGGACGAACGTGGCCGACGCCGCGATCTGGTCGGCCAGGTCGGGATGCGTGGGGTCGATGCCCGTGTCGAGCACGGCGACGTCCACGCCCGCGCCGGTGTTGCCGTCGGCCCAGACTTCGGGCGCGCCGATCTGGGCGGTCGACTCGGCGAGGTCGGCGGTGACCGGGCCGTCGAGCCAGACCTTCTCGATACCGCCGGCGAACGCGGGCGCGCCGCCGGTGCCGCGGGCGGCGGCTGACGCACCGCCGTCGGTCAGGGCGGTCCAGAACGTGTCGGACTCGTCGCGGTCCTGCGCGACGGCGGCACCGTCCACGCTCGGCAGCACGCGGACGACGTCGGACCCGTCGAGCGGCACCGTGCCGCGCGACCGGGCCGCAGCGTCCGTGTAGCGGACGATCAGCGGGAGCGTGTCCGCGCTCGTGTCGTCGTAGCCGTCGGCGAGGAGCTGCGTGACGTTGAACAGACGGTCGTCGAGCGTGCCAGCCGTGACGTAGGGCAGCGCGGCGTCCGGGTAGACGTACGTGCTGCCACGGCGCTCGGTGCGGTGGTAGGCCGACGTCGTCCCGCCCGGGCCCTCGACCGTGGTGACGGTCGTGCCGTCCGCCGCTGTCGTGATGGTGACCGTGTCGCCAGTGATCAAGGTGACGCTGCGCGAGCCCGCCGCCGACGACGACGGGAGCGCGGCGGGAGTGCTGCCCGGCGGGACCGGGCCGCCAGGGCCTGCGAGCGTCGTCGCGGACGCCGACGCGGCACCGACCGCCAGGGTCGCGGCCACGCCGACGGCGACCAGCGCCCTGGCATGGGTGAAGAAGGTGGACACAGGAGTCCCTTTCGAGAGGTGTTGTCCCTTCCTATCCGCCGGGCATGCCGGTTGGGTTTCACTTGTGTAACGGCGGGCCGTTTTGGTGTCCGGCTCCGGCAAGGTGGTAGGAACCGGACAGCGCCCGCGGCCTTACGCCGCCTTGCTCGCACCCTCCGCGAGGTGCCGTACCCGCTCGACGTCAGCTCCGGCGTCGGACAGGAGGCGGTGGGCCGGGGACTCGGCGCGCGTGAGGCCGAGCAGCAGGTGGCCGCCCTGGATCTCCTTGGAGCCCAGCCGGATCGCCTCGCGGAGCGCGAGCTCGAGCGACTTCTTCGCGTCCGGCGTGAACGGGATGTGCTTGCGGCGCCCGCGCAGGACGCGGCCCGCCCGGGCCAGTGCCCCCTCGCCGAACGTGGCCTCGGTACGGCGCGTCACCTCGTCGAGGTCGATGCCGACGGCGGCCAGTGCGGTCGGGTCGAGTGCGTCGCCCGCCGTGATGCTCGCCCGGGCGCGCTCGACGAGACCGTCCACGTCGAGGCCACCGTCGGTCAGGGCGGAACGAGCCGGGCCGTCCTGCTCGGCGAGGGCGACGAGCAGGTGGCGGCTGTCGATCTGGTCGCTGTGCGCGTCGCGGGCGACCTGCTGGGCGTCGACGACGGCGGAGCGGGCGTCCTTCGTGAACCTCTCGAACATCAGATCCTCCTGTTGTGCTTCTTGTGTACCGCCTGCCGGGAGACGCCGAGCGCGTCGGCGATCTCCTGCCACGACCAGCCGAGGCGCCGTGCGCGCTCCACCTGGAGTGTCTCGAGACGGTCGGCCAGCTCGCGCATCGCCCGGACGGCGCGCAGGCCCTCCCGGGGATCGTTCCCTGCGGCGGATGCGGCGAGTGCTTGCTGGGTCATTGGTCAACTATGGTTGACAGTCATCGGCTCGTCAACCCTGGTTGACGACTCGCGCAGTACCGCAGGTGACCGCGTGCCCCTCGACGGCCGTGCTCATGAACCGCGGAATACCGCCGCTCCATTCGGAAGCACGGGCGATCCAGGGCTACCCTGTACCGGGATGTCTTGACGTCGAGACATCGCCTCAGCCGGGCTCCGGGCGACTACGACGTTCGAGGGCCGCATCCCGATGGAAGGACGCAGCAGGGTGGACCTGTTCGAATACCAGGCGCGCGACATCTTCGAGAAGCACGGCGTGCCCGTGCTGGGTGGGGTTGTCGCGACGACCCCCGAAGAGGCTCGCGAAGGCGCCGAGAAGCTGGGCGGCGGAACCGTCGTCGTGAAGGCCCAGGTCAAGACCGGTGGTCGTGGCAAGGCGGGCGGCGTCAAGCTGGCTCACTCGCCCGAAGAGACCGCTGAGAAGGCCGGCGAGATCCTCGGCATGGACATCAAGGGCCACACCGTGCACCGCGTGATGGTCGCGCAGGGCGCCAAGATCGCCGAGGAGTTCTACTTCTCCGTGCTCCTGGACCGGTCGAACCGGAACTACCTCGCGATGTGCTCCGTCGAGGGCGGCGTGGAGATCGAGCAGCTTGCCGTCGAGCGTCCCGAGGCGCTCGCCCGCATCGCCGTCGACCCGGCTGTCGGCATCGACGAGGCCAAGGCCGCGGAGATCGTGGACGCCGCCGGCTTCGCCGACGACATCAAGGGCAAGGTCGCCGAGGTCATCCAGGGCCTCTGGACCGTGTTCAAGTCCGAGGACGCCACGCTGGTCGAGGTGAACCCGCTGGTCCGCACCGAGGACGGCGAGATCGTGGCGCTGGACGGCAAGGTCACGCTCGACGAGAACGCCGGCTTCCGGCACCCGGACCACGCCGACCTCGAGGACTCCGCAGCGGCCGACCCGCTGGAGGCCAAGGCCAAGGCGAACGACCTCAACTACGTCAAGCTCGACGGCGAGGTCGGCATCATCGGCAACGGCGCGGGCCTGGTCATGTCCACGCTCGACGTCGTCGCATACGCCGGTCAGAGGCACGGCGGCGTGAAGCCCGCCAACTTCCTCGACATCGGCGGCGGCGCGAACGCCCAGGTGATGGCGAACGGGCTGGACGTCATCCTGAACGACGAGCAGGTCAAGGCGGTGTTCGTGAACGTCTTCGGCGGCATCACCGCCTGCGACGAGGTAGCGAACGGCATCGTGGGCGCGCTGGACATCCTCGGCGACGAGGCGTCCAAGCCGCTGGTCGTCCGCCTCGACGGCAACAACGTCGAGCTGGGTCGCCAGATCCTGACCGAGCGCAACCACCCGCTCGTCACCCTTGCCGACACCATGGACGGCGGCGCCGACAAGGCAGCCGAGCTGGCCAACGCCTGATCGCCCGCGAGACTTCGAAAGCAGAGACCAGAAGACAATGTCGATCTACCTGAACCAGGACTCGAAGATCATCGTCCAGGGCATCACGGGCGGCATGGGTGCCAAGCACACCGCCCTGATGCTCGACTCCGGCGCGTCGATCGTCGGCGGCGTGAACGCCCGCAAGGCCGGCACCACCGTGACGCACAAGGACGCCTCGGGCGCCGACGTGACCCTCCCCGTGTACGGCACCGTCAAGGAGGCCATGGCCGAGACCGGCGCTGACGTCTCCGTCGTCTTCGTGCCGCCGGCCTTCACCAAGGACGCGGCCATCGAGGCCATCGACGCGGGCATCGGCCTGCTCGTGGTCATCACCGAGGGTGTGCCCGTGCAGGACACCGCCGAGGTGTGGGCGTACCTGCAGGGCAAGGAGACCCGGATGATCGGGCCGAACTGCCCCGGCATCATCACCCCGGGCGAGTCGCTGGCCGGCATCACCCCGCACACCATCACGGGCAAGGGCCCGGTCGGTCTCGTGTCGAAGTCGGGCACGCTGACCTACCAGATGATGTACGAGCTGAAGGACTTCGGTTTCTCGACCGCCATCGGCATCGGCGGCGACCCGATCGTCGGCACCACGCACATCGACGCGCTCGAGGCCTTCGAGAACGACCCGGAGACCAAGGCGATCGTGATGATCGGCGAGATCGGCGGCGACGCGGAGGAGCGCGCGGCGGCCTACATCAAGGAGCACGTCACGAAGCCGGTCGTCGGCTACGTTGCGGGCTTCACCGCCCCCGAGGGCAAGACGATGGGCCACGCGGGCGCGATCGTGTCCGGCTCGTCCGGTACCGCTGCCGCGAAGAAGGAGGCCCTGGAGGCCGTCGGCGTCAAGGTCGGCAAGACGCCGTCCGAGACGGCGGACCTGATGCGCGAGATCCTCCAGTCCCTCTGACCCTGCGTAGTTGAGTGCGGGGTATTTGTTGGGTCGAAGCCCGCTGACCCAACAAATACCCCGCACTCAACGGGACGAGGTTGCCGCCTACACCAGAACTTGCGGAAAACACCATGCTTCGTGGTGATTTTTCCAGAAGTTCACCCGGGCCACGCCGGGGCAGGTCCCGCGGGTGAGGGCTCCGAGCGGGTGAAGATGAGCCCGTGAGCGCACCACCCCGCCCGACCTCGGCCGCCCGCACCGCCGGCGCCCGGACGAGCCGCCCGGCCGGCAGCCGGCCGTCCGCCCGGCGCGGGCGCCTGGTCGAGGAGCCGTCCGCCCGCGAACAAGAACCGCCCGCGCTCTCGCACATCGTCGCCGGCGTGCTCTCGGCGGCCCAGGCCCTGGTCCTGTCCCTCGCCGTCGTGGTCCTCCCTGCGGTGGTCGCCTACCTCGTGGGCACGGCCACCCTGGCTTCCGCCGCGGACACCCCGGACGACGGCGCCCAGGTGCGTTCCGCCATCGACGTAGCGATGGGCATCTGGCTGCTGGGCCACGGCGTCCCGCTCACCGCCGACGCCGTGACCGTCTCCCTCGCGCCGCTCGGCATCTCGGCCCTCGCGCTCTTCGCCACGTACGCCTCGGCCAAGCGGTTCGCCACCACGTCGATCCCCGCGTGGGCCGCGGGCACCGTCACCTACGCCCTGTGCACGACGGCGGTGGCGGCCCTCGCGGGCAGCGCACCGGGCTGGTCGCTCGCCCTGGCGCCCCTGGCCGGCCTGGTCATGGGCGGGCTCGGCATGGCGCTGGGCATCCGGGCCCGCCCGGACGCGCCGACCGTCGCCGAGCTCGGGGACCGAGCTGAGGCGCTGGCCTACCGGCTCACCGGCGTCGACCTGGTCCCCGCGACGCTGCGGCTCGGGCTGCAGGGCGGTTCGATAGTCGTCGCGCTGCTGGTCGGCGGGGCGGCGCTCCTCGTGGGCGCGTGGGCGCTGGCGGGGCGCGCGACGTCGTCGGACATCGTCACCGCCCTCGAACCGGGCTGGACCGGCGGGATCGTGTTCGCCGTCGCGCAGCTCGCGCTGCTGCCCAACCTCGTGCTGTGGGCGGTCTCCTGGCTCGCTGGGCCGGGCTTCGCCGTCGGCGAGGGGACCAGCTTCACGCCGTTCGGCACGGTCTCCGGGCCGCTGCCCGCGGTCCCGCTCCTCGGGTCGCTGCCCGGGGAGGACTGGGCGAACCCGGTCAGCGCCTGGGCTCCCCTGCTCGTCGTCGCGTGCGGCGTGGCGGCGGGCTTGTTCGTGTGGCGGCGGCTGGAGCCGTCGCTGGTCCGGTGGTCCGACGTCGGCTGGGTGCTCGGCGGGATAGTGGCCGTCCCCGGCGTCCTCATGCTGCTGGGCCAGTGGGTCGCGGCGGGTGCGGGCGGACCGGGCCGCCTGTCCGACATCGGCGCGAACCCGCTCGTGACCGCCGGCCTGGTTTCCGCAGAGGTCGGCGGGGGAGCGGCTGCCGTACTGCTCAGCGCCAAGCTCGACGTGGTGGCGCGGCGCGGCGAGATCGGGGACGACCTGGTGGCGTGGTTGCGCCGTCCGGCAACTTTGCCTGGCGTCGATCCGGACGCGCCGTCGCCGGACGCGCCGGACCTGGCGACCGAGCTCGGGTTCGACGGCGCTGCGGGTGCGCCCGGCGCAGGCGCCGGGAGGGGTCCCGAGGGTGCAGTGGTCGACTCACCGCATGACGAAGGATCAGGAGACGACGCCCCCGAACGGTCCGACGGACCCGGTGAGCCCGACGGATCCGGTGAGCCCGACGGACCCGGCAGACCCGGGGGACCTGACCGACCCGGACAGCCCGGCTGACCCGCCGCCGGGGCGGGCGGCACAGCGCCTACGCGAGCTGGGGGCCACGACCCGCACGTGGGGGCGCCGCACGAAGCGGCTTCTGGCCCGACGGTGGCGGGTAGTGGTCGCGGTGGCCGCCGCGGTCGTGCTGGTCGCCACCGGTGGCTTGGTCATTGCCGTGCGGGCCGAGGCGTCCCGCCTGGTGAACCAGGCCGACGCCCGGCACACCGCCGGGGACTGCCGGGACGCCAATGAGGCGCTCGACAAGCTGGACCCGCTGCACCGTCTCGTGGCCGGTGACGTCGTCGACTCGTCGGTGCAGGGTCGTCGCGCGTGCGACGTGCTCCTCGACGCGACCAACCCCGACGGGGACTTCGAGCTGGACGGTCTCGACGACTACCTCGGTCACCCTGGCGCGCTGTGGGCGCACGCGGGCGTCGTCCGTGCGGAACTGCTGTTCAAGCTGTCGGACGACAGCTGGGACGCTCCGGGCCGCGACCCGGAGGGGGCCGTGGAGCAGCTGGTCGAGACGCTCGCGGCGCACCCCGAGGAGTCGGCGTCCGTACGCGCCGTGATGTCGACGTACGTCGGGAGGTTCGAGAAGGACTGGTTCCTCAAGCCGACGGACTACGGGCTGGCCGGGTACACCGAGCCGCTCGACGAGGACTCGGTGGCGTCGGATGCCTGCGCGGCTCGCGAGGAGTACCTGTGGCTGCACGACGGCGGGTCGACCGAGCCGGAGCTCGCCGAACCGATCGCGTCGACGGACGACCAGGGTGACGATCTGCTCGCGGGCTGCGCACAGGTGAACCAGGCCGCCGGGAAGCTGACCGCCGCGCGTTCCCTGTACGACGAGTACCTCGAGACCTACGCCGACGCGCCCGGCGCGAAAACGGTGCGGGAGGTGCACGACGAGCTGGTGGAGAGCATCCCGCACAAGCGGATGCGCGACCAAGGCGTCGCGAACGCAGATGACCCCGCGGACGGGTCGAACCTCGACGCGTGCGGGGACGCGCGCTGCCAGGTGCGGGTCGAGGAAGGTGAGGTGCTGACGTTCGGCGGACCCGGCGGGCCCTACGAGATCCTGCTCGGGAATGTCGGGGACGGTTCCGCCGACATGAGTCTGGGCGGGATGCTCTACTCGTACTCCACCACTGGCGGAAGCATCGCGATGGGCGGCGGGTATGCGACGTGGAGCAGTGGGCCCCGGGGCGAGCTCACGCTCAACGACAAAGTTGGGATAGGCGTCGACGGGGTGAGCGGCGACGGAGCGACCCTGAGCGTGTGGCGCGTCGACTAGCAGCTCGGCCACCGGTCCGCCCTACCGCGCTGCTCCGGGGTGCTGGGGCGGGCCGGTGTCCACGTAGGCTGGGACTCGTGCAGACGCCCTCCGGTCACCCCGTCGAGTCCACGTCGTCCCACCGTGTTGTCGTGCTGGTCTCCGGGACCGGCTCCAACCTCGCAGCCCTGCTCGCCGCCCACGAGGAAGCTTCGTACGGCGCGCGGGTGGTCGGGGTGGTGACGGACAACCCCGCCGCCGGCGCCCTTGATCTCTCGCGGGACGCGGGGGTCGCGTCCGTCGTCGTCGCCACGAAGGACTTCGAGGATCGTGCCGCGTGGAACGTGGGGCTCTCCGAGGCCGTGTCGGTGTTCCAGCCCGATCTCGTGGTGCTCGCCGGTTTCATGCGCATCCTCGCACCGACGTTCGTGCGGCGGTTCGAGGGACGGATCATCAACACGCACCCCGCCTTGCTGCCCTCCTTCCCGGGAGCGCACGGTGTGCGCGACGCGCTCGCCCACGGTGTGAAGATCACGGGCTGCACGGTGCACGTCGTGGACGAGGGCGTGGACACCGGCCCGATCATCGCCCAGGCAGCCGTACCGGTCCTGGAGGACGACGACGAGCCGACGCTGCACGAGCGGGTCAAGGTCGCCGAGCGCGCGCTGCTCGTCGAGACCGTCGGCCGCATCGCCCGCGAGGGCCTGCACGTGACGGGCCGGAAGGCCTCGACCGGGCGCTGAGCTCCTGGCGGCGCGCGACGGTACGCCAGGCGTCCTGGAATGTGTCGTCCGGTGCGCCCGGAGGCCTTCGATACAATTAATTCGGGAAAAAGTTGTACCTCGGGCGTAGGCTCGCCCCATGGCAACACTTTATGGTCCGGATCCCGTGGTGGAGGCACTGCAGGAGGCGCTGGCGATTCTGGCGGACGGCGGCGTGGTGAGCGAGCATCAGCAGCTAGATCTCAAGGAAGAGGCGGGTCGGCGTGGTCCGGGCGGTGTCGTTCTGCCTGGGTCGGCGCGCAACGACGTGGCGGCGCGAACGCTGGCGGGAGAATGCGCCTGTATGGCGAACACTCCTGGTGGTGGGGCACTGCTCGTCGGCGTCGCGGACGACTCCACGCTCATCGGTACCCAGCTCGACCCGGAGTGGCTGCGCGCCCGGATCTTCGAGCTGACGCAGCGGCGGATCACCGTCGACGCGAGAGATGTCATCGTCCGGGGATCGCGCCTTCTCGCGCTGCGGGTCGTGGAAGCGATCGAGCCTGTTCGGTGGAGCGGCCGGATCAGCTGGCGGGTGGCAGACCGGTGCGTCGAGATCGACGCAGCAACGTGGCATGAGCGCCGCGCGCACGGGCTCCTGGTCGACTGGTCCGCACAGCCGAGCAACGTGCTGAGTGAGTCGGCACGTCCTACGGCGGTCGAGATCGTACGGACCTTCTTGCGTGAGTCGGTCGACTCGAGCGCGAATGACCTTGCCGAGGCGGCGCAGCCCGACCTCCTTCGTCGCCTCAACGCCGTGACCGGAGACGGGCATCTCACGAACGCAGGGTTTCTTGTCTTCGTCGGGAGGGGCATTCCAGCGATCGACTACATCCGGCGCGACCGGGCCGGAGCGGACAGCACAGACCGTGTCCGTGACGCAGGACTCTCACTGATCGAGGAGCTGCAGGCGGTTTTCAGTACCGCGCGCGCCCACAACCCGATGGTCCACGTAAGTCAGGGACTCGCCATAGGGCAGACTCGCCGGATCCCCGAGCGGACACTGCGTGAGGCGGTCGTGAACGGCGTGGCGCACCGGGAGTGGGGAGTTGACGACCTCACGGTCGTGGAGCACCTGGGAAACAGCCTCAAGGTGACGAGTCCTGGAGCGTTCTTCGGCGGCGTCACTTCGGACAACATCATCAATCACCCCTCCCGGTCCAGGAACACTGCGCTGACCGAGCTGCTCGCGGCCATCCGCGTGGCTGAGCGGGAGGGAATCGGTGTCGACCGCATGGTCACTGACATGCTCCGCCTCGGTTATCCGCGACCTGAGATCACGGAGACACCGTCGCCGACCGTGGTCGTCTCGCTGATTGCCGAGACGGTCGACGAGGGCTGGATGACGTGGCTCGCCGCGTTCAGTGACCCGGGTACCCCACGTAACCTGCGACGCCTGATGGCACTCGACCTCTTGACCCGGCGGGGATGGATCGACCTGGCAACGCTCGCCACGTCGCTTCAGGTGTCGGAGGGGGAGGCTCTGCCCGTGGTTGAGGAGCTCCTTGGGCTGACTGTTGCGGGCTCACCGGTGATCACCGCCGTGGACGGCGTCCCTGACGGTATGTCCGAGGCCTGGGCCTTGGCTGAGGGTGCGCGCAAGGTGCTCGACAGCGGATACGAATCTCGCGCACCGCGGCGTGCCCGGGCAAGTCGGGAATCGGTAGCGCTGAGCTACGTCCGCGCCCGGGGCCGCATCAGCTCGACCGAACTTGGATCGCTCCTGAGCGCGCATCCGACCAACATGGGCCGGCTCCTCAGGGGCCTCGAAGACCAAGGGCTGATCGAGCCGTCGCGGCCGAATCGTCGCGGCGCCGGCCTCTACTACCTCCCGACGGTCGGTTCATAGAGACCGACCCGTCGGGGTGGTTGCGGACATTTCACCCAAGCGACACGCCTGACCGCTACGTTGTGCCGCGTGACCGCTGAGACGCCGACCGTAGATACTCCGACCGCTGAGGTGCCGGGAGCAGGGATCGTGCCGGCGCCGGAGGTTCCGCTCCGGCACAACAGCGCCTACGTGCTGCTGACGACCGGGCGGTTCTCGCAGGCGATCGGGGCAGGCGTCGGCACGTTCGCAGTGCCGCTGCTGGCCTTCGAGGTGACCGGATCGGTGGGGCAGGCGGGCCTGATCAGCGGCATCGGCCAGGTGGGTGCGCTGCTGGCCACGCTGCCGGCGGGCGTCGTCGCGGACCGGGTCAACCGCCGGCTGCTCCTGCTGTTCGCGGCGGCGACGGGCACCGCCCTGTGGGCGACCGTCGTCGCGGCAGGCCTCACGGGGGCGCTCTCAGCCTGGCACCTGGCGGTGGTGCTGTTCGGCTCCTCGATGGTCAGCGCGTTCGTGAATCCCGCGTCGGGGGGCGCGCTGCGCGCCGTCGTGCCGGCCGGGCAGATGGCGAACGCCATGGCCGTGAACCAGGGGCGGATGGCGGCGGTGGCTCTGTTCGCGGGACCTGTGGGCGGGTTCCTGTACGGCATGGCCCACGTGCTGCCGTTCGTGGCGTCCGTGGTCGGGCACGCGATCGAGGTGGTGGCCATCTCGTTCGTGCGCAAGCCGCTCAACGGCGAGCGCACCGGCCAGACCCACCCGCTCGCCGACCTGCGCGACGGCCTGCGCTTCGTGGGCGCCGTGCCGCTGTTCCGGGCCGTGCTGATCCTGATCACGCTGCTGAACCTCACGTCGATTGTCCTGATCGTGGCGATCAACCTAGAGCTGGTGCGCACCGGCACCGACCCGCGGCTCATCGGCCTGGTGGACGCGTGCGCGGGCATCAGCATGCTGGCGGGCGCGATCGTCGCGGGCCCGATCGTGCAGCGCACGCGCGTCGGCCGGTTCGGGGTCCTGACCATCGGCCTGCTGGTCGCCGCCCTGGTCGTGATGGCGCTCGCGCCGACGTACTGGGTGTTCGTCTCGATGCTGGCGGTCGGCGTGTTCCTCTACCCGGCGCTCAATGCGGGCTTCACGGGCTACCTCACGGTGATCATCCCGGACCGCATGATGGGCCGGGCGACGTCCCTGCTCGGGCTGACGGGACTGATCGCGGCGCCGGCCGCCCCCGTGCTGGGCAGCGCGCTGCTGGAGAGCCTCGGCATCGGCGCCACCCTGTGGGTGATGGTCGGCGCCATGGCGTGCGTGCTGGTGGCCCTCTGCTTCGTGCGGCCGATGATGCGGATCGGCAAGCCGGACACCTGGGCGGCCGACGCTCTGGAGTGAGGGCCGAGCAAGGCCTCGGGCAGTACCTACGTCTGTGGGGTGTGTTGCTCTGCGTAGACAAGGTCTACGCAGAGCAACACACCCCACAGACATGTAGTCGGCCCGTGGCCGACGACGGGGGCGCCGTAGGCCACCTGGGGGCGGACCGTCAGACGGCGGACCAGCCGCCGTCCGAGGCGATGATCGCCCCGTTGAGGTTCACCGAGTCCTTCGACAGGAGGAAAGTGATGGAGGCAGCGAGCCCCTCTGCCGTGGCCAGGCTCGGGATGTTGCCCTGGTACGGGCGCAGTACCGGCGCACCGAACTCGGCCTGGCCGGGTACGGGGATGCCGGTGGCGACACCGCCCGGCGCGACGGCGTTGGTGCGGATGCCGCTCTTGGCGTACATCACGGCGTTCGACTTGGTCAGGCCGACCACCGCGTGCTTCGACGCGGTGTAGGCGACGCCGGCGGCCGAGCCGCGCAGCCCGGCCTCGGAGGCGACGTTGACGATGCGCCCCTCCTTCGCCTCGAGCATGCTCGGCACGACGGCGCGGGTGAGCCGCATAGTGCCCTCGAGGTTCACGCGCAGCACCCGCTCCCAGATGGCGTCGCTGACCTCGTGGATCGCGGACATGTCGTCCATGATCCCGGCGACGTTGGCCAGCGCGTCCACGCGGTCGCCCGCGGCGAGGACGATCCGGGCGACGTCGTCCTGGTCGGAGATGTCGCCGGCGACGGGGACGATGTCTGCCCCGAGTCCGGTCAGCGCGGCGGCGAGCTCGTCGAGCTTCTCCTTGGAGATGTCCGCGGCGACGACGCGCCCGCCCTCGCGCGCCACGCGCGTCGCGACGGCCCGGCCGATGCCGGAGGCCGCGCCGGTGACGATGACGGTCTGGCCGGCGAAGCGGCCGGGAGTGATCTCCTCGACCCAGCCGGTCGGCTGCTCGCCGTCGGCGTCCGCCTGGGCGGCCTCGTCGGGCGCGGCCTCCCGGTACGCGGCGATCAGCCCGTCGAGCGCCTCGGCGGGGAACTTGCCGCCGGACAGTGCGACGAGCTGTTCGAGCGGCAGGCCGCTGGCGGGGGTGAGCGAGTCCGGCGTCGCCCCGCCCTGCGCGAGGAAGCCGGAGAGGATCCGGCCGCCGACGGGGTGGTCGAGCCACTCGCCGACGGTGGAATAAACGGTCAGTGCCATGGTGTGCTCCTGGGACGGGGTCGATACCGGACAACGATGTCCGGTATCTAGGATAGTGCCATGACCGGTGTACTTCGCGACCCCCGCCCTGGTGCGGTTCCCCGCATTCCCGCGCGCCGCGGGGGCGCGCCCAACCTCGGCCCCCGGGCCGCGGCGGGCAACCGCGCGGCGCTGCTCGAGGCGGCTCGCGAGGTCTTCGGGTCCGCGGGGACAAGCGCGCCGCTGAGTGCGGTGGCCAAGCGTGCGGGCGTCGGGCAGGGCAGCCTCTACCGGCACTTCCCGGACCGGCTGGACCTCGTGGTCGCGGTCTTCGAGGAGCAGGTCGTCGCGGTCGAGGAGCTCGCCGCGACTCCCGGCGTCGAGCTGCCTGACCTGCTCGGGCTGGTCACTCGGCACGCCGTCGACTCGGTCGGGTTCGTGGACCTGGTCCGTTCCGGCGTGCCCGACGGGCGCGTGGTCGCCCAGGGCGAGCGGGTCGCAGTCGCGCTGGGGACGCGGCTGGCGGGTGCGATCGCGGCGGGCGAGGTCCCGGCCGGGACGACGCCGGACGACCTGCTGCTCGCGGTGGCGATGGTGGCAGGCGGGCTGTCGCAGGCCGGGGAGGCCGACCGGGTGCGCAGGGCGACCCGCGGCTGGGAGCTGCTGGGGATCGAGGTGCGGATCCCGGCCGCGACGCGTGGTGCCTAGCCGCGGCGCCCCGCGGCGTGAACGCCGCTGATCCAGCCGATGTCCAGGTCGGTCAACTTGCGGTTCGGCGCAGCCCGCGCGGTTAGACTGCCCGTGGCCGTGACTGGCGAGGGTGGGTCACCACCGGGGAGCGGCCGAGCGACCCGTGATGCGCGCCGCCCGCCTGGGTGCCAGGGTTTTCCACGAAGCTACCTCCGAGGAGAACCGCCATGTCCGGCGCCCCGTCCACACCCGACGTCCAGCTCACCGACGACTCGCAGCGCCCCGTACGGCGCGCCCTGCTGAGCGTCTACGACAAGACCGGCCTGATCGAGCTGGCCACGGCGCTGCACGACGTCGGCGTCGAGCTCGTCTCCACCGGGTCCACCGCGTCGCGGATCGCCGACGCCGGCATCCCCGTCACCCCCGTCGAGGAGCTCACCGGCTTCCCCGAGGCGCTGGAGGGCCGGGTCAAGACGCTGCACCCGCGCGTGCACGCCGGCATCCTGGCCGACACCCGCAAGCAGGACCACCTCGACCAGCTCGCCCAGCTCGACATCCAGCCGTTCGAGCTCGTCGTCGTGAACCTCTACCCGTTCGCGGCCACCGTGGCCTCGGGCGCCGGGCCGGACGCCGTCGTCGAGCAGATCGACATCGGCGGGCCGTCCATGGTGCGCGCCGCGGCGAAGAACCACCCGTCGGTCGCCGTGGTCGTGGACCCGGCGCGGTACGACGACGTCGTCGCGGCCGTCCGAGCCGGCGGCTTCACCTACGCGCAGCGCAAGGCCCTGGCTGTCGCGGCGTTCGTGCACACCGCGACCTACGACGTCGCTGTCGCGTCCTGGATGGGGTCCGTCATCTCCCCGACGGACGCGGTGGACGGCGCCGACGGACCCGTCTCGACGGGCTTCCCGGCGTGGGTCGGCGGCACCTGGAACCGCGCCGACGTGCTCCGTTACGGCGAGAACCCGCACCAGCGCGCCGCGCTGTACACGCGCGGCGACGGGGTCACGGGCCTGGCCCAGGCCGAGCAGCTGCACGGCAAGGCCATGAGCTACAACAACTACGTCGACGCCGACGCCGCGTGGCGGGCCGCCTGGGACCACGAGGGTCCCGCGGTGGCGATCGTCAAGCACGCCAACCCGTGCGGGATCGCCGTCGGCGCCCACATCGCCGACGCCTACGCCAAGGCGCACGCGACGGACCCGGTCAGCGCGTTCGGCGGCGTGATCGCCGCCAACGGCGTGCTCACGGCGGCCGCGGCGGAGCAGATCGCCCTGGTGTTCACCGAGGTCGTCGTGGCGCCCGGCTTCGAGCCGGATGCGCTGGAGATCCTGCGGGCCAAGAAGAACATCCGGCTGCTGGTCCTGCCGGAGGCGCCGTCCGCGCGTGTCGAGACCCGGTCCATCTCCGGCGGGCTCCTGATGCAGGCCACCGACACCTTCCAGGCGCCCGGCGACGCCCTGGAGAACTGGACCCTGGCGACCGGCGAGGCCGCCTCGCCCAGGGTGCTCGCCGATCTCGTCTTCGCCTGGAAGGCGGTGCGCGCCGCCAAGTCGAACGCGATCCTGCTGGCCAAGGACGGCGCGGCGGTGGGCATCGGCATGGGCCAGGTGAACCGCGTGGACTCGTGCCGCCTCTCGGTCGAGCGCGCCAACACCCTGGCCGACGGCGCCGAGCGGGCCCGGGGCGCCGTCGCGGCGTCGGACGCGTTCTTCCCGTTCGCGGACGGCCTGCAGGTGCTGCTCGACGCCGGGGTGACCGCCGTCGTGCAGCCGGGCGGCTCGATCCGCGACGACGAGGTCGTCAAGGCGGCCGAGGCGGCCGGCATCACGATGTACCTGACGGGCACCCGCCACTTCGCCCACTGACTCAGCCTCTGCTTGTTGTCGTCTGAGCCTGCGGTTCCGCTTCGGGCGAGTGCCTCGTTCCTCGGCCCTCACCCTGCGCTGCACCTCCGGCTCAGACGACGGCGTCCTTGAGCTTGGTCGCCGGGTTCAGGGCGCGGTCCAGGTCTACCTCCAGGGGCACGCCGCGGTTCATCAGCTTGCGGACCTGCCCCACCTCGCGCGGGGAGTCGACCAGCAGCATCGCCCGGACCGTCGCCACCCGGTGACCGTCCGGGGTGCGGCGGGGGTGCCGGTCCAGCGCGTTCTCCAGGTAGAGCGCGGCCCAGCCGCTCGACGGCTGGCCATCGGGCGCTGGGGCGCCCCGCAGCACGACATCGTCGAACGGGGACGGCACCCCGAACAGCGCCAGGTCGTGCCCCAGCTGCTGCGAGAAGACGTACGGCGCGTGCCTCGGGACCGGGGCGAGCCCGAGCCGTTCGCGCACGTGCTCCGGCTCGGCGGCGCGCTCGTCGAGGCCGAGCAGGGCCCGGACGGTGACGTCGGGGTCGTGCAGGGCCGCCGACCAGTGCCCGCCCGGGACCGGCCCGAACACCGGGTGGTCGCGCGTCGCGATGTCGCCCACCGCCCAGATGCGGCGCAGCGCGTCGAGGTGCAGCCTGCCCGCCGGGTCGGTCGGGGAGCGCACCCCCATGAACCGGCCCGCGCGGTTGACCCGCAGCCCGCCGTTCGTCTCGAGCGGCAGGGAGCCGGCGAGCCAGCCCGACGCCGGCCGCGCCCCGACGGCGGCCAGCACCAGGTCGGCCTCCAGCACCCGGCCGTCGGCGAGCTTCACGCTCCCGCCCTCGGCGTCGTCGCGCGGCCCGGGCAGCACCTGGTCGACGGCCACGCCCGTGATCAGGGTGACCCCGGCGTCGTCGTACCAGGGCGCGAGCAGGCCGCCCACCTTCCGGCCGAGCTGCCGCTCCAGCGGCACCCGGCCGGCCTCGACGACCGTCACCCGCGCGCCCCCGCCCGCGGCGACGCCCGCTATCTCCGCGCCAATCCAGCCGGCGCCCACCACGACGAGCCGCATCCCCGGCACGACGACGGCGCGCAGCCGCTCCGCGTCGGCGGCCGTGTGCAGGGTCGCGGCGGCGTCCCAACCCGCGGGGCGGACGGGCACGCTGCCGGAGGCGAGCACCACGGCGTCGGCCACGACGTCGTCGCCCGACGCCGTCCGCACCACCACCCGCTCCCGGTCCGCCTCGAGGCGGGTGGCCGGGTCGGCGAGCCGCAGGTCGTCGGCGAGGGCGGTCAGGTCGATACCGAGGTCGTCGGCGAGCCACACCGGCTCGGTGCGCTTGAGCAGCTCCTTGGACAGCGGCGGTCGGTCGTAGGGCGGCAGGCCCTCCGCGCCGAGCACCGTCAGGCGCCCGTCGAAACCGTGTTTCCGCAGCGCCGCGGCGGTCTGCGCACCCGCAAGCCCCGCACCCACGACGACGACGCTGCTGGGGATCTGAGCTGAGGGCGAGGGCATGGACCTCACGGTAGCTCGCAGGCGGCGAACCTGGGAACGTGCTGTCAGTCATGTTGCAAGCCGGTCACGGTCCTGCTGAATCGTGACGTTTCGGTTGTACCCTCGTGCCGTGGATCTCAGTGACAGCGTGTCTGTGAGCTGTGACGTCCACGGGCACCGCCCTTCTCGGGCGTCCTCCGGTTCGGGCCGCTCGTGCGGTCTGGGTGGAGGTTCCTGCGTCATCCGGGCTGGTTTCACCCACACGGGTGTGTGGGCCAGTGCCGTCCCGTCGGCAGGCATTGATGTCGGGGCCGGCTGCTTGACGGTCCCCGTCCCGGGTTTCACCACGCCCCGCACCGTTCTCAGCGGCACGGGTGTGGTCCTGCGCCGAAGCGGCGAGGTTGGCGGCGGCATTCAGGTCCCGGTCCAGGACCAGGCCACAGTGACCGCAAGTGTAGATGCGGTCACTCAGGGTCAGGTCGGGTTTGACCTGGCCGCAGCCCGAGCAGGTCTTGGACGAGGCGAACCACCTGTCGGCGACCAGAACCTTTCCGTTACGCCAGTGCTGCTTGTAGGTGATCTGGCGGGCCAGTTCACCCCACGCCGCGTCAGTGATCGAGCGGGCAAGCCTGCGGTTGGTGAGCAAGCCCGTGATGTTAAGGTCCTCCAGGACCAGCCGGTCGTGGCTCTTGACCAGCTGGTTGGAGACCTGATGCAGGAAGTGCTGCCGGGTGTCCCGCACCCGGGTGTGATGCCTGGCCAGTCGTGCGGCGGCCTTGCGCCGGTTGGCGGATCCGCGCTTCTTGCGCGACACGGAACGTGCCAGACGCCGCTGCTTGCGCAGCCCCGTGGCCTGCGTCCTGGGGGCCCGGACGCGCAGGGTCTCGGTCCCGTCCCAGGAGCCAGCAACGACCAGGGCGCGCAGGCCTCGGTCCACCCCCACCCAGCCCGTCGTGTCGTCGGCCGCGCGGGCAGTGTGTTGGACGGCGGGGTGCAGATCGGCAGCTTCCACGGTGACCGATACCCACCACCGGCGTGCCCCGCGCGTGATGGTGGCCTGCAGGATCCGGGCACGACCGGTGGCGATCATGCGCCGCAGGCGGCGGGTGTCCTCCCTCACGCGAATGCTGCCGATCCTGGGCAGACTCACCGACCGCGGCCTGTCTCTGGTCCCGACACGGATCGACACCCGACCGCTCGTGGTCTTGTTCCGCATCCGGAACGACCCGGAAGTGTGGGTCTTCCTCTTGAATTTCGGATGTCCAACCCGACGCCCCGAGCGCTTCCCGCCCCCGGAAGCGGTCCATGCTGCCAGGCCGCGGCCAAGGTCGACGGCTGCTTCCTCGGACACCTGCGAGGACACCTCGCCGCGCCAAGCCAGCCCGGTCACCTCCACCTCGGCCACACCCCCGCTCGTGACCAGGAACCGGCGGCCGGCGGCCTCCGATACCTTCCACCGGTTGAACGCGTTGATCAGGCTGAACCCCGACCACGGCACCTCGCCCCAGGCCTGTTCCGTGCTATCGGCGCCAGCACTGCGGGCGTGAGGGCGTTCACGGGCGTCCAGGTGCAGGCGAAGGCACTGGTTGTACGCGAACCGTGCAGCACCCGCGTGGCGCGCGAGCGCCACGGTCTGCTCGACCGTGGGGTCGAGGCAGAACCGGAAGGTGGTGTGCCGAGCCATGACCCGAACGCTAGACCGAGACTCCGACACTGACCCGAGCGAGGACACATGCCAAGTTCACAGACGCTTTCTCACACGCCGAACGCCTCCGGCGCATCGGGTGGCGCCACGACGCTCCTCGAGCCGGGCTCGGCCGGAACAGCTACGCTCGAACGCACCGGAGAGGCCGGACTGGCCACGGCTGTGGCCAGCCAGACGACCAGCCAGGAGCTCGACCGCAGTGAGCCAGCCAGCGGCGAGGCCTCCGACATGAGTCCGGAGCTGCAGCGCAGCAACCTCGCGATCTGGCTCGTCCTCGGCGGCGTCGGCATCTCGGTCCTGCTCGGGATGGCCGCGGGAGCGCGCGCCGGGGCGATCGGCATCGGCGTGGTCCTCGTGGTCTGCGCGATCTTCCGCGCGGTGCTCGACAGCCCGGTCGGGCTCGTCATCCGGACGCGGACCGTCGACATCGTGCTCTACGGCGCCACGGCCGTGCTGATCGGCGCCCTCGCCGTGGCGACGCCCAGCATCTGACCCAGGGTTCGCCGCGCGCCCGGACGCCGCGCGCGTCGGAGGCCGGCGCCCCCGTCCCCACGGGTGGGGCGACGGCAGGGAGCGTCAGCGCTCCGCGCCCTCGAGCGAACCCGTCACCAGCTCCTCCGACTCGATCACGCACAGGACTCGGCGGTCGCCCTCGGCCCAGCTCTCCTCCGACGGCGCGATCGGCCAGTACAGCAGCTCCGACTTGGCCCAGCGCATGCCCACGAACTTCGCGAACTCCGGGTAGCAGTACGCGTCGGCGGCGTCCCACAGGGCCTGCTGGGTGGGCGAGGCGCCGTCCTGCGCGAGGCTGTCGGACGCCGTCGTCTCGGCGTAGATCTCGCCGCCGTGCGCGGTGGTACAGGACACCACCGGGATCCGGTACAGCGTGGTCTGGCCCGACGTCGCCGTCGTGTCGATGCAGTCACCCACCTCCAGGTCCGGGATCTCCGCCCCGGCCGTCGCGGCGGTGTCCGACGTCGGAACGGGCTCCCCGGTCGGCTCCAGCCGGCCATCGGCGTCCGGCGTCGGCAACGAGCCGCCCGACGGATCCTCCGCGTACGGGTCGGTAGACGGGTCCGTGTACGGGTCCGCCGTGGCGTACGGGTCGTCGGTCGGCGCGGGGGACGACGTCGGGGCGGCGAGCTCGGGGCCGTCGTCGGGCAGCGTGATGCCGAGCGGGCCCGCCAGGGCCGGCGGGACGAACGACTTGGCGGCCGAGACGAAACCCGGCGGGAGCGACGACGCGTAGGTCGGCGCGGCCGCGATGCCGATGGCCAGGCCGACGATCCCGAGCACACCCACGGTGACCGCGCCCAGGGAGAAGTCGAGGGTGCGCACCGACGACTTCTTCGCGCGGCGCACGTTGCCCGTGCCGTTGGCCTCGGCGGTGCGCATCGACAGCACGAGGGCCGGGATCGCGAGCGGCCAGAAGAGCAGGAACGCGGCGACCACCCAGCCCACGCGGGTCGGATAGGGCAGCGCTGACTTGTCGGCGGACTCGAGGTCGCTCGCCGGCTCGTCCGAGGTGCCGTCCGGGTCTTCCTCGGCCGGGTCTTCCTCGGCCGGGTCTTCCTCAGCTGGGCCTTCCTTGACCGCGTCCTGCTCGGCGGCGGCGTCCTCGGTCGGGTCTTGCTCGCCGGACGTCTCCTTGCCCGAGCCCTCCGCGGGCTCCTTGGACTCCGCGGACGCCTCTTCCGCCGCGTCGTCGGTCGCAGGATCCGCGGAGACGGCCTCGTCGGGTGCTCCGTCGGCCGCCGTCTCCGGTTCGGTCGCGGCCGGTTCGGGCGCGTTCCCGGGCGTCTGCTTGGTGTCGGCCATGATGCCGGATCGTAGCGTCGTGAGGTGGCGCCCCGGTAGCCGCGACGGCACCTGTTCCGACGGTACGACGCCGGGGCCGCACCTCCCGTGCGGAAGGTGCGGCCCCGGCGGCGTACGCGTGCGGCGGGAGATCAGGCCTTGTCGTCGGCCTTCTTCTCGGGCTCGGCCTCGGGCTCGGCGGTCTTGCCGGGGCCCGCGACGGTCGAGGCGGGCTCCGTGGCCTCGGCCTTGGGGGCGGACTGCGCGGTGACGAGCTCCTTCTCCTCGACCACCTCGACGTCGTCCTCGTCCTCGTCCTCCTCGACCTCCTCGAGCTCCTCCGGCTCGACCGAGGCGAACGCGCGGTAGAACAGCGCGGCGAGGGCGGCGCCGACGAGCGGGGCCAGCCAGAACAGCCAGAGCTGGCGGCCGGAGCCGTCACCGCCCCAGTTGTTCGCGAAGAGCGCGGCCGCCGTGGAGCGGGCCGGGTTCATGCCGGTGTTCGTGACGAACCACGAGACCAGCGTCAGCGCGGCGATGGCGCTGCCCACGGCGACGGGGGCATAGCCGATCTTGCTGCGCGGGTCGTTGACGCCCAGGTACACGCCCACGAGCACCGCGGAGATGATGACCTCGACCAGCAGCGCCGGGAGCCAGTCGAACTGCGCCTGGCCCTGCGTCTGCAGGTAGAGCGGGGAGTTCGCCGAGAAGCCGTTCACTGCCGAGTCGAAGACGTCGGACGTGTTCTCCACGCCGAGCAGCGTGACGAGCGTCTGGGGCACCGTCGCGAACAGCACCGCGGCGGCCAGGATGGCGCCGACGAGCTGGGCACCCCAGTAGCTGAACATGTTGCTGACCGAGATGCGACCGCTGAGCCAGGCGCCCAGCGAGATCGCCGGGTTGAAGTGCGCACCCGACACGCGGCCGACGGCCGCAGCGCCCGCGATATAGGCAAAAGCACCGCCGAGTGCCACGCCGAGCCCACCGACCGTGTTCAGCGGGCCGTAGGCGAGCACACCCACGATCACGAGCGTCAGCAGGAACGTGCCGAAGGTTTCGGCGAGCAGGCGGGAGAGCAGGCTGGGCGACCGCTCCTCGACCTCGGTGACGCCGCTGGTCGCGGCGAGGTCCTGGGACATGAAGTCAGATCCTTTCAGTGGCGCACCATTGGGTGCGCGTCATGGCGGCGTGCGTGCGATGTCGCGCACATCCTGCCATTACCCACCTGAGCAAAACCTGAATACGCGCGGGTATTTTCTTCACCGTACTCGTGCTGATGTCGATGGCATCCTCAGCGTCGGCTCTTCGACGTCGTACCAGGTGGGTACGGATCGTGCGTGGGGGCTGGGCGAGGCGGGTCGGTCGATGCAAGAGTGGGGCCATGACTGAACCCGTGAATGTCACCGTCACCGGAGCCGCTGGCCAGATCGGGTACGCGCTCCTCTTCCGCATAGCCGCGGGCGAGATGCTCGGCGCGGACACGCCAGTACGGCTCCGACTTCTCGAGATCCCGCAGGCGGTCGCGGCCGCCGAGGGCACCGCCATGGAGCTCGACGACTGCGCCTTCCCGAACCTGGCCGGCGTCGAGATCTTCGACGACCCGGTCAAGGCCTTCGACGGCGTCAACGTGGCTCTCCTCGTCGGCGCGCGCCCGCGCGGCCCGGGGATGGAGCGCGCCGACCTGCTCGAGGCCAACGGCGGCATCTTCGGCCCGCAGGGCCGCGCCATCAACGACGGCGCCGCCGACGACGTCCGCGTGCTCGTGGTCGGCAACCCCGCCAACACCAACGCGCTCATCGCGGCGTCGAACGCCCCGGACGTGCCGGCCACGCGGTTCACCGCGATGACCCGCCTGGACCACAACCGCGCGCTCTCGCAGGTAGCTGCCAAGACCGGGACGCCCGTCGCCCGGATCAAGAAGCTCACCATCTGGGGCAACCACTCCGCCTCGCAGTACCCCGACCTGTTCCACGCCGAGGTCGGCGACCGCCCCGGCGCCGACGTCGCGGCGGACACCGCCTGGCTCACCGACGACTTCATCCCGACCGTCGCCAAGCGGGGCGCGGCGATCATCCAGGCGCGCGGGGCGTCGTCGGCGGCGTCGGCCGCCAACGCGGCGATCGCGCACGTGCGCGACTGGACGCTCGGCACCCCCGAGGGCGACTGGACGTCGGCGGGCCTGTCGTCCTCCGGCGAGTACGGCGTCCCGGAGGGGCTCGTCTCCTCGTTCCCCGTGACGTCCGACGGCGGCGAGTGGCAGATCGTCGAGGGCCTCGAGATCGACGAGTTCTCCCGGGCCCGGATCGACGCGAGCGTCGCCGAGCTGGTGGAGGAGCGCGACGCCGTCCGGTCCCTGGGCCTCATCTGACCGCTCTCTCACGGGCGTGAGGTGCGTCTCGGAATTCAGGAGTGCGCGGGACCCTCAGGTATCTTGATATCGAGAGATCGGCACATTCCAATATCCCGGGGAGTCAGCCACACCCATGCCCAAGATCATCTACACCCACACGGACGAGGCCCCGCTTCTGGCGACCTACTCGTTCCTGCCGATCGTCTCGGCGTACGCGGCCAAGGCCGGGGTGGACGTCGAGACCCGCGACATCTCGCTCGCCGGCCGGATCATCGCGCAGTTCCCGGAGCGGCTCACGGACGAGCAGCGCCTGTCGGACGCCCTCGCCGAGCTCGGTGAGATGGCGCACGACCCGTCGGCGAACATCATCAAGCTGCCCAACATCTCGGCGTCGCTGCCGCAGCTGAAGGCCGCCATCGCGGAGCTCCAGGGCCTGGGCTACGACCTGCCGGACTACCCGGAGAGCGTCGAGACCGACGCGGAGAAGGACGCGCGCGAGCGCTACGGCCGCGTAATGGGCTCCGCCGTGAACCCGGTGCTGCGCCAGGGCAACTCCGACCGCCGTGCCCCGGCGTCGGTCAAGAACTACGCGAAGGCGCACCCGCACCGCATGGGCGCGTGGACGCCGGAGTCGAAGACGGCAGTCGCGACCATGGGCCACGACGACTTCTTCTCCAACGAGAAGTCCGTGGTCATGACGGCCGACGACACCCTGCGCATCGAGCACGTCGCCGACGACGGCGCAGTGACCGTGCTCAAGGAGTCGCTGCCGGTCCTCGCGGGTGAGGTGGTGGACGCCACGTTCCTCGACGCCGCCGCGCTGGACACGTTCCTCGCCGAGTCGATCGAGCGGGCCAAGGCCGAGGGCGTCCTGTTCTCCGTGCACCTCAAGGCGACGATGATGAAGGTCTCCGACCCGATCATCTTCGGCCACGTGGTGAAGGCGTTCTTCAAGCCGGTCTTCGAGAAGTACGGGCAGGACCTGGCCGCCGCCGGCCTGTCGGCGAACGACGGCCTGGGCGGGATCTTCGCCGGGCTCACGGCGCTGCCGAACGGCGCAGAGATCCGCGCCGCGTTCGACGCCGCGCTGGCCGACGGCCCGAAGATGGCCATGGTGAACTCCGACAAGGGCATCACCAACCTGCACGTCCCGTCAGATGTCATCGTCGACGCGTCGATGCCCGCCATGATCCGCATCGGCGGCCACATGTGGGGCCCCGAGGGCGAGGAGGCGGACACCCTCGCGGTGATCCCCGACTCCTCCTACGCCGGGATCTACCAGAAGGTCATCGACGACTGCCGCGCCAACGGCGCCCTCGACCCGGCCACGATGGGCTCGGTCCCGAACGTGGGCCTCATGGCGCAGGCGGCGGAGGAGTACGGCTCGCACGACAAGACCTTCGAGATCGCCGCGGACGGCACCGTCCGCATCGTCGACGGCACGGGCTCCGTCGTGATGGAGCACGCGGTCCACGCCGGCGACGTCTGGCGCGCCTGCCAGACCAAGGACGCCCCGATCCGCGACTGGATCAAGCTGGCCGTCACCCGTGCCCGCGCCTCCGACACCCCCGCTGTGTTCTGGCTGAACTCGCGCCGCGCGCACGACGCCAACCTGATCAAGAAGATCGAGCAGTACCTGCCGGAGCACGACACCGAGGGCCTCGAGATCCTGATCATGGACCCGGCGGAGGCGACGGCGTACTCGCTGGCGCGCATCCGCAAGGGCCTGGACACCATCTCGGTGACCGGCAACGTGCTGCGCGACTACAACACCGACCTGTTCCCGATCCTCGAGGTCGGCACGTCGGCGAAGATGCTGTCGATCGTGCCGCTGATGAACGGCGGCGGCCTGTTCGAGACGGGCGCGGGCGGCTCCGCGCCGAAGCACGTGCAGCAGCTCGTCGAGGAGGACTACCTGCGCTGGGACTCCCTCGGTGAGTTCTTCGCGCTCGCCGCGTCCTTCGAGCACCTCGCGATCAACGAGGGCAACGCCCGGGCCCAGGTCCTGGCCGACACCCTCGACCGCGCCACCGGGACGTTCCTCAACGAGGACCGCTCCCCGGGCCGTCGCCTGGGGACTATCGACAACCGTGGCTCGCACTTCTACCTGGCCCTCTACTGGGCGCAGGAGCTGGCCACGCAGTCCGACGACGCCGAGCTGGCCGCCACGTTCAAGTCGCTCGCCGAGGCGCTGGCCGCGGGCGAGCAGGCGATCGTGGAGGAGCTGATCGCGGTCCAGGGCAAGCCAGCCGACATCGGCGGGTACTACCGCCCGGACGAGGCCAAGGTCACCGCGGTGATGCGCCCGAGCGCCACGTTCAACGAGGCGCTCGCGTCCCTCTGACGCCGGTCCAGCGCACGTGTCAGACGCTCAGGCCACTGAAGGTGACCTGAGCGTCTGACGCGTGCGCCACGTTCTGACCGTTCCGGGGCGTGACGTGCGTCGCGCTGTGGAAAAAGAGGCGGGGCCTGTCGGTGTCTCGACGTAGCCTCAGAAACGATGATCGACGCGCCGCAGACCCCTGAGACCACGCCCCTTCCTGAGGCGTCGCCTCGCCCTGCGCCCGTCCTGGCGACGACCCGGCCGCGGCTCGACTGGCGGCGGCTGCGCGGTCCGGCCGCCGTCATTGCCCTGCTCGCCCTCACCGCCGGTGCCGTGGGCCAGGCCCTCGGCACTGCCGCGGCCGGGCAGCTGGCGGCGAACGCCACCGTCGTCGGGCTGCTGCTGCTTGCCGCATGCGTGGTGGGCGGCGCGCTGTTCGACGGCGTCGGGCAGGTGGTCTGGGCGAGTGTCGTGGACCGCGCCGAGGGCAAGCTCCGGAGCGACCTGCTCAGCGCGGCGCTGCGCCAGCCGCTGGCGACGCTCTCGGAGCAGGCCGTCGGCGAGGTGCTCGACCGGGTCGACGACGACACGCACGCGGTCGGCAGGCTCGTGCGCCGCCAGCTGTGGGGCGCGGGGCGCACGGTCGTCGGCGTCGTTCCCATGTGGATCATCGCGGGCCTCACCTGGTGGCCGGCCTGGTTCCTGTTCCCCTTGCTGGGTGGCATCGTCGCCCTGATCACCCGGCCGCTGCTCGGCGAGATCGCGCGCCGCAAGGTGATCGAGGAGGCCGCGTGGACCGACCACGCCGCGGCCTTCGAGGAGGCCGTCGCTGCCCGGAACGACCTGCGCACCAGCCTGGGGCAGGCGTTCGCCGTGCGGCGGGTCGCGCAGCTCTCGGCGATCGTGCACCGCAAGTTCAAGGACGTCGTGCGCGTCGAGGAGCGCTTGCTGCGGCGGGCCGGACTGGTGATGTACGCGCTGCTGGCCGGGACCGTCGTCGTCTGCGCCGTGGTGGCTTCCGATGGTGGTCTGTCGGTGGACCAGCTCGTCACGCTGTTCCTGGTCACCGCGATGTTCGTGGGGCAGATGGACAACCTGGTGCATCACCTGCCGGACATCCAGGAGGGCCTCGGTGCGGTGCTGCGCATCCGGCAGATGCTGGCGGTGGAGCCGGAGCCCGAGGGCGGCGCCGACGTGCCGGACGGGCCGCTCGAGCTCGAGCTGCGCGACCTGAGCTTCGCGTACGCCGAGGGCACGTTCGCCCTGACCGGCGTGGACCTGATGGTCCCCGCGGGGGAGACGGTCGCGCTCGTGGGCCGTACGGGCTCGGGCAAGTCGACGCTGGCCGCGCTGCTGTCGCGGGCGGTGGAGCCCGAGCGCGGGACCGTGTTCCTGGGCGGCGCCGATGTGCGCGACCTGGACCTGCAGAAGCTGCGCGGCGCCGTGGGCGTGGTCACCCAGCGCACGGAGATCATCGCCGGGACGCTCGCGGAGAACATCGCGCTGTTTGCGGACGTACCGCGGGCCGACATCGAAGGCGCTGTGCGTGAGCTCGGTCTGACCGACTGGGTGGCGGGCATGTCCGGCGGGCTCGACACCCTCCTCGGCCCCGGCGGCACCACGCTGTCGGCGGGCGAGGAGCAGCTCGTCGCGTTCGCGCGGCTCCTCGTGCGGGACGTGCAGCTCGTCGTGCTCGACGAGGCGACCGCACGGATGGACCCGCTCACCGAGGCGCGCGTCGTGGCCGCTTCCGACCGGCTGCTCACCGGGCGCACCGGGGTGCTGATCGCGCACCGGCTCGGCACCATCGAGCGGGCCGGCCTAGTGGCCGTGCTCGATCATGGCCGTGTGGTGCAGCAGGGACGGCGCGCGGCGCTCGCCCGCACGCCGGGGCCGTTCCGCACGCTGCTGGAGGCCGGCGCGAGCGACGGGACGCTGGACGACGGCGCGGCCGGTCACGAGACCGACGCAGCGGCCGAGGCGCGCGCCCAGTCGGTCGCGGCTCCGACCGTGTCCACCGGCCAGAACAGCGGCACGGACGGCACCCGCACCGACGAGGCCGACGCCGCCGAAGCAGAAGCGGTCGGCGGCCGCCGTCGGACCGGGACCCCGCCCGACCTACCGCAGCCCGGCACGGGGCCGAGCCTCGCGCGCGGCGTGCTGCACGCGCTGTTCGTGCGCCCGAAGTGGGGCCTGTTCGGCGCACTCCTGTTCCTGCTGGCGAGCCTGGTCGCGGCCCAGGGCGCGGTCAGCGGGTTCCTGTGGGGCCGCACGGTCGAGGAGCTGGGGTCGGGCGAGCTGCCCGTGGGCCTGCTGGTCGCGCTCGCCGTGCTGCTGCTGATGCAGCCGCTGTTCATCTCCCGCGCGCTGGGCGTGTACCCGCTCTGGTGGGTCGAGATCCTGCTGCGGATCCGCATGTCGGTCATGCACGGGCAGACGCGCCAGTACCGGCTGCCCGCGACACCGCCCGGCGAAGTCGTCGCCCGCTCCATGGACGCGGACCGCTTCGTGCAGTACGCGGACCGCTGGGTCGACTTCGTCAACGGTCTCGCGATCGTCGCGGTCACGGCGCTGATCAGCGGGACCTGGACCGCGGGTGCCGTCCTGCTGGCGGTCATGGTCGTGTCGGCGCTGGCCTCGGCCGTCGGCCGGCCGATCGCGGGCCGCTCGGCCGCCGGCTCCTCGGCGGCACGCGCACGCTTCGGCCGTGCCCTGGTCTCGGCGCTCGACTCGGCACGCACGGTGAAGCTCGCGGCCCGCACGCCCGACGTGCGCCGGCACCTCGGTGACGTCGACTCGGGGCGTGTGAAGGCAGCGATCTTCGAGCACCGGGTGCAGGCAGTGCTCGACTCGGTGCCGCTGGTGACCCTGTACGTGGGCGTCGTCGTCGCGTGGTCGTTCCTGCTCACGGGCATGTGGGACCTGGCAACGACGCTGCTCGTCGCGAACGCCGTGACCGGCTTCGCGTGGTTCGGCGTCGTCGCGGGCGCGGTGGTCACCGAGGCGCCCGGCACCCGGGCGTGGCAGGTGGCGACCGCCCGGTTCGCGGACGGGGCCGACCTCGTGTCGCGCCAGCCCGGGGTTGACCTGGTGACGGGTATCGCGCCCGCGCCCGAGCCGGCCCGGCGCGAGCCGCTCGACCGCCTCGAGCTGCGCAACCTGACCGCTGTGCACGACGACGGCACGATCGGCGTCTCCGACGTCGACCTCGAGATCCGCCGGGGCGAGCTCGTCCTGCTGCTCGGGCAGGTCGGGTCGGGCAAGTCCTCCCTGCTGTCGGCGCTGGCCGGGCTCATGGAGCACACCGGCGACGTCCGATGGAACGGGACGGAGGTGACCGACCCCCAGGCGTTCCTGCGCCCCGGTCAGGTGGCCCATGTGGCCCAGGTGCCGCGGGTGCTGTCCGGCTCGTTCTCCGACAACGTGCGCCTCGACCACGCCCGCGACATCGACGGTCCGGTCCAGGGCGCGCGGCTCGCGCAGGACATGGAGGAGGCGGGCGGCCCGCACGCCCTCGTGGGGCACCGCGGTGTGCGCCTGTCCGGTGGTCAGGTGCAGCGGCTCGCGCTCGCGCGAGCGCTCGCCGCGGACACCGAGCTCCTGCTGGCGGACGACGTCTCCAGCGCGCTCGACGCCTCGACCGAGATCGAGCTGTGGGCCGCCCTGCGGGAGCGGGGCACCACGGTCGTCGGCGCGACGTCGAAGCGTGCGGCGCTCGCGCGAGCCGACCGCGTGGTGGTGCTGGTCGACGGCAAGGTGGCCGACGTCGGGCCGTGGGCCGGACTCGCACCGAGGTGGGGACACCTCGCGGGCTGACGAGCTACCTCGCGGGCGCCACCTGGCGCGGCAGCACGAAGACCAGTGCGAAGGCCGTAACGGCGAACGCAGCGCTCACCGCGAGTGCGTGGGTGGCGCTGACGGCGAAGGCGTCGGCGATCACGCTGGGGGTGGGCGGCGCGTCGGTAGGAATCTCGAGCGCGCCGAAGAACACGGTTCCGATGATGGCGATGCCCGCCGCCGACCCGATCCGCTGCATGGTGCCGATCACGCCGGACGCGGCCCCGGCCTCGTCGCGGTCCACGGTGGCGACGATGAACTGGGCGTTCGGTGCGATGAACAGGCCGCTGCCGATGCCGCCGACCAGGAGCGGCGCCGCGAGGGTCCAGTTCGTCAGGTCGCCGGTCGGGACCAGCCAGAGCACGAGCCACAGCGACACGAGCCCCACTGCGACCATCCCGGTGCCGATCACGAGCACGAGCCGGCCCAGGCGGTGCGCCAGGCGCTCGCTCTGCGACGCACCCACAATCGATCCGATGGCGAACGGCACCGAGACCAGCCCTGAGGCCAGCGCCGAGTGGCCCAGCCCGGACTGCCAGAAGATCGAGACCGTGAAGAAGATGCTGGTGAAGGCCGCGAAGTAGACCAGCGCGAGGATGACGCCGCCGGTGAACGCGAGGTGCGAGAACAGGTGCGGCGGGACGAGCGGGCTGGCACCCCGCGCCGCGACCCGGCGCTCCCAGAACGCGAACGCGACGAGCAGCAGCAGGCCGCCCACCAGGGACGTCCAGGTCCACCACGGCCAGCCGGCGTCCTCGCCCTCGATGAGCGGCACCAGTACCGCGACGAGCGCTACCGAGACCAGCAGCAGCCCTACGCCGTCGACCCCGCGGGCGGTGGCCCCGACGACTATCCGGGGCAGCAGCGCGATCGCCGCGGCGACCGCGATCACCCCGAAGGGCAGGTTGACGAAGAAGATCGAGCGCCAGCCCTCGTCCTCGCCGAAGGCCTCGATGAGCAGGCCGCCGACGATCGGTCCGAGGGCGGTCGAGAACCCGATGGCCGCGCCCATCACCGCGAACGCCCTGCCGCGCGTGCGGCCGGCGAACATCAGCTGGATCAGCGCCGTCACCGCCGGGAAGAAGATGCCGCCGCACAGCCCCTGGACGACGCGCGCCACGATCAGCTCGGTGGCGCCGGCCGCGAGTCCGCACCAGAGGCTGGCGAGCGTGAACCCGGCCAGGCCCACGATGAACACCCACTTGTGGCCCACCCGGTCACCCACGCGGCCGGCCGGGATGAGGGCGAGGCCGTAGGCGAGCGCGTACCCGGAGATGATCCAGGACAGGGTGCCCTCCGACGCGTCGAGCGACGTGCGGATGGTCGGCAGTGCGACGTTCACGATGGTCGTGTCGAGCAGGGCCATCGATACGCCGAGGATGAGTACCGCGAGCGCGAGCCAGGAGCTGCGCGGAGTTGCGTCCGGGGCGTCGTTCGATGCCGTGGGCGCGGGGGAGGTGGTCACAGGGAATGTGCCTCTCGAGGGACGGCGGTACGACAAGATCGTACGGCGCGCGTCTGACAGGACCCTCTCGAAGCGTCCCTTCGTTGTGGGCGCAATCTTTGCGTCTGTGTGCCCGATCTAGGTGCAACGATCCCGCCCACAACCAACGTCCTAGGGTGGCGGCATGGATCTGGTTTTTCGTGAGGCCGAGCGTGACGACCTTGAGCGGATCGTCGAGCTCATCGCCGACGACGCCGTCGCCGCCCGCCGCACCGGTAGCTACGGCGAGCCGCACGTCAGGGGGTTCGAGGCCATCGCCGCGAGCCCGGACAACGAGCTGGTCGTGGCGGAGTCCGACGGCGAGGTGGTCGGCGTCATGCAGCTGACGTTCATCCCGGGGATCTCCCGCAACGGCGCCTCCCGGCTCCTGGTCGAGGCCGTACGCGTGAGCAGCGAGCTGCGCGGCAAGGGCATCGGCCGCCGGCTGATGGAGCACGCCCACGAGCGCGGCCGGGCGCGCGGCTGCGCGCTGGCGCAGCTGACGTCGGACAAGCAGCGGCCCGAGGCGCACCGGTTCTACCGGAACCTCGGCTACGAGCAGTCCCACGAGGGCTTCAAGCTCCCGCTCTGACGAGCGCCCGCCGCCGCCCGCCGTCGAAAGTCCGCCTCGATCAAGCTCTTGCGCATGCTCCACGCCCGGAAACCATGCGCAAGGGCTTGCTGGAGGCGGACTTTGTGGCGTGGCCGGTCAATTGCCGCGCATGGACCCTTGCTGCAAACTTCTGCAAGCATTACAGTCGCGATCGGTTCCTACAGGGGTTCCGGACGACGAAGGGGTCATCCATGTCTCGCTCTGCGCGCCTGCGCCCGGCACAGCTCGGTGCGGCTGCCGTAGCAGTCACCCTGGTGGCTTCGATCGGGCTCGCCGCCACGGCGTCGGCCACCGCCTCGGCGTCGGCCACCCCGACAAGCGGCGCCGCCGCGCTCGTCGCCGCAGCCGAGCAGGACCGCACCGCCGCCCTCGTGGGCAGCCTCCAGGACGAGCTCGGCTGTGCCGCCGACTGGGATCCCGCGTGCGCCGCCACGGAGCTCACCCCCCAAGAAGACGGCACGTTCACCGCGGAGTTCGAGCTCCCGGCGGGCACCTACGAGTACAAGGTGGCGCTGAACGACGCGTGGGACGAGTCCTACGGCCGCGACGGCGGCGCCGACAACGCTCCGCTCCATCTCGAAGGAACGGCCCGGGTCCGCGTCACCTACGACGACACGACCCACCGCACCGCCCTCACCCCCCTCACCCTCGCCGGCGAGTACACCGCGGCGGACGACGCACTCGTCCACGAACCGGTCCGCCAGCCAGGCAGCGACGAGCGCTTCTACTTCGTGATGACCGACCGGTTCGCCAACGGCGACACCGCCAACGACACCGGCGGCCTGACGGGCGACCGGCTCAGCACCGGCTTCGACCCGACCGACAAGGGCTTCTACCAGGGTGGCGACCTCGCGGGCCTGCGCGGGAACCTCGACTACATCGAGGGCCTGGGCACGACGGCGATCTGGCTCACCCCGAGCTTCCTCAACCGGCCCGTGCAGGGCTCCGGCGCCGACGTGAGCGCCGGGTACCACGGCTACTGGATCACGGACTTCACGCAGATCGACCCGCACCTTGGTACCAACGCCGAGCTCGAAGCACTGATCGACGACGCCCACGCGCGCGGCCTCAAGGTCTACTTCGACATCATCACGAACCACACGGCCGACGTCGTCGACTACGCCGAGGGCACCTACGACTACGTGGACCAGGCCACCGCCCCGTACACGGACGCGGACGGCAACCCGTTCGACCCGGCCGACCACGCGGGCACGGGCAGCTTCCCCGAGCTCGACGCCGCCACGAGCTTCCCGTACACGCCGGTCATCGACCCGGCCGACCAGGCAGTGAAGAGCCCGGCGTGGCTCAACGACCCCACGCTCTACCACAACCGGGGCAACTCGACGTGGGAGGGCGAGTCCGTCACCTACGGCGACTTCAGCGGCCTGGACGACCTCATGACCGAGCACCCCACCGTGGTGGACGGCTTCGAGGAGATCTACAAGGCCTGGATCGACCTCGGCATCGACGGGTTCCGCATCGACACGGTCAAGCACGTGAACTTCGAGTTCTGGGAGGAGTGGAGCACCGAGATCCAGGACTACGCCCGCGCCCAGGGCAAGGACGAGTTCTTCACGTTCGGCGAGGTGTACGACGCCGACGCCGCCAAGACCTCCCCGTACGTGCGCCGCACCGACATGAGCTCCGTGCTCGACTTCTCGTTCCAGTCCGCCGCCACGAGCTACGCCAGCGGCAACAGCGCGCGCCGCCTCGCGGACCTGTATGCCTCCGACGATCTGT
The DNA here is from genome assembly GCA_963850545.1 of uncultured Actinomycetota bacterium. Classification (GTDB taxonomy): domain Bacteria; phylum Actinomycetota; class Actinomycetes; order Actinomycetales; family Cellulomonadaceae; genus Promicromonospora. Next base: position 3,141,870 of record CAWKLP010000001.1, on the reverse strand, counting down.
ACACCACACCGCACAGCAGTGCGTCCGCCCTGCCGACGTTCCTCGGCAACCACGACATGGGCCGCGTCGGCTACATGCTCGCCGGCACCGACGACCCGCTCGAACGTGACGAGCTGGCGCACGAGCTCATGTACCTCACGCGCGGCCAGCCGGTCGTCTACTACGGCGACGAGCAGGGCTTCGCGGGCACCGGCGGCGACAAGGATGCCCGGCAGACCCTGTTCGCGACCCAGGTCGACGAGTACGCCGACCAGCCGCTGGTGACGGGGCAGCAGGCCGGCAGCGTGGACCGGTACGACACCGACGCGCCGCTCTACGAGCACATCACCGCGCTCGCCGACCTCCGCGAGGAGCACCCCGCGCTCGCCGCGGGCGCCCAGCTCGAGCGCTACGCCGACGACGGCGCGGGCGTCTACGCGTTCTCCCGCGTGCTTCGCGACGAGCAGGTCGAGCACCTGGTCGCCGCCAACAACGCAGGCTCCGAGCGCACGGTCACGTTCGACACGCTCACCCCTGGCGCGACCTTCGCCCCGCTGTACGGCACGGACGCCCCGGTGACGGCCGACGCCGACGGCGCGGTGACGCTGACCGTCCCGGCGAGCTCCGCGATTGTGCTGGTTGCCGACCGGACCGTCGGCGCCGACTCGACGGGGGTCACCACCGTGGTCCCGGGCGCGAGCGCCCGGCCGGGCGCCGCGGTGACCGGCGTCGCCCCGGTCGCCGCCGGGATCGACGACGCCTGGGCCGAGACCTCCTTCGCCTGGCGCGCGGTCGGCACCGACGAGTGGCACCAGCTCGGCACGGCAGAGGACACGTCGCCGCGGGTGTTCCACGACGTCGGGCCCGACGGCGCCGCCCTGGCCGAGGGCACACTCGTGGAGTACCGCGCCGTGACGCAGGACGCCGACGGCGACCGCGCCGCCGCCAGCTCGTACGCCTCGGTGGGCGTCGACGTGAGCGGCGTGGTCGACGACCCCACCGACCCGGACATCGACCTGGTCACCGTCCCCGGCTCGCACAACAGCGAGATGGGCTGCGCCGGCGACTGGACCCCGGACTGCGAGGCCGCCCGCCTTACTCTCGCCGACGACGGCACCTACACCGGCACGTTCGAGCTCCCCGCCGGCTCGTACGAGTTCAAGGTGGCCGTGAACGGCTCCTGGGCGGAGAACTACGGGGCCGACGGCGTGCGCGACGGCGCCAACATCTCCTACTCCACCGGCGGCGGCCCGGTCACGTTCACCTGGGACCCGGAGACCAAGGTGCCCAGCGTCCAGGTCGGCACCCCCGGCACGCCGGGGGAGGGGCAGCAGGCCGCGCACTGGGTGCGGCAGGGCCTGGTCCTGGTCCCGGCCGACGACTTCGGCACCGGCGACACCTGGGCGCTGGAGACGGGCGCGCCGGAGGCGCCGACGTCGTACACCCTGGTGCCGGGCGAGGTGCCCGCGGACGTAGCCGAGGACTTCCCCCACCTCGCGAACCACCTCGCCCTGGAGGTCGAGAGCATCGACCGGGCTGCGGCGACGTCGGCCCTGCAGGGGACGCTGCGCCTCACCCGGCAGCGACGGCGAGGCGCTCACCGCAGCCACCGGCGTGCAGATCCCGGGCGTGCTGGACGACCTGTTCGCGACCGACCGCGCGCTGGGCGTGACGTGGCAGGGCAGTGGCAAGCAGGGCAGCGAGGCGTCGTTCGCGCTGTGGGCGCCTACGGCCCGCGCCGTGACGGTGCAGGCCTGGCCGGCGGGCACGCCGCTGGACGACGAGCCGCGGACCTTCGAGATGGTCCGGCAGGACGACGGCGCCTGGACGCTCGACGGCGGTCGCACCGCCCGAAATCTCGACTGGCAGGGCGTGCGCTACCGGTACGCCGTCGAGGTGTACGTGCCGAGCACGGGCCAGGTCGAGACCAATGTGGTGACCGACCCGTACTCGGTGGGCCTGACGCTCGACTCGACGCACTCGGTGGCGGTGGACCTGGACGCAGCCGACTTGCGGCCGAAGGTCTGGCGTTCCACGCCCGCACCGTTCGTCGACCGGGCCGTCGACCAGACGATCTACGAGCTGCACGTGCGCGACTTCTCCAGCTCGGACGAGACCGTCCCCGAGCGCCTGCGCGGCACCTACGGCGCGTTCGGCGTGAGCCGGTCGGACGGCATGCAGCACCTGCGCTCGCTCGCCGACGCCGGGCTCACCACCGTCCACCTGCTGCCGACCTTCGACATCGCCACGATCCCCGAGGACCGCGCGGACCAGGCCACGACCGGCGACCTGACCGGGTTCGCGCCCGGCGGTACTGAGCAGCAGGCCGCCGTCGGCGAGGTGCAGGCGACGGACGGCTTCAACTGGGGCTACGACCCGTACCACTTCATGGCGCCCGAGGGTTCCTACGCCGTCGACGCGGACGGCGGGGCGCGCGTCGTCGAGTTCCGCTCGATGGTCGGCAACCTGCACCGCGCCGGGCTCCAGGTGGTGCTGGACCAGGTCTTCAACCACACGGCGGCGTCGGGCCAGGACCCGAAGTCCGTGCTCGACCGCGTGGTCCCCGGCTACTACCACCGGCAGAACGCCGTCACCGGAGCGGTCGAGACCAGCACCTGCTGCCAGAACGTCGCCACCGAGCACGCCATGGCCCAGAAGCTGATGGTGGACTCGGTGGTCACCTGGGCCCGCGACTACCACGTGGACGGGTTCCGGTTCGACCTCATGGGCCACCACTCCCGCGCGAACATGGAGGCGGTTCGCGCAGCGCTCGACGAGCTCACGCTCCGGCGCGACGGCGTCGACGGGAAGAGCGTGTACCTGTACGGCGAGGGCTGGGACTTCGGCGAGGTCGCGGGCAACGCCCGCTTCGAGCAGGCCACGCAGGGCCAGCTCGGCGGCACGGGTATCGGCACGTTCAGCGACCGCCTGCGCGACGCCGTCCACGGCGGCTCGCCCGTCGACGGCGCGTCCCTGTTCACGCAGGGCTTCGGGACGGGCCTGTTCACCGACCCGAACGGAAACGAGGCGCGGCTCGGCGACCCGGCGTCGGTCAACGACGGCGGGGCCGACGAGGCCGCGGACCTGGGGCACCAGAGCGACCTCGTGAAGCTCGGGCTGGCCGGCAACCTGCGGTCCTACGAGGTCACCACCTCGTCGGGCGAGCGGGTCAGGGGCGACGAGCTGGACTACCGGGGCTCGCCCGCGGGGTACGCGGACTCGCCCGACGAGGTCGTGACGTACGTGGACGCGCACGACAACGAGACGCTGTTCGACCTGCTCGCGCTCAAGCTGCCCGCGGACACCCCGATGGCGGACCGGGTCCGGATGAACACGGTGTCGCTGGCGACCGCCGCGCTCTCGCAGTCGCCGTCGTTCTGGCACGCGGGCACCGACCTGCTCCGCTCCAAGTCGCTGGACCGGAACTCGTTCGACTCGGGCGACTGGTTCAACACGATCGACTGGTCGGGGCAGGACAACGGGTTCGGCCGCGGCCTGCCGATGGCGGCGGACAACGAGGACAAGTGGCCGTACCAGCGGCCCCTCCTGGCCGACGCCGCGCTCAAGCCGGACGCCGACGACATCGGGTTCGCCTCGGCGCAGGCGCGCGAGCTGCTGAGGCTGCGGCACTCGACCGAGCTGTTCCGGCTGGGCTCCGCCGAGCTCATCGAGCAGAAGGTCAGCTTCCCCGGCTCCGGCCCCGAGGCGGCGCCCGGCGTGATCACCATGTCGATCGACGACCTCGCGGGCTCCTCCGACGTCGACCGGAAGCTGGACGGCGTGCTCGTCGTGTTCAACGCATCGCCGACGTCGGCCACGGTGAACGTGCCGGAGCTCGCGGGTCGCGACTACGCGCTGTCCCGGGTGCAGGCGCGCGGGGCGGACGCCGTCGTGCGGCAGACGACCTGGGACTCCGCGACCGGGACGGTGACCGTCCCGGCACGGACGGTAGCGGTCCTGGCAGACTCCAGGGGCTGACCTCGGGCCACGTCGCGACGTCCCGCCGTCGCGACGTGGCCCGTCGGCGATCACGGTGTGACAGCGCTGACAACCGTTCGGCGACGTCCCTTGACTCCGGCACGTCTGGGGTGAATCGTGTGGCTCAGCTCGCCCGGCGGCGTTGCCGGGCATCGCACGACGCAAGGGAGCTTCATGCGCACGCTACGAGTCCTCATCGCACCCGTCGCGGCCGCGGCACTCGCCCTATCGCTCGGTGCTTGTGGCACCGGCGGGGGCGAGTCCGACGACGCCACGATCACCGTCGCCTACCAGAAGTTCGGCAACTTCACGCAGGCCGACACTCTGTTCAAGGACGTCAAGGCTGACTACGAGAAGGCGAACCCCGGTATCACCGTGGAGCTGGTGCCCATCGAGGCGCAGCAGAACGACTACTTCACCAAGCTCGCCCTGATGAACCGGTCGCCCAGCACCGCGCCCGACGTCATGTACGAGGACACGTACATGATCAAGTCGGACGTCGAGGCCGGGTACCTGGCGCCGCTGGACGACTACCTGGCCGAGTGGGACGAGTGGGACCAGTTCGTCGACGGCGCCAAGGAGGCCGGGGCGGGCGACGACGGCAAGACCTACGGCGTCTCCATGGGCACCGACACGCGCGGCCTCTGGTTCAACAAGGACGTGCTCGCGAACGCCGGCCTGCCGGAGGACTGGGCGCCGAAGTCCTGGGACGAGCTGCTCGAGGCGGCCCGGGCGATCAAGGAGTCCGACCCCGACGTCGTCCCGTTCAACATGTACTCCGGCAAGCCCCAGGGCGAGGCGGCAGTGATGCAGGGCTTCGAGATGCTGCTGTACGGCACCGGCGACACGCTCTACGAGGACGGCAAGTGGGTGCTGGGCTCGCAGGGCTTCGTCGACGCCCTCGACTTCGTCGGCACGGTGTTCTCCGAGGGCCTCGCGCCCACCCCGCAGCAGGCGCTCGACACCAACATCGGCAACACGGTGCAGGCCGAGTGGCTGCCGGAGGGCAAGGTCGGTATCGCACTGGACGGGTCGTGGGTCGCGGGCAACTGGCTCGAGTCCGGCGTCGCGCCCTGGCCCGAGTGGTCCGAGAAGATGGGCACCGCGCCCATGCCCACCCAGGACGGCGCCGACCCGGGTGCCGTGAGCATGTCGGGTGGCTGGACGCTCGCGCTCGGCTCCGGTTCCGAGAACCCGGACGCTGCGTTCGACTTCATCTCGATGGCCCTGAACCGCGAGAACTCCCTGTGGTTCGACGTCGCGAACAGCCAGATCGCGGTGCGGACCGACGTCGCGGAGGACCCGGAGTACACGAAGACCAACCCGACCACGGAGTTCTTCACCGACCTGGTCGACGTGACCAACTTCCGGCCCGCGACGTCGGACTACCCGAAGGTCTCCAACGAGATCATGGTTGCGATGGAGTCCGTCATGACCGGACAGCAGACGCCGGAGGAGGCAGCCGCCGTCTACGACGAAGCAGTAGTCGGCATCGTCGGCGACGAGAACACCGTCCAGGGCTGACCCGATGGCCGTGACATCCCGCGGCGTGGCGCGGGCGGTACCGCTCGCGCCCGCCGTCGTCCTGCTCGCGCTGTTCATGCTGGGCCCCGTGGTGTGGTCGTTCTACGGATCGTTCACGAACGCCGCGCTCACGGGGCCGGCTGCCCTCAACCCGGAGTGGGTCGGGTTCGACAACTACATCGCACTGATCGGTGACCCCGACTTCCCGAAGTCGCTCTGGCTCACCGTCGTGTTCGTGTTCCTCTCCGCCGTGGTGGGGCAGAACGTGATGGGCATCGCGCTGGCCGGGCTACTCCGCTCCGCGGTGCGGCCGGTGCGGTCGATCGCCTCGACGGTAGTGGTCGCCGCGTGGGTGCTGCCCGAGATCGTCGCGGCGTTCGCCTCGTACGCGTTCTTCCACTCCGACGGCACGCTGAACACCATGCTCGGCGGGATCGGGATCACCGGGCCCGACTGGCTGTACTCCACCCCGATGCTCGCGGTGATCGTCGCCAACATCTGGCGCGGCACGGCCTTCTCCATGATGGTCTACTCGGCGGCGCTCGCCGAGGTGCCGCCGGAGCTCACCGAGGCCGCGCAGCTCGACGGCGCGAACGGGCTGCAACGGCTCGCCTGGGTGACCCTGCCCGTGATCCGGCGCAGCATCTCGACCAACCTCATGCTCACCACGCTGCAGACCCTGTCCGTGTTCACGCTGATCTACGTGATGACCGGCGGCGGCCCGGGCACCGACAGCTCGACGCTGCCGATCCTGGCCTATCAGGAGGCGTTCAAGTTCGCGCAGGTCGGCTACGGCACGGCCATCGCTACGGTGATGATCGTCGTGGGCGGGATCTTCTCCGTGATCTACATCCGCGCGCTCCGACCGGAGGTGGACTGATGACGGGCACGACGACGGCGCCTGCCACGAGGACGAGACGTGGCGGACCGGCCGGCCAGCTGGCGGGACCGCGCGTCAAGGCGACCAGGGTGGCAGCGAACCTGGTGCTGCTCGTGACCGCGGTGTGCTTCCTGCTCCCGATGGCGTGGGTGGTCGTCGCGTCGTTCGACGCGGAGGCGACGCTCTCCTTCGGGTTGCCCGACACCGTGACCACGGCGAACTTCTCCGCGATCCTGACGCCCGAGCTGACGTGGCTGCCCCTGTGGAACGCGTTCGTGCTGTCCGCCGGCTCGGGGGCCATCACCGTGGTCGTCGCGGTGCTCGCCGCCTACCCGTTGTCGCGGTACCGCATGCGGTTCGGGAAGTACTTCCTGTACTCGGTGCTGTTCGGCACCTGCCTGCCGATCACGGCGATCATGGTCCCGGTGTACGCGCTGTTCGTGCAGCTCAACCTGCTGGACTCGCTGCCGGGGACCATCTTCTTCATGGCGGCGACGTCCTTGCCCATGGCGATCTGGATGACCAAGAACTTCATGGACTCGGTGCCGATCTCACTGGAGGAGGCGGCGTGGACCGAGGGCGCCTCGGCCATGCAGGCGCTGCGGACCATCGTGCTGCCGCTCATGCAGCCAGGCATCGCCGTCGTGTTCATCTTCGTGTTCGTGCAGGCGTGGGGAAACTTCTTCGTCCCGTTCGTGCTGCTGCTCTCCCCGGAGAAGCAGCCGGCGGCCGTGAGCATCTTCGCGTTCTTCGGCCAGTACGGGAGCGTGGCGTACGGCCAGCTCGCGGCGTACTCCCTGCTCTACGCGGCCCCGGTGCTGGGGCTGTACGTGCTGGTCACCAGAATCTCGGGCTCGGCCTTCGCCCTGGCGGGCGCGGTCAAGGGCTGACGGCGGCCGGAACCACGGACAACTAGTCCGCTTCGACCAAGCGGTTGCGCATGTATTTCGCCACGGGAGCATGCGCAACGGCTTGGTCGAAGCGGACCTTCACCGGGAGCCGACGGCTCGCGTGACCAGATGGAGGCGAGGTAGTCTGAAAGCAGCCGCCTCCTGCGAGGAGTGTCGGAAGTGAAGCCGGGACCCCCTGATGGACGTCAGGAGCCCGGCATCGCGCATTTCTAGGGAAGTTCGATTTCGATGACGTCGATCTGGCCGATGTCATCGAGGACGCTGACAGCACCTGACCGCGCACCGTTGACTGCGCCGGCGACAGCGTCGGGGATCCAGAGCATCGGCTCGTCCTTTGGACGTGCGAACTCGACTCGGATGGACGAGTCGACCCATGCGTGCAGGCGGAAGTCGTCAGCGCCGGACGGGGGATCAGGGGGCATTCTGCAATCTTCATACACCAAAGCGGCGATTGCGCGGCAACTAGCCGTTACATATACGCAACGGCCGTAATGCACTGGTAGACACAGCATCGGAGGCGTACGATCAGAAACTCGACGGGCAGTAGCTCCGAGAAGCGAGCCCGAGAGCCTTCCGGACGGTCGGCGTCTCGGGTTTCGTGCTGTCTATCGCCTACCGGCCTGTCGGGTCAGCGGAAGACGACCGTGCGGCCGCCGTCGAGCAGCACGCGGCGCTCGGCGTGCCAGCGGACGGCGCGCGCGAGCGTGCGCCGCTCGACGTCCTCGCCGATGCCGACCAGGTCCTCGACGGTGCGGGAGTGGTCCACGCGCTCGACGTCCTGCTCGATGATCGGGCCCTCGTCGAGGTCGCCGGTGACGTAGTGGGACGTGGCGCCGATGATCTTCACGCCGCGGTCGTGAGCCTGCCGGTACGGCCCGGCGCCCTTGAACGACGGCAGGAACGAGTGGTGGATGTTGATGATCTGCCCGCTCAGGTCGCGGCACAGCTCGTCGGACAGGATCTGCATGTACCGGGCCAGCACCACGACCTCGACGTCCAGCTCCTTGACCAGGCCGCGGAGCGTCGCCTCCGCCTCGGCCTTGGTGTCCTTGGTGACGGGCACGTGGTGGAACGGCTTGCCGTAGAACGTGGCGATGTCCTCCAGGTCGCGGTGGTTGCCCACCACGCCCACGACGTCGATCGGCATGCGCTGCGACCGCTCCCGGTACAGCAGGTCGACGAGGCAGTGCGCGGCCTTGGAGACCATGACGAGCGTGCGGATGCGCCGGCCGACGACGTCGAGCGTCCACGTCATCTCGAACCGGCCGGCCACCTGTGTCATCGCTGTGGTCAGCTCGTCGCGGGACGCCGTCGACTCGACCTGCACGCGCATGAAGAAGAGGCCCGACGCCGGATCGCCGAACTGCTGCGACTCCGTGATGTTGCCGCCGTGCTCCGCGAGCATTCCCGCCACCGCATGCACGATTCCCGGCTGGTCCGGGCAGGACAGGGTGAGGATCCAGTGGGTGGCTGCGGTCGTGTCGTTCACGCGGTCAGGCTAACCCGCCGCGGCGGCCGGGACCGTGCCCGGCTTCAGCTCCCGCCGCATCACCCAGCGCCGTCGGCCACCGCTGACACCGCCGGTCTCCGCCGCGCGTTCGAAGCCCGCTGCCTCGAACATGCGCACGGTCCCGACGTAACCGCTGATCACGTCGACGCGGCCCTCGCCGACCTCGGCCGGGTAGCCCTCGACGACCTCGGCGCCGTGCGCCCGGGCGTGCTCCACCGCGCCCGCGAGGAGGTGATGCATGAGCCCGCGCTTGCGGTATCCCGCGCGGACCACGAAGCACACCGCCACCCAGGCGTCACGGTCGTCCACGATCGGGATGGTGCGCGATGTTCATGAGCCGGCGGTACGTGGACCGGGGCGCGATCGAGCACCAGCCCGCCACGACGTCGTCCACATACACCAGCACCCCCGGGCCGGGCTCGGTGGCGCACAGGTCCCGCATGTGGCCGGGGCGGTCCTCCTGGGCGACGCGGCTGTCCCGGTAGGCCATGCACCAGCAGCCCTTGCCGCCCGGCTTCTTGACGCCCACCACCTCGTAGAAGTCGTCGTACCGCCCGACGGCGGGCCGCACCTCGATCCGTTCACCGGGTCCGGCCGGTTGGGCTCCCTGATTCCCCATGCGTCGAACCTACGCCGAGGCACTGACACGGCCATCTCGCACACGAGACGCCGTCGACCTGGGCGTGTCACCTCTGAGACGATGGACTCATGAGCAACTCCACCACGACGATCGCCCTGGTCGAGGACGACCATGCGGGCGAGCTCCTCACGCTGCGGCGCGCCGCGTTCGTCACCGAGGCCCAGCTGTACGACGACCCGCACATCCCGCCGCTGACCCAGACGCTCGCGGAGCTGCGTGAGGACCTGGCGCGGGACGACGTCGTGACGATCGGCGCGTGGGAGGGCCACCGCATGATCGGCTCGGTGCGCGTGGAGATCGAGGGCGAGAAGGCGACGCTCGGCCGGCTCGCGGTGGCCCCGGACAAGCAGGCCCGCGGCATCGGCACCGAGATGCTCTTCGCCGTGCTCCCGTACCTGCCGGAGCAGACCACGGAGATCTGGGTCTTCACCGGCAAGGACTCCAAGCAGAACCTCGCGCTGTACACGAAGCACGGTTACGAGGAGCAGTACGACAAGGCCGCGGGTGACCTGACCTACACCTACCTGCGCCGTGTGCTCGGTGCGGCGGGCGCGCAGAGCGTGCCGCAGGAGAAGTAGCTCAGTAGCCCCAGGCGTGGAAGGACTCGATCTCCAGCCACGCGTTGAACCTCGGGTTGTTGCGGTTCGGGTAGGGGTTGCCGCCGTAGTGGATGGAGAGCCGGTCGATGCCGGCCAGGCCCTCGTCGGGCGTGATCGTCACGCGGCCCTGGATGCTGATGTGCCGGTACCAGCTCTTGCCGTCGAGCACCGTGAGAGAGACGCGTGGGTCCGCGCGCAGGTGCTCCAGCCGCTTGCGGGTGCCGTCGAGGTTGAGCAGTATCCGGCCGTCTTCGTACAGGTACCAGGTGGCCACCGACACCGGTGCGCCGTCGGGCCGGACCGTTGCCATGACGGCGTGGTTCGGGCGCTCGAGGACTTTCGCGATGTTCTCCGGGACCGGGGGCTTGGCCACTGTGTGCTCCTTCGACGTCGGATGGTGGCTGCAGCCAATCAGGAATCGAACCCCAGGCCAAGGGCGTCCAGCGACCGGAGCAGCACGTTGCGTCGCCCGCGCTGGTGGTCGGCCCGGTCCAGCGACCAGCGGGTGGCCCCGATCCCGGCAGCGGCGATCGGCTCCGGCGGGAACGGCGGCGGGACCTGCCGCACCATCTGGAGCGCGGTGCGTTCGGTGTCGGGGGAGCCGTCGAGAACGTCGAACCGGTCCAGCATCACCTGCGCCGCGAAGTGCGTGGCGGCGACGCCGAGCCCGGTGAACCCGGCCGCATGCTGCACGCGGCCGCCGGCGGCCTGACCGTAGAACGCGCAGAACCGGGTGGACGTGTCGATCGCGCCGGACCACCGGTGCGTGATGCGGCTGCCCTCGAGCTGGGGGAACGTCGTCAGCAGGTGCTCGGCGAGGCGCCGGAAGGTCTCGGGCCGGTCCTCGTACGCCCTGCTCAGGCGTCCTGCCGTAGTGGTAGACGGCGTCGTACCCGCCGAACACGATCCGGTTGTCGGCCGTCAGCCGGTAGTAGTGGAACTGGTTGGCCAGGTCCGCGAGGCCCTGCCGCCCGCGCCAGCCGATGGTGCCCAGCAGGTCGGCAGACAGTGGCTCCGTCGCGATCACGTAGTCGTAGACCGGCACCGTGTGCAGGCGGTAGCGCCGCAGCAGGGACGGGAACACGTTGGTGCCGAGGATCACGCGGTCCGCTCGCACGGTCGTCTCGCCCGCGGGCGAGGTAGTACTCAGGACGACGTCGCTGTTCACGCCGCGAGCCGGCGCGACCAGCCGCGTCACCCGCGTCTGCTCGAAGATCTCGACGCCGAGCTCGCTCGCTACACGAGCCAGCTCGGCGGCCAGCCGCGCGGGGTGCACCAGCGCGGCGTCGTCGGGACGGACGAGGCCCGCCTCGTAGGTCGGGCTGGCGATCTCGGCACGCATCTTCGCCCGGTCGAGAAACGTATGCGGGACGCCGGCGCGGGCGGCGTCGTGCGCGGCGTCCTGCAGCCAGTCGATCTGGTGGGGCTCCACGGCGAGGTCGACGATGCCGGTGCGCTCCCACTGGCAGTCCAGGCCGAGGTCGCTCACCGCGGACTCCATGGCCGCCAGGTTCTCGTGGCCGAGGCGGGTCAGGACGTCGAACTCGTCGGGCCAGCGGCTGCGGCCGTTCTCGTCGCCGTGCGTGAGGCTCGCCTCGCAGAACCCGCCGTTGCGGCCCGACGCGGCCCACCCGACCGACCTCGCCTCGACCAGCACCACGCGCGCGCCGGGGCTGCGCTGCTTCGCGCACACGGCCGACCACAGGCCGGTGTACCCGCCGCCGACCACCGCGACGTCGGCCCGGGTCGGGGCCGACAGCGCGGGGTAGGTGGTGGGCTCGCCCAGGTCGTCCTGCCAGAACACCGCCTTGCGCGTCCCGGCCAGGGCATGGTCGACGACGGACCTGGCCGGGATGTTGCGCTCGAAAACAGTCTGCTGCTGGCGCGCCATGCTACAAATCTAGCCAATGTCCGGTGGTGGCCGGTTTCGGTTCGGTGAGCGGCAGATGACAGCGCAGGTGGGGGTGCGTCTAATCGCCGAGGCAGATCGTCTCGTAGCTGCGCGCCGCGTCGAAGCCGAGCTCGAGCTTGTCCGCAGACCCCTCCGGGCACTCGGCGGTTCCGACGATGAGGCCCGTGACCTTGTGCGCGCCGTCCGACGAGCACGCGAGCTCGCCGCCGTTCTCGTCCACGCAGTCGCCCGTCATGAGCTGCCCGCCGCCCATGCCCGGGTCACCGGGATGGTCGTCGGACAGGTTGCGGGCACAGACCGCTTGCGTATCGCCGCCGGCCTGGCCGTCCTTCTGGAAGACGACGTCGGTGCCGGCCGGGCAGTGCAGCTGCGCCACCGACACTGCGTCCTGGATGTCGAGGATCGTGACCGTTGCGTCCGGATCGTCGCAGAGCAGGGGGCGGTACGCCCCGCCTTCAGCCTCGGCGTTCCCGCCCGTCGAGTCCGGTCCGGCGCAGGCGTCGACCGCCCACGCCGCAGCGGTCCCGTCGTCGCCACTGCCGGGCCCGAAAAAGTGCAGAGCGACCGCGGTGATCACACCGGCGGCGACGAGGAAGGCGACGACGGACCAGATCCAGTCCCTCCTCCCGGTGTTCTTGCCCTCGCCGCGACCGCCGCCGTTCCCGGCGGACCTTCGGTTCGGGTCCGGCGGCATCGGGTTGGCGCCGGACCGCGTCGGGAACTGGCCGGACTGCGGCTGAGCGGGTCGGAACGGGCCGGACTGCGGTTGGCCGCCGGTCGGGAACTGGCCCGTCCTGGGCCGGCCGGTCGTCGGGAACTGGCCTGACTGCTGGCCCGGCTGTTGGCCGGACTGGAACTGACCTGACTGGGCCGGGCCCGTCGGGAACTGGCCCGACTGCGGCCGAGCGCCGTTCTGCGGTGGACCGTTCGGCGTCTGGCGGGGCTGACCGCCGGTCTGCGGTCGGCGGTTCTGGCGGTACGAGTCTGGCTGGTGTTCCGGAACACCTGCGTCCGGTGACACGGGGGAGGGCATGAGCGGCACATTAGCGACGTACGGGTGAATCGCGAAAAGGTCTCAAGTACTTTCGTTGCAATCGCGGGGATCTGCGCTAATGGCGGAGTGAAAAGTGGGCGCCCGGCACGGGTTTCGATCGCCGCTGCTACGATCTTCGGGTCGCGACTGGCGTCAGGTGGATCACCACCGGGGAGCGACGAGTCATGCCGACGACGGGTCGTTCGCCTGGGCCCTGGGTCACCTCGTGGAGGGTGTGCGCCCGGGCAATATGTCACGGTGCGTGTGCCATCCACCGCCGTCCGACTATGTCCCCGTCCCGCATGAATCGAGGAGCTATGAGCGCATCGACTCCCGACCCGCTCTCCACCCCGCTCGCCGAGCTCGACCCCGAGATCGCCGCCGTCCTGGACGGAGAGCTGGCCCGCCAGCGCGACACTCTCGAGATGATCGCGTCCGAGAACTTCGTGCCGCGCGCCGTCCTGGAGGCCCAGGGCTCGGTCCTGACGAACAAGTACGCCGAGGGCTACCCGGGCCGCCGCTACTACGGCGGCTGTGAGCAGGTGGACATCGCGGAGAACCTCGCGATCTCCCGTGCCAAGGACCTGTTCGGCGCCGAGCACGCCAACGTCCAGCCGCACTCCGGCGCCCAGGCCAACGCCGCGGTGCTGCACGCCCTGATCAACGCGGGCGACAAGATCCTCGGCCTCGAGCTGGCCCACGGCGGCCACCTCACGCACGGTATGAAGATCAACTTCAGCGGCAAGCTGTACGACGTCGGCGCCTACGGCGTGGACCCGCAGACCTACCGCATCGAGATGGACGAGGTCCGCAAGAAGGCGCTCGAGCACCGGCCCGACGTCATCATCGCGGGCTGGTCCGCCTACCCGCGGCACCTCGACTTCGCCGCGTTCCGTGAGGTCGCGGACGAGGTGGGCGCCAAGCTGTGGGTCGACATGGCGCACTTCGCCGGGCTCGTCGCGGCGGGGCTGCACCCGTCGCCGGTGCCGTACGCCGACGTCGTCTCCTCGACCGTGCACAAGACGATCGGCGGGCCGCGTTCCGGCTTCATCCTCGCCAAGCAGGAGTACGCCAAGAAGATCGACTCCGCGGTGTTCCCGGGCCAGCAGGGCGGCCCGCTCATGCACGTGATCGCCGCCAAGGCGGTCTCGTTCAAGCTGGCCGCCACCGAGACGTTCAAGGACCGCCAGGAGCGCACGCTCCGCGGTGCGTCGATCATCGCCTCGCGGCTCTCCGAGCCGGACGTGACGGCCAAGGGCGTGTCCGTGCTGACCGGCGGCACCGACGTGCACCTGGTGCTCGTCGACCTGCGTAACTCGGAGCTCGACGGCCAGCAGGCCGAGGACCTCCTGCACGACGCCGGGATCACCGTGAACCGCAACGCCGTCCCGTTCGACCCGCGCCCGCCGCGCGTCACCTCGGGCCTGCGCATCGGCACGCCGGCGCTCGCCACGCGCGGGTTCGGCGACGCCGAGTTCACCGAGGTCGCCGACATCATCGCGACGGCCCTGAAGGACGGCGCAGCGACCGACGTCGACGCCCTGTCCGCTCGGGTGGCCAAGCTGACGGCCGAGTTCCCGCTCTACCCGGGTCTCTAACCAAACGCCGGCGCTGAGTGCTGGGTTTTCGCCCTTGATCGGCCGCTGGCCGGGCGAAAATCCAGCACTCACGGGAGAGGACTGCATGACCGCACAGATATTGGACGGGAAGGCCACCGCCGCGGCGATCAAGGCGGAGCTCAAGGACCGGGTGACGGTGCTGCGCGAGCGCGGGGTCGTGCCCGGGCTCGGCACGCTCCTGGTGGGCGAGGACCCGGGCTCGCAGTGGTATGTCGCGGGCAAGCACCGCGACTGCGCCGAGGTCGGCATCGCGTCGATCCGGGAGGACCTCCCGGCCGACGCCACGCAGGAGGAGATCGAGGCCGCGGTCCGCCGGCTGAACGAGGACCCGGCCTGCACCGGGTACATCGTGCAGCTGCCGCTGCCCAAGGGCATCGACACCAACCGCGTGCTCGAGCTCGTCGACCCCGACAAGGACGCCGACGGCCTGCACCCCACCAACCTGGGGCGCCTGGTGCTGCGGGTGAACGAGGAGATCACGTCCTCGCTGCCCTGCACCCCGCGCGGCATCATCGAGCTCGTGGAGCGGCACGGGATCAAGCTCGCGGGCAAGGAGATAGTGGTCCTGGGCCGCGGCGTCACCGTGGGCCGCCCGATCGGCCTGCTGCTCACGCGGCGCGCCGTGAACGCGACGGTCACTCTGACACACACCGGCACGCAGGACCTCGCCGGGCTGGTCCGACGGGCCGACGTCGTCGTGGCGGCCGCGGGCGTCAAGGGCATCGTGTCCGGCGAGATGGTGAAGCCGGGCGCCGTGCTGATCGACGTCGGCGTCTCTCGCGAGACCAACCCGGAGACGGGCAAGTCGCGTGTCGTGGGCGACGTCTCGCCCGAGGCCACCGAGATCGCGGGCTGGGTGTCGCCCAACCCGGGCGGCGTCGGGCCAATGACGCGGGCGATGCTCCTGGCGAACGTCGTGGAGTCGGCAGAACGGACGCTCGCGGGCTGACGCCGTACTGACTCTTGTTCACCATGCTCTTGCTGCCAAGAATCGGCTGTTCTTGGCAGCAAGAGCATGGTGAACAAGAAATCAGCGGACCTAGAAGCACAGCAGCCCCCGCCGGAAGCGGGGGCCGAGGCAAGACGCTCAGGATTTCTCCCTATCGCGTGCCTAGACACTAGGTGAAGTCGGTGTGGTCCGTCCATCGGCTGTGCTGCGGACAGCTTCGGCGCAGGGCTTGTGACCTTGTGAGCATCGGTGCGGCACGCATCGCTCCGGGAGTTTCCAGCTGACGCACGGGCCGCCCGAGGATTCAACGGCGACATCGCCCTGCACGCCGAACGGTGGCGGGCCGCCGTCGCCGCCGGTGGCGATCATGTGGCACTCGGCCGTCGGGTGGCGCGCAAGTCGCTTCTCGCCGTCGCGGGGCTGGTCTCGGTGCATGACGGTACGTGGACCACCGACCGACTGGTTGGCGCACGCCGGTGGGCGGAGATCCAGCCTGACTGGGGCGAGGACCTGGACGCGCTCGTGTCCTGGGCCGACGGCGAGATCGTGCCGAGCCGCGACGAGGTCGCCCGGATGCTGGGAGCGCCCCTCTGGTCCTCGCCTTCGAGTCCAGGATCGGGCTCTGGCGATGAGGATGCCGGCCAGGCATGCGACGGCCGATTCCCGCCAGACCCCGTGCCGGGGCCGGGCCAGGCTGTTGGCATGCACAGGACCATCGACCTCAAGGTCATGTACTTCGGCACGCCCGTTGTGCTCATCTCGACACGGAATCCGGACGGGTCGGCGAACCTCGCACCGATGTCGTCCGCGTGGTGGCTCAACGACCACTGCGCGCTGGGCCTCGGCAACTCCGCCCAGACCGCTGCGAACCTCCGCCGTGAACGCGAGTGCGTACTGAACCTCGTGCCGGCCGGCATGGTCGACGCCGTGGACCGGCTGGCGCTGACCACCGGGAAGGCTGACGTGTCGTCGCGGAAGGCGGCAATGGGTTACGAGTTCGTCCCGGACAAGTTCGCCCGGGCCGGCCTGACGGAACAGGCGTCGGACCTGGTCGGCGCGCCCCGCGTGACCGAGTGCCCGGTGCAGCTCGAGTGCGCCCTCATGCAGGAGACTCCGCTCGGCGCGCCGGACTCCGGGGCGACGGTGTTCCACGTCCGCGTGCTGCGCAGCCATGTCGCCGAGGAGCTTGTCATCCCGGAGACGCACTACGTGGATCCCGTGGGCTGGGACCCGCTGATCATGAAGTTCTGCGAGTTCTTCGGCGCCGGCTCCGTGGTCCGGCCGTCGCGCCTCGCCGAAGCGTGGGAGATGCCGCACGGCGGGGTGTTTGCGCGCTGACGCCAGCGCCCCGCCGGGTCGTTGGGCCTCGGCCGATGAGTTTTAGGCGGCTTGCGGGTCGGACTGGGGGACGGGGCCGATGGGCGCCTCGACCACTCAGGAGGACACGATGGTTACCGTTCGACCGCATCTCTGGTTCGGGAACAACAAGGCCGGCGAAGCCGCCGCGTTCTACGCCGAGCACATCCCGGGCTCGTCCGTCGACAGCGTGGTGAAGGCGCCGGACGACGCGCCGGGTGCCGAGCCGGGCGCGGACTTCGTGGTGGAGTTCACGGTGGCCGGCCTGCCCGTCACCGGGCTGAACGCCGGTCCGCACTTCACGCTGGACGAGGCGTTCTCGTTCTTCCTGTCCGTCGAGGGCCAGGACGAGGTCGACCACTACTGGGACATCCTCACCGCCGACGGCGGCGAACCCGGCGCCTGCGGCTGGTGCAAGGACAAGTTCGGGGTGTCGTGGCAGGTCATCCCCAAGGAGCTCGAGCGGCTCAGTGGCACGTACTCGACGCCCGCCGAGATCGCCACGATGGACGCGATGCTGAAGATGGGCAAGATCGACGTCGCCGCGCTCCAGGCGGCCCACGACGGGGCGTGAGCGTCAGTGGCGGCAAGTAGGCTTCCCCGGTGCCTCTGATCGTCGCCACCGCAAATGTCAACGGGATCCGCGCCGCCGTCCGCCGCGGGATGGACTCCTGGATCGCCACCCGGACGCCGGACGTGCTGCTGCTGCAGGAGGTGCGCGCCCCCGACACGATCGCCCGCGAGCTGCTCGACGGCTGGCACGTGGCGCACGCGGAGAGCGAGGTCAAGGGCCGCGCTGGGGTGCTCGTCGCGTCGCGCCTGCCGCTCGGCGAGGTCCGCGCAGGCCTCGCGGCCCACGGGCCCGACGGCGCCGCGGAGCCGAACACCGACACCGGCCGGTGGGTCGAGGCCGACGTCCGGCTGCCCGACGGCGGCACGCTCACCGCCGTCTCCACCTACCTGCACTCCGGTTCCACCAGGCCGGGTGAGGAACACACCATGGTGGCCAAGTACGCGTACCTGGAGAAGGTCACGGCCCGCCTGGCCGAGCTCGCAGCGGCGCAGGCTCCGGCGGTCGTGGCCGGCGACCTCAACATCGCCCACCACAACGTGGACATGAAGAATTGGAAGGGCAACCTGAAGAGCGCCGGCTTCCTCCCCGAGGAGCGCGCCTACGTGACGCGCTGGCTCGACGAGCAAGGGTGGACCGACCTCGGGCGCACGCATGCCGGAGACGGTCCTGGCCCGTACACCTGGTGGTCGTGGCGCGGCAAGGCCTTCGACAACGACTCCGGCTGGCGCATCGACTACCAGCTCGCGAACTCGGCCCTCGCGGGGGCGTGCCGCAAGGTCGAGGTCGACCGCGCGCCCACCTACGCCGAGCGCTGGAGCGACCACGCCCCGGTCGTGGCCACCTACGAGCTCTAGCCGACCACGCCGAGGTAGTCACCTGGCGAAGGAGTCGGCTGGCGAGGTAGTCACGCAGCAGATGCCGCCCGACTACTTCGCTGAACGACTACTTCGCCAAGCGACTACCGCGGCGACGTGAGGGTCAGCCCGCCGGGGCCGACGGCGGGGCCAGCAGGAACGCGGGCGCGATCAGGTTCGCGTCCGCGAAGGCGTCCGCGACCGCCTGGGCGACCACGTCGACGTCGGACAGGCGGACCAGCGCGATGGCGCTGCCGCCGAAGCCGCCGCCGGTCATGCGCGCGCCGAGCGCGCCCGCAGCCACGGCGGACTCGACGACGAGGTCGAGCTCGCGGCAGGAGACCTCGTAGTCGTCACGCAGGGAGGCGTGCGAGGCGAGCATGAATGGGCCGACGTCGGCCGCTCGGCCCTCGCGCACCAGGTCGGCGAACCGAGCGGTGCGGTCGATCTCCGTCACGACGTGCCGGACCCGTCGGCGCAGCACGCCGTCCGAGTCGTGCGGCTCGAGCTCGGCCAGCGCCCGGTCGATGCCGATGCCGCCGAGCGTCGGCGCGATGTCGCGGAGCGAGTCCAGCCCGAGCAGCTCGGCGGCCTGTTCGCAGGTCTCGCGGCGCGCCCGGTACTCCCCGGAGACGTGCGAGTGCTCGGCCCTGGTGTCGACGACCAGGAGCGTCAGACCGGCGGTGGCCAGGTCGAACGGCACGGGTACGCCGGACTCCAGCGGGTTCAGCCCAGGCCGGAAGTCGAGCAGCAGCGCATAGCCCTCGCGGCAGCGCAGCGACGCCGACTGGTCAAGACCGCCCGTGGGCGCGCCCGCGATCTCGTTCTCCGCGCGCCGGCTGACGTCGACCAGCTCGGCGCGTCCGGCGTCGGACGCCGCGAGATCCAGGCCCGTCACCGCGTCGAGGGCCACCGCGACGGCGGCCTCCAGCGCTGCCGAGGAGCTCAGCCCGGCACCGAACGGCACGCACGAGTCGACGGCGGCGTCGAAGCCGCCGACCTTGTGGCCGGCCTCGGCCAGGGCCCAGGCGACGCCGGCGACGTAGGCGCCCCAGCCGCTCACCGCGCCCGGTGCGATGTCGGACAGTCGCGCCTCCCACATGCCCTCTGCCTGCGCCGATACCAGCCGGATCTGGTCGTCCGCACGCGGCCGCAGCGCGATGTAGGTGCGGTGCGGCAGCGCCGTCGGAAGGCAGAGCCCGGCGTTGTAGTCGGTGTGCTCGCCGATGAGGTTGACCCGGCCGGGAGCGGACCAAACGCCCTCGGGGGAGCCGTCGAACGAACGGGTGAAGAGCTCGTCGACCCGGTGCGCGCCTTCTTCGGCGCTCCAGGCCTCGAGCCAGTTGATGGTGGTCACGGAACTGATTATTGCCCGTCGAGCGCGCCGGACCCACTGCCGGTCAGGCAGCGAGACCGCAGGTCCGGCGCGCTCGTAGTCCGGCGTGCGGCGTCAGGCGTCCAGGCGCAGCACGCGGACCGCGCCCGCGGGCACGTCCGCGTCGCCCGCGACGGCGTCACCGGTGAGCAGGTCGGTGGCCGGCGCGTCCAGGGGCAGCTTCGCGTCGTTGTCGGTGTGGTTGATCGCGATCACGTACTCGGCGGCTCCGGTGGCCCCGGCGGCGGACCGGCCGTGCCGGCGCACCACCTCCAGCCCCTCCACGGTGCCCGACGGCGCCAGCCCCGCGCCCGCGTACACGTCGGCCATGACCGTGGCCAGGGCGTCGACGTCGAGGTTCGTCGATACGTACCAGCCCGTGCCCGCGCCGTGGGTGTGCCGCGTGATCGCGGCGCCGCCCGGCTTGGGGCCGTCGACGTAGGTGCCGACGGGCTCGGCCCCGGCGAGGACCAGGTCGTCGGCCCAGACCGTGCCGGTGAGCGCGGTCGTGCCGGCGCCGGCTCCCGCGGTGCCCGAGCCCGCCCCCGCGCCGTCGCGCCCAGGACCGGCCCCGTACTCGACCGTGAGCGAGTCGTCCTCGCGCAGCGGCAGGAACTCCTCGACCCACACGCCGAGCGCGTCGCGCAGTGGCGCCATGAACCCACCCGCGTGCACGGCGTCGTGCTCGTCGACTATGCCGCTGAAGTAGCTCACCAGCAGTGTGCCGCCGGCCTCGACGTAGGCGGTGAGGTTCGCGGCGTCGTCGGCCGTGAGCAGGTACGACGCCGGGGCGACCACCAGCTTGTACCCCGACAGGTCCTGGCCCGGCCGGACCAGATCGACGGTGTGGCCGTCCCGCCAGAGCCGGTCGTAGTAGGTGTCGATGCGCTCCCGGTGCCGGGCGCCCTGGCTCGGCCGGA
Source organism: uncultured Actinomycetota bacterium (assembly GCA_963850545.1). Classification (GTDB taxonomy): domain Bacteria; phylum Actinomycetota; class Actinomycetes; order Actinomycetales; family Cellulomonadaceae; genus Promicromonospora. The sequence continues at coordinate 3,121,257 of CAWKLP010000001.1, read as the reverse complement.
ACTCGAGGTCCTGCGCCCAGAACGACTCGTAGTCCCACACCAGGGCGACGTCGGCGTGCACCCGGGAGCCGCGCAGCTCGGTCAGCCGTCCGAGGTTCGCGCCCAGCTCGGCGACCTCGCGCCACACCCGCGAGCCCGTGCCGGCGTGCGGCAGCATCGCGGAATGGAACTTCTCCGCGCCGGACCGGGAGGCGCGCCACTGGAAGAACATGATCGCGTCCGCGCCGCGGCCCAGGTGCGAGAACGAGTTGCGGGCCAGCTCCCCGGGCCGCTTGGCGACGTTGCGCGGCTGCCAGTTCACGGCCGACGTCGAGTGCTCCAGCAGGAGCCACGGCTTGCCGCCCGCCACGGACCGGGTGAGGTCGGCGGCCAGCGCGAGCCCCACGTACGCGCGGGGGTCCGCCGCCTGCAGGTAGTGGTCGTTCGAGACGACGTCGACCTCCTTGCCCCACGCGAACAGGTCGGTGGACGGGCAGCTGGCGGCCATGAAGTTGGTGGTCACCGGCGCCGTGGAGTGCTCGCGGATCGCGTCGCGCTCCGCGACGAAGCAGGCCCGGAGGGCGGCGTCGGAGAACCGCGCGAAGTCGAGCTGCTGCGCCGGGTTGACCGACGTCGGCGCGGCGGCCGGCACCTGCACGTGCTCCCAGTCGCCGTAGACCTGGCCCCAGAACGCCGTGCCCCAGGCGGCGTTCAGCCCGTCGATCGAGTCGTACCGCTCGCGCAGCCACACCCGGAACGCGCGCTGGGCGTGGACCGAGTAGTCGAGCGACACCGGCGTGCCGTACTCGTTGTGCATGTGCCACCCCGCGAGGGCCGGGTGGGTGCCGTAGCGCTTGGCCAGCTCGGTGCTGATGCGCAGGGCCGCGGACCGGTACGCCGGGGCGGTCGGAGCCATGAGCCCGCGCGAGCCGGGACCCATCGGGGTCCCGTCCCGGTCGACCACCCGGGCGTCCGGGTGGGCCGCGAACAGCCAGGCGGGCGGGGCCGCCGTCGGCGTGGCGAGCAGGATCCGGACGCCGCCCGCGTGCAGCAGCTCGATCACGCGGTCCAGCCAGCCGAAGTCGAAATCGCCCTCGCGCGGCTCCAGCAGCGCCCAGCTGAAGATGCCGAGGCTGACGAGGTTCACGCCCGCCTCGTTCATCAGCTGGACGTCCTCCGCCCAGACCTCCTCGGGCCACTGCTCCGGGTTGTAGTCGCCGCCGTAGCTGATCTGGTCGACGTCGGTGAGCCAGCCGTCGAACTGCGGTCCGGGCACAAAGCTCGGGGTCTCAGGCATGAGGGTCCTCTCTCAGGGTGTATCTGTGGAACTCAAGTTCGGGTCAGGGGTTCGGTAGCACGTGGATCGTCGCCGTGACCGGGCCGTACTTTGTCGTGCCGTCGACGGTGAACGTGCCGGGGGTCGCGGTCGCGTCGTCGGGCACCTCCTGCCAGGCGACGCGGGTGGGCGCTGCCCGGCCGTCCCCGGGGGACAGCACGTCGACGGTCCGGGGGAGCCGGACGTCGTCGTCCACCTCGGTGACCGCGTGCACGGAGTCCTCCAGGACGTGCGTGACGTCGCTCTCGCGGTAGACGTCGAGCGACGCGTTGGCCTCGGGGAACCAGCCGGAGCTGGTCTCGACCCAGGTGAACATGGGCTGCCAGTTCGCGGGCTCCCACACCAGCACGCCCTGCACCCGGTTCCCGGGCACGTCGTTGGCGACCTGGAAGACCCGCTGGATCGCGTCGGCCTGGCCCTGGACGGTGACAGGGAACGGGGAGTTGGGCAGTGGCGTCGGGTCGCCGGGCGGCCAGCTCTCGGCGGGGTAGGCCGTCTCGGCGACGTCGAGCGCGTACTCCGGGAACGCCTCCGCGATGGTGTGCAGGTTGTGCTCGAGCTCCTCGGGGCTGCCGTGCCACTCCGGGTAGTAGGACAGGGCGAGCACGTCCGGGGCGGCGTCGGCGGCCTCGAGCCGGGTGAGCAGCTGCGTCCAGAACTCCATCGTCTTGTCGAGTCGGCCCGTGTCGACGATCGCGTGGATCTCGACCTCCGACTCCGGGGACGACTCGCGCACGGCGTTGATGCCGGATGCCATGAGGGTGGCGAACCGGTCCCACTGCTCCGTGTAGAGCTGCTGCTCGGCTGGGTCCTCGCTGCGCCAGTAGTCCCAGAGCAGGCCGCCGCCCGGCTGGGACTGGTAGACGTCGGCCTCGTCCGTGAAGTACTGCGGCGCGGTGGTGCCGATGATCTGCGCCTCGCTGCCGTACAGGAAGCCGTTGATCACCTCGTTGCCCACCGCGACCTTCGCCGGGGTCGTGTCCTGCTCCGCCAGCCGCGTCAGGTAGTCAGCGGTGAAGTCGTGGACCTCCTGGGTCAGCTCGTCGAAGGGCAGCTCGGCCCAGGCGCGCGGCTTGGGCTGCTTGCTCGGGTCGGCCCAGCTGTCGGCGTAGTGGAAGTCGATGCCGAGGCTCATGTCGTGGTCCACGACCTCGCGGGCCACCGTCGAGCGAGCGCTCCGGTCCCTGGTAGGCCGGGTCCGTCTCGACGCCGGTGGTCTCGTCGCGCGGGTCGTTCCAGATGCGCAGGCGCAGGTGCTCCATGCCGCGGTCCTTGACGACGTCGAGCAGGTGCGGGCCGGGGTCCGGCTCGCCGGCCAGGGCCGCCTCCGCGTCGAGGTAGTACGGCTGGTCGCGCTCCTGGTCGGCGTAGGACAGGTCGGCGCCGAGCTTCAGGTCGTCGCGCAGGTAGTTGTACGCGTGCACCTCGGCGACGCCCGTGCCCGGCGTCGTCGGCGAGCGAACCGGACCCGCAGGTAGCGGGTGCCCTCGCGGTCGACCAGGGCGGTGGTGCCGGCGGCGCCGCTGCGGCCGTCGTAATGGTCGGCGACGGTCACCCAGCGCTTCCGGTCGGCGGAGGTCTCGACGACGTAGCGCGCGGGCGTCGGCGTCCGCGAGGACCACCTCGACCTTGTGCAGACCGTCGTACGCGCCGCCGAGGTTCACTGTGAGCGACTGCTCCTTCTTCCCGTGGGCGCCGCTCGCCGTGCGGTCCGACGACGTCCGGGCGGGTGTCCAGGCCGTGCTCTCGTCGCCGTCGAGCGCCTGGCCCGCATTCGCGTCGTTGCTGGTGGCGCGGGCTGTGACCCAGTCCTTGTCGGCAAGGTCGGTCTCGACGGGCTCGATCACCGCCTCGCCGTAGCCCGCCGCTGACGGCACGATCGCGAGGCCGACCGTCGTCATCGCGACTACCAGGGCGGCGCCGCCCGCGAGGGCGCGCCAACGGTGTGTGCTGTGCGTCATGAGGACTTCCTTGTCCGGGTCGGAAGGTGCGTGGTGCCCCGGACACAACGGTAGGTCCTCGACGCGTGGGTGGGAATACGCTTCCCGCCGACGGGCCTCCGGGAGCTGCGCACATGCTCTGAGATATCACCCGCGCCGACATGCGGAGAGCGGTGGTGGGCACAAGCCCGCCACCGCTCTCTCATCACGTGGACGAGCGGGCGTGTGTGCGCCCTCCGGAACAGCGGCTTGCACCGCCGAGCAGAACCCGTTGCCGGGCCGGGGGTCGAACCCGCACTGCCATTCACCAGGTAACCGAAGAAGCTCCGGCCCGCTCTAGGAAGCACGGGTAGGCGTGTTGATGATCGCCGGTGTGTGGTGCTCCACCAGTTGAGCTACGTCGTCCTGACGGACGGCGGCGGGACTCGAACCCGCAACCTCCCCATTAGAAGTGGTAACCGACGATCTCCGGCCCACCTGTGCTCGCTCCAGTGTTCTGTTGTCGAGTCAGGACCCTAGGGCGCGCCGGCCGGCCGTGACCAGGGTTAATCGCAGGCGTCCGGGGTGATTACCTGCCGGACCTGGCCACGCGCTCGTACGCCCCCGAAGATTCGCCAGGAGCAGATCCGCGTGCCCCGCCGCCCGCGATGCGGTTCGGTGGGGACCATGCGAATCCTGGTTCTCGGTGGAACGGTCTTCCTGTCCCGCGCGGTCGCGGAGGCCGCGGTGGCCCGCGGGCACGACGTCACGTGCGCGGCGCGCGGCGTGAGCGGCAAGGTGCCCGACGGCGCCACGCTCGTCCGCTGGGACCGCGCCGACGCGGTCCCGGCGGAGCTGGTCGACGCCCGGTTCGACGCCGTCGTCGATGTCTCCCGGATCCCCTCGCACGTGCGCAGCGCGGTGGCGGCCTTCCCCGACGCCCACTGGACGTTCGTGTCGACCATCAACGTCTACGCCGACGTCGCCACACCCGGCGGCACACCCGACACGCTCCCGCTGCTCGACCCGATCGAGACCGACGAGGACCCGGACTCGAGCCCCGAGGCGTACGGCGCCATGAAGGTGTCGTGCGAGAACACGGTCCGGGCGGGCACCGCGGCGACACTCGTGATCCGGCCGGGCCTGATCGTCGGACCGGGCGACCCGAGCGGCCGGTTTACCTATTGGCCGGCCCGGTTCGCACAGGCCGCTGAGGACGGCCTGCCGATCCTCGTCCCCGAACCGGTGGACGAAGAGATCCAGATCATCGACGTCCGAGACCTCGCCGAGTGGATGGTCACCGCCGTCGAGCATCGCACCACCGGCGTGTACGACGGCGTCTGCCCGCCGCTCTCCCGCTCGGAGGTGCTTGCGCAGGTGGCGGCCGGGGTGGGCGTCGACCCAGAGCTGGTGCCCGTATCCGCCGAAGCGCTGACCGAACGCGAGGTGAAGCCGTGGTCTGGCCCGCGCTCGCTCCCGATGTGGATCGGCGACCCCGACTGGTCGGGCATGCTCACGCATGACGCCACCGCGTCGCTGGGTGCCGGCCTCCGGGTCCGACCGATCGCGGAGACCACCCGTGACACCCTCACGTGGCTCCGCGCCACGCCGGACGCCAAGGTCACGGGCCTGACCCGCGACGAGGAACAAGAGGTCTTGGCCGCCGTCCAGCGCTGAGCAGGAGGCGATCGACGCATTGACGCAATGATTGCGTCATTACTACACTGGCGACATGCTCTTCCCGACGCCTGTCCTCTCGCCGGACGACACACGTGTGCTCGACGACATCGATCGCGCGCGTGAAGAACTGCGCCTGCAGGTCCGGTCCACCCCCACGAAGTGGACCGACGGGCTGCGCCGCTTCCTCACGGCCGACGCCGTCGCCGCGTCGAACTCGATCGAGGGTTTCCGCGTCTCGACCGTCGACGCGGAAGACCTCATGGAAGGCGAGCGTGACGTCGACGTCTCGGAGGAGAACCGCGAGGAGACGCTGGCCTACCAGCGGATGATGACCTACATCCAGTCGCTGCACGACGCGCCGGACTTCGACTACAGCAAGGGCCTGCTCAACGGCCTCCACTGGATGCTGCAGGGACACCACCACACGCCGCCGCGCCCGGCCGGCCAGTGGCGCAAGGGCTCGGTGTACGTCACCGACACCCGCGACCCGAGCATTGCCGTCTACACGGCGCCTCCGGTGGAGGAGGTGCCGGACCTCATGTCCGAGCTGGTGGACTGGCTGAACGACGACGACTCCACGCACCCCGTCGTCCGTGCGGCGATGGCGCACCTGCACCTGGTGTCGATCCACCCGTGGTCGGACGGGAACGGTCGCATGTCGCGCTCCCTGCAGACGCTCGTGACAGCCCGGGCGGGCGTGCTCGCCCCCGAGTTCTCGTCGATCGAGGCCTGGCTGGGCCGCCCGGGCAACACCTGGGAGTACTACCGGCAGCTCGGCGCCCGGGGCGCCACCTACCTGCCCGACCAGGATGTCTCCGAGTGGGTCAGGTTCAACCTCGTTGCCTCCCACCAGCAGACCCAGTCCGTCCACCTGCGACTCGCGCGGTCCGCCCGGGTGCTCGAGCACCTCGATGACGTTCGCGGACTCCCTGGGACTGAGCGCGCGCGTCGTCAGCGCGCTGCACGACGTCGCTCTCTCGGGGCGGGTTCGCCGCAGCAGGTACGAACGCTCGGAGAACCTGCGTGTCCAGCAGGCGCAGCGTGACCTGCGGGACCTCGTGGCAGCACGAGTGCTGAAGCCTATCGGCCGGACCCGTGCCCGCTACTACGTCGCTGGTGACGCGTTTCCGCAGGCGGCCCTCGAGGAGGCAGGCACGCCCTTTATGCTCACGAATCCGTACGAGCACTAGGCCCAATGGCCGCTGCGCCGAACGTTGACGTCAGCGTTCACGATATTGCCTGGTCAGCCCGAGACCGGCCATCTAGGGTCCTGATTTGACAACAGAATTGCGGAAGCACGGGTGGGCCGGAGACGGTCGGTTATCGGACCTTACGGTTGCGGGTTCGAGTCCCGCCGCCGCCCACGGGCGGTGTAGCTCAACGGGCAGAGCATGAGGCAAGCTCGGCCGTCACTCACACGCCCACCTGTGCTTCCACGCTTGAGAAGCGGTGGCGGGTACTCCCGCCACCGCTCTCTTCTGCCCGTCGCCAGCACAACCCATCCCGAAAGGAGCTTCGCCATGGACATCCTGCGTGCCATCAACCGCCGTCGGACTCCCCAGAACCAGCCCGCCGACGTGCGCCAGCAGGCGAACTCCGCCGGCGGCTATACCTTCGTCCTCGACGATGTCGCACGCCTGCGGCGCTTCCTCACCCTCGGCGTCGATGGCGGCACGTACTACGCCTCGGCCGGCACCCTGGCCCGCGAGAATGCCGAGGTCGTGGGCCGGATGGCGGCTGCAGACCCGGTGATCCTGGTCGACACGATCGTCGAGGTGTCGTCGAGCGGCGCCGCGCCCAAGCAGAACCCGGCCCTGTTCGCGCTCGCGTACGCGGCGTCGATCCCGGAGTCGGCGGCGCTCGCGCTCGCCGCTCTGCCCCAGGTCGCTCGCACGGGCACGCACCTGTTCCTGTTCGCCGGCTACGTCGAGCAGTTCCGGGGCTGGGGCCGCGGACTGCGCCGCGCTGTCGGCGGCTGGTACACGGCCAAGGATGCCGACGCCGTCGCTTACCAGGCCGTCAAGTACCGGCAGCGCGAGGGCTGGTCGCACCGTGACCTGCTGCGTCTGGCGCACCCGGTTACTGCTGATCCTGGCCTGCGAGCGACGTTCGACTGGATCGTGCGCGGCGCGACGGGCGAGCACACTCCCGTCCTGGTCGAGGCGTTCCTCACGGCGCAGGAGGCCACGGGCGCGACTGCCTGGTCGGCGCTCGTCCGCGACGCCGGCCTGACCTGGGAGATGCTGCCCGACGCGGCGCTCGCCGAGCCCGCGGTGTGGGACGCGCTGCTCGACGTCGGCGTGCCCGCGACGGCGCTGATGCGCCAGCTCCCGCGGCTCACCCGGCTGGGGCTGCTGCCCGCGGTCGGCGGCCGGACGGACGAGGTCGCGACCCTGCTCGCCGACCCCGAGCGGCTGCGTCGCGCCCGCGTGCACCCGGTGAACGTGCTGGTGGCGCAGCGGACGTACGCCTCGGGCCTATCCGTGCGCGGCGGGAGCTCGTGGGAGCCCTCGCAGCGCATCGTCGATGCGCTGGACGCCGGGTTCTACGCGGCGTTCGGTGCTGTCGAGCCGGCCGGGAAGCGGATGCTGCTCGCCGTGGACGTGTCGGGCTCGATGGGTGTGCCGATCGCCGGCATGCCGCTCACGGCGCGCGAGGCGTCGGCGGCACTGGCGCTGGTGCAGCTCGCGACCGAGCCGGATGCGTCGGCCGTCGGGTTCACGACCGGCTCCGGCCGGGGGTGGCGTGACGCAGTCCTCAAGCCGCTGCGCATCTCGCCGCGCCGTCGGCTCGACGACGCTCTGCGCGTGGTCGACGAGATGCCGATGGGCGGGACGGACTGCGCCCAGCCGATGCTGTACGCGGCCGAGCGCGGTCTGGAGGTCGACACGTTCGTGGTCTACACCGACAACGAGACGTGGCACGGTGACGTCCACCCGTACCAGGCACTGCGGCAGTACCGGGAGCGCACGGGCATCCCGGCGCGGCTCGTGGTGGTCGGCATGACGGCCACCGAGTTCTCGATCGCGGACCCGTCCGACCCGGGGATGCTCGACGTCGCCGGGTTCGACGCGGCCGTGCCGTCCCTGATCTCGCAGTTCGCGCGAGGGCTCTGACGGCACGCTCGTCACGGCCGTGCGCACGAGAGTGCGGTGGTGCCCGAGGGCATCACCGCACCGTGCGCCGGTTCGGGGTCATGCCCGACGCCGGAGGGCGGCGCGCTGCTCGGGCGTCAGCGTGCTGCGGAGCTGCTCGGCCGTGATCGGTACGCCCGCTCTGCCCGAGGCGCTCGTCGTGGCCGGGGTCTGGGTGCCCGCATCAACCACGGGGTGGGCGCTCGCGATGCTCCACACCCTCGGCGGTTACGCGGGCAGCGTCGGCCTGGCCGCGCTCGTCGGGGTCGTGGTCGCCGGTCGGCTGCCCGACGGCGGTCGGGGCCGAGCGGACGGCGAATCGGGCCGAACCGGCGGCGCGGGCGGCCGGCTCGTGACGGCACTGGCCGCACTCGGACAGCGGTCCCTGACCTTCTACCTCGCGCAGTCGCTGGTGTGGCTCCTGCTGTTCTACCCGTTCACGCTCGGCCTGTCCGGCACCGTGTCGTTCGCCGGAGCCGCCACGATCGCCGTCGGCGTGTGGGCGGCGTCCGTGGCGGCGGCTGCTGCGATGGCCCGGGCCGGCCGACGGGGCCCGGCGGAGGTGCTGGTCCGGAAGCTCACCCAACGGCCCCGGCGCTGACTCAGACCGGCGCCAGCCCCAGGCTGCGGCCCGCCAGCCCGCGCCGGCGCTTCGCGAGCCCACGGGCGACGTCGGCCAGCACCTTCGCCCCGGGTGAGTCCGGCGCGGTCAGGACCACGGGCGTACCGGAGTCTCCGCCTTCGCGGACGGCGACGTCGAGCGGCACCTGGCCGAGCAGCGGCACCTCCGTGCCCAGCACCTCGGTGAGCCGCGCCGCGACCTTCTCGCCGCCGCCCGCGCCGAAGATCTCCATGCGGGTGCCGTCGGGCTGCTCGAGCCACGACATGTTCTCGACCACGCCCACGACGCCCTGCTGCGTCTGGGTCGCCACCGACCCGGCGCGCTCGGCGACCTCGGCGGCCGCGGCCTGCGGCGTCGTGACCACGAGGATCTCGGAACTCGGCAGCAGCTGCGCCACCGAGATGGCGATGTCGCCCGTACCGGGCGGCAGGTCGAGGAGCAGCACGTCCAGGTCGCCCCAGAACACGTCCGCGAGGAACTGCTCCAGCGCGCGGTGCAGCATCGGCCCGCGCCAGACCACGGGCTGTCCCGGCGGCACGAACATGCCGATCGAGACCACCTTGACCCCGTGCGCGATGGGCGGCAGCAGCATGTTGTCGACGCGGGTCGGCTGCCGGTCCACGCCCAGCATGCGGGGGATCGAGAAGCCGTAGATGTCGGCGTCGATGACGCCGACCGACAGGCCGTCCGCCGCCAGCGCCACCGCGAGGTTCGCCGTGACGGACGACTTGCCCACGCCGCCCTTGCCCGAAGCCACCGCGAAGACCTTGGTCATCGAACCCGGCTGCGAGAACGGGATGACCGGGTCACCCGCGCCACCGCGCAGCATCGACCGCAGGGAGGACCGCTGCTCGGGCGTCATGACGCCCAGCTCGACGTCGACACCGGACACCCCGTCCACGGCCGTCGCGGCCGCGGTCACGTCCTTGATCAGCGTCGACTTCATCGGACAGCCCGCGACGGTGAGGTCGACGCCGACGGTCACCCGGGCGCCGTCGTCCGCGGTGCTCGCCACCGATACCGACCGGACCATGCCCAGGTCGGTGATGGGGCGCCGGATCTCGGGGTCGAGCACACCGGTCAGCGCGTCGCGGACGCGCGCCTCGAGTGCGGGGGAGTCGACAGGGGTCATGTCTCGATCCTATGGCCGGGGTCCAGAGGCTCCGGTATCGGGGTTATCTTCCCGGTCCTTGCAGTGGCAGTCAGTTGAGAACGGTACGCTGCGTCACCACGAAGGGTGAGGAGGCCGCATGACCGAGCCACGCGTGCCAGCGCGAGTTCGGCGTGTCACCTCCGAGGACCAGGCGCGCGAGCTCGCCGCAGCGCTGCAGCGGCAGGGCCGCGGCCGGCCGGTGGTGGTCATCTCGACCCCGGCCGGGTACGACGCTCCCTTCGTTGATCCGCAGCGGGTGCTCGACGACGTCGCCGGGCTCGCCGAGGTCGTCGTCATCCCGACGGGTGACGTGTCGTGGGCGTTCTCGTCCGGCATGCCGCCGGACACCCAGGTCTACGGCGGTGCCTCCCGCGTCTACGGCACCGACCTGGAGTGGGTGCACCAGCCGCGGCGCTCGCCGCTGCACTTCGCCTACTCCCAGGACGAGGACGCGCGTGTACGCGACCGCCTGGTCAGCGACGTCATGCGGTTCGCGGTGCGCGCGGGGATCGTGGGCGCGGCGCGGTCCGCGCCGGACGCGACGACCGTCGAGGGAAAGGTGCTGGGCGTGCTCGGCACGCGCGCCCTGGTCAGCACCGACGACGGCGGTCAGGCGACGATCGCGGAGGAGCTCGTCTTCTCCGACGTCGCGCTGGTGCGCGTGCTCGCGCCGGGGATGCGGGTCGTGGGCGTGCTCGACCCGGTGCGCCGGCTCCTCGACGTCCGCGGCATGCTGCCCGACGCCGACACGTTGCGCCGGGTGGTCAATGCCGCCTATCGCGTGGGCCAGGTGGTGCTCGGCCGGGTCGAGGACGTCCAGGACGACGCCGTCCGCATCGCCCTGGCGCCCGGCGTCCTCGTGCGCGTGCGCCGCGCGGAGATCACGGGCAACGACCTGGACCTGCTGAGCGACCTCTTCACCAGGGGCGAGGTGGTCGCGGCCCGCCGGGTGCCCGCGCCGCTCGACGGCCTGGCGCTGCGGCTGGACGACGTCGACGAGTCCGAGGACCAGCCCGTCCCCGCGATAGCGCTGCTGGACGGCGGGCCGCCATGGCTCGAACCCCCGGAGCCCGAGCCCTCGTTGGTCGAGTCTGTCGAGGCGGGGCGCTCGCTGGGCGTTCTTCGCCAGGTCGAGACCGGCCCCGCGCCGTCGTCGGCCGAACGGTCCGGGCCGCCCCCCACGCCCGCCGACCTGTTCGGTGCGCGCCCGGCCGGTCCCGACCTTGCCGTAGAGCCGGATCGCGAGGGCGCCGCCGCCCGCCCGCGCCAGGCGGGCGTGGACGCCGGGCTTGTGCCGACACCGCCGGGCGGCCAGCGGAAGCCGACGCCGGGGGACGTGGCCGCGTGGCACGCCGGCGGGCACGACGCCCTGCCGTCACCCGCCGCGGCCGAGGCGCTGCCGGAGCCGACCGGGAAGGCGACACGCGATCTCAGCCTGTCCCTCGACGCCGCGCGGTCCCAGGTGACCGCGCTCGGCAAGGAGCTGCTGGACGACAAGGTCAAGCGGCGCCAGGTCGAGCTGGAGGTCGACCGCCTGCTGGGGCGCGTCGGAGACCTCACGGAACGCCTCGACCGCAGCGAGCGGCGCGCGGAGCAGCAGGCCACGGCCCTGCGCAAGGCGCGGCAGGAGGCCGCGCGGCTGCGCCGTCGGCTGGGCGACGCCGGGGTCGAGGTGCCCGAGGAGCGGTACTTCGTCGACGACGAGGAGCAGGTCCGGTTCGAGGTGCTGGCCGAGTGGGCCCGGGCGATCCCCGCCGCGGAAAAACCGCTGCGTCCCCTGGCGGACTACACGCTCGGCCCCCGGTTCCTCGCCTCCCTCACCGACGTCGAGGGCGTGAGCCGGGACCGTGTGGTCTGGACGCTCGTCATGGTGCTGACCGGGCTGGCGCCCGAGATGAACGGCCTGCAGGTGCACCGCCTGCGCACGGGCGCCGGCGGGGACGACCCGATCCGGCACCGCGACGACGGCGCCGTGTGCTGGCGAGTGTCGCTGCAGGTCAACACGCCGTCGGCCCGCAGGCTGCACTACTGGAAGCTGCGCGGCGGGGCCCACGAGCTGTCGCGCGTGGTGCTCCATGACGACGTGGAGCCCTGACCGCTGCCGGCGGATTGCTGCTCAATCCGCAGCACAAGAAGCTCATCTACAACCGATCTCCTCGGGCACCGCGGGACCGCACAGATAGAAGTCCCAGTCGTTCTCGACGACGTGTTCTTTCTCATCCGGAGTGGTGTAGGTGAACCTGATGCCCGTCAGGTGCGCCCCTGAGGACTTGCCCATTACGCTGAAGACGATTTCGTCAATGGCCCCGCTTGGCGGCGGATCCCCCTCTTCACTACATGGCTTGTCGACCGTCATGCCCGTGAACTTTTCGTTGAATGGCGTAGTGCTGCGGCGGGACGGGTGCTCCGGTGTTCCATAGAGCTGGCCAATCGCGTTTTCGTCGCCAACAACGAAGGTTCTGACGTACACGTCGACCGACAACGGCTCCAGATTCGGAGTGCTCGACCAGTCGACGTCTGTAATTTCGATCGGACCGTCACCGTGGGCGACGCACGGCATGAAGCTGCCGAACATACCACTCCACGCATCGCCTTCCTTAGCGTCCTCCGGGTGTGCCAGACCGCTCAGCCCGGAGCCCGGGTACACGGAGAGCGGATGCTGCATGTCATCCGGGTGCACGTCTATCGTCTGAACCCCTGTTGCACAACCCGTGAGGCCCAGAGCGATGCCCAGCGAACCAGAAACCAACGTCGCAATCAATTTCTTCAACGGCCCACCGTTCCATATAGAATAGACATCATCACTGTCCGGTGGAGGCGTAAGCTACGCCTCCACCGGGCACTCGCCCAACTACTCTTGGTATCGCAGCATCAACTTTCCCGCGCGCGAGGGAAAGCCGTCGCTCCCGCAGAGCGCCTTGCCGTTTCCGCCGATGTCGTAGTCCAAGCGCTTAAAGGTCGCGTACTGGCTCCTTGACTGGAGGTTGATCCCAACCAGATCCTTAATAATTACGCCACCGTCGTTCTCATAAGCGTTCCCGCTCGAATCTGTTCGATGCCACAATCCGGGATCTTGGTCCGCGCAGATCGTGTAAGCCTTGGGCCTGTCAATGCTTACAGAATCGGTTCCACCTGTTTCAAATCGTGGCCGCACCCTCGAGCCCCAGCCAATTTCCTCGGCGACTGCGGTGCACTGTCCGTCAAGTTTCTGAAATCGGACGTACTGCATCGAATATCGGCCATACCTGATCTCGACGCGGTAGGATCGGTAGTCGTTGTTAAACACGAAATCCTTGCCCCATTGCGAGGTTACCGTCTTGGTGCCAGTTCGTGAGTAGCTCACCCCACTGACCGATGCGGCGATGCCGCCGGTTGTGTGGTGTTCGCGCGAATTCTCGTACACCATGCGGGCCTTGGAGTTGTAGGGGTCCTCCTTAATGGTGTAGGTCGCTGCAACCCTCGCCCAGAAGTTCCTTGAGCCGAGGAGCTCGACCTCCCCGCCGCGCCACTCGACGCAGCTTGTGGCGAGCTGGCCCGCATCACCATCGTCGAGAGAACTCTCGGGTTCACAGTCGTCCGTGGGGGTCTCAATACCCTCGCACTCGTCGGATGGTTCGACAGTTTCGACCAGATCGACCGATGGCGTAGAGACGACCGTAGTGCCCAGCTCGGCCAGGTCTTCGGCGGTATAACTGGCATCAATCCAGGTCTCGCCGAGACCTGTCGTCACAGAGCGGGCTGTCATTGCGGTCATCCTTGTCAGCCCCGCAGGTCGGTCGATGACCTGGACCTCGAAGTCGACCGCGCCGGTCGTGCTCACATAGTCCGACGGAATGGTGTCGACGGATGCACGGACGGAGATCACTCCTCCGCTGATCGAGGTCTCAGCGTCCACGACGTGCAGCTTGAACTTGTCGCCGTCTACGAGCTGCTGGTCGAACTCGGGTGACGGCCATGCGTGCACCAAGACTTCTGTGGTCGCCGGGGCGAAGGAGCCCTCCGGCAGGTTCACGGTGAATGCCACGGGACTCTCGGCCACCTGCTCCCCTTCCGCGGCCGCTGCGAAGGGCACGCTGATCAGGGTTCCGAGCGCCAGCGTTGCTGTAGTAGTGAGTGCCAGTACGGTCGCAAGTTTCCTCTTGGCGCCGCCGATCAGGCCAGAGGGCCTGCCTGTCACCATGATCTTTCCTCCCGTTGCCCAAGACGGCGTCACCAGGACGCCGACGATTGTGGCTAACATAACGGGCGAAACGGGCGAAAACCTCCAAAGAGAGGGTGATGTTTGGATCGACGCTGGGCTGTGAAGCACATCGCTCCGGGCGTGGGACCGTTGCCCGTCTCGATGGGTCGTGGCTTGGCAGCCAAGGCATCTGCCCGACCGGAAGCTCTACCTGTGCGAGTCCGAGACGTCCGAAGGCTTGCGCTGCGAGTACGGCGCGCTGGACGCTCCGCCGCGGTCCTTCTCGTCCAGCTCCTCCAGCAGGTTGCGGATCTCCGAGCGCACGAAGTCGCGGGTGGCGACCTCGCTCAGCGCGAGCCGAAGCGCCGCCATCTCGCGGGCCAGGTACTCCGTGTCGGCGAGGTTGCGCTCGCCGCGCTGCCGGTCCTGCTCCGCCGTGACGCGGTCGCGGTCGTCCTGCCGGTTCTGCGCCAGCAGGATCAGCGGCGCCGCGTAGCTGGCCTGCAGCGACAGCATCAGGGTGAGCGCCGTGAACCCGTTGGCGGCGCTGTCGAAGCGCAGGTTCTCCGGGGCCCAGATGTTCCACGCGAGCCAGACCAGGCAGAACACCGTGAGATAGATGAGGAACCGGGGCGTGCCCAGGAACCTCGCGATGGCCTCGGTGGCCTTCCCGACGGCGTCCTGGTCCATGCGGAAGCGCGGGACCAGGCTGCGGCCCTTGGCGAGCGGGGTGTCCAGGCGATCAGCCACGGGTCGCCTCCTCTCCCGCGAACGGTGCCGACTGGGCCACCGCCTCCAGGCGTTCGTCGTCGCTGCCCCGCCAGTTGTCCGGGAGGATGTGGTCGAGCACGTCGTCGACGGTGACCACGCCCAGCAGCCGGCGCTGCGCGTCGAGCACGGGAAGCGCGAGCAGGTCGTAGGCCGCGAGCAGGCGCGTCACCTGACCCACCGACGCGTCGTGGGTCAGCCACTCGGTCTCGGCGTCCAGCACGGACGCGACGGCGGCGTGCGGCGGCTCGCGCAGCAGCCGCTGGAAGTGCGCGACGCCGAGGAACCGCCCCGTCGGCGTCTCCAGCGGCGGTCGCACCACGAACACCATGGAGGCCAGGGCGGGCGGTAGCTCGGCCCGCCTGATCGAGGCCAGGGCCGTCGCGATCGTGTCGTCCGCGCCGAGAATCACCGGCTCGGTGGTCATGAGACCACCGGCCGTGTCCTCGGCGTACTCCAGCAGGCGCCGGACGTCGGCCGCCTCCTCCGGCTCCATCAGGTTGAGCAGCTGAGCCGCCTGCTCCTCGGGCAGCTCGTTCAGGAGGTCGGCGGCGTCGTCGGGCTCCATGACCTCCAGGACGTCGGCCGCACGGTCGGTGTCCAGGCCCGACAGGATCGACACCTGATCCTCCTCCGGGAGCTCCTCCAGCACGTCGGCGAGGCGCTCGTCGTTCAGCGCGCCCGCGATCTCCAGCCGGCGTGCGGTCCCCAGGTCGCGGATCACGTCGGCGAGGTCGGCCGCGCGCATGTCCCCGTACGCCTCCAGCAGGCGAGCGGCGCCCTGCTCGGCC
Organism: uncultured Actinomycetota bacterium; assembly: GCA_963850545.1. GTDB lineage: Bacteria > Actinomycetota > Actinomycetes > Actinomycetales > Cellulomonadaceae > Promicromonospora. The sequence continues at coordinate 3,105,695 of CAWKLP010000001.1, read as the reverse complement.
GACCGGGCAGTGAGGTCCTGCACGGCGTCGACCGGCACGGTCATGGTGGATCCGCGGCGGAACGGAGCCGATCCCCGCGCCGAACGACGCCGCACGAACAGCTGGTCGACCAGCCAGTCGCCGGTGCGCTGCTGCGCGATCGAGACGTCCTCGATCGTGACCTCGCCCGAACCGTCCTTGAGCTGGACGCGGCGGTCCAGCAGCTCGCCCAGCACCACGGACTCCATGGCCCGTTGCTCGAACCGCCGCAGGTTCACCAGGCCGGTGCTGATCACCTGGCCCGAGTCGATACTCGTCACGCGTGTGAGGGGGAGAAAGACGCGGCGCCGGCCCGGGACCTCGACCACCAGGCCCACCGCCCGCGGCGCGCCCTTGGCCCGGACCAGCACAACGACATCACGAACCCGGCCCACCTGGTCCCCGATGGGGTCGAAGACCACGGTGCCTGCCAGACGTGCGACAAAAACCCTGGTGCTGGCGCTCACGCTGGTCAGCCTACGGCCCGGTCCTGCGGCACGCTCCTCGCCACTTGTGCCCAGGTAGGGGAGACTATGGGGTATGAGCATGTCTCGCCCGGGTGCCGTCCCGAAGGTCCCGACCCTGCCGGCCGGTGACGAGGTCGCCGCGTACTCCACCTACCTGGAGGCGCAGAAAGCAGTCGACTACCTCTCCGACAACAAGTTCCCAGTCGAGAACGTCACCATCGTGGGGACCGACCTGCGTATGGTCGAGCGCGTCACCGGACGTCTCACGTACGGGCGGGTGGCCCTCGCGGGCGCACTGTCCGGCGCGTGGTTCGGCTTCTTCGTGGGTTTGCTGCTCACCCTGTTCGCGGGTTCCTCCGGCTTCCAGGTGATGCTCGCGGGCATCGCGCTCGGTGCCGGGTTCGGCCTGCTGTTCTCGATCCTGTCGTACACGTTCACGGGCGGACGGCGTGACTTCACGTCGTCATCGCAGATCGTGGCCGCCACCTACGCGATCCTCTGTGGCCATGAGCACGCCGGCGACGCGCGGGCGCTCCTGGTGCGCTCACCGAACGGGCTGGGCAAGGCGCGCGGAGCCGCCTCCGTGGGGGTAACGGCCCCGATGGCGCCGACGACGCCCGCGGCTCCTGCCGCACAGGCTCCGGGCGCTCAGTCTCCTGGTGCCGCGCCGACGGCGCCCGCCGCGCCGTCGACCACCCGGACTACCGACCCGCGCTGGGTCACGCCCACGGGTGAGCCCCGGTACGGCGCGATGCGGCCTGGTGCTGGTGCTGGTGCCGCGGGCGCCGCCGGAGCGACGCGAGCCGATGCGCCGTCGGACGCGCCGGTCGCTGAGCCCGAGCCGCCGACCGGTGCCGGGACGACCCCGGCCGACACACCGACGCCGCCACCGACCGACACCCCGGCGGAGCCGCAGGCCGCGCCGGCCCCGCCGTCGGACACCCCGGCCGACCAGCGCCCGGACGAGCCGGTCGACCCGGACGACGTACCGACGCAGCGCACGGTCCCACGCCACTCGAACCCGTACGCGCCGCCGACCGACGACCAGGGCTAGACACGGGGCTGCCGCCCGCCGCGGATCCCTGATGGTCCACTTTGAGAACGACTTGAGGTACCGAATCCGGCCCGGATCGGTACCTCAAGTCGTTCTCGAAGCAGACCTTCCGCGCAGGCTCAGCGCAGCGACGCCATCCAGGCCTCGACGTCCTCCGGGCGGCGGGGGAGCGCCGCCGAGAGGTTCTCGCTGCCGTCCGCGGTGATCAGCACGTCGTCCTCGATGCGCACGCCGATGCCGCGGAACTCCTCGGGCACGGCGAGGTCGTCGGCCTTGAAGTAGAGGCCCGGCTCGATGGTGAACACCATGCCCGGCTCCAGGACGCCGTCGAGGTAGAGCTCGCGGCGTGCCTGCGCGCAGTCGTGCACGTCGAGGCCGAGGTGGTGGGACGTGCCGTGCACCATCCAGCGGCGGTGCTGCTGACCGTCCTCGTCGAGCGCGTCGGCCGCGGTGACGCCGTCGGGCAGGAAGCCCCACTCCTCGAGGCGGGCCGCGATGACCTCCATGGCCGCCGCGTGGACGTCGCGGAACCTGGCGCCGGGCTTCGCGACGGCGAACGCGGCGTCGGCGGCGTCGAGCACCGCCTGGTAGATCTTGCGCTGGACGTCGCTGTACTCGCCGTCGACGGGCAGGGAGCGCGTGATGTCGGCGGTGTAGAGGGAGTCGACCTCGACGCCGCCGTCGAGCAGCAGCACCTCGCCGGAGCTGACCTCGCCGTCGTTCCGGATCCAGTGCAGGGTAGTGGCGTGCTCGCCCGAGGCCGCGATGGTCTCGTAGCCCACGGCGTAGCCCTCGAGCCGGGCGTGCCCGTCGAAAGTGGTCTCCACGACGCGCTCGCCGCGGCGGTGCTCCTTCGCGGCGGGCAGCGCGCGGACCACTGCCTCGAAGCCCTCGACGGTGCGGGCAACGGCCTCGCGCATCTGCTCGATCTCGTACTCGTCCTTGATGAGCCGCAGCTCGGAGGTAGCCTCGACGAGGGTCTCGTCGGTGAGGGCCTCCTCGTCCTCGCTCTCGCCGGCCTCCAGGCGCAGCTCCTCGACCAGCGACTCGATCGCGTCGTCCGCGCCGGTCACCACGAGGAGGCGCATGCCGCCCTCGCCGACGTCCTTCGCCAGGGCGTCGCCGAGCTCGTCGATGTGGCGGGCCTCGATGCCGGTGAGGGTCTCGACGTCGGCCAGCGACGGGCGGGCGCCGACCCAGAACTCGCCGTAGCGGGCGTCGGCGTAGAACTCCTCGTTGTCGCGGGGGGCGAGGGGGCGCACATACAACACAGCGTGGTGGCCGCTGTTGATACCGTCCGGGCCGGCGTCGCCCGAACCGTCCGGAACCGGGTGCAGCACCAGGACGGCGTCGGGCTCATGGTCGGTGCCCAGCCCCGTGAGGTGCGCGAACGCCGAGTGCGGCCGGAACCGGTAGTCGGTGTCGTTGGAGCGGGTCTTGAGCGCGCCGGCCGGGATCACGAGCCGCACGCCGGGGAGCCGCTCGGAGAGCGCGGCCCGCCGGGCCACGGTGAACGGCGCAGCGGCCGACGCCGTAAGGCCGAGCTCGGCGCGCGGGGCCCACTGCGACATCACGAAGTTCTTGAAGGCAGTGGAGGCTGGACGGTGCGAGCGGTTGGTGCCGCGGTCGGCGGTCCCCTGCTCGTCAGGCTGAGAAGTGGTTGTGGGCTCGCTCATGCGCCCAGTGTTTCACGCACGCCTGTTGAAGTCCGCAAGTGCCCTGGTGAGCACCCGGTTGAAGGCTGAGGGAGCCTCCGTGTTCACGTCGTGCCCCGCATTCGGGATGACGACGAGCGCTCCGTCGCGGGCCGCGGCGAGGTGCCTCTGCTCCTCGATGCGCATGGCGTCGCGGGCGCCGTTGACGAACCAGACCGGGACCCGCGCGGCGCGCACATTCGCGATCGAGGACCGCCCGACGAGGTGCGTCAGCGCGTCCGTGACGACGTCCCAGGTGGGCCGGTACATCTCGGCGGTCTGCCGCGGGGCGATCTCGACCTGCCGCAGGTCCGCGCCGCCGGGGGCGCTCCGGAGCGAGCGGAACGGGGACCGCAGCGACGGCACCGAGAGGCGGGCGCGGTGCACGCTCGGGTGCACCGCGCGACCGGTCAGGCGGCGGGTGAGGTACGCGGCGTTCGCCACGGTCCTCGCGACGTCCCGGTAGAGCCGCACGGGCTTGCCCCTCGGGTCCGACGTGCAGCCCGCGGCCAGCACGCCCACCAGGCGGTCGGCGGCGCCGGGGCGGGCGGCCCAGGCCAGCGACGTGTAGCCGCCGAGCGACAGCCCCACCAGGGCCACCGGCCCGGACGGGCGGGTCGCGACGGCGTCGTCCAGCGCCTCGAAGGCGCCGTCCATGCTGAACCGGTCGTGGCGGCGCGACCCGTGCGCGGGCAGGTCGACCGCGACGGCCTCGTGGCCGGCCGCGCGCACGTGCTCGACCTGGTCCTCCCAGATCGCGCCGGAGCTGCGCATGCCGTGCACAAAAACGACGCTCGTGGGAGCGCCGTGGGGGTTCTGGTGGTTGCTGCTCATCATCCCTTCGATGATGCGGGATCGGCTGGGGCAGGCGGCGTACGACGGCGGAACAGGGCGTGAACGTGCTGTGTGGGCTTGATGTCTCGCGGTCGGGCGGCCGACGGCGGCAGGGTGCTGCACCTCACCTCGCCCCGTGCTCCTCGGAGGCCCGGGGATCTCTACCCTTGTGGAGTGATCGACCTCCACACGCACTCCACCGCGTCAGACGGCACCGACTCGCCAGCGCGGCTGGTGGAGGTCGCCGCCCGCGCCGGCATCACCACGCTCGCCATCACGGACCACGACACGACGTCGGGCTGGACCGAGGCCGCCGAGGCAGCCGCGCGCCTCGGGGTGGGCCTGGTGCGCGGCGCCGAGATCTCCGCGATCGCCCGGACGACGGGCTGGGGCACCGGCGTCCACCTCCTCGCCTACCTGCACGACCCGACGCACCCCGACCTGCTGGCCGAGACCGAGCGCACCCGCGCGGACCGGGAGTCGCGGGCCCGGCGCATGGTGGACCTGCTGGCCGAGGACTTCCCGATCACGTGGGAAGACCTCCTCGCGCAGACGAAGCCCGGCACCACGCTCGGCCGCCCGCACATCGCCGACGCGCTCGTCGCGGCCGGCGTCGTGCGCGACCGCGACGAGGCGTTCGCCACCGTCCTCCGCCCCGGCACCCGGTACTACGTGGGCCACTACGCGCCCGACGCCGTCGCCGCCGTCCGCGCCGTCCGCGCCGCGGGCGGGGTGCCGGTCTTCGCGCACCCCGGGGCCGACGCCCGGGGCCGGATCGTCCCCGACTCGACGATCGAGGAGCTCGCCGCGGCGGGGCTCGGGGGGCTCGAGGTGGACCACCGCGACCACACGCCCGACACGCGCCGTCGGCTGCGCGACATCGCCGAGTCGCTGGACCTGCTGGTCACGGGGTCGAGCGACTTCCACGGTGCGGGCAAGCAGAACCTCATCGGCGAGAACACGACCGAGCCCGACGTGCTCGAGGCGATCGCGGAGCAGGGAGCCCTCGAGGTGCTCAGGTGAGCTGGTTCGACGTCGCGCTCTTCACCGAGGTGTTCGTGACGCTGTTCGTGATCATGGACCCGCCCGGCACGGTGCCGGTGTTCCTGGCGCTGACCTCGCGGATGACGGCGCAGGACCGGAGGCGTGCCGCGCGCACCGCGATCTTCGTGGCGTTCGGCGTGATCGTGGTGTTCGCGCTGTTCGGCCAGCTCCTGCTGGAGCACCTGGGGGTCTCGCTGGCGGCGCTGCAGGCCTCCGGCGGCCTGCTCCTGCTGCTCGTGGCGCTGGAGCTGCTCATGGGCAAGATGGACGCGGGCGAGACCGACTCGGCGGGGACCAAGAACGTGGCCCTGGTGCCCCTGGCGACGCCGCTGCTGGCCGGGCCGGGCACGATCGTCGCCACCATGGTGTTCGTGCAGCAGGGGGTGAGCGCGGGGGAGTCCGCGGTGGGCCACTACGCGTCGATCGGCATCGGCATCGTCGCGGTGTGCGTCTGCACGTGGGCGGCCATGCGGTTCGCCGGGGTGGTGCACCGGGTGCTCAAGGACTCCGGGGTGACGCTGGTCACGCGGATCGCGGGCGTCCTGCTCGCCGCGATCGCCACGCAGATGATCGCCAACGGCGTGATCGAGTTCGTGCGCACCGTCTGACCTACCAGGGGATCAGACGTCGATCGTCTCCAGGGTCACCGACACCGGTTTCTCCGGCACGAGGCCCTCGGCCTGCCGCACCTTCTTCTTCATGGGCAGCACGTAGCCGCCGTTGCGGTCGCTCGGGAAGACGGAGGTGGTCCAGGTGGTCTTCCCGACCGTCACCCGCACCCGGATCGAGCCGAACCCGCGCGGCGGCAGCGGGAGGTCGGCCAGCTCGTCGGAGTGCTCCGGCGGCACGGTCACGAACCACCAGGAGTCGGTACGCACCTGCCACTGCCACAGGGGAGCGGCGAACTCGATCTGCACGGGTAGCAACCTACGCCGAGCGCCGGGGCCGTGGGCGCCGAGGATTGCCATCGGGTGCGGAAAGGGCGGGAACCCGAGCTCGGATTCCCGCCCTTCACACCCACGGTGTGTGGGTCAGTCCTGCGACTGGCCGCCGCGCGTGCGGCGGCGGCTGCGGCTCCGACGGCGGCGCTGGCCGCCGTCTTCCTCGCTGCCCGACGCCGGGCGTTCGCCCGACCCGCCGTGGTCGGAGGCGGTCACGGCGCCGCCGTCGGACCGGGACGCCGAGCGGGGCTCGCCGTGCGAGCCGCCGTGCGAGCCGCCCTGCCGCCCGCCCGAGCGGGGACCGGCGGAACGTCCGCCGCCGGAGCGCGGGCCGCCGGAGCGCGAGCTGCTGTTGCGCTTGCCCGTCTCGCCCAGATCCTCGACATCCTCGGCGTCGAGCCCGGCGAGGTGCTGCGCGGACCGGGGCAGGCGGCCCTTGGTGCCCTCGGGGATGTTCAGGTCCGCGAACAGGTGCGGCGACGTCGAGTACGTCTCGACCGGCTCGGGGAACCCGACCTCGAGCGCCTTGTCGATGAGCGACCAGCGCGGCACGTCGTCCCAGTCGACGAAGGTGACGGCGGTACCCGTGTTGCCCGCGCGGCCGGTGCGGCCCACCCGGTGCAGGTAGATGCGCTCGTCCTCGGGGCACTGGTAGTTGACGACGTGGGTCACGTCGTCGACGTCGATGCCGCGGGCGGCGACGTCGGTGGCGACGAGCACGTCGATCTTGCCGTTGCGGAACGCGCGCAGTGCCTGCTCGCGGGCGCCCTGGCCCAGGTCGCCGTGGATCGCGCCGGCGGCGAAGCCGCGCGTCTGCAGCTCCTCCGCGACCTTGGCGGCCGTGCGCTTGGTGCGTGCGAACACGATGCTGCGGCCGCGGCCCTCGGACTGGAGCAGGCGCGCCAGCACCTCGACCTTGTCCAGGGCGTGGGCCCGGTACACGACCTGCTTGATGTTCTTGACGGTCGCGCCCTCGTCGTCCGGCTCGGCGGCGCGGATGTGCGTGGGCTGCTTCATGTAGCGGCGGGCCATCGAGACCACGGCACCCGGCATGGTCGCGCTGAACAGCATGGTGTGCCGCTGCGCGGGGGTGCGGGCGAGGATCTTCTCGACGTCGGGCAGGAACCCGAGGTCGAGCATCTCGTCGGCCTCGTCGAGCACTACGGTCGCTGCACGCAGCAGCGTGAGGTGGCCCTGGTTGAGCAGGTCGATCATGCGGCCCGGCGTGCCCACGACCACGTCGACGCCGGTCTTCATGGCCTCGATCTGCGGCTCGTACGCGCGGCCGCCGTATACCTGCACGATGCGGACGCTGCGCTTGGCGGACGCCGTGCTCAGGTCGTTCGCGACCTGGACCGCGAGCTCACGCGTGGGGACCACGACGACGGCCTGCGGCTTGCCCGGGGCGACGAGGTCTTCATAGCCGGGCTCGCCCGGGGCGACGACGCGGTGCAGCAGCGGCACGCCGAAGCCGAGCGTCTTGCCGGTACCGGTCTTGGCCTGGCCGATGATGTCGTGCCCGCTCATCGCGACGGGCAGCGTCATGGCCTGGATCGGGAAGGGGTGGGTGATGCCCGAGTCCTTCAGCGCCGCGACGATCTCGGGGCGGACGCCGAAGTCCGCGAACGTCACGTTCTGCGCCTGGATGGCGGACGGGGTGGAGTAGTCGGGCCCCGAGTCGATAGTCGGCTCGGGGCTTGTCTCAGTGGCCGCGCTCGCGGCCGGGGTGTCGGTGGTAGTCACTGGCGCCTTCATCTCTCGCGGCGCGGTGGGCCCTCATGGCCCGGCCATCGCGCCTTCGTGCGGCAGCCGATCGTGAAAATCATCGCGCGCCGGGGCATGGGGCCCCAGGCTGCGCGTCCTGTCGGGGCGGACTCGTGAGAGACCGGAACGCAGGCTCGGGGGTCGGAACGTGACGACCGGGCAACCGATGTACGGCATTCATCGTACGCGCACGATGTTTCCGCGCGGTTATCGAAACGCGTTCGACCACCCGTTAGTAATGAACGCCACGTGGCGGACGACGCCGGCGGGCGCCGTCCGCCACGTGACGTCGTGTACACAGGGCTCAGACAGCGCCGAAGCCGACCTTGCGCTGCTCCTCGGAGCCGATCTCGACATAGCCGATGGCACCGCCGGGGATGATCACAAGGCGGCCGCGGGAGTCGGTGAGCTCGAGTGGGCCACCGGCCAGGGCCTTCTTGACGGCCGTCGCGACGGCGTTCGCGCTCTCTTCCGTCTCGACCACGACCTCGCGCGGCAGATTCTGCACACCGATGGTGACGTCCACGTTTACTCCAGTTCGGTCGGGGATTGCGCCGTGTGCCCGGGGGTCCGGGTACCCGGCCTGACGATCCTAGTCACGCTCCGGGACCGTCGGCCTGCGGTTTCGCCGTGAGCCGATACGCGACCCGACGGTCGACCCGTAGGGCGCGGGCGCCACGCATCCTGTGGAAAACGCCATGGGCGGACGGCCGGGTGCGTGGCACCATGGTTGGCGTGAGTGGTCCGATGTCTCCCCGGCGCACCGGCAGGCATGCCCAAGAGGGCGTGTCCGTGGGCCTCTCGTCGGAGGGGGTCGCCGCTCGTCCCGCTGCTCGGGAGGTCAGGCGTCGAGCGGCGCAGAGCCCTCGGCGCGCGACGATCGCGCTCGGCCTGTGCCTCGCGGTGGGGCTCTGCGGAGGCGTGGTGGCGACCATGACCACCGAGCCGGACGCGTCCGCCGCCGTCGTGGCCGGGGTGGTCGAGGACAGCCTGGGCGCCGAGGCGGGTGACGCGGTGCGGAACGCGTACGAGGCCGCCAGGTCCGGCAACCGCACCTCGCCGCCCGCGCCGGCGGTCTCGTCGGGTGCTGACGCGGACGCCGACGCCGCATCGGGTACCGGGGCGGGGCTGGGCGCCGCCGCGGAGGGACTTCCCGAGCCTTCGGCATCCGGCCTTCCCGCACCCCTGGCCTCGGCGGGCGTGCCGCCCGTCGAGAAGTCGGCACCGCCGTCGCCCAGCCCCAGGCCGACGCCGGAGCCCGGCTCCGGCCTGCTCGGCACCAGGATCACCGTCGAGCCGGAGCTCTCCGGACGGCTCGTGGTGGTGAGCGGGTCCCGTCCCGCACCCGCCGAGGGAAAGGTCTGGCGGCTTCAGATAGCGGTCGAGAAGGGGTTGCCGGTGGATCCGAAGGTCTTCGCCGAGGCCGTGCTGACGACCCTGAACGACCCGCGCGGCTGGAACGGCGCGGACGGGACTACCTTCGCCTGGACCGACTCGAAGCAGTACGACGCGCGCGTCGTGCTCGCGAGCCCCGGCACCACGGACGAGCTCTGCCTCCCGCTGGACACGGCCAGCTCGGTGTCGTGCGGCATCATGGAGACCGCGGTGCTCAACTTCAAGCGCTGGGCCAGGGGGTCGAAGGCGTGGAAGGACATCGCGAACTACCGGCACTACCTGGTGAACCACGAGGTGGGGCACGTGATCGGGTACCACCACGACCTGTGCGCGGGCGAGGGCGAGCACGCGACGATCATGGTGCAGCAGACCACCACGACGAGCGGCTGCATCCCGGAGGCCTGGCCCGCGCCGAACGCGGACTGATCGCTTTCCCCGCCGGACAAACCAGGCATTCGTGACGCTCCCGCGCGGGGCGCCGAGGAGTGTCAGTGGCTCGTGGTTCGATCGTCCGCGTGACACCAACCCTCTCCCTCGCACCTCGGCTGGCAGCGCCTTTGTCGTCGAACGAGGACCGTCCCGACGGCACCACCTCCGTGCCGCTCGACGACAGCCAGGCGGCTGCCGTCGAGGCTGCGCTGAGCGGGCGGGCGACGCTGGTCCTGGGGGCGCCCGGATCGGGCAAGACGACGGTGACCTGCGAGGTCGCGGTGCGAGCGCTCACGTCGGGTGTCCGGCCGGAGCGCGTGCTGGTTCTCGCGTCCTCGCGCCGCGCGGCGGCCCGCCTGCGGGACGAGGTGGCAGCCCAGGCCGGACGCACGGTCGGCGCGCCGATGGTGCGCACCGCGTCGTCGGCCGCGTTCGCCGTGCTCCACACGCGCGCCGCGGCGCTCGGGCAGCCCACCCCCACCCTGGTCTCGGGCCCGGAGCAGGACCTGGTCCTGGCCGAGCTGCTCGCCGGGCACGTCGCGGGCGAGGGACGGCCGCTCACGCTGCCGGTCGGTCTGCCGGAGGAGTCGCTCGGGCTGCGCGGCCTGCGCCAGGAGTTGCGTGACCTGCTGATGCGCGCCGCCGAGCGCGGGCTCGGGCCGGTCGAGCTCGACGAGATGGGGCGGGCGAACGACCGTCCCGAGTGGGTCATGGCCGCGCAGCTCTACGAGGAGTACCTCGACACCATGGCGCTGCGGCTCGCCACTCCGGACGCCGGGCCGCGCTACGACCCGGCGGTCGTGATCGACGAGGCCGCGGAGTCCCTGCGCTCCTGGGAGGACGAGGTGCCGGGCGCGCCCCGGCCCACCTGGGACCTGGTCGTGGTGGACGACTACCAGGAAGCCACTGCCGCGACGGTCCGCCTCCTGCGCGTGCTGCACGACGACGGGGCGCGCCTGGTGCTGCTGTCCGACCCGGACTCCGCCGTCCAGACGTTCCGTGGTGCCGCGCCGGGGCTCACCGGCCGCGCCGCCGCGCCCGCCGGTCCAGGCCGTGCCTTCGGTGCGTTCGACGCCGAGACGGTGGTGCTCGGGACGGTCTGGCGGCAGCGGCCGGAGCTGCGCGCCGTGACGCGTGCGGTGACCAACAGGATCCCGGTGTCGGCCAGCGCGCTGCACCGGCGTGCGACGGCGCGCGCGGTTGAGCCGCCTACCGGTGAGCCGTCTGCCGAGCCGTCCGCCGGCGGGCCGTCTCCCAAGCCGTCCGCCGACGGATCGGGCGCGGCCGGGTCGGGCGCGGCCGGGTCCGAGACCGAGGCCTCCGGTGCCGCCGTGGCGGACGCGGACTCCGCGCCGTCCGTCCAGGTCGCTGTGCTGGCGGGCGCGGCCCAGGAGGCCGCCTGGATCGCGCGCGAGCTGCGGGCGGAGCACCTGCTGCAGGGCACGCCCTGGGAGCAGATGGCGGTGATCGCGCGCAGCGGCACGCGGCTGGCGGCGTTGCGGCGTGAGCTGGTGTCGGCGTCGGTGCCCGTGGCGCTGCTCGGGTCGGACCTGCCCCTGCGCGACGAGCCCGCGGTGGCGCCGCTGCTGGCCGCCGTGAAGACGAGTGCGGGTGCGCCGCGCGGGAGCCTGGAGGCGCTGATCGCCGAGGAGCTCGACGGCGACGAGCCGGTGCTGGATCCCGAGACGGCGGCGCTGCTGCTCGTCTCGCCGATCGGTGGGCTGGACGCGGTGGCGCTCCGTCGGCTGCGCCGCGCGCTGCGGGCGGAGGAGCTGTCGGCCGGCGGCGGACGCACGTCGGACGCGCTGCTGGTGGAGCTGCTCGCCGATCCAGCGCACGCGGCCCTGCTGCCCACGCAGGTCCGGCGCGGACCGCTCGCCGTGGCACGGGTGCTCGCCGCAGGCCGGGAGGCCGCTGGGGAGTCCGGCGCCACCGCACAGACGGTGCTCTGGGCCGTGTGGGCCGCGACCGGCCTGGCCGAGCGGTGGAGCGCCGCCGCCCTCACCGGTGGTCCGGCGGGCCTGCGCGCCGACCGTGACCTCGACGCCGTGCTCGCGCTGTTCCGCGCGGCCGAGACCTTCGTGGACCGGATGCCGGGCGCGCCCGTCGCCGCGTTTGTCGACTACCTGGCGTCGCAGGACCTCCCGGCCGACTCCCTGGCGGCGTCCGCCCAGGGCGCGGGAGCCGTGGAGGCGCTCACGCCACCGGGTGCGGCAGGCCGGGAGTGGGACGTGGTGGTCGTGGCGGGCGTGCAGGACGGCGTATGGCCCGACCTGCGGCTGCGTGACTCGCTGCTCGGCTCGCAGGCGCTCGTCGAGCTCATCGCGGGCCGTTCCGAGGACGGCCGGGTGGTCGGGTCGGAGGCCCGGCGCCAGGTCCTCACGGACGAGCTGCGCGCCTTCGCGGTGGCGGTCTCCCGCGCCCGACGGCGCCTCCTGGTCACCGCCGTGGAGGACACGGAGGACGCGCCGAGCGTGTTCTGCGACCTCGTGTCCCCCAGGGACGACGGCGGCGACGGGCCCGACCCGCGGCGGGTCCCGGTCGGCCCGCCGCTCGACCTGCGTGGTGTGGTGGCCGCTGCGCGTTCGGAGCTGGTGCGGACGGCGGCCGGGGCGATGTCCGGGGGTTCGCGCGCCACCGTCGCCGAGCCGGTGGCTAAGCCCGCCCGCGAGCCCGCGGCCGCGCTCCTCGCCGATCTCTCGGCCGCCGGCGTCGCCGAGGCAGACCCGAGCACCTGGTACGGCGTGGCCGGGGTCTCGAGCGAGGTCCCGCTGTGGGGCGCCCAGGACACGGTGACCGTGTCGCCGTCGAAGGTAGAGACCGTGACGACGTGTGCCCTGCGCTGGGCGTTCGAGGCGGCGGGCGGCACCAAGCCGGACGCGACGCACCAGACCCTCGGCACGCTGCTGCACTCGATCGCACAGAGCCACCCGAAGGGCTCGCTCACGGACCTGAAGAAGGAGCTGGACCGGCGCTGGCCGGAGCTCGCGCTGCCCGACGGCTGGCCCTCGCTGCAGCTGCGCAAGCGCGCCGAGCGCATGGTGGAGCGGCTCGCGGGCTACCTCAGCGACTCGGGCGAGCCGCTGCTCGTCGAGGCCGACTTCGACCTGCAGGTGGGTCGCGCGCGGCTGCGCGGCCAGGTGGACCGCGTCGAGGACGCGGGCGACGGCGGCGTGACCGTGGCCGACCTCAAGACCGGCAAGACCGCGGCCAGCAAGGACAAGGCGGCGGAGAACCCGCAGCTCGGTGCCTACCAGCTCGCCGTCGAGGAGGGCGCGCTCGACCTGCCGGATGGCACGGTCAGCAAGGGCGCGAGCCTCGTCTACGTCGGCACCGAGACCGTGTCGGCGAGCGTGCGGAACCAGCCGGCCCTGGTCCCGGACGACGACGGCAACAGCTGGGCGCGCGACACCGTCGAGGGTGCCGCCGACACGATGGCCGCCGCACGGTTCGCGGCCAGGAACAACGACCTGTGCGAGGTGTGCGCGGTGCGACGGTCCTGCCCGCTGCAGCCCGAGGGACGGAAGGTGGTCGAGTGATCGGGCACGAGCCGGAGATCCGCCTGTCCGCGCGTGCGATAGCGCGCCTGCTCGGCCGCCACGAGCCCACCGACGAGCAGACCCGCATCATCGAGTCGCCCCTGGAGCCCGCGCTCGTCGTCGCCGGCGCCGGTTCGGGAAAGACGGAGACCATGGCCGCGCGCGTGGTGTGGCTCATCGCCAACAAGCTGGTCCAGCCCGAGCAGGTGCTCGGCCTGACCTTCACGCGCAAGGCTGCGGGTGAGCTCACCCAGCGCGTGCAGACCCGGCTGGCGCAGCTGAACCGTGCGCTGGGCGAGGAGTCGGGCGAGGCCCTGGCCGGCCTGGACCTCGACCGGCCCACGGTCGCCACCTACAACGCGTACGCGGCCTCCCTGGTGGCGGACCACGGCCTCCGCCTCGGCGTGGAGCCCAGCGCCCGCCTCCTCGGTCAGGCCGAGCAGTGGCAGCTCGCGTCGCAGGTGGTCGAGTCCTGGGACGAGGACCTCGGCACCGACAAGGCCGTCAGCACCGTGACCGGCGCGGTCGTGGCGCTGTCCGACGCGCTGGGCGAGCACCTCGTCGACCCCGCCGACGCGCGGGACGAGCTCGTCACGATGGTCGAGCACCTCGAGTCCGTCCCGCTCGGCCTGCGACAGAAGAAGCGCACCAAGGACGTCGACAAGCTCATCGGCTCCGTCGCCGAGCGGGCACGGTTCGTGGACCTCGTGGTCGAGTACCGGCGCCGCAAGCGCATCGCCGAGGCGCTCGACTTCGGCGACCAGGTCTCGTTCGCCGCACAGCTCGCCCGTGAGGTCCCGATGGTGGGCGCCGCCGAGCGGGCGCGATTCGAGGTAGTGCTGCTCGACGAGTACCAGGACACGTCCTACGCCCAGGTGGAGCTCCTGTCCGGCCTGTTCGGCGGCGGGCACCCCGTCACCGCCGTCGGCGACCCGCACCAGTCCATCTACGGGTGGCGCGGCGCCTCCGCGGCGGGCCTCGCCCGCTTTCCCGGCCGCTTCCAGCGCGACGACGGCGTCCCCGCCGCCGTGCACTACCTCTCCACCTCGTGGCGCAACGACGCCGCCGTGCTCGCCGCCGCCAACGTGGTGTCGGGCCCGCTGCGCTCGCGGTCGGGGGCCGGTACGAACGTCGAGGTCCCGCCACTGGACCTGCGGCCAGGGGCAGGTGCGGGCGTGGTGTCGGCGCACGTCGCCGCCACCCTGGAGGAGGAGGCGGAGGCCGTCGCCGAGTGGGTCGCGGAGCGCTGGCGTTCCGGCGACCACCCGGACGGCCGGTCCACGGCGGCCGTGCTCTGCCGGGCGCGGGCGCAGTTCCCCACGATCGAGGTGGCGCTGCGCCGCCGTGGCCTCCCGGTCGAGGTGGTGGGCCTGGGCGGCCTGCTCTCCACACCCGAGGTGGTCGACGTCGTGGCGCTGCTCCAGGCCGCGCACGACCCGTCTCGTGGCGATTCCCTGCTGCGCCTGCTGACCGGTCCGCGCCTCAACCTCGGCGCGGCCGACCTGCACGCCCTCGGTTCCTGGGCGGCCGACCTCGCGCGCCTGGACGACCCGCGCCGGGCTGCCTCGGCCGCCTCGGCCAACCGTGCGGGAGAGGGTACGGGCGACGGCGCAGGAGACGGAACGGGTGACGACGACCCCCGCGTGGTCGAGGGCGACGTCTCCGACCACCGCTCGATCGTCGACGCGCTCGACGATCTCCCGCCGGTGGGCGAGCCGGCCCGCGACGGGCGGGTCCTGTCCGAGGACGCGCACCGGCGGCTGGCGGCGCTGGCTCGGCTGCTGCGCGACCTGCGCGGCCTCACCTACCTCTCGCTCCCCGAGCTGGTGGTGCAGGCCGAGCGTGCGCTCGGCCTGGACGTCGAGGCGGCCACGGCACTCGCGCTGGCGGGCGCCGGGGTCGGGGGAGCGGTCAGCGACCGCGGCCGCGAGCACCTCGACGCCTTCCGGGACGTGGCGGCGTCGTTCGCGCAGTCGTCGGACACGGCGACGCTCGGCGCGTTCCTCGCCTGGCTCGGTGTGGCGGGCGAACGCGAGCGCGGGCTCGACATGCCGGTGCACGAGCCCGACCCGGACGCCGTCCAGGTCATCACCGCGCACGCCGCGAAGGGCCTGGAGTGGGACGCGGTGGCCGTGGCCGGCCTGGCCGACGGCGCTTTCCCCACCTGGGA
This sequence comes from uncultured Actinomycetota bacterium, assembly GCA_963850545.1. Classification (GTDB taxonomy): domain Bacteria; phylum Actinomycetota; class Actinomycetes; order Actinomycetales; family Cellulomonadaceae; genus Promicromonospora. Next base: position 3,090,346 of record CAWKLP010000001.1, on the reverse strand, counting down.
CCGGGGCTCGCGGTCGGGGGAGTCGTCGTCGGGCTGGCTGTCCGACCTCGGCGAGCTGCCCTACCACCTGCGCGGCGACGCGGACGATCTGCCGAGCTTCGCGTGGCAGCACGCCTCCGACACCAAGGACCTCGTCAGGCTGCGCGACGAGTTCAAGCTCGAGTGCGGCGAGCACCGCCTCGCCGAGGAGCGCCGGCTGGCGTACGTGGCGTTCACGCGCGCCCGGCGCGAGCTCTTCCTCACGGCCTCGTGGTGGGGCACGGCGAGCCGTCCGCGCGGCGTCTCCCCGTTCCTCGCCGAGGTGGCCGACGCCGGACTGGTCGCTACCGACCTGTGGGCGCCGATGCCGGAGCCGGACGCGGAGAACCCGCGCAACGCGGAGGAGCTCACCGCGGTCTGGCCGGCCCCGGACGGCCCGGACCGGAGCGCGGAGGAGGGCCCGGACGGGATCGACCAGCACGGAGCCGCCGGGCAGCACCCGACCGCCCGCGACGTCCTGCGCGCCACGGCCGGGCTCGTGGACGAGGCGGCCGAGGAGCGCCTGGTCGCGCTAGCCGCGATGCGGCTCCCGGCCGACGCGCTCACCGCACCGCAGGGCGTCCTCACCGACGCGGCGGGCCACGACCTGGTCGACCTCGCCCGGATGCTCCTGGCCGAGCGCAACCGGCACGCCGACCGGGAGGTCGCGTTCCCGGCGCACGTGTCGGCGTCGGGCCTGGTGCGGCTCGCCGCGGACCGCGACGCGTTCGCCCTGCAGCTGCGCCGCCCCGTGCCGGTGCAGCCCACCGTGCATGCCCGGCGGGGCACCAGGTTCCACGAGTGGGTGGAGCAGTTCTTCACGTCGGCCACGCTGCTCGACGTCGACGACCTCCCCAGCGCCGAGGACGACGACCTCCCCGAGGACACGGACCTCGACAAGCTGCGCGACACGTTCCTCGGGTCGGAGTGGTCGGCCCGCATGCCCGTGGCGGTCGAGATCGACGTCGAGACGCCGGTGGCGGGCGTCATGCTGCGCTGCCGGATGGACGCCGTCTTCAACGACCCGGCCACAGGCCCGGACGCCGTGGTGGTGGTGGACTGGAAGACCGGCCGCGAGCCGCTCGACGTCGCGGCGCGGGCCGCCCGCGAGGTGCAGCTGGCCGTGTACCGGCTGGCGTGGTCCCGCTGGACGGGGCTGCCGCTGGAGCAGGTGAGCGCGGCTTTCTACTACGTCGGGTCGGACACGACGGTCCGCCCGGACCGGCTGCTCGACGAGGCCGAGCTGGAGGCCCTCATCCGCGGCTGACCGCGCCGGCGCGGTGCACACATCGCGCCGACGCGGTGCACAGCCGCTAGATGGCACAGCCGCCAGGCGCTCAGCCCTCGTCGAGCGTCGCCTCGTCCAGATCCTCCAGCATCGACGTCGCGTCCTCGACCACCTCGGGCAGCCGGTGCCGCACGCCGTGCAGCAGCCACCGCGCGAGCGCCAGCTCGCCCACAAGCATCGCGCGCTCCACGAGACGCGGGTCGCTCAGCTCGGTGCGGCGCAGCTGGTACGCCTCCATGATCGAGTCCACGGCCTCCAGCGGCGCCGCCGCGATGAGCCAGGCGAGATCGTCGGCGGGGTCGGCCACACGGGCCTCCGCCCAGCCGGACACCGCCACTACCCGCTGCCGGTCCACGAGCAGCTGGTCCGGCGCCAGGTCCCCGTGCGCCACGACGGGCTTGAACTTCCACAGGGACACGTCCTCGAGCGCCGCCTCCCAGCGCCGCAGCAGCGTGGGTGGGACCCGCCCGGTCTTCGCCGCCTCGTCCACCTCGGTGAGCCGGCGCTCGCGGTACTCGGAGGCGGTGTAGCTGGGCAGCCCGCACGTCTCCACCACGGACGTCGGCAGCTCGTGGATGGCGGCGATGGCTCGGCCCAGGTCGGCGGCCAGCCCGGGGCCCGGCTCCAGCGCCTCGACGTCCAGGTTGTTGCCGATGATCCTCCGGTGCACAACGGCCCGGCCGCCCTCCGGCAGCAGCGCGTAGCCCGCGACCTGCGGCACCACGAACGGGAGCACGCCCGTGTCGATGTACAGCCGGAGCGCGTCGAGCAGCTCGATCTCGGCCTCCAGGGCCGCGCCGGCCACCGTGGTGCGCGGCGCGCGCACCACCCACTCCTGGTCGTCCTGACCGGTGACGACGGCGACGTCGTAGTCGCCGGCGATGTCTCCGACACGGACCGACTGCGCGTCGAGACCCGGCACGGCGGCGGTCGAGAGGGCGGCGAGAGCGAGGGGCGTGCGGGACACGTGCTCACCGTAGAGCAGCGCCCGCCGCGCGACCGGGCACGACGGTGGCGTGTCCGTCCAGTGGCGCGTGTGGCGCATCCCGCACGGCCGGGCCGGATACCGTCGTCCTGTGCCCTCCCTCGACCTCCCCTTCGCCCGCGCCGCCCACGACCGTGCGGCATTCCGGCGTGCCGAGCCCCGTCTCCTCGACGACCTCCAGAAGGAGCGGGGCACCCAGGTGCTGGTGCTGCGCGGGAGCCGCGTCGCCACGGCCGGGCAGCGTGTAGCGCTGTTCGCGCCCGACGACGTCGCGCACCTCGCCGTGCGCACGCACCTGTTCCTCGGAGAGGCCGACGGCGTCGCCTACCTCGCTGCGGTCCTGGCTGAGCCCGAGCTCGAGCCCCGGTCGGACGCCGACGCCGACGCCGAACCCGACCTCGACGTCGACTGGACCGGGATCCGCATGCTCGACGTGCCCGACCTGGAGCAGGGCCTCGCGGTCGAGGCATTCGCCCTGGCTCAGTGGCATGCGACGCACACCCACTGCCCGCGGTGCGGCGCGGAGACCGAGGTGACGCAGGGCGGCTGGGTCCGGCGCTGCCCCGCGGACGGGTCGAACCACTTTCCGCGCACGGACCCCGCCGTGATCATGGCGATCACCGATCCCGACGACCGCCTGCTCCTGGCCCGCGGCCCCGAATGGGGCCCGGGCCGCCGCTCGGTGCTGGCGGGCTTCGTGGAGCCGGGGGAAGGGCTTGAGCAGGCGGTGGCCCGCGAGACCCTGGAGGAGGTCGGCGTCATCGTCGACCCCGAGTCGATCGAGTACCGCGACAGCCAGTCGTGGCCGTTCCCGGCGTCCCTCATGCTGGGCTTCCGCGCCCGCGCGACCACCACGCGGCTGGTCCGGCAGGAGGACGAGATCGCCGAGGCCGACTGGTTCACCCGCGAGGAGGTCGCCACGGCGCTGGCCGACGGCAACCTGAGCGCGTTCGGCCGGAACTCGATCGGGCGCGCTCTGATCGAGGACTGGTTCGGGGGCCCGCTCGGGAGCTGACCCGGGCCTGGCCAACGACGCCAGGTCCGGGACAAGCCCTAGTCGTCGAGCCGCACCCGGTAGGCGTCGCCGTCGCGGAGAAGAACGGCGTCGAGCTCCTCTGTGGCCGGATACCCCTCGGCCCGCCAGTCGTTCATCAGGTCGGTGAGCCGGGCAGCCGTGGGTGAGCCGGCCGGGCGCGCGATGAAGTGTGCGGCGGTAACCATTGCGACCTCGGGCGCTCCGGCGTACAGGACGGCGTCACCCTGGCCTGTGGGCGCCTCGAAGGCGATCCCGATGCCCTCGCCGAGCTCGGTGACCGCCGTGAAGAGGCCGCGGGGGCGCATCGCCAGGAGCCAGTTCCTCAGGTCCAGAAACTCACCGGGTGTGCCCGGCCATGGTTCGGCGTGCCCGGTGCGAAGGAGCGCGAGGAACTGCTCGGCCGTGGCCCGGTCCGGGCTGCTCGTGGCCAGGTAGTAGCGGGGGTGGTCCTTCCCGGTCACCAGGGTGACCGTAGGCGGTACGGCGGGAGCACCCATGGGCGGGAACCGACCCGCGTGCACCGTGACACGTGGACCAACAGGGGTCCTGACGATGTGCGCCACGGCGTAGGTACCGGGCAGGTCGGAGACCAGGCACCCGGCGATGAGTGTCCCGCCGGGGGCGAGCTGGTCGATCCATGCTGCGGGGATAGCCGCGGGTGTGACGCCGACATGGATCCGGTCGTACGGCGACCGGCCGGGATACACCTCGGCCGGGATCGTTTGCAGCGCTTCCGCGACGGCATCGGTGTGATCGGGGGTGTCGGGGAGGTCGCTGGTCGCCATGGTCCTCGTCCCTTGGGTCACCGAGTCCTCGCCCGCGTCCCGGGCGCCACAATCCACTTTCGCGACTGTCGATGCATCGAGGTGACACAGTCTGTGTCACAAATGTCCGATAAGCAGGAATGGGCCTGTCGGACATAACGCCGAACGCCGTAGGGTGTCAGGCACCCGCTACCCGTGCCAGCAAGGGACGACGAGATGACTGACGACGACTCGATCGGTCGCCGGATCGCGCACCAGCGCAAGGCGCGCGGGGTCACTCAGATCGCACTGGCGCACGACGCAGGGGTGAGCGTGTCGCTGCTGCGCAAGATGGAGCAGGGATCAAGAATCTCCTCCCAGCCGGTCGTCGCCGCCCTGGCCCGGGCCCTCCACGTCGACAGCACGACGCTCACGGGCCAGCCGTACGACCGCGACGGGCCCCGCCCGGATCGTGTCCACACGGCCATGCCCGACCTGCGCCGCGCGCTGGCGTACTGGGATCTGCCGTCGGAGCTCGGGACGACTCCGCGCCATCCGGCGGAGCTCGCGCGTGATGCGGCGGAGATCGCCACGCTGTACCAGCTCGACCGGAACTTCGAGGTGGCTCAGAAGCTGCCGCCGCTGCTGGTAGAAGCCTTCGCGATGGTGCACGACAGCGACGAGGACCAGCGGGAGGTGCTGTTCGACGCCCTGATGGGCATGTTCTATGCCGCCCACGCCGTCACGTACCAGACCGGCTACGAGGACCTCTCGACGATCGTGGAGGACCGCATCACGTGGATCGCCACGCAGTCGGGCGACCCGGTGATGCAGGCCTTCGCCAGCTGGGTGCGCACCACGTCCCTGATGCGGCTGGGTGCGTACGACGCCGGGCTGCGCATCCTCGACCGGTCCCTGACCGAGGTCGATCCCGGATCGCACGAGCATCCGGCCGCGCTCCGCATGGTGGGGTCGCTCCACCTGCGGTCGGCAATCCTCGCGGCCCGCGCCAACAGGTCGGACGAGGCCATGGCGCATGTCGCCGAGGCGCGTCAGGCCGCCGGCCACACGGGCGCGGACACCGACAACGACTGGCGCAACCTGGCGTTCGGGCACACGAACGTGGATATCCACGCGGTTGCGACCGCCGTCGAGTCGGGTGACGGTCCTCGCGCCCTGACCCTGGCCGACGACCTGCGCTTTTCCGACGACGTGGTCCGGCGGCTGCCGATCCGGGTCGGGCACCACCACATGGACGTGGCGCGGGCGCAGCTTTGGCAGGGGAAGACCGACGGCGCGCTGTTGAGCCTGGAGACGGCTAAGAAGTTCGCGCCGCAACAGACGCGACGCCACCCCACCACGCGAGAGGTGACGCGGGCGCTGGTCCGTACGCATCGTCGCGCGAACGAACCCCTCGCCAGGTTCAGCGCCTGGCTCGGCACGGACCCCGCCAGGTAGGAACCAGGCCGGCTCAGGCCGCGAGGGCCTGCTTCACCTGGGCGAGGCTCGGGTTGGTCGCCGCCGAGCCGTCCGGGTACACCACGGTGGGCACGGTCTGGTTGCCGCCGTTGACCTGCTCCACATAGGCGGCGGCCTCCGGCCGCTCCTCGATGTCGATGACCGTGTAGCCGATGCCCTCCGAGTCGAGCTGCGTACGCAGCCGACGGCAGTACCCGCACCATGTGGTCGAGTACATGAGGACTGTGCCGTTCTCGGGGATCGGCGTGGTCGTCTCGGACATCTGTACTCCTTGTCAGTGGTTGCTGCGAGAATCGCAGACGATGTTCACCCAGACCAACTCCGCCGGCGGTTCGAATCATCCTGGGCCGATGAGTCCCGACGCGATCCTGACCGCCCTCGATCCCGAGCAGCGCGAGGTCGCCCTCGCGCTCAACGGGCCGGTGGTGGTGCTCGCGGGAGCGGGCACGGGCAAGACGCGCGCGATCACGCACCGCATCGCGTACGGCGTCCGCATCGGGATGTACAAACCGACCAGCGTGCTGGCCGTGACGTTCACGGCGCGCGCGGCGGGGGAGATGCGCACACGACTGCGTGGCCTCGGCGTCCAGGGGGTGCAGGCCCGCACGTTCCACTCCGCGGCGCTGCGCCAGCTCGGCTTCTTCTGGCCGCGCGTGGTGGGCGGCGCCCCGCCGCGGCTGCAGGAGTTCAAGGCACCGATCATCGCGGAGGCGGCGCGGCGTGTGGGCCTCAGCGTGGACCGCGTGGCGGTCCGCGACCTGAGCAGCGAGGTGGAGTGGGCCAAGGTCTCGCTCGTCACGGCGGACGACTACGAGAAGGCGGCGTACGCGACGGGCCGCGAGGCGCCGTCGGGATATGACCCGCAGGCGGTGGCCCGCCTGATCGCGGCGTACGAGGACGTGAAGACGGAGCGGGAGGTCATCGACTTCGAGGACGTGCTCCTCATGCTCGCGGACATGCTGAACAGCCACAAGATCGTCGCGGACGAGGTCCGCTCGCAGTACCGGCACTTCGTCGTGGACGAGTACCAGGACGTCTCGCCGCTGCAGCAGTTCCTGCTGGACCAGTGGCTGGGCGGGCGCAAGGAGCTGTGCGTGGTGGGCGACCCGTCGCAGACCATCTACTCCTTCACCGGCGCCTCCCCGCGCCACCTCATGGAGTTCCGGCGCACCTACCCGGAGGCGCAGGAGGTCCGCCTCGTGCGCGACTACCGCTCCACGCCACAGGTGGTGAACCTCGCCAACGAGGTGCTCAAGCGCGCGGGGCGCGCGGGCGGCGCGCACCAGGCGCTGGAGCTCGTCGCGCAGCGCACGCCCGGCCCGCCGGTCGCCTTCACGGCGTACGACGACGACGAGGCCGAGGCGAAGGGCATCGCGACCCGGGCCGGGCGCCTGATCGAGTCGGGTGTGAAGCCGAGCGAGATCGCGGTGCTGTACCGCACCAACGCGCAGTCGGAGGCGTTCGAGGCCGCGTTCGCCGACGCCGGTGTGGGCTACCTCGTGCGCGGCGGCCAGCGGTTCTTCCAGCGTAAGGAGGTGCGCGACGCGCTGGTGCTGCTGCGGGGCGCGGCCCGCTCAGCCGACCCCGAGCTGCCCATGCAGGAGCAGGTGCGCGACATCCTCGCCGCCGCCGGCTGGGCCGACCAGCCGCCCGCGGCCCGCGGCGCCGCACGGGAGCGCTGGGACGCGATGCAGGCGCTCGTCTCCCTCGCCGACGACCTGGCGGCCGCCGCGACGCCGGAGAGCCCCGCAACGGTCGCCGGCCTCGTGGCCGAGCTCGACGAGCGCGCCTCCGCGCAGCACGCGCCGACGGTCGAGGGCGTAACGCTCGCCTCGCTGCACGCCGCGAAGGGCCTGGAGTGGGACGCCGTGTTTCTCGCGGGGATGAGCGAGGGCCTCATGCCCATCTCGCTGGCGGAGACCGACGATGCGGTGCACGAGGAGCGCCGCCTGCTGTACGTGGGGATCACCCGCGCCCGCGAGCACCTGGAGGTGTCGTTCGGGCGCTCGCGCAATCCGGGCGGGCGGGCCACGCGCAAGCGCACGAGGTTCCTCGACGGGCTGTGGCCGGACGATCCGCGCGCGCCCAAGGCTCGCACGGCACGGAAGGGACAGGCCCGCGCGCTGCTGACCGGTGAGCACGACGTCGCGCTCTTCGACGCCCTGCGCGACTGGCGGCTCGAGGTGGCCCGGGATACGGACAAGCCCGCGTACACGGTGCTCACCGACGCCACGCTGGCGGCCATCGCGGAGATTCGACCTTCGGGTATAGCCGAACTTGCTCGCGTGGACGGGATCGGTCCTGCGAAGATCGACAAGTACGGCGCCACGATCCTCGCGATCGTGTCGGGTGCACGGGGCGCCTGAGCGGTCTGTCAGGTGGTCCGTAGAGGGAACTTTCGAGTGGTCCCGGGCCGCCCGGGACGGCCGTCCAGTGATCCGTCCGGGGAGTGACGAAAAACTTCTCAAGAAAGTTTGGAAAAAGAGTTGGCTCGCCACGGCGGCCCGGCATAGTGTTCACATGTCCCTGACAGCAGTGGGTGAGACCTTAAGGTCTGGCCCGGATTCGAGTGAGGAGGTGGGTGCATTGGAGATGAACATGATTCCGCAGACGGATCTGCAGGTGTGCAAGCACGTGCTCGGCTACGAGCCCGTCCCGGCCACCGGCGCAGCTCTGTCTTTCCGCGCGCGCACTCACCGCGGAGGCGTCAAGCCGTCCGCGCTCGCACCCGACTCCGCATCTCCAGGAGACTCGCCGGTCTAACGACCGAAGAGATCCAGGCCGCGGAGTCCACCTAGGACCCGCGGCCTTAATTTTTGTCCGGAGTCCCGGCCCCACGAGGGCCGGCCGGCGAAGATCTAGCCCGGGGTCCTGTACCACCAACGTTCATCGACGACGTTCATCCTTCAGGACACAGGAGACAACCGTGCGCCTCACTGCGCTCCTCGACACACTCCCCCAGGGCGGCTCGGGCCCCTGGGACCCGCCTCAACACCCCGTCACGAGCGGGACCGGTTCGGACTCGGCGGAGTTCAACCGGCTGATGGACACGCTGCTGCCGTGCCGTACCAACGACCCGGAGCTGTGGTTCGCCGAGCACAGCACCCAGGTGGAGCAGGCCAAGGCGCTCTGCCGCACCTGCCCGCTGATGCAGGGCTGCCTCGCCGGCGCCCTCGACCGCAACGAGCCCTGGGGCGTCTGGGGTGGCGAGGTCTTCGTCGACGGTGCCGTGGTTGCCCGCAAGCGTGGCCGCGGTCGGCCGCGCAAGTCGGAGAACGTCGCCGCCTGAGCCGAGCGGCAGCGCTGAGTGCTGGATATTCGTTGGCCGGCAGCCACTGGACCAACGAATACCCAGCACTCAGCGCCAGGCGCCTCCGGGTCAGGCCGGTAGGACCACGCACCCGCAGCGCGGGTGCGGTTCCGCCGGCCGGGCGCGGGGGAGCCCGGCCGGAAGAGAGATCTCCAGGCACGCGCCGACGGCCGCGGGCCGGTGCCCGTCCAGCTGGGCGAGCACCTGGCCTGCGGCGATTGCCGCCGACACGGCGGCGAGCGTCGCCTCGTGCGTCGGCTCCGGCGTCTTGCGCAGCTGGGCGGCCAGCGCCGGCCACTCGCGGTCGACGTCGGCGTGGGCGAGGTCCACGCAGCTCACGCAAGCGGACCGGCCCGGCCGGACAAGCGGGCCCACCACCATGTCCGCCTCCCGCACCACGACCGCCAGGTGCGGCACCCCGAGGCCCAGCAGCCGCTGGTATCGCGCCGGGTGCGCGGCATGCGGCTCGGTGACCACGACGAAGTCGAGGACCGCCGGGTTGAAGCCCATGCCGCCGGCGCCGCTGTCGTCCACCCGGACAGCGACGCGCGGGGAACGCTCCGCGAGCAGGGACCGTACGGCGGAGTCGCGTGCCTGTCCGACGTCGACCGCCCGCAGACCGCCCAGCCCGACATCCGTGGTCTGCACCGGCAGCGGGTCGTGCAGCACGAGGCCGCCCACCCCCGCCGTCGCGAGGTGCAGCGCGACCGCCGTACCCAGCCGTCCGAGGCCGACGATGCCCACCACCCGGTCCGCGCGCTCGGCGAGGGTGGCCAGCCCGGCGCCGTCGGGCCGCAGCATGCCGAGCACCGTCGCGTCGGCCGCGCCGTCGGCCGGGGCGGTCACCGCGCCCACGGTCCCCGGCACGGGGACCAGCACACCCGCCCGGAACAGGGCGGTCATGATCTCGTCGCGCCGCTCGGCGGGCACCCCGCACCGCGCCGCCGACTGCTCGACCGTCACGTGCCGCCGCTCGGCGATCTCCTCGAGCCAGGTCTCCTCGGCCGGGGTGAGGCCCGACAGCACGAACGACCAGCGCGGGTCCGAACCGCACTGCACCTGGCCGCCGCCTCGGGTGAGCACGGGCGTACCGGGCCGCAGCCGGAGGAGGGGTGTGCGCTTCATGCCCACCACGATGCCCCACGGCGGCGGCGCCCCCGGGCTGTTGTCCACAGTTCCAGAGGTATATCCAAAGCACCGACCGAGCTGGAAGTTCCCGTGTGCGCCCAGAGCCAAATGGACGGCACAGGGCTTGCCGACCCGGTTACGGTGAACACTATGAGCGACCAGCACCAGCCCGGCGAGACCCCCCAGTCGTGGGAGGAGATGCTGCGCTCCATGCTCGGCGACGGCGCAGACGAAGTGATGGCCGAGATGCGTGAGCGGGGCATCGACCCGACGGCGCTCGGCGGACCGCCCGACCCGGTGATGATGCAGTACGCGCTGGCCCAGGTGCAGAAGATGCTCTCGGCCGAAGGCACCGGACCGGTCAACGCGGACGTCGCGCACGATGTCGCGCGGCAGGTCGCCGTCAGCGAGGGCGACCCGTCCCTGACCGGGAAGCAGGCCAAGGACGCCACGGACGCGCTGGCGGTGGCGGAGCTATGGCTCGACGCCGTCACCGACCTCCCACCGGCCGGCGGGTCGAGGCACGCGTGGAACCGGTCCGAGTGGGTCGAGGCCACGCTCCCGGTGTGGAACCAGCTCGCGGCGCCCGTCGCCTCCTCGGTCTCGGACGCGCTGGCCACGGTGCTGCGCGACCAGCTCCCCGAGGGCGTCGACGACGGTGAGGCCGTCCCCGGGATGCCCGCCGGCGTGCTGCACGGACTCGGCGGCTCGATCGACCCGTCCCAGATGATGCGCCGGCTCGGCTCGGCGGTGTTCGGCATGCAGGTCGGTCAGGCCGCCGGCACGCTCTCGCGTGAGGTGTTCGGCGCCACCGACGTCGGCCTGCCGCTGCTCGACAGCCCGGACACAGTGCTGCTGCCCACCAACGTGGCAGCCTTCGCGGACGGCCTGGACGCCCCGCTCGCGGAGGTCCGGCAGTTCCTGGCGGTCCGCGAGGCGGCCCACGCCCGGCTGTTCACCCACGTCCCGTGGCTCCGATCGCACCTCCTGTCGATAGTGGAGCGCTACGCGCGCGGCATCACCATCGACCTCGACGCGCTCGAGTCGCAGGTACGCGACATCGACCTCGCCGACTCCGACGCACTGCGCAGTGCCCTGTCCGGCGGGGTCTTCGGCCTGCAGAACACTGACGAGCAGAAGGCCGTGCTGCTGAACCTGGAGACCACGCTCGCGCTGGTGGAGGGCTGGGTGGACGAGGTCAGCGCCATGGCCGCCCTGCCGCACGTCCCGCACGCCATCCCGCTGCGCGAGATGATCCGACGGCGCCGCGCCGCCGGCGGGCCCGCGGAGCAGACGTTCTCGACCCTGGTCGGCCTGGAGCTGCGGCCGCGCCGGTCGCGCGACGCCGCGACCCTGTTCTCGATAGTGGCCCGCGCGCAGGGCTCCGCGGGACGCGACGCCGTGTGGGACCACCCGGACCTGCTGCCCGGCACCGAGGACCTCGACGACCCGTCGGGTTACCTGGTGCGCCGCGAGGCCGCGGAGAACGAGCACGCCGACGTGGACGCGGCACTCAAGGAGATCTTCGGCGAAGACACGGCCAGCGAAGACTCGGCCAGAGGACACGGCCAGCGAGGACACGGCCAGCGAGGACCAGTCCGACGGGGACACGGCTGTCGACGACAGCCCTGCCGACAAGGACGGCCCCACCGACGGCCCCACCGACCAGGCGAAGTAGCGGGAGCCGCGCGGGAGCGCCGCGCCCAGGACCCGGCCGGAGTCAGTCGTCGCCGTCGTCCGACGTGACGTGCCCCGGCTCGTCCTGTGCGAACGACGCGCCCTCCAGGAAGCCGCGCGCCCGGTCCGTCTTGGGGTAGACCTCGAGGATCCGCCAGAACTCCGGGCCGTGGCCGGCGTGCAGCAGGTGCGCCAGCTCGTGCAGCAGAACGTAGTCGAGCACCCAGGACGGCATGCCCTGCAGCCGGGTGGAGATCCGGATGGAGCCGTCCAGCAGCGTGCACGACCCCCAGCGCCGGCCCTGGTTCGACGACCAGCGCACGCTGGAGGGCCTGGCCCTGCCGTCGAGGTACTTGGCGGAGAGCTCGCCGGCGCGGTCCATCAGCTCCTGGTCGGACGGACGGCGGCGCCGTTCCTTGTCCTCGAGCCGGGCCACCATCTTGGCCACCCACTCTCGCTCCTGAGCCCGAGAGAAGCGCGCAGGAATGGCGACGATGGTTCGTCCACCGTCGCGATATGCGCTCACCGTGGCGGTGCGACGGCGGCTCCGGCGCACCTCCACGGACGTCAAGGCGTCGTGGGCCACGGAATGACCGTAGCGGTTATCGGCGTCGAGGTGGGGTATAACACACCGTTCAGGTGGAAAATCTTTGCACAACGGCGTAGCGGGTAGCGTGCGTCGAACGCCCGCCGGAACCGCCGTCGGGCAGCTTTCACGGAACCCTCAGTCAAGTGAGGAATGATGGGCCGGTGACCGACATGCGCGACCTCCAGCACGCCCCGCAGCCCGAGCCCTCGCCGTTCGAGGATTCCGAGGCCGCGGTCGCGCCGATCACGCGCCGCACCGTGACACTGGGGGTGTCTCTGCTGGCCACGGCCGTCCTGGCCGCGGTGGCGCTGGTAGTGCCCACGCCCTATGCGATGCGTTCGCCGGGGCCCACCGAGGACACGCTCGAGCGGAACCTCATCCAGATCGAGGGCGCCCGGACGTACGAGTCCACGGGCCAGCTGCGGCTGACGACGGTCTCCGTGCTGGGCGGGCCGGGGTATCCGATGATGTCGGGCCAGGTGATCCAGGGCTGGCTGGACCCGCAGCGCTCGGTGCTCCCGGTGGAGGCGATCTTCCCCGAGGCGACCACCAAGGAGCAGCAGCAGGAGGCCAGCCAGGCCGAGATGGTGTCGTCGCAGGAGTCGGCTACGGCCGCGGCGCTGACCGAGATCGGCTACGACGTGCCCGCCGTCCTGGACGTCGCCGGGACGGAGCAGGGCTCCGGGGCCGAGGGCAAGCTCAATGAGGGCGACGTCATCAAGGAGTTCCAGGGCGAGCCCGTCGGTACCTACGCGGACCTCATCGACGGCCTCGCGGAGACGACGCCGGGCGACGACGTGACGCTCGGCGTGCAGCGCGGCAAGCGCACGCTGGACGTCACCATCACCACCGCGGACAACGGGCAGCGCGCCGTGCTCGGCGTCTTCATCGACCCGCACTACGACTTCCCCGTTGACGTCTCCATCGAGATCGAGAACATCGGCGGACCCAGCGCGGGGACCATGTTCGCTCTCGGCATCATCGACAAGCTCACACCGGAGGACGAGGCGAACGGCCAGATCATCGCCGGCACCGGGACGATGAGCCCAGAGGGCACGGTGGGCCCCATCGGCGGCATCGAGCAGAAGCTGTACGGCGCCGTCCGGGACGACGCCAAGTGGTTCCTCGCGCCCGCCGACAACTGCGACCAGGTGGTCGGCAACGTGCCCGACGGGCTGAACGTGGTGAAGGTGGCGACGCTCGCGCAGGCGCGCGACGCCGTCGAGCAGATCGGGCGCGGTGAGGGGGCCGACCTCCCGACGTGCACCTGACGTTCGCGAGCGCACCGGCCGACCTGTTGACCGCGTGTTGCACATCTGGAGGATGTGGGAACCTTGTGTTGGGAACCATGAGCAGAGCCTGGCCGTTCCACCTGCGTACGGCCCAACCATTGATGACGTGAGGTAACGCAGAAGTGTCCTTCGCCGCAGCACCGCGCCGCCCTTCCGGCGGCGCCTCCCGAGCCCGACGACGCAGCCCGCTGGGGGTGGCGGTCGTCGCGGTCGCCATCGTGATCGCAGCCCTGCTTCTCCTAGCGCAGTTCTGGACCGAGGTGATGTGGTTCGGGCAGCTCGGGTTCTCCCGGGTGATCTGGACCGAGTGGGGCATGCGCGCAGCCCTCTTCGCCGCCGGGTTCGTGGTCATGGCAGGAGCTGTGTTCTGGTCGTTCACCGCGGCCTACCGCTCTCGCCCCGTGTACGCGCCGAGCACTCCTGAGCAGGCCACGCTCGACCAGTACCGCGAGGCGGTGGAGCCGCTGCGCCGGGTAGTGATGATCGCCGCTCCGGTCCTGGTCGGCTTCTTCGCGGGTGTCGCGGCGTCGGCGCAGTGGCGCGCGGTGCTTCTCGCCTTCAACAGCGAGCCGTTCGGCGAGACCGACCCGCAGTTCAACATGGACATCGGGTTCTTCGTCTTCACGCTGCCCGCGCTGCGGTTCAGCGTCGGGTTCCTCATCTCGGTGGTGGTGATCGCGGGCATCGCCGGGCTGATCACGCACTACCTGTACGGCGGGCTCCGGGTCGGGCCGGCCGCCGCGGGCGGGCCGCGCATCACCCCCGCCGCGCGCATCCACCTGGCCATCGTCGGCGCGGTGCTCCTGCTGCTGATCGCCGCCAACTACTGGCTGGACCGGTACTCGATCCTGACGAACGCGGGCGACCGGTTCGACGGCGCCTCGTACTCCGACGTGCACGCCGTGATCCCCGCCAAGGGCATCCTCACGGTGGTCGCGATCTTCGTCGCCGCGCTGTTCATCGTCACCGCGTTCCGTGGTGACTGGCGCCTGCCGGCGATCGGCGTCGGGCTGATGGTGGTGTCCGCGATCGCTATCGGCGGCATCTACCCCGCCGTCGTGCAGCGCTTCCAGGTCAACCCGAACGCGCAGGAGCTGGAGGCCGAGTACATCCAGCGCAACATCGACGCGACCCTGTCGGCATTCGATATCGACGACGTCGAGAAGGAGCAGTACGACGCCACGACTCAGGCCGAGGAAGGCGCCCTGCGGTCGGACGCCGACACCGCGGCGTCGATCCGTCTGCTCGACCCGCAGGTCGTGTCGCCGTCGTTCCGCCAGCTGCAGCAGAACAAGCAGTACTACAACTTCAACGACTCCCTCTCGGTCGACAAGTACGAGATCGACGGCGAGTCGCGCGACACCGTGATCGCGGTGCGCGAGCTGAACCTCGACGGCCTGGGCCAGGACCAGCGCAACTGGGTCAACGACCACACCGTGTACACGCACGGCTACGGCGTTGTCGCCGCGTACGGCAACCAGCCAGGTCCGGACGGACGCCCGGCGTTCTTCGAGGGCGGCATCCCGTCGCAGGGTGCGATCACCGACATGGAGGGCGAGTACGAGCCGCGCATCTACTTCAGCCCCAGCACCACTACGTACTCGGTAGTCGGCGCGCCCGAGGGCACTGACGCGTGGGAGCTCGACTACCAGGCCGACGAGGCGGACGACGGCGGCCAGGTCAATACGACGTTCACGGGCGACGCCGGGCCGAGCGTCGGCTCGTTCGGGAGCAAGCTGCTGTTCGCGCTGAAGTTCGGCGAGGAGCAGCTCCTGTTCTCCGACCGCGTGACGAGCGAGTCGCAGGTCCTGTACGACCGTGACCCGCAGCAGCGCGTTCACAAGGTCGCGCCGTGGCTCACGCTCGACAACCGGGTGTACCCGGCGGTCGTGGACGGTCGCGTGAAGTGGATCGTGGACGCGTACACAACGACCGACGAATACCCGTACGCGACGTCGACCCCGCTCGACGAGGCCGTGGCGGACACCCTCACCACACAGCAGACCGGCGCTGCCGTCGAGCTGCCGGAGGAGGTCAACTACATCCGCAACTCGGTGAAGGCCACGGTCGACGCCTACGACGGGTCGGTCGACCTGTACGCGTGGGACACCGAGGACCCGATCCTGAAGGCCTGGACCAACGTCTTCCCGGCGGCGGTCAAGCCGATGGACGAGATCTCCGGCGACCTGATGAGCCACCTGCGGTACCCCGAGGACCTGTTCAAGGTGCAGCGCACGCTGCTCAGCCAGTACCACGTGACGGACTCCGCGGAGTTCTTCTCGGGCCAGGACTTCTGGAACAACCCGACCGACCCCACGTCGGAGGCGACCACCGCGCCGCTGCAGCCGCCGTACTACCTGACGCTGCAGATGCCGGGGCAGGACGAGTCGACCTTCTCCCTGACGTCGACCTTCATCCCGGGCGGTAACACCGACCGGGAGGTGCTCACCGGCTTCCTCGCCGTGGACGCCGATGCCGGGACCGAGGCCGGAAAGAGATCCGAGGACTACGGCAAGCTACGCCTGCTGGAGCTGCCACGAGATACGACGGTGCCCGGCCCCGGCCAGGTGCAGAACAACTTCGACTCGAACCCGACGATCTCCGAGCAGCTGAACATCCTGCAGATCGGTGCGTCCACGGTGCGGCGCGGCAACCAGCTCACGCTGCCTGTCGGCGGTGGTCTGCTGTACGTGCAGCCGGTGTACATCCAGTCGACCGGCGGCACGCAGTTCCCGCTGCTGCGCAAGGTGCTGGTCGCGTTCGGTGACGACATCGGCTTCGCCGACACGCTCGACGAGGCGCTGGACCAGGTGTTCGGCGGTGATTCGGGTGCCCAGGCCGGCGACGCGGGCACGGCCGCGGACGAGGCGCCGACCGCTCCGCCCACGGATGAACCGGGTACGGAGCCGACGCAGGAGCCGACCGGCGAACCCACGGGTGAGCCCACCGACGTGCCGTCCACGGAGCTGGACGCCGCGCTGCAGGACGCTCGCGAGGCCATGGAGGACGCCAACGCCGCCCAGCGGGAAGGTGACTGGGCCGCCTACGGCGAGGCGCAGGACCGCCTGCAGCAGGCGCTCGAGGACGCGATAGCGGCCGAGGAAGCGCAGAGCGGCTCGGCGGGGTAACCCGCCGCGCGCTGACCGCGTAGTACGCGCGGGAAGAGGCTCCCCGGTGCTCGCACCGGGGAGCCTCTTCCATGTGGCGGATCGGGCTCAGCCGACCCGGCGGGCGACCACCACCGAGTTGATGACATCGTCGGTGGGGTGCACCACCTCCAGCACCTCGAACCCGGGCATCGCGGTCAGGTCCACGGGCGGGTACAGGAGGGTGCGCAGCCCGCGCGCGCTGCGCGCGAGCAGCAGTGCCCCGGGCCGCATGGAGTCGGCCATCCTGCGCAGGATCCCGGCCTTGGCCGACGGCGTCTCGCCCACCAGCGCCGCGAGCACTACGGCGTCATAACCCGTTAGCCCGACGTCGGCGGCGTCGGCCTGCTCGAACCGGACACGCGTGGACCCGACCCTGGCTGCGACCTGTCGCGCGCGGGTGACCGCCGCGAGATCTCGGTCCAGGCCGACGACCGGACAGCCGAGCGCGTCGGCGTACCCGAGGGTGCTGAGGGGGAGCGGCCCGCAGCCGAGGACGGCCACCGACGTCGGCGCGCCGCCCGAGTGGGTGAGCAGACCGACCTCGAGGGCCGTGAGCCGGCGGTAGTTGTCGAGGTAGGGGAATGCGCCCAGCGCGGCCCGCGGGTCGGGTGCGGCGACTATGTGCTCGGCCCAGGCGTGCTCGAGCGCGGTCTCACCTCGCGCGGACAGGTCGCGGACGGTGTCCCTCCGGTTGTCTACCTCCGGATGCGCGAGGATTTCACGCGCCCGGCGGTCGGGCGCTGCGAGGACAGCTTGTACCAGGTCGCCGAACAGGGCGTTCGTGCGAGGATCCGGTCCCAGGTGCGGAAGGGCGGCAAGCTGGTCGGTGAGATGGACGATCCGGTCGGCGGTCAGGGTCGTGTCGCTCAGCTCCGTCGTCATGGGGACGATCGTTCCACGGCCGGATCGGTTCGACTGGCTGTGACCTGCGTCTCGACCGGTCGGCCCGGTTTGCACTCAGCCGCCAGGGGTGCGTAAAGTAGGGGTTACCGACGCGGGGTGGAGCAGCTCGGTAGCTCGCTGGGCTCATAACCCAGAGGTCGCAGGTTCAAATCCTGCCCCCGCTACGAAATCAGGCCCGGAGATCTGCGGATCTCCGGGCCTGAGAGGTTTGTAGAACTTGAGCACCGCAACAGGAACGCAACAGATTGGGCTGCTGAGCAGCCTGTTCGAGCCGGATCTGGAGTTCGACTACGGAGTGCGCTGGAGCGCTCTGGAGGAAGGCCCGCACCTATGGTGCATGGACGCCTTCACCACATCCGAGAGCGGCGGACCCGATGTGGGTCTGGAGCCGCTGCTGAGCACGCAGGACCTGGCCGAGTATCTCGGGATACCGGTCGCCACCCTCCAGGACTGGCGAGTGGACCACAAGGGTCCGCGCGCCATCATCGTCGGACGCCGCGTCAAGTATGCGGTGAGCGACGTCCGTGCGTGGATCGCGCAACAGCGCGAATCACGTCCTGGCGACGGCGCGGGCGGGCGGTGATCGACATGGGACGACCGCGTACACCAGTCGGAACCTTCGGCGAGATCTGGCTCGCAGACCTGGGCAACGGCAGCGTCGAAGCTCGCACCTGGTACCGGGACGACGACGGAAAGTCGCGCCAGGTGCGAGCAACCGGTCCGACCGACACCGCAGCAAAGATCGCGCTCAAAGCTGCGATCGCCACCCGGGGTACCCGCTCGGGCTTCGGCGATCTGACACGCAATGGCTCTTTCACTGATCTGGTGGACCTGTGGCTGGAAGACCTCGACCTGGAGGACTCGATCGCTGAGAGCACACGTGCGCTGTACGAGCGGAACATGCGGCAGCTCGTGATGCCGGCCTTCGAGAACTTCACTCTGCGGGAGTGCACAGTGGGGAGGGTGGACCGATTCCTGAAGTCGGTCGCCAAGAACGGCAGCCCCAGCATGGCCAAGCAGGCCAAGACGGTTCTGAGCCTCGCGTTCGGTCTCGCAGTCCGATACGAGGCCTTGCCGAGCAACCCGGTGCGAGACACCAAGCGGATCAAAAAGGCCGACACCGAGACCGTCGCGCTGACGCTGGACCAGATCCAAGCGATCAGGACGGCGGCCTCCGAGTGGCGACGTGAAGACGGCCTCCCAGGCCCCAAGCCCGACGGCCAGCTGGAAGCGATCATCGAGGTCATGCTCGGCACGTCGTGCCGGATCGGGGAAGTGCTCGCACTGCGCAAGTGCGACGTCGATGTGGAGTCCGACCCGGTACGGGTCAGCGTCCGCGGCACGATCGTAAGCCCGCACGCCTTCCGACGCACCGTGGCGACCGAAGTGGAGCGGTCGGCGAACGTGGACCTCGCGGCCAAGATGCTGGGGCACACGTCCACGGAGATCACCAGGTTGCATTACATCGAGAAGGACGACCGGGTGGACCCAGTGACCGCGCAGATCCTCGAGCGGCTCGCGCCCGTCACCACGTCCAAGCCCGCGAAGGGTTGATCTCCCGCACGACGCGATGCTCCGTCTACGAGAAGACGGCCAAGAAGACCTGCCCGATCTCCAAGGCCCTCGGTGGCGTCGGCGAGATCACCCTCGACGTGGGGCTCGAGTCCTGATCCGCCGGGATGGCGGGTTCGTGCCACGGCGCGATCCCGCCACCCGGAACGACACAGCGGGTGAGGAAGGGGCCTGGTCCGGACGTCCGGACCAGGCCCCTCCCTCACCCGCGGCGCTCTGATCAGGGTGTGAAGTCGAGCACGTCCTCGGCGACCGCAAGGACCGACCAGACGTTGCCGTCGGCGTCCCGGAGCTCGTAGGCCGGGAGCAGCAGCATCGCGCCGTCCGGCATGTACTGCTGCGCCACACCGAGACGGTCCGACGTGATTGTCACGTCAGTCACCGGCCAGGCGATCTGGGCGCCCGGGGTCGGGGTGGGGGGCACCGTCGGGTTCGGGGCGGGCATCATGTCGCTGCTGGCCGTGTCACCCTCCTCCGCGGCGCGGGCGTCCGCCGCCTGCGCGATCATGCCGCCCGAGGCGCCGAACCGCGGGTCACCCAGGCGCTCCACGGCCTCGGCCTCGCTCACCACCGGGTACTGGCCGAGCGAGATCGTCTCCGCGAGGAAGCCGTACAGGTTCGCGATGCCGGACGCCGACACCGACGCGCTCCACGACAGCCCCGTGCGCTGCCCCTCGACCACCTGCCACGCCGTGACGTAGCGCCACGGGTCGCCTTCGTACGACTCGCCCGCCTCCAGCTCGAAGCCCGCAGGGTCGACGCCGAGGCGGTCCATCACGTCCCGCAGCGCCGCGACGGCGTCGCCCATGGCCGGGGCCGCGTCGGGCGTCACGGTCGGGCAGTCCGGGGCCGGGAGGATCTCCGAGCCGTCGGTGCCTCCCTCGCCCGTCGTACCCGGCTCGGCCTTGCCCGGGAACGGGCAGGACCACGGGTCGCGCGACGGGTCGAAGAAGTCGAAGCTCCCCGAGCCGTCCGCGTAGACGTGGACCGTCGGGCCGCTGCCGTCGGCCGGGCCGACCACCCAGGAACCACCCTCCTGGCGCGGCTCCCCGGAGGCACCGAGCGTGTCGCCCACACGGCGCGCCGTCTCGGCCGACAGGACTCCGGCGGGGTCGAGGCCGAACGCCTCGGCCTCCGAGCCCGACGTCGACAGGCCCGCACCCGCGTGGAACACCGTGCGGCCCCAGAAGCCGTACGGGTACGACGACTTCTCGTCGGCACTCTCGGCCGCCATACCCGTGTCCGTTGCCGCCATCGGTCCGGGCGCCGGCTCGGCGCCGCGCGAGTCCGCCGCACCGACCGGGGCGTCCAGCCTGATCGGCGCCTCCGCCGTGCTCTCGCCCACGCCGTCGGAGCCGCTGGCCCCCGCGGCGCCCGCCAGGTACCCGCCGCCCCCGACGGCGACGAGGGCCACCGCGGCGGCCGCACCGAGCCATCCGGTCCGACGCCGGGCACGCCGCGCGGCGAGCTCGTCGCCGGGCACCGGCGTCCCGGCGTCGCTCTGGCCGGCAGCGCCCAAGCCAGCGGCGCCGGACGCGTTCAGGCCGGTCGCGCCCAGGCCGGCCGTGCCGGCGTCGTCTGCGAGCTGCGCGTCGACCTTGGCACGCAGCACCATCGGCGCCGGGTCCGCCGCTCCCGCGGCAGGGTCGGCGGGGGCCAGCCGCTCGAACGCCTCGTCCTGGCCCGGCACGTCCTGGCCCGGCACGTCCTGGCCCTGCACGCCGGGGTCGCCGTTCTCGTTGGTGTCCATCGTGGTCCTCCGTGCTGAACGTGGGGGCCGGGGCGGTCCCACACCCGTCATGTGTGCCGTGCGGGCCTGCTCTTGCGGTTTCCCGCGGTTGCGGGCGGGCTGTCAGCCGGCCGACGCGGCCGCGTCCTCGGCCCACAGGTCGCGCAGGCGCGCCCGGGCGCGGGAAAGCGCGGCGTCGGCCCCGCCGCGAGAGACGCAGGCTGCATCCGCCGAGGGCGTTGGTAGCCACCTGCGCTACGAAGTCGGTAGCGGCACCGATGGCCGCGCCGATGAGCGCGGGTATGCACCAGGGGCAGAGGCCGGTGGGGTCGGTGGCGTTGGTGAGGTCGTTGGACGCGTAACCGTAGGCCTCGCCGGTGAGTGTTTCCAGTGGGTTGCGCGTGAGGAATTGGCCGGTGGTGGGGTCGTAGTAGCGCGCCCGCAGGTACTGCAGCCCGGTGTGGGAGTCGGTGTACTGCCCTGCGAACCCGAGGGGCGAGGTCTGACCGGTGGAGTCGGTCAGGGTGCCGTACGGGTCGTAGGTCGCTGTCCCGAGCGTGGTGCCGTCGACGGCGGTCAGCAGTCGGGTGCTGCCGAGCTGGTCGTGGTGGTAGTAGGCGACCTCACCGGTGGCCGTGTCCTAGTGGGCGAGCGGCAGCCCGTCGGGACCATAGAGGTGCGTTGGTGCCGTCGTTCGGGACCAGGGGCAGGCTACCGACCTGACTCCAGGTGAACTGGCTGGTGGCGCCTTCGATGGTGCTGGTGGTGCGCAGTCCGTCGCCGTCGTAGGTGTAGGTGCTGGTGACTGCGCCGGTGGTGGGGTCTTACGGCGAGATGTTCGGCTTCGGCGCGGTCGCCGTCCGCTGTGCCTGACGATCGTGGCGATCTCGTCGCGGAGCGCGCTGCGGACCGGATCCGCCGGTAGGGCCCGCCTAGAACGTGGACCGTACGCTTCGAGAGCGGGGAACCGCCGATCGGAGGGCACCATGCGCAACGCGCAGTTCGAGAGGCTGGACCAGCTCGTCGGCTGGTGGGCGACGACGATGTCGGATGCGTGGTTTCTCGAACCACCGGGGGCGACGGTGCGCGGGGTGACCGACGTCGAGTGGCTCGGCGAGTCGTTCGTCGTCGTAAGGACGCGGTTCGAAGGGGACGAACACGCGCACAACGAGATGACCTTCGTCATCGGGTACAACGACTCGGACGACGCCTAGGTGGTGCCGTACCACGACGACCGCGGCGTCTGCCGGCAGTTCGCATTGACCTTCGACGGCGGGCACTGGACCCTGATGCGCGAGGACCCCGACTTCCACCAGCGGTTCGTCGCAGAAGTCGAGCTGGACCGCATCCTCGGGCGATGGGAGGCGTCCGAGGACGCCGGGGCGACTTGGCGCAAGGACTTCGACCTCACGTTCGAGCGGGCCTGAAGAAGCAGGCAGGCGTGCTGTCGCACGTCGGGACCTCGGGGTGAGGATCGGGTCCCGACGTGCGACTGGCTGGTTACGGGATGGTCGGCACAGCCTGCACGATCAGCTCGCGCGCCTGCTGCGCGAACCAGCCGCCGGCCGCGGGGTCCTCGATACCGCGCGCGGGATCGAGCGGGCCGCTCGTACCGCGATAGCACTTGCCGTCGGACTCACCGGGAACCTTGATCCACAGGTGGGCGTCGACCAGCGCGTCGCCGTCGAGCGTGGGACGGGGCCCGTGATACATGCCGTGATCTGAACGTCCATGTAGCGGCGATGCACGACGATATGGCCGCGACGGACGACCCACGGGTGACGGTCGTGGTCAGCTGGTAGGCGGCGTCTTCACTGGGCACTGTGAAGGTCTTCTGCCCGCTTAGACGAACGCACAGTCGAGGCAGCCACACAATTGGCAGATTTCGGCACCGCGCTGCCGTTCGCCTTCGACGTCACCGATCCCGACGCCGTTGACAGCGCCATGTCCCGTATTGAGGAGACGGTAGGCGGCGTAGACATTCTCGTCCACAACGCCCGCGTCGCACCTGATCTCGGCCCTGGGCTCTTCCTCGACTACCCCGAAGCTACGCTCCGCGGACAACTGGAGCTGAAGACCGTTGCCGCAGCTACCGTCTTCCGCCGCGCCCTCCCTGGTCAGATCGAGCGTGGTTGGGGGCGCCTGATCCAGATCTCGTCGGGCGTTTCGGCGACCGGACTCGGAATCGGAGTGTCCGCATACGGGGCATCCAAAGCTGCAACCGAGGCGCTCGTCCGCCATACTGCCGTGGAATATGGCTCCACCGGCGTGACTGCGAATTCGCTCGCTCTCGGGCTGATGGACAACGTCGTCGCCGATGGTCCCCTCCCGCAAACGATGGTCGACTCTATTCCGAGGCGCGTCCTGGGCCAACCAGATGAAGTTGGCGCCGCGGTGGTCTGGCTGGCGAGCGAGCTCGGCTCTGTCGTCACAGGACAGGTACGAGCAAGTGTTCTGGGCCCGGCGTCTCGACGGCGAACTGCGCGCCGCTTACGACCCACCCCGACCCCCGCAAGGGCCGCGACCGTGTCCGTCGCTTACCGCACACCCTGCGCAGAGCCGCATTCCCCGACTCGCTATCTGGCCAGATCGAGGAGGGTCCGTAGCCGATCGATTGACACAGGTTGCCCATCGTCGTTGCCCATCGATGCCCAGTTCGCGTCGGTCAGGTACGGAAGGACGAACGCTGGTGTGCCGAGATCGAACATGCGCGTGTCTCCGAGGTCGCCCGCGTCCACCGTGTCCCATCCGAGGTGATCCAGAAGGGCCGCAACTTCAAGCTTGGCCTCATCGGGGCGCCCCGCTATCGGTACAGCGCTACGGGTGGGCGAGCCTGATGGGCGCGCCAACGTCTCGATATTGTGCGCATGGATGCTGCTGAATGCCTTGATCACCCGCGCGCCGGGGAGATGCCGGCGCAGTACCTCTGCGGGCTGGGCAGCCCGAACCAGGTCAGCGACCTCGCCATCGCGAGCGGGATCGAAATTCATAGGATCGATGACGAGCTTGCCTTCGAATGCTCTCGGAGATAGCTCCAAGATGCGAAAGAACGGGATTGCGACAACGACGACATCGGCTGATGCAACTGCGTCGTCGAGAGTGCCCACCGCAACATCCAAGCTCAACGCCTTCTCTGCGATGGAGGCGGGGCCACGGGAGTTTGCGATCGTGACATGCAGTCCGGCGTGGCGAGCGAGGCGCGCTATTGCCGTGCCTATGTTTCCTGACCCGATGATCGCGATTGAATCAGTTGTCATGAGAGTCCCTGCGTAGTTGATGGTCGCTCGAGTGTTGCCATCTCAACGGCCGAACAGGGTTCCGCCGTTGAGATGAACTACGTGGAGAGGGGGGCCTCGTTGGAAGCACGCCCGCTGATCGTGTGCCAGTGCGGCTCGACTCGGTTCGCTCAGGAGCTCCGCACGGTGAATCGTGATCTCACCCTCGCCGGGACGATCGTCGTCGCACCCGCTGAGTTCGAGCACGCCGGCGACCAGCTCACCGACGAGCAGAAGGCTGCGCTCGGCGCACTGCACTTCGCGAAGATCGACCTCGCCGACCGCGTCATGGTGGTCAACCCAGGCGGGTACATCGGGGAGTCCACGCGACGTGAGATCCGCTACGCACACCACACCGGAAAGCCGGTGGAGTACCGACAGCGTCATCGACCCGTGACCACACTTACGCGCACGTCCGGGCACAAGTTCACTGCCCGGGAGCGAGTGAGCCATGGATCTCGGGCCACGGACGGTGGCTTGCCCGATGTGCTGCGATGGCTTCCAGGTCGGTGGGCGTGAGGGCCAGTTGCGCAACTACCAGACCGAGTCGCCTCGAATGGAGGCTTCGCTGCCGCCGTCAACGAATATGACCTGTCCACAGAGGTGGCTGTTCTCTTCGCTGACAAGCCAGGCGAGCAATCGTGCTTGCACCTTGGCGTCGGAGAATCCGTTCAGCGGCATGGGGACGGCGGCGGCCACCGCATCCCGGCTTTCCTGGGACGAGAGCGCTGCGCTCATCATCGGTGTCGAGACGACGCCTGGGGCGATCGCGTTCAGCGGTATCCCGGCGCCCGCCCACTCGTCAGTGATTGAGGATCGTCGAACCCATTTGGCGAACGCTGCTTTGCTGGAGGAGTAGATCCGCATCTCGGGGTCGTTGCCAAGCTCGCCCGCCCGCGCGAGGGCGGCGGCCTCGTCCGAAGCGTCCAAGGCAGCGATGAGGGTGTCGTCTCCGGGCGTGATGCTCGCGAAGGACGCCACGCCTACGGCCCTCGGCGATCTGGAGCCGGCCAAGAGCGGGCGCAGGCCCTCCAATGTGGCAATCATGCCGAAGTAGTTGACGGCTGCGGTAGCGGGAATCGGTACGGAGATTCCCGCGACGGCGATGATCGTGTCGATTCGCCCGCCGGATCGCTCGCCCACCTCCCGCACCATCCGCTCTCGATCTGGCGGCGACGTCAGGTCGACGAGAACATCGGCATCGCGAAGGTCGACACCGACAACGGTTTCGCCGCGACTCTCGAGCAGCTCCTTGGTGGCGAGGCCAATGCCGGACGCGGCACCGGTCACAACGTTGATGCGGGTCATTGATTCTCCTTCGACAGATTTTGGGTGCGCGCCTGGAGTGCCTGCTGGTGGAGTTCCCGCGCGCTCTCGATGAGAGTCACGCCATCCGGTCCCCACATCATCCGCATGATTCGACGTTCGTTGTCAGGTTGTTGCAGCTCGTGGATGAGGTCCTGGGAGTCCTCGAGCGCCCGCGCCACTTCCGCGCGTCGCGCCTCGTCCAGACCTGCCTTGATCTGGAGCGCTTCCGGGAAGGTCGCACGGATCGCGTCCTCGACCTGGATGTACACCTCATGCAGTACGTCGACGGCGAGCTGTTGCGACGGGTGCCAGTTCTGTTTCATGGTCCGGTTCACGATTTCCAGGTAGTCCTCGCCCGTCTCCGGCAGGATGTTGATGGTATCGCTGTGGTCGAAGAAGTCCGAGTACTTGTCGTAGAGGGCGTCGAGTTCCGCCATCGTGCTGGGGATCTCTTCTTCGACGGCGCCGACCAGTCGGAGATAGGCGCCCATCTCGCGAACGTACTGGTCGCGCTGCTCGTCGGTGAGCCGTCGCGGCCCGTCTTCGCCGTGATACGCGAATCGCTCGTACATCCACAGGATCGGATGCAGTTCGGTGATGGCCGCCCACATCGCGTCGCGCGGCTCGCTCGCCGCGTAACCGCCGAGTTCCGGGGTGCTGACGTCGATAACAGCGCCATGGACGTGGCCATGGATCTTGTGCAGGAAGTCGGCCATGCGTGTTGCGGTCGGGGTGTCCCCGAACCACATGGGAGCGTGCATCCCGGAGTTGCGTTGGGCGCGTTCGAAAGAGTCAAAGGCGGTGAGTGTGCCGTCGCGACCCTTGACGGAGAGCGGGTCAATGTCGCGGAGTCCCGCGGCGATCGGCTTGTACTGCAGCTGCAGGGTGGCTTGCGCCACGGTCTCGAAGACAATGGTCGCGGGATGCAGCAGCACCTCCCAGACGATGCTGCCTGGGCCAAAAATGCCATAGTCGGGGGTGCCGTCGTCCTTGAGCGACTTGCCAGCGGGAGTCACCTCACCGAATCGACGCCATCTGCGCTCGGTGCCGAGGAGGCGCTCCTCGGTCACGATCTTGTCGATCTCGGGCTTGGCCTCGGTGTTCGTGCTCATCAGTGGACTCCCTTATCCGCACTAGCAGAATATGTTCCCGGGCGGGAACTGCGCTGTGCACGAGCATAGGAGTCGATCGCGGCGTCGTCAATAACCGCGAGCACCGTCGACCTCCGGGTCGAGGCGGACGCCTCTCAGGGTCAGGCTGAGATGAGTCCTTCGAGGCCCCGAATGAAGATCTCGATTGAGAGATCGAGTTGACGCTCGTCGTAGGTGTCGATCGGCGACCGCGCCACCTGGCCCAGGAATCGGGGTTGCTCCCCAGGGAGTTCGCGAAGGGCCTCCCGCAGCCACCGGTCGCGAATGCCGGCGCCGTGGATCGCCATGAGGGCAACCCCTCGTCCGTGGGCTTCGCAGATGTCGCCAAGCATCGACACGGCTCGGAGACCGGTTTCGAGGTCGAGGCCGGCTTCGATGTATTTTGCGAGCAGCGCCTCGGTGGCGGCGAGGAGCACCTCGTCGGCCGACGTACCGACTTGCAGGTGTGGGGCGAGTGCGCCGAGCGCCGTCACGCCGGATGCGACGGCGTGGCCGAAGATCCGGCTCGCCTCGCGCCAGTCGCAGTCGGCCGGAATTCTCACCGTCGCAACGCTCCGGGTGAAGCCTTCGATCGCGACCAGTCGTAGCAGTGATTCTCGATCCGAAACGTGGTGGTTGATCGCTTTGCGGTCTACCCCGAGCCTGTCGGCAACGGCCTGCATCGTGAGGTCGTCGGGTGCGATGGAGGACGCGACCTCCAGTATTTGGGCGAGATCGAGACCGGCCTTGACGCCCTGGCGACGGCGTCCGGTGTCCTGAGTGCCAGTAGTGGTGGCCATCGATCTCCTGTTGCCGATTCGAGAGCGCGTCAGTTGACGGGCCTCAGCCGAAAGCATATGCTCAACAACCAAGTTCCCGACCGGGAACAGGCGCACGACGTTGGGTCGCCGCTCAGCGGAGCCCGTCACCGTCAGACGTTCAAAGGAGAACCATGTCAAGCATCGGGGAGCTGGTCCGCTGAAATGAACACCCCGTTCGGCAAGCAGGCCTTCACGATCACGTTCGAGGACGGCGAGCCGCCGATCGGGTTCATGGAAGGACCCGAAGGCCGTGGAGAGGTTGAAAACCTGGTCCTGACCGACGACACCGCCAACTTCACTCTGCCCGTCGAAAAGCCCATCAAGGCAGTGGTCGTCTGGTCACTCAGCGCTGAGGGCGACGAGATCTCCGGCACCGTCAAGGCGGGCTTCTTCCCGGCGGCCAAGCTCACCGGCACTCGTGTAGTCGAGGGCGCGTCCGCGTGAACGCCGGCGCAACAGAAACGTTCGCGGCCGTGCTGCGATCGGGCGATGGCCCTTTCGAGATCGAAACGATCTCGATCGACTCACCCGCCCCGAACGAGGTTCTCGTGCGCATCGTCGCCACGGGCATGTGTCACACGGACTCCGTTGCACGCATGATCGGAACCTTCCCGATCGTTCTCGGTCATGAGGGGGCAGGCGTCGTCGAAGCTGTCGGCTCTGCGGTCACCAGCCTCCAGCCCGGTGACCACGTGGTGCTGACCTTCGACTCATGCGGCGCCTGCGCGGCATGCATCAGCGGTCACCCGTACAACTGCATCGCGTTCGAGTTGCTGAACCTGAGCGGTCGCGGCTCGGGCATCCGGGCCTCGGCTCATCTCTCCGATGGAGCCGACGTTGCCAATCGGTGGTTCGGGCAGTCATCGTTTGCCGGCTACGCGCTTGCCAACGAACGAAACGCGGTGAAGATCCCGGACGACGTCGACCTCGAGCTGGCAGGACCGCTCGGCTGCGGAATCATGACCGGTGCCGGCTGCGTGCTGAACGTCATGCAGGTACGCCCCGGCGACTCCGTCGCCATCTTCGGAGCCGGTGCGGTCGGTCTGTCCGCGGTCATGGCGGCCAAGGCATCCGGCGCAGGGGAGATCGTTGCCGTCGACATCCACGAGAACCGTCGGGCGCTTGCGCTTGAACTCGGCGCCGACCGTGTTGTCGACCCAGCGGCCCGAGGCGACCTGGCCACCACTGTCGTTGGCGACGGATCGCCATTCGACTTCTCCCTCGACACGACGTCGCGTCCGGAGGTCATGGCGGCCGCGACCGAAGTGATCGGTCGGCCCGGGCTCACCGTGCTGGTCGGTGGTGGCTTCGAACCGCTCACGCTCGCACCGTCGTCGCTCGCCGGAAAGTCCGTCACCTACGCGTACATGGGCCACTCGAATCCGCAGGTGTTCATCCCACGACTCATCTCGCTGTGGCAGCGCGGCCGATTCCCGTTCGATCGTCTCGTAACCGCCTTCCCGCTCGCCGGCATCAACGAAGCGGAGGCCGCTTCCGCTGCGGGCTCCGCAATCAAACCCATCCTCGTGATCAATGGAGAGAAACGATGACTGTCACAACTTCGACCATCCCCGCCGTGTCGCCGACCGCTGCCGCGCAAGGCGCGCGAGACGCCTTCACATCCGGTCGTACCGCCGCCATGCAGTGGCGCCGCGATCAGCTCACGGCGCTCGATCGGCTCCTCGCCGAAAACGGCGACGCAATCGAGACCGCCCTCAAGTCCGACCTGGGCAAGCATCCGCTTGAGACACACCTCGTCGAGGTCGGTTCGGTGCGTGCCGAGATCGCGCTCGTCCTGAAGAAGCTGAACGCCTGGACCAGGCCGCGGAAGGTGTCCATGCCGCTCGCTTTGCGTCCCGCTACGGCGTTCGATCGTCCGGCAGCCTCTGGGGACGGTGCTCATCATCGCGCCCTGGAACTATCCGATCCACCTGCTCCTGATGCCGCTCATCGGCGCGATCGCGGCCGGCAACGCGGTTGTCGTGAAGCCGAGCGAGCTGGCACCGGAGACCTCGCACCTCATGGCGAGGCTGTTCCCGGCGTACCTCGACCCCGACGCCATCCGCGTGGTCGAGGGCGCGGTTGACGAGACCACGGAGCTGCTTGAGTTCCCGTGGGATCACATCTTTTACACCGGCAACGGCACGGTCGCAAAGATCGTCATG
Organism: uncultured Actinomycetota bacterium; assembly: GCA_963850545.1. Taxonomy (GTDB): domain Bacteria; phylum Actinomycetota; class Actinomycetes; order Actinomycetales; family Cellulomonadaceae; genus Promicromonospora. The sequence continues at coordinate 3,060,749 of CAWKLP010000001.1, read as the reverse complement.
GCGGCGGCAGCGAAACACCTCACGCCGGTCACGCTCGAACTCGGAGGCAAGTCGCCGGTCTGGGTCGACGAATCGGCTGACATCGATGCCGCGGCGGCGTTGGATCGCCTGGGGCAAGTTCCTCAACGCGGGCCAGACCTGTGTCGCGCCTGACTACGTGCTGGCAACGCCGGCCGTGGTCGGGCCGCTCATCGAGGCGCTTCGAGCGGCGAGTCACCGAGCTGTACGGCACCGATCCGCACGCGTCGGCCGACTTCGGTCGCATCGTCAACTCCCGTCACGTCGATCGCCTCGTGGGGCTCGTCGGCTCGGGCGAGATTGCCTTTGGCGGCGACTTCGACCGCGACGAGCGCTACCTCGCGCCGACAGTTCTTCGTGACGTCAGCATCGACGATGCGGTGATGGGCGAGGAGATCTTCGGACCGATTCTTCCGATCATCACCGTCGCTGGCCTGGACGAGGGCCTCGCCATCATCAATGGCCGAGAGAAGCCGCTCGCCCTCTACTGCTTCACCGGGCGCGCCGACGTGCGCACCGCCTTCATCGAACGCACGACATCCGGTGGACTCGCGATCAACTCGACACTGCTGCAGGTGGGGGTGTCCGCTCTTCCGTTCGGCGGAGTTGGGGCCAGCGGCATGGGTGCGTACCACGGGGAGCTCAGCATCCGCGCGTTCAGCCACGAGCGGGCGGTGGCGCGGAAGGGTCGGGGACCCAACCTCACGCGGCTCAGTTGGGCGCCGTACACCGAGAAGAAGGAGCGCACGCTCCGCGGGCGCGGCTCAGGGTCGAACTGACCCTCGACCTCACTGACATCGAAACGAACGGAGCTCCATCGTGCCTCTGCACGCCAACCAGCACGAGCTGACCACGACCTACGACATCTCAAGCCGGGACTTCTGGTCGAAGACACCCGACGAGCGGGACGACACGTTCCGCCGGCTGCGCACCGAGGCTCCGGTGAGTTGGCACCCTCCCCTGGAGGGGAGCGTGCCGCCGGACGTGCACGGGCAGACCGGGTTCTGGGCCGTCACGAGAGCAGAGGACATCACGTTCGTCAGTCAGCACCACGAGCTGTTCAGCTCGGCGCTCGGGGGCTCCACGATGCAACCGATCGAGCCCGGTAACGACCAGCGACTCGTCATCCTGGACATGGATCCGCCGCGTGCACACTGCCTATCGGAAGGTCATCAGCGCCGCGTTCACCCCGAAGGCGGTCGCGAGACTGAGCGCGCAGATCGAGGCTCGGGCGGAGCAGATCATCGACCGGGTCGTCGGTGCGCGGCAAGATCGACTTCGTCAGCGAGGTTGCGGCGAAGCTGCCGATGATGACCGTGGCCGACCTCATCGGTATCCCGGAGCACCAGGTCGACGCGTTTGCCGAGGCGGGCGACCGGCTGATCCTTTTGCAGGATCCGCGTGCTCTCCCCGAGGGCGTCGAATACTCCGAGTTGCTCGGGCGAGATCTTCGGCACGCTCAGCGAGATTGGTTTTGAACTGGCTGATGCGCGCCGCAAGGACCCGAAGGACGACATCATGTCGGCGATCGTCCATGCCGACATCGACGGAGTGACCTTCGGCGAGTGGGAGATCCTCAGCATGATGATGTTGCTGAGCGTCGCGGGCAACGACACCACCAAGCAGACCACAACCCATGCCCTGATCGAGCTCGCGAAGAACCCCGATCAGAAAGCCTGGCTGCTCGAGGACTTCGACGGACGGATTGCGGGGTCGATCGAGGAATTCGTCCGGCACGCGTCGCCGGTTGTCTCCTTCGCGCGCACCGCGACCGAGGATCTCGATTTCGGTGGCCAGAGGATTCTGGCCGGCGACAAGGTGGGGATGTTCTACGCCTCGGGAAACCGCGACGAGTCAGTGTTCGAGGATCCGCACCGATTCGACCTCTCCCGCGGGCGTAGCCCGCACGTGGGGTTTGGCGGCGGCGGGGTTCACTACTGCCTTGGCAACACGGTTGCCAAGGCTCAGCTTCGTGCCCTTTTCAAGCAGATTCTGACCAAGCTTCCCGACATCGAGGTCGGCGAACCGGTCCGCGTCAAGAGCGACTTCATCAACGGGTACATGTCCCTGCCGGTTGTCATCGGATAGACGGAAGGAACAAGAAATGACCAACCTAACCATCGTCGTAGACCGAGGCCGCTGTACCGGGATCGGCATCTGCGAGTCGATTTCACCCGATCGGTTCGAGGTCGACGATGACGGCACGTTGATCGTGCGTGACGAACTGGTCACCCCGACAGCCTCGCCGAGATCGAGGACGCCGTGCGTTCGTGCCCTGCGTCCGCTTTGGCGCTGGTAGTCCGGGGTGAAGAATGACCCTGGTCGTCGTCGGGAGCTCACTCGCCGGCCTGCGCGCCGTCGAGGCTGCCCGCCGGGCTGGTTTCCCAGGCGACATCGTGCTCATCGGAGCGGAGAACCATCTTGCGTATGACCGACCCGCCTTGTCGAAGGCGAGTCTCGTCGGAGGCGAGCCGGTAGAGCATCTTCCAACCGTCGACGTCCTCCGCGACGAATTGAAGATCGACGTGCGCCTGGGGGTGACGGCGACCGGGCTGAACGCCTCCGCGAAGATCGTGAGCACGTCCACGGGCGATGTCGCATACGACACCCTCATCATCGCGACCGGGGCGGTGCCCCGCGTGCCGCCCGGTATCCCCAAGTTGGACGGCATTGTCACGTTGCGCACTCTCGAGGACTCTGCGGCGCTCCGCGAACGCCTGCGGCCGGGCGCCTACGTGCTGATCCTGGGGGCGGGCTTCATCGGCTCCGAGGTCGCATCGTCGTCGCGCTACCTCGGTGCGTTTCCGACGATCATCGACGCGGCCCCGGTGCCACTGGTTCGCGCGGTTGGTCCCGACATCGGGCGGGCCTACGCCAGCCTCCACAAGCGCAACGGCACCCCGCTTCGCCTCGGGACGATGGTGGAGGAGTACCTCGGACGCGACCGGGTCGAAGGAGTGAGACTCACGACCGGAGAAACTCTGCCGGCGGATGTTGTCGTGGTCGGCGTGGGTGCCGCCCCCGCGACTGATTGGCTCGACGGATCGGGAATCGAACTTCATCCTGGGGACCGTGGGATCGTGTGCGACGAGTACCTCCGCACCTCACTCCCCAACGTCTTCGCAGCGGGTGATGTCGCACACTGGCCGAATGCCGACCTCGACGCCACGATGCGACTGGAGAACTGGACGAACGCCGGCTGACCAAGGAGCTCGCGCGGGGACCAATGCCGTCACCCCGGAAGCGATGACCGCCTACCGCACCGTCCCGTATTTCTGGAGCGACTGGTACGGCCAGCGCATCCAGTTCGTGGGAATCGCGGCCACCGAGGATGTCGAGTTCATCTCGGGCGCGCCTGACGAGGACCGTTTCGTTGCAGCAGTGTGGCAGGGCGACCGCCTGGTCGGAGCGGCGACGCTCAACGAGCCGCGCAAGATCAATGAAACTCCGGCGCCTGATCGCGGAGCGCGGTACTCGGCAGCAGGTCGGCGAGCTCCTCACTCCGATCCCACAGTCATGACGGCGGCTGCTCGCTGGGGCAGAAGGAGTCCTCGGCGACCTCGTGTGGGGTGTGCTCGGCTCCTTCGTCGACTACGTCCGAGCAGTGGAAGGAAGCGTGACGGTTATCGCCCCTGCTACGCCGACTGCCGACGGTCGATTCAGGTTCCCGTTGATGACCACCAAGGGCGGCGTAGCAAAGTTTGGCGGCGGGGTCCGTTTCGTCGCCCACGGGGGTGCGCTCACGCTCGAGATTGAAGAACCCTGGATCACGGCGGCAGAAGGGGCAGAGCGGGCGACGCTGTCGGTCCGGGGAACACGGGCGACGAACTCCGAGGGGGGACGCTTGGCATTCGCCGACATCCATTCAGACAACAGCACCACACTCACCGCAGCGGCGACGGTGGCGTTCGACTTCCGCTATCCGACCGGTACCGCTCTCGCGCCCATTGGCTTTGTAGCAAACGAACTGGATTGAAGCGGCCGCGCCGCGCAGGCCGCATCGATCGCCACGACCGGGCCGCCCTATCCGGCAGAGATCAGGCTCACCGCGAACCGGGCGATCGCCAGCTCCTCGTCATGGTCGGGACGACCATGACGAGGGGGTCTCGGCGGCGGAGGCGGTCTCGATAGGCTCGACCCGCGATGTGATCAGTCCCGCACCGCTCCAGAACGGATCTGGTGGTCGTTCTCGCCCACACCGGCGGTGAACGTCAGCACGTCGATACCTCCCAGCACCGCCGCGTACGCGCCCACGTACCTGCGGAGCCGGTGCAGGTACACCTCCAGGGCGAGGCGGGCGTCGGCGTCGCCCGAGTCGGCGAGCGTGCGCAGCTCACGGATGTCGTTCACGCCCGACATCCCCAGCAGTCCGGAGCGCCTGTTGAGCAGCGTGTCGACGTCGGACGCCGTCATGCCTCCGCGCACGAGGTGGAAGACCACGCCCAGGTCCGTGTTGCCGGAACGTGTTTCCATGACCAGCCCTTCGAGCGGCGTCAGGCCCATCGACGTGTCGACCGGCCGGCAGCCCAGCACCGCCGACGCCGACGCGCCGTTGCCCAGGTGGAGCACCACCTGCCGCAGCGTCTCGGGTCCGCGACTCTCAGCGGCCAGCTTCGCGACGACGGCCGGATGGGCGGCGACCGCCGCCGACACGAACTCGTGCGACGTGCCGTGGAACCTGTACCAGCGCACCCCGTGCTCCGCCGCGACCCTGCGGTCCAGGGCATACGTCGATGTGGCGCCCGGCAGTGACGCGAAGAACGCGGTGTCGAACACCGCGACGTGCGGCAGCAGCTCGCGCGCGACCTCCATGCCGGTGACGGCCGCCGGGCTGTGCGGCGGCACCAGCGGGATGAGATCACGCACCGCCTTCACAACGTCGTCGTCGACCAGGGTGGGGGCGGTCAACACGGCACCGCCGTGCATCACGCGATGCCCGACGGCGGCGAGGCCCGCCTCGGCCAGCGACGGGCCCACGTCGTCGAAGAGGCGAGCACGAGCCGCAGGGCCGCACCGTGGTCCGGGACGGGGGCATCGCGGACGGTCTCGGAGTTGCCGAACGTGTGCGTGGTCGATCCGGCCGACTCACCGATGCGCTCGACGATGCCGCCGGCTACCGCCTCGCCCGAACCCGGGGTGGACGCGCTGATACTTCAGCGAGGAGGAGCCGGAGTTCAGGACGAGGACGGTGCTCATGACCTACACGGAAGTCCAACATGATGCAGAGGTGAGTCCATGGCCGCACGGGTGGTGCTGCGCCGAATGGGATCAGAGATCGTCCGATCCGGCGTACAACTCGATGGCCCTCGTGGATTTCGAACCCCTGCTCCGAGACGTGCTCCGTCGCGCTGCCGGCCGACGTTCGTGATCGACGCAGGTCGATAGTCACGCAGGCCGATCAGCGCTGCGCTCGGGCCTGTTGTCGACGAGGACGTGTGGCGGACGGTTCCAGGAGGATCGGCTGGAGCGCGGTGTCCAGTGCGGTCTCGAGGTACGTGAGTCGGCCTGTGGCTCGAAGCATGACGACGCCGCCTTGAATGGCGGTGAGGATGCTGCGAGCGGTGTCGAGAACGGGCAGCGTAGCGAGCGTCGCATGCGAGACGATGAGCGCTTGGATGCCGTTCATCAGAGCACCTTCCCAGCGGTCGTACAGATCGCTGACCACGGTGCGGGCCTCGGGGGAGGAGTTGCCGAGTTCGGAGGTGAGTGCGCCGAGGGGACAGTGCTGTCCGAGTTCGACGTAATGCTGTACGACGGTGTCGCGCCAACGCTTCCAGTTCTCAACGGTGGAGAGGTCGTCGATGTAGGGGCGCTGTGCCTCCATGACCTGCTCGGCTTCGTAATTCGTGACCGCGAGGAGCAGGCCGCTGCGCCCGTCGGCGAAGTAGTGGAAGAGTTGGCTCTTACTGGTCGACGTTACCTGCAGGATCTGATCAAGGTTGGTCTCGGCGGCGCCGTTCGCGCGCATCAGCAGGGCCGCGCCTTCCACCAGTCGGTGCTTGGTCGCGGCGCCCTTCGAGGTCAGTCGAGTGCTCATCGCTTTCCAGCGTAGTCGCCGGCACAGGACTGGACACAACGGTCCAGTCGTGTTGCACTGGAACCTCCAATGGACCACGTGGTCCACTCTCGCCCTACACAGCACACGGAGCACCCCGGATCATGACCACACTTGGCCGGACAGGCATTGACATCTTCCCGCTCGCGTTGGGGACCAACACGTTTGGCTGGACGGCCAACGAGTCGGCCTCGCACGAGATCTTGGATACTTTTGTTGAGGCCGGCGGGAACTTCATCGACTCCGCAGATGTGTACTCGGTATGGGCGCCTGGCAACTCGGGCGGCGAGTCTGAGTCGCTCATCGGACGTTGGCTGCCCAAGAGCGGTGTTCGCGATCGGGTGGTGTTGGCGAGCAAGGTCTCCGGGCATCCGAGCTACCCGGGCTTGAGTGCGGGCAACATCAAGCGGGGTCTTGCCCGCTCGTTGGAGCGCCTGCAGACCGACTATCTGGACGTATTTTTCGCCCACTACGACGATCCGTCCACGCCACTGGAGGAGGCCGTCGGCGCGTTCGACGAGCTGGTGAAGCAGGGATTGGTCCGGCAGGTGGGTCTGTCGAACTTCTCCGCTGCGCGCATACAGGAGTGGGTCGACATCGCATCGACCGGTGGCAGCTCCGTGCCGACGGTGTTGCAACCGAATTACAACCTGCTCACTCGGCGGGAATTTGAGGTTGAGCTTCGTCCGCTGGTCCAACGCCATGGCCTGGGTGTGGTGCCCTACTTCGGCCTCGCCTCCGGATTTCTGACAGGGAAGTACCGAAAGGCTGCCGACCTGCAGGGCTCTGCGCGCAGCGCCTTCCTGACGTCCTACGCCACAGAGGAGGGCTTCGCCGTCGTCCGCGAACTTGTCGACGTGGCCACGAAGGCTGATGCGGCTCCAGCGACGGTGGCCCTGGCCTGGCTCCGTCAGCAGCCCGGCGTGACCGCTCCGCTCGCGAGTGTGTCGCGCGCCGAACAGCTTGCCCCGTTGATCGCCTCGGCCAAGCTGGAGCTGTCTGAAGTCGACCTCGAGCTTCTGACGCGTGCATCCACTTTGGCCCAGGCGCCCCAAGAATTCCTGGAGTGATTCCCGCAAGAGCAGGTTCGACCAAGGAGATCCAGCATGTATCAGTTCGTTAGACCGTTGAGCGCAAGCCGCTCGCAACGAGCAACCGAAAGCGCTTAGTCATGTCGACATTGAGCGGCTACCAAGATAAGTACCCCAGTATTCGGTTCAAGCGCCGAGATGGTGTCCTGCAGATAACTCTCCACCACGAGAGTGGTGAGTTCATCGTGACCGAATCCGCGCTACGCGATCTCGGCCGCGCGTTCCTCGACGTAGCCGAGGATTATGAGAACAAAGTCGTCATCCTCACTGGCACGGGCGATCGCTTCGCTACGCAGTTCGACTACGGCAGCTTCATCGCGAAAATGCAGCCGGACGTTTTCGACTTCTGGATCCACACTCGTGCCGACGGGGTTCGGCTTGTGCAGGCGTTCCTCGACATCGAGGTCCCGGTGATCTCGGCGATCAACGGTCCGGTGGTTACCCATTCCGAGACCCCGCTTTTGGCTGACGTCGTGCTGGCCACCGAAGACACTGTTTTCCAGGATGCCACCCACTTTCTCAACGGGATTCCGCCTGGGGACGGAGTGCACACAGTCTGGACGACACTCCTCGGACTCAACCGAGGCCGGCATTTCCTCCTGACCGGTAGGGTGCTCACCGCTCAGGAGGCCCTGGAGTTGGGGGTGGTGGCGGAGGTACTGGCACAGGACGAACTGCTTCCACGCGCTTGGGAGCTTGCTACGGCGTGGGCCAAGCATTCGTCGGCGACCCTGCGTGGCACGCGGGCGGTCTTGACGAAGGAGTGGCGGAGGCTGGTGGCCGACCAGCTTCATACCGGGTTGACCCACGAAGGCTTCGCGGGTAGTTTCGCGGGAGCGTTCGAGGTGCCCGAGCAGCCGATCGTCGACCTCGACCCGCGCCACTGAACGGGCTCGGCGCCGACTGGTGCCACCAGGGGTGGTTCGTAACGACTGTGACGAGCCTTCTGATCTCACCGTGCGACCACCATCAAGGGCCGTCGCGTTCGCAGCAACCTCCGGCCCGAGATGTTGATGATGCCCTCGCCGATTCGGCTCAGGGAGGGGTGCCCGAAGGCGGCCTCCCTGAGACCCGGCTTGGCTCATTTAGTGCGTGTCGTGGATGGTGTTGAGCGCGGTCTGGAAGTCGTCGGGTAGGGGGTCGGCGGCGGTGATGGTGTGGTTGCCGGCCTGGATCGTGATGGTGCGGTAGCGGCGGGCGGTGGTGACGAACTTCCGGATCGACCAGCCCGTGGTGTTCTCGATCCACCGGCTCACGGCCAGCGGCGAACACGATCGTCAGGTAGGCCTCGATCGACTCGCGGGTGTGGTGATAGATCGATCGGGCGGCCAGATCGGTCTTGCTCATCCGGAAGGACTTCTCGACGTTCTGCAGCCGGGAGTAGGCGCTGATCACGAGCTCCTGGTCGGGGTCGGGGAGGTTGGTGACGTAGCCCTTGATCCCGGCCAGGGACCGGTTCTTGGCCTTCCAGCGCCCGGTTGACCTTGGTGGCGCCGGTCAGGCGCACGAACCTGTTCCGTTTGACGGGTGTCTTGCCTGCGACGGCGTTCTCGGCCTTCGACCTGCTGCTGGATGCCGCGCAGGGTGCGCCGGGCAGGGTCGGCCGGGCCAAGAGCATCGCGTCTGGGTGCCGTGGCCGCTGGAGAAGCGGCGGGATCGGCTGGACGCCATGGCGTCGGGGATGCCGATGTTGCAGGTGTTCGTGGTGTGCGGGGTGTCGTTCGCGACGGTCCGTGAGTGGTGGGTTCAGGCTGCCAGGATGGGATTGTTGGGGTCGGGCCGGGGGAACAGCTTGCGGGTGGTGCACGATCCGGGCCGGCCTGGAGGGCCGGGGCGTCAGTCTGGATGAGCGGATCTCGATCCAGCACGGGCTGGACCTGGGCTGGTCGCTGGCCCGGATCGCGGTCGCTATCGGGCGGGGACAAGTCCGTGGTGTCTCGTGAGCTGGGCCGTAATACCGGCCCTGCCAGGGCTCGGCGTCCCAAGAGTCAAGCTCGACCAAAAGCGGCTGTGCGAGAAGATCGCCGAGTGGATGGACCAGGGATGGTCCCCGAGGCTGATCGCGAGGGCCCTGTGTGAAGATCATCCCGATGGCCGGGGAGCCAGGGCGAGTCACGAGACGATCTACCGCAGCCTGTATGTCCAGTCCCGTGGGCGCCTGCGCGCTGACCTGCAAAAACGGTTGTCCACCAGCCGGTCTTCGCGCAAGCCGCGAGCGGTCGTGGCGGCCAAGGGTGGGCGGCCGTTCAAGGATGCGCTGAAGATCTCCCAACGGCCCCCGAGGTCGCCAACCAGGCCGTGCCCAGGCACTGGGAAGGCGACCTGATCCTGGGCACGGCAACAACTCCGCGATCGGGACCCTGGTCGAGCGCACCACCCGATACGTGCTGCTGCATCTACCCGGAGACCACACCGCCGAGACCGTCACGACCGCGATGGTCTCGGCGATGAGTGATCTACCCGCGCATCTGCGCCAGCCGTTGACCTCGGACCGTGGCTCGGAGATGGCCAAGTACGTCGATATCCAGCTTGACCTGCAGATGCCGGTCTACTTCGCCGACCCGCACTCCCCATGGCAGCGCGGCTCCAACGAGAATACCAACCGGCTCCTGCGGCACTGGTTCGAGAAAGGCACTGACGTGTCCGAGTGGGGCCCAGAAGACCTCAAGCGGGTCGCGACCATGCTCAACGCCAGGCCACGACCCACCCTCGACCTCAAGACCCCCGCCCAAGCACTCAAGAACCTCCTGGCCCAAGCCGCCTGAGTTGCACTAACCGATTGAAAACGGGTTGTCGCTCATGTCGTCACTGCTTTCTCGTAGAGGTAGTGAGGTAGAGGTATTGAAAAGGGAGGGTCGGTGCCTGATGGTCCGAGGCCACGGCCGTGTCAGTTGGTGAAGTCGAGGCGCAGTCGGGTCTGCTTCAGCTCGGCGATGCGCCAGGAGCCGTCGACCTTGACGAAGCGCGGGTGGTAGTGGCCGTAGCCGTGCATGCCCTTGAACGGGAACGCCTCGTTCACCTCGGCGTTCTCGGGCCGGGTGATGATGTCCTCCATCGACCACACACCATGGGCCGAGGTCGCCGAGTCCACGTCGATCTCGTCCGAGAACAGGTGGTGGATCACAACGTCATCGGGACCCCCGCTGGAACCGATCGTCGCGGCGATCGCCTCGCGGCCCTCCATGCGAATCCACACCGAGCCGTCCGGCTTGTGCGTGATAAACGTGCCGTCCTTCGTGAACAGGTCCGCCAGGTTCTGCCAGCGGTGGTGGTCCGCATGGCGGACATAGCTGGCCATCACACGACGAAGATCCTCGACGGTGCTCAGACGCTCGACAGCATCCATGATCGTTCACTCTCCATTTCGGTTCAGCGATGCAGGCCCGATCGCGCTCGCGGCACCAACGGCCGGCCTTGACGACCGACAGCAGCTCCTGCCCGCCGGGGAGGGGGCAGGCCCCGCTTCCCATAAGCGGACCGGGTGGTCGCATTAGACGGTACACCAACCGGACCGGGCGGTCGCGTTAGCTGCGTCACACAACCCGGTCCATGCGTCACATTGGCCACGAGGTCAAAGCGGTCGGCGGTCGTGCTCCACGAATCTGGTGGCGGTGCTGCGCGAGGCTGGACATATCGCATCGCTTCGCACGGTCGCGCGGTTGCTGAAGGAGAACGCGTTCAGCCTGCAAGCGAATGCGAAGACGATCGAAGGCCGCCAGCACGCTGATCGGGACGAGCAGTTCACGTACTTGAACGAGCAGATCACCGCCCATCAGGAGGCTGGGTGCCGGTCATCAGCATGGACACGAAGAAGAAGGAGCTCGTCGGGCAGTACCTCAACCGCGGTGCCGAGTGGTGCCCGCAGGTTGATCCGGAGCAGGTCAACGTGCACGACTTCAAGGGTGAGCTGGGCAAGGCGAACCCGTACGGCGTCTACGACATCACCCAGGATGCCGGGTTCGTGGCCGTGGGCACCGACCACGACACCAGCACGTTCGCGGTGAACACGATCCGCACCTGGTGGGAAACGGTCGGACGCGTCCAGTACCCGGCGCGAGGAGGTTGCTGATCACCGCCGACGGCGGCGGGTCGAACGGGTACCGGGTTCGGGCGTGGAAGACGCAGCTCGCGGCGCTGGCGGCCGAGACGGGTCTGATCGTCACGGTGTGCCATCTACCGCCCGGGACGAGCAAGTGGAACAAAATCGAGCACCGCCTGTTCTCGCACATCTCGATGAACTGGCGCGGCCGGCCGCTGAACAGCGTGGACACGATCGTGAACCTGATCGGCGCGACTACCACCAGCAGCGGCCTGAGCGTCACGGCGGTCCGTGACGACGACGAGTACCCGCTGAAGGTCAAGATTACCGACCAGACCATGAGATCCCAAAAGACGACCGGCGTCTGGCAGCCACACACCTGGCACGGCGAGTGGAACTACACCCTGTGCCCAGCCTTGGCCTACGCCCTGGCCGCCTGAAGCACGCCCGGGCGAGCGATCATGGACACCATGACCACCGACCGCGACGCCGAGGCCGTCCTACGAGACAAGTACGACGACCTACGCCCCCACCTGGACGAACGATCCTTCCGCCTCGTCATGGACGCGGACACGATCCAGTACGGACTGGCAGCAGGCGACATGATCGCTCGAGCAGCAAACGTACCCGTCCAAACCGTCCTCGACGGCGCTGCCGAGGTCAACCGACCACGTTAATTCCCGCCAAGCCCTAAGAGTCGCGGTCGTCAATGTGATCGACCCGCCAACGGCGCTCGTGCCACACCAGGTCCAGGTGCGAAACCCGTCAGGTTTCTTCCGGGATCGACTGCAGGGCTGTGGTGAGGACGGCGTCGAGGACGGCCTGGGCCTGGTCGCCTGACGGGAGGGCTCGCGCGATCGTGACGGCGCCCACGATCGAGGCGACGAGGTTCCAAGCCGCCTGTGCCTGTTCCCCTTGGGTGCCGGGTAGGGCGGGGCCCAGGGTGGCGATCACATCGACCATCCGGCGGCGGTATGCCTCGCGGACCGGGTCGCCCGCCCGTGCCACGTCCGCGCTCAGTGACGGCATCACGCAGCCGTGTCCGGGGTCTCCGCGGTGCAGGTCACTGAGGTAGAGGCGGAGTACCTCGCCGAGCAGGCGTCGTCGCTCGGCCGGTTCCTGGCTGTCGAGGCCGGCGAACTCGATGCCCAGTTGTGTGGCCACGACCTCCTCGAGGACGGCTTCCTTGTTGGCGAAGTTGGAGTAGACGGCGCCCGAGGTGACCTGGGCCGACGCGGCCAGTCCGTCGACCCCGACGCCGTGGAAGCCGTTCTCCTTGAGTGTACGGCCCGCCTCCCGCACGATCGCGGCCTTGGCCTGCGCTCTGTGCTCCTTCGAGTACCTCATTGCGACCTCCTTCACGTCTCCGGCTCATCGGACCACTTAGCGTAGCGCTCGTTATGCAACGAGCGCTACGCCAGGAACGTCGACCATGAGCATCCGGTGAAGCCCGCCCGCTCGAGGGCAAGCAGGTCGGTGCCTGCGCCACGCGTGCGCCGAGTCGGGATCGAGCCCCACCTGATGCCGGCCGGGCCTCGCTATTGCGGCGGCAGAACGGTCTCATGCTTCGAGAGCAACCCGAGCATGCGCTCGTCCGATGCGCTCGGGTCCCCAGGGCTGTACCTGGACGCCGGGCTGGGGCTCGTCGCCGCCCTCTACAAACATTGCCTCCACGCCACCGGGCGTGTAGATGAACACGAGCGTGGCGGGACGGATGCCCGGATTGTGGAAGCGGTGGACGTTGCCGCGCGGCAGGAACAACCACATCGCCGGTCGATGCGGTGAAGGTCTTGTCACCGCTCAGGAACTCCAACTCGCCGTTGGCCACGTAGAACGTCTCGTCTGTCCGCTCGTGGATGTGCGGCGGTGGCCCGCCGCCGCATATCCACGAGCGGACCGATCTGCCCACCGGTCTGCTCGCCGGACAGCATGACCGCCTAGAGGTCTCCGTTGAACCACGTCGTCGCCCCGTCCTTGTTCGGGACGTAGACACCGCCCTTCCTCGCGTACTCCAGGTCAGGGCTGCCTTCCGGCGCGTTGAACGTCATCTCAGATCCAATCAATCGTTGATGCGTCGCCGAGTTGCAGTGCCGTCGACGCGCTCGGAATGGGGGAATCGCCGGCCGACCCTGCTCCTGCCGGGCAGCTCGCGTTTTCAACGCCAGGTTGGAGGGGGCTGCAGATGGCTTCGGGGTGTTCAGTGGCGCAGGAACTCCAACGTCTGCTGCACGAAGAGGTCGTGGTGCTGGAAGATGCCGCCGTGCCCGGAATCGGGGTAGATGCTCAGCTGGGCGTTGGGGAGTAGCTGTGCCAGCTCGAAGGAGTTGATCGTCGGCAGCATGATGTCCTCGTCGCCGTTCACGACCAGGACGGGCTGCGTGACAGTCACCAGGCCGGCGGGTGACGTGCCCTGCTCCCACTTCGCGAGCGCGGTGATCTGGGCGCCGATTGACTCATTCGTCACCGGTGTATCCCGGTCTTGCAGGGTGCGCTCGTCGAGGCGGCCCAGAAAGGCGTCCGCAGCTGCCTGACCGGTCGGCGTAGACGAGAAAAACAGGAAGTGCTTCGGGTGCTTCCCCTGGGCAAACGCCTGCTGAACAGCGCTCTGGAGCACGGCTCCAGCGCTCGCCCCGCCCTTGCCACCTGCGGGGCCAGTGCCGGCCAAAATGAGGCGCCGGACGAGGTCCGGACGCTGCTGGGCGACCACCTGGGCGACCATGCCACCCAGGGAGAAGCCCATCAGGTCGACTGTGCTCAGCCCGAGGGCCGCCAGGAACGCCACGGCGTCGTCGGCCATGGCCTCGACGCTGTCTGGGGTCGTACCGCCGGATCCGCCGACACCACGGTTGTCGAACGCGATCACATGCCGCTCGGAGGCGACCCCATCAACCACCGCAGAGTCCCAGTCGTCCAGCACAGCCGTCAGGTGGTGCAGGAAGATGACCGGGACACCGCCCTCCCTGCCCATTTCCCGATAGGCGAAGGGGATTCCGCCGATATCGACCGTCATGGTCGGCGTGTCCTTGTAGCTCACTGTCATTCTCTTCACTCTCCGAACTCGCGCCGCGTCGGGGCGGCATCCCCAGGATCATTGAATAACGATCGCTATACAACGAACGCTATCCTATGCGGAGGACGTACACCAGCCGGAGGGCCAAAGGTCACATGTGCGGTACACCTACGAGCCGTGTGGGCAGTCAGTCCGAGCCGACGCACCGATGAGGAGGCAACCCGCGTGCTTTCGGATGTTGAACTGGTTCGCTTTGCCGTGTCTGGGGATGCGAGCAGCTTGGCCATGTTGTTGGAGCGACACCGGGCCGGCATGCAAGCGGTCGCGTTGGGTGTGCTCGGGTACGGACCGGACGTCGAGGACGCGGTCCAGGGCGCGATGCTGGTAGCGATGTGCCGGATCGACGAACTGCGCGATCCGGCGGCGGTCGGGCCGTGGCTGCGCGCGATCGTGCGGAACAACTGCCGGATGCGGCTGCGCGCCTCCCGGCCGGTTCCGGTGGCTGACCTTGCGGCGCTGGTCCTGCCGAACAGTGGGTCAGTAGGGACGGCAAACTTAGCAAGGCTGGATCCTGTCTCACAATTCAGGTCGGTAAGGTGGGCACATGGGTTCAACGCCTCGGGAACGAAATGTCCGCTGCTCCGTGGCCCGCAGCTTGGAGGTGCTCGGCGAGAGGTGGGCGCTGCTGGTAGTCGGTGAGGCCTTTTTCGGCGTGACTCGGTTTGCTGACTTCCGCGCGCGGCTCGGCATCGCTCCGGACGTGCTCGCGGCCCGTCTGGAGACCCTGGTCGACGGCGGGGTGCTGGAGCGCCGGCCGTACCGCGAACAGGGCCAGCGCCAGCGTGAGGAGTATGTGCTCACCGAGGCGGGGGCGGCGCTCAAGACGGTCCTGGGGGCGTTCGTCGGGTGGGGGGACGAGCACCGCCCGTCCGGGTTTGGGCCGTCGGTCGTGTACGTCGAGCAGGACTCGGGGGTGCCGGTGCGTGTCGCTTTCCTGGCTGAGGACGGGCGAGTCATTGCGCACGAGGCTGTCGAGGTGGTGCCGGCGCCCGGGTGGGCGGGCACGTCGGGCGTGGCCCATCAGCCGGCGTCTTGAGATTGTGTCGAAGGACGGGCCTGGTGTGAGCCGGAGGGCTGTGATCTCCGGCGGGCCTCTGGGGGTGTCCTGTCGTGGAGGCCGGCGGAACCCTGGCGAAGTCTGTGCTTGCGGCGCGGCCTGGGTCGAGGGTCGCCTGCTTGCTCGGCAGTTGGTCGCGTTCGCCAACTACGAATCAGCGCATAAGGGAGTTCGTGTTGCCAGGGCCCATCAGCAGCGCGCAGCTCAGGGGTTGCTGCACGGCGGGAGCCACTACGGCTACCGCAACGACGGCTACCGCAACGACGCAAGACGGGCCTGGTGTCCTCCGCTCCGAGCACTTCGCGTACGCGTGATGGATGCCATCGCAGTTGGTGCGCGAGGTCGACCTGGGAGAACCCGACGGTGTCGGCAAGGCGTGCTGCTTCGCTGAGCATCTATGGCATCTCGCCGGGATAGGCAGTTACTGGCTCGGGTGATTCCCTGCCCGTGCTTCGAAGTTGGTTCAGTTTCTGGTAGCCGCGACGGATAGAGGCTTCGGAGACCGTGCCTGCTTCTTTCATGCGGAGCAGGAGTGAGTCGACCGAGACACCCCAGTGCCGGGAGAGTTCATCAAGGCGGGCGAGGTTCACCGTGCGTGGCAGCAGATTGACGATCTGGGAGTGCGGGGTCAGGAACTCGGCAGCGAACTGGTCCGCCTCGCGCTCTTGCTGCTGGTCACCGGGAGCTGCCTCTCCGTGGAGCAGGATGTGCCCGAGCTCATGAGTAACAGTGAACCGGTAGACGAATACCGACTTGGCCCTCTCGGGCGTGATGACGATGACCGGGCGTTCGAGGTGTGACGTGGAGAACGCACCGACCCTGGCCACGTCTGAGTTCGCCATCGTCAATAGCGATACGACGATGCCATGCGACTCCGTGACCGCGACCAAATGCTTCACCGGTTTGAAGCCAAGTCCCCACTGGGACCGCAGTCGTTGCGCGGCGGAGATCGGGTCGGCGTGGTCGCGGTCGATGGCAGGGAGAGCCAGGTCGGGGAACTGAACCTTCTTCTCCAGCGCGAACGTCAGCTCCCACACCTGCTCGATGAACGAGATCGCCTTAGACCGGTCGCGCGCCGTAGTCGAGCGCAAGCTGTTGAAGTGAGCCGGAGACCCGTCAACACGACGATGGCGCGTGCGCGTGGCTGGTCGACGCTTGGGCTCGGCGGCCTGTCGACTTGCTTGGGCGGGCTCTCGGCCACGTGCCTACGCAGGACGCTGACGGTCTCGGGTCGTATGTGTGGTGTTCCCCGATAGTGCTTGCCCGCGCGGACCTTGCGCATGAGGTTCTGCATGACGTCGGCGTGGGTGAACGTGCCGCCTGCGGCCTCGTTGGGTCGGGGCCTGGCTTGGTGGACATGCCATGCACGCGCGACCGGTTCGGAGGCCCCTGCTTCGTGCTTCCGAGTGCCTGGGCGGCACGCCGCACGGTCCTGGACGCGGCTGGGGGCCGAGGTGCGCCTCGACGAGCACACCCCGGCCCCCGGCTGAGGACTTCCCGATCAGTCCTGGGTGTTTGCCGCCTCCAGTGCGTTCTTGTACTCCTTGAGGTCCGCCCACGTCGCGTCCGCGTCGAGGCGCGTGGCCTCGGCGGCGAGCAGCAGGTCGCCGACCGTGCCGCCCCCGGCAAGCGGGTCCTCCAGGGCGACTGAGCCCGCCGCGACGTTGAGCCACAGACCGAGCAGCTGCCGGTCGAAGACGTCGACCCGCTCGTCGTGGTTGGGCGCCCACAGCACCTGCACGGCGTCGTCCAGCGTGGTCAGGTCGACCGCCTCGTCGAACACGTCGCTCTGCGCGCGCGTGATCGACAGGAAGCACAGCAGCTCGTCGGTCGTGTAGTCCGGGTTCCTGACCTGCCGGTACTCCGACTCCCAGTACCCGGCGCCGCGAGTCACGGGCTTCGGCGTTGGATGCCCGCCGCTCGGCGTGCCGTAGATCTCGAGCTCGTAGATGGAGAAGCCCCACTGCGTCGCGCGCTCGGTCGCGTAGAGGCGCACGTGCCGGCCCGTGCCGGAGAGGTCGATGTCGTCGAAGTAGCCGTCACCGTCGGTGACGGTATGCACCGTGGTCCAGGTCTCGCCGTCCGGCGAGGTCTGGATCTCGTACCCCGACGCGAACGCGGTCTCCCAGTCGATCACGATGTGGCTGAGGTCGTAGCTCGCGCCGAGGTCCACCGCGATCCATTCCGGCTCGCTCCACTGGCTGCCCCACCGGGTGCCGGCGTTGCCGTCCACCGCCATGTCGCCGGTGCGAGCGGGGTCGTCGATGCTGGACGTGGTCACCGGTCGACCCAGTGCGAGCGACTCCTCGTCCTCGTCTACGCACTCGTCGCCGTCGTCGTCGGACAAGTAGCAGCGCAGGTACTGGTAGGCCGGTCGTCAGTCCGCCGTGTGGCAGCGGCGTGGATGGGCTGGATTCCGCTCAGCGGAGATCGGCTGGGCGTAGCCCGTCAACGGCCCGCCGTACACCGCTCTGCCGGACCTCATTAACGACGTTGCGGAGGTGCGCTACGGGAGGGCGGGTGCAGGGGCTGGCATGGACTCACTCTCGGGCGGGGGGCCGGGCAGTTCCGGTGCGTCGCCGGCCTGCATGCCGTCGAGGGCCAGTCGAAGGTAGCGTCGCCACAGCTGCGGCTGTGTCGCAAGCAGGGGGGAGGCGGTCTGGAAGATCCCGCTCATCAGGAGCATGATGTCCCGCCCGATGATGTCCTGGCGGATGGCCCCGTGGAGGCGGGCGCGGTCGGTCAGTGCGTCGGTGACCGCATCCAGCATCTCCTGGCCCTTGCGTACATCGGGGTGATCGTGGGCTTCCCCTTGGGCGACCTGGCAGAAGGCGCGGTCCCTGACCTGCAGCTCGATAGCAGCGGTCATGAACTCGCGCAGTCCATCTGCCGGGTCCTCGGCCTGCACCAGGTCCGTGCCGATCGCAACCAGGCGGGACTGGTTCTTGCACACGACCGCCGCCAGCAGATCCTCCTTCGTGCCGAAATGCCGAAAGACCGTCGCCTTGCCGATGCCGGCCCGCTCAGCGATCTCGGAGACGGACGCCTCGATGCCGTGTTCAGCGAATGCCTCGGCCGCCGCTCTCACCAGAAGTTTCCTGGTCCGCACCCCATCACTGCGCATCGGCCTGGTCACCGCCGGGTTCGCCATTGCGTTCTCCATCCTCTGCGACCGAGCGTAATCCAACGGCCAACGTGACCGCATGGACCGGTTTGTGTGACAGCTAACGCGACCGCCCGGTCCGGCTAGTATATCGTCTAGTGCGACCATCCGGTCCGCTTATGGGATTCGGTCGCCGTAGCACCGCCGACCGCAGCCGACCCGCTATCACCTTCCGAATCCCATCCGGCATCGAGCATACGCAGGAGCACAAATGTCGACACGTTTCACCGACAAGGTCGTCCTCATCACCGGCGCCACCTCCGGCATGGGCCGTGCCGCCGCCGAGCGGATCGCCGCCGAAGGCGCGAAGGTCGTCCTGGCGGCCCGCGGCAAAGAAGCCGGCGACGCGCTGGCTGCCGAACTTCGCGCCGGCGGAGCGGACGCCGTCTTCGTGGCCACCGACGTGACCGTGGAGGCCCAAGTCGCGGACCTGGTCCAGCAGGTGGTCGACCGGCACGGACGCCTCGACGCGGCCTTCAACAACGTTGGCGCGGCCACCGCGGTGGGCCCGATCGCCGGTATCGACGCCAAGGCGTGGGACGCCGATCTGGCGCTCAACCTCAGCAGCGTCTTCTACAGCCTGAAGTACCAGATTCCCGTGCTGCAGGCGTCCGGTGGCGGCGCGATCCTGAACAACACCTCCACCCTCGCCGTCATCGGTGCCGCCGCCATGGCCTCCTACAGCGCCGCCAAGCACGGCGTGGTCGGGCTCACCCGGTCGGCCGCCCTCGACACAGCCACCACCGGCATCCGGATCAACGCCCTCGTTACCGGTGGCGTGGACACTCCCTTGCTCCACAACAACATGGGCATGCCGCCGGAAGAGGCCGTCCGTGCGGCCGGAACGATGCACCCGGTCGGGCGGATCGCCCAGCCAGAGGAGATCGCGGCGTTCGTGGCCTTCCTCCTCAGCGACGAAGCGGCGTATATCACCGGAGCCGCGCTCGCCATCGACGGCGGCATGACCGCAGCCTGACGAGACCACCCGACCAGCCAAGCTAGCGCCGCGTAACGGCGAGATTGGTCGCGGTGAAGGTCGCCCACCAACAAAGGGAAGAAGGAAAATCATGCGCGCAGCAGTCGTGAAGAAGTTCGGTGGACCCGAGGTTGTCGAGGTCTTGGAGGTCCCGCTGCCGGAGCCAGGTCGGCTGGAGGTCCGCATCAAGGTCGCGGCCGCCGCGCTCAATCCCGCCGACATCGCTGTGCGGTCCGGGAACTTCAGGCCGTCGGAGGAGGTCGAATACATAGGTCTCGGTTTTGAGGCTGCCGGGACGGTCGACGCGGTCGGCCCCGGTGTCGCCCCGTTGGCCGGAACCCCGGTGATCGCGTTCGATGCCCCCTTGCTGCGCCCGACGAAGGCGCAGGCCGAATACCTTGTCACCGACCTCAACTCCATCGCCCTCGCCCCAGAGGGTATGGACCTGACGCTCGCGGCAACGATCCCACTCAACACGATGACCGCCTCACTGGCCCTGGACTATCTCCCGCTGCGCCCCCGCGACACCCTGCTTGTCACGGGCGCCGCCGGGGCCGTCGGCGGCTACGCCGTCGAATTGGCCCGGACGCAAGGCGTGCGGATCATCGCGCAGGGAAGGCCCGAGGACGAGGAGTTCCTCCGCAGTCGGGGCGCGACCTGGTTCGTGTCGCGCGACGAGGACCTGAGTGAGGCGGTGCGCCGGTTCGTGCCGGAAGGCGTGGACGGCGTGGTGGACGCGGCGGCGCTGGGCGCCCCTGCCATGGCGGCGGTCCGCGACGACGGCATCTACGTGAACGTGAAGGGCGACGTGCTCCCGCCGTCCCAGGAGCGGGGCGTGGTGGTGCAGCGAACCGCAGCCGGGCCCGAACCGACCCGTCTCTCGTATCTGTCCGCGCTCGCCGAGGTTGGCGTGCTGACGCCGCGGGTCGCTCAGATCTACAACCTGTCGCATGCAGCCGAAGCCTACGCCCGGTTCGCCCGGGGCGGCCTGCGCGGCCGGATCGTGCTGGTGCCATGAACACCGACACCGACACCGAGGACACTGGAAAGAGCCGATCGTGAAGGAAGGATGCCGACTCTGCCCAGCTTCGCGTGGTCCACCCCCCGTCAGGGGCGACCTCAACCACTGGAAATTCGAGAACAGCCCCACCCGCAGCACGTTCAACGTCGTCAACGTGAACGCCCACCCCAAGGGCGGCCAGTTCGGCTGGTACCGGGAGACCTACCGAGAGGTCGACGGGCATTGGCTGATCGACTCGCTGGTGCTGCCCCGATTCTCACCGGCGGGTTTGGTTCCAGTGGTCTGTCAGGCCTGTTCGGCGTCGAAAGTCGTTCTTGAGTCCAGGATGCCGCCGGAGTTGTCCTCTGCCCACCGAGCCAGTGACTGGACAATGCCCAGCAAGCTGAGTCCGCGCGCGGTGAGGGCGTAGTCGACGCGCGGGGGCTTGGTGTTGTGGACGGTCCGCGTGACCAGACCGTCACGCTCAAGCCTTCGCAGGGTGGCGCTGAGCATCCGCTGGGTAATGGGGTTGGGGCCGCTGAGGCGGCGCAGTTCGTTGAACCCGCGGGTGGTATCGGCGAGCTTGCAGATCACCACGACCGACCACTTGTCGCCGATGCGTTCCAGCACGCTGCGGACGAGGTCATGGCCTCGTTCGCGCAGATCGGTGTCTGTCTCCCGTGGTTCCGTGATCACCTGCGTCATACCAGGGAGTATACAAGCGTAACCAGGTTCACGGCATCCTGGTGCAGATCACAGGGGGCAGTCCCCGTCCCGGGGGTCGGTTCCCTCGGTGATACCCGAGCACTTCAAAATGCCCTCTTGTCGATTTGATTCCTGTTGCGGAGACTCGACCGAGGTACGGGAGACGTACCAGGTACCTATCAGGTACCCCTCTGGGAATGGCGGCTGTCGCGCCGTTCGACTCTACGCATTCGCCGAGCCGGACGTGCTGCAGGTTGTCGACCTACCAGGTCCGAATTACAGGCGCCCGGAAGGGCGAAGGGAGGCTCAACCACCGGCTCGGCCTGACCCTCAGGCAGGCGGAACCACCGGCGTGCTCCGGCGCCGCGCCCAGTACGGCAGCAGCGCAGGGGGGCCGACGCTCGCCCGCAAGTGGTGGAGCGGCCGGCCTCTGCGCAGTCGAGTTGTGTCGGCATCACGTCGCGATGGCGCCTGCGCCATCACCTCCATTTTTGAATCTGGATGAAGAAGGTAACAACCAGCATGGACAGCACCTCCAAGGCGAACGGTCCGCTCGAGAACGGCCCTTCCCTGTCTGCACCACCCCACCCCAACCCTCGCCGCTGGGCGGCGCTGATCTTCATCTCCGTCGCCCAGCTGATGGTGATCCTCGACGGCGCGGTCATGAACATCGCGCTGCCCTCCGCCCAAGAGGAGCTGCACTTCTCCGACGGCGGCCGCCAGTGGGTCATCACCGCCTACGGCCTGGCTTTCGGCGGTCTGCTCATCCTCGGCGGCCGCGTAGGCGACCTGATGGGCCGCAGGCGGGCCTTCACCATCGGCCTGATCGGCTTCGCCGTTGCCTCCGCGCTGGGCGGGGCCGCGGACAGCCTGGGCGTCCTGCTGATCGCCCGGGCGGGACAGGGCGTCTTCGGCGCGCTGCTCGCCCCGGCCGCGCTAACACTGATCTCCCTGACCTTCACCGACGCCAGAGAACGTGCCAAGGCCTTCGGCGTCTACGGTGCCATCGCCACCGCCGGCGGCGTCCTCGGCCTGCTGCTGGGCGGGGTACTCACCGAATACCTGAACTGGCGCTGGTCGTTGCTGGTCAACATCCCCATCGCCGTCGTCGGCATCATCGGCGCCCTCACCGTGGTGCACGACATCCCCACCGAGGGCAAGCGCAGCCGCATCGACATACCCGGCGCGATCATCGGAACCCTCGGACTGGTCGCCCTGGTCTTTGGCTTCTCCGAAGCCGAGAGCCGCGGCTGGACCTCCGGCCTCACCATCACGTTGTTTGCCGCGAGCGTGGTGCTGCTGCTGACCTTCGTGCTCGTGGAGAGGAAGATCAAGTCTCCCATGCTACCGCTGCACGTACTCACCGAACGCAACCGGGCCGGCGCCTACCTCTCGGTGGGGTTCGCCGTGATGAGCATGTTCGGCATGTTCCTGTTGCTCAGCTACTACCTGCAACTCGTCAAGGGATACTCCCCTGTCGTGACCGGTCTCGCCTTCATACCTATGGGGGCTGCGCAGGCATTCGGCTCCATGGTCATCGGCACCCGGATGTCCGCCAAGGTACGCCCCGGCCTGCTGATGGGCGGCGGCTACCTCGTCAGCGCGGTCGGCGTCCTCCTGCTCGCCCTGCTCCAGACAGACAGCTCCTACGGCCTGCTCGTCGTCGCCGAGATCATCATCGGCCTCGGCATCGGCACCGCCTTCATGCCCGCCATGAGCCTGGGCACCCACGGCGTCGCCCCCCAGGACGCGGGCGTCGCGTCCGCCATGGTCAGCACCTCACAACAGGTCGGCGGATCGGTCGGCACCGCCATGCTCAACACCATCGCCGCCAGCTCCACCGCCACCTACCTCCTCACCCACGGGAACGGGCACCGGGACACCAACGACGCGCTCGTGCACGGATTCGGCACGGCGTACTGGTGGGCCGTCGGTTTCCTCGTCCTTTCCGCGGTGTTCTCCCTCATCGCGGTCAACGCCCCACGCCCGGACCACAGCGCATCCTCCGACGACACAGCACCCGCAGAACCACCTGTCCCGGTGCACTGAACCGTTCCGGATTCGGTAGAGACTCTGGTGTGCCCCGGGTCGGGTGGAGCCGGGGCACACCAGAGTCGACGAAGGAGCGGCAACGGCTTTCAGTGCTCCTCCGGCATCTGCGGCGTGGCACTCTTCTCCACACCTACCAGCGCCGGAATTCGATGCGCTTGGCCTTCGGGTTCATACCCGTCACCGGGATGCGGGTGCAGGCCGAGCGGTTGCGCTGCGAGTAGACCAGGTCGAAGACCAACGCCGACGTTTCTGAAGGGTTTCGGATGGATGATGTGACCCGCCCCGTGACCTCCCCCCACTCGCCTGACGCGCCGCCCGCCGAGCCGTACGGTGCCGTTCTCCTTCGGGACGCGCCGTCGGCCGCCGGAAATCCCGCTCCCCGCAACCCGAGCGGCGGCGACGTGCTCGTCGTCGACGCCGCTCGGGTCGATGAGGTGTCGATCGACGGCATGTGCGGTGTCTGCTGACCCGGCTCCAGGGCCGTTCGACCCGCACTCGGCGTGTCGACTGCATCCGCAGGTCTCGGTCCGCCCGGAGCGGTTCGGTGCCCTGCTCTACCACTTCGGCACGCGGCCGGCGGGCGTCCCTTGGTCGGCCCGGCTCTGCGCCCGGCGGGGGCGTGGAAAACGCGGTCCGAACGGAGCCGGACGACTATTGTGACGGGCAAGTCCGTCAGGAGCCAGGTCAGGCGGGTGCCAGGTCCGTCAGGAGCCAGGTCAGGCGGGTGCCGTCGTAGCCGGAGTCCATCACGACCAGGATGTCCGGGTCACCGTGCTGCCAGTGGCCGGCAGCGGTCAGCCGCTCGACCACGACGCGCAGCTGGTCGGCCGTGACGGCGCTCTCGTCGTCTGGGCCCGGCCTGCGCACGTCGAGCAGCGCGGTCCATGACGACGCACCCGGGGTCAGCGCCGCGACCCAGGAGTACTTCCACCCCGGGACCATCTGCGCCTGTCCGCGCCCGCGCGGGTAGGTGTGGCAGAACGACCGGTCCGGGCTGGTGGCCGCGTCCGGTCGCAGCCAGTTGGACACGTCGACGGCGAGCACGACTCGCGTCCGCCCGTCCGGGCCGGCATCCGCGGCACCGGCAGCCCGGCGACCAGACCAGCGACCCGGCTTGTGTCGATCTGGCCGGCGTTCAGGCCGTCATACAGCCCGCCGTGCCCGCGCCGGTGCACCCCGGCCAGCGACAACCTCGCCAGGTCCGTCACCGGCCCCGGCGAGCACAGCACCGCGTCGCCCAGCTCGAACAACGCGTCCGCCCGCCGCGTCAGGCAGGAGTACACCCCGTCGCGGAACTCGCCCAGCCGTGCCCACGCCTCACTCTCGGGCTGCGCGAGCGAGCCCGGTTCGTCCATACTGTCCACACTGTCCACGCGGACGTTGCTCCTCTTGATCCGTCCAGTTCCGCCAAGAACGTGACGAATCATCCAGGGCAACGGCCGCGCCCGCATCCCGAAACCCAACCTGACCAGCAACGACACCGTCAGAGGTTAAACGACAAGCTTACTGCCAGACCGTGAATCAGCCGGCCGTGACCTCGGCCTGTCGAACCTGGGCCAAGCCCTCGGCCCCATCCTCGCCGGAGTGATCGTCGTCGCGTCCGGCGGCGCCTACGGTCCGGTGTGGCCGGTCGCGTTCATCCTTGTCCTCGGCGCCATGTTCGCCGTTCTCCCCGTCACGTTGGTTCGCTGAACCTGGTTGAGGAAAGGCGCATCTTCGTGACCGACACCGAATCCGAACCCACCGGATCGAGCGACCAGCGACACCGCCTCACGCGGCGTACCGCCAAGCCGATCAGTCCCCGTCGCTATTCCGCGCACCCGAGCGGACGCCCCGTGCTCGTCTGCGCAGGTGACAGCATCACGCAAGGCACGATCGGCGCGAACTGGGTCACCGGCCCGCCGTACGCCGCTCTGCCGGACGTCACTAGCGACGTTGCGGAGGTGCGTTACGGGAGGGCGGGCGCAGGGGCTGGCATGGACCCGCTCCCGGGCGGGGGGCTGGGCAGTTCCGGTGCGTCGCCGGCCTGCATGCCGTCGAGGACCAGTCGAAGGTAGCGTCGCCACAGCTGCGGCTGTGTCGCAAGCAGGGGGGAGGCTGTCTGGAAGATCCCGCTCATCAGGAGCATGATGTCCCGCCCGATGATGTCCTGGCGGATGGCCCCGTGGAGGCGGGCGCGGTCGGTCAGTGCGTCGGTGACCGCATCCAGCATCTCCTGGCCCTTGCGTACATCGGGGTGATCGTGGGCTTCCCCTTGGGCGACCTGGCAGAAGGCGCGGTCCCTGACCTGCAGCTCGATAGAGGCGGTCATGAACTCGCGCAGTCCATCTGCCGGGTCCTCGGCTTGCACCAGGTGCGTGCCGATCGCAACCAGGCGGGACTGGTTCTCACACACGATCGCCGCCAGCAGATCCACCTTCGTGCCGAAATGCCGGAACACGGTCGCCTTGCCGATGCCGGCCCGCTCAGCGATCTCGGAGACGGACGCCTCGATGCCGTGTTCAGCGAATACCTCGGCCGCTGCTCTCACCAGGAGTTTCCTGGTCCGCACCCCATCACTGCGCATCGGCCTGGTCACCGCCGGGTTCGCCATTGCGTCCTCCATCCTCTGCGACCGAGCGTAATCCAACGGCCAACGTGACCGCATGGACCGGTTTGTGTGACAGCTAACGCGACCGCCCGGTCCGGGTAGTGTATCGTCTAATGCGACCACCCGGTCTGCTTATGGGAAGCGGGGCCTGCCCCCTCCCCGGCGGGCAGGAGCTGCTGTCGGTCGTCAAGGCCGGCCGTTGGTGCCGCGAGCGCGATCGGGCCTGCATCGCTGAACCGAAATGGAGAGTGAACGATCATGGATGCTGTCGAGCGTCTGAGCACCGTCGAGGATCTTCGTCGTGTGATGGCCAGCTATGTCCGCCATGCGGACCACCACCGCTGGCAGAACCTGGCGGACCTGTTCACGAAGGACGGCACGTTTATCACGCACAAGCCGGACGGCTCGGTGTGGATTCGCATGGAGGGCCGCGAGGCGATCGCCGCGACGATCGGTTCCAGCGGGGGTCCCGATGACGTTGTGATCCACCACCTGTTCTCGGACGAGATCGACGTGGACTCGGCGACCTCGGCCCATGGTGTGTGGTCGATGGAGGACATCATCACCCGGCCCGAGAACGCCGAGGTGAACGAGGCGTTCCCGTTCAAGGGCATGCACGGCTACGGCCACTACCACCCGCGCTTCGTCAAGGTCGACGGCTCCTGGCGCATCGCCGAGCTGAAGCAGACCCGACTGCGCCTCGACTTCACCAACTGACACGGCCGTGGCCTCGGACCATCAGGCACCGACCCTCCCTTTTCAATACCTCTACCTCACTACCTCTACGAGAAAGCAGTGACGATATGAGTGACAACAGCAACCGTTCGCCGGAGCGGTTCACGATCGATGTGGCGCAGGACGTTCTGGACGACCTCACGGCACGCCTGAGGTCGACCCGCTTCTTCAACGAAGACCTGGACAACGAGGACGAGTACTACGGCCTCAGCACGGACTACCTCAAGCCGCTGGTCGAGTACTGGGCCGACGGGTTCGACTGGCGTGCGGCCGAGAAGCGGCTGAACGGCTACGACCAGTACAAGGTCGAGATCGACGGCACGCCCGTGCACTTCGTCCGCAAGCCCGGCAAGGGCCCCAACCCGACGCCGCTGCTGGTCCTGCACGGCTGGCCGTGGCCGGGTGAGTTCAGCTACCCGCTCATCGACCCGCTGACGGACCCCGCCGCCTTCGGGGGCGACCCGGCCGACGCCTTCGACGTCATCATGCCGACCCTGCCCGGCTTCGCGTGGTCCACCCCCACCGCGGGTGACCTCAACTACTGGAAGATCGCCGACATCCTCCACACCCTGATGACCGAGGTCCTGGGCTACAAGAAGTACGGATCGCTGGGCACCGACTACGGCGCCCTGGTCAACAGCGCACTGGGCCACAAGTACAACGACAGCATCATCGCGCTGCACTACGGCCACGACCTTCTTCCCGGCATGTTCCAGAACGACCGCTACTGGGACCTCACCGGCGGTGAGCCGATCCCCCCAGACGCCACACCGGAGCTGCGGGCGGACATCATGAAGCTCCACTCGACCTACGCCTCCCACGTCGCCGTCCACATGCTGGATGCATCGACGCTCACCCACGGTCTGAACGACTCCCCGATCGGGACGCTCGCCTGGCTGTTGCAGCGGTGGAAGAAGTGGAGCGACAAGAACGGCGACTTCGACGCCGTCTTCTCCCGCGACTTCATCCTCACCCAGGCCACCGTCTTCTGGGTGACCCAGTCCATCGGATCCTCCATCCGCATGTACCGCAACACGATCCGCTACCCCTGGTCGCCGTCGCACGACCGGCAGCCGGTAGTCGAGCCCCCGGCCGGCTTCACCTTCCTCCTGGGCGACGTCTACCCTCCCGGCGTCACCACCATCGAAGGACGCATCGCCGCCTTCGAAAACGGCCCCACCCGCAGCTTCTACAACGTCGTCAACGTGAACGCCCACACCAAGGGCGGCCACTTCGCCCACTTCGAAAACCCCGAAGCCATCATCAGCGACGTCCGCGAGACCTTCCGCAAGACACGCTGACACCACGCGACGGGCACCACCGTCGACCCGGTGGGTGGGGGTCTTGGCCCCCACCCACCGGCACCTTCCACACCAGGTGGATACTCCTATGTCTCAAACTGCCGGTACCCAGCTCCCAGACCCACTGCGCTGGAAAGCGCTGGTGTTCATTTCCGTTGCGCAGCTGACGGTCAACCTCAGCTCGACGATCATAAACATCGCCTTGGTCAGCGCCCAGCACGACCTCGGTATATCCGACGCCGACAAGCACTGGGCCGTTACCGCCTACGCACTCGCCTTCGGTGGGCTGCTCCTCCTCGGCGGCCGCATTGCCGACAAGTGGGGCCGCAAGCGCGCCCTTGTCATCGGTCTGATCGGCTTCGCCCTGTCCTCCGCCATGGGCGGCCTCGCCAACAGCGAGGCCTTGCTGATCGGCTCCCGCGTGCTCCAGGGCGTCTCCAGTGCCCTGCTCACTCCCGCGGCCCTCTCACTGCTCGCGGTGATCTTCACCGAGTCACGGGAACGGGCCAAGGCTTTCGGTGTCTTCAGCGCCGTCGTCAGCTCCGGCGGCGCGGTCGGCCTGCTGCTCGGCGGTCTCCTCACCGAGTACCTCAGCTGGCGCTGGACCTTCTTCGTCAACATCCCCTTCGCCATCATCGCTCTGGGCGCCTACTTCGTGATCCGCGAGCCAGAGAACGACCGCAACCGCTCCCCGCTGGACATCCCCGGTGTGGTGCTGTCCACTCTGGGTCTCGTCTCGCTGGTCTACGCCTTCACCCGCGTCGAAAGCAGCGGCTGGTCCGCCCCTTCGACGATCGGACTGTTCGTCGCCTCCGGCGCCCTGCTGGCCGTGTTCGTCTTCGTCGAGTCCAAGGTGAAGAATCCGATGCTGCCACTGCGGGTTCTCACCGAACGCAACCGCGGTGGTGCCTACCTCTCGCTGGCCTTAGCCAACATCAGCCTGTTCGGTGTCTTCCTCTTCCTCACCTACTACCTGCAGATCGTAGAGGGGTACTCGGCGATCAGGACCGGTTTCGCGTTCCTGCCGATCGCCATTTCGTTCGTCTTGGGCGCCACCCCGATCGGGAGCAGGCTGGTCACCCGGCTTCCGGCACGCAGGATCATGGCCCCCGGCTTCGCCGTCGCCGTCCTCGGCATTCTGCTCCTGACCCAGCTCGAGGTCGGCGGGTCCTACCCGGGAGTGATCCTGCCGGGCATGATCCTGATGGGTCTCGGTGCGGGCGCCGCCTTCATGCCGATCATCTCAATTGCGGTTCACGGAGTTCAGGCACGAGACGCGGGCGTCGCCTCGGCGATGGCCAACACTTCACAGCAAGTGGGCGGCGCGGTCGGAACGGCGTTGCTGAACACCGTTGCCGCCTCCGCCACGGCCACCTACCTGGCCGCTCACATATCCGGCACGGAGCTGGTTCACGCACAGTCCCTGGTGCACGGTTACTCACAGGCCCTCTGGTGGGCGGCCGGCGCCACGGCGGTCGCGGCCCTGATCGCCCTCACACTCATCAACGTCGGCCCCTTCGGCTCCACCACAGGCTCCTCCAGCAACGACGGAACCGAGGACGAGATGCCACTCCCGTCCGCACGCGCTGACGCCCTCCCCCGAACACAAGACCCCGACAGCGGAAACGCTCTGCGCCTTCCTCGCACAGGTCTCGGGCTAGCATCGGCTGGCCGGCATCGGCGAAGACGGCGAGGATCAGCCGGCAGGCTGGATGGTATGGCCTAGCGGGCTGGGGGGCCGCTTCGGTGACGGCGAGTTCGTCAGCGAGGCCGAGGAGGCTCAGACCCCGGCCTACCGCTCTCCTGCTCGCTGCATCAGGGGTAGACCTGCACCTCGCCGCCGTCCACGAACAGTTCGCTGCCAGTCATGAAGCTCGACTGGTCGGAGGCGAGGAAGAGTACGGCGTTGGCGATCTCGGCCGGGTCGGCGACCCTGCCGAGGGGTGTGCTCCTGGCCATGCCCTCGAGCATCCCGGCTACCTGGGTCGGGTCCCCGGCGAGGCCACGGAGCCCAGGGTGTCGGTGGGCCCAGGAACGATGGTGTTGACGCGCAGACCGCGGGGCGCGAGCTCGGCAGCCCAGACCCGGCCGACCTGGCTCAGGGTGGTCTTGGTGGCGGAGTAGATGCCGAAGCCGAGGGTGCCGCGGCTCGCCGAGCTGGAGCCGCTGAGGCTGGTGCCCGTCCGGCCGTGGGTGCCTCGCGACATGTTCTTGACCCTCCGGTCCAGATGAAGCGTACTGGACCGGACGGTCCCAGCTCCTGCCCGGACAGGTGCTCGTCACCGGCCGGGCGGACGAGTGACGAACACCTCAGGAAGCCGGCGGTCGGCAGCGCAACGCGGTGAACGTGCCGTTGAGCTGGAACTGCTTCGCCGCGTGAGGGAGAAGGGCCGTCGACCCACGGATGATCTGTAGCGCCTCCTCCCCGGTGGTGAGCAGGGTCGCCGTCCGTCACGACGAGAACCGAGTAGCTGGGATCCAGTTCGACATGCCCGCGGTTGTCCACGAGCGCTCACAGACACCAACGTCCCGACCCCCACCGGGAACAGGGTCTGGAGGTACACGACCGTGCAGGCGATCTGTCCAGCGACCGCCTCTGGCTCGTCACGCCGGCTCTGGTCGAGAAGCGACTGCGGCGCCGGTGACCCCGGGCCGTCCTCCGCGCTGACAATGGTCGTCGCACGGAGGGCGGCACCCACCGTCACACAGCCCTCCTGAACCGTTCACTAGCGGGCGGCCGGCGCACGAACGCAACATGGCACGGTAGGTGTTTCTCGACGACGACGCCCGGTCCGTGTACGTGGACTGCGAGGGGGGTGCCCGCAGGGTTCTGGCCGCCCTGCACCTGTACGCGGGCCGGTGGCCGAACGACCCTCTGCTTGTCGAGCTGGTCGACGAGCTCTCCGCGCGTAGCTGCGAGTTCGACCGCTGGTGGACGGCAAGCGACGTCGGCGGACAGGCGCAGGGCAGCATGCAACTCCGCCACCCTGTCGTCGGGGATCTCACGCTCGCATTTGAGACTTTCACGGCGGCAGACGACCCGGAACAGGTTCTCGGCATCTACA
The DNA here is from genome assembly GCA_963850545.1 of uncultured Actinomycetota bacterium. Classification (GTDB taxonomy): domain Bacteria; phylum Actinomycetota; class Actinomycetes; order Actinomycetales; family Cellulomonadaceae; genus Promicromonospora. The sequence goes on along the minus strand of CAWKLP010000001.1, from coordinate 3,029,832 downwards.
CCCCGAGCCGGGGTCTGCCTCGGAACGGGCGGTGCTCGACCTGGCAATGCTCGCCGCACGCCCTTCCGCAGGAGAGCGGCACACGAGAAGCCTCCTGACCGCGTGAAGGCGCGGCGAGGCCTCAGCCATGGATTCGCCGGCTGCGCGCACCTCACCTGTCGCGGTGCTCGGCGTCGAGCGGCGCCGGCCGACTGGTGAGCCGGCACCGCCCTCGCTGTCGAAAGGCCTGCGTTCCGGGGGTCAGTCCGTGTGGGTCAGCGGACCGGCTGGAAGCTGCGGGCGTCAAACCGCAAGACGCTGTGCAGGTCCCGGCCGGGGAAGGTCTTTGCGGGGCCTGTGCAGTCCGTGCTCTCGTAGACGCGGATGCCGGTGTCGGAGTAGTTGAGCTCGGAGTGCGCGACGAACGGCAGGACGACGCAGCCCTCCACCGTGCCGGGATAGGTCACGGACTCGCCGGTGAGGTCACCGGAGAAGAAGTTGATGCCCTCGGTGAAAGGGGTCGCCTACGCCGAGGGCGTCGAGACGGCCAAGAGTAGACAATTCTGGCCGATAGCGGCCAATGGCCTCGACCGGCCACTAAGGGGCTTGCCCGTAGCGTGCGCCGGCGGCTAGACACTGCTGGTGCACACCGTCTCGGAGCTGAACACCGCCACGGTCACGGCGCGCTACCACGAGATGGGCGGCGAGAGGTGGTCCAAGGAGCAACGGTTCGCCTGGCGTCCTTGGCAGGAGACCACGATCGTCGAGACCCAGCACGAGCTCGCCACACCGCAGTTGCGCACGGAGTACGTGTCGTCCGGGGCCAGCGACACCCTGTGGCGCCAGCACGTCCTGCACTACAACTCGTGGGACTCGCTCGCCCCGCTTCTGGACGGCTCGGTCCACGAGCTGCGCACCTACCGGCCCGGCGAGCGCGTCGCCTACGACTGGTACCGCGGAGTGCAGCGTCCCGCCGTCGTCGGCGACGGCGCGACGCGCACGGGTGACCACCTGACCATCGACGTCGCCGAGTTCGTCCAGGGCACCGGCGAGACATACCAGCGAGCCGCGTGGGAGCAGGAAGCCAGTGGCCGCATCCTGGAGGACGGCGAGGTCGTTGCCGCAGGACCCGGAGTCTCGGGCACCTACGAGGCCTCGGCCAGGTCCGGGCAGTACCGGGTCGAGCTGAGCACCCGCCGGGACCAGCCGGACTGGACCTTCAGCACCGCCACAAACACCGTGTTGACGTTCGAGTCGGACCGCCCCCGCACTGGGCGGACCGATCAGCTCCCGATGATGCGAGTCGGCTATCACGTCCCGGTCGGTCTGGACAACCAGGTGCGCACGTGGCTTCCGTTCCACCAGGTGCGCCCGACCGTCGACCACCCCGGGTCCCGGCGGGTGGCCACACTGGAGGTATGGGCCTCGTTCGACGACGGCGAGTCGTGGGACCGGCTGCACGTCGACTCCAACCACCCGGACGACACCTTCGACGCACGTGTCTGGCACCGCGGACACGAGGGCGCGGTGTCGTTGAAGGTCCGGGTCGTAGGCTCGGACGGCAGCACCATGACGCAGTCGGTCATCCGGGCCTACGGGATCGGCTGAGTTCCTGGATCCGAGGGAGCGGTGCGCTGTGGTTCTCGCCCCGAGTCATGCTGGATCGCGGCACGCGGTGTCTGGTCCAGGTTCCGTGTTGGTGGCGCTCGACATCGATGGCACGCTGGCGGATCGCGACCGGGTGATCCCTGCGATCACGATCCGCGCCGTGGGCGAGGCTCGAGCGGCTGGCCACCATGTCGTGCTGGCCACCGGACGGTCCTTGGTCGGGATGCTCCCCGTTGCTCAAGAGCTCGGTATCGCCACGGGCTGGGCGGTCGTGTCGAACGGAGCTGTGATCGTGCACTTCGATCCGCTGCGCCCAGATGGGTACGCCGTGGAGACACAGGCGACGTTCGACGTCGAACCGGTGGTGCGGTTTGTCGATGAGTGCGCACCGCACCTGACGGTCGCGGTCGAGGAGATCGGTTGGGGCTACCTCACCACGGCCCGTCTCCCGGAGGGGGCGGTCAACGGACCGCAGCGGGTCGTCGGCCGCGGGGACATCTGGCGTCGTCCGGTGACGCGGGCGTTCGTCCAGGGTACCGCCGTGCTGGACATCGTCGAGGGTCTGCGGATGCTGGGCGTCACGGTGACATGCTCCGAGCGGGACCGGGTGGACATCACGCCTTCGGGCGTCAGCAAGGCGAGCGCGTTGGAGACGCTGCGTGAACGGCTCGGCATCAGCCCACGACGCACTGTCGCTGTGGGCGACGGCTACAACGACATCGACATGTTGCGCTGGGCGGCTCGTGCGGTCGCCATGGGCCAAGCGCCCGAGGAGGTGCTGGCCGTGGCCGACGAGGTCACCGACACGATCTGCGAGCAGGGAGTTGTCCCGGTACTGCGGTCGATCACTCCGCGCGGGCCGGTCCTGAGCGACCTCCGGTACAGGATCCCTGGCCGGCGTGGGTCCGAACCGTCGGGGTGAAGGAGGCGGCCTGCAGGCCGGGTGAGGGCTGTCTGCCTCAACGGTATCGCTGCGGATCGTGCCGCCTAGCCAGGTGCATCGGGATCACTCAGGTGCTGGCCAGCTGGTCACCCCGGGATGCTAGCCGGTTCACCGAACTCACGAACCGCTTTGTTGCAGACGCTGTCGCCGCCGCCGAGGAGATGCGCCGCAACGGCCTCAAGCGATCGTAGGAGGATCCGTGTCTTCGCGGACTGCCTCGGTGGGATGGAGGCGGCGCCGGCGCTGTGACTGGCCGGAGGTTGTTTCTACTCGGCGGCCAAGTTCGCACTCGAGGGCCTGACCGAGGTGGGGATCCGGTCCGCGGTGTGCAGGCCGTCCTCCAAGCGATCGAACAGGTACAGCCGCCACGACGTCTGGTACTCGGAAGCCGAGGGTTCGATACGGCGACCGGCGCCCTGGAAGCGGCGCTGGCAGACCTTCGCGCCAATGAGTCGCTGTCGCGCGGCGCTGACTTCCCGTCGTGACCACTCAATCCCGATCGCTGGTCCTCACTTGGGCACCACCCCGATGAGGCCGTAACGACGCATCTCCTCGGATCACGCGATCACGACGCCGGTATCGCGATCGCGGACTACCGATCCGCGGTGGACTGGCTCAGCTGACGACGCCCTCGCGCCAGCCGATGTCGGTCGTGCAGTCGTCGAGGACAGTTCAGAATTCCCCGGGCGGGGGCAATGATGCCGGTGCACTGACGATGATTCAGGCGGTCGGGTCTATGGTGCGCATGGTGTGTCTCGTTCTGTGGAATCGGAATCACGAACTCCTCGCCCAGGATCACCATGGGACGGACATCCGTGCGACGGCCCACCAATGTGTGCCATGGCCCTCCGCGGAGCGCACCATTCTTGCGCGTAGCCCGGGTGATCTGGACCGTTCCGGCGCCCCTCCGGACGAAACATAGCTCGCGTCCCAGGTCAATGCCTACGCTTTGGGGAGGCGACCTGCTGGTTGAAAGGCTCCACCGTGACCGAGGACGTAACGTTTGCGCTGCTGGGCCCGGTCCGTATGTGGCGCTCCGAAACCGAGGTGCCAGCGGGCTCACCCCAACAGCGTGCCCTCGTGGCGATGCTGCTGATCCAAGACGGTCGCGTCGCGAGCTTCGATGAAATCTATGCCGTGGGCAGTCTGAACCTGCCACCGACGGGGTCGGGGACGAACCGCGGCGGGCGGTTGAAGTCCCATGTGAGCTCATCGGGTGCCCGGGTCAGCGGGGCTGTGCCCGGCACAGTGGCGGCGACCTCCAGCAGGTACGAACCGACGGCCCGCTGAGCACCGTCGGACCACTCCACAGGGTCTTCCGGCGTTCGTGAGCCACCCGCGTCCGCCCTCTGGACGGGCGCAGAGGGTTCCGACTGGCCGGAACCTTCGACCAGGACCGTCCGGTCGGACCGGACCAGCAGGTCGAGCCAGGCGCCCTCCGTGAACGGCCCGAGGGGGACCCTTGAGCGGGGCCCGCCTACTCGATACCGGCCCGGGGTGAGGCGGTAGGTGGTACCGGCGCCAGGGCCGCCCACGACGCGCAGCTCGACGGCGGCTGCTGGCTCGGGGCGAGGGCTCCTCGGCGTCCGGAAAGGGGGACGAGGGGTCGGCGGGAGCCTCGGCGGCGGGCTGGGAGGCGGTCGTACCGGGGGTCACCACCGGGGCGGGAGCGTTCACGGTGCACCCGGAGAACAGCAGGCCGCCGGCCGGCAGCCCGGCGGTGAGAGAGATGGCGTTGAGCGAAGCGCGGACAGTTCTGGACACTTTCAGGTACTCCTTGATCATGGGGCGGGGCAGAGTCGACACCTGGCCGTCGGCGTCGCCGACGGCCAGGACGCCGCAAAGGGCGGCGGCCTCAACCAATCGCGTTGCCGAGCTGGGCGTCCGTGTCGGCGAACGCGTCGCCGACAGTCCGGACGTAGGTCCCGATCCCTTCGAGGCTCTGGTTGATCTGCTCGAAGCCGCGAGCGAACTCCTCGAAGTACGGCTGGAACTTCTGCTGCGCGGCTGGGGTGGCGTATCCGTTCGCGAGCAGGCCCTGGATCTTGCCACGCACCTTGGTCAGCTTGTCCTGGAGCTGGGAGAAGTCGTTGATCAGCCCCGCCGACGTCTGGGCGGTCTCCTCCGAGTTGACGGCAAAGTTGGGCATGGGGGTCCTCCTGAGATGGACGTGTCCCGCCGGTCGACGGGGTTATCTCATCCCACCTTCCGCGTGTCGACAGGCCGTCGACGTCCAGTTGACCGCTGGTGAGGGACCTGGTGGCGGTACCACCCCCATCCGAGGATGCCCCTGAGCCCACGGGGACTCCCAATTCCGGTGCCTCCGGGGGTGAGTCGGACTCGACTACGTCGGGCACGGAAGCAGCTGGCCGTGGAACGGCGACGTCCGATGCGCCCAGGGAGGCCAAGACACGGAGTGCTCCTGCGTCGGTAGTGCTGCCCAGCGCTTCACTCTGAATGCGGCGCACGACCTAGTGAACGTCGCCGCGGACAAGTGCGTGGACGTCACCGACGGCAGAGTGAGTGAGAACGGCGCTCCGCTGCAGCTCTGGTCCTGCGCGGGCGACTCGAACCAGACGTGTAATCTCTGACCGGCTGACGGGAGCCGTGTCGTTGCCTCGGGACCGCGCAGTACCGAGCCCGATACATCGGGCGAAAAACTGTTGTGTCGAAAGGATTCACAGTATGTCGGGGTCGTCGAAGGACAAGTCTTCTGGACTTGTGTCACAGAGCGGCGTCGGGCGGAGAGTGCTGGTCGTCGGAGCCGGCGTCGCCGGACTAGCCGTGGCGCGCGCTCTGCGTGAGTGGGGTGCCGAGCTTGAGGTGGTCGAGCGGACCCCGACGCCCGACCCGGGTGGGGCGGGGATCTTCTTGCCCGGCAACGCGGTGCGCGGGCTACGTGCCCTCGGCCTCGAGGAGCCCGTTGTCGATGCGGCTGTCCGTATCGGCAGTCAGCGCCTGGCTGACTCCCGCGGACGCGTGCTGTACGAGGTGGACATGACGGACCTGTGGCGAGGCATCGCCCCGACCGTCGCCACCACCCGGGCGACCCTGCGCAGCGTGATGCTGGAGGGCGTCGACGGCGTCACGATCCGCTGGGGCACCAGCCCGGAATCGGTGGTCCCGGACGGCGCGGGCGTGAACGTCATGTTCAATGACGGCACAACGGGCCGTTACGACCTGGTGGTCGGCGCCGACGGTGTGCACTCGACGGTCCGCCGTCTGGCATTCGCCGACGCCGGGCTCCAGCACACGGGCCTGCATGTGTGGCGGCTGCTCGCGCCGCGCGGCGGCATGGACCCGGTGTGGTCGGCGAGGCTCGGTCGCGGAACGTCGTTCCTTATGGTTCCGATCGGCCCTGACCAGGCATACTGCTACATCGACGTGGGCGTGGACGACGTGGACGCGGGGCTGGACGGGCTCGCCGGGCTGTTCGGCGCGCCCGTCCCCGAGCTGACCACCGGCACGGTGGTGCACAGCGGACCGATCGAGCAGGTAGTGCTCCCCACGTGGTCCATGGGGCAGGTGCTGCTGGTCGGCGACGCGGCGCACGCCACGACGCCCAACATGGCCCAGGGCGCTGCGATGGCGATCGAGGACGCGTTGGTCCTCGCCGATGTACTCCGGGCCAACTCCTCGGTCTCCGACGCCCTGCAGGAGTACGAGCGGCGTCGGCGTCCGCGCGTCGAGTGGGTGCAGCAGCAGAGCGTCAACCGCGACCGTACGCGCGGTATGTCCCCGGCCGTCCGGGACACGGTGTTGCGTGTGGTGGGCAAGCGGCTGTTCCACGCGAACTACAGGGGCCTGCACGCTGAACCCTGAGCCGGGCGTTCACCACGGTGAAGAAGGATGCGGTCAGTGCCCGGCGGGCTCGGTCCGGCCGGTCGAGGTGGCCGGCCACCATGGCGCCGTCTCGCAGCGCAGTCACCTCGTCGGCCGCTTCCTCGGGATCGGTCACGCCTAGCTTCCCGAGCATCTGGGCAAGGGTCTCCCGGTACCACGTGCGCTGACCGGCGACCACCTTCCGGACGGGGCTGTCCGGGTCGACATGCTCGGCCGCCGCGTTGATGAAGGGGCAGCCCCGAAAGCCCGGACGGTGGTTCTCGGCCTCGATCCTCTCGGCGAACAGCAGCAACGCCTCAGCGTCGTCACTCGCAGACCCGCGGATCTCGTGGAGCGCCTCGCGCTCCCGAGCGCCCTGTCGCTCCAGATAGGCCACGACCAAGTCGTCCTTGGTGCCGAAGTGGCGGTAGAAGGTGACCTTCGCAACGCTGGCGCGGTCGATGATCTTGTCAGCGCTGACCACGCGGATCCCCTGTGCGGAGAAGAACTTGGCCGCCGCCTCGAGGATGCGGACCCGAGCTGACCGGACAGCTCCGTCCGCGGTCGGCGTCGACTCGTCAGCTGCTGCAGTGCTCACATCCACCTGCTCGCGGGTCCGCTACGTCATCAGAGGGGGGTGCCACCGCCGGCCGCTCAAGGGTGCCGGCAGACAAGGGTTCCGTCGGCGGGCGCTCGCAGAGGCCCACCGACGGAACCTGGTGTACATCACCGGGTGGTGGTGCGAGCTGAGGTGTGGATCAGGTCGGCGACGTTGTGGAGCGTGGAGACCGCGACCGCGTGGGAGGCCTTGATCTCGATAGTGTGCGACCCGGCCCGCTGGGACATGAACCGCATGGACTGTGCCGGAATGCCGCGGCATTCAAGAATTACGTCGAGGGCGCCGGCTGATCGATCCTCATTCTGTCCTGCCGGCCGCGACGACGATCACCCCATGTCTGGAGAACCGTGCTGGCCACCAAGTAGCAAGAGTCAGCTCGGTTGCCGGATCGGCAGTCCGGCCGACGTGTAGATCGAGTCGATGACTGCCATGTTGGCGATGGCGTCGGCCGGCGGCGTGAGTACGGGCTCGCCACGGAGGACCGATGCGGCGAACGCGTCCAGTTGATACGCGTAGGTCGCCCGTTTGCTGACGCGCTCGACCCGTCTGCCTGCTTGGGTATGTACCGACAGTCGGTTCCCCGTGAGCGGATTTGGAACCTTGAGCTCGCCGTACGCGCCGACAGCGAGCTCGCTGATCTTGAGCAGGTCCGACGACCACATCGAGCAGAGAATGCGTCCGGTGTGCCCAGCGGGGAAGCGCAGGTCGGCGCGCATGGCCCGGTCGACGTTCGCGTCACGCAGCTTCGCCTCAGCCCGGACGACCTCCGGCTCACCGTCGGATTGCGCGCCGCCCAGCAGGCGGACCATGTGCACCGCGTAGCAGCCGGCGTCCATCAGGGCGCCGCCGGCCAGGTCGAAGTTGTAGCGGATGTCGCTGAACTTGGGCAGTGGGAAGCAGAAGCTCGCCTCGACCCGCTGAAGCTTGCCCAGCTCGCCGGACTCGACGATCTCCTGCATTCGCTGTGCCAGCGGGTGGTAGCGGTAGTGGAAGGCCTCCATGACGGTCAGCCCGGACTTCTCGGCGGCGTCGGCGACCATCCGGGCCTCGTCGGCGTTCGCGGTGAACGGCTTTTCGCAGAGAACATGCTTGCCGGCGGCAAGTGCTGCCAGTGTCCATCTGCCATGCAGCCCGTTGGGCAGCGGGTTGTAGATCGCGTCGATCTCCGGATCGGCGAGCAGTTCCTCGTAGCTCGCCGCGACTCCGGGGATGCTGTGCTCGGCCGCGTACTCCTTGGCCCGCTGTGGGTCACGGGCGGCGATCGTGGTGACCTCGACGTCGTTGCTGGTCGAGGCCGGAGCGAGAAGGGCGCTGGCCGAGATCCGGGCGGCGCCGAGGATGCCGATACGTAGCTGGTTGCTCATTGGTCCACCCTTGTAGGAGATCCGATAGCAGCTAGAATCGCATTCTAGCTGAGTGTCGATCGGATGGCCTTGAGCATCCGTGAGCTCGGCCTGTGTTCATCGAGTCCGGAGGCGCTGGTGCGTGGTGTAACTGCTGACGTGGCAGGCGCTGATTCGCAGATCCCACTGCCTGTCGCGCTGATGACGAGTCGTCAGCTCGTCCGCCGGGCGCGGCTCATCGAGACCGTGATCGAGCTCGTCATCGAGTCCGGTCCGACGACGATCCAGATGCGCGACGTGACCGACCGGTCCGGGGTGGCGCTGGGCACCGTGTATCGGTACTTCCGGTCGAAGGACCATCTCCTGGCCGCCGCGCTGATCGAGTGGCAGGGCAAGCTCACGCGCCGGATCCTGTCCTCGAAGCGCGACGAGAACGCGGATTCGCTGCCACTGGTGAAGGACTTTCTGCGCCGCGTCCTGCAGGCCTTCGATCGCGCTCCCGGCATGGCCGCGCTGATGATGCAGATGGCGGCCTCGTCCGATCCGGACGTGTTGCAACTCCTGCAGCAGAGCGGCAACTCCTACGATGCCGCGTTCGATCACCTGCTCGCAGCAGGGCCTGGCGACGACGTCTACTACATCGGACTCGCGATCGGATGTGTCTTGGTGGATGCGGTCAATCGCATGTCCACCGGACGGGTCACGTTCGCCGAGGCGCTGACCCAGGTCCAAGGTGTCGCCGAGATCCTGGTGAGCGCCCGTGGCCGGCGTTGAAATATATGAAACGCGGTTCTATTCTGGTGATCCAGAGCACCCTCAATCACCGCCGGAGTTCCCGTGACCGATCCTGTCTGCCCGCCTGGCACTGCCTTCGCGGTCGCCGTCGACGCTGTCCGTGCCGGCGAGGAGGTGGAAACCGCCGTGGCTGGGCTGATCGACCGGATGACGGACGACGAACTGCTGTGGTTGCTCGACGGGGATCTCACCTTTCGGACCGGGTTCCGCGCGATGACCACGGCGTACAACCGCGTGCCCATCGTGGCCGGCCAGGTCGACCGCCTCGGGATCCCCGGGATCCGGTTCACCGACGGACCGCGGGGGGTGGTGATGGGCAACTCGACAGCGTTTCCTGCGGCGATCGCCCGCGCCGCCAGTTGGGACACCGACCTCGAACGGGCTGTCGGCGGCGTCATCGGCGAGGAAGCCCGGGCCCTGGGCGCGAACCTGTTCGCCGGCATCTGCGTCAACCTCGCCTACGCCCCTGGCTGGGGGCGCAGCCAGGAGTCCTACGGGGAGGACCCGGTCCTGCTCGGCGCCATGGGTACGGCCATCACTGAGGGAGTCAGCCCCTGGGTGATGGCGTGTGTGAAGCACCTTGCCCTGAACTCCATGGAGGAGGCGCGTTTCTCCGTCGACGTCCAGGTCGCCGAGGACGTGCTGCACGAGGTCTACCTGCCCCACTTCCGCACGATCGTAGAAGCCGGCGTGGACAGCGTCATGAGCTCCTACAACTCGGTCAACGGAAGCTGGGCGGGGGAGAATCGCCACCTGTTGACCGAGGTGCTGCGCGACTCCTGGGGCTTCAGCGGGTTTGTGATGACCGACTTCCTGTTCGGGCTGCGTCGGCCGATCGAGTCGGTTGCCGCAGGCCAGGACCTTGAGATGCCGCTGCGCCAGCAACGTGCCCGCGCCCTCCCGGTCGCTCTGGCCGACGGCCGCCTCGCCCGTACCGTTTTGCTGACCGCCGCAACCCGGATCCTCGCCGCCCAGGTCCGCCTCGCCGTTCGCGCCAGGCCCACGCCCGCGCGCGACGTCGTCGCCTCCTCTGCGCACCGCGACCTGGCCCGTGACGCCGCCCGCCGCGGGGCGGTGCTGCTGCGCAACAAGGAGCTTGACGGCGTCGCGGCTCTGCCATTCTCCGCTGACACCCTTGGTCGGCTTGCCGTCGTCGGACGACTGGCTGACGCGCCCAACCAGGGGGACACGGGATCCTCGAAGGTCCGCGCACCGTCCAGCTCCAGCATCCTGGCGGGACTCCGCGAACGTCTTGGGGACCGCGTAGTGCATGCCACGGACGTTGCCGCAGCAACGGCTGCCGGCCGCGCCGCCGAAGCCGCGGTCGTGGTCGTCGGCCTCACGTCTGCCGACGAAGGCGAGGCCATGACCAAGGTCGACGCGGAGCTGCTCAGGACCCTGGGCTGGATCACGCGCATCCCCGGCGTCGCCAAGGTGCTGAGCAAGATGGTGACAGCCGGCGCCCGGACACAGGTGGGCGGGGACCGTCATGACCTGCACCTGCACGCTGAGGATGTCGCATTGATTCGGGCCGTGGCCGCGGTCAACCCGCGAACCGTCGTCGTGCTGATCGGGGGCGGCGTTGTCGTGATGGATCCATGGGAGCGCGAGGTTGCCGGGATCCTGATGGCCTGGTATCCCGGCATGGAAGGTGGGCGGGCGATCGCCGATCTGCTGCTTGGTGACGCCGAACCTGGTGGGCGGCTGCCGGTGGCCGTTCCCCGCCGTCGCGAAGACCTTCCGGTCGTGGACTGGAACGCCCGCACCGTGGCCTATGGACGCTGGTCGGGGCAGCGTAAGCTCGACCGGGACGGCATCACCGCGGCGTACCCGTTCGGCTTCGGCCTGGGCTACACCACCTTCACACTTGCCGATCTCTTGATCGGACCGGTCGAGAACGAGCGCTTCACCGCGACGGTTTCGGTGACCAACACAGGTCGGCGTACCGGCCGGCACGTCGTCCAGATCTATGCGCACCTGCCCGGCCAAGAGCGGACCGTGCGGGCACTGACCGGCTTCCAGGCTGTGCCGGACATAGCACCCAACGAGACCCGGACCGTGACCGTGGACTGCAGCATCCGGCCTCTGCAGCGCTGGACGCGCGACGGCTTCATCACCGACCTCACCACTCTGCGGGTCGAGGCAGCGTCCTGGTCCGGCGACCCGTCAGCGATCATCGCCGAGCGCGTTCTCGAACGACCGCAGGTCAGGACGACGTCGAATTCCTCCACCACCGATAGGACTACAACGTGACCAGTCGAGTAGCTCTCGTGACGGGTGCAGGCCGAAACGTCGGGCAGGGTATCGCCGTCGCGCTCGCCGCAGCCGGCTATCGGGTGGCCGTGAACGACCTCGATGACCAGCGCACCAAGCCGACCGTGGAGCTGATCAGGGGCAGCGGCGGCAGCGCGGTCTCGGCGCCGTTCGACGTGACCGCCCCGGACGCTGTGGCCTCAGCCGTGGCCCAGGTCCAGGCGGACCTGGGCCCGATCGACGTGGTGGTGAACAACGCGGGCATCGCAGAGGGCAACATGACACGTCCGTTCCTCGACAGCACGCCGGATGACTGGCACGCCCAGATCGGCATCAACATGATCGGGTCGATGAACGTCATTCACGCCGCGCTGCCAGGGATGGTCGAGCGTGGCTGGGGCCGCGTGATCCAGATCTCCTCCGGCGCCGGGTCGGTGGGTCTGCACATCGGCGTCTCACTCTACGGTGGCAGCAAGGCGGGGATCGAAGGCTTCCTTCGGCATCTCTCACAGGAGGTGGGGCGCTCGGGGGTGACCGTGAACACGCTGGCCCTCGGCCTCATGGACAACGTCGCTGAGACCGTCGGCGGAGCCGGGAGCCCGGCGATGCAGGCGCTCCTCGACGGCGTACCGGTCGGCCGCCTCGGCAAGCCGTCGGATGTCGGCGGCGCGGTGGTCTGGCTTTGCTCCGAACCGGGTTCCTGGGTGACTGGGCAGACCATCCACCTCAACGGGGGTTCGGTCAACGGCAGGTGACTGTTCTCGACGCTGACAGGCCAAGCCAGAAGGCCGCCCGGTAGCCGGGTGGCTCAGGCGGTGCCTTCGGCGGTGAGCGCGTCGGTGAGCAGCGCGACGAGGGCTTCGAGCTGAACGTCCGTGGACGTTGCGACGTCCTCGTCACCCGCCCCCCCTCCCGGCCCCGTCCAGTGCCTTGGCGGCCAGCCCGGCCTTGCTGTCGATCAGCTCGGCGATCGTGGAGTCGATGGTCTGGGCGGCGATGATCCGCCAAGCGGTGACGGGCTCGGCCTGGCCGATCCGGTGGATCCGGTCGATGGCCTGGGTCTGCTCGGCGTAGGTCCAGGACAGCTCGGCCAGCACCAGGTTGGAGGCCACCTGAAGGTTCAGCCCCACCCCGGCGGCCGTCAGGGAGCACACCACGATCTGCACGTCGGGGTCGCCTGTGAACGCGGCGATGTTCTTCTCGCGGACCCTGGGCGTCTGGTCGCCGCGGATCGAGGCGTAGCCGATGCCGCGATCGGCGAAGGTCTGCTCGGCCTGATCCATCACGTCGACGTGCTTGGCGAAGAACACCACCTTGCCGACGTTGCGGGCCAGCTGCGCGGCGTAGTCGGCGGCCAGCCCGGCCTTGGCCGACCTCCGACAAGTCGATTCATCGCACGGGGTCGCCCCCGGCGATGAGTTCTACGAGGTAGTCGTTATTCACGTGGCCGGTGGCAGAACGCGCTACGCCCGTGCCACGGGAACCCCCATCTCGAACGCCGACACATCGACCCACCCCTCCGACTCGGCGGCATCCATCACAACATCGGCGACGACCGCAGCCCGCAGCCCGTCCTCGAACCGAGGCAACCCATCGGGCGCCCCACTGCCGATCGCCGCATAGCTATCCGCGACAAACGCGTTGAACGCGTCCTGATACCCCTGCGGATGCCCAGCGGGCGTTGTCACTAGGCGGGCAGCATCCGGCGCGAGCTGGTCGGCATCCCGCGGGATCAGCAGCGAGCCCCTGCGCCGTCCGACCCACAGCGTCTCGGGTTGTTCCTGATCAAAGGCGACCGACTCCGAAGAACCCGCCAGCTCCAGGTGCAGCCGGTTCTTGCGCCCCGGCGCCGCCTGCGACACCAGGAGCGATCCGATCGCACCACCTTCGGTCTGTACAAGCAGAGCGACCGCGTCCTCGGTGCGCACGTTCGAGTGCTGGGCCCTGGTGCCGAAGAACGTCCGCTTCGACGCCGCGACACGGGCGATGCGGTCGCCGGTGATGAACTCGACGAGGTCGACCAGGTGCGAGCCGATGTCCGCGAACGCGCGCGACCTGCCGCCCACGGCGGGGTCGACCCGCCAGTTGTCGTCGCCGGCGTCGAGCAGCCAGTCCTGCAGGTAGCTGCCGTGGATCGACAGCAGCTGCCCGGCCACACCGGTGGCGAAGCGCGCGCGTGCCTCCCGCACCAGCGGGTGGAACCGGTAGACGAACGGGACCGTGGCGACAACCTGCGCCCGGCGTGCGGCGTCGACCAGGCGGTCGGCATCCGCGACGGTTGTCGCCAGGGGCTTCTCGCAGACGACGTGCTTGCCCGCGCCGATGATCGCGAGGGCCTGCTCGGCGTGGAGTACGTTCGGCGAGGTCACATGGACGACGTTGATGCGATCGTCGGCGATCAGGTCACCGATCGAGTCGTAGCCGCGTTCGATCCCCAGTTCCTCGGCGATCTGGTCTCCCCGGCCCGGACGCGAGCCGACGACGCCGACGAGCCGGGCCCGGGAGGCGCGAGCCGCCCGGCTGTGGACGGCGGCCATGAAGCCCCCGCCGATGATTCCGACTCCGGTTGGTGTCACGGTTCTTCTTCCTCCGGGAACAGGCTCGTTTCGGGATGGCCGCGGCCGCGGGACGGGGTACCTCGTCCCGCGGCCGCGACCGGTCAGGCGGCGGACTTCTCCGCGCGCAGCGCCTCTGCGATGCGGGTCGCGGCCCGCCAGGCGAGCGCGACGGTGGTGAGGGTCGGGTTCGCCGCGGTGGAGGTCGGGATGACGCCGTTGCCTCCGACGTAGAGCCCGTCGACGTCCCAGACCTTCAGGTCTGCGTCGCACACCGAGCCGCCATCGTTGTTCTCGCCCATGCGCACGGTGCCCTGGTAGTGCAGCGAGGAGCCGCCGGCGGCGAACTCGGGCGGCCCCCAGAGCTCACCCAGCCGCTTCGCCGCGCGATAGGAGTTGCGCTCCATCTCGGCCCGGTTCACCAGATCCTTCGGCGTGTGCACGTAGCGGATAGTCATCTTCGGCATGCCGTAGAAGTCGGTCTCCGACTCACTGAACTCGACGCGGTCCGAGGGCTGGATGTCCTTCGCGCCGTACCAGAGCACTACAGCGAGCCGGTCGTTCGAGTCGTCGGTCCCTGGCGTCTTGTAGGGCGAGCCCACGAGGCTGACCATTCCGCCCTGCATGGGGCGGGCATCCGAGAACGGCACCAGCACCGAGCCGCCGGTGTTCTCGTCGGCGCTGTACTCCGTGGGGTCGAACTCGTCGGAGAGGGTGAGCATGGTGTTGATCTGGAAATGCTCGTTGAGGTGGCGCCCCAGGGCGTCAGGTCGGATACCTGAGGCGAACAGCACCTGTGGTGTGCGCAGGCCGTCGGCACAGACCACGACGCGCCCAGCGGCCACGATGTAGCGTTCCCCAGTGCGCCGGTTCTCGAGCTCGACGCCGACGGTGCGTCCGTCCTCGACGACGACGCGCCTGGCGAGCGTCTCGGACCGCAGCTCGAATCCGGGCATGGTCGCCTCGAGGTCACCGAGAATCACCCCGGTGCCCGAGAACACGGCATGGCCGTCCACCTGCTGGTTGGCCAATGGCATGAACTGCGTCGGTGTGAGTCCCGGGCCGTCGAACTCCTTTGCCATGGCCTCGCGCAGCGCACGGGCGAGCCCGCCGCCCTCGCCCTGGGGGACGCTCACCCGCAGCAGGTCCTCCGCGTGAGCGAGTGCCGCGTCCATCTCGGCCTCGGGGACGAACGGGATGCGTTCCGACTGGTGCGGTCGGGGGCTCGACGTGCCCCAGTGAATGCCCATGCCGCCGACGCCGCTCGCCATGCTGGCCGCGGGCAGGCCGACCTCGCCGTCCGGGAGGACCGGTCGCGGGTCGGCGAAGAAGAGCCCCGGGAGGAGCGTGCCGCGGAACTCCAGGCTCGGGTCGATACCCGGCGCGATGTCGGAGAGCGCAGCGGCACGTTCGAGGCCCGTGTCCGGTCCCTGCGTCAGCTGCTGTGCCGCGACACGGTCCTCCTCCGACATGTTCATCGTGTGCTCGCCGCGCTTACCCGGCACGGCCGGCCCGACCTCGACCATGAGGATCCGCGTGTCGGGCACGGCGTCGCCGATGGTGCGCGCGTACGTGGACCCTGCCGGGCCGCTGCCGATGATCACGACGTCGACCTGCTCGGCGCTGTTCGTGGGGTTGCTCACGTCAGTTCTTCCCTTCGACGGCCTCGTTCACGACAGCGAGGATTTGCCGAATCTTCGCCCACGGATCGCCGCCGTTGCCCTCGTACTCGACCGTTAGCGGTCCGTCGTACCCTTGGCGCAGCAGGATCCCGATCGCGCGAGGCAGATCAACGGCGCCGACCGCGCCGTCGTCGTCCACGTAGTGCGTCTTGACGTGCACAAGCTCGGCTCTCGGCGCCAGAGTTTCCATGTCGACGTACAGCTCGGTCAGGTCGACGTCCGGCAGGAGGTCCTCGAACTGCACCTCGCCGCCGCTCATGAACGCGGTCATGAAGGGGGCGAGGAGGGCGTCGAAGTTGCCGAGGTCGAGCAGCAGCCCGCAGTTCTCCTTCCCGACGTCGTCCAACAGGCGGAGCATCCAGGCAGGGTTGCTGCTCGGGCCGCCGTGATTCTCGACGAGGAGGCGGACGCCCTTGCTCTTGGCGTACCGGCCGAGATCCTGCAGCGCCTCGACAAGATGCGCGGGCGGGACGTCACCGTGGTGGGGGCTCATCGGCGAGCCGGGATTGACCCGGACGAAGCGTGAGCCCATTCCTGCGAACAAGTCGATCCAGCGCTTGAGCCCGTCGACGTCGGCGGCGCGCTTCTCCGGGTCCGCCTCAAGCAGGTCGCCGTGGTCGACCGCTGCGTTGAGCAGCTCCACACCTGCAGCCGCGAGGTTGGCGGCGAACCTGTCGAACCGGCTGTCTGTCACTCCGCCCGAGAACTGGGTGGCGACCGTTTCCACCGCGGTAGCACCGAGGGTCTCCTTGACGCGGGCGGGGAAGTCCGCGATGTCGAGCTCCCGGCTCCCGGGGAACGACACGTTGACGTCCCGTCCATCCGGTGTGGTGAACGAGTACTCAACAGGTTCGAGCTGCTCTCGCAGGCTGTAGCTGGAGACGGACACGGTGGGCATAGCGCACCTCTCTGTACGGAAGCAAGTCCCGAATGGGAACGTCTACCACTATGGAACGGATGCCATTCAGTGTCAAGGTCCGAGTGGGTCGTAACATGACGCCCATGGGACTTCGGGAGAAAAAGGCCGCGCGCACGCGGGAGCAGATCATCGACGCGGCGCTGGACCTGTTCGTCGCTCAGGGGTACGAGCAGACGACCATCGAGCAGATCGCCGAGCGTGCGGAGGTGGGGACGTCCACCCTGTACCGCTACTTCGCGAGCAAGGACCTGATCCTCATCGACCGCATCTCGACTATGGCCGACCTTGGATCACGGCTCCGGTCTCGTCCGGGTGATGAGCCGTTGAGGGTGGCGCTCGCGGAGGCGCTGCGCGCCAGCGTCGAGTCGTTCGCCGACGACCCGCGCAGTCCGGCGATGCGCAAGATCATCGACAACGCGCCTGGCCCTCGTGCTCGGCTCTGGGACGTGTTCCAACAGGCTGGAACCGATCTGGGGGAGGCGATCGCGCAACGACTCGGGCGCGACGCTCGAGACATCCACGTCATGACTACGGCGAGCATGGCGCTGGAGATCTACGGACTCACCGCTGAGACATGGTGGTCGGGGGACCGCACGAAGTCGCAGACCGAGGTCCTCCAGGAGGTCCTGGCGTCGGTCAACAGCGAGCCCCCCGTCATTCCGGCTCTCCTGCCCTGACCTCCGATGCGCGGCGGCGCCCAGTTGTCCTTGCGGTCGACGGCTAGTGGGCGAGGGTGAGATGAAATTTTGACCGTTGACACGGAACGGGATCGTATCCATAATAGGAATGTCTCCCATTCGGGATCGATTCTCACACAGAGGGGTGTGAAGGTGTCTGAACTGTCTTCGGTCAAGCCTGAGGCGGGCGCTGTCTCCGTCCGCTATCAGCCGCGGACCACGGCCTTTCGCCGCTACCTCGGGGGTCTCACCTCGGCCCTCCTCGGGATCGGCCTGTTCTGGGGTGCGACAACCGGCCTCCTGCTGTCCCTCCATGTCCAGCAGGTTGTGTTCGGTACGGTCTTCACGGGAGCGGATGCGGGAGTCGACCTCCAGCAGCTGGCCAATCTGCAAGCGCAGGTCGCCGCACAGGAGGTGAGCCCGACCGCGGAGCAGGACCGGCTGCTCGGGCTGCTGGCGCAGTACAACTCCGCCAAGGCCGGCGGGCTCTCGATGGTCACCTCCGTCGGCGTGTTCGTCACGATGTTCGTCCAGCCGATCATCGGCACCCTCTCCGACCGCACCCGGTCGCGCTGGGGGCGGCGCGCCCCGTGGATCGCGGGCGGCCTGGTCGCCGGTGGAGCCCTGGCCTGCCTGATGCCGATCGCTCCGACGGTGGCCTGGCTCGTGGTCCTCTGGACGGTCGTCCAGGTCATCGTGAACGTCGGCGTGGGTCCCCTCGGGACGACCGTGGCGGATCGAGTGCCGAAGAACCGGATCGGTGTCGCCTCCGTGATCGTCGGCGTACTCGGCTACGGGGGAACGGTCGCGGGCACGATCCTTGCGGGCCAGCTCTTCACGACCATAGGCCTCCGCGCCTACATCCCGTTGGGAGTCCTCCTCGCGCTCGGGGCCCTGGTCTTCTTCATCTTCGCGCCCGACAGGTCGTCGAACGACCTCCAGGTTCCGCCGGTGCGGGTGTCAACGCTGCTCATGTCGTTCGTGACCGCCTTCCGCGACAGGGACTACCGCTGGGCGTGGATCGCGAAGGTGATCCTGTTCACCGGTTTTGCGCTCTCCACCGTCTACTCGGTGTACATGCTGCAGAGCTACATCACACCCGCGCTCAGTGCGACCGAGGCCGCGACGACCGCGCCGCTCATCGCCTTCGCCGGCATCCCGGCGGCGATCGCGGCCATGGTGATCTCCGGCAGGTGGTCGGACAAGATCGGCAGGCGCAAGCCCTTCGTGATAGCCGCGGCGATCATCATGGCCGTGTCCTACCTCGTGCCCTTCGCCTGGCCATCGCTCACCGCCTTGTTCATCCAGGCCGTCATCGTCAACTTCGGCTTCGGGGTGTTCGTCGTCATCGACGCCGCACTCTTCATCGAGGTGCTCCCAGACAAGGAGGCGGCCGGGCGCGACCTCGGTCTCTCGGCGCTGGGCGCAAACCTCGGGCAGGCGCTCGGGCCGCTCATCGCGGGGGTGGTAGTGGTGCTGTTCGACGGCTCGTACGGGCCCGTGTGGCCGGTCGCGTCCGTCCTGGTCCTGGTCTCTGCGTTCCTGATCATTCCGATCCGGCGAGTCCGATGATGGCGGTGGCTCGCACACGGCGGTCCGCCCTCGGCCGGAGCACCATGGGCTTCCTGGGGCGGGCTGTCCTTGCCCCGCTCGTGCGCCCGAACCAGCAGGCCCGCCGCAGACAGTTCGAGGAGCTCGGCGCGCCGAGGAACCACCTCGTGATGCTGGGCGACAGCATCACGGAGCAGGGGATCTGGGACGAGTGGTTCGCGGGGATCCCCGTCGCGAACCGGGGGATCGGCGGGGAGCAGAGCGCAGACCTCCGCACCCGCCTGGACACGGCGATCGACCAGCCGCTCGGGGTGTTCCTCCTCATCGGTACCAATGACCTCTCGGTGGCGAGGCCCCCGGGGGAGATCGCCGCGAACGTCGAGGACCTGGTCGAGGCGATCCAGGACACCGCACCGGGTGTGCCCGTGGTGGTGCAGAGCGTCCTGCCGCGTTCGGCGCGGTTTCGCGACGAGATCATCGAGCTGAACCGGCTCTTCCGCGAGCTCGTCGAGCGCGCCGCCGACAGCGTCAGCTACCTGGATCTCTGGCCGGCGCTCGGTACTCCGGACGGCGCCTTGAAGCCGGCCTTCACTCAGGACCGGCTCCACCTCAACGGCGCCGGCTACCGGGCGTGGGTCGACGTGATCCGCCCGTACGTCACGGAGATTACGGGCGGCACCACCCGCTGACGGCGGGCCGTCGCCGACAAAGCAGCGGCCAGGACGGTCGCGACCATCGAAGGAGGTCCCTGTGCAGTGGACGGCAAGCTGGACGCAGGCGATGTCGAATCTCGACGGGTTCAGGGGACCACTCGACGACGTGACCCTGCGTTCCGAGATCGCCGCGAGCACCGGCGGTACCCAGGTTCGACTCGAGCTCAGCAACCGGTACGGGGCTGACCCGGTCACGATCGGCCGAGGATCGATGACCGTGGCCGGGCAGGCCCGCTCGGTCACCGTCGGCGGGAGTGCGCCCTTCGAGATCCCCGCGGGTGGGCCGGTGTGGACCGACCCGGTTGCGCTCCTCGTCGGGCACGGTGAAGTGATCCGGATCGACCTCCACCTCCCGTCCAGGTTCACCTTTGCGACGTCGAACTTCGTCGGCGCGGCCTGCCAGATCTCGACCCAGGGAGATTTTGTCGGGGCACGCCACTTCCCCGCGGCGGCGGGGACGGATGTGCCCCTGCCGAACGGCGCGTCGCTGCCGCCCACGCTGCCCTTTGTCCGGGCGGTCGACGTCGCCGGGTCTGCGGTCAGGGACGTCGTTGTATGTTTCGGCGACTCGATCACGGCCGCCGGCTGGCCGCAGACGGCGGCCGGGCTGCTGCCGGCGGAGGAGGCCACGGCCGTCGTCAGTCGTGGGATCGCCGGAAACCGGCTCCGGTTCGACGGCGGTCCGGCCAACGAGGGGTTCGGGGCGTCCGGACTCGCCCGGTTTGAGCACGACGTGCTGGGCACGGCAGGAGCGACCGAAGTGGTGATCGCGCTCGGCACGAACGACCTCGGCCATCCCGGTGCCGTCGCACCACTCGACGAGCTTCCCTCGGCGGACGACCTGATCGAGGCGTATCAGGAGCTCACGCTGCGCGCGCAGGCCGCCGGCCTCCGAGTGACTGTCGCGACCATCACCCCGTTCCTCCCCGCCGCGGGCTACGACGAGGGGCGCGAGCGGATCCGAGGTGCGGTCAACCAGTGGATCCGCACCTCGGCGCCCGCCTTCATCGATTTCGACGACGCGCTCCGCGATGCCGCCGACCCGGCACGGCTCGCCGACCGTTACGACAGCGGCGACCACCTGCACCCCAACGAGGCTGGAACCGCCCGCCTCGCCGAGCTTGTGGTCGACTCGCTGCGGTGTGGTCGGACGACACCGTGACCTGGTATCAGCCGACGTTCCACCTCGAGATCGTGTAACGGACGTTGTCGACCATGACTGCGACCTCCACGCCGTTGTAGCTCTCGCCCATGCAGCAGGAGAGCTGTCTCGAGCCGCTGGCGCCGTTCATCGGGTACTTGGTGCTGCCCTCCCACGTCCGGGAGTGCCCGTCGTGGACGTCGTGCCAGTAGTTCGCGCCGCCGCCGCCCGGCACGCCCGACGTGTCGCCCGCCCAGCAGGCCACCTGGCTGGTCTCGTCGAAGCCCTCCCAGTTCACCACCCAGTACCGGCACGTCTCGTTGCAGTCCCGGTGTTCGCCGGGGTCACCCACGCCCTCGGCGACAGGACCGCCGCCGAGTCACAGTCCTGTGCGGTCCTCCCCAGGTCGTCGGTCACCGTGACGCAGGCCTCCAAGGTCTGGCCCGGGCTGCCGTTCGCCGTCGAGGTGCCGGCCTTGACCGCGCTCTCGACCGCTCCGGTCACCGGGACCTTGGTTTCACGGCCGTTGTCCCCGTCTCCGTCCCACGTGAACGTGACGTTGCCTATCCCGCCGGTGGCGGTCATGGTCGGCGGGATCGGCAGGCTGTACGGCTTCACCGCGTTCGACGGGCTCGTCCACTCCGAGCAGATGTTCGCGTTGCAGGCCTGGACCTGGAAGGTGTACGACGTCCCGTTGGTCAGCCCGGGGTAGGTGTACGTCGTCGTGTTGCCGACGCACGGTCTCCCGCATCACCTTCGCCCCGAACCCGAGCCGCGAGGCGGAGTCGTGGTTCCCCGGTGTCATCACTACCTGGGTCCTGTCAGCGAGGCGCGCGAGCATGTTGGAGAGCAGGTTCACCGCCGCGACTGGAGGGATGCCGCGGTCGTAGACGTCTCCTGACACGAGAACCGCCGCAGGGCGCACTCGTTCGACGAGCTCGACCAGGTGGTCCAGGTACGCCGCCTGGTGCCCCAGGAGGTTGACTCCGAGGTGCGTGCGGCCGAGGTGCCAGTCCGACGTGTGGATGATTTGCACATTGAGGACCGTACGGGTGCAAAGCAGCTCTGAGCATGCCGCAACGGGTGAATCCTGGCGCACTTTGCGCCATGCGAAATCAGCGACGCGGCCTTCACCTCTCGTCGCGGCTTGCCGTCCGAGATGTCGTTCTACGGTGCGCCCAGGAGCCGGCGTTATGCCCGCCCTTGAAGCCACGCGGCGCCCCGAGCGCCCAGCCGTTCAGAACCCGCGCCTTGCCACGTCCCGCCAAGAGGCTGACGGAGCGCACAGCCGGGTCCAGGGGCCGGTGCACGCCGGGAGCACACACCGAGTTCCAGGCGACGGGGGCGTGGCGCGCATGCCGGCGGACCGTGGTCCCGCCCCTTGCGCTATCCCGCGTTGCTCTACCCTGTGGCGACGCTGGTGAGGCGCACCTTCTCGGCTCGCTTGCCGGTGTACTCGTCCCCGCCGTCGCCGACGTGGGTGGCGCCGGTCTCGCCCTTGGCGCGGGCCGCGGCGACACGTTCGGCGTGCGTGGGCGGGTTGGCCGGCACGTCCTTCGGGCGGTTGGCGTCGGCGATCTTGCGCAGCTGGGGCACGACGTCGGAGGCGAGCAGGTCGATCTGTTCCAGGACCGTCTTGAGGGGCAGGCCGGCGTGGTCGGTGAGGAAGAGCTGGCGCTGGTAGTAGCCGACGTCGTCGATGAAGGACCCGTACCGGTCGATGACCTGCTGCGGGGAGCCGACGGTCAGCGGCGTGTCTTGCGTGAAGTCCTCCATGGAGGGGCCGTGGCCGTAGACGGGCGCGTTGTCGAAGTATGGGCGGAACTCGTCCCAGGCGTCCTGGCTGTTCTTGCGTATGAAGGCCTGGCCGCCGAGGCCGACGATCGCTTGGTCGGCGCGGCCGTGGCCGTAGTGCTCGAACCGCTGGCGGTAGAACTGGACCATCTGCTTGGTGTGGCTCATGGGCCAGAAGATGTTGTTGTGCAGGAAGCCGTCACCGTAGTAGGCGGCCTGCTCGGCGATCTCCGGGCTGCGGATCGAGCCGTGCCACACGAAGGGCGGCACGCCGTCCAGGGGGCGCGGCGTGGCGGTGAAGCCCTGCAGCGGGGTGCGGAACTTGCCCTCCCAGTCCACGACGTCCTCGGTCCAGAGGCGGCGCACGAGCGCGTAGTTCTCGATCGCGAGCGGGATGCCCTGGCGGATGTCCTGCCCGAACCACGGGTACACGGGGCCGGTGTTGCCGCGGCCCATCATGAGGTCCATGCGGCCGTTCGAGATGACCTGGAGCATCGCGTACTCCTCGGCGATGCGGACGGGGTCGTTGGTCGTGATGAGGGTGGTCGCCGTGGACAGGGTGATGTTCTTGGTGACGCCGGCGAGGTAGCCGAGCATCGTCGTCGGGCTCGAGGCCACGAACGGCGGGTTGTGGTGCTCACCGGTGGCGAAGACGTCGAGGCCTGCCTCGTCCGCGTGCTTCGCGATGGTGAGCATGGCCCGGACGCGCTCGGTGTCGTCCGGGGTGTGCCCCGTCGTCGGGTCCGTCGTCACGTCGCTGACACTGAAGATCCCGAACTGCATGATGCTGCGCTCCTCGTTGAATGGTCTGCTCGATGCAGTTGCATCGACTGATGGATCAAACTGCACGGCCAATCGATATATTCCACGCAAGCAGTCAGCGAGCAAGCTATCTAACGACCGCTTACCGGCCGTGAATGCTCGTCGGGTGTCGGGTGTCGGGTGTCGGGTGCCGGGCGATCCGGCGACGGGCTAGTGGCTGGTGCGTCGGCCGGGCGTTACTTCTTGCTGTCTTTGTTGGCCCGGTAGAGCTCCGTCATCGCTTCGGCGACAAAGCGGGCACGTTCTGGGCCGAGGACGCTGACGAACTGCGCTCTGTTGACGTCGCTCACCAGGCGGGCCAGGTTTGCCGCGATCTCGATCCCGTCCGGAGTCAGCTCGAGGTAGGTGATGCGGCGGTCGTCGGCACAAGGCACCCGTGAGACAAGGCCGCGGTCGACAAGCTTGTCCGCGATCTTGGTGTAACCGCCACTGGTGAAAGCCGCAGCCCGGGCAAGGGTGGCCATCGGCGCGCGGTGCTCGGGGTCGCGATGCAGGTTGAGGAGGGTCTCTGCCTCTGCCTCGCTGAGGTTGAACGCGGACTTGATGGCAACGTGAAGTTTGCGGTTGGTCACGGCGAAGCCCTTGATGACGCGCCCCCAGAGCTGCACGGCCTCGGCGTCGTGGACTTCGATCGGTGTTCTTGCCGCAGGGGTTGTCATCAGGCCTTCCTCCGTTGTCCCTCCATCATATTAGTTTGCGCGGAAGATGATTGCCAGGCCTCGTGACGGGACTCACGCTGTGCACCGTGGAGCATCGCTCGCCGTGGTGCAGACGGCAGCGGGCTGGACGGTCAGCCGTTGTCGACCGGTCGCGGGGTCCGCGCGTTGACCACGAGGGCGGCCGCGGCCAGGACGAGTACGACGCCGATCACCGCGGTGGTCGCACCGGTCAGCCCCAACGGCCCGGTCAGGGCACCGATGGTCAGGACGGGGACCGCCAAGCCGCTCTGCGCGGCGATGAAGTAGGCGGCAACCGACTTGGCGTGGCTCTCGTGCGGTACCGCTCCGCTGAGCTGACCCAGCCCACCCAGGAAGCTGAGCCCTGCGCCGAAGCCGCCGATGACGGTGCCGAGACCGAAGAGAGCGAGGTTCGCCAGCAGGAACCCGGTCAGGACCAGGCCCAGGGAGAGGATCAGCAGGGGAAGACCGCGCAGGATCGACCAGCGGGGAGCCCTGTCGCGGAAGAGGAGCTGAGCGGTGACGCCGACCTCGAACAGGACGAACGTAGCAAGGCCGGCGACGAGGAGGTTGTCCACGCCGAGGGTCTCGTGGATAAAGCGCGGGGTGAGGCTCGAGAACAGTCCGAGGAGGGTGAAGGTCGGGAAGACGGCGACGGCCGAACGCAGATAGATGGACCGAGCCTGGCGGGGTACGCCGACGCGGGGCACCCAGTTGATCGTGGCCGCCCGCCGGGGGTTGGTCTCCGGGACGAACAGCGTCAGCAGCGTCACGGCTGCCACCAGGACGATGAAGACGACAAATATCAGAGTGCTGGGCGCCGGAAGGTACTCGGCGAAGAAGCCGGCGACCAGGGGCCCCAGGCCGAGGCCGCCCATGTTGGCCGCGGTGGAGACCACGGCCGGGACGGCCTTGTTCGGTCCGGGGTAGACCTCGGCCAGCGCGGCTGTCGCCGCGGAGGTGATTAGGCCGACGCCGACGCCGCTGAAGAACCGGCCGGCCAGGAGCATCGGCACGTTGGCGGCGAAGAGGAAGAACAGGGTGGACACGATGGTGATGCCCAGGGCCGCGAGGGCGAGGGGCCGGCGTCCGACCTGGTCGGACAGGCCGCCGAAGAAGATCAGGGCGAGCAGGGTACCCAGGACGTAGATCGCGAAGATCCACGTCGTGGTCGCGGCTCCGAAACCGAGCTCGGCGCCCCAGAGGGTGTACAGCGGGATGGGGATGGTGCCGCCGGTGGTGAGCAGGGCGAAGGTCGCCGCGATGATGGCGAAGGACGTCCCACGGCTGATGCGGTCGGTGGGGGCCATGTCAGGAATCCGTTCGAGGGAAGGTGGGAGAGTGCAGGACCAGACGCGCGGTCAGCCCCGCCCCGACTCCGATGGCGATGGCGCCCAGGCCGAACCAGGGCGCGAGGTGGTCGAGTCCGAGGAGGGCGTCGACCGAGTAGGCGCCGGCGCCGGTCAAGGCCAGTGCGGAAGAGATCGTGATCAGCACGAGTGGGAACTCGTAGCCGTCGTGCTGGACCCACAGTCCGTTCCTGACCTTGACGGTCGCGGCGACCGTCATGACGCCGATCGCCGCCATGGCGGCTGCCGGGGTGGCCAGCCCGGCGGCGAGGAAGAGACCGGACCCGAGCTGGCCCAGGCCCGCGGCCAGCGCCGTGAGGGCGCCGCCGCGGAACCCGTCGGACCTGAGCTCCTCGATCCCGCCTCGTAGGCCGTTCCCGCCGAAGCGGTAGGAGATCTTCTGCATGCCGTGTCCAGCCAGCAGCACGCCGGTGATCACGCGCAGCAGGAGGAGTCCGATGTCGATGCTCATGGTCCGGTCTCTTCACTCGTCTCAGGTGGTGGTGTGCGTCAGCCGGCCGCGTTGGCGCCGGTCATGTCGCCGACGTAGTGCATGCCCAGGCCGTAGGCGCCGCCGTGGGCCTTGACGACCTCCGACACCCCCGCGTAGGTCTCCGTACGTGCCCAGTCGCGCTGGAGCTCGAGGAGGACCTGGACCCAGCTGACCGTGGTGGCGCCGGCCTTCTCCATGCGTGTGAGGGCGTGCTCGTGCGCGGCGGTGCTGACGCCGCCGGACGCGTCAGCCACGACGTAGACCTCGTAGCCCTGCGACAGGGCCGACAGGGCCGGGAGCACCAAGCACACCTCGGTCCACAGGCCCGACAGCACGATCTTCTTGCGGCCGGTGGCCTTGATCGCGTCCACGACGGCCTGGTCCTCCCAGGCGTTCATCGTGGTGCGGTCGATGATCTCCTGGCCGGGGAAGACCTCGGCAAGCTGGGGCATCAGGTTCCCGGAGAACGACTTGGCCGCGACCGTGGTCAGCACGGTCGGGACGTTGAACACCTTGGCAGCCTTGGCCAGACCGACCGTCGAGTTGATGATCGAGGTCCGGTCCGCGCTGCCGACGCCGAAGAACATCTGCGGCTGGTGGTCGACGAAGAGGAACGCGCTGTTCTCGGGCGTGATCAGGTCGTCGCTCGGGGTGGCGGTGACGGTGTCGATGTTGAGCTGGGTCATTTCTGTCTCTCCTTGTGTGCGCGGCCGGACGTTGTGGTCGGCCGTACTGGTGGGGGTGGCGTCCTCGCGATGGCGGGGGCGTCGTCGGGGGAAGATGCGGAACATGGCGTGCCTCAGTGGTTGTGGGTCTCGAAGGTGCCGGCGCCGACCTGCGGTGCGGTGCCGCCACGGGCGATGTGCCACTGGCGCTGCAGCTCCGAGTCGGCCGCGGCCTCGACGATCTGCCGGGCCTGCTGGGCGCCGGTACGTGAGGGCGCCGGCGTGGCCTGGTAGCCGCCGAAGTGCGCCACCGGGCTCCACAGCGGGCTGATGGCCGGCAGCGGCTCGTCCAGCCCCTCGAACTCCGCGGCGGCGTAGACCACGCGGCCGCCGGTCAGCGTGAGGACGGACTCGATGTGCGGGATGTCGGCCTCGTCGACGGTCAGGTAGTCGTCGGAAAGGATCGCCAGGTCACCGTAGTAGCCCTCGCGCAGCATTCCCTTGACGCCCTGCTCGGCCGTCAGCGTGGCGCCGGCCCGGGTGTACATCTGCAGCGCCTGTTCGCGGCTGACCCGGTTCTCGGGCGGGTAGATGAGCGTGTTGCCCAGCGTGCGGCCGGTGACCAGCCAGTGCAGTGCGACCCACGGGTTGTAGGACGAGACGCGGGTGGCGTCAGTGCCCGCCCCGACAACGAGGCCGCGGTCGAGCATCTTGCGGATCGGCGGGGCCTGCGCGGCGGCCCCAGCTCCGTACCGGGACAGGAACGCCTCGCCCTGGAAGGACATGCGGTTCTGGATCGAGATGGCGCCACCGAGAGCGGCGACCCGGTCCAGGCTCTCGCCGCTGATCGTCTCGGCGTGGTCGAACAGCCACCGGCTGTCGCCGGGGAACAGGCCCTCGGCAGCGAGCCGCTCGAAGACGGCCAGGTCGCGGCGGATCGTCTCGTCGTAGGTGGCGTGCAGGCGGAAGCCCCAGTCGTTCTCCATCAGCAGGCGAACAGCCTTCTCGAACTCCACCTCGTAGCCGGGAACCAGGACGGGCCTCGGCTCGGTGAAGTTCTCGAAGTCGGCCGCCGCCCAGGTCAGGTTCTCGCCGGCCCCGTTCAGGCGGAGGAACTCGTCGCCTTCGCCCGGCTTGACCATCTGCGTCCAGCGCGTGAGGTCGTCCAGCTCCTGGCCAACCGTCTGCGGGAAGAGGTGGTAGGCGATGCGAATCGAGAGGTTGCCCTCCTCGGCCAGCTCCATGACGGTCGCGTAGTTGTCCGGGAAGTTCTGGAACCCGCCGGCCGCGTCGATCGCGGAGGTGAGCCCGAAGCGGTTCAGCTCGCGCAGGTACTGGCGCGTGGAGCTCTTCTTGTCCTCGGCCGCCAGGAGCGGCGCCTTGGCCAGTGTCGAGTACAGGATCAGCGCACTCGGCGCCGCCAGCAGCATCCCGGTCGGTTCACCACCACGGCCACGGACGATCTGCCCGCCCTTGGGGTCCGGGGTGTCCTTCGTGAACCCGGCCGCCCGGAGAGCCGCACGGTTGAGCAGCGCCGACTGGTAGAGGTTCAGGATGAACACGGGGGTATCAGGTGCTGCCGCGTTCAGCTCGGCGATGGTCGGGAGTCGCTTCTCGGCGAACTGCTCCTTGGTGAAGCCGCCGACCACGCGGACCCACTGCCCCTTCGGCGTGCGGGCGACCTGCTCGCGCAGCATCGCCAGGGCCTGGCGCAGCGTCGGTACGCCGTCCCAGCGCAGCTCGAGCACGTAGTTCAGCCCGCCACGGATGACGTGCAGGTGCGAGTCGTTCAGGCCCGGGATCACGCGGCGGTTCTGGCCGTCGATGACCTTGGTGCCGGGGCCCACGACGCCGAGAATTTCGGCGTCGTCTCCCACGACGGTGACCTTGCCTCCCGAGATCGCTACTGCGCTCGCCTGGGGCCGGTCCGGGTCGCCGGTGTAGATCTTGGCGTTGCGCACAACGACATCCGCCGGGTGCTCGACGTCGGCGGGTGTGATCCCGCCGACAGGCATGGTGGCCATGTCGATCCACTTCCAATCTGTCTCTGTCACGGCGGACCGCCCGGCCCGTCGATACCTTGCGATAAAGATACTTGCTCACTAACTGTCAGCGCGCAAGATGCATTCCCGATGTCGCGGACGCTCCCGAACACCGAGACAGGCGAGATGCTCGGCTTCCGTGGTGTCCTGGTCCGTCGGTTGTGACGAAGCCCATTCGCGCGGGGCCGACCAGCCCCGGTCCGAGGTCCACGGAGCCCTCAGCGGGAGGCGATGGCGGGCAGGGGGGTCTAGACGTGGCCAGCTGTTCCGCGGCTGCGGCGACCGACCTTCGACTTGTACCGGCGAAGACCGGCACGACCGCTGCGGCGAAACCCGAGTGAGTTCCGAAACGTGCCGGGCCTGGGGCTCGTCCCGGGGCTCTCAAGGACGGGGCCGGTCTCCAGCCGTAGACGTGTCCGGCTCGAGCGCGAGCGAGATCCACGGGGAACGCGGATGGTGGCTCGTCCTCTTGGCTCGCCCTGCGCTGGCCGACCGGCTCGTGCTGCACGTCCGGGTCTTGCACACGTTCGAGGTGCCCGAGATCGTTGTCACCCGATCATCAGTGCTACCAGCCGCGAGTATCTCGCCTGGGCGACCGGCGGGCCTGACGTATCTACGGGGCCGGTCGCGGGACGCGCCGAGGCTCCAGGAGCTCGGTCATCGAGATGGCACTTCTCGTCGCTCTCGGTGTCAATTCTCCTGGGCAAGCGCCGGGCTCTTTCGTGAAGGGCGCAGCCCGGCGGTGAAGGGCGGTGCGGCCACGTTTCCGGGCACACCGGTGTCAAGGGACGCGGGTGATCACCGAGGAGACGTTGGAAAGTTTCAAGATGCACGTTCGGGCGTTCGCCGCATCCCGATGCGCTCCGACACCTCGGCCGACATTCACGATCGCGCTCCTCGTCCTCACTCTCGTCACGGGTGTGCTCGCCGCCCTGGTGCCCGCCGTCATCGCCGCCCGCCGGGACCCGCTCGCGGAGCTGCGCGTGCCGTGATGGTGGCTCCGGCGTGAGGTGCTCAGCCGGCCGACGCCGACGACCGCTGACGCCAGCGGTCGATGCCGTCGAGGACCAGGTCGAGCCCGGCGTCGAACTCGGCGATGAAGTCGTACCCGGGGTCTGCCAGCACGGCATCCATCGCCGCGAGCATGCTCGGGTACTGCCGCATCGCGACGGCCAGGTCGGCTTCCACGTCGCCGGGCTCTGTGGTGGGCATCGTGATCTGCTGCACGGCGAAGCCGTAGACGTAGCTGTCGAGGACCACGAACGCGCGTGATGCCAGTCGCGGCGAGCACCCCGCCGAGATCAGCGTCGCCAGGACCGCCTCGGCGTGGGCGAACGTGACGGGCCGGTCGGGACCGGCGCGGGTCTCGATCAGCGCGACCGACCAGGGATGTCGCACGAGAGCCTCACGGACGGAGCTCGCCCGACGGCGCAGCTCCGTGCGCCAGTCCGGCCGCCGCGGGTCGGGCGTCTCGAACTCGGTGTACATCCGCTCGACCAGGGCGTCGAGCAGGTCGTCCTTGTTCGCGACGTGGCGGTACAGCGACATCGGCGTCGCCTCCAGTCGCGACGCGACCGCGCGAATGGTGAGCGCGTCGAGCCCTTCGGCGTCAGCGAGCTCGAAGGCAGCACTGACCACACGCGCGCGTGACAAGGAGTTACGAGGGACGCGGGCGGGCCTTGTCATACCGGCAGCCTATCCGTAGTGTACTAAGTACGCGTTCGAAGAAGCTCTCATGACCATGCCGCCCGCCCCCACCAACCCTCACGTGCCCGTGGCCACACCCGAGGGAAGGTCGTGATCACCGTCTGACGACCGGACCAACGGGAACGACCCAACCCGTGCGTGTGCCCGCCCAGACCTGCCGCCACCCCGGCGGACGGACCGCTCCTCTCGAAAGAAGAACCGATGACCATCCGAACGAAAACCCCGAACCTGCTCGACAACCCGCCGATCCCCGTGCAGGCCAAGCTCGCCGCCGCATGGACCAGCTTCATGTTCCTCTATATCTACGTCGACTACTACCACCTCTACAAGCCCGGCGCTATCGACGACATCCTGGTTGGCGTCGTCTTCGAGTTCGACATCAGCCCGGCGTTGATGACCGTGTTCCTCGCGCTGATAGCGATTCCGGCCCTGATGGTGATGCTTTCCATGACGCTACCCGCCCGGGTGAACCGCGCCACGAACCTCGTCGCGGCATCGCTGTACATCCCCGTTACGGTGTTCAACGCGGCAGGGGAGTCCTGGGAGTGGGCCTCCTTCTATGGCCTCTCCATCGGAATCGAGGTGCTGCTTCTGGCCTTCATCCTGCGATCCGCCTGGACATGGCCTCGAACCCCCGCCGTCCCAGCCGGTCCCGCGACGGCCGACCTTCGACAGGACCTTCGACAGTAGGTATCCGTGCAAAGTCCTACCGCGTGAAGCCCGCCGCCGCGGACACCCGGCCGACCGTGATCAGCTCAGTCGCGGTATGCGCAGAGAACCTGCTCACGAACGGTCCGGTGTCCGCCGCTGAACGGGTCCGGTTAATCGACAGGCGTCCCAGTTGGGGATCGCTTTCCGGTACGGTCGCGTCCGGTGTCAGTCTTCGCACTCGCCTGCAAGAGTTCACAAGGTCGCGAGCACGAATGCCTGCGCCTTCTGTGGCGCACAGGCATTGTTGGCCACATGCTCGGAGCGGTAGTGCAGATAAGGCTCAAGATCAAGCACCGAGAGACCGCCGACGTCGTCTGCGGCGCGGTGATCGGCACCCGATCTACCCCAAGGCGCGAGAGCCCACCATCCTGATGTCTGACGAGCATCGCTGGGCTGAGCTGCGTCGATGCTTCACTGACGAGACCATCCCTGTCGACGTCCGGGTAGCAGGAGCCATGCTTCTGCTCTACGGCATCCCGCTCCAGCGGATCATCGAACTCACCCGCGCCCACCTGGTGGAAGCGACTGACATCGGACGCATCACTGGGTTCTCAGTGTCCCTGGGGAGTCCCGTGATCGAGGTGCCCCCGAATCTCGGGCGCCTTCTTGCCGCGCTACCTGCCGAAACGGCATCGCGCGGGACACCGCTCATCGCCGCACGGCCAGACGCCCCGAGGTGGCTGTTTCCGGGGCGAGGCACTCGAGGTCACCTCACCTACACCGGCATCACCGCCCGGCTGCGAGCACATGGGATCTCCGCGCGGCAGTCACGCAACGCCGCTCTCATTGGGCTCGCATCCGACCTTCCCGCGCCCGTGATCTGCGACTTGTTCGGGCTGAGCATTGCCGCGTCGGTGAAGTGGGCGAGGCGGGCCGCGCGTGACTGGGCGGGCTACCTGAGCATCATCGAGCAGCGCGAGCGTTCGCGGGCGACCGGAGCCGTTCGAAGCCCCTTCCCTCAGGGATAGCGATGTCCGACCACCTCAAGGTCCGCCAGTACCTGACGCGCTGAGTCGGATTGCCCAGGGCCGGGGGCAGGCGCTGGAAATCTCGTCGTGCGTCGTTCGCGCTGCGCTTGGTCCTGGCCAGGGCCTCTGCCGGTCGGCTGGGAGACTACGACCATGGATACCGGGGGCTCTCAGGAGGAGAGCGGGCGGCCGGCCGGTCCGACCACGCCCGTTCGAGCACCTCCGTGAATGTGGCGGTCGGCTGTGCGCCGGAGAGGCCGTATCTCCGGTCGACCACGAAGAATGGCATACCTGTGATGCCCAGTCGGCCCGCCTCGTCCTCGTCCGCGCGCACCTCGTCGGCGTAGGCGCTCGGGTCCGCCAGAACGGCGCGGACCTCGGCCTCGTCGAGCCCTGCGCGGAGCGCGAGTTCCACCTGGTGCTCCGGGTCGCAGACGCTGCGTTCGGCGGAGAAGTTGCCCTTGTAGAACAGCGCGAGCAGCGTGTCGCCGACACCTCGGCCGGCCGCCAGGTGCAGCAGCCTGTGCAGGTCGAAGGTGTTGCCGTGGTCGCGGAAGTCGACGAGGTAGTCCGGCCCCTCGGCACGGGCGAGTCGGGCAAGGTCCTCCTCGGCGGCGCGGGCCTGTTGCGGCGTCATGCCGTACTTCTTCGCGTGCTCCGGGCCAGTCGTCGGATGCGTCTCGGCCAGATGGCGGTCGAGCTCGAAGGAGCGGTGGACCACCTCGACCTCATCACGGTGCGGGAACGCCGCCAGGGCCTTCTTGAAGCGTGCCTTGCCGATGAAGCACCACGGGCAGGACACGTCGGACCAGATCTCGACGCGCATCGCGCTTCTCCTTGGGCTGTGAGGGGGCGCGCCGACATCTGCCGCATGGGCGGGTAGGGCGCTCGTATGTGGACGCTAGCCGTCCGCTTCTATGAAGCATAAGCGGACGGCGTTCGTCCGAATGACTCTCGGGACGGCGGGTTGAGTCATCTGGCTTACAGTCGCCCTCGGGAATTCGGACGACATTCGTCCGGTTAGGCTGGGTACGCAAGCGGACGAGAGTCGTCCGAATGGCTGGCGCCCGGTACGGCGCCGGAACACCCCGAGGAGACATGGACATGAGTGACCTGGCTGAGCTCACCCGGCGCCTGGACGCGCTGGAGGCGGTTGAGGAGATCAAGAAGCTGAAGGCGCGGTACTTCCGCTTGGTGGACGAGAAGAAGCACGACGAGCTGGCGGCGCTGTTCACGCCGGACGCCACGCTGGTGACCGATGGCATTACCTGGGGCTCGCCGCGCGAGTTCGCGGACACGATCCGCGACCTGACGGGCGACGCGCCATCGGTGCACCACGGGCACATGCCGGAGATCGAGATCCTGGGCGAGGACTCGGCGTCCGGCGTCTGGGCGATGGAGGACCTGCTGACGTTCCCGGTCGGACCCGAGGCCCCCGAGGGGCACAACGGTTACGGGCAGTACCGTGAGACCTACCGCAAGGTGGACGGCCGGTGGCTGATCGACTCGGTGCTGCTGACCCGCCTGCGGATGGACGCACTGGAGAACTGGGACCCGGATGCCTGACCTGGACGTCACCACGGATGTCCGCGCCGACGCGCGGCGCAACCGGCGCCAGCTGATCGTCGCGGCACAGGAGGCCATCGCCTCCCGCGGCCTCGACGTCTCCGCGCTGGACATCGCCACGGCCGCCGGCGTCGGGGTGGGCACGCTCTACCGCCGGTTCGGCACCAAGGAGTCGCTCCTGGACGCCGTGGTGGTCGGCCTCTACCACGAGATGCTCGACAGCGCGCAGGAGTGCCTTCGGGTCGACGATCCCTGGGAGGGGCTGACCCGGTTCGTGACGGAGCTGGCCGGTGCGCACCGCGACAGCCGCGGCGTGGCCGAGGTGACCGCCGCGTGCGACACCGTGCCCACGCCCGAGATCGTGGCGCGGACCACGGCCCTGCAGGACGCCGTCATCCAGCTCACCGACCGGGCGCACGCGGCCGGCGCGCTACGCGCGGACGTGACCTGGCAGGACGTCATGATCGGCTCGCGTGCGGGACTGGACACCGACCACTGCCTCGGCGTCGACGCCGGACCCGACGGCTGGCGCCGCGTCATCACGCTCCTGCTCGACGGGATGCGAGCTCCCGGGTACACGCCGCTGAACGGCGCCGCACCCCACCTGCACGACAACTCCTAGCACCGGGCCGACCAAGCCACGACCCATCCGGACCGTGGCTAGTTCCCGTGCGCCCAGAACTAAGTGAGGAAGAACTGACATGAGAGCCATCGGTATGACGACGTTCGGCGGACCGGACGTCCTGCGCGTCCTCGACCACCCCGAACCCGCGGTGGGCGAGGACGAGGTACGGATCCACGTGGCGGCCGCGACCGTCAACAACGGCGACCTTATATTCCGGCGAGGTGAGGTGCACCAGCTGCGTCACGACGCCCCGTGGGTCCCGGGGATGGAAGCCGCGGGGGTCGTCGACGCTGTCGGAGCGCGAGCCGCTGACCGGTTCCGCGTCGGCGAGGCGGTCACGGCGCACGTGTGGCCGATCGACCCACGCGGCGGTGCCTACGGGGAGCTCACCGTTGCTGACATGAACAGGGTGGTGCGCATACCCCACGGTGCCTCGATCGCGCAGGCGGCCACCCTGCCGATGAACGGGCTCACCGCCTACCAGATCGTCGAGGCGATGGGGCTCAAGCGGCCAGGCACCGTGGCCGTGATCGGCGCCGCGGGCGCGGTCGGCGGCTACGTCGTGCAGCTCGCCGTCGCCGCCGGGCACCGGGTCGTCGCGGACGCCGCGGACACGGACCAGGAACTGGTCGAGAGTCTCGGTGCGCACGTCGTCGTGCCGCGCGGGGACGGTGTGGTCGACGCGATCCGTGTGGCGGTCGGCGAGGTGGATGCGGTCGCCCTGGGAGCGATGCCCACGCTCGATGTCGCGGAGATCGTCCGGCCCGGTGGTGTCGTGGCGTCCGTCTTCGGGTTCGGCGACCCCAGCCAGGTCACGGCCGCCAGCCGCCGCCGCGTCCGGCTCGCTCCCGTGGTGGTGGACGCCATCGCCGAGCCGGCACCGATGCTCCGGCACCTCAGCGAGCTCAACGAGAGCGGCGAGCTCACGCTACGGGTCGCGGACGAACTCCCGGCCGAGGACGCATCCGAAGCCCATCGCCGCCTGGAATCGGGCGGCGTCCGCGGGAGGATCGTCCTCAGGTTCTGAGGCGATGCCGCGATCCAGGAGTGGGCCGGCGTCGCGCCGGCCCACTCCCGGGCCGCCGAACGGCCACGGAGGCTGCTGGGCGCGTACCAGCTCGATCACCGGGTTCAGTCGGTCGGTCGTGCTCTGGTACTCAGCAAACTGCGGCTGGACGGCGGACTGCTTGGCGAGGTATTCCTCGCGCTCCGCGCCCGACAGCACCCGCGCGACCACCAGGAAGGTTTCGGTGCCCAACTCGACGGTGGTCCTGGGGTTCGCGACGAGGTTGCGATACCACGCCGGAATCTCGTCGCTGCCGCCCTTCCTGGCGAAGACGAAGATGCGGCCGTTCCCGCCGAAGTTGAACGCCCCATTGGTCAGCGCCGCGATGGCGAGGCTTCATGCTGATCCGGCCAGGGCCTGGACCACACAGCGACTGGCGGCCGAGCTCGTGGTCGCGGACCATGCTCGCCCGCAGTTTTCAGGCGGCCACTCAGGAGAGCCCGGGACACTACCTGACGCGCGTGCGGATGGATCTCGCCGCGGTCCGGCTCCGCGACACGCCGATGAGACGTTCGAGGCCGTAGCGCGCTCCGTCGGCTATGCGTCCGTGTACGCCTTCAGCCGTGCCTCCGGTGGGAGCGCCTGCAAGCGCCTGTACGCTACCGTCACTCCGCGCGAGCAACGTCCACGGACCCCTAACACCAGCCGGGTTGCGATCCTGCCGATCTCGTTGGCCGCAACCTGTCGGCAAAGGATCGCGAGCACACCGCCTCATTGAGTTCGACGGCCGTGCCATCGAGCTCGTCAAGTTCGTGACCACCCTGCGGCTACGGTGAGGAATATCGCAGGTTCAGAATATCGGACGGTGCCAGGTGTGCGTCTCGACACCGAGGTCAGCAGCATCCGGCCACCGGACACCACGGGGTCTCCCGTTGCGTAGATGGTGGCGATGGGCGTGCGTGAGGTTCAGCCGACCAGCTGAGGCAGATCCAGACAGTCGCTGCGTACGTTGTGCCCACAGCGATACCGACAAGCAGGTGCAGCTACTCATCACGGGGTGAGCTGTACCGAGATCTTGGGCCCATCGCTCGGCGTGGCCACATGCGGTCCGGCGGACGCCGGGTGAACTAGTGGTGGGGGCTGGGCGTCGGACCAACTAGCGTGGTTGAGTGGTGGCTCGACGGCGCCGCTGCCTTCCGGTCGCCGCGGGATTCGGGGAGCTCGCGGCCACATGAGTTTCGATTTCGCGGCGATCGCGCAGCAAGGGGGCCTGCGCGAGATCGTCGAGCCTCGGGCGCTGTTCGACGCATTGAGGTTTTCTCGCCTCGTTCCTCTGCGCGATGATGCGTCTTTGAGGAGAGGTTGAACGCGGGAGGTCGGCCTGCAGGGCCGTGACCTGCGGGTTCACGGTGTGTCGCGGTCAGGACGCGGGGTCCTGGCCGGAAGGATCGGGAATCCGCCAAGACACCCTGTTCCCCAGCGAGGACCCCGCGTTGATCACCTATCGTGCCAGTCTCGACGTGCCCGAAGCCACCCTGGAGATCGTGACGAGGTGGCTCACAGCGCACCGCCGCCGGCCAGGTTCCCGCCCGGTGCAGCGCGCCGCGACCGCCCGCACGCAGGCGCTGCTGGTGCTGCGCTGGTTCAAGGACGCGACCAAGCTGCGGATCCTGGCCCTGGACGCCGGGATCAGCATCGCGACCGCCTACCGGTACCTGCACGAAGCGATCGACGTGATCGCCGAGAAGGCGCCCACGCTTCCCGAAGTCCTGGAACGTGGCCAGGCCGCCGACTGGCCGCACCTGTGCCTGGACGGCACGCTGATCCCGACCACGAAGATCGCCGCCCGCGGGACGGGGGCAGCGGACCTGTGGTGGTCGGGCAAGCACGCTCAGCACGGCGGGAACCTCCAGGTCCTGACCGGTCCAGGCGGGTATCCCGAATGGGTCTCACCCGTGGCGCACGGCACCGTCAACGACATCATCACCGCCCGCACCCACGTCCTGCCCTGGCTGTATCCCGCCGCTGCCGCGGGACTGCCCACCCTGTGCGACAAGGGCTACGAGGGAGCCGGGATCGGCATCATCGTGCCGTTCAAAGGGACCAACCTCAACGCTGATGCGGTCAGCCGCAACGCCGCGATCAACGCGCTACGCGCCCCGGCCGAACGGGCCAACGCCCTGCTGAAAGCGACCTGGCCCGTCCTGCGCCGCATCACGCTGGACCCCTGGCGCATCACCGAGATCGCCGCCGCCGCACTCGTCCTGCTCCACCTTCAACGACCCGTCACTGAATGAGGCGAGAAAACCTCAGTAGCATCGTCCCTGTCAGTTGGGTCATCTCCCGAAAAACCAAGGCAGATCCCGCCGAATCCAGACCTTTCCGTAGTGGGACATCTCGGGCACGACGAGTTCCAGAGGTCGCAGGTTCAAATCCTGCCCCCGCTACAGAGTGATGTCGCAGGACATCGCGGACAGCCGGACCTACGAAATCGTAGGTCCGGCTGTTTTCTATTTCCGGGCGGGTCCGGGTGGTCGGCCGGTGGGTTGGTAGTCGGGTTAGCGGCAGAAATGTGTGTCCGGCCCGGGCGTGGGTGTCGGTGGTGCGGTCGAAGCCTGATGGGCGGCTGGAAGCGATCATCGAAGTGATGATTGGATCCTCGGCGCGGATTGGCGAGGTGCTGGCACTGCGCAAGTGCGACGTGGACGTGACCTCCATGCCGGCGACGATCCGGATCAGCGGAACGATCGTCTCCCTTGAAGGGAAGCCGGCCTATCGTCAGCCGCAACCGAAGTCGCGCGCATCGGTACGGCGCCTTGCGGTCCCGTCGTAACAAACAACGAATGGCCGGACCTACGATTTCGTAGGTCCGGCCATCACCCCGTCATCCTCGGCCGGGCCGAGGGGTGGTCAAAGTGCCCCCGGACAAGACTGCGGAGGCCAGCGCCGCCGCAGGCCAGCCGAACCAGTGGCGCGCTGTCCAGTCTCCTGTGGCGACGTCGTACGCCTCAGGTAGGTGACCGTCACGTGCGGCAATGCTCAGGAGCTTGCTCATGACCCGACGCGCGCGCCGCTCATCGCCGATGGCGTGGGCGGCCACAAGCTCCTGGACGTCGCCGAGCGGCCAGGCACCAGGCGTGTGCGCCGACCCGAGCCCCCCGAGCAGTCCCGCCACCCAGCCCGGGTTGGCCGGTGAGAACGCGAAACGCATGGTGGCTCGCCACACCGGGTCGTCTGCGGAGATGACGCCCCAGGCAGGCGCGAGCGCGGTCGGGAGATCGTTCGCGTCCGCGTACAGGACGTGCCCTCCCGCCGCGTCCGCCGCATAGGCGTACAGCGCTGGCTCCCCCGGCACGACGAACACCTCTCGAATGCCCCTGCGGACCGCTGCGGCCCGGCTCT
Source organism: uncultured Actinomycetota bacterium (assembly GCA_963850545.1). GTDB lineage: Bacteria > Actinomycetota > Actinomycetes > Actinomycetales > Cellulomonadaceae > Promicromonospora. Next base: position 2,991,405 of record CAWKLP010000001.1, on the reverse strand, counting down.
CCAGCGGGCCGGCCGGAAGACCGAGCTCGTCGGCGTGGTCCAGCAGCCGTGCGAGGGTAGCGGCGTAGAGCACCTGAGTGGAGAAGAGCAGCGGGTACGGCACAGGATCGTCCGCCGGGTTCTCCAGGCTCTCGACCAGCCCGGTTACGGGATCCAAAGGCAGCGCGGCGAGCGCCTCCTCGACGAGGTCGCCCCATGGCCGGCCGACCGGACGCGGCCATCGGCCCGCTACCTCACGGAACTGGAGCAGCTCCAGGACGGGGTACAGCTGTTGGTCTCCCTGAAGTCCCGGGTCCTTGACGCGCCCGTTGGTCAGATGGCTGCGCATCCATGCACCGGACGCGCGCGACGGTCCCCACATCCAGCGCAGGTGCCGTTCGACGGTGCGCACGTCGTCGTCGGAGGCGAGAAGCAGCAGGAGGAGCGCCATGTAGTAGGCGTCGCGCGTCCAGGACAGCGGGAGCAGGCGGTGGTCCGTGACGATCGCGACCTCCTCCTGCCCGACCCGCAGGCCGCAGCATTGCCTGATGTAGTTCGCGATCCCGTCGACCAGCGTCCCGACGGTGACGCTCTCCTCCCGCTCCTCAAGGACGCTCGGGACCACCACGGTGTCCGGACCGACCTCGTGAGGTGGATCCCATGCGGTGGTGAGTGTGCCCGTCACGGTGAGCAGATCGGTGTCGGCGACGCCCCCGGCCCCATCCCACGTCGCGGTGGACGGCCCGCGGACCGTCCATCGGCCCGGGGTGCCGTCCTGGACGGTCAGGGTCGCGCTCGTGCGAAGGGACGCGGACGAGACCATGAGCGTATGACCGGCGACCGCGAGCGCGGTGTCGTCGGGAAGCGCCACAAGGGGCGCGATGTCGGTGATCTCGGCGTACGGCGGGCGCTGGAGCCGTCCGGCGAACCGAAGTTCCACGGGGGCACCGCCCGGCGGGCGCTCCCAGGTGAACCGGAAGCCGCCTTCCCGGTCGACCGCCGCCTGGGCGATGCGTCCGGACGACGCCAGGAAGCCGGTGTCCCTCTGTGCCAGCGACGCACGGTAGGCGCGGACGGCGTCAGGATCTCTCCTTGACGACTCGTCGAACGGGCCGGCACCAGTCAGCTCCACCATGCCCTCGTCGCGGTGCGGGCGGGTGATCGCCAGGACCGAGTCATCGACGAACGAGGCACAGGCCGACCCGTCCCCGATGTCGTAGGGCTTCCTCACAGGAGCCCGCCCGGTACTGCGGCTGCTTCCGGATCGCCGTACAGCTCGTCGCGCGACAGGCGCAGCGACGGCTCCTGACGACGTTCCGTCTCGATCAGGGAGAGGTCGAGGTCGGCGCGCAGGATCGCGTCCTGGTCGTCCGCCGCGGCGAGGACGCGCCCCTTGGGGTCGGCGATCACTGAGAAACCGCAGAACCCGTCCGTGTTGAGGTTGGCGGCTACCACGAAGACCTGGTTGTCCTGAGCGCGTGCCCGCGACCGCAGGGTCAGGAGATGGTCGTAGCCTGCGCCCACGGCCGACGGGATCACCAGCACCTGAGCGCCGCGACGTGCCAGCGCCGTGGAGATCGCCGGGAAGGCGTGCTCGAAGCAGATCTGCGGCCCGATCACCCCGGCGGGGGTGGGGATGGTCATCAGCTCTTCGCCGGCGCCGAAGTAGGGCGTCTCGGCCGGGAAGAGGTGGCTCTTGCGGTACCCGCGGACGCCGCCGTCGGGCGTGGCGACGAGTGCCGTGTCGAACAACGTCCCATCGCCGTCGTGCTCGACGATCCCGACGACGACGGTCGTCCCGGTCCGGCGAGCATGGCCGGAGACGAGCTGCGAGGTGGGGCCGTCCAGCGGCTCGCTCACCTCCTCGCCGCGCTCGCGGACCATCTCCAGGTCGTATCCCGAGATGAAGAGTTCGGGTGCGACGACCAGGTCGGCGTCCGGGAGCGACTCGAGGATCTCCGCGAACCGCGCACGGTTGGCCTCCACCTCGCCGAGCGGCAGCCTGACCTGGACGGCGGCCGCGCGCATGGTCTGTGACGAAACAAGCATCGTTAGCCTTTCACGGAGCCGGCGAACAGGCCCCGGACGTAGTAGCGGTTGAGCACCGCGAACAGGATCAGGGGCGGCAGGAGAGCGATCACGGAGCCTGCGGAGATCAGGTCGTCCTGGTTGAGCTGGGGTGCGTTGAGGTTCGCGAGCCCCACGGTGATGGGCCGGTGGGCGTCGTCCAGCAGGGTCAACCCCATCAACAGGTCGTTCCAGACGAAGACGAAGTCGAGGATCACGAACGAGACGATTCCCGGCAGCGCGAGCGGGGCTGCGATCGTCCGGAACACCCTGAGCTCGCTGGCGCCGTCCAGACGGGCCGCCTCCAGCACCTCCCCCGGGATCTGCGAGAAGAAGCTCATGAGCATGAACAGGCTCCACCCCGCGCCGAACGCCGTGTGGGCCAGGGCGATACCGAGGTACTGCGCGCCGCCCTGGTTGAGCCCGAACTGCTGGAAGATCGGTACGAGCGGCACCAGAACCAGCTGGACCGGCACAACCATCGTGGTGATCAGCAGGACAAAGAGCACGGTCCGCAACCGGAAGGTCATGAGGGCGAAGGCGTACGCGGCGAGACTGCCCGCGACCGTCGTCAGGCAGACCGACAGGACTGCTATCACCACACTGTTGACCGCGTACCCCGAGAGCCCGCCCTCCCACGCACGTACGTAGGCGTCCACGGTGGCTGTCGACCAGTCGGCCCGCCACCAACCTCTCGCGCTCTGGTCGAGCGGGAGCAGCGAGACCGCGGCCGACGTCGCCAGCGGGGCAAGCCACCCGATGCTGGCCAGGGTCAGCACCCCGTACAGCGCGGCGTACCGCCACGTCCGCGCGCCCCTCATCGCTGCTCCCGCAGGGTCGCCCTGATGTAGGGCACGGCGAGCAGGATCATCGCGACCGACATCAGGACCGCGACCGACGCTGCGACACCGCCCTGTGGCGTGTCGAGGTACTGGAAGGTCTGGTTCCAGACAAGCATCCCGAGAACCTCGCTGTCGTTGGCTGGGCCGCCGCCGGTCGTTACGAAGACGACGTCGAACGTGCGTAGGGCGAAGATGACGCTGATGACGGTGACCACGAGGATCGACGGCCGCAGCTCGGGCGTGATGATGTGCCGGACGAGCTGGAGCCGCCCGGCGCCGTCGAGCCGTGCGGCCTCCAGGAGCTCGGTCGGTACAGAGGTCAGGCCGGCCGAGAAGGTGATCACGCCGAACCCGACGAACGTCCACACGGCGGCCACCACGACGAAGAGGTTGACGAGCGGCACGTCGACCACGCCCAGGTGCAAGGTGCCCGGGTCGGACAGCCAGTGACCAAAATGCACCTGGAGCGGGCCGACGCTGAACGACGCGTCCTCCAGTCCGACCACGGAGAGCAGCGCGTTCAGCACGCCCTTGTCCGGGTCGGGGTTGTAGAAGAACGTCCAGATAACGCCCGCTGCCGCCATCGAGATCGTCATCGGAAGGATGAAGACGCCGCGGAAGAGCCCACCTGCTCGGCCCGCGTACCAGATCAGGATCGCGAGCGGGTAGGACAGGCCCAGCACCAGGGCCGGGAACGCGATCAGCCAGACGGCCGAGTTCATCGCCGCGTTCCAGAACGCCGGGTCATCGAGCGTCCCGGCATAGTTGGACAGTCCCGCGAAGTTCCATCCCGACGGGTCGAACGGCTGCCACGGCCGGAGCATGCCCCAGGTGAAGAAGCTCGACGCGACGGTGACGAGTGTGGGCCAGAGGTAGAAGAGGGTGAAGACGACGAAGATCGGCAGCACGAACAGATACGGCGTCGCCCTGCGACGAAGGTGGTGCCCCCTCGTCGTGCGACCGGTGGCAGCCCGGGTCGGCGGGTAGTACAGGCTCGTGGTGGTCATCGGCCTGCGCGGGTGTCGGCGTCGGACATCGTGGCAACGAAGGCGTCCACGTCGCCCGATCGGATCAGGTCGACCAGCGCCTCCCGATACGTGGACTGCACCTCGCCCCCGATCCAGTCGTCGAGGTCGTAGCCCGCCACTGCGCTGTCGTCCTTCGGCCACAGGGCCGCCGCCGCCTTGTCGTTGGGGGTCGGATAGGCGTCCTCGGAGACCTTCATGTTCGGGGCCACGTAGCCACCGCGCTCGGCCCAGATGGTCTGGCCCTCGACGGAGCCGGCGTACTCGAGGAACGCGTGCGTGGCCGTCGGGTTCTGCGTGTCCTCGGCACCGATCACGAGGTCGCCGCTGACGGCCTGCGCGGGCGCGCTCTCGCCGGAGTAGGGCGGGAGCGTGAAGAACCCGTAGTCCTCCCCTGCGACCAGGGTCGAGTCGCAGGCTGGGACGGTTCCGTTGACGAACGCCCCGTTGAACGCGAACGTGTGCTCTCCGGTCACCCAGCCACAGGTCTCGTCGGAGAACCCGGTGTCCAGGGCGTCCGCCGGCCAGTACTTCTCGACCATCTCGGCCAGGACCGTGAAGCCCTCGACGATCCGCGGGTCGTCCCAGCCGATCTCACCGTTCTGCAGGGACCGGTACGCGTCGCTGCCCGCGACGTTGAGCAGGATCGGGTCCACCCATTGGGTCGGTACCCACACGTCCCTGGCACCGACGCTGAACGGCGCAGTCCCGGTCGCGGCGACGCTGTCCAGGTCCGCAATGAACTCGTCCCACGAGGCGGGCGGTACCGTCACGTCCTGATCGTTGACCTTGGCTGTCGGGTACCACACCAGCCCGTTGACGTTCCCCTTCAGGTACACCCCGTTGGTTTGCCCGTCGGCACCGGCCGCCACCGCCCGCAGCGACTCGTTGTACTCGCCGGACTCCTCCCACTGGTCCCAGAGGTCGTCCAGATTCATCAGCAGCCCCTGCGCGGAGAGCTGCCGGACGATGGAAGGCAGGGCCACGGCCACGTCGGGCGCGTTGCCGGACGCGTACTGCTGGGTGATGGCGCCCTGCGTCTGGTCGAAGGGCACGGTCTCGACCTCGACCGTCACGTCCGGATACGTGGCCTCGAATCCGTCTACCACTGCCTGGAACGCCTCACCCTCCGAACCGCTCCAGTTCGACAGGACGCGGATGGTGCCCGACGGTTCACCGTCAGCGGCGGGGTCGGCATCGGAGGAAGAGCAGCCGGCCATCGCGACGACGGCGACCGCCGCCGCGGCCACGAACGGCGACCGTACACGGGAAACAAATCTCTGGTTCATGTCCACTCCTTGCGGGGCTGTTTTGTCACTCTCCAGATACAAATACAGCGGGAGCGGCTCCGAGCGTCAAGGTCGTTTACGCGAACGGAACGTACTGTTATCGCTTTGGCAACACGGCTACTCCTCGGCGAGAGGGAGACCCGTGATGGCCGAAACCATCTGCGCGGTTCGTGTCGCCGCGTCCCGCGGCGGTTCGACGCCGGCGACGATCTCGGCAGACAGCGCCTGGAGCTGCTGGGAGACACGCTCGTAGGAGTCGACGACAGGACGCACGACCGCTCCGTCAAGGCGTTCCGCGCTCACCGCGAGCAGGCTGCCGCGCTGAGCCAGCGCGGGAACGACCGAGACCCGCGCCGGGATCTGACCGGTCTCCTGGGCCAGTCGACGCTGCGCCGCAACGCTCACGAGGCCATGCAGGACGTGCACAGCCAGCTCGGGCCGGGCCGACTGCCGGAAGACCCCCAGCGCCATCCCGCCCGCGAGCGACCGGGACTCGCCCGACGGTCCGGCCGGAACCGGAAGGAAGCCGAAGCGCTTCCACGCCTCGGCCTGGTCGAAGCCCAGCCCCGCCGCTTCCGCGAGCGCAGGGAGCTCGTAGCTGCCCCCGAACGCGAAGGAGACGCGGTGGGCGGCCAGCGCGCGGACCGGGTAGTCCCGGTCCGCGTTCAGCTGCTCCAGGTCGATGAGCTTGTCGGACGCGACCGCCCGCAAGAACTCCAGGGCCTCGACTGCGCGGTCGTGATGCAGCGTCACGCCACGCACGTCCAGCACGCCGGCGCCGTTCGACGCGAGAAGAGCCAGGAGCACGTAGCTGCTGGCCTCGCCTGCCGTCCGCCCGATCGGCAGGGTGATCGATCCGGCCTTGGTGTCACGCTGGAGCCGGCGTGCGGCTCTCCGCAGCTCGCTCCATGTCGCGGGCTCGTGGATGCCTGCTGCACTCAGCGCCCCCCGGTCGAACCAGATCCCGGCGAGATCGGCCTCCAGCTGCACGGCGACCGTCTCGCGACCGAACCGGTGCGCCTCGACGAACGACGGGGCGAACTCCGGCTCGAGCTGGCGCTCGATCCAGTCCTGGTCGGTCGGGTCCAGCGGGTGGAGAAATCCACGCCGCGAGAACTCGGCTACCCAGACCGAGTCGAGCAGGGCCAGGTCTGGCGCCTCGCCCGAGGCGACGGCCAGGACCAGGTCGTCGTGAAGGCGGGCCAGCGGTACCTGCCGGATATCGAGGCGGACGTCCTCCGGGGCGGCGTCGCGCACCAGCTCCTCCCACCGCCCCTCCGGCACGACGACGCGCACGACCCGCTCGCCGAGCTGCGTCCGGAGCCAGTCCGGGTTCACGAACGTGCCGGCCCGCCGCTTGCGGAGCACTGCGCCCTCCTCGGCGAGCTCCGCGAGTGCTCGATGCACCGGCGTCCTGCTGATGCCGTACGTCTCGCAGATCTCGTGCTCGGTAGGTAGCCGCCCGTCGGCACCGAACCGGCCGTCGAGGATCGATCGCAGCAGCATGTTCTTGAGCTGCGCATAGGGCGGGACGCCAGGCGCCAAGTCGAGCCGGTGCGCGTCAGTGGCCATCCCTGTTCCTCCGGTCTCCAGACAATGCCAGCGTCTGATGTTACAAAAAGCCGCCACAGTTCGTCGCAGGACTCACCCTACGGGCCAGATTTGTTGTCATCTGCCGTCGCCGCGGACTCCCGTCGGTACGGTCGGGACGATCGGAACTGTTCTGGAACGTCCTGCCGTCTCAGGGCCGGTTCACTCGGGGCGCTGGCGGCGCGACGCGGTCAGGTCGTTGCCGCGTCGTCGCGCCGGCGCGCTTGCGGTAGGCGCGTGCGGCGCGTACCCGGTTGCCGCAGGCGGGGCTGCACCACTCGCGGCGTGGGTGGTCCTTGAGGAAGAAGAGCGGGCACCCGGGTGCCTGGCAGGCACGCAGCCGGGCGGCGCGCTCACCGGCGAAGAGGTCGATCGCGTCGCCCGCCAGGCCGGCGAGGACCTGCTCGACTGCCGGCGCGGTCGAGTGCGGCCGCTGGGTGATCGATCCCGCGAGGGTCACGGTGAGCACGGGGGACGAGAGGGCTTGCCCGGCCGCCGTGTTGACGACGGCGACGGCAGCGGCCGTTGGCAGGCGACCGGCAGCGAGTTCTGCGGCGATGGCACGCACGGCGGCCCGCAGGTCGATGAAGCGCGTGAGGTCGCGCTCGTCCACCGCCCCGTCTCCCAGTCCGGCGTCGACCAACGGCAGGCGCGGCGCCACCACGCGAGCCCAGGCGGCGAGGTCTGCCGGGGACGCGAGCCCTTCCCGTGGCCGGCCACGCACCGCGTAGTGCGTGTTGGCCAGGTCCAGTGCTGGGGCGTCGCCCAGGACTGGCGCGCCGCCGCGGTAGGGAGCCTCGATCATGGTTCTCATGGTAACAGCGGCTTGCATCCGTGAGAAGGCTGTGATTCGATGCTTCTAATGGTTGAGTAAGTATCCAACCATTAGACAACGACTCCAGGAGGAACTGTGGCTCGCCTGCCCATCAATGAGATCGAGAACACCACCGGGACCGCGGCGGACCTGCTCGGCCAGGTCCAGAAGGGCATGGGCGCCGTGCCCAACATGGCCAAGGTCATGGTCAACAGCCCGGCCACCCTCAAGGGCTACCTCCGCCTGTCCGGCGCCCTCGCCGGCGGCAAGCTGGACACCGTCACCCGCGAGCAGATCGCACTGACCGTTGCCCAGGCCAACGAGTGCAGCTACTGCCTCTCGGTCCACACCGCCAATGCCCCCGGCGTCGGCCTGAGCCCGGAGCAGGTCCTGGCCGCCCGCCGCGCGACCTCGGAGGACGCCAAGACCGACGCGATCCTCAAGCTCGCCTCGGCCATCGTCGCCACCCGCGGCGCCGTGACCGACGAGCAGGCCGAGGCCGCCCGCGCCGCCGGCATCAGCGCCGAGGAGGCCACCGAGATCGTGGGCAATGTGGCGCTGAACACCCTGACGAACTTCTTCAACAAGGCCGCCCAGGTCGACATCGACTTCCCCGTCGTCGACCCGGCGGACATCTGACCCGACCGCCCAGCTCCGCCGGCTCGTCAACATCACATCCACACTGGAGACCTGATATGGAGTTCAGCCCGCAGGACACCGCCTTCGTCGTGACCGACCCCCAGAACGACGTCCTCAGCGAGAACGGCGCCGCCTGGGGCCTGGTCGGGGAGGGGATCGAGGAGCTCGGCACGGTCGAGCACCTCGACGAGCTCTTCCGCGCGGCCAAGACCAACGGCTTCGACGTGGTCATCTCGCCCCACTACTACTACCCGACCGACCAGGGCTGGCGCTTCGGCGGGCCTGTCGAGCAGATGATGCACCAGACGGGCATGTTCGCCCGCCCGAGCGCGCTCAGCACGGACGGCTTCGAGGGGTCCGGCGCCGACTGGCTCGAGCGGTACAAGCAGTACATCGACGACGGCGAGACCGTCGTCACCAGCCCGCACAAGGTCTTCGGGCCTGAGACCAACGACCTGGTCCTCCAGCTGCGCAAGCTCGGCAAGACCAAGGTCATCCTCGCCGGCATGCTCGCCAACCTCTGCGTCGAGTCCCACCTGCGTGAGCTCGTCGAGCCGGGCTTCGAGGTCGCCGTCGTCAAGGACGCCACCGCCGCACCCAACCACCCCCAGCTCGGGGACGGCTACCCCGGCGCGGTCGCCAACTTCGGCTTCGTCGCCAACGCGGTCCTCACTACCGATGCGGTGGTCGAGGCCATGGAAGCGACACGTGCGCGACACTGACGCCGTCCGGCGAGCGTCGATCCGTGCAGCTCCCGGCCGCCGCGGGCGGCCGGGAGCCCCCGGCGTCGACCACCCGACCACCCGGGGCCGCGTCGACGGGTCTTCAGTCGGATCAGCGGATGGAGCTGCTGTTGATGCTCGGCACCGCCGGTCCGCCGCTATGGAGTGCTGGTCCGGGTGCTGGGGGTCGTCACGTGGTGCGTCGCCGATCGGCCATGAGTCTTCGCGTAGCAGTGGGGATTCTGTGCGCGTTCTGGTGCAGGTATGTCTCCATGCGCGCTGGGTCGACGTGGGTGAGTTCTCGGATCGCGATGCCGACGGACGTCTGGACGAAGTGCTCGGGATCGTCGAGGAGCATGTCGACGAGTAGAAGCGGGTCCTCCGTCTGGCCCGCGCGGATGAGCCAGAAGGCCGCCGTGACCGCGGTGCGTCGCTCCCAGATGTTCCCGGATCGGGCCAGGTCGAAGAGCGGCTCGTGGGAGCGGTCAAGCAGGTAGCTGCCGATCACCCGGGGTGCGGCGCGATCGACGAGGTCCCAGGTGTCGATGTGGCGATGCTCGGCGAGGTAGAGCTCGTAGATCGCTCGTCGGTCGTCGCTCGTCGGGAGGCCCTTGCGGGCGCGCGCGTCCAGGATGCTTACCGCGACCACGCGCGCCTCGTACCAGTTGCTCCGCAGGAGCCTGCGCACCTCGTCCAGGTCGATCGACGTCGATGCTTTGGCGAGGTCGAAGGAGTGCTTCATGCGAACGCCGATCACCTGCTCGATCGGCACCCGCTTCGCGATCTTCTCCCGCTCGGCTGGGTCGGCGAGCTCGTGCAGGCGCGCGATGATCGCCTCCGTGGTGGTGTCGTCGCTGGTCGCCATCGTCCTACCTTCCCACCTACGGGCTCGACGCCAGCCGATCGGTCCCGCACCGGCACCGACCCGGTTACGGCCTCGCCGGGCGCGCGACCTCCAGCAGCACTCGACGAGTCGTGGATGGAGCGCGACGCGCTCTTCAAGCCCTACGCCGACGAGTAGCGCGGATACCGGGCTAGCGGCGCTCTCCGTCGCCTGCGCACGCCAGGTGGCCGTGCACGATACGTTGGCGCCATGGCAGTCGTCCTTCATCGGGCTTCGCGCACGGACCTGCTCGCGCGGGCGCTGGGGGACCTGCTCGCCATGGCCCTGGAGGACCCGTTCGCGACCGAGGTTGTGGTCGTGCCCGCCCGCGGCGTCGAACGCTGGCTCGCGCAGCGGCTCAGCCACCACCTCGGTGCCGCTCCCGGGCGGGACGACGGCGTGTGCGCGGGCGTGGACCTGCGCTCGCCGCACTCGCTGTTCGCCGAGGTCACGGGCCCGCGTGAGGACGACCCGTGGGCGCCGGACGCACTGACCTGGCCCCTGCTGGCGGCGATCGACGCAAGCCTCGACGAGCCGTGGGCGGCGCTGCTCGCCCAACATCTCGGGCACGGCATGCCGGGGGAGGAGGGTGACCTGCGGCGCGGTCGCCGGCTTTCCGTCGCCCGCCGGCTGGCGCGGCTGATGGCGGGCTACGCGACGCAGCGCCCGGCGTTGGTCGCCGACTGGGCCGCGGGCCGCGACACGGACGGTTGCGGGCGCGGGGTCTCCGCCGACCTCGCGTGGCAGCCGCCGTTGTGGCGCGCCCTGGCCGAGCGGGTCGACGCCGAGCCGCCGCACGTGCGGCACGCCGCCGTCGTCGAGCGGCTGCGCGCCGAGCCGGGCGCCTTCGACCTGCCCGAGCGCCTGTCTCTGTTCGGCCATACCCGCTTGGCCGCGAGCGAGGTGGAGCTGGTCGGCGCGCTCGGCGCACACCGCGACGTGCACCTGTGGCTGCCGCATCCCTCGGCGGCGCTGTGGTCGGCGCTCAAGGATCTCGGCGGGCCCGTCGACCGGGCCGAGGACCGCTCCCACGAGCGCGTCGGACACCGGCTCCTGGCCACGCTCGGCCGCGACACGCGCGAGCTGCAGCGCACCCTGTCCGCGATCGAGCTGCGCGACGAGCCCGTCTCCAGTAAGGCGGCAACCGGTGACGGCGACCAACCGCCGTCGACCCTGCTGGGGATGCTGCAGCACGACCTGCGCGCCGACGCCGTCGGCGATGCCGGCGCGCGCCTGCTCGACCCCGCCGACCGCTCGATCCAGGTGCATGCCTGCCACGGCCCGGCCCGGCAGGTCGAGGTGCTGCGCGACGTGCTGCTCGGCCTGCTCGCCGACGACCCGACGCTGGAGCCGCGCGACGTGCTCGTCATGTGCCCCGACATCGAGACCTACGCTCCTCTGGTCACCGCGGCCTTCGGCCTGGCCGACGTCGTCGGGCCGCACGGCCACCCCGCGCACGGCCTGCGGGTGCGGCTCGCCGACCGGGCGCTGGACCGGACCAACCCGCTGCTCGCCGTCGTCGTACGCCTCCTTGATCTCGCCGGCGGCCGGGCGGGCGTGGGCGACGTCGTGGACCTGGCCCACGCCGAGCCGGTGCGCCGCCGCTTCGGGTTCCGCGACGACGACCTGGAGCAGCTCGCCCAGTGGGCACGCGAGACCGGTGTGCGGTGGGGGTTCGACGCCGAGCACCGCGCCGACTTCGGCCTGGCCGACTACGGGTCCGGTACCTGGCAGGAGGGCGTGGACCGGTTGCTGGCGGGTGTCGCGATGTCGGACGACACGGGCACCTGGCTCGAACGCACCCTGCCGCTGGACGACGTCGGCAGCGGGCAGGTCGAGCTCGTCGGCCGGTTGACCGAGCTCGTGGAGCGGCTCCGCGACGTGACCGATGCGCTCGTCGGCGGGCATCCGCTCGAGCACTGGCTGACCGCGCTCGAGGACGGCGTCGCGGCGCTCACCACCGTGCCCACGGTCGACGCGTGGCAGCTCGCGCAGGTGCGGCGCGAGCTCGCGCGCGTGCACGCCGACGCACCGGACCCGGCGGTGTCGCTGCGGCTGCCCGACGTGCGCGCGCTGCTCGCCGACCGCGTGGCAGGTCGCCCGACCAGGTCGAACTTTCGCACCGGCACGCTGACCGTGGCCACGCTCGTGCCGATGCGGTCGGTGCCGCACCGCGTCATCGCCCTGCTGGGGCTCGACGACGGCGTGTTCCCACGGGTCGGCATCACCGACGGTGACGACGTGCTGGCCCGCGAGCCGAGAACGGGCGAGCGCGACCCGCGCAGCGAGGACCGGCAGCTCTTCCTCGACGCGATCCTCGCCGCCACTGAGACCCTCGTGGTGACCTACAGCGGCGCCGACGAGTACTCGGGCCAGGAACGACCCCCCGCCGTGCCGCTGGGCGAGCTGCTCGACGCCCTCGACGAGACGGCGCGGACGCCCGACGGGCGCCCGGTGTCACGGGCCGTGACCGTCCGTCATCCGCTGCAGCCCTTCGACCGGCGCAACGTCGAGCCCGGGGCGCTCGTGCCCGGCTCCGCCTTCACGTTCGATCACGCGGCCCTGGCCGGAGCTCGCGCCGCGATCGGCCCGCGCACTCCGGTGGGGCCGTTCCTGACCGCGCCGCTCGCACCGTTGGCGCCGGCAGGGGCGGGCGACGGCGTCGTCGCGCTCGACGACCTGCTCGCGTTCTACCGATCGCCCGCGCGCGGGTTCCTCGTCCAGCGCCTCGACGTCGGAAGATCCTGGGACGAGGAACCGCTCGACGACGGGCTGCCCGTCGAGCTCGACGGGCTGGGCCGCTGGGCCGTGGGGGAGCGGGTGCTGCGGGACGTGCTGTCCGGCGCCGCGCTCGCCGACGCCGTGCAGAAGGAGTGGCGTCGCGGGCAGCTACCGCCCGGACGCCTGGGCTGGCGCCCCCTGGTCGGCATCGCCGAGGAGGTGGGCCCGCTCGCCGACGCCGCCGGAAACCTGCGCGCGAGCTCCGCACGAGTCGTGGACGTCGACGTCGACCTGGGCGACGGACGCAGCCTGCGCGGCTCGGTGCCCGGCGTGCACGGCGACCGCCTGGTGGCGGTGTCGTACGCCCGGCTCGGCGGCAGGCAGCGCCTGCAGACGTGGATCCGGCTGCTGGCGCTCGCGGCGTCCGACGACGACCGCCCGTGGACCGCTTACACGCTCGGCCGGCCCGCCAACCCGCGGTCGCGCAGGACGTGGCAGGGGTCCCGGCTGGGACCGGTGGACCATATGGCCGTCGACCTGCTGCGTGACCTCGTCGCGCTGCGCGACCGCGGGCTCACCGAGCCGCTGCCGCTACCGGTCAAGGCCTCGGTGGTCTACGCCGAGGCGCGCAGGAGCAGGGCCGACCCCGCCGACGCACGGTTCCGGGCCGGGCAGATCTGGAGCGGGCAGAAGGGGCCCGGCGGACGCTTCGACGGCGAATGCGCGGACCCTGAGCACGTGCGCGTCCACGGTGCGGAGGCTCCGCTGCCCGGGACCGGTGAGGAGCCGCGGCCCGGCGAGGAGCACGCGGGGGAGACCACGCGTTTCGGCGCGCTGGCGATGCGCGTCTGGAGCCTGCTGCTGGAGAACGAGAGGTTCAGCGACTGATGGACGTCTTCGACGGTGTCTTCGACCTTGCCGGGCCGCTGCCGCGGGGCACGGCTCTGCTGGAGGCCAGCGCGGGCACCGGCAAGACCTTCGCGATCGGCGCGCTCGTGACCCGGTACGTCGCCGAGGGCGTCGTGCCGCTCGACCAGATGCTGGTGGTGACGTTCGGCCGCGCCGCGACCCAGGAGCTGCGCGACCGGGTGCGCGGCGCCCTGCTCCGGGCCGAGCGCACCTTCGCCGCCGCTCTGGCGGGCCGCGACACTGGCCCCGTGGACGCCGTCCTGGCGGCGCTGCTCGACGTCGACGACGCCGAGCGGGCTGCCCGGCACCGGCGGCTGGCCGACGCCCTGGCCTCGTTCGACCACGCCACCATCGCGACGATCCACCAGTTCTGCCAGCTCGTGCTGCGCTCGCTCGGCGTCGCCGGGGACACCGAGCCCGGTGCCGAGCTGGTCGAGTCCCTGATCGAGCTCACCGTCGAGGTGGTCGACGACCTCTACCTGCGTGAGTACGGCAACGCCTCCGAACCGCCACCGTTCGACCGGGCCTGCGCCCTCAGGGTCGCCACCGCCGCCGTCGAGGACCCGCGCGCCGCGCTCGCCGACGCCGACCCGGCCGACGCCGTCGGCTCGGCACGCGTCTCCTTCGCCCGCGAGGTGCGCGCCGAGATGGAGCGGCGCAAGCGACGCCTCGGGATCCTGTCGTACGACGACCTGCTCGGGCGGCTCGCGGACGACCTCGACCCGGCGTCGGCCGACGGCGGTGCCGCCGTCGGCGCGCGCATGCGCGAACGCTGGAAGGTGGTGCTGGTCGACGAGTTCCAGGACACCGACCCCGTGCAGTGGCAGGTGCTGGAGCGGGCGTTCGGCGCTGGGCTCTTACAGGCGCGGGCGCAGGAACAGGCCGGGGCCATGGTTCTCGTTGGCGACCCCAAACAGGCCATCTACGCCTTCCGCGGCGGCGACGTCGTCGCCTACCTCGACGCCGCGCGGGGCGCGACCACACGGGCGACGCTGGGCAGCAACTGGCGCTCGGACGCGCCGCTGGTCGAGACCCTCGGGGTGCTGCTGGGCAACGCGGCGCTCGGCCACGAGGAGATCGTGGTGCACCCGGTGACTGCAGAGGGCGGGGGCAGCCGGCTGGCCGGCGCGCCGCACCCGGCGCCGTTCCGGCTGCGGCAGGTGCTGCGCGAGGGTCTGCCCCACTACAAGGGCCTCATCAAGGCCGCCCCGGCACGCGAGCACGTCGCGGCGGACCTCGCCGCCGACGTCGCGAGGCTGCTCGCCTCAGGTGCGACGTGGGACGGGCGGTCGCTGGTGCCCGGCGACGTCGCCGTCCTCGTCTCGGCGCGGGCGCACGGCCGGCTCGTGCAGGAGGCGCTCGCCGAGCGCGGCGTCGCGGCCGTGATGCCCGGCGGCGACGTGTTCGAGACGCCCGCCGCCGACGAGTGGCTGACGCTGCTGGAGGCGCTGGAGTCCCCGCACCGCTCGGGCCTGGTGCGCGCCGCGGCCCTCACGCCGTTCCTCGGCCGCACCGCCGTCGACCTCGACGCGGGCGGCGAGGACCTGACCGCCCGTGATGCCGACACCCTGCGCGGCTGGGCGCTCCTGCTCCGCCACCGGGGCGTGGCCGCTCTGCTCGAGGCCGCCGAGGAGCGCGGGCTGAGCGGCCGGGTGCTGGCTCAGGCGGAGGGCGAGCGGCTGCTGACCGACGTCCGCCACCTGGGGCAGCTGCTGCACGAGGTGAGCGTCACCGAGTCGCTCGGCCTGACGGCCCTGCTCGCCTGGTTCCGGGACGAGCGGCGCCGGACGGGCACGGCCGAGCGGCCGCGCCGCCTGGACTCCGACGCCGCGGCCGTGCAGATCGTCACGGTGCACGGCAGCAAGGGGCTGCAGTATCCGGTGGTGTACCTGCCGTTCGGCTACGACAACTACGCGCGCCCGGTCGAGATCGCGCTCTACCACGACGACCGTGGCGCGCGGACTATCGACGTCTCCGGCTCCGGCGCGCGCTGGGACGCCCACTGCACCGCGCACCGCGCGGAGGAGGACGGCGAGGAGCTCCGCAAGCTCTACGTGGCCCTGACCCGCGCGCAGTCACAGGTCGTGGCGTGGTGGGCGCCGACGTCGAGCACCCCGACCAGCGGGCTGCACCGCCTCCTGTTCGGCCGCACCCCCGGCACGCGGGAGGTGCCGGGCACGCAGGCGGTCAAGGAGGACGCCTACGCCGCGCGAGTGCTGGAGCTGCTCGAGGAGCTGGGTGGTCCCGCGGCCGAGCTCGCGGTGCCCGCCGAGGCGTCCGCGCCCGTACCGGCGGACCGGCACGCGCCGTTCGAGGCGCGCGCCTTCGACCGCGCCGTCGACACCGGGTGGCGACGCACCTCCTACAGCGGCCTCATCGCGGCCGGCGACGACGCTCTGCACGTGGGCAGCGAGCCCGAGGCCGCAGGCAAGGACGACGAGCCGGACGCGCCGGAGTCCGACGCGTCCGACGTCGAGGAGCCTGCCGTGCCCGACGCCGAGGTGTCGCCGATGGCCGACCTGCCCATGGGCGCCGCCTTCGGGTCGCTGGTGCACGCCGTGCTCGAGCACGCCGACCCGTTCGCGCCCGACCTACGCGCCGAGCTGCTGGAGCACGTCACCGAACAGCTGCGCTGGTGGCCCGTGCAGGCCGATCCCGCGGCGCTCGCCGAAGGGCTCCTGCCGCTGCACCGCACACCGCTCGGCCCGTTGGCCGGTGGCCTGACGCTGGGCGAGATCGGCCTGCCGGACCGGCTCCGCGAGCTGACGTTCGAGCTGCCGCTGACCGGCGGAGACCTGGGCAAGCCTGGCCGGGCCGAAGCGAAGCTGGGGGACCTCGCCCCGCTGCTGCGTGCGCACCTGCCCGCCGACGACCCGCTCGCCGCCTACGCCGACCGGCTCGAGCGGCCCGCCCTGGGGGACCAGACGCTGCGCGGCTACCTCACCGGCTCGGTCGACGTCGTCCTCCGGCTGCCGTCCGGGCGGTTCGTCGTCGTCGACTACAAGACGAACTTCCTCGGTCCCGCCGTCGCCGACTACTCGCGGGACCGGATGGCCGAGGCCATGCTGCACTCGCACTACCCGCTGCAGGCCCTGCTGTACGGCGCGGTGCTGCACCGCTACCTGCGCTGGCGGCTGCCCAGCTACGACCCCGACACCCACCTGGGTGGGGCGCTCTACCTCTTCGTGCGCGGCATGGCGGGGCCGGACACCCCCGACGCGAGCGGCACCCCCGATTCGGGCGGCAGTCCCGCGGGCGTGTTCTCGTGGCAGCCGCCGGCGGCGCTCCTGGTGGCGCTGTCGGACCTGCTCGCCGGCGCCGCGGCGGAAGAGGCCGCATGACGCCGGCGATCGAGCGCTGGACCAGCGACGACCCCCACGACGCCCGCCTCGCACGGGGCGCAACCGGGCTGCTGCGCACCTTCAACGAAGCCGGCGTGCTCACCGGCGCCGACGTGCACGTCGCGCGCCGCATGGCTGAAGTCGTCGGCGAGGACGACGAGGCCGTACGGCTCGCGGTCGCGCTCGCGGTGCGCGCGGTCCGGCAGGGGTCGGTCTGCGTGGACCTGGGCGGGTTCGACGACGACGGCGCGGGCTCGGGCGGGGCCGGGTCGATGGTCGGATCCGGCGCGGGGACTGGGACGGGGGCCGGAGCCGGTGCCGGAGACGCGCCGCTGCCCTGGCCCGCCGCCGACGGCTGGCTCGACCGGGTAGCGGCCAGCCCGCTCGCTGAGCGGTCAGTGGTGCGGGCCGACCTCGGCCTGCTCTACCTCGACCGGTACTGGCGCGAGGAGCGCCAGGTGCGCGATGACCTCGTCGCCAGGCTGGCGACGCCCGCACCGGAGGTCGACGACGCCCTGCTCGAAGACAGCGCGGCGCGGCTGTTCCCCGGCGACGCGTATGCCGAGCAGCGCGTGGCTGCACTGTCCACCGCGCGTCGCCTGACCACCGTGCTCACCGGCGGTCCCGGCCGCGGCAAGACGACGACGGTGGCCGGCCTGCTCGCCCTGCTGGCGGAGCAGGCCGAGCACGCCGGCGGCCGCCGTCTGCGCATCGCTCTCGCCGCGCCCACCGGCAAAGCAGCCGCGCGTTTGCATGAGGCGGTGGCCGATGCGCTCGGTGCTCCCCCCGAGGCCGGGCGGCCGGAGTTCACCGACGACGACCGGCGCCGGCTCGCCGGGCTCCCGGCGGGCACGCTGCACCGGCTGCTGGGCTGGCGGCCCGGATCGAGCACCCGGTTCCGGCACGACCGCTCCAACCGCCTGCCCCACGAGGTCGTGGTGGTCGACGAGACGTCCATGGTCTCGCTCACGCTCATGGCCCGGCTGCTGGAGGCCGTGCGCCCCGACGCGCGGCTCGTGCTCGTGGGCGACCCCGACCAGCTCGCGTCCGTCGAAGCGGGTGCCGTTCTCGCCGACCTCGTCGCCGGGCTCGGGGAGCGCGACGGCGGGGTCGTGTCGGCCCTGGTCAGCGACCACCGGTCGGAGAGCGCGGCGATCACACGGCTGGCCGCCGCGATCCAGGACGGCGACGCGGAGGAGGTGCTGACGGCGCTGGCGGCGGGCGACGGCGTCGTGGAGCTCGTGCACCCCGACGACGCGGCCGGGCTCGCCGGCCTTCAGGACGAGCTGACACGACACGCCCTCGACGTGCGCGGCCTGGCGCTGGCGGGCGACGCCGCCAGGGCGCTCGCCGCGGCGGAGCGGCACCGGTTGCTGTGCGCTCACCGGGAGGGCCCGTGGGGCGCGGCGCACTGGAACCGGCAGGTCGAGCGCCGCCTCGGTGAGACCTCCGGTGCCTACCTCGGCGCCGCGGTCGGCGCGGAGTGGTACGCGGGCCGGCCGGTGTTGATCACCGCGAACGACTACGGCCTGGGGCTGTTCAACGGCGACACCGGGGTGGTGGTCGCCGACGGTGAGGGCTTGCGCGCCCACATGAACGGCGGCGCGTCGTTCGCGGTCTCCCGGCTGGGCGACGTCGAGACGCTGTACGCCATGACGGTGCACAAGAGTCAGGGCAGTCAGGCCGAGGAGGTGACGGTGCTGCTGCCGGACGAGACGTCGCCGCTGCTCACGCGCGAGCTGTTCTACACCGCGGTGACGCGGGCGCGGCGGCGGGTGCGGGTCGTCGGGACGCCGGACGCGGTGCGGGCTGCTGTTCTTAGGCGGGCGCGCCGGGCGAGCGGGCTGGCTATGCGGTTGCGCGGCTGAGGTGGACGCAGCCGGGCAGGTGCTTGCCGCCCGGGTTGGGACACTCAGCGCAACGTCGGCCCTTCCACGTCCACCGGCCCGGGTGCGACCGGGTGCTCGATCTGCAGGTTGAGGGTGCTGCGCGACGTAGGGATCACAGCGAGCTGGGCCTCGCTGCCGCTGGTGCCAATGGCGCGTACGTGCAGGTGCCCGTCCTTGAGGCGGATCGCGAACTGGTCGGCCCCGGCGACGAAGCGCACCTCGCTGTCGTCGTCGATCACGGTGGGGCCCGAGGGCAAGGTCTTCGGCACGGGTACAGCATGCCTGGCGCGGCGAGGAGGGTCCGTCGACGCCCACCGTGTGACATGAGTGCCTGGCGTGGGCTAGCGACGTCGGGCGCTCATCAGGGCGGACGCACGGTCAGAGCCGGTCGAACGGGGCGGCGTACCGGAACCGGCCCGCGTACACCTCACGCCACGCGCTCAGGGTGCGCGCCTGGAAGTAGTCACCCCACGCCGGGTCGGGTGCCTCGATCCCGAGACCACGGGCAGGGACGAACCCGAACCGGGAGTAGAGCGCCGGTTCACCGAGCAGCACCACCACCGGTTCGCCCATCGCATCGGCCGCGCCGAGGAGCGTGTGCATCAAGGCGGACCCGATCCCGCGGCCCTGGTGTGCGGGATGAACGCTGAGTGGCCCGAGCCCCAGTGCCGGCTGGTCCGCGAGCTGTCCGTGGGTGGCGACGACATGACCGACCACGTCCGCGCCGGACGGTCCGGACTCGGCGACCAGTGACAGCTCCGGCACCCACCCGGGGTCGTCTCGCAGCCATCCGACCAGGGTGGCCTCACCGGGTGCGCCATCGGGCTCGACCGGCGGGGCAGCGTGCTCAACCCTTCCGAAGGCCGCCGCGGTGACGGCCCGGACAGCCTGAACGTCGGACGGACGCTCTTGTCTGATCAGCATCCCGACACTCTCGAAGGAACCTGGGCCAAGGAGCAACACAATTTCAGAACACGGTGGACCTGGTCAGCCACCCGCACCCGCAAGACTCACACGGAGAAGTACCTGGTTTCTGAGTAGACAGGCTGTGACCAGCAACAACCTGATCGTGACCCCCAACGGTGACACGAGTTGGACGCGCGGTGCGCTCGGGACGGCCCGGACGACCGTCAGATCGTCCGGGCCAGCCCAGTCGCGTCGGAGGGGCTCAGCTCTTGGCGGCGGCCACCGTGATCTCGACCGTCGCCCAGTCGCGGGTGCCCTCGCTGTCGATAGCGATCAGCCGTGCGGTGTACCTGCCCGGCTCCTCGTAAACGTGCGTGACGGCCGGACCGTCCGCCGTCGTCCCGTCACCGAGGTCCCACTGGTAGGAGACGATGTCGCGTCCTTCGGGCGCGACCGCGGAGCCCGACAGATCGACCGAGAGGCCCGCCCGGCCGCCCGCACGGTTGGCCTCGGCGGTCACGACCGGGGCGGTGGCGTCGGCGACGCCGCGCCCGTGGAAGACGAGCCAGTCGAGACCGAGGTCGGCACCTCCAGCCGGCTCGCGCTCGCTCGTGACGACGAGGTACAGGGTGATGGCACCCTGCTCGTCCTCGATGTCGATGGTGGGCGAGACGACCTGCCCGGTACCGGTCGCCGCGCGGACCTTGACCTGACCGAGCGTGCGCCCGGTCGGGCTGCCGGCGCGCACCGTGACCGTGGCGTCGGCCGCGCCGCGGACGGCGCCGATCGTCAGCCCGTCGATGCCGCGGAGGTCGACCGGGCCGAACGCGATCCAGTCGCCGTTGTCGACGTCGCCGACGAGCCGGCCGCCCCGGGCGCCGGTGTCGTCGACCACGGTGACGCCCGAGCTCTCGGCGTAGAACTCGGCCTCCTTGTCGCGCACCTGGAGGTGGATGACGTCCTGCCCGGCGAGGGCGGGGACGCCGTCGGCGCCGAGGTCCTGGTACCCCGCCGCGAGCACGGGGTAGACGTTCTGCCCCACGCCGTGGTCCGCCGGGTCGAAGAACACCGACCCGGAGCACCCGGTGTAGTTGTCCAGCGGGTGGGCGTGGGCGTCATGACCCAGCTGGGTGCTCACGGTGACCTGTTCGCAGTCGATGGTGCCCGCCTCCGTGGAGCCGTCCTCGGCGTCGGCGACGTCGACGGCATAGGGCACGGTGTCGCCGAGCTCGGCGAAGCCGCCGTGGAGCGGCGTCCCGAAGGAGACCTCCGGCCGGGTGTTGCCGATAGTGATCTTCTGGACGGTGACGCCGCTGAGCTCGTCGCTGTCCGTGACCGTCAGGCGCGCGCTGAACTGCCCGCGATCGGTGTAGGTATGGACGGGGTTGGCCTCGGTGGAGTCGACGACGCCGTCGTTCTCGAAGTCCCAGGCGTAGGTGATGTCGAGGCCGTCCGGGCTGTAGCTGGTGTCGCCGGTGAAGGCGACGGCGAGCGGGCCCGGGCCGGAGTCCACGTCCGCGGTGAACTGCGAGAGGGGCCGTCGGCCGTCGGCCGCGTAGTCGACGCGGTAGATGCCGGCGTTGGTGTTGGTGCTGCCTCGCCCGGCGCCGCTCCCGGAGCCGAAGTCGATGATGTAGAGCGAGCCGTCGGGGCCGAACTCGGCCTCGAACGGGGCGACGAACGTCTCGCCCTCGAGGAACGGGTCGATCGAGAGCAGCTCGCCGGTGGTCTCGTCGAGGGACAGCACCTTGTAGAAGTTGCGGGCGTACTCGGAGACGAACCAGTGCCCGTCGAAGCTTTCGGGGAACTTCGTCTTGACGTCGAGCTCCGGGTCGTAGCGGTAGACCGGGCCGCCCATCGGGGCGGCCCCGCCCGAGCCGAGCTCGGGGAACTCCTCGGACGGACCGTAGCCGTACCAGACGAGCGGCTCCTGCGACGGCGGGAGCTCGCGCAGGCCCGTGTTGTTCGGGGACTCGTTGACCGGGTTGGCGCAGTCGAACGCCTCCCCGGAGACCCTGGTGGCGAAGTCGTAGTCGATGTATGCCTGGTTGTCGGCGTGGCAGTACGGCCAGCCGTGGTTGCCCGGCTCGGTCATCCGGATGAACTCGACCTGGCCGTCCGGACCACGCAGCGGGTCGGCGACGCGGGCGTCGGGCCCGTAGTCCCCGATGAGCACCGCGCCGGTCCCCGGGTCGACGGTGATCCGGAACGGGTTGCGGAAGCCCATCCCGTAGATCTCCGGACGGGTCCCCTCCGTGCCCGGCGCGAACAGGTTGCCCTGCGGGACGGAGTAGGTGCCGTCGTCCTCGGGGGTGATCCGCAGGATCTTGCCGCGCAGGTCGTTCGTGTTGGCGGACGTGCCCTGCGCGTCCCAGCCGCGACGGCCGGGACGCTCGTCGATCGGGGTGTAGCCCTGCTGGTCGAACGGGTCGGAGTTGTCACCGGTGGCCACGTAGAGGTCGCCGTCGGGACCCATCGCGAGCGAGCCGGCCATGTGGGAGTTGGCGCGGCCCTCGCCGCGCCAGATGGTGAAGTCGAGCAGGCGCTTCTCCGACGCCGGGTCGATGGTGCTGTCCGGCCCCATCGTGAACCGCGAGAGGTTCATCTTCGCGACGTCGGGGTCGCTCCAGAGCAGGTACAGCCACCCGTTCTCGGCGAAGTTGTTGTCCAGGGTCATCCCCAGGAGGCCGTCCGACTGCGTGAGCAGGTCGAGGGAGTAGTCGAGGTCCAGGGCGGTGGTCTGGCGGAGCGTCTCCTGCTCCAGCACGACCACCTGGCCGGTGCGCTGGATGTAGACGACGCGGCCGTCATCGGCCACGTCGAGCTCGAACGGGTCGCGGAGTCCCTCGGTGACCAGCGGGACCTTGTCGAACTCGGTGGTCTCTGCATGGTCGGAGCCGGCCGGGACGTCGTGTGCCGTGGCAGCCATGGAGGCGGGGACCAGGGCGCCGAGCACGACGACCAGACCGGTCGTCGCGCCCAGGGCCCGGCGGTGCAGTGCGGACATCAGCACTCCCTCGTGATGGGTCGGATGTTTCGGGCAGACGCCCCCTCCTCCCGGGGAGGAGGGGGCGGACGGGCTCAGTAGCGCAGTGCGGCGAGGTTGCTGATGCTGGTGCACGCGGAGGTCACGCCGTCGGGGAACGGCTGGTCGTGCTCGGTGAAGCCGTACCGGGCGCCCGCGAGCGACGCGCCGGCGAAGATCTCGGCGAAGTTGATGGTGCCCTCGCCGACGTCGGCAAAGGAGCCGTCCGCCGCCATGTCCTTGAGGTGCAGGAGCTCGAACCGGCCCGGGTACCGCTGGAACAGGTCCGTGGCGGAGACGCCGACACTGGCGGACCAGTACACGTCGAGCTCCATGGTGACGAACGCCGGGTCGGTCTCGCGGACCAGGACGTCGTAGCCGGTGACCCCGTTCTCGGCGGTCTCGAACTCGAACCCGTGGTTGTGGTAGGCGACCCTGATGCCCTCGGCTGCGAGCCGCTCACCCGCCTCGTTGAGGATCGCGGCGATCCGGGAGTAGTCCGCCAAGGTCCACGCGGAGGACCCCGAGATGCGCACGTACCGCGCCCCGAACGCATGGGCCTCCGAGACGACCAGGTCGAGGTCGTTCTGGAGGTTTGACAGGCCCACGCCGAGCGAGGGCACCTCCAGCCCCGCCTCCTGCGTGAGCGGCGCCAGCTCTGCGGCGGAGTAGCCGTAGAAGTTGCCGGCGCTGCCCGAGGGCTCGATGTTCTGAAAGCCGCAGGCCGCGAGTGCCGAGAGCGTCCCTTCGGCGTCGGTGGGCATGGTCGCGCGGACCGTGTAGCCAACGAGGCCGATCGCGGACAGATCGACGGACCGGCTGCCGGTGACCGGGTGGGGGCGGCCGACCTCCGAGCCGTCAGCGGCGTGGACGATGTCCCGGCGCTCGGAGCCGGTGAGGACCCCCTCGCGCACGAGGGCCCCGGTCACGGAGACGACTTTTCTGACGAACGCGCCGTGCGTCCCGAACGGCGCGTCCGCCATGATCTCGTCCATCACGGTGCAGCCGTCGCCGGTCTCGCGGTTCGCCACGCCGGAGTCGGCGTCGGCGCCGAACCAGACCGTGGCCTCGCTCGTGTAGCCATACGCGCACGCGCCGGTCTCGGCCGCTGCCGCGGCGGGGGCAGGGGCGAGGTGTGGCAGGGACAGTCCGGCGGCTGCCACGGCTGCCACGGCTGCCACGGTGGTGAGCCAGAGCTTCCCGCGGCGTGCGGAGGTGCGAGCAGTGACGGGGTCGGGCGATCGGTGTTCCATGGGCCTGCCTCTCCATTGAGGACCTTGCCTGGGACTGTGCCTACCTGGGACTGCATGGACGCCGATGGCGTGGGCATGCCCCGTCACTATGCGGGCCGGGCTGACGCCGGACAACGAGTTGCCACTTGTTGCCCCCTGTTCGCTACCCGCGACGGGCGGTCGAGCCCCGTTCGACGAGCTTCGCGGGGAGCAGCGCGGGCGTCGACAGACCGAGCGACGGGGTACGCACCTGGTTCAGGAGGCGCTGGACGGCGAACGTCCCGAAGTGGCGCAGCGGAGCGGCGACCGTCGTCAGCGGCGGGGTGCAGAAGTCGGAGCCGAAGATGTTGTCGAACCCGACGACGCTCATGTCGCGAGGTACCTCGACTCCCAGTCGCGTCAGCCCGCGCATCGCGCCGATCGCGACGAGATCGTTGTAGGCGATGGTCGCGGTCGCGGAGTGCGTGGTGAGGGCCTGGGCGGCGGAGAGCCCGCCGGCAAGCGTCGGTGCGAACGGGCCGAGGCGACGCCCTCTCAGCCCGAGCTCCTGGGTTGCCTCGCGGAAGGCGCGCCAACGCATCCCGTCCGCCCAGGACGCCTCGGGGCCCGCGAGGTACGTCATGACCGAGTGCCCGAGACCCGCCAGGTGCGCGACGGCACGTCGCATCCCCTGCGCGTTGTCGGTGATGACGCTCGGGATGTCCGTGACGACGCGGTTCATCACGACCGTCGGGCGCTGTTTGGCGACGGCCCGGATCGACGAGTCCGAGAGCCGGGACGTGGCAAGGACGACACCCTCCACCAGGGGCAGGGTCCGTTCCAGAGACCGGCGTTCCGCCTCGTCCGACTCGTGAGCGTCCGCCACCAGGAGGGTGTACCCCGAGTCGACAGCGGTCTTCTCCGCACTGCGGATGATCTCGAAGAAGAACGGGTTGGTCAGGTCGGCCACGATGATCGCGAGGAGCGCGGTCTTGCCGGACGGCAGTGCCCGGACGACGGGGTTCACCCGGTAACCGAGCTCCTGCGCGATGCGGTGGATGCGCTCCGCCGTCGCCGTGTTGACGCGCCCCGGCCGGGAGAACGCCCGCGAGACCGTCGAGGGAGCGACACCTGCCGCCTTCGCGACGTCGTAGATGGTCGGGTTGGAGCGGGAACTCTCGGGTTCGCCCATGCGCCCGGAGCGTAGAGCGACCGGGCGCGGCGCGGCAACCATTTGCCGTCGAACGGGCGGAACGTGGCGTATCCCTACATGTCTGGCAAGTGGTGGCAACACCTTGACGGCCCTGGTGCCGCGCTCTCGAATGACAGCATGACCATGCGCGCACGGGGCACAGGGACGAGCTCACCACCAGGGGAGGGCCCTGAGCAGCGGGACGCGGTCCCGCTGGTCGACGCGGTGGGGGAGGAGACGGTCCAGGTCGAGGCAGCGGAGAGCGAGCTCCGGCGTCTCGGCCTCGCGGCGATCCGCGTACGCCACCACGGTGAGCTGGCACGGCTCGAAGCGCCGCGCGCCGACCTCGCGAGCATGGCGACCGAGCCCTTGCGCGGGGAGGTGCTGCGCGCGGTGCGCTCCGCGGGCTTCCGGGTCGTCGCGATCGATCTCGACGCCGCCACGGAGCTGTACGACGCCTGACCCGGCCCGACGTTCCGGCGGCCGGCCGTGGCTCCCCGTGGCAACCACCTGACATCGGTTGGGCCGGGCGACAGTGCAACAAGTGGCAACTCGTTGTCCGACCCCGGCGTGCCCCCTAGTGTCCTGGCGTAGCGCACGACAACGCGCCCCGGCCGAACGACTCGGCTGGTCGGCGCACCTCGACGGAGAGGTAGTCCGATGCACCACGAAACGAACCGTGCCGGGAGACCGTCGTTCGGGAGCCGGGCGCTCGTGCTGCTCGCGGAGTTGTGGCGACCGGTCGCGGTGCTGCTCGCGCTGTTCGTGGCGTGGTGGTTCGTGGCCTGGCGAGAGCTCGTGCCCGCCTATCTGGTGCCCTCGCCCGGCGCGGTGGCGCAGACCATGGCCGCCGACTGGGCGATGCTGCTCGAGCACACGTGGGTGACCACGATGGAGACGATCGTCGGGTTCGTGCTCGCGGCCGTGATCGGCGTGGCGACGGCGGTGCTCCTCGTCTACTCGAGGACGGCGGAGAAGTCCCTGTACCCGCTCATCCTCTTCGCCCAGGTCATCCCCAAGATCGCGATCGCGCCGATCCTGGTGGTCTGGTTCGGGTTCGGGATGACGCCGAAGATCGTCCTGGCAGTCCTCATCGCCTTCTTCCCGGTCGTGGTGTCCGCGGTGGCGGGGCTGCGCTCGGTCGACCCCGAGCTGCTGGAGATGTCCGCGACCATGGGCGCGTCACGGTGGAAGACGTTCCGCAAGATCCGCTTCCCCGGGGCCCTGCCGCAGCTCATGTCGGGCCTGAAGGTCGCGGTCACGCTGGCGGTCGTCGGCGCCGTCGTCGGCGAGTTCGTGGGTGCCGACCGTGGTCTCGGGTACGTGCTGCTGCTCGCCAGCGGCAACCTCGACGCTCCGCTGCTGTTCGCCGACCTGATCCTCATGTCGCTCATCGGCGTGGTCCTCTTTGTCCTGGTCGAGGTGCTCGAACGCCTCCTCATCCCGTGGCACGCCTCGCGGCGCGGGAACCTCGCGCTCGCGACGGTGTGACCGAACGACCGGCGTGACCGGCGCACTCTCCCGCGTTCCCGCCGTCCTCGAGGCGGCACGACCAGAAAGGCTCTCCCCATGCGTGGTGGCAAGTTCGGAACATCGCTCGCCGTGACGGGCGTCGCACTGGTAGCGGTCACGGCCTGCGGGCAGACCGGCGCAGGGGGCTCCCCGGGCGGCCAGTCGGCCGACGGCCTGAACGAGGTCACGGTGACCCTCAACTGGGTCCCGTACGGCGAGCACGCGCCGTTCTACTACGGCGTCGAGCAGGGGATCTTCGAGGACGAGGGCATCGACCTGACGATCCAGCCGGGCAACGGATCCGGGAACACCGTCCAGCAGGTGGCACAGCGCAACACCGACTTCGGGTGGGCGGACACCCCGCCGCTGGCGAACGGGATCGGCTCCGGCATGCCCGTGCGCAGCGTCGGCGTCTTCCTGCAGACCGGCCCCAGCTCGGTCGAGTTCTTCGACGACCAGGGCATCGCGGAGCCCGCCGACCTCGTGGGCAAGACGGTCGCCGGCACCCCCGGCGACGCCATGTACGGCACCTTCCCGGCGTGGCTGGAGCTCAACGGTGTCGACCCGGCGGACGTGACCGTCGTCAACGTCGACGCGGCGGGCAAGATCGCCGCACTGATCGAGGGCAGGGTCGACGCGATCCAGGGCTTCCACCACGACCAGGCACCGACGATCGAGAACCAGACCGGCAAGGAGGTGTCCGCCCTCCCGTTCTCGGACTTCGGCATGAACCTGCTCGGCACAGGTCTCCTGGCGCACGAGGCGACGATCGAGGGCGACCCCGAGCTCGTCCAGGCGATGGTGCGGGCAACGTCCAAGGCGTTCCTCGCCGCGTCGGAGGATCCGGAGGCGGCCGTCGCCGCGATGGCGGCCGACGCGGAGCAGGCACCGGAGGAGAGCGTGCTGGCGGCGCAGCTCGAGGCGACGATCGGCCTCCTCAACCTGGAGGAGGCCCCGGCTCCCGGCGTGAACACCGAGCAGCAGTGGACCGACACGCTCGCGTTCCTGACCGAGAACACGGAGTTCGAGGGCCCCTCGGAGCCGGGCGACTACTGGGACGCGACCTTCGGGGAGGACCTGTGACCGCGACGAGCGCGCAGGGGGCGTCCGTCCGGACCGTCGGCACCGAGCCGATCATCGAGGTCACGCACCTCACGCGCCGCTTCGTCTCGAAGCGTTCGGAGACCGTCGCGCTCGACGACGTCTCGCTGGCCGTGCAGCCCGGAGAGTTCGTCACCGTCGCGGGTCCGTCCGGCTGCGGCAAGTCGACGCTGCTGAAGGTGATCGCTGGGCTGACCCGTGCCACGGAGGGTGACGTGCGCCTGTACGGGCAGCGGGTCATCGGGCCGCAGCGCGACATCGGGTTCGCATTCCAGCGCTCGGCCCTGCTCGAGTGGCGTGGCGTGCGCAAGAACATCCTGCTCCAGGCCGAGATGCGCGGGATGGACCGGCGTCGTGCCCAGGAGCGCGCGGACCACCTCATCGAGCTCACCGGCCTCACGGGGTTCGAGAAGGCACTTCCGCACGAGCTCTCCGGCGGCATGCAGCAGCGCGTCGCGCTGTGCCGTGCGCTGCTGCACGAGCCCCGGGTGCTCCTCATGGACGAGCCGTTCGGTGCGCTCGACGCGCTCACCCGCGAGCAGATGAACATCGAGATGAACCGGATCTGGCG
The DNA here is from genome assembly GCA_963850545.1 of uncultured Actinomycetota bacterium. Classification (GTDB taxonomy): domain Bacteria; phylum Actinomycetota; class Actinomycetes; order Actinomycetales; family Cellulomonadaceae; genus Promicromonospora. Next base: position 2,963,177 of record CAWKLP010000001.1, on the reverse strand, counting down.
GGAGACCGGGACGACGGTAGTGCTCGTCACGCACTCAGTGCCGGAGGCGGTGTACCTCGGCAGCCGGATCGTCGTCATGAGCCCGCGTCCGGGCCGGATCATCGACACGCTCGAGCCGGGGCTGCCGGACCGCCGGGTGTACGGTGCGACGCTCGCCGACCCCAGGTTCACCGCGGCAGCCGAGCGCTTGCGCGACCTGCTCGGCGCGAGCCGTGCGCCCGAGTGATCGCCGGCGACCATGACGGCGCACCGCTCGGAGTGGGGATCGTCGGGTTGGGCGGCATCGGGATGATGCATGCCCGGGCGCTGGGTGAGCTGGAGGGCCGGGTACGCCTCGTCGCGTTCAGCGGCAGGAGGCCTGCGACGCCGCAGGGCCTCGCAGGCCTGATGGCCGGGTCCGTGGAGCGCCTCGATCCCGGCGAGGTCATCGCTCACCCCGACGTCGACGTGGTGGCGATCTGCACCCCGAGCGGGACGCACGCGGCGCTCGCGCTGGCGGCCCTCGAGGCCGGCCGGCACGTCGTCGTCGAGAAGCCGCTCGCACTGGACGTCGACGACGCGCTGCGCGTCGCGCGTGCTGCCCGCGAGCGGGGGCTGTTGGTCTCCATGATCTCCCAGCGTCGCCTGGAGACCGAGCACGTGGCGCTCAAGGAGGCCATCGACGACGGGGCGCTGGGTGAGCTGCGGCTCGCGATGACGAACGTCCACTGGTACCGCGACGACGACTACTACCGCGCGGCGGGCTGGCGCTCCTCGGCGGGGCAGGGCGGCGGATCGCTCATGAACCAGGGCGTGCACAACGTTGACCTCCTGCGCTGGCTGTGCGGTCCGGTCGAGTCGGTGACGGCACAGTCCGGGACGCTCGCGCACGCGATCGAGGCCGAGGACACGACGGTGGCGACGCTCCGGTTCGCGTCCGGTGCGCTGGGTGTGGTGACCACCACGACCGCGGCGCCGCCCGGGTTTCCGGCGACGATCTCGCTGTTCGGCTCCCGGGGCGCGGTCGAGCTCGGCCAGGGCGAGGTGCGACGGTGGCACGTCCCAGGGGTGCCTCGGCCGCGGGCGGGCCCTATCGCGAGCGGTGCGGCCGACCCGCTCGCGATCGGGCACGCGGGACACCTGGCCCAGTGGACGCAGATCGTCTGGGCCCTGGAGACGTCCGCGCCGGTTCCCGTCGGGATCGACGACGCCGTGGAGACGGTCCGTCTTCTCAGCGCGATCTACCGGGCCGCTGTGGACGGCGTGGTGGTGCGGCTGTCGGCCTGATCAGGGTTGACCAGCCAGGACCGGTTGGACCTGGCCCGGCGTTCCGCACCCGGAAAGTCACACAGTGAGGTGCATGAACCGCCCGCGCCGCTCCAGCCATCGGCCTCCCCTGCAAGTCACCCTTCCGGCGACGGGTTACCTCACGCCGGAGCAGGCCGCTCAGGACAATTGTGAGGACAAGGTCGACGAACGGTTCTCGCTCTCACCCTGGCGATGGCGACCGATCACGTCGCCGAGGGGATCCGGGTGAACGCGGTCAGCCCCGGTACCGCGTCGACGCCGTGGGTCGACCGGCTCCTCGCGCAGGCTGCGGACCCGGAGGCAGAGCGGAACGCGCTCAACGCCCGCCAGGCGATCGGCCGTCTGGTGACCGCAGAGGAGGTCGCGGAGGCGATCGCCTTCCTCGCGAACCCGAGCAACGGCTCCACCACGGGCGTGGTCCTCGAGGTTGACGGCGGGCTGTCGCACCTGCGAGTACCGAAGTAGACAGGCCCGGACGGCCGCGCCGCCCGCGCACCAGCTGGTGGACGGGCGGCGCGGCATCTCGTCGGCAACCCCCCATGGGGTGGCCAGGTTGCTTGGACCTCAGAGCTTGTAGAAGCGTGCTGCGTTCAGCCCGAACACCGCATCGCGTTCACGATCGGAAAGACCGATGAGATTGGTGTCCAGTGCGCTGACCACAGCTTCGTAGTCGTCGGCCGCAAGCAGGCAGACGGGCCAGTCGGAGCCGAACATCGCCCGGTTCGGGCCGAACACGTCGAGGATCTGTGTGATGTACGGAGCGAGGGTGCTGGCAGTCCAATCGTCCCACCCCGCCTCGGTGACCATCCCCGACAGTTTTACGTGCACATTGGCGTTCGCGGCGAGGTCAGAGACGCCGGACGCCCACGACGCGTCCCAGCCGAGTGCGATCGGCGGCTTGGCGATGTGGTCCAGCACGAACTCCAGCTCGGGCAGTCTGCGAACCGTCGCGATGGCTGAGGGCAGCTCGCGCGTTCGGACGAGCAGGTCGTACGTGAGGCCGCGGGCTGCGAGCGCGGTGAGGCCACGTAGTACGTCAGAGCGGCCCAGCCAGTCCGGGTCCGTTTCGTCGTGCACCTGGTGACGGATGCCGACAAGCAGGCCAGGGTACGTTTCCATCAGACGGTCGAGAGTGTCGCCGACGGCGGGGTCGGTGAGGTCGACCCAGCCGACCACGCCTCTCACCCAGTCCGTCTCGGTCGCGGTCTGCAGAAATTGCCGGGTCTCCGCGACGTCGGACACCGTCTGGACGACCACGGTGCCGTCGATGGCGTTCGCTTGCAGCTCAGGCGCGAGATCTGTGGGGGAGAACGGCCGCCGGACCGGGTCGAGCGCGTCGCCTTCCATCCATGGGTAGTGGAAGGTGTCCGGGTTCCAGAAATGGTGGTGGGCGTCGATTCGGACAACGGCCATCGTCAGGCTCCTTCGGGGACGGGGACGTCTTCTGCGAGCAGTCCTGCGTCGCGCAGGGACCGCCACAGGTTCCCCGGGATCGGTGTGTTCAGCAGATCGAGGTCCATCTCGAACTCCTCCGGTGAGCGAGCGCCGACCAACAGGCTGCCGACCTGGGGGTGCGCCAGGGGGATCTGGATCGCGGCGGCCGCCAGAGGGACGTCGAACTTGTCGCAGACGTCCTTGATGGCCCGCGCTCTCGCGATCACGTTCGGCCCGGCCGGGACGTAGTCGAACCGGGCGCCGTCGGACGGATCGAGCAGGATGCCGCTGTTGAACACGCCGCCGGCGATCACTGTGGTTCCTCTGTCTCGACATGCGGGGAGAAGGTCGGCCATCGACGACTGATCGAGCAGGCTATACCGTCCGGCGAGCAGCACCACGTCAAGGTCGCACGCCTCGACCAGCTGCGTGAGGACCGGGGTGCTGTTCATTCCCGCCCCGATACCTCTGACGACCCCCGCCGAGCGCAGGTCGGCCAGCGCTCGGTATGCGGTGGTGCTTGCTGCGCCGAAGTGGTCGTCTGGGTCATGCATGTTGAGAATGTCGACGTGGTCCGTGTTCAACCGCTGCAGGCTCTCGTCCAGCGATGTCCGGACGCCCTTGTCGCTGAAGTCCCACACCGGGCCCGTGTCCGGGACGTCGGTGTAGAACGGCTGTCCGTCGAAGTACTGGCTTTCGTCGCGAGGGGCTCCGGCTCGGAGCAGACGTCCGACCTTGGTGGAGATGACGACGTTGTCGCGGTGCGCGCCGAGGCCCGCCGCGAGCCGCTGCTCAGCAAGTCCGTGCCCGTACAGCGGTGCGGTATCGAAGTACCGAACACCGGCGGTGTAGGCGTTGGTGACGGTTCCCGTCGCCTGCTCCTCGGAGATCGCACCAAGGAAGTTGCCGAGTGAAGCGGTCCCGAGGTCGACTCGGGGCAGCTTGAGGCCGTGATCGCCGGCATAGACGGTGTCGGAAAGGAACCTCATGCGCTCGCCTCCGGGGTGGGGAACTGAGTCGGGTCGTAATACGCGCGCATGTGGGCGACCTTTCCGTCGCGGACCCGGAGGATGTTCACGCCCCGGATCGGGTACCTGACGCCGGCGCGGTCGATCAGGTCCGCTTCCCACTCGAGGGATGCCTCGTCGCCAGAGGTGACCTCGTGGACGATAGAGACTTCGACCTCAGGAAACGTCGCACCCATCCCCGTATAGAACGTGGCGATCTCGTCGTGTCCTCTGAGAGGGCCGGTGACCGGGTGGAACACAGCATCCTCGTGGAAGTTGCTGAGGACTCGACTGACATCCCGGCTCTCTTCGGCACGCCAGTACGATTCTGCGACGTGGCGGGGACTCGACGTCATCGTCGTACTCCTTCTCTCCAGTTGGTTAACGCTCAGGTCCGAACGCTCCCTCGATTCAGCCAGGCGGTCGGCTGACGGACAACTCCGATATTCGGATAGGCCTTATTCGCAATTGGGATAACCACCGGGACTCTCGGGTGCCATCAAGTCGCCGTGCGCTTCCGTGATCGGCGCTGATTTTCGCCGAATATGGCTCGACGAAGTGCCTCTTTCGGCTTCCGGCAGAGCCGGCGCGGAGGGCTCTCAATGTGTATGACCAGCCACAGGGCTCATTGACACGCCGTTCGCCGGATCCTACGTTCATCGTCTATTGCGCCAGCGCCACCCAGGCCAAACGACGTCCCTGGTGGCGCGAACACAGGAGGCTCCGTTGAAAAGGCACGCAATTTCCCGATTTACTGCTGCGGCTGTCGCCGCTGTCACCGCGGTTTCGGCGCTGGCGGGCTGCTCGAACGGTGGAGCCGACAGCGCCGGTGCTGACTCGCTCACGATCGGCTCGATCCTTCTCGCGTCCGGTGGCTACCAGGCTGCGCACGACGAGGCGATGAAGGCGTACGGCGAACAGGCCGGCGTAGAGATCAAGACCTGCAGCTCCGAGGGGCAGGTCGCTACCCAGCTGCAATGCGTCTCCGACATGATCGCCGCTCAGGTCGACGCCGTCATCATCCAGCCGGTCGACCCTGCAGCGGCCACGACGATGGTGCAGCAGCTGCAGGACGCGGGGATCGCGACCATCACGTGGGCCGTCGGACCTGTCCCTGATGTCGAGGTGCCGTTCATCCCGCTCGCCGAGTACGACCAGGCGAAAGAAGCTGGTGCCCGCGCAGCGCAGTGGGTGAAGGACAACCTGAACGAGACCCCGCGGATCGTTGACCTCGGTCTGCCGAACAACACGAACTGCCAGAACGGGGAAACGGGGTTCATCGACGGCGCGAAGTCCGTTGACGCGGCCACCGAGGTGGTTGCGCAGCCGAACGGTGAAGGCGCGCGTCTGCCTTCGGCGACCGCGATGGCTGAGGTCATCTCGTCCGGCAAGGAGTTCAACATCGTCACCGGGTGCAACGGTGAGAGCACCCTCGGTGGTCTGCAGGCGCTCCGGGAAGCCGGCCGTGGCAAGGCGGTCGACAAGGTCCCTGTCAGCGAGTACCTGTTCTCCGTCGACGGCACGTCGGACGAGATCACAGAGCTGGTCGACCCGACGTCGCCGTTGATGGAGGTGCTGGCGCTGACTCCGTACGACAACGTCCGTGCCCTCGTCGACGCCGCGGTCAAGCTTCACGACGGTGAGGTCGACAACACGTACACCACTGACCTGCTCGACATCCCGCTGCCCACCGACTGCGCCGAGGTGCGCAAGATCATCGAGCACCAGTACGGCACCGAGGTCACGTGCGGAGCGCAAAGTGAGTAGTTCGACCGCCAGGTCGGAGCCGTTGCTCGAGGTGCGAGGCATCGTCAAGCGTTTCGGCGGTGCGACTGCCCTCGGAGGTGTCGATCTGACCGTGTACCCCGGAGAGGTTCTCGGACTGCTCGGCGCGAACGGTGCGGGTAAGTCCACGCTGATCAAGATCCTCGCCGGACTCCACCGGCAGGACGGCGGGGAGATACGTTGGCAGGGCGAGCTGCTCTCTCCGAGATCCACTCACGACTCCGAGGCCGCGGGCATCGCGGTGATGTTCCAGCAGCTGAACGTCGTCGAGGACCTGACCGTCGGGGAGTACCTCTCGCTGGGACGGGAACGGGCCCGGCTCGGCGTCATCCGACGACGAAGCACCGACAAGATCGCTGCGGACGCCCTGGCTGCGATCGGTGTGGATCTGCCGTTGCGGCGGTCCGCGCGGACGCTGAGCGCCGCGGAACGTGAACTGGTCGAGATCGCTCGGGCGGTGTCCATGAATGCACGGCTGGTGATCATGGACGAGCCTTCTGCATCGCTCGGCGAGCACGAGGTCGAGCGGCTGCTGACCGTGATCCGCCAGCTGAAAGCGCACGGCGTCGCGGTGGTCTACGTATCGCACAAGCTCGATGAGGTCATCGAGATCACTGACCGTTCAACAGTCCTGCGCGACGGGATGAACGCCGGCGAGCTGCGCACCGCCGATACGGACAAGGACGCGATCCTCCGTCTGATGGTCGGTGACCGTGCCTACAAGATGTCCCCGCGAGAACGGTCGATCAAGACCGACCCGGTGCTGGTACTTACCGACGTGACGACCGCGGCCGGCATAAACAACGTCAGTCTGTCGGTACATCGCGGCGAGATAGTCGGCGTCTACGGGCTGATGGGCTCCGGACGTACTGAACTGCTTCGAGCGTGCTACGGCATCGACCCGATCGTCAGCGGCAGCATGACGTTGAACGGGCGACCGTTCCGCCCACGCACACCACGGGCGGCAGTTCGTTCTGGTATCGGCTTGGTCCCGGAGGACAGGGTGCGGGAGGCGATGATCCGAGACGCGTCGGTCGCCGCCAACCTCACGATTGGCGCCGGCCGCCGCATCGTCAGGGGCGGGATGTTCCGTGATCGTCACCGGGAGGACAGGTTGGCGGCCGATGTGGTGACAACAGTCGGGATCAAGGTCCCATCGATCTCGGCGCCGATCGGTTCGCTCAGCGGAGGGAACCAACAGAAGGTGATCTTCGGTCGCTGGATTCTCGCGGAGAGCGATTTGTTGCTGCTCGACGATCCGACCGTCGGCGTCGACGTCGCGGCGAAAGCCGACATCTACCAGATCGTTCGGGACCTTACCGACCGAGGCGCCAGTGTTCTGATCTGCTCGTCGGAGCTCGAGGAGCTGCTGATCCTCGCGGACCGTATCGCGGTGCTGCACCACGGGGCTGTGGTCGACATCGTCGATCCCGCTGCCGCTGATGCTGCCGTTGTCATCCGCCAGTCCATCGTCGGTACCGAATCCGAGCTTCCAACGGAGCTGAAATGAACCTCATGAATTCTGTCCGGTCGTGGGGCACCTATGTGGTGCTTGCTCTGCTGATCATCGTTGTCGCATTCACCACACCGAACTTCCTGAGCGTGACCACGATCACCGCGAACCTGCAGACCCTGATCATCGTAGTGGTGATCGCTTCCGCGGTCACACTGCTGATGGTCGGAGGGTCCCTGGACCTCTCGGTCGGCGGCGTGATGGCGTTCGCGGGTGTGGTCAGCGCGCTGCTCGTCGTCTCGGGTGCGCCGGTGCCCGTGGCGTTGCTCGGTGGGGTCCTGCTCGGCGCCGTGTGCGGGTTGGTGAATGGCCTGATCGTCGTCCAGCTCGGTGTGAACCCGGTGATAGCGACGATCGGCACCGGGCTGTACCTCGCGCTGGGAGCCGCGAATCTGATCGCGAAGGACCATGGTGGGACGGTGTCGGGTACGCCGACGGAGTTCAAGGTGCTGGGCACCGGCTATCTCGGCCCCTTGCCGATTGCGGTCCTGGTCATGTTCGGATTCGTCGCCGTGATGGTCGTCCTGGAGAAGCTGACAATCGTGGGCAAGTATTCCGTCGCCATGGGGAGCAACTACGAAGGTGCGCGCCTGGCAGGCATCCCGGTCGGACGGCTGAGAGTTCTGCTGTTCACGTTGTCGGGACTTGCGGCAGGTCTCGCCGGAGCACTCACCACCAGTCGGCTCGGGTCCGGCGTGCCGAACATCGGCGAGGGCGCAGAGTTCGACGTGATCGTCGCCGCAGTTCTCGGTGGGGTGAGTCTCGCCGGTGGGCGCGGCACCGTTCTGGCCACCTGCGCGGGTGCTGCGATGCTCGTGGTGATCCAGTCGGCGTTGAACATGAACGGCGTCGACGTGTTCTGGCAGCTGATCATCACCGGTGTCTTGCTCATCGGGATGGTGACGTTGGACGTCGTCCTGCGCGGCGGCGCTGAACGGCCACAGTGGATGAGCCGAGTGCTGACGAGCAAAGGCGTCCAGGGCGCTCCCCGAAAGTCCGTTCATCTGACCCGCGAATGAGGCGGAAGGGCGGTTTGCATCTGCAAACCGCATCGTCAGCATCCGCAGGATGCCGTTGACCGTTTCAGTCGGATGTGAACGAATAGAACGAGGCTGTCCGCTGCCCGCCCTACCGTACAAGGAGCTTGTCAATGGCCGTTGAAATGTCGCGCGCTCGAGGAGTGCTGTCCGCGGAGATCACTGATCTGATCGTGGGTGATGAAGGCGCTGAGATCGTTTCGATCGAGACCTACGCGCTCGCGGTGCCGCTGGACAAGCCGATCGCGGACTCCACAGCGGCGATGAGTCACTGGACTGTTCCAGTCGTGGAGATCAAGACTCGTGACGGCCGAGTGGGCACGGGGATCAGCGGTGTCCACACAGCACCCGAACTGCTGTGCAACGTGATCGATGATTACTATTCCCCGGCGCTGCTCGGCACCTCGTCGGAGGACATCCTTGGAACCTGGAACAGGCTCTACTGGCTCCCGACGCACTGGATCGGCCGCGCGGGGGCGGTGCACATGGCGTTGGCCATGATCGACATAGCTCTTTGGGATCTTGCCGCACAGCGTGCCGGTGTCCCGCTGTGGAGGCTCCTCGGCGGCACGCCGGACCAGGTGCAGGCCTACAACACTGACGCCGGCTGGCTGAACCGGTCCGAAGCCGATCTCGTTCGCGATCTCTCGTCGTTGATCGACGAAGGGTGGAAGCGCGTGAAGATCAAGGTCGGAAAGCCAGACTGGCGGGAGGACGCCCATCGGTCCCGCGCGGTCAGGAAGGCGATCGGTGACGACCTCACGCTGATGTGTGATGCCAACCAGCGGTGGGACCTGGCGACCGCGAACCGCCTGCTGCCGGTGTTCGAGGAGGTCCGGATGGACTGGGTCGAGGAGCCGCTCCACGCGGATGACCTGGACGGGCACGCTAGCCTGCAGGCGAAGACCACCCTCGACATCGCCGCTGGTGAGAGCATCTACAGCTTCCAGCAGTTCAGCAGCTTCATCGCGCATGACGCCATCCGGGTCGTGCAGGTCGACGTCACCCGGGTCGGCGGGGTCACCGAGTGGTTGCAGGTCGCGGCCCACGCATCTGCCCGTGGGCTGCGAGTTGCGCCGCATGCCGGCGACATGATGCAGGTGCACCAGCACCTGGTCGGCACCCGCCTGTCAGGGGTGCCACCCTTGATCGAGTTCATCCCGTGGACGCAGGACGCTTACGTCGACCGCAGCGTCGTCCGCGAGGGCTTTCTCGAGCGTCCTCAGACGCCGGGCGCGTCGACCGCGATCGCCCCGGAGGCCCGGCAGAACTGGCAGGTGCGGGGCGTCGGAGGAGCACGGCGCCTGTGAACACCACGCCCATGCGGCCTGTGCACGCCCGCCGGTCGACGCGACAGCTCGACCGGCGGGCGTATGCGCATGACGCCTCGCACTATCTCCTCGTGCCTGAATCCGTCGTGATCGCTGACGGCGTCGCTCAGGTCGCCGACGCGCTGCGAGCGGCGGCCCGGACGGGGACGCCGGTGACGTTCCGCTCCGGTGGGACGAGCCTTTCCGGCCAAGGGGTCACCTCCCATGTGCTGGTGGACACCCGGAAGCACTTCCGCGGCATCGAGGTGCTTGACGACGGCGCCAGGGTCCGAGTGGAGCCAGGCGCAACTGTGCGGCAGGTGAATGCTCGACTGGCGCGGCACGGACGGAAGCTGGGGCCCGATCCGGCGAGCGAGATCGCGTGCACGATCGGCGGTGTGGTCGCGAACAACTCCAGCGGAATGGCGTGCGGAACAGCGCAGAACAGCTACGAGACGGTCGAGTCCATGAGGGTGCTCCTGACGTCCGGGGTGGTGATCGACACCGGATCGCCCGACGCGGACGAGCAGCTTGCCGCGCTCGCGCCGGAGCTGGCTGATGGCCTGACCGCGCTCCGCGGCCGGGTGGTCTCGAACGAGGAGAGCGTCGCAGAGATCAGCCGGCAATATTCGATGAAGAACACGATGGGGTACGGGCTGAACAGCCTCGTCGACTTCGAGCGCCCGATCGACATACTGACCCATCTGATGATCGGCAGTGAAGGAACACTCGGATTCGTCGCGGACGTCACGTTCAACACGGTCCCGTTGCTGTCCTTCGCGGCAACAGGGTTGCTGACTTTTCCGACGCTGGCCGCTGCGACTGCCGCGCTTCCGGTTCTTGTCGGTCTGGGCTTCGCGACAGTCGAGCTGATGGACGCCCGGTCGTTGCGGGTCGCGCAGCAGCTCGATGACTGCCCGGCCGACATCGCGGCGATAGTCGTCGACCAGCATTGCTCGCTGCTTGTGGAAGCACAGGCGGAGTCCGCCGACGAGCTGCGGCGGCTTGTGACGAAGGTCGGCCCCACGCTGGCCGATCTGGTGGGCGTGCCGGTCCAGCTGACGACCGACGCAGCAGCCCGTGCGGCGTTGTGGCACGTCCGGAAGAGTCTGTATCCAGCGATCGCCGGCGCCCGGCGGTCCGGAACCACCGCGCTGCTTGAGGACATTGCGGTCCCAGTGTCGCAACTGAGCTCAACCTGCGAAAAGCTCAGTGTGCTGCTGCACGCTCATGGGTACGACGACAGCGTGGTCTTCGGTCATGCCCGTGACGGAAACGTCCACTTCCTGGTGGTCGAGGACTTTCGGCTCGGGTCCGGAGTCGAACGGTACCAACGGTTCACGGAAGACCTGGTCGAACTGGTTCTGTCTCAGGGCGGCTCGTTGAAAGCCGAGCACGGCACCGGTCGGGTGATGGCTCCGTTCGTCCGCGCGCAATTCGGCGGTGAGCTGTACGCCGTGATGAAGGCACTGAAGCGTTTGTTCGACCCGGACGCACTGCTCAACCCCGGGGTGCTGCTGTCGGACGAACAGGACAGCTATCTGCGTGATCTGAAGATCGCGCCGACCGTCGAGACTGAGGTCGACCGCTGCGTCGAATGCGGGTACTGCGAGCCGACGTGTCCGAGTCGGAACATCACCCTCACCCCTCGTCAACGAATCGTCCTTCGGCGCGAGCTCCAGTCAGCGCGGGAGCGTGGCGAGCACGAGCTCGTCGAACAGCTGGAACAGGATTATGAGTACGACGGCACGCAAACCTGTGCGGTGGACGGGATGTGCGCGATTGCATGCCCTGTCAACATCAACACGGGAGACCTGGTCCGGCGCTTGAGGCGCGAGACGCAGCCGCAACTGGCCCGGTCGGCGTCCGTGTCCGCCGCTCAGCACTGGGGTGTGTTGACCAAGGCGGCCGGGTCTGCGTTGACCGTCGCGAACGCGCTCCCCACGCCGGTCGTTGCCGCGTCGACCGACCTGGGACGAGCCTTGATCGGCTCGGAGGTGGTTCCGCGGTACAGCAGGGACCTGCCCCGCGGCGGCCGCCAGGTCAGGCCCACGCCGTCGGCCGCACCTGAGGCGGTGTACTTCCCAGCGTGCGTGAACACGATGTTCGGACCGGTCGACGGTTCGGCGGGCGTGCGCGACGCATTCACCGAGCTGTGCGATCGTGCCGGCGTACCGATCGTCGTCCCGGACGAAGCCGGTTCCCTGTGCTGTGGCACCCCGTGGAAGTCGAAGGGCTTTACTGCCGGCTACGACACGATCAGCGAGATCACCCTGCCGTCCCTCCTGGAAGCCAGCGACGGCGGACGGCTCCCGATAGTGTGCGATGCTGCGTCGTGCACCGAGGGTTTGGAGACGATGCGCGACAGTGCGTCGCGTCTCGGCGGGCCGTACGAGGCCCTGGCCTTCGTCGACTCCGCCGAGTTCGCAGCGACGAGTCTGCTTCCCGAACTGACTGTGACCAGGCCGGTTGAATCGGTCGTCGTGCACCACACCTGCTCAACCGCGGCTCGAGGCGCGGACTGGTCGTTGACCGCGATCGCCAGGTTCGTGTCCGACGACGTCGCGGTACCCGTCGACGCCGGATGCTGTGCGTTTGCCGGAGATCGGGGCATGCTTCGCCCCGAGCTGACGGCTGCCGCGACGGCGCCCGAGGCCGCCGAAGTTGCTGAACGGGAGTATGCCGCGTATGTGTCAGCCAACCGGACCTGCGAGATCGGCATGACGCGGGCTACGAATCGGCCCTACCAGCACGTGCTCGAAGTCCTCGAGCAAGCAACGCGGGTGCGTTGAAGCGGACCGCGGAGCCCGGGCCGGCTGGCAGCTTACGGCCAACCTCTCGGAGGATCAGGTCGACCCGGAGGTCTCTTGCGTCTCAGGCCGATGCGTGGCGGCGGGATGATGCGTGCAGCGCGGTGCAGTAGTTCGTTCCACTGCTCGATTGAGCTGAGATCTTGATTGTGGGATCAGCGTATTGCCCGAAGCCTGGCGGGTGCCTATGGAACCGGTCGGACCTGCCCGGCTCCCGGAGCCGAGCGGAGGTCCGCGAGCGCGGCGATGGCGCGCGTCGGGTCTTCCGCGATGCGGTTGAGGACGTAGAGCCACCAGTCGTCGCCGAAGATGACGTACTCCCTGGTGCGGAACCCGTCGTGGTGGAGCTGGTCCAGGAGGTCCGTGCCGAGGCCCAGCAGCATCTCGAACTCGACGCCCGGCTCGGTCAGCGCGGAACCGTGCCGCTGACGCAGCGTGTGGACGAGTTTCTCGTCGTGCGTGGCGAGGACGACCGGGTGCCGTGAGCACGAGGACATGGCGATGATGGCGGACTTCGTCACCGAGTGTGCTGCCGCTGCACCGCCCGGGTCGAGGTCGAGGCCGGTGGTTACTCGCAGACGGTGTAGCCGGCTCTGGCTGGGCATCAGCCGCGACCTTGGTGGCTGCGCGGACGAAGGCGGCGATGGCCCTGGAGCGGGAATGCTGCGGCCATGTCACGGACAGCGTGGCCGGTGCCAGGTCCGGGAGTCTTCGCGGTCCAGTTGGCGGCCGCGATGGGCGCGGAGGTCATCGCGACCGCGCGGCCGGACGCCGACCGGTGGATCCGGCAGCTCGGTGCCGCTCAGACAGCTGACTACACGGCCGCCGATGTGGTCGAACAGGTGCGCCGGACTCATCCTGGTGGGGTGGACGCCGTCCTTGACCTCACCCGTGATTCGGCCCGCTTCAGTCAGTACGCCGGGCTCGTCCGGGATGGCGGCGCGGCAGTGTCAGCGACCTTCACGGCGTAGCCGGAACTACTCGCCTCCGAACGGATCGCCGTCAGCAATTTCTTGATGGGGGACAAGCCGGACCTGCTCGCCCGGATCACCGCCGAGGCCGCGTCGGGCAGGGTCAAGGTTCCCGTTCAGCAGACCGTCACGTTGGAGCAGGTTCCCGACGCTCTGGTGGGGAACACCGCGGGCGGTGCGCGCGGCAAGACAACGGTACGCATCTGACTTGGCAGGTCCGCGGTTGCTGACCCATCGAACCCTGTTACCCGACCGGCCTGACCGAGAGGACGGCGCCTGGCCTGCGCCGACGCTTCGTAGCGTCGTGCAGCGCAGGCGCCGTCTCCCGTCGTTCTGTGCGCCTGCGGACCCCTTCCGGCCCTGGCGGACCGGCCCTGAAGTCGGGATCACCGAGATGGTCAGGGACGCCAGCAAGAAGGCCGGCCAGTCGATCGCCATGGCCGTAGTAGAAACCATGTGCTCAGGACATGGTCAAAGACCGAAGTCAGGGCCACAACCACCGCCGTAACTCGCACGGCGGTCGGCATCGCCGCCTCCAGCGTGGCGGCCGCCGTCAGCGTCGCGATCGCCGTCCGACAGGAGCTGCCCCCGTGGGCGCGTGCTGTGGCGATGGCGTGCGCGAACTCACGGGTGGGTGCAGGACCAGCACAACGACGACGAGCACGAGGATCACGGCGGTCAGGGTGACGGGGACGGGGATCAGCGGGTCGCACAGAACCAGGACTGCGGCCAGCGGGACGACGGCGTTGACGAGCCGGTCGGCGTGGTCTCGGATCGCGATCCACCAGATGCCTGCCAGGAAGATCGCGATCGCCGAGCAGGATGAGCGTGAACAGGCCGTAGCGCTCGGTGATGTGGTGGGGGTGCCACGGGGTGGTGTCGCGTCTCTGGGCGATGACCGGGATCGCGACCTCGACGCCGATGAGCAGGACCAGCATGATCCTGCCCGGTCCTTCGGGCAGCGTCAGCTGCAGGATCCAGAGGAGCTGGACCGCCGCGATACCTCCGGCGTAGACCTGGGCGGTGCGGCGGATGGACGCGTCAGAGCGTGCAGCGCGCAACCACTGGGCGACCATGGCCAGGCGCATGACCACGTAGCTGAGGATCAGCAGGGTGTAGTCCGCGTCGGCGAAGGCCGGCTCGATCCCGGTGGCGAGCACGAGCACGCCGGCCATCTGGACGATGGTCAGCACCCGGTAGAGCCAGTCGTCGGTGTCGAAGGAGGTGGCGAACCAGGTGAAGTTCATCCAGGCCCACCAGATCCCGAAGAACACCAGACCGTAGGCGACCAGGCCGTCGAGCACATGCCCCTCGGTCAGGGAGTGATGGAGCTGGACGGCGGCGATGCTTACTGCGACGACGAAGACGAGGTCGAAGAACAACTCGAGCGTGCTGGCCGACCGGCTCGGTTCGTGGGGGTCGCGGGGCGCCATCGGGACGAGGCGGAACCTGCTCGGCGAGGGCGGGGGAGCGGTCATCGTCGCGGGTTCCTTCCTGTCGCAAGCGCGAGAGGCGTCGTGGCGGATGGCTCTGGTGCGCGCTTTTGCACGGTTCAACGCAAAGCGCGGAGGTGCTCCGGACCCACGGGGTCGATGGCGTCGTCGAAGTCGTGGTGCGTGGAGAGCCACTTCTTGACGTAGGGGCAGACGGCCACGATGCGGTGCCCTGCCTGGACGCTGGTGTTCAGCGCGGTGCGAGTGAGGGTGCTGGCGAGACCGCGGCCTTCGAACTCGTCGAAGACCACCGTGTGGTAGAAGATGCGCTGTATCTCTCCGAAGTCCCTGTACATCGAGAATCCGGCGCGGGTGTCCTCGACGAGGACGTCGAAACGGCCCTTGTCGGGGTTGTCGCGAACGGTCGCTTCTTGTTGGTTCTGATCGTTCATCGCTGTGGTCCTCTCGTGTCGGGAAGTGCGGGGCGGGCAGAGCTGTCGAGGAAGGTGATGATGCGTGCACTGATGTCGCCGAGCGCCAGAGTGCCGACGTCGCCAAGGTCGTCGAAGAGCGGGTCGCGGATCTCCTGACGCTGGGCTCGAAGCACCCGGCCCACGAGCCGCTGCCCGTCGTCAGTCAGCGTCGCTTCGGATGCGCGACGCCCTCCCACGGTAGAGCGGTGCGTGACGAGCCCCTGACGTTCGAGGGCGGCCAGTGCGTGGCTGATGCGGCTCTGGGAGAAGCGGAGGCTGTCGGCAAGGTGTTTCAGCCCCAGGGTCTGCTCCTCGGCGGCGCCGAGGAGCACGAGCAACTTGAAGTGGCCGTGCGAGACCCCGCCGTCGCGTTGGGCCCGCCGTTCGAGGGCCGCCCGGGCGAGCAGCTCG
Source organism: uncultured Actinomycetota bacterium (assembly GCA_963850545.1). Lineage (GTDB taxonomy): Bacteria > Actinomycetota > Actinomycetes > Actinomycetales > Cellulomonadaceae > Promicromonospora. The sequence goes on along the minus strand of CAWKLP010000001.1, from coordinate 2,947,706 downwards.
CGCTCACGTTCGCGCTCGCTGTCGGTCTGCTCGATGGCGGCGAGCACGCGCTCCCGCGTACCGGCGGCGACGTTGACGGTGCCGCTCACCACGTTCGACACGGTGCGCGCCGACACGCCCGCGAGGCGTGCGACGTCTTCGCGCTGGCCCAAGGTGACCTCCTACTTGCATCGAGAAGCGTAATGGGCAAGAAGCCGGGGCGGCCGCCGTCGTAGGGTCGGGCCATGACCAAGGAGCCGGTTCTCCAGGACGAGCTGGAGCTCTTCGAGAGCCTCCGGACGCGCCTCGAAGCCATCGCGTACCGCCTGCTGGGCTCGGCCGCGGAGGCCGAGGACGCCGCCCAGGAGACGTTCCTGCGGTGGGAGGCTGCCGACCGCGAGCAGATCCGGGTGCCGGAGGCGTGGCTGACCCGAGTGCTGACGAACCTGTGCCTCACCCAGCTGAAGTCCGCGCGGGCCCGGCGGGAGGTCTACGTGGGCCAATGGCTGCCGGAGCCGGTGCTCGGCGGCGACTCGATGCTCGGCCCGGCGGACACGGCTGAGCAGCGCGAGTCCGTCTCGACGGCGATGCTCGTGCTGATGGAGCGCCTCACCCCGAACGAGCGGGCGGTCTACGTGCTGCGCGAGGCGTTTGTCTTCGCGCACGGGGAGATCGCCGAGATGCTCGACATCACCGAGGTGAGCAGCCAGCAGATCTTCCACCGCGCCAAACAGCACCTGGCCACGGAGCGGGCCCGCACGGAGGTCGACCAGGCGGCGGCCCGCTCGGTTGTTGAGGAGTTCCTGGCGGCCGCGATGAGCGGGCAGACCGAGCCGCTGGTGCGGCTGCTGACCGCCGACGCGATGGGGGTGGGCGACGGCGGCGGAAAGGTCCCCGCTCGCGCGAAGCCGTTCTTCGGCGCGGAGCCCGTGGCCAAGTTCCTGCGTGGCCTGTTCCGGCCGGCCGAGGTCAAGCGTGCGCTCCTCGGCGGGAGCCCCGACATCTACGCGTGGACCGCCAACGGCCGCCCGGCGCTGGTCGCCGTCGTGCACGACGAGCTCGTCGGCGTCATGACCCTGGAGGCGACCGCCGACGGGATCGCCGCGGTCCTGAGCCAGGTCAACCCGGACAAGCTGCGCCGCGCCGCCCGGCAGTGGGCGACGTCGGACCACGGCGAGCCGCTGATCCAGGGCTGGTGAGCCCGGCGGTCGCGGGACAGTGACCGTCGTCACACGTGCGGGTGTCAGGGATCGGAGTGCCGTCCAGTTCAGGAGGCATGACCGATCCCACACAGGAGCTGAGTGATCTCATGAAGCACCGCATAGTCATCCTCGGAGCCGGATACGCCGGAACGTCCGCCGCCGGCCGCCTGGCGCGGCGTCTGCACGGCGACGACGTCGACATCACCCTGGTCAACGCCGAGCCGGACTTCGTCGAACGGGTCCGCCTGCACCAGGTGGCCACCGGGCAGGAGCTGCGCCACCGGCCGCTGCGCGACATGCTCGCCGGCACCGGCGTCACCCTGCGCGTCGCGCGTGTCACCGCCGTCGACGTCGACGGCAGGAGCATTGCCCTCACCGGGGCCGACGGCGTCGACGAGCTCGGCTACGACACGCTCGTCTACGCGCTGGGCAGCTCGCTGGACGACCACGGCGTGCCCGGCGTCGCCGAGCACGCCCACGAGGTTGCGAGCCGCCCCGGCGCGCTCCGGCTGCGCGAGCGGCTGGGGGAGCTCGCTCCCGGGGGCCGCGTCGTCGTGGTCGGCGGCGGCCTGACCGGCATCGAGGCGGTCAGCGAGATCGCCGAGTCCCACGAAGACCTGGACGTGGCGATCGCGGTCCGGGGCGGCCTGGGTGACTGGCTCTCGCCGGCGGGGCAGCGGCACCTGCGCTCGGTCCTCGGCCGCCTGGGCGTCACGGTCCACGAGCACGCCGACGTCGAGCAGGTCGGCGCCGCCGGGGTGCTGACCGGCGACGGCGGCACGATCCCGGCGGACGTCGCCGTGTGGACGGCCGGCTTCGCCGTCCACCCGATCGCCGCAGCCACGGCCGTGCAGGTCTCGGCGCGCGGGCAGATCGTCGTCGACGGCACCATGCGGTCGGTGTCCCACCCGGACGTCTACGCCGTGGGCGACGCCGCGCTGGCCGACGGCCCGCTCGGTACCCCGCTGCGCATGTCGTGCGCCTCGGGCATCCCGATGGCGTGGCAGGCCGCCGACTCCATCGCCGCGCGCCTGACCGGCGGCAAGCTCCCGAACACGCCGCTCGGCTACGTGCACCAGTGCATCAGCCTGGGCCGGCGCGACGCCGTCATCCAGCTGGTCACCGCCGACGACCGGGCCAAGCCCGCCGCGCCCGGCGGGCGCCTCGCCGCAGGGTACAAGGAGCTGATCTGCAAGGGCGCCGCGTACATGGCCGCCCACCCGCTCCCGTACCCGGCGCCCCGCCGCCGGATCACGACCCCGTCGCCGGTGAGCGCGGCGCGCTGATGGTTGTGGGCGCGATCGTTGCGTCTGAAACGGGCGCGTGAACGCAAGGATCACGCCCACAACCAAGTTTCTGCCGTCTACGCTGGGCGCCATGGACGACAGGCCAGTCATCCTGCTGGTCGTCGGCGAGCATGCCGACGTCGTCGAGCAGGAGTTCCGCGCCCGGTACGACCGCGACTACCGGATCGAGCTGGCCGCGGGCATCACCGCGGGCCTCAACCGTGCGCGCGAGCTCGTGGCCGACGGCGCGCAGATCGCGATGATCGCGTCGGAGCACCTCCTGGCCGACGGCACGGCGATCGAGCTCCTGCACAACGTGCCCGCGGTCATCGCGACGGCCCGGCGCGTGGCGCTCGTCGCGTTCGACGACTTCGCCGATGCCCTCGACGACCTGCGCGCCGCGGCTCTGCGGCGCGACATGGACACGTTCGTCCTCATCCCGCGCGGGCCGCGGGACGAGGAGTTCCACACCGCGCTGATCGAGCTGCTGTCGGAGTGGGGCTGGTCGGTCGGGCGGCCGCTGGTGACCGTGACGGACGTGGTGGCGGAGCCGGGCGACCGGGGCGCCGCGGCGGTCCGGGACCTCCTGGAGCGCCTCGGTTTTCCCCACCGGGCCCTCACACCCGACGACGACGAGGCGCAGGAGATGGTCGAGGCCGCCGGTCCCGGGGCGGACCTGCCCCTGGTCCGCACCTTCACCGGCCGGGTGGTGTCCGCGGCGACGCCGGCGACCGTGACCGAGGCGATCTACGGCGGGTTCGACACGATCCCCGAGGGCGTGATCGCGGACGTCGCCATCGTCGGCGGCGGACCGGCGGGCCTCGCGGCGGCCGTCTACGCGGCGTCCGAGGGGCTCGCCACGGTCATGCTGGAACGGGACGCGATCGGCGGCCAGGCCGGGTCGAGCTCCATGATCCGCAACTACCTCGGCTTCCCGCGCGGCATCTCGGGGATGCGGCTCGCGCAGCGGTCGCGCATCCAGGCGGGCCGGTTCGGCGCGCGGTTCTTCACCGGGCGTCCGGCGATCCGGATCGAGCCGGGCCCGGCCGACGAGCCCGAGCACCAGCACGTGCACGTCACCGGCGCGCAGCTGTGCGCGCGCACCGTCGTGCTCGCGACCGGGGTGAAGTACCGGCGCCTGGGCGTGCCTGGGGTCGACGACCTCGTGGGCGCGGGCGTGTACTACGGGGCTGCGACGTCGATGGCGCGCGAGCTGCAGGACCGCGACGTCTATGTGGTCGGGGGCGGCAACTCGGCCGGCCAGGCCGCCGTCCACCTCGCCAGGTTCGCGGGCGCGGTGACGATCCTGGTCCGGCGCGCGAGCCTCGCCGAGACGATGTCGGACTACCTGGTGCGCGAGATCGACGCGACGCCGACCATCCAGGTGCGCACGAGGACCGTGGTCGCCGACGGCGGCGGGGACGGCCGGCTGCAGTGGCTGCGGCTCGAGGACCTGGACACCGGCGAGCACAGCAAGACGGCTGCCGACGGCCTCTTCTGCCTGCTCGGCGCCGAACCGGACTGCTCGTGGCTCCCCGACGGCCTGGCGCTCGACGAGCGCGGCTTTGTGCTGACCGGCCGGGACGTGCCCCGCGACGCCTGGGTCGACGGCCGGCCGCCGGCGAGCCTCGAGACGACGCTGCCCGGCGTCTTCGCCGTCGGCGACGTGCGCGCCGGGTCCATGAAGCGGGTGGCGTCGGCGAGCGGGGAGGGCGCGTCCGTCCTGCCGCTGGTCCACGCGCATCTCGCACGGCTGCGCGCCCGCGAGTTCGGCGCCTGACGCCGGAGAACTAGCCTCCCAAGGCCATTCGACGATGCCGACGACGCGACTCGTTCCTCGCGCGGGTCCTGACCGACGACGGCACGCCCGTCCCCGGGGCGACCGTCACCCTTACGCCGGTCGGCGGGGGTGCGCCGCTCACGGCCGTGACGAACTCGGCGGGCCAGTACCGACTCCGCCGGCGAACCGGTGCCGGGCGCGACGGTCACGGTGAGCGGTCCGGACGGGCCGGTGACGGAGCGGTCCGTCACCGTGACCGGAGCCGGCGAGAACTGGCTCGAGGAGGACTTCGCGGTAACCAGCGTGCCCGTCGAGCCCTCGGAGCAGCCGGTCGGCGGGACCGTCACCCACGCGGAGGGTGTCCCCGTGCCGGACACGGAGGTGACCGTGACCGACGCCGACGGCGAGACCGTCGACACCGCGACCACGAACGACGACGGTGCGTGGGGCATCAATCTGCCACCCGGGTCGTACACCGCCGTCGTGCATCCCGGGGAGGGGTACGTGGTGGACGGCGAGGACACCATCGCCTTCGAGGTGGCCGACGTCGAGGTCACCGGGCTCGACGTCGTGCTCGGCACCGCTACGCAGGCGTCGAGCCCGACGCCCAGCCCGGGTCCCGACCCGTCGGCCGGTCCGGAGCCCGGACAGGGCGGCCTGGCCGCGACTGGCGCGACCGTCGGCTCGGTGGCGCTGGTCGCCGGGATCCTGGTGGCACTGGGCGTCGCGCTGGTCAGGGTGTCCCGCCAGAAGACGGCGGCCGCCGTCGCGGACACCGACGGCGGCAGCGGGCGCTGAAGGGCCGCCCGGGCGCGCGTGGAGCGGCCCGGGCGGTACCCGCAATCCGGGGACGTGGCACTGAGCACCCCCTGATATGCGGAAAGATGCGCTCATGAGGTTTGAGTACTTCGCGGTCCCTGACGACGAGACCGCCGCCCTGACCATCGACGGCGGCGAGATCGGCGCGAGTGTGGGATCCCACGTCGTCGACCCCGCTTCGGTCCTGGGCCAGCTGGAGCGGCTGCTCGGCGGTCCCATCGGCGACGACGGCCTGCGCAGCGCGCAGCTCGTCGCCGAGAGCCCCGACGGCGCCCGGCTCGTCATCCGGCTGTCCAACCACCTGGTGTCGCTGTTCGGGATGGTCCGGCCGACGACGCTGGACGACGTCGTCAAGCACTGGTCGCTGTCGCGGCGGTTCCGCCGCGCCGCTCCCGAGGACCTGCGCGCCTTCGCGGCCGGGCTGCACGAGCTGTGCAAGGGCACCGGCAAGCGCGTCTACTGCCGGGCGACGGCGGACGAGGCCGAGCTGGCCGGGGCCATGGCCTCGGCTCCGTCGGCGGCGGAGGGTTCCGACCCGGACGAGCCGAAGCCCCTGCCGCGGCGGCGTTGACGGACGGCGCCCCTCCCTGTCACGGACAGCGTCGCTTCGGCGACGCTGTCCGTTTGTCCGGCTCGGAGAGGTTGTCCGGCCCAGGTAGGGGATTCCCCTTACTGACAGGTTAGTAAGTTAGTCCATAGGGTGAGGTGCTGCCGCACCGCCGCGGCGCAGGACTTGCCGGAGGCTGTCATGTCACCTGTTCGGAAGGTCGTCGGCGCGCTCAGCGCCGTCGTGCTCGTTGGCCTGATGGGCGTCGCCGCGTCGCCGGGCGCCGTCGCCGCCTCGACCGGCACGATCGTGAGCTCGGCGAGCGGCAAGTGCCTCGACGTGACCGGTGGGTCCACTGCGAACGGCACCCGGCCGCAGATCTGGGACTGTGGGTCCGGCAACGCCAACCAGAGCTGGACGTTCGCCGACGACGGCTCCGTGCGCGGCCTCGGCAAGTGCCTCGACGTCGCGAACGGCTCGACGGCGGACGGCGCCGTCGTCCACCTGTGGGACTGCTACGGCACGCTGGCCAGCCAGAAGTGGACCCTGACCGCGGCCGGCGACCTGGTGAACCAGGCCGCGAACAAGTGCCTGGACGTCACGGGCGGCGCGACGGCGAACGGCACCCGGGTCCAGCTCTGGAGCTGCACGGGCGCCGCCAACCAGAAGTGGACCCACAACGGAGGTTCCGTGACCCCGCCGGACCCCGACGCCGTGCTGCCCAACCCGGCCAACCCCGACCTCGGCCCGAACGTCTCGATCTTCGACACGTCCATGTCCGATGCCACGATCCAGGCCGAGCTCAACCGGGTCTTCGACGCCCAGGAGACCAACCAGTTCGGCGTCCAGCGCGAGGCGATGCTGTTCTACCCGGGCTCCTACGACGTCGACGCGAACGTCGGCTTCTTCACCCAGGTCGCGGGCCTGGGCCTGGTGCCGGACGACGTGAACATCAACGGCCACGTGCACGTCGAGGCCGACTGGTGGCCGGACGGCTCGCAGAACGCCACCCAGAACTTCTGGCGCTCCGCCGAGGGCCTGTCCGTGACGCCCGCCGACGGCAACGACCGGTGGTCCGTCTCCCAGGCCGCGCCCTACCGGCGCATGCACCTGCGCGGTGGCCTCGCCCTGTCCGACGGCGGCTGGTCGTCCGGCGGCTTCATCGCCGACACGAAGGTCGACGGCCAGGTCAACTCCGGCACCCAGCAGCAGTTCCTCACCCGGAACTCCGCCCTCGGCAGCTGGGCGGGCTCCAACTGGAACCAGGTGTTCGTCGGCAGTACCGGGGTCCCGGGGAACAGCTTCCCGTCCCCGCCGTACACCACCATTGCGAACACCCCGAAGGTCGCCGAGAAGCCGTACCTCTACGTCGACGACACCGGCTCCTACCGGGTCTTCGTGCCCGCCGTCCGGACCAACTCGACCGGCACCACCTGGGCGAACGGCGACCCGGCCGGCACGTCCCTGCCGATCAGCCAGTTCCACGTCGTGCGCCCGGGTGACACCGCGGCGAGCATGAACGCCGCCCTGGCCGCGGGACAGAACCTCCTGGTTACCCCCGGTACCTACAACCTGAACCAGACCCTCCAGATCAACCGGGCGAACACGGTGGTCCTCGGTCTGGGCCTGGCCACGTTCGTGCCCCAGGGCGGGATCAACGCAATGAACGTTGCCGACGTCGACGGTGTGCGCCTGGCCGGCATCATGTTCGACGCCGGGACCACCAACTCGAACGTGCTGCTCCAGGTGGGGCCGGCGGGCTCGTCGGCCGACCACGCGGCGAACCCGACAGTGCTGTCCGACGTGTTCATCCGCGTGGGCGGCTCCATCGCGGGCAAGGCCACGGTGAGCATGGAGGTCAACAGCGACGACGTGATCGGCGACCACGCCTGGATCTGGCGGGCCGACCACGGCAACGGCGGCACGGTGGGCTGGACGGTCAACACCGGCCGCAACGGCCTGATCGTGAACGGCGACGACGTGACCATGTACGGCCTGTTCGTCGAGCACTACCAGCAGTACCAGACCATCTGGAACGGTGAGCGCGGGCGCACGTACTTCTACCAGAACGAGCTGCCGTACGACCCGCCGAACCAGGCCGCCTACATGAACGGCTCGACCCAGGGCTGGGCGGCGTACAAGGTCAACGACGCGGTCACCGACCACCAGGCCTGGGGGCTGGGCAGCTACGTGTTCTTCAACGTGAACCCATCGGTGGTGAGCGCGCGGGCGTTCGAGGTCCCGGTCCGGCCGGGAGTCCAGTTCCGCAACATGGTCACCGTGTCGCTCGGCGGCGTGGGCACCATCCGGAACGTCATCAACACCACGGGCGAGACCGTGAACAGCGGCCACCAGGTGACGTTCCTGACGACGGGGCCGTAACGGTCGGGCTCTGACCCACCCCTCGGGGAAACAGGTACTCCGCGGGCTGTGTTGCTGAGAGTAGACGGTGTCTACTGTCAGCAACACAGCCCGCGTGCGTGGCCTCGCCCCCGAGCGCGCCACAGCCGGGCCATCTGCTCAGCGCTGAGCCGCCGGGCGCACGATGATCTCGTTCACGTCGACGTCGGCGGGCTGGCCCAGGGCGAACGAGATGGCGCGGGCTATCGCGTCGGCCGGGATGGCGTTGCGGCGATAGGTCTTCATCGCGGTCTGCGCCTCGGGGTCCGAGATGTGCTCGGCGAGCTCGCTCTCGACCACGCCCGGCGTGATCGTTGTGGCCCGGATGCCCGGGTCCGACTCGAGCCGGAGGCCCTCGGTGATCGCCCAGGCGGCGAACTTCGTCGCCGAGTAGACGGCCGACGTCGGGACCACCTCGTGCGCGCCGACCGACGCGACGGTCACGACATGCCCGCCGCCCTGCCGATGGAAGTGCGGCAGCACCGCGGCAATGCCGTGGAGCAGGCCCTTGACGTTGACCTCGATCATCCGGTCCCACTCGTCGACGAGCAGTGCGTCGAGCCGGGACAGCGGCATGACACCCGCGTTGTTCACGATGACGTCGATCCGTCCGGCTCCAGGCTCCGGCGCCGCCCGGCGCTCAGGAAGGACGCCGTCTTCCTGGGTGCAGCACACCCTGGATACGCCCGGCGGGCCGGGTACCGTCGAAGGCATGACTCCATCACCGCTCGGCGACTACCTGCGCGGCAGGCGGGCCCAGCTGACGCCGGAGGCGCTCGGCCTGTCCGTGTACGGGAGGCGCCGTGTCGTCGGGCTGCGGCGCGAGGAGGTGGCCATGCTGACCGGCGTCAGCGTGGACTACTACGTGCGGCTGGAGCAGGGCCGCGAGGTGAGCCCCTCGCCGCAGGTGCTCGACTCGCTCGGCGAGGTGCTGCGCCTGGACCACGACGGTCGGCAGCACCTGTACCGCCTGGCCGGGCTCAGCCCGCGGCCGGAGCCGCCGGCGCTGGTCGATGAGGCGGACGACTCTCTCCTGGAGCTCATGCTCTCGTGGACTGACAGCCCGGCCATCGTGCTCGGGCGGGCGTACGACGTGCTGGCGACCAACCCGCTCGGCGAGGCGCTCTTCGGCGGGTTCCCGTTCTCGCGGAACCTGACCCGCTCGACCTTCCTCGACCCGGGCGCGCGGACCTTCTACCCGGACTGGCACCTCGTCGCGGAGAACGCGGTGGCCGGGCTCCGGCTCGCCGACGGGCTCACGCCGGGGGATCCGCGGATCCGGGAGGTCGTCGACGAGCTCCGCGTGAAGAGCCCGGACTTCGTGGCGATGTGGGAGCAGAACGACGCGCGGGGCAAGCGGCTCACCGAGAAGCGGTTCCTGCACCCCGAGGTCGGTCATCTGGAGCTGCGCGTGCACGTGTTCGATGTGCGGGGCGCGGCTGGTCAGGAGCTCGTGGTCTACCACGCGACCCCGGGCTCGCCGTCGGCGGAGGCGCTGTCGCTGCTGGGTGCGCTGGCCGCGACCCGGGCGGTCGGCTGACGGCGTCGGCGTCTGTCAAACTTGACCCGTGGCAGACCGGATCCCCACCGGAGTACCTACCCGGCCGGGACCCCGGCCCAGGGTCGTCCTCCCCTACCCGCGCCTGTCCCCAGGCCTGCGCAGCTACTTCGCGACCGAGGGCGGGGGCGCGACGCTCCTGCTCGCGGCGTCGGCCATCGCCCTGGTGTGGGCGAACGTGGCGGGCGGCTCGTACCACGCGATGTGGGAGACGCCGATCAACCTCACGGTCGGTACCTGGGACCTGCACCTGACGCTGCACCACTGGGTCAACGACTTCCTGATGGCCGTGTTCTTCCTGGTGGTCGGCGTCGAGGTCAACCGCGAGCTCACGGTCGGCGAGCTGCGCAGCTTCCGCGCTGCGTCCGTGCCGCTCTTCGGGGCGATCGGCGGGCTGGCCGTCCCGATCGGCGTCTACCTGCTGATCAACCCGTCCGGACCCGAGGCGTCCGGCTGGGGCCTGCCGATGTCCACGGACACGGCGTTCGTCATTGGCGTGCTCGCGCTGGTCGGGCCACGCTGCCCGGACCAGCTGCGCGTCTTCCTGCTGACGCTGGCGATCTTCGACGACATCGGGGCCATCGTCCTGCTCGGCATCTTCTACTCCGACGCGCTGATGGTGGGCGCGCTCGTCGTCGCGGCGCTGCTCGCGGTGGTCCTGTTCGCGATGCGCTGGATCGGCGTCTGGCAGATCGCGCCCTACCTGATCGTGGGCGCCGTCCTGTGGGTGGCGGTCCTCGAGTCGGGGCTGCACCCCACGCTCGCGGGCGTCCTGGTGGGCCTCGCGGTCCCGACCGCGCGCCGCGGGAATGACGACGAGGCGCGCCTCCACTTCGGCTTCTACGGGCGCGCGCTCATGGAGGAGCTCGACCCCGCCCGCTCGCGCCTCGCCGTCCGGGCCGCGCAGTCCGCCGTCCCGACGAGCGACCGCCTGCTCGACGCGCTGCACCCGCTGAGCTCATACGTCGTGGTGCCGGTGTTCGGGCTCGCCAACGCGGGCGTCGCGCTGTCCGGCGAGTCGATCGGCGCAGCCATGTCCAGTCCCGTCACCCTCGGCGTGCTGGTGGGCCTGGTGCTAGGCAAGGCGATCGGCGTCTTCGCCGGGGCGATGATCGCGCTGGTCACGGGTCTGGGCGCCCTGCCGGGCCGCGTGCGGTACGGGCACCTCGCCGGGGGCGCGTTCCTGTGCGGCATCGGCTTCACCATCGCGCTGTTCATCAGCGAGCTCGCCTTCGACGACGAGGCCCTGATCAACGAGGCGAAGGTGGGCATCCTCGTGGGCTCGATCCTGTCGGGCGTCATCGGCGCGGTGATCCTCCGGTACTTCGGCGACCGCCTGCCGCTGTGCTCGCCGAACGAGGCCTCGGGCCCGCCGCCCCTGCCCGAGGGAGCCTGGCGCCCGCCGGTGTGAGGTTCACCGACGTGATGGACATCCACCGCACGACGTCGGCGCCCGCCCTGACAGGCGCGATCTGACCGTCAGGCTCAGTGCGCCGGAGTGTCGGCGGGTGTCAGCGCGCCGTTGGCTTCGGGTGCTGCAACCTGTCCCGGTGCCGTGGTGGAGTCGTCGACGCCGGCAGGCGCGTTCGCTCTTGCGGCCGCTTCTTCATGGGCCAGGAAGGTGCCGAGCTCGCCGATGGTGCTCATCAGCGGCGCGGGGAACACGACCGTGGTGTTCTTGTCGACGCCGAGCTCGACCAACGTCTGCAAGTTGCGCAGCTGCAACGCCAGCGGATGCGCCATCATGATGTCGGAGGCGTCGCCCAGCCTCGAAGCGGCGAGGTGCTCGCCTTCGGCGTTGATGATCTTCGCGCGCTTCTCCCGCTCGGCCTCGGCCTGACGTGCCATGGCGCGTTTCATGCTGTCGGGCAGCTGGATGTCCTTGAGCTCGACCAACGTGACCTCGAGGCCCCATTCGGTGGTCGTACGATCGAGGATCAGGCGGATGTCCTCGTTGATTCGGTCGGTCTCCGCCAGGATCTCGTCGAGGGCATGCTGCCCGACAACGTTCCGCAGTGTGGTCTGGGCGATCTGGTTGATGGCTGACGTTACGTTTTCGATCACGATCACGGACTTCACGGGATCGACCACCCGGAAGTAGGCGACGGCGGCCACGTCGACGCTGACGTTGTCCTTGGTGATGATGCCCTGGGACTGGATCGGCATGGTGACGATCCGCAAGGAGATGCGATGTAGTACGTCGACAACCGGGATGATGATCCGAAAGCCCGGCTCGCGGGTGCCCTTGAGTCGGCCAAACCGGAAGAGCACACCCTTCTCGTACTGCTTGACGATCTTGATGGCCATTCCGAGGCCGATCAGGACCAGGATCAGGATCAGTGTCAGGACCCACGCCGCGGCGCTCATCGGAATGCTCCGCACGTCTCGCGCGGGGAGCGGTCAACTGGCGGGCCGCCCTTCGACGTCATCATGACGCCTCACCTCTCAAGAAGGCTCAGGACCAGTCCCGGGTAGAGGTGCCCTGGACTCGGCTACTCCTCAAGATACTCCGGCTCGAACTTCTCGGCGGCAGCAGGTCAACCCACTAATCCGAAACGCGCCCCAGACCGCTACCTGCCGAAGCGGGCGCGCTTGCGCGACATCGACATCGTGTCCCGCAGGTCGGTGACCGTGACGTCGCCCAGGTACGGCTCGCCGTTGATGAACAGCGTGGGCGTGCCGTGCACACCGGCGTCGATGCCTTCCTGATAGTCCGTGCGGACAGCGCCGGCGAACCGCTGTGCCGGGTCGCCGACCAGCGTGCTGGTATCGAGCCCGAGCTGTTCCCCGTAGCGGACTATCGACGCGTCGTCGAGCTGCGCCTGGTTCTTGAAGAGCAGGCCGGCCATCGGCCAGAACGCGCCCTGGTGGCCCGCTGCCTCGGCCGCAAGTGCTGCAGTCAGCGCGTACGGGTGCGGCTCGAACAGGGGGAAGTGGCGCCAGACGAGGCGGACCTGGCCGTCCGAGCTGTTGATCAGCTCGTGCAGCACGGGCTTGGCGGCGCCGCAGTACGGGCACTCGAAGTCGCCGAACTCCATGATCGTGTATGGCGCCTCCGGGTTGCCGTAGGCCCAGCGGAACGCGAAGCCGGGGTCATGGGCGCCTGTAGGCACGGCGCTCTGCGCGGTGATCGATGCCGCTTCCCGCGCGCCGCCGGCTGACTCATCGGTCGTCATGTCGCTCATGATCCCACCAGCTCGGCCGGCTGCGCCGGAACGGCGACATCGAGCAGCGTCTCCGCGGCCGCCCGAGCGTGGTGCGCGGCGTCCGGGGTGCCCGAGATGGCGGCGGTGGTCTGCGCGCCCTCGGCCAGGATCGCGAGCTGCGGGGCCAGGGCGGGCGGAGCCCCGGCGTCGGCCACGAGGCGGGCGACGTACTCCTGGAAGGTGCGCTTCTGCTCGCGGACGGCGTCCGTCACGCCGGGCGAGGACGCGCCGAGCTCGCCGTGGACGTTGATGAACGCACACCCGCAGAAGTCCGGCTCCCGGAACCAGGCGTCGAGAAAGTCGAAGATCGCCAGGATGCGCTCGCGGGCCGTCGTGGCCCGCTCGGACGCCGACGCGAGCCCGCTGTCCCAGATCGCGCTGCGGTGGTGCAGGACGGCGACGATCAGCTCGTCCTTCGAGGCGAAGAGCGAGTAGATCCGCTTGAGCGACACGCCCGCCGCCGTCCGTACCGCGTCCATGCCCACGGCCTGTACGCCGCGCTTGTAGAAGAGCTCATCCGCGGCCTGGACCACGCTCTCCCGAGCGGTCCTGTCGTCGATCATGTGATCCACCCCATCTTCCGTCCGCACGACTTGCGCGGAGAACGTTCGTTCTCTACTGTAGCTGATAGCGGCAGAGAACGCCCGTTCTCCGCCGGGGGAAGGATCGAGAAGGGAACGGATCATGGGTTTCATCACGGTCGGCACCGAGAACAGCACCACCACGGAGCTCTACTACGAGGACCACGGCTCGGGGCAGCCGGTCGTCCTCATCCACGGTTACCCGCTGGACGGCAACAGCTGGGAGCGTCAGTCGCGCGAGCTGGTCGCCGCCGGCTACCGCGTCATCACGTACGACCGCCGCGGGTTCGGGAAGTCGAGCAAGGTCGGGGCCGGCTACGACTACGACACGTTCGCCGCCGACCTGAACACGGTGCTGAACACCCTCGACCTGCGCGACGTCATCCTGGTCGGCTTCTCGATGGGAACCGGCGAGCTGGCCCGCTACGTGAAGAACTACGGCCACGAGCGCGTCGCCAAGCTCGCGTTCCTCGCCTCGCTCGAGCCGTTCCTCGTGGCGGCCGACGACAACCCGACCGGCGTGCCGCAGTCCGTCTTCGACGGCATCGAGGAGGCGGCCCGCTCGGACCGCTTCGCATGGTTCACGAACTTCTACCAGGACTTCTACAACCTGGACGAGAACCTCGGCACGCGGATCAGCCAGGAGGTGGTCACGGCCAGCTGGAACACGGCGACGGGCAGCGCCCCGGTCGCGGCCTACGCCGTCGTCCCGGCCTGGATCGAGGACTTCCGGGCCGACGTCGAGGCGGTGCGCGCCGCCGGCAAGCCGTCCCTGATCCTGCACGGGACCAAGGACAACATCCTCCCGATCGACGCCACCGGCCGCCCCTTCCACAAGGCGTTCCCCGAGGCTGAGTACGTCGAGATCAAGGGCGCGCCGCACGGCCTGCTCTGGACGCACGCGGACGAGGTCAACAAGGTGCTCCTGGGCTTCGTCCGGGCGTGACGCGAGCGGCGGGCTGACGCCGGCGCGGGCGGGCCGCGCTGGTGAGTTGTGTGGGTGATCGTTAGATGGTCAGGGTGGTCGGCGGCTCGGGTTGCCGACCACCCTGACCATTTGACGATCACCCGGCCCAGGGGCCCGCGGGTCCGCCCCGGGGGGGTCAGCGGGGGAGGGGGCCCGTGTAGGCGGCGCGGGCGGCCTCGACGTCGGACATGTGGGTGCTGGACCAGTCGCCCAGGGCGGCGAACACGCTGTGGAGGCTGCGACCGAGCTCCGTGATCCGGTACTCGACCCGCGGCGGCACCTCCGCGTAGATCTCGCGCGTCACCAGGCCGTCACGTTCGAGCTGGCGCAGGCGCTGCGTGAGCACCTTGGGGGTGACGCCGATGCGCCGCTCCAGCTCGACGAAGCGCTGGGCGCCGTGTTCGTGCAGCACCCAGAGGATCGGGGTGGTCCAGCGGCTGAAGACCATGTCGACGACCGGCGTGATCGGACAGGCCTCGGTGGGGTCGCCGCCGGGCTCCGGGCGCCAGGTGGTCGCGGTGGTCATGGTCGCCTCCAATACTTTCCTGAGGGAACCTACTGTACTGGGGCTCGTAACGTCGGCGGCACGGCGGCCGCAGGGGCCGTCCGGCCCGCTCGCGGGCCGCGTCGCATCGACAGGAGCACCCATGATCGTCGTCACCGGAGCCACGGGAAACATCGGCCGGCCGCTGGTCGCCGAGCTCGTCCGGCGGGGCCACGAGGTCACCGCCGTCTCCCGCGCGGGTACCGCCCCGCTCGACGAACCCCGGGTCCGCGGGGTGCGCGCGGACCTGGCAGACCCCGAGAGCCTGCGCGACGCCGTCGCCGGCGCAAGCGCGATGCTTCTCCTCGTGCCGGGCGCCGGCGGGCACCTGGACGGGGAGCGAATCGTCGGCACGGCCGCCGACGCCGGGGTGCGCCGCCTCGTCCTCGTGTCGTCCCAGGCGACGGCCACCCGTCCGGACTCTGCCTCGCACAAGCCGATGGCCGAGCTCGAGAAGCTCGTGCGCGGCTCGGGGCTGGCCTGGTCCGTGCTGCAGCCCGGCGGGTTCTACACCAACGCCTTCGCCTGGGCCCCTTCTATCCGGTCCGAGCGCACGGTCTACGCGCCGTTCGGCTCCGTCGCGCTGCCCGGCATCGACCCGCTCGACATCGCCGGCGTCGCCGCGGCCGCGCTTACCCAGGACGGGCACGACGGCCGCACGTACGAGTTGACCGGTCCCGAGGCGGCCACGCCGCGGGAGCGCACCGAGGCACTGGGCGAGGCGCTCGGCACCCAGCTCGCCTTCGTCGAGCTGAGCCGCGAGCAGGCGCGCGCCGGCATGCTCGAGCTCATGCCCGAGCCCGTGGTCGACGGCACGCTGGCGATCCTCGGCGAGCCCACGCCCCAGGAGCGGGAGGTGAGCCCGGACGTCGAGCAGGTCCTCGGCCGGCCGGGGCGTACCTTCGCCGACTGGGCGGGCCGGCACGCGCCAGCGTTCGCGGCCTGATCGGCGGTTACGACCGCTTCGGCGATGCGTACTTGCCCGGCGGGACGCCCAGGTAGCGGGTGAAATGCCGGGACAGGTGTGCCTGGTCATAGAACCCCGCGGCGGTGGCCGCCTCGGCGATGGGGAGGCCATCGAGCAGGAGCCCCCGGACGTGGTCGACTCGTCGACCGAGCACATAGCTATGGGGTGGCAGGCCGAATGTTCTGCCGAACGATCGCACCAGATGAGTCGGACTCGCGTCGAGGACTCTTGCCGCCTCGACCAACGTCACGGAGTCGGTGACGTGGGCGTCCAGGAACTCACGCAGCCTCGAGGCGACGGGGGCCGGTGGGCGTTCGACGGTCCGACCCTGGTGCCCGAGTCGGGTCAGGAGCCGGTCGCGCACGAATGCGAGGCGGGTTTCTGCCTCGAGCTCGTCGCCGGGCCGGGCCACGGCATGGTGGAGGGCAGAGAGCTGCCCGCGCAGGTCCCGGTTGCGATGGATCGGGGTGTCGACGGCGGCGTCGGCCAGGTCCGCAGGCAGCACCGAGGTGTCGAGGTAGAGCACGCGCTTGCGGAATCCGTGCGCCTCGACGGTACGCCCGTCGTGGGGCACACCGGGCGGCAGCAGGATCACCCTGTCAGGGTCACCGTTGTCGTGCTGGCGACCGTCCAGCGCGAAGTCGACCAGGCCGTCGTCCAGCAGCATGAGGTCCCACGTGTCGTGGGTGTGCATCGGATAAGCGTGCGTTCGGAAATGAGCGTGAAAGACCTCGGAGATCCCCGGGACGCGGGGGCGCCACGCGGCCACCGTCGCGCGTGGCTTCCCGCGATTGCGTGTGTCGAGGGATGACGGCATGTCAGGAACGTACAAGACCGGACCACGCGTCGGGGGCGAGAGTGCGGTCATGACAAAGGCTGCGAACAACGCGATCAACATCACCGAGTGCCTGGCCCAGATTCACGAGCGCTGGGCCCCCAGGCGGATCGCCACCGTCAACGACTACGACGTGCGGGCAGTGAAGATCCTCGGGGAGTTCGTGTGGCACGCACACCCCGAGACCGACGAGCTGTTCCTCGTGGTCGACGGGCGTCTGACCATCCAGCTGCGCGACGGAGAGGTCACGCTCGGGCCCGGCGAGCTGTACGTGGTGCCGCGGGGTGTGGAGCACTGCCCTGTGGCAGAAGAGGAGACTGCGATGGTCCTCTTCGAGCCGACAGCGACCCGGAACACCGGCGACGCCGGCGGTCCGCGCACTCGCGAGGCCGAACCACTCGGGCGCGCAGAGCGGTGACCAGATCCGCCCGCCCCGCGACCTGATCCGGCCTCCCGCCGGCCCACCTCCGGAGCACAGACTTGGGGCATGAACCGAGCCCTGATCGTCATCGATGTCCAGGAGTCCTTCCGGGTCCGCCCGCAGTGGGCCGACACGCTCAACCCCGGGGTCGCCGAGCCCGTCAACCGGCTGGTCGACCTCGCCCGCGAGGCCGGCGACCTCGTGGTCTGGGTGCTCCACACCGAGCCCGGGTCGGGCAACCCCTTCGACCCGGAGTCGGGCCACGTCCGGCTGTTCGCGGAGCTGAGCGAGCCCCGGCCCGACGAGCCCGTGCTGCGCAAGACCTCCCACAACGCCTTCACCACGACCAACCTGCAGCAGATCCTCACCGCACACGGCGTGGGCGAGCTGCGGATCTGCGGCATCCGGGCCGAGCAGTGCGTGGAGACCACGACGCGGGTCGGCTCCGACCTCGGCTACGACGTGACGTTCGTCAGCGACGCCACCAGCACCGACCCGCTGGGCCGGTTCAGCGCCGCCGACATCCTGGAACGCACCGAGGCGGTGCTCCGCGGCCGCTTCGCCCGCATCGCAACGGTCGCGGAGCTCGAGTCCGAGGCCGGGTCCGGGTCCGCCGCCACCGAACCCGCAGCCGAAGTGGCAGCATCGGCCGGGTGACCACTGTCGTCTTCCTGCTCCTGCCCGGGGTCCACCTGCTCGATCTGGCGGGCCCCGCGCAGGCGTTCTTCACGGCCGGGGATTTTGGCCACCGCTACGACCTGCAGTACGTGTCCGGCGCGCCGGCTTCCGAACACTCCGAACGGCCCGGCCAGTCCGGGTCAGACGCCGGAGTGGTCGCCTCGGCGCAGGGCCTCCCGCTGGTCGCGGGTACCGAGTGGCCGACGCTCGGCCCGGACGACCTCGTCGTCGTACCCGGGTGGCGCGTGGGAGACGACCCGGCCGCCTGGCCCCGCCTGAGCGCGCAGATGCGGGAGCGGCTCGCCGAGCATCACGCGGCGGGCGGCACGGTCGCGAGCGTGTGCGCGGGCGCCGACGCGCTCGGTCAGGCGGGCCTGCTCGACGGCCGGCGCTGCACCACTCACCATGCCGTCCAGGACGCGCTCGCCGCCCGGCACCCGCGGGCACGCGTGGTGCGGGACGTCCTGTTCACCACCGACGACGGCGTGGTCACCTCCGCCGGCATCGCCAGCGGCATCGACCTCTCGCTGCACCTGCTCGCCATGCGCCACGGCCCGGCGCTCGCCGCACGGGTGGCCCGGGAGATGGTGGTGTACGCCCGGAGAAACGGGACGGAGCCGCAGGCCAGCGCCATGCTGCGGCACCGGTCGCACGTCGACGACACCGTCCACCGGGTCCAGGACCACATCGACGCGCACTTCGCGCGCAGCCTGCCGCTGGCCGACCTGGCCGCGCACGCCGGCGTCGCCGAACGGACCCTGACCAGGCAGTTCAGCCGGGCCACCGGGCTCACGCCCCTGCGCTACCAGCAGATCCTGCGGCGCGAGCGCGCTGAGCACCTCATCGGCCACGGCGCCACTGTGGAGTCGGCAGCCCACACGGTCGGCTTCGAGAACCCGAGAACGCTCCGCCGCCTCCGCAGCCTCCAAAACCGCGCCGTCAGGCCACCAGGCCGATGACCAGGGCGATCACGCCCAGCAGCGGCACCGCGCCCTGCTTGAGCGCCGCACTGCGCTTGGACGGGTCCGAGACCACCAGGACGAGCGAGGCCGCGACCATCGAGCCCGCGCCGGCGAACACCAGCGCCGCGCCCACCGCCGTCGACCCGCCGGCGGCGAAGACTATGCCGACCACCGTGACGATCGCGAGGAACAGGTTGTAGAAGCCTTGGTTCAGGGCCATGGGCCGCATGGCCTCGGCCTCCTGCGCGGTCATCCCGAACGTCGCGAGGGTCCCCTTCTTCGTCCAGGCGAAGGACTCCAGATAGAAGATGTAGACGTGGATGAGTGCCGCGATGCCCGCGAGCACTAGTCCGGCGATCAGCAAGGTGGCTTCCCTCTCGTGGCGGTCGTGTGGTCGGCAGTATGTCAGCCGGGAATAGGCGGCGCTCGCAGATGGCTCCGCTTTCTATGGACTGGGAGATGACGGCGCTGAAGCGCGAGCGGTTGCCTGCCGGTGCGACGCGGTCCGGGCAGGGTGCCCTCTGGGCGCTCGTCCTGGCCGGCGCCGCGACGCTCGAGACCGCGGGCGCCCGCAGGCAGGTGCTGCCCGGCGCCGCGGTGCTCGTCGACGCCCGGACGGCGCACCGGCTCACGGCCGACGTCGAGACGGACCTCGTGCACGCTGACCTGCGGCAGTCCGTCCCGTCGACGGAGCTGCCGAGCCCGCTGGTCCTGCACGGGTTCGACGAGCAGCAGCGTGGCGTCGTCGCGCTCGTGACCACCTGCCCGCTCGACGTGACGTGCAACCCCGAGGACCTGTTCGCCGCGAGCTACGCGGGTCTCATCGGGGCGGCGATGACGGCGCTGTGGCAGGCGGCCGAGGAGCGCGGCGACCGCGCGGGCGACGGCGCGAACGACACTGCCGACGCGCAGGTCGCCGACGTCGTGGCGGCCCTCGCGGCCCGGCCGGGCGAGCCGTGGACCCTCGACCGGATGGCGGGCCTGGTGCACCTGTCGCGCTCCGCGCTGACCGAGCGCTTCCGCCGCGCTACCGGGCACAGCCCGATGCGGATGCTGCGGGAGGTGCGCATGCACCAGGCCCGCAAGCTGCTCACCCGCGAGTGCCTGCCAGTCACACGGGTCGCGTTCGAGGTGGGGTACGGCTCGGTGGCCGCGTTCAGCCGGGCGTTTGCCGCGGACCACGGCGTCTCGCCGCTCGCGTGGCGCGCCGCACCGGCGCCCGCAGCGAGGCCGGCCCCGCTCCGGGCGCGGCCGGCCATGCCCTGGGTGCCGTCGGCCGCGCCCGGGACGTCACGTGCGGGGCACCCGCAGGAACGTCCAGCCGAGCCCGGCGGCCACCGCCGAGACCGCGCCGACCACCAGCAGCAGGCGGACACCGTGCCCGTCCAGTAGCACGCCGCCCAGGGCGGCACCCACGGTGATCGCGATCTGGAAGGCCGTGACCTGCAGGGATATCGCGGACTCGGACCGCTCCGGCTCGACCCGGGTCACCCACAGCTGGGTGACCACCGGGATCATGCTGAACGAGAAGCCCCACAGCGCCACCGCGACGGCCAGCACAGGCACCGACGAGGTGACAGCCGTGAGCAGCAGGGCGGCGGCGACCACGAACGGCACCGTCGCGGCCAGCAGCCGCAGCCACCGCGCGAGCGCCCCGGCCAGCACGGTGCCCGCCAGGCCGCCGACGCCCCAGAGCAGCAGCATCCACGAGGTGGCCGCCGGGTCCACGCGGTCGATGGCGATGCGGATATAGGGGTAGGCGGCGAAGTTGCCGAAGGCGACCAGCACCACGCAACCGATGCCGGCCATCAGCCGTCTGTTGCGCAGTGCCTCGCGCAGCATCCGCAGGCCCGCCGCCGGGTGGGCAGGGACCGACGGGAGGGTCATCGCGAGAGCGACGGCGCTGAGCACGCGTGAGGACTGCGGAGCCGCCGAACGTCGTCCGCCAGCCGACGGCGTCGCCCACCACGGATGCGACCGGGACGCCGACCACCGTCGCGATGCTGACGCCGAACGCGAGTGCCGACGAGACCACGTGGTTCCTGCCGGGAACGGCGTGCGTGCCGGCGCCGAAGGCGAACGACCAGTACCCGGCGAGCGCGACGCCGAGCAGGAGCCGGCCGACCAGCAGCACTGCGAAGCTGGGCGCGATCGCGACCACGAGGTTCGACAGCGCGGCGGCGGCGAGCAGTGCGACGAGCACCGTGCGGCGGTCGGCCCGGGGGAGCAGCACCGCGATGCTCGGCGCGGTGAGGGCGCCGGCGATCGCCGTCGCGGCGACGGCCAGGCCGGCCGTGCCCTCGCTGACGCCGACGTCCGCCGCGAGCGTGGGCAGCACGCTCGCCGGCAGGAACTCGCTCAGGACCACCATCCCGATCCCGAACGAGAGTGCGACGACAGGCGTCCAGGTCGGGGTGTGCGGCTGGTCGCTCGACAGGTCGTTCGACAGATTGCTCGGCGGGGAGCCGGCCGGGGCGCTGGATGGCGCGCTCAGTGGGGCACTCTGGGTGGGCATGGCCCCAGCCTGAGGGCGGCCTGCGCACGGTGGTTGATCGTGCGGCGGCTGCTGTTGATCGACCGGCCGCGGGCCGTCGATCAAGCCTCCTGCGTGCGGCTCACCCGCTCCTGCCGCCACGCGCGGATCCCCGCGACGATCGACGCCGCGATGACCACCCCGGCCACGATGTACGCGATGGGCCGCACCGACGGGTCCGACGCCGCGAAGTACCCGAGCACCGTGATCAGCACGGCCCAGCTCAGCGCCCCGAAGACGTTCGCCGAGAGGAACTTGCCGTAGGGCATGCGGGTCACACCCGCGATGACCGGGACGAACACGCGGGCCCACGGCATGTAGCGGCCGATCACGACGGACCACCACCCGAACAGGTCGTAGAACTTCTCGGTGCGGGCCACCGCGGCCTGCACCCAGCGGCCTTTCCGGGTGCTCAGGTACGGCCGCCCGTACCGGCGCCCCAGCAGGAACGCGACCTGGTCGCCCGCCACGGCCGCGATGCCGACGCCGATCGCGAGCACCCAGATGTCTATGCGGTCCGTGCTCCCGGCCACGATCCCCGCGCCGAACAGCAGGCCGTCCCCGGTGAGGAACGGGATGAAGACGCCGACGAAGAACGCGGTCCCCACGAACACGAGGCCCCAGACGACGAGGTAGAACGCGAGCGGCCCGAGCACGTCGAGCCAGCCGGCGACGTCGTCGGACACCGTGGTTCTGAGCATCGTGGGCGCCCTCCGGTCCTTACAGGAAAGTCCTGTTAGGACACCCTAAGGCGTGTAGCGGCCGGCTCCGTCACGTCAGGCGCCCGGTCGGTCGACCACCCGGGACATCACGAGGGCCGTGCGTGTCTTGACCACGTGGGTGACCGTCCGGATGCGCTCCACGGTGCGCTCGATCTCCTCCATGCTCGTGGCCATGACGTGCACTATCGCGTCGGCGTCGCCGGTCACCGTGGAGACGCGCACCACCTCGGGAATGGGGGCGAAGTCGCGCTCGAGCACCTTGGGCGAGACGATGCCGGAGCAGAAGATCTCGACGTACCCTTCCAGGATCCAGCCCATCGCCTGCGGGTCCACGCGCACGGTGAAACCGGCGATCTCCCCGCGGGTGAGCATGAGGTCCACCCGCCGCTTCACGGCGGGAGCCGAGAGCCCGACGGCGCTGCCGACCTCCTGGTAGGTGGCACGTCCATCGCGCAGCAGCTCTCCGACGATCGCCCGGTTCACAGCATCCATGAACGAATCGTTCACCGAACCACGCGATTGCGCAAGAATCCGCGCCTGAATGCGCAACGGATGCGTGCCTGTTGTGAATCGGTGCGGCCGTAGCCTCGCGGCATGACGCAGACCATCGCGCAGCTGACGCACACCATCGCGCAGCGGACCGCCACGCCGCGGCACTACCTCATGTGCCCGCCCACCTACTTCGACGTCGTCTACGCGATCAACCCGTGGATGGACCCGTCCTCGCCCGTCGACACCGCGAAGGCGCTCGCCCAGTGGGAGGCGCTCCGCGACGCCTACGAGGCACGTGGCCACCGGGTCGACGTCATCGAGCCCGAGCCCGGGCTGCCCGACATGGTGTATGCGGCCAACGGCGGCATCGTCGTCGGCGGGCGCGCGCTCGCCGCGCGGTTCACGTACCCCGAGCGTGCGGCCGAGGGGCCGGCGTACGACCGCTGGTTCGAGACGCCCGCCGCGCAGGCCTACCGCCGGCTCGGCGAGGCCGTCGAGGTCATGGAGGGCGAGGGCGACCTGCTGCTGGTGGACAAGGTGCTGCTCGCGGGCACCGGCTTCCGCACCACGCCCGCCGGGCACGCGGAGGTCGCCGAGCGGCTGGAGCTCGCCGCGCAGGGGATCGAGCTGGTCCCGCTCGAGCTGGTCGACCCGCGCTACTACCACCTGGACACGGCCCTCTCGGTGCTCGACGACGGCGCCGTCTCCGGCGAGACCGTCATCGCCTACCACCCCGAGGCGTTCAGCCCCGCCGCGCAGGAGACGCTGCGCACCCTGTTCCCGGACGCGATCCTGGTCGGCGCCGACGACGCCGCCGTCCTCGGCCTGAACGTCGTCTCCGACGGGCTGCACGTGTTCCTCAGCGACCGCGCCCGCGACTACGCCGACGCGCTCAAGGAGCGCGGGTTCGTGCCCGTCGGCATCGACCTGTCCGAGATCTTCAAGGGCGGCGGCTCGGTCAAGTGCTGCACGCTCGAGCTGCGCCCGGACACCACCGCGCCCGCTGTGCCCGCCCTGACCGGTACCGCCCTCGCCACGACCGTCCTCGCGAGCGCCGTGCTCGCGGATGCCGGCGCTGCTACTGCCACCGAGGAGACCCCGCGATGACCACTGTCCCGTACCTCGACGTCGCCGCCACCGCCCGTTGGGTCGCCCGCCGCGGCCCGGAGGCCGCGATCGCGGCCCTCACCGACGCGCTGGAGCGCGACTTCGCCCGCTGGCCGGAGCTCGACAAGCGGCCGCGCATCGCCTCGCACTCGGCGGAGGGCGTGATCGAGCTGATGCCGACGTCGGACGCGGAGACCTACGGGTTCAAGCTGGTCAACGGGCACCCGCTGAACCCGTCCCTCGGGTTCCAGACGGTGACGGCGATCGGCATACTCGCCGACGTCCGCAACGGGTACCCGACGTTCCTCGCGGAGATGACGCTGCTCACCGCGCTGCGCACGGCCGCGACGTCGGCGCTGGCCGCCCGCTACCTCGCGCCGGCCGAGTCCCGCACCCTCGCCCTGATCGGCTGCGGCTCGCAGGCCGAGTTCCAGGCGCTCGGCATGCGTGCCGAGCTGGGCATCGAGACGCTGCGCGTCTTCGACGTCGACCGCGACGCCATGGAGAAGCTGGCGCGGCATGCCAAGGCGCTCGGCTTCGACGTCGTCCTGGCCGACGCCGCCGCCGACGCGGCCCGCGGGGCCGACGTCATCACGACGTGCACCGCGGACAAGCAGAACGCGACGGTGCTGCAGGACGCCGACGTACCCGCCGGTGTGTTCATCAACGCGATCGGCGGCGACTGCCCGGGCAAGACCGAGCTGGACCCGGCGATCGTCGCCCGCGCGAGCGTGTTCGTGGAGCTCCCGGAGCAGACCCGGATCGAGGGCGAGATCCAGCGCCAGGCCGCCGACTTCCCGGTGACCGAGCTGTGGCAGGTCATCACCGGGGCCGCTCAGGGGCGCCGGAGCGAGGACGAGCTGGTCGTGTGGGACTCCGTCGGGTTCGCCGTGGAGGACTGGACCGCGCTGAAGTTCGTGCTCGACGACGTCACCGCGAACGCGCCGGAGCTGCTCCAGCACCTAGACCTCATCGCGGAGCCGGCCGACCCGAAGGACCTCTTCTCCCTGGTCGCGGAGGCCTGAGCGATTCAGCTCTTCCTGGTTGCCGACGCTTGAGCGATCCGACTCTCCCTGGTCGCGGAGGTCTGAGCGATCCGAGAGGCCGATCTCCAGTGGTCGAGACCGGCGAAGGCTCGGCCGGCGACACGCCGTACGACACACCGCCGGACCGTCGGCAGGTTGACCGGCCAGGACCGGACCGGATCAGAGGAGCTGGGCGCGGAGTTCCGGCTCCTTGTCGAACTCGTGGAACGGGTGCACCGGGGCCGCCAGACGGTGGTGGCCGAGGCGGAGCAGGTCCTGGTCGACGCCGCCCGGGGTGAGCATGAGCATCCAGTCGGCGGCCATGTCGTACAGCTCGGGCTCGAGGTAGCCGATCTTGACGACGACGACGTCGGTCCCGCGCGGGTCCAGGCCCAGCACCGTGAAGTCGCGCTCCAGGTGGTACGGCTTGCGCCGCTCGGTGAGGATCACGCGCAGCCCGCCCACGCGGACGACGGCGACGATCCCCGCGTCGGGGTCGCCCTCGCTGACGTGCTCCACGACGCCGCGCAGCCGGACCGGACCGTGCGGGCCGTCGTCGACCTGGGCGCCGGCCTCGACGTCTACCTCGGCCCCGGCGCCGTGCTTCGCGAACGCCTCCGCCACTGCGCGAGCGGCGTCGGCGTCGGGCAGCGAGGCATAGATCGCGGTGCGACCGCCGTCGGCAGGAGACCCGCCGTCCTCGGCCAGCGACCGACCGCCGTCGGCGGGAGACCCGCCGTTCTCGGCCGGAGACCCGCCGTCCTCGGCCGGCCGGGTGAAGGCCGGCTCGGCCAGGAGTTGCGCGAGCGTCCAGGTGACGTCGCCGGCGCCGCCCGCCGTCGGGTTGTCGCCCGAGTCGGACAGGAAGTAGGGCCGCTGCTCGCTCGCCAGGGCGGTCGCCACGCACTCCTCGTACGGGGCGGCCGGTGCGACGAACGCGAAGTCGTCGCGTGCGTCCCAGTACTGCCGGGCGAGCTGCTCGGCCTCGCGCACGATCACGTCCTCGTCGTCGCCGGTGACGACGACGGCGGCCTGGCAGCTCGGCTCGTCGGCCCACGCGTACCCGACCCAGAGCGCCGCGTCGACGACGCCGGGCAGCTCGGCCACGCGGGCGACGTCGGCGTAGATGCTCTTCGCGGGCTCCAGCCGCGTGCTGGTCTTCTCGCCCGGGAGCAGCACGGGTACCTGGAGCCACGCCTTCTTCGGCGCGCCCCCCTCGCGCAGCCGCGAGAGCAGGTTCGCGGCGGCGCGCTCGCGCGTCTCCCACGCGTCCTCGTGCGGGGCCATCCGGTAGCAGGTGATCAGGTCGCTGGCCTCGGCCAGCTCCCGTGGCACGTTGCCGTGCAGGTCCATGGTGGTGCTGATCAGCGTCCCGGGTCCGACGGCGGCGCGCACGGCCGCCGCGAGGTCGGCCTCGGCGTCGTCCCGTCCGACGACGGTCATCGCGCCGTGGATGTCGAGGAGCAGGCCGTCGTACGGGCCGTGCTCGGCCTGCTGCGCGCGCAGGGTCGCGACGATCTCGTCGCGCACGGACTCGTAGACCTCGGCGGGGACGGCGCCGCCGGGCAGCGACCGCGCGTGCAGCACGCCGGTCCAGCTAGCGGCGTCGCGCAGGGGAGCGCCGTCGGCGAGGAACGGGTAGTGCAGCACCAGCTCGTCGCCGCGGCGGAGCGTGAAGGCCTCCCACCCGGAGCGGTGCGGGGAGAACGTGCTGGACTCGATCGACATGCCGGCGATCGCGACCCGCGGGCTGGGGTTCGTCATCGTGGTCCTTCCGGTTGCTTCGGGGCGGGGCGGGGCGGGCTGGGCAGGGCGGGGCTGGGCAGGGCGGGGGACGGGCCGACGGCGTCAGCCGGCCAGGGCATGCGGCACCAGCGCGTCCTCCAGCAGGCGGCCCACGCCCACGAGGTTCGCGTCGGCGCCCAGCCCGGACGGCGCGATCACGAGGTCGCGGGTCATGAGCGGGTGGGCGCCCTCGTAGATCTGGCTGCGGATCGCCGAGACGAACGGCTCCAGCGTGGACAGGGCGCCGCCCAGGTACACGGCGCCCGGGTTGAAGAAGTTGACTACCGCGCACAGCACCTCGCCGAGGTGGC
Source organism: uncultured Actinomycetota bacterium (assembly GCA_963850545.1). Classification (GTDB taxonomy): domain Bacteria; phylum Actinomycetota; class Actinomycetes; order Actinomycetales; family Cellulomonadaceae; genus Promicromonospora. The sequence continues at coordinate 2,920,999 of CAWKLP010000001.1, read as the reverse complement.
GTCCCGCGGTCCTGGTCAGGGTGGTCGCCACCGGTTCGGCGTCCCGCACGAGGGCGAGGACGTCGGTAGTCGCGGCGACGTCGTACCCCTGCGCACGGAGCAGCCGCACGAGGGCCGCACCCGAGGCCAAGGTCTCCAGGCAGCCGCGGTTCCCGCAGGAGCAGGGGGTGTCGCCGCCCGCGGGGATGCGCGTGTGCGTGATGTCGCCGGCAGCGCCGCCGGTGCCGCGATGCAGCCGGTCGTCGACCAGGATCCCGGCCCCGATCGCGCTGCCCGCCTTGACCGACACGGAGTGCCGCGTCCTGCGGGCGTGCCCGAAGTGCTCGCCGACGGCCATCGCGTTGGCGTCGTTCTCGACCACGGCGGGGACCTCCAGGGCGTCCTCGAGCCAGGTGCCGACGTCGAACCCCGACCACCCGGGCATGCGCGAGGGGCTGTCGAGTGCGCGCCGTGCGACGTCGACGGGGCCGGGCAGCGAGATGCCGACGCCGAGCAGCCTGCCGCCGTCGGGCGCCGTGCCCGCCAGCTCCCGCAGCGCGGCCGTGACCTGCGTCAGCACCGGTTCGGGGCCGTCAGTTATCGCGAGCGCGACCTCCGTCGTCGTGGCGAGCTCGCCGCCGTGCCGCAGGATCCCGAGCCGGGCGTGGGTGCCGCCGATGTCGACGACGCCGAGGTGGCCCGTGCTACCGGGAACGCGCAGCTCCCGGGGGCGCCGTCCGCCGCTGGACGCGCCCTCGCCCGTCTCCTCGATGGCGCCGGAGGCGAGCATCGCCTGCACCCGCTGGGAGACCGTGGACGGCGCGATGCCGAGCGACTCGGCGATCTCCTTGCGGGACCGGGCGCGTCCGCTCGACACGAGCACGAGAATCTCCCGCTCGAGCCGTGCGGCGGCGACGCGGGGACGCGCGAGCTGAGCCACGGCCACCTCCAGACTTCTTTTCGAACGCGGAACAAGCGATGGGCAAGAGTCTGCACCACGTCGACTCCAGGTAGGACAGGGCGGCCTTTTTACGGTACCGAATTAACAGCCTTGTTACGGATTCTGCATAGATCCCGGCAACTTGGTACGTCTACGGTGCTGGATTATTCGGCCGCCGAACCAAGTGCCCGAGCCGCACAGGCTCCCGCTGCGACGGCCCCGCGAACCAAGGAGACCTCAGATGCGCACCACGCATGCCGGACGGGCCGCGAGGCTGGCCGTCGGTGCGGCCGCCGCCGTCGCCCTCCTCGCCGGATGCTCGACGTCCTCCGGTGCGGACGGGGCGGCCGGCCGCACCGACGTGAACTACGCCCTGCCCGCCAACGCGACCCCCAACTGGATAGTGCCGCTGGGCATCGCGGGCAAGCTCGCGACCCACAACTCCGCCATCATGCGCACCCTCTGGGAGCCGCTCGTCGCGTACGACGGCTCCGAGGGCGAGGTGGGGCGCGTGGCGCAGGCCGACCTCGCCTCCGACATCACCTTCTCCGACGACGGCCGGTCCGTGACGATCACGCTCGACGAGGGCCGCACCTGGAGCGACGGTGAGCCCGTCACCTCGGCGGACGTGAAGTTCTGGTTCGACCTCGTGCGCGCCAACACGGACGTCTGGGCCAGCTACTCCGAGGGCCGCATGCCCGACAACGTCACCGACGTCGCCACCCCCGACGACACGACCGTCGAGCTCACGTTCGACAAGGTCTACAACCCGGAGTGGCTGCAGGCCTCCCAGCTCAACCTCATCGTGCCCCTGCCCGCCCACGCGTGGGCCAAGACGGCCGACGACGAAGAGCCCGACCCGGCGCTCGCGGAGACCGAGAAGGGCGCGAAGGCGATCTTCGACTACCTCGTCACCGAGAGCGAGGACCTGGGCACCTACGCCTCGAACCCGCTGTGGCAGACCATCAACGGCCCGTACTCCCTGACCGGGTTCACCGACGCAGGCCAGGTCGAGCTGACCAAGAACGAGAAGTACGACGGCGACGACGCCGCCTCGATCGACACGGTCAACCTGCTCCCGTACACGTCCACGGACGCCGAGGTGAACGCGGTGCGGTCCGGCGCCGTCGACTACGGGTACATCCCGACGACGGGCCTCGACGCGCCGGAGCAGTACGAGCAGCTCGACTACACGGTCGAGCCGTGGGCGGGCTGGTCCATCACCTACCTGCCGTACAACTTCAACCACCCCGAGATGGGCCCGGTCTACCGCCAGCTCTACGTGCGCCAGGCGCTGCAGCACCTCGTGGACCAGGAGCAGATCTCCGACGTGATCTGGAAGGGTGCCGCGCTGCCCGGCTACGGCCCCGTGCCGCAGAACCCCGAGAGCGACTTCCTCTCCGACGAACAGAAGGAGAACCCCTACCCGTTCGACCCGGAGGCCGCGGCCACGCTGCTGGCCGACCACGGCTGGACCGCCGGGTCCGACGGCGTGCTCGAGTGCACTGCCCCCGGCGACGGGGACGACGAGTGCGGCGACGGCATCGAGGACGGGCAGAAGCTCGCGATCACCATCCTGTCGCAGAGCGGGTCGGCCGAGACCGACAACATGTTCGCCGAGATCAAGTCGACGATGGACCAGGCGGGCGTCGCCGTCACCATCGAGACGGCGCCGCTGAACACGGTGCTCTCGTCGATCGCGCCCTGCACCGCGGACCAGCCGGAGTGCGACTGGCAGCTGCCGTTCTTCGGCACGGCGGGCAGCTGGTACTTCGGCGGCTACCCGAGCGGCGAGCGCGTGTTCGGCACGGGCGCGGCGTCGAACTTCGGCTCTTACTCCGACGACGAGTTCGACACCCTCATGCTCGACTCCACCGAGAGCACCGACCCGTCGGTGATGCAGGAGTACTCGAAGTACGGCGCCGAGAATCTCCCGGTGATGTGGCTGCCGAACCCCGTCTACCAGGTCTCGGTGATCAAGAACGGCCTGGAGGGCACCACGCAGGACCCGCTGGCCAGCTTCCACCCGCAGCGCTGGAGCTGGGCCGGCTGACATGACGACAGCCATCCCCGCGCAGAGCGGGTCCGTCGAACCCGGAGTCGCCGCGCCAGGGCTCAGAGCCCAGCGCGGCGGCTTCGGCCGCTTCCTCGTTCGGCGCATCCTGCAGGCGCTCGCCGTGATCCTCGTGGTCAGCGTCATCGTGTTCGCGCTGCTGCACGCGCTGCCGGGCGGACCGGCCCGCGGCGTCCTCGGCCAGCAGGCCACGCCGGAGCAGATCGCGGCGTTCGAGGCCGCCAACGGCCTGGACCAGCCCGTGGTGCTGCAGTACCTGGCGTTCCTCGGCCGGTCGCTGACGGGCGACCTCGGGGAGTCGTACCTGCTGAACCAGTCGGTCGCCGACGCGATCGGCCTGCGGCTGCCCAAGACCCTGCTGCTGACCGGCCTCTCGCTGGTCGTCGCGGTGCTCATCGCCGTGCCGGTCGGCGTCTACCAGGCAGTGCGCCGCAACCGCGCCGTCGACTACTGGCTCTCGACCCTCGCGATCGTCGCCTACTCGACCCCCACGTTCTTTCTCGGGATGCTCCTGATCCTGCTGCTCAGCCAGACCGCTGGGCTGTTCCCCGCCGCGGCGCCGCAGGGAAACGGGATCGCCGAGGTCCTGTCGCAGCCCGCCGGGCTCGTGCTGCCCGTGCTCACGGGCGCCGTGCCGATCGTGGCGACGTTCAGCCGCTACATGCGCTCCTCGACGCTGGACAACCTCGGCGAGGACTACGTCCGCACCGCCCGCGCCAAGGGCACTGTCTACCGGCGCGTGGTGATCAGGCACGTGCTGCGCAATTCGCTGACGCCGGTGGTCGCGATGCTCGGCTACTACCTGCCGGTCATGTTCGGCGGCGCGCTCGTCGTCGAGCAGCTGTTCAACTACCCGGGCATGGGCCTGCTGTTCTGGAGCGCCGCGCAGAGCAGCGACTTCCCGGTCCTGCTCGGCTGCGTGCTGGTCATCTCGGTGGCGACCGTCGTCGGCTCCCTGCTGGCCGACGTCATCCAGGCCCTCCTGGACCCGCGTACCCGGGGAGGCCTGCGATGACCGCGCTGCAGCGGTTCGCCACCAACCGGCTGGCCGTGGTCGGCGCGGTCGCGCTCGTCGTCCTCGTGCTGTTCGCCGTGGTGGGCCCGTTGGTGTACCCCACGGAGCAGGTCACGACCGACCTCGGCGCCGCCAACCTGCCGCCCGGCGTCGACGGGCATCCCCTGGGCACGGACGCGCTCGGCTACGACAACCTGGGCCGGCTCATGGTCGCGGGCCGGGTGTCGCTCCTGGTCGGGGTCCTGGCGGGCGCGCTCGCGACGGTGGTCGGCACCCTCTGGGGCGCGGTCGCCGGGTACGTGGGCGGCGTCGTGGACGCCGTCATGATGCGGGTGGTCGACGCCGGCATCGCGATCCCCGCGATCTTCCTGCTGCTGGTGCTCTCCACGATCGTGCGTCCAACGGTCGGGATGATGATCGTCGTGCTGGGCCTGGTGTCCTGGCTGGTGCCCGCCCGGCTGATCCGGGCGGAGGCGCTGTCGGTCCGGACGCGCGACTACGTGGTGGCCGCGCGCGCGATGGGCGCCACGCACAGCCGCACCGTCCTGTCGCACGTCATCCCGAACACCGTGGGCACCGTGGTGGTGAACGCGACCTTCCAGGTCGCCGACGCCATCCTGCTCGTCGCCTACATCAGCTTCCTCGGGATGGGCGTCCAGCCACCCACCACCGACTGGGGCGCGATGCTCAACGACGGCATCAACTACATCTACCAGGGCGCCTGGTGGCTCATCCTGCCGCCCGGCCTCGCGATAGTGATCGTCGTGTGCGCCCTGAACTTCGTGGGCGACGGGTTGCGGGACGTCGTGGACGTGAAGGGGAGGACGGCATGAGCGCGCTGCCAACATCCGGGCCCGGTCATGAGGCACCGGCCGACGACGTCGTCCTGCGCATCCGGGACCTGAACGTCACCTTCACCACCGGCTCGGGCGAGGTGCCCGCCGTGCGCGGCATAGACCTCGAGGTGCGGCGCGGCCGGGTGGTCGCCCTGGTGGGCGAGTCGGGCTCGGGCAAGAGCGTCACCTCGCTCTCGGTGCTGGGGCTGCTGCCCTCGACGGCGCAGGTCACGGGCTCGGTCGAGCTTGCCGACGGCGGGCGGTTGCGCGACGTCGTCGCCACGCCCGAGGACCAGCTCGTGGACCTGCGGGGTCGCGTGGCGTCCATGGTCTTCCAGGAGCCGATGACGGCGCTCAACCCGACCATGACCCTGGGCGACCAGATCGCCGAGGCGGTGCTGAACCACGAGCTCGTTCCGCGCGCCGTCGCCCAGGACCGGGCGGTCGAGCTGCTCCGGTCCGTCGGCATCCCCGACCAGGAGCGCCGGGCGCGGCAGTACCCGCACGAGCTGTCCGGCGGCCAGCGGCAGCGCGTGGTCATCGCCATCGCGCTGGCTTGCGAGCCGCAACTGATCGTCGCTGACGAGCCGACGACGGCGCTCGACGTCACCGTGCAGGCCGAGATCCTCGACCTGCTGCGCGAGCTCGTTGCCGAGCACGGCACCGCGCTGTTGCTCGTCACGCACAACATGGGCGTGGTCGCGGACATCGCCGACGAGGTGGCAGTGATGAGCGGCGGCCGGATCGTGGAGCACGGGCTCGTGGAGCAGGTGCTGCTCGACCCCGCGCACGAGTACACGCGCACCCTGCTCGACGCCGTGCCGGCTGCGCCGCCGGCGAGCACGGTCGTTCGCGGGTCGAGTGCTGACCGTGGGTCGGGCCTGTCGAGACCGGTCTCGACCGGCTCGGCCAACGCAGGGGAGGTCTCGACAGGCTCGACTCACGTGGGGGAGGTCTCGACCAGCGGTCAGGACTCGACCGGAGGGCCTGCAGACGAGCGCGAGATCGTCCTGGACCTGCGGGGCGTCAGCCTCGACTACCGCGTGCAGGGCCGGCACGTCCGCGCGGTCGACGGCCTGGACCTGACCGTGCGCGCGGGCGAGATGCTGGGGCTGGTCGGCGAGTCCGGCTCGGGCAAGTCGACGGCGGGGCGGGCGTGCCTCGGCCTGCTGACGCCGTCCGAGGGCGAGGTGCGGCTGCTCGGGACCTCCATCTCGCGCGCCCGGGGCCGGGCGCGTCGGCGCCTGCTGGCCGACGTCGGCGTCGTGTTCCAGGACCCGGGCGGGTCGCTGGACCCGCGCAAGCTGGTCGGCGAGTCGATAGCGGAGCCGCTGGCGATCCACGGTCGCGACGGTCGGCGCCTGTCGGGGGCCGAGCGGCAGGCGCGGGTTCGCGAGCTGCTCGACGCGGTGCGGCTGCCCGCGGGAGCCGAGCGCCGTTACCCGCACGAGTTCTCCGGCGGGCAGCGCCAGCGCATCGGCCTGGCCCGCGCCCTGGCGCTGCGCCCGCGCCTGCTGGTGGCCGACGAGCCGACCAGCGCCCTCGACGTCTCCGTGCAGGCCGAGGTGCTGCAGGTCCTGCGCGACCTGCACGAGGAGCTGGGCTTCGGCTGCCTGTTCATCAGCCACGACCTGGGCGTGGTGCACGAGCTGACCGACCGGGTGGCCGTGCTGCGGTCGGGTCGCCTGGTCGAGAGCGGCCCGACCGCGGAGGTGTTCCGCGCGCCGCGCGAGCTGTACACGGCCGAGCTGCTGGCGTCCGTCCCGACGCCGGACCCGGCGGCGCAGCGCGAGCGGCGCGAGGCGCGGCTGCGGCTGGTGTCGAGTGCCGCGCCCGGCGCCGCCGCCCACCCCGCTCTTACCTCTGCTCCCGGCGCCGTCCCCACGCCCGGCGCCGCCCGATGACGGACCAGCCCACGGCGGGCGTCGACATCGGTGGCACCAAGATCCGCGCCGCCGTCGTCACGCCCGACGGCGAGGTGCTCGCCTCCGCGACCGCGCCGACGCCGGCGGGCGGCGAGGCGATGCTCGACGTCTCGGCGGACCTGGTCGCGCGCGCGACGGCCTCGGCCGGGGCCCCGGTGGCGGCCGTCGGTGTCGGCGCGGCGGGCGTCGTCGACCCCGGGACGGGCGAGGTGCTCGCAGCGAGCGACTCGTTCGTCGACTGGGTCGGCACGAACCTGCGCTCCGGGCTCGCGTCCCGGACCGGCCTGCCGGTCACCGTCGCGAACGACGTCGACTCGTTCCTCGTGGGCGAGGCGACCTGGGGCGCCGTCCGCGGGGTCGGGTCAGCGGCGGGTATCGCGCTCGGGACCGGCGTCGGGGGAGCGCTGTGGCTGGACGGCGCGCTGTACCGCGGCGCGGGCGCAGCCGGGGAGATCGGGCACATGCCCGGGTTCGGCGACGCGCGGTGCACGTGTGGCCAGCGCGGACACCTGGAGACGCTCGCCTCGGGCCGCTCGGTGGAGCGCCGGTACGCGGAGCTCGCCCGTGCCGTACGCGCCGGGGGCGTCGGTGCTACGGAGATCGAGTCCCGGGCGCGCGCCGGGGACGAGACTGCGGTCCGGGTGCTCGCCGACGCCGGCCGGGCCGTCGGGTCGGCGGTCCTGGTGCTGGCGGCGCTCCTCGACGTCGGGCACGTGGTGGTGGGCGGCGGCCTGGCCCGCGCCTGGGACCTGCTGGAACCCGCGCTCCGGGACCGGCTGCGCGACGAGCCGCCCGTGTCGGGGCACACGATCGAGGTGCGCCGGGCGGTCCTCGGCGGGGACGCGACGGTAGTGGGCGCTGCGGCGCTGGCCCGTTGACACCTGGAGCGGGAGCGCGGACGGCGCCCGGCCGCGGGAGCGGTCGGACGCGGTCGTTGAGCCAGAGCCTGAAGTGATCAGGCGGCGGTGGTGACCTCGACGCGCTGCGGCGTCGTGCCGGCGAAGACGCCAGGCACAGTGACCGTCAGGACGCCCGCGTCGTAGGACGCGCGGACGGCGTCGCCGTCCACGGTCTGCGGCAGCGTGACGACACGGCGGAAGGAACCAAAGCGGACCTCCGAGATGCGGCGGCCCTCCGACTCCTCCGAGCGCTGGTCCTTGCGCTCGCCGCGCACGACGAGCTTGCGGCCCTCGACCTCGACGGTGATGTCGCTGGCCGGGTCGACGCCCGGCAGGTCGAGGCGGGCGACGAGGTCCTCACCCTCACGGTAGACGTCGGCCGCAGGCACAGGGCCCTCGGCGGCGGCGAGCTGCTGGCTCCATGAGTCGCGCAGCCAGGTGTGGGCGAACGGTGAACGGGTCAGAACGGTGGTCATGGTGTTCTCCTCCGGATGGGGTTGATGATCAGTTCAACCTGAGTCGACCCGACTCAATTTCCGGGTTCGCCGACGGCGTACGGCACGTCGGGTCAGTGCCGCGTGATCGTCAGGCGCGTGTCGCCGCCGTCGTCCTGCCCGACGGCGAGCTCCGCCGACCCGCCGACCGGGAACGTGAGCATCGGGCTCGTGTGCCCGAAGTCCACGCCGGCCAGGACCGGCTTGCCGCGCAGCGCCGGCTGGCGCGCGACGATCTCGTCGAGCGCCTCGCGCGCCACGGCGGAGCTGGTCTGGAACCGGCCGATCACCAGCCCGGTGACCCCTTTGGCGTCGGGCAGCTGGAGCAGCGAGGTGAGGTGGCGCGCGAAGGCCGCCGCGTCCGACTCGAAGTCGTCCTCGAGGAAGAGCAGCGCGCCGTCGAGGGAGGGCATGTACCCCGTGCCCTGAAGCAGCGCGAGTGTGCCGAGGTTGCCGCCGACGATCCGGCCCGCGGCGCGCCCCGGGCGCAGCCGCCACCAGCCCTCGTTCGGGGCCGGGGTGCGGGCGTCCTGGTCGGCGAACCACATGTCGTCGGTCCAGGCCCGCGATGGTTCGACGGCGATCGGGGCGTCGTCGGTCACCGCGGCGCGGAACCAGTCGCCGGTGGGCTCGAAGTGGTCGCGCATGCCCCAGCTCGACCAGTGCGGGCCGGAGTACGTGACCAGGCCCGTGCGGGCGAGGATCGCGTTCTGCAGCACGGTGATGTCCGAGTAGCCGCAGAAGACCTTCGGGTTGGCCGCGATGAGATCGAAGTCCAGGTAAGGGAGCAGCTCGTTGCTGTTGAACCCGCCGATCACCGTGATGACCCCGGCCACGCCGGGGTCGGCGAACGCGGCGTGCAGGTCCGCCACCCGGTGCTCGATCGAGCCGCTGCGAAACTGGTCGTCCTCGTCGACGTGCTCGCCGAACGTGAGGGTGAGCCCCATGGCGGCGAACCGCTCGTCGATCCAGCGGGTGTTGTCGTGCTCCATGATCATCGCCCGCGACCTCGCGGGCGCGATCACCCGGACGGTGTCGCCGGGACGGAGCTTGGGCGGGACGATGGTCCGTACGTGCGCTGACATGCCCGCAGCGTAGATCGGGGCCGAGGGGATCGGCCTCCAGATTTCCGCGAACAGGAGGAACGATGCACGCCACACGCGTCACGGCCAACCTTCGGGTGGCCGACATCGAGACGGCGAAGAACTTCTACGCCGACTACCTCGGGCTCAGCACCGAGGAGTTCAACCTGGGATGGGTGGCTCGTTACACCTCTCCCGACACCGAGGCGTGCGTCCAGCTCGTGACGGGCGATGCGACGTCGCCCGAGGACTCGGTCATCTCGGTCCACACCCCCGACGTCGACGCCGCTTACGAAGAGGCGCAGCGGCTCGGCTACGAGATCGTGCACCGGCTCACCACGGAGCCGTGGGGCGTACGCCGGTTCCTCGTGCGTGCGCCGGACGGCAACGTCGTCAACATCGTGAGCCACCGGGACTGAGGCGATGTCGCTGCTGACCCAGCTCCTTCGAGACCGGCGGGACGAGATCGTCGAGGTCGCCGCACGTCACGGTGCGCGCAACGTCCGCGTAATCGGGTCGGTCGCGCGCGGTGAGGACACCGCTGAGTCGGACGTCGACCTGCTTGTCGATCTCGATCCCGGGGTCGGCCTGTTTGCGATCGGCGCGCTCGAATTGGAGCTCGAGGAGATACTGGGACGCAAGGTCGACGTGGTGATCGCACGGGTGCTGCGCGAGGGCGTCGCGGCAACGGTCGAGGCGATCCCGCTGTGATCGACAAGTACCAGGAGCCTCGATCGAGGCGGCTGTCAGGCTGAGCTACGCACCCGCAAGCTGGTGCGCGCGCTGGTGTGAGACGCCGAGGATGGTGCCGATGTCGCGCAGGGGCACGTCGTCGGCGACGAGGGCGCGGGCGAGAGCGCGCGCACGCGATGTGGCGTCAGCCTCCAGACGTGCGGCTTCGGCGCGTTCCGCAGCCACGGTATCGAGGACCACGCGCACGTCGATGCCTGCGACTTGCGCGACGATCACGTCAACGTTGATGTCGTCGGGGGACGCATCGAGAGTGACGGCAATGAGCTCGCGAGCCATCTGGCCGGCGTCGGCGAGGCGGCGGGACTGGGTGAGGCCGTCTATTTCGGGGACGTGGATCATCCACCAGCCGTCCTCGCGAGTGACGGTGGCCCGGTAGGTCGTGGTCATTTCTGCTCCTCGCTCTTCTTGATGGCTGCCAGGATGTTGCGGTAGACGCCCGGGCTGATCTCGCGGTGTCCGTCGGGGACTGCAATGGCTACGCCTCCCGGGTGCTTCCACCAGGTGTGCGACCCGGCAGTGCGGTCTTCTGTGAATCCGGGGCTCTTGAGTTCCTTGACGACCTTGCGTGTGGGCTGGCTACTCACCATGAATATAGTCAACTGTCACTAGACGTGACAAGTCAAGTCGGGCTAGACGTTTGCGTGACCTGTACGTCTGACACCGGGCGTCGCCATGACGCCGGGGGCTTGGCGTGAACCTACATATTCGCCTCGCCGGCCCGGATCGCCTCCCGGATGCGCGAGTAGGTGCCGCAGCGGCAGATGTTCCGGATGCCGTCCAGGTCGGCCTCGGTGATCGTGCGGCCTTCCTCGCGGACCTTTCGCACCAGCGCGACCGCCGCCATGATCTGACCGGGCTGGCAGTAGCCGCATTGGGCGACGTCGGTCTCCAGCCACGCCTCTTGCATCGGGTGCAGCTCGGCGCCGACCGTGCCGGGCAGCCCCTCGATGGTGGTGACCTCGTCGTCGGGCCCGAGGTCGCCCACGGGAACCGAGCAGGGGTTGAACGCGCGGCCGTTGATGTGGCTCGTGCAGGCCTTGCACACGTTGATGCCGCAGCCGTACTTGGGGCCGGTGATGCCGAGCACGTCGCGCAGGATCCACAGGACGCGGACGTCGTCGGGCGCGTCGACGGTGACGCGCTCGCCGTTGACCAGGAATGTTTGGGTAGGCATGGGTCTCCTCGGGGGGTCTGGGAAGTCGGCGGCGGCCGGTTCAGTACGTCCAGCGCAGGCCGTCGAGCGGCGAGGCGGGCACGGGCGGGACCGTCGGCTTGACCTCGAAGTGCAGGGGCTCGTGATGGTTCACGGGGAACTCGGTCGGTCTGGTCCCCGTCGCCCGCGCGTACGCCGCGGCGGTGGCCGCCGCGGCCGACGCGACGGCGAGCTCGCCCGCGCCGCCCGGCTGCTCGGAGGTGTTCTCCATGACGATGACCTGCATCTCGGGCGGCGCGTTCCACTGCCGTGTGTACGCGTAGTTGTCCCAGCTCGCCTCGGCGAAGTAGCCGTCGCGCAGGTGCAGCGACGACGTCAGGATGATGGCGATGCCGTCCATGACGCCGCCGATCATCTGCGCCTCGAGCCCCTTCGGGTTCACCGTGAGCCCGACGTCGACGGCGACCACGACCCGGGTGACGCGCGGCCCCGTGCGCGCATCGCGGACCTTGCGGTCGACGGTCTCGGGGCGGCAGTCGATCTCGACCAGGCATGCCGCCACCGACTGGTGCTCGGCGTGGAATGCGATGCCCTGGGCCATCCCTTCCGGCAGGTCGCGACCCCACGGCCCGGCCTCGGCCACGGCGTCCAGGACTGCGCGGGCCCGCTCGTCGCGGGCGAACTTGCGCCGCACCTGGAGCGGGTCGAGCCGCAGCGCCGCCCCGATCCGGTCCACCGTGAGCTCCCGGGCCGTCGCCACGTTGGGGGAGCAGATGTTGCGCATGGCGCCGGTGTTGAACCGGCGGTCGACCTCGGAGAGCAGGTTGGTCTGGACGCCGAAGCTGTAGTGCGTCGACTGAGTCAGCAGGTAGATGGTCTCCGCGACCGTGAGGTCGCCGACCGGCAGCTTGTCGGCGATCGACACGAGTATCTCCCCGAAGCCGTGCGAGAAGTCCGTCCCGATGGACGTGTGCCGCTGCTCCCACGTGAGCACCTCGCCGGCCAGGAGCGTGGCTCGGATGCGGTGGGTCGACGCCGGGTGCACGCGGCCCTGGCGCGAGTCGTCCGCCCGGTGCCACATCAGCTTGACCGGCACGCCCATGGCCCGGGACGCCTGCGCGGCCTCGGCCGCCGCGTCGTGGAACAGCTTGCGGCCGAACGACCCGCCGCCCTGCGTGACGTGCACCGTCACGGCGGACACCGGTAGCCCGAGCTCGGCGGCTATCCAGCCCTGGGCCACGACCGGGGCCTGCAGCCCGCCCCAGATCTCGGCCGACCCGGGCCGCACGTCGGCGATCGCGCAGTTGGTCTCCAGCGCGCTGTTGCTCGAGAACCAGAACGTGAAGTCGGTGTCGATGGTCCTGGTCAGCAGCGGCACCTTCGGCACGGCGAGCGGCAGCTGGGCGTGGCGCAGCTCGGCGAGCACGTCGTCGTCCGACATCCCGGCGACCGGACCGTCGGCCCAGTCCACGTCGAGGGCGCGGACGGCGTCGATGCACTGCCCGAACGTCTGCGCCCGCACGGCCACCCCCGTCGGGATCTCGGCGACGTGGGTGACACCGGGCATCGCCAGCACCGCCGCGGTGTTGCGCACCGCGCGGACCGTGCCGTTCAGCGTCGGCGGCCGGCAGACCATGGTGGGCAGCGCGCCGGGGACGTCGAGGTCCATCGTGTACTTCTTGGCGCCCGTGACCGCCGCGCGGGCGTCGACGCGGCCCCGCGGCCTGCCGATCACCCGCATCTCGGACACGTCCTTGAGCCGCGTCCCGACGACGGTGGTCCGCTCGACGCGCGCGTCCTGCGCCAGGTCGGCGTAGTCGATCCGGGACCCGTCCGGCAGCACGACGGCGCTGTCCTCGGTCCGCAGCTCGCCCATGGTAATGCCGGTCCGCGCCGCGGCCGTCGCGAGCAGCCGGGTGCGCGCCGCCGCCGCGACGGTGCGCACCGGGAGGTACGTGGAGTGCGTGGTGTTCGACCCGCCGGTGAGCTGGTTGAACAGCAGCTCCGGCCGGGCGTCGGCGAGCGTGACGGAGACCCGCTCGACCGGGATGTCCAGCTCGTCGGCGATGAGCATCGCGGTCGATGTGGTGATGCCCTGCCCGTTCTCCGAGCGGGGGAGCGCGAACCGCACCACCCCGTCGGCGCCCAGCGTGAGCTTGATCAGCATCGAGGTGGGCGCCGCCGCGAGCGTCTGCGCCTCGGTGAGATCGAGGATCTCCGCGGGGCCGGGCGGCGACGGGATCACGGTCGGGGCCCGTCCGGCCGCGGGTGCGGCCCGGGCGGCGTCGGGCTGGGCGAGGTCCAGCGCGACCGCGAGCGTCGGCGCGGCTACCAGGTAGGCGAGCGCCTGCCGGCGGGAGACGCCCTGCGGCGCGGTTGTGCTTGTCTCGTTCGTGCTTGTCTCGTTCGTGCTCGTCATCGAGTACTCCGGATCGACGGCCGCGATGCCCCCTTGCGCCGCGTACTGAACCGTGGTCAGCACCATAGGCCCCACCGGGGATGCCGTAAACCGGAGTGGGGGGAGATGATGGAACCGATCGCAACGACGGGAGGAGGACCCCATGAGAGCAGCAGTGGGCGACCGGATCGTCACGGCGTCCGGAGTGGTCGGCGGTGCGGTGCGTGACGGCGTGGTGACCGAGTGTCCCCACGGGGACGGCTCGCCGCCCTACCGGGTGCGGTGGTCCGACACCGGCGAGGAGACGCTCGTCTACCCGGGCTCGGACACGTTCGTGGACCCGCAGACCGAGGCGGGCTCGGGTGAGTGGAGCGAGGCACGCCAGGGGCGCGCGCTCACCTGGGACGTCCGGATCACCGTGGTCGAGTCAGGCGGCAGCACGACGGCGGAGGCCACCGTGATGAACGGTCCGCCGGACGCGCTGCGCGGCGTCGGGCACGCCAGGAAGTCACCGGACGACGACGAGGTACCCCTGATCGGCGACGAGATCGCCGCGGGCCGTGCGCTGCGGCGGCTGGCGGACCGCCTGCTCGCCGTGGCCGAGGCGGACGTCTCGGCGGCGGTGGGGCACCGGGCGCACCTGCACAGGTAGGCCCTGGGCGGCAGGCGGGGCCGGGCTGGCCTACGCCAGGATCCCCGACGCGTTCAGCGCGGCGCGCACCTCGTCGTCGAGCCACGGCTCGATGCCCTCCCACGTGGTGCGCCACGAGACGCCGCTGATCACGCTGCCGTCGGGGAACCTCTCGATGTAGTCGGCCTGGAGCACGCCGAAGTTGTCGCACCAGAACGCGTTCGCGGGGCTGCCGTCGAGGAGCTGGTCGATACGCATCGCCGACGTCGAGACGCCGTCGGGCAGCACGAGCGGCTGGGTGTCGGTACGGACCAGCAGGGCTTGCTGCGTGCGTGTCGGGTCGGCGTCGTCGAGCTGGGTGTACTCGACCCAGGCGCCCACGGTCGCGAGCTCCAGCACCAGCAGGTACCGGGCGAACGAGGGGACGCCGTTCCCGACCCCGGGCGGCAGGTCGGCGCGCTCGAACGCGACGTCCACGCCGCCGGGCTCGCGCTGCAGGGAGTAACGCACCCAGCGGCGGATGTCGCCGTCGTACTCGACGCGCTGCCTGGCGTGCAGCACGACGTCGGGCACGGGGCGCATGGCCAGCACGGAGTCGAGGATCCGCAGACCGTCGTGGGTCCACGAGTCCCGGCGCACGAGTACGCCGTCGGGCGTGGTCCCGTTGTTGCTCAGCGCGTGGATGTACATGGTTGATTCTTGCGCGCGGCTCCGGGGCAGTACATACCTCCGCCGGGTGGTTCTTGCTCCGGGTAGACGATGTCGACGCAGAGCAACACAGCCGGTGGACCAGTGGTCCTCCCCCTGACGGCGCTCGGGCGGGCGGGCTCCGAGATAGGTTGCGGACATGAGCGAGCGCGTGGACGTGGAACAGCACCGGGCCGACGTCGCAGAGCTCCTCGCGGAGCTCGCCGACCGGCCGGCCACGGAGGTGTCGATCGACCGGGGTGTGCTCGGCCGGGTCCTGGCGCGCGACGTGGTCGCCCCTGGGCCGCTGCCGCGCTTCCGCAACTCGCAGATGGACGGGTTCGCGGTGCGCGCCGCCGACGTCGCCTCGGCCGCGCCGGGCGCGCCCGTCACCCTGCCCGTGGCGGGCGACGTCGCCGCCGCGCCGGGTGAGCCGGCCCCGCTGGAGCCGGGCACGGCGGTCCGGATCATGACCGGCGCCCCCGTGCCCGACGGCGCCGACGCGGTGATCCCCGTCGAGGACACCGACCACGTGACCTTCAACAGGGCGGCGCACAACCCCGGGGCGGACAACCCGGCGGCGGACGGTCCGGCGGCCTCGGCGACGCAGGTCGCGGTGGCGCGCGGGCGGGCGGCCGGGGAGTTCGTCCGGGAGCCGGGGTCCGATGTCGCGGCGGGCGACGTCGTGCTGCGGGCCGGAACCGTCCTGGCGCCGCACCATGTGGCGGCGGCCGCCGCGTGCGGCATCGCACAGCTGACGGTCCTGCTGCCGGTCTCGGTGGCGGTCGTGTCCACGGGCAGCGAGCTCGTCCCGGCGGACGGCGAGCCCGGCCCCGGCCAGATCTGGGACGCCAACGGCCCGGCGCTGGACGCCGCCGTCCGCGCCGCGGGCGGGCGGGTCGGCCTGCGCCTGACCGTCCCCGACGACCCGGAGATCGTGCGCGTCGGCCTGGAACGCGCGGCGGCGCTGTGCGATCTCGTCCTCACGACCGGGGGCGTCAGCCAGGGTGCGTACGAGGTGGTCAAGGACGCCCTGCCGGAGATCACCTTCCGCTCCGTGGCCATGCAGCCCGGCGGCCCCCAGGGCCTCGGCCGGATCAACGGCACGCCAGTGCTCGCCTTTCCCGGCAACCCGGTCAGCGCGCAGGTCTCGTTCGTGGTGTTCCTCCGGGACATCCTGCGGCGGGCGGGTGGCCTGCCGCCGGTGGAGCGGGTTCCCGCGGTGCTCGACGGCGGCGTCGTCTCGCCGTCCGGGAGGCGGCAGCTGCTGCGGGGGCGATGGGTGCGGGGTGCGGACGCTACGGTCGGCGGAGCCGCTGCGGCCGACGCCGCCGGGGCCGGTCAGACGCCGCGCGTCGCCGTCGTCGGTGGACCCGGCTCGCACCTCGTGGCGTCGATGGGGGCGGCGGACGTGCTGATCGACGTCCCAGCGGCCGCGACTACGCTCGAACCGGGTGCCGAGGTGGTCGCGTGGCCGCTGTGACGCCGCACCCGGCGGACGAGGGCACGGGAACGAGGGATACGTGATGGACGAGGTCGTGCGCGTGACGCGGGAGGTGCTCGACGACGCCGTCGGGCGCGCCGTCGAAGCGGCGGTTGCCGCACCCGAGTGCGGAGCGGTGGTCACGTTCCGCGGCGTGGTCCGCTCCGACGACGGCGGCCGCGACGTCACGAGCCTCGACTACGAGGCGCACCCTGACGCGACCGCCGTCCTGCAAAAAGTGTGTCAGGCGGTGGCCGACGAGACGGGCCTCCGCGTGGCTGCGACGCACCGGTACGGGCACCTCGAGGTGGGGGACGTCGCGCTCGTGGCGTCGGCGTCGGCCGGGCACCGCAAGGAGGCGTTCGAGGCCTGCTCCCTGCTGGTGGAGCGCATCAAGGCCGAGGTGCCGATCTGGAAGAAGCAGCAGTTCACGGACGGCGAGTCCGAGTGGGTCGGACTGTAGTCATCCGGCGCACCCGGGTGACCGCCCGGCCGATCGTGCGGTTCGACATGGTGAGGCTGGGCATCGAGAGACCGGGCATGGTCGGCATGGTGAGGCTGGGCATCGTGAGGCTCGGCAGCCGCTGGAGCCCGCGCCGCCAGATGCGCTCCCGCACCGGCGGGGGTGGCACGTCGAGCTGGGCCAGGAACACCTCGGCGCAGGCCCGCCAGGAGAAGAGCTCCGCGTACCGGCGCGTGTCCTCGCGGGAGCACGCCAGCGCGGCGAGGCAGGCCGCGCGCAGGTCGTCGTCGACGGCGCCCGCACCGGAGCCCGGGATCAGGTCGCGGGGGCCCGGCGCATCGAAGCCGGCCACCGGGGTGCCCGACGCCATCGCCTCCAGGATGACCAGGCCGAACGTGTCGGTGCGGCTCGGGAAGACGAGCACGTCGGCATCGGCGAAGTGCTGGGCCAGGTCGTCGCCCGTGCGCCGCCCCCGGAAGTGCACATCGGGGTAGCCGGCCTCCAGGTCGGCGCGGGCGGGGCCGTCGCCCACCACCACCTTGGAGCCCGGCAGGTCCAGGGCGAGGAACGCTTCGACGTTCTTCTCCACGGCCAGTCGCCCCACGTACAGGAAGACGGGTCCGGGCAGGTCGCGGTACGCGCCGCCGCGCGGTCCCGAGCCCGTCGCCGCCCGACGGCGGGGGTGGAACTGCTCGGTGTCCACGCCGAGGCTCCACGGCGTCACGTTGGCGATGCGCCACTGGGTGAGCTGCTCGCGCATGGTCGGCGTCGCGACCAGCACGCGGCCCGACTTGTCGTGGAACTTGCGCATGTACCGGTACCCGGCCCAGAGCGGGATCCAGGACCACCGCGCGCTGAGGTACTCGGGGAACTGGGTGTGGTAGCTGGACGTGAACGGGAAGCCGAAGTGGTCGCAGACGCCGCGCGCGTACCAGCCGAGCGGGCCCTCGGTGGCGATGTGCACGGCGTCGGGCGCGAACTCCAGGAACCGCCGCTCCACGTCGTCGCGGGCCAGGATGGGCACGCGGATCTCGGAGTAGGTGATCAGGGGGATGGTCCGGTAGCCGTCCCACGGCGTGACCACCTCGACCGCACAGCCCATGCGGCGCAGCTCGGCGACCGTGCGCGAGAGCGCTGTGGCGACGCCGTTCACCTGCGGCTCCCAGGCGTCGGTCACGATCATGATGCGGTGCGGCCGATCGGTCGCTGTAATCACGGCGCGATTCAACCACGTTCTGCCGACGAGTCCGACCGACTCGGTGTGGCTTCCGGCGATCGGCGGTGCGGAACGAGGTCCGTCACGAACCTCCGAGGGCTCGGGACGGACCTCGTTCCACAGGGTCACGTCAGTCCTGCGCGCCCAGGTACGGCTCCACGTTCTCGGTGTACGCCGTCTCGATGCGCGGCGTGATCGACTCGAACGCCGTCTTCGGGTCGGCGCCCTCGATGATGATCTGCTCGAGCGCCTCGTTGAGCAGCGCGTCGGCGCCGGGCACGAAGACGCGGACGTCGTCCTGCACGCGGGCCTTGTCGGCGAGCTGGTCCACCGCGGTACGGAACTGCGGCGTCTGCTCGTAGGTCTTGGTCATCGTGTCGCCCTCCACCGCGGAGGTGCGCACGGGCATGTACCCCGTGCTCTGCGAGAAGGTGGCGGTGTTCTCGGTGTTCGTGAGGAACTCGAGGAAAATCGCGGCCGCGAGCTGCTCCTCCGGCGTCTTGGACGACGGGATGGCGAGGCCGGTGCCGCCGGTCGGGGTGCCCCCGCCCTGCGGGCCGTCGGGCAGGTAGGCCGTGCCGACCTCGAACTTCGCCGCGTCGAGCGCGCCCTTGAGGGAACCCGTGGAGCCGATGGTGGAGGCGATGAGACCGGACGAGAAGTCGGCCATCGCGTCGTCCGCCGAAAGCGTCGCCACGCCCGACTCGTGGAAGAGGTCGTGCACGAACTGGCCGCCCGCGATCGCCTCGGGGGTGTCGAGGGTGAGCTCGAAGCCGTCCGAGTACGCCCCGCCCTGGCCCCAGATCATGTTCTCGAACCACCAGGCGCCCCACGACGGCCCGGTCGACAGGCCGAACGTCGAGCCCTTCTCGGGGACCTCCTTCTTCAGGGAGGCGTCCCACTCCTCGAGCTCGGCCCAGGTCTCCGGGCCGCGGTCGGGGAGGCCGGCGGCCGCCCACAGGTCCTTGTTGTAGTAGAACAGCGGCGTCGAGCGCGCGTACGGCACTGCCCAGTGCTGGTCGTCGTACTCGTAGTCGGAGTACAGCGCGGGCTGGAAGTCGGCCGCGTCGGCGTCGAGGAACTCCATGACGTCGTCGACCGGCATGATCTGGTCGTTCAGGTGGTAGCGGAACCACCACACGTCCGAGGCGATGACGAGGTCCGGCAGCTCGTCCGTCTGTGAGGCGGCCTGGAAGCGCTGCGCGACCTCGTCGTAGTCGGCACCCGCGGTCACGAGGTTCACGCTGATACCGGTCTCGGCCTTGAACTCGTCGATGAACTCTTGCTCGACGGCCTTCGACTCGCCCGGGTGGTTGCTCCACCAGGTGATCTCCTTGGCCGGTTCGACCTGGGACCAGTCGACGGCCTCGGCGGTCGCGTCGGCGGAGCCGCCGGTCGAGCCGACGCTCGGGCCGGCGCACGCGGTGATGGTCAGGGCAGTGGCCGCGGCGAGCGCGGTGGCGACGACGGTGCGCGGGCGCCTGGCGGCGCGGCGGGCAGGACTGTGGGACACGGGATGCTCCTTGAGCTCTCGGGGAGGTCGCGCACCCGGGTCAGGGCGCGGGGTTCGATGGGGCGGTGGGGGTGGGGAAGGGGCTGCGACGGGCGCGGCTCAGCCGGTGACGGCGCCCGCGGTGAGGCCGTCGACGAGCCGGCGCTGCAGGACCAGGAAGACGAGCAGGATGGGGAGGGTCACGACGACCGTCGCGGCGAGCAGCACGCCCCAGTCCGACATGCCGTCGGTGTTCTGCAGCAGCGTGAGGCCGACGGGCAGCGTCATCGTCTCCGGGTGGTCGACGACGAGGAACGGCCACAGGTAGTCGTTCCACTCCGTCACCACCGACACCAGCGCGACGGCCGCGAGCGTCGGCGTGCTCATCGGCACGACGAACCGCCACAGCTTGCGCCAGTGCCCTGCGCCGTCGAGCTCGGCCGCCTCGAGGATGGAGGCCGGCAGCGTGAGGAAGTGCTGGCGGAACAGGAAGGTGCCGAACGCGCTGGCCAGGCCCGGCACGAGGATCCCCTGGTAGGTGTTGAGCCAGCCGAGGCTCGCGACCAGCGTGTAGTTGGGGATGATCGTGATCTGCGGCGGGATCATCAGCGTCACGATCACCAGCCCGAAGACGACCTTCTTGAACGGGAAGTCCAGGAAGACCAGCGCGTACGCGCAGCACAGGCCGAGCACGACCTTGAGACCCGCGCCGACGACCGTCAGGCCGATGCTGTTTGCCAGCAGCCGGCCGAGCGGGATGGCGCTCGCGGCCTGCGCGTAGTTGTCGAGGTCCGGCTGGGCCGGGAGCCACTGCAGCGGCAGCTGGTAGAGCTCGTCGGGAGCCTTGAGGCTCGCGAGCGCCAGCCACAGCAGCGGCGCGCCGAGGACGATGGTCGCGAGGATCATCGTGACGTAGCCGCCGACCTGCGGTGACCGCCGTCGGTGGGCGGCACGGCCTGCGAGGCGCGGGAGCGTGGTGGCGGTCATGCGTAGTGGACCTTCCGCTGGACGAACCGCATCTGCACGGCGGTGACGGCCAGCAGCACGAGGAAGAGGATGGTGGCGACGGCGGACGCGTAGCCCGCGCGGCCGTTGACGAAGCTCTCCTCGTAGATCGAGTACATGAGCGTCGTGGTGGAGCCCAGCGGGCCGCCCTGGGTCATCGCCTTGATGATGTCGAACGACTGCAACGAGCTGAGCAGCATCGTCACGAGCAGGAAGAACGTGGTCGGCGTGAGCAGCGGCAGCACCACCGAGCGCAGCGTGCGGGCCGACGACGCGCCGTCGAGCGCGGCGGCGTCCCTGAGGTCCTGCGGCACCGCCTGCAGGCCCGCCAGGTAGATCAGGGCGACGTACCCGAGGTTCTTCCACAGGTAGACGACGATCACCATGACCAGCGGCCACGGGCGGCCCGTGTACCACTGGGGAGACGCGAGGCCTACCCAGCCGAGCACCTCCTGGATCAGGCCGTAGCGCGGGTCGAACATGAACAGCCAGAGGATGCCGACCGCGAAGCCGCCCAGCACGTACGGCGCGAACGCCACCGTGCGGGCGACGCCGCGGGCCCTGAGCCTGCTGTTGAGAAGCAGTGCCAGGCCGAGGCCCAGCACCATCGCACCGCCGACGGTCGCGACGGTGAAGACGATGGTCGTGGTGACGATCCGCCCGGTGGTGGGAGCGGTGAACCACTCGATGTAGTTGCCGAGCCCCACGAACCGCGCGGTGGGCGAGCCGAGGTTCCACTGCAGGGTCGAGAGGTACAGGCTCTGCAGCAGCGGCCGGTACACGAAGACCAGGAGGAGGACGACGTTGGGGCCGGCGAGGAGCAGCGCCCAGAGGAGGGCCTTGCGCCGGCGGCTGGCGCCGAGGCGGCTGCGGTGCAGGCGCTGCGGCCCTGTTCCCTCCGGGACGGCGGGGCGGTCCGGTCTGGCGCCGGGGCCGTCCGGGGCCCGTGGCGTCGCGATGGTGGTCACGGCGGGGAGCCTAGGAAGCCGTCCGGGCGTTATGTGTGGTTTTGTCCGTCGGGGGATCGAGGCTTCGGGCAACGTACACCTCGTCGTCCCCGAGGTGTCATCTGGGACGGCTGGGCGTCACGTGTGCGACACGTCGGGCGCGGCTCGAACGAACACCTCGACGGGTTCCGACTGTGCAGTTGGACGACGTTCTACTAGGCATCTGGACGAGCTTCTACTATGCATCTCGACGAGCTTCTACTATACAAATGGACGAACCTGTACCTGGCTCAGCCACCGATGGCGCCCATGCTGCGCTGGGTCTCCGCGAAGGCGTCCGCTGCCAGCTCGACGGCGTCGCTGCCGTGCGCGCGGGGCTTGGCCCACATGGCGGCTCGCCACGCGTCGCCGACCTCGTCGTCCGTGGCGCCGCTGCGCAGCAGCGACTTCAGGTCCGTCTCCTCGTTGCCGAACAGGCAGGAGCGGACGGTGCCCTCGGCGGTCAGCCGGGTACGGTCACAGGCCCCGCAGAAGGAGCGGGTCACCGACGCGATGATCCCGACGGTGGCCGGGCCGTCGTCGACCAGCCACTCCTCTGCCGGGGCCGACGGGTCCTCGCGGCCCGCAGGGGTCAGGGTGAAGCGCTCGCCGAGCCGGCTCAGCAGGTCGGCGGCGCTGACGACGTCGTCGCGCGTCCAGCGCCCGTCGGCGTCGAGCGGCATCTCCTCGATGAAGCGCAGGTTGCAGCCGTGCTCGACGGCCCAGGCGAGCAGGTCGGCTGCGCCCTCAAGGGTCTCCGGCAGGAGCACCGCATTGATCTTGACCGGTGCCAGCCCGGCGGCGAGGGCCGCGCGGATGCCCTTGAGCACGTCGTCGAGGCGGTCGCGCCGGGTCAGGGTCGCGAACGCCTCACGATCCACCGTGTCCAGGGAGATGTTGACGCGGTCCAGGCCCGCGGCGACCAGCGCGTCCACGCGCTTGTCGAGCCCGAGCGCGTTGGAGGTGATGGCGATGCGGACGCGTTCGGCGGGCGCGCCGGAACCGAGCGCGGCCATCCCGTCGTCGGCCGCGGTCCGTGCAGCGCCGATGATCTGCTCCAGGTCGCGCCGCATGAGCGGCTCGCCGCCCGTGAACCGGATGTCGCGGATGCCGAGGTCGCGCACGCCGATGCCGACGAGCCGGCCGATCTCGTCCGGCGTCATCAGCTCGTCGCGCGGCACAAGGGGCAGGCCCTCGGCCGGCATGCAGTAGGTGCAGCGCAGGGAGCACGCCGTCGTGATGGAGACGCGCAGGTCGCGCGCGACGCGCCCGTACCGGTCGACGAGCAGCGGGGTCTCGGGGCGCGGCCGGCCGGCCGGGGTGGTGGCGCGCCGGGGCACGCCTCGCACCGACGGGATCCCGAGGGTCACAGCGGTCATTCTCCGAGACTAGACCAGTGTGGACGCGGCATCGGCGGCTCGGCGATCCCCTGATACACAAGCAGCCCGTCGGTGCTGCCGAACACCGGCCCACGCGGGATCCGTGCTAGATCCGTGCCAGCCCGTCGAGCAGCTCCTCGGCGAGCTCGAGGTCGCCCCGCAGGTCTCGGTCGGCGTCGTCGGCCGGGAGCGCCGCCGCGACCTCGAGCGCGTCGCGCAGCGGTCCAGCGGGCAGGTCCACACCCCGCTGGCGGAGCAGCCGCACCGCTCCGACGAGCTCGCAGGCGAGCAGCGTCCGGTAGGCGGCGACCGCGCGCGCAGATGGCCGCGGGCGCCATCCTCGTCGCGATCGTCGCCCTTGCGCTCGAGCTCGCTTTCCTCGGCCTGGGCCGCGTCATCGTCTCGCCGGGCCTGACCCGGACCCCGTTCCCCGGCTCCCGGCGGACCAGGACCGTTCGCCCGGGCATCGCCGCCACCACCAGCCCCGTCCTTCCCGCCACCCCCAGAGAGGCAGCATCATGAAGCACTCCTCACTCCGAGCCGGCCTGGCCGGCCTCACCGGCATCGCCCTGCTCGCCCTGACCGCCTGCGCCGGCGGCGACCCGCTCAGCGAGGAGCCTGCCGGTGGCGGAGGCTCCGGCCCCGGCGTCGTCATCGGCTCCGCGGACTTCTCCGAGAGCCAGCTCCTCGCCACCATCTACTCCCGGGCCCTGCAGGACGCCGGCGTCGATGTCGACGAGAAGTTCAACATCGGCAGCCGCGAGGTCTACATCGAGGCGGTGCAGGACGGTTCGATCGACCTGGTCCCGGACTGCTCCGGCGCCCT
This sequence comes from uncultured Actinomycetota bacterium, assembly GCA_963850545.1. GTDB lineage: Bacteria > Actinomycetota > Actinomycetes > Actinomycetales > Cellulomonadaceae > Promicromonospora. The sequence continues at coordinate 2,897,283 of CAWKLP010000001.1, read as the reverse complement.
GCTCAAGTACCTCGACACCGAGTCCACCGCGAGCAGCACCGAGGACGTGCTCGCCGAGCTCGAGGAGAAGCTGCCTGACGACCTCACCATGCTCGAGGCCTCTGCAGCGCAGGACAAGGACGTGCTCGCCGTGACGCAGGAGACGGCCGACAAGTACGACCTCGAGACCATCTCAGACCTCCAGCCCGTGGCGGGGGAGATCTCCCTCGGCGGGCCGCCGGAGTGGAAGACGCGCGTCAACGGCGTCGTCGGCCTCGAGGACGTCTACGGCCTGACGTTCAAGGAGTTCGTCCCCCTGGACGCGGGCGGCCCGCTGACCATGACGGCGCTGACCTCCGGGCAGGTCCAGGCCGGCGACATCTTCAGCACCGACCCTGGCATCGACGAGAACGACCTCGTGGCGCTCGAGGACGACAAGTCCCTGTTCGCCGCCGAGAACATCCTGCCCATCGTCCGCTCGGACAAGGTGGACGACACGATCACCGCGACGCTGAACGACGTCTCGGCGGCCTTGACCACCGAGGACCTGATCGAGATGAACGGCCGCACCGCCACCGGCGAGCCGCTCGAGACCGTCGCGGAAGACTGGCTCACGGAGGCGGGCCTGATCTGAGGCTGGCTCCAGGACGTTGACCATGCGGTTGCTACGGAATCAGGGCCCCGATTCCGTAGCAACCACATGGTCAACGCCCGAAGGGTCTCAGCGGGACCGGGCCGTCGTCGGGGCGCCGACGGTGAGCGGGGCTACCGTCACCTTGTCGATGTCGGGAGCCCAGGCCGAGGGGTTCCCGATCCGGATGTCGCCGTCGCTCGTGGTTAGCGTGACGGGCACCGTCCGCTGCCAGAAGCTGGTCCACGAGTAGGTGTAGCGGAAGAACGCCGAGCCGACGGGCGTCGCCTGCGCGCCCTCGGTCACCACCGCCTGGCGGTCGACCACTTGCGGGTTGTAGTCGTGCTCCCCGGCCAGCTCGGCGTTCGAGTAGTGGACGACGAGGTCGTAGTCGCCCGGAGCGTCGAACCCGCCGCCGCGGGGGATCGCGATGTGGTTCTCGCTCCCCACGCCGACCCACCCGACGTACTTGCCGCCGGAGGCGTTCGACCCCGAGGCGGGATCGACGCTCGCCACGGCGGCGTCCCCGCTCAGCGTCAGGTCCTCGGCCTCGAAGGTGGACGCCGCCGCGTCGCCGTCCGGCGCCCGCGTGACGGTCACCGACTTCACGCGGGCTCCCCGCGTCGAGCGCAGCTCGAGCTCGTTGATCCCCTCGGTCAGGTGGGCGCGGACCGTGGTGCGGCGGTGGCCGCCGTTCGGGACCTGCACGTTCGCGAGGGACCGGCCCCCGAGGCCGAGGCGCAGGTCGGATGCCCCAGCGGTGTGGTACTCCACCGCGACGTCGTAGTAGCCCGTCTCCATCGCGTTGAGGTAGGCGTCGGCCCGCTGGCCCTGGCCGGCGATGCCGCCGAAGCCGCGCGTACCCGACTGCCAGCCGAGGCCCGCCCCGCCGTAGTAGCGCAGGGTGCTTGCGGGGTACGTGGTCGGCTCGCCGTCGGTGACGTCGGTCAGGACGAACTTGTCCAGCGTGATGTCCGAGCCCGGCAGGACCTGGCTGCCGTCCTGGCTCGCCCGGACGGACAGGACATGGGTCCCCGCGGTGAGCGGCACCGCGACCTCCGTGCTGCCGCGGTACTGCCACCGGGCGGTGTTGGTGAGCGCGAGGTCGGCCGTGTACTGGATGGTGGTCCGGTGCGCGCCGTCGACGAAGAGGGCGTGCCTGCCGGGTGCGCCCGGCGTCGCGCCGATGACCTGGAACCGATAGGTGCCGGTGCGGGGGACGGTGACGGTCCAGTCGGCCTTGGAGGACGGCTGGTTGAACGACCCGACGTCGTAGCTGCCCGAGGCGAGGAACTTCCAGCCTCCGCCCGCCTGCGGGTCCTGGAAGTAGGTCTGGGCGGCGGTGAGGTCGGTGTCCTCGGCCTCCACGCTGGTCGTCCAGACCGGGTCCACCGTGATCGCCCGGTCCTGCGCGGGCGTGACCACCACCTGGTAGGCGGCATACCGGTCGTACGTCGGGACCGTGAGGTCCAGCCTGCCGTTCGCCACGCGTGCGCCGTCGACGGCGTGGACGACGCGCGGCGTGCCGGCGAGGCCCTCCGCGCCGGTGACCGTGACCTCGCGGACCTCGACGTCGACGGAGCTGCCGAAGACGGCGGAGGAGAGGCCGCGCAGGTCGAGCCGGACGTCCGAGTCGGTGCCGCCGTAGAGCACCGTCGCGCGGCGGTTGGCCGCGTCGATCGCGCCGATGCCCTGGAGGCTGTCGACCGCGTTCAGCTCGGGCGGCGTCACCCGGACGGTCTGCGACCCGGCCAGGTCGCCGTACCACTTGAACATCCACCAGCCGGCGTTGGCACCCCCCGGCCGGGCGGTGTTGTCGGAGAGGTTGCCGGCGTAGTTCCAGTAGGCGGTCTGGGCGTCGACCTTGGTGTCCTCGAACATGGCGAGCCACTGGACGAGCTGCCCGGGCACGCCCATGTCCCGCAGCATGCCGTACTCGGTGATGTTGACGTGGATCGGCGAGATGCCCAGCCGCTGCTCGAGCACGCGATAGTCGGCGAAGTGCGACCGGTACGTGGCGAGGTTGTTGATACCCAGCTCGTGCCAGATGAACACGTCCGGCAGGGTGCCGTCGTCACGGGTGTACGTCAGGAAGTCGGCGGAACGCTCGGGCTGCCAGCGGGTGTCGCCGGGGCCGCCGATGCGCGCGGCAGGCACCTGCTCGACCTGCGGCACCGCGACGTCGTCAAGCACCAGTCGGTGGGCGTCTCGGTAATCCCGTGCTCGGCGAACACCTCCTTGTTGTAGTACACGCCCTCGACCGCGGGGCTGGTGATCAGGGCCGCGTTCCACTCCTTCGTGGATCTGGACCATCGGTTGATCCTCTCTGCCGCCCGGCGTCGCAACGCCGCTGGGCCGGAGGAGGGCGGCGGTCGTGCACGCGTCCCTCGGTGAGTCCGTCGGGTCGATGCAGGCGCTCGCCGTGGCGAACCCCGACCTGTACATCTACCTGGCCGACATGATCCAGGGCACGACCACGCCCGAAGAGGTCGCGCAGCAGACCCAGGACCAGTTCGCCCAGCTCGCCCGCGCCCAGGGCATCGAAGGCTTCTGACCCAGACCGATCGGGTGCCGGGCCGTCGCGAGGCGGCCCGGCACCCACCGTCCGAGGACTGATCGTGACAGCACAGACCACCGCCAGAGCACCGATGCCGCCGGCGCGACCCTCCGGGTCACGCCGGGCGACGGCACGCACCAACCAGGGCCACCGCGCCAACCACCCGGCCGCGTTCCTCATCCCGGCCTTCGCGGTCCTCGGGGTGTTCTTCTTCCTGCCGACGATCTTCAACTTCGTCTACGCGCTCACCGACTGGTCGAGCTTCAAGAGCGAGATCGCCTTTGTCGGGCTGCAGAACTTCGAGGACCTCATCTCAAGTGGCACCCTGCTGACGTCCCTGCGCGTCACCCTGATCTACGCGGTCCTCGTGGCGATCTTCCAGAACCTCTTCGGGCTGCTGCTCGCGCTCCTCCTCGAACGCGACACGAGGATCAACCGCTTCGCCCGGGTCATGTTCTTCATCCCGGTGGTCATGTCCGCGCTCGCCGCCGGCTACGTGTTCCAGGCGATCCTCAAGCCGGACGGGGCGGCCAACGCGATCCTCGGCGCCGTGGTCGGCCACCCGGTCACGATCCCCTGGCTGGGGGACACCACGTGGACGCTGGTGGTAGTCGCGCTGATCCACTCCTGGAAGTGGATGGGCCTGTCCATGCTCATCTACCTCGCGGGCCTGAAGACGATCAGCGAGGACGTGCTCGAGGCCGCGCGGCTCGACGGCGCCTCGGCGTGGAAGACCTTCCGCGACATCCGGTTCCCCCTCCTCGCGCCCGCGCTGACCTTCAACGTCGCGACCGCCCTGCTCGGCTCGATGAACGGGTTCGACATCGTCCAGGCGACCACCGGCGGCGGTCCGGCGCGCACCACCGAGCTGCTCAACATCTTCGTCTTCCGCACGTTCGGGCAGGGGCTGTTCGCGCAGGCCACGACGATGAGCCTCGTGCTCTTCGTCGTCGTGGTGGCCCTCGCGTTCCCCGTCATCCGGACTCTGCGCAAGCGAGAGGAAGTCCTGTGAACGCCACGACCCCCGTATCGAGTCCTGGCCGGCGTCGCGCCGTGAGTCCCGGAGGGCGGGACGGCGTCTGGCGGCGCGTCCAGCCGGCCGTGGCGATCCTCGCCGTCGTCCTGCTCATCGGCATGCCGCTGTGGATCGTCGTCGTCACCGCAGGGAAGACCCAGGGCGAGGCTCTCAACCCGGACCTGTCCCTGCCCACGACCTGGCAGTACGCCGAGAACTTCGCGGCGGTCTGGGAGCAGGGCCGGGTACCCGCGGCGTTCTTCGGGAGCCTGCTGGTCATGGTCCCGGCCGTCATCGGGGTGCTCGCGCTCGGGTCGCTCGCGTCGTGGGTGCTCGCGCGCCGCAGCTCGCGGCTCATGGCGGTGCTCTACGCGCTGGCCATCAGTGGCATCGTGCTGCCGCCCGCCGTCGTGACCGTCGTGCTCCTGCTGCGCCAGCTCGGCCTGGCGGGCACGGCCATCGGGATGATCGGCGTCTACATGGGTATGTACATGTCGACGGTGATCTTCTTCGTCACCGGGTTCATCCGCACGATCCCGATCGAGCTCGAGGAGGCGGCACGGGTCGACGGCGCCGGGCCGCTGCGCGTGTTCGGCAGGATCATCCTGCCGCTGCTCGCCCCCGTGCTGTCGACGGCGACGATCCTGATCTGCCTGTACGTGTGGAACGACGTCTTCTACGCGTTCTTCGTCGTCGGCGGGCGCCTGGACACCCTGCCGCTGAACCTGTTCCAGGTCGCCAGCGCCGGGCTGTACCTCGACAACTGGCACCTGATCTTCGCCTACGTGGTGCTCATGAGCCTGCCGCTGCTGGTCGTGTTCGTCATCGCCCAGCGCAAGATCATCTCGGGCATCACGTCGGGCGCGGTCAAGTAGGTCCCGAGAGGTCAGACGTAGCCGGCCTTGACTACCAGGACCGGGGCGGGGGCGTCGAGCAGCACCCGCTGCGTCGTCGACCCGACGAGGAACTTGCCGACCGTGGAGTGCTTGCGCGAGCCGATGACGACGAGGTCCGCGGCGACGGCCTCGGCCCGGTCGACTATCGCGTCGGCGACGTCGGCGTGCTCGGCGCGGAACGTGATGGGCGCGAGGCGAACGGTGCCGGGGACGGTGTCGAGCAGGTGCGCGAGCGCTGCGGGGACCTTGGTGTCCGCCTGGGGCGTGAGCACGAGGACGGCCAGCTGCTGCTTGCGCCGTACCGCCTCGGCGACTGCGGCACGCATCGCGGCCTCACCCTGGGGTGACTCGTTGTACGCCACGAGGACGGTCATCGGTCCTTGCACCTCCGGACAGGTTCGCCGGGCTGTCACCCTGCCGGTGAAACTCTCTCACATGTCCGATGCTCCGGCAGTCGTCGGCTGCCAGATCTCTCGTCAGGACGCGAGTTGTTCGCGGATGACGGTCTCGGCGTGGCAACGGATCTCGACCGAGCCAGGAAACCAAATTGACAAACCGACACACCAGATCTGCAAATATTGTATATTTGACAGATGGAAAGTGTCATCCTGAGTGTCGAAGACGTCGTCGACCTGCTGAGGGCCGAGGGAAGCGACGTCAGCGACATCGAAGCGAAAGCCGCGCATCGAGGCTACCCCCAGGACCTCGCGCCGACGCTCTCGGCGTTCGGGAACATGCCCGGTGGCGGCGTGGTGGTCCTCGGTCTCGACGAGCGGGCCGGATTCGAGGCCGTCGGTGTCTACGACGCCGCGGATGCGCAGAGTCGCCTGGCCGCACAAGCGCGCCAGGCAGTCGCTCCTCCGCTCCGGGTGTCGTTCGTGACGGACGTCGTCGAGGGGAGCACGGTCGTCCTCGCCCGTGTGCGAGAGCTGCCCACGACGGACAAGCCTTGCGAGGTCACAGCAACAGGGCAGGCCTACCTACGCTCCTACGACGGTGACTATCCCCTGTCTGCCCTCGAGCGCCAAGGTTTCGTGGCGAACCGCGGCGTGGCCCGCCACGACCAGGCTCCGGCCGATGGAGCGGAGCGGAGTGACCTGGACGGCGCTCTGGTCGCCACATTCATCGCGAACTGCCGAGCGCGGTCGCCGCGTCTCGCCGCGATGCCCGACGAGGACGTCTTGCGGCACACTCGAGTCGTCACGCGCGACGGCATCCCGACCCTCGCGGGCCTGTACGCGCTCGGCGCATACCCGCAGACGCAGTACCCGACGCTGTCGATCACCGCGAGCGTCGCACCCCGCCCCAACGATCCGGTGGGAACGCGCAGTGCCGACGTCGCCCACTTCGACGGGCCACTGCCCGAGCTGCTCGATCAGGCCGTCGCGTGGGTTCGGCGCAACACGAAGACCCGGGTGCGGTTCGGTGCCGACGGACACGGACGGGACGAGCCGGAGTACCCGGCAGAAGCCGTGCGTGAGCTCGTCGCGAACGCACTCGTCCATCGCGACCTCGGCCCGCACGCCCTGAGCACCCGCGTCACGATGACGCTGCGGCACGACCGCCTCGTCATCTCGAACCCGGGAGGTCTTCACGGTCTCACTGTCGAACAGCTCGGCGCCGGGACCGGTGGCAGTGCCCGCAACCAGAGCCTGTACGACATCTGCAAAGACGTCCGCACATCTGATGGACGCCGGGTGATCGAAGGCATCGGGTCGGGGATCGCCACCGTCCGGCAGTCGCTGAACAAAGCAGGGATGACGCCGCCCCACTTCGTCGACGCCGGTATCAGCTTCACCGCGATCGTGCCCGACCACGCATTGCTCGACCAGGACGACCTCGCGTGGCTGGCCACGCTCCCCAGAACCCGCGGGCTGAGCGACACGCAGCGGCACGTTCTGGCGCTGATGCGGCACGGTGCGTCGTGGACGAACCGCTCGCTCCGCGACAGGTTCCCGATGGACTCCACGCACGCACGCTCGCTCTTGACCGACCTCGTGGAACGGCAGCTCGCGGAACCCCTCGGAGACGGACGCGGGCGCACATATCGGCTGGAGCCGTCCGCAGACCAGAGCCCGCACGTAGCGAAGCCCGCCGACCGTACGAAGAACAGTGAGGTGGTCCTCAGCCTTCTCTCCGACGGCCCACTCGGCATCAAGGCACTTGCCGACGCCGGCGGGCTCTCGGAGCGCCAGGTGCGCTACGCCGTCGGCCGGCTCCGCGACACAGGGGCGGTCGAGCTGCTTGGTGGAGCCGGACGGCCGGGCACGGTCTACCGTCGGGTGGACCAGACCGCCTGACGGTCGTCTGACCGCGTCCTTGCGGACCGCAAGGAGACCAGGGGCTCGAAGGATGGCAAGCCGACCTCGGAGGCGAACGGCGCACTATCCGGAGCCCGCTCCACGTGGGACGCCGTCGGCCACCGCCACGGTGCCGTGGCGGTGGCCGACGATGCTGCTACCGATGCTGCTATTCGGCGACCTCGGAGGCCGCCTTCGGCCGCGCATGGAGCCTGGAGTGCAGCACGATCAGGGCCGCGCCCGCGAGCAGCAGTGCGAGAGCAGTCCAGATCGGCCGGGTCGGATTGGTCTGCACGCCGTTCGTGTTCTGCACCGAGTAGCTCGCACCGGAGGCGCGCACCTGCTGCGCCATGGTTGTGCTCGGGATGCTGCCGAACACGTGATGTGCCCTGAAGCCGGACCTGGTCAGATCGCGGTACGAGTTGAGCTGCGCCTGCGAGACGCTGTTCCCGCAGATCGGGCACCGGCACGAGCACCGCCCCACCGACGGCGGCGGTCACGCCGATGGCGACGATGCGGAGCAGGGGCCTTCCAGGGCGCACCGCCGTCGTTCGGGTGCGGGATCTCGGGTCTCGGGCAGGTTCACTACGGTCTTCCCCCTCGTGGTCGCGGACGTTGCGCCGGCGCGAGCAGCGCCGAGGCAGACCGCCGTGACGCTGGTGCGGGGCAGATGCGGCGGACCAGGTATTGCAGCAGGACGCAATACGCCGTCCGCTGGGGCAAGGGTGACGCTGACCTGCCGCAAGGCTGCTTTTGTTCCCCGTGTCGTACTCGGCTTGTAAAGTCCGAGTGCCCGCAGCGTCCGGGCGCGAAACAGACGAGGGAGCGCGGCATGGGTCTGCTGGACAAGATCAAGGGCGAGCTGGTCGACATCGTCGAGTGGCTCGACGACACGCGGGACACGATCGTGTGGCGGTTCCCCCGCTACGAGAACGAGATCAAGATGGGCGCGCGGCTCGTGGTGCGCGAGTCCCAGACCGCCGTCTTCGTCAACGAGGGCCTGATCGCCGACGTGTTCGAGCCCGGCACGTACACGCTCGAGACCCAGAACCTGCCCGTGCTGTCGACGCTCAAGGGCTGGAAGCACGGCTTCCACTCGCCGTTCAAGGCCGAGGTGTACTTCGTCAGCACCCGCCAGTTCACCGACATGAAGTGGGGCACCAAGAACCCCGTCATGATGCGGGACCCGGAGCTCGGCATGGTGCGCGTGCGTGCCTTCGGCGCGTACTCGGCCCGGGTCACCGACCCGCAGAAGCTGCTGCGCGAGCTGGTCGGCACCGACCCGCAGTTCCGCACCGACGAGGTGCACGAGTACCTGCGCCAGAACGTGGTGAGCCACCTCGCGAGCGTGCTCGCGTCGTCCGGCATTCCCGTGATCGAGCTCGCCGCCCACCACGGCGACCTCGGCGACCAGCTCGCGGCCAGGCTCACCGACGAGCTGGCGGACCTGGGCATCTCCGTGCCGAGCTTCATCATCGAGAACATCTCGCTGCCGCCCGAGGTCGAGGAGGCGCTCGACAAGCGCACCTCGATGGGCATCGTCTCGTCCGGGACCGTGGGCAGCATGGCCGCTTTCCAGCAGTTCCAGGCGGGCCAGGCGATGGAGGCGGCGGCCGACGGCGGCGGCAGCGCCGGTGCCGTGATCGGCATGGGGCTCGGGCAGTCGGTCGGCAACGCGATAGTGCCGCCCGCTCAGTCCGCGCCGGCGGCGCCGTCTGCGCCCGCTCCGACGTCGGGCCCGCCGCCCCTGCCCGGGTGGTACCTGGGCAACGGCGGCTCGCAGACCGGCCCGTTCGACGACGCCGCGCTGGCCGGCCAGGTCGCGGCGGGCACCCTCACGCCCGGCACGCTCATCTGGCGCGCCGGCATGGCCGGCTGGGAGCCGGCGTCGTCCGTGCCCGACGTCGCGAAGCACCTCGGCGCGACACCGCCGCCGCTCCCGCCGCAGGCCTGAGGATGGCCGAGCTCACCGACGGCGGCGCGACCGCCCACCACGCCTACCCGTGCGAGCAGTGCGGGGCCAGCGTCGAGTTCGCGGCCCGGACCGGGACGCTGACCTGCCCGTACTGCGGCCACGCGCAGCAGGTCACCGCCGTCGCCCGGGAGGTGCGCGAGCACGACTTCGCGGTGCTGGCCGCGACGCAGCGGCCAGTCGCACCGGCCACGCAGGACTACCGGTGCGGCACGTGCGGCGCCGTCACGACCAGCGACCACCTGTCACAGAAGTGCGGGTTCTGCGGGTCGCCGATGGTCGCCGAGGTGGAGACCCTCGGGCTGGTCGAGCCGGAGGCCGTGCTCCCCTTCGAGGTCGACAGGGCGTCCATGCAGGGCGCCCTGCAGAAGTGGGTGCGCTCGCGGTGGTTCGCGCCGTCGGCCCTGAAGAAGGTGGTGTCCGCCGAGCAGGCGCACGGCGTCTACCTGCCGCACTGGACGTTCGACGCGCGGACCCGCTCCGACTACGTCGGGCAGCGGGGCGAGCACTACTGGGTCACCGAGACGTACACCACCACCGACTCCGAGGGCCGGAGCCAGACCCATACCCGGCAGGTGCAGAAGACCCGGTGGTACCACGCGTCGGGCACGGTGGCGCGGGACTTCGACGACGTGCTCGTCGCTGGGACCGGCCGGGTCATGCCCGAGCACCTGGCGAAGCTCAGCCCGTGGCCGCTGGACAAGGCCCGGGCGTACCAGCCCGACTATCTCGCCGGCTACGAGACCCTGCGGTACGACGTCGAGCCCGAGGCCGGGCTGGAGGTGGCCAAGCAGGAGATGGCGCCGGTCATCGAGAACGACTGCGAGCGGGACATCGGCGGCGACGTGCAGCGCGTGCACCAGGTGAGCACCGGTTATGCCGACGTGACGTACAAGCTCCTGCTGATGCCGGTGTGGATCGCCACCTACCTGTACGGCGGCAAGCCGTTCCAGGTGCTGGTCAACGCGCGCACGGCCGAGGTGGTGGGGCAGCGGCCGTGGTCGGCCTGGAAGATCGCGTTCACCGTCCTTGCGGGGCTGCTCCTGATCGGCGCGATCGTGTGGGCGGTGGTGGCGTCGCAGGACGGCGGTACGGTGAGCACCGTCTACTCGGGGCTCGCGCTCAGGGGACATCCAGCGATCGGTGAGAGTGTGGGGTTCTACGCGGACCCAGGGTTGTAGGGAACCGCACACCCGGCCCGTCCGTTGGTTCACGGGCAGACGACGACCGCAAGGAGACCATCCACGATGCTGTGCCCAATCGACCAGACCACGCTCGTCATGTCCGAGCGCAAGGGGATCGAGATCGACTACTGCCCCACGTGCCGTGGCGTGTGGCTCGACCGTGGTGAGCTCGACAAGGTCATCGACCGCTCGGTCGAGAACGAGATCGCCGCCGAGAACCGGCCGACGACGCCGGGCGCCCCCGCCGCTCCCGTCGCACAGCCGATGCCGGCCGCTCCGCCCGTGCCGAACCCCGTGCAGGCGGGTCCGGCGTACGGCTCGCCGCAGCCGGCCTACGACCCGCGGTACGACGACCGGCGGCGCGACGACGACCGCCGCTACGACAGGGACCGCCGGTACGACGACGACCGCCGGTACGACTCGTACAGCGGCGACCGCCGGCACGACCCGCGGTACAAGAAGAAGCGCAAGGAGTCGTTCCTCGAGGACCTCTTCGACTTCTGAGGTCGGCACTCTTCTGTGACGTCGGCAGTTTGCATCGAGGTCGGTCCAGCACTGGACCGACCTCGATGCAAACTGCCGACTCCGTTTTGCCAGCGGACCGTGCAGCGGCGAGCCCGCCGCGCTTGACCTCAAGTGCGCTTGAGGTCTTAGCGTCCACCGCAGACAGGACGTGCGGACCAGGTCCGCGATCTGCGACGGGAGCTGCTGATGAGCGAGTTCGACCTGGGGCCACTGGGCCTCGTCCTCAATGTGGCGGAAGACCGCGCCCACATCGAGCAGGCCGGCGAGGCCGAACGGCTGGGCTTCTCCACCCTGTGGCTGCCCGGCGGCCAGCTGGAGTCGCTCGAACCGCTGGTCGAGCTGCTGCGCGCGACGAAAAAGGCCCTCGTGGCGCCGGGAATCCTGTCGCTGGACGTCCACGGGGTCGCGGACGTCGTCCGCCTCCTCGGCCTGCTGGACGACGCCGAGGCGGAGCGCCTGGTCGGCGGCTTCGGCGGGCCGCAGGGGGCGGCGCGGCCGCTCGCGGGGCTGCGCGACTTCCTGGACGAGCTCGACACGCGGGGCGTGCCGCTTCCTGCCGGACGCCGGCTCGTCGCGGCGCTCGGCCCGCGCAAGCTGGAGCTGGCCCGCGAGCGAGCCGCCGGCGCGATCACGCTGCTGGTGACGCCCGGCTACACCGCGTGGGCCAGGGAGGTCCTCGGGCCGGACGCGACCCTCGTGGTGCAGCAGCTGGTGGTGCTGGACACCGATCTCGACCGTGCCCGGCAGACCGTGCGCGGCCCGCTGGGCTTCCTGCTGAACGTGGGCGGCTACGCGGCGAACATGCGCCGGATGGGCTTCGGCGACGACGACATCACCGGCGTGAGCGACAACCTCGTCGACGCGGTGGCGACCACCGGCGACGTCGACGCGATCGTCGCCGGGGTCCGGGCGCAGCTGGCGGCGGGGGCGGACCACGTGGCGCTGTCCGTGCTGTCCGACGGCGCCCAGCCGGGCCCGATCGAGGTCGCCCGCGCGGTAGCGGCCGCCGACCCGACCCTGCCGAGGTAGTCCTTCACGACTACCTCGCTACGTGACCTGGGCGGCGGGCATCAGGGGGCTGTCAGGGTCCCCTGGCCCCGCGTCAAGGTTCCGTCAAGGACCGGTTCCACCGGTCGCGCACCGGCGTAGACCGGTGGCATGAGTGATCTGGTCTTCATCCTCCTGACCGTGGCGTTCTTCGCCGCGGTGGCCGTGGTGGCGCGTCGCGCCTCCTCGAACGAGTCGTCCGCCAACCCTCAGGGGAGGCGGAAATGAACCCGTTCGACGCCGTGGGCCTGGTGCTCACCCTCGCCGGCCTCGTGTACCTCTTCGTCGCGCTGATCCGCGCCGACCGGACGCGGTGATCACCCAGTGAATGCAGCGGCCCTCAACTCAGTTCTACCAGCGGTGGCCCAGATCCTCGTTCTGGTCGCCGCCCTCGCCGCCGTGCACGCGCCGCTCGGCGCGTACATGGCGCGCACCTACACCAGCCCCAAGCACCTGCGGGTCGAGCGCCTCTGGTACCGCGCCGTCCGCGTGGACCCGGACGCCGAGCAGCGCTGGACCACCTACCTGATGTCCCTGCTCGGCTTCTCGCTCGTCTCCGTCCTCTTCCTGTACGGGATGCTGCGCCTCCAGGCGTACCTGCCGTGGAGCCTCGGCTTCACCGGGTTCGACCCGGCCGGCGCCTGGAACACCGCGGTCAGCTTCACCACGAACACCAACTGGCAGTGGTACTCGGGCGAGGCGGCGGCGGGCCACCTGGTCCAGATGGCCGGGCTGGCCGTGCAGAACTTCGTCTCGGCGGCGGTCGGTATGGCTGTCGCGATCGCACTGGTGCGCGGCTTCGCCCGCTCCGGGACCGACGCGCGCGTCGGCAACTTCTGGAGCGACCTGACCCGCGGCGTGACGCGGATCCTGCTGCCCCTGTCCGTGGTGGCGGCGATCGTCCTCATGGCCGCCGGCGTGATCCAGAACCTGGACCCGCACACCGCGCTCACCACTGTCGAGGGCGCCACGCAGCACGCGCTCGGCGGCCCGATCGCCTCCCAGGAGGCCATCAAGGAGCTCGGCACCAACGGTGGCGGCCCCTTCAACGCGAACTCCGCGCACCCGTTCGAGAACCCGACGCCGTTCACGAACATCCTCGAGATCTTCCTGCTGCTGCTCATCCCGTTCACGCTGCCCCGCACGTTCGGCATCATGGTCGGCGACAAGCGCCAGGGCTGGGCGATCCTCGGCGTCATGGGCGCCCTGTTCGTGGCGTCGCTCGCACTCACCACCTGGGCCGAGATGGCGGGCCCGGGCGCGGCCCCGCAGGCGGCAGGCGCCGCCATGGAGGGCAAGGAGACCCGCTTCGGGCTCGCGGGGAGTGCGCTGTTCGCGGTGGCGACGACGGGGACGTCGACGGGCGCGGTGAACTCGATGCACGACTCGTTCACGGCGCCGGGCGGCGGCATGGTGCTGTTCAACATGCTGCTCGGCGAGATCGCACCCGGCGGCGTGGGCGCGGGCCTGTACGGGATGCTGATCCTGGCCGTGGTCGCGGTCTTCATCGCGGGCCTCATGGTGGGCCGCACGCCCGAGTACCTTGGCAAGAAGATCGGCCGGCACGAGATGACCATCGTCGCGCTGTACGTGCTGACGACGCCCGCGCTGGTCCTGGTGGGCACGGCGGTCGCCGTCGTCGTAGAGCCGGGCCTGGTCGGTATCCAGGAGCCCGGACCGCACGGCCTGTCGGAGGTGCTGTATGCGTACGCCTCGGCGGCGAACAACAACGGCTCGGCCTTCGGTGGCCTGACCACGGGTACCCCGTTCTACGAGGTGACGCAGGGCCTGGCGATGCTCGCCGGCCGGTTCATCCCGATCGCCCTGGTGCTGGCGCTGGCCGGCCGCCTGGCGAGCCAGAAGGCGATTCCCGCGACGGCGGGCACCCTGCCGACGCACCGCCCGCTGTTCGTCGGCCTCGTGGCCACGGTGGCGATCATCGTCGTGGGGCTCACCTTCATCCCTGTTCTTTCCCTCGGTCCCGTTGTGGAGTCCCTGTCATGACCATCGACACCCGGAACATCCCGGACGTCCCCACCCACGAGCCCGCGTCCGGCGGGATCCAGCACCACTCGAAGCGTGCGACGCCGCGCGCCCTGACCTGGACGCAGATACGCGCATCGCTCCCGGGAGCGCTCCGCAAGCTCGACCCGCGCGTCCTGTACACCTCGCCCGTCATGTTCGTGGTCGAGGTGGGCGCCGCCGTCACCACGGTGCTGGCGATCATCGAGCCGGACGTCTTCGCCTGGTGGATCGCGGTATGGCTGTGGGCCACGGTGTTCTTCGCGACCCTCGCGGAGTCCGTGGCGGAGTCCCGCGGCAAGGCGCAGGCCTCCACCCTGCGCGCCACGCAGAAGCAGACGACGGCGCGCAAGGTCGTCGCCCCGCAGGACACCCTGGACACGGGCACCCGGCTGGACCTCCTGGAGACCAAGGAGGTGCCGTCCTCGACGCTGCAGGTGGGCGACGTCGTAGTGGTCGTCGCGGGCGAGACCATCCCGGGCGACGGCGACGTCATCGAGGGCGTCGCGTCCGTGGACGAGTCGGCCATTACCGGCGAGTCGGCGCCTGTGATCCGTGAGTCCGGAGGTGACCGCTCGGCGGTCACGGGCGGCACGGTTGTGCTGTCCGACCAGATAGTCGTGCGCATCACGGCGCCCGCCGGGTCCACGTTCGTGGACCGGATGATCGCCCTCGTGGAGGGCAGCGAGCGGCAGAAGACGCCGAACGAGATAGCGCTGAACATCCTGCTCACGTCGCTGACCATCGTCTTCCTCCTGGCGGTCGCCACGCTGCAGCCGTTCGCCGTCTACTCGGGCTCGCGGCAGTCGCTGCTGGTCCTGGTGGCGCTGCTGGTCTGCCTGATCCCGACCACGATCGGCGCGCTGCTCAGCGCCATCGGCATCGCGGGCATGGACCGGCTGGTGCAGCGCAACGTGCTCGCGATGTCGGGCCGTGCGGTCGAGGCGGCGGGCGACGTCGACGTGCTGCTGCTCGACAAGACGGGCACCATCACCTACGGCAACCGGCGCGCCACGGAGGTGCTGCCGGTGAGCCGGGTGGCGCCGCGCGAGCTCGCCGCCTCGGCGCGCCTCGCGTCGCTCGCCGACGAGACCCCCGAGGGGCGCAGCATCGTCGAGCTCGTGGAGGGCATGAGCCTTTCAGAAAACGGAGCCGGCTTTGTTGACGAGCTGCCGCTGGACGCCGAGCTGGTGCCGTTCACGGCCCAGACCCGCATGTCGGGCGTCGACCTGCTGGTGACCGGCTCCACCGAGGCGGGCGGCGCGGGCCACACCGAGCTGCACCGCATCCGCAAGGGCGCCGCCAGCGCCGTGCAGCGCTGGGTGCACAGCACCGGGGCGCAGGTCTCCGACAAGGAGGCGAAGGAGCTGGAGTCGCACGTCGACGCCGTCTCCCGGCTGGGCGGCACGCCGCTCGTCGTCGCGGAGCAGGTGGGCGAGGCGCCGGCGCGGGTGCTCGGCGTCGTCCGGCTGAAGGACGTGGTCAAGGAGGGCATGCGCGAGCGGTTCGACGAGCTGCGCGCCATGGGCATCCGGTCGGTGATGGTCACGGGTGACAACCAGGTGACCGCGCGGGCCATCGCCGCGGAGGCGGGGGTGGACGACGTCCTGGCGGAGGCCACGCCCGAGGACAAGCTCGCGCTCATCAGGCGGGAGCAGGAGGGCGGCAAGCTGGTCGCCATGGCCGGGGACGGCACCAACGACGCACCGGCGCTGGCCCAGTCCGACGTCGGCGTGGCGATGAACACCGGGACGTCCGCCGCCAAGGAGGCGGGCAACATGGTGGACCTCGACTCCGATCCCACCAAGCTCATCGAGATCGTGGAGATCGGCAAGCAGCTGCTCATCACGCGCGGTGCGCTGACCACGTTCTCCGTGGCGAACGACGTCGCGAAGTACTTCGCGATCCTGCCCGCCATGTTCGTGACGGTGTTCCCGCAGCTCGACGTGCTGAACATCATGCGGCTGGAGAGCCCCGGCTCAGCGATCCTGTCCGCCGTCATCTTCAACGCGCTGATCATCCTGGCCCTCATCCCGCTGTCGCTGCGCGGCGTGCGGTACAAGCCGGCGTCGGCATCGTCGCTGCTGACGCGCAACCTGCTGATCTACGGCCTCGGCGGGCTGGTGGCGCCGTTCATCGGCATCAAGCTCATCGACCTCGTCGTCTCGCTGCTCCCGGGCCTGTAGCCCGGACGCGGAAAGGAATTCACATGGCATCGACCACAGTGGCGAGCGACCTCGCGACGCTGACCCGGCACTCGCTGGCGGGGCTGCGCATGCTCCTCGTCTTCACCCTCGTGACGGGGCTGGCCTACCCGCTCGCGATGACCGCCGTCGGGCAGGTGGCCTTCCCCTGGCAGGCCAACGGCTCCCTCGTCCAGTCCGACGGCGCCCGCACCACCTCGCGCTCCGATGCGGTGGGCTCCGCGCTCATCGCCCAGGGCTTCACGGGCGCGGAGTACTTCCACCCGCGGCCGTCGGCCGCGGGCGACGGGTACGACACGCTGGCCTCCGCCGGGTCCAACCTGGGCCCGCTCAACCCCGACCTGGTCGCGACGATCGAGGAGCGCAAGGCCGCGGTCGCCGAGGAGGAGGGCGTGGACCCGGCCGACGTCCCGGCCGACGCCGTCACGGCGTCCGGCTCCGGCCTGGACCCGCAGATCAGCCCCGAGTACGCCGCGATCCAGGTGGCGCGGGTCGCGGAGGCGCGTGGCCTGTCCGTGGCCGACGTCGAGGCCGCGGTCGCGGAGCACACCGCCGGACGTGACCTGGGCGTGCTGGGCGAGCCGCGGGTGAACGTGCTGGAGCTCAACCTGGCCCTCGACGCCGCGGCTGACGCGGCTGCCGGTTCGGCGGGCATGCCGCAAACTGAGGACATGACCACCGGACGCCGGGGCCGCCTCACCGTCTACTTCGGGGCGGCCCCGGGCGTGGGCAAGACCTACGCCATGCTCGACGAGGCGCACCGCCGTCGTGCCCGGGGCACCGACGTCGTGATCGGCCTCGTGGAGACGCACGGGCGGTCGGCGACGGTCGCCAAGATCGGGGACCTGGAGATGATCCCGCGGCGGCTCGTCGAGCACCGGGGGTCCACGCTCACGGAGCTCGACGTCCAGGCCGTGCTGGAGCGCGCGCCCGACGTCGCGCTCGTGGACGAGCTCGCGCACACCAACGCCCCCGGGTCGGAGCACCCCAAGCGCTGGCAGGACGTGCACGACCTGCTCGACGCCGGCATCGACGTGGTCACCACGGTCAACGTGCAGCACCTCGCGTCGCTGACCGACGACGTCGAGGCCATCACCGGCGTCCGGCAGCGCGAGACGGTGCCCGACCAGGTGGTGCGCGAAGCCGACCAGATCCAGCTCGTGGATCTCTCGCCGGAGCAGCTGCGGCGCCGGCTCGCGCACGGCAACGTGTACCGGGCCGAGCAGATCGACGCCTCCCTGTCGTCGTACTTCAGGGTCGGCAACCTGACCGCGCTGCGCGAGCTCGCCCTGCTGTGGCTCGCCGACCGCGTCGACGACGCCCTGACCAGGTACCGCGCCGACCACGCGATCGGCGGCACGTGGCCCGCCCGCGAGCGCATAGTCGTTGCCGTCACCGGTGGTCCGGAGACGGAGACGCTGCTGCGCCGGGCCGCGCGCATCGCGCAGCGGGCCGCGGGCACGGAGCTGCTGGCCGTGCACGTGCTGCCGACGGACGGGCTGCCGTCGACGCCGTCGGCCACCATCGCCGCGCACCGGGCGCTCGCCGAGTCGCTCGGCGGGTCGTTCCACACGGTGGTGGGGGAGGACGTGCCGACCGCCGTCGTGGACTTCGCGCGCGGGGTCAACGCGACAATGATGGTGGTGGGTGTGTCCCGGCACCCTGTGTGGCGGCAGGCGCTGCTCGGCTCGTCGAGCGCGGAGATCGCGCGGCTGTCCGGCGCGATCGACGTGCACCTGGTGACGCACGAGCAGGCGCGCGTCGGCGTCGGCGCGTCGCGGTACTCGTCGCTGTCCCCGAAGCGCCGGGTGGCGGGCTGGGCGTCGTCCCTGGTGGTGCCCGCGGCCCTGACGGCTGGTCTCCGGCTGATCGGCAGGGACGACGTGGCCCTCGCGACGGACGCCATGCTGCTCCTGGCGGGCGTGGTCGGGGTCGCGCTGATCGGCGGGCTGTGGCCGGCCGTCGTGGCCGCGATCGTGTCCAACCTGTGCCTCAACTGGTTCTTCACGCCGCCGGTGGGCCGCTTCACCATCGCCGAGGCGGAGAACGTGTTCGCCCTGGCCGTGTTTCTGGTGGTCGCGGTAGCTGTCGCGTCCGTTGTCGACCTCGCGGCGCGGCGCTCCACGCAGGCCTACCGGGCACGCGCGGAGGCGTCCACGCTCGCCGCGCTGTCGCGTTCGGTGCTGTCTGGGGAGGACACGGCGCAGGCGATAGTGCAGCGCCTGGCGCAGACCTTCGCGATGGCCGAGGTGCGCCTCGAGGAGCGCGCCGACGACCGCGCGCCGTGGACCGTGGTGGCGCACGAGTCGTGGGTGACCGATACCGGAGCTGGGCCTGGGGCCGGATCGGGCACGGGATCGCGCGCCCGAACGGGGGACGGGCCGGCCCACGCCGGCGACGACGAGGCCGTCACCGAGGTCGCGATCGACGACCGGCACCGGCTGGTCCTCGCGGGCCGGGTGCTCCCGGCGAGCGACCGGCAGGTGGTCGAGGCGTTCGGCGCGCAGGCCGGGATCGTGCTGGAGCACCGGCGGCTGCGCGAGCAGGCCGCGCAGGCCGAGGTGCTGGAGCGGACCGAGAGCACGCGCACCGCGCTGCTCGCCGCCGTCTCGCACGACCTGCGGACCCCGCTCGCGGTGATCCGCACGGCCGTGGACGGCCTCGCCTCGCCCGACGTCGAGCTCGACCGGGAGGACCGCGACGTCCTCACGGCCACCATCGCCGACTCGACCTACCGCCTGGAGCGGCTCATCGGCAACCTCCTGGACCTGTCCCGCCTGCAGACCGGCGCCGTCCGGCCCGTCCTGCGTGCCGCGTCCCTGGAGGAGGTGGTGCCGATCGCTGTCGAGCCGTGGCTGTCCGACCTCGCGCTGGACGTGCCGGAGGACCTCCCGCTCGTGCACACCGACCCCGGCCTGTTCGAGCGGGTGGTGGCGAACGTCGTCTCGAACGCGGTGCGGCACTCCCCGCCCGGCGCGAAGGTGCTGTTCACGGCGTCCGCGGCGCGCGACGCGGTGGAGCTGCGCGTCGCCGATACCGGCCCCGGCGTGCCGGACGACCGCAAGGCCACGATGTTCGAGCCGTTCCAGCGGCTCGACGACAACAGTGCCAACGGCCTGGGCCTCGGGCTGGCGGTCGCGTCGGGGCTTGCGGACGCCGTCGGCGCCCGGATCGCTGCCGAGGACACGCCCGGAGGCGGCCTGACGATGGTGCTCACGGTGCCGCGTGAAGAGGTGGCACGCGAAGAAGAGATGCCGCATGAAGGTGCGGCGCATGAAGGTGCGGCGCGTGATGGGATGGTTCCGTGACCGGTGAGGCGGGCAGCGGGGGTGAGCGATCGGTGTCCGGCAACCGTGTGCTCGTGGTGGACGACGACACCGCGCTGGCCCGCGCCCTGACCATCAACCTGCGGGCGCACGGCTGGGACGTGACGGCCGCTCCGACGGGCGCGGCCGCCCTGGACGCCGTGTCATCGGCCCGGCCGGACGTGGTGCTGCTCGACCTGGGCCTGCCCGACATGGCCGGGCTCGACGTCATCCAGGGGATCCGGGGCTGGACCCGCGTGCCGATAGTGGTGCTGTCGGCCCGGCAGCTCGGCGACGACAAGGTCGACGCCCTCGACGCCGGGGCCGACGACTACGTGACCAAGCCGTTCGCGATGAACGAGCTGCTCGCGCGGCTGCGCGCCGCGGTGCGCCGGGCGGAGCCGACGCAGGCGGAGGAGCCGGTGATCGCGGCCGGCGAGCTGCGGATCGACCTGGCGCGGCGGCAGGTGTCCCGCGCCGGGACCGAGGTGCGGCTGAGCCCGACCGAGTGGGCGCTGCTGGAGGTGCTGGTGCGCAACCGCGGCCGGCTCGTGGACCGCAAGCTGCTGCTGCACGAGGTCTGGGGCCCGGCCTACTCGACGGAGACCAACTACCTGCGCGTCTACACGGCGCAGCTCCGGCGCAAGCTGGAGAAGGATCCGTCGCACCCGCGCCACATCCTCACCCACCCGGGGGCGGGGTACCGGTTCGAGGAATGAGCCGGGGCGCTGCCGGGTCCTGACAACCTGCCGGGCGGTTATCGGTCCAGCGACTCGACCAGTGCGGTGAGAGCCCGCTCGACGGCCGCGCGCTCGTCGGCCGGAACGTCGCGCAGGAGGTCTTCCTCCATCTCGCGGATTTCGGCCCGGCAGCGCTCGAGCACATGCCGCCCTTCGGGGGTGAGCGAGACGACCCGGTTGCGGCGGTCCGCGGGATCTGGCGCGCGGCGCACCAGCCCGAGCTCCTCGAGACGGTCGAGGTTGCCGATCAACCGCGTCTTGTCGCGCCCGGCCTCGGCCGCCAGCTGAGCCTGGGTCGGTGCGTCGCTCTCCGCGAGGGCACTGAGGACCGCGTAGTCCCACATCCGCAGACCGGCGCGCGTAAGGATCGGCTCCTCACGAGCGATCACCACCCGTAGCAGCCGGTTCAGCAGGTAGCCGAGCTCGGGTCGTTCCACCTGGAGATCCTAACCAGGGCCATATGATCTACCTGGGTGTATCGTCTACGTATGCTTACTTATTCGGAGATGCTAGGCCTGTACGACGGCGCACTCACCGACACCGGCCTGCTCGTCGAGCGGGCGGCCCGTGGCGAGCTCGACCTCAGCACGCCGTGCTACGGCTGGGACCTCGCCGGCCTTCTGTCGCACATGATCGGCCAGAACCTCGGCTTCGCGACCGCTGTCGCCACCGGCGACGCCGGGGCGGCGGCCTACGGCGGGCCGGAGGTCACCCCGGCGAACGCCGTCGGCGAGTGGGACGCGTCCGCCGCGGCCCTGCGAGCCGCGTTCGGACGGGCCGATGCGGACGCCACTGTCCACCTCGTCGAGTTCGACATCCGGGTGCCGGCGGCGCAGGCGCTCGGGATGCAGCTCCTCGATACCGTCGTCCACGCCTGGGACGTCGCCGCAGCGCTCGGCGATGCCTACCGGCCCGACGAGACCAGCGCGGACTTCGTCCTCGACTACGCGCGCAAGATCGCGGGCAGGCCTGGTGGGTCACCGGGCGTCTTCGCCGAACCACTGGCCGACACCGCTACCGACCCATGGTTCGACGCCCTGCGCCTTCTGGGCCGAGACCCGGCGACCCGGCGACCGTCGTGACCAACGGCAACTACTACGACCAGTCCGACCGGGGCGACGGCGGTGCCGGGTACGGCTACCGGTCGCTCGTCTCCTTGGCCGGGCGGACGGCGGACCTGCCCTGAAAGCGCCACCAGGTCCGCTGGATCACGAGGCACAGCACCGCACCGGCCACGATCATGGCGACGTTGATACCGAACTGGGCCAGCGAGCCGACGGTCTCCTCGCCGACGCCGTAGGCGAACGCCACCGCGGCGTTACCCACGGCCGGGACGGTGGTCACGGAGATGAGCACGCCTACGAGGACGCCGGACCGGCCCGTGGTCAGCGAGATCATGCCGGCCGCCCCGGCGAGGACGCCGACCACCCAGCTCAGGGCGTCGGGTGCCCAGATGAACGACGTCAGCGGCCGGTCGGCCAGCAGCGTCGCCTGGTCGGCCAGCCCCCACGCCTGCAGCAGCAGGGCCATGACGACTGACGCCGCGAAGCCGGCCCCGAAACCGGCGGCCAGCGTGGCCACGGCTCGCCCGGCAATGCGCCAGCGCCGTCCGACCAGTGCTACCGAGATCGCGGCGAGCGGGCCGAAGTCGGGGCCGACCACCATGGCACCGACCACGAGGATCGGCTGGTCGAACAGGACGCCGATCATGCCGATGGTCGTGGCCAGGGCCATGAGCGCGAGATAGCCCAGCGAGGTGCGCGATTCCGACTCGGTGCGGTCCACGACCTCGTGCCAGACGAGCGCGTCCTCCGAGAGACCGGGGGCGGCGTCCTCGGCACGCCTGGCGTGGCGCGACAGAGACGTGTCCACCGCCTCCACCGCGAGGGAGCCCTCGCGATGCAGGCCGAGGTCGTGCAGCCGGTCCAGGATGGGAGTGAGCGCCTCGCGCGCGATGTCGGCCATGACGACGTCGCCGGGCGGGTCGACCGCGCTGCCGGGGAGCACCACCACGTTGATCGCGGCGGGACTGGACTTCAAGAGGTCCACGACGTCGGCCGTGGTCGCGGACGGGCTGACCACGCGCAAGTGCTGCATCACGCCGCAACCGTATAGGGCGAAGGCGTCAACCACCGACACCGGCTGGGCCAGCCTTCTCACCAGAGGATGGGTTCAGCCGATGATCGGCGCGCTCTCCGGGCGCCGGTACAGACGGTTGCGGGCGCGCAGCGCCAGCGCGGTGCCGAGCGTGATCGGCCCCAGCCGTCCGATGAACATCAGCGCCACGAGCACCGCCTGGTGGTGCCAGGCAAGCTGCGCCGTGATCCCCGTGGACAGGCCCGTCGTGCTGAACGCGGAAGTCACCTCGAACAGGATCTGGTCCACCGTGAACGGCGAGAGCGCCGTCATCCACAGGGTGGGAACCACCACGATCGCCACCGACAACAGCGCGAGGGTGAGTGCCTGCCGCTGAGTGTCCGGTGAGATCCGCCTGTCGAAGACGACGGCGTCCGGGTCACCCCGCAGCTCGGACCAGATCACCACGGCGAGCACGGCGAACGTCGTCACCTTGATACCGCCCGCGGCACCGCCGGACCCGCCGCCGATGAACATCAGGATGACGGTGCCCAGCCAGGTCTCCGTGTGCAGCTCACCGGTGTTCACGGAGTTGAACCCTGCGGTCCGCGCCTGGGCCGATTGCGTGAACGACGCCAGGATGCGGCCACCGGTGTCCAGCGTGCCGATGGTCGCCGGGTTGTCCCACTCCGCCAGGAGGAAGAAGCCGGTACCGCCCACCAGGAGCAGGGCGGTCATGAGCAGCGTGATCTTGGTGTGCACGCTCCAGCGGCGCGGTCGACGGCGCTCGCGCAGCACCTCCAGGACCACGGGCAGGCCCAGCCCGCCGATGATCGTGGCGATGCAGATCGGCACGCAGACCCACGGGTCGGCCACGAAGTCGATCAGCGACATCGAGAAGAGGGCGAAGCCCGCGTTGTTGTACGCGGACACGGCATGGAACGCGCCGTACCACAGCGCGCGACCGACCGGCTCGTCGTACGTGACGGCAAAGTGAACGGCCAGCACCAGAGCCACGGCCGCCTCGACGACCAGCGCCAGGATAACCACGCGGACCAGCATCCGGCGCACGTCGCCGAGGCTCACGGTCCGGGTCGACGCCGCGGCGACCAGCCGGGAGCTGAGGTCCAGGCGCCGGGTGACCAGAACGCCCAGCAGCGACGCCACGGTCATGACGCCGAGGCCACCGATCTGGATGAGCACCAGGATCACGGCCTCGCCGAACCCGGACCAGAACACTGGCGTGTCGGTGACGATCAGCCCGGTCACGCACACCGCGGACGTCGCGGTGAACAAGGCCTCCATGAACGAGGCCGACTCCCCTGCCGCCGAGATCGGGAGCACCAGGAGCAGTGTGCCGACCGCTATCGCGCCGAGGAAGCCGGCGATCACCAGCTGGCCCGGCCGCCGCCGGAGCACTGCCCCTCGTCCATGCTGGCGGCCCACAGGGCTGCTGAACCGCATCTGGCTACCGTCGTCCTTCGCTCGTCCGGTACCTAGCTGTCTCGCGAGCGCGGTCATGACGCTCGACGGTCACCGTAGCCTGACGACGCGTACCGCCGGTGTCCGGACCGGCGGGAGCGCCGTGAGCACCTGCTTCGCTTCCAGGGCGTTAAGGTTCCGTCAAAGTCGCTCTGCGGTGCTTGCAACTCTGTTTCACTCGGCCGGTGAATGCGCGCACTGCGGCTCCGCTCAGGGGTCGGCTCCAGACCTGGTTCCTCGCCGGCAGCCCTCAGCGGTCCGAGCACATGGGCCCCCACGCCGACCAGCGTGAGCCCGAGAAGACCCACTCGTGGTGGAAGGTCATGTGCCTGACCGGCGTGGACTACTTCTCCACGCTGGGCTACCAGCCCGGGATCGCGGCGGTGGCCGCCGGACTGCTCTCCCCGGTCGCGACACTTGTGCTCGTGGCGCTCACGCTGCTCGGCGCACTGCCCGTCTACCGCCGGGTGGCGGCCGAGAGCCCGCACGGCCAGGGCTCGATAGCCATGCTCGAGCGGCTCCTCACCTTCTGGAACGGCAAGCTGTTCGTGCTGGTCCTGCTGGGCTTCGCCGCTACGGACTTCGTCATCACGATCACCCTGTCCGCCGCCGACGGCGCCGCGCACGTCGTCGAGAACCCGCACGTGGCGGAGCTGTTCCACGGCGGCGAGATGTGGATCACGCTGGGCCTGATCGCCCTGCTCGGCGCGGTCTTCCTGCGCGGCTTCACCGAGGCGATCGGTGTGGCCGTCGCGATCGTCGCGGTCTATCTCGCGCTGAACGTCGTCGTGATCGCCGTCTCGCTGGTGCACGTCGTCGCCGAGCCGCTCGTCATCACCGACTGGTCCACGGCGCTCACCGCGCAGCACGGCAACCCGGTCATGATCGTCGCGCTCGCCCTGCTCGTCTTCCCCAAGCTGGCCCTGGGCATGTCGGGCTTCGAGACGGGCGTCGCGGTCATGACGCACGTCAAGGGCGACCCGGACGACACCGACGCCCGGCCCGCCGGCCGCATCCGGAACACGAAGAAGCTCCTCACCGCGGCGGCGATCACCATGAGCTGCTTCCTCCTGGCGAGCAGCGTGGTGACCACGTGGCTCATCCCGGCCGAGGAGTTCCAGGACGGCGGGGAGGCGTCGGGCCGGGCGCTCGCGTTCCTGGCGCACCAGTACCTGGGCGACTGGTTCGGCACCGCCTACGACGTGTCGACCATCGCGATCCTGTGGTTCGCCGGGGCATCGGCCATGGCCGGCCTGCTCAACCTCATCCCGCGGTACCTGCCGCGCTACGGCATGGCCCCCGAGTGGACGGCGGCCGTGCGGCCGCTCGTCGTGGTCATCACCGCCATCGCCTTCCTGATCACCTGGATCTTCGACGCCGACGTCAACGCGCAGGGCGGTGCCTACGCCACCGGCGTCCTGGTGCTGTTCTCGTCCGCATGCGTGGCCGTGACACTGGCGGCGCACCGCGCCGGCCAGCGCCGGCTCACGTGGGCGTTCGCGGTCATCACGGTCATCTTCCTCTACACCACCGCCGTCAACGTCGTAGAGCGGCCCGACGGCGTCAAGATCGGCGCCTGCTTCGTGCTCGCCATCGTCGGTGTCTCGCTTGCCTCCCGCCTCACCCGCGCGTTCGAGCTGCGTACCACGCACGTCGTCCTCGACCATCGTGCCGAGGCGTTCCTGCGGGACTGCGCCCGGCGCAGCATCCGCCTGATCGCCAACGAGCCCGAGGAGCGTGACACCGCCGAGTACCTCGCCAAGGTGGAGCAGATCGTCGACGACAACGACCTGCCCGATGAGAACGACATCATCTTCGTCGAGGTCACCGTCACCGACCCCTCGGACTTCGAGTCCGTGGTCGAAGCCCACGGAGAGGTCCGCGACGGCCGGTTCCGGGTGATCACCATGGAGGCGCCGAGCGTCCCCAACGGCCTGGCCGCGCTGCTCCTGCACGTCCAGGCGCACACGGGCGTCAAGCCGCACATCTACTTCGAGTGGACAGAGGGCAACCCGGTGTCGAACCTGCTGCGGTTCCTGCTGTTCGGCGTGGGCGAGGTTGCGCCCGTCACGCGCGAGGTCCTGCGCCGGGCCCAGCCCGACCGAGCGTTGCGCCCGCACGTGCACGTGGGCTGAGGCGCTTGCCGCGTTGGTCGGCTGATCCCGCGTGATTCACGCGTCGCCGCGGCTGCAGACGACGGCGGTGGCAAAGGCTACGACGGGTCGTCCGAGGTCGTCTCGGGCTTCGTGTGGAGGATCTCGCGGGCCTGCGCCGCGGCGCGGGTGAGGCTCTCGCTGATGAAGTCCATGAAGCGGGCGATGTTCTCGAGCCGGACGCCGGCCGGGGTGCCGCGGCCGAGGACGCTGACGCCCTGTCGTGCGGTCTCGGCGAGCTGGGCGTTGGACTGCGCAGTGGCGATTATCGACTGGAACCAGACGTCGTTATCGGCGAAGTAGCGCTCGCGGCGGCCCTCGCCAGGCTCGCGGCGGACGAGGCCCTGGCCCTCGAGGAACGAGATCGACTTGGAGACGGACGCCGGGCTGACCTCGAGGCGCTGGGCGAGCTCGGCCGCGGTGACGCTGCCCGCGTCGGCGGTGAGGAGGCAGGTCAGCACTCCGGCCCCGATGCGGGGCACACCTGTCTGGATGAAGAGGGTGGTGAAGGTCTCCTCGAACTCGCGCACGGCCTCGGCGTCGCGTCCGTGGGCCTGTGGGGACGCCTGCTGCCCGCGGGGCGTCGCCTGCCTGCGCCGGTGGGCGCGGCGCTCCGTGGCGCGGTGGGCCAGGTCTGCGCGGTAGCCCGCGGGGCCGCCGTTGCGCAGCACCTCGCGCGTGATCGTCGACGTGGGCCGGTCCAGGCGTCTGGCGATCTCCGCGTAGGCAAGGTCGTCGGCCAGGCCCAGTGCGATCTGCTGGCGTTCCTGCTGGGTAAGTCTGCCTCCCGGCATCGCGATCTCTCCTCGGTCCTGCATGTAGGGCTTTCAGAATAGCGTTCACTCCTGATCAGTGCAACGGGGATAGGGGGACCATGTTGCGTTAATTCTGCACCGGGTGCAACGATTTGTCCGTCCTGACCTGCATAAACGTCGTCTCAACGCAACAAGAGTGTTGCCAGATGAGCGAACGCAACGTAGCGTTTCCGACATCAGAAACCACGAGCACCACCGAGCGCAGGAGCTGAGCACAATGCAGACCTTCAACACCCCCACCCCGATCACCACCGTCCTCGACGTCCCCGCTGCGCGCGTCCAGCTCATCGCCGCCGACCGGGCCGACACAATGGTCGAGGTCCTGCCCGCGGATGCCTCCAAGGGCCGCGACGTGAAGGCCGCGGAGCAGACCACGGTCGAGTACGCCGACGGCGTCCTGCGGATCGTTACCCCGGTGAAGCACGAGATCCTCGGCGCCTCCGGGACCATCGAGGTGACGGTCCAGCTCCCCGCCGGTTCCGGCATCGAGGGGAAGACGGCCGTCGCCGAGCTCCGCGGCGTCGGCCGGTTCGGCGATGTTACGCACGAGGCCTACGGCGCGATCAAGGTCGACGAGGTGGCGAGTGCCCGCCTCACCACCCAGGCCGGTGATGTCTCGGTCGGCCGCCTCAACGGCCCCGCCGAGATCAGCACGATGCAGGGCGACGTCGACATCGCCGAGGCCGTCCGCGGAAAGGTCGTGCTGAGCACCCAGGCCGGCAACATCACGGTCGGTGCCGCCGCCGGGGTCTCCGCCTCCCTGGACGCCGGCACCACCATGGGCCGGATCCAGAACGCGCTCAAGAACACCGGCGCCGCCGACCTGGAGATCCACGCCACCGTCACCAAGGGCGACATCACCGCACGCAGCCTCTGAGCAAGAACCCGTTGTGACCAGCCCGGCCGCCACGGCGGCCGGGCTGGGCAAGTCGTTCGACCCACCCACAGATTCCGTGGATCGACCCCGAACGGTCGATCCGCGTCTTCGAGAGCGTGACGAGAGAGGAAGCCAGATGAGCATCGAGTCAAGTACCAGAGCGGACAGCGCGCCCGCGATCCGCGTGCAGGGCATGGAGAAGTCCTACAAGGAGCTGCACGTCCTGCGGGGCGTCGACTTCGAGGTGGCGACGGGCAGCATCTTCGCGCTGCTGGGTTCCAACGGAGCGGGCAAGACGACGATGGTGCGGATCCTGTCGACGCTGCTGAAGCCGGACGCCGGCACGGCGACCGTCAACGGGTTCGACGTCACCACGGACGCGCTGCGTGTTCGGGAGTCGATCAGCCTGACCGGGCAGTTCGCCGCCGTCGACGAGGTCCTCTCCGGTCGGGAGAACCTGGTGCTGGTGGCCAAGCTGCGGCACCTGAAGGACCCCGGCCAGATCGCGGACGATCTCCTGGCCCGGTTCGACCTGGTCGAAGCGGGATCGCGCAAGGCGGGCACCTACTCCGGCGGCATGCGCCGCCGCCTGGACATCTCCATGAGCCTGATCGGGCAGCCGAAGGTGATCTTCCTGGACGAGCCGACCACGGGCCTGGACCCCGAGGCGCGCATCGAGGTGTGGCAGATCGTCAAGGAGCTCGCCGAGCAGGGGACGACCGTGCTCCTCACCACCCAGTACCTGGACGAGGCCGAGGAACTGGCGGACCGGATCGCGATCCTGCACCAGGGCCGGATCATCGCCAACGGCACCCTGACCGAGCTGAAGGCGCTCTTGCCGCCGGCGAAGGTCGAGTACGTCGAGAAGCAGCCCACGCTCGAGGACATCTTCCTCACCCTCGTGGGCACCAACGGCAAGGACGGTAAGGACCAGTCGAGCCTCGAGTCGAGCAAGGAGCAGTCATGACCAAACACTTCTTCGGTGACACCGCGGTCCTGACCGGGCGGTCGCTGAGCCACATCCTGCGCAGTCCTGACACGATCATCACCACAGCGGTCACCCCGATCGCGATGATGCTGCTGTTCGTCTTCGTGTTCGGCGGAGCGATCCAGACCGGTACCGACAACTACGTCAACTACCTGCTGCCCGGGATCCTGCTCATCACCATCGCCTCCGGCATCGCCTACACCGCCTACCGGCTGTTCCTGGACATGCAGGGCGGCATCTTCGAACGCTTCCAGTCCATGCCCATCGCCCGCTCGGCCGTGCTGTGGGGACACGTCCTGACCTCGCTGGTCGCCAACATGGTCTCCGTCGTGATCGTCGTCCTGGTCGCGCTGCTCATGGGCTTCCGCTCCGGGGCCGGCATCCTGGACTGGCTCGCCGTGGCCGGCATCCTGGTCCTGTTCACCCTGGCCCTGACCTGGCTCGCCGTCATCGCCGGCCTGTCCGCCAAAACCGTCGACGGCGCCAGCGCGTTCTCCTACCCGCTCATCTTCCTGCCGTTCATCAGCTCCGCCTTCGTACCCACCGAGACCATGCCCGGCCCGGTGCGCTGGTTCGCCGAGAACCAGCCCGTCACCTCCATCGTCAACACCATCCGTGACCTGCTGGCAGGCCAGCCCGTCGGCACCGACATCTGGATCGCCCTGGGCTGGTGCGTCGGCATCCTCGTGATCGCCTACGGCTTCGCCATGGCCGCCTACCGCCGCAAGATCAGCTGAGGCGCACCGGACAAGCCCCTCCGTCTCCCAATGAGACGGAGGGGCTCTGGTGTCGATCCCGGCCGGTTTCAGCGGCGCCGTCGACCAGAACCGCGCCCGCGGTGCGGTCCGGGTTGCGGCTGGCCCAGTGCGCGGCGACGAATGCCCCGTAGGACCAGCCCACCACCAGCGCCCGGTCAACCCAGACACATGCTGGTCCCGGAGTGTCGGGGGCCGCTAGGCTTCGCGTCGACCCTGACCAATGGCGTGTCTCGACAGGACGCGCGCGAGCCGACCGCGACACGAGGGCGACAGGATGCATCGAGCCGAGGACCACCCGGGCCGCACGCGTGCGCGTGCGTTGCGTGGTGTCCTCGCGGCGTCGTCGGCGACGCTGGTCGCGCTGATGTCCCACCTCGCCGGCGGCGGCGAGATGCCGGGTGTGCTGGGGATCGTCGTCCCGCTGGCCCTGTCGCTGCCGGTCTGCATCGCGTGGTCCGCGCGGCACCTGTCGCTGCCCAGGCTGTCGGCCTCGGTCGTGACGAGCCAGCTCTTCTTCCACGTGCTGTTCGTGCTGGGCACACCAGTGGGCGCCGCGCAGGCGCCGTCGGGCCCGCACGCCGGGCACGTCGGGATGGCCATGCCGACGGCGCCAGCGGCAGGGTCGGCGCATCTCCCGGGCCAGGCGGGGCAGATGACCGAGATGGTGCACGCCGACGCCACGATGTGGGTCTGGCACGCCGTCGCGGCGGTCGTCACCGTCGTCGTCCTGTACCGCGGCGAGCTGATGCTGCTCCGCCTGCGTGCGCTGGCGGACCGGATGGCTACCTGGCTGCTGCGCGGCCGGAGCGTCGTCGACGACGTCGGCTCCTTTGTTCTTCCGGCGCTCCCGGGCGTGGTCGCCGCGACCTTCCGCCGCCTCCACCCGGGGCCGCAGCTCTCCCCTCTGCGCCGCAGAGGTCCTCCCGCACCGCACGCGGTCTGAGTTCTGCGTCACGAGCGCGCCATATGCGCTCGTGCGCTGCTTCTGCCCGTCCTGAGTGACGGGTGGGACCGATGTGTCCCCTGTGCGTGCTGACGTCGTTGCGTGACGTCGGAGGAGAGGTCTGTGATGTCTCGTTCCCGTTCCCTGGTCACCGCCAACGCGCCCGCCGACGGCGACCCCCCGCCGCCCCGACCGGGCCGCCGGCCATGGTTCGGCCCGTTGCTGCGGCGGCTGCACTTCTACGCCGGCCTCCTGGTCGGCCCGTTCATCCTGGTCGCCGCGACCAGCGGCGCCCTCTACGCGCTCGCTCCCGCGCTGGAGCAGGTGGTCTACGACCATGAGCTGCACGCCCCGGTCACCACCACACCGCTGAGCCTCGCCGAGCAGGTGGAGATCGCGCAGGGGCACGTCGAGGAGGGCGCCGTCCTGGCCGAGGTACGCCCAGCGCCCGAGCCGGGCGACACCACCCGGGTCATGTTCAGCCAGGACGGTCTGGGGACCAGCGAGTCCCGCGCCGTGTTCGTCGACCCCGGGACCGGCGAGATCCGCGGCGACCTCACGGCCTACGGCTCCAGCGGCTCGCTACCGCTGCGCAGCTGGATCTCCAACCTGCACCGCAGCCTGCATCTCGGCGATCCCGGGCGGCTGTACAGCGAGCTCGCGGCCTCCTGGCTCGGCATCGTCGTGACGGCGGGTCTCGTGCTGTGGATCAACCGGCTGCGCGCATCCCGGCGCAAGGCCGGCGTCGTCCGCCCGAAGGCTCGGCAGACCGGCTACCGGCGCGTGCTGTCCTGGCACACCGCCATCGGCGCCACGGTGGTGCTGGCCGCGCTGTTCCTGTCCGTCACCGGGATCACCTGGTCCCAGCACGCAGGCGCCAACGTCGGCGAACTGCGCAGCACGCTCGGTTGGCTCACCCCATCCCTGGAGACGAGCCTGGCCGACGACGCGGCTGCCGGAGACGACGAGCACACTCAGCACGGGGATGCGACGCAGGGCCCCACCGGTGCGGCGAACCCTGAGACCTTCGACGCCGTCCTCGCCATCGCCCAGCGCACCAACGTCAACACGGGCGAGGTCGAGATCAAGCCGCCGGCCGAGCCAGGCACCGCCTGGGTCGTGCAGGAGAACAAGAGCGGCTTCCCGACCGAGGGCGACTCCGTCGCCGTCGACGGGACCACCATGCAGGTCGTCGACCGCACCGACTTCGCCGACTTCCCGCTGCCCGCCAAGCTCACCACGTGGGGCATCGACCTCCACATGGGTCTCTTGTTCGGGCTCGCCAACCAGCTGGTGCTGTTCGTCCTTGCGCTGGGTATCGGCTCCATGGTCGTGCTCGCCTACGTCATGTGGTGGAAGCGCCGGCCCACGCGCGAACCGCGCGGGCTCGTCGGTCCGCCGCCGCGCCGCGGTGCACTACGCGGCGCACCCTGGTGGGGCCTGGTCGCCGTCGCCGCGGTCGCCGTTGTCGTCGGGTGGTTCCTCCCGCTGGTCGGGTACACACTCGCCGGGTTCCTCGTCCTGGACACGGTCATCGGCGTCTACCAGGCGCGACGCGGCCGGTCCGTGGGCCGGTCCGTCTCGGGGTGACGCTCCGGGCCGCACTCGACATGTGAGCTCTACGACATCTCTACATGATGTGGTACTGTCGCGGGCGGTTCGGTCGCTGTTGTTGCTACGCATCTGTTGCCAGGCATCTGTCGTGCATCCGTTGTCGTGCATCGTGGAGAACGCGGGGGGCGCCAGTGACGTCGGACCCGGTCGTGCAGTGGGCGATGGCGGGCGTCTTCGCCGCCCTGAGCGCCCACACGCTGTGGCGCCTTGTCACTGCCCGGCGGCTGTTCGCCGGGCTGGGCTACCTGTTCCACCTGGGCATGAACCTCGCCATGGTGGCAATGGTGTGGCCGTGGTGGGTCCGGCTACCGGCGCTTCCGCAGCTCGGATTCTTCGCCGTCGCGGCGGTGTTCTTCGCGGCTGCCGCGGGGTGGTACGCAGCTGACGCGCTGTCCCGCGGCCCGGTCACGGGCCAATCGCGGGTGATCCATCATCGGGACGCCCGGGCCCAGGCGGCGCACGCCGTCATGATGCTTGCGATGGTGTGGGCGGTGGCGGTCATGAGCCAGACACAGCACGTCGGCCACGGGTCGGGCCACGCTCAGCCGGGCGCCTGGACGGCGGTCGGGGGTGCGGGGCTCGCCGCGGCGCTCGTGGTCGGCGGCGTCCTGTTCCTCGTCTACCTCGCCCGGCATCTGCGCGAGCGTGGCTCGGCCTGGGGCCGCACCGGCATCGACCTGCTCGCGAGTGTTCTGACGAGTTTCGGGATGGCCCTGATGTGCTGGCTGATGCTTGTCGGCTGACCGGCCTGTCGGCTGATCGGCCGACGTCGGCTCACCCTGCCTGACGCCTGCGCAGGGCGTGCCTCGGCCGCAGCGCACGTTCCAGCAGCTCGACGTCTCGCGCGGTCAGGTGGTCCGCGAACCGGGCGAGTGCTTCCTCGCGGTTGCCGGTGCCGTCGAGAGCGGACAACATCACCGCGCTCGCGCGCTCGCCGTCCGAACGGGTTGGCCGGAAGCGGACCTTCCGGGGGGAGGAAGCGATCCGGACCACCTCGCCCTTCTTCTGGAGGCGGTCAAGCACCGTCAAGAGCGTGGTGTACGCCGGGACGTGACCGTCCCCGAACGCCTCCTGGATCACTCGCGCTCCGATCGCGCCGTCGTGGTCCCACAGGATGCGCATGACCTCCGCCTCGAGCTGACCGCGCTCGCGAGTCCTGCCAGACATGTTGCCCTCCTGGCAGGACCCTACTCCACGGGTGGCCGCCCACTCGGTAGTGGGCGGCCACCTGCGCCGCCGTCCAGCAAGCCGGACGGATCGCCCTGCCCCGCCGTCAGGCGGGGAGGAGCGCCGGCGTGTCCAGCGCGCCGCTGCGGGCCTGCTCCACCAGGTCTTCGAGCTGGTCCTGGCTCATCTGGATCCGCTGCCCGAAGTCGTCGGTGATCACGATCCGCTTCAGGGGCTCGGCGGTGGGGTCGACGTACAGCTCCGGGCAGCCGCAGTCGCACTTGCCGCAGAACGTGGCCACATGAACAAGCTGAGGGTTGTCGCTCATCGTTGTCTCCTCTGCATGGAACGAATGGAACGGACTGGTACCGGGCTCGCGTGATGCCCTCTAAGAGGGTCACGTATATCTCTACAACACGTCAAGATGTAGCACGCGTACGCATCCCGAGCGCGACGCCGGCGACCACGACCGCGACGCCGAGCCACACGACCGGGCCGGGCACCGGGCCCCCGAGCAGCACCCCGCCAACCGCCGACGCCACGGGCACCACCCCGGTGAACAGCCCGGCGCGTCCCGGGCCGATCCGGCCGACCGCCGTGTACCAGAGCAGGAACGCCACGACGGTGACGCCCAGGGCGAGGTGGAGCATGGCGGGCACGTGCTCGGCCCGCAGGGTCAGGACGGCGGCCGGGCCCTCCGTCGTCAGGCTCAGCGTCCACAGGGCCACCGCCGCGATCCACACGGCATGGAGGGAAACGCCGTGCGGCCCGAGCCGGCGCAGCACGGGCATCGCCAGCAGCGTGAACCCAGCCTCGCAGACCAGCGTCAGCACCGCGTAGCCCAGGCCCGCGGCGTCCGTGCGCCCGCCGCCCGTCACCAGGACGGCCCCCAGGGTCACCACCAGCGCGGCGACCACCACCGACGGCGTGGGCCGGGTCCGCCCGAGCAGTGGCCCCACCAGCGCCAGCAGTACGGGCACGGCGGCGACCGCCACGCCGATCACCGCGGGCTCGGCGTGCGCGACGCCGCGCACCACGCCCACGTTGAACAGCACC
This sequence comes from uncultured Actinomycetota bacterium, assembly GCA_963850545.1. GTDB lineage: Bacteria > Actinomycetota > Actinomycetes > Actinomycetales > Cellulomonadaceae > Promicromonospora. The sequence continues at coordinate 2,862,977 of CAWKLP010000001.1, read as the reverse complement.
AACCCGCTCAGCGCCACGCCTGCGAGCCACGCCCACTCCCGGCCGCGCGGCACGGGAACCGCCCGGCCGGTCGCCCGCAGGACCAGCAGCAGCGCCAGGGCCGCCAGCGTGTACCGGATGGCCTGCACGGCGAAGAGCGGCGCGTCGGCGAGCACGCCCGACACCGCGACCTGGCTGCCCACCAGCGCCATGCCGAGCCCCGCGAACAGCGGGCCCGACCAGGACCGCGCGTGCGGGTCGGGTCGGGTGGCATCGGTGCTGTTGTGGGTGCCGTCCGCATTGCTGTGTTCCGTGCCGACGGGTCCGGCGGGTCCGGTGGACCGCGCCGCCGGTCGCGTCCTAGTTGTCATGCCCGCGAGCCTGCCCGCGCTTTGGTATACCTGACAGAGCCAAGATCGTGTCTATCAAGGGGACCAAGATGGTGGGTGCCGACTTCCTTCAGCTCGACCCCGCCCAGGCCCGCCCCGGGAGCCTGGCCGCGTGGCTCGCCGAGGCCGTGCGGGGCGCGATGTCCGACGGCCGTCTCGCCCCGGGCGACCGGCTGCCCGCCACCCGCGTCCTCGCCGACCAGCTCGGCTGCTCACGAGGGGTGGTGGTCGACGCCTATCGGCGGCTCACGGACGAGGGCCTGCTGTCCGGTCGGCACGGTGGTGGCACGACGGTCCGCTCGGCGTGGGCACCGTCGCCCGGCCCCGGAGCGCAGCTCGCCGACGTCGGAGTGCGGCCAGCCGGCGCGGGTGCACGTCCCGCCGGCGTCAGCGGGCACGCTGCGCCGTCGGGCATGGCGAGCGCGATGCTGCCGGACCTGACCGGCCCGGACACCTCGAGAACCGGTCTGATCGACCTCTCACCCGGCCTGCCCGACCTGTCCGCCTTCCCGCGCGCCGCCTGGGCCCGCGCGGAGCGGGCGGCGCTGAACGGCCTGGCGTCGAGCGAGCTCGGCTACGGCGACCCGCGCGGCCTGCCCGCGCTCCGCGAGGCGCTCGCGGGCTGGCTCGCCCGCACGCGGGGGCTGCGCGCGCACCCGGACGACATCCTCGTGGTCACCGGGGTGTCGCAGGGCCTGATGCTCCTCGCCAGGGCGCTCAGCCTCCGCGGGGTGAGCCGGATCGGGTTCGAGGACCCGGGCTCGTTCGGGGCGCGCGAGCACCTCCGGCGATGGGACCTGGAACCCGTTCCCGTCCGGGTGGACCAGGACGGGCTCGACGTGGAGGCGCTCGACGGCACGGGGCTCGACGCCGTCCTGGTCACGCCCGCGCACCAGTTCCCCACGGGGGTCGTGCTCGCCCCCGAACGACGTAGGGCGCTGATCGCCTGGGCGCAGTCCCGACCGGCGTCAGGCCCGGACGGGCTGCCCGGCCGCCTGGTCATCGAGGACGACTACGACGCCGAGCACCGCTACGACCGCCCGCCGGTACCGGCGCTGCGCGCTCTCGCACCCGACCACGTGGTCCACCTGGGCAGCGTGTCCAAGACGCTGGCCCCGGCCATCCGGATCGGCTGGCTGCTCGCGCCCGCCGCGCTCCAGTCCGAGCTTGTCGAGGCGCGGTACTGGACCGACCTCGCCAGCCCTGCGCTGCCCCAGCTCGCGCTGGCGCACTTCATCACCTCGGGCGGGTTCGAGCGGCACCTGCGCCAGGTCCGACGCCGACACCGCGCCCGCCGCGACGCCCTGCGGACGGCGCTCGCGGCCCACCTGCCCGAAGGCACCGCCCACGGCGTGGCCGCCGGCCTGCACCTGCTGGTGACGCTGCCCGGCATCGACGACGACGCCGTGGCTCGTCGGGCCGCCGAGGCCGGGGTCCGGGTGCACCCCCTGTCGGCGCACCGAGTGGGCGACGGGCCGCCCGGGCTGGTGATCGGCTACGCCGCGAACACCCCGGACCGCCTCCACGAGGCGGTGCGGCGGATCGCGGAGGTCAGTGGGAGCAACCGCCGGGCCGGGGCTGTGGATAAGTTCCGATGACGAGGCATGCGTCGTGAAACGCTTGAGAGCGTTATTCACGGGCTCTGGCGGTAGAACTCGAGGTTGGTGATCGCGTGGATCACGCTTGGTAATTCGCTCAGCCGGCCGCGGTAGCCGGTGGACAGGATCTTCCACTGCTTGAGGTGCGCGATCGTTCGTTCGACCGGGGCGCGCATGCGGGCGATCTTGCGGTTCCATTCCCTGTCGGCCTCGGTGCGCGGCACGTCCTTCTTCTTCGGTCGCGGTGTGAGCTTGGTGTGCTTGACGTAGGCGGAGTCGGCGAACACGGCCAGCAGCTCGTTGCCGGCCCGGGCGGCGGTGATCTGGTCGGCCCAGCCGACTTCCTCCAGAGCCCGTGAGTCGTGCCGTGAGCCGCGCACCGGCACGGAGACTGCGACCAGGTCGCCGCCCAGTCGGGCGGCGACCTGGATGTTCAGGGCCTGCTTGCGGTGCTTGCCGTTGAAGTTTGTCGTGCCCGTGCCGGCACGGTTTCCGGTCGGGATCGGTGTGCCGTCGATCAGCACGACCCCGACCTGCAGTGCCTCAGCGAGGTGCTTGCGGTCCAGCGCGGTGACCTGTCCCAGTAGAGCGATCAGGTACCGCCAGATCCGCGAGACCGTGGGCTGGGAGGTCTCGTACAGGTCGGCGGTCATCTGCTGGCGCAGGTTGTGCCGCGCCATGATCAGCACCATCACGACCGCCCGTCCGAACGGCATCGTGAAGTTCGCTCGTTCGGCGCGTGGCCGACCGTCGTGCACCTGCCAGGCGCGGGCGATCAGCTCGGAGGTCTGGGCAGGCGTCAGCCCGACAGTAGAGTGGTAGCGCAACGGCCCCTCGTTCTCGGTTCGATCAGGTCTCGACAACCACGATCAAACCGGACACAGGGGCCGTTGCGCTACCTGCCCGATCTTGACTCTGACCAGCAACGACGCAGGTCAGGCACCGGAACACTCGTGGGCCGTCCCGCGCCCGTGAATAACGCTCTGAGTCATGCTGACCGCTGCGACCGAGCGTGTGAAGTACAGTGTGAAGGTGGCTGACCTTACGCATGGCCCCTTCTCTGACACAGACGTCGACGAAGTGCACCTTGTTGATGCCCCGCTCATTCGTGTGCTGATGCAGATCCAGTTCCCTGCACCGCTCGCGCTGCTCAGCGCGGGTGCGTCGGACGAGGTGGACAAGGTGACCGTGGGGCTTGGGCGGGCCGGGTATCCGTTCGTCCAAGAGAACCACGAACTGCAAATCGAGCTGACTGCTTCCGGCGTGACCCAGAGCCAGGGTACGAAGGTCTGGCAGTTCCACAGTGGTGACCGGGCCTGGCACGTAACGTTGTCTCCGCAGTTCGTCTCTTTGCACACTTCGGCGTATGCGGGTCGTTCAGACTTCGTCGCCCGTGCGCGAGCGGTCGTCGAGTGCGTGGCCGAAGCACTTGGGACTGGTGTCGTGGTTAGCCGGATTGGCTACCGGTACATCAACCGGCTCGTAGGCGAGGACGTTGCGGCTGTACGTGATCTCGTCCAGCGAGAACTACTCGGCGTCTTGGCGGTGGACGAGGGCGAGGCTCGCTTGGAGAGTGGATTGTCCGAGGTGACGTACTCCTTCGGAGGGCCCAACCAAAGTCTCGGTATGACCGATGGGTTGCAGGTGAGATGGGGGCGGCTTCCCCGCGGAACGACGCTTGATCCGTCCATCGAGGCGTCGGATGAGAAGTCCTGGGTCCTGGACCTCGACGCGTTCCAGGTCAAGCAGGTCGAGCTCACCGGTGACATGGTCGAGACAGCGTTGAATGCTTTGGCGCATCGTGCGCTGCGGTTCTTCCGGTGGGCGGTGACGCCCGAGTTCGACAAGCGATTCGGAGCGGAACAATGAGCGTGCTCGGAGTCAGCGCTGGTGCGGCAGAGACCCAGACGACGTCGTCGGGTGGGTGGCCGCTTGGCTTCTTCGCAGGAACTGTGCTCGTCGTGAGTGCGGTGACTGGCACGGGGAGCCTAGGCAGTCTTGCGCCCACGCCGCACGTCGTTCACATCGGCGGCCAGACTTCGACTCCGTTCGTGGGGCAACCGGGAGATGTCAAGCCCTCGACCGAGGACGACCGGGACGACGCGGCGACGGACGGTGAGACGGTGAGCCGCCTGCACCAGATCTCCGGCCTCACTTGGGAGCAACTCGCGAGGGTGTTCGGCGTGTCTCGGAGGACCTTGCACATGTGGGCGGCGGGCGCTCGGATGAATGCCGTGAACAGCGAGACGCTGCATCATGTCTTGGCTCGTGTGGAGTCTCTCGGTGGCGAGAGTCCGGACGAAATGCGGACGCGACTGCTGAGAATCGGCACTGACGGGATGAGCCTCTACGACCGACTTCGTGAAGAGCGTTCATCGGGCCGCAAGGCGATCAATGCCCCACAATGGAGGGCGGCCGAGCTGCTGGCTGACGACGAGTTGGCGGGCGGGCGCGGTGACTGATCAGGGAGATGAGGTCAGCCAGGGGGATGTCGCGCTCGACGTGACGACGCTGTTCAAGGTGGGAACAGGCGGATCATGCGAGATTCCGGCACCGGAAGGAGTCGTAGTCGTGTCGCAGACGTGCGATGCGTTGCACGGTGACGTGCTCCAGGTTGCGCCGGTAGTGACGCTTCAGGGAGGACAGGCGGCGCTGGCGCGGAAAGGGCAGCGGCCGCAATTCGTACCCCTCGCAGCGCGCGGGGAGGACAAGTTCGCTGACCTCGGGGTGGTTGGGGCTGTGGACCGGGCCGTGGTCGCGGCGTCGCGGCGTGTGCGAGGCGTCGAGGAGGAACCCACCACACGGTTCTTCGCCAAGGCCGTAAGCCGTAGATTCGGTCGGTTCCCCTTTCCGGACGAGGTCAGCGACTGGTGCAAGCCGCTACGGGACGTCGCGAATAAGAAGGCTGGCAAGAGGAGCTCTTCCGAGGGCGTCATGTTCGCCGATGTCGACGAGATACGGGTCGAGTCAGTGAACGGCTGGGAGAAGCCCCCGTACAGTCTCCGGTTCAGCTTCATCGTCAGTCCGGGGTCACTTCCAACTACTGAGTCGGCGGTTTCGGAAGAACTGGCGCTCGCCGTACGTCGACAGTGTTCTGGCCTGCGTGCCTCCCAGATTGCGCAACGACTGGTGGACGAGGAGAGTCTGCCGGTTCGTGGCTTGTTGTGGCACGAACTGGCCGAGGCGTGGTTGGCGCTCTGCGTCGAGTCCTGGCAGAGCGAGCCGGTCGACTACGAGGTCGAGGTCGTGGCAGCGGACGAGTACCGGTACGTCCAGTACCAGGAGAGCGAGCGCCTCGACCTCGATCACCTGACCGGTTCAGGAAGCTGAGGCGGCTCGTCCCGCACCAGCCGCCACAGCGACGTGACCTCCCGCCGCAGCGCCTCGTGGAGCAGGTCGGCGGCGGTGATGCGGGTGCGGAGCCCGAGATGTTCGGCAAGGTCCGAGAGGATGAGCCAGCCCTCGCCTGCCGGATTGAGGTGGTCGACGAGTCCGTCGAGGAACCGGTGGAGCACGTCGGAACCAGGGTCGTAGATCCCGAGCTCCAGGGCCGACGTCGGCTGCGCGGGCAGCCAGGGCGGGTTGCAGACGATCAAGTCGGCACGCCCGCTCGGCCACAGGTCGGCCTCGCGGACCTGTACCCGGTCGGCGAGTCCGAGCCGGTGGATGTTCTCGCGGGCGCAGGCCACCGCTCGGGGGTTGATATCGGTGGCGATCACCTGGCCGGCCCCGCGGTGGGCGAGGACGGCGGCAAGCACCCCGGTCCCGGTGCCGAGGTCGAAGACGACGGGTGGCGCGGCCTCGTCGCGGAACGGCGCCTGGTCAACCAGGTCGATGTACTCGCCGCGCACCGGTGAGAACGCCGTACGTAGGATGGATGCGCGCGTCGAGCGCGTCGAGCGCGTCGATCTCGACGCCGCGCTGGTGCCATTGGTAGGCGCTGAGCACGCCGCCGAGCTCGGTGAGCGAGACGCACGTCCCGCTGGTCCCGTCGTCAGCCCTGCCACCGTCGCCGTCCGAACCGCCGTCGGCCGCGCCGTAGGCGTGGTCGCAGGCCGCCCGGACGTCGGGCGCCCGGCGTAGCTCCAGGGAGTGGTCCGGCTCCAGCACGACCAGCAGCGTCCCGAGCAGCTGGGATCGCTCGGAGCGCGCCGCACGATGACGGTGGAAGAGCGCCGCCGCGTCGTCTGCCGTCGGGATGGGGTGGGAGCGCTGGTGCAGCCGATCCACGGCGCGCAGCAGTTGGCGTTGTGATAGTCGCCGCGCCACAGGAGGCCCGTACCGTCTGTCGCCAGACGACGGGCGGCCTTGGCGGTGGTCCGGTCGTCGACGACGACAACGCCGACCGGTGCGGGAGTGCTGTTCTCGGAATGCCAGCGTGCAGAGCCGGATGTCCCGTTCTCTGCCCAGCGGACCGCAGACATGACGTTCTCCTGAACAGGATGGAAGGTGCCGTGATCACGACTGGACCTTCCGCCATGTGTTCGAATCATCGCACGAACGCGATGCGCCATCGGTCCGCACAGCGTCCCCGCGGATGTGATATCGCCTCGCCAGGTCCGACCGCCGGTTGGCATGATCGCCGCATGACCCGCGTCCGACCCACCTGGCCAGACCTTCCCGCGCACGTACGCGACGCCGTCGCGGCCAAGCTCGGCGGCCCGCTCACGGCGTGGACGTCGCACGACATCGGTTACTCGCCAGGCTGGGCGCTCACGCTCGAGTCGCCGTCGGGCAGTGTGTTCGTGAAGGTCGCCTCGACCGAGTACGAGGTCGCGGCCCGTCTGCATCGCCGCGAGGCGGTGCGCGCCGTGCGCTGCCCGATGGCGTCCCCGCGCCCGCCTTCCGATGGAACCTGGAGCTGCCCGACGTCGAGGTGGCGGACCGCGCGTGGGTGGTCATCGCGTCCGACGTCGTTCATGGGCGGGCGCCCCGGACCGAACCGTGGGACCTGGAAGATCTCGACCGCCTGCAGTACCTGGCCCGCCGCATCGCGCAGCACGAGGTCCCGGCCGACGGCGCGTTCCCCGCCTTCAGCGACAACGTCTGGCCGGAGGCCGCCCTGCTGGCCGACGAACGGCCCGCCGGCCTGGCGACCTACGACGCGTGGCTCGCGGCGAACCTCGACCGCATCGCCGAGATCGCCTCGCCCGACCGGCAGGCCGAGGCGTTCGCCGGACCGCACCTGGTGCACGCCGACCTGCGCGCCGACAACGCGCTCATCGTCCGGCGTCCCGACGGGGCCGAGGAAGCGGTGGCAGTGGACTGGCCGCACGCCCTGCGCGGCGCGCAGTTCGTGGACCAGACCGGCATGCTCCCGGCCGTGCATGCCACCGGCGGTCCCACTCCGCAGGAGGTCCTGGACCGGACGCCGCTCCCGGCCGGCGTCGACCCCGAGGCGGTCACCGTGTGGGTGGCGGTGCTGACGGCCTACTTCGCGCGCGGCTCGCTGCTCGACCCGCCGCCCGGGATCCCGCACCTGCGCTCGTTCCAGCGGATCCAGGCCGAGGCGTGCATCCCGTGGCTGCGCGACCGCATCAGCCGCGACCGCATCAGCCGCGACCGCATCAACAACCCGGAGTAACTAGGCTTGGGCGACGGCTCGCCCCGCGACGCCGTCGGACCCACGATCAACTCACAGAAATTGGAGCATCAAGCGATGGCTCGCCACCTTGTCACCAGTGCGCTTCCGTACATCAACGGCATCAAGCACCTGGGGAACATGGTCGGGTCGATGCTCCCGGCTGACGTCTACGCGCGGTACCTGCGCCAGCGCGGCCACGACGTGCTGTACATCTGCGCCACGGACGAGCATGGCACGCCGGCCGAGCTCGCGGCGGCCGAGGCGGGCCTGCCCGTCGCGGAGTTCTGCGCGCAGGCGCACGAGACGCAGAAGAAGATCTACGACGGCTTCGGGCTCTCGTTCGACTACTTCGGGCGCAGCTCGTCGGCGCAGAACGCCGAGACGACGCAGCACTTCGCGCGCCGCCTGCACGAGAACGGCTTCATCGAGGAGCGCGCGATCCGGCAGGTGTACTCGCCCGACGACGGCAGGTTCCTGCCAGACCGCTACGTCGAGGGCACGTGCCCCCACTGCGGGTACGACCGGGCGCGCGGCGACCAGTGCGAGAACTGCACCCGCGTCCTGGACCCTACGGACCTGATCGACCCCCGCTCGGCGATCAGCGGCTCGACCGATCTCGAAGTGCGCGAGACGAAGCACCTGTTCCTGCTCCAGTCGAAGCTGCAGGGCGAGGTCGAGGCGTGGATCGACGAGAACGGCAAGGACTGGCCGCTGCTGTCGACGTCGATCGCCCGCAAGTGGCTCACCGAGGGGCTGCAGGACCGCGCGATCACGCGCGACCTGGAGTGGGGCGTGCCGGTCCCGGCCGACACGTGGCCGGAGCTCGCGGCCGACGGCAAGGTCTTCTACGTCTGGTTCGACGCCCCGATCGAGTACATCGGCGCCACCCAGGAATGGGCCGACGCCGGTGGCTCCGGGGCGCCCGGCGAGTCCCGGGACTGGAAGTCCTGGTGGTACGAGGCCGACGACGTCCGCTACACGCAGTTCATGGCCAAGGACAACGTCCCGTTCCACACGGTGATGTTCCCTGCCACCCAGCTCGGCGTGCGCGAGCCGTGGACCATGGTCGACTACGTCAAGGGCTTCAGCTGGCTCACCTACTACGGCGGCAAGTTCTCGACGTCGCAGAAGCGGGGCGTCTTCACCGACGCCGCGCTGGAGATCCTGCCGGCCGACTACTGGCGCTACTTCCTGGTCGCGAACGCGCCGGAGTCAGACGATTCGTCGTTCACCTGGGAGCACTTCGCCGGGACGGTGAACAAGGACCTGGCGGACACACTCGGCAACTTCGTCAATCGGGTCCTGACGTTCTCCGCCAAGCGGTTCGGCGACACCGTCCCGGCGGGCGGCGAGCCCGGCGCTGCCGAGGAGAGGCTTGGCGCGGAGGTGGCCCGGCTGCTCGCGGAGCTCGAGGAGCACATGGAGGCCCTCCAGTACCGCAAGGCCACGAACGCCCTGCGCGCCCTGTGGTCGGCCGGCAACGCGTACCTGGTCGAGAAGGAGCCGTGGAAGCAGGTCAAGGTTGATCCCGACGCCGCGGCGGTCTCGCTGCGCACCGCGATGAACCTGATCCACCTGTATGCGGTGGTCTCGGAGCCGTTCATCCCGGAGACGGCCGCGACGCTCCGCAGCGTGTTCACGCTCGACGGCGGCGCCGCGACCTGGGTCTCTCCGGAGGCGGCGACGTCGCTCGACACGGTTCCCGCCGGGCCGCGCTTCACCGTGCCGCCGGTGCTGTTCGCCAAGATCACCGACGAGGACCTGGAGGGCTACCGCGCCCGCTTCGGCGGCGGCGAGGACTGACCCCAGAAAGTCCGCCTCCACCAAGCAGTTGGGCCTGGAACTCGCGAGGCTTTCAGGCCTAACCGCTTGGTGGAGGCGGACTTTCCGCGACCGCGCGGCTCAGACCTGGGCCGCCGCGAGCTGCTCCCGGACCTGGCGCTTGGCGCGTGTGAGCATGCCCGCCATGCCGTTGAGCCGCAGCGGGCTGACCAGCTTCGTCAGGCCGAACTGCAGCGGGAAGTCCTCCGGCACGTCCAGCACCTGCTGGGCGGTCAGCCCGGTCAGGCCCTGCGCCAGGATCGATGCGAAGCCGCGGGTGGTGGGCGCCTCCTCCGGTGCGGTCGCGTGGAAGGCGACCACTCCGGCGTCGTCCACCTCGGCGAAGGCGTAGACGGGGGACTGGCACTCCTGGACCCGCTCCAGTCGCTCCGGCGCGTCCGCGTACCTGTCGGGCAGCGGCGGCAGCTCGCGCGACACCTCCAGCAGGAGCTGGAGCCGGTCGCGCTCGGGCGTCTCCAGGAAGGCGTCCCGGAGCTCGGCGAGAGCCTCGGGCAGGTCGACGTCGTTGGTGCTCATCTGTTCATCCTCCCACCGCCGGAAGGGCTCGGGCGAGCCTGCGGGCGGCGTCGTACGGTTGGTTTATGGCCGATGACAAGCGGTCCGACGACGGCCGCGACCGCTGGTCCCAGGACGTCACCGAGGGCAGCGACGCCCTGGACCTGGACGAGGGCGTCTTCACGTGGGACGACCCCGCGCGGATCGCAAGGTCCCTCAAACGGTCCGCCGAGGCGAGCGACCGGCGCAAGAGCTCCCCGTACCGCTCGGCGATGTCGATGCTCACCTTCTACGTCAACCGCGCGGGCAAGGACCTCGACCCGGACCAGAGACAGGTCCTGGAGCGTGCGAAGGCCGAGCTCCGCAAGGCCTTCGGACGCGCCTGACCGCATCGCTACCTTGTTGTGGGCGGGGTCAGACGGCGCCCGGCTCGCTGCCGGTCGCGACCGGGACCCGCACCGCGTTGCCCCACTCGGTCCACGAGCCGTCGTAGTTGCGCACGTTCGTGTAACCCAGCAGGTAGGTGAGGGCGAACCAGGTGTGGCTGGAGCGCTCGCCGATGCGGCAGTAGGTGATCACGGCGTCGTCGGTGCTCAGGCCCAGGCCGGACGTGTAGATCGCCTCGAGCTCCGCGCGCGTCTTGTAGGTGCCGTCCTCGGCGACCGCAGTCGCCCACGGGACGTTGCGCGCCGTCGGGATGTGGCCGCCGCGCAGCACGCCCTCCTCCGGGTAGTCCGGGATGGCGATGCGCTCGCCCGTGTACTCCTGCGGGGAGCGGATGTCGACGAGCGGGCCGTTGCCCAGGTGCGCCAGGACGTCCTCGCGGAAGGCGCGGATCGTGGTGTCGTCGCGCTCGACCGTCGGGTACTCGACCGGCGCGGGCGCCGGGACGTCGGTGGTGAGCTCGCGGCCCTCGGCGCTCCAGAGCCCGCGGCCGCCGTCGAGCAGGCGCACGTCCGAGTGGCCGAACAGCGTGAAGACCCACGCCGTGTACGCGGCCCACCAGTTGTTCTTGTCGCCGTACAGCACGATCGTGGTGTCGCGGGTGATGCCCTTGCTGCCCATGAGGGCGGCGAACGCGGCGTCGTCCAGGTAGTCGCGCATCTCGGGGTGCTGCAGCTCGGTGTGCCAGTCGACCTTCACGGCGCCCGGGATGTGCCCGGTCTCGTAGAGCAGGACGTCCTCGTCGGACTCGACCACGACGATCCCCGGATCCTTCAGGTGCTCGGCCAGCCAGGTGGTGCTCACGAGGCGTTCGGGGTGGGCGTACTGCGCGATCTTGTCCGACGGGTCGATGGGCGCGGGCATGGTTCCTCCTCGATGAGCACGTGCACTGTCGAGCATAGGAACACAGGGCCGCGCCGAAAAGATCCCGACCCGGGCAAGTCCATGTGCATAACTCATACCTGCCCAGACGCACACGCGATGGTCAGGACAGCCGCCGCTCCAGCACCCCGAGGTGTGCCCACGCCCGCGCAGCCTGCGGCCCGCCGGGTTTCGCCAGACGGGCCAGGCGCGTCCAGGCCGCATGGTCGTCCGCGCCTTCGTCGCGGGCGGTCCACTGCTCGACGGCGGCCGCGTCGGCGCAGACGTGCACCGCCTCGCGGACCTCGGCCTCGAGTTCCTCGCGCAGCCGCTCCACGCCCGGTGCGACCGACCGGCGCAGCAGCGCCTCCGGGTACGCCGAGAGCGCGCCGCGCACGTTGCCGCGCCGTAGCCGGGACCGCACCGTGTCGACGTCGGACCGCAGCGCCCGCGCGAGCCGGTAGGGGCGGGAGCCGGCGAGCAGCGGGCCGTTCAGGACGCCGTCCGCGACCCTGCGGAGGCGCGAGATCTCGGCGCGCACGGCCACCAGCGACAGGTCGCCGGGGTGCAGCAGCACGGCGAGCTCGTCCGCGGTGAGGCCGCGGGGGTGTTCTGCGAGCAGGAGCAGGATCTCGGCGTGCCGCAGGGAGAGGCGGCGGCCGCGCAGCGCGGGTGCGCCGAGCAGCCGTAGGTCGGGGGCGCGTTCGGCCGCGCCACCAGCCCCGCCGATACCCGTCCCGATGTCCAGGTCGCCGTCCGGGTCCAGATCGGAGGCGAGGTCGCCCGCCCAGGACGCGCGGCCGCCGTCAGGCCCCTGCGCGTGTGCTGCGGCTCGGGCAGCGAGCTCGCGCTCGACCATCGCGACCGTGGCCCGGACCAGCGCGCGGGCGACGTGGGACCCGGCGGCGCTCCCGCCGGTGAGGTCGAGGACGCCGATGATCCCGCCCGCCGGGTCGTGTACCGGGGCCGCGGTGCAGCTCAGCCGCTGGACCGGACGTGCGAAGTGCTCCGCGCCGAGCACCTGGACCGGACGGCGCGTGGCCAGGGCAGTGCCGGGCGCGTTGGTGCCGACGGACTCCTCGCGCCACACCGCGCCCTCGACGAACCCGACGCCTTCCACGGTGGAGCGCACCGCTCCGCGGCCTTCGACCCAGAGGAGGCGGCCGACGTCGTCGGACACCGCGACCACCAGGCCGTCGCCCGTCGCGCCGCCCACCAGGTCGCGCACGAGGGGCATCGTGACCGCCAGGGGATGGGTGCGGCGGTAGTCGTCAAGATCGGCCGACGCCGCGACGGCGACCGCGCTGGGCCGGTCGGGGTCCACACCGTTGCGCAGGCTCCGCCGCCACGAGGCTGCGACGACGGGGTCGATCCCGTCGGGCTCCTGCGAGCCAGCGGAACCGACGAAGCTCTCATATGCCGCGCGAACCCATTGCGCGTCCCGGTGTGGCCCCTGCGTCATGCTGCCCCTCACCTTGTCCCGACGCCGTTGTCGAACTACGCCAGTGTAAGCGCCGGACCATGGCTATCAACAGGTTGTCCACCGTAATCCCCAAGTTATCCACCGTCTCAGGGAGGTTTTCCACAGATCACAGATGCATTACGGTCTCGCCGCGCGGGACGGAGAAAGTAGTCCTAGCGTCATTCGCACCGGTTGTTGAGCGGGCCTCGAGTCCGACAGTTTGTTTTCATGGGAACTCTCTTTGGGGGAAGAGTTGAACACCGTCGCTTTAGTTAGGCCGGAACCCGCCATGTCAGGAACGGACGAAGAGCCGGGCGACAGTCCGGCTCTCCAGCTGCCCGCGCTCGCGCCGGCCCAGCTCCCTGCACTGCCCGCGCTCGACTCACCCGAACCTCCGCCCCTGGAGCTGGCCGGCGCCCGCGGCCGCCGGCGCTGGACCTTCGGCGCCGCGATCGTCACCGGTATCGCCGTCGCGATCACGCTCTGGGCCGTCTCCGCCCGCGCCGACGAAACCGGCCACCTCCTGACCCTCACCGCCCAGATCGACAGCCAGGTCACCAGCACCTCGGCCCGCTCCCACGACCTCGCCGCAGTCATGGACACGGCAGAGCGGGTCTACGAGCACTCGGACGGCCAGGTCGCAGACCCGGCCACCCGCGACGTCCTCGCCCAGGCGCTCGCCGAAGCCCGCCAGGCCGTGGCCCAGCGTGTGACCGATGCCCCGCCGACCTCCGTGACGCAGGCCCGTACCCTGCTCGCCCAGGCCACCCACATGGAGAGCTCGCTCGACTGGGCCACGGAGGACCTCCGTGTCGCCGTCGACATGGTCCAGCAGTCGCAGGGCGCGCAGCGCGTCCTGGACTCCCGGGATCCAGTCGGCAACCGGACCACGCTCACGTCGCACGACGGATCCTGACGGATTCGCGCCACCCGGCTCCCGGCCAATCGGTCCGCCTCGAGAATGGTCTCGGGTACCAGAATGCGCCCAGATCGGTAACCAAAGACATTCTCGAAGCGGACATGGTCCGGAGAAGTCCGTGATTCTGCAGCGATCACGGTCGGACGAAAATTCCGCGACAGGCCATAGCCGGGAAACAACCTCCCGTCCATTCTGTATGTCTTTCGATGTGCCGCGTCGAAATCACACGGCGTGGGAGAAGACTGAGCGACGTCGAGATCACGCCACCTCGCGGAAAGCGTCCACCAGGTCGACGAACTCCGCCCGCAGCCCGTACGGGTCCTCGCCCAGGGCGCTCGAGGCCCGCTCCCGGACCGCGTCGAGGCTCGCCTCGGCCTTGTACTCGGAGTCCGTGGCGATGAGCCCGAGCTCGGCCACTGCCGAGGCAAAGGCGAAGTCCGCGGTCGGCGTCGACGTGAACGCGTCTGCGCCGATGGGGAACTCGACCTCGGTGCTGGCGGCGGTGCCGGTAGTGGTCTCGTTGCCGCCCGGCTCCTTGTACCGCACGTGCACGGTCATGAAGTCGTCGCTCGTGCCGACCTCCCGGTCGGAGTACTTCAGGTCGCCGCCGTCACCCGGGCCGTCGTCGCCGTCGGTGCCGGCGGGGACCAGCTCGTAGAACGCGGTCACGGAGTGCCCCGCCCCGACGTCACCCGCGTCCTTGGCGTCGTCGTCGAAGTCCTCGTCCTCCAGACGCCGGTTGTCGTACCCGATCAGCCGGTAGGAGCCTACGGTGGCCGGGTTCAGCTCGACCTGCAGCTTGAGGTCCTTGGCCACCACGAACATGGTCGAGCCGAACTCGTCCACCAGGACCTTGCGCGCCTCGGCCAGGGTGTCGATGTAGGCGTAGTTGCCGTTCCCGTGGTCGGCGATCGCCTCCATCGTGTTGTCCTTCAGGTTGTACATGCCGAAGCCCAGCACTGACACATAGACCCCGGACTCGCGCTCGGTCTCGATCATCTCGGTGAGGTCCTCGGGCGTGGACGGGCCCACATTGAAGTCGCCGTCGGTCGCCAGGATCACCCGGTTGTTGCCGCCCTCGACAAAGTTCTTCTCGGCCAGCTCGTACGCCGTCCGCAGGCCGGCCGCGCCGCCGGTGGACCCGCCGGCCCGCAGCGACCGCAGGTGGTCCACCAGCACGCCGTGCTCGGAGCCCGGCACCGAGTCCGCGACCACCTGGTTGTCGCCCGCGTACGTCACGATCGACACCCGGTCGTCCTCGTCGAGCTGCTCCACCAGCAGCGCGAACGACTCCGCGAGCAGTGGCAGCTTGTTGGGCTCGTCCATCGACCCGGACACGTCCAGCAGGAAGACGATGTTGTTGCCCTCCGACGTCGGTATCGCCTCCGTGGCCTGCACGCCCACCATCGCGAGCTGGTGCTCCGGGTTCCACGGCGCCGTCGCGACCTGGGTCGACACCGAGAACGGGTGCTCCGCACCGGCGTCGGGCGCCAGGTAGTCGTAGTCGAAGTAGTTGACCAGCTCCTCGATGCGTACCCCCTCGGGCGCCATGCCCTGGTTCACCTGGCGGCGCAGGTTCGAGTACGACGCCGTGTCGACGTCGGCCGAGAACGTGGACAGCGGGCTCGTGGCGACGTCCTGGAACGGCGTCTCGGGGGAGTCGTCGTACTCCTCCTGCTCGTCGATCAGCTTTCGCTGGTCGGGCGCGGGGCCGGTCGGCTCCGTGCCCGGGAGCGACGGCGCGACCTCCGTGCCGCTCAGCGACTCGGTGCCGCTCAGCGCCTCGGGGGCGGGCGCCGGGGCCGGCAGCCCCGGCGAGTCGGCGACGGTCTCCGACACCTCGCCCTGGGCGGTGCAGCCCGCGAGCGCCAGCACCACGGTCAGCGCCGCCGCCAGCGGCACCATCAGTGGCACGGCCGGCGGTCGTGCGCTTGCTTTGCGGTGGGTCCGATCGGGTGCGGGGGTCATCGGGAGGCCTCTCATCGTGTCCGGCGTTCTGTCCTCTGATGTCCATTTGTTCCGACGCCCGTCTGGCTTGCTTTCGCGAGGTCACGGTCCGGTTGCAACCCGGATGCAACGCCCGCCTGCCTACCCTCGCCGCACCTGGGTGCACCGCTGCACCCGGGTGTGGCTCCGCCGTCGGGCAGCCGACGGCGGGCACGAGAACCTGCGAGGAGGCAGACCATGACCGTGTACGCAGCCCCAGGTACCGAGGGTGCCATCGCCAACTTCCGCCCCCGGTACGACCACTGGATCGGGGGCGAGTACGTGGCCCCCGCGAACGGGCAGTACTTCGAGAACCCCAGCCCCGTGAACGGGCGTACCTTCACCGAGGTGGCCCGCGGCGACGCCGATGACATCGACCGGGCCCTCGACGCCGCGCACGGCGCCGCGCCGGCCTGGGGACGCACGTCGGTCACCGAGCGCGCGACGATCCTGAACAAGATCGCCGACCGGATCGAGGAGCACCTCGAGGAGCTGGCCGTCGCCGAGACCTGGGAGAACGGCAAGCCCGTCCGCGAGACCCTCGCCGCCGACCTCCCGCTGGCCGTGGACCACTTCCGCTACTTCGCCGGGGCGATCCGGGCGCAGGAGGGGTCGATCAGCGAGATCGACGCCGACACCATCGCCTACCACTTCCACGAGCCGCTGGGCGTGGTCGGGCAGATCATCCCGTGGAACTTCCCGATCCTCATGGCCGTGTGGAAGTTGGCGCCGGCGCTCGCGGCGGGCAATGCCGTGGTGCTCAAGCCGGCCGAGCAGACGCCGGCGTCGATCCTGTACCTGATGGAGCTCATCGCGGACCTGCTGCCGCCGGGCGTCGTGAACGTGGTCAACGGGTTCGGCGCGGAGGCGGGCAAGCCGCTCGCGAGCTCGCCCCGGATCCGCAAGATCGCGTTCACGGGTGAGACCACGACCGGCCGCCTGATCATGCAGTACGCGTCGCAGAACATCATTCCCGTGACGCTGGAGCTCGGCGGCAAGTCGCCGAACATCTTCTTCAGCGATGTCGCGGCGGCGAAGGACGAGTTCTACGACAAGGCTCTCGAGGGCTTCGCGATGTTCGCCCTCAACCAGGGCGAGGTGTGCACGTGCCCGTCCCGCGCGCTCATCCAGTCGGACATCTACTCGTCGTTCCTGGCCGACGCCGTGGTGCGCACCGAGGCGATCAAGCAGGGCAACCCGCTGGACACCGACACGATGATCGGGGCGCAGGCGAGCAACGACCAGCTGGAGAAGATCCTCAGCTACTTCGACATCGGCAAGGCGGAGGGCGCCAAGGTGCTCACCGGCGGGTACCGGGCCGAGATGGAGGGCGACCTCGCGGGCGGGTACTACGTGGCGCCCACGATCTTCGAGGGCAAGAACTCGATGCGGATCTTCCAGGAGGAGATCTTCGGGCCCGTGGTGGCGGTGACGGAGTTCGCGGACTTCGACGACGCCATCAAGGTCGCCAACGACACCCTGTACGGGCTGGGCGCGGGCGTGTGGACCCGGTCCGGCGCGGACGCCTACCGGGCGGGACGCTCGATCGAGGCGGGCCGCGTGTGGACCAACTGCTACCACGCCTACCCGGCAGCGGCGGCGTTCGGCGGCTACAAGGGCTCGGGCGTGGGCCGCGAGAACCACAAGATGATGCTCGACCACTACCAGCAGACGAAGAACCTGCTGGTGAGCTACGCGCCGCAGAAGCTCGGCTTCTTCTAGGGCCCGAGCTGTCAGACGTACAGGTCACCCGCGTGACCTGTACGTCTGACGGCCTCTACTGAGGAGGTTCTTGTGTCCGACGACGTCCGCTCACCCCAGGCGGTCGGCTCACCGCCCGCACGGGTCGCCGTGACCGACGACGCAGCCGCGCTGCTCGTGCGGCTGCGGGACAAGCATGGCGAGCTGATGTTCCACCAGTCAGGCGGCTGCTGCGACGGCTCGTCGCCCATGTGCTACCCGGACGGCGACTTCATCACCGGAGACGCGGACGTGCACCTCGGCGATCTCGCCGTCGCGGCGGCCCCCAACGCCGACCCTGCGTCGTTCACGGTCCCGGTCTGGATGAGCCGGAACCAGTTCGAGTACTGGAAGCACACCCACCTCACGATCGACGTGGTCCCCGGCCGCGGTGCCGGGTTCAGCGTCGAGGCGCCCGAGGGCGTGCGGTTCCTCATCCGGTCGCGCCTGTTCACGGACGAGGAGTGGGAGCAGCTCAGGGACTGAACCGGAGGCCGCAGCGGGGCCGGTCCAGGGCCGACCGGAGCCCGCCCGATCAGACGGGGTCGGGCGGGGTCAGTCAGGGGCCAGGGCCGCGACGCCGTCCGCCGTCGCGAGGAAGAACGCGGCGACCGCGAGGTCGTGCTCTGCGGCGACCGCGCGGAGCGCCACGAGCCAGGCATGGTCCTCGAACGAAGCCACCGACGACCCGGGGCGCTCGAGCATGAGCAGGATCGACGCGCCGGGCTCGCCCTGCAGGATCTCGCGCCAGGCGCGGCCCAGGTCGTTCACCACGCGCACGTCGGGCTCGTCCGGCACGTGGTCGACGGGGACGATCACCGGCAGCGGACGGCGCTCGCCGTCCAGCATGACGAACCACAGCGTCCGGCAGCGCGGTCTGACGCCGTCGTGCAGGAAGGTCGCGAAGGCGAGCAACGCCGCATCGTCGGCCAGCGGTTGATCGGGAATGATATCGCTTGATGATGTCATGTGACCCAGTATGGCCTCGCCAACCGTTGTTGGGGCGAGTTATCCACAGGTGGTCACCGCTGGCGCCGCGCGCCCGCCGAGAGATAGGGCTTGAAGTTGACGCGGCGTCAACCTCTACCGTGGTGCACATGCAATGGTCCATCCAGGAGATAGCGCGGCTGACCGGCGTCACGAGCCGGACGCTGCGCCACTACGACGCCGTCGGGCTGCTGCCCGCCGCCCGGACGACGGCGAGCGGCCCGCGCCGCTACGACCGCACCGCGCTGGTGCGGCTGCAGCGGATCCTGCTGCTGCGCGACCTCGGCCTCGGCCTCGGCGACATCGCCGAGGTGCTCGACACCGGCCAGGGCGAGGCGGAGGCGCTCCGCACCCACCTCGTCTCGTTGCGGGCGGAGCAGGACCGGCTGGCGCGGCAGATCGCGTCGGTCGAACGGACCGTCGCAGCTCTCGAGAAGGACCCGGACAAGAAGGAGGACATCATGGCGAAGGACATGTTCGACGGTTTCGACCACACGCAGTACGAGCAGGAGGTGACCGAGCGCTGGGGCCGCGACGCGTACGCGAAGAGCGACGCATGGTGGCGCGGCCTCGGTGAGCAGGGGCAGCAGCAATGGAAGGCACGGCTGGAGACGCTGATCAAGGCCTGGACCGACGCAGCGGAGGCGGGGCTGGACCCGGCCTCGGACGAGGCGCAGGCGGTTGCCGCCCGGCACGCCGAGTGGCTCGTCTCCGTCCCGGGCACACCCGGCCACGAGCAGGGCCGCCCCGACCGGGGCTACCTGCTCGGCCTGGCAGACATGTACGTCGCGGACGAGCGGTTCGCCGCGAACTACGGCGGCACCGAGGGGGCGACGTTCGTGCGGGACGTGCTGCGCATCTACGCGGACCGGGCCTACGCGGCCTGAGCCCGGTAGAGGTCGCGCAGGAGGCAGATCTCGCCGCCGTGCGCCATGGCCTCGCGGCTCAGGTGGGTCACCAGCGCGGCCATCGGGAACTCGGCGAACCCGTCACCCTTGGGCCCGATCGGGCGCATCAGCGACTCGTCGTCCAGGCTCGCGATGCCTCCTCGCCACGACCGGTAACCCTCGTCGAGCATGGCGAGGGCGCCCTCGGCCGTGATCGGGGTCTCCGGCCAGTGCCGCGGGTCGAACATGTCGGCGTCGGGCGGCGCGTCCGTAGGGCCGAACAGGGCCCGGGCGCGTCGCCCGAAGACGTCGCGGCCCAGGTGCACCATTCGCCATGCGATGGTGGTGACCGGCGGAATCTCCGGCTCGGGCACCTCGTGCTCGAGCCGGGGCTCGCCGTCCGGTCCGGGGCGGACGCTCCACGCCGGCGACGCCGGCTCCCAGAGGTACTCGGCGTCGGTGAGGCCCTCCAGGCGCGGCCACAGGTGGTGGTCCCAGTAGAAGCTCAGCTGGTCCAGCAGGAGGTCGCGCCACACCGTCGGAGGCGTTGTCGGGGGTATGGTCGGCGTGGTCGTCGTCATGTTTGCACGGTATGCCCGGTCTCTGACACTCGGTTTCAAAGGTAGCCTCTGCACATGTCCGACGCACCAGCCGAAGCTCCTCAAAAACTGCCCGTGACCTGCTGGTTCGCTGGTCTGACGACGCTGGATGTGATCCATCGCAGCGCCGTCCGTCCGGGTCCCAACCAGAAGATCACGGCCGTTCGCCAGGACGTGTCGGCGGGCGGTCCCGCGGCCAACGCGGCCGTCACCGCCGCGACGCTCGGGGCGCGGGCGCTGCTGATCAGCGCGATGGGTTCGGGCCCCGTGGGCTCGGCCGCGCGGGGCGACCTGGAGCACCACGGGGTCGAGGTCCACGACACGGCGGACGGCCGCGAGATCCCCCTCGCCGTCTCGGCCGTGATGGTCGACCACGAGACCGGCGACCGGTCGGTCGTCTCGCCGGACGCCACCCTCGCCACCGGCCTCGACGTCACGCGCGCGGCCCTCGACGCCCTGCCGCGGCCCGACGTCGTGCTGCTCGACGGGCACCACCCCGCCCTCGCGCGGAGCGTGCTCGCGTACGCGAAGTCCCTGGACCCCCGCCCCCTGATCGTGCTCGACGCCGGCCGGTGGCGCCCGGTCTTCGCCGACCTCCTCGGCTCCGCGGACGTCATGGCCCGGTCCGCGGACTTCCGCGTGCCGGACGGCGTCGAGCAGTCGCGCGCCGTCGTCGCCACACACGGACCCGGACCCGTGACCTGGTGTGACAAGGACGGGCGGCGCGGATCCACCGACGTGCCCACGGTCGACGTGCGCGACACCCTCGGCGCGGGGGACGCGTTCCACGGCGCGCTGTCCGTGGCGCTCGCCCGGGGCGCCGACCTGGAGGCCGCGGTCGAGGAGGCGGTTCGGGTCGCGTCCATCCGGGTGCAGCACGTCGGACCCCGCTCCTGGCTGGAGCACCTGTCGTGCGCCTGACCACCGGCGAGCTCGTCGAGCGCGCGGCCGGGCTCGCCGCCGAGGCCACTCGCACCGGCGGGGCACGTGTCCTCGGGATCACCGGCCCGCCCGGCGCCGGGAAGTCGACGCTGGCCACCGCCCTCGCCGCGGGCCTCCCGTCCGGTACGGCCGTGGTGGTCGGCATGGACGGCTTCCACCTGTCCAACAGGGTGCTGGAGGCCCACGGCAGCCGCGCCCGCAAGGGCGCGATCGACACGTTCGACGACGCCGGGTACGCCGCCCTGATCGACCGGATCGCGGACCGCCGACCGGGCAGCCCGCCCGTCTACGCGCCGGAGTTCCGTCGCGAGATCGAGGAGCCGATGGCGGCCGGCGCGGTCGTCGCCGACGAGCCCCTGGTGATCACAGAGGGCAACTACCTGCTCGCCCCCAGCGGCGCCTGGCCCGCGGCCCGCGCCCGGATGGCAGAGGTCTGGTACATCGACCTGCGCGACGCCGAGCGCCTGCGGCGCCTCGTCGCGCGCCATCGGGCCTTCGGCAAACCCCCGTCCGACGCCGAGGCGTGGGCGCGCGGCACCGACCAGCGCAACGCCGACCTCATCGCGACCACCCGGGACACAGCGGACCTGATCGTCGAGTGGGCGTAGCACGGCGGATCCCCGCCCGCCCGGCCGATGCTGCTCAGCCGATCTCGAGGACCGCTACCCGCCAGACTCCCCGCCGCGCCTCCAGCCGGACGGCCGCGGCGCGCACCCGGCCCTCGTCGTGCAGGATCACCGTCGCCTCCGCGGACGTCGCGCCCAGCCGGACCATCCGCACGCGCCGGACCGACGCCGCGTGCGCCTTGGGCCGTGGCGGCCGCACCTGCCGGGCCTCCCGCATGAGCCGCCCCCGTTCCAGCAGCTGGTCGTAGACCTGCGGGGTGACCCAGCGCACGAGCTGAGCCGCAGGACGCTCGCCGCGGAGCACCTCCACGGCGGCGCGGACCACGCGGCACACCTGCGCGGTGGGGTCGGGCAGGGTGGGGTCCGGCTCGGGCGCCGGGCGTCCGGACAGCGCTTCGAGGGCCGCGGCCGCGTTCTGCAGCTCGGGGTACGGTGTGCCACCGATCCGCATGCGACGCAGCCGTTGACCGATCCCCGGCCCGGTGACGGGTCCGGCGGGCGGTGTGGCAGGCCGCCTGGTCGGCGTCGTCGTGCCGCCGGTGCGGGACGGCTGGGCCGGGTCCGGTGTGTTCGGGCGGTGCGTGGGTGCGCCGTCGGGTGGGGCGCCGGGCGGGACGTCGAGTGTGGTCATGCGGGATCTCCTGGGGACGATGCGGGTCGGGCGCGGGTCGGGTCGCGGAGGCGTCAGGGCTGGTGCAGCACCGTGCCCGGGCGGATCAGGTCGGGGTTAGTGCCCAACACCTGGCGGTTGGCGTCGTGCCACTGCGTGACGGCGTCGGCGATCTCGGCGTTGGACGGTTCGGCGGCGGCTCGCTCCGTTGCCAGCTGATCGGCCGCGATCGCCCAGAGCGTGTCGCCCGGCTCGACCAGCACCAGCGGTTCGCGTTCAGTCCCCGTGCGCTGGCCTCGGTTGACCAGCGACGACCGCTCGGGCGCCGGTCCGGGACGCGACGGGTTGGACCGCTCCGGCGTCCTGTCGCCTGTCGCCCTCAGGCCGGTCGTCCTTCGATCCGTCGTATCGCTGTCCGTCGGCTGCCAGCCGAGGTCGAGCACGACGGCGGGGCCGACGTCGGCGGAGGCAGGCGTTCCCGTGCCCTGGTGCGGCAGGGCCATCGCCGTCGGGGTCGTGAGCGCGAGGCCGAGCCCGGCGCCCGCGGCCGCGCGAGCGAGGCGGCGCACCACGGCCGGTGCGTGCTGCGCCAGCGTCCGTTCGCCCGCCGCCCAGCGCCGGCCGCGCCGATCTGCAAGGACGCACGCCAGCGCGACGAGCGCGTGCAGCCCCACCCAGCCCGCTACCACCGTGCCGACGGCGACCGCCGCGAGCTCGACGATGTCCTCGACCGGGAAGAGGGCCGAGCCGAGGCCGGTGCCGACCTGCCACGTGCGCGCTCCGAGCGTGCCGGCCGCCGCGGCGAGCGCCATGCCGACGGCCAGCAGTCCGAGGAGCCCACGCCAGGTGCCCGCTACGTTCCGCGGCCCGTTCTCCGTTGTGTTCTCAGCCGGGTCCGCCATGCGGGCCGGTCGCCGGTCTCCCTGAGGCTCCGTCAGACGAGCTTTGACGCGACCTGCGGACGGCGTGTGGATGAGGGCATTGGTCGACATGGTTCCCCCTGCAGCTATCTGATTTCGAACATGATGGGTCCATCAGGCGATGTTGATGCCTGTTGATGTTGTCCGGCGATCGATATTCAACATCGGTGTCGGCAGGGTGTCTACCGGGGGGCGAGATGCCTGTGGATAGCGCATGGTTATTTCCATGACGTCCGTGCACTCGGCTGGTCCCACGCGCTGGGAGTCGCTCTTCAGCGATCTCGAGGCGCAGGCTCGCGCGCAGTCAGCGGCGGAGGCCGACGCGCTCGTGTCCGAGATGACGCGTGCCGAGCACGCGACGATGACGCTCGCGGACCGGTTCCGCGCCGTCGTCGGCACGGTGGTCACGCTCGAGCTGCTCGACGGCGCACCGTTGCGCGGGGTCGTGCGGGAGGTGGCTGACGAGTGGGTGCTGCTGCAGGGGGTCCGGCCCGAACCGGCGAGCCAGCACCTCGTGCCGCTGGCCGCGGTGGCGGGCGTGCACG
Source organism: uncultured Actinomycetota bacterium (assembly GCA_963850545.1). Taxonomy (GTDB): domain Bacteria; phylum Actinomycetota; class Actinomycetes; order Actinomycetales; family Cellulomonadaceae; genus Promicromonospora. The sequence goes on along the minus strand of CAWKLP010000001.1, from coordinate 2,839,562 downwards.
GACTTGGCCGTCAGGCGGCGTCCGCCACGTCGCGGCGGGACACGCTCGGCCTGGGGCCCGTGCTGCGAACCCTCCAGCGCGATCGGGCACGTGTCACGGTGCGCACGCTGAGCGGCGCCGTGGGCGGCCGGATCGGGAGGGTCGGCCGTGACCACCTGGACATCGATGTGCTCGATGATCGCGGAACTCGGCTCGTTCCGTTCACGGCCTTGCTGGTCGTGAGCGAAGCGCCCTGAAGGCGTCGAGAAAGCCGGCAAAATGGAGAGCGGGACCGGTGTCACTCCGCTTGGAGTGCGCCGGTCCCGTCGGTGTGCGGTGAGGCCTTTCAGCCGTCAGTAGCCGCGGAACCCTTGAGCCGCTCACGGCTCTTTGCGTACATACGCTCGATGTACGACTCGAGCTCGGCTGCTTCGACGCGCCAGACCTTCTTGGGGCCCACCTGGATGGCGGGAAGGTCGCCGGTCCGAACCAGTGCATAGCCCTGGGCCATCGAGATGTTCAGGGTCTCGACCACATCGGCCAGAGAGAGAAAGCGCTTTTCCATGGGAACAGTGTGGCACGAGACACCGACATGAGGGGGTTATCCACAAGAAGTGTTTATCTGATGCCGGATCAGCGACGTTCGATCACTATGGTTCCGGCGCTCTGCCCAGGCTGTGCACCATTCTGTGTGGGTTCGCCCTTCAACTTGTAGTCGAAGGTCTACCCAAAGTCCACGAAAGTACGCGGAAGGACCGAGATGACGTATGCCCCGACCGCCCCAGCGCGCACACCCCCGGGTCAGGGCCTTCCCGAGCCCGCCGCGACCCGGCTGCGCCGGCCCAGCTGGCGTGACCCGCGGCTCCTGACCGGCGTCGTCATCGTCGCGCTGTCAGTCGCGTTCGGTTCGTGGGTGGTCTCGGCGGCGAGCCGCACGGTCCCGGTCTTCGTGGCGGACGGCGCCCTGACGCCCGGCGAGCCACTCACGGCCGACCTGCTCCGCGCCGTCGACGTCCGGCTCGGTGCCGGGACGGGCCGCTACCTCCCCGCCGACGAGCCGCTGCCGACCGACCTGGTCGTGCTCCGCGTGGTGGACGACGGCGAGCTGGTCCCGCTGACGGCCCTCGGCGCGGACGCCGACGTCCGGTCCGTCGCCGTGCCCGTCGCCTCCGGCCTCTCGGACCGGATCCGGGCGGGCGCGGTGGTGGACCTGTGGTTCGTGCCGGACGTGCCGGTCACGCCGGAGCCGGGTGCCGACCGGCCGGACCCGAGCACGCTCGCCAAGAACGTGGTGGTCGAGCAGGTCGACGCCGAGGATGGCGCGATAGTCGTCGACGGCACGGTCACGCTGCACGTGCTCGTCCCGACCGACTCCCTGCCGACCGTGCTGGCCGCGCTCTCGGACGCCGGCACGGTCGCCGTCGTGCCCGTGGCGGGCGGCGTCCGATGAGCGACGAGCGGGTGGTCACCGTCCTCGTTGCGGTGCACGCGCCGGAGGAGGAGGCGGCAGCGGTCACCGTGCTCGGCGCGCAGCCGCAGGTGACCGTGGCCCGGCGGTGCGCGGAGCTCACCGAGCTCCTGGCGGCGGCCGAGGCCGGAGCGGGTACGGCCGCCGTCGTCTCGGGGGACCTGCCCGGGCTGGACCGGGACGCGGTGGCGAGGCTGCGCGGCGCGGGCCTGCGGGTGGTCGCGATCGAGGACCCGGCCACGCCGGCGGAACGGCTCGCGGGGCTGGGCTGTGACGCCGTCGTCGCGGGTGGGGACTCGGAGAACCTGGTCGCCGCGGTCCGCGGAGACACGCCGGAGATCGGCGAGCCCGTGGCCTCGGCGGAGCACGACCCAGGGGCCCGGCCCGGCACCGTCGTCGCCGTCTGGGGGCCGGCGGGGTCACCCGGCCGGACCACCACCGCGATCGAGCTCGCCGCCGCCCTCGCCGGGGTGGGCGCCGCCGAGCCACGACGCTCCGGCCTGCGGCGCCGGTCGCGCCCTGCTGCTCCGCCGCACGGTTCGCGGCCGCACGGTTCGGGGCCCCACGGATCGAGCACGGTGCTCTTGGCCGACGCCGACACCTACGCGTCCTCGGTGGCCTCCCGCCTCGGGCTGCTCGACGACGCCCCGGGCCTGGCCGCCGCTGCCCGCGCCGCCGGGCAGGGTGTGCTCGACGTCGTGACGCTGGCGGGGCACAGCCCGGTCGTGCTGCCCGGCGTCCGCGTGCTGACGGGCATCACGCGCGCGTCGCGCTGGCCGGAGCTACCGGCCAGCTCGCTCGACGTGGTGTTCCAGCGGTGCCGCGAGCTCGCGGCCTGGACGGTGGTCGACTGCGGCCCGGTTCTCGAGGCCGACGAGCTCCTCATGTACGACACGCGCGCGCCGCAGCGCAACGGCGCGACCCTGAGCGCCCTGCAGGCGGCGGACGTCGTCGTGGTGGTCGGCGGGGCAGACCCCGTGGGGCTGCAGCGCCTGGTGCGGGGCCTGGAGGACCTGCGCGACGCCGCGGTCCCGGTGCCCGCTGCGCGCCTCGTGGTGGTGAACCGGGTGCGCGCCTCCGCCGTCGGACGGCGGGCCGAGACCCAGGTGCGCGACGCGCTCGCGCGCTACGGGGGAGTCGACGACGTACACGTCGTGCCGGACGACCCGGCCGGGCTCGACGCCGCGCTGCTGGCGGGGCGGGTGCTCGCGGAGTGCGCGCCGGGATCGCCGGCGCGGGCCGCGTTCGAGGCGCTCGCCGGCCGGGTCCGGGAGCTCGTGCCGGCGGGCGTCTGACCGCACCCGCGCGGAGCTTCGTCGACCCTGAACAGGTACTTCCCGCGTAACAATCCGCCCGACCGGCGCGGCTTGGCGACATAAATGTGACATCCGGCGCTAGGTTGTGCCCGTGGCCGCCGTGACGAAGGACAACTACGCCGACGACCTGCGTCTGGCGCACGTGATCGCCGACCAGGTCGATTCCATCACCATGTCCCGCTTCCGGGCGCTGGACCTCAAGGTGGAGACCAAGCCGGACCAGACGCCGGTGTCCGACGCAGACCGTGCGGCCGAGGTCTTCATCCGCGGCCAGCTCGCCCGCGCCCGCACGCGCGACGCGATTGTCGGGGAGGAGTACGGCTCCGCCGGCAACGGCGCGCGCCGCTGGATCGTCGACCCGATCGACGGCACCAAGAACTTCGTGCGCGGTGTCCCTGTGTGGGCCACGCTGATCGCCCTGGCCGACGGCGAAGAGGTGGTCATGGGCCTGGTCAGCGCGCCCGCCCTCGGCCGGCGCTGGTGGGCCGCGAAGGGTTCGGGCGCCTGGACGGGCAAGTCGCTGGCGGCCGCGACGCGCATGTCCGTCTCCGGGGTCTCCCGCGTCGCCGACGCGTCGTTCAGCTACGCGTCCCTCGGCGGCTGGGAGGAGCGCGGCAAGCTGGAGGGGTTCCTCAACCTGACGCGGGCGTGCGCGCGCACCCGCGGGTACGGCGACTTCTGGTCGTACATGCTGGTGGCCGACGGCGGCGTCGACATCGCCGCCGAGCCCGAGCTCGAGGTGTACGACATGGCCGCGCTCGTGCCGATCGTCACCGAGGCCGGCGGCACCTTCACCGCGCTCGACGGCAGGCCGGGCCCGTGGGGCGGCAACGCGATAGCGACGAACGGCAAGCTGCACAAGGAAGCGCTCGACTTCCTGTCCTGACCGTCTCTCGGCTTGCGCGGCGTCAGGCGCGAGGGACGTCCTTGAGCTCGCTCCAGCCGTACCAGAGCAGGTCGCGGTCGGTGACGCGCTGCAGCGCCTCGTCGAGAGCGGTCTCCGACTCCTCGCCGACCTCCGCCGTCGCCTCGGCATCGCTCTCCTCGTCGGCGGCGGCGAGCACGTCCGCAATGTCGGCGGCCGCCTCCACCTCGTCGACGTGCACGCAGATGATCGCGACGTTCTCGACGGTGCTGGTCACCTGGACCTCGGAGGCGACCGGCTCGTCGTCGTCCGCCGCGCCGCCGTCCGCAACCAGGCCGATCGCCGCGTCCGGGATCTCGACCGTGACGATCACGCGCTGGTGCGGAGCGTCGGGGCGGCCGGCGATCAGCGCCAGGGAGTCGTCGGCGGCGTTGAGCGCGGCGATGTACTCGAGGCCCTCGGCGTCCTCGTCGGGCAGGGCCGCCTCGAGGTCTTTCGTGACGGCGTGCGCGCGGCGCGGGGCGACGGTCCAGCGGGTCGCGTCGGTGGCGTGGGTGACGGCGTCGAGCTCGTCGAGCGTGGCGGGCACGTAGATGCGCATGTGCTCAGTCTGCCGCCGATCGGGCGATGACGTGGCGGACGCAGCGGCGCGAGCCTCATACGCCCGCCGACGCCGGTCGCCCGGCCGGGTCCACCTCGACCGCGCGGCCCTCGCGCCAGGACCGGTAGGCGGCCTCGACGATCGCAGTGGTGCGGACTCCCACGTGTCCGTCCGGCTGGGGTGTCGCCCCGGTGCGAACCGCGTCGAGGAACGTCGCCAGGAGCGTCTCGTCGAGGTTCGGCCCGTAGCCGAGCGCCAGCTCGTTGGCGGCGGACTCCGACCAGCCGGAGACCCGGGGCGCGAACGGGTCGACGTCGACCAGGCCGGCGTCGGAGACCACCGAGAGCGTCAGGCCGCCCCAGATCGAGTGGGAGGCCGGGCGCGACCAGCTGCAATCGATGGTGAGGTTCGTGCCGTCCGCGTAGGTGACCGTGACGATGCCCGCCGTCTCCACCGCGGCGTCCGGGTGCAGCAGGTTGTTGGCCGTGGCGTGCACCCGCACGGCGGGCACGCCGCCGAGCAGGGCGTCGACCAGGTCGGCGAGGTGCACCGTGTGGTCGGTCATGGCGCCCCCGCCCGCCAGCTCGGGGTCGGTGAACCAGGCCCGCGCCGCGGGCACCTGGCCGTTGTTCGTGCCGGTGATCGCGTGGACCTTGCCGAGCGCGCCCGCCCGGTACTGGTCGCGCAGGTCGGTGAACGCGGGGGAGAAGCGGACCGGGAACGCGACCATGAGCGGCACGCCCGCGGTCTCGCAGGCAGCCACCATCGCCTCGGCGTCGGCGACCGACGTCGCCAGCGGCTTCTCGCAGAGCACCGCCGCGCCCGCCGCGGCCGCGGCCTCGACGTGCGCACGGTGGCGCGAGTTCTCGGAGCAGACGACGACGGCGTCCGGCCCCCAGGCCAGCAGCTCGTCGTAGGTGTCCACGTAGTCGACGCCGAGCTCGGCGGCGAGCGCGGCGCCCCCGGACTCGCCGGCCGGGCGGGTGACGGCGTCCGGGTCGGAGGTGAGCAGCTCGACGTCGGGCATCGCCGCGAGCAGGCGGGCGTACCCGAGGGCGTGCGTGTGCGCGAACGACATCAGGGCGACCTTCATCGTGCTCCCTCCAGGGTGGTGTCCAGGTTGGCATCCAGGGTGATGACCTCGCCCAGGGCGAGGGAGCGGCGCGCGGCATCCGCGAGGCGGACGGCCTCGAGCCCGTCGGCGGCGGTGATGCGAGGCTGCGGGCCGCCGCGGAACGCCGCGAGGAACTCCCGAAGCTCGGTCACGTACGGGCTCTCGCCGAGTGCCGCCTTCGGCGCATAGCCGTCGGCTCCTGAGGCCGCGCCGCCGTTGACCCAGGTCGTGGGGTTCGTGGCGGAGTCGTACCGCAGCACCCCGCCGGTCCCGGCCACCTCGAAGCGGGTGCGGAAGGCCACCGGCCGGGCCGACCAGACCCCGCCGATGCTGCTCACGCTGCCCGAGGCGTGGGTGAGGACCACCTGCGCCGCAACGGTGCCCGACTCGTCCGGCGCGGAGCGCACCGCACGCAGGGACGCGACGGGTCCCGCGTTCCAGCATGCGAAGTCGATGTCGTGAATCATCAGGTCCGTGACGATCCCGCCCGAGAGCTCGTCGTCGAGGAACCAGGGGGAGACCGGCATGCCGCCCTGGCGGTCGTAGCGCTGCACGGCGACCGTCCCCAGGGCGCCGCGCTCGACGGCGTCGTGCACCACTACGTGCTCGGGGAAGTACCGCACCACGTGGGCCGGGTACAGGCCGACGCCGGCGTCGGCGCACGCGGCGATCATCGCCTCGGTGTCCTCGACGGTGAGCGCGAACGGCTTCTCGCACACCACGTCACGACCGGCCGCGGCCGCGGCCTCCACCAGCGCCCGGTGCGTGAACGTCGGGGTGCAGATGTCGACGACGTCGCAGCTGGCGAGGAGGTCGTCGAGCGACGAGGCGACCCGGCCCCCGTACCGGGCGACAAGCTCCGCTGCGCCGTCCCGGCTGTGGACGACGACGTCCACCCCGAGCTCGAGCCAGCCGGCGATGTGGGCGCCGGCGATTCCGCCGGCGCCGAGAAGTCCGACAGTGGTCATGAGCGATCCTGCCTTGTCTCTTCGTGTGGCTCTTCGTGTTCTCTTCGCGCCTCTCAGCGGTCACTATGGGACCACACCGTCGCCGTCGTGCGCGGCGTTCACTTCAGAAAGTGGCCGGGTAGCCCTGAGCGTCGTCCGCCTTTCGACGTGCGCGTAAGCAGGGTCCCGCTAGCCTGTCGGCGAGCAACGAGGGGGACGTGTGGGAGTGAAGACCGCGATGCTGGTGTACGCGGACGGGGACGTGGTGGCAGGACTGGAGGGGGCCGCCGAGTTCGCGGACGAGGCGAGTGCTGCCGAGCTGCTCGGGCTGCTGTGGCCGCCGGCGCGGATCCGGCCGGACGGCGAGGAGCCGTGGGATCTCGGCGACGCGGTGTTCCCGCCCGAGGGCAGGGCGTGTGCGCTGTCGACGCCGGAGGTGGACATCCTGTGCGACCAGGCGCTCATGCTCGACCGGCCCTCGCAGCTGCCCGCCCACCTGGTCGATGCCAGCGTGGGCCGCACCCTGTACCTGCACGCGATGCACAGCGCGGTGGACTGGTTCGCCTTCGCGGTGTGGCGGGACGGCACGCTTGTCCGGTCGCTGAGCCTGTCGCCGGACGACGGGGTCCTGGAGGACACGGGGCAGCGCCTCGCCTTCGAGGAGCCGTTCTGGGCGGGCAAGCACCCGGCGCCGGGCGGCGACGGCTACCCGTTCCCGTTTCATCCGCTGGTCCTGGGCGACCACGCCCTCCGCGAGTTCTTCGGGTTCAGCGGCGAAGGGGCCGACGACGGCGGCGCGTCCGCCGGACGGCTGGACCCGTGGGCCGTCGAGCTGTTCGGCTTCCAGGTGGTGTAGCGGTTCTGGCGCTCGACAGACCTTGAAAAAACTCGTACAGTTGTTCGAAAGCGAGGAGGTCTGTCATGCCTGAACCCACAGTCCTGCCTGAACCAGCTGTCGTGGCAGAACCCGCAGTGATTCCCATGCTGTCCTACCAGGACGGCGTCGCCGCCATGGACTGGCTCATCGAGGCGTTCGGCTTCACCGAGGCGGAACGCTGGCTGGACGACGACGGTCACCTCTCCCACGGCGAGCTCCACGCTGGAGGCGGGCGCGTGGTGCTCTCCGAGCTCGCATCCTACGAGGGGCCCACCGCGCATCGTCGGCACTGCGCGGCGGCGGACGCCTGGCTGTCGACACCCTGGGTGATCGACGGCGTCCTGGTCCACGTGGCCGACGTCGACGCCCACTACGCCCGTGCGCAGGCAGCCGGCGCCGGGCTGCTCTCGGAGATCGAGGAGGAACCCTACGGCCGGCTGTACCGGGCGGAGGACATCGAGGGTCACCGCTGGATGTTCCTGCAAAGCGTGTCTGGGAACTGAGGGATTCACGGACACCGCCCTTCTCGGGCGTCCTCCGTTCAGGCCGCGGGTGCGGTCTGAATGGGGGTTCCTGCGTCGTCCGGGCTGGTTTCACTCACACGGGTGTGTGGGCCAGTGCCGTCCCGTCGGCAGGCATTGATCACGGGGCCGGCTGCTTGACGGTCCCCGTCCTGGGCTTCACCACTGGTGTGGTCCTGCGCCCAGGCGGCGAGGTTGGCGGCGGCATTCAGGTCCCGGTCCAGAACCAGACCACAGGCGTCGCACATGTAGGTGCGGTCTGCGAGTCGCAGCCCGTCCTTGCGGTGACCGCATGCCGAGCAGGTCTTGGACGACGCGAACCACCGGTCCGCCACCACGACCTGCCCACCGCGCCAGTGCTGTTTGTAGGTGATCTGGCGAGCCAGCTCACCCCACGCCGCATCACTGATCGGGCGGGCAAGCCTGCGGTTGGCGAGCATGCCGGTGATGTTCAGGTCTTCCAGCACCAGCCGGTCGTGGCTCTTGACCAGCTGGTTGGAGACCTGGTGCAGGAAATGCTGCCGGGTGTCCCGGACCCGGACGTGATGCTTCGCCAAGCGTGCGACGGCCTTGCGCCGGTTGGCCGAGCCGCGCTTCTTCCGCGACACAGTGCGTGCCAGACGACGCTGCTGACGCAGCCCCGCGGCCAGTGTCTTGGGGGCCTGGACCCGGAGGGCCTCGGTCCCGTCCCGGGTGCCGGCGACGACCAGAGCCTGCAGCCCACGGTCGATACCCGCCCAGCCGGTCGTGTCGTCGGCCGGGCGTGCCGGATGCTGGGTGGCGGGGTGCAGGTCGGCGGCTTCCACGGTTACCGATATCCACCACCGGCGTGCCCCACGGGTGATGGTGACCTGCAGGATCCGTGCGCGGCCCTTCTCGATCATCCGGCGCAGGCGGCGGGTGTCCTCCCGGACCCGGATGCTGCCGATCCGGGGCAGAGTCACCGACCGCGGCCGGTCCTGACCGACCCGAATTGAGAGGCGTCCTGCGGTGGTCTTGTTCCGCATCCGGAACGACCCGGCAGAGCGGGTCTTCTTCTTGAATCTCGGATGCCTGATCGGGGGGCCCTTGCGCTTTCCCGACCGGGAGGCGGTCCACGCGGCCAGGCCACGGCCGACGTCGACGGCGCCTTCCTCGAGCACCTGAGAGGACACCTCGCCACGCCAGGCCAGCCCGGTCACCTCAACCTCAGTGCTCCCGTCCTCGGCAACGAGGAATCGCCGGCCCGCCGCCTCGGACAGCTTCCAGGAGTTGAACGCGTTGATCAGGCTGAACCGCGACCACGGCACCCCGGCCTGAGCTTCGTCGGTCTCGCCCGCGCCATCATCGCGACCGTCGTGAGCGCGGCTCCGGCTCTGTCCTCGGGCGTCCAGGTGCAGACGCAGGCACTGGTTGTATGCAAACCTCGCCGCCCCCGCATGGCGGGCGAGCGCCACCGACTGCTCGACCGTCGGGTCGAGGCAGAACCGGAAGGTGGTGTGCCGAGCCATGCCTGAACGCTACGTGCCACCACTGACGTTGATGATGTAGGTGCCTCGTCCGGCGGGTCTGACCCTGCCACTGACTGGTGCCCGGAGGGTTGCCTTTGCGCTGATCTGTCGGCTCGTCGAACGGGGCGCGTCCCTTGCGCGTCGGCCGGGGGCGGGCATGACTTCATAGGAGCCTGTCAACGCGTCCCATCAACGTCTTGTCTGCCCAGCCCCCGGCCGGTGTGCCCTGATTCCGCGCGAACGGAAGGCACCTGCCCATCATGTCAGTCCCGTCTGTCGAGATCACCCCTGAGGCACCCGTCGAGGTCGTCGCCGGGGTCGATACCCACAAGGACACTCATCACGTCGCGGTCCTGAGCCTGAGCGGTGCCCGCCTGGGCGACCAGCAGGTCCCCGCGACCGCCGCCGGCTACGACGAGCTGGCCGCGTTCATCGCCTCGTTCGGCCAGGTCCGGGTCGTCGGCGTGGAGGGCACCAACTCCTACGGAGCCGGTCTGACCCGCCAGCTGCGTGCCGTCGGAGTCCCGATCGCCGAGGTGATCCGCCCCAAGCGTGCCCAACGTCGGCGGGGCAAGTCCGACCCGATCGACGCGGTCGCAGCCGCCCAGCAGGTCCTGGCCGACCTGGAGACCGGCATGCTGCCGACCCCGAAGACCGCCGACGGGACGGTCGAGCAGATCCGTCACCTGCTGGCCGTGCGTCGCAGCGCGGTCAAAGCCCGCAGCATCGCGATCCAGCAGGTCAAGGACATGCTGGTCACCGCACCACAGCACCTACGAGACCGGTTCGGACCCCTCAAGGACGCGGCACTCATCCAGACTCTGGCCGTTATCCGCCCCGCCCCGGCGACCGAGTCCGTCGACGCAGCCGTCGGCCGCGCCCTACGCATCCTGGCCCGCCGCCACCAGCACCTGACAGGCGAGATCACCGACATCGACACCGACCTCGACGTCCTGAACAAGCAGACCGCCCCAGCCCTGGCAGCCGCATACGGTCTCGGGACCGTGACCTGCGCGGCTCTGCTGGTCACCGCCGGCGACAACCCCGAACGCCTGCGTTCCGAAGCCGCGTTCGCCGCGCTGACCGGCACCGCCCCGATCCCCGCCTCCTCCGGCCGCACCAACCGGCACCGCCTCAACCGCGGCGGCGACCGGCAAGCCAACTGCGCCCTGCACCAGATCGCGCTGGTGCGCTGGTCACACGACCCGGCCACCAAGGCCTACGTAGCCAAGCTCCGAGCGACCGGCAAGACGACCAAGGACATCCTGCGCTGCCTCAGACGAGCCATCGCCCGCGAAGTCTGGCACCTGCTCGTCCACCCCGAGCCCGTCCCCGAGATCGACGACCTCCGGCCGCTACGCCACAGCAAAGGCCTATCCCTGCAGACCGTCGCCGACCACTTCGGCGTCTGGCCCGCCGTCATCTCCCGCCTCGAACTCGGCAAGACCCGCCAAGACGACCTCGCCACGGCCTATCGCAACTGGCTCCTAGCCGCTTGACAGGAGATAGGAGCATCATCGAAACCCGCCAGCACAGACCTGAAGTTCGCAGACAGGTTCTGAGCCTGTTGCCCGCCGGGTGGCCGGGTCGTGCACGCAGCCCGCGGTTGATCCTGGCGCTCAGCCGGGGGTCTGCACCTGCGCCGACGGGCTGGCTCCGCGGGCCAGCCGGTCCACGCGACGCAGCGCGTTGGGGAACCGCGCGCTGCCCGCCATCTTGCGCACCAGCTCCGCTGCGGCGTTGAGCGACATACCCGACGCCGTGACGTACAGCGGGCGGACGGACACACCGCGCAGCACCTCGGCAGCGTGCGTCGCGGCCCGGAACCGGGTCTTGGCGACGCCGAGCACGACGGGCGCGAGCCCGGCGTCAGCCACGTGGGCGCCCAGCCCAGGGCTCCCGGCGGGGTCGAGGTCCACGTATCCGTCCACGATCAGCAGGTCCAGCGGCGCGACGCCGGACAGCACCTGTCGCAGCGGCGGCAGCTCACGCTCGTAGAACCGCCCGGGCCGGTACTCGGCGACCCGCTCGACGAGCAACGTGTGCTCCTCGACCAGCGTGGTGAACGCCGGGTCCTCGGCGACGACCAGCGCTGCCCGCGCCCCGCCGTCGTCCAGGTACTGCACGTCCACCGCGCCATAGCGGGAGGCTCTGCTGATCATGGTCAGGCGTCCGAGCCTGTCCTGGAGGTGAGCAGGCGGCGGAACGAGGCGAGTCGGGCCGCGCGGCCCGGCCGCTCGTCGTCGGGGGAAGCCTCGATCCAGTCGTCGAGGGCGCAGTCCGGGGCGTCCGCGAGGTGCGTGCAGCCGCGGGGGCACTCCTGCGCCACCTCGTCGAGGTCCTCGAACGCCTGGAGGAGGTGCGCCACCTCGACGTGCGCCAGTCCGAACGAGCGCACGCCCGGGGTGTCGATCACCCAGCCGTCGAAGTCCTCGGCGGCGTCTCGGTCCTCGCCCGCCGGGTCCGCCTCGCTCCCCTCGCCCGCCGTGACAGCCCCGTCCACGGAGACGGGAAGCCGCAGCGCGACCGCCGACGTCGAGGTGTGCCGGCCCCGGCCCGTCACGTCGTTGACGACCCCGGTGGCGCGCATGGCCTCGGGCACCAGGGCGTTGATCAGCGTCGACTTGCCCACGCCGGAGTGCCCCACCAGCACCGATACGAGGCCGCGCAGCCGGTCCCGGACCTCCTCGACGGACTCAGGCGCCAGGGCCATGCCGCCGGCCGTCTCGCCCGCGCTGTTCGCGCCGTCGGCCTCGCCGTTCGCGCCGTCCTCGTCGCCGGACGGCGCCCGCCGCGTCACCACCACCTCGACCCCGAGCGGCTCGTAGAGCTCGCGGAGCGCGTCGGGGGAGGCGAGGTCGGCCTTCGTCAGGCAGAGCAGTACCGACATCCCGGCGTCGTAGGCGGCCACCACGCAGCGGTCGATCATGCCGGTGCGGGGCTCGGGCTGGGCCAGCGCCGTCACGATGACGAGCTGGTCCGCGTTGGCGACGACTATGCGCTCGTACGGGTCCGTGTCGTCGGCGGTGCGGCGCAGCGTCGAGGTGCGCTCCTGGATGCGCACGATGCGCGCGAGCGATCCCTCCCCGCCGGAGACGTCGCCGACGACGTCGACCCGGTCGCCCACGACCACGCGCGTGCGGGTGAGCTCGCGCGCCTTCATCGCGGTCACTATCGTCTCGTCGGACGCACTGCCGGCGGTCTTGCCCAGCCCTTTGCTGGCGGTCTTGCCCGCCGCTTTGCCTGGCGCCTTGCCTGCCGCTCCGCCCACCCCTCGCTCCGCCGCGCCTCCGACGAGGAGCGTGTAGCGCCCGCGGTCCACGCCCGTGACGAGGCCGGTCACGGCGTCGGAGTGCTCCGGACGCTGCTTGGTCCGGGGGCGCGAGCCGCGCTTGGACGGTCGGGAGTGGAAGTCCGACTCGTCGCGGACATCGCGCCGGCCCATCAGGCCGGCCTCATCGGACGTGTCCCATCAGCGGGCGCCCATCAGGCCGCCGAGCCGAGCATGCCCAGCCACATGCCGGTGAAGTCGGGCAGGGTCTTCGCCGTCGTGCCGACGTTCTCCACCAGCACCCCCGGCACGCGCAGGCCGAGCAGCGCGGCGGACGTCGCCATCCGGTGGTCGGCATACGTACGCACGACGTCGCCGCGCAGCGGCCGCGGGGTGATGACCAGGCCGTCGCGGGTCTCCTCCGCCTGCCCGCCGAGGCGGGTGATCTCGCGGGCCAGCGCCGCCAGGCGGTCGGTCTCGTGCCCGCGGAGGTGCGCGATCCCGCGCAGCCTGGAGGGGGAGTCGGCCAGCGCGGCCAGCGCGGCGAACGTGGGCGCGAGCTCGCCGCCGGCGTGCAGGTCGACGTCGATCCCGTGCACCTCGCCCGTCCCGGTCACGGTCAGGACGCCGTCGGTCAGGGTGTACCTGCCGCCCATGCGCTCCAGCAGCTCGGGGACCATGGCGCCGGGCTGAGTGGTCAGCGTCGGCCAGCCGGGGACGCGGACGGTACCGCCCGCCACCAGGGCGGACGCGAGGAACGGCGCGGCGTTGGACAGGTCGGGCTCGACGCGGACGTCGCGGCCGGCGACGGGCCCGGGGGAGACGTCCCACATGCCGTCACGGGAGTCGTCGACCACGACGCCGGCGTCGCGCAGCGTGGCGACCGTCATCTCGATGTGCGGCAGGCTCGGCAGCGTGGCGCCGATGTGCCGCAGCGTGAGGCCGCGCTCGAAGCGCGGCGCGGCGAGCAGGAGCCCGGACACGAACTGGGAGGACTCGGAGGCATCGACGTCGACGGCGCCGCCCAGCACGCTGCCCCGGCCCTCCACGGTGAAGGGGAGGTAGGCCGGCAGGTCGGCGGGGTCGTTGCGCCGCCCTGAGCCTGCCGGGTCGTGCACGGTGACGCCGAGCGCGCGCAGCGCGGCGAGCACCGGCAGCATCGGGCGAACCCGGGCCTCGGGGTCGCCGTCGAACCGGACCGGGCCGTCGGCGAGAGCCGCGACGGGCGGCAGGAACCGCATCACCGTGCCGGCCAGCCCGGTCTCGATCTCGGTATTGCCGGTGACGGGTCCGGGAGTCACGTGCAGCGTGCTCGGGTGGTCGCCTTCCTCGATCTGCGCGCCGAGCGTGCGCAGGGCGCGGATCATGAGGTCGGCGTCCCGGCTGCGCAGGGCACCGCGCAGGGTGCCGGGGGCGTCCGCGAGGGCGGCGAGCACCAGGAGCCGGTTGGTGAGCGACTTGCTGCCCGGTACCTCGACCGTCGCGTCCAGCGGGGCGCCGGCGGGCGGCGCCTCCCATGTCGGTGCGGGCGCGGTGGTGGAGGAAGTCATGTGCCGAGATTATCGCGGACCGCACCGGAGCAGCCGCTCTGTATCGGCTGGCACGGCCGGGTCACGCCTCGGCGGCAGCCGCCTTCGCGTCCGCGCGTGCCGCACGCGCCTGCTGGACGCGCCACGACAGGCCGGGCCGGCCCTCGAGGTCCGCGCCCGCGATGAGGGCCGCGCCGACGGCGGCGAGGTTGCGCAGGAACCGGTCGGTGCGCGGGCCGCGCTCCTCCTTGGGGGCGGTGAAGGGCTGGTTCACCACGGCGAGCGGCAGCGTGAGCAGTGCCAGCGCGACGGCGGACGCGCGGGGCGCCTTCCCGAGCGCGAGCAGCACGCCGGCGGTGGCGGTCGCCACCCCGTGCGCGCGCACCAGCGCGGTGACCTGCTTCTCGCTGAGTGGTTCCGCCCCGAGCGCCTGGGTGGCCAGGGCGGAGCCCGTCTTGGCGGCGGCCACGTGCTCGCTCGGCTTCCGAGCAGCCTGCAGTCCGTCGTAGATGAACGATGAGGCCAGCAGGGGTCGCGCGATGTGTCGAAGCAGCATGCCTCCACCTTGGCAGATGAGGGCGATCGATGCAGCAGGATGACGGCGTGGAACAGGCAACAGGCGGTGACGCACCCGGCGGCACGCCGGTGGTACGCCCGGCGACATCCCTGGGACATGGCGGGAGCACGGATGGCCCCCGACACACCGGGAATTCGACGCTGCGGACGAGGGTTGAACCGGACGTGGAGCAATGCCTCGAGAAGGATGCGGTGAAGAACACGGTGATCGGCACGGTGACAAGCGCAGTAACGAGTGCAGTGGCGGGCCCGGCAACGAGCGCGGTGACTGATGCGGTGGCAGGGGCAGCGACGAGCCCGACCGCAGGTCCGACGTCGGTCGCGCAGGGCGCCCCCCTGATGTTCGGAGCGGTCCCGGCGCACCTGCTGGGCACCGGCACCGACTCGTCGAAGTCCACAGCTGATGCTCTGTCCGCGGCCCTGGCGAACACCGGATGGCCGACGCGGCTAGGCTCAAGTGCGATGACTGACACTTCCCGCGAGCAGAACCAGGGCACTGGCGGCGACGCCGTCGGCCCCGATGCCGGGGCGCGCCCCGGCAAGAACGCGAGCGAGGGTGTTGTCGGGACCACGGAAGCGACCGCGGCCGAGAGCACCAACGAGCGCACGAGCCCGGCTGTCGACGGTCCGGCCACCGGCGACCAGGCCACCGGCAGCCAGGCGACCGGCAACGAGATCAGCGGCGACGAAGAGGGAACCGAGCGATCCCCGCAGGAGGAGGACGCGACGGCCCGTGCCGCGCGGTTCGAGCGGGACGCCCTGCAGTACCTCGACCAGCTGTACTCCGCGGCGCTACGCATGACGCGTAACCCCGCAGACGCCGAGGACCTGGTGCAGGAGACGTTCGCCAAGGCGTTCGCGGCGTTCCACCAGTACCGGCCGGGCACCAACCTGAAGGCCTGGCTGTACCGCATCCTCACGAACACGTTCATCAACAGCTACCGCAAGAAGCAGCGCGAGCCGCAGCAGTCCCAGACCGAGGACGTCGAGGACTGGCAGATCGCGCGGGCGGAGTCGCACACGTCGCGCGGGCTACGCTCGGCCGAGGCCGAGGCGCTGGACCGGCTCCCGGACAGCGACGTGAAGCGGGCGCTCGCCCAGCTCCCGGAGGACCGTCGGATGGTCGTGTACTACGCCGACGTCGAAGGCTTCCCCTACAAGGAGATCGCGGAGATCATGGGGACTCCGATCGGGACAGTGATGTCCCGTCTCCACCGCGGACGCCGGCAGCTGCGTGAGCTCCTCGCCGATTACGCCGCACAGCGAGGACTCGTCAGCCAGGCGCCCGGAGGTGCGCAGTGAACAACATCAAACCCATCCCGCACGACACCGCGGGGGAGTCTGAGTGCGAACACGCACTGCTGCATCTCTACGAGTACCTGGACTCCGAGATGACGCCGGAGGACGAGCAGCGCATGCGCGCGCACGTCGCCCACTGCTCGCCGTGCCTTGCCGAGCTGAGCGTCGAGGATCTCGTGAAGCAGCTCGTACGGCGGTCGTGCAGCGAGCGCGCGCCGGACACGCTGCGGATACGCATCCACGAGCAGCTGACGGTGATGTCGGTAGCCGAGTGACCGCGTAGCACCAGGACACCGGGCATGACGAAGGGCCGGGACCCATGGGGTTCCGGCCCTTTCGTGTGCCCAGGTGGGCGGCTCATGGTCCTGACGGACGCTTGAGCCGGCTCAGGTGTTGGGACGCTTGCCGTGGTTCGCTGCCTTGCCGGCACGGCTACGGCGCTTGCGACCGCGCTTGCTCATCTGTGTCTCCTGACAGGTGACGGACTGAATCGCTCCATGATCCCACAGTTCCCGAGGCTGTCCGGCCGTAAAGGGGTTGCCCCCATCAAGGACGCGATATATCGTGTCTCGGGTCGACGCGATATATCGCGTCCAGCCAGCGACCGCCGAGAGCACCGGGGGAAACCATGAGCACGGACAGCTGGACCGTCACCGGTCCGCAGACCATCGAGCTCGACGGTGTGACCACCGTCGATGCCCACGTCGTCGACGGTCGGCTCGACATCGTGGCCCACGACGAGCCGGTGGTCCGCGTGGAGGTGCACTCCGTCGAGGGCAGGAACCTCGAGGTGCGGCTCTCGGACGGTCGCCTGGTGATCGAGCACGAGAGCGGCCTGTCGGGCTGGGGCTCGTTCGTCAAGCGGTTCGCCGACTTCGGCGGCAAGGCGCGCGCCGACATCCACGTGGCGGTGCCCGCCGGCACCATGGTGCGGCTGGGCACGGTCCGCGGCGAAGGCCTCCTCGCGGGGACGACGGCGGGCGCGTCCGCGTCAACCGTGTCCGGGTCGCTGCTGGTCTCTCGTACCGCCGGCGACCTCAAGCTGAACACCGTCTCCGGCGAGGTGACGGTCCGCGACCACGTGGGTGACGTCACGAGCAACACCGTGTCCGCCGACATCGTGGTGAGCGGGTCCGCCGACTCCGTCGTGTCGTCGTCGGTCTCCGGGGACGTGACGTTCGACCTGGTGACCCAGCCGCGGTCGGTGAAGGTCAACTCGGTGTCCGGGAACATGCTCCTGCGGGTGCCGGACGAGCGGGCGGTCGAGGTGTCGGTGCAGAGTGTCAGCGGGCGCGTGACAATCGGCGGCCTGCAGTTCACCGGCGGCGGCGCGAAGGTCACCGGTGGCGGCGAACGGTCCACCAAGCCGGGCAGCATGCAGCTGCGGGTGACCGGCGTGTCCGGCGACGTGACGGTCATCGGCGCGCCGCAGGACGCCGTGGACGACGCCCCGGCCGCGCCCGCGGACCACTCGCCCGTGGAGCTGTAATGCCACCTGTCTTCGCCCACGGTGAGCTGCGCCTGTACCTGCTGGTGCTGCTCCTGGACGGGCCCCGGCACGGGTACGAGCTCATCACCGAGCTCACCCGGCGCTTCGGCGGTACCTACCGCCCCAGCGCCGGGACGATCTACCCACGCCTCGCCCGGCTCGAGGAGGAGGGGCTGGTGCGCCGCTCCGTGCCGGGCGCGCCGGGGACGCCGGGCTCGCCCGGCGCCGGACGCAAGGCAACCTACGAGCTCACCCCCGCCGGCCACGCCGAGATCGACGCCCGGCTCGACGACATCAAGCGACTGGAGCGCAGCGTCGCCGAGACGGTGCGCAGCCTCGCGGACGAGGTACGGGCCGACATCCGCGACACGATGCGCGGCCTGCGGGCGGAGCTCGCCGCCGCAGCGCAGGAGGTCCGGTCCCGGCCACGGCCGGGACCGGACACGACGCCGGACCCGCGCCGTACGCAGTCCAACTCGCTGCGGCACGACGCCGAGGCGGTGCTGCAGCGGTTCCGCAACGACGTCCTGGCCGACCTGCGTGAGGCCGACGTCGCCGGTACGGTGTCGGCGCTGACCGTCGAGACGCTGCGTACCGTCCTCGACTCGGCACGTGCCGCTATCCGTGGGACGTTGCCGACCGGCACGTCCTCGCCGCATCGCACCAACTCTCTCAGCGACCCACACCAGTGAATCCACACCCCCATGAACGGAGCACAGCGATGACCACCGAGTCCTGGAGCGTGGCCGAACCGCAGACCATCGAGGTCGGCGGCGCCACAACTCTGACCGTCAGACTGACGAACGGCCGCGCTGAGATCGTGGCCGACCCGAACCGCACTTCCGGCGCCGTCGTGGAGGTCCTCGAGGTCTCGACGCGGCCGCTGCAGATCCTCGCCGAGCACGGCAACCTCCGGGTTGCCTACGACTTCCCGGGCCTCGAGGGCTTCGTGGACCGGTTCCGCGGCCTCAAGGACCAGGACAGCGCCGTCGTACGGGTGACCGTGCCGGCCACGTCCGTGGTCGACGTCGCGACCGTCGGCGCCGAGGTAGTGGTGACCGGGGCGCAGGCCGGCGTCAACGTCAAGACCGCGGGCGGCGCCATCACCGTCACCGGCGCCACCGGATCGGTCACCACGAAGTCCGGCACGGGGGCCGTCACGATCGCCGAGCACACGGGCGACGCGTCGGCCTCGACCGTCTCGGGCGCCGTGTCGCTCGTGGGCGCCCTGGGCCGGGTCTCCGTCCAGACCGTGTCGGGTGCGGTCGACGTCACCGCCATCGGTACCACACCGCTGGTCAACGCCAAGACGGTCTCGGGGTCGGCGGCCGTGCAGCTCGACGCCGGATCGCCGGTCAACCTCCGTGCGCGCAGCGTCACGGGCAAGGTGATGATCGACGGCGCGCAGGCGACGTCCAGCGCGCAGCGCACCGTCGTCGTCGACCACGCGGAGCCGGGGGCCGCGGCCTATGTCTCGACCAACACGGTCTCGGGAACGGCCACGATTACCCGCGGCTGATGCCGAAGTAGAAGCGAAGGAGAAGCGGGGCCGGAGTGCTGATCAGCACTCCGGCCCCGCTTCTACTTCGGCCTTGGTCAGGCCACCTCGTCCTGGGGCAGGCCCAGCCAGCTGTGCCAGCCCGTGTGCAGCACGAGCCACGCCATGAGCCCGTACCCGGCCTGGCCGGGGTAGGTGCCCCCACCCTGCGCGAGGTCGGCGAGCCACTGCTCGTGCTGCGCCAGGGGCGTGTACGTGTCGACGTACGGCACCCGGCGCCGGCTGGCGACGTCGGCGAACGCGTCGGAGAGCTCCGCGATCCGGTTGCCCTCGGCGGGCGATCCGGGAGGCGGCCCGACGACGAACGCCGCCGTGCGGTTCGCGTCCGCGACGTCGAGGATGTTCGCCAGGTTCAGGCGCGAGCGCGCGACGGTGAGCCCGGAGGCGACGTCGTGCCGCCCCAGGGCCACCACCAGGCGGTTCTCGGTCTCCGAGTCCGGGCCGAACCGCGCAGCGGTCTCCGCCTCCCAGCGGGCGCCGAGCTGCGTGCTGGTCTCGCCCGGGACGGCGAGGGTGAAGAGCATGGCGGGCCGGGAGAAGTGGGTGCGCGCGACGACGCGGCCGGTCCAGCCGAGCGCACGGGCGTCTCCGACGCCCGTGGCCAGCTCGTCACCGACGACGCAGATGCGCACCTCGCGATCCTGCAACGGACTCTCCTTGCCTGTTACGGCCTGTTCCCGGCAGCCTGGCGGACGGCCGGTTCCCCATTGTGGTGCACGGACCGTAGCCGATCCCGACAACGCGCCGACGTCGGGCTGCCCACGTCAGAGCAGCGTCATCCCCCAGCGGGCGGTGTGGTGCTCGCCCGGGGCGAGGTGCACGAGCCGCTCGCCCGTGCGGAACGCGTCGGCGACGCAGGTCATCGGCTCGGCGGCGAGACCCATGCGACGCCGGTCCGGGGCGATGTGGTCGCCCGTGCAGACCTGCCAGACGTCCTGCGACTCGTCCATCCAGACCGCGGACGTGCGGCCGTCGGGGGCGGTCAGGTGGGCCCAGGACAGGCCGTCGTCGTCCCGCACGACGTCCACGTACGCGTCGTCGAGGTCCAGGCCGGCCGCGCTGCGCGGCTCGCGCAGGTCGTAGGTGCCCGACGCCGGCTCGGTGCCGGTCGGCAGCAACCGGTCGTCGGTGGTGACGCGGGTCGCGGCGTCGAGCCGCACCGTGCACTCGTCCAGGTCGGCGCCGCCCGTGGACAGCCACGGGTGGAACCCGCAACCGTAGGGCGCGATGCTCGGCCCCACGTTGGTGACGTCGAGGGTGACCTCGAGGCCGGCGTCGGACAGGGCGTAGCGCATCTGCGCGACGAGCTGGAACGGATAGCCCGGCCGGGCCACGAGCTCGAGCTCGAGCGTGACGGCGGAGCCCGTGTGCTCCACCACCGACCAGCGCTCCCACGCCGCGAGGCCGTGCAGCGCGGTGTTGCGCGCCGGCTCCGTCACGGGCAGCTGATGGGTCACGCCGGCGTACTCGTAGGCGCCGTCGCGAAGCCGGTTGGGCCAGGGGATCAGGACCGCGCAGTTGAACACGGGGCTGATCTCGTCGGCGCCGAAGGGCACCACGACATCGCGCCCGTCCACCGAGTACTCTCGCAGCGCCGCACCCACCTGGGTGACGGTCGCGCGGTGTCTCTCCTGGTCGGGGCCCTCGTGGCTGATACGGAACTGGTCCCCGGAAGGATGGGGCCTTGCGGCAGCAACCGGAGGAATTTCTGTCGTCACACTCACACCGTAACCGTAGGGCAAATATCGCCTGAGCCACGTAGCGTGAGACAGCAGACTAGAGGGCCGGGTTGCACGCAGCTCGAGGCAGCCCGCTACGAACTGGACCTGAAGGCGGGTCCGCGCGGGCACGCCTGCCCGCCCCAGCAGTAGGAGGAACGATGGAACAGCAGGTACTCGGACGGACTGGTCGGCTCGTATCGGCTGTGGGCCTGGGCACCTGGCAGCTCGGCGCTGACTGGGGAGAGGTCAGCGAGGGCGACGCCCACGCCGTCCTCGAGGCCTCGCTCGAGGCCGGGGTGACCTTTTTCGACACGGCGGACGTCTATGGCGACGGCCGCAGCGAGCAGCTCATCGGTGCGTTCCTCAAGGACAACCCCGAGGCCGGGATCACCGTCGCCACGAAGATGGGCCGGCGCACGGACCAGGTGCCGGAGAACTACGTCCTGGAGCACTTCCGCGAGTGGACCGACCGGTCCCGGCGGAACCTCGGCGTCGACCGGCTGGACCTGGTGCAGCTGCACTGCCCGCCCACGGCCGTCTACTCGACGGACGCCGTGTATGACGCGCTCGACGAGCTCGTGTCCGACGGCGTCATCGCCGCGTACGGCGTGAGCGTCGAGACGACGTCGGAGGCCCTGGAGGCCATCGCGCGTCCCAACGTCGCGACCGTGCAGATCATCCTCAACGCGTTCCGGCTCAAGCCGCTCGAGGAGGTGCTGCCCGCGGCCTCGGCGGCGGGCGTCGGCATCATCGCGCGCGTGCCGCTCGCGTCCGGGCTGCTCTCCGGCAAGTACACGAAGGAGACGGTCTTCGCGGAGAACGACCACCGCAGCTTCAACCGCGACGGCGCCGCGTTCGACGTCGGCGAGACGTTCTCCGGCGTGCCCTACGAGGTGGGGCTCGAGGCCGCGGCCCGGTTCACCGAGCTGGCCAAGGACCTCGTCGGCGACGCGCTCACCCCGGCCCAGGCGGCGATCGCCTGGGCATGGCAGCGGCCGGGCGTCTCGTCCGTGATCCCGGGCGCGCGCAACGTGGAGCAGGCCCGGGCCAACGCCGCCGCGGGCTCCGCTGCGACGCTGGGCCCGCTGTTCATGTCGGGTGTGCGTGAGATCTACGACGAGATGATCAAGGAGCACGTCCACGACAAGTGGTGACGCTGCTCGAACATGCGAAAGGGCGAGCACCCGGATGGGTGCCCGCCCTTTCGCATGTTCGCGTCAGCGGGTGAAGGCCTGCTCCAGAAGCGTCTTCTGCTGCGCCTGGTGCGCCTTCGCGGTACCGGCGGCCGTCGAGGCCGACGCCGGGCGGGAGACCACCTTGACGTACGGGAAGTCCATCGGCAGTGCGAGGTGGATGAAGCCCCACGCGCCCTGGTTCTGCGGCTCGTCCTGCACCCAGACCACCTCGGCGTCGCCGTACTTGGCGAGCTCCGCGCGGAGCTGCGCCTCCGGGAACGGGTAGAGCTGCTCCAGGCGGACGATGGCCACGTTCTCGTCGCCGCGCTTGGTGCGCTCGGCGAGGAGGTCGTAGTACACGCGGCCGGTGCACAGGAGCACGCGGTCGACCTTCGCGGGGACCGCCGCCGCGTCCGGGATGACCTCCTGGAACGTGCCCGCGGTGAAATCCTCCACCGCGGACGCCGCCGCCTTGAGGCGCAGCAGCTGCTTCGGCGTGAACACCACCAGCGGACGGCGCGGCCGGGCGTACGCCTGGCGGCGCAGCAGGTGGAAGTACGACGCCGGCGTGGACGGCTGCGCGATGGTGATGTTGTTCTCGGCGCCCAGCTGCAGGAACCGCTCGATGCGGGCGGACGAGTGGTCCGGTCCCTGGCCCTCGTAGCCGTGCGGCAGCAGCATGACCACCGACGACGACTGGCCCCACTTCTGCTCGGCGGACGAGATGAACTCGTCGATCACCGTCTGGGCGCCGTTGACGAAGTCGCCGAACTGCGCCTCCCACAGCACCAGGGCGTCCGGGCGCTCGACGGAGTAGCCGTACTCGAAGCCGAGTGCCGCGTACTCCGACAGCGAGGAGTCGTAGACCCAGAACTTGGCCTGGTCGCCCGAGAGGTACAGCAGCGGGGTCCACTCGGCGCCGGTCTCCCGGTCGTGGAGCACGGCGTGCCGCTGGACGAACGTGCCACGGCGGGAGTCCTGCCCGGCGAGGCGCACCGGGGTGCCCTCGATGAGGAGCGAGCCGAACGCCGCGAGCTCACCGAAGCCCCAGTCGATGCCGCCGTCCTTCGCCATGAGCTGGCGCTTCTCGAGCAGCTGGGCGAGCTTCGGGTGGATCGTGAAGCCCTCCGGCGGCGTGACGTGCGCGTCGCCGACCCGCTGCAGGGCGTCGTGGGAGATCGCCGTCTGCCAGCCCACCATGGTGCCCGCGTCCTGGCGCTGGGACTCGGGGCGCTCCAGGCCGGCGAGGTGCTCCGTCTGCGGGGCGGGGGTGAAGCCGGACTTGGTCTCGGTGAACACTCGCTCGAGCTGCGACTGGTAGTCCTGCAGCGCGCCCTCGGCCTCCTCCACGGTGATGTCACCGCGCGCGACCAGGTTCTCGGTGTAGAGCTTGCGCACCGAGCGCTTGGTCTCGATGAGGTTGTACATGAGCGGCTGCGTCATCGACGGGTCGTCGCCCTCGTTGTGCCCGCGGCGGCGGTAGCAGATGAGGTCGATGATGACGTCCTGGCCGAACTGCTCGCGGAACGCGAAGGCGAGCTCGGCGGTCCGCACCACGGCCTCGGGGTCGTCCCCGTTCACGTGCATCACGGGGACCTGGTAGCCCTTGGCGACGTCCGTGGCGTAGGTGGTCGAGCGGGACGCCGTCGGACCGGTGGTGAAGCCCACCTGGTTGTTCACGACCACGTGGATGGTGCCGCCGGTGCGGTACCCGCGCAGCTGCGACAGGTTCAGCACCTCGGGGACCACGCCCTGGCCGGCGAACGCCGCGTCGCCGTGCACCAGGATCGGCAGCACGGAGAAACCGTCGCCGCCGAGGTCGATGCGGTCCTGCTTGGCGCGGACGATGCCCTCGAGCACCGGGTCGACGGCCTCGAGGTGCGACGGGTTGGCCGCGAGGTAGACGCGCGTGGTGGCGCCGGACTCCGACGTGAACGTGCCCTCGGTGCCGAGGTGGTACTTCACGTCACCCGAGCCCTGGACGCTCTTCGGGTCGAGCTGGCCCTCGAACTCCTTGAAGATCTGGCCGTAGCTCTTGCCCGCGATGTTCGCCAGCACGTTGAGACGGCCGCGGTGGGCCATGCCGATGCCGACCTCGTCGAGGCCGCCCTCGGCCGCGCGCGACAGGATCGCGTCGAGCAGCGGGATCAGGGACTCGCCGCCCTCCAGCGAGAAGCGCTTCTGCCCGACGAACTTGGTCTGCAGGAACGTCTCGAACGCCTCGGCGGAGTTGAGCCGGCGCAGGATCCGCAGCTGGTCCTCGCGCGGCGTCTTGGCGTAACCGGCCTCCAGGCGCTCCTGGAGCCACTTGCGCTGGCCCGGGTCGGCGATGTGCATGTACTCGATGCCGATGGTGCGGCAGTACGAGTCGCGCAGCAGGCCGAGGATGTCGCGCAGCGTCGCCTTCGGCTTGGGGCCGAAGCCCGCCGTCGGGAACTTGCGGTCCAGGTCCCACAGCGTGAGGCCGTGGTTCTGGATGTCCAGGTCGGGGTGCTTGCGCTGGCGGTAGGCGAGCGGGTCGGTGTCCGCCATCAGGTGTCCGCGGGAGCGGTACGACTGGATGACCTCGGCGATCTTGGCCGGCTTGGCGGCCTCGACGTCGGCGTCGACCATGTTGTCACGAACCCAGCGGACGGGCTCGTACGGGACGCGCAGCGCCGCGAAGACGCGGTCGTAGAAGCCGTCCAGGCCGAGCAGCTTCCCAGCGATGATCTTGAGGAACTCGCCGGACTGGGCGCCCTGGATGATGCGGTGGTCGTAGGTCGACGTGATCGTCATGACCTTCGAGATGCCCATCTTGGCGAGCTGTTCCTCGGACGCGCCGGCGAACTCCGCCGGGTAGTCCATGGCGCCGACGCCGATGATGGTGCCCTGGCCCTGCATGAGGCGCGGCACCGAGTGCACGGTGCCGATGCCGCCCGGGTTGGTCAGCGAGATGGTGGTGCCCTGGAAGTCGGGTACGGCGAGCTTGTTGCCGCGGGCCTTGCGGACCAGCTCCTCGTAGGCCGCCCAGAACTCGGCGAAGTCGAGCTCCTCGGCCTTCTTGATGCTCGGCACCAGCAGCTGGCGCGAGCCGTCCGGCTTGGCCAGGTCGATCGCGAGGCCGAAGCCCACGTGCGCCGGCTGGTTCACGCCCGGCTTGCCGTCGATCGGCTCGTAGTGCGCGTTCATGACGGGCATGTCCGCCAGCGCCTCGACCAGCGCGAAGCCGATCAGGTGCGTGAACGAGATCTTGCCGCCGCGGCCGCGCTTGAGGTGGTTGTTGATGACGATGCGGTTGTCGACCATCAGCTTGGCGGGCACGGCGCGCACCGAGGTGGCGGTGGGGACCTCGAGCGAGGCCTCCATGTTCGTGACCACGCGCGCGGCGGGGCCGCGCAGCTTCTGGATGTCGTCGACGGCGTCCGGGTGCGCCACGGGGCGCTCGAACGTGTCCGCGTAGTGCGTGGTGGGCGGGGTGGCGATCGGGTTGGCCGGGTTGACCTTCGGGTCGGCCGGCAGGGCCTTCTCCCGCACCGGCTGCTCGGCCTCCGCGGCGGCGGTACCGCCCGTCACCGGAGTGGCGGCCTGCTGGGCGGGCGCCGCCGGCGCCGTCGCCGCGGCTGCCGCCGGTGCAGCCGCTACCGGTGCGGCTGCTGGTGCAGTGGGGGCTGACGCCGTGGGCGCGGCAGGAGCCGCGGCGGTCGGTGTCGAAGGGGCCGTAGTCGGGGCGGCCGCCGAAGCGCCGTCCTTGGTGGAACCGTTCTCGCTCGGTGTGTAGTCGGCGAAGAAGTCCCACCACGCGGGGTCCACCGCGTTCTTGTCCTTCAGATACTGCTGGTAGAGCTCGTCCACAAGCCATTCGTTGGCTCCGAATGACGAGCTCGCCACGCTGATCGACTCTGAACCAGCCTTAGCTGACACGCGCGGATCGCCCACCTTCACCACAGTTGCGTTCGTCGCGCGCCACCTTGCCGCGGCACGCGCAGCCCGAATGTTTTCGGACCCTCCAAGGGTAGGCCCTTCCCGCTCATTGATGGGTGCGCTCGCGCGGGCGGAGCGGGGTGTCGCGGTGCCAAAGAAGTTGGTTCGTCATGTTTCTCGCACCCAGAGCAAAACGCGGGCAACGTTCGGCCTCGAAGTCGCCAACGCGGCGTTACGGGGTTTGTCACCGGGCGGACATTCTTTGGCGTCTGTGACAGAAATCACGCGACTCCGTCTCACACTTTGACCGCCCACGCCGCTAGGCTCCTCGGTTTCTCGCAGACGCCGGTCCGCCGATGCCGGCTCGCAGCGCCTGCTCACTGCGCCGGGTCACACCGTGTGCGTCGTCGTGACACCCGGTGCCGGGTGCGCCCGCGCGGGGAGAGTGACCCGCATCGTCGCGCCCCGTTCGGAGTCGACCACCTGGACGTGCCCGCCGTGCAGCTCGACCGCCCAGCGGACGATCGCGAGGCCGATCCCGGTCCCGCCGCTCGACCCGACGGTACTGCCCGCCGTGTCGCCCATCGTGTCGCCCATCGTGTCGACGACCGTCTCGCCCGAGGCCGGGGTTCTGCCCTTGTCGCCCCTGCCTCGGCCGCCCCGGCTGCCTCGGCCGGAGCTGCTTCGGCCGGTATCGCTCCGGCCTGTATCGCTCCTGCCCGCGTCACCTCGCGGGGCGGTCGTCGGCCCGGTGCCGCGGACGAACCGCTGGAAGATCCGGTCCCGGTCGGCGGCGGCGATGCCCGGCCCCTCGTCGCTGACCTCGAGCACGACGTCGGCCCCCTCCGTGCCGTCCACGGGGTAGGCGTCCAGGCGGACGACGCCGCCCGGCGGCGAGTGCCGGATCGCGTTCTGCAGCAGGTTGATGACCACCTGGTGCAGGCGTTCGGCGTCGCCCTCGATCATGAGGTCCTCGGGCGTGACGTCGACGACGTAGTGCAGGTCCTTCGCGGCGTCGACCATCGAGAGGTCCTCTGCGCAGTCCTCGAGGAAGTCGCCCACGGCGATCTTGCCGACGTTCAGCGCCGAGGCGCCCGCCTCGATCCGCGAGAGGTCCAGCAGGTAGGTGACGAGCCGGGTCAGGCGCTCGGTCTGCGCGTGCGCCTGCTCCAGCGCGGCAGGGGTGGGCTGCACGACGCCGTCGACCATGTTCTCCAGCTGCGCCTGGAGCGCGGCGACGGGCGTGCGCAGCTCGTGCGACACGTTGGCGATGAGGTCGCGACGGGTCTGCTCCACGGAGGCCAGGTCCTCGGCCATGCGGTTGAACGCGTGCGCGAGCTGCCCCACCTCGTCGCTGCTCGTCGCGCGCACCCGGCGCGTGTAGTCGCCGTCGGCCATCGCCTGGACGGCCTCGGTGATCTCCCGCAGCGGCGACGTCATGCCGCGGGCCAGGACCTGGGTGACCAGCAGCGACAGGATGATCGCCAGGGGGAAGGTGCGGCTCGGCCCGAGGGAGGCCTGGAGGCCGAGCCAGGTGATGAGCACCGCGGCCGTCACGGTGGCCGCCACCAGCACGCCGAGCTTGATCTTGAGGGAACGCAGGGGGTCGAGCGGCCGCACGTCGGGGACGCGGGGCACGTGCGGTCTCATCGGATCACCCGGGCTACTGGTTCGCGGGCGGCTCGAACGCGTACCCGACGCCGTGCACCGTACGGATCAGGTCGGGGCCGAGCTTGCGGCGCAGCGCCTTGATGTGGGAGTCGACGGTGCGCGTGCCGCTGGCATCCGCCCAGTCCCAGACCTCGGCGAGCAGGCGCTCGCGCGTGAGGACCGTCTTGGGGGAGCCGGCGAGCATGACGAGCAGCTCGAACTCCGTGGGGGTCAGGTGGACTTCCTCGCCCCCGCGGTAGACGCGGCGCTGGGCGCGGTCCACCGTGACGTCGCCCATCGTCATGGGCGGGTCCGCGGGGGTCGTGGCGGCGGCCTGCGCCGCGCGGTCCACGCGGCGCAGCAGCGCCTTGATGCGGGCAACGAGCTCGCGCATGGAGAACGGCTTGGTCATGTAGTCGTCGGCGCCGACGCCCAGACCGACCAGCATGTCGGTCTCGTCGTCACGCGCGGTGAGCATGAGGATCGGGACCGGATGGTCGGCCTGGATGCGGCGTGTGACCTCGAGCCCGTCGATGCCGGGGAGCATCACGTCGAGCACCACGAGGTCAGGGCGCAGCCGGGAGGCGGCGTCGACGCCGGACAGGCCGTCGCGTGCTACTTCGACGCGCCAGCCCTCGGCGGACAGCCGCTGGGCGATCGCAGTCGCGATCGTTGGCTCGTCCTCCACCACGAGAACGGTCGCGCTCTGCTGACCGGTCGAGGCTGTGGCCGACGCCGGGCCGGGCTGCTGCGGGGCCCCAGACGGCTGGGGAATACCAGATGACATAGGTCAATCATGCCCGCACCTGCCTGATAAGACACTGAAGCCACCCTGAGAGTCGGAGCAAGAGGTGCTCGGTACGTTGCCCGGCGCAGTGTTCCGGCTACGATCTATCGCACGATGATCGAGCGATATCCCGACCGAAAACCCTGGAAGATACTGACCCCCCAGAGTGCCCTCCGGAGCGCGAGATGACCGGTGACTGGATCATGGTCGCCGTCGGCGTTCTCCTCACAGCAGGTACTGCTGTCTTCGTGGCCGGGGAGTTCTCCCTCGTCACCATCGACCCCGCCGTGATCGGCGACTCCGACGACTCGGAGGGAGACAGACCCGGCCGGACCAGGTCTTCTTCCCAGTCTTCAGCCCTGTCCGACTCGCGGTCCACGCACGCTGCCCGGCCCGCGCTGGGCCAGGGCCTGCGGGACCGCAGCGTGCGCACCGCGCTGCGGCACCTGTCCACGGAGCTGAGCTCCGCCCAGGTCGGCATCACGCTGACCACCATCCTGCTCGGCTACACCGCCCAGCCCGCGCTGAACTCCCTGCTGTCGGCCGGGTTCGGCGCGGCATCCGTGCCGACCGCCGTCTCCGCGGGGCTCGCGGGGGTGCTGGCGGTCGTCCTGGTGAACGTCTTCTCCATGGTGTGCGGCGAGCTGATCCCCAAGAACTTCGCGCTCTCGGCGCCCCTGGCCACCGCGCGTCTCGTGGTGCCGGTCCAGCGCGTGTTCACCATCACGTTCAAGCCGCTGATCGCGGTGCTCAACGGCTCGGCCAACGCGCTGCTGCGCCGCATGGGCGTCGAGCCGCGGGAGGAGCTGTCCGGGGCGCGGTCCGCGTCCGAGCTCGCCTCGCTGGTGCGCCGCTCCGCCGAGGAGGGCACGCTTCAGGAGTCCGTCGCGACCCTGCTGACCAACTCGATCGAGCTGGACACGCTCAGCGCGCGCGACGTCATGACCGACCGCCTGCGCATGTCGGTGGTGGACCGCGACGCGACGGCGGACGACGTCGTCGCGCTCGCCCGGCGCACCGGCCACTCGCGGTTCCCTGTGATCGGGGAGGACCGGGACGACATCGTCGGCCTGGTGCACCTGCGGCGGGCCGTCGGCGTGCCGCACGACCGGCGCGGCGAGGTGCCGGCGGCCGCCCTCATGGTGGGCGCGCCTCGCGTCCCCGAGACGGTGCGGCTCGGCCCGCTACTCGTGGAGCTGCGCGGGTTCGGGCTGCAGATGGCCGTGGTCGTCGACGAGTACGGCGGCACCTCCGGCGTCGTGACGCTGGAGGACGTCGTCGAGGAGCTGGTGGGCGACGTCGCCGACGAGCACGACCCCCGGCGTGCGGGCGCCGCCCGCGCCGCGGACGGGTCGTGGATCGTGCCCGGTGTGTTCCGCCCCGACGAGCTCGACGAGTACACCGGGATCGAGGTCCCGGAGGGCGCCGCGTACGAGACGCTCGGCGGCCTGGTGATGGCCGAGCTGGGGCGTATGCCCGCCGTCGGCGACGAGGTCACCGTGGGGCACCCGGCCGGCCAGGGCCGGCACGGGCGCGTGACACTGCGCGTGGAGGCCATGGACGGCCGCCGCGTAGAGCGCATCCGGGTCCGGCCGCTGCCCGACGGCGGTGCGGCCGGTGCCGACAGAGCGGGTTCCGATAAGGGGGCGAGCCGATGAGCACGACCACCGCACTCGTCATCGGCCTCGTGCTGCTCGCGGGGAACGCGTTCTTCGTCGGCGCGGAGTTCGCAGTCATCTCGGCGCGCCGCAGCGCCATCGAGCCGCTCGCCGCGGCCGGCGACCGGCGTGCCATCACCGTCCTGTGGGCGATGGAGCACGTGTCGCTCATGCTTGCCTGCGCGCAGCTGGGCGTGACGGTCTGCTCCACCGGCCTGGGCATAGTGGCGGAGCCCGCCATCGCGAGTCTGCTCGAGGGACCGCTGCACAGCATGGGCGTGAGCGAGGACCTCACCCACCCGATCGCGCTGGTCATCGCGCTGTCCCTCGTCGTGTACCTGCACGTGGTGCTCGGCGAGATGGTGCCCAAGAACCTGGCCGTGTCCGGTCCGGACAGGGCGGTCATGTGGTTCGGGCCGCCGCTGGTGTTTCTCGGCCGCGTGCTGCGCCCCGTCATCGTCGCCCTGAACTGGATCGCGAACCACGCGGTGCGGATCGCGGGCGTGGAGCCCAAGGACGAGGTCACCTCGACGTTCACCGCCGACGAGGTGCAGTCGATCGTGGAGCACTCCCAGGCCGAGGGCGTGCTGCGGGACGAGCAGGGTCTCCTGACGGGCGCCATCGAGTTCTCCAACCGCACGGCGGGCGACGTCATGGTGCCGGTCGACGACCTGGTGGCGGTCGACGAGACCAGCACGCCCGACGACATCGAACGGCTCGTGTCGAAGCACGGCTTCAGCCGGTTCCCCGTCGTGACGCGCCGGCCCGAGGGCGACGAGCTGGTCGGGTACCTGCACCTCAAGGACGTCCTGTACGCGACAGGCCCTGCTCGGTTCGAGCCGGTCGCCGTCTGGCGCGTGCGCGCGCTGGCCGCCGTCGCGCCGGACGACGAGGTCGAGGACGCCCTGCGCGTCATGCAGCGCTCGGGGTCGCACCTGGCGCGGGTCGAGGGCCCGGCGGCCGATGGTTCAGCGGGCGAGCTCCTCGGCGTCGTCTTCCTCGAGGACATCCTGGAGGAGCTCGTGGGCGAGGTGCGCGACGCCATGCAACGCCGTTGATCGGGCAGTTGTTTACCAGGAACTGGTAATCCACAGACCGGGGTTGGCAGGCCAGCCGACCCCGGTTAGTGTCTCGTGCGACAGACATACCGCGAGGGGCCGCGGACACATGACAACGGAGGACCTGTGGAGTCCACGGCTGTGACGAGCATGCAGCCCGCCCTCACAACGCGCCGCGCGCGGCGTGAGGCGGAGCAGCACACTCAGGCGATGCGCACGCAGGCGGCGCGGAGGACGACGTCGTTCGACCGGCTGGTCACCGGGGTCACTCCCAGCGTGTCCAAGAACCCCGCCAAGCCGACCTCCTCGGTGCCCGCCGGGCAGCGCTTCATCTCCCGGGCCACGGTGATCGGCACGCTGGCCGCCGCGACCATCGCGGCGCCGCTCGTGCAGGCCGCCGACCAGCCGGGCGAGTCCCCGTTCGACGTCGAGGCGCCGCCCACCGGGCCGACCGTGCTGGACCTCGTGACGCAGCCCGTCGAGCGGCCAGCGACCTCCGCGTCGGTGGTGCGTGCCGAGGCGATCACGCGGCCCGAGTCGGCCGCGAGCCGCTCCCTCGACCGCAGCCCGCTGCCGAACTGTGACGTCAACGCCCCCGTCGACGGGACGAACGGCGCGCTCGCGGACCACTCGCTGTGCGAGCTGTGGCAGGCGGGGGAGTACCTGCGGCCCGACGCCGCGATGTCGCTCAGCGCGCTCAACGAGGCGTTCCGTGCGTCGTTCGGCCGTGAGATGTGTCTCGTTGCGAGCTACCGCTCCTTGGACGCGCAGTACGCGATCCAGGCGTCGCGCGGCTGGTACGCCGCCTCACCGGGAACGTCCATGCACGGCTGGGGCCTCGCGATCGACCTCTGCACCAAGGAGACCGGCGACAGCGACGTCTACTCGTGGCTCTGGGCCAACGCGCCGTCCTACGGCTGGCAGAACCCCTCGTGGGCGCAGCTCGGCGGCAGCAAGTACGAGCCGTGGCACTGGGAGTTCGTGTCGGGGGTCGTCGAGAAGGGCGAGTGGCACGGGTAATACCTCGCCCCGTGAGGAACTCAGCTCAGAGGCGTAGGTGGGTGTTCGGCCCGAAGTCCTGCCGGAACATGGGCCCGTCGCTCGCGAGCTCCGCGGCGAACGCCGGCGCCCATGCGCTGTACGGCTCCATGGCGAGCGACTCGTTGGAGAACCGGCGGTCGTCGGTGATCTCGGTGACGCAGAAGTCCGGGATCTGCAGGCTCGTGACCGGGCCGGAGCGCTCGCACTCGG
The DNA here is from genome assembly GCA_963850545.1 of uncultured Actinomycetota bacterium. Lineage (GTDB taxonomy): Bacteria > Actinomycetota > Actinomycetes > Actinomycetales > Cellulomonadaceae > Promicromonospora. The sequence goes on along the minus strand of CAWKLP010000001.1, from coordinate 2,807,459 downwards.
CCACCACGAGCGGATGGTTGGCGCCGCCGAAGACGTCGATCGACCAGCCGTCCGCCCCCAGCCACGCGGCGTACCGGATCTTGACGATGGGGGCACCGCCGCGACGGACCAGCTCGACGCCGACGCGCGGGTCCAGCTCGCGCTCGGCCTCGTAGCGGGTGCCGCCGACCGCCGGTCCCTTCACGGTGACGGCGGCGAAGTCGATGTCCGGGATATGCGCCCGGAGGATCTCGGCGGGATCGGTGTCGGCGGTCAGCTCGGCGTCGATGTCGCCCGCCTGGACGCGGACGCGGAGGGCGTAGCCGTCGTCGGCCAGGAAGTAGGACTGGACGATGAGGGCGGGCGCGTCCCGGAGCTCGCCCGGGAGGTCGCGCACGAAGAACCGGCGTTCGAACTCGAAGTCGGCGTAGCCGCGGTCGGGGTCGGCCGCGGCAGGCTCGTCGAAGCGATCGTCGCTCATGAGAGGTCCCTTGCCCTGCTCGCCTGCGCGCTCGGCAGATGTTTCTCGGCGGATGGTCCTAGAAGTCTACGCAACCGGCTTCGTGCGGGACGGGTGACCGGCCACGAACTCGCTCAACGCCGCCGAGAGCTCCTCCGGGCGGCTGTCGATGCTCCCCGGCTTGAGCACCACCGGCGTCCCGACCAGGAGCGAGTTGACCGATGCGGCGATGCGGCGGATGAACGTCCGCTGCCGGCCGACGACCGCCCTCGGGTCCGCGACGTCCACGGCGAGCACCCGCCGGAAGGCCAGCCGCGTCTCGCGGACGCCGGTGACCTCGGACCAGAGCACCTGCTCGACGCCGAGGTTGGGCAGCCAGTCGATGAGGCCGTCGTCGTCGAGCGTGAGCACGGGCCAGGTCGGGAGCAGCAGGCGGCGCACCACGATGAGCCCCAGGCCGGTGAAGACCAGGACCCCGATCGCGCTCGCGGACACGGCGAACAGCGCGAGCGGTGAGCCGCTGGTCTGCGCGACGTCGAAGCCGAGGCGCGCGGCGACCGCGCACAGGACCACCAGCGCGAGAGTGGCGAGGGCGAGCGTGAGGACGTGCGCACGGGACGGATAGAAGTCCACGGACTCGTCGGGCATACCGGGACACTAGCGGCACTTGGGATGTCACCGGTAGCCCGGTGCCTGAGCGCGCAGGACGTCGGCGAGCGTCAGCCCAACAGGAGCCGGGCGCCTGCCGCCGCCGTCGCGACCAGCACCACAGTGCTGAACACCGGGCCCGAGATGCGGTGCGCCACGAGACGACCGAGCAGCAGGCCCGCGACCATGCCGGGCAGGAGCACGAGCGACACGTGGAGCGAGTCGGCGGAGACGAGCCCCAGCCCCGTGCTGAACGGCAGCTTGGCGACGTTCACGGTGAGGAAGAAGAGCGCGACCGTACCGAGCAGGCCGGCCCGTGAGACGCCGGCTCGCAGCAGGTACAGGCTCATCGGCGGACCGCCCGCGTTCGCGATCATGGTCGAGACGCCGGCGGTGGCGCCCAGTGTGGCGCGTGCGATTCGGTCGCGGAGCCGGGTGGGGGCGCGGGTGGTGTCGCCGTCGGGCGCGGGGCTCTCGGCAGGGTCGGTTGCTGGACTGGTTGCTGAGCTGGACGGCGGGCGGTCGCCGACCGGTGGTTCGGATGGCGGGCGGCGCCTGGTCCTACGTGCCGCGAGCTGCCGCACCAGGTCGCCCAGCCCCGCAAGGAGGAGCAGTGCCCCGACGATCCGGGCGCTGACGTCCGGGGGAGCCCAGCGCAGGGCGGCGAAGCCGACAGCGATCCCCAGGGCGACGCTGGGGATCAGGCCCCGCAGGATGTGCCACCGCACGTTGCGGCCGTACGCGCTGACGGCGACGAGGTCGCCGACGATCAGCAGCGGCAGGGCGACTCCTGCGGCCTGGACCGGCGGAAGCACCGAGGCGATGACGGCCGCGCCGAACGCGCCCAGGGGAGGCAGTCCGGTCTTGGCCAGGCCCATGAGGAGCGCGGCGATGGTGCCGCCGATGATGACGGGAACTGTGAGATCCAGTGCGGTGTCCATTGCGAAGCGGACTCTACGACCTGGCGGCGGTGGCGGGGAACGAGGCGCCCGTCATGGACTCACGGTCACGACCTTTGCCCTGCTACCTGCCGTCAAACGGCACTCGCTCTGCGAGCATCCAATCGTGGTAGGTCCGCAACGACGGACCCTCCGGCGAGGTTCGGACCGACAGAACCCCGTACTGAACGTCCTCGAAGCCGGTCGCGCCGGAGTTGATCAGGTGCGTGACTCCCTGGGACAGCACGACCCGCAGAACCCTCGTGCCCGTCTCCGCGAAGGCCCCAGAGCCCTTGACCTGGGCGAGGTACTGGTTGTCGCCGGTTCCCTCGACGACGTAGTAATAGGTCCCGAGAGCCATGCGCGTCGCCCCTCATCTCCCTGCGCGCCCGGTGCGCCGCGGGGTTGTGCCGTCGAACCTACGGCGGTTCACCCGAGCTTCGCCCGAGGAGGAAGCAAAAAAGGGCCCCTCAACTGGCGTTATGCCTGGCGAGGGGCCCTTTTCGGATGGTGCGCCTGAAGGGATTCGAACCCCCGACCTTCTGCTCCGGAGGCAGATGCTCTATCCACTGAGCTACAGGCGCGTGGCCAACATCCAGGAGCTGGAGCTCACCGTGTCGGCCGCAATGAGACTACCAGGTGCCGGGCCAGGGGCGTGCATCGATATCTGTGACGAGCGTCGTGCCCGACGGCGATCGGAGCGCCTGCTTGCATCACCTGGCAACCTTCCTTCGGTCGCGTGCGTCTGTGTGCCGTGAATCTACGAAGAGCCCGACCCTTGCGGCGTACGGACGGGTACGCAGCCGACGACGAACGAGGTGGTGGACGTGGTGAGTGACGACGCGGCGGTCCTGGACAACCCTCGTGCCACCGTGGTGACCACGGGCACTCCGGCCGAGCGGTTCACGCGGTTCGCCAGGGAGCGATCACCCGAGCTGTCCCGCATCGCCTATCTGCTGTGCGGCGACGTGCATCGGGCTTCGGACCTGGTGCAGCTCGCGCTGGAACGGACGTACCGGGCCTGGAACAGGGTGGGCGACGGCGATCCGTTCGCCTACGCCCGGAGGGTGATCGCTACCGCCCGGATCGATACCTGGCGGCGGACCAAGCGAGACGTCCTGGTGGACCCGGCGGACCTTCGCCCGGGTTCCGCATCGGACGGCACCCAGCACGTCGTCGACCGCGACGAGCTGGTACGGGCGCTGCGACAGCTCCCGGCGGGGCAGCGGCGCGTCGTCGTCCTGCGCTACCTGCTGGACCGCACCGAGAAGCAGACGGCCGAGGACCTGGGGATCTCCGTGGGTGCCGTGAAGTCGGGCGCGTCGCGCGGCCTCGACCGGCTGCGGGAGGTCCTTCGCAAGGGAGATCCACGATCAGCGACGGCGACGAACGACACGACCTCGCGGAAGGAGGCGCAGCGATGAAGGAACAGAGCGACACCCTGGTGAAGCTGATCCACGACGCCGCGGGTCAGGTCGGGCCCCTGGACGGGATCGATGGTGAGGCGATGGCACGGCGGGCGATCCGCCATGAGCGTGCGCGTCGAGGTGTGATCGGGGGCGCTGTGGTCATCGTGCTGGCGGCCCTGGGCACGGTAGGGACGGCCTGGCTTTCCGAGCGACCGTTGCTTCCGGCGCTTCTGCCGTGGGTGCACGACGCCTCGGCCGAGGTTCGCTCGGACGGCCTGGTCTTCGAGGTGCCGGACGGCTACGAGGAGTTCAGCCCTACGGGGGACCCGATGTGGGGACTCGACCCGGTGATCCCGGACGAGGAGGACATGGACGAGGTCGCGTATGCAGCCTCGTGGGTCGCCGTGGCGCCTGCGGAGGACGCGCTACTCGCCGGCGAGCTGATCGGGAACCCGGTGGCCGACGTCGATGTACCCGGAGCCGCGGCCGCACGCTGGTCCTGGTACTCGGCGGGGGACGTTTCCGTCCCGGGATACTGGGAGCGGGGGACGGGAGACGGCGACTTCGTGGGCGAGCTGGACGTGGAGCTCAGCGACGGAACGGTGGTTCGCCTGACCATGAGCCTGACGGATGACGCCACGCCGCAGGACACCTTCGAACGGCTTGTCCGCACGGTTCGCGTGGACGAAGGCTTCGCCGGGCCGGACGACTCGTCGACGACCGTCCAGGAGGACCTGCCGCTCATCGAGTCGACGGACGCACCCGAGAGCTGGGAGCGAACCGAGTTCAACGGGCTGACGTACGCGGCACCGAGACCGGCGAACCGACCTTCCTGGGGCGCGCCACCTTCTACCTGACGGCCGACGGGCGCAAGGCGTTCGAGGTCCGGTACGAGGGCTCTGGAGCGACCGAGGAACGGTGGTGGCAGATCCTCGCGTCGCTGGACGCGGCCGACCTGACCTTGCCCTGACCCCTGCCCGACGCCGGCCGGTACACCCGGGTGTGCCGGCCGGCGTCGGACAGCACGTTCCCGGCCTGTGGAAAGCGTGGGCCGCGTGTCCGCGGTCGCCCGTAGAATCGTCGCGTGACCCCTTCCGAGCTCTCCGGAGCGCTCAGCGCTGCCCTTGCCGCGGCCGTGGCCGACGGCACACTCGCCCTACCCGCCGACGCCGTCCCCGCGTCAGTCCACGTGGAGCGACCCCGGCAGCGAGAGCACGGAGACTGGGCCACGAACGTCGCCCTGCAGCTCGCGAAGAAGGCGGGCACGACGCCGCGCGCGCTGGCCGAGGACCTGGCCGCACGCCTCGGCGCTACGCCGGGCATCAAGTCCGTGGGCGTCGCGGGCCCGGGCTTCCTGAACATCACGCTCGACGCCGCCGCGGCGGGCGAGCTGGCGCGCACCATCGTGGAGGCCGGCGCGGCGTACGGCCGGGGCGAGGCACTGGCCGGCCAGGTGATCAACCTGGAGTTCATCAGCGCCAACCCGACCGGTCCGCTGCACATCGGCCACACCCGGTGGGCGGCGCTGGGCGACTCGCTGGGGCGCATCCTCCGTGCGGCCGGCGCCGAGGTGGCCGCCGAGTACTACATCAACGACGCCGGCGCGCAGATGGACCGCTTCGGCGAGTCCGTGCTGGCGCGCGCCACGGGCGGCGAGGTGCCCGAGGGCGGCTACCGCGGCGAGTACGTCAAGGAGCTCGCGGCCAAGGTGCTCGCGGACCGGCCGGACCTGCCGGAGCTGCCGCGCGACGAGGCGATCGCCGTCGCCCGCGAGGCGGGCTACGCGCACCAGCTCGCGGAGATCCGCGACGTCCTGGAGGGCTTCGGCGTGCACTTCGACGTCTGGTTCTCCGAGCGCGACCTGCACGAGCTCGGGCGCCGTCGAGAAGGCAGTGTCCCGCCTGCGGGAGCAGGGGCACGTGTTCGACAAGGACGGCGCGGTCTGGCTGCGCACCACGGACTTCACGGACGACAAGGACCGAGTGATGATCCGGGCGAACGGCGAGCCCACGTACTTCGCCTCCGACGCCGCGTACTACCTGTCCAAGAAGGACCGCGGTTTCCCCGGCAAGATCTACCTGCTGGGCGCCGACCACCACGGGTACGTCAATCGTCTCAAGGCCATCGCGGCCTGCGCGGGGGACGACCCGGAGACGAACATCGAGGTGCTGATCGGCCAGCTCGTCAACGTCGGCGGCGCCAAGCTGTCCAAGCGCGCGGGCAACATCATCGAGCTGCGCGACCTGGTCGACTGGATCGGCAAGGACGCCGTCCGCTACTCCCTGGCCCGCTACCCCGCGGACACGCCGCTGGAGCTGCAGGGCGAAGACATGATCAAGCAGTCCAACGACAACCCCGTCTTCTACGTGCAGTACGCGCACAGCCGCACGGTCTCGATCGGGAACGTGGCGGCCGAGCGTGGCGTGCGCCGGGCGGACGGGTTCGAGCCCGCGCACCTGTCGCACGCGTCGGAGGCGGCGCTGATCGGGCGCCTCACGGAGTTCCCGCGGATCGTGGCACAGGCCGCCGAGCTGCGTGAGCCGCACCGCGTGGCCCGCTACCTCGAGGCCCTCGCCGGCGACTTCCACGCCTGGTACAACGACGACGAGAAGCTGCGCGTCACCCCGTACCCGGACGAGGAGGTCACGGACGAGCACCGGGCCCGCCTGTGGCTGAACGACGCCGTCCGCACGGTCCTCGCCAACGGCCTGGACCTGCTGGGCGTGAGCGCACCGGAGCGGATGTGACGGGCGCACCCTGGTCCACGGGCGTCGGGCGGCTGCCCGACGGCGCGGTCGCCGTCGCGGGCGTCGACGTCCGCGACCTCGCTGCCGAGCACGGCACGCCCACGTACGTGCTGGACGAGGCCGACTTCCGCATGCGGGCCCGCGCCTACCGCACGGCGTTCGAGGCGGCGTTCGGCGCGGTCGGCGCGGGTGTGGACGTGTACTACGCCGGCAAGGCGCTGCTCACCGTGGCCGTCGCGCGCTGGGCGCGCGAGGAGGGGCTGCGGGTCGACACGGCGTCGAGCGGCGAGCTTGCCGTCGCGCTGCGCGCGGAGGTGCCGGGGGCGGAGATCGGCCTGCACGGCAACAACAAGTCCGACGCGGAGATCCTGCGCGCCCTGGATGCCGGGGTCGGCCGCATCATCGTGGACTCGCTGGTCGAGATCGAGCGGGTCGCGCGCCTCGCGGCAGAGCGCGGAGTCGTGGCGCCGGTGATGGTCCGAGTGACCACGGGTGTGCACGCGGGCGGGCACGAGTACATCGCGACGGCCCACGAGGACCAGAAGTTCGGGCTGTCGGTCAATGCGGTAGGTAGTGAAGGCCGGCCCAGCGAGAGCCCCGCGATGGTCGCGCTGCTGCAGGTGCTGAAGCACCCGGAGCTGAAGCTGCTCGGCATCCACTCGCACATCGGCTCCCAGATCCTCGACCCCGACGGATTCGAGGCCGCCGCGCGCGTGGTGCTGCGCCTGCGGGCCGACCTGGCCGAGCGGTCGGGCGTGCTGGTCGGCGAGGTCGACCTCGGTGGCGGCTACGGCATCGCCTACCTGCCGGGCGAGGTTGCGCTCGACCCGGAGCGGGTGGCGAAGGACATCGCGCAGTCGATCGCCGGCGTGTGCCAGGACCTCGGCACGAGCCTGCCGCGATTCTCGATCGAGCCGGGCCGCGCGATCGTCGGTCCCGCGGGCCTCACGCTCTACACGGTCGGCACGGTCAAGCCGGTCACGGTGTCCGACGCCGGTGGGAGCGCGGAGTTCGTCCGCACCTACGTGTCGGTCGACGGCGGGATGAGCGACAACATCCGCCCCGCCCTGTACGGGGCGGCGTACCACGCGGAGGTCGTGGGCCGGTCGTCGACCGCCGAGAACGTGCTGGCGCGCGTCGTGGGCAAGCACTGCGAGTCCGGCGACATCGTGGTGCACGAGGTGCAGCTCCCCGGTGACGTGCGCGCGGGCGACCTGCTCGCCGTCGCCGCGACCGGCGCCTACGGGCGCTCCATGGCGTCGAACTACAACATGCTGCCGCGTCCGCCGGTGGTCGCGGTGTCCGACGGCGCGTCGCGCGTGCTGGTGCGCCGCGAGACCGAGGACGATCTGCTGGGCCTTGACCAGGGCTGAGTCGGGCATGCGGGCAACGTACTGGCTGAAAACCGGTGAAAAGCACGAAAACGGCTGATCGCCGAAAGACCACCCGGGTGCGCGCACCGGCCCTGGTCGGGCGGGTAGGCGATGCCTGTGACGGCAGCGCCTACCCGCCCAGCCGCTACGGCCGGTCGATGGTGATCGTCGGTGAGGTCCAGGTCTCCCAGTGCTCGGAGTTCCAGGGCTCGCCGTCGGCCTTCAGCGCCTTGAGGGAGAGCACGTAGTCGCCGTCGGGCACGCTCTTCGTGTCCCCGCGGAGCGTGGTGTACGAGCCGTCCCACGCGTAGGCGGTGAACCCGCCGGCGGTCTCGTTCCGCTCCGCACCCGTCACGTCGACGGCGTACGCGCCGCGGCGGTCCACCGGGCGGCCGGTCGCGGCGTCGAGCACCGTGACCTGCAGCTTCTCCACCTGGTGGTGGAAGTGGACCAGCGTGTACGGGATGTCGGGCAGCCCGTCGACGGTGCCGAGCGAGTACGTGGCGCCGTCGGGCTCCAGCTCGTAGTCGGCCTGCGGGTCGATGCAGTCGAGCTCGATGAACTCGGCGCATGCGGTGATGCTCCCGACCGACGGCAGGTCGGCCACGACCTCGCCGCCGGACATGACGGGCGTGATCGGGTCGATCGCCTGGTAGTCGCCCGCGTACCCGGCGTACGGCACGGAGTAGGCGGTGCCGTCGTCGGCCGTGACCACCACGTACCCGCCGTAGATGAGCTGGTCGGCGTCGGTCGCCTCGGGCGCGGTGACCGTCACGCCGACCGTGCCGGAGCGGCCCGGCCGCAGCGTCACCGACTCGCGGCTGAACGAGACGTCCGCGTAGGCGTCGGCGAACGACGGTGCGAAGGTGTTGCCGTACGTCGCGAGCGCCGGTGCGTGCGACACCGTGTACGTGACCGTCTCGCGGGTGGTGTTGCGGACCGTGACCCACTTGGTAGTGGTTCCGGTGCTGGTGTTCTCACCGAGCGAGAGCTTCGCGGGCAGCACGCTCGCGCCGGCCTGGACGGCACCCGGGACGTCGAGCATGCCGGCGCCCTGACGGTGCGCGTTCTCGACATAGCCGGCTCCCGGGGCGCCGAACCAGTCGGCTGGGTCGGCGCTGTTCTGCAGGATGTCCCGGACCTGCCACGCGCGTAGATCCGGCTTCGCCTCGAGCAGCAGCGCGACGGCGCCCGCGACGTGCGGCGACGCCATCGACGTGCCCGAGTTGACGCCGTGGCCGCCCTGCTCCAGCGGCAGGGTGGAGTTGATGTTGCCGCCGGGGGCGCCGATGTCGGGCTTGAGCGTCAGGTCGGGGGACAGGCCGTACGAGCTGAACGAGCTGATCAGGCCGCCCGTCGGGCTGGGCGAGGACACCTCGTCGTCGGTCCAGGTGAGCGTGACCTCCGTGCCGGCGGCGAGCTCGGCGACGAGGGCGCGGCCGTCCGCCTGCGAGATGCCGATACCCGGGACGCCGCGGTCCACGACGCCTCCGCCGGAGAACAGGCCGGGGCTCGAGTTGTAGATCACGACGGCGGTGGCACCGGCGTCGAACGCCGTCGCGTACTTCTCCGCGAAGGGGCACGTGCCGCGTGCGATGAGCGCGGTCTTGCCCGCGACATCGGCCTCCAGCGGAATGCCGGCGCTGGGGCAGACGGGCCCGGCGTTGACCAGCGGGTCGGTGGTGCCCTCGGTGGGCGGGTCGGCGACATTGCTCAGCCCGAGGTAGGCCACGGGCGCGCCAGACGGGTTCGCGACGGCGGAGCGCGCGGTGACGTGCGTGTTGTCGAACGACGCCACGCCGATGACCTTCTCGCCCAGGCCGGGCGCTCCGGCCGAGTACAGGCCGGTCGCTCCCGAGTTGCCGATCGAGGCGACCACGACCATGCCGCGGTCGACGAGCCGGTCGCTCGCGGTCGCCGTCGGGTACGTCGGCCACGAGAAGGCCGAGCCGATCGACATGTTCAGCACGTCCATGTCGTCCGCGAGGGCGCGCTCCATGGCGGCGACCATGATGTCGGCGTCGGTGGAGCCCTCGCAGCCGAACACGCGGTACGCCCCGAAGGAGACGCCGGGTGCCACGCCCGTGATCCCGCCGTCCCTGCCCTCGGCGTCCGCGCCGACGATGCCCGCCACGTGGGTGCCGTGGCCCTGGCAGTCGTCCGGCACGGCGTCGGGGTGCGGGACCCGCTGGTCCGGGTCGCTCGAAGCGGCGTTGTAGTCGTCGCCGACCAGGTCGTAGCCCGCCACCACCCGGTCGTTCGGGAAGCCGGGGCCGCCCAGGTCCGGGTGGTCGACGTCGATGCCCGTGTCCATGACGGCGACCTTCACGCCCTCGCCCGTCAGGCCGAGCTCGTTCTGCGCGATGTCGGCACCCGTCATGCCGAGGGCCGTCGCGAGGTCGGGCTCGTTGCTGGGGACGGTCTCCGGGATCTCGACCCGCGTCATGGGGTAGATCGCCTTGACGCCCTCGGTGCGCTGCAGCTTCCCGAGCTGGGTCGAGTCCATGTCGATGGAGTAGCCGTTGAACAGGGTGTGGAACGTGCGCCGGACCGAGTAGTCGACGCCCGCGTCCTTCGCGGATGCGCGGAACTCCTGGCGCTCGGCCGTCAGGGTCTCGGCGTCGGTGCCGGACGACGCCGGCTCGCTCTCCAGCTCGACGAACCACGAGCCCTTGGTCTCGTTGACCAGGCTGGTGTCGACGGAAGCCGGGATCTCGTGCACCGGCGCTATCGGGTCGATGGTGCTGGACCCGGCCGTCGCGCCCTGGGCCGCGAGGCCTTGGGCGGTGACACCTCCGGCAGCCAGCGCGAGCGCGGCGAGCGCTCCGAGGTACCTGCTGCGATTCATGCGTGCTCCCCGTTCGGAAGGCCGCCGCGACACGGGCGGCCCTTATGTGAAGAAAGCGTGACTTGGGAAACCGTAGAGGAGTGTGCGGAGACGGGGAAGACGCTGATGACGTGTCGGGGGTGATTTTCGATCGCGTCGTGTCGTGCGGTTCCGGCCGCGGAGCGGGCGGTACCTCAGTCGGTGCCGAGCAGGCCGCCGACCAGCCCGCCCACGACGCCGTCGACCGTCCCGTCCACCAGCTCTACGGTGTCGTCGACCACGTCTCCGACGACGCCGGTGTCGGCCGGAGCGTCCGGGTCCTCCGCGGGCGGGTCGGAGGGTGCGGGCTTCGACGGCGCCGGCTTCGCCGGGGCGTCCGGCGTCGGGTCGGCCGGCTTCGGCGCCGGGCCGTCGTCCGAGGCGGGCGCTCCGCCGCCGTCGGCGTCGCCCGCTCCGGCGCCCGCCCGGTGATCGGTGCCGGGGCCGTCCGCGCCCTCGGACGGCGCGCTCGCCTCGCCCGGAGCGTGTGCGGAGGCCGGGACGACGGCGGCGCCGTCCGCTCCGCCGGACGCTGCCGGTGCGGCGGGCGCCCACGTCCCGACGTCGGACGGGTCGATGGCGCGGTTCGGGATGGACCCGGCCGCGAAGAACTCGAAGTGCCACGGCTCGGGCTTGGCACCGCCGAGCTGGGCCCACGACGGGTTGTCCCAGCCGTAGTCCGGGCCGTGCAGGCGCAGCCAGACGTACTCGGGGGAGTTGCCGCCCGCGATGGGGTCGTCCAGGTCGATCGCGAGGCCCCAGCCGTGGTTCGACGTGCCCGGGATCGCCGCGAGGTGCGGCTTGGTGCCCTTGACCGCTATCTGCATCGCGTAGGAGCGGTACGAGTCCGTCAGCGGGATCGGATAGCCGAACTCCTTCTCGAACTGCGCGCTGAGCGCCGTCAGCCGCTCGGCCGCGTCGCAGCGCAGCATGTGGCCGGGTGCGAACTCCAGCGGGCACAGCACGTCGGCGGGGATACGGCCGTTCGCGTAGCCGACGGTGGAACCGCCGTAGGCGGCCACTGTCTCCAGGAGGCTCCGGCGTAGCGACGACTCGGCGCCCGGCAGCGTCTCGACCAGCGCGGTGGGCGACGACGGGTCGAGCATGTTCGCGAGCCGCATCGCGGCGACGGCGACCTCGTCGAAGGTGATGTAGCCGGGGTCCTGCTCCGCGGCGTTGGGCTGTGCGTCGGCCTCGGCGGCGTGAGGCTGTGCGTCGGCCTCGGCGTATGCCAGCTGCTGCGCCTGGTACGTCGTGTACAGCATCCCGAGCTCCGCGGCAGCCTGCGCGACGGCGGGGCTGAGCGAGTCGTCCCGCCGCTGCAGCATGCGCTCGGCAAGGTCGAGCACGGCGAGCACCTGGCCGACAGTGACGTTCTCGAGCGCCGTCGTGGCGGTGTGCGCGCGTGGGCGTACGGCGGCCGCCCGGGCGGGGGACTGGCTCGTGCCCGCCACCGTTGCCATCGCCGCGGTGCCCGACGTCGCCGTGCCTGGCACCGCAGTGCCCGACGTCGGCACGCTCGCCGATGCGCTGACCAGGACGCTTCCCGTCACCGCCAGGGCGACGGCGCCGGTCCAGGCACTGCGGGCCTGGCGGCTCCGTACCGCACGCCGCAGCAGCTCGCCACGATCCCGACGGAACGCCGCGCCCGCCCCGGGTCCGCCCGGATCTCGCCGGCCCGCCTGCTGGCCTGCCTGCTGCTCGTCCGGCTCGGCACCGCTCGGCTCTACCGTCACTGGTCAAACGCCCCCTTACACCTGGCACGGCCACGGCGGCAGCGCGGGCCTTCCCGTCGATGTGGGTATCGATGCTGGTTGCGGCCCCGGTGCCGTCGTTCGAGAACGCCCAGGATAGCGATACTGAAACGACATGCAACAACCGGTTTGTTCCGATACCTGGCGACTTTCGCCGCTATGGAGTGGCGCGCCCGTCGGCGGACAGATCCAGCCCCAACGCACTGACCATCTCGGCCTCGCTCACGACGTCGGGCACCAGGACTGCATCCTTGAGGTTCGTCTTGCTCTGGAGCAGCCGGTCGAGGTTCACGTCGAACGAGTCGCGGTGCGGGTGCAGCGCCATCGGCAGGTAGACGTGCACCGGCCGCCGCTGCCCGATGCGGTAGACGCGGTCGGTCGCCTGAGCCTCCTTCGCGGGGTTCCAGTGCCGCTCCAGATGGATCGCGTGGTTGGCACCGACCACTGTGAGCCCGACGCCCACCGCGAGCGGAGACATGATGATCAGGTTGAACCCGTCTGCCGCTTCGAAACCCTTGATGATCCCGCGGCGTGTGTCCCGGCTGGACCCCTCAGGTGCATATGCGGCGGTGTCCCCGTTGACGACAGGCACGAACAGTCCGTACCGCTGGCCCAGCCAGATCGAGAGCCGTTGCTGCACCTTCTTGTTGGTGGCGAAGATGATGGCTTTCTCGTCCAGGTCCCGAATCTGGTCCAGCACGGCGACGGCAGCAATCATCCGCGCGGACTCCGCCAGCCCTCCGGCGTCGGAGCGCATGGGGGTAGCACCCGGAGCAGCGGGGTGGAGACTGACAGCGGCCAGAGCCTGGATGGTCGTGAGCGCCGAGCCCTTGGTCTCTCGCAGCTCCGTGCGGTGGCGGTGAAGCGCACCGTCGTACGCGTCCAGCTGCACAGACGGCATGTCGACGCCGTTGTCCCGGTAGATCGTCTTGCTCGGAAGGTCCGGCAGGTGGTCCTCCTTGATGCGCCGGAGCATGAACGGCCCGACGGCATTGCGCAGGTCTCGCCCGAGCTCGCGCTTCGTCTCGCCAGCCGCCGCTTCGATCGGCGCCGCCCACCGTTCGCGGAACTCTGCCCACGTCCCGAGCAGGCCGGGCTGCGCGGTGTCCATGAGACACCAGAAGTCGCGGAGCGAATTCTCCAGGGGCGTGCCTGTGGCGAGCAACTTGAAGCGCGCCTTGAGGCCCTTGGCCGCACGCGTCACGAGGATGTCGGGGTTCTTCGTCGTCTGCGCTTCGTCAAAGACGATGACGCCCCAGTCCACCTGGCCCAGCGAGATCTGATAGCGGCGCAGGGTGTCGTAGGTGGTCAGGACAAGACGGTTCGGCATATCGAGCCGCGTGGGACCTGCGGAGGCGCCGATCCGGAGTGCGGTGCGCGCGCGAAGCACGTCAGCACGGACCATTCCCCGCTCGTCCAGGTCTTCCTCGCCGACCGCGGTTTCCGGGCCTGCTCCCCGACGTCGAAAGTGCCGCAGCCCGTCGCCCTGCAGCACGACGACGTCCCCGAACGGGCTGCTGCTGAACGTCTCCTCGATCTCGGCCAGCCAGTTCTCGAGAAGGGTCACCGGCATGACCGCGAGAACTGGAAGCGCTTCACCCTCGCGAGCACGCTCTGCGAGCAGCATCTCCCGCAGCGCGACCAGTGTCATGAAGGTCTTTCCGAGGCCCATGTCGTCGGCGAGGAGGGCGCCCTGCACGCGGCCGGCGTCCGAGTACTCGTCGTCGAGGGACGTATGCATTAGGCCGGTCATCCACTCGATCCCTTCGCGCTGGTGCGGGAAGGGCGCTCGCCGCAGACTCTCGTAGTCGACCGGCGCCGTGGGACACGCGGCGTCAGCTTGTGCACGAAAGCGTGCGGCGCGGTCGGCCGCGTCCGCGATATGCATGCCGACGGTGACCTTCTTGCCCGACGGCGCTCCGAAGTCCTCGCCTCCGGCATCGGTGGCGACGCCGTCGTCGGTGGCAACGCCGAGAGCCTCAAGTCGCTCGCGGGAGGCCTGCAAGGCCTCCTGGACGCGGCTGCGGTCTCCGATGTCGACAACGTCTAGATCGACGGTGAGTATGGCCTGGCCGTCCTGCCAGGCCTGTTCCACGCTCGTAGCGAGCTCTGTATGTTCGGGCAGTGTCCGGGCCTTGGTCGCGAGGCTTTGGGGAGGGAGCAAGGATTGGACGGCTGCGAACCAGTCGATGCCGGTCTCGTTCGCCTGGGCGAAGGAGACCGGCGCCACGAGGCCGATGCCCTCCACGCGGATACCGAACCCACCGTCGAGGTACACAACCTCCGGGTCGAGGAAGTCGCCCGGTGCACGCAAGAAGTCAGGCACCTGGTCGACGGGTATCCGCGGGGTGCGTCGGACCTCCTCGACGCCCGCGCGGCGCTCCGGGTCGAGCAGAACGAGTGTCTTTTCGTGATGGAGCACGCCTCCCTCGCCGACAGGGAAGGCGTCCAGCTGGTGGAGGCGCTCGCGGACGACATCGGGGTCTGTCCCGGTGCCGAGGTCAGGGGAGACATCGAGCGAACCGTCGGCGGTCTGCTCCACCGTGATGCCGACCTTCGTTGGCACCACCGTGTGCCACTCGGCAAGGTGAGCGAGGTCCAGGTGGAACGACGTGTCGGTCGTGCCGCCGAACTCGCCGGCGGCGAGCTTGCGGGCGGCGTCGAGCTCGGCGAGGAGCTGGACGTTGCGGATGCGTCCGCGCTGGTGCTTGCTGAGCGCCGCGTGCGCGTCCGCAGCGCGCAGCGCCATGAGCGCTGCCGGACCGAGGCGATAGCGCTCCCCGAGCACGTGCACCGTTGCGCCGTCACGCTGGGCCGATACCTCGTGGCCGTCGACCACGGCCTGCAGGCGGACGCGGAAGGCCGGGGACGGGGTGGCACCGATGAGCCCGCCCCTGAACGTTCCGGTGAACACCTGCGGCAGGCCGAGCATCTCGGCGTCGCCGTCGTCGAGGGCGGCGACCTCGTCCTCGGGGAGACGGAACCCGTGGGTGAGCGGCGCCGCGAGTCCCTGCTCGGCGAGCATCTCCAGGATGAGGAGCTGGATGCGCAGGCGCGACGCCCCGGCACCGGCCCGGGCAGATTCGACCGCCTCGGCGGCTGTCGTGAACGTCACGCCGTCGGGCTCGTAGTCGAGGTCGAACCCAGGGCCCGCGACCGTGGGGAACTCGTTCAGGTCGGCATCGGGGCGTCGTCCGAGGAGCTTGTCCAGCAGGCCCATCAGTGCCTCCAAAACTCTCGGTGGTATCGGCGCAGGTCGGGGGAGTCGAGCACGGCGGCAGGATCGATCGTGATCCCGTGCTGCCTCAGGAAGCGCAGTGCATTCGGCTGCCAGAAGCCCTGATGCGCGATCTCGGCGCGATCTCGATCGTGGCCACCCTGTCGAGCGAACTCGGCAGGGACGCTGTGCCGGAACTCGTCTCGCGTGTAGACCCGTTTGCTCCGGTCCCCGAGCATCGGCGTCGGGCTGCCCGAATAGAGATACATCTTGAAGTTGTGGGTGCCTTCGACGATCTGGAAGCCGTCGCCAAAGACGACGATGACGGCGAGGTCTCTCTCCTTGTCCATCCGCCCGGCGTCGATCCGGAACCCGTTCAGGCGTTTGCGCACCGTCTCGCGGACGCCGAAGCCGAGCACGAGGCGTACCTCTTGGACCAGGCCCTGCTCATACAGCCCGGTCAGCAGTTTGCGGCGTCGCGTGAACATCCGGTCCTGGTCCTGGTTGTTCGCTCTCGCGTGCTCCTCGATCGCCCTCAGCCACGTGCGCAGATCCTCGCCGACCATCCAACGGGACGCCCGCTCGACGAGATGCTCTGGAACGTAGCGCCACCACAGGTCCCACTGTCCGGTCTCGCGCAGCCGTGGGTCGCCCGCCATCTTGACGATCGCCTCCAGCCATGGGCCTGACGGGACGCCGTGCTTGTCGCACAGTGCGGTGAGCAGCTCGTGGCCGAGCCACGGCACATCGTCGCCCGCTACCGCGGTCACGGCGCTCGTGGCTACGTCGCCGAGGAAGGAATGGTGGTCGCTGGTGTGGTCTGCGCCGGCGATCTCACCCAGGTAGTAGGCGTGGTAGGCCGACCGGGCGAACCTGCCTGACGGCGACAGCAGTGGCCGCAGGCCGGCGCGCTCGACGATCTGGTCAAGGGGGGTTCCCAGGGCGCCGGCGTGGGCGGCGAGCGCCTCCGGGGCACCCGCGGCGAGAGTCAGCTGCTGTGC
Source organism: uncultured Actinomycetota bacterium (assembly GCA_963850545.1). Classification (GTDB taxonomy): domain Bacteria; phylum Actinomycetota; class Actinomycetes; order Actinomycetales; family Cellulomonadaceae; genus Promicromonospora. Next base: position 2,791,067 of record CAWKLP010000001.1, on the reverse strand, counting down.
CTGAGCGATGAACCGCAGCGGGTCGCCGTCGTCGCCCTGGCTGTTCGAGGCAAGGACTTGTCCCACGCAGCGTTCGACCGCTCCGCGCACCGCGGCGAAGAGCCCACCAAGGACGGCATCAAGCAGGTCGAAGCGTTGCCAGTAGAGCGAGACGAGGACCAGGGTGGCGTGGCGGCCGAGCTGCGCGTCGGTGCCGACGCGGTCGAAGAGCTCAGAGGACATGGAGGTAGTGGCCAGGTCGGCGTCGTCCGACCAGACCTGCAGGAGTGCCCGTGCGAAGCGGCGATCTGCGAGGCGTTTGTTCAGGCCGGTGTAGTCACCGGCTTGGGCGAGCGCACGTGCCTCCGCCATGAGCTCGGGCAGACGATCGCCCACCCCGGCCTCGTCGGCCACCTTCGTCGCGCGCCGAGTGAGCGTCTCCCATGTCGCGCCGAGGTCGTCCGGCCAGGGCCGAGCTTCGAAGACGACCACGCGGTCCTGGAGCGGCATCTCAGTTGTCCTCGTCGATGGTCGAGTCGGCGGCTGTCGTGCTCGTCTTCGTGCTCTCGACGATCGCGGCGAGATCCTCTGCGGTGGGACGCACCACCGTGAAGCGGATGTCGATCCGTCGGTTCACGGCCTTGGCCGCCTCGGTGACCTGCTGGGCGTTCGCGGGTCGCGTCTCGCCGTACCCGGACACCGAGAACAGCGGTGCACCGGCGGCGCTGCGGAACTGGTCCAGACGCGCGGGGCCAATGAGGTCGTCGTCCCAGACCTGCCAGAGCGAGATGGCGCGGAAGGTGGACAGACCCCAGTTGCCGGTGCCCTGCGGGCCGTCCGTGGGGACGTTGTCGGTGTGTCCCTCTACGAACACCGTGTCCAGGACTGTGTAGCGGCCGTCGGCGGCGATGACGTCGGAGATAGTGGAGCCGATCAGGAGCGCGTTTGCCCGATGCTGGGCGGCGACCTCGTAGGAGTTGGACTCGAACCCGATCTCCTCGGCGGGGATGCTGAGTACCGAGTTGCTCTCGCTGACAGTCACATCGATGCGGTGCTGGCGCAGGCGTTCCTGAACCTCCAGGAGCATCGCCGCGCGGACCTCCTCCGCGGCACGCAGCGTGTCGACTTGAGTGGTGAATCGTTCCTGTTGCTCCTCGACCGTGGACTTGGCATCGGCCAGCTCCTGCGTCTGCTTGGCCACCTGCGTCATCAGGAGCACGACGGCGAGCAGGAAGAGCAGGAGCAGTGCCGACATGATGTCGGTGAACGAGATCCAGTACGGGTCGTTCAGCCCGCCGTCAGACGGTCGCGTCCGCCTCCGCGTGCGCACCGTCGCTCACCTCCCGGCTCGTGAGAGTCTGCAGCCGTCCGACGGCGGTGGCCAGTGCTTCGGAATGTGCCGCCACCAGGTCTGTGTAGGACTGCGTGCTGGTGACCCACGAGGCGGCCTGCTGCTCCCAGCCCGTCGTCGTGCTGCGTGTGCGTTCTTCGAGCTCGCCGACCGTGGTGGAGATCGACTGGGTGGCGGTGACCATCTGGGAGGTGAATGCCTGTGTGTGCTCGTTCCACGACTCCATGCGCTGGTTGACCTGTTTGGCGACCTCCCGCTCATAGGAGTCGAGGAACTCCGTGAGGCTCCGGACGAGCTCCTGCTGCTTGTCCGCGAGCACGTCGTATCCACCGTCGAGCGCCTGCGCGGCCTTGGCGAGCTCCGTCGCCGTGGTGGTCGTGGACTCGGCGAGCTCGGACAGCTTGCCGGACAGGGCAGCGACCAGCTCGGCGGACTCGTGGGTGCCGCGGAGAGTGTCGCCGAAGGCGGTGTTGGCCTCGGCCAGCTGGCCGGCCGTCGCTTCCAGAGCCGTCGAAGCCTCGGCGAACCGCAGGGTGGCGACCTCCGTACGAGCCGCGGCGTCGTCCAGGTTCTCGACGATGCCGGGCAGGTGGGTGCTGAGGAGCTCGATCTGCATGGCTGAAGCTTGCTGGAGCTCGGCCATCTGGGCAGCGTGCTGCTTCGACTGCTCGTCCATCGTGGCGGTCGTACGGTCGAGAGCTTCGGTCAGCCGCTCCGAGGCGGCGTCGAGCCGTTCGGACAGGGCAGTGCCGATGCTCTGGAAGCCCTCGCTGAATCGCTCGACTAGCTGCTCCATGACCTGGATGTTCATGTCGGCCGCTTGCCCGGCGATATGCTGCATCTGGCCGTCGAAGGCCTTCTCCAGGCGGGCTCCGAGGTTTTCCTGTAGCTCGTGGAGCGCGTGGACGGTCTCCTTCGAGGAGTTCATGATCTGGACGAGGGAGTGCTCGGAGCCGAGGTTCTCGAACAGGCCGTCGATGTGCGAGCTGAGGGCGTCGATGCGCTTGGAGGTCCGGGTCTCGAGCGACTTGAGCAGGATCGTGGCCAGCAGGCTGAGAAGAACGCCCCAGACTGAGGTGATGAAGGCTGTGCCTGCACCACTGATCAGCGTCTCCACACCTGCCGCGAGCTCCTCAGAGGTGCCGCCGGTGGTGATTCCGTCCAGGCCCAGGGTGAGGCCGACGAAGGTCCCGAGAACGCCGAGCGCCGTCAGGACCGACGGCATGACTGCCAGCAGACGACCGTGGATCAGCTCGGGGGCGAGGGTCTCCGTGCTGAAGAACTGGTCAGCGCCGGCGGTGTTGGACAAGCGGTCGTCGTGTTCGACGAGGGTCTCGTTGAATTCTTGCCACAGATGCTCGACCGAGGTGTCCTTGGCCCGGCGCACCATCTCGACGCGTTCGTCCTTGTGCGGCGTAGGACGGACGTCGGCGATGATCGCCGACACCGACCGGATCCGGCGGTGGGCCGTGAGCGAGCGCCACACGATGTACCCGATGGTGCCGAGGAACACGGCGACGGTCACACAGAAGAAAGTGGCGTTGAGCGCGCCGTCGTTCAGCGGGATGACGGCGTCGAAGAATGAGGGGGTGTCGGACCGCATGGCGGTGTCACAGACCTTTCGCGGGGGCTCGTCCGAGGGCGGCGCAGAGGGTGAGATGCCCTGAACGGCGGGCGGCCGGAGGGAGCTCGTCCACATGCTCACATGGCGCGGAGGGGGCGCCGAGCGTTCCGCGGGTGAACTGTCGGGTGAGGTCGGGAACGACCGCGTAGCGCGCGGCTACTGCTTGTCCCACGTGCCGCAGTCGCTGGTCGTGAAGTCCTGGCCAGCGCTCAGCGTGACCGTCGGAAAGCCACCATTCACTATGTCGTTCTCGATGATGTCGCTGCCGTTGCTCCCGCTGCGGTGGATGCCCCAATAGCACATGCCGCTCGACACGGCCTCGGTGGTGCGGTATGTCCCCGCCTCTACGTCGACGCCGACCGTCCAGGTGCCTTCGGTGATGCGGTTGGCCTCGACCTGCGCCTCGGCACCCTCGACTGCCTTCTCCCGGTCGGCGAGCCCTGTGGCCTGCTCGTCGAGCTCGGTGGCGCGGGCGTCGAGCTCGACCTCGCGGTCGTCGAGGCGTGACTGCGCGTCCTCCAGCTCGCCCTCGGCTGCGTGCGCGCGCTTCTGGTAGTCGTCGACCTCGACCAGGAGCTTGTCGCGCTCTGTGGTGACAGCACCGAGGTCGGCCCGGAGCGCGGTGTCCTGCTCCGCCCAACCGAAGGTCGCCACGCCCGCGCTGATCCCGTAGACGAGGGCCGCGGTCAGCAGTGCGGACAGGATCAGGGTGACGCGGTGGGTCTTGATGGCACTCTTCAACGGCAGCCATCGCGGTGGGTTTCCGGTGGGCTGTTCCTCGAGGGGACGAAACGGGTTGCTGTTCACGGCTTCTCCTGGGTCTTCGTCGAGTTCATTTCCCGCTTCCGGGTGCCGGCGGGGTGCTGATCGTCGACTGCTGGACGAGCCAGCGGGGCAGGTCCGGGCGATATCCGGGGTTATCGCTCCGGTCGGCGAACCTCGGAGCCGCTACGCGTCTAGGCTCCGGAATGGCCCAGTCCAGTGACGGCCGCCCCCAGCCAAGGCCCACGAAGGAGGAGCGTTGACGAAACAGCCGGACGACCTGACGCTCTCCCTTCAGGACATCGCGGAGCTCGCCAAGGTGCAGCGGGCCGTGGTCACGACGTGGCGCAGTCGCCACAAGGACACTCCGACGCCGTTCCCTGCCCCCATCGAGCCCGACGCACCGACGCTCCAGTTCCGGGCGGCCGAGGTCGCGAGGTGGATCGCGGCCGTTGGTCTCGGTAAGAACCCTGACTTCGGTGCGGACCTCGCGATCCGCGCCACGTTGACCGAGGACGGGCCGCCGGCTCGCTCGCTCACCTCCCTGACGGCCCTGCTCGCGATGGCGCAGCACGCACCGGAAGGCATGGACGGCCTGGACGCGGGGGAGCTGCGAGATCTTGCCGACGACGTCGACCCGGAGGACGCCTTCCTCTATCGCGAGGCCGCGGCACTCGGGGACGACGTGGAGGCGGCAGCTCGCCATGCGACGGCACTGGCTTCGTCCGCGTACACACCCGGCTACGCCGTCGACGCTCTGCTGGGGGACAGGTTCCGGTACCGCGACACGACGCTCGCGCGGTCCGCTCTTCGGCAGGCTGCGCTGGGCCTGGTCGCGGATATCGTGGGCGTGCTGGTGTCGGAGGACGCCGGGCCTGTCCTAGAAGACCCCTACCCGGGTTGTGGCGACCTGTTGCGGGCCGTCGTGGGCCGGTCGGAGTACGGCGAGACAGCGACGGTGCGAATCCCTCGCCGCGACGACACCCTGACCCGACTCGCCCGACGTCGGCTCGTGGCGCACGGCTGGACCGTGCACGACGCGGACGCCGAGCTGGGCGGCGACGCGCACGTCGTGACCCAGATCCCCACCGTCGGGGAACCGGACCTCGACCCGGACCAGATCCTGACGCGGCTCGACGAGCTGGCCCTCGGACTGGCGAAGGGCCACGTGGGCGTGGTGCTCGGCCCCGCGGCGGTACTCGTCGATGCGATCCGTGATCACGTCCTCGACGCTCGGCGGGACGAGGTGCTGCGGACCGGTAGGTTGCGATCCGTCATTCTGCTGCCCCCGGGGATGATGCCGCAGCGCCCCCGTCAGCAGATGGCGCTGTGGGTGCTCGGCGACGCCGCACCCGGGTCCTTGGGCGACCAGCGGATGGTCGTCGCGGACCTGAGCGAGCACAAGCCTCCACCGTCCGGGTTCGCGCCGGACGTCGTGTCCGACCTGCTCACCGACGTGTCCGCGGCGCTCGGCGACCTGCGCCACGCGGGCGCGCATGCGTTCCGCTTCGGCCGGTTCGTGTCGACGAGCCAGGTCGTGGCAGGGAGGCAGAGCCTGCTCGCCGGGAGCCGGGCGCTCGCGGTGGGTGCTCCGATCGAGCCGGCGGGCACGGCACACCACATCGAGCGGCTGGTGGCCGAGGTCGCGGAGCCTTTGCCCGACGTCGGCCGCCAAATCGTGGCTCGGCCGCAGGCCAGGGCCAGCTCCGGTGGGACGCGGCGTCTCGACGACCTTGTGGCGCGCCATGCCGTGGAACTGTTGTCGGGGAACCGGCTCGGACCTGGGGATGTGCGGACCGCCACTGATGGCACCGTGCCGCTCCTCGGACCCGCTGAGGTGATGGGTGACGCGCCGTGGGGTGCCCGCCGGATCGACAAGCTGGCCCTCGGCCGATATCGGATCACGGAACCGGGCGACATCGTGTTCTGTGCCACGCCGCGGCCGTTCGCGGTGGTCGACGTCGACGGGTTGTCCGTGGTGGAGTTCCCGGCCCGGGTGCTGCGGGTCGCCGCTCAGGCGCAGGATCGGCTGGTGCCGCACGTGATCGCCGCCGACATCCGCGCCCAGGCGCCTGATGCCAAGGTCTGGCAGGCCTGGACCGTGCGGGGTGTCCCGCTGGGCCAGGGGGCGGTACTCGAGGAGGTCCTGGAGCGCCTCGGCGAGCAGGAGAAGGAGCTGCAGGCGCGGCTCGATCGGCTGGCCGAGCTGCACACGGCGCTGCTCGACGGTGTGGCCGCAGGTGTGGTGGACGTATCTGTCAGTGGTCCGCGCGAAGATGAGCGCGGACGATGAGAAGGGATGGGCAAGTGCCCCCACGGAAGAAGGTTGTGGTCACGTCGCAGGCGTCGACCATGAAGGAGCTGAAGGACACGCTCTGGAAGGCCGCGGACAAGCTGCGCGGCTCCATGGACGCGAGCCAGTACAAGGACGTGGTCCTCGGCCTGGTGTTCCTCAAGTACGTGTCGGACGCGTTCGAGGAGCGGCGTGCCCACATCGCGGCCGAGCTCGCTGAGCAGGGCTTCGACGCGGACCAGGTCGCTCAGGTGGTCGACGACGTCGAGGAGTACCGCGCGGGCGGTGTGTTCTGGGTGCCGCCGCAAGCACGATGGTCCTACATCGCGCGCTTCGCGAAGGGGCGGCCCGACGGCGAGGACGGCGGCCAGGCGAACGTCGGCGAACTGATCGACGGCGCCATGCAGCTGATCATGGGCTCTAACCCGGTGCTGCGCGGCACCTTGCCCACGCTGTTCAACCGGGACAACGTGGACCAGCGGAGGCTCGGTGAGCTGGTCGACCTGTTCAACTCGGCCCGGTTCACCGGTGACGGTGCGCGCCGTGCGCGCGACATCCTCGGCGAGGTCTACGAGTACTTCCTGGGGAAGTTCGCGGCGGCCGAGGGCAAGCGGGGCGGCGAGTTCTACACGCCGCCCGGCGTGGTGCGCGTGCTCGTGGAGATGCTCGAGCCGTACAAGGGTCGCGTGTACGACCCCGCCTGTGGTTCGGGTGGCATGTTCGTCCAGGCGGAGAAGTTCCTGGAGCGCCACGGCGCCAACCCGCAGGACATCGTCGCGTACGGGCAGGAGCTCAACGAGAAGACCTGGCGCATGGCCAAGATGAACCTGGCGGTGCACGGCATCACGGGCGAGATCGGCGCGCGGTGGGAGGACACGTTCTCCAGGGACCTGCATCCGGACACCCAGATGGACTACGTGATGGCGAACCCGCCGTTCAACATCAAGGACTGGAACCGGATCGAGGACGACTCCCGGTGGAAGTTCGGTGTGCCGCCCGCAGGAAACGCGAACTACGCGTGGATCCAGCACATCCTCTCGAAGCTGGCCCCTCGTGGGACTGCGGGCGTGGTCATGGCGAACGGTTCCATGTCGTCGAACTCCGGCGGCGAGGGCGAGATCCGTGCCCAGATCGTCGAGGCGGACCTGGTCTCGTGCATGGTGGCGCTCCCGACCCAGCTCTTCCGGTCGACCGGCATCCCGGTGTGCGTGTGGTTCTTCGCCAAGGACAAGGGTGCGCGGGCCGGCGAGGTGCTGTTCATCGATGCCCGGAACCTCGGGTACATGGTGGACCGCGCGGAGCGGGCGCTGAGCGACGAGGACATCGCGAAGATTGCGGACACGTACCACGCGTGGAAGAAGGGGCCTTCCGCTGAATCGGTGGTCGAGCCGGTCACTCTGGTCGAGTCTGTCGAGACCTACGCCGACATCCCCGGCTTCTGCAGGACCGCCACCCTCGCCGAGATCAAGGAGGCCGGCTACGCCCTGACCCCGGGCCGCTACGTCGGTGCAGCCGATGTCGAGGACGACGGTGAGCCCATCGACGAGAAGATCGAGCGGCTCACGAAGGAGCTGTTCGCGCAGTTTGAGGAGTCGGCACGGCTGGAGGCCGTGGTGCGGGAGCAGTTGGGGAGGGTCGAGTGAAGCGAACTTCGGGCGACGTCTGCCTTAACATCGTCGACTGTGAGCACAAGACGTCGCCCATTGATTCGTCTGGTGACTACTTCGCAGTTGGAACGCCTGCCATGAGCGGCAACAAAATCAACTATCGAGAATTCTCGACGGATTTCTGCGGAGACATTCGTAGCGTGGACGCGCCGTTTGCGCCCCAGGTTCGGTGACTTGCTGTTCGCGCGCGAAGCTCCAGTTGGTCCGATAGTTAGGATCCCTCGATCCGAAAACGTCGCGGCGGGCCAGCGCACGGTACTGTTGCGACCAGACCCCTCCGTAGCCGATTCAGATTTTCTATATTATCTATTGTCGTCGTCGGTGCAGCAAGCGAGGCTTATAGCATTGGCTGAGGGCTCAACGGTTTCGCATTTGAACGTCGCTCGACGTCCGTTCTTTTGTACTTCCAGAAATCCCGGAGGTTCAAGCGCAACAGGCAATCGCTGAGCTCCTGAGTTCCCTGGACGACAAGATCGCGGCCAACACCAATCTCGCCACAACGGCGGACGAGCTTGCTCAGAGTGAGTACCAACGTGTGGTTGCGGAAGCGGTCTATTCGGGTGCGACGTTTGCCGACATCGCGCGAGTTGGTGGAGGTGCAACGCCCCGTTCGAAGGTGCCCGAGCTCTGGGATGGGGACGTTGCGTGGCTCACGCCGACAGACGTGACGGGGCTGCCGGGGCCGTACGTCCGCAAGACGAATCGCTACGATCTCGGAGAGCGGACTGGCTTCGATTTCGTCGCCGCTGTACCCCATGGGCTCGATCTTCATGACGTCGCGCGCCACTATCGGGGCGTTCGCGCTCGCAGAGCGCCCTATGGCGGTTAATCAGGGATTTATCGTTGTCCAGCCGAATGATGAACGGCTTCGGTACTGGCTCTTCCACGAGATGAGAAGTCGAGTGGCTGAGTTCGTCGAGCATGCCAAGGCGACAACGTTCATGGAGCTCTCGCGCGGCAACTTCAAAAAGCTCGGTGTTCGGCTCGATTCCCGACGAGCGGCGGATGCACGAGATCGGATCGGCGGTTGCGGGCCTCCATCTCTCGTGCGAGTGCCTGCGCTCAGGTGGAGAACGAGCACTCATCGCGACACGCGCGACGCGCTCCTCCCACACCTCATGTCCGGCCAGCTCCGCGTCCGCGACGCCGAGCGCCTCGCGGAGAATCCGGCGAACGCCGTCGACCAACTCGCCGAGGTGGGTGCCCGCCAGGGTGAGGCTGAGGCGCCGTCCGACGGGCTGTGGTGACGAACGCCGTATCCGTGACGTGGACGTTCGCATGAGCCTTTGGGGGCGTGCCGGTCACCGGCGCCCGGCACGCCACTGGGTCCCGTTCGGCGCAGCTGCTGCGGGCGATGAACGTCTCGATCAGATCAAGACCACACGCGTAGGGGTTCACGTATGAGTGAAGTCAGTCGTAGGCTGATCGCAGATGGTGCGTGGTACGAGGTCGTCTGCGCAGTCCGCGAGGACTGTTCGACGTCACCGGTGGCCGAGTTTCTGGAGCAGCTGGCTGTTGGGGGTGTCGACCAGGGCCTCGCGCCAGACCTCGCGCCGGACGAGCAGATCAGTCATGAAGCGTGGATCTTGGCCGCATGGGAGCGGTTCGCGGAGGAGGGGGACTTCCCGTACGAGGAGAACCACAACCAGTTGCGCGACGGTGTGTGGGAGCTCAAGCGGTTCAACATCAGGATCACCTTCTTCGACACGGATGGCGAAGGCGGGTACGACCCCAAGATCAACTTCGAAGGCTCCGGCCCGTGGGGCAAGGGTCCGGTGCTCCCTGAGTTCGACGAGTACATCCGGCTTGCGACGTCGTTCATCAAGCCGCCCGGTGTCCGAAAGACACCACTGCACGAGATCTCGTTGGCGAAGCAGGTTCGAGAGGAAGACACGCGACATGACACGTGAACCAGAGGGCAGGCCCGACGCACTGGAACAGAGCGCTGCTCGGCTTGCGGTGGACGCCGTGGCGATGATGAATCGAGCCCGCGAGACTGCAGGGGTGTCCCAGAAGGAACTCGCTGCGCGTCTCGGCGTTGGCGAGAGCCGGGTGTCCGCGATCCTCAACGGCGACGGGAACGTGCGGATGGCGACGCTCGCGCGCGTCTTCCGTGCGCTCGGCTACCGGGTTCGGCTGGACGTACAGCCGGTGAGCCCGGACGCACCGGTGATCCCGCGCCGCACCCGTGCGGTTCCGCGCCAGCGCCGCGCTGCATCGGAAAAGGTCTCGTGGAGCACCAGCATCGAATTCACTGCACTACCGGACACTGTGCCGGCGGACTGGTCGCGCGAGGAGCCGCACGTTCATGCTGGCGACTGACGTTCTGGACATGGTTCTTGTCCGCTCGAACGGTGAACGACACACCGGAGAGCCGAATGAGCCGGCCCGTGTGGACCTTCGGCTCGCGGCCACATCCGATCAGGACGGTTCCCCGGAAGTGACGGTTGAAGCGGTGGTCACTGTCGAGCGGGTCAGCGACAGCGACCTGCAGTATTCGGGCACGAGCACGTTTCTCGTGAGGCTCCGTGGTGCTGTCGCCGAATCAGAGCTCCCGCAGGTGGCCGCCCTGGTCTGGCCGCACCTGCGAGCCGACCTGCTGGCGCAGTGCGCGCGGATCGCCAGGCAGAACCTGTCCCTGCCGATCGTCATAGATCCAGCGGTGCTCGGTAGCCCTGCCTCTTGAGGAGGCGGTCCGGGGGGCGCTTGCGGATCCCCGCCCGCGCGACGCAAGGGTCTGCGATGTGTTGGCTCCAGAGGCGAGTCGAACGTGCGTGCTATACGATGGTGGCATGTTCAGAGAGCGCGCATCGGAGGGGCCATCGGCCGGCGGCATGCTGCCCGCCGCCTCGCTCGCTGACGCTCGGAGCGAGGACACCGGGGCCGTCGCCGTCGGGCCATTTGGCGCTGTCACCGGTGAAGTGACCGCAGACAGGATCGCGGCCATGCACGCGTGGCTGCTTTCGAGCTCCGGTCCCGCCGACGCCGCCTCACGAGTGGCCACCCTGCGCGCTCTCGAGAACCTTGCCGCCGCCGTTGTGGCTGCGCAGTCCCAGGTGCTGGTTGACCTGCGAGATGAGCAGGTGCGGGCTGCCAAGGAGGAAGCCATCGCATTGGGCGGCACCATGCATGACAAGCGTGGGCGTCAGGTCCCGGTCACCGCCAAGTCCGCCGCGCGCGACGCCGAGGCTGACGTGGCGCAGCAGGTGGGGCTCGCCCTGCGGGTGTCACCGCACCGGGCGCGGTCGCTGCTGGGTGTCGCGAACGTCTGGCACACCGAGATGCCGCACACCCTGAGCGCGCTCCAGGAGGGCCGGCTGTCCCAGGAGCGGGCGACGCTGCTCGTCAAGGAGACCGCGTGCCTGGACCTGGCCGATCGACAGCGCATCGACGAAGACCTCTGTGCAGACCCTGCTGTGCTCGAAGGTGTGGGTACGCGGCGCCTGGTCGGCCTGGTCAAGGAGCACGCCAACCGACTTGACCCTGCCGCCTTGGTCAAGCGGGCGGCGAAGGCCGTCTCGGACCGCTGCGTCACCATTCGACCGGCTCCGGACACGATGACGTACCTGACGGCGCTGCTGCCTGTTGCGGAGGGCGTCCAGGCATACGCGGCGCTGAAGCTTTCCGCGGAGTCGGCTCGGCACATGGGTGGGGATGAGCGGTCGACCGGTCAGATCATGGCCGACACTTTGGTCGAGCGGATCACGGGCCAGGAGCATGCCGCGGACGTCCCCGTCACAGTTCACCTCGTCGTGTCCGACGAGGCGCTGCTGGCCGGCGGTCACGAGCCCGCCGTCGTGCTGGACGGTACCGGCGCAGGACACGGGGCGATTCCTGCTGCGGTGGCGCGGAATCTGGTCGCCAACGGCTTGGACCTCGACGCCGCCTGGCTCCGCGCCGTCTACGCCACGAGTACCGGCGACCTGGTCGGGACGACGAGCAAGCAGCGGTTCTTCACCGACGGGCTCGCCGACCTGCTGCGGGTGCGCGACCAGGGCATCTGCCGCACGTCCTGGTGCGACGCGCCGATACGCCATCTGGATCATGTGACCGCTGCCGCTCACGGCGGGACCACCGAGCTCGCGAACGGCCAGGGGCTCTGCGCTGCCTGCAATCAAGCCAAGGAGGCCACCGGCTGGTCAGCGCAGTCCGGGATGGATCCGGCCACCGGCAGGCACACCGTGACAACGCGAACCCCGACCGGTCAGGAGTACCGATCGGTCGCTCCTGAGCCTCCTCGGCCCGCGCAAAGCCGACATTCGGAGGAACTCCGGTCGGTCCGGGAAACGAAACCTGCACCCGGCACGGGTCCGGCGTCCTTGTCGTGCGTGGCAGCCGGCCCGATCCGTCACCACCTGCGACCGAAGTCGCGCGTTGCCTGAGGCGCCGGGCCAGTCGGCCCGGCGCCCACGCACCGACACGCGCTCTGTGTTCAGGACTCCTCGTCGAGCGTGATGATGACATCCATCCCCGAGTCGGGGTGGTAAGACCAGGCAGCGGTGAAGCCGTCCCACGACTCCGACTGCCGGCCGTCGAGAGCCCTCGTGGATTCCATGGCGGTGATCACGCGCGTGGGCGTTGCGAGTTCGCCGAGCGCACAGCCGAGCGTCGTGATGTCGGTGCCCGCAGAGTCATCGGCACCCATGGTGTCGAGGATGAGGGTCGTGTCGTCGTCGGCGAGCTCGAAGCCGTCCCCCGATCCGACACACGTCGCGTAGGCATCAGCAAGACGCGTGTCTGCAGTCTCGTTCGCCGATGGTGAGGGTGGCGCCGCATCGTCAGTATCGGTCGCGGCCTCGCCGCCACTGAACCCACCGATGACGACGCCAAACGCGATGCCGACACAGAACCCGGCAGCGGTGAACAGGGGTGTGGCCCAGCGGCGTCGCTTGCGTAGAACAACCAGGGGCGGGGCGACGGGCCCGGCGAAGTCGGTCATGGCGGTCAGTTCACCGCGACGGCGACGCCGCCGGACATGAACGAGTCGTGCAGCTCCAGGGACTGCAGCTGTGCATTGGCAGGGATGTCGAAGATCAGGATGCCCTCGACGGAGTTGCCGGGGTTGATCTCGTTGAGGAACGCATTGGAGTCGTCGAGGTAGATGCCGGCATCGCTGTCCGTCGAGAACTCGTTGCCCTTGCCGTCGAACCCGAGCTGAGAGGTCGCGTCGAACAGCTGCGCCTCCTCGCCGATGTTCTGAATGGTCAGGTGCACGAGAACGAACTGGCCCTGCGCCTCCTTGCTGAGGAACTCGTCACCGACCTCCTGCACGCCCGGCTCGACCTTGGTCACGGTGAACTCGAACTTTCCGTCGCGCGCCTTGTCGCCGATGCCGGCCGGCTTCTCCTCGACGACGGCAGGCTCGCTGGAGTCGCTGGCCACGGCCGCATCTCCAACCGAGTCTCCGCCTTCGGTGGCGGGCTCGCCATCGTCTCCGAAAGCGTTGACGAGCACGACGAACAGGACGATCGCGCCGATCGCGCTGAGGAACTTGTGACGGGCGAACCAGTTGCGCTTCTTCTGCGGTGCGGGCAGTTCGGCGGGTTGCGGTGCGGGTGAGTACGTGGACATGGTCGCTCCCTTGTCATGAGGCTGTTGGAGCTGCTCATGCAACAGCTCCGCCCCGGGCCGACGCCGGTTCGACGCTGATAACCCCCGATAGCGGCCGACCTCGCCGCTAATCCGCCCGGCGCCGTCTCGTCGGGGATCTGATGAGGCCCACACCATGAAGGGGAGGCGCCATGAACGACAGCGACATCGCAGCACGACTGGCGAACGACACCACGATCACGCCAGACATCAGGGACCTCATCACGACCGCCCTCGGCGGCACGGCGACCGAGGGGCCTGCGACCAGCAGTCCCGCGATCGGGCCGGCACGCCGGCCGGAAGACGAGGCGGGCTCGGGCGGCAGGTCCGCACCCGCCCGAGACGTCTTCCTGAAGCGTCTCAAGGTCGAGGGCTTCCGGGGGATCGGCCCCGAGGTGACGCTGGACCTGAAGCCGACACCCGGCCTGACCGTGATCGCGGGGCGCAACGGTTCCGGCAAGTCGAGCCTTGCCGAGGGCCTGGAGGTCGCCCTGACCGGCACCTCGTACCGGTGGAAGAAGCGCGCTGCACAGTGGCAGGGGTCCTGGCGAAACCTGCACCAGGGTCCGCCGCGGATCCAGGCGACCGCGGTCCAGGGCTCCGGAGAGGTGATCGACGTCCGGGTCGAGTGGGCCAAGGACGCCGACCTGAGCGCGCAGAGCACCAGGGTGACGCGGGGCGGCACCAACTGCTCGCTCACCGACCTCGGTTGGCCGACCCCGCTGGCCAACAGCCGCCCGCTTCTCACCTATGAGGAGCTGGGCACGATCCTGACTGACGCTCCGAGTGCACTGCACGACGCTCTGTCTCTCATGCTCGGGCTCGATGACGTGGCTACTGCGGTCAAGGCGCTCGCCGAGCAGAAGAAGCAGGCCGAGCTGCCCAAGAAGGACTACGCGACAGCCAGGACCGCACTGACCGGGCGGTTGACCACCATCAGCGACCCTCGCGCGGTCAAGGCGCGCAGCCTCGTCTCAGCGAAGAATCCGGACCCGACAGCGCTCCGCGAGGTCGCGGCCGGCGTCGACGCCGGTGCCGTCGCACGGTCCGCCACGCTGCGCGGGCTCATGGGGCTTCGCCTACCGGACGAGGACCGGGTCCGCGCAGTCGCGGACCGGCTGCGGGACGCGGTTTCCCGGCTTGCGTCGCTCGCGGACGACGGCACGGCCGCCCTGGAGCGTCGCCTTGGAGTGCTCAGCTCGACGCTCCTGGCCCACGAGCACGACGGCGAGATGACCTGCCCGGCGTGCGGCGTCGGGCAGATCGACGATGCCCGCGCGGCGCAGGTTCGTGCGGAGGCGGACGCCGCCACGACGTTGCTCCGCGATCTGAGCGCTGCTCGTGCGGAGCTGTCGGACGCGCGTCAGCGAGCCCGGGCGATCGCCGAGACCGTCCCGGGAGTCCTGCGGGGCCCGGTCGATGGTGCGGTAGCGGACCAGCAGAGCGCGGCCATAGAGGCGTGGCAGTCATGGGTGGAGCTGCCCGGCGAGGATCTGGCGCTCGCGGAACATCTCACCGGACGGCGCTCGGCGCTCGCCGGGGCCATCGAGCTCCTGAAGGCCGCAGCGGGGGCGGAGGCGGAGGTGCTCGACGGGCAGTGGGCGCAGGTGGCCGGCAGCATCGCGGCGTTCGCCGACATCGCCGAGAGCTGGGCGGCCGCCAAGCCGCGCGTCGCGAACGCGGCGGCGGCGCACAAGTGGCTCAGGGATCAGGAGATCGTGCTCAAGAACGAGCGGATCGCCCCGATCGGCGAGCACGCCGCGCGCATCTGGGAGCTGCTGCGCCAGGAGAGCAACGTCGAGATCTCGGGGATTGCCCTCCAGGGCATGAGCACCCGCCGCAAGGTCGAGATCAAGGCTGAGGTCGACGGCGTCGAATCCGGGATCGCCGTGCTCAGCCAGGGCGAGCTGCACGCGCTGTCGCTCGCGCTGTTCCTGCCGCGGGCGACGTTGGCAACCAGCCCGTTCCGGTTCGTCGTGCTCGACGACCCGGTGCAGGCCATGGACCCCGCCAAGGTCGACGGTCTCGTTACCGTGCTCGGCGAGATCGCTGAGACGCATCAGGTGGTCGTCTTTTCCCACGACGACCGGCTCTCGGCCGCGGTGCGCCGGTCGGCCGTGCCGGCCACGGTGGTCGAGGTGACGCGCGGGACGTCGTCGGCGGTGTCGATCGTCAACACCTACACGCCCGCACGCCGGTATCTGCAGGACGCGGAGGCACTCGTCAAGGATCGAGGGCTGCCCGACGCAGCGATGCGTCGCGTCCTCCCGGGGCTGCTGCGTATGGCAGTCGAGGCGCAGGCGCGAGACCGTTTCTTCATCTCGGGACTGTCCGCCGGCCGCTCACATGCGGACCTGGAGAAGGCGTGGGACAAGACCCGCACCACGCGTAAGCGCGTCGCGCTCGCCCTCGGCCAGCAGGACGTCGGGAGCTGGGAGATCGATCCCAGCTATCGGTATCGGACCAGGGCGCTCACAGCGACTGCCACCGGCGTGCATGCTGGGCTGAATGGCGATGTGGGGCGCGCTCGAGCCGACGTCGCGCTCCTCGTTGAGGAACTTGCCCGGCCTGATCGGAGTCTTCGATGAGCATCTTCCTGGCACACGCCCAGCGTGTCCTTGACGGCTCTGGTGTGGCTCACCACCAGCGGTTGCGGGCCGCGTGCTGGTTGGTGCGAACGGAACTGGAAGCCACCGTGCAGCGGCTCGTCGAGAGCCAGGGTCTCATTGTCGCTCGGGCGACCATGCGCTCGCGAATGAGCTGCCTCGAAGTACTCAGACCAGACCTGGCTGCTGACGCTCAGTACGCCTGGACGATGCTTTCTCAGGCGACCCATCACCACGCGTACAACCTCTCGCCGACCCTCGCCGAGGTACGGCACCTCGCCCAGATCGTCACCGATCTCTCCGGCCTTGGGGTCGGAGAGATCGCCGGCCCGGATCGAGCTCCGGCCTCCTGATCACGGGGTCGACGTCAGACGGTGGCTTCCCCCGATCGACCGCAGCACGCGAGGATGAAACCAGAGTTCACCCAGGTCAGAGGCCCGGCAGCATGGCGATAACCCCCGATCTCACAGTTCACTGGGTTGTGCACCCCACGTTCGGTGTCTGATAGGGGCCATCAGCACGACAAATCCAAGCGACCCCGCTACGACACATGGAGGACCAGTGCCCGCGAACGAAGCCGACTGGGAGATGTTCGCGCTCGAGCGGCTCTCGGAGCCGAACGGCTGGTCGCCCATGCCCGGAAAGGAGATCGCGCCGGGCGCGATGTCCGGCTTCGGGCACCCTTCCTACGCGAGCTCGGGTGCACCGCAGGTGCAGCGCGAGAGCTGGGACGAGATCGCCATTCCCTCGCGGATGCGGGCCGCGCTGCGGCGCCTCAATCCGAACGTGCCGCGTCGGTTCCTGGATCAGGCGCTCGAGGAGATTCTGCGCCCGCGGTCCCAGGATGCGATCAGCGAGAACAAGCGGATCCACGACATCCTGACCGGTGGCTACCGCCTCACTTATATCGAGGACGGCGTGGAGCACACGCCGAGCATCCGGCTCGTGTCGCCCCGGGAGGACGACAACGAACTGCTCGCGGTCAATCAGGTCACCGTGCGTGACGGCGAGATCGAGCGCCGATTCGACGTCGTGCTCTACCTCAACGGCATGCCCGTGGCGATCATGGAGCTGAAGAAAGCGGGCGCGGCGTGCGCCGACGTATCGGCCGCTCACGCGCAGCTCGCCCAGTACGTGCGAGACCTGCCGATGGCGTTCCGGTTCTGCGTGCTGGTGGTCGTCTCCGACGGCGTCGTCGCGAAGTACGGCACGCCCTTCACGTCGCTCAACCACTTCTCACCCTGGAACGTGGACGACGACGGTCGCGCGGTCGGTGTCGGCGAGTCCGTCACGGACAGCCTTGTGCTCAGGCCCGACGAGGCAGTGATCCCGACACCGCTCGACGTCACTATCGACGGACTGTTCAATCCAGAGCGGTTCGGGCAGCTGGTGCGCGGGTTCGTGTCGTTCGAGCAGGGTGATGAGGGCCTGGTGAAGCGGATCGCCAAGCCCCACCAGTACTTTGCGGTCACCAAGGCTGTCGGCAGCACCGTCCAGGCGGTCGAGACGGATGGCCGGGCCGGCGTCGTCTGGCACACGCAGGGCTCGGGCAAATCCATGGAGATGGAGCTGTACGCGAACGCGGTGGCTCGGCATCCCAAGCTGTTCAACCCCACGATCGTCGTGGTCACCGACCGTACGGAGCTTGACGGCCAGCTCTTCGAGACGTTCAAGGGCTCCCAGCTGCTTGCCTCCACACCCCAGCGAATCGCACGTCGCGCGGAGCTGCGCAGCGAGCTGGAGCTGCGGCAGTCCGGTGGCATCCTGTTCACCACGCTGCAGAAGTTCGGTCTCACCAGCGAAGAGAAGAAGGCCGGGCGGACCCACCCGGTCTTGTCCACACGGCGCAACATCGTGCTTATCGTCGACGAGGCGCACCGCAGCCACTACGACAACCTCGACGGCTACGCGGCGCACCTCAAGGCGGCGCTGCCGAATGCGACCCTGATCGCCTTCACCGGCACCCCCGTCGCAGAGGCTGACAGGGACACCCAGGCAGTCTTCGGCGACGTCATCGACGTGTACGACCTGACCCGCGCAGTCGCCGACGGTGCGACGGTCCCCGTCTACTTCGAGCAGCGGCTCATCAAGGTGGGGTTCGCCGACGACATCGACGCCGAGACCATCGACGCCACCGCCGATGAGGTCATGACGGGGCTCGACGACGCGGAGCGCGACCGCATGCAGCGAGACGTCGCCCGGATCAACGCCGTCTACGGCTCGCCGGCGCGGTTGAAGCTGCTGGCCGGCGACCTCGTGTCCCACTGGGAGGCGCGACGCGACGCCATGGCCGAGCAGGTGCGCTCTGCCGACGCGACCGAAACGCCCGAGGCTGCGCCCGGCAAGGCCCTCGTGGTCTGTGCCACGCGTGCCATCTGCGCCAACCTCTACGACGAGATCGTTGCGCTCCGACCGGACTGGCATTCCGACGCTACGGCCGAGGGAAGGATCAAGGTCGTGTACTCCGGCGACGCGACGGACGTTGACCCGATACGGCAGCACGTGCGACGCGAGCCGGAGAACGCCGTGATCCGCAAGCGGCTCAAGACGCCGGCCGACGAGCTCGAGATCGTCATCGTCAAGGACATGATGCTCACCGGCTTCGACGCGCCGCCGCTGCACACGCTCTACCTCGACCGCCCCATGCGCGGTGCTCTGCTCATGCAGACGCTCGCCCGCGTGAACCGCACCTTCCGGGGCAAGAACGCCGGCCTCCTCGTGGGCTACGCACCTGTGGCGGAGAACCTCAAGGCCGCGCTCGCCGAGTACACCGTGCAGGATCAGGAGGCTCTGCCCGTCGGCCGGACCACCGAAGACGCCGAGGCGGTGACGCGCGAGCTGCTGGCAACCCTGGCCGGGCTTGTCGACGGCTCAGGGTGGCGCTCGCGGCTTGCCGCCGGTACCGGCGCGGCGCGTACCTGGATCGATGCTGTCGCGTTCACTGTCGCGTGGTTGCGCAACCCGCAGACTCCGGGGAACAAGCCCACCGCCGACGGTGAGGAGACGCGCGGGGCCGAGTTCCGCCGTCGGGCCGCTGCGCTCTCCCGGGCCTGGGCGCTCGCCGGACGGTCCGCGGCCCTCCGCGACGTCGAGATGGACGCCCGGTTCTACGAGGAGGTCCGGGTCTGGATGGGCAAGCTCGACGCCGAGGACCGCCAGGCTCGCGGCGAGCCGATCCCCGACGAGGTGCAGCGGCTGCTCAACCAGCTGCTCGCGACGTCCGTCGAGTCGGACGAGGTCATGGACGTCTACGCCGCTGCGGGCCTGGAGCGCCCTCGCCTGGACCGGCTGGACCATTCGTACCTGGAGAGGGCGCAGTCCTCTCCGCATCCGCAGCTGGCGATCGAGGCGCTACGAGCTCTTGTGGCAGCAGAGACCCGCAAGCTGACCGAGGGCAACCTCGTACGCAACCGCATGTTCTCGGAGCGCCTCGAAGAGGTGATGATCCGCTACACGAACTCGAACCTGACCTCGGCCGAGGTGATCCAGGTGTTGTTCGAGATGGCGCGTGAGCTCGCGGCCGAGGACGAGCGGGGTGCGAAATACCAGCTGAACCGGGACGAGACCGCGTTCTGGGACGCTCTGCGGGACAACGACTCGGCGCAAGAGGAGATCGGGGACGAGACGCTGGCGACCATCGCGCGCAAGCTGCACGAGATCCTGAAGCGCGATGTGAAGACGGACTGGACGGTCCGTGACGACGTGCGCGCGAAGATCCGGACCTCCGTCAAGAGGCTGCTCATCAGCTATCACTACCCGCCGGACAAGCAGTCCGAGGCCGTCGTTCTCGTGATGCAGCAGATGGAGGCGATGGCGCCCCGTTACGCGGCGTGATCTGCGCAGGACGGCCGCACGAAGGCCAGACGCCGCGCCGGTCCGACCCCAGGGGGGCGGGGGAGAGAGACCGGCGACCGGCACGGCGTCGGGCAGCTTGGGAGGGGGACGAGCCTCAGGGCCGGTCGACCGGCGACCCCACCAGGTGCCCCTGGTACGCGGGGTTCGTGAGGAACGCCGGGAAGTCGTCCTCGAGTGCGACCGCGCGGAAGATCGCTGCCGCCTCGTCCAGACGGTCCCCGTGGCCGTGCGGCAGCGAGGCGACGACGTCGAGCAGGATCGCCTCGACCCGCTCACGGGTCACGGGCAGCTGGTCGTCGTCGGTCAGGGTGCCCGAGGCGATCCACTGCCACACCTGCGACCGCGAGATCTCCGCGGTGGCGGCGTCCTCCATGAGGTTGTCGAGCGCTGCGGCCCCGGTACCGCGGAGCCACGCGTCGATGTAGCGGACCGCCACCGAGACGTTCGACCGCAGGCCGGCGGACGTCACGGTCGCCCCGGCGCGGCGGGCCGATGCGACGTCGAGCAGCTCGTGCTGCCCCACGGCGACGTCGGGCCGCTGGCGCGAGACCTGGTTCGGTGCATCACCGAGCACCGCGTCGAACTCGGCCTCGGCCACCGGGATCAGGTCGGGGTGGGCCACCCAGGTGCCGTCGAAGCCGTCGCCGGCCTCGCGCTTCTTGTCCGCGGCGACCTGCTGGAACGCCTTCCGCGTGACCTCCGGGTTACGGCGGTCGGGGATGAACGCGCTCATGCCGCCGATGGCGTGCGCCCCGCGCTTGTGGCAGGTGGCGACGAGCAGCTCCGTGTACGCCCGCATGAACGGCGCGGTCATGGTGACCTGGGCGCGATCCGGCAGCACGTACGACTCACCACGCGTGCGGAAGCACTTGATCACCGAGAACAGGTAGTCCCAGCGGCCGGCGTTCAGCCCGGCGCAGTGATCGCGCAGCTCGTAGAGGATCTCCTCCATCTCGAACGCCGCGGGCAGCGTCTCGATGAGCACCGTCGCGCGGATCGTCCCGCGCGGGATGCCGAGCGTGTCCTGTGCCAGCTCGAACACCTCGTTCCACAGCCGCGCCTCCTTGTAGCCCTCGAGCTTGGGCAGGTAGAAGTACGGGCCCCGGCCGCGCGCGATGAGCTCGGCCGCGTTGTGGAAGAAGTAGAGGCCGAAGTCGACGAGGCTGCCCAGGGCGCTGCTCGTGATGCCGTTCGCGTCCGTGTAGCGCAGGTGCGCCTCGTCGAGGTGCCAGCCGCGCGGGCGGAACACGATGGTCGGGAGGTCCACGATGTCGGCCGACCGCAGCGTGTACTCCTTGCCCGCCTCGTTCGTGAAGCTGAGCGTGCCGCGGATCGCGTCGTGCAGGGCGAGCTGCCCCTCCACCACGTTGGGCCACGTGGGGCTGGAGGCATCCTCGGCGTCGGCCAGCCAGCACCTGGCGCCCGAGTTGAGGGCGTTGATCGTCATCTTCGGGTCGGTGGGACCCGTGATCTCGACGCGGCGGTCCTCCAGGCCGGGTGCGCGGCGCGAGCCGGCGACCTGCCAGTGCGGGTCGTCGCGCACCGGCCGGGTGGAGGCCCGGAAGTCGGGATCGCTCCCGTCCGCGATGTCCTGGCGGCGCAGCTGGCGCTGCGCGATCAGCTCGTCGCGGGCGGCGTCGAACCGGTCGTGGAGCAGGGCGAGGAACGACAGGGCGTCCGGCGTCAGGATCTCGCCGTACCGCGGCCCGACGGGACCGGTCACGGTGATCACGCCCCGCCGGAGGCCGGTCCCCGAGGCGGCCACGCCGCCGTTCGGCAGCGAGCTCGGTGCCGAGCTCGCGGGCGCCGGGTTGGACGGCGCCGGGGTGGACCCGGTGCGCGACGCCGGCGGCGTGCCGAGCCCGGACAGGCCGGCGTCCGCGTCGTAGGGGCTGGTGCCCTGGGCACGTGTGTCGACGGTGGCGGTCATCAGAACTGCGCCGCCTCGGTGGAGCCGGCCAGGGCGGTGGTCGCCGAGTCGGGGTTGAGCGCCGTCGCGACGCGGTCGAAGTAGCCGGTGCCGACCTCGCGCTGGTGCTTGGTCGCGGTGTAGCCGCGCTCCTCGGCGGCGAACTCCGCCTCCTGCAGCCGCACGTACGCCGACATCTGCTCGCGGGCGTAGCCATGGGCGAGGTCGAACATCGAGTAGTTGAGGGCGTGGAAGCCGGCCAGGGTGATGAACTGGAACTTGAAGCCCATCGCGCCCAGCTCGCGCTGGAACTTCGCGATCGTGTCGTCGTCCAGGTGCTTCTTCCAGTTGAACGACGGCGAGCAGTTGTAGCTCAGCATCTGGTCGGGGAAGTCCGCCTTCACGGCCTCGGCGAACTTCCGCGCGAGCTCGAGGTCCGGCGTGCCGGTCTCCATCCAGATCAGGTCGGAGTACGGCGCGTACGCCTTGGCGCGGGCGATGCACGGCTCGATGCCGTTCGTCACCTTGTAGAAGCCCTCGTTGGTGCGCTCGCCGGTGATGAACGGGCGGTCGCGCTCGTCGACGTCGGACGTGATCAGGGTCGCCGCCTCGGCGTCGGTCCGGGCGATCACGATCGACGGGACGTCGGCGACGTCCGCCGCGAGGCGGGCCGCGTTCAGCGTGCGCACGTGCTGCTGCGTCGGGATGAGCACCTTGCCGCCGAGGTGGCCGCACTTCTTCTCCGAGGCGAGCTGGTCCTCCCAGTGCACGCCCGCGGCGCCGGACTGGATCATCGACTTCATCAGCTCGTACGCGTTGAGGGGGCCGCCGAAGCCGGCCTCGGCGTCGGCCACGATCGGGGCCAGCCAGTCGCGGGTGGTGGTGCCGTTCTCCGAGACGTCGATCTGGTCGGCGCGCAGGAGCGCGTTGTTGATGCGGCGGACCACGGCCGGCACCGAGTTGGCCGGGTAGAGCGACTGGTCGGGGTAGGTCTGCCCCGAGAGGTTCGCGTCGCCGGCGACCTGCCAGCCGGAGAGGTAGATGGCCTGGAGGCCCGCCTTGACCTGCTGCACGGCCTGGTTGCCGGTCAGCGCCCCGAGGGCGTTGATGTAGTCCTCCTCGTGCAGCTGCCGCCACAGGCGCTCGGCGCCGCGGCGGGCGAGGGTGTTCTCCTCGCCGACCGAGCCGCGCAGCGCCACGACGTCCTCGGCGGTGTAGGTGCGCTCGATGTCGGCCCAGCGAGGGTCGGACTCCCAGGACTGCTGCAGCTCCGCAGCGGTCTGCACCTGGTCGCCGGTGCGCACGGGGGTCGCCGCGGTGGCCGCGGTCGTCTCGGACGCGGTGGCCTCTGACGTGTGATCGATCGTGGGTGCGCTCATGGCGGGTCTCCTTCTCGGGGCGGAACGTGGTCACCGCGTCTGCCGGTGACGTGTTACGACCTTCCGTCCTGCGCAACTCACTTCTCAAGCAGATCTGAGTAGAAGAACCTGAGTTCTTCTGTTGATCGGAAGCCTGTCCGTATGTCACCCTCAGGCATGGCAGGAACCACCGAGAATCGCAGAACCGCACGAAACGCAACATCTTCGCGTGCCGCGCAGAGCGGACGGACGGGTCGCGCGACGGCGGCGGGCGCGGCGACGGGCACGACGGCCGGTAAGGCCGGCACGGCAGCGGGCACAACGGCCGACGCCGAGCCGGACGCCCTCACGATCGGACGCCGCATCCGGTTCCTGCGGACCAGCAAGGGCATGACGCTCGACGACCTCGCCTCGGCGATCGACCGGGCTCCGTCGCAGATCAGCACGCTGGAGAACGGTAAGCGCGAGCCCAAGTTCTCTCAGCTGCAGGCCATCGCCCGGGCGCTCGGCGCCGGCGTGGACGACCTCCTGTCGGCGGAGGCGCCGTCGGAGCGGGACGCGCTGGAGATCGAGCTCGAGCGTGTGCAGCGCGGCCCCCTGTTCGCGTCCCTCGGGATCGAGGGCGTGCGCATCGGCAAGTCGCTGCCCCACGACGCGCTGGGGACGATCCTGGCGCTGCACCGCGAGCTGGAGCGGCTGCACACCGAGCGCGCGGCCACGCCGGAGGAGGCCCGCCGGGCCAACGGTGAGCTCCGCGACGACATGCGCGCCAAGGACAACTACCTGCCCGAGCTGGAGCAGGTAGCGAAGGAGCTCCTCGCCGACGTCGGGCACACGTCCGGGCCGCTGCCGCAGCGCATGGCCTCCGAGATCGCGGCGCACCTGGGCTTCACGCTGCACTACGTGAGCGACCTGCCGCACTCGACGCGTTCCGTCATCGACACCCGGAACCGGCGCGTCTACCTGCCGTCCAAGGGGTTCCGCGGCCGCTCGAACACCCGGTCGGCCCTGCTCCAGGCGCTCGCATCGCACGTGCTCGACCACACCGAGCCCGGCCACTACGGCGAGTTCCTGCGCCAGCGGGTCGAGGCCAACTACCTGGCGGCGGCGCTGATGGTGCCGGAGAAGCCGGGCGTGAAGTTCCTGCGCGACGCCAAGGACGAGCGGTCCATCGCTATCGAGGACCTGCGCGACGCCTTCGGGGTGTCGTTCGAGACGGCGGCGCACCGGTTCACCAACCTCGCCACGCGCCACCTCGGCATCCCGGTGCACTTCATGAAGGTCCACGAGTCGGGGATCCTGCACAAGGCGTACGAGAACGACGGCGTGCGGTTCCCCTCGGACGCCCTCGGCGCTGTCGAGGGTCAGCACGTGTGCAAGAAGTGGACGGCACGCCAGGTGTTCGACGTCGAGGACCGGTTCAACCCGTACGCGCAGTACACGGACACGCCCTCGGGCACCTACTGGTGCACCTCGCGCGTGGAGAACACGTCGGACGGCGCGTTCTCCGTCTCGGTCGGCGTGCCGTTCGCGGACGTCAAGTGGTTCTCCGGGCGGGAGACCACTGTCAGGTCCGCCTCGCGGTGCCCCGACGAGTCGTGCTGCCGCCGTCCGCCCGAGGACCTCACTGCCAAGTGGGGCGACTTCGCCTGGCCCTCGGCGCGGCCGCACGCCTCGATGCTGGCGGCGATGCCCTCGGGCGCGTACCCAGGGGTGGAGACCACGGAGGTCTATCGGTTCCTGGAGCGGCACGCTCCCGAGGACTGAGGTGGCACGCTCCCGAGGACTGAGCGCGGTGAGTATCAGCGGTGGTAGAAGCTCAGCGAGTACAGGCCGTCCGGCTGGTCCTCGGAGAGCGGGTCGGCGTGGTCGTCCCAGTTCTTGAACTCCACGGCGATCGGGCCGGCGGCCCCGGCTGCGACCTGGAGCTCGTCGCCGTTGGCGAAGTAGCCGAGCGACTGCTCGGCGAGCACCCGGTCCGCGCGGTCGAGGACGAGGAACGCCGTGTTGCTCTGGCAGATGCCGTCGGTCTCGGCGCCGCGTCTGATCGCGATCGCGACGTACGACCGTCCGCCGGGCACCATCCCGACACCGAGGGCGAGGTTGTCGAGCCCTGAGCCCGCGTGGCACCTGGCAGGTGGCACCCGGTGGGACCAGACGATGTGCTGCCGGCGGTTCGCCACGTCGTCGAACAGCACTGTGCGGATCGCGTAGCCCGTCTCGGTCAGGATCGGCCAGACGACCCGGGTCGCCGACTCACCGGTGGCGAGGAGGGCGTGGACGCTGGTGCGCATCCGGTACTCGGGCGCCTTGCTCGTGTGCGGCTGCCGCCACAGCTGGTTGCCGGCAATGATCGTCTCGCGGCCCGCTCCGTCCGACGCGATCGAGAGGGGCACGCGGGTTCCGTTCACCGTTATGGTCACGTTGGTTGTCGACTCCGTGGTGGAGCCCTCGCGGACGATCCTCCGGATGATGACTGACCTGCCCTCGAACGGCACCGCCCACACGATGGTGGTCTTGCCCTGTTCGTTGAGTACGACGTCGGCGGCGGCGACAGCTAGCGGGCCGCTCGTGAGCTCCACGAATGTCCACTCGCCGCCGCGGAGGAGGCGGGCCAGGACCATCCCGCCGTCGGGGCGGAGCTGCAGGAGCACCGAGACGTCGCCGTCGGAGTTGGAGTCCATAAATGCCTTGTGGACCGTGCCGTCGTAGAAGGTGCTGGTATCGCTCCACGTGTCGCCGTCGTGGACGCGGTAGCTGGCGGGCCCGTCGGCGGCGAACCTGACGTTCACGGCGTAGTTGCCGGGGCCTGTCGCGAGCCCGGTCCAGCTGGCTGGTCCGGTCTCGGTCCTGACCCAGTCGTTCTCGTACCCGTGCTCGAGGTACGAGACCGGCTTGTACCCCGACTCGGAGCTCGCGGAGACGAAGACCCGGCCGGAGCCCGCGACGGACACGTTGCGGTGCGCCTCCTCCGGCTTTTCCGCCCAGCTGAACAGAGGATCGCCCGGGTAGGCCGACGCGGACGGTGCGACCAGGCCGGCCACGAGGGTGCAGGCTGCGATGCCTGCGGCTAGGAATGTTCGACGCACGACGGCTCCTTGGAAGGGCTCCGTGTCGGGGCGTCCTGGCCCACGCGCCCCGTCGCGGCGGGCGTCCTCGACCTGCTCCTGTTCATGTTGGCACGGCACCCGGCCACGGGGTATGCCTGGGCGCCCGGTTCACCCGTCCGCGATGGTCACGGGCTGGCTACACGGGGCCGGACCCCAGCATGCGGTCCTCCTGCCGGGCCATCTCCTCGGCCAGCGCCCGCACGACGGCGGCCACCGCCGGCCGGCGCCAGGACTCGCTGCGGATCACTGCCCAGTAGGGCAGCCGCTCGGTGACCTCGTCGGGCAGGAGCCGCACCAGGTCGTCGTGCCGGTCGGCCATGAAGCAGGGCAGGAATCCCAGCCCCGCCCCGGCGCGCGTGGCCTCGACGTGCACGAACACGTTGGTGGAGGCCAGCGCGTCCCGCATGCCCGGCACGAGGCGGCGCGGCGCGTCGAGGTCGTTCACCTGGAGCATGGAGTCGACGAAGTAGACCAGCCCGTGCCGGGACATCTCGGCGACCGTGGTCGGCGTGCCGTGCCGCGCCAGGTAATCGCGCGAGCCGTACATCCCGAGCACGTAATCGCCCAGGCGCACCGCCTTGGCCCGCTGCACGCTCAGGTCCCCGACGACGACGTCGATGTCGACCCCCGAGCGGTGGTGCGTCGCCACGCGGGTGACGGTGACGAGCTCGACGGACAGCTCCGGGTGCTCGCCCCGCAGCCGCGCGATCGCGGGGGAGGCTACGTACGCGCTGAACCCGTCGGTCGCCGTCATCCGCACGACGCCGGTGATGGGGTCGGCCTCGGTGTCGCCGGCGACGAGCCGGCCGACGGCGTCCGACACCGCCTCGCCCGTACGTGCCGCGCGCAGGCCCAGCGCCGTCAGCTCCCAGCCGTCCGCGCCGCGCACCAGGAGGCGCCCGCCGAGGGCGCGCTCCAGCGCGGTGATGTTGCGGGCGACGGTGGTGTGGTTGACGCCGAGCGCCTGCGCCGCCGTCGTGTACCGGCCCGTGCGGGCGACCTCCAGCAGCACCAGGAGCTGGTCGGCGACCTGGCCGGCCGGCGGCTCGTTGCGGGCTGGCATGCGGTGACGCTACCAAGCCGGGTCGATGTCGTGGGCGATGTCGCGGGGCCCGAGTGTGCATTCGTGCACACGGCGTCTGCCCACTTCGTCATTGCTCCGCCCGCCGTTTCCCCGAAACACTCTGCAGGTCACACGTGGCCCCCCAGTCACATCCCGTGTCAGAGTCGACACCTAGGAGCAGCATGTCTGCAGAGCAGAGTGCACAGCAGAGCACCGGCGTACCGGAAGACCGGTCGCTGATCAGGCGCATCGTCGCCGCCTCGATGGCCGGCACCGTCGTCGAGTGGTACGACTTCTTCCTCTACGCGACCGCCTCCGCGCTCGTGTTCAACAAGGTCCTCATGCCCGAGACGGGCAACGAGTACGACGCGATCATCGCGGCGTTCGTGACCTACGCCGTTGGCTTCCTGGCCCGCCCGCTCGGCGGCGTCATCTTCGGCCACCTGGGCGACAAGCTCGGGCGCAAGCACACCCTGCAGTTCACGATCCTGCTCATCGGCGTCGCGACCGTGCTGATGGGCTGCCTGCCGACGTTCCAGCAGGTGGGCTTCCTCGCCCCGGCGCTCCTCGTGGTGCTGCGCTTCGTGCAGGGCGTCGCACTCGGCGGGGAGTGGGGCGGCGCCGTCCTGCTCGTGGCCGAGCACAGCAAGGACGACGAGCGGGCCCGCTGGACGGCGTGGCCGCAGGCCGGCGTGCCGGGCGGCAACCTGCTCGCGACGGTCGTGCTCTACACGATGTCCGGCGTGCTCAGCGACGCCGAGTTCCTCTCCTGGGGCTGGCGCGTCGCGTTCTGGCTCTCCGCCGTGGTCATCGTCATCGGCTACTACGTGCGCACCAGGGTCTCGGACGCCCCGATCTACGAAGAGGCGAAGGCCGAGATCGAGGAGGGCACCAAGGGCTACGGCGTGCTCGAGGTGATCAAGCGCTACCCGCGCGGCGTGCTGACCGGCATGGGCCTGCGGTTCGCGGAGAACATCCTGTACTACCTCGTGGTGAGCTTCTCGATCGTCTATCTCGGCACCGCGCTCGGCATGGACACCACGGGCATCCTCGGTATCGTCGCGGCAGCGCACGCGTTCCACTTCGTGGTGATCCTCGCCGTGGGGCGGCTCGCCGACAGCATCGGGCGCAAGCCGCTGTACGTGACCGGCGCCGTGCTCGGCGCGACCTGGTGCTGGTTCGCCTTCCCGGCGATGGACACCCAGAACACGTGGTTGATCCTCGCCGTCCTCATGGCCGGCCTGCTGTTCCACGCCCTGATGTACGCGGTGCAGCCGGCGATCATGGCGGAGATGTTCCCCACGCGGATGCGGTACTCCGGCGTCTCGATCAGCTACCAGGTCACCTCGATCTTCGCGGGCTCCCTCGCCCCGATCCTCGCGACGACCTGGCTCAAGGACACGGGCTCGTGGTGGCCCACCGCCGTCTACATGGCCATCGCGGCCGCCATCACCCTCGTCGCGGCGCTCGCCCTGCGTGAGACCAGGGGCGCGTCCCTGCACGACCTCGACGCCGAGGACCAGGCACGCGAGCGGGCGCTCGCGGTGCAGGACGACTGAGACCGAGGGAGAACAACCGACGATGAATCCGACCCTGGCAGGGCGCCGGGCCCTCGTGACCGGCGGCGCGAGCGGGATCGGTGCCGCGTGCGTGCGGGAGCTCGCCGCGCGCGGCGCGCACGTGACGGTGGCCGACCTCGACGGCGACGGCGCCAAGGCCGTCGCCGAGGAGGTGGGCGGCGAGGCGTGGGTGGTGGACCTGTCCGACACCCGGGCGCTCGACGCCCTGGAGCTGGAGGCGGACGTGCTCGTGAACAACGCCGGCATCCAGCGGATCAACCCGATCCAGGACTTCGTGCCGGACGACTTCCGGCTGGTCCAGCGGATCATGCTGGAGGCGCCGTTCCTGCTGGTGCGCGCCGTGCTGCCCGGCATGTACGCGAAGGGCTGGGGCCGGGTCGTCAACATCTCGTCGGTGCACGGGCTGGTGGCCTCGCCGTTCAAGTCGGCGTACGTGTCGGCCAAGCACGGGCTGGAGGGCCTGTCCAAGGTGACGGCTCTGGAGGGTGGCGAGCACGGGGTCACCAGCGTCTGCGTCAACCCCGGCTACGTCCGCACGCCGCTGATGGAGAAGCAGATCGCCCAGCAGGCGAAGGCGCACGGGATCCCGGAGTCCGAGGTCGTGGCGAAGGTCATGCTCGCTGAGTCCGCGGTGAAGCGGCTCGTCGAGCCCGGCGAGGTGGCCTCGCTGGTCGGCTGGCTCACGGGGCCGGACGCCGCGATGGTGTCCGGCGCCTCGTGGACGATGGACGGCGGATGGAGCGCGCGATGACGGCAGGGCCAGCGGAGACGCCGCGATGAGTGTGACACTGGCACGTGGCATGACCTGCCGGCACTGACCTGATGAAGGAGTCGAAGATGACTGGACCACGCACCGGTTTCGACAAGGTGGTCGCGAGCGCGGCCGAGGCCGTCGCCGACATCCCCGACGGCGCCTCCCTGGCCGTGGGCGGGTTCGGCCTGTGCGGCAACCCGATCGCGCTGATCGAGGCGCTGCTGGCGCAGGGCACGACCGGCCTGTCCGTGGTGAGCAACAACTGCGGCGTCGACGACTGGGGCCTCGGCCTGCTGCTGAACGCCCAGCGCATCGCGAAGATGACCAGCTCGTACGTGGGGGAGAACAAGGAGTTCGAGCGGCAGTTCCTCTCGGGCGAGCTCGAGGTGGAGCTCACCCCGCAGGGCACGCTCGCCGAGAAGCTCCGCGCCGGCGGCGCGGGCATCGCCGCCTTCTTCACGCGCACGGGCGTGGGCACCCAGGTGGCCGACGGCGGCCTCCCGCGCAAGTACGACGGCGCAGGTGGCGTGGCCATCGCGTCGCCCGCCAAGGAGGTGCGCACGTTCGGGGACGACGCCGCCGAGTACGTGCTGGAGGAGGCGATCAGCACCGACTTCGCGCTGGTGCACGCGCTGCGCGGCGACCGGCACGGGAACCTCGTGTTCAACAAGTCGGCCCGCAACTTCTCGCCGCTCGCCGCCACGGCGGGGCGGGTGTGCATCGCCCAGGTCGAGGAGCTCGTCGAGCCGGGGGAGATCGATCCTGACACCGTGCACCTGCCGGGCGTCTACGTGCACCGCGTAGTGCTTGTCGGCACCGACATCGAGAAGCGGATCGAGCGGCGCACGGTCGCGCCGCCGTCGTCCACCACGCCGTCGTCCACCACGCCGGACACGAAGGGGGCCTGAACCATGGCACTGACCCGACAGGAGATGGCCGCGCGCGCCGCGCGCGAGCTGACCGACGGCATGTACGTGAACCTGGGCATCGGGCTGCCGACGCTCGTGCCCAACTACGTGCCGGAGGGCCGGCACCTGGTGCTGCAGTCCGAGAACGGGATTCTCGGCGTGGGGCCGTACCCGGCGGAGGACGCCGTGGACCCCGACCTCATCAACGCGGGCAAGGAGACGGTGACGCTGCTGCCCGGCTCGTCGATCTTCGACTCCGCGACGTCGTTCGGCATGATCCGCGGCGGCAAGATCGACGCCGCGATCCTGGGCGGCATGCAGGTCTCCGCAGCGGGCGACCTGGCCAACTGGATGATCCCCGGCAAGATGGTCAAGGGCATGGGCGGCGCGATGGACCTGGTGCACGGAGCCGGGCGCGTGATCGTCCTGATGGAGCACGTGGCGCGCGACGGGTCACCGAAGATCCTGCGTACCTGCTCGCTGCCGCTGACCGGCAAGGGCGTGGTGAACCGGATCATCACCGACCTGGCGGTGCTCGACGTGACGCCGTCCGGGCTGGTGCTGCGGGAGCTCGCGCCGGGCGTGACGGTCGAGGAGGTCGTCGACAAGACGGAGCCGGAGATCGCGGTGGAGCTCGCCGGGTCGCTGGGCTGAGCGGGCGGCGCCGAGCGGAGGGTCCAGGCCGGGGAACCCCGGCCTGGATTCTTGACGCCGTTTCGCCGGGATCGTTACGTTGCAATGGGATTGTCCGGCTTGACGCTTGCCAGGCACCACTCGGCTCTAACTCAACGAGGAGTTACCCCATGCCCCTGCCCTCGCGCCGTCGACCGCTCACCCGACCACCGCTCCGCCGTCGACCACACAGCGGCCGGCTCGGCCGCCGGCTGCTGACCAGCATGGCGGCCGCCGCCCTCCTCGCCCCGCTCGCGATCGCAACGTCCGCCGCCGCGGAGGACACGTCGGACGAGAGCGCTTCGAACGGCCGCGGCCTGCGGATCACCACGGTGTCGAGCCGGCCGGACGCCGTGAGCGGGCCGGAGACCCTGGTCCGCGTCGAGGTCCCGGCCTGGGTGGAGGCCGACGAGGTGACGGTGACGCGCGACGGCGCGGACGTGACCGAGCTGTTCGAACCCGATCGCGACGGGCGGCTCGGCCTGGTCGACGGGCTCGATCCGGGTCACCACCACCTCGTCGCCCGGGCGCCCGGCGCGGCGGCGTCGGCCCTGCGGGTCTCCGCGCACCCGGTCACGGGACCGGTGTTCTCCGGGCCGCAGGAGGCACCGTTCTACTGCGAGACGACCGAGTACCGGAGTCCGGCTGGGGTCCGGGGCGGGCCGCCGATCGACGAGGACTGCTCGCTCGGGACCCGGGTCGAGTACATGTACCGCACCACGGGCGGCGCCTTCCGGCCGCTGCCGGACCCGGCCCAGCACCCCGCGGACCTGGCCACGACAACGACGCTCGACGGCGCGGAGGTCCCGTACATCGTGCGGATCGAGATCGGCACGGCCAACCGCGGGATCTACGAGATCGCGAGCCTGCACGACCCGGCCGCCGAGCCCGAGCCGACGGCGCACCAGCGCAGCCAGGGCTGGAACGGCCGGCTGGTCTATACGTTCGGGGGTGGCTGCCGCGGCGGCTGGTACACGCAGGGCGCCTCGACGGGCGGCGTGCTGGTCGACTCGATGCTGTCGCGCGGCTTCGCCGTCGCCTCCAACACGCTCAACGCGTTCGGCAACAACTGCTCGGACCTGCTCACCACGGAGTCTCTGGCGATGACCCGGGAGCGGTTCATCGAGGCGTACGGCGAGCCCGCGTACACGATGGGCTGGGGCTGCTCGGGCGGCGCATACCAGGCGCACCAGGCCGCCGACTCGTACCCGGGTCTGCTGGACGGGATCATCGTGGGTTGCAGCTTCCCCGACGTCGGCTTCGGCACGTCGCAGAAGCTCGCCGACGCGCGCCTGCTGCGCACCTGGTTCACCGGCGACGAACCGGGCGCGGCCAGCTTCACCGCGGCACAGGAGCTCGCAGTGGCGGGCTTCGGGGTGCACCGGGCGATCGCCGCGCAGAGCACCGGCGCCCAGCGCCTCGACCCGGACGCCGAGTTCGACGCCTCGGTGCCGCTGGAGGTGCGCTACAACGCCTTGACGAACCCGACCGGAGCGCGCGCGACGATCTGGGACCACACGCGCAACGTCTACGGGATCGATCGCGGCACCGGGTTCGCGCGCCGTCCGCTGGACAACGTGGGGGTGCAGTACGGCCTGACGGCCCTGCAGGACGGCAAGATCACCGTGGACCAGTTCCTCGACCTGAACGCCGGCATCGGCGGCTTCGACATCGACGCCGAGCCGACGGACGAGCGGATCCAGGCCGACCCCGCGGCCCGCCGGGCCGCGTACCGGACCGGCCGGATGCTCGACGGCGGGGGTGGGCTGTCCCGGACGCCGATCATCGACTTCCGCGCGTACACGGACGACCAGGTGGGCGGCGACATCCACATGCGCTACCACTCGTTCTCCACGCAGGAGCGGCTGATCGAGGCCAACGGCGACGCCGACAACCAGGTGATGCTCGTCCAGGACGACACCTACGGCGGCCTCGACGCGGGCAACCCGGTGCTGGTCCAGGCACTCGAGCAGATGGACCGGTGGATCCGCGCGGTCCAGGCCGCGACCGCCCGGGCGGACGGCGCCGGGCGCGACCCGCACGACGTCGTCGTCGACAGCAAGCCGGCCGACCTGGTCGACGCCTGCTGGACGCCGGGCGCCATCGGCTCGCCGGAGGAGCTGGAGAGCAAGAAGATCGTCGAGGACATCCGGCCCGACGCCGGGCAGTGCGACGAGCTCTACCCGACGTTCACGTCGCCGCGGATCGTCGCCGGCGGCCCGCTGGCCAGCGACGTGATCACGTGCCGGCGCACGTCGCCCGACCGGGACGACTATCCGGCCATGGCGGCCGAGCAGTGGGACCGGCTGCGGCAGGTCTTCGCCGGCGGGGTGTGCGACTACGAGCGGCCGGGCGTCGACGAGGCCCCGATGGGCGGCACCTGGGCGTTCTTCTCGGCGCCCGGCCGGTGGGCCTTCGCGGACCGGTGATCGGAGGACGAAGGGGAGGGTCGAACACGCGAACAGGTGCGAGAAGTACTGAGGGATACGCTGAGTACGAGCGGCCGAAGGAGGCCTCATGACTGACCTGAATGCAGTGAACAGTGCTGACGACGTGGTGATCGTCTCGGCGGCGCGGACGCCGCAGGGGCGGCTGAAGGGGTCCCTGTCCGCGCTGAGCGCGGTCGAGCTGGGCGCCGTCGCGGCGCGTCGCGCCCTGGAGGGCGCGGGGACGCTGGCGGCCGACGTCGACAAGGTGGTCTTCGGCCAGGTGATCCAGGCGGGCGCGGGCCAGAACCCGGCACGGCAGACGGCGGTGGCCGCGGGCGTGTCCTGGGACGTGCAGGCCGTGACGGTGAACAAGGTGTGCCTGTCGGGGCTGACGTCGATCATCGACGGCGCGCGGCTGCTGCGCACCGGTGAGGCGTCCGTGGTGCTGGTGGGCGGGCAGGAGTCGATGACGAACGCGCCGCACCTGCTGGCCGGCTCCCGGTTCGGGTTCGGCTACGGCTCGGCGGAGCTCGTGGACTCCGTCGCGCACGACGCCCTGACCGACTCGTTCGACGACGTCTCCATGGGCGTCTCGACGGAGGACCACAACTCCGGCTCGGTGTTCGTGTCGCGGCAGGAGCAGGACGCGATAGCCGCGGCGTCGCACCAGCGGGCCGCCGCGGCGGCGAAGGACGGGCTGTTCGAGGCGGAGCTGGCGCCCGTGTCGGTGCCGCAGCGCCGCGGCGAGCCGGTGGAGGTACGCACCGACGAGGGCGTGCGGCCCGATACGACACCCGAGTCGCTCGCGAAGCTGCGGCCCGCGTTCGCGGGCGAGGGGACGCTGACGGCGGGCAACTCGTCGCAGATCTCCGACGGCGCCGCGGCGCTCGTGCTCACGACGCGCGGACGTGCGGCGGCGGCCGGCGTGCCCGTGCTTGCGACGGTCCGTGCGCACGGCCAGGTGGCCGGCCCGGACAACTCGCTGCACTCCCAGCCGGCCCGGGCGATCGCCCAGGCCCTGGAGCGGGAGGGGTGGACGGCGTCGGACCTCGACCTCGTGGAGATCAACGAGGCGTTCGCCGTGGTGGTCGGCGTGTCCGCGAAGGCTCTGGGCCTGCCGCTCGACATCGTCAACGTGCACGGCGGCGGGATCGCGCTGGGGCACCCCGTCGGGGCGTCCGGCGCCCGCATCGCCGTGCACGCGGCGCACGAGCTGGCGCGGCGCGGGGGCGGCCGGGCCGCCGTCGGCCTGTGCGGTGGCGGAGGCCAGGGAGAGGCCCTCCTCCTGGAGGTGTGACGGTCAGTGGGACTCGCGGTCCTTGGGGTCGCCTATGTAGTCGTGGACCTCGTCGGAGATACCGTCGAGGTTCATGTCCGCCGTCCGGGCGCGGCGCGCGTCCCAGCGCAGCGAGATGCCGCCGAGGATCGCGGCGAGCACGGAGGCGCCGAGAATCGCTATCTTGGCGCCGTCAGTGTGCTCGGAGTCGCCGAAGGACAGCTCGCTGATCAGCAGCGACACCGTGAACCCGATGCCGGCCAGCAGCCCGACGGGCAGCAGGTCGCGCACGCCGATGCCCGCCGGCAGGCGTAGCGGCGTGATGCGGGTGATCAGCGCGGTGGTGCCCAGCACGCCCACGAGCTTGCCCACGACGAGGCCGGCGGCGATCGCCGCGACGACCGGCTGACCGATCACGGCGCCCGGTCCGTCGCCGTCGAGCAGCGAGACGCCCGCGGCGAAGAACGCGAACACGGGCAGGGCGAAGCCCGACGAGACGGGCTTGATCCGGTGCTCGTACCGGGTGGTGCGCGACGTGGCCTCGCCGTGCATCGCGAGCGCCGGGACGGTGAAGCCGAGCAGCACGCCCGCGATGGTCGCGTGCACGCCGGACGCGTGCATGCAGGCCCAGGCCACCACGGCCAGCGGTAGCAGGACGAACCACCGGGGCCCGCGCGACCGGACGTGCCAGGCGAACAGAGCGACGCACGCCAGTGCACCGAGCAGCGTCAGCCAGTGGATCTCGCTGGTGTAGAAGATCGCGATGACGATGATCGCCAGCAGGTCGTCGACCACGGCGAGCGTCAGCAGGAAGGTGCGGATCGCCGTCGGCAGCCCGCGGCCGAAGATGGCCAGGACGCCCACCGCGAACGCGATGTCGGTGGCGGTCGGGATGGCCCAGCCGTGCAGGGCGGCGGGCGCACCGAGCGCCAGGAGGGTGCCGACATAGATCAGCGCGGGTACGGCCATGCCGCCCACCGCGGCGATCATGGGGACGCCCGCTTCCTTCGGGTTGCGCAGGCTGCCCGCGACGAACTCCTGCTTGAGCTCCACGCCGACCACGAAGAAGAAGATGGCGAGCAGCCCGTCGGCGGCCCAGGCGTCGAGGGGGAGGTCGAGGTGGACCGGCAGCGGCCCGATCGCGGCGGGCCCCACCACCGTGTCGGACAGGGTCTGGTAGGCCTCCCGCCAGGGGGAGTTGGCCCACAGCAGGGCAAGGAAGGCGGCGCCGATCAGGAGCGCGCCGCCTGTGGTCTCGCGGGAGATCCAGGTGCGCAGGCGCTGGGTGAGGGTGGGGGCAGGAGCGTTACCGATCAACGGCTGTCCTCTCGGCTTTGCGGGTCGTCTGGGACGGACCGGTCGACCCGGTCCGCGCCGACCAGACTTCCCGGCACACCTTGGCTCTACCCTACCTGGCAGGTTGCCTGGCCTACGGCAACGCAAGCTCCGCGCACGCCGCGCGCAGCCTGGTGATCGTGTTCCAGTTCCGCGCGGTGGTCGGCGCGCCGACGGCCTTGTCGACGACCTTCGGCGTGAGCTTCGACCGGCCGATCCCGTCCACGTAGTGCACGTACAGCACGCCGACGGCGGTCGCGAGCATCTCCCGGCCGGGGTTTGCCAGGTCGAGCCGGGCGATGCCCGGCTCGTCGAGGTCGCCGAACGGGACGTGGACCTGCAGGCGGGCCGGGTCGTCCCGGGCGGCCGCGGGGAAAGGGTTGGCTTCGGCGATCGCCTCGAGCTGCTCGGCACTCAGCCCGACGGCGCGCACCTCCTGGCCCACCCGGGCGGTGAGCTGCTCCTGCACCAGTCGCGCGACGTCGTCGGCCCGGGTGGCGCCCGAGGTACCGGGCGTGACCACGAGGTTGCCGCTGTTCAGGAGCGTGCGGGCGTCGGTGAGGCCCGCATCGTCGGCGGCGGCGCGCAGGTCGGCGGACGTGACGCGCAGGCCGAGCCCGAGATTGACGGCGCGGAGGAGTACGGCGAAGGGAGCCATGCGTCCATCCTGCCGCTTGGGCGCGTCTTCCAGCGAGTTTTGCCGTTTCTTGGAGAAAAAATGAAGCCATTACCACCGTGTGAACAGTTCGTGACAACTTGCGACCCGCCGGGGCGCGGGTCTGGTCACGGGATGGCAGTGCGCGTAGTTTCCAGTCCAGGGACGGC
Organism: uncultured Actinomycetota bacterium; assembly: GCA_963850545.1. GTDB lineage: Bacteria > Actinomycetota > Actinomycetes > Actinomycetales > Cellulomonadaceae > Promicromonospora. The sequence continues at coordinate 2,754,122 of CAWKLP010000001.1, read as the reverse complement.
ACCCAGTCGCCCCTTCGGGAGGCCAACCTATGGAGTGCTCGCTCCGTGGAGAAGGGCCGGTCCCGGCTCTGCGCCACGACGCGGCGCACCGAGTCGGTCGCTCGGCCCATCCACCAGCCCCGGTTCGTCCGGGCCGGTTCCGCCGACAGGCGGTACCTGCCAGGTAGCGACGAGGTTGTCACGGCGTTTCGGCGCCGGAGGGAGAACCGCAGTGAGCCATTCCGCACCCACCACCCGTCCGTCCGACCAGAGTGCCGACGCCGCTTCCGGCGCGGCAGGTGACGAACGCAGGACCTTCGTCATCGACACATCCGTGCTGTTGAGCGACCCGAAGGCGATGTTGCGGTTCGCGGAGCACGACGTCGTACTCCCGATCGTCGTCATCACGGAGCTGGAGGCAAAGCGTCACCACGCCGAGCTCGGGTACTTCGCCCGGAGCGCCCTGCGGATGCTGGACGAGCTGCGCGTCGAGCACGGCCACCTCGACTCACCGGTGCCGGTGGGGGACGCGGGCGGCACCCTGCGGGTGGAGCTCAACCACGTCGACCCGACAGTCCTGCCCGCCGGCTTCCGGCTGGGCGACAACGACACCCGGATCCTCGCCGTGGCCGCCAACCTGGCGGCCGAGGGCCACATCGTCACGGTCGTCTCCAAGGACCTGCCGATGCGGGTGAAGGCGTCCGCCGTCGGCCTGCAGGCCGAGGAGTACCGGGCCGAGCTCGCGGTGGACTCCGGCTGGACCGGGATGCGTGAGATCGACCTGTCGGACGAGCAGATGGGCTCCCTCTGGGAGAACGAGTCGGTCGAGATCGCCACGCTGGACCCGGCGACGGTCGAGGCGGCGGCACCGCTCCTGGTGCACACGGGGATGGTGGTGCACTCCCCGGGCGGCTCCGCGCTCGGGCGGGTGACGGCGGACAAGCGGGTGCGGCTGGTCCGCGGCGACCAGGAGGTGTTCGGCGTGCACGGCCGCTCGGCCGAGCAGCGGGTGGCGATCGACCTCCTGCTCGACGAGGAGATCGGGATCGTCTCGCTCGGCGGCCGGGCCGGCACGGGCAAGTCGGCGCTCGCCCTGTGCGCCGGCCTGGAGTCCGTGCTGGAGCGGCAGCAGCACCGCAAGGTGGTCGTGTTCCGGCCGCTGTACGCGGTGGGCGGGCAGGAGCTGGGCTACCTGCCCGGGTCCGAGTCCGAGAAGATGAACCCGTGGGCGCAGGCCGTCTACGACACGCTCGGTGCCCTGGTCTCGCCCGCCGTGGTGGAGGAGGTCATCGCACGCGACATGCTCGAGGTGCTGCCGCTCACGCACATCCGCGGGCGCTCGCTGCACGACTCGTTCGTGATCGTGGACGAGGCGCAGTCCCTGGAGCGCAACGTCCTGCTGACGGTGCTGTCGCGGATCGGGCAGAGCTCGCGCGTGGTGCTCACCCACGACGTCGCGCAGCGCGACAACCTGCGGGTGGGGCGGCACGACGGCGTCGCCGCGGTGATCGAGGCGCTCAAGGGGCACCCGCTGTTCGCACACGTGACCCTCACCCGGTCGGAGCGCTCGCCGGTGGCGGCGCTCGTGACCGACATGCTGGAGCGGCTGGAGGTCTGACCGACGCCTCCCGCGTGTCAGGCGCTCAGGCCACCGAAGGTGACCTGAGCGCCTGACACGTTCATGAACTCCCGCACGGAGAGGCGTGCCGGCCGAACGGAACCCCCCAGCCCCGCATGTTCGGCGGCCCGCCTCTCCTGGCGTGCGCCGTGAGCGTAGCATCTTAGGTAAGGCTAACCAAAGTCCTGGCTGCCGCGGGTTGCCGCGGGGCGCAGCTGCGTTCGCCGCCGCCACCGTCTCAATTGGGGCTTTGTCTCCCTTGTCGGATATAGCATCGGGCCATGCTGATTGCCGAAGACTTCCTGCTGCTTGCCGTCGACGACGAGACGGGCAAGGCCGCCAACGTCGACAACCTGGGTGTTCGCCTCGCCGGCGCGCTCCTGGCCGACCTCGCCGCCGCGAACAAGACCCTCCTGCGGGGCGCGCCGGAGGCCGGCGCGACCAAGGAGGAGCGCGAGAAGGCCGGTGACGCCACGATCCTCGTCACCGACAACGCCCCCACCGGTCACGTGGCGCTCGATGCCGCCCTGCAGGCCGCGCTCGACGCCCCCGACGCGCCCGCCCGGAAGATCGTCGAGGCCATCTCCGAGAACGCGGAGGAGAACCTCCTCGCGGCCCTCGTCGAGCGCGGGATCCTCGAGAAGGAGGAGACCCGGCTCTTCCGGATGCTCCCGGTCACCCGCTGGCCCGCCGCCGACTCGAGCCACGAGACGGCGCTGCGCACCAACCTCACGAAGGTCCTCGTCGAGGGCGCCGAGCCCGACGAGCGCACCGCGACCCTGATCTCCCTGCTGCACGGGTCCGGCCTCGTGTCGGGCCTGGTCGGCAAGGAGCAGCGCAAAGCCGCCCAGGAGCGCGCCGAGGAGATCGCCGGCAGCGAGTGGGGAGTGGCCACCGTCGCGACCCAGGTCGCGATCGCGGCCACGGTCGCCACCGTCGCCGTGGTCGGCGCGGCTGCTGCGACCGCGCTCATCTTTGCGGCCACGAAGGACGGCGCCGAGGGTGCCGCACCGGCCGAGAGCGCGGTACAGGCCGAGACCGCGGGGGCGCCCGCGGTCTGAACGATCGCACCTTGTGGCTGTCGGTAGCCGCCGACAGAGCACGACGAGGGCCGCTTTCCACGAGGAAGCGGCCTTCGTCGTGCTCTTCGGCTCCCATAAGTGGGTTGATGGCACGAGTGGGGTCCGGTCTGGGCGATTGGCGAAGTAGGTACGGTTCTAGATAGTTTTCCCCTTCTGTCCCGGTGGGCGAGATGCTCACCGCCAAATCCTGGGAGATATGAAATGACCGAGACCCACACCACCCCGGCGTCCGCGACGAGCGAGAAGAACACCCTCGTCGCGCTGCTGCTCGCCATCTTCCTGGGGACGATCGGTGTGCACCGCTTCTACGTGGGCAAGATCGGCACCGGTTTCGCGGTGCTCGGCGTGGCCATCGTGACCCTGGGTGTCGGTGGCGCCGTCTGGGCGATCGTCGACATCATCGCGATCGCGCGGTCGAAGTTCCAGGACAACGAGGGCCGGACCCTCGTCTGGAGCTGACCTCAAGCCCCAGCAGCCCCGCGGCGCGCCGCCGCGGGGCTGCCCGCCCGGACCGGGCATGGAAACGGCTGCCATCCGAGCGTTGTGCCGCGCCATGATCGGGGGGCGATCAGCTAGGACGTCTGGGCGGGCGTCAGCCCGACAGCGGAGTGGCAGCGCAACGGCCCCTCGTTCCAGGTTCGATCAGGTCTTGACAACCACGATCAAACCGGACACAGGGGCCGTTGCGCTACCTGCCCGAACTTGACTCTGACCAGCAACGACGCAGGTCAGACGCCGCGACCCTCCTGAACCATCCATCACTCTTTGGGGTAAACCACCTCGATTCGTGGTGTCGATTCGCGTATATCAGGGTGGTTTGACCCTCGCCGGGTCGTTCAGTCGCCGCCGTCTTTACTTCACCCATGGGATACCTCCCGGTCGCTTCCGGTCGATAGACATCTCAGGTGCACGCTCGTATCAGGATCTTCGGAGGCTTCTCAGGTGAGCCATCCGGACACCCCGGCGCTTCCCAGCGTCTGGCGACGATGCGATGAGTACAGACGATCGTCGTTCGCCACGACTGGCGCGCGTCCTCTACCGGTTGAACGACGAGCTCATCGCCGAAGCCATCCTCTAGGTCGGGAACTCACGTCGTGGAGCGCCCCACCGCCGCTAGCAGAACACCGAGGCAGCATGAACCTCCACCACTGGACGACCGCGGACCACGGGCTGAATCCCCCTGGTTCGGTCGGCCGCTTCCTCATGTCCCCGATGAGACGCGCCGTCGCGCTGCTCGGCGTGGTCGTGATCCTGGCGCTATTCGGTGCGAGCACGGCCTCGGCCCACGTGATCTCCTCCAGCGGCTACTCGGAGATCACGCAGGACGGCTCGAACGTCTCGTACAAGCTGAGCCTCGAGTACAGCATCCTCAACCGGGCGATCGTTCTGAGCCCCCTCGTCCCGGACGAGATGGACGACGACCAGAAGGAGGAGGCGCTCGAGGCGCACGCCGCGGAGATCGCGGAGTACCTGGAACCCCGGGTCATCGTCTCCCTCGACAGCGAGGCCTGCTCACCGACCTTGCAGTCGACGTCGATCAGCACCAGAGACCTGCTTTCCTACGCCGATCTGCAGCTGGTGTACTCCTGCCCGGGCAGCTCAGGTGAGTTCGGCCTGCAATACACGGTGTTCGGGGATGCCGAGGCCGTCGCCGACGACCACACGAACAATGCCGAATACCACCTCGGCGGCCAGAGCGGGCAGGTCCTCTTCGACCGCTCCCACCACAGCTACAACATCGGTAAGAGCACCTTCTGGGGTTCCGTGTCGCAATATGCCGTCACGGGTGTAGAGCACATTCTGACCGGCCTGGACCACGTGCTCTTCATCATCGCTCTCATGCTCGGGGCGTCGTCCTTCCGCGGTCTGCTGAAGGTTACCGCGATGTTCACGTTGGCCCACAGCGTCACCCTGATCGCCACCTTCGTCGGCATCATTCACGTGCCGGCCACCGTCGTGGAGCCGCTGATTGCGCTCTCGATCGCCTTTGTGGCTATCGAGAACCTCTTCGGCGCCACGCACCGCCGCCTACCGGTGGTCTTTGTCTTCGGTCTTCTTCACGGACTCGGTTTCGCCGGGTCTTTGCAGATCACCGATGAGATGAGCTGGAGCTTGGCAGCATCTCTGGTCAGTTTCAATGTTGGTATTGAAATTGGCCAGGCAGCACTGGTGCTGGTGATCTTCCCGCTGATCTTGCTTTCCCGCAGGACCCGATTCTCGAGTCTGGTATTTCGCGTGGTGACGTCGATCGTCGCCGCGTGTGGACTCTTCTGGTTCGTAGAAAGGTTCTTCCTCGCATGAGTCTCCATCCTCCTCTGGACGCCGCGCCTGAAGGTGTGGTCGAACTAACAGGCCGTGCACGGCGTATGGGCCCGTGGCAGAAGGCGCTGTACATCACGACGGGTGGCCTGACCGCCCTCGTCGTCGGCGTCCCGCTGACCTCCGCGGTCTCCGCTGAGCTCGACCCCCCGATGGCCACCGTGACCGGCGTCGTCTTCGAGGACCACGACAACGACGACCTTCAGGAGGAGGGTGAGGCCGGCATCGCCGGCGTCACCGTCTCCGACGGCGCGCAGATCGTCGTCACCGACGAGAAGGGCAAGTACTCCTTCGAGACGTCGACCGACCGCCGCGACACCGACCTCGTCTTCGTGACGCAGCCGGCCGGCTACTCGGTGGGCGCCGACGAGTTCATGACCCCGCGGTTCTACCGCAACCTCGGTCAGCTGACCGACGGCGCCACGAAGACCGCCAACTTCGGCCTCCGCAAGGACGAGAAGTCGGCCGAGGGTGGCTTCACCTTCGGTAATGTCGCCGACCCGCACGTGAACGCCCAGCTCTCCGAGCAGATCGCGGAGATCAACTCGACCGACCAGGGCCTGGCCTTCATCCAGGTCAGCGGTGACCTCACCAACAACGCCTCGGCCTCCGAGTTCGCGTTCTACAAGAACGCCGCCGCCGCGTCGAACGTGCCGGTGTGGCCGGCCGTGGGTAACCACGAGTACGCGGGTGGCTCGGGCTACTCGGTCCGGATCAACAACTACCGCAAGAACGTCGGACCGGAGTGGTACTCGTTCGACTACAGCGACCGTCACTTCCTGGTCCTGGAGAACAACGGCGCGGCTCCCTTCGCCGAACAGCTGGAGTGGGTCAAGGCCGACCTGGCGCAGAACATGACGGGCGAGAAGCACCTCGTCGTGCTGGCCCACCAGCCGATGAACGTCCCGTTCGGCTCGTCCCAGGTCTACGACGAGTACGGTGACCTGCTCGAGCAGTACAAAGCAGAGCTGATCCTCGTCGGCCACGAGCACTCCAACGATGTCGAGCCGAACAGCGCCTTCGCGAGCACGGCCAAGCACATCCAGACGGTCTCCAGCTCGTACACGATCGACAACGCGCCGCGTGGTTTCCGTTACGTCCACATGGACAACAAGACCTTCGACAACCCGTTCCGCCTGTACGGCGCTGAGCAGGACCTGACGATCGTCAGCCCTGCTCCGAAGAGCTCCGTCCCGCTGGACAAGTTCCCCGGCGTCCAGATCAACGCCTACGACACCACCGACGCTCCGGTCTCTGCCCGGTACCGCATCGACACTGGCGAGTGGCAGAACCTGGCGTCGACGGGCGAGTTCACCTGGTACGCCTCCCTGCCGGCGAACCTGAAGAAGCCGGCCGGTGACCACACCATCGACGTCGAGGTTCTCGACGAGGCCGGCCGTACGTGGAAGAAGAACGCCACGTTCACCCTCACCAACGAGAAGGCCATCAAGCCTGTTGCTGGCGAGGGCTGGGCACAGCACCACGGTAACGCGCAGCACTCCGGTGTTTCCGAAGACGTGATCAACCCCGGTCAGCGTCTCGCCTGGTCTTACCGCACCGAGGGTACCTACCTCACCGGCTCCCCGGTGATCGTCGACGGTGTTGTCTACTCGGGCACGCGTGACGAGAACGGTGACGGAAACGCCGCTGTTCACGCCGTCAATCTCGCGACCGGCGAGAAGCTGTGGAGCTACACGGTTCCCGCCTCGATCCACGGAAGCATCGCCGTGTCGAAGGGCACGGTGTTCGCGCCGACCCTGCGTGGAGAGCTCTACGCCCTCAACGCGGAGACCGGCAAGCTCAAGTGGAAGTCCTCGCCCGAGGCCGCTCCCGCGCCCTACAACCAGCGTACCTACGGCTACTACGGCGTCACCGTTGCCGACGGCAAGGTGCTCTTCCCGTACCAGACCCGCCACGGCGAGGCTTCGCGCGGCCTGCTCGTCGCACTCGACGAGAAGACCGGTGAGCGGATCTGGGCTTCGCCCATGGCCGGTTCGACCATGAGCGACGGCACCCCCGCCGTCTCCGACGGTCGCGTCTACGTCGGTAGCCAGGACGGCAGCATCGTCATCGCTTACGACCTGAAGACCGGCGAGAAGCTGTGGCAGGGTACGGACACGCTCGGCGGCTGGCAGGACGGCGTCCCGTCCGCTGCTGACGGTCGCGTCTTCATCGGCTCGAACAACGGCATCGTCGCTCGCGACGGCGCCACGGGCGATGTCCTGTGGAGCTACAGGAGCTCGCACCCGTCGCTCGTCAACGGTGGCGCAACGCCCGCCGCTGCGACGATCAAGGGCAACACCGTGTACATGGCGTTCCCGAGCGGGGCTGTCACGGCCCTCAACGCGACCACCGGTGCGGTGCAGTGGGACCGGCTCCTGCCGGGCTCGCAGTACCGCGGCGGATCGTTCACCTCCCCGGCCCTCACCGGCAACACCCTCTTCGTGGGCGCCAACAGCGGTGGCTTCTACGCGCTTGACGCCCGTACCGGCCAGCCCATGTGGGAGCAGAACATCGGTACCTGGGTCTCGGCCGGACCCGCGATCAGCGGTAACACGGTCGTCGTCGGTGCCTTCGACGGCAATCTGTACGCCTTCACCCCGGGTGGCACGCCGGCCAAGGCCTGGCCCGTCGTGACCGGCAAGGTCACCAACAAGGACGGCGGGGTTCCCGTCGCCAACGCGGGTGTCTTCGTGCTCCAGGACGGCAACGTCATCGGCACCACCAGCACGGATGCGAACGGCAACTACCGGCTCGGCATCGAGGCGGGTCCTGGCACGTACACGATCCAGTCGTCGCAGCTCGGCTTTGCCACCGGTGCCAAGGAGGTCAAGGTCGAGTCGACCGGGGCCACGGGCATCAACCTGGAGATCGCCACGGTCAGCGTCGATGCCAGCATCGGCAAGCGCATCACCAGCGGTGGCCTCGTCGAGGGCACTCTCAGTGACGTCGTCATCGAGAACAAGCACCTCGCCATGACGATCGCCAAGACGTTCAGCGATCCTCAGCTGGCCCCGTCGTCCTTCGGCAAGGTCATCGACATGGCCCAGACTGGCAAGCCGGACAACCTGGACTGGATCAACCTGCCCTACGTCGGTACGGCTGAGCCCCTCACGGGCAACGCGTGGCAGCAGCTTCAGGTGATCTCGACGAAGGTCGAGATCACGGAGAACACGGGTGAGAAGGCGGTCGTCAAGGTGACCGGTGCCTCGTCCGAGATCCCCGGCCTGAACGTGGTCACGACCTTCACGGCCACCCCCGATGACGAGTTCATCACCGCGGAGTCCGTGTTCACGAACACCACCGGTGCAGCGCTGCCGGTGTGGCTCGGCGACGCCATGGACTACGACACGGCGGGCAGCCACTCGCGCACTGCGGGCTTCCCCGCGGTCACGAGCGGCGGACCGTTCAGCCAGGCCCCCGACGCCAGCCGTTGGATCGGTCAGTCTGGTGACGACACGCAGACCTATGGTCTGATCTACGACGACGCCAGCGGCCCGTTCGTTGGCTACTCGCAGAGCAACTTCACGATGAGCAAGTTCAACGTCACGATCGATGCCGGCTCGAGCTTCACGCTGAGCCGCAAGATCGTCGACGCTTCGCACGAAGGGGACGCTGACAAGTTCGACGTTCTCGACCGGATCGCCGGTAAGTAATTCACGGTGCTCCAAGCGCGCGACTGAGTAGTACGCGCGTCTGAACGACGGGGGAGGGCGGCCGGTTATCCGGCCGCCCTCTTCCGTTGTCTCCCCGTTGAGTGCGGAGTTCTCCACGCCTCGGCCCGGCGTGTCGCGTGCGTGTCTCCGCACCAGTGGACGGATGCGACGGCGGGTGTCAGGTACCCAGCCCTCGCCGCTGGCGGGCGCTCGGAACGAGTGGCGTCAGGCCTGCGGCGGGCGCGTCATGGACAGCACGTCGAGAGCCGTGTCGAGCTGCGCCTCGGTGACCTCGCCACGCTCGACGAAACCGAGGTCGATCACGGCCTGGCGCACGGTGATGCCCTGCTTGACGGCGTGCTTGGCGACCTTGGCCGCGGCCTCGTAGCCGATCACGCGGTTCAGCGGGGTCACGATCGACGGCGACGACTCGGCGAGCGCGCGGGCGCGGTCGACGTTCGCGGTGATGCCGCTGATGGTCTTGTCCGCCAGGACGCGCGACGCGCTCGACAGCAGGCGGATCGACTCCAGCACGCCCTGCGCGATCACAGGGATCTGCACGTTGAGCTCGAAGGTGCCGGACGCGCCGGCCCATGCCACGGTGGCGTCGTTGCCGATCACGCGCGCGCACACCATGAGCACGGCCTCGGGGATGACCGGGTTGACCTTGCCCGGCATGATCGAGGAGCCCGGCTGCAGGTCGGGCAGCGCGATCTCGCCCAGGCCCGTGTTGGGGCCGGAGCCCATCCAGCGCAGGTCGTTGCAGATCTTCGTCAGGGAGACCGCGATGGTGCGCAGCGCGCCCGACAGCTCGACCAGGCCGTCCCGTGCGGACTGCGCCTCGAAGTGGTCGCGGGCCTCGGTCAGCGGCAGCCCCGTGTCCTGCGCGAGCAGGGCGATGACGCGCTGCGGGAAGCCGGCCGGGGTGTTGATGCCGGTGCCGACGGCGGTGCCGCCCAGCGGGACCTCGGCGGCGCGCGGTAGCGCGGCCTGCAGGCGCTCGACGCCGTAGCGGATCGCGGCGGCGTACCCGCCGAACTCCTGGCCGAGCGTGACCGGGGTGGCGTCCATGAGGTGCGTGCGGCCGGACTTCACGACCGTCGCGTACTCCTCGGACTTCGCCTGCAGCGCCCCGGCCAGGTGGGTCAGCGCGGGGATCAGGTCGTTCACGACGCCCGACGTCGCGGCGACGTGCACCGAGGTGGGGAACACGTCGTTCGACGACTGCGAGGCGTTGACGTGGTCGTTCGGGTGCACGTCCTTGCCGAGCGCGGCCGTGGCGAGGGTCGCGATGACCTCGTTGGTGTTCATGTTCGACGACGTGCCCGAGCCGGTCTGGTAGACGTCGATCGGGAAGTGGGCGTCGTACTTGCCGGAGGCGACCTCGTCCGCGGCGGCGACGATCGCGTCGGCGATGTCCTGGTCGAGCACGCCGAGCTCGGCGTTCGCGGTGGCAGCCGCCTTCTTCACGCGAGCGAGGGCCTCGATGTGGGCGTGCTCGAGGGGCGTGCCGGAGATCGGGAAGTTCTCGACGGCACGCTGCGTCTGCGCTCGATACAGGGCGTTCGCGGGGACGCGGACCTCACCCATGGTGTCGTGCTCGATGCGGTAGTCGGTAGTGTCGCCGGACTCGGGAGAGCTCGAAGGGACGACGGTGTCAGCAGTCATAGGTCTATCGTGCCGCAGCCTCGGCGCGGCAACGCACCTGAACGCGTGACTCGTGTCACCCCGTGCGCGGTTCCTCCAGCAGGGTGGGCAGCTCCCCGACGTCCCCGATCACATTGACCATGCGAGCGCTGCCCACCGCGAGGTCGTACTCGAGGCCGACCACTGCGCACCGGCCCTCCTCGACGGCGCGGGCCAGCCCGGCCGAGTAGCCGTGCAGCATCCCCACGGTGTGCTTCACGTGCTCGCGGCGCAGCACGTCCTGGTCGGACAGGGCGGCCATGGCCCCGGCCGGGTCACCCGAGGTGATGTTCACGATCGACGGGATCACCCGGTCCACGATGGCGCGCACGAACCCGCTGGGCTGCTCGCCCGTGGCGAGGGTGTGCGCGGCGGCGGCGACCGCGCCGCACGAGTCGTGCCCCAGCACCACGACGAGGGACGCGCCGAGCACGTCGACCCCGTACTCGATGGAGCCGATCACCGTGGTGTCCAGGACGTGCCCCGCGGTGCGGACCACGAAGACGTCGCCCAGGCCCTGGTCGAAGATGATCTCCGCGGCGACGCGGGAGTCCGAGCAGCCGAAGATCACGGTGTGCGGGTGCTGCGCGGCCTGCAGCTCACGCCGCCGGTCCGCGTTCTGCGACGGGTGCGCGGGCGCGTCCGCGACGAACCGGTCGTTGCCGGAGCGCAGCAGCGCCCAGGCGTCGCGCGGGCTCAGCCGTTCGGGGCTCAGGTCCGACTTCACGGTCCGACCTCCGCACGACGCGGCGGGTTGGCGCCGGCCCGGGACACGGTGATCGCGGCAACCGCACAGCAGCGGTCCAGGACCCTCTGCACCGTTGCGGAGTCGACGGCGTTCAGGGCATCCCGCCGGTCGGCGCCGAGCAGGCCGTGCTCCCACAGCCCGTCGATCAGGGCTCCCATGAACGAGTCGCCGGCCCCCACGGTGTCGACCACCTCGACCTGCGGGGCCACCGCCTCGACCTCCCCGGCGTCGGACACGGCCACCGCGCCCTTGCCGCCGAACGTGACCACCACCAGCGCGGGCGTGCCACGCTGCCACTCACGTGCGACGGCGACCGGGTCGGTGTCGGGGTAGAGCCAGCCCAGGTCCTCGTCGCTCACCTTGACCACGTCCGAGACATGGACGAGCGCCTCGACGTGCGGCCGTACCCCGTCGGCGGAGCCCATGATCGCGGGCCGCGCGTTCGGGTCGTACGTGATGGTCGACGTCGTCCTGGCGCTGTCGAGCAGCGTGCCGACCTCGGCGGCGCCCGGCTGGAGCATCGCCGCGATGGATCCGGCGTGGACGGCGAGCGTCTCGGCGCCGGCCGCCGCCGCCGTCGGGACCTGCCAGGTGAGGTCGAACTCATAGGTGGCCGAGCCGCCGTCGTCCAGCGTGGCGACCGCGGTGCTGGTGCGCTCCGCGCCGTCGCTGCCCTCGACGAGCTCGACCCCCGAGTCGGCGAGCCAGCCGCGCACCAGGTCGCCCCGGGCGTCGGTCCCGAGCCACGTCGCGAGCCGGACCTCCCGGCCCAGGCGGCCCAGCGTGAGCGCGACGTTGGCGACGCTGCCACCGGGGTGCTCGGCCGAGGAGCCGTCGGGCCGGTGCACCCCGTCCACGAGAGCCTCGCCCACGGCGAGGACGTGCGCGCTCACTCGGCGTCCTCCGGCGATGCGGGCGACTCGGCCGACCCGTTCTGCGCCGACCCGTTCTGCGCGGCGGCGAGGCGCTCGCGGGCGCCGTCGAGCCACTCCTGGCAGCGTGCGGCCAGGGCCTCGCCGCGCTCCCAGAGCGCGAGCGACGTCTCCAGCGGCTCGCCGCCCGCCTCGAGGCGACCGACTACCTGCACGAGCTCGTCGCGCGCCTGCTCATAGCTGAGCGCGGCGACGGCGGGGGCGTCCGTCACCGGACCGGTTCCAGCATCAGCATCTGTACTCACGGGGAACAGTCAACAGCACACCACCGACATCTGTTGTCTCCGTCCAAGACTTCGGCGGCCGACCTTGTGGATAAACACTCAACGACCGGCGCGCCGCTCGTTACGGTGGCGCGATGAGCGAGTTCGACCACCCCCTCGTCGCGGCGATCTACGACCTCGACGAGGCACGCAGCGACCTCGACGTCTACCTCGACCTCGCACGAGACACCGGTGCGCGCAACGTCCTCGACGTCGGATGCGGCACCGGGGCGCTGCCCCTGCTGCTGGCCCGCCGGGGTGTCGGCGTGACGGCGGCGGATCCCGCCGGCGCAATGCTCGACCGGGCGTGTGCCAAGCCAGGTGCCAGCGCCGTGACCTGGGTGCACGGGGTGCTCGACGACGTCCCGCCGATGAAGGCAGACCTCGCGACGATGACCGCGAACACCGCGCAGGTGTTCACCACGGACGAGGCGTGGGCGGGCGTGCTCGCCGGGATCCGTGCGCGGCTGCGGCCCGGCGGGCGGCTCGCGTTCGAGACCCGGGTGCCCGCGCGGCGCGGTTGGGAGACCTGGACCCGCGAGCACTCGTACGTCCGGCTGGACGTGCCGGGGTACGGGGAGGTGGAGTCGTGGGAGGACCTGGTGGAGGTCGATCTGCCGCTCGTCACCTTCCGATCCACCAACCTGCTGCCCGACGGCGAGGCGGTCACCTCGGTATCGACCCTCCGGTTCCGCGAGCGGGACGAGATAGAGGCCTCGCTGCTCGACGCCGGGTTCGCCGTCGAGCGGGTGCTCGACGCCCCGACGGCCCCGGGCCACGAATGGGTGTTCGTTGCTGTGGCGTGAGCGGCGTCCTCGGAAATTGGCTTTGGACCCAAGGGCAGTCACCAGCGACCATGGTGACCCATGGGCCATCTTGAAGTCGCGCACGTCGAATACCACCTGCCGGATGGCCGGACCCTCCTGGGGGACGTCTCGTTCCGCGTGGGCGAGGGCAGCGCGACGGCGATCGTCGGCCCCAACGGTGCGGGCAAGACCACGCTCCTGCGCCTCATCACCGGTGAGCTCACGCCGCACGGCGGCTCCGTGGTGGTGAGCGGCGGGCTCGGCGTCATGCGCCAGTTCGTCGGGTCGGTGCGCGACGAGACCACCGTGCGCGACCTGCTCGTGTCCGTCTCGGCACCCCGCCTGCGCGAGGTCGCGCGCGCCGTCGACGAGGCCGAGCACGCGATGCTGACCGTGGACGACGAGGCCGCCCAGATGGCGTACGCGCAGGCGCTCTCGGACTGGGCCGAGGTGCGCGGGTACGAGGCCGAGACGCTGTGGGACGTCTGCACCATGGCCGCGCTCGGCATGCCTTACGACCGGGTGCAGTTCCGCGAGGTGCGGACGATGTCGGGCGGTGAGCAGAAACGGCTCGTGCTGGAGGCGCTGCTGCGCGGGACCGACGAGGTGCTGCTGCTCGACGAGCCGGACAACTACCTGGACGTGCCGGGCAAGCGGTGGCTGGAAGAGCAGCTCAAGGCGACCAAGAAGACCGTCCTGTTCGTGTCGCACGACCGGGAGCTGCTGTCGCGGGCGGCGGACCGGATCGTGTCGCTGGAGCCCGGTCCCGCGGGCGCCGACGCCTGGGTGCACGGCGCCGGGTTCGCCACGTTCCACGAGGCACGGCGCGAGCGGTTCGCGCGGTTCGAGGAGCTGCGCCGGCGCTGGGACGAGAAGCACGCGCAGCTCAAGAAGCTGGTCCTGACGCTGCGCAACCAGGCCGCGAGCAGCCCCGACATGGCCTCCCGCTACCGGGCGGCGCAGACGCGGCTGCGCAAGTTCGAGGAGGCGGGGCCTCCGCCCGAGCCGCCGCGCGAGCAGGACATCTCGATGCGCCTGCGCGGCGGTCGCACGGGCCTCCGGGCGGTGACGTGCGCCGGCCTGGAGCTCACGGGGCTCATGAAGCCGTTCGACCTGGAGGTCTTCTACGGCGAGCGGGTGGCGGTGCTGGGCTCGAACGGCTCGGGCAAGTCGCACTTCCTGCGGCTGCTCGCGGGCGGGGACGTTGCGCACACGGGTTCGTGGAAGCTGGGGGCGCGGGTGGTCGCCGGGCACTTCGCGCAGACGCACGCGCACCCCGAGCTGTTCGGCCGCGCGCTGCTCGACATCCTGTGGGAGGACCACGCCCAGGACAAGGGCAAGGCGATGTCCCTGCTGCGGCGCTACGAGCTCACCGTTGCGGCCGAGCGGCCCTTCGACCGCCTGTCCGGCGGCCAGCAGGCACGGTTCCAGATCCTGCTGCTCGAGCTCGCGGGCTCGACCGCGCTGCTGCTCGACGAGCCGACCGACAACCTCGACCTGGAGTCGGCCGAGGCGCTGCAGGAGGGCCTGGAGTCGTTCGACGGGACCGTCCTGGCCGTGACGCACGACCGCTGGTTCGCGCGGTCGTTCGACCGGTACCTCGTGTTCGGGTCGGACGGCGTGGTGCGCGAGACCTCGGAGCCGGTGTGGGACGAGCGGCGGGTCGAGCGGGAGCGGTAGGTGTCGCTGTCACAGATCGGTGGTGCTCCCGGTCGAACTCGTGACGAGCCGCTCGGCTCGTCGCGAGAACGTCGCAAGAAGCGAAGGAGCACACCATGAAGATCGTGGTCATCGGCGGCACTGGCCTCGTCGGGAGCCAAGTAGTGCACAACCTGAAGGAGCACGGGCACGAGGCTGTGGCCGCAGCGCCGCAGACCGGTGTGAACACCCTGACCGGCGAGGGGCTGGCGGAGGTGCTCGAGGGCGCCCAGGTAGTGGTCGACCTCAGCAACTCGCCCTCGTTCGCCGAGGAGGACGTCACCAGCTTCTTCCGGACCTCGACGACGAACCTGCTCGACGCCGAGGCGAAGGCCGGCGTGCAGCACCACGTGATCCTGTCGATCGTGGGTGCCGAAGGCATCGACTCGGGCTACATGCGCGCGAAGGTCGTGCAGGAGGACCTGGTCAAGGCGTCCGGCTCCGGCTGGTCGATCGTCCGGTCCACGCAGTTCCTCGAGTTCCTCGGCGCTATCGCCGACACGGCGACTGTCGACGGCGTGGCCCACATCGCGCCGGTCCGTTTCCAGCCGATCGCGTCGGCGGACGTCGCCCGCTTCGTGGCCAGGACCGCCGCCGGCACGCCGCTCGGCGGGACGATCGAGATCGCCGGGCCGGAGATCTTCGGCTTCGACGAGATCGTGCGCACGTACCTCGCGTCGAAGGACGACCCGCGCGAGGTACGCACCGACCCGAGCGCCACGTACTTCGGCGCACCGCTCACAGACCGGGAGCTCGTGCCCCACGGCGAGGCCCAGCTCGGCGAGGTCAGCTACGAGGAGTGGCGGAAGGCCCAGGCGTAGCCGATCCGCCCGGACCCTCCGATCCGTCCGGACCCTCCGGCGTGGCCCGCCCAGCGCGGGCCCGCTGGAGTGGCTCGAGCTTGTCGGGGTTCATCTGCCACATGACCTCGTGCAGGCCCTCGTCGGATGCCGTGACGGACAGGACGCCGAACAGCTCGCCGTCCCGCACCATGCCGATGGCCTCGTCGCCGTTGACCTCGATCGGCCGCGTAGTGACGCCGGCCCAGAAGATCTCCGCGAACGAGGACAGGACCCGCGCCACCTTGGACCGGCCGGTGACCGCGACCCGCGCGACGTGCTTCACCGCCCCGTTGCTGTCGACCCGGCTGACGATGTCCTCGGCGAACAGCTGCTCCAAACGCTCGATGTCGCCGACCCGGGCGGCAGCGAGGAAGGCAGTGAGGAGGTCGCGGCGTGCCGCGTCGCTCACCGGGTTCTGCCGTTCCGAGGCGAGATGCTTGCGCGCCCGGCTCACGAGCTGCCGGGTGGCGGTCGGGGATACACCCACGATCTGGGCGATCTCGGGATACCCGAAGTCGAACGCCTCGCGCAGCACGTAGGCGGCGCGCTCGGTGGGGGTGAGCCGTTCGAGCAGCACCAGCACGGCGACGTCCAGGGCCTCGGCCCGTTCCGCGCCGAGCGTGGGGTCGGCGCTGGTGTCCACCGGCTCGGGCAGCCACGGCCCGATGTACGTCTCGCGCCGCGACCGTGCGCTCTGCAGCACGTTGATCGCCAGCCGGGTCGCCGCCGTCGTGAGGAACGCCTGCGGGTTGACGACCACCGACCTGTCCGTCGTCTGCCATCTCAGCCACGTGTCCTGCACCACGTCCTCGGCCTCGGCAGCGGAACCGAGCATCCGGTACGCGATGCCGAACAGCCGCCGTCGTGCGGTCGCGAACACCTCCGCCGCGTCGTCCAGCGTGGTGTTTACGTCGCCTGTCATCGTGCTCTCTCCCTGGGGTGCCGACACGACCGTACGCGACGAAATGCACTTGGGTCCGGTCCGGTCGCGGGTAAACATGTTGCCATGACCACACCCGATCCGATCTTCGTGGACCCCCGGCTCGCGCGGCTCTACGACGCCTTCGACGACGACCGTCGTCGACCTCGATCTCTACACCGGGCTGGCCGAGCGGCTCGGCGCGCGCAGCGTGCTCGACGTCGGCTGCGGGACCGGCGTGCTCGCCCTGCGACTCGCCGCGCGCGGCCTGAGCGTGACCGGCGTCGACCCCGCCGCGGCCTCGCTCGAGGTGGCTCGGGCCAAGCCCGGCGCACAGGCTGTCACGTGGGTCGAGGGCGGGGCCGACGCGGTCGCCGGGCTCGACCTGACCGTCGACCTGGCGACGATGACCGGCAACGTCGCGCAGGTGTTCCAGGACGACACGGACTGGGCGAAGGCGCTGGACGGCGGTCCGGGACGTGCTCCGGCCCGGCGGCAGCCTCGTGTTCGAGACCCGGGTCCCGGACCGGCAGGCCTGGCTCGGCTGGACCCGCGAGCAGCGGTCGGTTCGCCGCGACATCCCCGGCGTCGGGCAGGTCGAGATGTGGAACGACCTCGTGGAGGTCGCGCTCCCGCTGGTCACGTTCCAGCAGTCCTACCGCTTCCCGCCCGGCGTCCTGCCCGACGGCGACGTGGTCACCTCGGTCTCGACCCTGCGGTTCCGCGAGCGGGACGAGATCGAGGAGTCGCTGGCCGACGCGGGATTCGAGGTGCACGAGGTCCTGGACGCGCCGGACCGGCCGGGCCTCGAGTGGGTGTTCCTGGCCCGCTCGGCGTGAGGTCGGGTCAGGGGATGCTGCGGAAGAAGGCGTGGATGTCGTCCGCGAGCAGCTCGGGCTCCTCCATCGCCGGGAAGTGACCTCCCTCGGTGAACTCGCTCCAGTGGCTGACGGCGTTCCACGGGTCCATCGCGCGGCGCATGAGCGGGTGCGTGTCGAACACGGCCCATCCGGCGGGCACACCCGACGGCGCGATCCAGTCGAGCCCCGAGTGCTCGGACTCGTAGTAGAACTGCGCGCTCGACGCACCGCTGCGGGTGAACCAGTACAGGCTGATGTTCGTGAGCAGCTGGTCGCGGTCGACCGACTCGTCCGGCGTGGCGCGGGCGGGGTTGGTCCAGGTCTGGAACTTCTCGGCGATCCAAGCGAGCTGACCCACGGGCGAGTCGGTGAGAGCCGCGCCGATCGTGTCGGGACGGTGGTTCTGCATCTCGAAGTAGCCGCGCTCGGCCTGGTCCTTGGTGCGGACCTGCGTGATCTCGGCGATCTCGTCCTCGGACAGCCCGTCGGGGTAGGGGAACTTGTCGCCGACCATCGCGAGCGACCGGCCGTCGCTCCCGATGTGGGTGCCGATGACGCGCTCCGGGTAGAGCGCCGCCAGCCGGCCGGTGGTGCCCGCGCCGATGTCGGTGCCGTGTGCCGCGAACCGCTCGTACCCGAGCCGCGTCATGATCTCGGCGTACGCCTCGGTCGTCCGGGCCAGCTCCCAGCCGGTCCCCGACAGCGGGGTCGAGAACCCGAACCCTGGCAGCGACGGGATGACCACGTGGAACTCGTCGGTCAGCAGCGGGATGAGGCGCTGGTACTCGACGAACGAACCCGGCCAGCCGTGGTTCAGGATGAGCGGGGTGGCCTCCGGGTTCTCCGAGCGCACGTGCACGACGTGGAACGTCTGGCCGTCGACCACGGTGGTGAACTGCTCGTACTTGTTGAGCGCGGCTTCCTGCGCGCGCCAGTCGAATCCGTCGCGCCAGTATTCGGCGAGCTCCGTGAGGTACGTCTGCGGGATGCCGCGGCTGAAGTCCGTGCGGTCGTCTCGGCCGGGGACCGGGAGGGGCCGGCGGGTGCGCGCGAGCCGGTCGCGCAGCTCGTCGACGTCGGCCTGCGGGATGTCGATGCGGAACGGCGTGAGTGCTTTGTTTTCGGTCATGGCACCTACTCTTCCGGTTGAGGCGGACAGGTTCTGTCCGCTACTGCCTGGGTGCCGAACTTGGTTGTGGAGGGCTCTACCGTTCCGGTTCGGTCAGCTCGGCCAGGCCGCGCCGGGCGTCGTGGAGCCCACGCCAATTGTCGCGCTGTCCGGCGATGCCCGTCAGGTCATGGGCGGCGAGCCTCCCGGCGAAGTACGCCCCCTGCACCGCAAAGCGGAACCGGCGGAAGTCGCTGAGGTGGCGCATCTCGCCGGGCTCGAGCGGGCTCGCGGCGGAGTACGCGTCGAGGAAGGCTGATGCGCGCTCCGGTCCGCCGAGATACATCACGGCAGACGCCACGTCGTAGAGCACAGGTCCGTGCTGTGCCCCGGTCCAGTCGATCAGCCCGGTGGTGCCCGTGGCGTCGTCGTGCCGGAACGCCTCCGGTGCAGGATCTGTGTGCAGCACGGACCAGGTGACGGCCAGCCGGTCGGTCGCGTCGCGTGCGACCTCGATGGCCGGCGCGAGCCAGGGGTGCGCATCGACACCGGGCGCTGAAGGACTGAGCCAGTCGAAGAACCCGGTGCTGCCCGGGCCGTCGCTGACTGGATCGCCTGATGAGTGCACTCCAGCCAGGGTGTGCCCGATCCAGCGCTGCTCTTCGCTCGTCCCACCCACCAGCTCGCGGCCAGGAACGTACTCGAGCAGTGCCAGCCGCTCGCCGAGTGCCACGAGCGAGCCGCCCATGGTGCGTAGGGGCCGGCCGGTGGCGAAGCCGGCACCGCCGAGCTGCTCGGCGACCGCGCAGCCCGCGTCCAGCTGTCCCACGTCCGCGGGCGCGACGCGTTTGGCCACGTAGGAACAGTTCCCGGCCCGGACCAGCCAGGTCTCGGAGTTCATGCCACCGCCAAGGGGCGAGACAGCGACCCCGTCGAGCCCCCAGTGCAGCTGCACGAGCCCGGCCAACGCGTCCGCCTCCATGGCGGCCACCCTCGCACCGTCCCTGCGCGCGCTCCTAGGGAATAGTCGCGGTGACCTTGGCGTCCAGCGCGCCCTCCGCGAGGCGTACGCGCACGCCCGCGCCGACCGCTACGTCGTCGGGCCGCCGCACCACGTGACCGTCCGCGCGCTGGACGACGGCGTAGCCGCGCTCCAGCGTCGAGGCCGGCGACAGTGCTCTGACCTGGGCGCCGAGCCGCCCGATCTCGCCGCTGGCCCGCAGCAGCAGCGCGTCAAGGGCGTGCCGGCCGTGCCGGATCGCCTGGAGGACGTCGCGCTCGCGCGACTCCAGCATCGTGAGCGGCACGGCGAGGACGGGACGCGAGCGGACGCCGTCGAGCCCGCGCTGCTCGCGGTCCAGCATGGCCGAGACGGCGCCGCGCATCCGGCTGCGCGCCTGGGTGAGCCGGAGCCGCTCCTCGGAGACGTCGGGCACGATCCGCTTGGCCGCGTCGGTGGGCGTGGAGGCGCGGTAGTCGGCGACGAGGTCGAGCAGGGGTGCGTCGGTCTCGTGGCCGATCGCGCTGACCAGGGGAGTGCGGGTCTGCGCGACGGCGCGCACGAGCGACTCGTTGCTGAACGGCAGCAGGTCCTCGACCGAGCCGCCGCCGCGCGCGACGACGATGACGTCGACCCTCGGATCCTGGTCGAGCTCGGCTATGGCGTTCGACACCTCGCGCACCGCGTTGACGCCCTGCACGGCGACCTCACGGATCTCGAACCGCACCTGGGGCCAGCGAGCGCGGGCGTTCACGACGACGTCGTGCTCCGCCTTGGACTCGCGGCCGCACACCAGCCCCACGACGGCGGGCAGGAAGGGGAGGTTCCGCTTGCGGGAGACGTCGAACAGGCCCTCCGCCGCGAGGACCTTCTTCAGGGCCTCGATCCGGGCCAGCAGCTCGCCGACGCCGACGGCCTTGATCTCGTTGGCCTGCATCTGCAGCGTGCCGCGCTTGGTCCAGAACACGGGCTTGGCGTGCACCACCACGTGGTCGCCCTCCGCCGGCGGCCGCGCCAGCGTGCCGAGGACGCGCGAGAAGATCGTCACGGGCAGGGAGGCATCGGCGTCCGTGTCGCGGAGCGTCAGCCACTGCATGCCGGAGCCGGGGCGCTGGTTGAACTGCACCACCTGCCCCTCGACCCAGACCGGCGGCATCTTGTCGATGTAGCCCTTGATCTTCTCCGAGAGCACACGAACAGGCCAGGGGCTGGTGGGCGTGGTGTCGAGTGCCTTCAGGGGGAGCTCGGCCGGGAGTGGCCGCTGGGTCGGTTCCGTCACGTGTCCAACCCTGCCACCCACCACCGACACAAGCCCTCCGCACGCCGCCCCTAGACTGAGGGCGTGAGCGTCACGAGCCCTGAGCGTCCTGCTGAGACCAAGACCAAGCGCGTCCTGCTGGCTGCCCCGCGCGGCTATTGCGCCGGTGTGGACCGTGCGGTGGTCGCCGTCGAGAAGGCCCTGGAGACGTACGGCACGCCGGTGTACGTGCGCAAGGAGATCGTGCACAACAAGCACGTGGTGGAGACGCTGCGCGAACGTGGCGCCATCTTCGTCAACGAGACCGACGAGGTGCCCGAGGGCGGCCGGCTCGTGTTCTCCGCGCACGGTGTGTCGCCCGCGGTGCGCGCCTCCGCCGAGGCGCGCGGCCTGGAGACCATCGACGCGACCTGCCCCCTGGTCACCAAGGTGCACAAGGAGGCCGTGCGGTTCGCGAAGGACGACTACGACATCCTGCTGATCGGGCACACCGGTCACGAGGAGGTCGAGGGCACCGCGGGTGAGGCGCCCGAGCACGTGCAGGTAGTGAACTCGCCGGACGAGGTGGACCAGGTAGTGGTGCGCGACCCCGACAAGGTCGTGTGGATCTCGCAGACCACGCTCTCGGTGGACGAGACCATGGAGACCGTCCGTCGGCTGCGCGACAAGTTCCCGTCGCTGCAGGACCCGCCGAGCGACGACATCTGCTACGCCACGCAGAACCGCCAGGTCGCGGTGAAGAAGCTCGCGCCGGAGTGCGAGCTGGTCATCGTGGTTGGTTCGGCGAACTCGTCCAACTCGGTCCGCCTGGTCGAGGTGGCGCTCCAGTCCGGTGCCGCCGCCTCGTACCGCGTGGACCGCAAGACCGAGATCAAGGACGAGTGGCTCGAGGGTGTCACCACGGTGGGCGTGACCTCGGGCGCGTCCGTGCCGGAGATCCTGGTGCAGGACGTCATCTCACACCTCGCCGACCACGGCTTCGGCACCGTCGACGAGGTCCGGACCGCTACCGAGGACCTCATGTTCTCGCTGCCGCGCGAGCTGCGCGCCGGGCTCAAGGCCGCGGGCGAGGAGCCCAAGCGCCCGCGCCGCGAGGCCCGCAAGGAGCTCCCGCAGGCCTGAGCTGCAGCAGGGCGGCGGGTGATCGGTAGAACGTCAGGAGGTCGGCAACCCGGGTTGCCGACCTCCTGACGTTCTACCGATCACACGACTCGGGCGATCAGCCCGCCGCCGCGTTGCCCTTGTCGCCGGATCCGGCGTTATCCAGGGCCTCCAGGGCGCGCTTGTCGGTCACCGCGAGCTCGGTGACCTCCAGCGCCTGCACCAGGATTCCGTCGGTGTCCTGTGCGCGATCGATCGCGACGACGCCGCCCTCTTCGGCGGCCAGCAGCTCGGGCTTGGTGATGGGGCGCGGCACCTCTTCGATGCCCCTGATCTCCTCGATGCTGTCCTTCTCGTCGACCACGTCGAGCTCCACCATCCGGCGGGCCGAGGTGAGTACGTTGCGCTCCAGCGAGCCGATCATCTGGTTGTAGCTCTTCGTCGCCGACTCCAGGGCGCGGCCCGTCCGGGTGACATGGCTGGTCATGGTGACCAGGCGCGCGTACAGCTCCTTGCCGACGGTGAGCACCTTCTGCGCGTTCTCCGCCAGGGCCTCCTGCCGCCAGGCGTAGGCGACGGTGCGCAGCAGGGCGAGCATCGTGGTCGGCGTCGCGATGATGACGTTCTTCTGCGCCGCGTACTCCAGCAGCTCGGGCGCGCGCTCCAGGGCCGCCGACAGGAACGCCTCGGCCGGCACGAACATCACGACGAACTCCGGCGCGGGCTCGAACTGGTTCCAGTACTTCTTGCCGGCCAGGTCGTCCACGTGCTTGCGCATGTGCCGCACGTGCGCGTCGAGGCGCTGTTCGCGGTACGCGGCGTCGTCGGACTGCTGGGCCTCCAGGAAACCGAGGAACGCGACCTTGGAGTCCACGACCACGCGCTTGCCGCCCGCGAGGTTGATGAGCATGTCCGGGCGGAGCACCGTGCCGTCCTCGGCGGTGACCTGCTCCTGCTCGGTGAAGTCGACGCGGTTGATCATGCCCGCGGACTCCACGACCTTGCGCAGCTGCAGCTCGCCCCACGCGCCGCGCGTCTGCGACGAGCGCAGCGCCGTGACCAGGTCCGCCGTGCCGTTGCGCAGGTCGGTCGACACCTCGGCGACGTTGCGCATCTGCTCCACCAGCGCGCCCTGGCCCTCGATGCGGGCCTTCTCCGCCTGGAGCACCTCGCTGCGCACCAGCTCTACTGCCTTGGTCAGCGGGTCCACCAACGACTTCACGGCCAGCTCGCGCTTGGCGAGGGCCTGCTCGCCGTCCGACGCAGAACGCTTGAGCCGCTCCTCCGCGAGCTCGAGGAAACGCTTGCTGTTGGCGTCCAGCGCGTCGCCGGCGAGTGCCTGGAACTGGCGCCGCGCGTGCTCCTGCTCGGTGCGGACCGCCGCGATCTGCTCGGCTGCGCGTTCCCGCGCCGCGGCGACCTGCTCGTCCGCGCGGTCGCGTGCGGCCTCCACCTGCTGCCCGGCCGACTCCACCTGGGCGCGCAGGCGCACGGCCTCCAGGTCCGCGTCGCGCAGGGCCGGCGCGGAGCGTTGTGCATGACCGAGCCACCCCAGCAGCGCACCGACGACGAGAGCGCCGAGGGCCAGCAGAATCGTTGCGGCGATGTCCATGTGCGACAGGCTGCCACGAGCCACTGACACTTCAGCACGGCGACACCCCGAGCGTTCGGAATCGTCCGGTATCACCCCTGTGTCGCCTCTGCATCGCTCCTGCATCGCTCCCTCCGCATCGCCCCGGTATCGCTGCTGGTGGCGTGATCCGCCCCCAGACGGACGCTCTATCACCCGCACTCATCCTCGCGTCGGATCCACCGTGTCCGAGGTCGCGGCTACGTTGGGTGCCATGACGACCCCAGCCGACCCGGGCCCGCAGGACAGCCCCGTCCCGCAAGGCCCTCAGGGCGCCCCGGAGCCGCTCCCGTCCGACCCTTCGGCCGCGCTCAGCCTGCGTGGCCTGTGGAAGCGGTTCGGGCAGAAGATCGCCGTCTCCGGCGTCAGCCTGGACGTGCCCGCCGGCTCGTTCTACGGCCTGGTCGGCCCCAACGGGGCCGGGAAGACCACCATGCTCTCGATGGCCACCGGCCTGCTGCGACCGGACTTCGGCACCGCCTGGGTGCACGGTGTGGACCTCTGGGCGCGTCCCGACGAGGCCAAGGCCACGCTGGGCGTGCTGCCCGACGGCGTGCGCCTGTTCGACCGCCTGACCGGCCGCCAGCTGCTCACGTACGCCGGGATGCTGCGCGGGATGGACAAGGACACGGTCGTCGAACGTACCAACGACCTGTTGCTCGCGTTCGACCTGAACGCGGACGCGGACACGTTCGTCGTCGACTACTCCGCCGGGCATGACGAAGAAGATCGCGCTGGGCAGCGCGATGATCCACGCGCCGCGCACCCTGGTCCTGGACGAGCCGTTCGAGGCGGTGGACCCGGTGAGCGCGGCCAACATCCGCGACATCCTCAAGGACTACGTGGCGGGTGGCGGGACGGTGATCGTCTCCAGCCACGTCATGGACCTGGTGCAGCGCATGTGCGACCACGTCGCCGTGATGGCGGCGGGGCAGGTCCTCGCGGCCGGCACGGTTGACGAGGTGCGTGGCGAGCAGAGCCTGGAAGACCGGTTCGTGGACCTCGTCGGCGGCCGCCAGCACTCGGAGGGGCTCTCATGGTTGCGCGGTTCCTGACCCTCAAGCTGACGCTGATGGGCAACACGTTCCGCAAGAGCGTCTGGCAGACGATCGGCATGATCGCCGCGGCGTTCTACGCGCTGGGCATCGTGGGCATCGTGATCACCCTGGTGGGGGCCCTGGCGTTCGCCGGGGACCCGGCCTGGGCCGGCCTGGCGATCACCCTGGGCGGAGCGCTCACGGTAGTGGGCTGGTGGCTGATCCCGATCTTCGCCTTCGGCGTGGACGCCACCCTGGACCCGCACCGGTTCACGACGTACGCGATCCCCCGGCGCACCCTCCTGGCCGGGCTCGCGGTCGCGGGCCTGGTCTCGGTGCCCGGTATCGCCACGGTGCTGGTCGCCCTCGGGACCTCCTTCGCCTGGGTGCTGGAGCCGGGTGTGCTCGTGGTGGCGCTCGTGGGCGCGGTCCTCGGCGTCGCCACGTGCGTGCTCGGCTCCCGCGCGATCACCACGCTGCTGGCGCCCGTGCTGGAGTCCCGGCGGTACCGCGAGGTCGTCACGATCGTGGCGCTGGTGCTGATCGTGATGATCGGCCCGCTGATCGGCTGGCTCGCGAACGGCGTCGAGGTGTCGGTGGAGGTCGGCCCTGAAAGCGGCACCAGCACGGGCATGCGGCTCCTCCCGTTGTTCGAGCAGGCGGCCGGCGTCGTGGGGTGGACCCCGTTCGGCGCTGCCTGGTCGCTCGCGAGCACCGTGCACGACGGCGACTGGGCCGGCCTGGCCGGACGGCTCGCCGTCGCGCTCGGCACCATCGCGCTGGCCTGGCTTGTCTGGGACCGTGCGCTGGCCCGCGCCCTGGTGCGCCCGCCCGTGGGCGACGGGCGGGGTGGCAAGGCGAAGGGGCTCGGGGCGTTCGGCCGCGTGCCGTTCTCGCCCACCTGGGCCGTGACCGCCCGGACCGCCACCTACTGGCTGCGGGACCCGCGCTACTCCGGATCCATCGCGATAGTCCCGCTGCTGCCGGTCATCATGTACTTCTCCAGCCAGAGCTCCGGGAACTTCTTCCTGCTGCTGGCGACCGGGCCGTTCGTGGCCTGGATCCTCGGCTTCAGCATCTCCAACGACATCGCCTACGACAACACGGCGTTCGCCCTCCACGTCGCCGCGGGCATCGACGGCAGGGCGGACCGGTGGGGCCGGGCGATCCCGATGCTCGTGGTGGGACCCCTGGTCAGCGCGGCCACGGTCCTGCTGTCGGTCTGGGTGGCCGACTCCTGGCATCTCGCACTGCCCCTACTGGGGCTGGCCTTCGGTGCCATGCTCGTCAGCACCGGGGTGTCGTGTGCGGTCTCAGCCCGGCTCGTCTACCCGGTGGCCAAGCCGGGGGAGAGCCCGCTCAAGTCCCCGCAGGGCGCCGCGATGGCCACGATGGTGTCGCAGGGGCTCGGCTTCCTCATCACCCTGGGGCTGTCGGTCCCGGTCTTCGCGGTGGGTGCCGCGGCCCTGCTGCTGGGCGGCGTGCTGTGGGGCATCGCGACAGTCGTCGTCGGCGTCCTGTACGGCGCGCTGATCCTGGTCCTGGCGGTGCGGTTCGGCGCTCGGGTGTACGACAGGCGGCTACCGGAGCTGCTCCAGCAGGTGCAGTCGTTCCCGTGACCCTCGGGGCCCGGACGGAGCCTCCGGGCCGGAGCCCGACTGTCAGAGGGTCGGCGTAGCGTCCGTTCCATGAGGCGTATCGAGGGAGAAGACCTGCGCGGGGCCGACATCCGGCACGCCGACATGAGCGGTGCCTCGTTCCGCGAGGTCGGCCTGAACGGCGTGCGGATGCGTGGGGTGGAGCTGGTCGGTGCCGACATCAGCGGCGACATCTACGGCCTGCGCATCAACGGTGTCGAGGTGGAGCCCCTGGTCGAGGCGGAGCTGAACAAGCGGTATCCGGAGCGGGCGCTGCTCCGGGACCGCACGCTGGCCGGGCTCCGCGAGGCACTGGAGACGTTCGACCGCATGTGGGAGGCCACGTACGAGCGCGTCGCGTCGATGCCGCCGGGCACGGTGGACGTCTCGGTCGACGACGAGTGGTCGTTCGCCCAGACCCTGCGGCACCTGGTGTTCTGCACCGACGGCTGGCTGCGCTGGGGCGCGCAGGGCCGGCGTGAGGGCGTGTTCTGGCCGGCCGGCGTGCCGCACTCCGCGTTCGCCGCCGGCGCACCGGAGATCGGGATCGACCCGGCCGCGGCGCCGTCGTACGACGAAGTGCTGGAGGTCCGAAGGGGCCGGGTGCGGGAAGTGCGTGACTACCTTGCCACGGTCACCCCCGAGCAGGCGGGCAGCCCGGCCGAGCCGCCGCCCTGGATGGACCAGTCCGAGCCCTTCGTCGCGGCGCAGTGCGTGTGGGTGGTGCTCACCGAGGAGTGGCACCACCACTGGTACGCCACCCGGGACCTGGACCTGATCGACGCGGGCGCAGTCCGGTCCAGGTAGAGCTCCCCGACGCGCCTCGGCTACCCCGGTGGCCAATCCGTCCTGGTCAGAGGTCGTGTCGGTGACCCCTTCTAGCCTGGGGTGATGACTCGATTCACGGCCGATGACGACTTGCGGCACGCCGATTTCGTCGCGGCGGACCTGACTGGCGCCCGCTTCCGCTTCGCAGACCTGGAGGGTGCGGCGTTCGAGCAGTCGTACCTGCCGCGCGCCGTGATGCGCGGGGTGGACCTGACCGGCGCGGACATCGACGGCGCGATCCGCGGGCTCAAGGTCAACGGGGTCGAGGTGCTGCCGCTGATCGAGGCCGAGCTGAACCGCCATAACCCCGGCAGGGAGCATGCTCGGTCTCAGGTCTTGGCGGAGCAGCGGGAATCGTTCGAGGCCGCGCTGCGTACGTGGTCGGCCACGCTCGACCGGGTTGCGACCATGCCCGCCGGGACAGTGGACCAGCAGGTTGACGGCGAGTGGTCGGTCGCCCAGACGTTGCGACACCTGGTGTTCGCCGTCGACGGCTGGGTGCGACACGGGATCCAGGGTCTTGACGGCGCGTTCAGCCCGATCGGCCTCCCGTTCTCCGAGTACGACGACGAGGCGGCCGCGCTCGGCATCGACGTGACGGCCACGCCGTCGTACGAGGAGGTCCGGGCGGCCTTCGCTGACCGCGTGGCCCAGGTGCGTGCGCTGTACGACTCCCTCACCCAGGAGGAGTTCGATGCCCCGGCCCGGCGACTGCCGCCGTGGGAACCGGAGACACGCAGCCTTCCCGTGTGGCGCTGCCTCGGGGTGATCGCCAACGAGGCCTGGGAGCACCACCGGTTCGCGGTACGTGATCTCGACGAGCTGGAGCGACGGCGATCGGCGCTCGGCACGTAGAATTTCGCGACGTGGCTCTTTCAATCGGCATCGTCGGCCTGCCCAACGTCGGCAAGTCCACCCTCTTCAACGCTCTTACCCGCAACCAGGTGCTCGCGGCGAACTACCCGTTCGCCACGATCGAGCCCAACGTCGGGGTGGTCTCGCTGCCCGACGAGCGGCTTGCCAAGCTGGCCGAGATCTTCGAGAGCCAGCGGATCCTGCCGGCCACGGTGTCGTTCGTGGACATCGCAGGCATCGTCAAGGGCGCGTCCGAGGGGGAGGGCCTGGGCAACAAGTTCCTCGCGAACATCCGTGAGGCCGACGCGATCTGCCAGGTCACGCGCGCGTTCGACGACCCCGACGTCGTGCGGGTGGACGGCTCCCTGGACGCCACCGGCGACATCGAGACAATCTCCACCGAGCTCATCCTGGCCGACCTCCAGACCCTCGAGAAGGCACTGCCGAGGATGGAGAAGGAGGTCAAGATCAAGCGCGGCGACCCCGTGCTGTACGCGGCCGCCAAGCTGGCTCAGGAGATCCTGGACAAGGGCGTGACGCTCTACCAGGGCGCCGCCGATGCCGGCCTGGACCTGGCCGAGATCGCGAGCCTGCAGCTCATGACGGCCAAGCCGTTCATCTACGTCTTCAACACGGACGACGCCGGCCTGGCGGACACCGCGTCCCAGGAGGCGCTGCGCAAGGTCGTCGCGCCCGCGCAGGCGATCTTCCTGGACGCGAAGTTCGAGTCCGAGCTCGTGGAGCTCGAGCCCGACGAGGCCGCCGAGATGCTCGCCGAGTCCGGCCAGCCGGAGTCCGGCCTCGACCAGCTCGCGCACGTCGGCTTCAGCACGCTCGGCCTGCAGACCTACCTCACCGCAGGTCCCAAGGAGACGCGAGCCTGGACCATCCACAAGGGCTGGACCGCCCCCCAGGCCGCCGGCGTGATCCACACCGACTTCGAGCGCGGCTTCATCAAGGCCGAGGTCATCTCGTTCGAGGACCTGGTCGAGACGGGTTCAGTGGCAGGGGCGAAGGCGGCGGGCAAGGCCCGCATCGAGGGCAAGGACTACGTCATGCAGGACGGCGACGTGGTGGAGTTCCGCTTCAACGTGTAGCTGCGCTCGGATCGCCTGTCACAACACTACCGTATTCGGTATAGTTGTGACATGGCTGTCGAAGTCAAGTACCGCGACATCGTTCGCGAGATCGCGCTCGATCACTACGGGTATGTCTCCACGCGGGATGCAGTTGAGGCAGGCGTTCCTGCCGTCGAGCTCCCTAAGCTGGCTGCCCGAGGCGGACTGGAGAATGTCGCGTACGGGCTATACCGCGTGCCGGACGTTCCTCCTACCCGGTATGACCAGTTCGCCGAGGCGCTCTTACGGGTTGGCGAGGGTGCGTACCTGCATGGCGAGTCGGTGCTGGCCTTGTTCGGGCTCGCCGACGTGAACCCTCGACAGATCAAGGTGGCCATTCGCCGGCGTGCGCGCCCGAGGCTGCCAGCATTCGTCGAGCTGACGCAGGTGAGGGGTGATGTGCGTACGACGTCCTACGAGGGCCTTGCGTCTCAATCCGTTGCGGATGCCTTGCTTGAGTGTCGTGGACGTATCGAGACCGAGCGTCTAGTGAGTGCCACCAAGCAAGCGCGAGCGGAAGGGTTACTTACGACCGCCGAGTGGCAGAAGCTGCGGAAAGGAAATCGGCTGTGATCTACACCGGCACGCCGACGAGCGTGCGCTCCTTGGAGCAGCGCCTCCGCAACCTCGAAGGTGACGACGGATTGGCCCAGCGTCGCAGGGTCAGCATGGCTCTGGTTGTCGTCGGCCAGATGCTCCCTGGGGGAGTTGTCAAGGGCGGCAGCGCGATGGCGCTGCGTTACGGGCGCGGGACGCGGTTCACCCAGGATCTTGACGCCGCACGAGTTCAGACGCTCGCCCGATTTCGCAGTGACTTCGAGAAGTCTCTGGCGGAAGGCTGGGCCGGATTCACCGGCCGACTGGTCGAGAAAGCCGCACCCCGGCCGCCGGCCGTACCGACTGCGTACGTCATGCAGCCTTTCGAGGTGAAGCTCGACTATCGAGGCAGGCCATGGTGCACAGTAAAGTTCGAGCTTGGCCACAACGAGATCGGCGACGCAGATGAGCCCGAGTTCCAACTCGCCGACGACCTGGCTGGGCTCTTCACTGAGGTCGGCCTCGAAGTGCCGCAGCCGGTGCCGGTGATGCGCGCAGACCATCAGGTCGCACAGAAGCTCCACGCAGTTTCCAGTGAGGGCAGTGAACGTGCTCGTGACCTCGCCGACCTCCAGCTCCTCGACAAGGGTGAGGATCTCGACCTTGGACAGGTTGGTGCGACGTGCGTTCGGCTCTTCGACTACCGGCGGCAACAAGCGTGGCCACCGCAAATCGTCGCGGGTAACCATTGGGACACCCTCTACGCCGAGGCAGCAGAAGGCCTGGACGTGTTGCCGTCCGTCGAAGAGGCCGCCGCCTGGACCAACGACTTCGTGCAACGCATCGCAGCAGCCAACTGGGTGTTCGCCGGGGACAATGACCAACGGCGAGGCGGCGCTGAGGTTACTCCGTGACTGAACGTGGTGGAGTTCCGGTTCAACGTGTGAGCATCACCCGGGTTTCGGCCTGTTCCTCTTTCTAGGCCGGATGCCGGTTGACCTGCGGTAACGCTTCCGAGCCCTCGGGACGTGGTGTGGTGTGCGCGGTGATTGAGCACGTCAGAGGGCGCACACCAGGTCGTCGCCCGAGCGACATTTCTAGACCTGGATGGTGTGACGGATTTCGTCTGCGAGTGCGTGGTTGCCTGCGGCGATGAACTTGCGTCGTGTGCCCATGGTCCGGTTGATCTCGTGCAGCGTGTTGAGTCCGTAGTCGAGGGCGATGGGGTTGCCGTCGAGGTCGATGGTGACGCCTCCGGCCGCGTGCAGGATGTAGTGCCCCGGTGAGAGGTCCCACACTGCGAAGCCTTTGGCGATCTCCATGGTCGCGTCGGTGAACCCGGCGGCGACGTGGCACAGGCTGATGGAGCCGAAGTCGACGCCGATCCGCCCCTTCGCCCTACCGTTCTCACCGGGTGCGCTGAGCAGGTCGAAGAAGCGTTCCTGGCGTGCCAGGGGCCGGAACCGTTCGGCCGGCCGCATGAGGTAGTTGGTGACCAGCGCCTCGGAGAGGTGAGCGTTCGACAGCAATTCGAGGGCGTGCCGCTGCCCGTCCGCGGTGACCAGGAATGCTCGGTCGGAACCGTCGTCGTTGCGTACTGCGAGGTAGAGCTGGATGTGGTGGAAGATGTCGCCGACGATCGCGATGACCGGTCGCCTCAAGGATCGTGAGTAGACCATCAGGTGGGTGTACCCGTGCAGGGCGCGTACTGCCAGCTCGCTGGTGTCCAGCGGGTCGACCAGGACGCACAGATCGGGGTCCGGGTCGTCGCCGATGACCTGCGGGTCGTCTTCCTCGGAGGCGTAGATGAAGGACGGGATGACCTCGGCGAGGAGTTCTTTGTATCGCTGGTGCATCCATAGGTCGTAGTCGGACAGGAAGTTGTCCTCGTGGCGCAGGTTCTCGTTCTCGGCACGACGGCCGGTGAGCGCGGCCTGCACCAGGCGTGGTCGGATCTCGCCCATCGTGGCCTTGACCAGATCGGCGATCTTCTCCGCCAGCTCCGGGATCGGGGTCTCGCTGCTCATATACGGGGTGTCTCCAGTCGGCTATCGCAACTCGAGCGGGGGCTCGATGCCTGGCGGGCTCATGGTGGCGGCGATGAATACGGCCTCGAAGTCCGCGGCGCGCATGATTTTTGCACCGGTCAGGTCATCGAAGCTGTCGACCGTCAGCTCTCGGTCCTTGGTCATCGCACCGAACACCGCGAAGTACAGCTCGGCCCCCGGGTACCTCGCGCGCACCTGCCGCGTGATGTACCCGATCACATCGGCGTGCTTGACCTCAAAGTCGCAGATCACGATGGTCGGAGCGTTTCTGGCGTCGGGGAAGAAGGACGCCTCATCGAGTTCTACGCCGTCGCTTACCTTGTTGCAGCGCAGGTAGCCGATCGGGGACCGGGACAGTCGATTCGAGGCGAGGAAGGTTGCCATCACGAGGCCGGCCTCGTTGATCCCGAAGCAGACATCCACGTCGAGGCGCTTGCCAAGATTCTTGATCTGTTGCGACAAGCGCTCCACGCCGTAGCCGAACGTTTCCCACGTCAGATCCAGCAACCGCCCGGGTTCGGGATTGGGCAGGCTGAACACTCGAATATCAGGATTGCCGTACTCGACGGTCGGCACCGTCAACATGAACTCCGGCCCGATCTGACCCAGGGCGATTGCAAGGTTGATCACCCGTTGATCGTCTTGACGGTGGTGGGTGGTTGAGGGTATGGGTCGTGGCATGAGGACAGCGGCTCGGGTGGGATGATCGAGGTTCCTTACGCCTGGCCATCTCACGGGAGCCGCTGTCGTGTCCTCATTCTTCCCTATCGTCGCGTCGCTGGGCGAGCCGTCCGCTGCGGAGCTGCTGGTCAGACGGGACGTGGCGTGCCTGCTCGACGCGCTGGAGGCGGTGCCGGACCCGCGTGACCCGCGCGGGGTGAGGTACGGCTTGCCGCTGGTGCTGGGGCTGGCGGTCTTCGCCGCGTGCTGCGGTGCGACGACGTTCGAGGAGATCGGTGAGGTCGCCGCCGATCTGGACCCGGTGGTGCTGGCCGGGTTCGGGTGCACGCGACGGGCGCCGTCCGCGGCGACGTTCCGCCGGCTGATCAACTCCTGCGATCCGCAGGTGCTCGACGAGGCGCTGTGCGTGTGGGCCTCGGGTCTGACGATCGGCGAGGACGCCACCGAGACCGAATCCGAACCCGGGGTCAGGGGGTGTGCCGGGCCGGGGGTGCGGGCGGTGGTGAGCCTGGACGGCAAGACGCTCAAGGGCGCCCGGTCGTTCGATGCTGTCGGGGTGATGACGCAGGTCGCGGTGTTGGAGGCGTTCGACCATCTCACCGGGGCGGTGGTCGGGCAGGTCGAGATCGTCGGCGGGGACGAGAACGCCGCCGGGCGGGCGATGGTCACCCGTCTGGCCGCACGCCCGGGCGGGCTGACGAACGTGGTGATCGTCGCCGACGCCAAGCACACCACCCGCGAGCTGGCCCAGCTCGTGACGGACCTGGGCGGGTACTGGGTGTTCACCGTCAAGGGCAACGCCCCGACCCCGCACGCCGTCCTGGCCGGGCTGCCCTGGACCGATATCCCGATCGGCGCGGTCACGCGCGACAAGGGTCACGGCCGCCGCGAGACCCGCACGATCCGCGTGGTGCAGGTCCCCGACCACGTCGACGTCACGCTGACCGGCGTCGTGCAGGCCGCGCTCGTACGGCGGACCGTGTGGCGCAAGAAGACCGTGACCACACCACACGCCTGGACCCACGAGACCGTACTGATCGCGACGTCCCTGCCCGCCAGGGCCACGGACCCGGCCCGGCTCGCGGCGATCGTGCGCGGGCAGTGGCGCATCGAGGCCCTGCACTGGCAGCGCGACGTCGTCCTCGCCGAGGACCGGCACACCGCCCGCACCGGCCACGGACCGGTCAACCTCGCCTGCCTGCGTAACACCGCGATCACGCGCACCCTACGAAACAGCAGCCCATGCCTCTCCAAGGCGCTACGCGCCGCCAACCGCCACCCTCACCGGGCCCTCGCCATCATCGCGAAATGACAGATCTACCTTGCAATCGCCCTGGATCTGACCCTGCCGTTCCTCAGATAGGCGGACGCCAGTGTGTGCCTCGTCAGGCACCGCTGCTGGCCGGTTGTCGGTGACCGCCTGCTTGTCCGTGGCGAACTGCTTGAGGGCCAGCTGGTCTTCGGCCGTCAAGCGCTCATAGGCCTCGGCGATGAGCTCTGTGGGGTTGATGTTCTCTTCGGCCACTCCTAAGGGACCTCTGCCGTAGGCCGCGCTCAGTATGAGCAGGCTGGAGATTGAGGGCGGTGAGCCCTGTCCTCGGCCGCGAGCCCATGTCTCCCACGCGTTGATGGTCGTGCCGCCCAGGCTGGTCTGGTTCCCGGTGACGTCGTTATAGCACCCGGCCGCCTGATCTTGCGACAAGCCGGCCGCGTACCGGTACGCCTGCAAGCTGGGCACGTCGGGGTACCTGGCCATCAGCTCGACCGCGGCGTCCTTCACAGACCTCAGCTCGGTCCACAGTTTCTTGCCCTGTGCGGCGAGTTCTCGGCCCCGCGCCTGTGGAGTGATTCCTTGGCGTTGATTCGTGCGCGCGTGCGGTGGTCCAGACGGCGTTTTCGCGACGGGGAGCCCTTCCACACCCGAAACCCTAACCATCCTGGACCACATTGCCCATCGCAATGGGCAATCTCGGGTGTCGAAGCCATCACCACAGGTCAAGACACCCACAGACCCGTTCATCATCGGTCCGCTGAACAGGTGTGGGCAGTCCCGGCCGGGTGCGACCTTGGTTCAACTCACGTCACCGACCCAAGGAATCGCCGTGATGACTACGACCCGACCAACGGATGTCGGCTATGTCAGTGCAGTGGTGGCGGAGCGGGATGCTACGGCAGGTCACCGCCAGTACCGCGACGAGGACGACTCTGATCGGCTCGCGTTCGCGATGGACGTCGCTGCGGCGGCGGTCCGGACTGTGGGCTCGGACCACATCGAGATCGTGACGCTGACTCGTGGCCGTATCTACTTGCAGCCCGTAGACCTCAACCGAGGTAAGCAGATAGCGCACACCCTGGGGTGCGACGTCCCGTTGGACCATCGGATGTTCGTCCCGGGGCACACCTTGTGGACCGGCGAGATGGAGGGCCTGGAAGTCCAGGTCCGATCCGCGCTACGGCAGCCCATGGTGGTCGAGCCATGAACGCCCCAAAGCCGATCGCTGTCGGATACATCTGCGGAACTGCCGGTGACGGGATCGAGCACCAGCGCACGGCCGTAGCCGCATACGCCGAGACCGAAGGCCTGAGGCTGGCGGAAGTGGTGCATGACGAATCCGACGCTTGCACGATCAGCGAACTCGTCCAGGCTGCCCACCTGCACGACGCCGCTCGCGTGATCCTTCCCGCAGGCGTCCGTCTGGCACAAGCCCGCCAGGGGATCGATCGGGACCTGGCCGAGCACGCTGCCGCCTGCGTCGTACTGAGCGACCAAGACGTCGGCCAGGGTGGCCAGGCCGCTCCGCCCGTTCCTGTCCTCGTTGGATCACGACGTTCTACGGAAGCGACTCCATGACCACCGCCAACACCACACACGCATCGGATGCCGACGGCCCTTCGCTCACCGAGGCACACGCGTTGATCGCGTCTGACATCGACGGAACCCTCCTGGTGACCGGGCGGCCACCGTCGTCCGCAGTCCTGGGCGCGGTTGCCGCGGTGCGTGACGCGGGCCATCACCTGGTGCTGTCCACCGGTCGGTCGCTGTCGGGTGCGCTGGCTGCTGCCCGGGAGCTGGGGCTGACCGATGGTTGGCTGATCGCGTCGAACGGCGCGGTCATGGCCCGGCTGACCGGCGGTTCCTACGCCCTCCTCGAAGTACGGAACGTCGACGCTGAAGCGGTCATCCGGCTGGCCATAACAAGCATGCCGGATGTCCGGGTTGCTCTGGAGATCGTCGGTATCGGTTACCACGTCAACGAGCGCTTCCCGGCCGCAGAGCTGAACGGCGACCAGGTCAAGCTCGCTCGCCTGAGTGACCTCTGGGCGGGATCCACGCCCCGTGTGGTCCTGTATGGGCCGGACGCTCAGCGGTTGGTGCCCGCGCTGCGGGCCGCGGGGGTGACAGCGATCGCGACCCGGTCCGACTGGGTCGATGTCACGGTCGGTGGCGTCTCCAAGGCCACGACGGCCGAACACCTACGCCAGGACCTCGATATCCCCATCGAGCACACCGTCGCGATTGGCGACGGGGAGAACGACATCGAGCTGCTGCAGTGGGCCTGGCGCGGAGTCGCCATGGGCCATGCAACCAGCCAGGTGCATGAGGCGGCGGACGAAGTCACCGGCACCATCGAGGAGACGGGCGCGGTGCCGGTCCTGCGGTCGCTGTTGGAGGCCGGCGTTGCTCCCGACCCGAGCCCCGAGGTGGGCGTGGAGGTGCTCCAGCCATGACGGTCGAGACCTACGCGACGTGGATCGCGCCGCAGGCCAGCCTGGTCGTGCTGCAACCGACAACGCTGTGCAATCTGGACTGCTCCTACTGCTACCTGCCGTTCCGGAAGAAGCGCCTGGAGATGCCTGTCGAGGTCGCACGGGCCGTGGCAGTCTCGCTCACGGAGCAGGCGCCGGGTCATGTCACCGAGGTCTGCTGGCACGGCGGTGAACCGCTGGCGATCGGACCAGCGAAGCTGGCGGCGCTCATGGCGCCGTTCGAGGACCTGCGTCGCGCCGGTCGGGTGCGGCACAGCCTGCAGACCAACGCCACGCTGATCACCGACACCTGGTGCGACCTGTTCCTGGAACACGAGGTCGCCGTCGGCGTCAGCATTGACGGGCCCGCGGACCTGAACGCCGAACGCGTCGACCGGGCCGGCCGGCCCGCGTTCGACCGCATCCTGACCGGCCTCGCGAAGCTGACCGAGCGCCAGGTCCAGTTCTCCCTGATCGCCGTGGTTGGCGAGGGGATCGACCGGGCCGGCGACCTGCTGGACTTCCTGGCCGGGCTGGGCCCGACGTCGATCGGGCTCAACATCGAAGAACTGGAGGGCGTGAACACCTCCCGATCCCAGCCAGCGCCTGACCGGGCCAGGGGCTTCTGGGAGGCCGTGTTCGCGTGGTCCGCCGCCCATCCGGACGTCGAGGTCAGGGAACTGGACCGGCTGGCGCACTACCTGCGCACCATCCGCAGCGGTGGGCGCGAGTTGTGGGAGGCGCATCGGTACGACCCGTTGCCGACCGTCGCCGTCAACGGTGACGTCGTGCTGCTGTCCCCGGAACTGGCGGGTATCCGCGACGAGGATTACGGCGACTTCCTCGCCGGAAACGTCCTGGCGGAGCCCTTGTCCGAGATGCTGGCGGGTGCGTGGCGGCTGCCGTACATGTCGGAGTTCTTGGACGGTTTGGCGGCGTGCCGTGAGACCTGCGAGTTCTTCGACTTCTGCCGCGGGGCACAAGCCGGGAACCGGTACTTCGAGAACGGCCGCTTCGACTCCACCGAGACCAACTACTGCCGGGCCTCCAAGCAAGAACTGGTGCGGGCTCTTGCCGGCATCACCCAGACAACTGTCACCGCAAGTGGCACTCGACCGACGGAGGAAGAGCGATGACTACAGCGACCGAGAGAACGACGAGTCTGCTTGCCGACCTGGTCGAGTCCGACCACGAGGCCCTCACCACCCTGGTGGACATGGGCCGCCGAGGATCGGCCTGGGACAACCGGCCCGCCTGGGACAACTGGAGGAAGACGCCGGGTCCGTGGGACAACCGGCCGAGCTGGGACAACTGGAAGAAGCGGTAGCCCCGATGCCCAGCACCCGAACCTGTTCGCGACCCTACTGTGGGGGACCATGGAGACCCTGACCATCCGCGACACCACCGCAGACCTGCCCGTCCTGAACCCGGACGAGCTCACGGCCGTCTCCATGCTCCAGCCCGACGATGGGCGCCTGTCGCTGTTCAGCTACAGCGGTAAGGACCTGCGGGCCCTCGAACTCACCCAGGCCCAGTTGTATGACGGTCGCATCAGCGAGGTCACGGCGGAGCGGGTGGACCTTGATCAGGTGCGGATGTCGTCGGTCGAGTTCACCGGGTGCGATCTGGCCACGCTGACGCTAAGCAACAGCCGACTCTCCCGGGTCTGGTTCACCAACTGCCGGCTGCTCGGCGCGCGCCTGGAGAGCCTGGTCCTGGAGGACGTGGTCTTTCAGGACTGCAAGATCGACTACGCCACGTTGACCGGAGTCACCGCCAAAGGACCGGTCATATTCATCGGATGCTCACTGATCGAGACCGAACTGGAAGGCTGCGATCTGTCCGGGGCCGCGTTCGAGGACTGTGTCCTGCGCGCCACGTCGTTCCAGCCCGGCACCTACCGAGGCACGGACCTTCGAGGAAACGACCTGTCGGTAATCCGCGGAGGTGTCAACCTCAAGCGGATCCTTATCGACCGACACCAGCTCCCAGACCTGTCGCTCGTCCTGGTCGACGAACTCGGCATCACGATCGCTGCCGACTGACAGCCGACCGGTGGAACGATCGACTATGTGTCCTACTTTCATTCGTGATGAGCCGCGGTGGGTAAGCCCGAATGCGAAAGGGAGTCGCAATTAGCACCTTCAACCTGCGCCCGGCCGTCCCAGACACCGCGGCAGAGATCGCCGTCGTTCATCATGCGGACTGGCGCCACGCGCACACCGACCTGTTCCTGAAGACCATTGGCTCACCGACACCGTGGCGCGGCGTGCCGACCGGGGGGCGCAGTGGTTGACGGCGGCGGCGTCGGCTTCGCCCAGGCCGGACCCGCTCCGTCCGCCGCAGCTCGCCACGGTCTGAGCCCGGAATTTCTCGCCACTTAGCGCACCTCGGCCACGCCGACCTGATCCGGGACGACTGGGCGGGTCTACACGGCGAGCACGGGTCGCGGTCGTCGGGAGTGCCCTGCGCGAGCGCGTCCAGGTCCGTCGCGTCGGTCACGACCCGTTCGGTGAGCTGCTGCGACTCGTCGAGCCAGGCGAACAGCTGCTCGGGCGAGTCCGCCCCGGCGGTCCTGAACGTCCAGCCCTGGCTGCCGTCCTGCTGGTACTGGTCCCACCAGGAGGGCTGCTCGATCAGGCCGGCGAACGTCAGGTTGACCCAGCCTGCCTCGACCACGGCCAGGTGCTTGACCAGACCTCCGAGCGTCAACGTGCTCGGCGAGTGCTGGTGCGCGAGCTGCTCGGCGGTGAGCCCGGTGCACTTCCACCGGAGGGTGTCCCGCTGGAACGCAAGAAGCGCTAGGAGAGTCTCCTTCTCGTCGGCCACCAGGGGCGTCCGGGTGCGGTCCGCAGGATCGGTGATCGTCCTCATCCCGAGACCGTAGCGACGCGGATAACGCCAGCCACGTGGACGCGCCGCCATCGCAGCGCGCCCGCTCCAATGACCCACGAGCCGGCGCCGTCGCCATGCCCCACAGACCGGCAATCACGCGCGATGAATATGCGGCGTCACCAGTACCGGCTCAGGCGGCGTGGGCGTTGAGCCGCACCGGCATGAGGAGTACAACTGTGTCGAGACCGTGTACTGCGGCGAGGCGGATGGCGTCGCGTTCGCCGACTGTCAGCCGCAGATCGGCGTCGCCGAATGAGCGGACGGCGTCGGTGAGGTATTTCCGGTCGAAGGCGACGGTGCGGGGAGCGTCACCGACGTGGACCTTGGTGGGGTCGAGACCGATCATGACCAGGTCGTTGCGTCGCCTGGCGTGCGGTCCATTCCTGGCCTCGTCTCGCATGACCTGTTCCAGCAGGTCAGGCGCCGTCACGGTGACGCCGGCGGTGACCGATGACGGCTTCCGTGCGCTCCCCGAATGGGACCCGTGTGCGGTGAGGAGCGCCCGGTAGTCCGGGTAGAGCGCATCAATTGGCGTGCCGTCCAGGCCGCCAAGCGTGACGCGATCCGCAGCCAGGGACACGCCGACTTGCGCCGCTTCTGTGCGGTCCAGGAAGGCGTCCACGACCGCGACCGGCACGATGACCTGCACCGGCGGGCCCTCCACGTCGGTCACTGGTAAAGCGGTGACGGCCAGCCGGTGGCGATCGGTGGTGACGAGCCGGAGGGTGGCGTCGTCGACGTCGAACAACACTCCATGTAATGCCCGCCAGGCGGGATGGTCTCCTACGGCGTGCCGGACGGAACGGAGCGCGGCACGTAGTTCGGCGGCGTCGACCGTGAGGCTGGTGCTTGCCGCCAGGAGCTCTCGCACGTCGGCGAGATGGGCGGTCGCCGTGGCGAGCTCGGCCTCCAGGCGGCGCTGGTGGGCATCGACGACCCGATGGGCAGTGACGGGGTCGGTGGTGATGACGCGGCAGATGTCGGCTACCGGCATACCGGTGAGGCGCATCCGCGCGACGAGTCTGGCTCGTTCTACCTGGTCTGGCGTGTACCAGCGGTAGCCGGTGGCGGGCGCGACATGCGCGGGCCGGAGCAGGCCTGCGGCGTCGTAGTAGCGCAGGGCGCTGACGGGCAGACCCGAGGCACGCGAGAACGCGCCGACGGTCAGCATCATTGCGTGGTGCACGGGTACAGCATGAACCCTCGACCAGGTCGAGGGTCCATACGGGTCACGGCGACACCGGTTCGCGTGCCTCCGCACGCAGCCGGGTGGCCGCTACGGCGCACGTCCCGAGCGAGGCGGCGCACCAGTACAGGGCGGCGCTTGGGGAAGCCTGTTCGGCGAGGGTGCCGAGCAGGTTGTTGGACACCACGACCGGGGCGAGCTGCGCGAGCGCGGTCCACGCTTGGACCCGTGCCAGATGCGTGCGGGGTGCGCTGCCCAGCACGAACGGCCCCAGATGCGCGACGGCGATGCCCGTCCCCGCCCCGATGATGACGGCCGCGCCAGCGGTCAGTGCCATCGCGCCCCCGCCTCCGGACGCGACCACTGCCACGCCTCCCGCCGCTGCGGCCAGCCCCAGCGCTACGGCCCGCCCGGTCCGTCGCGCCGTCCCGGTCCTGGCCACGACGAGTGCGGCGCCGATCGACCCCGCCGCCTGAGCGCCGACCACGACCCCGGTGATCCCTGCACCCCATCCGGACGCCAGCCCGAGCAGTGGCACGAGCAGCGACGAAACCGGCAGCACGACGGCGGCCACGGCGCCGGTCAGCACGAGCGCCCCTGCCAGGCCGTGCGTGCGGGCCACGACGCGGGCGCCATCGGACAGGGAGCGCCAGAACGATCCCACAGACGGGCCGACGCGGCGCCCGGACCGGATCATCGCCACGACGGCTAGTACCACGGCGAAGCAGACTGCGTCGGCGATCGCGATCGCGGGCAGGCCCACCGTGACTACCAGGATGCCGCCGAGCGGCGCACCGGCAAGTAACACGGCCTGGCCCAGGCCTTGGCGCAGAGCCATCGCGTGAGGGAGTGCGGAGTCGTCCACTAGGCGGCGGGGCATTGAGCCCAGGGCGGGCAGGGAGAACGCCGAGACCATACCGGACGCCAGGCCCGCAGCGGCAAGGAGCCATGGCATCGGACCGGTGGTGTGGAGCCCGCCGGCGAGGACGAGACAGACCATGACCATCACGGACTCGGTCCACAGGAGCAGCCGCCGGGCACCGACACGGTCGGCGACCGAGCCGCCCACCAGCACCAGGAGAAGCCGAGGCAGGCCGGAAGCGGTAAGCACGAGCGCCGCGACCTGGCCGCCGTGTGACGCTGCGGCCCAGCCCAAGGCAAACCAGAGGACCGAGTTGCCCAACTGGCTGAGCGTGCTCGCGGCGAGGAAGGCGAGCCACGCGCGGGAGAGCGGAGTAGACATGCCCGTGACCCTGAGGGATCGAGCGGGTCGAGGGTCAACGGCCACGCGCACGGGCTGTGGATCCGAGCCTGGAGTGTCGCTGGTCCGGGATCACGATCATCACGGGAGCCAAGCCACAGTCCACGAAGCGGCAGCCGGCTAGGGTCTGTCCTGTGAATGGCCTGGTCACAGGGTTGGTAATGTCTGGTTTGTGGGTGTTGGGCGTGGTGAGCTGACCGATATGGCCTGGGCGCGGATCGAGCCGTTGCTGCCGATCGCGACGGGCAGGGGCGGTCGGTGGCGTGATCATCGGCAGGTGATCAACGGGATCTTGTGGCGGCTGCGCACCGGGGCGCCATGGCGGGACGTGCCGGAGAAGTACGGGCCGTGGAAGACGCTGCACGAACGACTGCGGGTCTGGACCGCCGACGGCACCTGGGAAGAGATCTTGGACCACGTGCGGGTCAAGGACGACTCCATCGGAACTGTGGAGTGGACCTTCTCGATCGACTCGACCAACGTCCGGGCCCACCAGCATGCCGCCGGTGCCCGGAAAAATGGGGCTGCAAGACCGGGTGGGTCGAAGACCTCGCGGTCGTTGATGAGGCGATCGGCTGGTCGCGGGGAGGCCTGACCTCCAAGATCCGCGACCGACGGCCGCGGGCTGCCGATGAGCGTGATCCTGACCCCGGGCCAGGCCGGAGACAACCCCCAGCTGCTGCCCTTGCTGGACCAGGTCTCGGTCAAACGCGACGGGCCGGGCCGGCCCCGGAAGCGGCCCGATCGGGTGCTGGCCGACAAGGCCTGCTCCAGCCCGTCGACCCGCCGCGCCCTGCGCGCCCGCGGCATCCGGTTGGTCAGTCGGAGAAGAAGGACCACGCCGCCAACCGGCTCCGCAAGGGGCTCGGCCGGCGGACGCCCGCCGGCCTTCGACCTGGAGGCCTACAAGGGCCGCAACGTCGTGGAGCGGTGCTTCAACCGGCTCAAGCAGTTCCGCGCACTGGCCACCCGCTTCACCAAACGCGCGGCCTACTACCGGACCGAACTCACGCTCGCCGCGATCGTCCTCTGGCTCCGCGATTCACCGGACACGGCCTAGCAGGCATGCGTTGCCGCCCCGTGGCTCTGGCACCATGTGCCCGAACAGTCCACAATGCGGGAATGGATTTGTCCGGGATGGATGGTTGGGTCGGCACTGCCATAGCGGTGGTACTTGGCATCGCTGCGTTGGGTTTCGCTCGACGTTACGGCACTCGCCGTGGCCGGCTCGTTGCCGATTGGTCTGTAACGCCACTTCTCAGTTCGGTTGCTCTCGACGTGGCAATCACCCACCAGGGTGATGCGGTCGAAGATCCTCACCTCGTGCGGGTTCTGCTTCGCAACCCTGGGCCAATCGACATCCCGTCGGCGCGTTTTGATGACGGAGGCCCTCTCAGGCTGACTTTCACCACTGAGGATGGCGCCCCAGTCCGAATCTTTGGGATCTTCTCCCCTGAGGAACTGCGCGAGGTGGCTCACGCGGACCCCGACAGTGGCTCCGTACTCATACCTCCCCAGCTGATCAAGGCCCACACAGAGCATCCGATTGAGTTCCTGACGGCCGGTCGGCCCACCGAGTTCCGAACCTCTGACCTGATCGACGTGGACATCTCACACGCGGGAGCGCGCGCTGGGTGGAAAATATCGAAACGTGACACGTTTGCACTGCTCAGCTTCTGGGCACTTCTTGGCCTCTACCTGGTCATGGTTTATGTCCCCCTGCCGTTCGATCCGGATATCCTCCTCATCTCTGTGTTGCTTGTGGTCGTCATAGGGGCCACGATAGCGGTTGTACGCCGCGCATATCTATAGGTGACACGGGACGAGGCGCGCCACACTATCCGCCACTGGATGGACGACGCGGTGGCCGAACCGCCGATGTCGGCCCGCACGCACGAACGTGTGGAGCACCGGCTGGCGCGGACGGTAGACCGTGGCGCGGTCTATAGCCTTCACGGCCCCGAGACGTGGGAGAAGTGCTGTTGTCCTACAGCGGTGCGAGCGCGGAAGCCTTCCATGAGTTCGTCGCGATCGATCGTGCGCGGGAGTGCATGCACCTGGTCGTCGCTTCGGACGACTAACCGAGCGGCGTTGGATCTGACGGGTAGCCTGTGGCGTGCAACGGGCATGCTGTCCCGTTCTTGAAATCACGACAGACCCGTCGCGGTCCCCGACGCTCCTCACCAGCGGGGAGCAGCACACCGGCCCCGATTCCCCTACCGTTCCCCCAAGGCGCCAAGCCAAACGGCGAACCACGAGGTCAGGGCCATATGACACGCTTCAACGTCTGAAGATCCTCCGAGAGGCTGGATCAGGTCCAGGAAAGGGAGTTCGTGTGTTGGTGAGCTGGACAGCAGTGCTGGGCGTGGCCCTGGTGGAGCTGGGGATGGCGCTGACGCCGGGCCCGAACATGGTTCATCTGGCGTCGCGCTCGATCGGACAGGGGACCCGCGCCGGGCTGACCGCTCTGGCGGGAACGGCCGTGGGGTTTCTGGTCTATCTCGTGGCCGCTGCGTTGGGCTTCGCAGCGCTGTTCATCGCTGTGCCCGCACTCTTCGTGGTGGTCAAGGTCGCCGGAGC
This sequence comes from uncultured Actinomycetota bacterium, assembly GCA_963850545.1. GTDB lineage: Bacteria > Actinomycetota > Actinomycetes > Actinomycetales > Cellulomonadaceae > Promicromonospora. The sequence continues at coordinate 2,710,207 of CAWKLP010000001.1, read as the reverse complement.
AATCTATCTCGGCTATCTCGCGTGGGAGATGCTGCGACCCGGTGGCCGGTCCGTGTTCGATCCGGCAGAGGTAGCACCGGTACGCCCCGCGCGGTTGTTCGGAATGGGCCTGGTGACCAACCTCCTGAACCCCAAGATCGCCCTGCTGTACGCCGCCTTGCTCCCGCAGTTCATTGATCCTTCCCGTCCGGTGTGGTCCCAGTTCCTGCTGCTCGGCGGCGTACAGATCGTCATCGGGGTCACGGTGAACGGGCTTGTCGTCCTGGGCGCGGCGCGGCTTGCGGGCCTACTGCGAGGACGTTCGCGGTTGCTGCGGGTGCAACGCTGGGTGTCGGGGACCGTGCTGGCCGCCTTCGCAGTCAAGCTTGCCTTCGAACGGCAACCCGCGACCTAGCCTCGGCGGTCGGCACCGAGAACCCAAGCACGCCTCCAAACCAGTGTCACCAACGTCGTGGCGCAGAGTACCTAGGCAGTTCGAGTGTGCGGATAGACCGGCTCGCGATCCTGAAAACTCAGGATGCTCTGGTTCTGGATCACGCCGTCGTGGATCTCGATCGCGCGGGAGACGGTGAGATCCTTCGCCCACGCAGTCGGTCCTTCCATGACCGTGCGCAGGAACGGCAGGATCGCCTCGCTGATCTCCCATGTCGCTGAGTTCCACAGGTACGACGGGCTGTGGTCGACGGCGTAGTAGTCCACACCCTGGCCGACCGTGAACATCGGCTCGTCGAACGTGGTGGGCCTGGCCCATTCGAAACCCATCCCCAGGTCACACGAGACGTCGATGATCAGGCCTCCCGAGGGGAATCGCTCCAGGTCCTCGGTCCTCAGGTAGGTCAACGGTGCGGCGACGTCCTGGAGCGTGCAGTTGACGACGATGTCGTGCGATGCCAGGAACTCAGGGAGCAGGACGTCGCCGGCCTGGGTGAGGACCTTGCTGAGGTGGGTCGGGCCCTCGTCGGTGTGGAGCTGGGTGATGTGTGCGGTGTGGATCGGCGAGCCGACCGCCGTGACACCACGCTGCGTGAGGACCTGGATGTCGTGGATTCCGTGCGCCTTGAGCGCGGTCACGGCACCCCGCGCCGTCGCGCCGAAACCGATGACAACCGCGCTGAGTCGTGGCCCGTAGTCACCGGTCGAGCCGACCAAGCTCAATGCGTGCAGTACGGAGCAGTAGCCGGCGAGCTCGTTGTTCTTGTGGAACACGTGCAGGCTGAAATCGCCCCGGCGGGTCCAGTGGTTCATTGCCTCGAAGGCGATCAGCGTGAGCCGACTGTCGATCGCCGTCTGCGTCATCCCGGCATCCTGCACGCAGTGCGGCCACCCCCACAGAACGCGGCCCTCGGGAATCGCTGCCACGTCCGCCGCTTGCGGCTTGGGCAGAAGCAGCACGTCAGCGGACTCGAGCACCTCGGAGCGTTCCGCGACCCTACCCACGCGCGCCTCGAGGTAACCAGGCTCCAGCTGGAAGTCAGCGCCGTAGCCACGCTCGACGGTCATCCGTGCGCGCAGGTCCGGGTCGATCCGGTCCAAGTGATGGGGATGTATCGGCAGTCGCCGCTCGTTTTCCATCGAGGAGCCTGCAAGCAGCCCGAGGGTGAGCAGATCGTTGCTCGGCGAGGCGCTGTTCGACGACTCGATCGGGACAGCAAGGGAAAGGTGAGCGGCGTCGGAAATCGTGATTCCCATCATTGGGGAACCAGGGTCAGCTCCTGCCTCGACTGTACGCCGATCTCCCGCGGGACATTACCGACGGCCTGGCCTCGATCCTTCATCGGGTCGTCGAGGCTCAGCGCTGGGTGACCGCCATCCACTCCCAGATGCTTGCACCGTCGTGGTGCGGGTCGTTGCGGGCGACGTAGATCCACGACCAGTGTCCGGGGAAGGTGTTCCCGTCCCAGGTGACGTTGTCGTACAGGCTCATGATCGAGCCGTCGATCCGCTCGTGGGCGTAGACCGTGTTGTCCTCGGGGTCCAGGGTGTTGTCGTCGGCGGAGGCCACGAGCCACGTCGGCGTGGTCATCGCCGCGAGCTCGTCGTCCGAGATGAAGTAGCTGCCGGAGCCGTCGCGGGGACCGATGCCACAGCAGATCGGCACGGAGCTCGCGAACGTCTCGGGGTGCTCGGCGACCATCTTCAGCGACATGTATCCGCCGTTGGAGCAGCCGACGACGTGGATCCGGCTCCTGTCGATCCGGTGTGCCGCGGCGACCTCCTCGATCGCCTCCAGGATGAGCGGCGCGAAGCCGTCGCCGTCCTGCATCCAGGCGGAGGTCGCCTGCGGCGCGAGCACGTAGGCGCCGCCGAAGATGTCCTGCGCCTCCGGCGTGGCGAAGCCGAGTGCGCCCCGGTTGGCCCGCAGCGGTGCCTCGTTGTCGTAGTAGTCGTACCCGTCGGTCAGCAGGCCGCCCTCGCCGCCACCGTGCAGCCAGACGACGAGCGCCGCACCGTGTCGACCACTCCGGCGCGCCGGGGAGAACAGCCGGTAGTTCAGGCCCGACGCCGTCGCGTGGTAGGCAAACGCGTCGACCTCCGGATCGGACAGCCTGCCCTGCCGGAAGGAGTCGAGCACGATCGGGCCGCCCGCACCCGCGTTACGCAGGGGCTCGACCTGCGTGATCGCGTAGTCGAGGTCCAGCAGGACGTTGCGGCCGGGCCCACCCATGTACTGCAGGGTGCCGCCGCCGTCGACCCCCCACCCGTGCTCGAGCTCCAGCGTGATCTCGCTGCGGCGTGTCCACTCTGCCGCGGTGACCACACGATCCTGGTCGTAGGCAACCTCGCCGGTGAGCGGGTTGGTGGCGGTGACATGCACGGCGAACGTCGACGAGGTGAGCGACGACCGCTCCGCACGGTTCAGGGCAGGGGAGGAGATGGCGAGCGAGGTCACCTGCTCTCCGCCGTCGAGAACCTCGGCGATCGGCGTCACCAGAGCATCGTGGCGTTCGCGGCCGGCGGCAGCGCTCGCGGCCGGTGCGCCCAGCAGGGCCGAGGCGCCGACGGTGGCGCCGGAGACGAGCAGGGTGCGGCGGGTGATCGGGGTGCGCATGGCTGAACTCCTTCGTTCGGGGCCAAGGGGGCCGGCCTGCGCGATGAGGCGCATCACCAACCACCCGGAGGCTAGTGATCGGTGTCGATGCACGTCAACGGATGCCACGCAGACGACGGCGACACTGCTAACCTTCCTGAGGCCGTGCAAGAGAACGAGGAGGTGGTACCCGTGAACGCAGTATCGACATGGGTGCTCCCCTCCGGGGTCATGGTCGGGCGATAGGTCGTCCCGGGAGCGCCATTCAGCAGCACTCCCGAAAGGCACGACCATGCACTTCACTTCTGAGCAGCGCCTCGACGACGGCGTCCTCGAGCGCGAATTCACCCTCGGCGAGATCCCCGGCACCCTGTGGACGCCCGGATCTGCATCCGCATCCGCACCGGTCCCGCTGATCCTGATGGGCCACCCCGGCGGACTGCACATGATGTACCCCCGGCTGGTGGCCCGCGCCCGGCACTCCGCGGCGGACGGCTTCGCCGCGGCCACCATCGAGCTCTCCGGGAGCGGTGACCGGCCCCGTTCGGCCGACGCCGAGCAGGCCCGCGCCGATCTGCGCCGGGCGGTGACGGCCGGAGAGCCGGTCGACGAGATCGTCGACCGGCTGGTCCTCCCGCTGGTCGAGAAGGCGGTCCCGGAGTGGCAGACCACCCTGGACGCGCTCCTCGCACTGCCCGAGATCGGCGGCCCGGTCGGGTTCTCGGGCGGGGTGATCGCCATCGGTGTCCGGCTGGCGGCGGTCGAGCCGCGCATCGTGGCCGCCGGTCTCTTCGCCGGGAGCTTCGTGCCCCGCGTCATGTTCGACGAGGCCCGTCAGGTCACGATTCCGCTGCACGTCCTGCTGCAGTGGGACGACGAAGGGAACGACCGGCAGATGGCGCTGGACCTGTTCGACGCCTTCGGCTCCAAGGAGAAGACGCTGCACGCCAACATGGGCGGGCACACCGGCGTCCCGCAGTTCGCGGGGGAGGACGCGGCCCGGTTCTTCGGCCGGCACCTGAAGTGAGACAGGCCGACAGCGGACGCTGAGGCGCCGTCGGCCAGGATGCCGCGCATCGGGGACGGGCCGCGGCCCGTCCCCGATGCGCGGCGGCCGGCAGAGTGGTCTACGGCGCTGGGTCGACGTCGAGATGGCGGCGCAGCGCGGCAGTGACCTCGTCGACCTGCGCTAACTGCTCCGGGGAGAGCGCGTCGATGAAGAGCTCGTGCACTGCGTGCAGGTGCGGCACGGAGCCCCGCCGGAATGCCTCCGCACCGGAGTCCGTCAGCAGCACGTCGATGCCGTGTACGTCATCGGCGCACGGGGTTCGGCGAACGAGCCCGCGCTTCTCCATCCGCCCCAGGTGGTGCGACAGGCGGCTGCGCTGCCAGCCGATCAGTTCCGCCAGCTCCGAAGAGCGCAACGCCCTCTGGTCCGCCTCGCTGAGCGTGAGCAGCACCTGATAGTCACCGGAGGACAAGGACGACTCGCTCTGGAGCCGCCCCGCCAGCCGGGTGCGCAGCGCGTCGGCAGTCTCGATGTAGTTCCGCCAGACGCGCAGCTCCTCCCGCGTGAGCATCACGCGTCGTTTCTGCTGGGCCATGGCACCTCCCGGGATTGACATGTCAACTCTAGGTGTTACAGGATTGACATGTCAATCCGGATCCCACAAGGAGCAACCCATGACCGACACCACGGCCATCCAGTTCGGCATCGACAGCTTCGGTGACCGCCCCCGCGACGACAAGGGCAAGGTGGTCTCCCACGGTCAGGCGATCCGCGCCGTCGTTGACGAGGCAGTCCTCGCCGACCAGACCGGCGTGGACGTCATCGCCCTGGGCGAGCACCATCGCCCCGAGTTCGCGATCTCGACGCCGGAGACGGTGCTGGCGGGTATCGCGACCAAGACCGAGCGCATCCATCTTGCGTCCGGTGTGACCGTCCTCAGCTCCGACGACCCGGTACGCGTCTTCCAGCGCTTCGCCACGGTCGACGCGCTCTCGAACGGGCGCGCCGAGGTGATCCTCGGCCGGGGGTCGTTCACCGAGTCCTTCCCGCTGTTCGGGTACGACCTGTCCGACTACGAGATCCTCTTCGAGGAGAAGATCGACCTGTTCCACAAGCTCCTCGACGAGGGTCCGGTCACGTGGGAGGGCACCACGCGCGCGGCGCTCAAGGACGCCGAGGTGTACCCGAAGACCGACTCCGGGCGGCTGACCACCTGGGTCGGCGTCGGCGGGTCGCCGCAGTCCGTGATCCGCACCGCGCAGTACGGGTTCCGGCTCATGTTGGCCATCATCGGCGGGGCTCCCGACCGGTTCGCCCCGTACGTCGACCTGTACCGGCGCGCCACCGAGCAGTTCGAGACCACCGCATACCCGGTCGGGATGCACTCTCCCGGCTTCATCGCGGAGACCGACGACGAGGCCAAGCGCCTCTTCTACCCCGGCTACAAGGAGATACGCGACCGCATCGGCGCCCTGCGCGGGTGGCCGCCCCTGCGCCGCGAGGAGTTCGACGCCGACGTCGAGCACGGCTCTCTCTACGTCGGCTCTCCCGAGACCGTCGCGCTGAAGATGGCCCATGCAATCCGTACGCTCGACGTCGGACGCTTCGACCTGATCTACTCCGCCGCCGGCACCGTCTCCGCCAGCGCGCGCCTGCGCGCGGTCGAGCTGTACGGCACCAAGGTCATCCCGATGGTGCGGGAGCTGCTCGCGGACCGGCCCAGCACGCTGGAGGTGGCTCGATGAGCACCACCGCGCGCACGATCGGCATCCTCGGGGCCGGCAAGGTCGGCACCGTCCTGGCCCGGCTGGCCCTCGCCGCCGGTCATCGGGTACTCATCGCGGGGTCCGGGGACCCGGCCAGGATCGCCCTCACGACCGACGTCCTGACGCCCGGCGCCACCGCCGTCCGGCCCGCTGACGCCGCCCGGGACGCGGACGCCGTGATCCTCGCCCTCCCGCTCGGCAAGTACCGCACCATCCCCAGCGAAGAGCTGCGCGGCAAGCTCGTGATCGACACCATGAACCACTGGTGGGAGGTCGACGGGCCGCGCGAGAGGCTTCTCGAGCCAGGCGTCTCGTCCAGCGAGCTCGTGCAGGAGTTCCTCGACGGCGCGCGCGTCGTCAAGGCCTTCAACCACATGGGCTATCACGATCTCGACGACGAAGCCCGACCTGCCGGGCCGGAGCGGAAGGCGATAGCGGTCGCCGGGGATGCTGAGGCGGACGTCGCGGATGTTGCGGCGATCGTCGACGGCCTCGGGTTCGACCCGGTGCCCATCGGGCCGCTCGCCGAGGGTGTCCGGCTGGAACCGGGCAACGACGCGTTCGGCGCCAACGTCGACGCCGCCGAGCTCCGACGTCTGATCAACGGAGCCGCGCTGAAGCAGTAGGTTTCGGGACATGGTGTCAGCGCCGTGTCAGTGCCGTGTTCGCGGACCGGGCCAGCATCTCTCGCATGGAGAACACGCAGAGGCCAACGGCCACACAAGACACCCGTCCGAACGGCATCGTCGAGCGACTGCTCGCCGACAAGCACTCCCTACCCCTGTCCATCGCGCTGCACCTCGTGCCCGGCGTACTGATCGTCGCCGTCTACGCGCTCATCGCCGCAGCCGTTCGTCCGGGCGATCGGCTACCCGATCTTCCTGGCCTGGGCGATCGCCCTGATCGTGGTGCTCTACCCGATCCAGTTCGGCCTGCTGTGGCTGGGCCGCAAGCGCACCGGCCGGTACTCGCTGCGCGGCGTGCTGCACTACCTGGACAAGCCGATCCCGCGCGGGAAGATCGCCGCCATCGGTCATCGGCCTCATCGTGTGGATGACTGGTGGTGTCGTTCGCGCTCACTCCCGCTGGACAACTTCGTCTTCGACGCGTTCTTCACCTGGATCCCGTTCGAGGGCGCCGGCGCCAGCGCCACCACCTACCTCGACGGGCTACTCGCACGCAGTCGCTGATCATCACGCTGCTGATCTGCCTGCCGTTCACCGGCTTCACCCTGCCGCTCATCGAGGAGTTCTACTTCCGCGGGTTCCTGCTGCCCCGCCTCGCCCACCTGCGGCAAGTGGGCGCCGCGTGCTCAACACGGTCCTGTTCTCGGTGTACCACTTCTGGGCGCCCTGGACGGTCCTGTCGAAGATCGTCTTCCTGCTCCCGGGGGTCTGGTTCGTCTGGCGCAAGCACGACATCCGGGTCTCGATCGGGATGCACCCCGGCACGACCCTCCTCGGGACCACGGGCGGCACCATCGCCCTGATCCTGGGCCTCATGTAACAACAGGCCGATGAAGATGGGGCGCCGTCCACCGTGGACGGCGCCCCTTGTTTGCTCCGCTGCTCGGCTACATCGGTGGCCGTGTCGGAGCCGCGTCAGGGCCGCGTCAGGTGGGTGACAGGCCGGGCGGCCACGGTGAGCGCATGACAAATTCAGCGCTGACAGTCTCAGGACTGCGAAAGGCTTACCAGGACAAGGTCGTGCTCGACGGCATCGATCTGGATGTCCCAGCGGGCACGATCTTCTCCCTCCTCGGTCCGAACGGGGCGGGCAAGACCACGACGGTCAACGTGCTGACCACCCTGATCAAGGCCGACGGCGGGACGGCCCGCGTCGCCGGGCACGACGTCGCTACCGAAGCGAAGGCGGTGCGCGCCGCGATCGGCGTCACCGGTCAGTTCGCGGCGGTGGACGAGCTCCTGACCGGGCGGGAGAACCTGCAGCTCATGGTGGACCTGAGCCCGGTGCCCGCAACGAACGGCAAGCGGATCATCAACGACCTGCTCGAACGGTTCGAGCTCGTGGAGTCGGCGGGGAAGCCCGCGTCGACCTACTCCGGCGGCATGCGCCGGAAGCTCGACCTGGCGATGACGCTCGTCGGCAGCCCGCGGATCATCTTCCTGGACGAGCCGACGACGGGCCTGGACCCGCGCAGCCGTCGCACGATGTGGACGATCATCCGCGACCTGGTGGCCGACGGCGCCACCATCTTCCTCACCACCCAGTACCTGGAGGAGGCCGACCAGCTCGCCGACCGGATTGCGGTGCTCGACCACGGCCGTCTGGTCGCCCAGGGCACCCCCGACGAGCTCAAGCGCCAGATCCCCGGGACCCACGTCCAGCTCCGGTTCACCACCGTCGCCGAGCTCGGCGCGGCCGCGCGGGTCCTTACCGACTCCACGCGGGACGACCAGGCGCTGACCCTGCGGGTTCCCGGCGACGGCGGGACGAGATCGCTCCGGGCCCTGCTGGACCGGCTCGACGAGTACTCGCTCAGCGCGGAGGAGCTCTCCGTCCACACCCCCGACCTCGACGACGTCTTCCTCGCCCTGACCGGCCACACCACGGAGGTGGCAGCAAAGTGAACAAGTCCCATTCGATGGTGATGTTGCGCCGCAACTTCAAGCACATCGCCCGCAACCCGATCTCGGTGTTCAACGCGGTCCTGATGCCGATCATCGTCATGCTGATGTTCGTCTACATGATGGGCGACGCCTTCGACGTCGGCGTCGACTACATCGACTACGCGACGCCCGGACTGATGCTCATGGCGGTCTGCTACGGGCTGGGGACGGTGGCGACGGCGGTGAACTCCGACGTGACCAAGGGCGTCATCAACCGGTTCAAGGTCATGGACGTCTCCCGCAGCGCGGTGCTGACCGGCCGCGTCGTCGCCAGCCTGCTGACGAACGTGATCGCCGTCGCGGCCCTCGTCGGGGTCGCCTTCCTGCTGGGGTTCGACCCCGCCGCGAGCCTCCTCGACTGGCTCGCCCTGGCCGGCCTGGTCGTGCTGCTCGGTCTCGCGACCGGCTGGTTCACGGTCGCCCTGGGACTCGCGGCGAAGTCGCCGGAGACGGCGGGTCTGGCCTCCGTGCCGCTGGTCATGCTGCCGTTCTTCAGCAGCGCGATCGTGCCGGCGGAGATGATGGGTCCCGGCCTGCGGCAGTTCGCGCAGTACCAGCCCTTCACGCCGATCATCGAGACCCTGCGCGGGCTGGTCAACGGCGCGCCGGACGCCGGCACCGCGATCCTCGCGATCGCCTGGTGCGTCGGGATCGGCCTCGTCGGGTACTTGTGGGCGAGCTCCACGTTCACGAAGCGAGCGTGACCGCCACCAGCTGATCCCAGCTCGCCTCCGTGCCCTCCCGAGCCGCCTCGGCGAACCCCGCGTCGCCGAGGCGGCTCCGTGCTGCCGCCTCGATCCGGGCCAGGTCCGGGTCGGACCGGTCCGGCAGCCCGCGCACGCGGGAGCTCGCCGCGAGCAGCCGTGCGGCCTGCTCGTACTGGTCGCTGCGTAGCGCCAGGTCCGCGACCCCGACGAGGGTCTGCGCGACCATGGGCGCGTACCCCGTCTCTGCCGCCCCCCGGCAGGCCGCGGCGTGCTGCTCGCGGGCCTCGTCGAGATCGTCGGCGAGGTAGCCCAGCTGGAGGTGTGTCACCGAATCGAGGTTCGCCGCCTTGTCGCCCAGCATCGTCGTCACGAGATCGAGCTGCCGGCGGGCTTCCGCGGCGTCGCCGCCCCAGCGAGCGAGCTCCGCCTTCGCCAGGGCCACCTCCGCCAGCGCATCCGGCCACGTGACCCGCTTCGCGAGCCGCTCCGCCTCGGCGATTGCGGCCGCGCAGGAGTCCTCGTCACCCAGGAGCCAGTGCAGCCGCGCCTGTTCCGACCGCATCCGGATGGCGTCCTCAACGGCACCCACTTCGGCCACTGCCGCGATTGCCTGTTGGTAGTGCTCGCACGCTGCGGCGAACTCGCCGCGTGTGGCGATGCGGTCCGCCAGCTCGGTCAGGGCGAAGGAGATCCCGAACCGCTCGCCGACGGCCCGGAACTCGGCGAGCGCCTGCTCGAAGTACTCGTCCGCGTCCCGCCCGGTGTGGCCGAGCATGACCCGCACCTTGCCGAGGTGCAGCCGGGCCAGTGCGCGTGCCCAGGGGTCCTCGTTGTCCAGCACCGGTTCCCACGCGTGCAGGGGATCGGCCCCCTGCAGCAGGTGTTCCAGCGCGACGACGAGACCCAGCAGCGGGCTGGGGGACTGACTGCGCCGGCCGAGCTCGTAGGTCTTGTGGATCCAGTCCGCCACGTCGCGTTCGTCGGCGGCCCGCCCGGAGCTGGCGAACATCACCACGAGCGAGTACACGGCGGCCCGGATCTCATCGTCCACCTCGCCGGGAATCTCCGTGGCCGCGGTGATCAGCTCGATGCCCTCTGCCCGGTGTCCGCTGAGCCACCAGTACCAGCCGGTTCCCGCCGCGAGCCGCATCGCTGCCTGCGCCTCGCCGGCGGCGAGCGCACCGCGCATCGCGGAGCTGATGTTGTCGCGCTCGGCATCGAGCGTGGCGAGCCTCTGCAGCTGCTCGGCGCGGCGCAGATGCGGCTCCGCGGTCTCGGCGAGCTCGGTGAAGTACGCGAGATGCGCGCGGCGCGCCAGGTCCGCTTCCCCCGCCTCCGCGAGGCGGTGCGCGGCGTACTCCTTGATGGTGCCGAGCATCCGGTAGCGCGGGGTGCCGCCGGGGTCGGCGACCAGCAGCGACTTCTCGGTCAGCGCCGTGAGCAGCTCGAGAACCTCGTCCCGCCCGACGGCGTCCCGCCCGACGGCGTCCGGCCCGACGGCGTCTGGCCCGACGGCGTCGCCGGAGCAGACTCGCTCGGCCGCTTCCAGGCTCGCCCCGCCGGCGAACACCGACAGCCTGCGCAGAGCCGTGCGTTCGGCGTCGGTCAGCAGCTCCCAGCTCCAGTCGACCATCGCGCGCAGCGTCCGGTGTCGCGGCAGCGCGGTGCGGCTGCCGCCGGTCAGCAGGCGGAACCGGTCGTCGAGCCGGTCGGCGAGCTGGTCGACGGACATGGTGCGCAGCCTGGTCGCGGCCAGCTCGATCGCCAGCGGCATCCCGTCCAGCGCCCGGCAGATGCGGGCCATCGTCGGCAGCGCGGACTCGTCGCCCGCGAGATCCTGGCGCGCCGCGCTCGCCCGCTCCCGCAGCAGCCGGACGGCGGGCGCTGACGCGATCTCGTCGAGGCCGGCCTCCGCCTCCGGCAAGGCCAGCGGCAGCACCGGCCACAGCGCCTCACCGGTGATGCCGAGCGGTTCCCTGCTCGTCGCCAGGATCCGCAGCCGACGGCACTCCCCGAGCAGGCGATGGGCGAACGCCGCCGCCTGCTCGATCACGTGCTCGCAGTTGTCCAGGACCAGAACCATCTCCCGTGCGCGGATCGCGGCGACGAGCCGCTCGGTCGGCTCAATGTCCGGCACCTCGCCGAGCAGGGCGTCCCGGAGGCCGAGCCCGGCGAGCGTCGTCTGCGCAACGGAGCCGTCGGCGCCGATGGCCGCGAGCTCCACCAGCCACACGCCGTCGGGCAGGTCGCCGAGCAGCGTGCGCGCGGTCTCAGTTGCCAGCCTGGTCTTGCCCGCGCCGCCCGGCCCGATCAGGGTGGTCAGCCGGTGCTCCCCGACGAGGCCGCGGACGGCGGCCACATCCGTGTCCTTGCCGACGTAGCTGCTCAGCTCCGCACGCAGGTTGGTCTTCCCGTTCTCGTCGCGCCGTCCTACCTCGCCCCGCAGCAGGGCGACATGCAACGCGGACAGCTCCGGTGAGGGATCGACGCCGAGTGCGTCGGCCAGCGCGTCCCTCGTGCGCTGGTACACGAGCAGCGCCTCGGCGTCGCGTCCGGTCGCGGCGAGTGCACGCATCAGCGCGGCGACCAGCCGCTCGCGCACCGGATGCTCGGCCACCAGGTCGGTCAGCTCCGGGACCAGATCGCCACCGTGGCCGAGGGTGATCTCCGCGTCGAACCGATCCTCCATGGCCGTCAGGCGCAGCCGCTCGAGCCGCGTGACCGCCGCCTGGAACGCGCCGCCGTCCCCCAGGTCGACGTCCTGCATGGCCGCGCCGCGCCACAGCGCGAGGGCCTCGCGCAGCAGCCGGACCCGCCCGGAAACCTCTTCGTCGCGAGCCCGGCCCACGAGACGTTCGAACCGCACTGCGTCGACGGCGTCGGGTTCCACCAGCAACCGGTAGCCGCCCGTATGCCCCTCGATCGACCCGTCCGGCAGTGCCTTCCGGAGCCGGGAGACCAACCGTTGCAACGCGTTCGTCGCGTCGGAGGGCGGGAGTTCGCCCCAGATCCAGTCGACGAGCGTCGCCTTCGGGACCATCCGGCCGGGGTTGAGCGCGAGGGCGATCAGCAGCGCGCGCAGCCGCGTGCCAGGCACATCGGCGGCGACGCCGTCGTCCAGGTGAACCTCGAACGGCCCCATCATCCTGATCTGCACCGGCCGATCTTGGCACATCGCTGCTGGCAGCAGCGGGTGGCCGCGGGGCGGCTGCCCCGGTCGTCGGGAGGTCGTTCCGGACGGAGACTGGTGGGGGCCCGAGAGGTTCGGCACCGGCTGCCGGGCCGACACCGGGTGAAAATCGATGTGGTGTTAACGTGGCTGCGTTTTTGTCCGCGCCGCATCATACGTAAAGGAGTCCTGGCGCCCCGGTGTGACAGCTCGGTAGACCCGGGCAGGAGGGGGGCCGTTGTGATGAGTACTTCAGAATCTACAAAGACCCTGCTGAGCCAGGTCCAGCGCGCCGCGCACCGTGTCGAGCGAGCCGCGCTGGGTACCAAGGGCCAGCGCACCGGCACCGACCGGATCGTCTTCGGCGTCGCCGGCCTGATCGCCGTCGCGTTCATCGTGTGGGGCTTCGCGAGCCCCGAGACCCTCGGGTCGGTATCGGACCTGGCCCTCAGCGCCGTCCTCGAGAACTTCGGCTGGCTGTTCGTCATCGCGGCCACCGTATTCACGGTCTTCGTGCTCGTCGTCGCAATGGGCCGGTTCGGCAAGATCACCCTCGGCCAGGACGGGGAGAAGCCGCAGTACAAGACCTCCTCCTGGATCGCGATGATGTTCGCGACCGGTATGGGCATCGGCCTCATGTTCTACGGCGTCGGCGAGCCGTTGTACTTCTACATGGCCCCGCCGCCCGGAACGGTCGAGGGCTCCACCCCTGAGGCCGCGGCGACCGCCATGGGCACCACGCTGTTCCACTGGACCCTGTACCCGTGGGCCATGTACGCGATCGTGGGCCTGGGCATGGCCTACGGCACCTACCGCCTGGGCCGCGCCCAGCTGTTCAGCTCGATGTTCACCTCGCTGTTCGGCCGCAAGGCAGTCAACGGTGTCGGCGGCCGGGTCATCAACATCCTGGCGATCCTCGCGACGCTGTTCGGCTCCGCCTGCTCGCTGGGCCTCGGCGCCCTGCAGATCGGCGGCGGCCTGCAGCACTCCGGCTTCCTGGGCTCCGTCGGTACCGTCGGGCTCGTGGTCATCATCGCGATCCTGACCGCGCTGTTCGTCATCTCCGCCGTCTCCGGCATCGAGCGCGGCATCCAGTGGCTGTCCAACGCCAACATGTGGCTCGCCCTGCTGCTCGCGATCATCGTCTTCATCGGCGGACCCACCCTGTTCGTCCTGAACGTGCTGCCCGCGTCGCTGGGCGCCTTCGTCGGCGACCTGCCCGAGATGGCATCGCGCACCGCGGCCTCCGGGGACCAGTCCATGTCCGACTGGATGGGTACCTGGACGATCTTCTACTGGGCCTGGTGGGTGTCCTGGACGCCGTTCGTCGGCCCGTTCATCGCCCGCATCTCGCGCGGGCGCACGGTGCGCCAGTTCGTCGTCGGCGTGCTGCTGGTGCCCTCCATCGTGTCCACGCTGTGGTTCGCGATCTTCGGTGGCGGCGCCATCGGCCTGCAGGAGCGCGCCGAGCAGGCGCAGGACAGCGGTGCCGCCCTTGCCGCCATCGGCGAGGGCGGGGCGGACATCAACTTCGACCTCATCCTGTTCCAGACCCTCGGCGCCCTGAGCGTTCCCGGCTGGGTCGGCCTGGTCCTGATGGGGCTGGCCGTCGTGCTCGTGGCGATCTTCTTCGTCACCGGCGCCGACTCCGCCTCCATCATCATGGGCGGGCTGTCCGAGTACGGCGCCGAGGAGCCCACCAAGAAGTCGGTGATCTTCTGGGGCGTGAGCACGGGTGCCGTGGCGGCAGCCATGCTGCTGGCCGGCGGCGACGATCCCGCCAGCGCCCTGAACGGCCTCAAGAACATCACCATCGTCTCGGCGCTACCGTTCGTCGTCGTGATGCTCGTGCTGTGCGTCGCGCTGTGGAAGGACCTCTCGCGCGACCCGCTGGTCCTCAAGCGGGAGCTGGCGGTCCAGGTGCTGGCCGAGACCGTCGACAGCGGCGTGGAGAAGCACGACGGCGAGCCGTTCGAGCTCACCACGTCGCCCTCTCCCGAGGACGGCTCCCCGGCCGATCTGGCCGACCCGACCGACCCGACCAACCCGGAGAACGGCGTGCCGGCGGCATCGGGCAACGGAGCGTCAGTGGGAACCGCGCCGGGACCGGACGCCAAGGACTGACGGCGCCGCAACCCCGCATCACCGCGAGGTCGGCAGCCTGCCTCGAGATCGGCTCAGCACTGGACCGATCTCGAGGCAAGCTGCCGACCTCGCAGGGCTCCTCGCCATATTCCGTTGCTCCGCCTGCCCCGATCCAGGAACGTGTGCCCCATGACTGACCCCTCCCGCCTGCTTCAGGCCTACGACGAGCAGCTCCGCACCGACGCCGAGACCCCGAGCGCGATCTCCGTGACCCGCCTCGGGCCGCTGCGGCTGGTCACCTTCCTGGGCGGGCGTGGCTTCGTCTCGTACCGCGACCTGGACGGGGCCGACGAGGCGGGAGTGCAGGAGCTCGTCGACGAGGGCGTCGCCCACTTCCGGGCCGACGGCGGCATCACGAAGGTCGAGTGGAAGACCCGTGGTCACGACCACGCCCCGGGCCTGCACGAGGCCCTGCTGAAGCACGGGTTCGACCCGGAGGAGCCGGAGTCGATAATGATCGGCGACGCGGCAGCCCTCGCGGTCGACGTCCCGCTGCCCGACGGCGTCACCCTGCGCCGCGTCACGGAGGAGCCCGACGTGCGGGCCATGTCCGCGATGGCGGACGAGGTGTTCGGCAGCCCGGCTTCCGACAAGACGGCGAACGCGCTCCTGCGCCGCCTGGGTCTCGACGACGGCATGGAGCTCTGGGTCGCGGAGGCCGACGGCCAGATCGTCACCGCCGGCCGGCTGGAACCGGTGGCGGACACGGACTTCGCGGGAATCTGGGGCGGCTGCTCCCGGCCGGAGTGGCGTGGCCGCGGCATCTATCGCGCCCTTACGGCGGCCCGCGCACGCTCGGCGCTGGCGCGTGGCAAGACGCTGATCCACAGCGACTCGACCGAGTACTCCCGCCCCATCCTGGAGCGGTACGGCCTGGTCAAGGTGTCCACGACGACGCCATACGTCTGGGAGCGCTGACGCGGATCCGGCGCCAGATCCGGCGCCAGATCCGGCGCCGGGTCCGGCACCGGGTTCGACGGCGGCCGGGCCGAGCCTCAGCCCGCCCGCCGTCGGCCCATGATGTTCGCCGGCTCGGTGACGCCGGCATACCGGAACCCGGGCACCAGGTCCACGAACCCGAGGCGGCGGTAGAGCACCTTGGCCCGGTCGGCGGGGTCGGCAGTGGTGGACAGCAGGGTGTGCCGGTGCGTGGTCCGGCCGAGCAGCTCCCGCATCAGTGCGGTCCCGAGGCCCCGCCCCTGGTGCTCCGGCAGGATCTCCAGCTCGTTGAGCTCGAACGTGTCGACCGTCCAGTCGGCGTGCCCCGCGTTCTCGAGCGCCGGCCCGACCTGCTGCGGCCACCAGTGGTCGATCTGGTAGTCGAACCCGTACACGAACCCCACGAGGGTCTCGCCGTCGAACGCGCCGAACGTCAGCGCGCCGTCGTACAGCGGAAGGTAGGCGAGCCGGGTGTCGCGGAAGTGGTCGCGGCGCTCGTCGGAGTAGCCGAAGGCGCGCTGGTAGATCCCGGCGATCTCGTCCGCGCGCCGCAGCACCTCGGAGGTCTCCAGCGCGCGGATCGTCATGTCGGCACGCTAGCGCCGTCAGGCGGCGGCGTCGCGAGGGGCCACCGTCGCCAGGTAGGCCGTGATCTCGGCGTCGGACCAGCCGTGCGCCTCGCGCAGGCCCGCCCCGATCATCGCCACGTACGCGGCCGACGGCGCCGCGTGGGGCACGTCCGCGTACCCGTGCGGCGCGGTGAAGGTGAGCATCGGCAGCCCGTCCAGCCGTCCGACGGCGACGAGCGTCTCGTACCGGCCCGGCCCCGCCGTGTGCCGGCCGTCGATGCCCGCGAGGAGCGCGGCCTCCAGCGGGTCGCCGGGCGCGGGGGAGCGGTGCATCTCCTGTGCGGCGAGGTCGGCGAGCTGGGGTGCGGTGATGCGGTACGCGCGGGCCGGCGTCGGGCCGGTGGCGTCGTGGTCGTAGAACGCCACGCCGCCGCCCCACACGGTTGACTCGCCCGCGAACCAGAGGCGCCCGGGCAGGTGGACCGCCCGGTCCTCGCGGGGGAGGGTGCGGTCCCGCGCGCCCGGGTAGTGCCGCCGTGCCCCCGGCGGGCGCCCGCCCGCGAGATAGCAGGTCAGACGGGCCCGGGCCATGTTGGACCCGTAGCTCACGTACCAGACCTCCGTCGTCGGCGGGGTCGGCAGGGACGGCGGCTGGGAAGTCAGCGGGAGATCTCCTCCGAGAAGGTTGTGCCGGGCAAACGACCTACACACTACGTGATCGGGGTGGAACGCTGCCGTGACGGAACGCGGAGCGAGCCGCACGGAGTTGGACAAGCGTCCTAGACTCGTTGGCGCAGGGGTTCTTACGAGGCGGAGTGTGTGTCGTGGTTCAAGGCAAGGTCATCAGGTTCGACGAGGTTCGCGGCTACGGGTTCGTTGCGCCGGACTCGGGTGGCGACGACGTATTCATCCACGTCAACGACCTCGAGTTCGACAAGCGCAACCTCGCCGTCGGCGCGGTAGTGGACTTCGTGGTGGAGGACGGCGACCGTGGCCTGAAGGCCTCGACGGTCACCCTGGTGGCGCCGGCCCCGGCGTCAGCTCTCGCCCCGGCGATGGCGTCGGCCGCCGTCGGCTCGGGATCCGCCACGCCCGCTCCCGCCTTCCTCCCGCCCCTGCCCGCCGTCGGATCGGACCCCGATCGTGACGGGCCCTCCGAGCGGGAGCTCGCCGTCGAGGTGACCGAGGTCCTGCTCGCGGCCGTGCCGACCCTCACGGCGGAGCAGGTCCTGGCGACCCGAGGCGCTTTTGTCGCGGTGGCGCGCTCGCACGGTTGGGTGTGACTTCACCCGGGTGTTACCGCCCTGTTTCCGCCTTTGACGCGCGGCGACGGCGTCGCTACCAGGCGATATCAGGTCGGTAACGATCAGATCCGCCGAACGGCGAACTAGGGCAAACCCTCCCATCACGTGAGTAGCGTGAGCGGAAACCATGACGGTGACGGACGTCTCACCCCACGCGCTGCGGCGTGGTGGCGGTGGTTCGACGCCGGCATTCCCCTGAGGAGGAACATTGAAGATCAGGCGACTGAGCGCTGCCGTCGCGGTGGCTGCCAGTGGTGCGCTGCTGTTCTCGGCGTGCACCAGCCCAGCGGGCAGCGACGACCCGGCGGAAGGCGAGTCCACGGCGACCTCGGCTGCGGCTGCTGGCCCGTGCAAGGCCGATCTCGGCGACGTCACCACCGCTGACGGCGAGGTCAAGGTGTCCGTCGAGGACGAGTTCCTCGGCTACAACTCGAACACGCCGGAGACCTACTCCACCTACAACAGTGCCGTGACCGAGCGCCTCATCGGCGGCTTCTGGTACTTCGGCACCGACGGCGCCATCTGCGCGGACGAGGAGTACGGCACCTACAAGGCCGTGTCCGAGGACCCGCTGCAGGTCGAGTACACCCTCAACGACGAGGCGGTCTGGTCGGACGGTACGCCGATCACATACGCCGACTACCTGCTCGACTGGGCCGCCCAGGCGATCACCAAGGACGGCAAGGTCAGCAAGGACGGTACCGAGACCAACCCGCTCTTCAACCACATCTCCGGCCTGACGCTGGGCGACTACGTCCCTGAGGGGCCGCAGGCGGACTCGCCGGACGCGAAGACGTTCACCTACGACTACGAGCGGGTGTACGCCGACTGGAAGATCCAGATCGGTGGCGCCTTCCCGGCGCACGTCGTCGCCGAGCAGGCGGGCGTCTCCACCGAGGAGCTCGTCACCGCGATCCAGGACCTGGACATGGACGTCCTGAAGAAGGCCGCCGAATTCTGGAACAAGGGCTGGCTGTCGCAGCCGGGCGAGGTCCCGGACCCGGCGATCGCGCCCGTCAGCGGCCCGTACAACTTCAAGGCCGACGGCTGGGAAGCCGGTCAGTACATCACCCTCGAGGCGAACTCCGAGTACTGGGGCACGCCGGCCGCCACGAAGGAGCTCACGATCCGCTTCGTCGCCGCCGACGCGCAGATCCAGGCGCTCGCCAACGGCGACCTCGACGTCATCCAGCCGAACGGCCCGACCGTCGACACGGTGCAGCAGCTCGAGCAGCTCGGCGACGCGGTCAAGGTGGACACCAACCAGAACCTGACCTGGGAGCACCTCGACTTCAACTTCGGCTCCGGCATCTTCTCTGACAGCCTGGAGGCCCGTGAGGCGTTCGCGCTCTGCGTGCCGCGTCAGAAGATCGTGGACGACTTGATCGCGCCGATCGACCCCGAGGCCGTCGTCATGAACGCCCGCGAGGTCTTCCCGTTCCAGGACAACTACGAGGACGTCGTGTCCGAGTCCTACGACGGCCGGTACGACGAGGTCGACCTCGACGCCGCCAAGGAGAAGTTCGCTGCCGCGGGCCTCGAGGACGGCGCAGAGGTTCGTATCGGCTACGCCGCGCCGAACCCGCGTCGTGCCGCCGAGGTCGAGGCCATCAAGTCCTCGTGCGACCAGGTGGGCTTCGACATCGTCGACAACGCCGCGGAGGACTTCTTCGACAAGGACCTGCCGAACGGTGACTACGAGGTAGCGCTGTTCGCCTGGGCCGGTTCGGGCCAGATCGCCTCGGGCCAGAACATCTACGCGACGGACTTCCCGCAGAACTACGGCAAGTACTCCGACGCGACCGTCGACGAGGCGTGGGACACGCTGGCCTCCACCACGGACGAGGCGGTGCACGCCGAGCAGACGGTGATCATCGAGAAGCAGCTGTGGGACACCCTCTTCGGAATCCCGCTGTTCGCCCACCCGGGCGTCATCGCCAACAGCTCGAGCCTGAGCAACGTGCTCAACACCGCCGCCCAGAGCGGCGTCGTGTGGAACGCCGAGCAGTGGTCTCGCGCCTCCTGACGCGAGCCTGACGCAAGACCTGCGGGGAAGGGAGCGCCTGTTCCCTTCCCCGCAGGGCTGTCTGCCGCCGCCCGGTCGTGCTGCTCAGGATTAATTCCCGGCCTGACCTGGGCCGATGGTGGCAATTTTCATCCGGTGTCCTATAGTGACACGCTGATCGCTTTCCCAGCAGACGCCGTGCTGCGTCCGCCTCGAAGGGCCACTCCGTGCTCAAGTTCATCCTCCGGCGCATCGGCGCCTCGGCGCTCGTCCTGCTCGGCGCCTCATTGCTCGTCTACGTCCTGACCATCAACTCGGGCGACCCGCTCAAGGATCTGCGCGAGTCCAACGACCCGAACCGCGCCACGCTCATCGCGGAGCGCATCGAACGGATGCGGCTCGACGACCCGTGGTACGAGCGGTACTGGGACTGGCTCAGGGGCGTCGGAGGCTGTTTCACCGGGAACTGCGACCTCGGCGTCACCGTCAACGGAGTCGACGTGGTGACGCTGACGCAGCAGGCGGCCTCCTCGACGCTGCGGCTCGTCACCGTGGCCACGCTGCTCGCCATCGTCATCGGCATCGCGCTCGGGATCCTCACCGCGATCCGGCAGTACTCGGGCTTCGACTACTCCATCACGTTCGCGGCGTTCCTCTTCTTCTCGCTGCCCGTGTTCTGGGCCGCGACCCTGCTCAAGGAGTACGCGGCCATCCAGTACAACAACTGGATCGCCGTGGGCCAGTACGCGCCATGGACCATAGTGATAGTCGCGCTGCTGGCGGCATTCCTGCTCCCGGCAGTGCTCGGCGGGACCAGGAAGCGCCGGTTGATCACGGCGGCTGTCGTGTTCGGATTTGTCACTGTCGTGCTCTTCGTGTTCAACGCGCTCGACTGGTGGCGCAACCCGATGTTCGGCATCGCCGGCGTGCTCCTGGTCTCGGCCGCCGCGGGTGTGCTCGTCACCGCACTGATCGCCGGCCTTCGTAACCGGCGCGCGCTCTACGCTGCGCTCACCACCGCCGTCGTCGGTGTGGCCGCGTACTGGTTCACCGCCCCGCTGCTGGTCGATCAGCCCTCGTGGCTGCTGCTCGCCGGGCTCTTCGTGGTCGCCGTCGTCGTCTCGGTGGCGATCGGCGCCGCCTGGGGCGGCTACGCGCGCAAGCAGTCCATGCTCATCACCGGCGTCACGGGCATCATCACCAGCATCATGGTCGTGGCCGACATCCTGATCGCGCACTGGGCGAGCTTCCTGAGCGTCAAGTCCCGCCCCATCTCGACCATCGGCTCGCAGACGCCGAACTTCACCGGCGGGTTCTGGGAGCAGGTGCTCGACCTGGGTACCCAGATCCTCCTGCCGACCATCCTGCTGGCCCTGGTCTCCGTGGCGAGCTACTCCCGCTACACGCGGTCCTCGATGCTCGAGACGCTGAACCAGGACTACGTGCGCACCGCCCGGTCGAAGGGCCTGTCCGAGCGCGAGGTCATCGTCAAGCACGCGTTCCGCAACGCGCTGATCCCGATCACGACGATCATCGCCTTCGACTTCGCGGGCATCATCGGCGGCGCGATCATCACGGAGCAGGTGTTCGGCTGGAAGGGCATGGGCGCGCTGTTCCAGGACGGCCTGAACGCCGTCGACCCGGCGCCGGTCATGGCGTTCTTCCTCGTCACGGGCGTCGCCGCCGTGGTGATGAACCTAGTGGCAGACATCGCGTACGCGGCCCTCGACCCCCGGATCCGGCGCTGAGCGCGCGCCACGGCAGGAGACACAGACATGAGTGACATCAGGAACAGCAATCCCGGCGGCGAGGACTACGAGCCCCAGCCGTCGGCCACCGGAATCGACGCGGTCGGCCTCGCAGCCGGTGGCTCGGCCGACCCCCTGCCGGGAGAGGACAAGTCCTACAGCCAGGGCCAGCTCGTCGCCCGCCGGTTCTTCCGGCACCGCGCCGCGGTGACCTCGATGATCGTGCTCGGCATCATCATCGTCGTGGCGTTCACGTCCATCGGCGTCGGCTCCATCCCCGGCTGGTGGCCCAAGGACTACACGCTCCAGTACGACAAGATCGGCGACGGCGCGCCCACCTGGGCGTACCCGTTCGGCCAGGACACGGGTGGCAAGGACTACTTCGCCCTGGTCATGCGCGGCACGCAGTTCTCGCTGATCATCGCGTTCGCCGTCGGCATCATCTCCACCGTCGTGGGCACGCTGATCGGGGCCCTGGCGGGCTTCTACCGCGGGTGGCTGGAGTCGATCCTCATGCGGATGACCGACGTCTTCATCGTTATCCCACTGCTGGTCATCGCGGCGGTCCTCGGCAAGACGGCCTCGGGTTGGGGCATCCTGGGCCTCGCCCTCGTGCTCGGCCTGGTCACCTGGACCGGACTGGCCCGCCTGGTGCGCGGCGAGGTGCTCTCGCTCCGCGAGCGCGACTTCGTGCTCGCCGCCCAGGCCGTCGGTACGAGCCCGTGGCGCATCATCAGCCGGCACGTGCTGCCCAACGCGGTGGGCGTGATCATCGTGTCCGCGACGCTCTCGATCTCCGGCGCGATCCTGCTGGAGACCGCGCTGAGCTTCCTGGGCTTCGGCGTGCAGCCGCCCGACACGTCGCTCGGCACCCTCATCGACGAGTACCAGGCCGCGTTCGCGACCCGGCCGTGGCTGTTCTGGTGGCCGGGCCTGATGATCCTGACCATCGCCCTGTGCGTGAACTTCATCGGCGACGGTCTGCGTGACGCATTCGATCCCCGCCAGAACCGGAGCAAGGACTGAGAATGACCACTCTCGACATCAGCGCTCCCGGTCCCGTCACCGCGGCCGGCGACGCCGTCCTCTCCTTCGAGGGCCTCAGCGTCACGTTCCAGACCGAGTTCGGCGAGGTGCACGCCGTCAAGGGCATCGACCTGGAGGTGCGCCCGGGGGAGGTCGTCGCGCTCGTGGGCGAGTCCGGCTCGGGCAAGTCCGTCACCTCGATGACTGCGCTCGGCCTGCTGCCTCGCAACGCGCGCGTCGGTGGCACCATCCGCGTGGGCGACAAGGAGGTGGGCGCCCTCGACGGCAGGGGGCTGCGCAAGATGCGCGGCAACGACGTGGCCATGGTGTTCCAGGAGCCCATGACGGCCCTGAACCCGGTGCTCACGATCGGCGACCAGCTCACCGAGGGCCTGCAGCTGCACGGCATCGCGTTCGGCAAGCAGGCCACGGCGCGGGCCGCGGAGCTCCTCGCCATGGTCGGTATCCCCGAGCCGGAGCGCCGCCTCAAGCAGTACCCGCACGAGCTCTCCGGCGGTCAGCGCCAGCGCGTGGTCATCGCCATGGCGATCGCCTGCGACCCCAAGGTGATCATCGCCGACGAGCCCACGACCGCCCTCGACGTGACCGTGCAGGCCGACATCCTCGACCTGCTGCGCTCGCTCAAGGACAAGCTGAACACCGGCATCCTGCTGATCACCCACAACATGGGTGTCGTGGCGGACATGGCCGACCGCGTCGCCGTCATGCTCAAGGGCGACCTCGTGGAGACGGGGACCGCCGACCAGGTGCTCAACCACCCCCGCCACGACTACACGAAGCGCCTGCTGGCCGCCGTGCCCCACCTGGGGTCCGGGCCGGGCCAGTTCGGCGACGTCGCCCCGGTGGAAGCGGCCCCCGAGGACCTGCCTGCGCTCGACCTGGGCAACCTCGTCATCGAGTACCACCGGGTGGGCAAGCCCACCTTCCGGGCCGTCGACGACGTGTCGCTCTCCGTGGCGCAGGGCGAGATCGTGGGCCTCGTGGGCGAGTCGGGCTCCGGCAAGTCCACGATCGCAAAGTGCGCGCTGGGGCTCATCCCGGCTGCGTCGGGCTCGGTGTCGATCCTCGGGACCGACTTCACGAAGCTCCGCGGCAAGGAGCTCAAGGCGCTGCGCAAGCGCATCGGAGTCGTGTTCCAGGACCCGGCGTCGTCCCTCAACCCGCGCCTGCCGATCGGCGACGTGATCGCCGAGCCGCTGGTGGTGCACAAGGAGGGCGACGAGCGGTCGCGGCGCCGCCGCGTGCTGGAGCTGCTCGACGCCGTCGAGCTGCCCCGCAGCGTCTACAACCGGTACCCGCACGAGCTCTCGGGTGGCCAGCGCCAGCGCGTCAGCATCGCCCGCGCCCTGACGCTGGACCCCGAGCTGCTGGTCGCGGACGAGCCGACGTCGGCCCTCGACGTGTCCGTGCAGGCGAACGTGCTGAAGATGTTCACGGCGCTGCAGGAGCGCTACAAGTTCGCCTGCCTCTTCGTGAGCCACGACCTCGCGGTGATCGACCTGCTCGCCCACCGCGTGGTGGTGCTGCAGAACGGCAAGATCGTGGAGCAGGGTCCGCGCGAGGAGGTGCTGCACCACCCCCGCGAGGAGTACACGCAGCGCCTCATCGCTGCCGCACCCGTGCCGGAGCCGCTGGAGCAGCGCCGCCGCCGTGAGGCGCGGCACGCACTGCTGAACAAGCTGGGCGACGACGTCGCGGAGCTGCACATCGAGGATGACTACGAGCGGCCCGTGCCGAAGCAGGACGAGGGCGGGAACCCGTCGGGCCTCGTCGGCCTCATGGGCGGCGACAACTGACCCCCGCTTTGTTGTGGGCGTGATCGTTGCGGGGACGTGCCCGGTTCGGGCGCAACGATCACGCCCACAACAGAGTTATTCGGCGGCGTCTACCGTGATGCGGACCTCGCCCGGGCTCAGCTGCGTCTCGGCGTCGGTCCAGGCGGCCTCCTCGCGGAGCCACACCTGCCCGCCCAGGTGCACCTCGATCGCCTGCGTGGCGTCGGCCGTCGCGACGGCCCACTGGCCTACGGCCCAGGCGCCGCGCGCGGGGTCGTCCGGCGTGAGCGGCGAGGCGTCCACGGTCACCGTGGCCGACGCAGGGTCCTGCCGGTTCGGGTCCGCGGCGCCGGTCGCGGGCGCGAGCCCGAGGTCGCGGCCCAGGCGGCCCACCACCACGTCGCGGGCGGCGTCGGGGGCGAGCTGCTCGCCGTCGGCCACCGGAGCGAGCTCGCAGGACAGGGCGCCGGGAGAGTTGCCGGTGAGGGCCGAGGCCCACGCGCGCGACCGCATCTCGTGCTGGGCGTACGCCTCGGGGTAGGCGGAGCGCTGCACGGTCTGTGCCGCGTCGGTCACCGCCATGTCCTCGTACCCCTCCACCTTCACCAGCACGTCGTAGAAGGCATTGGTCGAGTACACCGGGTCGAGGATCTCCTCGACGGTGCCCCAGCCCTGCGACGGGCGCTGCTGGAACAGCCCGACCGAGTCGCGGTCGCCGTGCTCGATGTTGATGAGCTTCGACTCCTGCAGGGCCGTGGCCAGCCCGATCGTCGCCGCCCGCGCCGGCAGGCCGCGCGCGACGGAGGTGCCCACCACTAGTGCCGCGTTGTCCGCCTGGTCGGGTGACAGGTACCAGTCGGAGCCGTTGAGCTCGGCGGTGCAGCGTTCGGTGACGGGCCCGGAACCCGTCAGGCGGTTCAGCCCCACGACGACGCCGACCGTCCCGACCGCGCACACGGTCCCGATGGCCACGACGTACTTGAGGGCGCGCCTCATCGGACGCCGCGGCGCGGAGCCGTCGACGGGAGGCGGGCCGGTCGAGCCCGCCTGAGCCAGGAGTGCCATGCGTGCTCCCTGTCGTCCGGGGCGGTATCAGGAGGACCGCAAATTGTAATCCGCCTGGTCAGGGGTAGTGCAAGCGGGTTCTGCGCATCAGTTCGAGTGCAGCACGTCGTTGAGCTCGATCCCGACACCGGTCCGGTCGAGCACCTCGACGGTGCCCGTGGTGGAGTTCCGCCGGAACAGCAGGTTGCTGCGCCCGGCGAGGTCCCGGGCCTTGACGGTGGCGGTGCCGTCGCCGGTCGGGTCGACCGCAGCGCCCAGCACGGTGACCTTGGTCCCGGCGGTGACGTACAGGCCGGCCTCGACCACGCAGTCGTCGCCGAGGGGGATGCCGAGGCCCGCGTTGGCGCCCAGGAGGCACCGCTCGCCGAGCGACACCACCTCCTTGCCGCCGCCGGACAGGGTGCCCATGATCGAGGCGCCGCCGCCGACGTCGGACCCGTCGCCCACCGTGACGCCCGCCGAGATGCGGCCCTCGACCATGGACACGCCGAGCGTGCCCGCGTTGAAGTTGACGAAGCCCTCGTGCATCACGGTGGTGCCAGGGGCGAGGTACGCGCCGAGGCGGACCCGGTCGGCGTCGGCGATGCGGACACCCGACGGGACCAGGTAGTCGACCATGCGCGGGAACTTGTCGATGCCGAACACCGTGACGTGGCCGCGGGCCCGCAGCCGCAGGCGGGTCTCCTCGAAGCCGTCGACGGCGCAGGGGCCGGCGCTGGTCCAGACGACGTTCGTCAGCGCGCCGAAGATCCCGTCCATGTTGAGCCCGTGCGGGCGGACCAGGCGGGCCGACAGCAGGTGGAGCCGCAGGTAGGCGTCCGAGACGTCCTTGGGCGGGTCGGCGAGGTCGATCTGCGTGGTCACGACCTCGAGCCGGACGCCGCGCACCTCGTCCGCGCCAGTGGCCGCCGTGAGCGCCTCCGGCGGGGTGGCGCCGGCGGGAACCTCGCCGAGGACGGGCGCCGGGTACCAGGTGTCGAGGGTGGTGCCGTTGGCGGCGATCGTGGCAAGGCCGAAACCCCATGCGGTCGTCATGCGTCCAGCCTAACGGGCCGTGGTGGGCCGCAGTGAGCCCATAGGCTGGCCCTGTGGACACTGCGATCGACCCCGCCCTGCTCGACCCGTCCGGCGAGGGGGCGGACCTCGTCGCCCTCACACGGATCATCTGCGACATCCCATCCGTCAGCGGCGACGAGAAGGCCCTCGCCGACGCCATCGAGGCCGTCCTGCGCGGCTGCCCCCACCTGGACGTGCTGCGCGACGGCGATGCCCTGGTCGCCCGCACGAACCTGGGCCGGGACCGGCGCGTGGTCGTGGCCGGGCACATCGACACCGTGCCGATCGCGGACAACCTGCCCACCCGTCTGGTCGGCGAGGGCACCGGCACCGACGGCGAGCTCTGGGGCCGCGGCACCGTCGACATGCTGGGCGGCGTCGCCGTCGCCCTCGTGCTGGCGGTCGAGCTCGGGGGGCCGGGCAGCGCGCCCGCACATGACCTGACGTGGATCTTCTACGACCACGAGGAGGTCGACTCCGCGCTGAACGGCCTGGGCCGGCTCGCGCGCAACCACCCGGAGCTCCTGCGGGGTGACTTCGCGATCCTGGGTGAGCCCTCGAACGCCGGGATCGAGGGCGGCTGCAACGGCACGATGCGCGTCGAGGTGCGCACCCGCGGCGTCGCCGCCCACTCCGCGCGGGCGTGGACGGGCGAGAACGCGATCCACGCGGTCGCGCCGGCGCTGGCCCGGCTCGCGGCCTACGAGCCGCGCGAGGTCGAGGTCGACGGTCTGGTCTACCGCGAGGGCCTCAACGCCGTGCGGATCGAGGGCGGCATCGCAGGCAACGTGATCCCGGACGCGTGCACGGTGGAGGTGAACTATCGGTTCGCGCCGTCGCGCTCCGTCAAGGAGGCCGAGGCGCACCTGCGTGAGGTCTTCGAGGGGTTCGACGTCGAGGTGACCGACGCCGCGGGCGGCGCTCGCCCCGGCCTCGACGACCCCCTGGCCGCCCAGTTCGTGGCGTCGGTGCTGGCCACGACCGGTGGCGCGCCCGCGCCGAAGTACGGGTGGACCGACGTCGCCCGGTTCGCCGAGCTGGGCGTGCCGGCGGTCAACTTCGGCCCGGGCGACCCGCTGCTCGCGCACAAGGACGACGAGCACCTCCCGGTGGCGCAGCTCGCGCAGTGCCGGGACGCGCTGCGGGCCTGGCTGCTGGGCGGATAATTGGCTCCTATGAGCGACGACGGCATTCCACAGTCCGGCAGAGGGTACCGCCGCGGTCCGGTACTGCTCCGCGGGAACCAGATCCCGCGGACCACCACGGACCAGCGACTCCTGGCGTCGGACCAGGACACCGACTGGCTGCACCTGGATCCGTGGCGCGTGATGCGCATCCAGAGCGAGTTCGTGGAGGGTTTCGGCGCACTGGCCGAGCTCGGCCAGGCGGTCTCGGTGTTCGGCTCGGCACGGACCAAGCCCGACCACGAGGACTACGCCGCGGGGGAGACCGTGGGCAGGCTCCTGGTCGAGGCGGGGTATGCCGTCATCACGGGTGGCGGGCCCGGCGTCATGGAGGCCGCGAACAAGGGCGCCACGCAGGCGGGCGGCACCTCGGTGGGCCTCGGTATCGAGCTGCCCTTCGAACAGGGCGTCAACGAGTACGTGAATCTAGGCATCAACTTCCGATACTTCTTCGCCCGAAAGACTATGTTCCTGAAGTACGCACAGGGATTCATCGTGATGCCCGGGGGATTCGGCACCTTCGACGAGCTCTTCGAAGCGGTCACCCTTGTTCAGACGCACAAGGTGACGCAGTTCCCGATCGTCCTGGTCGGCAAGAAGTACTGGGGCGGCCTCCTGGAGTGGATCCGGGCGACGGCGCTGGAGCACGGCACCATCAGCGAGGTCGACCTCGACATCATCCACCTCACCGACGACCCGGTTGACGCCGTGCGGCACGTCGTCGACCGGGCCAGCCAGATCGCTGCGGAGCAAGCCGCGCTGCAGGCGTCGGCGGCGGCGGGGCGCGCCACCGAGGAAGCTGCGGCTGCGGGAGCGGCGACCGCAGGAGCAGGGTCACGGAGCGCCTTGGGCAGGGCGTAGGTGGACGGTTCGGACACCTCCGAGATGACCGTTCCTCCGGCATCCGCACCGTTGGTCCTGCGCGGGCGCGAGGTGGGGGTCGACGGGCGCGCGGTGCGCCCCGTCGTGATGGCGGTGCTGAACCGCACCACCGACTCCTTCTACGCCCCCGCCCGGGTGCCCGACGACGCCGCTGCGCTGGCCGCCGCGGAGCGCGCGTTCGCGGACGGCGCCGAGATTCTCGACGTCGGCGGCGTGCGGGCCGGCAACGGTTCGCCGGTGGACGAGGCCGAGGAGATCCGGCGCGTCGTCCCCTTCGTGGCGCAGGTCCGCAAGGCCGTGCCGGACCTCCTGGTCTCGGTCGACACCTGGCGCGCGGGGGTGGCCCGCGCGGCGATCGACGCCGGCGCGGACCTGATCAACGACACCTGGGCCGGGCACGACCCCGCCCTGGTGGAGGTGGCCGGCGCGGCCGGCGTCGGCGTCGTCTGCTCGCACACGGGGGGAGCCGTGCCGCGCACGGACCCGTACCGCGTGGAGTACCCCGACGGGTCGGGGACACGGGAGGGCGACGCGCGTGACGGGCTGGTGGCCGACGTCGTGGCGACCCTGCGGGCCGCCGCGGAGCGTGCGGTGGCGTGCGGTGTGCCGCGCGAGTCCGTGCTCGTGGACCCGACCCACGACTTCGGCAAGAACACGTGGCACTCCCTGCACCTGCTGCGCAGCACGGGCGCGCTGGCCGGGCTCGGGTTCCCGCTGCTCATGGCGCTGTCCCGCAAGGACTTCGTGGGGGAGACGCTCGACCTGCCGCCCGAGGAACGCCTGGAGGGGACGCTCGCGGCGACGGCGGTGGCCGCGTGGCTGGGCGCGCGGGTCTTCCGTACCCACGACGTGATCGCGACGCGTCGGGTTCTCGACCTCGTGGCGGCCCTCCGCGACGAGGCTCCACCGGCCGCCGCGCTGCGCGGTCTCGCCTGATCCGTCCGCGGTCCGTTCGCGATGCGTCACCGGTCGTGCCTTGATCCGACGCGTGGTCCGACGAAGGGCGACCAATTAGCGGGTGGAAAGTAAGGGGCGCCATTTGAACTAGAATGGGTCTGTGCCCTCGGCGTTCGCCGGGATCATGAATGCTGCTACACACCGGACAACGGAATGGGAGAGCCACACATGGCTGCGATGAAGCCGCGAACGGGTGACGGACCGCTCGAGGTCACCAAGGAGGGGCGCGGCATCGTCATGCGTGTGCCGCTCGAGGGCGGCGGTCGGCTCGTCGTCGAGCTCAACGCGACCGAGGCAAGCGAGCTCGGCGACGCTCTCCAGACCGTCGTCGGCTGAACCGAGGCTGATCTTTCTGCGGCCGTCCGTCGGGGGAAACCGCCTCTCGGCGGGTCAGCGGCGGACGGCCAGCAGCAGCCCGTCCCCGCTCGGCAGCATGGCAGGCAGCACCCGCTCGTCATTCCGCAGCGTCCGGCCCACCTCACGCACGACCGTGGTGAGCTCGTCCCGGCGGGCAGGGTCCGCAACTCGGTCCCGCAGCAGGGCGCCGTCGACGGCGAGCACGCCGCCCGGGCGCAGCAGCCGCAGGGCCTCGTGCACGTACTCGGGGTACCCGAGCGGGTCGCTCGCCACGAGCACCAGGTCGTATGCGCCGTCCGCCAGGCGGGGCAGCACGTCACCGGGCCGCCCGGGAATGATCCGGGTGCGCTGCGGGGCGACGCCGTCCTCCGCGAACGCGGTCCGCGCGGCCCGCTGGTGCTCCACCTCCCGGTCGATGGTGGTGAGCTGGCCGTCGTACGGCATACCGCGCAGCAGCCAGAGCGCCGCCACACCGGCACCCGTTCCCACCTCCACCACCGCATGCGCGTTCGTCGCGGCGGCCAGTACCCGGAGCACCGCGCCGACACCGGGCAGCACGGCCGGGCAGCCGAGCTCCGAGGCGCGTTCCCGGGCACGCAGCAGCACCTCGTCCTCGGGGACGAATGCCTCGCTGTATACCCAGGCCGCGACCTTGCCGTGGCCGGACGGCTCCGCTGTATTGATGGGTTCCTCCGCTGGACCTGTGCAGATGTGTGCATCACGTGCGGCGTCAGGGTACAGCCCGTGGGAACGCCTGGGCTTCCACGTGCGTTGAGAGGACGATGACTTCTGTGAGCACTCGCGCAGCAGACGCAAGCGCGTCGGTCCCCTCCGGGGCCGGCGCCGCCGACATGCCCTGGCAGCCGCCGACCTGGGAAGAGATCGTGCGCGAGCATTCTGCGCGCGTCTACCGGCTCTCCTACCGTCTGACCGGCAACAAGCAGGACGCCGAGGACCTGACGCAGGAGACCTTCATCCGGGTGTTCCGCTCGCTGTCCAGCTATACGCCGGGCACGTTCGAGGGCTGGCTGCACCGCATCACCACCAACCTGTTCCTCGACCAGGCGCGCCGCAAGAAGCGCATCCGCATGGAGGCGATGGGCGACGACGACGGTCACGTCGCCGACACGGACGACTTCGGCCGCCCGGAGCGCGGGTACGAGCACGCCAACCTGGACCAGGACGTGCAGAAGGCACTCGACGCGCTGCGCCCCGAGTACCGCGCCGCCGTCGTGCTGTGTGACATCGAGGGCCTGAGCTACGAGGAGATCGCCGTGACGCTCGGCGTCAAACTCGGCACGGTGCGCTCCCGCATCCACCGGGCCCGCGCCCAGCTCCGCGACGCACTGGAGCACCTGGCGCCGACGCGTGGGGGCGTGCGATGAGCCACCTCGGGGACCTGGTCAGCGCGCTGGCAGACGGGCAGCTCTCGCCCGCGGAGACCGAGCGGGCGCTCTCCCACGTGACGATGTGCCGCCTGTGCGCCCGCGAGCTGGACACGGCCCGCGCGGCCCGCCGCGCGCTCTCCTCCGCCGCCGACGTGGTACCCGACCCGGCCCTCACCGCGCGCCTGATGGCGCTCCAGGCGAGCATCCCGCCCACCGACGAGGACCCGCTGCGCCGCCCGTTCCTCGGGCCGGACCCGCTGGCGGCCCCGGTGTGGCCGTCCGGGTTCGACGACTTCGACGGCCGGCTCGACCGCCCGGCGCGCCGTCGTAGGGCCGCCCGGATCGCCGCGCTCGGCGTCGGTGGTGCCGGCGTGCTGGGGCTGGCCCTCTTCACGCTCGGCGACGTTCCCGTGGTGTCCCCCCAGCTCTCCGCGCAGACCAGCATGACCATGCTCGGCCGCACGGGTTCGGACACGGCAGCGGCCGGCCAGGACGTGCTCGCCACGCTCGACGTCGCCCCCGGCCAGTTCACGTCCGCCGCGCTCGACTGGGCCGCGGACAACGGCTGGGCGGCGCCCGCCAGCCTGCCCGACGGGTACACGATCTCGGCCATGCGCCTGGTGGGCGACGAGGGCCAGACGCTGGAGATCGACCTGGCCGGCCCCTCGGGCCACGCGGTGGTCCGCGAACGCCCGGGGCAGCTCGCCGAGAGCGGCACCGCCGTCGGCGACGTCCAGGTGCTCGCCACCGAGCCCGCCCACGTGGCGTGGCAGTCGGACGACATGGTGGTCGACGTCGTCGCGGACGCGCCCGAAGAGGTGCTGACCGAGCTCGTGGCATCGTTCGGTGAGCATGGCTACGATGCCGGGGTCCTGCCCCGCATCGCCCGCGGGTGGCACACCGTGACAGGAGCCATCGAAAGCCCATGACCGACGAGAACCCGTTCGCGCCCCCCACACCGCGCGCAGCAGTGCCCCCCGCGAACGAGCCGGCGACCCCGGCCGCGGTTCCCACGCCCGAGCCCGCCGGAGCACAGGAACAGGGGTCGGCGACCGGCCCGGCGCCCGAGCAGCCGACCGAGCAGCTTCCCGCGCGGCCGGCCGAGCAGCCGACCGCGCAGCTCCCGACGTCGGGGTTCCTGACCACGGTGTCCGCACCGGCTTCGGCCGGGCCGGCAGCGCCCGGTCCGCATGCGGAGTCCCCGCACGCAGTGGCACCGCACGCGACAGCGCCGCACGGGACGGCCCAGGCCCCCCGGTCTCGCCGGGGCAAGCTCGGCGCCGGCGCCGTGTCCGCCGTCGTCCTGCTGGGGCTGCTCGCGGGTGCGGGTGGTGGTGTGGGCGCCTACGCGCTGCTGGACGCAAGCGAGACGGCGCGCCCGGCGGACGCCGCGCTGCCCGAGCCCGCGGCGGGTGCCACCCAGGTGCAGCGCCCTGAGGGTTCTGTCGCGGCGATCGCCGCTGCCGCGCTGCCCAGCGTGGTCTCGATCGAGGTGCGGGCCGAGCAGGGTGTGGCCACCGGGTCGGGCATGATCCTCAAGGCCGAGGGCTACATCCTCACGAACAACCACGTGGTCGCCGAGGCGGCGTCGGGGGCCGACGTGACCGTCACCTTCTCCGACGGGCACGAGCAGCCCGCCGAGCTGGTGGGCGCGACGCCGGACTACGACCTCGCCGTCATCAGGGTCGAGGAGACGGGCCTGGAGCCGCTCGTGCTGGGCGACTCCGACGACGTAGTGGTGGGCGACTCGGTGCTCGCCGTCGGCTCGCCGCTCGGCCTGGAGGCCACGGTCACCACGGGGATCGTCAGCGCGCTGCACCGCCCCGTGAAGGCGGGAGAGGCCGCCGAGGCGGCGTTCATCGACGCCATCCAGACGGACGCCGCCATCAACCCCGGCAACTCCGGCGGACCGCTCGTGAACTCGGCCGGCGAGGTGATCGGCATCAACTCGGCCATCGCGCAGGGACCGGGCACCACGACGGCCACCGGCAACATCGGCCTCGGCTTCGCCATCCCGTCCAACCAGGCGCGGCACACCGCCGAACAGCTCATCGAGACGGGCACCGCCACGTTCCCGATCATCGGCGTCCTGCTGGACCCCTCCTACCAGGGCGAGGGCGTGCAGGTGTCCGAGGAGGCGCAGCAGGGCACGCCCGCGGTCACGCCGGACGGTCCCGCCGACCAGGCGGGCGTGGAG
The DNA here is from genome assembly GCA_963850545.1 of uncultured Actinomycetota bacterium. Taxonomy (GTDB): domain Bacteria; phylum Actinomycetota; class Actinomycetes; order Actinomycetales; family Cellulomonadaceae; genus Promicromonospora. The sequence goes on along the minus strand of CAWKLP010000001.1, from coordinate 2,677,280 downwards.
CCCGGTGACGTGATCCTCTCGATCGACGGACGTCCCGTGTCGGTGGCCGACGAGCTCATCGTCGCGATCCGCGCCAAGGCACCCGGCGACCCCGTGACGCTGCAGGTGCGCTCCGGGGACAAGGAGCGCGAGGTCCGCGTGGTGCTCGAAGAGCGGTCCAGCGGCCAATGACCGCGGTTCATCTGGGGTTATCCGGCGGGTCCCGCGACGCGAGTAGGCTCTGAGCGTGTTCGGCATCAATGGCTGGGAGCTCGTGATCATTCTGGTGGTCGCGATGCTCGTCATCGGCCCGGAGCGGTTGCCCGTCTACGCGGAGCAGCTCGGCTCCCTCGTGCGGCGCGGCCGCGACCTGCTCCAGAACGCGAAGGCCCGCGTGGACGACGAGCTCGGGCCCGAGTTCAGCGACGTCGACTGGTCCAAGCTCGACCCGCGCCAGTACGACCCGCGCAAGATCGTCCGGGACGCCCTGCTGGACGACAGCCCGCCCTCGGCGTACTCGCGGTCCGCCGCCGCGCAGGCAGCGGAGCGGAACGGCGCCCCCGCGGCACCGGCCGGTGCGGTCGCGGAACCGGGGAAGGCGCCGTACGACGACGAGGCGACCTGAGAGGTGCAGCAGGCACCACCTACCCGCGCCACCTCTGACGATTCGGTGAGTGCGCATGGACCTGCCAGAATGTTGGCCATGTCGTCCGAAACCTCGACCGCGGTGGGCACCGGAACTTCTGCCCAGCGCCCCACCCGGAAGCGCATCTTCTCCGGGATGCAGCCCACCGACGGCTCGCTCCACCTGGGCAACTACATCGGTGCCCTGTCCCAGTGGATCGCGCTGCAGGACTCCTACGACGCGCTCTACTGCGTCGTCGACCTGCACGCGCTCACGGTGAACCCCGACCCGGCCCTGCTGCGCGAGCGCACCCGCAGCACCGCCGCGCAGTACCTGGCGGGGGGCATCGACCCCGAGCGGTCGACCCTGTTCGTGCAGTCCCACGTGGCCGCGCACGCGGAGCTGGCGTGGCTGCTGAGCTGCCAGACCGGGTTCGGCGAGGCCGGGCGCATGACGCAGTTCAAGGACAAGTCCGCGAAGCAGGGCAGCGAGGGCACCACGGTCGGGCTCTTCACCTACCCCGTCCTGATGGCGGCCGACATCATGCTCTACGACGCGGGCCTGGTCCCCGTGGGCGAGGACCAGCGCCAGCACCTGGAGCTCACGCGGGACCTCGCGGAGCGGCTGAACACGCGCTTCGGTGCGGGCACCGCCGTCGTGCCGGACGCGCACATCGTCAAGGCCGTGGCGAAGATCCAGGACCTGCAGGACCCCAGCTCCAAGATGAGCAAGTCCAGCGCGGGCGGCAAGGGCGTCGTCTGGCTGCTGGAGGACCCGAAGAAGGCGGTCAAGGCGATCAAGTCGGCTGTGACCGACGCCGACGAGTCGTACGGCGTGCGGTTCGACCCGGCCGAGAAGCCGGGCATCTCGAACCTCCTGACGATCTTCTCGGCAGTGACGGACCGCGACATCGACGACATCGCGAAGGAGTACGACGGCCGCGGCTACGGCTACCTCAAGGTGGACCTGGCCGACGCCGTCGTCGCCTTCCTCGAGCCGTTCCAGGCCCGGGCCAACACCTACCTCGCGGACCCCGCGGAGCTGGACCGGGTGCTGGCTGACGGCGCCGACCGGGCCCGCGCCATCGCCCACCCGGTGCTGGACCGGATGTACGAACGGTTCGGGCTGCTTCCCGTCCGAGGCATGCGGTGAACCTCCCCGAGCGCGGACCCGGTCAGGTCCGCATCGGGATCGCCATCGAGATCCCGGAGCCCTTCGCCGCGCAGCTGAGCGCGGCGCGGGTGGCTGCCGACGACCCGCTCGCGAACTTCATCCCCCCGCACATCACGCTGCTGGGGCCCACGCTGCTCGACGCCGGGCGGCTCGCCGAGGCGCGGGCCCACCTGGCGGCCGTGGCCGCCGCGGCGCCGCCCTTCACGGTGCGGCTGCGCGGTACTGCCACGTTCCGGCCCGTCTCGCCGGTGGTGTTCGTGGCCCTGGCGCAGGGGATCGCGGAGTGCGAGCAGCTGGAGTCGAGCGTGCGCACGGGGATCCTCGACGGGGAGCTGCGGTTCAACTACCACCCGCACGTCACCATCGCGCACGAGGTGCCCGACGCCGACCTGGACAAGGCCTTCGAGGCGATGGCGGACTACTCGGCCGACTTCGACGTCGACCGGTTCTACCAGTACGAGCACGGCGACGACGGCATCTGGCGCCCCCAGGCCGCGTTCCGCCTGGGCTGACTGGACCGTCCCCGCATAGGCTCGATGCGATGAAGCGGCTGATCGAGCTCGGGAAGGCGGCCTGGGCACGCTGGCAGGCGTCGCGCGCCGGCCGCGCGCTGGCGCGGTACGACGAAGCGAACGGCGCGGTGCTGTGCGGCGGCATGGCGTACGCGGCGCTGTTCTCCCTGTTCGCCGCCCTCACGATCGGCTACACCGTGTTCGTGCGGGTCCTCGGCGGCAACTCCGAGCTGCGGGACGCGGTCCTCACCCAGGTGGACACCTGGGTCCCCGGCCTCGTGGACACCGGCGACGGGGGCGTCCTGTCGCCGTCGGACCTCGTGCTCTCCACCGGGCTCAGCTGGACGTCCGTCATCGCGGTCGTGGTGCTGCTCTGGTCCGCAACGGGGTTCATGGGCGCGCTGCGCACGTCGGTGCGGGCGATGTTCGGGGAGACGGAGAGCGTCGGCAACCCCGTGACCGAGCGGCTGCGGCAGCTCCTGGGGTTCGTGCTGCTCGGGGCCGGCGTGCTGGTCACCGCGGCCGCGAGCGTGGTGGTGTCGGCGGCGGTGCCGTGGCTCCTGGAGAGCCTGGGCCTGGACGGCGGGGCGGTGTCCTTCGCGGTGCGGGCCGGCGGTGCCCTGGTGACGCTGGCGCTCGACGCGGCGGTCGTGGCCGCCGTCGTGCGCTACGTGGGCGGTGTGCGCCCGCCTGTGCGCGACCTGGTGATCGGATCCCTCGCGGTCGGCGCAGTCGCCGGCGCCCTCCGCTACCTCGGCACCGAGGTCATCACGGGCGCGGCCGCCCGCAACGCCCTCCTGGCATCCTTCGCGGTGGTCGTCACCATCCTGGTCCTGGTCAACCTCCTGGCCAGAGTCCTCCTCCTCGCGAGCGCCTGGATGGCCCAGGCGCCCGCGGCGGAGGAGCAAGCGGAGAAACTCAGAACGCGCGAGTGATCATTGCGCGCTTGACCTCCTGGATCGCCTTGGTGACCTCAATCCCACGCGGGCACGCCTCAGTGCAGTTGAAGGTGGTGCGGCACCGCCACACACCCTCCTTGTCGTTGAGGATCTCCAGGCGCTGCGACCCGCCCTCGTCCCGGCTGTCGAAGATGAAGCGGTGCGCGTTCACGATCGCGGCCGGGCCGAAGTACTGGCCGTCCGTCCAGAACACCGGGCAGGACGACGTGCACGCGGCGCACAGGATGCACTTGGTCGTGTCGTCGAACTTGGCGCGGTCCTCGGGGGACTGGTAGCGCTCCTTCGAGGGCTCGTTCCCGGAGGTGATGAGGAACGGCATGATCTCGCGGTAGGAGGCGAAGAACGGCTCCATGTCGACGACGAGGTCCTTCACGACCGGGAGGCCCTTGATGGGCTCGACCGTGATCGGCTTCTCCGGGTTGACGTCCTTCAGGAGCGTCTTGCAGGCCAGGCGGTTGCGGCCGTTGATCCGCATCGCGTCCGAGCCGCAGACCCCGTGCGCACAGGACCGGCGGAACGTGAGCGAGCCGTCCTCGTCCCACTTGATCTTGTGCAGGGCGTCGAGGATACGGTCCGTGCCGTGCGCCTCGACGGTGAAGTCCTGCCAGGTGGCCTCTTCGGACACCTCTGGGTTGAACCGTCGGATCCGCAGCGTGACGGTGAACGAGGGGATCTCGCCCGCGGGGGACGGGGCGGCGGCTTCGAGAGTAGCGGTCATCAGTACTTACGCTCCATCGGCTCGTACCGGGTCTGAATGACGGGCTTGGAGCCCAGGACGACCTTGTAGCCGTCGAACTCCTCGACGTGGTCGAAGTAGCCCTCGACGTGGCCTTCGGCCTGGTCCGACGCCGCGGTGGGGCGGCGGTAGGCCATCGTGTGCAGCATGTAGTGGGCGTCGTCGCGGTTCGGGTAGTCCTCGCGGTAGTGACCGCCGCGCGACTCCTTGCGGTTGATCGCCGCGACCACGGTGACCTCGGCGATGTCGAGCAGGAAGCCCAGCTCGATGGCCTCCAGCAGGTCGGTGTTGAAGAGCTTGCCCTTGTCCTGCACGGACGCGTTGCGGTAGCGCTTCTGCAGCTCGCGGATGTCGGCCAGGGCCTCGTTCAGCGAGTCGCCCGTGCGGAACACCTGGGCGTTGAGGTCCATCGTCTCCTGGAGCGCCTTGCGGATGTCGGCCACCCGCTCGCCGTCGGGCCGGTTGCGCATCTCGTCGAGCTGCGCAACCACGCGGACGGTCGGGTCCTCAGGCAGGTCGTGGAACGACGCCGTCTTGGCGTACTCGGCGGCCGCGCGGCCGGAGCGCTTGCCGAACACGTTGATGTCGAGCAGCGAGTTGGTGCCGAGCCGGTTGGAGCCGTGCACGGACACGCAGGCGACCTCACCGGCGGCGTAGAGGCCCTTGACGACGTTGACGCCGTCGCGGAGCACCTCGCCCTTGATGTTGGTCGGCACGCCGCCCATCGCGTAGTGCGCGGTGGGGTACACGGGGACGGGCTCGGTGTAGGGCTCGATGCCGAGGTAGGTGCGCGCGAACTCGGTGATGTCCGGGAGCTTGGCGTCGATGTGCGCGGGCTCCAGGTGCGTCAGGTCGAGCAGCACGTAGTCCTTGTTCGGGCCGGCGCCCCGGCCCTCGCGGACCTCGTTCGCCATCGACCGGGCCACGATGTCGCGCGGCGCGAGGTCCTTGATGGTGGGGGCGTAGCGCTCCATGAAGCGCTCGCCCTCGGAGTTGCGCAGGATGCCGCCCTCGCCGCGTGCTGCCTCCGACAGGAGGATGCCGAGGCCCGCGAGGCCCGTCGGGTGGAACTGGAAGAACTCCATGTCCTCCAGCGGCAGGCCGCGGCGGTACGCCAGCGCCATGCCGTCACCGGTCAGGGTGTGCGCGTTCGAGGTGGTCTTGAAGATCTTCCCGGCACCGCCGGTGGCGAAGATGATCGACTTGGCCTGGAACACGTGGATCTCGCCGGTCGCCAGGTCGTAGGCGACGACGCCCGTCGCGTTGACCTCCTCGCCGTCCGCGATCTCCTCGGTGGTGAGGTCGTGGTCCGTGATGAGGTCCAGCACGTAGAACTCGTTGTAGAACTCGACCTCCTGCTTGACGCAGTTCTGGTAGAGCGTCTGGAGGATCATGTGGCCGGTGCGGTCCGCGGCGTAGCACGCGCGGCGCACGGCGGACTGGCCGTGGTCACGGGTGTGCCCGCCGAAGCGGCGCTGGTCGATCTTGCCCTCGGGGGTGCGGTTGAACGGGAGGCCCATCCGCTCCAGGTCGAGGACCGACTCGATGGCCTCCTTGGCGAGGATCTCGGCCGCGTCCTGGTCGACGAGGTAGTCGCCGCCCTTGACGGTGTCGAACGTGTGCCATTCCCAGTTGTCGTCCTCGACGTTCGCGAGGGCCGCAGCCATGCCGCCCTGGGCGGCGCCGGTGTGGGAACGGGTGGGGTACAGCTTGGAGATCACCGCGGTGCGGGCCTCCTTCGACGACTCGAGGGCGGCGCGCATGCCTGCGCCGCCGGCGCCGACGATGACGACGTCGTACTGATGGGTCTGCATCGGGCTCGATGCCTCCTGCTGAAGAGTTTCGGAGTGTGGGGCTGGGGGAAGAGCGTGCGGCTAGGCCGTGCAGAAGGAGGCCAGCAGCTCAGCGGGAGCGTCCGGCGGGCACGGGTCGAACGTGAAGATCACCAGGGTGCCGAGCACGACCACCACGGTGAACGCCAGGAGGAGCAGGCCCTTGAGGATGCCGCGCGTCAGGTCCCTGGTGGCGTAGTCGTTGATGATCGTGCGCACGCCGTTGGTGCCGTGGATCATGGCGAGCCACAGCATGAGGAGGTCCCAGACCTGCCACAGCGGGTTCGCCCACTTGCCGCCCACGAAGCCGAAGTCGATGGCGTGCACGCCGTCGCCGACCATCAGGTTCACGAACAGGTGGCCGAAGATGAGGACGATCAGCACGACGCCGGACGCCCGCATGAAGACCCAGGAGTACAGCTCATAGTTGCCGCGCGTCGTCTTGCGGCGCACGTACGGGGAGCGCGGGGAGTCGACCTTCGCCACCGCTGCGGTTCCGTGTGCCATCAGTGGCCACCTCCGAACACGTTCATGAGGTGACGCGGCAGGAAGCCGGCCATCGTCACGACGAAGAGACCGACGACGACCCACAGCATGACCTTCTGGTACTTGGGGCCCTTGGCCCAGAAGTCCACCAGCAGGATGCGGATGCCGTTGAAGGCGTGGAAGACGATCGCGGCCACGAGCCCGGCCTCGCCGAGCCCCATGATCGGGGTCTGGTACGTGCCGATCGCGGCGTTGTACGCCTCGGGAGACACGCGCACCAGCGCTGTGTCGAGCACGTGCACGAGCAAGAAGAAGAAGATCAGCACGCCGGTCACGCGGTGCGCGACCCACGACCACATACCTTCACGGCCGCGGTACAACGTGCCTGCTGGTGCGGTGGGCACTTCGGGAGCCTCCTATGGCTGTCCGGCTGGGGGTGGCTGGTCCCCACTGTAATGACAACTGGTCGCCTCGATCGCCGCCCGGCAGCCCTCACGGGCATCAAGACACGGCATTTGTGACTGATCCCACAGGGGAGATGTCGCGGCTTCGGGCACCCGTCAGGTTGCTCGTGCGTTGCCGCCGAACCCTGCTCCTGAAGCGGGGCGGGTTCGGCGAGTTATCGCTGCGCGAACGCCGTCCGGCTGACATCCTGCGGGGCATGACTTCGGCCGCCGCCCTATCGTCCCCGATCGACGACTTCTTCGCAGTGGTACCCGCCGGTGGATCGGGCACCCGGCTCTGGCCGCTCTCGCGGGGCGGGTCGCCCAAGTTCCTGCACGACCTCGTGGGCTCCGGCATGACGCTGCTCCAGGCCACCGAGCACCGGCTGCGTCCCCTGACGGGGCCGGACGGCGTCGTGCTGGTCACGGGTGAGCAGCACGTGGCGGCCTGCCGCGCGCAGCTCCCGAACCTGTCCGACGGCGCGGTGCTCGCCGAGCCGTCACCCCGCGAGTCCATGGCGGCGATCGGCCTGGCGGCTGCCGTCCTGGAGAAGCGGCACGGCGACGTGGTGATCGGCTCGTTCGCGGCGGACCACGTGATCCACGGGACCAGGGCGTTCCAGCTGGCGGTCCGCGAGGCCGTGGCCGCGGCGCGTGCCGGCTACGTGACGACCGTCGGGATCGCCGCGTCGCGGCCGTCGACCGCCTTCGGGTACGTGCGCTCGGGGGAGCCGCTCGGGGTCGAGGGCGCGCCGCACGCGCTGCACGTGCGCGGGTTCACGGAGAAGCCCGACGCCGCCACCGCGCGGCTCTACCTCGCCTCGGGCGAGTACCGGTGGAACGCGGGCATGTTCGTCTCGCGCACGTCTGTGCTCCTGGGGCACCTCGCCGAGCAGCGCCCCGCGCTGCACGACGGCCTGCGGGCCGTCGCCGAGGCGTGGGACACCCCGCGCCGCGCGGGGGTGCTCGCGGAGGTGTGGCCGGGCCTGGAGAAGATCGCGATCGACCACGCGGTGGCCGAGCCCGTCGCCGCGGCCGGCGGTGTCGCCGTCGTGCCGGGGACGTTCGGGTGGGACGACGTCGGGGACTACAACTCGCTCGCCGTCCTCCTGCCGTCCGACGACGAGCAGGGCGCCAAGGTGCTGGGCGATCCCGCCGACGTGCTCCGCATCGACAGCGCGGGCTCGGTGGTGGTCCCGGCGTCGGGCCGGCTGGTGACGGTGCTGGGGCTGGACGACGTCGTCGTCGTCGACACGCCCGATGCGCTGCTGGTGACCACGCGTGCCCGCGCGCAGCAGGTGAAGGACGTGGTGGCGGCCGTGCGCGAGCGCGGCCGCGAAGACCTGCTCTGACACGTCAGAGCGGACCGACGACGGCGGGTCATCTCAGTGGTGTCCGTATGGTGGGACGGATCCTCCACTGTCGTGTCTCGCGGGCCGGACAGCGCTACCGTGGTCACGTGAAGCCGACCCCGCAGCCTGTCAGTCTCGACGAATTTGATCAGATCGTTTCGAACGATCAGATGCCGGTCGGGGACGTGCCCGGGGGGAACGCGACGGACGTCGTCGCGGGCCTGACCGCCCGCGTGGGCGAGCTGGCCGACGGCCTGAGCGCCGAGCTGATCAAGTTCCGCCGCGACGTGCACAGCCACCCGGAGCTGTCCCGCAAGGAGAAGCGCACCACCGAGGTCCTGGCGGAGCGCCTGCGGGCCGCGGGGCTGGAGCCGCGGCTGCTGCCGATCGGCTCGGGCCTGGTCTGCGACATCGGCCCCGACCACGGGCCGGACGGCGAGGGCCGGGTCGGCCTGCGTGCCGACCTCGACGCCCTCCCGCTGCACGAGACCAGCGGCGTGGAGTTTGCCTCGACCCGGCCGGGCGTGGCCCACGCCTGCGGGCACGACGTGCACACCACTGTGGTGCTCGGCGCGGGCCTCGTGCTCGCCCGCCTGCAGGATGAGGGCCGGCTGCGACGTGGCGTCCGGCTGTTCTTCCAGCCCGCCGAGGAGGTCTTCCCCGGCGGCGCCGAGGACATCATCAGCAAGACCTCCGAGCTCGACGGCGTCGACCGCATGGCGGCGCTGCACTGCGACCCGAAGGTCGACGTCGGGCACGTCGGCACCCGCATCGGGCCCATCACCTCGGCGAGCGACTCCGTGATGGTGACCATCTCGTCGCCCGGCGGCCACACCTCCCGCCCGCACCTCACGGGCGACGTCGTGTTCGCGCTCGGCCAGGTCATCACGCAGACACCCGCCGTCCTCGGCCGGCGGCTCGACCCGCGCTCCGGCGTGAACCTGACGTGGGGAGCGGTCCAGGCCGGCTCGACGCCGAACGCGATCCCGTCGGCCGGTGTCGTCAAGGGCACGCTGCGCTGCCTCGACGTGCGGGCCTGGGAGCGTGCCGGCGAGCTGGTGCGCGAGGCGGTGGAGCAGGTAGTGGCTCCCTACCAGGTGGAGGTCTCGGTGACGGTGACGCAGGGCGTGCCGCCGGTCGAGAACGAGGCCGAGGCCACCAGTGACCTCGAGGCGGCGATCCGGGACGCCGTCGGCCCCGACGCCGTGCAGCTCACCGAGCAGTCGATGGGCGGCGAGGACTTCGCCTGGTTCCTCCGCAAGGTGCCGGGCACCATGGCGCGCCTCGGCGTGCGCACACCCGGCGGCCGTACCTACGACCTGCACCAGGGCGACCTCGTCGTGGACGAGCGCGCCATCGGCGTCGGCGTGCGAACGCTCGCCCAGTTCGCGGCGCGCTGAGGCGAGAACTGTTGTTGTCGATGACGCTTCGGTAACGACTTACTCCGGTTACCGTCTCGAAACGCGAAATCGCAGGTGCGCTGACTACTCTCGGTGCGATATAGGGCCTCAGATCTGTTTGGACACGGCCCGTCTGGACCATCGAAGGAGCACCAGTGAAGAAGGCTGTCTGGCTCACCGCCCTTGCGGGAGCAACGGCGCTCGCGCTTTCGGCGTGCGGCGCCGCACCTGAGGAGTCCACCGGTGGCGAGACGACCGCCGCCGCCAGTGACTTCAAGCCCTGCATCGTCTCGGACGCCGGCGGGTTCGACGACAAGAGCTTCAACCAGCTCAGCTTCGAGGGCGCGACGGCGGCGGCCGACGAGCTCGGCACCACGCTGGTCGACGTCCAGTCGGCGTCGGAGACCGACTACAAGGGCAACATCGAGTCGCTGGTCGCCGAGGACTGCAACGCGATCGTCACGGTCGGCTTCGCGCTCTCGGCCGCCACCATCGAGTCGGCCACCGCCAACCCCGACATCGACTACATCATCATCGACGACGCCGCGGACGCCGACTTCGACAACCAGGCGGACGCCGAGAACATCAAGCCGCTGCTGTACGACACGGCGCAGGCCGCGTTCCTCGCGGGCTACCTCGCCGCCGGCTACTCGGAGGCCGGCAAGGTCGGCACCTTCGGCGGCATGGACTTCCCGACCGTCACCATCTTCATGGACGGCTTCAAGCAGGGCGTCGACTACTACAACGAGACCAACGGCACCGAGGTCGAGCTGGTCGGCTGGGACGGCACGAAGGGCTCGTTCACCGGCGGCTTCGCGGCCGACCCGGACGCGAAGCAGACCGCGCAGAACATCCTCGACCAGGGCGTCGACGTGATCCTGCCGGTCGGCGGCCCGATCTACCAGTCGGCGATGGACGCCATCTCGGACTCGGGCGAGGACGTCGCCCTGATCGGCGTCGACGCCGACTTCTACGAGACGGACCCGACCACGCAGGACATCGTGCTGACCTCGATCCTGAAGGGCATGGACGTCTCCACCCAGGAGGCAGTGATCTCCTCGGGCAACGACGAGTTCGACCCGACGCCGTACGTCGGCACCCTCGAGAACGGCGGCGTGGACATCGCCCCGCTGCACAACTTCGAGGACAAGGTCGACCCGGCCCTCTGGGAAGAGGTCCAGGCTCTCAAGGAGTCGATCATCGCGGGCGACGTCGAGGTGAAGTCCTACCTCGCCGAGTGAGCCGCCGAGTGACGGCCCGCGAGGGCTGATCGGTCGACGACCGATACTTGACGCAGGATGGTCCCGGGGGGCACGGCTCGCGCCGTGTGCCCCGGGACCTGTTATGAGCAGGAATCACGTCGGGGAAGGACATCCATGCGGCTCGAGCTGCGCGGCATCACCAAGCGCTTCGGCGCGCTCGTCGCGAACGACCACATCGACCTGGTGGTGCAGCCAGGTGAGATCCACTCGCTCCTGGGCGAGAACGGGGCGGGCAAGTCCACCCTGATGAACGTGCTCTACGGCCTGTACGAGGCGGACGAGGGCGAGATCCTGCTGGACGGCGTCGTCCAGAGCTTCTCCGGCCCCGGCGACGCGATGGGCGCGGGCATCGGCATGGTGCACCAGCACTTCATGCTCGTGCCCGTCTTCACCGTGGCGGAGAACGTCATGCTCGGCCACGAGCAGACCCGCGGCGGCGGCCGGCTCGACCTGGAGGCGGCCCGCGCGCAGGTGCGGGAGATCTCCGCGCGGTTCGGGTTCCACGTGGACCCGGACGCCCTCGTCGAGGACCTGCCGGTGGGCGTGCAGCAGCGCGTCGAGATCATCAAGGCGCTCTCCCGGAACGCCGACGTGCTGGTCTTCGACGAGCCGACGGCGGTGCTCACGCCGCAGGAGACCGACGAGCTGATGGCGATCATGCGCCAGCTGCGCGACGACGGCTCCGCGATCGTCTTCATCACGCACAAGCTGCGTGAGGTGCGCGAGGTGGCGGACCGCATCACGGTCATCCGCCACGGCAAGGTGGTGGGCGAGGCGAGCCCCACGGCGTCGGACGGCGAGCTCGCCTCCCTCATGGTGGGCCGCTCCGTGGAGCTGCGCGTGCACAAGGACGCGCCGACCCTGCGCGACAACGGCCTGAAGGTCACCGACCTCGTGGTCACCAGCGAGTCCGGCACCGTCGTGGTGGACGACGTCAGCTTCGAGGTGCGTGGCGGCGAGGTGCTCGTGATCGCGGGCGTGCAGGGCAACGGGCAGACCGAGCTCACCGAGGCGCTCATCGGCCTGGAGGGCGACGTGTCCGGGAGCATCACGCTCGACGGCAAGGAGCTGGTCGGCCGCTCGGTGCGCCGGATCCTCGGCGGCGGTGTCGGCTTCGTGCCCGAGGACCGGACGCTCGACGGCCTGATCGGCGAGTTCACGATCGCCGAGAACCTCATGCTCGACCGCTCCGACGGGCCGCCGTTCGTGAAGAGCGGGGCGTTGCAGCTGGGCTTCCGCGACCGGTTCGCGGACGAGAAGGTCGCCGAGTTCGACGTCCGCACGCAGGGCATCACCACGCCGGTGGGGCGCCTGTCGGGAGGCAACCAGCAGAAGGTGGTGCTCGCGCGCGAGCTGTCGCGCGACCTGCGCCTGTTCGTCGCGGCGCAGCCGACGCGCGGCGTGGACGTGGGTTCCATCGAGTTCATCCACAAGCGGATCGTCGCCACGCGCGACGCCGGCGTGCCGGTCCTGGTGGTCTCCACCGAGCTGGACGAAGCAGTGGCCCTGGCCGACCGCATCATGGTGATGTATCGCGGCATGGTGGTGGGCATCGTGCCCGCGGACACCCCGCGCGACGTGCTGGGCCTGATGATGGCGGGGATCTCCCCGGAGGACGCGAAGGGAGAGGTCGCGTGAGTGCGCCCGATTCAAGCTCGGGGTCGAACCCCGAGCAGGAGGCCGGCCTCGACCCCGGCACCGCCGAGGAGCTGGAGCAGGAGCGGGCACGCGAGGCCGGCGAGCCGGTCGGCGGCCCGGCAGTCGACACCGAGAGCCGCCTGGCCAAGGCCCTGCAGCAGACGATGAGCAGCCCGTGGACCGTGTCCGTTGGCGCCGTCCTGCTCGCCGTCGTGGCGGGCTCGATCATGATCGCCTTCACCGACGAGGAGGTGAAGGCGGCCTCGAGCTACTTGTTCGCGCGACCCGGCGACACGTTCGTCGCGCTGGGCCAGGCGATCGGCGGCGCGTACGCCGCGCTGTTCCGCGGCTCGGTCGTGAACCTGCAGGCGCCGGACTTCGTCACCGCCATCCGGCCCCTCACCGAGACGCTCACCTATGCGACCCCGCTCATCGCAGCGGGCCTCGGCGTGGCGCTCGCGTTCCGGGCCGGCCTGTTCAACATCGGTGGCCAGGGGCAGATGCTCATGGCGGCCGCGGCGGCCGGCTGGGTGGGCTTCGGTGTCAGCGGGGTGCCGTTCCCGCTGCACCTGCTGCTGGCCGTCGTGGCCGGCATCGCGGCGGGGGCGGTGTGGGCGGGGATCGCGGGCCTGCTCAAGGCCCGCACGGGGGCGCACGAGGTGATCGTCACGATCATGCTCAACTACGTCGCCTTCTACCTGATCTCCTACCTGCTGGCGACGCCGGGGCTGCTGCAGGCGCCCGGGTCCTCCAACCCGAAGACGCCGCCGACGGCGGAGTCCGCGCAGCTGCCGCCGCTCCTGGGTGTGCAGTTCAACCTGACCTGGGGCTTTGTGCTGGCCCTGCTCGCCGTGGTCGGTGTGTGGTGGCTGCTCAACAGGTCGTCCGTCGGCTTCTCGTTCCGGGCGGTGGGGGAGAACCCACGCGCCGCGCGGGTGGCCGGCATCGACACGGGCCGCGCCACCGTGAGCTCGATGCTCGTGGCCGGCGGGCTCGTCGGCCTGGCCGGTGCGTCCCAGGTGCTGGGCGGTGTCACCACGGGCTTCAGCTCCGATATCGACGCCGGCATCGGGTTCGACGCCATCACCGTCGCCCTGCTCGGCGGATCCAACCCGTGGGGGGTGCTCGCGGCGGGCATCCTGTTCGGCGCGTTCAAGGCAGGCGGGTCCACCATGCAGGCCGCTGAGGGCATCCCCAGCGACATCGTGCTCGTGGTCCAGTCGCTCATCGTGCTGTTCATCGCGGCGCCGCCGCTGGTCCGGGCGATCTTCCGGCTGCCGGACCCGAACCGGCGTCGGGTAGCGAAGAAGAAGCCGAAGGCGACCCGGAACCGGAAGGAGGCGGCCGCGTGAGCGCCGACCACAAGACCACCCAGCTCGACGCGCCGCTGTCGGAGACGACGCGGACCGTCACGGTCGTGTCGTGGAAGACGGCGGGCGTGCTGCTCACCGTGACCGTGCTGTACGCGCTGCTGCTCCTCGCGGTCCCGCACTCGGGCGACGTGCGTTTCCTGCTGTCGCAGCGCGGCGACTTCTTCCAGATCCCGGTGATCGTGGTGCCCGCGGCGCCGCTGGCCTGGGCGTGCGGGGCGGTCATGCTCGCGGTGACGGCGCTCGTCTTCGTGCTCACGGCGCGCGGGACCAGGACGCCGCTGTGGGCGGTGGTGCTGTTCTCCCTGGCCGGCCTGACCGGCTTCCTGGCCTGGGCCGGAGCCGGCAGCCCGCGTGACCTGTCGATAGTCGGCTTGCTCGGAGGCGCGGTGCTGTGGTCCGTGCCGTTCGTGTACGGCGCGCTGGGCGGCGTGATCGGCGAGCGCGCCGGCGTCGTCAACATCGCGATCGAGGCGCAGCTCCTCGGCGCCGCCTTCACGGCCGCGATCGTCTCCTCGATCACCGACAGCGCCATGGCCGGCCTGTTCGCCGCGGTCCTGGCGGGCGCGCTCGTGGCGCTGGTGCTCGGCCTGTTCGCCATCACGTACCACGTGAACCAGGTGATCGTGGGTGTGGTGCTGAACGTACTGGTCATCGGCCTGACGAGCTTCCTGTACTCGCAGGTGCTCGTGCCCAGCGCCGAGACCCTCAACTCGACCACGCGGTTCACGTCCATCCCGATCCCGGTGCTGTCCGACATCCCGGTTATCGGGCCCGTGCTGTTCGACCAGCCGCTGCTCATCTACCTGATGTTCATCGCGGTGCCCGCCGTCTGGTACGCGCTGAACCGGACCCGCTGGGGCCTGCGGCTGCGGGCCGTCGGCGAGCACCCGAAGGCCGCGGACACCGTCGGCATCGACGTGGTGCGCACCCGGTACAACGCGATCCTCGTCGCGGGCGCCGTGGCCGGTCTGGGCGGCGCGTTCTACACCACCGTCAACCTGAGCCAGTTCGGCGAGAACATGACCGGTGGCGCGGGCTACATCGCGCTCGCCGCAGTGATCTTCGGCAAGTGGGACCCCATACGGGCCGCGTTCGCGGGCCTGCTGTTCGGGTTCGCCTCCAACCTGCAGAACGTGCTGTCCGTGGTGGGCTCGCCCGTGCCCAGCCAGTTCATGCTCATGGTGCCGTACGTTGTCACCCTGCTCGCAGTGGCGGGCCTGGTGGGGCGGTCGCGTCCCCCGGCCGCGTCGGGCGAGCCGTACATCAAGGGTTGAGGATGGTGAACGTGGACTCCGACGTGGACTCTGTGGATTCGGCGAGCTCGGTGGACTCGGTGGAGTCCGTGGACTGGAAGGGCCTGCGGGCGGCGGCTCGGGGTGCGCTCGACAAGGCGTACGTGCCCTACTCGCACTACCCGGTGGGCGCCGCGGCCTTCGCCGACGACGGCCGCCTGCTCACTGGCGCGAACATCGAGAACGCCGCGTTCGGGGTCACCCTGTGCGCAGAGTGCTCCCTGGTCAGCGCCCTGGTGATGTCGGGCGGCGGGCGGTTCGCCGCGTTCACCTGCGTGAACGCGCTCGGCGAGACGATCATGCCGTGCGGCCGGTGCCGCCAGATCCTGTGGGAGCACGGCGGGCCGGAGCTGCTGGTGGACACGCCGCAGGGCGTGGTGGCGATGACAGAGGTGCTGCCCCAGGCCTTCGGGCCGGGCGACCTGGACCACGTGCGGGAGGCAACCCGATGACCGAGCAGTCCACCAGCACCGAGCCGTTCGACGCCGTCGACGTCATCCGGGCCAAGCGCGACAAGGAGGCCCTGTCCGACGAGCAGATCGACTGGCTCGTCGACGCCTACACCCGTGGTGTGGTGGCCGACGAGCAGATGTCCGCGATGACCATGGCGATCCTGCTCAACGGCATGTCGCGCGCGGAGGTCTCCCGGTGGACCCACGCGATGATCGCGTCCGGCGAGCGCATGTCGTTCGCCGGCCTCTCCCGGCCGACGGCGGACAAGCACTCCACCGGCGGCGTCGGCGACAAGATCACCCTGCCGCTGGCGCCCCTCGTGGCGGCGTTCGACGTCGCCGTGCCGCAGCTCTCGGGCCGCGGCCTGGGGCACACGGGCGGCACGCTCGACAAGCTGGAGGCCATCCCGGGCTGGCGGGCGTCGCTGACCAACGACGAGATGATGTCCCAGCTGGAGTCCGTGGGCGCGGTGATCTGCGCAGCGGGCACAGGGCTCGCGCCCGCCGACCGCAAGCTGTACGCGCTGAGGGACGTCACCGCCACCGTCGAGGCGATCCCGCTCATCGCGAGCTCGATCATGTCCAAGAAGATCGCCGAGGGCACCGGTGCCCTGGTGCTCGACGTGAAGGTCGGCTCCGGCGCGTTCATGAAGACCCTGGACAGCGCGCGCGAGCTCGCCCGCACCATGGTCGACCTCGGGACGGACGCCGGGGTGCGCACCGTCGCCCTGGTCACCGACATGTCGGTGCCGCTCGGTCTGACCGCGGGCAACGCCCTGGAGGTGCGCGAGTCCCTGGAGGTGCTGGCGGGTGGCGGGCCGTCCGACGTCGTCGACCTCACCGTGGCGCTCGCCGTGGAGATGCTCGCCGCGGCCGACCGCCCCGCCTCGGAGGCGGACGTGCGGGAGGCCCTGGCCGACGGCCGGGCCATGGACAAGTGGCGGGCCATGATCGCGGCGCAGGGCGGCGACGTCGACGCGCCGCTGCCGGTCGCGAAGGAGTCCGAGACGCTCGTTGCGCCGCGGTCCGGGGTGCTGACCTCGCTCGACGCGTACGCGGTCGGCGTGGCGGTCCGGCGGCTGGGTGCGGGCCGGGCGCGCAAGGAGGACGCGGTCCAGGCCGCGGCCGGCATCGAGATCCACGTGAAACCGGGCGACGATGTTGCCGCCGGGCAGCCCGTGCTCACCCTGCACACCGACACCCCGGAGCGGTTCGCCCGGGCACGCGAGGCGCTCGACGGCGCATGGGCGGTGGAGCCGGAGGGCGCCGGTGCCGTTCTGCGCGACATCCTGACCGGTGCCGCCGGTGCCCTGGCGAGCATCGACGGGGGCTCGGGCGCCATGGCAGGTGCCGGGCTCGTAGCGGACGAGTCGGTGGTGCTGGACCGCATCGTCTGACAGCGTGTCGTCCGAGGCGCGTTCTTGGTGGTAGGCCGGGTTTCACCCGCACCGCCGCGGTCGCCCGCGCGTGGCGGACCAGCGAGTCGCTCGGGGGCGGCTTAGCCTGACGGCGTGCAGTCGACATTGCGCCTTTCGTCCCTGCTCGGCGCCATGCGTGCATTCGCCGGGCCAGTACCGACCCCGCCACCGCCAGGTCGCTTCGAGCGCCCGGCGGTCCCCGACGACGTCGAACGCCACCTCGACCTGGTGACGTCCCGCGCCCGGCGATCCGTCCTGGACCCGCTGGCGCGCGAGCGCGGCACCGGGACGGTCGGGTTCCCGCGGCGGCTGAACCTGCCGTCGCTCGACGGCGCCACCGCGGCCGCCGTGCAGGTCGACGAGACCACGTGCGGTTCGGCGGTGCTGGCGATGCTCGGGCTGGCCGGTGATCCCCGGGCGGCCCTGCGGATCGCCACCGACGACCCCGCTGCGCGGTTCGTGCGGCTGCAGCACGCGATCCAGGCGGCGACCAACCGGCACGGGCTCGTCGTGGCGGGCTGGCCGCGCACGTACGGCACACCACCGTGGGGCGCCGCGCGGTTCGCGAGCTACGGCGGCGTCCGTTACACCCACCGGGTCGCGGGCTCGCGCGCCCTGCTGGAGGCGGCGGTCGCCGCCGCCCGCGCGGGGATCCCGGTGCCCCTGTACACGGGCGGTGACGTCACGAGCGGCTGGGACTCCGCCGTCCCGCGCCACGTGGTGCTGCTCACCCTGGCCGACGGCGAGGGGGACGAGGGCAACGCCGTCCTGTACGAGCCGTCGGGCGCGGGGCTGCACACCGTCCCGGTAGCGGCCCTGCTCGACCCGCCGCCGCCGTCGTCCGAGGCCGACGCGCAGCAGCCGACGGGCGACCGCACGGCCGCGCGCGTGCGCAAGGCGCTGACCGCGGCGCTCGGCGGCTGGCCGCACGTGGCGTGGGTGCTGCTGCCGGAGCGCGTGGGGCGGTGGCACACCGACGGCACCGGGGCGACGATGGAAGCCCGCTGACGAGGAGGCCCCGATGAGCACGCTCCCTGGTCCCGACTCCTGGCGCGATGCCGGCCTGGATCCGCCCGAGGACGCCGCGGTCGACACCACGCACGAGCCCGACGAGTACGTCCCGGACGCACCGCGCCCCGACACCGACGGCGACGCCGACGAGGCGGACGTCGTCGAACAGGCCCTGGACGCTCCGGCGGACGACGACGACGACGGGAGCCCTGTCAGTGCCGAGCGGTAGGTTGTCAGCATGACCACGCAAGACCCCGGGGCGCGCCCCGGCGAGGCGCTGATACGCGCCCTGCCCAAGGTCGTGCTGCACGACCACCTCGACGGGGGCCTGCGGCCACAGACCGTCCTCGAGCTCGCGGACGCCGCCGGACACGAGCTGCCGGCGGGCGACGCCGGGTCCCTCGCCGCCTGGTTCCGGGACGCCGCCGACTCCGGCACGCTCGTCCGGTACCTCGAGACCTTCCATCACACCATCGCCGTCATGCAGACGGCCGACAACCTGGCCCGCGTCGCACGCGAGGCCGTGCTGGACCTCGCGGCCGACGGCGTCGCGTACGCCGAGCAGCGCTGGGCACCGGAGCAGCACCTTACCGGCGGGCTGTCGCTCGCCGAGACCGTCGAGGCGGTGCAGGCCGGGATCGACGACGGTATCGCCGCAGCGGCCGCGGACGGCCACATCATCCGGGTCGGCCAGCTCGTCACCGCGATGCGGCAGGCGGATCGCTGGCAGGAGATGGCGGAGCTCGCCGTCGCCTACCGGGACCGCGGCGTCGTCGGGTTCGACATCGCGGGCCCCGAGGACGGGTTCCTGCCGTCGCGCCACCTCGCCATCTGGCGCTACCTCGCCGAGCACGACTTCCCCGTCACGATCCACGCGGGCGAGGCCGCGGGCCTCGACTCCATCGGGCAGGCCGTGCACCTGGGGCAGGCGGACCGCCTGGGCCACGGCGCCCGGATCATCGACGACATCGCCTTCGTCGACCAGGACGACCTCGCCGACGGCGACCTGTCGGCCGACCGTCGCGGCGGTGCGGCGGACCTGGGCCGCCTCGCGCACTGGGTGCGCGACCACCAGATCCCGCTCGAGCTGTGCCCGGTGTCGAACCTGCAGACAGGCGTCGCCGAGTCGATAGCCAAGCACCCGATCACCCGCCTCAAGGAGCTGGACTTCGCGGTCACGCTCAACACGGACAACCGCCTGATGTCCGGCACGTCGATGACGCACGAGATGAAGCTGCTCGTCGACGAGGCAGGCTGGACGCTCGACGACCTCGTCGACGTGACCGTCACCGCCGCCTGGGGTGCGTTCATGCACCACGACGAGCGGCGCGACCTCGTCGACCAGGTCATCATGCCCGGATTCCAGAAAGTCGAAGGTGCCCTCCTATGACCGCTCAGACCCACGCGACCCAGCCCGCTCAGCCGCCGCGCGACCGGGCGGCGCTCGCCGCGTACGTGGACCACACGCTGCTCAAGCCGGAGGCCACCGCGGCCGACGTCGCCGCACTCGTCGAGGAGGGCGCCGAGCTCGGGGTGTTCTCGGTGTGCGTGTCGCCCTCCTTCGTGTCGCTCGCGGTCGAGGTGGCGGCCGGGCGGCTCGCCGTCGCGACGGTGTGCGGGTTTCCGTCGGGTAAGCACATGAGTGACGTGAAGGCCTTCGAGGCGGCCCGTTCCGTGGCCGACGACGCCGACGAGGTCGACATGGTGATCGACGTCGGCACCGCGCGCGCCGGCCGGTTCGACGTCGTGCAGGCCGATATCGAGGCCGTCCGCGCCGCCGTGCAGGCCGACCGCGTCCTGAAGGTGATCATCGAGTCCGCGGCACTCACGGACGAGCAGATAGTGGGCGCGTGCAAGGCGGCCGAGGCCGCCGGCGCCGACTTCGTGAAGACGTCCACGGGCTTCCACCAGGCAGGCGGCGCCTCGGTGCACGCCGTATCGCTGATGGCCCGGACCGTGGGCGCCGCGGGTGGCGGCAGCCTGGGGGTGAAGGCCTCCGGCGGGATCCGGGACCTCGACACGGCGCTCGCGATGATCGAGGCGGGTGCGACTCGCCTGGGCCTGTCGGGGACGGCCTCGGTCCTGGCCGGCTTCGACGCGGGCGCGGCTTCGCCCGCCCCAACCTCGGACACCTACTGACCCTCGTCCGTTGAGTGCTGGCTATTTGTTGGGCTGACGCAAGCACACCCCACAAATAGCCAGCACTCAACGAACGGGGTTAACCTGCTCGGCGGGGAGAGAGCCACGCTTCCGCCGCCGCCCAGTGCTCCTTGAGCAGGATGTAGCGGTCGTCGTGCCACGGCTTGACCGGTCCGGCCCAGTGGATCAGGCCGGGTTCGGTGACGACCTCCTGCGTGGGCCACGCGTTCCACCGAGGGTCCAGGACGCGGTAGCGCGACCCCGCGTAGGCGTTGAGCACGTCCTGGTCGTTGAGCCCGTACCGCTCGGCGTACGGCACGAACTCGGCGGTGAACCCGTCGGCGCGCATGACCGCCAGGTCGAGCAGCAGGATGCCCGCGTTGAAGCCGTGGTACCCGTGCCGATGCCGTTGCATCATGGCGCGCACCAGGTCCTGCGCGGCGTCGGGGTCGTGCCCGAGCAGCCGCGTGGACCGGATGACGTTGCCCACGCCGTGCCGGTAGTTGTAGGAGATCGACGGGCGGGCAGCCAGTGGTGCGCCGCCGAGGTCGGTGTCGTACAGCTCGGCCAGGTCGACGACGGACAGCGCGTCGAGGTCGTGGTAGAGCACGCGATCGAGATGCGGCAGCAGCTCGGGCAGCAGCAGGCGGTCCATCGTGGCGACCGTGATGTGCTTGAGCATCCCGAGCACGGTCCCGTAGTCGATCCCGTCGCAGGCGTACCACTCGAACGCGACCTCGGGGAACAGCCCGGCGAGCCGCTCGTGGTCCGCGGACGTGTGGTCGCGCGTCAGCGCGACGACCCGCACCGGCCGGTCGGTGTGCCGCACCACCCCGGCGACCACTACCTCCATCTGGGAGCGCAGGTTCCCGTCGAGGGCCACGGCGACGTTGAGCACGCCGCCCGCGGGGCTGTCCCGGGAGCCGTTCGCGGGCACAGGGCGCGGCGTGGTCGCCTCCACCAGTATCCGCGTGGCGCGCACCCCGGCCACGATGTCCGCAACCGAGCAGGTGCCCGCCGGCGCGGGCACCGGCGCGGTGTGCACCGCCCGCGCCCGTTCCACCTCGTCGGCCACGGTGGCGCGCCAGGTCGCGTAGACCTCGTCACGCGAGGCACCGGCGAGGATCTTGGCCATCGCGGGCGCCACGACGTCCCGGATCCGGCGCTGCATGGCGCGCCGGTCCGCCTCGTCGGCGTCGAGCAGGCCGGCGAACCGGATGTCGGCGTCGTTCCGGGGCCGGAAGTCGACGTCGGCCCCGATGGCCCACGCCGGGAGGAAAGCGTGCAGGCGCGAGGTGACCACGCGGGAGAACCGGGTCCGGTAGGCGTCGAGCAGGTCGACGGCGGTGTGCACGTTCCGGCCGAGCTCGTGGCTGCGCACCGAGGGGTGCAGGTGGGTGACCAGCTCGCTGCGGGTGTCGTGCTCCGGGACCGGCGTGTCCACGTACACGGCCGGCGCACTGGCCGGCGCGGGCTGGAAGCCGGTGGGGAACACGGTGTCGATGGTGGTGGTGAGGCAGCCGCTGAAGAACGCGGGGACACCCGCGTTGAGCAGCAGGTGCACGGTGGTCCAGTCGCGGCACCCGATGGGCCCGTGGGCCCTGAGGTAGTCGACGGCGGTCGGCGTCAGGATGGCGTGCTTGTTGACGTGGAACGACACGAACAGCGGCTGCAGGTTCTCGTGGAACGGGAAGTCGAACCGCAGGTCGAACTGGCTGTGCATGTACCAGCCGAACGCGAGCATCCAGGTGTTCTCCGGCACCGCGTCCAGCCGGGACATGTCGCGCTGCACGAGCGTCAGGTCCACGTCGGCACCGGGCCCGGGCACTACGTGCTCGGGGCGCACGCGGCCGGCGAGGAACCGCACGGGCTCGGTGACGGCGTCGTCGCCGTGCAGGCGTACGCCCTGGTGCCGCAGCAGGTGGCCCAGGCTCGCGATGGTCTGCACCGTGTCGCCGATGTTGCTGGAGGCCACGTTCTCGTCCGGCGCCTTGTAGTCGATGACGGCGAACGACACGTGTCCCGTCGGCACCCGCGCGGGCGTCGCGGGCCGGAGCGCCTTGTCGATCCATGGCGCCAGGTGGTCGATCGACGCCTGGACCCGCTTGGTCGGTCCGGCGGCAGGGCAGGTGGTACGGCCGGTAGCGTGGCCGACGGCGTAGCGGGCCGCGTCGAGCGCCTCGGCGGCCGCCGCGGGCTCGTCGGCGATGAACAGGAGCTTCGCGATGTCGAGCAGCACCGCGGCGTCGGACGCGAAGCCGTGCCGCACCCAGGTGGCAGCCGTCCGGGTGACGTCGGGGCTGGCCATGGCGATGCCCGCCCGGAGGTACTCCGCGGGGGCGAGGCGGGCGGCGTCGTCGGGCCCGAGCTCGCGCAGCAGGTCCCACGCGAGCTCGCGCAGGCCCACGCGCTGCGCGATCAGCGCAGCTCCGGCGACTCCCGCGCGGCGCGTCTCGGGATGCGCCATGAGCGAGTGGCACAGCGACCGCCACTGGGCGGTGTCCAGGCTGCGGGCGGTGCGGATGGACGTGGTGACGGCCTCGTCGACGGGCAGGCCGCGGCGGAGGGCGGCGGTGAGTACCGCGTCGCCGGAGAGGGGCTCGGGTCGTTCCTGGAAGGGGCGGTCCGCGGCGCGGTCCGGAGCGGACCACACCTCCCGCGGCTGACGGTTGGCTTCCTTGGCGGAAGCCCAGGACTCCTGGTCGGGGGCCGGCAGCGGTCGGGCGTCGGGCACGGGGCCCGGCCGATCAGGATGCGGGTTGTGTAGGGGATCGGCCGCGGCGGTGAGCAGCGCCTCGGCGATCATCTCGTCAGCAGTCGGGACCGGGTGCGCAGTCTCACCGGATGCGGCGAGACGGCGGCTTGCAGGGGACATGAAGGCTCCTCGTGGGGTCGACGGGTGTGGCGGGTACCGTCGTCCAGGAGAGCACTCCCAGGGAGCGCAGAATGCCGACGGTGGCCAGAGCGTAGTGCCCCCGGGTTACGCCCCGACGACGTCTCGGTAGGCTCCCGGACATGTCTGCGCAACAACCTGCTGACCAGGGATTTTCGCCGTCGCTGCCGACCAAGCCAGGCACCCTCGTAGGCGCCCGCATGCGCAAGTGGGACGGCACTCCGCACTGGCGGTTCGACGGGGTGTATCTCGGCCGCGACGAGCACGGCCTGTGGCTCGGCTACCGGACCGGGACGTTGTTCAGCAGGCCCGGGCGCGAGTACCACACGAAGACCGCCGGGCTCATCGTCCTCGGCGACGTCGGATGGGTCACGGACATCTACCGCGACCACCCGCGGGGCGCTCTCCTGTACATCGACCTCACCACGGTCCCCGAGTGGCGCGCGGTGCCCGACGGCGGTGCCGGTCGGGGGCCCGCGTTCGAGGTCTCCGCCGTCGACATGGACCTCGACGTCCTGGCCGACGAGCCGGGCAGCAAGCGGGCCAGGGCCCAGGGCGAGCACTTCATCGACGACGAGGACGAGTTCGCGGAGCACACCGTGAGGTACGGCTACCCGCCGTCGGTCGTCGCCCGTGTCCGTGCGGACGCCGACGCCCTGCTCGCCGCGGTGCGGGCCGGAGAGCCGCCCTACGACGGCCCGACGGCGAAGCGCTGGTTCGCGGTGCTCGACGCGCTGTGAGAGCTCGCCGCCGCACCGTCAGCGCGCGCTGAGCACCAGGTCGTCCTGCTCCACCGCTGCTCGCCACTCGGCCTTCTCAGCCCGCCAGCGCTCGTCGTCGCGCCCGCGCCGCCAGTAGCCCGACGCCGAGAGCAGCTCGCGCGGCACACCCAGCGTGCTGCGTGCCCAGCGGCGCAGGTCACGCACGCAACCGGCCTCGCCGTGCAGGAACGTGTGCGGCACTCCGTCGGGCAGCTCGGCGGCCTGCACGACGTCGGCCAGGCTCGCCCCCGTGGACCGGTGCACCCACGTGACGCGGAGGTCCGCGGCGCTCGTGATCTCCTGCTCCTCCGACGCGTCGGAGACCTCCACGAAGACGTGGGCCACCGCGCCGTCGGGCAGCGCCTCGCACGCGGCCGCGATGGCCGGGAGGGCGGACTCGTCGCCGGCCATGAGGTGCCACGGGGCGTCGGGGGACGGCGCGTAGTCGCCGCCGGGACCCACGAAGGTGACCTCGTCGCCCGGCTGGACCCGCTGTGCCCAGGGGCCGCCGTAACCCTCGTCGCCGTGGGTGACGATGTCGATGTCCCAGCCGGACTCGGCCACGGTGCGGATCGTGTACGTGCGCAGCACCGGGCGGCCGTCGGGCTCGGTGGGCTCAGCCATGACCAGCTTGACGTAGCGGTCCGTGAGCGGCGTGGGGTCGACGTCGGCCAGCGACTTCCCGCCGATCGTCACCCGGATCATGTGCGGGGTGAGGTGCCGGACTGCCGTCACGGTCGCCGTGGTGCGGACCCCCTTGCGGGGCTTTCCGATGGGTGCGTTCGTGGTTTGCGACATGGTGAGGTAAGCCTAACCTCCGTGGCTCCCGAGCGTCGGTGTGGCGTGCGTCACTGGCTGAAGTGTCGTGCGGGCACCCCACGACATGCCGTCCGGGCCTCGCCACGCGCCTAGCATTGTGCGCGTCATCGCACTCTTCCTGTCAGGAGTCCCGTCGTGAAGATCGCTGTCGCCGGCACTGGATACGTCGGTCTGTCCAACGCGGTCCTGCTCGCCCAGAACCATGAGGTGTGGGCGCTGGAGGTGGACCCCGTCAAGGTGGCGCAGGTGAACGACCGGATCTCGCCGATCGCCGACGCCGAGCTCGAGGAGTACCTCGCCGGCAAGGAGCTGAACCTGACCGCGACCCTCGACAAGGACGCGGCGTACGCGGGCGTGGGCGTCGTGGTCATCGCCACCCCGACGAACTACGACGAGGTGACCAACTTCTTCGACACCTCGTCGGTGGAGTCCGTGATCGACGACGTACTGGCCCGGGCGCCCGAGGCGACGATAGTGGTCAAGTCCACGGTCCCCGTGGGGTTCACCGAGCGCGTGCGCGAGGAGCACCCGGGCGCGGTGATCGTCTTCTCCCCGGAGTTCCTGCGCGAGGGCCGGGCGCTGTACGACAACCTGCACCCGTCCCGGATCGTGGTGGGCGACCGGTCGGAGCGCGGCAAGCAGTTCGCGGACCTCCTGCTGGAGGGCGCCCTCACCAAGGACGTCCCCGTGCTGCTGACCGACCCCACCGAGGCCGAGGCGATCAAGCTGTTCGCCAACACCTACCTCGCGCTGCGGGTCGCGTACTTCAACGAGCTCGACACGTACGCGGTGACCCGCGGGCTGGACACGGCGCAGATCATCGAGGGTGTGGGCCTGGACCCGCGGATCGGATCGCACTACAACAACCCGTCGTTCGGATACGGCGGGTACTGCCTGCCCAAGGACACCCGCCAGCTGCTGGCGAACTACGCGGACGTGCCGCAGAACCTGATCAACGCGGTGGTCGACGCGAACACCACCCGCAAGGACTTCGTGGCCGCCGACATCCTGCGCCGCAACCCGAAGACCGTCGGCGTCTACCGGCTGGTGATGAAGGCCGGGTCGGACAACTTCCGGGCCTCCAGCATCCAGGGCATCATGAAGCGCATCAAGGCGAAGGGCGTCGAGGTCATCGTGTACGAGCCCACCCTGGAGGGGGACGAGTTCTTCCACTCCGAGGTGGTCCGGGACCTCGACGAGCTCAAGTCCCGTGCCGACGTCATCATCGCGAACCGCCGCACCGAGGCGCTCGACGACGTCGCCGACAAGGTCTACACGCGCGACATCTACGGTCGTGACTGACGCTGCACAGGGAGAGATCATGAAGGTTCTCGTGACCGGCGGTGCCGGCTTCATCGGCGCGAACTTCGTCCACCAGACGGTGCGGGAGCGCCCCGAGGTGCGGGTCACCGTCCTCGATGCGCTGACCTACGCGGGCGACCGCAGCTCGCTCGACGCCGTCGCCGACACGGTGGAGCTGGTCGAGGGCTCGATCACGGACGCGCCGCTCGTGGACCGGCTCGTCGGGGAGTCCGACCTGGTGGTGCACTTCGCCGCGGAGTCGCACAACGACAACTCGCTGAACGACCCGTCGCCGTTCGTGCAGACCAACCTGGTGGGCACGTTCACGCTGCTGGAGGCGGTGCGCAAGCACGGGGTGCGGTTCCACCACATCTCGACGGACGAGGTGTACGGGGACCTCCCGCTGGACTCCCCGGAGCGGTTCACGCCGGAGACGCCGTACAACCCGTCGTCGCCGTACTCGTCCACGAAGGCGGGCTCCGACCTGCTGGTCCGGGCCTGGGTGCGGTCCTTCGACGTGCGGGCGACGATCTCGAACTGCTCCAACAACTACGGGCCGTACCAGCACATCGAGAAGTTCATCCCGCGCCAGATCACCAACCTGATCGACGGCGTCCGCCCCCGCCTGTACGGCGCGGGTCTCAACGTGCGCGACTGGATCCACGTCGAGGACCACAACGCGGCCGTCTGGAGCATCATCGAGAAGGGCCAGGTCGGCGAGACCTACCTGATCGGGGCCGACGGCGAGGCCAGCAACCTCGACGTCGTGCGGACCCTGCTGGAGATCTTCGGGCGCGACGCCGACGACTTCGACCACGTGACCGATCGGCCCGGGCACGACCTGCGCTATGCGATCGACGCCTCGCGGCTGCGCACCGAGCTGGGCTGGTCGCCGCGGTACACGGACTTCCGGGAGGGGCTTGCCGCGACGGTCGACTGGTACCGGTCGCATGAGTCCTGGTGGAGAGGGGCGAAGGCTCTGACTGAGGCCAAGTACGCGGCCTCGGGACAGTGATTCTTTTCGGCTGGGTCCGGTCGGGGCGAGATGGTGTGTGCGCCGCCTCGCTCACGGGCCCCAGGGGGCCCTCCGCTACGGCTTTACGGCGGCGCACACACCATCTCGCCCCGACCTCGCAGTTCGGCTCACTGTCCCGAGGCCGCGTACTTGGCCTCCGTCAGTGCCTGGTCGCTAGGTAGGCGGTGACGTCTACCTGGGTGGGGAGGAGGCCCTGGGCCTCTGCCTCGGCGAGGGTGGGGGCGGCCTCGTCCTTCTCGGACAGGAGGGGCTCCAGCTTGGTGCCGTTGCGGGCGGTGGTGGGCCAGTCGATGGCCAGGTCCGGGTCCAGGGGGTGGATGCCGTGCTCGCGGCCCGGTGCGTAGCCCGTGGAGCAGAGGTACAGGACGGTGGAGCCGTCCTCGAGCGACATGAACGCGTGCCCCAGGCCCTCGGACAGGTAGACGGCGCGGCGGTCGACGTCGTCCAGGAGGACGGCGTCCCAGGTGCCGAAGGTGGGCGAGCCGACGCGGATGTCCACGACGACGTCGAGAACTGCGCCCTGGACGCCATGACGTACTTGGCCTGGCTGGGTGGCACGTCGGCGAAGTGGATGCCGCGGAGCACCCCGGCGGCTGACACCGAGGTGTTGACCTGCTGCAGGTCGAACCTGTGGCCGACGGCGTCGGCGAACGGGCCGGCCTTGAAGGCCTCGAAGAAGAGACCGCGGGGGTCCCCGAACTGCTTGGGGGTGATCTCGAACGCGCCGGGCACGGCCAGCTCGCGGTACTCCATGAGGCTCCTTGCGTGGTTGGTAAGTGGCCCTGCGACCCCTGGTTAGGATCCTAGGGTGAGCAGCGGACAGAGCACGAAGCAGCGGTGGGTGGTCTTCGGCGCGGCAGGCATGCTCGGCCAGGACGCGGCGGTGGTCGCCGAGGCCGCGGGGCACGAGGTGACCAGGCTGCGCCGGTCCGACCTGGACATCACCGACGCTTCGGCGGTGCTCGACGCCGTGGCGGGCCACGACGTCGTCGTCAACTGTGCCGGCTGGACCGCCGTCGACGACGCGGAGACCCACGAGGCCGAGGCCTTTGCCGTGAACGCGACAGCCGTCGCGCACCTGGCGCGCGCCGCTACGGCGTCGGGCGCCCGGCTGGTCCACGTGTCCACGGACTACGTGTTCGACGGCGGTGCGACCCTGCCCTACGCCGAGGACGCGCCGGTGGCTCCACGCTCCGCCTACGGGCGCACCAAGGTCGCCGGTGAGTGGGCGGTCCGGGCGCTCGCGCCGGACGCCCTGGTGGTCCGCACCGCATGGCTGTACGGGGCGGGCGGGCGCTGCTTCCCGCAGACCATCGCGCGCGTCGCGGGGGAGCGGGACCGGCTGAGCGTCGTGGACGACCAGACCGGGCAGCCCACCTGGACCGCCGACCTGGCGGACCTCATCGTGCGGCTCGTCGGTGCGCGGGCGCCGGGCGGGATCTACCACGGGACGGCATCGGGGCAGGTGACGTGGCACGGGTTCGCCCGTGAGGTGGTGGCGGCCGCCGGGCGCACGACGCCGGTGGACCCGACGACGAGCGCCGCCTACCAGCTTCCGGCCCCGCGCCCGGCGTACTCCGTGCTGGGCCACGACCGGCTGCGCGAGGCCGGTGTCGAGCCGATCGGCGACTGGGCCGAGCGCTGGAAGGCGGCGGCGCCGGCGGTGCTGAAGGCACTCTAGGGCGCCTTGCCGCCGGCCGACCCTCGGGGTTACTCGTCCAGGAGGCCCAGCAGGTAGGTGCCGTAGCCGGACTTCGTGAGCTTCTCCGCGCGGGCGCGCAGGTCGTCGTCGGACAGGAAGCCGCGCCGCCAGGCGACCTCCTCCGGCGCGCCGATCTTCAGGCCCTGGCGCTGCTCGATGGTGCGGACGTAGTCGGACGCCTCGAGCAGCGAGTCGAAGGTTCCCGTGTCGAGCCAGGCGGTGCCGCGGGGCAGCACCTCGACCTGGAGCCGGCCCTGGCTCAGGTACTCGCGGTTGACGTCGGTGATCTCGTACTCGCCGCGCGCCGAGGGCTTGAGGTCCTTGGCGATGGCGACCACGTCGTTGTCGTAGAAGTACAGGCCGGGCACGGCGTACCTCGATTTGGGCCGGGCGGGCTTCTCCTCCAGGGACAGGGCCTTGCCGTGCTCGTCGAACTCGACCACCCCGTACGCGGTCGGGTCGGCGACGCGGTAGGCGAAGACCGCGCCGCCGTCGAGGTCGGCGAACCGGGTGAGCTGCGTGCCCAGGCCGGGGCCGTAGAAGATGTTGTCGCCCAGCACGAGCGCTACGGAGTCGTCGCCGATGAACTCCTCGCCGAGCACGAAGGCCTGCGCGAGGCCGTCGGGCGAGGCCTGCGTCGTGTAGGTGATCGAGATGCCGAACTGGCTGCCGTCGCCGAGCAGCCGCAGGAACTGCTCGGCGTCGTGCGGCGTCGTGATGACCAGGACGTCCCGGATCCCGGCCAGGATCAGCGTCGAGAGCGGGTAGTAGATCATCGGCTTGTCGTAGACGGGGACGAGCTGCTTGCTGATGCCCTGGGTGATGGGGTGCAAGCGGGTACCCGAGCCACCGGCGAGAATGATTCCGCGCATGGGCCGGATCTTCTCACGCCCTCATGCGTCGGTCGGGCCCGGTCGGCGGCCCGAAGGAACGAATTCTCGGGTGCTTCCGCCCCTGTCATTCCCTCATCAGGGAATACTGGCGAGGAATTCACCCGGATGAATTCCTCGCCGTGAGCGAGCAAAAACCGGGATGTCCGACTACGGGTGAACACCGGGTGATCTCTTTCGCGGGGTGATGCGGTGAGGCCCGCCGGAACTGTAGTTACGTGGGTATGCATGGACCTGATGGCATCAGTGAGCTACTCGCTCCGCCGAACCCTGTCGCCCCCGAGCCGCCACCCGTGCGGCGCCCCCGTCGTCGCAAGGGTTTCGTCGCGGCGGTCATCGCCGGTGCGCTGGTCCTCGTCTGCGCGAGCGGCGTCACGGCGTACTTCGGCTACCGGATCTCGCTCGACGAGAACATCGAGCGCATCGACGACCCGTTCGCCGAGATCGACCCGTCGACGCGGCCGAGCGCGCCGCCGGTGGAGGGGCCGACCGCACCCGTGAACATCCTGATGCTCGGTTCCGACAGCCGGATCTCGGCCGGCGACCCGAACGCGTGGGAGGCCGGAGCCCAGCGGACCGACGCGATCATGCTCGTGCACCTCTCGGCCGACCGGCAGTCGGCGGCGGCGATCTCGATCCCGCGCGACTCCTGGGTGCCGATCCCGGGGTACGGCGAGGCGAAGGTGAACGCGGCGTTCTCCTACGGCGGCCCCAGCCTCATGATCCAGACGGTCGAGAACCTGACGGGCGTGCGCATCGACCACTTCGCGGTGACCGACTTCGAGTCCTTCACGACCCTCACCGACACCCTGGGCGGGGTAGAGATCACGGTGCCCGACGACACCGGCGGATCCGTCGAGCAGACGATGACGGGTGCGGAAGCGCTGGACTTCACCCGGGAGCGGTACGCCCTGGCGAACGGCGACTTCGGCCGCGTGCAGCGGCAGCAGGCCTGGATGCGGGCCATCGCCACGAAGGTGCACGACGACCGGACCGACCTCCTGAAGATGTCCCGGTTCCTCGATGCCGTCACCAGCTCGGTGGCGGTCGACGAGGGCTTCACCTTCGACAAGATGCAGGGGCTCCTGATCAGCGCCCGGGAGATCTCCACCGGCGACATCACGTTCATGACCGCTCCGTACGCCGGCACGGGGCGCAGCGCGGACGGGCAGTCGACAGTGGTGCTGGACCGCGACGCGTTCGACCCGCTCATGCAGGCGGTGGCCAAGGACGAGGTGCCGGCGTACCTGGCTGCCAACCCCGACGCGATGGACCTGCTGCCGGCCGTCGTGCAGTAGCGGGGGCCGTCGCCGTCGTCTCCCGGGTGGGCGGGAAGTGCCAGAAAATTGCCCGGGTGAACCTGCTCGTCTTTCACCCGGAAACGGCAAGGGGCAGTCGGTGGCCGCTTGTAGCATGAGCCAACCAATGGCGCATCCTGAACATCCGGCACCCTGCATTCCGCGCCTGGCAGGGTGCCCTTCTCTTTGATGGCTTTCGGGCAGACAGGGACATTCTTGCCGTGATGGATCGTGCGTCGGGAGCGGTGCTCAGGCTCCGCCGCGCGGCGTGGCATTTCCGGCACGGCGGGGTCGAGCAGCTGCGGACGTACCTGCGCCGGCAGCAGCGGGTGCCGATGGCCTCCCAGACCGGCGGCGCACGGTTCACCAAGGACGGTCTGACGTTCGACCCGTGGCCGGCCCGACCGGCGTCCGGCCTGGTGGCGTCCGGTGCGGCGGGGCCAGAGTTCCGCGTCGGCGTCATCCTGGACGACTTCTCGCGGCGCGCGTTCGCGCCCGAGTGGGGCCAGGTGGCGCTCACCCCGGCGAGCTGGCGCGCGGAGCTGACAGCGGGCCTGGACCTGCTGTTCGTCGAGTCGGCCTGGAACGGCAACGGCGGCGCGTGGCAGTACCACCTGACGGGGACGTCGGCCCCGCGTCCCGCGTTCGTCGAGCTCGTGGCGGCCTGCCGTGCCGCGGGCGTGCCGACGGTCTTCTGGAACAAGGAGGACCCGGTCCACTTCGAGGACTTCCTCGACGCCGCCCGGCTCTTCGACAGCGTCTACACCACCGACGTCGACCGGCTGCCTGCGTACACCGCGGCGCTCGGACACGATCGTGTTGGCGTGCTGGAGTTCGCGGCGCAGCCGGCGATCCACAACCCGGTGCGGCTGCACGGCCGCGGACCGGAGCGGGACGTGGCGTTCGCCGGGATGTACTTCGCGCACAAGTACCCGGAGCGGCGCGAGCAGATGGACCTGCTGCTCGGCGCGGCGCTGGACGTGTCGCCCACGATGGAGCACGGGCTGGAGATCTTCAGCCGGTTCCGCGGCAAGGACGAGAAGTACCAGTTCCCCGCGCCGCTGGACGGTCGCGTCGTCGGCTCGCTGGACTACGACCGCATGCTGACCGCATACCGCGAGTACAAGGTGTTCCTCAACGTGAACTCGGTGGTCGGGTCGCCGTCGATGTGCGCGCGCCGGATCTTCGAGATCACCGCCTCCGGGACGCCCGTCGTCTCCACGCCGAGCGCCGCCGTGGGCGAGTACTTCCCCGGCGACGAGGTGTTCGTGGCCGGCACCCGCGAGGTCGCGGCGCATACCGTCCGGGCGCTCGTGCGCTCGCCGGAGCTGCGCGATCGCGCGGTGCACAAGGGGCAGCGCCGCATCTGGCGGGAGCACACCTACGGCGCCCGGTCGCGACAGGTGCTGCACGACGCCGGACTGGTCACCTCTCCCGTCATCCCCCGGCCGAGCGTGACCGCCCTGGTCTCGACGAACCGGCCGCACCAGGTCGACCACGTCCTGAGCGTGCTCGGCGCCCAGGGGGGCGTGGACCTGCAGGTCGCGCTGCTGACGCACGGGTTCGAGACGGACGACGCCGACCTGCGGGTCCGGGCGAAGGAAGCCGGTGTCGGCGCGCTGGAGCTGTTGTCGGCGCCGTCCGACCTGCCGCTGGGCTCGTGCCTGAACCTGCTGCTGGAGGCCGCCGACGGCGACGTCGTGGCGAAGATCGACGACGACGACCTGTACGGACCCCAGTACCTGAGCGACCAGCTGTACGCGCTGGCGTACTCCGGCGCGGATCTGGTGGGCAAGCAGGCGCACTACATGTACCTCGGGGGATCGGACGCGACGATCCTGCGGTTCGCGGACCGCGAGCACCGGTACACGGACCGCGTGATGGGGCCGACGATCGTCGCTGCCCGTGAGACCGCTTCCACCGTGCGCTTCCGCGCGCTGCCGCGCGGCGAGGACACGGCGTTCCTCGCCGACCTCACCGAGGCCGGCGGGACGGTCTACTCCGCCGACCGGTTCAACTTCGTCCAGATGCGGTCCGCCACGGGCGGGCACGCCTGGGACGTGACAGAGGCCGAGCTGCTTGCGAGCGGCGAGGTCAAGCACTACGGGCGTGCGGCGACGCACGACATGTTCTGAGGCGGGGAGACATGGGGATCAGCACTGTCGGCGTGATCGGGCTCGGGTACATCGGGCTACCGACCGCGGCGATCCTTGCCTCGAACGGCATCGCCGTGACTGGCATCGACGTGAGCTCGGAGACCGTCGACGCGGTGAACCGCGGCGAGGTGCCGTTCGTGGAGCCGGACCTCGCGGGCTACGTCGCCGAGGGCGTGTCCACAGGCAAGCTGCGCGCGGTCCTGGCTCCCGAGCCGGCGGACGCGTACATCGTGGCCGTGCCGACTCCGTTCACGGGAGACCACACGCCCGACCTCTCCTACATCAGGTCCGCTGCCGAGGCGCTCGCGCCGGTGCTGCGCGGTGGCGAGCTGGTCATCCTCGAGTCCACGTCGCCGCCGGGTACGACGCGCCGCATGGCGGACTGGATCCTTGCCGAGCGGCCCGATCTCAGCCTGGACGGCTCCGGCGGCCGCCCCGTCGTCTGCTTCGCGCACTGCCCGGAGCGGGTGCTGCCCGGCCGGGTCATGGTGGAGCTGGTGACGAACGACCGGATCGTGGGTGGGATCACCCCCGACGCCGCGCAGCAGGCCAGGGACCTCTACCAGGTGTTCTGCCAGGGCGAGATCCTGCTGACCGACGCGGTGACCGCCGAGACGGCCAAGCTTGTCGAGAACTCGTTCCGGGACGTGAACATCGCCTTCGCCAACGAGCTGTCGCTCGTCGCGGACCGGATCGGCATCGACGTCTGGGAGCTGATCTGGCTCGCGAACCACCATCCGCGCGTGAACATCCTGCAGCCCGGCCCGGGCGTCGGCGGGCACTGCATCGCCGTGGACCCGTGGTTCCTGGTCGATGCGGCGCCCGAGGAGGCGCGGCTGATCCGGACGGCGCGCGAGGTGAACGACGCGAAGCCGCGCTGGGTGCTGCACAAGGTGCTCGACGCCGTCGCCGGGATCGAGTCCCCAGTGGTGGCCGCCTACGGGCTGGCGTTCAAGCCGAACATCGACGACCTGCGCGAGTCGCCGGCCATCGAGATCGTGCGGGAGCTGGCCACGACATTCCCGCACACGACCGTGCTGGCCGTGGAGCCGCACGTCGAGAAGCTGCCCGCGGCGTTGGCCGAGCTGCCGAACGTGCGCCTCGTCGACGTCGACGAGGCGCTGGCCAGTGCTGACGCGCACGCGCTGCTCGTGGACCACACGGCGTTCCGCGCCGTGGCGCGGAAGCTGGCGGAGAGGAACGTTATCGACACCCGTGGGATGACGGCGGGCCTGGCGCGATGAGCACTCGCCGGACGTCGCAGATCGTCGGCGCTGTCGTGGTGCTTGCTCTGCTGACAGGAGCTGTTCTCGTCGATGGTCCGGCGCGGTGGGTCTGTGTGGCCGTGCTGCTCGGTGGTGCGGTCGTCGCCGCCATGGGGATCCTCGTCCTCAGGACCGGTAGATCGATCCAGGCACGCCAAGCACGGCTTGAGCGGCTGGTAGCGGAGAACCACAAGCGCGCCTCTGTCTGGAACTACCACCTCACACACGGACTTGGACTCGCCAGGCCTCCTGCTGCCGAGGGCGTTGTCGCGCAGGTGACACCGGCCGTTGCTGCTGGGGCCGGCACGGAGCCAGCAGTACGACGGCATCCAGACGCACGCCGACTCCTCGACGCGGGAATCTTCGACGTAGAGCACTACACAGCGCTCGTCGACGGCAACTTTCCGATGTCGGTCGATGCTGCCTCGCACTATCTCCGGGTGAACGCGGCCAATCGGGTCTCACCGAGCCCGTTTCTTGACGTGTCGCGGCTTCCTGAGCACGTTCGAACAGCCCTGGAGCGCGGGGAGATCAAGCCGTTGCTTTCCTACCTGCGGTCCCCTGAGGCCTACGACCACGACCTGAGTGAGCTGTTCAGCCCGAGCGAGAGCGGTGTCCGGCCCGCTGCCGCGCGTCGGCACCCTGGCGGTGTCCTGGGTGCCTTCCTCGGCACCTTGAGATCCGACACTCTCGTGCCGGTGCCGATCGATCGGGTGAATGCCGGCTCTCTCGCGCACGACCTGCAGAAGGCGCTGGTCGCGCACGCACATGCTGTCCACAGCTCCGAGCTCCTGGTGGGACCGCGCACGGCGGGCTCGTGGGACACGGACGCTGAGCAGGACTGGCTTGCCGATCTGCGTAGCGCGTCCACGGGCGAACTCCCGCTGGTATCCGTGGTGATGCCGGTCAAGGACCGGGCAGATGTTGTCGGGCGAGCGATTCGTTCGATCCAGGACCAGACGCACATGCGGTGGGAACTTCTGGTGGTGGACGACGGATCCGTGGACTCGACGCGGGAGCGGGTCTCGGAGCTGGCCGTTCAGGACGAGCGGATCCGGCTGCTGTCGGGTGCCGGGCGTGGGGTGTCCCACGCGCGAAATGTCGCGCTCGAAGCGGCGACGGGCGAGTACGTGGCCTTCCTCGACAGCGACAACGAGTGGACCGAAGAGTTCCTCCAGGTCATGGTCAGCGCCATGCGCCGAGACGGGCATGCCGCGGCGTACTCGGGCGTGGAGCTCCGGTCCTCGTCCGGTGTGGCGTACAGGGCCTTCGAGGGCGGGATCGACCACCTCCGGATTCTCAACCACATCGACCTCAACGTGCTCGTGGTGCGGGCCGACGTCCTGGCGACCGGCATCCGGTTCGACGAGTCGCTGCGTCGCTGGGTGGACCATGACTTCGCGCTCAAGGTCGCGGCTGTCACAGTGCCGGTGCTGCTGCCCTTCATCGGGTGCGAGTACGAGGACTCGGCAGACCAGGCCGACCGCATCAGCGTGCACGAGTCCGAGCACTGGCAATGGGTCGTGCTGGGCAAGCACTGGGTCGAGTGGAGCCGTGCCGGAGATGCGGTCGCCGGCAGGGTTTCCGTAGTGATCCCAACCTACCGCGACAGCGAGATGACCATCTCCGCCGCGCGCAGCGTCCTTGCCGACGCTGACAGGAGCGGGATCGACGTCGAGGTCGTACTGGTCGACAACGGGTCGCCGCTCGAGGTGGGCCAGCGGATCATCACGGCCCTTGGCTCATCTTCGCGAGTCCGGTATCGGCGACTGCCCCGAAACCTGAACTTCGCGATCGGGTGCAACGTGGGCGCGGCGATGTCTACGGGCGAGCTGGTGCTCTTCCTCAACAACGACGCAGTGGTCCGCTCGGGGGCGCTCCGCCTGCTCGTCGAGCGCATGGAGGACCCCGACGTCATCGGGGTCCAACCGCTGCTTCTGTACGGCGACGAGACGATTCAGACCGCAGGGACGGTGTTCACCGTGCAGGACGGGCTGCCGAGCCACCTGTTCGCCGGACATCCGCCGGCAGATGCTCTACCGCTCGCGGACTGTGAGCTCGACGCGGTCTCTGCAGCGGCACTGATGATCCGGTCCGACGACGTGCGCAGGCTGGGTGGCTTCGATGCTATCTACGTCAATGGCATGGAGGATGTCGACCTGTGCCTCAGGGCCCGTGCCGTGATCGGCGGCTCATTCGTCGTGGTGCCGCGTGCTGTGGTCACGCACCTGGAGGGCAAGACCCCCGGTCGGGGCGCGAACGTCGTCGAGAACCGCAGGCTCTTCCTGGAACGGTGGCGAGGTCGGCTGCCAGGCCCCCAGAGCCAGCTCTACGAGCGTGCCGGGTTCGTCGTGTCCCATGTGATGAGCGATGGCATGGCGGTGCCGGGCCCCCGGCCGATCGTCGCTCGCGATCGCGCGAACGACCGGGTCCGGGTCGGCATCCACATCGGCAGCTTTGCCGGGCCTGCCGGGGACACCTGGGGTGACACCCACTTCGCCGAGTCGTTGCGAGCAGCTTTCGAAAGGCAGGGTCTTCGAGCCGTGGTGCACCGGGAGTCGGACTCGCGGCTGTCCGCCGCCGGATACGACGATGTAGTCCTCGTGATCCGCGGGACGGCGCGAGTCCGACCGATGCCGGGCAAGGCCAGCATTCTCTGGGTGATCAGCCACCCGGAGGACGTGACTCCCGAGGAGCTGCGAGAGTACGACGTCGTATACGCGGCTTCCGAGACGTGGGCACGGAAGATGTCAGCTGCGTCCGGCCGTGAGATCCGCCCGCTGCTGCAGGCCACGGACACTGACCGGTTCCACGACGGTGTGCAGGCCATCGATCACGACCGGCCGATCTTCGTCGGTGGCACGCATCCGGGCCGGTCGCGCGGGGTCGTCGCGGACGCGCTCGTCGGCGGGGTCGCGCTGCACGTGTACGGCAACGGCTGGGCAGACCAGCTCCCTCCCGGAGTGCTTCGCGGGGACTACATCGCCAATACGGACCTGTGTGCCCACTACCGCGGTGCGTCACGCGTGCTGGCGGACCACTGGGCGCACATGGCTGACGAGGGGTTCGTCCAGAACCGGCTCTTCGACGCCGTCGCCTCCGGGACTCGGGTCGTCTCGGACCCGGTCTACGGGATCGACGAGCTCTTCTCGGGCGCAGTCCAGGTCTACCGCTCCCCGCAGGAGCTGGCATATCTGTGCAGCGCAGAGAGCGAGAGCGTGTACCCGGACGATACGGAGCTGGGGAAGATCGCCGCTCACGTCCGGGGGCACCACTCGTTCGACGCACGAGCCAGGGAGCTGACCCAGCAGATCTCCGCCCTGCTCGGCCGTGGCGGCGACACGCAGCGATGAACGACTTGGATTCGAACGACAAGGGAAAGAGCACAGTGACCACAGGGAGCCGTTTCTCACGCCGTCTGATGGTTCGGGCGGGCCTCGCAGCAGTAGCAGCGGCATCGGTCGTCCTGATCCTGATCGGGGAGCGGCGAGCTGGACTTGTCGGAATCGTGCTGATCGGCGTCGCCGCCGTCGTCCTGATCGTGGACAGTCGCGACAAGGACACTCGAGTGGCACGAAACGTGCGCAGCATGGTGCAGGACGTTCGCCAGCTGCGCAGAGACGTGCAGGCCATCCGCGCCGTCGTCGGTGGGAGCAGCGAGGCCGCTGTCGCGTCGACGGCACACGTCCCGGCGCGCGCATCGATGGGCGACTCGGTGGCCGCGATCCTTGCATCAGGGACCTTCGACGCCGAGTACTACTCGGCTCAGGTCGGCCGGGCGTTCGAGACCGAGCGAGAGGCCGCCCAGCACTTCGTGAGGTACGGGATGAAAGCGGGACTGAGCCTGCACCCGCTCTTCGAGCTGTCGTACTTCCCGTCGGGCATCAGGCGTGCCTATCAGGCGGGTGACGTGGTCGGGGTGCTCAAGCACATGCACGGCCCGAACTCACGGACGCATCAGTGGTCGCCCCTCTTCGACGCATCGGTGCTGGACAGCGAGAAGACGGGAGGCGGATACCTCCTCGACCGGTTCCACAGCGGGGCAGACACCTCGGTTCCGGTACCCGGTTCGGTCCAGGGGGCGCCGCTCACCTGGCTCGAGCTGCGTGGCGCGATGATCGTGCAAGCACGAGAGATCAGCGCCGCTCAGGCCGCACGTCAGGATTACCGCCTGACAACCTGGGACGAGGCGGCCGAAGCGCGCTGGATCAGCGAGCACCGCTCGGCGGTCCAGGACCCCGGCGTTGTCCCGGTGGTCACCATCGTGATGCCGGTGTGGAACCGCGCCGGTGTGGTGGGACAGGCCATCGCGTCGGTGCAGACGCAGACTCTCAGCAGGTGGGAGCTTGTCGTGGTCGACGACGGGAGCACGGACGGTACCCAGGACGTCGTCGAGGAGTTCGCTCGCGACGACAGCCGGATCCAGCTGGTGCGGCGCTCGCACGAGGGTGTCAGCGCGGCGCGGAACGCCGGGATCGAAGCAGCGACCGGAAAGCTCCTCGCGTTCCTCGACTCCGACAACACCTGGCGCCCGAGCTTTCTCGAGCTGATGGTCGCCGGTCTGGATGCTTCTGCGGCGCGCGCGGGATATGCCGCGACCCGGATGCTCGGTACCCGCACCGAGTACAGCGGGCAGGCCGTGGACCTGCTGCAGATGCTGGTGCGGAACTACGTCGACCTCAACGTGCTCGTCGCCGAGGCCGAGCTGGTCCGATCGGTCGGCGGTTTCGACGAGTCCCTTCGCCGTTGGGTCGACTACGACCTGGCGCTGCGGATCCTCGAGGTTGCCCCCATCGAGTACCTCCCGTTCATCGGATGCGACTACGTGGACGACGACAGCGCCGACCGGATCACGCGCAGCGAGTCCGCCAACTGGGTCAACGCCGCGGCACAGGGCGCAGTCGAACGATGGGTCGCCGAGCGCACGGAGCCGGTCGAGGCGTGTGAGACGGCGGCAGTCGTCCGTGCAACGGGACGCGTCTTCGACGTCGTCCACACCGTCCGGTCGCTGGTCGTCGACAACAAGGTCCCCGCTACGTCGGTGGTGGTCGTGGACGAGCTCGACAACTCGAGGGATTCGCTGAAGCTGCGCGCACACCTCGCGGGGATCGGGCACGTCAAGGTGGTCAAGCTGCCCAGGAGATACACACCGGCGATCGCGGCGTCGGTCGCACGAAGCATCACCGAGGCTCGCCGGCTGCTGTTCGTACGGGAAGGTATCGAGCTGCGCTCCGGTGCCGTCGACGCCCTCGTCGAGGCGTGCCGAGCTGAGGGAGCGGCCGCTGCGCAGCCGGTGCTCGTGGACTCGTCCGGAGTGGTCGTCTCGGCGGGCCTCGTCTCGATCGGGAGCGGGCCCGGCGCGGATCTCGGTCGAGGCCTCGCCGTGCGGGACATCGAACGTATGCCGCACGCAGCCATCGACGCACCCTCGCCGGCAGCGTTCCTGATCAACACGAGCGCCTTCGACGCGGCCGGCGGTCCTCGTGGCGTGTTCCGTGGTGATGCCGTATTCATCGACCTGGCTCGCCGCGCACGACTGGCTGGTTCGGGCATCTCGACGCTGGCCGTCACGGCAATTGCCATGGACCGCAGCGGGGATGCCGCAGCACAGGGCACGACCATCGACCCGACCGACGTGGAGTGGCTTACCGAAGTGCAGCCGCTGCGGCTCGATGCCCTCTCGGACTTGTACCGGCCGGTCCGGGCTTCGCTGAGCGGGTTCCGTTCGTCGGAGGACGTCGGGGTTGTCGGCGCTGCGCTTCCTGTTGCCGGTCGCCTCGCGAACGGCGCAGCGGGCACCAGCCATGGGCTGCGTTGGGCCATCAAGATCGGAGCGCAGTTCACGGCGTCCGGCGACAAGTGGGGTGACGTTCCGTTTGCCGCAAGCCTTGCGGCGGCGCTCGACGCTCACGGTCACCATGCGGTGGTGGACCGCAAGGGCGCATTCGAGAGGGCGACGAACTACCTTGACGAGGTCGTTCTCGTGATCCGGGGTGTCGAACCATGCCGGCCTCAGCCGGGCAAGGTGAACGTCATCTGGGTGATCAGCCGTCCGGACCTGGTCACTCGCCGTGAGCTCGAGGCATTCGACATCGTGTTCGTGGCGTCGAAGCCGTGGTGCGACTTCGTGCGGCGCGAATGGGGCATCGACGCTGTCTATCTGCCCCAGGCGACCAACCCGGCACACTTCCATCCGCGACGTGCGGCCGAGTACGAAGGTTCGATCGACGTGCTCTTCGTCGGAGGACCGCGACCGCCTGTTGGCCGCCAGATCGTTGCTGACTGCCTGGAGCTGGGCTACGACGTGAAGGTCGTGGGTCCGCACTGGCGCAGCTTCGTTCCCGACCGCATGGTCCTTGCAGACTCGATCCCCAACGAGGAGGTGGCCGGCCTCTATGCCTCGTCCCGTATCGTGCTGAACGACCACTGGGCGGACATGGCGCGCCTGGGCTTCGTCAACAACCGTCTCTACGACATCGTCGCGGCGGGAGCACGGTCCATCAGCGACGACGTGGAGCTCATCCCCGAACTGTTCTCGGGCGCTGTGCAGACGTACCGGACGCTTGACGAGCTCGACGCGCTGCTCCGCAAGGACGAGCGGTTCCCGGCTGCGGGCGAGCTCGCTGAGATCGGTGCGCGGGTCCGTCTGGAGCACAGCTTTGAGGAGCGCGCGCGGCTGATTGTCGAGTATGTTCAGGAACACCTCCGACGCTGATGTCGGAACAGCGGGAAGGGGCAACGAGCTTGTGGTGGTCGCACCAGGACTTCCCATTGATCCCGGATGCGGACCTGAACGCACGGTGGGTGGACGGTGCGATCGTCAGCAGGGCTGACAGCGGCTCGATCAACTGGAACGTAGCGGCTCCCCGCTCTTACGTCCGCGGGGCCGTGTACACGAACCAAGGTGGCATCGTCGACGCCTCCCAGCGCTCCGGGGGCACCGGTGGCGATCTAGTAGCCACGGTCAATCCGCGGCACCTCACGGCTGAAGAGGTCAAGGAGGCTGCAGACAATGTGGTGCGCGGTCCTTGGCTCTACGCAGGATCGTGGATGCACGGATTCGGCCACTTCATCGTCGAGACCTTGCCCACCCTCTGGCCGCTTCTCCTGGACGACGAGCAGACCCGTGCCTTCCGTGGTTTGGTGGCCCATCGGTTCACATCGCGTCGTCGTCACGCTTGGCAGGACGCGATGGTCCGTCCGCTGATCGGCGACCGGGAGATCCACGTCGTGGACACGACACCGGCCACCTACGAACGGCTGCTGGTTCCGTCCAGGCCGTATCACTACGAGTCAGCGATCTCTCCCCGGGCAGTGGAGGTCTGGGACTGCATCGCCCGCAGGATCGTTCCCGAGGGCGCTGCTCGGCCGTCCCGGGTCTTCTTGAGTCGCACGAGGTTCGTCGACTCCTTGCCGAAGGACGCGCCTGCCCGTGCGCGCGCATATCCCAACGCGAGTGCGGTGGACGAGCTGTTCCGGCAGCGAGGTTTCGCAGTCGTCTATCCGGAGGACCTGAGCGTTGCCGACCAGGTGGCGCTCGTGCGTGATGCCGAGATCGTGGCCGGGCCGAGTGGATCCGCGCTTCATCTTGCCGCGTTCATGGGGTCGGGACGGGTCATCGAGCTGGGGGACAGTCGCTCCACCACGGAACTTGTCGCCACCCAGCGGGCGATCGCGGCGGTCAAGAGGCAGTTGATCGTCCATATCCCGTTCGTCGGGAGCGGCGAGGAGGGCGAGGAGAGAGTAGACCTCGACCGCCTGTCCGCTGCTGTCGACGCGCTCTGATCGAGGTCAGGTCTCCTTCGAGACACGGAACTGGAAGTTCTCCGTACCGGAGCGTCACGCGCGATCGTCATCGTCGCCGGGCTGCCTCGAGGAACTCATCGATCCCCGACGCCATGAGCGGCAGGAACTCGTCGATCTTCTCGTCTGACCAGTCCCACCAGCGGATCGACCGGAGCGACTCGATCTCGTGAGCACGAAAACGTAGGCCGGTCTCCACTGCTGGTGCACCAGATGCGATGGCGTAGGGCTGAACATCGTGCGTGACGATCGACCCTGGCATCACGACAGCTCCGTCCCCGATCGTGACTCCGGGCATCACGACCGAGTTGTCGCCGATCCGCACGTCGTTTCCGATGGTGAGCGGAGAGTCCTCGCGATGCTGCGGCGAGAACTGATCGCCGGACGGCCAGTGCATACGGAGCGAGTGGAACGGGTACGTGCTGACCGAGTCGGTGCGACGGTTGCTGAGATAGAGGGTGACGTTGTTGCCCAGCGTCGAGAACTTGCCGATTGACAGGGCGCCGGTCCGCGGTTCCCGGACGGTGGGTTTTCCGAAAGTATGGTCGCCGACGGCCCACTTGAACCGGGAGATCTCCTTCTCGAGCGCTGTTCGTGTGAGGTTAGGGTGTCTCTTTCGCCCGGCCCAGTCGAACTCGGTCGGTTCGAGGACATGGATGATGTTCTTCTCGGGCTCGAGAAGGAACTGCCCCTCAAGCCGAAACCCTTGATGATCCGACACCGGTTGGTCGAACCGTGTGAGGATCTCGCCCTTGGTGTTGGTCAGCGCCAGATATCCATCGTCGACCGCCCACGAGGTCTTGTGCGAGTTTCCCCAGACCGTCCCGTTGTTGTTGAACCGAATCGGCTCGACCACATGCGTGCCGGTCGAGCGGCGCAGCTTCCAGGTCGTTCGCAACAGGTCCCCGACGCTGAACCCGGCCCGGAGTGGTGTCGTCGGGTCCTGGGGAGCGATCGACGACGTCGGCCGCGGACTCGACACCGACCGTCGGGACCCCGTCGATACGGACTGCACCGCACCGCTGGCCCGGGACCCCGTCGATACGGACTGCACCGCACCGCTGGCCGCCCGGGCGGGTGCACCTGGCCCCCATACGACTCGGCCCTCTGCTCCCGTAAGCTGCCGCACAGCTTCCAGGTACACCTTCTCCGCATAGTGGAACGGCGCGTCGCCCCAGGGGTGGTCCGGGCTGGAGAGCACCTCGGACGCTTCCAGCGAGATGACATGAGCGCCCAGCGCCTGGGCGGCCACCCGGGTGTACGACCCGAAGACCGGGTTGGCGTCCGCGGCCTGCATCCCGAAGCTGCCCGGCGTCTGTGCCCCGGTCTCCGACCACTCCGCCCAGGGGATGTCGAGCAGCACGATCGTGGCCTGCGGCATCTGGCTTCGTATCCGCCCACCGATGTACTCCATCGCGGTGGTCCAGTAGTCGAAGTGCTGCTGCGTGCCGAACGCGATGTGCTCGGTACCCTGCGGCAGGTACTGCTCCCCGCCCGACTCGATGAGCTCCACGGACCGGGTCAGCATGGACCCGTCGGGCAGGAGATACGCCCCGAGCCGTTCGTCCGTCAGGTCCACGAGCACGAAGTCGGTGGCGGGGCCGTGCGTCGCCAGCTGCGAGCGGAGGCTGGACGAGAAGTCGCCGGTGATCATCCGCTGCTGAAACCGCGAGTTGAGCGTGGGCGGTGCCATGAGCTCCACCGGCTTGGTGTAGGCGCTGAGCACGGACTGCCGCGCCACGTACTCGACGAGCTCGAACTGGCTGGGATCGAGGTGCTCGAACGTGTCTCGTGACACGCACGAGCCGTAGATAAAGACCCTGGTCTTGCTCATGCTCCACCCTCTGCAGTAACGGCAGTGAATTCTTCGTCCAGCTCGAAGTCCGGCAACATGTCGGGCAGCACGGGTGCGAGCACGCGTGCCGTCGCGTCCAGGACCCGGCCCGCGCTCCGCCCGTCGCCGTACGGGTTGACGGCCTGGGCCATCGCCGCATAGGCGGAGTCGTTCGTCAGCAGCCGGGCGACCTCGGCCACCACGCGGGACTCCCCGGTGCCGATCAGCCGGGCCGTGCCGGCCTCGACCGCCTCGGGGCGTTCCGTGTTGTCCCGCATCACGAGCACCGGCTTGCCGAGGCTCGGCGCCTCTTCCTGGAGCCCGCCGGAGTCGGTGAGCACCAGCGTGGACAGCGACAGCAGGTGCGTGAACTCGCCGTAGCCGAGCGGCTCGGTCACCGTCACGTTCGCCAGCCCGGCGAGGTGCGGCAGCACGGCTTCGCGCACCACGGGGTTGCGATGTACCGGTAGCACGATCTCGGCGTCGGGGAACCGCCGGGCGATCCGCGCCAGGGCGCGGCCCACGCCCTCCATGGCGTTGCCCCAGTTCTCCCGCCGGTGCGTGGTCACCAGCACGATCCGGCGGCCCGACGTCGCCGCGCGCTCGACGGCCGGGTCGGTGAACGCCGTCCGGCGCTCCACCGCCATGTAAAGGGCGTCGATGACGGTGTTGCCGGTCACGGCGATGTC
Source organism: uncultured Actinomycetota bacterium (assembly GCA_963850545.1). Classification (GTDB taxonomy): domain Bacteria; phylum Actinomycetota; class Actinomycetes; order Actinomycetales; family Cellulomonadaceae; genus Promicromonospora. Next base: position 2,632,750 of record CAWKLP010000001.1, on the reverse strand, counting down.
CTCGAGCTGGACACCCTCCGCCACCAGGTTGGCCAGGCTCCGCAGGGTGGGGGCGAGGTGCAGGGTGGCGATCTGGGACGTGATCTTGCGGTTCGCCTCCTCGGGGAACGGCGACATGATGTCGCCGCTGCGCAGGCCCGCCTCCAGGTGGATCACCGGGATCTGCCGGTAGAAGGCGGCCAGCGCGGCAGCGGCCGACGTCGACGTGTCGCCCTGGACGATGACGGCGTCGGGCCGACGTGCCTCCAGGATCGGGTCGAGCCGGGTCATGACGCGCGCGAAGATCTGCCCGAGCGTCTGACCGTGGCTCATGATGTCGAGGTCGTAGTCCGGCACGATGCCGAAGACCTCGTTGACCTGGTCGAGCATCTCCCGGTGCTGGCCGGTGACGACGGTCAGCGAGTCGAACCGGTCGTCGGCCTCCAGCGCCGTGATGACCGGGGCGACCTTGATGGCTTCGGGACGGGTCCCGTAGATCGTCATGACGAGGGGGCGGTTCACAGGCCGTCCACCCGTGCCCGCAGCGCGGCGGCGCGCGCCGCCGCAGCCCTGGCCTGCTTGGCGTCGCGGCCCGTCGGCCGCGCATGCCGCTCCCGCACCCGGCCCTTGGGCGGCTCGGGCGCGTCGAACCGCACCTCGGTCTCCCGCCGCTCGGCGAACGCGTCCTCGAGGATCTGCTTGGCCTCTTCGGGCTTGTCCTTCGCGAACGCCCACGCCCACTTGCGGTAGCGGACGGCGACGTCCTGTGCCTCGCCGTCGAGCACCAGGCGGCCGTGGTGCAGCCAGAGGGCGCGCGTGCACGACTCCTCGATGGTCTGCGCCGCGTGGCTGACCAGGAACACCGTTCCGGCCTGCTCCCGCAGCCGCTCCATCCGGGCCTCGCTGCGCTCCTTGAACGCGGCGTCGCCGGTGGCCAGGGCCTCGTCGATGAGCAGGATGTGCGGACGCGCCGCCGTCGCGATGGCGAAGCGCAGGCGCGCCGCCATGCCGGACGAGTAGGTCCGCATGGGCAGGTAGATGGACTTGCCCAGTCCGGCCAGCTCGATGACGTCGGGGATCGCGGCCTGCGCCTCCGCGGGCGACAGGCCCATGGCCAGGCAGCCGAGGCGCACGTTCTCCTCGCCGGGCAGGTCGGGCACCAGGGCGGCGTTCACGCCGATGAGCACGGGCGTGCTCTCCGCCAGCACCTGGCCCTTGCTGGGCTTCTCCAGCCCCGCGATGATCCGCAGGAGCGTGCTCTTGCCGGAGCCGTTCTGGCCCACGAGGCCGATCTGCTCGCCGGAGTTCGCGACGAACGAGATGTCCGTCAGCGCGCGCACCGTCACCTTGGGCTCCTGGCCCATGGCGTTGAGCGCGGCGCGCTTCAGCTTGGCGCGGCGGCCGTTGGTCGTGTCCGTCGACGGCGTCCGGTAGAACATCCGCAGGCCCTGGACGGCGACCGTGGGCCAGAGCACGGGCGTGCTCCCGGACCGCGGCGCGACGGCGGCGAGCTGGCCGGTGTGCGGCGGCGCCTGCACCGACATCGGGATGGCCCCCGACAACGGGCCCTGGATCGGCACCGGCATCGACACGGGACCGGCCGGGCCGAGCGGCGGCATCGGGTAGTCGAGATCAGCGGCCATAGCTCTCCTCCGCCCGCCAGAAGGTGACGAACCCGATCAGCAGGGTGCCGACCGCCCACCCGCCGAGCCACACCCAGCGCATCGGGTCGGGCGTGGTGGCGTAGAGCACGCAGTCCCGCACGATGTCCAGCACGATGAACATCGGGTTCGCCTCGAGCCACACCAGCAGGCCGGGGTCGTCGACGAGGTTGTCGAACGAGAAGAACACCGCCGACGCGTACAGCCAGACGCGCATCGCCATGCCGATGAGGTTGGTGACGTCCGGCAGCGCGGCCGCCCACCGGGCCATCAGGAGCGCCAGGCCCGTGGTGAACATGACCTGGAGCGCCAGGGCGCCCGCCACCAGGGCCAGCCGCCAGGTGTACTCCTCGGCGGGCGGGATGAAGTAGATCAACGCGGCGAGCGTCACGAGCGTGGGGCCCAGGTTGAGCAGGTTGCGCAGCACCACGGAGATCGGCAGCGCCGCCCGCGGGAACGTGAACGCCCTGATCAGGTTCTTGCCCTGCTGCACGGAGCGCGCGCCACCGTTGACGGACTGGGTGGTGAACTGGAACAGGAACACGCCGATCAGCAGGTACCCGAGGAAGTTGTCTACGCCGTGCGAGCTCTTCATGAGCATGCCGAACACCAGGTAGTAGACCGCGCCGTCGAGCAGCGGGTTCAGCACCAGCCAGGCCTTGCCAAGCAGGCTCTGCCGGGTCCCGCTCGCCACCTTCGCCCGCGCGTCGGCCCACAGGAAGTGCCTGCGCGCCCACAGCAGCCGCACGTACTGCCCCAGCGGGGGCCGCGCGCCGACGCGCGACAGGTTGCCGAGCGTGACCAGCTTCGTGGTCGTCGGCGACGCGTCGAACAGCGCCGAGTACGACCCGGTCTCCGGTCCCGCGCTCATCCCGTCACCCCCAGGCACCTCTGGTAGATCCCCAGGTAGGTCTCTGCGTTGCGCACCCAAGTCCTCTCAGTGGCTACGGCACGGCCGCGCTCGACCAGCTCGGCGCGCCGTCCGGCGTCGTCCAGGAGGGCGCCGACCGCCTTGGCCCACCCCTCCGTGTCGTCGGCGTCGACGTGCAGCCCGGCGCCGCCCACCGCCTCGACGAGGGCGGGCAGGGCGCTCGCGACCACCGGACGCCCCACTGCCATCGCCTCGACGGGCTTGAGCGGCGTGACCAGCCGGGTGACCTCGTGGTCGCGGCGGGGCACCAGCACGACGTCGAGCGCGGCCAGCCAGGTCAGCGCGACGTCGGGCGGCACGCGCCCGGGGAGCAGCACGTGATCGGCCACGCCGAGCTCGCGCGCGAGCCGCGCCAGTCCGGGCCGCGAGACGCCGTCGCCCACGAGGAGGCCCGTCACGTCGTGGCCGGCGGCGCGGAGCGTCGCGACCGTGCGGACCACGGTCTCCAGGCCCTCGTAGTCGACCAGGCTGCTCACGGTCCCGATGGCGGGTCCGACGGGCAGGCCGAGGGCCGCCCGCGCCGCCTCCGGCGTCGGGTGCCGGGCGGCGAGCAGCGCGTCCGGCACGGCGTTCGGCACCACGGTGATCCTGCGCCCCGGCACGCCGCGCGCCACGAGCGCGTCGCGCATGGTGCCGCTGAGCGTCACCACGGCGTCGGCGGCCAGCGCGAGCTCCGTCTCCTTGGCCTGCATCAGTGCCCGACGGCGGGACGCCGCCGCCCGGGCCCGCAGTGCCGCCGTGCCGTGCGCGGCGACCCAGGTCTCCTCCGGCAGGCCGCGGACCTCGTAGACCCACGGGATGCCGAGGGACCGGGCCGCCGCCCGGGCCAGGGAGCCGACTGACGACGGCGTGGTGGTGTGCAGCACGTCCGCCCCCGCCTCGCGCGCGGCCGCGACGAGCAGGTCCGTCTCGCGGGCGGCGCGGAGCGCGACGTCGGACACCGCGCGGTCCGGGACCAGCCGGCGGTAGGGGACGCCGTCCACGACGTCGGTCCCGCGGGCCGCGAGCGACCCGATCGTGAGCGGGTAGCCGGGGCGCGTCGTGGCGGACGCGGCGAGCCCGGCGGCCCGCTGCGCGACCAGGATCGCATGCGAGCGCAGGGTGTAGCCGCTCTGCGTGTGGGGCAGCGAGTTGGTCAGGTGGTGCAGCACGGTGACGGTGCCCGTGCGGCTCGCGGCGCTGCTGGCTGCGGTGCCCGCGGTCCCGGCCTCCGCAGCACGGGTGGCATCGGACGCCGGCTCCGGCCGCAGCTCGGCAACCTGGGCGCGCAGCCCCGCCGGCGCGTCCGGCCCGATCGCCTCGACGTCGCCGAGCAGCCAGGCCGCACGGAAGCGTGCGGGGCCGGCCGCTTCGACGCCGTCGACCAGCTCGGGGCGGCCCACGGCCACGGCGACCTCCGCCGCGACCCGCAGGCCACGGCCCGCCCGCCGGGTCAGGAGCTGCTCGGCCTCGTCCGCGGCGCCGGCCGCGTCACCCGCGAGCATGCGGCCCAGGGCATGCGGGGCCGACGGCGGCGAGCGCGAGCCGCAGGGCGCCCACCAGCGGTCGGCGCAGCCGTTCGGGCGCCCGTCGGGCGGCCTGCACGGCGAGCCAGAGGGGGTCCTCGACGACGGTCCGGGCCACGAAGGACGCGGTATAGCGAAGATTGCGCGCGAGCTCGCCCGCGCGTCGGAGCGGCAGTGTCATCAGTACCGGGCCCCCCGCTCGGTGGGGTCGGCCAGCAGTGGGTGGGGGAGCAGCTCGTCGAGCAGCTCGGCGTAGCGGTTGCCGAGCACTTCGTCGCTCGCGTGCTCCGCGACCCAGGCCGCGGCGTCGGCCGAGGCGGCCGGCACGACGCCGTCGGACAGCCAGCCGCACCAGAGGTCGGCGAGGCTCTCGACGTCGCCCGGGCGTACGACGGCGCCCGCGCCGTTCGTCGTGACGAGACTCGCCGCCTCGCCGGCGAGGCACGCCGACGCGACGACACCCGACGCCATGACCTCGTAGAGCTTGGACGGGACGGTCCACTCGAACGGCTCCCAGTCGCGGAGGGAGACGATCGCGGTGTCGGCCCACGCGTACAGGTCGCGCACCTGGGTGGACGGCACGGAGGGCTCCACCCGGACCGGCGCGCCGAGCTCGGCGGCCAGGAGGCGCAGCGGTTCGAGCTCGTTGCCGTGGCCGACGATGCGCACGTCCAGCGCGTGCCCCCGCTCCTGGACCAGTGCGGCCGCCCGGACGGCGACGTCCAGGCCCTGCGACCTGCCGACCGTGCCCGCGTAGACGACGCGCAGCGGGCGGCCCGCCACGGGTACGGGAGCGTTCCCACGCACGGGCGCGAACGCCGTCGCGTTGCGTACGACGGCCACGTTGCGGACCCCGCGCGAGCGCAGCACCTCGGCGAACGCGGCGGTGGTGGTGACCACGAGGTCCGCTCGGGCCTGCAGCCGGGTCACCGTGCGGTGCACCACGCGTACGGCGAGGTCACGCAGGCCACGACGCAGGCCGTGCGACCGGCCCCGGCGCAGCAGGATGCCGCTGGGCTCGATGAGGTCGGGCCAGGCGTCCCGCATCTCCACGACCAGCCGCGCCCGGTGCCAGCGGGCGAGGGCCCAACCCGCGATGACGCTCGGGATGCCCGGGACGGTGGCGATGACGACGGCGGGCCGGCCGGCAGAGGGCCGCACCCCCCGCAGCACCGAGCTGACGGCGGCAACGACCTGGTCGGCGGCGCGTGAGCCGAGGTCCTGGGAATGCTCCCGAAAATTCACCCGGATGATCTTTTCGCCATGGATTCCCTGGGTGACCGATCCGGGCAGGAAGGCGGGTGAAGAATGGGTGATCTTTCCCGAGGGGTAGTGCGGCGGGGGCGTCAGAACCGTCAGGGGATATCCCGCCGGGACGAGGTGGCTCGCGAGCGCTCCCCAGCGTCGCTGCGGGGCGCCGGTCTCGGGCGAAAAATGGTGTGTGACCAGGAGAATCGCGCGGTTCTGCTGGTGCCTTGCGCGATCGAGCACGGCCACTCTCCTCTCTGCCCGGCGACTGGCCGGGTGCGTGTCGGAATTCACCCACAGGGGCTCCCTCCGGTTGCGGTGCAGCCTTAAGAGTAGTAGTCGAAATTGACACTAAGATCACCGGCTATGGCCGCCCCTGATCGAATGAACGATCTTCTTGCTGCACCCAACCCCGTGGACCAGGACATCCGGCATGCCCGACGTGGCCGCCGGAGCAAGGGGTTCGTCGCCGCGCTCGTCGTCGGGGGGCTCCTGCTCGTCGGCGGTGGTGCGACCGCGGCCTACTTCGGCTACCGGATGTCGCTCGACGACAACGTGGAGCGGCTCGACCCGTTCGCCGAGATCGACCCCTCGACGCGGCCCGGCGCCGCACCCGCGGAGGGCCCGACAGCACCCGTGAACATCCTGGTGCTCGGCTCCGACAGCCGGATCTCGGCGGGCGACCCGTCGGCGTGGGAGGCCGGTGCGCAGCGCACCGACGCGATCATGCTCGTGCACCTGTCAGCCGACCGGCAGACAGCCGCGGCGATCTCGATCCCGCGCGACTCGTGGGTGCCCATCCCCGGCTACGGCGAGGCGAAGATCAACGCCGCGTTCTCCTACGGGGGTCCAACCCTCATGATCCAGACCGTCGAGGACCTGACGGGCGTGCGCATCGACCACTTCGCGGTGACCGACTTCGAGTCCTTCACGACCCTCACCGACTCCCTGGACGGCGTTCTGATCACGGTGCCCGACGGCGCCGGCGGATCGGTGCGGCAGGCGATGACGGGGGAGGAGGCACTCGCCTTCACGCGCGAGCGGCACGCACTGGCGAACGGCGACTTCGGCCGCGTGCAGCGGCAGCAGGCCTGGATGCGGGCAATCGTCGCGAAGGTCAACAACAACCGGAGCGACCCCCTGAAGATGACGAGCTTCTTCGAGGCCGTCACCAGCTCGGTGGCGGTGGACGAGGCGCTCACCATCGACAAGATGCAGGACCTGTTCGATAGTGCCCGCGAGATCTCGACGAACGACATCACGTTCATGACCGCGCCCTACACGGGCACGGGACGCAGCGCTGACGGGCAGTCGATAGTCGTGCTCGACCGTGCGGCGTTCGACCCGCTCATGCAGGCCGTGGCGAAGGACAAGGTGCCGGACTTCCTGGCCGCCAACCAGGACACGTTGGACCTGTTGCCCGCAGTGGTGCAGTAGTCGCCCTGCTGCCCCCCGCCGTCCCCGCCGTCCATGAGAGGACGGCGGGGACCGTCAGAGACCCAGGATCGAGCTGAGGTCCGCCTGCACCCGGGCCAGGCGATCGCGCGCGGCCACCCGCGCCGCGGACAGGTCGTCCGCGGAGGCCCCCGGGTCGACCGGCGAGACCACCTCGATGTAGCACTTGACCTTGGGCTCGGTACCGCTGGGCCGCACGATCACGCGGGTGTCGTCGGCGGTGAGCAGCAGCACGCCGTCCGTCGGCGGCAGGCCGTCCAGGCCCTCGGCGAGGTCGCGCACGGAATCCACCTGGGAGCCCCCCAGGACCGACGGCGGCGCGTTGCGCAGCCAGGTCATGGTCGTCCCGATCCGGGCGAGGTCCTCGAACCGCGCCGACACCTGGCCCGTGACGTGCAGCCCGCAGGTCCGCGCCACGTCGTCGAGCTGGTCCAGGAGGGTGCGGCCCTCGGCCGCGAGCCGGTTGGCCAGCTGTGCCACGGCGACCGCGGCCGACAGGCCGTCCTTGTCCCGCACGTGCACGGGGTCCACGCAGTAACCGAGGGCCTCCTCGTACCCGAATACGAGGCCGGGGGTGCGGGAGATCCACTTGAAGCCGGTGAGCGTGCTGGCGTGCCTCAGCCCGTGCCAGGCCGCGATGGCGGCCAGCGCGCGCGACGACACGATCGAGCAGGCCAGCGTGCCGCCCGTACCGGCGCTCGCGGCCCGTTCGGCGGCGTCCCAGCCGAGCAGCATGCCCACCTCGTCGCCGTGCAGCATGCGCCAGCCCTGGGACAACGCCGTCTCCGCGCCCTGGTACGTCCCGTACTGCGGGTCGAACACGGCGACGGCGCAGCGGTCGGCGTCGGGGTCGTTTGCGATGACGAGGGTCGCGTGGGCGTCCTGTGCCAGGGCGAGCGCCATGTCGATCGCCCCCGGCTCCTCCGGGTTGGGGAAGGACACGGTGGGGAAGTCCGGGTCGGGCTCGGCCTGCTCCTCCACGGGCACGACGTCGGCGAAGCCCGCCTCGGCCAGCACGCGCGCGACGGCCGCGCCACCCACCCCGTGCAGCGACGTGGTGACGATGCGCAGCCTGTTGCGCGGCTCGCCGTCGTGCAGCGTGGCCACGGCCGCGTGGTACTCGTCGGTGATCTCCGGACCGAGGACGGTCCAGCCGGACTCGGCGCGCGGCACGCCCTTCGCGGGACCCACCCGGGCGATCTCCTCGGCGATCCGGGCGTCGTACGGCGGGACGATCTGCGCTCCCTGCCCGGCACCGGCGACGACCCGCCCGCCGAGGTACACCTTGTAGCCGTTGTCGGCGGCGGGGTTGTGGCTCGCGGTGACCATCACGCCGGCGTCGGCGGACAGGTGCCGCACCGCGAACGCGAGGACCGGGGTGGGGCCCGGCGCGGGCATGAGCCGCACCTCGGCACCGGCCGCGACCAGCACGGCTGCCGTGTCCCGGGCGAAGGCGGCGGAGCGGTGCCGGGCGTCGAATCCGACCACCACACGCGGGGGCACGCCCGCGGCCTCCGCCTCGAGGAAGGCGCCCAGCCCGGCGGCCGCCGCGATCACCACTGCCCGGTTCATCCGGTTCGGACCGGCCGCCATGGCACCGCGCAGGCCCGCCGTGCCGAACTGGAGGGTGCCGGAGAACCGGTCGGCGAGCTCGGCGACGGCCAGGTGAGCCACGCTGTCGTCGCTGGTCCTGGCGATGAGGTCGCGCAGGTCGTCGATGTCGGCGTCGTCCACGTCGGCGGCCATCCAGGCCTCGGCGCGCGCGACGAGGTCGGCCGTCGAAGGGGCCCCGGTGGCGGTCGGCAGGTCGGCGGTCACGTCAGAGCTGCTTGATCACGCGCGCGAGCAGGTCGCTGATCCGCGGGCCGGCCTCCCGGCCCGCCTCCAGCACCTCCTCGTGGGAGAGCGGGTTGGGGCTGATCCCGGCGGCCAGGTTGGTGGCCAGCGAGATGCCGAGCACGTCCATGCGGCAGTGCCGGGCGGCGACGGCCTCCATCGCCGTCGACATGCCGACCAGGTCGGCGCCCATCAGGCTCGCCATCTTGACCTCGGCCGGGGTCTCGTACTGCGGGCCGTGGAACTGCGCGTAGACGCCCTCGGGCAGGTCGGGGTCCACGCTGCGGGCGATGTTGCGCAGGCGCGGCGTGTAGATGTTCGTCATGTCGGCGAACTTGGCGCCCTCGAGCGGGGTCTGCCCCGTGAAGTTCAGGTGGTCCTTGATGAGCACGACCTGCCCGGGACGCCAGCCGATGTGCACGCTGCCGCAGCCGTTCGTGAGGATCACTGTCTCGCAGCCGGCGGCGGCCGCGGTGCGGACGCCGTGCGCCACGCGACGAATCCCGAGGCCCTCGTAGAGGTGCGTGCGGGAGCCGAGGACGAGCGCGTGCCGCACCGCGCCGTCGGGCCGCTCGATGCGGATCGAACGCGTGGTGGACCGGTGGCCCTGGACCGCCGGCTGCACGAAGCCGGGGATCTCCGCCGTGGGGATCTCGGCGACGACGTCGCCGATCAGCTCGGCCGCACCGCCCCAGCCGGAGCCGAGGACGAGCGCGATGTCGTGCCCCTGCACTCCCGTCTTGGCCGCGATGTAGTCAGCGGCCGCGGCAGCGACGTCGAACGGGTCGGTCGTCGGGTCGTCCAGATCTGGCTCCGTACTCATGGTCCGAGGTTATCGCCACTTTCCCCCTGGCACGCGCCCACGAGGCCAGCGGATTCTGGAGGCGCCTCGACGATGCGAGAATGGAGCAGTGACCCCCCTCGATCGCGCAGCAGTCCCGCCCCATGTCGTCGTCGTGGGAGGTGGCCCCGGTGGCTACGAGGCAGCGCTCGTGGCGCGCAGCCACGGCGCACAGGTCACCGTGGTGGAGCAGCAGGGCCTGGGCGGTGCGGCGGTACTGACCGACGTCGTCCCCTCGAAGACGCTCATCGCGACCGCCGAGTGGATGACCATCGCCGACCGGGCCCCCGAGCTCGGCATCCGCATGCCCGACGACGTCGTGGACCCGCTGTCCGACGTCGACGTCTCGCTGGCGACCGGCGGCATCCCCGTGGTCCGCGCCTACTCAGCCCCCGCAGCCACTGCCGCACCCGCGCTGAGCGGCGCGGGCGTGCAGGCCGCGGCGTCCGCGGCCGGGACCGCCGAGAAGCGCAAGCACTTCGTGGACCTGCAGGCCGTGAACAAGCGTGTGCTCGCGCTCGCGCTGGCGCAGAGCGCCGACATCCGCGGGCGCCTGGAGCGCGAGGGGATCCGGATCGTCGCCGGGAAGGGCCGCCTGGACGGCCCGGCGCGGGTGGTCACGGAGCTGGCCGATGGCTCGACCGAGGTGCTGCGGGCCGACTCGGTCCTCCTCGCGCTCGGCGCCACTCCGCGCACGCTGCCCACCGCCGTGCCCGACGGCGAGCGCATCCTCACCTGGACGCAGATGTACAACCTGCGCGAGCTCCCCGAGCGGCTGATCGTGGTCGGCTCGGGCGTCACGGGCGCCGAGTTCGCGGGCGCGTACAACGCTCTGGGGTCGGACGTGGTGCTGGTCTCCAGCCGCGACCGGGTGCTGCCCGGCGAGGACGAGGACGCCGCCGAGCTGCTGGAGGGCGTGTTCCGCTCCCGGGGCATGACGGTGCTGTCCCGCTCGCGTGCCGCGTCCGCGGTGCGCACCGACGACGGCGTCGAGGTGACCCTGTCCGACGGGCGCGTGGTGCACGGCTCGCACGTGCTCGTGGCGGTCGGCGGCGTGCCCGCGACGTCGGGCCTCGGGCTCGAGGAGGCCGGGGTGCAGCTGTCGGAGACGGGGCACGTCGTCGTGGACCGCGTCTCGCGCACCTCGGTGCGCGGCGTGTACGCGTCCGGCGACTGCACCGGCGTGCTCCCGCTCGCGTCCGTCGCCGCCATGCAGGGCCGGATAGCCATGGCGCACGCCCTGGGCGACGCCGTCCAGCCGCTCGCGCTCCGCATCGTCGCCTCGAACATCTTCACCGCGCCCGAGATCGCGACCGTCGGCTACAGCGAGGAGAAGCTGCGCGCGCAGAACTCCAAGTTCATCACGACCACGCTGCCGCTCGCGCGCAACCCGCGCGCCAAGATGCTCGGCATCAAGGACGGGTTCGTGAAGCTGTTCGCGCACCCCGAGGCCGGTGTGGTGCTCGGCGGCGTGGTGGTGGCGCCGCGTGCGTCCGAGCTGATCTTCCCGATCACGCTGGCCGTGCAGCACCGGCTCACGGTGGAGAACGTGGCCTCGGCGTTCACGATCTACCCGTCGCTGTCGGGCTCGATAGCGGAGGGCGCCCGAATCCTGGACGCGCGCGTGGGGAAGTAACCGGACCGCTAGGCGACGCTTGCTTCCAGGACTATCTGGCCGTCCTCGACCTTTGCGCCCGAGACCGTGATGCCCGGGGCCTTGGCCTCCAGCAGGCGCTCGACGTCGACGGCGATCCGCGCGTCCGGCTGCACGTCCACGACGCCCGGCGGCAGGCCCTGCTTCGCGACCTCCTGCTCGATCGGCGCCGCGGCGAGGCTGAGCAGCCGGTGTGCCGGGAGCCCCGCTGCGTTCACCTCGACCGAGAGCGTCGCGACGCCGCGCTCGAAGGAGGCGAGCTTCACGTCGGCCCGCACGATCGGGGCGATCTTGACGGCCAGCTTGAGCGGGCCGGGCAGGGTCTCGAGGCGGCGCAGGTCCGCGACCACGCGAATCACGTCCCCGTCGCCGACGACGGAGCTGATGACGGGCGGGGCCTGCTTGGCGATCCTCGCCAGGCCGAGCACCTCTTCGGGTGCGATCCGGATATGCACGATTCGACCCTAACCCAGCATCTCGAGCAGGCGGGGCAGGGCCTCGCCGAACGCGGGCAGCAGGGTCAGCCCGTCGATGTCCCTGAGGCCCACCCAGCGCACCTCCAGGCTCTCGGGGTCGGCGGCGCGCGGCTCGATGTGGTGCCCGGGGGCGACGTCGGCCACCACCGTCGTGTACGTCCAGACGGGGTGCTCCAGCACGTGCGTGCCCACGACGTGCACCGCGGCGGGATCGATCGCCGCTTCCTCGGCAGCCTCGCGCAGGGCGCCCGCCGACGGCTTCTCGTCCGGGGCGAGGGCGCCGCCGGGGATGCCCCAGGTGCCGCCCATGTGCGACCACAGCGCGCGGTGCTGGAGCACCAGGTGCGACGGCGCCCCGTCGGCGTCCCGCCGGACGAGCAGCAGCCCCGCTGCGCCGAACAGGCCCCAGTGCCGGTGGTCCCCACAGGTCACCCAGCCGTCACCGCCGTGCCGGTGTAGATCGGTCGGGGGCACGGTCGCGTTCGGCACGGCGTCAGTCTGTCAGGTCGGGGCCGGAACTGTCAGCGGACGGGGACCGGGCCGGCTCAGGAGGGAACGCCCTCGACGACGACCTTGCCGCCCTCGAACCGGAAGCCCGTCACCTCGGCGAAGGTGCCACGCATCAGGGCCCGCACGTCGATCGAGATCGTTCCGTCCTTGCGGAGCTGCACGGTGTGCTCCGGCAGGCCGCTCTTCCGCGCCATCTTGGCGATGGTGCCGGAGGCGAGCGGGAGCAGCTTGGTGGCGGGCAGGCCCGCCGCGTCGGCGTCGACCTGGAGCACGGCGATGTTCTGCCAGAACGACGTGATCCGCACAGACGCGTGCATGATCGGGACGGCCTTGGCCGCGATCTTGACGGGGAGCGGGGCATAGGTCAGGCGGCGCAGGTCCGCGGTCACGGAGATGACGCCGTCGTCGCAGGTCAGCTCGCTGACGAACGACGGAAGGGTCTTGCGCGGGCGGACGAGGGCGATGGCCTCTTCGGGGCTGAGTACTACGACGTGTGTCACGACGCAGAACCTAGCGGATCAACGGCAGCCTTCTTGTCCCCGAAGATCCATAACCGCCCTTATTGCACGCTTTTCACCCGTGTTGATGTTGAATTCACCCCGATGATCTCGATGCGAGCGGGCGGTTCACGCTCCGATTCAGTCGACGATCTCGCACAGCGGGGCGCCCGCCGTCACGCCCGCGCCCGGCTGGGCCGTCAGGGAGCGCACGGTGCCCGCGCGGTGGGCCAGGATCGGCTGCTCCATCTTCATGGCCTCCAGCACGACAACGAGGTCGCCCTCGGCCACCTGCGTGCCGTCCTCGACCGCCACCTTGACTATGGTGCCCTGCATGGGGGAGGTCAGGGTGTTCCCCGCCGAGCCCCCCGACGTCTTGGCCCCGGCGCTGCGCCGGGCGGGCCGGCGGGCGGCGTTCGCGGTGCGCGCGCGACCGGCGGCGACGCCGAGGCCCGCGGGCAGCACGACCTCCAGGCGTCGTCCGCCCACCTCGACCACCACCCGCTCGGCGGCCATCTCTTCCACCTCGGCCTCCGGGGCGGGCGTCGCCGGGGCGAGCGCCTTGAGCTCCTCGGCGAACTCCGTCTCGATCCAGCGGGTGTGCACGCGGAACGGTGAGCCGTCGGCCGGGACGAATGCGTCGGCGTCGAGCACCGCGCGGTGGAACGGGACCACCGTCGGGATGCCCTCGACCACGAGCTCGCGCAGCGCGCGGCGGGCCCGCTCGACCGCCTGCGTGCGCGTGGCGCCCGTGACGATGAGCTTGGCGATCATGGAGTCGAAGGCGCCGGAGACGGAGTCGCCCGCGACGACGCCCGTGTCGACGCGCACGCCCGGCCCCGACGGCCACACGATCGTGTTCAGGCGGCCCGGCGCCGGGAGGAAGCCCGCTGCCGGGTCCTCGCCGTTGATGCGGAACTCGATGGAGTGCCCGCGCACGACCGGGGAGTGGTAGCCGAGCGCCTCGCCCGCGGCGATGCGCAGCTGCTCGCGCACCAGGTCGATGCCCGTGACCTCCTCGGTCACCGGGTGCTCCACCTGGAGCCGCGTGTTCACCTCGAGGAACGAGATGGTGCCGTCGACGCCGACCAGGAACTCGCACGTGCCGGCACCCACGTAGCCGGCCTCGCGCAGGATCGCCTCCGACGCCGCGTACAGGGACTTCTCCTGCTCCGGCGTGAGGAACGGCGCGGGCGCCTCCTCGACCAGCTTCTGGTGGCGGCGCTGCAGGGAGCAGTCCCGGGTCGAGACCACTACGACGTTGCCGTGGGCGTCCGCGAGGCATTGCGTCTCCACGTGGCGCGGCTTGTCCAGGTAGCGCTCCACGAAGCACTCGCCGCGGCCGAACGCCGCGATCGCCTCGCGGACCGCCGAGTCGAACAGCTCGTCGATCTCCTCGAACGTGCGCGCGACCTTGAGGCCGCGGCCGCCGCCGCCGAACGCCGCCTTGATGGCGATGGGCAGCCCGTGCTCCTCCGCGAAGGCCCGCACCTCGCCGCTGTCCTTGACCGGGTCGGGCGTGCCGGGCACCAGGGGGGCGCCCGCGCGCTGCGCGATGTGCCGCGCGCTCACCTTGTCGCCCAGCGCCTCGATGGCCGACGGCGGCGGGCCGATCCAGGTGAGTCCGGCGTCGAGCACTGCCTGCGCGAACTCCGCGTTCTCCGACAGGAATCCGTAGCCCGGGTGCACGGCGTCGGCGCCGGAGCGGCGGGCGACGTCGAGCAGCTTGGCCGGGTCGAGGTAGGTGTCCGCCGCGCGGGCGCCGCCGAGCGCGAACGCCTCGTCGGCGAGCCGCACGTGCATGGCCTCGCGGTCCTGGTCGGCGTAGACGGCGACCGACGCCAGCCCCGCGTCGGCGCATGCACGGGCCACGCGGACGGCGATCTCACCACGGTTGGCGATGAGCACCTTCGAGATGGTTCGGGGCAGGCTGGAACTAGGCACGGCTCACCGTAACCCTCCCCCCCGGGCGGATGTACCGCCTCCGGGTACCCGGGAGAAAGTCTGGGGACCAGACCAACCCCGGCCTGAGCCGTTTGGAGGGTTCGGACATGGCGTTTGGCCTGGAGCGTCGAATGCGGGTGGCCTGGTTGTGGGTATCCGGCAGAGGGTTCTTGCTGCGGGGTGCTCAGCGTTGGGTCGCCGGAGGCTGGTGTTGGTCCGCTTCGAGAACGACCTGAGGAACCGTACCGGGTCGAAATCGGTACTCGAGGTCGTTCTCGAAACGGACCGGGGCGTCGCGGAGCCGAGCCTGACCCGCACCACCGGCCGGAGTGACGTGGGTCACGTGACACGGATTCCGCTTTTCCTGTTTCGCCGACCCCCATTCTCGTTACTGTGTCGCGCGTGCCACGCCTGGTCCTCGCCTCACAGTCCCCCGCCCGACTCGCGACGCTGAAGTCCGCCGGAGTCACCCCGGACGTCCATGTCTCCGGCGTGGACGAGGACAAGGTCCTCGCCGACGCCACCGACCGGTTCGGCGACCTCGACCCCGCCGACGCCGTGCTCGTCCTGGCCCAGGCCAAGGCCGAGGAGGTGGCGGCCCGGCTGGAGGAGGCCTGGGACGACACCGAGGCCGAGTCGCCCGATGCACCCGCCGACGTGATCGTCGTCGGCTGCGACTCCATGCTCGAGATCGACGGCACCATCGTGGGCAAGCCCGCCGACGCCGACACCGCGCGCGAGCGCTGGCGCTCCATGCGCGGCAGCAAGGGCGTGCTGCACACCGGCCACTGGGTGGTCGACCTGCGCGACGACGCCGCGGGCGGCACCGGCGGCACCCTCGGGTCGACCAGCTCCACCACCGTATGGTTCGCCGACATCGACGACGACGAGATCGACGCCTACGTCGCCACCGACGAGCCGCTGCACGTGGCGGGCGCGTTCACGATCGACGGGCTCGGCGGCCCGTACATCGAGCGCATCGAGGGCGACCACCACGGCGTCGTGGGCATCAGCCTCCCGCTGCTCCGCGAGCTGCTCGCGGAGCTGAACGTCCCCTGGCGAGCCCTCCGCACCCCCTGACCGGGGGCGTCTGTCAGCGAGTCCGCTCTGAGAACGACCTCCGGGACCGATCCTGGCTCGTTTCGGTGCTCCAAGTCGTTCTCGAAATGGACCTCCGCGGCCTACCCCAGCAGCCGACGCCGGCATCAGGCGCTTGCCCGACGTCGAACCGCCGCGCTCAGGTCGATCTCTTCTCCTTCGGCGAGCGGATACCCCGGCACCCAACCGAGCCGGTCGAGCTGCGCGGCAACCTGGCGCCCTACCCCGCCTGGCAGGTCGTTCTCCGAGGCCGCGTACCTGAGGACGATCACCTGGCTGGCCCCGACCAGCCCGTTCTGCCGCCTCGAGTCCCGAGCGAGTGCACCCGGACGCCCGTGAAACTCGATCCCGTCGATCTCGACCACCACCCATCGTCCGTCCGGCAGGCGGTAGACCATGTCGGCCCTGGCGAGAAACTCCTCCCCGCGCATGACGAGGACCTGCTGGCCGTCCGGCGGCACGCCATGATCCATGCAGGACAACCGGGCGAACGTCTCCGCGGCAGACTCGTCCCGCTCGCTCACGAGGTCGAACCATGCGTGGCAGAGCTCGGCACCGCGCCTGCCCCGAATCAGGTCGTGAATGCGCTGGAGCCCCGCGTGGTCGATGTACTTCTCGTGCATCGCACTGCTCAGGACCGCGACCGCGTGGTCCCGGGTCAGGTTGGGCACGGCTTGCGCGAGGGCGTGCTCGATCTGGGCGACCGCACGGCGCCTGAGCTGTACGGGGAACGGCTTGTACTGCCGCACGGTGATGTCACCACGCCCACGCACGTCGGCGCCGCCGGGCAAGGCCACCTCGGAGACGAACTCGCGGGGCAACCCGGCCACGCCGTAGAGGGCAAGAGCGCAGGCGCCGGTGGCGATGGCGTCGTCGTAAGCGAGGAGGGCGATCCACGCGATCCGACGCCGGACATGCTCGTGGAACCTATCGCGCTTCCGCTTCTGAACAGGCAGGGGATCGGTGTCGTAGACACCACGGGTCACGCGGCGCCATCGACCCTGCTTGATGAGGCGGGACACCTGTCGTTTGTCGATCCCGGCGGCGTCGTCGCACTGGGCCTTGTTGACCAGGTCTTCCTGGCCGGCGGCATCGACGAGGAGGGTGTGGGGGATCTGGATGGGCCGTCGCATGTGCAGATCAGACCCGATGCGCTGCGCATTCGGAACGGGGCCGTGGGCGCCCTGTGCGCAGACGCCCCGAACGTGCGGCTGTGGTCGCGCTCGAACCGTTGGGATGCCCGGGGTGGTGCCGGACCTGGGCCCGATTACCAGTGACAAATCCATCCGTGGGCCGGCGGCGGTGGGCCGTTCGGTGCCCTGTGGTGGTGGTTGCCGCGGAGGTCCGCTTCGAGAACGACATTGGGGACCGAAACCGCCCTGTATCTGTACCCAAAGTCGTTCTCGAAGCGGACCGCCGCCTTCCCGCCCCCGCCGGGACCGTCAGGCCAGCGCCTCGCGGAGGGTGTCCAGGCCCACGGAGCCCAGGTTGAGCGCCCGGGCGTGGAAGGCCTTGGCGTCGAATTCCTGGCCGGCGGGGACGGCCGCCTTGGCGGCGTCCCGGGTCTGCTCCCAGAGGCGCTGCCCCACCTTGTACGACGGCGCCTGCCCCGGCCAGCCGAGGTACCGGTTGAACTCGAACCGCACGAACTGCTCGGGCATGTTCACGTTGGCCATGAGGAACGGCCAGCCCTTCTCGGCGGTCCAGCTGCCGCCGCCCCACTGCTCGGGGGCCGGCAGCCCGAGGTGCACGCCGATGTCGAACACGACGCGGGCCGCGCGCAGGCGCTGCGCGTCGAGCATGCCGAGGCGGTCGCCCGGGTCCTCCAGGTAGCCGAGCTCGGCCATGAGCCGCTCCGCGTACAGGGCCCAGCCCTCGCCGTGGCCGGACACCCAGCAGGCCAGCCGGCGCCAGCTGTTCAGCGTCTCGCGCGCGAACACGGCCTGGCCGCACTGCAGGTGGTGGCCCGGGACGCCCTCGTGGTAGACCGTCGTCTTCTCGCGCCAGGTGTTGAACTCCGTGACGCCCTCGGGCACGGCCCACCACATGCGGCCCGGCCGGGACCAGTCGTCGCTCGGCGGGGTGTAGTAGATGCCGCCCGACTGCGTCGGGGCGATCATGCACTCCAGGTTCAGCACGGGCTCGGGGACGTCGAAGTGCGTGCCGTTCAGCGCGGTGATCGCGGCGTCGGACGTCTCCTGCATCCAGGCCTTGAGGGCCGCGGTGCCGAGGAGCTTGCGCGCGGGGTCGGCGTCGAGCACCGCTACCGCCTCCTCGACCGTGGCCCCGGGGCCGGCGATCTGCGCGGCTACCGACTCCTGCTCGGCGACGATGCGGGCGAGCTCCTCCAGGCCCCACTGGTAGGTCTCGTCGAGGTCCACCTTCGCGCCCAGGAAGTGCCGCGACCACAGGGTGTACCGGTCGCGGCCCACGGCGTCGGCCTCGGGCGCCTGCGGCGCGAGGTCGCGCTCCAGGAAGTCGGCGAGCTTCGCGTAGGCCGCGCGCCCCGCAGCGGCGCCGTGCTCCAGCTCCTTGCGGACCAGGCTGCACGCGGCCGACTCGTCCAGCACGTCGTCGACCGCCTTGCCGCGGACGAACGACGTGAAGAACGAGTCCGCGCCGGCCAGCTCGCGCGCCTGGGTGACGCACTCGCGCACCTGGCGGATCGCCGCGACGTTCCCCTGCGCGGCCGCCACGGTGAGCGATTCGATGTACCCGTCGACGGCGCCCGGCAGCCCGTTCAGCCGGGAGGCGATGTTCTCCCAGGCCTCCACCGAGTCGGTGGCCATGATGTCGAAGACGTCGCGCAGCTGCTGCACGGGGGACTCGATGTTGTTGAGGCTGCGCAGCTCCTCGCCGGCCTCGTGCAGCTCCAGGTCGAGCCCGATGCGCTCGCGCATCGCGGACAGCGTTACGCGGTCGACGTCGTCCGCGGGTTCTGCACCGTCGAGCTGTGCCAGGACGTCGCGGCCGGCCTGGGCCACCTCGTCGTGGCGGGTGGGCGACAGGTCGCCGATCTCGTGGTCGTGCCCGGGCAGACCCATGGCTGTGGCCGACAGAGGAACGAGTTCAGTGAGACGCTTGACGTAGTCATCGGCGATGCCGTCGATCTGCGTGGATGTGCGCACAGGGCTGGTCATGAGCGCCGAGCCTACGTCGCGACCGCCGGTGGCAACGAGAAGTTAACCCGCTGCGTGGCGCCCTTTGGGGGCCCCGGATCGGCCTGGACGGTACGATCGTCACCGGCTTGAGCGGTCACCAGCTCGCCGACCCCGAGAAAGGTAAATGCATGAACGTTCGAGGCCGGAGCCTGCGCCATCGCGCACTTCGCAAAATCGCCAGGACGGCTGATCGCTGGGCCGGCACCAGCGCGCCCCAAAAGAAGAAGCCCTCCGCGCCCGCGTCGGCACAGGCGCCTGCGAAGGCATCGTCCTCGGCAGCGACGGCCAAGCCGACGGTCAACGAGAAGGCCATCGCGCGGCTGAAGGGCTCGTACCGGCAGATGGTCGAGGTCGTCCTGGGGCTCGAGCCCGGCGGCCTGCCCGAGGAGGAGGTCCGCGCCAAGCGCGAGTACGTCCACGCCGCCAAGCGCCTGGCCGCGGACGCCGAGCTCGCTCGCATCCTGCGGTCCGGCGTCCCGCTGACGGACGCCGTGGTCAAGCTGATCCGCGGCCGGTTCACGCGCAAGCTGAACGCCGAGGTCCTGGTGGGCGCCCGCGCGCTGTGCCACTCGCTCCACGACCAGCCCGAGACCCGCACGGCCGGTGCCCTCGGCGGCGCGCTCGTCGCGCGGCACGCCGGCACGTACGACCTCGCCTGGGACCTGTTCTCCGAGGTGCCGCGCGACGTCGTGGCCCGGAACACGCCGGTCGAGTTCCTCCGCACCGCGGCCCAGGTCGGCGACCTGAGCGTGGTCGACGAGTGCGTCAAGTGGATCGACCAGGACATGGTGCACGGCGCCAAGGACCTGTACGCCATGGCGTCGATCCTCTTCGCCGTCAAGGAGTTCGCGGCGGCGTCCCGCGCGATCGACGCGGCCCGCGAGGCCGGCGACGCCGACGTGGCGCTCGCCCGTCGCATCGAGCTGCTCGCCGACTTCACGGCGCGCGCCATCACGCCGCAGACGGCGACCGTCCCGCAGGGACACGTCTCGTTCGGCGTCATCGACTACAAGCAGCCGGACGAGGGCACGACGTCGTCCAACGTGGGCGACTACGTGCAGACCATCGCGAGCCTGGGCCACCTGGTGCGCCACGCGGGCGTGCGCCTGCACGGCGACGACGAGCTGGTCGAGGTGGTCTCCGAGCTCCAGGGCCGGGTGCGCCCCGAGCTGCAGATCGACGGCCCCGGCGCCGACGTCCAGCTGATGGCCCTGAACCGCGACTCGTCGAGCTACGACGCCGTCCCCGAGAACACGTGGGCGATCGCGTTCGGCTGGTACATGCAGGACATCTTCGGCCTGGCCTACGACTTCCCGTTCAACCCGAACGTGAACCCGCTGTTCGTCTCGTTCCACGTGAACCGCCCGAGCATGCTCACGCCGACGGCGATCGAGTACCTGAAGGCGCACGGCCCGATCGGCTGCCGCGACTGGAACACGGTCTACCTGCTGCTCGCCCGTGGCGTGCCGGCCTTCTTCTCGGGCTGCCTCACCACGACGATCAGCACGGTGTTCCCGGACGCCGCGACGCCGGTCCCGGTGGGCGGCCCCACGGCCTACGTGGACACCCCGGCGCCGTCGGACGACGCCATCCAGATCACGCAGATGCACGAGGACGTCCGCTGGACGTCGATGGGCCCGAACATCCGCGAGGCCCTCGGCCTGCTGGAGAGCTACCGCTCGGAGTTCGGCCAGGTCGTCACCTCCCGCCTGCACTGCTACCTGCCGTCGTGGTCCATCGGCGCGAACGTGCAGTTCACCCCGAAGAACCGCGCCGACGTGCGCTTCGCGGGCCTGCTCGACGCCGACGAGAACGACCTGAACGAGATGCGTGAGCGCATCCGCCGTCTGCTCGCGCCGGCGATGGCGCTCGTGCTGCAGGGCGCCTCGCGCGAGGAGGTCTACGCCGAGTGGCGGGGGACCGTCGCGCCCGAGGTCGCGCTGGCCGAGCAGCGGTTCGCCGCCTCCACCAAGGGCCTGACGGCGTCCTTCGACGTCGACGAGGCCTGCCGGACGGCGCGCGCCTCGCGCGTCGTGACGCCGGCCACCGCGCCCCGCACCGGCGAGATCGTGCACGTGGCGGTCGCGCTCGACGGCAACCTCAAGCAGGAGATGGAGATCGTCGTCGGCGGCCTGGTCCAGCACTCCGACCGGCCCCTGCACGTCGTGGCGCTCACGCGCGACCACACGACGGCGGACCACGACCGGGTCTCCGGCCTGTTCCCCGAGGTCACCTTCGAGTGGATCGCCTGCGACGACATCGACTACGGGCCCGTGCTCGGCATGCTCAAGCACATCACGGTCTCCACGATGGACCGCTTGCTCCTGCCGGAGCTGCTGCCGGACGTCGACCGCGTGGTCTACCACGACATCGACGCGCTGACCGTCAAGGACATCGCGACGCTGTACGACGTCGACCTCGGCGGCGCCCCGCTCGCCGCCCGCTCGTCCGTCGGCCACGGCGTGCGCAGCGGTCTCGGCAACATCCTGAAGCAGGGCCGGCGCCTGTCGGAGGACCCGACGGTCGCCAACGAGTTCTTCCGCGCGATGTACCAGCGGCACCCGAACGACTTCGACGCCTTCAACGCGGGCATCCTGCTGATGGACCTCGCGCAGATGCGGGCGGAGCGCTTCACCGCCGAGTACGTGGCGTACGTCGAGACCTACGGGCTCAACGACCAGGAGATCCTGAACTGCTACGCGGGCTCCCGGTACCGCAAGATCGAGCCGGCCTGGAACAACTGGCCGACCCAGGAGACGGTGACGGACCCGAGCATCGTCCACTGGGCCGGGTGGCTCAAGCCCTGGAACCAGGACCTGTACGTCAAGTCCCGCGACCTGTGGGACAGGGGCGGCGCGTTCGTCGAGTCCCGTCGTATCAGCGCGTGACCGAGAACGTGTGCGGGGACGAGGTCCTGCACCGTGAGGTGCAGGACCTCGTCCACGCGCTCGAGGGACGGCGGAAGGTCACCACCCCTGTCGTCATCTCGTACCTGATCCAGGTCGGCGACGCCGGTGCTCCGGACCTCGCCGTCCACCTCGCCGCCGCTGCGACGGCACGGTTCCCGGAGCGGGCACGGGTGCACCTGGCCGCGGCCGGGGCGCTGGAGAAGACCGGGCAGCCCGCTCTGGCCGTGCCGCACCTGCGCCGCGCGCTCGAGCTCGGCACGACCAACGGCCCGAGGAACCTCAAGCGCCTCGCCCGGGCCCTGGCAGCGGCGGGCGCGGCCACCCCCGAGGTGGACGCGGCCTATGCACAGGCGGTGCTGGGCGACCGAGGCAGCAGGCGCCTCGTGGACGAGTGGCGCCAGGTGGTCCGTACCGGCGACGACGTACCGTTCGTCGAACGGCTCTTCACTCTCCAGGTGGATGCGGAGGGGGCGGTCCCCGCCGTTCTTTACGATCTGCTCCAGCAGACCGAGGACGACGTGCGCATGCTGGAGCCCGCAGCGGTCACCACATTCCTGGGGAGCGAGGACGCTCAGGCGTGTGCCCGGGTGTGGCGTGCCTATGCGGCGCTCGCGCCGCTCCCGGAGGCCGACGCCGACCGTGTGGCCGCTCTCCCTGATGTGGTCAAGGAGCTCTACTTCCTGGTCGGTCTGCCCCGGATCGTGACTCCCGAGGAGGCCGTTGCGGAAGGGGTGCCGCTCGACGCGGAGGCTCTCAGCTGGTGGCGCGAGGAGTTTCTCAGCCCGGACCTGCCCCAGCCGGACGATCGTCAGCACACGGATGCCCAGCGGCAGATCGCCGCCGCCGACGACCCGCACCTCGCGCACCAGACCCGTGCGGTCCGGGAGCGGCAGCTGGTGCTGCGCGACCTCCTGACCGGGCGGCCGTGTGCCCCCTTCGATGCCCTGGTGTCGTTCGGCAAGGCCGTCTACTCCTTCGGCGACCGGGAGCACGCGATGCTGCTGAGCGTCGGCGCGGGCTTCAAGGCGTCGCACGTCTTCCTCCCCGCACGAGGGCTCCTGCTGGACCTTGGTGCAGTATTCGGCCGGCCGATCCTCACCTCGGCCAAGATTGTCAACCTGTGCACCGGGCTGCTCGACCGGGTGGTGGCCGAGCGCGACCGGTACGCCGGCGCCGTCGCTACCCGGCCGGACCCATTGGCGCAGCGTACGGTCGTGCTGCAGATGACGGTCGCGGAGAACTTCGCTCACCACGTCTGGAACTTCCACCCGGGCGTCGAGCGGCTGATCGACCACGGCCTCGCCGGCAACGTCGCAGAGGTCCGCACAGCGGGCACCCACTTCTTCGGCTCGTTCGAGGAGCTCTTCCCGGAGTTCTCCGGGGCGAAGATCGTGGACGAGCCACGCCGTGCCGTCCGTGACCCGTATCCGTTCTCGCACGAGCACCTGGTGCTCTCGGTCGGTGGCTACTTCATCCGCCGGTCGCTCGTGGACCGGATCCGGGTCCGCGCGGCTCAGGCGGGGCCGACCCCCGGGTACCCGCAGCCGCCGTCCGAGAAGCCGGAGCAGGCACCGGTGGTCTGGATCGGGCTGCGCGTGCGCAGCCGCGCGTGGGCCGACCAGGAGCGCGAGGTCGCCAAGTTCGTCAACGCGCTGCACCTGCGTTATCCCCGGGCGCTCGTCGTGCTCGACGGCTACTCGTACCCGATGAGCAACGACCTGATCTCGGACCGCTGGCAGTCCAACATCGACGAGCTGCACGAGGTGGCGCGCGCGATCGCGGATGGCGTCCGGCGCACCGACCAGGTCATCGACCTGGTAGGCAGCAGTCTGCGCGAGGCTGTGCTGTGGGCCGAGGTCACCGACGTGTACGTCGCGCCGAACGGGACGAGCCAGCACAAGGTCGGCTGGTTCAGTGACGCCCCCGGTGTCGTGTACGCGCCGATGTCCCTCGGGGAAGTGCCCCGCGAGCTCCGGCCGGGGGCACGGGAGTCGGAGGGCCGGACCGTGCCATCGACCATCCTGGGTGAGCCGGTGGGCGAGGGCGAGCGCCGTGGTCGCAACGACGTCCGCCCTCACCTGGAGAATCTCCGGATCGACCGGGGTCAGCTCCTGGCGATGGTGTGCGAGCTGCTCGACGCGCGCCCGGCCACTTCGTCGAGCAGGTCCCGCCAGGCGTCCCTGTACCGGCGCGGCGAGAAGCTGCTGGTGACCCGTCTCGCGCCGCGGCTGAGCCGGCGGGCCAGCCGGTCGTCCTCGAGCACCTGAACCAGGCGGCCGGCGAGGGCCTCGATGTCGTCGCGCGGCACCAGGAACCCGTTCTCGCCGTCCCGGATCACCTCGGCCGGGCCGTAGTTGCAGTCGTACGCCACGAAGGGCGTGCCCACCGACATGGCCTCGGTCAGGGTGAGCGGCAGCCCCTCGTGCAGGGACGACATGGCCGCGACCCGGGCGCCGGCGAACGCGTGCAGCGCCTGCGACGTCGCCCCGTGGAAGCGGACGTCGCCCCCGAGCTCCAGGCCGAGCTCGGTGGCGAGCTTCTTCAGGGAGTCCCCGTCCGCGCCGTGCCCGTAGACGTCGAGGTGCGCGCGCGGGACGCGCTCGTGCACCAGCGCGAACGCCCGCAGCAGGTGGTCGAGCTGCTTCTGCGGCGCGAGCCGGCCCACGAACACCACGGAGTCCTGGTCGCGCCGTACGCCGCGAACCTTCGGGCGGGGAGCGGCGTGCCGCAGCACGTGCAGCGGCAGCCCCGGGTACCGCGCCAGGAGGTCCGTGCGCTGCCGCTCGGTGAGGCAGACCATCGCGTCGACGTTCGTCGTGTCCGCGAAGAACTCCCGCCAGTGCGGCTTGGTGGGCGCCGTCGAGTCGTACGGCTCGCCGAAGTGCGAGTTGTGCAGCACGGAGACACCCTGCAGGTGCGGGTGCCGCATGAGTCGCAGGGTGCGCTGCCACACGTTCTCGCCGTCGGCGAAGACGACGAGGTGCCGAGCCGACGCGAACGTGGTGTCCAGCCAGCGGGCGATCGCGCCCGCGTAGTCCCCGACCGGGTCCTCCCGCAGGCGCAGGCGGGCCTCCCCGGCGCCGACGTGCCCGGCGACCTCGGCCTCGAGCCAGACGGCCTGCCCGTCGACGACGAACTCACGTCGGCGTCCGGTGCCACCCGGCGCGAGGTGGTCGATCGCGACGAGCTTGCCGTGGGCAAACGCCCACAGCGACTCACGTGAGCCGTCCTCGCCCAGGACGATGAGCTGGCGGGTGGCCCTGGTGTCCTGGTCGAGCAGCTCGATCGTGCGCAGCGTGCCGTCCACCAGGGTGCGCACCTGGACGGCGTCGTCCACGGTCCGACGGCGACGCTGCACGCCCGGTCCGTCGGCGACCCGGGGCACCTCGACGGGCTCCACCTCGCGGGCGCGCGCCCGGTCGACGGCGTCGGGCCCGTCGCGCCACAGGACCAGCAGGCGGACGTCCGGGTGCAGGAGGCCTTGGGAGCGGACCCACGCGCCGTCGTCGTCCAGGAGACCCGTGACCACGAGGGTGGTGCGGTACCCGTGGCCGGCGTAGAGGTTGGCCCGGGCCAGGACGGCGCGCGTGCCGCCCGCTATGCGGTGGCCGAGCGAACGGACGAACAGGACGACGTCGGTGTCCCCGGGGCGGGGAGCCTTCGTCATGAGCGCAGGCTCCAGCGCCACGCGTCGGCGTTGTGCCGACCGGAGCGTCCGCCGAAGTTCTTGGCCGTTGCGGCCCCGTTCCCGCGCAGCACGCGGGAGTGGTTGATCCACTCGTCGAGCGGGGCGGCGTCCTCGGGCTCGGACTGGCCCGCTGTGACCGCGGCGAGGCCCGCAACCAGGGCGGCCACCTCGACGTCGTCGGGCTCGCCGCGCACCACGCGCACCTGGGAGCTCACTCGTCGTCCTCCTCGTAGAAGCCGAAGCCGGGCGCCTCGCCCCGCGAGGCCGCCCACTCGGCGATGTCGTAGCCGCCCTCGGAGAGCTGCGTCGCGACGGACTCGCCGGCGGCGTCGAGCAGGTCGATCACACCGTCCAGGGACGCGTCGCCGCCCCGCGCGCCGACGACGAAGCCCAGGTAGAACGACTCGCCGTCGTCCGGCGTGTCGGACTCGAGGATCTCCTCGGCCTCGCCCTCGCGCTCCGGCTCCCACACCGACGAGGTGAGGTCGGGGTGCATGCCCAGCGAGCTGTGCAGCGCGTCGAACAGGGTGGCGTTCAGGTGCCCCACCTTCGACTCGAGGGCCAGCACTCGCGGGTCCTCGTCCGCTTCCGCCGCGCCGAACTCGGCGCGTACGCCCACGGCCGTCCCCACGTAGTCGTGCAGCGCAGCCGCCAGTGCGTCGACTGCGCGGTGCATCGGCTCTGTGTCGACGCGGCCCATCGGCGCCGGGCCGTGGGTGGCGTCCTCGTGGCTCATATGCTTCCTCATCCCGATCTGATCTGACTGCTCGGGTCCTCCCGCCGGTCAGAGCGGGATGTTGCCGTGCTTCTTCGGAGGAAGCGTAGATCGCTTGGTGCGCAGCGCGCGAAGCGCACGCACCACTTGCACGCGTGTCTCCGACGGGCGGATGACCGCATCGACGTAACCGCGCTCGGCGGCGTCCCACGGGTTGACGATGGCGTCCTCGTACTCGGCGGTCAGCCGGGCCCGCTCGGCGTCGACGTCCCCGCCCGCCTCCTGGACGGTGCGCAGCGCGCCGCGCTGCAGGATGTTCACGGCGCCGCTCGCGCCCATCACCGCGATCTGGGCGGTCGGCCAGGCCAGGTTGACGTCGGCGCCGAGCTGCTTGGAGCCCATGACGATGTAGGCGCCGCCGTACGCCTTGCGGGTGATGATCGTCACCAGCGGCACCGTGGCCTCGGCGTACGCATAGATGAGCTTGGCGCCGCGGCGGATGATGCCCTGGTGCTCCTGCCCGACGCCGGGGAGGAAGCCCGGCACGTCCACGAACGTCAGCACGGGGATGTTGAAGGCGTCGCAGGTGCGCACGAACCGCGCGGCCTTCTCCGCGGCGTCGATGTCGAGCGTGCCCGCCATGGACTGCGGCTGGTTGGCGACGATGCCGACCGACAGGCCCTCCACGTGCCCGAACCCGATCAGCACGTTGGTCGCGAACATCGGCTGGACCTCGAGGAACGACTCCGGGTCCAGGACCGCCTCGATGGCCTCGCGCATGTCGTAGGGCTGGTTGTCGCTGTCGGGGATCAGCTCGTCGAGCGCCTCGTCCTCGGCGGTGACCTCGAGCGCCGTCTCGTCCTCCGGCGGGAACGCCGGCGGGTCGGAGAGGTTGTTCTGCGGCAGGTAGCTCACCAGGTGGCGCACGTAGTCGAGCGCGTCGTCCTCGTCCTGGCCCATGTAGTGCGCCACGCCCGACTTCGAGTTGTGCGTCCGGGCGCCGCCCAGGGTCTCGAAGTCGACGTCCTCGCCCGTCACCGTGCGGATCACGTCCGGGCCGGTGATGAACATGTTGGACGTCTGGTCGGCCATGACTATGAAGTCGGTAAGGGCGGGGGAGTAGACCGCGCCGCCCGCGCTCGGGCCGAGGATCAGGGAGATCTGCGGGATGACGCCCGACGCCGCCACGTTGCGCCGGAACATCTCCGCGAACTGCGTCAGGGCCGCGACACCCTCCTGGATGCGGGCGCCGCCGCCGTCGCTGATGCCGATGAGCGGCACGCCCGTACGCAGCGCGAGGTCCTGCACCTTGGTGATCTTCTGGCCGTGCACCTCACCGAGGCTGCCGCCGAACACCGTGAAGTCCTGGGAGTAGATGCACACCTGGCGGCCGTCGATCGTGCCGTACCCGGTGACCACACCGTCGCCCGCGATCCGCTTCTTCTCCAGACCGAAGTTGCGGCTGCGGTGCTTGGCCAGCGCGTCCAGCTCGGTGAAGCTGCCCTCGTCCAGGAGCGCGTCGATGCGCTCACGGGCGGTCTTCTTGTCGCGCTTGTGCTGCTTCTCCCGAGCCGTCTCCTCCGGGCTGTCGATGGCGGCGGCCCGGCGGGCGTCGAGGTCGTCGAGCTTGGCGCGCGTGCCGGAAACGGTGGTGATGGCGTCGTTCACAGTTCGAGCCTAGTTGTCGGATGCCTCAGGCTCGATGCGAGAGCGTCCAGCGGGTCGCACAGCTGCGTTGTGGGGTTCCTCCAAGACACGAGAGGGGGCGAGGGGAGAGGATGAAGCTGTGCACCAGTCCCTGCTCCTGGACAAGCTGACCGTCCCCGGTTTTGGCCGGGTCGAGGTGGTCGAGACCGCGACCTCCACCAACGCCGAGCTCGCCGAGGCGGTCCGGTCCGACCCGGCCGCCTGGCCTGCGCCGTCGGCCCTGATCGCCGAGCACCAGACCGCCGGCCGGGGGCGAGCCGGGCGCTCCTGGCAGACGCCGCCGCGCGCGGGGCTCACTGTGTCCGTGCTGCTGCGGCCCCAGGTCCCGGCCGGGTCGCTGGGCTGGCTCCCGCTGCTGGCGGGCCTCGCCGTGGTGCGCACGGTGTCGGTCGGCGGCGTCACCGCCGCGGTGAAGTGGCCCAACGACGTGCTGCTGCCCGCCGTCGACACCGTCGCCGGGCTGGGTCTCTACCGCAAGGTCGCCGGGATCCTCGCGGAGGTGGTGCCCGAGGCGCCGGGCGCCGGCCACGGGGCGCCCGCCGTCGTGCTGGGGATCGGGCTCAACGTGTCGCAGTCCGCGGACGAGCTGCCCGTGCCGACGGCGACGTCGCTGGCGCTCGCGGGGCATCCGCGACCCGACCGGACAGACGTGCTGGTGCGGCTGCTGGGCGAGGTGCACGCCGTCGTCCGGCGGTGGGAGAGGTCCGGGGGCGACGCCGTCGCGGCCGGCCTGCTGGACGAGTACACCGCGGTGTCCGCGACGCTCGGGACCCGCGTGCGGGCGGAGCTCGCCGGGAGGGCCGGCGTGCTCGAGGGTGAGGCCGTGGGCCTGGACGCGTCGGGGGCCCTGGTGGTGCGCACGGACTCGGGCGAGGAGCGTGCGGTGACGGCCGGCGACGTCTGGCACCTGCGGTAACGCCCGCCGCCGGGCTGAGTGCCGGGCTGTGCGCCGGGCTGTGCGCCGGGCTTGCGCCGGCGTGCGCCCGGCCCGGGTGAACTCCTGCGCCGCCCGGGGTGAACTCGGCGGCAGCCCCTGCCGCGAGACGCCTGACCTGCGGTAATCTCCGCCGCAAGCGACGATAGGCAAGTGCGGGGGCCCGCGAGCAGGGGAGACGCCATGGAGGCAGGTCGAGCCACGGTCGGGGTGGCCAAGGGAATCGTGTGCGTGGCGGCGGTGGTCGCGGTGTATCTGATCAGCACGGTCCGGCTGGACCGGGGCATCGTGCAGACGGACGGGACCCCGGCGGCGGGCCTGATCGCTGCCGGGATCGCCTGGCTGCTGGTGGTCTGGGTCCTGCTCTACCGCGACGACGGCGCGCGGGGCGTGCGGCTGGACCTGTGGAACGTCGTCACCGTGGTCGGGATGCTGCTCGTGCTCATGGGAATCCCCCTCGTGCTGACGTTCTGGGGCTGACCACGTGCCGGCCCGACCCGCGGATACCTGCGGTTGCACAATGTGCGCCCGCCTACAGTGGTGACGTGCTCCACAATTCCGAAACTTCCCACAACCACCACGACGCGCCGGGCGCCGACACCGCGGCCCGGCTCGACGAGACGCTGCTGGGTGGCGCACGTCGGTACACGCTGTCGCAGGTGGTGGAGCTCACCGGGCTCGACAAGCAGTTCGTGACCCGCTACTGGCGCTGGATCGGCCTGCCCGTCACGCACCCGACCGAGACCTGGTTCACCGACGCCGACGTCGAGGCGCTCAAGGACGCGGCCGACCTGTTCGAGGCGGAGCAGATGGACGAGCGGGCCCAGATGACGTTCATCCGGTCCGTGGGCCACACCTCGGAGCGGCTGGCGCTGTGGCAGGTCGAGGCACTCGTGGAACATCTCGCGCGACGCTACGAGCTGGACGAGACCTCGGCCCGCCTGCTCGCGCTGGACCGGCTCCCGGAGATGTCGGAGATGCTCAACCGCCAGCTCGAGCACGCCTGGCGGCGTCAGCTCGCGGCGCTGACGGGGCGCACGGCCATCGAGTTCGCCGGCGCCCGGGGCGACGACCGCAATGACACCCACCAGCTGCCGCTGCTGCGGGCGGTCGGGTTCGCGGACATCGTGTCGTTCACGAAGCGCACGGCGGGACTTGGCTCAGAGGAGCTGGCGGAGTTCGTGCAGCGGTTCGAGGCCGGCGCGCGCGACGTCATCGTCAACGCGGGCGGTCGCGTCGTGAAGACGATCGGCGACGCCGTCCTCTTCGTGACCGACGACGTGTCCACCGGCGCGGAGGTGGCCCTCGGCCTGGCCGAGACCTCCGGCGAGGCGCTCGGGACCGCCGCCCCGGGCGACCCCGAGATCCCGGTTCGCGTCGGGCTCGTCTGGGGACGGGTGCTGTCCCGGTTCGGCGACATCTTCGGCCCGACCGTCAACCTTGCCTCGCGCCTCACCGAGCAGTCCGACCCCTCGACCGTCCTGGTCGACAAGGACACCGCGGCGATGCTCGCCACGAGCTCCCGCTACGCGCTCACCGCGCAGCCGGTGCGTGAGATCCCGGGCATCGGCCCCCTCGCCCCGGTCCGCCTCCAACGCGCCTACCGCGGCTAACCGCTTTGTTGAGTGCTGGGTTTTTGCCCTGTCGAACCGTTCCGACAGGGCAAAAACCCAGCACTCAACGAAAGGGTTAGGGCTTTAGCGACTTCATCGCGCCTGGGAGGAGCCGCAGCTGCTCGCGGCGCTCGGCCGCGAACGTGCGCCGGTCGCCCGACGACCACCGCCGGTCGAACAGCCGCTTTGCCGCCGCAACGGCCTCGGGTCGCCGCTCGGCGATCCGGCCGGCCAGCGCGAACGCCTCGTCGAGGGGCGTGTCGGTGACGGTGCCGGCCAGGCCGAGCCGGCCGGCGTCGGCGCCGGAGAACTCTTCGGCCGTGAAGGTGAGGCGTTTCGCCGTCTCGATGCCCACGAGCTGCGTCAGCGCGCGGATCCCGGACATGTCGGGGACGAGGCCGCGCTCGACCTCCTTGACGGACCAGCGGGCGTCGGGGGTCGTGAGGCGCAGGTCGGCGGCGAGGGCGATCTGCACGCCCGCGCCGAGCACGTGCCCGTGCACGGCGGCGATCACCGGGACCGGCAGGCGCCGCCACGCCCAGCAGGCCTCCTGGAACAGGTTGGTACCGCGCGGCGTCGGGACGAAGGCCCTGGCCACGGCGCCCGGGTTGCGGGCCGCCGCGCCGAGGTCGAGCCCCGCGCAGAACGACCTGCCGTTGCCCGAGATGACCACCGCGCGCAGCCCGGGCTCGCGGCGGAGCCGGCGCGCAGTGGCCCTGAGCTCGCGGAGCATGTCGAGCGACAGCGCGTTGAGCTTGTCGGGCCGGTCGAGGCGGACATCGGCGATCCCGTCCGAGAGGGTGCAGGTGATGCGGCTCCCGGACGGGATGCCCGACGTCGTGCTGCTGGCGCTCATGGGGCGCAGCCTATGGGGCTACTCCACGCGCTGGTTCTCGGTCTCCGTGTCGACCCCTTGGTAGGCCGGTACCGTCACGGTGCGCTTGCCGGGCTCCCCGCCGAGGATGACGGTCCGCAGGCTGACGTTGTTGGCCAGCGACCGCTCGTGCAGGTTGCCGTCCGGGTTCACGGTGATCCTGATCTGGTACCGCCCGTTGCGGACACCCGTCAGGTCGAACGCCTGGGTCTGGGACTGGTTGTACGTGTCGCCCCAGCCGGCCGGGAGGACCTCGCGCAGCCACAGGGCTGAGCGGTCGCCGCAGGTGCTGTCGAGGCCGGTGGCCTCGGGGCGCCAGGTGGCACCGGGCACCGAGAGGTCGACCGGGTCGGTGGGCGCGAGGCACCACGACTGCTTGCCGCTCGTGGTCACCAGGGAGCCGTCGAACTTCACGAGCTCGTAGCTCGCAAAGTCCAGGAAGTGCCAGTGGTCGTGCTCGGCGGCGTCGTGGTACTTCATCGTCCCGGTCCTGGTGCTGCCGACCTCCTTGCCGTCCCGGTAGAAGAACTGGTACGCGTCCATGACCTCACCGGCGCCCCTGCGGTAGCCCTCGACGACCAGGGGAGCCGGCCCGGCGTTCCACTCGTGGGCGTTGAAGGTGAGCCGGTCCTTGCCCGCGGACCGCTCGACCCCGATCTGCCAGGCCGGCACGGACCGGAGGTCAGGGAGCGTGTCGTCGGCCGGCGTCTTGTTCGAGGGTGCCGACCCCGACTGGCCGAGCGCGGGGTGGTCGCCGCCGTGCTCCTGGCTCTCGTCCTGAAGGGTGAAGAGGTTGGCGCGGTGCGCGGACTCGGTGCTGTCACCGTGGTCCGCGTGGGCGCCGAGGGTCTGCGCCCGCACGTGCTCGGCGTGGGTGGATGCCGCGTCGCCCTCCGCCAGGGTGCTGAAGCCCTCGTCGGGCTCGCCCAGGAGCTCTTCTCCGAACTCCTCGCAGGCGAGCTCGGCGCACTCGTCGATCACCTTGACCCGCTGCGACACCGTGCGGCCGTCGGCGGGAAGGCCGAGGAAGTCCGCGACGGGATCGCTGATGGTCACGGTCATCCTGAGGTTCGTGCGCGTGGTCTTGATCTCGAAGAACGTGTCCAGCCGGCCCGCCCAGCCCTGCTCGATCCCGAACACGGTGGACTTGGTGAACCAGTTGCCGCCGCAGAACGAGGGGTAGATCGGCTCCGTGTTGCCGGTCGGCTCGACCCGCTGGCGGTCCGAGGCGCCCAGGCACAGGCTGCGGGACTTCTTCACCAGGACGTTGCCGGAGGAGTCCACGACCTGGACCGTGAGCCCCTTCTTGAAGCCGTTGAGCCCGTCGACGATCGCTGCGGGGGCCTTGGTGGTGGTGCGCTCGTCACCGCGGATCACGGTCTTGGTGAGCGTGACCGGGTCGGAGGCCTTGGCGCGCTTGGCCTGGAACTCGTAGGCCTGGCCATAGGCGGCCATCCAGACGGCCGAGTCGAAGTACACCCAGCCGTCGTAGCCGTAGGCCTCGACGGTGCTCGACGCCGGTGCGAAGCGGAGGCCGGGCTCTTGTTCGGTCGGCAGGGACGCCGTCGGCGTGGCCGTGTCGACGGATGCGGACGCGGCGTCGGTCGCGCCGCCTTCTCCGAGCAGCCCGAGTGCCAGCACTGCGGCGATGCCCATCGTGAGCAGGCGCGGCGATGGGCGGGACAAGCGGCGAGCGGTCATTGGTCCTCCAGCGGTACGGACAGAGCTCTGTCACCGCTAGGGACGCTCGGACCTGCCACAACGTTGCCTGGGTCGGGGAAGTTCATCCGGGGAACCTCCCGGACAGGACACGGGCGACGGTCAGACGGCGCGCAGCGCACCCGGCAGGCGGCCGGCCAGCCGGTCGAGCGCGTCCGACGTCGCCGCGTCCGCGGGCAGGTGCACCACGAGGCGCTGGCCGTCGGCATCGGGCAGTGCGAGGGTCTCGACGTCCAGCCGGAGGTCGCCGGCCTCGGGATGCCGCATCCGCTCCGTCGTCGTGCGGTAGCGGGCCTGGAGCGGCGCGGCGAACCGGACGCTGAACTCCGCCCCGGCCAGCACGGCCATCGCCTCGGCGAGCTCGGCGACGTGCGGGTCGCCGGGGACCGACTCCATCCGGAGGGTCGCGACCTGCCGGTCCGCGACGTGCGCCCAGTCCGGGAACGCGTCCCGGGCGCGGGGCTCGGTGAGGACGAACCGCAGCAGGTTGGGGTGGTCGTCGTCGAACAGGCCGAACGGCTCGAGCAGCCGGCGGTACGCGCTCGTGGCGGCGAGGACGTCGCTCACGCGGTTGAGCAGCACTGCGGGCGATGGTTCCAGCCGCTCGAGGAATGCCCGGACGGGCGGCCGCACCGAGTCGGCCGGCGGGTCGACGGTGCAGACGCCGTTCGTGCCCTTGCTCGCGCGGAGCAGCAGGAAGCGCTCGTCCGAGGGGAGCCGGAGCGCGTCCGCCAGCGCGCCCAGGATCTCCGGCGAGGGGTGCTTGTCGCGCCCCTGCTCCAGTCGGGTCAGGTACTCGACGCTGACCTCGGCGAGCATGGCGAGCTCCGAGCGGCGCAGGCCAGGCGTCCGGCGTCGGGCGCCGCGGGGCAGGCCCACGTCCTCCGGGGTGAGGGCCTCGCGGTGGGCGCGCAGGAGCGCGCCGAGCTCGCTGGTCATGCGTCCAGCGTAGACGGGCCGAACGTGCGGAGGGTGGCCCCCTCAGGGCTAGCCTCAGGGCGGCCTGGTTGCCTGACGCCCGCCCGCGCACCGTGGAGCCATGGACATCGGACTTCAGGAACGGACAGTCATCGTGACCGGAGCGTCGGGCGGCGTCGGGCGGCACATCGCCACCGCCTTCGGGGCGGAGGGCGCGAACGTAGTGGTCACCTACCGCAACGCCCGGGACGAGGCGCAGAAGGTGGCCGACGAGATCGGCGACCGCGCCGTCGTCGTGCAGTACGACCAGGCGGACCCGGCCGCTGCCGAGGCGCTCGTCGCTGCCGCCGTCGAGGCCACGGGCCGCGTGGACGTGCTGATCAACAACGCGGTGGCCTGGGGCGACATGGTGCCCTTCGACACCGTGCCCGACGAGCAGTGGACGGGACTGATCCGCAGCAATGTCGAGGGCGCGATCCGGCTGACCCGCGCGGTCACACCGCTCATGCGTGCGGCCGGCTGGGGGCGGCTCGTGCACCTCTCGTCGTCGCTCGTGACGGACGGCGCGCCCGGAGCCGAGTACTACACAGCGGCCAAGGCGGCGCTGCACGGCTTCAGCCGGTCCGTCGCGTTCTCGCTCGGGCGGGACGGCGACCTGCTCTCCAACGTGGCGCTGCTGGGCCTGACCAGGACGGCGACCAACACGCACATCGTCGAGGAAGTGGGGCAGATGTACGGGGAGCGATCTCCGCTCGGCCGGCTGCTGGACGCGTCGGAGGTGGCGACCGCCGTCGTCTGGCTCAGTTCGGCGGCCAACACCGCCGTCAACGGCCAGGTGATCGGGATGACGGGCGGGGCGTAGGCGACCGCCGGCCGTGCGGCCGGCGGCCCGCCAGGGCGGGCGTAGGCGGGCGTGTGACACGATGCGAACGTGCTGAAAGTCGTTCTCTTCGATCTCGACGACACACTCGTGGACCAGGAGGGCGCCTCTCGCGCGGCGCTCCTGGACTGGTTGCCCGAGCTGGGTCTCGACCTCGACGACCCGGACGAGCTGGTCACGGCGTGGGGCAGCATCGCCGAGGAGGCCTACGGCCGCTACCAGCGCCGCGAGCTCACCTTCGCGGAGCAGCGACGCGTTCGTGTGCGCGAGTTCCTGGGGGCCGACGCCACCGACGACGAGGCCGACGAGCTCTTCTCCGGCTACCTGTCCCGCTACGAGCAGGCCTGGACAGCTTTCGACGACGCCGTGCCCGCCCTGCGGCGGGTGCGCGACGCCGGCCTCGTCGTCGCGCTGCTCACCAACGGCGACTCGGCCCACCAGCGGCTCAAGCTCGACCGCACGGGCCTGGCCGAGCACCTCGACGTCGTCGTCTCCTCGGACGACCTGCCCGCGGGCAAGCCCGACCCGCGCGCGTACGCCGTCACGTGCGAGACCCTCGGCGTCGCGCCGGGCGACGTGCTGATGGTGGGCAACGACGTCGAGAAGGACTACCAGGGACCGCTCGACGCCGGCCTGGGCGCGGTGCTGCTGGACCGGGCTGACCGGCACCCGGAGGTCGCCGACCGGATCCGGACCCTGGCCGAGGTGCCGCCGGCCGGGTAGCCGGTAGGGCTGCTCCGCCACCATCGACGCCGCGGCCTTTGACCCCACGGACGGCAGGGCCGATATGGCACCATCGCCCTCGTCACGGTCCGTGATCCCATTTTCCGCACAGAACAAGGCGTGCAATTGCTTTCACACAACAGCCTCGTCGAAGTATTCGGTGAGGATGACGTCACCCTTCTGCTTCGAAGATGCCATGGAGATCGGGCTCACCGAACTTGATGCACTCGTCCTGTCGCACGTCGGCCTCCCGCGCGACGTCGGAGCCCTCTTCACCACGGACCTGACCGGACCTCCGGGCATCTTCAGCGTCCAACGTTTCGAGAATCCCGACGGGCAGGTCAACGCGGCCCTCTTCATCGGAGCGCCAGGCAGCAACCTGGGGATGCGCTACTTCCTGGACGCGCGGGAGGGGTTTGTCGTGCTGTCTTCCCTTGACGAATCAGACCCTCAGGCAGAGGTCGTCAACACCAGCCTCAGCGATTTCGCCGAGTTCATCCACCGCCTGGGGGCGCGATATCGGTCGGAGGGCGGCAGCCGCGACGAAGAGATCGCAGAAGCGGCACAGCTCGAGGCCCGTCTACGCGAACAGGACCCCTTTGCCTTCCGTCGCCCCGACACCTGGTGGTCCATGGCGCTGGAGAAGATAAAGGAGCATGCGGAGGGGCAGGAGTAACCCGCTACTTGGCGCCTATCAGGCCTCCACCGACTCTGGGTCTCGCGATTCCGGGTCCGCCTCGATGAGCGACCCGTGGGCCTGGATCTCCTCTTCGATGACGGCTTCGAGTTCTCCAGGGTTGGGAAGCGCGGCACGCTCCTCCGGCGTCAGCCCGTCGTAGAGGGCGACCGCAACGGGTGACGCGGCGCTCGCGAGCGAGAGGCTCACCGTCTCGTTGTTGCGGTCGGCGCAGAGCAGGATTCCAACCGTCTTGGCGTGGCCTGGCTTGCGGAGCCTTGTCTCGACCAGTTGGACGTACATGCCGAGCTGTCCCATGTGGGACGGCGAGAACTTGCTCGCCTTGAGCTCGATCACGACGTATCGGAACTGTTCGACGTGGAACAGGACCAGGTCGACGAAGAACTCGTCACCTCCGACGTCGAATCGCACCTGCCGGCCCACGAACGCGAGGCCCCGGCCGAACTCCATGAGGGTCCGTTCGATCCGCTCCATGAGCGCGCGCTCGCGGTCGCGTTCGGCGATCTGCTCGCCTGGGTCCAGGTGCTCGAAGACGTAGGAGTCTTTGACGGCTTGCTGGGCGAGGTCGGAGTCGGCGGCATCGAGTGTCGCCCTGAAGTTCGACGGCGCGAAACCGAGACGGCTCTTGAGGTCTGTCTTGATCTCGAATTCAAGGCTCGCGCGGGACCATCCGCCTTCGACCGCCTTGGCGGCGTACCAGTCGCGGTCTTGGCGGGTCGCAAGCTTCGCCAGGAGGATCGTGACGTGGCCCCACGGCAATTGTGCAACAGGCTGTTGCACAAATTCAGACTCGGTCGGCCAAGCCTCAGCAGTCTTCCGCATGTACAAGAGACTGCGCCGCGACCATCCCCGCTGACCAGGGAATTCGCGCCGCATGTCCGCTGAGATCTGGTCCACCACCTTGGCGCCCCAGCCCTCGTTCATCTGGCGGTCCAGGATGTCGCGCCCCACCGACCAGTACAGCCGCAGTACCTCGGTGTTGGCCGCGCGTATGGCGCGGAACTGCGTAGTACGGACCCGCCGCTTCAGGTCTGCGATGAACTCCTCGTAGCCCTCAGGTGCGGACGCGTCACCGGTCTCAATCGTCATGGCCCTAGTGTGTAGAGGAACAGCGGCATCCGCGCGCTGAGTTGCGTATACGCAACGATCTGCCATCAAGCCGGATGATGCGCGGACGGCGGTCCCGTCAGACCTCTACCGGCTCCGGATCCCTAGGCTCCGGGTCCGCCTCGATCAGCGACGGTCCGTCGTTCTGGACCGACCCCACGGCGTCGCCCACCGGGAGCGTGGCCAGGGGTGCGTTGTCGACCCGCAACAGGTCGGAAGCATCGCCGACCGCCGGGTCCAGCCAGGTGTCCCACGTCTCGCGCGGCAGCACGAGCGGCATGCGGTCGTGGATGGCGGCCATGCTGTCCGACGCCGGACGGGTCACCACCGTCGTCGACACCAGCCAGCGGTCCGGGTCGGTCTCGCTCGCTGCCGGGTTGCGCCAGAACTCGTACAGGCCGGCGAAGGCGGCGACACCGGGTCCGGCCGGATGGATCCAATAGGGCTGCTTCGCAACCTTCTTCGACCCCGTGGACAGCAGCGACAGCTTGCGCCACTCGTAGTAGCCGTCGGCGAGCACTATGCAGCGCCGTGCCGCGAAGGGCTTGGCGAACGCGGGCTTGTCGAGCAGCGACTCGGAGCGCGCGTTGATCATGCGGGCGCCCACGCCGGGGTCCTTGGCCCAGGACGGCACGAGCCCCCAGCGGGCGAGACGCATCG
This sequence comes from uncultured Actinomycetota bacterium, assembly GCA_963850545.1. GTDB lineage: Bacteria > Actinomycetota > Actinomycetes > Actinomycetales > Cellulomonadaceae > Promicromonospora. Next base: position 2,594,810 of record CAWKLP010000001.1, on the reverse strand, counting down.
TCCGCGTCACCTCCCTGGATCCCCGGGCCGCGCGCTCGACGACTATCCGCACCGGGTCCGTGGGCGCCACGTTCCACGACGGCGGCAACAGCCGCGCGTCCTCGGCGATCTCGGCGATGGCGAGCTCGTCGGCGAGGTCCTGGGCATCCGTGAAGGAGGCAAAGCGTCCGCACATGAGACCAGCATGCCCTGAGCCACTGACACGGCAGCGGAACGGTGAACACGGAGCGAATATGCGGCGGGAGACCGAGATCACTCTATTCAGCGTCGTATCGATTCGATAGCATCGGGGCATGCCATCCGTTGCGCCGTCGAGCGTGTCCTCAGTCATGCCCGCGCGCCGCGTCTCGTCCCGCTCGACCGTCAAGTGGGTCCTCATGCTCGGGGCGCTCTCCGCCCTGCCCGCGTTCACCGTCGACATGTATCTCCCCGCGCTGCCGCAGGTGGCGGACGACCTGCTGTCCACTGAGGCGATGGCGCAGCTCACGGTGTCCTGCATGCTGATCGGCGGTGGTGTCGGCCAGCTCGTCATCGGCCCGCTGTCCGACCGCTTCGGCCGCCGCGCCCCGCTGCTCGTGGGTCTCGTGCTGCACGTCGTCATCTCGCTGCTGTGCGTATTGGTCACGAGCATGCCGCTGCTGATCGGTCTGCGGCTCGCGCAGGGCTTCTTCAACGCGGCCGCCGGTGTGGCCTCCGTCGCCGTGGTGCGCGACCGGTTCGTGGGTGCAGAGGCGGCCCGCATCCTGTCCCGCCTCATGCTCGTGATCGGCGTGGCACCGATGTTCGCGCCCACGCTCGGCACCTTCGTGCTGGCACACGGCACCTGGCGCTGGGTGTTCGCGGCGCTGGCCGCCATGGGCGCGGTGCTCGCCGTCGTCGTGCTGCTGTGGATGCCCGAGACGCACCCGCCCCTCAAGCGGCTGACCGGCGGCATCCGTACCGTCGCCGGCGGCTACGGCCGGCTGCTGCGCGACCGGCACTTCCTTGCCCTCGCCGTGATCCCCGGCCTCGGCTTCGGGGTGCTCATGAGCTACGTGGTGGGTTCCCCGATCATCTTCCAGCAGGAGTTCGGGCTCGACGAGGGGCAGTTCGCCCTGCTGTTCGGCATCAACGGCGTCGGGCTGGTCCTGTCCGCCCAGGTCAACGCGGCGCTGGTGCGCAAGGTCGCGCCGGTCCGGCTGCTCCGGTTCGGGGTGGTCGCCCAGGCGGTGCTCGTCGTCGTGCTCCTCGTGGTGGTCCTGACCGAGGCGGGCGGCCTGATCGGCCTGCTGGTGGCCCTGTGGTGCGTCCTCGCGTTCCAGGGGCTCATCCCCGCGAACGCGTCCGCGATGGCCCTGTCGCGGCACGGCGAGATCGCCGGGACGGCGGCCGCGATGATCGGCGCCATCCAGTCGCTGGTGGCCGGCGTGGTGAGCTCGCTCGGCGGGTTCCTCGGCGGCGACGCCGTGGCCATGGCCATGGTGATGCTCGTGGCCGTGCTGCTGGCGATCGGTGTCCTCGCGACCGCGACCCCGGCGTTCCGGCGGGGCGGCTGGCACATGCCGGTCTGAGACCGGGGTGAGAGTTCACCTGGCGGTAGCGCCAGATTCACCGGGATTTCTGGTGCGCCCACTTGGCTCGCCCGCATGAGCACACCCATGCGTACCCGCGCCACGCGCGTGGTGGCCGCCGCGGCAGCAGCGTCGCTGCTGCTTCCCGCGGCCGTCGCCGTCGCCGGGCCCCCGCCGGGCTCGGGGCCCGAGCACCACGGCACCACCCACCTCGCCGCCAGCCTGGCCGGCCGCGCCACGCTGTCGGCCGACTATCTGGCCGAAGGCCCGCCGTCGGGCGCCGCGGCGACGCCCGCCAACGGGCGGCAGGGACCCTGGGACGGCCAGGTGATCCCGGGCTTTTCCGCGATGGTCGACAACCACGACGGGACCTTCTGGGCCCAGCCTGACAACGGCTTCGGGGCCAAGGGCAACTCCGCCGACTTCCTGCTGCGCAACTACCTCGTGCGCCCCCAGTGGGACACCGGCACGAGGGGCTCGGGCGAGATCAAGGTGCTCGACTACATCGAGTACAACGACCGCAACGACGTGCTCGACTTCGACATCGTCAACGAGGACACCGACGAGCGTCTGCTGACCGGTGCCGACTTCGACATCGAGTCGTTGGTCCGGGCCACGGACGGCACGTTCTGGGTGGGCGAGGAGTTCGGCCCGTTCCTGCTGCACTTCGACGCCGACGGCACGCTGCTGGAGGCCCCGTACGAGTTCCCGGACGGTAAGTCGCCCGGCAACCCGTACCTGGAGCCCGGCGAGACGCCCACCGTGGCCAGCAGCAGCGGCTTCGAGGCGTTGGCCGGCAGCGGGCGCTACCTCTACCCGGTGCTGGAGGGCAAGCTGCTCGCCGACGGCGACGCCCGCCGCCGCTGGATCTACCAGTTCGACACCCGGCGAGGCGAGTACACGGGCAAGCGCTGGGCCTACCAGACCGACCAGGAGGGTGACGTCATCGGCGACGCCTTCTCGACCGGCAGCGACTCGATGCTGGTCATCGAGCGCGACAACTTCGAGGGTGACCAGTCGGTCACCAAGCGTGTCTACGAGATCGACCTGGGCAGCAAGGACCGGGACGGCTACGTCCGCAAGGAGCTCGTCGTGGACGCGCTGCGGATCGACAACCCGCGCGGCATCGACGCCGGGGAGGGCTACGGCCTGGGCGACGACACCTTCGCGCTGCCCGTGCAGTCCTTCGAGACCGCGCTGTTCGTGGACGAGGACACGCTGCTGATCGGCAACGACAACAACTATCCGGGCAACGACGCGCGCGCCACCGGCACGCCGGACGACACCGAGATGGCCCTGGTGGACCTCACCGAGAAGCGCGCGGCCGACGACGGCGTCACCGTCGTCGGGCACCGCGGGGCCTCCGGCTACCGGCCGGAGCACACGCTCGCGTCGTACGAGACCGCCATCAACCAGTGCGCGGACTACATCGAGCCCGACGTCGTGTCCACAAAGGATGGCGTGCTGGTCGCCCGGCACGAGAACGAGATCAGCGGCACCACCGACGTCGCCAACCACCCCGAGTTCGCGGACCGCCGCGTCACCAAGACGATCGACGACATCGAGATCACGGGCTGGTTCACCGAGGACTTCACGCTCGCCGAGCTGCGCACTCTGCGCGCCAAGGAGCGCCTGCCCCAGGTGCGGCCGCAGAACACGCCGTTCGACGGGCTCTACCTGATCCCGACCCTCGACGAGGTGCTCGACCTGGCCCGCAACAGCCGCACCTGCGACGGCGCGCCCGTCGGCGTCTACCCGGAGACCAAGCACCCCACCTACTTCGACTCGGTGGGCCTGTCCCTGGAGGAGCCGCTCGTGCGCGAGCTGCGCCACAACGGCTTCGACCGCGCCGACGCCCCGGTGATCGTGCAGTCCTTCGAGGTCGGCAACCTGCAGGACCTCGACGAGCTGACCGACGTCCGCCTCGGCCAGCTCATCAGCAGCAGCGGCGCACCCTACGACTTCGTGGCCGACGGCGACCCGCGCACCTACGCGGACATGGTCACCAGGAGCGGGCTGCGCGAGGTCGCTACCTACGCCGACGGCATCGGTGCCGAGAAGAACGTGCTGATCCCGCGCAACGCAGACGGCACGCTCGCCGCCCCGACCGCCGTGATCCGCGACGCGCACCGCGTCGGCCTCGAGGTGCACACCTGGACGTTCCGGCGGGAGAACCAGTTCATGCCCACCGAGTTCCGGTCGTCGACCGACCCGAACGGGATCGGCGACCTCGTGGGCGAGATCCGCGTCTTCATGGCGGCCGGCCTGGACGGCTTCTTTACGGACAACCCGGACCTGGGAGTCGCCGCGGTGAGCTGACCTGCCCACTTAACAGGCCTTGTGCCGGGGTACCTGCCTATGCTCCGAAGGTGCCCCGGCACAGCCGTACCCAGCGCAGTCATCGCGTCGCCCGTGCCGCGGCGCTGCTTGTTGTGGGCGCACTCGCCTTCGTGGCCGCCGGTGGCGCCGCCGCCTACCTCGACCTGAAGCAGCAGATCGGCGTCAGCGACGTCTCGGGTCTCGTCAAGGGGCCCACGCCGTCCGCGGACCCCGACGACCCGTTCACCGGCCGCAGCCTCAACATCCTCATCATGGGAACCGACCTGCGCGGCGGAGAGAACACCGAGATCGCGGGCGCGGGCGACGGCGGGATGCGGTCGGACACCACGATGCTGGTGCACATCTCCGGCGACCGGTCCCGCATCGAGGTGGTCTCCATCCCGCGCGACTCGCTGGTCGACATCCCGTCCTGCGAGCTGCCCGACGGCGGCGAGTCCGGCGCCACCTACGGCATGTTCAACAGCGCGTTCACGATCGGCGGCGGCGCGGAGGAGGACCTCACGTACGCCGCCGCCTGCACGATCTCGGCCGTGCAGACCCTCACCGACGTCCCCGTCACCAACCACATGGTGGTGAAGATGGACGGCGTGGTCGAGGTCGTCGAAGCGCTCGGCGGGGTGCGCATGTGCCTGCCCGAGCCCCTCGTGCAGGACCCGGCGTACGGCAGGTTCGAGCTGCCCGCCGGCGAGCAGACTCTCGACGGGCGCCAGGCGATCGGCTTTCTCCGGGCCCGGCACGGCACGGGCCTGGGCCTCGAACAGGGCAGCGACCTCACGCGGATCGAGCGGCAACAGGCGTTCGTCGACGCACTGGTACGCCAGGTCCTCGACCAGAACGTCGTGACGAACTCACCGCGGCTGTACCGCACGATCCAGGCGGTGCTGCGCGCCATCTCCGCGGACCCCGGCCTCGCCGACCCGGCGGCGCTCGCGGGCCTCGCCTTCAGCATCCGGGACATCGACCCGGCCCAGATCGTGTTCACCGAGCTGCCGGTGGTGGCCGCGCCGAGCGACCCCAACCGCGTGGTCTGGACCGAGGACGCTACGGCGATCTGGGAGCGCATCGCCGCCGACGAGCCGCCGCCGGGGACCGCGCCGCCGTCGCCGTCCGCCACGGGGAGCGCCGGCGGAGCATCGGGGGACCCCTCGGGCCAGGGCACGGACGCGGGAGCCGGCGAGGACGGTGGGGAGACGCCGTCGGACGGCGCCAGCCCGTCGCCGTCGGCCTCGCTGCTGCCGGGCGTCTGCGCGGACTGAACCCTGGGCCCGACCCGAGGCGCGGGCTGGACACGGCCTGGGAATCGCGGCTTTATTTACACGATTGTTGCACCGAGGCCCTACTCTCCAAGGCGTGGCGAGTGATTTCTGGACGGCGGTCCGACCTGTCGGCGAGGTAATTCAAGGGGTTCCCCGACACGCGCGATCGGGCGAACGCCAGCCCCGCCACGTGCGTAGCTGGCGGAAGATGCTCGCGTTCCGCGGGGTCACGATGGGCGTGGTGGGGGCGATGGCGTTCGGCTCGGCGGCGGCCGCGACGGCGTACCACAACGCGATCTCGCAGATCGAGGTCCAGGATCTGGACGGTCTGGTGACCGAGCAGGTCGAGCCGAAGGACCCGACCGACCCGTTCAAGGACGCGCCGGTCAACCTGCTCCTGATGGGCACGGACATCCGCGACGGCAGCAACGCCGACATCGGCGGCACCGTGAGCGGCATGCGGTCGGACACCACGATGCTGGTGCACATCTCGGCGGACCGGGAATGGATCGAGATCGTCTCGCTGCCGCGCGACGCCTTCGTGGACATCCCGTCATGTCAGCTCCCGGACGGCAGCCAGTCCCAGCCCTACCGGGACAAGTTCAACGCATCCTTCAGCACCGGGAGCGGCGGCACGGATCTCAAGTACGCCGCCGCGTGCACCATCAACACGGTCAACGCCCTGACCGGCGTCACGGTCTCCAACCACGCGGTCGTCAAGATGAACGGCGTGATCGATGTCGTCGATGCGATCGGCGGCGTGAAGATGTGCCTGCCCGAGGCGCTGCACGGCGACCCCAGGTCCGCGCGCATCGACCTGCCCGCGGGCGAGAACCGGCTCGACGGCAAGACGGCCATCCAGTTCCTCCGCGTGCGCAAGGGAACGGGCATGGGCCTCGAGATGGGCAGCGACCTGACGCGTATCGAGCGTCAGCAGGCGTTCATCAACGCGACGTTCCGGCAGATCCTGTCCGCCGAGACGCTCGCGGACCCGACCAAGACGTTCCGCCTGATCAACGCGGCGCTCGGCTCGCTGAGCGCGGACCCGGCCATCGCCAACCCGGGCAGCGTCGCGGGCCTCGCCTGGTCGCTGCGGGAGATCGAGAAGCGCAACATCATCATGACGAAGGTGCCGGTGTACGACACCACCGAGGGCGGCGTGGGTGGCCTGGGCTTTTCCCCGGAGGCCGACGAGATCTTCGCGCGCATCGCCACGGACACGCCGCCGGACACAGTGGTGCTGCCCGAGGCGGAGCCGTCGAGCTCGCCGAGCGCGAGCGGTGCGCCCGAGGGCGACTCTGCCGACACCGGCGAAGAGACCGGCGGAGAGACCGAGGGCGACGCCGGCACGGGCACGGGAGACACCGACGACACGGGGAACACCGGCGAGACGGGTGAGACCGGCGAGACCGACGGCGGCGCGACGAACGAGCCGGCGACGCCGAAGCCGAGCCCGAGCCCGGAGGTCCTGCTCGACGGCGTCTGCGCCTGACGGGGGATCAGGCGCCGACGATCAGCGATATCGCCACGACCAGCATCGTCGCCGCGACGACGCCGTCGAGGACGCGCCAGGCGCCGGGCCTCTCCAGCAGCGGTGCGAGGTAGCGCGCGCCGTAGCCGAGCGCGACGAACCACGCGGTGCTCGCGAGGCAGGCGCCGAGCCCGAACCACCAGCGGTCGTCGCCGTGCGTGGCAGCGAGGCCGCCCACGAGCACCACCGTGTCGAGGTAGACGTGGGGGTTCAGCCAGGTCAGGGCGAGGGTGGTGACGGCGGCGGCGCCCACGGTCCGGGTGGTCACGCTGTGGCGGCCCATGACCACCCGCTGGCCCTGCCACGCGCGGCGCGCGGCCATGCCGCCGTAGACCAGCACGACGACGGCGCCCGCCCAGCGTGCGAGCTCGACCACGAACGGCGCGCTCTGGATCAGGGTGCCCAGCCCGCCGACCCCGGCCGAGATGAGCACGAAGTCGCTGGCGGCGCAGATGCCCGCCACGAGGCCAACGTGCTCCCGGCGCAGCCCCTGGCGGAGGACGAAGATGTTCTGCGCTCCGACGGCGACGATGAGCGAAAGGCCGAAGGCCATGCCGGTAAGGGCTGAGAGCATGCCTGAACCGTAGGAAGCCGGACAGCGGATGTCCGGTTCATGATTCGGAAGTGCAGTAGGACTGAAACAGGGTTAATGATGGGGGTACGCCCAGATTTCACGCCGGGAGCAGTTCGCGTGTTGCTTCTTTTCGCAGGGCTGCCGTCACCCGGTCCAGCACGGCTGACCGCAGCTTCCACTGCTGCAGGTGGAGCGGGATGTCGAGGACGGCGTCGGGCTCCAGCAGCGTGAGGCCACCCCCGGTGCCGTCGTGGAGCCCGCCGATGGAGGGCCGCTCCAGCAGCATGCCCCAGCCCAGGCCGAGGCGGATGGTGTCCTCGTACTCGACGGTGCTCGGCACGTGGTGCCGCGGCGGCCTGGCGTGCGGTGCGTGCTCGCGCAGGTACATGTCCTGCAGATCGTCGGTCCGGTCGAAGACGACGACGGGCGCGGCGCCGAGCGCCTCCGGCGTCGGGCCGTGGGGGAACCAGCGCTCCGCGAAGGCGCGCGTGCACGCCGGGCGGTAGCGCATGATCCCGAGCGGTGTGCTGCGGCAGCCCTGCACCTGGGCGGTCTGCGAGGTGACCGCTGCCATGACCACGCCCTCGCGGAGCAGGTCGGCGGTGCGGCTGTCGTCGGCGCGGTGCAGGTCGAAGCAGACGCCGTCGACCTGCGCGAGGGCCTGCAGCACCCAGGTGGCCAGCGAGTCCGCGCTGACCGCCAGCGGCACGGTGACAAAGGCGTCCGGCGCGCCGCCGTACGCACCCTCGCTGTCCGCACCCTCGCCGCCCGCGCGGTCGCCGGCGTCGTGCGCGCCCAGCTCCGCGGCGACCTCCGCGCCGAGCAGCTCGGTCTGCCGGGCGAGGCGCAGGAGCGCCTGGCCCGACGCCGTGGCGACCACCGGCCGGGCGCGCCGCACGAGCACGCTGCCCGCCGCGTTCTCCAGCGCGCGGATGCGCTGGCTCACGGCCGACGGCGTCACGTGCAGTGCCCGGGCAGCGGCGTCGAACGAGCCCTCGGTGACCACGGCTGACAGAGCCTCGAGCTGGCGGGAGTCCCATCGCATGCCCCTAGTCTGGCTCATCTTCAGTTCTGCTTATGCAGCCTGAGAAACATGAACTGGTCTTCAGGCGGACTGCTGCCTAGCGTGGGAGTCATGCTCGCCCTCCTCGCCGGACTCGGATTCGGCCTCTCGCTCATCGTCGCCATCGGAGCCCAGAACGCATTCGTGCTGCGCCAAGGTCTGCGCCGCGAGCACGTGGGCATGGTCGCGGCGATCTGCGCGGCGTCCGACGTCGTGCTCTACGCGGCGGGCGCCGCCGGGTTCGGGCCGCTTGTCGAACGGTGGCCCGACGCCGTGGTGGTGGTGCGCTGGCTGGGCGCCGCGGTCGTGGTCGGGTACGGGGCCATGGCCGCCTGGCGGGCGGTGAAGGGCGACACGACGCTCGCCGCTGCCGAGGACGGCGCCCTGGGCGACGCCCCCGGCCGGCGCCTCAAGCCCGTCGTCCTCACCGCGCTGGCGCTCACCTGGCTGAACCCGCACGTGTACCTCGACACGGTGATGCTGCAGGGTTCGGTCGCCGCCACCTACGGCGACACGCGATGGTGGTTCACCGCGGGGGCCATGGTGTCCAGCGTCGCGTGGTTCGCCGCCCTCGGGTACGGCGCGCGGCTGCTCGCGCCCGTGCTGCAGCGGCCGGGCGCGTGGCGCGTGCTCGACGGCGTGATCGCGCTGATCATGCTCGCCGTGGCGATCTCGCTGATCGCGGGCTAGCGGATCGGTGGGCTACGCCGGCGGGACCGTCAGGTGGGCCAGGCGGTCCGCCGCCTCCGTCAGGGTCTCGACGCGCTTGACGAAGGTGAACCGCACATGTGCCGCCAGCGCCTTCGCCGTCGGGGAGCCGGGGCGGCAGAACGCCGACGCCGGGATCGCCACCACGCCGGCCAGCTCGGGCAGCCGCCGGCACAGCTCGACGCCGTCCCGCAGACCGAGCGGGCCCAGCAGGCCCGAGGCGTCGGCCATCACGAAGTAGGTGCCGGCCGGGCGCGTGACCGCGAAGCCTGCTGCCTCCAGGCCGGCGCACAGCAGGTCCCGGCGGTCGGCGAGGGAGGCGGCCAGGGCGCGCGGGGTGTCGTCGTCGGCCAGGGCCCGCGCGATGGCGGGCTGGAACGGCGCGCCCGAGGTGTAGGTGAGGAACTGCTTGACCGTCCGCACCGCCGTGATCAGGTCGGCCGGCCCGTGCACCCAGCCCACCTTCCAGCCGGTGAACGAGAACGTCTTGCCCGACGACGAGACGGTCAGCGTCCGCTCGGCCATCCCCGGCAGCGTGGCGATCGGGATGTGCTCGGCGCCGAACGTGAGGTGCTCGTAGACCTCGTCGGTCACGACTATCGCGTCGTGCTCCTGGGCGACGGCGGCGACGGCCGCCACCTCGTCCCGAGTGAGCACCGTCCCGGTCGGGTTGTGCGGGGAGTTCAGCAGGATCATCCGCAGGCGCGGCGAGGCCGCCGCCCGGAGCGCGTCGACGTCCAGGCGGAAGCCGTCCGGCCCGGGGAACAGGGGTGCGGTGACGTGCGTGGCGCCGGACATGCCGATCGCGGCGGCGTGCGAGTCGTAGAACGGCTCCAGCGTGAGCACCTCGTCGCCCGCGCGGGTCAGCGCCAGGACGGACGCCGTCAGCGCCTCGGTGGCGCCGGTTGTCACCAGCACCTCGGTGTCCGGATCGACGTCCAGCCCGTAGTGCCGCTTCTGGTGCTCGACGATTGCGTGGCGCAGCTCCGGCACGCCGTCACCGGGCGCGTATTGGTTGCGGCCCTCCTCGATCGCCCGGATCGCCGCCTGCTTGACGTACTCAGGCCCGTCGACGTCGGGGAAGCCCTGGCCGAGGTTGATCGCACCGGTGCGGACGGCAAGGGCCGACATCTCGGCGAAGATCGTGACGGCGACGCTGCCGTCGTCGGCCAGCAAGCCGGCGGCGCTCGCGGTGTCCTGCCAGCGGTCCCGGCCGCGGCCGGACGAGTCGCGGCCCGGCGAGCGGCCAGGTGAATGGTGGGCGTTCATGGGCTAGACGATATCCACCGCTCGTCCACCGTGGGTTCATGTCTCGGCATCTCGGACAACCTTCTTTACCTGCACCTTTGTGGACAAGCCTGTGGATTAGGTGGATAACTCCGAGTCCTGGGGAGAGTTATCCACAGGGCGGTCTGCGGAGATGAACGTTTGGATCTAGCGTTGCTGGCCATGGGCGAAGAGGGGGCGCGGATCCTCGAGCACGAGGTGCGCGAGCTGGTGCGGCGGAGGGGGCTCGACCCGATCGGTGATCGGGCGGGGCTGTCGAGCCTGGTCACGGACGCGGTGGGGGACTACACGACGCGGGCGAGCGTGGGCGTGGTGCCCCCGCTCGTCGACGCCGAGGCCGCGGCGCAGGCCGTGACCGACGCCGTCGGGGGGTTCGGCCCGCTGCAGCCCTACCTCGACGACCCGGAGATCGAGGAGGTGTGGCTCAACGCCCCGACGCACGTGTACGTCGCGCGGCGCGGTGTGTCCGAGCTGACCAGCACGGTCCTGACCGCCGAGCAGGTGCGGGACCTCGTGGAGCGAATGCTCAAGACGTCCGGGCGGCGGCTGGACCTGTCCAGCCCGTTCGTGGATGCGCGGCTCCCAGGCGGGGAGCGCCTCCACGTGGTGATCCCCGACATCACCCGGAGTCAATGGGCGGTGAACATCCGCAAGCACGTGGTGCGGGCCCGCTCGCTGGCGGACATGGTGCGGCTCGGGTCGCTGACCGCCCAGGCCGCGACGTTCCTCGACGCTGCCGTCCGGGCCGGGCTGAACGTGCTGGTGTCTGGCCAAACTCAGGCGGGCAAGACCACCATGCTCAATGCGTTGGCGGGGTCGATCCCGGGCTCCGAGCGGGTCATCTCGGCCGAGGAGGTCTGGGAGCTGCGCCTCCCGGTCCGCGACCACGTGGCGCTGCAGACCCGCCCGCCGAACCTCGAGGGCACGGGCGAGGTGCCGCTGCGGCGCCTGGTCAAGGAGGCACTGCGGATGCGCCCGGACCGGATAGTGATCGGCGAGGTCCGCGAGGCGGAGGCGTTCGACCTGCTCATCGCCCTGAACAGCGGCATCCCCGGGATGTGCACGCTGCACGCCAACACGGCGCGTGAGGCGGTCGCGAAGATGACCACGCTCCCGCTGCTCGCGGGGGAGAACGTGTCTGACCGGTTCGTGGTGCCCACCGTCGCCTCCGCCGTGGACCTCGTGGTGCACCTCGGCCTGAGCCGGGCGGCGGACGGCGTCGTGCGGCGGCAGGTGCGCGAGATCGTCGCGGTGACCGGCCGGGTCGAGGAGGGACGCATCGAGACGGCGGGCCTCTTCGACCGGGACGCCGACGGCGACCTGCGGCGCGGCGACGGGATGCCGTCCGGCGAGGACCGGTTCGAGCGCGCCGGGTTCGACGTGCGGGCGCTGCTCGCCGATCCCCGCGTCGTGCCGGCCGGCGCGCATCCCGCGTCGGGCATTGCCGCCGGTCCGTGGTCGGGCGTGGGCACCCGGGCCGATGCGGGCCCCTGGGCGGTGCGCTGATGGGGGTAGTGGTCGGCCTGCTCCTGGGCGCGGGCCTGTTCTGCGTGTGGTGGTCGTTCTGGACGCCGACGCCGCGCCCCGCCGGCCGGGTGACCTGGCAGCTGCGGACCCGGGACCTGCTGACCCAGGCCGGCGCACCCTCCGTGACGCCCGGGATGCTCGTGGGCGCCTGCGCAGCGCTCGGCGTCGTGACCCTGCTGACGGCCCTCGGCCTGACCCGCTCGCCCGCGATCGCCGCGTGCTTCGCGGTGCTGGCCGCGCCCGGGCCGGTGGTACTGGTCCGGGCGCGGGCGCGCCGCCGCCGTCGTGCATTGCGGGAGGTGTGGCCCGAGGTGGTGGACCACCTCGCCTCCGGGGTGCGGGCCGGGCTGTCGCTGCCCGAGGCGGTGGCGCAGCTGGCGCACCGCGGCCCGGTCGAGCTGCGCGAGCCGTTCGGCCGCTTCGCCCACGACTACCGGGCCGGCGGCCGGTTCGGGGACGCGCTCGACGCGCTCAAGGAGCGCCTCGCCGACCCGGTGGCCGACCGCATCGTCGAGGCCCTGCGCCTCACCCGGGAGGTCGGCGGCCAGGACCTGGGCCGGCTGATGCGGACGCTCAGCGGGTTCCTGCGGGAGGACGCCGCGACCCGCGGCGAGCTCGAGGCACGGCAGAGCTGGACCGTCAACGGCGCCCGCGTGGCGGTCGCCGGTCCGTGGGTGGTGCTCGCGCTGCTCTCCACCCGGCCCGAGACGGCCGCCGCCTACGACTCGCCCGCCGGGATCGCGGTGCTCGTCACCGGCGGCCTCTGCGCCCTGGTCGCCTACCGGGCGATGCTGCGGATCGGGCGCCTGCCCGCGGAGCGCAGGGTGCTGCGGTGACGGGCTGGGCGGCGGGGGCGCTCGCGGGCCTCGGCTCAGCGCTGGGGATCCTCATCGTGCTGTCCCGCCTACGGGCACGCGCCCTCACCCTCGATGAGCGGCTCGCGCCCTACCTGCGCCCGCGCGACGCGACCTCAACGCTCCTGCGCGAGGTCAGCCGCACCTCGGCGGTGGTCCGTCTCCTCGGCCTGCACGACGTCGGCGCGCGCCTCGAGCGGTTCGGCTCACCCCGCGAGGAGGTGCGACGAAGGCTCGATCGCGCCGGGTCCGCCGAGTCCGTCGACCACTTCCGGGCTCGGCAGGTCGTGTGGACGGTGGCCGGGCTGGCGGCCGGTCTCGGGCTCGCGCTGCTGCTCGCGGCGACCCGCGGGGCGGCGGTCGTCCCGCTGGTGGCGCTCGTCGTGGTCGCGGGCGGGTGCGGCTACGTGGCGTGCGACCAGGCCCTGACCCTGCGCGTCCGGCGGCGCGAGGAGCGGCTGCTCGCCGAGCTGCCGACCATCGCGGAGCTGCTCGCGTTGGCCGTGGCGGCGGGGGAGAGCCCGCCCGCGGCCCTCGAACGCGTGGCCTCGACGGCGCGTGGCGAGCTCGCCGGCGAGCTCCGGCGCATGGTCGCCGAGGTGCGCGCCGGCGCGCCCGTGACTACCGCCCTCACGGCGCTCGCGGACCGGTCCGGGCTGCCGCCACTGTCGCGGTTCGCCGAGGGCGTGGTCGTCGCGCTGGAACGCGGCACGCCGTTGGCCGATGTCCTGCGTGCGCAGGCCCACGACGTCCGCGAGGCCGGCCGCCGCGCACTGCTGGAAGTTGGCGGTCGTAAGGAAGTGTTGATGATGATTCCGGTCGTATTTCTGGTTTTGCCAGTGACGGTCATCTTTGCTGTTTTCCCCAGCCTGGCCACCCTGCGGATCGGGCTCTGACACGACCCTGTGAACGGGTCTGCCGACGAAAGGAAGCGCGATGCGCGACGACCACGAGCACGAGCACGGTGCCGAATCGGACCACGAACGGGGCGACGTGCCCGGCTGGGTCCTGGTGACCCTGATGACCGCCGGACTGGTGGTCGCGCTCTGGGCCGTGGCCGGACCGCTGCTCGAGGACGCGTTCCGGCAGGCGATCGCCAGCGTCACGGGTCACGGGTGAGTTCCGGCCCGCCGGAGCACGGCTCCGCCGCGGTCGAGTTTCTCCTGGTGTCCGTGCTGGTCCTGGCGCTGCTGCTCGGCGTGGTCCAGGTGGCGCTCGCGGTGCACGTCCGGTCCCTTGCGATCGACGCGGCGGCCGAGGGCGCCCGGGTGGCAGCCCGCGCCGACCGGGGCCCGGCCGACGGCGTCGCCCGCACGCGGGCGCTCCTGGCCGGCGCCCTGACCGGCGACTACGCCCGCGACGTCACCGCCCGCCGCACTACGCTCGACGGCGCCGCGGTGACCGAGGTGACGGTGCGCACGCCGCTGCCCGTGGTCGGGCTGCTCGGGCCGGGCGGGACGCTGACGGTGCGGGGCCATGCCCTGGAGGAGCAGTGAATACGGCGGCGGGCGAACGCGGCTCCGCGATGGTCGAGTTCCTCGGCGTCGCGCTGGTCCTGCTGATTCCGCTGGTCTACCTCGTGGTGACGCTGGGGCGCGTGCAGGCGGGCGCGTTTGCCGCCGAGGGTGCGGCGCGGGAGGCGGTCCGCGCGATGGTCACGGCGGAGTCAATGGCGGTGGGTGCGGCCCGCGCCGAGGCCGCGGTGGGGATCGCCCTGACGGACCAGGGCTTCGCGCGCGAGGGCGGCGCGCTCACCCTGGAGTGCACCGACTCCCCGTGCCTGACGCCGGGCGGCGCCGTGGGCGCCGTCGTCCGCGTCGAGGTACCGCTGCCCCTGCTGCCCGACGCCGTGCGCGGCTGGGTGCCGCTGTCCGTCCCGGTGGAGGCGGCCCGGACCGGAATCGTCGACGAGTACACGGAGGCGCGGCCGTGAGTCCCGCCGGGAAACGTGCCCAGGACCCGGCCGTGAGCCCCGCCGGGAAACCCGCCGCGGACCGGGAGTCCGGCCGGATCATGCTGCTGACCTCCGCATTCGTCGCGTTCGCGCTGATGCTGATCGCGGTGGTCGCTTCGGCGAGCGCGGTCCACCTGGACCGCAAGGCGCTCTACGACGTCGCGGACCTCGCTGCGGCCGACGCCGCGGACGCGATGTCTCCGGACGCCTTTTACACGGGCGCCGGCGCGCCCGCCGACGGCGCTCCGCTCACGCTGTCCGACGCCGACGTGCAGGCGGCGGTCGAGCGGTACCTCGCCGAGCACCCGCCGGGGCTGCCCATGGTGGTGACTGCAGCGACGTCGCCGGACGGCCGATCGGCCCGGGTGACGCTCGTGGCGCTGTCCCGCCCGCCGCTGCTGCGCTGGTTCACCAACGCGTTCGGCGGCGGGATCACGGTGTCGGCGTCGTCCACGGCACGGGCGTGGTGAGCCCGCGCTGTCTGTGAGTTTTTGCGACGAGAAGTTCCCCACTCGCTATAGTCGGCCCGGAGTTTGTGCTGGTCATCTATGGTCTTGTCGACCACCCCTAGGGAGCAGGCAGTGCTGTCCGACATCGCGGCGCGTGCGTCGCAGCCGCAGATCAAGCCGCTGGTCGCCGGGGATCCGCAGAAGCTGGGTGGGTACGAGATCCGGGGCCGGATCGGGAGCGGCGGCATGGGCGCTGTCTATCTCGGTGCGACGCCGAACGGGCAGGTGGTCGCCATCAAGGTGATCCACCCCGAGCGGGTGGGCGAACACGAGTTCCGGGCCCGCTTCCGGCGCGAGGTCGCCGCCGCGAAGCGGGTGCGCAGCCGGCAGACGGCCGCGGTGATCGACTACGACGTCGAGGGGCAGACGCCGTGGCTGGCCACCGAGTACGTGACCGGCCCGACCCTGGCCCAGGTCGTTGCCGAGGTGGGCGCATTGCCGGAGCCGGCGGTGCGGGAGCTGGTGGGGGGCGTGGCCCGGGCGCTGGACGCGATCCATACCGAGGGCCTGGTTCACCGCGACGTGAAGCCGGCCAACATCCTGCTCGGCCCGGCCGGGCCGTGCCTGCTCGACCTGGGGATCGTCGCCGACCCGGAAGGGACGTCGCTGACGACGACGGGCCTGCAGGTGGGCACTCCGCAGTACATGTCGCCGGAACAAGCGCTGGGCGAGCAGGTCTCGGCCGCGACCGACATCTGGTCTCTGGGCGCGGTGGCGTATGTCGCGGCGACGGGCCGGCCGCCGTTCGGGACGGGGGCCTCCGCCGCGGTCGGGATGCGGGTGGTCAACGAGCAGCCCCAGCTGGAGGCGCTCCCGGCAGGCCTGCGCGGGCTCGTCGGGGCGTGCCTGGCCAAGGATCCCGCGGCCCGGCCGACGACGCCGACCCTGATGGCCGCCGCGATCCAGCCGGCCGGCGGCACGGACGTTCCGATGGCCTTCCCGCCTGAGCCCACGTCCACGGACCTGCCCGGCGCCGTGACCGAGCTGCGCCCCGAGGATGTCGCGCAGCCGATGCCCCCGACGACGGACCACCAGGACGATGCGGTCCGGCCGGCCGGCCGGAAGCGTGTGGGGCTCCTCGCCGTGCTCGTCACCGCCGGGCTCGTGCTGGTCGGCGGTGGCGTCACGGCGGCCGCCGTGTGGTGGCACGGCAACAACACACCGGTGGCGACCACCGCTTCGCACAGCGCCTCCCCGCAGCAGACCCCCCAGCCTTCGAAGAGCCAGGAGAAGTCTCCGTCGGCGTCGAAGTCCCCGGCAGCACCACCGTCGTCGTCCCCCGACACGGCACAGCCGACGACGGCGGGCGACGAGGCGGAGACACCGGCCGCGCCGGCCGCGCCGGCGTTGAAGACGTTCGACGGCGGCACCGTGTCGCTCCTGTCCGACGTCGCGATCGGCGAGACGATCAGCGCGAAGCTCGACGGCTGGAGCCCGGCGCCTGACGGACAGCAGTGCACGTGGAGTGTCGGCGGCTCGAAGCGGGACAACCTCGGCTCTTGCACCTACACGATCGGCGAGAACGATGCCGGCAAGCCGATCCAGGTCAACATGACGGGCACCAAGGACGGGTACGAGAACCGCACGGTCGGGTCCGACCCGACCGGCCTCGTTCTGCGCATTCTCGCGACGCCGACGTGCGAGATCACCTTCGAGCGGATGGAGGCGGTCGAACGATGGTCCGGATACTGTCACGTGAACCAGGACCCGGACGCCACCTATCAGTGGTGCTGGTACGACGTCACAGCGCAAAAGGTCATCGGCAAGACCGAGTGCTCCCAGCGGGAGATGAGCTACGTCTACAGCTACCGGCGCGAGCACGACCTCCGGGTCAAGGTCATCGCCACGCGGGACGGGTACCGCCCGAGCGAGTACGTGACGACCACGCAGGTCCCGAAGTGGTGAGGACCATGGGCGGCTGGTCTTTGCGCTCTCCGGCCTGCCCCGCGGGCGGGCGACCAAGGCCGCTACCGCGTTAGGTTGTTGCCATGAGCGAGCCGGACGTGAACCAGCAGGACCTGAACGACCAGGAGCAGGAAGGTATGCGCCTCGAGCCGCAGCAGCTCTTCGACCTCGCCCGGCAGGGCGCGGACGTGCTGCTGGACCTGGTGGACGCGAACCTGCCGGTCGACCTGGCCGACGAGTCGGACAACACGCTGCTGATGCTCGCCGCCTACCACGGGCACGCGGAGCTGGTGGCCGGTCTCGCCGAGCGGGGCGCGGACGTGAACCGGCTGAACAGCAAGAACCAGGCCCCCCTCGCGGGGGCCGTCTTCAAGGACGAGACCGACGTGATCCGGGTGCTGATCGAGCACGGGGCCGACGTCGACGCCGGCACCCCGAGCGCCCGCGCGACGGCGCAGATGTTCGGCCGTGAGCTGCCGGAGCCCGGGGCCCGCTGAGCCGGCTTCGGATTTTCCGGCGTCGGCCACCGAAATGCGCGGGTAACCTTGAACATCGTGGCAACCAACGACTTTCCCGCAGAGATCAAGGCGCTCCGCGCCACCCTCGAGTCCATCGAGGCCGTGAGCGACCCCACCGCCCTGCAGGCGAAGATCGCTGAGCTGTCGGAGCAGGCGTCGGCCCCCAACCTGTGGGACGACCCCGAGGAGGGCCAGCGGGTCTCCTCCGCGCTGTCGGCAGCACAGTCGGAGCTCGACCGGGTGGAGAAGCTGGCCGCCCGCATCGACGACACCGAGACGCTCGTCGAGCTCGGCATCGAGATGGACGACGCCGACTCGCTCGCCGAGGCCGAGGAGGAGGTCGCCAAGATCCGCAAGGACCTCGCGGCGCTCGAGGTGCGGACCCTGCTGAACGGCGAGTACGACTCCCGCGAGGCCGTCGTGACGATCCGCGCGGGAGCGGGCGGCGTGGACGCCGCCGACTTCGCCGAGATGCTGATGCGCATGTACCTGCGCTGGGCCGAGCGCCACGGCTACCCCACCAAGGTGGGCGACACCTCCTACGCGGAGGAGGCGGGCCTCAAGTCGGCGACGTTCGAGGTCAACGTCCCGTACGCGTTCGGGAACCTGTCCGTCGAGGCGGGCACGCACCGCCTGGTGCGCATCTCGCCGTTCGACAACCAGGGCCGCCGCCAGACGTCGTTCGCGGCGGTCGAGGTGATCCCGCTCATCGAGCAGACGGACCACATCGACATCCCCGAGTCGGAGCTCAAGATCGACGTCTACCGCTCCTCGGGCCCGGGCGGTCAGTCCGTGAACACCACGGACTCCGCGGTGCGCATGACGCACATCCCCACCGGCGTCGTGGTCGCCATGCAGAACGAGAAGTCGCAGATCCAGAACCGCGCCGCGGCCTACCGCGTGCTGCAGTCGCGCCTCCTGCTGCTGCGCAAGGCGGAGGAGGCCGCGAAGAAGAAGGAGATGGCCGGCGACATCAAGGCCAGCTGGGGCGACCAGATGCGCTCCTACGTGCTGCAGCCGTACCAGATGGTCAAGGACCTGCGCACGGAGCACGAGTCGGGCAACCCGCAGGCCGTGTTCGACGGCGCCATCGACGACTTCATCGAGGCCGGTATCCGCTGGCGCAGGGGCGGTTCGTCGAGCTGATGCCGCCCGCAGCAGCGGGCGAATTGCCGTTTGCGGGATGATATGACCGGTATAGTGCGCGGCCGGCCCGCGACAGGGTGACCGCCCTCGGCGTGTCCCCCCGACACGCCACCCGATCTCCCACCTAGGGTCGGGCTCGTGATCAGGTTCGAGAACGTGTCGAAGGTCTACGCGCGCGGCGCACGGCCTGCCCTCGACCAGGTCTCCGTGGACGTCGAGCGTGGTGAGTTCGTATTCCTCGTGGGGGCCTCGGGCTCGGGCAAGTCGACCTTCCTTTCGCTGGTGCTGCGCGAGCAGCGGCCCACGCGCGGCCGCGTCTACGTGGCGGGCCGGGACGTCGCGAACCTCTCCG
The DNA here is from genome assembly GCA_963850545.1 of uncultured Actinomycetota bacterium. Taxonomy (GTDB): domain Bacteria; phylum Actinomycetota; class Actinomycetes; order Actinomycetales; family Cellulomonadaceae; genus Promicromonospora. The sequence goes on along the minus strand of CAWKLP010000001.1, from coordinate 2,575,736 downwards.
GGTGGCGCGTGCCCACGCTGCGCCGTCAGCTCGGCGTGGTGTTCCAGGACTTCCGGCTGCTGCAGAACAAGACTGTCCACGAGAACGTGGCGTTCGCCCTGCAGGTGATCGGCAAACCGCGGCACGTCATCCGGGACACCGTGCCCGAGGTGCTGGACATGGTCGGCCTGGCCGGCAAGGGCAAGCGGATGCCGACCGAGCTCTCGGGTGGTGAGCAGCAGCGCGCCGCTATCGCGCGCGCCATCGTCAACCGGCCGCAGATCCTCCTGGCCGACGAGCCGACGGGCAACCTCGACCCCACCACCTCGCTGGGCATCATGCGCCTGCTGGACCGCATCAACCGCACCGGCACCACGGTGGTCATGGCCACGCACGACGACGAGATAGTCAACGAGATGCGGCGCCGCGTGGTCGAGCTGTCCGACGGCGTCGTCGTCCGCGACGAGGCGCGCGGCGGGTACGGCGAGCGCGAGGCGATCCTGCCCGACGTCGGCGCGTCGCCCGTACTCGACGCCCCGGGCAGCGGTACGCGTGCGCCGGTCAAGACGGTGCGGAGGGCCTGACCGTGCGCCTCCAGTTCGTGCTGGGCGAGGTCCTCTCCGGCCTGCGCCGGAACACCACGATGGTCGTGGCAGTGGTGCTCGTGACGTTCGTGTCGCTGACGTTCGTCGGCGCGGCTGCCCTGCTGCAGGCGCAGATCGGCAAGCTCAAGGACGACTGGTACGACCTCGTCGAGGTGTCGGTCTTCCTCTGCCCGCAGGGCTCGATAGCGCCGACGTGCGCCGCCGGCGAGGCCACCGACAAGCAGATCGACACGGTGCGGCAGGTCATCGACACCGAGCTGTCCAGCGAGGTCAGCAAGGTCTACTTCGAGTCGAAGCAGCAGGCGTTCGACGCCTTCAGCGACCGCTACCCGGACGGCTACCAGGGCACGCAGCTCACCGAGGAGGACATGCAGGCGTCGCTGCGCCTCAAGCTGACCGACGCCGAGCAGTTCGCCGTCGTGAGCGACGTCCTGTCGGGGCGCGACGGCGTGGAGATCGTCGAGGACCAGCGGGCAGTCTTCGAGCCGCTCTTCCGCACGCTCAACGTGGCCACCCTGCTCGCGGCCGGGCTGGCCGGCGTCATGCTGCTGGCCGCGGTGCTGCTGATCACCACCACCATCCGGCTGAGCGCCGTCTCGCGGCGCAAGGAGACCGAGATCATGCGCCTGGTGGGCGCGTCCAACCTGTTCATCCAGCTGCCCTTCCTGCTGGAGGGCGCGCTCGCGGCCGTGCTGGGCTCGCTGCTCGCCGGCGGCGGGCTGTGGCTCGCGGTGCGGTTCATGGTCAGCGACTGGCTCGAACGGTCGGTCGACTGGGTGGCCTACGTGTCGGAGGTCGACGTGCTCCGCGTCGCGCCGCTGCTCGTGATCATGGCCGTCGCCCTGGCCGCCGTCTCGTCCTTCTTCACCCTGAACCGGTACACGAGGATCTGATGTCCACTTCCCGAAGCACCACATCCAGGGTCCGCGGACCGCTCGCCGCTGCGCTCGCGATCGTGCTCCTCCTGGGCGGCTCGACCGCCGGCTTCGCGGACGACCTCGACGACCGCCGCGCGGCGGCCGAGCGCCAGCAGGAGGCCAAGGAGGAGGAGCGCGAGAGCCTCGAGGCCGAGCTGGAGCACACGGACACCCAGCTCGCCGACGCGGTGCTCGAGCTGCACCAGGTCGAGGGCCGCCTGCCCGTCGCGGAGGCCGAGCTGGCCGTCGCCGAGGCCGAGCTGCAGCGGGCCGAGCGAGAGGCGGCGATCCTCGCCCAGCGCCTGGCCGACGCCCAGCTGGAGGAGGCGCAGGTCACCCAGCTGCTCCAGGCCGGCTCCGGCAAGGTCGACGCCGCCCGCGGCGACATCGCGCGGATGGCCCGCGAGGAGCTCCGCGGTACCGGCAACGCCTCGACCATCGGCCTCGTGACCGGCGCGCAGAGCACCGAGGAGTTCATCGACGGGTACTCGGTGTCGTCGTCGGCCGCGCGGATCCAGGCGCGCACGCTCGCCGAGCTGCAGGACGCCGAGGCGACCGCCCGCAACCTACAGGCGCGGCTGACCGCGATCCGTGAGGTCGTCACGGAGCTCAAGCGCCTGGCGGACGAGAACGTGCGGTCCAAGGAGCAGGCCAAGCACGCGGCGGTGGAGCGCAAGGCGGAGATCGAGCGCCTGATCGCCGAACAGGAGCGGCTCAAGGCACGCATCGAGCAGCGCAAGGACGCCGCGCTGCAGAGCATGCGGGACAATGAGGAGGAGCTGAGCTCCATCGAGTCCGACCTGAAGGAGATCATCCGCAAGCAGGAGGCGCGCGACGAGCGCCTGGCCCGGCAGCGGGCCGAGCGGGAGGCGCAGGAGAACTCCTCAGGCGGCGGCGGGTCCTCGGACGGCGGCTCCTCCGGCGGTGGCGGCGGCAGCAGTGCCGGGAGCCTGTCGTTCCTCAGCTACCCGACGGCGAGCCCCGTCGTCACCTCCTCGTACGGCATGCGGTTCCACCCGGTGCTGCAGTACTACCGCCTGCACGCAGGCACCGACTTCCGGGCGTACTGCGGCACGCCGATCCTGGCCGCCGCGGACGGCACCGTGCTGTACGCGCGCTATCTCGAGGGCCTGGGCAACCAGGTGCTGATCAACCACGGCTACTCGTCGGGCGGCAGCAGCGTGATGACCAGCGCGAACCACCTCACCTCGTTCGCCGTCTCGGCGGGGCAGCAGGTCTCGCGCGGGCAGGTGATCGGCTACTCGGGCACCACCGGTACGTCCACGGCCTGCCACCTGCACTTCGAGGTGTATGTCAACGGTTCGACCGTCGACCCGATGACCTGGCTGTAAAAGCCTGGTCCACGCAGGTGGGGCGCGTAAACTAGGGCGTCGCGCTGCCCGCACGGGGCATGCCGCACCAGCAGATCCCGGAGGGAGACCATGGCCAAGAAGGACGATCCGCGCAAGATCGTGGCGAACAACAAGAAGGCCCGTCATGACTACGTGATCGAGGACGTCTTCGAGGCCGGGCTCGTACTGTCGGGCACCGAGGTCAAGGCACTGCGGATGGGGCGTGCGTCCCTCACGGACGGCTACGCCAACATCGACCGTGGCGAGGCGTGGCTCGAGAACGTGCACATCCCTGCGTACTTCCAGGGCACGTGGAACAACCACGCGCCGCGGCGACGGCGCAAGCTGCTGCTGCACCGCGAGGAGATCGCGCGGCTGGAGTCGAAGTCCCGGGAGAAGGGGCACACCCTCATCCCGCTGTCGCTGTACTTCCTCGACGGCCGCGCCAAGGTCGAGATCGCACTCGCGCGCGGCAAGAAGGAGTACGACAAGCGCCAGACCCTGCGCGAGCAGCAGGACATGCGGGAGGCGCAGCGGGCCATGCGGCAGAAGGAGATGCTCAGCTGACCTGCCGGCTCGGGCCCGCTGTTAGCGAAATAACGTTCCGGTCTGGGGCGTTGTCACCTAGACTGGGCATGTTCCGCACGGGTGCAGCCCGGGCGGGGCAGTTGAAAACAACATAGGGGCTGATCGGTTTCGACGGTGGTCGTGCTTCGAGGAGAAGCGGGCCGAGGATGCAGGCTTATCTCGTAAACGATGCCTGCAAACACATAGTTGCCGATAACTCGCGCAACGAGTTCGCCCTCGCCGCCTGAGCGAGCCCGAACTCCGTCGGCCTGGGAACTGCTTCCGTCCCAGTAGCCGGCGTCATCTAGGAAGCCACTGCTCGTAGCTCTCGTCATCGGGGCTACGGGAACACTCAGGTGACTGGGCCTGTCCGCGAACGTGTCTGTGCGAGTGCGGGGGCCGAGAAAATCCATAGCAGACTGCGCCCGGAGAAGTACTGGAAAAGCGCCACCGGACCCGGGTTCGATTCCCGGCAGCTCCACTCCCCTCGAAGCGAGGTGTGCCCTGACGGGCCACCTCGCTTCGTCATGTCTTGTGGGGGCGGAGCCCCCACACCCCGCCCCGGGGGCATGCCCCCGGACCCCCGTCGTGGTCGGGTCTGCTTGCGGTGCCTGGGCCTTCGTTGTGTCCACCACTCGTTGCGACGGGCAGGCCTACTCGACGTCGCGCAGCGCCGACACCACGGCCACCATATCTGCGCCGTACTTGTCGTCGGCGTAGCGCTGGATGCTGCCGTCGTCGTAGACGACCGTCACCCAGACGTAGCCGTTCTCGCTCGATCCGCTGAGGCCGTCGAGGTGATAGAACACCTCTTCCTGGAGCTCGTAGGCCCCGGACTCCGGCGTGTCCGGTCCGGCCGCCCCGGCGTTGTCCGGATCCAGTCGGGGATCGGCCGGGGGCTCGGGCCACTCGGCCGGGGCCGCGGCTGCCTCCGTGAGGTGGAACGTCTCGCCGTCCCAGGTGCCTTCCACCTCGTACCCACCCCAGGTGGTGCCCTGCGCGGAATCGGCCTCGACGGCATCCCAGTCCCACCCGGTGATCTCGGGGCCGCCGCACTGGGGCGGGAATGACTCGGCCACCCCGCCCAGGCAGAGCTCGGGCGGGCCGTCATCCTTCTGGAGGACGGTCGTGACGGCGGTCACCGGGCCGGGTGCCGACGGAGTGGGTGGCGCGGTCACCGTCGGCGCGTCGGCGGGCTGGTTCCCAACCGAAGCAGGACCGGCCGGGCCGGCGCAGGCGCTGAGGAGCAGGACACCGGCCAGTCCGGTACCGAGGAGGCAGCTTGGTGCTCGGAGCGGGCTCATACCCGGCATATGTCGTCATGACGACGGCGCTTGCGCGCCTGCCGAGCATTGCGCGCTGGAGATACGACGGCGCCGTGGCCGCCGGTGGTCGGCGTCTCGGGTGCGATTCTGCTCTCGGCAGACGAGGTGGCCTCGACGAGCGAGTAGAACACTCGTGCCATATATTGATGCCATGACGCGAACCGAGGATGTGCGAACGAGGACGGGCGATCAGCCTGCCGGTTCGGTGCTGCCCGGCGGCGGTGCTGGGTTTCCCACGGTCGTTGATGCCGCGGGGGTTCGGGCGGTGCGTGGGCTGTTGGCGGACATGATCCTGCCAGGCGCCACCGACACGGCCTCGTCGGTGTCGAGGCAGGTGCAAGCCGAGTGGGTGGACCTGCTCGGAGAGCTCGAGGCGGTGAAGAACACCGTGACGGCGACGCAGGCGCGACTGGCCGTCGCCCTGGAGGAGGCCACCAAATCGGACGAGGCCAGGCAGGGCATCCGTGCCGAGCGGCGGGGTCGTGGGGTGCCGAACCAGGTCGGTGCGGCGATGCAGTTCAGCCCGCATGCGGGCGGGTCGTTCCTGGGCACGGCCCGGGCCTGGGTGACCGGCATGCCGCACACCTTCAGCGCGTTGCGCACCGGGGTCTTGTCGCAGTGGCGTGCGACGCTCATGGTGCGCGAGACGTCCCACCTCTCCGCGGAGCACCGCGCCCAAGTCGATGAGGAGGTCTGCGGGCCGGCGCACCTGGCCGCGTTGGCGCGGATGGGGACCCGGCGGCTGATCGCCCGGGTCAAGGAGCTGGCCGCAGAGCTGGACGTGCACGCGTGCGTCAAGCGGAACGCGAAGGCCGTGACGGAGCGGCGGGTCTCGGTGCGTCCGGCCCCGGACCTGATGGTCTACCTGACCGCACTGGTCCCGATGCAGCAGGGCGTGCAGGCCTACGCGCAGCTCAAGGCGCACGCAGAAGCGGCCAGGGCCACCGGTGACGAGCGCGGGGCCGGGCAGATCATGGCCGACACCCTGATCGAGCGCGTCACCGGACGTCAGCCCGGTAAAGCTGATGATGTGCCGGTCACGATCAACCTGCTGGTCTCCGACCAGACTCTCCTGACCGGGAGCGACCAGCCCGGGATCGTGGTGGAGGGCATGGCCGCGGGTGCGGGGACCGTCCCGGGATCGGTGGCGCGCAACCTGGCCGCGCACGGGATCGACGCCGACGCCGCGTGGCTGCGTGCGATCTACGTCGACCCTCGGGGCCGGCTGCTGGGCACGACGTCCACCTCACGGTTCCACCCAAAGGGGTTGGCGACGCTGCTGCGTGCCCGCGAGCAGGGCATCTGCGCGACAGCGTGGTGCGACGCCCCGGTGCGGCATATCGACCACGTCACCCCGTTTGCCGAGGGCGGACCGACCAGTCTCGATAACGGGCAAGGACTGTGCGTGCGCTGCAATCACGCCAAGCAGGCACCCGGGTGGACACAGAAAGCCACCGAGAGCAACGGGCGGCATGCCGTAGAGACGACCACGCCCACGGGGCACACCCATACCTTCATCGCGCCCACACCACCGGAACCGGTCTACCTTGAACCGGCTCAACCGGCACCAGCCCAAGACGCGACCCCGGCATGGACCCCGGCCGTCGGCCTGGCAGGCCCTCGGCCCGGACGCATCCCACGCAGCCGGTACAGCATCGGCTGCCACACCCCGCACCGCAGCGGGACGATTGCCTACCGCCCACCTCGTCGGCGTGGGCCAGCCCGTCACAGGCACCGGCGACGGTCCCGGCCGGATCTCGCCTGGGCACATACACGCTGAGCCGGCCGCCGCGACGAGCTGACCCTTGCGGCGGCCATCGGCATGCCGTCCGGCTCTGCCGCTCGACGGCGTCGCACGTCCGAGGCACACTGGCAGCGGCGCGGACACCGGGGTCCGCGAGCCAACCAGGAGGGCCCATGGCCGACTACGCGGACGTCTACCAGCGCAGCCTCACCGACCCCGAGGGCTTCTGGGGCGAGCAGGCCGCTCTCGTCACCTGGTTCCGCAAACCCACCCGGGTGCTCGACGCCGACAGCCCGCCGTTCCACCGCTGGTTCCCCGACGGCAGGCTGAACACCTGCTACAACGCGCTCGACCGGCACGTGATCGCGGGCCGCGGGGAGCAGGCGGCGCTGATCTACGACAGCCCGGTCACGGGCACGTCGGCGACAATCACCTACGCCACGCTCCTGCAGGACGTCGCTGCGTTCGCCGGCGCGCTGCGCGACCTCGGCGTCGAGCAGGGCGACCGGGTGGTGATCTATATGCCGATGGTGCCCGAGGCCGTGATCGCGATGCTGGCCTGCGCGCGGCTGGGGGCGGTGCACTCGGTGGTGTTCGGCGGGTTCGCCGGGAACGAGCTGGCCGTGCGGATCGACGACGCGCAGCCGAAGGTGGTGGTGTCGGCGTCGTGCGGCATCGAGCCCACCCGAGTGGTCGAGTACAAGCCGCTGCTGGACAGGGCGCTGGAGCTGGCCGACCACGAGCCGACGTCGTGCATCGTGCTGCAGCGGCCGCTGGCCGTGGCGACGCTCGTGGAGGGACGGGACCTCGACTGGGCCACCGCTATGCACGCCGGGCGGACCAACCCGGCGCCCTGCGCGGAGGTCGCGGCGACGGACCCGCTCTACATCCTGTACACGTCGGGCACCACGGGTAAGCCCAAGGGGATCCTGCGCGACAACGGCGGCCACGCCGTCGCCCTGGCCTGGTCCATGCGTTACGTCTACGACATCGAGGCCGGTCAGGTGTGGTGGACGGCGTCCGACGTCGGCTGGGTGGTCGGCCACTCCTACATCGTCTACGGGCCGCTGATCGCGGGCGCCACCTCCGTGCTGTACGAGGGCAAGCCCGTCGGCACACCCGACGCGGGGGCGTTCTGGCGGGTTGTCGCCGAGCACGGCGTCGAGGGGCTGTTCACGGCGCCGACCGCGATCCGGGCCATCAAGAAGGAGGACCCGGACGGGGCCCTCGTGGCCGAGCACGACATCTCCTCGCTGCGGCACCTGTTCCTCGCGGGCGAGCGGCTCGACCCCGGCACCTACGAGTGGGCGCGGCGGATCCTCGGCGTGCCCGTCGTCGACCACTGGTGGCAGACCGAGACCGGCTGGGCGGTCGTCGCGAACCTGCGCGGGCTCGACCCGATGCCGACCCGGCCGGGCTCGCCGTCGGTCCCCGTGCCGGGCTTCGACGTGCAGGTGCTGCTGCCGGACGGCACGGTCGCGGCCCCCGGGCAGGAGGGGAGCCTCGCGATCCGCCTGCCGCTGCCGCCGGGGACCCTGCAGACGCTGTGGCGCGACGACGCGCGGTACGTGTCCTCCTACCTCGCGGCCTATGACGGCTACTACCTCTCCGGCGACGGCGGCTACATCGACGACGACGGGTACGTCTACGTCATGGGCCGCACCGACGACGTCATCAATGTCGCGGGGCACCGGCTGTCCACCGGCGCGATCGAGGGTGTGCTCGCGAACCATCCCGCCGTGGCCGAGTGCGCGGTGATCGGGGCCGCCGACCCGCTCAAGGGCCAGGTGCCGCGTGGGCTCGTGGTGCTCAAGGCGGGCGCCGACCCCGAAGGGGTGGCGGCGGAGCTCGTCGCCGCCGTGCGCGACCAGATCGGCCCATTCGCCGCGTTCAAGGACGTCGAGATCGTCCCCGGGCTGCCGAAGACCCGCTCGGGCAAGATCCTGCGGCGCACCATGCGCCAGCTGGCCGACGGCGAGCATCCAGTGGTGCCGTCGACCATCGAGGACCCGGCGGTGCTGGCTGCGCTGGAGCCGGTGCTACGGCGGGAGTGATCCGGACCGGGCCGCGGGCCGCGCTAGGGTGACCGCGTGCACCACCCCGGAGATCCTGGCCTCGTTCCCGAGCCTGCGTCGACGCAGGTCTCGGGTGGTTCGGTGCTGCTCCCGGACGGCGCGCGGGTCGCGACCGACCCGGCCCTGCGCCCCGCCGCGCGCTGGTGGCGCCGGGTCACGGAGGAGGCCTTCGGCATCGACCTGGTCCCCTCGACGACCCCCGGCGGCGGCGGCGTCGCCTTTTTGCTCGCGACCGGCCTGCCCGCCGGGGGCTACCGGCTCGAGGTGAGCGCGCCGGCGTCGGGCGGCCCAGTACCGGGCGGAACCGTGCGCGTCGAAGCCGCGGACCTCGCCGGAGCCCACGCCGCCGCCCAGACCCTGCGCCAGCTCGCCGGCCCGGCGGCCTACCGCCGCGCGGCCCCCGCCTACCGCAGCGCGGGCGGCGCCGGGCCGCTCGAGCTCCCCGCCGTGCGCATCGAGGACCACCCGCGGTTCGCCTGGCGTGGTGTGCTGCTCGACGTCGCCCGCCACTTCCTGCCCAAGCACGACGTGCTGCGGTTCATCGACCTCGCCGCCGCCCACCGGCTGAACGTGCTGCAGCTGCACCTCACCGACGACCAGGGCTGGCGCGTGCAGATCCACCGCTACCCGGAGCTGACGCGCACCGGCGCATGGCGCCGCGAGTCCACCGTCGGCACCTGGCGCACCGGATCCAAGGACGGCCGACCGCACGGCGGCTTCTACACGCAGGACGACCTGCGCGAGATCGTCGCCTACGCCCGCGACCGGGGCATCACGGTGGTTCCCGAGATCGACGTGCCCGGCCACGTCGAGGCCGCCGTCGCCGCCTACCCGGAGCTCGGCACGCGCAAGGACCGCAGCGGCGTCCGCACCACGTGGGGCATCAGCCAGGACGTGCTCGACCCGTCCGAGGGGTCGCTCGCGTTCTTCCGGCACGTGCTGGACGAGGTGCTGGACGTCTTCGACGCGCCCTGGATCGGCCTCGGCGGCGACGAGGTGCCGCCCACTCTCTGGCGCGAGTCGCCCCACATCGTCGAGCGCGCCAGGGCCCTGGGCCTGTTCGGGCCGGACGGCGCTCCCGACGTCGCGCAGCTGCACGGCTGGTTCGTCGCCCGCCTGGCGCAGCACGTGTCCGACGCCGGCCGCCGCGCCGTCGTCTGGGACGAGGCGGTGTCGGCGATGCTGCCGCGCAACGTGATCGTGACGTCCTGGCGCGGGTACGCCCAGGGTGCGGCTGCGCTCGCGGCGGGGCACGACGTCGTCATGGCGCCGGAACAGGCCGTCTACCTGGACCACCGCGCGGGTGAGCACCCGGCGGAGCCGATCCCGGTCGGCTTCCTCAGAACGATCGAGGACGTCTACGCCTTCGACCCCCTCCCCGCCCCGTTGAGTGCTGACTATCTGTTGGGTCAGCACGCCTCGACCCCACAGATAGCCAGCACTCAACAAGAGCCCGGGCGGCTGCTCGGCGCGCAGGCGCAGGTCTGGACCGAGCATCTCGACAGTGGGCGCCGCGTCGACTATGCGACCTTTCCTCGGCTCGCCGCGTTCGCCGAGGTCGCCTGGTCGCCACGGGCCGACCGGGAGCCGGGCTCGCCGGCGTCGAAGGAGTTCCTGGACCGCCTGGAGCGGCACCACCTGCCGCGCCTGGACGCGTACGGCGTCGAGTACCGGCCGCTCGCCGGCCCGCACCCGTGGCAGACCCGGCCCGGCGTCGAGGGCTACCCGCGCGACCTGGCGGCGGAGACCGCCGTCGGCGGCTGGGCCGGGCTCGGCGGCTGGCGAGAGGACGGCGGCGTGGAGAACCTCCCGACCGACGCACCCGGCCCTGGGCGGGCGCCCGGGCAGACCCCGGAGGATAACGCGTGAACGGCACGATCCTGATCCGCGGCGCCCGCGTGCCGCAGCCCGACGGGTCCCTGTCCGAGCCGGTCGACCTGCACGTCGCGCGCGGCCGGATCGCGGCGATCACTCGCACCGGGGCGCGGGGCGCCGTCGCGCAGGACACCGGGATCCTCGACGCGCAGGGCCGCGTCGCCCTGCCCGGGTTCGTGGACGCGCACACGCACGCCGAGGCCGCCGTCTTCGAGCCGGACGTGCAGCTCGCGATGCTGCGCCAGGGGATCACGACGGTGGTGACTGGGCAGGACGGGGTGTCCTTCGCCCCCACCGACCGCGCGACCTACGACTGGGCGAGCACGTACTTCGCCGCAATCGACGGGACCCACCCCACGTTCGCGGGCGGCTCCGTGGGCGACCTCCTGACCACGTATCACCGCGCGGTCCCCGTGAACGTCGCGTACCTCGCACCGCACGGCACCCTGCGGTACCGGGTCATGGGGGCGGCGCAGCGCCCGGCGTCGGACGAGGAGCTCGCGGCGATGGTGGGCCTGCTGGTGCAGGCCCTGGATGACGGCGCCTGCGGCCTCTCGACCGGCCTCGAGTACGTGCCCGCCGCCTACGCCGACGAGCGCGAGCTGATCGCGCTCGCAAGGGTCGCAGCCGTGCGCGGGCTGCCCCACGTGAGCCACATGCGCGGGTACGAGGACAAGGGCGTCGCGGCTTTCGAGGAGCTCATGCGGATCGCGCGCGCCTCCGACGTCGCGACGCACGTGTCGCACCTGCACGGCCCCGCCCACGACCTGCTGGAGCAGGTAGGGGCCGCACGCGCCGCGGGCCACGACGTCAGCTACGACTCCTACCCCTACCTGCGCGGATGCTCCATCCTGTCGATGGTCGCGCTGCCGACATGGCTGCCCGTCGCCGACCCCGCCGCGACGATCGACGCCCTGCGCAACCCCGCCGTCGCCGGGCGCCTGGGCGACCACTTCGCCGGCCTGACGGACCTCTGGCCCCGCATCACCTTCGCGTCCGTGCCCGGCATGGAGTGGGCCGAGGGCATGACCCTGCCCGACGTCGCCGCGCGGCTCGGGCGCTCGGCCCCCGACACGGTGGTCGAGATCCTGACGACCACCGCGCTGCGCGCGAGCTGCGTGTTCGCGCAGCCGCCGACCAACTCGCCCGAGTCCGTCCGCGCGCTGGCGGGGTACGAGGGGCACCTCGCCGGGTCGGACTCCATCTACTGGGGCGGCCGGCCGCACCCCCGCGGCTGGGGAGCGTTCGCCCGGTTCCTCGACGAGCACGTGCGGCGCGGCTCGTGGAGCTGGTGGGACGCGGCCCAGCACCTGTCGGCGCGCGCCGCGCGGCGCTTCGCTCTGGCGGACCGCGGGCAGCTCGTGCCCGGCGCCGTGGCGGACATCTCGCTCGTGGACCCCGACCGGGTCCGCGACGAGGCGACGTACGAGGCGCCGCGCACTCCGGCGTCCGGCATCGAGGACGTGCTGGTCGGCGGGGTGCCGGTGCTCTCGGGCGGCGAGCTCACCGGGGCGATGCCCGGGCACGGGCTTCGTCCTGCGCCGACCGTATGACACGGCAGGATGGGGGTTGTGTTGCGCATCGATGACCCCAAGTTCTCCTGGCCCCTGCTGGCGCTCGACGAGGCGGCGCTGGACCACAACATCGCGACCGTGGCGGGCGCGTTCGCGAGCGCGGGCGTGGAGCACGCGCCGCACGTGAAGGCGCATATGTCCCGCGCGATCTGGGAGCGGCAGGTAGCCGCAGGGGCGTGGGGCGCCACCGTGGCGACGCCCGCGCAGCTCCGGGCAGCGCTCGGCTGGGGCATCCCGGGCGCCGGGCGCCGCGTGTTCCTCGCGAACGAGCTGGTGGACCCGCGCGAGATCGTGTGGCTCCGCACCGCGCTCTCCGACGGCACCGCCGACGAGGTCTGGGTGTACGTCGACTCCGCGCGGGGCGTGGACCTGCTCGCCGCCGGGTTCGCGGGCGCCGCGCCGGAGGCCGCCGCGCGGCTCGGCGTGCTCGTCGAGCTCGGCGTCCCCGGCGGCCGCACGGGCGTACGCACCGTGTCCGACGCCGTGGCGCTCGCCGGCCGGGTGCACGACGCCGGGCTGCGGCTGGTCGGCGTCGCGGGCTACGAGGGGCCGGTGGCCGGCGGCACCAGCGCCGAGGAGCTGGCCGCAGTCGGGTTGTGGTGCGACGGGCTGCGGGAGGCGGGGGCCGGGATCGCCGGCCTCGTCGACGGGCCCGTGGTGCTGAGCGCGGGCGGCAGCGCGTTCGCCGACGTCGTCACCCAGCACCTCGCCGTGCCGGTCCAGGACGCGGCGGGCGACGGCGTGCCGACGCGGGTAGTGCTCCGGTCCGGCGCGTATGTGACGCACGACCACGGCCACTACCTGCGCGCCGACCCCTGGACACGCCTGGGCGCCGAGCCGCTGCGGCCCGCGATCACGATCTGGGCCTCGGTGCTGTCCACACCCGAGCCCGGGCTGGCCATCTGCGGCATGGGGCGCCGCGACGTGTCGTTCGACATCGACCTGCCTACGCCGCTTGTGGTGCGCACGGTCGACGCCACCGGCCGGCTGGGCGAGGCCCGCGAGCTGACCGGCGTGCGCGTGACCGCGCTCAATGACCAGCACGCCTACCTGTCTCCCGACCCGGGGGCGGGCTGGGCGCTCGAGCCCGGCGACGTCGTCGGGTTCGGCATCTCGCACCCGTGTACCACGCTCGACAAGTACCGCACCGGCCTGGTGACCCGCGGCGACGAGGTCGCCGAGCAGATCACTCTGAGCTTCTGACCCAGCCGTCGACCCACCGCACGACCCGCGCAAGGAGAACCCCATGACCGCGAAGACCGCCATCTCCACCCCGGACGCCCCCGCGCCCGCGTTCACGTTCCACCAGGGCGTGCGCAAGGGGCCGTTCGTTCAGGTCTCGGGGCAGGGCCCCGTCGACCCGGCGACGGGGGAGTACGTGCACCCCGGAGACGTCGCCGCGCAGACCACCCGCACGCTCGAGAACGTCCGGGCGATCGTCGAGGCCGCCGGCGCGACGTTCGAGGACGTCGTGATGCTGCGCGTCTACCTCACCAAGCGCGAGGACTTCGGGGCCATGAACGAGGCCTACGGCGAGTTCGTGACGAAGCACTGCCCGAGCGGCGTGCTGCCGAGCCGCACGACCGCGATGGTGGGCCTGCCCCGGGAGGAGATGCTCGTCGAGATCGACGCGCTGGCGGTCACCGCGTAACTGGGTGTGCGCCCACAACCAATGGTTCTGGGTACCTAGTCGGCCGGGGCCGGCTCCGGGGCGGCGGTGGGCGGCGTCGGCCCGGCGGCGCGGCTCTTGGCCAGCTGCCTGCGGATGCCGACCACCACCGCTAGCACCAGGCCGGCCAGTGCGAGCCACGGGACGATCGCGCCGAGCACGAGGACGACCACGTTGAACGTGCTCACCATGGCGCCCCACCCCGCGGACAGGCCGCCGAGGAAGCCGTCGGGCCGCGCCTGGGCCGCCAGGGTGCCCTCCGCGACGATCTCGACGTGCAGGGTGGACATCGCCACCTCGTCCGAGAGCCGGTTCCGCTCGGAGACCCGGGAGTCCAGCTCGGCCTGACGGGTGGAGAGCTCGGCCTCGATCGCGATCAGGTCGGAGGTGCGGTCGGCTTCGGCCATGAGCTCGCGCAGCCGGTCGGTAGAGGTGCGGAGCGCCTCGATGCGGGCGTCGAGGTCCTGTGCGGTGCCGGTGACGTCCACCGTCTCGACGTGCCGGTCGCGCACGTCGCCGAGCTCGTCGAGGGCGTCCAGCGTGGCCGAGACCCGGTCGGCGGGGATGCGGAGCGTCATCGACGCGCTGCCCGGCTGGTCGTCCGTCTCGGCCTGCTCGTCGCGCGCCTCGACGCGGCCGCCGGCCTCCTCCACAAGGCCGGCGATCTCCTCGGCGGCGTCGAACGGGTCCGCCACCGCGAGCGTCGCGCTGCCGGTGGTGATGAGCTCGCGGTCGACCGACTCCTCGCGGGCCTCGGCGACGCCGACGGTGCCCGCGGCCGCTTCGCCCGTCGCGGCGTCGGGTGCGATGCCCTCGCTGGGCGACGCCCCGCCGTCGGTCGCGGCCTCCGCGCCGCTGGAATCCCCCGCGCCACCACCCGAGCAGGCCGCGAGGGAGAGCACGAGCGTCCCCCCGACGGCTGCCGCCAGGAGGGCTTGGACGAGTCGGCGCGCGGGCGAGCCCGCGTCCCCCCAGGCTGACCGGTTGCGCTTCATGGGACGAGCGTAGGAGCCAGGCAGGGCAGGAACGCGTCCCACCTGAGAACTGTGATCCCTTTGTGAACTTGTGGGCCTGGTGACCGGTTTTTTCTTCAGTTTTGCGCTGTTTTTGATCACGTTCCGATCACGTCGTGCCCGCGTGGCCAAGGTACGGCAGGCTCGGATTCGTCAGGTACGTGAAGTAATCCGGATACGTCGAGCAGGGTGCGTCCAATGCCGAGGGCAACGTGACCCACGTAACAGTCTTGTTACGGGTCATACCCGGCAATGGACAACCACTCTGTTAAGGAGGTCTACTAACAAACATGGCGACGGCGAAAGAACGCAACGGCACCGGGCGAGGGCTCGGCGTACGTCTGCGCGCGACGTCCAAGGTGCTTCCCGAGCACGCCAGGGCGCACAACCGGTCCCTGGTGCTGCAGCACCTCTTCCACGAGGGGCCCACCTCCCGGGCCGACCTCGCACGAGCCACCTCGCTCACCCGCGTCACGATCTCCGACCTGGTCTCGGTGCTCATCACCGAGGGCCTGGTCGAGGAGCTCGGCACGCGGCCCGGCCAGCGTGTCGGCAAGCCCGCGATCCTGGTGGGCCTGCGCACGGACGCCTATCAGATCGTGGCTGTGGACCTCACGGAGCACGGCCACATGCGCGGCGCCGTGCTCAGCCTCACCGGCGAGATCATGGTCCGCCGTCAGCTCGACATCGACGGGCGCACCGGCGACGAGCTGGTCGACCTGCTCACCCGCTTCGTCCGCCGGCTCGTGGCCGCGGCGATCCACCCGGTGATCGGCGTCGGCGTCGGCTCGCCCGGCATCATCACGCTGGACGGGCGCGTCGTGGAGGCGCCCAACCGCGGGTGGTACGACGTCCCGCTCGCCGAGATCCTGGGCGAGCGCCTGGGCCTGCCCGTGCACGTCGCGAACGACGCGAACACGGCGGCGCTCGGCGAGTTCACCTACGGCGGGGCGACCGGCAGCATGCTGGTCCTCACCGTGGGCGCCGGCGTCGGCGCAGGCGTGGTGGTCGACGGCGTGCGGGTGCACGGCCCGGGCGACGCCGCCGGCGAGATCGGCCACGTCACCGTGGTCGACGATGGTGACCAGTGCGCCTGCGGCAAAGTGGGCTGCCTCGAGACCGTCCTGTCCGTGCCGGCGCTGCGGCGCGCGGTGGCGGGCAAGAACGCAGAAGATTCCGACGCCGCTCTGGCGTCGGCAGGCCGGGTGCTCGGTGTCACCCTTGCCCCGGTCGTCAGCGCACTCAACCTCACGGAGGTGCTGCTGAGCGGTCCGCGCGACCTGCTCGACGGCCCCCTGCGCGAGGCCGCGCTGGACACCATCCGACAGCGCACCATGCAGGCCATCAACTCGGGCCTGCAGCTGCGGATGGCCGCACTCGACGAGGACGTGGTTCTGGCGGGTGCCGCTGTCCTCGTGCTTTCCGCCCAGCTGGGGGTCTCGTGAGCCTCAGTGCGCACGTGTCGGCGGCAGGCATCTCATCGAGCTTCCACTCGAGACATCACCATGCACCGCTTTTCATCAGGCACTGCGACGCACAGTCGTACCCCGGGAGGAACACACGTGAACAAGAACCGTCTCGTCGGCGCTGCGGCGTCGGCGATCACCTTGACCCTCGCGCTCAGCGCGTGCGGTAACGCGGGCGGGGCTACCAGCTCCGAACCGTCCGAGACCGGCCCCGGCGAGGTCCGGGTCTGGCTCGTCGGCTCCGACACGCCCAAGGAGGCCCGCGACTACCTGAAGCAGACCTTCGAGGAGCAGAACGAGGGCAGCACCCTCGTCATCGAGGAGCAGGCCTGGGACGGCCTGGTCGACAAGTACACGACGTCGCTCGCCGGCTCGGACGCCCCCGACGTCGTCGAGATCGGCAACACGCAGGCCGCCGCGTTCACTTCGGCGGGCTACTTCCGCGAGATCACGGCCGACGAGTTCGAGACCCTGGGCGGCTCCGACCTGCTCCCGGGCTTCGTCGAGGCCGGTGACTGGGAGGGCAAGCACTACGCCCTGCCCTACTACTCGGGTTCGCGCGTCGTCTTCTACTCCAAGCAGATCCTGGGCGACACCAAGGTGCCGACCACGCTCGACGAGTACGTCGAGACCGCCGTCGACCTGACGACCGACGACCTGTCCGGCGTCTACTGGCCCGGCCAGGACTGGTACAACGCCCTGCCCTTCATCTGGGAGAACGGCGGCTACGTCGCCGAGCAGGCCGATGACGGCACCTGGGACGCGGGCTTCTCGTCCGAGGGCGGGCTCGCGGGCCTGGAGCAGATCCAGACCATCATGACCGAGGGCAACAACGCCCCGGCCGACACCAACGAGGCGGACCTGCAGGTGCCGTTCTGCGAGGGCAAGGTCGCCTTCCTCTCCGCGCCGAGCTGGATCCAGTGGTCCATCAACGCGCCGGAGGAGCCCGAGGACCCCGAGGGCGTCCCGGGCTGCGCGTCGACGTACGGTTCCGACCTCGAGGGCATCGCCCTGCCGGGCAAGGACGGCGGCGCCGCCCAGGTGTTCGCGGGCGGCTCGAACATCGCCATCGCGCAGAAGTCGGCGCGGCCGGACCTCGCGATGAGCGCCTACGAGATCCTGCTCAGCGACGAGTACCAGTCGATCCTCGCCGGCATCGGCCTCTTCCCGGCCAAGACCTCGCTCTTCGAGCAGGTCGACCAGTCGACGTCGATCGGTGCGGCCGCTGCTGAGGCCGCCGCCAACGCGAAGCTCACCCCCGCCTCCCCGAAGTGGGCCGACGTCGAGTCGCAGATGCTGCTGCAGACCGCCTTCTCGAAGATCGCCTCCGGCGACGACGTGAAGACCGTGGCCGAGCAGCTCGACGCCGACATCGAGGAGATCCTCAACAGCTGACCCCGGTCGGCACAAGACATCCCGTCCCGCCCGGTGCGACCCCAGAAAGCCCGGGCGGGACGGGACACCACTGCCCGTCCGATGCCGGCGGCCGCTCTTCCAGGGGAGGGGCGGCCGGCCGCCCCTGAGGAAGACAGGACATGAGCTCCACACTTCTCGACTCTCCGGCGCCACCCCGCCAGGAGATCCGGCAGAAGCGCCGGCCCCCTTACCTGCCCTGGTTCCTGCTCTCGGCCACGATGATCATCCTGGGCGTGCTGACGGGGTATCCCGTCGTCCGGCTGTTCGTCATGTCGTTCCAGGAGTACGAGCGTGCCCAGCTCATGGGCCAGCCCGTCGAGTGGGTCGGTTTCGACAACTACGCGACAGTCCTGACCGACGTCGAGGGGTTCTGGACCGTGCTGGCGCGCAGCTTCGCGCTCATGGTCGTCCTCGTGGTCGTCACGCTGGTGCTCGGCATGCTCGTGGCGCTGCTCATGATGCGCGTCGGCAAGGCCATGCGGCTCCTCGTGTCGGTCGGCCTGCTGCTGGCGTGGGCCATGCCTGCGCTGGCCGCGACCACCGTGTGGGGCTGGATCTTCGACACGCAGTACGGCGTGGTGAACAACCTGCTCACCGCGATCACCGGCGACCAGTGGTTCGGCCACTCCTGGCTGATCAACCCGTTGTCGTTCTTCCTGATCCTGACCTGCATCGTCGTGTGGGGCGCAGTGCCGTTCGTCGCGTTCACCCTGTACGCGGGCCTCACGCAGATCCCCGAGGAGGTCATGGAGGCCGCGCAGCTCGACGGCGCGAGCGCGTTCCAGCGCTTCCGGCTCATCCAGGTGCCCTACGTGCGCAGCATCATCACGGTGCTCGTGGTGCTGTCGATGATCTGGGACCTCAAGCTCTTCACGCAGGTCTTCGTGCTGCAGGACATCGGCGGCGACCGTGAGCTGACCAACACCATCGGCGTCTACATCTACCAGATGGGTATGGCCCAGGGGCACTACGGGCTGGCGAGCGCGATCGGCGTCATCTTCGTGATCGTCATGCTGGCCATCTCGTACCCCTATGTGCGGCGCACGCTGCGGGAGGAAGAGCTGTGATCAAGATCCGCAAGCGCGTCGCCGACGCCTGGTTCGGCCTCCTGGCCCTGTTCGTCTTCGTGCTCTCGGCCTTCCCCGTGTACTGGATGCTCAACACGTCGTTCCTGCCGAACAACCGGATCCGCGGCGAGAACCTGGCGTTCTTCCCGACGCCGGACGTGTTCACGCTGAACAACTACCGCGCCGCGATGTTCGGCGAGGAGCGGGCGCCGTTCCCGCCCGCCGTGCTGAACTCGATAGGGGTCACCTTCCTGACCCTGGTCATCTCCCTGGTCGTGGGCTTCGTCGCGGCGCTGGCCCTGACCCGGTTCGCCTTCAAGGGCCGCCGGACTTTCATCGTGCTGATCCTGGTTGTCCAGATGATCCCCGGAGAGGCGATGATCGTCTCGCTGTTCCGGATCATCGACGGCTGGCTCCTGCTGAACACGATCATCGGTCTGACGCTCGTGTACACGGCCGGAGTGCTGCCGTTCACGATCTGGACGCTGCGCGGATTTGTGAACGGTGTACCCAAGGAGCTGGAGGAGGCGGCGATGATCGACGGGTGTTCCCGGGCGGGCGCGTTCTGGCGGGTCACGTTCCCGCTGCTCGCTCCGGGCCTGGTGGCCACCGGCGTGTTCGCCTTCATCCAGGCGTGGAACGAGTTCGTCATGGCGCTGGTGATCATGCAGCGGCCCGAGGCGATGACCCTGCCGCTCTGGCTGCGCACGTTCGTGCAGGCCACGCAGGCCACCAACTGGGGTGCGGTCATGGCCGCGGCGGTGCTCATCGCCATCCCCGTCGTGGTCTTCTTCCTGATCGTGCAGGGCCGGATGACCGGTGGTCTGGTCTCCGGCGCGGTGAAGGGCTGATGGGCGGCAAGCAGAAGTCCGGCGGGCAGAGGCCGGGCAAGCAGAAGCCCGGCAAGTCCGGCAGAGGCAGGTCCGCAGGCAAGTCCACAGGCAAGTCCAGCAAGCGAAAGGTCGGGATGGGAAAGGTCGGCAAGCTGCAGGGGGGCGTCCGGTCCGAGACCGGGCGTGCGCCGGAGTACACGGTCGGCCTCGACATCGGCGGCACCAAGATCCTCGGCGCGCTCCTGGACCCGGCGGGCGACGTGGTCGCCACGGTGCGCCGGTCCACGGTCCACGGCGCGGAGGGCCTGGTCGCGGGTGCGGCGCAGGCGGTGCGGGACGTCGTCGCGTCCGGCGGGGTGGAGCTCGCCGCCCTGGCGGGCGTCGGGCTGGGCATCCCCGGCATCGTCGACCACACGTCCGGCACGGTGAAGCACGCGGTCAACCTGGGGGTGCACGACGACGAGCTGCCGCTCGCCGACCTGCTGTCCGGCGAGCTGGGCGGCGTGCCCGTGGTGGTCGAGAACGACCTCAACGTGGCCGCCGTCGGTGCGGCGCACGTGCTGGAACGGTCGGTCGACCAGGCCGGCGAGGCGCGCGACCACGAGGACCTCGCGTTCCTCGCGCTCGGCACGGGCCTCGCGTCCGGCCTGGTGCTCGACGGGCAGCTGCGCCGCGGCGTGAGCGGCGCGGCGGGGGAGATCGGGCACATCCCGGTGGACCCGCTCGGGCCGGAGTGCCCGTGCGGGCAGCGCGGCTGCCTGGAGCGGTTCGCCTCGGGCAAGGCGCTGGAGGCGGCGTGGCCGTCGCGGCACGGCAAGCCGGCGCCGGTGGAGCTCTTCGAGGCGGCACGTGCGGGCGACGAGGAGGCGATAGTGGTCAAGGACAGGTTCGCCTCCGCCACGGCCTCGGCCGTGCGGCTGCTGGTGCTGACCACCGACGTGCGCCACGTGGTGCTCGGCGGCGGCGTCGCGCAGCTCGGCGCCGAGCTGCTGGACGCGGTGCAGGACGCGCTGCGCGAGCAGGCCAAGGTGTCGTCGTTCCTCGGGTCGCTCAAGCTGGCGGACCGGGTGCGGCTCGCGCCGACGGACGTTCCGGTCGCGGCGGTGGGCGCCGCGGTACTGGGAAGGAGAAGCTGATGGAGGTCGTGATCGCGCCTGCGGGCGAGCTCGCCCGGCTGGCGGCGGACGCCGTCGAAGGCCTGCTGCGGGGCAATCCCGAGGCGGTGCTGGGGCTGGCCACGGGGTCGTCGCCGCTCGCGGTGTACGACGAGCTGGTCGCCCGGCACAAGGAGGGGCTCTCGTTCGCGGGCGTTCGCGCCTTCATGCTCGACGAGTACGTGGGCCTGCCCGCAGACCATCCCGAGCGGTACCGCAACGTCATCGAGAGGGAGTTCGCCTCCCGCGTCGACCTCGCGCCCGGCGCGGTCGAGGGCCCGGACGGGCTCGCCGAGGACCTCCCGGCCGCCTGCGCCGCGTACGAGGCGAGCATCGCGGACGCCGGCGGCGTCGACCTGCAGATCCTCGGCATCGGCACCGACGGGCACATCGCGTTCAACGAGCCTGGCTCGTCGCTCGCGTCACGCACGCGGATCAAGACGCTGACGAAGCAGACGCGTATAGACAACGCGCGGTTCTTCGGGGGGTCTGTCGACGACGTGCCCCGGCACTGCCTCACCCAGGGGCTGGCCACGATCATGGGGGCGCGGCATCTCGTGCTGCTCGCCTCCGGGCGCGCCAAGGCGGAGGCGGTGCACCAGCTCGTGGAGGGGCCCGTCTCGGCGATGTGGCCCGCTACCATCATGCAGCTGCACCCGCACGCCACGGTGCTGGTCGACGACGCGGCGGCGTCCCGCTTGCAGCTCGCCGACTACTACCGGCAGACGTACGCCGACAAGCCCGGCTGGCAGGGCCTGTAGGCGCACGTCCGCCGGCGGCTCGGCCGGGGCGCGGCGCCGGCGCTCCCGGTCAGAGGTAGTTCCCCGCCACCGGGGCGGGCTTCCACCGGCCCGACGTCGCCACGTCGGCGACCCGGCTCGTCGTCAGGCCCCCCGGACCGTGCTCCAGGATGGAGCGGCGGGCGACCTCGCGCAGGTCCGCGCCCGTTGCGCCGTCCAGGTAGGAGGCGACCAGGTTCACGTCCACCGGGGAGTCGGGCGGCAGGAAGAGGCGCAGAATCTCCATCCGTCCCGCCTGGTCCGGCGGCGGCACCTCGATGATCGTGTCGAAGCGCCCGGGGCGCTTCACGGCCGGGTCGAGGGCGTCGGGGTCGTTCGTGGTGCCGACGGTGAGCACGTCGTCCGAGCTGCGGGTGCCGTCCAGGGCGTCGAGGAACTCGGCGAACGAGGTGTCCCCGCGCGAGCCCTTGGACGCCACGGAGTCGATTTCTTCCAGCACCACGAGGCACGGGCCCAGGCCGCGGATCTCCTCGTACAGCTCGGTCATCCAGGTGCGCAGCACCTCGGCGGTGACGAGCACCACGGTGAGCGGCCCCGCGAGCTCGGTGGCGATCACCCGCGTGAGCTTGGTCTTGCCGACGCCCGGCTTGCCGGCCAGCAGCAGGCCGCGCGACGTGGTGTGGCCCAGGGCGCGCAGGGCGTCGCGGCGCGTCGTGACGCTGGAGCAGAACAGGTCCACCTCGCGCCACAGGTCGGCGGGCAGCACGACGTCGCCGCGCACCTGCACCGTGTGCTTGACCGGGGTCAGCTCCACTGTGCCGTTCCCGGGCCGCGCCGACAGGACACCGCCGCGGTACGGGTGGTCCGCCTCGAGCGTGCGGGTCAGGTCCGCGAGGACCCGCTCGGCGAGCGCCAGCCCGCCCGGCGGGGTGAAGGCGGTGACCGTGGGGGTGCCGTACCGGTAGGCCACCTCGACGGCCACCGGCGTGTCGTAGGCGGACCCGGCCGGGAACAGCACGGTGGCGACGGCCGGCACGCTCACCGAGGTGCCGTTGCCGAGGTCGAGCGCGGCGCGCTGCGGTGCTCCGCCCGGGCCGAACACAGAGACATCGTCCGGGTGCCGGTCCACCCAGCGCTGCAGCGCGTAGGCGTGCAGCCGCTGCAGGGTGCGCGACATGTCGCGCGAGACGTTGACGAGCGTGCTCTCCTCGACGTCCCACTGGCGCGTGAGCCACTCGCTCGAGGAGCGGGGCTCTCGGGGGCGCTCCGGGATTGGGCGGCCGAGCATGGCGGCGACGGCGGCCACGGCACGGCGGGCGCCCTCGTCGTGGTCGCCGAAGTCGGGCCAGACGGGTTCGGGCAGACCGTGCGGGAATGGGCGGGTCACCGGGAGCTCGCCGGTCAGGTCGTCCGGCAGCGCGTCGGTCAGGTCGTGGGACAGAGCGGTGGACAGGGTCTCGGCGAAGTCGGTCGCGGGGGCGGCGCCGTCGTCGGGCAGAGTGAGGCTCCTCTCGGGGCGGGGCTGTGACATGCAGACAGTTATATCCGTGGTCACCGACACCACCGCAAGGTATTCGGCGGTCGAGTTGTCCGGCCGAGGCCTCGGACCTGCTCGGGAGCGCGTGCCGTCGGTGAGGCTGTCGGTGGTCCCGCGTAGACTTCTCGACATGACCGAACCACTCTCCAACCCGCAGGACGAGCCCAGTACGCAGGGCGGTACGAGCGTCCTCGAGCGCGAGGAGACCCGGGAGGAGACACAGCCGGGAGACCACGAGCGTTTTGCGCACTATGTGCGCAAGGAGAAGATCATGCAGTCCGCCTTGAGCGGCAAGCCCGTGATCGCGCTCTGTGGCAAGGTCTGGGTCCCGGGCCGGGATCCGGGCAAGTTCCCGGTGTGTCCCCGGTGCAAGGAGATCTATGACGGTCTCCGTGACCCGCAGGACGGCGGCGAGGGCGACTCCTCGAAGTGACAAGCCAGCCGCAGCAGCTGCCCCACACACCGTCGTCTGCGGCCGCTTCGTCGCTCAGCCCTGCCTTCCCGCGCCGCGCCCCCTGGGGCACGGCGTCGAGTCTGCGCGCCTGGCAGGCGGAGGCCCTGGAGCAGTACCGCGAGCAGAACCCGCGGGACTTCCTGGCCGTCGCCACCCCCGGCGCGGGCAAGACGACGTTCGCGCTCCGCATCGCCACCGAGCTCCTCGAACAGGGTGTGGTCCGGCGAGTCACGGTCGTGGCCCCCACAGAGCACCTGAAGACCCAGTGGGCCGACGCCGCGGCGCGCGTCGGCATCCGCATCGACCCCCACTTCAAGAACTCGCAGGGCAGGCACGGCACCCACTACGACGGCGTCGCGCTCACCTACGCGCAGGTCGCGGCCAAGCCCGCGCTGCACCGTGCGCGCACGGAGGCGTCGCGCACCCTGGTGATCCTCGACGAGGTGCACCACGGCGGCGACGCCCTGAGCTGGGGCGACGCCGTCCGCGAGGCCTTCGAGCCGGCGGAACGGCGCCTGGCGCTCACCGGCACCCCGTTCCGCAGCGACACGTCGGCGATCCCGTTCGTCGAGTACGAGGCCGACGCCGAGGGGATCCGCCGGTCGAAGGCGGACTACACCTACGGCTACGGCGAGGCCCTGCGTGACCACGTGGTGCGCCCCGTCCTGTTCATGTCCTACGCGGGCGACATGCGCTGGCGCACCAAGATGGGCGACGAGGTCAGCGCCCGCCTCGGCGAGGCCATGACCAAGGACATGACCGGGCAGGCCTGGCGCACCGCGCTGGACCCGGAGGGGCAGTGGATCCCGTCGGTGCTCTCGGCCGCGGACAAGCGCCTCGCCGAGGTGCGCCGCACGGTGCCCGACGCCGGCGGCCTGGTCATCGCCACGGACCAGGACAACGCGCGCGCCTACGCCAAGCACCTGCACGAGATCACGGGCAAGCGCCCCACCGTCGTCCTGTCCGACGACGAGGGCGCGTCCGGGCGCATCGAGGAGTTCGCGCAGAGCGAGGACCGCTGGATGGTGGCCGTGCGCATGGTGTCGGAGGGCGTGGACGTGCCGCGCCTCGCCGTCGGCGTGTATGCCACGAGCGCCTCCACGCCGCTGTACTTCGCGCAGGCGATCGGCCGGTTCGTCCGTGCCCGCAAGCGCGGCGAGACGGCGTCGATCTTCCTGCCGAGCGTCGCGCCGCTGCTGAACCTGGCGGGCTCCATGGAGCAGGAGCGGGACCACGCGCTCGACCGGCCGCGCACGGCCGAGGAGCAGGGCATCGAGTACGACCCGGAGGCCGCGCTGATCGCGGAGGCCAACAAGGAGGAGAAGGCGTCCAGCGAGCTGCTGGGCTCGTTCCAGGCGCTGGACGCTCAGGCCTCGTTCGACCGGGTCCTGTTCGACGGCGGCGAGTTCGGCACGAGCGCGGACCTCGGCTCGGCGGAAGAGCAGGACTTCCTCGGCCTGCCCGGCCTGCTGGAGCCGGACCAGGTCGCGACGCTGCTGCGGCAGCGCCAGGCTGACCACCTCAAGGCGCGCGGGGG
The DNA here is from genome assembly GCA_963850545.1 of uncultured Actinomycetota bacterium. Taxonomy (GTDB): domain Bacteria; phylum Actinomycetota; class Actinomycetes; order Actinomycetales; family Cellulomonadaceae; genus Promicromonospora. The sequence goes on along the minus strand of CAWKLP010000001.1, from coordinate 2,550,837 downwards.
AGCGCCGACCGCCCGCGAGGTGGAGAACGAGCGGTCCGAGCAGGAGCACCGTCGCGCGGCGGAGCTGCGCAAGGAGCTGTCCAAGCTCGTGTCCGCATGGGCCAAGCGCAGCGGGCAGCCGCACGGCATGGTCCACGCCGAGCTGCGCCGCAAGTGCGGCGGCCCCGAGGTGCCGCTCGCGACGGCCGACCAGCTGACCGCGCGCGTGGCCCAGGTCCGGCGCTGGTTCGTCGGGCAGAAGTAGTACGGGAGCACGATCCGCATGCTGAGACAAGAGGCCGCCACGGCCCTGTTCGCGCCACCCCGGTCAGTTCTCTGGCCTACCGTGAGTCCATGACCGACGAGCTTCGGGGCATCGGGGCCCCGCTCACAGACTCGTGGCCTGCGCTCGACAATGGTGTCGGTGAACCGCGGCCGCTTCCTGCTGCACCCCTTCCGGCGGTGCGCCCATCGGTCGCGCTCCTGACCGACCGGTACGAGCTGACCATGCTCCAGGCGGCGCTCGCGGACGGCACCGCGCACCGGCACTGCGTGTTCGAGGTGTTCACGCGCCGCCTGCCCGCGGGCCGCCGCTACGGCGTGCTGGCGGGCACCGGTCGCGTCCTGGAAGCGCTGCCACACTTCGTGTTCGAGGACGCCGAGCTGGCGTTCCTCGAGGAGAACGGCGTGGTGGACCGCAGGACGCTCGACTACCTCGCGAACTACCGGTTCACGGGGACCATCCAGGGATACGTCGAGGGCGAGGTGTTCTTCCCGGGGTCGCCCGTGCTGCAGGTCGAGGGGACCTTCGCCGAGGCCGTGCTGCTGGAGACCCTGATCCTGTCGATCCTGAACTACGACTCGGCGGTGGCGTCGGCGGCGTCGCGCATGACGAGCGCGGCCAGAGGCCGCCCCGTGCTGGAGATGGGTTCGCGCCGGGCGAGCGAGCAGGCTGCCGTCGCGGCGGCCCGGGCTGCCGTGATCGGTGGCTTCGCCGGCACGTCGAACCTCGAGGCCGGGATGCGGTACGGGCTGGACACCATCGGCACGGCCGCACACGCGTTCACGCTGCTGCACGACACCGAGCGGGAGGCCTTCGCCTCGCAGGTCGCCTCGCTGGGGCCGGGCACAACGCTGCTGGTCGACACGTACGACGTGAGGCAGGGCGTGGCGACCGCGGTCGAGGTGGCGGGGACCGGGCTGGGCGCCGTGCGCCTCGACTCGGGCGACCTCGGTGGCCTGGCGCAGGAGGTCCGCCGGCAGCTCGACTCGCTCGGCGCCCGGGACACGAAGATCGTGGTCACCTCCGACCTGGACGAGTACGCGATCGCGTCCCTGGCCGCCATGCCGGTGGACGTGTACGGCGTCGGGACGGCGCTCGTGACCGGTTCGGGCGCGCCGACGTGCGGCATGGTCTACAAGCTGGTGGCGCGCGCCGACGCGTCGGGCGTGCTGCAGCCGGTGGCGAAGGCGTCGGCCAACAAGGCGTCGGTGGGTGGGCGCAAGGCGGCCGCGCGGCGCTACGGCCGTGACGGGTACGCGGTGGAGGAGATCATGGTGACCGGCCCGGACACCGCGGTGGCGGAGTGGACGCCGCAGAGCGACGACCTGCGTCCGCTGCTCGCTCCGCTGGTCGTCGACGGCGCCGTCGACTCGCGCTGGGTGGGCCCGTACGGGGTCGCCAACGCGGCGATCAACCACGGCATGGTGCGCGCCGAGCTGCCGCGCGGCGCGCGTCGGCTGTCCAAGGGCGACCCGGCCATCCCGACCGTGGACCTCCGGCTGGACGGCCTCCTCGACTGAGCCCGAAGGGGAACCGCAGGCCCGGTCGACACCAGCTGAGACCGAGCCCAGGACCTGCTCGGTGAACCGCCCGTGACCGCCCGGCGGCCAGAGGTCACAGCCCGGCGACAACTTCGCGAAAATCTCGGACAAGGGTGTCCAGCGGAGGGACGAAACCGCCTAGAGTGAGACCTGTGACTTCTTCCCCACCGCCGCTGCTCACGCCCATGGGGTCAGCCGGGACGGCCGTCGAGGAGGACACTGAGGCGGACATCGCCTCGGGGGTTGCCGACCCATGGGTGACGATCGTCTGGAACGACCCGGTGAACCTGATGTCGTACGTGACGTACGTGTTCGAGAGCTACTTCGGGTACCCGCGCGTCAAGGCGGAACGTCTCATGACCCAGGTGCACAAGAACGGTCGCGCGGTAGTGTCCAGCGGCGGGCGCGAACGCATGGAGGTGGACGTGCAGGCGATGCATGGGTTCGGGTTGTGGGCCACGCTGCAGGAGTCGGGCGCGCGGGGAGCCGCATGACTCCGTTCCGCGCCATGCGGCGGGGTTACGAGGCCAGGTTCGAGCCGGTCGAGCGGGTCGTCCTGGCCAGGGTGGCGCGCGACGTCGCCGAGATGCTCCGCGACGAGGCGGGCCTGGACCTGTTCGCCGACGGCGACGAGCCGGGCCCCTCGACGCACCCCGGTCCGGGCAAGGGCCAGGCGTGGGCCAACGGCCTCCTCGCCCCGGACGAGCTGACCGACGCCGACCTGGCGCGGCTCACGGGCGTGACCGGTGTGGGACGCATCCCGACGGACCCCGCGGCGCGGCGGCTCCTGCCGGACGCGAGCAAGGACGACACGGACATTGCCGACGAGTTCCGTCGGCTCACGCAGAACGACGTCGCCCAGGCCAAGGTGGAGCGGCTCGAGGCGTTCGCCGCGCTGCTCGACCTGCCGACGGGCGAGGACGCCCCCTCGCCGCTGGGCCGGCACGGGGCGCCGCCGCCGGTGCGGGTGCCGCGCGAGGAGGCTGAGCAGTTCGCCGGGGCGCTGACCGACGTGCGGCTGGTGATCGCCGAACGGCTCGGCCTGAAGACCGACGACCAGGTCATGCAGCTCACCGACGAGATCATGTGGGACCGGCAGGCCGGCCGCGAGATCCCCGTGGCCACCGATGGCCGCGCGGCGCGGCGCTTCTGGTCGGGGGTGTTCGTCGCGGCGGGCTACGCCCAGGAGACCCTGATGGACGTGATGCTCGCGGAGCTGCGGGGGCGGCGCCCCTCGGGCCCGGCTACGTCGACCCTGTGAGCCCGTCTGATGCCCTGACCTGCCGGAACGTGTCACGCGTCACGCGTGGCGCGGCTCACGGGTAACGGTTCCGGAACATTGTCCTCGTTAGGCTTCACCCCGTGAACGACGCGCCCATCGGCATCTTCGACTCCGGCCTCGGCGGCCTCACGGTTGCGCGCGCCATCCTGGACCAGCTGCCCAACGAGCAGGTCCGGTATCTCGGCGACACCGTGAACAGCCCGTACGGCCCCAAGCCGATCGCCGCCGTGCGCGCCATGGCGCTGGACGCCATGGACCGGCTCGTGGCGGACGGCGTGAAGATGCTGGTCATCGCGTGCAACACGGCGTCGTCGGCCATGATGCGTGACGCACGCGAGCGGTACACGCAGCGTCACGGCATCCCCGTGGTCGAGGTGATCCTGCCCGCGGCCCGGGCCGCGGTGACCGCCACCCGGTCGGGGCGGATCGGCGTCATCGGCACGCGCACGACTGTGCAGTCGCGGGCGTACGACGACGCGTTCCACGTCACCCCCGGCCTGACCATCACGAGCCAGGCCTGCCCGGAGTTCGTACGCTTCGTCGAAGAGGGCAGGACGTCGGGCCCGGAAGTACAGAAGTTCGCGCACGAGTACCTCGACCCGGTCAAGGCGGCCGGCGTCGACACGCTCGTGCTGGGCTGCACGCACTACCCGCTGCTCGCGGGCGCCATCTCCTATGTCATGGGTGAGGAGGTCACGCTGGTCTCCAGCGCGGACGAGACCGCGAAGGACGTGTACCGCACGCTCGTGGCGCACGACCTCGAGCGCGCGTCCGACGCCGGTGCGCCCGTGCACCGCTTCCTCACCACCGGTGACCCGGCGCCGTTCGGGCAGCTGGCCGGCCGGTTCCTCGGCCCCGAGGTGTCCCTCGTGGAGGCCGTCTGATGCGCCTCGTCCCACTCGGGGTCTCCGGTTCGTTCCCGGGCCCGGCCACGCCCGCGTCGTCGTACCTGGTGCGGGTCACGGCCGCGGAGGCGGCCGCCGCCGGCTACCAGGCGCGCGACTGGAACGTCCTGCTCGACCTCGGCAACGGCGCGTTCGGCGCCCTGCAGCGGCACATGGACCCCATGGCGCTCGACGCCGTGTCGATCTCGCACCTGCACCCCGACCACTGCGCGGACCTCTCGGGCCTGTACGTGTACCTGCGCTACCACCCTCGGCACGGTTCGCTGCGCACGGGCCGCCGGCCCACGCGCCTGCCCGTCTACGGACCCGCGGACGTCGCGCGGCACCTCGCGCTGTCGTCCGGGCTCAGTGAGGGCGAGACCATGGAGAACGACTTCGACTTCCAGTCCTGGGCCGAGCACAAGCTGGTCGAGGTGGGACCGCTGACCATCGAGCCGCACCGGGTGTTCCACCCGGTCGAGACGTACGGCGTGCGGGTGACCGGCCCGTCGTCGTCGGGTGGGACGGCGACGCTGGCGTACACGGGGGACACCGACGCGTGCTCGTCCGTGGTCGAGCTGGCGCGCGATGTCGACCTGCTGCTCAGCGAGGCCGCGTTCCTCGAGGGGCGCGACGACGTCGTCGAGCGCGGCATCCACCTCACCGGCCGCCGCGCCGGCCAGGTGGCGACCGACGCCGGTGCCCGCCGTCTGCTGCTCACGCACCTGCCGGTGTGGAACGATCCCGCGGACTCCCTGGCCGAGGCGCGCGGGTCCTACGCGGGCCCGGTGGACGTCGCGAAGCCGGGCACGGTCTACGACCTCTGACTCCCGTCGGGCCCGTGCGGCTCGTTAGGGTGGGCGCATGACCTCCAGCACCAACACAGTCGTCCGCGCCGACGGGCGCGCCACCGACCAGCTCCGCCCCGTGAAGATCACCCGGGGATGGCTCGACGAGGCCGAGGGATCGGTGCTCGTGGAGTTCGGGCGCACGCGCGTGCTGTGCGTGGCGTCGTTCACCGAGGGTGTGCCGCGCTGGCGCAAGGGCTCCGGCGAGGGCTGGGTCACCGCCGAGTACGCGATGCTGCCGCGCGCCACCAACGAGCGCAGCCAGCGCGAGTCCGTGAAGGGCAAGATCGGCGGCCGCACCCACGAGATCTCGCGCCTCATCGGCCGTTCGCTGCGCGCCGTCGTCGACATGAGCGCGCTCGGCGAGAACTCCATCGTGCTGGACTGCGACGTCCTGCAGGCCGATGGCGGGACCCGCACCGCCGCGATCACCGGCGCCTACGTGGCCCTCGTGGACGCGATCGCGTGGGGCCGCCGGCACGGGCACATCAAGGGCGGCAAGCAGGTGCTCTCGGACTCGGTCGCCGCCGTCTCCGTCGGCATCATCGACGGCACCCCGATGCTCGACCTGCCCTACGTGGAGGACGTGCGCGCCGAGACCGACATGAACGTGGTCGTCACGGGCGCCGGCAAGTTCATCGAGGTGCAGGGCACCGCCGAGCACGCGCCGTTCGACCGCGCCGAGCTCGACGCGCTGCTCGACCTCGCGGTGGGCGGCACGGCCGAGCTCGCCAAGATCCAGCAGGACGCGCTCGCCCAGGAGCTCTGACCCGCGAGGCGGGTGCGCCCGGGTCAGGCCCCCAGAGCCTGCACCTGGGCCAGCACGCTGTCGTCGCCCACGAAGACGCTCCCGCCTCGACGCACCGTCTCGGTGTAGCGGCGGAGCATCTCGGGCTTGTTGTTCCGCACGAGGGCGATCCAGTCCGCCGGCGCGCCCGTGTCCGGGTCGTGTGCGGGGGCGCAGGATCCCGGCGTCGGTCAGCGACTCGAGGCGGGCGGACAGCACGCTCGGCGAGATGGCCTCGTCGCCCGCCAGGAACTCGTTGAACGTGTGCTTGCCGAAGTACACGACGTCGCGCACCACGAGCAGGGACCACGGGTCGCCGAACGGTGGTGTCGCTCGGGTTCTACCTCGCGGCGCTAGCCCTCTACGTCGCAACTCCCGCGGTCGTCTTCACCGACCCGACGAGCGTCCAGCTGTGGGCGCTGGTCCTCCTGGTGATGGCCGGCGTGATGGCGGGCAACCCGCGGAGCATCGCGATGACCACCGTCGTCACCGCCCTGTTCGACGACGGGCGCCGGGACAAGGCGAACGGGCTGGCCGGCACGACGTCGGGAATCTCCAGCCTGGTGACCTCGGTGATCAGCGGCCTGCTCGTGGCGTCGAGCGGGATGCTCGGCGTGCTGGTCCTGGCGGTCGTCGTGCTCGTCGCCGCCGTCGGGCACCTGCACCGGCTGCGCGTGCCGGACTCCCTCGCCGAGGCCGCGGCCGCGGCCGAGCCGAAGAAGGTGGACCTGCGCGGGACCATCCGCCTCGTGAGCAGCATTCCCGGGATGTGGGCCCTGATCGGGTTCACGCTCCTGAACAACTTCCTGGCCGGCGGTCTCATGGCGCTCGCCGACCCGTACGGGCTGTCGCTCATGTCCGTCCAGGCGTGGGGCCTGGCCTGGGGCCTGATCAGCGTCTTCATGATCCTCGGCGGCCTGGTCGTGGCGAAGCGGGGCGTGGGGCGCAACCCCGTCCGGACCCTCCTGGTGGTCAACCTCGTCATGTGGGGCGCGACCTTCCTGCTCCCCGTGCAGCACTCGGTGGTCCTGCTCGTGGCCGGGTTCGCGGTGTACCTGTTCGTCATGCCGTTCGCGGAGGCGTCAGAGCAGACGGTGCTGCAGAAGGTGGTGCCGTACGAGCGGCAGGGGCGCGTGCTCGGGTTCGCGCACAGTGTCGAGATGGTGGCGGCGCCGCTGACGGCGTTCCTCATCAGCCCGCTGACCGAGTTCGTGTTCCAGCCGTTCATGACCGCCGGCGCCGGCGCGGACCTGATCGGCGACTGGTTCGGTATCGGGCCGGCCCGGGGGATCGCGCTGGTCCTCATGCTGCTCGCGGTGCTCGGTCTGGGGCTGACGGCGGCGGCGCTGGCTAGCCGGCAGTACCGGACGATGAGCCGCTGGTGGTCGACGAGGTGCCGGTCGCGGGCGCCGTCGTCGGGCAACCGGGGCCTGCCCTTGCCGGTGCGACGGCTTGAGGCGCACCGGCCTGAGACACATCGCGGCGGACGGCGGCTGGCATGATCGGGGCATGGTTTCCCTGATCGTGCCGCCCGCCGCCCGGCTCGTCCTTGCGACGCACAACCGCAAGAAGGTGGGGGAGCTCCTCGCGATCCTCTCCGCCTCCGGCCTGGTGCTGCCCGACGGCGGCCTGGTCACCTCGGGCGAGGTCGGCGCCCCCGAGCCCGTCGAGGACGGCGTGACGTTCGCCGAGAACGCGCTCATCAAGGCGCGGGCGGTGTGCGCCGCGACCGGGCTGCCCGCCGTCGCCGACGACTCGGGGCTGGCCGTGGACGTGCTCGGCGGTGCGCCCGGGATCTTCTCGGCGCGCTGGGCCGGCAAGCACGGGGACGACCTCGCGAACCTCGAGCTGCTGCTCGGCCAGCTGGGGGACGTGCGCACGGAGCACCGTCAGGCCGGGTTCGTGTGTGCCGCGGCGCTGGTCACGCCCGACGGGCGCGAGGAGGTGCGCCTCGGCGAGATGCGGGGCGTGCTGGAGACCGCGCCGAGGGGGACCAACGGGTTCGGCTACGACCCCATCCTGGTCCCGGACGAGGCGGCGCCGGGTGCCGGCGACGGCGGCCGCCGTCGGACCGCCGCAGAGCTGGACCCGGACGAGAAGAACGCGATCTCGCACCGGGGCAAGGCGTTCCGCGCCCTGGCCCCGGCGATCCTCGAGGTGCTGGGCGCGCGCTGAACGGCGAGTTCGGCCGGTTGTCGAACCGAGCTCGATGACTTCGGTCCGATGCCATGAGATCGGTCAATTAACGGACCGAAGTCGCAGCAACGGACCGAAGCCGCCGAGCTCGGTCCGTCACGCCGCCTGGGCGCGGCGGAGGGCCGCGACCAAGGCGCGCCAGCCGAGCATCGTTATGGCCAGGAAGATCGTCGTGACCAGCGCGAACGACCACGCCAGACCTTGGCCGCTCACGCCGCGCAGCACCAGGCCGACGATCACGGTGGTGAACCAGATCATGACGCCGGTCGGCCAGACGCGGGCCGGGTCGTGCCATGCGCGGGTCCACGCCCAGCCGATCGCCGCGGCCAGCGCGAACGGCCACACCACGCGGAAGAAGGCGTTCACCAGCGACCCGTCGTGGGATGCGATGCCGATGAGGGTGAAGGCGAGGACGGCGACGGCGTCGGCCACGAGGGCGGGCCAGACGGGCGCGGTGCGGGAGGCGGGGGCAGTGGTGCTCACGCGTCGAGGGTAGCCCGGGGGCCGACAGCGGCCCGCGAGCCTCCGGGCTGCCGCCTTACCGCGCGGTGGGCCTGAACCGGCAAACGCCCGTATCGTGGAGAAAATTTACAGTTCGGACATATGCCCCTCTTCTTCTTGAATCATCCAGGATCCACGATCCTCCCGGCCCGCTGTTCGGCGGGCAGTGTGATCAAGGAGGCAGCATGCGAAGCAACCTCTCCCGCGCCCTTCTCGGGGGCTTGGCGGCCCTGGCCCTGAGCGGCACCGCCGCCGTTGCATTCAGCGCGCCGTCGCAGGCCCGGCCGAGCGACGTCACCGGCGACGTCGCGGTGCACAGCGCGGCGACCACCCGGGCGGCACAGGACCGGGTGACCGGCTACTGGACCCCGCAGCGGATGCGCGACGCCGTGCCCGCGGAGGTCCTGGTGGACGCCAAGAGCAAGTCCTCGGCCGGTGACGCTGTGGCGGCGGGCGCGCCGACGGTCGTCCCGCAGGCGAAGGCCAAGCCCGTGCCGTCCGCCGACTTCGTGGGCGACTACTACGCGGGTGGCGGCAAGGTCGTCGACACCACCGGCAAGGTGTTCTTCACGCTCGGGGGCGTGAACTACGTCTGCTCGGGCAGCGCCGTGAGCTCCGGGAACAAGGACGTCGTGCTCACCGCCGGACACTGCGTCAACGAGGGTCCCGGGGACTACGCCACGAACTGGGCGTTCGTCCCGGCCTACGACGACGGCGCCCGGCCCTACGGCACGTTCACGGCCCGTCAGCTCACCACCACGACGCAGTGGCAGAACAGCGGCGACTTCGACTACGACGTCGCGTTCGCGGTGCTGAACACGCTGGACGGGGCGCACCTGACCGATGTCGTGGGCGGCCAGGCCATCGGCTTCAACCAGGCCCGCGGCCAGTACATGTACTCGTTCGGCTACCCGGCGGCCAACCCGTACGACGGCTCGGACATCGCGTGGTGCCACGGCACCGTCGTGCAGGACACGTTCGGCGGCAGCACCGACCAGGGGCTGAACTGCAACCTGACCGGCGGCTCGTCCGGCGGCCCCTGGTTCGTGAGCTACTCCGAGCCCACCGGCGTCGGCACGCTCAACTCGGTGAACTCCTTCAAGTACCGGGGCGGCAGCATGCGGAACTACATGTTCGGCCCGTACCTGGGCGACGTCGCCCAGACGCTGTACTCCTCGGCCGCGTCGCTCTGACTCGCTGAACCGGTCGGGCCCGCAGCCGCTCCGCGAGGAGGGCTGCGGGCCCGACGTCCGTCCGGTCCCCCGTAGGCTTGGCGGATGCACCTCGTCGCCCAGGATCTCGGTTTCGCCTACCCCGGGCGGCCCGTCATGGACGGGGTGTCCTTCTCGGTGTCCGACGGCGGACGGCTGGGCGTGGTCGGCGAGAACGGGTCGGGCAAGTCCACCCTGCTGCATCTGCTGGCGGGCGACCTGCTGCCGAAGTCGGGCGAGGTACGACGGCACGGCACCGTGGCGCTCGTCGAGCAGGAGCTGCACCCCACCCCGGGCCAGACCATCGGCGACCTGATCGCCGGGACGCTCGACGGCCTGCGGACCGCCGCCGCCGAGCTGGAGGCCGCTGCCGCCGCGTTCGATCACAGCTCGGGCGACCTCGCGGTGCTGGAGCGCACCCTCTCGCTCGCGGAGCACCTCGCCGCCTGGGACGCAGACCGGCGCGTCGAGGTGGCCCTCACGCGGCTGGGCGCCCCGCGCGACCCTGCCCGCCGGCTCGACCGGCTCAGCGTGGGGGAGCGGTTCCGGGTCCGCCTCGCCTGCCGCCTCGCGGAGCGCTCCGACCTGCTCCTGCTCGACGAACCCACCAACCACCTCGACGACTCCGCCATCGAGTTCCTCACGGGCGAGCTCGTCGCATGGCGCGGCGGCGTCGTGCTCGTCACGCACGACCGCGAGCTGCTCGACGACGTGGCCACCGCCATCCTCGACCTCGACCCGTCCTGGGACGGCAAGCCCGTGCTGTACGGGCAGCCGGGCTACCTCGCCTACCGGTTCGCGAAGAACCAGGCGCTGCACCGCTGGCGGCAGCGCTACCGGGCCGAGCGCAAGCGGGCCGCGGCGCTCGCCGAGCGGCTGGACGAGTCCTACGAGGGGCTCTCCGACGAGTGGCGCCCGCCCAAGGGCTCGCAGATGCACCGCCGCGCCACCCGCGCCCGCATCCACGTCAAGGCCGCCGACCGGCTCGTCCAGAAGCTCGAGGCCGAGGCCATCGAGGTGCCCGTGCCGCCGGTGGAGCTGAGGTTCCCGGACCTCCCGGCGATGTCGCCGGGCTGGGACCCCAGCAACCCGGTGGTGGAGGTGCGTTCGCCGCGCGTCGGCACCCACCCGCACTCCCACGGGGCCGACGACGGCGCCCGCCTGGACCTGCCCGGAACGCGGGTCGCGATCCCGCCGTCGGGCCGGCTGCTCATCGTGGGGCCGAACGGCACCGGCAAGTCGACGCTGCTCGCGGCGCTGGCCGGCACCCTGGAGCTCGACCGCGGGACCCGGTCGGTCGCCCCGGGGGCACGCATCGGCGTCGTCGGCCAGGAGAGCGGGCCGATCACCGGCAAGGCGCGCCGGCTGACCGGTTTCGAGACCTACGCCGACGAGGCGCTGCGGCTGCTCGCCTCGGGCGAGCTGGACCCGGACCACGTGGTGCCCGTCGCGGGCCTCGGCCTGCTCAGCGAGGAGGACCTGGACCGGCCGCTCGCCGAGCTGTCCGCGGGGCAGCGCCGCCGGTTCGAGATCGCTCGGGCGCTGCTGCACGCGCCGCACCTGCTGCTGCTCGACGAGCCGACGAACCACCTGTCGATCGACCTCGTCGACGAGCTGACGCGTGCCTTGCAGGTCACGCCGTGCGCCGTCGTCGTCGCCACCCACGACCGACGCATGCGCTCGGACCTGGAGGACTGGCCGGTACTGGACCTGTCCTGACGGCGGCCCGCGCCGCCGTCAGACGGGCTAGGGCAGCCGGCCCACGTGGGCCATCGCCTGCTTGAGCAGCATGCCCTGGCCGTTCATCATCTCGGCCTGGACGTCGTCGGCGCACGCCTCCTCCGGCGTCAGCCAGGCGAGGTCCAGGGCGTTCTGCTGAGGGCGGCAGTCGCCCGTCACGGGCACCACGTACGCGAGCGAGACCGCGTGCTGACGCGGGTCGTGGAACGCGGTGATGCCGGGCGTCGGGAAGTACTCGGCGACGGTGAACGGCTGCGGCGACGGCGGGACCTGCGGCAGCGCGACCGGGCCCAGGTCCTTCTCGATGTGCCGCAGCAGGGCGTCCCGGAGCCGCTCGTGGTACATGACGCGCCCCGAGACCACGGCCCGCGTCATCGTGCCCTGGGTGTTCACCCGCAGGAGCAGCCCGACGGCGACCACGTCGCCCGAGTCGTCGACCCGGACCGGAACGGCATCGACGTACACGAGTGGGAGCTGCGCCCGTACGACGGCGAGGTCCTCGTCGGTCAGCCACCCCGACACCTGGGAGGGGTCGTGGTAGAAATCGTCGGCTGGGTAGTCGGCAGTGTCCGTCACGGGTCCGTTCTACCAGGTCGGGCCCCGCGGTGCCTTATTCCGCGCCGCCGGACCGGTACGAGGGGTGTTGAACTGCTCACGGAGCCGTTGTTCCTGGAATAGCGGAGAGCAGAACTGTGCTTCACCTGGGAGACGCCCAACGAAAGGAAGCGTGACATGGCCACCGTCGAGATCACCGACGCCACGTTCGAGAAGACCGTCAGCGACAACGGGATAGTCCTGGTGGACTTCTGGGCCACGTGGTGCCCGCCGTGCAAGATGTTCGGACCGGTCTTCGAGGCATCCTCGGACAAGAACGACGACATCGTGCACGCCAAGATCGACACCGACGCCAACCCGGGCATCTCGGCGGCCGCGCAGGTGACGTCCATCCCCACGCTCATGGCGTTCCGCGACGGCGTGCTGGTCTTCCGCCAGGCGGGTGCGCTGCCCGCCAAGGGGCTCGCCGAGGTGGTCGAGGCCGTGCGCGGCCTCGACATGGAGGTAGTGAAGAGGGACCTCGCCGCGCAGCAGAACTGACGGGCGCGGCGGCTGCGGAGGGCGTGGCGATGCCGCCCACGCAGCCTCCGCTGTCCGCACGTTCGTGTGGCGCGCGAGCAGGTTGACGACGTCAACTTGACTGGATAGGTTGAGCGGCGTGAGCACACGTGAGGGCCTGATCGCCGCCGCGACCGACCTCCTCGACGCCGGCGGGGTCGACGGCGTGACGCTGCGAGAGGTCGGCCGTCGGGCCGGGGTCTCGCACAACGCTCCGTACAAGCACTTCACCGACAAAGAGGCGCTCCTCGCGGCGATCGCCGCACGCGAGCTCGACGCCTTGACGAACCTGATCATGACCGCGCGGGCGCGGGAGCCGTCCGCGCTGGCCGCACTGCGGCGGGTCATGGGCGACTACGTCGCCTGGGCGCTCGCGCACCCGAGACGCTTCACTCTCGTCTTCGGTGCCTGGCCCGTCGGATCGCCAGAGCTCGCTCGGGCCGCCGAGACGACCTGGGCCCAGATCATCGGAGCGGTTGCCGACGCGCAGCTCTCCGGCGATCTGCCGGCCGGGGACCCCGACCGGCTCGCCGCGCTGATTCGTGCCCTCGCGCACGGCGCGATCGACCTTGCCATCACTGGGCACCTCGCCGCGGAGGGCAAGGGTCACGCCGGGCCTGACGACCTGGTCGGCGACCTGTTCGGTCACCTCGTCGCCCGGCCTGGTGCGCGAGGGGGGACTCGAACCCCCACGTCCGAAGACACCAGGACCTAAACCTGGCGCGGCTGCCAATTACGCCACTCGCGCGCGGCGCTCAGTCTACGGGCAGGTCAGCGGAATGCGGCGATCCCGGTGATGTGTCGGCCCAGCACCAGCGTGTGCACCTCGTCGGTGCCCTCGTAGGTGCGCACCGACTCCAGGTTGCTTGCGTGCCGCATCGGCGAGTGGTCCAGCGTGATGCCGTTGCCGCCCAGCACGGTGCGTGCCTCGCGGCAGATGTCGATCGCGATGCGCGCGTTGTTCAGCTTGCCCGCCGAGATCATGTGCCCCTCCAGGCGCCCGGCATCCTTGAGCCGGCCGAGGCGCAGCGCCATGAGCTGCGCCTTGGTGATCTCCAGCGCCATGTCGACGAGCTTGGCCTGCGTGAGCTGGAAGCCTGCGATCGGCGTGCCGAACTGCTCACGCCCCCTGGCGTAGGCGAGGGCGGACTCGAACGCGTCCCGCGCGGCGCCGACCGCGCCCCACACGATGCCGTAGCGAGCCTCGTCGAGGCACGCGAACGGCCCCGCCAGGCCGGGGTGCTCCGGCAGGATGGCGTCGGCGGGCACGCGCACGCCGTCCAGCGTGATGTCGCACTGCACGGACGCGCGCATCGACAGCTTCGGCTCGATGGGCACCGCGGAGAAGCCCGGGGTCGACGTCGGCACCAAGAAGCCGCGCACGCGGTCCCGCTCGCCGCCGTCGTCCCGGGGCTCGCGCACCTTGGCCCAGATGATCGCGACGTCCGCGAACGAGGCCATGCCGATCCACCGCTTGGCACCGTCCAGGACCCACTCGCCGCCGGCGTCGCCGCCCTCGCTGCCGGCCTCGAAGCGGGCGCGGGTAGCCAAACTCGCCGGGTCGGAGCCCGCCCCGGGCTCGGTGAGGCCAAAGCAGCCCACCACCTCGCCCGTCGCCATCCGCGGGAGCCACTGCTGCTTCTGGGCCTCGGAGCCGTGCTTGTGGATCGCCGACATCGCCAGCGAGCCCTGGACGGACACGAACGTGCGGATGCCGGAGTCGCCGGCCTCGAGCTCCTGCGCCGCCAGCCCGTACTCGACGGCGGACCGCCCGGCGCAGCCGAACCCCCGCAGGTGCATGCCGAGCAGCCCGAGCTCGCCCAGCTCGGGGACGAGCTCACGCGGGAAGTAGGCGTCGGCGAACCAGCGGGCGATGTTCGGCCGGACACGACGGTCCACGAACTCCCGCACGCGGTCCCGCGTTGCCAGTTCGGTGTCGCTGAGCTCGGCGTCGATGTCGAGCAGGTCCGCCGGGCCACCCATCAGGCGTCGAGCCCCAGCACCTTGCGGATCCGGGCCACGTGTCCCGTCGCCTTGACGTTGTAGAACGACTCCGCGACGGTCAGGTCCGGGTTCACCACGACCGTGGAGCGGACGACGCCCACATACGTCCTGCCGTAGTTCTGCTTCTCGCCCCAGGCGCCGTACGCCTCCAGCGTCGCGTGGTCCTCGTCGGACGCGAGCGGGAACGTGAGCGCCTCGGCCTCGGCGAACTTCGCCAGCTTCGCGACCTTGTCGGGGGAGATGCCCACGACGGCGTAGCCCGCGCCCTGGAGGGACGCCTCCGAGTCACGGAAGTCGCACGCCTCCTTGGTGCAGCCCGGCGTCGCGGCGGCCGGGTAGAAGTACACGATGACGCCCTTGTCAGTGCTCTGCGCCAGGTCGGCGAGGCGGACGGTGGCGCCGTCGGCGGTCGGGAGGGTGAAGTCGGGAGCCTTGTCCCCGGGCTCGAGGCGAGTCGTCATGCCGGCAACGTTAGTCGCCCTCCGGGCTCCCGGTGTCCCGCACGCCAGGAGCCTGTGGACGACGGCGTCCGGCGGTCGCGTAGCGTTGTCCTGTGAGCACCCCCGCTGTGACGAACGCCGCTACCCAGCCTGGCAACCTCCCGATCCGCATGCTGCACGACCGGCTCCTGGTGGAGCCCGAGACGGACTCCACGGAGCGGCAGTCGACGGCTGGCCTCGTGATCCCGGCGACCGCCGTCGGGCCCAAGCGGCTCGCGTGGGCGAAGGTCGTGGCCAAGGGTGAGCACGTGCGGCAGGTCGACGTCGGCGACCGCGTCCTGTACGACCCCGAGGAGCGCGCCGAGGTCGACCTGGGCGGCAAGGACTACGTGCTCCTGCGCGAGCGCGACGTGCATGGCGTGGCCGAGAGCGACGAGGCGGACGGCTCGACGGGCCTCTACCTGTAGGCCTGTCCGTCGCGCCCGGCTGTCGTGCAGTTCACAGGTCCGAGCCATCCGTTCGGTTACCGGTGACGCCGCTGGTCCTGGTAGTGTTTCTTCCCGTTGCGCGCCATTAGCTCAATTGGCAGAGCAGCTGACTCTTAATCAGCGGGTTCTAGGTTCAAGTCCTAGATGGCGCACCAACGCGACGGTCCAGCAGCCCCTCTCGGGGTGGCGAGGGCCCGTCGCGAGGCGGAGAAATTGGTGCGCCAGAGGGTCCACGCCCTGGTAATCTTTCCGTCGCAGGCGCCATTAGCTCAATTGGCAGAGCAGCTGACTCTTAATCAGCGGGTTCTAGGTTCAAGTCCTAGATGGCGCACAACACGGCGAAGGCCCCCACATCGGTGGGGGCCTTCGCGATTCCCGCCGGGCTCCCGTCAGCGAAGATCGACGCGAAACAGATTCGTGCGCGCCACCACCCGTTCCCGCTCCTGCGCCAGCGCCGTGCGGCGGGGGTCGGCAACGTAACCGTCCAGGTCCTGCTGGCTCGCGAACCGGTACAGCTGGACCTCGTGCGGCCGGCCGTCCGCGCCGTCGGACACCGCGCGTTGCAGGACCTCGCCGCTGTGCTCCGGGACGAGCGCCAGCACGCGGTCCTCGTATGCCGTGAGCGCCGCCTCCTGGCCGGGGTGCGCCCAGAGGAAGCAGCACAGCTGAATCTGCTCGTCGGAAGTTGCCATGGTCAGAGCGTAGAGCCGGTGGGGTCGGGTCAGCTTCGAGAACGACCGCAGGTACCCGAACGGCCCGGAATCGGTACCGCAGGTCGTTCTCGAAGCGGACCGCGTCTCCGCGGGCCCGTCGCGAGCAAAGTTCACCCGCTCGGATCGCGCCCCTGATCAGTAATTTCATCCAGGTACCTCACAGTTTGTCCGGTGGTTGCTTGCCGCTCCAGTTCCGTTCATTCACCCGGGACAGGTTGACCTCCGGGCGTGCTCGGAGCCGTCCACCTTCACGGAACAGGGAGGACGGCCATGCGGCCAGTCACCAGGAATCATCGACCGAGACAGCGGACCCGGCAGCAGCTCGGCCTCGTCGCGGCGGTCACGGCGGCCACGCTGGCCATGACGGGGTGGGTTGCGACGTCGTCGTCCGCTGCCCCCGCGGACACCGGCCTTGCGGAGACCAGCCCCGGCGCGACGGCGACGGCCCCGCACGAGCCGGAGGCTCCGGCGTCGGGCAGCCCGACCCTCACGCCGGACGACGGCGCGTTCCTGGAGGGGACCGTCCCCGTCGCGGCGGAGCCCGTCGCCCCGGGTGACGACGTCGAGCGCCTCACCGTCGACGGCACAGACGTGCCGGGCGCTACCGAGACCCTCGGCACGTCCATCCTGGGCTACAACGTCGCCACGAACTCAACCGAGGCGCGCTACCGGAGCCACGTGTCGGTCAACGGGGCGGAGCCGGTCTACCTGCCCGACGCTGTGAGCGAGCGCGTCGAGCTGGAGATCCCCAACGAGTACCTCGTGACCGGCGAGAACACCGTCGAGGTGGTGGTCGGCGCGGTCGAGACGAGCTGCGGGTCCAACTACGACGACTTCGTGCTCTCCGACTTCACGCTCGAGCCGCTCGGCGAGCTGGCCGACGGCGAGGAGAACGAGTACACCTACTCGTTCGGCGACGGAAGCTGCGGCACCAACACCAGCCTGCTGCTCCGTGCCGAGCTGACCTTCTTCGTGCAGGGCGACCCGCAGGGCACGACCGGCCTGAGCGCCGACCTCGACACCACGACGCTGACCAACGGCGAGCACACGATCGAGGCCCGCACAGCGGACGGCGACACCGTGGCGCACACGGTCCGCGTCAACAACGCGCCGGCCGGCGCCCCGCGCCTCACCCCGACCGACGGCACCCTCGCCAACGGGACGGTCACCGTCACGGGCGCGCGCCCGGCGAACGGGGAGGGTGCCACGACCGAGATCACGGTCGACGGCACCGCCGTCGAGACCACGGAGACGCTCGGCTTCGGCGACGCGGCGTTCTCGTTCAACGTCGGCTCGAACGCCGTCGACGGCAACGCGGCGAACCTGCTGGTGGTGAACGGGATCGAGACGCCGATGGGCGGCTCGTACGCGAGCCAGCGCGCGGATGTCGCGATCCCGAACGAGTGGCTGCGCCCCGGCGACAACACCGTCAAGGTCGTCACCGGCACCTTCGCGGGCGACTGCAACCGTGACGACTTCACGATCTCGAACCTCGCGCTGACCTCCGCCGCGGGCACCGCGGCCGGCGTCGGGCTGAAGCCCTCCTACGCGATGGGCGACGGCACCTGCGGCTCCAGCGGTACCGCGCTGCGCGAGGTCACCCTGACCTTCACGGTCGACGCCCCCGCACGCGGCCTGCGCGCCGACGTCGACACGGCCACGCTGTCCGACGGCGAGCACGAGCTCGCCGCCACCTCCACCACCGGCGAGACCGCCACGCGCGCCCTGTTCACGGACAACACCGGTCCGGCGCTCGTCTCCGCCACCCCCGCCGAAGGCGACCGGCTCACCTCGGCCGTGCCGCTCGCGGTCTCCGTGGACGACTCCTCCGGTGTGGTGCAGGGCCCGGACGTGACGCTCGACGGCGCGGAGATCGCCCAGGGCGACCCGGTCGGCCCTGGCCTCTCGGCCGGCGACCACACCCTCGCGGTCTCCGCGACGGACGGCCTCGGCAACGAGGTCACCCACGAGATCGGCTTCGTCAGCGCCGGGATCCCGGACGTGCCGGCGGACGTCGCACCGGCGTCGGGCACCGCGGGCGTGGGCCGCACCGCGACGCTGCAGGCGACCGTCTCCGAGCCCGACGGCGGCGACGTCACCGCGCGCTTCTCCGCCGCCGAGATCCTCACGCCGTCCGACGCCTGGCAGGGCGAGAGCGACGGCGTGCCGACCGAGCTGCGGGTGCCCGGCCAGAGGCAGCTGAGCACCAGGGCGCTGGAGCCGGGCGACGGCCGTTCGGCGGACTCGCCCGACTCGGGCGACGTCACCTACCAGCGGTTCGACGTGCCGGTCCGCGGCATGGTCGAGGCGCCGGTGCTGCGCTGGGAGGGCACCGCCGACCCGGCGCGCCTGGTCAGCCTGCGGGCCTGGAACCCGGAGACCGACGCCTGGGACATCGTCGCCTCGGCGCGCGGCGCTGTCGAGGGCGGCACCGTGCTCGAGGGCGCGGTGACCCGCGACTACGTCGTGCGGGGCAAGGTCCACGCGATGGTCACGGGCGAGGACCCCTTCGCCGACGACATCGACGCGGGCGACAAGGACCAGTTCGCGAACCCGGACGACTACGACTTCTCGATGGTGCACTACACGGACACGCAGTACCTGTCCGAGGGCGCCGTCGAGCAGGAGACGGCCGAGGAGCGGGCGGTCTGGGCGCAGGGCTACAACGGCGTCATGGACTGGATCGTCGACAACGCCGACGAGCGCAAGATCGCGTACGTGGCGCACACCGGCGACATCATCGAGAACAACATCCGGGCGTTCCCGCCGGAGCTCGAGGACCAGGTAATGGGCGAGCTCGAGTTCGCGTCGCAGGCGCAGGGCCGCATCGACGCCGCAGGGATCCCGAACGGTGTGGTCGCGGGCAACCACGACAACCAGTCGGGCACCGACCCCGAGCTGTACGACCGGTACTTCGGGCCGGACCGTTACGAGGCGCTCGCCGAGGACTGGGAGAACGCCACGTACGGCGGCACCATGACCGAGGGCTCCAACGAGAACCACTACGACCTGTTCTCGGCCGGCGGCCTGGACTTCGTGGTGGTGGGCCTGTCCTACGGCGTGACGCGCGACGAGGCCGAGTGGGCGGCGTCGATCTTCGACCGGTACTCCGACCGCAACGGCATCCTGCTCACGCACGACTACCTGGAGCCGTCCGCGTCGCCCGACGGGCGCGGGGCCAACTTCGGCGGGTCCGACGGGCCGCTGCTGTACAACCTGCTCGTCAAGGACAACCCGAACGTGTTCATGGTGCTGGCCGGGCACCGGCACGGCGTGGGCACCAACGTGCGCCCGCCCGTGGTCGGGGACATCGGCGGCGGCGTGGTCGAGCTGCTCGCCGACTACCAGTTCTACACGGTGTCCGCGGACCAGCTCGGGCTCACCCAGATCGGCGGGTACAACCCCACCGACCGGCTCCAGTTCGGCGCGTCGTTCTTCCGGATGCTGCAGTTCGACGTCGATCGCGGCGAGGTGTCCGTCGACACGTACTCGCCGCTGCTGGGCGAGTTCGGCGCCACCGAGTACGACACCGAGCACCGGTACAACGGCCTCGAGGACAACATGGTGCTGCCGGTCGACCTGACCTCGCGCAGCACGTCGTTCAGCACCGACTCCGTGGTGCTGTACGACCCGGTGCGCGAGATCGGCCGGGACACCGTGGCCTCCGGTGAGGTCGCCTCGGTCCGGTGGACCGGCCTCGAGCCGGGCCGCACCTACGCCTGGTTCGTCACGGCCCGCACCTCCGGTGGTGGCACGACGACGGCGTCGCCGGCGTACTTCACCACGGCGCGCCGTTGAGGTTCTGGCGCACCGTTGCCCTGGCGGGGCTGCTCGCAGTGGTGAGCAGCTCCGCCGTCGGGCAGCCCGCGTGGGCCCACGACGCCACCAGTGACGTCTACGCCGAGGTGACCACGGCGCCGTCGGCCGGCGGGCCGACGGCGGACGTGACGGCCGTGCTCGATCTCGAGTACGACCTGCTCATGAAGTCCGCCTGGTTGCGTGCCGAGGCGTACGAGGCCACGGGCCGGGCCGACCAGCTGGAGCAGCTGGACAAGCACGAGGGCGAGGTCGACGGGTACGTCACCGACCGCTTCGTTGTCACGTACGACGGTGAGCCGTGCGTCCCGGCGCTCTCCGCTGCGGACATCGTGGAGCGCGGGGAGCGACCCTATGCCTCCCTGACCTACTCGTTCGCGTGCCACGGCGAGCCGGGCGGGGTGCACGAGGTCTCCAGCGGGCTGTTCCCGGACGCCGAGTCGTTCGTGCACTCCACCGAGACGATCATCCGGTACACGCTCGACGAGGAGGACGGCTCGGCGGTGCTCACCGCGGCGTCGCCCAACCTCACCACTGGGGAGCACCGCCTGCTCAAGCAGGTGGGGGAGTTCTTCGTGCTGGGCGGCGAGCACCTGCTGTTCGGGCTGGACCACGTGCTGTTCCTGCTGGCGCTGCTGATCGGCGCGCGCCGGCTGCGCGACGTCGTCTGGACCGCCACCGCGTTCACCGTTGCGCACTCCGTGACGTTCCTGCTCGCGGCCTTAGGGGTGGTCTCCGTGCCGGCAACAGTGGTCGAGCCGGTGATCGCGGCGTCGATAGCGGTGGTGGCGGCCGTCGACCTGGTGCTGATCTGGCGCGGGGGTGGCGGGGCGTTCGGGGACGGCGGGGCACTTGGTGGTGGCGGGGCGTTCACGCCCGGCGACGGCGGGACGACGACGGGCCCGGTGCGGGACGCCCTGCGGTGGCGGGCCCCGGCCGGGTCGCGCGATGTGCTGACCGCCTGGGACCGCTGGCGGCTACCCGTGGTGTTCGTCTTCGGCCTGGTGCACGGCGCCGGGTTCGCGGGCGCGCTCGGCATCGACGCCGCCTGGTCGTGGACCCTGCTGTGGTCGCTGCTGTCGTTCAACGTGGGCATCGAGGCGGTGCAGCTCGGCATCATCGCTGTGGTGTTCCCGCTGCTGGTGCTGCTGCGCGTCCGGGCCCCGCGGACGGCCCGGTGGGTGCTCGGAGCGGTGACCTCGGGGATCGTCGCGGTGGCTCTCTACTGGGTGGTGGAGCGGCTCGCCGGCGCGCTCTGACCGCCGTGCCGCGACCACGACGGTGGACGCGACAAGCCAGCCAAGGCGCCCGGGTGCAAAGGCGTTCGGACAGCCGGTTCAAGGCCCGCTTCCAGCAAGGCCTTATGCATGGATTCGGGGACCTGAGCATGCGTAAGCGCTTGGTGGAAGCGGACCTTCGTCGGTACCTGCCTACTGGTGCGCCGTCCAGAACGTCTCGAGCTCGGCATCCAGTGCGGGGGCGACCTGCATGGGCAGCGAGTGCGTGGTGTTCGGCCAGATCTTGACCTGTGCGTCCGGGATCAGCTCCGCCTTCTCGGCCGCCCCCTCTCCGCCGGACAGCGAGGACTCGGCGATCGCCACGTACACCGGCATGGGCAGGCTCTTCAGCTCGGAATCGCTCAGGACGGTGGGGCTGGGCAGGGACCCCGAGTCGAAGTGCCGGGAGCCCTGAGCGATCAGCCGCGCCAGCGGGTCGTCAGGGTCCACGTCTTCGGCGTCGACCCCGCCGATCTTGTTCAGCCCGGCCTCGCGCCACGACTCCGGCACGAAGGGCAGCGAGACGGGGATCGACGCCAGGATGATTGACAATGGCATTGTGCCCAGCGTGTAGACCGGCTCCAGCAGGGTGAGGCTGGCCAGGCGCTCCGGGTGCCGCACCGCGACGGCAGCCGCCAGGCCACCGCCCTGGGAGTGCCCCACCAGGTGGACCCGGTCGAGCTCCAAGCCGGCCATCGCCTCGTCCACCCACGCGGCGGCGTCTGCCATCCCGGTCATCGGGATGGTCTGCACCGACATGCCGGTGTCGCCGAGGGCGTCGAAAGCGTACACGGTGCGGTGCTCGATGTAGTCGGGCAGGTTGTCGCCCCACATCGGGACGGGGGCCGACCGGCCGGGCACCAGCACCACAGGTGTGGCGTCCGGGTGCTGCTCGTTGATCCAGGCGTAGGCGCGGACCGTGCCGAAGCTCGTCTTGACGTCGTGCGTCTCGGTGGGCTCGGGCAGTCCCGCCAGCGCCGTCGCATAGGTCTCCTCGTACGACTGGCGGCCGTCCAGGGTGCGGAAGTGGCCGACGCTGGGGCCGCCGGCTGCGACGAGCAGGACCAGGCCGCTGGTGGAGACCGCTGCCACGATGGCCAGCAGGACGATGGGCCAGCGGCGGCGCTTTCCGGTCGGGTTCTTGCTCATGGGGATCCTCTCGAGGCGGTTCGAGTGGCCAGGCGCGGTGGCCGGGCGACTGTTTAGCAATACGATCGCATCGTAACAGGTTCCGATGCGATCGTATTGCTATAGCCTGTGCACATGCCGAGGATCGTCGACCACGAAGAGCGCCGGGCCGAGATAGTCCTCGCGCTCTGGCTGGTGATCGCCGAGCACGGCATCGAGGGCGTGAGCCTGCGCCACGTAGCCACCCAGGCCGGCGTCTCGATGGGGCGGATCCAGCACTACTTCGGCACCAAAGAGGCTCTTGTCCTCGCCGGGTGCAACGCGCTGGTCGACAATGCCTATGCCGGCTACCAGGAGACCGCCGACGCCGCGCCCCGCGGCCGGCTGCTGCACGTCGTGAGCCAGCAGATCCCGGAGAACGACGCGGGCCGCATCGGCGTCAGCGTCTGGTACGCCTACGTGGCCAAGTCGATCAACCACCCCGCCGTCCGCCAGGTGCTGGCCGAGGCCCGGCGGGGCGCGGAGGACGAGTGCGCCCGGCTGATCCGCGCCCGTCGCGCCGACCAGGGCGCGGGTGACGAGGCCGACGGCGGCACGGGCGACCAGGTGGCCCTGGAGCAGGCCCGGCGGCTGCTCGCCCTGGCCGATGGTCTGACCCTGCGCGTCCTGGTCAGGGACCTGGAGCCGGCCGAGGCGCTCGCCACGCTCGAGGACGAGGTCGACCAGGTGTGACTGCCTGGAGTGTCAGTCCGAGCGGTCGGGGTCGCCGAGCAGGTCCTTGAAGAGCTCGTCGGACCGCTGCGCGACCTCGACGTCTCGCATCACCCGGTCGCCCCGCACTGTCCGGTCGTCCCGGCCGGTCGGCTCGGCCCATGCGCCGTCGCTGAGCAGCCCGCGCCGGATCCACCCGAGGACGAGCTCCGAGCCGTCGATACCGCGCCGGGCCTCGGCCGCGGTCAGCCGCGCGAGGTCGGCGTCGGACAGGTCGACGACGATCCGGCGGCCGTCGAGCTCGACGCGCGAACAGGAGCCGCGGTCGGTCATGCGACCTCGGTGCAGACATCGACGTTCATGGACCGGAGGATCTCGTCGGTACGTGACGCGAAGGTCGGGTCGCCGCTGGACACGAGAGGGAAGTTGACGGGCTCCCTCTTTTGGGGGTGGTCCAGATGATCTTCGCGCCCGGCGCCGTCGTCCGGATCTGTGAGGGGTGCGATGGCCGGCATGTTCAGTTCCTGATTTCGCTAGTGGTCTCGATGTCTGCCCACAGCCTGCCGCGCGCCTCGGCCGGCGTGCGCGGCGAGCCGGGAATCCGTGCGGATACGCAACACCCGCCCGCTACCTCGTAGGCTCGTCCCGTGAGTCAGCCCGTTCCTTCTCGGCCCGACGCCGCCGACCGGCCCGACCTCTCGGGGTTCCGGACCAAGCCGGTGTCGTTCGTGCGCCGGTCCGGTCGGCTCACGGACAAGCAGAAGCGGATGTGGGCGGAGCGCCACGGCCTCTACCTGATCGACGTGCCCCGGGCGATCGCGCGTACCTCCGTGGACCCGGAGTTCGTGCTCGACGCGGAAGCCGTCTTCGGGCGCAGGGCTCCGCTCGTCGTGGAGATCGGCTCGGGGCTGGGGGACGCCGTCGTCGAGGCCGCCTCGTCCGATCCCGAGCGCGACTACCTCGCCGTCGAGGTATACCAGCCCGGGCTCGCGCACACGATCGCGCGCGCCGAGCGCGCCGGCGCGGCCCTGGGGCAGGAGGGGCTGCGGAACCTGCGGCTCGTGCAGGCCAACGCGGCCGAGCTGCTCGAGACGACCGTCCCCGCCGGGTCCGTGGACGAGCTCTGGGTCTTCTTCCCCGACCCGTGGCACAAGGCGCGGCATCACAAGCGCCGCCTGGTCACCGCGGAGTTCGCGGCGCTCGCGGCCCGCGTGCTGCGGCCCGGCGGGACGCTGCGCCTCGCGACCGACTGGGCCGAGTACGCGGAGCAGATGATCGAGGTCCTGGAGGCGGACGCGGACCTCGCCAACGCGCACGGCCCGGGGCGCCTGGCTCCTCGGTTCGAGGGACGCGTGCTCACCGGGTTCGAGCGCAAGGCGCACAGCGCCGGGCGGGCCATCGCGGACCTGGCGTACGTCCGGCGCTGACGATGCGCTGACCAGCCGGTTCCCGGATCGGGGCGGGAGAGGCCGCGGGATTGTAACGACTTGGTCAAGTCCGTAAACTCACCGTCTGAACTGTTTGCCCCCAGCATGTGAGGTGCGGCACATTGGGCCCCGGGTGCGAGACGCGCACCGGGCCGCGGCAGAGCGCGCGCCCCCATGAGCCAATGGAGGCGTCATGAGTGACGTACAGGCATCAGAGCCTGCAGAAACCGATTACCAACGCGTTGAGAGATCTGACGAGTTCCAGAGTCTCCGCAGGGCCTTCCGGAACTTCGTCTTCCCGATGACCGCGCTGTTCCTCGTCTGGTACTTCCTGTACGTGCTCATGAGCACGTACGCGCACGAGTTCATGAGCATCCGGGTGGCCGGGACTATCACGGTCGGCCTGATCTTTGGGCTGCTGCAGTTCGTGTCCACGTTCGTGATCACCACGCTCTACGCGCGGTGGGCGAACAACAAGTTCGACGCCCGGGCGCAGGCCTTGCGCGAGGAGATCGAGGAGGGGCAGCTGTGAACGGGACCGTCATGGCGGCTGCGGCCACGAACGTCGGCAACACCTGGATCAACATCGGCATCTTCGCCGCATTCGTGCTGGTCACCCTCATCGTCGTCTTCCGGGTCTCCCGGCAGAACAAGAGCGCGGCGGACTTCTACGCCGGCGGCCGCAACTTCACGGGCACGCAGAACGGCACGGCGATCGCCGGCGACTACCTGTCCGCCGCGAGCTTCCTCGGCATCGCGGGCGCCATCGCCATCAACGGGTATGACGGCTTCCTGTACTCGATCGGCTTCCTCGTGGCCTGGCTCGTCGCGCTGCTGCTGGTGGCGGAGCTGCTCCGGAACACGGGCAAGTTCACGATGGCGGACGTGCTGTCCTTCCGGCTGAAGCAGCGCCCGATCCGCCTGGCCGCGGCACTGTCCACGCTCGCGGTCGTGTTCTTCTACCTGCTGGCCCAGATGGCCGGCGCGGGCGGGCTCGTCGCGCTCCTGCTCGGCATCACCGACAAGGCCGGCCAGGGCCTGGTCATCGCCGTGGTCGGCGCCCTGATGATCCTGTACGTGCTGGTGGGCGGCATGAAGGGCACCACATGGGTGCAGATCATCAAGGCGACGCTGCTCATCCTGGGCGCCGGCGCCATGACGATCTGGGTGCTCGCGCGCTTCGGCTTCAACCTCTCCGCCGTCATGCAGGAGGCCGTGAACATGGCCGGCGAGAAGGGCGATGCCATCCTCGAACCGGGCCTGCAGTACGGCGCGACCGCCCTGTCGCAGCTCGACTTCCTCTCCCTGGCGCTGGCCCTGGTGCTCGGCACAGCGGGCCTCCCGCACGTGCTGACGCGCTTCTACACGGTCCCGTCGGCCAAGGAGGCCCGGAAGTCCGTGGTCGTCGCGATCTGGCTGATCGGCATCTTCTACCTGTTCACCCTGGTGCTCGGGTACGGCGCAGGGGCGCTGGTCGGACCCGAGACGATCCTCGCGGCACCCGGCGGGCAGAACTCGGCGGCGCCGTTGCTCGCGTTCGAGCTGGGCGGCGAGATCCTGCTCGGCATCATCGCGGCGGTCGCGTTCGCGACGATCCTCGCCGTGGTGGCGGGCCTGACGATCACGGCGGCGACGAGCTTCGCGCACGACATCTACGCCTCGATCATCAAGAAGGGGCAGGTCGCCCCGGACGGCGAGGTCCGGGTGGCCCGCTGGACGGTGGTCGTGATCGGCATCATCGCGATCATCGGCGGGATCTTCGCCAACGGGCAGAACATCGCGTTCCTCGTGGCCCTGGCGTTCTGCGTCGCGGCGTCGGCGAACCTGCCGACGATCATCTACTCGCTGTTCTGGAAGCGGTTCAACACGTCCGGCGCGCTGTGGAGCATCTACGGCGGCCTGATCTCGACCGTCGTGCTGATCATCTTCTCCCCGGTCGTCTCCGGGAAGCCGGCCGACCCGGTCACCGGGCTCAGCAAGTCGATGATCAGCGACCCGAGCATCGACTTCCACTGGTTCCCGCTCGACAACCCGGGCATCGTGACCATCCCGCTCGCGTTCGTGCTCGGCATCGTCGGCACCTACCTGAGCAAGGAGCAGTCGGCCCCGGAGAAGTACGCCGAGATGGAGGTCCGGTCGCTCACGGGCGCCGGTGCCGAGAAGGCGGTCACGCACTGACGGCCTGAACCCCGTCGTTGAGTGCTGGCCATTTGTTGGATCAGGTCCTGCGGACCCAACAAATAGCCAGCACTCAACGAAGCGGGGTCAGGGGGCGATCGTGAGCCTTACGATCCGGCCGTTCTCGAGCGTGTAGCGGTAGCGCAGGTCGACGCCGCCGCCGGGGAAGTCGCCCTCGAGGTGCCGCACGGCCGTCCAGCGCTCCGTGTCGTCCTGGCGGACGGCGGTGAGCTCGCTGGTGTAGGTGTACTCGCTCGCGGCGTGGGTGAGCCAGGCACGGATCTCGGCCCGGCCACGGTAGGTCTGCCCGTCGTCGGTGACGACGGCCTGGTCGGCGTAGCAGGCCAGCTCCCGCTCGGCGTCGCGGGCCTCGTGTATTTCCGGCTGACGCCGTCCTGACCCCCTCGTTGAGTGCTGGCTATCTGTTGGGCCGGGGCCTGCCGACCCAACAAATAGTCCGCACTCAACGAACCGGGGGATCCAGGCGGATGACCACCGACTTCGAGGCCGGGGTGTTGCTGCCCTCGGCCGTGTGGTCCAGGGGCACCAGCACGTTGGTCTCGGGGAAGTACGCGGCGGCGCACCCCCGCGCCGTCGGGAAGGCGATGACGCGGAACCCCGAGGCCCGGCGGTCGCCGTCCGACCACTCGCTGACCAGGTCCACCGTCTCGCCGTCGGCGAAGCCGAGGGCCGTCAGGTCCTCGGGGTTGACGAACACGACACGCCGGCCGCCCTTCACGCCGCGGTACCGGTCGTCCAGGCCGTAGACGGTGGTGTTGAACTGGTCGTGCGAGCGGACCGTCTGGAGCAGCAGGCGGCCCTCCGGCACCCGCACGATCTCGAGCTCGTTCACCGTGAAGTTGGCCTTGCCGGTCAGCGTCGGGAACACGCGGGCGTCGCGCGGCGGGTGGGGCAGGACGAACCCGCCGGGCTCGGCGACCCGTTGCTCGAAGTCCTCGAAGCCCGGTATCACCCGCGAGATCGAGTCGCGGATGCGCGAGTAGTCGTCGGCGAACTCCTCCCACGGCGTCGGGTCCTCCGGGCCGAGAGCCCGGCGGGCCAGGTCGCAGAGGAGCGCGGTCTCGCTGCGCAGGTGGGCCGACGCCGGGTCCAGCCGCCCCCGCGACGTGTGCACCACGCTCATGGAGTCCTCGACGGTGACTACCTGCTCGCGACCAGCCCTGACGTCCCGCTCGGTGCGGCCGAGGCAGGGCAGGACCAGGGACCGCTTCCCGGGGAGGACGTGCGAGCGGTTCAGCTTGGTCGAGACGTGCACCGTGAGCGGGACCTCCCGCAGCGCGGCCTCGGTGACGGCACTGTCCGGGGTGGCCGCGGCGAAGTTGCCGCCGACCGCCATGAAGACCTTGAGGTGCCCGTCGCGCAGGGCCCGGACGGTGTCGACGACGTCATACCCGTGGGCGCGCGGCGGCTCGAAGTCGAACTCCGCGGCGAGCGCGTCGAGGAACGGCGCGCCGGGCCGCTCCCAGATCCCCATGGTGCGGTCGCCCTGCACGTTGCTGTGCCCGCGCACGGGGCACGCGCCCGCGCCCGGGCGGCCGACGTTCCCGCGCAGCAGGAGGAAGCTCACCACCTCGCGGATGGTCGCCACGGCCTGCTTGTGCTGGGTCAGGCCCATCGCCCAGCAGACGATGACGTTCTCGGCGGCCAGGACGTCGCCGGCGAAGGCCTCGATCTCCGACCAGTCCAGACCCGTGGCCAGCTCGACGTCGGACTGCTTCACGGCCCGCCAGGACGCCGCGGCCGCGTCGAAACCCGACGTGTGCTCCCTGATGAAGTCGTGGTCCAGGACCGGCGCGTGCCCGGCGGTGCGGGCGTCGTCGTCGGCCTCCACCAGCAGGCGGTTCACGGCCTGGAACAGGGCCAGGTCGCCGGCGAGGCGGACCTGGAGGAAGCGGTCGGCGAGCTTTGTGCCCTGCCCCACGATGCCGCGCACCCGCTGCGGGTTCTTGAACGTCTGCAGCCCAGCCTCGGGCAGGGGGTTGATCGCCACGATCCGGGCCCCGCGGTCCTTGGCCTCCTCCAGCGCGGTGAGCATGCGCGGGTGGTTGGTCCCGGGATTCTGGCCGACGACGACGATCAGGTCGGCGTGGTCGGTGATGTCCTCCAGGGACACGCTGCCCTTGCCGATGCCGAGCGTCTCGGTCAGCGCGGTGCCCGACGACTCGTGGCACATGTTCGAGCAGTCGGGCAGGTTGTTCGTGCCGAGCTTGCGCGCGAGGAGCTGGTAGACGAACGCCGCCTCGTTGCTGGTGCGGCCGGAGGTGTAGAACGCCGCCTGGTCCGGCGAGTCCAGCCCGCGGAGCTCGGTGGCGACCAGGTCGAGGGCCTCGTCCCAGGACACGGGCCGGTAGTGGTCGGCGCCCTCCTCGCGCAGCATCGGCTCGGTGAGCCGCCCGGACTTGCCCAGCCGGTGATCGGTCCAGGTCGCCAGCTCCGAGATCGAGTGCTCGGCGAAGAACGCGGCGTCGGCGCGCTTGCGGGTGGACTCCTCGGCGACCGCCTTGGCGCCGTTCTCGCAGAACTCGGCGAGGTGCGGCTTGCCCGGCTCGGGCCAGGCGCACCCGGGGCAGTCGAAGCCGCGGTGCTGGTTGACCAGGGGGAGCGTGCGCAGGCCGCGCGCGACACCGGCCTCGTCGAAGACGTGGGCCAGGCCGTGGACCACCCCGGGCACGCCTGCGGCGCTCTTCTTCGGAGGGCCGATCCGCAGGCTCTTCTCGGGGGCGTCGGTGCGGGCCTCGTCGCTCACGTCGGTCACGCGTCCGACCCTACGCCGGATTCACCCGCGTGTGGAGGTATGACATAGCGGTCCGCGAGGGGTGCGAGACTGGCGTCATGGGAGTCGTCACCGACCGACGGCGCGTTGTCCGCGTCCGCGAGGGCGCACGCGCGGAGCGCCCGGACACGCTCGTCGTCGAGGAACCGCTCATGATCCGGCTGCTCGGCCCCGGCGGGTCGGCGGGCGGCCGCCCGTTGTCGGTGGGCGGCATGGTGCCGGTCGGCGGCCCGACGGCGGGCTCCGCGGCGTCGGACTTCACGTCGGCGGGCAGCGGCACGCTGACCGTGACGATGCGGACGCCGGGCGACGACTTCGACCTCGTGGCCGGCTGGCTGGTCTCGGAGGGATCGGTGGCCGCGCCGGACGACATAGTGGGCATGCGGCTGTGCCCCGACGAGGACAACACCGTCGAGCTGGCGCTCGCCCGCGGCGTCGAGCCGCCGCGGCAGCGGGCGTTTACAACGACGAGCGCGTGCGGGGTATGCGGTTCCGACACTGTGGTGGAGGTGCGGGCCGGGCTGCGCTGGCCGGTCAGGAGCGACCCGGTCACGGTGAGCGCGGACGTGATTGCCGCCCTGCCCGGCCTGCTGCGCGCGCGTCAGCGTGCCTTCGACCGGACGGGCGGCCTGCACGCGGCGGGCCTGTTCAGCGCCGACGGCGAGCCGCTGTACGTCCGCGAGGACGTCGGCCGGCACAACGCCGTCGACAAGGTGGTCGGGGCGGCGCTGCGCGACGGCGCCCTGCCCGCTGCCGGGACGATCCTTCAGGTCAGCGGGCGGGCGTCGTTCGAGCTGGTGCAGAAGGCCGCGCGGGCCGGGATCCCGGTGCTGTCCGCGATCTCCGCGCCCTCCACGCTCGCCGTGGACCTGGCCGACGAGTGCGGCCTGACCCTGCTCGGCTTCGTGCGCGGCGACTCGATGAACGTCTACACGCGGGCGGACCGGCTGAGCTGAGCCGGCCGTCGGCGTCAGCCGGTGAACAGCGGGATGACGCCCTTGATCGTCTGGAACAGGCCGTAGGCCAGCGGGACGGTCACGACGAGCCAGGTGACGACCAGCCGCGGGACCTGGTTCCCGACCTGCTCAGGGGTCTGCTCTGACATGGTCACACCCTTCCTTCGGCGAACGCGTCCGTGCGGCCCGGCGTCTCGTGGAACCGCGCCGCAACGGGCCGGACCAGGATGTTGGCCACGAAGCCGACCGCGAGCACGCCCACCATGGTGAACAGCGCGGGCCGGTAGTCGGCGGCGACCAGCTCGCCCGGCGTCCCCTGAGCGTCGAGGAACCCGTTGATGATCAGCGGCCCGGCGATGCCCGCCGCCGACCACGCGGTGAGCAGCCGGCCGTGGATGGCACCCACCTGGAAGGTGCCGAACAGGTCGCGCAGGTAGGCGGGGATGGTGGCGAAGCCGCCGCCGTAGAACGACAGGATCACGGCGGCGACGAGCACGAAGATGATCGTGGAGACGTGGCCCACCGTGGCCAGCAGCACGTACAGGATCATCCCGACGCCCAGGTACATGATGTAGGTCGGCTTGCGGCCGATGTAGTCCGACGTCGACGACCACACGAAGCGGCCCGCCATGTTGAACAGGGACAGGAACGCGACGAACCCGGCCGCCGTCGTCGGCGCGACCGAGGACGTGCCACCCTCGCGGAAGAAGTCCTGGATCATCGGCGCGGCCTGCTCCAGGATGCCGATGCCCGCCGTGACGTTGCAGAACAGGACGGTCCACAGGAACCAGAACTGCGGGGTCCGGATGGCGTTCGCCGCCGAGACGTTCGCTGTCGACACCATCGGCTTGGCCGCCACCGCACCGGCGTCGAAGCCCGCCGGAGCCCAGCCGGGCGGCGGAACCTTCACGGTGAACACGCCCAGCATCATCACCAGGAAGTACGCGATGCCCAGGGTCACGAAGAGCGAGGTGACGGCGCTGCCGGAGGCCACGGAGGTGGGGTCCGAGGGGTCGTACCCGCTGTCGTAGGCCGCCATGAGCTGCCGCGACAGGGGCGAGGCGACGAGCGCACCGCCGCCGAACCCCATGATCGCCATGCCGGTGGCCAGGCCCGGCCGGTCCGGGAACCACTTGATCAGCGTGGACACCGGCGAGATGTAGCCGATGCCGAGCCCGATCCCGCCGATGAAGCCGTACCCGAGGTAGACCAGCCACAGCTGCGACGTCGCGATGCCGAGCGCACCGATGAGGAAGCCGGAGGCCCAGAAGCAGGCGGAGGTGAACATGGCGGCGCGAGGCCCGGCGCGCTCGACCCACGTGCCCATCACCGCGGCCGAGAGGCCGAGCATGACGATGGCGATGGAGAAGATGACGCCGATCGCGGTGAGGCTCGAGTCGAAGTGGGCGACCAGCGCGTTCTTGTAGACGCTGGTCGCGTACGCCTGGCCGATGCACAGATGGATGGCGAGCGCGGCGGGCGGGATGAGCCACCTGCTGTAGCCGGGCTTGGCCACCGTGTGCTCGCGGTCGAGGAACGACAGCGCCATGAAGCACCCCCTCGTGCTCAGGGGAGTCGGCCGCACGGAATGCGGTTTCTCCCGTTTTGTGCGCACGCTACTGGCGCTGGATGCCCGGGTCAATGGCCGACGGCGCGCTCCGCGCCGTCGGCCATTGACCCCCGTCCGGTCAGTGCTGCGGGCTGCGCACGGCCGCCAGGAAGAGGGGGAGCCCGGTCTCGGTGTGGGCGAGTCGCAGCAGGTAGGGGCGGTCGACGGTCATCCGGACGGTGAGCTCGGGCACCTGGGCGGAGCTCGCCGCCATCCCGACCTCGGTGACGGCGGCCGCGACCGTGCCCTCCTCGTCCAGGCTCAGGTACGCCTGCTGGAACGCCTGGCTCACCGCCAGCTCCTGGGTGGTGCTGATGCCGGACAGGTCCGGGGCCTCGTACAGGCCGCCGAGGCCGGCGGCGTCCAGCGCCGGGCCCAGGTCCAGGACGGGCGGCTCGAGCTCCAGGGTCGGCATCGCGAGCTCGACGGTCTGCGGCGAAGCGGCGTCGAGGGCCTCGGTGAGGGCGGCCAGCGTCTCGGGTGTGGCCTCCGCGGGGTCTGTGCCGGCGGGCGGCAGGAGCACGTCCGCGTGGAACGCCTCGGCGTAGGGGAGCCGGACGGCGGCCCACCCGCCGTCCTCCGCGTAGGCCCAGGACTGCGTGCCGTGCAGCATCTCGGTGGGTGCCGTGCCGTCGGGCCCGGTGAAGTCCTCGTTGCTGGTGGTGTGCTCCTCGAACGGGACCTCCCAGCGGGCCGCGAGCAGGATGGCGTTCTGCAGCACCAGGCGCAGGTCCGGGTCGGGCTCGATCGCCGACTTCTTGATCAGTCCGCCCGTGTTGTGGTTCACCCAGGCGTCGAGGATCCCCTTGCCCTCGGCGCTGCCCAGGTCCGTGCGCTGCACGCCGGCGTCGAACGCAGAGGCGAGCGCGTCGAGGTAGTCCTGCTCGACGTCGAGCTGGTCGTCGAGCACCGCCTGGTTGGCCAGGTGCAGCAGGGGCTTGTCGGGGAGCTCGTCGTCCTGCGCGACGGCCGGGTCGCCGTCGTGCGCCGCGAGCACACCCTGCAGTGCGTTGTACGCGGAGGTGCGGTCCTCGCCGGAGGCGCCGAGCGCGGCGTTCAGGGACGCGGCGGTCTCGCCGCGCGCGCCCTCGGCGACCAGGGCCAGGGCGAAGGACAGGGAGGCGGGGGAGACCAGGGCGTTGTCTTCCGGCTCCTCGGTCGCGCGCAGCGCGAGCAGGCCCAGCTCCTCGGTCGCGGCGACGGCGTCCGGGCTCGCGGGTGCGTCGGCGGGGGTGATGACCGCGCGCTCGGCGTCCGACTGCTCCAGGCCCTCGTCGGGGGCGGGTCCGCACGCGGCCAGGGCGAGGATCGCGGTCGCCGCGGTGAGCACCGCCGCGGGTGCCGTGGCGCCGCGGCGGGTGAGGCGAGCGGTTCTGGGGCGATGCTGCACGGCTTCCTCCTGGGGACGGTCCCGCGCTTCTCCGCGGCGGGTCTTGCCCCGAATGTGTCGTGACCTGGGCCGGGCTTGCGGCGCGGTCCGTGCCGGGCGCACGGGTCACCCGGTGACTTGCGCGTCTGACACGCGACCCTGGATGCGACAGATGTCAGTGGCTCCGGGCACAATCTGTCCCGACCTTCTAGAAGTGAGGTAAGGGACAAGTGGCGAGTATCAATCAGCGGATCGCTGAGGAGCTGGGCGTTCGGGAGGGGCAGGTGACGGCGGCGGTCGACCTGCTCGACGGCGGCGCGACCGTGCCGTTCATCGCCCGCTACCGCAAGGAGGTCACGGGCACGCTCGACGACGCGCAGCTGCGCACCCTCGAGGAGCGGTTGCGGTACCTGCGTGAGCTGGAGGAACGACGTGCGGCGATCCTGGCGTCGGTGCAGGAGCAGGGCAAGCTCACGGACGAGCTGCGCGCCCAGATCCTGTCCGCGGAGACGAAGTCGCGCCTGGAGGACATCTACCTCCCGTACAAGCCGAAGCGGCGCACCAAGGCGCAGATCGCGCGCGAGGCCGGCCTGGAGCCGCTCGCCGAAGCGCTGCTCGGCGACCCGTCGCTCGACCCGACGTCGGCCGCCGGACCGTACGTCGACGCCGACAAGGGTGTGGCCGACACCGCGGCGGCGCTCGACGGCGCCCGCGCGATCCTCGTCGAGCGCATGGGCGAGGACGCCGACCTGATCGGCACGCTGCGCGAGCGGCTGTGGAAGCGGGGTCGCATGCTGTCCGCCGTCCGCGACGGGGCGCAGGACAAGGGCGCGAAGTTCTCGGACTACTTCGAGTTCGCCGAGGCCCTGTCCAGCCTGCCGTCGCACCGCGTGCTCGCCCTCTTCCGGGGCGAGAAGGAGGACGTGCTGGACCTGACGATCGAGCCGGAAGAGGGCATCGAGGCCGGCGTGCCGACGTCGTACGAGGCGACTATCGCGCACCAGTTCGACATCGCGAACCAGGGCCGCCCGGGCGACCGCTGGCTCGCCGACACGGTCCGCTGGGCCTGGCGCACCAAGATCCTGGTGCACCTCGGCATCGACGTGCGGCTGCGGCTGCGCTCCGAGGCGGAGGACGAGGCGGTGCGCGTCTTCGCGGCCAACCTGCGTGACCTGCTGCTCGCGGCGCCTGCCGGGACGCGGGCCACGATGGGGCTCGACCCGGGCCTGCGCACGGGCGTCAAGGTGGCCGTCGTGGACGCGACCGGCAAGGTCGTGGAGTACGCGACGATCTACCCGCACCAGCCGGCGAACCGTTGGGACGAGTCGCTCGCCACGCTTGCCACGCTGGCCAAGAAGCACAACGTCGACCTGGTGGCGATCGGCAACGGCACGGCGTCGCGCGAGACCGAGCGCCTGGCCGCCGACCTCATGAAGAAGGCGCCGGAGCTCGGCCTGACCAAGGCGATCGTGTCCGAGGCGGGCGCGTCCGTGTACTCGGCGTCCGCCTACGCGAGCGCGGAGCTGCCCGACCTCGACGTGTCGATCCGGGGTGCCGTGTCCATCGCGCGCCGCCTGCAGGACCCGCTCGCCGAGCTCGTAAAGATCGACCCCAAGTCGATCGGCGTGGGCCAGTACCAGCACGACATCACGGAGACCAAGCTGTCGCGGTCCCTGGACGCCGTGGTGGAGGACTGCGTGAACGGTGTCGGCGTCGACCTCAACACCGCGTCGGTGCCGCTCCTGTCGCGCGTCTCGGGCATCACCTCGACGCTCGCTGAGAACATCGTGGCGCACCGGGACGCCAACGGCCCGTACTCGTCGCGGGCGGCGCTCAAGAACGTGCCGCGCCTGGGTCCCAAGGCGTTCGAGCAGTGCGCGGGATTCCTCAAGGTCTCGGGCGGCGACGAGCCGCTGGACGTGTCGTCGGTGCACCCCGAGGCGTACCCGCTGGCGCGGCGCATCGTGACGGCGTCGGGCGCGGACGTGCAGGCGCTGATCGGCAACGGCGGAGCGCTGCGCACGCTCAAGCCCACGGAGTTCGTCGACGAGACCTTCGGTCTGCCCACGGTCACCGACATCTTCGCCGAGCTCGAGAAGCCGGGGCGCGACCCGCGCCCGGCGTTCACCACGGCGTCCTTCGCGGACGGCGTCGAGACGCTCGGCGACCTGCTGCCCGGCATGGTGCTGGAGGGCCAGGTCACGAACGTCGCCGCGTTCGGCGCCTTCGTGGATATCGGTGTGCACCAGGACGGGCTCGTGCACGTCTCGGCGATGTCCAAGAACTTCGTCAGCGACCCGCGCGAGGTCGTGAAGTCGGGCGACATCGTGAAGGTGAAGGTCATGGACGTCGACCTGCAGCGCAAGCGGGTCTCCCTGACCCTGCGCCTGGACGACGAGATCGGCGCGGCCCCCGGCGGCCGCACCTCGGGCGGCGCCCGCTCCGGCGGGCAGGGTTCTGGTGGCCAGGGTGGCGACGGGCAAGGCCCTGGTGGCCAGCGCGGCGGTCAGGGTGGCGGTGGCCAGCGCGGCGGCCGCCAGGGCGGCGGCGAGGGCCGCGGCCGCAACGGGCGCGGTCAGGGCGGTCAGGGCCAGGGCGGGCAAGGCGGCCGCGGGCGTCCCGCGCCGGCGGACACCGCCATGGCCGAGGCGCTGCGGAGGGCCGGCCTGGCCTGACCTGCCGGTGTCAGACGTACCGGTCCGGTTCGAGAACGACTTCGGGAACCGATGCAGCCTCGATTCTGCACCCTACGACGTTCTCGAAACGGACCGGTGCTGCGGCTGACAGATCCGTAAGGCTCTGACAGGTCGAGCCCCCTGGCGGCGAGGCCGCCGGGAGGACACGATGACGGCATGAGTCTTTCTGAGGAGTCGTTCGACGTCATCGTGATCGGTGGCGGGCCCGTGGGCGAGAACGCGGCAGACCGTGCCTCGCGCACTGGCCTCTCCGTCGCCCTGGTCGAGTCCGAGCTCGTGGGCGGTGAGTGCTCCTACTGGGCCTGCATGCCGTCCAAGGTGCTGCTGCGCGCGGGCACGGTCCGCGCCCTCGCGCGCGACACGCCCGGCCTGGCCGATCCGGGCGCGCCCGACGTCGCCGCCGTCCTGGCCCGGCGCGACGAGATCACCAGCCACTGGGACGACGCCGGGCAGGTCTCATGGGTCGAGGGCGCCGGCATGACGCTCGTCCGCGGGCACGGCCGGCTGGCCGGCGAGCGGCTCGTGGAGGTCACGGCGGCGAAGGGCGGCCCCGACAGCGGCTTCGGTGAGGCGGCGACGTCGGACGACGCCCCCGCGACCCGTCTGCTCCGGGCCCGGCATGCGGTGATCGTCGCGACCGGCAGCGTGCCCGTCCTGCCGGACACCCCGGGCCTGGCGGCGGCGTCGCCCTGGTCGAGCCGCGAGGCGACGGCGGCCGATGCGATCCCCGAGTCCCTCGTCGTGGTCGGCGGCGGAGTGGTGGGCGTCGAGATGGCGAACGCGTACGCGGACCTCGGCGCGCAGGTGACGCTGCTGGCCCGGGGAGGCCTGCTGTCGAACGCCGAGCCGTTCGCGGGCGAGATGGTCGCCGACTCGCTGCGCGCGATCGGCGTCGACGTCCGGACGGGTGTCGGGGTCAGCTCGGTCGAGCGGCCCGGCACCGGGAGCGAGAGCGAGGCCGCCGGCCCCGTGACCGTCACCCTGTCCGACGGCGGGCAGGTCACCGCCGCCGAGATCCTCGTCGCCACGGGGCGGATGCCGCGCACGGCCGACCTGAGCCTGGAGAGCGTGGGCCTGGACGAGTCCGCGCTGGGCCGCGGCGGGGCGCTGGTCGTCGACGAGTCGCTGCAGGTCACGGGCGTGCCCGGCGGCTGGCTGTACGCGTGCGGCGACGTGACCGGCCGCGCGGCGACCACGCACCAGGGCAAGTACGAGGGCCGCATCGTCGGGGACGTGGTGGCCGCCCGGTACGGCACGGAAGCAGGTGACCGGGCCCCGACGAGCGGCGACCCCGAGCCCGCCGTCGGACAGGAGGGAAAGCCGTGGTCGCGGTATGCCGCGACCGCCGACCACAGCGCGCGCGTCCAGGTCGTGTTCACGCGGCCGCAGGTCAGCTGGGTGGGGCCGACGGAGCGGGCGGCGCGCTCGGCCGGGATCCCCGTGGAGGCCGTGTCGTACGACCTGTCCTGGGTGTCCGGCGCGAGCGTGGACGGACCCGGGTACTCGGGCCGCGCCCAGGTGCTCGTCGACACGCAGCGACGGGTGCTCGTGGGCGCCACCTTCGTGGGGCCGGACGCCGGGGAGATGCTGCACGCCGCTACGATCGCGATCGTCGGCGAGGTGCCGCTGGACCGCCTCTGGCACGCCGTGCCCGCCTACCCGACGGTCAGCGAGGTCTGGCTCCGCTTCCTGGAGTCCTACGGCCTCTGAGCTGAGTGCTGGATATTTGTGCTGAGACAGCCGTATCGAGCACAAATATCCAGCACTCAACGAGGGGCTACTCGTTCGGGGTCAGGGAGCCGTCCGAGCTGAAGACCAGGCCGAGCGTGATCTCGCCCTGCTGGAGCGCCGACTTGGTCAGCGGGCCGCCGGCGTCGAGCGAGCGGAACTCCGCGAACTCCAGGCCGTAGGTCTCCTCGAGGCCGGGCTGGCAGAACGGGCGCTCCGTGCACTCCGGCGGGCCGCCGAGGACGAGACCGCCGCAGGCCTCGGCGAGCTCGCTGAGCGTGGTGAGGCTGTGCTCGTCCGCGAACGCCTTGGTGACGGCGAACGCGTTCTGGTCCTGCGCGGGGGAGGGCTCGCCGAACACGAGGCCTACCTCCTCGCCCAGGCCGGTGAGCCCCTCCACCGTGGCGTCGAGGTCGCTGCTGGCGACCGCCTCGGCGTCGGCCCCGTTGACGTCCTTGTTGATGAACTCCGTGAGGGTGCCCACGTACTCCGGGATCACCTGGACCTGCTCGCCGTCCTCCAGCGCGGGGAGGTAGGCCTCACGGTTGCCGATGGTGGTGACCTCGGTGTCGTACCCGGCGGCGTCCAGCACCGTCGCGTAGATGGTGCCGAGCGTGGCGCTCTCCGCGAAGTCGGCGGCGCCGATGACGATCTTGCCGCTGCCGCTCTGCTCGGGGCTGTCGAGGCCGGCGTCGGCCACGAACTCCTCGGCGACCTCCTGGGAGGTGCGCCGGTCGACGTCCACCGCCTTGTTCAGGCCGATGAGGGTGTCGGTGTCGAGGGCGGCCGACACGGTGTTGAGGAGCGGGATCAGGCTGTCGTCGCCCTCGATGGCGGCGGCGTTGATCGCCGGGATGATGTTGTCGACGGTCTGGAGCTGCTGGTCGTCCTCGAGCACCACGAGCTCGTCGCCCGGGACCGCCTCGCAGGCGGCGACGTCGCCGCCGCCCGTTGGTGTGTTGCCGCCTCCGCCGGCAGAGCCTGGCTCGCCACAGGCGGTCAGGAGAGTGAGGCCGACGACCGCGACCGCCGCGCCGATGGCGCGGGGCAGGGACACGTGCGTACGGGGGAGCTTCATCGAATGTCTCCGAACGTGGATGACGTACAACTGTTCTACGGCTTCGATCCGTCCTATTCGACCCCGGCGGGCGGGCGAAGGCAAGGGATAAACCCGCTCGTGAGAATCTCGTTACATTTGGTCGGGTTTCGGCTGGCGGTCGGGCCGGGCCCGACGAGGCTCCGGCGGGACTAACCGGCTGCGGCGCCGACCCGGAGCGGGGCCGGGGTGGCCAGGCGCTGCCCGATCGCGAGGACGGCGTCGATCGCGAGGCAGAGCGCCGCGACCACCACGCCGCCGGCGAGCACCTCGCCGTACCGCTGCGTGCCCATGCCGAGCGCGATGATCTGGCCCAGGCCGCCGCCCCCGGCGAGCGCCGCGAGCGGGATCGTGGCGACGACCTGCACGATAGTGGTCCGCAGCCCGGCGGCGACGAGGGTGGTGGCGAGCGGCAGCTCGACCTGCAGCAGGATGCGCCCGCCGCTCATGCCCATGCCACGAGCGGCGTCGCGGGCGTCGGGATCGGCGCCGCGCACGCCCTCGTAGGTGTTGACCAGGAGCACGGGCACGGCGAAGAAGGCGGCGGCGATGACGGTGGCGGTGTTGCCGAACAGGCCGCCGGCGGCGAGCAGCAGGATGATGCCGAGCGTCGGCAGCGCCCGGGAGGCATTGGTGAGCCAGACGACGAGGCCCGCGCCCCGGCCGCTGTGCCCCAGCCAGGCGCCGAGCGGGACGGCCACCGCGGCGGCCGCCACGACGGCGGCAGCGGTCATGAGCAGGTGCTCGCCCGCGAGGTCGAGGACGCCGCCGGGTTCGGTCCAGGTCAGGGGGTCGTTCAGCCACACGAGGGCTTCCTGGACGACGCCGGTGGGGGCGCTCATGAGGTCCTCCCGTGCAGCCAGGGGGTCAGGGCTCTGCCGGCCGCCCAGAGGGCGAGGTCCAGCACGAGGGCGAGCAGGATGGTCGCGAGCGTGGCTGCCATGATCTCGGCCCGGTAGAAGTTGTTACGGAAGCCCTGGAACATGAGCTGTCCCAGCCCGCCGTACCCGACCACTACGCCGACGGTCACGAGCGCGACGGTCGACACGGTGGCCAGCCGCAGCCCGGCGACGATGCTCGGCAGCGCGCTCGGCATGGCCACCTGGACGAGCGTCCGCCCAGGCCCGTAGCCCAGGCCGCGCGCGGCGTCGAGGACGGCGGGGTCCACAGTGGCGAGCCCGGCCACCGTGTTGCGCAGGATGATGAGCAGCGCGTAGACGACCAGTCCCACCAGGACGGGCGTGCGGCCGATCCCGAGCAGCGGCGCGAGGATCGCGAACAGCGCGAGGGACGGCACCGTGTACATGACGGCCACCGTGCCGAGCACCGGCCCGGACAGCCACCGGGACCGGGAGATCAGCACGCCCAGCGGGATCGCGATGGCCGCGGAGATCGCCACAGCCTCGATCGTCAGGCCGGCGTGCTCGATCGTGCGTTCCCACAGCAGGGGTGCGTTGTCGACCACGTAGGACCAGGAGAACCAGGGGTTGCCGGGCATGCCTCCGACCGTACCGTGCCCGTGAACAGGTAGGTTCGACGACATGGCTGCCCGCACCGTGATCGAGCTGGACACCGTCCGAAAGGCGTACGGGAACGGAACCGTCGCCGTCGAAGGGCTGAGCTTTTCCGTGCGCGAGCACGAGGTGCTCGCGCTCGTCGGCCCGTCCGGCTGCGGCAAGTCCACCACGCTACGCATGGTGAACCGCCTGGTGGAGCCGACGTCGGGCCGCATCCTGCTCAACGGCGAGGACGTCACCATGACCGACCCCGTGGCCCTGCGCCGCCGCATCGGCTACGTGATCCAGAACGTAGGGCTGTTCCCGCACCGCACGGTCGAGGCGAACATCGCGACGGTCCCCGCCCTGCTGGGCTGGGACCGCAAGCGCACGCGGGCGCGCGTGACCGAGCTGCTGGACCTCGTGGGCCTGCCGGCCGCCACCTACGCGAAGCGGTACCCGCACGAGCTGTCCGG
Organism: uncultured Actinomycetota bacterium; assembly: GCA_963850545.1. GTDB lineage: Bacteria > Actinomycetota > Actinomycetes > Actinomycetales > Cellulomonadaceae > Promicromonospora. Next base: position 2,510,070 of record CAWKLP010000001.1, on the reverse strand, counting down.
CGGCGAACGCCAGCGCATCGGCGTGGCCCGCGCGCTGGCGACCGACCCGCCGGTGCTGCTGATGGACGAGCCGTTCGGCGCCGTCGACCCGGAGTTCCGCAGGCACCTGCAGACGGAGTTCCAGCGGATCCAGCGCGAGACCGGGACCACCGTGATCCTCGTGACGCACGACATCGACGAGGCGGCGCGCCTCGGCGACCGGATCGCCGTCCTGTCCCGCGGCGGTGTGCTCGAGCAGGTGGCGAGCCCGCTCGCGGTGCTGGCGCACCCGGGGTCGGACCGCGTGCGCGACTTCATCGGTGACGGCTCCGCCTCGCGCATGCTGGCGCTCGCGCGCGTGCAGACGGCCGACCTGGAGAGTGCCGACCGGATAGTCCAGCCCGCGCCTGAGCCCGTGCGGCTGGGCGCGCGCCTGACCGACGCGTTCGAGGCAGTCGCGGCGCTGCCGGGCTCGGCAATGGGGCGCGTGCCGGTGGTAGGGGAGTCGGGCGACGTCGTCGGCTCGCTCACGGCGGACGGGATCCTCGGCGCGCTGCGCCGGGCGGCCGATGCGTCGGTGTCGGACGCCGTTGCCGACGCGCCGGTGGCGGATGCGGGAACGGCGGACGCGGGAACGGCGGACGCGCCGGACGCCGTCGATGTCTCCGATGACACGCCCGGCCACCAGCCGGCACTGTGACCGACGCCGCGTTTTGCCTGGCCCCCAGGCCGGGACCCCGCGGAACCGGTCCCGATAGTCTCGTTCCGTGACCAACGCGCGTGTAGCCCTTGCCACCTGCTCCCAGCTGCCCGACCTCGACACGGACGACGTGCCGCTGATCGCCGCCCTGGCCGAGCGCGGTCTGACGGCCGAACCCGCCGTCTGGGACGACCCGGCAGTGGACTGGCAGGCCTACGACCTCGTGCTGGTCCGCTCCACCTGGGACTACTCGCCGCGCCACGACGAGTTCCTCGCCTGGGCGCGCTCCCTGCCCAAGGTGGCCAACTCCGCCGACGTCATCGCGTGGAACACCGACAAGCGGTACCTGCGCGAGCTCGAGGAGGCCGGGATCCCGGTGATCCCGACGATCTGGCTCGACCCCGAGCGGCACCTGTCCAAGCGCGCCGTGCACACCCGCATGCCCGCGTTCGGCGACTTCGTGGTCAAGCCCGTCGTCAGCGCGGGAGCGAAGAACACCGGCCGCTACCAGCCCGTGTCCGCCGAGTCGCGCGGCCTCGCCATCGCGCACGCCACCCGCCTGCTCGACGACGGCCGCTGGGTAATGATCCAGCCCTACGTCACCTCCGTGGACACCACCGGCGAGACCTGCCTCGTCTTCATCGACGGCGAGCTCACCCACGCCGTGCGGAAGAACGCCCTGCTCACCGGCCCGGCCCAGGACTCGAGCGAGCTGTATGCCGAGGAGGAGATGGTGTCCTTCGAGGCCACGCCCGACCAGATCGAGGTGGCGCAGCGGGCGCTCGCGGTGGCCCGGGAGGCCACTGGCGCAGACCTCACCTACGCGCGCGTGGACCTCGTCTGGGGCGACGACGGCGGCCCGATGGTCATCGAGCTCGAGCTCACCGAGCCGTCGCTCTGGATGAAGTACGGCACGGGCGTCGAGGCCAAGCTCGCGGACGCGGTCCTGAAGCTCCTGGCCTGACCGGGCCCGGCCGCCGTCGTCCGGCAAAGAACGAAGGGCCCCTCGCCTGTGCGAGGGGCCCTTGCGTATGGGGTGAGCGACGGGACTTGAACCCGCGGCCCTCGCGACCACAACGCGATGCTCTACCAGCTGAGCTACGCCCACCATGCTCGCCGATCGTGGACCAGCGACCGTCGAAAAGCATACATGGTCGGTGGCCGCGTTCCGAACTCAAATCTACGGGGCGAGCTGCTTCGTGACGGACGTCTCGGCCACGCGCTCCGCCGCGGCGCGGGCGGTCGGCGTGTCGGGGCCGGGCTGCGCGGGGAACAGGACCTCGCGGTAGTAGCGCAGCTCGTCGATCGACTCGAGGATGTCGGCGAGCGCGCGGTGCCCGCCCTCCTTCTTCGGGGAGGCGAAGTAGACGCGCGGGTACCAGCGCCGCGCGAGCTCCTTGATCGACGACACGTCGACGATCCGGTAGTGCAGGTACTCCACCAGCTCGGGCATGTGCAGGTCGAGGAACGACTTGTCCGTGCCGACGGAGTTGCCGGCCAGCGGCGCCTTGCCGGGCTCGGGTACCCACTCGCGGAGGTAGGCCAGGATCTGGTCCTGCGCCTCCTGGAGCGTCAGCCCTTCGTCGAGCGCCTCGAGCAGGCCGGACGTGGTGTGCATGGTGCGGACGAAGTCGTTCATCTGCGCCAGGGCCTCGGCGGGAGGCTTGACGAGGACATCGACACCGGTGCCCAGGACGTTGAGGTCGGAGTCGGTGACGATGGCCGCGACCTCGACGAGCGCATCAGCGCGCAGGTCCAGGCCGGTCATCTCGCAGTCGATCCAGACTATGCGCTCGCTGGGGTTGGGAAGGCTCACGCCCCTCAGCCTATTCCGTCCGGGGCCGAGGAGCCGCCGCCGGGTGTGGTGGCGCTCTTGAGGTCGGCATCTCGTGGGCCGTCGGCAGTTTGCATCGAGGTCGGTCCAGGCCTGGACCGACCTCGATGCAAACTGCCGAGTTCGTGATGCAAGCTGCCGACGGTGTCGGCCCGGACGGAGAGACAGAAAGGCCCTCCCGCGGGGCGACCGGTGGTCGTCCGAGGAAGGGCCAGGATGTCCGCCCGGGCTGGTCGGGCGGGTCGGGTCAGCCGGTCAGATCAGGCGGAAACGCTTGGTGCGCTTCGTGGCGCGACGCTCGGGACGCTCGCGCAGGGCGCGCTCCTGTGCGCCCGCGACCTCTGCGCGGCGGGCGATCTCGGCGACCTGTGCGCGGCCGATGTAGTAAGCGGCATGGGCATCCATGACTGTGGTCCTTCCAGGGGTGGGGAGAGGGTGACGGTGCTTCGGGAGCGCATCGGCCGGGTCGCGGCTCGGCGCTCCTCAGTGTTTCCGTCGTGTTACATCATTCCTCATTACGGAAATCCCGCGCAAGGCGGACAGGCGTGATCTGCGGCACCCTTCCGCAGGTCAGCGGCTACGCGGAGCACGTCCGGACTGGCGCTCCACCTCGACGGCGTCCTGCTTCGACGGGTGCCCGACCTGGACGGGGCACAACTACGAAGCAGAGCGTGTGTCGGACACGCGCTCTGCTTCAGTGGTTGCGGACGGCGCCGGGTGCCGGGTTCCGGCGGGCGCCAGGTGGGTCATGCCGACCGCACGCGCAGGGCGGGTGCCGGTGCGCGGCTGTCGTTCCGGTGTGCGGCGCTGGCCTCGGCCTTGCGTCGCTTCTGCTCCTCGCGGAGCTTGCGGTTGCGCCGATATTCCTCGGCGTCGCGGAGGCGATCCCGGTGGAGGGACTGCGCCAGGTCGTACTCGGTATGCACGTGAGTGCCTTTCGTGACGCTGGATTGCCGGTCTCCCGGCACGGGGTCTGGCCGGACCCTGTCCACCGCCCGGTATGGGACCGGACGGACGTCACCGCGGTGTGCCTTGAGCCTCGCAGGTCACCCCCACGTGACGCACGGCTTTTTGTCCGGAGGTGTCAGATGCGTGGGTCACCCGGGTGACCTGGGCGTTCGAGACGTCGGCGGGGCTGGATGACGTGGAACGCGGTGATCGTCTTCGCGTCGGTGGGCCTCGTGAACGCCGTCGTGTTCGCCGTGCTCGACGGCCTGGGCTGCCCGCGGCCTGGCTCGGACCGCTCACCGTGCTGCAGGGCGTGGCCGGGTTCGTCGCCGGGGCGGTCACACCGCGCCTCATGGCGCGCTTCGGGCGTCCGCGCGTCTACGCGCTGGGGGATCCTGGCCTCGGGGGTGGCCCTGGTGCCCCTCACGTTCAGCTGGGTGGTCCCCGCGGTGGCGGCCCAGGCCCTGCTCGCGTTCGTGGACTACCGGGTGCTGGTGCTGGCCAACGTCGTCGTCGTGATCGGGGCCGGGCTGGTCGCGCTGCGCCTGCCTGGTGCGGCCGCCCGTGACGCGTCAGACGCTCAGGTCACCCGGGGTGACGTGAGCGCCTGACACGTCTGGGTCAGGCCTCGCCCGGGAGTGCCTTGCGGACCACCAGGCGCGTCCACGCGCCGACGAAGACTCGGTCGTTCTCCTCGATCTCCCGGCGCACACCCTGGGTCAGCGGGGTGTCCGGCAGGGGATCGCCAGCGGCCGCGACGAAGGTCCCGTTCGACGAGCCCAGGTCCTCCACCCACCAGCGCTGCCCGTCCGTGGTCAGCTGGCAGTGGCGCCGGGACACCCCGGGGTCGCTGCCGCAGTCGACGTCCGGCCGGATGCCGCGCGACTTCGACGGCCGCCCCACCAGGAGGCTGCGCTGCCGCAGCGTGACCAGGCCGGGCAGACCCGCCGACGGCATGGGGTCCTCGGGCCGCTCGTGCGCGTACCAGTCGGGGTCCACCCAGATCTCCGCGACCCAGGCGTCTTCGCCCGGGACGGGCGGCGCGGCGAGCCCGCCGCTGCCGGCCGACGGCGCTGGCGTGGGCGTGCCGGCGGACGACGGCGGCGCCGTCCCGCCCGACTGCTGGGCGGACCCCAACTGCCCGGCGGACCCGCCGGTACCCGTGCCCTGCGGAGGCGAACCCTGTGCCGGTGTGCTGCCCTGCGACCCGCTCGGCGACGGCGCCCCCGGACCCTGCGCCGAGCCGCCCGCGGGCTGTGTCGCGCCCAGGTCACCCAGGTCCAGGCCGGACGTCGGGGGAGCGGGCGGTGGCGGCAGGGCCGCCGTGCCGGTCGTGAAGTCGTACCCGCAGTTCTCGCAGAACAGGGAGCCGGCGGGGGACAGGTCACCGCAGTTCGGGCATGTCACGGGGCCACCGGCCTGGGTCTCGGCAGGCTCGGCGCCCGGACTGCTGCTCCCCGGACCGGCCGCCGGGCTGCCGCCCTCCGGACCGCCCGCCCCCGACTGCGCAGGCTCCGCGGCCGTCCCGGCGCCGGCCGGGATCGGCGTGCCGCAGACGTCGCAGTAGTCCGTCGACTGGACTGGTGTGCCCGTCCGGGCAGACGACGTGCTCATCCGGCGGACCCGGGTGGTCTTGGTGGATGCGGTGTCGAGTGCCATCTCGTCGAGCTTGGCGGTGTTCCGCTTGAGCCGCACGGTGCCCTCCTCCTCGTCGTCGACCTCCACGACCTTGCGCAGGCGCGAGGTGGCCTCCTCGTTGCCGGTCTCGGCGGCGAGCTGCACGGCGCGGCCGAGCTTCACGGTCGCCGTCGCCTCGTCGCCCGAGGCCTTTGCGGCCAGGCCCTCCTGGATGACCGAGGCGAGCTCGGCCTGGCCCGTGTAGTGCGCGACCTCGGGGTTGATCCGGGCGGTGAGCGTGGTGTCGTCCGACCACTTGCGCCTTGACCAGGCCCGACGCCATCACCTCGCCGCCGACCGCGATCTGCACCCGCGCCGCGAGCTGCTCCGAGCCCACGGGCTTCGACGCCACGCGGACCGCCACGTGGTAGTCGCGGGTCTCGTCGCCCCACGCGCCGGTCGGGTAGGCGCCGGTCAGCGCGTTCACCTCGGTGCGCCGGGCCGTGAGGTCGTCGACCGTCGGGGGCGACCTGGCGGACGAACAGCACCTGCGCACCCTGCGGCGCCCACACCCGCAGGTCCGCGTCGGCGACGCCCGGGACATGGACTTGCGCACCAGCGGCGGAGAAGTCCTCGGCGATGTCCGCCGGGTTGCGCGATGAGGTCGACGGTGCCGAGCAGCGCGGTCGAGATCTCGCGCAGCTCCTCCACCTCCCAGCGGTCGCCGACGCCGCGGGCGTCGCACTGGAAGTTGCCCGTGACGTCCGCGATCATCCGGTCGCAGCTGCTCGCGCGGCTCGGACTCGTTCTTGCCGTCGGTCAGCAGGATCGCGTGCTTCTGCGCCACCTGCGGAACGGTGGCGAACAGCGTCGTCGGCCAGCCGCAGCCACGTGCTCATCGCGGTGCCGCCGCGACGGCCGACATCGACGAGATGGCGCGCTTGGCCTCGTCGCGGGCGCCGGGCTCCATCTGCACGATCGCGACCCGGCGCGTTCGGGTACGGGAAGGCGCGGTTGCGCCACGTGGCTGCCGCCGATGATCGCGAACCAGCGTGCCGTCCGGCGATCTGGTCGACGGCCACCTGCGCCGCGTACTTGGCGGCGTCGATGTTGCGGCCCTGCATCGACCCGGACGTGTCGACCGAGACGATCTCGGCGACACCGCTCGCGCCCGGGCTGCCGCGTCGGCGCCCCGATCGGTCGCCCGCGCCCGAGCTGGTCACGGTGACGATCGCGTGCACGTCCGTGGCGCCGTCGGAGAGGAACTCGTTCTGGAACACCTCGGTGGGAACTCGGCCACGGTGGCTCCTCTCGATGCGACGGGCAGGCTCGGACGCTCGCTCGGTGACAGTCGGGGCGACCACCGGGCGAGCGCGGCGGTGATGTTGTCGCGCCCGCCCTGCTGCGTTGGCCCAGCGGACGAGCGCCGCGGCCGATCGCGTCGGGCGGGTCACCGGCAGGCTGCGCGAACCGCGCGCACGAGGTCGGCCATCTCGTGCGCCTCGGAGCAGTAGTTCCACAGGCCGTCGGAGCAGACGAGCAGCCAGCCGGGCCCGGGCGGGACGGTCGCCGCGCAGCGCGCGTCGGTGTCCGGGGCGTCGGGGCCGAGCCACCGGGTGATGGCGTGCGCCTGGGGCGACGTCTCGGCCTGGGCACGCGGCACGCCCGCGCGCGATCATCTCGCTGCGCCCACGAGTCGTCGACGCTGAGCTGCTCGGCCTGCGCCGGCGTCCGGCAGCCAGTAGACGCGGGAGTCGCCCAGCCAGCCGGCGACGACCAGGTCCGGTCGACGACGGCGGCGACGAACGTGCACGACGGCGGGTCGTCCGCCACGTTCGTCCCCTTCGTCGCGGCGAGCTGCTCCGCTGCGCCGCGCACCGCCTGGCCCGCCGCGCGGGACGCGGCGACCATGGCGTCGGTCCAGCCCGCGATGCGCCGGCTGGTCGCGCCCTCGACCGGGCTCGACCCCTCGGGCCCGTAGACCAGGAGCACGTCCCGTGCGGCCCGGCTCGCGGCGAGCGAGGCGACGTCGGAGTCCGGCGCGCTCGACACGCCGTCGCACACCACGAGGACGGCGAAGGTGCCGCTCGCGGCGAGCGCCATCGCGTCCTCGTTGCGGGCGTGCCGCACGCCCCGGTCGCAGACGCCGGCGACCCAGGCGGCCGGGCGCTCCTCGAAGTGGTCGCGCTCGGACTGGCCGCGGGGTGCCGCAGCTCGACGCAGTACCCGTCGTCGGCGATGGTGCCGCCGCAGGCGGCGCAGGGTCGCCGCGCGGAGGACTCGCCCGTCGAGGGGTCGAGGTCCAGCACGAGAGGAGCCATCTCCAGGGTCACCTCGGAGGGAGCCGTCCCGCCCGCGTCGGTGGCGCCCAGCGGCGTGCCGCAGTGCTCGCAGAACCTGGCGCGGGGCGCCGCGCTCTCTCCGCAGCTGGGACAGCGGACGAGGACACTGTCGTCGGCACTCATGTCTGGGTCGGTCTCCTTGCGTTCGTCAGGGCTCGCACCCCGCGACTGTGGTTCAGCGGGTCACCATCAGCGGGTCACCGTTCAGCGGTTCTGTCGCGCTGGTTCCGGTCCGGCGGATCGTTCATCGCATGGTCCACCGCCGTACGGAGTTTGCCCGGTCGACGAGCGCGACGCGCTCCGAGCGGTCGTCGGTGAGGTGGGCGAGGTCGCGCAGGGCGAGCTCGAGGCGCGTCGCGCAGCGCGGGCTCGTCGGCCTCGGCCCCGGCCACCCGCAGGCTCGGGTCGGGGCCGTCGCTCATGACCAGGTCGAGCGCGGCGTCGAGCGCGTCGACGGTGACCTCCGCCCTGGGCCGGTCGGGGACGTGGGCGGCGTCTAGCCCGCCGACGGCGTCGGACAGGTCGAGCAGGCTGCGGCGCGCCGACGACGAGGAGCCGGGCCCGCTGCAGGCGGGCGTCCGGGAAGGACCCGCGAGTGGGGCCGACCAGGTCGAGGGCGTCGAGCGCGCCGTCGAGGTCGCCGCGCGCGCGGCCGGATGCGGGCCAGGCCGAACGCGGCGGCGCCGTGTAGTTGGCGTCGGAGCGCGCGCAGATGACGTACAGCGACTCCGCGATGTCGGGCTCGCCGCTGACGCTCGCACGCCGTGGCGAGCGCGAGCTTCGGCGCCGAGCTCGCCGGGCACCTGCCCGTAGACGGCGTTGAACGACGCGCGGGCCGCGACCGGGTCGCCGGTCGCGAGCTGCGCCGAGGCCCTCCAGCCAGGCGGCGCGCCACTCCCACGGGTCGTCGCTCGAGGATCTGCGCGACCGTGGTGCGCAGCAGGCGTCGCTGTCGCCCGGCCTCGATCGCGGCGCGCGCCACGGCGCAGCCGCACCTCGACGGTGTCCTCGCGGCGCGTCGGCGAGCGCCGCGATGCGCTGCGACGGGGTCGGCTGACGTTCACGCCGGCCAGCCAGCTCGCCATCGGGTCGGTCGGCGTCGACCTTGAGCGCGGGCAGCTCGTCCCAGGCCAGCGGGTGGCCTCGGCCCGTCGAGCGGCGGCGCCTCGAACAGGACCGACGCCGCCGAGTCGTAGCGCGGGGCTGCCGGGGCCGCGGTCGGTGGCGACCACCTCGCGCAGCACGCCCAGGAGCTGGGCGCGGAGCTCGTCGACCGTGGCGAACCGGTCGGCGGGTGCGAGCGCGCACGCCTTGGCGAGCAGCCGGTAGAACGAGTCGTACTTCTGGAACACGGGGGTGTCGGCGACCGGCGGGCAGCGACGCCACGTACGTCGTGGTGTTGCCGCGGAAGTCGAGCACGAGCGTGGCCAGGGTGCGGCCGATCGTGTAGATGTCGGACGCCACGGACGGCCCGACCTCGGCCACCTCGGGCGCCTGGTAGCCGACGGTGCCGAAGATCGCCGACTGCAGGTCGTCGATGCGGCGCACGCCGCCCAGGTCGATCAGCTTGACGCGCGTCGCCCTGCTGCGATGACGTTGTCCGGCTTGAAGTCGCAGAACAGCAGGCTCGTGGTCGTGCAGGTAGCGCGAACGCGGGCAGGATCTCGAGGATGAACGCGAGCGCCTGGTCCACGGGCAGGGGCCGGTGCACGCCCGCCGTCGGCGTCCCGGCGGTCCTTGAGGATCTCCTTGAGCGACCGGCCGCCGACGAACTCCATGACGGTGTAGCCCGGCGCCCTCGTGCATGCACGAAGTTGTAGATCTCGACGATCAGCGGGTGCTCGACCTCGGCGAGGAACTGGCGCTCGGAGATCGCCGCCGCGTACGCGTCCGGGTCGCCCGAGTTGAGCAGGCCCTTGAGCACCACCCAGCGGCCGAGACGTTGCGGTCGCGCGCCAGGTAGATCCAGCCGAGGCCGCCGTGCGCGAGGCAGCCGACGACCTCGTACTGGCCGGCCGACGACGTCGCCGGGCTTGAGCGCGGGCGCGAAGTCGAACCGCGTTGCCGCACTGCGCGCAGAACCCGGCGATGCGGCCGGGCACGCCGTCGCGCGCCCGGCCGACCTCGGCTGCCGCACGTGGGGCAGAACCGCTTGCGCTCCGCGCACCTCCGGCGTACGGCCATGACGGCCTGCAGCGGGTCGGCCACCGGCGTGTGCGGCACGGTGGTGAGGCCCGGCGCCGAGGCGGTGCCCGCGCAGCCGGGTCGAGCCGGTGCCGACCCGGCGCGTCTGGTGCGTGCCGGACCGCCGCCGCGCGCGGAGCCGAGGGCGGTCGAGGCGAGGCGGGTCGAGCTGGTGCGTCCGGTGAGGGTTGCGCCATGCGCCTCGGGCGGCGACCCCGAGGCGCGCACGGTCGTCGCGTCGAGGTCCTCGTCGGCCCACGTGGCCGCGACCTCGGCGAGCGCGTCCCCTGCGGGGTTGCCGCCGGCGCGGCGACCCGCAGACGTTGCAGTAGCCGTCCTCGTATGGTGCCGGTGCAGCCCGGCTCGGTGCAGGCCTGTGTCGTCATCGGTGTCCCTCCGGGGCAGATCGCGGACGAGGTCTCGTAGCTGCTCCGCGAAGATGCCGTGCCAGGGTGAGGTCGCAGGGCGTGGCGTCCAGGGCTTCGCGCGCCTCGTCGTCGCCCGCCGTCACGGTCGGACGACGCCGCCCGCCCGTTGCCCTGGGCCTTCGTCATCAGGTTCTTGACGCGGTAGCGCAGCTCCGCGCGCTCGCGCAGGGGTGCGGTGTAGGCGTCCTCGACGCGCTCGAATGCGCGCGCTCGACGGCGCCCGAGCCGGTCGACGTACGCGTCGAGCTCGGTCGTGCTCGGCCGGCACCTCGCCGAGGCGGGACACGTCCGGGACGCGAGCCGCGGCGGGTGGGCGATCTCCCGGCGGCAGCGGTCGGCGAGCTGCGTGCAGCGTCGGGCGCCCGTTCCGCCAGGGTGGCGCAGCGCGACGGCGCGTCTGCCCGGTCCTTGTCCAGCGTCCGGCGCTGGGACACCTGCACGATGAGGTCCCGCTCGGTGCGCGCCGACGCGAGTCCTCGAGCTCGCCGAGCGGGCCGGTGATGTCGGCGCCGCGGGCGGCGTGCGGACCGAGCTGCGGCTCAGGCGGTCGCGCAGGCGGGCGACGGCGGCGTCGTCGCTCCGTGTCGGACGTGGCGCGCGCCGCGTCCTCGGCCCGGACGAGCCCGGCGCGCAGACCGCGCGGAAGCGGGCGGCTGCGTCGGCGGTGTGCGGGTCGAACGACAGGCGGGCGCGCGACCTGGTCGATCTCGCGTCGCACAGGCGCGCGGCCTCGACCAGGGAGACGAGCGACGTGGCCGAGGTCGCCGAGTCGAGGCGGCCCCAGATGAGCTGCGACATCTCTCGCGCGCCGACGGCGTCGGCCCGGCCGGAGTCCCACACCTCGACCAGCTCGTCCGTGCGTGTGCGGATCGCCTGCCACAGGGTCAGCGCGAGCAGCACGTCGGCCGTGTACGCGCGTCGGCGCCGGACGGCCTGGGCCGCCGTGTCGAGCCGGTCCAGCTCGGCGCGGCGGTGCGTCAGCCAGCGCCTCGCAGGTCGGCCGAGGTAGGCCAGGAGCGCGGCGCGGGCTCGGCCGCCACTCCCAGGGCGCCGGGCGGCGCCGGCGCGCGGGTGCCGCTCACGGCGTCCGGCCGTACACCGGCTCCGGTGCGGCCGGGTGCGGGGCCGAGCGCGTCGCCCAGCCAGCGGTCGTAGGACGCCGCCCACGTGCCGTCCGCACCATGTCCGGTCGAGCACGCCGTTGACGAACCGCACCATGTCCGGCCTGGTCGGCGGGGACGCCGACGCCGTACGGCTCGTCGCTGAACGGCGTCGCCGACGACCTTGGCGTACGGGTCCTGCGCGGCGAAGCCCGGCCAGGACCGTGTCGTCGCCCGTGATGGCGTCGACCTCGCCCTGCTGGAACAGGACCAGGCAGCCGGTGTGGGTCGGCGGCGCTGCACCGCCTCGACGCCCGGTCCCACTCCTGCGAGCCGCTCCAGGGTCGTGGTGCCCTCGGGCGCGCAGACGCGCTGCCCGGCCAGGTCGTCGATGCTCGTCGCCGTCGGAGTCGCGAGGGACCAGCACCTTCTGGCCCGCGTGGTAGGTACTCCGCGGAGAACGCGATGTTCTCCCAGCGCTCGCAGTTCATGGTGAACGTGCGGGCCACGAGGTCGACCTCGTGGTCCTGCAGCACGTCGAGCCGCTGGTCGCCGGACGTGATGACGCGGAACTGGATCTGGTCGGGGTCGCCGAAGATCGCGGCGGACGATCTGCAGGGCACGTCGATGTCGAAGCCCTCGATCTCGCCCGGAACGGGTTGCGCGAGCCCATGAGCAGGGTGTCGGCCGAGACGCCGACGCATGAGCGCGCCGCGCTCCCGGATGTCCGCCATCGTGGAGCCGGACGTCACCTCGGGGCTGCCGCCCGGGTCGATCGACGCGACGGCCGGCAGCCCGTCGCTGCAGTCCTCGGCGGCGGTGGCCGTGCCCGCCGCCGCCGCGCCGCCGCGGCTGCGACGCCGACTCGCGGCCGAGTCCTGGAGCGATTCCTGCGCGGACGACCCGCCCGGCGCGCCCGTGAGCAGCTGCGTCGTGGGCTGGGGTGCGCAGGCCGCCGTCGTGCCGACGAGGGCGAGCGCGACGAGCGCGGTGACGATCGGTCTGCGGGCTGCGCGCGTGCTCATCGGTACTCCTTCAGTCGGACGTTCGATCCCGGTGGCCGCGGCCACGGCCCCGGCGACACCGAGCACCAGGGCGACCCAGGCCGCGATCTGCGCGGTGGTCGCCGCGGAGCCGAGCCGGTCGACCGCCTCGGTGCTGGTGGCCTCGACGTCGGCGTGGGCCCGGTCGGAGAACGCGGTCGAAGGCCGCGCCCGCCGAGTCGTCGGCGGTGGACGTCGCCGCGCGACGGCGTCGTCCCAGTCGCCGCCGTCGTCCAGCGCGCGGATCTCGGCGTGCTTGGCGTCCCACGTCGTCGAGCAGGTCCGCGGGGCCGGTGCCGGTCGCGTCCTCGGCCTCGCCCAGGAGGTTCCGCGCCTCGGCGACCGACGTCTGGTACGACTCCTCGAACGTCGGCGCCGGAGCCGCGCTTGATCAGCGTGAACGACTCCATCGACTTGGCGTCGGTGGCGAGCGACAGGGCCTGCGACGTGGCGACCGTCGCCGCGTACGGCCCGCTCGCCACCGACCGCGGCGACGCCGTTCGCCGCCCAGCACGGCGGCCGTCGCCACGATGCCGCCCACCAGGAGGGCGACGCTCGCGGCCGACAGGCCGGTGTTCAGCACGCGGTGCGTGCGCCGCGCCAGCCAGACCTGGACGGCGACCAGCGCCACCAGGGCCAGCAGCACGAGCAGCAGCAGCGCCTGCGCGAGGGACGACCGAACTCAGGTCGCGTCGACCCGCTCGGAGGTCGAGACGCGCCACCTCGTCGAGCGTGGGCAGCACCTCGTCGCGCAGCGCCGCCGAGGCCTGGTCGAGGTAGGCCGCGCCGACGGGGAAGCCCTGCCGGTTGTTCGCCCGGGCCTGCTCGACCAGGCCCGGTGTACGCGCTGCACCGAGTCGGACACCGTGGCCAGGTCCGCGGTCTCGGCGTCGCGCCGCGTCGGTCGCCGCGAGCGTCGGCGAGCGCCTGCGCGGCCGCGGACAGGCTCGTCGTCGTAGCGCGCGCGCGCTGCTCGGGCGGCTCCAGGCCGCCGACGAGGAACGCGTTGGTCGCCGTCGCGTCCGCGACACCAGGTCGTTGCGCAGCTCCTGCGATGCCGACGAGCTGGGCGGTGTCGCGCTGCGCGTCGTCCAGCGCCGCCGACTGGTTGCTGCCCGCCAGGAACCCGGTCACGCCCAGCAGCAGGCACGCCACCACGGCGACGGCCGTGGCCAGCGCCAGCCGGCCGGGGGTGGTCGCCAGCTCCGCCGAGAGGCGGGCGCCGGCGGAGGTGCGCGCGGGGGCGGCGTCGTCGCCGGGGCCGGTCACGCCGGGCGGGGCCGACGGCGGGCCCGTAGTCGTCAGCGGTGCGGTCACGGGGTGGCCCCGCTGTCTGTCCCGATGTCCACGACATCCTCCAGGTCTTCCGGGACCAGCGTGCGTAGCTGGTCCACCGTCGGTTGCTCAACGTCCCGCAGGCGCCAGGCGTGCCGGGTGATCGCCTGGTCGAGCACGTTGCGTGCCTAGCGCCCGTTGCCGAAGCCCTCGCCTCGCGTGATCCGCAGCGAGGCGAGCTCCTCGAACCGCGTCGAGGCGGCCGGGCGTGCGGCTCGAAGTCGGCCTTGGCCGCGGCGCGGGTCTCGAAGATCTCGCCGCAGCTCGGCGTCGGTGTAGTCCTCGAACGTCGATGGTCGTGCGAGAACCGGCTCTCCAGGCCCGGGTTGGTGCCGACGAACCGGCGCCATCGGGCCCGGGTAGCCCGCGACGATCACCACGAGGTCGTCGCGGTGGTCCTCCATGTCCTTGACCAGCGTGTTCACCGCCTCGCGCGCCGTACTGGTCCTCGGCCAGCGCGTACGCCTCGTCGACGAACAGCACGCCGCCCAGGGCGCGCTCGCACCACCTCCGTCGTCTTCACGGCGGTCTGCCCCAGGTAGCCCGCGACCAGCTCGGACCGGTCCACCTCGACGAGGTGCCCCTTGTCCAGCAGGCCCGAGCGCGCGGTAGATCCCGGCGACCAGCCGCGCGACCGTCGTCTTGCCGGTGCCCGGGTTGCCCACGAACACCAGGTGGCGGGTCAGCGTGGGGGCGGTGAGGCCGGCCTCGGCTGCGAGGCGTTCGACGCGGAGGAGCTCGGTCTGCCGGTGGATCTCTTGTCTTGACGCGGCCCAGGCCGATGAGCGCGTCGAGCTCGGCGAGGAGCTCCTCCAGCGGTCTTGGCGTGCTTCGTCCTGTGCCGGCGTGCTTCCGTGGCTGGGGCGGCCGTGGGGTCGCCTTGTGCCGGTGGTCGGGCACGGCCGAGGTCTGGTGCGGGTGGTTGGCAGCGGGGGTCGGTGCCTTGTCGTCGGCCCGGCGGCTGCGCTGCGGTGGACTGCCTTGGTGCCCTGCGGCGGCGGCTATGGCGCTGATGCTTGGGTCGCCTGAGTTCGGCCGCGGCGTCTACGACCGTTGCCAGGGCTTCCGCGTAGGTTCCGGCGTGTGGGGAGCCGTTTGTGACGAGCTCTTCCAGCAGGTCTGTCGGGGCGGAGCGCCAGCGGCGGGCGCTGACCGCGGCGTCGAAGAACGGCTGCAGAGTGGCCGACGTCGGGCGGCCGGTTGCCGGGAGCCAGTCTGTCGGGGCTCCGGGGAGCGACTCGGCGACTGCGGCCGCCAGCCGTGCGCCCTCGGCGCGGGCGGCGGGGCGCTCGATGCCGGCCGCCGCCGCGGCTGCGGCCAGGGCGTCGAGGGCCGCGGCGAGCGCCGTCGTGCTCACGGTGCCTCCAGTGGCGGGGGGCCCGACGTCGTGCCGGGGCCGGGCTGGCCCTGGCCCTCTCCCGTCCGTGTCCCGGAGCGGGCAGCGCGCCCGGGCCGGCGCTCGGGAGCGTCAGGCCCGACGTGCCGAACTTCTCCTCGAGGAACCGGCCGTGGGCCACGAGGGCGACGGCGTCGGCGCGGGACACGGCGTCGGAGATCTTGTCGAGCGTGGCGCCCAGCAGGTCGAGCTGGTCGCACAGGATCATGAGCGACGTCTTGCCGCGGTCCACGACGCGCCGGTCGGCGAAGTCGCGCGGGAGGCGCAGGTAGCCGTCGACGGCCTCCGGCAGGTAGCTCGTCGCGGTGGCGACCACGGTGTGCGCCTGCTGGCAGCCGGCGCCGAGCCGGTCCAGGCGCGGCGCCATCTCGTCGCACGGTCTCGGCGACGCGCTGCACCCGGGCGGTGACCGCGGCGGGCGCCTTCCCGGACGCGCGCGCGAGGACGGCGTCGACGGACGTCACGATCTGCTCGGTCGTGGGTGGGGCCGGGATCGCGAGGGGCGCTCCTCCTCGGTGCGCCCGCCACCGAAGATCCGCTGCCACCAACCCATGCGTTCCTCCGAGCCTGCTGCTGTCACCGGTTGCCGAGGTCGAGTGAGCCGCTCGCCACGCCGTCGGTGTTGGTGCGCCGGGCCCGCTCCACGTACTCGGAGGCCTTCGTCGTCTCGGTCTGCAGCACGCCGATGGTCTGCGACATCGAGTCGAGCGCCCTGACCTTGAAGTCGCTGATGGAGTCCATCGTGGCGTAGATGTTCGCGAACGCCTGCCTGCAGCTGCGCGATCCCGACGGTCGAGCTGCGCGGCCTGCTCCTGGATGGTCGCGGACTGGTCGGCGAGCATCTTGGACGTCGAGGCGATCATGTTCGACGTCGTGGTGTTCAGGGCGCCGATCTGGTCGAGCACGAGCTTCTGGTTCGCGAGGGCCTGCGCCACGATGACGGCGGTGCGCAGCGCGGAGACCGTCGTGGTGGTCGCGCGGTCGACGCCCTTGGTGAGCTCGACGTTGTTCTTGATGATGATGTCGATCGCGAGGTAGCCCTGGATCGAGACCGCGAGCTGGGTGAGCAGGTCCTGGTGCTTCTGGCGCACGTAGAACAGGACGTCCTCGCGACAGCGCCTTGGCCCGGTCCGGGTCGGCGATCTGCAGCTCGGCGATCTTCGCGGAGAGCTGCGCGTCGAGCCGCTCGGCCACGTAGATGTACTGGTTCAGCCGCGCCATCGTGTCCCAGAGGTTCTGCTTCTCCAGGTTGAGCGCCGCGTTGTCCTTGCGCAGCTCGTCCTGCCCGTTGTAGAGGGCCTGGATGATGGCGTTGAGCTGGCCCTGCGCGGACTCGTAGCGGCGGAAGTAGTCCTGGATCTTGTCGCCGAACGGGATGACGCCGAGGATCTTGCGGCCCATGCTCGCCTCGGACGGGTCCAGGTCCTCGACGGTGCGGCGCAGCTCCAGCAGGGTCTGGCCCACCTTGGAGCCGTCGGCGAGGCCGCCCTCCTTGAGCGCCCGGACGGGCGTGGCCAGCAGCCGGTTGCTGGAGTCCGCCGCCTGGCGGATGTCCTGGTCGCCCATGGTGCGCACGTCGTCGGCGCGCTTGGCGAACTCGGGGGAGCGGGTGTCGGCCTCGAGCAGGCCGTTCAGGTAGGTGGCGACCTTCTGGTCGAGAGCGGGCGCCACGGCGGGGTCCACCTTGGGCGCCATCTTGGGCGCCTGCGTCGCGGGCACGGCCTGCACCGGGTCGGGCGCGGTGAGCACGAGAGGCTGGGCTGCGGCGGGGGGTTGAAGCGGCATCGGCTCGGTCATCGGTGCTCCTCGAGATAGGGCGTCCGAACGCGGCGAGTATATGCCGCGGGCATCCGCCGACGAGGGCGGAGACGCTGCTCGGCGGGGTGAGAACGAGGGGGCGTCCGGGAGAGTTCCCGGCCGTCCCGGCGCACGATGACTGGCCCGCAGGTTGCTCTCAGGGCACGAGCGTCAAGACGTCGACGTGAGCCGGGCGGATCGCGCTGAAGTGTCGTCGGTCCGTGGTCGCTATGCGTTCGACGCCGTACCGCTCGGCGATCGCCACGACGGACGCGTCGACCGCGCCCAGCGGGAAGTCCTGATACTTCAGGACGAGTTCACTCATCCTCGCCAGGTCGCCGGGCGTGGCATACAAGGGACCCGTGTCGAGGACCGTAGCGGTCATGTGTGGTCGCCGAACCGCTCCCGGAGGCGCTGGCGGATGTACTCGTCGTGGCGCTCTGCGATGTCCCCTGGGCCGTGGATGCTTCCGGCGAGGGCAGTGAAGCTCTCAGGAAGCGGTGTGGCCGCCGAGTGCCGAAACCGCTGAGCTGACGCGGCGTCCGCCAGCTCAGCATCGTTGGACACGAGCACACGGAGATGCCGCACCTGTGCAGGCGTGAGCCGATCGACCAGGTGGCGGAGGTCCTCGTAGTCGTCTGCGACGCTCATACGACAAGCCTAGGTGAACTCGGCCGCTAGCGGGCGTTGTCCACACCACCCGCTTGTCGGGGCGGCCCCCATCGTGCGAAAGCCAGGAGTGCCGGCCGGGTCGATGTGGCGCTCCCCACTCGGCGGCGGTTCGCGGAATACCGCCACCGGGACCTGCGGTTTGGGAGCATGAACGGAGTCGTTCGGATTCACCTTCCAGACAGGATGCACTCGTAGCCATGCCTTCGCGCCGGTCCTCCCGCCCGCGTGCCGCCGTCGTCGTCACGGCAGCCGTCGCCCTCCTGCTCGCCGCCTGCTCCCCAGGGGGCGGGACGGCGAGCGAACCGTCCAGCGAGCCCGTCGCGGGCGGGACGCTCACCTACGCGTCGGGCGACGCCGAGCCGTCGTGCCTCGACCCGCACGTCGGCGGCAACTACCCGCAGGCACTCATCGCCACCCAGTACCTCGAGTCGCTCGTATCGCTCTCCGACGACGGCGAAGTCATCCCGTGGCTCGCCACCGAGTGGAGCGAGAGCGACGACGGCATGGCCTGGGAGTTCACCCTCCGCGACGACGTGACGTTCACCGACGGCACGCCGTTCGACGCCGCGGCGGTCGCCGCGAACATCGCGCACGTGCAGGACCCGGCGACGGCGTCGTCCACCGGTTACCTCGCCCTGGCGAAGATCAAGGAAGTAGTGGCCGTCGACGACCACACGGTCCGCCTGGAGCTCAGCATGCCGGACAGCGCGCTGCTGGAGTCGCTCTCGCAGGTCTGGGTGGCGATGGAGTCGCCGAAGGCCCTCGACCGCAGCCAGGAGGAGAACTGCGCCGCGCCGGTCGGGACCGGCCCGTTCGTCGTCGACGAGTGGGAGCGCCAGGACTCGGTGACCCTGGTCCGCAACGACGACTACAACTCTCCGCCCGCCGACGTGCCCGCCGACGCCGAGGGCACCGGCCTCCCGTACCTCGACTCGATCGTGTGGCGGTTCATCCCCGACTCCGCGAGCCGCTACGCCGCGCTCCAGTCCGGCGAGGCCCAGGTCATCGACAACGCGCAGCCCGACACGATCAAGTCGGCAGAGTCCGACGACGCGATCGAGGAGCTCGACGCACCGCGCCCCGGCGCGTCCAACCGCATCGAGCTCAACTCGGGCAAGGCGCCCTTCGACGACGAGCGCGTCCGCGAGGCGTTCATTCGCTCGGTGAACGTGGACGACGGCATCCAGAGCCTGTTCTTCGGGACCGCCGAGCGTTCGTACTCGCCGTTGTCGAGCGTCGAGCCGCTCGGCCTGAGCCTGCCCGACCTCTTCACCGTGGACACCGACGCCGCCGCGAACCTCCTGGACGAGGCCGGCTGGGCCGAGCGGGACGCCGACGGCTACCGCGTCAAGGACGGCAAGCGCCTCACCCTCGACTTCCCGGTGAGCACCAACCAGTCCATCCCGGCCGAGCAGTCACTGTTCGAGCAGATCCAGGCGGACGCCAAGACGGCGGGCTTCGAGGTCAACCTCCACCCGCTCGACCTGTCGAGCTGGTACGGCGCGCTGGCCGAGAACGACTACGACCTCGTGAGCGCCCCCTACACGAAGGTCGGCCCGGACGTGCTGCGGATCCTGTACCACTCCGACTCGATCACCCCGGCGCCCAGCGGCTACTTCGCGAACCTCGCGCAGGTGGACGACGCCGCGCTCGACGACCTGCTCACCCGGGCCTCCGCCACGAGCAACGCCGACGACCGGGCGAGCATGTACGAGCAGGCCCAGCGGATCATCCTCGACGGGTACTACATCCTGCCGCTGTACGACCAGCAGAACCACTTCCTGTACTCGTCGACCGTGCAGGGGCTGCGCGCGATGCCCACGGTGTCCACGCCGACCTTCGCCGGGGCATGGCTGGCGTCTTGACGCTTCCGGTCCCCACCACCGGGGCGCGCAGGAGCCCGGTGCCGGGCAACCGGCGCTGGCTGCTCCTACGCGCCGGTGGGGTCGTGTTCGTGCTCTGGGCCGCGGCGACGATCACGTTCTTCGCGCTCCGCCTGATCCCGGGCGACCCGGCCGAGGCGATCCTCGGCGGGCCCGGCTCGCAGGCCGGGCCCGAGGCGCTGGCCGAAGTGCGTCGGGAGTACGGCCTCGACCAGCCGCTCGTGGTGCAGTACCTCACCTATCTCGGGCGGCTCGTGACAGGCGACCTGGGGCAGTCCTACTCGCTGCACAAGCCGGTCGCCACCGCGATCGGTGAGCAGTTCGGCGCCACGCTCACGCTCGCCCTCTGCTCGCTCGTGCTCGCCTGGGTGCTCGCGTGCGGCCTTGCGGCGTGGAGCGTGCGGGGCGGCCGGATCGCGTGGGCCATCGGCTCCGGTCTGGAGCTGGTCGCGGCCGCCGTCCCGCACTTCTGGCTCGCGACGGTCCTGATCCTGTTCTTCAGCCTCACCCTGGGGATCCTCCCACCGGTCAGCGTGCCGGGGCCGCTCGGCATCGTGCTGCCCGCGCTCACCATGGCGATCCCGCTGGCCGGGTTCCTCGGCCAGGTCATGCGCGAGTCCCTCCTGACCGCGATGGAGTCGCCGTTCGTCACGACGGCCCGGGCGCGCGGCGAGAGCGAGGTCCGGATCTTCTGGCGGCACACGCTGCGGCACGCGGCCATCCCCGCGATCGGGCTGTCCGGCTGGGCCTTCGGGTCGCTGATCAGCGGGGCCGTCGTGGTCGAGTCGGTGTTCGCCCGGCAGGGCCTGGGGCGCAGCCTGCTGTCCGCGGTCCAGCTGCGCGACGTCACGCTCGTGACCGGCATCGTGCTCGTGGTGGCGCTCGCGTACACGGTGATGACCCTGGTCACCGACCTCGCCGACCGGGCCGTCGACCCGCGCCGACGGGTGGTGACCGAGTGAGTGCGCGAGTGAGCAGCCTGCGCACCGCCGTCGTCCGCGGCGCAGGGTTCCGCCCGACGGCGGCCGAGGCTGTTGCCGGTCTGGTCCTCCTGCTCATCCTCGTCGCCGCGCTCTGGCCGGGGCTGCTCGCTCCGGGCGACCCGCTGGCGACCTCGCCCGCGGACGCCTTCCAGGCGCCCTCGCCCGCGCACCTCTTCGGGACCGACGAGTCCGGCCGGGACATCTATACGCGCGTCGTCCACGGGGCACGGGACTCGCTCCTGATCGGCGTCCTCGCGACGGGCATCGGCATCGGCCTCGCGACAGTCCTCGGCTTCGTCGCCGGCCTCGGTCCGCGCTGGCTCGACTTCGGCACCACGCGACTCGTCGAGGTGCTGTTCGCCTTCCCGGGCCTCCTGCTCGCCCTGCTGTTCATCGTGGTGACGGGGCCGGGCGTGCTGAGCTCGACGATCGCCGTCGGCCTGGCGACCGCGCCCGGCTACGCGCGCATCATCCGCTCCCAGGTGCGGCGGACGGCGTCCGCCGAGTTCATCGAGGCCGCCCGCGTGCTGGGGCGCGGCCGCCTCTGGATCGTCGCCCGCCACATCCTCCCGAACGTGACAGCCGCGCTGTTCGTGCTCGCCACCCTCGGGCTCGGACAGGCCGTCATCTGGGTCTCCTCCCTGAGCTACCTCGGCCTCGGTGCCGTCCCGCCCGCCGCGGAGTGGGGCGCGATGCTCGCCGCCGGCCGCACCTACATCGCGAACTTCTGGTGGATGACGTTCTTCCCCGGCCTCGCGATAGTCGCCAGCGCCGCCGCCGCTACCGTCATCGGGCGCGGCCTCCAGAAGCGCAACAGGAGCGCCGCATGACGGGGCCGGTGCTGGACGTCCGGGACCTGGTCGTCGCGTTCCCCGACCGCCGCGCGCGGGGGCGCGACGGCGCGCGGCGCGTCGTCGACGGGGTGAGCTTCCAGGTCGCGGCGGGCGAGTGCGTGGCGATCGTCGGCGAGTCCGGTTCGGGCAAGAGCGTCACCGCGCGCAGCATCGTCGGCCTGGCGGGGGAGGGCGCGCGGGTCTCGGCCACGGGGCTGACCGTCGGCGGGCAGGACGTGCTCTCGCTGTCCGGGCGGAGCCTGCGCCGGCTGCGCGGCGGCACGGTCGGCCTGATCGCGCAGGACGCGCTCGTCTCCCTGGACCCCCTGCGACCCGTCGGCCGCGAGATCGGCGACACGCTCGCCCTGCACACCGGGCTCGACGCCGCAGCGCGCCGCGCGCGAACCATCGAGCTCCTCGACCGGGTAGGCCTGCCCGACGCCGAGCTACGCGCTGGTCAGCGACCCGGCGAGCTGTCCGGCGGGCAGCGGCAGCGCGCCCTCATCGCCGCCGGGATAGCGGGCGAGCCCGCGCTCGTCATCGCCGACGAGCCGACCACCGCCCTGGACCAGCCCGTCCAGGCCGGCGTGCTCCGGCTGCTGGGCCGGCTGCGCGACGAAGGCACCGCCGTCCTGCTCATCAGCCACGACCTGTCGGTAGTCATGGGCATCGCGGACCGGGTCCTCGTGATGACCGACGGTGCAGTGGTCGAGGAGGGGACGCCTTCCGAGGTGTTCGAGCGGCCCCGGCACCCGTACACCCGCAAGCTCGTGGCCGCCGTCCCGGCGGGGCGGCCCCGTGGCACGGCGCTGTCCGGTACCGCCGCCGAAGCGCAGGCCGGCCCCGGCGACGTGCTGCTGGAGGCGCGCGGGCTCGGCCGCACCTTTCAGGTCGGCGGGCACGAGATCGTGGCCGCCGAGGACGTGTCGTTCTCGCTCCGGGCGGGCCGGACCCTGGGCCTGGTCGGCGAGTCCGGCTCGGGCAAGTCCACTACCGCCCGGCTCCTCCTCGGGCTCGAACGGCCCGACGCCGGCGAGGTCACCCTGCTCGGCGAGCCATGGAGTCCCCTCCCCGAGGCCCGACGACGCCCGCGCCGGTCACTCGTCGGCGCCGTGTTCCAGGACGCCCTCAGCTCGTTCGACCCGCGCTGGACCGTCGGCGCGGTCCTCGCCGACGCGATCACCCGGGGCCGCTCGCTCCGGCCCGGACCCGTGCGCGCGCAGGTCGCGGAGCTGCTGGACACCGTCGGCCTCGACCCGGCGCTGGCCACCCGACGCCCCCTGCACCTCTCCGGCGGCCAGCGACAGCGCGTCTCGGTCGCGCGGGCGCTCGCGGCCGACCCGCAGGTGCTGATCCTCGACGAGCCGGTCTCCGCGCTCGACGTCTCGGTCCAGGCGCAGGTGCTCGACCTCCTCGATCGCCTCCAGCGCGAGCGCCACCTGGCCTACCTGCTCATCACCCACGACCTCGGCGTCGCGCTGCACATGAGCGACGACATAGCGGTGCTGCAGGCGGGCCGCATCGTCGAGTCCGGCCCTGCGGCGACGGTCTTCGACGACCCGGCGCACCCGTACGCGCGGCTGCTCCGGGACGCCTCGCCGCGCGGGACACGGTTGACCATGTAGTTAGTTGCTGCCAGTCACAGCTCCGCCGTCGGCTCCGCGTCCAGCACGTCGAACGTGTTCAGCAGGCGCAGGTATCCCGCGAACGCTTCCTCGACCTGATCCGGCTGCAGTCCGTAGCGCCTCATGTCGTACTGGTGCGGACGCGTCCCCGCCGGCCGCGCGAGCACCTGGTCGAGCTGCGCTGCGTCGCTCGCCGACCACGTCGCCCCGATCGCCGAGTACAGCCGCGGCACCTCGGTGTGCGGGTCGTGGCTCAGAGCGTGGTACGGCACGTCCACGATGGACGACGGCGGCAGGCTGAGCCGTGCTTCCAGTGCGTTGTCCACCCAGGTGACCATGGTGTCCATCACGAGTTGCCCGACCTCCAGCGGGTCCGGGTCCTTCTGGTACATCGCCCACATCGTCTCCACGAGGCTGCAGGTCGAGCCGAGGACCGTGGCCGGGTCGCGGTGCGTCCACACGAAGGTGGCGCGCGGGAACGCCTCCTTGATCGCCGCCATGTCGTTCAGGTGGCCGGGATACTTGACGACCCAGCGCTTGTGCTCGCGTCCGTGCTGCAGCACCTGCAGACCCTGCTTCAGGTACGCGTAGTCGTCGGCCAGGTCCGCCGCGCTGCGGCGTGCGTACCAGTCGCGGTAGGCCGGGATGGCGCCGTGCAGCAGCGCCCAGAAGGTCCCGTGCGGGAGGAGCATCATCGACTCCTCCGGCTGCTCGGCACGGCTCGGGTGCAGGTGCTTCAGCCCTGGCGCGAACAAGCTCGTCACGAGCTGGCTGCCCTGGCCGAGCTTCTTGATCTCACGCGCGGCGACGGCGGGGTCCTCGAGGCTGGTGTACGACATCTCCCACATGAGCGGGCCTCGATGGCCCGGTGACGCGGCGAGCACCCGATGAGTGAGCGTGGTCGCCGTGCGCGGCAGCCCGAGCACGAAGACCGGGTCGGTGATGGGCTCGTCGGCGATCTCGGGGTGCTCGGCCAGCAGGTTGTTGATGCGCAGCCGGTTGGCGTACCGGTCCTTGACCGCGTTGAGCACGAAGGTCCAGCCCAGCGGTGTCAGGCGGGGTTCTTCGGCGATGCTCGCGAACACGACGCCGAGTCCGTCGGCGAACTTCGGGTCCTGAGTACCGGCATCCTTCTCGACCTCGGCGACGGCCTTCGCCCAGGCGTTCGCGGGATCCTCACGCCCCCGGATGACGGGGGCGAAGACGGTGTTGAGAACCCTGGAGGCTCGGGTGGTGGTGCTGCGGCTCACGATGTCTCTTCTCGTGCGATCGGCGTGGTGGGTCGTGCGGGCCTCGCGAGGATCACGGAACTTACAGCTCGGAATCCGGCGGGGAAGGCTGCTCGGGACGGAAGACGACCGGTAGTGCTTCCAGCAGGCGGAAACGAAGGTCGGGCGCCCACCGGAGGTCCTCCGCCTGCGCCGCGAGCGCGGGCGTGATGCGGCGGTGCAGGGTCTCAGCCGCCGTCCGGACGATCAGCCGGGCGAGGTGCGGCGCAGGGCAGGCGTGGGCGCCCACCCCGAACGTGAGGTGGGCACTGCTGCCGGACCCGTCCCACGGACCCTCACCGCGGATGCTCGGGTCCGAGCCGACCGCACCGACTGCGAGCAGCATCGCGTCCCCGCCCTGCACGAGCTTGTCGCCGAGCACGAAGTCCTCGACGGCGATCCGCGGCGCCAGCGCGCTCACCGGCGACGCGGTCCACAGCACCTCGTCGAGCGCTTCGTCGGTCCCGAGCCGCCCGCCCGCGAGCCGCCTGGCGAACCGGTCGTCGGTCAGCGAGAGGTAGAGCGTCTGTCCCAGCCAGGCCCGCAGGCCGAGGGCCGCGGTGGCCGTGAGCGACAGGATGCCGAGCGCCGCCTCGGCAGTGCTCTCATAGGCAGCATGCCGCGCGAGCCGGCCGGCGGGGGTGGGCTCGCCGTCCGGCCGACGGGCCGCCGTCTGCCCGGTGAGCAGGAAGCTCACCTCCTGCACGGCCGATGCGGCGTCCCGTCCCCCCGGTCGACGCGTGGCGGCCTCGAACACCTGCTGCGCGGTCCGGGCATCGAACCCGAGGACCGCGCCGAGCGTCAGGTGCGGCATCGGCGCCACGTACTCGCGCACCAGGTCGGCTACGCCGGTCGCGGCGAACCCGTCGATGAGCTCCTCGCACCTGGCGCGGGTGGTTCTGGCGACCTCGGCATCGTCGACCACCCCGAGCACCTCGTCGAGCGGGGTGCGGAGCCGGTCATGCTTCTTCCCGTCCGACTGCTCCACCTTCGGCCGGTCGTCCGATGCCAGCGGCCGGAGCAGGGGCGAGTCCGCGGAGGACGCCCCGCCCTCGTGGCCGCTCCAGGTCCCGGTCGTCGCCGTGAGCGGGAACTGGCCGCGAGCCATCGCGACAATGGTCCGGTACTCCGTCACGAGCCAGGCGCGGGCACCGGATTCCAGCTCGACGGGGGCGACGTCCCCCCACTCCTCGCGCAGCCGTACGTGGCCGGCGCCCGCGTCGTGCGACGCGGTCAGCTCGGTGATGGTCGTGACGGTTGCAGGGTCGTCGAGCTTCAAGGGTCGGCGGGCGGGATCACCGCCGACGGCGTCGCCAGTTCCGGCGATACCGTCCATCATGGTTGAGCTGCTCATCACGTCCCCGTCCGGGTCGGGTACAGGTGCGGGTTCGCCCAAACTTTGCCGGATATATGCGCGTATGTCGAGGTACGTCTCGCGTCGGACCGCCTCCGAACAGGATGGTCTTCGACAACTCGGGGCGTCCGTACGCGCGGCTGTTGCGCGACGCTTCGCCGTTGTTCAGTGCATCTCCCACACGCCACGGGCCCTGGTGAAATCACCCGCCGCCAGCGCGTCACGGGGGATGAAGACGTAGACCAGGCCCCCGGCGTCTGGACTCAGAGACCCGCAAGGGTCCGTACGGTCTCGATTGTGTCGGCCTCCGCGGCGCTCTTGTCGTCGCGGTAGCGCAGCACGCGTGCGAAGCGCAGGGCGAGCCCGCCCGGGTAGCGGGTGGAGCGCTGCAGCCCGTCGAACGCGATCTCGACGACCTGCTCGGGGCGGACGGTCACGACCCAACCGTTGTCCTCGACCTGCAGCTCACGGAAGCGCTCCGTCTGCCACTCCAGCATCTCGTCGGTCATGCCCTTGAACGTCTTGCCGAGCATCACGAACCCGCCGTCCGGGTCGCGCGCGCCGAGGTGGATGTTGGACAGCCAGCCCTGTCGCCGACCCGAGCCCCGCTCGACCGCAAGCACCACCAGGTCGAGGGTCTGGCGGGGCTTGACCTTGACCCAGCCCGCACCGCGCCGTCCGGCCGCGTAGGGCGCCTCCAGCGACTTGACCACCACGCCCTCCTGGCCCTCGCGCAGCGCGCCCGCGAAGAACTCGGCGGCGGCCTCGGGATCGGACGTCACCAGGCGGCGCACCGTGTGCGGCGCGGCGACCTCGTCGAGCACCGCCAGGCGCTCGCGCAGCGGGGCGTCGAGCAGGTCGCGCCCGTCGGCGTGCAGCACGTCGAAGAAGAACGGGGTGAGCTGAAGCTGGGAGGCGAGCTCCGCCTCCGACGTCGCCTCGCTGGTTGCCTCCCGGGTCGCCGACCGCGCGGCGGTCTCCTGGAACGGCCGGGGCACGCCGTCAGGCCCGACGCCGAGCGCCTCGCCGTCGAGGACGAGCCGGTCCGACGGGAGGGCCCGCACCACCTCGACGATCTCCGGGACGCGATCGGTGATGTCGTCCAGCGAGCGCGTGACGACGCGCACCTCGTCGCCGAGGCGGTGCACCTGGATGCGGATGCCGTCGAGCTTGACGTCGACGCAGAGCTCCGTGCCGTCCTGAGCGTCAGCGGAGCTGAGCTTCTCGAACGCCGCGGCGATATCCGGTGCCGACGCAGCGAGCATCGGCCGTACTGGCCGGCCCACCTCGAGTGTGAACGTCTCCAGCGCGGCCAGCGGGTCGTCCGCGAGGAGGATGGCGCTCGCGACCGGCCCGGTGGCGCCGCGCAGCATGACGGCCCGGCGGACGGCGTCGGCCGGGGTGCCAGCGGCCTCGGCGACGGCGTCGACCACCACCGAGTCGAGCGCGCCCTGCCGGAGCTCGCCCGCGACCAGGCCGCGGAGGAACGCCTGCTCGCGCTCGGTCGCGGCGCCGAACAGCGCAGTGGCCGCGGCGGAGCGGGCCTGAGCCGACCCCGGACCCTCGAGAGCTGCCATCGCGGCGAACGCCGCGTCGACGTCGCGCACCGTGAGCGTGGCGGTCGTCGCGGGCGGCGGGAGGTCGCGCAGCGCCGCGTAGCCAAGACCGGTGCGGCGTTGGCGCAGCTCACCGGCGAGGTAGGCGACGACGATCTCCAGGTCGGCGGCCCGGTCGGCAGCGGGGTCGGCAGCGGGGTCGGCGGTCGGGTCGGCGGCGGGTGCAGCGTCGTTACCGGCGCTCGTCGGGACCGCAGGATCCGTGCCGCCCGCGGCTGTCCGGCGCAGCAGGTCAGCGATGGCCGCGCGCTTGGCGAGGCGCGAGCGCGTGGCGGCGACGGCGTCGGACGTGGCGGCGACCTCGGCGAGGAGCATGCTCCATCTTGACGCGCTTCCGGCCGCACCGCGGCTCTTGCCGGCGAACACCGGAAATGGCCATGCGGTTGCTGCCAGACCTGGCTCGATCTTGGCAGCAACCGCATGGTCATTCGCGGCTCGCGGCTCGCGGCTCGCGGCCCGCTTGGTCAGCGGGCTTCGGCGTCCCACCGGGTGAGGTGGGTGACCGCCTCCGCCGTCGGCTCGATGGTCCCCCACGCCTCGGCGATCAGCCCGTCGTCGAACCGCATGATGTCGACCACCGCGATCTCCGGCCCGGAGGGGAGCCGGCGCCGCGAGTGCAGCACTACGTGGTCGCCGTCGGCCAGCACGTGCTGGACCTTGACCTGCATGCCTGCGATCTTCTCCAGCGACGAGCGGACGGAGGCGAGCCATTCCGCCGCGGAGAGCGCCGCCTACTTCACGGAGTCCGATGGCGGGCCGCGCCTTCGGCCACCAACCTTGACGTGACGGGTTTTTTCCAATAGCGGACAGAAGCTGACCGCATCGCGCGCGAGAGTGGAAGTCCTCACGAAAGGACACATCATGACGACTGACTCCACTCCCGCCGCCCCTCCAGCAGCCCCGCCCGCCCCGGCCGGATCGAACACGGTGAACTCGTTCATCATTACCGACGATGCCGCCGGCCTGATCGGATTCCTGGTCGCGACGTTCGCGGCGACCGAAGTCGCGGACGCCCGCACCTCGGACACCGACGGGCTGGTCCTGCACTCCGAGCTGCGAGTTGGCGACTCGACGCTCATGATCGCGGACCGGAAGCCGGACTGGCTCTACTCCCCAGCCTTCACCCAGGTGTACGTCACCGATGTCGCCGCGACGCTGGACCGGGCGACCGCGCACGGCGCGCGGATCGTGACCGAACCCACCGACTTCTGGGGCGACGTGCTCGCTCGCATCGTCGATCCGTTCGGAAACGTGTGGTGGGTGTGCCGGCACAATCCCGCCGACGCTGCCTGGGACGGCGGGGCCGACAGCGCCTGGGACGACGGCGCCGACGGCGCCGGGCATCAGCAGGTGCCAGGCGGAGCCGACAGCGAGGATTCGTGGGCGTCGTTCACGACGCCCGAGCTGGAGTACATCCACTCGACGCTCGTCGACACGATGGCCGGGCTGCGCGACCCTCGCACCACCTAGGGAAACACTCGGCGAGGTGCCAGAGCGTCAGCCCAGGTGCCAGGTGCCCACCGCGGCGTCGACGGCCTTTCGGGCGCGCGCCTTGATCCCCGGGACGAGCTCGAACGGCTCCTCGTCCCCCTTCGGCGCACGGCGCCACGTCCCGATCAGCCGCCCGTCCAGGAGGACCGCCGGGCGGAAGATCCCGTTGGTGAACGGGACGACGGTCCGCATGGCCTCGGCGTCCGCCACCAGATCGCGGTTCTGGTAACCGAGCACGATCTCGTCGAACCCGGGCACGAGCACGACGCCGCCGGGCTCCGCGAGCCCGGGAACGCGGTCGGGCACCGGGCTGTCGTCCGGCCCGTGCCCGCCTGCCCCCTGTCCGACGAGCATGACCTTCCCGTCGACCGTCACGTCGACGATGTTGTCCGGTTCCTCCTCCCGCAGCGCGGCCACTGCGGCGCGCACGGGCACCTTGGGCAGGCCGAGCCACCAGGCGAGGTCATCGGCGGTGGCGGGCCCCCGGCTTGCGAAGTAGGACCGCGCGATCCGCCGCAGGGCCGCGTCGGGCTCCTCGGACGGGACGGTGCCCTGCCCGGGCGCCGGCGTCGCGACCATGAGCTGCTGTGCCCCCGCGAACGGGCCCCAGTGCAGCACTCTCCGGAGCGCCAGGGCAACGATCAGGTGGTAGCCACGCTGTCCCTCGACGGGTACCCCGGCCCCCCGCCACAGGTCGATCATGGCGGCGCGCGATATGCCCGTGCCGGACGCCGCAAGCGCCTCCCGGGTGACCGTCTCCGCACGGGCCACTACCGCGTCGTCGAGACCCTCGGCGTCGTGAACCCGCCGGCTCATGTGGATCACGCGCTCACCCGTCAGGGAGACGAGCGCGGCGAGGTCGCCCGGCGTGGTCGCGAAGAGGGTGCCGCGCTGGGTCCACCCGCGCACGAGCTCGCCGGCGTCGAATCCGGCGCGCACGTCGTCCACCGTGGTGCCCGGGCGGGAGCGGATCGCGATCGCCCGCAGCACGGCCGGCAGGCCCTGGCCCTGCAGGGCGACCATCCGGCGGACCACCTCCACCGGTGACGCGGGGCCCGGCTCGTCGCCGGGCCGCACCAGGCCTTGCGTGCGCAGGCGGAGCCGGCGCGCGGTGCCGGGGGAGAGGTCGGCCGTCGTGGAGGGCATGCGGGAAGGCTACGTCGCACCGGTGACACTCACCGAGGGAGCGGCCCTGCTCGGTCGCGGGGGCCTGCCGAGGTCAGCAGGGGTCAGCCGATGAGCCCCGCCCACTTTCGCGACAGGTCCACCAGCGACACCCGGTCCAGGGCGTCGACCTCCTCCTGCGTGTGCCAGGCGACGCCGTCCGTGGACCCGTTCTCCTCGACCTGCAGCGCGCCGCCCGTGATCCGCGCGCGGTACACGATCCTCAGTGCCTGGACCGGCCGGTCCGACGGCGATACCCGGTCCGCCGCGGGGATGACGAAGCTGTCCACCCCGAGCAGCTCGCCGAGCTCCGCGTGGTAGCCCGTCTCCTCGAGCACCTCACGCACGGCGGCGTCGGCGGGGTGCTCGCCGGGGTCGAGCCCGCCGCCGGGCATCGTCCATCCGCTCTTGCCGCCTTCGTTCCAGTGCGGGAGGAGCATGCGTCCCTGGTCGTCGGTGATGACGGCGTAGGCCGCCACGCGAAGGTCCATGTCAGGGCTGGTGAACATGGCGCCATCATGACGGACGACGCCGCTGCAGGACGAGCTCCAGGCCATCGAGGATGCGGGCGAGCGCGAACTCGAAGGCGCCCTCTGGGTCGCTGACGGCGTTGTACTCCACGCTGGCCGCCGTGCCGACGCGGGAGGCGATCGGATAGTCGTCGGCCCCGATGAGCCGGTCGAGGACCGGGGCGTTGATCTCCCACCACTCCACGTCGGTCATTCCGGAGTCGGCGCGGGCGGCCTGCGACCCGATCGAAGCGCGGGCCGAGCTCTCGGCGGTGCCGCTGAGCAGCGTGATCACCTGATCCATCTCCAGGTCGGTGAAGCCCACGCCTTCGATCGCGGCGAGCTGCCACTCGTAGCGAGCCATGCTGTGCGGCCCGATCCAGGGTCTGGCCGTCTCGGCCTGGAGCAGCCAGGGGTGGCGATGTGCCTCGTCCCAGATCTGGCGGGCGATGCCCACCAGCCGTTCCCTGAGCGATCCCGTGTGCGGGGCGAGGTCCGTCTCGCCGACCACCTGGTCGATCATCAGGCCGATGAGCTCCGCCTTGCCGGGCACGTAGGTGTAGATCGACATGGCGCCGAGACCGAGCTGCTCCGCGACCTTGCGCACGGAGAACACCGCAAGCCCGTCGGCATCGGCGACCGCGATCCCGGCTCGCACGACCTCGTCGACACTGACGCGTTGCTTCGGCCCCCGCCGGTTCTCCGGCGCATCAAGATGCGCGCGCCACAGCAGCTTGAGCGTGCGGTCGACGGTGTCGGGAAAGTCGGCGCGGTTCTCCATGTGCGGACACTACTTCGTCTGCTGTACGGTGTTCCACCCAGGTAATTCCGTTACCTGTACGGAGTAAGGAGTCTCATGTTGGACACCCCCACACTGACGGCCCAGGGGCTGCGAAAGCGCTACGGCGATCTCAATGCCCTCGACGGCTTCGACCTCAAGGTCGCGGCGGGCACGATCCACGGCCTGCTCGGCCCGAATGGCGCGGGCAAGAGCACTGCGGTGAAGGCGCTGGCGACGCTGATCGCCATCGACGACGGCGCCGCGTGGGTCGGCGGGCACGACGTCCGCACCCAGCCCAAGCTCGTCCGCCAGAGCATCGGCCTGGTCGGTCAGAGCGCCGCGGTCGACGAGATCCTCGGCGGCCGGCAGAACCTCGTGATGTTCGGTCGCCTGTTCGGCCTGAGCAAGGCTGACGCCCGGCGTCGGGCAGACGAGCTGCTCACCGCCTTCCACCTCGTGGACGCGGCCGAACGCCCGGTCTCGACCTACTCCGGCGGCATGCGGCGTCGGCTGGACATCGCCGCGAGCCTGATCCTGACCCCCGCGGTGCTCTTCCTGGACGAGCCGACCACCGGTCTGGACCCGAGGGCGCGGAACGAGGTCTGGGAGAGCGTGCGGGAGATCGCCGAACGCGGCACCACGGTGCTGCTGACCACCCAGTACCTGGACGAGGCCGACCAGCTTGCCTCGCACATCTCGGTGATGAACCACGGGCGCGTGATCGCCGAGGGCACACCCGACGGTCTCAAGCGCCAGATCGGCGGCGACCGGGTGACGGTCACCGTGCCCCGCGATATCGCGCTCGACCGGGTCGCCGAGGCCGTCGGCGCCGCGACCGGCCGCATCGTCGCCGCGGATGCGGACGGGCACGCGGTGACCGTGCGGTCCGGCGCGGGCGTCACCGTCCTGGCCGAGATCGTCCGCGCCCTCGACGCCGCCCAGATCGAACCCGACGACCTCGTGCTGCGCAGGCCCTCGCTCGACGAGGTCTTCCTCACCCTGACCGAGACGGGAAGTGCACGATGAGCACGCTGCGCGCCGGATGGATCATCACCGAACGGGACCTGACGCACTGGGTGCGCCAGCCCTGGACGCCGATCCTCAACCTGATGTTCTCCGTGATGCTGCTCCTCATCTTCGGCCCTCTCTTCGGCGGCGGGATGAGCGTGCCGGGCGGCGGGGACTACACCAGCTACCTCGTGCCCGGCATGCTGGCACTGACGATGATGTTCGGCGTCGGGGCCACGGCCACGGCCATGGCAGCGGACGTCAAGCAGGGCGTCACCGACCGGTTCCGCTCGATGCCCATCGCCAGCGGCGCCGTATCCCTCGGCCGGGCCGGGGCCGACATGGCCAGCTCCGTTGTGGAGCTCCTGCTCCTGCTCGGGGCGGGCTTCGTCATCGGCTGGCGCAGCGGCGCGGGTCTCGGGCCGATCCTGCTGGCCGTGCTCCTGCTGCTCGCCCTGCGCTTCTCCCTGATCTGGGTCGGCATCTTCCTCGCGCTGACCTTCCGCGGAGAGGGGGCTACCACCGCCGTGCAGGTGCTGGTCTGGCCCATCGGGTTCCTGTCCAGCGCGATCGCCTCGCCCGCCACCATGCCCGCCTGGCTCGGAGCGGTCGCGGCCTGGAACCCGATCTCGGCCACCGCCACCGCCGTCCGCGAGCTGTTCGAGAACCCGACCGGCCTGACGGAGGCGGGTGGAGTCGTCGGTATCGCCTCAGGCCCGCTGGCTGACAACGCGCTGCTGCTGGCTGTCTCCTGGCCTGCGCTGATCACGCTCGTGTTCATCCCGCTCGCCGCGCGCGCCTACCGCGGGCTCGGCCGCTGAGCGCACCCGCGGCGCGCATCACCGGAGGGCTTGAAGCGCGCCGCGGGTAGAGATAGCCTCTTTTCATCAGGTGGTGAATTTAGCGCGAAGGGACTGGTCGAGATGGCGGAGCGAGTAGATCCGGTGCTGGTGGTCGGCGCGGGCCCCGACGGGATTGACCATGGCCAACGAGCTGGCGCGGCACGGCGTGCCCGTGCGGGTCATCGATCGCGCGCCGACGCCGGCCACCACCTCGCGGGCGCTGGTGGTCATGCCGCGGACCCTGGAGATCTTCGACGACAGGGGCGTGGTCGATGCAGCACACGGTGCTGCTGTTCACGGGGCTCGACGAGCACGCGCGACCGGCCGCGGAGCTGAGCCGGATCGCCGAGCGGATCGTGCGGGCGCACCCGGACCTGGTGCAGGCGCGCGCGGTCAGCGCGGAGCGCTATGCCGACGACGCGGCCGTCCTCGGCGACCCGGACCGGTCAGCCCACGGCCAGTACGGCGTCGAGCGGGCCAGCGCCTTCGTCGTCCGGCCGGACGGTCACGTCGCCTACCGCGGCCACCCGATCGACGCCGATGCGCTGCTGGCCGACCTGGCGGCCCGGTTGCCCGGGGCGTCTCCGGCAGCCGACGCCGGTGCGGCCTGATCTGGTGCCCCGAGCAGGACTCGAACCTGCAACCTACGGATTAGAAGGCCGTTGCTCTATCCATTGAGCTATCGGGGCGCGGGCCTATGGTATCCATCCCGGAGACCGGCCGGGCCTGGTCCGTTTCGATCATGCTGTTGCGCATGCTGCGAGGCACGTAAGCATGCGCAACGGCTTGCTCGAAGCGGACGTTCTCGCGCACCGGCCGCGCGTTGGGTATTGCAACAAACCCCGTGTTTCTGCATACCAACCGACGTGTACGGGTTGGCAGAACGATCTTGACCTATCAGGATGAAGCCGTGACTCCAGGAACACGCTCCGCAGTGCTCGGCCGTCGGGGTGGTGTGGACCCGAACGTTGCGGAGCAGCTCGGCTTCACAGTGCACGACGTAGTGCGAGATCTGCGCCGCGACGTCGCCGCCGCGACCTTGCCCCTTCCCATCGATGGCACGGAAGACGCCGAAGCCTCCCGGATGCGTCTCCTGACGCAGCTCGACGAGCATCTCCTGCCGCGCCTCGCCGAGCTGTCGAGCCCTGCCGTCGTCGTGCTCGCGGGATCCACGGGCGCCGGTAAGTCCACGCTGTTCAACAGCCTCCTGGCCGAGGAGGTGTCCGAGGCGGGAGTGCTGCGGCCCACCACTCGCGAGCCCGTCGTCGGCGTGCACCCGCGGGACGTGGACACCCTCACGCCCGGTCCCGTCACCGAGCTGGCCCGCCTGGTCAAGCACGAGGGTGTGCCCCGCGGCACCGCGCTGATGGACGCGCCCGACCTCGACTCGTTCCTCTCCGAGAACCGCTCCACGGCCCACCAGCTGCTCGAAGCGGCAGACCTCTGGCTGTTCGTCACCACGGCGGCCCGCTACGGCGACGCCCTGCCCTGGCAGGCCCTGGACCGCGCGAGGGAGCGCGGCGCGAGCGTCGCGATGGTGCTCAACCGGGTGCCGAAGGAGAACCTGACGACGATCCGCACGGACCTCAACTCGCGGATGCGAGAACGCGGCATGAAGGACGTCCCGCTGTTCATCGTGCCCGACGTCGGGCCGCACGAAGGACTGCTCGACCCGAAGCTGGTGGCGCCCATCCAGCGCTGGCTCAACCTCATGGCCGGCCCCGAGCGCTCGCGGACCGTCATCCTGCGCACGCTCAAGGGCGCGCTCGGCGCGCTCCCCGAGTGGGTGATGGGGCTCGTCGGTGCGGTGGAGCAGCAGGGGACCGCCGCCTTCGACCTGCGGAACGCAGTCCAGTCAGTGGTCCCGGACGCGCAGCTCGCCGCACGGACCGCCGTCCTGTCGGGTGCGTCCGGCGAGGGCACGGTCGCCGCGCGGTTCGCGGAGCTCGCCAGCACCAACCACATCTCCCGCGTCACGGTGCGGGACGGCATCGCACGCACCACGAAGCGCGCGGGCAAGGCCCGCGAGGCGGCGCTGATGCGGCTGCGCGAAGAGGTCGAGGCCACCGCGACCCGCGCGTTCGTGGCGGCCGGCGTGCGCACCGAGGAGAGCCTGCGGGCGACCCTCGCCGGGCCGGGAGCGCCTCCCGCCGGGGACACGATCCTGCCGTCCGGCGCGAGCCGCGCGAAGGAGCGCCTCGTCTGGGGGCAGTCGGCCGCCGCCGACTGGTCCCGGCTGGCCGACGACGTCGTCGGGCGCATGGGAGGCCCGGAATCCGGGATCGCCGACTCCGAAGCCGCGGCCCGGGCCGCGGGCGCCCGGAAGGCGTTCGGCGACCTCGGCCTGGCCGCGCTGCTGCTCGCCACCGCGCTCGGAAACGAGGACTCCGCCGGGCTCGTCGACCGGGTTCTCGGCGATGCCGCGGGGGACGCGATCGAGCAACTTCAGGGCCGACTTGCCGAGAAGGTTGCGCTAGCGGTTGCGGAAGAGGCCCGTTCTGTCCAGAGTGCCCTTGACGTCCCCGCCCTTGCCGACGACGCGGCAGCTCCGCTCCGCGTTCGGCTGGCCGAGCTCAGGAGGCTGACATGACGAGCCACGACGCGACTTTGGGCGCTCGCACCGAGGACCTCGGCCGCGCGCTGCAGATCGCCGGATCCCGCCTCGACGACGCCGTCTTCGGCAAGGTTGCCAGCTCCGTGGCGGGCGTGCGCGAACGGCTCGCGCTCGGCGTGGACCACACTGTGGTGGCGCTCGCGGGTGGCACCGGGTCGGGCAAGTCGAGCACGTTCAACAAGATCTCCCGCCTCACGTTCGCCGACGTCGGCGTGAAGCGCCCCACCACCGCCAAGGTCACCGCCTGCTCGTGGAGCGACGACGCCGGGACGCTGCTGGACTGGCTCGGTGTCGAGCGCGAGCGCCGTATCACGCGGGCGGGCGAGCTCGACGCCGCCGACGAGGAGGCCCTGGCCGGCCTGGTGCTGCTGGACCTGCCCGACCACGACTCCGTGGCGCCCGGTCACCGCGAGGTGGTGGACAAGGTGCTGCCGCTGGTCGACCTCCTCGTGTGGGTGGTGGACCCGCAGAAGTACGCCGACGACGCCCTGCACACCGGCTACCTGCGCGACTCGAGGGGCATGCAGGCGTCCACCGTCGTGGTGCTCAACCAGATCGACACGGTGCCCGTGGGGCAGCGCGACAACCTGGTCAACGACGTGAAGCGGCTGCTGCGCGACGACGGCCTGGAGGACGTCCCGGTGGTCGCGGCGTCGAGCAAGACGGACATCGGCATCGAGGACCTGCGCGGGCTCCTGGAGCAGACCGTGGCACGCCGGTCGGTCTCCGCCGGCCGCGCCGCGGGCGAGCTCGACGCCGCCGCGACCCTGCTGCTCGGCCAGACCCCGGCCGAGGTGCCGTGGCACATCGACACCGTCCTCGAACGCGAGGTGGACGCCTTGGCGCGGGCGGCCGGGCTGGAGTCCGTCGCCGCCCAGGTGGGCGCCGCGGTGCGCAACGGGTACGGCTCTCCTGAGTTCCGCTCCCCGGACCCGGACTCGATAGCGCTGTCCCGGTCGCGCTGGCTCACCGGCTCGGGGGAGTCGCTCAAGCCGGGCTGGCAGCGTTCGCTCGCCACGGGCGTCGCGAGCGCCCAGGAGGTCGCGAGCGCGGTGGCGACGGCGCTGCAGGGCGTCACGCTCGACACGCGGGGCCCGACGGCGCAGCGGCTGACCCGCCGGCTCGCGCTCGGGGCCGTGCTGGTCGCCGTGCTGCTCGGGATCGCGACGGTGCTGGCCTCGATGGGGATCCTGCCCGCGGGGGAGACGTGGACCACGGTGCTCGGGGTGCTCGCCGTTGCGGCGGCCGTCGCGGCGCTCGCGGTGTTCCTCGTCGCGATGCAGATGCGTCGCGCGCTGGCCGCCCGGCGGGCGCAGGGTGTCATCGCCTCGGGCCGGGCTGCGCTCGAGCGGGTGCTGCAGCAGACCCTCGGTGTGCCCACCCAGCGGCTGCTCGACGAGCACCGTGCGGTGCGCGAGCTCGCACAGAGTGCGCGCGACGAGGGACCCTCGGTACCGCTCCGCCTGGAAGAGAACGCGACCACAGGCAGCCAGATCCGGGTTTCGTCCCCAGGCACCGTCCAGCTGTCCGATCTGCGCATCGCTCGCGCCTGATGCTGGGTACGGGCCGGCCGCTGGGGCCGGTCCGTGACAACCCAGGAGGACCGCATGAACGACGTCATGGTGACGGTGACCGGCAACGCCGGCAACACTCCGGCACTGCACATCTCCAAGGGGACCGAGTGGACCACGTTCCGCGTGGCCAGCACCCGGCGCCGCAGGAACGAGAACGGCGACTGGACCGACGGCCCGACGCTGTGGTTCACGGTCAAGGCGTGGCGGGCGGCCGCGTTGAACGTGGTCGACTCGGTGCACAAGGGGGACCCGGTGGTCGTCTCGGGCCGGCTCGAGGTCGACGAGTGGACCGGCCCCGAGGGCGAGCCGCGGATGGGCCTGGTGGTCAACGCGTCGGCGATCGGCGTCGACGCGACCCGGGGGAGGGTGGCGTTCTCACGAGTGGTGCGCCACGACACGGTCCCGGACGGCGCCCCGGGCGGCAGCGGCGAGCTGGTCGCGGTATCGGCGGGCGACGTCGACCCGTTCGGGCTCGATGTCCTGGAGCCCGTCGGGAGCGGTGCCGGTGACCAGGGTGACGAGGACAACCAGGGCGACCACACCGGCGTCGGGCAGCGCGAGCTGGTGACCGCGTAGGCTGGGGCCAGTCGTGCTCCGCGGTCCGCGGGTGCCGGGGGGACCTACCTACGCGGACGCTTCCCGGCACCCGCTCCGCGTGAGCGCACCTATCCGACGTACCTTCTGTGAACGGTGGAACACAGGCAGTGGCTGAATACATCTACTCCATGTACAAAGCGCGCAAGGCGCACGGCGACAAGGTCATCCTCGATGACGTGTCGCTGAACTTCCTGCCCGGCGCGAAGATCGGCGTCGTCGGACCGAACGGTGCCGGTAAGTCCACGATCCTCAAGATCATGGCGGGGCTGGACACGCCGTCGAACGGCGAGGCACGCCTGTCGCCGGGTTACACCGTCGGCATCCTGCTGCAGGAGCCGCCGCTGAACGAGGAGAAGACGGTCCTGGGCAACGTCCAGGAGGCGGTCGGCCCGATCCTCGCCAAGAAGGCGCGGTTCGACGAGATCTCGGCCCTGATGGCGGAGCCCGACGCCGATTTCGACGCGCTGCTGGCCGAGATGGGCACGCTGCAGGAGGACATCGACGCTGCCGACGCGTGGGACCTCGACTCGCAGCTCGAGCAGGCGATGGACGCGCTGCGCTGCCCGCCGCCGGACGCCGACGTCTCGGTGCTCTCCGGTGGTGAGCGCCGGCGCGTCGCGCTGTGCAAGCTGCTCCTGGAGAAGCCCGACCTGCTGCTCCTGGACGAGCCCACCAACCACCTCGACGCCGAGTCCGTCCTGTGGCTCGAGCAGCACCTCGCGGGCTACGCGGGCGCCGTCCTCGCCGTGACTCACGACCGGTACTTCCTCGACCACGTCGCGGAGTGGATCTGCGAGATCGACCGCGGCCGTCTCTACCCGTACGAGGGCAACTACTCGACGTACCTCGAGAAGAAGCAGGCGCGCCTGGAGGTCCAGGGCAAGAAGGACGCGAAGCTCTCCAAGCGCCTCAAGGAGGAGCTGGAGTGGGTGCGGTCCAACGCCAAGGGCCGCCAGACCAAGTCGAAGGCCCGCCTGGCCCGGTACGAGGAGATGGCTGCGGAGGCGGACCGGACGCGGAAGCTCGACTTCGAGGAGATCCAGATCCCCGCCGGCCCGCGCCTGGGCTCGCTGGTGCTGGACGCCGAGAACCTGAAGAAGGGCTTCGACGACCGGGTGCTCATCGACGGCCTGTCGTTCACGCTGCCGCGTAACGGCATCGTCGGCGTCATCGGCCCGAACGGCGTCGGCAAGACCACGCTGTTCAAGACGATCGTGGGGCTGGAGCCGCTCGACGACGGCAACCTCAAGGTCGGCGAGACCGTGTCGATCTCGTACGTCGACCAGTCGCGTGGCGGCATCGACCCGAAGAAGACACTGTGGGAGGTCGTGTCCGACGGGCTCGACTTCATCAAGGTCGGCAACGTCGAGATCCCGTCCCGCGCGTACGTGGCGTCGTTCGGGTTCAAGGGCCCGGACCAGCAGAAGCCCGCGGGTGTGCTGTCCGGTGGTGAGCGCAACCGCCTCAACCTGGCGCTGACCCTCAAGCAGGGCGGCAACCTGCTGCTCCTCGACGAGCCCACCAACGACCTCGACGTCGAGACCCTCGGCTCCCTGGAGAACGCCCTCCTGGAGTTCCCCGGCTGCGCCGTCGTGGTCTCGCACGACCGGTGGTTCCTCGACCGTGTGGTCACCCACATCCTGGCCTACGAGGGCACCGAGGAGAACCCGGCGAACTGGTACTGGTTCGAGGGCAACTTCGAGTCGTACGAGGCCAACAAGGTCGAGCGCCTCGGCGCCGACGCGGCCCGCCCGCACCGGGTCACGTACCGCAAGCTGACCCGCGACTGACGACGCGGTCGGCGGGGAGGGGCCGAGGAACGAGGCCCCTCCCCGCCGAGCCCGAGGAAGTCGCGAGACGGATACTGCGACTGACGACGCGGTCGGTCCTGGGGGCCGAACCGCAACCTGCTCGTGGTCGGTCGGATCGACCCGCAGGTTGCGGTTCGGCGGGGCGATGGTGCGTCCCGGCCGTATCGCGGATTGGGCGAATTCGACATTCATTCCTTGCTGCAACAGGACATGTTCGACAAGATGCCGCAGTGAGCCCTGCCCTACGACCCGGGTGGCGTGACCTTCCGCCCCAGCTGCGAGACCGCATGACCGACCTGTTCGGCGCCCGCGTGATCGCCGCCAGGCATCCGGGCGACTCCGGATTGTTGCCCGGCGCCCAGTTCGACGTGCAGACGTCCAAGGGGCATGCCTTCGTCAAGGCGCTCGGAACGGAGCAGCCCGGTCCGCTGAACTTCCTGCGGCAGGAGATCGCGCTCTCGCCGCTGCTGCCCGACGCCGCTCCCCACCCGGAGCTCCTCTGGTCGATCGACGAGGTCCTGCCGAACCTCGGCACCTGGGTGGCGGTCGGCTACGCGATGACGAGCAACGTGCGGCCGATCGACCTGTCCTGGCCGGAGGAGGACGTCGCGGCAGTGGTCGAGGTCGTGCGAGGAATCGGCGAGATCGAGGCACCCGACGACCCGATGTTC
The DNA here is from genome assembly GCA_963850545.1 of uncultured Actinomycetota bacterium. Classification (GTDB taxonomy): domain Bacteria; phylum Actinomycetota; class Actinomycetes; order Actinomycetales; family Cellulomonadaceae; genus Promicromonospora. The sequence continues at coordinate 2,470,071 of CAWKLP010000001.1, read as the reverse complement.
CTGCCGGAGGAGAAGGTGTTCCCGACGGACTCGTGGGAGTTCCTTGCGGACAAGCGGCCCGCAGGGCTCGCGAACCACACGCCGTGGCTCGCCGACCGGCTGGAGGGTCTCGCGGAGATCGCCTCGCACGCCCCGGACGCGATAGCCGGCAAGAGCCTGCAGCACGGCGCGCTGCGGGTGCAGAACGTCCGGCTGCCCGCGATGCCCGGCGAGGAGGCGTTGGTGGGTGACTGGATCCGGGGCAGCGTCGGGGCGCCGTACCTCGACCTGGTCTCGATGCTGCTCCACGTCCGGACGAACGACGGGCCGCCGCCGGAGGCCACGCTACGCAGGTACGGCCTGCCGCCCGGCACGGAGCACGACGCCGTGACCTGCTGGATCGCGGTGCTCGCCGGCCACTACCTGAAGTCGTCGATGGACAAGCCGCCGACCGACATGCCGGAGCTGCGTTCCTACCAGCACCGGCTGGCCCGGGTAGCCGTGTCGTGGCTGCAGACCCGGCTCGGTTTCTGACCGGAGGAAGTCGCGGCATACGGATTGTGGTTTGCGGGTGAAAGCCCAGTTGGGCACACTCCGGCCATGAGCGCTGTGCGGCGGCCGGCATGGTCTGATCTACCCCCAACTGTCCGTTCCCGGGTCAGCGAGATCATGGGAGGACGGGTGATCGGCTCCGCCCCGATTGGCGGGACCGAGCTGTCCGGCCCGTTGGAGGTGCTACAAACGGCGTCGGGTCGGTCGATCGTTCGCGCGGTGGGGCCGGAGGCCCCGCTGATGCAGGACCGGATGGCGGCCGAGGCGGCCTCCGTGGCCATCCTGCCCGACGAGGTCCCGAGCCTCGCGCGCGAGTGGTTCGTCGACGAGGTGCTCCCGGGGGCCGGCCGCTGGGTGGTGCTCGGCTACCGCAACGAGCCCATCCGCCCGCCGCACGATCCCTGGGACGACGGGGACCTCGCCGCGGCCGTCGAGCTCGCCATCCAGATCGGCACGAGCGAGGCGCCCGCGGGCCTGCCCGACGCGCTCGACGTGCTGGACGTCGGCGCCTGGCCCACGATCGCCGCGATGCGCCCCGCCGGCCTGTCCGCCTTCACGCCGTGGCTGTCCGACAAGATCGACCACCTCGCCGATATCGCGAGCTACGCCGGCGAGGCGATGTCCGGCAAGAACCTGGTGCACGGCGCGCTCCGCCGGGAGTCGATCCTGATCACCGACCACGGCTGGGACGCGACCAGCGCCCATGCGGTCGACTGGTTCATGCCGTCCCACGGCGCGTCGTTCCTCGACGTCGTCATGCTGCTGCCGTACCTGCGGGTCGACGGCGCACCGCCGCCCGAGGTGGTCCTGGACCGGCACCCGCTTCCCGACGTCGACCCCGAAGCGCTCACCTGCGCAGTGACGGTCGTCGCGGGGGCGCTGGTGCTCGAGTCGATGCGGCCGCCGGAGCGCGGCGCGCCGCACGGCCGCGCCGTGCAGCGCGAGGTGGCGCACGCGGCCCTCGACTGGTTGCGCACGCGTCTCGGCAGCTGACCTTTTCACCTCACTGTCACCCCACGGGCGCGCCTGACCTGCGCTTCTGCGGCAGACTGTGCGCCATGACCGACAAGCCCGACGACTCCGCTGCACCCGGCGTCCCGGACCTGGCGCCAGGCCCCGAGCCGTCCGCCGGGCCTGCCGCTGAGCCGGGTGCGGGGACGTCCCCGGAGCCTGCTGCGGAGCCCGGTGCCGGGACGTCCCCGGGGCCCGGCGACGAGCCGTCCGTCGGGTCCGCCGCCGGGTCCGCCGCCGGGACCAGCGACGAGTCCGGCCTGATGGGCGCGCTGGAAGGTCTCCGGGCCCGGCTCGGCGCGCTGCGGCTTCCGCTGGAGACGGCGGGCGTCGAGACTGCGCGCACGGACCTGCGCCGGGCGACGGACCAGCTCGACGACTACCTGCTGCCGCGGCTGCGCGCGCAGAAGGCGCCGCTGCTCGTCGTGGTCGGCGGGTCGACGGGCGCGGGCAAGTCGACCCTCGTGAACTCGGTGCTGGGGGAGCGGGTAACGCAGCCGGGCGTGCTGCGGCCCACCACGAAGGCGCCGGTGCTGGTGCACCACCCGCTGGACGGGCGCTGGTTCTCCACGGACCGGGTGCTGCCGGGCCTGGCGCGCGTGACGGCGTCGGGCAGCACGGCGTCGGGCAGGACGGCGTCGGGCGGCGCGGCGCCCGGGAGCGCCGGGCACGGCCCGGCGCAGGGCGGCGGCTCGCCGTCCGAACCGTCGCGCACCCTGCGCCTCGTGCCGAGCGACTCGCTGCCGAAAGGCCTGGCCCTGCTGGACGCGCCCGATATCGACTCGGTCGACACCGCCAACCGCGAGCTCGCCGCGCAGCTGCTCGGAGCGGCGGACCTGTGGCTGTTCGTCACGACGGCGGCGCGCTACGCCGACGCCGTGCCGTGGGACCTGCTGCTGCAGGCCGCTGCTCGCAAGGCGCAGGTCGCGATGGTCCTGGACCGCGTGGACCCGGGCGCGGAGGCCACCGCCGACGACCTGCGGGACATGATGGTGGAGCACGGCCTGGCCGACAGCCCGCTGTTCGTCATCCCAGAGGCGGACCTGACCGACACGATGCTGCCCGAGGACGGCGTCTCGGAGGTGTCGCGGTGGCTCACCGGGCTGGGCGGCGACGCGGACGCGCGCCGGCGGGTCATCGCCGCGACCCGCGACGGCGTCGTGGACTCCCTCGTGGTGCGGGCGGCGGAGCTGGCCGACGCCGCCGACGAGCAGCAGGCCGCCGACGTCCGGCTGCGCCACGTCGTGGACCGCGCCTATGCGGACGCGGTGGCGCACGTGGCGGCGGCGACGTCGGACGGCGCGCTGCTGCGCGGCGAGGTGCTCGCCCGCTGGCAGGACTTCGTGGGCACCGGCGAGTTCTTCCGCGCGATCGAGGAGGGCATCGGCCGGTTCCGCGACGCGGTGGCCGCGTTCTTCCGCGGCAGGCCCAAGGAGGCGCCCCAGGTCGAGCAGGCCATCGCCCACGGCCTGGAGTCGGTGGTGCTGGACGCCGCCGAGGACGCCGCCGAGCGCTCCTACCAGGGGTGGCGGGGCGACGCCGCGGGCGCGGCGCTACTGGAGGGCCTGGAGCTGTCGCGGACGCCGGCGGCGCTGCGTGCCGAGGTGGGCGGGCAGATCCGCGGCTGGCAGGGCGACGTCCTGGAGCTGGTGCGCGAGCAGGGCTCGGCGAAGCGCGGCACCGCGCGGGCGCTGTCGTTCGGCGTGAACGGCCTGGGTGTGGCGCTGATGATCTTCGTGTTTGCCTCGACGGGCGGCCTGACCGGTATCGAGGTCGGCATAGCGGGCGGTTCGGCGGTGCTGGCACAGCGCCTGCTGGAGGCCGTGTTCGGCGAGGACGCCGTGCGGCGCCTGGCCGTGCAGGCCCGCGACCGGCTGCGGGCCCGCATCCAGGCAGTGATGGACGGGCAGGCCGCCCGGTACACGGCGCAGCTCGACGCGCTCGGCTCCGCGGAGGCGGGCGGGGCCGGCCTGCGCGTCGCGGCCGCGGCAGTCGCCTCCGCCGCCTCGGCCGAACGGGGCTCCCGGGTGCGCGCCGCGGACGCCGGGCCCGGTGCCGGGGCGCCCACGGAGGACCTCACGGAGAGCCGCGGGCTGCGCGGCGTCCGGGCCGGGGCGACCGGCGAGAACCTGGCGGACGGGCGCACCGACCTGGCCGAGGGCTCGGGCAAGAAGGGCTTCTGGAGGCGGCTGTTCGGGGAGGGCGACCGGTGAGCCGGCTCGACCTGGCCGACCGCACCACGGCCCTCGACACCGCGATCCAGGCCGCGGAGGGCCGCATCGAGCCCGCGCTGCTGGGCGAGGCCCGCGCCGTCGTGACCAGGGCGCGCGAGCGCGGCGGCCTGTCGGCGGAGCACACCGTCGTGGCGCTGGCGGGCGCCACCGGCTCGGGCAAGTCGTCGGTGCTGAACGCGGTGGCGGGTCTCGCGATCGCGCAGCCCGGCGTGCGGCGTCCGACGACGTCGCACGCGATGGCCGCGGTCTGGGGCGAGGGCGCGGACCCGCTCCTGGACTGGCTGGAGGTCGGCCGCCGGCACCAGGTGGGTGCGGCGGTCGAGCCCGTCGAGGCCGGGCCCTTCCGCCGTCGGACGCCCGCGGGGGACGCCACCGGACTGGTGCTGCTGGACCTGCCCGACCACGACTCGATAGTGACCGAGCACCGCATGCGCGCCGAGCGCCTGGTGCAGCGCGCCGACCTCCTGGTCTGGGTGGTCGACCCGCAGAAGTACGCCGACGCCGCCCTGCACGAGGGCTTCCTGCGGCCGCTCGCGGGCCGCGCGGAGGTGGTGGTCGTGGCGCTCAACCAGGCCGACCGCCTCACGCCCGACGAGACGTCCGCGATGGTCGCGGACCTCAGGCGGATAGTGGCCGACGACGGCCTGGAGGGGGCGCGGGTGCTCGCCGTGTCCGCCAAGACCGGGCAGGGCATGGACCAGCTCCGCGACCTGCTCCGGATCGCCGCGATCAAGCGGGAGGCGGCGACGGCCCGGCTCGCCGCGGACGAGCGGGTGGTGGCGCAGAAGATCGTCGACCAGTGCGGGACGCCGCCGCCGTCGCGCACGGGGAACCAGGCCCGGGGCGAGCTGGTGGCGGCCCTGGAGAATGCCGCGGGCGTGCCGACGGTGGTCGGCGCCGTACGCGCGTCCGCCCGGCGTGACGCCCAGGCGGCGACCGGCTGGCCGCTGACCCGCTGGGTCGGACGCCTGCGCAAGGACCCGCTGCGGCGGCTCGGTCTGCGGTCGTCGGACCGGGAGCACCGTGCGCCGTCGGGCCGGGAGGACCTGGTGCGCACGTCGCTGCCGACGACGCGGCCGGCGGTGCGGTCCACCGCGGCGTCGGCCGTGCGGCGCTACGTCGAGGAGGTGACGCGCGGGGTCGCGGACCCCTGGGTCCTGGCCGCGCGCTCGCGCGGGCAGGCGGGCATCGACCAGCTGCCCGACGCCCTCGACCAGGCAGTGGCCGCCGCCCGCGTCGAGGCGTCCCGCCGCCCGATGTGGTGGTCGCTGGTCAACGTCGTCCAGTGGTTCCTCGTGGTCGTGGTGGTGGCGGGCCTGCTGTGGCTGGCCGTGCTGTTCGGCTTCGCGTACCTGCAGCTCCCGCCGCTGCCGACGCCTGTGCTGACCCTGCCGACCTGGTCGGGCGGCGACGGCGTCGTGTTCCCGGGGGCGCCCGACCCCGGCTCCGGCGAGGGCCTCGGCGTCGACCCGTTCCGGATCCCGTGGCCCACCCTCATGGTGCTGGGCGGGCTCGCGCTCGGCCTCCTGCTCGCCCTGGTCTGCCGCGTGTTCGGCGCCCTCGGCGCCCGACGACGGGCGATGGCCGCCCGGCGTCGGCTCCGGCAGTCGGTGGGCAAGGTCGCGGACCGGCTGGTGCGGCAGCCCGTGGGCGAGGAGATGTCCCAGCTCGCGAGCTGCCGGACGGCGGCGACGGTCGCCGCGAGCTGACCCGCACCGGTGTCAGACGTACGGGGCACTCGGGTGACCCGTACGGCTGACACGGAAGCTCAGCCGCGGTGGCGGAACGTGATCGGCTCCTCCTCGAACCCCTTCCACGCCAGCCGCTCCGCCTCGGTGAGCCGACGCGGCCGGTCGGTGGCGGCATCGACGAACACGAGCGTGGTGGTCGCGCGGGCGTAGGGCTTGCCGCCCGCCGTCGGACCGGTCTTCGCCATGCCGGCGGCGCCGTCGTGCACCTCGTAGCAGACCTCTGCGCTCGCGCCGCCGATCCGGCCGAGCCACATCTCCACGCGCACCGGGGTCCGGGTGAACAGCAGCGGCCGCAGGTACTCGATGCGCTGGCCGGCCACGAGGGTGTGCGAGTCGGCGTCGGGGCCGGTGGGGACCACCGCCGTCGGCCACGCCTCGCCCTCCGGTGCCTCGGGGTGCAACCAGAAGGCGGTGATCCGGGCGTCCTCCAGCAGGCGGAACATCGCCACGTTGTTGACGTGGGCGTAGGCGTCCAGGTCGGACCAGCGCAGCGTGACGGGGACGTGGAGGCGTGTCATGCGCCCATCTTCCCCCGGCCGACAGGCCGTCGGCGTTTTGCGGCAGGAGAAATCACCGGCCGCGGCCGAGCCCGTGCTGAGTGGTTCTTAGTGTGTCCGAATTGGTAAGTTCATCCGCCTTGGTCCCGGACACGGAGGAACGGTGGATCTGCCCGCGCACTATTTCGACCCGGTCACCCTGCACGAGGTGTTCGACAACGTCCCGGCCGCTCAGGCGTACCTCGCCGAGCTGGCGGACAGCCCCGACAGCGACGCGCCGGGGACGCTCGCCGTTCGGGTACCACTCATGCGCGCGCTCGCGCCGGAGGCCGACGACCCCGAGTCCGAGCTGGCCGAGGCCGAGCGGCTCGGCTGGCTCGCCGTCGGCCTGAACGGCGGGCCGGGGGACGACGCGGCGGCCGCTCACTCGCACGCCGCCGAGGTGCCCCTCGGGGCCGTCGCGCCCCTGCTGCGGCTCGGCCACGTGCTGCAGTGGCGGCACCGGTTCTCGGAGGCAGACCTGCTGTTCGGGCTGGCTCTGGAGGCGGCGCACTACCACGAGGAGCACGCAGCGAGCATCGAGCACGCGCGCCGGCTCGAGTTCTTCGCCCTGCAGCACTGGGGCAAGTGCCGGTACGACCAGGCGCTCGAGGTGCACGTCGGTCAGGCGCGGCCGTTCCTCGGCGAGGCGTTGGCCCTGTTCGTGCGCGCGCTGGAGCAGCGGGTGGAGGTCAACGCGTCCTCGGACGAGATCGCGACCACCCGCCAGGCAGTGCGGGCGGCCCGCGACCGCCTGGCCGAGCTCGGGGCCTGAACTGGTCCGGGCGGGCCTAAGCGGGCAGGCGGATCATGCCCTCCTGGCCCGCCGAGGCCACGAGGACGCCGTCCTGCGTGTAGACCTTCGCGGTCCCCAGGGCGCGGCCGCCCTGGGCCGTCGGCGAGGACTGCACGAACAGCATCCACTCGTCCACCTGGACGTCGCGGTGCCACCACATGCCGTGGTCGAGGCTGGCCATGGGCACGGACGCGCCGACGTCCTGCCACGACTTCCCCGCGGCGCGCATGGCCGGCTCCAGCATCAGCTGGTCGCACGCGTAGGCCAGCAAGGCGCGGTGCATCGACTGCTGCTTGATGCCCAGCGGCCGCCGCGTGCGCATCCAGACCAGCTGGGTGGCGGGTGGCGTGCCGCCGCGCGTCACGGCCGTGTCCGGGTGCAGGTACAGCGACCCGCCCACGTGCCGCAGCTCGAACGGCGAGTCCGCCCAGAACTGGGCGCGGACGTCGGCGCCCTCCGGCAGGGCGCCGAGCTCGTCGAAGGCGGAGCCCACCTCGTCGGGCGCGGGGACGTCGTCGGGCATCGGCATCGTGTGCTCGTAGCCGGGCTGGTCCTCCTGGAAGGAGGCGATCATCGACAGGATCGGCTTGCCGAACTGGATCGCGTGGGTGCGGCGCGCGCTGAACGAGCGCCCGTCGCGCAGCCGTTCCACCGCGAAGTCGATGGGCTCCTCGACCCGTCCCTCGCGCAGGAAGTAGCCGTGCAGGGAGTGGATCTGGCGGCCCTCGGGCACCGTGCGGTCCGCGGCCAGGATGGCCTGCGCGAGCACCTGGCCGCCGTAGGCGCGGTTGGCCAGGGCGGGCATGCTGTTCCCGCGCAGCACGTCCTCCTCGCCGCGCGGGCCCCAGCCCTCGAGGTGCCGCAGGTCGAGCACCCGCAGCAGGCGGTCGAGCGCGTCGGGTTCACGGTCCGACCGGGCGTCGCCGACGATCGTCTCAGGGGTGGTGGCGTCCACGGCGGGCGTCTCCTTCAGTTCTTCCGGTCAGTCTTCGAACGTGTTGATCATGCTGAAGGCGGCGCGCTCCAAGTAGTCCCACAGCTGCGACTCGTGGATCGGCGCGAGGTCGAGCGAGTCGACGGCGGTCCGCATGTGCGCGAGCCAGCGGTCGCGTGCGTCGGGGTTCACCTTGAACGGCGCGTGCCGCATCCGTAGCCGCGGGTGCCCGCGCTGCGCGGAGTAGGTGCCTGGGCCGCCCCAGTACTGCTCGAGGAACATCGTCAGGCGCTCCTTCGCCGGCCCCAGGTCCTCCTCGGGGTACATGGGGCGCAGCACCGGGTCGTCCGCGACGCCGTCGTAGAACGCGTCGACGAGGCGCACGAACGTGTCGTGGCCGCCGACGGCGTCGAAAAAGGAATCCTGTGTCACGTCCGTCATCCTGCCACCCGCCTGTGACACGGACTATGACGGTCTCGTGAAACTGAGTCGCATGTGAGCGAGTCGACAATTGCCCGGGCGAAAGGCTTGCCAGCACAGATAGGGTGTTACCAAACCTGCAGCGACGCACGGTGGGAGTTGAGACATGACGAAGGCTGACCAGATCCTTGCGGCACTCGGGGGAACCTCGAACGTCGTCGAGCTGGAACCGTGCATCACCCGGCTCCGAGTCGAGGTGAGCGATCCGTCCCTCGTGGACGAGCCCGGACTGAAGTCGTCGGGCGCGTTCGGCGTGGTCCGGTCCGGCAGGGTGGTCCAGGTGATCGTCGGCCCCGAGGCCGACAACCTCGCGGCGGAGCTCGACACGCTCAGAGTCTGACCACGAGCAGGGCGACCGCGAGAGGGTGACTTGCACGGGCCCGGGCGTATCCCGGGCCCGTGACCTGCCCCCCGGCCCGTGACTTTTTTCACGTTCGCGCGGCGGCCTGCACCCGCGACGCGAACGGCCTGTGAAGGTCGCGCAGGAGTCCGCCGGACCCGGCTGAGGATGTTCGGTCCGGCCCCCGGACCCGAGTAGGTTGGCAGCCGTGTTCGAGTCTCTTGCTGCCTCCGTGTTCGACAGTGCCGAGGATTTCTGGGCCTGGTTCGGTGCCAAGCCCCTGACGGTCATCCTGATCGTCGTGATCGGGCTGGTCGCCATCGCCGTCGTGCGCCGCGTCATCACCGCCCTCACCGAACGGATCGCCACGGGTCAGCAGAAGCCGAGGACGGTGGTCGAGCGTGACCCCGACCCCGTGGGCACCACTACCGGCGCCATCCCCAGCGCAGCGGCGCCCGGCGCAACACCCGGCACCGTGCCCGCCGCGGGCGGGAAGAAGCGCCGGCGGAAGAACATGCTCATGTCACCGCAGGCCCTGGCGGACGCCCTGGGTGCGGCCAACCCGCGAATGGCCGAGCGGCGCGCCCAGCGTGCGCGGACCGTTGGCTCGGTGCTGAACTCGTCGGTCAACATCGTGATCGGCACGATCATGGTGATCTCGATCATGCAGACCCTCGGCTGGCCGGTCGCCCCGGTGCTGGCCTCGGCCGGCGTGGTGGGCGTCGCCCTCGGCTTCGGCGCGCAGAGCCTGGTCAAGGACTTCTTGTCCGGCATCCTCCTGCTCATCGAGGACCAGTTCGGCGTCGGCGACAACGTCGACCTCGGGGGCGGCGTGATCGGCACCGTCGAGGCGATGGGCCTGCGGCTCACGCAGGTGCGGGCGTTCGACGGCACCCTCTGGTACGTCCGCAACGGCGAGATCCTGCGCGCGGGCAACCGCACCCAGGAGTGGAGCCGTGCGGTCGCCTCGGTGCAGGTCCCGCTGGGGACGGACATCGACGCCGTGCGCGCGGCGCTCGGCCGCGCCGTCGACCGGGTGAAGAACGACCCGGAGCTCGCCGACAGCCTCCTGGAGACCCCGTCGGTGCGTGGCGTCGACGCCGTCGACAGCACGGGCCTCACCTTCACGCTGCACGCCCAGGTGCGCCCCGCCCAGCAGTGGCCGGTCGCCCGCGCGCTGCGCGTCGCGGCCCACTCGGCCCTGCTGAACGAGGGGATCGTCGCGCGCTCGGCGCCGGTGCCGTTCGACGAGCGTGACGAGCACGTCGCGGAGGATACGCCGGGCGTCATCTGACGCGGCGGGCCGCGCCGGGTGTCAGCTGACGCGGTGGGGGTCGCGCCCGGCGCCACCTGAAGCGGCGCCGCTGAACCTGCCGTTTCAGGAGACCGGGGCGGCGACCGTTCCGTGCCCGGCCGCGGATTTCTGGGCCTGGTTGCGCCCGGTAAGCGCCGGTAGATGGCAGGATCTTTCCTTGTGACCGACGAACCGATGACCGGATCCACCGGGGACGGCTCCACCGTGCCGCCGGAGCTGGCCGAGCTGGCCACCGCCCACGGCGTGCAAAGCGAGTACACCGACCACGACGGCGTCCTGCAGCAGGTCAGTGCCTCGACGCTCGTCGCGGTACTGGAAGCGCTCGGCGTGCAGTCGTCGACGCCCGGGGCCGTCGTGGCAAGCCTGGACCGGGCCCGCGACGACGAGTGGCGCGCGATGCTCCCGCCCGTCCTCGTGACGCGGGAGGGCACCGAGGTGCAGTTCCCGGTGCACGTCGCCGACGGCGCGGACGTGACCGTATGGGTCGAGCTCGAGCAGACCGAGACGCCCGCCGTGCCCACGAGCGCCACGCCGTGGCGCGTGACGGCGCCGCAGAGCAGCCCGACGACGGGCTCGTTCGCCACCGTGCGGGGTACCCGGGTCCCGTTGCGCCAGGCCGACGTCTACGCCGAGCCGCGCACCGTGGACAGCCGCAAGGTCGGCCGGGCGACGTTCACCCTTCCCAGCAGCCTGCCGCTCGGCTGGCACACGCTGCACGCCGAGTCGGGCGGGCAGACGGCGCAGGCCGCGCTCGTCGTGACGCCCGCGCGGCTGGAGCTGCGCAAGAAGGTCGCCCGCAAGCAGGCCTGGGGTTTCATGGTCCAGCTCTACTCGGTACGGTCCAGGGACTCGTGGGGCATGGGCGACCTCGCCGACCTGGGCGACCTCGCCTGGCAGACGGCGCACAACGGCGGGGCCGACTTCGTGGCGGTCAACCCGCTGCACGGGACCGAGCCGGTGTCGCCACTGACCCCGAGCCCGTACCTGCCGACGTCGCGCCGGTTCATGTCGCCGCTGTACATCCGCGTCGAGGACATCCGTGAGACCGCGTACCTCTCGGCCGCCGACCGCTCGCTCGTGGAGTGGGCCGCCGAGCCCGTCCGGGAGCTGTCCGAGGACTCCGGGCCGATCGACCGGGACGCCATCTGGGAGGCCAAGAAGGCGGCGCTCGAAGTCGTGTACACGGCGCCGCGCTCGGCGGCCCGGCAGACGGCGTTCGACGAGTTCGTGCTGGCCCAGGGCAGGGGGCTGGTCGACTTCGCGACCTGGTGCGCCATCAAGGAGCACCTCGACGGCCGGGACTGGCCGAGGGAGCTCGCCGACCCCGGCTCGTCTGGCGTGACTACGCTGCGCAGCGCCCTGTCCGACCGCGTCCAGTTCTACTGCTGGCTGCAGTGGGTGGCCGACGAGCAGCTGCGCGCCGCGCACCGCGCAGGGCTCGACGCCGGCATGCGGCTGGGCGTGCTCAAGGACCTCGCCGTCGGCTCTTCCCCGGACGGCGCCGACGCCTGGGCGGACTCCGGTGTCCTCGCCCAGGGCGTGTCCGTGGGCGCCCCGCCGGACATGTACAACCAGCAGGGCCAGAACTGGTCCCAGCCGCCGTGGCACCCGCGCGCGCTCGCGAAGGTGGGCTACGCGCCCTACCGCGAGATGCTGCGCACCGTGCTGCGGCACTGCGGCGCGCTGCGCATCGACCACGTGCTCGGGCTCTTCCGCCTGTGGTGGATCCCGGGCGGGGCGCGCGCGTCGGCCGGCGCGTACGTCACCTACGACCACGAGGCCCTGATCGGCATCCTGTGCCTGGAGGCGCACCGCGCAGGGGTGGCGGTGATCGGCGAGGACCTCGGCACGTTCGAGCCCTGGATCCGCGACTACCTCGCGGAGCGCGGCATTCTGGGCACCTCGGTGCTGCTCTTCGAGCGGGACGACGCCGGTGCGCCCGTCGAGCCGGAGGCGTACCGCAGCGCGGCGCTGGCCACCGTGACGACCCACGACCTGCCGCCCACGGCCGGGTACCTCGCGGGGGAGCACGTGGACCTGCGGGAGCGGCTCGGGCTGCTCACGGAGGACGCGACGATCCTGCGGGGACGGGCGCGCGCGGAGCGGGAGTCGCTCGTGGAGGCGCTGTCCCGCCGCGGTCTGACGACCTTCGCCCCGTCCGAGCGCGAGCTGGTCGAGGGCCTGCACCGCTACCTCAAGGACACGCCGTCCGCGCTGGTCGGGGTGTACCTGACCGATGCCGTGGGCGAGCGTCGCGCGCAGAACCAGCCCGGCACCGACACCGAGTACCCGAACTGGAAGGTGCCGCTCGCGGACTCCGCGGGGAGCGTGGTGCTCCTGGAGGACCTGTTCAGCAACGCGCGCCTGCGGTCACTGGTCGGCGTCATGAACGAGGAGGAGCCGGAGTCCGCCCCGCCCAAGTGACCCGTTGAGTGCGGGCTATCTGTTGCCCCAGAACCTTCCGGGGCAACAGATAGCCCGCACTCAACGCGGGGGTCAGGCCTCGCCGATGCCCGCGCGGGCGATGGAGAAGCCGCTCCCGGTCGCGTCGGCGACGCACGTCATGCCGGTGTCCGCGCTGGTGCACGTGAAGCCATAGGCCTTCTTGGTGGCGCCGTAGTTCAGGATCGCGGTGTTGCCGGGCGCCTTCTTCGGCTGGTCGCTCTTGCCGACGCACGGCTGCGTGACGTTGCCGCTCGGGTCGACCTTCGCGACGTAGCCGGACGCGCCCCCGCAGGTGGCGTCAGGGGCGGGCTTCTGCTCGAGCTGCGCGATGCCGCACGTGGCGGCGTCCGCGGAGATCGTGCAGGTGATGTTGAGCGACGGCGCCGCGAACGTCTCGATGCCGGCCCCGCCGTTGGTCTCCAGCCCCTCTTCGGCCTCCGGCTCGGTCGACTGCTCGGCGGACGCCGACGGGTCGCTCCCCGTACCGGCGTCGGGGGAGCCGAGGAGGTTGACGGCGAACACGATCGCGGCGACCACGAGCAGCACGTCCAGGGCGATGAAGGCGATCCAGCCGGGGCTGAGCTTCCTGCGCTCGGGCTGGTTCACCTGGGTCACGTAGACGGGCTGGCCGTACTGGTCGTAGCCCTGCGGCTGGTACACCTGCGGGGGGTACTGACCACCCTGCGGGGGGTACTGACCGCCCTGCTGGGGCTGGGACTGGGGCTGCGCGTAGCCCTGCTGGTACTGCTCGGGGTAGTACTGCTGCGGCCCCGGGTCCCCGCCGCCTCGGTGCACGGACTGGACCACGGGCGCGCCCGGCGCGGCGGGCGCCGGCGTCACGGCCTGCGAGAACTGGTTCGCGGGCGAGATGGCGGGGGGCCTGCGTGTCGCCGCAGAAACCCGCTGCACCGGCGCCTGCTGAGCAGGCGTGGGCGCGGTGGCCGGGTGCTGCTCCTGGCTCGGGGCACCCTGCTCCTCGTCGGGGCTTCCGCCCGGTGGCGGTGGCGGGGGCGGCACAGTGCCGGACATCGGGCAACTCCTCAGCTCAAATCGGTCGGTCGGGGCGACCGCGGTCGATCGTACACAAAGGCGTTACTCGCTGTTACTCCTGCGTGGCATGATCGACGAGTCGTCGCAGGTAGTTCACAACACGGACGGCAAGCCAACCGAAAACGCGCGCCATTCGGACGCGCGGGGCACCGCCGGTGCCCACGAGAAGACAGACGTGGAGGGCCCGTGCCCGGAGAGAACCTGACTCGCGCCGAGGCGGTCGAACGAGCCGGCGTGGTATCGGTCGAGTCGTATGAGATCGCACTGGACCTGACCACCGGTCCGGAGACTTTCGCGTCCGCCACGACAGTGCGCTTCGCCGCCACGGAAGGCGCCTCGACGTTCGTCGACCTGGTCGCCCCGTCGGTGCGGTCCGTGGTGCTGAACGGTCGTGAGCTGGACCCCGCCGTCGTGTTCGCCGACTCCCGCATCATCCTGGACGGGCTGGCCGCGGACAACGAGCTCGTCGTCGTCGCCGACTGCGGCTACACGAACACGGGCGAGGGCCTGCACCGCTTCGTGGACCCGGTGGACGGCGAGGTCTACCTCTACACGCAGTTCGAGGTGCCGGACGCGCGCCGCGTGTTCGCCGCCTTCGAGCAGCCGGACCTCAAGGCCACGTTCCAGTTCACGGTCACCGCGCCCGCCGCGTGGGAGGTCGTGAGCAACGAGCCGACGCCGGAGCCGGTACCCGTCTCGACAGGCTCGACCGGCGAGGGCGCCGTCGACGCCGCCACCTGGACGTTCGAGCCAACTGGCCGCATCTCCACGTACATCACGGCGCTCGTGGCCGGCCCGTACGCGGTGGTCCGCTCGTCGCTGACGTCGTCGGACGGCCGCGAGATCCCGCTCGGCGCGTTCTGCCGCAAGTCGCTGTCGGCGCACTTCGACGCCGACTACATCTTCGACAAGACCCGGCAGGGCTTCGAGTTCTACGAGTCCACGTTCGGCGTGCCGTACCCGTTCACCAAGTACGACCAGCTGTTCGTGCCCGAGTACAACATGGGCGCCATGGAGAACGCGGGCTGCGTGACCTTCACGGAGTCGTACGTGTTCCGCTCCAAGGTGACCGACGCCGTGCGCGAGCGGCGGGTCGTGACCATCCTGCACGAGCTGGCGCACATGTGGTTCGGCGACCTGGTCACCATGAAGTGGTGGAACGACCTGTGGCTCAACGAGTCGTTCGCGGAGTACGCCTCCACCCTCGCCACGGCCGAGGCGACGGAGTGGGACGCGGCCTGGACCACGTTCTCCGCGATGGAGAAGTCCTGGGCCTACAAGCAGGACCAGCTGCCGTCCACGCACCCGATCGTCGCGGAGATCAAGGACCTCGAGGACGTCCAGGTCAACTTCGACGGCATCACCTACGCCAAGGGCGCGTCCGTGCTCAAGCAGCTCGTGGCCTGGGTGGGGCGTGAGGCGTTCGTCGCGGGTGTGTCCGCGTACTTCGGCAAGCACGCGTGGGGCAACACCGAGCTGCCCGACCTGCTCAGCGAGCTCGAGGCCACCAGCGGCCGCGACCTCAAGGCCTGGTCGAAGCTCTGGCTGGAGACCGCCGGCGTGAACACGCTGCGCCCGGTGATCGAGACGGACAGCCACGGCCGGATCATGTCGTTCGTCGTCGAGCAGACGGCGCCCGCCGAGTGGCCCACGATCCGCCCGCACCGCCTCGGCATCGGCTTCTACAGCCTGTCCGACGCCGGCGAGCTCGTGCGCACCCACTTCACCGAGGTCGACGTCGACGGCCCGAGGACCGACGTGAAGGAGCTCGTCGAGCTCGACCGCCCGGCCCTCGTGCTGCTCAACGACGAGGACCTCGCGTACGCGAAGATCCGCCTCGACGCCGCGTCCCTCCGCGTCGCGCTGGAGCACCTGGCCGACATCGCGGACCCGCTGGCTCGTTCCCTCGTGTGGGGCTCGGTCTGGGACTCGGTGCGCGACGGCGAGGTCCCGGCGTCGGAGTACGTGCGCCTCGTGCTCGGCGGGATCGCCCGCGAGACCGAGTCGACCACGCTCCGGACCACGCTCAACCAGATGGTGCTGGCGGCCAAGCAGTACGTGGCGCCGTCGACCCGGGCGGCGACGATCGCCGAGGTGGGCGACACGCTCTGGACGCTTGTCGGCGACGCCACCGCCGGCTCGGACACGCAGTTCCAGCTGGTGAAGTTCTTCGCGCACGTGGCGTCGACGCCGGCGCACGTGGCGACGCTGTCCGGGCTGCTGGACGGCTCCGTCACGCTCGACGGGCTCGAGATCGACACCGACCTGCGGTGGGAGCTGCTCGAGGGCCTGGTGCTCAACGGCGCCGCCGGCGACGAGGAGATCGACTCCACGCTCGCCGCCGACGACACCGCGACGGGCCGCCAGTCCGCCGCCCGTGCGCGCGCCGCGAAGCCGACGGTCGAGGGCAAGCTGGCCGCGCTGTCGTCCGTCGTGGACGCGGACGTGCCGAACGCGATCATCCGGAACACCGGTCTCGGGTTCCTGCACGCGAACGACCCGGCCGCGCTGGCCGGCGTCGTGCAGCCGTACCTGGACGCCGTGCTGAAGGTGTGGAACGGGCGGACGTACCACATCGCCGAGGAGATCATCGAGGGCTTCTACCCGGCCCCGCTGGCCTCGCCGGAGCTGCGGGACGCCACGGTCGCCTGGCTGGACGCGAACGCCGAGGCGGCTCCGGCTCTGCGCCGGCTCATCGTGGAGGCCCTGGCGGGCACGGAGCGGGCCCTGAAGGCCCAGGCCGCGGACGCCTGACCGTTCGCATCGGCGGTCGAGCTTGTCCGCCCCGCTGGTCGAGCTTGTCGAGACCTCGCCGGGTCTCGACAAGCCCGACCACCCTCGGGGTGAGACCAGGAAATCGGGGTGTGTTGCCCGGTGTAGACAACGTCTACGCCGAGCAACACACCCCGATTTCCTATGGTCACCCCGCGACAGGTGTGCGGTCGCCCGGCCGTCGCGTAACCGGGCGAGCCTGGGTCACCAGATGCGGACGCGCTCGTCCTCCGGGAGGTACAGGGCGTCGCCTGGCTGGACGTCGTACGTCGCGTAGAACTCGTCCACGTTGCGCACGACGCCGTTGCAGCGGAACTCGTTGGGGGAGTGCGGGTCCGTCGCGAGACGGCGGAGCACCTCCTCGTCGCGGCCCTTGGACTGCCACACCTGCGCCCAGCCGAGGAAGATTCGCTCCAGGGCGGTGAGGCCGTCCACGACGGGTGCCTCCTCCAGGGGCTTGCCGAGCGCGATCCGGTACGCCTTGATCGCGATCGACAGCCCGCCGAGGTCGCCGATGTTCTCGCCGATCGTCAGGCCGCCGTTGACGTGCGCCTCCTCAGCGCCCTCGCCCTCGCCGTCACCCTTGCCATCAGCCGCATCCTCGCCGACGGCAGCCGCCTCGAGCTGTACCGGGCGGAACTGGTCGTACTGCGCGACCAGCGCGCCGGTGCGCTTCTCGAACTCGGTGCGGTCGGCGTCGGTCCACCAGTCCTCGAGGCGGCCGTCGCCGTCGTACTTGGAGCCCTGGTCGTCGAACCCGTGGCCGATCTCGTGCCCGATGACGCCGCCGATCCCGCCGAAGTTCACGGCGTCGTCGGCCTCGGGGTCGAAGAACGGGGGCTGCAGGATCGCCGCGGGGAACACGATCTCGTTCATGCCCGGGTTGTAGTACGCGTTGACGGTCTGCGGCGTCATGAACCACTCGTCGCGGTCCAGAGGCTTGCCGATCTTCGCGAGCTCGTAGTCCTGGTCGAAGGCGTTGGACCGCCGGACGTTGCCCACCAGGTCGGCCGCGTCCACCTCGAGCCCGGCGTAGTCGCGCCACCGCACCGGGTAGCCCACCTTGGGGGTGAACTTCTCGAGCTTGGTCAGGGCCTTCGTCTTGGTCTCGTCGGTCATCCAGTCGAGACCCTGGATCGACTCGCGGTAGGCCACCACGAGGGCGTCCACGAGGCGGTCCATCCTGGCCTTGTTCGCCGGCGGGAAGTGCCGCGCGACGTACTCCGCGCCCACGCCCTCGCCGAGCGCGCCCTCCACGAGGGCCACGCCGCGCTTCCAGCGCTCGCGCACCTCCTGCGCGCCGGTGAGGGCGCGGCCGTAGAAGTCGAAGTTGGCCTCGACGATCTTGTCGGTGAGGTACGGCGCCCGGGCGCTGACCACGTGGTACGTCATCCAGAGCTGCCAGTCGAGCAGCGACAGCTCGTGCCACAGGGCCGCGAAGCCGGTCGCGAAGTCGGGCTCGCGCACCACGACGTGGTCGAACGCGCCGTCGGGTACGCCCAGCGCCTCGGCCCAGGAGACCCAGTCGAAGCCCGGCGCGGACTCGACGAGGTCGGCGAGCGTCATCGGGTTGTAGGTGAGCGTGGCGTCCCGGTCCCGCACGACGTCCCAGTGGTGGGCGGCGAGCCGCTTCTCGAGGTCGTAGACGCGGGCGGCGGCGTCCTCGGGCGAGATGCCCCACGTCTCCTGGACACCTCCGAAGCGCAGCATCGTCGCCACGTGCGGCACGTACTTCTTCCGCAGCGGGGCGTACTGCTCCTCACGGTAGTACGCCTCGTCGGGCAGGCCGAGCCCGGACTGCCGCAGGTAGACGACGTACTTCTCCGGGTCGGTCGCGTCGTTGTCCACCCAGAAGCGGATACCCGCCGTGCCGCCGGTGCGCTGCAGCGTGCCCAGCGCTCGGGTCAGGGCCGCCATGTTCTCGGCGTCCCGGATCAGGGCGAAGTCCTCGTCCAGTGGTGTCGTGCCGAGCTCGGTGATGCGCTCGGTGTCCATGAAGCTCGCGTACAGGTCGCCGATCTTGGACCCGGTGGGTGCGTCCTGGATGATCTCGCGGACGTGCACCTCCGCCTGGTCGTAGAGGTCTCGGAACGCGCCGTCCATGGCGCGGTCGGCGGGGATCTCGTGGGTATCGATCCACCGCCCGTTGACGTGGCGGTACAGGTCGTCCTGTGGGCGGGTTGCGGGGTCGAGCGCGTCGAGGTCGATCCCCGACGTGAGTCCCGTGGCGTCGGTGGTCATTGCGCCAGCGTACGCAACACCACCCACACGCATGAGGGAAGATGGGTCCATGCGCCTGCACATCGCCGCCGACCACGCCGGGTACGACCTCAAGCAGCACCTGGTGCAGTTCCTCACCACGGTCGGGCACGAGGTGATCGACCACGGGGCCCACGAGCCCGACCCCCTGGACGACTACCCCGCCTTCTGCATCTCCGCGGGCGAGGCCGTGGTCGCCGAGCCGGGCTCGCTCGGCATAGTGATCGGCGGCTCCGGCAACGGGGAGCAGATCGCCGCGAACAAGGTCACCGGCGTGCGCGCCGTCCTCGCCTGGTCGTTGGAGACCGCCACGCTGGGCCGCCAGCACAACAACGCCAACGTGATCGCCGTGGGCGGCCGCATGCACACAGTGGACGAGGCGACGTCGTTCGTCGAGGCCTTCGTGGCCGAGCCGTTCAGCGGCAACGAGCGGCACCAGCGCCGCATCGACCAGCTCGCCGACTACGAATCCAAGCGTGCCTGAGGGCCACACCGTCCACCGCCTCGCGCGGACGTTCGCCTCGCTGTACGCAGGGCAGGCCCTGCGGGTCACCAGCCCGCAGGAGCGGTTCGCCGACGGCGCCGCCGTGCTCTCGGGACGCCGCCTGGTGGCGAGCGAGGCGTGGGGCAAGCAGCTCTTCCTGGGCTTCGCCCCCGCAGGCGTGTCCGACGCCGGGACCACCGGGGTGATCCCTGGGCCCGACACCCTGTGGCTCCGCACGCACCTCGGGCTGTACGGCGCATGGACATTCGCGGGAGCGCCGGACGCGCCCGAGGTGGCGCACGCGATCGGCGCGCCCCGACGCCGGATCGGCGAGCGGGAGTCGGTGCCCATCCCGCCGTCGGACGGGTCAGACGCACAGGTCACTCCGGTGACCCCCACGTCTGACACGTGGGAAGTACCCGAGCCGCGCGGGCAGGTGCGGGTGCGGCTGCTCGGCGCCCACGCGGTCGCCGACCTCACCGGTCCAACGGCCTGCGAGGTGATCACTGCCGAGGAGAAGACGGCGGTCGAGGCGCGGCTGGGCCCCGACCCCATCCGGGACGACGGCGACGCCGACACCTTCGTGGCTCGCGTCGGCCGGTCGCGGGTGACGATCGGGCAGCAGCTCATGGACCAGGCGGTCGTCGCGGGGGTCGGGAACATCTACCGCGCCGAGGCGCTGTTCCGGGCCGGCGTCGACCCGCTGCGGCCGGGGCGCGACGTCCCCGGCGCGGTGGTCCGCGCGATCTGGGACGACCTCGTGGTCCTGATGCGCGACGGCGCCGACCGGGGAGCGATCGTCACGACGCGCCCGGAGGACCGGGAGTCTCGACAGGCTGGACCGCTGGATGGCGTTCGCACTCCGGGGGACACTGGCCCGCTTGCAGAGACCGGCCCTCGGCCGCCGTCGGACGGCCGGGGCCGGACCCGGCAGAATACCGACGGCTCGTCGGGCGCCGTGCCCTCTGACCAGGCCTTCTACGTGTACCACCGCGACGGGCTCCCGTGCCGGGTGTGCGGTTCGCCGGTACTGGTCAAGGAGCTGGCGGGCCGCAACCTGTTCTGGTGCGGCACCTGCCAGACCTGATTCAGAAGACCCAGGACGAGCCCGGCGCGACCGGCCAGCCGAACGCCGTGCTCGTGCGGGCCAGCTTGCCCCCGCGCTGTCCGGGGCGGGGGTGCTCGGTGACGAGCCCGGCGGCCGCCAGCGCCGCGAGCGACTTGCCGCCGAGGTAGGCGGCGCCCAGCTCGCGCACGTCGAGCGACAGCTCGGGGGCCTCGAACTCCGGGTCGACGCGCTCCACCGACGCCTGCCCGAACGCCTCGGCCTGCAGCCGGTAGACCCCCGCGTTCGCGGGCAGCCGGGAGTCGGTCACGGCGAGCGTGACGTCGACGTCGGCGGCGTACTGGCGGCCGGCGAGTGCCTCGGCGACGTCGACCAGCCTGACCCACACGTTGTCCGGGGTGCGCGGAGCGGCCGCGCGCAGGTTCACCAGGAGCTGCGTGACGACGTCGTCCACGGGGAGGGTGAACGGGCTGACCTCGGTCGTCAGGTCGAGGTCGAGCAATGCGCCCCACAGGGCGCGGGCGGCGGCGGCGTCGAGCGTGACGACCTCGCCGGCGCTGACCTGGCCGCGCGGCCCGGTGGTCTCCCAGCTCAGGCCGCGGCGGAACGTCACGTAGCCGCGCGGCTCGCCGTCGAGCTCGACGATCATGATGCGCCGGGACTCGCGCCCGCCGCGGTGGATCGGGGAGTCGTCCCAGAGGACGGCCTGCAGCTCCTCGGTCTCGCGGGTGACCCAGCCGGGCCGGTTGATGCCCGGCACGCCCGTCGGGGTGGCGCCGGCCGCGCGGTGGAGGCGGTCGACAAGCTCACCGTGCCGGTCGCGGGAGGCGACCTCGACCCGGACCGTGTGCTGCTCGGCGCCCGGCACGTCCCGCAGGGGAGCGCCGCGCGGGATTTCCAGGCGCAGGTCATCGGCCGCGTGGCCGTAGCCGAACCGGCCGTAGATCGCTGCCTCGGCGGCGAACAGGGCGCTGAGGGGTTCGCCGCGCTCGGCGCTGCGGGCCAGGTGCAGGTCGATCATCGCCGTCAGTAGGCCGCGGCGGCGGTGCTGCGGATGCACGCCCACCCAGGTCAGGCCCGCCGTCGGCAGCTCGGCGCCGGGCACCGGGAAGTGCCCGAACGGGTACGACGCGTGCATCGCGACGAGGCCATCGGAGCCGTCGGCCTCGATCGCTATCGCGCGCTCCCAGGTCAGCGGCGACGGGGTGGCGTCGATGTCGTCGTGGGCGTTGCCTGTCGGGAACGCCCACGTGTCCAGCTCGGTCACGAGGCGCTGGTCGTCGTAGGTCAGCGTGCGCCAGCGGTACCCCGCGGGCAGGGCGATCTGGGGGAGAGCCATGCGTCGATCGTCGCACCCGCGGGCAAGCGGAAATCGGCCGGGCAGTGTCGGTGTCCACGTCTACGATCGCACCCGTGACCGACTCTCCGCCCAGTCCCCAGCTCACCGATGTCGAGGAGTACGCCGCCGCCGTGCTCGACGTCGTCCGGCGCATCCCGTCCGGTCGCGCTATGACGTATGGGCTGATCGCGGAGATCGTCGGCGAGCGGCTCGGCCGCGGCGGGCCGCGCCAGGTCGGGAGCGTCATGGCCGGATCGGGGGACCGGTACGCGCACCTCGTCCCGGACGACGGCGCGGATCGGAAGGCGGCCGACGGCGGAGGCGCGCCGCCGTCGGACGGCGATCGTGTCCCGTGGTGGCGGGTGGTCAACACGGTCGGCTCCCCGCCGAAGCATTACCTGACCGAGGCCCTGGACGCGCTGCGCGCCGAGGGCTGCCCGCTGTCCCGGGACGGTCGCCGCGTGAACCTGCGGCGCGCGGTCTGGTTCCCCGAGGACGACGAGCCGCCGGGCACTGAGGTGGACTCCTGACGTGGGTGCCGGCAGAGTCACCCACCGTTCACGCGCGGAGGCTGCGCCGTTCACGGCCGCAAGCTAGCGTGCCGAGCCGAAACTGATCTGTCGTCGGAGGTACTGCCATGCACCGCCCCCTCGCCCGCGCAGCCGGGTTCCTCGGCACGTTCGTGCTCGCGTCCGGGCTGGCCGCGTCGGGCCTGACGCCCGCGGCCGCCGAGCCTGCCGCGGCGTCGGCCGCAGCCGGGCTGCCTGCGGCCGCACAGCCCGCCGCGCCCGCCGACCAGCACACCAAGCCCGCCGCGACCCTCCTTTACTTCCACGACGCGCACGAGATCGGCCCGGTCCTGACCGGCGGCGAGGACCGGGGCGGCGTCGCACGGCTTGCCACGGCTGTGCGCACGGTCGAGAGGCGTAACCCGGCCACGTCCATCGTCTTCGGCGGGGACCTCGCCGGCGGCACCCTGTTCGGCGGCCTCTACCAGGGCGTGCCGATGGTCGACGCGCTCAACGAGGTGGGCGTGGACCTGGCGAACTTCGGTCAGCACGACTTCGACTTCGGCGTGGACCACACGCGCGAGCTGGTCGCGGCGTCCGACTTCCCGTGGATCACGTCCAACCTGACCGACACTGACGGGTCGCCCTTCGTGGAGGGCGGCACCTGGGTGGTGCAGCGGGTGGGCAAGGTCCGCGTCGGGTTCGTGGGCCTCACGGACGCCATCGAGACGACGTCGGCCGCCGGGAACCTGATCGAGACGGACCCGGTCGAGGCGACCCGCGCCGCCGTCGCCGACCTGAAGGTGCACGCCAGGGTCGACGTCGTCGTGGCTGTGACGCAGTACCCGATGGACGAGAACCACGAGCTGGTGCGCGCCGTGCCGGAGCTGGACGCCGTGTTCGGCGAGGAGATGGCCGAGTACGAGTCGGTGATCGAGTACGAGGGCGACGTGCCGCTCATGGCGTCCGAGGGGAACATCGGGTCGCTGATCCGCCTGGACATCGCCAGGGAGCGCGGTAAGCACCGCCCCGAGTACCGCGTGCAGCCGTCCGTGGTCGAGGTGGACCACACGGTCACGCCCGACCCGGGGCTGCGCGAGGTCGAGGAGCGCTACGCGGCCGAGATGGACGAGCGGCTCTCCGAGGTCCTGGCCGGCATGCGGACCCCGCTTCTCGATCCGGACCAGGACAGCCGGTCGGAGGAGACCGCGCTGGGGAACTTCGTCGCGGACGCGTTCCGCGAGCAGCACCAGGCCGACGTCGGCTGGGTGAACGGCGGCGGCCTGCGCGCCGAGGCGCCGGGACCCGAATTCACCCTGCGCGACGCCTACTCGATCGCCCCGTTCAGCAACCGGGTCATGCACGTGCGCGTCACGGGCGCCGGCCTGCTGCAGTCGCTGGAGGACGCCGTCTCGCGGGTGGCGGACGCCGGTGGCGGCTTCCCGCAGGTCTCCGGCATGGCGTACGCCTACTCGCCGACCGCCGCCGTCGGCTCACGGGTGAGCGACGTCAGCGTGGGCGGGCAGCCGCTCGACCGGGACGCCACCTACACGGTCGCCGCGACCAACTACGTGGTCGGGGGCGGCGACGGCGTCAGCGGATTCGCCGACGCCGAGGTGCTGGTCCCCATCGGGGACGCCCCGGTCGACGCCGAGGTGATCGCGGACCACGCCCGAACCCTGGGCACGATCGACATCACGACGGAGGGCCGCATCACGGTCCTGCCCTAACCCCTCGTTGAGTGCTGGGTATTTGTTGGGTCACAGGCCGACGACCCAACAAATACCCAGCACTCAACGGTCAGACCTTGGTCGGGGCGACCCTCGAGAGGAGCGCGCCCGTCGTCGAGCGGATGCGGCCGCCTAGGCTCGTGTCCTGCGACGCCGACAGCAGCGCCAGCATCGAGGCCGGGTCGCCCTGCACGAGCATGGTCGTGATCGCGGTGTTCTCCCAGGTCGGGAGCTCGCGGCGGATCTTGGCGACGGGCCCGACGAGCGCGATCTCCTCCACGAGCTGCGTCGGGACGGCCGCGGCCGCCTCCTCCTTGCGCCCGGCGAGGTACAGCTCCTGCACCTTGTCGAGCGGCTCCTTGTAGCCGAGCCGGTCGAGCGACTGCTTGTGGAAGTTCGCCTCCTTGGCGCCCATCCCGCCCGCGTACAGGGCGATGTGGGGGCGGATGACGTCGGCGGCGGCCTCGACGTCGTCCCGCACGACGACGGGGACCGTTGCGCACACCTCGAACCCGTCGGCCGCCGAACGCTCCTCGGAGCGGACGTCGAAGCCCTCGGCGAGCAATGCGCGGAACTCGTCGTCCATGCGGGGCGCGTAGAACCCGGCCATCCAGCCGTCGGCGATCTCGGCGGCGAGCGCGACGTTCTTGGGCCCTTGTGCGGCCAGCACGATCGGGATCTCGGGCCGGAACGGGTGCACCGTCGGCTTGAGGGCCTTGCCCAGCCCCATCGACCCGGGAGCGTCGGCGGCGAGCGGCAGCTGGTAGAAGGAGCCGTCGTGGGTCACCGGCGCCTCGCGGCGCATGACCTGCCGCACGATGTCGACGTACTCGCGCGTGCGGGCCAGCGGCCGCTTGTACGGCTGGCCGTACCAGCCCTCGACGACCTGCGGGCCTGAGGCGCCGAGCCCGAGCACGAACCGGCCCTTGGACAGGTGGTCCATCGTGAGCGCCTGCATGGCGGTCGCCGTCGGCGTGCGGGCCGACAGCTGGGCGATGCCCGTGCCCAGCCGCACGTTCTTGGTGCGGGAGCCCCACCAGGCCAGCGGCGAGAAGGCGTCGGACCCGTAGGCCTCCGCGGTCCAGACCGAGTCGAGGCCGAGCTTGTCGGCGGCCACGATGAACTGCTGGATGCCCTTCGGGGGCCTGCGGGACCAGTAACCAGTCTGGAATCCGATGCGCATGGGAGTCACCTCGTCGTGTCTTATCTGGGACGCTGCGTCCCAGGTACTGCCCACACCCTATCGGGTGCCCGGTGCCTGATGTGCGGCCGGTCAGACGGGGATGATTGAGACGTGGTCGCCCGCCAAGGCGGTGATGTCGTCCGGGTCGGAGGTCAGTACGCGGACTGGCTTGGGCGAGGTGACCGCCGTCGCACACACCATGGCGTCGATCGCGTGACTGTGACCGTGTTTCCCGGCATCGGCCAGCAACTCGGTCGCGAGCCGGGCGGTCTGCTCACTGACGGGTTCCAGGATCAGCTTGGAGAGCCGCCATCCGAGTGCCTTACGGTCGATCCGAGGGTGGATTGCCTCGACGAGAGTCGCGGTGCTGATGACGACGGGGACGTCGTTCTTGTGCGCCCAGGACAGGCGTTTGATGACGTCACGGTCATGGGCGATCGCTCTGGACAGACCTTCGCTGTCCAGGACAAGGGTTCCGGGTGGCAACGTCCGCGTCGTCTGCCTGTTCACGCTGCATTTCCCTTCTTGGCTGACCGGCGTGCCCGTTCGGCGCGATCTGCCTCCGCCTTGGTCATCTCCGCGTCGACCTCGTCGATCTCCTCCTGGGTGATCGGCTCGTGCAGTTCCTCGTACTCTGCGAGGAACTGGCCGAGCTTGTCGTGCCGCACCCGTGCTTCGACCGCTCCCGCGATGTAGGCGGACAGGCCGGCGTCGCCACTGACCTCGCGCGCGGCCTCGGCGAGGCTGCGCGGCATCGTGATCGAGTACTTGCCCATCTTCTCGGCCATGAAGCCGATCCTACCGCCGATCCTACCGAAGTCGAAGGTCACGGGAGGTCTACCGTGGAGGGGTGGCCACCTACGACGACGTCGCCCAGCTCGCCCTCGCACTGCCCGAGACCACCGAGGGCACGAGCTGGCGCCACCGCGCCTGGTCCGTGGCCGGGAAGAGCTTCGCGTGGGAGCGCCCGTTCAGCAAGGCCGACATCAAGCGCTTCGGCGACGAGCCGGTCCCGGCGGGTCCCGTCCTGGGCGTGATGGTCGATGACCTCGGGGACAAGGAGGCGGTCCTGGCCGAGGCTCGACCCGGATTCTTCACCATCCCGCACTTCGACGGCTTCGCCGCGGTGCTGGTCCAGCTCGACGTCGTCAGCGACGCCGACCTGCGCGAGGCGCTCGTCGACGCCTGGCTGGCCAAGGCGCCGTCGGACCTCGCGGAGCGGCACGCGGACGAACTGCGCTGACGGCTCCGCGCCGCCCGGTGCAGCTCAGATCGAGTACTCGATGAGCTCCGACGGGTCCTCGTTGCGGGACCGCTCCGCGACGGGCGCGTTCGGTACCCGGATCCGCGCGGGAATGCCCACCGCGACGGCCCCCGCGGGAACGTCCTTCACGACGACGGCGTTGGCGCCGATCTGCGCGTCGTCGCCGATCCATACGGGGCCCAGTACCTTCGCGCCGGCGCCGACGGTGACGCGGTCGCCGAGGGTCGGGTGGCGCTTGCCCCGGTTGAGCGACCGGCCGCCCAGCGTGACGCCGTGGTAGAGCATGACGTCGTCGCCCACCACCGCGGTCTCGCCGATCACCACGCCCATGCCGTGGTCGATGAACAGCCGCTTTCCCAGCCGGGCGGCCGGGTGGATCTCGATCCCGGTCACCGCCCGCGCGAGCTGCGAGAGCAGCCGCGCGGGCAGGCGAAGGGACGAGACCTGCCACAGGCGGTGTGCCGCACGGTGCGCCCAGAGGGCGTGCACGCCCGGGTAGGCGAGCGCGACCTCCAGGCGGGACCGCGCGGCGGGGTCGTGGGCACGCGCCGCGTCGAGGTCCTCGGCGAGGACCCCGAACAGCCCGCGCGCCCTCGCCATCAGTCGACCAGGCCCTCGAACAGCGGCGTGGACAGGTAGCGCTCGCCGAAGTCGGGGATGATCACGACGATCGTCTTGCCGGCGTTCTCCGGGCGCTTGGCGACCTCCAGGGCCGCCGCGAGCGCGGCGCCCGACGAGGTGCCGACCAGCAGGCCCTCCTCCTTCGCCGAACGCCGTGCGGCGTCGATGGCGGTGGCGAGGTTGACGTCGATGACCTCGTCGTACACCTTGGTGTCGAGGATCTCCGGCACGAAGTTGGCGCCGATGCCCTGGATCTTGTGCGGGCCGGGGCGCCGCCGTTGAGGATGGGCGACTCCTCGGGCTCGACCGCGATGACCTTGACGTCGGGCTTCCGCTCCTTGAGCACCTGACCGACGCCGGTGATGGTGCCGCCGGTGCCGATGCCGGCCACCAGGATGTCGACGGCGCCGTCCGTGTCGGCCCAGATCTCCTCGGCGGTGGTCTTGCGGTGGATCGCCGGGTTGGCCTCGTTGGCGAACTGGCGGGCCAGGACGGCGCCGGGGCGCTCCTGGGCGATCTTCTCGGCCGCGGCCACGGCGCCCTTCATGCCCTCCGCGCCCGGCGTGAGCACGAGCTCGGCGCCGTACGCGCGCAGCAGCGCGCGGCGCTCCTTGGACATGGTCTCCGGCATCGCGAGGACCACCTTGTAACCGCGGGCCGCGCCCACCCAGGCAAGGGCGATGCCCGTGTTGCCGGAGGTGCCCTCGACGATCGTGCCGCCCTCCTTGAGCTCACCGGACGCCTCGGCGGCATCGATGATGGACACGCCGATGCGGTCCTTCACGGAGTTGGCCGGGTTGTAGAACTCGAGCTTGCCGAGAACGGTCGCCTCGAGGCCTTCGGTCAGGCGGTTGAGCTTGACGAGTGGCGTGTTGCCGATGAGCTTGGTCGCGTCGTCGTAGATGCGGGCCATTGTTCTTCCTTCGCTGTGTGGCGGGTCTGGCTGGCTTGAGTGGTGCGTGTCCGACGTCGGCGCCCGGGTCGTGCGGATGCGCGCCTCGGGACTGGCGTGGAGCGTCTGGGGCTGGGGTCGGGGCCGGAGCGTCACGCTGACGCCTGGGCCACCGCGGGCAGAGCCGGGTGGTCGGGCGTGAGCGGACGCTCTACAGACAGCCTCGGGGGCAGCAGCCGGTTGCGCACATTCGACGCGTCGCGACCGGACGGGCAGAGATGGGGAGTGCGGAGCGCACGGTGCTCAAGACGTCCTCCCTGCGTGGGCGGCCGAATGGCCGCGCGGCTGCGTGTACCGTGGCGGGCGGTTGGGCTCGCCTCGTGCAGATTACGCGGGCAGGGACTGTGAGACAAGATCTGTCTCAGGTATCGATCATGTCGATGGATAATGCCACCCGGGACCACGTTCCCAGACCATGCGGTCCGGGTGGTGCGGTCCGGGTGGCGCTATCCGGCGTCCAGGTCGCGACGGCGGAGGCCGAGCAGGCCGACGCCGGTCAGTCCGGCGCCCAGCCCGAGGCCGGTGAGCACGAGCGCCGCGCCGGCCGCTGTCAGTACCAGGTGGCCCACCGCCCAGCGGATGTGGTCCACCGGACCGCTCAGCAGCAGGTCCGCGAGCCCCGCCGTCTCCTGCGTGCGCACCTGCACGGCCGAGGCCACGGCGGAGGCGGCGACGATCTGGGCCAGCACGTAGAGCACGAGGCGGAAGAACGCGTCGGCCACGTCGCCGTCGCCGGCCGTCGCGACGAGTTCCCGGTAGGCCGGGGTGTCGAGCAGGCTGCCGATCGAGCTCATCGCCGCGCCGAGAGTGCGAAGGCGGCCCACGTCAGGAGCGCGCCGAACCCGGCGAACAGTGCGAACACCCAACCTCTGGCGGTTCTACGAGCTTCGTCTGGGCTGACGTCGCGACACGCGCCGACGGTGGGATCGTCAGGTCCTGTTTGGCGGGGCGGAGTGTGCTTATGGTCGAGGAAACCGAGTGCCTTGGAGGTTCCGCATGGCTGTCACCGACCCGCCCGCCGCAGTTCCCGCCGCGATCCAGGAGTTCATCGACGCCACCAACGCGGGTGACACCGAGCGATTCGTCGCGGTTTTCACCGACGACGCCTACCTGAACGACTGGGGACGTGAGTTCCACGGCCCGGACGGGATCCGGAGCTGGGACAAGACCGACAACATCGGGATGCGGAGCCACTTCGACCTGGTCTCCGTGGAGCCCGGAGCCGCGCCCGACGAGTACACCGTCACCATCAAGGTGACCAGCAACCGGTTCAACGGGACCGGGCCGTTCAAGGTCCAGCTGCGCGACGGAAAGGTCGCGGGCCTGGTACTCAGCTGACGCGGGGCGCACGGCCGCGCCCGACACGTGGGCGGCCCCTCAGTCGACGCAGAACTCGTTGCCCTCGATGTCCTGCAGCGTGATGCACGACTCGTTCTCCTCGTCGGCGTACTGCGTCAGCACGTGCGTCGCGCCGAGCGCGATCAGTCGTGCGGCCTCGGCCTCGAGTGTGGCGAGGCGCTCCTCACCCACGAGCCCGGTGCCGACTCGCACGTCGAGATGCACCCGGTTCTTGACGACCTTGCCCTCGGGGACGCGTTGGAAGAACAGTCGTGGGCCCACGCCTGTGGGATCGATGCAGGCGAACCACGAACCCCGGTCCTCGGGTGGCAGCGAGCGATCGTAGTCGTCCCACGTGGCGAACCCCTCCGGCGTCGGCGGTACGACGTACCCCAAGATCTCGCACCAGAAACGAGCGACACGCTCAGGTTCTGCGCAGTCGAAGGTGACCTGGAACTGTTTGACCGACGCCATGGGCACACCATAGTTGCGCGTGCCGTTGATCGCGCCAGCTTTTTCGGGACCTAGCTGCCTTCGGCCAGCAGACCCGCGAGTATCTCGATCACGCGCTGGGCGTTGTCCGGATCCGGGTTCGGATGCCGGGCGGCCAGCACGAGCAGCTCACGTGCCTCGGCATGGGCGCCCTCGTCCAGCAGGAGCTCCGCCAGCAGGTTGGCGGACAGGGGCGTGTACACGTCGTGCCCCGACTGCACCGCCAGCGCGAGCGGGCGCTTGGCGGCCTCGGGGTTGCCTTCGGCCGCCATGATTGCGCCGAGCTGACAGCCCGCGTGCGGCGCGAACTCGGCGTCCCCGGTTGCCATGCAGCGCTCGAAGGCCGCGACCGCCCCGGCGAGGTCATCGATCGCCCGTAGGTGACAGCCGTCGGTGAAGGCTGCCTCCGGCGGATCCATCCCAGCTATCACCTCGGCATGCGCGTCGCCGAGCGACAGCACGGCCTCCTTGGCCATCGCGGCGGTCTCCTCGTCCGGGGACTGGGTCGCGAGCTCGAACGACTGCAGTGCGGTCGGCAGGTTGCCGTGATCCTGGTACAGGACTCCCAGAGCCCACGCGGCACCATAGGCAAAGAGCTGGTGGCCGATCACCGGAGTTCGCTGCCTGCAGCAGGGCCTCCTTGGCGCCGTCCAGGTCCCCGCTCTCGATCCTGCGCAGGCCAGCCTGGAGGAAGATCAGGGGAGTGTTGAGCTCGACCATCAGAGACCCTTGCCGTGGTGCGGACGGGTGAAAGTGGGGAACCTACCAACCCGGCGCCACCAGGAGCAACGTCACCCGGGACAGCTGCGTGACGGGGCCACAGCTACCTACTCGGGACGGCGGGCGAACGTCCGCACGTGCCACCAGATCACGAGCGGCACGACGACCACCTCAAGCACCAGCGCCCCGATGAACACCGGGTGCGGCCATCCCGTGACGGCCGCGGAGACGAGCCGCGCGACGCCGCCGAGCGATGCGATCGCGAGGATCGCGCGCGTCACGTCGGCCCGCTGCTCGGGCCGGCGCAGGCTCCACCAGATGAGCAGCCCCGCGGCGAGCCAGAACACGTTGGTGAACCGGTACTCGCTGTCGACGGTGGCGTTCACCGGGCCGCCGCCGGGCAGCGTTGCGGCCCGCCCACGACCCCGAGGAGCCCGCTCAGCACGGCCACGCCGCCGAGTACCGCAGTGACAACGACCAGGGTTCGGCGGCTCATGCGGCGCAGTCTGGCACGAGTGCCCCCTGATCCTGTTCGGGCTCCCGCCCTGTCGGGTGGGAACCGACGACTGGTGGGGGCGGCACCCTAAGAAGTCTTGCTCTGGGCGCGAAAAATAGTACTGTTCGTCGAGCGAGGGGCAGTAGCCCCGAGAAGTGGACCCGAGACCCGTTCGGACGGACGTGGCGCTCGGGTTTCGCGCTTTCTAGACGTCGATCACGTTGACGACCATGGATTGAGCTCGTCGACGAAAGTCGCCACGTCGAGCCCACGCCCAGCCGATGCCGTCGGGCACAGCCAGCAGTGGCTCCTGTGTCGCTCGTTCGTGCCGAAACTTCAGGTCGTTGCACCTGTACTGCTTTGTGAGCTGTGTGAGTGCGCGTCGATCACGGGCCACGAGGGTCTGGTCGAGTTCGAGGCAGACCCGAGCGTTCAAAGGTGGACAGGGTCAGATGCTTCCGTGCCGTTCGTTCCGGCTTCATGTGCAGCCGACTCTGCCCAGGAAGAACCAGCGACCGCACCGTTTGTCGGGACCGGCCGACGTCGGATGGTGAGATCCTCGTCGCGATGAGGAGGTAATCGCCCTGCTTGGACTCGTCGACGAAGACGTGGCTCCCCGAACGCACCGTTTCAGGCGGGCGGGTGCCACGAGGTGGCTGCTCGGAGCGGTTGGGGGCAGGGGCGTTCAATGCGTCCTCCTCGGGGGTCGGCACGACGCTACGCGTAAGCGACTTTCCCCTGGCAAGGCAGACACGCCGTGAGTTCGATTTGCGTATCTCTGGCGTGTCGGTCGACCGACGATGTGCGTCAGTCCGCGCGGATCACGACGGGGGCGGATGCCTCCCTGACCTTCTCCAGCGCGATCGACCACCACGTGTCCGACTCCCGAAAAGCGTGTGGGTCGCGGTTGATAAGGATCTCCGCAAGCTGATCGGCTTCCTGCTCCTTCTCGGCGGTCGACGAAGGCTCCGCGGCGCTGTCTCTCAGCGCGATGCGGTAGAGGAACTCCACGAAGTCACCCAGGGTGCTGTTCACGACCTCTCCGCGTGGCTCGTCGCCGAAGACGATCAGGCCGACGAAACGGTCCCGGACGTTGAGGAAGTAGCGCATCTCCGGGTCGTCGCGCGGGCCGCCGAGGATCATCGCGTGGTTGGCGCCGTCGTCGGAGAAGTTCCGGACGGCGAACAGCGGCGGGCTTCCTTCGACACGAGTGGTGAATATCGCGCCACAGTCCCGGGGGAGGCCGACGTGCGAGACGACGAGGGCGTCCTCCTCGTCGAGGCCGATCTCCAGGGCGTCTCGGTAGGGAATCGTGGCGAGCCTCTCCTCGCCGAAGATCTCGACGAGCTCGTCATGTGAAGCCAAGGCATCCTCCGGTTACGACGATCGTGGGCGGCCACGTCAATGTAGTCCGCTTTGATCAAGGCCTTGGGCATGCTCCAGCGCCGAGAAGCATGCGTAAGGGCTTGATCAAAGCGGACCACCCTCGGTCACCGTCACCGGGGCGACGGTTCAAGTCCCGTCGCTTACCCCCACATGGCCACCTCGGCCCCCAGCTCCAGCCCCTCCTCGGTCGCCCGCGCCGACGAGATCGCCACCTGGCTCTCGCCATCGGGGAACGCGACGCCGTCGACCAGGCGGTCCAGCTGGGCATTGCCGAGCTGGTCGGCCACCGCGGCCATCGGCAGGGTGATCCCGGCGAGCCGGACGGTGTCCGCGCGAAGCACCGCTTGGCCACCCTCGGCCACCACCGAGAGGAGCACGTCGACGTTCTGCTCCCGGCCGGCGATGGAGAGCGGCACCTGCGCGACGAGGCCCCCGGCCTCGGACGCGACCTGGAGCCCATGCAGCTGCGTGAGGGACCGCGCCGTGTCGGTGAGCGCCTCGGGCGAGACGTCCACCCGCACGGTGGCCTGCCCCGTCGCGACCTGCCAGAGCGCGGGCGTGTCGTCCCGCGTCACCGTGACTCCCGCGGGCAGCTCCGCCGCGGCGGCCTCGATTCGGCTGTCGATGACACCGCGCAGCACCACCTCGCCGACCACGCCGAGCAACACCAACCCGCCGACCACGGAGGCGGCGACGATGATCCAGCGACGGCGGGGGCGGCGAGGTGTGCTCCGAGTCATGGGCTCCATTTCACCCCATCAACATGCCCAACCGATGACGAACCGCTGGGCGTCGCGTGATGGGTCTCATCGGGACGGGTCTCATCAGGACGGTTGCCGGTCGGTCATCGCGTACGCGCTCACCCAGGCGCGGGCGTCCAGGTCGCGGGGCAGCGCACTCGGCCCGACGGCGTTCTCGCGCGCCCATCGCCGGACGTCGCCGCGTGAGATCCCGTGCCGCGCCAGGACCTCGCGCACGCCCCGGCCGGGTCCGTTGAACACTGTCGCGGCGAACTGCTGGTAGCGGCCCATGCCGGTCACGGGCACCAGCGGTTGCGGGCGGCGGTCGATCACGAGAAGCCCGGCGTCGACGCTCGGCCGGGGCCGGAAGGCGGCGGCGGGGACCCGCTGGTCCAGGCGGAAGGTGAACCACGGCCACCACTGCGCGGTCAGGAGCGTGGTGCCGCCGACGGCGGCGCGCTTGCGCGCGACCTCCCACTGCGTGATCAGGAGGGCCCGCTGCCAGCCGGCCAGGGTGAACAGGCGCCGCAGCACGGGGGTGGTCAGGTGGAAGGGCACGTTGCACACCAGGTCGTAGGTGCCCGACGGCGGTGCGTGGCGCAGGATGTCGTCCCGCGTCACCGTGACGTTGCCCGGGACGACCCGGCCCAGCCTGCTGACCGAGCGTGGGTCGATCTCCACGGCCTCGATCGGTCGGCCCAGGCGCGCCATGGGCAAGGTCAGGGCGCCTCGTCCGGCGGCCCACTCGACCAGGGGCCGGTCGGCGTCCGGGACGAGGCCGACCACGCGGTCGATGACCTGCCTGTCGACCAGGAGGTTCTGGCCCAGCTCGTGGGCGCCGCCGGGGTAGTCAGGGGCGTTGTCGGCCGGGTCGGGGTGGGATTCGGCCCGGGATTCGGCCCGGGCGGGGCGGACGCCGTCGGCCTGGACGGGCCGGACGCCGGGGCGTGCGCCCGGGCGTGCGGAGGGGCGGGATGAACGGTTGCGCGACATGGTGTGCTCCGGAAGTCGTCGGTACTTGTTCCGGGCAGCACAAACGCGCCGCCCGGCGGAAGCCGGCGGCGCGGGGCACGCGCTGGGTGTGGTGTGCGTTCCGCGCCGCTAGCGGGCGGAACGCTCTCTGATCATCGAGTTCATGGTCATGGCATTCATCGCGGGCGACCCTACGAGCCGTCCTCCGGAGGGCGCCAAGGTTTTTCTTCTCGGAGGGCACAAGGTCTGTGCGCAGGCTTGACACGACGATCCGGCCGATGGTCGTATTGCGCCACTGTTAACGCTCACATTCTCGCGAGGTCACCGTGCAAAGAAGCACTAGTCCTTCCCGCCTGCCCATTCGCGCGGTCGCCGCAGGCGCCGTGGTGGCACTGCTCGGGAGCCTGATTCCATTCCTCCCCGCAAGCGCTACGGCGGCCCACCCGCTCGCGGCCGCCACGGAGACCACGATGTCCGTTGCCACTGCCCTGCCCGACGAGACGCTTGACGAGGCGCCGGGCGCCGAGGACCAGTCGGCCGCCGACGCCGCAGCCGCCGACCTGACCGTCGTGCACGCCGACGACGTCCGTGGGCACCTCACCCTGCCGACGTCCGGCCTGGACGGCGCCACGGTCACCTGGGCGTCGTCCGACCCCTCCGTCGTCGCCACCGACGGCGTCGTCCACCGCCCGGCGCACGGCGAGGGCGACACCCAGGTCACCCTGACCGGCACGGCCGACGGCGGCGGCGCGACCGCCGTCCGCGACATCGTCCTGACCGTGCGTGAGCAGCCGGAGGCTGCGGCGTACGAGGGCTACGCGTTCAGCTACTTCACCGGCAACTCGATTGCAGGCGAGAAGATCTACTTCGCGGCGAGCCGCGGCAACGACGCCCTGAGGTGGGACGAGCTCAACAACGGGCAGCCGATGCTCGAGTCGACCCTGGGCACGCTCGGCCTGCGCGACCCGTTTCTGATCCGCTCGCCCGAGGGTGACCGCTTCTTCCTGATCGCGACCGACCTCTCGATCGGACGGAACGGCAACTGGGACGAGGCGCAGCGGCAGGGGAGCAAGTACCTCGAGGTCTGGGAGTCCACCGACCTGATCAGCTGGTCCGCGCAGCGGCACATCAAGATCTCGCCGGACACCGCGGGCAACACCTGGGCGCCGGAGGCTTACTGGGACGAGTCGCTCCAGCAGTACGTGGTGTTCTGGGCCTCGAAGCTGTACGCGGAGGACGACCCGAACCACACCGGGAGCGCGTACAACCGGATGCTCTACGCGACCACGCGGGACTTCGTCACGTTCAGCGAGGCGAAGATCTGGCAGGACCGCGGCGAGTCGCGGATCGACTCCACGGTGATCAGGGAGAACGGCACGTACTACCGGTTCACCAAGGACGAGGGCGGCGGCGGTACGGGCTGCTCGGACATCATCCAGGAGAAGTCCGACTCGCTGACGGCGGTCGACCTGCCGGGCAACCCGTCGTGGGAGTTCATGGACGCCTGCATCGGCCGCGACGCCGGTACGTCCGCCGTCGAGGGGCCGACCGTCTTCAAGGCCAACCCGGGTGACACCTCCGGCTCGCCGTACTACCTGTTCGTCGACGAGTACGGCGGCCGCGGCTACATCCCGCTCGGCACCGCCGACCTCGAGAGCCCGAACTGGCAGGTCGCGCCGTCGTACGACCTGCCGGCGAGCCCCCGCCACGGCACCGTCATCCCGGTCACCGGGGCCGAGCTTGCGGCGCTGCGCGAGGGCATCGTGGTCCAGGAGCCGCCTACGCCCGTCGTGGCCGACGAGAACGGCCTGGTCGCGCAGTACGAGCTCGACGAGACCGCCGGCAACGTGGCCGAGGACAGCACCGGCCACGGGTACGACGGCGTCGTCAGCGGCGACGCCACCTGGGCCGACGGCGCGCTCAACCTCGGCGGTACCAACGGCCACGTGAAGCTGCCGGACAACATGATGGCCGGCCTCGACGCCATCACCGTCTCCTCGAAGGTGTGGATCGACTCCACGCAGGCGACGCCCTACTTCATCTGGGGCCTGGGCAATACCGACGGCGGAGGCACCGGCAACGGCTACCTCTTCACCACCGGCAACAACTACCGCTCCTCCATCGCCACCGGGAACTGGTCCACGGAGCAGACGGTGGCGTCCGGTTCGGCGCTGCCCCGCGGGGCCTGGAAGACGCTGACCTACACGCTTCAGGACGGCACCGCCACGCTCTACCTCGACGGCGTGCAGGTCGGCGAGAAGACCGGCGTCACCA
Source organism: uncultured Actinomycetota bacterium (assembly GCA_963850545.1). Lineage (GTDB taxonomy): Bacteria > Actinomycetota > Actinomycetes > Actinomycetales > Cellulomonadaceae > Promicromonospora. Next base: position 2,434,051 of record CAWKLP010000001.1, on the reverse strand, counting down.
TCGAGCCCGGCGACATCGGCGAGGGCCGGACGACGGCGAACTACATCGGCCGCTCCAACTACACCTCGGACAAGTACCTCAAGGGCAAGGTGCGCGACTTCCGCATCTACAACCGCGCCCTGTCCGCCGACGAGGTCCGGGAGCTCGGGGCCGACCCGACCGCCATCACCGGCGTGCAGCTCGCCGACCTCAAGGTCCCGGCCGTCATCGACGCCGCGACGTCGACCGTGACGCTGCCGGTGATGCCCGGCACGGACCTGACCGCGCTGGAGCCGGCCTTCCAGACCGTGTCCACATCGACGGTCTCGCCGGAGGTCACGGGCCCGGTCGACCTGTCGAGCCCGGGACGTTCACGGTCACGGCCCAGGACGGCAGCAGCCGGAGCTGGACGGTGCGGGCCGTCGAGATGCGGTCACCGGTCCTGCCGGGCCTGTACGCGGACCCGAACATCGCGCGATTCGGCGACAGCTACTACATGTACGCGACGACGGACGGCGTCGCCGGCTGGGGCGGCAGGGACTTCTACGTCTGGAAGTCGACGAACCTGGCCGACTGGGAGCGGTCCGCGGAACCGTTCCTCACGCTCGACGGAGCGAACGGCGACGTGCCGTGGGCGACCGGGAACGCCTGGGCGCCGACCATCATCGAGCGGGGCGGGAAGTACTACTTCTACTTCTCCGGCCACAATGCGACGTACAACCGCAAGACGCTCGGCGTCGCGGTGGCCGACAGCCCGGAGGGTCCGTTCACCGCGCAGCCGACGGCGATGATCCTCAACAACGAGGCGGTGACGTCGGGCCAGGCGATCGACCCGGCGGCGTTCCAGGACCCGGAGACGGGCAAGTACTACCTGTTCTGGGGCAACGGCGGGCCGTCGAACGGGCCGGTCTACGCCGAGCTGAGCGACGACATGCTGTCGATCAAGCAGGACACGCTCGCGCGGATCAGCGGCCTGACCGACTTCCGCGAGGGCAGCTTCCTCAACTACCGCGACGGGCTCTACCACCTGACGTATTCGATCGACGACACCGGGTCGGCCGACTACCGGGTCGGCTACGCCACGGCCACCAGCGTCGACGGGCCATGGACCTACCGCGGCGTCATCCTGGAGAAGGACCCGGCCCAGGGCATCCTCGGGACGGGGCACAGCTCGATCGTCCAGGTGCCCGGGACCGACGAGTGGTACATCGCGTACCACCGGTTCGGGATGCCCGGCGGCGACGGGACGCACCGGGAGACCACCATCGACCGGCTGTCCTTCAACGCTGACGGGACCATGAAGAAGGTCGTGCCGACGCTCACGAGCATCGACCCGCTCACCTACGACGGCGTCCAACCGCAGGCCCTGCGGTCGCCGATGGTGCGCGGCAGGACGACCGTCGGCGCGACGCTCACCGGGACGCCCGGCACGTGGGACAAGGACGGGCTGACGTTCGCCTACCAGTGGCTGCGCGACGGTACGCCGGTCGCCGGTGCGACCGGCAAGACGCTCCGGCTCACGAGCGCCGACGTCGGGCACCGGATGGCTATCCAGGTGACCGCGAACAGTCCGGGCGCCTCCCCGGGCTCGGCGACCTCGGACGCCACCACCAGGGTCAAGGCTGACCGCAAGAACCAAACGGCGGTCTAGCAGTTGGATGTGGGCGGGGCGCGTCAGCGGCCCACGATCCGGTGCTCCCAGGCCCACGCCGCGATCTCCACGCGGTTGCGCAGCCCGAGCTTGGCCTGGATCCCGGCCACGTGGCCCTTGACGGTGCTGAGCGAGATGAACATCTCGGCGCCGATCTCCAGGTTGGTGCGGCCGTGCGCGATCGCGCGGACCACCTCGGTCTCCCGCTCTGAGAGCGGCCGGGCGGAGGACCCGCCCGGCCGGCTCGGCCCGCCCGACCGGCTGGTCGTGGCGGGCAGGGCGGGCGCGGCCGGCGGAGCGGCGGTCAGGTGCCGCAGCAGCCGCACGGTGACCGACGGCGAGACCAGGGCGTCGCCGGCGTGCGCCGCACGGACTGCCTCGACCAGGAGGGCGGGCCCGGCGTCCTTGAGGATGAAGCCGGCCGCGCCGCCGCGCAGCGCTCCGTAGACGTACTCGTCGAGGTCGAACGTCGTGACCACGATGACCCGGAGCGGGTCGGTGACGTCGGGCCCGGCGAGGGTCCGGGTGACCTCGATGCCGTCCAGGAGCGGCATCCGGATGTCGACCAGGCACACGTCCGGCCGCAGGCGTTGGGCAAGGGTGACCGCCTCGGCGCCGTCGGCCGCCTCAGCGACCACCTCGATGTCGGGCTGGTCCTCGAGGACGATGCGCAGGCCGCTGCGGACCATCGGCTGGTCGTCGGCCAGGAGCACGCTGATCGTCATCGGGCCTCCTCGGCAGCCACGGGCAGGGAGGCCCGGACCGTCCAGCCGCCCCCTGGGCGGGGCCCGGCCTCCAGGGTTCCGCCGAGCGTCTCGACGCGTTCCCGCATCCCGATCAGGCCGTACCCGCCACGGGGCTGAAGCGCGGGCTGGAGCGTGGGATGGAGCCCGGTCGCGTGCGGCGCGTCGTCGGACACCTCGACGGTGACGCCGGCCGGGACGTTGCTGACGCTGACCGTCACGGCCCGGGCGAGCGGCGCGTGCCGGGTGATGTTCGTGAGCGCCTCCTGGACCACCCGGTAGACGGTGGTCGTCACCTCGGGCGGCCACGCGGTCCCGCCGTCGGGCAGGCTCAGGTCCACCCTGTGGCCACGGCCCTCGAACCTGCGCACGAGCGTGCCGAGCGCTTCGGGGCCGGGCGCGACCGGAGAGGCGTCGTCGGCGTCGCGCAGCAGGCCGACGACGCGGCGGAGCGACGCGAGGGCGTCCGAGCCGGCCGCCTCGATGTCCGCCAGGGAGCCCGCGAGCTGTGCCGGTCCGCTCGCCGCCGGTCCGCTCGACGTCCGGCGGGCGACGATCTGCGCGGCCTGCGCCTGGACGACGATCCCAGTGATGTGGTGCGCGACGACGTCGTGCAGCTCGCGTGCCATCGCGAGCCGTTCGTCGCGGCGCACCCGCTCCACCGCCGCCTCGCGGCGGGCGATCAGGAGCCGGCCACCGAGGCCGGCCGCGACGGCCGCGAGCCAGCCCGCGGCGTTCACCATCGGGACCAGGGTGGCCCCCTGCGGGAACGGCGCCGCCGCGAGCCAGGACCCGATCACCACGACGAGGCCGCCGCCGGCGATCACCGCGGCCTGCCGGGTCGGGAGCGTGCGGACCGCGGAGGCGACCAGGACCGCCAGCGCGAGCGCCATGGCGGGCGCCGGCTCTTCGGGGAGACCGGCGAGCCGCGCGACGACGATGGTCGCCAGCGCCACGCCGAGGCCGCCGAGCGCCAAGCCGAACCGGCTTCGGCGACGGAGGAGCGCGAGCACGCCGACCACCGTTCCGGCGCCGAGGCCGAGCACCCAGGAGAACCCGCCCCAGCTCGCCGCGAGTGCCGCGGCGGTGCCGAGCAGCACGGTGGCGAGCAGGAGGCCGAGGAGCACGTTCCCTGCGATCCTGGCCAGTACCGCCCCGCGTCCGGTCGTGTGCACGCCGCTCAGGCTACGAGGGTGGGCGGCGTGCGTCGCTCGGTCGTCCGTTCGTCCGTCCGCTCGGTCGTCCGCAGCGGCGGACGGCGGAGCCAGGTGGCCCAGCGCCACATCCACTCCAGCGGCCCGTACCGGAAGCGGCGCAGCCAGAGCGTGGAGAACAGCCACTGGGCGGCGAGCACCGTGCCCGCGATGACGAGCACGGTCTTCGACGACCAGCGTTCCGGGTGGCCGACGACGTTCGCCGCGCCGAGCACCAGGGCGCTGGCGGTCAGGTAGTTGGTCAGCGCCATCTTTCCCAGGGGCGCGAACACGGCGCGCAGCGCCCGACGCGCGGGGGACCGCAGCAGCACCAGCAGCAGGCAGACGTAGACCCCGGCGATCAGCAGGCCGGCGACCGCGAAGATCATGCGGTAGCCCGACGCGTCGATGTCCCCGACGCGCTCGAACGAGGCCTGCGCCCAGGCGGCGGGCACGGCGGCCGCGGCCAGCACGAGCGCCAGCAGGGCCGGGACGCGGGTCGAGTCCTCGATGCGGCGCGTCACGCCGTACCGGGTCAGGGCGGAGCCGAGCAGGAAGAGGCCCGGCACCATGGCGTAATGGCCGGCGCCCAGCAGGATCGCCGCCGCCAGGCAGACGGCGGCGAGGCCCGCGACGGCCCACTGCGGCAGCCAGGTGGACGGCAGCAGCACGAGCAGCCCGACCGCGGCGTAGACCGTGAGGATGTCGCCGGGCCAGAGCAGGAGCATGTGCGCCAGGCCGATCGCGAGCAGCACGAGCAGCCGGCGCAGGAGTACCAGCCGGGGCCGCACCACGCGGGTCGCGGCCGAGTCGACGAGGAGCGAGAACCCGACGCCGAAGAGCAGCGAGAAGATCGGGAAGAAGCGCTGGTCGACGAGCAGGTGCAGCCAGTCGGCCGCGCCGTTCCCGGAAGCGGTGAGGGCGGTGGTCACTGGCGCGTCGGACGCGACCGACGCGCTGATCGGGATGACGTTGGCGACCAGGATCCCGCACAGCGCGAACCCGCGGAGCACGTCGAGGGCGACAAGACGGGGGCGCGAAGGAGGAGATCCGACCGGTGATGGGGACATGTGCTCATGTTCGGCTCGGGGCGGCCTGGGCGGAACCGGCCAAAAGTACGGTCCCCCTCGACACCGTTCACAACACTCACCGAGGGGGGCGGGGGACGAGCGGCAGGAAGATCGTGTCCACGATCTCCTCGATGACGTCGGCAGGGACCGGCGCGAGCGTCGTCAGCACCTCGTGCCGGAACAGGTCGACCGGAAGACTCGCGATCCGGTCGGTCACGGTGCTCGCGTCGGCCTCGCCCCGGGCGGCGGCGCGTTCGAGGATCGCGTGCATGGGCGTGTGGTCCTGGTCGGGGACGCCGCCGCGTGCGCGACCGCCCTGTCCGGGCGCGGAACCTCCCTTGCCCTCACCGGGACGCGCATCCTCGCCGAGGAGCTCGACCGGCAGCCGGACGACCTGCCGGCCGCCTTCGAGGCGTACGAGCGCCGCCAGCGCCCCTACGCCGACCGCGCCCAGGCCTCCGCCCTGACCGGTGGGGACCTCATCGTCCCGGCCACCTGGGAAGCCATCGAGGCGCGCAACGCGCGGCTGCGCCAGGTACGGTCCGCAAGCTGACCGGCAGGCGGTCCTCCACCCGGCTCACTGACCGGCCCGCCGTGGCGTACGGCACTGCAGTGTCTGCCGTAGCGTCAGTGCTGGGCAGGTAGGGTGGAGGACTGTCGAACGGGGAGAGATGGGCATGGGGTTGCAGCACAGGCAGATCGGTGAGGTTCGGTGACGGCCCTTACTACTGACGCCCGTCCGGTGCAGGTCGAGGCGGCGCGTCGACGCAGCATCGCAGTGATCTCCCACCCCGACGCCGGTAAGTCGACCCTGACCGAGGCCCTGGCCCTGCACGCCCACGCGATCGACGAGGCGGGAGCGGTGCACGGCAAGGGCAACCGCGCCGGCGTCGTGTCGGACTGGCTCGAGATGGAGCAGAAGCGCGGCATCTCGATCACCTCGGCCGCGCTGCAGTTCGCCTACGGCGACGTCGTGATCAACCTGCTGGACACGCCTGGGCACGCCGACTTCTCCGAGGACACCTACCGGGTCCTGACCGCCGTCGACGCCGCCGTCATGCTGCTCGACTCCGCGAAGGGCCTGGAGCCGCAGACGCTGAAGCTGTTCGAGGTGTGCCGGCGCCGCGGGGTGCCGGTCATCACGTTCGTCAACAAGTGGGACCGGCCCGGGCGTGAGGCGCTCGAGCTGTGCGACGAGCTCGAGGAGCGCATCAACCTGCGCCCGACGCCGCTCACCTGGCCGATCGGCGAGGCCGGCCGGTTCCTCGGGTTGCTGGACCGGTCGAACGGCGAGGTCCGCACCTACCGCCGCGCCCCTGGCGGCGCGTCGATCGCCGAGGAGAGCGTGCTCTCTCCGCAGGCCGCGGCGGACGTCCTGGGCGACGACCACACCGAGGCCGTCGAAAGCGTGCAGCTGCTCGACGCGGTCGACCGCGCCTCGTTCCTCGCCGGCACGACGACGCCGATGCTGTTCGGCGCGGCGCTGGCCAACATCGGCGTCCGCCAGCTCCTTGACGCCGTCGTCGATCTCGCTCCCGCACCGGGCGCGCGGCCCGACGTCGACGGCGGGGACCGCGACGTCGACAAGCCGTTCAGCGGGTTCGTGTTCAAGATGCAGGCCGGCATGGACCCGAACCACCGCGACCACGTGGCCTTCATCCGCGTGTGCTCGGGGCGCTTCGAGCGCGGCATGGTCGTGACCCACCAGCGGACGGGGCGGCCGTTCGCCACGAAGTACGCCCTGTCGGTGTTCGGCCGCGAACGCTCGACCGTCGAGGACGCCTACCCCGGCGACGTGGTGGGCCTGGTCAACGCCAGCACGCTCGCCGTCGGCGACACCGTGTTCGACTCCTCGGGGCCGCGCGTGCGCTTCCCGCCGATGCCGGTGTTCGCGCCCGAGCACTTCGCTGCCGCGCGCGTCGCCGACCCGGGACGCTCCAAGCAGTTCCGCAAGGGCATCGCCCAGCTCGAGCAGGAGGGCGTCGTCCAGGTCCTCGTGTCCGAGGCGCGCGGTGACGGCAACCCGATCCTCGCGGCCGTGGGCCCGCTGCAGTTCGAGGTCGCCACCTTCCGCATGGAGCACGAGTTCTCCGCGCCGATCCGCATGGAGACGCTCGGCCTGTCACTCGCCCGCGAGGCCGCGCCGGGCGACATCGAGACGATCGCCGGGTACCCGGGTGTGGAAGTGGTGCGGCGTGGCGACGGGACTCCGCTCGTCCTGCTGCGTGACGTGTGGCATGCCCGGGCCTTCGAGCGCGCGCACCCCGACGTCCCGCTGATCCCGCTCGTCGCCAGCGGGGTCTGATCGCCCACACCCGGTGCGCCCGCAAGCGTGATATCAATACTCGCCAGATTTGATATCAAGCCGGTAGGCTGGGTGATGGAGGTGGTCATCATGACTCGTACCGTCATCGACATGGACGACGAGAAGCTCGCCGCGGCGGCGGAGATCTTCGGGACGACGACGAAGGTCGCGACAGTGAACGCGGCCCTGGAGGACGCGATCAAGCGGCGCAAGCGTGAGCAGTTCTTCGACTGGCTCGGCAACGGCGGTCTGCCGGACCTGACCGGGCCGATCCAGCCGGCCGAGGGCAGTGCCCAGGGTGCCGCCTGACCGTGGCAGCGCGCTACCTGATCGACAAGTCTGCGTTTGCTCGCTACTCGAAGCCCGCGGCTCGGGCCGTGCTCCAGCCACTGCAGCAGGGCGGTCATCTGGCAATCTGCGGTGCCGTGGAGCTGGAGATAATGCACTCCGCCCGGTCGAAGAGAGACGCCGAACGGATCCGCGACGGGCTGCGCGGTTTTGACTGGCTGCCCACCCCGGACGAGATCTGGGATCGTGCCGCCGAGGTGCAGGCTCTACTGGTCGGTGCGGGGAACTGGCGGGCGCTGTCGGTGGCGGACCTCGTGATCGCGGCGGTCGCCGAACGGCACGGGGCACCTGTGCTGCATTACGACGGTGACTACGACATGATCGCCGCGGTCACCGGCCAGCCCACGCAGTGGGTCCTCCCGCCGGGCTCTGCGGACTGAAGCTCGCCCGAGCGCGAGGGCTGAGACTGGGGTCTCCGAGTGTTTGATCGCGGGCAACCGTCGGCTGTGGACTACCGTCTGGGCATGACGTCGTCCAGCTCGTCCGAGGCTGACGGGCGCGGACCCGGCCCTGCCGCGCCGACCGACCCCGAACAGGCCACGACGGATCAGCCCCACGCGCCGCGCGGCGCCCCAGACTCGCCACGTCCGCCGCGCTGGCTGCCCCGGGCGCTCGCCATGGCCGTGGCGGCGGTCTTCATCGGCATCTTCGCGTGGAACGCGATGGGGGCCCTGGAGGGGCTCTTCGTGAACGTGCTCATCGCGTTCTTCATCGCGCTGGCCCTCGAGCCGAGCACGGTCTGGCTGGTGCGGCGCGGCTGGCGGCGAGGCCTGGCCGCCGCGGTCACGCTGCTGGGGTCGCTCGTGGTGGTCATCGTGCTCATGGCCCTGTTCGGCAACCTGTTCGTGCAGCAGCTCGTAGAGCTCGCGCGGTCCGTCCCCCGGATCTACGTGGGCCTGCAGGGCTTTGTCGCCGAGCGCTTCGACATCGTCTTCCCCGACGCCGAGAACCTGCTGCGCCAGGCACTGAACGAGTTCGGCGACGACGTCGCCTCCGGGGCGCTGCTGGTGGGCACCACCGTGGTGGGCGGGCTTCTCGCGACCCTCACGATCCTGCTCGTCGCCTACTACCTGCTGGCCGCGGGGCCCCGGTTCCGCGCCGCCGTCTGCGGCTGGCTGACGCCGGCGCGGCAGCAGGAGATGCTGCAGCTGTGGGAGATCACGCAGGCCAAGGTGTCCGACTACATCGGCTCCCGGGTGGTCCTGGCCGCGGTCTCGACGGTGGTCACCTTCGTGTTCCTCGCGATCCTGCAGACGCCGTACGCGGTGCCGCTCGCCGTCTTCGTCGGCGTGGTGTCGCAGTTCGTGCCGACCATCGGCGCCTACCTCGGTGGTGCGCTGCCGGTCCTGGTGGCGCTGACGGCGCAGGGGTGGCCCCAGGCGCTGGGCGTGCTCGCCTTCGTGATCGGCTACCAGCAGTTCGAGAACCTGTACCTGGCCCCCAAGGTGTCGGCCCGGGCGCTGCAGATGAACGCGGCGGTGAGCCTGCTGGCGGTGCTGGCGTTCGGCGCGGTCTTCGGGGTGCTCGGCGCGTTCCTGGCGCTGCCCGTCGCCGCGACCATCCAGGCGACGGCGACCACCTACTTCCGGCGGCACGAGCTCGTCGAGTCGCACATGCTGCGGGACCCGAGCGCCACCCCCGACGCATGAAGCCCGCCGCCGGCCCGTGACCTGATGCTCATCGGACTGGCGTCCGACCGACCTGCCTACGGGTGGCCGGCCGTGACCTCGATGACCTCGTCGAGACGGTCCAGGGCCGCCTGCAGGTCGTCGACCTTGGCCTGGATGCGGTCCCGCTCGGCGCGCAGCATGGCCCGCTGGTCGACGTCGGTGTGCCCGGACTCGATGCAGGGCAGGAGCTCCGCGATGTTGCGGCTGGTCAGGCCGGCGGCGTACATCTGCTGGAAGAACCGCACCCGGCCGACGGCGTCGGGCGAGTAGAGGCGCTGGCCGGACGGGCTGCGCTCTGCTCGGAGCAGACCCTGCTGCTCGTAGTAGCGCACGGCGCGCACCGAGACGTCGGCGCCGCGCGCGACCTCGCCGATGCGGATCAGCGGCTCGGCCGCCGTCTCCGTGACGCTCATGGTGACACCTCTCACTCCGGTCCTGACTATCCGTGCTTGCCCCTGACGTCAACGTCAGGTTTTAGCGTACCGGACATGGACATCAACAACTCAGTTGCCCTTGTCACCGGAGCCAACCGCGGGCTCGGGCGAGCCTTCGCCCTGCGCCTGCTCGAACGTGGCGCACGCAAGGTCTACGCCACGGCTCGGCGGCCGGAGGCGGTGGACCTGCCCGGCGTCGAGGTGCTGGCCCTCGACGTCACCGACCCCGCATCCGTCCGGGCCGCCGCCGCGGCGGCCCCCGACGTCTCGCTGCTCGTCAACAATGCGGGGATCCAGACGGGGACCGACCTCGTGACCGGTTCGCTGGACGCGGTCCGGCTCGAGCTGGAGACCAACATGCTCGGCCCCCTGGGGCTGATCCGGGAGCTCGCGCCGGCCCTCGCCAGGAACGGCGGGGGCGCGATCGTGAACGTCCTCTCCGCGATGTCGTGGTTCGGGACCAGCGGGGGCCATGCCTACCACCTGACCAAGGGCGCCGCGTGGGCCATGACCAACAGCGTCCGCCTGGAGCTCGCCGAGCAGGGCACTCTCGTGACGGGCGTCCACCTGGGCCTGGCCGACACCGACATGTCGGCGGGCTGGCCCGTGGACATCATGATCGCGCCGTCGGACCTGGCCGACGCCGCGCTCGACGGCGTCGAGGCGGGCTCCGCCGAGGTGCTCGCCGACCAGTGGAGCCGGGACGTCAAGTCGCGGCTGTCGCTGACGCCGGAGGAGTTCGACGCCGCGATGAACCGCGCACTGGCGGCGCTGACGGCGGCCTGAGCCGACGTCCGCGCCGGGCCGTAGCAAGGCTCAGCGCCGACGCGCGGCCGGCGGTCACCCCGGCGGCTCGGGCTTGCGGGCCGCGAGGCGCTCGACGATCCCCTTCGTGAACCGGTCGTGCCGCTCGATGTCGAGCCCGGCGGCCTGGACGTGCTTGATCGGGCGACGCCGGAAGTGCTCGTTCTCGACCCGTACGCTGTACAGCTCGGCCAGGGCCTGGAGGGCCCGGAGCCAGGCCGAGGTGCTGACCACGTGGTCGGCGAGCAGGAGCAGGCCCGCCCGGCCGCAGGACGCGCACCATCTCGTCGACCGCACCGCGGTCGTCGGGCACTGCGCACAGCCCGAACGTACAGACCACGGTGTCGAACGAGGCGTCGTCGAACTCGAGCCGCTGGGCGTTGCCGACTCGCAGGTCGACCTCGCGTCCCAGCTCGGCCGCGCGCGTGCGGGCCAGGTCGAGCATGGCCGGGCTCAGATCCATCCCGGTCAGGGTGACCTGCTCGGGATACAGGCCGAGATTGAGCCCGGTCCCGACGGCGACCTCCAGCACCTGGCCGGTCGCCTGCCGGCACACCCAGGTCCGGGTGTCGCCGAACAGCCGCTCGGCCCGGTCCATCTTCTGGTCGTAGCCCGCCGACTGCCGGTCCCAGTGCCGGCGCAGCCGGTCCAGGCTCAGGGATCTCGCCATGGTGCCCCGCTCAGAGTCGCTGATGTCGATGAGGACACGCTAGCGGTGCCCGCTACCGGGCACGCGCGGCCGGCCCTTGCGGCGGTTGTCGCGATCCGGAGCGCCAGGAGGCGCGTGCGGGGCGGGCCCGCGCCCGTCCCTCACGCGAGGTGGATCAGTAGACGCGGATGAACGTCGGGCTGGACTGCCAGATGCTGGTGTACCGGACGCTCTTGCCCGGGACGGGGGCCTCGATCTGCATGCCGTCGCCGGCGTAGATCGCGATGTGCCCGGGAGTCCAGATCATGTCGCCCGGCTGTGCCTCGGACCAGGACACCACGGTCCCGGCGTAGCGCTGCGAAGACGACGTGCGGGGGAGGTCGACCCCGACCTGGGCGTAGACGTACGACGTGAACCCGGAGCAGTCGAACCCGGCCGGGGTCGTCCCGCCCCAGACGTAAGGCACGCCGAGATACCGCATGGCGATGGACACCACCGCCGCGCCTCGTTCGGCGGCGGCCTCGGCGGCGCGCTCTGCCTGGTACTCCTCGTTCTCGGCGGCGGAGATGACGGAGACGGCCGACGTCTCGACCTTCAGCTCCGCGTCGGTGGCGACGGTCACCATGGGTGCGGCGGCGACCGACTCCCGGGCCTGGGTGGTCAGGGCGTTCAGGTCGGCCGAGTTGAGTGCGCCCTTGACGGGGCTGCCGCCCAGGGCCGTGCTGATCTCCGTGGCCGGCGCCGCCTGGGCGGGCGGCGCGATCAGGGACAGCAGGACGCCGGAACCGGCTGCCGCGACCACTGCGCCGCGGCCCGCGATCGCACCGGCCTGCTCGGTGGCGGCTCGGGCGACCTCGGCCAGGACGGGGCGGTGTGCTGCCCGGTGGCGGCCACGTCCACGCTGCGGCGTGGTGGGGTTGAAGCTGGGATCCATGAAGGCTGGGGACCTTTCAGATCGGGCGTAAGCGAAATGTCAGGCTCGCGGGTGGCCCAACACTAGCGGAGCGGACCGCTCACCGGGACCCCTGGCGGGGCGCTCCTGGAGCACGGGTCTGCGCCGGGCGGTCTCACCCGTCCTCGATCGATAGCTCGACGACGACGGACGTGGTCCCGTTCCCGCGGACGATGCGGGTGGTCCCGTCGTGTGCCGCGACGATCTCCTTGACGATGGCCAGGCCGAGTCCGGCGGACGCGTGGGAGCTCACGAAGCGGTCGAACGGGTCATCGACGGTGAAGCCTTCGCCGTGGTCGGTGACAGTCAGCCGCGCGTGGCCACCGTCGTGGCGCACGTCGATCTCGACCGGTGGGGCACCGTGCCGCAGGGCGTTGTCGACCAGGTTGGACACGGCCTGGTCGAGTCGGTTCCGGTCTGCGTGCACGACGACGGCGGTGCCTGTGGTCGTTTGGATCGGTGTGGGCGCCGAGGCCGAGAAGCGGTCGGCGACTTCCCGGGCCAGGTCGCGCAGGTCGACAGATTCGCGGGTCAGGGCCAGCCTGCCCTCGTCGGCCGCGGCGAGCGTGAGCAGGTTCTCGGTCAGCACCGTCAGGCGCGTGGTCTCCTGGCCGATCGAGCGGAGCGCCGTCGACAGCTCCTCGGGCGTGCGCGGGCGCGCCAGGGCGAGATCCACCTCGGTACGCAGCAGGGCCAGGGGCGTGCGCAGCTCGTGGCTCGCTTCGGCGACGAAGCGGCGCTGTCGGCGCAGACCGTCGTCGAGCCGGTCGAGCATCGCGTTCAGGGTCACCACGAGCCGGCGCAGCTCGTCGCGGGCGGGCGGGACGGGCAGGCGCTCGCCCGAGCTGCGGTCGGAGATGCGTGCGGCGTGCTCCCGGACACGCTCGATCGGCCGGAGCCCGGCCCCGGCCACGAGGTAGCCCAGGGCCCCTGCCACCACGAGCGCCAGCGGCACCCCGGTCACGAGCTGCCCGCGCACGGCGTTCAGTGCCTCGTCGGTGTCCTCGCGCGATGTGGCGACGGCGACGAGCTGCTGGTCGGCGTGGGTCACCAGCAGCGTCACCGCCTCGTGCTCCACTCGCCGGTCGCCGGTGGCGGCCGCGTCGTCGTCGAGGACGGGGACTACCCGTTCGGCGGACCAGGACCCGCGCGGCGGTAGCGCCGCGAGGTCGGCCGCTGACACCAGCAAGCCTGCGACCAGGGGCGACGACGCCACCGGCCGGCGGCCGTCGTCGAGGAGCTGGGCATGGACGTCGCCGGTCATGGCCTCGACGCGGGCTGTGCGCTCGGCTGGAGGCGCCGCGACGAGTCCCTCCGCCTCCGCCTCGAGCAGGTCGTGGGTCCGCTGCTCCAGCGCCTCGGCCACGCGGACCTGGACGAACACGCTCAGCAGCGTCAGAGCCAGCGCCGCGGCCAGGAGGAACGCCGCCGCCACCCGCAGGCGCAGGGGCCAGACGGCCGGGCGCACGAGCCGTGCCCAGGGCGGGAGCCGGTCAGCCATCGCTGTCCGCCGCGGCCTCGGCCGGACCGTCCGAGTCGCTGTCCGAGTCGCTGTCCGAGTCGCTGTCCGTGTGGCCGGCGGCGATCCGGTACCCGATCCCGCGCACCGTCTCGATCGAGCGCCGGTGGTAGGGCCGGTCGATCTTCTCCCGGAGGTAGCGGACGTATACGTCGACCACGTTCGACGCCACGTCGCTGTCCCAGCCCCAGGCGTGCTCCAGCAGTTCGTCGCGGGTCAGGGCTCGTCCAGGACGCCGCATGAACGCCTCCAGCAGCGCGAACTCGCGCGCCGACAGCGTCACCTCCCGTTGCGCGCGCCAGACCCGCCTTGATGCCGGGTCCAGCCTCAGGTCCCCGACCGTGAGCACGGTCGGACGAGGGACCTCGCCTCGGCGGGCGACGGCCCGCATCCGAGCCAGCAGCTCGTCGAACGCGAACGGCTTGGCCAGGTAGTCGTCAGCGCCCGCGTCGAGTCCAGCGATCCGGTCGACCACCGCCGAACGTGCGGTGAGCATGACGACCGGGGTCCACACGCGCGCCGCACGCAGCCGGCGACAGGTCTCGAAGCCGTCCATGCCGGGCAGCCGCACGTCCAGGAGCACAACGTCGTAGGCGCCGTCGGTCGCCACCGCGACGGCCTCCTCGCCGGATCCGACGACGTCGGCGACATGACCGTGCTCCGTCAGGCCGCGGGCGATCAGCCGGGCCAGCTTCGCCTCGTCCTCGACCAGCAATGCTCGCACCCTGGTCATGCTACGGACAGGGGATGAGGAGGCGATGAGAACTCCCGCCGACGCCTGAGGCGCGGCCTACCGTCGGGAGCATGAGCATTCAACGACACCCCAGGAAGATCGCCGCCGCGATCGGTGGCGCAGCACTGGCCACCGGCGCGATCACCGGCGTCGCGTTCGCCGCAACAGGAAGCGACGAGCGGGACCCGGCAGAGACCGAGCAGGCCATCCCGACCAGCGACCTCGACCGAGCCTCCACAGCAGCCCTGGCCGAGACCGGTGGCGGCACCGTGACCGAGACCGAGGTCGACGACGAGGAGAGCAAGTACGAGGTCGAGGTCACCCTCGACGACGGCACCCAGGTCGACGTTCAGCTCGACGAGAGCTTCGTCGTCGTCGGAACCGAGACCGACGGCCAGGAGGGCGTGGAGGACGAGGGCTGACCTCCTGATGCGCTGCTGGCGCGGATCCTCGTGCGGGGACCCAGGAAGCGACGTGCTCGACATCGGGACCGCTACGTGGTCGCGACCGAAGCTGTACACACGGAAGGCGACGACCGATGACAACCTTTGGGCGGCCGTTGCGCCGTGGGCCGGCGATGCTCGGCCTGCTCGGCGTGCTCGTTCTGGCCGCCGGCTGTGCGCCGGACGAAGGCATGCCGACCACACCGAGCGCGCCGGTGATCGCCGACGCGAACCTCCCGCGATCCGACGAGCCGGCTGACCTGGACCCGGCCGACTTCACGACCGAGATCGACAACGAGTACTGGCCGATGGAGCCGGGGACGCGGTGGGTCTACCGGGAGACCGACGAGGAAGGCCAGGAGCTGCGTGTGGTCGTGACCGTGACGAGCGAGACGAACGAGCTCGCCAACGGGATCACGGCACGCGTCGTCCGGGACACCGTCACCCTGGACGGCGAGCTCATCGAGGACACCTTCGACTGGTACGCCCAGGACTCCGACGGGACGATCTGGTACCTCGGCGAGGACACCGCCGAGTTCGAGAACGGCCAGATCACGACCAAGAAGGGCTCATTCGAGGCTGGGAAGGACGGCGCCCTGGCGGGCGTCATCATGCCGGCCGACCCCGCCGTCGGGATGGCGTACCGGCAGGAGTACCTCAAGGGCGAGGCGGAGGACAACGGCGAGGTGCTCAGCCTCGACGAACAGGCCGAGGTCCCGGCCGGACACTTCGACCGTGCGCTGCTGACCAAGGACACGATCACCATCGAGCCCGACGTGCTCGAGTACAAGCTCTACGCCCCCGGCGTCGGCCCGGTACTTGTGCTCGGCGTCTCCGGGGGCGGGGGCCGTGAGGAGCTCGTCGAGGTCAGCACCGTACCCGCGGACACGGCCCGGGCGGCCGGCACCACCCCGCTCGGCGAGGAGTACGACTGACGCTCCGCCGGCCCATGAGGGGCGGGTGCCGGCCCGCCCCTCACGCCTGGCCGTCAGCCGACGCGGATGAACGTCGGGTTGGACTGCCAGATGCTGCTGTACCGGACGGTCTGGCCCGGGACCGGCGCCTCGATCTGCATGCCGTCACCGGCATAGATCGCGATGTGCCCGGGTGACCAGATCATGTCGCCCGGCTGCGCCTGCGACCACGGCACTACCGAGCCGGCGTACCGCTGCTCGGACGAGGTGCGCGGAAGGTCGATCCCGACCTGGGCGTAGACGTACGACGTGAACCCGGAGCAGTCGAACCCGGCCGGGGTCGATCCGCCCCACACGTACGGCACCCCGAGGTACCGCATCGCTATCGACACGACGGCGGAGCCCGCCGCCGAGTCCGGGATCTCGATCGCCGCGGCTGCTTCCGCGGCGGCCTCGGCGGCTTCCGCCTCGGCTTCCGCAGCAAGCTCTGCCTGGTACTCGTCGTTCTCCTCGGCGGAGACCACGGAGACTGCCGACTGCTCGACGGTCAGCTTCGCGTCGGTGGCGACGGTCACCACCGGCGCGGCGGCGACCGACTCCCGGGCCTGGGTGGTCAGGGCGTTCAGGTCGGCCGAGTTGAGCGCACCCTTGACGGGGCTGCCGCCCAGAGCCGTGCTGATCTCCGTGGCCGGCGCCGCCTGGGCGGGGGAGGCGACCAGGGACAGCAGCAGGCCGGAGCCGGCTGCCGCGACCACTGCGCCGCGGCCCGCGATCGCACCGGCCTGTTCGGTGGCGGCTCGGGCGACGTCGGCCAGGACGGGGCGATGCGCCCGGTGCCGGCCACGTCCACGCTGGGGCGTGGTCGGGTTGAAGTTGGGATCCATGAAAGCTGGGACCTTTCTGATCGGAGTAGGACCACACACGCGTCCCCTTCGGGGCGCGCAAAGACCGTCGACACGGCGTGGTGTCGACGGGTGTGGTGGTCTACGTCCGGGAGATCCCCAGGGCGTGCAGCGACGGTGCGGCCGCGGTGGCCACGCTGGAGGCCGTCCGGTGGTCCTGGTGCACCGCGGCCGGCGCGAGTCGCTGCACCGTGCGCTCCGGCAGGGCGGCCAGGACCAGAGAGGGCGGCAGCACCGGGTCGCACCGCACCGTCACCGAGTGGTGGTCGGAGCAGCCGTGAGAGGCGCCACCGAGCGGCTCGGGGACTACCTCGACGGCCGGGTCCTGGGTGCTCGCCACGCCTTGCGCCGCGAGCACCTCGCCGCCGTCGTGCGTGTCCACATGGACGCTGCACAGGGCGTGCACGCTGACGACGGTGAGTACGAGAAGCATGACCGTCAGGACGCTCACCGAGCCACGCCGAGTACCGGCGAGGAGCGGGCGGAGGCGACGTGTCAGGCTCATGGCGGGCCCAAGACTAGCGGAGCCGGGCACAGAAGGTCATCGACCCGCCTGGACCTCGCGCTCGATCAGGGCGACCGCCCGGTCCAGGCCCCGCTCCCGGGCGACGCGGTCCCCCAGGTCCGACGCCGCTGCGACCGTCGCCGGCGCGCACGCCTCAGTGATCCGGTCGGCCAGCAGCGCCGCGGTGAGCTTGCGCTGGGACAGGGGCTCCGGGGCGACGCCGCGTGCGTGGGTCACGTGTCCCCAGAAGGGTTGGTCGGCCACGAACGGGCATACGACCTGCGGCCGCCCCGCCGTGAACGCGGTGCCTGTGGTGCCCGCTCCGCCGTGGTGCACGATCGCGGCCATCCGCGGGAACAGCGCCTGGTAGTCCACGTCGCCTACGACGAGCAGCTCCACACCGTGCTCGGCAGCCGCGGCGTTCGCCGTCTCGGCGTCGAGCCCGCCCCAGGCGGTGGCCAGCACGAGCCGGTTGCCGGTCAGGGCCGCGGCCTCGACCACCGCTCGGGTGCTCTTCTGCGGGGCCAGTCCCGACATCGAGCCGAACCCGGCGAACAGCGGAGCGGGGCCGTCGGCCAGGAACCGTTCGATGTCGTCCGAGAGCTCGGGCTCAGGCGGGAGGAACCAGTACCCGGTGACCTCGGCCCCCGCGGGCCAGTCGTCGGGTTGGGGTAGAACCGCAGGGCTGTGGGCGTGCAGGACGGGGGCCGGGCCGCCGTCGGGTCGCACCGTCGGATCGTGGCGGCCCGGCCTGGGCCGCAGGCCGAGCGTGTCCCGCCGCCAGTGGTCGATCACCCGGCCGAACATCGACGCAGGCAGCCGCATCCCGGTGAACGTGGCTCGGTTCAGCCAGCCGGGGAGCCTGAACGGCAGCGACTGTCCCGGCCACGGGAACTCGTGCGTGGGAACGTACATCGGCAGTGGCAGGCCCAGGACGGCCGGGACGCCGAGCGCCTCGGCGACGTGCTGGCCGGCCAGGATCTGCCCGTTGTGGACCACCACGTCCGAGCCCGCACCGGCACCCTGCGTGGCGACCTGCCAGGAATCAGCCAGGACCTGGGTGAACATCGACGGCATCGCACGCATCTGGCGCAGCCGCGTCCGGACGCCGCCCTCGAACGCCGCACCGGCCTCGGCCGGCGTGTCCAGCTGTCGCATGGGCCCGTCGTCGACCCCGGCGAACGTCACGCCGTTGCCGGTGACGAAGTCGGCGAAGCGGTGCGGCGCACACAGCACCGCTTCGTGGCCGGACGCGTCCAACGCCCGCGCCAGTGCGACGAACGGTTGCACGTCCCCGCGGGTGCCCAGGGTCATGATCAGTGCCTTCATCGGAGAGCTCCTTCGCGGTCGACAAATGAACGCCGACCAGGCTTCCCGGCACACCGCCACCCACCCTAGACCCGCGCACCCTGCGTCGTCACCGAGATTCCGGCCCGAATTCCCGGGCCTGATTCCGGGCTCGGAACTGGGCTCGCACCGGGCTCAAGCGGCGGCGCCCTACACGTTCGTGAGGCGTCGCCAGGCGTGCACGACGGCGGCGACCGCGAGCGGGGCGACGGCTGCCGCGAGGAGCAGGTTGGGCAGGCCGACGGCGGCCGCGGCGTCGGCTCCGCCCATACCGGTCCACAGTGACGGCGCGGCGTAGGGGAACCAGGACCCGCCGCCGAGCAGCACCACGATCTGGGTGAGCGCGACCATCCCCACGAGCGCGCCGACCGTGCCGAGCTGGCTGCGCGTCACGGTCGCGACCCAGGCGAACGGCAGGGCCAGGCCACCGCCGAGGAGCCCGGCGACCAGGGCGGTCCCCACCCCGCCCCAGGCCCTGAAACCAACACCCGAACCAGCGGCGACGGCGGCCGAGGCGGCAACGGTGACGGCCACGGTCAGCACCACGCATGCCGCGATCCACGCCAGCGCGACCAGGCACTTGGCCAGGGCGATCGTGCCGCGCGGCACGGCGAGGCCGAACAGCGCGCCCGCGGTCCCGCTCTCCAGCTCACGCCCGAACGACCATGCGACGAAGAACCCGCCGGCGGCCAGCGCGGCGACCGAGAGGACCTGGGCGCACACCATCAGGTGCATGGTGGCGAGGTCGCCGGTCGCGTAGTCGGCGAGCTTTGCCGCCGTCGGGCCGCCGGCCCGCGGCGAGCGGGCCAGCGCCACCATGCCCACGCTCCCGAGCGGCACCAGCACCACGAGCAGCACGGTCGCGAGGCGTGCGACGACGGAGCGACGCAGCTTGAGCGTCTCGACGGCGAGTGCGGCGCGCAGTGCGGCGGCGGGGCTCATGCCTGGCCTCCGGTGTCGGCGGCTCGGGTATCGCCTGCTCGGGTATCGGCAGCGAGCACCATGGCGAAGAACCGCTGCTCCAGGTCGGTGCCGCCGGGTTCCAGCCGCCCGACGTCGCAGCCGCCGTGCAGCACGACTATCTCGTCGGCTATGCGCGCCACCTCGTCGAGATGGTGGCTCGAGACGAGGACCGCGGCGCCGTCGTCGGCCAGGTCGCGGACCAGCCCGCGCACCAGGACGACGCCCTGCGGGTCCAGGGCGCTGGTGGGCTCGTCGAGGATCAGGGCGGTCGGCCGGTGGAGGGTGGCGCAGGCGATCCCCAGGCGCTGGCGGTTGCCGATCGAGAGCGTCCTGGCCGGCGCATACCGCCACGGGCTGAGTCCCAGGCGCTCGACGGCGGCGCTCGCCACCGGCGCGACGGCCCTCCGAGGCTGTCCGTGCAGCCGGGCGGCGCAGCAGAGGTTCTCGGTGACGGTCAGCTCCGGGTAGACCAGCGGTGTGTCGACCATGTGGCCGAACCGAGTGGCGGCGTCGGCGGGCAGGTCGGCCGGGTTGTGACCGAGCACGCGGGTGGTGCCCTGAGCGGGGCGCAGGCGGCCGGCCAGCACGCGCAGCGCGGTCGTCTTGCCCGCGCCGTTGAGGCCGATCAGGGCCGTGACCCGGCCGGGCCGGACCTCCAGCGTGAGGTGGTCGAGGGCGAGCCGGCCGCCGAAGGTGTGTGAGACGTCGTCGAGCACGAGGGCGGTCATGAGGCGGCACCTGCCGGGGCGAGCTGCGCCAGGGCGCGGCGGACGAGGTGCGCGAGCGTGACGTCGTCGGGCGCCGAACCCCAGGCCAGGAGGGCCGCGGTGGTGGCGGCGAGACAGGCAGAGGCGGCGATGGCGGCGTCGAGTCGATCGACGCCGTCGGCGACGAGCCGCGCCACTATCGCCTCCTGGGTGGCCTCGGTGCCGACGGCGACGGCGGCGCGGAGCGAGGGCGACTGCGCGACGATGGCCACACGCCGCCGCGCCGTCGCGTCCTCGATAGGCGTGATGTCGCCGAGGGCCACGAGCAGGCCGAGGCGGGTGCGCTCCAAGGGCGGGAGGCCGGCCGGCTGGGCGCCCACGGCCTCGGCGATGAGCGGGTCGTAGGGGTCGGTCACGAGCACGGCGTCCTTGGTCGGGAAGTGCCGGAAGAACGTCATGGCGGTGACACCGGCGGCGTCGGCGATCTGGTTCACCGTGGTGGCGTCGTAGCCCTGGCGCTCGAAGAGGTCGAGGGCCGCGTCGAGGATGCGGGCCCTGGTGCGGAGGGTGCGGGGTGTGACCACGCCTAAATGTTAGTCACTAACATTAAGGGGTGGCAAGGCTGGAGGTGCTCACTTGTCGTGGCCGCCGTGATGATCCTCGCCGTCGCGGTGATCGTGGTCGTCGTGGTGGTGGTCGTGCTCGACCTCGATCTCCCCGGTCAGCGCGGCGACCGGCACGGCGCAGGATTCGCCCTTCCAGGC
Source organism: uncultured Actinomycetota bacterium (assembly GCA_963850545.1). Classification (GTDB taxonomy): domain Bacteria; phylum Actinomycetota; class Actinomycetes; order Actinomycetales; family Cellulomonadaceae; genus Promicromonospora. Next base: position 2,413,456 of record CAWKLP010000001.1, on the reverse strand, counting down.
CTCGACGCCCTCCTTGATCGCGAAACCGGCGATCACCAGGGCCGCGATCGAGTCGGCCCAGGCCCAGCCGAGCAGGCTGTTGAGCAGCAGCCCGGCCAGCAGGGCGGCGGACAGGTAGGTGCAGATCAGGGTCTGCTTGGAGTCGGCGACGGCGCTGGCAGAGCCGAGCTCCCGGCCGGTCCGACGCTCGAACCAGCTCAGGAACGGCATCACCAGCAGGCTGACCGCGGCCAGGACGATCCCGACCGGGCTGTGCTCCGGCTCGCGCAGACCCGCCAGGGAGAGCGCGGCGTCGACGGTGACGTAAGCGGCCAGGCCGAAGAAGGAGACGGCGATGATCCGCAGCGCGGTCTTCTCCCGGGCTTCGGGGTCCGGGGCGGCGAACTGCCAGGCGACCGCTGCCGCGGAGAGCACCTCGACGATCGAGTCCAGCCCGAAGCCGACCAGGGCGGCAGAGGATGCGGCGCTGCCGGCCGCGAGGGCGATGATCGCCTCGACGACGTTGTAGCTGATCGTGATCGCGACGACCCAGCGGATGCGCCGCCGCAGCACCAGCACCCGCTCGGGCGCGAGCACGGCGCTCACGCGATCGCTCCCGGACCGCAGCACAGCGGGACGTCGCAGTTCTCGTCCGTGCACGGCGCCCCGTCGTCGACGGCGAGCACGACGTCCACGAGCGCTCCGATCGCCCGGGTCAGGTGCGGGTCGGCGATCTCGTAGCGGGTCTGCCGGCCCTCGGGGGTGGCGACGACGATCCCGCAGCCGCGCAGGCAGGCGAGGTGGTTGGACACGTTCGTCCGGGTCAGGTCGAGGTCGCGGGCCAGCCGCGCCGGGTAGCCCGGTTCCTCGGTCAGGCTCAGCAGGATCCGGGAGCGGGTGGGATCGGCCATCGCACGGCCGAGCCGGTTCATCACGTCCAGCCGCGAGGAAAGAGTCAGCATGCGCTGACCATACAGTGTGCGCTGACCAATTGAATCCGGCAGTGCGCGGGTGGATCGCGTGGTCCTGAGCCAGTGAGTGGTGGTCTGGCGGATGCGGTAGATGACGTGTAATCTGATGACACATCATCTATTGGAGGAGCTGGCCATGCCCGCGACGACAGACCCGATCACGCGTGTCTCGGTGATCAGCACCGGTTCGGTGACCATCCGGCCGGAGCACGTCGGCCCGACCTGGAAGAACACCTACCTGTGGCTGTTCACCTCGACCCGGTGGACGGCGCCGCGGCCGATCAACGTCTACGTGATCGAGCACCGTGACGGCCTCGTGCTGTTCGACACCGGTCAGGACCGTGCGTCGGTCACCGACCCCGGCTACTTTCCCGGTGGCCTCAACGGGCTGATCTACTCGCGCCTGGCGAAGTTCGACATCGGCCCCAAAGAGACGCTCGAGGCGGGCCTGTCCGGTCTGGGCCATCACGCGGACGACGTCACCATGGCCGTGCTCTCACACCTGCACCAGGACCACATCGGAGGGCTTCCGGTGCTGGGCGGGGCCGAGATCCTCATCAGCGACCAGGAGTGGGCGAGCCTGAGCGGGCCGCTGCCCGAGGCGCGGGGGCTGCTGAGCTCCCACATCGACCTGCCAGGGCTGCGCTGGAACCGGGTCACACCGGAGCCCCTCGCAGACCCGGAGCTGATGCCGTTCACCCACGGGCGCGACCTGTTAGGAGACGGCAGCCTGGTGCTGCTGCCCACGCCGGGGCACACGCCCGGTTCGCTCTCCCTGCTGATCCGCCGGCCGGGCAGAGTGCCGCTGCTGCTCGTCGGCGATCTGACCTACGACGCCAGGCTGCTGGCCGCGGGCAAGCTGCCCGGTGCGGGCGACAAGCGGCAGATGCGCGCCACGGTGGGCAGGGTCAACGCGCTGCGTGACAACCTGCCGGGCCTGGTGGTGCTGGCGGCGCACGATCCCAGGGCGGCCGGTCTCCTCGCGGAGGCGCTCGCGGAGAAGACGGAGCACCAGTGAGGGCCGCCGAGGAGCTGCGGTACCTGATCCTGGCCGTCCAGCGAGAGGGCAACCGGCTGCTCGCCGCGGAGCTGCGCCCGCTGGGCGTGACGCCGTCGCAGGCCGAAGTGCTGCGCGTCCTGGCCGACTACCAGCCCCTGACCATGACCGGGCTGGGCGAGCTGCTGGTCTGCGAGACAGGCGGCAGCCCGAGCCGGCTCGTGGACCGCCTCGTCATCACGGGGTTGGTCGACCGCGGTGCCGGTGCGACCGACCGCAGACGCGTCACCCTCACCCTCACCGCCGACGGCGAGCGGCTGGCGTCGCGGATCGCGGAGGTGGAAGAGCGGCTGTACGAGACCATCGACGGCCTCACGACCGGCACACCGGTGACGGAGGCCCTGACGCTTCTGCGAGCGTTCGCCGGCGCGTTCCCGGCTGGGCAGGCCGTCGTCCGCCGGGGCGGCGGGCGGTCGGGGAGCGCCGCATGAACCCGACCGGCACCGCCACGCTGCTCGTCGCCGCTCCGCGGGACAGGGTGCGGGAGGTCCTGCTCGATCCGCTGTCCCTGCCCTCGTGGAACCCCGCCTTCAGCAGCCTGACGGGACCGTCCACGGTCGCGCTCGAGGCGGAGTACCGAATCACCGTCCGGCCTGGGCTCCATGGCAGCTTCGCCTACGAGGCCATCGACCCGGGCTTCGTCCGGATGGTGTGGCAGGTGCCCGGGTTCGCCGAGACCGGCGACTGGTGGCTCAGTGCGGAGGGCGACCGCACTCTGCTCCGGCACGACTTCACGCACACCGGTCCGCTCGCCGCCGTGCTGAGGCAGGCCTACCAGGGGATCGCCGGGCTCCGGCTCGGCCGGCTCCAGCAGGTGCTGCTGGGCTGACGGGCGACGCGGGTGCGGGCCGGGCCGGGTCGGGCCGACGCCGGTAGCATCGGCGTCGAGCCGGCAGGATCGAGCGGCGGGAGTGGGTTCCAGTGGCTGACCAGGTCGCGAAGGGCGACGTCATCGCGTTTCGCCTGGGCGCCCACCACCTGGACGCACGGCTGCACGCACGCCTGGACACAGGGTCGGGCGAGAACGGGCTGCTCGACGCGGCCGGCCGGTGCGGGATCCAGAACAGCCCGCCCGGGTCGGCGCTGCTCGCCCTGCACGCCCGGGTGCGAGACCTCACGCCGGAACAGCTGGCCGACGCGGTCGCCGAGGAGAAGAGCCTGCTACAGACCTGGAGCATGCGTGGCTCGCCGTTCTACTTCCCGGCCGCGGACGCACCCGTGTTCACCACCGGGGTGCTGCCGCCGACCGAGCAGGTGATGCGCCATCTCATCCCGGGCGTGGAGCCGGCGCTGGACAGGCTCGGCATGAGCCTGAACGAAGCGGTCGAGCTGATCGGCGCCGAGATCCACGGCGTGCTGTCCGGGCGCATGCTCGCCATCAACGAGCTGGGCGCGGAGATCGCCCAGCGGGTTGCCCGCAGGCTGCCGAAGAGGCAACGCGAGAGCTGGGAAACAGAGGGCCTTTACGCCCCCGGCCAGCCGCTCGGTGAGGGTGTCGTGCACTTCTGCATCCGCATCCTCACGCTGCAGCGGGTCGTCTGCTTCGCGCCGCGCGCCGGGAACAAGGCACCGTTCGTCCTGGTCGACGAGTGGCTCGGCCATCCGATCCCGGACGTCGACCCCGAGGTCGCGCGCGCCGAGCTGCTGCGCCGCTACCTGCGCTGTTACGGACCGTTGACGCGCGCGGGCTTCGCCGCGTGGGCGGGGATCCGGGCCGGTGACACCGACCCGTGGTGGAGCCTGGTCGAGGGCGAGCTGACCCGGGTCGCGTTTGACGGCACCTCGTGGATCCTCACCGAGGACCTCGACGCGCTGCGGTCGTCGTCGACGCCGAAGGGGGTGCGCCTGCTCCCGCCCCGGGACCCGTACACCCAGCTGCGCGACCGCGAGACGATCGTCGACAAGAAGTACCACCGGGAGGTCTGGAAGACCGTCGGCGAACCGGGCACGGTACTCGCGGGCGGCAGGATCGCCGGCACCTGGCGGCCACGCAAGAGCGGCCGGAAGCTGACCCTCACCATCAAGATGTTCGGCCCGCTGCCGGACCGGGACCTGAAGGCGCTGCAGGACGAGGCCGAGCAGGTCGCGCCGCTGCGGGGCGCGTCGTCCGTGGACGTCGAGCTCGACACCTACTGATCACTTCGCGCTGATCACTTCGTGTCCGGTCCGGTCACGACGTCGAGCGACCGGCCGACCTGGCCGAGGGCGCGGGTGAGCAGGTCGTCGCCGTCCGTGCCCCATCCCGTGGCGATGTGCGCGATCTGGCCGTCGAGCGTCAGCGACGCGAGGCCGTGGGCCAGCGCCCAGAGCGTGATCGCCAGCGCCCGCGGGTCGGCGATGCCGAGCTCCTCGACCAGGTCCGTGAGGACCTTGAGTGCGGCGTCGCCCGCCTCGCGCACGGCGGGGTGCTTCTCGGGTTGGGAGAGCTCGGGGCGGAACATGATCTGGAAGTGGCCAGGCTGTCGCCTGGCGAAGGCGACGTAGGTCGCGACGACGCGCGCGACGTCGTCCGGGCCGGGTGTGCCTGACGAGTGCCCGACAGCGGCGGTGAGGTCGTGGGTGAGGATCTCGAAGCCCCGGGCCGAGATGGCGGACAGCAGCGCCGCCCGATCGGGGAAGTGGTGATAGGGCGCGCCTGGGCTCACGCCGGCCTCGCGCGCGACGCGCCGCAGGCTCACGGCCCCGATTCCCTCGGCCTCGATGAGCCGCACGCACGCGTCGATCAGCTCCTCGCGGAGCGAGCCGTGGTGGTACGTCTCACGCTTGCGCGCTCCTGAGGCGGATCGGTCGTCGTGTGACCGGTCGTGATGGGCGCCGTCGCCTGTCTGGGAAGGCGTCTGTGAACTTGGCATGTGTCCTCGCTCGGGTCAGTGTCGGAGTCTCGGTCTAGCGTTCGGGTCATGGCTCGGCATACCACCTTCCGGTTCTGCCTCGACCCCACGGTCGAGCAGTCGGTGGCACTCGCCCGGCACTCTGGAGCAGCGTCGTCTGGCACGTGCCGTGTCGCGCAATAAGCGTGGGTCCGTGAACCGGCGCAAGGCCGCTACCCGCCTGGCCAGGCATCACGCCCGGGTGCGGGATACCCGGCAGCATTTCCTGCACCAGGTCTCCAACCTGCTGGTCAAGAGCCACGACCGGCTGGTTCTGGAAGACCTGAACATCACCGGCATCATGTCCAACCGGCGTCTCGCCCGCGCCGTCGGTGACGCCGCGTGGGGTGAACTGGCCCGCCAGATCACCTACAAATAACATTGGCGCGGCGGACAGGTCATGGTCGCGAACCGGTGGTTCGCCTCGTCCAAGATCTGCTCGGCCTGCAGCGTCCTGCGCAAGAACCTCACGCTCAAGGAGCGCACGTTCGAGTGCAGTGCGTGTGGTCTGGTCCTGGACCGGGACCTGAATGCCGCCGCCAACCTCGCCGCCTGGGCCGAGGACCACACTCGTGGTGAAGCCCGGGTTGGGGACCGTCAAGCAGCCGGCCCCGTGATCAACGCCCGCCGACGGGACGGCACTGGCCCACGCACCCGTGTGGGTGAAACCAGCCCGGACGACGCAGGAACCCCCACCCAAGCCGCTCCCGCGGCCTGAACTGGAGGACGCCCGAGAAGGGCGGTGCCCGCGAACACCACAGTTCACAGACACGCTGTGAGTGTTGACCTCCATCCCGGCAAACTATACGGTGCTCAGTATCTAAGCACCGTTCAGACTGGAGGATCATGTCGAAGGTTCTTGTCACCGGCGCCACGGGTTTTATCGCCGGCCATGTGATCGAGGAGCTGCTCAAGAGCGGCCACGAGGTGCGGGCGACCGTGCGCTCCCTGCGTGATCCCGCGCGGTTCGCGCACCTCCACCGCATCGCCGACGCGCTGGGTGGTCACCTCGAGCTCGTCGAGGCGGACCTGTCCGACGACGCCGGGTGGGACGCGGCGGTCGCCGGACGGGACCACGTGCTCCACGTGGCGTCGCCCTTCCCGTCGACGCCGCGTGACGAGGCCGAGCTCATCAGGCCCGCCGTCGACGGGACGCTCCGGGTCCTGGAGGCGAGCGCTCGGGCCGGGGTGCAGCGTGTCGTCGTGACGTCGTCGATCGCCGCCATCACCGCGGGCCGGCCGCGCGACGAGCAGATCCAGCGCACCGAGCAGGACTGGAGCGACGTGGACCGGGCGGCGCCCTACCCGAAGAGCAAGACCCTCGCCGAGCGCGCAGCCTGGAGCTTCGCCGCGGATCATCCCGACCTCGAGGTGGTCGCGATCAATCCCGGCATGGTGCTCGGCCCCGTGCACCACGCCGCGGCGGGCACCTCGGTCGCCGTGGTGCGCCGCATCCTCAACCGTGAGATGCCGGCGATCCCGGAGCTCGGGTTCGCGCCGGTCGACGTGCGCGACGTGGCGATGGCGCACCGGCTCGCCATGGAGGTGCCCGGCGCCGCCGGCAACCGGTACATCTGCGCCGGTGACAACCTGTGGCTCGCCGACATGGCCAGGATCCTCGGCGAGGAGTTCGGACCAGAGGGCTACCGCGTGCCCAGCCGCCGTATGCCGTACTGGATGCTGTGGGCGCTCGCCCGGTTCGACCAGGAGGTACGGGTCGGCCTCGACTTCGTCGGCAGTCCCGAACGGGTCAGCGCGGACAAGGCCCGCAGTGAGCTCGGCTGGAGCATGCGCCCCGTGCGGACAACTCTTACCGACACGGGCCGGAGCCTCGTCGAGCACGGGCTCGTCCGCCGTCCGAAGCCCTAGCGTCGCCGCCAGCCCGGGAACGGGTGAAGGTGCGGACCGGTAGTACCACCCAGGATCCTGCGGCCGCTGTCAGACTGGCTGGATGCAAGATTCGCAGGGTGACATCGCGGCGCTCCTCCGCCTGTGGCGCGACCGCCTCTCGCCCGTCGATGCCGGGGTTCCCCGTCGACCACTCGCGGCGGGCGACCGGGCTGCGCCGCGAGGAGCTGGCCGCGCTGGCCGGGCTGAGCGTCGACTACGTGGTGCGCCTGGAGCAGGGGCGCGCCCGACACCCGTCCAGCCAGGTCACGGCGTCGCTCGCCCGGGCGCTCCAGCTCACCGACGCCGAGCGGGACCACCTCTTCATCGTCGCCGGGCTCCTCCCGCCGTCGCGCGGCGAGGTGTCCGTGCACATCCCGCCCGGCGTGCAGCGTCTGGTGGCCCGGCTCGGGGAAGTTCCCCTGGCGGTCTTCACCGCCTCGTGGGACCTCCTCACCTGGAGCCCGCTCTGGGCCGCCCTGCACGGTGAGCCCGTCCGGACCGGTCTCGGCCGGTGGAACCTCCTGCGGTCGCTGTTCTCGCAGCCGGCTCTGGACGGTGGCGATGGGCTGGTCGTCGACTGGGTGGCGGGCAGCCGCGACGCCTTCGAGGCGTCGCTCGTGGCCGACCTTCGTCGGGTGCACGGCCGGTATCCCGACGACCGCGGGGTGCGGTCCCTGGTCGCGGAGCTGCTGGGGTCGAGCGAGCGGTTCCGGGAGCTGTGGGAGAGCGGCGTCGTCTGGGAGCACCAGTCGGAGCGGAAGGTGATGCGGACAGTCGCCGGCGACATCGAGCTCGACTGCGACGTGTTCACCGTCGCCGGCGGTGACGTGCGCATCGTCGCCTACACGGCGGCCACGGGGTCCGAGGCCGCCGAGAAGCTGGACTTCCTGCGCGTCGCGGCCGTCGCGGCGGTCGCGCAGGGCCACTGAATCTCCTGGCCGGATCGTCCCAGGCTGAGGCAAGGGAGCAGCGCACCAGCGGGCTGGGCTGGGGCTGCAGATGAGTGGTTCCCCGGCGTGGGCGTCTCTCCGACGGGCCTAGCGCCCTGGGCGTAGCCCGTCGGGAACGGCCGGGAGGGGGCGGTGCTCGGCGTTGGCGCGGAAGGCGTCCAGGAGGTATGCGGTGAGCCGTCGTGAGGACTGGGCCCCGCGGTCGCGTGTGGCGCGTGCGACGCCGTCCCCGGCGAGGACCGCGAGGTAGAGGTCGACGTGATCGAAGTCGGGCCGGATCGCTCCGGCCAGGCGAGCTCGCTCGACGAGGCGGACCGAGGCGCGGAAGGCCCGTTTGTGCTCCTCGGCGAAGACAGGCGACCCGTGGAACGGCGCGAGGAGCATGTCCGCGAACGCCGGGTCGCCCGCCTGCAGCGCGAGGACGCTCTCGACATAGCCGGCGAACGCCACCCACGGCTCGGTCAGGGCTAGCTCCGCGGCTTGCTCCGTCTCGTCAGCGTATCGCCGCATCTTGTCGTCCAGGACGGCCTCGACCAGCAGATCACGGGTGGGAAACCGCCGGTAGAGCGTGGCGATGCCGACACCCGCGCGCCGGGCGACGACGTCGAGCGCTGCCTCCGTGCCCTGTTCCGCGAACACGGCCGCGGCGGCGTCGATCACCGCCTGCCGGTTCCGTTCGGCGTCGGCGCGCAGCCCGCCGCGCTCGGTGCCGGCGGCGCTGTCCACCTGGCTCTCTCCTGACGGCGTGCTCACGGAGCCACCGTACAACTGGAATACGTACTCCACTTCTTCGGTTACGCTAACTGGAGGACACCCTCCATATGCTGGTTCCAGAAGGAGAGAACAGATGCGCGTCATTGCCATGCCGGAGCACGGAGCACCGGCGTCGACCCTCGAGACCGAGATCCCCGACCCACAACTGGGGGAGGTGCGCGTCCGCGTGCACGCCGCGTCGGTCAACGGCTTCGACCTAGCGGTACTGGCCGGTTACCTGCAGGGCGCGGTGGAGCACCGGTTCCCGGTGATCGTCGGCAAGGACTTCGCCGGCGTCGTGGACGCCGTGGGGGAGGGCGTCGACGACTACGCCGTCGGCGACCGTGTCTTCGGAGTCGTCACCAAGGAGTACCTGGGCGACGGGTCGTTCGGTGACTACGTGACCGTTCCGGTCGCCGTCGGGATTGCTCACCTGCCCGAGTCCATCTCGTTCGCCGACGGTGGCGCGCTCGGTCTCGCGGGCACCGCGGCGCTCACGTCGATCGACGCGGCGGCCGATGCCGCGGGCGGCCTGGCGGGCAAGTCCGTGCTGGTCGTCGGTGCGCCCGGCGGCGTGGGCTCCTATGCGGTGCAGCTCGCCCGGCACGCCGGTGCGCGGGTCGTCGCGACGGCGAGCACGGGTGCCGAGACGGCGCACGTGACCGCGCTGGGTGCGGCCCATGTCGTCGACCCCACGAGCGATCTCGCCGCTCAGGTGTCCGACGTCGCCGGGTCGCCCGCCGACGTCGTCCTGCACCTGGCCGGTGATCCCGTCGCAGCGATCGGCGCTCTCGTCGACAAGGGCACCCTCGTCTCCACGCTCCTACAGACGCCGGACCAGGTCCCGGCGGAGAACGTGACCGTGGTCCCGGTGTACGCCAACCCGACGCGCGAGACGCTCGACCGGCTCGCGGGCGAGCACGCCGCCGGCCGGGTCCGCACCGTCGTACAGGCGACCTACCCACTCGCGTCCGCACCCGACGCGCTGGCCGCGTTCGCTGCCGGGACGGTCGGCAAGATCCTGGTGGAGGTCGCCTGATGCCCACGATCGCCATCGTCGGGGCGGGTCCCGGGCTCGGGCTGTCCATCGCGAAGGTGTTCGGCGCCCGAGGCTTCTCGGTAGCACTCGTCGCGCGCACCCGGGCGAAGCTGGACGACCTCGCCGCCCAGCTCGCCGAGCAGGGGATCGAGGCGGCGGGGTTCGCCGCGGACATCCTCGACGAGGAGTCGGTGGAGGTGGCGTTCGCCGGCGTCGCCGCGCGGTTCGGCCAGGTCGACGTGCTCGAGTTCTCCCCAGCCGTGCACAGTGCGGTTCCGGGCTTCGAGATGTCCGGCGTGCTGGAGACGACGCCGGACACCGTGGGGCCCCAGGTCGACTTCTACCTGAACGGGGCGCTGCGTGCCGCCCACCAGGTGCTGCCTGCCATGCTCGAACGCGGAGCGGGCACGCTGCTGTTCACCACTGGGGGAGGATCCGTGGCCCCGGTGCCCATGATGGGCAACATCAACGCCGCTGCGGCCGCGCTGCGCAACTGGGTGCTCAACCTCCACCAGGCAGCCGCCGAACGGGGCGTGTACGCGGCGCACGTCGCGATCAGTGCGTGGATCGGCTCCGGCCCTCCTGAGGCCGAGGCGGATGCCATCGCCCAGACCTACTGGGAGCTGTACGAGCAGCGGTCCGACGCCGAACGCCACTACGTGGCGCTGCCGCCCGACTGAACAACCTTCTCCGCCCTGCCGGGTCCGCGCCCGACGCAGAACGGTCCCGGCAGGGCGGACAACCACCCCGCGTATCCGCCACGTGACCGCCGACGACGCGCATGTCCGTCACGACAGCTGGCACCGAGTGTGCGCATCGGGAAGCGCCCAGGCGTCCTCGCAGTTGACGTCTCGTGTGAGGCTTTCCCTGCTGGACCGTTCCCGCACCCGGGTGGGCTACCCCGAGAGCGCCGCACTGACCCACACGATCGAGCGGGCGGTATCGGCGGAGCGACTCGGCTACCACCGCTTCTGGGTCGCCGAGCATCACGCCGTGCCGGGGATCGCCTCGGCCTCACCACCGGTCCTGCTCGGTGCTCTCGGCGCCCACACCACCACCATCAGGATCGGGTCGGGTGGTGTGATGCTGCCTCATCACCAACCGCTGGTCGTCGCCGAACAGTTCCTGATGCTCGATGCCCTCTATCCGGATCGGGTGGATCTCGGGGTCGGGCGCACACTCGGCTTCACGGCACCCGTACGCAGCGCGCTCCGGCACGGGTCGGACGCCCCGGACACCTTCCCCGAGGACATCGAGGAGCTGCGCGATCATCTTGATGGTGCCGCGGCGATCACCGCCAGGCCGGTCGCCGCACGCACGATCCCGATCTTCGTGCTCGCCACCGGACGGGGTCTCGCGGTCGCCGCCAGGCTGGGGCTGCCGGTGGTTATCGGCGGGCCTGTGCTTGGCAGCCGTTCGTTGCCGGACGCACTCGCGACGTACCGCGAGGAGTTCCTGCCCTCACCTCGCGCGCCGCAACCGTCGGTGACCGTCTCGCTCGACGTCCTGGTGGCGGACACGGACGCCGCGGCACGCGACCTGGCCCTGCCGGAGGCGTGGGCGATGGCCCGAAGCCGGCAGACAGGCGAGTTCGGCCCGCTGGAGCCGGTCAAGACGATCCGCGCCCAGCGCTGGACCAATCAACTACGCGACCGCGTAGAGGCGCATCTCGCGCAAGGCGCCGTCGGGTCTCCTGCGACGGTGCGCGACCATCTCGAACGGCTGGTGAAAGCCACAGGGGCGGAGGAGGTCCTGGCGTTCAGCTCCACCTACGACCGTGATGCCCAGGCGGCCTCCGACGCGGCCCTCCGCGAACTGTTGCACTAGCTCCCCACGCCAGCAGGTTCGGGGAATGACAAGCGGCATCCCTGGGTGCTGACTCTCCTAGTTGGGCGGCTGAGTGAGGTCTCGCTTACGGCGCTGCAGGTACTGCCGCTCGGCGAGGTTGCGCGTGGTGCGCGCCGCCCTCCGGTAGGCGTCGGCCGCCTCGGCGGTCCTGCCCAGGCGTTCCAGCAGGTGCGCGCGCACCGCGTCGAGCCGAGGCAGCCCGGGGTGCGCCCTTTCGAGCAGGTCCAGGGAGCTCAGCGCGGCGCCGTCGCCGTGGACCTGGGCCTCGGCGACTATCCGGTTGAGGGCGATCGTCGGGTTCTGACGTCCGGTCACGATCTCCAGGACCTCGTAGAGCGCGAGGATCTCGGTCCAGTCCGTCGAGCCGGTGTCCGTGGCCTCGGCGTGCAGCGCGGCGACGCAGGCCTGCAGCAGGTAGGGCCCGGGGGCCGCGCCGAGCGCCGTCGCCTCGACCAGCGCGATCCCCTCGCGGGCGAGGGGCCGGTCCCACCGGGTCCGGTCCTGTTCGTCCAGCGGGATCAGGGAGCCGTCGTCGGCCTGGCGCGCCGGTCCGCGCGATTCCGTGAGCAGCATGAGCGCCAGCAGCCCGGCCACCTCGGGGTCGCCGGGCAGGGCTTGGCGCAGGAGCCGCGCGAGGTGGACGGCCTCGGCCGCGAGGTCCGTGTCGCGGGCGGGTGTGCCCGACGTCGTGAGGTGGGCCTCGGTCAGCATGGCGTAGAGCACGTCGAGCACGGGGCCGAGCCGCTCGGCCGCGTCCCGGGGCCGCGGCAGGTCGCCGCCGAGCTCGGCCAGGCGCCGCTTGGCGCGCGTGATGCGCTGCGCGACGGTCGCCTCGGGGAGCTGGTGCACGTTCGCTATCTGCGCGGTGGTCAGGCCGGCCACCGCACGCAGCGTCAGCGCGACCTGCGCCGGCCGGGGCAGCGCGGGATGGCAGCAGAGCTCGAGCAGGAGCAGGCTGTCGTCGGCGGGGGACAGACCCGCGTCAGCACTGGTCGCGAGCGGGTGCAACGGCGCGGCCAGGAGCGCCTCGCGGGCCTCCCGGTCCCGACGTCGGCTGTCGGAGCGGACCCGGTCCACGTACCGGCGTCGGGCAGCGGTCACGAGCCAGGCCAGCGGGTCCGACGGCGGATCGGCCGGCCACTGGCCGTGCGCCGCGAGGAGTGCGTCCTGGACGGCGTCCTCGCACACGTCGAACTGGCCCGGGCCGTGGGTGCGCACGAGCCGGGCGAGGACCTGCGGCGCCAGGTCGCGCAGCGGGTCCTCGCCCTCGGTGGTCTCGGGAGTCACAGGTCCCCGAGGTCACTGAACATGACGGGCCGCACCTCGAGGGCGAGCCCGTCGATGCCGGCGTCCGGGATCATGTGGGCGAGCTCCAGCGCGCGCGCCTCGTCCTCGACGTCCACCAGGTAGAAGCCGCCGAGGTACTCCTTGGCCTCGGCGAACGGGCCGTCGCTGGTCTGCGGGACGCCGGCCACCGAGCGCACGACCTTGGTCTGGCTCGGGTCGGCCAGCGCCTGCGTGGCGATGAACTCACCGCGCTCCTTCGTGTGCGCCATGAAGGCGTTGTGGCCGTCGCCGATCTGCTTGCCCTGCTCGGGTGTGAGCTGCTCGAGGACGGTGGGGTCGACCTGCATCAGGATCAGGTACTTCATGGTTCCTCCTGGACTGGATCCGGCGGCGCTCTGCCGTCGTCGTACCCCTTGGTCGTCACAGCCACGCCAGATACGACAGGTTGGCCACAAGAGATCTTCGCTGGATCGGTCGGGGATTGGCGAGTGGTGCGGACCAAGTGGATAGGAGCACCGGTTCCGAGGCTCAGGGTGTGTGACCGGGGACGTCGGGGGCGGCTGAAAACTGGTGGCCCCAAGGGGCCCGCCGAGCCGCCATACTGGCAGGGTGACTACGTCCAGCGAGACCCCTGCCATTGCAGGAGCGGAGATCCCGATCGAGCTGCTCTACCGGGTTCCATACGGAAGGGTCCTGCACGGCAAGGACTGCCAGCACCTGCCGGCGGACCGGCTGGCCGCCCTGCAGCCCGCGACCGAGCTCGACCGGCAGAAGTTCAAGGTCTGCAAGACGTGCCTCGTCGCCCTTGTCGGTGACGGCCGCGCCGACTTCGACTCGTTCGACGCCGCACTCGAGGCTCTGCCGATCCCGGCGGTGCACCGGTCGGTCATGCGCGAGATCGCCGAGGGGCTCGACAAGACCCGCATCTGGATCCCGTCGTCCCGCTCGTACGTCGCGGTCTCGCCCGGGCCGGGCGAGGAAGTGACCGCCTACTTCAACAAGGGCTTCGTCGACGTCCACGAGGACGGCGGCGGGTACAAGCGCATCCTGATGGCCGGGTTCTCGGGGACGCAGACCAATACGTTCGCGCACGCGCCCGACGCCGCTCCGGCGAGCTGCCCGGGCTGCTACATGCAGCTGCCCGCGACGGGCAGGTGCGACAGCTGCGACTGAAGCCGCGACTGAATGGGGCCGGTCGGACAGCACGAGGTCAGCGATGACCAGTGCTTCCGCGCCCGCCTGGCGGCTCACCGGGCTCGTGTGGACCGACGGCGGCACCGGCAGCGGGATCGACAGCGCGGTCGGGCCGGAGCGCGTCGCTGGGCTGGCTCTCGCCGGTCGGTGAGGCCCGGACCAGCGAGCTGATTCAGGGCGCGCGCCTGGGCCTGGTCGTCGGGCCGGACCGGCGGTGCCTCGGGGTCTGGCACCAGGGCAGACGCATCCCGTGCGCCACGAGCACCCCGATCGACCCGGCCGCGACGACCGGCCAGTGCTCGTCGTGCGCGGCCATGGCCCGGTCGCGGTCCGTGGCGACCGACACCCTGCTGGACGACCCGCGAGAGTTCTCCGTCTACCTGGCCCACCACGGGTACGCGATCAAGGTCGGGATCACCGCCAGCGAGCGCGGCCAGGCCCGGCTCCTGGAGCAGGGCGCGCTGTCCGCGACCATGCTCTCGGCCGGTTCACTGGTGTCGGCGCGCAGGTGCGAGGCGCTGCTGACCGCCGCGCTCGGCCTGCCGCAACAGGTCAAGACCGCCCGGAAACGCCAGGCCCGGACCGATCCTGGAACGGCCGCCGAGCGCGCGGCCGCGCTCCGGGACACCGCCGAGCGAGCCCGCGCCCTCGACTGGCCCGCCGGCCAGACCTTCCAGGCGGGCGAGCCCCTCGACCTCACCCCGGTCTACGGCCTCGGGCCCGACGGCGTCCTCCCGACCCACGCGATCTCGCCGTTGGCGCCGGGCCAGGCGATCGTCGGCGACGTCGCCTGCCGCATCGGCCGCGACATCTACCTCGACACCCCGCAGGGACTCACCCTCCTGGACAGCGGGCACCTCCAGGGCTGGTCCCTGACCCGGGCCGACGACGGCGTGGAACTCACGGCCGGCCTCGCCCCGCTCGCGATGCGGCGAGAGCCGGAGCAGGACGCTCTGTTCTGAGCCGCCGGCTGCGTCCCCTACCTGGGCCGAGGAAGTGGCTCCCGGCGCACGCGCTACGGTCTTTGCCATGCCCCGATCTACCGAAGCAGGACCGTCGCCCGTCACCGCGGACGACCTGAGCCAAGCCGTCCAGCTTGCCGTCGCCGCTCTCCGAGAGGCACCCCCGGCGGCCTGGGACGCCAAGGCCGGATCGTTGGAGTGGGACTGCTGGGAGACCGTCGAGCACCTCAACGACGACCTTTTCGCCTACGCCGCCCAGCTCGGTCCCAGGACACCGCCGTTGGACGGCAACGTTCCCTTCGTGTGGGAAAGTCGGCGGCCCGGCGGCCCCGCGAACGCTGTCCACGTGGACCGGGCGGCGGGGCCCGCGGGGCTCTTGCTGGCACTGGAGGCGACCGGCGCCCTGCTGGTCGCCATGGTGCGCACGACGCCGTCGCAGGTCCGCGCCTATCACGGCCACGGAGTGTCGGACCCGGAAGGCTTCGCCGCGATGGGGATCGTGGAGACCCTGGTGCATACCCACGATCTGGCTGTAGGGCTCGGTCTTGCCTGGACCCCGCCCGCCGATCTGTGCTCGCGGGTGCTCGCGCGACTGTTTCCGGACACCCCGGACACCCCGGACACCACGGAGCCCTGGGCCACCCTGTTGTGGGCCACCGGACGTGCCGAACTACCTGGGCGGCCGCGTCTCACCACCTGGCGCTGGTACAGCGCACCTCGGTCGTAGCGCTCTGGGAGCGGCGGCCGGGAAGCCGGACAGCGGGCACCTTCACGGAATCCGCAATTGACGGGCAAGATCCGGCTGACGAGAAGAGATGTGTTGGCGTTGGAGAGCGGACCGACGATGAATTCGTGCCGCAGGGCGCTGATGCCGGGCCGACTGTCGGGCCAAGGGGGGAGTCGTCGCCACGCCTGTGCGAGCACGTCGAGTCGTCTACCGTCGATCTGCTCGACATGTTGAGCTCGCCGTCGCTCTCGCCGACACGGGCGAGCTGAAGGAGCTGCGCACTGTGCAGGAGATCCGGGACCAGGTCCGCGCACTCCTGACGAGGTGACCTGGCCCGACGCCGCCGCGAGGCGGCCCGTCAGCCAGGTCCGGCTGGATCGTGACCGTCAGGCCCCCGGGCTCCTTGCCGCCGGCTGGTCGCTGGTGCCCGGTGCCAGTGACGCGAGAATCTCCTTGCGGCCAGTATCCCGAGCGGTTCGTGAAGCACGCCGTTCAGTTCCTCGACGTCGAACGGCTGCGGGATGTCATCACGGAGATGAGCGAGGACCCGGAGGTCCGCGTCGCCATCTTCTCCAGCAGCACACCCGACTACTTCATCAGCCGCTTCGACGTCGCCGCGGCCGGCGACGTCGGCGAGCCGCCGGCCGAGGGTGAGGTATCGGCCGCTCTCGACGTCCTGATGGGGTTGACGAAGGCAGCGGCCTGCTGCCCGGCGGTGGCGGCAGCGAACGGCTGCCTCGGCTGATCGGTCGCGACCGTGCGATGGAAGCCATCCTCGGCAGCGTCACCCACGATGCGTTACGAGGGCAGTTTCGAGGCAGCGGTCGCGCAGGCCCGCCGCGCCAGCGAGGTCTACCGGACGCTCGCGCACCCATCCCTCGTGACGCTCCGCGAGGCCGTGGACGTCGGCGCCGGGCACGCCCTCGTCTTCGACTGGACCGACGCGACGCCGGTCGGCAGGCAGTACGAGCGGTCGCACGCCGTGCGCTCCCTCGCCCTGGAAGCGCGGGTCGATGCGGTGCAGCAGATCTACGACTTTCACCAGCACGCGGCAGCGCTCGGCTGGGTCGCGATCGACCTGTACGACGGCTCGGTGATGATCGACGCCACGAGGCCTCGAGATGCATGGCTCCGAGGCGCAGTTCGACGTCGCTCGCTCGGGCGGTGCACCCCGAGCGAGGCGCGCGCTGGCCGTCCGTCGCCGCGCCGGCCGATGCCTGGCGCTCAGCCAGCACACCCTCCGCCGCGAGAGGGTAGGTGGGTCTGGGGGGAGAGACCAGGTGCCCGGGGTGTGTTGCGGAGAGTAGACGTTGTCTACTCTCCGCAACACACCCCCAGGAGTACCTGTTTCCCCCGGAGGCAGGGCTGGCACCGGGCGGCACCGGGTGGCACCGGGTGGCAGGGCACCTGGCAGGCTGTTAAGCATGACCAGTGACCCGTCCCAGGACGGCGATGCCGTGCTGACCGTGCGTCCCCCGCTCGCGGACGACGACCTCAACGAGCTGTTCAGCACCTCGTGGTCGGATCACCGGCCGACGTCGTTCATGCCGGTGCTGGCCCGCAGCCTCACCTGGATCGCCGCGCATCGAGGCGGTCGGCTGGTCGGCTTCGTCAACGTCGTCGGCGACGGCGGCACGCACGCCTTCATCCTGGACACCACGGTGCATCCGGACGAGCGCCGGCACGGTCTCGGGGTGCGGCTGGTGCGTGCGGCCGCCGAGGAGGCGAGGGCGTCCGGTGCGGGGTGGTTGCACGTCGACTACGAGCCGCACCTCGAGTCCTTCTACGCGCAGTGCGGGTTCCGGCCGACGGCGGCCGGGCTCATGCGGCTCTGAACCCGCACCTCGCCGCGCACGGCGGATTCCCCGAGCGGAACCATCTGGGCGCCATGACACGAACGAGCGGTGACGCCCTCCTGACCCTCGTGCTCCCGCTGCTCGCCCTGGCGGCGGCGGGCCTGGGTTGGTGGGAGGTGACCACCGCGCTCCGCGCTGGCGTCGGCACGCTGATTGTCACCCTCGTGCTCATCGCCTGGCTCGGCATCCGCACCACCAGGCTGCCCTGGCCCGTCCGGATCCTGGCGCTGGGAGTGCTCGCGGCGCTCGCCGTCGGGGTGGTCGCCCTGAAGCTGCTCGCACACGGCTGACCGGGCCGGCCGGGCGGCACGGGTGTCGCACATACCACAGTGTCCGAAATCCGCTTTCCGCGCCGGTAGCCCGCGGGTGAGGATCGGGCAGTGACATCCTCCCCACGCTCCGGCCCCCTCGCTTTCTGGTCGGACCTGCCCGGTGACGGCCGCTGGCTGCTGTCCACCGTGGTCGTACAGTTCTTCGGCCGCGGCCTCACCCTCCCGTTCACGATCATCTACCTGCACGAGGTGCGCGGGTTCTCGCTCGGCCTGTCGGGGACGCTCATGGGGCTGATCGCCGTGGTCGGCCTGCTGGTCACCGGCCCGGCCGGGGCCCTGGTAGACCGGTACGGCGCCCGGCGCGTCATGCTCACCGGCCTGTTCTTCGCGATCGCCGGGTACTCGGTGCTCGCGTTCGCCACGGTCCCGGCGATCGCCGCTCTGGGGCTCGCGCTCTTCGGCGTACAGCTCGGCGTCGGGTGGCCGTCGGTCAACGCGCTCGTCGCCACGGTGGTCGACGGCGACCTGCGCCAGCGGTACTACGGCGTGAACTTCGCCCTGCTCAACCTCGGCGTCGGCGTGGGCGGCGTGGTGGGCGGCCTCGTGGTCGACATCGAGCGGCCGGAGACCTTCGTGATGGCGTTCCTGGTGAACGCCGCGACGTTCGTCGTCCCCGTCGTCGTGCTCATGGGGCCGCTGCGGCACCTGCACGGGCGCGTCGACCGGCCGGACGACGGCGCCGCCGCCGAGGGCTACCTGACGATCCTCCGGCGCCCCGAGGTGCTCTGGCTGTCCGGGCTCGGGCTGGTCGCGGCGTTCGTGGGCTACGGGCAGATGGAGGGCGGCTTCCCCGCCTTCGCCCGTCTCGTGGCCGAGGTCTCGACCCGCACGATCGGCTTCGCGTTCGTGGTCAACACGGTGGTCATCGTCGCGCTGCAGTTCTGGGTGATGAACCGGGTCAGCGGACGACGCCGCACGCGGGTCCTCGCGCTCATGGCCGTGGTGTGGGCGGCTGCCTGGCTGCTGCTCGGCGGCGCGGGCCTGGTGCCCGGCGGGACGGCGGCGGTAGTGATCGTCCTGGTCTTCCACGGCTTCTTCGGCTTGGGGGAGACCCTGATGCAATCCGCCCTGCCCGCCCTGACGAACGAGATGGCCCCCGCCCACCTGCGCGGCCGGTACAACGCGATCAGCTCCGGCTCGTTCCAGGGCGGGACCATCGCGGGCCCCGTGGTCGCGGGGCTGCTGCTGGAGCGCGGGTGGGCGGGCGGCTTCATCGGCGTGATGGTGGTCGGGTGCCTCGCGATCGTGGGGATGGCGTTCGCCGTCGGACGGCGCGTGACCCCGGCGGTCGACGGCGTGGAGCGGGTCGCGGTGGAGTCGAGACCGGCCTGAGTCCCGAGGCGCTGAAGTACCGTGGCGGCGCGTACGGAAGGAGGGCGATGACCAGAATTCTCGACTGTGTCCTGATCGCGGGGGCCGCCGCGCTGTGGCTGATCACGGTGATCCTCCAGACGAACGAGCCGGGGGCGGTGCCCGTCTGGGTCCTGTACGCGGACTGGGTCCCGGGGCTGCTCGGCTGCGTCGCGCTGTGGTGGCGGCGCCGATTCCCGGTGGTGCTCGGCGTTGCCCTGGCCGTATCGAGCTCGTTCTCCGAGACGATCGCCGGGGCTGCGATCGTCGCGTTGTTCACCGTGGCGGTGCATCGCTCGGCCCGGGCCACGGCGGCGGTGTGCGCGACCAGCCTGGCGGCGCTCAGCATGTATCAGCTGCTGTGGCCCGTGACGGGAGTCCCTCCGGTCACGGTGTTCGTCATCATCGGTCTGGGGCACGTCGCCGTCGTGGTGTGGGGGCTGTCCGTGCGCAGCCGCCGGGCGCTGGTCACCTCCTTGCGGGAGCGGGCCGCGGCGGCCGAGGTCGAGGCGCGGCTGCGGTCCGAGCGCTCCGAGCACGAGGCACGTGAGGCGCTCGCGCGGGAGATGCACGACGTCCTCGCAGATCGATCAAATGCCTGGCAGGAGCCTTCCGCTGAAAATGACCTGTACGGCACCCCACACCAACAGGACGATCGAGGCCGCCACCACCCAGCGACGTTTCCGCCCGAATACCAGTGCGGCGACAGCACCAATGCCCGCGATCGCTGGGGCTACCATGCCAATTACCACAAGTGAGCCGAGTACAGCGAACCAGGTAGGAGTGATAGCTGAATCATCCGAATTTGTTGACATGCCTTCTCCAGTTAGTTGGTCCGCCAGGTGACGTAGACAGTTCCGCTACCGTGCGTGTACAGGTTCACTCGGGGGTAGTAATGGTGAGTGGCCCCGGCGAAAGTGCGGGTTACGTGCCACTGGCACGCCACGCCAACTGGCCGTTCGAGGCCGCCCCCACCCACGACGATCCCGCCCGAATACCAGTGCGGCCACAGCACCAATGCCCGCGATCGCTGCAGCTACGCGGATGACCCGCGAGCCGGTACAGCGAACCAGGTCGGAGTGACTGCTGGGTCATCCGAATTTGTTGCCATGCCTTCTCCAGTCAGTTGATCCGCCATCTCGACGTCGACCGTTCCGCCACCGTGCGTGTACAGGTGTCACTCGGCGGTCGTAATGGTCAGTGGCCCCGGCGAAAGTGCGGGTTACGTGCCACTGCCGCAATGATCGGTAGCCCGAGTTCGACACGCCAGAGTCCCAGGTGTAGTAGCCAATCGTGTTGGTCGGGTTAGGGATATCAGAAAGGCCATCATTGTCAAGAACATCCCACGTGGTGCCTGCGCCTGAGACCTTGTGTGTCGTCTTGTTGTAGCAGAACCGCACGCGGTTCTCGAGATGGTAGAATTTCGCCCATTCGTATCCGTGCCACGTACGTCCCCATACCGTCCGGCACCCGGTTCTCGCACTTGGCGCTGGTAAAGTGGTACTACCAAGCAGCCCGATCCCGGGATCGACGGGCTCAAACCCGGGCTCATCACCATCATCAATTGGAAGAGGGACCCAGTCGTCGCCGACCGCATGCTGCCACCCTCCTCCGTCGACCTGGCGATATCTCTCGACCGTTGTCGCAATCAGAGTCCCATCGTCGGCGAAGTCGTCGACGACTATTTCGACGCCGCCGTCTTCGACCTCATCGACCACAGGTTCCGCGCTCGACATAACCGCGGACTGGAAGGTGGTCAAGATTGCGAGAGTCAACACTGCGAGAGTTCTACCCATAGCTCGGACGCTTTGCATCGGTCTCCATAGATCTCAGTGCTGGCTTGGAGTGTCCAAGCCAGGGACCCTCAACTTAGTGTCGGTGATCACCTACGCACAAGGGACTAAGGGGGTTATTTTGGACATTCGGCGAAACGAGAACGGCTGACCGAGATCTCGTCTCTGCCGACCGTGCTCCTCCCGCGTTGGCGGAGGACCGGCAGAAGCTCGCGGCAGAACATAGAGAACTGGACCTGTGGTTGCAGCCACCACTACCCGGGCCTGGGCGCGACCGTTGCGCCTAAACCGGACGTACCGTCGCGACGGTCGCGCCCACAACAAAGCCCCGGTGGTCGGGCTTGTCGAGGTTCAGGTCTCGACGAGCCGGGCCACCGGGGCTTTGTTGTCAGGGGCGGGCCGGGCCGTCGTCCGTCCTGGCCCAGGTGAGGGTGGTGCTGGTGGCGGTCAGGGGGACCAGCACCGTGCGCTCGACGCCGTTCGTCGACAGCTCGAGCTCTGCCGTCGACGTCTCGTCCGGGCGGACCGGGTCGAACCGCACCCACACCTCGCAGGTCTGGCCGGGGGCGAGGGCCCGGTCGTCACAGCGGTCGTGATCGACGTTGAACGGGCTGTGCCGCTCGTCGTCCTCTACGTCCACCGAACGGACCCGCACCGGCGTCGTGCCCGTGCTCGTGATCGTCACCTTCTGCACCTGGCCGCGTGTGCCCGCGGGCTGCGCCGTGAACACCGGGGCCTCGGCAGTGATGCGCGGCCGGGCGTTCGCGGCCGGGACCACCTCGATCGTCTCGGACGTCGTGACCGGCTCCAGCGACGCGCCGCCGTCGTAGGGCCGCATCGCGTCGTTGGTGACCGAGACGGTCACCTCGCCGCGGCGCAGCGCCGTCAGGGTGCGGGTCTCCGGGTCGAGCACCGCCGTCTTGCCGGACCGGCGCGCGGCCTCGGCAAAGTGCTCGCCGGCGCCGATCGCGAGGCTCCGCGACCCGCTCCAGTGCACCGACATCGGGTAGCGCAGCGGCACCACCCGCGTGCCCGTCGCGACGCCGTTCGGCTGCACGATGCTGCCGCTGAGCTGCGCCGTCGTGCCCACCTCGAGCGTCTCTGGCGCCGTCAGCGTGACCGACTGCGCGAACGCGCGGACGTCCGCCTCGACCCACTGCTCGTCCGCCTCGCCGCGCGGGTCCACGGACCAGTTCACCCAGCCGGTGAAGCCGCCCCGGTCCGGGGTGCCGTACGGGCTCTTGCCCGACGACGGCAGCACCACGTACGGCACGCCCTCCTCCCGGTGCACGTCCACGATCTGGGCGTGCGACCCGACCATGACGGCGCCCTTGTCGGTGCGCTCGCGGAAGCCGGTGAGCAGGTTCTGCACCAGCGCCACCTCGTTGCCGTCACCGAGCTGGCTGGCGGCGGTGTCGCCCGGGTCGTCCACCGGGTGGTGGGCGAAGACGACGACGTTGTCCACCGACCGGTCGCGCTCGGCGTCGGCCAGCGCCTGCTGCAGCATCGGGAGCTGGTCCCAGGCCGTGCCGCGCAGCGTGCCGTACGAGCTGGCCAGCAGCACAAAACGCGTGCCCTTGTGGTCGAACGTCCGGTAAGGCTGCCCGAACTCGGCGACAAACGGGTCGAGCGTCGCCTGCGTGTTGTTCAGGCCGTACGACTCGTGGTTGCCCGGCACGTAGTAGCACGGCACGGTCCCGGCGCTCGGGTCGGGCGTGCTGCCCGACGGCGGCTCCGCGCCGACCGGGACCAGATCGCACCCGGCGTCCTCCAGCACCTGGCGGGCCAGGGCGATGTCCTGCGGCAGGCCGCGGTCGGTGATGTCGCCGTTGAGGACCACGAGGTCCGGCTCCGTGGCGCGGATCGTGTGCAGCGCCGTGGTGGCGACCTGGGTCAGGTCGGTGTTGTCGGCGGTGAACTGGACGTCCGACAGCGTGGCGAAGCTCCACGTGTCGCGTCCGTCGAGCCCCTGCGCCGTCGGCGGAGATGAGCGGGTCCGGCTCCAGGTCGGGGCGCGGGGGCAGCTCGATCGACGTGGGGACGTCGGCCTCGATGCGGTCCAGGACGAACGTGCCCGGCTTCTGCTGGGCGGCGTTGGTGTTGATGCCCTGGAAGCCGGAGACCGAGATCGGGTAGGCGGTGGTGGCCGGCAGCGTGAACGTGGCCTGCTGCCAGTCGTCCGACGCCGTCAGGCCGGTGCCGTAGACGCCGCCGCTCTTGCCCGTGGCGTCGACATAGGCGATGTAGGTGAGCCCGCTGGGCACGGCGATGCTCGACCTGAGCCGCATCCGCAGCCGCAGCGGCTGGCCGGGCACCGGCACGCGCACGGCCGCCGACGCCGTCGAGATGCCCACGTTGCGCATCCCCTCGAAGTCGACCCGCAGCCCGTCCGGGTCCGCCGAGAACGTGGTGGGCCGGGTGCTGTTGTTGCGCCAGCGGGCGAGCACGTCGTCGTCGAAGTCGTAGACGGTGACGTTCTCCACGCCGATCGTGATCGGGAGCTGCACCGCCTGGCCCGCCACGGACACCGTCAGGATCGTGGCGGCGTTCGTGAGCGGCGTGATCCGGAGGCCGCCGGCCGCGGCAGGCTCGACCCGCACCACGGAGTGGTCGTAGTCGAGCTTCAGGTCACCCGCCTCGATCGGGGCGGTGAAGCCCTGGCCGTCGCGCCCGGTCACGGCCACGGTGACCGCGGACGACGGCGCCGCCTCGGCGATCGACAGCCGCTCCGTCGAGAGCTCGACGTCGTCGACCGGGCCGAGCACCTGGACGTCCACCGCCTCACGCTCGCGGCCGGATCGCGCACTGACCGTGATCTCGCCGCGGGCCTTCTGCGGGGCCTCGAGGACCCCGCCGTCCACCGACGCCCCACGGGCGTCCCAGCGCACCGAGAGCGGGTCGACCGCGACCGGCGTCTCGTGGTCGTCCACGCCCTTGGCCACCAGGGTCCGGTGCAGGCCGGGGAAGACGTTCACGTCGTCGTCGGCCGAGGCGGTGCCGGGGGCAGGGGCGAGCAGCAGGTCGTGCAGGCGCCCGTCGCCGGGGGCGACGAACACACCCACGCCGTTCGGGTCGTTGCGCTCGTGCCCGTCGGAGGGCACGTTGCGCAGGGTCGCATCCTGGTCGCCGAGCGCCCGGGCGACCATGGTGGTCGAGCCGCCGCCGTCCAGGTTGACCGCGGTCTCGACGCCGATCCGGACCAGGTCGCGCGCGGCCTTGTCGACCCCGACCCCGCCCTTGCCCGTGCCGCCCGGACCGTCCCAGGTCGCCAGGACGAGCGTGCGGCCGCCGTCGCTGAAGCCGAGCGCCGTCCGCGGCGCGATCGACGTCGGCAGACCGCCGACGACCTCGCCGTCGGACACGATGGTGCCGCCGTGGCCGAGCGCGAACTCCATGCTGCGGGCGGCGTCGTCGGCCAGCTCGTAGCCGAGCGACACCGGGTCGCCCGGCCGGAGCGCCCGCAGGGCGTCGGCCGCGCCGTCCCTCCCGACCAGGGCGAACCCGCCCTCGGGGAGCGGTCCGGAGCCCGCCGGACCGGTCTGCGCGACCGACACCACGGCGCCGTCCTCGACGACCACCTCGGCGATCCGGTCCGCAGCCACGCCCGTGAACCCGCGGTTACGGCTGTACTCACCCCACACCGGGGTGTACGCGACCATGCCGTTCGTGGGCACGCCGCCGCCGTTCGCGGCGTTCACCGACAGTACGTCGTGCGTGGCGCCCGCCAGGTCCGCGCTCGCGTCGACGGCGAGGTCGACGAGCTGCGCGATCCCGTCGCTGCTCACGCCGACATGCTCACGCCCGCCGATGTCCGCGGACTTGCGCAGCACGCCGTCCTGCACCTCGCCGCCGAGCGCGGCGTTGCTGTTGCTGATGTCGAAGAACTCGCCGTTGACACCCGCGACGGCCCCCGCCCGGTTGGCGGCGGTGCTGAGCGGCCCGGCCGACGCGACCGGGCCGGCGGTCAGCAGGTCGGTGCTGACGGCATCCTCGGAGAGGTCGATGGTGAGGAAGCGGGCGTCGTACCAGCCGCCCTCGTCCACCGCCTTCAGGTGCCGCAGGCTGATGCCCGGGCCGATGTCCTCGACCGTGTCGATCAGCGTGAGCTCGTCCGCCTGGGCAACGGATGGCAGCGCTGTCATCAGGGTGGCCGCGGCGACAGCCACGGCCAGGGAGCTGGACCACCGGCGATTCGGGGTCGTTGTACGCATGGGTATTCCTCGTGTGCGGAGGGGGAGGCGGGCGCGGGTTGCACGCCGTCGCGCCGTCATCCGACGGCGGCGCACGCATACGATCGATCCCTCCGGCCACGGGCGGGTGAACGGGCTCGGGCAGATCGGTGAATTTGTCCGAGAATCACCCGGTGCCGGGCTGAACGTGATGGTCCGCTTCGACCAAGCACTTGCGCATGCCTACCGGGCCAGAAGCATGCGCAAGGACTTGATGGAAGCGGACTGGTGGGGGACCGGGCCGTCAGACCCGGGTTCGGACGGCGGCCCGGCGGCCGCGGGTCCACGTGGCGACGCCGAGGGCCAGCGCCAGGGCGGCACCGATCGCGGGGACGAGCAGGGCGCGCTGGTAGTCGGACGCGTCGGTGGCCGTTGCGTGCCCGTCGACGAGCACGATCGTCGCGGCCGACACGCCCAGCGCGGCGCCGAACTGGAACGCCGTGTAGACGACGCCGCCGGCCACCCCGTGCTCGGACTCGTCCAGCCCCGCCGTGGCGGCGGCCGTCAGCGGCCCGTACACCAGGGCGAACATCACCGCGATCAGCAGCAGGGACGGCAGCAGGTCCAGGTACCCCCAGGTCCCGTCGATGCGCAGGGCCAGGGCGAAGGCCACTGCGCCCGCCAGCAGCCCGGCCACCAGCACGGGGAGGTTCCCGAAGCGCCTGACCAGCCGGTGCGTGAACAGCGGCGCCAGGATCATGTCCGCGCCCATGACCGCGAACACCAGGCCGGTCGCGACGGGCGACCACCCGCGGAAGTCCTGCAGGTAGAGCGTGATCAGGAACTGGAACCCGAAGAAAGCGCCGATGAACAGCAGCCCCGCGACGCTCGCCCGCAGCAGGAGCCCCTCGCGCAGCACCGCCAGGCGCAGCAGCGGGTCCGCCACCCTGCGCTCGATCGCCACGAAGGCGCCGATCAGCACCGCCGCTGCCACGAACGAGGCGATCCCGGTGATCACGTCCCGGCCCTCGCCGATCGCCACGACGCCGTAGATGAGAGCGACCATCGCGGACGTGAGGGTGACGGCGCCGCCCAGGTCGAACCCGCCGCGGGGCAGCTCGGCGGCCACGTCCGGCCGGATGAGCGCCCGCCCAGCGAGCCAGAGCACGGCACCCACGATCACGGGTGCGAAGAACACCCAGCGCCAGCCGACGTCGGTCAGGAAGCCGCCCGCCACGACGCCGAGGGTGAACCCGCCTGCACCGATCGCGCCGTAGATCGCCAGGGCCCGGTCGCGCAGGGGCCCCTCGGGGAAGCTGGTCGTCAGGAGGCTGAAGCCCGCCGGCGTCATGAACCCCGCCGTGGCGCCGGTGACGAAGCGGGCCACGACCAGCACCCAGGCGTCGTCGGCCAGGCCGCCCAGGCCGGAGAAGACGACGAACACGGCGAGGGCGACCAGGAACGTCCGACGGCGCCCGACGAGGTCGGCCGTGCGCCCGCCGAGGATCATGAAGCCGCCGTAGGCGAGCACGTAGGCGCTGATCACCCAGTGCGCGTCGGCCGTGGCCAGGCCGATGTCGGCGGCGATGGCCGGCACCGCGACGTTGAGCATCGCGATGTCGATGCCCTCCAGGAAGAGCGCGCCGCACACGACGGCCAGCACTCCCCAGCCCGTTCGCGTCGTGGCCGACGTCGGCTGCGCCACCGCTCTCGTGTCTGTCACAAAGATCTCCTCGCTCAGGTCCCGCATGGTTACCACTTTGTAACCATGACGATCGTTGGGCACGATCAGGAGATGGCACAAGAAGGCACTTCGACGTCACCCGGTTCTCTCGAGGTAACCGATGCGGAGCTGGCCGAGTGCCGGGCGGACCGCGACCCCTTCCAGTGGGACGCCCGCGAGGACTGCCAGGTCCGCCAGATCCTGGACCGCATCGCCGACAAGTGGTCCCTGCTGGTGATCGCCCTGCTGGACGAGAAGAAGCTGCGGTTCGGCGAGCTGGGCCGGGAGATCGACGGGATCAGCAAGCGGATGCTGACGGTGACCCTGCGCAACCTCGAACGCGATGGCCTGGTCCAGCGCACGGTCTACCCCGAGGTGCCGCCGCGCGTGGAGTACGAGCTCACCCCGCTGGGCCGCACCCTGCTCGGCACGACCCAGGCCCTGGTGGCCTGGACCGAGGAGCACCAGGAACAGATCGCGAAGGCACGCGAGACCTTCGAGTCGGCGAACGCCGCCGGTGGCGCTGCTTGACACGCACGGCGGGCCCGAGGTCAGTAGCGGCTCGTCAGGACCCGGTTGGCCTCGCGTTCGGTGCCGGTCGTGTTGTTGACCAGGCCGCGGGAGCCGTTGAGCTTGGCCTCGATGTGCTCGCCGATCGTGATCGGGCCGTAGAGCTCCGTCTCGCCCTCGGCGACGCACCCCGGGAGCGTGGTGATCACGGCGTCGACGTTGCCGTCGAAGAAGAACGCGGCAGAGCGGCGCCGCTTGATGCGGCCG
Source organism: uncultured Actinomycetota bacterium (assembly GCA_963850545.1). Lineage (GTDB taxonomy): Bacteria > Actinomycetota > Actinomycetes > Actinomycetales > Cellulomonadaceae > Promicromonospora. The sequence continues at coordinate 2,385,929 of CAWKLP010000001.1, read as the reverse complement.
TCGATCACCGGCGGCTTCACGCGGTGGAGCGTCGACTTCCAGCGCTCGTTCGTCCACCGCGCCGTCAGGTCGCCGAGGTTCACGAGCAGCGCGCCCGGCAGCGGCGAGACGTCGTTCCAGCCGCCGTCGCCGTCGAGCACCTGGAGGCCCTTCACGTCGTCGGCCCAGAGGAGCGTCACGATGCCGAAGTCCGTGTGCTCGCCCATGCCGATGAGGTCGCCGTCGAGCTCGACCTGCTCGCCCTCGGGGAGGGCGTAGTTGTTCATGCGCAGGACGTCGAGCGAGTGGTCGGTGTACGCGTCGAAGTACCCGGCGGGCAGCCCGAGCGCGTCGGTGAAGATCCGCATCATGACCTTGGCGACGGCCCTGGCGTGCGACAGCCACAGCTCGACGTCGCCCTGGAAGGTGTCGCTCTCGGCGGGCCAGACGTTCTCGGAGTACACGCCCGGATCGACGTCGGCGTGCGGGTAGTCGGCGGCGGACGCGCCGAGGTTGAAGGCCTCGAAGAAGTCGTTCATGCGCTCGGCCTTCTCGACGCCCAGGCTGAGGCTGAGGCGCTCGGACCTGGGCGGGCTGTACCCGCGGTTGACGCCGGCAGGCGCCCGGTACTGCTTCTTGACGTCGAGCGGCAGCTCGAAGAACCGGTCGCTCGCGCGGCCGAGGCGCGCCCAGGCCTCGAGGGGGATGCCGTGCCCGAGGACCTGCATGAAGCCGACCGTGCGAGCCGCCTCGTCGACCTGGCGGGCGACGTCGGCCCGGTCGGCGTCGGTGCCGCCGGCGATGTAGGGGGCGATGTCGATCGCCGGAACGTGGAATGCAGCTGACATGCCGGTCTCCTTCGGGGTTCGGATACCTTCGGTCCTGTTCCTCGGGCCCGTTCCCGGAGCCAAGGTGATAGGTATTGGTTATCAATATGGACCAGGATCGAGCCAGAGGGGTTAAGGCCGTGTTACAGGATCCGGAGGTCGCGGTCGACGTCCGCGTCTCGGTGGGCCAGGCCATCCGGCGGGCGCGCGAGGCGGCCGGGCTTTCGATGCGCGCCCTCGCGCGCGCGAGCGAGATGAGCCAGCCGTTCCTCAGCCAGGTCGAGAAGGGCGAGACGAGCCCCTCGCTGTCGAGCCTCTACCGGCTCGCCCACGCGCTCGGGCTGCCGCCGAGCCAGCTCATGCCGGCGGTGAGCGCGCCGCGCGGCGTGTTGGTGCTGCGCCGGGGCGAGGGCCGCGAGCTCCCGGTCTCCGACGCGCCGGGGACGGCGCGCGGGCGCCTCCTGTCCGGCGGCGCCGGCCACTTGCTGGAGGTGGTCGAGTACCGCGTCGAGCCTGACGCCGACCTCGGCGGCTGGTTCGAGTCCGACGGCGAGCTGACGGTCTACGTGATCGACGGCGAGGTCGAGGTCACGCTGGAGCACGAGGGCTCCTGGCGGCTCGGCGCCGGCGAGGCGATCAGCCATCCGGCGGACATCCGGCACCGCTGGGCAGTGGTCGGCGACGCGGCGGCCCGGATCCTGCTCTCGGTCGCGCACACGCACCCGGTGGCTCCCGAAGGACCGCGCTAGACCTGGTCCCAGGGGACGGCGGCGAGGCGTTCGACGACGCCGGCGAGCAAGGCTCCGGCGTCGGGCAGCCTGACGCCGTCGATCGAGGCCACGGCGACGACGCCGATCGAGTTGACCAGGAACGCGCCGGCGAACGCCGCGACGTCGTCGAGCAGAACGGGCCGTTGGACCGACGGCGTGGTGGCCTCGACCAGCTGCATGGCCATGCCGTGCAGCTGGGGGGCATCCGGCCAGACGACGGCGCCGTCGGGCTCGAGGAACCCGATGTTCGCGATCGACGACTCGGCGATTCCGCCGTCGGGTGCGGTGAGCAGGGCGTCGTCGTACCCCTCGAGCCGGACCCGCCGTGCCCACTCGGCCTGGGCGAAGCCGCCCAGGTGCTTGAGGTGGGCGAACGGGCGCAGATAGGGGACGGACCGCAACCGCTGCGGCGCGGCCGGCGGGATGTGCGGCTCGTCGACCGACACGAGGACGTGCTCGGCATCGCGGAGCGTCACCCGCACCGAGGCGTCCGCCGTCCCGTCCAGGGCGTGCCGCACCAGGTCGCGGACCCGTTCGCCCGCCAGAGGCCGCCCGAACAGCTCGCGGTGCGCGGCGTCGAGCCGGGTGAGGTGGTTCGCCAGACCCTGCACCCCGCCGTCGCGCACCTGCATGGCCGTGAAGTGGCCGTAGGTGCTGAACAGATCAGCTGGCGCCGCGGGGCGGCCGTCGGTCTCGATGTGCACCCTGGGGACCCTAGTCGGTCGTCGCGGGCGGCGCGGGGCTTCCCGCCGGTGCAGCGGCCCCTCGGCCAGGTCAGGGGTTGAGGCCGTGCTGGTAGGCCCAGATCGCCAGCTGCGTGCGGTCCCGCGTACCGGTCTTGTCGAGCATGTTGCCGAGCCCCGGCCCGGAGGCGCTACCCCGCGTCGATCGCGGCGACCCGACGGCGCAGGGCCCGGGCCAGGGGAGCCTCCCACACGTCGGTCCGCCCGGCGCCCGCAGGATCGGGACCGTCGTGGGGAAGCCGGGCCATCGTCTGCTTGGTGACGAGGACGGCGGCCCGGTCGCGCCGGGCGATGCGCCGCGCATGGCGCTTGGCCTCGGCCCACACGTTCTCGGTCGCGACGACGTCGTGCACCAGCCCGCTCTCCAGCGCCTGCTCGGCGCTCACGGCGTCGCCGAGCAGCAGCATCGCGCGGGTCCGGCCCGCACCGATCTCGGCGATCAGGCGGTCCAGCACCTCGCTCGGGCCGACCGGGATGCTGACGATCGTCTCGGGCGCGCGGAAGCGCGCGTCCTCGGCGGCCACGCGCAGGTCGCTCGCGACCGCGAGCCCGAGCCCGGCTCCGGCGACGCTGCCGTGCAGCGCCGCGACCGTCACCGCCGGGCAGGTGCGCCAGGCGTGCAGCACTTCGTCGCTGAGCTCGACGAGGTTCCGGTAGCCGTCGGGGTCGTCGGTGGCGAGCCGGCCGAGCTCGTCCAGGTCGCCGCCCACGCAGAAGTGGCGCCCTTCGGCGCGCAGCACGACGGCGCCGACGTCGTCGGGCAGCGTCGTGAGCACCTCGCCCAGAGCGGTCAGCGTCGCCCGGTCGAGCCGGTTGTCGCCGTCCGGCCGCGTGAGGGTCACCACCAGCACCGCGTCCTCGCGGCTGACCATCACGGGTTCGACGGCGGGCGCTGCCGCCGCGCGGGCGCTGACCACAGCCCCACTGACCGCGGCCGCACTGACCGCGGCCGCACTGACCGCGGCCGCACTGACCGCGGCCGCACTGACCGCGGCCGCACTGACCGCGGCCGCCCTGACCGCAGCCGCACCGGTGGCCGCCGCACCCGCACCCGCACCCGCGGTCGCGGCCGGACGAGGGCGCCGCCGCACCGGCACTGTGCGCGTCCCGCGGAAGGCGAGGGTTTCGTCGTAGCCCACCGGCCCGGCGAGCTCGAGGTCGAGCCGCTGCAGCACCTCGGGGAACAGTGTCGTCGCCTCCAGGCGGGCCAGCGGCGCGCCGAGGCAGTAGTGCATACCCACGCCGAACGCCAGGTTGCGGCGGGGAGGGCGCGAGAGGTCCAGGTCGTGCGGCGAGTCGTAGACGTCCGGGTCGTGGTTGGCCGCGGCGACCGCCGTGTGCACCACCTGCCCGGCCGCCACCGGGACGCCGCCCGGCAGCTCCGTGTCCTCCGCCGCGTAGCGGGTCATGAGCTGGACGGGCGACACGACGCGGATCAGCTCCTCGATCGCCCCGGGCACGGCATCGGGGCGCTCGCGCAGCCACTCGGCCTGGTCGGGCCGGCGCAGCAGCTGGACCACTCCCTCGGACAGCAGGGACGTCGTCGTCTCGAGGCCCGCCTCGATCATGACGTTGAGCTGGGATCCGGCCACCGCGCGCACCGCGGGGTCGCTCTCCGTGTCGAGCCACTGTCCCAGCGGGGAGTCCTCCGGGAGCCGGGGCCGGGGCTGGGCCACGAGCTGCTCCCAGTACGCGTTCCACAGCTTGCCCGCGCGGTCGGCCTGAACCATCCGCGCCTTGCTCGGCGCCAGGTCGTGCACGTTCGAGAGCAAGCGGCTCATCTCGCACAGCAGCGGGATGTCCTCGCGCGGCAGCCCGAGGATGATGCAGAGCACCGCCATGGGCAGCCGGTCGCCGACCAGGGCCCCGAAGTCCGCCTGGCCGTCGGCGCGCAGCACCGCCTCGAACCGGTCGAGGTACTCGTGGACGGTCCCGACGATCCGCGGCGTGAGGTCAGCGACCGACTGCGGCGAGACGAACGAGCCGAGGCTGCGGCGCAGCCCGGCGTGCCCGGGCGGGTTGGTGCCGAGTGCGGAGTCGTGCAGGAACTTCAGGCCCGGGTGCCGCACCCACGACGGCTGGCGCGCGGTGCGCCAGGCGGCGTCCACGGTGCGCCAGCCCGATCCGCTGAGCACCTCGTGGTTCGCGCCGTTCGAGGTGACCATCCAGGCCCCCCACGGCATGCGTACCGCCGGGCCCATGGCCCGCAGCTCGTCATAGACGACGTGGGGGTCGGCGCGCCCTTCGGGTGTGGCCAGGTGCTTGATCAGTGAGCGTACGTGTCGTCGGGACGTGTCCGGGCTCTTGGTGGACGACGGTCCTTCGGCATCAGTCATCGTCCGGGGTGTGACGCTGTGATCGGGCACAACGAATGCTCCTCTTTCGGCCGGGACGTGGTCTCGTCGTCCGAGAACGTCATTAAACATACGGTACATACCGGGCAGAAGAAAGAGTCGTTGCAGGTCATTGTGTTGCCGTGGCGTAAAATAAATCCCATGCGGCGGCCACGCGCGTGCCCGCCCATCCCAGCGACGCCGTCTCACGGACCCGGCCGAGGGTGGCGGTTATGCGCCAGAAAGTATGGGCCGGGGCCCGTGCGTCGAGGTGGTCCGCTCAGCCTAACCGTGTGCGGGACGTGCTTCCGCAGGTGTGAGATGCCCCTCAATTGGCACGTGCGAGACTGGTGCGCATGACGACCAGCGTGGACGGTTCACGGGGTGAGGGCCCGCCGTGCGGGCCCTCACCCCTTGCGGGTTCTTGAGGGTCAGAAGGTCTTGGCGTCGATCACGAAGCGGTACCGGACGTCCGAGCGCAGGACGCGCTCGTACGCGTCGTTGATCTGCTCGGCGCCGATCACCTCGATCTCGGGCGCGACGCCGTGCTCGGCGCAGAAGTCGAGCATCTCCTGCGTCTCCGCGATGCTGCCGATGCCGGAGCCGGCGAACGAGCGCCGGTTGCCGAAGAGGGTGAACACCGAGACCGGCAGTGGCTGGGCCGGGGCTCCGACGTTCACCAGGGTGCCGTCCAGGCGCAGCAGCGACAGGTAGGCGTTCAGGTCGAGGTCGGCGCTCGAGACCGTGTTGACGATGAGGTCGAACGTGTTCGCCAGCTGCTCGAACGTGGCAGGGTCACTGGTGGCGTAGTAGTCCTTGGCGCCGAACGCGAGGCCGTCGGCCTGCTTCGACAGGGACTGCGACAGCACGGTGACCTCGGCGCCCTTGGCCGCGGCGATCTTCACGGCCAGGTGGCCGAGGCCGCCCAGGCCGACTACCGCTACCTTCTTGCCGGGGCCGGCGTTCCAGTGCGTCAGCGGCGAGTACGTGGTGATGCCCGCGCAGAGCAGCGGGGCGGCGGCCTCGTACGGGATCGCTTCCGGGATGCGCAGCACGAAGTCCTGATCGACGACGACGTGCGTCGAGTACCCGCCCTGGGTGATGGTGCCGTCGCGGTCCACCGAGGAGTAGGTCTGCGTGGTGCCCTTCAGGCAGTAGTTCTCCATGCCGGCGAGGCAGTTCTCGCACTCCCGGCAGGAGTTCACCATGCAGCCGACGCCGACGCGGTCGCCGACGGCGAACTTCGTCACGGCGGACCCGACCTCGACGACCTCGCCGGCGATCTCGTGGCCGACGACCTGCGGGTAGGTGACCGGGCCCCAGTCGCCGCGGACCAGGTGGATGTCGGAGTGGCAGATGCCGGCGTAGCGGATGGCGATGAGCACGTCGTTCTCGCCCGTGTCCCGCCGCTCGATCGTGGTGGCGATCAGCGGTTCGGTGGCGGACGGAGCGGCGTAGGCGTTGACGGTCGTAGGCATGGGTCTCTCTTCGTGGTCGAGCGGGAGGGGGCTGGCGGCCGGGGCACGCGAGGTGGGAGTCCGCGGCGACGTCAGCGGTTCACGTCTCTATGAAACGTCCCCAGCGGGGTCTGCTGGGAGGCCCGGACAGTGCCCCCCAGGTTTGAGCTATGGCGGGAATGCCTGTCCGTGCGGGTGCTTGGGAGCCCCGCTCGGGGTGTTCTTCAGGCGTCGAGCTCTTCGGAGAACACCCGGAACTCGCCCCTGTCGGTGTGCATCCTCCACAGGGTGCCGGCCAGCGCCTCCGGGCCGTTGCTGGGGTGCCCGGGCCGGATCGCGCCGGGAATGATGAGCTGGCCGACATGGATGTTCTCGGGGGCCAGGACGTCGTGGAGCATGCGGGCGTAGGCGCCCTCGCCAGCGAACGCGATCGAGGTGCCCGCGACGTTCGCGTTGGGGCGGGCACCGCTGCCGCCGTTGACGAACAGGACGGAGCCTCGGCCGAGGGACCGCATGCCCTGCAGGACCTGGTTCACGGCAGTGACGGGGCCGTAGACAGAGAACTCGACGGCGGCGGCGAGGTCGTCGACCGTCGTCTCCAGGACCGGACGGAGAAACTCCCTCTGCGGCAGCGGGCTGTACTCGAGGACCTCGATCGGTCCGAGCTCCTGTGCGGCGCGGTCGAGGGCGGCGATGAGCGCTTTCGGGTCGCGGACGCTTGCTGCGTACCCGCGGGCGGTGAGTCCTTCGGCCTGGAGGTCGGCGGCGAGCTGGTCGACGCGTTCCTGGTTGCGGGAGATGAGGGCGACATCGAGTCCTTCGGCCCCGAACTTGCGAGCGACGGCGGCGCCGAGGCCCTGGCCCGCGCCGACGATAGCGATCGTGGTCATGCTGCTCCTTGATGGTGCGTGGGTCAGTCGTTCAGTGCGGCGGGCGGCACGGCTTCGGCCTGGTTCGGCCGGCTCGTGCCGACGGCGTCGCGGGAGCTCTCGGACTCCCGGGTTGCGGCCCAGCTCGCCAGCAGGGCGAACTTGTCGGCGGAGTCGGTGTTCGGCGGCGGGCTGTAGGTGACGATCCGCAGGCCGGCCTCGCCGGGCATCTGGAACACGTCGAACGCGACGGCGATCGGGCCGACCACGGGGTGCCGGAACGCCTTGACCCCGGTGCGGTGCTCGTGGACGTCGTGCCCGGCCCAGTCCTCGCGGAACTGCGGGCTGCGTGTCGAGAGCTCGCCGATGAGCGCGGTGAGCTCCTTGTTCAGCGGGTCGCGTCCGGCCTCCAGCCGCAAGATCGCCGCCGTGGTGCGGCGAGCCAGGGCCCAGTCGGCGTAGTAGTCCTGGGCGCGGGCGTCGAGGAAGATGAACCGGGCCATGTTGGGTGTGCCCTCGGTGTCGAACATCGGGGCGCACAGCGCGCGGCCGAAGAGATTCGCGGCGACAAGATCCTGGTTGGTGTTGTGCACGATCGCGGGCAGGGTCAGGTTGTCCAGCACGCGCTGCACCGAGGTGCGTACCGAATGTGCGACGGGCTTCCTGTTGCGCGCCGCCGCGGCGGGTGCGGTGCGGGCGAGGTCGAACAGGTACTCACGTTCGGCGTCGTTGAGCTGCAGGGCCTGCGTTATCGCCTCCAGCACGCTCCCCGAGGCGCCGCGGATGTTTCCGCGTTCCAGCCGCGTGTAGTAGTCGAGGCTGACCCCGGCGAGCATCGCGACCTCCTCGCGGCGCAGTCCGGGCACACGCCGCTCCCCGAAGCCGGGAATCCCGGCCTGCTGCGGCGTGACGTTCGCGCGGCGGGAGACCAGGAACTCCCGCACTTCGTCCTTCGTGCTCATGCCTTCCACGATAGGTACGCCTCCGCGACGGGTGGGAGGCCCGGCCAGAACCCCTCACGCGTCGTCCAGGGCGATCGCCAGGGCGGGCGCTCGGTGGCTAGCGGCCCGGGCGCAGCCCGTCGGGCACTGCCGGAAGCGGACGGTGCCTGGCGTCGGCGCGGAAGGCATCCAGGAGGTAGGCGGCGAGCCGTCGTGAGGACTGGGCCCCGCGATCGCGCGTGGCGCGCGCGACGCCGTCCCCGGCGAGGACGGCGAGGTAGAGGTCGACGTGGTGGAAGTCGGGCCGGATCGCCCCCTCCAGTCGCGCGCGCTCTACAAGGCGTACCGACGCCCGGAAGGCGCGGGCATGCTCCTCGGCGAACACGGGCGATCCGTGAAACGGCGCGAGGAGCACGTCGGCGAAGGCGGGGTCGTCCGCCTGCAGCGCGAGGATGCTCTCCACATAGCCTGCGAACGCGTCCCACGGCTTGGTCAGGGCACGCTCCGCGGCCAGCTCTGTGTCGTCTGCGTACTGCCGCATCTTGTCGTCCAGCACGGCCTCGACCAGCAGGTCGCGGGTGGGGAAGCGCCGGTAGAGGGTGGCGATGCCGACACCCGCGCGCCGGGCGACGACGTCGAGCGCTGCCTCCGTGCCCTGTTCCGCGAACACGGCCGCGGCCGCGTCGATCACTGCCCGCCGGTTCCGCTCGGCGTCCATGCGCAGCCCGGGCCGCTCTCTGCGCTCGGCACTGCCGTGCGCGGGGCTCTCTCCTGACGGCGTGCTCACAGAGCCACAGTACAACTGGAATATGCACTCCAATTCCTCGGTTGGGGCTAAGCGGAGGAGATCCTCCACATGCCAGATCCAAGAGGAGAGAAACAGATGCGCGTCATCGCCATGCCGGAGCACGGAGCACCGGCGACGGCCCTCGAGACCAAGATCCCCGACCCACAACCGGGGGAGGTACGCGTCCGCGTGCACGCCGCGTCGGTCAACGGCTTCGACCTGGCCGTCATCGCCGGCTATCTGCAGGGCGCGATGGAGCACCGGTTCCCGGTGGCCGTCGGCAAGGACTTCGCCGGCGTCGTGGACGCCCTGGGGGAGGGCGTCGACGACTACGCCGTCGGCGACCGTGTCTTCGGAGTCGTCACCAAGGAGTACCTCGGTGACGGCTCGTTCGGCGACTACGTGACCGTCCCGGTCGCCGTCGGGATAGCTCACCTGCCTGAGGGCGTCTCGTTCGCCGACGGGGGCGCGCTCGGTCTCGCGGGCACGGCGGCACTCGCGTCGCTGGACGCGGCAGCCGACGCCGCGGGTGGCCTCGACGGTAAGACCGTCCTGGTCGTCGGAGCGCCCGGCGGCGTCGGCTCCTATGTCGTACAGCTCGCCCGCCACGCCGGCGCGCGCGTCATCGCGACGGCGAGCACGGGCGCCGAGACGGCGCACGTGACCGCGCTGGGCGCGACCGGCGTCGTCGATCACACCGCCGGCCTCGCCGCCCAGGTGTCCGACGTCGCCGGGTCGCCCGCCGACGTCGTCATCCACCTCGCAGGGGACCCCGCGGCCGGCGTCGGTGCGCTCGCCGAGGGAGGCGTCCTCGTCTCTACGCTCCTGCAGGCACCGGACCAGGTATCGGCAGAGAACGTGACCGTGGTCTCGGTGTACGCCAACCCGACGCGCGAGACGCTCGACCGGCTCGCGGCGCGAGCACGTCGCCGGCCGGGTCCGCACCGTCGTACAGGCGACCTACCCACTCGCGTCCGCACCCGACGCGCTGGCCGCGTTCGCTGCCGGGACGGTCGGCAAGATCCTGGTGGAGGTCGCCTGATGCCCACGATCGCCATCGTCGGGGCCGGCCCTGGCCTCGGGCTGTCCATCGCGAAGGTGTTCGGCGCCCGAGGCTTCTCGGTGGCGCTCCTCGCGCGCACCCGGGCGAAGCTGGACGACCTCGCCGCCCAGCTCGCCGAGCAGGGGATCGAGGCGGCGGGGTTCGCCGCGGACATCCTCGACGAGGAGTCGGTGGAGGTGGCGTTCGCCGGCATCGCCGCGCGGTTCGGCCAGGTCGACGTGCTCGAGTTCTCCCCAGCCGTGCACAGTGCGGTTCCGGGCTTCGAGATGTCCGGCGTGCTGGAGACGACGCCGGACACCGTGGGGCCCCAGGTCGACTTCTACCTGAACGGGGCGCTGCGTGCCGCCCACCAGGTGCTGCCTGCCATGCTCGAACGCGGAGCGGGCACGCTGCTGTTCACCACTGGGGGAGGATCCGTGGCCCCGGTGCCCATGATGGGCAACATCAACGCCGCTGCGGCCGCGCTGCGCAACTGGGTGCTCAACCTCCACCAGGCAGCCGCCGAACGGGGCGTGTACGCGGCGCACGTCGCGATCAGTGCGTGGATCGGCTCCGGCCCTCCTGAGGCCGAGGCGGATGCCATCGCCCAGACCTACTGGGAGCTGTACGAGCAGCGGTCCGACGCCGAACGCCACTACGTGGCGCTGCCGCTCGCCTGAGCAGCGCGTCCGTCATGCCGGGCCCTGCGCCGAGGTGCCCAGTGTCCGGCATGGCGGGCGCACCCACAGATGCTGTCAGACCACGACGACACTGTCAGGGGGTGACAAGACGCCGTCGTCGCGCCTAGGCTCGAGACATGGATCTTGGGCTGCACTACTTCACCTACACGCACCCGGAGTGGGAGACCACCCTCGCCGACCGCCTCACCGAGACCGCGCAGGTCGCCGACGAGGGCGGCGTGAACCTGCTGACGGTCATGGACCACTGGTTCCAGATGCTCAACTCGGGCGGGCCGTACGAGCCGATGCTGGAGAGCTACACCACGCTCGCGTACCTCGCCGGCGTCACGAAGAACGTCCGGCTGAGCCCGCTCGTCACGGGCGTGACCTACCGGCACCCCGGCCTGCTGGCCAAGACGGTCTCGACGCTGGACGTGCTCTCGCGCGGACGCGCGCTGCTGGGGATCGGGGCGGCCTGGTACGACCGCGAGCACGCCGGTCTCGGTGTGCCCTTCCCGCCGACGGCGGAGCGCTTCGAGAGGCTGGAGGAGACCCTGCAGATCAGCCGGCAGATGTGGTCGGACGACGACGGGGCCTTCGAGGGCAAGCACTACCAGCTCGCGGAGACGATCAACCTTCCGCAGCCGCCGCGCGGGTCCGTCCCGATCATGATCGGCGGGGGCGGCGAACGTAAGACGCTGCGGCTGGTCGCCCAGTACGCGCAGGCGTGCAACCTGTTCGGTTCGCCGGGTGACGAGGGGCTGGAGACCGTCCGGCACAAGCTGGAGGTGCTGCGCGAGCACTGCGACCGCCTGGGCACCGACTACGACGCGATCGAGAAGACGATGCTCTACGTGGGTGACGCGGCCGGTGCCACTGATGCGTTCCTGGCGGACATGGAGCGGTACGCGGCCCTCGGCATCACGCTCGTCAGCCTGATGCCGACGCCGTACGAGAACCCGGTCCCGTGGGCGACCAAGCTGGTCGAGGACGTCGTCCCGCGGCTCAAGCAGATCTGATCAGGCGCGCGGGCTCGTCTGCGGGCACCCGCGGAGCCCGCGCCGACGGCGGAGAAGGGCCGGCCGGAGCGGCCGGCCCTTCCTGCTGCTTTGGTCACCTCTCCGCGCTCGTGCTCGACGGGGCGCCCAAGGGCCATCGGCGCGCTCCGCTAGACGCCGCGACGGCGACAAGTGGGCCGCTTTCCGGGAGGCTGGGACCCGCCCGGTGTGTTCGCCGCGGACACGTGAGACCGAGATGGAGAGTTATGGCCCGCCTGCCGCAACGCCCCGGCATCCTGCCGCGACCGTCAAGAGCGCGGAAGCCGCGTGCGACGTACGACCCGGTAGCGCCCGCGAGGTCGCAGCGGGCTGCCCGCGCGCCCGTCGCGGGCCGAGGAGACCCGGTGGTCGGCCTGCCCGCGCAGCCGTTCGGCTACGCCATGCTCGCCACACTCGGCGTCGGCGCCGGGCTCGCGGTGCTGGGCGCTCTCTCGGCGGTGGCGACGGTCCTCGTGTACGTCGGGGTGGCGCTGTTTCTGGCGCTGGCCCTGGATCCCGCGATCCGGTCCCTCACCTCGCGGGGACTGCCCAGGTGGGCGGCAGGAACGGTGACGATCGTCGGGTTCGCGATGGTGGTCGCACTCTTCGTCGTCGCGGTGCTGCCGCTGGCCATCCAGCAGGTAGGGATCTTTGTCGCCCAGCTGGTCGATGCACTCGGCGATCTGCCCGATCAGGCCTGGTACGTCTGGACGACAGACAACCTGGTCGCTCTCGACCTGAACGGGTTGCTGTCGTCGCTGACAGAGCTGCTCACCGACCCCCGACAGCTCTCGGTGATCGCGGGTGGCGTCCTGCAGGTCGGCACGGGGCTGATCAACGGCGTGACGGCGGTCGTCATCGTCACGGCCCTGACCATCTACTTCGCCGTCACGCTGCCGACCATGATCTCCGCCGTCCTGCGGCTCGTGCCACGGTCCCGGCGTCCGATGACCGGGTCGCTCCTGGACGAGGTGCTGGACTCCGTCGGCCGGTACGCCTCCGGGCAGCTGATCCTGGCAACCATCAATGCCACGTTCACCCTGCTGCTGACGGTGTTCGCGGGCAGCCCTGCCCCGATCCTGCTCGCCGTCATCGCGTTCATCGCGGCGCTGATACCCGTCGTCGGAACGGTGATCGGCTCCGTACTGGTGGTGCTCGCCACGCTGACGGTGAGCCCGGTCGCGGCGCTTGTCGTGGCCGTGCTCCTGCTCGTGTACATGCAGGTCGAGGCGTACGTCCTGTCGCCCCGCGTGATGAGCCGCGCCGCGGCGATGCCCGGCGTCCTCGTCATCGTCGCGGCCCTGGCCGGAGCGGCGCTCGGCGGTGTGCTCGGTGCCCTCGTCGCCGTCCCGGTCGCGGCGGCGGGCCTGCTGATCATCAACCGAGTCGTCATCCCGCACCAGGAAACGCGCTAGCCCGATCCTGGCTGACACGTCCAGCAGGGAGGGGCCTTTGTCAGGCCGCGCGTGCTAGACGGCGGTCGCCTCGTGGCGGCCGACCATCTCGGCGATCCACACCGGGGCGTACGGCGGCGTGCAGCCGGGTGAGGCGGGGTAGTCGGCGAGGACCTGCAGGTCCTCGCCGATGCCGATCGCCCGCGCGCGCCGGTCCGGGTGGTTGATGCCGATGAACGCGAGGCAGGTGTTCATCGCCCACTGCTTGTTGTAGGGAGCGTCCTTCATCTCCCGCTCGATCGTGTCGAGCAGCGCGTCGACGTCGACGTCGTCGGGCGCCTTGACGACCTTGTCGCCCTGCAGGGTCCAGCCGGCCCGGCCGACCAGGTCGGCGTCGTCGTCGGCCCAGCGCTCCCGGAACTCGTCGCCGTGCTTGCCGGGTTTCACGACGTTGACGATGAACCAGTCCAGGAGCTTGGGGGAGGTGATGTCGCGAACCATGGTGTCGATCTCGGCCGGCGTGAAGGACCGCGGACGGCAGACCAGCGTGGCGAGGAGGCGTGCGGCGGTGTCGCCGGTCTCCCACAGCTCGAGGGCCAGCTCGTGCTGCTTCTTCAGGCGCTTCGCGACGGCGCGCAGCTGCGTGAGGTTGATGCCGTGGTCGTCACCGTTGCGCTCGTTGACCTCGCGGAACCTCGGGTTCTCGAGCGCGGCGAGCTCCCGGACGACCTCGTCGAGCGGCGTGGTGTCAGGCATGGTTCTCCCTCTTGGTGCAGTGGACGGCACCGGTGTCCCGCCCGCCACGATAGAACACCGCCGGCGGACCGCCGCTCCTGGAGAGACCCGGCCGGGCCCTCCGCCACCGCCCGCGGACCGCATCCGCTGAGTTTGCCGGCCCCGCCGAACCGCAGGTTGCACGTCGGTCGCGGCCGGTCGCACGTCAACACCGGTGCCGAACCGCAAGGCACGAGTCCATCACTACCCGGATTGACCATCAACCTTCGGCTCGACGGCACCGACCAACCGTAGGTTGCGGTTCGACGGCCTGCGGCGGCTCGTGCTCAGCGGAGACGGTCGGCGTCATCGGCCGCGCCGACCAGGAACGGGCGCAGCAGGCCGGGGACGGCGGCGTCGGCGAGCGCGAGTCCGTCGGGCTCCGCGGCGTCGTAGACGGCGTAGGCGCCGGTGCCCGCGGCGGTCGTGGCGACGATCGTGACGAGCCCGGCGCGCCGTTGGAACAGCGACTGCCGCACGGTCCAGCCCACGATGCCGCGCCGCTGGAGCGCCACCGTCACACGGCGGACCGTGCCGCTGCGCGCGACCAGGTAGTCGCCGGCGATGGCGTGGCCGAGCGCCCGGTAGGCGTCGAGAGCCAGCACCACCGCCACCGGGACGAGCACCAGCGCGCTGATCCAGGCCACGTGGAGCAGCACGGGCGTGAGCAGCACTCCCAGCACCACCAGGACGGCCTCGGTCGCGAGCACGGTGCCGAGCGCCCAGCGCAGCCGGCGGCCGCGCGCCGCTCGCGGGTGCGGGATGAGCGGCGCCGCCGTCGGGGGAGTGCCCGGCTCGCGCAACACGTGGGCCGCGACCTGGTCGGCCAGCTCCTTCGGGACGGCGGGCAGGAGGGTCCGGCTCTCCGTCTTGTCCTCGTCGCTCGTGGTGAGCCCGGTAGCGACGGCGTCCACGCGCGCACCGCCGGCCAGGCGGGCGGAGAGCGGCTCGACGAGCTCCACGCCCCTCAGCCGGGACTCCTCGAGCGAGATCGATCGTGTGGTGAGCAGGCCGCGCCGCATGCGGAGCGTGCCGTCGGCCTGGCGGTCCAGCGTGTGGTTCCACCAGGTCTCGACCCAGAGCGCCACGGTGGCCACGCCGCCGACTACAAGAAGTCCCACGGCCATCGCGAACGCCACGAGCAGTACCGGCGCGAGGCCGAACCACGACCCGACGATGCCTATCGCGCGCTCCTGCACCCCGAACCACTCGGCCACCTGGAGCGCGCCGCCCGCTGCGGCGGCGCCCAGCGTCGGGGTGAGGAAGGACAGCGGGGCGAACCGGATCCAGCGGTGGTCGAACTTCGCGAGCGTCCCGTCGCCGTCGTCCGCGCCGTCGTCCGCGCCGCCAGCGCGCGCGGCGTGCGCCAGGAGGGTGGCGCGCAGTGCGTCGGCTGACGCGCGGCGGACCGGCCAGAGGGTGACGGTGCCCTCCGCTCCGGCCTGCTCGCCCGTGCCCACCCGCACGGTGACCGCGCCGAGCACGCGCAGCACCGGGTCCGCGGTGAGGTCCACGGACCGGATCCGCTCCCGCCGCAGGGCGAGACGCTTGCGCCAGATGACGCCGGTGTGCGCGTGGAACCGTTCCGCGTCGACGCGGTAGCGGGTGACGCGCCACATCCACTCGCCGGACGCGGCGCCTGCGGCGATGACGACCACCAGCGGCGGCAGCACCCAGGCCAGCGCCGTGCCGACCGAGCTGCCCACGGCCAGCCAGTACGCCGTGATGAGCGCGGCTCCCACGGCGGGACCGGCGGTGTAGAGCGCGCCCGCGACGGCGGCCCGCCGGTCCAACCGGTCCCACGCGGCGCCGTCGTCGGCCGCGGCGTCCTCCTCGATGACGGACCCTTCCGGGGCCGTGTCGGAGCCGGTCACGTCGCGTCCTCGGGCGTGGCCTGCGTGGCGAGGGCGAGGTCCGCGGCGAGGCCGGCGGCCGTCTCGGCGTCGAGCCCCTCGACCTTCACCGCACCCTTGGCCGACGCCGTCGTCACCGTGAGCGTCGCCAGCCCGAAGCGCTGCTCCAGCGGGCCCCGGACCGTGTCGACGGTCTGGATCCGGGACAGCGGCGCGACCCGCCACTCCTGGAAGAACCAGCCCGTGCGGGTGTAGACGGCGTCCTCGGTGACCTCCCAGCGGTGGTGGCGGAACCACAGCCGGGGGAGGGCGACGGCGGCGACCGCCCCGAGGACCGCCAGGATCCCGGCCGGCACCAGCAGCCACGGGCGGGCGGGAGCGATCAGCGCGCCCAGCACCCCCAGGGTCACCACGGGGACCGCGGTCCACAGCACGAGCTGCACGGTCCACCAGCCCACGGCGCGCGGGTCCACGGCGTGCCGCGGGGGACGCAGGCGCAGGGGCGGGCTCGGGCTCTCGTCGATCATCGGCCTGGTCACCCGGCCATCGTCCCAAGCGGCACGGTCGGCAGCAACGCGTTTCCCGGGCGCCGCCGGACGGTGATGATGCGCCTCACCTCCGGCGAGCTCCCGCGCACTGGGGAGTTCTCGCGGCACGGAGCGCTCCGCGCCCCGCGTTAATAATGCGCATCATCACGTTGACCGTGCATTCGGCTCCCGGCCAGACTCCAGGCGTCATCGACGACCCGACGACCCGACGAGGAGTTCGAGGAGGAACCGTGCCGCGTCACCGCATCACCCAGACCGACGTCGCCGCCATGGCCGGCGTCAGCCAGGCCACCGTCTCCTTCGTGCTCAACGGCAGCACGCCGAGCGGCGTGCGGATCAGCGAGGAGACCCGCCAGCGCGTCCTGGACGCGATCCGCATCACGGGCTACGCGGCCAACCCGGCGGCGCAGCGCCTCGCGGGCGGCCTCACGCAGATCCTCGGCGTGTTCACCTACGAGGCGACGTTCCCGCGGGCCAGCCGCGACTTCTACGGTCCGTTCCTGGTCGGGATCGAGCATGCGGCGGAGCGGCTCGGCGTCGACATCCTGCTCTTCACGAGCGCACGCGTGGTCGACGGGCGCCGCCGGCTCACCCGGGACGGCTGGCAGCGGCTCGGGGTGGCCGACGGCTGCCTGCTGCTCGGGCAGCACGAGGACCGGGGCGAGCTGCAGCACCTGCTGGACACCAACTACCCGTTCGTGTTCATCGGCAAGCGCGGCAGCGACGGCGGCCGGCTCCCGTACGTCGGCGCCGACTACGTCGGGGCCACGGTGCGGCAGATCGACCGCCTCGCCGCGCTCGGGCACCGGCGGATCGGGTACGTGGGCATGCGCGGCACCGACCAGCCGACCCTCGACCGGGTAGAGGGCTACCGCACGGCGATGAAGGCCCGGGGCCTGACCGCCCGGTTCGTCGAGCTCGACGACCTCGCCGAAGCCGCCACCGAGATCCTCGCCCAGCGGCTCACCGCCGTCGTCGTGGCGCCCGAGAACTACCCCGACGAGCTGGCCGACGAGCTCGAGCTGCGCGGCGCGCGGGTCCCGGACGACGTGTCGGTCCTGCTGCTCGGCCAGCCGCACCACCCCCGGCGGGGTGGGCGGCACTGGTCCGGCTTCTCCGTGCCGCGCGAGGAGATGGGCGTGCGCGCCCTGCACCTCCTCTCCGGTCTCGTCGCCGCCGACGGCGGGCGGAGCGACCGCGAGGGACGCCGCACGCCGGGAGTGCCGGACGCCGAGCTGCACCAGATCCTCGCGTGCCCGGACGTCGAGGGCGCCACCCTCGCGCCGCCGCACGCTGACCTCTCACTCACCACCGACCTCCGGACCCAGTTGAGTGCTGGATATTCGCCCGGTTCGGACCCCGAAGAGGGGCGAAGATCCAGCACTCAACGGGCCGTTGCCAGGACCGACGACGAAGACAGGACGGAACCCGCGTGACCGATCAGGACCTGCAGACCGACGTGCTCGTCGTCGGCGCCGGGCTCGGCGGCATCGCCGCGGCGCTCGCCGCCGTCGAGCGTGGCGCTCGTGTAGTGCTCACCGAGGAGTACCCCTGGATCGGGGGACAGCTCACGTCCCAGGCGGTGCCGCCGGACGAGCACCCCTGGGTGGAGCGCTTCGGCGTGACCGCCCGCTACCGGGCGCTGCGGGAGGGCATCCGGGACGTCTACCGCCGGCGGTACCCCCTCACGGACGAGGCGCGGTCGTGGGCGGCGCTGAACCCCGGCGCCGGCTGGGTCTCCAAGTTGTGCCACGAGCCGCGCGTCGCCGTGGCGGTCCTGGAGGAGATGCTCGCGCCGTGGCGCTCCGCCGGCCGCCTGCGGCTGATCGCGCGCGTCCGCCCGGTGGCCGCGACCACCGACGGCGACCGCGTCACCTCGGTCACGCTGTCCTCCCTGGTCGGCGGGCCCGACGTCACGGTGGCGGCGTCGTTCGTGATCGACGGGACCGAGACGGGGGAGCTGCTTCCCCTGACCGGCACCGAGTACGTCACCGGGTTCGAGTCGAGCAGCGACACGGGCGAGCCCAGCGCGCCCGCCGAGGCGCAGTCGGGCAACGTCCAGGCGCTGAGCGTGTGCTTCGTCGTGGAGCACGCCGACGGCGACCACACGATCGACCGGCCCGAGCGGTACGACTTCTGGAGCACGTACACCCCGGACGCGTGGAACGGCGAGCGCATGCTCTCCTGGCGGGCACCCAACCCGCGGACCCTCGAGATGGACGAGCGGTCGTTCACCCCCAACCCGGGCGACGACGCGCGCGCCGTCGACGCCGACCAGTCGAAGAACCCCGGCGACGGCAACCTGTGGACCTTCCGCCGCATCGCGGCGCGCGACCTGTTCACCCCTGGGCACTACGGCAGCGACCTGTGCCTGGTGAACTGGCCGAGCATCGACTACTTCCTGGCGCCGGTCCTCGACGTGCCGCGGGAGGTCGAGCAGGCGCGGATCGCCGATGCCCGGCAGCTCAGCCTCTCGATGCTCTACTGGATGCAGACGGAGGCCCCGCGGCCCGACGGCGGGACCGGGTTCCCGGGCCTGCGGCTGCGGCCCGACGTCGTCGGCCACGCCGACGGGCTCGCCCAGGCCCCGTACCACCGGGAGTCCCGGCGCATCCGCGCCGTCACGACGGTCACCGAGAACGACGTCTCCCACGCGGTGCGCGGCGACCGCGGCGCCACCCGGTACGACGACTCGGTCGGCGTGGGGATGTACCGCATCGACCTGCACCCCTCGACCGGCGGCGACACGTACATCGACGTGGCCTCGACGCCGTTCGAGATCCCACTCGGCGCGCTGCTGCCGCGGCGCACGACGAACCTGCTGGCCGCCGGCAAGAACATCGGCACCACCCACATCACCAACGGCTGCTACCGCCTGCACCCCGTCGAGTGGAACGTCGGCGAGGCCGCCGGCCACCTGGCCGCCCACTGCCTGGCCACCGGGCGCGTGCCGCACGAGGTCCAGAGCAAGCCCGACCTGCTCGCCGACTACCAGGCCGAGCTCGTCGCCACCGGCGTCGAGCTGCGCTGGCCGGACGAGGCCCACCCCTACTGACCAGCCGCGGCCGACCACCCCCACGGCCGAAACCCCGCACCTGACCCTCAGTTCGAAGGAGCACTGATGCACTCACAGCACACGCCTCGCCGCACGGCGGGCATCGCGGCCGGCCTCGGGACGGCACTGGCCCTGACCGCATGCGCGTCCGGCGGTGGTTCGGCGGTCGGCGAGCCGGAGACCCCCGCCGAACCCGTCAACCTCCGGATGACCGTCTGGACGGCGGACGAGACCCAGCTCGCCCTGTTCCAGGAGATCGCCGACGCCTACGTGGCCGAGAACCCGGAGCTGGTCTCCAGCGTGACGTTCGAGACCATCCCGTTCGAGGACTACACCACGTCGCTGACCACGCAGCTCGCGGGCGGCAACGCGCCGGACCTGGCGTGGATCCTGGAGAGCTACGCCCCCGAGTTCGTCAACAGCGGCGCGCTCGCCGACCTGCGGCCCGTGCTCGAGGACACCGAGGGCTACGCGCTCGACGACCTCCTGCCCGCCTCGACCGCCCTGTGGGAAAAGGCGGGGCGGGAGGACGGCGAGGGCCTGTACGCGTACCCGTTCTCCAACAGCCCGTTCGCGATGTTCGTCAACACCGACCAGATCTCCGCGGCCAAGCAGCCCGACCCGGCCGAGCTCGTCGCGTCCGGCGAGTGGACGTACGACGCGGCCCGGGACATCGCCGCGGCGACCGCCGCCGACTCCGGGAAGGAAGGTCTCGTCGTCCGCGACTTCGACTACCAGATCTGGGAGAACCTGGCCACCGTATGGGGCGGCTGGGGCGCCACGCCCTGGAACGAGGACGGCACGCAGTGCACGTTCACCGAGCCCGAGATGGTCGACGCCATGACGTGGTTCCACGACGCGGTGTTCGACGACGGCGCGCTGCCCGGCCCTGGGACGACCGCCGACTTCTTCGCCGGCGACGCCGCGATGACGATCACCCAGATCAGCCGCGCCTCGTCGCTCGACGACTCGTTCGAGTGGGACGTCGTGCCGCTGCCCGCCGGCCCCGCGGGGCAGCAGAACGTCATCGGGCAGGGCGGCATCGGCGTCTTCACCGCGGCCGAGAACCCCGACGTCGCGGCGGACTTCCTCGCCTGGTTCACCAACCCGGAGAACGCGGGGAAACTGGCCGCCTACTTCCCGCCACCGCGCGAGTCGCTGCTGACCGCCGAGACGCTGGCCGCGGCGAACCCGAAGCTCGACGCCGACCAGCTCCAGGAGGTAGTCGTCGACGGGGTCGAGGACTCGGTGACCAAGCCCGCGCACCGCAACTTCGCCCAGCTCGCCCAGACGGTACGGGCCGAGCTCGACGCCCTGTGGCGCGAGGACGCGGACGTGGAGGCGGTGCTCGCCGACACCTGCGCCGCCGCCCAGCCGCTCCTGGAGGAGTGACGGTGAGCACCGTCGCAGCGCGGCGCGACTGGGCGGTGGGCTACGCGATGGTCGCCCCCGTGGTGCTGGGGGCCGTCGTCTTCGTCGTCGTGCCGCTCGTGATGGTGGCCTGGTACTCGCTGCACGAGTGGAACGTGCTCGCCAACACCTTCACGTTCGTCGGCGGCGAGAACTACGCGCGGATGGCGGCCGACCCCGGCCTGCGCGACGCGCTGCTGGCCAGCCTCTGGTTCTCGATCGGCCTGGTCGTGCTGAACATCTCGCTGGCGCTCGTCCTGGCCGTCCTGCTCGACCAGCGACTGCCCGGCACCACCACGTTCCGCACCTTCTTCTTCTCGCCGGTGATCGTCTCGCTCGTCGCCTGGACCATCGTCTGGAGCTTCCTGCTCCAGCCGGAGGGCGGCATCAACGGGTTCCTCGCGCAGGTCGGCGTCGACGGCCCCAACTGGCTGCGCGGCGAGGCCACGGCCATGATCGCTCTGATCGTGGTCCAGGTTTTCAAGAACGTCGGGCTCAACATGATCCTGTTCCTCGCCGCGCTCCAGGGCGTGCCCGAGGAGCTGCAGGAGGCGGCCCGCCTCGACGGGGCCGGCGCGTGGCGCCGGTTCCGGTCGATCACGCTGCCCCTGATCAGCCCGACCATCCTGCTCGTCTCGATCATCACCGTCGTCGGCTCGCTCGAGGTCTTCGCGCAGATCGACGTCCTCACCGGCGGCGGCCCGGGCAACTCGACGACGGTGCTCGTCTACTACCTGTTCCAGCAGGCGTTCCGGTTCAACGAGTTCGGCTACGCCAGCGCCATCTCGGTCCTGCTGTTCGTCATCGTGCTCGCCCTGACGCTCCTGCAGTGGCAGTCCCGCAGGAGGTGGGTCTTCCATGAGGTCTGAGATCGCGAGGTCTGACATCGCGGCCGATCCGGCCGATCCGGCCGATCCGGCCGATCCGGCCGATCCGGCCGATCCGGCCGATCCGGCCGATCCGGCCGATCCGATCGGGCGGCCGGGCGCGGCGCCGTCGTCGGGACCGCCGGCGGAACCGCCGCCCGGACCCGCCGCCGTCTCGCGCCGCAGGGCGCGCGCCCGGCGGGCCTGGGGCCGGGGCGGGCTCGTCCTGCTGCTGGCGGTCCTGAGCGTGCCGTTCGTCTTCCCGACGTGGTGGATGGCGACGTCGAGCCTGAAACCCATGAGCGAGATCCTCCGCGCCGTACCGACGATCTGGCCGCAGGACCCGTCGTTCGCGGCCTACCAGGACGTCTTCGCGCTCCAGCCGTTCGCCCAGCAGTACTGGAACTCCCTGTACATCGCGGCCGTCGTCACCGCGGGAACCATGCTCGTGTCCGCGATGGCCGGCTACGCGTTCGCGCGCATCCGCTTCCCGGGCGCGAACGCGCTGTTCCTGCTGGTGCTCGCCGGCCTGCTCGTACCGTCGGAGGTGACGATCGTCCCGCTCTTCCGGATCGTCAACACCCTCGGGCTCATCGACACGCACTGGCCGTTAGTGGTCATCCCGATCCTCGGCGCGCCGAGCGTGCTGGCCACGTTCATCATGCGGCAGTTCTTCCTGAGCCTGCCCACCGAGCTGGAGGAGGCCGGACGCATCGACGGGCTGGGCCGGTGGGGCATCTTCTGGCGCATCGCCTTCCCTCTGTCCCGGTCGGCGCTCGCGGCCGTCGCCATCTTCACGTTCCTGAAGTCGTGGAACCTGTACCTCGAGCCCGTCGTGTACCTGTCCACCAAGGGGAGCTTTACGCTCCCGCAGGCGCTCACCCAGTACGTCGACGCCTACGGCGGGCCGATGTGGAACGTGCAGCTCGCGGCGACCACGCTGACCGTCCTCCCGGTGCTCGCCGTGTTCCTGGTGGCGCAGAAGCAGTTCGTCCAGGGCCTGGCCCAGACGGGAATCAAGGGCTGAGCCCTCTGCTGGCTGTAGGGCTGGCTGTGGGGCTGGCTGTGGGCGTGGTCGTTACGACTACGCGCCCGTTCCAGGCGCAACGATCACGCCCACAGCCAGGGGGGTCAGCCCAGGTCGCGGATCAGGACGTTCTCGAACACCGCCGTCGCCGCGGGCGACGCCCCGCCGCCGGCGTAGATGCCCACCTCCGGGTCGACGTCGGCCGGGAGCGTCCAGGTGGCGCCGAAGCGCCACGCGCGGCCGTCGCGCGAGCTGGCCGACCGGTACCGGTGCTCGCCGGTGGTCGGGTCGACCGTGTGGAACAGGCGCAGGTGCATGGTGTCGGCGACCGGCCCGGAGACGTGGCCGCCGAACCAGGTGCGGCCGTCGGCAGTGAGCTCCTTGCCGAACTCGACCTGGCGGGTCTGCCAGATCGCCACCGACCCGAGCCTGAGGAAGTCGTCGTCGCCCGCGTGCACCAGCAGGCCCGCCTGCTGATAGTTGCGCACGGTGTCCACGCCCAGCGGCAGGGTCACGGTGGCCTCCAGCACGAAGTCGCCGTCCGGCGCGTCGCGCAGCAGCACCGGCGCGTTGTTGGCCGTGCCCACCAGGTCGTGGCCGGTCAGCGGCCACGACAGCGTGCCGTCGGCGACCTCGACGTCGGCCGGCGCGTGCAGCCAGCGCCAGCCCGGGTCCAGCGCGCCGTCCGCGCCGTCGAACTCCTCGGAGAACGTGACGGCACCGGCCCGCGGCTCGGCGACGCGCCGGGTCACCGGCTCGTGCGCCGCCACGACTGTCAGGTTGTCGAGCTGCGCCTCTGCGCCGTCGGCCGTCAGGTGTACCGGCGCCGGCCGGGGCAGGGGGACGCGTGGCTCGAACCGCACCTCGGCGTCCACGTCGCCCAGGCCGCTCGACGACAGCCGGGCGGCGACCACCCCGGCCCGTGCCTCGACGGTCAGGACGCGCCAGGTGGTCAGGTTGATGCCGGCCGGCAGTGCGGCCCGCCGCTCGTGGCGTCCCTGCCCGACGACGAGCTCCCGCTCCTTCGCGTCGAGCCGCACCGACACGCCGGCCGGGCCGGTCCCGCCCACCGTCACCGTGAACGACCCGTCGGCGTCGGGCAGGCGCACGTCGGTCTCGACGCGCACGTCGCGCGGTGCGGGCGCCGTCCGTACTACGGCGGCACCACGGCGGTCCGGCACCAGCCGCGTGATCGCCCCCGCGTCGCCGGAGCCGTCGGAACCCCGGGCGAGCGTGCCGGCGACGCGTCGGAGCCCAGGCCCGGAGGCTGGGTCGGCGCTCACGATGCCCAGCTCGCTCGCGGCGACGGGCGCGGCCTGCGGGCCTTCGCTGGGGCCCGCGCCCGCGTTGACCACGGGCCACCCGTCGATCCAGTCGAGCCGGTCGAGCAGGGTGGGCCGCCGGTTGATCCCGCCGGGCGAGCTGAGCCAGGCGTTGTCCTTGTCGATGGCGTGGTAGAGCATCCAGTCCTGCCCGGAGACGTCGGTGAGCACCGCGTGGTGCCCCACCCCGATCCACCGGTTGCCGTTCTGCGCCACGACC
The DNA here is from genome assembly GCA_963850545.1 of uncultured Actinomycetota bacterium. Lineage (GTDB taxonomy): Bacteria > Actinomycetota > Actinomycetes > Actinomycetales > Cellulomonadaceae > Promicromonospora. Next base: position 2,361,995 of record CAWKLP010000001.1, on the reverse strand, counting down.
TGCGTGCCGCCCACCCGGGACTCGTTCAGGCTCACGCCCTCGTGGTCGGTGAACGGGCCCAGCGGCGAGCGCGACCGTCCGGTGTACGCGCTGTACCCGGTCACGGGTCCGGAGCAGCAGTTGGCCGACGACCCCATCAGGTAGTACCAGCCGTCGCGCTTGACGACGAAAGCGCCCTCGTACCGGTCGGCGACGGTCACCCGGGTGGGCTCGCCCACCGCCCGCGTCCCGGTCTCGTCCAGCCGCGTGACCCACAGGCCGTCGTAGAAGCCGCCGAAGTAGAGGTAGCGCGCCCCGTCGTCGTCGGTGACGAGGGCCGGGTCGATGGTGTTGAGGTACCCGCCGCCGGGTGCGGGGCGGGGGTCCAGGACGGGTCCGCCGGAGTCGGTCCACGGCCCGGTGGGGGTCGGAGCGGTGGCCGCGCCGATCGTGTAGTCCCAGGCGTCGGGGTTCGCCGCGGTGTCCGTGACCGTGTAGTACATGACGTACTGGCCGTCCACGTACCGGATGTCGGGTGCCCAGAAGAACGAGCCGCTTGCGGCCCAGGACGGCCGGTTCTCCTCGTCGAAGATCGTGCCCACGTACTCCCACGACGCCAGGTCGCGGGACCTTGCCACGTGCATGTTCCCGAACGGCCCGCCCGACACCAGCGGGTCGCTCGTCGCGTACAGGTACCACCAGCCGTCTTTCCCGCGGATCACCGCGGGGTCGGCGTAGGTGTCGGCGAACGGTTCGGTGACCGGGTTGCTGTAGGTGCTGCCCGAAGGCGGTGTGCTGCCCGACGGCGGTGCGCTGCTCGACGGCGGTGGCGCGGCCGCCGCGGGAGGTGCCCCGCCGCCGCCGTCGGGCAGGGCGGTGATGCCCAGGATCAACGCGAGCGTGGCTACGAAGAGTCTGCGTGGTCGGTCGTGACGCGTCATTGCGCCTCCTCAGGTCAGGGCCGGACGGGCGACCAGGGCGGTCGTGCTGCGACCACCCTGCACCCGGAGGGTAAACGTTGCACCAGGTTCCCGTCTACAGCGCTCGCCACCGCCGCTTCATCCGGGATTCGGAGTGCGGCCATCCGGGTGTCTCCTGGCCGGACTAGAACGGGGCACATGAATCCTGGGCCCGAACTGAACCGGCGCACCCTGCTCGGCGCCACCGGCCTGGCCGCCGCCGGGCTGCTCCTCCCGACCGTTCCCACCGCACCGGCCTTCGCCAGGTCCGGCCGCCCGGTGCTGACCCACGGCGTGCAGCTCGGCGACCCGCGCGCGGACGGCGCCGTGGTGTGGACCCGGGCCGACCGGCCGTCGCGGATGTTCGTCGAGATCTCCCGCGACCCCGACTTCCGTCGCGCGGCGCGGATCCGCGGCCCGCTGCTGACCCCGGAGACGGACGGCACCGGTGAGCTGCGGCTGGCCGGCCTGCCGGCGGGACAGCAGGTGCACTATCGCGTCGTCGCGCAGGACCTGGACGGCCGGGCCGACAGCCAGGCGCTGACCGGACAGTTCCGTACGGTGCCGCGGGACCGCCGGGACGTGCGGTTCGTGTGGTCGGGTGACGTCGTCGGCCAGGGCTGGGGTATCAACCCCGACATCGGCGGCATGACGATCTACGACGCGATGGCCGCCCGCAACCCGGACTTCTTCCTGCACAGCGGCGACACCGTGTACGCCGACGGGCCCCTCCAGGAGTCGGTGACGCTGCCCGACGGCCGGGTCTGGCACAACATCGTCACCCCGGAGAAGTCCAAGGTCGCCGAGACGCTGGCCGAGTACCGCGGGCAGTTCGCCTACAACCTGCTCGACGAGAACGTCCGCCGCTTCGCCGCGCAGGTCCCGCAGCTCGTGCAGTGGGACGACCACGAGGTCACGAACAACTGGTACCCGGGCGAGATCCTGAACGACGACCGCTACACCGAGCAGCGCGCCGACGTCCTCGCCGCGCGGGCATTCCGCGCGTTCCACGAGTGGCAGCCGGTGCGCAGGCAGGACGCCGTCGACGGCCGCGTGTACCGCAAGGTGTCCCACGGCCCGCTGCTCGACGTCTTCGTGATCGACATGCGCAGCTACCGCGACCCGAACTCGACCGGCACCACGCCGGAACGGATCCTCGGCGCCCGCCAGGCACAGTGGCTGGTGGACTCGCTGGCCCGCTCGCGCGCCACCTGGAAGATCATCGCCTCGGACATGCCGATCGGCATCACCGTGCCCGACGGCGACAAGATCGAGGGCGTCGCCAACGGCCTGCCCGGCGTGCCCAACGGCCGCGAGGCGGAGCTGGCGTGGGTGCTGCAGGAGATCAGCCGGCAGCGGGTGCGCAACACCGTGTGGCTCACCGCCGACGTGCACTACTCCGCCGCGATCCACTACTCACCCGAACGAGCCGCGTTCGAGGGGTTCGACCCGTTCTGGGAGTTCGTCTCCGGCCCGCTGCACGCCGGCGCGTTCGGCCCGAACACGCTCGACCCGACCTTCGGGCCGCAGCAGGCGTTCGTCAGCTCCCCGCCACGCGCCAACACCTCACCGCTGGAAGGCTTCCAGCACTTCGGCGAGGTCAACGTCGACGGCGCCACCGGACAGCTCCGCGTCGACCTGCGTGACCAGGCCGGTCGCTCCCTGTGGACCGCCATCCTCGACCCGAGGCGCTGACCCGGCGGACGGCGCTCGCGGGCTGAGTCCCTCGGGCGCCGTCCGCCGAATCGGCGGCCGCCGACGCATAGGCCGTCGTCGGCGGGAGCGGTCAGGCGGACAGCGGCGGGTTGGAGTCGTCGTAGATGCGGGCCGCGCTCAGCAGTCCCGACTCGCCGCGCACGTACACCGCGACTCCCGCCTCGGGTGGCAGGTCCGTCACGCCCCAGCGCACCACGTTGTACTCCAGCGCGCATGCCCGCCCGTCGTCGGTCACCGTGCAGTGTTCCAGCGGGATGCCACCGCCGTTGGAGAAGAACGACGTGAACAGCGCGCGCAGCTCCTGCTCGCCGCGGTGCACGTACTGCCCGCCGGCGGGCTCGCGCACCGTTGCGTCCGGTTCGAAGGCTGCCACCGTGGCCTCGACGTCACCTGCGGCCAGCGCCCGCTGGTAGTCGCCCACTATTCCGGACTCCGTCACCGCGTCGTCGGGCTGCAGCAGCGGGGGCCGGTTGGCGTGCGCCCCGGTGATCGGCCAGGTGCTGAAGTACATCCGCAGCTCGTGCAGGCCGGCATCCGACCGCTCGGTGACGATCGCGACCGGGAGCTCGACCCGCCCCCGGCCGGCGTCGTACCGCAGCACCACTTCCTCCACCGTGCGGTGCGGGGTGACGACCAGGTCGACGTCCTCGACGGTGCAGGCTCCCGCGCGCAGCTCCTCGCTCGTCGTCTCGATGAACCGCCGGAACGCTTCGCGTCCCTTGACCCTGCCGCGCACCGGATGGTGGAGCTCGGGCTCGCCCGCGAAGGACCCCACCAGGGCGTCCACCTCGCCCGAAGTCACGCCGTCGAAGAACGGGACCGCGGCCAGCGGCGAGGGACGGTGCTGGGACAGCTCCGCTACGTACTTCGCGGAGAACAGCTCAGGAAGCCACGGCATCGAATGATTCCCTCCATCGGTGCTGACGGCGCCGGGCACCCGGCCTGGCGCCGTGCGAACTGCGCCCAGCATCACACACCGGCGGTCCGCTCGGCCCTGAATCCAGTTCAACGCTCCGACTTTTGCACGGGACCGAGAGGCAGCTGCGTGGTGCTCCGAAGAGTTATCCACAGATTCCAGATAGCACTAGCGAGTCATACGAACGTTCGAGAGAATGGGGTCAGCGAACAACACGGGATCAGCGGACGACGGGGCAGGGGGTGGGTGCCGGTGGAGCAGTCGACGAACGATACGGCCGGTGGTCTGCCGCCCGCGGGGTCGGTCGAGGAGGCGCTGGCCCGGATCGAGGCCGCGATGGACGACCTGGCGGGTCTGACCGGTCCGGAGGTGCTGGACGGGTGGGACGCACCGAGTATCGGTCGTCTGGTCGAGGCGCACACCCGGATCCGTCGGCTGACGGGCCGGTTGGACGGGGTGCGGTACACCCTGTTGCCGCGGATCGAGGCCGAGGGTTCGTGGCGGTCGGGTGGGATGGCGCGGACGTTCACGACGTGGTTGCGGGTGCGGGAGGGCGTGTCGAAGGCGACCGCGTCCAAGGACATGACGATGGCACGCCGCCTGGCGACCGCGCTGCCCGGTGACCCGGGACCGCCTGGTCGCCGGGACCCTGGGTGCGGATCATGCCCGGGTGATGACCGAGGAGGCGCCGACCAGCGAGACCCGCACGGACGCGCTGGCCTGGCTCATCGATACCCGTACGGGGGAGACGACGACACCGGAGCTGTTCGTGCAGACCGTGCCGGTGGACTTCCCCGACCCTGCGGATGACCCGGATGGCACCCGCACCCGCGAGCAGATCACCGCGGTCCTGGAGGACGCGATCGCCGAGGGCACGCTGGTGACCGGGGAGGGCGTGGTCCTGCGCGAGGCGGGTGTGTTGAACGCGGACCAGTTCCGTATCGTGGCGCGTCGGTTCGCGAGCGTGACCGACCCGGATACCGACGACGCCGAGGATGACAAGGCCGCCGCGGGGCGAGTTCCTGGACCTGGCCAAGACCTTCGGCGGGTATCACGTGGAGGGCTTCCTGACCGATGAGCACGGCCTGCTGGTGACCACCGCGATCGAACGCGGTCATGGGTGCACCGGCTGCGGAGGACACGCGCACGCCGGGGCAGCGTCGGGCGCAGGGCCTGGCCGACGTGGCCCGGCTGGTGCTGGATGCCAACCAGGCCTCACCCGGGGCGGCGATCCCACCGCACCTGAACGTCACGGTGTCCTGGACCGAGCTGGTCGCCCAGATCACCCGGACCCGCGACGGCCTGTGCCTGACCTGCGGACAGACACCCGCCCGAGGCACCCGGACAGGCGCAGCCGGCGGCGCGACGGGTGGAGGCACAGCGGGTGGAGGCACAGCGGGTGGAGGCACAGCGGGTGGAGGCACAGCGGGTGGAGGCACAGCGGAGCCACCCCGGTGCAGTCGGCGGGGGCCCAGCAGGCTGGGGTGCGGCAGGCACGGCGGTGTCCGGGCTGCTGGGCTCGGGCGGTGCGGTGTTCACCGAGACCGGCGGCCGGGCACCACGGGCGTTGTTGCGCCGCCTGGCGTGCGACAGTGCGGTCACCCGGATCGTGTTCGGGCCTGACGGCGCCGTGCTGGACGTCGGGCGCGCCCAGCGCACCGTGACCGGGCAGATGCGTCGCGCGGTCATCGCCCGCGATGAGCATTGCGTGTATCCGGGGTGTGATCAGCCGCCCTCACGCTGCGAGGTCCACCACGCGGTACGGCATTGGGCCGACGGTGGTGACACGTCGGTGGCGAACAGTGCGTTGTTGTGCTGGTACCATCATCAGCTGGTGGACGCGCGCGGCATCGTCATGCACTGGACCGGCAAGCCCACGACCGGTGCCGGCACACCGGTGCCGGCCGACCGGTGCCCTGGTGGAGACCGGGTGGGCCTTCACCGACGCCCGCGGCCACCGCATCCGCCTACCCCAAGCCACCGACACCCCACCCTCACCCGCCGACCCACCCGCCGACCCGAGCGCGGAGCCACCAGCCGCCGAAGCCGCCTGACCGACAGGCACGGCGGCACCCGGCCCGACCAGCAGGTGCTCGACACCTGACTGCCGGGTCGGGCCTCCGGCCGACGACTACGTGGCATACCCGGTCCGCCTTGGCGGACTGGGTGGTGCGGGGATCGCGCGGCGCAGGCGTCGCGGATGGCCTGCGGACTGCAGTCGGCGAAGCCCTGACCACGACGGTGTTCGGATCCGGGCGAACTGGTAGGGGTCGATCAGTTAGTAGGCTCCCCGCCATGATGCTCGCGTACTGGGAACAGCATCGCTTCGATGATTCGGTGATGGCGGCCGACCGGGACGAGCTGCTCAGGTCAGCGGACCAGAACCCGGACCCGCACGCCGCCTTCGTCAGGCTGTTGCGCTCCGGTCGGCGGGACGCGGTGTGCACTGCGCTGGAGTACTTCCAAGCCGCGCGGTCACCGACGAGGCAGGCTGCGCCAAGGGTGTGCTCCACCGGCACTTCGCCGACTTCGACGCATTTCTCGCCGACCTGGTGCTCGACAGCGCCGCGCCGCTCGAGGAGCAGGCGACCGCGCTGCGCGAGTCCGCCGGGACCGGCACCGGCGTCGACAACCTGACTGCGGCGCTGACGGCCCTGTTCGGGCCCGTGCCTGTGGCGATCATCCCGCTGATCACCTTCCGCGACGAGCTGCGCAAGCGGCTGCGGCAGACCACTCCCGGAGGCGGCGTGGCGATCCTCGGCCACGTCACGACCGCGATCTCCGCCTATCTGGCCGACGAGCGCGACCTCGGCCGTATCGCGGCCGACGCCGACCTCGAATCGGTCACCCTGTCCCTGGTCGGCGGCGGCCATCTGCTCTCCGCGGACCGCGACCCCGGCCCGCCGTCTCCGGACGCGGTCAACCGGCTCGTGACGGCCGCGCTGGCCGGCGCGCTGCCCCGCCCTTGATCTGTCCAGCGGTTCAGGTGCCCGGCGCCCGGAGGTCGGCAGGGGCCTCCGGACGTGGGGCGACTCCGGGGTGCTATTCCTCGAACTCGACGTTGCCGCGGCAGGCCTCGCCGGGGCTCGGTACGACGTCCTTGAAGCCGTGGCTCACATACTTGCCGTAGCTCTGAACGTTCCCGCCCGTGACGAAGTCGTCGTCGAACTCGGGCGGCTGGTCCTCCTGGTCGTCAGGAAGGTCCCGACCCGAGAACGCGCACGCCGAGCTGGCGTTGAACGCACCCGGGACCGGAGCGCCGGTTCCGCTGGTCTCGCCTGCGTGCGCCGATGCGGCACCACCCAGGAACATTCCGGCTGCGACGACACACGTCATGATGACGCGCTTCATGTCACCACCTCCTTGTGGTGGAGGGCGTCCGGGTAGGTTGGGCGAACCCGGTCCACTCTCGGAACATCCAACGTATGCCGGGGCCGTCACCGGCACAGTTCGAGGCGCAGAGATCACCCGTTGGCGCGGCCGGAGGTGCCTCGGGCTCAAAGTTGTCCGTGACCCATCGGCGTCAGCCCGCGCTCTCCGCCCGCTCCAGTCGGTCGTCGAGCTCAGCGGCGTCGGCGTCCTCGGCCGTCGCCGGCTCGCGCTCCTCGTAGACGTCGCGGTCGATCTCCCCGCTCGCGTTCGCGACGAGCATGGCGACGAACGTGTCGCCGTTGACGTTGAGGAAGGTGCGGAAGATGCCCGTGAACCAGTCGACGGCGATGAGCAGACCGACGGCCTCGAAGGGCAGGCCGAGCGACGTCGCCAGGAACATGGCGACCACGGGGAAGCCGCCCGGCACCGTGATCGTCCCCATGTTGAGCAGCACGGCCAGGGTCATTCCCATGACGATCTGCCCGATGGTCAGATCGACGTCGCCCGCCTGCGCGAGGAACATGACGACGATCACGTAGTTGAGCACCGCGCCGTAGGAGCCCATGGTCAGTCCGACGGAGAGCGTGAAGTTCGCGACGCGCTCGCTGATGCCCACCTTCTCGACGGCGTTGCGCAGGACCGTCGGGAACGTCACGGCGGAGCTCGTCGTCGTCACCGCGATGGCGGTCTGCTCCGTGAGCTTGCGGGGGAGCCTCCACGGGCTGAGCCGCGTGCGCAGCGTCACCACTGTCACGAAGAGGGCGAAGAGGATGACGACGCCGGCGAGGGTCGTCCCGAGGTAGGCGAGCGCCGTCGTCACGACCGCGAACCCGACGTCGCCCGCCAGGGCGGCCAGGAGGCAGAACACGCCCACGGGCGCGGCGTACATGACGTACCGGATCATCGTGAGCACCACCTGCTGAACCTGCTCGACGACGTCGAGGAGCTGGCGGTTGCCCGTGTTCGCGATGTAGGCGTTGAGCGCGGCACCGAACAGGAGCGCGAAGATGATGATCGGGACCATGGTCGCCGTCGACATCGCATCGAAGATGTTGGTCGAGACGAACCCGAGGATCGTGTCCTGCCACCCCGTGGCCTGCGCGGCGGACTCCTGCAGCGCCGGATCGAGCTCGCCGTCGAACACCATGCCGGAGCCCGGCTGGAACAGCGTGCTCAGGCCCCAGGCGAGCACGGCCGCGACGAGGGAGAACCCGATCATCCACGCGAACGTGCGCCCGGCGAGCGTGCCGGCGCCCTTCCCGGAGATGGAGGCGGTGGCGCTGATCACCGACGCCATGACGAGGGGGACTATCGACATCTGGATGAGCCGGATGAAGAGGTCGCCGACGAACTTCACGTTGGCGGCCCAGTCGCCGACCAGGAGGCCGAATGCGATCCCGGCCACCGCGGCGATCCCGATCTGGAGTGCTGGATGCTTGAGCGCCTTCATATGTTCTCCCGAGGTCAGGCGGCCTTCGGGCCGCGCTGGCTGGGAGCGTAGAAGGGCGCCGTTAGACCGATGAGACCGGCGCGAGTCCGTTGTGTTTCACCTGCTGCCAAACGTGTTACAAGAGTTTCAGCGACGGCGCTGACCTTCGAGATATTCCGACAGTCGCGGCAGGTCACAGCCGGGCCTAGCGGGTGTAGCGTCGCACCGAGACCCAGCAGCGAGACCTATCGGAGGCAGCCATGAAGTCAGTCCTGATCGTGCTCGGCGCCGTCCTCGCCCTCATGGGCTGCGTGTTCACGCTGCAGGGGCTCGGTTACCTGGCAGGCAGCGCGATGACCGGCGTGACGCTGTGGGCGATCGTCGGGCCGATCGTCGCCGTCGTCGGGATCGTGCTGATCGTCTGGGGCGCGCGAACCGGCCGGTCCGGCCAGTCCGGCTGAGCCAGGGGATACCCGAGTGCCCAGTGGAGCTCGGGCATGACGTCGAAGTTCATGCCGTAGATGGTGCCCACGAGCGTGGGCGCGAACAGGATGGCGGCCCAGCCGGAGATCTTCTTGACCTCCTCGCCCTGGCGGACGCTGACCTCCGACAGGTACTTCATCTCGTCGTTCTGCCGCTGCGCCACGAGGGTCGAGTTGACGGTGAGGATGTCGCGCAGCGCGGCCCGGTAGGACTCGATGCGGTCGCCGGCCTCGATGAGGTGGTCGGCGACGTCGCGCAGGTAGGCCCGCAGCTCGGGTCCACGCCGTACTTCTCGGCGCCCTTGGCTAGCGAGGCGCAGACCTTCTCCAGGGGCCGGACGGCGCGCTGGAAGTCGACGACCTCGCGGGACAGCTCGTAGATGCGGCGGGACACCTCGGGGTCGCCGACGAACACCTCGGACTCGATCTCGTCGATGTCGTTGTCCAGGCCCGCGACCACGGGGGCGTACCCGTCCACCACCTCGTCCAGGATCGCGTACAGCACGGCTTCCGGGCCGAGGGCGAGCATCGCGCGGTCCGATTCCAGGCGGGTGCGGACGGCGCTCAGGTCGGGCGAGGCGCTGTGGCGCAGCGTCACCACGAAGTCGGGTCCCACGAAGACGTGCAGCTCGCCGAACTCGACCTCCTCGGCGTCGTCCAGGTAGCGGGCCGTGTGGGTGACCACGAACAGGGTGTTGTCGTACCGCTCGATCTTTGGGCGCTGGTGCGCCTGGATCGCGTCCTCGATCGCGAGAGGGTGCAGGTCGAACTCCTCGGCCAGCGTGGCGAGCTCCACCTCGTCGGGCCGCTCCAGGCCGATCCACGCCATCCCGCCCGGGCGGGCGCGCAGAGCACTGAAGACTTCGGCCAGGTCCGTGAAGGATTCGGCGCGGGTCCCGTCGTCCTGGTACAGGACGGCGGCGACCACCGACGACCGACGCGGCTCACCCGCCGCCAGGAGCGCGCCGGCCTCGGGCTCGTCGTCGGACGCCGTGTGCGGCGCGGCCGGGCGACGGCGCAGAGCGTCGAGCAGGGGGTTCTGGCGGGGCGAACGGGGTGGCAGGAACGAGGCCACCAGACACACTCCAGGGGCACGCAGAGACGGTCACCACCGGGCCGTTCCCCGGCTACAGCAAGGTATCGGAAGCATGGGTGGTGCGTCGGGCCGGCTGGCCCCGCTGCGGCTGGGCCGGAGGGGAGCGCCTCGGCCGACGGCGAGCTCACCGCCGTCAAGGTCGGTGTGGGTGTCCGGTCGTAGAGTTCCCTCGTGGCCGTTACGGAGGAAGTGCCCGCGTGGCGGGTGATGCTTGGATACGCGCGTCCGTACTGGCGGGCGCTGCTGGTCGGTGGCCTGCTGAGCCTCGCGACGGCGGCGACCGGGCTCGCGCTGCCGCTGGTGGTGCGGGAGCTGATCGACGAGCTCGGTTCCGGCACCACGGTGGCCGGCCCGCTGGTGCTGATGACGGTCCTGATCGTAGCGAACGCCGCGATCGGCGCGCTGGGCAGCTACGTCCTGGAGCGCGCGGGGGAGTCCGTGGTGCTGCGCGCTCGCCGCGGGCTGGTCTCGCGGCTGATCCGCCTGCGGTTGTCCGCGGTGGAGAGCGCCGAGCCGGGGGACCTGATGTCGCGGGTCACCGCCGACACGACGCTGCTGCGCTCGGTGACCACCGAGTCGCTGGTCTCGGCAGTCACCAGCGCGCTGACACTGGTCGCCACCATCGTCATGATGTTCCTGATGGACCCGGTCCTGCTCGCCGTCACCCTCGGGGTGCTGGTGGTGGCCGCCGTGGTGATCGGGACGGTGGTGCCGCGGATCAACCAGGCCTCCAAGCGGGCCCAGGAGTCCGTCGGCGTGATGGGCGCGTCGCTGGAGCGGCTGTTCGGGGCCTTCCGGACGGTCAAGGCCTCCGGTGCGGAGCGCCGCGAGCAGCTGAGGATCGACGATGCCGCCGAGCAGGCGTGGCACGCCGGCCTTCGCGCGGCGCTCTGGGGCGCCGTGGCCGGCAACACCGCCGGCCTGGCGGTCCAGGCGTCGTTCATCGCCGTCCTCGCCGCCGGTGGTGCGCGGGCGGCGTCGGGCGCGATCGACGTCGGGACGCTGGTGGCGTTCCTGTTGTACGTGTTCTACCTGATGTCGCCGGTGCAGGGGATCGTGGGCGCGGTGACGCAGTATCAGGTCGGTGCCGCGGCCATCGCGCGGATCCAGGAGTCCGAGGGCCTGCCGGTGGAGGCGGAGAGCCCGTCGGTCGCGCTGCCCGCGCCCGGCGCGGCGGCCGCATCGGTCACCTTCGACGACGTGCACTTCGGCTACCGGCCGGAGCTGCCGGACGTCCACCACGGCGTCACCTTCGACGTACCCGCTGGGGGGATGACGGCGTTCGTCGGGCCGTCCGGGGCGGGCAAGACCACGGTGTTCTCCCTGATCGAGCGGTTTTACGAGGCCGACTCCGGCCGGGTGCTCGTTGACGGCCTCGACGTGCGCGACTGGTCCGTCGCCGAGCTGCGGGCGGCCATCGGCTACGTCGAGCAGGACGCCCCGGTGCTGTCCGGAACGCTCCGGGAGAACCTGGTCTTCGGCGCGCCCGACGCCGACGAGGCCGACCTCGTCGCGATGCTGGCCACGGCCCGGCTGGACACGATGGTGGACCGGCTGCCCGACGGCCTGGACACGACGGTCGGGCATCGTGGCATGAAGCTGTCGGGCGGCGAGCGGCAGCGGGTAGCTATCGCCCGTGCCCTGCTGCGCCACCCCCGGCTGATCCTGCTGGACGAGGCGACGTCGCAGCTCGACGCCGTCAACGAGGCGGCCCTGCGCGACACCGTTGCTGCCGCCGCCGCGACCACCACGGTCCTCGTGGTCGCGCACCGGCTGTCCACCGTGACCATGGCCGACCGGATTGTGGTCATGGACGCCGGCCGAGTCGTCGCGGTCGGCACGCACCACGAGCTCGTCCGGAGCGACCCGCTCTACGCCGAGCTCGCCGCTACCCAGTTCCTCGCCACCGCGGGCTGAGCCGGTCGACGGCAGCTCAGTCGTCGCGTCCGGTGCCGCGGTCGGGTGCGGCCATGTCTCCCGTTCCGGGCACACCCTCGGAGAGCCCGTAGCGGAGGTAGACGGTGCCCTTCGGGCTGGCTGCCGGCGGTTCGAGGAGCGTGACGTTCGTGGGTACCGCGCCGCCGTCGAACACGCTCTTCCCGACGCCGAGCACGATCGGGTGCACCCAGAGGTCGAGGCGGTCGAAGAGCTTTTCGCGCAGGAGGGTCTGCACCAGGTTGAGGCTGCCGACGACCTTGATGTGCTCGTGCCGGTCGCGGATCTCGCGCACCGCGCTGGCCAGGTCCGGGCCGAGGTGTGTGGACCCGGCCCACGAGAGGTCGGGCGTGCCACGGGAGGCGACGTACTTGGGGACGCGGTTGAAGAGCGTTGCGATCTCGTTGTCCTCGCCGCCCTCGTAGTGCGGCCAGTAGGCGGCGAAGATGTCGTACGTCCGCCGTCCGAGCAGGAGGGCGTCCGTGCCCTCGTACGCGGCAGCTATCTGCTCCCCGGCGACCTCGTCGATCAGGGGCGCCTGCCAGCCGCCGAACGGGAACCCCACCGGGTCCTCGTCGGGGCTGCCGGGCGCTTGCGCGACGAGGTCGAGGGTGGCGAACAGCTCGATTTCGATGAGGCCCATGGTGTGCTCCCGGTGCGCTTGTTGACTCAGTCGATAGGTAGACCCGTGGGCGCGGGCAGACTCATCGGATCAAGAACCCGGCGGGGTTCGATCCTGCTCTCGCCGCCTTTGTAGTCGCCGCCGCCCCGCGACGCCGAGGACGGCGAGGACGGCAAGCGATCCCCACAGCATGAGCGCCTGCAGTGCCGGACCCAGCAGGACCCCAGCGGTGACGCCGTCGCGCAGCTCGGCTTCGACAACCATGAGCCCGGCCCCGTCGATCGGCAGGGCGTCGATCGTGCTGCCGTCGGGGGCGAGCGCCTGGCTCGTGCCCGTGGTGGACAGGTTGATGACGGTCCGGCCGGTCTCGATCGCTCGCATGCGGGCGATGGCGAGCTGCTGCAGGTTCTCGTCGGTACCGCGGAAGTCGGCGTTGTTCGTCTGGAACATGAGCACCTGGCCGCCGTCCAGCACACCTTCCCGGATCACGTCGTCGAAGGCGACGTCGAAGCAGATCGCGAGGCCGATCCGTACGTCGCCCGTGTCGACGACCGGTGCGTCGTCGCCGGGCGTGTACTCGCGCTGGAGAAGGTTCACGAGCTCGGGCACGATCGCGCCGTACAGCCACCGATCGGGCACGTACTCGCCGAAGGGGACGGGGTGGCGCTTCGCGTGCGTCGCCACGGCGCCGTCCCGCGTCCAGAGGAACGACGTGTTGTACCGGAGACCGCCGTCTTCCGACGCCGCGTTCAGCAGGATCGGGGAGTCGTACCGGGCGGCCGCCTCGTCGAGGATCCGCGAGGTCGTCACATCGTTGGCCGGGTCGCTGTCGACGCCACCCTCGGGCCACAGCACGAGGTCGGTCTGCTCGTCCTCCAGCGGCTCGGAGACGTCGAGCTGGGAGTCGAGTATCTCGTCCGGCTCACGCTCGTCGACGTAGGCGGCCGGGCCGTTGCCCTGAGCGACGCCGACTCGCATCGAGCCCGCATCTGCGGTCGGGAACTGGGGAAGAGCGAGCATGACCACGGCCAGCACGGACACGGGGAGCGCCGGCACCCACCGTGCCCGCGCACTGGCTTTGCCCAGCGGTTCACTCCCGGTGCGCGACGTCCACCGCACCGCCTCGATCGCCGCGGCGCACAGCGCCACCATGAGGAACCCGAGGCCCGAGACCCCCACCCACGATGCGACGGGTGCGATCGGGCTCTCCGACTGGCTCATGCCAAGACGCCCCCAGGGGAATCCGCCGTAGGGCCACGAGCCCATGACGAGCTCGCGCCCCACCCAGGTTCCGGCCACGAGCGCCGGAAGCGCCACGAGTCTCACCGGGCGGGTATCGCGCCAGCGGGGTAGCCACCGGTAGGCGAGCACGATCAGTGGTGAAAGGGCGGCCATGACGAGGGTCTCGACGCTCGCCAGGGCGACCCACGGCACCGAGGCGCCGGGCGTGTCGCCGAGGAACTGCGACGCCCATGACAGGTGCGGAAAGAGGAACGCCGCACCGAACGTGGCGCCGACGAGCACCGCACTCCAGAGGCTTCTCCCGATGAGCGAGAGCAGCGAGAGCGTCACCGCGACAAACGCGAGAGGCCACCAACCGAACGAGGGGAACGCGGCATCGAGAGCGAAGCCTCCGGCAATGGCCGCGGCTACTGCTGCCCACAGGGGCAGGACTGGACGTTCGAACACCGGGCTCAGCCTAGGGCGTGCTGGACGCCACCGTGACCCCCGCTTCTCGGTCGTGCCTATCCGTCGTTGTCCTGGTCGGAGGCGCGGGCCAGCAGCAGCGTCAGGAGGACGGTCCCCATCGAGACGAGCAGCGGCACGAGGACGGTGCTGTCGACGTCGTCGTCCCATGTGCCGCGGTGGGCGAGGAACGAGGCGGCAGCGACTCCGGTGATGACGGCCAGCAGCGTGCCGTCGGCCACCACCACGAACCCCTCGACGGCCGGGGCGATGTCGTGCCCGACGGCTTCGGGGAACCACAGCGTAGGGAACGAGCCGCCAGGTGCGAGACCGGGCCAGGCCTCAGCCAGGGTGTGGTTGAAGGAGGGATCGAGCGACGCCGCCAGGACGATCAGCCCGAGGCAGACGCCCACCCCCGCTGACGTGTCCAGGCAGGAGCCGACCCCGCCGCCGGCCCGCCGAGCGGTGAGCACGGGCCCGAACGTGATGGCGCCCATGGAGTAGCCGAGGTACAGCGTGTACGCGAGGACCGCGATCCCGAACCCGATGGCCGCCAGAGTCAGCAGGAACCCCCAGGCGAACAGGACGACGGCGACGATCCCGCTCCCGAACAGCAGGATGAACAGCCCGAAACCGGGCGAGCCGGTGACGAACCCGAAGACGGCCTGGGCGATTACGCCCAGCGCCACCAGGATCACCGCGGCGACCTGGAGGTGGGCCTCGAGGAACTCGGCGATCTGCGGGACCAGGAACCACAGGGCGCAGAAACCGGCGGTGCCGAGGACGGCGATGACCACCCCCGTCGGCGAGCTGGTCGAGAGAGAGTAGAGCACAGCGTTCAGGCCGAGCGAAACGGTCAGGTAGAGCAGCAGGACGAGCATCGGGTGGTCCTGCGCGAACCACCACAGCTGGATGAGGACGTACGCGAGCCAGGTGACGGCGCCGACCATCAGAAGGCCCGCGAGAGCGCCCCCGGCGGTCGTCAGCAGGGGCCCGGCCGAACGGGACCGCACGGAGCGAACACTCGCGGCGAGCAGCAGGATCAGCGGAGCGAAGAGCGCGACGCCGAGCAGGAACGCGCCAAACGGCGTCTCCGTGACCTGCGCGGCCGCGGAGGCCCACCCCGACGCGAGCCCGTCGACCCAGACCAACACGTCACGGGTGAATCCCGGTAGGCCGGGCAGGCCGCTCGCGGCACCGAACAGGCCGGGCAAGGTGACCATCACGTACGCGAGCCCGAGCACAACGAGCAGGGGACCGATCAGAAGGATGACTCGAGGAGGCAGGCCCATGGGCCTGCGGTCTCCGTAGGCGTCGTCCAGCAGGTCGAGCACGGGCTGTCCTCCCCATGGTGTACACAACCGCCCGGAGGATATCGTCCGCGGGTGAATTGACCCGATCGTGATCATATGGGTATTGACCACGTCGGGGCCTCCTGGCACGTTCCTTGGTGGGCACATCTGTTCGGACGCCGCATCCCGGCGTTGTGTGTGCCGCCCCGGGGGCGCGTCGAACATCACCGCACGTACCACGTTCGAAGGAGCACCCCAGTGCGACGCCTGTTCCCTCTCACGGTGGCAGCCACGGCTGCGGCCGTGCTCCTGGCCGCCTGCGGCGGCCCCTCCGGATCCGGGTCCGAGGGGAGCGCGTCGGCCGACGGCGAGCTCACCGCCGTCAAGGTCGGCGTCATCCCGATCGTCGACGTCGCCCCGATCTACCTGGGTGTCCAGGAGGGCTTCTTCGAGGACCACGGGCTCGACGTCACCCTCGAGCCCGCGCAGGGTGGGGCCGCGATCGTCCCTGCAGTGGTCAGCGGGGAGTACCAGTTCGGCTTCAGCAACGTGACGTCCCTGCTGGTCGGGTTGTCGCAGGGCCTGCCGGTGAAGGCGGTCGCACCCGGGAACTTCTCCACGGGTGAGACCGGCGCGGACTTCGGCGCGGTGGTCGCGCCCGCCGACTCCGACATCGCGAGCGCGGTGGACCTGGTCGGCAGGACCGTCGCCGTCAACACCCTCAACAACATCGGCGACACCACGATCCGCTACGTGGTTGACGCCGGTGGCGGCGACCCGGCCGCGGTGGAGTTCGTCGAGATGGCGTTCCCCGAGATGCCCGCCGCTGTCACCGGGGGCCAGGTCGACGCCGCTTGGCTCGTGGAGCCGCACCTGACTCTGGCAGTGGAGCAGGGGGCGAAGATAGTCAGCTCCAACTTCGTCGAGACCGACCACGACCTGCTCGTGGCTGCCTATTTCACGTCGGACCAGGAGATCGCCGAGGACCCCGAGACCGTAGAGGCGTTCACGGCGGCCATGGAGGAGTCCCTGACGTACGCCGCCCAACACCCGGCCGAGACGCGGGCGGTGCTCGACACCTACACCGAGATCGACCCGGTCGTGCGGGAGGTCATGGTGATGCCCCGGTTCGCGCCGGGCCTGGAGGCGTCGTCGTTCCAGGTGCTGGCCGACCTCGGCCTGAAGTACGGCATGTTCGACAAGCCCGTCGACGTGAGCCGGCTCCTGGTGCCGACCAAGTAACCGGTCGTCACGTCTCGGGCGGATCGCTACCTGGCTGCCCGCGCATCAGGCCGGTGCGGCCATGTTCTCCTCGACCCAGCCGCGCAGGTGGGCCAGGGGAGCGCCGGCGCTCTTGCCGAGCGGTGTCAGGGAGTACTCGACGTGCAGCGGGACCTCGGCGAAGACCGTGCGGTCCACCAGGCCGTGCTCCTCGAGCTTGCGCAGGGTCGAGGACAGCACCTTGGGGCTGATGCCCTGCAGCTGGTTCTTCAGTACGCCGAAGCGCACGGGTCCGTCTTCGAGCGCTCCGATCGCCAGGGCGCTCCACTTGTTGGCCAGCAGGTCGAGCATGTCACGGCACGGGCACGCCGCCGCGTAGACGTCGTTGCGGTCGCAGTCGTCGGTCGTCAGGGCCTTCGTCTCGCCATGCATGCACCCATAGTACCCAGTGGGTACTACTGGCCCTTGACGGTAACTAGGGTCGCTGGTTCACGCTGTAGTACATGGATGACACGATCCCCGGCGTCGGGTACCGGCGCAGCCTGCCCATCAGCGGTCCATCCGCCCTCCAGGACATCGAGCTTCCCCGGCCGGTCGCGGGCCCGCACGACCTCCTGGTCGAGGTGCGGGCAGTCTCCGTGAATCCGGTCGACGTCAAGGTGCGGGCCGGCCAGGACCCGCGCGGCAGCATCAAGGTGCTCGGCTACGACGCCGCCGGCGTCGTGCGCGAGGTCGGGTCCGACGTTACCCTGTTCGCTCCTGGCGACGAGGTCTACTACGCCGGCAGCATCGGCCGTCCGGGAACGAACGCCGCCCTGCACGCGGTCGACGAGCGGGTAGTGGGGCGCAAGCCCGCGTCGATCGGCTTCGCGGAGGCCGCGCGCTGCCTCTGACGGCGATCACCGCCTGGGAGGGCTTGTTCGACAAGCTCCGGATCACCCCGGACACCCAGGGAGTGCTCCTCATGGTGGGGGCGCCCGGGGGCGTGGGGTCGATGGTCCTTCAGCTGGTCCGGGAGCTGGTGCCCGGGCTCCGGGTGATCGCTACCGCGTCCCGTCCGGAGGGGGCCGAGTGGGTGCGGTCCCTCGGCGCGGCCGACGTCGTCGACCACCGTCGGGGTCTGCGCGGCGAGGTCGAGCGGGTCGCGCCGGACGGGGTCGACCACATCTTCTCGACGCACTCGTCCGGGCAGGTGGCCGACTTCGTGCACCTGCTCAAGCCGTTCGGCCAGGTAGTCGCGATCGACGACCCCGGGACGCTGGACGTGACCCCGCTCAAGCGGAAGAGCCTGACCTGGCACTGGGAGCTCATGTTCACCCGGCCGCTGCACGGCGGGGCCGACATGGTCCGTCAGCACGAGCTGCTGAACCGGGTCGCGGACCTCGTCGACGACGGCCGGGTCCGCTCGACCGCCACGACAGTCCTGCGCCCGATCAACGCGGCGCAGCTGCGCGAGGCCCACCGGCTGGTCGAGACCGGCCGCGTCATCGGGAAGGTCGTCGTCACCAACGAGCCCGCCTGACAACCCCCTGCAGTTTGTCCGTCCGAACCGCATGACCACACAAACAAGGAACTGCTCATGACTGACACCATCGGCGCGATCGGTGTCGGGGGCGGTACGCCGGACCAGGACCACGACGTCGCGACCGCGGCGCTGACCGCCATCTGAGGCGGGGCTCCGATCCCTGCGCGGGGCTGAACCGACGACGTCGGTTCAGCCCCGTCGGGGTTCCCATCGATGACCTGCGCCGCGGCGAACGTGGCCTGCGTGGCGCCGGCTACCGGGCCGCCGCGGCAGTTGACCGGCGCACGATGAGCTGCGAGATCAGCGCGTCGTCGTCCGCGGGTTCCTGCTGGGCGATGCGTGCCAGCAGGTGCTCGACGGCGCGGCGTCCCTGGCAACGAAGTCGACTTGGAGGGTCGTGAGCGGGGGAGAGAAATATGCGGCGTCGGGGATGTCGTCGACTCCTGTGATGCTCACGTCCTCGGGAACCCGCAGGCCTCGTTCCCGGAGGGCGAGGAGGACTCCGAGTGCCATCTGGTCGTTGGCAGCGACGACGGCGGTGAAGTCGAGGCTCGGCGGCAGCGCCGAGACCGCTTCATGACCCGAGCGCGCAGACCAGTCACCGTGCACGACGCCGACGGACACCAGGCCGCGGGCTGCGACGGCGGTCTCGAAGGCGCGGGCACGGTTGCGTGCCGCCGACCAGGCCGAGGGGCCGGCGAGCATGTACCACTGCCACCTGCTCTGGCACGAGGACATCGGCATGATGGGCCAGTTCGTCGTCGTGCGACCCGGGGCGAGCACGCCGCAATGATCGGAGGGGCCCACGACGGCCACTGAGGTCCACTGAGGTCCACTGATGGGCCAGGGCCGAACAGTTGCGCAACCGTCCAGAAGTAGCCCGCGCTGCCGTGGTGCCGCTCACTCCGGCGATGCCGGACCCTGACGGGATCCAGGGTCGGATCCGGGGTACAACCGGGAGACTTCCTGATCCCGGGTCGTCGGCCTGCGCCATACGCTCGGCGGCATGGAACACGACGACGCCGGATTCCCGGCCGAACCGGGCAGCACGAGCGGGCGGGCTGCGTCGTTGGGCGTGGATGCTCCGGTGCGGGTCCGTGCCGTGACGAAGTACTACGGCGCCGGGTCCGCCCGGGTGCTCGGGCTGGACGCGGTCACGGCGGACTTCACGGCGGGGACGTTCACCGCGATCATGGGCCCCTCGGGATCGGGGAAGAGCACGCTGATGCACTGCGCGGCCGGGCTGGTCGATCCCGATGAGGGCACGGTCTTCCTGGCCGGCCACGACGTGGGGGGACTGGGCGACCGGTCGCGGTCCCGGCTGCGACGCGAGCAGGTGGCGTTCGTGTTCCAGTCCTACAGCCTGGTGCCTACCCTGCCTGTGTGGATGAACGTGGCGCTGCCACGGCTCGTGGGCGGGCGTCGCGCCGACCGTCGCGCGGTCACGGTCGCGCTCGAGCGGGTCGGGCTGCCGGGCGTCGAGCACCGCCTGCCCGGCGCCATGTCGGGAGGTCAGCAGCAGCGGGTCGCGATCGCCCGGGCAGTCGCGCTGCGTCCTCGCGTGCTCTTCGCCGACGAACCTACCGGCGCCCTCGACACCGAGTCGCGGGCTCAGGTCCTGGGCCTGCTGCGTGCCCTGGTCGACGAGGCAGGCACGACGATTGTCATGGTGACGCACGACCCGGTGGCGGCCGCTGTCACCGACCGGGTGGTCTTCCTGCGCGACGGTCGCATCGCGGGGGAGTCGGCCACGCGCGACGCGGTCGAGCTCGGCGGCCGCCTCGCCCAGCTGGGGCAGGCGACGTGATTGGCATCGCGCTGCGGAGCCTCAGGGCGCACCCGGCCGGGTTCGTGGGCGCGTTCGTCTCGATCGCGCTGGCGTCCGCGCTGATGACCGTGACGTTGTCCGCGGCGGTCGCCGCGCAGCGGCCGGAGGTGGTGGAGGCCGACCCGGCCCTGGCGACGCTCGCGACCACCCTGCTGGCCAACGCCGCCACCGTGGCGATGCTCGCCGCGGCCTTCGTCACCTCCTCGACCCTCTCGTACTCCGCCGCCCAGCGGCAGCGAGAGCTCGCGCTCCTGCGACTGGCCGGAGCGAGTGCCGCCCGGATGGGCATGCTCCTGCTGACGGAGGCCGCCGTCGTCGGCGGCATCGCCGCCATCGCCGGCGCCCTCGCCGGCCTGCCTGCGGCACCGCTCCTTGCCCGCGCTCTGTCCGCCGGCGGGTTCGCGCCCGCATCACTCGAGGCGGCGCTTCCGGCCTGGCCGGCCGCCGTGGCCGCCGGCATCGCACTGGTCGTCGCCCTCGCTGCTGCGCTGCCGGTCGCGCTGACCAGCGCGCGTGTCGCGGCGATCACCGCGCTGCGTGAGGCCGACGTGCCGACGGTCCGCATGGGAGCGGCTCGTGCGGCCGGCGTCGTCGCACTGGCGGCCGGTGTCGCGCTCGAGATCATGCTGATCAGGAGCGCCGACCCGTCGTCGGCCACCGCCTACCTCGTGCTGCTGACGATCACCCTGATCGCGCTGGCCGCCGTCTGCGGGCCGGCGCTCGCGCGCGTGGTGCTCGGCGCGACGGCCGCACTGGTGCGGCGCGGGCCGCTGCTCCTGGCGGCCGCCGCGGCCCGGACCGATCTGCGCCGCACGGTGACGACGGCTTCCCCGATCCTCGTCACCGTAGCCCTGGCGTCCGGGGTGCTTGCCGGCACCGCGACCATCTCGGGAGCCGGCGACGAAGGGCTGGTAGCGGCCGACTACGCGGCGATCGGCAGCGTCGTCGGGCTCACGCTTGTCTACACAGCGATCTCCGTGGCTGTCGTGTTCGCGATGTCCACCGAACGCCGTCGCCGGGAGCTGACCGCATTCCGGCTGGCCGGAGGATCACGGGCTGACGTGCTGCGGCTCGTCGCGGCGGACGTCCTGCTGGTCCTGGTGGTCGCGGTGGTGCAGGCGGCAGTCGTCACCACGATTGTCCTGCTCACCGCCATGAGCCACGCCTCGGCGCACGGGACGGACGGCGCCACCGTGGCGTGGGGCCCGATCTGGGCCGTCGTCGCAGCGTGCGCGGTCCTGGCGGCGGCCTCCGCGTTCCCGGTCGCGCGGTGGGCGACGAACGGCCTCGGTACCCCCGACACTCAGTGAGCTGACGGTGGCACCACTCGGCGCAGGGAGGATTCACCGCTGGTCGCCCGGCTTGGCTACCGTCCGGACAGCTCGGCGACGACCGGTGCGAGCCGTTCGGCGAAGTCGGCGCCGAAGACGAAGTAGGAGTAGCCGATCTCCTCTCGCCGCCGCTGGATCTCCTCGGCGGCCGCGGCGGGGTCATCGGGGAGGATGGCCAGCGAGTCCGCCTCGCGCAGCGCGGCCGTGTCGGTGTCCGGAGGCGCCATGAACGGCGCGACGGCGTCGCCGACGACGGGCACGTGGAGGGCCAGCTCGATGTCCCGTGTGGCGCGGAACCCGCGTGCCATCCCCGCGACCTCGGCACGGGTGTCACTGGGCATCGCTGCGAAGGTGACCGTGTCGGCGACGTCGGCGGCCAGGGCCTGGGCCTTCGGCCCGCGAACGGCCATCACGACCGGCGTGTGCAGATCGGGACCGTCCAGGTCTCGCAGCGTCGCCACGGTCTGCTGTACCTGGGCCAGGCGCTCTCGCGGCGTGACCTCGGGCATCCTGAGCTCGCGGAGCTCCTCCTCGATCCCTGGCCTGCCGGTGCCGATGCCCATCTCGAAGCGGCCCTCGGTGAGCACCGACAGGGAGTGCGCCTCCCATGCGGTGCTCCAGGCCGGGCGCAGCGGGGAGGCGTACACCCAGGTGCCGACGCGCAGGTCTGTCTGTGCCGCTGCGAAGGCGAGCGTCGGTGCGGGTGCAGGCTGCCAGTGCGGGACGTCGGGCATCAGCAGCGTCGAGTAGCCGCTGTCGGCGATCCCGCGTACCCGGTCCCGCCACGAGGGCAGGTCGGTCAGCAGCGGGGTCACGACCCCGAATCGGAACGGTCTGGTCATGCCTGGACTCCTTTGTCCGATACCGACGGGAAGCGTCGGTACGGCCAGGGTGAGCCAAGAGGTCCGCCGCAGCAAGGCCTTAAGCATCGGCTCCGTCGGTGGACCGTACGCCGAACCACTGCTCGGCGCCCCATGCCTCGAGCCGCTCCACCTCGGTGAACCCCAGCTTCACCGCGAGGCGCATCGAGCGTTCGTTGGCGGTCTGAGTGACCAGTACAACCGGCTCGTCCGGAAGCACACCGGCGAACCACTCGAGTGCCGCCGCACACGCCTCGGCGGCGTACCCGTACCCCCACACACCCGGCAGGAACAGGTAGCCCAGCTCGACCCTCCCGACCGCCGGACCAATCAGATAGTCCGCGTCGCGCCGGTCGAGCTGGACCAACCCGATCATCGCTCCGTCGAGATCGACGATGAACTGGCCCGGGCGCCCCTTCGGCACCGCAGGGATCGTCCGCTCGACCTCGTCACGCGGTCGAGAGCCGCCGATGTAGGCGCCCACCTCTGGTGAGGCGTTCAGCTCGATGACCGCCGCGCGGTCTCGGACCTCGGGCTCACGGAGCAGGAGCCGCTCGGTCCTGATCGGAGCGGGTGGCCATGCGACGGGTCCCAGGTCTGCCATCCGCGCAGACTACCGATCGCGTTGCAAGGCGCCATACGACGGGTCCGCCTGCGACGGCCGGTGGGCCCCCGGGCTTACTCCCGTGCGACGCTCGGCGCCCGTTCGTAGCCGGCGTGCTCGATCCTGAGCTCGGCACGGCCGCCGGTCAGGGACCGCAGGTCGAGGACGTACCGGCTGAGCTCCGCCTCCGGCACGGTCGCGACGACGCGCGCCCGGCCGTCATCTGCCAGCTCGGTCGCCGACACCCGCCCGCGGCGCCCCGACAGGTCGGTGAGCACCGCGCCCTGGTGCTCCGGCTGGACGGTCACGCTCACGGTCGACACGGGCTCGAGCAGCACCGTCCCGACCTCGGTCAGGGCCGCCCTGATGCCCGCAGCCGCCGCGGTGCGGAACGCCATGTCGGACGAGTCCACCGAGTGCGACTTGCCGTCATAGACCTCGACGCGCAGGTCCACGACGGGGTAGCCCTGTGGCCCTCCGGCCGCCATGGCGTCGTGCGCCCCCCTCTCGACGGCCGAGATGTACTGCCGGGGCACCGAACCACCCACCACCGAGTCGACGAACTCGAAGCCGCCCTCGCGCAGCGGCGCCACCCGCAGCTGCACCACGGCGAACTGGCCGTGCCCGCCGGACTGCTTCTTGACCTTGCCCTCCGCCTGCGTGCCCCGCGCGATCGTCTCCCGGTAAGCGACGGGTACAGGCGCGGTCTCGACGTGGACGCCGAACACGCGCGCGAGCCTGTCGACCGCGACGGTGAGGTGCGTGTCCCCGAGGCCGCGCAGCACGGTCGCATCACCCACGCGGTCGACGACGAGCGTCAGGTCCTCGGCGACGAGCCGGGCCAGCGCCGTCGACATCCGCTCGTCGTCCGACTGCGACGCCGGCACGAGCGTCGCAGCGTACACCGGCTGGCGCGGCGGCGGCAGGGCGGGCCGGGCACGGCCCGAGGGCCGCGACCAGAGCAGCGTGCCCGACGGCGAGCCGCCCAGCTTCGCGGCGGCCCCCACCTCGCCCGCGGACAGGTGGTCGACCGGGAGGTGCTCCTTGCCCTGCAGCCGGAACAAGCCGTGGATGCGCTCGTCGACGCCGGTGGTCGCGTTGCGCAACCGGTCGGAGGTCCGCACGATGCCGGAGAGCACCTTGAGCATCGAGACCTGGCCCACGTAGACGTCGGCCACGGTGCGGAAGACGTGCACGAGCGGCTCGCCGGACGGGTCGGCGGCCACCGCGATGGTGCGCCCCGCGTCGCCGTCGCCGTCGTCGGCGCCCGAGCCGACCACGACGCGGCTGTCGCGCTCGGTCGGCGCGGGCGCCAGCTCGCACAGCAGGTCGGCGAGGCGGTCGACGCCGGTGGCGGTCACGCCCGATGCGACCACGACGGGCACGGCCCTGCCCGCGGCGACCTCGCGGGCGAGGGTGCGCTCGAGGTCGGCCGCGACCGGTTCTTGCCCCGACAGGTACGCGTCGAGCTGCTCGTCGTCGTGCGACACGAGCTCCTCGGTCACGTCGACGTGCATCCGGTGCTCCTCGTCGACGACGCCGGCCGGGAGGTCCTCGTCGTGGTGGCGGCCCGCACCGTCGTAGACGAGGGCGTGCTCGTCCAGCAAGTCGGCGATGGAGGTGAACGACTGCTCCTCGCCGAGCGGCAGCTCGACGGGCCAGAGATGCTCGCCGAAGGCCTCGCGCAGCTCAGCGAGCACGCGCCGGAAGTCGGCGCGGGCCCGGTCCTCCTGGGTCACGACGACGAGGCGCGGCACGCCGAGCGCCTCGGCGACTGCCCACGCGTTCCGGGTGCCGGGCTGCACGCCGTCCACCGCGCTGACGACGACGAGCGCGAGGTCCGCGACCGACAGGGCCGTGTCTGCGGCGCCCGCGAAGTCCGGGTGGCCTGGCGCGTCGGCCAGGGTAAGGGTGTTTACGGTGCCGTCGGGACACGTCCAGGTGAGCGTCCCGAGCGCGAGGCCGAGCGAGATGCCTCGGGCGATCTCCTCGGGCTCGTGATCGCTCACCGTGCCGCCGTCCTCCACCCGGCCCGCGCGGGGGATCGCGCCGGCACGGTGCAGCAGCGCCTCGGTGAGCGTCGTCTTGCCCGCGCCGGACGCACCTACGACGGCGACGGTCCGGTGGGTAGTTGTTGATGCGGCCTCCATGACGCCTCCCGCCGGTGGGTGCTACTGGCCATGATGGCGCGTCGGCGGGCGAGCGGCCAGCCTTTCGCCCGCGGTTACGGTGACCGCGTGTCACCCGACGCATTCCAACGACACCCAAGCCCGGGCCTGCTCAGGCAGCGCCTTCGGAGGTGCTGTTGTCAGGTTCGGCGGCGTCGATCTCCGCGAGGTCGTCGTGGAGGGCGCGTGCCTTGCGAGCGATCTCCAGAACCTTCAACCCGGTAGGAGTGGCCCGCCACTCGCCGTGTTCGTAGACGAGCACGTTCTCCCCGTACACCTCACGCGTGGCGGTCAGGTGGTACCTGACCGTGTCGGAGTCTCGTCCAAGGATGTTGGCTGCTGCCCCGTACGAGCCCACCTCGTAGAGGGTCAGCACCGCAAGCAGGTTCTCTGTCGTGGCTCGTTTGCGCGCCATGGGTGGCAGTTCCTTCCCCTGTGCTCTCCCTGCCTGGCATCCCGTTACAACGTAGGCATCCTGACGTGCGGACGCCAAAAAGTCCGATAAGCGCCGTTCTCTTTCACCCGCAACTTCACCCGGAGGATTTCTCAGTCTTCCGTGTCCTGGGCTGTTGCTGGTTCGCTTCCGGAGGTTTCTTGACCTTCGCCTGGAAGTGGTGAAGGCGCTGCTCAGGGGGTTTCCATGGTGCGCAGGACGACCGGTCCGGTTGCGGTTCCGACGACGCTGCCCAGGTCGGGGGCGCGGTGGTGGGTGCGCGCGTCGACCGTGGCGGTGACCACGGCGGCGCTGGTCGGCGTCTACCTGGTGCCGGCCGGCCCAGCCCTCGCGGCGGCCGACGACGGGCTCTCGGACGCGGATCGCGCCGCCGCGGCGGCGGCCGCGGCCCCGCCGTCCGACACCTCGCCCGACCAGGACAGGGACAAGGGCGGGAACTGGTTCACGGACCTGTTCGGCGGCGGTGACGACGAGCCCGAGGGCGACCCGATCCCCGCCGACGCCCCGCTCGCGACGCAGCAGCACCCGGTGGACGCGCGGGTCGCGACTCCGGAGGAGCCGGGCGAGCGGGTGCGGGAGTTGACGGGTGAGCGCACGGTCAACACGCGGACGTTCCTGCTGGACGACGGTCAGCGTCAGGTTGAGCTGTCGGGTGAGCCGCTGTTCTACGAGGCCGCGCGCGACGGTCTGGTCGAGATCGATACGACCGTCGCCGCGACCGGGAAGGCCGTGGCCGACGCGGGTGCGAAGGGTCTGTCCGTGAAGGCGGGCAAGGCCGCCACGTCGCAGGGTTGGTCGCATGCGAGCGTTGCGAACACGGCGCGTTCGTTCTTCGGTCAGCGGCCGGACCGGGTGGTGCGGGTGGAGGACGCCGCTGGTCGTGGTGTGACCGTCGGGCTGCCTGACGCCGAGGCGGGTGACCTGTCCTCGCCCGACGTCGACGGTGACACGGTGACCCACTCCGATGTGGCGGTGCTGGGTGGTGCGGATCTGTCGTACGAGGTGCTGCCTGGGCGGGTCAAGGAGTCGATCGTCCTGGCCGAGGCACCGGACGACGCCGACCCCGCCGAGTTCACGTTCACGCTGTCCGACCTGGGCGACCTGACCCCGCGGGTCGAGGACGACGGTTCGATCGGCTTCTACAGCGAGCTGAGCCCGGAGCCGGTGGCGTCGATCCCCGCGGGTGTGATGTGGGACTCGCGCGAGGCTGAGATCACGCAGGGCGGCAGGCTGTCCGCCCCGGACGACCAGGGCGCGGCCGTCTCGACGGATGTGGACTACGAGCTGGAGCGCGCGGGCAAGGGCGCCTGGGAGCTGACCGTGACGCCGGACGAGGAGTGGCTGGGCGATGGGGCGCGGGTGTGGCCGGTGACGGTGGACCCGACGATCATCATCTCGCCGACGGGCAACTTCTCGAAGGACACGATGATCCTGTCGGAGGCGCCGACCACCAGCTACTACGCGTCGTCGCGGCTTTCGGTCGGTCGCACCAGCGGCGGGGTCGCGCGCTCGATGGTGCAGTTCCCGGGGCTGACCGGTACGAACGGCGTGGTGCCGGTGGGCGCCAATGTCACGCACGCCGACCTGGAGCTCTACTTCGACCAGGCCCACACGGACTGGGCGACGCGGGTGCCGCTGGAGGTGCGGGACGTCACTGCGCCGTGGACGTCGTCGGCCGCCACGTGGAACAGCGCGAACGGCCTGATGGGCGCGGTGGCGGGTACGCGCCGCACGTTGAACAATGTCTCGCCGTACGTGTCGACGACGGGTGCCTGGCCGGCGTCGGCGGTGGGGGCGGACGGGTTCGGGGGTGACTACCAGTTCAACCGGGACACGGTCGCGGGGGACGTGTTCACCTGGACGCCTGACCTGCCGGCTTCGGGGTTGTGGGAGGTGTGGCTGCACAACGTGACCGGTTCCAACCGGTCTACGCAGGTGCCGGTGCGGATCACGCACGCGACCGCCAATCCGGTGCACACGTACATGATGAACCAGCAGGCGCCGACTGGTTGGGACCAGATCGCTGCTCACACGTTTGATGCGGGTACCGGCGGCAAGGTGGAGATTCTGGACACGCCGGCGACGTCGTCGACGGCGGTGATCGCGGACGCGGTGCGGTTCGTGAAGCCGGCCACGGAGGTCCGGACTGCTGGCGAGATCGGTAAGTGGCACACGTATGACGTGTCCGGCACGGTCGGCGAGTGGGTCAAGACCCCGGCGCTGGACAACGGGTTCATGATCAAGGCGACCGACGAGACCGCCGCTGGTCCCCTGGGTGGCCCGCGCTACGAGGCGGGTGAGGACGTCTACGGCGGCGAGACCCGCAACATGCCGCGGCTGACGGTCACCTACGGCCAGCCGGGTGTGGTGATGGATATCCCGGACACGATCCACGCCACGGGTGCGGAGCTGTCCTGGTCGGCGTATCAGGATCCGTCCTCGGGCACGGGGGACAACCTGGTGGAGTACCAGGTGCACCGCAGCGTGTCGCAGACGTTCACGCCGTCGGCGACGACGCTGGTGGCGCCGGTGGCTCCGGGGACGACGGCGTTCGTGGACACGAGCGCGGTGCCGACGCCGGCTGACGACCCCGGGTTGGGGAAGTTGTATTACTACCAGGTCGCGGTCAAGCGTAAGGACGGCAGCATTGTGCCGTCCTCGACGCAGATCGTGCGGTTGCCGAAGGCGGGGCACACCACGAAGATCCTGGTGGCCTCGGGGGATACGTCGCTGACGTCGGGGCAGCCGACCACGCCGCGTGACACGGTCCAGGACATTACGACGCAGTACTGGGACCTGGTCGGCAACGCGTCCACGGTGTATGGGGATACGCGCACGGTGATGGAGTGGGACAACGCGGCCTGGGATGTTCCCGACGACGCGGTGGTGACCGATGCGTCCTTGCATA
Organism: uncultured Actinomycetota bacterium; assembly: GCA_963850545.1. Taxonomy (GTDB): domain Bacteria; phylum Actinomycetota; class Actinomycetes; order Actinomycetales; family Cellulomonadaceae; genus Promicromonospora. The sequence continues at coordinate 2,333,612 of CAWKLP010000001.1, read as the reverse complement.
TGTGGCAGGAGACCACCGAGACGACCCGGTTGGACGGGAACGGGGACATGGTCTACCCGACCCTGGGTGTGTACCGGGCCTACCGGCAGAACACGGACTTCGACGAGGCCACTGCGACGTGGAACGATCCGGACAGCTCCGGGACCGGCACCTGGCCGGCGGGCGGGAACCTGGGCGGTGTGCTGCTTGACTCGGTCTCCGGGCTGGGTGAGGGGCCCTCAAGGTTGTCGTGGGACGTGAAGGCCGCGGTGCAGAACTGGGTCAACGGCCCGACCCAGTACCGGGGTCTGGTCGTGAAGATGTCTGACGAGGCCGCGTCGCAGGACCGGTCGCTGTTCGCGTCGGGTGAGGCCGAGGACCATAACGGCCTGGAGCGTTCCGGGCCGCGTCTGGCGGTGACGTATCTGTCCACGGCGCCGGAGGACACGTTCTACGCGCCGGACACCCCGGAGCGGATGACGCCGGGCACGAGCTACCAGGTGCCGGTGACGGTTTCGAACACGACCCAGACCACGTGGGTCGCTGGGTCCCAGGAGCTGGTGGCGTCCTGGACGCTGCCGGACGGGTCGGTGGCGCCGGGTTCGACCTCGACGACGACCGCACTGCCGCAGGACCTGTCGTCCGGCGAGGTGGCGGACGTGACGGCGTCGGTGGTGGCGCCGCCGGTGAGCGACGGGAACCTGCGCAGCGACTACTCGTTGTCGTGGGAGATCGCCAACTCCGCGTCGCCCCTGCAGGAGAAGACCGCCCAGCAGGAGGCGCAGGCGGCCGGCCAGGACTCGGCGGGCGCCGCGGCGTCGGCTCAGGGCCTGGACACCACCGCGACCGGTGACGTGGCCGCCCAGACCGAGGCGAGCACCCTGGCCGAGGCCGGGATCGCGGCCTTGCCGGCCGGTCAGCTGAAGCAGAACGTCGCGGTCGAGGACCCGACGTCCGACCAGCTCGGTCTGGAGAGCTTCTACACCTATGCCGGGAAGAACACCGGTGCGGGCTCGACGCTGATGAACAACGTGGCCGCGGGCAATGCCGTGTGGTCCTACGACGCGTTCAGCAACCCGGGTCGCGGGCTGTCGACGTTCGCCCGGTTCGCCTACAACTCGCAGGACACCTCGGACACGGTGTCCGGGTTCGGGTGGTCGGCGCAGGTGTCCGGGCCGATCCGGCTCGGCGCGCCGCTGGAGTTCCACCCGAACAACTCCCCGCGTGAGGTGATGCTGCCGGACGGTGACGGCACGACCCACGTGTTCCGGCTGAACACCACCACGGGCCAGTGGGATGCGCCGGCGGGCGTGAACTACCGGCTGACGCAGAAGGCGGGTGTGGACTGCCGGGCGTCGAACAAGGACCCGGACCCGGACGCGTGGACGATGCTGGGCCCGGACGGCACGAAGTTCGTGTTCGGTTGCGACGGGTACCTGAACCAGGTGATCGACAAGAACGGCAACACGCAGCAGTTCACCTATGCCGAGCGGGTCTCGAACAACCAGCCCCGTAAGTTCCTGCAGTACGTCACCGACCCCACGGGCCGGCAGACGCTGACGGTGAACTACTGGACCAAGGGCCAGACCGGCTGGCAGTACGTGGACGAGGCCACCGGGAACCTGGTGAGCGGGTCGGGTGGGCTGAACAACTCCAAGATCTACGACCACGTGCGGTCGATCACGGACGTCTCCGGCCGGAAGATCGAGTTCTACTACACGGCCAAGGGCCTGATGGGCCGGATGATCGACGGTGCGGGCGCGACGGACGCGTCGGGGGCGTCGATCGCGAAGACGTTCAAGTTCACCTACGACGCCGATCAGGGCAACAAGAACGCGAAGCTCACGCGGGTCACCGACCCGCGGGGCAATGACACGGAGCTGTCGTACTTCTTCCCGTCCGAGGGCGATGACCCGAAGGACCACTGGTCGGTGCAGACGATCACGGACCGTAACGACGGGGTGACGAGGTTCGACTACGCGCCGCATGCGACGCAGGGGTGGTGGAACTCGACGGTCACGGACGCCGAGGACCATGTGACGTCGTACGTGTCGGACGACTTCGGCCGTCCGCGATCGGTGACGAACGCGAAGGACGAGACGGTCGCGCTGACGTGGGACACGGACAACAACGTCCGGACCCTGACCGAGGACAACGGCGCGGTCACCGCGTACTGCTACGACCCCAAGACCGGGTACCCGATCTGGCAGCGCGACGCCGAGCAGAACGCTGCCCGCGGCGGTGCGCCCGCGGCGTCCGAGTGTGTGCCCGGGGAGACCGCGGAGCAGGCGCCGCCTGGTGCGCAGGTCATGGAGTACCGGACCTGGGAGACCGGGTCCGTCGCGCAGATCGCGAAGACGACCTCGCCGCAGGGCCGGAAGAACCAGTTCACGTATGACGCGGTGGGCAACCTGCTGACCGTGGTCGACGGTAAGGGAATCGCGAGCGCGACGGCGGGTGACTACACGACGTCGTACACGTACGACACGACCGGGCAGCTGCTGACGGCTAAGGACGCGAACGAGAACGTGACCGAGTACCGCGAGTACACCGACGTGGGCTACCCGGTGGTCACCGAGGACGCCCTGGGTAACGTCTCGCGGACCACGTACTCCAACGACGGGCGTGGCCTGGTCACCCAGGTCGAGGACCCGCTCGATGGGCTGGTCACCCAGGCGTACGACGCGTTCGGGCGGCCGCTGGCTGGGACGCAGCGCAAGAGCGCTACCGAGACGATCACGGCGCCGGCGGCGGTGTATGACGCGAACGACAACGTGACGACGTCGACCGCGCCGAACGGTGCGGTGTCCACGGCGGCGTACGACGCGACCGACCAGGTCACGAAGTCGACGATGCCGAAGGACACCCCGACGGGTCCGGAGCGCGCGAGCGTGTTCGCCTATGACACGGTCGGCAACCTGGAGACGGTGACCGAGCCCAAGGGTGTGGCCACCACCGGGGACGCGACCGATTTCGTCACGACCTACGGGTACGACGCGATCTACCAGCAGACGTCGGTGACCAACGCCGACGGCGACGTCATCAGGTACAGCTATGACGAGGTCGGCAACCTGGTGAAGACGGTCGACCCGAAGAAGAACGCCACGGCGGACCCGGACGATTTCACGTCCACGACCGAGTACGACCTGAACCACCGGCCGGTCTCGGCGACGGACGCGGCCGGCAACTCGAGCTCGACGGAGTACGACGCGGACGGCCTGGCGGTCTCCTCGACGGACCCGGACGGCAACACCTCGTATGTCACCTATGACGAGCGTGGCGCACAGGTGGAGTCCAAGGCGCCGCACGAGAGCGTGGGCGGTGTGGTGCAGTACCGGACCACGAAGGTGGAGTACGACGAGGTCGGCAACACCACGCGGGTGATCACGCCGCGAGGTGTGGCCACGGCCAATGCGGACGACTTCGCGTCGCGGACGCAGTACGACGCGTTGAACCGGCCGGTGCGGTCTTTCCAGCCGTATGACCCGGCGGATGCCCGGTACAGCGACGCGAACGTGTTCACGGAGACGACGTACGACGCGGCGGGGCGCGTGGTGAAGACGTCGATGCCGGCGTCGGAGGGTCAGACGGCGCGCAACGAGTCGACCACGGAGTACTTCGACAACGGGTGGATCAAGACGTCCGACGACGCCTGGGACATCTCCACGACGTACGAGTACGACGACCTGGGTGCGCAGACGGCCCGCACGCTGACGTCGGCGGACGGGTCGGCGAACCGGACGATGACGTGGTCGTACTTCCCGGATGGGAAGTTGCAGTCCAAGGCTGACGACGGTGTGCCGGTGGGGTCGCACTCGGTGGTGACGGACAACGACACGGCCGGGCTGGTCACCGCGACGGGTACGTGGGCGACGGCGTCGGTGGCGGGCGAGCAGGGGACCAACCACCGCACGCATGCGGCGGCGACGTCGAGCACGGACAAGTTCACGTGGACCCTGGACGCGCCGGCGGACGGGACGTACTCAGTGGCGGTGACATACCCGCAGGTGTCGGGCGCGGCCACGGACGCGAAGTTCGAGCTGACGCACGGCAAGGACGGGGACGGTCATGGCGGTGAGGTGACCGAGCCGGCCTACACGGTGAACCAGACCACGGGTGCCGCCGGGTGGAAGGACGTCGGCCAGGTCGAGCTGCGTAAGGGCGACCCGGTGACGGTGAGCCTGGCGCCGTCGGCGACGGGCAAGGTGATCGCCGACGGGGTGCGGCTGGTGCGGGACAACGCCGCCGACAACGACACGGAGGCGCGGGCGTTCGCGTACTCGTACGACGTCAACGGGAACCTGACCGGGATCAACGACACGTCCTCGGGCGCCAGGGCGGACGACTACCAGGTCACCTACACCGGGCTGAACCAGGTCGCGTCGGTGAAGGAGGCGTTGGCGGGTCAGGACACGGCGACGACGTCGTACACGTATGACGTGCTGGGGCAGCCGGTCACGGTGGCGCACCCGGATCAGCGGTCGGAGTACACGTACGACCTTGCGCTCGACCCCCGCGGGCCGCTCACGTCTCTGTCCGTGGATGATCTGACTGACAGTGCCGCGGCGAAGGTGACTCGGTACACCTACGACGCTCTGGGGCGTCAGGCGACGCAGACCAAGGCCAACGGGAACATCGTCACCAACGGGTATTTCCTGGACGGTGCGCTGAAGTCGTTGCGTGAGGAGACGTCGGGCGGTGCTCTGGTCGCCTCCCACGCCTACACCTATGACAACAACGGCAACAAGGCGACCGATGTCGCCTCGAAGGCGAATGCGGATGTTGCGGGTGCGTACCTGAACAGCACGACGACGTATTCGTACGACCCGGTCGACCGGCTCTCGCAGTCGGTAAAGACCGGCAACGGGGCGGGGACCGAGACGTACGTGCACGACGACAACGCGAACGTCATCTCCCAGAACGTGGGCGGGACGGCGACGACGTACTCCTACGACCGCAACCGGCTGCTGACGGCAACGGCTGACGGTGCGACGGCGTCCTACCGGTACGACCCGTTCGGTCGGCAGACCAGCGTGGTCTCGGCCGGGCAGACGATCAGCCGGACGACGTATGACGGGTTCGACCACATCGCGACTTCGGAGAAGGTGAACGACGCCGGGGCGCTCGAAGCTACGACGTACGCGTATGACCCCCTGGACCGCACGGCGTCCAAGACCACCGGCAGCGGTGCATCGGCGAAGACGACCGACTTCAGCTATCTGGGTATGTCCGAAGAAGTCCTGAGTGAGGAGGTCGCCGGTGAGCTGACGAAGTCGTATCAGTACTCGCCGTGGGGTCAGCGGCTGTCCCAGGTTACCCAGAACGATGACGGGACGTCCGAGGACGCGTACTACGGGTACAACGCGCACACCGACGTCGAGACCCTGACCGACGACACGGGGAACACGGTTGCGACCTATGGGTACACCGCGTATGGCAACGCCGACGAGTCGGAGTTCACCGGTATCGACAAGCCTGAGGCCGGCGCGCCGGAGGACGCGGAGCCGTACAACGCCTACCGGTACAACGCCAAGCGCTGGGACGCGGCCTCTGGGACGTACGACATGGGGTTCCGTGACTACGCCCCTGGCTTGAACCGGTTCACCACGAGGGACATGTACAACGGGGCCCTCGCGGACATGGGCCTCGGCTCCGACATCTACACCGGCAACCGCTACGCCTTCGGCGCTGGTAACCCGATCTCCATGATCGAGATCGACGGCCACTTCTCACTCGGCGGAATGTGGGACTCTGCCTCTAGTTGGGCCGGTGACCATAAGGCGGACATTGCGGGCTTCGCAGCAGGCGTGGCTGTCGGAATCGTAGGCGGCGCAGTGTGTACAGCTGCAGGGTTGGCGACCTTCGGAGTGGCTGGCGTCGCGTGCGGGGTCGCCGTTGGAGCAGTTGCCGGTGCGGTCAGCGGAGCGGTCACCGAAGCGGTCGAGGCAGGCTCCGAGGACCGAAAGGCGACTGCCGGCGAACTGGGCGGAGCCGCACTCGAAGGCGCCGCTTGGGGTGCTGCCGGTGGCGTGGTGGGCGGTGCCATCGGGGCCGGAGTTGCAAGGTTGGGCGCGAGCCAAGCAGTCCGAGGAGCGGCGCTCCAACTGGCTGATAGAGTGGCGCCGGTCAATCAAAAGCTCAGAGGCAGTGTCGCTGAGGCTCTTCGCCTAAAGGACGGGACCGTCTATACCGCGACGAGTGGGAAGAGCGGACTTAGTGCGAAGCCTAGCAATAGCCGCGTTGGTGGATCGCGATTTGTGCACCCGCTTGTCGCTTCGGTACTTGAGCGGGTGCCTGTGGGGCTCCGCGGGAATGGGCACATGCGCTGTGGTCTGGTTTCATGTGTATCTCGGGCGCTGACAGATGGCCGTGACCCGACGGGCGCCCAAGCTGCCGCATACGTGATTAAGAAGAACGGGCAGCACGATGAAATCGGAGCATGCAGCAGTTGCATGGCTGTCGTGGAGGAGTGGTCAATCAATATGGTCACAAAGTTCGCGAACGAGGCGGTGTGAGGGTGATCGAAAACAGGGAACTCGATTCGGTGCTGCGCAGCGCTGGGTGGTACCCGGGTCGTGTCGTGGATACACGCGAGTGGCGTGAACGCTTCGCCAGGGAGGGGCTGGCGATGCACGCGGAAGCGAACCGATTTCTTGAATCCTTTGGTAACATCTCTATTCCCAACGGCGGCTCGGGGATAACAAGGGCTAGGGAAGCGGTCGATTTTAACCCAGGGCTATTGTATGGCGAGGGCGAACTGCTGGTCGATTGGAGTGCGGACCTTGGGAAGTCCTTGTTCCCAATTGGCCACCTGGACCACGGCCGTTTCTCCCTGGCGATTGACGCGGTTGGTGAGATATTTGCGCTCTCCGACTGGGCATCCAGCTTCGGGGTTGGCTCTACTGCTCTCGAGAAGCTGATTCTCGGTGAGCAAGGTGAATTGGTCGCCGAATAGCGCCCGGATGGTTCTTGGTGAACCGGTGAGTCTTACCAGCGTCATTCTCGATAGTGTGAACCGGTATGACCGGGCTCTATCTGAGCCGATATTTCGCATCCTTATAGTCGGCCTGGGCCTGGTCGGGGCAATGTACGGTCTTTGGTGGCTGGCGACCCGACTCGGGCGAGTTTTCGGCATTGGTAAGCCGATCCAGATGCAGGCCTTGGCCGATCGGCGCTTCGAGGGGGACATGGACAAGGCGCAGTCGGCTGTTCGATCCACCGTGCCAGGTGCGTTCCTGGTCCTTGGTATTTCTGCGTACCTCTTCGTGCACGGTGTGATGGGTTCCGGGAGCGAGACGTTGCAGAATCTCTTGCTTATTGGGCTACTGGTGTGGGTGGGCTTCTTCGGGTTGTGGCGCTTGCTTGAGCGCGACTTCGCATGGCCTGGCGTCCTGGTTCCGAGAGATGCCAAGGGCACGTCAGGTATGCGGGAGGTCCGTCGCAGCCGAAGCGAGGGTGGCAAGGCGCATCGATAGCTTGCCGCCGGCCCACTGGAAATCGTCACGCGCTCCGGGCGGCAGTTTCCTGCTGGTGTGGCGGGATCTATCAGCAGGCGTAGGTGACCAATTCCGATGACGGCGTCATCAGGTGCAGCTACGACGAGGTCGGTAGCACCACGCGGGTGTGGCGACGGCCAATGCGGACGACTTCGCGTCGCGGACGGAGTATGACGCGTTGAACCGGCCGGTGCGGTCTTTCCAGCCGTATGACCCGGCGGATGCCCGGTACAGCGACGCGAACATGTACACGGAGACGGTGTATGACGCCGCGGGGCGGGTCACCAAGACTTCGATGCCGGCGTCGGAGGCCTGACTTGGCTCACTTCTGGTGTTCGCGGCTGATCGCGTCGCGTTGACCTGGGGTTTTGTGCGGGATCGGGCGCGGATGTGCGCACTAACCACGTGTCATAGGCTGCCGGTCGTGGCTCCATACGTGCGGACGGTGACGACTGCCTCTGGAGCGATCGCGGTGCAGGTTGTTTACTCCAGAAGAGGTGCAAAGGCGGATCTAGAGCACATCGGCTCCGCGCACGATGGTGTGGAGCTAGAGCTGCTCAAGGCGGTCGCCGTCCAGAAGATCGCGGCCGGGCAGGACGAGCTCGACCTCGGCCTGGAACCGGCGGGTCCCGTGCCGCAGCCCGGCCGCGGAGCCCGGCTGCCAGTGACCAGCTCGCGGGCGGAGGTCCTGGCCGAGGTGCTGAACGCCGGGTTCGACGCGCTCGGTCTGGACGACGCCAGCGGCCGAGACGAGGTGTTTCGGCAGCTTGTGCTGGCCCGGATCATCGAGCCCACGAGCAAGCAGGACAGCCTGCGCGTCCTGGCCGAGGCCGGCATCGACGCCGTCTCTTACCCGACGATCAAGCGCCACCTCCCGTTGTTCGCCACGACCGGGTTCCGTGACCCGCTCGTCGCGGCCCTGGCCGGCCGGGCGGACCTCGGCCCGACGAGTCTGGTGCTGTTCGACGTCTCCACGCTCTACTTCGAGACCGATAAGGCCGACGGGTTCCGCGAACCGGGGTTCTCCAAGGAACGCCGCCTCGAGCCGCAGGTCACGATCGGTCTCCTCACCGACGAGGCGGGCCGGCCTCTGCTGGTCGAGGCGTTCGAGGGCAACAAGGCAGAAACGCTCACGATGCTGCCGGTGATCCGCCACTTCCAGAAGGCCTACAACGTCCAGAACGTGACCGTCGTGGCCGACGCCGGGATGGTCTCGGACAGCAACAAGAAGGCGCTGGACACCGAAGGGCTCGGGTTCATCATCGGTGCGAGGACCCCACGCATGCCGTCGGTCATCGAGCACTGGCAGAAGTCCCATCCCGACCAGACGTTCACCCACGGGCAGATCTTCACCCAGCCCTGGCCCGCGAGCCCGTCCGACGGGCGCCGCGATCACTGGTTCTACTACCAGTACTCAGCAGACCGGGCCCGGCGCACGCTGCGCGGGATCGAGGAACAGGTCCGCAAGGCGGAGAAGGCTCTCGCCGGGCAGGCCGCGGTCAAGCGGAACAGGTTCGTCAAGCTCACCGGCGGCACCCGGACGCTGGACCAGGCCCTGGTCGACAAGACACGCTCGCTCGCGGGGATCAAGGGCTACGTCACCAACCTGCCCCCGCACCAGGCAGGCCCTGACTTCGTGATCGGCGCCTACCACCGCCTGTTCGGGATCGAGAAGTCCTTCCGGATGGCCAAGTCCGACCTCGCCGCCCGCCCGATCTACGCCCGCAAGCGCGAGTCGATCGACGCCCACCTGAACATCGTGCTCGCCGCGATGGCGGTGGCCCGGTGGATCGAGGACGCAACGGGCTGGTCCATCCGCCGGTTCGTCACCACCGCCCGGCAGCACCGCACCATCACCATCCGGATCGACGGGAACGACGTCCTGGCCGAGACACCACTGCCCGACGACCTCCAGCAAGCCATCCACGCCATCGAGAGCCGCCAAAGAACCGCTCGACGACAGCACTGACCACCGCCATCAGCACCAAGCGCTACGAACGCCTGTGGATGAGAAGGTCTGAACTAAATGAGCCAAGTCAGGTAGCACCACGCGGGTGTGGCGACGGCCAATGCGGACGACTTCGCGTCGCGGACGGAGTATGACGCGTTGAACCGGCCGGTGCGGTCTTTCCAGCCGTATGACCCGGCGGATGCCCGGTACAGCGACGCGAACATGTACACGGAGACGGTGTATGACGCCGCGGGGCGGGTCACCAAGACTTCGATGCCGGCGTCGGAGGGTCAGACGGTCCGCAATGAGTCCACGGTCGAGTATTTCGACAACGGATGGATCAAGAACACGACGGATCCGTGGGATATCTCCACGGCGTACGAGTACGACGATCTGGGTGCGCAGACGGCGCGGACGCTGACGTCGGCGGATGGTTCGGCGAATCGGACGATGACGTGGGGGTACTTCCCGGACGGGAAGCTGCTGTCCAAGGCCGATGATGGTGTGCCGGTGGGGTCGCACTCGGTGGTGACGGATAACAACACGACCGGGCTGGCTGAGGCGACGGGTACGTGGGCCACGTTGTGGACTGCTCCTGATCAGCAGGGCACGAATCACCGTACGCATGCCGCGGTCACGGGTACGAGCACGGACAAGTTCACCTGGACCCTGGATGTCCCGGCCGACGGCACGTACTCGGTGGCGGTGACGTACCCGCAGGTGTCGGGTGCCGCCACGGATGCGAAGTTCGAGCTGACCCACGGCAAGGGCGGGGATGGTCATGGCGGGGTGGTGACCGAGCCGGCCTATACGGTGAACCAGACCACGGGTGCGGGGGCGTGGAAGACCGTTGGTGAGGTGGAGCTGGTCAAGGGTGACCCGGTCACGGTGACGCTGAAGCCGTCTACGACGGGCAAGGTCGTAGCGGACGCTGTGCGGCTGGTCCGCGACAACAGCGCTGATGTCGATACCGAGGCGCGGGCGTTCGCGTACTCGTATGACGTCAACGGGAACCTCACGGGGATCAACGACACCAGCTCGGGTGCCCGGGCGGACGACTACCAAATCACGTACACCGGCTTGAACCAGGTCGCTACGGTGCGGGAGGCGCTGGCGGGTCAGGAGACGGCGACGACGTCGTACTCGTATGACGTGCTGGGGCAGCCGCTGACGGTGAACCACCCTGACCAGGCCTCGACGTACACGTACGATCTGGCCGTCGATCCGCGAGGGCCGCTCACACGGGTCAGTGTGGACGATCTGAACGACGCGGGTGGGGCGAAGACGACGTCGTACACGTACGACAACCGGGGCATGCGGGCCACGGAGACGAAGGCCAACGGCAACGTCGTCACGAACGGGTACTTCCTGGATGGCGCGTTGAAGTCGATGCGCGAGGAGAAGTCCGGTGGTGCCCTGGTCGCGTCGCACGCCTACACCTACGACAACAACGGCAACAAGGCCACGGATGGCGCGTCGAAGATGAATGCGGATGTCGCGACCGCGTATCTGGAGTCGACCACGACGTACTCGTATGACCCGGTGGACCGGCTCGCACAGTCGGTGAAGACGGGTAACGGGGCCAAGACCGAGACGTACGTGCACGACGACAACGCGAACGTCATCTCGCAGGACGTCGGCGGGACGGCGGCGACGTACTCCTACGACCGCAACCGGCTGCTGACCGCGACTGCTGATGGTGCGACTGCGTCCTATCGCTATGACCCGTTCGGGCGGCAGACCAGCGCGGTCTCGGCTGGGCTGACGATCAGCCGGACGACGTACGACGGGTACGACCACATCGCCGAGTCCGAGAAGATGAACGACGCCGGGGTGCTGGAGTCCACGACCTACGCGTATGACCCGTTGGATCGGACGGCATCCAAGACTGCTGGTGGTGAGACGACTGACTACACCTATCTCGGGCTTTCGTCGGAGGTGCTGGGTGAGGAGGTCGCTGGTGAGCTGACCAAGTCGTATCAGTACTCGCCGTGGGGTCTGCGGCTCTCGCAGATCACGCACCAGGCCGACCCTGAGCAGGGGATCGAGGCGGGGGAGGACGCGTACTACGGATACAACGCGCACACCGACGTCGAGACCTTGACCGATGACTCGGGTAACGCGGTGGCGACGTATGGGTACACCGCGTACGGGAACGCGGACGAGTCCGAATACACGGGCATCGACAAGCCCGAGGCCGGCGCACCGGAGGACGCGGAGCCATACAACGCTTACCGGTACAACTCGAAGCGCTGGGACGCCGGCTCCGGGACGTACGACATGGGGTTCCGTGACTATGCACCGGGCTTGAACCGGTTCACCACCCGGGACATGTACAACGGCGCCCTCGCAGATATGGGCCTCGGGTCCGACCTTTACACGGGAAACCGGTACGCGTTCACGGCAGGCAACCCCATCAGCCGGGTAGAGAGCGATGGTCACATTTGGGAAGGGTGGAGCACACCGCAGCGATTCTCGTACTCTGGGAGCGAAGGCGGATACCTGAAAGATCTGTACTACGAGGGCGGCAGCAGTTCATCGAAGACAGTCCCAGGATCCAACACGCCGATCGGTGATCCGGAAAAGACCGTTGCCCACGCCGTCGAGACGGCGATCCCCGATCTTCTCGCAGGCATAATCGATTCAGCACTCGTTGGAATTGACGAGTGGGCCGATAGGATGTCACGCAACCTGAGTCAGTTTGATCGGTCACCGATCGTGTCCGGGCCTTGGGATCAAGGGTTGCCTGAGACCGATCCTGGCTATTGGGGTAACCGGCAGCGTGTAACAGGGGCAACTGTCGCTGGCGAGGTTCTCAAGGGAATTAGGGCCGTTATTCCGAACTTGAGGGATGAATGGCACGATATTGCTCGGTCTTCTTCGTGGAGGCGGGGTATGGCTCTGGTTGGGCCGGTGGGGCTAGTCCCGACTGCTGCCTCGTATATGCGAAAGAATGACGGGATGGTTGGCCTAAGTCTTTTGCAGACAGGTATGGAGGAACTGGTCGCGACCGCTGGCGCAGGGGTCGGGGCGGCCGTGCTAGGTTCGGTGGCTGGGGGCTTGAGCGATGGGGCCTTGGCCCCTGTAGGTGCCACAATCGGAGCCTTCGGTGGCGCCTGGGCCGGTTCGGAAGCGGGGGAATCTGCAAGCGAAGACATCCTCGGAGGCATATGGAAGGGACTTGGATGGTCCTGGTGATGACCGACTACTTGGCCGCAGCCGAGAATTTGAGTCGGTTTGAGAGGTCACTGTTCAATCCGCTATTTCGACTCGTATTAATCGTCGTCGGATCGCTCGGCGTGGCGGGAGCGCTCTGGGGGATATGGCGGCATATTGCTCGATCGTTCGGCAGGGGGCGCCCTCTCGATTTGGCTTTGCATGCGAAACGCCAATTTGGCGGTGACATCGACAAGGCGCGGTCTGCCGCAAGGGCCGCTTTTCCATCAGGAATGATGCTCCTTGGCGTGAGTGCAGCGCTTGTGCAGCTAGGACTTGCCGACCCGTATGACGCCGAATTCCGCGACTGGCTGTTGATCTGGACTCTGTCGTACGCTGTACTCTTTGGAGTATGGGTGCTGATCGAGCGTGAATTTGCTTGGCCTGGCTTTTTAGTCGCAAAGGACGTTAAGGGGACGCCTGGCATGCGTACGGTGCGGCAGATTCGTCGGACTGGCCCCGATCATGGTGCGTAGGCTGGCCTGACCGGTTCGTCTGATCTGGTTATGGTGTGCGGCGTGGTGGGTAAGCCCTACACGCCGCCGCCTCCACTCGACATCGCGACGGTGTTTCCTGACCTAATCGGGTGTGATCGCGCGGCGACTCGTCTGCATTCGCGAACTGGCGCACGGGAATACGCGATCCGTTTTTGACAGCTCGATACACGGTCCGCTGCTCTGGCCAACTCAGGAAGGGGGCCGTTCTGTCCGGGTGGTCACGGCCTCACAGATCAGCCCGGGAGGAATGAAATGGGCACTTGGGGCGCGGGACCGTTCGATAGTGACTCTGCTGAAGAACTTGTCGATTCCATGGCTGAGATGCCAGAGCCCGAGCGGGCTGCCGAGCTGGAACGGCTGCTAAGCGAGAGCGTAGAAGATGGTCAGGATGCCGACCCATCAGAAGTCGTGGCGGCAGCCACGATCGTTGCAGTGAACCTGTCGGGCGGCATGGAGAGGGGTGCTTATCCGAATGTTGAGGGTTGGCTCGCTCCCTCAGTCGCGGCCGCTCTTAGGGGTTTGGCGGTGCAGGCGATGCGAGTGTGCTTGCCCGAGGATGGCTGGTATTGGGACTCTTGGACACGCGAGAGTGACCGCCTTGTCGCGCACGCCTTCGTAGCGAATCTCACGTCCGTCTTGGGCGGCAGATAAGGCAAGAAGCGGCAAGTGAGGTTTTCTCGCCTCGTTCCTCGGCGCGATGATGCGTCTTTGAGGAAGGGTTGAACGCGGGAGGTCGGCCTGCAGGGGCGTGACCTGCGGGTTCGCGGTGTGTCGCGGTCAGGACGCGGGGTCCTGGCCGGAAGGATCGGGAATCGACCAAGACACCCTGTTCCCCAGCGAGGACCCCGCGTTGATCACCTATCGTGCCAGTCTCGACGTGCCTGAAGCCACCTTGGAAACGGTGACGAGATGGTTGACTGCGCATCGCCGCCGGCCGGGGACTCGTCCGGTGCAACGGGCCGCGACCGCCAGGGCGCAAGGCCTGCTGGTGCTGCGCTGGTTCAAGGACGCGACGAAGCTGCGGATCCTGGCCCTGGACGCTGGGATCAGCAGCGCGACCGCCTACCGCTACCTGCACGAAGCGATCGACGTGATCGCCGAGAAGGCGCCGACGCTCCCGCACGTCCTGGAGCACGCCACGGCCCAGGACTGGCCGTTCCTCTGCCTGGACGGCACGCTGATCCCGACCACGAAGATCGCCGCTGCCGGTACCAGGGCCGCGGACCTGTGGTGGTCGGGAAAGCACGCTCAGCACGGCGGGAACCTCCAGGTCCTGACCGGACCGGGCGGCTACCCCGAATGGGTCAGCCCCGTGGCGCCCGGCACGGTCAACGACATCGTCACCGCCCGGACCCACGTCCTGCCCTGGCTGTATCCCGCCGCTGCCGCGGGACTGCCCACCCTGTGCGACAAGGGCTACGAGGGCGCCGGGATCGGCATCATCGTGCCGTTCAAAGGGACCAACCTCAACGCTGACGCGGTCAGCCGCAACGCGGCGATCAACGCGCTACGCGCCCCGGCCGAACCAGGGCGATTGCAAGGTAGATCTGTCATTTCGCGATGATGGCGAGGGCCCGGTGAGGGTGGCGGTTGGCGGCGCGTAGCGCCTTGGAGAGGCATGGGCTGCTGTTTCGTAGGGTGCGCGTGATCGCGGTGTTACGCAGGCAGGCGAGGTTGACCGGTCCGTGGCCGGTGCGGGCGGTGTGCCGGTCCTCGGCGAGGACGACGTCGCGCTGCCAGTGCAGGGCCTCGATGCGCCACTGCCCGCGCACGATCGCCGCGAGCCGGGCCGGGTCCGTGGCCCTGGCGGGCAGGGACGTCGCGATCAGTACGGTCTCGTGGGTCCAGGCGTGTGGTGTGGTCACGGTCTTCTTGCGCCACACGGTCCGCCGTACGAGCGCGGCCTGCACGACGCCGGTCAGCGTGACGTCGACGTGGTCGGGGACCTGCACCACGCGGATCGTGCGGGTCTCGCGGCGGCCGTGACCCTTGTCGCGCGTGACCGCGCCGATCGGGATATCGGTCCAGGGCAGCCCGGCCAGGACGGCGTGCGGGGTCGGGGCGTTGCCCTTGACGGTGAACACCCAGTACCCGCCCAGGTCCGTCACGAGCTGGGCCAGCTCGCGGGTGGTGTGCTTGGCGTCGGCGACGATCACCACGTTCGTCAGCCCGCCCGGGCGTGCGGCCAGACGGGTGACCATCGCCCGCCCGGCGGCGTTCTCGTCCCCGCCGACGATCTCGACCTGCCCGACCACCGCCCCGGTGAGATGGTCGAACGCCTCCAACACCGCGACCTGCGTCATCACCCCGACAGCATCGAACGACCGGGCGCCCTTGAGCGTCTTGCCGTCCAGGCTCACCACCGCCCGCACCCCCGGCCCGGCACACCCCCTGACCCCGGGTTCGGATTCGGTCTCGGTGGCGTCCTCGCCGATCGTCAGACCCGAGGCCCACACGCACAGCGCCTCGTCGAGCACCTGCGGATCGCAGGAGTTGATCAGCCGGCGGAACGTCGCCGCGGACGGCGCCCGTCGCGTGCACCCGAACCCGGCCAGCACCACCGGGTCCAGATCGGCGGCGACCTCACCGATCTCCTCGAACGTCGTCGCACCGCAGCACGCGGCGAAGACCGCCAGCCCCAGCACCAGCGGCAAGCCGTACCTCACCCCGCGCGGGTCACGCGGGTCCGGCACCGCCTCCAGCGCGTCGAGCAGGCACGCCACGTCCCGTCTGACCAGCAGCTCCGCAGCGGACGGCTCGCCCAGCGACGCGACGATAGGGAAGAATGAGGACACGACAGCGGCTCCCGTGAGATGGCCAGGCGTAAGGAACCTCGATCATCCCACCCGAGCCGCTGTCCTCATGCCACGACCCATACCCTCAACCACCCACCACCGTCAAGACGATCAACGGGTGATCAACCTTGCAATCGCCCTGCGGCCGAACGCGCCAACGCGCTCCTGAAAGCGACCTGGCCCGCACTACGCCGTGTCACCCTCGACCCCTGGCGCATCACCGAGATCGCTGCCGCCGCCCTCGTCCTGCTCCACCTTCAACGACCGATCAAACCAATGAGGTGAGAAAACCTCAATGGTCGGTTCTTGAGTGCCTGGCTGCGCTTACGACGACGGGTGACCGAGCCAGCGTCCACGGTGGATCAGACGACGGTGCCGGTGCGTCGAGGGCCTCGGCCGGCTGACTCTGACCAAGGGCGACCCGGTGACGCTCACGCTGAAGCCGTCGGCGACGGGCGGCGCGCCACACGCGTCGGCGCTGACCGCGTCGGGCCCGAAGGCCGCGTCGAGCCTGAGTCGGGTCAAATCCGTAGTGCCTCATGTGGTTGGGGTGCTGGAAGGTCCCGGACCGGATTGCTCCTGATGCAGAGCGCGGTACGCACTGAATGCAGTTCGGGAACGCGCTTGGATGGTCTAACAATGTTGGCTGAACCACTCAAGTTAATAACGATTCCAGGCGACCTCGGCGTGGGGAGCGGACTTGCTGTCTTTTTGACTGAAGAGGCTCCTCGCCCATATATCTCCGCGCGTCAACTCGATGCACGGTTTGTGATCCAAGCAGAATTCTTGACTGGCGAGGCGTGGTCGTTGGTTGGGCTCGAAGAGTTGCGAGGCCTCCAGGGGTTTCTCGACGACATAGATGCCGGTCGGCCGACGTCCTGGCGAGCAGGCAAGAAAGGGGTGCAGATCTTCGTTGAGTTCGAAGAGTTCACGCTTCCAGGCGTGGCCGAGGTTTGGACAGAGCCCTGGCTGACACTGAAGTATGATTCGGTTGCTGCGCGCATGAGTATGCGAATTGACGTGACTGATGAATGGCTCAACAGTGCCTACGAGATTCTAGATCAGGCGATGGATCATTATGGCATCTAGAGTTCGTTGGTCAACGAGGCGAGGTCGGCAACCAGGCCCGCGTCGTCACGCCCCGCGGCCTCGCGACGGCCGAGGATCAGTTCCACTGAGTTGATTCGAAGGCCCCGTCCCCGCTCCTGCGGGTCGCGGGGCCTTCGCTGTCCTCGTTGCGTGGTCTGCACGAAGGTGCGCTCGTCCGCGTACTCGTGACGTGAACGGGAACCTGACCGGCATACCATCAATGTCCTGCCCCGGTATTGCCGGGTTATTCGGGTGTTGCGTTGTTTTGCGGACGCAACCAGAGTGCGATTGATGCAATGAGGGTGTGTTGCAATGAGGTTTTCTCACCTCATTGGTTTGATCGGTCGTTGAAGGTGGAGCAGGACGAGGGCGGCGGCAGCGATCTCGGTGATGCGCCAGGGGTCGAGGGTGACACGGCGTAGTGCGGGCCAGGTCGCTTTCAGGAGCGCGTTGGCGCGTTCGGCCGGGGCGCGTAGCGCGTTGATCGCCGCGTTGCGGCTGACCGCGTCAGCGTTGAGGTTGGTCCCTTTGAACGGCACGATGATGCCGATCCCGGCGCCCTCGTAGCCCTTGTCGCACAGGGTGGGCAGTCCCGCGGCAGCGGCGGGATACAGCCAGGGCAGGACGTGGGTCCGGGCGGTGACGATGTCGTTGACCGTGCCGGGCGCCACGGGGCTGACCCATTCGGGGTAGCCGCCCGGTCCGGTCAGGACCTGGAGGTTCCCGCCGTGCTGAGCGTGCTTTCCCGACCACCACAGGTCCGCGGCCCTGGTACCGGCAGCGGCGATCTTCGTGGTCGGGATCAGCGTGCCGTCCAGGCAGAGGAACGGCCAGTCCTGGGCCGTGGCGTGCTCCAGGACGTGCGGGAGCGTCGGCGCCTTCTCGGCGATCACGTCGATCGCTTCGTGCAGGTAGCGGTAGGCGGTCGCGCTGCTGATCCCAGCGTCCAGGGCCAGGATCCGCAGCTTCGTCGCGTCCTTGAACCAGCGCAGCACCAGCAGGCCTTGCGCCCTGGCGGTCGCGGCCCGTTGCACCGGACGAGTCCCCGGCCGGCGGCGATGCGCAGTCAACCATCTCGTCACCGTTTCCAAGGTGGCTTCAGGCACGTCGAGACTGGCACGATAGGTGATCAACGCGGGGTCCTCGCTGGGGAACAGGGTGTCTTGGTCGATTCCCGATCCTTCCGGCCAGGACCCCGCGTCCTGACCGCGACACACCGCGAACCCGCAGGTCACGCCCCTGCGGGCCGACCTCCCGCGTTCAACCCTTCCTCAAAGACGCATCATCGCGCCGAGGAACGAGGCGAGAAAACCTCAATGGACGGCCTGCGATCTACCGTAATCACGATTCTCGATGAGTATCGAATCCCGCTGGAAATTCAGGATATCCTGGTTGCTGCCAAGTGCCGTGGGGCAGTCGGCGTCGGAGACGATCCATTGTCTTCGATTCTCCGCGGGGAGCGAGATCGCCGCGCTTCCGCTATAGCCGGAACCTTGCTGTGCCCGGGAGTCATGTGGGATGAAGGTCGCTTTCGATTCGATGAAAGTTATGTGACGCTTTCTACGTGGGATCTTTCAGATCGATCAGTATTTCCGGATTCCCTACCACTGTATCAAAGCCATCGGATCGGGGCGCTATGTGATATTTTTAGCAATGCAATACTTGAGGAGAAGTCTCCCGAGCTCTGCGATGACTTGCATCAAAGAATCTGGAATCTTGTGGATCTATATTTTCCGAAAGATGTGCTGTTTCGCTACGTTTCGGGTCGTAGTGAAGACGGGGCCGATCTGAGAGTGGGGGAGTTTATTCAGTTATTTCGTGACATGGCTTCGGATCTAGCAAAGAACCGATCAAATGACACGCAGCTATTTCAGCCATTTCGTAACTTGATGGACAAAATGACCGACCAGGAGCGACTCTTCGGTCCAGCGTCCTGACCACGGAGCGGGTTCAGAGAAGATTGACATCAGCCGGGCCGCGATATTCACCTCGGACTTTCCGCACAATGTTTCACAGGTCAGCATCGGGGTCCCGTGACGACGCATCGCAATCACGCCTTCCCAAGTCAATCGGATGATTCTTGATATCGTGAATATTGCGCGATGAGTGTGGGTGGTTAAGAAATGTATCAGGTTCCTATCGACGGTCTGCGCACTACGTATGCTGAGTCTCCGAATGTGAGATTTCGCTCGTCCGAAGGTCGTCCAGACATTGAGATGTGTTTTGCGGCTTCGCCCATGGTTGCGGGAAAGTTCAGCCGAGCAGAAGTCCTCTTCAAGGATGTGCTGGATTTCCGATTCTACGACTTTGAGATCGGTCTACCGATCCCAAATGAGGATGACTTTGAGTTCGGTCTCATCGAATGCATTGATTCGCAAACTCTCTGCCAGTTCGACAGCTCAGCGGCATTGTCTAGGACGGCCCGACCGATTTTGAGCGACCAGGATATACATCACTATCGAATCGCATTCGATGATCATGGGACTTACGATGTCGTTTGTCTGAGCTTCGAACTCCAACGAGTTGATGTTGAGGACTCCGGGTCTGGCAATCTGCATGGTGTGTAGTGAGGAGTCTTCGATCGATCGCCAGCCAAATTTCGAGGGCAGAGGATTTCGGAGAATTCCCCCGGTCTAGACCCTCCATTCTGGCGGCAGGGGATATAGATTTCGCTTGTGCTGACCGAGACTCTCTCGTCTCTGTAACCACTTCCCGTGAAATCGCCGAGTACTTTGCCGGTGAGGGTGGCGAGGTATTTGTCGGACAAGTTGCGCGGTCCGAGTTGATTGAACAAACGCTCGAAGGAGCCGCTGAGGCGGAGAGTCTCGTCCGGCATTTCTTCGGCGCGGCGGCCGTGTGAGGAGTGTTGTATGAGGGGTTATGCAGCAATTCTTGACGGCCATGAGGTCTGGTATTTGACTGCATCGGACCGGATTGAGCATGGCGACGAGCTGCCGCAATTTGACTGCGACGATGACAAAGGGCTCTCCGTCCATCCGGGAATGCGAAGAGTCTTGCTCTGGGTGCGTGATGGATCCGCGGGCGTGTATTCGTTCCTTCATTGGTCTGACGGTACAGATCTCGACGCGCTAGACAATTCTATTCGCAAGGGCGGCGAGATCGGAGAAGATCTTGGGCGGTCGCTAGTCGTTGAGTGTCGGTGGGCCAGGTGCGGGTCCTGCGGGCTAAAGATTCGAGTTGCGGTACCTGACACGGGAAATCCGTTTGTGACGCCTGAGAGATTGCGCGCGCAAGTGTGGGTGCAATCCTGTCCAGCCTGCGGCCATGCCTTAAGGCCGTACGTGGCGGAAATTGTCCGTGTGGTCCCCTCCAGTTCTTCGGATGGTGCGTAGCGTGACGATCGGCAGCGTTGGCCAGCTTCGACGGGGTGCGGGATTAATCTGGGCCAGGGTGGAGCGTTATATGCGGGTCGACGATATCTCTTCCGGCTCGTGCGCGGATTGAGCGTTATGACGGCTCGTGTCGCTGTGTTTCAGGGTGATTCGGATTCGATCCGAGTTCGCCGAATTGATCGAGCCTGCAATGGGCGATGCGGCTCGGAAATGGGCCGTTTGGAGGGCCGATCCCGGCCTGGGGGCCGACCATGATCTTGACGGCTCGATCATATGGAGCATACCTTTATGAGGCAACTGAGTCAGCCCCCATGGTTCTCTGCGATTTGATCGAGATTGGTCGAGGCGGGTCTGGTCCGATGGTCGACGTGTTTGAGATGTTCATCGGTCGACATGAGTGGCGGCCTTCAGACAAGTGGTG
Source organism: uncultured Actinomycetota bacterium (assembly GCA_963850545.1). Lineage (GTDB taxonomy): Bacteria > Actinomycetota > Actinomycetes > Actinomycetales > Cellulomonadaceae > Promicromonospora. The sequence continues at coordinate 2,312,815 of CAWKLP010000001.1, read as the reverse complement.
GCCAGATCACTTGTTGCGCGTCGCCGTAAACGGTGTTACTGGTTATGGCGCGATGGTTTGGGTGGCGTTAGGGCCCCGCGTCAATTCTGACCCCGTTTCGGAGAGGGTCTTGGTCTCGGACCCTCCGGTAGCTCCAGCTTTTGAACCTGAGGTACCCACGGGGTATCAAGGGAATCCATTCCACTCAAGATTGAGCTCGTTCCCGCTGGCGGGTATCATGACCGTGCTGACCAATTTCTGTGATGTTGCATCGGGTGCACGTCCCGAGGGTGTTCCCTGGGTTCCAGGCGAGATGGATGGCGAAAGGCTATGAGCGTCAGCCTCGCTTCTTCGCAGGTCCGGTCGGTTCTCGGGGGATCAGATGCATGCGTGCCCCGCGTAGGGGTCCTGACGTCGTCCTATTCGAAAATTGCCCAGACAGAAACGCGAGAACAATGGAATGCGCTCGGCCGCGAGGTCAGTTCGAATAACCCCCTGCCATGACTACGATCCAGGACTTGCTGCTTCCCCGAGTAACTGCGCACCTTGCGGGAGGGCCAGAGATGAATCCGCTCGTTGAGGATGATGCGCTGCAAGAGGCTCGACTCATTGACGTGCGTTTCGACGCGCTTGATGTGACAGTTGGACTCTTGTTTGACCTACGCGGTGCGCTGCAGCTTCGAGAGTCCAACACGGGACTGCTCATCGCGCGTGGGGTCCGTGAACTGGCTTGGTCGGGGCCAGACCGAGGTGTTGAGTTGACGGCGTGGACTGTCGGATCTTCGCGGCCCTGGGGCGAAGTGGGGAGCGTCGGTGTGCGTCTGAGCATGTGGCCAGCTCCCGGCGCGCAACTGAGCGTCGCCGCTCGGAGCGCGGTCTTTGTGACCGGCGACGTGCCCGACTTGCCGGACGCACCTCCTGATCTTGGTGAGGATGACCCCCGTGTGATCCGTTCAGGATTCGCGAACTGGAGATCCCCCGTCGTACCACGCCAGATCGTTCGAGTGGCGGGCTGAAGTCGTGCGCCAATCACGACGAGGATCAGCCGCCAGGCGATTGCTGCGTTGGCCACCGTCCAATTTGGAGTTGGGGTGAGAGCACGAGCAGAGCTGGATGGGCTGGCGCGTGATCTGCGTGAACGAGCTGTTGCCGGCGAGGACCTTGAGCCGGCTGTCGAGGCGTTGAGGTTGAGAGGGTCAGGTCTCTCGGTCGTCGAGACCTGTGTGGTCCTGGCGAAAGGCCTGGGCGTGAGCGCGGTCGATGCGCAAGAAGTGCTCGTCCGCCTCGCCACCTCTGGCAAGGATCAGTTCCACTGAGTTGATTCGAAGGCCCCGCCACCACTCCTGCAGTCGCGGGGCCTTCGCCGTCCTCGTTGCGTGATCTGCACGGAGGCGCACGGGTTCGCGTACTCGCTGGCTGCGCCGGCTTGCGGGCGCTGTGCGCACTGGACTGCTGGGCGTCCGCTCGCCGATCGTCAGTGCTCGATTATTAACCGGTACTCCTCGCTGACCTTCAGCCACCGTTTCGTCGCCGCGAGGTCCAGAGTCATCTCGCCGAGGAATGACGCCGCGCAAACCCTGCAGAACGCCCCCTCCGCGATGCCGTCCACCACGTACACACCGTCAATCCCCGGATGACCGAGGTACCACTGACCACCGACCTTCACCATGAGCTCGGGCCACCGCGGGTCGCACCCGCACACAGAGTTTTCCGGCGGCCGCTTCGGCGCCGGGACCATGCGAAATGGTGCTGGGTACTCGGCCTTGCACTCGACGCACCTCGCCGGTCCGAGCACCGCTGTGACGATGGAGTGATGCTCGGCGGGCTCCACCTCCTGCAGTCGCCCGCCGAATTCGACGACAAGCGTCGGCCAGGACGGCTCGCACCGACACGAGCGGCGGCGCTTCCGCAGCGGCCGGATCATCTGTGCTCTTTCATGGGCGTCACGCCGGTGCAGCGTACGGCCAAGCGACTTCGGCGAGCAACGCGGTTCGATCATTCGAGTCCCGAAGTTCCAGGAGACGGGTCCGCGGCCGTTCGTTTTCTGGTTCGGGGGAATTCGGTCCCCGGTCCTGGACGGGTGACCCGGGCCGTCGAGCCCAGGCAGGTGTCCCGGAAGACGTCGTCATCGTGACCAAGCCGGCCCTGGCCGCCCAGATGTTTGAGTCCGCCCTCGCGCCAGGTGCGCCAGCGCGGTGGGTCGCGTGCTACGAGGTCTATGGCGCCGACCCCGGCTTGCGGGCCACATGCCGGCGTATCGGCCTGTCCTGCATCCTGGCGATCCGGTCCCGCAATGCGCGGTGCAGACGGCAACACGGTGACAGCGAAGTTCGACGGCCAGGCTGGCAGGGAACTCATTGATCGCAAGAACGGCGTTCCCCCATGGACTCCAATTCCTCCGCGAAGCCGACTCGCGCTGTAGATTTCGTCGGTGACTGAGACGCCCCTGTGGCCGGAGCTGCAGACGCCCGCGCCGCCCCCGTCGCCACGGCGCGGCAGGGGTGCCCGGCAGCTGCGCAAGCGGCTCACGATCGGCGTCGTCGCCGGCGTCGTGAGCCTGATGGTCGTGGCGGGTGGTGCATTCGCTCTCGGACTCTTCGAGCAGGGCACGGGCGTCACGGCCGCGCCTTCTACGGTGGTGCCGACAGACGCGGCCGAGAGCGCGGAACTGCGCGAGGGGCTGGTCGCGGAGATCGCGTCCGCGCGGACCGTCCTGAAGGGCCCGGACGGGAAGGCCGCCGCCAAGGCCGAGCGCCAGGCCCTGATTGCTGCGATCGACGACGCCCAGCAGGTGGTGACGGCGCTCGGGTCGGCGGCCGTGCCGCCGTCGGGCAGCGAGGCCGGCGCGGCGGCCTCGCTCGGGGCGACCGGCTCCGCCGGTGACGATGTGCCCGCCGTGACCGCCGCGCTGAGCAACGCGGTGAAGGCCGTGGTGGCGTCAGGTCAGCAGGCCCGGCTCGAGCGGGCCTCGTCCGGGCTGGACACCGCGCGTGCGGACCTGCGGGACGCGGTCGCCGCTGGCGAGGAGACGTACGCGGGTGCGGCCGTGACGACGGGCCCGGCCGGCCGGGACGCGCTGCGCGCGGCGCTCGACTCCGCCGGCGACGCCGAGGCAGAGGCGGACGACGTGCTGACGGCGCTGGCGAGCACCCTGTCCGCACCGGACACCACGCACCCGGCGAAGACCGTGACGGAGCTGCTCGGTCGGGCCGCCCGGGTGGCTTCCACGGTGTCCGATGCGACAGGCCTGGTCCAGGACGCGACTGCGACGCTCCTCGCCGTGGCGGACCAGGCGGCGGGTAACGAGGGCGACGCCACTGATCCGGCGACCGGGGACACGGACACAGATCCGGCGACCAGTGCTCAGACCACCGACGACGCGGACGCCAACGACACGACGACCGCACCGGCAGGCACCTGCCCCGAGGCGGACCAGGTGTGGTCGGCCGAGAACGGGCACCTGTCCTGGTCGGAGCTGGCGGAGATCCCGTTCGCTCCGGGCCACTACGTGCGGGCTGACGTCGTCGGCGAGCTGGCCGCCCTCAACGACGCGTACGTGGACCAGTTCGGCGTGAACATGACGATCAACTCGTCGTATCGCACCTATGCGCAGCAGGAGGCGCTGTACGACCCGTCGTCCGACACGGCGGCCCCGCCCGGGTGCTCCAACCACGGCACGGGCCTGGCGATCGACATCGGCGGTGGCGTGCAGACCTTCGGGTCGGCCCAGTACGACTGGCTCAAGGCCAGCGCCGAGGCCTATGGGTGGGTGCACCCGCCGTTCGCCGAGCCGTCCGGACGCAACCCTGAGCCCTGGCACTGGCAGTCCGTCCAGGCCCCCAACAGCTACTGATGGCTCGGGTGGCCAGCGATCTCTTTGAGAAGCACTCGAAGGTCTTCGCGCGGCAAGGCATCCCGGTACACCCGCCACCGGTCGTGCTCGTTGCGGACATCCACGTCGTCGGCACCGACTGCGTTGGCGATCTGCCGCAGCAACGCCTTGCCATGTTCGGTCGACCCGGGGGGACAGCGCTGACGCCTCTTCGGGTTGTTCATTCATTGGCACCGCGCCGGAGTGCGCGTAGGTACCGGCGGCGATAGACGCGCTGGGCGATCAAAGTCAATGGAAAGAGCCCACGCCATGGGCCCCTGCTGGCGCGCGTGAGAGAGCGCAGCGTGAGGCTCACGTTCCCGTTGTCGTCTCGGTGGACGATGAACGCTTCTTCCCCTGAGACGGGGTGGCCATTCAGGGTGCCGTAGGCAAGTGCGGCCCGGTGGCCCGTCGAGATCGTCGCGACGATCTCGACAGGCTCCCGCACGCGGATGGGACCGATTCGTGCGACGAGCCAGTAGCGCTCCCCTTGACGCGCGGCGCGTCCTTCCTCGAGTTGCGGGTCGACGGTGAACCCACTGCGGGTTTTGATGCCCCATGAGAGGACCGCCGACGAAGCCGCATCCCAGAGGTCGGTTCCGGAGCCCAGCCGGACGGTGTGCTCGTACGCGCGCCATCCGACGGGTGGTAGCCACGGCTCGGCCGCGGGTGTCGTGCCTCCCGCGACGCTGTAGCTGAGGGCCGTTGGCGGAGGTGATGCTCGGAAAGCAACATCGGTTCATCCGCCCCATCACCGACTGAGGTGATGGCAGACCTCACGGCGTCCTCCTCGGCGGGAGTGAGTGCGAAAGCCGCGCTGGTGCCGGTGTCGTTCACGTCCCAGATGAGCTTGCCGTGGGGGCTGATTCCCGTACAGCTGATGCTGAACGGCGCGAGCGCATGCGCGATCTCGAAGTCCTCGTCAACGCGCGGATCGAGGGTGAGGGAGACGTCGCCGTGGCGGTCCGCAGCCAGGCGACGTTCGGCCAGTTGGACGGCGGCGTGAACATTCGCCGGCCAGTCATGGTCGGAGACGACGTCGACATAGACCCGGGCCAAGCGGTCGCGCTGAGCCACCAGGGCGCCCCTGATCGCCGCCTCAACGGTCGCCCGAACTGCGTCGTCGCTCACGACGAACCAGCGCTCGTTGCCGTTGTACTTCGTCGTTCTGCCCACGTGGCCCATCCTTCCGCACCGCGACCCCGCTGCCGCGGAGTGCCCCTGCGGTGTTTCCTCTCCACGACGTCGGAGACCACGCCACGATCATTAGCTATGTCACGGACTGGATCAGCCGAAGCTGAGTTCCCAAACAGGCCCAGGCGTTGTCGGTATCTCAGCGGATACTCATGCCATGGCAGAAGCCGTTGAGCCACGCGTCGTCGTTCCGAAGCAGGGCGCTGTCGTTCGAGGTGACGTCCGCATGGAGTACCCGGAAGACCGATGGTCCCAGGTGATCGCGGCTTCACTGCGCGAAGCCGCGAGGTTGGTGGCCGGGTCGCTGTTGACCGAGCAGTACGACGACGTCGTCCACCTTCTCGACCACGGCGAACCAGGTATCGCGCTCGATGCGTTGTGCAGCCATCTGTACGAGGACGACATCGTGATCGACGAGGCCGTTCGGCGACAGATCGCGAGTGCCGGGAACCTCATGGGGATGAATCCGTTGCTTTGGGAACGCCTCGCCCCGGCTCCCTGGCCCAACCTTGACGTCGATACCTGGTGGGTTCTAGCGACCGGAGAGGAGAACGACATCGAGAACCTCTGGACCGTGCGCCGCGAGCTGGAGCGAGAGATCAGCGTCGGTCATGTTCTGCATGGCGAACCATTTGAAGTGCTCGCACGATTCTCGGGGGCCGACGAGGTCCTTCTCCGGTTGACTGGTGGACGATTCGCGATCGTCCACCCGACGTGGAGTCGGAAAGCGGAGCCGCCGCAGTGGCCCACGGCGGTGGTCTGTCCCGACATCGATGCGGCCCAGATCGAGGTCGATCGCATCGTCGCCTGATGATCGAGTGAAGCGGATATCTCGGCTCCGGCTCCTGACCCCGTCGCGAGCGACGTAGGGTCAATTAGGGCTCTGGCTACGTGCTCACGACCTGCCCGCAGACCGCGACGACCTACGCGCTCGCCTCACAGCCGCCGAGAGCCAGTAGGTTCACCCACGATGGACGACGATGGCTACCAATTGGCGACCTATCGGCTGGCCCATGCCAACGGCGGCACGTTCCACTTCGCCAGGGTGACGGTTGCGGTCCGTACGATGACGCGCCCCGCCACCGCCGTGCCGGGAACGGCACCGTTCGCCTGGCGTAAGGACGCTTACTGTCCCTACGCCTATGCACTGGACACCGATGCAGACCATCTCGCCGAGGCGCTCGACGGTGCCCGGCTGGCCCTGCGTGTTGCCTCTAGCGACGTGCTTGCAGTCGTGACGGACATCAGCATCAGCGTCGACACGATTCCGGGCGACGTCCGCTACGCCGCAGGCCACACCTCGTGCGGCTGCGGAGCGTCGCGGCCTGGCCACGGTGCAACCACCGACGTCCGACGTTCCAGGTGGGCTGAAGGCCGAGCACCTGACACGCCTATGAGGAGTAGTCACCCTCGTCGTACTGGTCGAGGGACAGCAGCTGGCGGATCGCGTCCGCAGCGGCCTGATCGTCATGCTCCAGCGCGGCCAGCACCGCGGTGACCATGTCCTCGGACGTCGCCGCGGCGGTAGCCGCCTCCCACGACGGAACTGCCTGCTCACCTGCGTCGGCCAGGCTCAGGGCGTGCGGCTCGACCTTGGCCGGCCACCGCGCCCCGCGCAGCGCCTTGATCTCCGTGCGCAGCGCTGACACGGTCGCTGCGGCTTGCTCCCGCTGGACGTCGACGGGTTGCCCCGTGTTGATCGCCGTTTCCAGCGCCTCGAGCGCCTCGTTGTACGGGCGGACGATCTCGAGGTACCGGACGGCGGCTTCCTCGGCACCAAGGCGCGCCGGCTCCGACGGCGGCGCGGAGGCCGGCGCGGACGTCTGAGGTGTCGGCGCGGCCGGTTCTGGCGCGCCGTCTGCGGTGCTTGCGCACCCGCTCGCGAGCAGCAGAGCCAAGGACGTGATGATCAGGCGGCGCATCATGCTCCATCGACAAAGGGGCAGGTAGGACACCGAAACTTAGCGCATGCCGACGGCACAGCGACCCGGACTGAGGCCGGCCAGCAGGCCCAGTGGGTGTTCGGTTTCCGAGTCAGTCGGCACGTCAGGCGCGGCATCGAGGACGTCCGGAGTCAAGCTCAAGGACTCCGGGCTGCTCGACGTGCGTCGCTGACCCTCGCATCCGATCGACGAGCGGGTCCGGGTGACCGGGTCTGTCCGAGCGCCTGCACGGCAGAAACGACGCCTTCCGTCAGCCGATGATTCGAACTTCTACAAGCCACATCAGCTCGAGCGAAAGGCGTCGCTTCTGTTAAGAACGCATCAGACCTCGTTGTTCACGGCGACAGGTCAGTAGCTTGAGCTGATCACCGCACCTCAGCCCACCAAGCGTCGAAGTCGATGCCCCTTTCCTTCGCCAGCTCTTCCAGACGAGCCTTGGTCGGGGGTTGGAAGAGCTTCGGCTCGATCTTGCGGTCGGTGGTGGCGTACTTCTGCTGGAGCTTCGCCTGCTCCGCGGCCCTGTCCTCCGCCTCGGCGAGCACTGCGCTGGTCGCTGCGACGCTCGCGCCGGTCAGTACGCCGCTGACCAGCGGCAGGTAGCCGTTGGCGTGACCGAGGCGGTTGGGGTGGTAAGACTCCTGGACGGGGTCCGAGAAGCCGTTGATCCACTCGGTCGAGTCGCACACGGCGTGGCCGGTGAACCGGCTGACCGGGTTGACGAAGGTGAACCCCTTGGCAGAGGCAGCCGTCGAGGTGACCGAGTTGATGAGCACGACGGCGTTGTTGAGGGCGGTCTCGTCCTCCGGGCTGAAGAAGGTCGCCAGGTTGCAGTCCTCGCCCATGAAGATCTTCGGGTAGCCGACGACGACCACCTTCGCGTTGGGTGCCTTCGTCCTGATGGAGGCGTAGAGCGTGTTGAGCCGGCCCGGGAGGGTGTTGGAGATGAACGTACGCGCCGCGGCGACCGCAGCGGCGCAGTCGCTGGCCCACGCCGGGAGGGCGCACTCGGTGAGCACGTCGGCGAATCCGGCGTCGTTGCCGCCGACCGAGATGGTGACATACCTCGTGCTCGAGCTCAGTGCGCTGAGCTGGCTGTTCGTCACGTCGGCCACGACCGCTCCCGAGCAGGCCCGGAAGTTGAGGCTGTAGCCCTTCGCCGCCGCGGTCAGGCTGGCGTAGGCGTAGGTCGAGCGCAGGCACTCGGTGCCGTCAGCGATGTAGCTCCTGGTGCCGGTGCCCGAGGAATAGGAGTCGCCAAGGGCGACGTAGGACTCGCCGGCGGCGTACGACGGCAGGGCCGGCGTCGTCACCAGCCCGACCGTGGCAAGGCTCGTCGCCGCCATGGCGGCGACGATGCGCAACAGACGTTGCTTCATTGGGCAGCTCCCCCGAAGGTCCGTCGAGCCACTCCAGTTGTGACCCGATCGCTACCTTTATAGGAGATTTCACCCAAACTGCACAATGTCTAGCAAATGAACACCCCAGTGTTTCGTCAGTCAAGCACCATGTCGGTCCCCGGATGCCCCATCGCGCGCGGGCGCGGGAACCTGCCGTAGGTTCGGTGGTGGTCTAGCGGCAGCCTGCCGGCGAGGACCCGACCTTGCACGAGCCAGAACTCGCGCGGCCCGGACGGGCCGCAGCCTCCTACTGCTCGGTGCTGGTGGGGGCATGCACGAAGCCCAGGTCAGAAACACTCTCTGACCTGGGCTTCCGCACTCTGAGCGGGCGACGGGAATCGAACCCGCGTAATTAGTTTGGAAGACTAGAGCTCTACCATTGAGCTACGCCCGCACGGCCGTGCTCGACACACAGCGCAGGCCACACCTTAGCAAACCTCGCCGGGCGCTCACCCCTTCACCGAACCCGACGCGAGCCCCGCCACGTAGTACCGCTGCAACGCCACGTACAGGATCACGCAGGGGATCATCGCGATGACCGACCCCGCGGCCAGCAGCCCGAAGTTCACCTGTCCGTACGCCCCCTGCTGCAGGTTCACCAGCGACACCGGCAGTGTGTAGAGGTTCTGGTCGGTGAGGAACGTCAGCGCCCCGAGGAACTCCGTCCAGGACGCGAGGAACGCGTACAGCGCGGCGGTGGCGGTCCCCGGGATGACGAGCGGCCGCAGCACCGAGACGAGGATCCGGATGGTCCCCGCGCCGTCCATGTGAGCGGAGTCCTCCAGCTCGGAGGGCACCGCGGCGAACGTGTTGCGCATGACGAAGATGCCGAACGGCAGGTTCACCGTCGTGTAGAAGAGCACGAGTCCGAACAGGCTGTCCGTGAGCCCCATGACGTTCATCTGCAGGTAGAGCGGCGTGAGGATCGCCTGGAACGGGATCATGAGGGTGACGAGCACGAGCCCGAAGAGCACCGCGCGCCCCCGGAACGGGAACTTGGCGAACCCGTACCCGGCGAGCGTCGCGAGCACGGCGGTGAGTACGGCGGTAGACAGAGAGACGATCGCCGAGTTCAGGATGCCGCGCCAGACCTCCGGCTGGTCGACCACCGCCTGGAAGTTGACCCAGGACAGGTCGAAGAACCGCGCGTCCGGTGCCGCGACGATGACGTCGCCCGGCTGCCCGGCCCGCACGAACGCGACGACCAGCGGCACCAGGAACACCAGCGCCGCGAGGGTCCCGCCGACCACGTAGAGCGTGCGCTTCCCGCGGGTGTCCCGCTCGGGCCCGCGGCGCTCAGGCCCGGGCGCAGGAGCATCAGAAGGACGTCGTCCGACGACGCCGCGACGCGGCACAGCGGGCTCCGTGACGGTAGCCATGTCAGCTCCTCTCCCGCAGCAGCCAGAACTGGGCCGCGGTGACCAGACCGGTGATGACGACGAGGACGAGCGACATGGCCGTCGCGGCTCCGAGCTGGAGCTGGACGAACGCGCGGCGGTAGATGGCCATCACGATCGTCGTCGTCTCCGAACCCGGCCCGCCCTGGGTCAGGATGTAGAACTGCGTGAACGCGAGGAACGAGCCGATGACCGACAGGATCACCGTCATGGCGATGGTCCGGCGCAGCATCGGCACCGTGATCGACCATTCCCGCTGCCACCACAAGGCGCCGTCGATCTCCGCCGACTCGTAGACCTCGCGCGGGATGCCCTGCATCCCGGACATGAGCAGCACCATGGTCAGGCCGGAGGCGGCCCACACGACCATCACGCACAGCAGCCCGGTGGCCAGGGGCCCGTCGACCAACCACGCCGTCGAACCGTCGGTGATCCCGAGCCACTTGAGCACCACGTTGACCAGCCCGCTGTTGGGCTGCGCCTCCAGCAGCATGAGGAAGCTCAGCGTCGTCAGGCCGATGACGAACGGGACGAAGAAGATAGTGCGTAGCAGCGTCGCGCCCCGCCGGTTGGACCGGACGAGCACGGCCAGCCCGTACCCGAGCAGCAGGATCGGCAGCGTGACGATCGCCGTGTACAGCAGGGTGTAGCCGAGGGCGTCCCAGAAGGTCGGGTCGGCGAGGACCGACGCGTAGTTGTCGAGCCCGATGTAGCGGTACGGCCCGATGAGCGGGAAGTTCGTCAGCGAGATGTAGACCGCCACGACGAGCGGCACGAACACGAAGACGACAACGAGCGCGACCGACGGCGTGACGAGCGCCAGCCCGGTGCGCGACGGATGCGTGAGGGTGCCGGACCCCCGGCCCTCCCCGGACTGCCGACCCCGCACCGGCCGCGGGTCCTGCACCGCGGCGCTCATGCCTGGGCCTGCCTCAGGATGCGGTCGTACGTGGTCTGGGCCTCCTGCATCGCTGCATCGACCTCCCCGTCGAAGACGGCAGAGCGGAACATGCGCAACCAAGGCCCGTCCTGCTGGTTGTAGATCAGGTTGTAGGCGAGGGTCGTCGGCGCGTAGCCGCTGTCGAGCGACTCCAGTGGCGGCACCGCGAGCGGATAGCTCTCCGCGAACTCCGGCGTCGCGACGTCGGACCGGACGGGCGAGAAGAACCCCTCAGGCATCCGCGACTGCTGCTGGACGTCGAGCGCGAATCGCATGAACTCCCACGCCGCCGAGGCGTTCTCGGCGCCGTTGGGGATGCACAGGTTGTCGCCGCCGTCGAAGAAGCTGCGGCCGCCGTCGGGCCCGGGCAGGAGGACCACCTGGGAGCGGGCCAGCAGCTCCGGGTCCGCATTGGGTACGACGACGCCGTAGCCGGCGGGGAACATGCCGATCCGTCCGGCGGCGTAGTCCGCGGACCAGCGCGAGGCGTCGTCGGCGAAGCTGCCAGGCGGCACGAGCTCCTCCGCCCACAGCGTGTGCTCCAGCTCGAGCGTGCGGCGCAGCGGCTCGTTGCCGACGACGTCGCCGCGCTGGTCGCCGACGTCGCCCGCGATCAGGTCGCGTCCGGTCGCCCAGACGTGGGGCTGGACGGTGAAGCCGAGCGCTCCCGAGGAGTTGCCCGGGTAGGACCAGCCGTAGACGCCGTCGTCCAGGCCGGTGATGGCGCGGGCGGCCTCCAGGATGCCGTCGAAGTCCGCCGTGGACTGCTCCAGGTCGAGCCCGGCGCGCTCGAACAGCCCGGTGTTGCAGAACAGCACCGAGAAGTCCCCGATGAACGGCAACCCGTAGTAGCGGCCGTCCCTGGTGCTGAGCGCGAGGTGCCCGGGGCTCAGGGCGTCCCCGATGCCGAGCTCCTCGATGAGCGGCGTGAGGTCGGTGAACGCGTCGCGGTAGGCGAACAGGGTCGAGTTGATGTCGTCGCAGTCGACGACGTCGGGCACGTGCCCGCCGCGGATCGCCGTCGCGAGCTTGGTGACGTACTGCCCGCCCGGGATGGGCGTGACGGTCACCCGGATGCGGTCCTGGGCCTGGTGGAACGCGTCGACGACGGCCTGCGTGCCGTTCACCGTCTCCGACCGGCACCACAGGTTGACCGTGCCAGTCGCGTTCTCGCCGAACCCGGCGGCCTCGATGTTCGCCGGCCGTAGCGTCCCGCCGCAGCCGGCCAGCACGGCGGACGCCGTCGCGGCACCGGCCAGCGTGAGCAGCTGGCGTCTGGTGAGCTCCATTGCTCTCCTTCCCTGCGCTTCGTTGTGGCTAGAGCACCGGGACCCAGACCCGCATCGGCTGCGGGCCGCGGTTGGCCCAGGCGTAGTAGGGGATGGCGGTCAGCGCGACCTCGCGCGTCGGCCCGGGGGCCGACGTCGTTGTGGTCGGCGCGTAGGGCGACGTCGCGTCCGGATCGGGCCCGGGGACGACAGCGCCGCGTGCTCGCACCACCGTCACGCCGCCGAGCAGGTCCGGGCGGAACTCGTCGGCAGAGCGGGCCGGTGACGTCGAACCGCAGGTCGTCGACGACGGCGCCGTCCTCCTGGTCGGGCTGCTCCAGCGCGTACACCAGGGGGCCGCGCTCGATCGCGACGCTGCCGCGGACGGCGTCGACCCGGGGGTCGGCGACCGTGAGGCGCGGGGTGAGGGGCAGGTCGAGCACTACCGTGTCGCCGGGCACGAACCGGCGCGTGACCCGGGCGTACGTCCCGGCGGCGACGGGGTCGCCGTCGAGCGTGGCGCCGTCGGCCCAGGCGGGGACCCGCAGGGCGAGGGTTGCCTCGCCCTCGGGCGCCTCCTCGACGTGGAGCGCGATGCGGCCCTCGTCCGGGTAGCGGGTGTCGACGCGCAGCCGCAGGGTGCCGCCGGCCAGCGGGGCGGTCACCGTGCCGGGTGCGTACTGGTGCAGCTGCAGTCCGGAGGCGTCGGTGGTGGCCAGGTAGCCGGTGAGGCTGGAGACCGTGCGCATGATGTTGGGCGGGCAGCACGCGCAGTCGAACCAGCCGAGGCGGCCGTTCGCCGGGCTGCGGTCCCCCTCGGCGTGGGCGTCGCTGCGGAGCTGGAGCGGGTTCACGTAGAAGTACTCGGTGCCGCCGAGCGACACGCCGGCGAGGAACCCGTTGAGGAGCATCCGCTCGATCTGGTCGCCGTACCGGGCCTCGCCCGTGGCCAGCAGCATCCGCCACGCCCACTGCACGCCGCCGATCGCCGCGCACGTCTCGGCGTAGGCGCGGTCGGGCGGCAGCTCGAACGGGTCGCCGAACGACTCGCCCTCCCAGCGCGACCCGAGCCCGCCGGTCACGTACTGCTTCTCGCGCTCCATCGAGCTGTACTGCGTCTCCAGCGCGGCGAGCAGCTCGGCGTCGCCGGTCTCGATGGCGACGTCGGCCGCGCCCGCCCCCAGGTACACCGCGCGCACGGCGTGGCCCTCGACGGTGGTGGCGCTGCGCACCGGCACGCGGTCGGAGTAGTACGTCGGCCCGTGGCCGTGGGCCTCGATGATCCCGGTGCCGCGCGCGTCGACGAACCACCGCGCGAGGTCCAGGTAGGCCCGCGTGCCCGTCTCCCGGTACAGCTCGACCAGCCCCATCTCGATGACAGGGTGGCCGTCAACCTCGCGCAGCTGCCCGTCGCCGTCGCCGAACGTGGCGACCAGGTGGTCGGCGAGCCGGATCGCGACGTCGAGCAGCTCGCGATGGCCGGTCCCGCGGACCTGGGCGACCGCGGCCTGGAACAGGTGCCCGGCGCAGTACAGCTCGTGGCTCCACGGCAGGTCGCTGTAGCGGGGCACGTTCCGGAGCATCGGGACGGAGTCGAGGTAGCCGTCGTCGGCCTGCGCGGCCGCGAGCAGGGCCGTGACGCGCAGCTGGTCGGCGAGGAGCTGCTCGTCCGGCTCGCGGGCGTACTCCCAGGCTGCGGCCTCCAGCCACTTGTGCACGTCCGAGTCGGCAAAGATCGGGCCGATCGCCTCGCCGTCCGCCTGGCCTGCGGCGATCTCCAGGTTGCGCAGGTTGCCGGCCTTCCCGAGCTGCTCGAGGCCCCCGGGAATCGCGGCGGACCGGTTGACGTCGGCGGTGCGGTGCCACAGGCCCGCGTCGACGGTGACCCGCCCGGGGGCGAGGGGCCGGAGCAGGACCCGGGCGTCACTGGTGGGCTCGGCAGGTCCGCGCGTCGTACCGCTGGGCGTCAGGGTCGTCATCGATCGCTCCTTCAGGACGGAAACAAGGAATCCGATTTCCCGATCGTACGGATCGGCGTCACGAGCGTCAAAGGTCTGGGCGAAGTTGGCTGGAAATTGGGTGCTGAACTGGGTAGAGAGGTACGATGACGCTCGTTCCGCTGGGCGGGACGAGGCGGCTGTACCGGCGGAAACCGGTGTGGAAGGAAACGGAACCAGGGAGGTTGGTGCGTGATGGACCGGGGAGCGGTAGTGCGGATCACGGACGTGGCCGCCCTCGCGGGCGTCTCGCCGAGCACGGTGTCGAAGGCGCTCAACGACACTGGCTCCCTGCGGGCGAGCACCCGCGCGCGGGTCCGGGAGGCGGCGGACCGGCTCGGCTTCGTGCCCGACGCCACCGCGCGCTCCCTGTCGGCGCGGCGCAGCTTCACCGTGGGCCTCCTGAGCACGGACTCCGCCGGCCGGTTCTCGCTGCCCGTCGTGCTCGGCGCGGAGAACGCGCTGGTCGGTGGCGCGCTGTCGGCGCTGCTCGCCACCGCGCGCCACGACCCCGTGCGCGAGCAGCACCACGTGCGCGCGCTCGTGGCCCGGCGCGTCGACGGGATCATCGTCACCGGCCGCACCACCGAGCCGCGCGAGCCCATCCGCGTGCCGATGCCCGTGGTGTACGCGTTCGCGCCGTCCGCTGACCCCGACGACGCCTCGGTAGTGCCCGACGACGCCGTCGGCATGCGGCTGCTCGTGGAGCACCTGGTGGGGCTCGGCCGGCGTCGGATCGCCTACGTGGGCGGGCGCGCCGAGCAGGCGGCGTCGGTGGTGCGGCACGAGAAGCTGGTGGCCGAGCTCGCCGCCCGCGGCCTGGAGCTGGTCGGCCCGCCCCTGTACGGGGACTGGTCGGAGCAGTGGGGGCGCCGCGCCGTCGATCTGGTGCTCGGCCCCGTGGGGGACCGGGCCGGGGAAGCGCCCACCGTGGATGCCATCGTCTTCGCCTCCGACCAGCTCGCGCGAGGCGGCTGCGACCGGCTCCGGGAACGCGGCCTGCGGGTGCCCGACGACGTCGCCGTGACCGGCTACGACGACTGGGAGGTCATGTCGCTGGCGAGCCGGCCGCCGCTGACCACCGTGGACATGCGGCTCGAGCGGCTCGGCCAGCGCGCGGCCGAGCTCCTGATCGCGGCGATCGACGGCGATCCCGCGCACGGCGTCGAACGCCTCGCGCCGCGCCTGGCGGTCCGTGCCTCGACACTCGGCGACGGGTAGGGCGGCAGAGATCGGCCGAAGCGGCATCATGGGCTGACGGGATGCCGCGAGGAAGGTGCGCGAGATGGGCGTGGGCCTGAAGGCTGGTGGTGGTCCGCGCGGTATGGGGACCATGTTCTGGATACTGATCTCGATCATCGCCGTGGGCCTGGCCCTGATGATCTACGTACCCCTGGTCGGGCGATGAGCACGCGCAGGGTGGTTCGCGACAACGGGCTCAGTCTCGTGTTCCTGGGGAGCTTTCTCCTGACGCTCGTCGGACAGTCGTTCGCTGGTCACGCGTACAACAACGAGCAGCTCGCCGAGCACGGCGACGCGCCGATCCGTTACCTCGACTACATCAGCTCGTCCAGCTTCGTCGTGGACGTCGCCGAGAACTGGCAGTCGGAGTTCCTTCAGTTCTTCATGTTCATCCTGGCGACGATCTGGCTCATCCAGCGTGGCTCGCCGGAGTCGAAGAAACCGGGCGACGAGGGCGTCGGTTCGGACGAGGAGCAGCTCGTCGGCGAGTACGCGCGCCCCGATTCCCCCGCGTGGGCGCGGGCCCGTGGTGTCCGGCTCTGGCTCTACTCCAACTCTCTCCTGCTGGTCATGGGAGGAATCTTCCTCCTGTCGTGGCTGGCTCAGTCGCTCGCCGGCAACGTCGTGGCCAACGAGGAGAACGCCAGCCACGGTCTTCCCGCGCAGTCGTGGCTGGAGTACGTGGGGTCGCCGGAGTTCTGGAACCGAACGCTGCAGAACTGGCAGTCCGAGTTCCTGGCCGTCGGCGCGATGGTGACCTTCGCGATCCTCCTGCGTCAGCGGGGGTCGAGCGAGTCCAAGCCAGTGGGTACGCCGCACCACACCACCAGCGTCGAGGCCAAATGAGGCTGGCCTGCCGGTCGTGTCGTCGCCGGTGCCCGTGTCAGGCCGCTCGGCCGGCCGGTCGCGGCGGAGGTAGCGAGTCATGGTTCGGCGGCCGGTCGTCCGGCCGGACGGCGCCCAGCGCACGCACCAGCGCGTCCTGTATGTCGCCCTCTGGGCAGTCGGCCTGCAGTGCGGACATGACCTGGTCGGCCGCCAGGCGCACGGAGATGTTGGCCGTGCAGGCGGCGTCGAGCAGAATCTGCGCGGCCTGGTCCTCGTCGACGCGTCGTGCCACGACGATCACGCTCTTGGCCCGCTCGATCATGGCCTCGCCGACGAAGGCGCGGTCCACCGCATGGTCTGCCTTACCGTTCTTGATCTGATCGACGGATGACACACGAACCTCCCAGGCCCCCCGCGCGGACCTGGAGCCGCTTCATGACTCCGCATCTTCCACCATAGGACGAACTGGGAGACATGGACAAGCTGCAGGGGGCGAACTAATGCAGCGACAGCTTCAGCCCGATCATGGCGACGCCCAGCAGGCCAGCGATCGCGGTCGCGGCCAGGCGGCTGCCGCCCGTCATCCCGCCGGCTGTGCTCATGCGCCAGCCCACGACAAGCAGCAGCACGAGGTTGACGACGAGGGCGACGTCGACCGCGGCCGAGGTCGGTACCTGCAGCAGTGCCTCCACCAGCAGCACCACGCCGGGGACCGCGCAGGCGGTGACGAGCGGCAGCCCTTCGGCGGCCAGGGCGCGACGCTCGGCCGCGCGCAGGGAGCGGCGCGCGAGGGTCCGCGCGGCGATCAGGTGCGCGTAGGTCTCGGCGCACCAGTAGACGAGAAGGGTGCCGCCCAGCAGCAGCGCGATCCGGACGAGCCCGCCGTCCTCGGGGGCGGCGGCGAGGACCGAGCCGGTGATGATCAGCCCGTACAGGTATGCCGAGAGCTGCTCGTACGACTTGCCCGGCGCGTCGTCCGGGTCGATGCGGCGTGGGTCCGGCTCGTCGGTCCGCACCGTTCCGCGCCTACTGCCGTGCCATGGCGACGCGGAGCCGCTCCTCAGCGGTGACGAAGTGGTCGTAGTCGTCCTTGCCGACGTCGAGCTGGACCCAGCTGATGCGACCGGTGAACCGGCTCGTGGCGGCGCTGTAGGCGCTGGACACGCTGGTCCCGGACTCGTAGCCGATGTCGGTGGTCTCGTCGGCCGAGAAGACCAGCGGCTGGGTGGCCTCGACCCGCCCGTGCCCGACCGGGATCCCGTCGTGGAAGAGGGTGACGTCGCCGCCCTTGCCCAGCCCGCCGCCGTCGTACGCGAGCTCCATTCGTAGCTGGTGCTTTCCGGAGGGGACAGGGGCATCGGCGACGACGTCGTACTGGTTGATGCCGAGCACGTTGTACGTGAAGGTCAGCCGGCCACCCGTGGCGTGCACCGACCAGCCGCCGAACCGTCCGCCCTGTGCGATGAGGACCCCGCTGGCACCGTCCGACGGGACGTCGACCTCCGCGGTCACGGAGAACGACCTGTTCTTGACGCCGACGACGCTGTTCTCCGACAGGCGCCCCATCCCGGAGAAGAAGAGCTGGGAGTCGCCGCGGATGAGGGTGGGTCGTCCGGCGAGGTCGGGTACGAGCCTTTCGGAGACGCGGTCGTCCAGGGGGATCACGTTGTACTTGGTGGCCTCGATGAGCCACAGCCGCTGGAGCTTGGCGAGCATGTCCGGCCGTTCGGCAGCGAGGTCGTGCGCCTGGCTGAAGTCCGTGGTGCCGTCGTAGAGCTCCCAGACGTCGTCGTCGAAGGCGGGTGGTTGCGCGCCGGTGAGCTCCCACGGCGTGCGGTGCTTGGTGACCGCGCTCCAGCCACGGTCGTAGATCCCGCGGTTGGCGAACATCTCGAAGTACTGCAGGTCGTGACGTTCGGCCGTCTCGGCGTCGTCGAACGCGTACACCATCGACGTGCCTTCGATGGGTGCCTGCAGCACGCCGTTGACCATCATCGGCTCGGGGAGCCCGGCCGCCTCGAGAATCGTGGGTGCGACGTCGATGACGTGGGCGAACTGGGAGCGGAGCCCGCCGCGCTCGGCTATGCCGGTGGGCCAGTGGACGATCGTGCCGTTGCGGGTCCCGCCCCAGTGCGAGGCGACCTGCTTGGTCCACTGGTAGGGGGTGTCCATGGCCCATGCCCAGCCCACGGCGTAGTGGTTGTAGGAGCTCGGCGAGCCGAACTCGTCCATCTTGCTGCGCATGAACTCCGGCGTCTCCAGGGCCGCCATGCCGTTGAAGTTCGCCATCTCGTTGAACGCGCCGTTGAGCGTTCCCTCCGCCGAGGCGCCGTTGTCGCCGATGATGTAGTAGACGATGGTGTCGTCGAGAACCCCCAGGTCGTCGAGGGCGTCGATCAGCCGGCCGACCTGCGTGTCGGTGTGCTCGAGGAAGCCCGCGTACGTCTCCATCTCACGCGCGAGCACCGGCTTCATGTCGTCGGGCATGTCGTCCCAGGCGGGGATCTCGTCGTGCCGCGCCGTGAGGTCTGCCTCGGGCGGGATGACCCCGAGCTCCTTCTGCCGGGCGAACGTCCGCTCGCGCTGGGCGTCCCAGCCGTCGTCGAACCGTCCGCGGTACTTCTCGATCCACTCCCGCGGGACATGGTGGGGGGCGTGCGTCGCACCCGGGGCGAGGTAGACGAAGAACGGCTTGTCCGGCATCAGTGCCTTCTGCTGACGCACCCACGCGCACGCGTGGTCGACGAGGTCCTCGGTGAGGTGGTAGCCCTCCTCGGCGGTCGCCGGTGGTTCGATCGGCGTCGTCCCGCTGTACAGAGCGGGGTCCCACTGGTTGTTCTCGCCGCCGATGAACCCGTAGAACGTCTCGAACCCGCCGCCGCCGGTGGGCCACGCGTCGAAGGGGCCCATGGGCGAGGTCTGCCACACGGGTACTTCGTGACACTTGCCGAACTGCGCGGTCGAGTACCCGTTGAGCCGCAGCGTCTCGGCCAGCGGCGCCTTCGTGTTCGGGCGCAGCGAGCTGTTCCCGGGCGCCGACGTCGCCGTCTCGGTGATGCTGCCCATGCCGACCGAGTGGTGGTTGCGGCCCGTCAGCAGCGCCTGGCGCGTCGGAGCGCACAGCGCGGTGGTGTGGAACCGGTTGAACCGCAGGCCGGCCTCGGCGAGGCGTTCGGCCGTCGGCGTCGCGCACGGGCCGCCGAACGCGCTCGACGCGCCGAACCCGACGTCGTCGAGCAGGACGACCAGCACGTTGGGTGCGCCGGGCGGTGGCAGCAAGGGCTCGATCGGCGGGTAGGAGGTCTCCGGGTCCTTCGCGTCGTACGTCGTCAGGCCCGACGGCGGACGGTCTGGGATGGGCAGCATCGTGCGGGCGTGCGTATCAGGACGCATGAGGGGCTCGCTTCGTCGCGGCAGGACAAGGACCTGCTCACGTTACGAACGGCACCCACGTGGGCACCTCACCCGAAAGAGGTGAGTCCCGCGGCCGGGGTCACCGGCCTGTGACATGACCGGAGGCGCGTCGCCCTGAGTCAGGCAGGGGTCTCGGCGGTCCGGTCCCAGTCGCGTGGTGTGAGGTCGGGCCGGCGGTGCTCGTAGTCGCTGGCCAGGAGCGGGGACGAGATGATCATGTCCGCGGTGGCCACGTTGCAGGCCATCGGGACGTTCCAGACGGCGCCGATCCGCAGCAGCGCCTTGACGTCCGGGTCGTGGGGCTGGGCCTCCAGCGGGTCCCAGAAGAAGATCAGCATGTCGAGGGTGCCCTCGGCGATCCGGGCGCCGATCTGCTGGTCCCCGCCGACCGGTCCGGAGAGGAATCGGTGCACGGGCAGGCCGAGCTCGTACTCGAGCATCGTCCCGGTGGTGCCCGTCGCGTAGAGCTGGTGCTCGGCGAGCGTATCCCGGTTGTACTCGGCCCAGCGCAGCAGCTCGACCTTCATGTTGTCGTGGGCGACCAGGGCGATGTGACGTGGCTTGACGGTCGGGTTCATGGGACAACCTCCGTTGCTGTGGGACCGGTACCTTGCCTGCCCCGTCACAAGCGTCCCCCTGAGTATCGGACGGCGCGGGTGCGATGTCATCGCCAGTCCGGCGCCGGCCCTGACAGCCCCTGCACCGGTAGTTCTGTTACGACCGATGATTTCCTCTGCGTACGCGGGTCAGCCGTATGACCGCTTCGAGGGAAGGAACCCACAATGGTCACCACGCTCCGCAGCTTCAGTGGCTTCTCGGTGGACGACGTCGACGCCGCGCTCCGCTTCTATCGCGACACCCTTGGCCTGCCCGTGCGCGGGAACGCCATGGGTGGTCTCGAGATCGACCTCACCGAGGGCTCGTCGGTGTTCGTCTACCACAAGGGGGAGGCCCACACACCGGCGTCGTACACCGTGCTCAACCTTGTAGTGCCGGACATCGACGACGCGGTGACGGAGCTGGAGGCGGCCGGTGTGAGCCTGATCCGGTACCCCGGGTTCGACCAGGACGAGCGCGGCGTGTCCCGGAGCACTGACCCCACCAAGGGTCCGACGATCGGATGGATCACCGACCCGGCGGGCAACGTCATCGCGCTCATCCAGGACTGATCGGACCCTTCCGTCAGCCGTCCAGAAACGTCCGGCGGTCGATCGCATCGATCGGATACACTCGGCAGCGTCCGGCCGGGAGGCACCCGGCAAGACCCTGGGACCTGGGGGTTTTCGCGGACCTACGGGGTGTAGCGCAGCTTGGTAGCGCATCTGCTTTGGGAGCAGAGGGTCGCAGGTTCAAATCCTGTCACCCCGACGCTGTGATGTCGCAGGACATCGAGGACAGCCGGACCTACGATTTTGTCGGTTCGGCTGTTCTTGTTTGCGGGGTGGGGTCGGGTGGCTGGCCGGGGATTTGCAGGAGGTCAACCGCGCGACACGAGACTTGTCGGACCGGCGGGAGGTCCGATAGGAATAGGCGCGTGACAGACCGACACTCTGCTGCCAGTAGCGTCATCGCGACCTCCCTGGCCGTGATCGCCTGTTGCGTCCTGGCGGGGACCGTCAAGGTGTTCGCCGGCAGCCCCGTCGAGGTCAACCAGCCCAGGGTCCTGGAGCAGCGAGCTCTGGAGCAACACGTGGTCGACGCGGTCCAGTACGGCGCGAGCAAGACTGTGACAAAGGACGACGTCACCTGCCCCGCATCCGTCACCGTCGAGGTCGGCCGCACGTTCGAGTGCGACGCCCAGGTCGATGACGTCTTGACGACCGTGACGGTCGAGATCGAGAGCGAGCTGGGCGACCTGAGCGCGACGGCCAACTGAAAGCTCACGAAGGTGCCGCACGGGTGCTCTTGGCATGTGCGAACCGTCCACCTGCTGAGGCCGACGACTTGGTCGGTCCAGGACGAGGTCGCGGAGGGCCTCGCCGGTGGCGGCGTTGATGATCTGGATGTTGAGGTCTTCGGCCAGTCACCGGGACTCCCCGCCATGCAGTATCACTATTGGTACCATGCGCTTACCGTGATCGCCGACCATTACACCTACCGTGTCCACTTCTCGGCCGCAGACGGCGAGTATGTCGCCACCGTCGCCGAGTTCGCCTCCCTGTCATGGCTCGACTCCAGCCCTCCTGGCGCGCTCCAGGGAATCATGCAGGTCGTCGCCGACGTCATCGAAGACCTGCGTGCTTCAGGTGAAGTAGTGCCGGCACCCCTTTCGGACCGCGAGTACTCCGGCAAGTTCATGGTCCGGATCCCGCCCGAGGCCCACCGCCGCCTCGCCATCGAGGCGGCCGAACAACACGTTTCCCTGAACCGCCTCATCGCCGACCGGCTCGCCGTCGCCTGAGCCGCGGGTCGGCTCGTGGCGGACGTCGGCGTCCGATCCCGGCCGTGCCTGCTACTTGAGGACGCCGTCCGGTCCCCGGCCGTTGCCCTTGCCGTGGCCCTGCCCGTTGCTGGTGCCCAGCCCCTGCCCGTTCTTGCCGCCGGGCCCCTGGCTGTTGTCCTTGGTGGGCCCCTTGCCCTTGGTGTTGTCCGGGTTGCCGGGCAGGCCACCAACCGGATTCTCTTCGGGCGGAGCGGGCGCCGGTGCCTCCTTCTCCTCCTTGGGCGTGGGCGTGGGGTCCGGTTGCGGGTCGCCGCCGCCAGGCTCTGCATCACCGCCGTCGAGGCCGCCGCCGGTGGCGGCCTCGACGGCCTGGACCGGGGGCTGGTCCGGCTGGTTGGTGATGTAGGCGGCCGCGCCTGCGCCGATGACGAGCGCGGCCAGGACGCCCGCGGCTACGGCAGTCTGCTTCGTGCCGAACGAGGGCGGCCTGGCGGCACCGGCCGTAGCACCGGCCCCGGCCACTCCGCCGGCCGCGATGCCGGCCGCGATGCCGGCCGCGATGCCGGTCCCGATGCCGGTCCCGATGGTGCTGGTGGCCGCGACACTGCCGATGAGGTGCTGGCCGAGGTCGCGGAGCATCCAGGAGACTTCGCGGACGTCGATGAAGGCGCGGGTGCATTCGCCGCAGGCGTTCATGTGGACTTCCAGGCGCCGCTGCCTTCTCGGCAGGAGGCGGCCTTTGAGGTAGTCGTGCATGGCGGCGCGGGTGGTGCGGCATTCGGGTTGGTTGACGCCTTGGGCGTGGGCGGCGGCGAAGGCGCCGGCGAGGCGTTCTTCGGCGCGGCGTAGTCGCATGGTCACGGCGTGGGGTCGGACGCCGAGGCGGGTGGCGATGTCGGTGACGGCCTTGTCGTGGACGTGGCGGTCGAGGAGGATCTTGCGGTCTTCGTCGGCCAGGTCGGACAGGGCGGTGCGGAGCATGGTGACGTCGGCTTGGCGTTCGGCGTCGAGCTCGGCGCCGGCTATGGGGGGTGTGAGGCCGTCGAGGGTGTCGTCCTCGACGGGGCGGGTGCGTCCGGCCTCCCGGGTCATCGAGATGGCTTCGTTGACTGGACGTCGCCCCCGGTGGTCACGCGGCGGCCTTACCCCTTTGCGCATAGCTGCCTCACTCTGACGATGCCGGAGCAGCGCAGTTCAGGACCAACCGCGCTCGAGGGGATACCTGCTAAATATGTCGTTTAGCCGAGTGTGCGGAGATATGCCCGGAATGAACCATTAAAAGCGGCGTACCACCCGATCCGGCTCGCCCAATCATACGGAACGAGCGTTTCGGCATCGCCATTTGCGGGGTTGGAGAGCGTAGGTCGCGCGTGATATCACCCATCGAAGTCCGGGCCGGTCGGCCGCACGGGGGATCGACTCCACCCCCGAAGGGCAAAAGGTCCGTTATGCCATGCTTGCCGGATGGACGTTCTGCTGGCCCAGCTTCCCGCGATGATCGGTGTCGTGGTCGTGGTCGTGGTCGGGGTCGCTGGAACGCTCGCGACCACGGCTCTCACCGACGCGGCGCGCTGGCGGCGCGAGCAGCGGGTGCGGTTCGACGAGCGGCTCCTCGACGTGAGCGCGGAGTACGCCGCGGCGATCCGGGAGACCGTCCAGACCCTCGCCAGCGTGACGGCGCACGTGCGGCCGGGCGACAAGTCGCCGTCGCTCACCCCGGAGGAAGGCAAGTCGATCCTGGATGCCGCCAGCTTCAGAAGGATGCTGGCGTGGGAGTCGCTGTGCCTGGTGGCGGACGACGCCACCGTGGGAAGAAGTCCAGCCCGACCGGGTAGGACTGCGACTAGGTGATGGAGCGCGATGCGCGAGCAGGAAACGACCGATGCGGTGCTGGGGCTGCGCGATGCGCCGGCGGAGAGTGCGCCTCCCGGGACCGAGGAGGCGCTGGACCGGTTCCGCGAGCGGGCGTCCGGGCGCGGTATGCCTGCGGACGACGTCGAGCGCTGGCTACGCCAGGCCCGCCGGTGCGCCGTACTCGGGACGCGCGTCGACGGGCCGGTGGTGGGTCGCCTGGGCGGGCCACTGATGCTGCCCCCTGAAGCACCCGACCTCGACTGGTGGGACCACCTCATCGCGACCATTGACTGCGCGACGCTGCCCTCGGACGCGACAGACCTGCCGCTCCCGCCGGACGGCCACCTGCTGCTGCTGGCCTACCCCGGGGGAGACGACTACGTCGGCATCGGCAAGGTGATCTACGTGCCGGCCGGCACGCCGGTGGAGGAACGGGTGGTGGACCACGACTACAGCCCGGACGACCACCTGGCCGACCTGGACGCCAAGCTTGTGCAGGAGGGCGAGCTGCACCTGGGGTACGACGTCTCCCTGCCCGACCACGACGACCTCGTCGACGAGGTGGACCATCCCCGCGCCAGGGAGCTGCGGGAGATCGGGCTGGACCGCGACGCGCAGAGCTGGGCGGAGCTGCAGATCGGCGGGTACGCGACGGACGAGTACGGCGAGCAGGACCCCGTGACCGCGTCCGGGAGACGGGCCGCGAGGGCCTGGGCGGAAGGCTCGCCGCCGTCGGCGACGGAAGGGCTGCCCCGACCCGAGGACTGGGTGCTGCTGGCGCAGTGGAGTGCGGGCATCTCCGGTCTGGAGGGCATGCGGGTGTTCTGGGCGATCGACCGGCAGGACCTGGCCGCGCGGCGCTTCGACCGGGCGGAGGCCTCCCTGTTCTGGAACCCCTGACCAGCGCGTTGGCTCGGTGAGTGCGGGAAGCTGCGGTGCGTGGCCGCGGGTCCGAATAGCACGGCATCCTGAGGCCGCTAGGGCCGAAAGCCAATGACAACCCCGGCTTTTCCGGCGGCCGCGCTCAGGGGCTTCCCGGGCTTGTCCCCGGAACCCTCGGGTAGCCCTTGGCCTGCGGCTTTGCACAGTGAAACATCCCAGCCATGAAGACATCCAAACGTTTGGCCCGGTCAGCCTTCGTCGCGACGGCGCTCGTGGCCTGCGCCGTAGTGGCAGTGCCCAGCACGGCGGTCGCCGGCACCGCGGCAGTCGGCCCGACGGCGGCTGCTGCGTCGTCGGCCACCGACGACCCAACCCTCTCCCTGCCCGAGCCGACGGGACCACTCCCCGTGGGCATGACGCCGATCCACCTCGTCGACGAGGCGCGCGCCGACCCGTGGGTGCCCGAGGCTCGCCGCGAGCTCATGGTGTCCCTCTGGTACCCGGCGGTGCCGCACGGTGAGCCCGCGCCGTACACGACGGGGGCGGTGTCCGCGGCGATCATCGAGAGTGCGAGGCTCCCCGTAGCGCCCGACATCCTGACGACCGTCGAGACCCACTCCTACGACCGGGCCCGCGCGCTGCCCGGCCGACGGTCGCTCGTGGTGCTCTCGCCCGGAGCGGGACTCAGCCGCGAGTCACTGACCTCGCTCGCCGAGGACCTCGCTTCCCGGGGGTACGTCGTGGCCGGTGTCGACCACCCGTACGAAGCCCGGGCCGTCGAGTTCCCCGACGGCCGGGTCGCGGGGTGCCTGCTCTGCGAGCGGGAGTCCAGCGCCGAGCTCGGCGCTTGGGTCGCGCGCGGGCGGGTCGCGGACATCAGCTTCGTGCTCGACGAGCTCACTCGGGGCCGACTCTGGCGGCACGGGCCGACGATCGACGCGCGGCACATCGCCGTCGTCGGCCACTCGCTCGGTGGCGCGTCCGCCGCGGCCACGATCGTGGACGACCCCCGCGTGGATGCCGGGATCAACATGGACGGTACGTTCCAGGTGGACTTTCCCGAGGCGGGGATGGACCGGCCGTTCCTCATGCTGGGCAGCGCCTCGCACGAACCGGGCGCCGGCGACGAGCCCGACTGGCCGGACAACTTCGCCCGCCTGGGCGCGACGAGCCAGTGGCTGCAGGTCCCGACCGCGAACCACGGGTCGTTCACCGACCAGCTGATGTTCCTCGACCAGCTCGGAGTGCCGCTGCCCGGCGGCCCCAGCACTGTCGGCGGCGCGCGCGGCGTCGAGATCACCAACGCCTACGTGGGGGCGTTCCTGGACCGGCACCTGCGGGGCATGGACGCACCCCTGCTGGACGGTCCGGCCGACGCGTACCCGGAGGTCGTGTTCTGGAAGCGGACGCCTACGGCCGGCCGCTAAATGCCTCCGTCGTGGGACCCGGGTTGCCTAGGATCGCCGCATGACTGACCAGGCCCAGATCCACCCTTCCGTCGAGAAGGTCACCGCGGCGCTCGCGGAGGCGGGCGCCACCGGCCAGGTCCGCTGGCTGGACGACGCCGCGACCACTGCCGCGCTCGCCGCCGAGCATCTCGGCACCGGCGTGGGCCAGATCGCGAACTCGCTGGTGTTCCTGTTCGACGGCACGCCCACCCTCGTCCTGACCTCCGGCGCGCACCGCGTGGACACGGCCTGGCTGGGGGAGCGGGTGGGCGCATCCATCACGCGGGCGACGAAGGAGCAGGTCAAGGAGGCGACGGGCCAGGTCATCGGCGGCGTCGCGCCCGTGGGCCACCCGGCGCCCGTGCCGACCTACATCGACACGGCGCTCGCCGCGCACGATGAGGTATGGGCCGCCGCCGGCCACGCGAAGACGGTGTTCCCGACGACGTTCGACGAGCTCGTCCGGATCACGGGCGGCACGCCGACGGCGGTGGCGCCGGAGGACTGAGGCGCGCCCGCCGGGTACGGGGCCGCCACCGACGTCAACCAAAGTTGACAGGCTGACGCGTGTCAACCATAGTTGACATGCCAGCTCATCGGATCACGGTCGCCCGGAGGCGTCATGAACACACCCGCCCGCAGCACTGACGTCGTGGTGATCGGGGCCGGCCCGGTCGGGCTCTTCCTGGCTGGTGAGCTGGCCGCCCACGGCGTGGGCGTCACGGTGATCGAGCGTGCCCTCGAGCCGGACCGGCTGCCGCGCGCGAACGGCATAGTCGGCGACGCCGTCCGACTGCTCGACGAGCGCGGCCTCTACCGGGGGCTCGCCGGGAGCGACCGCAGCCTGCGCGGCACGCTGCACCGCATCGGCACGGGGAACCTCGGTCGGCATCCGCGCCCGGCGCCCGTGTTCAGCTACGCCGGCTTTCGTCTGCCGCTGCACCGTGTGCGGCACATCAGCCCGGTATACGTGCTGCCGGTGCCGCAGCGTGTGCTCGAGCTCGCGCTCGAACGCCGAGCCGTCGAGCAGGGTGCGGTCCTGCGGCGGGGGCAGGAGCTGCGGTCCTTCGTGCAGGACGACGACGGCGTGCACGTCGAGGTCGCCACCCCGGACGGCACCGACCGGCTCTCCGCCGCGTACCTCGTGGGCTGCGACGGAGCGCACAGCGCGGTGCGCAAGAGCGCCGGCATCGACCTCCCGGGCGTGACGCTCGACGGGGCGGTGTCACGCATCGCGCACGTGACGATCCCGCGCGACGAGCTCGCGCCACGCGGTGCTCTGCGCGGGTCCGACGGTCCAGCCCTGCGGCCGTTCGTGCCGCACCGCACGGCACGGGGCGTGCTGACGTTCGGCTCGTTCGGCACCGGCCTGACGACGATGAGCACCCTGGAATGGGGCGCCGAGGCGCCGGGCGACGACGTCCCGATGACCATCGAGGAGATGCGCGAGAGCGTCGGGCGCGTCGTCGGCCGTCCCGTCGGTATCCGGCCGCCGCAGGGTCCGGGCCCGCACCAGCTCCGCCGCATGAGCAGCAGGAACGCTCGGGTCGCGGCGACCTTCCGGGCCGGGCGAGTGCTTCTTGCGGGCGACGCCGCCCATGTCTTCACCGGCTACGGTGCGCCGGCGCTCAACGCGGGCCTGCTCGACGCCGCCGACCTGGCCGGCAGGCTGGGTGTCGTCGTACGGGGCGCCGCCGGGACCGGGGCGGCCACCGCTGTTCGGGGCGCCGCTGGCAGCGGTATGGCTGGCAGTGGCATGGCCGGTAGTCGCACGGCGGACGGGGGCGCCGCCGCCGACGCAGCCCTCGACGAGTACGACGCCGTCCGACGCCGCCAGGCGCTGCGGACCGTCCAGCACGGTGCGGTCCAGGAGAGCCTGCTCGCGCCCGGCGACGAGGTCACGGCCCGGCGCGAGGAGTTCGCCGCCCGGCTGACCGACCACCGGTTCCTGGCAACCCTGGCCGACGAGCTGGCCGGCCGGGCGCCGCTGAACCCAGGGGTGTCAGCCGTGAGCTGACACCCGCACGCTCAGAGGGTCCGCTTCCACCAAGCGGTTGGGCATGCTTTCTCGCGCTGGAGCATGCCCAACCGCTTGGTGGAAGAGGACTTCTGTGAGACGGATAGCTTGCGGCGCGGGCATCACCGCGGAAGGCCGGTCTCGACCCCCGTGACGTTGACCCGGATCGAGAGCAGCAGGTTCGTCGCCGTCACGAACAGGATGTTGCGCTTGGGGCCGCCGAACGTGAGATTCGAGCAGGTCTCGGGCAGCAGCAGCTTGCCGAGCAGGGTGCCGTCGGGGTGGAAGCAGTGCAAGCCGTCGCGGGCAGCCACCCAGAGCCGGCCGGCGTCGTCGACCCTTACGCCGTCGAAGCCGCCCACCTCGGAGGAGCCGAGCTCCTCGCCGCCGGACAGGGAGAGGTCGGGCTGGACGTCGAAGCGGCGCAGGTGCTTGCGCCGAGTGTCGGCGACGTAGAGCGTCTGCTCGTCGGCGGAGAAGGCCAGGCCGTTGGGGCGGTCGAAGTCGTCCGCGACCCGGGTGACGGAACCGTCCGGGTCCCAGCGGTAGACGTGGCAGCCGTCGATCTCGGGTGTGGCGCGGTGGCCCTCGTAGTCGCTGTCGATGCCGTAGCTCGGGTCGGTGAACCACACGCTCCCGTCGCTGCGCTCCACCAGGTCGTTCGGGCTGTTGAAGCGCATGCCCTGCCATCGGTCGGCCAGTGTTGTGACAGAGCCGTCGGGCTCGGTGCGGGTCACCGACCGGGTGCCCTGCTCGCAATGGAGCATCCGGCCAGCGCGATCGATGGTGCGTCCGTTGGCGTAGCCGCCCGGGCTCCGCCAGACACCGACGCTGCCGGTGGCCTCGTCCCACGCGAGGACCCGGTCGTCGGGGATGTCGCTGAACAGCAGGGTGCGCCACGCGGGCGAGTAGGCGGGTCCTTCGAGCCAGCTGCCCTCGTCGAAGAGCACCTTGACGTATTCGTCTCCGTTGACGGCGGCGAATCGCTCGTCGTGGCGCTCCCACTGGGCGCGGATCCTGGTTACGGTCACGCGTCGGAGAGTAGTCGGTGCGCGGTGGCGCGTGAGCGGTTCCGTCCCCGACGCAACGGATCGTGGGTCGCGCTGCGTCTGAAGGGGGTGATGAGAAAAGTCAATCCGGAAGCATGGCCCGCGCCCACGCGTGTGCCGCGCTGCCTGGCTCGGCGTGCGGCCTTGAGGGCAGCGGCTGGAGCCAGACATCCCCGGCTCGCCGGTGTTGACGCCGCGCGCGGGCTCGCACTCGTCGGGATGATCATCGTCAACGTCGGGCCGGTAGGTTCGCAGTCACTCCTCCAGCGCCTCTACCTGCTTCCCTACGGGCGGGCGTCCGTGCTCTTCGTCGTCGTGGCAGGCATCGGCATGGGGTACCTGCTGAACCGGCGGCCGGAGCGGGAACGGTGGTCGACGGTCACCTGGCGCGCAGCGCTCCTCTTCGCGGGAGGAGTCGCCCTCCAGGAGCTGACGGACCAGGTCAGAGCGCCGGCTCTGCCCGGCGCCGCCGTCATCCAGATGATGCAGGTCGCGGAGGCCGCGGGCATCGCCGACGTCGATCCGGACTCGCCCGAGTACGTCGACATCCTGTCCCGCGCCTGGCAGGTTGCCGACACCTCCGTGCAGCGGCACTTCGGGGACCCCCGCTTCGTGGACGTCCCGGTGGAGCGGCTCACCGACCCCGACCGGAACGCGCAGATCGCCGCCGCCCTGCCGGACGCCGCCGAGACGAGCAGCAGATCGGCCGCGCTCGCCGGCTACGAAGGCGCACCCAACACCACCCACATCTCGGTCGTCGACGCGGACGGCAGGGCGGTGTCGATGACCAACACCATCACCAACTACTGGGGCAGCGGGCAGTACGTCGCGGGGTTCTTCGTCAACAACCAGCTCGCGCGGTTCGGCGATGTCGGCATCGAGGGAGCAAACCGGCCGGAACCGGGGCGCCGTTCCGTGACCTGGAGCTCGCCATCCATGCTGCTCGACGCGCAGCAGCGGCCGGTGCTCGTGCTCGGCACCCCGGGCGGACGCCAGATACCCAGCACAGTCGCAAACGTCGTCGCCCGCTGGGCCCTGCACGACCAGCCGCTGGAGACCGCCGTCCGCGCCGGCCGGTTCTACCTGACCGACGGCGAGCTACGCCTGGAGACCCCGCACCTGGCCGATGCGCTACGCGGAATGGGTTACGACGTCGTCGTGACCGACGAGGCGACCCGGCCCAGCTATGGCTCGGTACAGGCGCTCGCGATCAACTGGGACACCGGCCGGGTGAACGGCTTCGCCGACGAACGGCGTTCGGCGGGCTTCGTGGTGGGCAGAACTGGCTAACCCGACTGGACCTTCGCCAGCACGTCCTGAACGGTCGTCACCTCGATCAGCGGGGCGTAGAGCCGCATGATGTCCAGCGCCCGCTCGTGGTTCTGGGCCGTCGAGCCGGCGCAGGCGTCCGCGACCACGAGCACCCGGCGGCCCGCGTCGGCGGCGGCGAGCGCCGTCGAGATCACGCAGCAGTCGGTGGCCACGCCCGCGAGCACCAGCTCGCCGCTCCCGCGGGTGGCGGCCGCCAGCTCCGGGCCCCACTTCCCGAACGTGGTGCGGGTGACCACGGGCGCCCCGGAGGCCACGACGTCGGCCAGGTCGGTGATCTTGTACAGGGGGTCGTCCTCGGGCACCAGCGCGAACGGCCACTGGTCGAAGTAGGCGCGCCAGGCGCCGTCGGGCACCGTGGGGGCGATGTATCGCGTGAGGACGGTCCGGCCCGCGAAGGCGGGCAGCAGACGGCGGGTCCCCGCGAGCGCGGCCGGGTAGTCGGGCGAGGCCCACGGACTCGGCGGGCGGGCGAAGACGTCCTGCATGTCGATCACGACGAGGGCGGCGTCCGGCCCGGGCGGTACGACGGCGGCGTCGTGCCCGGCGGCGCCCGCTCCGCCGTCGGCCGGCGCCCCGCCCTCGGTCATCGTTCCTCCTGGCGGCGCACCGCGCGGGCGCTCAGCAGGAGCGTCCCGGCGAACCCGATGACCAGGGCGACGAGCACGCCGAGGTTGGCGCCCGCCCAATTGCCCTCGACTCCGCCGAGCGGCCCCAGCAGGTAGCCCTGCCACCCGAGCCAGGGCGCGTAGGTGTTGGTCACCAGCCCCCAGCCGATGGCGGTGCCGGCCACGACGAGGAGCACGGCGGCCCAGTTCACGGACCCGTATCGGCCAGCGGGGTCGTACAGGTCGGCGTCGGTGTAGTCGCGGCGGCGCAGCAGGATGTCGGCGAGCAGGACCCCGCACCAGGCGGCGATCGGCACACCGAGCGTGATGAGGAAGCCCTGGAAGGGGCCGATGAACGAGTCGGCGACGAACACCACGTAGATCGCACCGACGACCATGAGCGCGCCGTCGATGGCGGCGGCGACCCAGCGCGGCGCGGGCAGCCCAAGGGACAGCAGCGCGAGCCCGGACGAGTAGATGTCGAGCGCTGCGCCGCCGATCAGCCCGGCCAGGGCGACCACGGCGAACGGGATGAGGAACCAGGTGGGCAGGATCGTGGACAGGGCGCCGATCGGGTCGGCGCCGATCGCCTCGTTCAGCACCGGGTCGGAGCCCGCGAGCAGCAGGCCGAACACGAGCAGGACCACCGGCGCCAGCGACGCGCCCAGCGTGGTCCACCCGACGATCCCGCGCCCGGAGGCGGAGCGCGGCAGGTAGCGCGAGTAGTCGGCGGCCATGTTGACCCAGCCGAGGCCGAAGCCGGTCATCATGAACACGAGCCCGCCGATCACCTGCGGGCTGCCGCCGGCGGGGATCGCGCTGACGGCGGCCCAGTCGATGTGGTCGAGCACCAGAACGATGTAGACGACGGTGAGCACGGCCGTCAGCACCGTGATGACGACCTGCAGCCGCATCACGAGGTCGAACCCGAAGACACCCGCGGTGACCACGATGCTCGCGACCACGACGAGGGCGATGATCTTGGTGACCGTGCCGCCGCCCCAGCCGAGGGCGCCGAGCACGGTGGACGTCGCGAGCGTGGCCAGCGCGACGAGCACCGTCTCCCAGCCGACGGTGAGGATCCACGAGAGCAGCGACGGCAGCTTGTTGCCCCGCACGCCGAACGCGGCCCGGGACAGCACCATGGTGGGCGCCGAACCGCGCTTCCCGGCCAGCGAGATGAACCCGCAGAACAGGAACGACACCACGATGCCGACAGCGCCGACTACCACTGCCTGCCAGAACGACACGCCGAATCCGAGCAGGTAGGAGCCGTACCCCAGCCCGAGCACCGACACGTTGGCCCCGAACCACGGCCAGAACAGGTTGCGCGGCGACCCGCGGCGTTCGGTCTCGTCGATGGTGTTGAGGGCATTGGTCTCGACGCTCGTGGGGGCGCTCATGGTGGCGATCCTGCCACCGTGGGTGGCCCGGCGGCGAGAGGCGGCCCCGGGGCGTCCGGTCCGGGACGCACGAAGGGCCCGCACCGTGCCGGTGCGGGCCCCTTCGTGGTGGCGCGGGTCGAGCTGGAGGCTCAGCCGACGCGGATGAAGATCGGGCTGTCCTGCCAGATCTCGTCGTAGCGCACGGTCTCGCCGGGGACCGGCGCCTCGACCTGCATGCCGTCGCCCGCGTAGATGGCGACGTGGCCGGGGGTCCAGATGAGGTCGCCCGGCTGGGCCTCGGCCGCGGAGACCTCGGTGCCGGAGTAGCGCTGCTCCGCGGAGGAGTGCGGCAGGGTGATGCCGACCTGGGCGTACACGTAGGACGTGAACCCGGAGCAGTCGAATCCGGCGGGGGTGGCGCCGGCCCAGACGTACGGCACGCCGAGGTACTGCATGGCGATGTCGACCACGGCGGAGCCGGAGGTGGCTGCCGGGGCGGCCTCCTCCTCGGGCTCCTCCTCGGGCTCCTCGGCGACGGCCGTGGCCGTTACCTCCTCCTCGGCGGGCTCGGCCTCGACGACGGGCTCCGGCTCCGGCTCAGGCTCGGGCTCAGGTGCCGGCTTCACCTTGATCGTCCCGGTCTCCAGGGCGAACTTGCTGTCGGTGGCGACCTTCACGGCCGGTGCCGTGTCCACCTTTGCCGTGGTCAGCTCCGCCGTGGCCACCTCCTGCGTGGCCTTCTTCGCCGCGTCGAGCGTCACGGCCTCGAGCTCGGCAGTGGTGGCATCGGGTTCAGCTACCGGAGCGGCGCTCGCGGGACCGGCGAGCAGGGAGACGATCAGTCCCGAGCCGGCCGCGACGATCGCGCTGCGGCGGGCGGTGGTGGAGATGCCGCGCGCGGCGGCGCGGGTCAGCGGGGTGAGCGGGGTGATGGTGTGGGCAGCACGATGGCGCCCGGGCGTGCGAGTAGTCACGTCGGTTTCTCCCGACGCCTGCGAGGTGAGCTGTCGGATTCGGATCGGAGAATGACCCGGCCGCGTACTACCTGTGCGGCTTCACCCCAAGGGCACCGGATGGTGCCCAATTACTTGGTTCCCCCGTCCCTGTCATCAGTTCGGTGCAGATCTCGCGGCGATGACAGGGCTCGGCGTCCGCCTCGAGTACCCACGGACTACCCGTGAGCGGGACCGACCGTAACCCGGAACGGCGAGAAAGTCACAATCGCATCACGGACGCCCGGTCGGCCGATGTGACGCTTGACCGGATTGTCTGGCATGAGATAGGCGATGGCGGGCGTCGTCCCGGCTGTGGACGGCGCCCGCCTTCCAGGGCCGGCTATTCGGGCCGAACGTTGTGGTTGCGGGCGAACAGGTTGGTCGGGTCGTAATGGCCCTTGACCGCCGCGAGCCGCCGATACGTGTCCGTGGGGTAGACGGCGGCCACGGCCTCCTCGGTGGCCGATGTGAGGAAGTTCGCATACGCGCCGTCGAGGTGCGGGGCGAGCTTGCCCCAGATCGCGTCCCGATGCGGCTGGGTGGCCGCGAGGACTGCCTCGGGGCCACCGGCGAACGTGGTGACCATCAGCTCCGCCTGGCGGTGAGCGTAGGCGGTGGCATCACTCTGGACCCGGGACACCGCCCCGCCGACGCTGCGGATGGAGATCGACGGCGAACCCTGCGACGTCCCGGCCTCGGCCAGGATCTGCAGGACGTCGGGCACCGACTCCGTGTCGACGAAGCCGGCGTGGGCGAGCACCCGGATGCCGGGCGGCGGGGTAGCACCCTCCACGAGGACATCCGCGTAGGCCGTCAGCGCGACGTCGTCGTGGACGACGGTCCCGAGCCGGCGGATCGGGTCGAGCGCCCGCGCCGCGAGCTCCGGGTCGTCGCCGTCGAACGCGACGTGGATCTCGACCGGCGCCTCGGGGCCGCCGGCGAACGGGTTGGCGAGGTTCGCGATGGACGTGAGCTCCTCCGGGGCGGTGCGCAGGTAGTCCGCCCAGCCCTGCAGCACCTCGGGCGCCTCCGAAGCCGGGAAGGTGACCTTGCCGAAGAAGACGTCGGTCGTCGGGTGTGCCGCGAAGTCGAAGGCGGTCACGATCCCGAAGTTGCCGCCGCCACCGCGGATCGCCCAGAACAGCTCCGGGTTCTCGTCCGCGCTCGCGGTCACGACCCCGCCGTCGGCGGTGACCACCTCCGCGGCGACCACGTTGTCCAGGGCCAGGCCGTACTTCCTGACCTTCCAGCCGATGCCGCCGCTCAGCGTCAGCCCGCCGACGCCGACGCTCCTGGTGTCACCCGAGGAGATCGCGAGGCCGTGCGGCGCAAGGGCCGCCGCGACCTCACCCCAGGTGGCGCCGCCGCCGATCCGCACGACGTGCCGTTCGTCGTCGACGATCTCGACGCCGGCGAGCTCGCTCAGCTCGATCACGACGCCGCCGTCGTTGGTGCCGAAGCCCGGAAAGCTGTGGCCGCCGCCGCGCACGGACAGCGGGAGCTCCGAGCTGACGGCGAACCCGACGGCCGCCTGCACGTCCCCGACGGTCTTGGGGCGCAGGACGTAGGCCGGGCTGCCCGGCACCAGCCTCGAGCGGCTGACCGACTCGTACTCGGCCCCGCCAGGTTCGATGATGTCGCCGCCGAAGTCGCGGCGCAGGGTTTCCAGTGTTGAAGACATGACGTTCCTTCCACAGGGGTGGTGCTGTGTGCCGCACCGAACGAAGACATGACTCGCCGGACCCCGTCCGTGTGACTGGAGGGGCTGTGACCTGGGCCACAGCGGCGGCTGTGGCCGTGCTGGGCGGCCCTGCGTCGCCGAGGTCGCGTGCTCTAGGATAGGTACGTGCGAGGTCTACCGCCCTGGACCGTGACGTCATGGCATCCCTTGACATGGCCTCGACCTGGCGTGACGCCGACGCCGCTGCCCGCGCGGCCGGAGTGACGGTCCGGGAGGTGTCGGAGGTGGGCGAGCTCGACGCCGTCGGCGACCTGTTCACGGAGGTCTGGGGCAAGCCGGAGGTCACTACCGAGCTGTTGCGCGCGTTCAGCAAGACAGGGAGCTACGTGGGCGGCGCGTTCCGCGACGGCACTCTGGTGGGCGCGTGCGTGGCGTTCCACGCGGCGCCGCAGCAGCGCTCGCTGCACAGCCACATCGCGGCCGTGACGCCAGGGACCGGCGGGCGCGGGGTCGGCTTCGCGCTCAAGGTGCACCAGCGCGCCTGGGCGCTCGTACTGGGCCTGGACGAGATCGCCTGGACCTACGACCCGCTGATAGCGCGCAACGCGCACTTCAACATCACCAAGCTCGCGGCCCGGCCCACCGAGTACCTGCCGAACTTCTACGGGCGGGTGTCCGACGCCATCAACGGGGGCGAGGACAGCGACCGGGTCCTGGTCCGCTGGGACCTGCG
The DNA here is from genome assembly GCA_963850545.1 of uncultured Actinomycetota bacterium. Classification (GTDB taxonomy): domain Bacteria; phylum Actinomycetota; class Actinomycetes; order Actinomycetales; family Cellulomonadaceae; genus Promicromonospora. The sequence continues at coordinate 2,276,981 of CAWKLP010000001.1, read as the reverse complement.
GGCGCCGGAGGTCGCCGCCGCCTGCGCCCCCGATCGAGCCGGCGGTTCCGGCCGAGCCGGCGGTTCCGGCCGGGCCGGCGCAGCGGATGCCGTCGTGCCGGACGCCGTCGTGCCCGTGCCGCCCGACATCGAAGGGCTGCGCGCCACCGACCCCGCCGCCGCCCACGAGTGGCGGCTGCGCATGCGCGAGAGCCTGGGACCGCACCTCGCGGCCGGTGCCGTCGTCGGCTACGACCGCGAGCGCGGCTACCTCATCCACGCCCCGATCAAAGGAGACCGCCCGTGAAGCTGCAGGGAGTCGAGCTGCGCAGGATCACGATGCCGCTCGTGGCGCCGTTCCGGACGTCGTTCGGCACGGAGCACGAGCGCGACGTCCTCCTGCTGCGCGCCGTGTCCGACGGCGCCGAGGGCTGGGGCGAGTGCGTGGCCATGGCCGAGCCGCTGTACTCCTCGGAGTACGCGGACGCCGCCGCCGACGTGCTGCGGCGGTTCCTGCTGCCCACCCTCGCGCGGTACCAGGAGTCCGCGCGTCGGCCCGGCGGTGCGGGCGGCATCGCCGCGTCCCGCGTCGCTCGCGCGCTCGCGCCCATCAAGGGTCACCGCATGTCGAAGGCGGCCCTGGAGATGGCGGTGCTCGACGCCGAGCTGCGCACCCTGGGCCGGTCGTTCGCCGACGAGCTGGGCGCCGTCGTCGACCGGGTGCCGAGCGGTGTTTCCGTGGGCATTCACGACTCGATCCCCGCGCTGCTCGACGCCGTCGACGGCTACCTCGCCGAGGGGTACGTGCGGATCAAGCTGAAGATCGAGCCCGGCTGGGACGTCGAGCCCGTGCGGGCCGTCCGGGAGCGGTTCGGCGACGACGTGCTGCTGCAGGTCGACGCCAACACCGCCTACACCCTGGGTGACGCTCGGCACCTGGCGCGCCTGGACCCGTTCGACCTGCTGCTCATCGAGCAGCCGCTCGAGGAGGAGGACGTGCTGGGCCACGCCGAGCTCGCCCGCCGCATCCAGACGCCGGTGTGCCTGGACGAGTCCATCGTCTCCGCCCAGACCGCCGCCGCCGCGATCACGCTCGGTGCCTGCTCGATCATCAACATCAAGCCCGGCCGCGTGGGCGGATACCTGGAGGCCCGGCGCATCCACGACCTCGCGGTCGCGCACGGCGTCGCCGTCTGGTGCGGCGGCATGCTGGAGACCGGGCTCGGGCGGGCGGCCAACGCGGCGCTCGCGGCCCTGCCGGGGTTCACGCTGCCGGGCGACATCTCGGGGTCCGGCCGGTTCTACCGCACCGACATCACCGAGCCGTTCGTGCTCGACGACGGCCACATCGCTGTGCCCACCGGCCCCGGCCTGGGCGTGACGCCTCTGCCGGACCTGCTCGACGAGTTCACGACGTCCACGGAGTGGGTGCCGCTGGGCTGAAGCCTCGCGGAGGTCCGTTTCGAGAACGACCTTGGGTACCGATCCGAGCCCGGATCGGTACCTAAGGTCGTTCTCGAAACGGACTAGGTGCGCGCGCCCGCCAGCACCGCCTCGGCCACCACCAGGTCCTCCCAGGACATGCCGGTGCTCTTGAAGACGAGTGGCCGCGCGGGGTCGGGGCGCACGGTGCCGGTCACGACTTCGCGCATCGGGACCAGGTCCTCGGTGCGCAGCGCGCCGTCTGCGATGGCCAGCACGACGTCGCCCGCCTCGCGCAGGGCGGCGCCCGGATCCTCGACGACGACGGTGGCACGGGCGAGCAGCTCGGCCGGTAGCTCCCGGGCGTCCGGTTCGTGCGAGCCCACCGCGATCACGATCGCGGTGTCGGCGATCAGGGCGGCGTCGAACAGCGGCTCGCGCGCCGACGTCGCGCACACGACGACGTCGGCGGCGCGGAGCGCGGCGTCTGCGGCCGGGTCGCCGAGCCGGACGATCTGCGCGCCGTCGATCGGCACGGCCCGCTCCGGGTTCCGGACCAGCTGGGTCACCGAGGCGAGCTCCCGGCGCCCTTTCAGGACGTCGGCGAGGGTGGCGACGTGCCCGTGCGCCTGCGGTCCGGAGCCGAACACGGCCACGCGCAGCGGACCCGGCTTTGGTTCCGGCTTCGCGAGGAGTCGGTCCAGGACCGCCGCGACCGATACGGCCGGTGTGCGCAGCGTGGTCAGCGCGATGCCGTCGAGCACGGCGACGACGCCCAGCGTGGCGGCGTCGAGCAGCAGGTACGAGCCCTGGATGCGGGGGAGGCCCCGGTCCGGGTTGGCGGGGGCGACCGTGGCCAGCTTGATCCCGACGTGCGCCAGGTCGCCGCCGCCGTCCGACGGCATGAGCAGGAGCTGGCCGGCGTCCAGCGGGACGGCCTGGCGGGGCAGGTCGGCGGCCGGGTCCAGCCCGCGGTTCAGTGCGGACCGGAGGGCGGCGACGGCGTCGGCCGGCGGGCATGCGGCGGCGACCGCCGCGGCGTCCAGGACGAGGGGAGCGCTCATCGGAGCACGAACCCGGGCACGAGGGGGTCGGCGTCGTCCACCACGAAGCGGTGCTCGCCCGTGCGGTACGCCATGCCGGTGACCTGGGTTATCACCGCGGGGAGGTCGCCGACCCGGGTCGTGCCGACGACGGTGCCGGTGAACTCCGAGCCGACTATCGACTCGTGGCGCAGGGTCGCGCCGCCGACGGCGACCCGGCCGTCGTCGGCCAGGACGGCCAGCCGGGCGGCCGTGCCGGAGCCGCAGGGGGAGCGGTCGACCTGGCCGTCGGCGAAGACAGTGACGTTGCGCTGGTGCACCGTGCGGCTGTTGCCGGGACCGTCGCCGTCGCCGGTGCCGGAATCGCCGAGCTCCTCGTGCAGGATCGTGCCGTACACGCCGCTGAGGCGTGGGTCCGTGGGATGGACGGCCAGCCCGTCGGCGTCCACCGCGCGCTTGATCTCGCGGCCCACCGCGATGAGGTCCCCGTAGCTCGCCGGGTCCACCGACAGACCTAGGGTCGTCACGTCCACGCTCGCGTAGATCGCGCCCCCGTAGGCCAGGGTCACCGGGGCCACGCCCCGCGACGTCCGCACCGACAGGTCGCGGGCCAGCACGTAGCTGGGAACGTTCACGAAGTCGACGGCGACCGTGCGCCCGCCGGCCCGGTGCACCCGCGCGGTGACCCGGCCCGAGGGGACGTCCACGACCACGTCGACGACGCCGTCGTCGGGCGCCGCCACCAGGCCGGTGTCCACGGCCCAGGCGCCCAGGGCGATCGTGCCGTGCCCGCACGCCGTCGAGAACCCGTCCTTGTGCCAGAACAGCACGCCGAGGTGGGCGCCGGCGTCGTCCGGCGGCACGATGAACCCGCCGTACATGTCCGCGTGGCCCCGCGGCTCGGAGCACAGCGTCTTACGCAGCTCCTGGGCCGCCGTGCTCGTCAGGGCGCGGGCCCGGCGGTCGGCCACCGAGTCGCCCGGCAGCGGCACGGGCACGTCCGCCACGATCCGGAAGGGCTCGCCCGCCGTGTGGTAGTCGGTGGTGTCTACGGTCTGCGTGATCACACCGGTTCGTCCTGGGCGCCGCTCTTGGCCTCGTCCCTGGCCTTCTTGGCCGCCTCCCGCTTGGCCTTGTTGGCCTCTCTCTTGGCCTTGTTCGCCCTGTCCTTCTCCTCGTCCTTGTACAGGTCGGTCAGCCCGCCGACCGTCACGAAGAACGTGGTGAAGAGGGTCACGAGGATGGCGATGACCCAGAGCGTCCACTGCAGGACCGGCAAGGCGTGCACCAGCGAACCGAGGAACCAGATACCCCAGGCCAGGCCTCCGCCTACCAGGACGAAGAAGATGGCGAAGCCCACCTTGCCCCCGTCCAGCTGTCGACGCTCCTGCCGCTCGGCGCGGGTCGAGACCACTCGGCGCGCGGTCCGGACGGCCAGCTCGTTCACCGCGTCCTCCAGCGCTGCCTTGCCCTCGCCCGCCGGCATCTCGTTGTGGATGCTGACGAGGCGGTGCAGCCGGCGCTCGGCGCCGGGGAGCACACCGACGAACGAGATGATCGCCGACAAGATGGCGCCGATCGCTGGGAGCCCGACTGACAGTATCGACACCATCTCCGACGTGATCACGGCGTGAGCCTAGCCATCCGGGCAACCCGTCTCCACCAAAGGTCGTAGATCGAGTGCATGCTCGCGGGCGATGTGGCGGAGCGGGCATCTCGACAGGCTTGGGTCGTCCGGAAGAAGGCCTCCGGACCAGCCCGAACACCTGCCGAGCGCGAGGAGCGCGACGATGTTCCTGTCCTACGAACACGCAATCGACCAGGCGGTGACCCACCGGGTGATCACCGAGTTCGCCCGCCGCAAGGCCCCGCCCCAGCCGGCGTCGGACGCCGCGGCCCAGCTCACGGCCCGCGAGGCCGAGATCGTGCGGCAGCTGGCCCGCGGGCTGTCGAACGCCGAGATCGCGCAGGAGCTCGTCGTCGAGACGAGCACGGTGAAGTCCCACCTCGGCCGCGCGATGGCCAAGGTGGGCACGCGCGACCGCCTGCAGACGGTGGTCTGGGCCTACCAGAACGGCCTGGCCCCGGGCTGACGCCGTCGTCCCGAGATGACCATGCGCCTGCTGCCACGATGGGCGCTGGTCTAGCAGCAGACGCATGTCATCTGCTCGGGGCGCACACGGGGGAGCCGTCCGGGGTGAACGGGGTGGGGTCGAATATGGCGAAGCGCTCGCGGTACTCCGCCGCCCGGCCGGGCCACAGGAGCGTGAGGCGGCCCGAGCGCTCGTCCACGTACCAGCTCCGACACCCGCCACGCAGCCAGACGGTCCCGGCGGCGCGGCGGTCCACCTCCCGCGTGTATGCGGCCTCGGCCTCCGCGGACACCTCCAGCGGCCCGCCGGTCGCGTCGAGGTGGTCGAGTGCGCCGAGCACGTAGCCGACCTGCGCCTCGATCACCTCCAGGGCCGAGTGGTGGCCGAGCCCTGCGTTGGGGCCGTCCAGCACGAAGAGGTTCGGGAAGCCGTGCACCACCGTGGAGGCGTGGCTGGTCATGCCGTCGGACCAGTGCTCGGCGAGGGTCTGCCCGCCGCGGCCCGACACGAGGTGGGCGAACGGCGGGCGGGTGGTCTCGAACCCCGTGGCCAGCACCAGCACGTCCACCTCGTACCGGGCGCCCGACGCCGCGACCAGCACCGACCCCTCGACAGCGACCGGCGCGCTCGGTTCGAGGGTGACGTGCGGCTGCTGCAGCGTCGGGTACCAGTCGTCGCTGAACAGCGCGCGCTTGCAGCCCACCGCGTAGTCCGGGGTGAGCAGCGCCCGCAGCGCCGGGTCCGGCACCTGGGCGCGCAGGTGTGTCTCCGCGCGCGCTCGCAGTGCGGCCTCCGCCGCCGTGCCGGCCACCCGCGCGTCGAACAGCCGGTCCGCCTCCTCCGCGAGCGCGGCGCGGTCGGGCTGGGCCTCGCCGGGCCCGTACGCCCGGTCGCCCCGCGGCAGCACCCACGGTGGGGTGCGCTGCAGCACGACGACGGACGCCGCCCGCCTGGCCACCTCCGGCACCAGCTGGACGGCGCTCGCGCCGGTCCCGACCACGCCGACCCGCAGCCCGGCGGGCAGGTCCTGGTCCCATCGCGCGGAGTGGAACACGCGGCCCGGGAACGTGCCGAGCCCTGGTATCTCGGGCACGCGGGGCTCGCTGAGCCGGCCGACGGCGGTAACGAGCACTCGTGAGGTCAGCGGCCCGCGGGATGTCGTCAGGTGCCACGCGTTATCGTTCCCGTTCCATCGCGCGCCCGTGAGCTCGGTGCCGAGGCGCAGGTGCCGGGCCAGCCCCTCGGCCCGCGCGATGTCTCGGACATACCGGTGGATCTCGGCGCCCGGCGCGAACACCCGCGACCAGGAGGGCTGCGGCAGGAACGAGTACGAGTACAGGGCGCTCGGGATGTCGCACGCCACGCCCGGGTACACGTTGTCGCGCCAGGTGCCGCCGACGTCGTCGGCGCGCTCCAGGATCGTGAAGCCGGTGCGCCCGGCGCGCCGCAACCGGGCACCGAGCCCCACCCCGGCGAGGCCCGCGCCCACCACCGCTACGTCCACGTCCGGGTTCATGTCCGGGTCCTCGTCGAGGTCTGCGGCCTTGCCGGGGTCTGTGCTCGTGCCGGGGTGCGCGGCTGTGCCGGAGCGCCGGGGTGCGCGGCCGTCACCCCACCTGCTCGTATGTCGTCGTGCGCTGGCGCACCGGCCGGCCCAGCTCGGCGGCGAGCCGCGACACGTCCGCCACGGACAGCTCCCGTCCCTGTTCGGGCCCGGCGTTCGGGTCCAGGACGCCGTCCAGCAGCACGCCGCCGAGGTCGTCGGCGCCGCCCGCGAGCACAAGCTGCGCCCCGCGCATCCCGAGCTTGGTCCACGCGGCCTGCACGTGGTCGATCCGCCCGGCGAGCATCAGCCGCGCCACCGCGTGCAGGGCGCGACTCTCGCGCAGGGTCGCGACGCGCGCGCCGGGCACCGGCACCGGCGACTCCGACGGCAGCCACGGCATCGGGATCAGCTCCGTGAACCCGCCGGTCGCGTCCTGCACAGCGGCCAGCGCCCGCAGGTGCCGCACCTGGTCGCGCGACGACTCGACGTGGCCGTACACAATCGTCGCGGTGGACCGCAGGCCCGCGGTGTGGGCTGCGGTGACGAGCTCGACCCAGCGCTCGGCGGGGATATCGGTGCCGTTGGTGAGCAGGGCCCGGATCCGGTCGTCCAGGATCCGCGCGCCCGTGCCCGGCACCGTATCGACGCCGGCTTCGCGCAGCCTCGCCAGCCAGTCCGCGAGGGGCAGGCCCGCGCGCGCGGCTCCGTCGGCCAGCTCGGCCGGTCGGAACGCGTGCAGGTGGAGGCCCGGCCCGCCCTGCTTCACCGCGCGGGCCAGGTCGAGGTAGCCGTCCGCACCCGACGCGACAGGCGGCGCACCCTGCGCGCAGACCTCGGTGGCGCCCAGCGCCACGGCCTCTGCCGCCAGCTCGGTGACCTGCTCGGACCGCAGGCCCAGCGACGCGTCGATGTTCCGGTTCACCGCGTACGTCACCGCGTCGCCGGTCCGCTCGCGGCGGACCTGGTTCGCAAGCGCCGCGAGCTCTTCGAGGTCGGTGCCGTGGGCGCCCAGCAGCTCGACCCAGGCGGCGTCGTCCAGGCCCGCCGGGTCGGCCTCGGCATCGGCGAGCAGCCCCGCCAGCCGGCCCGACGACGTCGTGCGGCCCGGGCGCACCGGGCCGGCCTGGTAGTGGTGCTCCTGGGCGACCACGTCCGCCGTCGGCTCCGGACCTGGGCGTACGTCCGCCGCCGTCGGCCCGGGGCCTGAGGCCCGGCCCGGGACCGAGCCGACGGCGGAGACGGAGCTCGGACCCGAGGCGGGAAACTCGCCCAGCAGCGCGTCGTGGCGGGCCAGGCCGTAGTCGTCCGCGAGGCCGAGGACCCGATCGCGGAGCCGGTCGTCGAGCCACTCCGCTCCGGCGCGTGCCTCGCGCAGGTAGTGCGGGTGCGCGGTGAGGCGCTCGCGCAGCGTGTACCCGCCCTCCGCGGTAAGCCGGGCCAGGTCCTCGATGTGCGGCCAGGGCCGCTCGGGGTTGACGTGGTCCGGGGTCAGCGGGCTGACGCCGCCCCAGTCGTCGATGCCGGCACGGACCAGGAGCTGGAGCTCGGCGGCGTCGGTCAGGTTTGGCGGGGCCTGCACGCGCATCCCCGGGCCGAGCAGCACCCGCGCCACCGCGACGGCGGCCGCGTACTCCTGGGTCTCCAGGTCGTCGGCGCCCATCATGGCCGTGGCGGACTTCGCGCGGAAGTTCTGCACGATCACCTCCTGCACGTGGCCGTGCCTGGCGTGCGCGTCGCGCAGGGCCAGCAGCGAGTCCACGCGCTCGGCGTAGTTCTCGCCGATCCCGAGCAGCACGCCGGTGGTGAACGGGATGCGGGAGCGGCCGGCGTCGTCGATCACGCGCAGCCGCAGGGCCGGGTCCTTGTCGGGGGAGCCGAAGTGCGCCTGGCCCTTCTCGGTCCACAGCCGCGACGACGTGGTCTCCAGCATCATGCCCATCGACGGGCCGACCGGCTTGAGCCGCTGTAGCTCCGCCCACGACATCACGCCCGGGTTCAGGTGGGGGAGCAGCCCGGTCTCGTCGAGGATCAGGCGGGCCATGTGGCCCACGTAGTCGAGCGTCGAGCCGTAGCCGTGGTCGTCGAGCCACTGCCGGGCGACCGGCCAGCGGTTCTCCGGCCGGTCGCCGAGGGTGAGCAGGGCCTCCTTGCAGCCCAGTGCCGCGCCCTGCGCGGCGACCTCCAGGACGGCGTCGGCCTCCATGTACGGCGAGATGCCGGCCTTGGCGAGCTTGCCCGGCGACTGGACGAAGATGCAGTAGTGGCACCGGTCCTGGCACAGGTGCGTCAGCGGGACGAACACCTTGCGGGAGTAGGTGATGACGCCGGGCCGGCCCGCCTCCGCGAGGCCGGCGTCCCGCATCGTGCCGGCGATCGCGAGGAGCCGGTCCAAGTCGCCGCCGCGGGCGTGCAGCAGCACCTCGGCATCCGCCCGGTCGGGCGTGCTGCCGCCGCCCTCCTCCAGCCGGTCCAGGGCAGCGCCCAGAACCGGACTGTCCGGGGCCGGCGGCTGGTCGGCGTCGCGCGAAGGCATGCGCAGGGTCAGGGGAACTGTCATGGGCCCACCTCGGGTGCAGGAACCGGATCGGGATGGTCCGGAGGGGACGGGCCGACACTATGTCATCGGGCCATGTGGCCCCCGACGTTATCCACAGGCCACGCGTGGCCTGTGGCGACCGCGTGCGGCACCCGTACGAAGGGTGTCAGTGCTCGCCAGTAGCCTCGCCGCTATGAACCCGACCTTCATCGATCCCGCCGTGCTCGCCGCGGCCGACCCCGCCACGCTGGAGTCCCTGCTGACCGAGGCGGACTGGAGCTCCTTCGTCCCCGAACGGGACCTGCCGGTGCTGCGGGATCGGTTGACCACGCTCGAACAGGACTACGGCGTCACCCCGGCGCACCGGCTCGCCACGGACGGCGTCCGCGCTCGCGGCACGACGCTGAGCCATCCCGCCGTGCACGTCTCGGAGATCACCGCGGTCGGGCTGAGCCCTTCCGGCAGCCACCTGGCCACGGCCGAGTGGGGTGCGGGCCGGCGTGGCATCGTGCAGATCTGGGAAGTCGCGACCGGGCGCTGCGTCAACGCCTTGCCGTGGGTCGACGGTGGTGTTGGCATGTGGGGCACCGCACGGGCGGTGCAGTGGTCGGCCGACGGCCTGCACCTGGGTATGGCCTTCCGGACCAACGCGGTAGGGGTGTGGGACCCGTTCGGCTGGTCCTCGGAGCGGCACGCGTTCGAGGAGTCGGAACCACGGGCCGAGGCCCAGGTGACCGACGGCGCCGACAGCCCGCCGCCATGGGCGCTGCACCCCGACGGCCGCAGCGCCTACGTCGCATCGGGCGCGGGCGGTCCCGGCGTCCAGGGGTGCATCCCTCCGCTGGACAGCGGCGTCCTCTACTGGCGCCACGACGAGGCCGAGCCGGAGCCCGAATGGGTGCTGGCCAAGGGGCCCCTGCCGCCGGAGATCCAGGAGGCTGTCGGGGAGGAGCTCGAGATCGACCGGTCGCCCACCTGGTCCGCCGACGGAACCCGGCTGTGCCTCACCAACCGGTCCGAGGTAGCCGTCGTCGACGTCGCCACGGGTGACCCGCTCTGGATCGCCCGGATCGACTGGCTGGCCGCGTGGAGCCCCGACCAGCGCTACGTGGCGCACCTCGACGACGGCCTGCTGCAGTTCCGCGACGCGACCGACGGCCGGCTGATCAGCGAGCCCGTGCCCGCCGTCGGGTCACGCTTCGACATGTCCCTCCGCTCGGGCCTGCGCGGTTCGGCCGCCCGGTTCGCGGCCGTGCGGTGCACGAGGGCAGCCGACCCCGGTGTCGAGATCTTCGACGACGGGCAGCTCACCTACCGGGTCGCGGTCACTCCTGCGAAGACTCCCAGTGTCTCGGACTTCGCGACCTGGGCCTGGGCGCCGTCCGGCGACCGGGGTGCCGTGCTGACGGAGTCGGGGGATATCGAGATCTGGTCGCTTGGCGACGGCGAGCCCCAGCGGCTGCGCTCGCTGGCCGCCCCGACCGGAACCCAGGGTGTGCTGTGGGGTGCCGGTGACGTGGTGGTCGCGACGGGAAAGGAAACCCTGCGGTTCTGGCGGGCCGACACCGGCAAGACCTTGGGGGACTACGAATTTCGGCGGGAGGCGGACGCCGAGCTGCCGATCCACGGAGACTTCGTCTACGACCATTTCGACGGCAGCATCGTCGCGCTCGACCGGGAGACCTGGTGCCTGCCCGTCGAGCCGGACATGGCGATCGCCCCGCCCGAACGCCGCGCCGACGTCGAGGCGCACCTGGCCTGGATCGTCGACCGGCGCTTCGCCTGGCCGCTGCGCTGGGGCCGGTTCGACGTCTGGCCGGACGCGCAGACTGCTCTCGCCAAGGCCCGGACCCTGTCTCCGGACGTGGGGGTGCTGCGGACCGCGGTCAGGGAGTTGACCGGGTGAGTCAGGTGCCGTCGGGTTCCGCCACCCGCTGTACGAGCTGGACATCCGCGATCTGGGAGGTGCTGCGCACGCCTTCATGAGCAGCGCCAACGGATTTCACGACCCGACCCGGGAAAGACGTAACCCCGGCGATGTGGCCAGGCCAGTGATCGTTCCGGGGTTTTCAAGGAATACTCTACCGGCCCACCAGGACGATTACGCTCCACCTCATGGCTTCCACCGTGTACGTCATCGGCGCCGGACCCGCCGGCCTGGCCGCAGCAGCCGCCCTCAAGTCCTGGGGCGTGGACGCCACGGTCCTCGAGAAGTCGGAGCACGTCGGCAACGCCTGGCGGAACCACTACGACCGCCTGCACCTGCACACCACCCGCGGCCTCTCGAAGCTTCCCGGCCTCGCGATCCCGCGCGAGGTCGGCCGCTGGGTCGCCCGGGACGACGTCGTCCGCTACCTCGAGGCGTACGCCGCCCACCACGACCTGCGGATCGAGCACGGCGTGGAGGTCACGCGCCTCGACCGCGAGAGCCGCGAGCACCGCGAGAATTACGAGGGCCGCACCTGGACGGTCACGACCGACGAGGGCGAGCGCACGGCCGACGCCGTCGTCGTCGCCACCGGCTACAACCACACCCCCCACCTTCCGGACTGGCCCGGCCGGGACGGGTTCACGGGGCAGGTCGTGCACGCGAGCCGGTACCGCAACCCGGCCCCGTACGCGGGCCAGGACGTGCTGGTCGTGGGCGTGGGCAACACGGGCGCCGAGATCGCGCAGGACCTCGCCGAGGGCGGCGCGGCGAGCGTCCACCTCGCGGTCCGGACGGCGCCGCATATCGTGCCGCGCAACCAGGGGCCGTGGGCCGCGCAGTACACGGGCCTGCTGGTGCGCCACCTCCCGACCGCCCTGGTCGACGCCCTGTGCGTCCCCGTCCGCAAGGCCAGCTTCCCGGACCTGTCGCACCTCGGGCTGCCGATCCCCGAGGTGGGCCTGGCCACCCGCGTCGCCCAGGGCGCCATCCCGGTGCAGGACGTCGGCCTGGTGGCCGCCGTCCAGGCCGGCACCGTCCAGGTGGTCGGGCCGATCGACCGGTTCGACGGCGGTGAGGTGGTCCTGGCCGACGGCGCCCGTCTCACCCCTGACGTCGTGCTCGCCGCGACCGGCTACCGCCGCGCGCTGGAACCGGTGGTCGGCCACCTGGGCGTGCTCGGCGCCCAAGGTAAGCCGATCGCGACGAGCGGCCGACCGGCAGCGCCGGGCCTGTACTTCACGGGCTTCACCAACCCGATCAGCGGCATGTTTCTGGAGATGGCGGCGGACGCCCGCCGGATCGCACGGAACGTGGCCGGCGGCCGCTGAGGGCACGAGGACCCATGGCGGCATCGGGTCGCTCCGTCGGTCTCCGTCACCTCATGGTGTGGGAATCCCCCATTTCACCCGACCGTGCATCTTGCTAGCGTCTCCGGGACCAGCAGGCGGGGCAGCGTAGCCGCGACCTGTTACGGCTCCATTGACGAACTGAGGTGGTTCCATCATGGTCTCCGGCCGCGCCCCGATCATCGTCGCAGTTGCCACAGCCGCGATGCTGGCGCTAGGAACGGCTCTTGTTCCGTTGCTACCGCCCCTGGCCGTCGCTACCGACTTGCCGCCGGCGTCCGAACCCGAGCTGGAGGCCGCCACCCCCGTCGCGGCAAACGGTCAGCTCAGCGTGTGCGGCGTCGGCCTGTGCAACGAGCAGGGCGCGCAGATTCAGCTGCGCGGCATGAGCACGCACGGCACTCAGTGGTATTCCCAGTGCGTGACCGACGCGTCGCTCGACACCCTCGCGAACGACTGGGGTGCGGACGTCATGCGGATCTCCACCTACGTGCAGGAAGACGGCTACGAGACCGATCCGGAGCGGTTCACCGCCCTGGTGAACGGCTACATCGACAAGCTCACGGCGCGTGGTCTGTACGCGATCGTCGACTGGCACATGCTCGATCCGGGCGACCCCAACTTCAACCTGGAGCGCGCCAAGACGTTCTTCACCGCCATCGCCGAGCGGAACAACGGCAAGAACAACATCATCTACGAGGTCGCGAACGAGCCCAACGGGGTGTCGTGGCAGGCCATCAAGAGCTACCACGAGCAGATCATCCCGGTGATCCGCGCCAAGGACCCGGACGCCGTCGTCCTGCTGGGCACTCCGGCGTGGTCCTCGCTGGGCATCTCCGACGGCTCGGACGAGTCCGAGGTGGTGAACAACCAGGTGGGCGCCTCGAACGTGATGTACACGTTCCACTTCTATGCCGCGTCACACGGGCAGGAGTACCTCGACGCGCTCTCCCGCGCCGCGGACCAGATCCCCATGTTCATCACGGAGTTCGGTACCCAGAACTACGCGGGTGAGGGGGCCAACGACTTCAACATGTCTCAGCGGTACCTCGACCTCGCGGCGTCGAAGAAGATCAGCTGGGTGAACTGGAACTACTCCGACGACCACCGGTCCGGCGCGGTCTTCACGGAGGGAAGCTGCGACAGCGGTTCCTTCGGGACCGAGAACCTCAAGGAGGCCGGGCTCTGGATCCGGGACCAGATCCGGACGCCGGACGCCTTCTAGGTCACGCACGGGCGCGCCACGCCGGGGCCGGACCACGGTGAGCCATACGAGTCTCCAGGGTTTGACGACAACGTCAGTTCAGGGGAAGAGATGGGCGAACGAGCCAGTGGCGGGGGAAATTCTGGCACGGACGGGGGAACTGAGACACGACATTTCGCCAAGCCGCAAATGCTTGACACTTCGCCCCCGGACCGGAAGCGTCCGGCGCATGAACCGCAGAACGACCGTCGCCGCAGTCACCACCGCCCTCGTGGCGCTGACGCTCGGCGCGTGCGCGCCGTCGTCGGGCAGCCCGGAACCCGGTGGGGTCACGGGGGAGGGGTGCGACGGCGACGCCGTGGCCCTCGACGTGTGGTCCTGGCGCACCGAGGACGTCAAGACGTACGAGAAGATCTTCGACGTCTTCGAGGAAGCCAACCCGTGCATCACGGTGAACTTCCAAGCCCACCTCAACACCGAGTACGACCAGATCCTGCGTACCGGCCTGACCGGCTCGGACGGGCCTGACATCGCGCAGGTGCGGTCCTACGGCCTGCTCCAGCCGCTCGTCGAGGGCGGCAACCTGGAGCCGCTGGAGGACCTCGTCCCGGCGCTGGCCGACTTCGACGAGGCCATCCTCGACGGCTCGCGCGGCCGGGAGGACGGCGCGGTCTACGGCGTGCCGCTCGCCACCCAGACGATCCAGGTCTACTACAACACCGCGATCTTCGAGGAGCACGGCCTGGAGGAGCCCGAGACCTGGGACGACTTCATCGCGCTCAACGACACGCTCCTGGAGCACGGCATGACGCCGCTCGCGGTCGGCGCGCGCGACGGGTGGTTCGTGCCAACGGTGCACGACGCCCTGACCTCCGCCCAGTACGGCGGCGCCGACTTCCAGCAGGCCCTGCGCGACGGCGACACGGACTTCACCGACCCGGCCTACGTCGACTCGATCCAGACGCTCAAGGACCTGCAGAAGTACATGCCCGACGACGTCACCGGCGTGCCGTACACGGACGCGCAGGTCCTGTTCACCTCCGAGCAGGCCGCGATGTTCGCCGGCGGCTCGTACGAGCAGGCGTTCTTCCAGGAGGCCAACCCCGACCTTGACCTCGGCGTGTTCCAGGTGCCCCCGCCGCCCGGATCGGCCCTCGACCACCCGGTCACCGCCGGGTACGCGGACGGAAACTGGGGCCTGTCGGCCACGACCGAGCACGCCGAGGAGGCCGAGACGCTGCTGAACTGGCTGGCCACGCCGGAGTTCGGGCAGCTCGTCGCCGACGAGCTCAAGCAGTTCTCGCCGATCCCCGGGGTCGAGTTCTCCGACCCGCTCCAGCAGGAGATGTGGGACCTGTACCAGGAGAACCCGGCGCCGTACCTGCTGCTCGTGGACTACCGCTACGGCGACCCCGTCGGCACGGACCTGATGGGCGAGGCGGGCCAGAAGCTGTTCCTCGGCGACACCGACGCCGAGGGTGCCGCGCAGGTCATCCAGGACGGCCTGTCGGCCTGGTGGACGCCGGGCGAGTGAGCCGCCGTCGCACAGCGGCGCTGCCCACGTCCGTCGCACTGCTCTTCCTGCTGCCTGCCGCGGCGCTGTTCGCCGTCTTCGTGCTGTACCCGATGGCGACCGCGCTGACCTACTCGCTGTTCTCCTGGCGCGGCACCGCCCAGGAGGCGTTCGTGGGGCTGGACAACTTCGTCGCCCTGTTCTCCACCGAGCCCTACCGCAGCCAGCTGCCGCGCGCGTTCGGGCACAACGCGCTCCTGTTCGCCGGGGCGATGGTCGTGCAGAACTCGGTGGGCCTCCTGCTGGCCTACGCGCTGCACAAGCGGGGCCGGCTGCGCCGCCTGTTCCAGGTGCTGTACACGATGCCGTACCTGGTCTCACCGCTGGTCGTCGGCTACCTCTGGTCGCTGCTGCTCTCGCCGCTGTTCGGCCCGGTGAACGCGGCGCTGCGCGCCGTCGGCCTGGACTCCGTGGCCCAGCCCTGGCTGGGTGACCCAGACACCGCCCTGTGGGTGGTGGTCCTGGTGACCGCTTGGCAGTGGGTCGGGTTCCCGCTCCTGATCTACGGCGCCGCGCTCGGATCGCTCGACCCCGCGATGGAGGAGGCCGCGATGCTCGACGGCGCGAGCTCCCGCCAGCGGTTCTGGTACGTCACCCTGCCCATGCTGACGCCGGTGATCGGCACGGTGAGCGTGCTGACGTTCATCTTCTCCATGGAGGCGTTCCCGATCCCGTACGCCCTGGGCGGGTCCAACGGCAGCCCGGCCGGCGCCACCGACGTCATGTCGCTCCTCTTCTACCGCACCGCGTTCCACTCGGGTGCCTCCAACGCGATAGGCATCTCGTCGGCGATCGCGATCGTGCTGTTCGTCGTGATCGTCGGGGTGTCGGTGCTGTTCACGCGGTGGTTCCGCGGCGTCGAACGGAGGCTCACGTGAAGCGCTCCGGCGCCGCCCGCGCCGTGGTCGGCCGGGCAACCGTGAACGTCGTGCTGTGGGGCTACGCCGTCGTCGCGCTGGTGCCCCTGCTGATCATGGTCTGGAACTCGTTCCGGACCGACCAGGAGCTGGTGGCCGAGCCGCTCGGGGTGCCGGTCAGCCCGTCGCTGGACGCGTACCGCGAGGCCTGGGTCGAGGCGTCGTTCTCCACCTACTTCCTCAACTCGGTGCTGGTCACCACGGCGTCGGTCGTCCTGTCGACGGCGGTCTCGCTGCTGGCGGCGTACGCGCTGGCGCGGTCGCGCTCGCGGCTGATGGGCCTGATCGAGCAGGTCTTCGTGTCCGGCCTGATGATGCCCGTGTTCCTCATGATCGTGCCGATCTTCTACCTGCTCGACACGATCGGGCTCGCCTCGACCCGGACCGGCCTGATCCTGGTCTACGCGGCGGTCTCGATCCCGTTCTCGGTGTTCGTGCTGGCCACGTTCCTGCGTCAGCTGCCGGAAGAGCTGGAGGACGCCGCCCGGATCGACGGCGCAGGCCCGCTGCGCACGTTCTGGTCCGTGCTGCTGCCGCTCGTGCGGCCCGCGGTGGCCACCGTGGTGGTCTTCCGCTTCGTGCCGATCTGGAACGACTTCTTCTACCCGCTCATCCTCGTGCGCGACCGCACCCAGTACACGCTGCCGGTGGGCCTGACCACCTTCTTCGGGGAGTACCAGACCTCCTGGTCCACCCTGTTCGCGGGCCTGGTCATCGCGACGCTGCCGCTGGTGGTGCTGTTCCTGGTCGCGACCCGGCAGATCGTCGCGGGGCTCACGGCCGGGATGGGGCGCTGACGGTCGCGCGACGCCGATCGTCGCGCGACGCCGAAGGCTGTGCGGCATGCCACCCGTTTGCATTCGGCGCCGGTGGTCGTGGGGCGTACCATTGACGGGTTGCCCGTGCGTCTGTCGCACACGGCTGTCAGCGAGCAGCTGCAACTGAGTTGAGCATCCCCGCGCCACCCCGGGACGCAGTACTCCGGCGTGCGCGCACCCCCGACATTCTGGAGACCATCGAAGTGAAGAGCGCCGTCGAGACCTTGGAGCCCACCAAGGTCAAGCTGACCGTCGAGGTGGACTACGACGAGCTCAAGCCGAGCATCGATCACGCCTACGAGCACATCGCGGAGCAGGTGAACATCCCCGGCTTCCGCAAGGGCAAGGTCCCCCCGCGGATCATCGACCAGCGGGTCGGCTGGGGCGCCGTGATCGAGCACGCCGTGAACGACGGGCTCTCCGGCTTCTACCGTGACGCGCTCGGCGAGACCGACCTGCGTCCGCTCGCCCAGCCCGAGATCGACGTGACCGACGTCCCGGCGAAGGCCGGTGAGGGCCAGCTGAAGTTCACGGCCGAGGTCGAGGTGCGCCCCGAGATCGAGATCCCGGAGCTCGCCGACGTCGACCTGACCGTCGACTCCACGACCGTCACCGACGAGGACGTCGCGGAGCGGATGGACGCCCTGCGCGAGCGCTTCGGCACCCTGGTGGGCGTGGACCGTCCGGCCGTCGAGGGCGACTACATCGTCATCGACCTCAAGGCCGTCATCGGCGACGAGGAGGTCGACTCCGTGTCGGGCGTCTCGTACCAGATCGGCTCCGGCAACATGCTCGAGGGCCTCGACGAGGCCCTGACCGGCCTGTCCGCCGGCGAGACCACCACCTTCAAGGCGCCGCTGGCCGGCGGCGACCACGAGGGCAAGGAGGCGGACGTGACCGTCACCGCCACTTCGGTCAAGCAGCGCGACCTGCCCGAGGTGGACGACGACTTCGCCCAGCTCGCCTCCGAGTTCGACACGATCGACGAGCTCAAGGCCGACCTCACCACGCAGGTCGCCGGCATCAAGACCTCCAACCAGGCCGTCACCGCCCGTGACGCGCTCATGGAGAAGCTGCTCGAGACCGTCGAGGTCCCCGTGCCGACCGGTGTTGTCGAGGCCGAGGTGCACCGCCACCTCGAGTCCGAGAGCCGCCTGGAGGACGACGAGCACCGCGCCGAGGTCACCGCGGACGCCACCAAGGCGATCAAGAACCAGATCCTGCTCGACACCCTCGCCGAGAAGCTCAAGGTGCAGGTGAGCCAGGGCGAGCTCGTCGAGTACCTGGTGAGCGCCTCGCAGCAGTACGGCATGGAGCCGAGCGAGTTCATCCAGACGCTCGAGCAGGGCGGCCAGATCCCCGCCATGGTCGGCGAGGTCGCCCGCTCGAAGGCCCTCGCGGTCGCGCTGCGCCAGATCGAGGTCAAGGACTCCGACGGCAACGTCGTGGACCTGAGCGAGTACATCGGCTCGGACGAGAACGACGAGGCCCAGGCGGCGCTCAACGACGCCGTGGCCCAGGCCCAGGCGGCGGGCGACGCCGAGGTCGAGGCGCCCGAGACGTCGGAGCCCGCGAAGGCCTGACGCACACCCGGTCCGCGAGGGCCGGAGCATGACGCCCGACGGCGGTCCGCACCCTCCGCGCGAGGGCGCGGACCGCCGTCTGCGTTCCCCAGACTTCGCCGTGGGCAGCACCGATGCGCTGTAGGCGAAAAGGCCGCCGAATCAGGAGTTCTGGCGGGCAGAGGCACGTTAGGGTCGAGCGACACGACGTCGTAGGACGTGGTCCAAAGACGAGAGTCAGAACCGAGGAGATGGACGTGAACGATCTGCTGCGGATGGATGCTGGGCCGGTAGCGCGGACGGAGGGTGCTGGCTTCGGGCTCAACGACTCCATCTACAACCGGCTGCTCAAGGAGCGCATCATCTGGCTGGGGTCGGAGGTGCGCGACGAGAACGCGAACGCGATCAGTGCGCAGATGATGCTTCTCGCGGCCGAGGACCCCGACAAGGACATCTGGCTGTACATCAACTCGCCCGGCGGCTCCATCACGGCCGGCATGGCGATCTACGACACCATGCAGTGGGTGAAGCCGGACGTCGCCACCGTCGCGATGGGCATGGCGGCCTCCATGGGTCAGTTCCTGCTGTCGTCGGGCGCCAAGGGCAAGCGGTACGCCACGCCCCACGCCCGCGTGATGATGCACCAGCCCTCGGGCGGCATCGGCGGCACCGCGACCGACGTGCGCATCAATGCACAACTGATCATGCACATGAAGAAGGTGCTCGCCGAGCTGACGGCCGAGCAGACCGGGCAGCCGCTCGACACGATCATCAAGGACAACGACCGCGACAACTGGTTCACGGCCCCTGAGGCGCTGGAGTACGGCTTCATCGACCACGTCGTGGAGAACGCCGCGTCGGTCTCCGGCGGCGGCGGCATGGACAGCTGACCGCCCGGAAACGCATTTAGTTCTTTTCAAGAGGAGACCACCGTGAGTCCTGAAGCCCAGTTCGTCGCAGCCGCAGAGCGCCTTGCCGGCGCACGCGCCCAGTCGGGTATGGGGCTGCCGTTCGCTACCGCCGGCGCCATGCCGTCCGCACGCTACGTGCTTCCCCAGTTCGAGGAGCGCACCGCGTACGGCTTCAAGCGCCAGGATCCGTACACGAAGCTGTTCGAGGACCGCATCATCTTCCTGGGCGTCCAGGTCGACGACGCGTCCGCCGACGACGTCATGGCCCAGCTGCTGGTCCTGGAGACCCAGGACCCGGACCGCGACGTGATCCTGTACATCAACTCGCCGGGTGGCTCGTTCACGGCCATGACGGCGCTGTACGACACCATGCAGTTCATCAAGCCGCAGATCCAGACCGTGTGCCTGGGCCAGGCGGCGTCGGCCGCTGCGGTCCTGCTGGCCGCGGGCCAGCCCGGCAAGCGCCTCGCGCTGCCGAACTCGCGCGTGCTGATCCACCAGCCCGCGATGGAGGGTGGCGGCTACGCGCAGGCCTCGGACATCGAGATCCACGCGAACGAGCTCATCCGCATGCGCGAGTGGCTCGAGCTGACGCTCGCGACGCACAGCGGCAAGACGCAGGAGGAAGTGCGCAACGACATCGAGCGCGACAAGATCCTCACCGCCGCCCAGGCCAAGGAGTACGGCCTGGTCGACGAGGTGCTCACGTCGCGCAAGCCTGTTGCGGTCGTGACGAACTGACCGCTCCGGTCGGTTCCGTAGAGACCACTCGATGCCCGACGCCGGGGCGCGCCCACCAAACCGGTGGACGACGAGCCCCGGCGTCGGGCATTGTGGGACACGCCGCGCAGAACCTGACAAAATTGTCATGATCTGGTGAAAATCGGTCGGGCGACCCGCCGGGCCGCCCGGCTGACAACAGGCCACTGGTGGTGTGGAATGGATCTGAGACCGCTCGACGTTGCGGACATGCTGGGCCAGCCGGCCTGTGCGGGAATCCGCGAGGGTGCACAAGGCGAGGAGACAGGTAGTGGCGCGAATCGGTGACGGCGCGGAACTGCTGAAGTGCAACTTCTGCGGCAAGTCGCAGAAGCAGGTGAAGAAGCTGATCGCCGGGCCGGGCGTGTACATCTGCGACGAGTGCATCGAGCTGTGCAACGAGATCATCGAGGAAGAGCTCGGTGAGGCGGCAGAGCTCGGCCTGACAGAGTTGCCCAAGCCACGCGAGATCTTCGACTTCCTCGAGCAGTACATCATCGGCCAGGACCCCGCCAAGCGCGCCCTGGCCGTTGCCGTCTACAACCACTACAAGCGGATCCAGGCGGGCGAGGCGGGTCGGTCGATCAGCCCCGACGACCAGGACCCGGTCGAGATCGCCAAGTCGAACATCCTGCTCATCGGCCCAACGGGCACGGGCAAGACCTATCTGGCGCAGACGCTCGCGAAGATGCTCAACGTGCCGTTCGCCATCGCGGACGCGACCGCCCTCACCGAGGCCGGCTACGTGGGCGAGGACGTCGAGAACATCCTGCTCAAGCTCATCCAGGCCGCGGACTATGACGTCAAGAAGGCCGAGACGGGCATCATCTACATCGACGAGGTCGACAAGGTGGCCCGAAAGGCCGAGAACCCGTCGATCACGCGCGACGTGTCCGGCGAGGGCGTGCAGCAGGCGCTCCTGAAGATCATCGAGGGCACCACGGCATCGGTGCCGCCGCAGGGTGGGCGCAAGCACCCGCACCAGGAGTTCATCCAGATCGACACGACGAACGTGCTGTTCATCGTGGCCGGTGCGTTCGCCGGGCTGGACGACATCGTGGCCGCCCGGTCCCGCAAGCGCGGCATCGGGTTCAGCGCCCCCATGCCGTCCATCGTGGAGGACGAGGACCTCTTCGCCGAGGTACGGCCCGAGGACCTGCAGAAGTACGGCCTGATCCCCGAATTCATCGGCCGCCTGCCCGTCATCGCGTCGGTCTCGTCGCTCGATCGCGACGCACTGGTACGGATCCTCACGGAGCCCAAGAACGCGCTCGTGAAGCAGTACAAGCGCATGTTCGAGATCGACGGCGTGGAGCTCGAGTTCGACGAGGAGGCCGTCGGCGCGATCGCCGAGCAGGCCCTGCTGCGGGGCACCGGGGCGCGCGGCCTGCGGGCGATCCTCGAAGAGGTGCTCCAGCAGGTCATGTTCGACGTGCCGAGCCGCGACGACGTCGAGCGCGTGGTCATCACCCGCTCCGTCGTGCTCGACAACGTGAACCCGACGGTGGTGCCCCGCAAGAGCCCGGTACGAGGCCGTCAGCCGCGCGAGAAGAGCGCGTAACCGCGCCACCTGAACGAGGAGAGCCCCTGCCCCCTCGTTCGAGTGCTGGGTATTTGTTGGTTCAGCGGAACTGAACCAACAAATACCCAGCACTCAACGAGGGGACGGGTTCAGGTCAGTGGGTCGGGGCCGCGTGGGTGTTCGGCAGCGTGGCGCCGTACAGGGCGTCGACGATGTCCGCGAAGTCGGCGAGCACCTTGGCGCGCTTCACCTTGATGGACGGCGTGAGGTAGCCGTTCGCCTCGGTGAAGTCGATGTCGAGCACCGTGATCTTGCGGATCGACTCCGCCTTGGAGACCGCCTCGTTCGCGTGGGCGACGGCCTTGTCGAGCTCGGCCAGGACCCGCTCGTGCACGCGGGCCTGGTCCACCGACAGGTTGGGCAGGCCGTTCACGGCGCACCAGCCGGGCAGCATCTCGGCGTCGAGCGTGACGAGGGCGCCGATGAAGGGGCGCTGGTCGCCGACCACCACCACCTGGCTCACGATCGAGTGGGCGCGCATCCGGTCCTCGAGCACGGCCGGGGCGACGTTCTTGCCGGCGGCCGTCACGATGATCTCCTTCTTGCGGCCCGTGATGTGCAGATGGCCGTGCTCGTCGATGCGGCCGAGGTCACCGGTCCGGAACCAGCCGTCGACGAAGGCCTCGGCGGTCAGCTTCGGCTCGTTCCGGTAGCCGCGGAAGATGTGCGGTCCGCGCAGGAGCACCTCGCCGTCGTCGGCGATGTTGATGCCCGTGCCGAAGAAGGCCGGGCCCACGGAGCCGATCACAGTCTGGTTCGGCCGGTTGACCGCCGTCGGGGCGGTGGTCTCCGTGAGGCCGTAGCCCTCCAGGATGGTGACGCACGCGCCGCGGAAGAAGTGGCCGAGGCGTTCGCCGAGCGGCGCCCCGCCCGAGACGGCCCACCTGAGCTGGCCGCCCATGGTCGCCTTGAGCTTGCTGAAGACCAGCCGGTCGGCGATCGCGTGCTTCGCCTTGAGCGCGCTCCCCGGGCCCGACGGCGCGTCCAGGGCCCGCGAGTAGTCCTCCGCGACCCGGGCGGACCAGGCGAAGATCTTCGCCTTGAGGCCCGACGACGCCTTCTGCTCCGCGCTGTTGTAGACCTTCTCGAACACACGCGGCACGGCCAGGAGATAGGTCGGGCGGAACGAGCCGAGGTCGCCGACGAGGTTCTTGATGTCCGGGGCGTGGCCCAGCACCGCCTGGCCGGCGATGGTTGCGACCTCGACGAAGCGCGCGAACACGTGCGCGAGCGGCAGGAACAGGAGCGTGCGGGCGTTCTCGGCCTGGAGCAGCTCGGGGATGCCGACGGCGGCGTTCATCGTCAGGTGCGCGAAGTTGCCGTGCGTGAGCTCCACGCCCTTGGGGCGGCCGGTGGAGCCGGAGGTGTAGATGATGGTCGCCAGGTCGTCGCGGCGGACGGCGTCACGCCGCTCGGCCACGATGCCGGCGGAGAGGTTGGTGCCCGCCATGCGCAGGCCGAACACGGCGTCGTCGTCGATGAGGAGGACGTCCTCGAGCGTGGGCAGGTGGGGGCGCACCCGGCTGACGACGTCGGCGTGCGCGGCGGACTCGACGACGATGAGGCGGACGTCGGCGTCGGAGAGGATCCACTGGACCTGCTCCGCCGACGACGTCTCGTAGACCGGCACGGCCACTGCGCCGGCCGCCCAGATCGCGAAGTCGAGCAGCGTCCACTCGTACCGGGTGCGCGACATGATCGCCACGCGGTCGCCGGCCCCGATGCCTCGGGCCACGAGGCCGCGGGCGACGGCGAGGACCTCGTCCTCGAACTGGCGCGCCGACACCTTGCTCCATGGGCCGTCAGGTGTGTCACGCCGCTCGATGAGCGCCTCGTCTCCGGAGCGGGCCACCCGGTCCGCGAGGATCGTGTTGATGCTGGTGCCCTCTGGCACCTCCACCAGGGCCGGCGACGTGACGAGTGTCATCTGCTGCTCTCCGTTGAAGTCTTGAAGAGGTGAAGCCACAGTTCCGGGCCTTCACCAAGTTGCGTGCCTGCTCGGCAGACTGTAGCCGATCAGCGTCGCAGGTCGGAACAGCCTTCGCCGGTGGTGTCCTCGGGCAGATAGCCTCTTCTTGTGTCTGACAACGAACCGACCAGCGCTCCTGTGCCGTCCGAGATCCTCCGCCTCCGCGGGAGCATCGACAACATCGACGCAGCGCTGGTGCATCTGCTGGCCGAGCGGTTCAAGATGACGCGGCGGGTGGGGGAGCTCAAGGCCGTGGGCGGCCTGCCCCCGGCGGACCCGTCGCGCGACCAGGAGCAGATCGGCCGGCTCACGACCATTGCCGAGGAGTCCGGTCTGGACCCCGAGTTCGCCGTGCAGTTCCGCCAGTTCATCGTGAGCGAGGTGATCCGCCACCACGAGCTGATCGCCGCGCAGCACAAGGGCGACAACCTGCCTGAGGTCGATACGTACGCTTGAAGAGGTTGACCAAAATCTGGCGTGCCTTTACCTGTTCAGGGCAAACCGCCGACGTCGCGCAGAAGTATTTCTTGTGCAGGTCACAGCTATTTCCGGCACAGGGGTGGCGTGCGCCCGCGATCCGTCGTTTCCTGGAGGGAACGCCGGGGCGAGGTCATGCGGTAGGGCATCACGTCGACCTCGGCGGGAGACGCGGAGGTGCGTATGAAGATCGACTGGCTCAAACCCCTCCTCGGCCACCCGGGCCCCTTTGCGACCGTGTATCTGGACGCGACGCTGTCCGAGCAGGCTGCCGACCGTGATGTCGGGGGCCGCTGGAACGCGGTCCGCAAGGAGCTGGCGCGGCAGAAGGCCCCGGAAGCCGTGCTGGACGCGATCGAAGAGGCGGTGCTACGGCCAGCCAGGGTCCTGGGACCGCACGGTCGGGTCGTCATCGCCGACGACACGGGCGTGCTGGTGGACCGCGTGGTGAACAACCCGCCCGCGACGACGTCGGGCTCGTGGGCAACGGTGCCTGCGCTGCTGCAGGCCGCGCTGGCCGCCGACGAGTCCGTGGAGCTGCTCAAGGTGGCCGTGGACCGGCAGGGCGCGGACTTCCTCCGCGCGGGGCCGGGCGGCAAGGTGCACAGCACGTTCGAGGCGCCGCACGACGAGATCGCGAAGGCCGGGTCCACAGGGGTCAAGCGCGCGCGCATCGAGTCCCGCGCCGAGGACTCGTGGGACCGCAACGCGGACGCCGTCGCCGCCGAGATCGAGCGTCACGTGGCGGAGACCAGGCCTGAGCTGGTGGTGCTCACGGGGGACAAGCGGGCGGTTCCGCTCGCGCGTGCCGCGCTGAGCGCGCCGACGGCGGAGAAGGTGATCGAGGTGTCCGGCGGCGGGCGTGGCGGAGGCGTGCACGAAGGCGCGTTCGCCGAGCGGGTCTCCGAGGCGCTCGACTCCTATCGGGAGCGGCGGCGAGAACGTGTCCTGGCGGAGCTGCGGCGCGAGCTCGGCCGCGAGTCGAATGCCGTGACCTCGGTGGACGACGTCGTCGCGGTGCTCTCCCGCGGGCAGGTCAAGGAGCTCGTGCTGGCGGAGGAGTTCGGCGCCGCCGGCACCGGACCCACGAACGGGCGGAAGCTCTGGATCGGGCCGGACCCGATGCACATCGCGGCGTCCCGGTCCGACCTCGAGGCGATAGGGGTGACCGAGCGGCTGGAGGAGCTGCCCGCCACGGTCGCGCTCTTGCGCGCCGCAGTGGGGCAGGATGCCGGCCTGACGTTCGCGCCCGAGGGCTCGGTGGAGCTCATGGACGGCGTAGGCGCGACTCTGCGCTGGCACGACGACGGCACGCCCACCGAGGCACTCGCGAGCATGTCGGGCGACGACCGACGGCTGCACTGACTGACTAGCCACGTGAATTCGATGTGAATTCTGAGCCGTGCATGGGACTAAAGGCACCCAGAACGGACGCCAGCCTGGATGGAATTTCCGATATACCGCGTATGAGAATTTGTTGCGCGAGAATGTGTCCGTTTTGCCCATACACACGGAAACGCATTATCGGTACGGTCTCGGGCCATGGGGATGATTCATTGTGAGTACGCGCGGCTTGCCGCCGACGACTTCGACAAGGCACGAACAGATCTGACCTGGGCGCTCGAGCACATCGACGAGCTCGCCGGCGAATGGGTGCAGATGGACCTTCCGGCACAGGAGGCGAGGTACTTCAGCATCGGCACCGTGTGGGGCCCGCTCCACACGGCGCTGCTGGCGCACGGCGGGATGCCCGTGGACCCGGTGCAGGGCGGCGCCGAGCTGGCGTCCACCGACGGGATCACGCCGGTGCGCTACCTGGGCCCGGAGGACGTGGAGAAGGCCGCCGCGTTCCTCGTGGGCACGTCATTCGACACGCTGGCGCCGCTCACCGTCGTCGCCCACGTGTGCGACGAGGACGTCTGCCCGGACCCGGGTGAGCACGCGGCGGAGACCGATCCCGAGCGCCTGGGGGAGGCATACGGCGAGCTCACCGCGTTCTACGGTGCCGCGGCCGAGGCGGGCGACGCAGTGGTGCTGATGCTCAACTGAGCCGAGCAGTGGCGAGACAGAACTGGGGCGGTGGTGCAGATCAGCACCACCGCCCCAGTTCTGTCTCGCCTCAGGTCTACCTCGGCGAGGGAGCGCGCTCAGCCCTTGTTGCGCGGCGGGGCCTCACCCAGCTCGCTCGATGTCACGACCATGCCGCCCTGGACCGCCTGGTCGCCCTGGCCCTCCGTGGCGGCCACGAGATCGAGCGGGCCGGTGACCCGGCCGGCGGCCTTGATGTCCTCGGCCGCGGTCTCGACCGCCGCCAGGGAGCCGGCAGGCACGGCCAGCGACGCGGCCACGATGGGCGTACGCATCGACGCCTTGGCCTCGGACTTCACCTTGCGCAGCGCCGCAAGGGCATGCCCGGCCGCAGCGAGGTCGGCCGGGTCGGCGTCGCCGCCGGCCACCCGCAGCGGCTCCGCGACGGGCCAGGCCGCCCGGTGCACGGAGCCCTCGCGCCACCAGGACCAGACCTCTTCCGTGGCGAACGGGAGGTAGGGCGCCAGGAGGCGCAGCATGGTGTCGAGCGCGATCGCCAGGGTGGTGCGGGCCGACGTCGTCTCCGGGGAGATGTTCGCCGAGTCGGCGCCCGCGCCGTACGCGCGGTCCTTGACGAGCTCGAGGTAGTCGTCGCAGAACGTCCAGAAGAACGTCTCGGTGAGCTCGAGCGCGCGGGTGTGGTCGTACGCCTCGAGCGCGGCCGTGGCCTGCTCGACGACGCCCGCCAGGCCCGCGAGCATCGACCGGTCCAGCGACACCGTGACCGCTGCCGGGTCGAGGGCGATCTCGCTGCCTGCGCCGCCGCCGAACGACAGCGCGAACTTCGAGGCGTTGAGGACCTTGATCGCCAGGCGGCGACCGATCTTCATCTGGCCCACCTCGAACGCCGCGTCCGTGCCCAGGCGAGCCGACGCCGCCCAGTACCGCACCGCGTCCGAGCCGTGCTCCACGAGCAGGTCCATCGGCGTGACGACGTTGCCCTTGGACTTCGACATCTTCTTGCGGTCCGGGTCGAGGATCCAGCCGCTGATCGTCGCGTTCTTCCAGGGCAGCACCTTGTTCTCCAGGTGCGAGCGCACCACCGTGGAGAACAGCCAGGTACGGATGATGTCCTGGCCCTGCGGGCGCAGGTCCATCGGGTAGACCCGCTCGAACAGGTCGTTGTCGCGCTCCCAGCCGCCCACGATCTGCGGCGTCAGGGACGAGGTGGCCCAGGTGTCCATGACGTCCGCGTCGCCCACGAAGCCGCCGGCCTGGCCGCGCTGGTCCTCCGTGTAGCCGTCGGGCGCCTGCGACGTCGGGTCGACGGGCAGGACGTCCTCGGCCGGGGTGATCGGGTGGGCGTAGTCCACCTCGCCCGACGCGTCGATCGGGTACCAGAGCGGGATCGCGACGCCGAAGAAGCGCTGCCGGCTGACCAGCCAGTCGCCGTTGAGGCCGTTGACCCAGTTCTGGTACCGCACCCGCATGAAGTCGGGGTGGAAGTCGAGCTCCTTGCCACGGCCCAGCAGCTCCTCGCGCAGCGCCTGGTCGCGGCCGCCGTTGCGGATGTACCACTGGCGCGAGGTCACGATCTCGAGGGGCTTGTCGCCCTTCTCGAAGAAGTTGGCCTTGCGCTGCGTGGCCACCGGCTCGGTCGGCATGTCGCCCGACGCGGTGAGCGCGTCGACGATCGCCTTGCGGGCGCTGAAGGTCGTCCTGCCCGCGACCTCGGCCTCGAACAGCTCGGCGCCCGGGCCGCCCGCGAGCCACTCCGGCAGCTCGCGCGTGATCCGGCCGTCGCGGTTGATGATCGAGCGCGTCGGCAGCTGCAGCTCGCGCCACCACTGCACGTCGGTGAGGTCGCCGAAGGTGCAGCACATCGCGATGCCCGCGCCCTTGTCCGGCTCGGCCATGTGGTGCGCGAGCACGGGGACCTCGACGCCGAACAGCGGAGACTTCACGGTGGTGCCGAACAGGTGCTGGTAGCGCTCGTCGTCGGGGTGCGCGATGAGCGCCACCACGGCGGGGATCAGCTCCGGACGTGTGGTCTCGATGTAGACGGGCTCGCCGTCGGCCTGGTGGAAGGCGACCCGGTGGAAGTGACCGGGGTAGTCGCGCGCCTCGAGCTCGGCCTGGGCAACGGCGGTCTGGAACGTGACGTCCCACAGACCCGGCGCCTCGGCCTGGTACGCCTCGCCGCGCTGCAGGTTGCGCACGAACGCGCGCTGCGCTGTGGCGCGCGAGCCGTCCCCGATGGTCTGGTACGTCTGGGCCCAGTCCACGGAGATGCCGAGGCGGCGCCACAGCTCCTCGAACTGCTTCTCGTCCTCGGCCGTCAGGCGCTCGCACAGCTCCACGAAGTTGCGGCGGCTGATCGGGACCTGGTCGGCGGCCTTGACGCTCTTGCCCGTGCCCTCGAACGGCGGGCTGAAGCCAGGGTCGTAGGGCAGCGACAGGTCGACGCGCACGCCGTAGTAGTTCTGGACGCGGCGCTCGGTCGGCAGGCCGTTGTCGTCCCAGCCCATGGGGTAGAAGACCTCGAGGCCACGCATGCGCTTGTAGCGCGCCACGATGTCGGTGTGCGTGTAGCTGAACACATGCCCCACGTGCAGGGAGCCCGACGCCGTGGGCGGCGGGGTGTCGATCGAGTAGATCTCGGCACGGGTCTTGGTGCGGTCGAAAGCGAATGTCTGCTCGGCGGTCCAGCGCTCGTCGAACTTGACCTCGAGACCGTCCGTGCTGACCTTGTCCGGTACCTCCTTGACCACCGCGCGGACGACGTCGGCGCCGGCTACCGAGGCGGCCGAGGAGTCGAGGGCGGGTGTGGTCTTGGCCGGGTCCGTCGGCCCGGAGGAGGCAGGAATGCTCATGCGCACCAGTGTCCCAGATTCGAGCAAGTTGAAGTGCACGTTTTCCACAGGGCGTCGCGGGTGCCGTGAGGCGGCCGGGAACCCGGCCCGGAACCCTGCTCGACGGGTCAGACCCTGGCGTACCTGTCAGCCGTACGGGTCACCGGAGTGACCCGTGCGGTCTGGCACATCGAGGTCAGCCGGCGTCGGTGAGCGCTTGCGCCAGGGTGGTGTCGTTGCAGGTGTCGCTGGTGACGGGGCCGTCGATGGAGAGCTCGACCCGGGCATCCGGCTGCTCGGACGACGACTGGCCGCCGCCCTTGAGCTCGACGGTCCAGCCGGTCGGGGCCACGCTCTCGACCCAGACGTCGCCGCCGTGCTCGGAGTACTGCGGTTGGGACATCGGCTCCATGCCGTGCTCGGCGAGCACCGGGTCGAGCGACGCGGCGAGGGAGGTGAGCAGCCCCTCGGCGTCGTCGATGGTGCCGGTCCCGTTGGCGCTCGTGACGAAGAGGAAGCACAGCCCGTCGTCCTGCTCGGCGATCGACGGGTAGTCGGCCATGGACTCCGCCCACGTGAGGTCGCGCCCGTCCGGAGCCTTCTGGAGGGCGACCATGGCGTCGTCGTACAGGTCCGCATAGCTGGTGAGGGCGTCGTCGATGGGCGGGGCCTGCTCCGTGGGGCCGTCCGGTGTGCAACCAGTGAGTGCCGCGGCCGTGAGCACGGCCGCGAGGGCGGCGGGGACGGTCCAGGTTGCGCGCACTGGGTGCTCCTTGACGGGTGGTGGGCTGCTTGCCCGCGATCGGCCCGGACGCTACCAGCGGCCGCACCGGCCGAGGAGGGGGAGCACTACCCATGTTCGAGAGGCCGGCCCGGGCGGTACTTTCCCGATGCGGGTCAGCCGGCCAGATGGGACCAGTGCCGCTCCAGGTCCCGCCAGTGCCCGACGGCGGCCACGCGCCCGCCGTCGAGCACGACCACCCGGTCGGCCGCCGCCAGGGTCGCCGCACGCGATGTCGTGCCCAGCACCGTGGTGCCCGCGGCCCGCAGACCCGACCACACCTCGGCCTCGGTGACGGAGTCGAGGGCCGACGAGACGTCGTCCACGAGGAGCAGGTCGGAGCCCGTGGCCAGCGCCCGGGCCAGACCCAGCCGTTGGACCTGACCGCCCGAGAGCCGCAGGCCCCGGTGCCCGACGAGCGTGCTTGTGCCGCCGGCCTCGGCGACGTCGCGGTCGAGCCCGGCGGACGCGACCGGACCGGCGACGGGGCGGTCGTGGTCGAGGCGCACGTTGTCCGCGACTGTTCCCGACACGACGTGCGGCACCTGCGCCACGTGCGCGACCCGGGGCGGGCGCAGGAACGTCTCCGGGTCGGTGACGTCGGTGCCGTTCCAGGTCAGCCGCCCGCCGACGTCGACAAGGCCGGACAGGGCGCCGAGCAGGGACGACTTGCCGGACCCCACGCGCCCCACCACCAGGACCAGCTCGCCGCGCCGCACCGTGAGGTCCACGCCGGCGACCCCCACCGTGCCGTCGTCGTGCGTGGCGCTGACGCCGTCCAGGCACAGCTCGCGCAGGGCGCCTGGTTCCTCGGCCTCGGCCCGCAGGCCTGGCCCCGCTTGCTGGCCGGACCCGGCCTGCAGGCCGGGCCCCGCCCGCCCATCGGTCGCTACGGTCCCGTCGGCCGGGGACGTCTCCGCCGGGATCGTGATGCCCGCGAACAGGTCGACGTCGCGGGGAACGTCGGCGAGGCGGTCGGTGCCCGCGTACCGGGAGGTGACCTCGACCCAGCGACGGGCGGACGCGGAGCTCGTGACGAGGTCACCCAGCGAGTACCCGATCCAGCTGAACGTGCCGATCGAGGTGCTGACCAGGAGCGTGGTGCCCAGGGACCACGTGCCGTTCAGGTGCAGGGTCCAGGAGAGGACCGTCGCAGCACGGCTCAGCACGGACGGGGCGAGACCCACCAGGAAGTCGGTCCGTTCCTCGCGCAGCGAGGCCTGCACCCGGCGTCCGTCCACGCGAGCCACCTGGGTGAGCACGCCGTCGGTAGCGGCCGCGAGCTTGACGGTGCGGACGGCGTCGAGGGCGGATCCGAGCAGGCGGCCCAGCTCGGCCGCGGAGTCACCCGCCTTCCGTGCGGCGGCAGCGACGGAGCGACTGCCCAGGACCTGGGCGGCGAACATCACGCCCGCCATGCCCAGCCCGATCGCGCCGGCCAGCAGGCTTCCGCTCAGCAGCACGAGCAGCGCCAGGGTGAGCGGGGCCGTGAGGAGCTGGCGCCAGGCCTGGGTGTGGCCGGTCAGCCGATACTCCTCTTGGACCCGGGCGGCGATCTCACCGGGGGCGTCGCGGGCGGTGCGCCGCTGCGCGGTCTGCCCGCGCAGGACGGTGAGGTGCAGCCGCAGCCGTGAGTCGGCCCACCAGCGCACGCTCGTCAGCCGGACCGTGAGCGGCAGCAGCGTGTTGGCCACCACCGCGGCCAGGACGGCGCACGCCAGCAGCCAGGGCGCGGAGCCGTGCTCCAGGTCCACGACGAGCGTCGCCCACAGCCACCCGACCACCAGGCCCGTCGAGGTGAGGTAGCCCGTCACCTCCCAGACGACGGCCGGGACGAGCAGGCCGGCCGGGCGGGCGCGCAGCGTGCTCCAGACGGCGCGCACCATCGACCTGCGGGGCGGCGGCGCCGCGGCCCTGGTTCCCGGCGACGGCCGCTCGACGCCGGTCCGGGCGGCCTGCGCGGACATGTCCGGACCGCCGCGGTCGTGTTCTCCCGAGTCCACCGCTCCGGAGCCGGGTGCGGCGGACATGGACGCGGCGGCGGCCGCCTCGTTGGCCGGCTCCGCTTCCCCGTTCACGAGTCCCGCCGCGGCGACGAGCCGGGCGAAGTGGCCGTCGGACGCCGCCAGCCGGTCCCAGTGTCCGTGCTCGACCAGGCGGCCGCCGTCGAGCACGGCCACCGTGTCGGCGTGCCGGGCGGTGGACAGCCGGTGCGCGACGACTATCGCCGTCCGCCCGGCCAGGAGCTGCTGCGCGGCCAGGGTGACCCGCTCCGCCGTCGCGGGGTCCATCCGGGCGGTGGCCTCGTCGAGCACCACCACCTCGACGTCGCGCACCAGGAGCCGCGCGAAGGCGACGAGCTGCTCCTCCCCGGCCGACAGGGTGACGCCGTCGGACCCCAGGCGGGTGTCCAGGCCGTCCGGCAGGGAGGCGACCCAGGCGCGCAGGCCGAGCGCGTCCACCGCCTGCTCGACCCGTTCCGCCGGGACCGGCGCCCAGAGCTTGATGTTGTCGGCGAGCGTCGCGGCGAGGATCTCGGTGCGCTGCCCGACGACGCCGACCCGCGTGCGCAGCTCGTGCACGTCCAGCCCGGTGATGTCCCGGCCGCCCAGGAACACGCTCCCTGGCGGCGGCTCCACCGCGCGGGACAGCATCTTGGTGAGCGTCGTCTTGCCCGACCCCGTCCGCCCCACCAGGGCGCACGTTCCACCCGCCGGGACGGTCAGGGACAGCGGGCCGAGGGCGAAGCCGCCGTCGTAGGCGAAGGTCAGGTCGCGCAGCTCGACGTTGACACCGGTGGACCGGCCGGAACCGGACCGGCCGGGGAACGGCACGCCGCCGTCCGGCTCCTGGGGCGCGGCCAGCAGGTCCCGAACGCGCTGGAAGGTGCCGATCGCCTCCTCGACCCGCGGCAGGAGGCGGCCCAGCACGTCCACCCGGCCCACGAACCCGGTGACGAGCAGCCACAGCGTGACCAGCCGGGCGACGTCCAGCGTGCCGCCCGTGACCGCCCACACCCCGCCCACCAGGACTGCGCCGACCAGGGCGTCCAGCGGCAGCTCCGTGCGCAGCCGCACGCGGGAGAACGCCACGGACCACTCCTCCCGGAGCCGGATCTGGCGCGCGGCCAGCTCGGCGTAGCGGCGCAGCGCATACCGCTGGCCATGGGCGGTGCGCAGGTCGTCCCGGGCGGTGACGGCCTCCTCGAGCTGCGCCAGATGGTCAGAGACGGCCTCGGCGCCGCGCCGGCTCAGGTCGCGCAAGGGCCGCGCGGACCGGCGGGCGAACACCAGCACCGCGGCCGCGACCAGCGGGAACGCCACCCACGCGGGCCACCACACCAGGCCGGCGGCCACCCACCCGACCACCAGGCTGATCGCCGCCTGACCGAGCGTGATGCCGATACCGCTGATGGCGCGCGTGAGCCGCGCGGGGTCGCCGTTGACCCGGTCCAGGAGCTCGCCCACCGCCTGCTCCTCGAGCGCGGGCAGGGGCTGACCCAGCGCAGCGGCCGCGAGGTCGGAGCGGAGCGAGGCCTCCGCGCGGGCCACTGCACGCTGCACCACCAGCCACGTCACGGCGTCCAGCACGACCACGGCGCCGCTCACCGCCGCGAGCACGATCAGCGTGTCCCGGGCCGGGTCCGCGGCCATCCGCCCAGTGACCACCGCGGCGTACGACGACGCCGCGGCGGCCAGCAGCGCAGCCGGGACCGCGATCGCGGCGACGCGCAGGGCGCGGCGGCGCCACGAGGTGTGGCGCTGACCGCCGCCGGGCAGGTGGGTTCTGCGGCTCGGTCGAGCCGGGATGTGGGGCACGGCTCGACTCTGCCACTGGCCTCTGACACTCGACCGGCCCTCCCGGACGTGTCAGACATACAGGTCACCCAGTGACCCGTCCGTCTGACACGAGCGGAGTGTCGGTGGCTCCGCGTAGCGTGGTTTCCCGTGACCCCCTACCGTGAGCTCGCGCCCCCGACCGGCCTGCTGCCGGTCGTGGCCTGCCTGTGGGAGCACGACGTGCCGCCCGGTCACGAGCAGCGGATCATCCCGGACGGCTGCGTGGACCTGGTCCGGCTCGACGGCGAGCTGGTGGTCGTCGGCGCCGACACCGGCCCGGTCGTCGCGGGGCCCAGCGGCGCACCGGCCTCGCGCACCAGCGGCATCCGGCTCCGGCCCGGCGCGGCGGGCGCCGTCCTGGGCATCCCGGCGTCCGAGGTGCGGGATCTGCGCGTGCCCCTCGCCGAGGTGTGGCCCGACGTCGGCCCCGCGCTCGCCGACGCGCTCAGCGCAGCGGACCCGGCCGGACGGCTGGAGATCCTCGCGCGCACGGTGCTGCAGCGCAAGGCGGAGCGCGACGGGCTGGTCGCCGCGGCCGCGCGGCGGCTCGGTGTGCCCGGGTCGCGGATCTCCGGTGTCGCCGAGGACCTGGGCGTGAGCGAGCGGCACCTGCACCGCCGCACGGTGGACGCCGTCGGCTACGGGCCCAAGATGCTGGGGCGCGTGGCCCGGCTGCGGCGGCTGATCGGACTGTCCTCGGGCGCACCAACATCCCTCGCGGAGCGCGCCGCGGCGGCCGGGTACGCGAGCCAGGCGCACATGTCCGACGAGGTGCGCCGCCTGACCGGCCTAACACCTGTCCGATTTCTGGAAGACGCTGCCCTTACCGCCGCCTAGCGTCGAAGCCATGAGCACAACAACGGGCATCGACATCGAAGCCGCCAGGCGGTTCATCTACGACGACGCGCGACTGCTGGAGCGACACCGCCTCGCGGCGCTGTTCGACGACGCACCGAGCGGACGTGTCCTGGACGCCCTCCGTCCATACCGGAACGACGACGGCGGCTGGGGCCACGCCCTCGAGCCAGACCAGCGGGCGCCCGGCAGCCAGGTCTCGGCCGCACTGTCCGCGCTCGAGGTGCTCGCCGAGCCGGGCACTGCCGCCGACCCTGCGATCACGTCGCTGGTCACCGAGACGGCCGACTGGCTGGCCTCCGTAGCGCTGCCCGACGGTCGGGTGCCGCACGTGCTGCCGTCCGGCGTCGGCTACCCGGCCGCGCCGTGGATGCGAGAGCCGAGCGACGACGGGCTGCTTACCTTCGCCATCGCCGCGCACCTGTGGGAGCTGGGCGTGAACCATCCCTTTCTTTCCGCCGCGACCACGTGGTGCTGGGGACAGGTGGAGGGGGACGTCCCGGTGGGCGGGTACACGGTCATGTTCGCGGTCCACTTCCTCGACGCCGTGCCCGAGCCGGACCGGGCGGCGGCCGCGATCGAACGGCTGCGGCCGGCCCTGCGCGAGGACGGGACCATCCCCGTCGACGGCGGGGAGGACGGCGAGGTGCTCCGGCCCCTGCTGGTGTCCACCCGGCCCGGCGCGCCCAGCCGGGCGCTGTTCACCGAGGCCCAGATCTCGGCGGAGCTGGACCGGCTGGAACAGGAGCAGCTGGACGACGGCGGTTGGGACTTCGACTTCTTGCACTGGTCGCCGGGGCAGATCGTGGAGTGGCGCGGCATCGTCACTCTCGGCGCGCTGCAGACCCTCCGACTGCACGGGCGGCTCTGAACCGGCGCGCGTCAGATCCCCAGGTCACCCGAGTGACCGGGGGATCTGACAGGTCCGCCTCGGGCGGGTCGTAGGCTGTCCCGCGTGGTGACCATCGGCTATGCAGCGATGCTCGAACAGTTCGCGCCTCGCGAGGCGGTGGAGCTGGCGGCGCTCGCGGAGGCGCACGGCTTCTCCGGCGTCATGGCCGCCGACCACTTCCAGCCCTGGACCCCGCAGCAGGGCCAGGCGGGCTTCGTGTGGAACGTGCTCGCGGCCGCGGCGGAGCACACGACGGGCGACCTCGGGCCGGTGACGGCGCCGACGTTCCGGTGGCACCCGGCGGTCGTGGCGCAGGCGTCGGCGACGCTCGCGGCGATGAACCCGGGCCGGCACTGGCTCGGCGTCGGCTCGGGGGAGGCGCTCAACGAGCACGTGGTGGGCGGCTACTGGCCCGAGGCGCCCGAGCGGATCAACCGCATGTTCGAGGCGGTCGAGATCATCAAGAAGCTCTTCGTCGGGTCCCTCGCCGGGCGGGACGTCAAGCACGCCGGCACGTACTTCAGGCTGGAGTCGACACGCCTGTGGACCATGCCGGAGGTGGCGCCCGAGATCCTGGTGGCGACGGCGGGTCCGGTCACCGCGCGCCGCGCCGGGCGTACGGCGGACGGGCTGATCACGCAGGCCGCGCCCCTGGAGCGGATGTCGTCCCTGCTGACGAGGTTCGCCGACGGCGCCCGCGAGTCGGGCCGCGACCCGGGGCGGATGCCGAAGGCGCTGCAGGTACATCTCTCCTGGGCGCACACGCACGACGAGGCGGTCGCCAACGCCCTGACCGAGTGGCCGGTGGGCGGCATGCGCTTCCCGCGCTCCGACATCCGTTCGCCGCACGACTTCGCGCAGCTCGCCCGGATGGTGCGCCCCGAGGACTTCGAGGGCCGGGTGCTGATCTCCGCCGACCCGGACGAGCACCGCGCGTCGATCCAGCGGTACGTGGACCTCGGGTTCGACCGCATCTACCTGCACAACGTGGGCCGCAACCAGCGTGCGTGGATCGAGACGTTCGGCCGAGAGGTGCTCCCGAAGCTGGTGCGGTGAGCGGCGTGCGCTCAGGCGCCCCGCCGCGGTGTGAGGATGGTCCCGTGGAACGACTCAGCGTCTGGGCCCCCGACGGGCTGCCCGAGATCACCCCCGGCGACGACCTCGGCGAGCTGATCGCCGGCCTCCTGGCAGGTCAGGAGGAGCAGGACCGG
Organism: uncultured Actinomycetota bacterium; assembly: GCA_963850545.1. Taxonomy (GTDB): domain Bacteria; phylum Actinomycetota; class Actinomycetes; order Actinomycetales; family Cellulomonadaceae; genus Promicromonospora. The sequence continues at coordinate 2,240,856 of CAWKLP010000001.1, read as the reverse complement.
CCGCGCGACGGCGACGTCGTCGTCGTGACCTCGAAGATCGTGTCGAAAGCGGAGGGCCGAGTTGTGGCCGCCGCCGACCGTGAGCAGGCCATCACCGACGAGACCGTCCGCGTCGTCGCCCGGCGGGACCGCCCGGGGCTGCCGCCGCTGCGGATCGTCGAGAACAAGCTCGGCCTGGTGACGGCCGCCGCGGGTGTCGACGCGAGTAACACCCCGGAGGGCACCGTCCTGCTGCTCCCCGTCGACCCGGACGTCTCGGCCCGCATGATCCGCGCCGCGCTCGCCCAGCGGCTTGGCCTGGGGCGGATCGGCGTCGTCGTCACCGACACGGCCGGCCGCCCCTGGCGCGACGCCCTGGTCGACATCGCGATCGGCTGCGCCGGCATCACCCCGACCGACGACCTGCGCGGCAGCACCGACAGCCACGGGCGCCCGCTCAACGTCACGGTCACCGCCGTCGTTGACGAGATCGCCGCCGCGTCCGAACTGGTGCGCGGCAAGTCGACCGGGCGTGCAGTCGCCGTGGTGCGGGGCATGGACCGGCACGTCACTGACGTGGACGGCCCGGGCGCCCGCGTCCTGGTGCGCGGCAGCTCGGACGACATGTTCCGCGAGGGCTCGGCAGAGGCCTACGCCCGCGGCTTCGCTGCCGGCCAGGCGGACGGCGGCTGACGGTCCAACGCTGCTGCCGCGTTGTCGGAATCCCGCGGTCCGCTTTGAGAACGACCTGGGGTACGAAACTCACGTGAGTTTCGTACCCCAGGTCGTTCTCAAGGCGGACCTTCGAGAGGCCGGCAGTCTTGCTCGATCCTCAGAGGGACGGGCGACGCAACGTCATCCGTACGACCGGTGACGCGCCGTCCGGCTCATCCGCCGTCGCGGTGACGGACCAGTCCGGCTCCGGCTCGTTGTCCTCGGCGGCGCCCGACGCCGGGTTCGCCGCCTGGGCGGGTGTGTCACCGGTCGCCGGTCGACGATCGTCGACGGGCGCGGCGCCGGCCGCAGTCCCGGCGTCGACGCCCCCGCTGCCGGCGGTTCCGGCACCGGCCGTTCCGGTACCGGCGGGCCGCGTATCTGCCGGAGCCGGGGCCGACGGCGGCGGTGTCGGTGCCGGGGCCGCCGACGACGGCCCTGGGGTCGGCGGAGGAGGGGGCACCGCCGGGATCCCGCGTGGCGGGGTGACGGAACCGGCGTCGGCCGCCGGGGCGGCAGAGCCTGCTGGTGTGGGTGAGGGCGAGCCTGGTGAGGCGGGCGTCGCGGCGTGGCCCGGAGCCGGAACGCCTGGCGCCGGAACACTTGGCGCCGGAACACTTGGCGCCGGAACACTTGGCGTGGGGGCGCTGGGCGTAGGAGCACTGGGCGCGGGGGTGGGCGGAGTCGCGGCACTTCTCGGTGCAGGCGCCGCGGTTGCCGTCTGGTTCGCCGACGGAGCGGCCTGAGCCGGGATGGTCGGCGCCTGCACCGGTGCGGCCGGCGTCGGTCCCGTGGCGACACGGGGATTTTCGGCACTCGGCGCCCAAGCCGCCGCAGCACCTGCCGCCGGAGCAGCGCCAGTTGCCGCAGCGCCCGGCGCCGCCGGCGCAGCCGGAGCAGCAGACGCCGTCGCCGCACCTGCCGCGGTCGCAGCACCCGTCGCCGAACCAGCCGCCACGGGAGCAGCCCCCGCACGCGCCGCCGGCCCGCCGCCTGCCGCACCACCGCCCGAGCCGCCCCGGGTGGCCGAGGGGACCGGCTCGACGGCGGGCAGCGGGGACTCCAGCAGGACCACGTCCACGCGCGACTCCCGCATCTCCCGGCAGGTCGCCAGGCCGATGCCCCCCACGTAGTCCTCGAGGGTCTGCAGCAGCTTGAGCGGCGTGGCGAGGATCATGTGGAACCCGAACGCCGCGAACGTGTCCATGGCCGTGCGGGTGAACGCGGTGTCGGCCTTGTCGAAGGCCTCGTCCAGGAGGATCGAGCCGTAGGCGGGCGTGGCCGAGTCGGACGCCCCGGCCAGCTGGTACCGCAGGGCCGCGGCCAGGCAGAACACGACGAGCTTCTGGCGCTGACCGCCGGAGAGGCCGGCGGAGGAGTCGTGCACGGCCAGGGCGATGCCGCCCGCGGTGACCTCGACCCCGGTGAAGTGCACGTGCCGCCGCGTGTCCAGGCACAGGGCGCGCCAGGCGCGGTCGGCGGGGTCGCTGGACCCGAGCCGGCGCACCAGCCGCTCCAGCACCTCGTACTCCGGCTCGGTGTCGCCGGTGAGCGCGTCGAGCGTGGCGAGGAACTCCTCCACGGCCGCGGGGCGGCGCTCCTTGACCCGGATCTCCAGGTACCGGTCGGTGTCGAACGGGGAGCGGCGCAGGGAGGTGTTCACCCCGACGATCCGCTCGCGGATGGCAGCGGGCGCCTGCCGGATCTCGGCGGCGAGCTTGCGCAGGGCGCGCCGCGCCTGGTCGGTGAGGAGGTCGGAGAACCGGGCCTCCTGCTCCGGCAGGCGGGACGTGCGGATGCGCTCCAGCACCTCGAGGTACCGGGACCGGTCGCCGACCTGCGCCGTGAGGTCGCGCGTGATGGCCGGCCAGCGGCGCCGGAACTCGGACAGCAGCCCGACTATCTCCCGCTCGGCCGCCCCGGACGTGCGCAGCCCGGCCTCGCGCTCGGCGTCCAGCGTGCGGGACACGGTGAGCGAGACGTCGTCGATCACCTCGTGCGTGACTGTCTTGCGGACCGCGGCGTACCGCTTCTCCAGCTCCGTGCGGTGCGCGAGGGGGATGGCGTTGGTCGGAGCGTCGCCGAGCTCGGCGACCACGCGCTCCAGGGAGCGGCGGTGGGCGCGGGCCTCGGCGAGCGTGTCGGCGGCCACTGCGGCGGCGGCCCGGGCCTGGTCGAGGCGTGTCTCGGCCGCCGCGACGTCCTGGGACGCCTGCAGCAGGTCCATCGTGCCGTCCAGCAGCCGGTCGAACGACGCCTGCGCGTCGGTCAGGTCAGCCTCGGCGGTCTCGATGTCGACCTCGCGCCACTCGCGGCGGGCCACGTGCCGCAGCGTGAGCTGGCGGCGCACGGCCTCGCGCTGCTCGGCGACGGCGTCGGCCACGGCGCTGTCGGCGTCCGCGAGGCGGGCCTGCGTCTCGCGCGCGAGCTCCAGGAGCTGGTCGAGCCGGTCGTCGGCGTCCCAGCCGAGCGCCCAGTCCTCGACGCCGGGCAGCCGCGGCTGCTCGATCTCCTCCGGCCCGTGCTTGATCAGGCCCTCGCGGGTGACGGCGCGCTCGTGCAGGTCGAGCCCCGAGGGCTCGTCGACGCACAGGTAGTCGTACTGCTCGGACAGGCGGCGGTGCAGCCAGCCCGACATCGGGCCGTCCTTGACCTCGACCTTGTGCACCAGCGACGAGTCGTCAGTGGACCGGGGCGCGTCGTTGCGCACACCGACCACGCGGTAGCGCAGGCCGGGCCCGGCCTCGACGGCGCTCGCGACGGCGGCGCGGTGCGCCGGGGAGACCAGCACGAGCGTCGCAAGCGGCCGCAGGATCTCCTCGATCACGGGGCGCCAGCCGGCGTCGTCCTCCCGGACGCGCAGCAGCTCGGCCGCGAACGGCAGCACGGAGACGTCGAGCCCGGCGGCCTCGGCCACGGCCCTGCGGGCCGCGGCCAGCTCGGCCGGGACGTTCGTCTGGGTCTGCCGCACGGCCTGGATCCGTCCGGCGACAGCCTCGTGCCGGTGCCCGACGGCGGAGCGTGCCGCCAGCACCTCCCGGATGTTCCCGTCGAGCGACTCGGGCGCGCGAGACCGTCCGACGGTGGCGACCGCGCCCGTGGCGACCGAGGGAAGCGCGCCAGTGGCGACCGCCGGGACCGCGCCCGTCGAGACGGCGGGCACCTGCCCAGTCGAGACGGCCGCGATCGCACCGGTCAGTGTCGGCACCGCGCCGGTGGCCGGTGGCCTGGAGCCGCCCAGCTCCCACCGGGCCTTCTCCTTGAGCGCCGCGAACTCCGCGAACGTCTCGGGCATGTTCATGCCGACGGACTGGAGGTCGGTGGAGAGCTCACCACGTCGCGTGCGGACCAGCGCGGCGATCTCGCCGGCCCGCTGCAGCCGGTCGGCCTGCGTGGCGAGCGCCTGCCCGCCGCGGGCGCCCAGCACGTTCACGGCCTGCTGGTGCGTGTTCGCCGCGACGTCGACCTCGGTGTCCGCGGCCTTGCGGTGATGCTGCGCCCGCTCCTCCGCCGCGCGCGCCTCAGCCAGCGCCCCGTGCGCCAGGTCGAGCTTCCACGCATCCTTGAACGTCTCCAGCGACCCGCGCAGGGTCGCCGCGCGCACACCGGCCGCCGAGCCGTCGTCGTACGTCTTGGTCAGGGCCGCCAGGCGGCCCAGGTGCTCGATCTGCCGGCGGGAGGCCTCGATGTCGGCGTAGGCACGCGCCACGTCCGCGAACTGGTGCACGGCCTGGGCCGAGAGCTCGAACGTGCCGGGCTCGTCGAGCATGTGCCCGCGGAACAGGTCGTCCAGGCTGCCCAGGTTCTTCGCCGACTGGGTGCGGTGCAGCAGCACCAGCGCCTGCTCCGAGCCGATCCCCAGGGCCTGGGTGAACGCCGCGGCGAACGGCCCGTGCCGCTCGCTCACCGTCGCGGTGGGCCACGCCGCGGTCACGCCCGCGGCGTCGGGCCCGGAGCGGACGTACCGCTCGAAGTCCAGCAGCCCCACCTCTTCCGGCACCACGATGTGCAGCAGGGCCGGCGTCGACGAGCCCCGCGTGAGGTGGAACAGGCGCACCAGGGTCACGGTGCCGTCGGGGGCGTCCGTGCCGTTCGAGTACCGCAGCAGGATCCCCGACCAGGTGGCGCCCTGGCGCAGGTGGTCGGCCACGACCTCGCCCGTGCTCTCGTCGGTGCGGTGCCGCCACGCGCCGCGCGCGTACGAGACGAGGTCCCGGTCGCCCGCCTCGCGCTCGGTAGCGCCCGTTCCGGCCGCGGCCACGTTGAACCGCAGGTGCTCCGGCGGGGTCAGGACCGCGGCGACGGCGTCGACCAGCGACGACTTGCCCGAGCCCGAATGGCCCGTGAGGAGGAACCCTTCACGCGGCACCGGCACGACGTGGTGCCCGGAGAACGTGCCCCAGTTGACCAGCTCGACGCGCGCGAGGCGCCACTGTCCGGCGTGCGGGGTCTTCATGCGCTCTCCTTCGCCAGTCGGGTGTACTCGGCGCTCAGCGCCGCCACCTGGTCCGCCCCGAACACGGTCCGCAGCACGGGGGAGACCGTGCACCGGTCCCCGCTGAGCGGCTCCAGCATGCCCGACTCGACCAGCCGGGCCCACGTCGCGTCCAGCTGCCGGCTGAAGTCCATCGGCGAACCGCCGCCCCTGCGCCGGTAGACGGCGAGGTGGTCGGCCGCCTCGTCGCGGCTGACCGCCACGCGCCCGTCCGCCGAGTCCAGCAGCAGGGCGCGCAGGTGCAGCAGCAGCGCAGTGTCCAGGAACGTCAGCGCGACCTCGCGCACCACCTGCGGTGCGTCCGGGGCCGGCACGTCCCGCACGAACGCAACCTGCGCGTCGGCGTCGACCACCAGATCGAGGTACAGGTCGGCGAGGCGCTCGCGGACGATGTCCTCGTGGGCCAGGAGCGCGCGCCACGTGTCCGCATCGGGCTCGGCGGCCAGGTAGGGGCCGCGCACGAGCCTGGCGAGAGCGAGACGCGCGGGCGCAGGCAGCGTGCCGTGGTCGCCCGGCCAGAGGCGGGTGCCGACGTCCCCGCCGGCTCCGTGGCCGTCTGTGCTTCCCGTGCCCGACGGCGCGGACGACGCACCGCTGCCGGCCGGCCGCCCGGGGCGCGCGGTGCGGAGGTCTGCCGGGTCAGGCCTGGCTGCGCCGGATCCTGTCACGTCGGGTTCTGTCACGGGACATGCTCCTCGAACTGGTGCTGGGGAAGTACGGCTCGCCGCGCGACGCCGCGCGAGGATCGCCAGTTCACGTCTTCGCGGTTGCCGGTGGGCACACCGTTCTGCTCGGCGAGCGTCAGCAGGCCGACCACGCTCGCGGCGCCCTGGGTGGCGGGGTGCGCGGCGAGCACGGAGGCCACTGTGGCGCGGCCGACATTCTCGACCCGCTCGTTCACGTGCCCGCGCAGCTCGTCCACGTCGATCTCGGAGTCACGGGCGATGGCGCGCAGCGCGGTGAGCGAGACGACCCGGGCCGGCAGGGCCGGGTCGGCGGGTGGCGCCTCGGCGTCCTCCCCGCCGGGGTTGTGCGGTGCGAGGCCGCCCACGGACCGGGGCGCCACCGTGCCGAGGGGGAGGGTGAGGCGCATCTCGGTGCCGGGCGCGACGTCGGGCGCCGCGGCGAGGGCGACGTCCTGCGCCTCGCCGATCAGGCGCCGGAGCGCGCGCTCGACCGGGAGCTCGCCGGACCGCACCATGCGCTGCAGCGCGCGGCGCAGGACGGCCATGGTGTCGGTGAGCTCGTCGGCGGCGTCCTGCAGCGTGGGCAGCAGCCGGCGCAGCGCGGACGCCTCGCCGGGCGCGAGGTGGACGGTGTCGAGCACGCGGCCGACGTCGTCCTGCGCCGCGTGCTCCGCCTGCCGCAGCAGGTCACGGAACGCGACCAGGCCGCGTCCCGCCTCGGACTCGGCGAGGTGGTCGACGCCGCGATAGATGTCGTCGAGGAACGTGTCGCGCGAGCCGTCGGACTCCAGGAGCCGGCGCCGCAGCTCGCGGTCCGTGCGCTCCAGCTCGGTGCGCACCCGGGCCAGGTCGGCGGGGATGTCGCCGGCGAGGGCGAGGACCTCGCGGGCCCGCTCGGCGGCGGCGTCCGGCGGCAGGGCTTCGTCGTCGCCACGGCGGGCGCGCTCGATCTTGGCGTCGAGGGCGGCGCGCTGCTCCAGGAGGGCGGCGAGGCGGGCCTCCGGGTCGGGGTCGGTCTCGTCGGCCAGCCTGTGCAGGCCGTCGAGCACCGCGCCGAGGCGCGACGGCGTTACGGCCGGGTGCGGCCTCCTCAGGCGGGAGACGAAGCGGATGGCGAGCAGGGCGCCGTCGGACAGCTCGACCGTCTCGACGCCGGCCTCGCCGGCCGCCTGCGGGGCGCGGCGGCGCACGAGCACGCCCTCGTCGATCCACTCGGAGACGTAGAAGTAGCCCGAGTAGGGCAGCTCGAAGCCGGCGCGGCGCAGCTCGGGCACGTCGTCGTCGATCCGGTCGGCGAGCTGCTCCACGGGCAGCCGACGGCGGGACGCGCCGAGGTTGCGGTCCAGCAGCACGACGGCGGCCGCGGCGTTCCTCGACCGCAGCAGCACCCACGCGGGGTGTTCCTGCAGGAGAGCGCGCACGGCGCGCGCCGCCTGGCCACGGCGACCTGACCCTTGCCCGGCGGCCTGCCGGGGAACGGCAGCGTCACCCGGTGAGCTCGCAGTACCCATGGGGGCTGAGAGTAGTAGGCCAACGTGTCGGTGCGGCACCCCCGGAGGAAACATGGCGACACATGGTCTGTCGCTGAGCCGCGACGGCCATAGACGTATAGAGTCAGGTCTCACAGGGCTTGCCGGAAAACAGATCTTCACTTTCCGGCGAGCCCTGTCGTGCGTCATGGCACGTTTCGATGGCCGAGCATCGACGGGAGGGCACCTTGCTCACGACAGCAGCCCAGATCATTATCAGGATCCGAGCCGAGCGAGAGCTCAGCATGAGTTCCCTGGCAGTGCTCGCAGGCGTCCCCACGTCGACGATCAGCCGCATCGAGTCGGGACAGATCGAGCCCACGCTGGGAATGATCCGCCGCATCGCCCTGGGCGCCGGCTACCACCTGCACCTGCAGTACTACGACCTGTTCTCGGGCAAGCTCGAGGACGACGCGGTCCAGGTGAGCGCCGCCGAGGGGACGGGCGAGGGGACGGGGGACGAGGGATCCGAGCGCTAGGGAGGGTTCATCGGTGTCCGCTACCTTGTCTACGTATGGGATGTCTGCGCGGGGGGCGCGAGAGCGCACGGGGATGGCGCTGGGGGCGCGTTCTCCCTGTCTGTGACATTGCACCCAATACCGATGGATTCGGGGCAGGCACTCTCACTCAGGTTGTGCCGCTCATTCCTCTGAGCAATATGGTCGTCATATGCCGAACGTCATGATCCCCGCCGAAGTGCGGGAGGACGTAGAGACACTGTGGGTGTTCCACGACCTGCAGCACGAGCCGCGACCTGTCGACGTCTGTATCGGTCTGGGCGGTCACGACCTGGGCGTGGCCGACTACACGGCCGACCTCTACCTCGAAGGGCTGTTCCGGCAGATCGTCTTCACCGGGGCGAACGCACCCACCACCGTCGACGCCTTCCCCGAGGGCGAGGCGTTCGGCTACCGCGACCACGCGATCGCCCGCGGCGTGCCCGCCGACGCGGTCCTCGTCGAGCCGGCCGCCACCAACACGAGCGAGAACCTGGAGCTGAGCCGCAAGGTGCTCGCCGAGCACCAGGTCGAGCCGTCCTCCCTGCTGCTCGTCTCGCACCCCTACCAGCAGCGACGCGCGTTCGCGACGTGCCGGGTGGTGTGGCCGGAGGTCGACGTGCTGTGCGTGTCCCGGCCACTGGCGCTCGACGCGTACCTGGAGGCGATCGGCGACGCCGACCGGGTCGTCGACATGCTCGTCGGCGAGACGCAGCGCCTCACGCTGTACGCCGAGCTCGGGTTCATCTCCCACGAGGAGGACGTGCCGGACGACGTCCTGGGCGCCTTCGACCGGCTCGTGACGGCCGGCTACACGTCGAGGCTGGTGGAGGACCGCCGTCCGATCGACGTGTGATCCGCGCGTTTCATGGCGTCTGAGGTAGACATCATGAACCGGTCTTCTGGGACATCCCTGGCGGGTTGCCTCGTTCTCCGTTACGTTCCGGGCATGCGCGAGGAAAACAAGAGGGGCAAGGATCCCAGGAAGTTCACCTGGCAGGAGATCCTCACGTTCGTCGCGGGCGCCGGGTACGTGGCCAGCCCGATCGACCTCCTTTCGGAAGGTGTGCTGGGGCCGCTCGGCCTCGGCGACGACGCGGTGGCGATCATCATCGCCGGCGTCACCCTGTTCAAGGCAGTGCAGCGGTTCCGGCAGCACCGCACCGTGCAGGGCACGACCGGGGACACGACGCCCGGCACTTCCGGGCCGGGGGCTGCCGCACCGGGCAAGACCGTGCCGGGCACCGCTGAGGACGTGACACCAGACCGCAAGCCCAAGCGCTGACGCGGCCGCCTGCTTTGGCGCCTCGGTCCGGGCAGGTTTAGTGTCGACCGCGTGACCAGCAACAACGCACCCCGAGTGCTCATAGTGGGGGGCGGCCCCACTGGTGCCGCGACGGCGATCGCGCTGCGGCGCGAGGTGCCGGGCGCGCACGTGACGCTGGTCGACAAGGCGACGTTCCCGCGGGACAAGACCTGCGGCGACGGGCTCGGCCCGGGTGCCCGCAGGGTGCTGGACGGGCTCGGCCTGTCGGGCCTGCTGGAGCCGTTCCACATGCCGATGTCGGTGGCGATCAGCGGACCGGGCGGGGTCGAGGCCCTCGCGCGCGGCCCGCTCATGGAGGGCCGCGACCTCGCGGGATACGTCACGCCGCGGCTCGTCCTGGACGACCTGTTGCTCGGCGCGGCGCGCGACGCGGGCGCGGAGGTCCGCGAGGGCGTGTCGTTCGAGGGTATGGCGCCGGCCGGGGGCCGGGCGGACGGCGGCGCACGGGTCACCCTGTCCGACGGTGCGGCCACGTTCGACCTGGTGATCGGGGCCGACGGCGCCTACTCCGGAGTGCGGCGCGCCATGGGCATCGAGCGCCCGTCGATGCGGCACACCCACATCGCCATGCGCGCGTACGGGAAGGTCACCCACCCGGACAAGCCGGTGAGCGACACCCTCCGGTTCGACTTCCTGGAGTCGCTCCTGCCGGTCTACGGCTGGGTCTTCCCGCTGCCCGACGACGGCGCGAACCTCGGCGTCGGCATCCCGGTGGACCATCTCAAGCGGCAGACCGCGCGGCACGGCCGCAAGCTGCGCGACTTCTTCGACATGTACGTCGAGGACCTGGAACGCCGCGGCTTCGAGGTGTCCGGGCTGGAGCGGGTCGCCGCGCACCAGCTGCCGCACGCCGCGGCCCGTACGCCGATGACGGCCCGGGGTCACGCCGCGGTGCTGCTCGGGGACGCGGCCGCGACGATCAATCCGCTGAGCGGCGAGGGGATCTTCTACGGCATGGCCGCGGGAGTGCAGCTCGCCGAGCACCTCGGGGCGCTGGAGCGGGCGGGTGAGCCCTGGCGGGGCGAGCGGTTGCCCGGCGCCCTGGCCGGGTTCGAGCGGGTGCACCGACGCCGGTTCGGGCGGCACTACCGCGAGTGCTACCTGGCGCAGCAGCTCATGCGCTCCAAGCTCTGGGCGGGCATCGCGACCAGGGCCGTCGCCGCCGACGAGCGCGCGATGGCGCACGTGGCGCTCATGCTGTTCGACGAGCAGTCGGCGGGTTCACGCGGCCTGCTGCGCCTGGCGGCACACAGCGTGCGCCCGCTGTTGCGCCGCTGAGGCGGGTGCCGGGCCGGAACGACGATGCGGTGGCGATCGTTAGGATCACTGCACCTGATCCACCCTGAACTCGAGGACGACGATGTCACGCACCATCCGCCGGGCCCTTGCACGACTGATCTGGGCAGGCACCGGTTATCGGCTGCGCTCCGAGCCCGCCCCGACCCGGCCCACGGTGTTCATCGGGGCGCCGCACACGTCCAACAAGGATTTCTTCCTCATGTTGGCCATCGCGTTCGAGATGGACCTCAAGATCCGGTTCCTCATCAAGGACTCCTGGTTCAAGGGGCCGATGGCCGGCCTCATGCGGTCGCTGGGCGGCATCCCCGTTGACCGGAACGACCCGGCCAGCATCGTCGACGAGATCCTCACGGCCGTCGGGCGGGGCGAGGAGTTCCACCTGGTGGTGACGCCGGAGGGCACGCGCGGCGCCGGGTCGGGCTACTGGAAGTCGGGGTTCTACCGCATCGCGCTGAAGGCCGGCTTTCCCGTGACGCTCGGCTACGTCGACGGCGTCGCCAAGGTGGCCGGCCTCGGGCCGAGCATCGAGCTCACCGGCGACGTCCGCGCCGACATGGACGTGATCCGCGCGTTCTACCAGGACAAGACCGGAGTCAAGCCGGGCAACCGCACGGAACCCCGCCTCCGCTCAGAAGACCCGGCGTAGCCATTGGTTGTGGGCGCGATCGTTGCGCCTAAAACGGGCAGGTAGTGGCAACGATCGCGCCCACAACCAGACGGCGTCACATCGTGAGTGAGGCGATCTCGTCCGGGAGCTCCATCGGGTCCATCGGGCCGTGGTGGGTGACCTCGCCCTGGTCGTCGATGAGCACGACGTCGCCGTCGGCCATCACGCCGAAGTGGGCGGCGAGGTCGCCCATGCCGTCCTCGAGCTGGGTGACGCCGTCGACGGAGGCGAGCGGGTCGTCCATGGGGTCGCTGTCCGCGCCGGCGACCGAGAGCAGCTCGACGCCCTCGACGTCGCCCAGGGCGGCGGCCGTGTCGGCGCACGTGTCGCACATGTCGGACCAGAAGAGGACGACGGCGGGGCTGCCCGCGAGGTCCGCGCCCTCGAAAGTGTCGCCGCTCGTGGTGGTGGCGGTGAAGTCGAGCGCGTCGGACATCATCTCGTCGTCCATCGGGGACTGGTCGTCCATGGGCGACTCCTCGTCCATGGGGCTCTCCGACATGGTGTCCTCGGACATCTCGCCGCCGCCCGACTCCCCTGTGGAGCCGCACGCGGCAAGGGTGAAGGCGCAGGTCAGGGCTAGGGCGGCGAAGGCGCCGCGGCGCAGTGTTCTCATGCCGTCGACGCTAGGTGCGCGCCGGGGCGAACAACCCTTACGGCCCGCTTACCGGCTTCTTACGCGTCCTTCTTGTGCGTCCTTTGTGCGTCTGGCAGCGCGTCTGGCTGACGCGTCTGGCTCACGCGTCCGGCTCATGTGCCGGACCGGTCGGCTGCCACCGCCAGGGAGTCGAGGACGCGCGCAAGACCGAACTCCCAGGCGTGGGCGGGGCTGGAGGGTGCGTTCATCGCCTCGCCGGCGGCGCTTCCCACTCGCTGGGCGAGCTGATGGTCGTCGCCGAGGTACTCCGCGAGCCGCCCGGCCCACCGCGCCCAGATCTGCGGCATCTCGTCGGCCCGCGGGTCGGGGCGCTGCGCTCGGGCGGCCGCCCGGACGAAGTCCAGCACGAAGGTGAGCGCGGCGTCGCGGGCGACGTCGTCCAGGGGTAGCGGGTCCAGGGCGTGCAGCTCGTGGTCGTACTTGGCGATGGTGCCGGGGCCGAACGCCGTGCGGTCGTCGTCGATCTCCAGCAGCCACTGGTGCTCGCGGTGCAGGGCGAGGTTCGCGTCGGCGACGCGGCGCACCCGGGTGCGCCAGCCCGCGTTCCCATAGGCGGGCTGCGGCATGCGCGCGTACGCGGCGTCGGCCATCAGGACGAGCAGGTCGTCGCGGCCGTTCACGTGCGTGTAGACGGACATGGTCGAGACGCCGAGGGCGTCACCGAGGCGCCGGACCGTGACGGCGGCGAGGCCCTCGGCGTCGGCCAGCGTGCTGGCGGCGTCGACCACGGCGCCCGTCGTGACGCGCGACCGCGGCCCGCGCGCGCCGCCCTGCGGGGCGGCCGGATGGTCGCGCCAGAGCAGGTCGATCAGCTCGCGGGGCATGGGTCTCCAGAATCGGGGTGACGGGGCCGGGAACATTCTGCAACCATCATACGTTGTACGCCGTACAAGGTTCTGATTCGAGGAGTCAGCTTGAAGATCACCGGTACCGCCCTGTCCCTCAACGTGCCCGACGTCGCCGCGTCGGCCGAGTTCGCCAAGCAGCACCTCGGGTTCACCGAGGCCATGTCCGACGACGGGTTCATGTCGCTCGAGCACCCCACGGCCGGCCTCAACATCGTGTTCCTGCGGGTCGGCCTGGGCACGTTCAAGCCCGAGCGCATCGCCGGCCCCGCGGGCCAGGGGATGCTGATCGCGTTCGTGGTGGACGACCTTGACACCGAGTTCGCCCGCATCTCCGCCGCCGGGGCGGAGGTCGTCACGCCGCCCGAGACCGAGCCCTGGGGCGAGCGCTACTGCCAGTTCGCCGACCCCAACGGGATCGTGTGGCAGCTCGTCCAGTGGGTCTGAGACTGTCGTTCAGAAGGTCGGCCGTGCTCTGGGCCCCCGGGCCCGAGAGCGGCCGACCTTCTCGTACCTCAGCGGCATCAAATGAATCGAGCATCCGGGCGGCCCTTGCCCGAATGCGTTCGTTGTCGTCATCCGAAGCGACATCGCGAAGCAATGTCCGATACTCGGGCCAGGGCGTGTACGACGTCACCCAGATGGAAAGGTCGCGCAGCCTTTCGTCGGGGTGCTGAAGGCCGTCCCGGACGCGGTTGTACACGGCCCGGTCGAACTCATGGGGAGCGCCGAGGGCGAGCCTGATCAGCGCCCTCCCAAGCTCGTCGAAGCCCGAGCCGCGATCCACCTCTTCCAGGAGCTGCGAGAGGGACCACGAGGCCAGATCGCGTTCGATCATCCTGATCAGCGACTCGGACACGTTCTTCGTCGCGCCGACGACGAAGGCATAGCTGTTCTGCGTGATCTCGTCCTCGCAGAGATGCACTTCCAGCGATGCTTGCCCCGCTTTGAACACGAGCTCTCTGGGTGCATGCTTCGTCGCGCCGGCCGGAATCTCCTCGATGAGCTTCCATCCGTGCTCGTGACCGTAGCCGAGGACCTCGGGCAGGGCAGGGTGATCGACGAATACCACGCGCCGGGTCGTATGTCTGCGGGTCACTCACGCGTCACCTCGTGCGACTTGATAGTGGCTTCACCAATGCACTGAACCCTGCTGAGCCGGGCAGCGAACTACGCTGAGCCCGGCGGCCTAGTGCACGGGTCCGCACTCCTGCCGGGCTCATCCGTGCGCCCAGCCGGACCATCGGGTCACGCGCACCCTGATCAGCGGGCCGTCCGGACGGCGCTCGTGATACTGCGGGTACCGCGCGGCGAGCGCGTCCAGCGCCACCGCGCGGCGCTCGCCGTCGTGCTCCACGGCCGCGACGCCGTCGGCCCGGACCCACCAGAGGTGCGCCCAGTCGTCGTCGTACCGGTCCACGAGAAGTGCGACGCGCGGGTTCTCCGCGATGTTGCGCAGGCGCTTCAGATCGCGCGTGGTCTTCGGCTTGTGGTCGACGGCGACGACGATCTCGTCCCCGGTCTCGTTCCGTCCGGGGGTGCTGGCCGCGGCGCTGATCAGCGCGAACGTCACCGGTACGAGCTGCGGCGCGGCGCCGGCGTCGGCCGTGGCGAGATAAGCGTGCCGAGCGGCGGCAAACTGGGACCGGCAGGCGGCGAGATCGAGGCGCACGCTCTCATTCTGCCGAGTGGCGAAGATAGGCGGCTTGGCGTACGCCGTATACCTGGGCGAACGTGAGAAGGAGGCTGCAGATGGACGGCGTTAAGCGTTGGCGGGACACCCGGCACCGCGATCTGGCGGTCGAGACAGCTGGTGGTGAAGGAGCCTTCAATGAGGGCGTACGCAGGCGTCTCGACGAGTCGCGAGGCTCGCGCCTCGCCGAGATGCGTCTGAAGCGAGGCATGACGCAGGCTGACGTGGCCTCGCAGATGGGTATTTCTGTTGCGCGGGTGTCGCAGATCGAGGCCGGCGACGTTTCGACCCAGGAGGTGCTGCGGCGATACATCGCTGCGCTCGGCGGCACGCTGCACCTCGTCGCTGACTTCGGCGACGAACAACTGAAGGTGGGCTGAGTCGACAGGCGGAGCCGATCGCCGATGCTGTAGTCATGACGGACAACAGGCAGCAGGCTCGGCGGGCTCGTGACCTCGGCATCGTCGTCGGGCCGCTGGCGACGGGACCCCTGAACGCGATCACCGACGTGCCCGGCGTGCGCGTGGGGCACACCACCATCGTGGACGCGCCACGCCTCCATACGGGCGTCACGGCGATAGTCCCCGACGCCCTCGGCCCGGACCGGCGCAGCCTGCCGTGCGGACTGTTCGTCGGGAACGGGTTCGGCAAGCTGGTCGGCGCCACGCAGGTGGCTGAGCTCGGCGCCATCGAGACGCCGATCCTCCTGACCGCAACCCTCAGCGCGTTCCGCGCCGCGGATGCCCTGGTTACGCACATGCTCGCGAGCCCGGGCCACGAGGAGACGCGCACCCTCAACCCGGTGGTGGGCGAGACCAACGACGGCCGCCTCAGTGACATCCGGGCCCGCCCCGTCACCGAGGCGCACGTGCTCGCCGCCCTCGACGGCGCGACGCCCGGCCTGCCCGAGGAGGGCTGCGTCGGCGCCGGGACGGGCACCATGGCGCTCGGCTTCAAGGGCGGGATCGGCACCTCGTCGCGGATGGTCGGAGACTGGACCGTGGGCGCCCTGGTGCAGTCCAACTTCTCGGGCACGCTCACGGTGCATGGCGTCCGGATCCTGGCCGACGGCGGAGCCGCCGACTCCGTCGGCGAACCCGAGGGCAACTCCTGCATGATCGTGGTCGCCACCGACGCGCCACTGGACGCGCGGCAGCTCGGCCGGGTGGCGCGGCGCGCCGTGTTCGCGATGGCGCGCGTCGGCTCAGACTTCACGGGCGGCAGCGGCGACTACGCGCTGGCGTTCAGCACGCCGGGCGCACCGCCGTCGGGCAGCGGGCCGGACGCGGCCGCAGGCAGCGTGGACGACGGCGACCTGGACCCGGTCTTCGCCGCGACGATGGACGCGGTGGAGGAGGCGCTGCTGAACTCGCTGCTGACGGCGACCACGACCGTGGGGCACCGCGGCACGGCGACCGCCGTGCCCCACGACCTGGTGCTCGGCCGCCTGCGCTCGGCCGGCGTGCTGCCTCAGCCTTCGACGACGGGGCCGGTCTCGTAGTCGGCGGACAGCGTGATCTCGACGTCGATGTCCCGCGGCTGCAGCTCTACCTGCGCGCGGCCGCCGGGCTCGGCCGGGCCACCGGCCCGCATCGCGTACATCGGGACGTTGCCGCCGCCGTTGCCGCCTCCGCGCAGGCCCGCCTCGTAGATCGCGACGGGCGCCACCGGGCCGAGTCCCAGGGCGTCCGCGTACGACTGCGCGCGCACCGCTGTCTCCTCAGCGGCCTCGACCCGGGCCTCGGCCAGGAGCGTCTTGCGTGTCTCGTCGGTCAGGGTCCAGGAGAGCCAGTCGATGTCGACGCCGTCGACATCCATGATGTCGGCGAGCCAGGTCGACAGCGCCTCGAAGTCGCTGAACGTGACCGACAGCCGCGCCGAGGCGCGGAATCGCCGGATCCGCTGCTTGCCGCCCGACTCGGAGCTCTTGACCCGGTCGTCGTAGACGTACGAGTGTACGGACGCCGACTCCCACCGCTCCGCGGCGCCCGACGAGACGTGCGCCTTGGCCTGCTCCACGAGGATCGTGTGGGTCCTGGCCACCTGCTCGACGACGTCGTTGCGGAGCGTGCCCGAGAACGCGACGTGCAGGTTGATGGTGCCCCGCTCGGCGGGATGGGTGCGCTTGGCCTGGCCTTCGACAGCGATGCGAGTCATATGCGGAGTCTGCCGACTACGGCTCGACCTGCGCCACCCCTGAGCTGAGCGTCAGCCGATCGTGCCCTTGCCCACCGTGCCGCGGGTCAGCGTGGGTTCGAGCCCGCAGAACTCTCCGTAGCGCGCGGCCTCGGCCTCGATGGCCGCCCACAGCTCGCGGGTCGGCTCCTCGGTGAGCTCGACGGTGATCTCCACGGTGTTGGTCCGGAGGGTCCGCGACCACCCGCCGGCGAGCATCCCGTCCAGCATCACGAGGCCCATGTACAGCCAGCGGCTCGGCAGGCCGTCGCGGGTCAGGGCGGGCCAGCTCTTGAAGTCGTGGCAGAAGAACTCGTCGTACACCGACAGCAGGCGGACGGTTCCTGTCGGGGCGGGCTCGGGCAGGTCGCCGTCGGTCCAGAGGGTCAGGCCGGCCAGCTCGTGGCGGGTGAGTCCGGCGTCGGCCACTGCGGCGCGGGCCGCGGCCTTGGTGAGGGAGCCCCACCAGGCGACGTCGTCCGCACGGCACGGGCCGTGCCCGCGCACGTACGCGCGGGCCAGGTGGATGCGGGCCTCGTCCTCGTCCCAGGACTTCTGCTCCGGCAGCAGCCGGTAGGTGGCCTGCTTGCCCCGCATCGGGCCGCTCGCCACGAGCAGGTCTAGCTCCGCGTGCATCATGACCTGGCCCAGGTGCCAGGTGTCCAGCGGCGCGCCCTCGGCCTCCGCCAGCACGACGCCGATCTCCTTGCGGGTGAGCGGGCCGTGCGCCAGCGCGTCGGCGAGCACCGCGTGCCGGCGGGGGAGCAGCGAGTGGTCGAAGCCCCGCGGCCGCTCCGCCGAGACCATCAGCCGGCGAATCCGGGGAGCGGTGGCGGTCATGAGCGGAGCCAGGTCGTCGGGCACCACGTAGTGCCAGGTGGGGCGCAGGATGTGCGTGCGCAGCACCGACCCGTCGGCGAGGGCGGCCTGCACCTGCGCGAGCGTGGGCGGGGTGGCAAGACGCTGTGCCACGCCCCACGCGGACGAGTGCAGCTCCTGCGACTGGATGGCACCCAGCCGGGTGACGACGCCGGGCACGACGCCGTCGTCGGCGCTCGACGGGTCCAGCGTGCCCAGACCCACCGAGGTGAGCCGGGCCCGCTGGATCGCGTGCACGTCAGACGTAGTAGGCATCCGTGCCACCATGGCCTGCCGCCCGGGCGCGGCGATGCTTCAAGAGGCTTCGGATCAGCATGATCACCCCGACCACGAACAGGATCATGACCGGGATGATCGCGAGCGGGGCCAGGACGGACAGGAATCCGAGGCCGATGCTCGTGGCATCCTCCGCCACGCTCACCACCGGGCCGGCGGTGCCGCCCGAGACGGTGTTGGCGACGACGCGCCCGCCCGCCTTCGCGGCGTGCGTGCCGAGGGCGAGGATGATGCCCGACACGATCGGGATCCACTGGCCGGACTGCACGAACGCGCTCGGGTCGGTGACCGTCGCCGTTTCCGACATCGAGCCGGCGCCGAACGCGATGCCGCCCGCCGTGGGGCGGATCACGGTCTGCACCACGTCGTTGATCGAGTCCAGCACGGGGATCTTGTCCGCGATGAACTCGAGCACCAGGAGCACGGTCAGGATCGCCAGGACCCAGCCGTTCTCCAGCCACGCCCAGCCGCTCGGCAGCGTCACGAGGTCCGTGAAGCGTGAGAGCACGCCGAGGAAGATGAGTGGGATCCATGCGTTGAGGCCCGCCGACAACGCGAGTCCGGTTCCGGTGGCAAGTTCGAGCATGACTCGAAGTGTTCCACGGCACACCGACACTCCGGGGGCCGAAAGCGCCCGGTGTGTCGAGCCGATGTCGGAGGAAGAACGGCGAGCCGTGACCGAGCCGATGCTGCACGGAGCCCGTAAGGCGGCGCCCAGTGCCGAGAAGGACGTGGCGTGACGGTCAGCCGACCGGCCTCGGATTCGTCGACCAGTAGTCGTCGACGTACTTCTTGATCGCTACGTGGTCGTTCGCGGTGAGAACGGTCCTGAAGGCCTTGCGTCGCCCATCGATGATTGCGAGCACAGGCTTGTCGAACCCCTTGGCCTTGTAGTCGAGAACGCAGTAGAGGCGGTAGTGCGTGCGGCGAGGCGTGCCGTCGATGCGCACCTCAAAGACTCCTCGCATGTCACCGTGCATCGCCTCCCGCATGCCGCCGCCCGCAAAACGGATCGGCGGTGCGGCGGCCACCTCGGTCACGACGGCGCGCAGCCGGGCGCGGATCGTCGTCGGGCAGGAGTCGATGAAGTCGCGAGCCGGGAGGGACCCGTCCGGGGAGCGATAGAAAGCGACGATGTGAGCGTCGGTGGGGAGAGGGCCGGTTCGGACCGCTTGGCTGCGGGACGTCTTGTGGCGCTTAGATGGCGACATATGTTCAGAAACTAGATGTGTAGTTGGGTTCCCGCCACAGGGGGACGCGATGTGCGCGCCGAGCGCACAGGCGTTCCCGAGGCCAAGCGCCCCGGCGTGCCCGATCCGTTATCCGGGGCCCCTTGCATCAGGACCAGTTCGTGCAAGAGTTGCTGGAGTTCACCGCGCCGGTGCGCTGACCTGGAGGCTCGGATGGTCTGGACGATCTTCGCCGTGGCATCAGTGGTGCTGCTCGGACTCTCCGCGGGGGTGTTCTACGCGTTCTCGTCCTTCATCATGAGCGGCCTCGCCCGCGCCTCCGACGACGCCGCCGGAGCCGGGATGACCGGCATCAACGAGACCGCGCTGCTCCCAGCCTTCATGAGCGTGTTCTTCGGCGCCCTCCTCGTCCCGGCCGCCACGGGCATCTGGGGCCTCGTCTCCGGGCAGGACGGCGGCGCCTGGATCCTCGCGGCCGCCGCGGTCTACCTGGTTGGCACCTTCGGCGTGACGATGGCCCTGAACGTGCCCCTCAACAACCGCCTCCTCGCGGCTCACGACAAGGCCGCCGGGTGGCGCGCCTACTGGCGGCCATGGACCGCCTGGAACCACCTGCGCACGCTCGCGGGCGTCGTCGCGACGGCGCTCGCGGCGGTCGGGCTGGTCTGACCGGTCGGGGCTCCGGCGGGTCGTCGGGGACAATCGACCACATGCCCGCGATCGACTTTCACCGCACCCTGCCCGGATATGCGCCGACGCCGTTACGTGACGTGCCACGGCTCGCGGCGGAGCTCGGCGTCGGGCGGGTGCTGGTCAAGGAGGAGTCGAGCCGGCTCGGGCTACCGGCGTTCAAGGTGCTCGGCGCGTCCTACGCGATCGCGCGCACCCTGGGGGAGCGGTTCGGCCTGGACGCCGTCACGCTGGCCGCGGTCCGCGACGCAGTGCGCGGCACCGCCGTGCGGCTGTACGCCGCGACCGACGGGAACCACGGCCGGGCCGTGGCCCGCGTCGCCTCCCTGGTCGGCGCCGCCGCGACGATCTACTACCCGCCCGGCATCACGGGGGCCGCCAAGAAGGCGATAGCGTCCGAGGGCGCCGAGACGGTCGAGGTCGACGGCGACTACGACGACGTCGTAGCCCGCGCCGCTGCCGACGCGGGCGCGGATCCGGCATCGATCCTGGTGCAGGACACGTCCTGGGCGGGGTACACCGACATCCCGCAGTGGATAGTCGACGGCTACTCGACGCTGTGCCTCGAGGCCGACGAGCAGCTCTCCGCCCTGGGCCTCGCCGCGCCCGACCTGGTGGTGGTCCCGGTCGGCGTCGGCTCGTTCGCCCAGGCCGTGGTGAGCCACTACCGCGGCAAGGGGTCCGACGGCGGCACGCTGCTCGCCGTCGAGCCCGACCGTGCCGCCGGGCTGGTCACCTCGCTGCGGGCGGGCAAGCCGGTCACGGCGCAGACGGGTGACACGATCATGACCGGCCTCAACTGCGGCACCGTCTCCGCGCTCGCGTGGCCCGTGCTGCGGGACGGGCTCGACGGCGCGGTCACCGTCTCCGACGACCAGGCGGCCGCCGCCGTCGACGACCTGGCGCGATTCGGCGTCGACTCGGGGCCGTGCGGTGCGGCGACCCTCGCTGCGGCCCGCCTGGTGCTGGGGCGGACCGGGTGGCGCGAGGCGATCGGCCTGCGGCCCGACGCCGTCGTCCTGCTCCTGTCGACCGAGGGCCGGGCGGCGAACCCGGTCCCGGAGGACCGCGTCTAGCGCGGCCCGCCCCATCATCGCTGCCAGGAGTGTGCCCGTGCCCGTTTCTCTTCCCGCTGCTCTCGACCTGATCCTCCCGCTGCTGCGCTGCCCGTCGTGCGGCGCGGAGCTGTCGCCCGCCGCCGGTGCGCTGCGCTGCCCACGCCGCCACTCCTTCGACGTCGCCCGTCACGGCTACGTCAGCCTGCTGACCGGCACACGGGCGACCAGCGGCGACGACGGGCCGATGGCGCGGGCCCGGCGGGAGTTCCTGGCCGCCGGCCGGTACGAGCCCATCCGCGCCGCCGTCGCGGACCTCGCCACCGGGAACGGAGCCGGTCGCGGGCCGGCCACGGTGGTCGAGGTCGGCTGCGGCACCGGCTACTACCTCGCTGGCGTGCTGGACGCTCTGCCTGACGCCGTCGGCCTGGGCCTGGACACCTCGGCGCACGCGCTGCGTGCGGCGGCCAAGGCGCACGAGCGCGCCGCGGCCGCGACCTGGGACGTGTTCCGGCCGTTCCCGATCGTGTCCGAGCAGGTGGATGTGGTGCTGGACGTGTTCGCCCCGCGTAACCCGGCCGAGTTCTACCGGGTGCTTCGCCCCGGCGGCGTGCTGGTCGTGGTGCGGCCCTTCGGCGGACACCTGGCCGAGCTGCGCCGTCAGGTCACGCAGATGGTGACCGTCGACCCGGACAAGGAAGAGCGCCTGCACCAGGCGCTGGACCCGTACTTCGAGACCGCGCGCACGCAGCGCGTGGAGTACACGACGCCCCTGACGCCGCAGGAGGCCGTCGACCTGGTGCTGATGACGCCGAGCGCCCGCCACGTGACCGAGGCGGAGCTGCACGACGACGGCGAGCTGCCCGATCAGGTCACGGTGTCGGTGCTGGCCACGGCGTACCGGCGGCGGTGAGCTGGGATTCTCTGGACCGGCGAGACCGTCTTGCGGTATCCCAAGTCATTCGCCATGCTATGTCGGCTTTGTACCGATCGACCGGAGGTTTGCACGCGCGATGGTCACACTTGCGGAGCTCCCGCCGCGGCCTGATCCCGTGCCTGAGGGGGCCGAACCGCCGTCGGGCGGCCAGCGTGAGCGGCAACGACCGAACCGACGATGGCTGATCGACGTGACGATCGGTGTGGTGTCGAGCCTCGCGGTCGGCGTGCTGCTGGCCGGCTACCAGGCGTGGATCGAGACCGGCGTGAGCAGCAGACGCAAGCGATCGAGGCCGAGCGCGGCGAACGGGACCAGATGCTGGCCAACGTGCAGTTCATCCGCGAGACGATCCGTGACGCGCCGGACGGCGTGAAGCCGTTCCGGGGGATGAACCTGCGTGGCGCCGATCTCTCGGGGATGGACCTGGGGTGTCCGGTCCACTACGACAGCTCTGGTGGCTGGATGAGGGACAAGGTGGAGGCCTGTGCCGACTTCACCGGGGCAGATCTGACCGGCGCGCGGTTGGACGGTGCGAACCTCACGGGCGCGCTCCTGGTCGACGGGTCGCTGGAGGACGTCTCCGCCGTCAACCTCTTCGCACCGTCGGCGGAGATCGGCGGCGCCCTCGACGGCTCGGTCTTCGACGGGGCAGTCCTCTTCGGATCGGTGTTCCGGTCGCCGTTGGGCGTCTCGTCCTTTGTGGACACGAGCCTCGACGGGGTCGAGGTCGACGTCGAGCCCGGCCAGGACGCGAGCCCGACGTTCGCCATGACCAGGGTCTCGATGACGGGGCTCCACGTGGGCTCTTCCGCCGAGAAGCCCACGGCCGGCTGGGCGGCGATCGACTGCGAGGCCGGATTCGCTCAGGCCCGCCGGGGAGGGGACCTGCAGCAGGTGGCGTCGTACGCCGACCTGACTGACGGTGGCCGCGTCGAGTGCGGGGACTACCGGGAGGTCTGCGAGCTCGACAGGTTCCCGCAGTTGGGCGAGCGATTGGTGGCCGGAGGCGTCTGGAAGATGCCGTCTCCCGGGTGTGCGGAAGGAGCTTCCGGCAAGTCGCCGCAGGACACCCCCGCACAGGACGTCACCGAGTTCTACGACCACCTGCTGCCCGACTGGACAAAAGAGGACGTCAGCCAGGCTGAGCGCGTCTGAGGGAGAGCTGGTCGGTGCCCCACCAGCCCGCTCGGTCCAGGAGGGCGCCGCGGCTGCTCCCGTCGCCGAGGAAGAACGTTGGGGAACTCGCGGGTGGGCGTGACGGGAAATCTGACGACACGGGTGACTCAGGCAGATCGGCTGGGGTCAGGCCTTGCGGTGTGCGATGGACAGCAGCGTCTCGAGCGGCTGGAGCGGCGACGTGTCCGAACGACGGATCGCGCGCAGCTCGCGGATGAAGCGCAGTCCTGTGACGGGTACGCGGATCAGGCGGCCTGCGGTGAGATCGTCGCGGACGGCGAGGACACTGAGGATCGCCGGGGCCGCGCCGGCGGCGACAGCCGTTCGGACGGCGGCCGTGGTCGGCAGCTCGGCCAGGGGGCTCGCGATCTGGTGTCCGGCCGTGATCAACATCTGTTCCGCGCTGAGTCTGGTGCCTGAGCCCTTCTCCCGGGTGACGAGTGGGGTGCGGGCAAGCTCGGCGGCGCTCACGGCGCGGCGTCGTGCCCATGGGTGTTGGGGTGCGACGACGGTGACCAGCTCGTCTCTCGCGACGGTGGTGGCCGTGAGACCGGGAGTCTCAGTGGGTGCCTCGATGAAGCCGATCTGGTGACTGCAGTCGTTGACGAGCTCGATGACGTGTGCGCTGTTCGTGGCTGTCACGGATATCGCGTGCGCGGCGGGATCCTGTGCGCGGAGCGTCATGAGCCAGCGCGGCAGAAGATACTCCGCGACGGTGAGGCTCGCGGCGATGGCCAGGGGTCGAGCGTGGCCCGCCATCCGCAGGGCGGCGACGCCCGCGTCGAACCGATCGGCGGCCTCGACGGCCTCGGCGGCCCATTGCGCTGCCATCGCGCCATCCGGGGTGAGCGAGCTGCCGCGCGGACCCCGCTCCAGGAGCGGGAGGCCGAGGCGTCGCTCGAGCTGCCGCATCCGGGCTGAGGCCGCCTGTTGGGTGACACCCAGCGTTCTGCTCGCAGCGGCGATCGATCCAACCTCCGCGACCGCGCAGAGGAGCCGCAGCGCGGGTAGGTCAACGCGGCTCCCAGCTACAACGTCAGGTTGTGGTTGCACAATGATCTTGAGGATACCGGGCCGGCGGAGCGCTGTGGAGACTGAGGCGTATGGCTCGTTTCAGCATCTCCGCCGTGACTCCGAACTGGTTCGCTTCCGTCATGGGCACCGGGATCGTCGCCATCGCGGCGGTGACCTTGCCGATCCAGCTTCCGGGGCTCCGTCAGGGGGCTATCGGCATCTGGCTGCTGGCGTCCGCGATGCTCGTCTTCTTTCTCGTCGCGACGCTGCTGCACTGGCTCCGCTACCCGGCAGCCGCGCGGGCACATCACTCCGATCCCGTGATGGCCAACTTCTACGGCGCCCCGCCGATGGCGCTGCTCACCGTGGGGGCCGGAACGATCCTCGTCGGCCGCGATGTCGTGGGCCTGCACGCTGCGGTCGCCATCGACGCCGTGCTGTGGTCCGCGGGGACCGTTACCGGGCTCATCAGCGCAGTCGGGGTGCCGTACCTCGCCTTCACTCGCCACCTGAACCCTGCCGAGTCGGCATTCGGGGGCTGGCTGATGCCGGTCGTGCCGCCCATGGTCTCGGCGGCGACTGGGGCGCTCCTGCTGCCGTACATCTCGCCGGGCCAGGCGCGCGAGACGATGCTGCTGGCCTGCTACGCGATGTTCGGGCTGAGCCTGATCGCATCGCTGATGATCATCCCGCAGCTCTGGAGCCGGCTGGTCCACCATCACGTGGGCGCGAGTGCGATGGTTCCCACCATATGGATCGTGCTCGGTCCGCTCGGCCAGTCGATCACGGCGGTGAACAACTTGGCGGCCAACGCGGACGGCGCGTTCGGCGGGGCCTTCGACCAGGCGCTCATGCCGTTCGCCGTCGTCTACGGCGTCTCGGCGCTCGGCTTCGCCCTGATGTGGACGGCGATCGCGATCGCGATCACCGTGCGCACCGCCATCCGCGGGCTGCCGTTCTCCCTGAGCTGGTGGTCGTTCACCTTCCCGGTCGGAACGTGCGCCACTGGGACAGCCGCCCTGGCTGCGCACACCGGTCTGACCGCGCTCGCTGCGCTCTCGGTGGTGTTCTTCGTCGGTCTGGTCGCCGCGTGGGCAGTCGTCGCTGTCAGGACCGCTCGGTTCAGTCTCAGTGGCCCGGCGCCGTTGCGGTTGTGACGTCAGGCGTTCTTGGCCGCGGCCTTCTGGGCCTTCTTGAACGCGCGGACCTCCAGCAGCGCCTCCGCGCTGGTCACGTCGGCGATCGAGCGGTGCGAGCCCTCCTCGCCGAACTCGCCCGCTGCCTCGCGCCAGCCCTCCGGCTGGACGCCGAGCTGCTTGCCGAGCAGGGCGAGGAAGATCTTGGCCTTGCGCTCCCCGTATCCCGGCAGGGCGTTGAGCCGCTTGAGCACCTCACGGCCGGTCGGGGCGCCGCCGTCGGCCCCGGGAGCGGTCCAGATCTTCGCGGCATCGCCGTCGTACTCGTCGACGATCGTGTGCGCGAGCTCCAGCACGCGGCCCGCCATGGACCGGCCGTAGCGATGGATTGCCGGGGGAGTGGTCGCCATCGTGACGAACTCGTCCGGGTCGGCGTCGGCGATCGCGCGCACGTCGAAGGTGCCCATGCGGTCGCGGATCTTGCCGGGGCCGGCGAAGGCGTGCTCCATCGGGAACTGCTGATCGAGGAGCATCCCGACGAGCAGCGCGAACGGGTCTTCGCTCAGCAGCCGGTCCGTGTCGGGGTCGCCGGTGATCCAGAGCTCGGTAGCCATGCCTCCATAGTGCCCGATTGAATGCTCGCTGTTCTTTCGGAGCGAATTCCCGGAACGCGCCCGGTCAGGTCGACGGGATGACTGCCGCCCGCCGGCTTGTGCGATAACGCCCAACCGTGGTTGACGCCGTCAACCTCGTCGCACTAGGTTGACAACGTCAACCTGCCGCAACGGTTCGATGGGTGGTATTTCGATGTTCACTTGGCTCGGCCGCTTTGCCTACGCGCGGAAGCGCGCTGTCCTGATCGTCACGGGCCTGTTCGTGGTATTCGCCGGTGTCTGGGGCACCGGGGTATTCGGTGCGATGAGCACTGGTGGGCTCGCCCCTCCGGATGCGGAGGCCCAGCGTGCCGCCGATCTGCTGGAGGGCCACTTCGGGCACCAGCCGGGCGAGCCGGACACGGTGGCGGTCTACACGGAACCCACCGGCGAGCTGACGGTCGACGACCCGGCCTTCGAGCAGGCTGTCACGGAGGCGCTCGACAGGCTGCCGGGGTCCGCAGTCCTTTCCTCGACCAGCTACTGGAGCGCGGGGCTCACCGAGGACGAGCGTGCGGGGTACGTCTCCGACGACAGGTCGTCCGTGATCGCTGTGGTCACCCTGCGCGGTGCGGACGACACGGAACGCCTCGAGTCGTTCGGCGAGATCTACGACCTGGCCCGCGCGGACGACGACCGCGTGGACACCTATCTCGCGGGCCAGTCCACCAGCGTGTACCACCTCCAGGAACAGGCATCGTCTGGCCTGGCCGCCGCTCAGCTGATCTCCCTGCCGATCCTGGCGATCCTGCTCTTCTTCGTCTTCCGCGGACTGGTCGCCGCCTTCGTACCAGTCGCCCTGGGGATCCTGGCGGTCGTCGGCTCGCTGGTGCCGCTGCGCGCGCTCACTGCCGTCACCGAGATCTCGATCTTCGCCCTGGAGATCACGTTGCTGCTCGGCCTGGGCCTCGCGATCGACTACGGGCTGTTCATCGTCACCCGGTTCCGGCGAGAGCTGGACGCGCGGGACGGTGACGTGCAGGAAGCACTGGTGGCGACCATGAACACGGCCGGACGCACGGTCGCCTTCTCCGGCGTGGTCGTCGTCATCGGCCTGGTCGGGCTGCTGTTCTTCCCCCAGCCGATCTCCCATTCGTTCGGCTGGGCCGGCATCACGGTGGTCCTACTCAACCTCGCAGCGGCGCTCGTGGCGCTGCCCGCCACACTGGCGGCCCTCGGTCCCCGGATCAACGCGCTCAGTCCCCGCTGGCTGCAGCGGCGGCCCGGCGTCGTCACCCGGGAGGAGCGGGCCTGGGCCACTATGGCGCGCTCCGTCACCAAGCGGCCCGTGCCGTGGCTGGTCGGCGGCCTGCTCGTGCTTGTGGTCGGCGCCGTCCCACTGCTCTCGCTGCAGCCCGGCACGACAAACCACCGCTACCTGCCCGAGGACAACGAGGGCCAGGTTGCTCCCCAGATGCTGGCCGAGGACTTCCCCGCGAGCGGCCCGGCGGTGAGCCGGTTCAACATCGCCATCGATGGGTCGGTGGACAACCAGGACATGGCGGACTACCTCAACGCCGTGGCCACCGTCGATGGCGCGTACGACCCCACCGTCCACCAGTCCGACGACGACATGACGTGGGTGACCGTCGGGCTGCGTGGCGAGGCCGACGATCCGCACAACCTGGAGCTGATCCGCGACATCCGGGCGCTCGACCCCCCGTCGGGCGCCGCCGAGGTGCTCCTCGGCGGGGACGGCACGCCCGCGATGAGTCTCGACAACAGCGAGGCGACCGCTGGGTCGATGCCGTGGGCGCTCGCCTTCCTAGGCCTGTCGACCCTGGTCGTTCTTGTCGTCTGCTTCCGGTCGGTGCTGGTACCTCTCAAAGCCGTCCTCGTTGCTTTCCTCTCGCTCGGGGCATCGCTCGGCCTGGTCGTCTGGGGGTTCCAGGAGGGCGGGTTCCGCGGTCTCCTGGACTTCTACCTTGTCGGCACGACCGACCTGTGGACACTGGCGATCATCATCACCATCGCCTTCGGCCTGGTCACCGACTACGAGATGTTCCTGGTTGGCCGGATCCACGAGGAATACCAGGCCACCGGCGACAACCAGCGTGCCATCCGCGTCGGCCTGCAGGAGACCGGCTCTGTGATCACCCGGGCCGGCCTGCTCATGGTCGTGGTGCTTGCAGCGATGGGCTTCAGCGCCACGTCACAGTTCGTCATGATCGTCGGGATCGGGCTGACCCTCGCCGTGGTGATCGACGCCACCGTGGTCCGCTCGATCGTCGTGCCGGCGGCGATGCAGCTGCTGGGGCGTGCCAACTGGTGGCCCTCCCGGCCACGACCGTCGGGCAACCAGTCGGATCGTCCCGACACCACGAGCGAGGCACTCACTCGCGTCTGACCTCCCGCGTCGGCCACTGCGGTCGGAGACCCGCAACGGGACCGGATCCAACTTCACCACAAGGAGCGTGAACATGAACACCAACAACATCGAGACCGCACGAGAGGACAACCCTGTGCCCACATCGGTGGGCCTGCTGGACGACAAGGTCGCCTTCGTCACCGGAGCCGGACGGGGTATCGGTGCCGCCGCGGCGAGGTTGTTCGCCCGCGAGGGCGCGGCCGTTGTCCTCGCGGCGCGCACCGAGGCACAGCTGAAGGAGGTGACCGCGCAGGTCAGAGATCAGGGCGGAGTGGCCGACTACGTGGTGTGCGACCTGTCCGACAGCGCCGATGTGAGGGCCGCCGTCGACCGCGTGGTGCAGCTCCACGGCCGCCTCGACTTCGCGTTCAACAACGGCGCCATAGGCCAGACCCCCGGTCCCCTGGACGGTTTGCCCGAGGCCGAGCTCGACCACGTCTACTCGGTCAACTTCCGCGGGCAGTGGCTTGCAATGGCCGCGGAGGTGGCCGCGATCCGGGCCACCTCCGGTACCGGTGCCATCGTCAACACCTCCAGCGTCGGGAGTCTGGGTGCCAACGCGTTGCTGCCTGCGTACGGCGCGATGAAGCGGGCCGTCAACAGCCTCACCGAGTCCGCAGCCGTCACGTACGGACCGGAAGGTATCCGGGTCAACGCGATCGCGCCCGGCACCACGTTCACCGAGATGATCCGCGCCTGGGAGGAGAACACCCCGGGCGTCGTGGCGCAGCTGGTCACCATGACGCCGCTGGGCCGGGGTGCCGAGCCCGACGAGATAGCCGAGGCTGCGGCGTGGCTGCTGAGCGACCGCGCGTCGTACGTCACCGGCGCGGTGATACCTGTCGACGGCGGTGCCACGGCGTAGGTGGCTCTCACCCCAGGTGCCCCGCGCTAATCGCTCCTGAGCCGACGGTCGATCTCATCGACCGTCAGGTTCTGCGTACGCGGCATCCAGATCGAGCCGATCACGCCGGACGCGATGCAGAGCACGAACATGATCCACAGGATCGTCCGGAAGTCGGAGGCAATGATCATCGGCGCCAGACGCCGGTTCGAAGTAGCCGTCGGCCACACCCTGGAGGAACCGGGCTTCAACGTGCGCGTCACCATAGTGGTTGAGGAGGTATCCGACCTCAGCAGAGACCGTTGCCGGCAGGAGAAGTCGACGCTTGGCAAGACGGAGACCAGTCAGCAGTTCGTTGCAGGCGTGGTAAGCGGCGTCCTTGGTGATTGCGGCAGCAACGATCGGACCGGGATCACGGATCAGCGGCCGAAGCCTTGTGCCAGGACTTCGTCGATCCGTTCGGGGGAGGATGCGTCGGATGGGCTGTCGGTGATCGCTCCGACCCAGGCGAACGGGGCCGAGTTGACGACACGAGGGCGGTTCAGACGGCGGCGCAGGTCGGCTATCGCGAACGGCAGCTGCTCCCGTGGCATGGCGTTCACGAGGTCGTGCAGGTCGCTCCGGTCGGCGCTCATAGCCCAAGTCTGGGACGAGACCTGCGCGAAGTTCCGATGAATACGACGGCGTGTGCACGAACAGAGCGCGAGTCTTGCTGCTCTGTCTGCTCCATGGTTGACGAATGCTGTGGTCAAGCAGCATGCCGACGAGACCCGGTCGAGTCCGTCCGGCTTTCCCGTCGGCCGCTGCTCTCAGCCGCTGCTCTCAGCAGAACCGCCGCCGCCTGTCGGACGGGCGGTTCTACCCTCAGGTATGGCCGAAACCGTTCCGCCTCCGCGCCCGGTGCGCGACGGGGTGCCCCAGGGGACTGGCACCCCGTCGTCGACGAAACGAGAGCCGCTGTGGCGCCACATGGTCGGTGAACGACTGAGACATCTGCGGCACGTGCGAGGCGAGACCCTCGACCAGACCGCACGTCGCGCCGGGATCTCACCGCAGTACCTCTCGGAGATCGAGCGCGGTGTCAAGGAGCCGTCGAGCGA
The DNA here is from genome assembly GCA_963850545.1 of uncultured Actinomycetota bacterium. GTDB lineage: Bacteria > Actinomycetota > Actinomycetes > Actinomycetales > Cellulomonadaceae > Promicromonospora. The sequence goes on along the minus strand of CAWKLP010000001.1, from coordinate 2,210,974 downwards.
GATGATCGTGGCGATCACGGGCGCACTGGACATCACGTTGGTCGATCTGGTCGCCGCTGTCGCCGATCGCTTGGTCTCCGTTCGCGAGACCCTGCGGCAGCCGACCTGCAGGGCGGCCTTCGCGCTGGCGGCGTAGCTCCCGGACCGTCCGGCCCGGGACCTACGCTCCGGGTCATCGCTGGTCGATCACGTGGTCCAGGAGTCCGTAGTCGCGCGCGGCGTTCGCGGTGAAGATGCGGTCGCGGTCGGTGTCGGCGCGGAGCGTGTCGATGCTCTGCCCCGTGTGCTGGGAGAGCGCGGCCTCCATGTCCGCACGGATGCGGACGACCTCGTCGGCCTGCAGGATCAGGTCCGGGATCGCGCCGCGGCCCTGAGCTGCGGGCTGATGCAGGATGACCCGTGCGTGCGGGAGCGCCGCCCGCTTTCCCTCGGCGCCGGCGGCGAGGAGCACAGCGCCGACTGCGACGGCCTGCCCGACGCACGTGGTCGACACCTGGGGCCGGATGTAGCGCATGGTGTCGTAGATCGCCATCCCGGCGCTCGGGTCTCCGCCCTCGCAGTTGACGTAGAGCTGGATGTCGCTGTCCGGGTTGCTGGACTCGAGGTGGATCAGCTGTGCGATCAGGGCGTTGGCGACGCCGGAGTCGATCGCGGTGCCCAGGTAGATGATCCGTTCGCTGAGGAGCTGGGAGTAGACGTCCATGATCCGCTCGCCCCGTGGGTGCGCTGCGATGACGTTCGGGATGGTGTAGCTGCTCATCGTGCGTCCCCCTCGGCTGCAGTGGTGAATCCTGTCCGTTCGCGATCCCGCGGTTTGATGCCCTCGAAGCTCTGCACGATCGTGTCGATGAACCCGAACTCGCGAGCCTCGTCGGCCGTTTACCAGTGGTCGTGCAGCGAGTCCTCAAAGACTCGTTCCACCGGCTGCCCGGTGTCCTCGGAGACCAGTCGCAGGATGGTGTCGCGGGTGTGCCGCAGGTCGTCGGCCTGCAGCTCGATGTCGACGGCGCTGCCCGCGATCCCCGCGGACCCCTGGTGCATCAGTACCCGCGCGTTCGGTAGCGCACGGCGTTTGCCGGGAGTGCCCGCCGACAGGAGGAATTGCCCCGCGCTGTAGGCGATACCCAGCACGAGCGTCGACACATCGTTGGGGATGGTCCGCATGATGTCGCGGATGGCCAGCATCGCCGGCACCGAACCGCCAGGGGAATGGATCCACAGGTCGATGTCGGACGACGGGTCTTCGGTGGCCAGCGCGATCAACTGCGTCATCAGGAGCGTCCCGTTGTCGTCATCCAGCGCTCCGTCGAGGACGAGGACGCGCCGCTCGTAGAGGTCGTGGCGTGAGTGTTCGCCGAAGAGCGGGGCCTTGGGTGATTCAGTCATGACCCCACCGTGCATGCCGGAGCTGGCCCCAGGAGGGCGGATCTGCCGTCAGCAGGACTGCTCTGAGCAGCGAGGCCGGAACGAGTTCACCCGGGTGAAGGGTGCGCGGGAAGGACATCGAAACGCTTCGATCGCATGTCCGATTCGGTACGTTCTCGCCGTCTTGGTTCCGCGATCCTGGCGGCGCCTTTGTCGACTGTGGGGGCACCTATGGCAGTAGTGGCTATGTCGAGCCGTGCAGGCGGACGTCTGCGTGGGGCGGCAGCGGTGGCGCTTTGCGTGGCCTTGTCGTTCGGAGTTTCGGTGAGCGTGCCCGCGGCCGCGGTGGAGCCGGCCGTCTTCGCGCCGGCGTCGGCCGAGGCGGACTGCGTGGCCCCCGAGGCAGGCTCGGTCCTGGAGGCCGAGGCGCTCGCTGCGGAGTGCGGCACGGACGTTACCGTGACCGACTCGCTGACTCCCTGGCAGACGGCGGTGGTCGAGGCCGCCACGGGTGACGTCGCGGTCGAGACTGCGGTGTCGGCTGTGCGACAGGACTCGGACGGCGACGGGGCGTGGGCGCCTGTCGACGTCCAGGTCGCCACGACCCCGGACGCCCCTACGGGGATGCTCGCCGTCACCGGTGGTGTGGAGCCGATCTGGCTGAACCCGGGCGGCGCAGCGGGTGCGGACCTGCCGCTGGCGGTCATCGGGCCCGACGGCGACCAGGTGCGGATGTTCTCCGGGTCGCTGCCGATCACGGGAGCCGTCGTTGTGGAAGGCGACCGCGTGACGTACGACCTGGGTGAGGGGATCTCGCTGGTCGCTTCGCTGAACGGTCAGGGCACGTCGGTGACGCCGGTCGTGCGGCTGGAGGACGCCGCCGCGCTGGAGACCTTGGCTGCCCGGACGGGTGACCCGGTGAGCGAGGTGGAGCTCGACTTCCCGCTGGAGACGTCCGTGGGGCTGACCCTGCAGGAGAACGAGGGCGGGTTTGAGATCGTCAAGTCGGACGGGACGCCCCGGTTCACCTCGGGTCCCGCCCTGATGTGGGACAGCGCTGGTGGGGACCAGGCCGGTGAGGCTGCTGCGTCGGCCCGGGCCCTGGTTGAGGACGATGCGTCGGATCGGGTGGAGCAGCCGGTCCTGGGCGACAACGTCGCGGCGATGGACGTGCAGCTCTCCGAGGACGCCTTCACGGTGGTGGCGGACGGCGCGGCGCTGACCGCGCCCGGCAGTGTCGCGCCCTACTACCTCGACCCGGAGATGGGTGCGCACACCCCGGCTCGCTACGCGATGGTGCAGAGCCACTGGCCGACCACTGCGACGTTCAACTACGAGGGTTCCGAGGGCCTGGGGTTCTGTAACCCGAGCTGGGACGCCCGGTGCGCGGGCGTGGAGAACACCGAGCGGCTGCTGTTCGAGTTCTTCTCCCTGGACAACAACGGCACCTACCTCGCGGAACTCGACGGCGCCGACATCGTCGAGGCTGAGTTCGGCGTCGCCGGGACTACTAGTTGGGACTGCTCGGACAGGCAGGTCAACGCGTATGCCACGGGCCGGATCTCCAGTGCGACGACGTGGAACAACCAGCCTGACTGGGGTCCGGTGCAGGACACCTGGACGGGGACGCACCGGGCCGGGTGCTCGAGCGGCCGGGCGGAGTTCGACTTCACGACCAGGGCCAAGGTCCAGGCGAATGCGGACGAGTCGTGGATCGCGATCGGGCTGCAGGCTGCGAACGAGTCGAGCATGACCTGGTGGAAGCAGTACCAGGGCGACTCGGGCGCGCTGCGGATCAGCTACGACCGGCCGCCGCTGGCGCCGAGTGAGTCTGCGATGGACATCAAGAACGACGAGGGTGGCGCGACGCAGGACTACGACTGCTACCAGGGCGAGAATCGGCCCATACTTCGCACGAACAGACCGACGCTTGAAGCGCGCACCAATGACCCGGACGGTACCCAGGTGTACATACAGTTCCGGGTGGTGGCCCTGACGGGCGAGCAGGTGTGGCAGTCGAGCTGGCGGGGACCTGTGGGGCCCGGCGTGGACGCTACCGCGACGGTGACTCCTGGTGTGGTGGTTAACAAGGAGTACCGCTGGCAGGCGCGGGCCAAGTCCGAGGACTCGATCGTGGAGACCACCCGGGTGCTCTCATGGGACGAGGTTCCATCGTGCCGGTTCCGGGTCGATGGGACCGACCCGAACGACCCGAAGATCACCAGCTCGAACTACCCGACGGGGGTTGTTTCGGGTGGTGTCGGTACCAACATCAAGTTCACGTTGTCGCCGAACGGGTCCAGCGATGTCGTCATGTTCAAGTACGGGCTGAACACATCCGATCCGTCGATAGAGGTGGACGTCGATCCGGGACACTCGTCGGAGGTCCTGCAGGCGGCGGTTACTCGTGCGGGCCACAACTACCTCGCCGCGGAAGCATGGGATTCTTCGGGCCGTTCCTCTGGTATCGCGTTCTACGACTTCTACGTGTCGTTCCCGCATGCCACCGGTGCCTGGCGCTTCAACGACGTCGGTTGGCAGACTTCACCGCCGCTCGTGGCGGCCAACTCGCTGGTCGGTTCGGGGACCGGTGGTCTGACCAGGACCTCGACGGTGGGCTGGGACTGGGGCTACCAGGGCGTTGGCAAGACGTACCCGCTTGAGTCCACGCCTGAGACCGGGGGTGTGCCCGATGGCGCTCTCGTATTCGACGAGGCTGGTGACGTGGCCAGGTCCCCCGGGCCTGTGGTGGGTGTGGACCAGTCGTTCTCGATCTCGGCGTTCCTGCGCCCGAGCGCAGTGACAGGCTCGGCCGCCGCGATCACCCAGGAGGGTGAGCGCGTCGGAAGCTTCCATTTGGGTCTGTCGACGTCGTCGACCTGTCCGACAGCGCCCGACCCGTGCTGGGCGTTCTGGATGACGGAGAAGGACCAGCCTGGCGAGGATAACGCGATCGCTTACGTGAAGGTGCCCGTGACAGTCGGGGAGTGGACCAACGTCGTCGGGGTACATGACGCGGCCACGAACAAGATCTACGCCTACGCCTGCCCCGCGGGCCCCACGAGTCAGCACGTCGTGACCCGCTCCGACCCGGCCAAGGACCCTTCGGTCACGCCTTCTTGGACCGCCGACGGTTCGCTGCGCCTCGGTTCCGGGGTCAAGGATGGCGTCCCGATGTGGCAGTTCAAGGGAGCGATTGACGAGGTCCGTGTGTATGAGAACCAGGTGCTCGGTGTAGGTCCCGAGGACGACGAGACCGCGAAGATCCAGCGGATCTGCTCCGGGAAGGAAACCCCGTGATCCGACGGCGCACCAGAAGGCCCAGTAGCGGTTCCAGCCGCAGCAAGTTGTCAATGGTTCGGTCGACAGCGATTCCAGGGGAGACGTCCTTGAGCAGGAGCAGTGCCAGGATGCGGGCAGCGGTGCGCAGGGTGCGACTGAGCGTGGTGGCGGGGACGATTGCCGTCGTGCTGGTGGGTTCGGGAACGGTTCCGGCCTACGCAGCCGGAGCTGACGACGACCGTTCGGGCTGGACCGATCAGCAGCGGATCGATCACGGTCAGGACCTGCAGGACCCCGCGCTCGCCTCCGAGGAGACGTCAATTCCGGCAACTGACGTTGACCCGGATGCTCCCGCGCCCGAGCCGACGGGCTATGAGGACACGCCAGAGGCCCGAGTCGAGGCCGATCCGGTGGTGTGGCCTGCTGCGGGCGAGGTCACCCTGACGCTGCCGGACCAGGCGGCCGACGTCGCCGAAGGCCAGGCGGGCGGGCTCCCGGTCCAGATCGAGTCGGTCGCTGCCGAGCAGGCAAGTAGCAAGACGGCGGCCGCTCGCAGCACTGCGGCGGCGGGCGGAGAGGTCCATGTGGGGCACGAGCCGCGGTCGGTCGCGACGCAGGTCGGAGCGATCGGCGGCGTGATCACGCTGGATCACGTCGAGTCGGCCGCGTCCGCCGCGCGCACTGGCACTTCTGCGACGGCTAGTGAAGCCACTGACGAGAGCACCCGCGTGCGGGTTGGTGTGGATGTGTCCTTCCTCGCCGATGCTGGTGCCGACCTGGTCTCCCGGCTGACGCTGGTGCAGCTGCCGCAGTGTGCACTGAGCACTCCTGAGCTCGAAGAGTGCCAGGCGCGTGTCCCGGTCGAGGGCGTCGAGCTGGACGACCAGCGCAGCAGCGACGCGACGTCGGGCGGGATCATCCTGTCCGGTGAGGTCGACGTCGCCGCCAACGACTCAGCGGACCCTGCGGCACTCTCGACTGTCGACACCACAGCTGCAACGGGCCCGACGGTTGTGGCCCTGCTCGCCGAGGAGGAGGGCCCGAACGGGGACTGGGCAGCGTCGTCGCTGTCGGCGTCGGCTTCGTGGGACGTGTCCGAGCAGACCGGTGGCTTCACCTGGTCTTACCCGATGCGGACACCTCCAGTGCCTGGCGGGCTTTCGCCGGAACTGTCGCTGGCCTACTCGTCGGCGTCGCTGGACGGCAAGGTCGCGTCCAGCAACACCCAGTCCTCTCAGGTCGGTGACGGTTGGGAGGCGAACGTTTCGGGATACGTCGAGCGCAAGTACGTGCCGTGTGCAGAGGACCAGCAGGACAAGAACAATCTGCCGCCGAACAACGCAACACGTGACACCGGCGACCTGTGCTGGAAAACCAACAACGCGACGCTCGTGTTCAACGGGAGCGCCACCGAGCTGGTCCGCGACGGCGCGACAAACACCTGGCGCCCGAAGAATGACGACAACACCAAGGTCACCCGTGCCACCGGTGGCTGGGGTGAGGGCGAGGACGGCACCAACACTGGCGAGCACTGGGTCGTCACCACCGATGACGGCACCAAGTACTACTTCGGGCGGGGCAACAGTTCGAAGGCACTGGGCTCGGTCTTCTATGCGCGCGTGTACGGCAACCACGACGGCGAGCCGTGTCACGTGACCACATACTCGGGCTCGGTCTGCACCATGGGCTGGCGGTGGATGCTCGACTATGTCGAGGACACGCGCGGCAATTCGATGACCTACACGTACAACCGCGAGGTCAACCGGTACGGGCACAACAACAACGGTGGCGTCACGCAGTACATCACCGGTGGCCGGTTGGCTTCGATCGAGTACGGCACTCTGGCCGGCTCGACGGCCGCAGCCCCGGCCCGTGTGGCGTTCTCCTACGGTGAACGCTGTATCCCGACCAGCACGTTCACGTGTGCGGCGGCGGACCGGACAGTGGAGCACGGATCGCACTGGCCTGATCTACCCCTGGACCAGGTGTGTACTTCGAGCACGACGTGCCCGGACGTGCAGAGCCAGGTCTTCTTCGACCGGTTCCGGATGACGGAGATCACCACCCAGATCCTGTCGAACGGAACCCTCGTGGGTGTTGACAAGTGGGGTCTGACCCAAAAGATGCCGACGGTGGGCGACTCGATGCCGACCGTGTGGCTGGACAAGCTCACTCACACGGGCCTGGGCGGCAACAACGACGGCACTGACGACCTTGCGCTGCCAGCGGTCACGTTCTCGAGCACGCTTGAGCAACTGCAGAACCGTGTCAACGGCATCGGTACGGACGGGGCCACCGCGATGACGCGGCTGCGCGTGGCCACGATCCTGTCGGAGTCGGGTGGCGTCATAGGCCTCGACTACTCCGCCACGGAATGTTCTCCCACGAACCTTCCGACCAATCCGTGGAGCAACAACAAGCGATGCATGCCGGTGTACTGGACCCCGCCAGGCGTAGAGACCGCGAAGGAGGAGTACTTCCACCATTACCGTGTCGAGCGGATGACGGAGTCGGCGGGCTCGGCGATCGGTGGCACGCCGGTGACCACGGACTTCGTGTACACGGGTGGTCCGGCCTGGCACTACGACGACAACGAGCTGGTCAAGCCGAAGGAACGCACCTGGGGTGAATTGCGTGGGTACTCCCGCGTAGACGTGTACACCGGCGATACCGGGGATGCCGCCGCACCGCGGCTGCGAACCGCATACCGGTACTTCCGCGGCATGAACGATGACTTCAACGATCGCGACCTGAATACCCGCAAGTCGGAGGTGGTCGACGGGATCACCGGCCTCGACCAGTACGCCGGCATGGTGCGTGAGAAGATCACCTACCAGGACGCCGCGGGTGATACCCAGGTCTCCTCGACGGTGAGCACACCGTGGCGGTCGCCCTCCACCGCGACCGACCCGGTCGATAGCACCAAGGCGTTCCACACCGGTGTCAGTTCGGTGGTGACGACCACGCGGGCACCCGAGCGGGCCAGCGGTCAGATGGTCACCCAGGTCGACACAGAGCTCGATTCGCAGTACGGCATGCCGCTCAATGTGTCCGACCGGGGTGACACCAGCACGACTGGTGATGAGACCTGCACGACCCCGACCTACAGGCGCGACACCGGTGCTAATCAGCTGACTTTGGTGCAGCGGCAGATAGTCGTCAGCGTGCGTTGTGACCAGACCCAGAATCCTGCGCCGCCGGACCAGGTGGTCTCCGACGTGCTGTATACCTACGAGCCAGCGGTCGGGTCAAATCCGTCACGCGGCCTGGTGACAAAGGTCGAGGAGCTGGACCACTACGACGGAACAACCCCGAAGTACGAGGCTACGACCACCGAATACGAGGAGGTCGGGACGGGGTACGCGCGGCCCAGGTTCGTGACCGATCCCAAGCTGCGGGTCAGCGAGACCGGCTATGTGGACACCGCGGCAGGACTGAACACACGGACCACCGTGACGAGCCCGGACCCGGACGGCGGTGGTGCGCTGACGTCGCACAAGACGACCACCGAGGTAGACCCGGCCTGGGGATCACCCGTCAAGATCACCGACCCGAACGACAAGGTTACCTCCGGCACGTACGACGTGCTGGGGAGGCTCAAGCAGGTCTGGGAGCCGGGCCGCCCGCAGGCCACAGCGACCCCGAACACCAAGTACGCGTACTGGGTGCGCACCACAGGTATGAACGCGGTGATCACCGAGACGCTGAACCATGATGCGTCCGCCTACATGAAGTCGACTCAGATCTTCGACGGGCTGCTGCGCACCATCCAGACTCAGGCGCCCTCGGCGTCCGTCCATGAGCCTGGGCGCGTGCTGACTGACACGATCTACGACTCGCGCAACCTGCCGATCAAGACGAACGACGGCTGGTTCAACACCAACCCGCCGGTCACGACGCTCGCCCGCCCCGGCGGGGCCGTTCCAGCGCGCACGGTCACCCAGTTCGATGGAGCCGGGCGCGCGGTGGACGAGACGTTCTACGTAGGTGAGGACGACGCGCCCGACACCGACGGAAACTACGACCCGACCTGGACCACGACCACGAGCTACGCGGGCGACCGCGTGCACGTGGACCCGCCAGTGGGCGGTACCCCGACCACCACGATCAACGATGCGCGGGGCAACACGGTCGAGCTGCGCCAGTACGAGGGCGCTACCCACACCGGCACCTCCCACAACACCAAGTACGAGTACGACCACGCGAACCGCCTCGAGACGGTGACCGACGACGCGGGCAACGAGTGGACCTACGAGTACGACCTGCGTGGACGGCAGACCGGTGCGACCGACCCCGACAAGGGCACCACGGAGACCACCTACGACGAGGTGGGCAACGTCCTGACCACGACGGACGCCCGCAACCAGATCCTGGGGTACACCTATGACGCCCTGGACCGGAAGCTCACACAGCGGGCCGGCGGCATCGACGGCACGGTGCGCGCCAAGTGGGCATACGACACCGTCCAGGAGGGTCAGCTCACCTCCAGCACTCGCGTGGAGGCAGGCGCCGAATACACCACCACGATCACCGGGTACTCCAACGACTACCAGCCCACCGGTCAGAAGGTGACCCTGCCGCCAAACGTGGCGTCGCTGGGCAGCCTGGCGGGCACCTCGTACACGACGGGCTACACGTACACCCAGGACGGTCGTCCGAACGAGACCATGATCCCGGCTGCGGCTCAACTGCCGGCCGAGACGACGCAGGTGGGCTACAACGACGCGAACCAGGCGAGCCGGTTGTCCGGTGCGGGAAGTTTCGGCATCTACGTGCCGGCCATGACGTACTCGCCGTTTGGTGAGGTCACCTACATGGACCTGGGCGCTGCCTTCACCTACCAGCATCATCTGGTCTACGAGAAGGGCACCCGTCGTCTGGTCAGGGCGATGCAGTCCGCGGAGCAGTCCGACCGCAGCATTGACTCCCTGGTCGATGCCGCCTACGCCTGGGACGACGCCGGGAACCTGACCTCGGTCAAGGACGTGCCCGACGCGGCGAACGGCGGTCAGCCGGCGGACCGACAATGCTACGACTATGACTGGGCGCGCCGTCTGACGCAGGCATGGACGCCGTCCAACGGGGACTGTGCGACATCGCCGACGTCCTCGACGGTGCTGGGTGGAGCCGCGCCGTACTGGAACACCTACTCCTACGACGCGATCGGTAACCGGACCAAGGCCGTGACCCGGACGCCCGCGGTCGCGGGCGGTGCGGCGACGTCGACGACGGCGACCTACGCCTATCCCACCTCCGGGCCGGGCGTGGATCGTCCGCACGCGGTCACCGGAGTGACAGCGACCGGCACCGAGTCTGGAACCTCGTCGTTCACCTACGACGTCGCCGGGAACATGACCGGACGCTCTGTCGCCGGGCAGGCCGCACAGGCACTGACGTGGGACGCCGAAGGCGAGCTCGCCAATGTCGCGTCGGACACGAACGGCGACGGGACCGTCTCTGAGGCGGAGACCGCCGACGGGGATAAGTACGTCTACACCGCGGACGGTGAGCGGCTGATCCGGCACCAGACGGGTGAGCAGGGGGCCATGACGACGGTCTACCTGCCCGGCGGACAAGAGCTGGTGCTCGACAAGAGCACTGGTCAGACGAAAGCCACCCGGTACTACGCGATCGGTGGCAAGACCATCGCGATGCGCATCGGGATGCTGACCGACCAGATCATCACGATCGTGCCCGACCACCACAACACCGGCCAGGCGCAGATCACCAACCTCACCAACACCACGACCCGCAAGTACACCGACCCGTTCGGTGTCGAGCGCGGGGCGACCGGTACTGAGGATGGGTGGAGCGGGGACCACGCATTCCTCGACAAGCCCCTCGACGCCACCGGGCTGACCGCCGTGGGTGCGCGGATGTATGACACGGCCCTGGGTCGGTTCATCACCGTGGACCCGGTCATGGACCTGACCGACCCACAGCAGTGGAACGCCTACTCCTACTCCAACAACAACCCCACCACCTGGACCGACCCCACTGGACTGGCTTACACCGGATACACGCTGGACCCAGGTAGCGGTGGTGGTTGCGGCTGTGACAACGGCTACGACGAAGACGACGGCGGGTCGAGTGGCGGCAGTTCGGGTGGTGGGTCGAGCGGTGGTGGCTCCGGCGGCGGTACGGGAGACGAAGTCGAACCGCCGACCATCGAGGAATACTGGGGGGTTCCCACCACGCCAGCTCAAATATGGTTCGCAGAGCAGATGGAGGGATCTTCGACGTCTTTGCCGTTCGGCATTGAGATCCCGTGCCCGGAAGGGGGGACCGCGGCAGACTGCACCTTCCTTCGCGAAATGGCCAGTATAACCGTCTCGTTCATGATTCCCGCAGGGGCCGCCACCCGGCCCCTAGGCGCTGCAAGCGGTGGAGTGGCAGCAGCTGCGCCCAGGACTCTCTGGCATGGGGGTAAGGTGACTCCGGAAGTTGTGTTTGAACAGGGAATCCGACCTCGTGGAGGTTCCGCCAGTTTGCTGGAGTACGTTAGAACGGACGGTGTTAGGAGCAACTTCGCTTCGACCTCGACGAGTAGAAGTGTTGCAGGATTCCGTTCTTCGAAACTTGAAAAGGCAAAGCCTCGCGGTCAGCAGGCAGGCGGGTGGGTGTACGAGATCGCCGACCCCGGAGGCGGGATCGACGTCAATGCGACCTTCAAGAGGTCGCAGGCTCCCTGGCGCTTTGAAAGGGAGATTGCTTTCGAGGGAGGAGTACCGTCACAATACATCAGGGGGGCGTACGAGTACTCGGGTGGGACCTGGACTGGGGGATACATGTCGAACCCAGGGTTTGGAGGGTAGAGCGTGATCCGATCACATCGAGACCTCTTAGCTGTGGCAAAGGGAGGCGTCGAAGAGCGTTGGGTTTTCACTGTTACTGACGATGATGACAAGGGTTATACGCTCAATCTGAAGTCGCCAGACGGCGACTCGTGGGATTCTCGCGCATCGAATGCCTGGGATGCTTTGCGAAACCTTCGCGAAAAGGTCGAGCCGCTCGGTTATCGACTTTGCTGTAATGGGGCCAGAGTAGACGCTTATGTGTCGCCGATGTCTATTTCGATGACGGGTGGAGGGCTTGTGTATATTCTGCCGCGCTGGCGGCAGCCGCGGCGCAGGGGGGACAGCGTTGAGATCTTCGCCTATTCCCCGCCGGGCAAAATCGGGACCATTTCCGAGCAGGACCACTTCTTTGACCGCTGGAAGCGTCGCTGGTGGATGCATCTTGTCTAGGGCTTGTCTCCGCAGCGTGTGAACAGATGATGCAAGCGTGCAGGATTGCTCCGGCGCGGTAGGCGATGGCGAACTTGCCGTAGCGGGTGGCCAGGGCGCGCGACTGTTGGTCAGGGCGAAGGAGCCTGCTTCGGTGTCCAGGTTAGGTGGGCGCCAGCCGCGCGAGCCCGTTTCTTGTGGGTAGCGAGAGAGTCGCTCTTCTGCAGGATCACGGTGTCCGCCACGACAGGTGGCGCCCCCCGCATACGCATCGGGAAGTGCCTATGTGCCCTCGCGAGTTGAGGTCTCGGGTGTGCGCGTTTCCGAATTGCTATCGCTGTCTCAGCGATGAGTTGGTGTGCGCAGCCTGACATGCGCAAACGCGCCGCACACCCGTAGGTGTGTGGGACGCGCTGTCCGGAGCAGGAAACTACGGGTACTACGTGGTCGCGGCGACGCACTCGCCGTTCGGTGATCTGACGTACATGGACCTCGGCGCTGCGTACACCTACCAGCACTACCTGGACTACGAGCGCGGCTCGCGGCGCCTGGTCGGGACGGTCCAGACCGCGCAGCAGGCCGACGGCGGCATCGATTCCCTGGTCAAGGCCACCTACGCCTGGGACGACGCGGGGAACCTGACCTCGGACAAGGACGTGCCCGACGCAGCGAACGGTGGCCAGCCGGCGGACCGGCAGTGCTACCGGTATGACTGGGCGCGCCGTCTGACCCAGGCGTGGACGCCGTCCAACGGGGACTGCGTGACATCGCCGACGTCCTCGACGGTGCTGGGTGGGGGTGCGCCGTACTGGAACACCTACAACTACGACGCGATCGGCAACCGGACCCGTGCCGTGACCCGGACGGCGATTGCCTCGGGTGGTACGGCGTGGTCGTCGACGACCTCGACCTACGCCTATCCGACCTCCGGGCCGGGTGTGGAGCGGCCGCACGCGGTCACCGGGGTGACGGCGACCGGTACCGGTGCCGGGACCTCGTCCTTCACGTACGACGATTCCGGGAACATGACCGGACGCACTGTCGCCGGGCAGGCCACGCAGGCGCTGACCTGGGACGCCGAGGGCGAGCTCGCCAATGCCGCGTCCGACCAGAACGGCGACGGGACCGTCTCCGATGCGGAGGCCGCTGACGGCGACAAGTACGTCTATACCGCCGACGGTGATCGGCTGATCCGGCACCAGACCGGTGAGCAGGGGGCCACGACCACGGTCTACCTGCCCGGCGGGCAGGAGCTGGTGCTCGACAGCACGGGGCAGGTGACCGCGTCGCGGTACTACGCGTTCGAAGGAAAGACCGTGGCGGTGCGGTCTGAGGGGCCCTAAGAATTTCGGACAGTTGATTCCGATGATTCTTACGCCGCGATATTCGCCGCGTGCCAGGCTTCTTCGACCTCGTTCGGTGTTTGATAACCGATGGCCGAGTGGAGCCTTCTGGAGTTGTAGCGTAGTTCGATGTAGCGGGTAATGTCAAAACGCGCGTGCTCGCGGGTCGGGTACTCGGTGCGGTGAACACGCTCGTTCTTCAAGGTCCCGTTGAACGACTCGGCCCACGCATTGTCGTAGCAGACCCCGGTGCGTCCCACGGACCGGGTGACACCGAGCTTCTGAGCATGTCGGGCGTATTCGTCAGACGTGTATTGGGCGAGTTCAATCAGTCGTTGCAACACCGGGTTGTTGGATCGAGCGTAGCTGTTCGTCGAAGACCTCGGCCGGGGTCTTCCAGCCGAGGATCTTGCGAGGCCTGTTGTTGACCGCGAGGGCGACGGCTTCGAGCTCTTCGGCCGACCAGCGGGATAGATCTGTGCCCTTCGGGAAGTACTGACGCAGCAGCCCGTTGGTGTTCTCGTTCGTTGGTCGCTGCCATGGCGAGTGCGGGTCGGCGAAGAACACCTTCGTCCCGGTATCGAGCGCGAACAGGGCATGACCGGACAGTTCCTTCCCACGGTCCCAGGTGAGGGTCTTGCGCAGCTGCTCGGGCAGCTTCGTCATCGACGCGCTCAGTGCGGCGTTCATCGCGACGGCGCCGTAGCCGCCGAGTGAGGGGCCGTTCTTCACCGGTGACACCTCGCCCCAGCCCTCCAGCCTGGGCAGGTGGACCAGGATCGTGGACCGGCTGCTGCGCTCCACGAGCGTGCCGATCGCGGACCGGCCCGTCCCGATGATCAGGTCACCTTCCCAGTGCCCCGGGACCGCACGATCGTCGGCCTCTGCGGGCCGTTCGCTCAGGACGACGTCCGCGGTGACGTGCCCCTGGGCCTTGTTCCGCGATCGGGCGCGAGGTGACCGCAGTGCCCGGCCCGTGCGCAGGCAGGTGACCAGCTCTCGCTTGAGCGCGCCGCGACCCTGGATGAACAGCGACTGGTAGATCGCCTCGTGGCTGATCCGCATGGACTCATCATCGGGGAAGTCGACCCGTAGCCGGTGCGAGATCTGTTCCGGGCTCCACGCCGTCGCCCAGCGCCGATCCTGCCGGTGCGGCTTGTTCAGTCCCTTCCACGCAGGCGTCTGCGGCCCCGCGACGACCGTCCCGTCAGGTCGGTGAACGTTCCCGGAGAGCCGCGCCTGCACGTACTCACGCAACCGATCGTTGTCCACGAGCTTCGCGCTCTTCGGGCGTCTGGCCGCCTGCTGAGCCTTCCACTGGGCGACCGTCGCGCGGTACACCTGCGTGCCGCTGCGCGTGGCGGCGTTGCGGCGCAGCTCGCGAGAAATGGTCCCCGGGTCGCGGCCGATCCGGCGGGCAATCTCGCGCACGCCCTTGTTCATCGCCCGCAGGATCGCGATTTCCTCGCGCTCCTCGAACGTCAGGTACCGGCCCGTGGGCTCGGCCAACGAGATCGGAGGCATGCCGCCAGCGTGACGAAACCACCTCGCACCCACCGGCCACGACACGCCGACCGCCAACGACGCCTCCACCGTCGTGATACCCGTCCCGATCAGTCGCCAGAACTGGCGCTGCACGACCCGAGACGGATCAGGCCGCCCCGGCGAACGCATCGCCGGCCGCAACGCACGGTCAGCGCGCCACTGCCGACGCCGACCCTCTGGAACATCGCTGGTCTTCAAACTCCAGTCCGCCGTGGCCACGTCGCGCACCTCCGAGATCAGGGGTGTTGCGACGACCGGTTGAATCCGCCTTGCGTTCCCCGGTCGGTATGCATCACGGTAGTTCCCCGGCGGATGCGACCATTCCTGGCCGCCATGTCCAGCGCGTCGGTCACCAACGAAGTACGCATGTGCTCGGCCATCGCATACCCGACGACCTTCTTGCTGAAGCAGTCCAGCACCGTGGCCAGGTACAGCCAGCCCTCCCAGGTGGGGATGTACGTGATGTCGCCGACCAGCTTCGCTCCCGGTTCGGTCGCGGTGAAGTCGCGTCTGACCAGGTCAGGCGTGCCGCCGGGCCGGGGATCGTCATGACAGGCCGCCACGGGCGTGGCTGGCAGGGCACCAGGTCCAGCTCGCGCATGATCGAGCGGACCGTCTCGTCGTCCACCCGGTAGCCCCAACGCCGCAGGTCAGCGTGCACGCGCCGGTACCCGTAGGTCTCGTCGGACTCGTCGAAGCTGAACTTCACGACCGCGGCCAGCTCTGCCCGCCGGCGCGAGGTGGCCGACGGCTCCCGCCGCCGCCACGCGTGGTACCCCGAGCGGGAGACCCGCGCCCACCGGCACATCGAGACCACCGGATAACTGCCTTCCTCGCTGCGGATGAACGCGTACTTCACGCTCACCGGTGTTTCTTCGCGAAGAAGGCCGTCGCTTTTCCCAGGAACTCGTTCTCGGCCCGCAACTCACGGTTCTCGGCCTCAAGCTGCTTCAGGCGCGCACGTTCCGACACGCTCAGCTCGGGCTCCGCGGCCGGGTGCTGCTTCTTGTACGCGTTCACCCAGTTGCGCAAGGTCTGCTGCACCACACCGTTTTCACGCGCCACCTGTGCGATAGTGCGTGAACTCCGGATCACTTCCTGGACGCACGCGTCCTTGAACTCCGATGAATATTTCTGTTCCGCCAACGGGCCTTTCCTTCCAGCTAATCCCAAGAATTGTATCTTGGGCCAACTGTCCGAGAAACCCCGGGCGCCTCAGAGGATCTCGTCGTTGGCCTGCTCCGGCGAATCGGGCCGATCGACTCGGTCGAACCCGACCTGGACGATGTCCAGTCGCGCCTTCAAATTTGGTCAGCATGTTCGAGAACGACGGATCAGGCGTCGCGAACGCAGTCCGGCTTGCAGAAGCGGACGTCGAAGAGATCCGCTTCACGCAGCTGTTCGATGAGCAAGGCCCGGCGGTCGTCGTCGGTTGGGACGACTAGCTGAGCAACTACGTGGGATGTTCGCATAACGTCAGCGTTGGGTTTCCGGCATTCACGAACGCGAGGACTTGGGGGCCGACTGTGTAGAAGCGGCCGCGGCCGGAGCACCTGTCACGCTGAGCAGCACATCGTGACAGTCATGATCTCCGGCGGAAGTGAGTCGACATGGGTGACAAGCGCATCTGGGCGGCGGTTCGCCGAGTGTTCGAAGGCGATGAGTCGCGCGCTGCTGCCGCTGAGCTGGAAACGGCGATCTTGGAATCGCGGAGGATGATGCGCGATTCGAGGACCTGTTGGAGGCGCTGGCCTTCTTCACGCCGGTAGTGGGACGCCTACGTCGAGCCCGACGAACTGCGCTCTTCGGTGCTTGGGGTGCTCGACGAACTCGACCTCGACGGATCCGTCGGCACGTGACTGGTCGCCTGTGGAAGTCGTCGCACAGCAACTGATCGGTGTCGAGGTCGTCGGTAGATCAGATTCTTTGCCGCCCTGGATCTCTATCGCCTTGTATTGGGAAGCCAGACCCGCCCAATTGACAGACAACTTCGCCAACACGAAGTTGTTTGTCAATCCAGGAGGTCAGGGAATCAGCCGGTCCACGATCTCCAGCGTGTCCTCGGTGAAGTGCCCGTCGTCCCGCACCACCAGCGTCCCACCGAGCCGGTCGAACATGGCCCGGCCCTGGTCGGCGTCGCAGCCGAACTCGTCGGTCACCGAGTTCAGGAACACCAGCTCCCGGGCGCGCGACCTGATCGCGTCCCAGTCGTAGGTGTCCTGCAGCACCGGCTCGGGCCCGGGGTTCGGGTTCGTCGAGTAGCCAGCCACGAGTATCGCCTGCGCCACGGTGACGTCGAGGTGCTCCAGGAGCGCCAGCAGCAGCGCCGCCCCGCCCGAGTGCCCCACCAGCACGGTGTCCTCGTCGAACGTGTGCGCCGCGAGCACCCTGGGCAGCAAGGTCGCTATCGGCTCGACGTTGGTCCCCGGGTGGTGCGGCGTCTCGACGTCGTACCCGCGCGCCCGCAGTTTGTCAGCGAGCCACGGGTACCAGATCCAACCGGGCTGGGCGCTGGTCCCGTGGAAGATGATCGCCCTGCGCCCCATCAGCTCTCCCTCGCCACAGCGGTCGCCCCAGTTGGCACAGCCCCAGAACGGTCCACAACCAGGTTCACCTGATCGAGCACCGGCTCGAACCCGATCGCCGCGTACGTCCGGTTCGACACCGGGTTGTCCCGGTCGGTGTAGAGGCAGACCCGGTGGCCGGAGTCGAGCACCCGCTGCGCCACCTCGGCGACGAGCGCCCGGGCGTACCCGTGCCCACGGTGCTCGGCGGGCGTGTAGACGGGCCCGATCCGGACCACGCCGAACGACGGCGGCCGCGCGCCCGTCAGGTGCACCACCTCGCCGTCGACTTCCCACAGCCACAGGTCGCCGTCCTCGATCCAGCGCCGGGCGCCGTCGACCCGTAGCGGCTCGGCGGCCGGCGCGCGACCGGCCTGGGCGTCGGCCTCCGCGTGGAACACATCGAACCATGCCGTGACCAGATCCAGGTCGTCGAGCGTGGCCAGGCGCGCGCGGCCCGATGGTGCAGGGACTGGCGCGACGATCCGCGTCGCCTCCCAGAGACGGTCCGGCCGACCCTCGTGGACGGTCCCGCCCATCGTCCGCAGCGTCTCCTCGGTGAAGGCCCGGACGGCGGGGATAGAACCGTTCGCTGAGGTCAGGGGCGCTTCGCCGGCGCGGGCCGTGCGGTCGAGGGCGGCGCGGGCCAGCAGCCGCGCGGCGTCGTCGGGCAGGGCGGGCACCCAGACCGTGTGCGGCGCCTCGTGCATCGTGCGCATCGACACCCCGACGACGGCGCCGCCCGCGCCCCGCACGACCGCCCACCACATCGGGTGGTCGGGGCGCGGTCCGCCCGATGCGAACAACCGCGCGGCCTTGTGCGTCACCGATGCGACGACGCTCGAGACCACCGGCTCAGCGGCCAGCAGGTCGCCTGCGACGTCCAAGACGGCCGCGGGATCGTCGAAGAATTCGACACTGTGTGCGCTGCTCATGGCGGCATCGTGGCACGGCCGCCCGCGCCCGATCGAGAGGTTTCCCCGGTCAGCGCACCAGTCGGACCTCGAGCACGTTCGTGTCGGGGTCGGTGGCGGTGACGCCGTCGGGCAGGAACCCCGCGCGCTGGAGGAACTTGCGCGCCCGCGGGTTGGACGCGAACGTCCAGAGCTGGGCCGGTGTGCCGGGCGGGAGGATGTTCTCCAGCAGGGCGTGGCCCACGTTGGTGCCGTGGAACTCCGGGTCGACATACAGCTCGTGCAGCTCGATGGGCCGGGCCGGCGGGTGGCCCAGGTGCGGCCCGGACGGGTTCTTCATCGCGAAGCCGACGATCTTCTCGCCCACCTCGGCGACGAGTGCCTTGTTGCCGGCGGCGAGGATGCGCATCCAGCCTTCCGTGCGGGTGCCGAGCGTCTCGGTCTCCCAGTGCTCGGGCGGCAGGAGCTCGCCGTACACCGCGCGCCGGGTGGTCCAGTGCACCGCGGCGATGCCCACGGCGTCGTCCGGGGTCGAGGCGCGGATATGGAAGTCTGACATGAGTTGAACGGTAACCCGACTACCTGACCATGCGTACCTCGGCGAGGTCAGCGGTGCTCGCGTCGACGACCCGGGCACCCTCCATGACGAACCCGTTGCGCTCGTAGAAGCGGCGGGCCCGCGGGTTGTCCTCCGCTACCCACAGCTGCGCCCCGGTCCCGGGCGGCACGACGGTGTCCAGCAGCGCCTGTCCGACGCCTGTCCCGTGGTACGCCGCCAGGACGTAGAGCAGGTAGAGCTGCCGGTCGCGAACAGGCAGGACGTCCTCCTGCTCGACGGCGTCGCCGGACATTGCGATGCCGACCACCTCGCCGTCGGCGTCGGCGAGGACGGGCGCCGCGCCGTTCGCCAGCCAACGCTCCCAGGTCGTGGTGCGGCGCTCGAGCGTGGCCGTGGCCCAGAACTCGGGAGGGAGGATCGCCCCGTAGGTCGAGACCCAGGTCGTGTGGTGCACCCGGGCGACCGCGGCGGCATCAGACAGAGTGGCTGTGCGCAAGATCACGACGCGAAACATACTCCCGCGCCGAGGCGTCCGATGACATGCGACCAACCGCGATCAGGCCCAGAGCGGTCAGGCCACGACGTCGACGGCGGCGGTCGGCGGCGACGGCGGTCGGCGGCGACGGCGGTCAGGCCGGGTGCAGCGTCCCGACCAGGCACTCGTCGATGCCGGCCGCCGACATGAGCATCGACGTCACCGGCGAGAGCCACCCGACGGCCTCGTACGCGGGCACGAGCCGCACGTCCTTCACCAGGAACTCGGAGCCGCCGCGCGTCAGGCGCACCGTCCCGGCGCTCATCGTGTTGCGGGCCCAGTCGGTGCCCGAGCCCCACGGCAGCGGCAGCACCGCCACGATCTCCTGCTCGGGCCGGGCCGCGAACGCGACCAGGGGAGTGCGGAACTCCTTGCCGGACCTGCGTCCGACGTGGTGCAGCACCACGAACGGCGGGATACGTCCGGCGACGCGGAGCACCCACGGGTTGAGAACCTTGCCTGCCTGGACGACGAACTCTGGAGCAGCCATGGCTCCCATCATGGTTCAGGCGCGCGCATCCGTCAGCCCGGGGCACGAATGAACTTGAGGTCCGACGTCAGCCGCGCTCGAAGGAGAGCACGGGGCGCCCCGTCCGCGGGTGCGGCAGCACGTCCACCCGCACGCCGTAGACCGGCTCCAGCACCGCAGGGACGAGCACGTCGCCGACCGGCCCCGCCGCGACGACCCTGCCGTGGTCGAGCAGCACCAGGTGGTCGCAGGTCGAGGCGGCGAGGTTGAGGTCGTGCAGGGCGGCGACGACGGTCACGCCGTCCGCCGCGAGGTCGCGCAGCACCCGCATGGCGTGGAGCTGGGCGGCGATGTCCAGGTGGTTGGTCGGCTCGTCGAGCAGGAGCAGGCGGGGCTGCTGCGCCAGGGCGCGCGCCATGTGCACGCGCTGGCGCTCGCCGCCCGACAGGGTGCCGACCTCGCGGTCCGCGAGCTCCTTGGCGCCCGCCGCCTCGAGGGCCGCGTGCGCGGCCGCCCGGTCCGCGTCCGAGTCGCCCGCCAGCAGGGACCGGTGCGGTATTCGGCCCAGCAGCACGGCGTCCAGCACGGACAGTGGCAGGTCGGTGGTGGCGTCCTGCTCCACGAGGGCGAGCACGCGGGCGCGCTCGCGGCGGGGCATCGCGCCCAGGTCGGCCCCGCCGAACGTCGTCTCCCGCGGTGCGGTGGCAGACGGCGGGGCTGTGCCCGATGACGGCGGCCTGCCGGACGACGGCGGCGCGGCGGGCACGACGGCGCCACCGGCCTGCTGCACGCCCGCCAGGACGCGCAGCAGCGTGGACTTGCCCGACCCGTTCGGCCCGAGCAGGCCGGTGACCGCACCGGCTGGCGCGACCACCCCGACGTCGTCCAGGACCAGCCGCCCGTCAATCCCCCACGAAACCCGCCGGGCGGCAAGCCCCGCTCGTTGAGTGCTGGGTATTTGTTCGGTCGGGGCGCCCTCACCCAACAAATAGCCAGCACTCAACGGTGGTTTCCTTTCCAGAGGAGGAAGGCGAAGACCGGGGCGCCGATCGCCGCCGTGACGATGCCTACCGGCAGCTCGCGCGGCTCGAACACGGTGCGGGCCAGGGTGTCGGCCCAGACCAGGAACGACGCACCGGCCAGCGCCGACAGCGGCAGCAGCAGCCGGTGCCGCGCGCCGGTGAGGAGCCGCACCGCGTGCGGCAGGATCAGTCCGACGAACCCGATGGACCCGCTCTGCGACACGAGCGCGCCGGTCAGCAGGGCGACGCCGATCAGCAGGATCCACCGGGTCCGGTTCACGGGGACGCCGAGGGCGGCGGCAGCAGTGTCCCCGAAGGTGAACGCGTCGAGGACCGAGCCGCTCAGCGCCAGCAGCGGGCCGAGCACCAGGACGGCGCCGCCGGCGATCGCCACGGACGTCCACGTCGCCGACGCGACCGAGCCCATCAGCCACGACAGCACCTCGCGGAACGCGTCGCCCTTCGCAGACCAGAAGATCACGAACGACACGGCCGCCGCGCAGAGCTGGCTGATCGCGAGCCCCGCCAGCACCGTGCGGGTGGGCGTGATCGCGCCGAGCGCGCCGGCCAGCGTGAGCGCGAGGGCGAGCGCCCCGACCGCCCCGACGAACGCCGCGACCGGCAGCAGCAGCGGGACGCCCGCCAGCAGCACCAGCACCGCGCCGAGCGACGCGCCCGACGACAGCCCCAGCAGGTACGGGTCGGCGAGCGGGTTGCGAGTGAGCGACTGCATCACCGCGCCGCACACGGCGAGGCCCGCGCCGACGGCCGCGGCCGTGAGGATGCGGGGCATCCGCAGCTGCCACACCATGCCGTCGCGCAGCGCGGAGAGCGGCTCCAGGCCGAAGAGACCGTCGACCCCGAGGTTGGTCGCGAGCGACCGGCCCACCTCGGACAGGGCAAGGTCCGCCGGCCCGATGGTCACCGCGACGCCGATGCTCAGGACCAGCACGATCGCCGCGGCGGGCAGGGCGAGCGCGGCGCGCGCCGGACGGGTCCCGAGTCGCGGCAGGCCCGGCTCCCGCGTGCTCGGCGGCCGCTCGGACAGGCTCGACGTCCGGGTCACAGGTCCAGGTCCGCCAGCTGGTCCACCACCGAGGCCACGGCGTCGACGTTCCGCACGCCGGCCTCGGTCGCCGGGAACGGCACCACCACGTACCGCCCCTCCTTGACCGCGCTCATCTCGCGGGTGGCGGGGCTCGACTCCAGCGTCTCGATCTTCGCGTCGGCGGGGTTCCACGCGGCGTCGACCAGCACGATCACGTCCGGGTCCGCCTCGACGACGTTCTCCCAGCCCAGCGACGTCCAGGTGTCGTGGACGTCGGCCGAGACGTTGGTCAGCCCGGCCGCGTCCATGATCATCTGCGGCGCGCCGATGCCCGCGCCCACGTACGGGGTGTCGTCGCCGGAGGACCACCACAGCGCCGTCAGACCGCGGTCGTCGGGCTCGATCGCGTCGAGCGCCGCGCGCTGCTCCGCGCACGAGCGCGGCCGCGGCGTCGTCGGCGTCGAACAGGGATCCGACCTCCTCGATCTCCGCGAACACGGTGTCGAAGGTGAGCGGGTCCGGCATGTACCCGTCCTCCTTGCAGGCGGCGGGGGAGACGTAGGTGGCGACGCCGAGCTTGCCGAGGGTCTCGCGGTCGCCCGCGGTCTCCGCCGTCAGGTTGGACTCCCAGCCGGCGTAGACCAGGTCCGGCTCCAGCTCGAGCGTGGCCTCGGAGCCGGGCGCCTCGGCGGCGAACGGCTCCTCGACGGCGGGCACGGTCTCCAGCGAGTCCGGCACGGGCCCGTCGAGGAACGCCGAGCCGACGATGCGGTCGCCCAGGCCGAGCGCCAGCAGCATCTCCGTTGTGGACGACTTGATGGTCACCACCCGCTCGGGCGGCGCCTCGACCCGGGTCTCGAAGCCGCAGTTGTCGAGCGTGACGGGAAAGCCGCCCGACGGCGGGGTCGTACCCCCGGCGTCGGTGTCACCGGAGGCGGTGGCCGAGCAGGCGGCGAGGGTAAGCGCTGCGGCGGCGGCAACGACGGGCAGCACGAAGGGACGGACGCGGCGGGGGTTCACGCGATGGCTCCAGGGGTCGGCGAACAGCCCACGGCCAGAAGAGCCATGGGCGAGCAGCGACGCGCCATCTCGCGTCCAGGCGGGAAGCGGCTCACACTGAGAACCACGTCAACGGGCCAAAGCAGGCCCGCGACCCGCCGTCACGATACACCGGCCGGACTCGACCCGGCCCGCGGATTCGCTGTGAGCGTTGCCGCGCGATCTGGGTCCCTTCCGAACGGCTGTGCCAACCGGCGCGCGGTTCGGAACAGTTGTCACGTCCCGGAAACGGATAGGTGCTCGCAGCCGAAACAGGTCCCGGCTTTGCTGATCACCTGCTGAGGCGAGGGAGTTCGAATGAGCACCGTGCGAGTTGCGTTCACACAGGCCCGCTGGACCGGCGACAAGGAGTCCATGATCGCCCTCCACGAGGGCTGGGCCCGGGAGGCGGCGAGCCAGGGCGCGCAGGTGATTTCCTTCCAGGAGCTGTTCTACGGCCCGTACTTCGGCATCACGCAGGACCCGGCCTACTACCGGTACGCCGAACCGGTCCCCGGGCCAACGGTCGAGCGGTTCGCGGCGCTCGCGGCCGAGCTCGGCATCGTCATGGTCCTGCCGATCTACGAGGAGGCCCAGCCGGGCGTCCTGTACAACACGGCGGTGGTGGTCGACGCCGACGGCACCGTGCTCGGCAGCTACCGCAAGCACCACATCCCGAACCTCGACAAGTTCTGGGAGAAGTTCTACTTCCGGCCCGGCAACCTGGGCTTCCCGGTCTTCGACACTGCCGTCGGCAAGATCGGCGTCTACATCTGCTACGACCGGCACTTCCCCGAGGGCTGGCGTGAGCTGGCGCTGAACGGCGCGCAGATCGTCTTCAACCCCAACGCGACCAAGCCCGGGCTGTCCAACCGGCTCTGGGAGATCGAGCAGCCGGCCGCCGCGGTCGCCAACGGCTATTTCGTCGTGGCGAACAACCGGGTGGGCCTGGAGGACAACGAGTACGGCGACGACGCGGTGAACTTCTACGGGTCCTCGTACGCCGTCGGGCCGGACGGGAACTACGTGGGCGAGATCGCGTCGTCCACGAGCGACGAGCTGGTGGTGCGCGACCTCGACCTCGACCAGGTGCGCGAGGTCCGCGAGCGGTGGCAGTTCTTCCGCGACCGTCGTCCGGACGCCTACACGGCCATCACCGCGCCGTAGCCCGAGGACGCACCGAAGCGACCCGGACGAACCCTGCACACCCACATGGAGGCACGATGACGACACTCATCACCGGCGGGACGGTCGTGAACGCGACGGGCACGGTCGAGGCGGACGTGCTGATCGACGGCGAGAAGGTGGTCGCCGTCATCGCCCCTGGCAGCACTGTCCTGGGGGCGGACCTGGCGGCGACCGCGGACCGCGTGATCGACGCGACCGGCAAGTACGTGGTGCCCGGCGGCATCGACGCCCACACGCACATGGAGCTGCCGTTCGGCGGCACGGCCGCCAGCGACACGTTCGAGACGGGCACCACCGCCGCGGCGTGGGGCGGTACCACCTCGATCGTCGACTTCGCGGTGCAGCGGCAGGGCGAGCGCGTGCAGGACGGCCTGGAGGCGTGGCACAAGCGCGCGGCCGGCAACTGCGCCATCGACTACGCGTTCCACCAGATCATCGGCGGGGTGGACGACGACGCGCTCGCCGCGATGCGCACCCTCGTCGACGAGGGCATCACGAGCTACAAGATGTTCATGGCCTACCCCGGCGTCTTCTACGCCGACGACGCCCAGATCCTGCGCGCCATGCAGGTGGCCCGCGACGAGGGTCTGCTGACGATGATGCACGCCGAGAACGGCCCGGCGATCGACGTCCTGGCCGCCCAGCTCGTGGACCTGGGCAAGACCGACCCCTACTACCACGGGCTCGCGCGGCCCTGGCAGCTGGAGGAGGAGGCGACGCACCGGGCGATCATGCTGGCGGACCTCACGGGCGCGCCCCTGTACGTGGTGCACGTCAGCGCGAAGCAGGCGGTCGCCCAGCTCGCTGCCGCCCGCGACGCGGGCAAAAACGTGTTCGGCGAGACCTGCCCGCAGTACCTGTACCTGTCCCTGGAGGAGCAGCTCGGGGCGTCGAGCGAGGAGTTCGGCACCTTCGAGGGCGCCAAGTGGGTGTGCTCCACCCCGCTGCGCGCGCGGGCGGAGGGGCACCAGGACGCGATGTGGCAGGCGCTGCGCACCAACGACCTGCAGGTGGTCTCCACGGACCACTGCCCGTTCTGCATGAAGGACCAGAAGGAGCTGGGCCGGGGCGACTTCCGGGCGATCCCGAACGGGATCGGCTCGATCGAGCACCGCATGGACCTGCTCTACCAGGGCGTGGTCACGGGCAGGATCTCGCTCGAACGCTGGGTCGAGCTGTGCTCGGTGACCCCGGCCCGCATGTTCGGCATGTACGGCACCAAGGGCGTGATCCAGCCGGGCGCCGACGCCGACATCGTCGTGTACGACCCCGCCGGGCTCACCACCCTCGGCGTCAGGACGCACCACATGAACATGGACCACTCGGCGTGGGAGGGCTTCGAGGTCGACGGGCACGTCGACGTCGTCCTGTCGCGCGGCGAGGTGGTCGTGGACGACGGCGGCTTCCACGGCCGGGCCGGTCACGGCCGGTTCGTGAAGCGCGGCCTGAGCCAGTACCTCGTCTAGGGAGCAACATGGACTTCGGGATTGTGCTGCAGAACGACCCGCCCTCGACCCGGGTGGTCGACCTGGCCTGCCAGGCGGAGGACCAGGGCTTCGACTACGTGTGGACGTTCGACTCGCACCTGCTGTGGCAGGAGCCGTTCGTGATCTACCCGGCGATCCTGGCGGCCACGCAGCGGGTGATCGTGGGGCCGATGGTGACCAACCCGGCGACGCGCGACTCGACGGTGCTCGCCTCGATGTTCGCCACGCTCAACGACACGTACGGCAACCGGACGATCTGCGGCATCGGCCGCGGGGACTCGGCCGTGCGCACGCTGCACGGCCGTCCGGCCAGCCTGGCGACCCTGCGGGAGTCGGTGAACGTGATCCGGGACCTCGGGAACTCGCGCGAGGCCGACGTCAACGGCAGCCCGGTGCGGTTCGCCTGGTCGCACGGCTCCGAGCTGGATGTCTGGGTGGCGGCGTACGGGCCAAGGGCGCTCACGCTGGCCGGCGAGGTGGGCGACGGCTACATCCTTCAGCTCGCCGACCCGGACATCGCGGCGTGGATGATCGGCGCCGTCCGCGAGGCGGCCGCCGCGGCGGGCCGGGACCCGGACGCGCTGAAGTTCTGCGTCGCCGCGCCCGCCTACGTGGGCGACGACCGGCCGCACATGCGGGACCAGGTGCGCTGGTTCGGCGGCATGGTCGGCAACCATGTGGCGGAGATCGTGGCGCGGTACGGGGCGGGCTCGACCGGCGGGGCGCACATCCCGGCCGCGCTCACCGACTACATCGAGGGCCGCAAGGGCTACGACTACGCCGAGCACGGCCGCGCAGGCAACACCCACGCCGAGTTCGTGCCCGACGACGTGGTGGACCGGTTCTGCCTGGTCGGCACCCCGGACGAGCACATCGCCCGGCTCAAGGAGCTCGAGGCCCTCGGCTGCGACCAGTTCGCGATCTACCTGCAGCACGACGCCCAGGAGGAGACCCTGCGGGCCTACGGCGAGACGATCATCCCCGCCATGCAGGGCCGCGCCGGGGGAGTCGGATGAGCTCCACCCTCCGGTCGAGCCGGCCTCGTTGGTCGAGTTCGTCGAGACCTCGCCTGTCGCGAACGCTCGCCGGCACGGCCGGCGTGCTCGCCCTGGCCGCGGCCTGGGAGGCATACAAGGCCCTCGTGCCCGACGACGGCTGGGTGCTCGGCGAGGTCCGGGTGCTGCCCCGCACCACCGACGTCGCGATGCCGCACCTGTGGGACATGGCCGCCCGTGCCGCCGAGCCGCTGACCTCCGCGCCCGACGCCCCGCCGCTGTGGCTCGCGACCCTGCAGGGCGCGGGGTTCACGCTCGGCGTCTCGGCGGTGGGCTGGGTGGTCGGGGTGACGTTCGGCCTGCTCGTGGCGGTGCTCATGGCGCGGTTCGTGCCCGCGCGCGCGGGCCTGCTGCCCTGGGTGGTGCTGAGCCAGACCGTGCCCCTCATCGCCATCGCGCCCCTGGTCAAGCGGTGGGGCGCGCAGCTGGAGATCGGCACGTTCGACTGGCAGGACTGGATGTCGGTCGCCGTGATCGCGTCCTACCTGGCGTTCTTCCCGGTCTCGGTCGGGGCGCTGCGCGGGTTCACGTCCCCGGACGCCGTCGCCGACGGCGTCCGGCTCGACCTGTTCCGCGCCTATGGCGTCGGCTGGTGGACGACGTTCTGGCGGCTGCGGGCGCCGTCGTCCGTCCCGTACCTGCTGCCCGCGCTGCGCCTGGCCGCCGCGAGCGCGGTGGTCGGGACGGTAGTGGCGGAGGTGTCGACGGGGCTGCGGGGCGGGCTCGGCCGGATGATCGTCGAGTTCGGCGCCTCCGCGAGCGCGGACCCGGCCAAGCAGTGGTCGCCCATAGCGGGCGCCGTGCTCGTGGGGCTCGCGGCGACGGGACTGGTGGCGCTGGTCGCCCTGGGCCTGCGCCGGTATCAGCAAGGGGATGCGGCATGACGGCGGTGGTCGTGTCCGGCGCGGGCCGGGTGTTCGACGGCGGGTCCGACGCCGGGACGGTGGCCCTGACCGACGTGGACCTCACGGTCGGCGAGGGCGAGCTGGTTTCCCTGATCGGGCCGTCGGGCTGCGGCAAGTCGACGCTGCTGCGCCTGATCGCGGACCTGGACGCCCCGACGTCGGGCAGCGTCGCGGTGTTCGGCAAGACGGCGGAGCGGGCGCGCAAGGACCAGGACTACGGGATCGCGTTCCAGCAGGCAGGCCTGCTGCCGTGGCGTTCGGTGCGGGCCAACGTGGAGCTGCCGATGCAGCTGCGCGGCGGGGTCGGGCGGGCGAGCAGAGCAGGACAGCCGGGCAAGGCCGGGCGGCCGGACCGGGCCGAGCGGGCGGCGCGGTCCGCGGAGCTGCTCGCCCTGGTCGGGCTCACGGACTTCGCCGGCCACCGCCCGCACCAGCTCTCGGGCGGGATGCAGCAGCGGGTGGCGATCGCGCGGGCCCTGGCCCGCAGCCCGCGGCTGCTGCTGATGGACGAGCCGTTCGGCGCGCTCGACGAGATGACCCGCGAGCGGCTGCAGGACGAGCTGCTGCGGATCCGGGCCGCCACCGGCGCGGCGGTCGTCTTCGTGACGCACTCGATAGCGGAGGCCGTGTACCTGTCGGACCGCGTGGTGGTCATGTCGCCCCGGCCCGGTCGGGTGGTGGCGACCCTGGACGTGCCGCTCGGCGGCCCCGCCGACCGGGCCGCACGCGGCATCGAGCTGCGTGAGGACCCGGCGTACTTCGAGCGGGTCTCGGCCGTGCGCGAGGCGCTGCACTCGGGCGACGCCGCGCCCGACCGGGTGCCCTCGTGAGCCGCGGTCGCTGGCTCGGGCTCGGCGCCCCCGTCGTCGTCGGCGTGCTGGCCGTCGCCCTCTGGCAGGCGGCGGTGACCGGCCTGGGCGTCGAGGCGTTCGTGGTCCCTGCGCCGTCGGACATCGCTGCCGAGCTCGGCGCCAACCTCGGCATCGTCACGGACGCGGCCGTGGCGACGGCGGGCAACGCACTGCTCGGCCTCGCGCTCGGGACGCTGCTCGCCCTGGTCGGCGCGGGGATCTCGGCGTCGTGGCGCCTCGTCGCCGATGCCGCGAACCCGCTGGTCACCGCCACGGCCGTGGTGCCGATCGTGTGCCTGGCGCCCGTCTTCTACACGATGTTCGGCAGCGACGCGCAGACCACGCGCGTCGTCGTCGCGGCGATCGCCGTGTTCGTCCCCGTGTACGTGAACACGCTGCGCGGGCTGCGCACCGTCGAGCCGGTGCACCGGGACCTGATGCGCTCCTACGCCGCGACGCCGTGGGAGGCCACGCGGCACGTCACGCTGCCCGGCGCGCTGCCCTTCTTCTTCACCGGGCTGCGGGTCGCGTCCTCGCTCGCCGTCATCTCCGCCCTGGTCGCCGAGTACTTCGGCGGGCCCGTCGACGGCCTCGGCAAGGCCATCACCTCGGCCGTCTCCTCCAGCCGCTATGCCCTGGCCTGGGCGTACGTGCTGGGCGCCGTCGCCACCGGGCTCGTCTTCTACGCCGTCACCGCTTTGATCGAGAGGAAGCACCATGCACCGTAAGAACGTGCTGCGCGCGTCACTGGGCCTGGCCTCGGCCGTCGCCCTCGCCGGCTGCGCCGCGTCGTCCGCCGAACCGGAGGCCGACGGCCTCACGCCCGTCACCCTGCAGCTGCAGTGGGTGGCCCAGGCCCAGTTCGCCGGGTACTACGCCGCCGTCGAGCAGGGCTACTACGCGGACGAGGGGCTGGACGTCACCATCCAGGAGGCCGGCACGGACACCGTGCCGATCGACGTGCTCGCCGCCGGCGACGCCGACTACGCGATCTCCTGGGTGCCGAAGGTGCTCGGGTCCATCGAGCAGGGCACCGAGGTGACGAACGTGGCGCAGGTGTTCGAGCGGTCGGGCACGCTGCAGGTCGCGTTCAAGGACGCCGGGATCTCCGAGCCCGCCGACCTCGCGGGCAAGAAGGTGGGCTCCTGGGGCTACGGCAACGAGTGGGAGCTGTTCGCCGGCATGCAGGACGCCGGGATCAAGACCCCGGACGACATCGAGCTGGTGCAGCAGGCGTTCGACATGAACGGGTTCCTCGCCGGCGACATCGACGCCGCCCAGGCCATGACCTACAACGAGTACGCCCAGATCCTGGAGACCGTGAACCCCGCCACGGGCGAGCTGTACCAGCCCGAGGACCTCGAGGTCATCGACTGGAACGACCACGGCACGGCCATGCTCCAGGACGCGATCTGGGCCGACGCCGGACGCCTGGCCGGCGACCAGGAGTACGAGGACACCACCGTCGGATTCGTCAAGGCGTCCCTGAAGGGCTGGGCGTACGTCCGCGACAACCCCGAGGAGGCGGCCGGGATCGTCACCGCGGCGGGCTCCACCCTCGGCACGTCGCACCAGCTCTGGCAGACCAACGAGGTGAACAAGCTGATCTGGCCCTCCACCAGCGGCATCGGCTCCATCAACGCCGACCAGTGGGACCAGACCGTCGAGATCGCGATGGGCACCGAGAACGAGACCGGCGCGACAGTGATCACCGCCGAGCCGCCCGCCACCGCGTACACCAACGAGTATGTCGAGGAGGCGCTCGCGGAGCTCACCGAGGAGGGCGTGAACGTCGAGGGCAAGGACTTCCAGCCCCTCGACGTCGAGCTCACCGAGGGCGGCAGCTGATGGCCGACGACGACGCCCGCGCGCTCGCCGACGCCCGCGACCTGCTGATCCAGTCGTGGTCGCCCAGCTCCGCCGCGCCGACGTTCTCGATCGCCGGCGGCTCCGGGTGCCGGGTGTGGAACCACGCGGGAGAGCAGTGGCTCGACATGTCGTCGATGCTGGTGAACACGAACATCGGGCACCAGCACCCGCGCGTGGTCGAGGCGATCGCGCGCCAGGCGGGCGAGCTGGTGACGGCGTCCCCGGCGCTCGCTGTGCGCGTGCGGGGCGAGGCGGCCGAACGGGTGCTCGCCCGCGCGCCGTTCGGTCCGGGCGGCAAGGTGTTCTTCACGAACGCCGGGGCGGACGCGATCGAGAACGCGATCCGTATGTCGCGCGTGCACACGGGCCGGGACAAGGTGGTGTCGCTCTACCGGTCCTACCACGGCAACACCGGCGCGGCGATCGTCGCGACGGGGGACCGGCGGCGGGTGCCGAACGAGTACGCGACCGGGCACGTGCACGCCTTCGGGCCGTACCTGTACCGGTCGGAGTTCTGGTCGTCGTCCGCCGAGGAGGAGTGCGAGCGGGCGCTGCACCACCTGGAGCGGGTGGTGCAGGCGGAGATCCCCGACACCATTGCGGCGATCCTGCTGGAGACCGTCCCCGGGACGGCCGGCATCCTCGTGCCGCCGCCCGGCTACCTCGCTGGCGTGCGGCGGATCGCCGACCGGTACGGGATCGTGCTGATCCTGGACGAGGTCATGGCCGGGTTCGGCCGCACGGGCTCGTGGCTCGCGCTGGACCAGCACGACGTCCGCCCCGACCTGGTCGTCTTCGCCAAGGGCGTGAACTCCGGGTACGTGCCCGCGGGCGGGGTCCTGGTGTCGCCCGAGGTCGCGGCGACCTTCGAGGAGCGGGCCTTCCCCGGCGGGCTCACCTACTCGGGGCACCCGCTCGCCATGGCGTCGATAGTCGCCACGCTCGACACGATGGCCGACGAGGGGATCGTCGAGAACGCGGCGAGCGTCGGTGCCGAGGTGCTCGGCCCCGGGCTCGCCGCGATCGCGG
This sequence comes from uncultured Actinomycetota bacterium, assembly GCA_963850545.1. Classification (GTDB taxonomy): domain Bacteria; phylum Actinomycetota; class Actinomycetes; order Actinomycetales; family Cellulomonadaceae; genus Promicromonospora. Next base: position 2,179,680 of record CAWKLP010000001.1, on the reverse strand, counting down.
AGGCGAACCCGCTGGTCGGGGAGGTGCGGGGCCTCGGCGTCTTCTGGGCGGTCGAGCTCGTCGCGGACCCCGTGACGAAGGAACCGCTGAGCGCGGCCGCGATGGCGGCGATCAAGAAGGCCCTGCTCGACGGCGGCGTGCTGCCCTTCATCGCCGACAACCGGGTGCACGTGGTCCCGCCGTGCGTCATCACGCCGGACGAGGCGCGTGAAGGACTTGCCGTGCTCGGGAGAGTGCTCGCCGACGCCGTGTAGCCCCGCTAGGGCACTCTTGACCCTCGCAGATCACAACTGGGCCACGAAGCCCGGTGACTCTCTGTGCTCACTTCGCCACAAATGGTATGAATCGGGTGGGTGAAACTCAGGGGGGTGGCCCATGGGCGAGGTAGCTCTGTGCTAGGGCGCGCGATGGCGGGCGCCGCCGGTGTGCTGCTGCTCGGTTTCGGCTGGGAGGGGTACAAGGCCGCGGCGCCCGATGACGGCCTGGTCGTGGGAGGAGTGCGGGTCCTGCCGCGAACCACCGATGCGGCGATGCCGCACCTGTGGGACCTGGCGGCCCGGGCGGCGGAACCGGTCAGCAGTGCGGCCGGCGCGCCGCCGTTGTGGCTCGTGACGCTGCGAGGTGCAGGGTTCTCGCTCGGCCTGGCCACGGCCGGCTGGGTGTGCGGCGTGCTGGTCGGGCTGCTGCTCGCCGTCGTCATGGCCCGCCTGGCCCGGGCCCGCGCGGTGCTGCTGCCGTGGGTGGTGCTGAGCCAGGTGGTGCCGCTGATCGCGGTCGCGCCGCTGGTCGCACGGCCCGACTCGGCGGACGGGCAGCCGTGGGTGCCGGTCGTGGCCATCGCGTCCTACCTGGCGTTCTTCCCGGTGTCGATCGGTGCCCTGCGTGGGTTCACCGCCCCCGACGAGGACCGCGGCGGCCTGTACGTGGACCTGTTCCGGTCGTTCGGCGTGGGCTGGTGGTCCGGGTTCTGGCGGCTGCGGCTCCCGGCGTCGGTCCCGTACCTGCTGCCCGCGCTGCGGCTGGCCGCGGCGAACGCCGTGGCCGGGACGATCGTCGCGGAGGTCTACGCGGGCCTGCCGGGCGGCCTGGGCCGCCTGATCGTCGACTTCGGCGCGTCCGCCGCCGCCGACCCCGCCCGCCAGTGGTCGCCGCTGCTCGGCGCGGCGCTGGCTGGGCTGGCGGCGACGCTGGTCCTGGCGGTCGGAGCGATCGGCCTGCGGCGCTACCGGCCGGGGGAGGCGCGGTGAGCCCGGACGTGAGCCCGGACACCGGTCCGGACACCGGTCCGGACACCGGTCCGGACACCGGCCCGGACACCGGCCCGCTGCCCGAGGCGCCCGCCGCGGTCGAGATGCGGGGCGTTACCCGCGAGTTCCCGGCCGACGCCGGATCGACGTCCGCGCTGGCGGGCGTGGACCTGACGGTCGGCGAGGGCGAGCTGGTGTCCCTGATCGGGCCGTCGGGCTGCGGTAAGTCGACGCTGTTGCGCCTGATCGCGGACCTGGACGCTCCGACGTCGGGCACGGTGGCCGTGTTCGGCAAGACGCCCGCCCAGGCCCGGGCCGACCAGGACTACGGGATCGTGTTCCAGGAGGCGGGCCTGCTGCCGTGGCGTTCCGTGCGCGCCAACGTGGAGCTGCCGATGCAGCTGCACGGCGAGCCCGCCGCGACCCGGCGGGTGCGAGCGCAGAGCCTGCTGGCGCTCGTGGGCCTGGCCGACTTCGCGGGGTACCGCCCGCACCAGCTCTCGGGCGGGATGCAGCAGCGGGTGGCGATCGCGCGGGCCCTGGCCCGCAGCCCGCGGCTGCTGCTGATGGACGAGCCGTTCGGCGCGCTCGACGAGCTGACGCGCGAGCGCATGCAGACCGAGCTGCTGAACCTGCGCGCGGCGACGGGTGCGGCAGTTGTATTCGTGACGCACTCGATCCCTGAGGCCGTCTACCTGTCGGACCGGGTGGTGGTGCTGTCGCCGCGCCCCGGTCGTGTGGTCGGCACGGTCGAGGTGGCTCTCGGCGACCCCGCGGAACGCGCGCAGAGCGGCGATGCACTGCGGGGGGACGAGGCGTTCTTCGAGCTGACGTCGGTGGTCCGGGAGGCGCTGCACTCGTCCGGCCGAGCAACTGCAACTACCTGACGGACTGAGCAAGGGGGTGGCGCCATGACCTCGTGGCGCGAGGTGGGCCGGCTGGACCTGGTGCGGGACGAGCGATGGAACGTCAGCCGGACGTCGGTTGGCGGGGCGTATGGCGGGAGGCGCGTCCCGACGTCAGCCGCGACGCCGGTGGCGGGAGGTGGTCTGGCGGGCCGAGGTGCCAGGCCTCAGCCGGGATGCCGGTCGGCGGGGAGCGGTCTGGCAGGACAAGGTGCCGGACGTCGGCCGCGATGTCGGCTGGCGGGAAGCGGCGGAGCTGCGGCCGGAGGGGCTCTGGGCGGGCGCGTCGGACCTGGTGCGGGACCTGCGCCACTGGCTCGAGGAGCTGCCCGACCGCGCCGTGCTCGTCGGGGGGCCGATAGCGGTATGGCTGGTCGTCGTCCTCGTGTGGCAGACGGCCGCGACGCTCGGCGGCGTCGAGGCGTATGTGGTGCCGCGCCCGTCGGAGATAGTGGGCGAGCTCTTCGACAACCTCGGCACGGTGGCGCCGGCGGCCCTGGCCACGGCCGGCAACGCGCTGCTGGGCCTGCTGATCGGCGTCACGATCGCCCTGGCGGGCGCTGGCCTCACGGCGGCCAGCCACCTGCTCGACGACATGACGTCGCCGCTGGTCACCGCCGCCGCGGCCGTGCCGGTAGTGAGCCTGGCGCCCGTCGCCTACGGGATGTACGGCGCGGACTCGCAGGTGGCGCGCGTGGCGGTGGCCGCCGTTGCCGTCCTGGTGCCGGTCTACCTGAACACGCTGCGCGGGCTGCGGACGGTGGAGCCCGTGCACCGCGACCTCCTGCGGTCCTACGCGGCGACGCCGTGGCAGGCCACGCGCACGGTGCTCCTGCCGGGGGCGCTGCCGTTCTTCTTCACGGGCCTGCGGGTCGCGGCGCCGCTCGCCGTGGTGTCGGCGCTGGTCGCCGAGTGCTTCGGCGGCCCGGCGACCGGGCTCGGCACGGCCATCACCTCGGCCGCCGCGTCCAGCCACCACGGCCTCGCGTGGGCGTACGTCCTGGGCGCGATGGTCGTCGGCCTCGCGTTCCACCTCCTGGTCGGCCAGGTGGAGAAGCTGCCCGAGACCCGGATCCTCTTCCGTGCGGCGTACGCCCAGCGGCCCGCGGCGCGGGAGGCCGACAGCGTGCTCGACCTCCCGTTCACCACGCCTCGGCCGACGGCGCAGGCGGCACCCGCGCCGTCGACGTCGTCGTCGTCGGCATCGCAGGGTCGCGCCGCGAACGCGGCGGCCGCCTGATGCGCACCGGAGCAGCGCCCACCGGAGGGGGCGCGACGCGGCGGGTACCGCTCGGCGCGGCCGCGGCCGTCGCCGGGGCCCTGGTTCTAGCCGGCTGCGGCGGCGCCGGGCCGACGTCGGACCCGGGGACCGCCGTCGGACCCGCGAACGGCCAGGCCCTGACCCCCGTGACCGTGCAGCTGCCCTGGGTGACGCAGGCGCAGTTCGCCGGCTACGTCGTGGCGGAGGAACGCGGCTACTACGCCGACGAGGGCCTCGACGTCACGCTGCAGGAGGCGGGCGCAGCCACCGTCCCGGTCGAGGTCCTGGCCCGGGAGGGAGCCGACTACGCCGTCTCCGCGGTGCCCCGCGCGCTGGGGTCGATCGAGCAGGGCGCCCGGGTCACGAACGTGGCGCAGGTGTTCGAGCGCTCGGGCACCGTGCAGGTCTCGGCAATGGGCCAGGGTATCGACGCGCCCGCCGACCTGGCGGGCAAGAAGGTCGGCGTCCGGGGCGACGGGAACGAGTGGGAGCTGTTCGCGGGGCTGCAGGCGGCGGGGGTCGACGTCGCGCACGACGTCGAGCTGGTGCGGCAGGCGTCCGACATGACCGCCTTCGTCGCCGGCGACGTCGACGCGGCGCAGGCCACCACCTACAACGAGGTGGCCCAGCTGCTGGAGACCGTCAACCCCGAGACGGGCGAGCTGTACCAGCCGGACGACCTCGAGACGATCGACTGGAACCACACCGGCTCCGCCATGCTGCAGGACGCGATCTGGGCGGACACCGGCCGGCTGGAGAGCGACCCCGACTACGAGAACATGACTGTCGCGTTCCTCACGGCGTCGCTCAAGGGCTGGGTCTATGTGCGCGACCACCCGGAGCATGCGGCGGCGATCGTCGCGGCCTCGGCGTCCGCGTCCGGCTCCGTGCTCGGCCCCTCGCACCAGTACTGGCAGACCAACGAGGTGAACCGGCTGATCTGGCCGTCCACCGGGGGCATCGGCGCCATCAGCCCCCGCGCCTGGGACCGCACGGTGGACACCGCGCTGACCACGCGGAACCCGGCGGGAGAGACGCTCCTGACCGACGCGCCGCCCGACTCCTCCTTCACCAACCAGTACGCCCGCCTGGCCCGCGCGAACCTCGCCGGGGAGGGCATCGACATCATGGGGGAGGGCTTCGAGCCCCGCATGATCGAGCCGACCGCGGGGGGCGGCTGACGTATTAGGGTGCGGCCATGAGCGACAGCACCGCCCCTGAGACAGCCACCTCGACCGGTCCCGGGACCGGTTCCGAGACCAAGCCGACCCGCCGCGCCCTGGTGACCGGGGCTTCGTCGGGCATCGGTGCCGCGACCGCGCGCCGGCTGCGCGCGGACGGCTGGGACGTGGTGGCCGCCGCCCGCCGTGCCGACCGGCTGGAGGCGCTCGCCGCGGAGACGGGCTGCGAGGTCTACGCCGTCGACCTGACCGACGACGACGCCGTGGCCGCCCTCGCGACCCACCTCGCCGCCACCGGCGGGCTCGACGCCGTGGTGAACAACGCGGGCGGCGCGTTCGGGCTGGACCGCGTGGAGGCCGCCGACGTCGACGACTGGCGTCGCATGTACGAGATCAACGTGCTCGGCACGCTGCGCGTCACCAAGGCCGTGCTGCCCCTGCTGCGCGCCGCGGGTGCCGCCAAGGGCGTCGCCGACGTCGTGAACGTCACCTCGACCGCCGCCCAGGGCGCCTACGAGGGCGGCGCCGGGTACACGGCCGCCAAGCACGCGGAGCACATGCTGTCCCAGACGCTGCGCTGGGAGATCGCCGGCGAGCCTGTGCGTGTCATCGAGATCGCGCCGGGAGCCGTGGCGACCGAGGAGTTCTCGCTGGTCCGGTTCGGCGGCGACGCAGAGAAGGCCGCCGCCATCTACGACGGCTACACGCCCCTGACGGCCGACGACATCGCCGACACGATCGCCTGGACCGTGTCCCGCCCGGATCGCGTCAACATCGACCTGGTGACGGTCCGGCCGCGCGCTCAGGCCCACAACTCGAAGATCGTGCGGGGCACGGGGATCTGACCTGGCACTGCCTGGCGTCGTGCCCGGCACTGCCGCCAAACCGCCCAGCGTCTTACGGGGTGGTGACAGCCCGCCGCCAAGGTCTTGCCCGCATCGGAACGCGTGCCAGGCTGAGCCTATGACTCAGGCAACCGAGAGCCCGGCGAGCGCGCGGGCCGACCGCTCTCCGCACGACGCCGGCTGGGCCGTCGTCGCAGGTGTCCTCGCCGGCGCCGCGGGGCTGGCCGTCGCGGAGCTCGTCGCCGCTCTCGTCGCGCCCGGCTCGAGCACCCTGTTCGCGGGCGGGGCCGCCGTCGTCGATGCCGTGCCGGGGTGGCTCAAGGACTTCGCCGTGCAGTGGTTCGGCACCAACGACAAGGCGGTGCTGCTCGGGTCGATGGGCGTCGTGCTGGCCGTGGGGGCCGGGCTTGCGGGCTGGCTGGAGCTGCGCCGTCCGCCGTCGGGCGCGGTGCTGATCGGGGTGGTCGGCGTGGCCGGGGCGATCGTCGCGGTGCTGCGGCCGGACGCGACGGCGCTGTGGGCGCTGCCCAGCGTCGTCGGCATCGGCGGCGCGGTGCTCCTGCTGCGTGCGGCCGTGGCGCGGCTGCGGCCCGTGCCGGACCGGCGGGCGGAATCGGGCAGCGTGGTGGACCGGCGCGGGTTCCTGGCCATGAGCGGGATCGCGGCGGGCGTGGCGGTCCTGGCGCTGGCGGGCTCCCGTGTGCTGTCGGCGGGATCGGCGGCGGTGACCGCGGTGCGCGAGACGATCCGGCTGCCCGCAGCGCGCACCAAGGCGCCCGCGGTGCCGGCGGGCGCAGACCTGGAGCTCGACGGCCTGGCCCCGTACATCACGCCGAACCCGGACTTCTACCGCATCGACACGGCCCTGCGCGTGCCCCAGCTGGACCCGAAGGACTGGTCGCTGGAGGTGCACGGCATGGTGGACGAGCCGTTCACGATCACCTGGGACGAGCTCGTGGCGCTGCCGCTCGAGGAGCACCATGTGACGCTGGCCTGCGTGAGCAACACCGTGGGCGGCGACCTCATCGGCAACGCCCTGTGGCTGGGCTACCCGATCCGCGCCCTGCTCGAGCGTGCCAAGCCGCAGGCGGGCGCCGACATGGTGCTCTCCCGGAGCCACGACGGGTTCACCGCGGGCACGCCGCTGGAGGTGCTGCAGGACCCGGACCGCGACAGCATGCTCGCGATCGGCATGAACGGCGAGCCGCTCCCCGTGGACCACGGCTTTCCCGCGCGGCTCGTCGTGCCGGGCCTGTACGGGTACGTGTCGGCCACCAAGTGGGTGACGTCGCTCGAGGTCACCACCTTCGCCGCCGACCAGGGCTACTGGACCCCGCGCGGCTGGTCCGCCCTCGGGCCGATCAAGCTCGAGTCGCGCATCGACGTGCCGCGCGGCTCGGTGGCGGCCGGCGCCGTGACGGTGGCCGGCGTCGCCTGGGCGCAGCACACCGGCATCGGCGCCGTCGAGGTCCGAGCCGACGACGGCGACTGGGTCAGCGCCGAGCTCGCCGAGACGGTGGGCTCGGACACGTGGCGCCAGTGGCGAGCGTCGATCGACCTGGACGCGGGCGACCACACGCTCGCGGTCCGCGCCACCGACGCCGACGGCCTGGTCCAGACCGAGGCCGAGGCTCCGCCCGCCCCGGACGGAGCCACGGGCTGGCACACGGTGACCGTGTCGGTGGGCTGACTGTCAGCTCCGGGTCGCCGTGAGCAGCAGGTATTCCCAGCCCATCACGCCGTCGGCGGCCTGGAACCGGGCGGCCAGCTCCAGGAGTGCGTCGTCGAGCTCGGCGGTGCGGTCGGCGTCGTCGGCGACGTTGCGGTACACCGCGATGGTGGGGCCGTACACGGCCTTGAAGAAGTCGCGGAACTCCTCGCCCGAGGCGAACCGGGAGACGGGCAGCGAACGCACCTCGGCATGCACGTTGATGACGCGGTCGCCGAGCAGCGCGCGCACGTGCTCCTCGTCGCCCCACAGGGGCGGCGGCTGGGCGCCCGACGGCGGGGCGGGCGCGAACGGCTTCATGGCCGCGAACATCTGGCCGATGAACCCGGACGGCGTCCAGGCGATGAGCCCGATCGTCCCGCCGGGGCGCGTCACGCGGACCAGCTCGTCGGCGGCGGTCTGGTGGAACGGGGCGAACATGACCCCGACGCAGGACAGCACCGTGTCGAACGCGCCGTCGTCGTAGGGGAGCGCGTGGGCGTCCGCCTCGGCCCACGTGAGCTCGGCGCCGCTGGCCGCGGCGGCCGCGCGACCGGCGTCGAACAGCTCGGGCGTGAGGTCCGAGGCGATGACACGGGCGCCCGCGAGGGCAGCGGGGATTGCGGCGTTGCCGGAGCCCGCCCCGACGTCGAGCACGCGGTCGCCCGGCCGCACGCCGGCGGCCTCGACCAGGACCGGCCCCAGGGCGGGGATGACCTCGGTGGCGACCGCTGGGTAGTTGCCGAGCGCCCACAGGGCGCGATGCTTGGTGCGGACGGCAGTGAGGACGTCGGGCGGGACGATCACGGTGTCGGTCATGGGACTGCTCCTCGGCTGGAAGGCTGGAAATGCTGGGAGTCTCACTGTCCGCCGGGAGGAGCGCGCCCTCCAGTGCTGCATCTGTACCGGGTGAGGTTCACGATCTGTAGTGGTCGCGGGTCGCGACGGGGCGTTGACTGGGGGCTGCGGGGGACGCGCGAGGAGACACCATGACGACGTACGGCCAGTTCTGCCCTGTGGCCAAGGCCATGGAGGTGCTCGACGAGCGGTGGACCCTCCTGGTGATCCGCGAGCTGCTGGCGGGCAGCACCCGGTTCAACGAGCTGCGCCGCGGCAACCCGAAGATGTCGCCGGCGCTGCTCGCCAAGCGCCTCCGCAGCCTGGAGCGCGCCGGCGTGGTGCGGCGCTTCGAGACGGACGGCCACCCCGGGTACCTGCTCACGCGAGCGGGCGAGGAGCTGCGGCCGCTCGTGGAGGGCCTGGGCACCTGGGGCGCGCGCTGGGTCGGCGGGCTCGGCGAGGCAGACCTGGACCCGCACCTGCTCATGTGGGACATGCGACGCACGGTGCCGGTGGCCGCCTGGCCGCGCGAGCGCACCGTGGTCGCGTTCCGGCTCGACGGCCTCCCCACGCCCGTCGCGCGCTGGTGGCTCGTGGTGCGCGACGGCGAGGCCGACGTCTGCGACTACGATCCCGGCTTCGAGGCGACGGTGACCGTGTCGGCCGCGCTGCGCACGCTGGTCCGGGTGTGGCGGGGCGACCTGTCGTGGCAGGTCGCGCTGCGCGGGGAGGCCGTGAGCCTGGACGGGCCCGCCGAGGCGCGCCGGGAGCTGCCGGTGTGGCTGGGGCAGTCGGCCCTGGCGGCCGTGCCGCGGCCGTAGCCGGTCAGCAGAACGGCGCCGAGCCGGACGAGGTGCTGATCAGGAGAGGTTCGCGGCAGTGTCGAAGTGCGGCACCGGGCGGTGGCCGATGACTTCCGGTGGCCCCCGTCGTCGACATGGAGAACGATGAAGTGCGAGCCACGACCTTGACCTCAACCAATGTTGAGGTGCTGGAGTAACCCCATGAGCAACGAAGCCCCGCAGGCCGCCGTCGACCCCCCGCGCCTGCATCTTTCCGACCCCACCGTGCGCACGTTCGTGAAGCTGCTGGTGAACGTGCTGGTCGTGGGCGTCATCAACTTCACGGTGTGGTTCGCCATCACGTTCTTCGTGTTCCTGCAGACCCGGTCGGTCTTCGCGACGGGCGTCATCGCCGGCCTCTTCCTCGTGTCCATGGTCGCCACGGGCGTGTGGTTCGGCAGCCTCGTGGACCACCACCGCAAGAAGTCGGTGATGCAGGCGTCCGCGCTGGTGTCGATCGCCTTCTACGCCGCGTGCCTCGTCATCTACCTCGTCACCCCGGCCGAGGAGTGGACGAACCCGGGCAGCGTGCGACTCTGGGTCCTCATCGTGCTGCTCATGTGCGGTGTGATCGCGGGCAACCTCCGCTCGATCGCGCTCCCGACGGTGGTCACCGCGCTCTTCGACGAGACCCTCCGCGACCGCGCGAACGGCCTGGTCGGGACCGTCCTCGGCATCTCGTTCCTCGTGACGTCGGTGATCAGCGGCCTGCTCGTCGCCTTCGACGGGATGCGCACGTGCCTGATCCTCGCCATCGGCGTCCTCGCCGTGGCGCTGGTGCACATGCACTTCGTCAAGGTCCCTGAATCGCTGTCCCACGCGGCGGCCGAGGGCGAGCCGCGCAAGGTCGACCTGCGCGGCACCATGAAGGTGGTGGGGGCCATCCCCGGCATGTGGGCGCTGATCGCGTTCACCGCGCTGAACAACCTGCTGGGCGGCGCGTTCATGGCGCTGATGGACGCCTACGGGCTCTCCATGATGTCCGTACAGGCGTGGGGCTTCGTCTGGGGCGGGCTCAGCGCCCTGATGATCGTGGCCGGCCTGCTCATCGCGCGCACGGGACTCGGGTCCAACCCGGTGCGCACCATCCTGCTCGTCAACATGGCCCTTTGGGCCGTCACGGTCGTCTTCCCGATGCAGGCCTCCGTGGTCTGGCTGGTGGCGGGACTGGCGGTGTACATGATGGCCATGCCGTACGTCGAGGCCTCCGAGCAGACGGTGCTGCAGAAGGTCGTGCCCTACGAGCGGCAGGGTCGCGTGTTCGGGTTCGCGCAGTCGCTGGAGCAGGCGGCGTCGCCGCTCACGGCATTCCTCATCAGCCCGCTGACCCAGTTCTTCTTCATCCCCTTCATGCGCGACGGCGGCACGGGCGCCCGCTGGATCGGCGACTGGTTCGGCACGGGCGACGCTCGGGGGATCGCCCTGGTGTTCGTCCTCATCGCGGTGCTCGGCCTGGTGCTGACGGGGTATGCGCTGTCGAGCAAGTACTACCGGCTGCTGAGCCGCCGATACAGGGAGGCGCCGGACGACGGCCCGGACGCGGGCTCGGCCGGCGCCACCGAGGGCACGCCGCCGGCCGCGGCCGCCGTCTGACCGTGAACTGACCATGTGGTTACTGCGGAATCTCGGCCAGATCCCGCAACAGCCGCATGGTCAATCTACGCCGGGGCCCGACGTCGGCGGGACTCGCGCGGGGGGAGCTCTCGGCCCGGCTGCCAGCGCTCCCGGTTCAGGACCTGGGCGACCTCGCCGGCGAAGTGTCCACCGCTCAGATGGCCCGGGAAGAACCGCAGGACTAAGTTCTGGCCCTCGCCGAGCAGCCCGTTCTGCCGGGTCGCGTCGCGCTGTACCTGGCGCTCGGCGCCATGGAACTCATGTGAGTCGATCTCGACGATCAGCCACCGGCCGTCGCCCAGGTACCAGACCAGGTCCGCCCGGCCGAGGAAGCGCCCGCGGGCGTCGAAGAAGTCGCGCTGCAGGTCGTCGGGCGCGATGCCGGCATCAACGCATGCCAGGCGGGCGTGGCTCTCCGGCGGTGACTCGGCCCGCCCGTCGGCCAGCGGCAGCCAGGCGATCACCTTCGCCGAGCCCTTGCGGTGCTGGAGCCGACGGCGGATCACGTCGAGCTGCTCGACCTGAAGAAGCCTCTGGTGGAGGGCGCTGTCGAGGCATGCGATCACCTGCTCGCGCGAGAGCGCGGGCAGGGCCTGGGCGAACGCGTCGACCAGCGCGACGACCTGCCGGTCATGGATCTCGACGATCCCTGTCCGCGGGGCGTACTGCCGGAAGACGATCCCGTCGCGGGCTTTCCGGGAGGAGCCCGTCGGCAGGGCCGCTTCTGGCACGAGCCGACGGGGCAGGCCCTTGACCCCGTGCAGCATCAGCGCGCACGCGCCGACGGCGATCGCCCGCCGGTTGGCCAGCAGTGCGGACCAGACGGACCGTAGCCGCTCCACGTCGTAGGAATGCAGATGACCTGGGACCTCCTCGCCCGTGTCGAAGACCCCGCGGGTCACTCGCCGCCACTCACCCCGGGCGACCAGCTCGCCCCGCCGCGATGCCCCGACGCCGGCCGCGTCGCACTGCTCAGCGGAAACGAGGCCGGCCTGTTGGAGTGCCAACCAGATCAACTTCTTCGTTATGGGCTTTCTGTTCGCCACATCATCAATTACACCGAGTGATGCCAGTTGATGAAATCTGCTATCCACAGGCTCCGAATTTGACCATGCGGTTGCTCCGGGACCTCACGTGGGATCCGGGAGCAACCGCATGGTCAATTTACGCCGGGTCGCCGGGTCGCCGGGTCGGCGGGCGGGCGGCGGCCCGGGTCAGTCGAGGCTCAGCGAGTCCCGGAATCCCTCGATGAGGTCGTCGTTGCCCTCGGGCAGGTTCATCGTGATCAGGTACCTGCCAGGACCGTCGGCGCGGTGGACGATGATCCGCACCGGCTCGTTCGCCCCGGCGGCCGCAGGCATGGCCATGATCTCGCGCAGCTCCTGGCTGCTCCCGTCCTCGACGGTGGCTGTCGTCGCCCCCGGAAGGTCGAACGGCTTCGCCTCGCGGCCCGGCATCTGGGTCAGGCCGCCGGACTTCGTGTCGTAGAACTCGTAGTCGGGCGTGACGTAGGCGATCCGGAAGAACGGCGGGGCGTCCGGGTTCTCGCCGCTGTGCCACATGTCCGAAGTCACGCCGGGCTCGTCCTGGACCGGGCCGCTGGTCACGATCTCGGGCGGCAAGGCGTACGTGAGGCCTTCCAGCTCGTGCACCTCCCATCCCTCGGGCACGCCCGCCGACTCCAGCGCCTCCACAGCTGCCGCCTGCACCTCCCTTGACCGCCGCTCCTCCGCCGACATGGACGGGTCCGCCGACGCCGAAGGAGACGTCGCCGTCGCCGTCGACCCGCCCGGGAGGAGCACGCCCGCCGTCGTCGGGCCGCCGAGGGCGAACGCGGTCGCGGCGACTGCCGCGACCGCCGTCATGCCGCCGCCGGTCACGAGGACCGCGCGGCGGGTGCGCGTGCGGCGGATGGCGACGCGGGACATGTCGTACGGGTTGGCCGGGGTCGGCGGCACGACGGCGGTGCTGACCTCGCGCACGTGCGCGACCCAGCCCTCGTCGACGGGCTCGGTGGTGGGATGGCTGTTCTTGGTCATGCGTCCTGTCCTTCCGAAAGCAGCGTGCGCAGGCGGGTCAGGCCGCGGGCGCCTTGGGACTTCACGTTGCCGACGCTGACGCCGAGCTCCTTTGCGACGTCGGCCTCCGACCGGTCGAGCAGGTGGCGCAGCACCACCACGCGGCGCTGGCTCGGCCCGAGCTGCCGCAGCGCGCGGACGAGGCGCTCGCGCTCCGCGACCTGGGCGCCGCCGTCGACGGCGGGGGTGCGGCTCACCTCCTGCGCGACGGCGACGTCCTCCGGCGCCTGCAGCACCTCGCGGCGCGTCCGCCGCCACCCGTCGATGCGGGCCGTGGCCAGCACCCGCCGGGCGTACGCGAACGGGTTGCCGTCCTTGAGCCGGGACCAGTGCCGGTAGGTGCGTTCCAGAGCGATCTGGGTGAGGTCGTGGGCGCGGTGGTCGTCGCCGCACAGCAGGTAGGCGATCCGGTGCAGCGCCGCGGTGCTCTCGACGGCGAAGAGCCGGAACTGCTCCTCGGCGGACACACCGGTGCGGACCACTGAGAACTCGGGCGCCGCGGCGGGGCCGCCGTCAGGGTCTGGCACGGGCTCAGCCTGCCAGGAGGTGTCGAGCCCTGTGCCGGCAGGTGGGCCGATCGCTTGGCTGATTGCGTTCATGTCCTCAGGACGCACGCCGGGTGCGGCGAGGTTGCACGCCGGAGGAGGGCAAGTCGCACACGGACCCGTGCGCCCTGCACTTTTCGGGTTGCCGCAGCCCGGTACGATTGCCTCATAGGCATCGACCCGGCCATCACCGGCGAGCCTCCGGAAGAACAGGTGACCCCACCGCCGTCGGGCAGCGGGGGAGCCCCAGTAGAACCGGACGGGTAGGCCCGTCACAGCCGTCAACGAGCGGACGCCCGCGGCAAGCGAGCGTCAAGCGGGGTGGTACCGCGGCGCACCCAGGTGCGGCGTCCTCGCAGCAGAGCAACACAGACGTCCACCTGCTGCCGAACCGCTGAACCGCCAGGAGCCAGAAGAACCATGGCCTATCCGCTGCACCGTCCCGGTGACGCCGCCAACCCCGTGCCCGCGTCGCCCAGCCTGCCCGACCTCGAGCGCGACATCCTCACCTACTGGGAGCAGGACGACACCTTCCGCGCGTCGGTCGACGCCCGCCCGGCCGGCGAGAACGGCAGCAACGAGTTCGTCTTCTACGACGGCCCGCCGTTCGCGAACGGCCTGCCGCACTACGGCCACCTGCTGACCGGTTACGCCAAGGACGTGGTGCCGCGCTACCGGACCATGCGGGGGCAGCGCGTCGAGCGCCGCTTCGGCTGGGACACGCACGGCCTGCCGGCGGAGCTGGAGGCGATGAGCCAGCTCGGCATCAAGACCAAGGACGAGATCGTCGAGCTCGGCATCGACAAGTTCAACGAGGCCTGCCGCTCCAGCGTGCTGAAGTACACGGACGAGTGGCGCACGTACGTGACGCGCCAGGCCCGCTGGGTGGACTTCGACAACGACTACAAGACCCTGAACCCGACGTTCATGGAGAGCGTGGTCTGGGCCTTCAAGTCGCTGTTCGACAAGGGCCTCATCTACGAGGGCTTCCGCGTGCTGCCCTACTGCTGGAACGACCAGACGCCGCTGAGCAACCACGAGCTGCGCATGGACGACGACGTGTACCAGCAGCGGCAGGACCCGTCCGTCACGGTCGGCTTCCGGGTCACTGAGGTGCCCGACGGCGGCGAGGTGCTCCGCGCGGGTGACCACCTGCTGATCTGGACCACCACGCCGTGGACCCTGCCGTCCAACCTGCTGGTCATGGTGGGGCCGGACGTCGACTACGCGATCGTCGAGTCGTCGTTCACCGGCACGCCGCAGCGGTATGTGCTGGCGGAGGCCCGCGTGGACGCGTACGCGCGGGAGCTGACGGACGAGGGTGCGGAGGCGCCGAACGTCGTCGGGCGGCTCAAGGGCAGCGACCTGCTGGGCGCCGCCTACGAGCCCCCGTTCTCGTACTTCGAGGGGCACGTGGGCGCCCACCGCGTGGTCGAGGCCGACTTCGTCACCACCACCGATGGCACCGGCCTGGTGCACAACGCCGGCGCCTTCGGTGAGGAGGACAAGCAGGTCAGCGACCGCGAGGGTATTGAGCCGGTCATCCCCGTGGGCGCCGACGGGCGCTTCACCTTCCCCGTGGAGGAGTACGCGGGCCTGCAGGTCTTCGACGCGAACGCGCCGATCATCGACCACCTCAAGGCCCGCACGCGCGGTGCGGCCGACGACGAGGCTGGGCGGACGACGTCGGGCACCGTGCTGCTGCGCCGCGAGCAGTACGCGCACTCCTACCCGCACTGCTGGCGCTGCCGGCAGCCGCTGATCTACATGGGCGTGTCCTCGTGGTTCGTCGAGGTGACGAAGATCAAGGACCGGATGGGCGAGCTGAACCAGGAGATCACCTGGGTGCCCGACCACATCAAGGACGGCCAGTTCGGCAAGTGGCTCGAGAACGCGCGCGACTGGTCGATCACGCGCAACCGGTTCTGGGGCTCGCCCGTGCCGGTGTGGAAGTCGGACAACCCCGCCTACCCGCGCGTCGACGTCTACGGGTCGTTCGCGGAGCTGGAGCGTGACTTCGGGCGCCTGCCACTCGACAAGGACGGGCAGCCCAACCTGCACCGCCCGTTCGTCGACGAGCTGACCCGGCCCAACCCGGACGACCCGACCGGGGCCTCGACCATGCGACGGGTCGAGGATGTCCTGGACGTCTGGTTCGACTCCGGCTCCATGCCGTACGGCCAGGTGCACTACCCGTTCGAGAACTCGGACTGGTTCGAGCACCACTTCCCGGGCGACTTCATCGTGGAGTACATCGGCCAGACGCGCGGCTGGTTCTACATGATGCACGTGCTCTCCACGGCGCTGTTCGACCGGCCCGCGTTCAAGACCGCGGTGTCGCACGGCATCGTGCTGGGCTCCGACGGCCGCAAGATGAGCAAGTCGCTGAAGAACTACCCGGACGTCAACGAGGTCTTCGACCGCGACGGGTCCGACGCGATGCGCTGGTTCCTCATGGCGTCGCCCATCCTGCGCGGCGGCAACCTCGTGGTCACCGAGGAGGGGATCCGCGACGCGGTGCGGCAGGTGCTGCTGCCGCTGTGGAGCACGTACTACTTCTTCACGCTGTACGCCAACGCCGCCTCGGACGGCGCGGGCTACGCCGCGCAGCCCCTGACGGCCGAGCGGGTGGCCGGGCTGCCCGTCATGGACCGCTACCTGCTGGCGCGCACGCGCGGGCTGGTCGCGGACGTGACCGAGCAGCTCGACGGGTACGACATCGCGGGCGCCTGCGACTCGGTGCGCCAGTACCTGGACGCGCTGACCAACTGGTACGTGCGCACGCAGCGCGACCGTTTCTGGGCCGAGGACGCCGACGCGTTCGACACCCTGTCCACCGCGCTGGAGGTGTTGTGCCGGGTGATGGCGCCGCTGGCGCCGCTGCTCACGGAGGAGGTCTGGCGCGGCCTGACCGGCGGGCGCTCGGTGCACCTGGCGGAGTGGCCGTCGATCGGCGCGCCCGAGGGCGCGACCATGCGGTGCGCGGAGGCGGACGTGCTGGCGGCCGACGACGCGCTCGTCGCCGCCGTCGAGTCCGCGCGGGCCGTGGTGTCGCAGACGCTGGCGCTGCGCAAGGCGAACAAGCTGCGCGTGCGGCAGCCGCTGCGGTCGCTGGTCGTGGCGGTGGCGGACCCGGACGGCGTCGTACCGTTCACCGGGCTGCTGGAGACGGAGCTGAACGTCAAGGAGGTGCGCCTCGTCGCGTTCTCGCCCGAGACGGCCGCCGACTACGGCATCACCGAGCGCCTCGCGGTCAACGCCCGGGCCGCGGGCCCGCGCCTGGGGCGCGGGGTGCAGGCGGTGATCAAGGCGGCGAAGTCGGGTGCCTGGTCCAAGTCCGACACGGGCGCCGTGGTGGTCGCGACGGCCGACGGCGACGTCGAGCTGCTCGAGACCGAGTACGAGCTCACGACGGTGGTGGGCGGTGAGTCCGCGGAGTCGGCCGACGTCGCGGCCGCGGTGCTCGCCGGCGGCGGCTTCGTGGTGCTCGACCTGGCGCTCGACGACGCGCTGCGCGCCGAGGGCTACGCCCGCGACGTCGTGCGCGACGTGCAGGACGCCCGCAAGGCGGCCGGCCTGCAGGTCGCCGACCGGATCGCGCTCGACCTGACGGTCCCGGCCGAGTGGGTCGCCGCCGTCGAGGAGCACCGCGAGCTGGTCTCCCGCGAGACCCTGGCGACGTCACTTACGGTGATCGCCACCGCCGGTGCCGACCGCGCGGTGTCGGTAACGAAGGCCTGACCCGCCGACTCCGTTGAGTGCTGGCTATTTGTTGCCCTGAGCCGGGATGCCCAACAAATAGCCAGCACTCAACGAAGCCATCGGGCGGCCGGTGTCAGTTGTCGATGTGGGCGTCCCAGTGACTCAGGATGTCCACCATCGGGATGCCGTAGACGTACGAGAAGCACTGGGTGGTCACCGAGGTGCTCCCGCAGCTGCGGCGGTTCGAGCCGCCGTCGATCATCCCGCGGGCGTACGCCTGGCCGTTGATCACTATGTACATCGGGCCGCCGCTGTCGCCGCCGCCCACCACGACACCGCCGTCGTCGCGGCTCGCCCGGAACCCGTGGCACGTCCGGTTGCCGCAGGTCCACGCGACGTCGGTGGCGCGGATCTTCGCCCCGCAGTGCTCGCCGGTGACCGCCCCGGAGGAGCAGATGTTCTGCCCGACGGCGGGCTGGTGCACCGCGGCGACCGGGAACCGGTAGCGCGAGTTGACGCTGGACGCGTTCCACGGGCCGCCGAACACGGCGCCCGCCGTCTCGGGGTCGCCGACCGGGTCGATGAGCTCGGCGTCGATGCCGAGGGCGCGGTTGGCGACCGTGCCCAGCCGCTGGCCGATGCCGTCGCGGACCAGGGAGCCGACTCCCGTGTTGCAGTGCGCGGCGCTGACGATCTTGTGGTTCCCGGCCGCGGTGACTATCGAGAAGCCGGTCGTGCAGTAGTCGGAGCCGCTGGTCGTGGCCATCGCCCCGCCGGCGTTCCACGGCGCGTTGTCGTTGCGGCGGCTGGCAGCGGTGGGCTGGACGCCGTCGTCAACCAGCTCGACCCGGACCGGGACGCCCGCCTCTTCTTCGAGGCTCTGGGCCAGGCCGGCCGTGCGGGCGGCAGCGGTCTCGCGGGCGTCCGTCTGGCGGGCCAGGGCGGAGTCGCGGCTGACCTCGACGACCAGACCCGCGTAGTCCTCGGCCGGCAACGCGGCGACCACCGCGTTCGAGCCGTGCGCCGCGCGCTGGCTGTCCAGCAGCCGGGTGCTCGCGGCGTGCAGGTCCGCCTCGCTGAGCGCCGTCCGCTCGACGTCGACGGTCACGCCGTCGGGCACCTTCGTCTCCAGCGCGCTGACGGACGCCGGGGCGTCGCCCTTCCAGGAGACGGTCACCTTCGCGGCGTCGTAGTCGACGGCGACCCCGGCATAGCCGGGCGCCTCGGCAAGGGCGGTGGCGGCCCCCGCGGCGTGGTCGACGGCGGACTGCGTGGCCGCCTGTACCTGCTCGGACTGGCTGATGGAGTCACCGGCTGTCGCTGGCGCGGAGGCCGCAGCCGGTACGGAGAGCGCCGCGGCCAGTGCCACGGCCCCGACGACGATCGCGCGCTGCACCGTGCTCTTTCGTCCCATGCTGTCGTTCCCCCTCGACGGACCTTGCGCATCACGTCTTGACGCCGCGGTGACATCGTTCTTCACGGGGTGAAATGCCGCAACACGGTACGTGGTGCGGGCGGACTTGCGGCTGGCGGTGTTCTGCGCAATCGTTGCGAGTGCAATGGGCAATAGCCCTGAGAAGTGAGCCCGGGAGCCTGCCCGATTAGGCGGGTGGCCCGGGCTTCGCGCTGCCTGGTGATAATTTGCGCGAGCAACTCTCGATGGTTGGCAACTCGTAGCGCTTATGCATTGTCTTGCCGTCGCCCGAACCTCTCGTCGACGAGGGCCATCAGCTCGTCGTGCGACAAGTGCGCGCGTGTGCTTACCGGCCGGACCTCGAGGGTGCCATGACGTGCCAATACGTCGACCTGATCGCCCACTGACAGGCCGAGCGCCTTCAGGTCCGCAGACGAGATGGTGATCACTGCCAACGCGCCGACCATGATGATCTTCTGCCGCATATGAGTTCTTGCGCTTCCATTCGAATGCGGAGGATGGCCAAAACCCGCCCTCATCTGCTTGCTACTCGCTCACCGGGATCGTGGCAGGCCCGCCTTTCACCCGGACGCTGAAGGCGACGCGGCCCGCCGGCGCGGCGCGGTACGGCAACGCCCACGAGAACAGCGTGGCGATGTCAGAGGGAACCGCGGGATCGGGGAGTGCGGACGGTTCGTAGTTCCCACTGGCGTCAGCGACAAAGTTGAGCAGGATTGCGCCCCGGGTCTTGGACATCAACCCACGGACTTGTGCGAACCGGTCGGTGTCGAGCATCCGGCCGGCGAGTGCTGCCCAGGGCCGGAGCCGGTATCCGTCCGCCACTATCTCCAGGACGTCGCGCTGCTTGGGGTCGAAGCCGACGAAGCCCGCACGGTCGAGGCGGCGCTTGCGGCGGGATACCGGCACGCTGCGGCCGGAGACCGTCCGGGTCGCGATCTGAGCTCGTCCGGTCGGGGAGGGCAGCGGCAGCACGACGAGCCAGTCCTTGATCAGGCCGGACGTCTCGGCGTCGGTCAAGAACTCCAGCGACGGAGAGAAGTCGTAGTGCGGCGTCCAGCGGAACTGCTCGACCGCCTGGTGCAGCATCTCGGTCCCGACGATCCCGTACCGGGCCCGGTAGGTTCCGTGCGGCGGGATGCCGTCCCGGAGGCCGGCCTCGGCGTCCTGTTCCGACACGGAGAAGAACTCGGCCTCGTCCTGCGCTGCGTCCAGCAACGGGACCACCGCCTCGAAGTGCCGCGAGTTGGTGGCGGGGTCGCGGTCGTCCTGCCGGAGAAAATCCTCCGCGAGGCCGCCGACGCCGCGGAGCGTCAGCCGGGCGTTGAACATCTTGTTCCTCCCGGCGGGCGGCAGCCACGGTACGGACTGGAACACCAGGGGCGGAACATCGATGGGCCGGACCTTGGGGTGCCCCTCGCCGTCGAGTCCCTGGTATCGCTGGAGCTGCGCCCGGAACTCCTCCTCGTCGCGCACGATGGCCTCGAACGTCTCGTAGAGGTCGATGGTCGTGCTGCGTGGGGCAGGCACGTTACGACCGATATACAGCCGCACCAGGTCGCCGTAACCGGAGCGGTACCCGAACCAGCGCCCCATCTGCATGAGGGTGGAGGCCGCCGTGGCACGCCGCGTGTAGTACGTGGTGGTCAGCCCCTCCACGGTGAATCCGCGCGACAGTTTGGCCCCACCCACGAGGATCTTCCACACGTCGTCGGCCTGGAAGTCGAGCTGGTCCTGGACCTTGACCAGGTCCTTGTCACCGTTGACGACGACGACCGGCGAGCGGCCTCGCGTGAGCTTCCCGACGGCCTCGCCGACGAACCGGCGCAGCTCGTCGAAGTCGTTCGGGAATGGATCCTCGGGTGCCCGGGCGGCCGAGACCGCCGCGAAGTCGTCGCGCCACAGGTCGTGCAGGCGGCGCAGGCCCGACGGCGAGGTGTAGCCGGCCTGCTTCCAGATCCGCTCGACGTCACCGGCCAGATCCTTCTGGTCCGCTTGGAGCCTGCTCTCGTGCACCATCATCGTGTGGTGCCGGAACCGGCCCGGTGCGCCCAGCACATCGGCCCGGTACAGCTTGATAGCGCCGGCCAGGACGAACGCGTCCAGCGCCGCCTGGAACTCGCTGTCCCGCGCGGCCGTGTCGTCGGAATCGGCCCACAGACCGCGGACGAAGGCTGCCTCGTTCGACCGCGCCGGTTCGGTGTCCGGTTCCTCGGATGGGTCCTTGTCCAGGTCGTGGAACTGACGCCCGCCCATGTACGCGGGCGGAGGGTTGAGCGAGACGATGAAGTCCTTGGGAAAGATGTCCTCCTCGTCGGCTGGATCCACGAAGACGTTGGCGAACGGCGTCGCGGTGTATGCCACGTACTGCGCGCGCGGCAGCATCCCCAGCAGCTCGGCTATGTGCCTGTTGATTGCGGTGCGCTCCCTAACCTCGTTCGTCGGGCGCTTTGTGTTGATCGACGCCTCGTCGGCCTCGTCGTCGATGATCAGGGTCGGGATCTCGCCCAGGTGCGCACTGATCGCCTTCAGGTCCTTGACCACCTTGGCCAGGACCGACGCGTTCTTCTTCATGACGGCGAGCCGCACGTCCACCCGCGGCAGGTTCACCGGGTCGTGGAGCGGACGCCGAGGGTCGGCCAGATGGTCGGTCTGCCGGAAGTCGAGATAGCCGAGAGAGTTCTTGAGGGCCTTGTAGTCGTCGTCGGCGGACGTGAGCCGACGGATGCCCGACTTGAGCAGGTCGTGCGGCTGTCCACCCAGGCTGACGAACTTCCCGTCCTTCCAGTCCCGGTCGTTCGACTTCACGTAGTCGATGTCCTTGGCCTGCTCCGGATCGGACGGGTCGCGGCCGCCGAGCAGGTTCTCGCGCCCCACGAGCTCCATGTCGAGTCGACGCTGCGTCTGGCCGCGCAGGAGCTCGATGGTTCCGGTCAGAACGATGACCAACCGGTATCCCGCGTCGATCGCCTTGGCAACGGTGCCGGTGAAGTGGGCCGTCTTGCCGCTCTGGACGTGCCCGACGACGAGCCCCTTCGACTGGTACGGCTCGGAGCGGTGCGGGTCGGCAAGACGCCGCACGACCTCGAACGTGGTCGCGTCCAGCTCCGCGACGGACGCCTTCGGCAAACCCTTCACCTCGTGCAGGTAGTCCCGGTACGCGGCCCAGTAGTACGACCGCGCGGTAGCGACCTCGTCCGTGTACCACGGCTCCCAAGGCAGCTCGTCGGCGATAACCACCGCCCCGCCCTGCAGGGGGAAGACTCCTAGCAGCCGGTCGTACGCGTCGCTTCCCAGGTCGAGCGCCTTGACGATCAGCCGACGTCGGTGCTCGGAGTGGGGGAGCGTGCCGGGAGCCCATGCAGCATCCTCGGCGCCGTCCCAGCGCCCGAGCCGCTGCGTCAGCTCCACACGCGCCGGACCGTTCGGGTCGTCGGTTACGAGCACGTCCAGCACATCGTCGATGCCGATCTCGAGACCGGACCGTCGCAGGTGGAACTCGACCACGTCCAGCAGAGGCTCCGGGCCGTGCCCCTCCATGCCGTGCAGGCCGCGGACGACGGCGGCAGTGATCGGGTCGCTCATGTCAGGCTTTCCCCTCGTTGATGAAGGCGGTCGCGGGGCCGGTGAGGTGTCCGACGTCGAGGTCGGTCACGTCGACCCGGTACGTCACCAGGTCCACGAGGTCGTCGCGCGGCACGACGGCATGCAGCCGATCGGCCGTCACCGCGGGGAAGCGATCGTCCACCAGGTATGCCGCAGGTGCCGTCCGTAGCAGGTACGCCGTGTCGTAGAGGTCGGCGTCGTCGTTGCTCCAGCCCGCCCGGTCGAGATACGTCTCCAGGCGGTGGTCGTGGTGCGCGAGCGTGCGGACCTCGTGCACGAGTCCGGGCAGCGTCACGCCGGAGACACCGCGGGTGAGCTGCACGGAGACCAGCCACAGCGGCCGCCCGGGCGTCGGCGCGAGCTGCCCGACCCCGGAGATGATGTGGCGGCGCCGTTCGGACAGCGTGGTCTTGATCTCGACGTCGTACGCGGGCAGAGCGAGGTCGTGCTGCTCGGCGAGCGGCCCGAGCCACCAGTGCAGCACGTCGGACGGGCTGTGCGCCGACAACAGGGCGCGGACGGCCAGCAGCTCGCCCACGAGGCCGACCTGCTGCTCCTCGGTGAGGCGGGAGCGCGTCGTCAGGAGGGACCGCAGGTTCGTCAGCGCCGCATTGGCGGCAGCCGCGAACGACGCCCCACTGCGCATGGCCTCCGCCACGGCCGTGAGGAATCCGTACGCCTCGTACCGCTGCTCGCGGGCAGGCACGGACAGCACCGACCACGTGTCGCCGTCCCGGTCGACCTGTTCGACGGTGACCTGGGCGAACCGGTTCAGGTCGGGGAGCGTCCCGTCGTCGGGCGTCCACAGCGAGAGCGTGCGGGTGGAAGGATCCACACGCAGCCGGCACACCGGATCGGCGCACATCGTCTGGAAGGTTGCCGTGTCCGCGGCGAGGTAGACGTCGAGCGTAGCGGGCGCGAGTTGGGGCAGCGCCGTCATGCGCCCTGCTCCGTTCGCCCGTCGAGGTCCGTCTGCTGGTCGAGGACTGCGGCGACGAGGAGTTCCTGCCACGCGGCGGTCTCGCGTTTCATCCGTGCTCCGTCCTTCGTACTGGTCAAGTGGTCGGCGAGGAGAAGATGCAGCAGCGTCTTGACGAGGGCCGCGTCGTTCTTCCGGCGGCCGGGGGTTCCCCCGACGATCGCTGACCGGTACCGGGCATTGATCTTGACAATTCGTTCGCCACGGTCGATCTCGTAGAAGCGGTCGAGCGGCAGGTTCCGCCACCGGATGTCGAACGGCGCCTCGCCGACGACCGACTCGGTGGCTTCGTCGTACGCGGTACGGACCGACGGGGGCACACCGAACCGGGGTCGCACCACAGCGATCGGCTGTGGGTGCTTCCGACGGGCTTCGCGCGCGTCGTGCCGGGCGCGCGCGAGGACATCGGCGAACGTCGTCCCGTCCGCCGCCGCGGCGTTCAGGATGGCTTGGGCGAACGTGTGGTCGAGCACCACTCCGCTCTTCTCCGGGTTGATGGTGGCGTGCCGCTCGACGTCTTCGTCCAGGTCCAGCTCGATGCGTGCCAGCTCCAGGTCCGAACCGTGCGCGAGACCGTTCCACCCGCCTGCCTGCTGCAGCCGGTCCCGGCGGTAGACATAGAGCCCCGCCCCGTCACCGGCGCCCGTATGGAAGCGAGCAGACCGTCGCTCGGCCACGGGCCACAGGTGCGCGCGCAGGGGAACGTTACCTTCCGGGACGGAAGCGACAAGGTCCACGGGGAAGCCGAGGATACGCGCCGTGTAGCCGAACGGATCCACCGGTTGCACCTGCCGCGGGGCGCCCGCGAAGCCGTCCTCGTACTGGTCGATCGTCACTGTCAGGGCGCCGCGCGCGAGGATGCGGTGCAGCACGAGGCCCAGGTGGGTGCCGAGGCGGGCCACGGTGTCCTCAAGCCAGACGGTCTGCTCGATGCTGTTCGTGGCGTGCAGGAACGAGTCGATATGGTGCCACTCGACCACAGTGCTCGCCCGGAACCCGGCCTTCGTGCGCTGCAGGGCCCTACGGGCGGCGTTGTCCGAGTACGCCTCGACCAGTGGGCCGGACTCGAGCGTTTCTCGCCGCAGCCGGCGGCCCACGGGAACGTCGCCGGTGCGACGGGACCACACCACGAGCGAGCGTGCTTGGCTGAGCGAGGCGGCCTTCAGCCCGATTCCGAAGTGGCCGAGGTCCGAATCGGTGTAGGTGCGCTGCCGGGCGTATGTCATGGCGTCGTCGAGGGCGGCAGCGTCCATACCGTGGCCGTCGTCGATCACCTGCAGCGCCGCCGCGCGGCCGTTAGCGAGCAGGAAGCGCACAAGGACATTGCCGGCCCCGGCATCGACCGCGTTGTCCACCAGGTCTGCCACGGCGGTGGGTAGCGTGTGGTGCCGCCCCAGCGCGGCGACGACCGAGGGGTCCGGGTCCACACGCCTGGCCGAGACCGGCTGGGGCAAGTGCGCGACGGCGGCCGGGGACACCATCAGCCCTCCTGGAACGTGCCGTCGACGCCGAGGCTGGGCCCGTTCTCGCGGACGGTCCGGACTACCGTCTCGCCGAAACCGTCCGCCTTCTCCGCGGTCACCTGGAGCTTGATCTCGAGCACCTCGGGACCGGCGTCCTGCAGGGGGCGCAACAGCTCCTCGACAAGGGTCGTCAGCGTCCTGGCCAGGTCCCCGTCCGTGTCGACGTCGATGGCGCCGGAATAGCGGGCGTTGGGCACCCGTTGGACCGGCGGGAGCGGCGTAGGACCGGGAGACAGTGTCGTGCCGATGGCCCCAGCGGTAGCGATCTCCGCCGCGAGGCCCGCGTCGGCGTCGTCGGGCTTCGGCGTCGCACGCTCGCGCGCCCGCTGGGCGATCGCGAGATCCGACCGGACCAGCAGCGTGTCGTCGGTGATCGGACCGAACGTCGTGTCCTCGACGGGGACAGCGAGACCGGAGAACAGCCCTGTCGTGTGGTTGTACCCCGTCGCGAGCGCGAAGCCTTGCTTGCTGAACCCGGCGTCGAACAACGCGTCCTGGACGGCGTTGAGCAGGACGGATCGGTCGCGCAGGCGGGGGAGGTAGGGGTAGCGGGTGTAGTAGCCCCAGAGCTCACCGACGCTGATCGACCCGGTGTTCCAGCGGGCGCGCAGGTGGTCGTTGAGGTCCAGCCAGACGTTCTTCGGGTCCGTCTGCACGCGGAGCTGGTCCTCCCGGACGAACTTCGCGCCGACCCGCTGGGCGAGTCGCTTCTCCCCGCCGTCGCACCGCACCTGGCTCACCCGCAGCGGCTCCGACGCGACCGGTTGCACCGCGTGCAGCCCCCACGTCCAGGTCGCGGCGATCTGGTCGTCGACGGTCCGGTTGGTCTGCGCGGCGCTCCGCTCGGCATGCTCGACGGCGCTCTCGGTGAGGTCGAGCGTCTTGCGCTCCGCCAGCACCGAGGCCCAGGCGAGGTACGAGCGGGCCGTCGACTCGAGCTCGTCCCAGCGCCGGGCGTCCGCCGCGAGCAGGATCACGGTGTTCGGCAGCGCCCGCGGAGCGGCCCCGCGGGTCTTGAGCACCTCCAGCGCGAACGTGCCGGCCGGGCTGCCGAGGTCCTTGGCCGTGTGCCGGTACCGGGGGTGCACCAGGACGAGCCGCACGGAGTCGTCCTCGGGGACGTCCGCCGTCGACTCGGGCGCGACGATCACGTTCGCCAGCTCCGGCGTGGCCCGCGGTGCCTGCTTGCGCAAGCGCGCCACGACCTCCTCCCAGACCTGTTCGGTGGGCAGGTGCTTGGCGCGCTCCGCGACCTCGCGGTTGAGCGACCTCTGGGTGTCGTACCAGTAGCGGCCGTCGGACACGTAGAAATGGGACGACCGGTCGGCCAGCGCCTGCAGCGCCGAGCCGACGTTGCCGACGACGTCGCCGGGCTGGGCCATTCCCAGCAGCAGGCGCTTGCGGCCGACGCCCTTGACGTGCGCGCCTGTGGTCGGCGCGGACTGCACGAACACGGTGCGGGCGGTGCGGGCGGTGAGCGCGCGGTCGCCCAGGAGATGGCGTTCGGCGTCGATTGCGCGGGCGACCGGCACCGCGCCGTCGCCGTCAGAGTCGATGTCGGACTGGATGATGGCGTCCCAGGCGGGCGACAGATACTGCACCACCTCGCGGCGGATGCCCGCTGCACCGAGGGGGACCGACGCCGGGAGGATGAGCGGCGCTGGGTCGCCTGCGAGCCAGAGCTGGTGCACGACCTCGCTCATCAGGCGCAGCACGCCACGGGTCCGCTGGAACTTCTCCAGCGTGGACCACTCCGCGTACAGGCGGTCGAGCAGCTCAGGGTGAATCGGGTATGACGCTCGGATGCGAGCCTCGTACTCGGCCGTCGCCACGTCGTTGGGCAGCTCCTGGATGTGCTTCTCGTAGAAGGCCTTGAAGTGCCGGGCGACCGTGGCGATCTGCCGGGCGCGCTCGTCGCTCACCGGCTCGAACAGACGGCGGCGCACGATCTCGTACGACTCGTCCTGCGATGCCGGAGCCCACTGGTACGCGACGCGGCGGATCACGTTGTCCAGCCGGGCCAGCGCCTCGCGCCCGAACTCACCGCCGACCTCGAGGTCCGAGCCGACCGCCTCGCCGTCGTCGTCGCGCCCGCGGTCACTCGCCGGCACGGACACGAGCAGCAGCGCGCCGGGGGTCGCCTTGACCGCCTCAGTGAGCGTCTGGGCGAAGGTGAACTGGGTCTCGAAGTCGCCGGCCGGCAGCGGACCGAACGAGCCGTCGGCCCGCTGGACCCGCTGGTTCAGCGCACGGGCGTAGGACACCCACTCGTCGACGAGGATCACGGCGGGCGAGTGGGCCGTGAGCAGGCTCCGCAGCCCGGCGCCAGGGTTCGTGCCTGTCTCGTCGGCCTCGGCGACGTGGGCGTATCCCGCCGCACCGCCGAGCTGCCACGCCAGCTCGCCCCACAGAGTGCGGACCACGGTCCCGTCCGGCTTGACGTCGGGCCGGGCCGGGGCGATCTCGTTGCCGACGATCGCCACGCGTCGCACGTCGCCCGCGAGCTCCGGTCCGACGACGTCCTGGACCTCTTGGGGCAGACCCGTGACCGGCGCGCCCGAGAACAGGTGCCACACGGCGAGCATGGAGTGGGTCTTGCCGCCGCCGAACGTGGTCTGCAGGTTGATCACGGCGTCGGCGTTCATGTTCCCGCCGACCCGGGCGGCGGCCCGGCGCAGCAGCTCGCGCAGGCCCTCGGTCAGGTAGGTGCGGCGGAAGAACTCGACGGGGTGGGCGTACTCGCTGTCGGCCTGGGCACTCGTCCGGTCGGGGAACGCCACCGAGTAGAGGTCCGCGGCGAACTGTGAGGCGGCGAACCGGCCCTCGGCCACGTCGCGGTGCGGCGGCAGCACGTCGCGCCACGACGGGACCTCGGCGTCGGCGGCACCCGCGACGACGTTCCGCGCCCGGACCGTCTTACGCGTGTCCCGCTCGTACTCGGCGCGCTGCACCTCCAGCCGCATCGCCTTGACCTCGTCCGCCTCCTGCGCGGCACTGGCCGCGCGCAGCAGGAGCTCGGTCGTGTCCAGCGCGCGCCGGGCCTGGTCCGACGTGAACGGCTTGTTGTGCGCCCAGTCGTTGCGGGTGGCGCGCAGCTCGCTCGCCAGACTCTGCTCGGCCCGGGACAGTGCGCCGCTGAACGCGTAGCCGAGGTTGCCCATCGGCTCGGTGATGACGCGGAACTGGAGTTGCGGGTCGGTGCGCTCGTAGTCTCCGCCGGCCTTGCCATGGTTGGCGTCCTTCGCAGCCAGGAGTTTCGTCCAGTCGGCCGCTGCGGGATGGTCCGCGGCGAGCTGCGAGGCCAAGGTCCGCGCGATGAACGGGTCGAGCGCACGCGCCAGGACTTCCAGCGCGGTGCCGACGTATTCGCGGTTGCTACGTGCCATCACTCGTCCTCATCGGTGGCGAAGTCGTCAAAGGTGCCCTGCGTGGGTGCCGGCTTGATGTCCCGGGCCACGCTGGTGAGCTCGGTCCACGAGCCGCCGAGTGCGTTGAACGCGCGCGACTCGGGGGCGCCCTTGGCGTCGGCGAGCGTGTAGAGGCGGAATGCCAGTGACTGGACCGCCTCGGGCTCCACCGGATCGAGGGTCCGGGCGCTCGCGGATGCCAGCAGGGTGGCGGCGGCGTCCAGGCCGCCGTGCTCCTCGGTGAGGACCCGGGCCAGGTGGCACGTGGTCTCCCAGACGGAGACCCGGGCGTCGGTGCGCGGGTCCCACCGCGCGGGCAGGTCGGCGGGCCGGACGAGGTTCACCTTGCCGGGCGGGTTGTGCAGGACACCGCCGTCCACCAGTCCCTTCACCGAGGTGTTCATCGCCTTGGCGAGCACCTCGGCCTCGCCGTAGCCGGCCGCACCCCAGCCGTACTGGGCGAACCAGGCCAAGGCGAAACGGCTGTCGGCGTCGAGCTCTCCTTCTGCCTCGGTCTGGACCTCGTCGAGCACCTGGTTGATCAGGGCGAGCGCAGTCTTGACTGGCATGCGGGAGCCGTTCGCCTCCAGGACGGCCGAGTAGCGGGAGTAGATCGCCATGCCCGGACCGATCGCGGCCTGGGCTAGGTCGACCGGCGCGACGCCACCCTGGCGCACGTCAGTGAGGGCGTGCGGGAGCTCTTGCTGCAGCGCGGCGAGGAAGGCCCGGCGGGACGACGGCGGGGCGTCGGCCGGGCGCGGGCGGAGGGAGAGGACGATGCTGGAGGCGAGGGCGTTGGTGCCGACCGAGATCATGCGGCCACCGCGCTCGGAGCGGACCGGCCATGTCGAGGTGATGGTCCAGCCCTCCCGGATCATGCCTTCGAGGAATGTCGACCAGCCGGTGCTGACGACGCCCTCCTTCTCGAGCTCGGCCTGCTTGAAGGCGTAGAAGACAGTGATCGGGTAGTCGGGGTTTGCCGACTCGCGGGCGCGGCCGAAGACGTGTTCGAAGCCGGTCTCGAAGAACTCCTCGGCCTTGTCCTTGCCGCCGTGGCGATATGGGTTGGCGACCAGCTCCTCGGCCTTGGGGACGAGCATCGTGCCGAACAGGTCCGGGTGGATCGGGCGCAAGGAGCGGCGGAGCCAGACGTAGAAGTAGTCGGAGAGGTCGCTGTAGCCGATGTTGTCGTAGTAGGGCGGGTCGGTACAGAGCACGACGTCGGAGTAGTCGCGGGTGGAGGCATCAGCCTGGCGAGCGTTTGACGGTGACTGCGATGTAGCCGGCAGTTGGTCAAGTACGCGTGCGATCCCACGCAACATGAACCGGAGGTTGCCGGACGAGTCGCTGAAGGCGTTCGCCTCGGCAAAGTCCCACGTCATGGGGATCGCCTGCCTTGCGAATGTGTTGCGGATGCCCTCGTTCTTCGGGTCGGGCATCCAGGTGGAGATGGTGCCGCCGTAGTCGGCAAGACGGCTTGTCGCCATGCCGAGATAGGTGGCGACCGCATCGGCGTACGCCTCGGCGTCGGTGCCGCCCTCGGCAAGGGAAGTGCCTGGGGACATACCGGTGTCGACGGCGTCCTTGAGGACCCGCTCGCGCGCCTCGGACACGAGGTCGCTGAACGTGGTGAGTGTGGTGAGCTGCCGGTTCGTGAACAGATCCGCGAAGCGCGTCAGGCCGTATTGGGGCGGCGAGAACCAGCGCGGGTTTTTGGCGACGGCCCCATCTGGGACAGCACCAGGTGCAGGGACGGCCGCCGCCTTCGCGTGGTCTTCGGAGGGTTCCACGTAGATGCGCTGGCGCTTGCCTTCTGCGACCGTGGCCATGAGTTGGCTGCCCATGCGTCCCGCGGATCCCTCCGCACGGATCTGCGCCTGGTTGATAAAGGTCGCGCACGCGATGCAGTTCGCACCCTTGTTCTTGACGACAGTTCCATCGTTCTCTGCCGTCGGCCCTTCCTTAGCGTCCCGACCGATGCGGAAGGCGACGCTCCTGCCCGAGGCAGCCGAGGCATCGTCGACCACCTCGGGGACGACGTAGGCCTCCTTGCCCTTCTTCTTGCCGAGCCACCACGACCGGACCAGCGGCATCTCGGATGCCGCAGGCCGGGTTCGGGCACGTGACGGTGCGTGCCCAGATCCACGCGATGACATCGCCTTCTGCGTGGCGCCTGTCGGCTCGCCGTCCGGTCGAGCACGGGATGTCGCCTGCGGGTAGAGGTGGCCGATGCGCTTCGCGGCCTCGTCGCGCATCCACGCGCCGTAGCGGCGCACGTCCTCGGCCAGCCCGGTGGCGCGGGGCCAGCCGGTGAGTGCGCTGCTCGGCGTCCGGGGGAGACGGGCGGCCTGCCCGGCGAACTTCGGCGGGATCTCGATGAGCGCCTTGTTGATGAGGACCGCGACCGGGTTGAGGTCGGAGGCGTGCGCCTCCAGGCCGAGGCGCTGGGCCTCCAGCGGGATCGTGCCGCCGCCGGCGAACGGGTCGAGGATCGCGGGCGGGTTGCCGTCGGTCGACCGAGGATCTCCTCGTGCGCTTCGCGCGTAGCAGCGTCTCGTTCGCGGATGTTCTCCCACTCGACCAGGCCGCTCGATGATCCGGTGGAGTCGCTCGCGCTCGGCCTTCTGCGCCTCCTCCGTAGGGAAGCGATCCGGGTTGCGCCGACGGGTCGTCGACGAGCTGCGCGAACAGCACCGCACGCGCTGCCGCGAGCGGGCGGCGCGCCCACCAGAGGTGCAGCGTCGAGGGGTGGCCGTGCCGGATCGACTTCTCGCGCGCGGACTCCGCGTTGATCGCCTCCAGCGGCAGGGAGACCTCGATGAGCTTGCGGCGGAGCGTCCCCTGAGAAGTCATGCGCCCAATATATTGGGCCGTGCTGACATCGCCGGATGAAACGCCTGCTGGTGCGGGGTGAACAGGGGTGAGCCGAGGCGTCCGCGGCTTCACGACGGGTGACCGTGCCAGTCAATCCGCCGGGGCGAAGAGCCCAACATGTTGTGCAGCCTTGCGGATACGCAACGGCAAGCGTGATTCGTCGTGGCGGAACCTCATCTGGACCTGGACTGGCCGGCGTACGCCGAGGAGATCGGGCGTCGCGTCGCAGCAGTCCGGGAGTTGCGCAGGGTTCCGCAGACAGAGCTCGCGGGGGTCGTCGGTCTGTCCCGCTCCCACCTGCAGAACATCGAGCGCTCGCGGTCGTCCGGCGAGGGCTCGGACGGCAACCCGTCGATCCGCAAGCTGGTCGAGATCGCCCAGGCCCTCGGCGTCCCCGTGACGATGCTCCTCCCGCAGGACGTGCCTTCTGAGCATTACCGAGCTGCTGCGGAACCGCGGTGGCGTGCGCTCAAGGAAGACCTGGCGCCGCTGGTGAAGCGGTACCCGCTCCCGCCCGGGCTCCGGTCGAGCGATCGGGTGAGCTGACGCCAGTGCCGTGAGATCGTCGTTCGGCGGTCTTCTCAGGAGTAGAGATCGCTGGCACCGATCAGCTGGATCGCGGGATCGTTCGAAGCTCGATCGCGCAGTTCGTCGGTGAACCCGGCGGCGCTTACGCACAGAAGCCGCGCGTCGTCCGCCCTTGAGCGCCCCTGAGCGGTGAGGAGCTCCCGGACTCGCATGAGGCGGTCGACGTGGCCGTGTCCCATGACGTCCCCCCACTTCACCTCGCCGAGGGCGAGCAGCGGGCGAGACCCGTCGTCGTCGAGACCGAAGGCGACCACGTCCACCTCGTGGCTTGTCCGGCGAGCGGGGTCGTTGACGGTCCCGGAGCTGACGCTGCTGGGTAGGTCGAGCAAGAGATCCTCCGGGGCCATGTGGCGCAGCCAGTGGCGCGCAATGCGCTCCAGGTGTGGGCCCAGTACGTTGCCGGTGAAGCGGCGCTGTGCCCCGCGCCAGAGACGGCTGGCATCGCGCGTGTGCTCCAGGTCCGACCAGATCGGACGCATGACGGCATGGTGGAACGTGATGAGGGGTTCCGAGATCCGGAAGTTGGTGCGGTTGTCGCGAAAGCTGTCCGGCTCGCGGACCACCAGCCCGCAGTCCTCGAGCACGGTCAGCGGATGGGCGAGGTCGCCCGCCTTGCGGCCCATGTACGACGCGATGTGACCCCGGGTCGTGTTGCCCGAGGCGATCGCCGCAAGCATTGAGTGATAGAGCGCGGTATCACGCAGGTCCGGTTCGTCGGCGAGCAGGTACCTGGCCTCGCGGAAGAGCGGGCTCGTCGGTGACAGCACCGTGCGCAGGACCCAGGGATCGAAGTCGTCGGGGGCCTGTGGCGTGTCGTCGCGGACGAATTCACGTCGATAGGCGGGTGTTCCGCCGACGATGGCGTTGACCTTGAGGGCGGTGACGGGGTCGTCGATGCCCCAGAACTGAGCGGCGAGTTGGTGGTCCAGAGTCGGCACCACCAGTTCGAGTGCCGCGCGGCCTCGCAGAGGCGCTCCTCCACTCAGCAACCGTCCCATGAACGACATCGCCGAACCGCACAACAGCAGGCGGGTGCGGCTCTGGTCGCGTTCCGGACGCAGCGGCGCGAGAGCGTTCTGGATGACTGACGGCAGCCGTGGGTTCGCGCGGGCGAGGTACGGGAACTCGTCGATCACGACCGGGACAGCGCGTTTCCGGCCGAGCGCGAGCAGCGCATCGATGGCTGCGCCCCAGTCCGTGAGATCCAGCGGCGCCGGCGCATCGAGGTGTCGAGCGAGGGCGGCGCCCAGGCTGTGCAGAGACTCGGTGTCGGTCGCTTCCTCTGCTGCGAAATAGAAGCCTCCCGCTGCCTCGCACAGCGCTCGGAGCAGGAAGGTCTTTCCTTGGCGTCGACGGCCGCTGACGATCCCAAGTGCGGCCCCGGGGCTCGAGTCCTGGGCGAACGCCGAGAGGGCGGACCATTCGCGGTCCCGGTCGAACATCTCGGCCGGGCGGTTCAGATTCGACATCGTCCCGCTTTCATAGGTGTACTTATCATAACTGTACTTATGAAAGTCTGGGCGCCGACCGCTACACCCAGCAGGGCGACTACCTGATCACTGCGACGTCCTACTGGACCGTGCAGTGGGAGGGCATCGGCCAGACCGGCACTATCCCCCTGGACCTCACCAGCAGCACGAACATCGTCATGGGCGAGGCCCAGGTCATCACCCTGTGAGGCCTGCTCGCTTGTCCACGTTCAGGCCAGCGGCGGGACGAACGCCGTCTCGGTCTCCACGTCGAGCACGTCCAGCGCGATACCCACGTAGGACTGGGTGCCGATCATCAGGCACCCGCCGCCTTGTACTCGGGCGGTCTCCACGCCCAGAGCGAGCGCGGTCCGCGCATCCAGCACCTTGTCGTGCAGAGCTTCGGCCTTGGCGAACGTCAGGTAGTCGTCTGCCCGCGCCGGGATCACCCGCCCAAAGCCGCGCAGTTCCGCGAAGCATGCCTCGACGTCCTTGGTGTCCGGGAAGCTGGCCACCACGGTGTCCAGGCGGCTGTTCCATCGCAGGTAGTCCGCCACCGTGGCTGCGACACCCTCTGCGGAGATCGCGCCGTCGACCATCACGGGCACATCGCCCAGCATGTGCCGGCTCAGCCGGCCAGGGACACGCACGCTCGCCAGCGCAGCGGGAGCTTCGGCATCGTCGACGCGCCAGCCGAGAGCGGAAGCCAGCGCTCGGGCCGCCGTCTCCCCGGCCGCGGCATTCAGACGGGTGATCGGCGCGAGACCTGCCGGCGCCGACGTCGGCGAGTCCGCGCTCACGGTCACCAGCTCAGCGCCGAACCTCGCGGCTGTCTCCTCGACGATCGCCGCCACCTCGGCATCCTGCTCCACCGTCACGATCGTCCGTGTTCCGGGGCCCACGACGCCGAGCAGGTCCCGCGCCACATCGTCGAGCGTGGGGCCGAGCAGCTCGCCGTGCTCGTAGAACACTTTCGTCACCGCGACCACGAGAGGCTCGAACAGGCTGACCTCGTCGGATCGTCCGCCGAGTCCCTCCTCCAGCACGAGCACGTCGGCGCCCTTCGCGGCGGCCCAGGCAGCACCGGTGATCGTGAACGACCCGGTGGGAGACAGATACCCGTCGTCCGACGGCGGGACCGACTCCCGAGCTCGGGTCAGCGCGTGGGCGACCCGCTCGTACTCGTCGGGCGAGATGGCCTGGCCGTCGAACCGCATCCGTTCCCGGTTCGTCCGGAGGCCGGGCGAGGAGACCAGCCCCACGTGGGCCCGACGGTCGCCCTCGACCAGGGCGGCCGACAGCGACGCCGCGGCGTGCAGCGCCGTCGTTCCCTTGCCTTTCGAACCCACCACCGCGAGCACGGGCGGGGTGTCGTCCCACGTGCCGATGACCTTGCCCACCGCCCGCGCGCGTGGCAGGGACCGGCGCGTGCCGGGCTGCTTGTTGCTCCACTCCTCGAAGAAGGGAGCGTCTCCGGGAAGGTGCTGGGCGGTCACCCGCCTACCTTCTCACCGCCTCGACCGGCTCCGGGACCATGCGCCTCGACCGGGCCTGGCATTTGTTCGACCCAGTTCTCGTCCACTCGTGCACGGCTCCGCGGTTGCGGGATGCGCAGGCGGGCGAGCGCGAACACGGACATCAGGGCCGTGCCGAGACCCAGGGTGGGCCAGTGCGGGTCAGGCAGGGCCGCACCTGCGAGCACAAGGCTTGCCAGCGGTACGACCAGGGAGTTGAGGTTTCGCACCAGTACCGGCCGCAGGCGACGTCGCACGGTGACCACCGTGGCCACCGGCGCGCCCAGCTGGTCGCGCAGGCGCGTCGACATGCGGACAGTGGTGTGTGGCGACATCCCGTCCGGCAGGTCCGGCCAGAGCCGGTTGACCCGCTGTACCTTCCTCATCGACTCGGTGAGTGATCCTGACGTCGGCGGGTCGTGGTCCGCGACGGCGAGGGCGACCACCTCGCGACCTCCCCACCGGACGAGCACCTGCTGGCCCGACTCGACGCCGATGCGGTCGAAGACCGCCTGATGGAGCGTGACGATCGGCGCCCCGTCGTCGCCGGCGTGTGCCTGGATCACCCGGGCCGAGAACTCGGGCGCGCGGAAGAGCGCGCGCCACAGCCGTTCCATGGTGCGGTCGACGGCTTCGCTCGCCTGTTGGACCCGTTTGACAGGTAGGTGATGCCTGATCACTGCCGGCTCTGCGGCGATGAGCGCGACGACGGCACTGTCCGAAGTGCCGTCCGAAGCAGTGAGGAGCCGAAGCTGGTAGGCGAGCCGGACGGTGCCCGGCCGGACGTGATCGCGCGGTACCGCGTGCACCCAGGCCGTGACGCCGCCCTGCACCAGGAGATACGTGCCCGGTTTGATGTCCTCCGGATTGACCTGCACCTCGTCCGGGCCCGGCATGTCATCGACCAAGGCGGAGTAGGTCCGCAGCTGTGTGATCGGTGGCACCCGCACGGAGACTGACATGGCACCGCTCACGGCAGCGCGCAGCCGGCGGCTCACACCGACCTGGCTGGGGGAGATGTCGCGGGCCGCTTCCGGAATCCCGTCGGCGGCCACGCTCCAGGCCCACGCCACGGTTGCGTGGTTGTCCGCGATGACCGTGACGGGTACCGGCCCGTTCGTCCCGGGCAGTAAGTCCGGGTGCACGACGGCGGTCGGCAGTCCCGAGGCGATCTTGACGGGCACGGTTGTCAGGCCGGACGGTGTCGGAGAAGCCAGCTCCTCGATGGCGGTGACCAGGGCGGTGACGAGACCGGAGAGCGCCGGGGCCGTCCCCGACGGCGGTCGCAGGTGCGCTCCGATCTCCACCTGCACCGCCGGGATGCTGAGCTCCTGCGCGAAGGCCGTGACCGTGGTCGGCCGCATGGCGTCGAAGACGGCGTTCGTGGTGACACGCAGGCCGCTGCCGGTCAGAGCGGCGACGACGGCGGACGGAGCCGGACCCGTGCCGGTACCGAGGTCGACGTCGGACTCCGGGCGGGTCCGCATACCGTGCAGGTCGATGACGACCGTCGGCCGCAGGTCGGCCAGGCGTTCCTTGAACGGATGCTCGAGGTCGTAGTTCGCGTCCCCGGGGGTGTCCAGCGCGACGAGCGCCGTGCAGCCGGTCACCTGGGCGAGCAGGACGGCGAGTCCGCCGGTGCCACGGTCCGCGACCTTCCCTGCGCCGTTTCGCTCATGGTTCGTCGCGTGCGGAGCCGTAATCACGACGTGCGGGCGCGTTGACCCGGTGATCTCAAGCAGTCCCGGTGTCGGCTCGGACACACACTCGGCGATCGACGAGGGCCAGGGCGGGCTCCCGCCGTCGTACTTGTCCTGGCTGAAGATCTGCTCGAAGCCCAGCCATTGGGCCGCGAGGTCGCCGGCCGCGCTTGACGTCTGCTGCTCGTCCGACACCTGCTGAGCCCCCGCACGAGATCGGCAACGTTGATCCCGGAACCCTATCCTCGTCACGTGGACGAAGCCTTTGAAGCAGTACGCCGCGAGATCGCGGCACGAGCCCCTGAATTCGACATCGACCCCACCATGGCCCGCGTCGAGCGCGTCCTGGAGCTTCTCGGCGACCCGCACCGCGCCTACCGGACCGTCCACATCACCGGGACCAACGGCAAGTCCTCCACGGCACGCATGGTCGAGCGCCTGGTGCGCGAGCACGGCCTGCGCACCGGCCGCTTCACGTCCCCGCACCTGACGAGCGTCACCGAGCGCATCGCCGTGGACGGGGAGCCGCTCACCCAGGAGCGGTTCGTCGAGGTGTTCGAGGACGTCGCGCCCTACATCGGCGTCGCCGACCGCGAGTCCCAGGAGCAGGGCGGCCCGCCCCTGAGCTTCTTCGAGGTGCTCACCGTCATGGCCTTCGCCGCGTTCGCCGACGCGCCCGTCGACATCGCGATCGTCGAGGTCGGCATGGGCGGCAGGTGGGACTCCACCAACGTGGTCGACGGCGAGGTCGCCGTCATCACGCCCGTCGCCATGGACCATGAGCGCTGGCTCGGCTCCACGCTCGACGAGATCGCCACCGAGAAGGCAGGAATCATCAAGGACGGCGCCGTCGCGGTCATCGCGGAGCAGCCCGACGCCGCCCTCGAACCGATCCTCGCGCGCGCCCGGTCGGCCAACGCCCACCTGATCCGCGAGGGCGTGGACCTGGAGGTAATGGACCGGCGCATCGCCGTCGGCGGGCAGCTCATCGACCTGCGCACGCCCGCGGGCGTCTACACCGAGATCTTCCTGCCCCTGCACGGGGCGCACCAGGCGCACAACGCGCTGCTGGCGCTCGCGGCCACGGAGGCCCTGCTCAGCGGGGGCCGCGCGCTGGGCGCGGAGATCGTCGAGGTGGCGTTCGGCGACGTCGACGCGCCGGGCCGCCTCGAGGTGGTGCGGTCCAGCCCCACGGTGGTGGTCGACGTCGCGCACAACCCGGCCGGGGCGGAGGCCCTGGTGGACGCGCTGGAGGAGTCGTTCAACCTGGGGCACGTCGTCGCCGTCCTGGCCATGATGGCCGACAAGGACTCCGAGGGGCTCCTGTCCGTGCTGGAGCCGACGGTCGCGGAGATCGTGGTCACCCGGAACTCCTCTGAGCGGTCCGCGGACCCGGAGGCCCTGGCCGAGGTGGCGCGCGAGGTCTTCGGGGAGGAGCGCGTGCACGTGGCCGGCCGGCTGGACGAGGCGCTGCAGATCGCTACGGACCTGGCCGAGGCCGACGACAGGCACGGCAGCGGCGTCGGCACGGGCGTGCTCGTCACCGGTTCGGTGGTGACGGTCGCGGACACCCGCATCCTGGTCGGCCGCGGCTGAGGAAGATCTAACCCTGTACGTCCGCCGATCCCGTGGTGTTACATGAACCCCATGGGGCTTGTCCGCAGGCCCGGCGCCGTCGCCGGGCCGCACAGCCCCGCGAGGAGGCCGCCGTGAAGAAGCTGCTGAACGATCCTGCCGATGCCGTCGCCGACTCCCTGGCCGGTTTCGCGCTCGCGCACGCCGAGCTGGTCCAGGTCAGTACGTCGCCCGTCTTCGTCAGTCGTACCGGGGGTGCGGTGACCGGCAAGGTGGGGCTGGTCAGCGGCGGCGGGTCGGGGCACGAGCCGCTGCACGCGGGCTTCGTGGGCGACGGCATGCTCGACGCCGCCGTCCCGGGCGCCGTGTTCACCTCCCCGACGCCGGACCAGATCCTGCCCGCCATCCAGGCGGCAGACGGCGGCGCCGGCGTGCTCACGATCGTCAAGAACTACACGGGCGACGTGCTCAACTTCGAGACCGCGGTGGAGCTCGCCGAGGCCGAGGACATCGAGGTCGCGTCGGTGCTCGTGAACGACGACGTCGCCGTCGAGGACTCGCTCTACACCGCCGGCCGGCGCGGGGTTGCCGGAACGCTCGCCGTCGAGAAGATCGCGGGAGCGGCCGCCGCCCGGGGCGCCGACCTGGCCGGCGTGACCGACGTCGCCAAGCGCGTCATCGCGAACGTGCGGACCATGGGTGTGGCGCTGGCGGCGCCCACGGTGCCGCACGTGGGCGGGCCCAGCTTCGACCTGCCCGAGGACGAGATCGAGGTGGGGATCGGGATCCACGGCGAGCCCGGCCGCCACCGCGTTCCCGCCGCCGGCGCCGACGAGGTCACGGAGATGCTCCTGACGCCGGTCGCCGACGACCTCGCCCTCGCCGCCGGCGAGCGAGTGTTGCTGTTCGTCAACGGTATGGGCGGCACCCCGCTGTCCGAGCTCTACGTGGTCTATGGTCGAGCGCGGCACCTTCTCGAGGAGCGCGGCGTGACGGTCTCCCGGTCGCTGGTGGGCAACTACGTGACGTCCCTCGAGATGCAGGGAGCATCGGTCACCGTCCTCCGTCTGGACGACGAGCTGGAAGCCCTCTGGGACGCGCCCGTGAACACTGCAGCACTCCGGTGGTGAGACAGGAAGGGTTCAAGACATGGCGTTGGACGCGGACTGGGCGGAGCGATGGGTTCGCCGCACGGCGGACGCGATCGCGGACGCGAAGGACGAGCTCACCGAGCTCGACCGGCAGATCGGCGACGGCGACCACGGCGAGAACCTGCACCGCGGCTTCCAGGCGGTGGTGGCGCGGCTCGACGACGCCGCGGCCGAGCCCGGGACGACTGACGAGCGGACCGTCGGCGACGTGCTGAAGCTGGTGGCGACCACGCTGATGTCCACGGTGGGCGGCGCGTCGGGCCCGCTGTACGGCACGGCGTACCTGCGGGCGGCCAAGGTGTCGGGCCGTCCCCAGATCGACCCGCCCGCGATCGTGGCAGTGCTGGAGGCCGCCCTCGAGGGCGTGGCCTCGCGCGGCAAGGCGACGGTGGGGGAGAAGACCATGGTCGACGCCTGGCAGGCGGCGGTCGACGCGGCCGAGGCCGCGGCGGGCGGCGGCGGCTCCGAGGTGGACGTCCTTCGGGCGGCGGCAGAGGCTGCGGACAAGGCCGCGACGGCCACGATCCCGATGGTCGCGACCAAGGGCCGCGCTTCCTATCTCGGTGAGCGCAGCGCAGGGCACGAGGACCCCGGCGCGCGCTCCACCGCACTGGTCCTGGGCGCGGCGATGGCCGCCGCCCTGTCCGGTCCTGCGCCGGCCGACCCCCGCAGCGCGGCATGACGGCGCGGGTCGCGCTCGTCCTCGTCTCGCACTCCGCCGAGCTGGCTCGCGGGGCGGCGGAGCTCGCGGGACAGATGGCACCCGACGTCCTGGTCCGGGGTGTGGGCGGCGGTCCCGACGGCGGACTGGGCACCTCGCTCGACGCCATCCAGAAGAACCTCGCGGAGGTCCTTGCGGCCCTGGCCGACGCGGCCCTGGCCGACGCGGCCCTGGCCGACGCGGAGCGGGCCGAAGCGGAGCAGGCCGACGGCGCCGGGGACAGCGGCGTACCCGTCGGCAGGGCGCCCGACGGCGGCGGCGTCGTGGTGCTCGGGGACCTCGGGTCCTCGGTGCTCACCGTCGAGTCGGCGCTGGAGCTGGACGAGTCCCTGGCCGAACGGGTGGTGCTCGCGCGCGCCCCGTTCGTCGAGGGTGCGGTCGCCGCGGCCGTCACGGCGCACGGGGGCGCGGACCTGGCGGCGGTGCTGGAGTCGGCGAACGCCTCGGTGCGCGTGTTCGCCGTGATCGAGGCGGCGCAGGCGCTGGACGCGAACGGGACGACGTCGGGCGAGGAGTCGCAGACCTCGCGCACCGTGACGGTGCGCAACCCGCTGGGCCTGCACGCCCGGCCGGCGGCGCTGGTGTCGCGCAAGGTGGCCGAGCTGGGTGCGGTCATGACCATCGACGGCGTGGATGCCTCCAGCGTGCTGCAGCTCATGGCGCTCGGCGCCACGCAGGGCCGCGAGCTGCGCGTGGAGGCCACGGGGGAACGGGCCGCGGAGGCGGTGGCGACCGTCGTCCAGATGATCGACGCCGGCTTCGGCGAGGTGTGACCGCCGCCTCACCTTTTTGCAGTTGATGAAATTTTGCGCGGGGTGCAAGAATTAATGCATGGTCCCCACCTCCCCGCGCGAGACCGTCGCGCCCGCCGACGTCGCCCCGCGCCCCGACCTGCGCGAGCTCGCGTCCGCGCTGGAGGGGACGCCCGCTGAGCAGGGCCTGCGGGAGCGCAAGAAGCGTGCCCGCCGCGCGGCGCTGATCGACGC
This sequence comes from uncultured Actinomycetota bacterium, assembly GCA_963850545.1. Lineage (GTDB taxonomy): Bacteria > Actinomycetota > Actinomycetes > Actinomycetales > Cellulomonadaceae > Promicromonospora. Next base: position 2,139,387 of record CAWKLP010000001.1, on the reverse strand, counting down.
GGCGCAGCGGCTGGTGGCCGAGCGCGGCCTCGACGCCGTGACGGTCGAGATGATCAGCGCCGAGGCCGGGGTCTCGGCCCGCACCTTCTTCAACTACTTCGAGTCGAAGGACGACGCGGTGCTCGGCGTCGAGGACGTCGGCCTCGCAGAGGACGTCGTGCGGACGTTCGTCGACGGCGGTCCCACCGGCCGGCTGCTGACCGACGTCCAGGTCGTGGTCGCGTCCATCCTTGCGACGGCCGGTGACGACCACGACCGCGTGGTGCAGGCCATGGACCTCGCCCAGCAGGAGCCGCGCCTGCTGCAGCGCCACATGGTCTGGATGGGCCGGCACAAGAGCCGGCTCGTGGAGCTCATCGAGGCCCGCCGTGCGACCACGCCGTTCAGCGCCAGCTCCGAGCTGCTCACGATGCTCGTCCTGCTCATGCTGCGCACCGCGTTCTCCGCCTGGGAGAACTCCGGTTACGCCGGCAACCCGGCCGCCCACCTGCCCGACACCGTCGCGCAGCTCATCGACGTCGTCGGACGCGACCTCGACCTCTGACCTCCTTCGCCGGCACCTCAACCCAATCCCAGAAAGGCACCACCCATGAGCCAAGCCGCCACCACGGCGCCGGACAAGCCGCTGGTAGTCCTCAACCAGCGCACGATCTGGCTGATCTTCGGGGCCCTGATGGCCTCGATGTTCCTGTCCTCCCTGGACCAGACCATCGTCGGTACCGCGATGCCCACCATCGTGGGCGAGCTGAACGGCGTGGAGCACCAGGGCTGGGTCATCACTGCCTACATCCTGGCGATCGCCATCGCGATGCCGCTCTACGGCAAGTTCGGCGACCTCTACGGGCGGCGCTGGCCGTTCCTGGTGGCGATCGGCCTGTTCGTCATCGCCTCGCTCGGCGGCGGCATGGCGCAGTCCTTCGAGTCCCTCGTGGCCTGGCGGGCCGTGCAGGGCCTCGGCGGCGGTGGCCTGATGATCCTGTCGCAGGCGATCATCGCCGACATCATCCCGGCGTCCGACCGCGGCAAGTACATGGGCCCGATGGGCGCCCTGTTCGGCATCGCCGCCGTCGCCGGCCCGCTGCTCGGCGGCTGGCTCACCGAAGGCCCCGGCTGGCGCTGGACCTTCTGGATCAACGTGCCGATCGGCATCGCCGCGTGGTTCATCGCGTACTTCGCGCTCAAGCTGCCCTCGCACCGTTCGGGCCGGCCCACCGACTGGGGCGGCATCCTCACCATGGCGCTCGGCACCACCGGCATCGTGCTGCTGACGAGCTGGGAGTCGCTCGGCAACGACGGCTACGACTGGTCCGAACCCGATGCTGCTCGGCCTGCTGCTCGGCACCGTGGTGATGGTCGGCCTGTTCGTGCTGATCGAGAACCGGGTGTCGGAGCCGCTCATCCCGCTGCGGCTGTTCAAGAACCGCACGTTCACCATCACCACCCTCATCGGCCTGGTGCTCGGCATGGGCATGTTCTCGGCCATGTCGATGCTGCCGACGTTCCTGCAGATGTCGTCCGGCGCGGGTGTCACCGAGTCCGGCCTGCTGATGCTCCCGATGATGGCCGGCCTGATGCTGACCTCGATCCTGTCCGGCTTCGCGATCTCCAGGACCGGCCGCTACAAGATGTTCCCGGTGGCGGGCCTGGCGATCACGGTCGTCGGCCTGATCTGGCTGACGCGCCTCGAGGGCGACATGTCCCTCTGGCTGTTCGGCGCGATGATCTTTGTGCTCGGCGCCGGTATGGGCCTCGTCATGCAGACCATCGTGCTCGCGGTGCAGAACTCCGTGGACCCGCACGAGCTGGGCACGGCGACGTCGTCGAACAACTTCTTCCGGGAGATCGGCGCCGCGGTGGGTACCGCCGCGTTCACCACGGTGTTCAGCTCCCGCCTCACGGAGAACCTGGAGGGTGTCTTCGCGGACGTCCCGGCGGACGCGGTCCCGGCGGGCGGCGGCTCCGGCCTGACGCCGCAGATCGTGGCCGCGCTTCCCGAGCCGCTGCGCTCCGGGGTGGTCGACGCGTTCGCGAGCTCCCTCGCGCCGGCGTTCTGGTATCTCGTGCCGCTGGTCGTCGTCGGCCTGGTGCTCGCGCTGTTCCTCAAGGAGGTCAAGCTCTCCAACGAGGCCGGCATGGTCGCCCGCGGCGAGGCGGTCATGGAGGGCGCCGTCGACAAGGCCCCGGAAGGTGCCGACAAGGACGAGGTCCGGGACGCCGAGGACACCGCCGGGGGCAAGAGACGGATATCCTGACCCGGTGAGCAAGGACCAACCCGCCCCCGGTGACCGCATCAGGCCCAAGAAGTCCGCGCTGGTGCAGTTCACGTCCACCACGCTGCTGCTCGAGGTGTTCCTCGTGCTGTTCGCGACCATGGCGGTGTGGGCCCTGCGCGACTCCGAGTTCGGGCGCGGCCCGCTCCAGATCGAGTCGAGCGCGGCGATCTGGGTGCTCGGCGGTGCACTGGCCCTGGTGCTCGTGATCCTGTCGCGGGTCCAGGGCTCGGTCGCCGGCCGGGCGGCGGGCACCCTCGCCCAGGTGCCGGTGCTCGCCATGGGCCTGCTGGTGCCGATGATGTACCTGGTCGGCGGGATCTTCGTGGTGCTGTGGATCTACGCGCTGCGCCTCGGCTCGCGCGTCGACCGGGAGCGGGCGGAGTACGACGTCGCGCACCCGGATACGGCCCCCAACGCCGGCTGACGTCTCGTGTCAGACGCCCAGGTCACCCGAGTGACCTGGGCGTCCGACGCGTTCCGGGGCGGGCAGGGCGCCCAGCGTCATCCCGTTGCTTCCGGCCCGGATAAGGTTGCGTCATGACCGACGTCGCAGAGAAGACCCTGCCCACGGAGGCCTCGACGCAGCCCGTGGCCGAGCGCACCCTCGTCCTCGTCAAGCCGGACGGCGTCCGCCGCGGCCTGTCCGGCGAGATCCTGCGCCGCATCGAGACCAAGGGCTACACGCTGCGTGCCGTGGAGCTCAAGAACGCCACGACGGAGCTGCTCGCCGCGCACTACGCCGAGCACCAGGGCAAGCCGTTCTACGCCCCCCTGGTCGAATTCATGATGTCGGGCCCGGTCCTGGCCGTCGTGGCCGAGGGCGAGGGTGTTATCCCCGGCTTCCGCTCCCTGGCGGGCGCCACCAACCCGACCGACGCCGCACCTGGCACGATCCGCGGTGACCTGGGCCGCGACTGGGGCACCAAGGTGCAGCAGAACCTGGTGCACGGCTCCGACTCGGCCGAGTCCGCGGCGCGCGAGATCGCGCTCTGGTTCCCCGAGCTGGGCTGAGCTGTCCCGCCCGACGCCTCCCGCCGACGCAGAACTGTGGCGAGACAGCACGGCAGCGAAGTAGAGCTCTGGCTCGTGCTGCCGTGCTGTCTCGCCACAGTTCTACTTCGGCGTTACCCGCCGCACGTCCGACGTTCGGACCAAGTTCACAGTTAGGCTCACCCAGTGCACCTCAAGACGCTCACGCTCCGGGGCTTCAAGTCCTTCGCGTCGGCGACCACCCTCGAGCTCGAGCCGGGCATCACCTGCGTGGTGGGCCCCAACGGTTCCGGCAAGTCCAACGTGGTCGACGCGCTCTCCTGGGTGATGGGCGAGCAAGGTGTCAAGTCGTTGCGTGGCGGCAAGATGGACGACGTCATCTTCGCCGGCACGTCCGGCCGCGCTCCGCTGGGCCGCGCCGAGGTCGCGCTGACCATCGACAACACCGACGGCGCGCTGCCGATCGACTACACCGAGGTCACGATCTCCCGCACGCTGTTCCGCAGCGGCGGTTCCGAGTACGCGATCAACGGCAACAGCTGCCGCCTGCTGGACATCCAGGAGCTCCTGAGCGACTCCGGCATCGGGCGCGAGATGCACGTAGTGGTGGGGCAGGGGCAGCTCGACGCGGTACTGCGCGCGACGCCCGAGGAGCGACGCGGCTTCATCGAAGAGGCGGCGGGCGTCCTCAAGCACCGCAAGCGCAAGGAGAAGGCGCTCCGCAAGCTCGAGTCGATGCAGGGCAACCTCGCGCGGCTGGGCGACCTGACCGCCGAGCTGCGGCGGCAGCTCGGCCCGCTGGGCCGGCAGGCCGAGGCGGCCCGCAAGGCGCAGACGGTGCAGCGCGACCTGCGCGACGCGAAGTCCCGCCTGCTCGCCGACGACCTGGCCCAGCTCACCGCCCAGCTCGAGCAGGAGAGCGCGGACGAGCGGTCCCTCAAGCAGCGGCAGGCCGAGACCGAGGCGGCGCTGACCGAGGCGCGCGGCATGCTGGCCCGCCTGGAGGCGGCGACGTCGGCGGAGTCGCAGCAGGTCAGCCAGGCGAGCGACACCGTCTTCGCGCTGTCCCAGACGCGGGAGCGCCTGCGCAGCCTGCAGTCCCTGGCCGGGGAGCGCGCCCGCCTGCTGGGCACGGCCGAGCCGGCCCACCAGGGCCAGGACCCCGACGACCTCGAAGCGCAGGCCGCACGCGCCCGCGCGAGCGAGGAGGAGCTGACCGCCGAGGTCGCCATCGCGCGCGAGACCGTCGAGTCCGCCGTCGACGTCCGGACGGAGGCCGAGGCGGCCGCGCAGGCCGCCGAGCGCTCGCACGCCGCGCTGCTGCGCGCCGCCGCGGACCGCCGCGAGGGCCTCGCCCGCCTGGCCGGCCAGGTCGCCGCGCGCCGCAGCCGCGTCGAGGCCGCGCAGTCGGAGCTCGACCGGCTGCGCGACGCCCTGCTCGAGGCCGAGCAGCGGGTGGAGGAGTCCTCGCGCGAGCTCGGGGCGCTCGAGGCCGAGGTCGGCGGGGTCGAGGGCGGCGAGGAAGGGCTCGACGTCGCGCACGAGGCGGCGTCCGAGGTGCTCGAGCTGGCGAAGGCCGAGGTCAGGCACCTGCAGGAACAGGTGACGACGGCACAGCGGGACCGCAGCTCCGCGGCCGCGAAGGTCGAGGCGCTCGAACTGAGCCTGGACCGCAAGGACGGTGCGGGCACGCTCCTGGCCGCCGACCAGGCGGGCGTGCTGGGCTCGGTGGCGGCGCTGCTGGGCATCGAGGCGGGGTTCGAGGACGCGGTCGCGGCCGCACTCGGCCCGGTGGCGGACGCCGTCGCCGTCGCGGGCGTCGACGAGGCCGTGGACGCGCTGCGCCTGCTCCGTGACGAGGACGCCGGCCGGGCCAGCCTGGTCGTGGGCTCGGACCGGACGGCGCACGACGGCGGCGCCGCCCGCCCGTCGGTCGACCTCCCCGCGGGCGCCCGCTGGGCCACCGACGTGGTCCAGGTGGCGGGCCCGGCGTCGGCCGCGTTGCTGACGATCCTGCGCGATGTCGTCGTGGTGGACGACCTGGCACGAGCCCGCGCCCTGGTGCGCGACCAGCCGGTGGTAGCGGTGACCCGGGCCGGCGACCTGCTGGGCGCCACCCGCGCGTGGGGCGGGTCGGCGGCCGCGCCCAGCGTGCTGCACCTGCAGTCGGCGCTGGACGAGGCGAAGGCCGCCCGCGACGAGGCGGCGGCCCGCGAGACGGACGGGTCGGCGCACCTGGAGCGCGCGCGGGCCGAGCGCACGTCGGCGCAGGAGCGGTACGACGAGACGCTCGCCCGGCTCGGGGAGGCGGACGCCGCGCGCGCAGCCGCCGCCGAGCAGCTCGGGTCGCTGGGCGCGGCAGCGCGCGCCGCCCGGGCCGAGGCCGACCGGCACCGCGCCGCGCTGGAGCAGGCGCAGTCGCGCCGCGCCGAGGACGAGATCGAGCTCGAGGCCCTCGTCGAGCGCATGACGATCGCCGAGGAGGAGCCCTCCGACGACGAGGGTTCGGTCGACGAGGTGCAGGCCGAGCGTGATGAGGCGGCCGCGGCCGCCGCGGCGGCTCGCGCCCGCGAGACCGAGGCCCGGCTGGCGCTGCGCACCGCCGAGGAGCGCGCCCGCGCCGTGTCGGGCCGCGCGCAGGCGCTGGCGGCGTCGGCGGGGCAGGAACGCGAGGCCCGCGCCCGGGCGGCCGAGCGCGAGGAGTCGCGACGTCGCGACGCGTCGCGCGCGACGCTGGTGCAGCAGGCCGTCGCGGTGGCGCTCGAGGCGATCGGGCGGTCGCTGGACCGGGCGGCGGCCGAGAAGGCGGCCGCCGAGGAGGCCCGCGCCGCCGGCTCGGAGCAGCTGGTGGCCGTGCGGGGGAGCGTGGAGTCGCTGACGGGCGAGCTGCGCGAGCTCACCGACGTCGCGCACCGCGACGAGGTCGCCCGCGCGCAGCAGCTGCTGCGCCTGGAGCAGCTCCAGACGCGCGCGAGCGAGGAGCTGGGCACCGACCCGGACGTGCTCATGGAGGAGTTCGGCCCGCACCAGCTGGTCCCGGTCTACGAGGGCGAGGCGACGGTGCGCGACCGCAAGCGGCGCGCGGTGGTGGAGCGCGACGAAGAGGGCAACCCGATCCGGTACGCGGGAGATCCCGCGCTGCCGCGTGGCGCCGCGGCGCGCGAGGACGCCCTCATCGCACGGACGCGCGCCCTGCACGAGGCTGGGATCCGGCCCGACGACCCCGCGGCCACCGCGGTGATCGTCGCGGCAGCCGGCGCCGAGCCGGAGGACGGCCCGGTCGACGGCGACCGGGTACGGAGGCCGGTCCGGACGAGGAGGAGGCCCCCGGGCCGCCGAAGCCGGACCGGATGGTCCCGTACGTCCGCGAGGAGCAGGAGGCCCGGCTGGCGAAGGCCGAGCGGGCGCTGTCGCGGATCGGCGCCGTGAACCCGCTGGCGCTGGAGGAGTTCGCGGCCCTGGAGGAGCGGCACCAGTTCCTCGTGGACCAGCTCGCGGACCTGAAGAAGTCGCGCGAGGACCTGCTGCAAATAGTCGACGACATCGACGAGCGCGTGCAGCAGGTGTTCGCGGAGGCGTTCCAGGACACAGCGGCGAAGTTCCTCGAGATCTTCCCCCGACTGTTCCCCGGCGGCGAGGGCAAGCTCACGCTCACGGAGCCGGACAACCTGCTCACGACCGGCATCGAGGTCGAGGCGCGCCCGGCCGGCAAGAAGGTCAAGCGGCTGTCGCTGCTCTCGGGCGGCGAGCGCTCGCTGGCGGCCGTGGCGTTCCTCGTGTCGATCTTCAAGGCGCGGCCCAGCCCGTTCTACATCATGGACGAGGTCGAGGCCGCGCTCGACGACGTGAACCTCGGCCGCCTCATCGAGATCTTCAAGGAGCTGCAGAAGGACAGCCAGCTCATCGTGATCACGCACCAGAAGCGCACGATGGAGGTGGCGGACGCCCTCTACGGCGTGACCATGCGCGGCGACGGCGTCACGACGCTGATCAGCCAGCGCATGGGCGACCGGGAGACTGTCACCGCCTGAGCCGGAGGTGTAGCGCAGAGGGTGATTTTTCGCACGCTGACGCCGGGAACCTGCAGGTGTGAGGGATTTCTCCTGCCATCAGCGTGCGTGTCGCGCGGCGTGTCGTGAGCTTCTGCGCGGCACGACCGGACAAGACGCGACACAATAGGCCTATGTGGTGGTCGGTCATTCTGCTCGTGGTGTGCCTGGTGTTGGCCGTCGGTGTCTTCGTCGTGGCCAGTCAGATGGACGCGCCCTCGAGCAGCGGTACCGAGGAGGTCTCGTTCCTCCAGTGGTTCCGGTCCGGCCTCGCCCGTCTTCGCGGTGACGCCAAGCGGCGCCGGGACGGCCGCCGGCGCGGCGCGTCCGCCGTCGCGACGCATGCGGTGGGCGCCCCGTCCGTGTGGGTCGGCAAGCCACCCGTGGTCAAGCCGGACACCTCCCCGGTGGACATGGGGATGTCCGAGTTCTTCGCCGCGACGATCGAGTCCAAGCCCGGCTACGTCGACGCCGAGGAGCTGACCGACGTCCTGAACCGGGCCCGGGACCAGGCGCAGAAGACGTTGCACGTTCCGCTCGGCACCGTGCCGCTCAAGCCGGCCAACCACGTCCCCGGTCAGCTGCGGGCAGTGCGTCCGGTGCGGCCCGTCCAGCAGGTCGTGGAGGAGCCGCCGGCGGCGGAGGCAGGCCCGGCCCAGGCCGCGAGCTAGGGCGGAGCGGCAGTCCTGCACTCAGTCCGGCACGGTGCGGTGGGAGACGATCACGGGCGTGCCGCTCAGCGGATCGGTGAGGATCGACGCCTCTACGGAGAACACCTCGCGCAGCAGGTCCGCGGTCACCACCTCGGCAGGCGGTCCTTCCGCGACGATCTGACCGTCGCGCATCGCGACGATGTGGTGCGCGTACCGGCACGCGAGGTTCAGGTCGTGCAGCACCATGACGACGGTCCTGCCGCGGTCCCGGTTGAGCGTGGCGACGAGCTCCAGGACGTCCAGCTGATGGGCCATGTCGAGGTACGTGGTCGGCTCGTCCAGCAGGAGCAGGTCGGTCCGCTGGGCGACCGCCATCGCGATCCAGGCCCGCTGGCGCTGCCCGCCGGACAGCTCGTCCACGTCCCGCCCGGCGAGGTCCTCCGTGCCGGTGGCGCGCAGCGCGTCCGTCACGGCCTCCGTGTCGGCCTCGCCCCACTGGTGCCACCAGCTCTGGTGCGGGTGGCGCCCGCGGGAGACGAGGTCGCGCACGGTGATGCCCTCGGGCGAGACGGGCGACTGGGGGAGCATGCCCATGACCCGCGCCACCTCGCGGGTGGGCCGCTCGGCGATCGCCTTGCCGTCCAGCAGCACCGTGCCGCTCGTCGTCGGCATGAGGCGCGCGAGGCCGCGGAGCAGGGTGGACTTGCCGCAGGCGTTGGGCCCCACGATGACGGTGACCTGCTCGTCCGGGACGTCGAGAGACAGCTCCCGCACGACGGTCCGGTCGCCGTACGCCAGGGTGACGGCGTCCGCCCGCAGGCGGGCCTCGGACGCGGTGGCAGTTTTCATCAGGGGGTCCCTCTCGTGGAGCGGCGACGCTGCAGCAGGTACAGCAGGTAGGGCGCGCCGACCAGTGCGGTCAGCACGCCGACGGGGAGCTGGAACGGCAGCGCCGTGCGCGCGACGGTGTCCGCGACCAGCACGAGCGATGCGCCGGCCGCCCCCGCCAGGATCGGCGGGATGTCGGGGACCGCGGCGAGGCGGCGGGCCACCTGCCCGGCGACCAGGGCGACGAACGCGACGGGTCCGGCGGCCGAGGTGGCGAGCGCCGCGAGGCACACCGAGATCACCAGCAGGGCGGCACGGGAACGTCCGGGCCGGACACCCCACCCGGCCACCACCTCGTCCTCGAAGAGCAGCGCGCGGTTGGTGTGGGCCAGCACGAGCGCCGCGGGCAGCAGCACGGCCACGCCGACCAGGACCGGCATCGCCTCGCCCCAGCCGCGCGCGTTCAGGCTCCCGGTGAGCCAGGCCGCCGAGCGCTGCGCGTCGTACACGTCGATGCGCGTCAGCAGGAACTGGGTCAGGGCGGTCAGCGCGGCGGACAGCGCGATTCCGACCAGGAGGATCCGCCGGCCCCGCAGGGCGCCGTCGCGGGCGAGCAGCGCGATGAGGCCGGCTGCGGCGAGGCCGCCCGCGAGGGCGGCGACCGGGATCGGGACGACGCCGACGGGGCCGCCAAGGGAGCCGACGGCGATGACCGCCACCACCGCCACCGAGGCGCCCGCGCTGATGCCCAGCACGTCGGGGCTGGCCAGCGGGTTGCGCAGCACGCTCTGGCTCAGCCCGCCGGCGACGCCGAAGGCGGTGCCGACGGCCAGGGCCAGGACCACCCGGGGCAGCCTGACGTCGAGCACGGCGTAGACGGTGTTCTCCGGTCCGTGTCCGTGGAGCGCCTCCCACAGGGCGGCGGGCGTAGTGGGCTCGTCGCCCAGGCTCAGGGCGACCGCGGACACGACCGTCAGGAGCAGCAGGGTCCCGAGCACGGCGACGACCACCCGCCGTCGTGGCCGGGGCCGGGGCAGCAGGGAGCGTGCGGTGCGCGTCGGGGCGCCGATCACTGGGAACGCTCCTTCGCGCGCCGCGTCAGCCAGATGAAGAAGGGCGTGCCGAGCAGCGCCGTGACGACGCCGACCTGCACCTCGGCCGGGCGTGCGACGAGACGGCCCACGACGTCGGCCGTCACCAGCAGCAGGGGACCCAGCATCGCGGAGACGGCGAGCACGCGCCGTACGTCGGTACCCACCAGGGCCCGGGCCATGTGCGGGATGACGAGTCCCACGAAGGCGATCGGCCCGGCCAGCGCCACCGCGGTCCCCGACAGCAGCACGACCGCCGCGCCCGCCAGCAGCCGGGTCCGCAGGACGGCGACGCCGAGGGCCGCCGCGGTGTCGTCACCGAGGGCCAGGGCGTTGAGCGAACCGGAGACGACGATCGCCAGGATCGCGCCCGCCACGGCCGGCACCGCGGCCGGCAGGAGGACGGCGGGATCGGGCAGGTTCAGCGCGCCCACCACCCAGAACCGGTACTGGTCCATGGTCGAGGCGCTGAGCAGCACGGTCGCCGAGACGGCGGCGCCGAGGAAGGCCGTCATGGCCATCCCGGCCAGGGTCATGTTCACGGGCGTGAGCCCCTCGGGCGAACGGCTCGCGAACAGGTACACGGCTACCGTCGCCAGCGCGGCGCCGGCCAGGGCCAGCAGCACGCGGGGCAGGCCCGCACCGAGGCCGAGGAGGACGCTGCCCGCGACCACCGCCACGGCGCCGCCGGCGGAGATGCCCAGCAGCCCGGGGTCGGCCAGCGGGTTACGGGTGACCGCCTGCGCGAGCACCCCGGCGAGCCCGAGGGCTACGCCGACGAGCAGGCCGAGCAGGGTCCGGGGCAGCCGCAGCTCCCAGATGACGGTCGAGGCGATGCCCTCGTGACCCAGCAGGCCGGCGAGGGTCTCGGCCGGCGACAGGACCCGGGTGCCCACGGTGACGCTGGCCAGGGTCGCTACGACGAGCAGGACGAGCGCCGTCAGCAGGACCGCGGCGACCGCGGTCCCGCTGCGCGCCGCGGTGCGGGGCGCGCTCAACGCTGGTCGGCGGCGATGGCTTCCAGGTCGTCGAGGACCAGCTCGGCCCCCGCCACACCCAGACCCAGGTACCAGGTCTCGTCGGCCACCTCACGCACGACGCCGCCGTCGGCCACCGCGGGGACCTGGTCCCACAGGGGACCGTCGACGACCGCCGCCTGCTCGGTGGAGTCCGGCTCGCCGTAGGTGCCCCACAGCAGCCAGTCGCCCTCGGCGAGAGTGATCTCCTCCGCCGAGATCTCCACGGCGAGGTCGGCGATGTCCTCGGTCTCCGGCCGGGGCAGGCCGGCGTCGGCGAGGATGATGCCGATGAACGAGTCGTTGGCGTACAGCCGGATCTGGCCCGCCATGAAACGCAGCATGGAGATGGTCGGCGCCTCGCCGCCGTTCGCCTCGACGACCTCCGCGCCTACCTCGCCCGCGCGCTCCTCGTAGGCGTCCAGCAGTTCTTGCGCGCGCTCCTCCTCGCCCACGGCCGCCGCGTTGAGCAGGAGGTTCTCCTTCCACAGCACACCGGGGCGCGGCGCCAGCACGGTCGGTGCGATCTCCTGCAGCTGGCGCTTGAGGCCGTCGTCGTCGATCCGCAGCGACGTGCCGAGGATCAGGTCCGGTTCGAGGTTCTTGATCTGCTCGAGGTCCAGGGCGTCGTACGGACCGAGGTCGACGGCGTCGCCCACGTCCAGGTAGTCGGGTGCCATCCCGACGTCGGCGGGGTGGGCGATGCCCACCGGCTCGATGCCGAGGGAGACCATGTTGTCGAGCTCGCCGGTGTCGAGCACGATCACACGCTCGGGCTTGGCGGGGATCTCGGTCTCGCCCACCTCCTCGTTGGCCACGAGGTTGCGCACCGCGCGCGGGAACTCGCCCGGCGCGGCGTCGGTGCCGAGCTGGGCGGCGAGCTCCCGGACGTCATCGAACCCCTCCTGGCCCGTGGCGACGTTGGACTTGTTGTCGCCGGTGCCGGACTCGGCGGTCGCGGCGCAGCCGGTGAGCAGGACGGCGCCCAGGACGACGGCAACGGCGGACGCGAAAACTGCGCGGGGCATGTTCTTCCTCAGTGTTCTTGGCGGTGGTGAAGCGCGGCCGGGGGCTTGCACCCTGCGCGGTCGTCGCGCGGAGCCGTCTCGGCCAGGTCACCCTACACGCGAAATTAGGGCACCCTAAGCTCGCCGGGTTCGGCGGCGGTGCGGGAGGGTTCCCGCAGTGCGGTCCGCGAGATGAAAGAATCTGGGGCGTGAACGAGTTTCCCTGGATCGAGATCATCTCCGCTGTCGTCGTCCTCGCGGGCGGTGGCGGCCTCGCCGGCGTCCTGGTCGCCCGACGGCGGAGGCGTACCGAGAACCAGGACGGCGCCCCGACCACGGCCGAGCCCACGACGACGGCGCCGTCCGCCACGACCGCCGAACCCGTCGCGGCCCCGGACCGGGCCGTGGCCGAACCTGCGGAACCGCAGGCCGCGCCCGTGCTGGAGCGCCCCGCCCCGACCGCGGGCCGCCTGGTACGGCTACGCGACCGCCTCGCGCGGTCGGGCTCGCCGCTGGGCGCGCGGCTGCTCTCGGTCCTGTCCAGGGACTCGCTCACGGAGAACGACTGGGACGAGATCGAGGAGGAGCTGCTCCTCGCGGACGTCGGGGCCGGCCCCACCACGGAGCTGCTCGATGCGCTGCGCACCAAGGTCCGTGTGCTGGGCGTGCGCGAACCGGCGGCGGTGCGCGACCTGCTGCGCTCCGAGCTGGTGGCGCTCCTGCAGCCGGAGCTGGACCGGACGCTGAAGACCGAGCCCACCACCGCGGAGGACGGTACGCACCTGCCCGCCGTGACCCTCGTGGTGGGTGTGAACGGCACGGGCAAGACGACGACGGTCGGCAAGCTGGCCCGTGTCCTGGTGGCGGACGGCCGCAGCGTGGTGCTCGGTGCCGCCGACACGTTCCGGGCCGCGGCGGCGGACCAGCTCACCACCTGGGGCAACCGGGTGGGCGTGCCGACGGTGCGCTCGGACCGCGAGGGCGCGGACCCGGCGTCGGTGGCGTTCGAGGCGGTCGCGCGCGGGCGGGACGACAAGACCGACGTCGTGCTCGTGGACACCGCGGGGCGCCTGCAGAACAAGGCCGGCCTCATGGACGAGCTCGGCAAGATCGTGCGAGTGGCGAGCAAGGTCGCCGCGCCGAGCGAGGTGCTGCTGGTGCTGGACGCGACCACAGGCCAGAACGGGCTCTCGCAGGCCCGCGTCTTCGCGGAGGTCGCCGGTGTCACGGGCATCGTCCTGACCAAGCTGGACGGAACCGCCAAGGGCGGGATCGTGGTGCAGGTGCAACGGGAGCTTGGTGTCCCGGTCAAGCTGATCGGCCTCGGTGAGGGCCCGGACGACCTGGCGCCGTTCGACGTCGACGACTTCGTGGACGGAATTCTCGGCTGAGGTATCGGTCGAATTCGGGTCATGAAGTGGTCGCACTCGCGATGTGTCCAAGATGTGAGAAGATCCTGGTGCAACGGTGACGTCACAGACGGATACCGGCGGAATCACGATCGCATCACGGTTCGGCAGGATATTTCGCCCAATTCGGCCGCGAAATAAGACGTTTACATGCTCCCGGTCTGCGTCACGCGTCCGTAACCTCGGTGCAGGTCACGCGTAACGGCTTCCCGGAACGGTAGGCGCGTTGGGCCGAGTCAACAGGACCGGTCCGGGGAGAGAGGCATCTGATGGAATTCGAACTGGACAGTGGAAACACTGCCTGGATGATCACCGCCTCCTCGCTCGTGCTGCTGATGACGCCGGGCCTGGCGTTCTTCTACGGCGGCATGGTGCGCGGGAAGAGCGTCCTCAACATGATGATGATGAGCTTCAGCTCGATCGGCGTCGTCGGCCTGATCTGGGTGCTCTACGGCTACTCGCTGACCTTCGGCACCGACATCGGCGGCATCATCGGCAACCCGGCCGACTTCTTCGGCCTGGCAATGACCGACGCCGAGTCGCTCATGGGTGCATACGGCGTTCCGGCCACCGTCGCGGCCGGCTACCAGGCCACGTTCGCGATCATCACGGTCGCCCTCATCTCCGGCGCCATTGCGGACCGCGTCAAGTTCGGCACCTGGCTCGTCTTCGCCGCCCTGTGGGTGACGCTGGTCTACAGCCCCGTCGCGCACATGGTGTGGGGCCTCGGCCTCCTCGGCCCCGAGGGCCCGATCGCCTCGGCCCTCTCGGTCCCGATCGACTTCGCCGGCGGCACCGTGGTGCACATCAACGCCGGTGCCGCGGGCCTGGCGCTCGCGCTGATCATCGGCAAGCGCAAGGGCTTCGGTACCGAGGCCATGCGCCCGCACAACCTGCCGTTCGTCATGCTCGGTGCTGCTCTCCTGTGGTTCGGCTGGTTCGGCTTCAACGCCGGCTCCGAGTTCGCCGCCGACGGCACCGCCGGCCGCGCCTGGCTGAACACCCTTGTCGCGACCGGTGTCGCGATGCTGGCCTGGATGGCCACCGAGAAGTTCCGTGACGGTGCGCCGACCACCCTCGGTGCCGCTTCCGGTGTCGTAGCAGGTCTGGTCGCCATCACCCCGGCGGCCGCGGCGGTTGACACCTACGGCTCGATCGCCATCGGTCTGGTCGCCGGTATCCTCTGCGCCCTCGCCGTCGGCCTGAAGTACAAGTTCGGCTACGACGACTCGCTCGACGTGGTCGGCGTGCACCTGGTCGGTGGCCTCGTCGGCACGGTGATGCTCGGCTTCGTCGCTACCGACAACGCCGAGTCCTTCGGCGTCTGGTACCCGGACGGTGCGCTCAACGGCCTGTTCTACGGTGGCAACGGCACGCAGCTGATCACCCAGATCGTTGCCGCGCTGATCGCCGTCGTGTTCAGCTTCGTCGTCACCTCGATCATCGCGTACGCCCTCAAGGCCGTCATGGGCTGGCGTATCTCCGAGGAGGCCGAGGTCAGCGGTATCGACCTCGCCGTCCACGGCGAGACGGCGTACGAGGCGGCCACCGGCTCCACCATCACCGAGGTGCGCTGACCGTGACTACGGTGCAGCAACCGACTTTTAGGGAGGTACGCGCATGAAGCTCGTCACGGGTGTCATCCAGCCCCACCGTCTCGACGACGTGAAGACGGCGTTGGAGGGTGCAGGGGTTCGCGGTATGACCGTGAGCGAGGCCAGTGGTTACGGCCGTCAGAAGGGCCACACCGAGGTCTACCGCGGTGCTGAGTACACCGTCGACCTGGTGCCCAAGGTCCGCATCGAGGTGCTCGTCACGGACGAGGACGTCGCAGCGGTGACTGACGCGCTCGTCGGTGCTGCCCAGACCGGCAAGATCGGTGACGGCAAGGTGTGGGTCGTGTCGGTCGACGACGTGGCCCGCGTGCGCACCGGCGAGCACGGCGACGCCGCCCTCTGACCGGGAGTGCTCGACGACGCATGACAAGTGACCCGGTGCCCGAGGGCGCCCGGGAGCAGGCGGAGGCCCCGCACCCCACGGACGGGGTGCGGGGCCTCCGCGACGAACTCCTCAATCTTGCCGCGGGCCTCACGGGTCCGGGCCGCTCGGGCCTGGCCCGGCGGTCCGCCGTGGGCCAGCGGGTCACCGACCGCCTGGGCGCCCTGTTCGCCGAGGCGACCAAGGACGTCGACCCGTCGGGCATCGCCCTGGCGGCCGTCGGCAGCCTCGGCCGGGGTGAGCTCGGCCCGCTGAGCGACCTCGACCTCGTGCTCGTGCACGATGGGCGCACCCACCGTCCCGACGAGCTGCAGCAGGTGGCCGAGCGCCTCTGGTACCCGCTGTGGGACTCGGGCGTGGACATCGACCACGCGGTGCGGTCCCTGAGCCAGTCCCGGCAGGTGGCGGCGAGCGACCTCCCGGCGGTGATCGGCTGGCTGAGCGTGCGGGCCGTGGCCGGCGACGCCGTCGTCGTGCACCGGGCGGCGTCGGCCGTGCTGACGGACTGGCGCGCCGCAGCGCGGCGGCGCCTGCCCGAGCTCATCTCGTCCACGCGCGACCGCGCGCAGCGCGCGGGGGAGCTCGCCTACCTGATCGAGCCGGACCTCAAGGAGGCGCGCGGCGGCATGCGGGACGCGGTCCTGCTGTCCGCGCTGGCCGCCACCTGGCTCACCGACCGTCCGCACGGCGCGGTGGACGGCGCGTACACGCACCTGCTCGACGTTCGCGACACCCTGCAGGTCGTCACCCGGCGGCGCACCAGCCGCCTCCTGCTGGCGGACCTCGAGGAGGTCGCCGAGCGCACCGGGTACGACGACGGGGACGAGCTGCTGGCGAGCCTCGCTGAGTCGGGCCGGGTCATCTCCTACGCGCTCGACATGACCGTCCGCCGCGCCCGGCAGGCCCTGTCCCGTCCGGTGGGCGTGGGCAAGCCGATGATGGTGCGCGGACGGCGCACGCCGCCACGCCTGCGCTCGGTGGGTGACGGCCTGGTGGAGCACGACGGCGAGCTCGTGCTCGGCGTCGGGACCCGGCCGGCGTCGGACGCGCTGCTGCCCCTCCGGGCCGCCGCGACCGCGGCCCGGACGGGCCTCGTGCTGTCGCCCGTGACCATCCGGAGCCTGGAGGAGTCCCCGCCCCTGCCCGAGCCGTGGCCGCCGGCCGCGCGCGAGAGCCTGCTCTCGCTGCTCGCCGCGGGGCAGGCGCAGGTCCCGGTCTGGGAGGCGCTCGACCTCGCCGGGGTGGTCACCTCCTGGATCCCCGAGTGGGCGGACGTGCGCAACCGGCCGCAGCGCGCGGCGATCCACCGGCACACGGTGGACCGGCACCTCGTCGAGACGGCGTCTGTGGCGGCCCGGCTGCGGCGTCGGCTGCCCGACCCTTCGACCGGCCAGGGGCAGCGCTCCGGCGACCTGCTGCTCCTGTCCGCGCTGCTGCACGACATCGGCAAGGTGCGTGGCGCGGCCGACCACTCGGCGGAGGGCGCCCGGCTGGTACCGGGCATCCTGACCCGTGCGGGCTTCGCACCCGAGGTGGTCGACGACGTCACGCTGCTCGTACGGCACCACCTCACGCTCGCCGAGCTGGCCACCACTGCCGACCCCGACGACCCGGCCACGCTGGCGACCCTGCTGGAAGCGGTGGACCACCGGCGTGACCTGCTCGACGTGCTGCGCGCGCTGACCGAGGCGGACACCACGTCGCTGGGGCCGAAGGCCTGGACGGGCTGGCGTTCGCAGCTCGTGGACGGGCTCACCGAGCGGGCGCGGGCTCTGTTGCCAGGATGAACGTGGGTCGACCCATCTCGATTAGGCTGTGCCCGTGTTCAATTCCCTGTCCGACCGGCTTACCTCGACGTTCAAGAACCTGCGCACGCGGGGCCGTCTCTCCGAGGCGGACATCGACGCGACCGTGCGGGAGATCCGCCGCGCCCTCCTCGACGCCGACGTCGCGGTACCCGTGGTGCGCGAGTTCACCGGCGCGGTGCGCGAGCGTGCGCTGTCGTCCGAGGTCTCGGGTGCGCTCAACCCGGCGCAGCAGGTCGTCAAGATCGTCAACGAGGAGCTCGTCGACATCCTCGGCGGGGCGACGCGCCCGCTCACGCTGGCCAAGACGCCGCCCACGGTCATCATGCTCGCGGGTCTGCAGGGTGCCGGCAAGACGACGCTGGCCGGAAAGCTCGCGTACGCGCTGAAGGAGCAGGGCCACACGCCCGTGCTGGTCGCCGCCGACCTGCAGCGCCCCAACGCGGTGACCCAGCTGTCCGTGGTGGCCGAGCGCGCCGGCGTCCCGGTGTTCGCGCCGCACCCGGGCAACACGTCGGAGGCCGACGACCCCGCCGCCGACGCGCCCCTGATCGGCGACCCGGTCGGCGTCGCCAGGGACGGCGTCGCCTATGCCAAGGAGCGCCAGCACGACGTCGTGATCGTGGACACCGCGGGCCGCCTCGGCATCGACGAGGTGCTGATGCGGCAGGCGTCGGACATCCGCACCGCGGTGAACCCGGACGAGGTCCTGTTCGTCATCGACGCGATGATCGGCCAGGACGCGGTGAATACCGCCAAGGCCTTCGCGGACGGCGTCGACTTCACCGGCGTGGTGCTCTCGAAGCTGGACGGTGACGCCCGCGGTGGTGCCGCGCTGTCGGTCGCCAAGGTGACCGGCCGGCCCATCATGTTCGCGTCCACGGGCGAGAAGCTCACGGACTTCGAGGTCTTCCACCCCGACCGCATGGCGAGCCGCATCCTCGACATGGGTGACGTGCTGACCCTGATCGAGCAGGCCGAGAAGGCGTTCGACGCCGGCGAGGCCGAGAAGATGGCGCAGAAGCTGGCCACCGGCCAGGACTTCACGCTGGCCGACTTCCTCGTGCAGATGCAGCAGCTGAAGAACATGGGCTCGATGAAGAAGATGCTCGGCATGATGCCGGGCATGGCCCAGATGCGCGACCAGCTCGACCAGTTCGACGAGCGCGAGGTGGGCCGCATCGAGGCGATCATCCACTCGATGACGCCGATCGAGCGCGACAACCCGAAGATCATCAACGGCTCGCGCCGGGCTCGCATCGCCAAGGGCTCAGGCACCACCACGACGGCGATCAACCAGCTGCTGGAGCGCTTCGAGAACGCCCAGAAGATGATGCGCCAGATGTCCAAGGGTGGCGGTCTGGGCCCCGGCGGGATGCCCGCGATGCCCGGCGGCCCCGGTATGGGCATGGGCAAGAAGTCCCGCGGCAAGACGCAGCCGCCGAAGAAGGGCAAGAAGGGCAAGTCCGGGAACCCGGCCAAGCGGGCCCAGCAGGAGCGCGAGGCCATGGAGCGCGCGCTCGGCGGCGGCCCCGCCGTCGCGCCGGCCGCCCCAGCCGGGTCGGCGTTCGGCGTCGCCCCGAAGAAGAACGACGAGGCGCCCGACCTGAGCAGCATCGAGCTGCCGCCGGGCCTGGAGAAGTTCCTGGGGCGGTGAGGTCGGCCGGCGTGCCGGCTGACGAGACCGACCGGTGGGTCGGCAGGGAGGCGTGGACCGGCGATGTCGCCGGGGCAGGGGCGAGTCCACAGGGTGAGTCGGAGAGCGAGGGAGCCGGATGTCTGCGCTGGGAGGTCCGACCGCGGCGATCCGCGGACGCATCCTGCTGGGTGACGACCGCGAGGCCGAGGAGATCTGGGTCCGCGGTGGTCGCGTCAGCCTGACCCGCCCGTCGGCGCAGGGCACCAACATGCAGGTGCTGGAGGGCTGGGCAGTGCCCGGCCTGGTCGACGTGCACTGCCACATCGGGCTCGCGGCAGACGGCGCGGTGTCCGAGGACGAGGCCGAGAAGCAGGCGGTGGCGGACCGCGACGCCGGAGTGCTGCTGATCCGCGACGCCGGCTCGCCGCTGGACACCGCGTGGGTGCACCGGCGCGGCGACCTGCCGCACCTGCTGCGCGCGGGCACGCACCTGGCGCTTCCCAAGCGGTACCTGCGCAACTACGGGCTCGAGCTCGAGTCCCCTGAGCTGCTCCCGGACGCCGTGCGCACGCAGGCCCGGCGCGGCGACGGCTGGGTCAAGCTCGTGGGCGACTGGATCGACCGCACGCTCGGGGCCGACGCCGACCTGCGCCCCCTGTGGCCCGAGGACGTGCTCACCGAGGCGGTCGCCGTGGCGCACGCCGAGGCGGCGCGCGTGACGGTGCACGCCTTCGCGACGGAGACCATCGACGGCCTGCTGGCGGCCGGGGTGGACTGCATCGAGCACGGCACCGGCATGACCGCCGACCACATGGACGTGGCCGCCGAGCGGGGCATCGCCGTCACGCCCACCCTGCTGCAGGTGGGGCAGTTCGAGAACATCGCGGCGCAGGCCGACGGCAAGTACCCGGTGTACGCGGAGCGGATGCGCGCCATGTACGCGCGCCGCTACCAGCAGGTCCGGGACCTGCACGAGGCGGGTGTGCAGCTCCTGGTCGGGACGGACGCCGGCGGGACCATCTCGCACGGCCGCATCGCGGACGAGTGCGTCGAGCTGGTCGCCGCCGGGATCCCGGCGGCGGAGGTCGTGGCGATGGCGTCCTGGCGCGCCCGCGACTACCTGGGCTTCGGGGCCGTCGTCGAGGGGTCCAGCGCAGACCTCGTGGTGTACCCGGCGGACCCGCGCGAGGACATCGAGGTGCTGCGGCACCCCACCGCCGTCGTGCTGCGCGGCGTGATCTACCCGACCGCCCGCTGACCCCGCGCGGTGTGACGCACACGCGGTTGGTAGGGCCCCGCGCCGTCTGGCACAATGTGCAGGTACTCGGCGTGCCCGGGCCCCTCTCACCCGGCCAGGCTGCGTCTCGGTCCCACCCACTGCTTCACCCCACGTCGCGGTGCTCGGACCATCCCATCAGAACCAGGAGAGACCACTTCGTGGCTGTCAAGATTCGTCTCAAGCGCCTCGGCAAGATCCGGGCCCCGTACTACCGTGTCGTCGTCGCCGACTCGCGCACCAAGCGCGACGGTCGCGTGATCGAGGAGATCGGCAAGTACCACCCGACCGAGGAGCCGTCGCTCATCGAGATCAAGTCGGAGCGCGCACAGTACTGGCTCGGCGTCGGCGCGCAGCCGACCGAGCAGGTCGCCGCTCTGCTCAAGGTGACCGGTGACTGGCAGAAGTTCAAGGGCCTGCCGGGTGCCGAGGGCACCCTGCGGGTCAAGGGCGAGAAGGCTGGCGCGGCCGCTGCGATCGAGGCCGTGAACGCCGACGCCGAGAAGGCCAAGGCCAAGGCCGCCGAGAAGGCTGCCGCTGCCGCCGCCGAGGCTCCGGCTGCGCCGGCCGAGGGCGACGAGGCCTGATGCTCTCGGAGGCCCTCGAGCACCTGGTGCGCGGCATCGTGGACAACCCGGAAGACGTCCGCGTCTCCGCGAAGACGCTGCGCCGCGGTGACCTGCTCGAGGTCCGCGTGCACCCCGACGACCTCGGCCGAGTCATCGGCCGGGGTGGTCGCACGGCGCGCGCTCTGCGCACCGTGATCGGTGCGCTCGCCACCGAGGGCCCGGTGCGGGTCGACGTCGTGGACGTCGACCGGCGCTGAGCTCCGCGCTGAGCGTTCAGTACTCGGCACGACGACGAGGCCCGGTCCGAACTCGGACCGGGCCTTGCTCATCTCCGGGGGCCGGACCCGCCGGTCGAGCCGGTCGAGACCGACACTTCATCTTCGAGGAGAGACATGCAGCTCACCGTGGCCCGCGTCAGCAAGGCGCACGGGCTCAAGGGCGAGGTGGCCCTCGACCTGCGCACGGACGACCCGGAGACCCGGCTCGCAATCGGTGAGCGGCTCGAGACCGTGCCGGCCGGCGCCGGGCCGCTGACGGTGACGCACTCGCGCGAGCACCAGGGGCGGTGGCTCGTCACGTTCGCCGAGGTCACCGGCCGGAACGCGGCGGAGGAGCTGCGCGGGACCGAGCTCGTCGTCGAGGCGGGCGACTCCGACGAGGAGGACGCCTGGTACCCGCACGAGCTGGAGGGTCTGCGCGTCGAGCTGACCGACGGCACAGTGGTGGGCAAGGTCGTCACGCTGGAGTACCAGCCGGCCCACGAGGCGCTGCTGATCGAGGAGAGCCTGCCCGACGGCGGGACGGCCCGCACCCTGGTCCCGTTCGTCATGGCGATCGTGCCGGTGGTCGACGTCGCGGGCGGTCGCGTGGTGCTGACCCCGCCCGGCGGGCTGCTGGCGCGGGACGCGGACGCCGCCGTCGTCGACCGGGAGGACGACTGAGGTGCGCGTCGACGTCGTCTCGATCTTCCCGGACTACCTGTCTGTCCTCGACCTGTCGCTCGTGGGCAAGGCGCGGCAGCGGGGCCTGCTGGACCTGCGCGTGCACGACCTGCGCGACTGGACCACCGACCGGCACCGCACCGTCGACGACACCCCGTTCGGCGGGGGAGCCGGCATGGTCATGCGCCCGGACGTGTGGGGCCTGGCGATCGACGAGGTGCTGGGAGCGAGCACGGCCGGCGCGCACCTGATCGTCCCGACGCCGTCGGGCGAGGTGTTCACCCAGCGGCACGCCGAGCGCCTGGCGTCGGCCGACCAGCTCGTGTTCGCGTGCGGGCGGTACGAGGGCATCGACGCCCGTGTCGCCGAGCACTACCGCTCCACCGGCGTCACGGTGCACGAGCTGTCGATCGGCGACTACGTGCTCAACGGCGGCGAGGTCGCCTCGCTCGTCATGATCGAGGCCGTGGCACGGCTGATCCCCGGCATGGTCGGCAACCCGGAGTCGCTGGTGGAGGAGTCGCACGGGGCGGCGGGGCTGCTGGAGTACCCGGTCTACACCAAGCCGCCGTCGTGGGCGGACCTCGAGATCCCGGAGGTGCTCCTGTCGGGGCACCACGCGAAGATCGAGCGCTGGCGCCGGGACCGCGCGCTGGAGCGGACGGCGCAGCGGCGGCCGGACATGATCGCCGCGCTCTCCGTTGCGAGCCTGGACAAGCACGACCTGGCGCTGCTCGCCGAGCTCGGCTGGGTGCCGGGCACGGGCGACGACGACGGGCTGACGCGGGGCGAGCGGGCTGAGTAACCCGCACGCTTGACGTCACACCCGCTCGGGGCGTCGGTCCACACGTTCGTGTGGCAGAATTACCCGTCGGTGCGTCGCCGGTCAGGTCTCTGCCACAGGGGACGACCGGGGCGGGCAACCGCCCCTGACCGGGTCGAGCCGCACCACCATCATCATCATCCTTCCGGGACCCCGACGGCCGAGCCGGCCGAGGCGGGGCCCACGAGATTCGCGTCTGACCTGTGGCAGGCCCGGAGAGAACCATGCAGAAGCTCGACATGATCGACGCAGCCTCGCTGCGGTCCGACATCCCGGAGTTCCGCGCCGGTGACACCGTCAAGGTCAACGTCAAGGTCGTCGAGGGCAACCGCTCTCGTGTCCAGGCGTTCCAGGGCGTCGTGATCTCCCGCCACGGCGGCGGGATCGGCGAGACGTTCGCTGTCCGCAAGGTCAGCTTCGGTGTGGGGGTGGAGCGCAAGTTCCCGCTGCACGCGCCGACCATCGAGTCCATCGAGCTCGTCACCCGCGGTGACGTGCGTCGCGCGAAGCTGTACTACCTGCGCGAGCTGCGCGGCAAGAAGGCGAAGATCCGCGAGAAGCGCGAGAACTGAGGCGCCCGAGCGCTCCAGCACGTAAGCGGCACCGGCCGCCGTCCTCCGTACCGAGGGCGGCGGCCGGCGTCGTACCCGCCCAGGTGTGGGGATATTCGACGGGGTCCGTGTTCGCACGTCAGACCATTTCGCAGCGGACGCTCCGAGGTGACAGAGTTACCCTCGTGACGAGTTTCGACCGGGTGGCTCCGCCCACCCCTATCGATGGGACGCCCTTGAGCGCAGTGGATCCGTGGGGAAACGGCGGGGCGCATCGTCGGGGTGGGGCCGCGCACGGTCGTGAGCCGCGCAAGCAGCAGTCGGGTTTCCTCGCGATGCTCAAGGAGATCGCGATCATCGTCGTCAGCGCGCTGATCCTGTCGTGGCTGATCAAGACGCTGCTGGTGCAGCCGTTCTACATCCCGAGCGCCTCCATGGAGGACACGCTGACGCAGGGCGACCGCGTGATGGCGTCGCGCCTGACCCCCGGCCCGTTCGACCTGGAGCGCGGGGACATCGTCGTCTTCGTGGACCCGGGCGACTGGCTGCCGCCCTACGTGCCGCCGGAGCGCGGCCCGGTCGGTGACGCGGCGGTGTCGTTCCTGACCACGGTGGGCCTGTTGCCGCAGGACACCGGCGACCACCTCATCAAGCGTCTGATCGGCCTGCCCGGCGACAAGGTCGTGTGCTGCGACGCCGAGGGGCGCGTGTCGGTGAACGGCACGCCGATCGACGAGACGTACATCAAGCCCGGGTCGATCCCGAGCCAGGACCCGTTCGAGGTCACCGTGCCCGAGGACATGCTGTGGGTAATGGGCGACAACCGCCAGAACTCGCAGGACTCGCGCTACAACCGCGGCAAGCCGGGCGGTGGGTTCGTGCCCGTCGAGAACGTCGTGGGAACGGCGTTCTCTACCGTGTGGCCGCTGGACCGGCTGAACTGGCACAACCGCCCGGACGACGTCTTCAGCGCGGTCCCCGACTCGCCTCCAGCGGGGAAGTAGGGCGGTGCGCAAGGTGCCCACGCTGCGACAGGAACGGGCGCTCCTCGCCTCCGGAGCCCGCCTCGTGGCGGGTATGGACGAGGTGGGGCGCGGGGCCCTCGCGGGCCCCGTCAGCGTGGGCGTCGTGGTGGTCGACGCCGCCACGCGCACCGGGCCCAAGGGCGTGGCCGACTCGAAGCTGCTGACGCCGAACGCGCGCGAGGCCATCGCGCCGGCCGTGCGGCGCTGGGCGGTGGCGTGGGGCGTGGGGCACGCGGGCCCGGCCGAGATCGACGAGCACGGCATCATCGCCGCGCTCCGGCTGGCCGGACGGCGCGCGCTCGCGCAGGTGCGGCTGGTGTGCGGCGACGTCGACGTCGTCGTGCTGGACGGCAAGCACAACTGGCTCTCGACCCCGGCGCTCGACCTGTTCGAGGCTGCGGACGCCGTCAGCGACGGAGCCTCGGAGCCCGCGGTGCGGACGCTGATCAAGGCCGATATGACCTGCACGTCCGTTGCCGCCGCCAGCGTGCTGGCCAAGGTGGAGCGCGACGCGATCCTGGTCGAGCTGGCCCAGCGGCACCCGGAGTACGCGTGGGACCAGAACAAGGGCTACAGCGCGAAGGCGCACATGGACGCCCTCGGGCTGCACGGGCCGACGCCGCAGCACCGCAGATCCTGGAACCTGCCCGGAACCGCGGCGTCGGTGGGATGATGTCGTCGTGAGCGCCGAAGACCTCGAGAACTACGAGACGGAGATGGAGCTCGCGCTCTATCGCGAGTACCGCGACGTGGTGGGCCTGTTCGCCTATGTGGTGGAGACCGAACGCCGGTTCTACCTGGCCAACCAGGTGGACCTGCAGGTGCGGTCCGCAGCGGGCGAGGTGTACTTCGAGCTGCGGCTCGGCGATGCCTGGGTGTGGGACGTCTACCGCTCGGCGCGCTTCGTGAAGTCGGTGCGCGTGGTGACGTTCAAGGACGTGAACGTCGAGGAGCTGGCGAAGGCCGAGCTGGCGCTCTGAGGTTGCGCCTCCGGCTCGACGGGCAGCAGGCGTACGCCGTCCGGCTGAAACTCCTTGAGGGTCGGCACAGACCCTCGTGACGAGATTCCAACGGTTCGTGCGCGACGCCGGGCCTGTGGATCGTCGATCTGTGCACAGGTGAGCCGGCGACGCCGTCGGCGGGCCCCTCCGTGACCAAGGCTGGTCACGGAGGTGGACGCGATGGCGAAGAAAGACGGCGTGGGCCGGTACGGCGAGCGGGTAGCGATGCGGCACGTGGAGGCGCGCGGCTGGCAGGTGCTCGACACCAACTGGCGCGGCAAGGACGGGGAGCTCGACATCGTCGCGCTCGACGGCGACGTGCTCGTGGTGGTCGAGGTCAAGACCCGGTCGAGCCTGGGCTTCGGGCATCCCGCAGAGGCGGTCACGCCACAGAAGCTGGCGCGCATCAAGCGGCTGACGGGGCAGTGGCTCACCGTCTTCCGGGAGCGCCTCGCCGCGGCGCGGCTGCACGAGGAGACGACGCCGGACAGCCCGGTGCCGGTGCGGCCGGACGTGCGCACGCGCTTCGGCGCGATCCGCATCGACGTGGTGGCGGTGACGCTGCAGGAGCAGGGGCCCGCCGTAGTCGAGCACCTCGAGTCGGTGGCCTGATGGGGATAGCGACCACGCGGGCGGTGTCGCTCGTCGGGATGCAGGGGCACGTGGTGGAGGTGCAGGCGCACCTCGCCGCGTCGGTCCCGGGATTCACGCTGGTGGGGCTGCCGGACGCCGCCCTGAGCGAGTCACGCGACCGCGTGCGGGCGGCGGTGACGTCCACGGGGCTGCAGTGGCCGGTCAAGAAGATCACCGTGAACCTGTCGCCCGCCTCGCTGCGCAAGCAGGGCAGCGCGTACGATCTCGCGATCGCGGTGGCGATCCTCGCGGGGGTCGAGGGGCCCTCTTCGGCCGGGCTGAGCAGGGTGGACCTGGACCGGGTGGTGCACCTGGGCGAGCTCGGGCTCGACGGGCGCATCCAGCCGGTGCGCGGGGTGCTGCCGAGCGTCGCGGCGGCGGTGGACGCGGGATACCCGGACGTCGTCGTGGCGGCCGGGGACCTCGACGAGGCGCGGCTGGTGCCGGGCGCCCGGGTCGTGGGCGCGGCGAGCCTGGCCGAGGTGGTGGCGCTGCACGGCGGCCCGCCGGAGCTGGTGCGCGAGGTGGTGGCCGTGCGGCCCACCCGCTCCGCGCTGCCCGCGCGCCTGCCGGGCGACCTGGCCGACGTCGTGGGGCAGGAGCGCCCGCGCGCGGCCCTCGAGGTGGCGGCCGCCGGCGGTCACCACCTGCTGCTCGTCGGCCCGCCGGGTGCGGGCAAGACGATGCTGGCCTCCCGCCTGCCGGGGATCCTTCCCGACCTCACCGACCGGGAGGCCGTCGAGGTCACCGCTGTGCACTCCGTGGCGGGCACGTTCGACCCGGGCGGGGGACTGATCCGTCGGCCGCCGTTCGAGGACCCCCACCACACGGCGACCCAGGCAGCGGTGGTGGGCGGTGGGTCCGGCGTACCGCGCCCGGGGGCGGTGTCGCGGGCGCACCGCGGAGTTCTCTTTTTGGACGAAGCGCCAGAATTCGGGAGCAAGGTGCTGGAGACGCTGCGGCAGCCGCTGGAGCAGGGTGAGCTGGTGATCCACCGGTCGGGCGGCGCGGCGCGCTACCCGGCCCGGTTCCAGCTCGTCATGGCGGCCAACCCGTGCCCGTGCGGGCTCGCCATCGGCAAGGGGCTGGAGTGCACGTGCTCGCCCACGGCGCGGCGCCGGTACTTCGCGCGGCTGTCCGGCCCGCTGCTGGATCGGGTGGATGTGCAGGTGGAGGTCCAGCCGGTCGACCGGGTCGAGCGGGTGGAGGGCACGTCCGAGCCGACGTCGGCCGTGGCCGCCCGGGTGCTCGCCGCGCGCGAGGTCGCACGGGCGCGGCTGGCCGACACGCCCTGGTCCACCAACGCGGAGATGCCGGGCCGGTTCCTGCGCGACCTGCTCAGGCCGCGCCCGGGCCTGCTCGCTCCGATCGAGAAGGCGATGACCGACGGACGGCTCAGCCTGCGCGGCGTGGACCGGGTGCTGCGGATCGCCTGGACCATCGCCGATCTCGCGGGGCGGGCCCCCACCGTGTCCGACGTCGGGAACGCGCTGCTGCTGCGTACGGGAGGCAACCATGGCTGAGCCGCTCTTCGAGCTGCCCCGCACGGGCCTGAGGTTCGACGCGCACGACCCGGTGCTGGCGCGGGCTGCGTGGAGCCGGATCGCCGAACCCGGGGATCCGGTGGCCGGCGCCCTGGTGGGGCACCTCGGCCCTGTCGGTGCGCTCGACTGGCTGTTCGACGCCGCCCGGGCGCCCGAGCGGGCCGGGGCCGCGCTCCGGCGGATCGGTAGTGGTGGTGGCGTGCTGGCTTCGGGCGCGGATCGGGGTGCTGGCTCGGGCTCCAGCTCCAGCTCCAGCTCGAGCTCCGGCTCGAGCTCCGGCTCGAGCTCCGGCTTCGGCTCGGGCTCGGGCTCGAGCTCCGGCTCGGGCTTCGGCGCGGACTGGGGTACGGCCCGCAGGACCGACGCGCCGGGGCAGGTGCTCGGGCCGGCCGCCGAGGGGCCATCAGCCTTCGGGGCACGCGCCGCCGGGCTGGTCGTCGCCGCCGTGCGGCGCTGGGCGCCCCGGATCGAACGTCTCGATCCGGAGGGTGAGCTCGCCGTGCTCGCCCGGTACGGCGGCACGTTCCTGACCCCGGACGACTCGCGCTGGCCGACGGCGTTCGCCGATCTCGGTGCCACCGCGCCCCTGTCGCTGTGGGTGCGCGGCGACCCCGACCTGGCGCGGCTGGCGGCGCGCTCGGTGTCCCTGGTGGGCTCGCGCGCCTGCACCGACTACGGCATCCGCGTGACGCGGACCCTGGCGTGCGGTCTGGCCGACCGCGGGTTCACCGTGGTCTCCGGCGGCGCGAACGGGATCGACGCGGAGGCGCACCGGGGCGCGCTGGTATCGGGGGCGCCGACTGTGGCCTTCCTGGCGGGCGGCGTCGACCGGCTCTACCCCGCGAGCAACACCGACCTGCTGCTGCGGACCGTCGAGCAGGGCGCCCTGGTGAGCGAGGTGCCGCCCGGATCGGTGCCGGGCAAGCAGCGGTTCCTCAAGCGGAACCGGCTGATCGCCTCGTTCACGGCAGGCACGGTAGTGGTCGAGGCGGCGCTGCGTTCCGGCGCGCTGTCCACGGCCAACCACGCGGTATCGCTGCTGCGTCCGCTGGGTGCGGTGCCGGGGCCGGTCACGTCGATGGCCTCCGCCGGCTGTCACGCGCTGCTGCGCAGCGGTGCCGCCGTGTGTGTCACCGATGCCGCCGAGGCCGCCGAGCTGGCCGGGGACATTGGTGAGACGGCGCCGGAGCGACGGGGCGAGACGAGGCTCGGCGACGACCTCGACGCGGCGGGCAAGGCGGTGCTCGATGCGCTGCCTGTTCGCAAACCGGCGCACGAACGCTCGATCGCCCGTGTCGCAGGGCTCGCGCTCGGCGAGGCGACGGGTGCGCTCGGGCTGCTGGAGCTGATGGGCCTGGCCGAGCAGAAGGACGGCGGGTGGCGCAGGCGCTGACCGGGGTGCGCGGGCGGAGGCCGCGTGGTGCGGACACCGACCGGTGGCGCGGCCGGCAGCGCCACTTACGAGCCTGCGGGTCAGCCGGCGGGGTTGAGCACGAGCTTGCCGACGGTGCCGCGCGAGCGCAGGGCCTCGTGAGCGCCGCGGGCGTCGGACAGCGCGTGCTCGCCGCCCGCGACGGCGCGGATCTTGCCACTGCGGACGAGGTCGAACAGCCCGGTCAGCGCCGTGCCGTAGAGATTGCCGGGCAAGCGGAACACGTGTGGCAGCCACATTCCAGCCACCGTGGTGCTGTGGCCGAGCAGGTTGCGCAGCTCGATGGGCTTCGGCTGCGTCCGCCCCGCCATGCCGTAGAAGACGAGACGGCCGAACGGCGCGAGCGCCTTGACGCTCTGGTCGGTGGTGGGGCCGCCGACCATGTCGAGCACGATGTCAACACGCCGCCCGTTGGCATCGAGCAGGGTCTGCGTCATGTCGTCCGCGCGGGAGTCCACGGCGACGTCGGCACCGAGCTCGATGGCCAGCGAGCGCTTGTCGTCGCTGCTCGCGGTCGCGATCACCCGGCCGGCGCCCCACGCCTTGGCCAGCTGTACGGCGATCGTGCCGACGCCTCCCGCGGCCGCGTGCACGACCACGGACTCGCCGGGCTCGAGGTGGGCGTTCTTGCGCAGCAGGATCCAGGCGGTAGTGCCCTGCACCAGCATGGACAGCGCGGTGAGGTCGTCGACGCCGTCCGGCACGGGGAAGGTCATGGCCTCGTCGGCGACGGCGCGTTCGGCGTACCCGCCCCCACCCGTCAGCAGCGCGGCCACCCGCTTGCCGTCCTGCGTGCGTCCGACGACCTCGCTGCCGGGGACGAACGGCAGCTTGGTCGGCGTCTGGTAGGAGTTCTCCACCTGGTGGGTGTCGGCGTAGTTCACGCCGATGCGCGTGACGTCGATCAGCACCTCGCCCGGACCCGCCGTCGGCTCGGGCAGCTCGACGGATTCCAGCGCCTCGGGGCCGCCGAACTCGGTCACTTGTACGGCACGCATCTTTGCGGTCCTCCTGTGGTCGTCCGGCCAGACATTCTGGCAGAGCCGACGGGCCCGGGCGAAACTGGGCGGCGCGCCTTCTTCACCGCGTGGCGGGCGAGCGGCACACTGGCAAACGTGGACCTTACCGACCTGTCCGGCTTGCCTCGGCTGCCCGAGCAGTTTTCCGGCGCCGTGTCCCGGTTCGCCAGCTACCTCCACGCGCAGCGCGGGCACTCCGCCCACACTCGGCGCGCCTACGTGGCGGACGTGACCGACCTTCTCCGGTACGCGATGCGGCACGGCAGCACGCGCCTCGACGCGATCGACCTCACGCTGCTGCGCGGGTGGCTCGCGTCCCAGTCGGAGCGAGGGCTCGCGCGCTCCACGCTCGCCCGCCGGGGTGCCTCCGCCCGCGCGTTCCTGCGCTGGGCGCACCGCTCGGGGCTGGTGCCCGTCGACCCCTCCGCCCGCCTCGCGAGCCCCAAGGTGCCGCGCACCCTGCCTACCGTGCTCGACGTGGACGCGGCCAGTCGCCTGCTCGACGGCGCCCGGGCCGCCGCGGACGACGCCGACGAGGCGACACGGCCGGCGGCCCTGCGGTCGTGGGTCGCCGCGGAGCTGCTGTACGGCGCGGGGATCCGCGTGGGTGAGCTGGTGTCCGTCGATGTCGGCCACGTCGACTCGCGAGACCGGCTCGTGCGGGTGCTCGGCAAGGGCGGCAAGGAGCGCGTGGTCCCGTTCGGTATCCCGGCGGCACGCTCGGTGGACGCCTGGCTGACCGACGGCCGGCCCGCGTTCACGACAGCCACCACCGGCGACGCCTTCCTCGTGGGGGAGCGCGGCGGACGCTGGGGCCAGCGCCAGGTGCGCGAGGTCGTGCACCGCCTCGCGGCCCAGGCCGGGGTCGACGACATCGCGCCGCACGCGCTACGGCACTCCGCCGCGACCCACCTGCTGCAGGGCGGCTCCGACCTGCGGGCCGTGCAGGAGGTGCTGGGCCACGCGAACCTCGCGACCACCCAGCGCTACACCCATGTGGACGCCGAGCGGCTGCGCAGCGTCTACGCCCAGGCGTTCCCGCGCGCCTGACCCAGACCCTCGGCGGACCGCTCCGCCGCCGAACCGAAAGTTGCGCGTGGGGTCCGGGAGCCGAATCGCAAGGTACCTGTCCATCCGGCGGTCTATCGACACGCCAGTTGCAGTTGGCTCTCCAGTGGACGCCTAGGTTGCGCGGATGGACGTGCAGATAGCGGTTCGGCGAACCCGACCGGGTGCAGGTTGCGGTTCGGCGGCTGACGGCGGGGTGGCCGGGCTGATCGAGCCCGCCGCTCGGTCCGTGTCAGCGATCCGGCAACAGCACGATCGGCGGACGGTCTAGCAGGGACAGCGGGTCGATGTAACGCTCGCCCCGTCGCACTCCCCAGTGCACGCAGGATCGGGGCGCGCAGTGGTTCGGCGTCGCGCCGTCGGCTGAATCGCCAGCCCCGCCCTCGCCGGTCCTGCCCTCGCCGTCGGCTGAATCGCCAGCCCTGCCGTTGCCGGGCCCGCCCTCGATGACGCCGATCACCGAACCCGCGGCGACTGCCGCCCCAACAGGCACGGACGCGGCGACCGGCTCCAGGCTCGTGCGCAGGCCGTCGGGATGGGTGACCACCACGACCCCGCGCCGCGCGACCTGTCCGGCGAACGTCACGACACCCGGACCGGGGGACAGCACGCGCGAGCCCTTCGGGGCGGTCAGGTCCACGCCACGGTGTCCCGCGCCCCAGTCCTCCTCGGGCGGGTCGAACAGGCGCTCCACGCCGGACGGCGGGTCCACCCCGGGGATCGGCGGCACGTAACCGGTCCCCGGCGCATCGGTCCACGGGGACCGGGCGCCGTCGTCCGCCTCGGACTGAACGTCGCCGCCGTCCGAGACCGGCGGGGCGCTGCGGTCGTCCGACCCGGACCGGACGTCGACACTCGCCGGGACGGCGACGTCGGGCCCGGAGCGCACCGCGGCGGCGGGCGCGGTCGCCGCAAGGGCGACGAGAGCGACGGTGAGCAGAGCGGTCAGAACCACGATCGTCGGGACTCGGCCGAGGGCTGGGCGAGCAGCTGGGCGAGCAGCCGGGTTCAGGACTCGGCGAAGGACTCGGCCGGGGGAGCGGGTCGGGAGGGTCGTCATGCCATGAGCATCGCCCCGAGCGCATGACGCCGGGAGGCCCCGGGAGCCCACCTGTGCACAGACAGGCTCAAGTCCTTCCTGTGGTCGCGCTCGCTGCCTGCTGCCACCGTCGCAGGGGTCTCCCGGGTGCCGCGACAAGCTCCGGAATCCGGCCCGGACACCGGCCTTCGTGGGAGCGTGCGACGTCACAGCCACGCCGCAGTGCGTGGGTCATCGCCGCGGGGGCAGGTCGGGTAGACTTCAACCCGCGACCGGCATGCGCTCCCCAGGGAGGCACCTGGTCGACATCGCGCGTCACTTCAAGTCGCGTCCGGCAGTGGTCCGGCCCCAGGGTCGGCGTCGGGCAAGGCGTGACGCCAGGGGCACCTTCGCAACGGAGGTGCCGGCAACCGAACCGCGGCCCGGGCTTTCAGCCTTGGTGTCGCCTGAAATGCGTGCGGAGCTCCCGGGTTGATCCCGGACCGCACCGAAAGGACGTGTCATGGCCGTCGTGTCCATGCGCCAGCTCCTCGAGAGCGGTGTCCACTTCGGACACCAGACCCGCCGTTGGAACCCGAAGATGAAGCGCTTCATCTTCACGGAGCGCAACGGCATCTACATCGTCGACCTGCAGCAGTCGCTGCACTTCATCGACACCGCCTACGACTTCGTCAAGGAGACGGTCGCCCACGGCGGCTCGATCCTCTTCGTCGGCACCAAGAAGCAGGCACAGGAGCCGGTGGCCGAGCAGGCCGCCCGCGTCGGCATGCCGTACGTGAACCACCGCTGGCTCGGTGGCATGCTCACGAACTTCACCACTGTGCACAAGCGCCTTCAGCGTATGAAGGAGCTCGAGGAGATCGACTTCGACGACGTGGCGGCCTCGGGCCTCACGAAGAAGGAGCTCCTGGTCCTGCGCCGCGAGAAGGACAAGCTCGCGCGCACGCTCGGCGGTATCCGTGACATGGCCAAGGTTCCCTCGGCCGTCTGGATCGTCGACACGAACAAGGAGCACCTCGCGGTGGACGAGGCCCGCAAGCTGGGCATCCCCGTCGTGGCGATCCTCGACACCAACTGCGACCCCGACATGGTCGACTACGCGATCCCGGGCAACGACGACGCGATCCGCTCCGTCACGCTGCTCACCCGCGTGATCGCGGACGCCGCAGCCGAGGGCCTCATGCAGCGCCACTCGGGCAACAAGACCGGTGCCGAGGCCGAGGCCGCCGCCGAGCCCCTGGCCGAGTGGGAGCGCGAGCTCCTGGCCGGCGCCGAGGGCACCGTCGAGACCCCGGCCGAGTCCGCCGAGGGCACCGTCACCGAGGCCGCCGCCGAGGCTGCTGCGGCCGCGACCCCGGCCGCTCCCGCCGAGGTCATCGAGGCCGCGGAGGTCGCCGAGGCCGCACCGGCCGCCGCCCCCGAGGCCGCTCCGGAGGCTGCTGAGGCCGCCCCCGAGGTCACCGAGGCTGCCGCTGAGGTTGCTCCGGAGGCCCCCGAGGCCGAGACCGAGAAGTGACGCACCGCGCCGGCCGGGTTCGCATCGCGTCTACCCGGCCGGCGCGCCGCTTCTGAAGGTCGCATGACCTCCCACGAACAACACGACTGTACGGAGGACCAGAACAATGGCGAACTACACCGCCGCTGACATCAAGGCGCTGCGTGAGCGGACCGGCGCCGGCATGCTCGACGTCAAGAAGGCCCTCGACGAGGCCGACGGCAACGCCGAGAAGGCCATCGAGATCATCCGCACCAAGGGCCTGGCCCGCGCCGCCAAGCGCGAGGGCAACGCCACGTCCGAGGGCCTCGTCGCCGTCAAGGTCGAGGACACCGCGACCGGCCAGGTCGCCACCATGATCGAGCTGAACGCCGAGACGGACTTCGTCGTCAAGAACGACAAGTTCATCGCGCTGGCCGAGGCCGTCCTGGAGGCTTCCGCCGCCGCCGGCGCCACCGACGAGGTTGCGGCCGCGTCGGCCCCCGCCGCGGAGGGCACCGTCGCCGAGCTCATCGCCGCACAGGGCGCCACACTGGGCGAGAAGCTCGTCCTGCGCCGCGTCGTGCGCGTCGAGGGCCCCAAGGTCACGACCTACCTGCACAAGACGGCCAAGGACCTGCCGCCGTCGATCGGTGTCCTCGTCGTCACCGACGAGGCGGGCGCAGCCGTCGCCAAGGACATCGCGCAGCACGTCGCTGCGATGGCCCCGAAGTACCTCACGCGTGAGGACGTCCCGGCGGACGTCGTCGAGAAGGAGCGTGCGATCGCTCTGGAGACCTCGAAGAACGAGGGCAAGCCGGAGGCCGCGCTGCCCAAGATCGTCGAGGGTCGTCTGAACGGCTTCTTCAAGGAGGTCGTCCTGATCGACCAGCCGCTGGCCAAGGACCCGAAGACCACGGTCGGCAAGCACATCGCTGCCGTGAACGGCTCCCTGACCGCGTTCGTGCGTTTCCGCGTCGGTTCCTGACGCAGCTCGGTCGGCCCGGTCCGCGCTTCGGCGCGGGCCGGGCCGACGCATACGCGGGCCGGTTCCGTCCGACGGGGCGGCTCGCACGCCACGCTCCACCCAGGAGCGCGGCAAGACTTCGATGCTTTTGATGCGGTCTAGAGCCCTGCGTGCTCCAGACCGCACCAGGGGTCTCGAGGTCGGCCCGGACGCCTCTGCCCCGGCGCAGAGGTGCGTTGCCCGCGAGTCGGGCAGTATTCCGGGAGGGCCAGTGTCCCGGTAGTGACGACCGAAGGGTGACGGACCAGTGAGCGACGAGGCGACCCAGAACTTCGCGGTGGACATGGAGGGCAAGCCGGCCCGGCGTGTTCTCCTGAAGCTGTCGGGCGAGGCGTTCGGCGGCGGCAGCGTAGGGCTCGACGCCGGCGTGGTCCGGCGCATCGCGAAGGAGATCGGCGTGGCCGTTCGCGACGGCGTGCAGGTCGCGATCGTCGTCGGCGGCGGGAACTTCTTCCGCGGCGCCGAGCTGAGCGTGGCCGGCATGGACCGGGCCCGCGCGGACTACATGGGCATGCTCGGCACGGTCATGAACTGCCTCGCCCTGCAGGACTTCCTGGAGCAGGCGGGCGTCAAGACGCGCGTGCAGACCGCCATCACGATGGGGCAGGTCGCCGAGCCGTACATCCCGCTGCGCGCGATCCGGCACATGGAGAAGGGCCGCGTGGTCATCTTCGGTGCGGGCGCAGGCATGCCGTACTTCTCCACCGACACCGTCTCGGTGCAGCGCGCGCTGGAGACGCACTGCGAGCAGGTGGTCATGGGCAAGAACGGGGTCGACGGCGTGTACGACTCCGACCCGCGCCGCAACCCGGACGCGAAGAAGCTCGACCACCTGACCTACACCGACGCGCTCGTGAACCGGCTCGGCGTCATGGACGACACGGCGCTGGCCATGTGCCGCGACAACGACGTCCAGATGCGGGTCTTCGGCATGGAGGGCGAGGGCAACGTCACCCGCGCGCTGGTGGGCGAGCCGATCGGCACGCTGATCACGACCCGCTGACCCGTCATGCGCTGACCCCCGCGCGGCCCGCCGAGTCCCGGGAAACGCGCGATCCTTTAGATAGCCGGGCAAAGTGTCCGTAGAGTGGCCCCGGCACCACCCGTAGACGAATGAAGGAGCAGTGGTGATCGACGAGACCCTCCTCGAAGCCGAGGAAAAGATGGAGAAGGCGATCGAGGTCGCCAAGGAGGACTTCGCGGGTATCCGCACCGGTCGCGCCAACGCGGGGATGTTCAGCAAGATCACCGTCGACTACTACGGCGCGCCCACGCCGCTGCAGCAGCTGGCGTCGTTCAACATCCCGGACGCGCGCACGGTCATGGTGGCCCCGTTCGACAAGAGCTCGCTGCCCGCCGTCGAGAAGGCGCTGCGCGACTCGGACCTGGGCGTGAACCCGGCGACCGACGGCAACGTCGTTCGCATCGTGCTGCCCTCGCTCACCGAGGAGCGCCGTCGCGACTACGTGAAGCTCGCCAAGTCCAAGGCCGAGGACTCGCGCGTCTCGGTGCGCAACATCCGGCGCAAGGCCAAGGAGACGCTGGACCGCATCGTCAAGGACGGCGAGGCCGGCGAGGACGAGGTCACGCGCGCGGAGAAGGAGCTGGACAAGCTCACCAAGAGCCACGTCGACGTCATCGACCAGCTGCTCTCCAGCAAGGAGAGCGAGCTGCTCGAGGTCTGATGTCCGCACCGCCTCGAGACAGAACAGAGCGAGACAATGCGCACACCGACGTGAGCCTGGAACCTGTACCTCCGGCGAAGGAGTCGCGCGCAGGCCGCAACCTGCCCGCCGCCATCCTCGTCGGCCTCGGCATGCTCGCCATCGTCGGCACGTCGCTGTACTGGCGGCCCGAGCCGTTCGTCCTGTTCGTGGTCGTCCTCATGTGGGCGGGACTCTGGGAGCTGCGTCAGGCGTTCGCGCGCCGCAACCTGCATCTGCCCATGGTCCCGCTGTTCGTGGGGGCCGCGGGCATGGTCATCTCCGCGTATCGGGGCGGCCCGGAGGCGCTGTTCGTCGCCTTCGTGCTGACGGTCGCCGCGACGGTGGTGTGGCGAGCGCTCGACGGCTCCGGCCTCGGCGCCGTGCGGGACTCCGCGGCGGCAGTCTTCGCCGCTGCCTATCTCCCGTTCATGGCCGGCTTCGTGGTCCTCATGCTGGCGCAGCCCGACGGCGAGATCCGCGTGGTGCTGTTCGTCCTCCTGGCGGTCGCCAACGACACCGGCGGCTACATCGCCGGCGTCATGCTGGGCCGGCACCCGCTGGCGCCGACCGTGAGCCCCAAGAAGTCGTGGGAGGGCCTGGTCGGCTCGATAGTGCTGGCCACGGCGGTGGGCGTGCTCGGAGCGGTGTACGGGCTGGGCGAGAGCCCGGTGCTCGGGATCGCGCTCGGGGTCATGACCGCCATCACTGCAACTGTGGGCGATCTCGCGGAATCGCTCCTCAAGCGTGACCTAGAATTGAAGGACATGGGCTCATTGCTCCCGGGGCACGGGGGCGTGCTGGACCGTCTCGACTCGATGCTGATCACAGCGCCCTTCGTCTATCTCGTGCTCTCGGTGGTTGCCTGATGAAAACTTCCCTCGCCCAGCCGACCGTCCGGCCGTCGGACGAGACCCCTGCGATCCCGCTGCAGATGGCGCCGAAGCGCCGCGGCAAGCCGCCGAAGCACTTCGCCGACCTCACTCCCGAGGAGCGGGTGGCCTCCGTCGTCGAGGCGGGGGAGCCGGCGTTCCGGGCCAAGCAGCTCGCGACGCACTACTTCACGCACTACACGAGCGACGCGGCGCAGATGACGGACCTCCCGGCGAAGTCCCGGGAAGCCCTCGCGGCCACGATGTTCCCGCAGCTGATGCGCCCCACGCGCAAGCTGGAGGCCGACGGCGGCACCACGGTCAAGACGCTGTGGCACCTGTTCGACGAGGCCAAGGTCGAGTCCGTCCTGATGCGCTACCCGCAGCGCACCACGCTGTGCGTCTCCAGCCAGGCCGGCTGCGGCATGGCCTGCCCGTTCTGTGCCACGGGCCAGCTCGGCCTGACCCGCAACCTGTCGACGGCGGAGATCCTGGAGCAGGTCCGCGCCGCGTTCCGCTCGCTCGCCGTCGGCGAGATCCCCGGCGGCGTCACCCGGCTGAACAACCTGGTGTTCATGGGCATGGGCGAGCCGCTGGCCAACTACAAGGCCGTTATCGAGACGGTGCGGACGCTGGTGGCGCCGCAGCCGGAGGGCTTCGGCATGTCGGCCCGCAACATCACGGTCTCCACGGTGGGCCTGGTCCCGGCCATGCAGAAGCTCACCAAGGAGGGCATCCCGGTGACGCTCGCGCTGTCGCTGCACGCGCCCGACGACGACCTGCGCTCCGAGCTGGTGCCGATCAACACGCGCTGGAGCGTGGACGAGACGCTGGACACGGCACGGAACTACTTCGAGGTCACCGGGCGTCGGGTGTCCATCGAGTACGCGCTGATCAAGGACATGAACGACCACGGCTGGCGCGCGGATCTGCTGGGCGAGAAGCTCAACGCTCGCGGCCGCGGGTGGGTGCACGTGAACCCGATCCCGCTCAACCCGACCCCCGGCTCGATCTGGACTGCGAGCGACCGTGAGGTTGAGGACGAGTTTGTGGCACGATTGCGCGGTCACGGGATCCCGACCACGATCCGTGATACTCGCGGGAGCGACATCGACGGGGCCTGCGGGCAGCTTGCGGCGGAGGAGGACGACGAGTGAGTGGGATGTTCAACAGCGTTCCCAAGATGCGTACCGGGTATGACAAGGACGAGGTCGACGAGTTCTTCGAGCATGCCCGGCAGGCGTACGAGGGACGCACTGCGGACCGGTTGACGAGTGCCGACATCCAGGCGTCGACCTTCGACCTGACCCGCGGCGGGTACAACACCCACGAGGTCGATGCGGCGCTCGACCGGCTCGAGGCGGCGTTCATCGCCCGGCAGCGCGCGGAGTACGCGTCAGCGCACGGCCAGCAGGCGTGGATGAACGCGCTCGCCGAGCGTGCGCGTTCGCTGTACGGGCGGCTGGGCCGGCCCGACGGCGACAAGTTCGCGCCTGCCGACCGGGGCTCGCAGGGCTACGACAAGGACGACGTCGACGACCTGTGCGACCGGCTCATCGGGTACTTCGACCGCCAGGAGCCGCTGACCGCCGGTGACATCCGGTCGGCCACGTTCGGCCGGGCCCGTGGCCCGGAGGCCTACGACGAGGCCTCGGTGGACGCGTTCCTGAGCCGCGCGGTGGAGGTACTGCTCGGGGTCGAGTGACCCCGGCCGACGAGAACAGGGGCATCGGCGCGTCGCCGGTGCCCCTGTTCGCGCGCTCGGCGCCTGGCTGAGCCGCAGGTCAGACGGCGGCCGCGGGCTCCAGTTCCTCGCGCAGCAGCACCTCGTTCCGGGTCGCCGTCAGGAAGCCGCGGATCGCGTCCCGGCTCCGGGTGAGGCAGTCGATGCGCGCCTGGACACCCACCAACTCGGTCGCGAGCTGCTCGGCGACCTCGCGCGGGCAGGTCGGATCCTTGCGGTCCGCGGCATCCTCGGCGTCGAGGAGGACCTTGACCAGCCGGGTCGGGATGCCCGCCTGGACCAGGCCTGCCACGCGCGACACCCGCTCCATGTGCGCTTCCGTGTAGGTGCGGTAGCCGTTGGGCGCGCGGTCCGCCTCGAGCAGGTCCTGCTGCTCGTAGTACCGGATGAGACGGGTCGTCACGTCCGTCCGTGCGGCGAGCTCACCGATCTTCATGACACAACCTCCGAGCAGGGCGTTGACATTGACACTGGTGTCAAACTTTAGCGTGGCTGGCATGGACACAACAGGCGCTGCACCAGCCGCTCAGATGGTCATCGATCCGCTCCCGGGCGCTCACCCCGCGGCGGGGCCCGCCGACGTCCTGCCGTGGCCCTCGCTGCTCGTGCTCGGCGCCGGGACGCTGTTCATGGTCACCGCCGAGATGCTGCCCACGGCCGTGCTCGAGCAGATGAGCACCGGCCTCGGCGTCGCAGAGTCGAGCACCGGTCTGCTCGTCTCGATGTGGGCCGCCGTCGTCGTGGTGCTGAGCTTCCCGCTCGTCCGGCTGACGCGCCGGTGGGACCGCCGCACCGTGATCGCCGGCGGCCTCGCCGTCCTCGCGCTGTCGTCCGCGCTCACGGCCCTCGCCCCGACGTACCAGGTGGCCGTCGGTGGGCGGGTCCTGGGCGCTGCCGCCGTCGGCCTGCTGTGGGCGACGACCAATGCGCACGTCGCTGACCTGGTCTCCGACCGTCTGCTCGGCCGCGCCATCGCCGTCGTGCTCGGCGGAGCGACCCTCGGGATGGTGGTGGGCACGCCGCTGGCGCGGCTCGTGGCCGACGCGGCCGGCTGGCGGGCGGCCTTCTGGGCACTCGCGGTCCTGAGCCTCGTGAGCGCGGTTGCGGTCCGGCTGGTCGTCGCCCGCGCGGCTGGCCTCGGCGGCACGACGGCGGACGGCGCCGCGACCGGCCCCGGGAGCGGCGCCGTCGCTCCCCAGCGGGGCATGGGACGGCTGCTGGCGGTGACCGCGCTGGTCGCGCTGGTGCTGGTGGGCCACTACGGCGCGTACACGTACATCACCCGCCTGACCGAGGCGCCCGCGCACGCCCTGCCGGGCGGGATGGGCACACTGCTGCTGGTGTTCGGGCTCGCATCGGCAGCGGGTGTTGCGCTGGCGGGGCGGCTCGGCGACCGGAGCGGACCCGCCCTCGTGGTCAGCGTGACCGCGACCGCGCTGACCGTGCTGGGCCTCGGCGTGGTGGACGTGAGCCCGCTGGTGGGGATCGCCGTGGTCGTGGCCTGGGGCGTCGTGTCGGGCGGCATGCCGCCCTTCGCGCAGACGCTGATCCTGCGCCTGGCCGGGCCCGGGCGCCGCTCGTTCGCCGGAGCGCTCATCCCGGTGGTGTTCAACGGCGGCATCGCCGTCGGGGCCGCGCTGGCGTCGTTCGTCGTCGCGCGGTCGGGCGTTACGGCGCTCCCGCTGCTGGCGGCCGTGGTGGTCGGCGTGGCGGCGCTGGGCCTGGTCGCGGCGGTCCGGCGCGCGTGACGCTATTGGTTGTGGGCGTGATCGTTGCGCCCAGAACGGGCAGGTAGTAGCAACGATCGCACCCACGACCAACAGGTCTGACGCGGGTCAGCAGGCGGGCGCCACCGGGTCGTCCGAGCCCGTGTTGACGTACGCGTCCGCTATCCAGTTGTTCGGCCCGATCCGGTCCCACACGTTGCTGGTGCCGTAGGTCCCGGTCACGGTGGTGCCGGTCGCGGTGCACTCGATCACGACGTTCGCGTAGTTGCCCGCCTGCCCGACGGCGTCGGTGCCGGTGCCGGGTCCGGAGCGCACCGTGAGCGGCCCGCCGCTGGTGCGGACGATGCCCCGGGGGCCGGTCCCGGTCCACAGGTAGGTGACGTTGGTCCAGGCATTGTTGGTCAGCCCGACGGCGTCCCAGAAGGTGCCGTCCGCGAGGTCGATCCCGGCCGGGTTGAGGACCTCACGGCCGTACCCGTCGAGCCCGTCGTTGTAGTTGTCCTGGTAGGCGGCCTGCGCCTCCGGCTTGCCCTGCGGCAGGTCGGTCCAGGACTGGCGCGTCCCGGCCGGGTTCCAGTAGTCGTCGGTGATGTTCCACGGGCCGACGTCCCACACCGGGGCGTACGCGCAGCGGCCGGTGCTCGGGGCGCAGACCCGCACCGAGTAGCTGCCCGAGTTGTTCGACGACAGCCCGCGCCGCGACGGCAGGGCGACGAAGTGGTCGCGCGACGTGATGACGTGCCCGTTCGCGGTGGTCCCGCCCACGAGGCCCTCACGGGTCGCGAAGATCGAGTACGTCCGCTCCCCGGACATCGGCTCGGCCTCCGCCTCCTGGAGGGACCGGGACCGGTCGGCCCCGGGCGTCAGCGTCACCTCCCGCACGGTCGGGCTCGCGCCGCTGTCGCCGACGAGCGTGACGCGGGCCTGGACGGTCTCGGCCGCCGCCGGGAGCGGGGAACCGGCCGGGACCCACTCGGTCCAGGAGTCAGGGCCCTGGTCGGCGAGCCGGCCGCGGACGTCGACCAGCACGGACGTACCGGCCGGGGCGGTGGCGTCGACGTCGGCGGCGACGACGCTCGCGGGGGAGCCGAGGACCACCGGCTCGGCGACGAGCTGGCCGGAGGCCTCCTGGAGCGCGGGCGAGCCCGCGCCGGCCTCGGCAGCGGCCCCCGCATCGGCGGACGTGCCGCTGGACGAGGCAGCGGCGTCGAGGCGGAGCGCCCCGCCGGAGTGACGTACCCCGGCGTCGTCGGCGGTGAGGGTGTCGAGGTCGAGGGACCAGGCCTGCGCGGCGAGGCTCGGTTCGGAACCGGTGCTGGGGGCGACCGCCGCGACGGCGGTGCCTGAGGCGATCAGGAGGGAGCAGGTGGTGGCGGTCAGGAGCGCGGCACGGCTTCGGGTCTTGCGTACCTGGATCTGCATGGCCCGAATCTAGAGGGTGGGCTATTTCACCCGCCAGGGGAAGCGGGTGAATATCGGAAGTTCGGCTACTGCCACGGGCAGCGGCCGCGTGGTGCATGATCAGGGGAGTACCCAGCAGCAGCGACGAGCAAGGAGAACCACGTGTCCGAGTTCCTGGCCGACCGGCCCGGCAAGTACGACCTCGACGGCGACGGCATCACGGACGTCGAGGTCGCAGACACCGACGGCGACGGCGTGGTGGACGCCCAGTTCGAGGACTACGACGCCGACGGCGTACCCGACGTCGAGCTGCACGACACCGATGGTGACGGGCGGCCCGACGTCGTCGTGGAGACGGCCGGCGGGACGCGGACGATCTCCGTCGACACCGACGGCGACGGCGAGGACGACGCCGTCGACTCGTTCCCGGCCTAGGTCTGTACGGGAGCCTGCACGGGCCGGCCGTAGACCAGCCGGCGCAGCGCCACCTCGGCCGGGCCGCGGCGGCCCGTGCGCTCCTGCCAGACGGCGAACGCCACGGTGACCGCCCAGACGCCCACGGCGTAGAGCAGCATGGTCCACGACGTGAGGTGTTCGCCGAGCCCGAGGCCCCACGCGGTCAGGATCGGCGCGCACAGCACGGACTGCAGCAGGTAGGAGGTCAGCGACCGCTTGCCCACCGCCTGCACCGCGCCGGCGAACGGCCCGTCCGTGGTGAACAGGTTGTTCGACGGCGCACCGCTCCGGCGTAGCGCGACCCGGTGGCCCACCAGGGCGAACAGGGCGACGTAGCCGAGGCCGCCGAAGAAGCCGGTCAGGATCTGCACCGGGTAGAAGACCCAGGCGGCGTGGTCGGGCACGTCGAAGACGCCGAGGTGGTCGAGCGCGGACGGCAGCGGGCCGAGCCAGCCGATGGCGATGCCGACCACGGCCGCCCGGCGCAGCAGCGGCAGGTGCTCGCCCGGGTTCTCCAGGATGCGGCGCCGGCCGGCCCAGAACGCGAGCAGGAGCATCATCGGGACCACGAGCATGAGCACGCCCTGAGCGACCGTGCCCAGCGACCAGAACGCCAGCCGCTCGGGGATCGAGTCGAGGTACGACGTCGCCGACATCGCCCCGTCCGTCGAGGCGAAGTCGGCGGCCATGGCCTGCGCCATCGGGTCGTCCGCGGGGAGCTGGGCCATGAACCATGCGCCGATCACCGCGAACACTGTGCCGATCGTCAACAGGCCGCCGAACACCCACGTCCACACGATGAGCGTGGCGTCCTTGACGCGGAAGAAGAGCCACACCATGAGCAGGCCGGCCAGGCCGTACGCGCCGAGCACGTCGCCCATCCAGAGCAGCGCCGCGTGCACGAACCCGAACGCGAGCAGCAGCCAGTTGCGCTTCTGCAGGAGCTTCCGGGCCGTGTCCTCCGGAGTCCCCGAGGACACCTGGCGGTTGTAGAACTGCATCATCCCGTAGCCGAACAGGAACGCGAACATGGGGTAGGTCCGCAGGTCCACGGCGACGATGATGAAGAAGTCGGCCACCTTGTCGAG
This sequence comes from uncultured Actinomycetota bacterium, assembly GCA_963850545.1. Classification (GTDB taxonomy): domain Bacteria; phylum Actinomycetota; class Actinomycetes; order Actinomycetales; family Cellulomonadaceae; genus Promicromonospora. The sequence continues at coordinate 2,096,216 of CAWKLP010000001.1, read as the reverse complement.
CGCTGACCCGTCGACCGGGTGCGAGGACCCGGCGCTCATCTCTCGACCCCACAGGTAGTAGGGCGTGTTGGCGATCGCGATCAGCAGCAGCATGAACCCGCGGGCGAGGTCGGGCGCGGGCGATCGCTCGGAGGCCTGGACGGGTCCCCGGGTGAGGGCGGTGGTGGACATGGGTACATCACAGCAGGCCGGGGCCGGGCCCGCGAGGAAAGCGTGCCGCACGGAAGGTGGCGCATACCGGACTGATCGCCCATTCTGGTAGTTTCTTCGCACCGTGGACAGGAGGAACGAGTGAGCACGGACGCACTGCCGGAGCAGGCACAGGCGGCGCAGGTCACCGCAGCAGGGGAGACGACGCCAGAGGTGACGCCGCAGGCGGCGCTGGACGTCGTCGAGCAGGAGGTGAGCCCGGCGCAGGTCCCGAGCCCTGAGCAGGACGAGAAGCCGGAGCGCGAGGAGAACCTCGAGACACGCACCGCCGCCCGGTTGCACGAGCTGGTGGTCTCGGGCGCGGAGAAGCTGCCCGGCGAGACCGGCAGCACCGTGTCGCGGCTGGCCGTGGCGCTGCTGTCGTTCGGCAGCCAGGCCGCGGCGAAGGACCAGGACAAGCCCACCACCGCGCTCATGGGCGAGGCGGTCGGGCTGTTCCGCAGCCTCGACGACGACGACCCGGGCAAGCAGCGCGCCGCCCTCGAGCACGCGCTGGAGACGTTCACGACGTCGGCGATCGGTGGCAAGGAGCGCTCGCAGGTGCTCGAGGTCGCCGAGGAGGCGATGAGCCTGTGGGCCAAGCTGCGCGGGACGTCGTCGGACCTCGCGAAGACCGACGCCGCGGCCTCGATGCGCTCGCTCTCCAGCGTGCTGCGCAAGGAGGGCCGCGACGACGAGGCGGACGAGACGGAGAACGAGGCCAAGCGCCTGGAGTCCTGACCACCTCCCCCTTCGTTGAGTGCTGGGTATTTGTTGGGTCGATTGCACGAGACCCAACAAATACCCAGCACTCAACGGTCAGGACTTGGTGGGGCAGGTGGGGGAGTCCGTCAGGGTGACGCCGTCCGGCATGTCGTTTGCTGTCGGTTGCCGGCCCGCCATCGCGCAGGCCCGGGCGATCATCTGGTCGTCCGAGAAGGACCACGCCGTCGTGACGCCGTGGTCCTGGACCACGAGGAGCTGGCCGTCGCCGGCGTACACGTCGCTAGGCGCGACCTCACCGCCCGGTGCGTAGAGGCGGGTCGCCAGCTCGCCGACCTTCTGGCCGGTCTCGATGTCGAAGAACGCCAGCGCCGGGCCGTGGTCCCGGGCGACGAGGTTCGGCCCCGGCAGCACCGCCATCACGTCGCCGTAGGTGCCGGTGAGGTCGAGCGCCTCGGGCCCGTCCGGCCCGGTGATCGTACGCAGGCGCACCGTCGAGTCCAGGCCGAGCGTGACGAGCTGTTCGGGCAGGGACGTGTCCTCGGCGCTGCTGCGCGCGCCGATCATGTGCACCTGCGCCACGCTGCTGCCGCGCACCGTCCAGACGTCCTTCTCGCCGCGGGCCGCCGCGTCGAGGTCGGCGACCCGGAGCGAGAAGTCGCGGGGCGCGACGGCGACCTGGCTCGCGTCGTCCGCGACGGCCACCCGGCCGGGTTCCGCCCACTCGGACGCGAGGCGCGGCGTCGTGCCCAGCGGTCCGGGCACGTACCGGGCCCGCTCTTCGAGCCCCGCGTCGAGCAGATGGAGTCCGGAGCACGCGTCGACCAGCAGGATGTCGTCCCGCGTGCGCTTCGCGCTCACGATGGTGGCGCAGGCCGGGTCGCCCTGGTCGAGGCCCGGCGCGACGAGGTCGCGGAACCCGGCCTCGTACCCGGCGACCGTTCCGCCCTGGGTCCGGTAGGCGTTGCCGTCCGGGGTGATGAGCAGGAGCCGGCTCCGGTCGAGCCAGACCGGCAGCAGCGGCCGGCCGGCATCCTCGCTGTCGGCCGGCAGGTCCACCGTGCCGAGGCCGTGGATCGTGACCGTGCCGTCCGACCAGGACGCCGCGGTGCTCGCCGGCTGCGCCGACTCGCCCCGGAAGGTGGCCAGGACCGCCGTCGGGCCCTGGCCGCCGGACGGCGCCGTGCCGGCCGCCGCCGCGCCCGCCGAGCTCGGCAGGGGCACGTCCCCGTGCGTGTCGGCGGTGCTCCACAGCGCGATGCGGCCGTCCGACGCCGCCACCACCCGGTCGATCCCGACCAGGACGGGCGGGCCGGGCCGCCGGATGCCGGACAGGTGCCAGGTGCGGTGCTCGTCGGGTCCGCCGGAGATCTCGCACGCGACCAGCCCGTCGTCGGTGGCGACCAGGGCGCGGGTCGTGGCATCGTCGACCGCCACCACCTCCGGGTTCGACCAGGCGCGCGGGACCGGGCAGTCCGCCGAGCGCACCGAGCCGTCGGCCCAGTGGTGCACGGTCACCGTGGTGCGGTCCGCGTCGGAGCTCAGGGTCGCCCAGTCGCGCAGGGACGGGGACGGGACGCCGCCCTCGGGCAGGTCGACGGGCCCGGCCTCGGTCAGCTCCAGGGTGTCGAGGCTGCGGATCTCGAGGATGCCCGTCGCGGCGTCGGCCACCGCGACGGTGCGGCTGGAGCCGACGGCGAGCGACGTGACCGTCAGGCTCGTGTCCACCTTGCTGCGGAACGCCAGGCGCTGTTCGGCGGGGCGCTGGGAGCCGTCGTCGGACTCCAGGAGGGCCAGGTCCCGGCCCTCGAGGTTGATGCTGCCGATCCGGTTCCGCCCGGTCTCGGCGTCGTGCCACGCGACGAGCAGCGTGTCGCCGCTCGGCGTGACCGCGACGGCCGTCGTTCCGGGCAGGTCGAGGTGCGCCTGCCGGCTGGTGCCGCCCTCGGGCAGCGGCCCGAACCGGCCGAGCGTCACGCCGAGGTCGTCCACCGCGGCGACCACCGTGCCGTCGGCGCTCCCGGCCACGACGGATCCCGCGCGCTCGGACCCGGTCACCGTGCCGAACGGGGTGCGGTCGCCGCGCAGGACCGTGGGGTCGCCGTCGTCCGGGTTCCACCGCACGAGGTCGCCGGTGTCGGTCCGGCCGACGACGCCGGTGCTGGTCGGGGCGACGTCGGCGAGCTCGGTCTCCTCGGGCACGTCCACGGTGCGCAGCAGGTACGGGTCCGCGGGCTCGTTCGCCGTGACCGCGTTGAACAGCGCGGTCCGGGTCTGCCCGTCCCGGAGCCGGTCGACCGCCTCTACCGCCAGCAGCTGGGCCTTCGCGGGGTCGTCCTGGTGCATGACGTGCGACGTCGCGCCGAGCAGGTGTGCGGCGTTGGCGTTCACCGCCTCGTTCGCGCGGTTCGCCTCCCGCAGGGCGATCACCCCCGCGATGACGGTCACGGCCAGTACGAGCCCGAGAACCACGCTGATCAGGCGGTTGCGCAGACCCGCCGAGCTCTGGCGGGCGATGTGGGCACTGAGGATCTCCTCGGTGCTGACGTCGGGGCCGCGCAGCGGGGCGACCAGTTCGGCGAGCGCTGTCGCCCGGTCCGGATGGTGCCGCCAGAACCGGCGCCGCCGCAGCCGGGTCAAGTCGGTCCACTTGGGCTCGTGGTCGATCCGCTCGGCCAAAGGGGCGGGCAGCGCCGTGGTGCTGATGGTGTCGATCTTGTTCGTCGTCTGGTTCCAGACGATCCTGCCGCTGGTCAGTGCGACCAGGAGGGTCTCGGGCTCGCGGTTGTCGAGCCACCAGGCCACCTCCTCGGCCACGAAGTGGGAGCTGGCTGCACCCTCGGAGGCGAACAGGATGAGGTAGTCGGAGCGCTCGAGCTTGCGCTTGATGGAATCCCAGAGATTCGGGTTGTTCGCAAGGCCGGTCCGGTCCAGAAAGATGCGCAGGTCGCGGACCTCGTCGCGCCTGTCGAAGTCGAGGAGCTGAGTGTGGAAGGCGGGCGCGAACTCGCCGTCGGAGTCGCGGCTGTACGACAGGAAGGCGTCGTACCCGTCGGTGCGGGGCGCGGTGTGCGCCCGGTTGGTGGGAAGGAAGCGGCCTCTCCGGTCGGTCATCCTTGCCCCCACAGCCTTTCCTCGGCGAATGTCGCGGACCGGGAGAAATATATCCCCGGTGTGTAGTGTCGCCGCTGGTCATGACGCTAGCCACCTTTAGGGTGAAATGCACGGTTGGACATGGTCCCGGGCCGGGCACCATGGGCCGGGCACCATGGGCCGGGCACCATGGGCCGGGCGGCACAAGCAGAGCTGAGGAAGGCGTGAGATGGCGGCACCGGAGCTGGTCGTCCCCAGCGGCGGACCCAGACGGTTGCGGGTACGCCGGCCGTGGGTGCGCGTGGGCTTCACCGCGCTCTTCGGTCTGGCGTTCGGGCTGGGGCTGTGGGGCTTCTGGCTCTACCGGACCTCCCCGGACTTCGTCTGGGGCACCAGTGCGTGGGACCTCGTCTACTACTCCGTCCAGCTCTTCGTGCTCGGCGCCGAGGCCACCAACGACGGCGGCGACCTGCCCTGGCAGCTCCAGGCGGCGCGCTTCCTCGCCCCGGTCGCCACCGGCTACGCCGTGTTCGAGGCGGTGCGCTCGCTGTTCGCCGACCAGTTCGTCCTGATGCGCACCCGCCGGCTGCGCGGGCACGCCGTCGTCGTCGGCCGCACCCCCGCCGCCGATCTCATCGCCGAGGCGCTCGCGGCCCGGGGCGCGGTCGTCGCGCGCACGACGACGGGCGACGCCGAGTCGCTGCGCAGCGCGGGGATCTCGGGTGCCGCCGTGCTCTACGCGTGCGAGGCCGAGGACGACGAGCCCGGCGTCAACGTGCTCACGGTGGCCGTGGCCAACCGCGCGGACCGGGACCCCACCCTGCCCGGCCTGCGGCTGAACGCGCACGTCAGCGACCCGGAGCTCGCGCTCGCCCTGCAGGCGCGGCACCTGAGCCATCCGCAGCCGGGCGTGGACTTCTTCACGCTGGGCGAGCTCGTCGCCCGTTCTCTGGTCCGGCGCGACCGGATCGTCGCGCGCGGCGCCGCCCCGCACATCTCCGTGGTCGGGCACGGCACCTTCGGCCGGGCGCTCGTGGTGGCGTTCGCACGCCTGCGGAGCGTCGAGATCGCGTCCGGCGGCGAGCCGCTCACGGTGACCCTGGTCGGGCCTGGCGCGCAGGAGGCCGCCGAGGCGCTGCGCGCCCGCTGGCCCAGCGTGCGCGCGGCATGCCGGCTCGTCCCGGTCGACACGTTCGCCGAGGTGCGCGCGGTCGGCAGCCCGCAGCGGGTCTACGTCTGCCACGACGACGACGGCGAGGCACTCCGGGAGGCACTGCGCGACAGCGACCTCTGGCGCGCGAGCGAGGGCGCCGTCGTGCTCCGCCTCAACCGCCTGGCGGGGCTGGGCGGGCTGTTCGGCGCCCACGACGGCGCGATCCTCGACGACCTCGGCGGGCGGCTCGACGTCGTCGAACCGGGCACGCTGCTGCGCAGGGCGACCGCGCCCGGCGTGCTGGTGCACGACGACGTCTACGACCTGATGGCCGTCTCGGCGCACCTGACCTACCTGCGCAACCAGCGCTCGCGCGGCGTGGCCTGGCAGAGCACGCCCGCCATGGTCTCGTGGCCCGAGCTGTCCGAGGACCTGCGGGCCGCGAACCGCGCACAGGTGCGCGCCATCCCCGACCGGCTGCGTCAGATGGGCTGCACCGTCGCGCCCGCCGGCGACACCGAGCACGGCCGGATCCCCGAACCCGTGGTGGACGCGCGGGCCGTGGACGAGCACGAGCGCTGGATGGCCGAGAAGGTCGCCGCCGGCTGGACCTACGGTCCGGAGCGCGACGACGTCCGGCGCCTGCACCCGGACCTGCGGCCCTGGGACGACCTGTCCGAGCCAGACCGGGAGAAGGACCGCGCGGCGATCCGCGCCATCCCGGTGATCCTGGCGGACTTCGGCCTGCACGTCGTCCCGCTCGACGACGACGCCGGGTGGGAGGCCGCGGGCGAGCCCGTCCGCGACCCGCGCGGCGTGGTCCGGGGCTGGCGGATGTTCGGCCGCGGCCGTTCCGAGCAGGCCGGCGACGGCTGACGCGTAGGCATGGGCTGACACCGGGGCTGACAGGATGGGGTCATGCGAAGCGTCACCCTCCTCGGCTCCACCGGCTCCATCGGCACGCAGGCCATCGACGTCATCGGGCGCAACCCCGACCGGTTCCGCGTCGACGCCCTGTCCGCAGGCGGCTCGGACCTGCCCCTCCTCGCCCGGCAGGCGGCGACGCTCCGCGTGGGCGCCGTCGCGGTGGCGGACGCCGCCGCGCGCCCCGCGCTGACCACCCTCCTGCGGGAGGCGGGGGCCGACGGCGTCGAGGTGCTCGCCGGGCCCGACGCCGCGACCGAGCTGGCCGGCCGGGGGAGCGACGTCGTGCTCAACGGCATCACCGGGTCGGTGGGCCTGCGCCCCACCCTGGCCGCACTGGGGTCCGGCTCGACGCTGGCGCTCGCGAACAAGGAGTCGCTGGTCGTGGGCGGCGCCCTGGTCAAGGCGGCGGTGCGGCACGAGGGCCAGATCGTGCCGGTGGACTCGGAGCACTCGGCCATCGCGCAGTCGCTGCGTTCGGGGTCCGCCGCCGAGGTTCGCAAGCTCGTGGTGACCGCGAGCGGCGGGCCGTTCCGCGGCCGGTCGCGTGCCGAGCTGCGGGACGTGACGCCCGCGCAGGCCCTGCGGCACCCGAACTTCGCGATGGGGCGCATGGTCACCACCAACTCCGCGACCCTGGTGAACAAGGGCCTCGAGGTGATCGAGGCGCACCTGCTGTTCGACCTGCCGTTCAGCGCCATCGACGTAGTGGTGCACCCGCAGCAGCTGATCCACTCGATGGTCGAGTTCGTCGACGGCTCCACCATCGCGCAGGCCGGGCCGCCGCGGATGCTCGTGCCGATCGCGCTCGGCCTGTCCTGGCCGGACCGCTTGGCGGACGTCGACGTGGCGATCGACTGGACCCAGGCCGCCACCTGGGAGTTCGCGCCCCTGGACGACGACGCCTTTCCCGCCGTCCGCCTGGCCCGGCAGGTGGGCGAGGCCGGCGGGACGCACCCCGCGGTCTACAACGCGGCGAACGAGGTGTGCGTGGACGCGTTCCACGACGGCACCATCGGCTTCCTCGACATCGTCGACACCGTGGCCGCGGTCGTGGCGGAGCACGCGACCACGGAGGCGGGCGACGCGAGGTCGGTAGAGGGCGTCCTGGAGGCCGACGCCTGGGCCCGAGCCCGCGCCGCGGAAGTCCTCAAGTCCTGACGGTCTCCGGGTCGGCGCGGAGCGCGGCGTCTCGGCTGGGGCGTATCGCCCGGGGGAGTGTGGTCCCCCGGGGAAACAGGTGTTCAGCGGAGTGTGTTGCTGTCAGTAGACAAGGTCTACTGACAGCAACAGACCTCGCTTGCGAAGTCTTGGCTTCCCCGGCCGACGTTCGAGCTGGCGAGTTCACGAGCGCTGCTTACGAACAGGACGGTCTTCATTGACCGGTCCCGCCCCGTGCTGGAGCCCGTCGACGAGCAGGTCGAGCATGCGCCGGCCGTGGTTCGGCTCCTCGTCGCCCATGGGCAGGCACAGCTTGGAGACGGCGTACAGGAGGTCCTTGGGGCTGGCGACGGCGCGGATCTCGCCGGCCTCGACCGCGGCGTCGAGGAGCGAGCCGACGGCGGGGCCTAGCCGCCCGATGAAGTAGGCGGGCAGGGCGTCGAACGACGGGTCGCCCGAGTGCAGGGCCGAAGCGAGCCCGCCCTTGGTCGCGAGGAACTCCGTGTAGCGGTGGAGCCACTTCTCCAGCGCCGAGACCGGCTCGTGCTTTCCGCCAGGACGGGGGCCGCGTCGGCGCAGGCATCCACCTCGTTCTGGAACACGGCCTTGACCAGGTCGGACCGCCTCGCGGGCCATCCGTCGGCGCGGATCACAAAGTCCTGTTCTGCCCACTGTCTGGGCCCGAAACTCACGTGAGTCTCGGGCCCGAACACTGGGCAGACCAAGACCTTCACTCACCTCACAGCTTCGTCCACGCCTCGCTCAGCACGCCCCGCAGGATCTGCTCGATCTCGTCGAACTCCGCCGGGCCCGTCGTAAGCGGCGGGGCGAGCTGCACCACGGGGTCGCCGCGGTCGTCGGCGCGGCAGTACAAGCCTGCCTCGAACAGGGCCGGGGTGAGGAACCCGCGCAGCAGGCGCTCCGCCTCGTCGTCGGAGAAGGTCTCCCGGGTGTTCTTGTCCTTGACGAGCTCGATCCCGTAGAAGTACCCGGCGCCGCGCACGTCGCCGACGATCGGCAGGTCGTACAGCTTCTCCAGGGTCGACCGGAGGACGGGCGCATTCTCCTTGACGCGCCCGGTCAGGTTCTCGGACTCGAAGATGTCAAGGTTCGCCATGGAGACCGCCGCCGACACCGGGTGCCCGCCGAACGTGTACCCGTGCGCGAAGCTCGTGGACCCGGTCGCGAACGGCTCGAAGATCTTGTCGCTGACGATGCACGCGCCGATCGGGGAGTAGCCCGACGACATGCCCTTCGCGCACGTGATCATGTCGGGCACGTAGCCGAAGTCGTCGCACGCGAAGATCGACCCGATGCGCCCAAAAGCGCAGATGACCTCGTCGGAGACCAGCAGGACGTCGTACTTGTCGCAGATCTCGCGCACTCGCTCGAAGTACCCGGGCGGCGGAGGGAAGCAGCCTCCGGCGTTCTGCACCGGCTCGAGGAAGACGGCGGCCACCGAGTCGGGTCCCTCCATGGTGATGAGCGCCTCGATCTGGTCGGCGGCCCAGCGGCCGAACGCCTTCGGGTCGTCGCGCAGGTCCTCGGCCGCCCGGTAGATGTTGGTGTTGGCCACCTTGTGCGCGCCCGGCACCAGGGGTTCGTACGGCTCCTTGAGGCCCGGCAGGCCGGTCACGGACAGCGCGCCGTGCGTGGTGCCGTGGTAGGCGATGGACCGGGAGATCACCTTGTACTTGCCTGGCTTGCCCTGCAGCTTCCAGTACTGCTTGGCCAGCTTGAACGCCGTCTCGACGGCCTCGGACCCGCCCGTCGTGAAGAACACGCGGTTCAGGTCGCCGGGTGCGTGGTGGGCGAGCCGCTCGGCCAGGTCGATGGCAGGCGGGTGCGCGAACGACCACAGCGGGAAGAAGGCGAGCTCGCCCGCCTGCTTGGCCGCGGCCTCGGCGAGCGCCCGGCGGCCGTGTCCGGCCTGGACCACGAACAGCCCCGAGAGTCCGTCGATGTACTTGCGGCCCTGCGCGTCCCACACGTGGTGGCCCTCGCCGCGGACCAGTGTGGGGACGCCGGACTCCCACGCGGACTGGCGCGTGAAGTGTCCCCAGAGATTGCGTCGGGCGGCGTCGTCCCGCGGGGTTCCGCGCGGCGTGACGTTCTGCCCGACGGCGGAGGAGGCGGCGGGCGTAGAGATTTCAGTCATCGTGTTCCCCAGTTGTAGAGCTGTTTGCGGAGCTTGAGATAGACGAAGGTCTCTGTGGTCAGGACACCAGGTAGCGAGCGGATCTGCCTGTTGACGATCTCCAGCAGCTGGTCGTCGTCCTCGCAGACCACCTCGACGAGCAGGTCGAACCCGCCGGCGGTGATCACCACGTAGTCGACACCCTCGACGTCGGCCAGGCTGTCGGCGAGGTCCTCGATGTCCCCGCTGGCCTTGATACCGATCATCGCCTGCCGCGCGAAACCCACCTGGAGCGGGTCGGTGACGGCGACGATCTGCACCACGCCGTGGTCCACGAGCCGTTGCACGCGCTGGCGCACGGCGGCCTCGGACAGGCCGACGGCCTGGGCGATCGCGGCGTACGAGCGTCGGCCGTCGGCCTGGAGCTGCTCGATGATCGCCTTCGCGGCGTCGTCGAGCACCGGCGCGGAGCTGGTGGCTGGGGAGCGGGGCATGGCTGAATGTTGACCACGCGAGGGCGCCGAGCGCAAGCAGATCCGTTGTGAGAAACATTCTCGACCACTGAATCCGCAACTGTTTACCGCCGGGTAACACGGATTCCTTTGTTGCACGCACCTCGGTCCCCTACGGTCCTGACCACGTCGAGACCGAGGAGGACCGTGAGCGCCAAGACCGGAACGGAAGCGAAGACCGAGCTGCTCAACCTGGTGGGCGGCGAACGGACCGCCGCGGCCGACGGCCGCACGCTCACCGTCGTGGACCCGAGCACGGGCGAGGGCTACGCGACCTCGCCGAACAGCTGCGAGCAGGACGTGTCCGCCGCCTACGCCGCGGCGGACCGGGCGTTCGCGCAGTGGCGGAACACCACGCCCGCCGAGCGGCAGCTGGCCCTCCTCAAGATCGCCGACACCATCGAGGCGCGCGCCGGGGAGCTCGTGGGCGCGGAGAGCCGGAACACGGGCAAGCCGCTGCACCTCACCGCTGTCGACGAGGTGCCGCCGTGCGCCGACCAGTTCCGCTTCTTCGCGGGTGCGGCCCGGATCCTGGAGGGCATGGCCGCCGGGGAGTACCTGGAGGGGCACACCTCGTGGATCCGCCGCGAGCCAGTGGGCGTCGTCGGGCAGGTGACGCCGTGGAACTACCCGCTGATGATGGCCGTCTGGAAGATCGCCCCGGCCCTGGCCGCGGGGAACACGATCGTGCTGAAGCCGTCCGACACCACCCCGGCTTCCACGCTGCTGCTGGCCGAGATCGTGAACGAGCACGTACCCGCCGGCGTCTTCAACGTGATCTGCGGCGACCGCGAGACCGGCCGCGCCCTGGTCTCGCACGCACGCCCCGACATGGTCGCCATCACCGGCTCGGTGCGGGCGGGCATGGAGGTGGCGCGGGCGGCGTCGTCCGACGTCAAACGTGTGCACCTCGAGCTGGGCGGCAAGGCTCCGGTGATCGTGTTCGGCGACGCCGACATCGCCGCCGCCGCCGAGGGCATCGCCGGCGCGGGCTTCTACAACGCCGGCCAGGACTGCACGGCGGCGTCGCGCGTGCTGGTGCACGAGTCGGTGGCCGCGGACTTCACCGCGGCCCTGGCTGAGCAGGCCAGGGCGACCAGGACGGGCCTGCCCGACGACGAGACCGTCGACTTCGGGCCCCTCAACAACGCGCACCAGCTCGACCGGGTGCTCGGCTACCTGGAACGGCTGCCGGCGCACGCGCAGGTGGTGGCCGGCGGCAACCGGGTCGGGACCGCCGGCTACTTCCACGAGCCAACCGTCGTGGCGGGCCTGCAGCAGGACGACGAGGCCGTGCAGACCGAGATCTTCGGCCCGGTCATCACGGTCCAGACGTTCTCCGACGAGGCCGATGCCATCGCCAAGGCGAACGACGTCGCCTACGGCCTGGCCAGCTCGGTCTGGACCTCCGACCATGGCACGGCCATGCGGGTGTCGCGAGCCCTGGACTTCGGCTGCGTGTGGATCAACACCCACATCCCGTTCGTCGCCGAGATGCCGCACGGCGGCTTCAAGCACTCCGGGTACGGCAAGGACCTGTCGATGTACGGGTTCGAGGACTACACCCGCGTCAAGCACGTGATGAGTGCGTTCTGAACCGGCCCTGAACCGCACTGAGCAACCCAGCGAACTCCGAGGAGCACCCGTGAACAACCCCCGACGCCGTCCCCCTGCCGACCCCATGGTCCGCGCCCTGATCCAGCAGGCCCGCGGCGCGGCCGCGGCCCGCCGCGCCTCGACCGGGAGCGCCGGCCTCTCCCGCCGCCAGTTCCTGACCGTGGGCGCGGGGGTGGCGGGCACCGCCGCGCTGCTGGCCGCCTGCGGCACCGGAGGCGCGCCCGGCGCGTCCTCCAGCGCGCTGCCCAGCCCGGCCACCGACGTGTCCGACGCCGAGAAGCTGGTCCGCTGGGCCAACTGGACCCTGTACCTGGACCAGAACGACGCCGGCACCGAGTACCCGACGCTGAACGCGTTCACGAAGCAGACGGGCATCGAGGTCGAGTACCTGGAGGACATCGAGGACAACGACACCTTCTACGGCAAGGTGTCGGGACAGCTCGCCAACGGCGACGACATCGGCTACGACATCGTGACGCCGACCGACTGGATGGCCGGCCGCATGATCCGCCTCGGGTACGCCCAGGAGCTGGACCTGGACAACATCCCGAACGCGGCCAACCTGGTGTCCACGCTGCGCGACGTCGACTACGACGAGGGCCGCAAGCACGCCCTGACGTGGCAGTCGGGCTTCGGCGGCCTCGCCTGGGACAAGGCGAAGGTGCCGGGCGGGATGCAGAGCCTCGACGACCTCTGGAAGCCGGAGCTGGCCGGCAAGGTCGAGGTGCTGTCCGAGATGCACGACACGATCGGGCTGATCATGCTCAGCCAGGGCGTGGACCCAGCGGGCGACTGGGGCGACGCGGAGTACGACGCCGCCATCGAGCTCCTGCGCGAGAAGATCACCTCGGGTCACATCCGCCAGGTCAAGGGCAACTCGTACACGCAGGACCTGGTGTCGGGGGACTGCTGGGCCTGCATCGGCTGGTCGGGTGACATCACGGCGCTCAACTACGAGGCCGACAACCGGTTCGACTTCGTGGTCCCCGAGGCCGGCGGCACGCTCTGGAGCGACGAGATGCTGATCCCGGTCGGCGCCACGCACAAGAAGAACGCCGAGACGCTCATGAACTACTACTACGAGCCCGAGGTCGCCGCCGAGGTGGCGGCGTGGGTCAACTACGTGACCCCCGTCGACGGCGCCAGGGAGGTCATGGAGCAGTCCGACCCGGAGCTCGCCGCCGACACCAACATCTTCCCCGACGACGAGACCCTTGCGAAGGTGCACGTGTTCCGCACGCTCACCCCGGCCGAGGAGACGAAGTACAACGGCCAGTACCTCGAGGTCATCGGGGCATGACAGCACCCCACACGGCGAGCCTCGAGCTGTGGGGCGTGCGCAAGGAGTTCCGGGGCTTCACCGCCGTCGAGTCCCTCGACCTGACCGTCCCCGAGGGCTCGTTCTTCGCGCTGCTCGGCCCGTCCGGCTGCGGCAAGACCACCACCCTGCGCATGGTGGCCGGGCTGGAGCAGCCGACGTCAGGCACCATCTCCATCGGCGGGCGGGACGTCACCGGTACCGCGGCGCACCGCCGCCCGGTCAACACGGTCTTCCAGTCCTACGCGCTGTTCCCGCACCTGACGGTGCTGGACAACGTCGCGTTCGGGCTGAGGCGCAAGCGCGTACCCGACGCGCGGGCCAAGGCCCGGGCCGGGCTCCAGACCGTACAGCTCGCGCACCTCGCCGACCGCAGGCCGAACCAGCTCTCCGGCGGCCAGCAGCAGCGCGTCGCCCTGGCTCGCGCCCTCGTGAACAGCCCGTCCGTGCTGCTCCTGGACGAGCCGCTCGGCGCGCTCGACCTTGCCCTGCGGCGCGAGATGCAGCTCGAGCTCAAGCGCATCCAGGCGGACGCCGGCATCACGTTCGTGCACGTGACGCACGACCAGGAGGAGGCCATGACCATGGCCGACACCGTCGCCGTCATGAACGAGGGCCGCGTCGAGCAGCTGGGCCCGCCCGCCGAGCTCTACGAGCTGCCCAGCACCGCCTTCGTGGCGAACTTCCTGGGGCGCTCCAACCTCGTGACCGGCCCGGTGGTGGACGCCGGGGAGGTGCTCGGCGTCGACGTCGCCGGTACGCGCCTCCAGGTGCCGGCGGGACGGGTCTCGGCGGGCTCGACCGGCGGGACGGGCTCGACCGGCGTCGGCGGCGTCGTGCAGCTCGGGGTGCGTCCCGAGAAGGTGCGGATAGTGGCGAACGGCAGCGAGCCGACGCCGGGCAGCAACGTGCTGGGGCCGGGCAAGGTGACCGACGTGTCGTTCACGGGCGTCTCCACCCAGTACCAGGTCGACCTCGGGGACCTGGGCGTGCACGAGGTCTTCGCGCAGAACTCTTCGGGCGCGCCCGCGGCACGTGTGGGCGACGCCGTGCGCCTGGCCTGGGACGTGGACCACACGTTCGGGCTGGCCGGGGAGCCCGCCGGGAGCGGCCGGTGACCGCGGCGGAGGACGTCGCGGCCCGGCGCGCGGGCGCCGCCGGCGTCGGCCTCATGCTGCCGGGCACGCTGTACCTGATCGCGTTCTTCGTGGTCCCGGTATTCGCGCTCCTGGCGACGTCGCTCTACGTGCCGGTGCCCGGGGGCGACGTCGGCCAGTTCATGCCTGCCTTCCACTGGCAGAACTACGTGACCGCGCTCGCCGACTTCTGGCCGCCGCTGCTGCGCTCCTTCTGGTTCGCGCTGCTGGCCACGGCGGGGGCGCTCGCCGTCGGCTACCCGATCGCGTACCTGATCGCCGTGCGCTGCCGGGGCAGGCCGCTGCTGCAGGGCATGCTGCTCGTGCTGGTCGTGGCGCCGTTCTTCACGTCGTTCGTGCTGCGCACCATCGCGTGGAAGCAGATCCTGGCCGACGACGGGTACGTGGTCCAGGCACTGCACTGGCTGCATGTGCTGCCGCCGGACGGGCGCCTGACGGCGACGTCGTTCGCCGTGGTCGTCTCACTGACGCACAACTTCGTGCCGTTCATGGCGCTGCCGATCTACGCGTCCCTGGAGCGTCTCGACCCGCGCCTGGTGGAGGCGGGCGGCGACCTGTACGCCGGGCCGTGGACCACGTTCCGCACGGTGACGCTGCCGCTGTCCATGCCCGGCGTGGTCTCCGGGACGCTGCTCACGTTCATCCCGGCGGCGGGCGACTACGTGTCCGCCTCGCTGCTGGGCAACTCGACCAACACGGCGATGATCGGCCAGGTCATCGACACCCGGTTCTTCCGGCTGCTCGACTACCCGACAGCCGCGTCACTGTCGGTGGTGCTGATGGTCGCCATCGCGGTGCTCGTGGGGCTCTACGTGCGCCGGACCGGGACGGAGGACCTGCTGTGACCCGACCTGTTGCTCGACCTGTGGCCCGACCTGCGACGGGGCGGCTCAGCCGCCGGCTGACCGGCGCACTGATCCCGGCCTACTGCGCGCTCGCCTTCGTGTTCCTGCTCGCACCCAGCGTCTACACCGTCCTGTACTCGTTCAACGGCGGCGGCCGGCGCAACCTCGTGTGGCAGGGCTTCACGCTCGACAACTGGCGCAACCCGTGCGGGGCGCCCCAGGTGTGCGAGTCGTTCGCGAACTCGCTGCAGGTGGGCCTGCTGTCCACGCTGTTCGCCACCACGCTCGGGACGCTCATCGCGATAGCCCTGGTGCGCTACCGGTTCCGCGGGCGGGCACTGGCCAACGTGCTGATCTTCCTGCCCATGTCCACCCCCGAGGTCGTGCTGGGGGCGGCCCTCCTGTCGCAGTTCCTCACGCTCCAGCTGCAGCTCGGGTTCTGGACCGTCGTGCTCGCGCACGTCATGTTCAACATCTCGTTCGTGGTGGTCGCGGTCAAGGCGCGCGTGCAGTCCATGGACCCGCGCCTGGAGGAGGCCGCCGCCGACCTGTACGCCTCGCCCTGGCAGGCCTTCTGGCAGGTGACGTTCCCGCTGCTCGTGCCGGGCATCGCGGCCGCGGCGGCGCTCGCGTTCAGCCTGAGCTTCGACGACTTCATCATCACCAACTTCAACTCCGGCTCCTTCACCACGTTCCCGAAGTTCGTGTACGTCTCGGCGGCGCGCGGCATCCCGGCGCAGGCCAACGTGATCGGCACGGCGATGTTCGTGGCGGCGCTGGTCGTGGTGATCGGGGCGCAGGTGGTGGCGGCACTCCGCCGTCGGGCGGCGGCCCGTCCCTGACGGGTCAGCGGCGCCGGGTCCAGTTGAACACCGTCCAGCCCGTGACCAGGGCGCCGACGGTGACCAGGGCCGTGGCCGCGACCGCCTGGACGCCGTCGAGCAGCCCGGCGTCCATGGCCACCTGGACGGTGCCGATCAGGGCGTAGACGCCGGCGAACACGGTGATGGCCGACAGCGTGCCGTCCATCAGCCGACGGCGCCCGCGCTCCCGCTTCGCCTCCTCCGCCCGCTCGCGGTCGCCGTGCAGGCGTTCGAGGGCGGCCAGCCGGGCGGCGATGGGCTCCTGGAGCAGCTCCCGCAGCCGCTCGGTGACGACGGCGGCCTGCTGCTCGAAGTGCGACGCCTGCAGCAGCTGGTTCAGCATCCGGGACTCCAGGGCGGAGGCGAGGAACGTGGGGGACGTGATGGTGGTCAGGGTGGTGCGGACCTCGGAGGCGAACTCGTGCAGGCGCAGCTGCTCACGGGTGAGCCGCTCCTTGCGGTCGGCGAGGTCGGCACCGTTGTTGACGTCGTGGTCGGCGAGCATGGCCGCGACGATCCGCAGGTGGTCCGCGAGCGTGGCGTTCCAGGCGCTGAACAGCCCGTTGAGGCTGGCCACGAACTCGGCGAGCGAGCCGTACTGGGAGATCTTGAAGTGCGCGGTGCCGACCAGGGCGACGGTGGTGGAGTTGGTGGCCACCGCCACGACGTCGCCCAGGTGTCGGACGCCCTCCAGCAGCACCGGGTTGCGCTGGCGCAGGGTCCAGTCGCACAGCGTCGCGGTGCCGTAGGAGACCGGCTGCAGCAGCACCTGCGAGCCGAACGCGGCCAGCAGCTCGTCCCCCATCGAGACGGGCGTGCGCTGCGCCGCCGGCGCGGCCGGGCCGCGTCCCCTGCTCGCCTCGTAGACAGTGGTGACCACATGGGCGCGGCCCTGGGCGATCTCGGTGCCCTTGCGGACCAGGTCGGCGGTGGCTCGTTCGAGCAGGTCGGCGAGGTCGAACAGGCGCTCGGGCGGGAGCGCGCCACCGGGGTCGACGTCGACGGGCGGGCCGTCCGGCGTGATCCAGCGCACCCGGATGTCGGCGTGCAGGTTGGACAGGCGGAACCGGGCGTCGCGGACCTGCTGCGGCGACTGGTCGCGCGCCGAGTACCGGAACCGCACGTAGTGGTTGCCGAACTCGGTGAACCGCACGTCGCAGGACAGCTCCTCGATGAGCGTCCCGTCCGGTTGTTCGAGGCGCACGTTCGGCATCGACAGCGACACGCCGCCGTACGGGCGTGCGGCCCGGTCGACGCTGGCCCATACGTCGTCCATCTTCAGGCGCCCGCGCACCGCGAAGGCCTGGACGCCGAGCAGCTCGGGCCGCTCGTCGCGGTCGGCGAGGCTCCGGATCGCCGCGACCGCCGTGGCCGGGCTGACGTCCCGCAGCCCGAACGGGTAGATGTAGACCGTCCTGAGCCGGTCGAGCGTGAGCCAGGTCGCGTCGAGGTTGCGGTGCAGCTCCGCCAGGTGCATCCGGTAGGAGCGCAGCTCGCTGGCCAGGATGTAGTTGAGGTGCCGGTCGGTCTCCGCGGCGCGCAGGCCGTCGAGCGCGGGGCCGAGCCGCGACGGCTTGCCCGCCATCGCGTCGTCGGCCGCCCGGGCGGCGTCGGCCAGCGCGCGGAAGTACCGGATGCGGGTCACCGCCTGTGGCACCAGGATGCGGCGGAACGGGGAGGTCGGGTCCGGGATCGCCCGGGCGGCCCGCAGCAGCTCGGCGCACCGCTCGCCGGCCCGGCCGGCGGCGTCGGCCAGCCGTGCCAGGTCGCCCGCGCTGCGGGCGGCGGACGTGTGCATCTGGGTGATGAGGGTGCGCAGCAGCACGGCGACGGCGTCGCCCTCGGCCCGGCAGACGTCGTCCGGGGCGCTGTCGCGGCACGTCTCCCAGGTCTCGACGAAGGCGCGCAGCGGGACGATGATGCGGCCGTGCCGGAAGGTGTACTGCAGGGCGTCGCTCGCCTGCGACCACAGGTAGATGCCGAGCAGGGCAGCGGCGCGGGGCTGCGCGGCGACGGCGGTCAGCGTGGCCGCGGTCTCGGGGCCGCGCGGGTCGCCGGGCACGGGGTGGCGGCGGTTCGGCGCCTCGCCGTCGTCGCCCATGTTCCAGCGTGAGGCCGCCCAGATCGCGCTGACGTCCACGCCGATCTCGCGCAGCTGCCGCGCCACCCGGGAGTCGCCGTCCGCGCCGGGCCACGCTTCGGTCTGGAACATCGAGGCGAGGCTTTCCACGAGGGACGCGGGGCCGTGCGCGTGCAGCTCCCGAAACCTAGGGACAGACGAAAGCGACATGTCGACAGGTTAATGATCGGTAACCAATGTTTCAACGAATCATCATGATTCGGCAGGAAGTGAACGTCGGGTGCCCGTCGCGGGGGAGGACGCGCGCGGCCTTCCGGGCTGTCGGAGAGGTGCCGTAGTCTCGGTTCCGTGAGCATCGTTCCGCACATCGTTGGTGTGCTCGTCCTCCTGGTGGGCGTCCTTGTCTCGGTCGGTCTGCACGAGCTCGGGCACATGATCCCCGCCAAGAAGTTCGGCGTGCGCGTGAGCCAGTACATGGTGGGCTTCGGCCCCACCGTCTGGTCGCGGACCAAGGGGGAGACCGAGTACGGCATCAAGGCCATCCCGCTCGGCGGGTTCGTGCGTCTCGTGGGCATGATGCCGCCCGCCCCCGCGGGTACGCGGCGTGGCACGGGGTTCTGGAGCGAGCTCGTCGCGGACGCGCGCGACGCGTCCGTCGCGGAGGTGCGTCCCGGCGAGGAGCACCGCGCGTTCTACAACCTGTCGACGCCCAAGAAGCTCGTCGTCATGTTCGGCGGGCCGTTCATGAACCTCGTGATCGCCACGTTCCTCATGGGCGTCATCCTGGTCGGCTACGGCCTGCCCGCGGTCTCCACCACCGTCGCCCAGCTGTCGGAGTGCGTGCCCGCGTCGGTCACCTCCACCGCCACGGGCGACGACTGCGAGGGGCAGCCGGCCGCGCCTGCCGCCGCGGCCGGGCTGGAGCCGGGTGACGAGGTGGTCTCCTTCGGCGGAACCGAGGTGACCGGCTGGCAGCAGCTGGTCGGCCTGATCAACGAGTCCGCCGGGCGTGAGTCCGAGATAGTGGTGCTGCGCGACGGCGAGCGTGTGACGCTGGACGTCACCCCCGCCACCACCGAGCGCCCGGTCGTCGACGAGCAGGGCGCGGCGGTCCTCGGGGCCGATGGCGAGCCGCTCGTCGAGCCGGGCGGGTTTGTCGGCTTCTCCCCGCTCCAGGTGCGCGAGCAGCAGCCCCTGTCGCGCGTCCTGCCCGAGGTCGGCAACATGACCTGGCAGACGGCGACCATGGTGGCGACGCTCCCGGTCCGCGTGGCCGACGCCGCCACCCAGGCCTTCACCTCCGAGGAGCGCTCGCAGGACTCCGTGCAGTCCGTTGTGGGCGTGGCACGGATCAGCGGCGAGATCATGGCCCTGGACGAGGCGATCCTCGACCGGGTGATGATCTACCTGAGCCTGCTCGCGAGCCTCAACATCGCGCTGTTCGTCTTCAACCTGATTCCCTTCCTGCCGCTCGACGGCGGGCACCTGGTCAACGCCCTCTACGAGGGCGGCAAGCGCACGGTCGCCCGAATGCGCGGGGCGGCGGTGCTGCCCGGCCCGGCCGACGTCGCACGCATGACGCCCGTGGCCTATGTGGTCTTCATGATCCTGCTCGGTGTGGGTGGCATCCTCATCGTGGCGGACCTGGTGGATCCCGTGCGGATCACGTGACGCCAGACACGATGTGCGTTTCGCACCTTCTGAAGCGTGGATACTGATCCCGTGAGCGCAATCAGCCTCGGCATGCCCGCAGCACCTCCGCCGGTTCTCGCCCCCCGCCGCAAGACCCGCAAGATCAAGGTCGGCAAGGTGGAGGTCGGCGGTGACGCACCCGTGAGCGTGCAGTCCATGACCACCACGCCCACCACGGACATCAACGCGACCCTCCAGCAGATCGCGGAGCTCACGACGGCAGGCTGCGACATCGTCCGCGTCGCCGTCCCGACCTCCGACGACGCCGAGGCGCTGCCGATCATCGCGAAGAAGTCCCAGATCCCCGTGATCGCGGACATCCACTTCCAGCCGAAGTACGTCTTCCAGGCGATCGATGCCGGCTGCGCCGCCGTCCGCGTCAACCCGGGCAACATCCGCAAGTTCGACGACCAGGTCAAGCAGATCGCCCAGGCCGCGAAGGACGCTGGGATCTCGCTCCGCATCGGCGTCAATGCGGGCTCGCTCGACAAGCGCCTGCTGGCCAAGTACGGCAAGGCCACCCCCGAGGCCCTGGTCGAGTCCGCCGTGTGGGAGGCGAGCCTCTTCGAGGAGCACGACTTCCACGACTTCAAGATCTCGGTGAAGCACAACGACCCGGTGATCATGGTGCGCGCCTACGAGCTGCTCTCCGAGCGCGGCGACTGGCCCCTGCACCTCGGCGTCACCGAGGCGGGCCCGGCGTTCCAGGGCACCATCAAGTCGGCCACCGCGTTCGGTTCGCTGCTGAGCAAGGGCATCGGCGACACGATCCGCGTCTCCCTCTCGGCCCCGCCGGTGGAGGAGGTCAAGGTCGGCAACCAGATCCTGCAGGCCCTCAACCTGCGCCCCCGCAAGCTCGAGATCGTGTCCTGCCCGTCCTGCGGCCGCGCCCAGGTGGACGTCTACACGCTCGCCGAGAAGGTCACCGCCGGCCTGGAGGGCATGACCGTCCCGCTGCGTGTCGCCGTCATGGGCTGCGTCGTGAACGGCCCGGGTGAGGCCCGCGAGGCCGACCTCGGTGTGGCCTCCGGCAACGGCAAGGGCCAGATCTTCGTGCGCGGCGAGGTCATCAAGACCGTTCCCGAGTCGATGATCGTCGAGACGCTCATCGAAGAGGCGATGCGGATCGCGGATGAGATGCCCACGCCGGAGAATGAAGCACAGGCCGGTTCGCCGGTCGTTTCGGTCGGCTGACTCGAACGGAGCAAGGCATGGCCCGCTGGCGCACCCCGGTTCCCACCGGAGCGCGCCCCGACGGGCCGCTAGAACCGGGCGAACGGGACATCCTGGCCCGCCGTAATCGCGAGGGTGTCGCCCGGGCGCTGACCCGCACGGACCTGGTCCAGGCGCTCGCCGTCTGCGCCGTCGACCCCGTCTCGTCCGTGCTCGCCACCGCGCGTCTGGAGATCGCGGCGCGCTCCGGCTTCGGTGCCGCGTCGGGCCAGGCCTGGGGCTTTCCCGCCGTCGGGCCGCTCGAGGCGGTGTGCTGGGCCGGCGCCAACCTGGTGCCCGTGATCCCGATCGCCGATCCGGACCGGCGCGCCGAGGCGATCACCGCCTTCGCGACCGTTGCGCGTGTGCACGGGCGGCGGTCGTCGTCGATCGTGGGGGAGCAGTGGGCGGCGCTGGCGCTCTGGGAGCGGCTGTCGCCGCACTGGCCCCCGGCCCGCGAGGTGCGCGCCGACCAGCCGTCCATGGCCATCGGGACGGAGCCCTCGCTGCCGCCCGAGCCCACCGTTCGCCGCTCGGTACCCGACGAGCTGGACATCGTGCTCCCGGCCTGCGTGCGCATGTTCACCGAGGAGGTCGGCTACTCGCCGGTCGCCTCGGGCGGCTCCGCCTACGCGGAGCGCGTGCGGTCGCTCATCACGGAAGGGCGCTCGTTCATCCGCCTCGTGCCCGACGTCGGCGGGGAGCCCGCCATCGCGTTCAAGGCCGAGCTCGGCGCCGTGGCGGGCGGCGTCGCCCAGGTGCAGGGCGTCTGGGTGGAGCCCGCGTTCCGCGGCCGGGGCTGGTCGGAGTCGGGCATGGCGGCGGTCGTCACCGCGACGCGCGCGTCGATCGCGCCCGTGGTGTCCCTGTACGTGAACGCCTACAACGAGCGGGCCGTGGCCGCATACCGGCGGGTGGGTTTCGAGCAGGTCGGCACGTTCGCCACCGTGCTTTTCTGACCCTGCTGGCAGATCAGCCGGCGATGATCTCCGGACCCTGCTCCCCACCGCTGACGGCGATCTGGAGATGCATTCCGAGCGCGCGTGCCAGCCTGTCGAGCGTCGGGATGGAGGGTACGCCGCCACCGTTCTCGAGGCGAGCGATCACGCTCTGGTGGGTGCCCATGCGCCGAGCGAGCTCGGCCTGGGTGACGCCTGCCGCTATCCGCGCGTCATAGACGAGCGTTGCCAGGTCGTGAGCGAGGGCCGTCTCGTCGTACGCCTTGCGGTAGGCACTCTTCTCGGCCGGAGTCAGCTGGGCCATGCGATCGGTCCGGAGCTCGTTCCACGTGCGGTTCGCCATCGTGCTCACCCCTTGGTCCTCGGGTCCGGCAGTCTGTCTCGTCGTTCGCGGAGATCTCGTCTCGCGCGGTCGATCTCGCGCTGCTCGTTCTGACGTTGTTTGCGGAAGGTCGTCAACGTGAAGACCTTTCGATCTGGTTCGAAGGTATATGTGATTCTCTGGGCCACGTCTTCGCAGGTGAACCGAAGTTCGAAGAGCCCGTCACCGAGCGCTCGCGACTGCGGCATGCGCAGTAGATTTCCGCGCTGCGAAAGCATGCCGACGACTCGGTCCACCTGAGCCATACCTCTCACGGTCAATCCCTCGTACCAGCCGCCACTTCGTCGGAGAACTCGATCGCCATGTCATCTAGGTAACATAGCGTCGATGCTATGTTACCGCGCGCTCGGGCGAGGGGCCATTGAGTGCGGATCCACCCGCTCGAACAGGTGCTCGTAGCTGACCACCAGCCCCGTCTCGTCGACGGTCAGGTCCGCCTCGAGCCCCTGGGACAGCCCCAGGTCGACGTAGCGCACCCGGCCTGGACCGAGGGGGTCGTAGCGCTGCCTGGACCGCGCCACCGTGAGCGCCGACCCGTCGATGAACGCGGTGTCCAGGGTCAGGCTCGCCCCGGCGCGCACGCGGCGGATCGGGAAGGTGTTGCAGAAGGGCGTGACCGACAGGTCGGGTTCCTCGGCCCCGTCCAGGTCAGGTCGCGGCAAGCCGTCGACCAGCCAGCCGCTTCCGGCGCGCTCCAGGCGCAGCGCGCCCTGGGTGTGCGGCGCGCGCACCTCGACCTCGACGACGAGGGCGCGCCAGTCGGCGTCGAGCGTCCACGTGTGGTCGAGCCGGAACCCGCCGTCCTCGAGGCAGACGACGGTCCCGGACGCCGTCACCCCGTCGGGCCCGATCGTCAGCTCCAGGCGTTCGAGGCCCTCGACGTCGGTCCGTCGCCAGAAGAGGACGCTGCTCACCTCAGCAGCCTCGACATCCTGCGATCCGCCAGCGGCTTGCCGCCCGTCTGGCACGTGGGGCAGTACTGCATGGACCGGTCGGCGAAGGACACCTCGTGCACGACGTCACCGCACGGGACTCCGTTCCACCCCGGGCACGGCAGGCCCGCACGGCCGTGCACGCGCATCCCGGCTCGTTTGGCGTCCTTGAGCTCCTTGGCCGGCTTGCCCGACGCCGCCGCGATCGCCTCCGTGAGCACGTCGCCGATCGCGGTGTGCAGCCGGGCAGTCTCCTCGGGGGTGAACGACCCGGTCAGCTTGTACGGGCTGAACCGGCCCACGAGGAGGATCTCGTCGCTGTAGGCGTTGCCGATGCCCGCGATGGCGTGCTGGTCCCGCAGCAGGCCCTTGACCTGCTGGTTCTTCGCGGACAGCAGGCCGGCCAGTACCTCGGTGGTGAACTCGGGGGCGAGCGGCTCCACGCCGAGGGAGGCGATCATCGCGATCTCTGCGGGGTCGCGGACGACGTGCACCGCGAGCCGCTTGCGGGTGCCGGCCTCGGTCAGGTCGAACCCGGAGCCGTCGTCGAGCCGCACGCGCAGGGCGAGGATCGCGCCCCGGCTGGAGCCGCCGAGGGACGGCCGGACCGGCTTGGTGGACAGCGCGTCCGACCAGCGCACCCATCCACCTCGGGAGAGATGGAAGACCAGGTGGAGCGGGGCGCCGTCGGGCACCGTGGTGCCTGGCGCAGCGCCACCGGACGCGGGGGAGACCACGAGGTCCAGCCACTTGCCGTGCCTGGCGACGTCTGTCACCTCGCCCCCGGCGAGCGCGTCGGGCGGCGGGTCGAAGGTCTTGAGCGCTGCGATCGAACCGACCTCCACCGCACTGACCGTGCGCCCCGCGGTCCGCGCGCGCAGGAAGTCGGCGAGCGCGGCGACCTCGGGCAGCTCCGGCATGCGCCAATCCTCCGAGACTTCCCGATCCTCGGCAAGACCTCCCCGGCTCGGTGCCCCCCGGCGGCGCCCTCGCCAGGTCGTGAGTGTGCCCCACGAACTCGGCAGTTGGCACTGAGGTCGGCTCAGGCCTGGACCGACCTCGGTGCCAACTGCCGACGTCGCAGGAGACTGCCGACCTCGCCGGGCCGTCCCGACATCGCTAATTCTGGGCGAGCCGCAGCCGCCCTCGCGGATAGGCTGTGCCCCATGTCTTCCGCACGCCTCATCCAGGGCGACGTTCTGCGCATGTCGTCCCTCTTCGTCCGTACCCTGCGCGAGGACCCGGCCGAGGCCGAGGTCGCCAGCCACAAGCTCCTCGTGCGGGCCGGGTACATCCGCCGGGCCGCCCCGGGCATCTACTCGTGGCTGCCGCTCGGCCTGCGGGTGCTGGCCAAGATCGAGGCGATCGTCCGCGAGGAGATGGTCGCGATCGGCGGCCAGGAGGTGCACTTCCCGGCGCTGCTGCCGCGGGAGCCCTACGAGGCCACCGGCCGCTGGGAAGAGTACGGCGCCGGCCTGTTCCGGCTCAAGGACCGCAAGGACGCCGACTACCTCCTGGCGCCCACACACGAGGAGATGTTCGCGCTCCTGGTCAAGGACCTGTACTCGTCGTACAAGGACCTGCCGGTCATCCTCTTCCAGATCCAGACCAAGTACCGCGACGAGGCGCGCCCCCGCGCGGGCCTGATCCGCGGGCGCGAGTTCATCATGAAGGACTCCTACTCCTTCGACGTCAAGGACGAGGGCCTGGACGTCAACTACCAGAAGCACCGCGAGGCGTACGAGAAGATCTTCACGCGCCTCGGCCTGAACTACGTGATCGTGTCCGCCATGTCGGGCGCCATGGGCGGCTCCCGCTCCGAGGAGTTCCTCTCGCCCTCGCCGATCGGCGAGGACACCTTCGTGCGCTCGCCCGGCGGCTACGCCGCCAACGTGGAGGCCGTGGTCACGCCCGTCCCCGAGGCGATCCCGTACGATGACGCCCCCGCGTCACACGTCGAGGACACCCCCGACACCCCGACCATAGCCACCCTCGTCGCGGTCGCGAACGAGAAGTTCCCGCGCCCCGACCGGCCCTGGACCGCCGCCGACACGCTGAAGAACGTGGTGCTCGCCCTGGTGCAGCCCGACGGGACCCGCGAGCTTGTCGTGGTCGGCCTGCCCGGCGACCGCGAGGTCGACCTCAAGCGCATCGAGGCCGCGCTGACGCCCGTCGAGCCGGAGCCTGCCACCGAAGAGGACTTCAAGAAGGCTCCGCAGCTGGTCAAGGGCTACATCGGTCCGCAGGCCCTCGGCCCCCAGGGCGAGCAGATCGAGGGGGCCGACGGCGAGAAGGTCCCCGCGATCCGCTTCCTCCTCGACCCCCGCGTGGTGCCCGGCACCCGGTGGATCACCGGCGCCAACGAGCCCGGCAAGCACGTGTTCGACCTCGTCGCCGGCCGCGACTTCACCGCCGACGGCACCATCGAGGCCGCCGAGGTGCGGGCCGGCGACCCGGCGCCTGACGGCTCCGGCCCGCTGGAGCTCGCCCGCGGCATCGAGATGGGCCACATCTTCCAGCTCGGCCGCAAGTACGCCGAGGCCCTGGGCCTCGTCGTGCTCGACGAGAACGGCAAGCAGGCAGTTGTCACGATGGGCTCCTACGGCGTCGGCGTCACGCGCGCGCTCGCGGCGCTCGCGGAGGCCAACCACGACGAGCGCGGCCTGGCCTGGCCCGCGCACGTGGCTCCGGTGCACGTGCACCTGGTCGCGACCGGCAAGGGCACCGAGGTGTACGAGGCCGCCGAGTCCATCGCCACGGACCTCGCGGCCCGCGGCGTCGAGGTGCTCTACGACGACCGGCCGACCAAGGTCTCGCCGGGCGTGAAGTTCAAGGACGCCGAGCTGCTCGGCGCCCCGCTCGTCGTCATCGTGGGCAAGGGCCTGGCCGACGGCGTGGTCGAGGTCCGTCCGCGGGCCGGCGAGGCGGAGCAGTTCCCCGTGGCCGACGTCGTGGACGCGGTGGCGGAGCGGGTCGCGACCCTGCTCGCGTGACCCGGACCTGGTTGTGGGCGTGATCGTTGTGACTACGCGCCCGTTCTAGGCGCAACGATCCCGCCCACAACCAAGAAGGTCAGGCGCGCTCCGGCAGGCCCGGGAAGGGGACTGCCGGGGCGCCCCACTGGGCGCCCGCCAGTGTGGTCTCGGTCAGGAGCGCGACGAGGATGGCGCGGGTGCCCGGTTCGGCGATGCCGACCAGCGTGGCGTAGTTCTGCGCCAGGTCGAGCTCGAGGTCGCGGGCGAGGTCGGTCGTGGTCGTGTCCGACCCGGGCACCGAGTAGGCGACGCGACGCGGGTCCTGGTCGGTGTTGTCGATCCCGGCCACGAGCGCCCAGGACTGGGCCCGTGCGCGGTGCACCTGCGCGCGCTCGTACGCCCGGGTGCGGACCGTGCCGTCGGCCTGCGCCGCGCGCACCTCGAGCGCGTAGCCGGCAGAGTCCTCGGCCAGGATCAGGGCACTCAGGTCCTCGGCCGACAGCCCGGTGGGGACGACGGCGGTCTCGGTTCCGGCCGACGCCGGGGTCGCCGAGGTCTCGTCGGCTTCGCTCGGCTCGGCGCCGGGCTCAGCGGGCTCGGGGATCTGGGTGGAGGGGAGCGCGGGGCCTTCTGCGCCGGTGAGCTGCGCGAGGCTTCTCGCGTACTGCGTCTGCGACGTGGAGATCGAGGCGAGCAGCCGGCCCAGCGACCCGAGATGCGCCTGGTCGGCGGCGGCCCGGGTGCGGGTGGCGGCGTCGCGCAGCGACGTGACGACGGCCCGGGGCGTCTGCTCCGGGGTGCTCGCCGAGGGGGACGCGCCGGACTGTTCGGACAGGATGTCGCCCAGGCCGGAGTCGTACTCGCCGCCGAGCTGATCCGCCTGCTCGGTCGCGACCTCGGCGATGACGGTGAGCTCGGCCTCGATGTCGGCCTGGATCCCGTCGACCGCAGCCGCGGCAGTGGCCTGGTCGGCCACGAGCAGCGCGTCGGCGACGGCGGTGCGCCGTACCACCTCGGCCGCGTCCGGCACCGGCTCGGTCGGCGGCAGTGTCTCGAGCCGCAACCCGCAACCTGAGAGAATGATCGCGCAGGTCAGAGCCAGCGCGGTCAGGCCTGACCGGCGTCGGGTGCGGGCCGTGCGGCCAAAGGGGTTCATCGTGGCCGATGATGCCATGTTCCAGAACCCGATTCGTGCCCCGACCGATTGCGGTCAGGTCACGGACATCACGTTCTTCGCGAAGTGCCGAGGTCTGGCGCTTCGTTAGGCTTGACGCAGACAACAACAGCACATCGGTCGAACCGTTCCGGCTCGAACCGTGCCCCCGCACGTGGGGGAGCCGACGGGAGGCAGTCGATGACACAGCAGGCGGATGCGGTCCGCGAGGTGGTGGGACCGGTGGTCGAGGCCGCTGGGCTCCACCTCGAGGAGGTGAGCGCCACCCGGGCGGGGAGCAAGTCGGTGGTCCGGGTCACCGTCGACCTGCCGGACGACGTCGTGGGCAGCCTGGACTCCGACGCCCTCGGCGACGCGTCGCGCGTCATCTCCGCGGCGCTGGACACGGACGACGTCGTACGCGGCGCGTACACGCTCGAGGTCTCCACGCCGGGCACGTCCCGACCGTTGACCGAGCTGCGGCACTTCAAGCGCGCCCGGACCCGCCTGGTGACGCTCAAGCTGACCGACGGCGGCCGCGTCGAGGGCCGGCTGACCGACGTGCTCGCCGACGCCGACGGAAACGTCCTGGTGCTCGACGACGACCGGCGGATCCCGCTGGGCGACGTCGTCCGGGGCAAGGTCGAGGTCGAGCTCAAACGGCTCGACGACGCCCAGGATGCCGAGGCTCCGGAACTGGGCGAGAGTGCAGGTGAAGACACCTCCGAGTACTCGGACGGTGCCGGTACGGACAACACGACCGAGGGTCACCCCGGCCGCAACGAGGAAGGCTGACATGGACATCGACATGACCACGCTCCGGATGCTGGAGCGCGAGAGGGACCTCAGCCTGGACGTCCTCGTCGCGGCCATCGAGCAGGCGCTGCTCTCGGCCTACCACCGCACTCCCGACGCCTACAACCGGGCGCGTGTCGAGGTGGACCGCTCGTCGGGCCACGTCACGGTGTGGGCGCGCGAGGAGCTGCCCGGGGCTGAGGACCCCGAGGACCCGGAGGCGCGCCCCGCGGTTGAGTTCGGGCCCGAGTTCGACCACACGCCGCAGGACTTCGGCCGCATCGCGACCGCGACGGCCCGCCAGGTGATCGTGCAGCGGCTGCGCGACGCCGAGGACGACCAGGTCCTCGGCACCTTCCGCGGCAAGGAGGGCGAGGTCCTGGCCGGCGTCATCCAGCAGGGCCGCGACCCGCGCGTCGTGCTGGTGGACGTGGGCGGCACCGAGGCGGTGCTGCCGCCGCACGAGCAGGTGCCCACCGAGGAGTACGTGCACGGCGAGCGGCTGCGCGCCTACGTCGTCGAGGTCAGCCGCGGCATGAAGGGCCCCCAGATCACGTTGAGCCGTACGCACCCCAACCTGGTGCGGAAGCTCTTCGAGCTCGAGGTCCCGGAGATCGCGGACGGCTCGGTGGAGATCACCGCCATCGCCCGCGAGGCGGGGCACCGCACCAAGATGGCCGTACGGTCCCGGGTGTCCGGGCTGAACGCCAAGGGTGCGTGCATCGGCCCGATGGGCGCCCGCGTGCGTGCGGTGATGGCCGAGCTGCACGGCGAGAAGATCGACATCGTCGACCACAGCGACGACCCGGCCGCATTCGTGGCGAGCGCACTGTCGCCGGCGCGTGTGTCGTCAGTCACAGTGGTCGACGCCGATGCGCGGGCCGCGCGGGCCGTCGTGCCCGACTACCAGCTGTCCCTCGCGATCGGAAAGGAGGGGCAGAACGCCCGTCTCGCCGCGAAGCTGACGGGTTGGCGCATCGACATCCGCTCGGACGAGGCAGCGGATGCCGACGCAGGTGGCGCCGCCGCCGACGCGCAGGGCGGCCGGTAACGCCCGGTGGGCCGGCGCGGTAGACTGTCCGAGTCTGGGCCACGTGCCCGTCTTTCGACCTGCCTCGCACCTGATTCGGGCCAACCCGTCATGGGTCCGGTGCGCACGTGCGTCGGATGCCGGGGGCGCGACCAGCGGTCTGCACTCCTGCGTCTGGTGCTGGACTCCTCGGTGGATGATGACGACGTGGCCCAGCCACAGCGCATCGTCGTCGATGTCCGTGCCTGCCTGCCGGGTCGCGGTGCCTGGGTTCACCCGGATCCGCGGTGCCTGGAGCTCGCTGAGCGTCGCAGGGCCGTTCCACGCGCACTGCGCGCCGACGGGCCCCTCGATCTCAGCGAGGTACGAGCACACCTCGGCCAGTGAGTGCATCGGCCGCAAGACCGTCCCGACCGGGCGCAACCGTGCGTCCGGCCGAACTATGCGATTCGTCGACAAGGAAGCGGGTCAGAAGCCGATGGGCACCCGATGAGTCCCCAGCGATGAGTACTCAGTACTAACGGTGGTCCTCCCTGTCCCGGGACGGACCGAGACAGGAGAGTTGTGGCTAAGGTCCGCGTCTACGAGCTTGCGAAAGAGCTCGGAGTGGAAAGCAAGACCCTGCTTGGCGAGCTGAAGTCGGCAGGCGAGTACGTTCGCTCGGCGTCGTCGACGCTCGAGCCGCCCGTCGTGCGGCGCATGCGCGACAAGTTCCCCGCCGGTGGCCCTGCCGGCCCGTCCGACAAGGACGCAGCGACGAAGTCCCCCGCGAACAGCGCGCCGAAGCCGGCTGCGAAGCCCGCGGTCCGGAAGCCGGCCGAGCCGGCTCCCGCACCGACCCCGGCTCCCGCTCCGGCACCCAAGACAGAGGCCGCGCCCGCACCGGCGCCTGCCCCGGCGCCGAGCCCTGCGCCGGAGGCACCCGCCCCGGCCCCGGCTCCGGCACCCCAGGAGACCCCGCTGGCGCCTGCGGCGTCGGCCACGCCTGCCGCGGCTCCCAAGCCCGGTGCGCCGAAGCCGGCCGCTGCTGCTCCCAAGCCCGGTGCGCCGAAGCCGGCCGCTGCGCCCTCGGGCGCACGTCCGGGGCGCGACGGCGGCCGTGGTGGCCGTCCCGGCGGCGGTAACCCGCGTCCGGGCAACAACCCGTTCGCGACCAGCCAGGGCATGCCCCGTCCCGGTGGCGGCCGTGGTGGTCGCCCGGCGCCCGGCGGCAGCGACCGTCCCGCCGGTGGCAACCCGCGTCCGGGCAACAACCCGTTCGCGACCAGCCAGGGCATGCCGCGTCCGGGGCAGCGCCCCGAGCGCAGCGATGCCCCCAGCGGCGAGCGCTCGGGCGGTCCTCGCCCGGGTGGCCCGCGTCCCTCCGCGCCCCGTCCCGGTGGTAGCGGTGGCGGTGGCCCGCGCCCGAACCCCGGCATGATGCCGGGCAAGACCTCCATGCCGCGTCCGGGCGACCGCCCGGCTCCGGGTGGCGGTCGTGGCCGGCCCGGTGGCGGCGGCGGTGGCCGTCCCGGTCCTGGCGGCGCCGGCGGCGCCGGTGCAGGCGCTCCGGGCCGTCCCGGTGGTGGCGGCGGCGGTGGCGGCTTCGGCGGCCCGCGTCGCGGTGCCGGCGGTCGTGGTGCGACGCAGGGTGCCTTCGGGCGCGCCGGCGGCAAGCCGGTCCGCGGGCGTAAGTCGAGGCGGGCGAAGCGCCAGGAGTTCGAGGCCATGCAGGCCCCGTCGCTCGGTGGCGTGCAGGTCCCTCGCGGCAACGGCAGCACCGTCGTCCGGCTGCGCCACGGTGCGTCGCTGAACGACTTCGCCGACAAGATCGACGCCAACCCCGCGGCGCTCGTGACCGTCCTGTTCCACCTGGGCGAGATGGCCACGGCCACGCAGTCGCTCGACGAGGACACGTTCGGCACGCTGGCCACCGAGCTCGGCTACCAGATCGAGATGGTCTCGGCCGAGGAGGAGGACCGCGAGCTGCTCGGGTCGTTCGACATCGACCTGGAGGCCGAGGAGGCCGACGAGTCCGACGACGACCTCGCCATCCGTCCGCCGGTCGTGACCGTCATGGGTCACGTCGACCACGGTAAGACGAAGCTGCTGGACGCGATCCGCAAGTCGGACGTGGTGGCGGGCGAGCACGGCGGGATCACGCAGCACATCGGTGCGTACCAGATCACGCACGAGCACGAGGGCACCGAGCGTGCCATCACGTTCATCGACACCCCGGGCCACGAGGCGTTCACCGCCATGCGTGCCCGTGGTGCGCAGGTCACGGACATCGCGATCCTCGTGGTCGCGGCCGACGACGGCGTGATGCCGCAGACGGTCGAGGCCGTGAACCACGCGCAGGCAGCAGGTGTGCCGATCGTGGTGGCGGTCAACAAGATCGACGTCGAGGGTGCGAACCCGGCGAAGGTGCGTCAGCAGCTCACCGAGTACAACCTGGTGGCCGAGGAGTACGGCGGCGACACGATGTTCGTCGACGTCGCGGCGAAGCCGGGCATCGGTATCGACAGCCTGATCGAGGCCGTCCTGCTGACCGCTGACGCGGCCCTGGACCTGCGCGCCAACCCGTCGAAGGACGCGCGCGGTGTCGCGATCGAGGCGAACCTCGACAAGGGTCGCGGTCCGGTGGCGACGGTGCTGGTCCAGTCCGGCACGCTGCACGTCGGCGACGCGATCGTCGCGGGCACGGCCTACGGCCGCGTCCGTGCGATGTTCGACGAGCACGGCAACTCGGTCGAGGCGGCGCTGCCGGCTCGCCCGGTCCAGGTGCTGGGTCTGACGAGCGTCCCGGGCGCCGGTGACACGTTCCTCGTGGCGCCGGACGACCGCACCGCCCGACAGATCGCCGAGAAGCGTCAGGCGGCGGAGCGCGCAGCGACGCTGGCCAAGCGTCGCAAGCGGATCAGCCTCGAGGACTTCGACTCCGAGCTCAAGAAGGGCAAGGTCGAGAGCCTCAACCTCATCCTCAAGGGTGACGTGTCCGGTGCCGTCGAGGCACTGGAGGACGCGCTGCTCAAGATCGATGTGGGCGAGGAGGTCGAGCTGCGCGTCATCCACCGTGGTGTGGGTGCGATCACGCAGAACGACGTCAACCTGGCCACGGTCGACAGCGCCGTGATCATCGGCTTCAACGTGAAGTACGGCGAGCGCGTCGAGGAGCTGGCGGAGCGCGAAGGCGTCGACGTCAAGTTCTACTCGGTCATCTACCAGGCGATCGAGGACGTCGAGGCGGCCCTCAAGGGCATGCTCAAGCCGGAGTACGAGGAGGTCCAGCTCGGGACCGCGGAGATCCGCCAGGTCTTCCGTTCCTCGAAGTTCGGCAACATCGCCGGTTCGGTGGTCCGTTCGGGCAGCATTCGCCGCAACTCGAAGGCGCGTGTGCTCCGCAACGGCACGGTGGTGGGCGACAACCTCACGATCGAGTCGCTGCGTCGCGAGAAGGACGACGTCACCGAGGTCCGCGAGGGCTTCGAGTGCGGTATCGGTCTCGGGTCGTTCAACGACGTCACCGAGGGCGACACCATCGAGACGTTCGAGATGCGCGAGAAGCCGCGCGACTGACGCTGATGGCTCATTGAGTGCGGGGCATCCGCCCGGCCGGCTCGTCCGGACCGGGCGGATGTCCCGCACTCACGCTGAAAGGACTAATTCATGGTCGACAATCCGCGGGCACGTAAGCTCGCCGACCGCATCAAGGTGATCGTCGCGCAGATGATCGACACGCGGATCAAGGATCCGCGGCTCGGTTTCATGACGGTAACGGACGTCCGGGTGACCGGTGACCTGCAGAACGCCTCGGTGTTCTACACGGTCTACGGCTCGGACGATGAGCGGGCGGACACCGCCGCGGCGCTCAAGAGCGCCACGGGCCTGATCCGCTCGGAGGTGGGCAAGCAGACGGGTATCCGCCTGACGCCCACGCTCGAGTTCCACCTCGACTCCGTCCCCGACACGGCGGCAAACCTCGACGCCGCGCTGATCGAGGCCCGCAAGCGGGACGCCGAGCTCGAGGCGCTGCGTGCCGGAGCTCGGTACGCGGGCGACGAGGACCCGTACAAGAAGCCGCGCGAGGACGACGCCGAGGTCGAGTGACCCCCGACCCCACGCTCGCGCGTGACATCGACGCCGCCTGCCGCCTGACCGGTTCGTTCACGCTCCGGTCGGGGCAGGCGGCGTCGGAGTACTTCGACAAGTACCTGTTCGAGACTGATCCCGCGCTGCTGGGCCGGGTCGCCCACCAGATGGTGCCGCTGATTCCCGAGGGCGCCGACCTGCTCGGCGGGCTCGAGCTCGGCGGCGTGCCGATCGTGACCGTGCTGAGCGGTCTGACCGGCACAGGCGCGCTGTTCGTGCGCAAGCAGGCGAAGGAGTACGGCACCGCGAAGCTCGCGGAGGGGCCGCCGGTCGCAGGGCGGCGGGTCGTGCTGATCGAGGACGTCATCACCACCGGCGGTGCTGTCCGGGACGCCACCCTGGCTCTGCGGGCCGCCGGTGCACTGGTCGACACGGTCGTCTGCGTGATCGATCGCAGCCCCATCGGCAGCGCGCCCCTGGCCGACGTCGGCCTCGAGGTGCGCGCCGTCCTGACCAAGGCGGACCTCGACGCCGCGCGTCGCGACCGACACGCGGGATACTGATACCCATGATTTCTCCCACCTCGCAGGCTCCGGCGCGCCGTCCGACGGCGGCCGACGGGTTCGTCGTGGTCGACAAGCCGCACGGCTGGACCAGCCACGACGTCGTCGGGCGGATGCGACGCCTGGCCGGGACCCGCAAGGTCGGCCACGCCGGGACGCTGGACCCGATGGCGACCGGTGTGCTCGTGCTCGGGATCGGCAAGGCGACGCGCCTGCTCACGTACGTGGTGGGCGCGGACAAGGACTACGACGCCACGATCCGGCTCGGCGTGGCCACGACCACGGACGACGCCGAGGGCGCGGTCGCCGCGGTGGCCGACCCGGACGCCGTCGGCCGGGTCGGCCGGGCCGTGCTGGACGCCGCGATAGCTGACCTCACGGGCAAGATCATGCAGGTGCCCACTTCTGTGTCCGCCATCAAGGTGGACGGCAAGCGCGCCTACGCGCGCGTCCGGGCGGGGGAAGAGGTCGCGCTGAAGGCGCGACCAGTCACGGTGTCCCGGTTCGAGGTGCTGGACGTCCGCGCGGTGACGGCAGTGGTGCCCGACGGCGACCTGGTCGGCGCCTACGTCGACGATCCCGCCGACCAGGATCCCGCCGTGCAGCCCGGCGTGGCACCCAGTGCCGCGGAACCGGGGAACGGTCCCACCCGGGACGTGCCCGCGATTGACGTCGACGTGCGCGTGACGGTCTCCTCCGGGACCTATGTGCGCGCCCTGGCGCGTGACCTCGGCGCCGCGCTCGGCACCGGCGGGCACCTGACGATGCTGCGCCGGACCCGGGTGGGTGGCTACGACCTGGCCGGCGCCCGCACGCTGGAGGAGCTGGAGGCCCAGGCCGACGCCGACGGCACGCTCGCCACGCTCCCGCTGGCCGAAGCCGCGCGCGGCACCTTCCCGGTCCGCGAGCTCGACGAGGTCGAGGTGCGCGCGCTCGGCTACGGCCAGTGGGTGGAGCCCTCGGGGCGCTCCGACGTGGTGGCGGCTCTGTCGCCGTCGGGCACCCTGGTGGCCCTGCTGGAGGACACGCGGCGCCGCGGCGAGAACCTCGCCAGGCCCGTGCTGGTGCTCGCGCCGGCGATCTGACGCGCCAGTGGTCAGTCGGTCGAGGACACGGGTTCGGCGCGTCCGACCCGGCCGGGGATGGCGAGCGCCGCGAGCGTGGCGACGCCGGACAGGCCCGCGCCCACTGCGAGCGCCGGGACCAGGCCGGTTGCATAGGCAGCGGGCGTGAACGCGCCGTTGGAGGCGAGGAAGGTGGCGGTGAGGACGGCGATGCCGAGCGCCACACCTACCTCGCGCAGGGTCGAGGAGACGCTGCTCGCGATGCCGTGGTCGTCCTCGGCGAGGCCGTGCAGCACGGCGGTGGACAGCGGCGAGAACGAGAGGCCCGTGCCGATCCCCGCGAGCGCGAGTGCGGGGATGATCGAGGCGTAGGCGCTGGCGTCGGCATTGATGACGATCGCGATCCAGGTCAGGGAGACGGCCAGCAGGCCAGTGCCGGTGGTCATGAGCGCCCGGCTGCCGACTCGGTGCGTGAGAGCGCCGGCGATCGGGGCGATGATCATGGGCGCGGCGGTCCACGGCAGGGTCCGCACGCCTGCCTCTAGCGGCGAGTACCCCAGACTGACCTGCAGGTACTGGGTCAGTAGGAAGACCGCGCCGAACATGCCCATGGAGAAGGTGACGCCTGCGGCGTTGGCGGCGCTGAAGGCGGGGGAGCGGAACAGGCGGAGCGGCATCAGCGGGCTGCGCACACGCGTCTGGGAGAACACGAAGGCGGCGAGGAGTGCCACCGAGGCGGTGAGCATGGCGATGGTGCGAGCAGAGGTCCAGCCGGCGTCGTCCGCATCGACGACGCCCCAGACCCCGAGCACCACACCGCCTGTGGCGAGAGCGAGCCCGAGCAGGTCGATCCGGTGGGGTCGGCCGAACGACTCGCCCAGCGTCAGCAGGGCGATCGGCACGGCGATGATGGCGACAGGGGCGTTCAGCCAGAAGATCGCCTGCCAGTTCAGCCCCTCGACGACGGCGCCGCCTACCAGCGGCCCGAGTGCGATCCCGAGGCCCGACACGCCGCCCCAGACGCCGATCGCGAGCGCGCGCTTGGCGGGCGGGACTGCTGCCGCCAGGAGCGTCAGCGACAGCGGGGTGATGGCCGCGCTGCCCACGCCCTGTACGGCCCGAGCGGCGATCAGCGTCTCGGGGCTCGTGGCCAGCGCGCACGCGGTCGAGGCGAGCGCGAACAGGACGATCCCCGCCACGAACACACGGCGCCGGCCGAACCGGTCGCCCAGCGAGGCCGCCGGGAGCATGAGGGCGGCGAACGCGAGCGTGTAGGCGTTCATGAACCACTGCAGCTGCTCGACGCTCGGCTGCAGGTCGACGTCGATCACGGGCAGTGCGCTGGTCATGACGAGGTTGTCGAGGGTCGCCATGAACATCGGGAGAGAGACGGCCACGAGGACGAGCCACATGGGCCGGAGGCGGCGGGGGCCGCTGCCCCGGCCGGGCGTGAGCCCTGGCGTCATCTGGTCGGACGGTGGAGCGGTGATGTACACGATGTCTCCAGGTGTAAGCATCGGATGATTACTAACAAGGTAGGCATCGACTGATAACATGTCAACCATGAGCGACGAGAAGAGCTCCGGGGCAGTGTCGGTCCGCCGGATGTCAGGTGTGGAGCGGCGCGAGCAGATCCTCGACGCGGCCACTCCGGAATTCGCCAGGGGCGGCTACGCAGGGACGACGACCGACCAGGTGGCGCGCGCCGCAGGTGTTTCGCAGCCGTATGTGGTGCGGCTGTTCGGTACCAAGGAGCGGCTCTTCCAGGCTGTCTTCGACCGGGTGTCGGGTTTGATCGTCGAGCGGTTCGAGGCTGTACCGGCGAGTGCCGACGCCAAGCACCTCATGGTTGACGCGTACCTGGAGCTGATCTCGAACCCCGACCAGCTGCGCGTGCTCCTGCACGGCTACGCGGCGGGCTCGGACCCGGCCATCGGAGCTCGCGCCCGGGAGGTCATGGTCCGGGCGTTCGAGCTGTTTCGGGAGCGCACCGGCGGCTCCGTCGAGGACGCGCGCGACTTCGTCGCCCGAGGGATGCTGCTGAACGTGATCCTCGGGGTCGAAGCGCTGGAGCACATGACAGAGGACGACTCCCTCTCGGTGCTCGTGAACAGCGTGCTCCACCCGGCGCACTGACCCGGGCGCGGGCGCGGGCGCGGGCTTGTCGAGTCGCGCTGAAGGCGCGACCGGTCAGGCCGGGTCGGGCAGTACCTCGGCCCGGCGTGCGCTGCCGGTCGCGCGCGCGTGGCCGACGAGCGAGAGCAGCACGCCCGCCGCGGTCCAGACGGCCAGTGCCAGCCACGCCTGGGACGCGTCGGCGTCGGGGAAGTAGGAGACGTCGCGCAGCAGGGTCGCGCTCGCGCCCGGTGGCAGCCACTGGCCGATCTCGCCCCAGTGCCAGGGCAGGAACTCGGCGGGCATCGCGGCGCCCGAGATCGGGTTGCCGATCAGCATCATGATCACCGGCCCCAGCGCGATGCCGGGGCGCCCCAGCACGGCTACGAACCCGGTGATCGGGGCAGCTATGGCGGCGATCGCCAGGGTGAGGGCGCCGGCCTCGAGCAGCCAGTCACCCTGGAGCGAGCCGAACCAGAAGTGCAGGATCCCCACGAGGATCGCGCCGCCGACCACCGAGTAGACGGTGACGGCGAGCACGCGGCGCAGGGCTCCGGCCACGGCGAGCGAGATGCCGATCCCGCCGATCATGCCGCCCAGCAGTAGCGGGAAGAGCGCGGCGGTGAAGCCGGTCCCGCGCGGGTCGTCGGCGGACAGGGGGACCACGTCGGTGACCGTGACCTGCGGGACCTCGGGGATCTCCGGCGTCTCGGCCTCGCCCGACGGCGGCGCCTGCGGCTGCTCGCCCCGCGCCGCGGCCTCGAGCGCCTGCTGGACCGCGGCCTCGACCGCCGCTGCGGCCTGGGCCTGCGCGGCAGCGAGTGCCTCGGCCGTCGCGGCGTTGGCCTGCGCCTGGATGCCCTGCTGCAGCTGGGCGCCGATCTGCGTCATGAGCTGGTGGGTGACCCCGCTCGCCGCCGACGCGGTGAGGATCTCCGGTGCCTCGCCCGCCGCGACGTCGCCCAGCACGACGCCGCCGTAGACCTCGCGGGTCTCGATGGCCTCGACCACGGCGTCGCGGTCGTCCACCTCGATCAGGTCGACGGCGCCGGGCTGCTGCTCGGTGAGGGTGTCGCGGAGGGTGGCGACGGCGTCGTCGGACCCGACGACGGCGACGGGCAGGTCCCTGGGCTCCGACGTGACCGCGGGCCACGAGAAGGCGAGCACGAACACGGTGAGGACGAGGGTGAGCGCGACCGCGATGCCGATCACGCGGCCTGCCGGAGTGTGGGGCGCTGGTGCGTCCAGGGACATGGGGATGCTCCGTCTCAATAAAAACGAACGCTCGTTCTTTATGGAGAACCATGCTCCGCGACCGTATGCTTGTCAATCGCCCGGGGCACCGACCCCGGCCCGACGACGGGAGGTGGCCGGTGCCGAAGATCAGTGACGCTCGCCGGGACGCCCGTCGCAATCAGATCCTCGAGGCCGCCCGGCGCGCATTCGCGGCCAAGGGCTACCAGCACACCTCGATGGCGGACATCATCGCCGAGACGGGGCTGTCGACCGGGGCGATCTACGGGCACTTCGAGGGCAAGGGCGAGCTGTTCAAGGCTGCCGCCCGGTTCGTGATGGCCCGCCGTACGGCCGACCTCGTCGCGGCCGCGGCCGAGGGCGACCCGCCGTCCCCGGCCGAAGTGCTGGACATCATGCTCACCGGCCTCCAGGCCGACGGGCTCGACCTGCGGCTGCTGGTCCAGCTCTGGGGCGAGTCCACGGTGGATCCCGAGGTGCGCGACGTCGTGAACACGGCGGTCCGCTCGCTCCGCGGGGCCTTCCAGGACGCCCTGCGGCGCTGGTACGAGGCGGACCCGGAGCGGCGCGCGCCCGACGGCGTCGACGTGGCCGTGGAGCAGGTGCTGCCCGTGTTCCTGGGCCTGGGGCAGGGCTTCATCGTCCAGGCGGTCATCCTGGACGACTTCGATCCGCAGGTCTATCTGGACGGTGCGCACCGGATCCTGCCGCACTGACCACCTGGACCCGCCGTCGCGCCGATCACAGGGCATCCCCGGGCTCCGGCTACGCTTGACGACTGGTGCGGGACGTCGCGCGAGCGGCCGTTGCACCTGCGCCACCCGATTCATGAGGAGCTACCCGCGTGCAGCTGTGGACGGACCTGGAACAGGTTCCCCCGGGATTCGGGCCATCAGTGGTGACGATCGGCAACTTCGACGGCGTCCACCGCGGCCACCAGGCGGTGCTCGACCGCATCCTCCGGCTCGCCCGGAGCGACGCGGCCAGCGCCGTCGCTGTGACGTTCCATCCGCACCCGTCGGCGGTGCACCGGCCCGATTCGGCCCCCGAGCTGATCACGGGCCTGGAGGACCGCCTGGCGCTCATGGAGCGCACGGGCCTCGACGCGACGCTGCTGGTGAACTACACCCTCGACTTCGCGGCCCAGACACCCGAGGAGTTCGTCTCCCGCTACCTCGTGGACGGCCTTGGCGCGCGCACCGTGGTGGTGGGGCACGACGTGCGCTTCGGCAAGCAGAACGCCGGCACGCTCGCCACGATGGTCGAGCTCGGCGGACAGCACGGGTTCGAGGTCGTCGCGATCGAGGACGTGGGGGACTCCCTGCCGCCCGAGGGCGAAGGGCACCAGCGATGGTCGTCGACGGTGGTGCGCGCGCTGCTCGCGGAGGGCGACGTCGACCAGGCTGCCGACGTGCTCGGCCGTCCGCACCTCGTGCGCGGGACCGTCGTACATGGCGACGCCCGGGGCCGCGAGATGGGCTTCCCGACCGCCAACCTGGGCGGCATCACCGGCCTCGTCCCGGCCGACGGCGTCTACGCCGGCTGGCTGCGCCGCGGCACGGCCGCGACCTGCGCGAGCCTCGCCCGGCCCGAACGCGACCGGGCCGCGGTGTCCGGAGCAGGGCTGGGGCAGGAGGAGATCCTGCCCGCCGCGATCTCCGTCGGCACCAACCCGACGTTCGACGGCGTGGAGCGCCGCGTCGAGGCGTACGTGCTCGACCGCACCGACCTCGACCTGTACGACCAGACGGTCGCGCTCGAGTTCGTGGCCCACCTGCGGCCCACGCTCCGGTTCGACGGCATGGAGCCGCTCATCACCCAGATGAACGACGACGTGGCGCGCGCCCGGAAGATCCTGCGGCCGTGAGCGTTCAGCGTTAACCAAGATCCGAACTTGGTTGAGCGATTTGGCTCGAGGGCCGGGAGAACCTGCCCTGGTTCGTGCGTTGAGGTGGACATGACGTTCCTCGAGCTGTCCGACCTGGTCGTCGGGTACGGCGGCAACGCCGTCTGCGCGCCCGTGAGCCTCACGCTGGCCGCCGGCGTTGCGCATGAAGTTCTGCATGACGTCGGCGTGGTGAACGTGCCGCCTGCGGCCTCGTTGGGTCGGGGCCTGGCTTGGTGGACATGCCATGCACGCGCGACCGGTTCGGAGGCCCCTGCTTCGTGCTTCCGAGTGCCTGGGCGGCACGCCGCACGGTCCTGGACGCGGCTGGGGGCCGAGGTGCGCCTCGACGAGCACACCCCGGCCCCCGGCTGAGGACTTCCCGATCAGTCCTGGGTGTTTGCCGCCTCCAGCGCGTTCTTGTACTCCTTGAGGTCCGCCCACGTCGCGTCCGCGTCGAGGCGCGTGGCCTCGGCGGCGAGCAGCAGGTCGCCGACCGTGCCGCCCCCGGCAAGCGGGTCCTCCAGGGCGACTGAGCCCGCCGCGACGTTGAGCCACAGACCGAGCAGCTGCCGGTCGAAGACGTCGACCCGCTCGTCGTGGTTGGGCGCCCACAGCACCTGCACGGCGTCGTCCAGCGTGGTCAGGTCGACCGCCTCGTCGAACACGTCGCTCTGCACGCGCGTGATCGACAGGAAGCACAGCAGCTCGTCGGTCGTGTAGTCCGGGTTCCTGACCTGCCGGTACTCCGACTCCCAGTACCCGGCGCCGCGAGTCACGGGCTCCGGCGTTGGATGCCCGCCGCTCGGCGTGCCGTAGATCTCGAGCTCGTAGATGGAGAAGCCCCACTGCGTCGCGCGCTCGGTCGCGTAGAGGCGCACGTGCCGGCCCGTGCCGGAGAGGTCGATGTCGTCGAAGTAGCCGTCACCGTCGGTGACGGTATGCACCGTGGTCCAGGTCTCGCCGTCCGGCGAGGTCTGGATCTCGTACCCCGACGCGAACGCGGTCTCCCAGTCGATCACGATGTGGCTGAGGTCGTAGCTCGCGCCGA
Source organism: uncultured Actinomycetota bacterium (assembly GCA_963850545.1). GTDB lineage: Bacteria > Actinomycetota > Actinomycetes > Actinomycetales > Cellulomonadaceae > Promicromonospora. The sequence goes on along the minus strand of CAWKLP010000001.1, from coordinate 2,055,311 downwards.
GGTCCACCGCGATCCATTCCGGCTCGCTCCACTGGCTGCCCCACCGGGTGCCGGCGTTGCCGTCCACCGCCATGTCGCCGGTGCGAGCGGGGTCGTCGATGCTGGACGTGGTCACCGGTCGGCCCAGTGCCAGCGACTCCTCGTCCTCGTCGTACGCACTCGTCGCCGCCCTCGTCGTCGGACAAGTAGCAGCGCAGGTACTGGTAGGACTCCGCAGAGGACTCGAACGACGGCGCGTAGTCCCACTCGTAGGTGTAGTACTCGACGTACGGCTCGGCTGCGGCGATGATCGCCGGAAGGTCGAGGTCACCATTGCCGAGGGCGACCTGCCTCGGGTCGCCCTCGGCGTTGACGTTCACGGCGTCCTTGACGTGGAGGAGCTCGATGCGATCCCCGTACTCCTCGATCCACGCCGGGACGTCGATGCCGGCGTCCGCGGCCCAGCCGACGTCGAGCTGGAACGTGACGTAGCGCGGGTCGGTGTTCTCCTCGATGACCTGCCAGGCGCTGACCATCTCACCCGTCTCCGGGTGGGGGTACTGCGTGGTGAACTCGCTCTGGTGGTTGTGCAGCACGATCTTGTTCGCGCCGTTCTCGTGCGCGTACTGGCCGAGCTGGTTGACGTACGCCGCGGTCGCGAGCGCTTCCTCATAGGTGCCGTAGTTGCCCGCCATCCCGCCGGTCCCGATGTAGTCCTGGCCCAGTGCGACGGCGTAGGCGACCGTCTCGGGCCACGAGTCCCAGTCCGTGCTGCCGTGGCTCGAGGACACCTCGAGGCCGTGCCTGTCGAGGATTGCCTTGTACTCGTCGACCGGCATCGAGTAGGGCTGGTTGAACGGCTCGATGTTGGTGAAGCCGGCATTGGCCACCTCGCCGAGCACGCGGTCGATCGTCTCGGGGGCCGGTGTCCCGAACCCGAGCTCACCGACGTGTGTGAACAGCTGGATGGAGATCTTGGAGTCGGGGAGCCCGGCGTCCTCTCCACATGCTTCGGCTGCTGTGGTGGTCGGTGTGGGGGCTGCGAGGGTGGAAGGAGTGGCGACGGCCGGGGGCCCGGCGAACGTGCCCGCGAGGAGCGCGCCGCCCGTCAACGCCGCGCTGAGGCGGCGCGCACGAGGCGAATGTAGCGAGATCTGCATGGATGCTCCGATTGACGACTCTGTCGATTTATAGCGACGGCCATGCAACTTCTGTCGCTATGGATGCAAAAGCAGCATGGCGGTCGACCGATGTTGTGTCAAGGACGGAGCGAATCCCAGCGTCCCAGTGTCTTCATGGCGGCCCGGAGCGCGACCCGCTCAGCAGTACCGTGTGCTCATCAGCGCGTACGCTCGTGCGGTGGTCTCCCCTGCGGGACGTCGCGCTTTCGGCGGCCAGGAGTGCCGATGGCGGGTCGTCCACGGCGCTGCTTCTGAGCCACCACTTCGTTCGGATCGCGTACGAGGGCTCAATCGCCCTGCGGTCCGGTAGCGAGTTGATTGGGATGCCGGTGCTGTCGGAATTGCTCACGGACCAGTTCGCTGCGATAACCGAGCGGAGCTCCTCGACGACCCGGACCCAGGGTTTCGCGAGTACATCGCTCTGCTGGGCGAGCTCGTTGGGGCGGTAGGGCTGCCCGCTGGAGCGCTACGCCCAGACCCAGGCAACGATTCCTGCGTCGACCTGCTAGTCCTACGACGCCACTTCGGCGCGCCCGTCGAGCCGCACATCTTCTTGCGCTGCCTGGGGAGTACCTGTTTCCCTGGGTTGATGTGCGACCGGTACACAAGCCGCGGTTCGCCTCTGCGGGCGCGTGCGATCTCACAGGTGGCGCGGCGCCCGCCGTCGGGCAGTGGCGCTCAGCACTGGTAATGTTGTATCGCCGTCAGAACGGCCGCGGATCCAGAGCGCCCCGGTGAATGAGTCCCGGAGCACCGCGCAACAACACCGAAGGAGAGCCATGCCGCTCGACACTGCCACCAAGCAGCAGATCATTTCCGAGTACGGAACCAAGCCGGGCGACTCGGGTTCGCCGGAGGTGCAGATCGCGCTCCTCACGCAGCGCATCAAGGACCTCACCGAGCACCTCAAGGAGCACAAGCACGACCACCACAGCCGTCGTGGTCTGCTGCTCCTCGTGGGCCAGCGCCGTCGTCTCCAGGGTTACCTCAGGGGGATCGACATCGAGCGCTACCGCGCCCTCGTCGACAAGCTCGGCCTGCGCCGCTGACATGACGCCCACCAGCCCGGCCCCCGCTGCGGGGGCCGGGCTGGTCTGGTGAGATGCTGTAGTACGACAACTCAACCGCGCCGCCCGTGACCTCGTCCGGTCCTCGGTAGTGGTTTCCCGAACTCCTCGCTCCCGCGAGCGGTTCGGTAGGCCTCGATCGATGACCGTCGGGTGCGGGGGCGTTCCAAGAGAACACACCGAGAGAACAAGGAGGGCACCCGTGGAGGGTCCCGAGATCCAGTTCGCCGAGGCCGTTATCGACAACGGTCGCTTCGGCACCCGTACCGTCCGGTTCGAGACCGGACGCCTCGCCAAGCAGGCCGCCGGCGCAGTCGCCGCGTACCTCGACGGCGAGACCATGCTGCTGTCGACCACCGCGGCCGGCAAGCACCCCAAGGACCAGTTCGACTTCTTCCCGCTGACGGTGGACGTCGAGGAGCGGATGTACGCCGCGGGCCGCATCCCCGGCTCGTTCTTCCGCCGTGAAGGTCGCCCGTCGACCGACGCGATCCTGACCTGCCGCCTGACCGACCGCCCGCTGCGCCCCTTGTTCGTCAAGGGCCTGCGCAACGAGGTCCAGGTCGTCATCACCGTCATGGCGCTGCACCCCGACGACGCGTACGACACCCTGGCGATCAACGCCGCGTCGGCGTCGACCCAGATCTCCGGCCTGCCGTTCGACGGCCCGGTCGGTGCCGTGCGCATCGCCCTGGTCGACGGCCAGTGGGTCGCGTTCCCCAAGTACTCCGACAAGGAGCGCGCGGTCTTCGACATGGTCGTGGCCGGCCGTGTCGTCGGTGACGACGTCGCGATCGCCATGATCGAGGCCGAGGCCACCGACAACGCGTGGACCCTCATCAAGAACGAGGGCGTCGCGGCTCCGAACGAGACGGTCGTCGCCGAGGGCATCGAGGCTGCCAAGCCGTTCATCAAGGCCCTGTGCGACGCGCAGGCGCAGCTCGCCGCGCAGTCCGCCAAGGAGACGCAGGAGTTCCCGCTCTTCCCGGACTATCAGGACGACGCCTACGCCGCCGTCGAGGCAGCCGTCACCGCGGCGACGCGCGACGCGCTGACCATCGCGGACAAGCAGGACCGCGAGAACACGCTGGACGAGATCAAGGCCGGCGTGCACGCTTCGCTCGACGCCCAGTTCGAGGGCCGCGAGAAGGAGCTGTCGGCCGCGTTCCGCTCGCTGCAGAAGCACCTCGTGCGCCAGCGCGTGCTGACCGACGGCGTCCGCATCGACGGCCGCGGGCTCGCGGACATCCGCACCCTCTCGGCCGAGGTCGAGGTGCTGCCCCGCGTGCACGGCTCGGCGATCTTCGAGCGCGGCGAGACCCAGATCCTGGGTGTCACCACGCTGAACATGCTCCGCATGGAGCAGCAGATCGACTCGCTCGGTCCGGAGACGCGCAAGCGCTACATGCACAACTACAACTTCCCGCCGTACTCGACCGGTGAGACGGGCCGCGTGGGCAGCCCGAAGCGCCGCGAGATCGGCCACGGCGCGCTCGCCGAGCGTGCCCTGGTGCCGGTCCTGCCGAGCCGCGAGGAGTTCCCGTACGCGATCCGCCAGGTGTCCGAGGCTCTCGGCTCCAACGGTTCGACCTCCATGGGCTCCGTGTGCGCGAGCACGCTGTCGCTGCTGAACGCCGGTGTGCCGCTGCGTGCGCCGGTCGCGGGCATCGCGATGGGCCTCGTGTCCGACACCGTGGACGGCGAGACCCGCTACGCCGCGATGACGGACATCCTGGGCGCCGAGGACGCGTTCGGCGACATGGACTTCAAGGTCGCCGGTACCAAGGAGTTCGTCACGGCCATCCAGCTCGACACCAAGCTCGACGGCATCCCCGCCTCGGTGCTGGCTGCGGCGCTGGGCCAGGCTCGCGACGCCCGCCTGACCATCCTCGAGGTGCTCGACGAGGCGATCGACACGCCCGACGAGATGTCCCCGAACGCCCCGCGCGTCATCTCGGTGAAGGTCCCCGTCGACAAGATCGGCGAGGTCATCGGGCCGAAGGGCAAGATGATCAACCAGATCCAGGAGGAGACGGGCGCGGACATCTCCATCGAGGACGACGGCACCGTGTACATCGGTGCCACCGACGGCCCTTCGGCCGAGGCCGCCCGCGCGGCGATCAACGCGATCGCCAACCCGCACATCCCCGAGGTGGGCGAGCGGTTCGTCGGAACCGTCGTCAAGACGACGTCGTTCGGCGCCTTCATCTCGCTGTCCCCGGGCAAGGACGGTCTGCTGCACATCAGCCAGATCCGCAAGCTCGTGGGCGGCAAGCGCGTCGAGAACGTCGACGACGTGCTGTCCATCGGCCAGAAGGTCCAGGTCGAGATCGGCGAGATCGACCCGCGCGGCAAGCTGTCGCTGGTCGCCGTCACCGACGAGGAGGCGTCCGCCGACGCCGCCGAGCCGGCCGCCGAGGCCACCGCACCCGCGGACGCCTGACATGACTTGGCACCTGCCGCTCGTCCCTGCGGGCGAGCCCGGTGCCGAGCTGACCGCCGGGCAGGACGGGGCGACGATCCGTCGCTCCGTCCTGCCCGGCGGTGTCCGTGTACTCACCGAGCACATGCCGGGCCAGCGCTCGGCGACGGTGGGCGCGTGGATCGGCGTCGGCTCGCGGGACGAGACCGACGGCCACTTCGGCTCGACGCACTTCCTGGAGCACCTGCTCTTCAAGGGGACCGCCCGGCGGTCCGCGATGGACATCGCCGAGGCGTTCGACGCCGTCGGCGGTGAGGCGAACGCGGCCACCGGCAAGGAGCACACCTGCTACTACGCGCGGGTGCTGGACTCCGACCTGCCGATGGCGGTCGACGTCATCTCCGACATGGTCACGTCCGCGCGCCTGGACACCGACGAGCTCGAGACCGAGCGCGGCGTCATCCTCGAAGAGCTCGCGATGAACGACGACGACCCGACCGACGTCGTGCACGAGCAGTTCTCCGCCGTCGTCCTTGGTGACCACGCGCTGGGCCGCCCCATCGGCGGCACGCCCGAGACGATCACCGCGGTCCCGCGCGACGCCGTCTGGGACCACTACCGCTGGAACTACCGGCCGGAGACCCTCGTGGTCACGGCCGCGGGCGGGATCGACCACGACAAGCTCGTGCAGCAGGTCACCCAGGCGCTGACCGACGGCGGATGGGACCTCGACGCCGCCACCGCACCGCGCGACCGCCGGGCCTCCACCGAGGACCGCGTCGGCGTGCCGGAGGCGGGTGCGGAACTGACCGTCAAGCGGCCGGTCGAGCAGGCCAACATCATCGTGGGCTCCACAGGCATCTCGGCCACGGACGACCGCCGCTTTGCGCTGTCCGTGCTGAACGCTGTCCTGGGCGGTGGCATGTCGTCCCGGCTGTTCCAGGAGATCCGCGAGAAGCGGGGCCTGGCGTACTCGACGTACTCGTTCGCGTCCGCCCACGGCGGGCTCGGCACGTTCGGCCTGTACGCGGGCTGTGCTGCCGCGAAGGCGGACCAGGTCACCGAGCTGCTGGTCGAGGAGCTCGAGAAGCTCGCGAACGACGGCATCACCGAGGCCGAGCTCAAGCGGTCCGTGGGGCAGCTGTCCGGCGGTACGGTGCTCGGGCTGGAGGACTCCGGCTCGCGGATGAGCCGCCTCGGCAAGGCCGAGCTCGTGTACGGCGACCTGCTGTCGCTGGCCGAGTCGCTGGAGCGCATCCAGGCGGTCACGTCGGCCGACGTCCAGAACCTGGCCCAGGACCTGGCCGCCCGCCCCCGCTCAGTAGTCCGCGTGGGCCCGTTCGACAACTGATCGTCCGTTGAGTGCTGGATATTCGCCCGGTCAGAGGCCTCTGCGGGGCAAATATCCAGCACTCAACGAGGAACTAGGGTGGTAGATCGTGAGTGACATCAAGGTGGCCGTGCTCGGCGCGACAGGGCGCATGGGCACACAGGCGTGCGCGGCGATCGAGGCCGCGGACGGCCTGCGCCTGGTCGCCCGGCTGGGCCGGGGCGACACCGTCTCGAGCGAGACGCTCGCGGGGGCCGACGTCGCCGTGGACTTCACCGTCCCGGCCGTCACCGAGGCCAATGTGCATGCCGTGCTCGACGCCGGCGCGCACGCCGTGGTCGGCACCACAGGCTGGGACGACGCCGCCCGCGCCCGCGTCTCGACGCACCTCGCCGAGCTGTCGCCCCGGGGTACGGGCGGCAAGCAGTCGCTCGGCGTGCTCATCGCCCCGAACTTCGGCCTGTCGGCGGTGCTGGCGATGACGTTCGCCGCGAAGGCGGCCCGCTACTTCGAGTCCGCTGAGGTCATCGAGCTGCACCACCCGAACAAGGTGGACGCGCCGTCGGGCACCGCGCGGCACACCGCCGCGGCGATCGCCACCGCCCGCGCCGAGGCCGGGCGCGGGCCGTCGCCCGACGCGACCGAGGTGGGCTGGGAGGCCCGCGGGGCCGACGTCGACGGGGTGCGCGTGCACGCCGTGCGGCTGCGCGGCCTCGTGGCGCACGAGGAGATCCTCTTCGGCAACGAGGGGGAGCAGCTGGTCATCCGGCAGGACTCGTTCGACCGGGCGTCGTTCATGCCGGGCGTGCTGCTCGCGATCCGCTCCGTGGTGTCCCGCCCCGGGCTGACCGTGGGCCTCGAGAACGTGCTGGACCTCTCGTGAGCGAGTCGGAGCTCGACCGCTCGGGCGGGCGGCCGTCGTCGGGCAGGAAGCTGCCGAAGGGGCTGCCCGGGGCCCTCGCCGTTACCGCGCTGCTCGCGCTGTACGTGTTGCAGATCGCGGGGCGCGGTATTTCGATGCTGCGCACCGGCGAGCCGGTGCTGATCGCCATCGGCCTCGGCGTGCTCATCATCCCGCTGCTGGTCATCGGCCTGATCGTGCGCGAGTACTGGCTGGCCGCGACCGTGCAGACCATGGCGGACACGCTGTTCGCCGAGGGGAGGCTCCCCGTGGACGACCTGCCGCGCTCGCCCGGCGGGCGGATCGACCGGGCGGCCGCGGACGAGGCGTTCGAGGTGCACCGGGCAGCGGTCGATGCCGCGCCCGAGGATTGGCGCGCCTGGTACCACCTTGCCTTCGCGTACGACGCCGCGGGCGACCGCCGTCGGGCCCGCGAAGCGCTGCGGCGCGCGTCGCGGCTGTTCCGCGCCGCCTGAGGGCAGGCCTCGCGTGAGGCGAGCCAGGCCCCGCGTCAGGCGGGGTCGGACGTCAGCACGGCTTCCGCGTCCGGGTGCGTCGGCACCCAGCGCACCGTCACCAGCACGAGCCCGACGACGAGCAGCACCGACGTGAGCACGAACGGGTAGGTGCGGTCCATTCCGGAGAGCCAGCCGGAGATCCAGCCGAACGGCGCCGCCGCGAGCATGATGCACGTGCGCTGGAGCGCCATCACGCGCGAGCGCTCGGCCTCGTCCACGTGCAGCGCGACGAGCGACTCCGAGAGCATGAACAGCATGCCCGCACCGAAGCTGTCCAGCAGCAGGCACAGGCCGAGGAACGCGTACGTCGACCCCGTCGCGGCGCCGTCGGACGCGGGGATCGCGACCAGCACGACCTGCCCGGCGAGGTGGACCCCGAACCCCCACAACGTGGCGCGCCGGAGGTCGACGGCGGTGGTCAGGAGCGGGATGAGCGTGAAGAAGAAGACCACCGACAGCACCGAGCGAACCATCGGGAAGAAGGGCAGCAGCGCGTCCGGTACGTGCAGGTGCTGGCTGGCCACCACCTGCCAGAACGTGCCGTTGACGAGCGTGACCGCGGCGGTCAGCGCGGCCACGGCCAGCGCGAGGAGCGACCCCCGCGAGCGCAGCAGCAGCCCGAGCGCGCCGCGATACCCGGCCAGCAGGCGCCAGACGCTCTGCCCGCGGGTTGCGGCCATGCGGACGCGGCCCTGCCGGGTCTCCCTCGACCACAGGTAGAGCCAGACGATCTTCGCGGTCATCACGACCGCCGCGTTGACGTACAGGATGCGGACCGCGGGCTCGAGCCCGAGCTGGGCGACCAGGACGGCGGCCAGCGGCGCGAACAGGGCGGAGCAGTCGGCCGCGACCTTGACCAGCGAGTAGATCCGGGTGATCTGGCCCCGCTCGGCGTCCTCGACCATGAGGCAGTCCCACGAGTTCTGCGTGACCTGCAGGGCGCCGTTCACAAGTGACGCCGCTAGGAAGAACCAGAAGTTCTCCGCGAACGCCCACAGCAGGCACGGGATCACCCAGGCGATCACGTCGAACCATGCCGTCGTGACGCGCCGGCCGAGCCGGTCGGTGATGATGCCGCCGGCCAGCCCGAAGCCGACCTGGGAGATCATGGCGATTGTCGCGAGGAGCCCGATCTGCTCGTCGTGCAGGCCCAGGGCCAGCATGAACACCGATGCGTAGGGCAGCACCAGGGCCATGGACAGCCCCCACAGCGGCTCGGTCCACACGCAGGCGCGAGGGTTGCCACGGAGCTCGACAAAGGTCCGCCAGAGCGGGCTGGGGGTGCGTGCCACCGGGCAAGTGAAGCACCTCAACGACGCCGGTCGCGCCACTTTTAGCCGGTGCTTGTCGGTCGGCCGGCCTGCTCCACGCACACCAGCCCGTCCCGCTCGTCCCACGAGTCGACGGCGACGAAGCCGAGACGCTTGTACAGGCCGACGGGATCAGTCCGTGAGGCTCGTCCAGCAGTAGAGCGCGTTCCCCTCGTCGGCCGCGCGGGCGGCGAGGGCCGCGAGCGGCAGCAGGGCCGCCGCGAGGTTGCGCGGTGGAGCTGCGGGCGTCGCGGTGTCGGACCACTCGCGGGCCGCCTCGGCGAGGCGGGTGGGGCCGGCGGAGGCGAGGTCGTCGACCAGGTTTTGCGAGACAGTCACGATCCACGGGCCCTCGTCGCCCCCGCTGCACACGAGCGTCCCGTGCCGCGGGTGCGCCGTGACCTCACCGTACGGCCGGCCGGACAGCACGCCCGCGAGCCCGCCGAGCATGACGAACGGGTCCACGGAGGGTACGGCCACGGCGTCGAAGCGTGGCAGGTCGGTGTGCTGGTCGGGCTCGGACGGACCGCCGAGCGTGTGGAGTGCCGTCGCTGCCACCTCATCGGTGGGAGCGGCGAAGTACTCCGTGCGAATCCCCATGACGCGATGGTCGCAAGGCCGTGTCACGGGACTGTCACACGGGCGTGAAACCTGGAGTTCGCCTGCCGAACACGGCGGGCTGCCGCGTTACGCGCCGATGTCAGATCTGGGCTGACCAGCGGTGCTCGACGACCTCGCGGACGCCCGTCGCGAGCGTGCGGCTGCGGCCGTCCTCGCCGAGCCCGCTGGCCTTCAGGAAAGCGGCGCGCGCCGAGTCGTCGGCCAGGGCCCACGTGGTGACGGTGTCGGAACCGTCCGCGCGGAGGCGGTCGACGGCGGCCGCCAGCAGGCGCGACCCGTGCCCGCCACGCTGCGACCCGGGCAGGACCTCGAGCGACAGGACCTGGCCTGGGGCGACGGCGGCGAACCCGACGACCTTGGGCCCGTCGAGCGCGACCAGCACGGCGAAGCCCGGGCCGGGCGGCGAGCTGATCGCCGAGGACCAGCGGTCGCGCATGGCAGGGACGTCGAGCGCGTCGATGACGCCCTCGCCCAGGACTCCGGTCGCGCGCCAGGACGCGACCTGCACGTCGGTCACGGCGGACTCGTCACCGGCGACGGCGGGGCGGACGGACACGTCGGCAGTCTCGCGAAACAGGGCCACCCAACAACCCTATCCGCCCGCCGGTCCGCCCGACCCGGCCGCCAGCCGGGTCGGGCGTCGTGACCATGCACCTGCTGCCAGAAACCGGCCGAGCCCGGCGGCAGGTGCATGGTCAACCTTGCGCCGAGACGGCGCCACGGGCTGCGCCGAAGCGGGGGGCGAGCCTCAGCCCCAGCCGAGCGCGCGCAGGCCAGCGGCCGTGGCGGCCGCCAGGAGGACGACCAGGATGAACGGTGCGCGCAGCGCGAGCGCCAGCGCGGCCACGGCGAGCGCTGGAACGCGCGCGTCGACCGTCAGCGTGCGGCCGTCGGCGAAGCCCTGGACCACCACGAGCGACACGAGCAGCGCCACCGTCACGAGCGTGGTGACGCGCGAAACGCGCTCGGACGCGAGCCAGGACCGCGGGATGAGGTGCCCGCCGAGCTTGAGCGCGAAGCAGGCCAGCGACGCCACCAGCACGGTGGTCCAGAGGGCGGCGGTCGTCATCGGACGGGCTCCCGGTCGGTCTCGTTCTCGGGTTCTTGGGCGAGCTCGTCGGCCGGCGCGACGACGGACGACGACGGCGCGACCAGCCCCACGACTATCGCGACGGCGGCCGCCGCGAGCACCGGGATGCCCGGCGGGACGAACGGGATCAGCGCGGCGGTGGCCGCGACGGCGAGCCCCGCCACGAGCTGGGCCCGGCGCGGCGCGAGCCGGGGCCAGACGAGGGCCAGGAACGCGGCGGCCGCAGCGGCGTCGAGCCCCCAGGCGCGCGGGTCGCCGAGTGCGTCGCCGGCGAGCGCTCCGAGCAGCACGAACGCGTTCCAGAGCACGAAGACGCCGATCCCGGTGACCCAGAACCCGACGCGGGCTGCGGCCGGTTCGGGCTGGGCGACGGCGACCGCCGTCGACTCGTCGATCGTGACCTGCGCGGCGGCCAGCCGGCGCCAGCCGCGCACCTGGAGCAGAGGCGAGACCACCGCGCCGTACAGGGTGTTGCGCAGGCCGAGCAGGGTCGCGGTGGCGATCGCCGCTACGGGCGTTCCCGCGGCGCCGATGACGCCGATGAGGGCGAACTGCGAGCCGCCGGAGAACATGAGCAAGCTCAGGGCCATGGTCGGGCCGAGGCCGACACCGGCCGCTACCGACAGGGCGCCGAACGAGACGCCGTACAGGCCGGTCGCCACCGCGACGCTCACGCCCTGGCGGGCGGCGGCGCGGGCCGCCGGGTCGGTGGGGAGGACGTTCACGCCGTGAGGCTACGTGGTCGCCGGCCCGGTCCGGCGCGGCGCCCGCGGGCCGGACGGTGCACCCGGTCCGAGCCGGAACCGGGGCTACAGGGCCACGTACACCGTCTCCTGGTACTCCTCCATGCCCGCCTCGGCGCCCTCGCGGCCCAGGCCGGAGGCCTTGACGCCGCCGAACGGCGCGCTCGCGTCGGACACCAGGCCGCGGTTGATGCCGATCATCCCGGCCTCGATCTCGTCCATGGCGCGCTGGGCCCGGGCGAGCGACGTCGTGTACGCGTAGGCGGCCAGGCCGAACGGGGTGCCGTTGGCCAGCTCGTACGCCTCGTCGTCGGACCCGAAGGCCACGATCGGGGCGACCGGGCCGAAGATCTCCTCGGTCACGACCCGCGCGTCGCTGCTGACGCCGGTCAGCACCGTGGGCTCGAAGAAGTGGCCGCGGCCGTCGAGGCGTGCGCCGCCGGTGAGGACCTGGGCGCCGTCCGCGACGGCGTCGTCCACCAGGCCGGACACCCGCTCCACCGCCGCCTCGTTGATGAGCGGGCCTACCTGCGCGCCGGGCTGCGTGCCGGGAGCGGTCACCAGCTCGCCCACCGCGTCGGCGAACTTCTCCGCGAAGGTGCGCGCGACGGCGTCGTGCACCAGGAAGCGGTTGGCCGCCACGCAGGACTGGCCGGAGTTGCGCAGCTTCGCGATCAGCGCGCCCTGGACGGCGGCGTCGAGGTCGGCGTCCTCGAACACGACGAACGGTGCGTTGCCGCCTAGTTCCATCGAGCTGCGCAGCACGTTCTTCGAGGCCTGGGCCAGCAGGATCTGGCCCACGCGGGTGGAGCCGGTGAACGAGACCTTGCGCAGGCGCGGGTCGTCGAACAGCGGCCCGGTGACCGGGCCCGCACTGGTGGTCGGGACCACGTTGATGATGCCCTTCGGCAGGCCGCGCGCCTCGGCCTCGGAGCGGATGATCTCCGCGACCAGGAGGGTGGTCATCGGGGTGAGCTCGGCCGGCTTGACCACCACCGTGCACCCGGCGGCGAGCGCGGGGGCGATCTTGCGGGTCGCCATGGCGATGGGGAAGTTCCAGGGCGTGATCAGCAGGGAGGGCCCCACGGGCCGGCGGCTCACGTACTGCTTGTTGCTGCCCGACGGCGCCGTGCGCACCAGGCCGTCGGCGCGCACCGCCTGCTCGGCGAACCAGCGCAGGAACTCGGCGCCGTACACGACCTCGGCGCGCGCCTCGGCCAGGGGCTTGCCGGCCTCGGCGGTGATGAGCGCGGCGATGTCGTCGGCGCGGGCGACGAGGCGTGCGAAGACGGCGCGGAGCAGCTCGGAGCGCTCGCGCGGCGGCACGGCGCGCCAGGCGGGGGCGGCGGCGTGCGCGGCGTCGAGGGCACGGACGGCGTCGGCGGGTGTGGCGTCGGAGACGTCGAAGATGGGCTCGGCCGTCGCCGGGTCGGTGACCTCGAACGTGGCGCCGTCCGCCGCGGGGCCCCAGTGCCCGTCGACGAGAAGGCCGGTGGGTAGGTGCGCCACGAGTGCGGGGGAGAGCGTCGTCGCCGTCATAGTCCGAGTATCCACGCCGGCGCAAGCGCGTCGGGAGCCCGTCTCGCAACCGAGTATCGTCTGGCGCACGCCAACGAGACGGGGGATCACCATGACCGTGACAGCTGACCTGTACGACGAGCACGGCGAGGCGTTGGCCTCGCTCCCCGTGCAGCTACGTGACTTCGGCGGGGTCCGTGCCTTCTCGGGTCCGGTGCGCACCGTGAAGTGCCACGAGGACAACGGCATCGTCAAGGCGGTGACACAGACGCCCGGCGAGGGCGCGGTGCTGGTGGTCGACGGCGGCGGCTCGCTCCGCAGCGCCCTGATGGGCGACCTCATCGCTGCCGCCGCGGTCGAGAACGGCTGGGCCGGCGCGATCGTCTACGGCGCCATCCGCGACTCGGTGGCGATCGGCGGGCTGCAGCTCGGCGTGAAGGCGCTGGGCACCAACCCGCGTAAGTCGTCGAAGGCGGGCGCCGGCGTGGTGGACGAGGCCGTCGAGATCGGCGGCGTCGTCTTCCGCCCGGGCGCGATCGTGTACGCGGACGAGGACGGCGTGCTGGTGGAGCGGTGAACCCGGTATCGGGGCGGCAAACGGTACGGTAGACCCATGGTTCTTCCCACTGATCCCGCGCGCCCGTTCGGCGCGGTCCTGACTGCCATGGTCACTCCGATGACGCCGGACGGCGCCGTGGACCTGAAGGCAGCGGTGAAGCTGGCGAAGAAGCTGGTCGACGCCGGCAACGACGGCCTCGTCCTGTCCGGCACCACCGGCGAGTCCCCGGTGACGCACGCCCCTGAGAAGGCGGAGCTGGTCACCGCGGTCGTCGAAGCCGTGGGCGACCGCGCGGCAGTCCTGGCGGGCGCCGGCTCGAACGACACCGTGCACGCGATCCGCATGGCCGAGCAGGCCGCGGAGTCCGGCGCGGACGGCCTGCTCGTGGTCTCCCCGTACTACTCGCGGCCCAGCCAGGAGGGCCTGTACCGGCACTTCACAGCCGTCGCCGATGCCACGGACCTCCCGGTGATGCTGTACGACGTCCCGGGCCGGACGGCAGTGCGCATCGCCCCGGAGACGTACCTGCGCCTGGCGCAGCACCCCCGGGTCGTCGCGAACAAGGACGCGACCGGCGACGTCTACGGCGGCGGAAAGCTCGCCGCGAGCACCGGCCTGGCCTGGTACTCCGGCGACGACGGGCTGCTGCTCCCGTTCCTGAGCGTCGGCGGTGCGGGTATCGTGTCCGTGTCGGCCCACGTGGTCGGCGCACACTTCGCGGAGACGGTCCGCCGGTTCGACGCCGGCGACATCGCCGGAGCGATCGAGGTCTACCGCACCACTACCGGCGTCGTCGACGCGATGAACGGCGCGGGCGCCCAGGCCGTCATGGTCAAGGCGGCGCTCGAGATCCTCGGCGTCACGGACAACCGGTTCCTGCGTCTGCCCAACGTCGCGGCGACGGACGACGAGGTAGTCGCCCTGCGCGCGGTGCTGGCCGATGCCGGCCTGCTGCGCGGCGACGACACCGCACACCTTCCCGAGGCGAGCGAGCTCGCGGAGGCGAGCTCCGCCGTCGGGCACTGAAACTTTTCTGTTGGAACGAGGCCTTGGAGGCCACGTGAGTCATCCTCACCCTGAACTGTCCCTACCCCCCGCGCTGCCCGAGGGCGGCCTGCGTGTGGTCGCCCTCGGCGGCCTGGGCGAGGTGGGACGCAACATGGCCGTACTGGAGCATGCCGGAAAGCTGCTCATCATCGACTGCGGCGTCCTCTTCCCCGAGGACAACCAGCCCGGCGTGGACCTGATCCTGCCGGACTTCGACTACATCAAGGACCGTCTCGACGACATCGAGGCGATCGTGCTGACGCACGGCCACGAGGACCACATCGGCGCCGTGCCGTACCTGCTGCGGCTTCGCAAGGACATCCCGCTGGTCGGCTCGCGCCTGACGCTCGCGTTCATCGAGGCGAAGCTCAAGGAGCACCGCATCAAGCCCTACACCCTCGAGGTGCGGGAAGGGCAGCGCGAGCAGCTCGGCATCTTCGACTGCGAGTTCGTCGCGGTCAACCACTCCATCCCGGACGCGCTCGCCGTGGCGGTCACCACCGCCGCCGGCACCGTGCTGCACACCGGTGACTTCAAGATGGACCAGCTGCCGCTCGACGGCCGCATCACCGACCTGCGCGCCTTCGCCCGCCTCGGCGAGAAGGGCGTGGACCTCTTCATGGTGGACTCCACCAACGCCGAGGTGCCGGGCTTCGTCACGCCCGAGGTCGAGATCGGGCCGGTGCTCGACAACGTCTTCGCGCACGCGGACAAGCGGATCATCGTCGCGTCGTTCTCGTCGCACGTGCACCGCGTGCAGCAGGTGCTGCGCGCCGCGCACGCGCACGGCCGCCGCGTCGCCCTCGTGGGGCGCTCCATGGTGCGCAACATGGGCATCGCCGCCGACCTCGGCTACCTCGACGTGCCGCCAGGCGTGCTGATCGACCTGAAGAAGGCCGACTCGCTGCCCGACGACCAGATCGTCTACATGTCCACCGGCTCGCAGGGCGAGCCGATGGCGGCGCTGTCGCGCATGGCCAACGGCGACCACAAGGTGCAGGTCGAGTTCGGCGACACCGTGATCCTCGCGTCGTCGCTCATCCCGGGCAACGAGAACGCCGTGTTCCGCATCATCAACGGCCTCACCCGCCTCGGCGCGCGCGTCGTGCACGGCGGCAACGCCAAGGTGCACGTCTCCGGGCACGCCTCGGCCGGCGAGCTCACGTACTGCTACAACATCCTCAAGCCCAAGAACGTCATGCCGGTGCACGGCGAGGTGCGCCACCTCGTGGCCAACGGGGCGCTCGCGGTCCGGACCGGCGTGCCGGCCGACCGCGTGGTGCTCGCCGAGGACGGCGTGGTGGTCGACCTCGTGGACGGCAAGGCCTCAGTGGTCGGCGCCGTGCCCTGCGGGTACGTGTACGTCGACGGGTCGTCCGTCGGCGAGATCACCGACGCCGAGCTCAAGGACCGCGTGGTCCTGGGCCAGGAGGGGTTCGTGTCCGTCTTCGCGGTCATCGACACCGCCACCGGCAAGGTGCTCGCGCCGCCGCAGGTGCTGGCGCGCGGCATGGCCGAGGACGCCTCGGTGTTCGACAAGGTCATGCCGGAGGTCACCGCGGCGCTCGAGAACGCGATCGCCGGCGGCGCGACCGACACGCACCAGCTGCAGCAGATCATGCGGCGCACCATCGGGCGGTACGTGGCGACGCGGCTGCGCCGCAAGCCGATGATCGTGCCGGTGGTCGTGGAGGCGTAAGGCTCTTCGCCACCGCGTCGAGGACGTCGCCGCGCCCCGCCTCCGGTTGGAGGCGGGGCGCAGTTCTGTTCTCGTCTCGGCCGGGTAGCCCGCCGGCCAGGCTGGGGTGCGCTCACTTTTCGGGGCGGCAGTCGTCTACCTGGCAGGACGCCGGCATCGGATCGGCGGGACAGCCTCCGGAGGACGAGATGGCGCAGGAGACGGAGTTCGACACGGCGGCCGCGGTGACGCGGTCGATGCTCGGCTGGGGTGTGGTCGCGGGGCCGTTCTACCTGGTGGTCGGGCTGGTCCTGGCGCTCACGCGCGAGGGGTTCGACTTCGCGCAGCACCCGCTCAGCGTGCTCATGCTGGGTGAGGGCGGCTGGATGCAGATCACCAACCTGGCCCTGAGCGGCGTGATGGTGCTGGTGGCGGGGGTCGGCATGGTTCGCGCGGGCGCCCGCGGCACGGGGATCGGCGTCGGGATCTACGGCGCGGCGATGGTCGCGAGCGCGATCTTCCCGCCCGACCCGATGCCCGGATTCCCGCCCGGGCAGGACGGCGCCACGACGCCGGGCCTCTCCGGCATCCTGCACCTCGCGTTCGGCGGTGTCGGGTTCATCGCGTTCGCGGTGGCGGCGTTCCTGCTCGGCGGGTGGCTGAACCGGCACGGTGAGCGCGGCCGTGCGGCCTGGTCGCGGGTCGCGGGTGTCGTGATCCTGGTGGGTTTCGTGGGCGGGGCCGCTCTGGGGCCTGCCGGGATGGGCGGCCTGTGGCTGGCCGTTGTGGCCGGGTTCGCATGGCTGCTGCTCGCGTCGATCAGGTTGTACCGAGCGGTGCCACACCCGGTCGTGGCGCGTCGTTGACCGGAAGCCACCCGACCGGGAGACAGCCTCCCGGCCAGGCGGCCTCCGCGCGGCCGGAAAGACGGTCAGACGGTGACCCGGTCGCGGATCCACTCGGCGTGGCTGCCGAAAGCGCTGAGCTCGTCGTCGCCCTCGATCTTCGCCTCCACGGCTCGGACCAGCTCCAGGCCGCGGGCCGTGCCGCCCGCCTCGACCGCCAGCTCGGCGGCGAGGAGGGCGCTGCGACACCAGCGCGCCACGTCGTCGGACTCCCGCAGGAGCGACTCGGCGCGGCTCGCCAGGTCGCACGCCTCCTCCAGGGCGCCGTCGTAGAGCCCGCGGAAGCTGCCGGTCTCCGGGTCCTCGTCGGCGATGACGTGGGCATGCTGGTCGAGCGTCTCCGGCAGCTCCACCCGCAGCTCCGCCAGCTCGTCGGGGTCGGTCGCATCGGCGAGTGCGGCCTCGCACGCGCGGGTGGCTCCCGTCATGATGCGGCTCGCCTCGGCGGCATCGCGGTTCCGGACGACCCACGCCCACGCCCGGGTGGCGCGGATCTGGCGCAGCGGATCGCCGACCTCGGCCCACAGATCCGCTGCCTGCTCGTACGCCAGCTCTGCCGACACCTTCTCGCCGGCCTTGTCGAGGGCCTCCGCGGCGAGGTTGGCGAGCACAGCGTGGTCGGTCTGCTCTGGCCAGTGCTGCGCGATCTGCGCGGCGGCGAGCCAGTGCTTGGCGGCCTCCGCGGGCTCGTGCCGCGCCGTCGCGCAGTCCCCGAGCCACCAGCGGACCTGCACCAGAGTGCCTTCGCCGTGGGCCTCGGGGGCGGGGTCCAGGTCGGGCAGGGCCTGCTCCAGCACGGGCGCCGCCTCCGCGAACCGGCCGCCGGCCATCAGGTGACCGCCCAGCCGGACCCTGGCCACCGCGGCGGAGCTCCGGTTGCCCAGGTCGGCCCAGGCCACCGCTTCGAACGCGTGGTGCACGGCGCCGGGCAGGTCGTCGCCGGCGGCCAGGACCTCGGAGAGCTGCAGGTGCGCGGCAGCGCGCCATGCGGGGGACGCGGTGCTGCCCGCGCGGTCGATCGCCGCCGACATCCCCGACCGCATTCCCGCCAGGTCCTCGACCACCCTGGCCTGGTTGTACCGCTCGATCGCCTCGCGGACGGCGGCGGGCGTCTCGTCGGTGTCCGCCGTATCGGCCTCGTCCCGCTGCCCGACGGCGGAGCCCGCCTCGTCCCGCGGGCTGTCCCGGGCATCGTCCTCGGCACTGTTCTCAGAAGTGGCCCCGGCTGCGGGCAGCGCCGCGCGCAGGCCCAGCGGGAGCCGGTCCAGCAGCGGCTCGGCGTCCAGGCGGGCCCGGACCCGCTCGCTCACCGCCGTCGTGCCGTTGCGTGCGTCGAACCGGCCGGCCAGGGTGAGTGCTTCGGCCCGGGCGTGCCCGGCCAGCTCGGCTGCCGTCCACGTGCGGCCGGCCGGGCCGGTGACCGGGAGGTCGCCCCGGCCGAGCGTGACCAGCCGGTCCATGAGGAGCGCGGTCACGGCGTAGTAGCCCATGCGGGGTTCGGGCTCTCCGTCGGCCTGGAAGTAGGCGGGGGTGTCGGCGAGGAGCTCGAGCCCGCGCGCCTCGTTGCCCGTCAGTGCGCAGAACTCGATGTGCCTGGCCACAGACGGCATCAGGCTCTCCGAGCCCTCGACCATGGGGTAGCCGCGCATGTGATTCGCCCGGGCGGCGTCGAGCCGGCCCAGCCGGACCAGCGGGAGCAGCGAGCGCGCCAGCGCGCGGTGCGGCTCCTCGGCGCACGTCAGCCGGCCGTCGAGGACGGGTCCCCAGTGCTGGACCGCCTTCGCGTCGTCGCCGGCGTCGGAGTAGAACTCGCCCTGCCGGGCGGTCTCGCAGGCGTGGCAGTCCGCCATCTCGCCGCGCTCGGCGGCGAGCCAGCCCTCGAACGCCCGCTGCGCCCGCTCGGCGTCACCGACGTGGTCGGCGATGTAGAACTCGGACATCCGCACGGCCCGCTCGGTGTGTCCGGCCAGCCGGTAGCGGCGGTCCATCTCCAGGAGCCAGTTCTCGATGGCGGCCAGCGGCACCTGGGGCAGGTCGAGCATGCCCGTCGTCATCCACTTGAAGTCCCAGAACAGGGAGCGGGTGCTGGACCAGTCGAAGACGCTCGGGTCCTGGTCCCACAGCCGCAGCGCCCGGGCGAACGGGACGAGCGCCTTGGGCCGGTCCGCGCTGAACTCGTAGGCGTTGATCAGGTGGAAGATGGCCCTGATCTCCGCCTCCGGCCCGATCTGCGCCGCCTGGTCGAGGAGGCTCTCGGCCGCGGCCGCCCTCGAGGTGCCGTGCGGGCGCTGGGTGTTCTCCCAGATCGCCCCCTGGAGCGTCGCGAGGTCGGTGATCTCGGTCATCGGCCGGTCTCCTGGGTGTCGTAAGGCTGGTCGTCGGGTGCCGCAGGGAGGGTGGGAGCAGCCCACTCCAGCAGCTCGCCGAACGCGCGGTTCACGAGCGCCTGGTCCACCGGCCGCAGGGGCCGTCGGGCCTGGAGCAGCGACTGCCCGTACAGGGCCTCGACCGCGACGCCCGCCAGGTCGGCGTCGGGCAGCCCGGCGATGCGCCGCACCAGCGGGTTGAGGTGGTTCAGCACGAGCCGGGCGCGCGGCGCCTCGTCGCGCAGGGAGCCGAGGATGCCGGCCCAGAGGTCGTCGGCCTGGCTCTCGGCGTCGGCGCGGGCGCGCTCGTGCCGGATGGAACG
The DNA here is from genome assembly GCA_963850545.1 of uncultured Actinomycetota bacterium. Lineage (GTDB taxonomy): Bacteria > Actinomycetota > Actinomycetes > Actinomycetales > Cellulomonadaceae > Promicromonospora. The sequence goes on along the minus strand of CAWKLP010000001.1, from coordinate 2,035,753 downwards.
GTCGTCCAGGTGGACCGCCGCCAGGGACGCCGGATGGAACGCGCGCACCACGACGTCGCAGTCCAGCGGGTCGAGCCGCATCCGGGCGGTCGCGAGGAACGGCGCGAGCACAAGCTCGGCAGCCGGGTCCAGGTGATCGAGGTGTGCGGTCACCACCGACGCGTCGAGCTCCTCGACGGTGATGTCGGGCCGGGCCAGCGGGAGCGCCTCGACCAGCGCTGCGTCGTACGTGTACCCGCCGTTCACGACCGCCATGCCCTGCGCCGCGGCGATGGCCGAGACCTGCCGGAACTCGTCGACCGTGCGCGTGAAATGCACGGTCCGGTGCCGCCGGGCGAGGTCGTCGAGCGTGAGCTCGCCCTCCGACGTCTCGAACGGCAGCCAGGGCAGCATGGTGCGCAGGACGTCGTCGTCGTGCAGCGCGAGCGCCTTGACCCCCAGGTGGTGCACGGCGAGGAAGCGCCGCAGGCGCTCCGGCGAGCTGGTCGCGAGCTGCGCGAGCCAGCCGCGCACCCGGTCGCCGAGCGCGTCGCGGACCGCCGCGAGCGTCTCGTCCTCGTAGAGCTGCTCGCGGCTGGCCGTGGGACGGAGCGAGTCGGTGTCCAGCACGCACCGCACGAAGAACGCCCAGTCGGGCAACAGGGTCTCGGCGCGGTCGGTGAGCAGCATGCCCTTGAGGTGCACGCGGTGCCCGCCGCGCTGCGCCGGGCTGACGACGCCGGGCAGCACGTAGGCGACGCCGCGGATGCCGACCAGCGGCAGGTCCAGCTCGATCGAGTCGAGCGGCGCGAAGCCGAACGTGTCCTGGCAGTAGGCCGACAGTGCGGCGGCCCGCGCCGTCGGGCTGGTGTGCCCGGCCTCCCACGGTGGCCGCCGGCCGGTGATCCGCTCGTCGCCCACACGCACGTCGTAGGGCAGGAGCGCCCCGAAGTCGGCGGCCAGGTCGGCCACGGTGGACGCCTCGAACCACTGCTCGCTGCCGCGGCGGGCCGCGAGGTGGACGGTCGTGCCCGGCTCCGGGTGCTCGGCCAGCTCCAGGGTGCGGACCGTGTACGAGCCGTCTCCGCGGGCGATCCACTCCACGGGCAGCGCATCGGGCACGCGCGCCGAGCGGCTCACCACCCGGATGGTCTCGGCCACGACGAAACAGGCCAGCAGGCCGATGCCGAACTGGCCGAGGAACTCCTTGCGGGCCTCCTGGAGGCCGTCGCGCTTGGAGCTGCGCCCGATCGTGGCCAGGAGCTGGTGCACCTCGGGCTCGCTGAGGCCGATGCCCGAGTCGGTGACCCACAGCGCCGACCCCGTGGCCCGGATGCGCACGGTGCCGGGAGCGGCAGGGTCGAGGGCACGCCGTGCCGTGATCGCGTCGACGCCGTTCTGGAGCAGCTCGCGCACGTAGACGCGCGGGCTGGCGTACAGGTGCTGGGACAACAGGTCGACCAGTCCACGGAGGTCGACCTGGAACGTGTGCGGTGATTCCGTCGAGGTCTCTTGCGTCGTCATGGTGGGTGAAATGCTAGTGGCGCACTCTGACACTCCCCACCAAAGTGTGGCTCGTGCACGTGACCTCGACGAGGTGTCGCGGGTTCGCCCACAACTGGTGGGTTCCGGACATAGCGGTGGTGAGTACGGTGGCTGGAACACACCGGAGGCCATAGATGTCCGATCCGCGCAGTCCCAGGCACGCCGGCACGACCGGGCAGCACCGCGTGCTGCCCGGGGATGCCCGCCCGCCGCACCGCCACCAGCTCCGCAAGCCCCTGCCCGAGCCGCCGGGCGGGCTGGCCGTCGCGGTGGTCGTGGTCGCGTGCTGCCTCCTCTTCGTCGAGCTGGTCGAGCTGGCGATCCTGTTCGTCACGGCGAGCCGCGGTGAGGCCGGGGGCGCCTTCGGCGCGGGCGCGGGGTTCGACCCCAACGGCGTCGCCCTGACCGGCCTGTTCCTGCTCGCCACCTACCTCGTCGTCTGCTCCTGGCTGCAGGCCGGCCGCAAGTTCGCCGAGGCGGCGAACCCCGCCGCGACGTTCACGCACGGGCCGGCCTGGACGTGGCTCGGCTGGTGGGTGCCGGTCGTCTTCCTCTGGTTCCCGCACAACGTGGTCCGGGACCTCCGGAACGCCGTTGTGCCCGACGGCGAACGCCGGGTCGGCCTCGGCTGGTGGTGGGCTCTCTGGCTGCTGTCGGGCGTGCGCATCTACACCCCGGCCTCCGGCGACGTCGAGGTGATCACCCGGTCCGTGGCCGCGATCGCGATGCTGTTCGCGTTCGTGCAGTGGGTCCGGATCGTCCGCGAGATCACGAGGGCCCAGGAGAAGCTCTCCGGGCTCGGCTGAGAGCCGCGCCGACGGGAAGTAGCCTGCCCCCATGACCACTCCCGCACCGTCGTCGCGCCCGCCGCGGGCAGAGCTGCACGTGCACATCGAGGGCACGCTGGAACCGGACCTGGCGTTCGAGCTGGCGGCCCGCAACGGCGTCGGGCTGCCGTATCCCGGCCCGGCGAGCCTGCGTGCCGCCTACGAGTTCGAGGACCTGCAGTCGTTCCTCGACCTGTACACCGCGAACATGGCGGTGCTCCGCACGGAGGCCGACTTCGCCGACCTGACCCGCGCCTACCTCACGCGGGCGGCCCGCGCCGGGGTGCGGCACGCGGAGATCAGCTTCGACCCGCAGGCACATCTCGTCCGCGGGGTGCCGCTCGAGGCCGTCGTGGGTGGCATCGCCGGTGTCCTGGAGCGCAGCGAGGCGGACCACGGCATCTCGACCCTGCTCATCGCCGCGTTCCACCGCGACCGGGACCCCGCGGACGCGCTCGACGTCCTGGAGCGGCTCCTCGAGATGCGGGCTCCCGTCGTGGGCGTGGGGCTGGACAACGCCGAGGTCGGCAACCCGGCGGCACCCTTCGCGGACGTCTTCGCGCGCGCCGAGGCGGCCGGGCTGCGGCGCACCGCGCACGCGGGGGAGGAGGGCCCGGCCGCGAACATCCGGGACGCGCTCGACCTCCTGCACGCCGAGCGGATCGACCACGGCATCGCCGTCGTCCAGGACCCCGACCTCGTCGCGCGCGTCGTGGCACAGCAGATCCCGTTCACGCTCTGCCCCGTGTCGAACGTACGGCTGCGCGCGGTCCCGGCCCTGGCCGAGCACCCGCTGCCCGCGATGATCGAGGCGGGCATGCTCGTCAGCATCAACTCCGACGACCCGCCGTACTTCGGCGCCTACGTGGACGACGTCGACGACGCCGTCACCGCGGCCTTCGGCCTCACCCGCGACCAGCGGGCGGCGCTCGCGGCGGCGTCGTTCCGTGGGTCGTTCCTGCCCCCGGAGTGGGTGGCGGCGTGCCTGGCCGACGTCGAGGCCTGGCGCGCGGCGGGCGCCTGAGCCGGGGACCGGTCCCCGGGCGAGGATGGTTCACTGCGCGGGGTGGGCGGGGCGCCCGCCGACACGAGGAGGCCATCGATGTCCCAGCAGGAGCACCAGCCCGCGTTCGGCCCCCCGCTGCGAGCTCCCGGCGGCGCCACCGCCGTGATCGTGCTGGCGTGCGTGGTGCTGGCGCTGCAGGTGATCGTGTTCGTCGTGGCGCTCCGGTCGGCGACGCAGGGAACGGGCGTGCCCGAGCCTGCGGCCGTTTCGCTCACGGAGCTGCCCATGACGCTGGTGCAGGTCGCCGCGGGGGTCGTCAGCTGCGTGTGGCTCTGGCAGAGCCGGCAGTTCGCGGTGGCGGTGGACCCGGGCGCGCCCCACGCCCGGGATGCGGTCTGGGTGTGGCTCGGCTGGGTCGTCCCGGTGGTCGCCTGGTGGTTCCCGTACCAGGTGGTGCGGGACATCCGGGAGGCCACCGTGCGTGAGCCGGCGGACCGGGGCGGCCTCTGGTGGGGCGCCTGGATCGTCACCTCCCTGGCGAGCACCGCGTCCTTCTACACGGTCGTGTTCGTGGTGGCGGACGTCGCCGACCCGATGTCCGCGCCTGTCGTCGAGGGCGTGGTCCTGGTCGCGATGGCGCTCGCCCTGTGGGGCTGGATCGAGATCGTCCGGGAGATCCACGCCGCCCAGCGTCAATGGCTCAGCAGCGCGGACGCCACGGTTCCGCCAGCCTGATCGAACGCGGCCTCCCGCGCGCCCTCGTCGCCGGGCAGCAGCCCCGCGAGCTCGAGCGACACCAGCCCGTGCACCAGCCCCCACAGCCCGACGGCGGCGCTCAGCACGTGCTCGGGCGGCGCGCCGTCGAGCGCCCGGGCGACGGCGTCGTGCAGCACGCGGAACGTTGGGCGGTCGACGGCGGAGGCCGGCTCGCTGTCCGCGGGTGACACGCCGCGGTAGAACATGACGCGGTAGAAGTGCGGGTCCGCAAGGGCGAACCTCCGGTAGGCGCGGCCCAGGTCGCGCAGGTCCGTCGCCGGGTCGTCGCTCTGCCCGACGGCGGCGAGGTGCTCCGCGAACCGCCGGAACCCCTCGTCGCTGACCGCCTCGACCAGCGCCTCGCGCGAGCCGAACAGCGCGTAGACCGCCGACGCGCTGGTCCCGGCCTCGGCGGCGACCTTGCGCACGGTGACGGCGCCGTCGCCGTCGGACGAGATCACCAGGGAGGTGACCTCGAGGAGCCGGGTGCGCAGGGCGTCGTCGTGCAGTCTCGGTCGAGCCATGCGGCGAGTCTAAAGCCTTGACGCAGGTTTGCGAACGATGTTTGATAACAGTGTTACAAAACACTGAACCCACCAGGAGGACGTCGTGCTCGAGCTCTCGGACCCGGCCCGCATCACCGCGGGCATAGTGCTGCTGACCGTCGTCGGGATCGAGTCCGGCGGGCTCTTCCTGCTCAAGGTCTTCGGCGGCAGGATGGCGACGACCGACCTGCAGAAGAGCTTCTACCGCGCGGGCCACGCCCACGCGGGCGTGCTGGTGATCCTGGGCCTGCTCTGCGTGCTGCTCGCGGAGGCGACCAACCTGACCGGGTTCGCGCACTGGCTCGCCGCCACCGGTGTGCTGTGCGCGGCGATCCTGATGCCGGCGGGGTTCTTCTTCTCCGCCATGGGGGAGGGGCGCACCACCCCGAACCGCGCAGTCGTGCTGCTTCCGATCGGCGGGGTGGTGCTGGGGGCGGGCGTGGTGATGCTGGCGATCGGGCTGCTCATGACTTGATCGGACTGAGAGTCCGATCTTCGGGCTTGAGCCCGTAAGACGACAAACCGGACAACGGCCCGGTCCAGGACACACCGCGAGGGGTCCTGGGCCGGGCCGTTGTCGCCGGATACGGTGGCGACATCATGGCGACCCGCACGTCGGCCCGGCGAGGTTCCGGGAAGAGCTCCGGGCAGGGCGCGAAGAGCGCCAAGCCCAGGGCCGCAGCGTCGAAGCGATCGACTCAGCGCCGGGGGGCTTCCCGCCCGGCGCCGACGGCTGCGTCCGCACCGTCCCGCCCGCCGTGGCCGGTCCGGGCGATCCGCGGGCTGTGGATGGGCATGGCGCACGCCGTCGGCGGCGCGACCCGTGCCGCCGGGCCGGGGGCGGCGCCGGGCGCGTCCGACGGGGGCGCGCAGGCGGAGCAGCAGGGAGGGCAGGAACTGGAACCGGACCACCGGCGCGACGGCGTCGGCTTCGCACTTCTCGCCGTGGCGGTGATCGTCGCAGCGCGTGAGTGGTGGGGCATCGACGGCGCATTCGGCGACGGCGTGCACGCGGTGGTCGCGGGCACGTTCGGTATCGCCGGTGTGGCGCTGCCCGTGCTGCTCATGTGGCTCGCCTTCCGCGTCATGCGCCATCCCGAGCGCGCCCAGCAGAACGGCCGCGTGGCGATCGGGCTCAGCTTCCTGGTCGTCGCCACCTGCTCCCTGGTGCACATCAGCGCCGGCCTGCCGTCGCCCGCCGACGGCTTCACCCCGGTGCAGGACGCCGGCGGCGTGATCGGGTTCCTCTTCGCGACCCCGGTGGTCACCGGCCTGACGCAGTGGTTCGCGATCCCGCTGTACGTGCTGGCCGGGTTCTTCGGCATCCTCATCGTCACGGCCACGCCGGTGCACCGGATCCCCGCGCGCCTGCGCGGCCTGTACGACCGGCTCACCGGCAACCACCGCGAGCCCGTCGCCACCACCGAGGACGGACTCGCCCTGGCCGAGGGCGTCTCGGTGCACGACGGCGCGCCTGGGTCCACGAAGCGCCGCAAGCGCCGCACCAAGCAGGAGATCGCCGCCGAGAAGGAGCGGCTGGCCGGCTTCGTGGGGGACGAGGCCTTCGAGAAGGCCGCCGAGGTGGAGGCCGCCGAGCGTGCCGCGAAGGCCGGCAAGCTCACCACGCAGCGCATCCCGACCAGCGAGTCCGCCGGCAAGGTCACGGGCGCTCCCGCCATCGGCCCCGGGGTGCTCGGGCCGAACGGCGAGCGGACGACGTCGGGCAAGGCCGACGGGCCCAGGCCACCGCGCGCCGGCGAGCCGATCCCGCGGGGCGTGCAGCCCATGCTGGAGGGCGACACGGTCTACCTGCTTCCTGACGAGGACGTGCTCGTGCAGGGGCCGCCGCACAAGGCGCGCTCGGCCGCCAACGACCGGGTGGTCGAGTCGCTGACCGGCGTGTTCGAGCAGTTCGGCGTCGACGCGAAGGTCACCGGCTTCAGCCGCGGTCCGACGGTCACCCGGTACGAGGTCGAGGTCGGCGCCAAGACCAAGGTCGAGCGCATCACGTCGCTCTCCAACAACATCGCGTACGCGGTGGCGAGCGCGGACGTGCGCATCCTGTCGCCCATCCCCGGCAAGTCCGCGATCGGCATCGAGATCCCGAACTCCGACCGCGAGACCGTCGTGCTGGGCGACGTGCTGCGCTCGGGCGCCGCGCGGCGCACCGAGCACCCGATGGTGATGGGCGTGGGCAAGGACGTCGAGGGCGGCTACGTGGTCGCGAACCTCGCGAAGATGCCGCACATCCTCGTGGCGGGCGCCACCGGCGCGGGCAAGTCGAGCTTCATCAACTCGATGATCACGTCGATCCTGATGCGGTCCACGCCCGAGCAGGTGCGCCTCATCCTGGTGGACCCCAAGCGCGTCGAGCTCACGATCTACGAGGGCATCCCGCACCTCATCACGCCGATCATCACCAGCCCCAAGAAGGCCGCGGAGGCCCTCGACTGGGTAGTGCGCGAGATGGACGCCCGGTACGACGACCTGGCGATGTTCGGCTACAAGCACATCGACGACTTCAACGCCGCCGTCCGGGCCGGCAAGGTCAAGCCGCAGCCCGGCTCCGAGCGCAAGATCGCGCCCTACCCGTACCTGCTCGTCGTGGTCGACGAGCTCGCGGACCTCATGATGGTCGCCCCGCGCGACGTCGAGGCCTCGATCCAGCGCATCACGCAGCTCGCGCGCGCCGCCGGCATCCACCTGGTGCTGGCTACCCAGCGCCCGTCCGTCGACGTCGTGACCGGCCTCATCAAGGCGAACGTGCCCTCCCGGCTCGCCTTCGCGACGTCGTCGGTCACCGACTCGCGCGTCGTGCTCGACCAGCCGGGCGCCGAAAAGCTCATCGGCCAGGGCGACGCGCTGTTCCTGCCCATGGGCGCGGCCAAGCCGATGCGCGTCCAGGGTGCCTGGGTCACCGAGTCCGAGGTGCACCAGGTCGTCGAGCACGTGAGGAGCCAGCTCAAGCCGATCTACCGCGAGGACGTCGCGGCACCCGCCGCGGCCAGGAAGCAGGTCGACGAGGACATCGGCGACGACCTCGACCTGCTGCTGCAGGCCACCGAGCTCGTGGTCACCACCCAGTTCGGGTCCACTTCCATGCTGCAGCGCAAGCTCCGCGTGGGCTTCGCCAAGGCGGGGCGGCTCATGGACCTCCTGGAGTCGCGGGAGATCGTGGGGCCATCGGAGGGCTCCAAGGCGCGTGACGTGCTCGTGGCCGCCGACGACCTGCCTTCGGCGCTCGCGCTCATCCGCGGCGAGCAGCCGGCCCAGGTCTTCGACCAGGCGGCGCCTGACGACGGTGCGGACGACTCTGCGGCGTCGTACGGCGGGGACGACCAGTACGCCGAGGGCACGGGCGGCCACATGCCGCCCGTCGCCACGGACTACCACGACGACGCCGAGGCAGTGCGCTGACGGCGGTTCGCCGCCGTCGGCGGGTGCCGGCGCGGGGCTGGCCCCACCGACGTGTCAGACGCTCGGGTCACCCGGGTGTCCTGAGCGTCTGACGAAGTCAGTCGGCGTGCGGGACCACGCGCGGCGGCTCGCCCGGGGAACGGGGCGGTGTGCGCTGCTCGTCCGCGGCGTCCCCGGCTGCGTCGCGTGCGATCCGGAGGCGCTCCTGGAGCTCGGCGACGGTGAGCTGCCCGTCGCCCGGGTGCGCGAGCGCGTCGCGCGTGCTGTGCAGCCGGTGTCCGGCGGCGAGGTCGACGGTGGTTGCTGCCCACCGCACGCCCGTGACCCGGGTGGGCTTGCGTGGCGGCTGCAGGATGTCCGCGACCAGCAGCAGCCCGACGGCGGACGCCGTCCCGCCGCAGCAGTCGGGCCCCTGGTTGGAGATGAGGTTGCCCAGGCCGTAGGCCACCCACATCCCGTCGCCCGCCGGGCCGCCGCGCAGGCGCGCGACCGGTTGCGGGACGTGGGCGTGGTGACCGATCACGAGGTCCACCTGCCGGGAGCGGGCCAGTGCCTGTGTCGTGTCCAGCTGGTGCGGGGTGGGCTCGGTGACGTACTCGTAGCCGTCGTGCAGGCTGACCACCACGAGGTCCGCGCCCGCGGTCCGTGCGGCCTTGGCCTGCTTGACGATCCGGCGGGTGTCGATGAGGTCCACCGACCAGGAGCCGTGGGGCGCGGTGAACCCGTTCAGCCCGTACGTCGCCGCCAGGTGGGCGATCGTGACGGTCCGGCCGTTCCGGTGCAGCTCGTAGTACTGGGCGCTGAGCGACTCGCTTCGGTTCCGCGCGGTCCCGACATGGCCCATCCCGGCGCGGTCGAGCGCGCTGAGCGTCGCCGCGACGCCGTCGTACCCGGCGTCGGCCGCGTGGTTCGACGCCGTCGAGCAGCCGTCCCAGCCCTGCTCGCCCAGGTCGCGGACCACCTCCGGGGGTGCGCGGAACACGGGGTAGCCCGACGGTTGCGTGCCCGGCGGCGCGACCGGCACCTCAAGATGGCACAGGGCCAGGTCCGCGCCCGCGACCCAGGGATCGATGCCCGCCAGCAGCGGCGAGTAGTCGATACCGGCCGGACGGGTCGCGGAGTCGTTGAGCGGGGCGTGGGGCAGGACGTCGCCCGCCGCGAGCAGGGTGAGCCCGACGTCCTGCTGCTGGGGGTCCGGGGCGATGTCGACGGGCGGTGCCACCGGCGTCCCCGGCGACGAGGCTGTGTCCGTTGGGGTCGTCGCCGTGGCCGGGCCGGAGTTCAGCGTGCAGCCCGCGGCCGCGGTGACGAGGGCGCAGGTCAGTGTCGTGGACGCGAGAAGCCGCGGGACGCGGACGGTGGTCACCTGCGGATGCTATGGCAGGCCGGCCGCCGGAGCGACCGGGCGGCACGCGCAGGACCCGTCCGGGGTGCGGGTGAACCGCAGTTAGGCTTGAGCAATGGTCAACGATGCACCGTCACCGTGGAACATCGCGAACTTCGTGACGATGATCCGCGTCGCCATGGTCCCGTTCTTCGCCTGGGCACTGCTCGCCGAAGGCGGTGACGACACCACGTGGCGACTGGTGGCAACGGCGATCTTCGTGGTCGCGGCGGTCTCGGACAAGGTGGACGGCTACCTCGCCCGGTCGCGCGGTCTCATCACCGACCTGGGCAAGCTGCTCGACCCGATCGCGGACAAGCTGCTGGTCGGCGCGGCCCTGATCCTGCTCTGGATCCCGCTCGGCGAGGTGCCGTGGTGGATCCCGGTGGTGATCCTGGTCCGGGAGCTCGGCATCACCTTCATGCGCATGGCGATGCTCAAGTACGAGGTGATGCCGGCGTCGCGGGGCGGCAAGCTCAAGACGGTGCTGCAGACCGTGGCGATCTCGATGTTCCTGCTGCCGCGTGACGGCTTCGAATGGTTCACGGTGCTCGCCTGGGTCGTGTTGATGGCGGCGTTCGTCCTGACGGTAGTGACGGGCGTCGAGTACGTGTACCAGGGCTGGAAGATCCGCCAGGGCGCGCGGACCAAGGCGTCGACCACGTGACGGCCTCCCGGCTCCTGGCCGCGGCGGCCGCCCGGGGGTGGACCCTCGGGGTGGCCGAGTCGCTCACCGGCGGGCTCGTCACGGCCTCGCTCGTGTCGGTCCCGGGCGCGTCGAGGGTGGTGCGCGGCGGCGTCGTCGCCTATGCCACGGATCTGAAGGCCGGGCTGCTCGGCGTGGACGCGGTGCTGCTCGCCGAGCGAGGGGCCGTCGACGAGGCCGTCGCCGCCCAGATGGCGGCGGGCGTGCGTGTGGCCACGGGGGCCGACGTCGGCCTTGCCACGACCGGTGTCGCGGGACCAGAACCTCAGGATGGTCAAGCGCCGGGTGTGGTGTTCGTCGCAGTGAGTACCCCGGTAGCGTCCGAGGTGCACCGCCTGGACCTCGACGGAGACCGGTCCCAGGTGATCGGCGACGCCGCCCGCGGGGTGCTGGAGCTCGCATTGCTGCTCGTCAGCGAGCCGTCGGGTGAAAATAGCGACGCCGACCCCGCGATGTTTCCTGAAGTTACAGACAAGTGAAACTTCTTGGCTTAATCTTGCACAGGGCTTGACGTAGGCGCACTTCGGGAACAAGGCTCATATCAGCAACGTTGGTCCCGGTGTGATCACGAACAGGCCGACCACCCGGAGCCGGCGTAAGAACTCTTCGAGCGCGGGGTACGGTAGAACGAACTCCGTTCACGGGGGACGCACCACACGCAAGGCACGTCCGGTCCAGGCAGGGCAGGGCGTGAGTTCAGGGACAGGCACTGAGAGGGGGCGCGAGATGGTCGTACTACGGCGAGAAATCGGAGACGTGCTGCGTGACACGCGGCAGCGTCAGGGGCGCACCCTGCGCGAGGTGTCGTCGGCGGCGCGAGTGTCGCTCGGCTACCTCAGCGAGGTGGAGCGTGGACAGAAGGAGGCGTCGTCCGAGCTCCTCGGCTCCATCTGCGAGGCGCTCGACGTGCCGCTGTCCTTGGTGCTGCGTGAGGTGAGTGACCGCGTGGCGGTGGCCGAAGGATTCCAGATCCCCGACACGATCCCGGCGGACTTCGTCGCCGGGCTGCTGGCCAGGGGAGGCGACCGGACCGCAGCGCGGCGGGAGGTCGAGCAGTCGGACCTGGCACCGGTCGGCTGAGCCGACGAGCGCGAAGTAGAACTGCAGCAAGACAGCACCAGGGCGGGTCCAGAACCGAACTTCCGGTTCTGACCCGCCCTGGTGCTGTCTCGGTCTACCTCGGGTCGTGTGCCTGACAGGTCGGGCACCAGAACACGGGGCGCTCGTACGGCTTCTCGTTCGCCGAACCGACGCTGATCGGGGTGCCGCACCGGTGGCAGGGCCGGCCGGCCCTGCCGTGCGCGTGCATCTCGACGGCGCCCAGGCCACGGGCGCGTCCCACGGCGACGCTGCGCTCCATGAGCCTGCGGGCGGTGCGGAGCAGGTCGTCGCGCTCGTCCCGGGACAGTGAGCCGGCCGGCTCCCACGGCCACAGGCGTCGCGCGAACAGCGACTCGGCCATCCAGATGGTGCCGATGCCCGCGACGGTTCGCTGGTCCAGCAGGGCGGCGCACAGGGGCCGCTCGGGCTCCCGGGCGAGGCGCGCGGCGGCGTCGGCCAGACCTGTGGTGGGGAAGTCGTCGCCGAGCACGTCCGGGCCCAGGCCGCTGAGGATGCGGTGCTCGTCGTGCGTGCGCAGCAGGTCGAGCATCCCGAGGTGCCATCCCGTGGCCGTCCAGGCGTCCGTCGCGAGCACGGCGCGGATGGCCGGGTGCCGGGCCGACGCGTCGCGAGAGCCTGTGCGGTGGACCTTCCAGAGCCCTTCCATGCGCAGGTGCGTGTGCAGGGTGCGGCCGTCGTCGAGCCGGGTGAGCAGGTGCTTGCCGTACGCGCTGGTCTCCAGCGCGGTGGAGCCGGTCAGGTTCGCGGCCCCGGCACTGGGCCAGCGCAGCTCCGCACGTACGAGTGGCAGGCCGCGCAGCGCTGCGGTGAGGCGCTCGGCGGTGAGGCGCAGGACATCCCCCTCGGGCACGAATGCTCCCCTCGTCGTGAGGCTTCAGCGTAGTGCGCGCCCCGGCCCCGGAACGTCGCGCAACCGGCATATCACCCACGTGATGTGAACCGGATCCCTACCCGGTCCGAACCGTTGTCTCCGCGGGTCAGGGTTAGCCCCCAGTAACGGTCGGGGGTAAACCCGATGGCTTTCGAGCGCCCACTCAGCGACCCTTGTCGTGTGAACGTCGTAGCCGCTGACCTGGGGAGACACCCCGACCTGTCGATCGCCTCCCCAGATCCGCGCAGCACCCGCACCGTGGGGTGGTTCGGCGCGACCGCTCTGTTGCCGATGATCGCCGCGCACGTGGTGGGCGCGGCCGCCGTCGACCCGGTGCTCGACCCGATCAGCTGGTACGCGTTCGTGCCCGGCGGCGGCGAGCTCATCCTCGCGGGTGGCGTGACGCTGGCCGTGCTCGGGCTGATCCTCACGGTCCGGATGTATCGCACCGGGTTGGCGACCGGTCCGTTGCCCGCAGCCGCGATGATCGTCTTCGCCATCGCGATGGTCCTGGTCGGCGCGTTCCCCACCGACCCGCCGGGTACGGCGGCGACGCTGTCGGCCACGGTCCACCGGGTCAGTGCCGCAACGGCGTTCTGCGTGCTCCCGGTGATCGGGCTGAGCCTGGAGCGGTCGATCCCGCAGCCGCGGTCCTCGCTCCCGCGAACGCTGCGGACGGTGGCCGGCGCCCTGGGGGTGGTGGTCGCGGTGTTCCTCGTGGTCCACCTGTCCCTGGTCTCTGCCGGTTCGGGGATCCTGGCCTTCGGCCTCATCGAGCGGGTGGGGTTCGTGATCATGATCGGCTACCTGTTCCTGCTCGCGGCAACCATCGACCGCGAGGGCTCGAACGCGTGGCACGAGGTGGTCGGAGAGGCCGCCGAGCCGGCCCTGGCGTTCAGCGGATCGAGATCCGCAGACCTCTTGGGGTGACCGCGAAGCCCGCCTCGACGAGCGCCCGCGCCACCGGATGGTGCCGCGCCGCCTCCAGCGCGGGCAGGCCGTCGACCCGCTGGACCACCAGCCGCCCGAGCCGGCCTTCGCGGACGGTCCGGGCCAGCGCCGCGGCGGCGGACGCGAGCCGTGCGGGGCTCTGGGTGAACGACAGCACCGTGCGCCCGCCCCGCTCCACGAACAGGGCGAGGTCGCCATGGGTGAGGACCACGACGGCCCCGGCCTTGCGGCCGGGCCGGTGGGCCGTGACGGGTCTGGCGTCGGGCGTGCCGTCCGACGTCGGCCCGCTGGCCTGCGCCGTGCTCACCGTGCCGAGCTCGAGCGCGCCGGGTGCGTTGCCGGGTCTGCCGTCCGGCGCAGGGCCCGCCGGCCAGGCGAGGGCCGCGCCGTAGGGGTTGGCGGGGTCCATCGCGGCGAGCACGACGGCGCCGCTCGTGCTGCTCGCGCCGGTGGCGGTCGCCGCGGCCACCGTCCGCTCCGCGACCTCCAGCTCCGCCTCGACGATCCGTGCGCGGTCCTGCGCGTCGACCCGCAGCCGGTCCACGGCGCCGGGCAGCGCGAACTGCGAGCCGCCCAGGTGCTCCACGAAGTACCCGCGGCGCACCGCACCGCGCTCCTCCAGGCCGGACAGCACCCGGTACACGTCGCGGTAGCCCGCCCCGACGCCCTCGGCCGCGGCCGCGGACCTGGTGAGCACGCCGTGCCGTTCCAGCAGCACCTGGGTCAGGGCGTGGGCGCGCAGCGTGGGGTCGGCCTCTCGCATCGGCAGGGCGGCCCAGCGGCCCCCGCCTCCCATGGTCGAGGTGCCTGCCCGGAGGGCCGATGCGGGGCGACCCGGCGACACGGCGAACCGTGACCGCCGCACGGGCCGGGCCCGCGCGGCGGTGCGGGGCGCGCGGTGGGCCCCGGCGCCGCTGACCCGCTCGCGGAGCGCGCCCAGCCCGTCGTTGGTGACCTGGCCGGCCCACACGAGGTCCCACAGCACCTCGAGCACCGCATCCGGCGCGGCGGTGGTGAGCTCGGCGACCCGGGGCAGGAAGAAGCCACCCGACCCCGTCAGCAGGTCCAGCACCGCACGGTGCAGGTCGGAGTCGAGCGGGCTCTCCTCCTCGACCGGTTCGAGCGGGGCGAGGGTGAGCGGGGCGCCGTCGGCCAGGTGGAGCGAGACGAGCCCGTCCCCGCCGCCCGACCCGGGCAGGCGGGAGTGCCCGGACCACAGCACCTCGCCCGTGACCGTCAGCTCGTCGAGCAGGGCGGGGGAGTAGTCGGCCACCCGTGCGGGCAGCACCAGGGTCTCCAGGGCCGACGCCGGGACCGCCGCGCCCGCGAGCTGCTCGATCGCCTGCACCAGCCCGTCCGCGCCCCGCAGGAGCCCGGTGGAGACGTTCTGCCAGCGGGGCAGGAAGGCGCCCAGGGCCTCCTGCTCCACGGGCTCCACCTCGGCCCGCAGGGCCGCCAGCGAACGACGCCGCAGCAGGCGCAGCACCCCGGGGTCGCACCACTCGTCGCCGGTGCCGCCGAGCGCGCCGGGCCGCAGCCGCCCGCGCGCGAGCGCGCCGTCCGCCTCGAGGCGGGCCAGCCCGTGCGCGACGATCGCGACGCCCAGCCCGAACCGCTGGGCCGGCGCCGACGCGCCGAACGGCCCGTGCGTGCGGGCGTGGCGGCGCAGCAGGTCACCGAGCGGGTCCGGCACGGGCTCGGTGAACGTCTCGGGGATGCCCACGGGCAGCGCCACGCCGAGCGCGTCGCGCAGGCGGCCGGCGTCCTCCGCGACCGCCCACTGCTCAACGTCGGCGAACCGGACACGGATGACGCGGCGGGTCGCCTCCAGGTCGTCGAGCCAGTGCGCGACGGCGTGGCGGGCCTCCTCGCGGGTGCGCGCCTCCAGGGCGTCGAGCGGGTGCGGCCCCGTGCGCCGGAGCAGGTCCCACAGGCCCTCGGCGTCGCGGGCCTGCCGGTCGGGTGCGAGCCCAGCGAGCTCGGCCTCGGTGCGCTCCACGGCGCCCGGGTCCAGGAGGTCCGCCAGGTCGGCGGAGCCCTGCTCGCCGAGCAGCTCGGCGAGCAGCTCCGGGTCGAGCGACAGGGCGGCCGCGCGGCGCTCGGCCAGCGGCGCGTCGCCGTCGTACAGGAACTGGGCCGTGTAGCCGAACAGGAGCGACTGCGCGAACGGTGACGGCGTCGGCGTCGTGACCTCCACGACCCGGACGCCGCCCTGGGCGATCTCGCGCATGAGGTCGGACAGGGCGGCGACGTCGAAGTCGTCCTGCAGGCACTCGCGGGCCGCCTCCAGCACTATCGGGAAGTCCGGGAACTGGCTCGCCACCTCCAGCAGCTGGGCGGAGCGCTGCCGCTGCTGCCACAGCGGCTGCCGCTTGTCCGGCCGGCGCCGGGGCAGCAGGAGGGCGCGCGCGGCCGCCTCACGGAACCGTGCGGCGAACATGACCGACGACCCCAGCTCGTCGCGTACAGCAGCGAGCACCTCGTCCGGGTCCAGGAGCAGGTCCTCGAGCGTGACCCGCCCGGGTGTGTGCTGCGGCTGCGCCGGATCGCCGTCGCTGCCCTCCACCGGGGCGGCGGCCACGTCCCACGGGTCGCCCTCCCAGCCGCCGCCGGAGTCGGGCAGCCGCAGCACGATCCCGTCGTCCGAGTGCATGGCGGCCACGTCCAGGCCGAAGCGCGCCCGCAGCCGGGCCGAGATCACCAGGGCCCACGGCGCGTGCACGCGCGCGCCGAGCGGCGAGTGGATCACTACCCGCCAGTCGCCGAGCTCGTCCCGGAACCGCTCCACCACCACCGTCCGGTCGTCGGGCACGCGTCCGGTGCCCAGGCGTTGCTCCGTGAGGTAGGCGGCGAGGTTGTCGGCGGCCCAGTCGTCGAGCCCGGCATCGCGCAGATGCTTGCGCCCGGCGTCGACGTCGGCGGCCAGGGCGGCGTCGGCCTCGCGGACGAACGCGCCGACCGCGCGCCCAAGCTCTGCCGGGCGGCCCGGGGCGTCGCCCTTCCAGAAGGGCAGGCGTCCCGGCAGGCCGGGTGCCGGGGTGACCAGCACGCGGTCGGTAGTGATCTCCTGGATGCGCCACGTGCTCGATCCCAGGGTGAACGTGTCGCCCACCCGGGACTCGTAGACCATCTCCTCGTCGAGCTCGCCGACGCGCTTGCCGCCCCGGGTGCGGTTGGCGCCGCCGGTCACGCTGTCGGTGAGCGCGTCGCCGGGACCGCCGCCGTCGGGCGCCTCCGTGGCGAGGAAGACGCCGTAGGCGCCCTTGTCCGGGATGGTCCCGCCGCTCGTGGCGGCCAGCCGCAGCGCGCCGGGCCGGCCGTGCAGCATGCCCGTGGCGCGGTCCCAGGTGATGCGGGCGCGCAGCTCGGCGAAGTCCTCGCTGGGGTAGCGGCCGGCGAGCATGTCGAGCACGGCACGCCACGTGGCGTCGCCGAGGTGCGCGAACGGCGCGGCGCGGCGGACGAGGGCGAGCAGCCCGGCCTCGTTCCAGTCGTCCACGGCGAGCGTCGCCACCACCTGCTGCGCCAGGACGTCCAGCGGGTTCGCCGGGACGTGCAGGTGCTCGATGTCGCCGGTGCGCATGCGCTGCGCGATGACGGTCGCCGGCACGAGGTCGCCCCGGTACATCGGGAAGACCACGCCCTTGGACACCGCACCCACCTGGTGCCCCGCGCGGCCGATGCGCTGCAGCCCGCTCGCGACCGACGGCGGCGCCCCGACCTGCACCACGAGGTCCACGGCACCCATGTCGATGCCGAGCTCCAGGGAGGACGTGGCGACCACGGCGGGCAGCCTGCCCTCCTTGAGCTCCGTCTCGGTGCGGGTGCGTTCCGCGCGGCTCATCGACCCGTGGTGGGCGCGCGCCAGGACGATCTCGCCCTGGCCCGGCACCGCCTCGGGCATGCCGCGTTCCCCTGGCACGGGCCGGGGGATGCCCGCGCTGGTGCCCGACTGGCCGGGCACCAGCGCGGCCCAGGTGCTGGCCGGGTCGGCGACATCCAGGCCCTGCCGCTGCGCCCACACCTCGTTCATGCGGGCGGTCAGCCGTTCGGCGCCCCGGCGGTTGTTGGTGAAGACGATGGTGGAGGTGTGGTCGGCCACGAGGTCTACCACGCGCTCCTCGACGTGCGGCCAGACGGAGGCCCTGCGCAGCGGTCGCGTGGCCTCGCCCGAGAGGTCGATCTCGTCGTCGCCGGTGCCCGGACCTCCGCCACCCGCGGGGCCGCCGTCGCCGCCCGGCCCGGGCGCGGCGCCGCCGGCCAGGTCGAGGCCGGGTGCGCTGTCCAGGTCCGCGAGGTCCGGGACGGGCACGACGACGTCGATGGCCCACTCCTTGTGCGACGGCGGCTGCACGACGGCGACCTCGCGTGCCGAGGAGTCGTCCCGCCCGCCGCCGAGGAACCGGGCGACGGCCTCGACCGGGCGCACGGTGGCGGACAGGCCGATCCGCTGCGCGGGCCGGTCGAGCAGGGCGTCGAGCCGCTCCAGGCTGAGGGCGAGGTGGGCACCGCGCTTGGTGCCCGCGACGGCGTGGATCTCGTCGAGTACCACCGTCTCCACGCCGGCGAGCCCGGCGCGAGCCGACGAGGTGAGGATGAGGAAGAGGGACTCCGGCGTGGTGACGAGGATGTCAGGCGGGCGCGTGGCGAACGAGCGCCGCTCGCTGGCGGGCGTGTCACCCGTACGCATGCCGACGGTGACGTCGGGGACCTCGATACCGTCCCGGGCCGCGGCCTGCCTGATGCCCGTCAGCGGGGAGCGCAGGTTGCGCTGGACGTCCGCGGCCAGGGCCTTGAGCGGCGACACGTACAGCACGCGGCAGCGGCGCGCTCGCTCCTCGGGCGGGGGAACCGACATGATCCGGTCGATCGACCAGAGGAACGCCGCGAGCGTCTTGCCCGACCCGGTCGGCGCGACCACGAGCGCGTGCTGGTCGCGCGCGACGGCGTCCCATGCGCCCGCCTGGGCGGCGGTGGGCTGGGCGAACGCCCCGGTGAACCACGTGCGGGTGGCGGGTCCGAACCGGGAGAGCGGGTCTGCTGGCGTGGACATGGACCCATTCTGTCCCCGACCACTGACACGAGCCGGGGAGCGTTCGGCCCCCTTGTGAGGACCCGTAGGGTTGACGGGTGCGCGAACGGGATTTCTGGCAGCTGATCGACGAGGTCTTCGGGCCCGCCTACGGGCGCGTTCTCGCGCGCGAGCAGGTGCTGCCCACGCTCGACGGCCGCACCCCGGCGGTCGCCCTGGACGACGGCGACGAGCCGCGCGACGTGTGGCACGCGCTGTGCGACGCGCTGGACGTGCCCGACGCCGAGCGGTGGGGCAACGACAAGTACCGGCAGGCTCCGCCGCCGCGCCGCTGAACGCGGCTTGCCCGGTGAGATGTCCGGCGACACACCGGTGTGTCGTGGCTTGTCTCGAACAGGCGTTCGGCTAGACTTTGACCACAGGCACGGATTTCGGAACGTCGTCCACAGGCGGCGGCCGGAGCAGGCGTTCGTGTCAGTGGCTCCGCGTACGGTCGGCACGACGTACAGAGCCATCCACGCCGGCGCACAGAGCGCCCCGAAACCGAAGGTTGTTGCACATGCCCGCACCAGCAGATCGCGACAAGGCCCTCGAAGCGGCCCTCGCTCAGATCGACCGCAGCTTTGGCAAGGGGTCGGTCATGCGTCTCGGCGACGAGATCCGTGCGCCCATCGAGGTGATCCCGACCGGTTCGATCGCCCTCGACGTGGCGCTCGGCATCGGCGGCCTGCCCCGTGGCCGCGTCGTCGAGGTGTACGGGCCGGAGTCCTCGGGTAAGACGACCATCGCGCTGCACGCGGTGGCCAGCGCGCAGCGCCAGGGCGGCATCGCGGCGTTCATCGACGCCGAGCACGCGCTGGACCCGGACTACGCCAAGAAGCTCGGCGTCGACACCGACGCCCTCCTGGTCTCGCAGCCGGACACCGGCGAGCAGGCGCTGGAGATCACGGACATGCTGATCCGCTCCGGCGCGCTCGACATCATCGTGATCGACTCCGTCGCCGCACTGACGCCCAAGGCCGAGATCGAGGGCGAGATGGGTGACAGCCACGTGGGTCTGCAGGCTCGCCTCATGTCGCAGGCCCTGCGCAAGATCACCGGCGCGCTCAGCTCGTCCGGGACCACCGCCATCTTCATCAACCAGCTGCGCGAGAAGATCGGCGTGTTCTTCGGCTCGCCCGAGACCACCACCGGTGGCAAGGCGCTGAAGTTCTACGCGTCGATCCGCCTCGACATCCGCCGCATCGAGACCCTCAAGGAGGGCACGGACGCGGTCGGTAACCGCACCCGGGTGAAGGTCGTCAAGAACAAGATGGCGCCGCCGTTCAAGCAGGCGGAGTTCGACATCCTGTACGGCCACGGCATCTCCCGCGAGGGTGGCCTCATCGACATGGGCGTGGAGCACGGCTTCGTGCGCAAGTCCGGCTCGTGGTTCACCTACGAGGGCGACCAGCTCGGCCAGGGCAAGGAGAACGCGCGGGCCTTCCTGCGTGACAACCCCGACCTGGCCAACGACATCGAGAAGCGCGTCAAGGAGAAGCTGGGCGTGGGACCGAAGGTCGACGCGCCGGCGGACGCGGTCGCGGAGGTCCCTGCCGTTACCGCTGCGGCCACCGAGACCGCACCGGCCGCGGGCACCGTCGCGGCGGCGAGCTCGTCCTCCCGGACGACCACCACGGCGAAGACCACCAAGTCGACCACCACGCGCTCGAAGGCCACCAAGCCGGCGGTGTCGAAGACCGCTGCCAAGGCGGAGGCGGTCGCCGAGAAGGCGCCGTTCTGACGTGCAGTACGGTGATCCAGCGGATGGTCCCGGCGTGGGGAAGCGTCGGGGCCATCCGGCCGCCCGGAAGGGCGGCTTCGGGCGTGGGGGCAGCGCCGAACAGGCACCCCGGCGAACGGTCGCGGAGCGCATGGAGGTCGGCGAGATCAGCCGGGACGATGCCGTCGAGAAGGCCCGCGAGGTAGTCCTCCGGATCCTGACGGCCGCGCAGCGGTCCCGCCGCGAGCTCGAGCAGTCGCTGGCCCGCAAGGGGTACCCGGAGGACGTCGTCGTGCAGGTGCTCGACCGGTTCGACGAGGTGGGCCTCGTGGACGACGCGACCTACGCCGAGACCATCGTCCGCACGCGGCACGTGGAGCGGGGGCTCGCCCGCCGCGGCATCGCCGCGGAACTGCGCCGGCGGGGCATCGACGAGGACACGGCCACCGAGGCGCTGGACCAGCTCGACCCCGATGACGAGCGGGTCGCGGGCGCAAAGCTGGCCACCAAGCTCATCACCCGCACGCGCAGCCTCGACCGGCAGGTGCGGGTACGCCGCGCCGTCGGCTCGCTCGCCCGGAAGGGCTACGCGCCAGGCCTGGCGTTCGAGCTGGTCCGTGACGCGCTCGCCGCTGAGGGCGAGGAGATGGACGACCTGATGGGCGTCGACATCGACTGAGGACTGAGCTGCCGCGCACACGGAGCGGGGCGAGACACGCCATGACCTGGACCCTCGCGTCACGCCAGAGGCGCTCCAGCACACGTGCTGGAGCGCCTCTGGCATATCTGTTGGCGGTACCTCGTCAGGCGACGCCTGCACCCGCGCCCGGACCTGGTCCGCCACCAATGGGCCCGCCGGCCACGGCCGTCGGGTTGCCGATGCCGGTGCCCTCGATCGTGGCACCCGCCGTCCGGCTGGACAGCAGCCTCGCGAGCCGGTGCGCCACGACGGTGAGCAGCCAGTTGATCACGATGAACACGATCGCAACGACGACCAGCGCCTGCAGCGGGTTCTGCTCCTTGGCCGAGAGGATCTGGGCGGACCGGAGCAGCTCGGAGTACAGGATGAACTGGCCGAGCGCCGAGTCCTTGAGGACCACCACGAGCTGCGACACCATCGCTGGGAGCATGGCGACCAGAGCCTGCGGAAGCTGGACCGAGCGGAGCGTCTGCCCGGGAGTCAGGCCGATCGCCAGCCCCGCCTCGCCCTGCCCCTTCGGAAGGTTCCCGACCCCGGACCGGACCAGCTCCGCGATGACGGAGCCGTTGTACAGGACGAGGGCCACCACCACCGCGGCGAACGGCCGGTCGTCGATCCACTGCGCCTGCGCCGAGAAGAACATGTAGAAGAAGATCATCATGAGCAGCACGGGCACCGCGCGGAAGAACTCCACGACCACGCCGGAGATCCACCGGACCGCACCATTGCGCGACAGGCGCCCGACGCCGAAGACGATGCCGAACACGACTGCGCCCACCGTGGCGAACATCGCCGAGCGCAGCGTGTTCTGCAGGCCCGGCAGATAGTAGAACTGCCAGGCCTCGGCGGAGACGGCGTTCTGCCAGAGCGACGGCTCGAACTGGCCCTTGGCGGCCAGGACCGAGACCAGCCATCCCAGTCCGGCGAGCACCGCAACGGCGGCGACGATGTTGCCGACGGCGGACACGGCCCGGCCGCGAGGGCCCGGGGCGTCGAAGAGGACGGACGCGCTCATCGCTTCACCGCCAGTCGCTGGGACAGCCAGGTGGTGCCTACACCGATCGGGATCACCAGGATCACGTAGCCGATGGCGAAGGTCAGGAAGATCGCGACCATGAGGTCGGGTCGGAACTCGATCATGGTCCTCATCAGCGACGACGTCTCCGTGGCGACCGAGGCCGCTGCGGCGACGGTCGAGTTCTTCAGCAGCGCGATGAGCGTGTTGCCGAGCGGCGCGATGGCCCCGCGGAACGCCTGCGGGAAGATCACCAGGCGCGCCGCCGGCAGGAACGAGAGGCCGATGGCACGCGCGGCCTCGGCCTGTCCCACCGGCACCGTGTTCACGCCGGACCGGATGGCCTCGCAGACGAACGCCGCGTGGTAGATCGACAGGCCGATCACCGCGAACCAGAAGAACGTGGTCGCGAAGTCGTCCGACAGCTTGAGCCCGAGCTGCGAGAACACCACCAGGTACATGAACGTGAGGATGATCGTCAGCGGAGTGTTCCGGAAGACGGTCACGTAGGCGGTGCCGGCCCACTGGAGCGATGCGATCGGGGAGATGCGCATCAGCGCGAGCACGGAGCCGAGGAGCAGGGACAGGATTGCGGCCCAGAACGTGAGCTGGATGTTGACCCAGAACGCGCCCAGGACGTCGTACCGGTCGAAGAGCTCGGCGAACCCGGCGAGGAGGTCGTCCACGGTCACCTTTCAGGAGGGATGGTCAAGGGCGTCGAGGCACGGGCAGACGACGCCGGACGTGCCTGACGCCGGACCGGCAGCCGCACCGGGAGGCGGGCGGTCCGGCGTCAGGCATGGTGATCAGAAGGCGGTCAGCCGGTCACTCGCAGGCGTCCACCGTCGGCGGGTTCAGGTCGGCGTTCGGCGTGTAGCCGGTGCCCTCGGTGTTGGTGGTCACCAGCTCCTCCCACGTGCCGTCCTCGATCATCTTGGTGATCGCGGTGTTGACCTGCTCGCACATGTCCGTGCTGCCGTCGGGCAGGCCAACGCCGTAGCGCTCCTCGGAGAAGGGCGCGCCGACGACCTTGAACTTTCCGGCGTTCTCCTCGGCAGCGGCCAGGCCGGCCAGGATGATGTCGTCAGTGGTGACGGCGTCGACCGCGCCGGAGGCGAGGGCGGTGGCGCACTCGGCGTAGCCGCCGCGCTCCACGAGCTGCACACCTTCGGCGTAGTCGTTCTTGATGTTCTCCGCGGAGGTCGACCCGGTGACCGAGCAGAGGTTCTTGCCCTCGAGGGTCTCCGGGCCGGTGATGTCGGTGTTGTCGGCCGCGACCAGCAGGTCCTGGCCGGCGACGAAGTAGGGGCCGGCGAAGTCGATGAGCTCCTTGCGGTCGTCGTTGATCGAGTAGGTCGCGAAGATCATGTCGACGTCGCCGTTCTGCAGCGCGGTCTCGCGGTTGGCCGAGATGGTCTCGACGAACTCGATCTGGTCCTCGGAGTAGCCGAGCTCGTTCGCGACGTAGCGGGCGACGTCGGTGTCGAAGCCCGTGAACGTGTCGCCGTCCTGCAGGCCCAGGCCCGGCTGGTCGTACTTGATGCCGATGCGGATGGTGTCGCCGCCACCGGTGGCGGTGTCCTCGCCGGTCGGCTCGCCGACCTCGCCGCCGCCGCAAGCGGAAAGCGCGAGAGTCGAGGCAGCCGCCATCGCCAGGAGGCCCATGGTGTGCTTACGCATGATTGCCCTTCGGTTGTGCGGGGCCCGTTACTGGACCCCGAGGGGTGGGATCAGTCGGTGAAGATCAATGGGTCAGGATCTTGGAGAGGAAGTCGCGGGCGCGCTCGCTCTTGGGCGCCGTGAAGAACTCCTCGGGCGGGGCCTCCTCGACGATCTGGCCGTCCGCCATGAAGACCACGCGGTGCGCGGCCTTGCGGGCGAAGCCCATCTCGTGGGTGACGACGATCATGGTCATGCCCTCCTCGGCGAGCGCCACCATGACGTCGAGCACCTCGTTGATCATCTCGGGGTCGAGCGCCGACGTCGGCTCGTCGAAGAGCATCACCTTCGGCTGCATCGCCAGGGCGCGCGCGATCGCCACGCGCTGCTGCTGCCCGCCGGAGAGCTGGGCGGGCATCTTGCGCGCCTGGTTGCCCACGCCCACCCGCTCCAGCAGGGTCATGGCCTCGGCCTCGGCGTCCTTCTTGGACAGGCCGCGCACCTTGCGTGGTCCGAGCGTCACGTTGTCGATCACGGTCTTGTGCGCGAAGAGGTTGAACGACTGGAAGACCATGCCGACCTCGGCGCGCAGCTTGGCGAGCGCCTTGCCCTCCTCGGGCAGGTTCTTGCCGTCGATGGCGATGGTGCCGTCGTCGACGGTCTCCAGGCGGTTGATCGCCCGGCACAGCGTCGACTTGCCGGAGCCCGACGGGCCGATCACGACCAGCACCTCGCCCTTGCGGACGGTGAGGTCGATGTCCTGCAAGACGTGCAGCGCGCCGAAGTGCTTGTTCACCTGCTTCAGCTCGACGAGGGGCGCCCCGAGGGTGCGATCCGACGTCGGAGCGTCCGCGATGTCGTCGGCCGCCGGTTGGCCGGTGGTCGAGGTGCTCTGGTCCATCCCTTGAACCTAACGATCCGATGTTTCAACGGCCAAGTCGACCGGTCATCCCAGCACAACGTTTCGGTAACAGATGCCCGCTATGGGCGTGAACCGCACTGTTCGGCGCTGCTCCACAGGGTCGTAAGATCGACGGGATGTCCACGACCACCCTCCCCCCAGCCCTGCTCGACGCCGCCGCGACCGACACCGCCGTCCGCGACACCGCCGTCCGCGACGACGTGTCCGAGCCGACGCCGCGTACCTACCTGGTACGCACCCTCGGCTGCCAGATGAACGTGCACGACTCGGAGCACATGGCCGGCATGCTCGAACAGGCCGGCTACACCCGCGCGTCCAGCCAGGACGAGGCCGCGAACGCCGCCGACGTCGTCGTGATCAACACGTGCGCCGTGCGCGAGAACGCCGCCAACAAGCTGTACGGGAACCTCGGCCAGCTGGCGAGCATCAAGGCGGCGCGGCCGGGCATGCAGATCGCCGTCGGCGGCTGCCTGGCCCAGAAGGACCGCGGCGACATCGTCTCGAAGGCGCCGTGGGTCGACGTCGTATTCGGCACGCACAACCTGGACGCCCTGCCCGTGCTGCTGGAGCGCGCCCGGCACAACGAGGCGGCGCAGGTGGAGATCGCGGAGTCGCTGCAGGTCTTCCCGTCCACGCTGCCGACCAGGCGCGAGTCCGTCTACGCCGGCTGGGTCAGCATCTCGGTGGGCTGCAACAACACCTGCACGTTCTGCATCGTGCCGCACCTGCGCGGCAAGGAGCGCGACCGCCGGCCGGGGGAGATCCTCGCCGAGGTCGAGGCGCTCGTCGCCGCCGGCGCGATCGAGGTGACGCTGCTGGGGCAGAACGTGAACAGCTACGGCGTCGAGTTCGGCGACCGCGGTGCGTTCGCCAAGCTCCTGCGCGCGTGCGGCCGGATCGAGGGCCTGGAGCGGGTCCGGTTCACGTCCCCGCACCCGGCCGCGTTCACCGACGACGTGATCGCCGCCATGGCCGAGACCCCGAACGTGATGCCGCAGCTGCACATGCCGCTGCAGTCCGGCTCCGACCGGATCCTGCGCGCGATGCGCCGTTCGTACCGCTCGGAGAAGTTCCTCGGTATCCTCGACCGCGTCCGTGCCGCGATGCCCGACGCCTCGATCACCACCGACATCATCGTCGGCTTCCCGGGCGAGACCGAGGAGGACTTCCTCGAGACCATGCGCGTGGTCGAGGCGTCCCGGTTCAGCTCGGCGTTCAGCTTCCAGTACTCGCCGCGCCCCGGCACGCCGGCCGCGACCATGGACGACCAGCTGCCCAAGGAGGTCGTGCAGGAGCGGTTCGAGCGGCTGCTCGCGCTCCAGGAGCGCATCGGCGCCGAAGAGGCGGGGCGGCAGGTCGGGCGCACGCTCGAGGTCCTCGTCGCCGAGGGCTCCGGCCGGAAGGACGGCGCCAGGCACCGCCTGTCGGGGCGTGCCGCGGACAACCGGCTCGTGCACTTCGGCCTGCCCACGCTGCCCGACGGCGCCCCGGCCGGCTCTGGCTTGCACGTCGCCGACACGGACCTCACGCAGGCGCCGGCAAGCCTGGACGACCCGCGCCTGTCCGACGCCGTGCCCGCGGGCGTACCGCGTCCCGGCGACATGGTGACCGTGACCGTGACGAAGGCCGCCCCGCACCACCTGATCGCCGACCCCGCAGCGGCCGGACCGCTGACGGTGCGCCGCACCCGCTCGGGCGACGCGTGGGCGGCGCGGGAGAAGGCGCGGCTGGGCGGGGGAGAGGACGAGCACTCGCACGGCACGCCCGCGCCGTCGGGCCCGGTCTCGCTGGGCCTGCCGACCCTGCGGCGCTAAGTAGGCCTTGCTGTGGGCGCGATCCGTTGCGCCTAACCGGGCGCACCAGTTCGCAACGGTCGCGCCCACAAGCACGACTTACTTCGGACGGTGTCGTCCGGGTTTGCCGGGTCGGCGTCCGACGGCGGCGCCAGCGACGCGACCGTGGAGAAGAACTGGCTGGCCGTGACCAGCCCGCACGACACGGTCTGGGCGAGCTGGTCCTCGGTGGCGCCGTGCTCGAAGTCCACCGACACCTCGGCGTACAGAGCGAGCCCCGCGCTCTTCCTCACGCGTGTAGACCTTGGGCCAGATGCGCTCGCGGTTCCAGTCGTTCGCGGCCTGCAGCACGGCCAGGCGCGACGCCGCCGGCAGGGCCCCGGCCCAGCGGCCGCGCACCTGCAGGATCTCGTCGTGCTCACCGAGCAGCAGGAACCAGAACCGGTTGCCGTCCCAGGTCCCGGTGACGTCGCCGTCGTCGTCGATGCGGAACCGGTAGCCGCGGCGCGAGAGGTCGTCACCGACCCGCTGCGTGCTCAGCGGGCGCGGCTTCTCGACCTGGACGTTCGCGAGCGTGCGGGTCTGCATGCCGGAGCTGCGCCGCGTGGCCGGCGGCCGCGGGTTGAGCAGTCGTTTGAGCCAGCGGCCGGCGCCGCCGCCGCTCCGCGGCGGGCTCATGGCGCGGACCGCAGCGGGTCGGGGAACGTCTCGTCGAGATGCTCGAAGAACATCGACCCGGTGGTCAGCCCGCACTGCAGGAGCTGGTCCAGCTGGTCCTCCGTGACGCCGTGCTCCAGGTCGACCGTGACCTCGGTGTAGACGAGCACCGCACCGTTGTCGCGCACCCGGACGTACGTCTTGGGCCAGATGCGCTCGGCGTTCCACTCGTTGCAGAGCTCGAGGATCTGCTCGAGCCGCTCGATCGTGAGGTCCCGGTGCCACTGCCCGCGCACCTGCAGCACCTCGGAGCTCTCGCCGACCATGAGGAAGTAGAACAGCCAGCCGTGCCACAGCCCGCCGACGTCGCCCTCGGAGTCCACGAAGTAGCTGAACCCGTTGTCGCCCAGCCACTCGACGACACGGTCGCGAGTCAGCGGTCGGGAATCGAGGATGGATCGTCGAGGCCGCCCGTCAGCTCTCGAAGCAGCACCCCTCGACCTGTGCCCGCAGCTCGTCGTCGTCGAGTTCCCTGGGCTCGGGCTGTTGCGGGCTGGTGGCCGCACGGTCGCCGTCGCCCGCCGTGTTCCGGCGTCGTGACCCGAAGAACCTCACCAGCCCACAGTACCCGCCAGACCCCTTCATCCGCTGCGCCGTAAGGTAGCGAGAAAGGGGGTGGAATCGGCCACGAACGGCTAGAGCTCGAACCCGGTGCTACTTTCGTCGATCGTGCGCGCCCTGATCCTGCCTGCGACCCCGCTGCTCGTCCCAGGGCTCACCCCTGGTCTGCGGGCCGACCCGCTGGCGGCCGTCCGCCAGGCCGTGGCCACGGCGCTGGCCGCGCTGGTCGACGACGGTCGCGTGCCCCTCGTCCTGGCGCACGGGCCCGCGCTCCGGTGGGGCCGGCTGCGCCCGTCGCTCGCGGGTTCGGGCATCGGTGACCGCTGGCTGCCCGACGCCGGCGGGCGCCCTGGGCGGACAGCGACCTCCCGGCCGCGGGCACCGGCGCCTCGGTGGCGCTCCTGGCGCTCGCGGACGTGCTCGGCGCAGCGGGCCGCGGACGTCGAGACGCTGGAGGTGCCGCCGGACGGGGCCGGGCCGGACGGCCGGTCCGTCGACCTGCTGCGCCGCGCCGACTGCCTGGTCGTCGCGGGCGGGGGAGCACCCGGCGGGCTGGACACCGGCCCGGACGCGCTGACGGACGGGATCCGGGCGGCGCTGCGCGTCGCGGGCGCCGATGCGTGGGGCGCGGAGGTCCAAGCCTTCGAGCAGTCGCACGACCATCTGCCGGCGGAGTACCGGGTGACCATCCTGTCGTGATGCTCCCGGCGCCGCTCGGCGTCGGCTCGCATGCCGGCTCGCGCATCGGCGTCGGCCCGTAAAGTGGCCGCGTGATCGTCGTCGCCGTCGTGGGGCCCACCGCCACCGGAAAGTCGGACCTCGCGCTCGACCTGGCCCAGGCGCTCGCCGCCCCGGCGCACCTCCCGCAGCCGACCGCCCCCGCCGAGATCGTCAACGCCGACGCCTACCAGCTCTACCGCGGCATGGACGTCGGCACGGCCAAGGTGCCGCCGGCCGAGCGGCGCGGGATCGTGCACCACCAGCTCGACGTGCTGGACCCCGCGCAGGACGCCTCGGTGGCGCGGTACCAGGAGGCTGGGCGCGCCGACCTGGACGCGATCGCCGGCCGGGGTGCGCGCGCCGTCGTCGTCGGCGGGTCGGGGCTGTACGTGCGGGCGCTGCTCGACGCGATGGACTTCCCGGGCACCGACCCGGAGATCCGCGCCCGGCTCGAGGCGCGAGCCGAGGCCGAGGGCCGGCGCGCCCTGCACGCCGAGCTGGCGCGGCTGGACCCGCAGGCCGCCGATGAGCATCGGCCCGCACAACACGCGCCGCATCGTGCGCGCGCTGGAGGTCATCGAGATCACCGGCCGCCCGTACACCGCCAACCTGCCGCGCCAGGAGTACGTGCGCCCCGCGGTACAGATCGGGCTGGACTGCTCGCGCGAGGTGCTGGACGCGCGGGTCGCCGGGCGCGTGGACCGCATGTGGGACGGCGGCCTCGTCGACGAGGTGCGCGCGCCTGGCGAGCCCCGAGCAGGGCGGCACCGGGACCGGCCTCGGGGTCACCGCCGCGCGCGCCGTCGGTTACGCCGAGGTGCTCGCCTGGTGGCGCGGCGAGTTCACCGAGGCGGAGGCCCGCGAGGCCGATCACCGCGAACACGCGGCGCCTGGCCCGCAAGCAGATGGGCTGGTTCGGGCGCGACCCGCGCGTGCACTGGCTCGACGCCGCCTCGCCGCACCTGCTCGACGACGCCCTCGCGATCGTGGCCGCGCCGACGCCGGGACGCTGCCGGTTGCGGGGACCGAGCCGGTGCGCCGTAGCCTGGGATCATGACGCAGCCCGCGACCAGCCCTGTGCCCTCCAGTCCCGACGCCCGGCACCCTCGCCTTCACGAAGGGCCACGGCACGCAGAACGACTTCGTGCTGATCGCGGACCCCGAGGGTGTGCTCGACCTCGGCCCGGACGACGTGCGCCGGCTGGCCGACCGCCGCGCCGGGATCGGCGGCGACGGCGTGATCCGGCTCGCGCCGACCGCGGCCCTCGCCCGCGCGGGCGAGCAGGCCGCCCAGGACGCCCTGGCCCAGGACCCGACGGCCGAGTGGTTCATGGACTACCGCAACGCCGACGGCTCGGTCGCCGAGATGTGCGGCAACGGCGTGCGCGTCTTCGCCGCGTTCGCCGAGCAGGAGGGGCTCGCCGACCTGTCCGCCGGCCCGCTCAGCCTCGGCACGCGCGCCGGCGTCAAGCGCGTGACCAAGGAGCCCGGCGGCTGGTACGCCGTCGACATGGGCCGCTGGTTCCTGCCCGGCGGCGAGACCGCGGCGGCCAACGGGTACGACGCCGCGGTGGCCGTCCGCGGCTGGACCGCGCCCCGCCCGGCCCTGAGCGTCGACCTCGGCAACCCGCACACCGTCGTCGCCCTCGCGAGCGTCGACGAGCTCGCGTCGCTCGAGCTCTTCCACGCCCCCGAGGTCGCGCCCCTGCCGCCGCACGGCACCAACGTCGAGCTCGTGGTGCCGCTCGGCGAGGAGGAGGGGCCCGACGGCGTCGTCGGCCGCCTACGCATGCGGGTGCACGAGCGCGGGGTGGGCGAGACGCCGTCGTGCGGCACGGGGGCCTGCGCCGCGGCGCTCGCGGTGCGCACCTGGCAGGGCGGGTCGTCCGGCGACGGCGCCCCCGACACGTGGATCGTCGAGGTGCCGGGCGGCGAGGTGCGGGTACGCGTCCTGCCGGGCGGCACGGTCGAGCTCGCGGGCCCCGCGGAGCTGGTCTACTCCGGGTCAGGTCGCCCGCTAGCGGTGCGTAGAACGCCGCCCGACAGGTCAGCCCGCGACCCGCAGGACGCGGAACCCCTTGGACGACGCCTCCCGGTCCACCTGGCAGGCCCAGGGTGTCGGTGATCCAGCGCGCGAGCGAGTCGGAGCCCAGGTTCTTCTGCACCACGAGCCACGCGTCCGCGCCGTCCGCCAGCCGGGGCAGCCAGCGCGTCAGGAGGTCGTGCAGCGCCTGCTTGCCCACGCGGATCGGCGGGTTGGACCAGCACGCGTCGAACTCGAGGCCGTCGGGCACCTCGTCGGGCAGGGCCGCGCGGACGTTGCCCAGGCCGAGCCGCTCGGCATTGCGGCGCACCAGGTCGAGGGCCCGCTCGTTGACGTCGACCGCCCACACCGTGGCGTGCGGCGCCTCCAGCGCCAGGCGGATCGTGATGGGTCCCCAGCCGCACCCCAGGTCGAGCAGGTTGCCCGACGGCGGGGGCGCGCGGCGCCCGGTCCAGCAGCACCGCCGTGCCCTTGTCGACCCCGCCGGGCGAGAAGACACCGGATGCGACCTCGACCTCCAGCTCGCGACCGGCGAGGTGGACGATGCGAGTGCGGCGCTCGTCGTCCGAGGCAGGCTGGGCGGTGAAGTAGTGGTCGGTGGACACCCGCATGATCTTAGGCGCTTGCCGGCCGTCGCGACCGGTGCCAGCCTGCGGGCATGGAGATCGTTCCGGCCACCGCCGGACCGGTGGGACGACGTGCAGACCGTGTTCGGCACGCGCGGCGGCGCGCATCACTGTCAGTGCCAGCGCATCCGGCTGGGCGACCGCGCCTGGTGGTACATGCCCGTCGAGGAGCGCGCCCACCACCTACGGGAGCAGCTCGACTCGGGCCCGGCCGGCGACAGCGGGCCAGACACCGCGCTGGGCGACGACGCGGGCGGCACCGCGCCGACGTCGGGCGCCCTGATCGCCTACGTCGACGGAGAGCCCGCCGGGTGGGTGGCGGTGGCGCCCCGCACCGAGTTCGTCCGGTACCGCGGCAGCCAGGTCCCGTGGGCGGGCCGGCACGAGGACAAGGACGACGACGGCGTGTGGGCGGTCACCTGCTTCGCCGTCCGCGTCGGCTACCGCAAGCAGGGCCTGATGTACGAGCTGGCGGCGGCCGCCGTCGGGCACGCGCGGGAGCGGGGCGCCGAGGCCGTCGAGGGATACCCGATCGTGCCGGACCCGGGGCAGGACGTCTCGTGGGGCGAGGTCAACGTCGGCACTCCCGGCCCGTTCGCGGCGGCGGGGCTGACCGAGGTCAGCCGGCCGACGAAGCGGCGCCGGGTGATGCGTCTGGACTTCTGACGGACGGCTGCCGTTGCCCTCAGCCGTCCAGCGGCGTGAGGACGGCGATCTTCCAGCTTCCCTGGGTGCGGACGAGCTGGTACATGTTCCGTTCGCCCGGGGCGCCGTCGTAGGACCAGGTGACGTCGGCCCAGAGGCTGTGTCCGGTCTCGGCGACGACCTCGACAACGGCGCGTGCGTCGGAGACGCCCTCGTACTGGCCGAACGCGCTCCTGAAGAACTCCTCGGTCTGGGCGGTGGCGGAGACCGGGACCGCCTGATCGGGGAACTCGATCAGCGCGGGAACGGCGTAGTGGTCCGCTATCGCCTTGGCGTCGCGGGCAAGCAGGGCGTGGGTGTAGGTCTCGAAGAACTCATCGGTGATCGTGTTCTCGTTCATGGCACCCACGCTAACGACGAACCCGGACACGGCCCGGAAAGACATAGCCGCGGGACTTTCGGTCGTGGGACCCTTGTTGTACAGAAGGTAAGAACCATCGAGAGTTAGGTAGTACATGACCCACACCCCGACAGAGCCCGAGCTCCCCGCAGAGGAGACGCCCGAACTCAGCGCATCCCAGGCAGACGCCCAGGCGATCGCGAACGATGTCGTGGCACGGGTTCTCGCTCGGGCGGGGACCGCACGTGCCGACGGCGACACGGTGCACACCGTGGCCGACGGCGACCAGCTGGACCTCGAGGAGCGCACAGCCCTGCGCCGCGTGGCCGGCCTGTCGACCGAGCTCGAGGACGTCACCGAGGTCGAGTACCGGCAGCTGCGCCTGGAGAAGGTGGTGCTCGTCGGCCTGTTCACGGGTGGCGAGCACGCGGCCCGCGACGCCGAGATCTCGCTGCGCGAGCTCGCCGCACTGGCCGAGACGGCCGGCTCCCAGGTGCTGGACGGCATGCTGCAGCGCCGGCAGAAGCCCGACCCGGGCACGTACCTGGGCTCCGGCAAGGCCCTGGAGCTGGCCGAGGTGGTCCTGGCGACGGGTGCCGACACCGTGATCGTCGACAGCGAGCTCGCGCCCGTCCCAGCGCCGTGCGCTGGAGGACGTGGTGAAGGTCAAGGTCGTCGACCGGACGGCCCTGATCCTGGACATCTTCGCGCAGCACGCGAAGTCCCGAGAGGGCAAGGCCCAGGTCGAGCTCGCGCAGCTCGAGTACCTGCTGCCGCGCCTGCGCGGCTGGGGCGAGTCGATGTCCCGCCAGGCCGGTGGCCAGGTGGGCGGCGCGGGCGCCGGCATGGGCTCGCGCGGTCCCGGTGAGACCAAGATCGAGCTGGACCGGCGGCGCATCCGCGACCGGATGGCCAAGCTGCGTCGCGAGATCGTCGCGATGAAGCCGGCGCGCGAGACCAAGCGGCTGAGCCGCAAGCGCAACGCGATCCCGGCGGTCGCCATCGCGGGCTACACGAACGCGGGCAAGTCCTCGCTGCTCAACGCGCTGACCGGCGCGGGCGTGCTCGTCCAGAACGCGCTGTTCGCCACGCTGGACCCGACGGTCCGCCGCACCAAGACCGAGGACGGCCGCGTCTACACCTTCACGGACACCGTCGGGTTCGTGCGGCACCTGCCGCACCAGCTCGTCGAGGCGTTCCGGTCCACGCTGGAGGAGGTCGGCGACGCCGACATCCTGCTGCACGTGGTCGACGCGTCCCACCCGGACCCGGAGGGGCAGATCGCCGCGGTGCGCGAGGTGCTGTCCGAGATCCCGGCGTTCGAGGACGTCCACGAGATCGTGGTGCTGAACAAGGCCGACATCGCCGACCCGACGGTCGTCGGCCGGATCCAGCGGCGCGAGCGGCACACCGCCGTCGTCTCCGCGCACTCGGGCGAGGGCATCGCCGAGCTGCGTGCCCGGATCGCGGCCGAGCTGCCGCGCCCGGGTATCGAGATCGACCTCGTGGTCCCGTACGAGCGAGGCGACCTGGTGCACCGCGTGCACGAGCACGGCGACATCGACCTGACCGAGCACGTCGCCACGGGCACCCACCTGCGCGGCCGCGTGGACGAGCAGCTCGCCACGGAGCTGCGGCAGGTCGCCGTAGCGTCCTGACCCGGCCGTCTGGCCGGCGCAAGCCGCTTGCAGGACTGCGCAAGTCCTGCAAGCGGTTTGCGTGATCCGTACTAGGATCGTCGTCATGTCGAGACGGCTGGCGGATGTGGCGAAGAAGGTAGGGGTGAGCGAGGCGACGGTCAGTCGCGTCCTCAACGGAAAGCCCGGGGTGTCCCAGGGCACCCGGGACGCCGTGCTCACGGCCCTCGACGTGCTGGGCTACGAACGGCCCACCAAGCTGCGGGGCAGCCGCGGCAAGCTCGTCGGGCTGGTCCTGCCGGAGCTCGTCAACCCGATCTTCCCCGCGTTCGCGGAGGTGATCGGCGGCGCGCTGGCGCAGCACGGGTTCACCCCCGTGCTCTGCACCCGCACGGCCGGCGGCGTCACCGAGGCCGAGTACATCGACCTGCTGCTCCAGCAGCAGGTCTCGGGCGTGATCTTCGCGGGCGGCTTCTACGCCGAGCGCGAGGCCGACCACGCGCACTACCGGCGGCTGGAGGACCTCGGGCTGCCCGTGGTCCTCATGAACGCCTCGATCGAGGACCTCGCCTTCCCGCGCGTCGCCTGCGACGACCTCGTGGCGATGGAGCAGGCGCTGGGCCACGTCACGTCGCTGGGGCACCAGCGGGTCGGCCTGCTGCTCGGCCCGGCCGACCACGTGCCGTCCGAGCGCAAGCTGGCCGCGGCCCAGCGGTTCGCGAAGCGGCACGACCTGAAGCTCGGCGCAGAGCTGGTGGTGCACTCGCAGTACTCGCTGGAGAGCGGCCAGGCCGCGGCCAACCGCCTCATCGAGGCCGGCGCCACGGCGATCGTCTGCGCCAGCGACCCGCTCGCCCTCGGCGCGATCCGGGCGGTGCGCCGGGTCGGCCTGTCGTGCCCGGCGGACGTGTCGGTGGTCGGCTTCGACGACTCCGCGCTGATGAACTCCACCGACCCGGCCCTGACCACCGTGCGCCAGCCGATCGAGCCGATGGGCCGGGCCGCCGTCGACCTGCTCGCGGCGCTCATCGACGGCAGCGACGTGCCGCGCGACGAGCTGCTCTTCGAGCCCGAGCTCGTGGTCCGCGCCTCCACGGCTGCCGTGAAGGTTGTCGCGAATCGATAACCTTCCTGTCAAGTTCTTGCGCTGCTGTTGTCGTGTGACTTACGGTTCACCGCATGACGACGACGTCCGAGCCGGCAGTGGAATCGCGCCCCGCCGCACCCGAGTGGTGGCGCAGCGCCGTGATCTACCAGATCTACCCCCGCAGCTTCGCGGACGGCGACGGCGACGGTACCGGTGACCTCGCCGGCGTCCGCTCGCGGCTCGGCTACCTGCGCGACCTGGGCGTCGACGCGATCTGGTACACCCCCTGGTACGCCTCGCCCCTGGCGGACGGCGGCTACGACGTGCGCGACTACCGCCGGATCGACCCGGCGTTCGGCACGCTGGACGACGCCGAGGCGCTGATCGCCGAGGCCGGCGAGCTGGGCATCCGGACCATCGTCGACGTCGTCCCCAACCACATCTCCGCTGAGCACGAGTGGTTCCGCGCGGCGCTGGCGGCAGGCCCGGGCTCACCGGAGCGCGAGCGGTTCTGGTTCCACGACGGCAAGGGCCCCGACGGGGCGCAGATGCCTACCGGCTGGGTGTCGAGCTTCCAGGGCCAGACCTGGACCCGCACCACGGACCCGGACGGCACGCCCGGCCAGTGGTACCTGCACCTGTTCACCCCCGAGCAGCCGGACCTCAACTGGAACCACCCCGACGTCCGGCAGGAGCACGAGGACGTCCTGCGGTTCTGGTTCGACCGCGGCGCGGCGGGCATCCGGATCGACTCGGCGGCGCTCATCGTCAAGGACCCGGCGCTGCCGGAGGTCCCGGAGACGGCGGGCCCGGGGGAGCACCCGCACCTGGACCGCGACGAGATCCACGACATCTACCGCGGCTGGCGCCGCGTCGCGGACTCCTACACCGAGCCGCGTGTGCTGGTCGGCGAGGTGTGGCTCGCGGACCACGAGCGGTTCGCCCAGTACCTGCGCCCCGACGAGATGCACACGGCGTTCAACTTCGACTTCATGGCGCGCCCCTGGGACGCGAAGGAGCTGCGCGAGTCGATCCGGACCACGCTCGAGGCGCACGCCCCCGTCGGGGCGCCGGCCACGTGGGTGCTGTCGAACCACGACGTCACCCGGCCCGTGACCCGGTACGGCCGCGAGGACTCGTCGTTCGACTTCGCCGCCAAGCGGTTCGGGACGCCGTCCGACCTGGAGCTCGGCACCCGCCGGGCGCGGGCCGCGGCCCTGCTGGTCGCCGCGCTGCCGGGCGCGCTGTACGTCTACCAGGGCGACGAGCTCGGCCTGCCCGAGGCGGACGTGCCGCGCGCGGCCATCCAGGACCCCATGCACTTCCGGTCGGAGGGCGTCGACCCCGGCCGCGACGGCTGCCGCGTCCCCCTCCCGTGGACACGCACGGGCTCCAGCCTCGGTTTCGGGCCCGACGGCGGCGGGGCGCCCTGGCTGCCCCAGCCCGCCTCGTGGCGGGACTGGTCGGTGGAGGCGCAGGACGCCGACCCGGACTCGATGCTGAGCCTCTACCGCCGGGCGCTGCACCTGCGGCGCGGCCTTCCGGCCCTGCACGCCGAGGAGCTCGCGTGGCTCGACCTTGCCCTCGATCTCGACACCGAGGGCGACGACGTCCTCGCGTTCACCCGCGGCGCGGGCTTCGCCTGCGTCGTCAACCTCGGGACGACCCCCGTCCCCCTGCCCGCCGGGGCCACGGTGCTCCTGGCGAGCGGTCCCGTCGACGGCGCCGTCGGGCCGGACACCGCTGTCTGGCTCGACCTGTCGTCCTGATCCTCAACACGAAGAGCTTTCCCCAGAAGTGCCGTCCCCAGCGGCACACGACCAAGGAGTGACAATGAAGTCAGCACAGAAGCGCGCGGCGTTCGCCCTGGTGGGCGTCCTGTCGCTCGCGGGAACCCTGACGGCCTGCGGCTCGTCCGACGACCCCGCCGCAGAGCCGACCGGCCCGGTGACCATCGAGGTCTCCATCGACGCAGGCCTCGAGCAGGCCGCCATCGACGCCTTCGACGAGCGCATAGCGCAGTTCGAGGAGGCCAACCCGGACATCCAGGTGGAGACCAAGGAGTTCACCTGGGAGGGTGCGACGTTCGCCGCCGAGCTGGCGGGCGGCACGCTGCCCGACGTCTTCCCGATCCCGTTCACCGACGGCCGCGCCCTCATCGAGCGCGAGCAGATCGCCGACGTGAGCGACCTGGTGGCGGAGCTGCCCTACGCGGACCAGTTCAACCCGACCATCGCCGCAGCGGGCCAGGACGCCGACGGCGCCATGTGGGCCGTCCCGATCGCCGCCTACAACCAGGGTCTGCACTACAACCGCAGGCTCTTCGAGGAGGCCGGCCTCGACCCGGACAACCCGCCCGCGACGTGGGACGAGGTCCGCGCGGCCGCCAAGACCATCGCGGACGAGACCGGCCAGGCCGGCTACGCCCACATGACGCAGGGCAACACCGGCGGGTGGATCCTCACCACCGAGACCTACGCGCTCGGCGGGCGCGTGGTCGAGGGCGAGGGTGAGGAGGCGACCGCTACCGTCGACAACGACGCGACGGTGGAGGCGCTCGAGCTCCTGCGCGAGATGCGCTGGGAGGACAACTCCATGGGCGCGAACTTCCTGTACGACTGGGGCACCATCAACCAGGACTTCGCGGCCGGGAAGATCGGCATGTACGTCTCGGGCGGGGCCAACTACCCCAACCTGTTCACCCAGAACCAGATGAACCCGGACGAGTACGGGGTCACCGTGCTGCCCCTGGACGGCGACGACGCCGGCACCCTCGGCGGCGGCACGCTCGCCGCCGTGAGCTCGGCGGCCTCGGCGGCGGAGCAGGCGGCGGCCGTGAAGTGGATCGACTTCTACTACATCTCCAAGCTGACCGACCAGGAGCAGGCCGTGGCGGAGGCAGAGGTCGCCGCCGAGACCGACCAGCCCGTCGGTGCGCCCGCCCTGCCGATCTTCGACCGCGAGACCTACGAGCAGCAGCAGAGCTGGATCGAGGACCTCGTCAACGTCCCGCTGGAGAACTTCGCGCCGATGACCGACCAGATGTTCGACCAGCCGGTCATCCCCGAGCCCGCCGTCGCCACCCAGGACGTCTACGCGGCGCTCGACCCGGTGGTCCAGGCCGTGCTGACGGACGAGAACGCGGACATCGACGCCCTTCTCGCCGACGCGCAGACCCAGGTCCAAGGACTCCTCGACCGCGGCTGACCTGCGATGACCACACTGTCCAGCCCGCTCCGGACGACGACGCCGGCCCAGCCGCCGTCGTCGTCCGGGCCCCGTCGGCGCGCCCGCCGCTCGCCCCGGGACTGGCTGCGCGACGGCGGCCTGAGCACCCTGATCATCGCGCTGCCGATGATCCTGGTGTTCGGGGTGTTCTCCTGGTTCCCGATCGGCCGGGCGCTCGTGATGAGCGTCCAGGAGACCAACCTCATCTCGACCCCGGAGTTCGTGGGGCTCGACAACTTCGTGTTCGTCCTGCAGGACCCGCTCCTGGGCAAGGCCGTGGCGAACACGCTGTGGTTCGCGCTGCTCGCGCTGGTCTTCGGCTACCCGCTGCCGCTGGCCGCCGCGGTCCTGATGAGCGAGGTGCGGCGCATGCGAGGCCTGTTCTCGGCGCTGGCGTACCTGCCCGTCGTCGTGCCGCCCGTCGTGGCCGTGCTGCTGTGGAAGTTCTTCTACGACCCCTCCGCCACCGGCGTGTTCAACACCATCGCCGGCTGGGTGGGCCTCGGCCCGTACCCGTGGCTCCAGGACGCGTCCAGCGCCATGCCGTCCCTGGTCCTCGAGGCGACCTGGGCGGCGGCCGGCGGGACCGTCATCATCTACCTCGCCGCCCTCGTCGGGGTGCGGACCGAGCTCTACGAGGCGGCCGAGGTGGACGGCGCGGGCGTGTGGCGAAAGATCTGGCACGTGACGCTGCCGCAGCTGCGCGGCGTCCTCTTCATCACGCTGATCCTGCAGGTCATCGGCACGTCGCAGGTGTTCCTGGAGCCCTTCCTGTTCACCGGCGGCGGCCCCAACAACGCGACCCTCACGATCCTCATGCTGATCTACGACTACGCGTTCGGGAGCAGCCTCGGCGGCAACTACGGGGCCGCGACCGCCCTGAGCCTGATGCTCGCGGGGGTCCTGGCCGTCCTGTCTGCCATCTACTTCCGCGTGACCCGACCCTGGAGCAGCTGACATGGCAGCGAACAACCGGACGACGGCGCTCGCCGGCCGGCGCAACGAACCAGCACTGGAGCGGGGCATCGTGTCGTCCCACGACCGGCGCCGGCCGAGCGTGCGGGGAACCCTCGGGGTGCTGCAGGGCGGCCTGCTGGTCACCCTCGTCCTCGTCGGGCTCGGGCCGATCCTCTGGCTCGCGAAGGCCGCGGTCACGCCGACGCAGGACACCCTGCGCCAGCCCCTCGGGCTGTTCCCCACCGGGGTCGACTGGGCCAACCTCGCCACCGCCTGGAACCGCGCCGAGATCGACCACTACTTCGTCAACACCGTGATCGTCGCGGTGGGCGCCTGGTTCTTCCAGCTCCTCGTCGCCACGACGGGCGGCTATGTGCTGTCCGTGCTGCGGCCGCGGTACGGCAACTTGATCTTCGGCCTGGTCCTGGCGACGCTCTTCGTGCCGTCCGTCGTCCTGCTCGTGCCGCTGTACCTGACGATCCTCGACGTGCCGATCGTGCACGTCAGCCTGCTCAACACGTTCTGGGCGGTGTGGCTGCCGATGGGCGCCAGCGCGTTCAACGTGCTGCTGGTCAAGCGGTTCTTCGACGGTTTGCCGCGCGAGATCTTCGAGGCTGCCCGCGTCGACGGCGCCGGCCCCTTCCGGCTGCTGTGGAGCATCGTGCTGCCGATGTCGAAGCCCATCCTCGGCGTCGTCTCCGTGTTCGCCGTGATCGCGGCGTGGAAGGACTACCTCTGGCCGCTGCTGGTGCTGCCGGACCCGGAGAACCAGCCGCTGTCCGTACGGCTGCCCGCCATCGCCCCGTACCTGGAGCTGGACGTGTTCCTCGCGGCGCTCGCCATCTCGACAGTGCTGCCCATCGCCCTGTTCCTCGCCTTCCAGCGGCTCTTCCTCAGCGGGGCCGGGCTGGGCGGCGCCGTGAAGGGGTAGCCGAGGCCCGCCGGACCTGTGGACGAGGCAGGGTGGATGTCGGAGGTCCGGCCTAAGATCGAGCGTGTGACCAGCCTTCCCGACGCACCCACCGACACCGCCTCAGCCACGGACATACCGGACGTCGAGGAGCTTCTCGACCTCGCCGTCGGCGCCCTGGGCGGTGGGCGCCGGGACGGCCAGCACCGCATGGCGGTCGCGGTCGGCGAGGCGATCGACAAGGGCGAGCACCTGCTCGTCCAGGCGGGCACGGGCACGGGCAAGTCGCTCGGCTACCTGGTGCCCGCCGTCCGGCACGCGGTGGCCGCGGGGAGCAAGGTCATCATCTCGACCGCGACCCTTGCCCTGCAGCGCCAGGTCATCACGCGCGACCTGCCGCTCGTAGCCAAGGCGGTGACGCCGCAGCTGCCGCGCGAGCCGCGCATCGCGCTGCTCAAGGGCTGGCACAACTACCTGTGCGTGCACAAGATCGGCGGCGGGTACCCCGCGGACGAGCCCACGCTCTTCGACCTGCCCGGCGGCGAGGACCACCCGCGCACGGAGGAGACGCCGGGTGCCGGCGGCGGCGCTCGCGGCCGGCGCAGGGACGACGGCGCCTCGCTCGCCGACCACGTCCGCCGGCTGCACGAGTGGGCGGGCGAGACGGACTCCGGCGACCGCGACGACCTGGTGCCCGGCGTGCCGGAGCGGGCGTGGCGTCAGGTGTCCGTGACGGCGATGGAGTGCCTGGGCGGCAAGTGCCCCATGCTCGCCGAGTGCTTCCCGGACAAGGCGCGCGCCGCGGCCCGCGACGCGGACGTCGTGGTCACCAACCACGCGATGCTCGGCATCGCGGCCACCGGCAGCCCGGGCGTCCTCCCGGAGCACGACGTCGTGGTGGTCGACGAGGCGCACGAGCTCACGGACCGCGTGACGTCGTCGGCCACCGTGGACCTGTCCATGGCGTCGGTGGAGAACGCGGCGCGGCTCGCCCGCCGGCACGCGGGTACCAACACCGACGCTCTCGACAACGCGGCCCAGGACCTCGGGACGCTGCTGGTCACGGCCCCGGCCGAGCGGTTCCCGGACGGCCTGCCCGACGCGCTGCGGACGGCGGTCGGCGCCGTGCGGGACACCGCGCGGGAGGTGCTCAGCACGCTCAAGCCGGACGCGAACGGCGCCAAGGGGAAGGACGCGGGGCAGCCAGACCCGGGGCTGAAGATGGCGCAGGGCGCCATGCTCCAGCTCTTCGAGGTGGCCGAGCGCATGGCCTCCCAGGACACGACCGCCGACGTGCTGTGGTGCTCGCGCCCGGACAACGGCTGGGGCGGGTTCGGCGACAATGTGACGCGGCTGCATGCCGCGCCGCTGCACGTGGCGGGCCTGATCCGGACGCACCTGCTGGGCGAGTCGACCGGCGTGTTCACGTCGGCCACGCTGGCGCTGGGCGGCACGTTCGACGCGGTCGCCGGCACGCTCGGGCTGACGGGCGAGGACGCCCCGCCGTGGGAGGGCCTCGACGCCGGCAGCCCGTTCGACTACCCGCGCCAGGGCATCCTGTACATCGCGCGGCACCTGCCCGCCCCAGGCCGCGAACCCACCACGGAGGCGCAGCTCGACGAGATCGCCGAGCTGATCACTGCAGCCGGGGGCCGCACGCTCGGCCTGTTCTCGTCGCGGCGCGCGGCGAACGCCGCGGCGGAGGCCATGCGCGAGCGGCTGGACTTCCCGATCCTGGCGCAGGGCGACGACCAGCTGCCCACCCTCGTGCGCGAGTTCGCCGAGGACCCGGCCACGTGCTTGTTCGGCACGCTGTCCCTGTGGCAGGGCGTCGACGTGCCCGGGCCGTCGTGCCAGCTGGTGCTCATCGATCGCATCCCGTTCCCGCGCCCGGACGACCCGGTCAAGGCGGCGCGCGCCCGCGCCGTCGAGCAAGCGGGCGGCAACGGGTTCATGGCGGTGTCCGCCCAGCACGCGGCGCTGCTGCTCGCGCAGGGCGCGGGTCGCCTCGTGCGGAGCATGGACGACCGCGGCGTCGTGGCCGTCCTGGACCCCCGGCTCGCGACGGCGCGGTACGCGTCGTTCCTCACCCGGTCGATGCCCGGGTTCTGGCCCACCACCGACCCGAAGCTGGTCCGCGCCGCGCTCGCCAGGCTCGACACATGACCCACGGCACATAGCCCACGGCGCATAGCGCCCGGCGGATGGCCCCGACACATAGCCTGAGGGCATGGCAGCCCTCTCGGACATTCAGGCCGCGCAGCCCTCCGGCGCCCGCACCACCAAGCTCGCGGTGGTGGGCGCCGGGGCCGTGGGATCGACGCTCGCGTTCGCCGCGCTCACCCGCGGCTCGGCGCGCACCATCGCCCTGCTGGACGTGAACAGGTCGAAGGTCGAGGCCGAGGTGCTCGACCTGCAGCACGGTCTGATGTTCACGTCCCAGGCGCACGTGATCGGCTCGGACGACGTGGCGGTCTGCGCGGGGGCCGACGTCGTAGTGGTGACCGCCGGGGCGAAGCAGAAGCCCGGCCAGAGCCGGGTCGACCTCGCCGAGGGGACCATCGGGCTGATGCGCAAGATCCTGCCCGGCCTGGTCGACGTCGCGCCGGACGCGACGTACGTGATGGTGACCAACCCCGTGGACGTGGTGACCTACGCGGCGCTCAAGATCTCGGGCCTGCCACGCGAGCGGCTCTTCGGCAGCGGCACCGTGCTGGACTCGTCCAGGCTGCGTGTCGGGCTCGCCGAGCGCTGCGGGGTGGCCGTCGGGAACGTGCACGCGTACATCGCCGGCGAGCACGGCGACTCGGAGATCGCGCTCTGGAGCTCCGCCTCGATCGGCGGCGTCCCGCTGCTCGACTGGGAACCGGTGGGCGGCGCCCGGCCGATCGACGCCGCGGTCCGCGCGGAGGTGCACCACGAGGTGGTCGACTCGGCTTACCGGATCATCGCGGGCAAGGGCGCCACCAACTACGCCGTCGGCCTGGCCGCGACCCGCATCATCGAGGCGGTCCTCAAGGACGAGCGCCGGATCATGCCGGTGTCCTCGCTGCTGGACGACTACTACGGCATCAGCGACGTATGCCTGTCCGTCCCATCCCTCGTGGACCGGCGCGGCGTCACGGACAACGTGCGGGTCCCCATGTCCGACGACGAGCTGGCCGGTCTGCGGGCCTCGGCCGAGAGCGTGCGGGCGGTCCAGGGGCGCTTCGGCTTCTGACGCCCTGGTGGACGCCCTGGGCGCGACAGACGGTGACACCGACGGCACGATGAACGTTTAATGAAATGTCACGGAATATCACGTATGTCGCAGTGGCTGAGACCACTGCCGTGCCAGGCTCCCTGGAGTGGCGCAACGGCAGCAGCTGATCAAGGTGACCGTGGGGACCGTGCTGGTGCTCGCCTTCGGAGTGTTCGCGGCCTTGGCCGCCAGGGCGATCAACGAGCAACCACCCGTAACGCTCACGGTGCTGGCCGGCTCCGAGCTCATGGACGTGCTGGGGAACGACACCCTGATGGACCAGTTGCGCGCAGAGACCGGGGTGACGCTCGTCCCGACACCGGTGGGCACGCTCGAGGGCGCGGAGGCGATAGTCAACGGGGCGCCGCTTTGTGCCACGAGCAGCGCTGAGGACGCCGCCACCGTCGCCTGCGACCTGGCCTGGTTCTCGTCCAACCACTACATGGAGCTCCTCTGGGACGAGAAGCGGGCGCTCGACCAGGGCGCGGAGAACGCGTGGGTGGTGACTAGCGGCGAGACCATGCGCTCGCCCGTCGTGCTCGGAGTGAAGCAGGCGACCGCCCAGGAGCTCGGCTGGACGAGTACCGAGACCGTCCCGTGGAGCGAGATCGCCGACCGTACGGCCGACGGGTCGCTGTCGTTCTTCATGACGAACCCAGCGGCGTCGAACTCGGGTTTCTCTGCGCTCGTCGGGGTCGCGGCGGCCTTCGACGAGAACGAGGGTGAGGTCAACCTCGAGGACGTCGACGACGCGCGGGTGTCCGACCTGTTCTCGGGTCTGGTGAAGACCGCGGGCAGCTCCGGCTGGCTGAGCGACGAGTTCGCGAAGAGCCAGGACGAGGCCGACGCGATCATCAACTACGAGTCCGAGGTCGTGGCACTGCGGGAGTCGGGCCAGATCCCGGACCTGGTACCGGTCTTCCCCGAGCGCACCGTGTACGCGGACTACCCGCTG
This sequence comes from uncultured Actinomycetota bacterium, assembly GCA_963850545.1. Lineage (GTDB taxonomy): Bacteria > Actinomycetota > Actinomycetes > Actinomycetales > Cellulomonadaceae > Promicromonospora. The sequence goes on along the minus strand of CAWKLP010000001.1, from coordinate 1,992,033 downwards.
ACCCTCCTGAACGCCCAGGACCGCGCGGCGTACGACCGCGTGGTCGAGTGGCTCCGGGAGGAAGCGACGCAGGAGGACCTGACGGCCGCCACGTACCGGCGTCCGTTCACGAACAGCCCGGCCTTCGCCGACCAGGCGGTAGGAGAGCTGGACCCGGTGGCCGTGCCCCTGCCCGGCGACCTGAACACCGCCGAGGGCCTGATCGACAACTACCTGCGCGACTACCGCCAGCCGGCCCACACCGTGTACGTGCTCGACACCTCGAGGTCGATGGAGGGTGAGCGGATCGCGCAGCTCAAGCAGTCGTTCGGTGACCTCACGAGCAGCGGCGGCACCATCGCCGACGACTTCACGCGGTTCCGCGAGGGCGAGCGGATCACGGTCGTTCCGTACGCCTCCAGGCCCGGCGAGCCGGAGACGTTCGACCTGGAGGACCCGGAGGCGGACCCGCAGGAGCTCGCGTCGCTCAGCGAGTACGTGAACTCGCTGCCGGCCGACGGCAGGAGCACCGCCGTGTACCAGAGCGTCCTGGAGGCCTACGAGGTGGCGCAGCAGGCCAGCGAGGAAGGCTACTACCAGTCGATCGTCCTGCTCACCGACGGCGAGAACAACGAGCCGCCAGCGTCGCTGAAGGACTTCACCACCGAGTTCCGGTCGGCCGGCTACGGCACGACCGGAATTCCGACGTTCGTGGTGATGCTCGGCGACGAGCCCGCCGCACAGGAGGCCGTGGACGGCATAGCCGAGCTCAGCGGTGGTCGAGTCTTCGACGCGAACCGCACCTCGATGAGCGCCGCGTTCAAGGAAATTCGCGGGTATCGGTGACCGGCTATCAGTGACCGGCGGGGTCGGCCGACTCTGCGCGTCGGGTGCTCGCCTCGCTGCGGGGCGGCACGGGGGTGGGGTCCGGCGACTCGTCGCCGGACCCGCTGCGGGGCCGCAGGGCGATGTACAACGCGCCGAGCAGGCCGGTGGCTACCACCGCGACGGCGGCGACGAGCAGCTCGTTCACGTCGAGCAGCCAGCCGAGTCCGACCAGCGCGAAGCCGAGTGCGGTGCTCGAGACGACCGCCGTGAAGGGCGACAGCCGGTTCAGGATCGCGATCGCCACCGCTGCCACGACAGCGCCGCCCACGGCGGCCAGGATCTCGCTCCAGAATTCAGTCACGTCCAGGACCTCTCCTGTGCAGACCGCCCTCTGCCCGGGCAGCTCCTCGCCCGCAGTCTTCCATGACCTGACCTGCGGAGGAACTGCCCGGGCCAGTGGGACCTACAGCGACCGCAGCACCGCGACCACGCGGCCCAGGATCTGCGCCTCGTCGCCCGGGATGGGCTCGTAGGCCGGGTTCTGCGGCAGCAGCAGCACGTGCCCGTCGGTCTGCTTGAAGGTCTTGACCGTGGCCTCGCCGTCGATCATGGCCGCGACGATCTCGCCCTGCTCGGCCACGTTCTGGCGCCGCACCACCACCCAGTCCCCGTCGCAGATCGCGGCGTCGACCATCGAGTCGCCGGCGACCTTGAGGAGGAACAGCTCGCCGTCACCGACGAGCTGGCGGGGGAGCGGGAAGACGTCCTCGACGACCTGCTCGGCCAGGATGGGGCCACCGGCCGCGATCCGGCCGACAAGGGGCACGTACGACGGCGGCGGAGTGCTCGCGTCGTCGGGCACCGAGCCGCCCCAGTGGACCTGGCCGCTGCGTCGCGGCTCCGGCCAGTGGATCTCGCCGCGTGTCGGCTTGTCGACCTGCTCGGCAAGGGGCTCCACGAGCTCCATGGCGCGCGGCCGGTTCGGGTCGCGGCGCAGGAAGCCCTTCTTCTCGAGCATCTGGAGCTGGTGCTTGACGCTCGACGGGCTGGCCAGCCCGACGGCCTCGCCGATCTCACGCATCGACGGCGGGTAGCCCCGCGTCTCGAACGACTGCCGAATCGTGTCCAGCACGAGGCGCTGCCGCTCGGTGAGGCGGTCTGCCGGCGAGATCGCGTGCACGTCGGCGACCGCCCCGTCGCCCGGCGCGTCCAGCGTGGCGACACCCGAGAGTGCCGTGTCGACGGCTCTCGTGTCGCTGGTCCCGTCCCGTCCCGTCATGCCCGTGCCCCTCCCGTTCAGACAAATGTTCTCCTATGCGGTACCCACTCTAGATCACAAACTCGCTCGGCTCAAACGAATGTTCGAGCGTGTCTCGACATCGACGGTGTCCCGTGCTACACAATGGTACGTGCGTTCGACGAACGCGTGTATGAAGAATTCGAGACACTCTCGGAGGAGGGGCCATGGGGGACGTGATCCCGCTGCGGCAGTACACCCCGACCTACAGGCAGGCGTATGCGCCGGCGTCCGGACCGGTCGCCGTCCCGGCGTACCCGCGGGCGGAGCCGCGCACGCTCGCCGACCGGCTCGGGCTGGCCGGGCTGAGGCTCACGCGGCGTGGCCGCGTGGTGCTGGTGCTGCTGGCGATGCTCCTGGTCGCGCCGATGGCGACGTGGGGTGCGACGGCCGTCGCCAGCTCCCCGGGCGAGCCGACCGAGGTCCGGGTGCATGCGGTGCAGCCGGGGGAGACCCTCTGGAGCTTCGCCCAGCAGGTGGCGAAGCCGGGTGAGGACGTGCGGCACGCCGTCGGGCGGCTGCAGGAACTGAACGAGATGTCGTCGGGCACCTTGCGTGTCGGCGAGCTGCTTCTGCTCCCCAAGGAGTGACGAGAGGCCACAATTCGCCGTCAAATGTTGCGGCGATGTTGCATGGGGGTGGTTTGCCCGCTTACGGTCGGGGCGCGACCGGATGCCTCCGGTCCGTGGTCGACCACGCAGGAGTGAGCATGCACTGCCCGTTCTGTCGCCACGCCGACTCGCGCGTGGTGGACTCGCGGACCGCCGACGACGGCCTGTCGATCCGGCGCCGACGGCAGTGCCCGAACTGCAACCGGCGGTTCACGACCGTCGAGACCGCGAGCCTCTCCGTGGTCAAGCGCTCCGGCGCCACCGAGCCCTTCAGCCGCGACAAGGTCGCGGCGGGCGTACGCAAGGCGTGCCAGGGGCGCCCAGTGAGCGAGGACGACCTCGCGATCCTGGCCCAGCGCGTCGAGGAGACCCTGCGGAGCAACGGCAGCGCGGAGATCGACGCGTACGAGGTGGGCCTGGCCATCCTCGGGCCGCTGCGCGAGCTCGACGAGGTGGCCTACCTCCGGTTCGCCAGCGTCTACCAGGCGTTCGACTCGCTCGAGGACTTCGAGAGCGCCATCACCTCGCTGCGCGCGGAGCGCGCCGAGCGGGCGGCCGCGCAGGCGTAGCGCCCCGGCGCCACGAGGTTTCGTAAAACTTTGGCACCCCGGCGTTCCGTGGTGCAGGCTGGGGCGGACGACGGACCCGATCGAGGGACCCCCGAAACAGGAGGAGGTGATCGGTGTGACGGACGAGAAGCCCAATGCCGAGGCGGCCGAGGCTCAGATCGCTGAGGAGCCCAAGGCCCCGACCGCGCCGAGCACGGACGCGAAGGCGCGGTTCAAGGAGGCGCTGGACCGCAAGAACGCCGCGCGACAGCGCACGTCCGCGGGCGACGTGAACACGGGCGCGGTACACGGTTCGGAGACGACCGGCCCTGTGCAGAAGATGTTCCGCAGGAAGAGCGGCTGAGCCTGTTCGATCGAGGCCGCCGACCGGAAATCTGACCTGGTCGGCGGCCTTTATTGTTCTCCCGAGGCGCCTAGAGGAAAGACAGGTGACCCCGCGATGGCACGGTTCATGACAGGGTTGGAGCGCCCGCCAGCGCCCGCCAGCGCCCACTGACTGCGCGATGTTGTCGGCGCTGCTGCCTCACCTCAGGGTGCATGAACATCGACCACGACAAGCCGCTCGACCGCACGCCGATGTGGACGCACGACGAGCGACAACCTCGCCGCGGTGGACATGCACCTTGGCCAACAGCACCTGGACCGTCTCGACGCGCTGAGCCGTCCCACCCTGGGGTTCCCCGCCGATGTGATGTGGAGGCGTCCGTCGTCAGCGGGATCTACGGTGCCCAGCTACCCGACATCGACGATCCCGCGCGCAGGCGGTGCGTCGTACCGCGACAAGGTAGGGGGCGACTGTCAGTCTCCCGGCACCGGATCAAGACCGGTGTCGCTCCGTTTCCCGCCGAGGAGACGGAATGCACCTGGCGCCGTCAGCTCGACAGCAGCCATACGAGCGTGCAGAGGTTGACGGCCGCGGTACCGGCCGGCCCGAATGTCTTGAGCCGGTCGCGGTTGATGGCGCCGATCACGGCGTCAGCCGCCTGCACGATCACCATCGCGACCGCTGTCGCGACGACGAACGGCGCGGCGCCGGTCAAAGGCGCGACGACGGCGACCGTCGCCAGCGCGAGGCTCCGCGCGAATGCGTACATGGATCCGGTCCGCGCGGCGCTGTCGGCCTCGCGAAGCCCGGCGATCGAGTAGCCGAGGCTGACGAGCGCGCTGATCGCGGTGATCGCACCGCACATCCAGAAGGCAAGAGGCATGCGCGAAGCCTACTGAGCCGACACGGATCGCGATCAGGTTCTTTGCGCTGACCACGACGACGGTGAGCCAGTACGCCGCCGGGACGTAGCGTCGCAGCCGCACCTGGACGGCCAGGACGATGGCGAAGACCGCGGTGAAGGTGACGGCGGTGTTGACCAGCCCCAGTCCGAGCTGCATGTTGATCCAGTCGGCGAAGCTCTCGCCGACGGTCGTGCACAAGATCTTGCTCACCCAGAACCAGATGGTGAATTCGGGGACCCTTTTGAGCATCCGCCGCGTATGAGTGCCTGTCGCTGTTGATCGAGTCATGCGGCCAACACTCGCCGTGCACACCTGCGCACAACCTGACTGGGCTGCGGACCTGACCGTTCGGTGGACGGGTGGGGCTCGCCGCACGCGCGACGAGCCCCACACTGGTGTCCGTTACTCGGACTCGCCGCTCTCGTCGGCGTCCTGGTGGCCCGGCTCGTTCGGGTCGGCGTCGGGACCCTGGTCGGGACCGTCGTTCTCCTCGACGGCCTCGGGCCCGTCGTTCGTCTCGACGCCGCCTTCGGCCTCCTCGGCCGCCTCCTGGGCGGGGTCCAGCTCGCCGTCGCCGTCGGACTGCTCCACGCTCTGGTGGACGGCGGCCGGCTGGTCGGTCTGGGCCTGCGCCGCGACGGCGCCGCCGACGCCGAGCCCGGCCAGCAGCAGAGCAGCCGTGCCGGCCGCTGCCTTGCGCGTCATCTTCTTCATGAGGTCTCTCCTGGGTAGGCGGTCACCTGGTGTGACCGGCAGCCCTGATCCTGCGAGAACGTCGCTGTGAGGACGCTGTGACGACCTGAGAGCCCCTCAGCGACATCGTTCTCAGCGTGCTCACAGCCGTGTGCCGTCACTATGGGGTGACGAGGGAGGCTCGGAGTGAAGGTGCTGATGATCGAGGACGAGGCCCGTCTGGCCAGGACGGTGAGCCGAGGCCTGACCGCGGAGGGCTTCGTCGTGGACACGGTCCACGACGGAGAGCAGGGGCGGCTGGCCGCCATGGCGTCGCGGTACGACGTGATCCTCCTGGACATCATGCTGCCCTCGCTGAACGGGTACGACGTGTGCCGGCGGCTGCGCGAGGACGGGAACTGGACACCCGTGCTGATGCTGACCGCCAAGGACGGCGACTACGACCAGGTCGACGCGTTCGACCTCGGCGCCGACGACTACCTGACCAAGCCGTTCTCGTTCATGATCCTGGTGGCACGCCTACGGGCGCTGGTCCGGCGGGGAGCTCCCGAGCGGCCCACGGTGCTGGTGGCCGGCGACCTGAGCCTGGATCCTGCGACCCGGCTCGTGCGGCGCGGCGACACGGAGATCACCCTGACACCACGCGAGTTCGGGCTGCTCCAGTTCCTGATGCGCCATCCCGGGGTGGTGCTGTCCAAGAGCGAGATCCTGCAGAGCGTATGGGACCTGAACTACGACGGTGACGACAACGTCGTGGAGGTCTACGTCGGCTACCTGCGCCGCAAGGTCGACCGGCCGTTCGGGCGGCACGCGGTCTCGACCGTGCGGGGAGCGGGGTATCGCCTGATGGGAGACGGCGGATGAAGCCCCGCCTTGGTGGAGTCAGGTTCCGCACCACCGCGGCTGCCACTGCCGCCGTCGCGATCTTCCTGGCCATCGCCGCGGTCGTCTTCGTGTTCGTGCAGCGCGACCAGCTGGAACGGTCCCTGACCGACTCCGCTGTGGAACAAGCGGCCGATACCGCCACGCAGATCGCGGCCAGTGGTGTGCCGGCCGACCTCGGTTCGGGTGGCGGCGACCAGTCCCTGATCCAGGTCGTCGCCGCCGACGGCTCGGTGGTCGTGGCCAGCCCGCAGATCGAGGGCGAGCCACCCGTGATCGACAGCCGTCCCGCGCCGGGCACCACGGACGTCGTGCAGTCGGAGGACCTGCCGATCGGGGAGGGGCAGCCGTTCGTCGTCGTCGCTCACGGGGTCACCAGCCCGGACGGGCAGCTGGTCGTGCTCGTGGCCCAGAGCCTGGAGCTGGTCGGGCAGTCGACCGCTGTGGTGGTGAACCTGCTGGCCGTCGGCTGCCCGATCGTCCTCGTGACCGTGGCCCTGACCTCGTTCTGGCTCACCGGCCGGGCGCTGGCACCCGTGGAAGCGATCCGGTCCCAGGTGGCCGAGATCCAGGGAAATGCGACTCTGGCCGCACGCGTTCCGGTGCCCGACGGCGACGACGAGATCGCCCGGCTCGCCGTCACCATGAACGCCATGCTCGGACGGCTCCAGAAGGCCAGCGACGCACAGCGACGGTTCGTCGGTGATGCCTCGCACGAGCTGCGCAGCCCGCTGGCGAGCATCCGTGCCGCCCACGAGATCGCCGCGCGCCACCCGCGCAGCACCGACTGGGAGTCGACCGGCCGTGACGTCCTGGCCGAGCTGGACCGCATCGACCGGTTGGTGGCCGATCTGCTGCTCCTGGCCCGCGCGGACGAACGCGGCCTGCCGCTCAGCGTCGTCGACGTCGACCTCGACGATCTCGTGCGCGCCGAGACGGGTCGGCTGGACCGGTCGGCCGGCGTGCGGATCGTGGTGACCGCGCCACCGGCCCGGATCCAGGGCGACCCGCACCGGCTGGCACGTGCGGTGCGCAACCTGGTCGAGAACGCCGTCCGGTACGCGCACTCGACGGTCCAGGTCCGGCTCGTGCCGGACGCCCAGGGCGTACGCCTGGAGATCGAGGACGACGGCCCCGGGATCCCGACCGCCGATCGAGAGCGCGTCTTCGACCGCTTCGTTCGCCTGGAGGAGAGCCGCTCGCGGACCGACGGCGGTACGGGGCTGGGGCTGGCGATCGCCCGGGAGATCGCCACCGGCCACGGCGGCACGCTGCGGGCGGACGGCGGCGCCACCGGGGCACTGCTGGTCATGACCCTGCCCGCGGACGGCGACGGGACACGGCGATGAACGATCACGGGCCGAACGCGGTGCTCTGCGCCGTTCAGGTGATGTGCAGGCACGATGCGAGAAGATCATCGACGTGTTCGATCTAGCAGCCTTGACCGGCCCCTGGCTCTATCCGGCCCTGTTCGCACTGGCCGTGCTGGACGCCTTCGTGTTTCTGACGCCCAGCGAGATCCTGGTCCTGAGCGCTGGGTCCTTCGCAGCGGCCGGGCAGGCACACCCCGTGCTGGTCGTGATCAGCGGCGCGGCCGGGGCGATGGTCGGCGATCACGTGTCCTACGAGATCGGCCGGACCGGTGGTGCCCGGCTCGGCCGGTTCCTGCCCAAGTCGCTGCGGTCGAGCACCCTGTTCGTGAGGGCCGGTGAGATGCTGGCACGGCGCGGCGGCGTCGTCCTGCTCGGCGCCCGCTACATCCCTGGGGGCCGGACCGCTGTCACGTTCGCGGCGGGCGCCAACGGTTACCCGCGCCGGAGGTTCTTTTTGTTCGATCTCGCGGCGGCGGTCCTGTGGGCCACCTACTACTGCGTGCTGGGGTACGTGGGTGCGGCGGCCTTCGGCGGCAACCCGTGGCTGGGGATCGCCGTAGGAGTAGGCATGGCTGCGGTCACCGCCGGCGGGATCCAGCTGATCAGCATGCTGCGCCGCCAGCGCGCGTGACGGGTCCAACCCCTGCGGTCACCAGGCTCAGGGCGAGCAGGGGGCACAGTGCGACAGCTTGTTCGGCGTCGGCTGACAGCTTGGTCGGGATCTCGACGAGCGCGTGACCCGGCGTGGTCGGCGCAGCCCGGCGGGCCTGCGGGTAGCCCCACTCGTCCCGGGCGAGGAGTCCGGGCAGCAGCTCCGCGCAGAGCCCGCGGCCGTCGCAGCGGGTCCAGTCGACGTGCAGTCCGGTGCGGCTCATGACCGGCTCCCGGCGACGACGGCCGTGCACCGGCCGCGGGTGTGCGCGGCCGCGTCGTCGGCGAAGGCGTCCAGGGCGCTGAGCACCAGCCTGCTGGTGCCGTCGGGGTGGTGGCACGCGCCGCGCCCGGTGACGGTGGTGGCCAGCTGACGAATCCGGTCGGCGGTGCCCGCTGGTGGACGACCGGCGGCGAGCAGGTCGAGCGCGCTCGCCAGCGCGGGCAGCCCGAACATGCACGGCCCGCACTGGCCGGCCGACTGCGCTGCGAGGTAGCGCACGATCTCTGACGTCATGCTCAGGCCGCAACGGCCGTGTCCGAGCACGACGATGACGCCCGCTCCCGGCGTGGCGCGGCCGGACGGCGAGAGCGCCGCGGCCAGCTCGCCGACGGGCAGCCACCGGCCGTGGTAGCCGCCGACCAGGGCGGCCGTCACCTGTGACGGGTCGGTGTGGCAGGCCGTGAGGACGTCTGCAACCCGGGTCCCGCCGGCGACCTCGAGGACTCCGCCGGCGGGGATGTCGCCGGAGACGGTCACCAGCCGTGTCCCGGGGTCGTCCGGTGTGCCGGTGCCGCGAAACCACGCCCCGCCGTAGCGGGCCACCAGCGCGATGTGTGCCAGCGTCTCGACGTTGTGTACCAGCGTGGGCCTGCCGTGCAGCCCGGCCTGGCTGAGCCGCTGCCGTCGGTCGGTGGGCAGTGCGATGCCGCGCTCGACGGCGTTGACGACGGCGCTGGCCTCGCCCGAGATGAACGTGTGCGGGGCGAGGACGACCCGGACACGGCCGCCGTCGGGGCGTTCGGCGAGGGCGCGCCGCACGGAGGCCGCGCTGTCCGAGCGCACGTACAGGTAGACCTGGTCTGTGGCCAGGGCACCTGCGGTGGCCAGCAGCCCGTCGATGACGAGGTGCGGCGCATGCTGCAGCAGGTTCGCGTCCTTCTGGCTGCGCGGCTCGCCCTCTGCCCCGTTGCCGATGACCACCGGTCGGTGCCCGGCCGCCGTCGCCGTCAGCTTCCGCCACACGGGGAATCCCGCCCCGCCCCGCCCGGTCAGCCCCGAGAGCTCCAGCTCGCGCGCCAGACCAGCACCGGGATGCTGCGTCGGCAGGTGCCCGTAGGTGGCCAGGTGCGCCGCGAGACTGGCCTCACCGCCGGCGGCGAACAGCCGGCCGGCGCCGGCCGGCGGAGCGGGCGACCCGGTCGGGAGGACGGTGGGCTGGGCGGTGCTCATCGCAGCTCCTGGCGGGATCGGGACGACTCCGCGAACCATCGCGACAGCCGCCACCAGACGGCGAGCGCGACCGCTGCGACGCTCACGGCCGTGACGACAAGAAACCAGCCGGTGCCCGCGTCGGTGCCGTTGCCGATGCCGTGCAGGACGGCGACCGGCCACATCGCGTAGACCAGCCAGTGCACTGTCCGGTAGGTCCGCAGGCCCAGCCTCCGCCGTAGCAGCGCCGTGATGACGACGGCCAGCAGCAGGTCGAAAGCGACCGTGCCGAGGCCCTGCCACAGTGGTCGGAACTCTCCGACGAACGGCACCAACAGGTCGGTGACCGAGAGCCTGGCGTGGGGGTCGAGGAGCAGCGTGCCCACGTGCAGGCCGACGAACACCGTCGCCGCCAGAGCCACGTCCCGATGCACCAGCACGATGGAGAACCGCGGCAGCCCGGGCAGCGGCCGGCCGGACCGGGTCAGGATGCCGAGCACGACGGACACCGTCAGCAGCACCAGGGCCGTGACGCCGCTGGCCCGGCCGGCCGCCCAGAGCACCTCAGCCATGGCGCATACCGCCGTCAGGCACCGGCCAGCGGCCGAAGGTGTGGACCGTCGTCCGCCTGTCGACGAGACGCGCGTCGATGTGGTGCGAGGCGAGCCAGCTCGGTGCGCCGCGGCCGTGCACGACGGCGGCCGTGCTGTAGGCGTTGGCCAGCAGGCAGCTCGGCGCGACCACCGTAGCGCTGCGCCACACGGGCTCGGCCGGCAGCCCGGTGCGCGGATCGAGGATGTGGTGCACCTCCCGCCCGTTCCAGTCGTGCCGCCGTCGGCGCGTGCTGGAGGTGGCCATCGCCCAGCCCGAGCGCAGCGACACCTGCTGAGGCGCGTCGTCCGCGGTGTCCTGGACGACCACCTGCCATGTGAAGCCGTCGGCGCCGGCCGTGGCGATGTCACCGCCCAGCGAGACCAGGACCCCGGTACCAAAACGCTCGTGGACGGCGTGTGCGGCCAGGTCCGCCGCCAGCGCCTTGCCCGACGCGCCCAGGTCCAGCTCGACGCCGGCGGGCACACTGAGCCGGCGGCCCTCAAGCCGGATGCCGGTCCACCGCTGGTGCGGCCGGGCGGCGGGCGGTCCGGGCGTCGGCGGGATGTCGATGACGCCGGTGCGGAAGCCGAGCGCGTCCAGCTCGGCGCCGAGCGTGGGGTCGACGGCGCCGTCGGTGCGGTGCGCTGCCTCCAGCGCGCCCTCGACGAGCGTCGCCAGCATCGGGCTGACCTCCACTCCGCCCGACAGGGCACGTCCGGCGCGGGCCAGCTCGGAGTCGTCGCGGTACCGGCTGCAGGCGGCGTCGACGTCGGCGAGAACGGCCTCGACCAGCCGGACCGACGGTTCGAGCACCTCCGGCGCCGTGACCACGGCAGCCGTGGTGCTCCACAGCTGCCACTCGTGGCGGCCGGTCAGCATCAGGACCCCGACGACTGTGCGTGCGGTGCGCTGTCCAGACCTGGCGTCACCGGTGAGGTGCCGGTCTCGCTGTCGCCGCTGCTCGTTCCGGGCACGGTGCTCGAGCTCACAGAGGATTCGGTGCCGAGGTCGCCGCTGTCGGCCAGGGCGGACGTGGACCACAGCGCGGTGGCGGTGACCGCTGTGACGGCGATGCTGGTCAGACCGATGGCGGCGGTGGTGGCGGTGGCTCTGCGCCGGCCGGTGGCTGGTGACACCATGTCGTGACCTCTTCCTGGAGTCCTGCTGCTGCTCCTTTCATGATGAGCCGCGAATCTTCCAGGATCCTTGGAGCCGGTCAGGGGTGGCGAGGGAGCCGCACGGTGACGACCGCACCTCCGGTGTCCGGATCGCGGCCGGCGCGCACCTCGCCACCGTGCCGGTGCGCCACTTCGGCGACCAGCGCCAGTCCCAGGCCGTAGTGCCGTTGATGGCCGGGCGTGTCGCCGGTCTGGCGACCGCTCGCGAACCGCTCGAACGCCTGCCGCTCGGTGCCTGGCGAAAACCCGGGCCCGTCGTCGCTCACTCGGATCTCCGCGTCGCGCGCCGTCGCGACAACGGTAACGGTGACGGCCGGAACGGGCGTGGTCGAGCGCGTTCCAGACCAGCGCGGAACAGAGCCGCGCCAGCGACACCCGCGAGCCGCGGACGGTGACCGGGGTGGTGGCGCCCGCGTGCTCCAGCCGCAGCTCGCGACGGTCGGCCTCCGCGCGGTGGCTGCGGACCGTCTCCTGCGCCAGCGCGGTCAGGTCGACGGGGGTGTCGTCGACCACCTCACGCGGATCGGCGGCGAGCAGCAGGTCCTCGAGGATGTCGGTGAGCGCCTGTGCGTCGGCGGCGATCTCGTCGACGCCGGCACCGACGGTCTCGTCGAGGTCCGACCGTTCACGCAGGCGTAGCTGGAGCAGCTGGGCGCGGGTGCGCAGCAGCGTCAGCGGGGTACGCAGCTCGTGGCTGGCGTCGGCGATGAACCGCCGTTGCAGCGCGAGCGACGCCGCCAGGGGTGCCATCGCCCGCCGGGCCATCCACTCGGCGATCAGTCCGGCGGCGACCACGGCCACCAGGCCGGAGATCGCCAGTGCCCATGCCACCCGGCCCAGCTCCTCGGCGTTCTCGTGCTGGTCGAGGGCGACCTGGACGACACGGTCGCCCTCCACGGTGGTCCGCACGAGGAACTGGCCCTCGGCGGCCTGTACGGTCCGTTCGACCTGGCTGCCGGTGCGGCCGACCTCCGCCAGCGCGGCCCGGTCAGGCAATCCGTCCGGCATACCGGGGGACATCAGCAGCCGGCCGTCGGTCTCCACCGTGACGTACACACCCGGCGGCGCGTCGTCCACCGAGGCAGTCCTGGCGCTGTCGGCGAGCGTGTGGCGGTTACCCTCCGCCTGGCTGTGGGAGACGATGACCAGCACCGAGGCGGCGACTCCGATCAGCAGGACGACGATCAGCAGCGCGAGGACGGCGGCCATCCGGCGCGCCGGGCGGCGGACCTGCTGATCGTCGCGGCCGGTCATGCGAGTGTGCCGAGGCGGTACCCGAGCCCACGCACGGTCTGCACGGCCGCGCGGCCGAGCTTACGGCGCAGGTAGTGGACGTAGGTGTCGACGACGCCCTGGTCGTCGGCGTCCGGGAAGACGGTAGCCAGCAGCTCATGGCGGCCGAGGACCTGCCGTGGATGCCGGGCGAGCTGTTCGAGCAGGTCGCACTCGCGTTCGGACAGCGTGACCTCTCCGCCGTCGTCCAGCCGGACGCCACGCACGGCGACGTCCAGCACCCCGCCCGGGATCCGCAGAGCGGGCGCGGCCAGCTCGTGCCGACGCAGCAGGGCACGCAGCCGGGCCAGCAGCTCCGCGACGTCGAACGGCTTGGCCAGGTAGTCCTCCGCGCCGCGGTCCAGGCCCTCGACACGGTCGGCCGGGTTGCCGAGCGCAGACAGGACCAGCGTCGGCGTCGTGATGCCGCTGCGTCGCAGTCGGGCGAGCACGTCGAGGCCTTCCAGCACGGGCAACCCGCGGTCCAGCAGGAACACGTCGAACGATCCGCTCAGGCCCTCGTGCAGGGCTCGCTGACCGTCGCGCGCGACGGTCACGCTGTAACCCGCGCCCTCCAGCAGCTCCGTGAGCATCGCGGACAGGCGAGCATCGTCCTCGACCACCAGGACCCGCGGTGCACTCACCGGTGCAGCATACCGATCGGTTGATCCGATTGAGCCGACGGGCGAGGACGACACTCGCAGGCAGGTCTTGTCCTCGACAGGGCTGCCTGGCCGTCGGCGGCGTCACGCCGTTCGAAGGCGGACGCCGGTTGTGCAGGTCACAGGCGAGCCTGGTCGGGTCCGAGTCCTTTGCTGATTCGGGCGCGCAGGGATTGCAGGGCTCGCCTGAGCTCGGCTGGTTCGATGTCTGTGATGTCGGCGTCGAAGGTGAGGAGCAGCCCTGCCAGTCCTGGCCATGACCATGCGCCGAGCGTGAGTCGGCAACTGTTCTCGGTGTTGTACTCGACGGTTGATCCGCCGGGGGCGAACCGGGCGACGGTTGAGGCAGGCAGGGCGAGGCTAGCGGAGCCGCGGCACTGCCATTCGGCCGCGGCGTCTCCGCGGTCGTGGGTGGTCATGACGAAGGTGACGGGATCGCCGTGGGGGACGTCGCGTCGGTCGAAGGGGGTGTGCGTGGGCGGGCGTGGTGTGATGCGGTCGAGGCGCATCGCGCGCCATCGGTCTGCGCGTGGGTCGTAGGCGACGAGGTACCAGCGTGCCGCCCAGACCACGAGGTCGTGCGGTTCCATCGTCAGAGTGACGGGTTCTCTGTTGTCGGTGTAGTCGACACGAACGAGATGTCGCCGGTTGATCGCGGTGCCGATGGTCAGGACGATCTCGGCGTCGATCGGTGGTGCGGGGAACTCCCAGTAGTTGCGGGCCGAGGAGACGGTGAACGCTTCGGCGTGCCGGCGGCTGCGTGCGGGCATCGCCTGGTGCAGCGTGGCGAGAGCGCGGGCCGCGTTCTCCCGGATGCCGGAGAGGATGGTCGGAGCGGTCTGGAGCGCGACGGCGGCGGCGACGGCCTGGTCTTCATCGAAGACGACCGGCGGCAGACGGGTGGCGCGACCGAGTCGATAGCCTCCACCGGCTCCGCGGACCGCTTCGATCTCGTACCCGAGGTCACGGAGGGTGTCGACGTCGCGACGCACGGTTCTCACCGACGTTCCAAGCCGGGCGGCGAGTTCCTCCGCGGTCAGGGTCGCGCCGACTCCGAAGATCGACAGCAGCTTGAGCGTCCGCGCGGAGGTGGCAGCCATGATTGTCCGACTCTCTCACCAATAGCGGCCACTCGGTGGCAACTATGCCTGCGATGGTGGCCGGCATGAACGATTCCCCGAACCCACAAACCGGCACCGGCGCATTCGATGCTCCCCCGACACTCATCGCAGGCGCTGGCGCGAGCGCGGCGCTCCTTGTGGTGCTTTTCGGCTCCTTCATGGACCTCCTGGACGCGACGATCGTCACCGTCACTGCCCCCGCCATCGCCCAAGACCTCGGGGCCAGCGACGCTCAGATCCAGTGGACGATCGCCTCCTACGTCCTCGCGCTGGGTGCGGGCCTGATCACCGGCGGACGGCTCGGCGACCAGTACGGCCGTAAGCGGCTGTTCATGATGGGGCTGGCCGGGTTCATGGTGACGTCGGCGCTCTGTGCGCTCGCGGCAGGGCCGGGGACGCTCATCGGGATGCGCGCTGCGCAGGGACTTGCCGCCGGGGTCATGGTCCCGCAGGTGTTCGGGATCATCCGGGCGTCATTCGCGCCGGCAGAACGAGCCAAGGCGTTCGGGGCATACGGCGCTGTCCAGGGCCTCGCCTCGGTCGCTGGCCCGTTGCTGGGCGGGCTGTTGGTGGAGACCAACCTGTTCGACCTGGGCTGGCGCACGGTCTTCTGGGTCAACGTGCCTTTCTCGATCCTGGCGCTCGTCATCGGTGCCCGGGTTCTTCCTGAATCTCGGTCCATGTCGACCGCGCGACCTGACCTGTTCGGTGCGCTGCTCGCCGCCGCAGGCATCCTTCTCCTGCTGCTGCCGATCATCCAGACCGAGACCTGGGGATGGACCTGGGTCAGCCATGTTCTCCTCGCCGCCGGGACTGTCGTGCTCGTGACCTTCCTCGCCTATGAGCGCCGCCTGGCCGGACGCGGGAAGGAACCCGTCTTCGACCCGGATCTACTCAGAGTCCGCGCCTTCACGGGTGGCCTGAGCGCTTCGGTGTTGTTCTTCGGCGGTATCGGGTCGTTCTTCCTCACCCTGTCGATCTATCTCCAGAACGGCACCGGCCGTACCGCGTGGGAGACCGGTCTGGTGATCCTCCCGTATGCGCTGGGCTCGATCGTCACCTCCGGCCTCGGCGTCGCACTTGCCGCCAAGGCAGGCAGGGTCCTGCTGGTCACCGGCTCGCTCACCGTCGCGGCATCCCAGCTCGTGCTGTGGGCCGTGATCAGGGACGGCAGCGATCCGGGGTACTGGCTGCTCGCCCTCGCCCTGTTCATCGGCGGTCTCGGGCTCGGTCTTGCCGCTCCTATCCTCGTCAACGTCGTCCTCGCCGGAATCCCCGGACGCAACGCAGGCGCCGCGGGCGGCGTGCTTTCCGCCGTCAACCAGATCGGCGGCGCCGTCGGAATCGCCGTCCTTGGCACGATCTTCTTCACCGCCGTCACTGACTCCGCCACCGGCGCACCGAAGCTGCCCGACTACAGCCAAGCTCTCAGCACAGTCCTGATCATCTCTGCCGTCCTCTACCTGATCACGGCGCTCGTGATGTTCGCACTCCCGAAAGCCGCTGCCCAACACACCGAGCAGGCACCACAGACGGAGCTCGGTGGTTCGGGCGTCCGTTGAGATCGCGCCAGTACGGTGCATCTCGACGTCCTCGACGACGATGGACTGTCCCATCGTTCCGTCGATTCCGGTCAGGACATCCGCTCCGGTCAGAGCATCACGGACCGCGGTTCGAGAAAGCCCTCAAGACCGAACGCGCCGTACTCGCGCCCGACGCCCGACTGCTTGAACCCGCCGAACGGGGACAGCGGCTCGTAACCGCCGTTGATCGCCACGCGGCCGGCCTGGAGCCGGGACGCGATGCGGTGCGCTCGTGCCGGATCGGACGAGAACACGTAGGCGTGCAGGCCGTAGTCGGTGTCGTTGGCGATCTCGACGGCGTGGTCCTCGTCGCGGTAGGTGAGGATCGACAGCACGGGCCCGAAGATCTCCTCGCGCGCGATGGTCATGTCGTTGGTGACGTCTGCGAACAGTGTCGGTCGCACGAAGTACCCGTCCGCAAGTCCGTCCGGGCGGCCGGGTCCGCCCGCGACGATCCGCGCGCCTTCCTCGACGCCGCGGCGGATGTAGCTCTGTACCCGCTCCCACTGTCGTTCGCTCACCATCGGACCGATGGCGGTTGCCGGGTCGCGCGGGTCGCCGGCCGGGAAGTCCGCCATCTTCGCTGTGGCGACGGCGAGTACCTCGTCCAGGCGGCTCTCGGGGACGAGGATGCGGGTGCCGGCGACGCACGCCTGGCTGCTGTTGGCGAACCCGGCCAGGAGCGCGCCGGTGACGGCCTCGTCGAGATCGGCGTCGTCCAGGATGATGGACGGAGACTTGCCGCCGAGCTCGAGCGTCAGGCTCTTCAACGTCTCGGCCGCCTCGCGGAAGATGACCTTGCCGACCGGGGTCGAGCCGGTGAAGGAGATCTTGGCGACGTCGGGGTGGCGGGTGATCGTGGTCCCGACGACGTCGCCGCGGCCCGTCACGATGTTGAAGACGCCTCGCGGCAGCCCGGCCTCGTGGAGTGCTTGGGACATGACATGGGTCTGCGTCGCGCTTATCTCGCTGGGCTTGATGACGACGGTGCAGCCGGCCGCCAGGGCGGTCGCGAGCTTGTCGCTGATGAAGAACGGATCGGAGTTCCAGGGCGTGATCAGGCCGGCGACGCCGATCGGCACCATCTCGACGGTCGCGTTGCCGACCTGCCGGGTGAAGTCGAAGCCCTCCAGCGTCGTGATCATGTCGGCGAACGCACCGACGGCCGAATCGGCCAGGAACGAGTTGCGCAGCGGGGCACCGTACTCCGTGATGATCGCTTCCAGGATCTCGTCCCGTCGCGCGGCGACCGCGGCCTGAAGCCGGCGCAGAGCGTCGAGCCGCTCTTCCTTCGACGTCGCGGACCAGGCCGGCAGCGCACGCTTCGCCGCGGCGATGGCTGCCTCCGCGTCCACCTCGTCGGCGAGCTGGACCTGTCCGATCACCTTCCCGGTGGCGGGATCGAACAGGTCGACGAGCTCCGTGCCGTGCGGGGTGACGAACTCACCGTCGATGTAGATCTTGTCGATCACGTTCTCTTGCATGGGTGTTCTCCTAGGGTTTGTGCGCGGCCAGGCGCTGCGGGGTGGGCCGGCGGTTCGGTGCTATCGGGACGACGTCGACGCTTTCCGGAGCTGGTCGTCGTCGAACACGATCTCGACCAGCGGGCTGCGTGCGAACCAGTCGTCGAAGTTCTGGCGCCGGCTGACTCGCGCCGCGATCTCGGGCCGGTCCTGCAGGGCGAGCACCGCGGTGATCACCCGCCGTCGTGTCGGCTCGTCGACCGCCACCGCGGTGGCGGGCAGGTCGGCGGTCACCCCGTGCTTGAGATGCACGGTGAACCCCGGATCGGCGCGCAGGTTCGCATACCAGCTGCGAGGTCCGGGTGTGCCGGTCAGGTACCAGCGACCGTCGACCCGGTGGAACCAGACCTCGATGCGGCGCGGGAGACCGCTGCGCGCGCCTCGTGTCGTGATGTCGATCGTGCGCTCCGCCGGGGAGGAGCCCGGACCGATGTCGAGAGCGCGGATGACGGCGTCGTTCACGGTCACGGCTCGATCTGCCAGTTCATGATCGGCCTCCTGTGTCATGGTGATGGCCACGGAGTTCCGTGGCGCTTTCCGGTAGTTCCATGACATCAGTGCCGTCAGCCCGGGGCCAGCACGATCCTCTCGCGCGGTTGCACGATCATGTCCCCGGGGGCAGCGTTCACGGCAGCGCAGCGGCAGCCGGACTGGCTCCACCATGCATGCGCACCGCATCGATGCTGGGCGGGACACCGAACTGTCGCCGGTACTCCCGGCTGAACTGGGACGGGCTGTCGTATCCGACACGGTGGCCGACGCCGGTGACGTCGTTCGGACGGTTCGCCAGCAGCAGCCTCGCCGCCTGCAGCCGGATCTGCTTCTGGAACTGGATCGGGGTCATCGTGGTCACCACCTGGAAGTTGCGGTGGAACGCGGACACACTCATCCCGGAGAGCCGTGCGACGTCCTCCACCCGGAACGGCTGGTCGTAGTTCTCCCGGATCCACTGCACCGCGCCTCGGATGTGTGCCAGGCTGCTGTCGGCCAGGCCGAGCTGACGCACGACGTCGCCCTGCTCGCCGGTCAGCAGCCGCCAGAGGATCTCGCGCTTGACCAGCGGGACCAGCGCCTTGCGATCCCGCGGTCGGTCGAGCAGGCGCAGCAGCCGCACGACGGCGTCGAGCAACTCGTCCGGGGCGTCACTGACCGCGATCCCCGGGCGTGCCACGCCCGAGGATCGCGGAAGGTCCCCCGGCCTGGCCTGCAGCAGCAGCTCTGCGATCGCCGCGGGTTCCAGGGTCATCCCGAAACCGAGCGCGGGCCGGCCCGGGGCGACATCGACGAACTGCCCCGTCACCGGGAGGTCGACCGAGGCGACCAGGTACTCACCAGGGCCGTAGTCGTAGACGCCGTCGCCCAGCGCCAGACGCTTGCCGCCCTGAGCGACGACCGCCAGCACCGTGCCCGACATCGAGGACCCCGGAGCGACGGTGTGGTCGGCCCTGCAGATCCGCACACCCTCGATGGCTGTGGTCAGGTCGGGACGCACATGCCGTGCCAGCAGCTCACGAAGCTCGCCCAGAGACATGCCACCATTCCAGCACACGCCTCGCCGTGATCCTCGACCACGAGAGGAACAGGCAAGGACCGGCGAGGTCCGTTCACCAGGTGACCGGCAGGTCCTCCAGACCGCCGACGATGAGCCCTGCCCGGGGCCGATCGATCAGCTCGGGGCCCTACGGTCAGGCGGGGCTGCGCTTACGTCTCAAGTGGTGCTGTCTCGGGCGTCGCAGCCACTGTCAGGCTGCGAGCGATCCCCACAGTCAGTCCTTGAAGAACAGGCTGTCGGCGGAGGCGACCAGGATTCGACGGCGGTCGGCCGCTTCCGGTGCCCAGTCGGCCAGCAGGCTGAGCAGCTCACCGGTGTCGCGGCTGCCGTCCGGAAGATGTGGCCAGTCCGAGCCCCAGAGGAGCCGGTCGGCGCCGGTGACGACCAGCGCACGGCCCAGCTCGTGGAGCGAGGACAGCGGTTTGTCCTTGGCGATGCGGTAGGGCCCGGACAACTTGATCCAGCAGTTGCCCTGGCGCAGGACGTTCAGCAGCCGCTCCGTGTCGGTGGAGGTGAGGCCGTCGGAAGCCTTCATGTAGCCCATATGGTCGATGACGAAAGGTTCCTCGAAGTCCGCGAGGAACGGCAGCAGGTCCCGCACGACGGTGCCGGGGGTGTAGAACTGCAGGTGCCAGCCGCGTTCCCGGGTCAGGCGCGCCGTCCGTCGCACGTAGTCGATGATCTCGCCGATCGGCTGCTCCGCCCGGGCGAACAGGTCGAGCCTGATGGCTCGCACACCCAGCTCGTGGTAGCGATCGAGCTCCGCGCCGGAGATGTCCTCGGGCACTCGCACGACGGCCCGGCACCGTTCGGGTCCGACCCGGCGCAGCACGTCGAGGGTGAGCGTGTTGTCGGTGCCGTAGAACGTCGGCTGGACGAGCACCATCCGTTCGATGCCGAGGAACTCGGTGAGCTGCAGGTACTGGTCGAGGGTGGCCTCGGGGAACGTGTAGAGCGGCGCGGGCACGTGCGGGTAGCCGCGCTCGAACACGTGGAAGTGGGCGTCGCAGCTGCCCGGGGGGAGCGTGAAGCGTGGCCTGGTGTTCGAGTCCGCGGCCCGCATGGGCGTGGTCGGTAGGGGCGTGGTCGTCATGGTGTGTTCCGCTCCCGGTAGGCGGCTGTGATGGTCTCGACGCGGGTGCGCGCCGCCGAGTGCAGCAGGTCGGTGTCCATCCCGGTCAGGTGCAGCGGGCAGGCACCGAGCGCGGCCAACGAGGCGAACAGCGTGGCGTCGGCGATGCCGCCGAGCATGAGCGGGATCCCGTGGTGCCTGCACGCCTCGGCGAGGGAGGCGACCGCGTCCCGCACGAGCGGGTGGTCGTACTGTCCGGGGATCCCGAGCTCCGCGGTGAGGTCGTTGGCGCCGATCGCGAGCATGTCGACGCCCTCGACCGCGGCGATCGCATCCGCGTCGGCGATCCCGGCCGGTGTCTCGATCAGGATCTGGACGATGGTGGCGCAGTCCAGTGCCGGGTTCAGCGTGGTGGCGGGGGTCGGGCGCATGCCCAGCTGCGGCACCGTCGCCAGCTGCGACCGTTGGCCTCTTGGCGGGAAGCGGCAGGCCTTGGTGATGGTGCGGGCCTCGTCGGCCGTCTCGATCCGGGGCGCGATGATGCCGTGCGCCCCGCCGTCGAGCAGGCGGCCGATGGCTCCGTACTCTCGTTCCGGCACCCGGACGAACGGGGTGAGGCCGAGGTCGCCCGCGGCGGCGCACAGTGCCGCGGCCACGTCGAGCGACATGGTGGAGTGCTCCAGGTCGACCAGGATCGCGTGGTGGCCGGTCGACTTCGCGATGCGGCAGATGTCGGTGGTGCGCGAGTGCCGGATCCCCAGCACGAAGGTGGGCTGCCCCTCGTGCAGGCGCGTGAGGAACGGGTTCGTCGTCATGTCAGTCGACCGGAGCCGAAGAACATGGCCGAGATGTCCGGCCGGGCGACCAGGGTGCCGGCCGGTTCGGTGAGCAGTACCCGGCCGCGCTCCATGACGACACCGTCGGTGGCCAGCTTCAGCCCGAACCGTACGTTCTGCTCGACCATGAGCACGGTGGCGCCCAGCTCATGGATTGCCCTGGTGGTCTCGAACACCGTCTCGCAG
This sequence comes from uncultured Actinomycetota bacterium, assembly GCA_963850545.1. Taxonomy (GTDB): domain Bacteria; phylum Actinomycetota; class Actinomycetes; order Actinomycetales; family Cellulomonadaceae; genus Promicromonospora. Next base: position 1,970,909 of record CAWKLP010000001.1, on the reverse strand, counting down.
GTCTTCGGGTCCAGCCCCAGCGTCGGCTCGTCGAGGAGCACGAGGCGTGGCTCGGTCATCAGAGCCCGCGCGAACTCGACGATCCGCCGCTGGCCGCCGGAGAGGTCGGCCGCCTTGTCGCGCGCCCGCTCGGTGATGATCGGGAACGTCTCCGCGAGCTCGGCCAGGCGCCGCCGGAGCCGGCTCTTGTCGCGGCGGACGAGGTAGCCGCCGAGCAGCATGTTGTCCCTGACGGTGAGCTGGCCGAACAGGCCGTCCTGCTGGGGCACCTGCACGACGCCCGATGCGATGACCGCCGCGGGGTCGCGGCCATGGATCGCCAGGTCGCCGAGCATGATCTTGCCGGACCGCGGCCGCAGCAGGCCGCTGATGGTGCGCAGCACCGTCGACTTGCCGGCGCCGTTGGGCCCGACGATGCAGGTGATGCTCCCAGGGCGGACCTCGAGGTCGACACCTTGCAGGACGTCGCCACCCCCGTAGCCGGCGTAGACCGACTCGAGGCGGATCATCGGGCCGTTCCGATGTTCTCGGGGCCCGGCGCCAGGTCGTCGCCGAGGTAGGCCTCCAGCACGGCGGGGTCCGTGCTGACGTCGCTCGGGATCCCGTCCGCGAGCACAGCGCCGCGCGCCAGCACGACCGCATGGTCGGCGAGCGACAGGACGAAGTGCATGTCGTGCTCGATGATCATGAACGTCCTTCCCGATTCGTTGAGCGCGCGGATCAGCTCGGAGAGTCGCCTGCGCAGGGTCGGGTTGATACCGGCGGCCGGCTCGTCGAGCAGGATCACGTCGGGATCGAGCATCAGCAGCTGTGCGAGCTCGACGAGCTTGCGCTGCCCGTAGGACAGGTCGCCGGCTCGTGCCCTGAGATAGGCGCCCAGGCCGACGAAGCCGAGCAGCTCGGCGGCCCTGGCTGCCTCGGCACCGGATACGGCGCCACGGGCCAGGTTGACGAGCCGGATCCTGCCGGTGGCCGCCGCGACGTTCTCCAGCACCGTGAGGCTGTCGAACAGCCGGGGCAGCTGGTAGGAGCGGCCGATGCCGGTGTGGGCCCGCTGGACTCGACTCAGCGTGGTGATCGGGCGCCCGGCCAGAGCCACCGACCCGGACGTGACCGGGTAGGTTCCGTCGATGGCGTTGAACAGCGTGGTCTTCCCGGACCCGTTGGGGCCGATCAGCGCGGTGATCGAACCGTCCGGCACGGTCATGGACACCCGGTCCAGTGCGGTTACTCCGCCGAAGCGCATCGTCACGTCCGTCACCTGCAGGAGGTCCGCGCCGGACGGTCCGGCGGTTGCACCGGCCCGGGCCGGGGCGGGCGGCAGCGGGATGTCCTCGAGCCGGGCACCGGTGGGGCTGGGGGCGCTCCCGCGCCGCCACCGCTCGAGCAGGCCGGCAGCGGTCGGCAGGATTCCCTTCGGCAGCAGCAGGACCACGGCCAGCAGCAGACCACCGAACAGGATCAGTCTGATGGCGCCCGCGTCGGCCCCGCCGAGGGTCGTGTTGGTGAACTCGGACAGGGACACGACCAGGAACGCCCCGAGGATCGGTCCCCACACCGTTCCCCGGCCGCCGACCAGCGCGGCCAGCACCACCTGCATGCTCAGGACGATGTCGAACATGGTGCTGACCGACAGGGTGCTGACGTAGTAGCCGTACACCGCGCCGGCCATGCCGACCAGCACGGCACTGGCCATGAACGCGATGCTCTTGTAGACGGCGGTGCGCACACCGACGCCCGCCGCCTTGTCCTCGTCGTCCCGGATCGCCATCAGGCCGAGGCCGAGCTTGGACCGTCTGATTGCCACCGTCATGCCGATGCTGAGCAGCACCAGAGCGAGCAGCGCGTAGTAGAACGGCCAGTTCTGGAAGCGGACGTCCCAGGACGGCAGCGGCATGAGGAAGCCCTGGCTGCCGCCGGTCACGTCCGACAGGTTCCGGGTGACCTGGCCGAGGAGCTCGAGCGTCGCGTAGGACACGATGACGAACGCCGCGCCACGCGTCTTGCGGGTCGCCAGGCCCAGCAGCAGCGCAACGAGTGCGGCCGCCACCCCGCCCAGCGGCGCCATGAGGAACGGGGAGACGTCCCAGTGCCCGGCCAGGACGCCGGCGGTGTAGCCGCCGACGCCGATGAAGGCGCTGTGGCCGAGGCTGACGTACCCGGTGTAGCCGCCCATGATGTTCCAGCCGGACGCGGTCACCGCGAGCAGGAACGTGAGGATCATCAAGTTGTGGACGTAGGTGTCCGGGGTGAACAGCGGGATCAGGGCGACGAGCAGGATCAGGCCGCCGATGACTACCCGTCGGATCGGGAACCGGGTGCTCTCCCGGGCCGGCGCAGTCATGCCGGCACCGCGTCGGTGCGCACGCGACCGCCGAGCAGGCCCTGGGGGCGCACCAGCAGGATGACGATGATGAGGACGTAGGGAACCGCCGTCGCCCATCTGGCGTCCAGGTAGGACGACGTGAGCGCCTCGCTCACTCCGAGGATGGCCGCGCCGAGCGCCGCGCCCTGGAAGCTGCCGAGGCCGCCGAGGATCACCACGCAGAGGATCCTGCCGATCCAGATGTAGTGCGAGTCCGGGACGAACTGGTAGAGCACCGACAGGGCCGCCCCGGCGAAGCCGGTGGTCGCGGCGCCGATGGCGAACATCGACGCCATCGTGCGCTCCACGTTGATGCCGACCAGCGCCGCGCTGTCCCGGTTGGCCGAGCAGGCCCGGATCGCGCGGCCGAGGAACGTGCCACGCAGGAGGGCGTAGAGCGCGGCCAGCATGACGATGGCGCCGAGGCAGGCGTAGAGCTGCGCCTGGGGCACCACCAGCGAGCCCAGCTCGAACGATGCGGTGAAGTACGGCGGGGTCACGGCGTGTCCCTCCGCGCCCCAGACGAGTGCCATGACACCACCCGCGGCGACCGCGAACCCGAAGGTGGCCACCAGCGTCAGCTCCCAGTCCACGCGCTGTACCCGCGCGATGACCGTCTTGTAGAGCACCCAGCCGAGCCCGGCCATGGCCGGGCTGAGACAGAGGCCGATGAGCAGGGGGTCGACGCCCGTCTGGTCCCAGATCCACCAGGTCAGGAACGCGGCCACCACGATCATCGCGCCGTGCGCCAGGTTGATGACCCGCATGACGCCGAAGACCAGCGTGAACCCGGACGACATGAGCGCGTACACACCGCCGGCCAGCAGCCCGAGGATCAGCGTCTGCAACAGAAGAGTCATGGCCGGCCTCCCGTGCCCAGTCCGGCGCTCGGTCCGGCGCTCACTGCCAGCTCGGCTTCGAGTAGATGGCCTCAGCGGTCGCGCGATCCTCGGGTGCCACGACCTGCAGCTCACCCGACTGGAACTGCGCGAGCAGCAGCTCACCCTGCGGACGGCCGGCGGAGTCCCAGCTCAGGGGTCCGACGATCGTGTCGACCGTGTTCGCGTGGAGCCAGTCAGCCATCGCCGCCTGGTCCAGGTTGCCTACCCCCTCGACGGCGGCCTGCAGGACCTGGCCCGCCGTGTAGGAGTTCGCGGCATCCTCGTCGGGCGCGTAGCCGTACTGCTCGGTGTAGCCCGCCACGAAGTCCTTGTTCCCGCCGAAGTCCGTCTCGGTGCTGTAGGCGATGGAAGTGAAGATCCCTTCCGTGTTGGCCTCACCGATCGCCTGTGCGTAGTTCGGGGACGTCGGTGCGTTCTGCTGATAGAACATGTCCGGCGAGAAGTTGACCTTCTGCAGGGACCGCACCAGGGAGACCCCGTCGCTGGTGACCGGGCCGTGGATGACGACGTCGGGGTCGGCCTGCTTGACGGCGTTGGCGATCGTGTCGAAGTTCGACGTGTCCGGCACGTAGGTCTGGTCGTAGACGGTCGTGATCCCGAGCTCACCCAGGCGTTCGGCGAAGATCTCCGCCGCCTGCGTGGTGTTGGGGTCGTCCTGCTGCACCAGGGCTACCGTCTCGGGCCGGGACTCCTGCGGCATCTCCTCGATCAGCGTGACGAACTGGTTGGGCAGGCCCTGCGTCGTCGTTGGCTGGGCGAAGAACAGGTAGTTGAAGTCGCGGGCGAAGATCTCGTCCGCGCCGCCGGACGGCTGGATGTAGACGTACTCGTAGCGCTCGGCGACCGGCGCCACGGCGAGGTTGAGGTCCGAGGAGAACGTGCCGAGCAGCAGGTCGACCTGGTCCTGCGAGATGAGCCGGTTGTAGTCCGAGATCGCGGTCTGCTGGTCGAACCCGTCGTCGAGGATCGTCAGCTCGATCGTGCGCCCGAGCAGCCCGCCGTTCGCATTCATCTCGTCGGCCCAGTACTGGTAGCCCTCCATCCCGGGCTTCGCCCGGTCGGCAGCGGGGCCGCTGAGCGGAAGCGACATACCGATCACGATGGGGTCGTCGGTGGATTCCTCGGCGTCCGACGGCGCGGACAGACCGCAGCCGGAAGCGAGCAGGACGGACGCGGCCGCGGCGCCGAGCGCGCATCGGGTCCGGTGAGTGGTGGCACGTGGTTGAGCGACTCTGCTCATTGCTGCGCTCCTCATGGGTGAGTCATCTGGTGAGCCCCTGCGTGGACCGCAGGGCATTGGGCCGCGGGGCCGGATAGGGCTCGCCGTCCAGGCCGGGCACTGTCACCGCTTCGGGCCGGTTGGCGTTCAGCACGAGCTGCGTGCTCGCGTAGTCGGTGACGGCGCCGGACAGCAGCTGGCGGGGGTCCTCCATGACCACCCGAAGCCGCGTGGTCATGGCCAACCAGTCGTCCGGGCTGCCGACGGCGGGCATCTGATGGACCGAGTGCGTGCCCGGTGTCAGCTCGCTGAGATCGTGGGGTCGCGGCTCGAACCGGGGGTAGCCGGCGAACATCAGCTCGCCGAGCTCCGACGTGGCCGTCAGCAACGACCACATCCGCCGGTAGTCGGTCTCGAGGGCCTGGACCGCTTCGGTGTCCTGGCCGTCGTACATGGGGAACACCGGAGCGTGCGGGGCGATCAGCAGCCGGCTGCTCGGCAGGCGTCCCCGCGACGCGGCCAGGATCACCCCGGCGACGCTGTTGCTGTCCAGCGTCACGCCGGAGGTCGGCCGGCCCTGGCGTCCCGCGATCAGGCCCATGGTGCGTTCCCATGGCAGGTCGAGCGCGTCGAACCAGGTGATGAGCCGGTGTCCGAGGTCCATGCCGGTGAGGAAGAAGGTCGCGACCATCACCCGGTTGAATGGTACCGGCAGGTCCTCGGCAGGGCCGTCCAGATACTCCGCCCGCAGCCGTGCGGCAGTGAGGTAGGCGTCGTCGGCGAGCGACCGCTCCAGGACCCGCTCCGTCACCACGCACGCGTAGTCGACCATCGAGGCGATGGCCGCCGCGCGGCCGGCGAACGCGGTGACGGCGATCTCGTCCCGCCACAGCGCTGTGGAGTTCACCGCGCGGGTGCGCCGCGTGGCGTCCAGGAGATCCTGGGCGTCGGTACGCCACACGCCGGCAGGATCATGCTCCTTCAACCGCGCCAGCGTCGCGAGGGCCGGTCCGAGGTGGGAGATCGCGGCCATCTCCTTGAAGCCGCGGGTGGACACCCGAAAACCGTCGACCGTCGGCGGCTGGCCCCCGCCGGGATAGAGCGCGATGTCGGTGCCGGTCGCCACGATGAGCGGGTCGCCGGCTGTGGCCCGTTCGGCCGCCTGCGCGAAGTGGCCGCCGATGCTCGTGGCCGAGGCCGTGTAGGTCTGGAAGAGCCGGAGGAACTCGAGGTTCTCGGGGTGGGCCATCGTCAGCTCACCGCCGAACCGGTCGACAGCGAGTACAGCACGGTGTCGGTCGCGAACCGCAACGCCGCCGACAACGAGTTCGACACCACGAGCCGGACATCGCGAGAAGCCCCGTCGGACGGGACCACCGCGACATCGGTGCCGCCCGAGGTAGGGAACTCGGCGACCACCGCGAGGTCGCCCGCCCGCCACTCGTAGATCTGCGACAACAGCGTGGGATCGGGTTCGGCCGGGGTGCCGGTGATGAAGTTGATCCTGATGACGAACAGCCGGCCCTCCTGCTCGACCACCAGCAGCTCCCGGGCACCCGATCCGGCGAGCTCCTGCACGCCGGCGAAGCGCTCGCCCGTCCATCTCATCAGGGCCGGCGGCTCCTCGATCCCGGCCACCAGCAGGTAGTGGTCGCCGTCGCGGGTGAAGTCCGCGAAGGCCCGACCGGTCCGCTCGCGCAGAGTCTGGTGCGCGACGTACTCGCGGCCGTCCCAGCGGTAGAGCACGCTCGGGTCGAGGTGGTCCGCGTGCGCGACGAAGAAGTCGCCGCCAACGCGGAAGGGGTGCCAGTTGTAGGCCCACCGGGATGGCACGGCCTGGAACTCGGCGAACCTCTCGCCGTCCCACTCGTAGATCATCGAGCGCCGGTTCGGGCCCGCGATGTGCGCCAGCTCGAGGCCTTGGGCGAGCCCCAGGAAGTGCCGGCCGGCGACGGTCCAGTGTCGCCACTGCTTGGCCGCATGGGAGGGCACCGCCTGGAACTTGGTGAACGCCCCGTCGACCCACTCGAAGATCCAGGACGAGGTCGTGTAGCGGTACGGGCCTGCGCCGGTCCGGACGCTAGCGACCGCGAGGAACGCACGCTCGCCGATGGTGAAGAACTCCGCGTCCTCGCCACCCGGCCCGGGAAGTGACGAGAAGGGTACGTACCGGCCGTCGACCAGCCGCAGCAGGAGGAGGTCGGTGTCGCTGTCGCCACCGTTCATTCCCGCGACCTCGCCGGAGACGTCACGGGCGAGCTGCGGGATCGCCACCAGATCCAGCCCGCCGACCCGGAACACCTCGACGGCGCGGGCGCCGGAGGTGGGAACTCGCTGCAGCTCTGTCAGGGCGACGTCGACCATAGGAGCACTCAACTCGACGGTTAACGCGCCGTGCAAGTAACCTGTGTTGACGAACAAGGTCAACCACCGTTAGCGAATGTGACGCATGCTCGATGTGGACAAGCTGGTCGCGCTACGCGCCGTCGCGACCCATGGCTCGATCGCTGCGGCCGGCCGCGAGCTGGGCTACACCCGGTCGGCGATCTCACAGCAACTGACGGCCTTGGAGCGGGCCGCCGGGACGGCACTGCTCATCCGTAGCGGAAAACGGGTGACGGTCACTCCCGTCGGGCGGCGCCTGATCGAGCACACCGAGCGCATCCTGGCTGAGCTGCGCGCCGCCGACGCCGTTCTCCGCCAGGATGTCGGCGAGGTGTCGGGCGAGCTGCGCGTCGGGGTGCCGTTCGGGGAGGGGCCGCCGGTCATGAGCAGTGCGCTGACGGGCGTGCGTGCCCGCCATCCGCTCCTGGAGATCACGCTCGCGGCGACGACCGACGCGGACGGCGCCGACGAGATCCGGCGCGGGAACCTGGACGTCGTGATCCTGTCGCGGTTCGGGGCTACGCCGGGACCCGCTGAGCCCGGTCTGCGCCAGTGGGTTCTCGGGCGCGACGCCCTACGGGTGTGCGTGCCGCACGGGCACCGGCTCACGGAGGCGGAGAGCTGCACGGTCGCCGAGCTGCGCGACGATCCGTGGGTGGTCAGTCCGAGGACACCGCTGGGGCAGCTGACCCTGAACATGTGCGCTGTGTCGGGTTTCCGGCCGACGATCGCCGCGACGGTCGACGACATGGCGGCGGCGCTCGGCCTGGTCAACGTGGGCTGGGGAGTGACGATCGCACCGGAGCTCACCTCGTCCGACCGTGACACCACGCTGAGACGGATCCCGCTGCCCGGTGTCTGGGCCTTCCGCCACACCGTTCTGCTGGCCAGGGACGGTGAGCAGGAGTCTCCGGCGATAGCCGCCGTCGTCGCCGCGGTCCACGAGACGAGCGCCAGGTTCGCCTATCTCACGTGAGCCGGCCCCCACACGTCCAAGGAGCGCGGAGGGGACCGCGCGGCGGGGCTAGGGCGCGGTAGGCAGGTCGAGCACCAAGGTCGTACCGCGTTCGGAGGTCTCGGCCACGTAGACGTTCCCGCCGTAACGCTCGGCGAGGTCTCGCACGAGCGCAAGGCCGATGCCGAAACCGGATCGTCGCCCGCCGCCGGGTGGCGGGTCGGAGTGGGCGAAGCGCTCGAAGACGCGGTCGGGCTCGACGCCGCGGATCCCGCCGCCGTGGTCGCGCACCAGTACCAGGACGCGCCGGCCCGTGGGGATGAGCCGTACCTCGACTGCTGCGCCGTCCGGAGAGTGATTGAGTGCGTTGTCGACCAGCGCCGTCACGCACCGTCGCAGGCCGGCCGGGGCCATCCGCACGAAGGCTGGTCCGTCGGAGACGAAGCCGAGGTGGACGTCACGCTCGTCGGCGAGCACACGCAGCGTGTCGACGGCGGCTGACGCCGTCCTTACGGCGTCGGTCGGCGCTGCGCCAGGGTCGTCGGGGGTGTCGGCGGCCGCGAGGAGAAGGTCGTTGACGATCTCGCCCAGGGCACGGGAGTCGGCACGCAGCTCGTCGAGCGTGTCGTGTGCCGGGTCGTCCGGTGCGGTGCGGTGCTGCAGCAGCTGCAGTCGTGCGTCCAGGACCGCCAGGGGAGTGCGCAGCTCGTGGCTGGCGTCAGCGACGAACTCCCGCTGGATGCGTAGCGCTCGCCCGAGCGGCTGCACAGCACGGTGGGCGATCAGTCGGCTGGCAGCGCTTGCAAAGACGATCGCACTCGTGCCGATCAGGATCAGCACGAACAGGACGCTGTCGGTGTCGACGTAGAAGTTCTGCGATCCGGGATCTGGGGGGTCCAGCAGCTCGCTGGGCTGGGCCTCGTGCGTGACCACGACGATCGTGGCGATCACGATGATCGCGACCAGGAGACAGGCCGCTGCCGTGATCTGGCCGCTGACGACACCGACGGCGCGGCGCACCGCGCGGGTGTCGCTGTCGGTCGCACCAGGTCGACGGCGTATCACAGCGTCCCCAGCCGGTAGCCCAGACCGCGTACGGTCACGACGATCCCCGGGTCGGTCTTGCGCCGCAGGTAGTGGACATAGGTCTCGACGACCCCGGATTGCTCCGTGTCGGCGAAGACCGAGCTGATGATCTGGGGCCGGGAGAACGTACGGTGCGGCTGAGCGGCAAGCAGATTCAGCAGCTGGTTCTCCTTGGGTGTGAGCACCACCGGTCCTCCATATGGCGAGTAGAGGAGACGGCTGTCCGGGTAGTACTCCCACGACCCGATCGTGATCGACTCCTCGGCATCCTGGAAATCACGTCGCAGTGCGCGCAACCGTGCCAGGAGCTCGTCGAACTCGAACGGCTTGACCAGGTAGTCGTTCGCTCCCGCATCCAGTCCCGCGACCTTGTCCGGAACGGCGCCCAGGGCGGTGAGGACCAGGATCGGTGTGGAGATCTTCGCGCGCCGCACTGCCGTCACCAGATCGATCCCGTCGGTGCCCGGCAGGCGCCGGTCGACGACCATGACGTCGTAGGTGTATTCGAGCGCCGCCCGAAGACCCTCGGTCCCGTCGGCCTGATGAGTGACCGTATAGGTGTCCGAGAGGTAGTCGACCATGATCGGCGCCAGGCGGACGTCGTCCTCCACGAGTAGTAGCCGGGGTTGGTTCCCGGCGTTCATTTCTGCCATGCGTCCATGATCACTGGACGGCCGCCGACCGGCCGGGCAGGCTGACGTTGCGCTCCTCCTGTCGGAGCCTTGATGCGAACACGGCCAGGAGCAGCACCGCGACACCGGCACCGAGCAGGGCACCGGCGATCGTGTCCGAGATCCAGTGCGCGCCGAGGTAGGTGCGGCTGAACATCATGCCCACGGTGTAGATCCCGCCGACCACCCATACCCACGTGCGCCGGAAGATGATCCCGAGCGCCACGGCGGTGACCGCTGCGTTCGCGCTGTGCCCGGAGGGAAACGAGCCGAGGTCCGTCGCCACGAGAATGTCTTCGGGCCGCGGTCGTCCGACAACCTGTTTGGTCACGTACACCAGCCCCGCACTTGTCGCCACGGCAACCGCGAAGTAGGTGGCTGCCCACGGGCGACGCCACACCAGCAGGCCCATCACCGTCGCGCCCGCGAGAAGTACCGCGACCCACCCTCCTCCCAGGCCATCGAGAACAAGCATGGCGATCGTCCAGGGCGCAGAACGGTGCTCGACGAGCGTGCTCATCCAGACGCGTTCGAACCCGAAGGGTCTGTTGTGCTCGCGGAAGACGATCGTCATTGCCAGGCCCACGACCACGACGAGCGTGGTGACGGCGAGGCCGACCGATCGGTGGGGCCCCGTGCGCACTGGCTGCTCAGGCGTGAGCGGGTGGACATCCATCCTTCAAGACTCACAGCTCAGTTCCAATAAACGGCACATCCGCCCCCACCGATGCCCACGGTTGCCCACCGTGAGGTCGTGGCAGTGTGGGTCCCACGGTCCGGGAGGCCGCTCGGCCGACGTGGCCGGCGTCGGTCAGCGGAGTACGGTCCGCAGCTCCGCCGGTTCGACGGTCTCCGCGGGGGAGAAGTCGGCGCTGGTCAGGTAGCTCATGAGGCTGTGCCGGAACTGGCGCGCGGCGACGCGGTCCTCGCCGGGGTCGAGGTTGAGCGAGCTCACCATGAGCCTCCCGCGCCCGATCCTTGCCTCGAACAGCGCCCCGAGGCGGCGTGCCTCGAACCAGGTGTCGATCGGCTGCACGAGGGGCCGTAGCCGTGTGGGGAACTGGTCGAGCAGCATCGCCCTGGCGCCGTGCAGCAGCTCCCACCACTGCCAGTCGGTGAATCCCTCCGTGGGAAAGTGCCGGAACACCGGGTGCTGCGGGTCGTGCAGCACACCGAGGGTGTGGGGCGCCTGGCCCTGAGTCCAGGCGGTGTTCCAGAAGACCGTGGTGAATCCCAGCTCGACGTCGTTCCCCACGTCCTCGGGGCCGAGCTCGAGCAGCACGGTCCCGCCGGCCGTGGCCCGTTCGATCGCCTCCTCGATCTCGGTCGTCACCAGCACCGCGTCCCGGGGCTCGGCGTCCTCGGCACCGTCCTCGGCACCGTCCTCGGCACCCTCTTCGGCGAGGTCCACCGGGTACACCCACAGGTCCCAGTCGTTCTCGTACCGGGCCCCGGTGCCGTCCTCCACCGTGACCACCAGGGTCAGCTGCGCCGGCTCGGTGCTGCGGCCTGCGGGGACGTGCACCGGACCGAACCGGGTGCCGTTGCCGACCGGGATGGGTGCGTGCCGCGCGACGGTTCCGCTCTGCAGGTCAGCGCCGTCGCGGTCGCGGATGCTCCAGCGCACCTCGGCGTCGAGCGGCGTCGGGCCGAAGTGGGCGACCTGCACCTCGAACCGGATCTCCTGGTCCGCGCGCCAGACTCTCCGGGGCAGGCGCGCCAGGGGAACCGTCGGGCCGCAGAACCGCGCGAACTGCTCCGGCGTGCAGTAGCCCTTCGACTCCCAGAAGGGGTTCAGCACCCCGACGAGCGCTGTGCCCTGACCCGGGAAGTCGCTGAGGCCCAGCAGATGGAACCCGCCGAAACCCTCGGTGCGCAGCGCCGCCTCGATGTCCTCCTTGTAGCACAGCGCCTGGAGCCTGCCCGAGGCGTGCAGGAACGCGTCCGCCTGGTCGGCCATGCCCGCCTCGTCGAGGAAGTCCGCGAAGATGCCGAAGTTCCTCGGCTCCATCAGGCCCGTGTACTTCGGCACCTCCGTGAAGTCGGGGGAGGCGCACCACTGCCCGATCTCGTGGCTGATGATCGGGCGCGGGCGAGACTCCACCCACTCGCGGTAGTCGGACTCGGTCTCCGGCGGGCGGCCGTTCAGCCGCGAGTCCAGGCCCTCGCCCCAGCGGTGCGCTCGGGGGTCCGGGATGTTGTCGTAGTCGTTCTCGGACAGGGCCGGCCAACCGGCGCCGCTGGTGTACAGCCGCCGGGGGTCGTAGGTCCGCCAGGTGTTCACCCATGTTGCGAGGAGCTCCGCGTCGCGACCGCCCGGCTCGTTCCCGTGGGCCATCATGAGGAACGAGGGGTGGTTGCCGTAGGCGTGCAGGATCCGCCGGGTCTCCTCGAACAGGAACGCGTCCACCGGGCCGGACTCACCGAGCGTCGCGCCCTGGTTTGCCCAGATCGGACCCTCCGCCTGGATGTAGAAGCCGGCCTCGTCGGCGGCCACGAATGCCGCCTCCGGCGGGCACCAGGAGTGAAAACGCAGCAGGTTCAGCCCGTGCGCCTGGCATACCGAGACGATGCGGCGCCAGGAGCCGACGTCGGTGGGCGGGTAGCCCGTCAGCGGGAAGACGCACGACTCCAGGGTGCCGCGGATGAACGTCTTGCGGCCGTTGATCGTCACCTGTGTCCCGTCCACCGCGACCTCGCGGAGGCCGAACACGGTGCGGACGGCGTGGCGGTGCTCCTGCCCGCGGACGTCGGTGACCAGCTCGACCGTCAGCTCGTAGAGCGCCGGCTGGAACTCGTCCCAGGTCATCGCGTCGTCGCCGAGCGAATACTCCAGGTCGACATGCGCTCCGGCGGAGGTCAGGCCGCGTTCGCCGAGGTCACGACCGTACTCGGCCTCGAAACCGGCGGTCACCGGCTCGACCTCATGGGTGCCCGGGACGTTGAAGCGCCGTGCCGAGACGCGCACGGTGCCCACTCCGGCGCCGGCGCTGCCCGCGGCGACGTCCACCTTCACCCGGGCGGACCTGGTCGCGACGTCCGGCACCACCCGTACCCGGCTGATGGTCACCGCCGGCATCGCGGTGAGGGTCAGTGCCCCGATGATGCCGTTCCAGTTCCCCTGGGTGTGGTCGGAGACGCTGTGCGCGTTCGGGCCGACGTCGACCACCGTCCGGTTGTCCACGCGGATCGTGAGCAGATGACGCCCGGGCGAGAGGCGGCCGATGCCGAACCGGTGGGCCGTGGTCAGGCTGCGCTCCGACCCGGCTCGATGCTCGTCGAGCCAGACCGTGGACTCCCAGTGGACACGCTCCAGGGACAGGACCGCGTCACGCTGCTCCCAGCCCTCCGGTATCTCCACCTCGCGCTGGAACCACGCGGCGCCGCGGTAGTACACGCGAGGCTGGAGCCAGAACGGCACAGCGACGTTGCCCGGCTCACGGTACGGGGCGTAGCGGTCCTCGGTGAAGTAGGAGCGGTCGACGACGCCACCGGTCCACGGGGTGTCGACGCGGACCGGTTCGCCGATTCCCTGGTGCTGCACCGAGCCGGGCAGCGCGACGCTCAGCGGCTCGCCCGGCAGGTCCGTCCGGAACCACTGTTCGAGCTCGCCCCGGGCGTCGGGGTCGAGGACGCAGCGCCACTGCCCCGACAGGTCGAGGGACCAGTCCTCGTCCAGCGAGGTGTCTGGGGCGGGTCGCGCGGGGTACGCAGGTCCGAACTCGGCGGTGAGCATGGCTCGACCCTAGGTCGGGTCAGGCGGCCGTTGAAGGGACGATGCTACGCACGCGCATGGACATTCCGCTGACTCCCGCCGCTGTTCCCGCCGCCGGTCAGGCCGCGCAGCTCGGTCAGCAACGAGAGCTCGATGTCCGTGAGGGAGCGTTCCTCGCCCTCACGGATCCACTGGGCGAACGCGATGCCGAACACCATGCCCGCCGACTCCGCGGCGAGGGTCGCCGCCGGCTCTATGACGCCCCGCGCGCGCAGCGCGTCCCCGATGGTCGTTGCGAGCCCCGACAGCTTGTGCCGCTCACGCTCCTGCAGGGCCGGGTTCTTGTCGATGACCGACTGTCGGAGCCGGGAAGTCACAGGGCCCGGTGGCCGCCGGCGGGCGGTGCGGTCCAGCGGTAGCGCAGGGAGACCATCCGCAGGCCGAACACCAGCACGGCGATCACCGAGCCCGTGGCGAGGCTGAACCAGTCCGCCCACGAGGCGATGCTCGTCAGCCCCGCCCCGAGCAGCGCCGGGATGGCGTACAGCCCGCGTGCGCGGAAGACCTGCGGCACGTCGTTGGCGACGACGTCGCGGATGACGCCCCCGCCCACCGCGGTGATCAGGCCCAGGATCGCGGCCGCCGCCGGGTTCATGCCCGCGGTGAGCGAGACGAGCGTTCCCGTGACCGAGAAGAGCGCCATCCCGGCGGCGTCGAACGTGAGCAGGGCGTTGTGGAAGCGCTGCACGGCATGCGCGAAGAAGTACACGACGACCGCGGCGACGACGGGTGGGACGAGGTAGATCGGCGAGTTGAAGGCGCGCGGCACGCCGTCGGCGAGGATGACGTCACGCACGATCCCTCCGCCGAGACCGACGCAGGTGCCGAGCATGAGCGAGCCGACGATGTCGAAGTGCCGGCGGACGGCGAGCAGCGAGCCCGACACGGCGAAGAAGAAGACGCCCAGGAGGTCCACGACGAGCTGAGTCAACGCCACGTCCGGCTCCTTTCGCCAGGCTCGCTCACTTCTGGGGCTGCGCCCCGTGCTCGTGTCTTGTGCGGTGCGGCGGGCTCACGAGATCGCCGTCGTGCTGGGAGGCCAGCCGACCGGGCGAGGCACCTCACGCGGGGAGGCGAACGTCACCGGCAGCCGCGCGGGGAAGCGCATCCATGGGCTGGTCGCCCACTCGACCTGGTTCGGGTCGCCGTCGAGCGTCACCTGCACGCGATGCAGCAGCTCCGTGACCGCGATGCGCGCGATGACGCGCCCCAGGCGCGGTGCGGGGCACCGGTGTGCCCCCGCGCCGAAGGACAGGTAGGCGCGGTTGCCGACGGTCTCCCACGGGTCTGCGGCGTGGACCAGCGGGTCGTGGTTGGCGGCGTGCACGGCGACCACCACCGCCTCCCCGCGCTCGACCAGCTTGTCGCCGATCGTCACGTCGTGCGACGCGAACCGGGGCATGAGGTTGGGGTTGGTCGTGGAGCGCCACAGCACCTCGTCGAGCACGTCGTCGATGTGCAGCCGGCCCCCGGAGACCCTGCCGGAGAACCGCGGGTCGCGCAGGATCAGCGCGAGGGTCTGGGCCACCAGGGCGAGCAGCGACTCGGTCGCCGCGGCCGTGATGGCGGTGAGCGCCTGAGCCCGTTCCGCGTCGTTGTGGAAGCTGCCGTGCACGGCCAACATCCCGGCGATGTCCCGGGTACCGTGCTCGCGGCTGTGGGCGATGTGCCCGCCGACGATCTCCTTGAGCTCGTCGGTCAGGGCGCGGGCGTCCGCGCCGGCCTCGAAGATGGCGCGCGTGATCTCCTGCAGGCGCTGGGCCTGCCCGGGCTCGAGCCCGTCGAGCTCGGACATGACGAGGAACGGGACGACGGCGGCGTACTCGGCGACGAGGTCGGCACGCCCGCGGTCCTCGAACCGGTCGATGAGCTTCCCGCACAACCGACGGGTGATCGCCGCCGCACGAGCCTCGTCGATCTGGTCCAGGGCGTCGTCGACGGGCGGCCGGAGGCGTGCATGCTTGGCTCCGTCGGCGTCGAACAGGGTGGGCTTCGGTTCCCGGGAGAGCACGAGGTGCAGTGCCGACTGCGGGCCGAGCAGGCCCTCATCGTGCCCGCGCCAGATCGACGGGTCCTTGATGAAGGTGCGGTCGTCACGCAGCACGCCGACGGCCGCGGCGTGGCCCAGCACCAGCCATGCCGGTACGCCCGGCTCCAGGTCCACCGGCGCGGCGGAGCCCCACCGCTGTCTCAGCCCCTCGTACACTGCGTTCGCGTCGGCGGCAGAGGTGGTCTCTACGAGCTGGGTCCGGTCGGCGACGTCGCGCAGCCTCACCAGCGGGTCCGACGGTGGTCGTGCGGTCACGATTCCCCTCTCGTCGGCGACCAGGGTCCGGCCAGGTGATGCCGGGTGCAGGCCTTCGGTCGTGATCGTAGACGTGTGCTCCGAATCCGCCAACGGTCCGGTCGCGATCAGGCTCATGATCAGGGTCATGGGCCAGTGATGAGCCGGGTCGTCCGGACCGATCGCTTGTCGCTGCGCGATGGTTGTCGGCAGGATGTGCGCTATGCCCCAGGCCTCGCCGCTGCTCCGACTCCTCAACGTGCTGCTGGCCCCGGGCCTGCGCACCCGCAAGGACCCCGCCGCCGTCTTCGAGCGCCTGCTCCGGGAGGTGCAGCGCGGACGCGTACCGCTCGGCGCCGACGACCTCGCCGCGCTCGACGGCCTGCGCCTGCTGCTCGGCGACCATGCCGCCAACCCCGACCTGAGCGCCTTCGGCTGGATGAGCACGCAGGACCAGATCCGTGAGCGACTGAACAACCGCGCGATCGTCCGCGACATCCAGGAGAGCCACCCCGAGGTGCGGGACGAGCCGGTGACCACGCCCGTGTTCGTCGTCGGGCTGCCGCGTACCGGGACCACGCTGACGTACAACCTGATCGCCCGCCACCCCGGCAACCGGGGCCCGAAGCTGTGGGAGATGACCAACCTGGGCCTCCCGCGTGCCGAGGCCGAGCGCGAGCGGCTGATCGCGCAGGCCCGTAAGCGGTTCGCGGTGGTGGGGAAGGTGAGTCCCGCGTGGGCGCACCTGCACCCGCTGATCGCCGACAGCGAGGAGGAGGACTTCATGCTGCGCGCCCACACCGAGATGTACGCCACGTGGGGACCCGCGCCGCGCTACCTGGAGTACGTCGCGGACGCCGACCTCACTGATGACTTCCTGTTCCTGCGCGACGCCCTGCAGATCATGGCGGCCGGCGAGGCGCCGGAGCGCTGGGTGCTCAAGCACCCGATGGACCTGTGGCGGATGCCGGAGATCCTGCGCGCCTTCCCGGGTGCACGGTTCGTCTGGACGCACCGCGCGCCGGGGGCCGCCGTCGCCTCAGGCTGCTTCCATGGCCGAGGCGACGCACACGATGTACATCAGGCCCGGCCGCATCGACCTGGACCGGATCGGCCGGGAGTGGCTCGGGATCTCGGCCGCCGGGGTCGAGCGGGCGATCGGGCTGCGCGAGCAGCTCCCCGACGATGCGGTGATCGACGTCGTCTACGACGACCTGGTCGCTGACCCCGCAACGGTGCTGCGCGGGGTGTTCGACCGCCTGGACCTGGCCTGGGGCGAGGCCGACGACGCCAACCTCGCCGCGGCCGTCGACCGGACGGGCCACCGCCCGCACGCCTACACCCTGGAGCGCTACGGCCTGGACGAGCCCCAGGTCGCGGAAGCTTTCGCGGCGTACAAGATCCCGGCCTCGGTCCTGGGCTGAGCTGAGGCGAAGGTCGCGCTTGAGAACGACCCGGGGTACCGATTCCGCATGGAATCGGTACCCCAGGTCGTTCTCGCGGCGGACCGCTTTCCGCAGCGGGTCAGCGGGCGGCTGGGCCCGGGGGGAACTCCGGGCGCTCGAAGGCGTCGCGGATCCGGAGCCGGATGGTGGTGTCCAGGGCCTGGAGCTTCTTGGACGCGCCCCGCTCTGTCACATCCGAGATGTCCGTGACCACGTAGCCGATGTCGCCGCGCGTGGCGAGCATCTGGCCCTCGATGTTGGCGCCGTGGTCGGCGAAGATCTGGTTCACGGTGGCGAGGACGCCGGGCACGTTGCGGTGCAGCAGCTTGATGCGGCCCACGCCCGTGTGCTCGAGCTGGAGGTTCGGCAGGTTGACGCTGAGCATCGTGGAGCCGGTGGTCACGTAGTCGCTGAGCTTCTTCGCCACGAACTGGCCGATCGACTCCTGCGCCTCCTCGGTAGACCCACCCACGTGCGGCGTGAGGATCACGTTGGGCAGGCCACGCAGCACCGACGCGAAGGCGTCGCCGCGCTTCTTGGGCTCCTCGGGAAAGACGTCGACGGCGGCCCCCGAGAGGTGCCCGGACCGGATGTGCTCCGCCAGCGAGTCGACGTCGACCACGAACCCGCGGCACAGGTTGAGGAAGATCGCGCCGGGTTTCATCCGGGCGAACTGCTTCTCGCCGAACAGGCCGGCGTTGCCGGAGCGGCCGTCCACGTGCAGTGTCACGATGTCGGCGGTCTCGAGCAGCTCGTCGAGCGTCTCGGCGCGGCGGGCGTTGCCGAGCGCGAGCTTCTCGGCGGTGTCGAAGAAGACGACGGACATGCCGAGGTTCTCGGCGAGCACGGACAGCTGCGAGCCGATGTTGCCGTAGCCGACGATGCCGAGGGTGCGGCCGCGCACCTCGTGCGAGCCCTCCGCGGACTTGTCCCAGACGCCGTCGTGCAGGGCGCGGTCGCGCTCCGTCATGCGGCGGGTGAGGGAGATGATCTCCGCGATCGCCAGCTCCACGACGGAACGGGTGTTGGAGAACGGCGCATTGAACACGGCGATGCCGCGGTTCGCCGCGGCGACGAGGTTGATCTGGTTGGTGCCGATGCTGAAGGCACCCACGCCGACCAGGCTGGTCGCCTCGGACAGCACGCGCGCCGTCACCTCGGTCTTGGACCGGATACCCAGGAGGTGGACGCCGTCGAGCGCGGCGATCAGCTCGTCCTCGTCGAGGGCTCCCTTGCGGTAGTCGACCTCGTACCCGGCCGACTCGAGGATCGGGACGGAGGTGGGGTGGACGTTCTCGAGGAGAAGGGCTCGCTGCACGGACCCATGGTGCGCCAGGGGGACCGGAAGCAACAAACGCATCGGCGCCACGTCCCGCCTGCTGGGATAACGGGGTGGTCAGAAGCCCTCGGGGAGGTCTCGGGTGTGCAGCACGACGAGGCGCTGCGTCGGACGGGTCATCGCGACGTAGAGGTCGCTCGTCCCGCCGGCCCCCTCGGCGATCGCGGCCGGCTCCACCAGCACCACGGCGTCGAACTCCAGGCCCTTGGTCTCGCGCGGCGCGAGCACGGTCACCTGCGCGTCCTCGGGCCGCTGCGCTGAGAGTCGGGCGGCCTCCTCGGCACCGACGGCCGAGGCCAGCGCCCCGGCGACGGCGTCGGCCAGCCGCGTGACGCTGCCCGACGGCGCGACGACGGCCACGCGGCCGGCGTCAGGCCCCACGAGCTCCTTGACGAGGCCGAGGGCCTCGGCGACCACGGTGCCGTCCTCCGGCCGGGCGTCCGGGCCCGGCGGGGTGCGGACGACGGTGAGGGACCCCTCGACGTCGCGCGCGGCGCGCAGCTCGGAGACGGGCAGCCCCGCGGCCCGCGCGACCCGCTGGGCGGTGTCGGCGACGGTCGAGGGCGTGCGGTAGGACACGGTGAGCTCGGCCAGCCGCCACCCGTCGCGCAGCAGCGGGGTAAGCATGCGGTCCCAGTTCCGCGCGCCGGCCGCGGACGACGTCTGGGCGACGTCGCCGACGATGGTCATCGACCGGGTCGGCACCCGCCGCACCAGCGCCCGCCAGGCCATGGGGGAGAGCTCCTGCGCCTCGTCGACCACCACGTGGCCGTACGTCCACGCGCGGTCGCCGGCGGCGCGCTCCGCCGTCGTCAGGGACGGGCCGCTCGCGGCGAAACGGGAGGCGAGGGTCTCGGCGTCGACCAGGCCGTCGCCGGCACCCGTCGAGGACAGGACGCTGCGCGCGTACTCGACCTCGCGGGCCTGCTCGGCCTCGCGGTTGCGGGCCTCGGCCAGCGCCACGGTGTCGTCCTCGCCGAGCAGCTCGTACGCCTCGTCCAGGATCGGCACGTCGGACTCCGTCCACGGCGCGCCCGGCTCCCGGAGCAGGAGGCGGCGCTCGCGCTCGGTCAGCTCGGGTGCGGCCTCGGCCAGCCGGTGCGGCTTGGCGTACAGATCCCTGACGAGCCGCTCCGGTGTGATCGGCAACCACGCGATGTTGAGCGCCACGCGGACGTCGCGGTCCGAGCGCAGGTCCTCGAACACCGCCGAGCGGTCCTCGCCCGCCAGGGGCGCGTCCGTGAAGTCGCGGTACTGGTCGGTCAGGCGGTCGAGCATGTCGCGCACGAACGCCCCACGCGCCAGGTTGTGCGGCTTGTGCGTGCGGCGGGCGCGAGCTATCGCGTCGCTGACGTCGCGCGGGCGGATCACGAACTCGTGCCCGTCGACCCGCACCGGGACCTCCCGCTCCGGCACGCGTTCACGCGCCCGCACGGCCCGGCGGATCACCTTGCGCCACAGGAGCAGACCCTTGAGCCGGGCCACCTGCCCCTCGTCGACGGCGGTCGCGCGGATCCCGGGAATCAGGTCGCCGACCGTAGTGGAGACCACGCCGGTCTCGCCGAGCGACGGGAGCACCTGGTCGATGTACCGCAGGAACGAGCTGGAGGGGCCCACGACGAGCACGCCGGAACGCTCCAGCAGGCGCCGGTGCGCGTACAGCAGGTAGGCGGCGCGGTGCAGCGCCACCGCCGTCTTGCCCGTGCCCGGGCCGCCCTGGACCACCAGCGCGCCCGACAGGTCGGAGCGGATGATGCGGTCCTGCTCGGCCTGGATGGTGGCCACGATGTCCGTCATCCGGCCGGTGCGGCCCTGGGCCATCGCCGCCAGCAGCGCGCCCTCGCCGGACAGTGCGTCGGGGTCGATCTCCGTGTCGAGGTCCAGGACCTCGTCCTCCAGGCCGGTGACCGAACGGCCCTTGGTCACCAGGTGGCGCCGGCGCCGGACGTCGCCCGGATGCAGCGCCGTGGCCCGGTAGAACGCCTCGGCCGCCGGGGCGCGCCAGTCGGTCAGCATGGAGCGGTGCTCGGCGTCGGTCAGGCCGATGCGCCCGACGTAGCGAGTGGCGCCGTCGGCCAGGTCCAGGCGGCCGAAGACCAGCCGGTCCTCGACGGCGTCGAGCTGTGCCGCGCGGTCCTCGTAGAGCGTCGCGAACGCGTCGCGCTCGCTGCGGTTCTGGTGCGTGCCCGTAGCGCCCGCCAGGCGGACGTCCCGCAGGCGGTTCGCGGTGGTGCCGCGCAGGGCGTCCAAGCGGACGTACATCGTGTCGACGACTGCCTGCTCGTGGGCGAGCTCGCCCGCGATTCCCGTCACGCCTTACCTCCGTGTTCCACCAGCGAAAAAGCTTCGGCCGCAAACAACCGGCCGACCATTATCGCGCACCAGTCGGCCTGTCCGCTGACACGGCGTCATCTCGCTGGATAGGATCGCCGCCATGGCACTGGGCGGGGCAGGAACTGCGAGGCCCGGAGGAGGGCCCGGATCCGAGGCGCGCCCGTCCGGGATCGACGGCCCGATCTCGGTGCTTCTCGTCGAGGACGACGACGCCGACGCGTTCCTCGTGAGCGAGCTGCTCGCCGACGCCGACGTGGAGGCCGACCTCCGGGCCGACCTGCACCGCGCCCGGTCCGTCGACGAGGCCCTCGGGGTCCTGTCGATGGTGGCCGTGGACTGCCTGCTGCTCGACCTGGGCCTGCCGGACGCCGAGGGGCTGGGCGCCCTGCGCCGCATCATCGACGGCATCGAGGTGCTGCCGGTGCAGCCCGCCGTCGTCGTGCTGACCGGGAACACGGCGCACGACCTGGGCGCCGCCGCCGTCGCCAACGGGGCCGACGACTACCTGGTCAAGGGCGACGTGGACGGCGACGGGCTCGCCCGCTGCCTGCGCTACGCGACGCTGCGGCGGCGGTCCGCCGCCCAGCAGATCGCGCTGTTCCGCAGCGAGGTGCGTGCGGCCGAGACCACGCGGCTGGAGCGCGCGCTGCTGCCCAAGGAGCTGGTCACCGACGAGCGGGTCTCCGTCATGGTGGGCTACCTGCCCGGCGGCAACGGCCTGCTCGGCGGCGACTTCTTCGACACGGTGGAGCGCCCCGACGGCACCCTCGTCACGGTCATCGGCGACGTCGCGGGGCACGGCCCCGACGAGGCTGCGCTCGGCGCCGCGATGCGGACGGCGTGGCGCACCCTCGTGCTGGCGGACACCCCCGCCGACGCGGTCCTGCCGCTCCTGGAGCGGGTGCTCCTCGCGGAGCGCGGCCGGCCCGAGGTGTTCGTCACCATCTGCCAGGCCGTGATCTCGCCGGACCGCAGGCACATGGACGTCTACCTCGCCGGGCACCTCCCGCCGCTGCTCGTGGTCCCGCAGACGTCGGCGGGATCGGCAGCGCTCGTCACCCATCGCTGCGAGGAGCTGCCCTCCTCGGACCGCGGCCGCGCCCTGGGCATCCCCGTGGAGGGCAGCTGGACCGCGCACCGCGTCCGGCTGCCGGAGGTTTGGACCGCCGTGCTCTACACGGACGGGCTCGTGGAGGCGGCAGTCGGCGTCGACCCCGACGGCACGCCGATCCTCCCGCCCAGCGCGCACGGACGCATGCCGCGCCTCGGCGCGCACGGCCTGCGCAGTGTCGTGGAGCACGAGATGGACAAGGGGACAGACGAGGTCGTGACCCGGGTGCTGCGCCGGGTGCGCGCGCTGCACGGCGGCCCCCTGGTCGACGACGCGGCGCTGCTCTTCGTCGGCTGGGCCGGCGCCGGCGCCACCGGCCCGGGCGAGCGGACCTCGACCCTTGCCGACTCGGTGGAGTGGTCTCGGGCATGACGCTCGTGCCGGACGAGCACCGATTCACCGGTGTCTCCATGCGTCGCCGTCTCGCGCGGCTCCTCGGCGCGGTGGCGGCCATGCTCGTGCTGGCGCTCGCGGTGGCGGTGCTCGCCCTGGTCCAGTCCCGCGGCCTGGACGCCCGGGCCGACGGCCCGTACTACCGGGCGGTGGTCGACGGCGAGCGGGCGTCCCTGGCGCTCGGCGACGCCGAGGCGTCGCTGCGCGCGTACCGGGCCACGTGCGACGACGCCGCGCTCGAGCCCTGGACCCGGGCCGTCGGGTCCAGCGGCCGCATCATGCTGCTGGCCGACGTCGAACGGCGCGAGCTCGCGGCGGACGCCGAGGTGGCGCTGGCCTACGAGAAGGCGACGCGGCTCACCGACGCCTGGTTCGACGAGTACGCCGAACCCGTGGTGGCCGCCGTCGAGGCGGCGCCGGCCGGCCAGATCGACTGCCGGATGGAGCTGCTCCGCACCGCTCCGCCGGCCGCCGCGGGTGACGCGCTGTACGAGCGCGCGCACGCCGCCGTCGTGCAGTACCTGGCCGCGCTGAGCGCGCAGCGGGACGAGATAGTGGCCACCCGGGCGGTCTGGGAGCAGCTGCTCCTGGGTGCGGTGGCGACGCTGGTGCTCGTCGTCGTGCTCATGGGCACGATGATGTGGCTCGCCCTGGAGACCTGGGTGATCCGGCCGCTCACCACGCTGACGGCCGGCGTGCGCGTGGTGAGCAGCGGTGTCCTCGGACGCGAGATCCGGCCCGTGGGCGCGGGCGAGGTGGCCCTGCTCGCCATGCACGTGGAGACGATGCGCCGCGAGCTCGTGCACCAGGTGGAGGAGATCCGGCTGTCGCACCAGGAGGTCGAGAACGCGCACGGCCTGCTCAGCGAGCAGGCGCGCGAGCTCGAGCGGTCCAACCGCGACCTGGAGCAGTTCGCCTACGTGGCCTCGCACGACCTGCAGGAGCCGTTGCGCAAGGTCGCGAGCTTCACGCAGCTCCTGCAGAAGCGGTACGGCGGGTCGCTCGACGAGCGCGCCGACCAGTACATCGACTTCGCCGTGGACGGCGCCAAGCGCATGCAGCGGCTCATCCAGGACCTCCTGAGCTTCTCCCGCGTTGGCCGGACCGGCGTGGCGCGCGAGGACGTGGAGCTGGAGGGGGTGCTGACGGCCGCGCTGTCCGAGCTCGCCGATCGGGTGGCGGAGACGGGCGCCGAGATCGTCCACGACCCGATGCCCACCGTGCACGGCGAGCGTGCGCTGCTGCAGCAGCTGTTCGTGAACCTGGTCGGCAACTCGCTGAAGTTCCGTGACCCCGACCGGACGCCGGCCGTGCGGATCGAGGTGCGGAGCATGCGTGCGCACTGGGAGATCTCGGTGGTGGACAACGGCATCGGCATCGACGCCCAGTACGCGGAGCGGGTGTTCGTCATCTTCCAGCGGCTGCATCCGCGCGAGCAGTACGCGGGCACCGGCATCGGCCTCTCGCTGGTCAAGCGGATCGTGGAGTACCACAAGGGCCGCATCTGGATCGAGCCCGCTGCGGGCGGCGGCACCATCGTGCGGTTCACCCTGGCCCGGCGCCAGGGGCAGCCCGGTCCGGGGCGCCTTTCGACCGAACGCGCGCAGTCGACTACGCTTCAATGAGGCGGCCTGACCAGGGCCGACGGCGGGTCGCGACGAAGGGGCCCGTCGCTGCCGACTCCAGGGGACAGGTACGGGCCGGGTGGTCAACGTGAGCGGTCAGAAGGTGATGGAGATCCTCCTGGTGGAGGACGACCCGGGCGACGTCCTGATGACACGGGAGGCGTTCGAGGATCACCGTGTGGCGAACAACGTGTCGGTGGTCGGCGACGGCGTGAGCGCGCTCGAGTTCCTGCGCAAGCAGGGGCAGTACGCGAAGGTGCCGACGCCGGACCTGGTGCTGCTCGACCTCAACCTGCCGAAGATGGACGGCATGGAGGTGCTCGCCGTGGCGAAGGGCGACCCCATGCTGCGGCACATCCCGGTGGTGGTGCTCACCACGTCGGACGCCCAGGAGGACGTCGTGGGCTCGTACTCGCTGCATGCGAACGCATACGTGACCAAGCCGGTGGACTTCGACCGGTTCATCGACGTGGTCCGCCAGATCGATGACTTCTTCGTGTCCGTGGTGCGCCTGCCGGGTCGGTGAGTAAAGTGCCCGCGACGCTGAGGGCGTAATGGGAAGACACCCGGCCTCCGTAGCGTTGGACCTGAGCAGATAACCCGGTCGTATCGGGTGATCGGGAAGTACTCCGACGAGCGAGGGAGCGCACGTGCTTGACCCCCAGGGCATCTACGACGTCGACGAAGCAGCGGTCGAGCGCACGCTGGGTCGCAGCGTGCCCGGAAGCGCCGATGGACCCGTCCTGCTGCACGCCGTCCGCGGGTTCGTGGACGCAGGCAGCGCGGGCGACATCGCCGTCGAGCACCTCGTCGACGAGTTTCGGGTGGAGCGCCTGGTGACGTTCGACGTCGACCAGCTGCTCGACTACCGATCCAAGCGAGCGACGATGACGTTCGACTCCGACCGCTGGGCCGACTACCAGGCCCCCTACCTTGCGATCGACCACGTGACCGACGCCGAGGGCACCGGTTTCCTGCTGCTGCACGGCGCTGAGCCGGACCTGCAGTGGGAACGGGTGGTGGCCGGGGTGATCCAGCTGGTCGAGCGGTTCGGCGTGAGCCTCGTGGTCGGCATCCAGGGCATCCCGATGGGGCTGCCGCACACGCGCCCGCTGTCGCTGACGGCGCACGCGACGCGGCCCGGCCTCGTCGACGACTACACGTCGTGGTTCGGCAGGGTGAAGGTGCCGGGCTCGCTGGCAGCTCTCCTCGAGTACCGGCTGGGTGAGGCGGGGCACGATGCGCTCGGCTTCACCGTGCATGTGCCGCACTACCTCTCGCAGTCGCAGTACCCGCCGGCGACGGTGGTGGCGCTGCACCACACGGAACGGGCCACCGGGCTCGACCTGGCGATCCCGGCCCTCGAGGAGGCCGCCACCGACGCGAAGATCGAGGTGGAGAAGCAGGTCGCGGAGTCGGCCGAGGTCGCGGCCGTCGTGAAGGCGCTGGAGGAGCAGTACGACGCGTTCGCGCGCTCCGTCGGCCGGCCGAGCCTGCTCGCCGAGACCACTCCGATCCCCAGCGCGGAGGAGCTCGGGGCGGAGTTCGAGCGGTTCCTCGCCCAGCAGAACGGCGACTGAGCCGGAGGCGCAGCGCAGGGTGCGGGCCGAGGTACGAGGCACGCGCCCGGAGCGGAACCGCAGGTTCAGGCGCTTCAGACAGAGACTGAGTCCGAGCGGAAACCGCAGGCTCGGGCGCTTCAGACAGAGGCTGAGGCGGATTTTACGGCCCGGTGTGTCATACCTGCGGCAGAAATGTGCCCGTTCCGTGGCACATTTGAGTGGTCCATGCCACACTGGCGCACGTTGCAGTGACGTACCAAGGCCACGTCCGCCGTGTCGTGAGCAAGCGGGGAAAGCATTGCGGCACGGGGGCGGGCAACGGGCCCGCCGCCGGATCCCGGACGGAAGGTCGAAGGACAGCATGGCGCAGGGTTCTGTGAAGTGGTTCAACGCGGAGAAGGGGTACGGGTTTATTGCCCAGGACGGCGGCGGCGCCGACGTCTTCGTGCACTACTCCGCGATCCAGTCCAACGGGTACCGGTCTCTCGAGGAGGCCCAGCGGGTCGAGTTCGAGATCACGCAGGGCCCCAAGGGTCCGCAGGCGGAAGCAGTCGTCCCGCTCTGAGGTTGCCTGTGAGAAAGGCCGCGCTCCCCTCGGGGAGCGCGGCTTTTTTCGTGCCCCTCAGGGAACGGGAGTCGCCAGCGGTGCCGCCGTGCCGGCGAAGGCCGCGGCGTCGTCGCCCGCGAGGAGGGTGGCCGGCACCGCCAGGGTCCGCAGGGCGCGCCCCAGGCGAGGGTCGCGCAGGTCCACGGTTTCGACGTCGGCGTGGGACCGTTCGGCGGCCTGTGCGGGCTCCTGCGGGTCTTCCTGAGGGGTGTCCTGCGGCGGGTCCTCGGGCAGCTCACGGACGCCCGCGAGAACGAGGTTCCCGTAGCGGCGCCCCTTGAGGATCGCGGGCTCGGCGACGGCGGCGAGTCGGCCCTCCGCCGCGGCGTCGGGCCCGAACGCCTCGGCGAGGCTCGCGACCTCGCGCCGCGCCGTGGTGAGCGGCGGCTTGTCGGCACAGTTCACCAGGAGGACGCCGCCGGGGCGGAGCACGCGGCGGGCCTCGGCGGCGAACCCGGTGCCGACGAGGTGCGCGGGTGTGCGGTCCCCGGCGAAGACGTCCCGGACGACCACGTCGTAGGAGGCGTCCCGCGCGGAGGCGAGGGTGTGCCCCGCGTCGTCGGCGCGCAGCCGCAGCAGGGGCGAGCGCGGCAGGGCGAACCACTCGCGGACGAGCTCGAGGAGTCGGGGGTCGAGGTCGACGCCGAGCTGGCGCGAGCCGGGCCGCTCGTGCTCCACGTGCCTGGCGAAGGCGCTGCCGGCCGCGCCGAGGTGCAGCACCCGCAGCGGTCCGGGCGGCAGGAGGGCCACGAAGGCGGCCATCTGCTGCATGTACTCGAAGTCGAGGAAACCAGGGTCGGCGAGGTCGAGGCTGGAGCTCGGCACGCCGTTGACGTGCAGCGTTACTCGCTGCGGGAAATCGGGGTCGCGAACCACCTCGGCAGTGCCAGTGCTGATCGGCACGGGGCCGACCGGTAGCTCGGCGGGGAGTGTCAGTGGTGCGGAGGAGGATGGGCGGCGTCGGGCGGAGCGGCGGGCCATGAGGACAGTGTCCCCCGGACCGGCGGTGCGCTTGACAGGGATAGAACGTATGTTCGATAGTGTCGCACAAGGGGTTCGATCGGAGGTTCGAGATGGGCACCATGCAGTCTCAGGGCGGGCGGGACGTGGTCTCGGCGCGCACGCTTGTGCCGCACGCCGTTCCGCCGGGCGTCAGCGCTCTGCTCCGCAAGGCGGACGCGGAGCTGGCCGAGGCGGCGCGTTCGGCCGACCCCGGTGACCGGTTCGTCCACGCGCACCTCGCGGCGATCCGCTCGGCTGCCGCGGTCGTGGCGCTGCGCGGGCGTCCGTCGGCGCGTTCCGGCGCGCGGACGGTGTGGGACATGCTTGCGCACGCCGAGCCGGACCTCGCGGCCTGGTCGGGGTACTTCGCGTCCGGTGCGCCTCTGCGGGCGGCGGTGGACGCCGGTCGCCCGGAGCAGGTGGAGCCCGCGCGAGCGGACGAGCTGCTCGCGTGCGCGGAAGACTTCCGGGACGAGGTCGCCATGCTCGTGGACCCCCAGGCGGGGTTCTCGACGCAGCAGCGCCTGACCCTGGTGCCCGAGGCGTCGTGACCGACGCCCGTGCGGCCAGGGCGGGGTCTGCCCCGGCCGCGCGACTCTCGGGGTGCTAGGTAGACAAGCGCTGAGCAACAGCAAGAACGGAGCACGTTCGTGAGCAAGGGGCCGCGGTCAGCGGCAGCAAGACGTGACTGGGGGTCGGACGAGTCCGGCTGCTCGGTGCTGCACCTGGACATGGACGCGTTCTTCGCGTCCTGTGAGCTGGCCCGGCGGCCGGAGCTGCGGGGCCAACCGGTGATCGTTGGCGGGCAGGAGCGCGGGGTGGTGCTGGCGGCCACCTACGAGGCGCGCGCGTTCGGCGTCCGGTCCGCGATGCCGATGACGCGGGCGCGCCTGCTGTGCCCGCAGGCCACCGTGGTCCCGCCTGACCACGGCCTGTACCACGACGTGTCCCGCTCGGTGATGGGCATGCTGCAGGAGGTCACGCCGCTCGTGGAGCAGATCAGCGTGGACGAGGCCTTCCTCGACGTGAGCGGCGCCCGACGGCGGCTCGGCCCGCCCACGGCGATCGGAGCGGAGCTGCGCCGTCGGATCGAGGCCGAGCACGGCGTGACGGCGTCGGTCGGCATCGCACGGAACAAGTTCGTGGCGAAGCTGGCGTCGACGCACTCCAAGCCGGACGGGCTGATGCTCGTGCCCGTGCAGGCCACCGTGGACTTTCTGCACACGCTGCCCGTCGGCGCCCTGTGGGGAGTGGGGGAGAAGACCGAGAAGGCCCTGGCCGCGTGGGGGATCACCACGGTCGCGGAGCTGGCGCACACGGACCTGCCGAGCCTGCAGGCGGCTGTCGGCCGGGTCAGCGGCGCGCACCTGCACGACCTCTCGTGGGGGCGCGACCCGCGTCCGGTGGTGCCCGAGCACCGCGAGCACAGCATCGGCGCCGAGACCACCTTCGGCACGGACCAGGACGACACGGTGGCGGTCAGCCGGCGGGTGCTGGAGCTGTCCGACCGGGTGGCGGCCCGGCTGCGGCACCAGGGCGTGATGGCACGCACGGTATCCGTGAAGGTGCGCTCCAGCGACTTCGCCACCTTCACCCGGTCGCGCACGCTGGACGGGCCCACGGACGTCGCGCGGGAGATCTACCTCGTCGCCCGCGAGCTCGTCGCCGGCGTCGATCTGGGGGGTCTTGCGGTGCGGCTCGTCGGCGTGCGGGGTGAAAATCTCCAGCGACGGGACGGCTCGACGCAGCAGCCGACGCTCGAAGAGGCAGTCGATCCGCGCTCCGGAGCGCAGCGGGAGGCGGAGCTCGCGCTCGACGCGGTGCGTGAGAAGTTCGGGAAAACGGCGATCGACCTGGGTGTACATCACAAGAACGGCACGCATCATTACTGATCTGCCCGTATAGTCGCTGGTATGCCCGGGATGTCGACTACCAACGGCGGCCGGGTAGTCCTATCCTGGAAGGGACACTGTTCCTTTGCGAGATCCGGGGGTCTCGATGCCTCTGTCCGAGTACGAGCAGCGGGTGCTGGAGCAGATGGAGCGTGCTCTGACGTCAGACGACCCGCGGCTGGCAAATACGCTCCAGTCCACAGGCCGTGGTAACGCGCTGCGTTACGTGCTGTCCGGGGCCGGCGTTGTCGTCGGTCTGCTCCTTCTTGTCGTCGGTGCAGCGACGTCGCGTACGTGGCTCGGGGCCATCGGCTTCGTGCTGATGTTCGCGGGTGTGGTCTTCGCATTCCTCGGACCGCGCAAGAAGCAGCAGGAGGGTCCGGTCGGCGTCGTCGGAGAAGACGGCACGGTCCAGCCGCCGCAGGGGGGAGCACGCAAGCCCCGCAAGCGGCAGGGTGGTGGTGGCCGTTCCGGCGGCTTCCTCGCCCGTCTCGAAGAGCGCTGGGAGAACCGGCGCAACCAGGGCGGTCGCTAGCCGACCAACCGACATCGGTGGTCCTGACCGGACGACCGGCACATGTGCGTGACAGGCACAAGTAGTGACTGACACAGCCACATGACAGGAGCCGGGCCCCACGCGGGGCCCGGCTCCTGTCATGTGCCCACCTGCCAGCCGTCGTTGAGTGCTGGATATTCGCCCGTTTCAGGGCCGAAACCGGGCGAAGACCCAGCACTCAACGGGAGCGGGTCAGGGCCTCCGTGAGCTCGGTCGTCACCGTTTCCGTCAGCTCTTCGAGTTCCGCGGCCGTCGGCGGTGTCGAGTCGCGGGCGTAGCGCTCGTCCTCGGCGGCGTCGGCCAGGGCGGTGAGGCGCTCCGCGACGTCGTCGGGCAGGGGCGTGCCCGTGCGGGTGCGCACCTCGTCCGCGATGACCGCCGGTGCGCGGCGCAGCGTGACCGACGGGCCGAGCCGCACCTCCTGCTCGGCGAGCAGCGCCAGGACGCGGGACCAGGCGCGCTCCGGGTCGAGCACCTCGGCCTCCGTGCGGCGGCGCAGCAGCAGCCATGCGGCCCCGCCGAGCACACCGAGGGCGACGATCACCGCCACCACCCAGGCCCAGCCGGGCAGGGTCCGGTCCGATACCTCGTTGCCGGACGACGCGTCCGCCGTGGCGCCCGGGTCGGACTGCTCGGGCCGCTGGGTCGGCTGCTGCGTGGGCACCTCGTTGGCGCGGGTGGGCGTGGGCGAGGAGCTGGGCGCGCTGCCCGCGCTCGGGTTCGCGTACGAGGGGAGCGGACCCGTCTGGACCTGCGGCGTCGGCTCGAACCGTACCCACCCGACGGACGGGAAGTAGATCTCGGGCCATGCGTGCGAGTCCTGGCCGGTGACCCGGAAGCTGCCGTTGCCGTCGGGCCGGCCGGGCAGCCAGCCGACGCCGATGCGGGCGGGGATGTCGAGGCTGCGGGCCAGCACCATCATCGAGAGGGCGTACTGCGTGCAGTACCCCTCCTTGTTCTGCAGGAAGTCCCAGACGGTGTCCGACGAGCCCCGGTAGTCGGCGTCCGGGTTGTATACGAACCCTTCACCCGACCGCAGGTGGTTCTGCAGCGCGACCGCCGCGTCGAACCGGGTGGGCGCGTCCCCGGCGATCTCCTCGGCGTAGGCGGCGATGTCGTCCCGGTGCTCGGTGTCCGGAACCTCGGTGTAGCCGGCCGACCGGGGGTCCGGGGAGGTCGGGGCGGCACGCAGCAGCTCGGGGGTGAGCCGGCGGTCGATGATCTGGACGCTGTACGGAGCCCCGGGCTCGGTGCCGTCGCCGCTGCGCACCTCGTCGCGGAGCGCGTCGTAGGCCCAGTCGCCGCTGACGTCGACCGAGCGCGGCTCGAGCGGCAGCGGCAGCTCGGCGCCGTTGAGCTGCCCGATGCGGAGGTCCATCCGGCGGCCCTCGCCGAGAGCCCCCTCGCCGGGTGGCGCGAGGATCGTGGTCAGGTCGAAGTCCGCCAGGCCGCCGGTGGGCACGTTCCGGTTGGTCTGGACGCCGTCGAACGCCGTGAGGGTCATGACGCGCAGGGGGCCGCTGGGGTCGCCGTCGGCCATCGTGTACGTCAGGACGGTGTTGGTGGAGCGGGCGCTCAAGGGCTGGCGCATGTCGAGCTCGGAGGACAGCTCGACCGTGTTGGACGGCGTGGAGATGAGCTGGTTCCACGTCCCGGCCAGCGCGGGCAGCGCGGCCATGCCGGTGGCGACGCCGAGCGAGGCGGCGGCGACCGCCACGGACGTCAGCGCCGTGATCCCGGAACGGAACCGCTGCGCGCGGCGTACTGCCGCGGAGTCGGACTCGCTGTGCCGGCCGGGTGTCACACCCACCGGATCGACAGTGAGCAGCAGCAGCATCGCGGTGACGCTGATGACGAAGACCGGCCACTGCACCTCGCCGACGAGCGTGAGGGGCGGCGTCCACAGGAGCAGCAGCGGCACACCGGCGAAGCCGGGCATCCGGGCTCCGGCGAGCGAGTCCACCACGAGCAGCACCAGCAGCGTGCCGCCCACGGCGACCATGCTGATGGCCGGACCGGGATCCACCGGCGCGACCTGCGTGCTCATGAGCTCGGTGGCCTGGCGGAACCGTTCGAGGACCTGCTCCACGGCGTCCGGCCCCACGAACGGCTCGAAGCGCTGGCCCGGCCCGCCGTAGCGGGCGAGGAGGAACCACACGGCGACCAGGAGGCCGGCCGCCGTCGCGACGAACGAGGCGCTGCCCGCCGCGCGGTCGGCGGCCCGGTCCGCGCTCGGCCCCTGGCCCGCCGCCCGGCGGGTGGCCGCGCGGTCGACGGCGGTGCGCAGCAGCAGGTACCGCACGACACAGCTGGTGGTCGAAACGAGGACGACGCCCGTGGTGCCGGCGGTGAGCCACGGCCCGGGGTCGATGACGAGCGTGAGCGAGTGCATGGACGCGATGACGGCGATCGCGACGAGGATGCCGGACGTGACGGTGCGGACCAGCGGTCCGCGGTGGGCGGGGATCACGGGGCACGCTCCGCGAGCAGGGCCCAGGCGCGTTCCGGGTCGGTGCGGGCCTCGGACGTGCTGACGTGCCAGCCGGACGCGCGCAGCTCGATGGCCGTCTGGTCCAGCTCGTGCTGGAACCCGGCCCCTCGGGGAGCCACCAGGAGCGCCCAGCAGGTGCCCTCCGCGCCCAGGGCCGCGAGGTCGTGGCGGGCGTCGGGCGCGTGCGGGCCGAGCACCGCGACGACTATCTCGCCGGGGGTCCGGGCGAGCCGGAGCGCGCGTGCGGTGGTGCTCGTGGCGTGCTGTCCTTCGGCGGCGCCGCGGTGCCCGCGGATGTCCACGCAGGCGTCCAGCAGGGCGGGCCGGCTGGCGCGCGTGGTCGCGAACCGGACGCCCTCGACACTGGGGGCCACGCTCGTGGGCACCAGGCGTGCGGGGTGGCCGGCGTCGAGGAACGAGGTGGCGATGGACGCTGCGAGCTCGACCGCCCACTCGCCGTCGTCCACGGCCGCGGGGCGGCGCGGGCTCCCGGACTCCTGCCAGTGCGGCAGCAGGGAGCGGTCGAGCAGGACGGTCACGGGGCGCACGCCGGCGCTCTCGTCGGCGCGTACCATGAGCTGGCCCCGCCGCGCGGCGCTCACCCAGTGGACGCGGCGCGGGTCGTCGCCCGCGACGTACTCGCGCAGCACGGAGTCGTCGGTCGACTGGAGGCGCGCGCCCGTGGCGGAGTGGTCGACGTCGCCCACCGACCGCGTGCGTACGGCGAGCTCGACGGTGCGGGGCCACACGGGTACGTGGGTCGCGCTGCCGAGGGGCTGGGTGGCGCGGACCAGGCCGAACACGTCGGTCCGCGTGGTCAGGAGCGGACCCAGCGACCAGCGCCCGCGGCGCGTCGGGGTCAGGGAGTAGTGCACGGTGATCCGGTCGGCCCGCGCCGACACCCGGGCCCGGATGCCCTGGTGCCCGGCGAGCTCGTGCGCCGCCTGCTCGGAGAGGCGCAGCCGGGACAGTCGTTCGTATGCCGCGCCGGTGGCCTGGTGCGCGGCGACCAGGAGGCTGACCTCCGCCGTCCGGTCGCGGACGACGGGGTTCGGGGCCACGGCACGCGTCACGTGCAGGGCACCGCGTCCGGACTCGAGCCGCTGGGCCCCGATGACCACCCAGGCCACCGCCACGGCGAGCAGCGCCGCCGTGCCCAGCCCGACGAGGTCGGGCAGGGTGAGCACCAGTCCGAGGGGGATCAGCACGCCGCCCACGCAGGCGGCTCCGATGCCACGGGGCGTCAGCCGGACCCGGCTGATCCGTGCGAGCGTGTCACGCCACTTCATGAGCTTGTCGCCCCGGCCGCTCAGAACTGACGCCGGTCGGCGGGCTCGAGCGCCGGCACCGGCGTGCGCTGCACTATCTCGTCCACGAGCGTCTCCGGGGTGACCCCACCAAGCCGGGCCTCGGTCGTGACGATCAGGCGGTGGGCCAGCACGGGCCGGGCGAGCCGCTGGATGTCGTCGGGCAGGACGTGGTCCCGCCCCGTCATGGCGGCGATGGCCTTGGCGGCCCGCAGGAGCTGGAGCGACGCGCGGGGCGAGGCGCCCAGCCGCAGCCCGGGGTGCTCGCGCGTGGCCCCGACAAGACCCACCACGTACCGCTTGACCGACGGCGACGCGTACAGCGACCGCACCAGCTGCGAGAACCGCAGCATCGAGCGTCCGTCGGTGACGGGCTGCAGGTGCGCCAGCGGCGTGCTGGCCTCCTGCCGGTCGAGCATGAGGATCTCGGCGTCGATGTCG
Organism: uncultured Actinomycetota bacterium; assembly: GCA_963850545.1. Lineage (GTDB taxonomy): Bacteria > Actinomycetota > Actinomycetes > Actinomycetales > Cellulomonadaceae > Promicromonospora. The sequence goes on along the minus strand of CAWKLP010000001.1, from coordinate 1,937,162 downwards.
GGGTAGCCCACCGTGATGCGGGCCATGAAGCGGTCGCGCTGCGCCTCGGGCAGGGGGTAGGTGCCCTCCATCTCGACCGGGTTCTGCGTGGCGACCACGAGGAACGGCCGGGGGAGCTGGTGGGTGGTGCCGTCGACGGTGGTCTGGCCCTCCTCCATGCACTCCAGCAGCGCGGACTGCGTCTTCGGGGAGGCGCGGTTGATCTCGTCGCCGATCACGATGTTGCTGAACACCGGGCCGGGCCGGAACTCGAACTCGTGGCTGCCGGTGCGGAAGATATTGACGCCGGTGAGGTCGCTCGGCAGGAGGTCGGGGGTGAACTGGATGCGGCCCACGTGGCAGTCGATGCTGCGGGCGATCGCCTTGGCCAGCGTCGTCTTGCCGACACCGGGCACGTCCTCGACGAGCAGGTGGCCCTCGGCCAGCAGGACGGCGAGGGTGATGTCGGCCAGCCCCGGCCGGCCCGTCACGACGGACTCGACGGCTCCGCGGACGCGCGCCATGGTCTCCACCAGCTCGTCGAGCGCGCCGGGTCCTGGCGCTGCCTGCGGGGCGGACGCCCCGCCGAAGTGAGGATCCGTTAGGCCGGGCGCGGCGGGTTCCGTGTGCACAGGGGGAGACCTCCATCAGGCCGAGTTGTCAGGCCGGGTTCTGGTACGTGGACGCACCGTTCGGACGCCGGGCGGCTGAGGTGGGCCCGGCTGGTCCAGCCTAGTAGAGATGTAAAGCACTCTGTTGTGTGCATCACGCGGTCTTCACACATCCGAGAACTCGTTTCGCCCCACCGAATCGGCCGGTTACCAGGCCGGGGACGCTTGTCGCCGCGCGGCCTGGAGCTGGGTACTCCGACATTCCACGCCACGCCGGACATGAATTTACTCCACCCGCTCTTTACCTCTTTGACCTGCACATTGAGGGTCGCTGGGTAGTTCTCCCCACGGTTTTTCCGAGTGCGGTGGTGGAAAGTGGAGTAGCGTGGAGTGTGCGGGAGCGAGAGGAGGTGCTGGCCCATGACTGCTACGGCAGAAGGTTTCGCGGGTCTGGGCCTGCTTCTCGGTACGTACACCCCGAAGCTCGACGAGAAGGGCCGCCTGATCCTTCCCGCCAAGTTCCGGGGGCGACTGTCCAGCGGTCTGGTCATGACCAAAGGGCAGGAGCGGTGCCTCTTTCTTCTCCCGATGGACGAGTTTCAGCAGATCTACACCCAGATCCGGCAGGCGCCGGTGACGAGCAAAGCAGCACGGGACTACACGCGAAACTTCCTGGCGGGAGCTAGTGACGAAGTTCCGGATAAGCAGGGCCGGGTCTCCATCCCGATCCACCTGCGCGAGTACGCCGGCCTGGACCGCGAAGTTGTGGTGATCGGGGTCGGCACCCGCGTGGAGGTGTGGGATTCGCTGGCCTGGGCCACATACCAGGAACAGACCGAGCCCGACTACATCGACCAGGCCGAGGAGATCTTCCCCGGGCTGAGCTTTTAGGACAGGCGAGCAGGCGGCCGTACGGCCAGGCCTCCTCCCGCAGGATCCGGCGCACTTCCCCGCCGCCGGAACCGTGCGGAGGGAGACCTGACCGGACGGCCCTGCTCAGCAGGGCGGGCCAGTTCCTGGCAGGGCTGGCACCGGGCGGCACCAGGCAGTACCAGCAGGGCACGACGCAGGAGAGGAGACACCGATGAACGCGACCGACAACCGTCCCGGCACCAGCAGCGACGCCGCCGATCGTCACCTCCCGGTGTTGCTCCAGCGCTGCGTCGACCTGCTCGCCCCCGCGCTCGCGGAGCCCGGCTCGGTCCTGGTGGACTGCACGCTAGGCATGGGCGGGCACACCGAGGCGGTCTTGGAGCAGCTCCCGGCGGCGCGCGTGATCGGTATCGACCGGGACCTGCAGGCCCTCGCTCTCGCGGGCGCCCGGCTGGCCCGGTTCGGCGACCGGTTCACGCCCGTGCACGCGGTGTACGACGAGATCGGCGACGTTGTCGGCGAGCACGCCGGCGGTGCCGTCCAGGGCGTGCTCATGGACCTCGGTGTGTCCTCGCTGCAGCTCGACGAGGCCGAGCGTGGCTTCGCGTACGCGCAGGACGCGCCGCTGGACATGCGCATGGACTCCACGCAGGACCTGACGGCGGCCGACGTGCTCAACACGTACGACGAGCGCGACCTCGCGCGGATCCTGCGGGAGTACGGCGAGGAGCGGTTCGCGGGCAAGATCGCGCGGGCCGTCGTCCGGCGTCGGGCGGAGCGGGAGTGGGACCGCAGCGGCGAGCTCGTCGACCTGCTGCGGGCCGTCATCCCCGCTGCGACCCGCAAGACGGGCGGCCACCCGGCCAAGCGCACGTTCCAGGCCCTGCGGATCGAGGTGAACGGTGAGCTCGAAGTGCTCGAGCGCGCCGTGCCCGCCGCGATCGAGGCGCTGGCGGTGGGTGGCCGGATCGTCGTGGAGTCGTACCAGTCGCTGGAGGACCGGATCGTCAAGCGCGCGATAGCGCAGGGCACGACGTCGTCCGCGCCGTCCGGCCTGCCCGTCGAGCCCGAGACACACAGGCCCTATCTCGAGGCGCTCACCCGGGGTGCGGAGGAGGCCGACGCCGAAGAGCTGGAGCGCAACCCGCGCTCGGCGTCGGTCAGGCTGCGCGCCGCACGGCGGCTGCGCCCGACACCCGAGCACCTGCTGAACCGCACGACCAAGCACCACACAGCGAAGGAGGACCGCCGATGAGTGCCACAACTGCCGCGACGGCCCGCGCCGCCCGTCCGGCCGAGCTGCCCCACACCCGCCGGGCACCGCTGACCGCGATCTCCGGGGGTGCCGCCCAGCGCGGACGCCGTCTGGACGTCGTCCGCGCGCCGCTGCACGCGAAGAGCCGGGTGCCGTTCTTCGTGCTGTGCGCCACCATGATGGTGGTGTCCCTCGTGGCGGTGCTGGTGCTGAACACCACGCTCGCGCGCGGTTCCTACGAGATGTCGCAGCTGCAGGGCGACGTCGCGCAGACCGCTCAGGACGTGCAAGGGCTCCAGGAGGACCTGAGCGCGGCCGAGACGGACCTGCCGGCCAAGGCTCGGAGCCTCGGCATGGTGCCCGCGGAGAACCCGACAATGGTCAGCATCCGTACCGGCAAGGTGGTGAAGGGGACGGACCAATGACCGGGCCGACGTCGGGCTCGGGCCGGCAGCGCACTCCGTCGGGGCGCGCTGCCGGCTCCCGTTCCGCGCAGCCGCGCACGGCCCAGCCGGCCCGGGGTCAGGGCAGGTCCCAGCAGGCAGCCAACCCGCAGCGCAAGCAGGGCGGGGCTCAGCCGAGGAAGCCCCAACCGGGCAAGTCCCAGGCCAAGAAGCCCCAGCCCAAGAAGGCCCAGCCCAAGAAGGCCCAGCCTCGTGCGACCAGCACGCGGCTGGGCTTTCAGGCACCCGAGGGTGCCCGGAAGGGCGCGGCCCCGCCCCGCCCTGCCCGGTCCCGGGTGGCGCGGCCGCTGCCACCCCGGCCGGGTCGGCCGGAGGTGCGGCAGCGCTGGATCGTCGGCCTGGCGGCCGTGGTGGTGCTCGTGTTCCTGGTGCGGCTCGTCCACGTGCAGCTCATCGAGGGGCCGAGCCTCGCCGCGGAGGCCGAGGCGGCACGCACCGCCACCGCCGTGACACCGGCGCACCGGGGTGACATCACGGACGCCAACGGGGTAGTGCTCGCGACCTCGGTGGACCGGTACACGGTGGTCGGCGACCCGAAGGCGATCAAGGACTTCCGCGGCACGGTCCGGGGGGTGGACGCCGAGGGAGAGAAGATCGAGAACGGCGCCCTGGGCATCGCCCAGCTGCTCGCGCCGATCCTCGACGTGCCGAAGAACGAGCTCGCGGCGCAGCTCGTGGGCGACTCCCGCTACAAGGTGCTCGCGAAGAACGTGGTGCCACAGGTGCAGCGCGCCATCGCAGGCCTGGAGATCCGGGCGTACATCCGGACCGACCTCACGTCGCGGCGCACCTACCCGTCGGGCTCGGTGGCGGGCTCGCTGGTCGGCTTCGTGAACGACGAGCAGACCGGGCAGGCCGGCATCGAGGCCGCGTACGACGACCTGCTGTCGGGCACCGCAGGCTCGGACACCTACGAGCGCAGCCTCGACGGCCTGCGCATCCCGGCAGCGGGGCAGGAGTCGGTCCCGGCGGTGCCCGGCGACGACGTCCAGCTCTCGCTGGTGCACGACGTCCAGTGGAAGTCGCAGGACGCGATCGACGAGGCGGTGCGCACGTCCGGCTCGGAGTACGGCATCGCGATCGTGCAGGACGTGCGCACGGGAGAGATCGTCGCGCTCGCGGACTCGGGCGCGGTGAACCCGAACGACCGGTCGACGGCGGCCGTCGCGGGCGGGTCGCGCGCCGTGAAGGACGTCTTCGACCCGGGCTCCACGGGCAAGGTGGTCACCATGGCCGCGGCGCTGGAGGGCGGCTACTGGAACCCGAGCAGCCGGTTCACCGTGCCGGACACGTTCACGACGCCGAACGGGCAGACGTTCCACGACTCGCACGACCACCCGGTGCAGCGGCTGACCCTGACGGGCGTGCTGGCGCAGTCGTCGAACACGGGGACCGTGCAGGTCGGGGAGAAGATCCCGATCCAGACCCGGCAGGACTTCCTGGAGAAGTTCGGGTTCGGGCAGCCAACGGGCCTCGGTCTGCCGGGCGAGTCGGTCGGCATCATGCCGCCCGCCGACGTCGCGGACTGGGACGGCCGCACGCAGTACACGGTGCTGTTCGGGCAGGGCCTGTCCGTCAACGCCATGCAGGCCACCAGCGTGTTCTCGACGGTCGCGAACGGCGGTGTGCGGATGACCCCGACGCTCTTCGAGGGCTCGACGAGCCCGGACGGCACCAGGACGCCGGCCGAGCGCGAGTCGGGGAAGCGGGTGATCTCGGAGAAGACCGCGGACACCCTCCTGAAGATGATGGAGACCGTTACCGAGGACGGCGGTACAGGTGTCAACGCCGTCGTGCCCGGCTACCGCGTGGCGGGCAAGACCGGTACCGCACAGATGCCGGCCGGCAACGGCTGGACGTACATGGCGTCGTTCATCGGCGTCGCACCGGCCGACGACCCGCGGTACACCGTCGCCATCTTCCTCAAGAGCCCGCACAGCTCGATCTACGGCGGCGACGTCGCCGCCCCGGTGTTCAGCGACGTCATGGGGTTCACGCTGCAGAAGATGGACGTGCCGCCGAGCAAGACCGAGCACCAGCGGCTCGAGACGGAGTGGTAGTCCGGGCGGCCTGGCCCGTGCGGATCAGGGACTCGCGATCCGCACGGTGCTGCCGAGGGTGGCCGTCAGGATCGACTCGATAGCGAATCCGGTGGCCGCCTCGAGGTCGACGGCCTCCGGGTCGAGCAGCCACTGCACCTGAAGGCCGTCCATGACGGCGATCACGGCCGCGGCGGCGCGCTCGGGCTCGCCCTCGGGCAGGGTGACGGCGCGCTCGTCGGCCAGCTCGCGCACGGCCTGGGCGATCTCGCCGCGCAGCACCGTGAACCGCTCGGCGACCCAGGTGGACGCCGGGTGGCCGTCGGTCACGGACTCCCCGGTGAGCACCGCGTACGCCTGTACGATGCCGCGCCGGTCGGCGTTCAGGCGTGCGGTGGTGACCAGGTGCCGGAACAGGTCGATGCCGCCGGGGATGTGCTTGCCCTCGAGGTGCTGCACGTCCACGCGGTCGCGGTACTCGAGCACCTCCCACAGCAGCTTGTCCTTGCTGCCGAAGTGGTGCAGCACCCCGGCGTGGGTGATGCCGACCTGGGCGGCGACGTCGACGAGCGAGCCCTGGTGATAGCCCTTGGACCCGAACACCCGCGTGGCGGCGGCAAGGATCTCCTCCCGCCGCTGGGCGCGGGTGGGTCGCTTGGCCCTCGGGGCCGACTGCTCTGTCGTGTCTGACATGCCCTCACGATACAGAAGTTTGCGGGCTTACTTACCAGTAAGTAAGTGTGGTTGAATGCGGGCAGCCGTCCGACGCTGAACGGAGAAACACTTGTCATCGCAGACCATCACCACGGAGCCCGAGCTGCTCCGCCTCCTCGACGAGCTCACTGCCGAGGAGAAGATCTCGCTCGTCGTGGGTGCCTCCATGTGGGCGACCACGGCGGTGCCCCGGCTCGGGCTGGAGCCGGTGGTGATGTCCGACGGCCCGGTCGGCGTACGCGGCCCGGACGGCGGGACGTCGGCGATGTTCCCCGCGCCTTCCGCGCTGGCCGCCACGTGGGACCTGGACCTGGCGGCGCGATCGGGAGCGCTGTTCGCGGCCGAGGCCCGGCGCCACGGCGTCGACGTCGTGCTCGCACCGCAGGTGAACCTGCAGCGCACCCCCGTGGGCGGCAGGCACTTCGAGTGCTACTCCGAGGACCCGCACCTGACGGCCGAGATCGCGGTGGCGCTCGTAGGCGCCGCGCAGGACCGGGGCGTCGGGATGTGCGTCAAGCACTACGTCGCCAACGACTCCGAGACCGAGCGCACGCGCTATCTCGCGCGCCTCGACGAGCGGACGCTGCGCGAGGCCTACCTCGCGCCGTTCGAGCGCCTCGTGCGCGACGTCAACCCGTGGTCGGTGATGGGCGCATACAACGGCGCCGACACCGGCGGCGTCTCCGCCCGCCTCCTGGAGCACCGGCCGCTGGTGGTCGACCTGCTCAAGGAGGAGTGGGGCTACGACGGCCTGTTCGTCAGCGACTGGGTGGCCACCCAGTCGGTCGCGCCGGCCGTGCGCGGCGGCCTCGACCTGCAGATGCCCGGGCCCGACGGCGCATGGGGCGACGGTCTGCTCGACGCCGTCCGCTCCGGCGAGGTGGCCGAGTCGGAGCTCGACGACAAGGTGCTGCGCCTGCTCCGGCTCGCCCGCCGCACTGGCCGCCTCCCGCTCCCCGCCGCCGATCAAACCGGCAGTGTTGCGGGCGCGAACATTGCGCCTGAAGCGGGACAGGAATCAGCAACGATCCCGCCCACAACGTCCGCGGAGTTTCTCCGGGAGCTGGCCGCTCGATCCGTCGTCGTACTGAAGGACGACGCCGGGCTGGTGCCGCTGGTGCACGACGGGGCCCGGCCGCTGCGCGTCGCGCTGCTCGGCCCCGCTGCCGTCGAGCCGTTCTTCCAGGGCGGCGGCTCGTCGTTCGTGCACCCCGACCGCCTCACCTACCCCGCCGACGAGCTGCGCGCCTCGCTGCCGCAGGGGTCCGAGGTGACGCTGCTGGCCGGCGCCCGGGCCCTGCACAACCCGCCGGAGCTCGACGTCGACCGGTGCACCGACCCGGTCACCGGCGAGCCCGGCCTGCACGTGACGCTGCTCGCCGCCGACGGCAGCACGCTCGACGAGTACACGGCCCACGAGTGGACCGGCTGGCTGCACGACGTGCGGCCCGACGCCGACGCCGTCCGCCTGCGCACCGAGGTCCGCCTCGACGAGCCGGGCGCGCACGAGCTGGGTGTCGGCACCGTCGGCGTGCACCGGGTGGGCATCGACGGCGCCGAGGTCGCCGCGGGCAGCACCCGCGTTGACGAGGGCATCGTGCTGTCCTCGGGGCACAACCACCCGATCGCGGCGCTCGCCATCGCGAGCGGCACCGCCGTCGTCGACGCGACCCTGCAGGTGGTGCACGCCGTCGGCTACGGCCACTTCGTGCGCGCCGCCCTGGTGCACCGGCTGCCCGGCCCGTCGGCCGAGGAGGAGCTGGCCCGGGCGGTCGAGGCCGCCGCCGTCGCCGACGTCGCAGTGGTGCTGATCGGCACCACCGCCGAGGTCGAGTCCGAGGGCTACGACCGCCCCGGCCTGGACCTGCCCGGCAACCAGGACGAGCTCGTGCGCCGTGTCGTGGCGGCCAACCCGCGCACCGTCGTCGTCGTCAATGCCGGCGCGCCCGTGCTGCTGCCCTGGCTCGACGAGGTCCCGACCGTCCTGTGGGGCTGGCTGCCGGGGCAGGAGGCGGGCACAGGGCTCGCCGACGTGCTGACCGGCGCCACCGAGCCGTCCGGGCGCCTGCCGTGGACGCTCCCCGCGCGGTTCGAGGACGTCCCCGTGCCGCACGCGCGGCCCGTGGACGGCGTCGTCGACTACGCCGAGGGGACCGACGTCGGCTACCGGGCCTGGGAGCGGCGGCTCGCGGCCGGGCCGGACGGCGCTGCGTCGGCTGCCCCGGTGCCTGCCGCGCCGTTCGGGCACGGCCTGGGCTGGACCACCTGGGAGTACGAGGACGCCGTCCTCGCCCGGGGCGAGGCCCACGACGCCCCCGCGACCCTGACCGTGTACGTGACCGTCCGGAACACCGGCCCGCGCGTGGGCCGCGAGGTGATCCAGGTCTACCTCGAGGCGCCCGACGGCGGCCCGAGCCGCCCCGTGCGGTGGCTCGGCGGATTCGCGGTCGCTGACGTGCCGGCCATGGGCAGCGTGACGGTCCGCGTACCCGTTCCGGCCCGGGCGCTGCAGGTCTGGGACCCGCAGGCCAAGGGCTGGACCACGCCGCCGGGCACCTACCGGCTGCGTACTGGCAGGTCCGTGGCGGACCTGCGACTGACCAACGAGCTGACCGTCCGGCCCGGGGACTATCCCGGCGCCGGAACCAAGTGATCAACACCATCTGTCCCGCATACGCGGGACGAGTGCAAGGAGGCACACCGTGAGGATTCACAAGTACGTCGCCGTTGCGGCGGCCGCGGCAGCCGTCGCGCTGCTGGCCACGGCCTGCAGTGGCGGCGGTGGCGGTACCACCACCGAAGCGGGCGGCGGGGAGACCCTGACCGTCGGCATGCCGAACGGCGTCCAGACTGAGAACCACAGCCCGTTCGCCACCGGCTCGTCCGCGCTCTCGCTCGGCTACGCGTTCACGATCTACGAGCCGCTGATGATGCGGAACCAGGCCCGCCCGTCCGAGGAGCCGCTGCCGTGGCTCGCCGACAGCGTGGAGTGGAACGAGGACTTCACGGAGGCGGTCATCACGCCCCGCGAGGGCGTCACCTGGTCGGACGGCGAGGAGTTCACCGCCGACGACGTCGCGTTCTCCATCCAGCTGCGCAAGGACTTCGAGGCGCTCAACACCGGCGCCCTGCCCTACGACAAGATCGAGACCGACGGCACTACCGTCACCGTCTCGTTCACCGCCGGGCAGTTCGTCAACCAGTCCAAGCTGTACGACCTGGTCATGGTGCCCGAGCACATCTGGGCCGATGTCGAGGACCCGACCACGGACACCAACCCCGACCCCGTGGGTACCGGCCCGTACACGCTGGAGTCCTGGACGCCGCAGGCCGCCACCGTCGTGGCCCGCGACGACTACTGGGGCGGCGAGCCCGCCGTCCCGGAGATCCGGTACTCGTCGTACAACGACAACAACGCCCTGACCACGGCCCTCACCACCGGTGAGGCGCAGTGGGGCTGGACGTTCATCGCCGACTTCGAGAACGTCTACATCGCCCAGGACCCAGAGCACTACAACCAGTACGCCGCCGGCGGCCTCGGGATCGACGTGCTCTACCTGAACAACGAGACCAAGCCGTTCGACGACAAGGCGTTCCGGCAGGCCCTCAACATGGTGATCGACCGCCAGGAGCTCGTCGACGTCGCGACGTCCGGCGTCAACCCCGCCCTGACCAGCGTCACCGGCCTGCCCCTGCCCGCCGGCGAGGAGTTCCTCTCCGCCGACTACGCCGACCAGGAGTACGCGGTCGACGTCGAGGGCGCCCGCGCCCTGCTGGAGGACGCCGGGTACACCTGGGAGGGCGAGAAGCTCGTGGACCCCGACGGCGAGGAGGTCACCTTCGAGCTGGTCAACCCGGCCGGCTGGAACGACTACCTGACCGCGCTGGACCTCATCAAGAACTCGGCCGCCGAGCTCGGCGCCACCGCCACCGTCAACCCCGTCAACCAGGACGGCTGGTTCGCCGACATCATCCCGGCCGGCGACTTCCAGGCCACCCTGCACTGGACCGACGGCGGCGCCACCCCCTGGGACATGTACGCCGACATCATGGACGGCGCGCAGTACGTGAAGGCGGGCGAGCCGGCCACCTGGAACTTCGGCCGGTTCCAGAACGACGACGCCACCCAGGCGATCGCCGACTACGCCGCGGCGCCCGACGACGCGACCCGCACCGAGGCGCTCGCCACCATCCAGAAGGTCTTCGTCGAGGAGGTGCCGGGCATCGCCATCTGGACCCGCCCAGCCACCGCGCAGTACTCCACGACGAACTACGTGGGCTGGCCCTCCGAGGAGGACCCGTACAACCAGCCGCAGCCCACCGGGGTCCAGGCCGCCCAGATCCTGATGAACCTCGAGGTCGCGGAAGGCTGATGAGCACGAGCACACCGGTGCTGGCCGCGCACGGCCTCACCAAGCACTTCCGGGCGGGTGGACGCCGCATCAACGGGCGGCCGCCCGCCCGGGCGATACACGCCGTGGACGGCGTGGACCTCGAGCTCCACCGCGGCCAGGTGCTGGCCGTGGTGGGGGAGTCGGGCTCCGGCAAGTCCACGGTCGCCCGGCTGCTGGCGGGGCTGATCCCGATCACGGACGGCCAGGTGCTGCTGGACGGCGCCGACGCGCGGGCGCGCGGCCGCCGGGCGTTCCGCGCGTACGTGCGACGCGTGCAGATGATCTTCCAGGACCCGTTCGCCTCCCTGAACCCCGTGCACCCGGTGCGGTACACGCTGACCCGGGCGCTGCGGCTGCACCGGCGCCAGTCCACCGGCGGCAGGCTCCGGGGCGCCGAGCTGGAGGCGGCCCTGACCGAGCTGCTGGAGCGCGTGCACCTCACGCCGGCGGCGCGGTACGTCGACTCCTACCCGCACGAGCTCTCCGGGGGTCAGCGGCAGCGCATCGCCATCGCGCGGGCGCTCGCCGCCGAGCCCGAGGTGCTGCTCGCGGACGAGCCCGTCTCGATGCTGGACGTCTCGATCCGCCTGGGCATCCTCAACCTCCTGGCGGACCTGCGCGACCGGCTCGGGATCGCCGTCCTGTACATCACGCACGACATCGCGTCGGCGCGGTACTTCGCCGACCGGACCACCGTGCTGTACGCGGGGCAGGTCATGGAGACCGGCGACAGCGAGTCGGTCACCCAGGAGCCGCTGCACCCCTACACGCGCCTGCTGGTGGCGTCCGCGCCCGACCCCGACGACCTGGCAGGCGCCGGCGCGGCGGCTGTGCGGGACCAGGGGACCGGCGGTGAGCCGCCCAGCCTCGTCGACCCGCCGCCCGGGTGCCGCTTCGCCCCGCGCTGCCCGTACGCGACCGACCTGTGCCGGCGCGAGACGCCGGAGCTGATCGAGGTCACGCCCGGGCGAGCGGCAGCCTGCTGGGGCTACAGCGACCGGGGCGACCGGCCCTTGGTCTCGGCCGGCGGCAGCGGCTCGCCGTCCGACGTCGGCCAGACCGCCAGCAATGGGGAGGCGGCCGCATGAGGTTCCTGCTACGGAGGGTCGCGTTCTACGCGCTGACGGCGTGGGCCGCGATCACCATCAACTTCTTCATCCCGCGTCTGCTGCCCGGCGACCCCGTGACGGCCCTGCTGGGCCGCATGCAGGGCCGCATCGACAGCAATGCCGAGCACTCGCTGCGTGTCCTGTTCGGTCTGGACCAGGACACCACCATGTGGCAGCAGTACGTCGACTACTGGGGCCTGCTCCTGCGGGGCGACCTGGGCCTGTCCTTCACGCACTTCCCGACGCCGGTGGCCGACATCGTCAACCAGTCGCTGCCGTGGACGGTGGGGTTGGTCGGCGTGGCCACGATCATCGCGTTCGTGATCGGCTCGCTCATCGGCACGTTCCTCGGCTGGCGCCGCGGTACGTGGGCCGACGGCCTGCTGCCCGTGGCGACGTTCTTCCAGGCCGTGCCGTACTTCTGGCTCGGGCTGATCACCATCGCGGTGCTGTCGGTGAACCTGGGCTGGTTCCCGTCCAGCGGCAGCTACGACCGCGGCCTGGTGCCCGCGTTCTCGGGCGAGTTCATCGGCTCGGTGATCTATTACGGGTTCCTGCCGGCCCTCACCGTGGTGCTGTCGTCCGTGGCGGGCTGGGTGCTCGGCATGCGCAACATGATGGTGACGGTCTCCTCGGAGGACTACGTCACCGTGGCGCACGCCAAGGGCCTGCCGGAGCGCGACGTCATGCTCGGCTACGCGGCGCGCAACGCCGTGCTGCCGCAGGTCTCCAGCTTCGCGCTGTCCCTCGGGTTCGTCGTCGGCGGCACGCTCATCATGGAGATGGTCTTCTCCTACCAGGGCATCGGCTACACGCTCTACCAGGCGGTCTCCACCCACGACTACCCCCTGATGCAGGGCTGCTTCCTGGTCATCACGTTGTCCGTCCTCGTGGCGAACATGGTGGCCGACCTCGCCTACGCCCTGCTCGACCCCCGCACCCGGACGGAGGACCGATGAACAACCGGCTGATGTTCCTGCGCAACGGCAAGGTGATCGCCGGCCTGGTCATCCTCGGCTTCTTCACGCTGCTCGCGCTGCTGGGCCCGTGGATCGCGCCGTACGACCCGAACCAGGTGAGCGACGCGCTGCTCACCCCGCCGTCGGCGGCGCACTGGCTCGGTACCGACCACACGGGCCGCGACATCCTGTCGCAGATCGTCGTCGGTACGCGTGGCGTGCTGGTGGTCGGCCTGGTCGCCGGGGTGAGCGCCACCGTCGTGGGTGTGCTCATCGGCGTGACCGCCGGGTTCGTCGGCGGGGTGGGCGACGAGTCGCTGTCCGCGCTGTCGAACATGTTCCTGGTGATCCCGCAGCTGCCGCTGATCATCCTGATCGCCGCGCAGCTGCCCTCGGCGGGCGGGCTCACCGTCGCGCTGGTCATCGGGGCGACCGGCTGGGCCTGGGGGGCGCGCGTGCTGCGCGCCCAGACGCTGTCGCTGCGCAAGCGCGACTTCGTGGAGGCGGCCCGGGCCAACGGGGAGCGCATGTGGCGCCTCGTGCTCGCCGAGGTCATGCCCAACCTGACGGCCGTGATCGCCTCCGGGTTCGTGGGCACCGTGACCTTCGCCGTGCTGTCCCAGGTCACCCTGTCGTTCATCGGCATCACGCCGGTCAGCGAGTGGAACTGGGGCACCATCCTGTTCTGGGCGCAGAACAACCTCGCGCTGCAGCGTGGCGCGTGGTGGTGGTTCGTGCCGGCGGGGGCGTGCATCGCGCTGCTCGGCATGGCCCTGACGCTGGTCAACTTCGGTATCGACGAGATAGTCAACCCCCGCCTGCGGTCCACCGGCCTGCACGCGCGCTCGCTGCGCCGCCGGGGCATCCGGCCGCGCGTGGGGTTCACCCCGGTGGTGCGGGAGGCACGGACGTGAGCACAGACACGAGCATCGGTACCGGTGCGGGCACGGGCACGGCGGGGGCGGCGTCGTCATCGTCGCCGCCGACGTCGGCTGCGGATCCCGTTCTCGATATCCGGAACCTGAGCGTCGACTACGGGTTCGGCGACGACCCCACGCACGTGCTGCGGGAGGTCTCGCTCACGCTGCACCGCGGCGAGGTGCTGGGGCTGGCGGGGGAGTCGGGCTGCGGCAAGTCGACCCTCGCGTACGCGGCGACGCGGCTGCTGCCCCCGCCCGGGCTCATCACGGGCGGCGAGGTGTGGCTCACGGGCCGCGACGGCAAGCGCGCGGACCTGCTCGCTCTGTCCGACGCCGACCTGCGGGCCGCCCGCTGGCGCGACATCGCCATCGTGTTCCAGGGCGCGATGAGCTCGCTCAACCCGGTGTTCCGGGTCGATCGGCAGCTCATCGACGGCATCCTGGCGCACCGGCCCGGGATGCGGCGCGCGGAGGCGCGGGAGCGGGCCGCGGAGCTGCTGCGGCTCGTCGGCATCTCGGCCGACCGGCTGCGGGCCTACCCCCACCAGCTCTCCGGAGGCATGCGGCAGCGCGTCATGATCGCGATGGCGCTCGCCCTGGAGCCGCAGGTGCTCATCATGGACGAGCCCACCACGGCGCTCGACGTCGTGATGCAGCGCCAGATCCTGGAGCAGGTGATGGAGCTGCGCGAGCGGCTGGGGTTCGCGGTTGTGCTCATCACGCACGACGTGTCGCTGCTGGTCGAGGTCGCCGACCGCATCGCCGTCATGTACGCGGGCGAGATCGTGGAGACGGCGTCCGCGCGAGACGTGTACACGCATCCGCGGCACCCGTACTCGGCGGGGCTGCTCGGGTCGTTCCCTCCGCTGCACGGGCCGCGGCGCGAGCTGGCGGGCATCCCCGGCGCGCCGCCGGACCTGTCTCACCGGACTCCGGGGTGTCCGTTCGCGCCCCGGTGCCCGCACGCCATGGACGTGTGCCGGGTTGAGCTGCCGGTGCTGGGTCCGACGGCGCAGGACGAGCCGGGCCGGCTGGTGGCGTGCCACCTGCACACCTCCGAGTCGGTGGGAGCGAAGCTGCCGGACCTCGTGGTGCGGTAGGGCGCGGGGCGGGTAGGAGCGGTCGGGCGACGAAATCCGCTCGGCCGCTCCTACCCGCAGCTGGGTCAGGCGTGGGAGTAGCGCTGGCGTACTGCTTCCCCGCTGGTGCCGATGGCCTCACCGAGCTTGCGCCACGACACCTTCTGCTCACGCGCGACCTCCACCGCCTTGGCCAGGTCACGTTCGGCCGCGTCACGCTTGAACGCCGCGAGCTTGACCGCCATCAGTGGCGGAAGGGGCGCGTCAAAGTCTTCTTGCTTGGGTTCGTAGGACTCAAGCTGATCGGCCAGGGCATCAGCGTTGGCGATCAGCGCTTCCAGGTTTCGTCGCATCTGATTCATCCTTTCCATCGCAGGTACTTCTCCCGGGCCGGGCGCATCGCATGAGCGATCGCGAGAATCCCGAACCACTCCAGGACTCCGACCTCGATCAACACACCCTGCAGGTCCGGGCCGACAAACATCACCATGCCGTCCTCCTGTACCACGTGATGCATCTCGAAGCGCAACGCGTGCAGGATGTCCTCCTCGGCGACGCCGTGTCGGTATGCCGGCTCCAGGATGACCGGCTCCTCGACGTCGTCGGTTTCGTGCTCCTCGTCCCGCCCCCGTGCCTCGTCCACTGACCTCTCCGTTCACAAGATTACTTGTCAACAAGGTTACTTGGCAAGGCTCGAGTCCGCGCGATGACCGCCGGGTGCGCCCGAGGCCTGAGGGGACCGGATCCGGCAGCTCGAGGAACGCCTCGCTGCGGTCGAGAGCGCCCGTGAGGACCCGGCGAGCACCTGAGCCTCAGCCATGCGGCCGCCGTGGGCGCCAGTTGCGCGAGGGGCGCCGACTGGCAGCTCTCCGTGAGGTAGCTGGAAAGATCACCCCCGGGTTGGTGGAAGATCACCCGCTCGTTGGTAAAGCGCTTTCCTCCTCGCCCATAACCTCCTTCCTGTGGACATTCCGGACGTGGGCGGTACGCGCCGAATGGCGGCGACGGTTGTGGGCACGGACGGCGCGGAGGATCCGGTCGTGTGCCGGTGGTGCCGTAGCTGCGGTGACGGCATTGGTGGTCCTTGCGTCGGGGGCCTCGGCGCTGGTCGCGACCGGGGCCGCGGACGGCGTGCTGTCCGCGATGAGCCTGGACGATGAGCCTGTCGTAGAGTGCCCGGTCGAAGAGCCTTCGCTATCGGCTGCCCTCGCGACGGCCGCCCGGTGCGGGCACGAGGTCGAGGTGCTGGATGAGAAGACTCCGTGGCAGGCTTACTTCGGCCAGCCGTCGGGTCAGGTGCGTCTGGAGATCGGGAGCAACGCGGTCGAGTCGGACGCGGACGGCGACGGGGCATTCGAGCCCATCTAGACCGCGGTGGCCGAGGACGAGGCGGGCCGCTTGAGCCCTGCCGCTCCCGCGGTGGCCATGAGCTTCTCGGCGGGCGGCAACGACGCCGCCTCAGAGCCGGACGTGCTGGCACGAATGACCTCCGCGGACGGTCAGGTCGTGGACGTCGAAGCGCCGTTCGAGCTGACCGACCCGGTCGTGGAGGGCGACCGGATCGTGTACCCGGACGTCATGTCCACGGGCGGTGAGCCGTCCGGCGTTGACTTGGTCGTCGCGGTGAACGCCGACGGGTCGGGCTTCAGTCAGGTGCTGCGCATCGCGAACGAGGCGGCGGCTCGCAACCCGCAGGTGACGGATCTCGATGCCGACCTCGGTCTGGGCGTGAGTGCCAAGGGCGCCACCGGTGCGGGCCTGGACGTCGCGCGTGAGCACGGTGCGTTCACCGTCACAGATCCGCACGCAGCCGAGCTGGACGCAGACGGCGGAGACCCGGAGGTGTTCCGGTCGTCCCGCCCGCTGATCTGGACCTCCGAGGAGCCTGCGGACCAAGCCGCCAGCGCGACTACCGACGCAGAACGGGCCGTGTCTTCCGAGACGGTGGCCAGTCCGTCCGCATCGACCGCGTCCGGCCAGACGGACCCGCTGACGGGTCCTTTGACTCCTGACGCGGTGGTCGAGCTCCCCACGGATGGCGGCGACGAGGCCGAGGACGATGTGGTCGGCGCAGCCATCGAGACCGCGGCAGAGGATGAGTCGACGGCGTTCCCGATGTTCGCCGCCCTGGCGGTGTCGGGAACCCTGTCCGAGGTCACCGCCGTCCGCAGTGCCTGGCCTGACAGCGCCTCCTCGTACCAGTTCGACGGCGATGCCGGCGTCGGCCGGTGTCTGGCACCGGACCCCTACGCCGGGTACCAGTGCGGCCTGTCCAGCACGCACCGGGTCCTGGACGAGTTCGGCGGCTTGGGTGGGGTGGGGAGCCTGGCGTCGACGGACGTCACCAAGGCGGTCTTCAACATCAACGCCACCTTCTCGTACAACTGCGACAAGACGGGTGTCTGGGTGTACCAGGCCGGTTCCAACGCGGTCAGCCAAGCGACGACTTGGAACAACCGCGGGTCATGGTCGACCAGGCTTGCTTCGGCGCTGGTGACACACCGGTCGGACTGTGCCGGCATGGTCCGGTCGCTCGGGTTCGATGTCGCCGCGGGCGCGAAGAAGGTCGCGTCGTCGAACTGGAAGTCGCTCACCCTGGGCGTGCGGTCAGCGAACGAGTCGACGATGGTCGGCTGGAAGCGGTACATCGGCCGGAACGACGGCAACGGCAGCACCAGCCCACGGGCGACGCTGTCCGTTACCTACAACCGAGCACCCGGCATCCCGTCGAGCCTGACGACGTGGCACAGCAAGGAGGACTACTCCTGCAAGACAGGGACGGACCGTCCGGTGCTGCGCACGAACATGCCGAGGCTGTCGGCGTTCATCCGCGATCCTGACGGGAACGCGACCAAGGCTCGGTTCCAGATCTGGCGGGTCACCAGCGACATCCAGGTGTGGGGCGCCTACATGTCGTCCTATCTGCTCTCGGCGCGCAAGATTCAGGTGCCGGACAACGAGCTGTTCTCCAACGTCGTCTACAAGTGGCGTGTCCTGGCCAAGGACTCCAGCGGGCGAGAGGGCTCGTGGTCCAAGTGGTGTGAGTTCACCGTGGACATCACGAAGCCTGAGATACCGAACATCTACCCCGTGACCAGCGGCGCGGGTGTGGAGGCGGTGTACACCAACGAGAACATCGAGGCCGGCGGCATCGGGCTGACAGGCAAGTTCCGGTTCGGCTGGGCGGGTTCCACGGACGTGGTCCGGTTCAAGTACGGGTTCACCGACCCGGCGACGCCGAAGTCGGTCCCGACGTCCTCGACGGGAACGGCCGTCGTGTCGTTCACCCCGACGAAGCCCGGCCCGGCGACGGTGTACGTGCGGTCGGTCGACCGTGCGGGCAACATCTCCGACCCGAGGGCGTACTTCATCGACATCGCCGCCCCGCAGGAGTCACACATCTGGGCGGATGGACGAAGGCACCGGCACCAGTGTCGCGGACGGTTCCTGGGTCACGGTGAAGGAGCCCCTGACGATCAAGGACGACGGCGTGGGCACCGCACCGGCCTGGACCGCCGGCCCCCACGAGTTGTTCGGATCTCGGGCCGGCGACAAGGCGATCTCTCTGGACGGCGTGGACGACCGGGCCGCGACCGCCGCGGCGGGCATCGATACGACGAAGAGCTTTGTCGTATCGGCGCATGTGCGGCTTCCGCAGGACATGGATCCAACCGGGCACGACGTGGCGATCTCGCAGAACGGCACGGTCCTGTCGCCGTTCGCGCTCATGTGGTGGGGAGCGTGCAGGACTGACGGTGGCTGCTGGTCGTTCAATCTGTACCAGACAGACGCGCTCGGTTCCGGGATCGTGCGTGCTACGCAGTCCTCCGTCGTGACCTACACCCCGGGTGAGTGGGTGCATCTGACAGGGTCGTGGAACGAGGACACAGGGAAGGCGTCCCTGTGGGTGTGTCCGGTCGGTACGCCGGACAAGCCGGCACCGGCGAACCCGATCCGCAGCGATTCCGCGACGACCGTGGCCTCGATGTGGCGCGCGACGGGTGCCACCGTCATCGGGCGGGGCAAGTCGAACGGCGAGTCAGCTCACTTCTTCGACGGTGAGATCGACAACGTGCGCGTGTTCGAGGGAACGCGACCAACTTGACAACATGTGAGGAGAGTTCATGGCTCATACATTCGTAGTTCTCTTCTTTACGCCGAGTTCGACACTGATCCCGATCTTGTATCGTGGTACTCGGAGGGTGTCGCGAAGAGCGCTATGGGGCAGAATATGCGACCAAACGTCGTATTTTCCTGGACGGTTTCTGGGCCTTCTCCTGACTTTACGCCGATGCGCGAGATTACTGGGTCGCTACTCGATGAAGGAGAGTTCGTTGTTTGGGACGATGTTGGGGGCGCGCGATTGGGCTGGTGATGCGAGGCGCAACCCATGATTGCCATCCTCGGTGGCGGATTCTAAAGTTGGAGCAGTTTCATCGCTGCTCCGACGTGGCTGCGGTGTGGGGAATTCTGGCCAAGCCGGTGACGGTGGGGGCGCGGCCCATAAGGTCGTTAGAGGCCCACGGTTAGGAGGGTATGCTGCGTATCAGGAACAGCGGTTTGCGGAGCGTGCTCTCGAACTTCTGAACGGCGACAGGATTTCCGCCCCGAGGAATGGAAGTCGCCGCTGCCCATGTTTTCATCAATACTATTATTAATCGGCCAGATGCGGCTGGCTGGGATGCCGCAAGCTTGGCGGAACACACCCCACCGGCGTGGTCGTTCTGGCCTGGTCGGGTCTGGCTCACAGCCTGGCCACCCACTTGTGCCGGTACCACCCCACAACCCGCACCCAAGGCCCACAGACACGGCAGGCCCCTACCCCCGGACGCGGTAGGTTCTTCTCCGTGACATCCCCGTTCGACCGGATCCGCCCGGCGGCCACGACAGCGCGCCAGGTCTCGGACCTCGCAGTCGCGTTCGGCCTCACCATCGCCCCAGGTCATCCGGCCGATGCCGCGGTTACCTGCGTGGCCTCGGACAACCGGGTGGCGCGGCAGGGAGACCTGTTCGTGGCCCTCCCCGGCGCCCGCGCGCACGGCGCGCAGTTCGCCGCGGACGCCGTCGCACGCGGGGCCTCCGCCGTCCTCACGGATGCGCGCGGAGCCGAGCTCCTCGCACAGCAGACGAGGACACCGGTCGTCATCGCCGACGACCCCCGCGCCATCCTCGGCCAGGTCGCCGCCTGGGTGCTCGGCAACCCCGCCGACGAGCTGATGACGTTCGGCGTCACCGGGACCAACGGCAAGACCACCACCACCTACCAGCTCGACCACCTGCTGCGGGCGCTGGGCTGGAAGGGCGGCCTGATCGGCACGGTCGAGACCCGCTCCGGGGACCGCGTCATCCCCAGCATCCTGACCACACCAGAGGCCGCCGACCTGCAGGCCCTGCTTGCCGCCATGCGCGAGGACCACGTGCGCACGCTCGCCATGGAGGTCTCCTCCCACGCGCTCGCCCAGCACCGGGTCGACGGCGTCGTGTTCGGCGTCGCCGGGTTCACCAACCTGACCCAGGACCACCTCGACTTCCACGGCGACTTCGAGTCCTACTTCGCCACCAAGGCCGACCTGTTCACACCCGCCCGCGCCCGCCGCGGCGTCGTCACCATCGACGATGCCTGGGGCGAGCGCATGGCCGAGGCCGCGCAGATCCCCGTCGTGACCCTCACCACGCACCCGGGCAAGGACGCCGACTGGACCGTGACCGACGTCGCGCCGTCGGGCACCGGGTCGGCCTTCACCCTCACGCACCACGACGGGCGCACCCTGCGCACCTCCACCTCCCTGCCCGGCGGCTACAACGTCGCCAACGCGGCGCTCGCGGTGGCTATGGTGCTGGAGGGCGGCTCGGACATCCGGGACGTGACCGAGGCCCTCGCGGCCGCCGACGGCCTGAGCGCCACCGTCCCCGGCCGCATGGAGGTGCTCGCCACCGCGCCGCGCGTGGTCGTGGACTTCGCGCACAACACGGAGGCCCTCGAGCTCTCCCTCGCGGCCCTGCGCCCGACGACGACCGGCCGGCTGGTCGTGGTCTTCGGCGCCACGGGCGACCGCGACCCCGGCAAGCGGCCCTTCATGGGTGCGGCCGCCGTCCGCGGCGCCGACGTCGTCTACGTGACCGACGACGACCCCCACGACGAGGACCCGGCGAAGGTGCGGGCCGAGGTGCTCGCGGGGGCCGCACCCGGAGGCGCGCCCGGAGGAACCGATGTGGCCGCGGACGACGGCGGCTCGCGTACGGTTGAGGTCCACGAGGTCGCCCCTCGCGCGGACGCCATCCACGCCGCGATCCTCGCGGCCCGCGCGGACGACACCGTGCTGGTGGCAGGCCGCGGGCACGAGACCGTCCAGGAGATCGCGGGCGTGGACCACGTGCTCGACGACCGGGTCGAGGCGCGCGCCGCGCTGGCGGCCCGGGGCGGGCAACCCGAGCAGGACCCCACGCAGGAGAGGACGACACAGGCATGATCGAGCTGACTGCGGCGCAGGTCGCCGCAGCCACCGGCGGGCGGCTGCACGCCGACCCGGACGTGAAGGTCACCGGGACGGTGATCGTCGACTCACGCCAGGCCGGTCCAGGTGCGCTCTTCGTGGCGCTGCCGGGCGAGCGGGTGGACGGGCACGACTTCGCGGCCGCCGCCATCGAGTCCGGCGCCGCGCTCGTGCTGGCGGCCCGTGAGCTGGACGGCCTGCCGACCGTCGTCGTCGACGATCCGCGGGCGGCCCTGGGCGAGCTCGCGCGGTACGTCCTGGCGAAGGTCCGCGGCGGCGCCGGCGGGTCCGGCGTCCCGAAGGTCGTCGCCGTCACCGGCTCCGTCGGCAAGACCACCACCAAGGACCTGCTCGGCCAGCTCCTCACCCCGGAGGCGGGCGACAGCGCTTCAGTTGCGGACGACGCGATCATCGTCCCGAAGGGCTCGTTCAACAACGAGATCGGCCTGCCGCTGACGGTCCTGCGGGTCACCGCCGCCACCCGCTACCTGGTGCTCGAGATGGGCGCGGACCGGGTGGGCAACATCGCCTACCTCACGCGCATCGCGCCGCCTGACGTCGGCGTGGTGCTGGCCGTCGGTGTCGCGCACGTCGGCTACTTCGGCAGCGTCGAGGCCATCGCGAAGACCAAGGCCGAGATGGTCTCCGGCGTCGTGGACGGCGGCTCGGTGGTGCTCAACGCCGACGACCTGCGGGTCGCCGCCATGGCGGGCCAGGTGGCTCCCGGCACCACCGTGCGGACCTTCGGCACCATCCCGTCCGCCGACGTCCGCGCCGAGGACATCTCCGTCGACGGCGCGGGTCGGGCGAGCTTCACGCTCCGCGTCGCCCGCCCCGGCGGCAAGGCCGGCGAGCAGCGCGCCGACGTCGCGCTCCAGCTCGTCGGGCCGCACCACGTGAGCAACGCGCTCGCGGCCGCGACGGTCGCGCTACGCCTCGGGGTGTCCGTGCCGGACGTCGCGGAGCGGCTCTCGGCGGCTACCGCCCGCAGCCCGCACCGGATGGCCGTCACCGAGCGGCCTGACGGCGTCACCGTGATCGACGACGCGTACAACGCGAACCCGGACTCGATGAAGGCCGGCCTGCGCACGCTCGCCGTCATGGCCGGCCGGACGCGCCGCTCCGTCGCCGTGCTCGGCGAGATGCGCGAGCTCGGTGACGGCGCGCGCGCCGCGCACGACGAGATCGGCCGCCTCGTGGTACGGCTGAACATCAAGCAGCTCGTGGTGGTGGGCGACGGCGCCTATCACATCCACGAGGGCGCCATGCAGGAGGGGTCCTGGGGATCGGAGTCGATCTTCGTGCCCGACCTGGACGCCGCCCGCGCGCTGCTGGACGAGTCGCTCGAGCCCGGTGACGTCGTGCTCGTGAAGTCGTCGCACGACTCCGGGCTCTGGGAGCTCGGGGACCACCTGTCGATGGTCAAGACCACAGAGGACAACAACAAGTGATCGCGATCCTGGTCAGCGCCGCAGTGGCGCTGCTCGTCGCCCTGCTGGGCACTCCGGTCTTCATCCGGTTCCTGGTCCACAAGAACTACGGACAGTTCGTTCGCCAGGACGGACCCACCGGGCACTTCATCAAGCGTGGCACGCCCCAGATGGGCGGCGTCGTCATCATCGCGGCGACCATGTTCGGTGTCGCGGCGTCGATGCTCGTGTCCGGCCGGCTGCCGAGCGTCTCGGCGCTGCTCGCGCTCTACCTCATGGCGGGCCTGGGCCTGATCGGGTTCCTCGACGACTTCACCAAGATCCGCAAGCAGCGGTCCCTCGGCCTGACCCCGCGCGCCAAGCTGATCGGCCAGGGCGTCGTCGGCATCTCGTTCGCCGTGCTCGCGCTGCAGTTCCCCAACGAGAACTCGCGCACCCCGGCCTCCACCAAGATCTCGTTCCTGCGCGACACCGAGTTCGACCTGGCGTTCGCCGGTGCGACCGTCGGCCTCATCCTCTTCGTGATCTGGGCCAACCTGCTCGTGTCGGCGTGGTCCAACGCGGTCAACATCACCGACGGCCTCGACGGCCTGGCCACGGGTGTCTCGATCATCACCTTCGGGGCGTACGTGCTGGTGGGCATCTGGCAGCTCAACCAGTCCTGCCAGTACCTGGCCACGGCCGGACCACGCTGCTACGAGGTGCGCGACCCGCAGGACCTCGCGGTCGTCGCCGCCGCCGTCACCGGCGCCTGCGTCGGGTTCCTGTGGTGGAACGCCAACCCCGCCAAGATCTTCATGGGCGACACCGGCTCGCTCGCCCTGGGCGGCGCACTCGCCGGCCTGTCGATCCTGTCGCGGACCGAGCTCCTTGCGGTGATCATCGGCGGCCTGTTCGTGCTCGTCGTCTCGTCCGTGGTGATCCAGGTCGGGTCCTTCAAGATGACGGGCAAGCGGGTGTTCAAGATGACGCCGCTGCACCATCACTTCGAGCTCTCCGGGTGGGGCGAGGTCACCATCGTCATCCGGTTCTGGCTGATCGCCGGCCTGTTCGCGGGTCTGGGCATGGGCATCTTCTACGCCGAGTGGGTCGCCTCGTGACCGAGGCTCCCGGCCTCGACTCGTCCGGCGACTCCTCCGGCGACCTGTACGGCACCGTCGAGCCACGCGTACCTCTGGCCGACGCCCGCGTCGTCCTGGCGGGCCTCGGCATCACCGGGCGTTCGCTCCAGCGCGTGCTCGCGCCCCGGGTCGCCTCGCTGGTCACCGTCGACGACAAGGCCGACGACGCCGACCACGGCAGCCTCGACGCCGAGGCCGCGGCGGCCGTGCTCGCCCAGGCCGACCTGCTGGTCGCCTCGCCGGGCTTCGCGCCGCACCACCCCGTCGTCGCGGCGGCGCTCGCCGCAGGCGTGCCGGTGTGGAGCGAGGTCGAGCTCGCGTGGCGCCTGCGCGTCGACCGCCTGGGCACCGACCGGCCCGCCCAGTGGCTCGGCATCACCGGGTCCAACGGCAAGACCACCACCGTCGAGATGCTGGCCGCGATCCTGCGGGCGGCGGGCCTGCGCACCGCCGCCGTCGGGAACGTCGGCCGGTCCCTCGCGGAGGCGGCCCTCGACCCTACGCTCGACGTCGTGGCTGTGGAGCTGTCGAGCTTCCAGCTCCACTTCACGCACACGATGTCGCTGGAGGCGGGTGCCGTCCTCAACGTCTCAGCCGACCATCTCGACTGGCACGGCACGATCGACGCCTACACCCGCGACAAGGGCCGCATCTTCGAACGCGTCCAGGTGGCGTGCGTCTACAACGTGGCGGACCCGAAGACCGAGGAGCTGGTGCGTGAGGCCGACGTGGTCGAGGGCGCGCGCGCCGTCGGCTTCGTGGCCGGCACCCCGAGCCCGGGCGACCTCGGCCTGGTCGACGACGTCCTGGTGGACCGCGCCTTCCACGCCGCGGACGACGACCCGGACCGCCGCAAGAGCGCCGCGGAGCTCGGGACCCTCGCCGACCTGAAGCAGCTGGGCGACCACAACGGCGTCGTGCCGACGCACATCGTGGCGGACGCCCTGGCCGCTGCCGCCCTGGCCCGCGCGCACGGCGTGCCCGCGGCCGCCGTCCGCGACGGCCTGCGGTCCTTCGGCCCCAGCGACCACCGCATCCAGCGCGTCGCGGCGTCGGCCGGCGTCACGTACGTGAACGACTCGAAGGCGACGAACACGCACTCCGCCGCCGCCTCGCTGGCGGGCTTCGCCCACGGCACCGTCGTCTGGATAGCGGGCGGCCTGGCCAAGGGCGCCACGTTCGACGAGCTCGTGTCGTCCCGTGCGGACCGGATGCGCGCCGCCGTCGTCATCGGTGCCGACCCCGGTCCGCTGGCCGACACGCTGGCCCGACACGCGCCGCAGATCCCGGTCGTCGTGATCGATCCCGGTGACACTGGGACCGTGATGCGCCGGGCGGTCGAAGCGGCGCGGGACCTGGCGCAGCCAGGGGACACCGTGCTGCTGGCCCCGGCGGGCGCTTCGCAGGACCAGTTCGTCTCGTACGCCCAGCGCGGCGAGGAGTTCGTACACGTGGTGCGTGAGCTCACCACTCGTTGAGCCGCTCGTCGAGCTACTCACTGAGCCGCGGGAGGGGTAGGGGATGGCCACGACGAGCACGAGCCGCAGCGCCCCCGAGCGTCCGTGGCTCGGCCAGTGGAACTCGACGGTGACCAGCTACTATCTCCTCGTCGGCACCACGGGCCTGCTGACCGTGATCGGCCTGATCATGGTGCTGTCCAGCTCGACGGTGACGTCGATCGCCGAGGGAGAGTCGCCGTACGCGGCGTTCCTGGTCCAGGCGCAGTACGCGCTGATGGGTCTGCCCGTGCTCGTTGTCGCCGCGCACCTGCCGGTCCGCTGGTACAAGCGGCTCGCGCTGCCCGGGCTCGTCGTGGCCCTGGTGCTGCTCGTCGCGGTGATCTTCCTGGGCGAGATCAGGAACGGCCAGCAGAACTGGCTCTCGCTGGGCCCGTTCTCGTTCCAGCCGTCGGAGCTGGCCAAGCTCGTGCTCGCCGTCTGGCTCGGCACCGTGCTGGGCCGCAAGCAGGCGCTGCTGGGCAGCTGGTCCCACGCGATCCTCCCGGCGGTCCCGGGCGCCGTGGTGGTCCTCGGGCTGGTGCTCGGCGGGGGAGACCTGGGCACGGCGCTCGTGATGGGCCTGCTGGTGGCGGGAGCCTTCTTCGTGGCCGGCGTGCCGCTGTCGCTGATGGGTCTCGGTGGCGCGATCGCGGCGTTCGTCGTGGGGTACGTGTTCATCGTGCAGCAGTCCTCCGGGGACCGGCTGCAGCGCATCGTCGCGACGTACGGCGCCACGTGCGACAAGACCTCGGAGTGCTACCAGTCGCTGCACGGCCTGTTCGGGCTGGGCACCGGCGGGCTGTGGGGCGTGGGCCTGGGCGGGAGCCGCGAGAAGTGGAACTACCTCCCCGAGGCGCACAACGACTTCATCTTCGCCGTCATCGGCGAGGAGCTGGGCCTGTTCGGCACGGTGCTGGTGCTGTCGCTGTTCGCCGTGCTGGGACTCGCGATGAGCCGGGTGATCCGGCGGCACGACGACCCGTTCGTCAAGGTGGCCACGGCCGCCGTCGGCTGCTGGATCGTGGGCCAGGCGTTCGTGAACATCGGCGTGGTGATCGGGGTGCTGCCGGTGATCGGTGTGCCGCTGCCGCTTGTGTCGGCCGGTGGTTCGGCCCTGATCACCACGATGGCCGCGCTCGGGATGGTGATCTCCTTCGCCCGGACGGAGCCGGGGGCTGCCAAGGCACTGGCTGCACGCGGTAGCGTCGTCCGCAAGTCACTGGCTGTGCTGGGCGGCGCGGTCCGAAGACGGTAGAAATGTGCACAACGGCTCCATCTGTGACGAGATCCTGCACGCGGATCCCGCAGCTGGCCGTACCCGATTCGCCCGGGCGCCATGCCCGGGCGGCGACGAGAAGGTGATGATGAGCTCAGCAGTTGTGTCGGTGGTGCTCGCCGGAGGCGGCACCGCGGGCCACGTGAACCCCCTGCTCGCGGTGGCCGACGAGGTGCGGCGCCGGGAGCCCGGTGCGCGTGTGCTCGTGCTCGGCACCACGACCGGCCTGGAGGCCGAGCTCGTGCCGGCCCGCGGCTACGAGCTGCGGCCCATCCCGCGCGTGCCGATGCCCCGCCGCCCGAGCCCCGAGCTGCTGCGGCTGCCGGGCAGGCTGGCGGCCGCGGTGAAGGCCGCGGAGGACGCGATCGACGAGATCGACGCGCAGGCCGTGATCGGGTTCGGTGGGTACGTCGCCACCCCGGCCTACCTCGCGGCCAGGCGCAAGGGCGTGCCGATCGTCATCCACGAGCAGAACGCCCGGCCCGGCCTGGCCAACCGGCTCGGCGCCCGCTGGGCGGCCCGCGTGGGCCTCACCTTCGCCGGGACGCCGCTGCGCGGCGGCGTCCTCACGGGCCTGCCGCTGCGGCAGGCCATCGCAGCCCTCGTGCAGGCGCGGGAGGCCGACGCGGCGGGCGTGCGTGCCCGGGCCGCCGCCGAGCTGGGCCTGGACCCGGCGCTGCCGACCCTCGTCGTCACCGGCGGCTCCTCGGGTGCGCTGAACCTGAACCGCGCGGTATCGGGCGCCGCGGCCGAGATTCTCGCGGCGGGTGCGCAGGTGCTGCACCTGACCGGCAAGGGCAAGGGCGACGAGGTGCGTCAGACGGTTGCGGCGGCGGACGGCCGGCGCTACCAGGTCCGCGAGTACCTCGAGCAGATGGAGCTCGCCTACGCGGTGGCCGACCTGGTGCTCTGCCGCTCCGGCGCGGGCTCGGTGGCCGAGCACGCCGCGCTCGGCATCCCCGCCGTCTACGTGCCGCTGCCCATCGGCAACGGCGAGCAGCGGCTCAACGCAACTCCGCTGGTGGAGGCGGGCGGCGGTCTGCTGGTGGACGACGCCGACCTCACCCCCGCGTGGGTGTCAACGAATGTTCCTACGCTGCTTGCGGACCGTGAGCGGCTCGGTGTCATGGCGAAGGCAGCAGGGTCGGCCGGCACCAGCGACGGCGCCGCACGCGTCGTCGATCTCGTCGAGCAAGCCGTACGGTCAGCAGGTACCGACACCACGGAGGTCAGGTCATGAGCACCACGGTCACGGATCAGATGACGGATCAGGTCGCGAAGCTCGGACGCGTCCACATGATCGGCATAGGCGGGGCAGGCATGTCCGTCGTCGCCCGCCTGCTCGCCGGGCGCGGGGTGTCGGTGCAGGGCTCCGACGCGGCCGAGTCGGAGACGCTGGAGGCCCTGCGGGCCGAAGGCATGCAGGTGTGGGTCGGCCATGATCCGGCCCATCTCACGGGCGTGGACTCCGTGGTGATCTCCAGCGCGGTGCACGAGGACAACCCGGAGCTCTCGGCTGCCCGGGCCCGTCGCCTCAATGTGCTGCATCGCTCGCAGGCCCTGGCCGCCCTCATGGAGGGGTCGCGCGGCGTCGCCGTCGCCGGCGCGCACGGCAAGACGACGACGTCGGCGATGATCGCGACGATCCTGCGCGAGGCGGGCTGGGACCCGTCGTACGCGATCGGCAGCACCGTACGCACCGCCAACGGGTCGACGCCGGGCGGCCACCTGGGCACGTCCGACGTGCTCGTCGCCGAGGCCGACGAGTCGGACGGCTCGTTCCTCAACTACACGCCCACCATCGCGGTGGTGACGAACGTCGAGGCCGACCACCTGGACCACTACGGCACCCCGGAGGCATTCAACGGGGCGTTCATCCGGTTCGCGCGCCGGCTCGTGTCCGACGGCTGGCTCATCGCGTGCGCCGACGACGAGGGATCGCTGTCGGTGGGCGCCACGATCTGCGCCACGGGCGGCCACGTCATCACCTACGGCACCAACGACACCGCGCGGGTGCGGGTCACGGACATCTCCACCACGCCCGAGGGCACGACGGCGGTGCTGCGGGGGGACGTCCTGGGCACCAACGAGCAGGTGGCCGACGGCGCCGGCGTGTCCGGCAACGTGCCGGGCATCTCGATGCGACTGTCGGTCCCGGGCAAGCACAACGTGCTCAACGCGACGGCCGCCGTCATCGCCTCGGTGAAGCTGGGCGTATCGCCCGAGCAGGCGGTCGCCGGGGTCGAGGCGTTCGTCGGCACGGGCCGTCGCTTCGAGGAGAAGGGCGTGGCCGACGGCGTCCGCGTCATCGACGACTACGCGCACCACCCCACGGAGATCCGGGCCATCGTGACGGCGGCCCGCGAGATCGCCGACGGCGGCCGCGTGCTCGTCCTGTTCCAGCCGCACCTCTACTCGCGCACGAGGATCTTCGCCGACCGGTTCGCCGCGGAGCTGTCGGCGGCCGACGAGGTGGTGGTCACGGGCATCTACGGGGCGCGCGAGGAGCCCGACCCGTCGGTCACGCCGAACACGATCGTCGACCTCATGACCGGCCACGGCGCCGCCTACGCCGTGCCGGACCGCCTGGACGCCGCGCACGTGATCGCCGACCTCGCCCGGCCGGGCGACGTGGTGCTCACGGTCGGTGCGGGCGACGTGACCCAGCTCGGCCCCGCCGTGCTGGCGCGCCTGGCGGGCCGCGTGGCGACGGGTTCGGCGACCGGTGCTCCTGCCTCGGGGCTGGGCGAGGACTGATGCGGCCGCCCGCGCGCCCTCGCGCCGCGGGCACGGCACGGCCGCGCCCGGCAGACCAGGGCGCGGCACAGCAGGGAACCACGGCTCGGGAGGCGAAGTCCCGGGCTCCGAAGGCTCAGGAGCCCGCGCGGGCTCCGGAGCCGGACCGGCCCGGCCGGAAGCCGTCCACGCAGCGGCATCCGGCCGAGCCGCAGTCCGTCCAGCAGCGACCGGCCCGGACGCCGCCTCCGGCGAGCCGTCTCGACGCCGGCCACGCGACGTCGTCGGGCATCCGCGACGACGTGGTCTCGGACCAGCTTGCCGACCGCCTCGCCGAGCGCACCGCGATGGCCCGCTACCGCGTGTGGCGCCGGATCGGCTGGACGATGATGATCGCCGCGGTCGCAGCGGGCCTGGTGTGGGTGACGTTCTTCTCGCCGCTGTTCGCGCTCGACCCGGAGCAGGTGCGGGTGGCGGGGCAGGGCACCACGGTCGATGTCGGGCAGGTGCGCGAGGCCGTGACCGACGAGGCGGGCGTGCCGCTGCCGCGGATCGACACGGTGGGCCTGCGCGAGGAGATCCTCGCGATGAACGCGGTCAAGAACGTGCGGATCACGCGGGTCTGGCCGGACGGTCTGGAGGTCGCCCTCACGGCGCGCGAGCCGGTCGCGGCGGTGCCGCAGCCGGGCGACGTGTACGCCCTGATGGACGCTGAGGGCGTGCGCGTCGGCACGGTGGAGGACGTCCCGGACGACCTGCCCTCGATAGTGGTCTCGCTCTCCGACGCCGAGGCCGGCCGCCGCGCCCTGGACGCGGCGCTTGCCGTGCTGGGCGCCCTGCCGCCGAAGCTGGCGGCCGACATGCAGACGGTGAGTGCCGCAACGCAGGACGACGTGCGCACCACCCTCACCGACGGGCGCGTGATCCGGTGGGGGAGCGGCGCGCAGGTGCTGCTCAAGATCAAGGTCGCCCAGACACTGCTGCGGGCGGAGCCGTCGGCGATGACCATCGACGTGTCGTCGCCAGAGCTGCCGGTCACGCACTGAGCCAGGTATGCACGACCGCGGAATGACATCGGTGTGATTTCTCGCGTGCATCGTTGCGCGACACGCGCAACGATGTCTTCGACACACCTCGACGGCACACCTACCGTCGAACTCAGCAGCAACCTGACATAACTCTAACCCTCTACCTCAGCCTGAGACTTGGGAGGGATGAGAGTCGGGACTCGGGACCCGAATCGAAAGGCGACGACGTGGCAACTCCGCAGAACTACCTGGCAGTGATCAAGGTGGTCGGCATCGGCGGCGGTGGTGTGAACGCCGTCAACCGCATGATCGAGGTCGGCCTCAAGGGCGTCGAGTTCATTGCGATCAACACCGACGCGCAGGCGCTCCTGATGTCGGACGCCGACGTCAAGCTCGACGTCGGGCGTGAGCTCACGCGCGGCCTCGGTGCCGGCGCGGACCCGGAGGTGGGCAAGAAGGCAGCCGAGGACCACGCCGAGGAGATCGAGGACGTCCTGCGCGGCGCCGACATGGTCTTCGTCACCGCGGGCGAGGGCGGCGGTACCGGCACGGGCGGCGCCCCTGTCGTGGCGCGCATCGCTCGCGCACTCGGCGCGCTGACCGTCGGTGTCGTGACGCGCCCGTTCACGTTCGAGGGCCGTCGCCGTGCCGTGCAGGCCGACAGCGGCATCGAGAACCTCCGCGACGAGGTCGACACGCTGATCGTCATCCCGAACGACCGGCTCCTGTCGATGTCGGACCGGAACGTGTCCGCGATCGCGGCGTTCCACTCGGCCGACCAGGTCCTGCACTCCGGTGTGCAGGGCATCACCGACCTCATCACCACCCCCGGCCTGATCAACCTGGACTTCGCGGACGTGAAGTCGGTAATGCAGGGGGCGGGGTCGGCGCTCATGGGCATCGGCTCGGCACGGGGCGAGGACCGCGCCGTGCAGGCCGCCGAGCTGGCGATCTCGTCGCCGCTGCTCGAGGCGTCGATCGACGGTGCGCACGGCGTGCTGCTGTCGATCCAGGGTGGCAGCGACCTCGGCCTCTTCGAGGTGCACGAGGCCGCTCGCCTGGTCCAGGAGGCCGCGCACCCGGAGGCGAACATCATCTTCGGTACGGTCATCGACGACGCGCTGGGTGACGAGGTGCGGGTCACCGTCATCGCCGCGGGCTTCGACGGCGGCCTGCCCAAGGAGCGCAAGGACAGCCGGGCGCTCGGTCAGGTGTCGGGTGCGGTCGGGGCCAGTGCGGTGGCGGCTACGCGCAGCCCCGCGACGGCGCCGGTCCCGCTGCCCGACATGTCGGACGCCGCCCGCCGCGCCCCCGAGCAGCACGGCGTGAACGGCATGCCGCCGTCGGTCCCGCCGACGCATCAGCCGGCCCCCGTGTCGACGCTGCCGCGCGTGATCGACGACGAGGGTTCGGACGACGTGCCGCGCACGCTGGACGAGCCTGCCGTCGTGGTGCAGGGCTCGTTCAACCGGCAGGAGGTCCGCGAGAACGGCGAGCGCGTGGAGGTCCCGCCGCTGTACGACGAGAACCCGCGCCGGTCGTCGGAGGACCTGGACGTCCCCGACTTCCTGAAGTGATCGGCCGGGTACTCTCACACACGTGAGCGACACCCGGACCCTTGCAGGCGTGCACCCCGTCGATCTCGGCGCCGGGGTGCACGCCTTTTTCACGACCAGAACGGGCGGTGTCTCGCCGGCCCCATGGGCGGCGGCGGACGGCGGCGGCCTGAACCTGGGGCTGAACGTGTCCGACTCCGCGGCGCGGGTCGCGGTCAACCGTTCCCGCGCCGCCGAGCGGCTCGGCGCGCCCGTGGCGTTCGCCACGCAGGTGCACGGTTCCGTCGTGCTCGAGCTCGGTGCGGCCGAGCGTGTGCGGTGGGCCGCGCCCCGGCCGCCGGCGTCGGCGGGGGAGGGCGACGTGCTCGTCACCTCGGAGCGCGGGCTGGGCCTCGGCGTCCTGGTCGCGGACTGCGTGCCGGTGCTGCTGGCCGACCCGGTCGCGCGGGTGGTCGGGGTGGTGCACGCGGGCCGCAAGGGCGTCCTGGCCGGTGTGGTGCACAGTGCTCTCGACGCGCTGGTCGCTCGAGGTGCCGACCCCGCGCGGGTGCGCGCCGCCGTCGGGCCCGCGGTGTGCGGGCGGTGCTACGAGGTGCCGGCCGCGATGCGCGACGAGGTGGCCGCGGTCGTGCCCGAGACCTTCGCGACGACGGGCGACGGCACGCCCGGCCTGGACCTGCCTTCCGGGGTGGTCGCGCAGCTCGCTGCGCGGGGCGTCGCGGCGACGCGTGTAGAGCGCTGCACGCTCGAGGACCCGGGGCTGTTCTCGCACCGCCGCGCGAGCGCGGCCGGCACCACGACGGGGCGGCAAGCCGGCATCGTCGCGCTCTTCTGACCTTCTGCGCCCGCGTCGGGCGAGCTCGCGACACGCCGATAATGCCCTTCTGACCTGCGAAATCACACGGATGTCGTTTTTAGCGAGCAATCGCTGAACAACTTTGGCAAAGTTGTTCGTGGCACGGCGTGTCGCACTTCCGGGTCGGATTGCGCCGGGCTACTTTTGTCAAGGCGACCTCGATCAGGGGTCAAGGTCGGACCTGTTGTACGGGCCCGCTGGACACGGACAGAAGGACGCACAGCAGGCGACGAACGGAGAATGAGCGATGGCCGGAGCGCTTCGCAAGACCATGCTGTATCTGGGCCTCGCCGACGATCAGGGCGAGCAGGAGTACCTCGACGAGTACGACGAGGGCCTGGAGGAAAACGTGGAGGATCACCGGCACGCACAGGTCACGCCGCTGCACCGCGACGGTGTGCCCCGTGAGGCCCTGTCCTCCTCG
Source organism: uncultured Actinomycetota bacterium (assembly GCA_963850545.1). GTDB lineage: Bacteria > Actinomycetota > Actinomycetes > Actinomycetales > Cellulomonadaceae > Promicromonospora. Next base: position 1,904,346 of record CAWKLP010000001.1, on the reverse strand, counting down.
GAACTGCGCCGCATCACCACGGTGCACCCGCGGTCGTACAACGACGCACGGAGCATCGGCGAGGCCTTCCGCGCCGGAACTCCCGTCATCATGAACCTCTCCGACATGGACGACGCCGATGCCAAGCGCCTGGTCGACTTCTCCGCCGGCCTGATCTTCGGTCTGCACGGCTCGATCGAGCGGGTGACCAACAAGGTCTTCCTGCTCTCACCCGAGCACGTGGAGATCGCGGCCGAGGAGCAGGTGCCCGCTGAGAAGCCGAACGGACGCGGCGGCTTCTACAACCAGAGCTGAGCCCGACACACGAGACCATGGGTGAGGGGCGGCCGCTGCGGTCGTCCCTCACCCATGTCTGTCTCTGCGCGTGTCCACCACCGGCACTTCACGCGATTCCCGGTCCGGACACGTTAGGTTGTCCCTTGTGATCTGGGACTTCATCGGCTTCGTGCTGTGGCTCTTCCTGCTGTTCCTCATCGGACGGCTCATCTTCGACTGGGTGCAGTTCTTTGCCCGGGACTGGCGGCCGCGTGGCGTGCTGCTCGTGGTCGCGGAGGCGATCTACACCGTCACCGACCCACCGCTACGGTTTCTGCGCCGCCTCATCCCGCCGTTGCGGCTGGGCCAGGTTCAGCTGGACCTGGCGTTCATCGTCCTGTTCTTCGGCGTATCGCTGCTCTCGTCGATCATCGGCGGGCTCGGCTGAGCTCGTGGTGAATCTGTGCCGGTTCGAGATGGGCCTGGTCAACGGCAATCGCAAGAGCCCGCGAAAACATTGACCGGGGCATGGATATGGCCTGGGGTGACGCGGCACACTCTGTGAGGAAATCGTGCCCGGAGGTGCTCCCGGTGTCCCACGCCGATGTCGTCCGCTACCGTGGGCTTCGACGGAGGGCGCGCGGCTGGGCAGCTCCGACGTCCGAGATCTGCGTTCCTACGTTCTAACTTTCGAGGTGACACGATGGCACTGCTTACTGCAGAGGACATCCTCAACAAGAAGTTCTCCGCGACGAAGTTCCGCGAGGGCTACGACGTCGAGGAGGTCGACGACTTCCTCGACGAGGTCGTGCGGACCCTGACCAACGTCCAGGAGGAGAACGAGGGGCTCCGGCAGAAGGTCGCCGCCGCTGAGCGTCGCATCGCCGAGCTGTCGCGGAACGACGCCTCGGCCCCCGCTCGGGCTCAGGCCGCTCCGGTCGCAGCGCCGGTCATGCCGACCGGTCCCGCCGGCCCCAAGGGCAACGGCCCGGAGCCCGAGTCGGCGACCGGGATGCTCCAGCTGGCCCAGAAGCTGCACGACGACTACGTGCGCTCCGGCCAGGAAGAGGGCGACCGCCTCATCACGGAGGCCAAGACCGAGGGTGCGCGCATCGTGCGCGACGCCGAGGAGACGTCGCACCGCACGCTCTCCCAGCTCGAGCAGGAGCGCTCGCTGCTGGAGCGCAAGATCGACGAGCTGCGCCTGTTCGAGCGCGACTACCGCACCCGGCTGAAGAGCTTCCTGCAGAACCTGCTGGGCGACCTGGATGCACGTGGCTCGGCACTGCCGCCGCGGAACAACCAGCAGTCCGGCCGTCCGGCCGAGATGGCCCAGGGAATCTGACAGCAGAGTCTCAACTCGTCGAGCACGGCGGCCGGGCGTCCCCACCTCACGGCCGGCTGCCGCGCGCGACACGCCTTACGCCCACATGATTGGGGCACGCCACATCGGCGTGCCCCGTTGTGCGTCTGGCCGCTTGTGCTTACGCTTCGTGCACTTGACCACCGGGGGCGACCGTGAAGGGGAACCCATGACCAAGATCTCGACTGCGACGAGGGCCGCGATCAAGCAGGAGTTCCCGAACCTGACACGTGACGTGAAGAGGTTTCCCGTCCGGGACGGTGAAGAGCCCTGGACCGTGCGTGAGGCCGAAGAGCTGGCCGCGCTGCTCCTCGAGGACAAGGAGCGGCTGGAGCGTGAGCTGCTCGCGGCCGACCGGGAGCTGTCGGACCTGTTGCGGAACTCGGGCGACGGCGCGGGGGACGACCAGGCCGACTACGGTTCGAGCGCCCTGGAGCGGGAGCAGGAGCTCACGCTGGTCAACAACATGCGTGACCTGCTGGACCAGACGAACCACGCGCTCGACCGTATCCGCAAGGGCACCTACGCCACGTGCGAGCTCACGGACCTGCCGATCGGCAAGGCGCGGCTGCAGGCCTTCCCGCGGGCCACGCTGTCGGTGGAGGCCAAGGCGCGCGAGGAGCGCCGCGGGGCCTGAATGGCGCGCGCGGCACGGGCGCCGCGCGCGATCTCGAACCAGATATCAACCCTGTGATGTCTGAGTTACGGGTATTCCTGGCGCATTGCCGCGGAGTTCGATCCTGGAATGTCTTGTTTCATTCCCCGCCCGTGTTGTGCGCCGGGTCACGTTCCGATTGACAGGGTGAATTTCTCCACCGGATGCTCATCGCAGGTGAACCACACATGTGTGGTTCATCGCTATTTCGTCGGAGCTATACGAGGGGGAAAACACAATGATCCGAGGATTCCGTGCAACCTGCCGTGCAGGGGCAGCCGTGGTCATGTCGGCCGGTCTGGTCGTCGCCGCGGCGTCGGGTGCGAGCGCAATGGTGATGGGCGACGAGCCCGAGCTGATCAGCGCACCCTCTGCCGGCAGCGCGACGGACCTGGTCGACGGCGCCACGAGCGCCGCCGACGCCGCCGACGTGCTCGGCACCACGAACCCGCTGGGCGTCGTCGGCGCCGATGGCGCCCTGGACGTGCTCGAGGGCTACGGCACCTCAGAGGCCCCGGTGGGCGTCGACGGTGCGATGGTCCCCGAGGAGGTCGCCACCGCCGGTGAGGTCGTCGAGATCGAGAGCGACGGCAGCTTCAACGCGCTGAACGACGTCTGCGTCGCTCCCTGGTACTGGGAGGGCCCGGGCAACGTTGGTAGCACCGCGAACCTGACGGACTACCAGGCCTGCAACGACGGCGAGACCCAGCTCGGGGGCGACGGTTCGGTCAACGTCCTCAACAACTGGTGTGTCGCTCCGTGGCACTGGGACGGCCCGCTGAACCTGTTCAACACGGGTAACGTGACCGGTTACGCGGCCTGCAACTGACGCTTGCGTCAATTGATTGTCGCCGTGCGGTGACGCGGCGATAGTCTCGCACCAGGTGAGGCCCTTTCCCGGATTTCCGGGAAAGGGCCTCACTGCTTTTCGCGCACCCGTACTGCTTTCTGCACTTTTATCCATGGACTCCCGTATTACTGGTTCGAGAGGCGCGGCGTTGCCAGGTGTTCGGGGACGGGCCGGCGGCCGGGCCCGGTACGGTCCGCGGCATGGGAGACTTTGCCTGATGTCTACTCCCGCTGAACCCTCCGCCGTGGCCGGTGACGAGACGAGTCCCGCAGCCACGCCCCCGCCGTCGGGCAGCCGTGTGCTTGTTGTCTGGACCGGCGTGCTCGCGGCCTTCGTCCTGGCCGCCGACCAGCTGACCAAGTGGTGGGCCGAGTCCGCCCTGTCCGTGGATGGTGCCCCGATCCCGCTCGTGGGCGAGCTGCTGCAGCTGCGCCTGATCTACAACCCGGGTGCCGCGCTGTCGATCGCCTCGGGCTACACCTGGATCCTGACCATCGTCGTGACGGTGGTCGTCGTGTTCATCGTCCGGGCGATCGGGCGGCTCGGGTCGCGCGGCTGGGCCGTCGCGCTCGGCCTGCTGCTCGGCGGTGCCGTCGGCAACCTCATCGACCGCCTGGCGCGGGAGCCTGGGTTCGCGCGTGGCCACGTCGTGGACTTCATCGACTACGCGGGCTTCTTCGTGGGCAACGTGGCGGACATCGCCGTCGTCGGCGCGGCCGTGCTGATCGCGCTGCTGTCGCTGCGGGGGATCGGCCTGGACGGCAAGCGCCACACGGGCGAGGAGTCTGCCGACAAGCCGGCCGACAAGCCGGACGCCGCCCAGGGCGACTCGGCCTGATGGCGCTGCGGACGCTACCCGTCCCCGACGGGCTGGCGGGCGACCGCGTCGACGCCGCGCTGGCCCGCATGCTCGGCTTCTCCCGGACGCGCGCGGCGGAGCTGGCCGAGTCGGGCGCCGTGCGCCTCGACGGGCGCCAGGTGGGCAAGTCGGACCGGGTGGTCCCGGGCGGCTGGCTCGAGGTCGACATGCCGGAGGCACGCCCCGCCGTCGAGGTGGTGGCGGAGCCCGTCCCCGGCATGGGCATCGTGTACGACGACGACGACCTGGTCGTGATCGACAAGCCCGTGGGCGTCGCGGCGCACCCGTCGCCGGGCTGGACGGGACCCACCGTGGTGGGCGCGCTGGTCGCGGCGGGGTACCGCGTGTCGACGTCGGGCGCAGCGGAGCGGCAGGGGATCGTGCACCGGCTCGACGTCGGGACGTCCGGCCTGATGGTCGTGGCGAAGTCCGAGCTCGCGTACACGGGCCTCAAGCGCGCGTTCAAGGAGCGCACGGTCGACAAGGTCTACCACGCGCTCGCCCAGGGGCACCCGGACCCGACTTCCGGCACCATCGATGCGCCGATCGGCAGGCACCCCAGCTCGGACTGGAAGTTCGCGGTGACCGCGGACGGCAAGCCCTCGGTGACGCACTACGAGACGCTCGAGATGCTGTCCGCAGCCTCGCTGCTGGAGGTGCATCTGGAGACCGGGCGCACCCACCAGATCCGAGTGCACTTCGCGGCGCTGCGCCACCCGCTGGTCGGGGATCTCACCTATGGCGCGGACCCCGTGCTGGCCTCCAAGGTGGGGCTGACGCGGCAGTGGCTGCACGCGCACCGACTGGGTTTCGAGCATCCGACCACGGGGCGCTGGATGGAGGTGGAGTCGGAGTATCCGGCCGATCTGGAGGCCGCGCTCGACGTGGTCCGGGGCGCGTACAGGTAGCAGTCTGCAGGTGCCGTGTCGGCTCCCTTCGCAGCAGAACCGAAGCAGAACGCGGAACGCCGAGCGGGGTGCTTTGAGTGTCGGATAGCCGTCATAGGATCGACGGCATGCCCACCGCCACCGCTTCGAAGAGCGACGACTTCGTCCACCTCCACGTCCACACCGAGTTCTCGATGCTGGACGGTGCGGCGAGGATCGGCGACCTCATGGAGGAGGTCGGTCGGCAGGGGCAGCACGCCATCGCGACGACCGACCACGGGTACCTGTTCGGGGCGCACGAGTTCTGGGCACAGGCGCAGAAGGCGGGCATCAAGCCGATCATCGGCGTCGAGGCGTACGTCACGCCGGGCACCAGCAGGTTCGACCAGACGCGTGTGCGCTACGGCGAGGCGGGCCAGGAGTCCGACGACGTGTCGGCGCGCGGTGCGTACACCCACATGACACTGCTGAGCAAGAACAACACCGGCATGCACAACCTGTTCCGGGCGTCGTCCCTGGCCTCCCTGGAGGGTCAGATGGGCAAGTGGCCCCGTATGGACCGGGAGCTGCTGGAGCGGTACTCCGACGGCCTCATCGCGACGACCGGCTGCCCGTCGGGCGAGATCCAGACGCGGCTACGGCTCGGGCAGTGGGACGAGGCGGTCCGGCAGGCGGGCGAGCTGCAGGAGATCTTCGGCAAGGAGAACTTCTACGTCGAGCTGATGGACCACGGGCTCAGCATCGAGACCCGGGTGACCAAGGAGCTCCTCGAGCTGGGCAAGACGATCGGCGCGAAGCTGGTGGCCACCAACGACCTGCACTACGTGCGCGAGGAGGACGCGACGAGCCAGGAGGCGCTCCTGGCGATCAACTCCGGTTCCACGCTGGACGACCCGAACCGGTTCAAGTTCGACGGCTCGGGCTACTACGTGAAGTCCGCGGCCGAGATGCGGAAGGTCTTCAAGGAGCTCCCCGAGGCGTGCGACAACACGCTGCTCATCGCCGAGCAGTGCGAGGTCTCGTTCGACACCTCGGCCAACTACATGCCGCGGTTCCCCGTCCCCGAGGGTGAGGACGAGATCTCGTGGTTCATCAAGGAGGTCGAGGCAGGCCTGCTCCGCCGCTACCCGAACGGGTACTCGGACGAGGTGCGCAAGCAGGCCGACTACGAGGTCGAGGTCATCATCCAGATGGGCTTCCCGGGGTACTTCCTCGTGGTCGCCGACTTCATCAACTGGTCCAAGGCGCAGGGCATCCGCGTGGGGCCCGGGCGCGGCTCGGCCGCCGGTTCGATGGTGTCCTACCTGATGGGGATCACCGAGCTGGACCCGCTGGAGCACGGCCTCATCTTCGAGCGCTTCCTCAACCCGGAGCGTGTCTCCATGCCCGACGTCGACGTCGACTTCGACGAGCGTCGGCGCGGTGAGGCCATCAGGTACGTCACGGAGAAGTACGGCGACGACCGCGTGGCGCAGATCGTCACCTACGGCACCATCAAGGCCAAGCAGGCCCTCAAGGACTCGGCGCGCCTGCTCGGCATGCCGTATGCCATGGGCGAGAAGCTCACCAAGGCCATGCCACCCGCCGTCATGGGCAAGGACATCTCGCTGAGCGGCATCTTCGACCCGAAGGACAAGCGGTACTCGGAGGCGGCGGAGTTCCGCCAGGTGCACGAGACCGACCCCGAGGCGCAGCGCGTCGTTGAGCTCGCGCGTGGTATCGAGGGCCTGAAGCGGCAGTGGGGCGTGCACGCGGCAGGCGTGATCATGTCGAGCGACCCGCTGATCGACATCATCCCGATCATGAAGCGCCCGCAGGATGGCGCGATCATCACGCAGTTCGACTACCCGACGTCCGAGGGCCTCGGCCTGATCAAGATGGACTTCCTGGGCCTGCGCAACCTCACGATCCTCGACGATGCGCTCGAGAACATCGTGATGAACGGCAAGGACCCGGTCGACATCGAGAACGTCGCGCTCGATGACAAAGCCACCTACGAGCTGCTCGCCAGCGGCAACACGCTCGGCGTGTTCCAGCTCGACGGCGGGGCCATGCGCTCCCTGCTGCGGCAGATGCGGCCGGACAACTTCGAGGACGTCTCCGCCGTCATCGCCCTGTACCGGCCCGGGCCGATGGGCATGAACTCGCATATCAACTACGCGCTGCGCAAGAACAAGCAGCAGCAGATCGAGGCGATCCACTCGGAGGTCGTCGAGCCGTTCGCGGAGATCCTCGACGAGACGTACGGCCTGATCGTCTACCAGGAGCAGGTGCAGCGCGCCGCCCAGATCATGGCCGGCTACTCGCTCGGACAGGCCGACCTGCTGCGCCGGGCCATGGGCAAGAAGAAGCCCGAGGTGCTGGCCAAGGAGTACGTCAACTTCGAGAAGGGCGCCAAGGAGAAGGGCTACAGCGCTGCCGCGATCAAGGCGGTCTGGGACACGCTGGTCCCGTTCGCCGGGTACGCGTTCAACAAGGCGCACTCCGCCGGCTACGGCCTCGTCGCGTACTGGACCGCCTACCTCAAGGCGAACTACCCCGCCGAGTACATGGCCGGCCTGCTGCAGTCGGTGGGAGACAACAAGGACAAGATGGCGCTCTACCTCAACGAGTGCCGTCGCATGGGCATCACGGTGCTCCCGCCGGACGTCAACGACTCCGCCGCCAAGTTCACGGCGGTCAAGGGCGACATCCGCTTCGGTCTCACCGGCGTGCGGAACGTGGGCCGCAACGTCGTGGACGCGATCGTGGAGGCGCGCGAGGCCAAGGGCTCCTTCACGTCGTTCCAGGACTTCCTCGACAAGGTCCCGGCGCCCGTCTGCAACAAGCGCACCATCGAGTCGCTCATCAAGGCCGGCGCGTTCGACTCGCTCGGCCACACCCGGCGCTCGCTGCTCGTGGTTCACGAGCAGGCCGTCGACTCCGTGATCGGCGTGAAGCGCAAGGAGGCCGAGGGCCAGTTCGACCTGTTCGCGGACTTCGGCGGCTCGGCCGACGACGAGGCGGGCATGGGCTTCTCCGTCGAGGTCCCGGACCTGCCGGACTGGGAGAAGAAGCAGAAGCTGCAGTTCGAGCGCGAGATGCTCGGCCTGTACGTGAGCGACCACCCGCTGTCCGGGCTCGAGCACGTGCTGCAACGGGCCGCTGATACCTCGATCGCCTCGCTGATCGCCGACGAGAGCCGCCCGGACAACTCGGTGGTAACCGTGGCCGGCCTGCTCACCTCGGTGCAGCGCAAGATGAGCAAGAACGGCAACCCGTGGGCCGCCGTGACGGTGGAGGACCTGGAGGGCGCCGTCGAGGTCATGTTCTTCGGCGAGACCTACCTCGCATACTCCACGATGCTCGCGGAGGACCAGGTGGTGGTGCTGCGCGGCAAGGTGCGCCGTCGCGACGAGTCGATGCAGCTGCAGGCCATGGAGGTGGCCCTGCCGGACATCACCGTCGGGTCCGACTCGCCGCTGGCTGTGACCGTGCCGCACAGCCGGGCCGTGGAGCCAGTCATGATCCGGCTGCGCGAGGTGCTCGCCACGCACCCCGGCTCGGCGGAGGTGCACGTCGCCGTGGCCGAGCCGGGCAAGCGGACCGTGGTGCGGGCTGCGGACAGCCTGCGCGTGGAGAAGTCGCCGGCGCTGTTCGGCGACCTGAAGGCGCTGCTCGGGCAGGGCTGCCTGTCATGACCGGGGCTCCGGGCGCGGGGCCGGCGGCGGTACCCGAGACCGACCGCTACCGCGAGGGCGACCACGAGCGCTTCTCGCTGGTACCGGCCGCCTACCTCTTTCTACGGCGCGAGGGCCAGGTGCTGCTCCAGCTGCGGCAGGGCACCGGCTACCGCGACGGGTTCTGGGCCTGCGCGGCCGCGGGCCACGTCGAGGAGGGTGAGTCGGTGGTCGACGCCGCCGTGCGCGAGGCCCACGAGGAGCTCGGTGTGGTCGTCGCCCCGGAGGATGTCCGGCCGCTGACGGTGCTGCACCGCGGTGAGCCGGGTGGGCCCGCGATCGAGCAGCGCGTCGACTTCATGTTCGAGGTCACCCGCTGGACCGGTACGCCGTCGATCCAGGAGCCCGACAAGGCGGCGGACCTGGCCTGGTTCCCGTTCGTCGCGCTGCCCGAGCCCGTGGTGCCCCACGAGCTCGCCGTGCTGCGCGCCGTGCACGACGCCGGGCGCCACGGCACCGAGATGCCGCGCGTCCTGACGTTCGGTTTCTGAACGGGTCGTCTCAGCCGCCTCAGCCGAGCAGCTCCCGCACCAGAGCGCCCTGCCACCACTGTTCGATCCGGTCCGGAGTCCAGGAGCGTTCGACCGCGAGCTCGTGGAAGACGTCGATGTTGCAGATCGCGGCGTAGACGTCGACGGCCGTGCTGACCGTCAGCTCCTCGCGCAGCGTTTCGGCCGGCCAGGAGGAGAACACCTCGATCCGGGTCTCATCGCCGCGCCGGCGGGCGTCGGCATATGCGGTCGCCAGCTCCGGGTCGGTGCGGCCGGCGTCGCGGACCAGCGTGATCACGTCGCCTGCCTGCTCGAACAGTCGCCGGTCATAGGCGGCCATGGCGCCCAGTTGCGCGCCGGGATCGCCCGCGGAACCCTCAAGATCGGCAAGCATCCGCGGCACGTCCGCTGTGAGATCAGCGGCGTCCGCCACCGCCCAGATCATGCCGGCCTTGTTGCCGTACGCCGCGTACACCGTCGGTATCGACACGCCCGCCTTGAGGGCGACGTCCTTGACCGTGGTCGCGGCCCAACCGTTGGCCTCGAACACCTCCCGCGCCGCCTGGGCGATGTCCGCCCGGGTCTGCTGCGCCTGCGTCGTGCGACGGACGGAGTCGTACCGACGTCGTTTCGGGTCTGCTGGCATCGTGCGTCCTTTACGAGTGCTACATTCGATATATGCAGCATATATCGAATAGCGGGTCGTCGCAGTTCCACCGGATCAGCGGTATCGCCGCGCTCGGGTTCGCCGGCGCGATCGTCGGCATGAACCTGATCATGGTCCCGGCCGGCCTGCCGTCCGTGGGTGCGCCGGATGCCGAGGTCGTGGCCTGGTTCGGCGGCCACCGCGACGTCGTCGGGATCGCTTCGGTCCTCGGCCCGGCGGCCTGGGTGCTCGCGACCCTGTTCGGCGCCGGCGCGGTCAGCGTGATGTGGCGCGGAGCGGGAGCGGGGCGCAGCCTGGTCGCTCGTCGGGCTCCTCGGCGTCACCCTGCAGAACGCGGCGTTCACCGGCGTCACGGCCATCCGGCTCGCTCTTGCCGCGACCGCCGAACAGCACGCCGAGTCGGTCCCGGTTCTCTGGGCGCTGCACGATGCTCTGTTCGCGCTCAACGGGACCTTCCTCGCGCTGGCGCTCGTCGGACTGTCTGTCAGCGGCCTGCGATCGGGGCTGATCGCCCGCTGGCACGCCGGTCTCGGACTCGCCGGCGCCGCTCTTCAGCTCACCTCGGCCAGCCTCGCGTCGTGGGTCGTCGACGGCGGGCTCCTTGGCCTGATCGGCCTGGTGGGGTGGCTGATCTGGGTGGTCTGGATCGCCGCCTACGGGATCGTCCTGATCCGGACCGGAAGGGCCGGCGCCGTCTTGCGCCCCTGAGCATCCACCGCCTTCCTCCCCGCGCCGACACGCGAGCACCCGGGTGATCCGGTTGCCCCCGATTACGGGACCTCTGACCGGCTCACGGTGACCGGTCCGGTCACCTGGTTGCGCGCGCACTCGGCCGCCGGATTGCCGATCGTGACTCCGGGGCTGCGGGTCACGGTCAGCGTGCCCGTGACCCGCGTGTCGCAAATGCGGACCACGGACGCGTTCGTGGCTCGCACTAGGGCGAGGATCCGCGAGTCCGTGATGCGCAGCCCCGCGCCGTCTGAGATGGTGACGAGGCAAGCCGCCATGCGCGCTGAGTGTGATGCCGTCGTGCCAGACGGTCAGGCTCAGCGAACGGACCTGGCGCGCGACTAGTTGCCCCCTGCTCGTGCGGACACCGCGGATGTGCATGCCTGGCTGCGTGAGCGAGGGTGAAGTGCTGCAAGAACGTCAGTGATGTACCCGGGAATGTGACGGGCGCCGACGTCGCACCAGAGGACACGCCGACCTTTCTGACCGAAGAGGACGAGGCGGGGTTCATCGAGGCGGTCAACGACTGGTACCTGACGGGTGAGGCCACCAAGGTTGAGGCCGAGGGACTGCTGCAGGAGAACGGGCTCCAGGCTGACCTCCTTACCCAGGACAGTATCGATTCTGCAGACGCCGCCCCGACCGCGATCCCGGCATCGAGGACGCTGACCATCACACAGCGGCCGCAGACGTTGGGCTACTACTGTGGCCCGGCAACTGCGCAGATGATCCTGAGCAGGTCCTCCTTGTATGAGAGCAAGTGGGACAGTTCCACGCGGTCGCAGTCGGCGCTCGCTCGGAGCCAGTACCTCGACACAACTGCCGCTGCGGGTACGCCGTGGCGAGAAGGGCGCATGGACGGCACCCTCAACAAGTGGGTCCATGGGTTCAGCGATACTCGCGGTCAGAACCGCAAGTTCTTGACGAACTCCAGGCCGGGCCTGGAGACTTACAAGCGCCTGTACCGAGAGTCGATCGGCGACGCCGGGTACGCCACGGCGGTCGGCACGGTCGAGCGGGCAGGTAGCTTCCACTACAACAATCACCCGAGGAACAGGTTGATCGGTCACTGGATCGCGGGCTACGGGTACACCTCGACCGCGACGAAGTATGCGGACCCGTCGAATCTGATGTGGGGCGGACACGGTCGGTTCAGTACGACGACGAGCACGTTCACCGCGCGGTACATCACGGCAGGTAACGGCGTCATATATGCCTTGGACCAGGCCTGACGTGGCGAGTCGGAACGTCTCGGGCGTTGCCTCCGTCGCGCTAGTTCTCACATTGGCATCGTGCACCGGCAGCGCACCATCGAGTTCGATGCAGGGAGAATTCGCGCCGACGGCAATAGCAGATTGTCACAACGCTGCCGTAACGGGAACCGCCCGCTCGACCGAGTTACGTTCCGACGCTGACGCGGATCTCGCCACTGGCGAGATCCGCGTCAGCGGCGTCGTGAATGTCGCTGACGCGGTCGACGCCATCCCAGGTGAGGACTATGGCCTCGTCTACGAGGCTTCTCAGACCGGCGTCGAGGATTACATTGCGTTCGATCCGGCAAGCGTCGCCGCAGATTGTGAAATGATTTCGAAACGCGTGCGGCTCGGTGAGGATCCCATGAAGGAGTTCGCGGAGACCGTCGGAACCTTTGACGAGCGCGGCTTTCACGAGATCGCGGATACGGCTACGGATGGTGCACCGTGGCAAATGTTCTCATCCACATGGCAGAGCGACGATGTGCGATGGATCGAGACGTCGAGCACTAATCTTGATTGGAGCGACTGGCGCGTAATGGCCGACGGTGAGGAACTTGCGAATTCTGAAGCGTTCTTTAACACGGAAGAGCCGCCGCCGGTCGTCGAGGAGGACTCGCGCCTCTCGGCGTCCACCGGTCAACTTGCGTGGAATACGGCTCGACCGGGAACAGGTGAGCCTGTCGTGCTGGTCTTGGATGGCTCGGGCGTTCGTGAGCTCGCGTCCGACGTGTGGGTTCATGCCGCGAGTGATGACGCTGTGTATTACGTGCGTGGAGCCGCAGCCAGGAGAGCTTCCATCCTGCGTGTTCCTGATGGATCGGTCCAGGAGGAGAGCGTCCTGGACCTGAAGGTACCCAAGGGGCGTCAGATATCGCGTCTTGCTGTTCACGGCGACACGCTCGCCTTCCTGGTTTCGAGCCTCCAGCGGGCGAATGGTGAGAGCGCGCATAACGGACAGGTCTATGTCGTGAATCTGTCGACGATGGAGACCGTCGTGGTGCAGACCGCAGGTGATGGACAGGGGTACCTAGACACCAACGGTGAGGTCGTCGTCTTCGGTGAAGGTAGTGGTATGGGGGACCCCGGGCAGTACATGTTCATGGTGAAGTCCTCCGCGCTGGTCAGGCTCGGCGAGGCCGAAGGGCTCAGCGGTGTGGGCGTCGCTGGCGACGTGGTCGCCTGGGACTTCATCGACGAGGACGACAACGTGGGAATTAGGGTGGCTCGCTTGCCCTGAACAGCAGGCAGCCTGTTGGGTGACCCCGCCCACCACTCTCACCCAACGCGACAACGCGCCACGGTCGCGCCCTGATGCGAAGCATGACCGCACCAGGGCGCGGACCAGGTGGCACGCCTGGTTGAAAACACTTGGGTGATTCGATCCCCGCGAGGTCATGCATCGCAAGGCGGAAAGCCAGCTCCGGGTCCGGTCCGGCTGGCCTCTCTGACCAGGGTGTCGGTCGGCCCGGCGCCGTCGTCCGTCCCTGGGCATCCTGAGCCGGTCGCAGCTTCGAGGTCCGCGCACGGCCGGGCGTGCTAGCGGCGCCGCCCCCACCCGGGGTGCGGCGCCGCTGCCGTCACGCGGTTGGCGCATCTGGGTCAGGGCATCACAAGCCCTTGCACTGGCCGACCTCCTTGCCCCGGACGCTGTTGGGTGAGCTGTTGTTCACCGGCGGCGGGTCGTTGTTCAAGCAGGTGAGCACACCCGTGATCTGGTTGCCCCCGATCACCGGACCCTCCGACCTGGTCACGGTGACCGGCCCGGTCACCTGGTTGCCCGCGCAGTCCGCCGCCGGGTTGCCGATCGTGACCCCCGAGCTCCGGTCCACGGTCAGCGTGCCGGTGATCCGGGTGTTGCACACGCGGACCTCGGACGCGTCGGTGGCCCGCACCAGCGCGGTGATCCGCGAGTCGGTCACCCGCAGTCCCGCGCCGTCGGACACGGTGACCTGACCCACCACCGTGGCGTCGTCCACGCAGGTGGTGCCCTCGTCGACGATGATCCGGCCGTTCTGCCGGGCGGTCAGCACCTCGTCGCACGGTGCCAGGCCCGTCACGGCGACGTCGGTCGACGCGACTGCGGGCGCGTCGAACGGGGCGGACGTGACGGGCTCGGCGGAGTTGGTGTACGTCCCGGTGATCGCGTCCGGGTCCACCGTGACCTCGTACGACAGAGTGGCCGCGTCGACGTCCGGCCCCACGTAGTCGAGGCAGACGCTGCCGCCCTCGGTCAGGGCCGCGGCCGGGTCGCCCGCGTTCACGACGGCGGTGCCGAGGGTCCCCGCGAGGTTCTCGATCCCGATCGTGGCCGTGGCGGGCAGTGCCCCGAGGTCGCCGTACTCGAAGGTGATCTCAGGCCGGTCGTCCGCCACCGTGTTGTAGATCCACGCCTGGAACGTCCCCACGGAGTTGGACAGGTCGGTCGGGTCGCCGCCGAAGGGGAACGGGTCGTCCCACTGGACCACCGCGACCGTGCCATTGATGTCAGTCGCCAGCCGCACGCCGCGCTCGTTCGCCAGCGAGAGCTCCAGGTCGGACCACAGCGGCGCGATCACACCGTTCGGTCCTGCCGTGCTGGGGAGCTCCTGCGGCTCCCACGGGCTCCCGGTGTACCCGCCGGCGATGGTGATCAAGCCATCGTCGGACACGGTGAGGTTCGGCGACTGGTCCGCGTAGTGCGGGAACGGGCCGATGTTCGAGAACGCGTTGATGACCTGGCTGTCGCCGTCGAGCGGGCTGAACCCGATGCCGACCGAACCCAGGTCGAGGAACCCGGCCCACGCCGCGCACTGCGGGTCGTCCGCGGGAGTGGAGGCCTCGTAGGCGCCTACGGCGCCCACCTGCGTGGGCATGTCGACCTCCCACGTGATTGTCTGCCCGTCGACCACACCGCCGCCGGTAACCGACGCGGGGTCGATGCTCAGCCCGTCGGGCACGGTGTCGGTGACGGTGTAGGTGAGGTCGTCGGGCGTCACGTTGGGCGCGACGGAGATGTCGTACCCGATCGTGTCGCCGATCCCCGCCTCGTTCACGGACGCGGTCTTGGTCACGTCGTCGGCCACGCGGGCCAGGCGGACCGGGATCTCGCCGATGTCGCCGGGGGTGTCCGGCGAGCTGCCGAGCACCGCGGTGCCGAAGTACAGGTCGCCATCGGCGGCGTCGGGCAGGTTCCAGTGCACCCAGACGTCGTACGGCTCGCCCACCGGCACTCCGCCGTCGGGCCCGGCCACACCGGCGTTGCCGAGATCCTCGGACGGGACGACGGCGGTGGCCAGCGTGTGTGCGTCCGGCTGGCTGGTGCTGCCGCCCCAGTTCTGGACCAGGACCCACCACGTCCCGGCCTCCGGGTCGGGGAGGTCGCAGGCCTCGGCCGAGGACCCTGTCGTGGAGGCGCACACCTTGGGTCGCCGCGCTCGGGGTGTCGCCGGTGCCCACGAACATGTCGAGGTCAGGCGCCTCGGCCGCGGTGATCTCCGCCACGAGCCGCGCCGCGCCGTCGGGCACATCCAGCGTGGTGACCTGAACCTGGCTCAGGTCGTCGTAGGCCGAGTCCCTGGTCGGGTCCTGGCTGAGGGAGCCCTCGTGGAGGTCGGCGGCGACCAGGCCGCGCACCGAACCCGTGAAGTCGCTGATCGCGATGGACCGGATGTCGTTGACCGCCTGCGAGCCGGTGTTCCGGCGCGTGGGTGATGTCGATCTCGTCGGGCAGGATCGCCCCGGACGGGACGACGGCGACCGTCAGGGTCACTGCCGGGACGTCCGGGTTGCTCGGGGTGAGCGTGATACGCCCGAACAGCGTCTCGCCCTCGGGTGCGTCAGCGACGTCCGCGGTGACGGAGATGCCGACCGAGTCGCCGGGCGACGCCGTGGCCTGCGAGAGCGCAACGTCCACCGACAGCCCGTCGTCGGTCACCGCGGTCGCCGTCCATGTGACGTCCGCCGGAGCCGACGGCGGCGCGACCGCCGTCCGCTCCCACGAGCAGGTGGCCATGGACCGGTGCGACATCTATGGCTCCCTCGATACAGCTGGCGATGGAACGAGCGCAAACAGGTGCTGGTCATTCCTCGCGTACGGGGGAGTCCGTGTCAATGCTTCGGCGCGCGATTCACCCGCCGAGAGAGGACGTCAGTGGAACCGGCCCCGGACCGCCTCGCCGTGGGCGGGCAGGTCCTCGTCGTTGGCCACGGCGACTATGCGGTCGGCGAGCTCGCCGAGGGCGTCGCGCGTGTACTCGACCTGCTGCACCGACTTGAGGAAGCTGTGCACGCCCAGGCCGCTCGCGAAGTGCGCGGTGCCCCCGGTGGGCAGCACGTGGTTGGACCCGGCCATGTAGTCACCCAGCGAGACCGGCGACCACGGGCCGACGAAGATCGCGCCCGCGCTGTGCACGCGCGCAGCCACCCTCGCGGCGTCTGCCGTCTGGATCTCGAGGTGCTCGGCACCGTAGGCGTTGACGACGGCGAGCCCGGCGTCGACGTCGTCCACCAGGACGATCGCGGACTGCGGGCCGTCCAGGGCGCGCGCCACGCGGGTGGAGTGCTTGGTGGCCGAGGCGAGGTCCAGGACCCGGGCCTCGACCGCTGCTGCGAGCTCGACCGAGTCCGTGACCAGCACGGATGCCGCCATCGGGTCGTGCTCGGCCTGGCTGATCAGGTCGAGGGCCACGTGCCCGGCGTCGGCGGTGCCGTCCGCGAGGACGGCGATCTCGGTGGGCCCGGCCTCGGCGTCGATCCCGACGACGCCCCGCACCAGCCGCTTCGCCGCGGCGACGTACACGTTGCCGGGGCCGGTGATGACGTCGACGGGCTCGCACAGGGTGTCGCCGTCCTGCGGTTCGGTGCCTGCGGCCCCGAACGCGAACATCGCGACGGCCTGCGCGCCGCCCACGGCGTAGACCTCGTCGATGCCGAGCAGCGCGCACGCCGCGAGGATGGTCGGGTGCGGCAGGCCGCCGTTGTCCTTCTGCGGCGGGGACGCCACGGCGAGGCCGCGCACGCCCGCCTCCTGCGCCGCGACGACGTTCATCACCACCGACGACGGGTACACCGCCAGCCCGCCCGGCGCGTACAGGCCGACCCGCTGGACCGGGATCCAGCGCTGCCGCACGACGGCGCCCGGCGCGAGCTCGGTCACGTGGTCGGCGGGGAGCTGCTCGGCGTGCACCCGGCGCACGCGGCGGATGGACTCCTCCAGGCCCGCCCGCACCAGCGGCGTCAGGCTGTCGAGGGCGTCGGCCAGGGCGGTGGCGGGAACCCGCAGGTGCTCGGGCGCGATCCCGTCGAGCCGTAGCGCGATCTCGCGCAGCGCGGCCGCGCCGCCCTCGCGGACCTGGCGTAGGAGGGGCTCGACCACATGGACCGCCTCGTCCACTCCGACCTCGGCACGGGGTAGGACGTCGAGGAGGGCGCGGCGGCCCAGAGACCGGCCGCGCAGGTCGATGCGTTGGATCACCCGGCCAGTCTATGGCGGCAGGCGGGAGACAATGCTGTGGTGTCCAACTCTGAGTCTGTTCCCGAGGTCCCGATCCGCGACGACGTCATCCGCCTGGGCCAGTTCCTGAAGCTCGCCGACCTCGCCGAGGACGGCGCGCAGGCCCGCGACCTGATCGCCGACGGCGAGGTGTGGGTCAACGGCGAGGTCGAGACCCGCCGCGGCCGGCAGCTCGTACGCGGCGACCTGGTGACCGTGCTGATGCCCGCGGGCGAAGAGGCAGCGAAGGTCGGCTGACCGTCAGGACGCCATGTAGGTCGACGCCATGACCTTGTCGACCGTCACGCGCAGCACGATGCGCTCCGGGTTCGGCCCCAGCGGGCGGTAGCGGCGCGCGTACCGCGCGACGGCGTCGGCGATCTCCGCCTCGTCCTCGCTGACGGCGATCGTGCCCTCCAGCGTGATCCACCTAGGTCCCATCACCTGGCAGAGGGCGGTGCGCGGAGCACCGCCGTCGGGCAGGGGGACGGCGTTGCGCGCCTTGACCGACGTGCGGTTGGTGGTGATCCGCGCGACCCCGGCGTCGGCGTCCCAGGTGAAGGCCACCGGGACCACGTGCGGCGTCCCGTCGGGGCGCAGGGTGGTGAGGGTCGCGAGGTGGCGCTCGGTGACGAAGACGAGCTGCTCGGGGTTGAGTCGGATCACGCCGTGAGTCTAAAACGTGCTTCTCAAGTCCTTTGGTTTGTGAAGCGCCGCCCTTCTCGGGCGTCCAGGGTTCAGGCCGCGGGTGCGGTCTGACTGGTTCCCACGTCATCCAGTCCCTTGCCTCCGCGACCCTGGGGGCTACGGCGGGTGGGGGTGTCCTGTCGGTGGGCATTGGTGACGGGGCCGGCTGCTTGACGGTCCCCGAGCAGGTCTTGGACGACGGAAACCACCGGCCCGCAACGACCACCTGCCCACCAAGCCAGTGCTGCTTGTAGGTGATCTGCCGGGCCAGCTCACCCCAGGCTGCATCCGAGATGGCACGCGACAGCTTGCGGTTGGCGGTCATGCCGGTGATGTTCAGGTCTTCCAGGACGAGCCGGGCGTGGGTTTTGACCAGTTGGTTGGAGGCCTGATGCAGCACATGTTGGCGCTGGTTACGGATCCGGGCATGCTGCTGCGCCAGACGGGCGACAGCCTTCTGACGGTTCTTTGATCCTCTCTTCTTGCGCGACACGGCCCGGGACAGGCGGCGCAAACGCCCGAGCCCGCGCCAGAGGGTCCGTGGGTTGCTGACTCGCAGTACCTCAGTGCCGTCGCTGGTCCCGGCGACGGTCAGGGCATGCAGGCCACGATCCACACCTACCAAGCTGTTCCCGCTCAACCGAACTTGACCGGGCTGAGCCCCGCCCGGCCCGACCTTGTCCACGTTGGGTCGGAACGTGTGCCGAACTGCGGGGTGCAGGTCGGCGGCCTCGACAGTGATCGAGATCCACCACCGGTTTGCACCCCGGGACACCGTGACCGACAGGATCCGGGCGCGGCCCATGGCGATCATCCTGCGCAACCGCCGCGTGTCCTCCCGCACCCGCAACGTCCCGATCTTCGGTAGCGTCACCGACCGGGCACGGCCTCCATCGTCGGGGTCACCGACGCGGATGCTCGACCGGCCCCGGGTGGTCTTGTTCCGGATCCGGAACGACCCGCCAGCCTGGTTCTTCTTCTTGAACCGCAGGAACCCGACCAGTGGCCCCTTCGGGGCACCGGTCCGTGAGTCGTTGCAGGCCTTGAGGGCTCGGCCCAGGTCGACGCCGGCTTCCTCGAACACCTGCGCCAGGACCTGATCCCGCCACACCAGCCTCGTCACCTCCACCCGGGTGATCTGGTCCGACCCGACGACGAACCGGCGTCCGGCGGCTTCGGACCGCTTCCAGGCGTTGAACGCGTTGATCAGATCAAACCCCGTCCACGGCATCTGCGGCCCGCCAGGCCCGCCGCGAGAGTCGTCGACTCCAGGGTCAGCGCGGCCGCCGTCGGACACGATGCCCGAACCAGGCCCCGCACTCTGCTCGCGGCCAACCGCGCTGCGCGCGTCACGATGCAACCGCAACCCCTGGTTGAACGCGAATCGGGCTGCCCCGGCGTGTCGGGACAGCCCACGCTCTTGCTCGACCGAAGGGTCGAGACTGAACCGGAACGACGTGTGCCTTGCCACGCACGCCATCCTGCCACCCGCCGCTGACAAACAAGATGCAGATGACATCACATGCATGAATTGACCGATACGGCTGTCTGATCCCGGCGCAATTGCACCGACGCAGCACAACTAGACCGCTCCACAGGTCACCGCGGCTCCGAAACGTGCTCGGGTCCGTGTGTGGGTTCCCCGTATATGCCACCGCGGTGGATATGGCTAGTGTCCTGACAAATATCCGGCGTCGAAGGGGAGTCCCATGAAGCCGCGTACCTCGTTCCTGGCGGCGGCCCTCGCCGCGCTGCTCGCCACCGGGCTGGCTGCGCCGGCCCTCGTCGCGCAGGCCGGACCGGTGGCCCAGGCCGTGGACTGCACCGCGGCCGCCTGGGCCGAGGGAAGTACTTACGCCGTCGGCGCGCACGTGACGCACCGCGGCCGGGGCTACACCGCCCTGGTGGCGCACACCGCGCACGTCGGCGCGGGCTGGACACCCGACACCACGCCAAGTCTCTGGACCGACGACGGCGCGTGCGCCACCGAGCCCGACCCCGATCCCACGGACCAGACGCCCGACCCGACGGACCCGACCCCGGACCCCGAGCCCACGCCCACCGACTGCAGCCAGCGGCCGCGCCCGTCGGGCAAGGTGCTGCAGGGCTACTGGGAGAACTGGGACGGCGCGAGCAACGGCGTGCACCCCGGAATGGGCTGGATCCCGATCACGGACTCCCGCATCACCCAGCACGGGTACAACGTGGCGACCCTCGCGTTCCCCGTGATCCTGTCCGACGGCACCGTCAAGTGGGAGGACGGCATGGACTCCGGCGTGCGCGTGCCGACGCCCGACGAGATGTGTGCCGCGAAGGAGAGCGGCCTGACGATCCTGATGTCGATCGGCGGGGCCACCGCCGGGATCGACCTGTCCTCGCAGGCCGTGGCGGACCGATTCGTCGCGACGATCGTGCCGATCCTGCAGGAGTACAACTTCGACGGGATCGACATCGACATCGAGACGGGCCTGACGGGCAGCAGCTCGATCACGCAGCTCTCGACGTCGCAGGCCAACCTGATGCGGATCATCGACGGCGTGCTCGCCGGGATGCCTGCCGGGTTCGGCCTGACGATGGCGCCGGAGACCGCCTACGTGACCGGCGGCAGCGTCGTCTACGGCTCGATCTGGGGCTCCTACCTGCCCATCATCAAGAAGTACGCCGACAACGGCCGCCTCTGGTGGCTCAACATGCAGTACTACAACGGGTCCATGTACGACTGCTCGGGCAACTCGTACGCGGCCGGGACCGTGGCCGGCTTCCAGGCGCAGACCAACTGCCTCAATACCGGGCTCGTCATCCAGGGGACCACGATCCGCGTGCCCTACGACAAGCAGGTGCCCGGCCTGCCCGCCCAGCAGGGTGCCGGCGGCGGGTACATGGCGCCGTCGCTGGTGAGCCAGGCGTACAGCTCGTACAACGGGGCGCTCAAGGGCCTCATGACCTGGTCCATCAACTGGGACGGGTCGCTGGGCTGGACCTTCGGCGACAACGTCAAGCCCCTGCAGGGGCGGTAGTTGCGGCGTTGCCGGGCGGACGGGGTATCAGCCCGACCGCCCGGCACGCTCGTCGCATCAGCCCGGCTCGGCCGCGGAAGAGGCGGGGCAGTGTCAGCCCTCGACCGGGACCCCGGGGCTGACCACCGGCAGGCCGAGATGGTCCGCAGCGTGGACAATCTGCTTGTTGTAGGTGACAACGGCGACCAGGTCGTCACCCAGCGCAGCCGCTGTCGCGACGTGGATCGCATCGAGCGACCTGATGTGAATGTCGATGGCGATCGCATCGCCGACGACCCGCCGACTGATCTGACGCCGGGCGACCGGGCCTAGCACCGGACTGACATGTTCGTCGTGGTCGAGGCCCTCGCGGACAGCGAACCGAGCGAGTTCGATGTCCAGGAGAACCGACGAGGTGATGGCAATACCGTCACCCGTAGTGCTGACCAGGTAGTCGATCAGGGCGTTCGAGTGCTCCTCGCGGCGGACCTGCTTGAGCGCGGCCGACGTATCGAGGTAGATCGCCTTCACAGACGGTCTTCGCGCAGTTCGTCGAGCGCCTCGGCTGTCGGCCTGTGCGAGCCGGCCTCGATCGACGGCACGTGGATCTGTGTGGTCGACGGCAGCTCGTACTCACCCTCGGCGACGAGCCGATCGAACGGGGACATCTGTATCGGCACGATCCGTGCGATGGGCCGCCCATGGTCGGTGACCATGACGCTGTCGCCGCCCCGGACGACGTCCAGGACGCGCCGGGTGTGCTGGTTCAGTTCGCGGACGCCTACGACCGGTTGCTCAGGCGGCGGCGAGATCGGTTGGCTCGACATGGTCCCACGGTGCGCCCCGATGTCAGACGCCGCACTACATGTCTGACATCGGGGCGGCTGGCGTTCAGGCGCCGATCGAGTTCAGTACCGCGATCTCGTTGTCGGGCAGCTCGAGTCCCGCAGCCGCGACGTTCTCGCGGAGGTGCGCCACCGACGACGTGCCGGGGATCAGCAGGATGTTCGGCGAGCGCGGCGAACTGCGGGGCGAGCGAGGCTGGCTCAGGGGCCTCGAGCCCGCCGACGCGCAGGTTCACGACGTCGAGCCGGTCGAGGCTGAGGTGCTCGAGGTTCTGCTCGACCTGCTGGCGGAGCTGGTCGAGCTCCCGGGATGGCACCCAGCCGCCCTCGGCGTCGCGCACCGAGCCCACCTTGGTGACTATGTGCAGGTCCGCCGGGTAGGGGTGCAGCGCCTCGCGGATGATCTGGTTGGTGACGTACGGGCCGTAGAAGTCGGCAGTGTCGATGTGGGTGACGCCGAGCGCGACGGCCTCGCGCAGGACGGCGACCGCCGTCGCACGGTCGGCGGGCGGGCCGAAGACGCCGGGGCCGGCCAGCTGCATGGCGCCGTAGCCGACACGGGTGACGGTCAGGTCGTCGGCGAGCGCGAAGGTCCCGCCGGGCAGTGTCTGTGTGGTCATGGTTCCCAGGCTGTGCCGCGCGGCCTCGATGAGGGAGTACCCGGCTGGTCCTGGGACTGCCAGGACCAGGCGCCTGCGCTACCGGGGGCTGAAGGTGCGTACCTCCGCGTACTGATAGCGGTGGCTGCTGTCGGGGCTGCTCGGCCGGGTCCACCAGGTCTCGATGTCGCCGCGCTCGCCGAGGCGCACGCGGACCACCGCGTCGGTGCGGCGGTGGAAGTAGCGGGGCGGCCCGTAGTCCTGGCCGGGCTCGGACAGGTGCCCGACGGTCAGCTCTGCCGCGCCCCACATCCCGACTGCGAACAGCCCACCGGGGACCAACACGCGGGTGACCTCGGCCAACGCCTGGTCGAGCTCGGTGTCGTCGAGGTGCATCAGGGTGCTCATGGACCAGGCGGCATCGAAGCTGTGGTCGGCGAACGGCAGGTCGGTGGCCGATGCGACCTGCGCGTCCAGGCCTGCTGTGCGGGCGACCTCGACCATGCCGGGGGAGAGATCCGTCCCGGTGTACTCGAAACCAGCCGCTGCGATCGCCTCGCCGTCGCGGCCCGGGCCGCAGCCGATCTCCAGCACGGTGCGCCGCCGCTCGTCGGTGAGCCGTGCGAGGTACTTCCGCTGTGCCGCCGTGCGCCAGTCCGGGATCGGTCGTCGGGCCCGGTCTGCGGACTCGGCGTCGTAGTACGCCAGGAAGTTCGCGCGACGTGTTGCCTGAGCTGCTTGCGGGTCCGGCTCAGCCGTCGTGGAGGTCACGGGCAGGATTCTAGGGATCCGTCGCGCGCATCTGTGGATAACCCGCTCGCGGTGTCGGTGGGTGCTCATAGGATCGATGACGTGACCAAGGACCCCTTCGCAGACCTTCCCTTCAACGTGGAGGAGCCGCCGGACGACGCCGCGTTCTTGACCGAGGTCGGCGATCCGGCGCCGCCACCGTCCGCGCGGAACACGCCGGAGGCGCAGGCCGTGAAGCTCCAGATGCTGCGCGGCCTGCTGGACGAGAACGCTGCGGCAGCGGCTGCGGAGGCCGCGGCGGCACCACCACGGGTATCGGCTCCTGCGGCCCCGGCGACTGAGGTCGCTGAGGCGGTTGAGCAGGAGGGGGCGCTCGCGGTGCCCGAGCCGGCCGCCCGTCCGGTCCCCGCCGCCTCGCCTGGTTCTGCCCTGCGCGAGGAGGCCGAGTCGGCGCTGCGCGAACTGGTGGGCCGCGACGACGCCCGGCTGCGCGACGACCAGTGGACCGCCATCGAGGCGCTGGCTGCGTTTCACCGCCGGGCGCTCGTGGTGCAGCGCACCGGGTGGGGCAAGTCGGCCGTGTACTTTGTTGCGACCAGGCTGCTGCGGGCCCGCGGCGCCGGTCCAACGGTGATCGTGTCGCCGCTGCTGGCGCTCATGCGCGACCAGATCGCGGCGGCCTCGCGGGCGGGGATCCGGGCGGTGACCATCAACTCGGCCAACATGACCGAGTGGGACGAGGTGCACGCGTCGATCGCGCGGGGCGAGGTTGACGTGCTGCTGTGCTCGCCGGAACGCCTGAACAACCCGGGCTTCCGGGACGAGGTGCTGCCGCGCCTGGCGGCCGACGCCGGCCTCGTGGTCATCGACGAGGCGCACTGCATCTCGGACTGGGGCCATGACTTCCGCCCGGACTACCGGCGCATCCGCACACTCCTGGCCGACCTGCCGGCTGGCATCCCCGTGCTCGCCACGACGGCGACCGCGAACGAGCGTGTCACCGAGGACGTCGCCGAGCAGCTCGCCGTGCACGGCGACGGCGCCAGCAGCGAGGACGTGCTGGTGCTCCGCGGCGGGCTCGATCGTGAGTCGCTGCACCTGGCGGTGCTGGAGCTCGGCGACCAGCCGACCCGGGTGGCGTGGCTGGCTGAGGCGCTGCAGGACATCGAGGGCTCCGGCATCGTCTACTGCCTCACCGTGTCGGCGGCGGAGCAGGTCGCCGAGCAGCTGCGCGGCTACGGCCTGGGGGTCGCCGCGTACACCGGCCGGACCGAGCCGGCACAGCGTGAGCAGCTCGAGGCCGACCTCAAGAACAACGAGGTCAAGGCGCTGGTCGCGACGTCCGCGCTGGGGATGGGCTTCGACAAGCCGGACCTGGCGTTCGTGGTGCACCTGGGCGCACCGTCCTCGCCCATCGCGTACTACCAGCAGGTGGGTCGTGCGGGCCGTGGCGTCGACCAGGCGCTGGTGGTGCTGCTCCCCGGCGTCGAGGACAAGGCGATCTGGGACTGGTTCGGCGAGCAGGCCTTCCCTGCCGAGGGGCAGGTGCGGGTCACGCTCGACGCCCTGGCCAGAGGGGGCACCATGTCGACGGCGGCGCTGGAGACGCAGGTGGACCTGCGCCGCTCGCGTCTGGAGACCATGCTCAAGGTGCTTGACGTCGACGGCGCGGTCCGGCGAGTGCGCGGCGGCTGGGAGGGCACCGGGCAGCGGTGGTCGTACGACGCCGAGCGGTACGCCCGGGTCGCCGCGACCCGAGCCGCCGAGCAGCAGGCGATGGTCGACTACGTCAGCACCCAGGGTTGCCGCATGGCATACCTGCGAGCCCAGCTCGACGACCCCGACCTGACGCCGGGCTGGGAGTGCGGCCGCTGCGACTGGTGCGGCACCATGGACCTGCCCGAGGCGCCCGACGCCGAGGCGGTCGCCGCCGCACGCGCGGAGATGGACCGACCGGGCGTCGAGGTCGAGTCCCGCAAGATGTGGCCCACCGGCCTGGCCTCCATCGGGCTCGACCTCAAGGGCAAGATCCCGCCCGCCGAGCTGGCCGAGCCGGGACGCGCCGTCGCCCGCCTCGACGGCCTCGGCTGGTCCGGCCCGCTGCGCGACCTGCTCGCCCCCGGCGCGAGCGACGGCGAGCTGCCCGTGCCGCTGCGCCGAGCCGCTGCCCGGGTGCTGGACGAGTGGGCCGCGCTCCGCCCGGCCGTCGGGGCCGCCGAGCCCGCCGGGACGGGCGAGGGCGAGCCCGGCGACGGCGTCGTCGAGCCCGGCCCGCTCGTGATCGAGGCCGTCGTGGCGGTCCGTTCCATCAAGCGGCCGCAGCTGTCGTTCCACCTGGCCACCGGGCTGGCGAAGTACCTGGGCGTGCCGATGATCGGCGCCATCGGCCCGGTCGCCGGGCAGGAGGAGCCCGGCCGGCACGATCTGAACTCCGCGATGCGCCTAGCCGGCGTGGCCCGGCGCCTGCAGCTGCAGCTCGGCGAGGGCGCGCTCCGCGGGCTGCCGGGCCGGTCAGTGCTGCTGGTGGACGACTACACCGACTCGGGCTGGACGCTCACGGTCGCCTCCCGGCTGCTGCGCCAGGCCGGTGCGGCCGCGGTTTACCCGTTCGTGCTGGGTGTGCGGTGACCAGGCAGGTGATCAGTCCCACGCGCCCGGTGGGCGGACTCGCACCAGGTCGGTGCCGCGCGGTTCGTAGACTGGTCCGGTGATGACCCACGCCGTCGACCAGCACGGCACGGAGGACAGCACCGCGGACAGAGCCTCGGCGCCCTCGGTGCGCCTGCCCCTGCGCCCCGAGCTGGCGGACGAGGAGCCGTACGGCGCGCCGCAGCTCGACGTCCCGGTGCTGCTGAACGTCAACGAGAACCCGTACCCGCCCGGGGAGGACGTGGTCGCGACCATCGCCGAGGAGGTGGCGCGCGCCGCCCGGGGGATGAACCGTTATCCGGACCGTGACGCCACCGTCCTGCGCCAGGACCTGGCGGACTACCTCGAGATGGAGACCGGCGTCCACCTGGAGCACCTCGACGTCTGGGCTGCGAACGGGTCCAACGAGGTCATGCTGCACGTGCTGCAGGCCTTCGGTGGCCCGGGCCGCACGGCCCTGTCGTTCGCGCCGACCTACTCGATGTACCCGGAGTACGCGCGCGATACGCACACGAACTGGGTGGTCGGCCACCGGGAGGACGACTTCACGCTCGACCCGGCCTACGCCGCCGAGACGATCCGCGAGGTCGGCCCCTCGGTGATCCTGCTGGCCAGCCCCAACAACCCGACCGGTACCGCGCTGCCGACGGCCACCATCGAGGCGGTCTGCGAGGCCGCGCTCACCGTCGACATCGACGGGGCGCGCCCCGTCGTCGTGGTGGACGAGGCCTACGCGGAGTTCCGGCGCCCGGGCACGCCGTCGGCGGTGGCGCTGCTGGCGCAGTACCCGAACCTGGCCGTCTCGCGCACCATGTCCAAGGCGTTCGCCGCGGCCGGCGCCCGGCTCGGCTACCTGGTCGCCTCGACCGCCTTCGTGGATGCGCTGCGGATCGTGCGCCTGCCGTACCACCTGAGCGCCATCACGCAGGCCGCAGCCGGCGCAGCGCTGCGCCACCGCGAGTCGCTCATGGCGCAGGTCGCGACACTGCGCCACGAGCGCGACGCGACGGTGACCTGGCTGCGCGAGCAGCGGCTCCCGGACGGCCTCCCGTTCGACGTCGCGGAAAGCGATGCCAACTTCGTGCTGTTCGGTACGTTCAGCGACCGGCACGCCGTCTGGCAGGGGCTGCTCGATCGCGGGGTCCTGATCCGCGAGACCGGTCCCGACGGCTGGCTGCGGGTGTCGATCGGCACGTCCGCCGAGATGGCCGCCTTCCGTGCGGCACTCACCGAGGTCCTGGAGGAACAGGCATGAGCAGGACAGCACGCGTGGAGCGCGCCACCTCCGAGTCGAAGGTGCTGGTCGAGCTCGACCTCGACGGCACCGGGCGTACCGAGATCAGCACGGGTGTGCCGTTCTACGACCACATGCTCACCGCGCTCGGCAAGCACTCGCTGATCGACCTCACCGTGCAGGCGACCGGCGACACCCACATCGACGTCCACCACACGGTGGAGGACGTCGCCATCAGCATCGGTGAGGCGCTGCGCCGGGCGCTCGGCGACAAGGCCGGCATCTCCCGGTTCGGCGATGCGCTCGTGCCGCTCGACGAGGCGCTCGCCCAGGCCGTGGTCGACGTGTCGGGACGGCCGTACCTGGTGCACGAGGGCGAGCCCGCGGGCCAGGAGTACCACCTCATCGGCGGCCACTTCACGGGGTCGCTGACGCGGCACGTGCTGGAGTCGATAGCGCACCACGCGGGCATCTGCCTGCACGTGCGGGTGCTCTCGGGCCGCGACCCCCACCACATCGTCGAAGCTCAGTTCAAGGCGCTGGCGCGTGCGCTACGCGCCGCCGTCGCCGTCGACCCGCGGGTCGAGGGCATCCCGTCCACGAAGGGTGCGCTCTAGCAGCCATGTCCGACAGCCCCAGGCCCGACAACGACGGGTTCAACAGCGACACGCCGGCAGGCGACGACCTGCCCGACTTCGACTTCGACAACCTCGAGATCCCGGACGACCTGTCCTCGCTCACCGGCAGCGGCGAGCCCGAGTTCGCCGCGCTCATCACGCAGATCGCGGGCGCGGAGCCGCTCGCGGCGGCCAGCTCGCTGGCGCAGCTCGACCTGGACGCGGTGCCCACCTCGGTCGGCGCCGTCGGCGTCCTGCGGGACCGCTCGGGCGACGCGCCAGAGCGGGCCGCGGCGGCGATCTCCCAGCTCGTGCGGGGCGTCCCGCTCGTCCTGATCACCAGGACGGGCGAGCAGATGACGGCGGTCCGGTTCGCCGACGGCGTCCGCGGCGACGAGCTCGCCCCCGGCCTCGTGCTGGGCGGCGCGCCCGAGTCCGTCGTCGACCTCCTGACCGGCGCCACGGCGGTGGCGGACGCCGTCGGCGTGGTCGGCTCGACCTCGATCAGCAAGTTCAAGGCGGTGCGGATGCTGACCTCCGCGGCGCGCAAGGCCCGCAGGAGCATGGGCAAGGGCGAGCCCGGCCAGGACAGCAAGGACGGGGCCTGAGCGTGGGCGCACGTGTCGTCGTCCTCGACTACGGCTTCGGTAACGTCCGGTCCGCCGTCCGCTCGCTCGAGCGGGTGGGCGCGGACGTGACGCTGACCGCCGAGCGGGCCGTCGCGCAGGACGCGGACGGCCTCGTGGTGCCCGGCGTCGGCGCGTTCGCCGCGTGCATGGCCGGGCTCACGGCGGTGCGCGGGCACGAGGTAGTAGGCCGGCGGCTGGCCGGCAACCGGCCGGTCCTCGGCATCTGCGTGGGCATGCAGGTCATGTTCGACGCCGGGGTGGAGCACGGCGAGCGCACCGACGGCATCGGCGAGTGGCCCGGCGTCGTCGAGCGGCTGCACGCCTCCGTCGTGCCGCACATGGGCTGGTCACCGGTCGAGGCGCCCGAGGACTCGGTCCTCTTCAAGGGGATCGCCGGCGAGCGGTTCTACTTCGTGCACTCGTACGCCGCTCAGACGTTCACCAAGGGGCACGACGAGAACGCGGTTGGAGTCTTCATGCCCCCGAAGGTCACCTGGGCCGACCACGGCGGCCGCTTCGTCGCGGCCGTCGAGGACGGCCCCCTGGCGGCGACCCAGTTCCACCCGGAAAAGTCGGGCGACGCGGGCGCCCAGCTCCTGGAGAACTGGGTCCGCTCGCTCGGCTAACCCCACCCGTACCACCGTTGAGTGCGGGCTATTTGTTGGCTCGACGAGGTTCGAGCCAACAAATAGCCAACACTCAACGCAGACAGATACTCAAGCTTGGAGAGACATGACCGAACGCCTCGTGCTCCTGCCCGCAGTCGACGTGGCCGACGGCCAGGCCGTCCGCCTCGTCCAGGGGGAGGCCGGCTCGGAGACCTCGTACGGCGACCCGCTGACGGCGGCCCTGGACTGGCAGTCCGGCGGCGCCGAGTGGGTCCACCTCGTGGACCTGGACGCGGCCTTCGGGCGCGGTTCCAACGCGGACCTGCTCGCGCGCGTGGTGGGTGAGCTGGACGTGCAGGTCGAGCTGTCGGGCGGCATCCGCGACGACGAGTCGCTGGAACGTGCGCTCGCCACCGGCGCGCGGCGCGTGAACCTCGGCACCGCTGCCCTGGAGGACCCGGCCTGGACGGCCAAGGTCATCGCCCAGCACGGCGACCGTGTCGCCGTCGGGCTCGACGTGCGCGGCACCACGCTCGCCGCGCGCGGCTGGACCAAGGAGGGCGGAGACCTCTGGGAGGTCCTCGGGCGCCTCGACGACGCGGGCTGCGCCCGCTACGTGGTCACGGACGTCACCAAGGACGGCACGCTGCGCGGCCCCAACGTCAACCTGCTGTCCGACGTCGCCGCGCGCACCCCCGCGCACGTCGTCGCCTCGGGCGGCATCTCCTCGCTCGACGACCTGCGTGCCCTGCGTGCGCTGGGCACCATCGAGGGCGCCGTGGTCGGCAAGGCGCTGTACGCGGGCGCGTTCACGCTCCCCGAGGCGCTCGACGTCGCAGGCCGCCCCGGCGACGAGGCCGCAGGACACGCGGGCGACGAGGCCGCCAAGTGAAGTCGATCCAGCCGTCCAGCCAGTTCGCGGGCGACGACGGCTCGGCCGATGCCGAGCTGACGCGGCTGCTCTCGGGCTACACGACCGGGACGGTCCCGCTGCGCGACGTCGTCGCACGGCTGGCCGAGACCCGGGTGCTGGTGCCGGTCCTGGCCGAGGCCGCCGCCGTCGAGCAGAACCCGGAGGGGCTGGCCGTCGACAAGGAGGCGTCCTCGGGCGTCGTGGCGCTGGAAGCTCCGGACGGCCGCCGGGCGCTGCCCGTCTTCACCTCCGTGGCCGCGATGCAGGCCTGGCGGGCCGACGCGCGGCCGGTGCCGGTCGAGGCGACGCGTGCCGCCCTGTCGGCGGTGAACGAGAACTGGGCGCTGATCGTCGTCGACCCCGCAGGGCCCTCGACGGCGCTGGTCCCGCGTCCGGCAGTGTGGGCGCTGGCGCAGGGGAAACCCTGGCGGCCGGCCCTGGTGCCGCACGAGGACGGGCTGGCCGTGGACCCGGAGGTCGCGTCCGAGGTGGCGGTCGCCGCCGCCCCCGTGCAGCACGTCGTCCGGGCGCACGCCGAGCCGGGCCGTAAGGCGGAGGTCGCGGTGGTGCTCGCCCTGGACCCGGGCCTGGACCGGGCCGGGTTGGACGCGGTGCTGGGTCAGGTCAACGCCCGCCTGGCGGCGTCGGAGGTCATCTCGGCGCGAGTGGACTCCCTGGAGCTACGAATCGGCGCGGCCCGCTAACTCCTGAACTGCAAAGAAATGACCATGCTCCTGCTGCCAGAAGTGTAATCGGTTGCGGCCTGGCGGCCGCCGCGGTGGGTGCTGAGAATCGTGGTGCGGCTCGGCGACGTCGGGACACACTGGTGCGGGTCAGCCCGTAGAGGTGTATGGCGCGAGGTTCTCGGGAGCCGGTGGATTGTTGCCATGAGCACGCGGGTCTGTGTCCTGGCAGAGGACCTTCCGGGCCGCCTCTCGGCCGCGATGGTCGCGGCCCCGGCAGCGGAAGGAGCCGGACATGGAAGTCCTCTACGACAAGGTCGCCGGCCTGGACGTCGGCAAGGCATCGGTCACCGTCTGCGTTCGCACCCCGAGCAGCAAGCAGGGCCGACGGCACTCCGAGACACGCACCTTCAGGACCACGACAGGATCGTTGCGGGTCATGCGGGACTGGCTGGTCGAGGCCGGTGTGACGATCGCGGCGATCGAGTCGACCTCGACCTACTGGAAACCACCGTTCTACTGCCTCGAAGACGTCATGACCGTCTGGCTGCTCAACGCCGCCCACATGAAAGCCGTGCCCGGCCGCAAGACCGACGTGCGCGACGCGGAATGGATCGCGCAACTGCTCGAACACGGCCTGCTGGCCCCCTCGTTCGTGCCGCCCGAGCCCGTCCGGCAACTACGGATGCTGACCCGGTATCGCATCCAGCTCATGGGTGACCGCACCCGCGAGGCCATCCGTCTGGAGACGATGCTGGAGGATGCCTCGATCAAGCTCTCCGCGGTCGCGTCCTCGCTCACGACCGTCTCCGCACGGGCGATGCTGCGCGCGATGATCGACGGCGAACGAGACCCCGCGTTGCTGGCCGACCTGGCCCACGGGAAGATGCGCGCGAAGATCCCGGACCTGACCATGGCCTTGGAAGGGCACTTCGACGTCCATCACGCCACCCTGGCCGCAGCGATCCTGGACCGCCTCGACCTGGTCGAGCACGCCCTGCGCGACCTGGACGCCACCATCACGGCCGCCTGCCAGCCCTGGGCCCACCAGATCGAACAGTTGCAGACCATCCCGGGAGTCGGGACCCAAGACCGCGCAGGTCATCATCGCCGAGACCGGTGCCGACATGACCCGCTTCCCCTCCGCCGCGCACCTGTGCGCCTGGGCCGGCCTGGCGCCGGCGATCTACGAGTCCGCCGGCAAACGCTCCCCTGCCGGTAAACGGCATGGGAACAAGTGGCTCACCTCCGCCCTGGTCGAAGCCGCCGGATCCGTCTCCCGCATGCGCGGCAAGAACTTCCTCGCCTGCCCGCTACGACCGCCTCTCCCGCCGCCGCGGCCCAGGACGCGCCCAGATCGCCGTCGCGCACTCCATCCTGGTCGCCGCGTTCCACATGCTCACCGTGACGAGCCCTACCAGGACCTCGGTGCCGACTGGCTCACCCGCCGCGACACCGAAGCCCACACCCGCCGTCTCGTGCGCCAGCTCGAGAACCTCGGCCACACCGTCCACCTCGACACCGTCGCCTGAACCCGCACCCACCACCCCAACGTGTCGGACTCCGCCCGACGCGCTCACGCGCA
This sequence comes from uncultured Actinomycetota bacterium, assembly GCA_963850545.1. GTDB lineage: Bacteria > Actinomycetota > Actinomycetes > Actinomycetales > Cellulomonadaceae > Promicromonospora. The sequence continues at coordinate 1,872,350 of CAWKLP010000001.1, read as the reverse complement.
CGCACACGGCCAGGTCATTCACGGGTCTGTGTCCGGCCTGGCAGCAGGAGCATGGTCAGCTGAACCGGAGACCTAGCAGCCCTTCGCAGGCGTGAACGCCGTGTCGTCGGCCAGCACGTCCTGGAGCGTCGACAGGGGCACGAGCAGGCTGTTGTCGTCGGCGGTCTTGGCGTAGACGACGCCGATCACCCGCCCCTTGGCGTCCAGCGCCGCCGACCCGGAGGAGCCGGGCTCGACGGGAGCGTCCGTGAGCAGCACTTCGCCGAGGTTCGCGTTCAGGGGGTCGCGCGTGGTGCTGATGACCTCGCCCTGCGTCACGGTGAGCTCCCCGCCCGCGGGGTAGCCCACCACGGTGACGGGATCGCCTGCCTCCGGGTCGGCCTTGGCCAGCTCCGGGAACGACGGCAGGGGATCGGTGGTGCGGACCACGGCGAGGTCCGCGAGGCCCGCCGTCGCGGTGGTGCCGACGGTGATGTCGTGCCCGTCGTAGGTGCTGACCTCGAGGTCCTTCGACTCCGCCACGACGTGCTTGTTCGTGATCAGCGTGTGCTCGTCGACGGCGAAGCCGGAGCCCGTCGAGAGCTCCTCGCAGCCCACGTTGCGGATGCGGACCGCCATGCGCTCCACGGCGTCGAACCCGTCGGGGCTCAGGGCGTCGCCGCCGGCCGCGGGGGACAGGTCCGCCGGAGCGGACGGCACGATGTCGCTCGGCACCGGCTCCGGCAGGGGCGGCAGCACGCCGCAGCCGCCCAGCGACCCGGTCAGGACGAGCACTCCGGCGACGAGGGCCCGGCGCGTAAGCGAACGGGCCGTCCACCTCACGGGCGCAGCTCCTTCTGCAGCGCCTCGTTGGCGTCCTCGGCGTCGGCGCACAGCGCGTTGACCTCCCGCTCGTAGCGGCTCAGGTCCGCGGGCTCGTACTGGTCGGCGTCCTTGAGGTAGCCGACGAGCTGCTCCTGGCCCGAGACGCACTGCCCGAGCGCGGAGGCTACGGTGGCCGCGGCCGCGCTGACCTGCGTCTGGTAGTTGAGGATCTGCTCCGACGCGACGTTCTCGTCACCCAGCTGGGCCTTCTCGTTCGCGAGGTCGGTGATGCGCGCGGTCGCCGCGGACAGCTGGTCCCGGGCGGCCTGCAGCTCCGAGTTGGCGCCGTCGAGCTGCATCCGCAGCGAGGCCACCTCGTCGGCGTACCCGTGCGCCTTCTCCTCCCACTCGGCGGAGGTGTGCTGCCAGCGAACGGTGGTGAGCCACAGGTATGCGCCGACGGCGATCGTCGCCACCAGGACGAGGGCGAGCACGCGTGAACCACGACGCGGCCCCGGTGCCCGCGCAGGACCGGGTGCCGCCACGACGGGAGCCTCAGTCATCAGACGACGGAGCCCGTGTACTTCTCGCCCGGCCCCTCGCCGGGCTCGTCGGGGATCACCGACGCCTCCCGGAACGCGAGCTGGAGGCTGCGCAGGCCGTCGCGCAGCGAGCGGGCGTGCTGGTTGCCGATGTCGGGAGCGCTCGCGACCACCAGCGCGGCCAGCGCCGTGATCAGCTTGCGGGCCTCGTCGAGGTCCTTGTGCTCCTCGGCGTCGGGGCCTTCGGCAAGGCCGCACTTCACGGCGGCGGCGCTCATCAGGTGGACGGCGGCGGTCGTGATGACCTCGACGGCCGCGACCTCGGCGATATCGCGTGTGGCCTGGTCAGCGCCTACCGGAGCCTCGATGCCGGTGGGGGTCTCGTCGGTGGTGCTCATGGAGACCATCTTTCCATCCCGGCAGGGGTGCGGGTGAACATCGGGTCTGGGTTAGCCTGCGTGCGTTCAACGGTGACACAGGGGAGGCCCTTTCGATGCACGACGACATCACACTGACCACCGGGCGCGCGACACGGGTGCTGACCGAGCGCATCTGGCCGGCGGTCCACGGGACGTCCGTACCGCTCGACGTCGAGTGGCACGTCCTGCCGGGGGAGCCGATCCCCCCTCAGGAGGGCCTGACCCTCGCGATGGAACCCTACGAGGTGGGCACACCGTGGGGCCCCGCCTGGGGCACCACCTGGTTCCGGCTGACGGGCGCGGTGCCCGCCGAGTGGGCCGGGCGGACCGTCGAAGCAGTGGTGGACCTGGGCTTCGACAAGAACATGCCCGGCTTCCAGTGCGAGGCGCTGGTGTACCGGCCGGACGGCAGCCCGGTGAAGTCGGTCAACCCCCGCAACCAGCACGTCCCGGTGTCCGACGCCGCGACCGGCGGCGAGCGGGTCGAGCTGCTCCTGGAGGCGGCGTCGAACCCCGTGCTGCTCGACTACCACCCCTTCCTCGTGACCCAGGAGGGCGACACCGTCACCTCGTCCCCGCGCCCGCTGTACACGACCCGGCGCATGGACCTCGCGATCTTCGAGACCGAGGTGCACGACCTCGCGCTCGACATCGAGGTGCTGCTCGAGCTGCAGGCCGAGCTGCCCACCGGCCCGCGCCGGATGCGGGTGCTCCAGGCGCTCGACGACGCCCTCGACGTGCTCGACCTGCAGCGCATCCCCGAGACCGCCGCGGCCGCCCGGGCGGCGCTCGCGGACGTGCTCGCCAGCCCGGCGGAGCCGAGCGCCCACGAGATCTCCGCCGTCGGGCACGCGCACATCGACTCCGCGTGGCTGTGGCCCGTGCGGGAGACGATCCGCAAGGTCGCGCGCACGACGTCGTCCATGGCGGACCTCATCGACCGCACCGACGACTTCGTGTACGGCATGTCGTCCGCGCAGCAGTACGCGTGGGTCAAGGAGCACCGGCCCGAGGTGTGGGCCCGGATCAAGGACGCCGTGGCGTCCGGGCGCTTCCTGCCGCTGGGCGGCATGTGGGTCGAGTCCGACACCGTGATGCCCTCGGGCGAGGCGCTCGCGCGCCAGTTCTCGCAGGGGCAGCGGTTCTTCGAGCGGGAGTTCGGCCTGCGGTCGCACGGCGTGTGGCTGCCGGACTCGTTCGGCTACTCGCCGGCCCTGCCGCAGCTGGTGCGCCGCGCCGGGTTCGACTGGTTCTTCACGCAGAAGATCTCCTGGAACCAGGTCAACGTGTTCCCGCACCATACGTTCTGGTGGGAGGGCATCGACGGCTCGCGCGTGCTGACGCACTTCCCGCCCATGGACACCTACAACTCGCAGCTCTCGGGCGAGGAGGTCGCCAAGGCGACCCGCCAGTTCCGCGAGTCGCGCCGCGCCACGGGCTCGATCGCGCCCGTCGGGTGGGGCGACGGCGGCGGCGGCACCACCCGCGAGATGACCGGCAAGGCCCGCCGCCTGGCCGATCTCGAGGGCAGCGCGAAGGTCCGCTGGGAGCACCCGGACGCGTTCTTCGAGCGCGCTCGCGAGGAGCTGACCGCGGCCGGCACGGGTGACAGCGCTGTCTGGGTGGGTGAGCTCTACCTGGAGCTGCACCGGGCCACCCTGACCTCGCAGCACAAGACCAAGCAGGGCAACCGCCGCAACGAGCAGCTCCTGGTCGAGGCGGAGGCATGGGCCGCCACGGCGTCGGCCCGGACCGGGGCGGACTACCCGTACGACGAGCTCGACGCCCTGTGGCAGCAGGTCCTGCTGCTGCAGTTCCACGACATCCTGCCCGGCACGTCCATCGCCTGGGTGCATCGCGAGGCCGTGGCCCAGCACGCGGCGATCACCGCGGGCGCGCAGGAGATCATCGAGCGCTCCCTGCGAACCCTGGTCGGCGAGGGCGACACGGCCCTGCGGGCCAACCCCGCCGTGTTCGCCCAGGCGGGGGTGCCCGCGCTGGGTGTGGCCCCGGCCGCGGGTCCGACGGCGGCGTCGAGCACCCTGACCGAGCAGCCCGACGGCGGCTTCGTCCTGGCCAACGACCTCGTCCGGGTCACCCTGGACGCCGCGGGCCAGGTGACGTCCGCGATCGACCTGGCCACCGGCCGCGACGCCGTCGCGCCCGGGCGCGCGGCGAACGTGCTGCAGCTGCACCAGGACTTCCCGAACAAGTGGGACGCCTGGGACGTGGACCGGTTCTACCGCAACTCCGTGACGGACCTGCGCGAGGCCGAGAAGGTCACCGCAACCGTGGACGGCGGCGTGGCCGTGGTCACCGTGCACCGGCAGTTCTCGGCCTCCAGCGTGGACCAGGCGATCACCCTTGCGCCGGGCAGCCGGACCCTCGAGGTCGCCATGCAGACCGACTGGCACGAGGCCGAGAAGTTCCTCAAGGTCGCGTTCCCGCTCGACGTGCGCGCCGAGCACGTCGCCGCCGAGACGCAGTTCGGCTTCCACAAGCGGGTCACCCACACCAACACGAGCTGGGAGGCCGCCAAGTTCGAGGTGTCCATGCACAAGTGGCTGCTCGCGGAGGAGCAGGGCTTCGGCGTCGGCCTCGTCAACGACTCGTCGTACGCCTACGACGTGACACGCGAGGTGTCCGACGACGGCGTGGCGCCGGCGCCGGGCGCGCCCGAGGTGACCACGACCGTGCGCCTGTCGCTGCTGCGGGCCCCGCGGTTCCCCGACCCGGAGACCGACCAGGGGATCCAGACGCACCGGTACGGCCTGGTGATCGGCGCGGACACCGCCGCGGCGACCGAGGCCGGGGCGACGTTCGGCGCCCGTCCGCGCGAGCTGCGCGGGGCGAACGCCGTCGAGCCGCTGGTCAGTGTGGCCGGCGGCGTCACGCTGTCGGCGGTCAAGCTCGCGGACGACCGGTCGGGTGACCTCGTGGTGCGGGTGTACGAGGCGCTGGGGCGCCGCGCGTCGGGCACCGTCACGGTGGCGGCGGCGGTGGCCGGCGCCCGGACCGTGAGCCTGATCGAGGACGACGTCGACGGCGGCGCGGTCGACGTGACGGCGGACGGCGGCGTCACGATCGAGCTGAGCCCGTTCGAGGTCCGCACGCTGCGGTTCGTGCTGGCCTGATCACGGAAAGGCCGTGGCGTGAGATCCGCAAAATCGGATTGATCGCGCCACGGTCTTTCGCCGGAGCGTCATGTCCCTTCCTGGCACCACTTCTCGAAGGTCTCGCGGCTCTCCCGGAGTTCCTGCGGAACGGCGCGGGACAAGTCGTGCAGGCTCAGCGCGTATCCGAACGCTGTGTCGATGTCCACCATCGCCTGTCGGACAGCCAGCCTGACGAGATCCCATGTATCGACCACGATCAGGCCCCGGTACCGGGCTTGTCGTGCGGCATCGGCGTCGTCGGTGACGAACACTGCTCCGACTGCACGAGCCTCCATCAGCACAATGGTCTCTGCCTCGCCGAGGTGCGCTCGGGGGCTGTCGCCGGGCCGAGCCATGAGGTCGCGCAGATCGTGAATGTCGATGTGCTCTTCCTCGGTCTGAGGCTCCCAGGGCACACCGAGTAGCTCTTTGGCGAGGAGGAGCTCCAGCCGACCCTCGACCTGCGAGGCAGCCTCGCACTCCTGGCTCACGGTGAGGCACCACCGGCCGCGATCCTGCAGGAGCTTGCTCAGCAGATCCATGCGATTGACGAGCGCGAAGTTGATCAGAACGGTGGTGTCCGGGAAGACGAATGCGGTCATGCGGGCGATGTCCCGAGTGCGGCCGCAAGCTGATGGACACTCAGGCGCTGGGTGTCGGGCCCCGACACCTCAACGGCGTCCTCGTCCACACCGAGCATCCACGCGAGCGTGGCCGCTCCGAGTCGTCCCTCGGTGACGCCGCGCTCGTGCGCGTCGCAGATGGACGCCGGAAAGCGTCGGGCCGTTGCCTCACGTCGGCGCTCCGCTATCTCGGCCCATCGGTCGGGCATCGCGGTGTCGCGCAGGAACTGCACTGTTGGTGTCTCGAGCCAGCGGTGAACTCTTGGACTGAACTCGAGGCCGAGTGCTTCGGCGCGGACACGTACCGCGGCAGTCGATACGCCCCAGTCCCACAGCAGCGATCCGAGTTCGGTCGCTTCCGTGACGTCCTGCAGCCGTCCCATTTCCGTTGCGGGCAGCAGCACTTCCGCTGCGAACCGGTTGGCGGCCCGCTCGGCCGCCGCGCTCTCGGTGGCAGTACTGTCGCCGTCCACCAGGTGGCCCAGCTCATGGGCGAGGGACCAGTTCTCGTAGAACCAGTTGGCCGTCTCGCGTAGCACGACCACCGCGCGTCCGCCGATGGACATCGCATAGTCGGTACCGATCTCGCGGACCCGCACGACGTCGACCTCGAAGTGCGCCTCGACGACGTCAGCAAAGCGACGGATGCCGTCAGGGCCGGCCAAGGCCCGGCGCAGCTCGCCAGGATCAGCCGGTAGGCGGGAGGCCGGAAGGGGCTCGTCCGGAGAGGCCTGCTGGTAGGCCGTTCGGATGTCCCGCAGGACTCCCGCGTCGTCGTTCGCCGATCTATTGCTGTAGGTGCTTGTCCCATGGTCGTAGGCGTGGCGAGCCGCCACCCGCAGCCTGCTGGGGTCTTCCTTGCCTGTGATCAGCCAGTACACCTCGACGCCGAGCTCGTCAGCCAGCTGGACGATCTCGAGCGAGCCGAATCCGCGGACGCCGTTGAGCGCGCGCGAGAGCGCGTCGGCAGGCATGCCGATCTTGTTGGCGACCTCCTTCTGGGTGAGGTCGCGTTCCTTGAGGATGGCGCGGACCCGGCTGCCGATTGTGGTGTCCATGCGGCAACCATACGCCCCGATTGGGATTAACCCAATCGCTACCTGGCGATGTGCAGCCAATCGACGGTGTGTGGTCAGAGCGCCTTGGCGCTGCCCTTGACACCACCATGACCACGCGGCACGCTGTCGGTGCTAAAGCGCTTTAGTCGGCGTCGAGGCACGAAGCACACGGCATTCACCCCAGGACGCGACGATGCATCTGCTGGAAGGAACTGTCATGAAGATCCGGAGGATCGGGGCCGCAGGAGCCGCCCTGACCGTGCTGGCCGCCATGGGCGGCTGTGCCCTCAATGGTGCGGGCGGCGCAGAGACCGATACCGGGGCGGACGCCTCGGGCGAGGTGACCGGTGAGGTCACGCTGCAGACCTGGGCGCTCAAGCCCAACTTCACCGAGTACGTCGAGGGCGTCATCGCCGACTTCGAGGAGCAGTACCCGGGCACCGAGGTGACCTGGCTGGACCAGCCGGGCGACGGCTACTCGGAGAAGGTCCTCTCGCAGGCCGCGGCGGGCGAGCTGCCCGACGTGACCAACCTCCCGCCGGACTTCGCGCTCTCGCTGGCGCGCGAGGGCCTGCTCACCGACGTCAGAGAAGTGGACGACACGGCCGAGGACACCTACGTGCCCGGCGCGCTGGAGGCGTACCAGTACGCGGGCGTCGAGGGCACGTTCGGCCTCCCGTGGTACCTGACCACGGACCTGAACTACTGGAACACCGAGATGTTCGAGAAGGCGGGGCTAGACCCGGCGGCGCCGCCCACCACCCTCGACGAGCTCGTCGCGCAGGCGCGGACCATGAAGGACCAGACCGGCGAGTACCTCATGAGCCGCAAGCCCGGCCTGGGCGACTTCGCGGCCGCGGGCCTGCCGGTGCTGTCCGACGACGGCACCGAGCTCACGTTCAACACGCCCGAGGCGGCGGAGCTGCTCGACGTGTACCGGGACGCGTACGCCGACGGTCTCATGCCTGACGACGTGCTCACCGACGCCTACCTCGGGAACAGCCAGCTGTTCACCGAGGGCAAGGTGGCTTGGTCGACGGGCGGCGGCAACTTCATCAACAGCGTCCTGGAGAACAACCCGTCGCTGGACGGCAAGATCACCTCGTCGCCGTACATGGGCGCCACCCCGCTGTACGTGCAGGGCCTGTCGGTCTCGAACCAGTCCGCGAACCTGCCGACGGCGGTCGCGCTGGCCCAGTTCGTGACGAACGCCGCCAACCAGGAGGCGTTCTCGACCGAGGTGCCCGGCGTCTTCCCGTCCACGACGGCGTCGCAGGAGAACCCCGAGCTCGCCGAGAGCGACGGCACGCCGCAGGGTGACGCCAAGGCGATCGCGTTCAGCAACCTCACCACTGCGCAGGTGCTGCAGCCGGTGGAGGTCAACGAGGCGATGACCACCATCATCAACCAGCAGTTCGCGGCGGCGATCGCCGGCGACAAGACCTCGCAGGAGGCCCTCGACGCGGCGGTCGAAGAGTGCAACAAGCTGCTCGCCGACCAGTGACGACGGTGCGCGGGGTCCGGACCCGTCCGGTCCGGGCCCCGCGACCCGCGCCGCGCACGCCCGCCGTCCGGACCCATGCCGTGCGGACTCACGCCTGGTTCACGCCGTGGCTGCTCGTGGCGCCGGCGGTGCTGTTCCTGCTCGCGTTCAACCTGTGGCCGACGGCGAACGCGTTCTTCCTGGCGTTCACGAACGTGCGGGTGCTCTCGGGCGGTGAGCTCGTCGGGTTCGCGAACTTCGAGCGCATGCTCAGCGACGCCCAGCTCGCCACGGCGCTGGTCAACTCGATCGTCTACATGCTCGTGTGCGTGCCGTTCCTGCTGCTCGTGCCGCTGGGGCTGGCGGTGCTCGTGGAGAAGAAGCTGCCGGGCATCGCGTTCTTCCGCACCGCGTTCTACACGCCGGTGGTGGCCTCGGCAGTGGTGGTCGCCCTCATCTGGGGCTGGCTGCTCGACGACCGCGGCATCATCAACGCGATGGCGCTGCGGCTCGGGTTCATCACCGAAGCGGTTCCGTTCCTCACGGACCGCTGGCTCGTCCTGTTCAGCGCGATCAGCCTGACCGTCTGGAAGGGCCTCGGCTACTACATGGTGATCTACCTTTCGGCGCTGGGCGGTGTGCCGCGCGAACTGCACGAGGCCGCCGCCGTCGACGGGGCGGGGGCGCTGCGCCGGTTCTGGTCCATCACGATCCCGGGCGTGCGCAACACCATGCTGCTGGTGTCGGTGATGATCACCGTCTCCGCGCTGCGCGTGTTCGCCGAGCTCTACATCCTGACCAACGGCACGGGCGGTGTCGGCGGGGCCGACGTCTCGGTGGTCATGCTGATCCAGATGTACGCGCGTGGGTTCAGCGGCAACCTGGGGTATGCGTCGGCGCTCTCTCTGCTGCTGTTCGTCATCACGCTCGGACCGTTGCTGGTGATCGCGCGGATCAACCGGGGGAGGGACTGATGGGGGTCACATCGGGGACCGTCACGTCACCCGAGGCCACGCCGCGCACCGTAACGTCGCGCACGGGTGCGCGAGGGTTCGCGACGCCGTCGACCCGCGAGGTGGTGCTGCGGTACGCGCTGCTGGTCGTGGTGCTGTTCATCACGCTCGGCCCGTTCCTGTGGCAGCTGTCCACCTCGCTCAAGGGCGCCGGCGAGGACATCTACACCGCCAACCCGAGCTTCCTGCCGAGCAGCCCCACGTTCGACAACTACGTGAAGGCGTTCGAGACGGTCCCGATCCTGGGGTTCGCCGGGAACTCGATAGTGGTGGCCGGGATCGTGGTGCTCGGCAACATCGTCGGCGCCACCATGGCCGGGTACGCCCTGGCGCGGCTGAGGTTCCGCGGCGTCAGGCTCGTGATGGGGGCGATCCTGCTGACGATGCTCCTGCCGGGCGAGGCCACGATAGTGGCGCAGTACCTGACGATCCGGCAGCTCGGGCTCGCCGACACCCTGGTCGGCGTCGCCCTGCCGGGCGCGATCGGCATGCTCAACGTGCTGCTGATGCGCACGGCGTTCGCGGCGATCCCGAAGGAGCTGGACGAGGCCGCGATCGTGGACGGGGCGAACGCCTGGCAGCGGCTGCTGCACGTCGGCCTGCCCAACGTGCTGGGCATGCTCGCGGTCATCGCGATCTTCTCGTTCATCGGCGCGTGGGACGACTTCCTGTGGCCGCTCATCGTCCTGACCACACCCGACAAGTTCACGCTCACGGTGGGCCTGGAGTACCTGTCCGGGACGTTCACGAACAACCCGCGCGTCGTGGCCGCGGGCACCATGATCGCGTTCATCCCCATCGTGGTGTTCTTCGCGGCGCTGCAGCGGTACTTCTTCCGCGGCGTCGACGAGGGGGCGATCAAGGGGTGACCCAGGCTTCCGAGCGCCCGGGCCGCCGGCCCACCATCGCCGACATCGCCGCACACGCCGGCGTCTCCCCGACGGCGGTGTCGTTCGCGCTGAACGACCGCCCCGGCATCAGCGAGCAGACCAGGACCCGCATCCTGGCCGCCGTTGCCGAGCTGGGGTGGCGGCCGAACGTCGCCGCCCGGGCCCTCGGCGGACGGCGGGCCGACACGGTCGGGCTGGTCGTCGCACGCCCGGCGCGGACGCTCGGCGTCGAGCCGTTCTTCGCCCAGCTGGTCTCGGGGCTGCAGGCGCGGCTGTCGACCGATCTCGTGGCCCTCCAGCTGCTGGTCGTGGAGGACATCTCCGCCGAGCTCGACGTCTACCGGCGCTGGGCGGCCGAGCGGCGCACCGACGGCGTCGTCGTGCTCGACCTCGAGCAGGACGACCCGCGCCCCGAGGAGCTGGTGCGGATGGGGCTGCCCGCCGTGCTGGTCGGCGGCGACGGCGCGCCCGGACCCGTGCCGGCCGTGTTTGCCGACGACCACGCAGCCATGACCTCCCTCGCCGAGCACCTGGCTACGCTGGGGCACGTGCAGGTCGGCCATGTGGGCGGCATCCCCGCCTACGTGCACTCCGCGCGCAGGGTCGCCGCCTTGCACGACGCCGGGTCCCGGCTCGGCCTGAACATCACCACCGTGCCGACGGACTTCTCGCAGGACGAGGCCGCGGCAGCCACCCGGGCCCTCCTGGCCCGCGACGAAAGGCCCACTGCCATCGTGTACGACTCCGACGTCGCCGCGCTCGCGGGCGTCACCGTCCTGGCCGAGGCCGGGCTCAGCGTGCCGGGCGACGTCTCGGTCGCCTCCTTCGACGACTCCGAGCTCGTGCGCCTCGCGCACCCGCCGCTCACCGCGATGACCCGGGACACGTTCGAGCTCGGCGAGCTCGTGGCGGCGACGACGCTGTCGCTGGTGCGCGGGGAGCCCGTGCCCGACGTCGTGGGCGCGCCCACGCCCGAGCTGACCGTGCGCGGCAGTACGGGCTCGGTCCCCGGGGGTGGCGCGTGACGGGGCCGGCGCACGTCCCGGCCGGCCGGCCCGGCGTCGGGCTGACCGGCGAGCACGCGGACCTCGTGCGGCACGACGGCGGGGGCCGCACCGTGGTCCTCGACGGGCTGGACGTGCCGGTCGAGGCCGGCACCGAGCTGCGCTACACCCTGCTGCCGGTGCTGGACGCGGAGCTCTCCTACCGCTCCACCTACGTGGCTGTCGACCTGCTGCTCGACGACGGGACGTGGCTCTCGCAGACCGGGCGCGAGCTGCGGGACCAGCACGGCATGCCCGCGACCCCCGTCGGGCAAGGGGACGCGCGGATCCTGGTGCCGGACCACTGGAACCTGGTCCGCGTGGACCTGGGCCGGGTGGCCGAGCAGGCGCCGGGACGCCGCGTGCGCGCGGCTGCCGTCGTGACCGCACCGCCGGACGGCGGGCGCACCGAGGTGTGGCTCGACGCCGTGACGGTCGGGCCGCGCCCGGAGCGCGTGATCAACGGCCGCACTGACCTCGTCGACACCCGGCGGGGCACCAACTCCTCCAGTGCCTACTCACGCGGGAACACGGTGCCCGCGGCGGCGGTGCCGAACGGGTTCACGATGTGGGTGCCGCTGACGGACGCGTCGTCGGACCGCTGGCTGTACTCGTGGGCCGCGCACAACGGGCCGGACAACCGGCCGCGCCTGCAGGGTGTCGGCATCTCGCACGAGCCGAGCCCCTGGATGGGGGACCGCGACCAGCTCGCGTTCCACCTGGTCCCGGAGCGGCCGGGCGACGACGTCCCCGACGCGTCCCTGGCTGCCCGCTCCATCGGGTTCTCGCACGACGACGAGACCGCCCGGCCGCACCTGTACACCGTGGACCTGGACGGCGGCGCCCGCGTGGCCGTCGCGGCGTCCGACCACGGCGGCGTCCTGCGCTTCACCTTCCCGCCCGGCTCCGCGACGGGCCACCTGCTGATCGACGCCGTGAGCGACACCGGCGCGGCCAGCCCGCCCGTGGCCGTCAGGGTGCACGACGACGGCACCCTTACCGGTTGGAGCGACCACGGCAGCGGACTGTCGGTGGGCCGCAGCCGGATGTACGTGGTGGGCCGGATCTCCCGGCCGGTGCTGCGCACGGGCCGCGCTCGCGGGCGGGACCACGCCACCTATGCGACAGTGGCGCTTGACCCCGCTGGACCTGACGCGGAGGCGGGCCGCACGGTCGAGGTGCGCGTGGCGACGTCGTACATCAGCGAGGACCTCGCCTGGCGCGCCCTGGAGCGGGAGGTGGCCGGGTCCTTCGACGAGGTGGCCGACCGCGCCCGGGCGCAGTGGGAGGAGCGCCTGGGCGTGCTCGACGTCGAGGGCGCCACCGAGGAGCAGCAGGTCACGCTCTACTCGAACCTGTACCGCCTGAACCTGTACCCGTCCTCCTACACGGAGGTTGGGGCGGACGGCGGGCCCGTGCACGCCTCGCCCGTGCTCGACGGCGCGCCCGCGGTGCCCGGTGAGATGTTCGTCAACCACGGGTTCTGGGACACCTACCGCACCTGCTGGCCGGCCTACGCGCTGCTGTACCCGGAGGTCGCGGCGCGGCTCGCGGACGGATTCGTGCAGCAGTACCGGGAGGGCGGCTGGGTGGCCCGGTGGTCGTCGCCGGGCTACGCGGACCTGATGACCGGCACGTCGTCCGACGTCGCATTCGCCGACCTGTACCTGCGCGGCGTCACCCTGCCCGACCCGCTCGCCACCTACGACGCCGGGCTGCGCAACGCGACCGCCCTGCCCACCCGGTCCGGCGTGGGCCGCAAGGGTCAGGACTTCGCGCTCACCCACGGCTGGGTGCCGCGCGACGTCGACGAGTCGGTGTCCTGGAGCCTCGAGGGCTACATCAACGACGCCGGGCTGGCGCGCATGGCCGAGGCGCTCGCGGACGCCCCGGACACTCCGGAGGGCCGCCGCCGCGCGCTGCGCGACGACGCCACCTACCTGCGGCAGAGCGCGCTCGGGTATGTGCACCTCTTCGACCCGGAGACGGGGTTCTTCCGGGGGCGGAGCCGGGACGGCTCGTTCGGATCGGCGCCGTTCGACCCCGCCGAGTGGGGCGGCGACTACACCGAGTCCGACGCCTGGAACTTCCTCTTCCACCCGGTGCACGACGGCGCGGGCCTGGCCCGGCTGCACGGCGGCCCCGACGGGCTGGAGCGGCTGCTGGAGCGGTTCTTCGCCACCGCCGAGCGGGCGGACAAGCCCGGGACCTACGGGTCCGCGATCCACGAGATGTTCGAGGCGCGCGACGTGCGCCTGGGCCAGCTCGGGCAGTCGAACCAGGTGTCGCACCACATCCCGTACGCGTGGCTGTTCGCCGGGCGGCCGGACCGCACGCAGGAGACCGTGCGCGAGATCCTCGCACGGCTGTGGACCGGCAATCAGATCGGGCAGGGCTACCACGGCGACGAGGACAACGGCGAGATGTCGGCCTGGTACGTCCTCTCGGCCCTCGGCCTGTACCCGCTGGAGATCGGGTCGCCGCGCTGGGCGGTCACCTCGCCGCTCTTCGAGCGGGCGGTGGTGCACCGGCCCGACGGCGACCTCGTGGTCGAGGCGCCGGGCGCGGCCGACCACTGGTACGTGGCGGGGCTCGACGTGTCCGACGGCGCCGGCGTGACCCGGGCGGTCACCGTGCCGTCGGTGGACCACGGGGACCTCACCGGGGGAGCGGCCCTGCGGTTCGCCCTCTCCGGGACGCCGACGCGCTGGGGCGTTCCGGCGGACGACGACGGGCGCGGGGCGGAAGCTGGTGCCGGCGCCGGCGCCGGGTCTGCTTCTGGGGCGGCGATCGATCGGCCGTGGCGGCGGGCCGACGGCGGCTGGCACGGCGCCGTCGGACCTCTGCCCGGCCTGACGGACGGCGACCTGACGGCCTCGGCCGAGGCGGCCGGGACGCTCGAGTGGCGGCCCTCTGGTGAAGTTCCGGCAGGTGCCACGCTCCGCGCCTACACGCTGACGTCGTCGGTGGGCGACCACACGCCGCCGTCGGCGTGGCGCCTGGTCGCGGGTGACGGGCGAGTGCTAGACGAGCGGTCCGGCGAGGAGTGGCCCTGGCCGGGCCACCTGCGGCCGTTCGTGCTGGATGAGCCCACACCGCTGACCGCGCTCCGGCTGGAGCTCCGCGACGGGGGCGTCCTCGCCCAGGTGGAGCTGCTCGTGAGCTAGGCGCCATCGGGGGCCGGAGAAAGAATGCGCGAGCCGGGTGTGTTGCGCTGCGTAGAAGTTGTCTACTCAGCGCAACATACTCCGCCGACCAGTTGTCTCCCCGGGGAGGGGTGGCATAGCCAGGGCGCGGGTGCCATCGGCGAGACCTGATCCCGGCATATGAGATCTGACCAAGGATCGTTGACTTCGATGGGTTCCATTCGTATCTTCTGGGACATCGAGACAACCGCACTTATCCGATCGGAGAGATGTAGTAAGCCTCGACAGGTCATGAGCTCCGACGCAAAGCCCCGGCTGGTCGGACGGCAACCCCCCGCGCGGGTGGGTGCCCCGGGTGAGGACCAGGTCAACCGCCGCCCGGCGGATGACAACACGCGTCGCTCGCCGATGGTGCGAGCAGGTGAGGAGAACGACGATGACCCGGAGCGCTGCCCCCGCCGTCCACGTGTCCCTGCCGTCCCGGAACGTCTCCGCGCGGGCCTGGTGCTGCCCCGCGCGAGGGCATGTGTTGTCGCTGTTCCTGTCGCTGACAGTGGCAGCACCGACCTGGTGACCGGCCCCGCCCGGTCCGCAGCTCGGACCACATCTCGGCGTCACGCGCCGAGCCCCGGCCGAACCCGGCCCTCACGTTCCTGACCGGACGTCTCTCGCCTGCCCTCCGGCAGCCACGCCCCTTGGGCGACCCATGAACGCCGTCGCGCACCATCGGTGCGCCGCCGGCCGGGTCCCCTCCGGGCGTCGTCGCGCAGCCGCAGCTCGAACGGAGCCCCGCCGTGCCATACCCGTCGCAGCCCACGTCCCTCTCCTCCACCGGCCCCTCGTCCCGCCCCGTAGTGCTCGGCGTGGACCTCACCTCCGCCGGCGCCCGCCCGGGCGCCCACCGCGCCCGCGGCCCGGTCGCGCCCCGCCCGTTCGACGGCGAGCGCTTCCTCCACCTGGTGCGGACCGCCGACCGCGGCCTGCTCGACTTCGTCAGCCTCGACGAGGGCTTCCTGCTCCACCCCGGGCGCAGCCAGGTGACCGGCCGGCTTGACACCGCCGTCGCGGCGGCCCGCGCCGCGCGGGTCACGGCGGGCGTCGGCCTCGTGGCCGCCGTCGACACCGTGCACGTCGAGGCGGCCCACGCCGCGGTCGCCCTCAGCAGCATCGACCGCGCGAGCAGCGGCCGGGCCGGCTGGCAGGCCACCCGGCAGGCGGCGCTCCCCGAGCCCGACGAGGCGTGGGCCGCCCGCGTCGAGCTGGGCATCCAGTCCGTGACCCAGGTCTGGACCGGCCGGCCCGGCACCGGGGGAGGGGCGGTCCAGCTCGACGCCGAGGGCCGGTTCCGCGTCGACCACGACGGCATCCGGTTCGCCGTCCGCGGCCGCCCGGCCGACGGCGGCGACGCGCTGCCCCAGGTGCCACCGCCGGTCGTCGTGCGCGTGCGCTCGGAGGCCAGTGCCGCGCTGGCCGGGCGCACGGCCGACGTCGCGCGAATCGCGGTGACCGACGCCGCGCACGCGGTCCGGCTGCGCCGGCTCGTACGGGACTCGGCCCTGTCGGCCGGGCGCGATCCCGAGGACCTGCGCGTGCTCGCCGAGGTCTACGTGGTGCTCGCGGCCGAGCGGGCAAGCGCCCGGGCGCGGCTGGAGCTCGTCGAGGCGCTCGAGGGCAGGGAGTCCATGGGCGGCGGGCTCGTCGTCGCCGACACGCCGCACGAGCTGGCCACTCTCGTCGCGGACTGGACGGGAGTCGGCGCCGTCGACGGGTTCCTGCTGCGCCCGTCCTCGCTCAGCTCGGACCTCGACGCGATCACTGACCACCTCGTGCCCGCCCTCCAGCGCGCCCGCCTGTACCGCACCGAGCGGTCGGCGACGACGCTGCGTGGCTCGCTCGGGCTGTCCGACGTCGAGACGGAGTCCCGGGCGCTGCCCACGGGCCGGCTCCTCAGCGCCTGACGAACCCCGTCCACATCCAGACCGCACACCAACCCCGAGGGAGAACATCATGACCACCCCTGAGCTGCAGACCCCCGAGACCGCGGGCGCCAAGGTCGCCGGCGGCGCCCTGCTGATCGACGTCCGCTCGGCAGCGGGCCGGGCGTCGTCGGGCGAGATACCCGGCGCCACCCTCGCGGACCGCGACAACCTCGACGCGCTGTTCGGGCCGTCCGACAACCCGGCGATCAAGCTCGACACGCCCGTCGTGATCGTGTGCGGCTCGGTCAACGGCTCCGGCCCCGTCGCCGAGGCGCTCGCCGCGCGCGGCTACACCGACGTCTCGCACGTCGACGGCGGGTTCCCCGCCTGGAAGGAAGCCGGGCTGCCCGCGACCGAGGCCGAGCCGAGCCCCGCGCCATGACCGGGTTCGCCACCCGGCAGGTGCGCGGGGTTCCCGGGCGCGACGGCAGTGCGCACGGAGCCGCGCCGCCGACCCGGGTGACCCCGCGCGCGACGCCGGTCTACCTGACGGCGGGGTTCGAGTTCGAGGAGTGGGAGCAGGCCGGCGGCCATTTCGGCGCCGGGGAGGGGTTCGCCTACACACGCACCGGCAACCCGACCACGGCGGCGGTCGAGCGCCGGATCGCCGCGCTCGAGGGACGGGCTCGCTCGCCTGGGGCGTATCGCCGACCGCTCCGGCTGGGTCGGCACGGCCGGCGAGCTCGCCGACCTGATCGAGGAGCTGGGCGAGTGGGGCAACGACGGCGTGCTGAGCCGAACCACTGGAAGGAGCACCGCTGTGTCGGTGATCGTCTCGGACCCGACCTGGGTCGCCACCACGTGGGACGACCCGCGCGCCGTCGAGCTGCGCGAGGCCATGACCGCCGACCTCGCCCCGCGCTACGCCGAGCTGTGGGAGCAGCGCGCCCGGCTGTTCGCGCCGGCCGAGCCGGGCGGGCTGAGCACCGTGCCGACGTCTGAGGAGATCCTGGTGACCTGGATCGCCCTGGACGGCGCACAGGCGGTCGCCACCGGATCGCTGCGCCTGCAGACCGGGACCCGCCAGCCCGAGGCGGTGGCGCTGTACGAGCGCGAGGGCTGGACGCGGATCGACCCGTATCCGCCCTACCCGCCGGAGTCGAGCATCTGCTTCGAGAAAATACTCTGACCTCGCACTTCGAGGTCGGGCGCGCGGTACCGTCAGCCTCGTGAACCCTGAAGCCTGGCGGCGCATCGTGGCGTGGCTCGTGGACTGGCTCTGCTTCCTCGTGTGGCTCGTGCTGCTCGCGGCGATCGGGATCCCGCTGTACCTCTCCGGTGTGACAGGTCAGTGGTCCGCGGTGACCACGAACGTCGTCGCCGCGCTCGTCACCGCTGTGCCGCTGACAATCTTCCTCGCCGTCCTCGAGGCGGGCCCGCGCCAGGCGACGGTCGGCAAGCGCGTGCTGGGGCTCAGGGTGGTCGGCGCCAGGGACGGCAGACGGCTCTCGTTCGCCGCGGCGCTGCTCCGGAACGCGCTCAAGATCGCGGTGCCCTGGACGATCGGGCACGCGGCGGCGATCGGTCTCGTCGGATCCTCGGCGATCGGGCCGGGCCTCGCCGCCCTGACTGCTGCGGCCTATGTCCTGCCGATCGCCTACGTCGTCACGCTGTTCGTCGGCGAGGGACGCACGCCGTACGACCGGGGAGCGAGAGCCAAGGTCGTCCGAGCCTGACGGTGTCCACGTGTCAGACCCTCAGGTCACCCGGGTGACATGAGGGCCTGACACGTCGGCGCTGCAGCGGGCGCGTTCGACGGCGCCCCGCGGGTCACCCCTCCGGAGGCGTGCCCGACGGCGGCTTCCCGGTCGGTGCGCCCGACGGCGGCTCCCCGCCGCCGCCCGCGCCCCCACCGCTCGGTGCGGCGCCGCCCCCGCCGGCTTCCGTGGTGGTGTCCACGCGGACGGTGAGCGCCACCGTGTAACCGGAGTCGGCGTCGCCGGTCACGGTGGCGAGCTGCAGCTCGCCACCGTCGTCGCTGAAGACGTTGTCGCTGTCGAGGGTGACCTGGTCGAGGTTCTCGGTCGAGCCGGAGTACTCGGCCAGGGCGTACACGGTGCGGGACACGTCCTCGGGCAGCGCGACCTGCGAGGTGGCCATCGCATTGGTCGAGTCGTCGATCGAGTCCACGTCCGGGTAGACCTCGAAGTGGATGTGCGGCCAGCGGCCGGTGTAGCAGGCCGGGAAGATCGACGTCCAGGTCGCGACGCCGTCGGAGTCGGTGACCTGGACGCCGCGCAGGTAGGTCACGTCCTCCAGGCCCTCGGAGTACATCGAGTAGCCGCCGGCGGCGTCGCAGTGCCAGACATAGACGGCGACGTCCTGGAACGGGGCGTCGTCGTTCGCCATGTCCAGGAGGGTCAGGGTGAGCGTCATCGGCACGCCGGCGGCGGTGGTTCCTCCGCCGATGCTCGAGGTGATGTCGCTGCGGACGATCCCGGTCTCCTCCAGCACGTCCGGGCCGTTTGAGCCGTCGCCCGGGTAGGGGCCGGCGGTCTCTTCGGGGATCTCGCCGTCCGCCGTCGTCGCCGCGGAGCTGGGCGTGCCGGTCGGGTCGGACGCGCCGCACGCGGCCAGCCCGACGGCGCCGAGGCCGACGCCGAACAGCGTCAGGACGCGCCGCCTGCTGACGAGGGTCCCGACGTCGAACGACAGGCCCTGGTCGACCACCTCGTCGTCCGGCCGGGGCAGTGGCCTGCCCTGATAGCTCAGGCCGGACGGGGAAGGAACGGGGGGTTCCGGGGTGCGGGCCATGCGGTCTCCTCATGTCAGGCACGCTGACCGCGTGCTGTCCAGTGAGCAGAACGTATTGACGTCCGCTGCGCAGGTCCTGACATAAGGCTGACAGGACGCTATGAGACGGCGGCCGAACCCTCGGGGAGTGCGCGGGCTACGCCGCCGGGGCGGCGGCGCGCCGCGTGAGCGGCGCGCGCAGCCCCAGGTTCTCGCGCAGCGTGGCCCCGGTGTACGACGCCGGGTACGCGCCACGCTCCTGCAGCTCCGGGACCACCTTGTCGACGATGTCGTCGAGGCCCGACGGCACGATCCACGGGCTGATGTTGAACCCGTCGACGGCGCCGGTGCGCGCCCACCGGATCAGGTCCTCGGCCACCGACGCCGGGGTGCCCTGGAACCCGCGCTCGCTGCTGTTGCGGACCACCAGCTCGCGGATGGACAGGTGCTCGGCCTCGGCCAGTGCCCACCACTGCGCTGCGATCTCGCGGGTCCGGGCGCCCGTGGTGGCCGAGCCGCGCTCGCCGCCCAGCTCCTCCACCACCGGGTCGTGTGCGGGCAGCGGGCCGTCCGGGTCGTAGCCGGACAGGTCCTCGCCCCAGATGTTGCCGACGATCGAGAGCGCCGTGGCCGGGGTGACCTGGCTCCAGCGGACCCAGCGGGCCCGCTCCTCGGCCTCGGCGGGCGTGTCGCCGACGATGATGCCGGTGCCCGGGAAGATCTTCACGTCGTCCTCGGGCCGGCCGGCCGCCACGGCCCGGCGCCGCACGTCCGCGGCGAACTCGAGCGCCTCGGCCAGCACCGTGCCGTGGCGCGAGAAGATGACGTCCGCGTTGGCCGCCGCGAAGTCCCGGCCCTGCGGCGAGTCGCCGGCCTGGAAGATGACCGGGTGGCCCTGCGGGCTGCGCGGCGTGGTCGGGTCGAGCTCGACGTCGAACAGGTCGGAGTGCTCCGACACGTGGGCCACGCCGTCGTCGGGCGAGCCGGGCGAGCCGGCGTCTTCCGGGGAGTCGGGGAAGGCGTCCCAGATCTGGCGGGCGACGTTCAGCTGCCCCTGCGCCCGCTCGTAGCGCAGCGCGTGGTCGAGGTAGCCGCCGCGGCGGAAGTTCGCCCCGGTCCACGCGTTGTCGGTGGTCACGACGTTCCACGCGGCGCGGCCGCCGGACAGAACGTCGAGGCTCTGCAGGCGGCGGGCCAGGTCGGCCGGCTCGTTGTAAGTGGTGTTCTGGGTGGCCACCAGGCCGATGTGCGTGGTGATCGCCGCGAGGGCCGCGAGCTGCGTGATCGCGTCCGGGCGGCCGACGACGTCGAGGTCGTGCAGGGCGCCCCGGGACTCGCGCAGCCGCAGGCCCTCGCCGAGGAAGAACGCGTCGAACAGGCCGCGCTCGGCGGTGCGGATCACGCGCTCGAACGTGGCGAAGTCGGTCTGCGAGCCGGACTCGGGGTCGGACCAGATGGTGGTGTGGTTGACACCCTGGAAGAACACCCCGAAGTGCACCTGGGCGGCGGGGCGGGCGAGGGGGTAGTTGGGGTGGTCGGGGCGGGCGACAGGGCTGGTCATGGCGGGGCTCCTCAGGCACTCAGCGCGTCGGCCTGGACGCGTGTGTCGTAGCGGTTGGCGGGGCGCGGCAGCCCGAGGGACTCCCGCAGCGTGGCGCCCGGGCGGGGTGCCGCGGTGCGGCGGGCCGCGCGCAGGGCAGGCAGGACGTCGCGCGCGAGCACCGGCAGGTCGA
This sequence comes from uncultured Actinomycetota bacterium, assembly GCA_963850545.1. Taxonomy (GTDB): domain Bacteria; phylum Actinomycetota; class Actinomycetes; order Actinomycetales; family Cellulomonadaceae; genus Promicromonospora. The sequence continues at coordinate 1,851,729 of CAWKLP010000001.1, read as the reverse complement.
CGTCGAGCACGGCGGGCAGCAGGCGCACGCCGTCGGCCGGGCGCGATCCGTCGGGCCCGGCCGACGCGAGCTCGGTGAGCAGCGCGACGAGGCCCGCGGCGTCGCCCACGTAGCGCAGCGCGCCGGTGCCCCACGGCGTCCGGGCGCCCGACGGCGTGCTCGCGTCCAGCACCGCGAGCCGGTCCGCGCCGGTGCGCCCGCCGGCGTCGAGCACCACCTCGATGTCGATGCCGGCCAGCGGCGAGTGCTCGCGTGCGGCCGCGGCGCCGGCCCGGGCGGCAGAGGCCCCGGACCCGCCGACCAGCGTGACGTCCACGAGCCGCTCGGCGGGCCCGGGACGGTCGGCGCGTTCGAGCGCCGGCGCGATGTCGCCGTCGGCCGCGAGCACCACGAGCTGCCCCTGCGGCGGCCGGGGCGTGATCAGCGGCCCCTTGACCGAGAAGCTCTCGCCCGCGAAGTCCACGTAGTGCACGCGCTCGCGGTCGATGTACCGGCCGGTGGTGACGTCGCGCACCACTGCGTCGTCCTCCCACGAGTCCCACAGGTCCCGCACCACCTGCACGACGTCGCGCGCCTCGCGCTCCAGGTCCTCGACGGCGGGGCGACCGTAGGCGTCGGCCGCGCCGGCCTCGCGGGTGAGCGACGGGATCCAGCCGGCGCGTCCCGTGGCTGCGATGTCGAGCGAGGCGAGCTGCGCCGCCACATGGAACGGCTCGGGATAGGTGGTCGGCACCTGCGGCACCAGGCCGATCGCCGTCGTCGTGCGCGCCACGAACGCGGCTCGCGTGACCGAGTCGAGGCGGGCCGACGCCGGCGAGCCGGGAACGGCCGGCAGCAGGGCGTCGGTGAACGAGACGAAGGTGAGGCCGGCGTTCTCGGCCTGCCGGACCGTGCCGGCCAGCCGGGCGCCGGACACGAGGTCCGCGCCCCGCCTGCCGGTCACTGTCGCGGCAGCGGGGTGGGCGCCGGCGCCGTCGGCGTCGAGACCGGTGAAGAAAGGTGAAGCTGACACGGATGCTCCTTGCTCGTGGGTGGCTCGTGGTGGCTCGTTCGTGGCGGCCCGGACCGCCGTCGCCGCTCAGATCGAGGTGTCGTCGCCGATCCGGTGGTAGGTGCGGTTCTTGTAGACCAGCGGGGAGGCCTCCGGCTCCTGGCCGGCGGCCGTGAGGCTGGACTGCAGGGCGCGCAGCGAGACGAGGTAGCTGTCGCCGACGGGCGTGCGCTGCACCACCCGCGCACGGAACCACGACACGGCGCCGTCGATCACGGGCTCGCCCGTGGGCAGCGGCGTCCAGCCGCCGTCGGCGAACCGGTCGATGCCGCTGGCCGCGAACCTTGCCGAGACGTCGTCCTGGTGGTCGGCGAGGAAGCTCACCGCGAGGGTGCTGGCCTCCGAGACCGCCGGCCAGGACGACGACGTCGACGCGAGCGAGAACGCCAGTAGCGGGGGTGCCGCGGAGACCGAGATCACCGACGTCGCGGTGAACCCGACGGGGCGGCCCTCGTGCCGGAGCGCCACGACGGCGACGCCGGCCGGGTGGTTCCGGAAGACGGTCTTGAACTCGTCCGGGCTCAGCTGGGGCTCGTCCTGCTGGGCCAAGAGCTCCTCCAGGGCAGACAGGTCGATGTTCTCGGCGGTCACCGGACGACCTCCTCGACAAGGGCGGTGGCTCCGGCACCGGCGGGGACGACGGCGGGGCTCGTCGCGCGGCGCAGCGGCTCGCCCGCCCGCTCCAGCCAGGCGTCGATCACCCCGTCGAGGTCGGCGAGCTGGGCCTCCGTGACGGTCAGCGACCGGGCAGGCACCACGGCCCCGAGCTCGACGAGCACGGGCCGCAGGTGCACCTCGCCCGCCAGCGCGTGCGCGGGGCTGCCCGAGACCACGAGCGGCACGGCGACGACGCCGGCCAGGCCGTCGTTGCCGTACAGGTCGAGGAAGGACTTGAGCAGGCCCGTGTAGGCGGCCTTGTAGACGGGGGTGGCGATCACGGCGACGGTGGCGCCCGCGAGGCGCTCCTTCGCGGCGTCGGCCGCCGGGTGCTCGGGGGCGAGGATCTCCGCGGCGAACGTCGCCAGGTCGATCGTCGCGACGTCGTCGATGCCCAGGACCGTGGCGATCCTGTGCGCGGCCGCCTCGGCGGCGCCCAGGGTGCGCGACCCGGGACGGGGGTTCCCGGACACGACCACCACGGCGGGTGCGGACGGAGTGGTTGGTGCAGTCATGGAGGGCTCCTCGCAACTTGTTGATCTGGCTGGTCGCGCGGCGGGCGGGTGACCGTGTGGGAGGTATAGGCGTCGAGACCGGAGATGACCAGGACCAGGCCCGGACTTCTCACTATCCGGACCCGGCCTCGCCCAACGGCCTTGCCCGACGGCCTCACCCAAAGGCCGCGGCCAGGCGTCCGACGGCGGTGCGCAGCTCGTCGTCGGTCCGGTCGCCGTACGCGAGCCGCAGGCGGCGCTCCGAGTCGGTACCGGGTCCCGTGACGAAGAACTCGCCCAGCTGGTAGTCGATTCCCTCGGCGGCGGCACGCGCGTGCAGCTCGCGGGTGTCCACGGCGTCGTCGGTCAGCCGCGGCCAGAGGAAGAACCCGCCCTCGGGCGCGTCGAGAGGTGGGAGCAGAACGACGACGCCACCGAGTTCACGCTCCACCTCAAGGACGGCGTGACGTTCTCGGACGGCAGCCCGCTCGACGCCGACGCGGTGGTCGAGAACCTCGACACGTGGGCGTTCGGCGCCCCGGACGCCGGCATCAGCCCCGTCGGCCTGTTCCCCAAGACGTACGACCACGCCGAGGCCGTCGACGACACCACCGTCAAGGTCCACTTCGACGCCCCGACCCTCGGGTTCGTCCCGACCCTCGGCTACCACGGCTCGATCCTCATCTCGCCGAAGACGCTCGCGCTGCCGGCCGAGGAGCAGGCCGACCTGTCCAACGACATCGGCTCCGGCCCGTTCGTCGTCGAGTCCTGGAAGGAGGGCGACAGCGTCGTCCTCAAGAAGCGCGCGGACTACGACTGGGGGCCCGAGGCCGTCGGCCACACCGGCCCGGCGTACCTCGACACGATCACGTACAAGCTCGTCGCCGAGTCCTCGACCCGCACGGGCGCGGTCCAGTCCGGCCAGGCCGACGTCGCCTACAACGCCACGCCGCAGGAGCTCGACTCGTTCAAGGACCAGGGCTTCGTCGTCGCCGTGCCGCGCTACCTCGGCTTCGTCAACGGGTACCGGCTCAACACCCGGGTGGCGCCGTTCGACGACGCATCGGTGCGGCAGGCGTTCCAGCACGGCATCGACCGCGACGAGATCCTGTCGACCGTCTACACCGAGGACTGGTCCCCGGCGGAGTCGCTCATCCAGAGCAACGTCCCCGAGGCGACCGACCACTCCGACTCCTTCGCCTACGACCCCGAGCTGGCCGCCTCCCTGCTCGACGACGCGGGCTGGGCCGAGGGCGCCGACGGCGTCCGCACCAAGGACGGCAAGAAGCTGGAGATCACGCTCTACCCCAACCCTTACCTGGCCACGTCCAAGGCGATCGACGAGCTCGTCGCCCAGCAGCTGGGCAAGCTCGGCTTCGACGTCGACATCCAGGCGTACGACGTCGTCACGTTCGGCGAGCGGGTCATCTGACAACACGTCGCTGTCCAACTACGAGGTCACGCGCAGCTTCATCGACGTCGGCACCGTGGCGAGCATCCTCACCGACGCCGAGAACGGCGAGGACTGGTTCGGCCTGGGCGAGAGCGACCCGGAGACCAACAAGCTGCGCGACGCCGTCGCGCAGGCCACCGACCTGGACGAGCGCGCGAAGTCCGTCGACGAGCTGCAGGAGCACCTCCTGGAGCAGGCCTACTTCGCGCCGGTCACCCAGATCGTGCAGCGCATCTACGTGCAGAACCCGAAACTCCACGACGTCACGTACAACGGCGTCGCCTACGCCGGCTACTACACGGCGTGGCTCGAGGGCTGACGGCCGGATCGGGGGTGAGGCAGCGCATGAACGCGAGCTATCTGCGGTACGCCGGCCGGCGCCTGGTCCAGGCAGTGGTGGTGGTGCTCCTGGCGTACGTGTTCACCTTCGTGGTGATCAGCGTGCTGCCGGGCGACCCGGTGACCAACACGCTCCGCAACCCGGAGAACGGGTTCACCGAGGAGGAGATCGCGCGGATCGTCTCCTACTACGGCCTCGACCAGCCTGTGGCGGTCCAGCTCTGGCAGTCGCTGTCCCACTTCGTCGTCGGCGACCTCGGCGTCTCCCTGCGCTCGAACCTGCCGGTGACCCGGCTGGTCGCCGAGGTGGTGCCGTCCACGCTGGCGCTCGCGGCGTCCGCCCTGGCGGTGGCGCTGGTGCTGCGCGTTCGCTATCGCCTACGGCACCCAGAACCTGCCGCGGACAGTACGGGCAGGGCGTGCTGCGGGCGTTCCCGTCGTTGTTCCTGTCGGTGCCCGCCTTCGTGGTCGGCCTGCTGCTCATCCAGGTCTTCGCGTTCCAGCTCGGGCTCTTCAGCGTGATCGAGCCGGACAGCGTGTGGGCGACGTTCTTCGCCGCCGTCGCGCTCGGCATCCCGGTCTCCGCCCAGGTCGCCGAGGTGCTCATCACGGGGCTCGACCACGAGTCCCGGCAGGAGTACGCGGCCGTGGCGCGCTCGCGGGGGCTCGGACAGGCCCGGCTGTTCGCCAAGCACCTGCTCAAGCCGTCGTCCCTGCCGGTGGTGACCGTCGTCGCGCTGACGGTCGGCGAGCTGCTGGGCGGCGCGCTGATCATCGAGACGATCTTCGGCCGCACCGGCATCGGCAGCCTGGTGCAGCGGTCCGTCTCCACGCAGGACCTGCCGGTGCTCCAGGCGGTCGTCTCGCTGGCCGCCGTCGTGTTCGTCGTCGTCAACCTGCTCGCCGACCTCGTCTATCCGCTGCTCGACCCGCGGGTGCGGCCGGAGCCGGCGCTCCGCCTCGGGAAAGGCCGGGCCCGACGAAGCGCCGGAGCAGCCCACCCTCGAGAGGCAGGTGAGCGTGCAATGACCGCCGCCACCATCGTCGGCTCGCGGAACGCCGCAACGGTCCGCAGCTGGTCCGCCGTCGTGCCGCCCACCGTGCTGATCTCGTTCGTCGTGCTGCTGGTCGTGCTGCTGTGGGCGCTCCTGCCCGGGGCTCTTCGCGAGCCAGGACCCGGTCAACGGCGTCCCGGCCGACAAGCTCCTGGGGCCGAGCGCCGACCACTGGTTCGGCACCGACCACCTGGGCCGCGACCTGTTCTCCCGGGTCGTGCACGGCACCGCCTCGTCGGTCGCCAGCGCGCTCGTCGCCGTGACGATCGGCGTCGTCGTCGGGGGCGCCATCGGCCTGGTCGCCGGGTCCGCTCGGCGGCTGGGCGGACATCGTCCTGGCCCGCATCGTCGACGTGCTCCTGGCCATCCCGAGCTTCCTGCTCGCGGTGGTCATCGTCAGCTCGCTCGGCTTCGAGACCGTCAACGCCGCCATCGCGACGGGCGTCTCCGCCGTCGCCGTGTTCGCCCGGGTGATGCGCGCCGAGGTGATCAAGACGCGCCGCGCCGTGTTCGTCGAGGCCTCTGTGCTGCAGGGCGGCTCGCGCACGCACGTCCTGCTGCGGCACGTGCTGCCCAACGCCTCGCGCTCGTTGCTCGCGCTGGCCGTGCTGCAGTTCGGCCTGTCGATCCTCGTGATCGCCGGCCTCGCCTTCCTCGGTTACGGCGACCCGCCGCCGGCGTCGGACTGGGGCCTGCTCGTCTCGTCGGGCAAGGACTACCCGACGGCCCCGTGGCTCGTCTACGCCCCCGCCCTGGTCGTCGATCGCGACCGTCCTGTCCGTGAACCGGATCAGCCGATGGCTGCGCCGGACCGACTGACCCGGCTGCCCGCCGGCCCTGCCCTACCCGCCCGCCCTGCCCTGCCCGCCCACCCGAAGGAGCACCGCCATGACCGTGACCGTCGCCGCGCCTGCGGCAGGTGCCGCAGGACCCGCTTCGCCCGCGCTGCTGCGCGTCGAGGGCCTGTCGGTCTCCTACGGCCGCACCGAGGTCGTTTCCGACGTGTCCTTCTCGCTCGGGCGGGGCGAGAGCCTCGCGCTCATCGGCGAGTCCGGGTCCGGCAAGTCCACCATCGCCCGCGCGGTCCTGCGTCTGCTGCCCGACGGCGGCGCGGCCCGCGGGCGGGTCGAGTTCGAGGGGCGCGACGTCCTCGCGCTGCCCGAGCGGCAGTTCCGCCCGCTGCGCGGGCGGGCGCTCGGGTTCGTGCCGCAGGACCCGGCCAGCTCGCTCAACGCGGTGCGCACCATCGGCGCCCAGGCGCAGGAGGCCGCCGCGCTGACGGGCGAGCGCGACGCCGGTACCCGCAGGCAGCTGATCCTCGACACGTTCGCGCAGGTGGGCCTCGACGACCCGCGGCGCGTGTACGACTCCTACCCGCACCAGCTCTCGGGCGGGATGCTGCAGCGCGTCCTCATCGGGCTCGCGGTGCTGCCGCGGCCGGCCCTTCTGGTCGCGGACGAGCCGACGTCGGCCCTCGACGTGACGATCCAGAAGCGGATCCTCGACCTGCTGTCCGAGCTGCGGGCCGACCTCGGCATCAGCCTGCTGCTCATCACGCACGACCTGGCGATCGCCGCCGAGCGCGCCGACTCGCTCGTCGTCCTGCGGGACGGCACGGTCCAGGAGGCGGGACCGACTACCGAGTTGTTCGCCGCGCCCAGCTCCGGCTACGCACGCGAGCTGCAGGCCGACGTGCCGGCGCTCAACCCGGACCGCTACCGGGCGCTGCGCGAGGGCCGCTCGGCCGCGGTCGCCGCTCGGGACGTCGACCTGGCCGCGACGGCGGCGGCTGCGGCGCTCGCTGCTCGGGAGCACGCGGCGGTCGCGGCTTCTGAGGACGCCCCGGCCACCGTGCCGAAGATCGAGCTGCGCGGCGTCACCAAGTCGTTCACCGTCGAGGGACGCCGTCTGACCGCGCTCGACGACGTGTCCTTCGCGATCGAGCGCGGCACGACGCACGCGCTGGTGGGGGAGTCCGGCTCGGGCAAGACGACGGCGGTGCGCCTCCTGCTCGGCCTCGACCAGGCCGACGACGGCGAGATCCTCGTCGCCGGCGAGCCGGTCCACGGCCGGTCCGCCGCCGGCCTCCGTGCCGTGCGTCGCCACCTGCAGCTCGTCTACCAGAACCCGTTCACGTCGCTCGACCCGACGTGGCGGGTCGAGCGGCTCGTGCGCGAGCCGCTCGACCGGTTCAGGATCGGCGACCGCGCCGAGCGCGCCGGCCGGGTGCGCGAGGCGCTCGCGGCCGTCGGCCTGGCCGAGCACCTCTTGTCGCGGCGTCCCGCTGCGCTGTCCGGCGGGCAGCGGCAGCGCGTGGCGATCGCCCGCGCGCTGGTGCTGCGCCCCGACGTGCTGGTGCTCGACGAGCCGACGTCGGCCCTCGATGTGACCGTGCAGGCCGACATCGTGGAGGTGCTGGTGCGCCTGCAGGCCGAGCTGGGCCTGACCTACGTCTTCGTCTCGCACGACCTGGCCCTGGTGCGCCAGCTCGCGGACACGGTCTCGGTGCTGCACCGCGGCCAGGTCGTGGAGGCGGGCCCCGTCGAGCAGATCTTCGCCCGGCCGGAGCGGGAGTACACGCGCCGCCTGCTGGAGTCGATCCCGCGACCCTAGGAGCCGACGACGTCGGCCACGTGCGCGAACCAGCTCGCCCGGCCGCCGCCGTCGTACCCGACGGAGTTGAAGTACTCCCAGCCGAAGACGCCGCCGAAGTCCGGGTGCGCGGCCACCAGCGACCCGACCGTGGCGTCGAAGGTGGGCCAGTCCACGTACCCGCTGCAGTTGGCCGGGTTGGTGACGGTGCCCGCCACGACGCGGTCGGGGGTGAAGCCGTTGGCGAGGATCTGGTTGTACACGGTGGTGGACCGCAGGTCGCCCCAGCCGCAGTAGAACTGGGTGTTGTACCAGTCGATCCGGTCGCCGGCCTGGCGCTCGAGCTCCGCGTAGGAGAAGCCGCCGGAGAAGCTCGTCCGGCCAGCCATGTCGGTGGCGACGGGGGTCAGGGTGATGACGAAGTCGGGACCGAAGTCGGCGCGCAGCGTGTCGACCAGGTGGATCGTGTCCGCCAGGGAGAACGTCTCCTCGATGTCGAGGTCCACGCCGTCGAGCCCGTAGGTGCGCAGGAAGTCCCGCAGCACCGGGTAGTACCGGTCGAAGTCCTCGCGCAGGTAGCGGTAGGTGCCCTGGGCCGCACCGCCGACGAACGCGCTGACCGTCACGCCCTGGTCCTGCATGGTCGCGAGGTCGTCCCACATGACACCGAGCTCGTTGTGGTTCGCCGGGATGTCGTTGACCGTGAGGGAGGCGTCGGAGTTCAGGTGGATCGCGCCGACGTTGACGTCCGTGACCGAACCGAGCAGCGGCTTGGGGTCGACGTAGCGGCGTACGCCGTCGGAGCCGGTCTCGTAGATCGTCTGGTAGAAGGCGAGGACGCGGTGGGAAGCGGCGGTCGGCTCTGGCTTCGGGTCGTGCTTCGGGGCCGAGGTCGCCGGCCCGGCCGCTGCCGTCAGTGCCAGCAGGCCGGCCGCGAGAGCGGCGCCGAGTCGGATGAGCGAACGGGACATCGTTGACTCCCTTGTTCTCGATGCGGTGATCGTGGGCGCCCCGTCCGCGCTAAAGCGCTTTAGAGCACCCCCCGGGACGGTAGCGGCAGCGAACGCCGTCGGGCAAGAAGGCTTCCCTGATCCTGCGGATATCCCGTAGCAGCGCGAAGGCCGGGCCCCCACGTTGGGGGCCCCGGCCTCAGCTACAGCAGGTGGGTCAGGCCGCGACGGCCGCGCGGAGCTTGGCGCCCAGCTCCTGGTCGACGCTCGTCCAGTACTGGAAGAAGCGCTCACGGATCTCGTCGACCGTGATGGACTGCCCCTGGCCCGTCAGGGTCTCCAGCAGACGGGCCTTGGCGCCGTCGTCGAAGACCTCGCGGTAGAGGGTGCCCGGCTGGCCGAAGTCGCTGTCCTCGCTGTGCAGCGTGGCCGCGGAGCGGACCAGGGCGCCGTCCGACTCCCAGGCGCCGTCCTGGCCGCGGGCCGGGTCTGCGACGGGGCCGCCGAACGAGTTCGGCGCGTAGTTCGGGGTGCCTACCTCGTTGAAGTGGTGCCGCTGCGAGCCGTCCTGCGAGTAGTTGTGCACCGGCGCGGCGTGCGGCTGGTTCACCGGGACCGACTGGTAGTTGGTGCCCACGCGGTAGCGCTGCGCGTCCGGGTAGGAGAAGACGCGGGCCATCAGCATCTTGTCGGGCGAGATGTCGGTGCCAGGGACCTGGTTGGCCGGGGACAGCGCGATCTGCTCGATCTCCGCGAAGTGGTTCTTCGGGTTGCGGTTCAGCGTGAAGTGGCCGAAGTGGATCAGCGGGTAGTCCGCGTGCGGCCAGACCTTGGTCAGGTCGAACGGGTTGAAGCGGTACGTCTTCGCGTCGTCGTACGGCATGACCTGGACCTTGATGTCCCAGGTCGGGCTGTCGCCGCGCTCGATCGCCTCGTACAGGTCGCGGCGGTAGTAGTCCGCGTCCGCCCCGGCGATCTTCGCGGCCTCGTCGTTGTCGAGGAACTTGACGCCCTGACGGGAGATGAAGTGGTACTTCACCCAGAACTTCTCGCCCGCGGCGTTGGTCCACAGGTAGGTGTGCGACCCGTAGCCGTTCAGCTCGCGCCACGAGGCCGGGAGACCGCGGTCGCCCATGAGGTAGGTGACCTGGTGGGCCGACTCCGGCGACAGGGTCCAGAAGTCCCACTGCATGTCGGCGTCGCGCAGACCCGACCAGGGCAGGCGCTTCTGCGAGTGGATGAAGTCCGGGAACTTGATCGCATCGCGGATGAAGAACACCGGCGTGTTGTTACCGACGATGTCGAGGTTGCCCTCGGACGTGTAGAAGCGCAGAGCGAAGCCGCGCACGTCCCGCCACGTGTCGGGGGAGCCCATCTCGCCGGCGACGGACGAGAAGCGCAGCGCCACCTCGCCCGTGGCCCCGGGCTGGAAAGCCGCGGCCCGCGTGTACTGCGACACGTCACCGGTGATCTCCCACTCGCCGAAGGCGCCGCCGCCCTTGGCGTGCACGATCCGCTCCGGGACGCGCTCGCGGTTGAACTGCGCAAGCTTCTCGACCAGGTAGCGGTCGTGAAGGACCGTGGCGCCGTCGGTGCCGACGGTCAGCGAGTGCGCATCGCTGACGACCGGCGTGCCGGTCTGTGTGGTGGTGTAGGGAGTAGTCATCTCAGACGTGCCTTCCTTTGCTGCTGCTGCTTGCGGGGGTTCTTTGCGGGTTCCAGCGGGCTGGAAAGTCTTCTCGGTCAGGTCTTGGCGGCGCCCGACGCGCGGCAGGCGGGGCACAGGCCCCAGTAGGTGACCTCGGCCGTCTCGACCACGAAACCGTGGTCGTCGCTCGGCGTGAGACACGGCGCGTGGCCGACCGTGCAGTCCACGTCGCCGATGGTGCCGCAGACGCGGCAGACGATGTGGTGGTGGTTGTCACCGGTGCGGCGCTCGTAGCGAGCGGGGTGGCCGGCGGGCTCGATTCGGCGCAGCAGGCCGACGTCGGTCAGCGCGTGCAGGACGTCGTAGACCGCCTGCACGGACACGGTGCCGAGCTCCGCCCGGACCGAGCTCAGGACGTCGTCGGCCGTGGCGTGCTGGTTCTCGCCCACCGCGCGCAACGCCGCCACACGGGCGGAGGTCACGCGCAGGCCGGCGCCGCGGAGGAGGTCCTCGGGCGTCGTGGCCGCGGGGGCGGACGAGGTCATGACCAGGAGCCTAGACCCTAAACTGGAATCGTTCCAGTTGTGGTGCGACGTCACATCGCGTCGACTGGGGATGACGGCGGCACCGTGCTAATCTGTTCTGCGACCGACCCGGCACCGTAGTAGATGCTACGAAGCTGGGTGCACCAAGTGGATTCCATCCCACCCGAGTCACGACCGTGCGCCGTCCTGCTGATTGCAGGAGAAGCGCCGACAGCGTCCGGGTCCCGGTCGGACGGCACGTTGTTTCGTGTCGTCCCTTCCGTGCGATGGCTTCCACCTGTGTTCAGGGCGGGAGCCATTTCCCGTTCCTGGTGGTCCACCAACGACTTCCTAGGAGCATCACCATCACCGAGCCTCGCATCAACGACCGGATCCGTGTCCCCGAGGTCCGACTCATCGGTCCTGGCGGGGAGCAGGTCGGCGTGGTTGCCACGGCGGTCGCCCTGAAGCTCGCCCAGGACGCTGACCTCGACCTCGTCGAGGTCGCGCCGGACGCCCGCCCGCCCGTCGCCAAGCTCATGGACTTCGGCAAGTTCAAGTACGAGTCCGACATGAAGGCGCGAGAGGCCCGGCGCAACCAGGCGAACACGGTCCTCAAGGAGATCCGTTTCCGTCTCAAGATCGACCCGCACGACTACGGCACCAAGAAGGGCCACGTCGTTCGGTTCCTCTCGGCCGGTGACAAGGTCAAGGTCATGATCATGTTCCGTGGCCGCGAGCAGTCGCGCCCGGAGATGGGTCGTCGCCTGCTGGAGCGCCTGGCGGAGGACGTCGCCGACCTCGGTTTCGTCGAGTCCATGCCGAAGCAGGACGGCCGCAACATGACCATGGTCCTCGGGCCGGTCAAGAAGAAGGCCGACGCGAAGGTCGAGCAGCGCAAGCGCGCCACCGAGATCAACGCGGGCCGGATGACCAAGTCCGAGGCCAAGGCACAGGCTCGCGCGGCCGACGAGCCCGAGGGCTCGGAGCTGGTCGAGGACCTGGTCGACGAGACGGTCGAGACCTCGGTCGAGGAGCCCGTCGTGGCGCCCGAGCCCGAGCCGGTCGCGGAGACGGAGCCTGAGCCGGTCGTCGAGGCGGAGCCTGAGCCCGTCGTCGAGCCCGAGCCGGTTGTCGAGCCCGAGCCTGTTGCGAAGGCCGAGCCTGAGCCCGTCGTCGAGAAGCCTGCACCGGCAGCGCCGAAGCCGGCCACCAAGCCTGCGACCAGGGCTGCCTCCAAGCCGGCAGCGAAGCCCGCGGCCAAGGCAGCTCCCAAGCCCGTTCCGGCCCCCAAGCCGGTGCCGAAGCCCGTGGCCCCCAAGCCGCGTGCACCGCGCAAGGCCGGCTGAGGCCAGGTCCCCAAGACCACTACGACACCGGGCCGGCCCACCGGCCCAGGTACAACGTCGCCGCTCCAGCAGCGGTCGACCGACATGAGGAGAGACGGCAGTCATGCCGAAGAACAAGACGCACTCGGGCTCGAAGAAGCGGTTCAAGGTCACCGGTAGCGGCAAGGTCATGCGCGAGCAGACCAACGCCCGCCACTACCTCGAGCACAAGTCCAGCCGTCGTACGCGTCGTCTGGCCATGGACCAGGTCGTTGCACCGGCCGATGTCAAGAAGGTCAAGAAGCTGCTCGGTAAGTGACCTTTGTGGTGTGCGCCTGACGGGCGTCACCAGGAACCCTTTTAGCCCCGAAGTACAAGGAGTCTCACGTGGCACGCGTGAAGCGGGCAGTAAATGCCCAGAAGAAGCGCCGTACAACCCTCGAGCGCGCCGCCGGTTACCGCGGCCAGCGCTCGCGTCTCTACCGCAAGGCGAAGGAGCAGGTTACTCACTCGCTCGTCTACGCCTACCGCGACCGGAAGGCGCGCAAGGGTGACTTCCGCAAGCTGTGGATCCAGCGCATCAACGCTGCGTCCCGCGCGCAGGGTCTGACCTACAACCGCCTCATCCAGGGCCTCAAGGCCGCTGGTGTCGAGGTCGACCGCCGCATGCTCGCCGAGCTCGCGGTCAACGACGTGGCCGCGTTCAACGCCCTCGTCCAGGTCGCCAAGGACGCGCTGCCGGCGGATGTCAACGCCCCGGCCGCTGCCTGAGGTTGAGCAGTTCACCGGACGCCCGGACGGCGCCCAGCACGGCTGACGTCACGCTCGCGAACCCGCGAGCCGACCGCGTCAAGCAGGTGCGGGCACTGGCCGGGCGTTCGGCGCGCTCCCGGCACGGGCTGTACCTGGTGGAGGGGCCCCAGGGCGTGCGGGAGGCCGTGCGGCACGCGGCGTCGTCGGTCCGTGACGTCTACCTGACGCCGTCGGCCGCGTCGCGCTACTCCGAGATCGCCGACGACGCACGCGCGGCCGGCCTGTTCCTGCATATCGGCACTCCAGAGGTGCTCGACGCGATGAGCGCCGACGCGCAGGGCGTGCTCGCCGTCGTGCGTTCTGCTTCGCCCTCGCTGGGCGAGGCGCTGGACGCACGGGATCCAGAGCGTGCCGGGCGGCCGCTGCTCGTCGCCGTGCTCGCCACGGTCCGCGACCCCGGAAACGCCGGCACCGTCATTCGTGCCGCCGACGCCGCGGGCGCCGACCTCGTGGTTCTCGCGGGGGAGAGCGTCGACGTGCACAACCCCAAGGTGGTGCGCTCGACCGCCGGGTCGCTGTTCCACCTGCCCGTCGTCACCGGCCTCCCGCTGGACGCCGCGCTGGCGGAGCTGCGCGCCGCGGGGTGCCACGTCCTCGCGGCCGACGGCACGGGGCCTCTCGACCTGGACGACCTCCTCGACGACGCCGGGAGCGGTACCGCCCCGGACCTCGCCGGGCCGACCGCCTGGGTGTTCGGCAACGAGGCCTGGGGCCTGCCCGAGGAGGACCGCGCCCTGGCCGACGCCGTCGTACGGGTGCCGATCCGGGGCAAGGCCGAGTCGCTCAACCTGGCGACGGCGGCGACGGTCTGCCTGTACGCGAGCAGCAGGGCGCAGCGCTAGCCTCCGGACGTTTCCGGCGGCGACCAGCCTTCGCCGCGACTCCCCTGGAACCTGTCACCCCGGGCATGCGGGCTATTTCCGTACCACGCCGGTCGACCGTCGCCTACGGTGGGCAGATGAGGTACGCACCTGATCTGAACCGCATCAGCGAGGCCGTGGCCGAGTCGTTCGGCGTTCGGCAGGTGTACGGCGAGCCGATCGAGCGCAATGGAGTGCTCGTCATCCCGGCCGCACGCGTGTGGTCGGGTGCGGGCGCAGGTGGCGGAGGTGGCGCCGAGCTCGGTGCGGTGGCGGAACCCGCCGCGCCCGAGGACGCGGCCGGCGATCAGGCCGGCGTCGGCTCGGACGCCGAACCGGATGCCGAGGGCGGGGGCGGCGGTATCGGCTTCGGCCGCCGGGCCGAGCCGGCCGGCGCGTTCGTCGTGGACGAGCACGGCGCGCGCTGGGTCCCGGCCGTCAACGTGAACCGGATAGTGCTCGGGGGCCAGGTGGCACTCGTGCTCGCGGCGGCCGTCATCGGCTGGGCCGTGGCCCGCCGCCGGAGGATGTAGGGATGCCGCAGGCCGACGACGGACCGAAGGTCATCATCGTCACCGGCATCATGGCGGCGGGAAAGTCGACGGTTGCGCAGGCGCTGGCCGAGCGCCTGCCCAGGTCCGTCCACCTGCGGGGCGATACCTTCCGGCGGGCGATCGTCAACGGCCGGGCAGAGCCCGTGCCCGACGCCGGGCCGGATGCCGACGAGCAGCTCGACCTGCGCTACCGCATCGCCGGCAAGGTGGCCGACGAGTACGCGGCGGCCGGGTTCACCGTCGTCGTGCAGGACGTCATCCTGGGCCCGGCGCTCGGCGACATGCTGAAGTACGTCACCAGCCGACCGGTCGCGGTGGTGGTCCTCGCGCCGAGCGCGGACGCCGTCCGGCGCCGGGAGGCCGGGCGCGCGAAGTCGGGCTACGGCGAGTGGACACCGGAGATGCTCGACGCAGACCTGCGCGCCGAGACCCCGCGGATCGGGCTGTGGCTGGACACCTCGGACCAGGAGCCCGCGCAGACGGTCGACGAAATCATCTCCCGTCTGGACGAGGCCGACGCCTAGGATCATCGGGTGCGGTTGTTCACGGCGGTCATCCCGCCCCAGAGTGTCCTGGACCATCTCGGGCTTGCTATCGATGGCGTACCGGCCTCTCCACGGTGGGTCCCCCGGGAGAGCCTCCACATCACCCTCGCGTTCTACGCGGACCTCCCGGAGGGGACGATCCCCGAGCTGCGGGACGACCTGGGCGACGTCGCGCGCAAGCACGGGCCCATCGACCTGCGGCTGCGTGGCGCGGGAACGTTCGGTGCTCGCGTGCTGTGGATGGGTGTCGACGGCGGGACGGATGGGCTGAAGGGCCTGGCGACCGAGTGCCTGGCGGCCTCGCCCCGCGAGGTCCCCGACCACGTCCGGCCGCACCGTGCCCACGTGACCGTCGCCTACGCGCGCGCCGGACAGGTGAAGCCGCCGCGTGGGCGGGACCGCTGGGGCAAGCGCGCCGGAGGCGAGCCACGGTCCGCGCTGGAGCCCGCCGCGCAGGCGCTGTCCGTGTACGCGGGACCTGACTGGACGGCGGACTCGTTCGCGCTCGTCGAGTCCCACCCGGGGGAGGGCCCGCAGGGTGGTTCGCGGTACGAGATCGTGGAGACCTGGGACCTCGAGGGCTGACCGGCTCGTCGTCACCTGAGCGCCGTCTCCTGAGCGCCGTCTCCACGGCCGGGACCAGGGCCGCCCCGGCCGTGGAGACATGGCTGTCCGACGCCTCGGGCGCGGAGTGACACGGACGCGCCAGGGAAGAGGCCGGGGGTGCCGGCCAACGCGTCCTGCTCACCCTCACACCTTGCTTCGAACATGTGTTGCACACTAGCGCAGCCCACCGACACGCATAAAAAGTGTGCCAAGCGCGTCGACGTCGACCAGGGGAACCACGTTGCCCGGGCGCACCACCGCATGGAATGATGGCGCCATGCAGCCATTGACCCGCCGATTTACGCGGCCCGCTACGGGCCGTGCGGCGAACGCTGCGCGCGGGCACTGAGCTGCCCTGTGGACAACGCGTCCTGAGCCCTGGCGGGCACCTAGACTTCAGATGCCGGCACGGGTCCCCAGGCAGGGGACCGGGCCGGCTCCCGAATCCGCCAGGAAGGCAAGCATGTCCACGCCCGATGAGAAGGCACCCATCGATCCGCTCGACGAGGCGGCACTCGACGCCGCGGTCAAGACCGCCCTCGACGACATCGCCAAGGCCGGCGACCTCGATGCGCTGAAGGCCGTCCGTACCCAGCACACGGGGGACCGCAGCTCCCTGGCCCTCGCCAACCGGGGGATCGGCGCGCTGCCCGGCCCCGACAAGGCGAAGGCCGGCAAGCTCGTGGGCCCGCGTCGCGGTCGGATCAACCAGGCGATCGCCGCCCGTCAGACCGAGCTCGAGGCCGAGCGTGACGCGCACGTGCTGGCGGAGGAGTCGGTCGACGTCACCCTCCCGGTCCAGCGCACGACGACGGGCGCCCGCCACCCGATCGAGCTGGTCCAGGAGCGCATCGCCGACTTCTTCGTGGGCCTCGGCTGGGAGATCGCCGAGGGCCCGGAGGTCGAGGCCGAGTGGTTCAACTTCGACGCGCTGAACTTCGGCCCGGACCACCCGGCACGCCAGATGCAGGACACGTTCTACGTCGCCGGGGACGAAGGCGGCGACTCGAACCTCGTGCTGCGCACCCATACCTCCCCGGTGCAGGCGCGCTCCCTGCTGGAGCGCGGCGTGCCCCTGTACATCGCGTGCCCCGGCAAGACGTTCCGCACGGACGCGCTGGACCAGACCCACACGCCGGTGTTCCACCAGGTCGAGGGCCTTGCGGTCGACAAGGGGCTGACGATGGCGAACCTCGTGGGCACGCTGGACGCGTTCGCGAGGGCGATGTTCGGGCCCGAGGCCAGGACCCGCCTGCGCCCGGCGTTCTTCCCGTTCACCGAGCCGTCCGCCGAGATGGACCTGTGGTTCCCGCAGAAGAAGGGCGGCGCCGGCTGGATCGAGTGGGGTGGCTGCGGCATGGTCAACCCGAACGTGCTGCGTGCCGCGGGAGTGGACCCGGACGAGTACACGGGCTTCGCGTTCGGCATGGGCGTCGAGCGCACGCTCATGCTGCGCCACTCGATCGCGGACATGCACGACATAGTGGAGGGCGACGTGCGCTTCTCCACCCAGTTCGGGACGGAGATCTGAAGTGCCCCTCATCGTGAAGGACTGGCTCGCGGACCACGTCGAGCTGCCGGCCGGCCTGACCGCCGAGCAGCTCGCGGCCGACCTCGTGAAGGTGGGCCTGGAGGAAGAGGCGATCCACGGGGCGGCCGTGACCGGCCCCCTCGTGGTGGGCCGCGTGCTCGAGATGACCCCCGAGCCGCAGAAGAACGGCAAGACGATCAACTGGTGCCAGGTCGACGTCGGCCCGGAGCACAACATCGACGGGTCCCGCGGCATCGTCTGCGGCGCGCACAACTTCGCGCCGGGCGACCTCGTGGTCGTGTCCCTGCCGGGCACTGTGCTGCCCGGCCCGTTCGCCATCGCCGCCCGCAAGACGTACGGGCACGTGTCCGACGGCATGATCTGCTCCACCGCCGAGCTCGGCCTGGGCGACGACGGCGCGAACGGCATCATCGTGCTGCCTCGCGACATGGGCTTCGCGGCCGAGGACCTCACCCCCGGCCAGGACGCGATAGCGCTCCTCGGCCTCGGCGAGGAGGTCCTCGAGATCAACGTGACCCCCGACCGCGGGTACGCGTTCAGCTACCGCGGCGTGGCGCGCGAGTACGCCCACTCCACGGGTGCGAAGTTCACCGACCGCGGCCTGGCCACGGGCGCGGAGCCGTCCGCGACCCCCGACGGGTTCGAGGTAAGGGTGCAGGACGAGGCGCCGATCAACGGCGTCGTCGGTTGCGACCGGTTCGTGACGCGCATCGTGCGCGGCATCGACCCGTCCGCACCCACGCCCGCGTGGATGAAGCACCGCCTCGAGGGCTCAGGCATGCGGTCCATCTCCTTGGCCGTCGACATCACGAACTACGTGATGCTCGACCTCGGGCAGCCGCTGCACGCCTACGACCTCGCGCAGGTCTCGGCGCCGATCGTGGTCCGCCGGGCCGCCGCCGGCGAGCGCCTCACCACGCTGGACGACGCCGACCGCGCCCTGAACGCCGAGGACCTCCTGATCACGGACTCGCCCGACGGCGCCGGTAGCCGCGTGCTCGGCCTGGCCGGCGTCATGGGCGGGGCGTCGTCGGAGGTCAGCGACACGACGACGGACGTGCTCGTCGAGGCGGCGCACTTCGACCAGATCACGGTCGCCCGCACGGCCCGCCGGCACAAGCTCTCGAGCGAAGCCGCCAAGCGGTTCGAGCGCGGTGTCGACCCGCTGCTGCCCCCGGTCGCGGCGCAGCGCGTGGTCGACCTGCTCGTCGAGCTGGGCGGCGGCGCCGCCGACCCCGCGGTGAGCGACCTCGACAGCACGGCCGAGACGACCCCGCGGAAGCCGATCGCGCTCAAGGTCACCGAGCCCACCCGGCTCGCGGGCGTCGAGTACACCCCCGAGCAGGTGCGCAGCACGCTCGAGGAGATCGGTGCCACGGTCGAGACGGCGAGCGCGGGCGTGCTCACCGTCACGCCCCCGTCCTGGCGGCCCGACCTCACCGAGCCCGCCGACCTGGTCGAGGAGGTCGTGCGCATCCAGGGCTACGACCAGGTGCCGTCGGTGCTCCCTGC
The DNA here is from genome assembly GCA_963850545.1 of uncultured Actinomycetota bacterium. Classification (GTDB taxonomy): domain Bacteria; phylum Actinomycetota; class Actinomycetes; order Actinomycetales; family Cellulomonadaceae; genus Promicromonospora. The sequence continues at coordinate 1,833,196 of CAWKLP010000001.1, read as the reverse complement.
GGCGCCGGGCGGCCGCGGGCTCACGGCCGAGCAGCGCACGCGCCGCTCCGTCGCGCGCGCCCTGGCCGAGGCGGGATTCGTCGAGACCCTCAGCTACCCGTTCGTCGGCACTCCCGAGTACGACGCGCTCGGCCTGCCGGCCGACGACCCGCGCCGCGTCTCGCTCCGCCTCGTCAACCCGATGGCGGACGACAAGCCGCTGATGCGGTCCAACCTGCTGGTCACGCTGCTCGACACCGTGCGGCGCAACGTGTCCCGCGGGCTGACCGACCTAGCGGTCTACGAGGTCGGCCTGGTCACCGTCCCGGCAGCGGACGCCCCCGCGGCGCCCACGCTGCCCGGTGGCGTGCGGCCCACCGACGAGCAGCTCGCGGCGCTCGCGGCCGCGGTCCCGGACCAGCCGCGCCGGGTCGCCGGTGTGCTGACCGGCAAGCGCGAGCTCGCCGGCTGGTGGGGCGCGGGCCGCGCCGCCGGCTGGGAGGACGCCCTGGCGGCGGCCCGCCTGGTGGCCGACCGCGCGGGGGCCGACGTCGTCGTCTCCGCCGACACCGACCGGATGCCGTGGCACCCGGGTCGTTGCGCGCGCCTCGCGCTCGCGGACGGCACGGTTGTCGGCCACGCCGGCGAGCTGCACCCCAAGGTCGTCGAGGCCCTGGGGCTGCCCGCCCGTGCGGCGGCGTTCGAGGTGGACCTGAGCGTCCTGGTCGCCGCGGCGTCGAGCGAGCCGGTCGCCGCCACGCCCGTATCGGCTTTCCCGGCGGCCAAGGAGGACTTCGCCTTCGTGGTCGACGGCGGAGTGCCCGCCGAGGCAGTGCGGTCGGCGATCGTCGCCGGGGCCGGTGAGCTGCTCGAGGACGTGGCGCTGTTCGACGTCTTCACCGGGGAGCAGGTGGGCGAGGGCAAGAAGTCGCTCGCGTACTCGCTCCGCCTGCGTGCCAAGGACCGGACCCTGTCCGCGGACGAGGTCCGTTCGGTCCGGGACGCCGTCGTCGAGTCGGCGGCGGCCGAGGTCGGCGCGGTGCTGCGTGGCTGACGCGCCTTCGGCGGCCGAGCCCGTCGAGACCCCGCCGGCCCGCACCGCGCTCGTCACGGGTGCCTCTCGCGGAATCGGCCGGGAGATCGCGCTGGGTCTCGCGCGAGCAGGGCTGGACGTCGCCCTGCTCGCGCGGGACGCGGCGCGGCTCGAAGCCGTGGCCGCGGAGGTCCGCGCGGCCGGGGGGACCGCGGTGGTGCTCACCGCGGACGTGTCCGACCCGGCGGCGGTGCGTGCCGCCGTCGGGCAGGCGGAGGACGCGCTGGGGTCGATCGACCTGCTGGTCAACAACGCGGGCGCCATCGAGTCGGAGCACCCCCTGTGGGAGGCCGACCCCGACGAGTGGTGGTCGGTGTTCGAGACCAACGTGCGTGCGCCGTTCCTGTTCAGCCGCTACGCGGTGCCGGGCATGATCGCGCGGGGCGGCGGCCGCGTCGTCGACCTGGCCTCGGGTGCGAGCTCGCACGAGATGCCGGGCGGCAGCTCGGCGTACAACGCGAGCAAGACCGCCCTGGTGCGGATGGGCGCCAACCTGCACAACGACGGCTTTCGGCACGGGATCCGCGTCTTCGAGCTGGCGCCGGGGATCGTGAAGACAGACATGTCCACGGGCATGACCCTGCACGAGGGCCGCACGGAGTGGACTCCGGTCGAGCGGGTGACCGACGTCGTGAACGCGATAGCGACCGGCGAGCTCGACGTGTGCTCGGGCTGGTTCCTGCGCGTCACGGACGACACCCCCGAGTCGCTGAAGGCACTGGCGGCCGACGCCGCGGAGCAGGGCGCCGGGGCGACTGCCCGCCGGCTGCGGGTGCTCCCCGCGGGCAGCAACGACCCGCAGGCGAGGGCCTTCACCAAGCGCTGACCAGCGGCTTCGCTGGTCAGCGCGACATCGCGTGCGGCGGGACGACGGACACGCGGCGTTGATTCGGTTGTACCGGTTTGAAGGGTTTCACCCTCTACGGTGTGCATACACCCCGTCCCTTCACGACCAGGAGACCACCATGCGCCACCGTCGCTCCGCCCTCGCCGCCGCGAGCTCGCTCGCAGGTGCCCTCGTCGCGGGCGTACTGTTCGTGGCCGCGATCGCGCCACCAGCGGCCGCCGCCACGACCCTCACCGCGAGCAACTTCCGCTACACGCTGTCCGAGACGTCGTCGTCCCTGGTCAGCGCACTCGACGCGGCGCTCCCGAACGTCTCCATGGGAACGGTGGCCGACGACGGCAACCGCACCCCGAGCTGCGGCAGCGCACCGTCGGTCACGAACCGCACCGCGTACTACTGCTGGAACGCGGGCGACCAGGGCACGAGCGACTGGTACCCGCAGGGCATCACGACCAGCTCCGACGCGTACGAGGCCGGGACCTACGACGGCAAGCGCATCAACCTGGTGAGCTGGTACGACCACGCCGAGGACGGCATCGACAAGGGCGTCCGCATCAGCGTGTCGAACCTGTCGGCGAGCGCATCGGCCCCGCCGTACCGGCACATCCTGCTGGTCGAGCCGAGCGGCACCACGAGTGCGCCGTCGTACAAGCCGATCAACGTCCACGCCGGCGGCATCATGTGGTACGGCAACCTGCTGTACGTGGCGGACACGGGCGGTGGCTTCCGTGTGTTCGACCTGAACCACCTGTGGCAGGTCTCGACGGGCAGCTCCTCGGCCATCGGGCGTCAGTCCGACGGCTCCTACCACGCCTTCGACTACAAGTACGTGCTGCCGCAGACGGCGAAGTTCACCGACTCGACGGCCGGCGGGTACGCGCAGCTGCAGCACTCGTCGGTCTCGCTCGACCGCACGAGCACACCCGACTCGGTGGTCGTCAGCGAGTACCGCACCGCCACCGACATCGCGAACGGCGCCCAGGTACGCACCATCCGCGTCCCGATCGACTACACCAACCGGTACCTCAAGCCCGCCTCGGACGGCATCATCAAGGCGACCGAGGCCTACCGGATCGACCTGGAGAGCGTGCAGGGCTCGACGGCGATCAACGGCGAGTTCTTCTACTCGCAGAGCGACGGCACCAACTTCTCCGACCCGAATGCCGACGGCGACCTGCACACGTTCGCCGCGCCGTCGGGCTCGATGGTGCGGCACGGTAACGCGCTGACCGTGGGGTCGGAGGACCTGTCCTACGACCCCACCCGCGACTACCTGTGGTCGCTCGGTGAGCACCCGGGCTACCGGTGGGTGTACGCGGCGGACGCCTCGTCGTTCTGACCCTACGTATCAGACGTACAGGTCGCTCGAGTGACCTGTACGTCTGACACGGGGTTCGCACGGGTCGGGCCACGGGTCGAGCCCGCGCGTCCGACGTGTCGCCTGGTCGGCGGGGCGCGCCGAACCTTAGTGTGGTGGCGATGACGCGCCGAATCGAAGATTACGGAATGGTCGGAGATCTCCAGACCGCGGCGCTGATCGGACGCGACGGCGCGGTCGACTGGATGTGCCTGCCGCGGTTCGACTCCCCTGCGTGCTTCGCCGCACTGCTCGGGGACGAACGGCACGGGTCGTGGCGCCTCGGGCCCGCCGCGGGCGGCGAGTGCACCGGCCGCCGCTACCGGGACGGCACCCTGATCCTGGAGACCGAGTGGGACCTGCCCGAGGGGCGCGTCCGGGTGATCGACCTGATGCCGCCACGCAGCGACCAGGCCGACCTCGTCCGCATCGTCGAGGGGATCAGCGGGAACGTCCCCATGACCACCGAGCTGCGGCTCCGGTTCGACTACGGGAACGTCGTGCCATGGGTCACCCGGGACGACGGCGCCCTGCTGGCCGTGGCGGGTCCGGACGCCGTCCGCATCGACGCCGCGGTCGACATGACCCACGAGGGCGTGGCCGACGGATCGGTCCTGCGCGCCCAGTTCACCGTGGGCCCGGGCGAGCGGGTGCCGTTCGTCGTGACCTACCGTGCCTCCCACCTGGCCGCGAAGAAGCCCGTCGAAGCGGACGTGGCGCTGCGCGACACAGAGGCGTTCTGGCGCTCCTGGATCGCCGGGTCCAGCTACGCGGGCCCATGGGCCGACGCCGTGCACCGGTCCCTGATCACGCTGAAGGCGCTGACCTACGCGCCGACCGGGGCCATAGTCGCCGCCGCCACGACGTCGCTCCCCGAGGAGCTGGGTGGCACACGCAACTGGGACTACCGGTACTGCTGGCTGCGCGACGCCGGGTTCACGCTGCAGGCCCTGGTCGGCACCGGATTCATGGACGAGGCGCGGGCGTGGCGGGAATGGCTCGTGCGCGCCGTGGCGGGCGACCCGGCGGACCTGCAGATCATGTACGGGCTCGACGGCCGACGGCGCCTGCCGGAGTACCCGATCGACTGGCTACCCGGGTTCGAGGGCTCGAAACCGGTGCGGATCGGCAACGCGGCCGCCGGCCAGCTCCAGATCGACGTGTGGGGCGAGACGCTCGACGCCCTGCACCTGTCGCGCGAGGCGGGGCTGGAGACCGACCCGGACGTGTGGCGCCTGCAGAAGGCGCTCGTGGAGTATCTCGAAGAGCACTGGCACGACCTCGACAACGGGCTCTGGGAGGTGCGCGGCCCACGGCGTGCGTTCGTGCACTCCCGGGTCCTGGCATGGGCGGGCCTGGACCGGATGGTCCGCGCCGTCGAGGAGCGCGGGCTGGAGGACGAACCCGTCGAGCGGTGGCGCGCCGTCCGCGACCGCATCCACGCCGACGTGTGCACGCACGGGTTCGACGCGGACCGGAACACGTTCACGCAGTTCTACGGCTCGGACGGGCTCGACGCCGCCCTGCTGCTGATCGGGCAGGTCGGGTTCCTGCCCTGGGACGACCCCCGCGTCGTCGGCACCGTGGACGCCGTGCAGCGCGAGCTCAGCCACGACGGGCTCCTGCGGCGCTACCACAACGATGCCGACGACAAGGTGGACGGCCTGCCCGGCGACGAGGCGACGTTCCTGGTCTGCAACTTCTGGCTGGTCGACGCGCTGCACGGCATCGGCCGCAGGGACGAGGCCGTCACGTTGTTCGAGCGGCTGCTCTCGCTGCGCAACGACCTCGGCCTGCTCAGCGAGGAGTACGACGCCACCACAGGAAGCCACCTCGGCAACACACCGCAGGCATTCAGCCACCTGGGCCTGGTCAACAGCGCGCTGCGGCTCAGCCGCGGGCGTCGCGCCAGGCGACCCACTCCTTGACCCTGGTCAGGTCGTAGTCCGGGCCGTCCACACCCAACGTGAACAGCGTGACACCCGCGGCGACGAGGGCCTCGCCCGCCTCGCGGGGCGAGCCGTGGGCCTCGACCGAGCGCTCCACGAGCGCGGCGGTGTCCCGGCCGACGGCGGCACCGTGCTCGTCGAGGATCGCGGACTTGCTGGTGAGGGTCGGCACATCGCCGAACGAGTGCCAGATGTCGGCGTGCTCGGCCACGACCCGCAGCGTCTTCCGGACGCCGCCGCCACCGATCAGGATGGGGATCTCGCGCGTGGGCGCCGGGTTGCCGGCCGCCAGTCGGGCCTTGATACGCGGCATGGCCTCGGCCAGGCTCGCGATGCGCGACCCCGGCGTGCCGAACTCGTAGCCGAACTCGTCGTAGTCCTTCTCGAACCAGCCGGCGCCCAGGCCCAGGATGAGCCGCCCGCCGGAGATGTGGTCCACGGTGCGCGCCATGTCGGCCAGCAGGTCGGGGTTGCGGTAGCCGATACCCGTCACCAGCGCGCCGATCTCGACGCGCTCGGTCTGCTCCGCCCACGCGCCGAGCATCGTCCAGGCCTCGAAGTGCTTGCCGTCGGGGTTGCCGCGGAGCGGGAAGAAGTGGTCCCAGTTGAAGATGATGTCCACACCGACGTCCTCGGCGCGGAGCACCGCGTCACGGATCTCGGAGTACTCGGCGTGCTGCGGGTGGAGCTGGACACCGATTCGGATCGAGTGCTCTGTCATATCGGCAGCCTACGACCGGCGCACCAGTGCTTATCGCCGCGGCCCGACAGGTCCGGTGACGTCGGCGGCACGTGACACGGGGTGCGGCTGGCCCGAGCGGCGGCCGGCCCGCACAACAGCACCGGCCGGCACGGGCGCCGGCCGGCGGCGTCGGCACCCGTTCAGGCCCGGGTGGCCACCGCGAACACCCGGCGGAAGGCGAGCGGCGTGCCGTGGGCGTGCTCGGGGTAGGCCTCGCGCAGCGCCGCGCCGAACTCCTCCTCGAACCGCGCGCGCAGCGCGGGATCCTTGGCCTCCAGCGCCTGGAGCGTGGGCTGGGCGCCCGTAGCCGAGATCCAGCGCAGCACCGGGTCCGGCCCGTGCAGCAGGTGCGTGTAGGTGGTCTCCCAGGTGTCCACCGTCCAGCCCGGCCGGGCAAGGATGTCCAGGTACTCGGCGGGGTCGGCAGTGGCGCGCCGCTCGACCGGCCCGACGACGTCGGCGTACGGCTCCCGGGCGGCGACCTCCCGGAGGAGCAGGTGGCTGGGCGCGTCGTGGTTGCCCGGGACCTGGAAGGCGAACGTCTGCGCGGTCCGGTCGGCGAGCGTGGTGAGGAGCTCGCGGTGCGCGGGCACCCACTGGAGCGCGGCGTTGCTGATGACGAGGTCGGCGGTCCGGTCGTACGTGCTGAGGTCGGCCAGGACGTACTCGGTGTCGGGGTCGGCGGCGCGCGCCTTCTCGATCATGGCGGGGGAGGCATCCACTCCGGTCACGCGGGCCCCGGGCCAGCGCGCGCGGAGCACGGCGGTGAGGTGGCCGGGTCCGCACCCGAGGTCGACGATCGTGGCGGGTGACCCGGGTACGCGGGCGACCAGCTCCGTGAACGGACGGGACCGCTCGTCCGTGTACTGCAGGTATGCGCTTGGGTTCCAGTCCGCCATCACCGCTCCTCGCCGTCGAGTATCTTGACGTCAAGATATATCACGGCGGACGGGCCCGGGTGCCGATGTGCGCCGCAGCCCAGCGATTGTGCCCGAAACAGGTGGCTGTTTCGGGCGCGTCACTGGGCTGCGGCCTCCGCCGGGGCCGGCGTCTGGGCGGCGTCGTCCTTCGGCTAGGCGACCTCGATGTAGTCGAGCTCCGTGAAGGCCGTCCCCTTGCCCAGCCGGATGGTGTTCCAGCCCGCCTGGAGGGTGATGTCCTTCGAGGACTGCCGCCAGTTGTCCCAGCCGGTGATCGGGTAGCTGATGGACCCGGCGGCCGACCCGTTGACCGTGACCGTGTGCGAAGCCGTCACTGCCGAGCCGTTGGCATAGCCCACGTGCAGCGTGTAGCTGCCGGTCGTGGGCACGTAGATCGAGCCGACGTCGACCCAGCTGTCGGCGTGGTCGATGTACGCGGCGACCTTGCCGTCCGACGCGCCGGCCGCGTTCTCGCGGACCGAGCAGCTGTTCAGAGTGCCGCGCTCGGCCTCGTAGCGCACCCGGCTGCCGCGCACTACGGGATACCCGTTGGCCCAGCCGAGGTCGGCCACGTACATGCCGCGGCCGCCCGCGTCCCGGTGGCCGTGGAAGACGAGCTTGTCGCCCCCGGCGTCGCGCAGCACGTCGGCGCCACCCGGGCCGCTCACCGCGCCGTCGAGCGACTCGGTGGTCATCAGGAAGCGGAACGCCTTGGTGTACGGGCCGGTGATCGAGCTCGACACCGCGTAGTTGGTGCCGTACTGGTCGGTCGTGTACGGGCCGGCCGAGTAGAACAGCACGTACTGGCTGCCGACCTTGGTGATGACCGGTGCCTCGATGATGCCCGCCTCGTCGGCCCGGTCGTTGCGCAGCACCTGGGTGGCGCCGCCCTGGAAGGTCACGCCGTCGGCGGCCACACGCTGGACGTGGATCCAGGTGGTGGCGCCGATGGCGTTGCCGTCGTTCTTCCAGACCAGGTACCGCGTGCCGTCGGTGTCCACGAAGCTGGACGCGTCGATCGCGCCGCCCGCCTCGAGCGGGCACACGAGCGGCGCGGTGCCGACGGGCGCGAACGGCCCGCCGGGGGAGTCGGACAGGGCGGCGCCGATGCACTGCCGCCCGGACGCGGTGTGCCACGCCGTGTAATAGAGGAGGTACTTGCCGTCGGCGCGCTGGGAGACGTCCGGCGCCCAGGTGCGTCCGGTCTTGGCCCACGCCCCGAGGGTCGGCAGGGCGTCGGTGGACTGGTAGGTCCAGGGCCCGTCCGGGTCGGGTGCCGTGGCCCAGGGCAGGTTCTTGCCCTCGTTCGTCGCGTACGCGTAGTAGGTGTTCCCGAACTTGGTGACGTCCGGGTCAGGGAAGTTACGGTCGAGCACGAGGCTGGGCGCCATGGTCGTCTGGGCGGCGACGTCGCCGCCTGCGGTCTGGGACACGTCGTCCGCCGGCGCGGCGACTGCGGGGCCGGTCGCGAGGACCCCGACCGCCAGGGCGGCGGCTGCCGCACCGGCGACGAGCTTGAGCGGGGAGAAGCGGGGAAGTACCACGTTGAACCTCCGAGCGATTGGTGACCCGACGGGTGAATTGTCCCGAGCGGTCCACTCCCTGTAAAGGTGCAGATGCTGAGCGCCGTCGCTTCGCTACAAACGGGTCCAACGTTAGACCGTTCCGACCGAACTCACCACGTCCGACCGAAGTCAGCAGGCTCCGGCCGTCAGGGGACGAGCAGCACCTTGCCGGTCGTGCCCCGGCTCTCCAGTGCGGCGTGCGCCGCCCCGGCGTCGGACAGCGGGTAGGTAGCCCCGATGCGGACCTCCAGGTCGCCCGACGCCGCGGACCCGAGCACATCGGAGGTGCGCCACTCGATCTCGCCGCGTGTGCGCATGTAGTGCGAGCTCGTCGGCCGCGTGAGGTACAGGGAGCCGCCCTTGTTGAGCCGCTGCGGGTCGAACGGCGGCACCGGGCCGGACGCCGCGCCGAACAGCACCAGCATCCCGCGGACGCGCAGCGCGGCGAGTGACGCCTCGAAGGTGGACCGGCCCACGCCGTCGTACACGACGTGCATGCCCTGGCCGTCGGTGAGGTCGCGCACGATCGCCGGCAGCTCGGTAGTGATGTCCGCCATCGCGGCGTAGTCGATGGTGTGCGCGGCGCCGGACGCGGCGGACAGCGCCGCCTTCTCCGGCGTCGAGACCGTGGTCAGGACGCGCCCGCCGCGCGCGACGGCGAGCTGGGTGGCCAGCAGGCCGACGCCGCCCGCGCCCGCGTGCAGCAGCACGTCGTGCCCGGGCTGCACCTCGAACGTGGAGCGTACGAGGTAGTGCGCGGTGATGCCCTGCAGGAGCAGCGCGGCGGCGGTGGTCAGGTCCAGCCCGCCGGGCACGTGCACGACGCCCGCGGCGTCCACGGCCACGAGCTCCGCGTACGAGCCGGGACCGTCGAGCCAGGCCACGCGGTCGCCCACGGCGAAGCCCGTGACGCCGTCACCGAGCGCCGCCACGGTGCCCGCGCCCTCGACGCCCACCACGTGGGGGTACTGCATCGGGTAGACGCCGGCGCGGCGATAGGTGTCGATGAAGTTCACGCCCGCCGCGGCGATGCGGACCAGGAGCTGCCCGGGACCCGGCGCCGGGTCGGGGAGCTCGGTGTACGACAGGACCTCGGGACCGCCCGGCTCGCGGGCTACGACTGCGTGCATGGGCCGAGCCTATGTCGCGGATAGGTTGTGCGACGTGAGCCGAACCATCCGCCCCTTCGCCGAAGCCGACTGGCCTGCCGTCTGGCCGATCATCGAGGCCGTGTGTCGCGCGGGCGAGACCTACACCTACCCCGTCGACATCTCCGAGGCCGACGCCCGCGCGTACTGGATCGAGCGGCCGCCCGGCGCCACCGTGGTGTTTGAGGACGACGGCGAGGTGCTCGGCACCGCCAAGATGGGCCCCAACCGCCCGGGCAACGGCGCCCACGTCGGCACCGCGTCGTTCATGGTGTCCGACGCCGCGCGCGGACGCGGGGTCGGTCGCGCTCTGGGCGAGCACGTGATCTCGTGGCACCGGGAGCAGGGGTTCCGGGGCATCCAGTTCAACGCCGTGGTCGAGTCCAACGTGGCGGCCGTGCGCCTGTGGCAGTCGCTCGGGTTCGAGATCGTCGGCACGGTGCCGGGCGCGTTCCGCTCGCCGTCGCGCGGGTACACGGGGTTGCACGTGATGTACCTGTCGCTGGTCGGCCCCTGAGCTGGAGGGCGAACGAGGTTCTCGATGGCGAGGACCGGGGTTTCGCCTGCGCTGCATAATTATGTACACTACGGAATATGTCCAGCAGCCAGCTCATCCGAGTCGCCGTCGCCGGCGCGTCCGGCTATGCGGGTGGGGAGGTCCTGCGCCTCCTGGCGGCCCACCCCTTCGTCGAGATCGGCACGCTCACCGCGCACACCAGCGCCGGGTCGCGCCTCGGCGAGGTCCAGCCGCACCTGCGCGGCCTCGCGCACCGCATCCTGGAGCCCACCACACCCGACGCGCTGCGGGGGCACGACGTCGTGCGTGCTCGGCCTGCCGCACGGCGCGTCGGGGCAGGTGGCGGCCCAGCTGCCGGACGACGTCCTCGTCGTGGACCTCGGCGCCGACCACCGGCTGGAGTCGGCCAGCGACTGGGAGCAGTTCTACGGCTCGACACACGCCGGGACCTGGCCGTACGGGCTGCCCGAGCTGATCCACGCCGAGGCGCCCGGCGCCGACGTCGCGACGGCCGCCCGCCAGCGGGACAAGCTGCCCGGCACGCGCCGCATCGCCGTGCCCGGCTGCAACGTCACGGCGGTGACCCTGGGCCTGCAGCCGGGCGTCGCGGCCGGCGTGGTCGAGCCGACGGACATCGTGGCCGTGCTGGCCAACGGGTACTCCGGCGCGGGCAAGGCGCTCAAGCCGCACCTCCTGGCGAGCGAGGCGCTGGGCTCCGCGCAGCCGTACGGCGTGGGCGGCACGCACCGGCACATCCCCGAGATCCAGCAGAACCTGCGGGCGGCCGGGGCGCCGCAGGTGACCATCAGCTTCACGCCCACCCTCGTGCCGATGGCGCGCGGCATCCTCGCCACGGTGACCGCGCCGCTGGTCAAGGGCGTCGACCCGGAGCAGGTCCGCGCCGCGTGGGAGGCGGCCTATGCGGACGAGCCGTTCGTGCACCTCCTGCCGGAGGGCCAGTGGCCCAGCACCGCGATGACACTGGGCGCCAACACCGCGCTGCGTGCAGGTGGCGGTCGACGCGGCCGCCCGCCGGGTCGTCACCGTCACCGCCATCGACAACCTCGTCAAGGGGACCGCAGGCGCCGCGATCCAGTCCATGAACCTCGCCCTCGGCCTGCGGGAGACCGCCGGCCTCATCACCGAAGGAGTCGCACCATGACCGGGGGAGCCGTGACCGACGGAGCCACGACCGAGGCAGTCATGACCGGGGGAGCACAGTGAGCGTCACCGCGGCACAAGGCTTCCGGGCGGCCGGGATCACGGCTGGCCTCAAGGCGTCCGGCACGCCCAGACCTGGCCCTCGTCGTCAACGACGGCCCCGAGCACACCGCCGCGGCCGTCTTCACGAGCAACCGCGTGGTCGGCGCGCCCGTCCTGTGGTCGCGGCAGGCGGTGAAGGACGGCGTCGCCCGTGCCGTCGTGCTCAACTCCGGCGGCGCCAACGTGTGCACCGGGCCAGGCGGGTTCCAGGACGCGCACTCCACCGCCGAGAAGGTCGCCGAGGAGCTGGAGATCGGCGCGATCGACGTGCTCGTGGCCTCGACCGGCCTGATCGGCGTCCGCCTCGCCGCGGACAAGCTGCTCGCCGGCGTCCCCGTGGCGGTCGGCGCGCTCGCGGCCGATGACGCCGCCGGGCAGGCGGCGGCGACTGCGATCATGACCACCGACACCGTGGCGAAGACGGCGGTGCGCATCGTCGAGACGCCGTCGGGCACCTTCACCGTCGGCGGCATGGCCAAGGGCGCGGGCATGCTCGCGCCCGCCCTGGCGACGATGCTGTGCGTGGTGACCACGGACGCCGTCGTCCCGGCCGAGGCTGCGGACGCCGCGCTGCGGGCGGCGACCCGGGTCACCTTCGACCGCGTCGACTCCGACGGCGCCATGTCCACCTCGGACACCGTGGTGCTCATGGCCTCCGGCGCCTCGGACGCGACGCCCGACCTGGCCGTGCTCACCGAGGCCGTCACGGCGATCTGCGCGGACCTGGCCCGCGCAGCTCGTCGCCGACGCCGAGGGCGCGTCCCACGACATCGCCATCACCGTCACGAACGCCACCACCGAGGACGCCGCGCTGGCCGTCGCCCGCGCCGTGAGCCGGTCCAACCTGGTCAAGGCGGCGGTCTTCGGCAACGACCCCAACTGGGGCCGCATCCTCGTCGCAGGTCGGCACGGTGCCCGAGGACGTCGCGCCGTTCGACCCCGCCGAGCTCGACGTCAGCGTCAACGGGGTAATGGTCTGCAAGGCGGGCGGCGCCTACGAGCCGCCCGAGAAGGTGGACATGGCCGCGGCCCGGGACGTGACGTTCACGATCGACCTGCACGCGGGCGACGCCGAGATCACGCTCTGGACCAACGACCTGACGCACGACTACGTCCACGAGAACAGCGCGTACAGCTCATGACGGGGACAGAGCGACTTCGAGTTCGACACCCGCATCGACCTGCGCGCCGACCAGAAGGCCGAGGTGCTGATCGAGGCCCTGCCGTGGCTGCAGGAGTTCTCGGGCGCGCTCGTCGTGGTCAAGTACGGCGGCAACGCGATGATCGACGACGGGCTCAAGGCGCGCGTTCGCGCAGGACATGGTGTTCCTGCGGCAGGTGGGGCTGCGGCCCGTCGTCGTGCACGGCGGGGGACCGCAGATCAACGCCATGCTGGACCGCCTCGGCATCGCCTCGGAGTTCCAGGGCGGCCTGCGCGTCACCACGCCGGAGGCGATGGACGTCGTGCGTATGGTCCTGACCGGCCAGGTCACGCCGCGAGCTGGTCGGCCTGATCAACGCGCACGGCCCGGTCGCCGTCGGCCTGTCGGGGGAGGACGGCGGCCTGCTGGGCGCCGAGCGCCGGCACGCCATCGTGCAGGGCGAGCCCGTCGACGTCGGCCTCGTGGGCGACGTCGTCCAGGTGGACCCGCGCGCGGTGGAGGACCTGCTGGAAGCCGGTCGCATCCCCGTGGTGTCCACGGTCGCGCCCGACAAGGACGACCCGACCCAGGTGCTGAACGTCAACGCCGACACCGCCGCCTCGGCGCTCGCGGTGGCCCTGGGCGCCAGCAAGCTCATCGTGCTGACGGACGTCGAGGGGCTGTACACGCGGCTGGCCCGACCGGGGCTCGCTCGTGCGAACGCATCACGGCGCCGGAGCTCTCGGAGCTGCTGCCGACCCTGGAGGCGGGGATGGTGCCGAAGATGGAGGCGTGCCTGCGCGCGGTCGAGGGCGGCGTGGCCGCCGCACGGTCATCGACGGCCGCCAGCCGCACAGTGCGCTGCTGGAGGTCTTTACCACGAGGGGCAACGGGACGATGGTGGTTCCGGCGAAGGAAGGTGTGACCGCATGAGCACGGTGATCCCGGCCGAGGAAGGTTCGGCCCTGTCTGACCAACGGATCGGTCGCCGCATGGACCGAGCGGTACACCGGCGCGGTGATGGACACGTTCGGCCCGCCGCAGCGCGTGCTGGTGCGCGGCGAGGGCGCGTACGTGTGGGACGCCGACGGCAAGCGGTACCTCGACCTGCTCGGCGGCATCGCGGTGAACGCGCTGGGCCACGCGCACCCGACGCTCACGGCCGCGATCAGCGCGCAGCTCGGCACGCTCGGGCACGTCTCGAACTTCTTCGGCACGCCCGCCGCAGATCGCGCTCGCCGAGACGGCTGCTGCGCGCTGGCCGAGGCCCCGGACGGGTCGCGCGTGTTCCTGACCAACTCCGGCACCGAGGCGATCGAGGCGGCGTTCAAGATGACGCGCCGCGTCGCGACGTCGTCCGGCGTGGGACCGCACCCGGGTGCTCGCCCTCGAGGGCGCGTTCCACGGCCGGTCGATGGGCGCCCTCGCGCTGACCGCGCAAGGCCGCCTACCGCGAGCCGTTCGAGCCGCTGCCCGGGCGGCGTCGAGTTCCTGCCGTTCGGCGACCTCGAGGCGCTGGAGGCCGCGTTCACGCCCGAGTCCGTCGCCGAGCACGGCGAGGTCGCCGCGCTGGTGGTCGAGCCCATCCAGGGCGAGGCCGGCGTGCGGCCGCTGCCGCCGGGCTACCTCGCGCCGCCCGCCGGCTGACCGCGGCGCACGGTGCGCTGCTCGTCCTGGACGAGGTCCAGACCGGCGTGGGTCGGACGCGGCGCCTGGTTCGCCCACCAGCAGCCGGAGATCGGCGGCGGCATCGTGCCCGACGTCGTCACGGTCGCCAAGGGCCTCGGCGGCGGCTTCCCCGTCGGCGCGGTGATCGCGTACGGCGAGGCCGCGCACCTCCTGGGCCGCGGCCAGCACGGCACGCACGTTCGGCGGCAACCCCGTCGCGGCCGCGGCGGCGCTCGCGACGATCGGCGTGATCGAGCGCGACGGCCTGCTGACGAACGTGCGGGAGGTCGGGGCGCTGCTGCGCCAGGAGATCGAGATGTGCGGCAGCCCGCTCGTGCGGGAGGTCCGCGGGCGAGGGCTGCTGCTCGCCGTCGTGCTGAACGAGCCCGTGGCGCCGCAGGTGGCCGCGCCGCGCTGGAGGCCGGGTTCATCGTGAACGCGGTGCGCGCCCGACGCGATCCGGCTCGCGCCGCCCCTCATCCTGACCGCCGAGCAGGCCATGGACGCCGCCCGCTTCTTCGCATCCCTTCCGGAGGAACTCGCATGACCCGCCACTTCCTGCGCGACGACGACCTGACGCCGGCCGAGCAGAAGGCCGTCCTGGAGCTCGGCCTCGCCCTGCGCGCGGACCGGTTCGCCCGGCGCCCCGCTGGACGGGCCCGCGCGCCGTCGCGTTCATCATCGACAAGCCGACGCTGCGCACCCAGGTGTCGTTCGCGGCCGGCATCGCCGAGCTCGGCGGGTTCCCGCTCGTGGTCGACGGCAACCTCGCCAAGATCGGCGTGCGCGAGTCGATCGCGGACACCACGCGCGTGCTCGACCGGCAGGTCGCCGCGATCGTGTGGCGCACGTTCGGGCAGGAGCGCCTCGAGGAGATGGCCGCCGTCTCGCGGCGTGCCGGTGATCAACGCGCTGACCGACGAGTTCCACCCGTGCCAGATCCTCGCGGACCTGCTCGACGGTCGCGCAGCACCGCGGGGCGTCGACGCCCTGCCGGGCACCACGCTCGCCTACGTGGGCGACGCCGCCAACAACATGGCGCACTCGTACCTGCTGGGCGGCGTCGACGGCGGGCCTGCACGTGCGGGTCGGCGGGCCCGGAGGGCTTCCTGCCCGACGCCGCCGTCGTCGCCCGGACGCACGCGATCGCCGCGCAGACGGGCGGCTCGGTGACCGTGACGCACGTCGGCCGAGGACGCCGTGGCCGGGGCCGACGTCGTCGCGACCGACACCTGGGTGTCGATGGGCGACGAGGCGCGAGGCCGAGCGAGCGGGCCAAGCCGTTCGGGACTTCCAGCTCGAACGCGGACGCTGCTCGCCCTGGCCGCGCCGGACGCGCTCGTGCTGCACTGCCTGCCGGCCTACCGCGGCAAGGAGATCACCGCCGACGTCATCGACGGGCCGCAGTCCGTGGTCTGGGACGAGGCCGAGAACCGCCTGCACGCGCAGAAGGCGCTGCTGGCCTGGCTGCTGGAGCAGAGCTGATGGTCACCAGACAGACGACGGCGACGACCGCACGACGAAGGCCGCCCGGCACGCCCGGATCACGGAGATCGTGAGCCGGAACGCCATCCACTCGCAGGCCGAGCTCGCCGACGCCCTCGTGGCCGACGGCGTGAGCGTCACGCAGGCCACGCTCTCGCGTGACCTCATCGAGCTGCAGGCCGAGAAGGTCCGCGGCTCGGACGGCACGCTCGTCTACGCGGTCCCGGGCGAGGGCGGGGACCGCAGCGCGCAGTCGGACGCGGGCGAGGAGTACCTGTCCGCGCGGCTGGCCCGGCTCGCCAAGGAGCTGCTGGTCTCGGCCGAGTCGTCGGGCAACCTCGTGGTCCTGCGAACCCCGCCGGGCGCAGCGAACCTGCTGGCCTCGGCGATCGACCACTCGGTGTTCCCCGGGATGCTCGGCACCATCGCCGGGGACGACACGATCCTCGTCATCGCCCGCGACGCCGACGGCGCCGCGCTGGCGGGACGCTTCCTCGCGCTCAGCGCCTGAGAACTCATCACAATCGCACCTGAAAACCACCACCGGAAAGAGATCGTCAATCATGACTGAACGCGTCGTGCTCGCCTACTCGGGCGGCCTGGACACCTCCGTCGCCATCGGCTGGATCGCCGAGGCCACCGGGGCCGAGGTGGTCGCCGTGGCCGTCGACGTCGGCCAGGGCGGCGAGGACATGAACGTCATCCGCCAGCGCGCGCTGGACTGCGGCGCCGTCGAGGCATACATCGCCGACGCGCGCGACGAGTTCGCCGCGGAGTACTGCATGCCCGCGCTGCGGGCCAACGGCATGTACCTCGACCGCTACCCGCTGGTCTCCGCCATCTCGCGTCCCGTCATCGTGAAGCACCTGGTGCGCGCGGCCCGCCAGTTCGGTGCGACGACGGTGGCGCACGGCTGCACCGGCAAGGGCAACGACCAGGTCCGGTTCGAGGTGGCCACCACCTCGCTGGCCCCCGACCTGAAGTCGATCGCGCCGGTCCGCGACCTCGCCCTGACCCGCGAGAAGGCCATCGAGTACGCGGAGCGCAACAAGCTCCCGATCGCGACCACGAAGAACAACCCGTTCTCGATCGACCAGAACGTGTGGGGCCGCGCGGTGGAGACGGGATTCCTCGAGGACATCTGGAACGAGCCCACCAAGGACGTCTACTCCTACACGGACGACCCGACGTTCCCGCCGGTGGCGGACGAGGTGATCATCACCTTCGAGCAGGGCGTCCCCGTGGCGATCGACGGCGTCGCCGTCACCCCGCTGCAGGCCATCCAGGAGATGAACCGCCGCGCCGGTGCGCAGGGCATCGGCCGGATCGACATCGTCGAGGACCGCCTCGTGGGCATCAAGTCCCGCGAGATCTACGAGGCCCCCGGCGCGATCGCCCTCATCACCGCGCACCAGGAGCTGGAGAACGTGACGCTCGAGCGCGAGCAGGCCCGGTTCAAGCGCCAGGTGGAGCAGCGCTGGAGCGAGCTGGTCTACGACGGCATGTGGTTCAGCCCGCTGAAGAAGTCCCTGGACGTCTTCGTCGACGACACCCAGAAGTACGTGTCGGGCGAGATCCGCATGGTGCTGCACGGCGGCAGGGCCACCGTGACCGGGCGCCGCTCGGAGCAGTCGCTGTACGACTTCAACCTCGCCACCTACGACGAGGGCGACGCATTCGACCAGTCGCAGGCCCGCGGCTTCATCGAGATCTACGGCCTCACCGCCAAGCTCGCCGCCGCGCGCGACGAGAAGTTCGGCAACGGCGTGGACCTCGGGACCTCGGCCGACCTGACCGCGAGCGCGGGCGCGCTGTGAGCGAGCACGACGGCGCGGCCCCTGACGGCGCGACCGACCGGGACGGCGCGACGGCGGGGAGCGGGTCGGGTCCGGCCGGGGGCTCGCCGTCGGGCGGCGACCTGACAGCGAGCGGTCCGACGTCGGACGTCGCCGCGGGCGGGAGGCCGGGTGCCGTCGGCGCGCGGTCCGGCGAAAAGGTCGCCCTCTGGGGCGGCCGGTTCGCCGGCGGCCCGGCGCCCGAGCTCGCCGCGCTCTCGCAGTCGACGCACTTCGACTGGCGGCTCGCGCCCTACGACATCGCCGGATCGAAGGCGCACGCCCGCGTCCTGGCAGGCGCGGGCCTGCTCACCGAGCCGGAGCTCGCCCGGATGATCGACGCGCTGGACATGCTGGAGCAGGACGTCGCCTCGGGCGCCTTCCTCCCGGTGCTCGACGACGAGGACGTGCACACCGCACTGGAGCGCGGCCTGCTGGAGCGTGCGGGGGACGAGCTGGGCGGCAAGCTGCGCGCCGGCCGGTCCCGCAACGACCAGATCGCCACGCTGGTGCGGCTCTACCTGCGCGACCAGGCGCGCACCATCGGCACGCAGGTGCTGGACCTCGTGGACGAGCTGATCACCCAGGCGATCGCCGCGGGCGACGCGCCCATGCCGGGGCGCACCCACCTGCAGCACGCCCAGCCCGTCCTCCTGGCGCACCACCTGCTGGCGCACGCCTGGCCGCTGCTGCGCGACGTCGACCGCTTCCTCGACTGGGACGTGCGCGCCTCGAAGTCGCCCTACGGCTCCGGCGCGCTCGCGGGTTCGTCCCTCGGACTGGACCCGGCCGCCGTGGCCGCGGACCTGGGCCTGGAGGGCGGCCCGGTCGAGAACTCGATCGACGGCACGGCGTCGCGCGACGTGGCGGCGGAGTTCGCGTTCGTCGCGGCGATGATCGCGGTGGACCTGTCCCGGATCGCGGAGGAGGTCATCCTCTGGAACACGAAGGAGTTCGGCTTCGTCCGCCTGGACGACGCCTACTCCACGGGCTCGTCGATCATGCCGCAGAAGAAGAACCCGGACATCGCCGAGCTCGCGCGCGGCAAGGCGGGGCGCGTGATCGGTGACCTCACCGGCCTGCTCACCACGCTCAAGGGCCTCCCGCTCGCGTACAACCGCGACCTGCAGGAGGACAAGGAGCCGGTGTTCGACCAGGTGGCGACGCTCACGACGGTGCTACCCGCCTTCACCGGCATGGTGCGGACCATGGTCTTCGACACGGACCGCCTGGCCGAGCTCGCTCCGCAGGGCTTCTCGCTCGCCACCGACATCGCGGAGTGGCTCGTCAAGCAGGGCGTCCCGTTCCGGGTGGCGCACGAGGTCGCGGGCTCCTGCGTGCAGGAGTGCGAGGCGCGCGGCATCGAGCTCTGGGACCTGTCCGACGAGGACCTCGCCAAGATCTCGGAGCACCTCACGCCGGAGGTGCGCGGCGTGCTGTCGGTCGAGGGCTCCCTCGCCTCGCGCGACGCCGTGGGCGGCACCGCCCCGGTCCGCGTCCGGGAGCAGATCGAGGCGGCGAAGGAGCGCTCGACGGAGTTCCGCTTCTGGGCCCAGCCGTAGTCCTGATCGTCTACCCAGCGATTGTGCCCGGAACTCACGTGAGTTCCGGGCACAATCGCTGGGTAGATCCATCTGTTAAGGAGTGTGGATGACCGTCGCGCCTGGTGTGCTTGGTGAGGTGCTGGACCGGATCCGGTCCGCCGACGCGCGTCTGGTGTGCGTCGACGGACCGGCCGGTTCCGGCAAGACGACCCTGGCCGCCCAGCTCGGCGATGCGCTGGAGGCCGCCGTGATCCACATGGACGACCTCTACGAGGGGTGGACCGCCGGCCCCGACGGCGGCGCCGCGAACCTCCGCCGCTGGGTCCTGGACCCGCTGGCCGCGGGGGAGCCCGTCCGCTATCGCCGGTACGACTGGATCGACGGCGCGTGGGCCGAGTGGCACGGTGTCCCGCCGTCGGCCCACCTCGTGGTGGAGGGCTGCGGCGCGGCGGCGCGCCAGGTGGACGCCCTGGGCGCGTTCCGCATCTGGGTCGAGGCGGACGACGCCGAGCGGCTGCGCCGCGGCCTGGAGCGCGACGGCGAGGAGGCGCGCGACCACTGGCTGCGCTGGATGGAAGACGAGGCGGCCCACTTCGCGCGAGAACGCACCCGCGAGCGCGCTGACCTGCGGCTGGACGGGGTCGGCCGGCTGGCCTGAGTGGCTGCTTGTCGCTGGCGGACTGCTTGTCAGCATGCGACAGCCCCTCTAACGTCTCGGGTGCGACTCACATGAGCGCAGGACGATCTGGTCGACCACGACGGGGGACACGTGGCTGCGGTGCGTTGGTGGCGCAAGTGGTGGGTCTGGCTCATTGCCGGCGGGGTGGTGCTCGTCGGGCTGGGGGTCGCCGGGATCGTCGCCCTGGTCTCGTCATTCCTGGGCGTGGTGGACGACGTCCGCGCCGAGGACGAGGCACGGCAGCCGTTCGAGCTGGCCCTCGACGACCTCGCTCAGACGGCGGCCGTGCACTACCAGGGCCCGGTGGCGGACGGGGTCGAGTACGACCTGCGCGTCACGTCCGACGGTGACGCCTTCGGGACCGTCGCGGTGTCCGGCGACACCTACACGGTGCTCAGGGTGGGCGACGGCGTCTACCTCAAGCCGCCGTCCGGCACCCTGGCCGGCCCCGACGCGAGCAAGGCCCTGAAGCGTGAGCTCGACGGCCGGTGGATCGTCAACGAGGGCGACCTGGCTTTCCCGGTCGACGACCTGATCCAGACTCCCCAGCGGTATGTGGATGACCTGAGGTCTGCGCTCGACGCCGGCGATGTCGTCGCGACCGGAGAGACCTTCGAGGTCGACGGCGTACCTGCGCTGCGGGCCGACACCTCGGCGGGCTCGATCTACGTCACGAGCGAGCCGCCCTACGAGGTCCTGCACGTGGCGGAGCCCGACGACTCGACGCCTGGCACCGACCCCAGTCCCTCGGCGGAGAGCCTGAGTGATGGCGACACGGGCCAGGGCGGCGTTGCGCTTGCCGCAATGCGGGCGGGGACGGACGACGAGCCTGCGGCCTCCGACGACGAGGGCACCGACGTCGACGTGCCCGACGCGCCCGACGGGCCGTCCGCGGTCTCGCCGCTGAGTCGCGACGAGGTCGGTGACCTGTTCGACGAGATGGATGGCGCGACCCAGGAGCTCAAGAACGCCGTCAACCCGAGCATCAGCTTCGACATGAACGGCCAGGCCCAGGTCAGCTGCAGCTCGGGTGGCTGCACGTCGAACGTTCAAGTGACCACCGACGTCTCAGCGGCTCAGGGGACAGTGACGGGTGGCACGGTGACGGCCGAGCTCGTCTCGACCTTCATGGTGCAGGGCGGGCTCGCCGGGACCTGCGGGTCGTCGTCGAGCCTCGCGCTCAAGGGGACGTCGTCGATGAGCTGCTCGTCGCCTGCGGCGGGTGGCGTGTTCGCCGCCGCAGACGCGCGGGAGGGCGCGCAAGCACAGGCGAGGGCCAACGCCTGCCGCTGCAGAGTCTCGTACCAGGTGCCGTACAGCGTGGATGCGCAGGTGCTCGCCGTGGCAAACGTGCAGGTCGAGGTGCTGCGTTCCCAGCTCGGCGACCGCCGCAAGGCGCTGATGGACGAGGGCAAGTTCTGCAGCTTCGCCGGGGCCACGCCAGTGCTAATGGGCGACGGCACGCGCAAGCCGATCCAGGACATCGAGATCGGCGACGAGGTATGGGCCGCCGACCCGCTCAGCGGCGAGCGCGGTCCACGCGAGGTGACCCATGTGTGGGTGCACCAGGACGAGCTCTTCGAGCTGGAGATCGACGGCGAGACGATCCTCACCACTGGGGACCACCCGTTCTGGTCGGTGACCGACCAGCGCTTCGAGCGCGCCGACGAGCTGGGCGCGGGGGAGCGGGTGCTCGGCGCCGAGGGGCAGCGGCTGGCCGTTGACGAGGGCGTTGACCTGGTTGCGAGCCGGGACGGTGCCGCGTACAACCTCACTGTCGCCGGGCTGCACACGTACCACGTGGGCGTCGACGGCCTGCTCGTCCACAATGCGCCGTGCGATCTCGGACAGCACGAGCAGGCCGGCGGACATGCCCTGAGCCGACACGTCGGAAAGACCGACGCGGAGCTCAAGGCCCGCAATATCCCGGTCTCTTCAACATTTACGAATCGGGCTGCATCGGAGAAGGCCACAGGTGGAAATCTCGCGACCAACAGGCTGAAGGTCGAGAAGTGGCTCACCGAGGGGACAGCGCCCAGGCTTGTGATCACCGGAACGATGAATCCTGTAGATGGCAGGGCCTATGTTCGGGCGTCGGACTCGTTCGTCGGGCCGGACGCCGTCACCACGGTCCTTCAACGGGATACGACGCTTCCTGACGGATACCGGATCATCACCTCGTACCCATCCATCTCGGAGCCGTGATGTCGCAGAACCCGATCGACTACCTGGCAGGCGCCTACTTTCACCAGGACTACGACCTGGAGGCGCCGAGCCCAGACCTGGTGCTCGTGAACTTTCGCGATGTCGAGAGTGCGGGCACCGTCACGGAAACCATGACTGCCCTCTCGGAGGCGCTGTCGTCGGGTAGCGAGGAAGCCCTGGCCGATCTGTGGCTCCGCCGCGCGGGCGCCTCCTATGACCCGCGGTCTGACGGGGTCTCGATGACTGACTGGTTCAGCAGGATGGTCGACGTCCTGGCGGCAGGAGCCTCTTCGTGACCTTCGGCCGCCGGCGCGCCGAAGTCCGACCAGGAGCAACCGAGGAGCGACCCGAGTGACGCACCCATGACCGTCCCGGCCCGCGAGTTCTTCGACCGCCCCGTGGTCGACGTCGCCCGCGACCTGCTCGGCGCCACCCTGACCCGGCGCACGCCCGAGGGCACGGTTGCGCTGCGCCTCACCGAGGTCGAGGCGTACGACGGCACCAACGATCCCGGCTCCCACGCCTTCCGCGGCCCGAGCCAGCGGAACGAGACGATGTTCGGCGAGCCGGGACGCCTGTACGTGTACCGGCACCTCGGTCTGCACTACTGCGCCAACGTGGTCTGCGGGCCGGACGGGACGGCGTCGGCGGTCCTGCTGCGGGCCGGTGAGGTGACGGGGCCAGGCCCGGATGGAGTGGCGCTGGCCCGGACCCGGCGCCTCGCTTCGGGCGTGGTGCGCGCCGAGCGAGACCTGGCCCGCGGCCCGGCCCGCCTTGCGGTGGCACTCGGCCTCGACCTGGCCGACGACGGCGCCGACGTCACCGATCCGGAAGGTGCCGTGGTGCTGGAAGCTGCCGCGGCGCCGTCGGCCACCGTGCTCTCCGGGCCCCGCGTGGGCGTGAGCGGCGACGGCGGCCGCACGGACCTGTACCCCTGGCGCTTCTGGCTCGACGGCGAGCCGACGGTGTCGGTCTACCGCGCCGCCCAGCCCCGGCGTCGACCTAGCGCTTAAACAGCGCGAAGGCCGGGCTCCCGTCGTCCGGCGGGGGTCCCGGCCTCACCACTCCCCTGAGCCAGGGGCGGCGCCTCAAGAGTAAGTCTGGCGCGGTGTCCGCGCCAGTGGGACCAGGCAGGCCTACCCGCACCACGCCCCAGCGTGAGCCTAGGACTCCTATGCCTAGTTCTGCTAGGGTTCGACACCTAGCAGAACTAGGCATAGGAGCGCAGGTGCACATCGACAAGGATCTGGTCGCGGCGTCGGCCACACCACTCGTCCTCGGCATCCTGGCCGACGGCGAGTCGTACGGGTACGCGATCCTCAAACGCGTCAACGAGCTCTCCGGCGGCCGCATGCAATGGACCGACGGCATGCTTTACCCCCTGCTCCACCGGCTCGAACGGCTCGGATACGTAGGGGCGACGTGGGGCACGTCCGACGTCGGACGGCGCCGCAAGCACTATGCGATCACCGGCGCCGGCCGGGAGGCGCTCGCCGAGCGGCGACAGCAGTGGGCAGTCGTCTCGGAGGCGCTCAAGCAGGTCTGGCAGGACGTCCAGCCGGGTCCCGCCGTCGCAGAAGGGTGGGCCTGATGAGCGAGCAGAGCGCGGACGGCGCCGTCGTGCCGACCGAGCACGCCGCCCTGGAGGAGCAGTTCGACCAGTGGCGCGGCTACGTCCAGCGGCGCCGGGCGATCTCTGCGGCCGACGTCGACGAGATGGAGGACCACCTGCGCGGCCAGGTCAACGACCTGACGGCGAGCGGGCTCGACGACGAGGAGGCGTTCCTCGTCGCGGTCAAGCGCATGGGCAACCTCGACGAGGTCTCGCGCGAGTTCGCCCGCGAGCACTCCGACCGGCTCTGGAAGCAGCTCGTGCTCGTCCCGGAGGAGTCCGGCGACGGCGGCCGATGGCGTGAGCTGGGTGTCGTCCTGGCGCTCGCGGTCACCGCGGGCATCTGGGTCAAGATCCTGCTCGACGTCGCAGGCGACGACGAGCTGGTGTTCGTGCGCAACGCGGTGTTCGCCGTCCTGCCTTTCCTCGCGGGCTACTTCGTGTGGAAGCGGCGCGTCCCCTGGCGTGTCGGGGCGACACTGCTGGCCGCCACTGCCGTGCTCGCACTGGCGGTGAACCTCTACCCCTTCGAGTCGAGCCCCGACGACGAACCAGGCATGACCCTGCTCCTCGCGATCACCCACACGCCCGTGGTGCTGTGGCTGCTCCTGGGGGTCGTGTACGCGGGCGGCGCGTGGCGGTCCAGCGCGCGGCGCATGGACTTCGTCCGGTTCACGGGCGAGCTCGTCATCTACCTCGCGCTCATCCAGCTCGGCGGTGGCCTGCTCATCGGGCTCACGTTCGGCGTGCTCGACCTGGTCGGCGTGGACTTCGAGCCGTTCCTGGTCGACTGGCTCCTGCCGTTCGCGATACCGGGCGCGCTGCTGGTCGGCGCCTGGCTCGTGGAGGCGAAGAAGAATGTCGTCGAGAACATCGCCCCGGTGCTCACCCGCGTGTTCACGCCCCTGACGATCGTGATGCTGGTCGCCATCTTCGTCGTCCTGCTCGTGAACGGGCCGCTCACCTCCGTGGACCGCGACCTGCTGATCCTCATGGACGCGATCCTGGTGCTCGTCCTCTTCCTGCTGCTGTACTCGATCTCGGCCCGCGACCCGCTCTCCCCGCCCGGGATCTTCGACTGGATGCAGCTGGTGCTGCTCGGCGCGGCGCTCGCGGTCGACGCCGTGGCGCTGACCGCGATGCTTACCCGCATCGCCGAGTTCGGGTTCACCGCAAACAAGGTCGCCGCACTCGGGCTCAACCTGGTGCTCCTGGTGCACCTCGCGTGGGCGGCCTGGCTCGCTACCGGGTTCGTGCGCGGGCAGCGCACGTTCGGCGCGATCGAGCGGTGGCAGACCCAGTACCTGCCGGTCTACGCCGCCTGGGCGGCGATAGTGGTGGTGGCTTTCGGCCCGATCTTCGGCTTCGTGTAGACGGGCCGTCCGACGGGGCCGACGCCACATCCCCCTCGGGGAACGGCTACACCAGCGGGGTGTGTTGCGCAGCGTAGACATCGTCTACGCAGCGCAACACACCCCGCTCGCGTGATCTCTCCCCGGACCTGCCTTCACCACGCCCCCGGGCCGGCACTCAGCGTGCTTCGGGGTACGTCTCCTTCAGCGCCCGGGCCAGGTGGCGCACGATCTCGCGCGGGCCCGACTTCGCGGTGGCCTGCTCGACGTCGCTGTTGTAGTTCGTGTTGGTGTTCACGTCGTACGTCAGGACGCGGCCGTCGGCGGTCCGGATGTTCTCGATGCCCGCCACCGCGATGCCGTGCCGCTTCGTGAACTCGAGGTACTTGGCGACCACCGGGTCGTCGTAGCCCTCACGCTCGGAGAACAGGCCCCAGTCCTCGTCGGGCGCCATGGAGATGGTCGCGCCGACCGGCGGGACCGGGCGGCCCGTCTCCGGGTCGATGACGCACGCGTCGGCGGGGCAGAGCTGGAACCCGCCGCGCTCGGTGTCGCCGCGGACGGCGTAGACCATCTCGCCGCCGACGATCTCGACGCGCGTGATGCCGCCGTCGGCCGCGACGACGTACTCCTGGATCAGCGTGATGCCGTCGACGGGCTCCTCGTACTCGTCGGACCCGACGTAGTCGGCGAGGTCGTCGAACGACTCGAACTTGCGCACGCCCAGGCCCTTGCCGCCCTGGTTGTGCTTGGTGACGAACGGGGTGGGGAACCCCTGCGCGGCCTTCAGCACCTGGTCCCGCCCGACGGCGGCGACGGTGCGCGGTGTGTCGATCCCGGCGGCGCGCAGCGCGGTGAGCTGGTCCACCTTGCTGACCTCGAGCTCCAGCACGCGGCGTCCGTTGACCGTGCGGCGTCCGTACGCCTCCAGCCAGGACAGCACGGCGCGCGAGTAGTCCTTGGTGAGGCCGTGGTCGCGCGTGTGGCTGCTCGCCGAGATGCGGGACCAGAAGATGCCTTCGGGCGGAGCCTCGTCGAGGTCGAGCACGCCGTCGGTCAGCACCCACTCGACGTACTCGACGCCCTCGGCCGCGAAGGCCTCGGCAAACGGAGGGAACCACTCGGGGTTCTCGTGCAGGGCATAGATCTTGGGGGTGCTCACAGGGACCTTCCGGGCGCATGTCTGCAGGCTATGGAACAGATCAATGCTCGCACGGGCGCCAGGGCGAGTGAATGTGCCGTCCGGCACATCAGCCGCACGCCCCGTCCCCCCGGCCGCCGCCGCGGTGGCCTCGGGGACTACCTGCGGTCTGCCCCAGAGGCCTCGGCCGCTCCGGCGGTCTCAGTCGTCTCAGTCGTCTCAGCCGTCTCGGGGGTCGGTTCCGGCGCCGCGTCGACCTGCGCGAGCGACCGCCGCGCCCCCGGCACCGCGAGGATCGCCACCAGCACGACGACCAGCAGGACACCCGCCAGGACCAGGAGCGACTCCACGGAGAACTGGTCGGCCAGCGGGCCGAAGACGACCATGGACAGCGGCATCGCGACGGTCATGACGATCCCGACGAAGCCGAACACCCGCCCCTGCATCTCCGGCTCCACACGCTCCTGGATGATCGTCATCGCCGGGGTGTTGAGCGCCGCGAACATGACGCCGATCACCAGCCCGATCGAGAAGAACACCCACATGTTCGTGGACACGCCCAGGCCGGCGACCAGCACGCCCGTTGCGATCACGGACCCCACCATGAGCCGGACCCGGCGGGTGATCCGAGGGCCGACGGACGCCATGATGATGCCGCCCAGCAGCATGCCGCCGCCCCAGAACAGCTCGTTGGCGGTCAGCTTCCACACCTCGTCGCCGAAGGTGCGGGCGACCATGAGCGGCGTGAGGAAGCTCGGTGCGCCGACCAGGAACATCACCAGCGCGAAGAGGGTGATGAGCCACCGCATCGGCGCGTTCGACCGGATGTACCGCACGCCTGCCACGAGGTCGCCGAAGTAGCTGACCGGCTCGCCGGCGTCGGACCGGACCAGCCGCGGCACGGCGACCAGCGCGAGCATCCCCACACCGAGCAGGGCGGTCACCACGTCCACGAAGAACACGGTGACGATGTCGAACGAGGCGTAGATCGCGGCGGCCAGCGCCGGGGCGAGCAGCATCATGCCGGACTGGATCGACTGGAAGATCCCGTTGACGCGCATGAGCTGGTCGGTGGGCGTGATCTGCGGGATCATCGCGCTGACCGCGGGTGTCTGGATGCCCGCGAACACGGACCGCACGGCAAGGGCCGCGTAGATCACCCACAGCGAGTCGACGCCGCTGACCATGAGGAGGGCGAGCCCGAGGGTCGCTATCGCGATGACCGTGTCCGAGCCCATGATCAGGAACTTGCGGTGGTGCCGGTCGGCCCACACACCGCCGAAGATGGACACGAACGCCTGCGGAAGCATGCCGAACACGATGCTCAGCATGAGCACCGATCCGGACCGCGTCTCGATGGTCAGGTGCCACATGACCGCGTACATGACCACCATCGACCCGAACAGGGAGAGGGTCTGGCCGGCCAGGAACAGCCCGACGTTCCGCTTCCAGCGGGGCATGTCGACGTCGCTCATGGTTCCACCCTGCCCGACGGACTGGCGGAGCGCTGAGGGGTTTTCGTTTCCATGCGACGTCCGACGACGGACCGTTCCCGAACTCATCGGTCCGAGCGCCACATGCCGTTTCTCATCCACGCCGGGGGCCGGTCCGGCGTGGTGCAGTCGTTAGCATTTGGTTGTGAGCGCAGGATGGTTCGAGGACGCGACAGCGCGCAGCGAGGTCGGCCGCGAGGCCCGGACCGTCGCATGGGACGCCACGCCGCTGGGTCCGCCGAGCTCGTGGCCGCAGTCCCTGCGCCACGCCGTCCGGCTGTGCTTCTCGACGCGGTTCCCTGTGATGATGGTCTGGGGCCCGGACCTGACGCTGATCTATAACGACGGCTACCGGGAGATGCTCGGCACGGACAAGCACCCCGGTGCGCTGGGCGCGCCCGCGCGCGTCGTCTGGGCCGAGATCTGGGACAAGATCGGCCCGCTGTTCGACACCGTGCTGACCACGGGGCAGCCGACGCTGAGCCGTGACCTGTTCTTGCTGATGAACCGGTCGGGGTACGACGAGGAGACTTACTTCACCTTCTCCTACAGCCCCTTGTCGGACGACGACGGCCGGATCGTGGGCGTGCTGGACATCGCGACCGAGACGACGCACGAGGTCGTGAACCAGCGGCGCCTGGCGGCGCTGGGCGAGGTGCACGCGGCCCTGCCGACGAAGTTCTCGGACCTGCGGAGCTTCGCCGTACCGGTGGTCAAGGCGCTGTCCATGAGCCCGGACATCTCCCGTGCGGCCGTCTACGGCGTGAGCGGACCCCAGGTCGTGCTGGAGTTCGGGGAGGCCCGGGAGGCGGACGAACTAGCCCTCGTCGTCCGGGCGCTCCGATCCGGCCGGCGCCAGGTCGTCCCGGGCACGGTGGTCAAGCCGGTTCGGTCGGACCGTGGCAACGGCGTCGTCGCCGTCCTCGTCCTGCGCGGGACCGTGGTGAGGCCGTGGGACGCGGACTACGCCCGCTTCATGGTGGTCATGTCGACGACGATCGCCGCCGCGCTGCGCGACGTCGTCCGCCGCCGCGCCCACGACGACGCGCTGCGGCTCCGGGCCGTGCGTTCGGAGGAGGAGCGGGCCAGGGCCACCGAGGTGTCGCTGGCGCTCCAGCGGGCCGTGCTGACCGATCCGCCGAAGTTCCACGACCTGGAGGTGGTCGTGCACTACCAGCCGGCCGCGGCCGAGCGCGACATCGGCGGTGACTGGTACGACGCGTTCGCGACGCGTGATGGCTCCACGATCCTGGTGATCGGCGACGTGATCGGGCACGACCTCGGTGCCGCGGTCGTGATGGGTCAGCTCCGCGCCCTCGTGCGTGCCATCGGGTACGACAGCCAGGAGACGCCCGCGCGGGTGCTGGAACGCGTCGACGCGGCCATCGACGGGCTCGGCCTCGGGAGCGCGGCGACGGCCACCGCGCTCATGGCGCGCGTCGAGCAGACACCCGGGCAATGGCCGGGCCGGCTCCGCACGGTGCGGTGGTCCAGTGCGGGCCATCCGCCCCCGATCATGGTCCGTGCCGATGGCACCTGCGAGATCCTGACGATCCGCAACGACCTGCTGCTCGGCATGGACCCATGGGCGCCACGACGGGACCACACCATCAACATCGGCCCCGGCGACACGCTGATGCTGTACACCGACGGGCTGATCGAGACGCGGGACAGCGGCCTGCGCGCCCGCCTGGACCAGCTCGCCGGGGTCCTCAAGGGAACCCACACCGCCGACCTGGGTTCCGTCGTCCAGACGGCCCTGTCCGGCATGCTCGACGCCACGGCCGACGACGACGTCGCGATCGTGATGGTGCGCGCCACCCCGCACGTCGGTACCGCCGTCGGGCCCTGACGCCGTAGAGGCGGGCTCCGCCACCGCCGTCGGGCAGACTATGACCAGCGGGCCGACGAGCCCGCCGAGCGGCCCGCCAGGGCCGCACTCACACGAAACAAGGAGCAACAACGGTGACCGACACTCTCGACGAGCTGCAATGGCGAGGCCTGGTGGCGCAGTCCACCGACGAGGCCGCGCTGCGTTCTGCACTGTCGGAGGGCACCGTGGACTATTACGTGGGCTTTGATCCCACCGCTCCCTCGCTGCACATCGGCAACCTCGTCCAGATCCTCACCGCACGTCGGTTGCAGGACGCCGGGCACCGGCCCTACCTGCTGGTCGGCGGCGCGACGGGCCTCATCGGCGACCCCCGCGACTCGGGCGAACGAACGCTCAACTCGCCCGAGATCGTCGCCGGCTGGGTGGAGCGCATCCGCGCGCAGATCGAGCCGCACCTGTCGTTCGACGGCGCGAACGCCGCGCAGATGGTGAACAACCTGGACTGGACCGCCCCGATGTCGGCCATCGAGTTCCTGCGCGACGTCGGCAAGCACTTCCGGATGGGCACCATGCTGTCCAAGGACATCGTGGCCCGCCGCCTCGCCTCGGACGAGGGCATCAGCTTCACCGAGTTCTCCTACCAGGTGCTGCAGGGCATGGACTACCGCGAGCTGTACAAGCGGCACGGCATCACCCTGCAGCTGGGCGGCAACGACCAGTGGGGCAACCTGCTGGCCGGCGTCGAGCTGATCCGCAAGGCCGAGGGGGTGAGCGCGCACGCGCTCACCACGCCGCTGATCACGAAGGCCGACGGCACCAAGTTCGGCAAGTCCGAGGGCGGGTCCATCTGGCTCGACCCGGACATGACCAGCCCGTACGCCTTCTACCAGTTCTGGCTCAACCAGGCCGACGCCGACGTCGTGAGCTACCTCAAGGTGTTCACGTTCCGTAACCGCGAGGAGCTCGAGGCTCTCGAGGCGGAGGTCGCCGAGCGGCCGTTCGCGCGCGAGGCGCAGAAGGTGCTGGCCGGCGACGTCACCACGCTCGTCCATGGTGTCGCCGCGACGCAGGCCGTGATCGAGGCGAGCCAGGCGCTGTTCGGCCGCGGCGAGCTGGATGGTCTGGACGAGAGGACTCTGGCGGGTGCTGTCGGCGAGCTGCCGCGGGTGACGGCCAAGGCCGGGGACCTGGTCGTCGACCTGCTGGCGGGCTCTGGGATCGTCGCTTCCAAGGGTGAAGCACGCCGTGCGGTGAAGGAGGGCGGCGCTTACGTGAACAACGTCAAGGTCACCGCCGAGGACCAGGCACTGGCGACCGAGGACCTGCTGCACGGCAGGTTCGCGGTCTTGCGGCGCGGGAAGAAGACTCTGGCGGTCGCTGCTGCCGAGTAGGTCCGGTCGCGGACCCTCACGGAGGGCGGGTCGGATTCCAGGAGCCCGATCCGCCCTCTGTGCTGTCTCCGGGGTCTCGTTCCGCCGTTCGTCTGCCCGTCGCCTGCCTGGATGCCGGACAAGCCGAGTCCTGCCCGATACCGGGCAAGAAATTGCACTTCGCTGTCCCGATGGGTCACTCTCTTTGACATGAGGACGTCTTCCGACCTCGTCGCCCACGTGGCGGCGACAACCGGGCTCACGCCCGCCGAGGCCGCGAGGGTGATCGGCGACGTTGTGGCCTATTTCGCCACTCCGGTCGAGGACTTCGTCCGACGGCGGCATGCTGAGCTGAAGGCCCACGGGGCGAAAAACCCCGAGATCTTCGCGCGCATAGCCGGGGAGCTGGGACACCGCGTCGTCGCGGCGCCGCAGCTCAGCGAGCGTCAGCTGCGCCGGATGATCTACGGCTGAGCCTGACGAGCCGGACGGGTCGACCCGACCCGTCCGGTCCATGCATTCCCTCGGAGGAGCAGAATCATGTGCGGAATCGTCGGTTACGTCGGTGGCCAGAACGCGGCCCCGTTGCTCGTGGAGGCACTCGGCCGCCTGGAGCACCGAGGATACGACTCGGCGGGCATCGCCGTCGTCGGCTCCCAGCTACGGGTGACCAAACGCGCAGGGCGGGTCCGCGAACTCGCCGAGATCCTGCCCAAGCGGATGCCCGGGCGGGTGGGGATCGGCCACACCCGGTGGGCCACGCACGGCCCCGCGACCGACGCCAACGCCCACCCGCACACGGACGCGAGCGGCAAGGTAGCGGTGGTGCACAACGGCATCATCGACAACGCCGCCGCGCTCCGCGCACGCCTCACCGACCAGGGCGTGCCGCTCGTGAGCGACACCGACACGGAGGTGTTCGCCCACCTCGTCGCCCTGTCCGACGCCGACACGCTCGAGGGCAAGGTCGTGGACGCGCTGGACGCCGTGGTCGGGACCTACGGGCTGGCCGTGGTGCACGCAGACTTCCCGGACCGGACAGTGGTGGCCCGCAACGGCAGCCCGCTGCTGGTCGGCGTGGGGGACAAGGAGATGTTCGTGGCCTCCGACCTCGCAGCGCTCGTGCGCCACACCACCACGGTCGCGCACCTGGCCGACGGCGAGCTGGCGACCGTCACGGCGTCGGGCTTCACCACGTTCCGCCGGGACCTGACACAGACGCAGACCACGGCCCGTGAGGTCGACGTCGACCCCAGCGCTTACGAGCACGGCCAGATCGACGGCCGCCCGCGCATGTACACCGAGATGCTCGAACAGCCGGCCAGCGTGGAGCGCACGCTGCGCGGGCGCCTGGACGAGCG
Organism: uncultured Actinomycetota bacterium; assembly: GCA_963850545.1. GTDB lineage: Bacteria > Actinomycetota > Actinomycetes > Actinomycetales > Cellulomonadaceae > Promicromonospora. The sequence continues at coordinate 1,801,095 of CAWKLP010000001.1, read as the reverse complement.
GTTCGCCACCGCACACCTGGGCGGGCTCGAGATGGACGCCCGCGAGCTGCGCGCCTTCCGGCGCGTCAAGATCCTGGGCTGTGGATCGGCGTACTACGTGGGGCAGATGGGCGCGTCGCTCATCGAGGAGCTCGCACGCGTCCCCGCCGACGCCGAGGCCGCGAGCGAGTTCCGGTACCGCGGCCCCGTCATCGAGCCGGACACCCTGTACGTCGCGGTGAGCCAGTCCGGCGAGACCATCGACACCCTGCTGGCGGTGGAGGAGATCAAGCGCAAGGGCGGCCGAGTCATCGGACTTGTCAACGTGGTCGGCTCCGCGGTCGCCCGCGCCTGCGACGGCGGGATCTACCTGCATGCGGGGCCGGAGATCGCCGTCGCCTCCACCAAGGCGCTCACTACGATGTTCGTGGGCTTCGCGCTGCTCGCGCTCCAGCTCGGGCGCGTGCGGGACCTCTCCGTCGCCGACGGGCACCGGCTCATCGACGGGCTGCAGAGCCTTTCGGCACAGATCGAGGAGGTGCTCGCCGACGAGGAGCGGATCGTGCAGGCCGCCAAGGCGCTCGCTGAGGCAGACAGCCTGTTCTTCGTGGGCCGGGTCCGGGGGTTCCCGGTCGCGCGCGAGGGCGCGCAGAAGTTCAAGGAGATCAGCTACCGGCACGCCGAGGCCTACCAGATGTCCGAGCTCAAGCACGGGCCGCTGGCTCTGATCTCGCCCGACGTGCCGACCGTCGCCATCGTGCCCGACGACGAGCTGACCGACCGCAATGTGGCGGCCCTGCACGAGATCGCCGCCCGCGGCGGCCCGCTCGTCGTCGTGACGCACGCCGGCGTGGACCTGGGCGGGCTCCGGGTGGAGCGGATCGACGTGCCCCGCAACGAGAAGGAGCTCGACCCGCTGCTCCTTACCGTGCCGTTGCAGCTGCTGGCCTATCACGCCGCGCTGGCCCTCGGGCACGACGTGGACAAGCCGCGGAACCTGGCGAAGTCGGTCACCGTGGAGTGACAACCAGCGCTGCTGAGCGTTCGGTGCTGCTCCGGCTCAACGCCGTTCGACGGCCCGCCGTCAAGCCGATTTGGCGTGGCGGCGGTGGCTGTGTACTGTTCCGGTTGTTCGCCCGGCAGGGAGATACGGACAGGAAGCGCGAGAAGCGCGACTGGCCGGTCCCGGGGCGGAAACCAACTCGGATCTGACAGCAGCCTCGTGCGCTCCAGAACTGGGGAGGGCTTGCCAGCTCGGCACCCCGTTGAAGCAATCCTGACCAGGATGCTTGCACCGGGGAGCGTGGTAGGGTAAGTTACAGAGGTTGCCTCCTGAAGGTAGATGGAGCGGCTCGCGCCGCGATCTACTGGGAGGCGTCCCTACCTCTGCAGACCGTCGAAGTTCACGCTTCTGACGGTGGCGAAAATGGGAACCAGAATTCACTCGGATACTCGAAGAATTCTCCCGGTCGACAGGCTGGCGGGGATTTGGAAAAGTCCGAAAGGGCCTGGTAAGTTTGAGGAACTGCCCCGGGTGGTGAAGCGACTGGATTGGTTGCGGATCTGGCGGTGTGCGTCGGTTGTTTGAGAACTCAACAGTGTGCTTGATAGTCAATGCCAGATTGTTTATCCCTTGCGGGGTGTGGCTTTGCTGACCGTGTGGTTGGTGGGGTCATGGACTGTGGGGGTTTTGTTTGGACGGACACAATCATCAGATTGGTCTGGCCGGTATCATTGTTCGTGCCTGCTCTTGTTGGGGTGGGTGTGGATGTTTCTCTTTTACGGAGAGTTTGATCCTGGCTCAGGACGAACGCTGGTGGCGTGCTTAACACATGCAAGTCGAACGGTGAAGCCCTTTCGGGGGTGGATCAGTGGCGAACGGGTGAGTAACACGTGAGCAACCTGCCCCCTACTTCGGGATAAGCCTTGGAAACGGGGTCTAATACCGGATATGAGCACCTGCCGCATGGTGGGTGTTGGAAAGTTTTTCGGTGGGGGATGGGCTCGCGGCCTATCAGCTTGTTGGTGGGGTAATGGCCTACCAAGGCGTCGACGGGTAGCCGGCCTGAGAGGGCGACCGGCCACACTGGGACTGAGACACGGCCCAGACTCCTACGGGAGGCAGCAGTGGGGAATATTGCACAATGGGCGAAAGCCTGATGCAGCGACGCCACGTGAGGGATGACGGCCTTCGGGTTGTAAACCTCTTTCAGCAGGGAAGAAGCGCAAGTGACGGTACCTGCAGAAGAAGCGCCGGCTAACTACGTGCCAGCAGCCGCGGTAATACGTAGGGCGCAAGCGTTGTCCGGAATTATTGGGCGTAAAGAGCTCGTAGGCGGTCTGTCGCGTCTGGTGTGAAATCCCATGGCTCAACTGTGGGCTTGCATCGGGTACGGGCAGACTAGAGTGCTGTAGGGGAGACTGGAATTCCTGGTGTAGCGGTGGAATGCGCAGATATCAGGAGGAACACCGATGGCGAAGGCAGGTCTCTGGGCAGTTACTGACGCTGAGGAGCGAAAGCATGGGGAGCGAACAGGATTAGATACCCTGGTAGTCCATGCCGTAAACGTTGGGCACTAGGTGTGGGGTCAGTTCCACTGGTTCCGTGCCGCAGCTAACGCATTAAGTGCCCCGCCTGGGGAGTACGGCCGCAAGGCTAAAACTCAAAGGAATTGACGGGGGCCCGCACAAGCGGCGGAGCATGCGGATTAATTCGATGCAACGCGAAGAACCTTACCAAGGCTTGACATGTACGAGAAAGCCCCAGAGATGGGGTTCTCTTTGGACACTCGTACACAGGTGGTGCATGGTTGTCGTCAGCTCGTGTCGTGAGATGTTGGGTTAAGTCCCGCAACGAGCGCAACCCTTATCCTATGTTGCCAGCGGGTTATGCCGGGGACTCATGGGAGACTGCCGGGGTCAACTCGGAGGAAGGTGGGGATGACGTCAAATCATCATGCCCCTTATGTCTTGGGCTTCACGCATGCTACAATGGCCGGTACAGAGGGCTGCGATACCGTGAGGTGGAGCGAATCCCAAAAAGCCGGTCTCAGTTCGGATCGGGGTCTGCAACTCGACCCCGTGAAGTCGGAGTCGCTAGTAATCGCAGATCAGCAACGCTGCGGTGAATACGTTCCCGGGCCTTGTACACACCGCCCGTCAAGTCACGAAAGTTGGTAACACCCGAAGCTCACGGCCCAACCCCTTGTGGGAGGGAGTGGTCGAAGGTGGGACTGGCGATTGGGACTAAGTCGTAACAAGGTAGCCGTACCGGAAGGTGCGGCTGGATCACCTCCTTTCTAAGGAGCTCATCTCCACCACGCCCGGGGACACCCCGGGGTGCCGGCGTGCTTGCCCTTGGGGTGAGCGGCCCCTGACGGGGTTGCTGGTGGTGGTGGCAGAGGCCAGGCCCAGGCCGTACGCGTCTGGGGTGGTTGCTCATGGGTGGAACATTGACGAAGAGTCCTTTCCCTCGGGTGGGTGGCTGCTAGTACGCCGGTGCTTGTCACGGGCTGGAACGCGGTCGTCACGGGGGGGTGGGGTTCGCCGAGCACACTGTTGGGTCCTGAGGCAACCGGCCGCGGGATCAGGTCTTCACGGGTGGCGTTCGTTCCTTCGGGGTCGGGCGGGTGCTGGTGGGGGCAGGGTTCCTTGGGTGTGGGTGTTTCTGGTGGTGCGGGTCATCGGGTCGTGGTCATACCAGCCGGCTTGTCCGGTGGTGGTGGTCGCGGGTTGCCTGGTGGGTTCGTCCGTTGCTTGAGAACTGCATAGTGGACGCGAGCATCTTTGAATTTTTCCAAGATTGCGACCGTGAAGCGTATGGCCATGGGCTTTCAGTCTGTGGTTGTTGTTTTGTGGTCTGTTCTTGGTTTCTGTGATTGTTGTGTTGTTGAAGTTTTTTAGGGCACATTGGTGGATGCCTTGGCACTAGGAGCCGAAGAAGGACGTTGTAGCCTGCGATAATCCTCGGGGAGTTGGCAGACGAGCTGTGATCCGAGGGTCTCCGAATGGGGGAACCCAGCCGAAGTCATGTTCGGTTACCCGCGCCTGAATGTATAGGGCGTGTGGAGGGAACGTCGGGAAGTGAAACATCTCAGTACCGACAGGAAGAGATATTCCGTGAGTAGTGGCGAGCGAAAGCGGATGAGGCCAAACCGTATGCGTGTCAAGCTGTCAGGCGTTGCGTGTGCGGGGTTGTGGGACCTTCTGACCAGATCTGACAGTCTGGTAGCCAGTGAGAAAGTCGTGTCATAGTCGAACCGGGTTGAATACCGGACCGTAGTGGGTGGGAGTCCCGTAGACGAAATGGTGCGGCCTGGTGGAGGGGATCCCAAGTAGCACGGGGCCCGTGAAATCTCGTGTGAATCTGGCAAGACCACTTGCTAAGCCTAAATACTACCTAGTGACCGATAGCGGACAAGTACCGTGAGGGAAAGGTGAAAAGTACCCCGGGAGGGGAGTGAAATAGTACCTGAAACCGTGTGCCTACAATCCGTCGGAGCCTCCTTGGTAGGGGTGACGGCGTGCCTTTTGAAGAATGAGCCTGCGAGTTAGTGCTCGGTGGCGAGGTTAACCCGTGTGGGGTATCCGTAGCGAAAGCGAGTCCGAATAGGGCGATTCAGTCGCCGGGTCTAGACCCGAAGCGAAGTGATCTAGCCATGGGCAGGTTGAAGCGCCGGTAAGACGGCGTGGAGGACCGAACCCACCAGGGTTGAAAACCTGGGGGATGACCTGTGGTTAGGGGTGAAAGGCCAATCAAACTTCGTGATAGCTGGTTCTCCCCGAAATGCATTTAGGTGCAGCGTCGCGTGTTTCTTACCGGAGGTAGAGCTACTGGATGGCTAATGGGCCTCACCAGGTTACTGACGTCAGCCAAACTCCGAATGCCGGTAAGTGCAAGCGCGGCAGTGAGACTGCGGGGGATAAGCTCCGTGGTCGAGAGGGAAACAGCCCAGATCACCGGCTAAGGCCCCTAAGCGTGTGCTCAGTGGGAAAGGATGTGGAGTTGCACAGACAACCAGGAGGTTGGCTTAGAAGCAGCCACCCTTGAAAGAGTGCGTAATAGCTCACTGGTCAAGTGATTCCGCGCCGACAATGTAGCGGGGCTCAAGCACACCGCCGAAGCCGTGGCACTCATACGTTAGCCCAGCAGGGGACTTGTTCCTTCTGTTCAGGTGTGTGGGTGGGTAGGGGAGCGTCGTGTGGGCAGTGAAGTCGCAGGGTGACCTAGCGGTGGAGCCTACACGAGTGAGAATGCAGGCATGAGTAGCGAATGACGGGTGTGAATCCCGTCCGCCGAATGACCAAGGGTTCCAGGGCCAGGTTCATCCGCCCTGGGTAAGTCGGGACCTAAGGCGAGGCCGACAGGCGTAGTCGATGGACAAGGAGTTGATATTCTCCTACCGGCGAAGTACCGCCCATACCGAGCCCGGTGATACTAACCACCCCGAACCCGCACCGAGACCTTCGGGTCTCATCGTGGGCGAGGCGTGGGACCTGATCCGGTAGTAGGTAAGCGTGTTAACAGGGGTGACGCAGGAAGGTAGCCAGGCGTGGCGATGGTTGTCCACGTCCAAGGTTGTAGCCCGACACCTAGGCAAATCCGGGTGTCACCAGGGTGAGAGCTGATAGTGACCGTGTATGCGGGAATCTGGTGATCCTATGCTGCCTAGAAAAGCCTCGACGCGAGGGACTAGCCGCCCGTACCCTAAACCGACTCAGGTGGTCAGGTAGAGAATACTAAGGCGATCGAGCTAATCGTGGTTAAGGAACTCGGCAAAATGCCCCCGTAACTTCGGGAGAAGGGGGGCCTGAACTGTTAACCCACTTGCTGGGGGACGCGGGGAGGGCCGCAGAGACCAGGGAGAAGCGACTGTTTACTAAAAACACAGGTCCGTGCGAAGTCGCAAGACGATGTATACGGACTGACGCCTGCCCGGTGCTGGAAGGTTAAGAGGACGAGTCAGCCCTTGGGCGAAGCTCAGAATTTAAGCCCCAGTAAACGGCGGTGGTAACTATAACCATCCTAAGGTAGCGAAATTCCTTGTCGGGTAAGTTCCGACCTGCACGAATGGCGTAACGACTTCTCCGCTGTCTCAACCGCGAACTCGGCGAAATTGCAGTACGAGTAAAGATGCTCGTTACGCGCAGCAGGACGGAAAGACCCCGGGACCTTTACTATAGCTTGGTATTGGTGTTCGGTGCGGTTTGTGTAGGATAGGTGGGAGACTGTGAAGTCCGGGCGCCAGCTCGGGTGGAGTCATTGTTGAAATACCACTCTGATCGCTTCGGATGTCTAACCTCGGTCCGTGATCCGGATCAGGGACAGTGCCTGGTGGGTAGTTTAACTGGGGCGGTTGCCTCCTAAAATGTAACGGAGGCGCTCAAAGGTTCCCTCAGCCTGGTTGGCAATCAGGTATCGAGTGCAAGTGCACAAGGGAGCTTGACTGTGAGACCGACAGGTCGAGCAGGGACGAAAGTCGGAACTAGTGATCCGGCGGTGGCTTGTGGAAGCGCCGTCGCTCAACGGATAAAAGGTACCCCGGGGATAACAGGCTGATCTTGCCCAAGAGTCCATATCGACGGCATGGTTTGGCACCTCGATGTCGGCTCGTCGCATCCTGGGGCTGGAGTAGGTCCCAAGGGTTGGGCTGTTCGCCCATTAAAGCGGTACGCGAGCTGGGTTTAGAACGTCGTGAGACAGTTCGGTCCCTATCCGCTGCGCGCGCAGGAAACTTGAGAAGGGCTGTCCCTAGTACGAGAGGACCGGGACGGACGAACCTCTGGTGTGCCAGTTGTTCCGCCAGGAGCACGGCTGGTTGGCTACGTTCGGAAGGGATAACCGCTGAAAGCATCTAAGCGGGAAGCCTGCTTCGAGATGAGGTTTCCACACCCCTTTTTGGGGGTGGGAGGCACCCAGCAGACCACTGGGTTGATAGGCCGGATGTGGAAGACAGGACTGAAGACTGTCGGAGCTGACCGGTACTAACCTGCCAACAACTTCACAACACCCCATTTACTGTTAATAAAAGTTTCATTGATCTTGTTTCGCGTCCACTATGCGGTTCCCGAGTCACGGGCACCAAACCCCCCCACACCCCCGGACCATCCTTTGTGGTTCGGGTGGAGTGCGGGACGGGGTTTGCCTGGTACTTGATAGTGTTACGGTGGTCTTAGCGTGGGGGAAACGCCCGGTCCCATTCCGAACCCGGAAGCTCAGCCTCACAGCGCCGATGGTACTGCCCTGGAGACGGGGTGGGAGAGTAGGACGCCGCCGGACAACCATTCCCGTAGGGGGTGGGACTGAAACGACAATCACGTCGCTTCGGTCCCACCCCCTACTGCTTTTACCCCCACACAACCCGGCTTGCCGGCTACGCACCGCCGCACGACGGGGCGCGTTCGCGCCGCGGTTTGACTCGGCCCACCCCGACGCTCCACTGTTCCGCTTTGTGGAATGCTGTTTCCGTCGACCGGTAACTCCGGCGTTCCGATGGGGAGGGTGACGTGGCAGAGCCTGGCGTGCAGTCGGTCGAGCGGGCGCTCGATCTGCTCGAGATCCTGGCGGAGGTCGGCGGTGATGCCGGCCTGAGCGAGCTCTCGGAGCAGTCAGGCCTGCCGCTGCCGACGATCCACCGACTGATGCGCACCCTGGTCGCCCGTGGTTATGCCCGGCGGCTTCCTTCGCGACGTTATGCGCTCGGTGCTCGGATGATGGGCCTGGGCGAGGCGGCCGGCCGCCAGCTCGGAGCCGGCGCTCGACGACACCTGGCGCGCGTCGCACGGGAGCTGGGGGAGACGGCAAACCTGGCGATGCTCGACGGAGAGATGGCCGTGTACGTGGCGCAGGCGGCGTCGTCGCACTCGATGCGGATGTTCACCGAGGTGGGGCGACGAGTGCACCTGCACAGCACCGGTGTCGGCAAGGCACTCCTGGGGGAGCTGCCCGACGCGGCGGTGCGCGACATCGCTCTGCGAACTGGCCTCGCCCCCGCGACAGACCGGACGATCACCGACGTCGAGGCACTCGTGGCGGCGATGGTCGAGATACGCGAGCACGGCTACGCGGTGGACGACGGCGAACAGGAGATCGGTGTGCGGTGCTTCGCCGTCGTCGTGCCGGGTGCGCCCGTGCCGACCGCGCTGTCCGTGTCGGGACCTGCGGCGCGGGTGTCGTTCGAGTTCGGGGAGCGGGCCGTGCCGCTGCTGCACGAGGTCGCGCGACAGATCGCCGCCGAGCTGTCCGGGGGCTGAGCGTGCGTTGACCGGGCGCCGTCGGGCACCTAGTGTTTTCGCTAGGAAGTATTTGGTTTCCGTATCGTGGAATTGCGGTCGGAGCCAAGCCGCTCGACCAAGGGAAGACACGTGGATACTCCAGAGGGCCTCACCATCACAGGCGACATCGCGCCGCGCGCGCAGGAGGTGCTGACTCCCCAGGCGCTGGAGCTGATCGTTGCCCTCCACCGCGAGCTGGACGACCGCCGGCTCAAGCTCCTCGCAGCCCGGCAACGGAGGGTCGAGAACCTCGCGGCGGGCGGCACCCTGGACTTCCTGCCCGAGACCAAGCACATCCGCGACGACGCGACGTGGCGCGTCGCTCCGCCGGCGTCCGGCATCGAGGACCGCCGCTGCGAGATCACCGGCCCCACGGACCGCAAGATGACCATCAACGCGCTGAACTCCGGCGCGAAGGCGTGGCTCGCGGACCACGAGGACGCGAACACGCCGCAGTGGAGCGCCGTGGTGGGCGGGCAGCTCAACCTGCTCGACGCGATCAACCGCACCATCGACTTCACCGGCGACAACGGCAAGCACTACGCGCTGAAGCCGGACGAGGAGCTGGCCACGATCATCGTGCGCCCCCGCGGCTGGCACCTGCCGGAGAAGCACATCCTCGTGGACGGCCGGCCGGTGTCGGGCAGCCTGGTGGACTTCGCGCTCTACCTCGCGACCGCCGGCCAGCGGCAGATCGAGAAGGGCCAGGGTCCGTACTTCTACCTGCCCAAGATGGAGTCGCACCTGGAGGCGCGGCTCTGGAACGACGCGTTCGTGCTGGCCCAGGACTTCCTCGGGATCCCACAGGGCACCATCCGCGCCACCGTCCTCATCGAGACGTACCCCGCGGCGTTCGAGATGGAGGAGATCCTCTACGAGCTGCGGGAGCACAGCTCGGGCCTGAACGCCGGCCGCTGGGACTTCATGTTCTCGGTGATCAAGTCGTTCCGGACCCGCGGCACGGAGTTCATGCTGCCTGACCGCAACGCCGTCACCATGACCGTGCCGTTCATGCGGGCCTACACCGAGCTGCTGGTCAAGACCTGCCACACCCGGGGCGCGCACGCGATCGGCGGCATGGCCGCGTTCATCCCGAGCCGCGACGAAGAGGTCAACACGGCCGCGTTCGCGAAGGTCCGCGACGACAAGACCCGCGAGGCGAACGACGGCTTCGACGGGTCCTGGGTAGCGCATCCCGGCATGGTCGAGCTCTGCAAGGAGGTCTTCACCTCGGTGCTGGGCGACAAGCTGAACCAGATCGACCGCACCCGCGAGGAGGTGCAGGTCACCGCGGCGCAGCTGCTCGACGTCGCCGCCACGCCCGGGGACGTCACCGAGGCCGGCCTGCGGAACAACATCTCGGTCGGCATCCAGTACCTCAAGGCGTGGCTCGGTGGGCTCGGCGCCGTCGCGATCTTCAACCTCATGGAGGACGCCGCGACCGCCGAGATCTCCCGGTCCCAGGTGTGGCAGTGGCTGCACAACGACGTGACGCTCGCCGACTCCGGCCACCAGGTCACGCGCGAGCTGATCGACCAGATAGTGGCGGAGGAGATCGCCAAGCTGCCGGGTGACGCGGCAGACTACGCGGAGGCGAAGCAGACGTTCCTCGAGGTGGCGGTGGCGGACGACTACGCGGACTTCCTGACGCTGCCCGCATACGAACGTATGCCCTGACATCGCCGCGTTGAGTGCTGGATATTTGTGGGGGCGGGGACACTTTGCCCAACAAATACCCAGCACTCAACGGAGGATCGGTTGCAACGAGGAGGTTGCCTCATGCCCGCGAGCATCCCGACGCCGCTGGACGCCGTCATAACCGAGCTCATCGGCGAGCTCGGGGGTGAGCAGGTGATCACGGACCGGCAGCGCCGTCGTACCTACGAATGCGACGGGCTGGCGGCGTACCGGGTGGTCCCGGGCGTGGTGGTCCTCGCGCAGGATGCGGGCGACGTCGCGACGGCGGTGCGGGCCTGCGCGCGGCACGGCGTGCCGTTTGTCGCGCGCGGGTCGGGCACGGGCCTGTCGGGCGGGGCGCTGCCGCACGCCGAGGGCGTGCTCGTGGTCATGTCGCAGATGCGGGCGATCCGGGAGGTGGATGTCGAGGGCCAGCGCGCCGTCGTCGACCCCGGGGTGATCAACCTGCAGCTCACCGCCGCGACCAGCCCGGAGGGCTACTACTTCGCGCCGGACCCGTCGAGCCAGTCCGTGTGCTCGATCGGCGGGAACGTCGCCGAGAACTCGGGCGGCGCGCACTGCCTCAAGTACGGCTTCACCACCAACCACGTCACCGGCCTGGACCTGGTGACGCCCGGTGGCGAGCAGGTCGAGATCGGCGGCAAGGCGCCGGACGCGCCCGGGTACGACCTGCTCGGCGCGCTGGTGGGCAGCGAGGGCACGCTCGGTATCGTCACCGCGGCGACGGTGCGCCTCACGCGCCTTCCGCAGGAGGTCCGTACCCTGCTGGCCGCCTTTCACTCCATGGACGACGCCGGGGCCGCCACCTCCGCGATCATCGCCGCCGGGGTGATCCCCGCCGCCATCGAGATGATGGACGCCCTCGCGATCGAGGCCGCCGAGGCGGCAGTGCACTGCAACTACCCGGCCGGCGCGGGCGCGGTGCTGGTGGTCGAGCTGGACGGGCCGTCGCCCGACGTGGCGGGGGAGTTCGACGACGTCGTGCGGCTGTGCGAGGCCGCGGGAGCGTTCGAGGTGCGGGTGGCGGCCGACGACGACGAGCGCGCCCTGATCTGGAAGGGCCGCAAGTCCGCGTTCGCTGCGGTGGGCCGGATCAGCCCGGACTACATAGTGCAGGACGGCGTGATCCCGCGGACGGCGCTGCCGCTGGTGCTGCGGCAGATCGCCGAGCTCGGCGAGAGCGCGGGGGTGCGGGTCGCGAACGTGTTCCACGCCGGCGACGGCAACCTGCACCCGCTGGTGCTGTTCGACGGCTCGGTCGAAGGCGCCGTCGACCGGGCCGAGGCCGTGGCGGGCGGGATCCTCGACCTGTGCCTGGAGCACGGCGGCTCCATCACGGGCGAGCACGGCGTGGGCGCCGACAAGGCCAAGCACATGCCGCGCATGTTCACCGCCGACGACCTCGACACCATGCAGGCCGTGCGCTGCGCCTTCGACCCGGACGGCATCTCCAACCCGGGCAAGGTGTTCCCCACTCCCCGGCTCTGCGGGGAGCAGCCGGGAAGGCGCAAGGGTGCGCACCCGCTGGCGGAGTCCGGCGTGGCGGAGGTCTTCTGATGGCGGACCTGCAGCGGCTCGAGGACGCGCTCAAGCAGGACGGTGGCGAGGTCCGGGAAGCGGGTCCGGGGGACGCGGTGGACAGGGTGCCCGCTACGGCGGTCGCGCGTCCGGCGTCGGCAGACGGCGTGGCCGCCGTGCTGCGCGAGGCGACCGCCCAGGGGCTGGTCACCGTGGCGCGCGGGGCCGGGACGGCCCTGGACTGGGGAGCGCCGCCCGAGCGCGTCGACCTGATCCTGGACACGACGGGCCTGGACCGGCTCGCGGAGCACGGCGCGGGCGACCTCGTGGTCGTGGCCGAGGCCGGCCTGCCCGTCGCGGCCCTGTCGGAGACCGTCCGGGCCGCCGCGCAGGAGCTCGTGGTCGACCTGCCTCCCGAGCGGCTGGCGGGCGGCTCCACCGTGGGCGGCGCGCTGTCGACCGGGGCGTCCGGGCCGCGCCGCCTGCAGCGCGGCGGGATTCGCGACCTCGTGCTCGGGGCCACCGTGGTGCTAGCCGACGGCACCATCGCCTCGTCGGGCGGCAAGGTCGTCAAGAACGTGGCCGGATACGACCTGGCCAAGCTCCTGAGCGGGGCGTACGGCACCCTCGGGATCGTGGTGCGGGCCGCGTTCCGGCTGCACCCGGCCCGGCCCGACCGGGCCTTCGTCGTCGCGACGGGCCCGCTGGCCGACGTCGCCGCGCGGGCCCGCGACGTCGTCGCCTCGCAGCTCGCGCCGGCCGCGGTCGAGATCGACCGGCCCGCCGGGAGCGACGACGCCGAGGTGGCGGTGCTGCTGGAGGGCACCGGCGCCGCCGTCGGGCAGCGGGCTGCTGCGGTGGCCGAGCTGCTGGGCGGGCGGGTACAGGGCGAGCCGCCCGTGTGGTGGGCCGCGCTGCCGGGTGCATCCGGGGACGAGACGTATGCCAAGGCGACCGCGACGCTTACCGGGGTGGCGGATCTGCTGGCGGCGGCGTGCGACGCCGAGCAGCGGTACGGCGTCGGTGTGGCGCTGCGCGGGACCGCCGCCGGGGTGCTGCACACCGTGGTGACGGGGACGCCCGAGGCGACCGCGTCCGCCGTCGGGCACCTGCGGGGGGCCGCTGCTAGTCCGCGGGAGGGGACCGTGACCGTGCTGCGCGCGTCGCGCGAGGTGCGCGCCGTGCTCGACGCGTGGGGGCCCGTGGGCGGGCTCGACCTGATGCGCGCGATCAAGCGGCAGCTCGATCCCGCGCGCAGTCTCGCGCCGGGCCGATTTGTGGGAGGCATCTGATGACCGAGGCGAAGCCGGACCTGCTGGGCTCGTTCGACGGATCCGGGGCCTTCGACGAGCATCATCCGCCCGCCCACGAGCTGGTGGACGACTGCGTGCACTGCGGGTTCTGCCTGCCGGCCTGCCCCACGTACTCGCTGTGGGGCGAGGAGATGGACTCCCCGCGCGGGCGGATCTACCTCATGAAGGAGGGGCTCGAGGGCGAGCCCATGTCGGCGTCGCTGGTGCAGCACGTCGACGCGTGCCTCGGGTGCATGGCGTGCGTGACCGCGTGCCCGTCGGGCGTGCAGTACGACAAGCTCGTCGAGGCGACGAGGCAGCAGGTCGAGCGGCGCGGCGCCGAGCACCGGACGTGCGGGCAGCGGCTGCTGCGGTCGGCGATCTTCGCGCTGTTCCCGCGACCCGAGCGGCTGCGGCGCGTGCTGCCCCTGCTCGCGCTGTACCAGCGCATGGGGCTGTCGAGGCTGGTGCGGCCGGTGCTGGCCCGGATCTCCCCGACGCTGGCGACGATGGAGGCGATTGCGCCGCCGGTGGGGCCGCGTATCCCGGTGCCCGCGCTCGTGCCCGCGGCCGGTACGAGGCGGATGACCGTCGGGATGCTGCTGGGCTGCGTGCAGCGGGAGTTCTACCCGGGTGTCAACGTGGCGACGGCGCGGGTGCTGGCGGCGGAGGGGTGCGACGTCGTGGTGCCGCCGGACCAGGGTTGCTGCGGTGCGCTGTCCGTGCACGCCGGGCGCGAGGCCGAGGGGCTCGACTACGCGCGGGCGCTCATCGACGCGTTCGCTGACGCTGGTGTGGAGCGGATAGTGGCCAACTCGGCCGGGTGCGGGTCCACGATGAAGGACTACTCGGATCTGCTGGCGGACGATCCCGAGTACGCGGAGCGGGCCGCGCGGTTCGCGGCGAAGACGCGCGACATCGCGGAGGTGCTGGCGGAGCTGGAGCCCGTCGCGCCACGGCACCCGCTGCCGATGACCGTGGCCTACCACGACGCCTGCCATCTGCGGCACGCGCAGGGCGTCAAGGCGCAGCCGCGCGCGGTACTCGCGACGATCCCCGGGCTGGTGGTCAAGGAGATCGCCGAGGGCGACATGTGCTGCGGGTCGGCCGGCATCTACAACCTCACCAACCCGGAGCCGGCGCGGGAGCTGGGGGACCGGAAGGCCGCGAACGTGGCGGCGACCGGGGCGGAGCTGCTGGTGACCTCCAACCCGGGGTGCCTGCTGCAGATCACGGACGCGCTGCGGCGGCAGGGGCGTGAGATGCCGACGGCGCACATGGTGCTGGTGCTCGACGCGTCGCTGCGCGGCGTCGGACCGGGGGAGCTGTTGGGGTAGTTGCGAGGGCGGCTCGGCCGGCTTCGGACGCGTACGTCACAGCCCTTCGACCCTGGGGGATGGCCGCCCGCATGGGAGAATGTGCGGGCATCTGTCATCGAAGGGAACACCGTGAACGAAACGCCCCGTGACCAGGGGAACGACCGCGAGGGCGACCGCCGCGGCGAGCGCAAGAGCGCCAATCGCAGCGAGGGCCATGGGCCGCGTCGCGAGGACCGCGGCGGGGAGCGCGGTGGTGACCGGGGACGTCGGTTCGACGGCGCCCGTGGCGGTGACGCCTCCCGGCGCGACGACGACCGCCCGCGCCGGCAGTACGAGGACCGGGGTGCTGCTGGTCCGCGTCGCGAGGACCGTGGTACCGGTGGTCCGCGCCGGGACGATCGGGGCGCAGCCGGTCCGCGCCGCGATGACCGGGGTGCCGGTGACCGTTCGCCCCGTCGGAACGACGACCGGCCCCGCAGCACCTACGGGGACCGCGACAACCGGGGCGGCCGCGACGACCGCGGCACACGCTCCGACCGCCCGTATCGCGGGAATGACGGCGACCGGCCGAGCCGGCCGTACGAGAACCGGGACAACCGCGGCGGCGTGCGCCCTGTGCGCGGTGACGACGACCGTCCCCGTCGGACCTTCGACCGCGATGACAAGCCGCGCCGCTCGTTCGGCGACCGTGATGATCGTCCGCGTCGCAACTTCGAGGACCGCGGCGGGAACCGGCCGGCCCGTCCGGACGACGACCGTCCGCGCCGCTCCTTCGAAGACCGTGGTGGTGACCGGCCGCGTCGTGATGACCGTGTTGGTGACCGGCCGCGACGGGATGACCGTGCAGGCGACCGTTCGCGTACGGGTGACCGTGGTGGCGACCGGCCGTTCCGCCGGAATGATGACGACCGGCCCCGCCGCTCGTTCAACGACCGCGGTGACCGCCCGCGCACCGACGACCGTGGTGGTGACCGTCCGCGTCGCAACGACGGCGACCGTCCGTTCCGTCGTACCGACGACGACCGTCCGCGCCGTTCCTTCGGCGACGGCGACGATCGCGGTGGCCGGGACAGCCGTGGCGGGAACGACCGGGGTGCTCGTCCGTTCCGGGGGAACGATGGCGACCGGCCGCGCCGGGATGACCGTGGCACTGGCGGTCCCCGTCGTGACGACCGGGGCACCGGCGGTCCGCGCCGGGATGACCGCGGCGCCGGTGGACCCCGTCGTGACGACCGGGGCCCTGACCGGCCCCGTCGCGACGACCGCGGCGGCGACCGGCCCCGTCAGGACGACCGCGGTCCGCGCCGCTCGTTCGGCGACCGCGACGACCGGCCGCGCCCAGACAAGCGCGATGAGCGTGAGGAACGCGCTCCCCGGCCCCCGGAGCCGGAGATCGCCGAGGACGTCTCGTTCAACCAGCTCGACCGTGACGTGCGTTCGCGCCTGCGCGGGCTGAGCAAGGAGCACGCCGAGTACGTCGGGCTGCACCTGGTGATGGCGGGCCGGCTGCTCGACGTCGACCCGGAGCGTGCCTACGAGCACGCCCAGGCGGCGGTGCGCGGCGCGGGCCGTATCGACATCGTGCGCGAGGCCGCCGGCTTGGCCGCGTACCACACCAACCGCTTCGCGGAGGCGCTGCGTGAGCTGCGCACGGTTCGCCGGCTGAACGGCTCGTCGGAGCACCTGCCGATCATGGCCGACGCCGAGCGCGGTCTCGGCCGCCCGGAGCGCGCACTGGCGCTCGCCGCGTCGGAGGAGGCGGCTACGCTCGATGCGACCGGGCGCGTCGAGCTCGCGATCGTGGCGAGCGGTGCCCGCTCGGACCTGGGCGAGCACGACGCCGCCCTGGCGGTGCTGGACAAGGTCTCGGCCGAGGACGCCAAGGGCGATCTCGGGCTGCGTGTGGTGCAGGCGCGTGCCGTAGCACTCGAGGCAGCGGGCAGGGACGACGAGGCCGCCGCCCTGCTGGCGTCGGTCGACAGCAAGGCGCTCGAGCGGGCCATCGGCGCGGAGGCTCCGGACGAGGACATCACGGTGTTCGACGTCGAGGAGGACGCGGCGCTCGCCGAGGAGGAGTACGCCGCCGACCACCCCGAGGAGCTCCCGGCCGACGACGAGCCCGAGGACTCTGAAGAGGACGACTCTGAAGAGGACGGCTCTGAAGAGGACGGCTCTGAAGAGGACGACTCTGACGAGGACGACGAGCCGGATGACGAGCTCGACGAGTCGGATGACGAGCTCGACGACGAGTCCGCGGACTCGGCCGACTCGCCTGACTCCCCGAACTCTGCGGATTCGGCTGACTCCGCCGACTCGCCCGATTCTGCCGACTCGCCTGACGAGCTCGAGCCGGAAGACGACGAGGACTCCGAGGACGACGACGACGAGGACGATGCGGACAGCGACGTCGTCGTCGCCGACGAGCCCGAGGCGGACGCCGTCGATGAGCCGAGCGCCCCGGAGTCCGACGAAGGGGCCGACGACGAGCCGGCCGCCGAGGGCGAGCCGGCCGCCGAGGGCGACCGGTCCGACGTCGGGCAGGAGAAGGCGTGACGGCCGGCGCCGGCCTGCTGGCGAGCGACGTCCCGCTCGCCGCGGCCTACGACCTTGCGCTCGTCGACCTGGACGGCGTGGCGTACAAGGGGCATCTGCCGATCGAGCACGCGTCGGCGAGCCTGGCCGCGGCGCGGTCGGGCGGGATGCGCCTGCTGTTCGTGACGAACAACGCCTCGCGCGAGCCGGAGGACGTCGCGGGCCAGCTGACGGGCCTGGACATCCCGACGGACCCGGACGAGGTCATGACCGCGGCGCAGGCGTGTGCCGCGCTGCTCACGACCCGGCTGGACCCGGGTGCCAAGGTGCTCGTGGTGGGCGGCAAGGGCCTGGTGACGGCGGTGCGATCGGCGGGCTTCACGGTGGTGGAGTCGGCGGACGACGAGCCGGACGCCGTCGCGCAGGGCTACGCGCCCGAGGTGGGCTGGGCGCAGCTCGCGGAGGCCGCGTACGCGGTGGGCCGTGGCGCCTGGTACGTGGCGAGCAACCTGGACCTGTCGCTGCCGACGGCGCGCGGGTTCGCGCCGGGCAACGGCGCGCTGGTGGGCGCCGTCGCGTCGGCGACGGGGGTCACGCCCGACAGCGCCGGTAAGCCGTCACCCACGATGTACCGGCTCGCGGTGGAGCGGGCCCGGGCGAGCCGGGCGCTGGTGATCGGGGACCGGCTCGACACGGATCTCGCCGGCGCGCGCGGCGGCGGGTACCCGGGGCTGCACGTGCTGACGGGCGTCTCGACGGCGCGCGACGCCGTGCTCGCCGTACCGGGGGAGCGCCCGTCGTTCCTGGGTGCGGACCTGCGTGCCCTGCTCGAGCCGCACCCGGCGCCGGTGCTCGCGGACGGCTGGTACGTGTCCGGTGGTGCGGCCGCCCAGGTGGCCGACGGCGGGCTGCGGCTCGACGGCTCCGGGATCGACCTGGTCCGCGCCGCGTGCG
The DNA here is from genome assembly GCA_963850545.1 of uncultured Actinomycetota bacterium. Classification (GTDB taxonomy): domain Bacteria; phylum Actinomycetota; class Actinomycetes; order Actinomycetales; family Cellulomonadaceae; genus Promicromonospora. The sequence continues at coordinate 1,783,529 of CAWKLP010000001.1, read as the reverse complement.
CCGCGGCGTGGGCCGCCGTCGACGCGGGGGAGACCCTGGACCTGGAGACGGTACCCGAGCTCACCGCCTGAGTCGGAGGTGCAGCGCACGGTCATCGGCCGAGGAACGAGGCACGCGCCTGGAGCGGAACCGCAGGCTCGGGCGGTATGGGCAGAGCATGTGCCGAGCGCGGTGCCGGGGCGACTGTAGGAATTCGGAGTGTGTTGCTCTGCGTAGACGATGTCGACGCAGAGCAACACACTCCGCAGACGTAGGCACTTCCCCGACCACCACCAACAGAACCCGGCCGATTCCTCCAGGGTTCTGTCGGAGGTGACGGGTACCGTGTCTTGCAGCAGGCCGACGGCCCGTGGGTAACGGGCGATGGGTAGCCGACCAGCACGGACGAGCACAGTGGAGCGTTGACGCACGATGGACGAGTTCTACGAGATCGAGGAACCCGCGAGTGGCCCGGCTGACCCCGAGGTGGGCGTCCGGCATGCGCTCGACGCGCTCGACGGGCTCGACGACCTGCCCCCGGCCGACCACGTCGCCCGGTTCGAGGCGGTCCACGACGCTCTGCGGGCGCACTTGAGCGGTGACGCCTGACGGTGGTGACGATGACAGCGAGCACGCGCGTGGACGCGGAGCTGGTCCGCCGTGGGCTGGCCCGTTCGCGGCGGCACGCCGCCGAGCTCGTCGCGTCCGGCCGCGTGACGGTGGCGAGCCGGGTAGTGGCGAAGCCGTCGTCGGCGGTGTCCGACGGCGACGAGGTGTCGGTCGCTCCCGGCCCTGACCCGGAGCACGAGTTCGCGTCGCGCGCTGCCTTGAAGCTGGCCGGTGCGCTGGACGCGCTGGCTCGCGTGCCTGGCGGACCGGTGGTCGAGGGTGCGTTCTGCGCGGATCTCGGCGCGTCGACGGGTGGCTTCACGGACGTGCTGCTGCGCCGGGGCGCTGCCCATGTGGTCGCGGTCGACGTGGGGCACGACCAGCTCGTCCCTGCGCTGCGTGCCGACGGCCGGGTGACGGTCGTCGAAGGTTTCAACGTCCGTGACCTGACCCCGGGCGACCTCGCCCAGTCCCCGGATCTTGTGGTCGCGGACCTCTCGTTCATCTCCTTGACGGTGGTGCTGCCCGCCGTGGCGGGCGTGCTGCGTCCGGGAGCGCAGGCGCTGCTGATGGTCAAGCCGCAGTTCGAGGTCGGGCGCGAGCGCCTGGGCAGCGGCGGCGTGGTGCGCGACCCGGCGCTGCACGCCGAGGCGGTGACGACCGTGGCGCGCGCGGTGGAGGGCCTGGGCCTGCGGGTGCGCGCGGTCGTGCCGAGCCCGCTCCCGGGACCGAGCGGGAACCGTGAGTTCTTCGTGTGGCTGACGGCCGGCGCTGGTCCGCGCTCTGGCGACCAGGCAGGCAGCCAGCCGCGCGGCCAGGCAGGCGGCGGGGCAGACAAGCGCGACCAGGCAAGCAACCAGGCCGACGACCGCGATCAGGCACTGGCCGACGCCGTCGGCGCGGCAGTGGCCTGGGACCCGGCGCAGGGCGAGCCCGCCGGCCGGCCCGGCCATCCGCCCGAGCCGCCGGCCGTCGTCGTACGCGAACCGCAGGACACCGGACAGAAGACCGGGCGAGACACCGAGCAGAGCACCCAGCAGGCCGAGCAGAAGGAGCGGGAACCGTGACCCGGCGCGTCCTCATCGTGACCCACGGCGGTCGGCCCCGGGCAGTCGCCGCGCTGGCCGAGGCGCTGCGCGAGCTGAAGGCCGCGGGCTTCGAGTACACGCTGCACGACGACGCGCTCGCGGAGGAGTTCGGCGACCACATGGCGGCCAAGCGCGTCGCGGAGGGCGTGCACAACGCCGAGGCCGTGATGGTGCTCGGCGGCGACGGCACGATCCTGCGCGCGGCGGAGCTGACCCGCGGCACGGAGGTGCCGCTGCTCGGCGTGAACCTGGGGCACGTGGGCTTCCTCGCGGAGTCGGAGCGGGAGGACCTGCGCGCCGCCGTCCAGCGGCTCGCGGCCCGGGACTACGACGTGGAGGAGCGCGCGACGGTCGACGTGACGGTGCACCTGCCGGGCACGGCGGAGCCGGTGGTCGGCTGGGCACTCAACGAGGCCACCGTCGAGAAGGCCACGCGTGACCGCATGCTCGAGGTGGCGATCGGGGTGGACGGTCGTCCGCTGCTGTCGTTCGGCTGCGACGGTGTGGTGATGTCCACCGCCACCGGCTCCACGGCCCACGCCTTCTCCGGCGGCGGCCCGGTGATCTGGCCCGACGTCGACGCTGTGCTGATGGTGCCGCTGTCCGCGCACGCGCTGTTCGCGCGGCCGCTCGTGATCGGCCCGCGGTCGCGGTACACGGTCGACGTGCTGCCGCAGTCGACGGTCGAGGGCGTGCTTACCTGCGACGGGCGGCGGGAGATCCGGCTGCCCCGCGGGTCTCGCGTCGTCGTGCGCCAGGGCGGTACGGTGCGGCTCGCGCGGCTGTCCAACGCGCCGTTCGCGGACCGCCTCGTGTCCAAGTTCAATCTTCCCGTATCGGGCTGGCGGGACCGTGTCGGGTCGGGGCATCCAGCGGGGCAGGATGTACCTTCTGACCCAGCTGACACCACACCAGAGAATTAAGGAGTCCGGTGCTCGAGGAGATCGCTATCGAGAACCTGGGCGTCATCCGCTCGGCCCGGGTACCCCTGTCCGACGGCCTGACCGTCATCACGGGTGAGACGGGCGCGGGCAAGACGATGGTGCTCACGGGGCTGAACCTGCTCATGGGCGCCAAGGCGGACCCGCAGTCGGTGCGCCCGGGCGCGTCGTCGGCGGCGGTCGAGGGCCGCGTGCGCGTCTCCGGGCGCGACGCCGTGCTGGGCCGCGTCGACGAGGCGGGCGGCGAGGTGGAGGAGGACGGCACAGTCGTGATCCTGCGCACCATCGCCGACGGCCGGTCGCGCGCCCACCTGGGCGGCCGTGCCGTGCCGCAGGGCGTCCTCGCGGAGATCGCCGAGGACCTGTTCACCGTGCACGGCCAGGCGGACCAGCTGCGGCTGCGCACGTCGGCCAAGCAGCGCGACGCCCTGGACACGTTCGTGGGCCCGGCCCATCAGCGCGTGCTGGCCGCCTACCGAGCGGCCTGGAGCGAGCGCGGCGGCCTGCTGACCGAGATCGCGAACCTGGAGGCGCGCAGCGCCGAGCGGTCGCGCGAGGTGGAGCTGCTGCGCATCGGCCTGGAGGAGATCGAGCGGGTGGACCCGTCGTCGGGCGAGGACGCCGAGCTGCAGGCCCTGATCGAGCGCCTGTCCAACGCGGAGGGGCTGCGTACGGCGGCCACCGAGGCGCACGAGGCGGTGGCCGGCGAGGACGCCGACGGCGCGCGGGAGAACGCGATAGCGCTGGTGGAGCGGGCGCGGCGCGCCCTGGACGCCGCCGCCCACTCCGACGCCGCGCTCGGCGTGCTCGCCACGCGGTTCGCCGAGGTGGGCTACCTGCTGTCCGACGTCGCGACCGACGTCGCCGCGTACGTCGACGACCTGCAGGCGGACCCGGCCGGGCTCGAGACCGCGCACAACCGCATGGCGGAGCTGAACGCCCTGACCCGCTCCTACGGCGAGACCATCGACGAGGTGCTGCAGTGGGCCAGCGACGCGGGCCTGCGCCTGCTCGACCTGGACGACGGCGGCGACCGCCTCGACTCGATGCGTGCCCGCGTGGCGGAGCTGGACGGCGAGCTGGCCCGGATGGCGGAGATCCTCACGGCCGAGCGCACCCGTGGCGCGTCCGAGCTGGCCGAGGCCGTGACGAACGAGCTGCACGGCCTCGCGATGGGCGGCGCCCACCTTGTGGTCACCGCGGAGCGGCTCGACCAGCCGGGCCCGTTCGGCGCGGACCAGGTCACGTTCCTGCTGGTGCCGCACCCGGGCGCGCCGGAGCGGCCGCTCGGCAAGGGCGCGTCCGGCGGTGAGCTCTCGCGCGTGATGCTCGCGCTCGAGGTGGCGCTGGCGACGTCGGGTGGCGCGGCGGCCGCCCGCACGGCGGACACCCCGCGCAGCACGTTCGTGTTCGACGAGGTCGACGCCGGCGTCGGCGGCCGGGCCGCGGTCGAGGTGGGCCGCCGTCTGGCGCAGCTGGGCCGCAGCACCCAGGTGGTCGTCGTGACCCACCTGGCCCAGGTCGCGGCGTTCGCGGACGCGCACCTCGTGGTCACCAAGAGCTCGGACGGCGAGGCCGGATCGGCCGACGGCGACAACGGAATGATCACGGTTACCGGCGTGCGCGAGGTCACTGCGGACGCCCGGGTCCGGGAGCTGGCGCGCATGCTGTCCGGCCAGGACGACTCGGAGACGGCCCGTACCCACGCGCTGGAGCTCCTGGAGTCCTCGGTCGTGGGACGATAGGCCGGATGAAGCTGATCTCCCGACCCGAGAAGCGCGCCGACAAGGCCGCAGCGAAGAGCGCGGCCGCGCAGGCCCTCGTACTTTCGGCGGCCGTGGCGCACGGCCCCGCCCGGATCGGGGCGCGCACGAAGGAGCTCACGTCCCGGCTCAACCACGGCGATGTCGCCGTGATCGACCATGTGGACATCGACCGGGTCGCAGCGGACGCCCTCGTGTCCGCCGCGCCCGTCGCCGTGCTGAACGCCGCTCCCTCGACGTCGGGCCGGTACCCCAACACGGGTCCGAACATCCTGGTCGACGCCGGGATCGTCCTGGTGGACGACCTGGGACCGTCGGTCATGGGGATCGACGAGCACACCGTCATCGAGATCGTGGGCGGCGAGATCGTCGTCGACGGCGTGGTCGTGGCCAAGGGCACGTTCCAGACGCCGAAGACGGTGGCCGAGAACATGGCCGCCGCCCGCGAGGGGCTGTCGGCCGAGATCGAACGGTTCGCCGAGAACACCATGACGTACCTGCGCCGCGAGCGGGACCTCCTGCTCGACGGCGTGGGCGTGCCCGACATCCGGACCCCCATCGAGGGCCGCCACGTGCTGATCGTGGTGCGCGGCTACCACTACCGGGAGGACCTGGCGCTGCTGCGGTCCTACATCCGGGAGAACTCGCCGGTGCTGATCGGCGTGGACGGCGGCGCGGACGCGATCCTCGACGCGGGCTGGCAGCCCGACATGATCGTGGGCGACATGGACTCCGTGTCCGACCGGGCGCTGGCCTGCGGCGCGGAGATCGTGGTGCACGCCTACCGCGACGGCAAGGCGCCCGGGCTGGAGCGCGTGAAGGCGCTCGGCGTGGACCCCGTCGTCTTTCCCGCCACGGGGACCAGCGAGGACATCACCATGCTGCTGGCCGACGACAAGGGCGCCGAGCTCATTGTCGCCGTCGGCACGCACGCCACCCTCGTGGAGTTCCTCGACAAGGGGCGCGCGGGCATGGCCTCGACCTTCCTCACGCGGCTCCGGGTCGGTGGCAAGCTGGTGGACGCCAAGGGCGTGTCCCGGCTGTACCGCACGCGGATCTCGAACACCCAGCTCACCGTGCTGTCGGGCGCGGGTGTCGCGGCGGTGCTCGCGGCCCTGGCCTCGACCTCGGCCGGCCAGACCTTCTTCGGACTGATCGGGGCACGCATCGACGACGTCGTGTCCTGGATCGGTAACCTGTTCGGCGGCTGACCGGCCCGGAGCACCCTCCTGGACCTCATGCCGCCCCGACCTGATGCCGGGCGTTTCACCGCCCGGAACATGCTTAAGGATTCCTCCGTACCGTGATCGACTTCCGATACCACCTCGTCTCGCTCATCTCCGTCTTTCTCGCCCTCGCCGTCGGCATCATCCTCGGTGCCGGCCCCCTGCAGGGCGCGATCGGGGAGACGCTGACGGAACAGGTGGACGCGCTGCGTGCCGAGCGCACCGACCTGCGCACCGAGCTGGACGCCACGCAGAGCGCCCTCGACGGCGACGAGCGCTACATCGAGGCGGTGGGCGCGCGGCTCGTGACCGGGTCGCTCGAGGGCAACCGCGTGGCCGTGGTGCAGCTCGGCGAGGTCTCCCAGGAGGTGCAGGACGGCGTGCTGAGCCAGCTCGACACGGCGGGCGCAACGGTCGTGTCCGAGTCGGTGCTCACGGACGCGTGGACCGACCCCGCCGAGGAGTCGTCGCGCGAGACCGTCGCCGAGGGGCTGCGCGCCAACCTCGGCGCTGCCGCTCCCGAGAACGACGACGCGAGCGCCGTGCTCGGCGCCGCGGTGGCCCTCGCGCTCACGGGTAGCGACGGCGGCACCGACCGCAGCTCGCAGGCCACGGATCTCGAGGCGCAGCTGGAGCGGTTCGGGTTCGTGGAGCCGGGCGACGAGCAGACCCAGGCCGCGCAGGCGCTCGTGCTGCTCGTGGGCCCGGCGGGGCAGCCGCAGGAGACGGCCGACGGCTCCACCGAGGAGGCGGAGCCGACCCCGGACGTGTGGACCGCCTTCACGCAGGCCGCGCAGCAGGTCTCCGGTGCCGCGGTGCTGGCCGGACCGACCGAGGACCCGGGCGACGCCGTCCAGGCCGTGCGGGACGACGAGGACATCGCCGCCGAGGTCAGCACCGTCAGCGGCATCGACCGGCTCGTGGGCCGCATCAACGTCCCGCTCGCGGTCGCGTCGCGCCTGAACGGCGTCGTCGGCCAGTACGGCCTGGAGGAGGACGCCACGGCGGCCCTGCCCCCGCCGGTCGGCTGAGCCCGAAGCAGAAGCGCAGGTTCAGCCGATACAGGTCGAGCCTGACCCGAAGCACAGACTCGAAGAATCGACACAGACCGAGGGGTACTCATGGGTGCAGGCAGGTTCATCGCCGCGGGCATCGTGGCCGGGGTCGCGACGGTGCTCGCGCGCCGCAAGCTCGACGAGAAGGTCGCCGAGGGTGCCCTCGGTGGTGCGGAAATGTGGACGCGGACCAACCACCGCGGCGAGCCGATCAGCCTGCTGGAGGGCCCCGCGGTCGCTGCGGGCCTGGTGGCCGGCGCGGCGGTCGGGGGCGGCACGGCCCCGGGCGCGACGGCGTTCGCCACCGCCGCGGCGGGCGGCTTCGGCCTGGTCGACGACCTCGCCGAGGACACCTCCGTGCGCACGAAGGGGCTGCGGGGGCACCTCGGCGCTCTCAAGGAGGGCCGGCTGACGACGGGCGGCCTCAAGGTGCTCGGCATCTCAGGCTCCGCACTCGTCGCCTCGGCCGTCGGCACGCCCCGTACGGCACGCAGCGCGTTCGGCCACCTGGTCGACGTCGGCCTCAACGGCGCCCTCATCGGCGGCACCGCCAACCTGCTCAACCTCTTCGACCTGCGGCCCGGCCGGGCGCTCAAGGCCGGCGTCGCCGCCAGCCTGCCGTTCGCGCTCGGCGCCACCGGCGCCGCGGGCGCTGTCCTGGGGGCTGCCGCCGCGGCTGCGCCCGGCGACCTGGGGGAGAAGGACATGCTGGGCGACGGCGGCGCCAACGCGCTCGGAGCGCTGGTCGGCAGCCAGATCGCGTTCGGTGCGCCCCGCGCGGTGCGGTGGGCTGCCCTGGCGGGCGTCGTCGGGCTCATGCTGGCCTCGGAGAAGGTGAGCTTCTCCAAGGTGATCGCCGAGAACGAGTGGCTGAACAAGGTCGACATGCTCGGCCGCCGCCCGGCGCCGGTGGTAGAGGAGTCGGCCGCCGAGCTCGCCCAGACCAAGCCTGTGGCCACTCCGGGCGCGTGAGCCGCGCCGGAAGCCTGGCGAGCGCGGCGCTGCTCGTCACGGTAGTCACCCTCGCCAGCCGCGTGGTCGGCTTCGGCCGCTGGCTCGCGCAGGGCGCATGGCTCGGGTCCGACGGCGTCGGGACGGTCTTCAACTCCGCCAACCAGCTGCCCAACCTGCTGTTCGAGGTCGCGGCGGGCGGCGCGCTCGCGGGCGCCGTCGTGCCGCTGCTGGCCGGGCCGCTGGCCCGGGCGGCGTTCACCGCCGACGGCACCGTGGCCTCGAAGGAGCAGGCCTCCCGGATCGCGTCGGCGCTGCTGGGCTGGACACTGGTGGTCCTCGTGCCGCTGGCCGGGCTGACGGCGCTCCTCGCGCGGCCGATCATCGGCCTGACCGGGCTGGACGACCCGGTGCAGGTGGACGTAGGAACGGCGTTCCTGCGGGTGTTCGCCGTGCAGGTGCCGCTCTACGGGCTTGCCGTGGTGCTGGGCGGCATCCTCCAGGCGCACAAGCGGTTCTTCTGGCCGGCGTTCGCGCCGCTGGTCTCCAGCCTCGTCGTGATCGTGGTCTACGGGGTCTTCGCCCTGCTGGCCGACGGCGACCAGCAGGACGTCGCCGCGCTGTCGTCCCAGGCGCTGGTCTGGCTGGCGTGGGGCACCACGGTGGGGGTCCTGTTCCTGGCGCTGCCGCTGGTGGTGCCCGTCTGGCGAACTGGGCTGCGGCTGCGACCCACGCTGCGGTTCCCGTCCGGGGAGGGGCCGCGCGCCGCGCGTCTGGCGTTCGCGGGCGTGGGCGCGCTGGTCGCCCAGCAGCTGTCGGTGTTCCTGACGCTGCGCGCGGCCAACGCCGCCGGCGGTGACGGCACGCTGTCGGTCTACCTGTACGCCCAGCAGGTCTACCTGCTGCCCTACGCGGTGCTCGCCTTCCCGATCGCGACCAGCGCGTTCCCGCACTTCGCGGAGCACGCCTCGGCCGGCCGCACCGCCGAGCTGCGCGCCCTGGTGGCCCGCACGACGCGCACCCTGCTGCTCGTGACGGCCCTGGGCATGGCCGCGCTGATCGCGGCCGCCCCGTTCGTGGAGCGGGTCTTCGACCTCATCGTGCGGGGCGACGCCCCCGGCCTGGCCGCGGGGCTCATCACCATGGCACCGGGGTTGATCGGGTTCGCGTTGATCCTGCACCTGTCGCGCGCGCTGTACGCCGTCGACCACGGGCGGGCCGCGGTGACCGCGACCGCGAGCGGGTGGGGCGTCGCGGCCATCGGCGCGGCCCTGGTGCCGCTGCTCTTCGCCGGCCAGTCGCCGGAGCCGGGCTGCGACGGGGCGTCCTGCGTGGACCTCGCGCTGCGGACGAACGTCATGGCGGCCCTGGGCGCCGTGGGCACGGCCGGGATGGTCGTGGCCGGGCTCGGGCTGCTCCTGGCCGTCCGCCGGCACCTGGGCACGCCCGCGCTGGGCGGCGTCTGGCGGGCGCTGCTCGTGGTCCTCGTGGCGGCCGCCGCCGGTGCCGCTGCCGGGCTCTGGCTGCCCTGGCGGCTCGGTCTGACCGCGACCTCGTTCTTCTCGTTGTCGAGCGGAGCACTGAACGAGGTGCCGTTCGACGGCGGCGAGTTCGCCGCCGAGCTGGGCCTCGGGCTGGCCTTCGGACTGCTGGCCGCGCTCGTCACGCTGGCGGTGGCGGTGCTGCTCGACCAGGACCTGCGCACCGCCGTCGGACCGCTGCTCCGGAAGGTGCGGAGGAAGTTCTCCCGGAAGGCCTGACTTAGCGAGCGCAAAGGCCGCAGCGGGGGCAGACTCGACCGGAACCGGTCGATAGTTCCCGCGCGACGAGCGCGTGTGCTGGTTGTTACACCACCAGCACGCCGTACCTCGTTTAGGATGGAGTTCCGTGGTCGAACACCGAAGCAGTCTCCAGTCCCGTCATCGGTCCGGCGCCTCCACGCCGACCAAGCACATCTTCGTCACCGGTGGTGTGGCGTCCTCCCTCGGCAAGGGGTTGACGGCGTCGTCACTCGGCCGCCTGCTCCGCTCGCGTGGCCTCAGGGTCACCATGCAGAAGCTGGATCCCTACCTCAACGTGGATCCCGGCACCATGAACCCGTTCCAGCACGGTGAGGTCTTCGTCACCGAGGACGGCGCCGAGACCGACCTGGACATCGGGCACTACGAGCGGTTCCTCGACATCGAGCTCCCCGCCTCGTCCAACGTGACGACCGGCCAGGTGTACTCCCGCGTCATCGCCAAGGAGCGCCGCGGTGAGTACCTGGGCGACACCGTGCAGGTCATCCCGCACATCACCGACGAGATCAAGTTCCGGATGCGCGAGCAGGCGTCCGACGACGTCGACGTGATCATCACCGAGATCGGCGGCACCGTCGGCGACATCGAGTCGCAGCCGTTCCTCGAGTCCGCGCGCCAGGTGCGGCACGAGCTGGGCCGCGACAACGTGTTCTTCCTGCACGTCTCGCTGGTGCCGTACATCGGCCCGTCGGGCGAGCTGAAAACCAAGCCGACGCAGCACTCCGTGGCCGCCCTGCGCACGGTCGGTATCCAGCCGGACGCGATCGTGCTGCGCTCCGACCGCGTGGTGCCGGAGAGCATCAAGAACAAGATCGCGCTCATGTGCGACGTCGACAACGAAGCGGTGATCAACTGCGCCGACGCGCCGTCGATCTACGACATCCCGCGCGTCATCCACTCCGAGGGCCTGGACGCCTACGTGGTGCGCCGCCTGGGCATGCCGTTCCACGACGTGGACTGGCACGGCTGGAGCCGTCTCCTGGAGCGCGTGCACGAGCCCGAGCACAACGTCGAGGTCGCGCTCGTCGGCAAGTACATCGACCTGCCGGACGCGTACCTGTCCGTGACGGAGGCGCTGCGCGCCGGCGGCTTCGCGAACGACGCGAAGGTCGGGATCCGCTGGGTCGCGGCCGACGACTGCCAGACGCCGGAGGGCGCGAAGGCATCCCTCGAGGGCGTCGACGCGGTGCTGGTGCCGGGCGGCTTCGGCGTGCGCGGTATCGACGGCAAGGTCGGGGCGCTGCGCTGGGCGCGCGAGAACCTCGTGCCGACCCTCGGCATCTGCCTGGGCCTGCAGTCGATGGTCATCGAGTACGCGCGCAACGTGCTGGGCTGGGCGGACGCGTCGTCCACCGAGTTCCACCCGACCAGCAGCCACCCGGTCGTGGCGACCATGGCCGAGCAGAAGGCGATCGTCGAGGGTGAGGGTGACATGGGCGGCACCATGCGCCTGGGCGCCTACGAGGCGCAGCTGACCGCCGGCTCCGTGGTGGCCAAGGCGTACGGCAGCGAGAAGGTCACCGAGCGGCACCGCCACCGGTACGAGGTGAACAACGCCTTCCGGGTCGAGCTGGAGGAGGCCGGGCTGCTGATCTCCGGCACGTCCCCCGACTCGTCGCTCGTCGAGTTCGTCGAGCTCCCGGCCGACGTGCACCCGTACTTCGTGTCCACGCAGGCGCACCCCGAGTTCAAGTCGCGCCCCACGCGCGCGCACCCGCTGTTCGCGGGCCTGATCGCTGCGGCGCTCGAGAAGCAGTCCGCATGAGCCGGAGACGCAGCGCAGGCTCGTGCGGCGAGGGAACAGCATGAGCACCGACGAGGTCACCGACGTCATCGACCGGCGCCCCGCGCGGCGCCTGGACGTGCCGTTCCAGGGTGTAGTGGTCGACATGGTCTCCGACGAGGTCGACCTGGGCGAGGCCGGCGGCATCGTGCGTCGGGAGTACGTCGACCACCCGGGCGCGGTGGTCGTGGTGGCGCTGAACGACGACGGCGACGTCCTGCTCCTGCGCCAGTACCGGCACCCGGTCGGAGCCTTCCTGTGGGAGGCGCCCGCCGGACTGCTCGACCTCGACGGCGAGGACCCGCACGTCGCGGCAGCCCGCGAGCTCGCCGAGGAGGCGGACATGAACGCCGGCTCCTGGGACGTGCTCCTCGACCTGCTGCCCACCCCGGGCGGCAGCAACGAGGCCGTCCGCGTCTACCTGGCACGCGACCTCACACCGGTGCCCGACGACGAGCGGCACACGCGTGAGGCCGAGGAAGCCGACATGGTCGTGGTGCCGGTGCCGCTGGAGGAGGCGGCTGCGCTGGCACTCGCGGGCCGGCTGCACAACGCGGCGACGATCGCGGGCGTGCTCGCGGCGGCGATCGGGCGGGCCTCGGACTGGGAGACGCTGCGCCCGGTGGACTCCCCGTGGGAGTACCGCAAGACCTGACGCGGCGATGCGTCGCTGACTTCGGTCGGTTGCTTCGAGATCGGTCAATCAATGGACCGATCTCGAAGCAACCGACCGAAGTCATTCCACGGCGCCGGGGGGCGCGTGTCAGGGGGTGGCGCTAGCGTGTGCCCGGAGGGATATGTCGGACATATCTCCAAGAGGGGGCGCGCGATGACTGGCACCGAGGCTGATACCGAGCGGGTGGACTCACGGATCAGCGCGGCGGGACCGCCGTCGGGCAAGGGCGTTGGCCCGACGGCGGGCGGGCCCGCCCCGCGCCGCCGCATGCCGGGCTGGCTGGCGGGTGCGCTCGGGTTCCTCGCCGGCGTGGCACTGACGACAGGCCTGGTCGCAGGCGTGTTGTCGGTGCTGCGCGACGATTTCCGCGACGCCTTCCTGCGGGTGCTGCTGGAGGGCCTCAACCCGTTCACGACGAGCGAGGTCGACCGGTCGGAGACGCCGGTGCTGCTCAGCATGAAGGACCTGGCGCGGTTCGTGGCGGGCGAGGCGCAGTACGAGGTGCTCGTCGACCTGGAGAAGGACGTCAAGTACGTGCCCGGCTGGCTCGCGGGGGAGCGCACGGTGCTCGTCGTGAACGGCTCCGTCGAGGCGTACGTGGACTTCACCGGGCTCTCCGATGACGCGATCGAGATCTCGGAGGACGGCACGACGGTCACGGTCACGCTGCCCGAGCCCGAGCTCGCCGAGCCGCGCATCGACCTGGACGCCAGCCACGCCCTGACGGAGGACCGCGGCCTGGTGGACCGGGTGGGTGACTTCTTCGACACCGACACCGACGCGCGCCAGGAGGCGCTGGCCGCGGCGGAGGAGCAGATCTCGGCCGCCGCGGCGGACTCCGGCCTGGAGGAACGCGCCCGAGCGAACACCGTCCAGACCCTTGAGGCGATGTTGTCCTCGTTCGGGTACGACCAGGTGGTGGTCGAGTTCGGGTAAGCCGCGCGGATCGCTCACCGGGCGTGTCATAACGACGTCATCGGGCTGCGCTATTCTCCCCGCGTGACCAGCGAACCCGACATGCTTCCCAACGTATCGTCCCTCCCCGCCTGGCTCGTCCCGTCCGTCTACCTGAACTGGTCCGAGGACTGGCTGGGCGAGGCGGTCGCCATCGCGAGCCGTAGCCACGAGCACCGCCTGCCGGGTGGTGCGGACGGCCCGCAGCGCGGCGACGTCGTCGTCACCGTCGTGGGCTCCGAACCGGGCATCGTCGCCGCGGTCGAGCTCATGGGTACCAGCCAGGGCGAGGACTGGGTCAGCGACGAGGTGTTCGGCCCGGACAAGCCAGTGGTCTGGGACGACCTCTTCAACGGCGCCGCCGCGTACGCGCGGTCCTCCGGCTGGCTGCCGCAGGAGCACGCGCGCCTCGTGCTCGACGGCATCGCCCACCAGTACAAGCACGGCGCGACCGGCACGCTCGACGCGGGCAACTGCGAGACCGACGAGCTGTCGCCCAACCTGCACGTGCTGCGCCTCCTGGGGCACAAGCAGGTGGCGGGCACGGATCTGCGCCGTGAGGAGCGCTGCGCCTCGTGCGAGCGGTTCGTCGACGTCATGCAGCTGCACCCGCACGACGACGGCGCCCACACCGGCCAGACCGGCGAGCGCCCCCTCGCGGAGCTGATCGAGCAGACTTTCCTGCTGTGCAAGCCGTGCCACGCGCTGCTGCACCCGCACGCGGTGCTGTCGCAGCGTGCGCAGATGCGCCCGGCGTGCCCGTCGTGCGGCCAGCGCGGCGCCACCAAGCGCATCGTGTGGGGCCAGGCGATCCACGACAACATGAAGCTCGAGCCGGACGTCGTGTACGGCGGCTTCGACACCCCGGTCCCGACGCCGGACTGGTACTGCCCCGAGTGCCACGCGAACTTCTCGTCGGGTGCCGTGGCGCAGCGCGCGCTGGGCGACCTCCCGGAGGCGGTCCCGGTGGGCGCCGGCGCGGTGGGCACGCCCCCGAACGGCGAGGACCTCTGGGTCCCCGAGGTCTGATCGGTCGAAGCGCGCGTGTCAGGCCCTCAGGTCACTCCGGTTACCTGAGGGCCTGACACGTTGTGCGGGCTGCTCCGCGCACGCGCCGAGGAGCAGCCGTCCGGAGCGGCGCGCGGCATGCAGCATGATGAGCCCCATGAGCAAGAACGCCATAGTCGTCGGGGCAGGGATCGCGGGACTGACGGCGGCCAACGCGCTGCTGCGCTGCGGGTGGGACGTGCGCGTGCTGGAGCGCTCGCCCGAGCCGCGCACCACGGGCGCGGGGATCGTGCTGCTCGCCAACGCGCTGCGCGGCCTCGACGCCGCCGGGGTGGGCGACGCCGTGCGCGCCGTGGGCCAGCAGGCCTATCCCGGCACGCTCCGCGACGGCAAGGGCCGCGCGCTGGTGCACGTCTCGCCCGAGCAGATCGCGGCCCGGCTCGGCACGGTGGCCATCGCCTTCCACCGGCCCCGGCTCCAGGAGGCGCTGCTCGGCGGGCTCGGCGACGTCGCCGTCACCTACGGCGCCCCGGCGCTCGCGGTGGACCCGGGCGACACCGCACGCCCCGCAACGGTCACCCTCGAGGACGGGTCCACCCTGAGCGCCGACCTGGTGGTCGCGGCCGACGGCGTCCGGTCGCGCCTGCGCGCCGCCGTCGCCCCGGACGCGGCGGAGCCGGTCTACGTCGGGTCGACGACGTGGCTCGGCGTGCTCGACAACCCCGGGATCACCGAGATGTCCCAGACCTGGGGTCCCGGCGGCGAGGTCGGCCTGATCGCGCTCGGCGACGGGCGGCTGTACTGGTACGCGACGCAGGTCGGTCCGGAGGGCCGGCCCACGGGCGACCCGGCCGCCGACCTGGCCGCCGCCCGCGCGGCGTTCGCCGACTGGCACGACCCCATCCCGAAGGTCCTGGCCGCGACCACGCCCGAGCAGCTCCAGCAGCTCGACCTCTACGGGTTCCCCAAGCCGATCCCGCGGATGGCCCGCGGCCGCGTCGCCCTGGCCGGCGACGCCGCGCACGCCATGCCGCCGAACGTGGGCCAGGGCGGCTGCCAGGGCATCGAGGACGCCGTGGTGCTGGCCGCCTCGGTCTCGGGCGCGGACTCCGTGGTCGACGGCCTGGCCGCCTACGACCGGGTGCGCAGGCCCCGGACCTCGGGCGTGCTGCGCGCCGCCTGGGCGAGCGCCCGGTTCGGCGAGCAGCTGAGCAACCCGGCGCTCGTCGGGCTGCGCAACGCGGCGCTGAGCGTGCTCCCCGCGCGGGTCATGCTGGACGGCATGTCGCGCTTCGCGAGCTGGACGCCGCCCGCGCTGCCGGTGGTGCGCTGAGCCGGCGGTCACTACAGGGGCGTGAGCCGTCCTGGACGGCCTGCCGAGGTCACCCGGCTCGGCGATGCCGACCTGGAGCGACTGGGCGCCGACGGTGGCCTTGAGCTCGTCGGCAGTACCCTCGGCGACGACCCGGCCGCGGTCGATGACGGCGATCCGGTCGGCGAGCTGGTCGGCCTCGTCGAGGTACTGGGTGGTGAGCAGCACGGTGGAGCCGTCGGCGACCAGGCGGCGGATCGTGTCCCACATCTGGTTGCGCGTGCGGGGGTTCAGGCCCGTGGTGGGCTCGTCCAGGAAGATGAGCGGCGGCCGGGCGATCAGGCTCGCCGCCAGGTCGAGCCGACGGCGCATGCCGCCGGAGTAGTTGCGCAGCGGCCGCTTGGCGGCGTCGGTCAGCGAGAACTCCTCCAGGAGCTCGGCGGACTTGGCCCGCGCGGCGCGGGGGGACAGGCCGAGCAGGCGCCCGAAGACCACCAGGTTCTCGGTGGCGCTCAGCGTCTCGTCGACCGACGCGTACTGGCCGGTCACCCCGATGAGGGAGCGGACGGCGGAGCCCTCGCGGGCCACGTCGTGGCCGAAGATGCGCGCCTCGCCGCCGTCGGGCCGCAGCAGCGTGGCGAGCATGCGGATGGTCGTGGTCTTGCCGGCACCGTTGGGCCCGAGCACCCCGTACACGGTCCCGGTGCGCACGGTGAGGTCGACGCCGTCCACGGCGCGGTTGTCGCCGAAGATCTTGACGAGGCCCTGTGCCTCGATCGCGTTCGTGTTCATGGCACCCAGCGTGCGCGGGTCCGCTCGCACGGGACTGGCATGCCGCTGTCACGGATCGCTGTCACGCATCGCGTCGGATGAACAGCACGCCGGCAGCGGTGCCGACCACGACGATCCACGCGAGCATCACGAGCGTGCCCGTGGCCGGGGTGAGCAGGGTGTCGGCCGGGTCGTAGAGCTGCATGGCGGCGCGGTCGGGGAGCCAGCGGGCGTGCTCTGTGAGCCCCGCGAGCAGCGGGGAGACGATCAGCACGAGGCTGAGCGTCCCGACGAGCGCGGGGACGAGGTGCCGGACCAGCAGGGCGACCGCGTGGGAGAGCAGCCCGACCAGGACGAGGTAGGTGGCTGCGCCGAGGGCCGGCCACGGTCCCGCGCGGCTGTCATCCACCGGAGCGTCGACCAGGTGCCGCGTGATCGCGGCGGCGGCCTGCGACCCACCGACGGTTGCGGCGGCGGCGGTGAGCGCCACCGCGACGAGCGTCGCGATGGTCTTTCCGGCCAGCAGCAGCCCGCGGCGGGGGACGACGGCGAGCGTGGTGCGGAGCTGGCTGCCCGTGTGCTCGTGGGCCACGGGAAGGACGCCGAGCAGGATCAGGCCGGCCTGCACGAACGGGACGGCCTGGATCGTGATGTCCGTGCTTGATACGGGCGTGCCCTGTTCGGCGGCGAAGGCGGCAAGAGCGGCCGCGATCGTTACCCCGATCACTGCCGTACCGACGGCGGTCAGGACGACGACGGGCAGGGTGCGGAGCTTGCCGAGCTCGGCGGCGGTGACGTTCAGCAGTCGCATCCCGCTCACGCGTCCCGTCGGGAGAACACCACACCGGCGACGGCCAGCAGCCCGAGGGTCCAGGCGGACATCACGAGCGCGCCGGGTCCGGCGTCGAGGCCGCCCTCGATCGTCGACAGCCCGCCGAAGAGCCTCCGGCCGGCCATGTCGGGCAGCCAGTGCGCGAGCGGGGTAATGCTGGTCAGCAGCAGGGAGACCGACACGAGCGAACTGTTGGCGATCAGGACGACGAGCGGGATTATCCCGCTGCGGACGAGGACCGTGATGGCGAATGCGATCAGCCCCGTCAGCGTCCAGTAGAGGGTGGCGCCGAGGGATCGGACCAGCGCGATGTCGAGCGCGACGGCGTCCGGGGCGCCGCCGCCGATGATGAGGCGGGCGACCCCGACGCTGGCAGGAATGGTGACCGCGGCGGTCACCGCGACGAACAGCACGACCGTCAGGGCCTTCGCTACGAGCAGGGCGATCCGCCGCGGGCTCGCGATGAGGGCGGCGGTGATCTGCCGACCGCTGCCGGCGTCAGCGCTGTTCGCGGCGTACTCGCTGCTCATTGCGACGACACCGATCACTACCGCGCCGACGGTGCCGAGCGGGACGGCCGCGTACCCGGTCTCGAACACGGAGACGTACGCCCGGGACTCCGGCGTGCCGGCATCGAGCGCCGCGCGGGTGCCGATGGCATTGAGCACCGTGATCCCCGCCGAGCCCAGCAGCGTGACCGCGACGGCGACCCAGCTCGCCGGCAGGGTAGCGATCTTGCCCAGCTCGGCGGCGAGCGTGTTCCAGAAGCTCATCGAGCCGCCTCCTGCTCGCGGCCGGTGAGTGCGAAGAAGGCATCCTCCAGGCTCGCGTGCCCGGCGGTCACCTCGTCCAGCGTCCCGGCTGAGACGATCCGGCCACCGGAGATCACCACGAGGTCGTCGGCGATGCCCGCCACCTCGCTCATCAGGTGACTGGAGAGCAGCACGGTGCCCCCGGAGTCGGCATGGCCGCGCAGCAGGCCGCGGATCCAGCGGATGCCCTCCGGGTCCAGGCCGTTGACCGGCTCGTCGAGCACGAGCGCCTCCGGCCCGCCCAAGAGGGCAGCGGCCAGGCCCAGCCGCTGTCCCATGCCGAGCGAGTACCGGCCCACGCGCACCCGTCCGGAGTCGGCGAGCCCGACCTGCTCCAGCACCTCCCCGACCCGGCGTCGGGGAATGCCGTTGCTCCGGGCCACCCACGCCAGGTGGTCCCGCGCGGTACGGGAACGGTGGGCGCCGGACCCGTCGAGCATCGACCCGACAGTGCGCAGCGGATCGCGCAGGCTCCGGTACGGGCGGCCGCCGACCAGGGCACGGCCGCCGTCCGCCCGATCCAGGCCGAGCAGGATACGCAGCGTCGAGGACTTGCCGGCCCCGTTCGGGCCGAGGAACGCGGTCACCCGCCCCGCCCGGGCATGAAAGCCGATCCGGTCCAGGACGGTGCGGGAGCCGCGGCGCTTGACGAGCTGTTCGATCAGAAGCATGCCCCCATCCCAGCCGCCCGTCCTGGCCGCGTCATCGGCCCCAGGGCAGGACTTCGTGGCGACGCTCGGACCGTGGTCCGTCAGACCCAGGTCCGATGTGCGGCGACGATCGGAAACCTAGACTCGGGCGGGTGGAATCGACTGCTCGGCCCGTGCTGCGCTCGCGGGTGTGGCTCACCGCGGCCCTCATCCTCGCGGCCCTCGGCCTCGCACTGGCGACCACTGGTGTCGAGCGGCCCGTCGCCGTGGTGACCACGGTGCTCGTCGCCGCCGGGGTCGCCTTCTTGGTGCTGCTCTGGGCGCTCGTCCGCACCGGGCAGCAACGCCGCGCCTACGAGGAGGACCTGACCACCTGGGCCGCCGAGCGAGCGGCACAGGCCGAGCGGCTGCGCATCGCCCGCGATCTGCACGACCTCGCCTCCCACGGGCTCGGCCTCATCACGGTGCGCGCCGCAGCCGTCCGGACCCTCGACGGGCCCGCCGGCGACGCGGAACGCGCCCAGGCGCTCGCGGACATCGAACGGACCGGCCGGGCGGCCACGACCGAGCTGCGTCGGATGCTCGGTGTGCTGCGCACACCGGGCAGCGAAACCGCCCCGCTCCGGCCTGCCGAGACCCTCGACGACCTGCCCGGCATCGTCGACTCCGCCCGGGCCGGCGGGGTCACCGCGATCCTGGAGGCCGAAGACCTCGGCGAGGTGTCTGCGGGTGTGCAGCTGACCGTGTGCGCGATAGTCCGCGAGGCCCTCGCCAACACCGCCCGGCATGCCGGTCCCGCTGCTGCTCGTGTCGCCGTGCGCTGGGAGGGCGATGCGGTGGTCGTGATCGTCGAGGACGACGGCCCCGTGCCCGCCTGGCAGCCCCACCTCGGCGCCGGTCAGGGGCTTGCCGGCTTGCGCGAGCGGGTAGCCACGCTCGGCGGATTACTTGATGCAGACGCCACCGGGTCAGGTTTCCGCGTCACCGCGCGCCTGCCGGATCACCCGTCCGACGCCCCGCCGGACGTACCGCCCGGCAATCGGCCCGGAAGTCAGCCCAGCAATCAGCCCAGCAATCAGCCCAGCAATCTGCCTGGCAAGGTACCTGGCGAGGTGCACCGATGACGGCCCCGGTAGGGGTGCTCGTCGTGGACGACCAGCCCCTCATCCGCCACAGCCTCCGGCTCATCGTCGACGGCGCGCCGGGCCTCTCCGTCGTGGGTGAGGCCGACACCGGCGAGGGAGCCGTCACCCGTGCCGCGCAGCTGCGACCCGACGTCGTGCTGATTGACATTCGCATGCCCGGCGGTGACGGCATCGACGCCACCCGCCGCATCGCGGACGACCCCGCGCTGAACGAGACCCGGGTGCTGGTGCTCAGCATGTTCGAGCTGGACGATTACGTCCACGCTGCCCTTCGCGCCGGCGCGAGCGGCTTCCTCCTCAAGGATGCCGAACCTGCCCGGCTCGTCGACGCCATCCGCCGCACTCATTCCGGCGAGTCCCTGTTCGCGCCGAGCATCCTCGGCCGCCTCGTCGCGCACTACCTCGACAGGCCGGGACGTCGGACCGGACGCGGCCCGGAGGTGCTCACCGACCGGGAGACGGAGGTGCTCACCCAGGTGGGCCGGGGCCTCTCGAACGACGAGATCGCTCAGGCGCTCAGCATCTCGATGGGGACGGTCAAGTCCCACATCGGCAACCTGCTGGCCAAGCTGCATGCCCGCGACCGGGCGCAGCTTGTCATCGCCGCGTACGACCACGGCCTCGTCGGCAATGCCGACGCGGGGAGCAGTCGTACAGAGCGCTGAGCGGGGGAGCGTGTGTGCGGACCCCGACGGGCAGCCGACGTGAACCGCTGGACTACCGCACCCGCGTCGTCAGCACCACCCGTGTGGTGCCCGCGATCAGCACGGCGGCGCCGATCATGTGCAGCCCCACCAGCAGCTCGGGCAGGTTTGTGAAGTACTGCACGTACCCGATGGCGCCCTGCGCCAGCGTGATGCCGAGCAGGATCAGCGCGGCGCGGCGCACCGTGGCCGGCCCGCGGCGCACCGCGACGAGGTAGGCGACCAGGACGGCCAGGAACGCCCACACCGCCACCGCGTGCAGCTTGGTCAGCAGCGCCGGGTCGATGGCGATCCGGTAGCCCACCTCGGCGTCGCCGCTGTGCGGGCCGGCGCCGGTGGTGAGCACGCCGAACACGACCACGGCGACGGTCAGCGCCGCGAGGGCCGCGGCCAGGGCGCGCACGCGCGGCCCCACCACGGGGGTCGGCACCTCGTCGCCCTCACCGTGCCGGTGCAGCACGTAGAGAGACGCGGCCACGAGACCGCCCGAGACGCCGAAGTGCAGGGACACCCAGCCCGGGTGCAGGTCCAGCAGCACCACGACGCCGCCGATGACGGCCTGCGCCAGCACGCCCACGATCGGCACGAGGCCGAGCATGCGGTAGGACCGCGACCGCTTCAGGTCCGTGCAGACCGCCACCGCGAGCAGCACCGCGATGACCGACAGCACGCCCGTCAGCGTGCGGTTCCCGAACTCGATGTACGGGTGCAGGGTCGTGGCCTCGTGGAACTGCGGCGTGAAGCTCCCGGGCTCGCACTGCGGCCAGGTGGAGCAGCCCAGACCCGACTCGGTAAGGCGCACGGCGCCGCCGGTCCCGATGATGCCGATCTGGCCGACCAGGTTCGCGATGAGGACGGCGCGGGTCCAGTGCCGGAAGCGGTCGACGCGGCCGGCGAGCGCGGCGAACCGGGACGTGGGGGCGGCGGTTGCGGTCACGGGTCCACGCTAGTGCCAGACGGCGGTGTCGTACCCCGCGCACAGCCCCGGCCGGATGTGATTCTTGCCCGGAATCGCGAGCCCGGAACAGAGGCGGAGGCGGCCGGCGTCGGAAGCGCGTGCCGGGAACGCCGAAGGGGCCCCGGCACGATGCCGGAGCCCCTTCGGTGACGGAGGGAGGACCGTCAGAGGCCGCTGACGTTCAGCAGCAGGTTGGGCGAGCCGGCGCCCGCGTCGTCCACGACGTCCGGCACGGCCGCGCCTGTCAGGGCGTCACCGACCTCGGCCGGCGTGGCGGCGGGGTTGCCACCGAGCACGAGCGCCGCGGCGCCCGCGACGTGCGGTGTGGCCATCGAGGTACCGCTGATGGTGTTGGTGGCGGTGTCATCGGTGTACCAGGCCGACGTGATGTCGCTGCCCGGCGCGAAGATGTCCACGCAGGTGCCGATGTTCGAGTACGAGGCACGGGCGTCCGTGTCCTCGGTGGCGCCGACGGTCAGCGCCTCCGGGGTGGAGCCCGGCGAGCCGTCGCAGGCGTCGGCGGCGGAGTCGT
Organism: uncultured Actinomycetota bacterium; assembly: GCA_963850545.1. Lineage (GTDB taxonomy): Bacteria > Actinomycetota > Actinomycetes > Actinomycetales > Cellulomonadaceae > Promicromonospora. The sequence continues at coordinate 1,761,981 of CAWKLP010000001.1, read as the reverse complement.
TGCCGGCGGCGAGAGCGAAGGTGACGCCGTCCGCGACGGCGGCGGACACGGCGTCGTTCACGGCCTGCGAGAAGCCGCCGCCGAGCGACATGTTGGCCACGGCCGGCTCACCGGCGGCGTGGTCGGCCGTCACCCAGTCGATGCCGGCGATCACGCCGTCGAAGCTGCCCGAGCCGCCGCAGTCGAGCACGCGGACCGCGACGAGCGAGACGTCCTTGGCAACGCCGTAGGCCGAGCCGCCCACGGTGCCCGCGACGTGCGTACCGTGGCCCGCGCAGTCGGTGGCGTCATCGTCGCCGTCCACGGTGTCGGTGCCGCTGACCGCGCGGCCGCCGAAGTCCTCGTGGGTGGTCAGGATGCCCGTGTCGACGATGTACGCCGTCACGCCCGTGCCCGAGTTCCCGTACGTGTACGAGTCGTCGAGCGGCAGGCCCTCCTGGTCGATGCGGTCCAGGCCCCAGGAGGGGACCGGCGACTGCGTGTCGGTCGCCGTCATCACGCGGTTCTGCTCCACGTACGCGACCGACGGGTCGGCCTCGAGCTGCTTGGCCTGGCCCGGCGACATCGACGCCGAGAAGCCGCGCACGGCGTTGGTGTACGAGTGGCGCACCTCGCCGCCGTACTTCTGCACCAGGCTGCTGGCGGTGCTCTTGACCTCGGCCTTGGCCACGTCGTTGTCCTTGAGGACCACGATGTACGAGTCCTCGATCAGCGCGCCCGCGACGGGCGCTGGCGCCTCGTCCGGCGTTGCCGACGCCATGGCCGCCGCGGCTGGGGCCGCCGCGAGGGCGATCGCGATACCGGCGCCGACGATCAGCCGACGGCGGTTGCTGTGAGTGGAAGTCACGCTGCCTCCCTGGGGAATGTAGGTGAAGTGAACCCTAAATGGGCAAATTTCACCCGCCAACCCCACGAATTGGTCATACCGCCCGGGTATGGGTTTGGGTAACTACTTACCCAAACGCGACGAAATGGCAGGGTGTCAATGAGCTGTCAGCCCGTTCGTCGTTCGACTTCCCTGCCACTGACGTTCTGGAGCCCTTGATTCAATCTGAATCAAGGGCTACCGTAGAAGGTAAGGGAGGTAGCCATGAGGAACGCGATAGCTGTCAGCGAGTCGGGACTGAGGTCGGCGTACGCGCACGCGCGCCTCGCCGAGATCGAGCGCACCCGCCGGATCTACCTGGCTGCGGAGGCCGGGATGCCGCAGCGGGAGATCGCGCGAGCCGTGCACATGTCGCAGGCGAGCGTGCACCGCGTGATCGCTCGGGCGCGTGCGATGGGGGTGGCACTCAGCGTGGAGGAGCTCGTGCTGCAGCGGCACGTTGGGCTCATCGGTGCTGAGGAGATGTTCGCGCGCCTGGCGATCCTGGAGTCGTGGGTGTCTCGCGTGGTGGACCCCGTGGACGGTGTCCTCCCCGGCTCGTCCGAGGAGGATGTGGAGGCGCTCCTGGCCGACGGCTTCCTCGGCGAGGCGGAGGCGGACCGGATCCTGGACGCCCATGAGTGACGTCCGGGAGAGCACGCACGAAGCGGCTGTAGCACTGGTCGAGAAGCTTACGTCGCTGGACTCGCTGGTGGCTCGTGGCGACCGCCGCAGGCTCGCACGAGAGGCGTGTGAGTGGTACCTCGACACCTTGCACGTGCCGCCACGCGCAATGGGACGTGCGTGGTGGTGACCGCCGGGCCCCCCGGGGCTGGGAAGACGTCCACGCTCCGCGATGCGGTCGAGGACCTGGACACGCGGCTGGTGATTGACCCGGACCGTGCCAAGGAGTTCCTGGCCCGGTCGTGTCTGAGTTCGGGCAGGTACGAAGAGGCGTTGGCTGCCAGGCTTCCGGACGGGCGCACGCTGATGCCGCTCGACCTTTCGCCGGTATTGCAGACGATGTCGACCGAGGTGTGCAACGCCGTACGGCGCGTTGCTGTGGAGCGGGGCATGGACATCGTCTTGGAGGGGACGATGTCCACGCCTGCCTACGGAGAACGCCTCCTGCTGTCGCTCGGGAAGGGCGACTACGAGGAACTGCTGATCGTGTCGGTCGAGGTGGACCGGGCGTCGGCCCAGGAACGTGCTCGCGCGCGTTGGTGGGCAGGGCGCCTGGACGACCACGAGCTAGGGGGGAGGCTTGTCCTGCCCTCGACGATCGATGCCATGTACCCGAAGGAGGGGGCGGCCAGCGTCAGCCGAGCGCAGGCGCGTAACCTCCTTGCGACCGTCCGTTCGGGCAGAAGTACGCTGACTGCCGCGACGCTCATGGAGTACGACAACGGAAGGCTCACCACGGTTGACGCCAAGCCGCCACGAGTGCTCGGTTGCGAGGCCCGCCCGGACCGCTGGGCACCAGTGGCGATGCCACGGATGGACGCTCTGGAACGACCTCGATGACGGACCGGCTCAGTGCCAGCGGAAGAGGCGGGCCGCGCCCGCGCCGAGCGCAGCCGTCCAGGCCAGCAGGACCACCACGGAGAACGGCGGTACGGCGCCGTGCAGCAGCGCGCCGCGCATCGCCTCGCCCAGGGCGCCCGACGGCAGCAGCACCGCCGCGTGCGCCAGCGGCCCGGCGAGCTGCTGCGCGGGCAGCAGGACGCCGCCGCCGACGGTGAGGAGCACGAGCACAAGGTTGGCCACGGCGAGCACGCCCTCGGCGCGCAGGGTCCCCGCCAGCAGCAGCGCCAGGGCGGTGAACGCCGCGGTACCCAGCAGTGCGGCGCCGGCCACGGCGGGCAGCGCGCCCAGCTCCGGCCGCCACCCGAGGGCCACCGCGACGGCGGCCACGACGATCACCTGTACGACCTCGACGGCGAGCACGCCGAGCACCTTGCCGGCCAGCAGCCCGGTGCGGCCCAGCGGCGTGGTGGCCATGAGGCGCAGCACGCCGTTGCGTCGGTCGAACGCGGTGGCGATCGCCTGGGAGGTGAACGCCGTCGACATCACGGCCAGCGCGAGCACGCCCGGAGTCACGAAGTCGACCCGGGAGTAGCCCTGCGTGTCGAGGTCCAGGATCGAGGTCTGCACCAGGCCCACAAGGACCAGCACGGGCAGCACTATCGTCACGAGCAGCTGCTCGCCGTTGCGTAGGATGGCGCGCGTCTCGAACGCGGCCTGAGCGGCGATCCGGCGGACTGCGGGCGCGGCGGCGGGAGCGGTCTCGACGCTCATCGCAGGTTCCTCCCCGTGAGGTCGAGGAAGACGTCCTCGAGGGTGCGGCAGCCGGTCGTGACCGACCGGGCCAGCACGCCGCGGTCGGCGAGCCACCCGGTCACGGCCGCGAGCGCCGCCGGGTCCACGGGCCCGGTCAGGGTGTAGACGCCCGCCTCGCCTTCGCTGACCACCCACCCATCCCCGCTTCGTTGAGTGCTGGGTATTTGTTGGGCTGGCGCCTTCTGACCCGACAGATAACCAGCACTCAACAGGTCCGGGCTGGGGTGGGGGAGAGCGGCGCGCAGGCTCGCCAGGTCCAGACCGGGGGTCGCCTCGATGCTGATGGTCCCGGGGCCGGTGCCGCCGTCGGTCAGCTCGCGGACGCTGCCGGACGCGATCACGCGGCCGTGGTCCACGACGTGGACGTGGTCGGCGAGGTCGGCGGCCTCGTCCATGAGGTGGGTGGTGAGCACGATGGCGACGCCGTCGGCCCGCAGCTCGCGCACGAGGTCCCAGACGGCGCGCCGGCTCTGCGGGTCCATGCCGGCGCTGGGCTCGTCGAGGAACACGACGTCGGGCCGGCCGACGACGGCCGCGGCCAGGGCGACCCGCTGGCGCTGCCCGCCGGACAGGCGGCGCACGGTGGTGCGGGCGAAGCCGTGCAGGCCGAGGCGTTCGGCGAGCTCGTCCACGGGCCGCGGCGCGGCGTACATGGCGGCGACGTGCCGCAGCAGCTCCAGGGCGCGCACGCCGGTGGGCAGGCCGCCGTCCTGCAGCATGACGCCGACCCGCGGGCGCAGGTAGCGCGCGTCGGCGACGGGGTCGTGGCCCAGCACGCGGACGCTGCCGCCGTCGGGGGAGCGCAGGCCCTCGCAGCACTCGACGGTGGTCGTCTTGCCGGCGCCGTTGGGGCCCAGGACGGCGGTGACGGCGCCCGGGCGGGCGACCAGGTCGAGCCCGTCGACGACGGCGCGGCCGTCGTAGCGTTTGACGAGCCCGCGCACCTCCACGGCGACCCCGTGGTCGGCACTGGCGGCTGCACCGGCGGCACCGGCAGCACGGACGGAGCTGGCTGTGGTGGCGCCCGCGGCGGCCGCCTGAGCGGGATCTATCGCGGGCGCATCGGACAAGGGCACCGCACAATCGTAGGCGGCGGTGCGCGAGGCGTCGTCGCACTCCGTGGCCTGGGTGTGGACCACGCGTGTGAGATGTGTCGCGATCGGCCCGAACTGAGGGTCGCCTTCCTTGCGCATCTCGAATTAGGGAACAAGGATGTTCTCAAAAGCATTGGCGTCTGCGAAGGCGTGCAAACGGGGCGAAGCATGCCCCCGGATCGACGTGAGGGGAGGTGACCAGCATGAGTGCACCGACACAGGTGCCCGCCGGACACGCGGCGAGCCACCACGCGGCGACCCACGAGACCGACGGCACCACGCGGCGGCACGTGCTCGAGCTTGTCGCCTCTCGCGGCCCGGTCACCGCGGGCGCCCTCGCCGCCGTCCTGGAGCTGACCGCTCCGGCCGTGCGCCGGCATCTCACGCTCCTTGAGGAGGACGGCAAGATCACCGTCCACGAGGCAGCGCCGTCGGGCACGCCCCGGCGCGGCCGCCCCGCACGGCGGTATGTCGTCACGAGCGGCGGCCAGTCCGAGCTGGCGGGTGGTTACCAGGAGATCGCCCGGCAGGTCCTGCGGTTCCTGCGGGACACGGGCGGCAGCGAGGCCGTGGCCGGCTTCGCGAAGGACCGGTTCGACGCCGTCGCCCGCAGCTACGCACCACACCTCACCGCCCCCGACGCCGAGGGCCGGGCCGCCCAGCTCGTCCAGCTGCTTTCGGCCGACGGTTACGCCGCTTCCGTGCGGCCCGTGCCGGCGCCGCTGACCGGGCCCACGGCCGGTGTCGTGGCGCCCGCGATCCAGCTGTGCCAGGGGCACTGCCCGGTGCAGCACGTGGCCGAGGAGTTCCCCGAGCTGTGCGAGCAGGAGGCCCGCGCGTTCAGCGAGCTGCTGGGCTCGCACGTCCAGCGCCTCGCGACCATCGCGGGCGGCGCCTACGCCTGTACGACCAACATCCCCGTGAACGTCTCCGCCCAGCCGGGTGTCGGCGTCCCACGAACCTTCCCCGCGACGACCCCCACCGAAGGATAGTGATGAGCGCAGAAACGCAAGCGCCAGAGCAGCGCTCCGACGACGAGATCATCGCCAGCATCGGCCAGTACGAATACGGCTGGCACGACAGCGATGCCGCGGGCATGTCCGCGCAGCGAGGCCTGAGCGAGGAAGTGGTCCGTAACATCTCGTCGCTGAAGAGCGAGCCCGAGTGGATGCTGAACCAGCGCCTCAAGGCGCTGCGTCTCTTCGGCAAGAAGCCCATGCCGAGCTGGGGCTCCGACCTGTCGGGCATCGACTTCGACAAGATCAAGTACTTCGTGCGCTCCACGGAGAAGCAGGCCACGTCCTGGGAGGAGCTGCCCGAGGACATCAAGGCCACGTACGACCGGCTCGGTATCCCCGAGGCGGAGAAGCAGCGCCTCGTCGCGGGCGTCGCGGCCCAGTACGAGTCCGAGGTCGTCTACCACCAGATCCGCGAGGACCTGGAGCAGCAGGGCGTCATCTTCGTCGACACCGACACCGGCCTGCGCGAGTACCCGGAGCTGTTCCAGGAGTACTTCGGCACGGTCATCCCGTCGGGCGACAACAAGTTCGCCGCGCTGAACTCGGCCGTGTGGTCGGGCGGCTCGTTCGTCTACGTGCCGCCGGGCGTGCACGTGGAGATCCCGCTGCAGGCCTACTTCCGGATCAACACCGAGAACATGGGCCAGTTCGAGCGCACGCTGATCATCGCCGACGAGGGCTCGTACGTGCACTACGTCGAGGGCTGCACGGCGCCGATCTACACCTCGGACTCCCTGCACTCGGCAGTGGTCGAGATCATCGTGAAGAAGAACGCCCGCGTGCGCTACACGACGATCCAGAACTGGTCGAACAACGTGTACAACCTGGTCACCAAGCGCGCCACGGCAGCCGAGGGCGCCCAGATGGAGTGGGTCGACGGCAACATCGGCTCGAAGGTCACCATGAAGTACCCGGCGATCTACCTGCTGGGCGAGCACGCCCGCGGCGAGACGCTGTCCATCGCCTTCGCGGGCGAGGGCCAGCACCAGGACGCCGGCGCGAAGATGGTCCACGCCGCGCCGAACACGTCGTCGTCGATCGTCAGCAAGTCCGTGGCGCGCGGCGGCGGCCGCACGTCATACCGCGGTCTGGTGCAGGTGCTCGAGGGCGCCTCCCACTCCGCGTCCAACGTCCTCTGCGACGCGCTGCTGGTGGACCAGATCTCCCGCAGCGACACCTACCCGTACGTGGACGTCCGTGAGGACGACGTGTCCATGGGGCACGAGGCCACGGTCTCGCGGGTGAGCGAGGACCAGCTGTTCTACCTCATGTCCCGGGGCATGGAAGAGACCGAGGCCATGGCCATGATCGTGCGCGGGTTCGTCGAGCCCATCGCGCGTGAGCTGCCCATGGAGTACGCACTCGAGCTCAACCGCCTCATCGAGCTGCAGATGGAAGGGTCCGTCGGCTGACATGACTCTCACGACCGATCACTCGCGCGCTGTTGCCGACGGCGCCCACACGCACGGCGTCGGCGGCAAGCCCCAGGGCTCCCGCGCAGAGCGCCGCACGTCGTTCTCCCTGGAGGACATCCCCGTCCCCAACGGCCGCGAGGAGGAGTGGCGCTTCTCCCCGGCCGACCGCCTCCAGCCGCTGTTCCAGGCGGACCTCGGTTCCTCGGGCGTCACGGTCCAGGTGACCGCGGCCCCCGAGGTCAAGGTGGAGACCGTCCCTCGCGACGACGCCCGCCTGGGCACCGCCGGCAAGCCCGGCGACCGCACCGCCGTCACCGCGTGGAACGCCTTCGAGCAGGCCACCGTCGTGACCATCCCGGCCGAGGCCGTGGCCTCCGAGGTCACCTCGGTGCGCCTCGAGGGCGTGTCGAAGGACGCGACGGCGGCCCACGTGCTGGTCCGCGCCGAGCGGCACTCCGAGGCCGTGGTAGTCCTCGACCACGCGGGTGTCGGCACGCTCGCCGAGACCGTCGAGATCGTGGTCGGGGACGGCGCGCACCTCACCGTCGTCAGCGTCCAGGACTGGGCCGACGGCGCCGTGCACGCCTCCTCGCACCGGGCCAGCCTGGGCCGCGACGCGAAGCTCAAGCACGTGGTGGTCACGTTCGGCGGCGACGTCGTGCGCGTCACGCCCGACGCCGAGTTCACCGCCGAGGGTGGTGAGGTCGAGATGGTGGGCCTCTACTTCGCGGACACCGACCAGCACCAGGAGCACCGCCTCTTCGTGGACCACGCGGTGCCGGACTGCAAGTCCCGCGTGACCTACAAGGGCGCGCTGCAGGGCTCCGGCGCGCACACCGTGTGGGTCGGCGACGTCCTGATCCGGGCGAACGCCGAGAACACCGACACCTACGAGCTCAACCGCAACCTGGTCCTCTCGGACGGGGCGCGCGCGGACTCCGTGCCGAACCTCGAGATCCAGACCGGCGAGATCGCCGGCGCCGGCCACGCCAGCGCCACCGGCCGGTTCGACGACGAGCAGCTCTTCTACCTCGAGTCCCGCGGCATCTCCGAGGCCGAGGCCCGTCGTCTCGTCGTGCGCGGCTTCTTCGCCGAGCTCATCCACGAGATCGGCGTCCCGTCCGTCGAGGAGCGCCTGCTCGCCTCCATCGAGGCCGAGCTGGAGAAGTCGATGAGCGTGATCACCGGGGCACCGGCCGCATGACCGCGCAGCTGGCCTGCATGACGGAGGACCTAGGACCGGAGGAGGCGATGCTCGTGGAGCTCGACGGCGCCGACGGCGCCCCGGTCCCGGTCGCCGTCGCACGTGACGCGGACGGCAACTTCCACGCCATCTCCGACATCTGCTCGCACGGCGCCGTCTCGCTGTCCGACGGCGAGGTGGAGGGCTGCCTCGTCGAGTGCTGGCTGCACGGCTCCCAGTTCGACCTGCGGACCGGTCAGCCCGTCCAGCTTCCGGCGGTGCGCCCCGTGCCCGTCTACCCGGTGACGGTCGACGGCGAGCGGGTGCTCGTCGACATCGACGTAACCGTCCCCGTCTCCTGAAACCACTTGAACCACTGACTTCGCAAGCTAACCCTGGAGCAACCGATATGCCCACCCTCGAGATCCGCGACCTGCACGTCAGCGTCGAGACCAAGGAAGGCCCCAAGCCGATCCTGCGCGGTGTCGACCTGAACATCGCCAGCGGTGAGACCCACGCGATCATGGGCCCCAACGGCTCGGGCAAGTCCACCCTCGCGTCGGCGCTCGCCGGCCACCCCAAGTACACCGTCACCTCGGGCACCGCCACGCTCGACGGCGAGGACCTCCTGGCGATGAAGGTCGACGAGCGCGCTCGCGCCGGGCTCTTCCTCGCCATGCAGTACCCGGTCGAGGTCGCGGGCGTGTCGGTCGCGAACTTCCTGCGCACCGCCAAGACCGCCCTCGACGGCACCGCCCCCGCCCTGCGTACCTGGGGCAAGGAGGTCAAGGGCGCGATGGAGAACCTCCGCATGGACCCGGCCTTCGCCGAGCGCTCCGTGAACGAGGGCTTCTCCGGCGGGGAGAAGAAGCGCCACGAGATCCTGCAGATGGAGCTCTTCAAGCCGCGCTTCGCGATCCTCGACGAGACCGACTCCGGCCTCGACGTCGACGCGCTGCGCATCGTGTCCGAGGGCGTGAACCGGGCCAAGGAGAACACCGACATCGGCATCCTGCTCATCACGCACTACACGCGCATCCTGCGCTACATCAAGCCCGACTTCGTGCACGTCTTCGTCGACGGCAAGATCGCCGAGGAGGGTGGCTCCGAGCTGGCCGACCGCCTCGAGGAAGAGGGCTACGACAAGTACGTCGGCGCGAACAAGACGGTCTCGGCCTGACCGACCGCTGAGGCACTTCGAGGGGACACCATGACCACCACCACCGCCACCGTGCGACCGGGCGACCCGGCACCGCAGGTCCAGCCCGCCGAGACCGGCTCGCTCTCCACGACCGAGCTGGCCGCCGTCCGGGCGGACTTCCCGCTGCTCGAGCGCACGGTGCGGGGTGGTCAACGCCTCGTATACCTGGACTCCGCCGCGACGTCCCAGAAACCGCAGGTCGTGCTCGACACCGAGGTGGACTTCTACGAGCAGCGCAACGCCGCGGTCCACCGCGGCGCGCACCAGCTCGCCGAGGAGGCCACGGAGGCGTTCGAGCAGGCGCGCGCGGCGGTTGCGGCGTTCGTCGGCGCGGACGAGGGCGAGATCGTCTGGCAGCCGGGCGCGACTGCCGCGATCAACGTCGTGGCGTACGCCTTCTCCAACGCTTCCCTGGGCCGCGGGGGAGAGGCCGCCGAGCGGTTCCGGCTCGCGCCGGGCGACGAGATAGTCGTCACCGAGGCCGAGCACCACGCCAACCTCGTGCCGTGGCAGGAGCTGTGCGCCCGTACCGGCGCCACCCTGCGCTGGATCCCGGTGGCGGACGACGGCCGGCTCGACCTGTCAGGCCTCGACGAGATCGTCACCGAGCGCACCAAGGTGCTGGCCTTCGGGCACGTGTCGAACGTGACCGGGGCCGTTGCGCCCGTCGCCGCGCTCGTCGCGGCGGCCCGGCGTGTCGGCGCCCTCACGGTGCTCGACGCCTGCCAGTCCGTGCCGAACATGCCCGTGGACCTCCACGAGCTCGGCGTCGACTTCGCCGCGTTCAGCGGGCACAAGATGCTCGGCCCGACCGGCGTCGGCGCGCTCTACGGGCGGCGCGAGCTGCTCGAGGCCATGCCGCCCACCCTCACCGGCGGGTCCATGGTCGAGGTGGTGACCATGGAGAGCACCACGTACGCGCCGCCCCCGCAGCGCTTCGAGGCCGGCACCCAGATGGTCGCCCAGGCCGTCGGCATGGGGTGCGCGGCGCAGTACCTCGGGGAGCTCGGCATGGCCGGCGTGGCCCGGCACGAGACGGAGCTCGCCGCCGAGATGCTGAAGATCGCCGAGATCCCGGGTGTCCGGGTGATCGGTCCGCTCGATACGGCCAATCGTCTCGCCGTCGTCTCGTTCGTGGTCGAGGGCGTGCACGCGCACGACGTCGGGCAGGTGCTCGACGACAAGGGCATCGCCGTGCGGGTCGGCCATCACTGCGCCCAGCCGCTGCACCGCCGGTTCGGCGTGGCGGCCACGGCGCGCGCGTCGGCGTCGGTCTACACCACGGTCGAAGAAGTTGTGGCTTTCCGGGAAGCGTTGGCGGGGGTCCGCGCGTTCTTCGGAGCAGAGTGAGAACTTCAGCACCGAGAGAGGCAGCGTCGTGAGCACGCTCGAGCAGATGTACCAGCAGGTGATCCTGGACCACGCGAAGCGGCCGGTGGGCCGCGGGCTCGTCGACGTCGCGTCGGCGGAGGGGCACCTCGCGGGGGAGTCGCACCAGGTGAACCCGACGTGCGGTGACGAGGTGACCCTCCGGGTCGACGTCACCCCCGAGGGCACGGTGGCGGGCGTCTCGTGGGAAGGGCAGGGATGCTCGATCTCGCAGGCGTCGGTGTCGGTCATGACATCGCTGGTGGAGGGCGTGCCGCTGGCCGAGGTGGCACGGCTCGACGGCCTGTTCCACGACCTGATGTCATCGCGAGGCAAGGGCCTGGACGACGTCGCCGAGGACTCCCTCGGCGACGCGACCGCCTTCACGGGCGTGTCCCAGTACCCCGCCCGAATCAAGTGCGCGCTGCTCGGCTGGGCGGCGCTCAAGGACTCGCTGGCGCGCAGCGGCGCGCTGGCAACGAGCTGAGGAGAGACCGATGACCGAGGCGAGCACCGACGTCGTGCAGGAAGAAGCCCAGGCCGCTCCCGCGCAGGGAGTGGGCCCCTCGCCCACCACAGTGGTGGACGTCGAAGAGGCGATGCGCGACGTGATCGACCCCGAGCTGGGCATCAATGTCGTGGACCTGGGCCTGATCTACGGCATCCAGGTGGACCAGAACAACCACGCGACGATCGACATGACGCTCACGTCGGCGGCCTGCCCGCTGACGGATGTGATCGAGGACCAGAGCGCGCAGGCGCTCGAGGGCATCGTGGACGGGTTCCGCGTGAACTGGGTCTGGATGCCGCCGTGGGGGCCGGAGAAGATCACGGACGACGGCAAGGAGCAGCTGCGGATGTTGGGCTTCAACGTCTGAGTGTCGACCGGGATCTGGCCTGATCTCCTGACCAGGCCAGATGCCGGTTGACCTGCAGTAACGCCTCCGGGCCCTCGGGACGGTGGTGGACGGAAGTGGCCTCCCGGGGCCGCCCGTTCGCCCACAGTTCCCCACAGGATCGGAAGCACCCCCAGGACTCTGGGACGGACTCGCCGAACAGGTCCGCGCCGCCGGGTTCACCCTCCACGACGCCCCAGACGCCGAATACCTCGACGGCGCCAACGGCATGACGCACTGGCTCAAGAAGACCGTCCACGTCCGAGCCGACACGGACCCCGCAGCACGAGCCAAGACGCTGGCCCACGAGCTCGGCCACATCGCCTTGCACTCCATGGAAGACGTCGATGCGGTGGTACATCGCGGCGTCGCAGAGGTCGAAGCCGAGTCCTTCGCCCTGATGATCGCCGCCGCCCACGGCATGAACACCGACGCCTACACCATTCCCTACGTCGCGACCTGGGCCTCCCGCGTCAAGGGCCAGGACCCCGTCACCACCGTCCAGCAGACCGCCGCCCGAGTCCGCGCCGCCGCCCTCCAGACCCTCGACCACCTACAGACCCCTCAAACCCCCGACGGCGCACCACCCCCGGCACCTGCCGCACGGCCCGCACCCGCCAACGACCAGCCACAACGCTCGACCCGACGCCCCGGCGAAGGGATCTCGCTATGACCACGACCACCGTCCAACATTGGTGCAGAAAAGGTCCGCTGACATGACCGGCCACACGGCTTTCCAGAGGCAGGCCGCAGCCCTGGCTCGCGATGCATCCCCGAAGGAACTGGTCGCGGTCTTCTAGGGTGGCGGCGCCATCGGGCACAGCACCGAACTTCGCGCGATGGTCGTCCACGAGCTCGCCCTGGCCGGGCACGACGTCCTCAACCATCCCGTCGCTGGGCGTTGGGCACGCCTGGGTCTCGTCACGGTATTCGAGCAGCGCGGCATCACGGTCCTGGTCAAGGGCGTACAACCCCGGCACCGCAAGCTCATGACCACGGTCGGCATGCTGGACGAGCTACGGCACGAGAACCACTTGTTCAACACGCTGGACGACGCCGTCGCGCACGCCCGCTGCCACGTTCAGCGCGCCGCGCAAGCCATCGATGTCTCCCAGCTCGACGGACGACGCCAACAGAACTCCAGACCTCACCCCAGGTGACTTTGACCGTCAGCTCAAGTGAACCAACTGGTCGGTGCGGCGGTTCAGCGCAGCGTGTGCCGGTCCAGCCATGCCCCCACCGCTCGGCCGATCTCGGTGGGGCGGTCCTCGGCCGCGTGGTGCCCCGCCGGCCCGAGACGCTCGATCTCGACGGCGGCTAGGTGCTCCCGCGCCCAGGCGATTGCTCGCTCGTCGATCAGCAGGGTTGCTGAGTTCTCGAATGTGAGCAGGAGTTTCGGCACGTCCGCAGACGCCTTCAACCAGGACCCTGCCTGTTCCAGCCGCTCAACCAGCTCGGCGGGTGGTTCGGCGAGCTGGCGTGCCCAGGCGAGCAGCGGCCGGCGGCTCTCCCGGGAGGGATAGGGCGCCAGGTAGGGAGCGAGGTCCTCCTCGACGAGCGCGTTCAGCACGCCGAAGGAGTAGGCCTGCCGGATCGCGGTGTCCTCGTCCAGGAACATCACCTCCCCTTGCGGTGAGGCGATGAGCTCGCTTCGGGCGCGGGCCTGAGGGGACAGGTGCTCGGGTCGCACCGGCCGGAGCACCGCCTCGAACAGGGCGACGCCCGGCACCCGGTCGGGGAACCGGGCCGCCCGGTCGATCGCCAGGGCGCCACCCCAGTCGTGTCCCACGAGGATCGCCGGTTGGTCTCCCAGCACGGCGTCGAACCAGCCGTCGAGGTAGCGGGCATGGTCGGCGAATGTGTAGGCCAGGTTCGGCTTGCCGGACCCGCCCATGCCGATCAGGTCCGGCGCCAGCAGGCGGCCGTGCCCGACGGCGGGCAGCACGTTGCGCCAGGAGTGCGACGACGACGGGTTGCCGTGCAGGAACACGACCGGCGTAGTGCCGGGGTCCCCGGAGCCGATCGCAGCGAAGCGCGCCTCGGTGAAATGCATGGTCGAGTCAAGAACGGTCACGTCAGGCATCGGTGGCTCCAGGGTCGAGTGGTGCGTCGAGCAGCTCGGCGAGGGTGGCGACGAGCTCGGCGGTGCGAGTGCTGTCGCGCCCGCCGAGTGGCGCGAGCAGCTGTTCGAGAAGTGCCTGGACCGTGTGCATCGCGGGGCGGACGACCGCGAGGCCGCCGCCCGTGAGGTCCAGGCGGACGACGCGGGTATCGCGTTCGTCGCGTGTGCGTACGACCAGTCCGTCGGACTCAAGCGAGCGGATCAGGCGCGAGACATACATGGGCTCCAGGCCCGACGCGTCGGCGAGAGCACGCTGGCTGGGTGCCCCGGGTTCAGCGGCCGGGTGAGCGGCGCCCCGCAGCGAATAGAGCGTGGCCAGCACGACGTAGGTGGCGTGCGTGAGGCCGTGAACGCTCACCGCGCGGTCGACGGCGGTGCGCCACCGCGTGGCGAGCCGCCAGACCAGAGCACCGGTCACGGCGCCGGGCGGGTTGGGCATGCAGTCAATATACATAGCAATAGTAGCCATGACAACCATTTGCCCGAGTGCCAGTCGACGCTCTTACACCGGTCGAGGACCGTGGCGGCCATGACTGGCGTCCGGAACCCTCGCCCGTCGTGGCCGGAGCAGTCCGCACACCTGTCTCCCAGACCAATGGGAGGCCTCGATGCGCGACGACACTCGCACTCTCGAAGACAAGACCGCCGACCGCAACGCGAAGCTCGACGCCCAGCACAAGCAGCTGACCAGCGCCGGCGAGCACCTAATTACCGGCGAGCACTGGCTGCGGGCATCGGCCTTCGCGGCACGCGTACGCGAGACCGCCCTCAAGATCCTGGACTACCCCCCTCGACGCCCGACAGGTCCCCGACGGCAACCCATCCGGCCTGGACCGGACGCCCGCCCAGCGACCCACCTTGCGACCCGCGGAACGGCAAAGCCGCACCGTCGACTGCGTCGAAGGGCCAGCACTATGAACACCACCGAGGCACTCACCACGGCTTGGTGCAGAAAAGAGCTGGGTCATGTCCTGCTCCACGACACCAGAACCCCCGGACCCGAGGCCGAAGGTGACCCGTCGGACGGCTCGGCTGCCTCACTGCACCGCGGCGTCAAGGAGGTCGAGGCCGAGTCCGTCGCGCTCATGATCGGCGCCGCGTACGGGATGGACACCAAGGTATACACCGTCCCGTACGGGCGGATTCAACCGGTCGTCGCAACACCCCTGATCTCGGAGGTGCGCGACGTGGCCACGGCGGACTGGAGTTTGAAGACCAGCGATGTTCCAGAGGGTCGGCGTCGGCAGTGGCGCGCTGACCGTGCGTTGCGGTCGGCGATGCGTTCGCCGGGGCGGCCTGATCCGTCTCGGGTCGTGCAGCGCCAGTTCTGGCGACTGATCGCGACGGGTATCACGACGGTGGAGGCGTCGTTGGCGGTCGGCGTGTCGTGGCCGGTGGGTGCGAGGTGGTTTCGTCACGCTGGCGGCATGCCTCCGATCTCGTTGGCCGAGCCCACGGGCCGGTACCTCACGTTCGAGGAGCGCGAGGAAATCGCGATCCTGCGGGCGATGAACAAGGGCGTGCGCGAGATTGCCCGCCGGATCGGCCGCGACCCGGGGACCATTTCTCGCGAGCTGCGCCGCAACGCCGCCACGCGCAGCGGCACGCAGGTGTACCGCGCGACGGTCGCCCAGTGGAAGGCTCAGCAGGCGGCCAGACGCCCGAAGAGCGCGAAGCTCGTGGACAACGATCGGTTGCGTGAGTACGTGCAGGCGCGGCTCTCCGGGAACGTTCACCGACCTGACGGGACGCTCGTCGCGGGGCCGCAGACGCCTGCGTGGAAGGGACTGAACAAGCCGCACCGGCAGGATCGGCGCTGGGCGACGGCGTGGAGCCCGGAACAGATCTCGCACCGGCTACGGGTCGACTTCCCCGATGATGAGTCCATGCGGATCAGCCACGAGGCGATCTACCAGTCGCTGTTCATCCAGGGTCGCGGCGCGCTCCAGCGAGAGCTGGTCACCTGCCTGCGCACGGGCCGGGCACTGCGGTCACCTCGCGCCCGATCGCGGAACAAGGCCCAGGGGCACGTCACCGCGGACGTCGTCCTGAGCGAACGGCCCGCAGAGGCCGACGATCGTGCGGTCCCGGGGCACTGGGAAGGTGACCTGATCATCGGGACGGGCCGGTCCGCGATCGGCACGCTCGTGGAGCGCAGCAGCCGGTCCACGATCCTGGTCCACCTGCCCAGGCTGGAGGGCTGGGGCGAGGTGTCACCGGTGAAGAACGGCCCCTCACTCGGCGGCTACGGCGCCGTCGCGATGAACGCCGCACTGAGCGCGTCGATGACGAAGCTGCCCGAGCAGCTGCGCAAGACCCTCACCTGGGACCGTGGGAAGGAACTGTCCGGTCATGCCCTGTTCGCGCTCGATACCGGGACGAAGGTGTTCTTCGCCGACCCGCACTCGCCATGGCAGCGACCAACGAACGAGAACACCAACGGGCTGCTGCGTCAGTACTTCCCGAAGGGCACAGATCTATCCCGCTGGTCGGCCGAAGAGCTCGAAGCCGTCGCCCTCGCGGTCAACAACAGGCCTCGCAAGATCCACGGCTGGAAGACCCCGGCCGAGGTCTTCGACGAACAGCTACGCTCGATCCAACAACCCGGTGTTGCAACGACTGATTGAACTCGCCCAGTACTGCTCGGACGACTTCGTCGCCGCAGCCGGCCGGCACGGGCTGGCCCTCTCACGCGGCGCGGTGGGCACCAGCGCCGACAACGCGCTGGCAGAGAGCTTCAACGCGGCGCTCAAGCGCGAGACCCTCCAGGGCGAACGACGGTGGAACGGGGCCCGGGAGTGCAGGAAGTCGGTGTTCCGGTGGGTCACCCGCTACAACACGCGACGACGACACTCCTACTGCGACTACATGAGCCCTATCGATTTCGAGAACGCTCATACGTCTACTACAATGCCGATTGCTGGTTAACACACTGATGTGTCCACTATTCGGGGGGGGAAGCCCCCTGGTCGACTGCCTGTCAGTCCGAGGAATCTTCGCGGACCTAGGTGGGGCAACGGGGCTCAACCACGTCCTAGCGGTCGCCTCTGCCGCCGTGGGTGAGGAAGTCTCGTTCGGCGTCGGTGGGTGCCAGGGCGGCTGCTCGCCGGTAGGCGGCGTTGGCCTCGCCGTCGCGGCCGAGTCGGCGCAGCAGGTCGGCCCGGGTGGCGTGGAAGGCGCAGTAGTGGTCGAGGTCCAGCTGTTCCACGAGCGTGAGTGCGGCGGCCGGGCCGTGTACCTCGCCGACGGCGATGGCACGGTTGAGTGCCACGACCAGGGTGGGTGCGAGGGCGAGCAGCTGGTCGTAGAGGGCGAGGATCTGCGGCCAGTCGGTCTGCTCGGCGGTCGCGGCGTCGGCGTGCACGGCGTTGATCGCGGCCTGGACCTGGTAGGGGCCGGGGCGGTTGCGGCGCAGGCATCGGCGGACGATGGCCTGGCCGTCCTCGATCAGGGCGCGGTCCCACCGGTTGCGGTCCTGCTCGCCGAGCAGCACGAGGGAGCCGTCCGGCCCTGTGCGCGTCGGGGCCCGGGACTCGGTCAGAAGCAGGAGCGCGAGCAGGCCGGCGACTTCGGGCTCGTCGGGCATGAGTTCGCCCAGGATCCTGGCCAGCCGGATCGCTTCCGCGCGGAGCCCGGGTCGAGTCAGTCCCGTGGTGTAGACGAGGTAGATGACGGCCAGCACCGACCGCAGCCGCCCCGGCAGGTCCTCCGCTGCCGGCACCCGGTACGGGATGCGGGCGGCTTTGATCTTGCGCTTGGCGCGGACCAGGCGTTGCGCCATGGCCGGTTCGGTCACCAGGAACGCTCGGGCGACCTCTATGGTCGACAGGCCGCCCAGCAACCGCAGGGTGAGCGCCACCTGTGCCTCGCCGGCCAGCGCTGGGTGGCAGCAGGTGAAGATGAGGCGCAGCCGGTCGTCCCGCACCACGTCCACGTCCCCGAGGTCGTCCCGGGCCGCGCGCGCGGCCATCTCGCCGAGCAGCTCCCGGCCTCGCGCGTCGCGGCGCAGCCGGTCGATGGCGCGGTTGCGGGCGCTGGTGGTGATCCAGCCGCCCGGGTTGGGTGGCAGGCCGTCGTCGGGCCACTTGCGCAGGGCGATCATGAAAGCCTCCTGTACCGCGTCCTCGGCGAGGTCGATGTCCCCGCAGAAGCCGATGACGGCGGCCACCGAGCGGCCGGACTCCTCGCGGAAGATCCGGCCGACCGCCGCTCCGTCGACCGCCGCGTCGTCGACCACGACTGTCAAGCCATCGGCTCGTCGGCGAAGGCGGCGAACGGGCGGACCTCGATCGGCGCCTGGATGCACTCGGTGACCTTGGCCGCCCAGCCGAGTGCGGCATCAAGATCGGCGGCGTCGACGACGTAGAAGCCGCCGAGGTGCTCCTTGGACTCCGCGAACGGGCCGTCGGTGGTCAGCAGCTCGCCGTCGGACATCCGGACGACGGTGGCGGTGTCCGGCTCGTGCAACCGGCCGGAGAACACCCAGGCGCCCGCCGTGGCCATCTCCCGCTCGATGTCGGCGAGCCGCGCGTGAGACCGGCCCATCTGCTCCTCGGTCATCGGCTCGCGGGCCTCGCTCTCGCGGCTGTGCACGGACAACAGGTAGCGCGTCATGGTGATTCTCCTCGTGATCGGCGGGCTTGTCCCGCATCCTCACTCCACTACGAACGGGACGCACCCGGATCGACACAGCACCACGAGAAGTTTCTTGGAACGGTTGCCGGCTCACCGCGTACCCTCTCCGCTGCCGGTCAGGGCAGCGTGATCGGCAGCTTCTGCCCGTCGAGGACCTGGTGGCAGGTGCATTCGTCGGCGGGCAGTGCGGCGACCGTGGCCTCCAGGATGCCGGAGAGCTTGGACACGTTGCGGGCGAACAGCTCGAAGACCGCGTCCTGCGTCACGTGCTCGCCGCCTTCGACGCCGGCGTCGGCGTCCGTGACGAGCGCGAGCGTGGTGCAGCACAGGGCCAGCTCGCGGGCCAGCGCCGTCTCGGGCATGGCGGTCATGTTGACGATGGTCCCGCCGTCCTGGGTGTTGCGCCGCGACTCCGCGCGTGACGAGAACCGGGGCCCCTGGATCACGACCATCGTGCCTCCGTCCACGGCAGGCAGCGGCCCGGCCTGCGCCGCGGCCGCCGCGGCGACCCGGCCGCGCGGGCAGTACGGGTCGGCGAACGGGACGTGCACCACCGGCCCCTCCACGTCGTAGTACGTGTGCTCGCGGCCCCACGTGCGGTCGATCACCTGGTCCGGCACGACGACGGTGCCCGCGGTCAGCTCGGGGACGAGCCCGCCCACCGCGCACGACGTGACTACCTGCCGGACCCCCAGCGCGCGCAGCGCCCAGAGGTTCGCCCGGTAGGGGATGCGATGGGGCGCGAACCGGTGGTCAGCGCCGTGCCGGGGCAGGAACACCACCTCGCGTCCGCCGAGCATGCCGCGGGCGGGGGCCTCGGACGGCGGGCCGTAGGGGGTGGCGACGGTGACTGGTTCCGTTTCCGTCAGCAGCTCGTACATGCCCGATCCGCCGATGATCCCGATAGGTGTGCTCATGCTCACCAGGCTATGGCGGACGGCGTGCCCGGGTGGCGTGGAGGTCGGGCCGTCAGCAGATGGTCAGGTTCGGGCGCTCGCTTCGGCCGGGCGTCGGCGGTTGACTCGACACAGAGATCGACGCAGAGAGAGACGTCGAGAGGGGAGCGGGAATGCGCGTGCTGGTGACGGGAGGAGCCGGGTTCATCGGCCGGGAGGTGGTCGCGGAGCTGAGCCGGCGTGGTGACGACGTGGTCGTGCTCGACTCATTGCGGGAGGACGTCCATGGCCCGGGCGCTGTCGTCGACGAGCGGGTTGTGGTCGGCGACGTCCGGGACGCGGAGGCGGTCGGGCGGGCGCTGTCCGGGTGCGACGCTGTGGTGCACCTGGCTGCGAAGGTCGGCCTCGGGGTGTCCCTGGCCGACATCGACGACTACGTGTCCTCGAACGACCTCGGGACCGCCGTGCTGCTGCGCGCCACCGACGTGCCGCACGTCGTGTACGCGAGCTCGATGGTGGTCTACGGCGAGGGGAGGTACGACTGCCCCGAGCACGGCCAGGTCGCGCCGCCACCACGTCGGAAGGAGGACCTGGAGGCCGGATGGTTCGAGCCACGGTGCCCGATCTGCGCCGCAGCGCTGCGCCCGGGCCTGGTCTCCGAGGACGCACGGCTCGACCCGCGCAACGTCTACGCCGCGACGAAGGCCCACGGCGAGGCGCTGCTCGCCGCGTGGGCAAGGCAGACCGGTGGCAGCGCCACCGCGCTGCGCTTCCACAACGTCTACGGGCCGGGGATGCCGCGGGACACGCCCTACGCCGGGGTGGCGGCGTTGTTCCGCTCGGCGGTGGAGCGCGGCGAGGCGCCGACCGTCCTGGAGGACGGGCTGCAGCGCCGGGACTTCGTCCACGTGACCGACGTGGCACGGGCCGTGGTGGCGGCGGTCGCCGCACCGCAAACGACGGGGAGCGTGACGCCGCTGAACGTCGGGTCCGGCGTGGTGACCACGGTAGGCGAGATGGCCCAGGTCACGTCCAAGCTGCTCGCAGGCCCGGAACCCGTGGTGACCGGCGGCTACCGGCTCGGCGACGTGCGGCACGTGACCGCGTCGAGCGAGGCAGCGGCAGCCGCACTGGGCTGGCGCGCTCGAGTGGGACTGGCCGAAGGACTGGCGACCCTGAACTGATCAGGGCGGGGGCCAGGTCCCGGGCGTCACTCCGCGGTAGGCAGGCTGACCTCGACGTCACAGCCCGCGGTCGTGCTCCGCACCGCAACCTTCCCGCCGTGCTCGTCGACCACCCGGCCCACGAAGGCGAGCCCCAGCCCGGAGCTGCCGGCCTTGGCGCCCTGGTAGCCCGCGCGGAACATGTGCGGCACCTCGTCGTCGGGGATGCCGCCGCAGGTGTCGCGCACGGTGAGGCGAGCGAACCCGTCCTGGCTCGTCACCCCGACGAGCACGCGTCCGCCGGGGCTGGATCGGATGGCGTTCGACACCAGGTTGTCCAGGACACGGCCAAGCTCATCCCGGTCACCGCGCACCAGCACGTCGCCGGCCACGGAGTCGGCGAGCTCGACGCCGCTCTCCGCGGCCGCGGGGCGGGCGTGGGCGAGGACGCCGCGCAGTACCGCGCCAATGTCCACCGGACCTGGCTCGGGCCGTCGGGGCAGGTCGTCCGACCGGGACAGCTCCCGCAGGTCCCCGATCATCCGGGACATCCGGTCCACCGCCGCTGCGATGCCGTCCAGCGCGGTCGTCGGGTCCGGGAAGGCGCCGTCGCGGAGCCCGTCGGTGGCCGCGCGGATCCCGGACAGCGGGGAGACCAGGTCGTGGCTCACGAAGCCGATGATCTGTCGGCGAGCGTCCTGGGCCGCCTGCTCGGCCGCGTGGGACGCCGCGAGCCGATCGCGTGTCGTCTCCAGCTCGGCCATCACCGCCGCCAGCTCGGCGGTCGCCGGCGCAGGAGCTGCCGAGCCGGGGGAGGCTCCGGCGCCGCGCCCGCCCGCGGCCGCAGTGGCCTGGCCGAGCCGGCGGGCGCCGTCGACGACGAGCCGGACCTCCCGCGCGACCATCCGGCCGAGCGCCAGGGCGAGGAGAACCTCGAGCACTGACGCCGTGCCGAGCACGAGGCGGACCACCTCGGCGTCGTGCGTGGAGATGAACATCGCCGACACGTTGACCGCCAGTGCCGCTACCACTGCGGCGACAGGGATCAGCGCGGCGAGCAGCAGGGCGAGCGTGAGCGACAGCCGGCGGGCCAGGCGGATCGCGATCAGGCCCACGACGCCGGCCACGACCGAGCAGGCGATGGTGACGAGCACCATGAACTGGACGTCAGTCATCACATGGCCTCCCTGGACCCCGGTGCGGCCTCCGGGACTGCGGCCTCGGCGTCCTCTGTCACAAGCGCATATCCGGTTCCCCGCAGGTTGACGATCAGCTCCGGGCGAGCGGGGTCGTCCTCCAGCTTCTTGCGCAGCCGCCGGATGTGGACCATCACCGTGGAGTCGTCGCCGAACGACCAGCCCCAGACGCGGCGCAGGAGCTCCCGGCGACCGAACGGGTGCCCAGGACGCTGTGCGAGGAAGCTGAGCAGCGCGAACTCGCGCGGCGTGAGCTCGACCACCCGGTCCCGGTAGGCGGCGGTGCGCGCGGCACCTTCGAGCACGAGGCCGCCGGCCTCGAGCCGGACCGGGGCCCGCTCCACGTCGAATGGTCCGCGGCGCAGCAGGGCCTCGACGCGCAGCACCAGCTCTCGTACGTCGAACGGCTTCGTCACGTAGTCGTCGGCGCCGTGCTCCAGGCCGACTATCCGGTCGTCGACCGAGGCCAGGCCGGAAAGCAGGAGTACCGGCGTGGCGTCGCCATCACGCCGACGACGGGCCAGCATCTCCAGGCCGGAGCTTCCGGGCAGGAGGACGTCGAGCACCACGGCGTCCGGCTGCCACGTGCGCCACACGTGCTCGCCGTCGACGGCGTCGGTAGCGGTGCGCGGCTCGTGGCCGGCCGATGTGAGGTGGGCGGCGACGCTCAAGGCGATCAGTGCGTCGTCGTCGACCACAAGAACCTTGGTCATGAAGAAACCATAGTCATGGCAGGAGTCATGGCAGGCCGTGGGTCGGTCTGCCCGGCCGGCCGGGCAGACCGCCGGAGCACGGGCGCGCTCAGACGTCAGGTATCGGTCAGGTCGGTCGCCGTACCTCCGCGCGGAGTCCACGCCTAACGTCGACAGCATGTTGCCGACAGTGGACGTGGTACTGCCTTGCCTTGACGAGGCCGAGGGCCTCGCATGGCTGCTTCCCCGGCTCCCCGACCGGATGCGCGCCGTGGTCGTGGACAACGGGTCGTCCGACGGGTCCGCCGAGATCGCGCGTGACCACGGCGCCCTCGTCGTCCGGGCCGAGCAGCGCGGGTACGGCGCCGCCTGCGCCGCGGGGCTCGAGGCGGCGAGCGCCGACGTCGTCGCGTTCTGCGACGCGGACGCCACCCTTGATCCGAAGGACCTGCCCCGGGTCACCGAACCCGTGGTCAGCGGGCAGGCCGATCTCGTCCTGGGGCGCCGGCGCCCCGAGCCGGGCGCGTGGCCATGGCATCTACGGCTGGCGAACGCCGAGCTGGCGCGCCGGGTGCGCCGCCGGACCGGCGTGAGCGTCCGCGACATCGGGCCGATGCGGGCCGCGCGGCGGGAGCCGCTGCTGGCCCTCGGCCTCCGGGACCGGCGCAGCGGCTACCCACTGGAGACCCTGGTCGCCGCCGCCGAGGCGGGGTGGCTCGTCGCCGAGGTCGACGTGCCCTATCGCAGGCGGCGGGGCAGATCGAAGGTGACCGGCACGCCGCTCGGCGCGTGGCGAGCGGTCCAGGACATGTCGAAGGTGCTCGCGTCATGACCGCCGGGACACCGCCCCGCGTCGTCGTGGTACTGGCGAAGGAGCCCGTGCCCGGCAAGGTCAAGACTCGCCTGATCGGTGAGCTCACCCCGGAAGAGGCCGCCGCACTGGCTCGGGCGGCGCTCGCGGACACGCTGGAGGCGGTCGACGACCTCCCCGGGGTGCGTCGGGTGCTCGTGCTGGACGGTCAGGCCGGTCCCTGGGTACCCCCGAGCTTTGCGGTCGTCCCGCAGGTAGGGGGCGGTCTGGACCGCCGGATCGCCGGGGCCTTCGATCAGGTTCTCGGTCCGGAGGGGTATCCAGGACCCGCCCTGCTGGTCGGCATGGACACCCCGCAGCTCGGCTCCGTCCTTCCTTCGGTGGACTTCGGCGAGCACGACGCGGTGCTGGGGCTAGCGGACGACGGCGGGTACTGGGCAGTCGGCCTGCGGCGGCCGGATCCAGCGCTGTTCCACGGTGTGCCGATGTCCGAGGCGCTGACCGGTCAGGCGCAGCTCGAGCGGCTGCGCGAGGCCGGCCTGCGAGTCCGGCTCCTGCCCCCGCTGCGCGACGTCGACACCGTGTCCGACGCCGCCGCCGTCGCGCACGCCGCACCCGGGACGCGGTTCGCCCGGGCGTGGTCCGGTGTGGCGCACCGTGTGGCGGCAGGCGTGCCGGAGAGCCTTACGTGACCGAGGCTGCGCCGCGTCCGGTGAATCCGCTGGTCCTGTTCGAGGCGGCGCTCGGGGGATCCCCGGTGACCGCGGTGCACCTGACGTACGAGGCACCGGTGGACGTCGCGGCGTGGACGGCGGAGCGGGACGCGGTCGACGAGGCGATCGTGGCGCTGTGCGAGGGGCCGGTGCTCGACGTCGGCTGCGGCCCGGGCAGGTTCGCCGCGGCGCTCGCGGCCCGCGGTGTCCCCGCGCTCGGGATCGACGTCTCGCGGGCTGCCGTGCTTCGGGCCCGGGCGCGCGGTGCGGTGGCGCTGCGGCGCGCAGTCCAGGGGCCGGTGCCGGGCGAGGGCCGCTGGAGGACCGTGCTCCTGGCGGACGGCAACATCGGCATCGGCGGGGATCCGCGCAGCCTGCTGAGGCGCTGCCGAGAGCTCGCCAGGCCGGGCGGGCTGCTGCTGGTGGAGGCCGATCCCGACCCCGAGCTGGACGTGTCCGGACCGCTGGTGCTGCACGCCGAGGATGGTCGGCGGTCGCGCCCGATGCCGTGGGCGCGTGCGGGGAGCCGCGTGCTGCGGGTGATCGCCGACGAGCTCGAGCTGCTCGTCACGGAGGAGTGGGAGCTGGCCGGCCGCGTGATGATGTCGCTGCGGACCTCGCGCTAGCCCGCCGCGCTCCAGAGGGCCACGAGCCACACCAGGAGGAGCGTCCCGAGGACCATGACCGCCCCGCGCAGGACCACGCCCGCCCAGGGGCGTTCCGGGCCGTCGGCGACGACCCGTCCCTGGGACCGGCCGCGCGCGAGCGCGGGGAGGCGGACGAGCACGACCCAGCCGAGCACAATCACCAGCGGGGCGATGGTGGCGTCGTTGAGGGCCACGGACCCGGCCAGCCAGATGCCCCAGAAGACCCACCAGCTCGGCGGGATCGAGGTGAGCGCCAACCAGACCCACCAGCCCATGCACGCAACGCCGGCGATGACCAGTACGCGGCGCGACCACGCCGTCGCCGCGTTCATGCCGCGCTCCCGACGACGAGGCGCGAGACCCACTTGGTCTGCAGCACCCCCGGACGGTTCGGCGCGATGACCCGGGCGGGGAAGCCGTGGTCCAGGTCGAGGTCCTCGCCGGCCAGGGTGAGGGCCAGCAGGGTGTCGTCGTGGGCGACGTACGAGCCCGGCAGGTCGGAGGTCCGATAAGGGGACACACCGGTCTGCATGCTCTCCACGTGGACGGGGTCGTCGGGTCGCCCGCCGCAGAGGGTCGCGAGGTCCCGCATCCGGACACCGCCCCACCGCGCCGAGGCGCTCCAGCCCTCGACGCAGGCGATCGGCAGCACTGCCTCGTGCTGGCTCATGGCCAGCAGGTCGGGCCGGGTCAGGTGCGAGGTCCCGTTGGGCCCGACCAGCTCGAGCGCCCAGTCCTCGGCGGTCGCCACCTCCTCGACACCCGCGCCGCGCGCCGTCTTGTTGACGGCCAGACCCTGCGGGCCGTCGAACGGATCGCGTGGTGCGAGCAGCGCGATGGCCCGCAGCGGGGTCACGGTCTGTCCCAGCGTCAGCGCCGTGAGGGCGAGGGTGGCCACGGCCACCGACCCGAGGAACCCGCGCCGCGTCGTCGCGGTCCCGGTCGCCGCACCGCCGTCCGCCGCACCGCCGTCGGTCACGGAACCGTTGGTGGTGGACCCGTTCGGCTCGACGCCGTCGAGGTTGCGTGCTGCGGCCGCAAAGGCCTGGATCACCACCGGGAGCTTGATCCCCACGTGCACCAGGGCCGCGCCGAACGCGAGCCAGGCCGTGGCGTAGTGGACGGAGGTGAAGCCGAACCCGAAGACGTAGAGCTTGAAGACGTTCAGGATCCCGGTCACGAGCTGGAAGACGGTCGCCGCGACGAGGACGCCCACCGAGCCGCGCTCCAGCGCGTGCCGCCATCCGGTCAGCGGGGGGCGGACGAAGAGCTGCGGGTAGACCGTGTACAGCTTGGCGAGAACCAGGGGCAGGGTGGCGAAGCCCACCGCCACGTGCAGACCCTGGTTCAGCCGGTAGGCCCAGACCGGTTCCGGGTAGAAGGGCAGCCACGACACAGGGTGCTGGTGCAGGTGCGAGATCAGGCCGGTGACGAAGAGGATCAGGATCGCCGCGCCGAGGAACAGGCCCAGGCGGGCGACCACGCGCTCGTCGTGCACGGGCGAGCGGAAGTCGCCCGGCTCGGGTATTCGCAGCCAGGCCGGCCGGATCGCGGACAGCGGGCGTTTCACCATGGTGACTCCAGGATCGTGGTGAGCAGGATGGCCAGGCCGCCCTGGGCCCGAAGCCAGGACGCGGGCAGTGAGGCGGGGCCGTCGGGAACGTCGTCGGGCAGCGCACGGGCCGGGTCGCCTCGCGGTATCCGCAGGCCGACCGCCGCGGGAACCACCCAGAACGCCACGGGGAGCCAGATCCGCTCCACCTCGCCGCGTTCGAAGCCGAGCAACGCGCCCGACAGGGCGGCGACCAGCGCGAGGGCGATCACCACCCGGATGACCCGGTCGGTCCGCCGCAGCCTCGCGAGGCCGCCGACCGCGGCCGGGCCGGCGATGGCACCGAGCACCGCGAGGTCCACGAACAGGAAGTACAGGTAGGGCCGGGCGTTCCCGACCGGGGCCCAGACGGCGTGCGTGGCGGACACGCCGTCCCAAACCCAGAACCCGCCCAGGCCGACGGCGACGACCACGCCGGCCGCGACGACACCCGCCACCACGGTGGCGCCGACCCGTCGGGACAGGATCAGCGGTGCGAGAGCGATCAGACCCATGTGCAGGAGCCCGTACGACAAGAGCGGGCAGGCGCCCAAGAGGAGCCCGGCGGCCACCGCGCACGTCCACCGTGCGGCGCGGCTCCGCCCGCGGTCGGAGGCGAAGGCCAGGAGCGCCACGCCCCAGGCGAGCACGCCGGCGAAGAACGCGTCGGCGGAGGTCGCCACCCACAGCGCGGCGGGAGCCAGGACTAGTGCGGGGACGACGACGCGAGCGGTGCTCTCCGCGGTGCCGTGGAACGGTCCGGCCGCGCGGGTCATGCCGAGCGTCCGCAGCGTGACCAGCACTGCCGGCACGGCCGACGCCCCGGCCAGGATGAACAGGGCGGCCGCCCAGCCTGGACCCCCCAGCCCCACGCGGTCGAGCATCGCCAGCAGGAGTGGCAGGCCCGGCGGGTGGCCTCTGACGTGGATGGGATAGTCGGGCAGGTTGTCGGCGAAGCCCGCGAGAAAGGCCGCGGGGTCGGCCGCGGCGATCGGGACGACCGGCAGGTACTCGTACTCGCCGCGAACGGGCGCTGAGAGGTCGTCCCACGAGGTGAGCGCCGCCAGCGCCACGGCCCATGCGGTGGTGGCGGCCCAGGAGGCGAGCAGGAGAGCCCGCCAGGGCAGGCGGGCGGCGAGGCCCGGCCCGTACCGGACGACGGCGACCAGGAGCACGAGGGCGGCGATGATGCCCGGCCCCGTCCGCACCACCCAGTGGCCGACGAAAGGTTCGGCCCCGGTGAGCAGCCGTGCGTCGGTCAGGTACCGCAGCAGGGCGCCGACGACCGCCAGCACGGGGATCGACGCTCCCCAGACGGACACCGCTACCGTCGGCCCGGACCGCTGCCACCAGGTACCGCCCCGGGGCGGTACCTGGTCGACTGTGGGGCGCTGCCCGCCCAGCCGGGTCGTTGCGGGCTCCGGTCCCGGGGTATCGGCCACCGCTCCATCGTGGCGGGTGATCGCCCCGGACGGGTTCCGGGCGACCTGACGAAAGGCTGACGGTGGATCACGGGTGCAGGGTCACGGTGAAGCGTGCTCCGCCGTCGTCGGCGGGGGCGGCCTCGATCGTGCCGACGAGGCGGGTGACGAGGCGGGCTGCGATGCTCAGCCCCAGCCCGGTGCCGACCGGGCGTGAGGCTCGGTAGCGGTCGTGGAGGAATCCGCGGTTGGGCACAAGATCATGACCCGCTCGATGCCGAGCGTGCCCATGAAGAGCCCGAGTTCGAATATGACGTTGTCGCGCGGCGATGCGTCAGTGCGGCCGCGGCTCTCCGTCATGTCGTCCCCGAAGCCACGAGAATCGCGAAGTCCGAGTGCCGGGCGGCCTCGACTAGCGAGGACATCGTGTAGGCGGAGGCATCGAAGACTCCCTGGTGCCACACTCGGCACGATATCGCCGAGAAGCTCGGGTCTGTCTTCGAGGACGAGTTGGCCGAGCGGAGGCTGCGCAAGGCGAAGGACGCCGCCGACGGGGAAGCAGGAGAAGCGGGTCGGCGCGGCTGAGGCCACCTGCTTGGTCTGGCGTTGACACGCGTGGCCTGCAGTGGACGAGGCTGCGCACCTTGCTGGTGACGACGGCCGACGGCGCCGCAGGAGTGGAGAACGGCGATGAGTTCCGGGAATGCTGCAACCAAAGCGAAGAAGAGCTTGCCAAGCGGCCACCTCGTGTCCCTGGCTGCCGCGGCCGACGACCTCAGTGTCTCGGTGAGGACGATTCGGCGCCGGATCGCCGACGGGTCGGTTCGGGCGTACCGGATGGTGCCGGAACGAGTAAGAAGCCCGAAGCAGGGGCGTAGCCGGAGCATTGCAGGCCCCGTTGCCCGTACCTACGACGAGGTCATGGGCAGGCTGAGCCGCCGGGTCGTGCGTCGTCGTACCGCATGGGGCTCACGGTCCGGCAGGGCCGGACTCACGAGACCGCCCTCTGGTTGACTCGGGCCTGTGGCCCGTTCATCGAAGCGAGACGAGATCGCTGGAGACGACTGGTGGCCGATCCTGGCGGTCGCCGATGACGCTGTCCGCGGCAGCGGTTTTGAACGTCTTCGCCGTCAGGTCGCGCCCAAGTACCTGCGCGACGACCGGCTCGGGGTCAAGGAGATTGCTGGGTGGTACCGGATCTTGCCCGACGGGCTGCTGCAGGCGATGGCCGTCACCTGGGGCGTGCGAGACCGTGACGCCGAACTGAACGTCCAGGTCGTGGTCAAGGACCAGCTCGAGGGCGTCGAGCCCGTCAAGACCATCACGATGACCGGGGTCGAGGAACAGATGGTGGTCGGCACTGCCCTCACCTTTGAAGCATGGTGGGGTGGCTACCCCACCACGGGTCTGGCCGCTCAGATCCTTACCGAACAGGCACTGCCCTGGGCCGAGACAGCCTCGACCCGGGCAGGTGTGGTCGAGCAATGGCTCGCGGAGCCGTATGGCCGCCTGCAGCTCTCAATCCTGCACGAACGCATCGAACAAGCCCTCGCCTGGGGCGTGCGCGCAGGGGCCCGCGCCCTGCTCGCACGAGCCGACGAAACAATCGCGCTCAGCGACTCTGCCGATCTGCGTCAGCCGTTCATCGAAGCTCGTTGAGGTCCGTCGCGGAGATCGTGATCAGCCTCGTTGCTCGTAGCACCCCGTGCCTGGCAGCGAGGGCGGGCCTCCTGAGCCACGACATCGTCGTACTCCGCAGTCTGGGTCACGTCCTCGATCTGGCCAGCCACGCGGCGTGCGTGCGGACGTCGTACGGGCTGGAGGAGTACGTGGCGGTGTTCGTCTGCGACGCGTGGAAGGCGAACAAGCACCGGACGCTGCGCACCTCGGTGTGGGCAAGCCGATGGACGCCGAGGCTGCCGCGAAGGCCAAGGCCGAGCGGGCCGAGGTCATCGCGAAGAACGCGGAGTGGCGCTCCAGCGAGACGGTGCGCCGTCCATGGCTGGCCGAGTTCGCGCAGCGCAAGACCGCGCCGAAGGACGCCGCCGCATTTCATCGCGAGCGCGCGCGGACCTGTGTAGCGGACGATGCCGACGCCCGTCCCGAAGGTGCCCAGGCACGAGGTCGCTCGCTGGAGCGCGGAGACTGCCGACCATCGCGTCACCGACGATCCTGTCGACCAGCATGTCCGCAACCGCGACCAGATCGAGGGCGTGCTGAGCCCGACCGCGTCGGTCGCGTCGGTGACCGGGACGTCCAGATGACGCGTCCCGATCGCATCCACGCAGCCGCTCGTCGCCACCGCGTGCCTGCGACGCCGCGCTCACGCCTGCTCCGGCCGTCTGCACCTGCTCGCTGGTGTACGCATCGATCGCGTTGCCCGAGGTCACGGCGACACCGTGTCACACCAGCCGCGTCGCGTGCCACCGGGGTCCGGCACCGTCTTGAGGGCGCAGATCCCCTCGCGGCGACCGTGCGCTAGGCATTTGTCGTCAGGCAAGGATTCGTTCGCTGCTTGTTCACAGGGCTCCGTCAGAGTCTTGACGCCAAGCGGTGCCCGGCTCTGGCACGGGCCACCTGGCAGCCAGCGTTCACGGGGCTTTGACCCCTTACCTGATGAGAGAATGATGACTGAAAATAATCGCCTTCTTCGGCGCGGGCGTCTCGCCGTTGGTGCGGCGGCCTTGCTCGTCTGCGCCGTCACCACACTTACGACGTCGGCGTGGGCGGCTCATCCGGCGGGCGGTGACTCGGCTGCCGTCCCGGCCGACCCTGCGTGGGTCGACTCGGTGACGACCAACAAGCAGGAGATCCAGCCCGGTGTTGACCTGCTGACGCTGAAGTGGGGTTCAACGGATGCCGACGACCACTGGTACGTGCTCGCCTACCTCCCCGCCGATCCCTCCGGGCCACTTGCGACAGCGACCATGGCCCTTGGCCCGAAGGCAACTGCGGACCACGTCGCCCAGGCGCTGAGTGACGCCGGGTACGCGCCGAGCGTTGACCTGGTCTCGACACCCGACTTTGCGGACGCCCCCGCAAGCCGGCTGGGCTGGACCGTCAAGGTCGGTTCGTTCGCCACTTCGGCTGAGGCGAATGCGGAGCTCGCGGAATTGAAGGCGGCCGGCTTCACCGGACAGTCTCGTTACTCCGCTGAGGACGGGTCGGACGCGAATGCGCCGCAGGCTGGGTATGTCTTGCGCGTTGACTTCGACACGTACCAGGGCCGTCTCGTCTCCGAGCACGGCCCAGACTTGGCCACGCACGAGAACCTCACCGATCTCGTCACGATGACCGGCGCGATCGCCGGCATCAACGATGCCTGGGCCTACAGAGAGGCGATCGCGGGACTTTACGTCAAGGATGGCCGCGTCCTCGGATCGACCACTCAGGGACGTGGTGGCGTACTGGTTCGCGACGGTGGCCGGACGGTGGACGTCGATCGGTACACCGGGCACTTCTGGCTTGGCGTTGGACGGGAGACTGTCGAGGTCGACGGCGTGAACCGGGTGCCAGGCCGCATCCAGAACTGCGGCGGAATCGGTGGAGACCTGCCCTGGTCTGTGGCACAGCACGACCGCGTTTGCACCGACGATTCCGAGCTGGTGCGCTTCACTCCGGTGTGGGGCGCCACGCCGTCCGGGACTGGCGCTGAGATCGTCGTCGACTCCCGCAGCCGGGTCGTCGCGGTGAACCAGAGCCGCGGGACCATGGTCCCCGCGGGCGGTTCGACAATTCAGGGAACTGGTGAGTCGGCCGAGTGGCTCCTGCACGCCGTCCACGTTGGCCAGAAGGTCGACTGGCGCGAGGAAATTCGCGACTCGTCTGGAACGAAGGTCAACCTGACTTCTGACACCACGATCTCGCAGGTCGGCCCGGTCCTTGTGGACGAAGGCAAGATCGCGGTCGACGCCCGTGCCGACGGCCTCCTCTGGGAAGGCGTGAACCCGAGCTTCACCTACAACTGGGTGTTGCGTTCGAACCCGCGATCTGCGATCGGGATGGACGACCAAGGTCGCCTGCTGCTCGCTGTTTTCGACGGCCGCCAGCCGGGTTACGCCGCGGGCCTCGGCATCCTCGACGAGGCCAAGATCATGAGGCGCTTCGGAGCAACCGAAGCACTCAATCTCGACGGCGGCGGGTCGAGTGTGATCGCAACTTCTGCCGGTATCGTGAACAGCCCTTCCGATGCGGGTCACATCCAGCGCCCTCAGAATGACGGGTGGCTGCTTACACCCTGAGCGCCATACCGAATGATTGAGACAGCAGACCCTGCCGGATGTTGGTTCCGGCAGGGTCTGCTGCGGCTGTCGTGGGCACGGAACGCCGCCGAGGTGGCCCTGGCCGCACAGGCTCGCGAGGATTTGGAGGCCGCCAAGCGAGGCCGCTTCCAGGCGGGTGAGCTCGGTCTCGACGTCTATGACATGCGCGGCAGGCTCGACGCAGCCGGGCTGCGCTATCTGGACTGACCGGCCTGAAGGCGGCCCCCGGGCGCCGCCGGGCCGTAGACCGCCGCCGGGGCGCCCGTCACGAGGGCCCAGTAGCGGTCCCCGTAGGACCAGTGCCACCACTCGGTGGGGTAGTTGACCAGGTCGGCCGAGCCGAGGGCGCGGGAGAGGATGCCGCGCAGCGCGCGTGCCCGTTCCGGGATGTCCGGCGCGTCGAAGTAGCAGCGGCCACCGGACATCTCCGGCGTCGCGTCGATCGGGGTGCCCATGTCGAGCGGGCCGTCGAAGTCGGCCAGCGTGAGGTCGACCGCGGCGCCCGCCACGTGCGGTGCGACGGCGATCGGGGCGACGAAGCGGCTCGTCAGGACCTCGAGCTCGTACGGGTCGATGCCGGGACGTTCGGCGGACACCTCGGCGGCGTAGGTGTCGATGATGCGCTGCTGGTCGGCCGGGTGCCGGTGGCCCTCGACCACCTCCAGGTGCAGTCCCTCCGGCAGCAGGTCCTGCGCCCTGCGCAGCCGCTGCGCGACCCCCGCACGGACCGGCGCGCGTGCCGGACCGAACGTCTCGTCGAGCTCCACCAGCGGTTCGCCGCAGTCCACTACCGGGATCTCCCCGACCCGGGGATCGGCCAGGAGGACGATCTCGCCGTCGTCGTGGCCCGGACGGGGCATCGTCGCGACACGCGGTGCCCCGGAGGTCTGTTCGGACGGCGGGACGATGTGCTGGCCGTGCGTCATGGGTCTCCTGACAGCGATCAGTTCGGGTTGGGCGGGTGGGCGGGCAGGTGGGCGACGTCGGACGCGCCGTCCTGAGCTACTCGTCGCTCAGGGTCGGATCCAGGTGTGCGCACTCGCGAAGGCCGTCGAAGTTGTGCCGGGCCAGGTCCGCCTGCCAGCCGGTGAGCACCTCCGGCTGGCCAGTGCCGGTCATCACGGTCGGGACGAAGTCCGACTGGACCACCTCGCGCCCGCGGACGGTGAGACGGAGGACGCCGGCCCGGGCGCTGTACGGCTCGTGGAGGCCCTCGCTGTACCAGAGGAAGTTCCCCAGGCCGTACGCGACGTAGGCGCCGTCCATGCTGCCCGCGCCCTGCAGGACGTGGGCGTGCGCGCCCACGATGATGTCCGCTCCAGCGGAGATCAGGCCGGCGGCGAAGTCGAGCTGGCGGCCGGTCGGGCACTGGTCGCCCTCCGCCCCCCAGTGCGGGAGGACCACTACGAGGTCGCTGTCAGCCCGGGCGGCACGCACCGCCGCGTACGCACGCTCGGTGTCGAAGGCCATGGCCATACCGGACCGGTCCGGCGTGGCCGCCCACTCCTCGGCCAGGTCGTCGACCTGGCTGAACGCGAAGATGGCGACGTCGACGCCCTGGATTGTGCGGTGCAGCGGCGTGAACGCCTCGTCGATGTCGGCGCCGGCGCCGACCGTGTCGAGCCCGCCGCTCGCCGCCTTCTCCAGGGTGTCGGCCAGCCCCACACGGCCGTAGTCCATGGTGTGGTTGTTCGCCAGGCTGACCACGTCGATGCCGGCCGCCGTCATGGCGGGCACCGCCGCGTCCGGCGCCCGGAAGACGTAGTTCTTGTCCTCCGCCGTGCCGCGCGAGGTGATCGGCGTCTCGAGGTTGACCAGCGTGAGGTCGCCCTCGGCGAGCTGCTCGGCGACCGGGCCGAACGTGCTCGACGGGTCGTCCAGCAGCTCGGCGACCCGATCCTCGAAGTGCACGTCACCGGCGAACGTCAGGGTGATCTCGGGCGCGGCGGAGGCGGTCGCCTCGGTGCTGCTCGCCGACGGCGTGGCACAGCCCGCCGTGGCCAGGAGCGCGGCCGCCGTGACGAGCGCGGTCGCCGCCTGCCGGGCGCGGGACGCCGGGAAGGCTGCCGCGCCCGGGGCGGTCTGTCGTCGGCTCATCGGTCCACCTCGGCGAGTACGGGAGATCGGTCCAGGTCGGGGCGTTTCCGAGCCGCGTGACGGTATCGGGTGCCGGGGAAAGCGCGCTGCACCAGGACCGTGGCCACCACACCGCAGCCGACGACGACCGCCACGATCACCAGCGGCTCGACCAGCGCGGCCGGGTACTGCACGGTGGGCCCCAGGTGTCCGAGCCGCGCCAGCAGGACCCTGTCGAAGAGCGCGGCGACCGGGATCTGCAGCAGGTAGATCGCGACGGCGGCCGTGCCTACCTGGACGAGCCCGCGCGCGGGGCGCCGGCCGGCTCCGAACCGGGCCAGCAGGGTCAGGGCGAACGGCAGCACCGCAAGCCCCGCGACCACGGTGCCGAGCCCGTCGGGGAAGCGCGGGACGCCCAGCACCGACGCACCCACCAGGGCGACGGCGCCCTGCGGCAGCAGGCTCCGCCAGGTAGCGGTCTCCGCCAGGCGGTCGATCTCCGGACCCAGCCGCATGCCGACCAGGAGGAAGACCAGGAACGTCGGCGCGGTCGTCAGCAGGGTCAGCCCGGCCAGGGCGACGATGACGACGCCGGCCGGGAGCCGGCGGGCCAGCTTCGCCACCACGGGGGCGAGCGCGAGCGACCAGAGCAGCGAGAGCTCGGGCGGGGGCAGCACCACGAGGGGAAGGATCTCGGCGACGTCCCGGGCGGGGATCCCGGTGAACCCGGGGTTGAACCGCCGGAGCCCGGCGAGCGTCAGGCCCAGCCACACCACGTGCGCCGCGAGCAGGGGGAGGACCCAGCCCGTCAGCAGCCGCCACCAGGAGCGGCTGATCAGGTGTCCGGCCTGCCGCTCGACCCCGCGGCCCAGGGCGGTGAGCAGCAGCGGCATCCCGACCACACCGAGGATCGCGCCGAGCACCCACCACAGGACCGGCAGGGGCGCCTGGATGGTCCACTCCACCTGCAGGTAGTGGCGCTCGATCACGTACGCGGCGATCGCGGCGACCACGCCGACGGCGGCCGCATCGGCCTGCCTCATCGGACGGGCTCGTAGCGGCGCTGCACCCTGGTCCCGATCCCGGTCAGGATATGGTTCGGGT
The DNA here is from genome assembly GCA_963850545.1 of uncultured Actinomycetota bacterium. Classification (GTDB taxonomy): domain Bacteria; phylum Actinomycetota; class Actinomycetes; order Actinomycetales; family Cellulomonadaceae; genus Promicromonospora. The sequence continues at coordinate 1,727,271 of CAWKLP010000001.1, read as the reverse complement.
TGGTCTTCGCCCACCGCGCCCAGTCGTGCGCCGTCGGCTCACCGTCCGTACCCGGACCGAACATGACGGCGACGTCGCCCGGGCGCACGGGAAGGTCGCCGACGTCGAGCACCACCTGGTCCATGGCGACCCGGCCCGCCACCGGGCAGCGCACGCCGTGGACCTGGAAGGCCGCCTCGCCGCTCGCCTGCCGCGGGAGGCCGTCGGCAAAGCCGAGCGGGACCAGCGCGAGGGTGGTCTCGTGGTCGGTGACGTAGTCGTGGCCGTAGTTGACGCCCGTGCCCGCCGGGACGCGCTTGGTGAGCAGCACCTGGGCCTGCACGGTCATCGCCGGGCGCAGGTCGTGGCTCGCCCCCGGCACCGGCTCGATCCCGTACAGGCCGATGCCCACGCGCAGCAGGTCGAAGCGGGTCCGCGGCAGCCCGAGCGCCGCTGCCGAGTTGGCGAGGTGGACGATCTCCGGGTCGAGCCCGGCGTCGACGGCCTGGCGGCGACCCACGTCGAAAGCGGCCAGCTGGTCCTGCAGCCCTTGGTCACTCGGCTCCTCGGCGGTTGCCAGGTGGGACCAGAGGCCGCGCACCCGCAGGGCGCCCGTCCGGTGCAGCGCGCTCGCGCGCTCGAAGAGCTGCGCCCACTCCGCGGCCGGCGCGCCGCCTCGTGACATGCCCGTGTCGAGCTTGAGGTGCACGTTCGCCACCACGAGCGTGCTCCGTGCGGCCTCGGCGACGGCGTCCAGCGCTTCGACCGACCCCACCGACACGTCGATCCCTTCGAGCAGGACCTTCTCGAAGGTCTCCGTCGGCGGGTAGAGCCAGATCAGGATCGGCGCGGTGATGCCGTCGGCCCGTAGGGCGAGCGCCTCGGGAGGGCTGGACACGCCCAGCCACGTGGCCCCGCCGGCGAGTGCGGCCCGGGCCGCCTGGGCCGCGCCGTGGCCGAAGCCGTTCGCCTTCACCACCGCCATGACTCCGGTGCCTGCGCGGTCGGCGAAGACGCGGGCGTTGTGGGCGATGGCGTCCAGATCGACGACCGCCTCCGCCATGGTGGCCATCGGGCGGGACGTGGAAACAGGCACGGACGAACAATTCCTGAGGCGCCTGCTCACTCTCCAGGCCGTTCGGTGCTCATGTCGCTCGCCGGGAGCTCTCGTCTACGGTGCATCGGGCGGTAGTCTACGGTCCGTCCAGCGGTAGCGGACCTCGCTTCCGCTGGTAGGGCCGTCGTCACGGGCGACCGGCTCGACCGGTGAGCGCAGAACCGGACACCGGACGGCCTTCAGATCGAGCGGTGCCTTGCACCAGGATTTACTCCTGGAGTGCGGGCGCGCTCTGTCGCGCGCGACCGGTGTTTGGGAGTCGTCGCGACCAAACTTGGAGTGATACCTCGATATGCCCACCAGATCCCGGGTTGTAGTGCTCTTTGGCGGGCGCAACACCGAGCACGCCGTCTCCTGCCGTTCCGCGGCGAGCGTGGTGCAGCACCTCGACCGCGACCGCTACGAGGTGGTGCCGATCCGCATCACCATGACGGGGCACTGGGTGGTGGGCGGCGAGGTCGTGCGGCTCGACGTGGACGACGCCGTCCTGCGCGAGCTGACCCCGGAGCCGGCGGGCGCGCCCGACAGCGTGCTGGAAAGCCTTGCCCGCGCCATCGGAGCGGTGCGGGGGGCCGACGTGGTCCTGCCGATCCTGCACGGACCGTACGGCGAGGACGGGACGGTCCAGAGCGTGCTCGAGCTCGCGGGCGTCCCGTACATGGGCAGCGGCGTCCTGGCCAGCGCGACGAGCATGGACAAGGACTTCACCAAGCGGGTCCTGGGCGCGCGGGACATCCCGGTCGCGCCGGGCGCGGTCCTGCGGACCCCCGCCGACGAGCTCGCCCAGCACGACCGGGATCGGCTCGGCCTGCCCGTCTTCGTCAAGCCGTCGCGCGGCGGCTCCAGCGTCGGGGTCACCCGGGTGGACGACTGGGCGCAGCTTCCCGCGGCACTGGAGCTCGCTCGCGAGAGCGACGCCAAGACGCTGGTCGAGGCCGGCGTGCCCGGCCGGGAGGTCGACATCGGTGTGCTGGAGCTTCCGGACGGCCGCCTGCTGACCAGCCCGCCGCTGGAGATCAAGGTGGTCGAGGAGCACGGCTGGTTCGACTACGACGCCAAGTACGAGTCGGGCATCACCGACTTCGTAGTGCCCGCCGAGCTCGACCCGCAGATCGCCGAGCGGCTCGCGACCATGGCGCTCGACGTGTTCCTGGAGCTGGGCTGCTCGGGGCTGCTCCGTGTCGACTTCTTCCTGCCCGAGGTGGACGGCGTCCTCGTCCCGACGGTCAACGAGGTCAACACGATCCCCGGCCTCACGTCCATGTCGCAGTTCCCGCGGATGTGGCAGGCGGCGGGTACTTCCTACCCGGAGCTGCTGGACATCCTCATCGAGACGGCTCGGGCCCGGGGCCCGGTGCCCGCGGTCCTCCGGTGAGCGAGTCGTACCAGGCCGACACCGTACCGATCCCGGTGGTGCCGAGGCCCGCTGCGCCGGTCTCCGAGTCGGCCGCCGAGGTGCCGGTCCCCGCAGCGCCGGTTCCCGAGACACCGACCCCCGCGGCGGCGTCCGGCGAACCCGTGAAGCAGCGGTCGGAATGGGCCGACATCGCCAAGGGTGTCTGCATCCTGCTCGTCGTGCTGTGGCACGTGATCATGAAGCTGTACCTGACGATCGACTGGCACCTCCCCGTGCCGCTGCCCGGTCTCTGGGGTGCTTTCGGCGACCTGCTGCTGCCCCTGCGGATGCCGGTGTTCTTCACGATCTCCGGGATGTTCGCCGTCGCGGCTGTACAGCGCACCTGGTCGGCCACGGCGAAGAGCCGGATCGCGCGGTTCTACTACCTCTACCTCGTGTGGTTCACGGTGCACACCCTGGTGCTCTCGATGGTCCCCGACTTCGACACCCTGGCCGCGCGCAACGCCCTGGACGTGGTCGAGCAGCTCACCATCACCCCGACCAACCTCTGGTACCTGGTGGCGCTGGCCCTGTACTTCGTCGTGGCCAAGGTGACCCGCAAGCTGCCGACCTGGGCGGTGCTCGTGCCCGCCCTGCTGCTCTCGGTGATCGCGTCGGCCGACCTGCTGGCGGCGCCGGGCAACCGCGGGCAGCTCTACCAGAACCTGTTCTTCTTCCTGCTCGGCCTGCGGTTCCGGCCGCTGATCGAGCGCTGGGCCCGGGTCGCCACCATGCGCCACCTCCTGGTCGGGGGAGTCGTGTACCTCGGGTTCATCGGCGCCGTCCAGGTGCTGGGCCTTCAGGACTGGTACGGGGTCTGGCCGGCGGTCTGCGTTGTCGCCGTGGTCGTGGGGGTCGCGGGAGCGGTCCAGCTCGAACGCTGGCGCAAGGGCGCCGCCCTGCTCGCCACGCTCGGGCGGCAGACGCTCCCGATCTACGTGATGCACATGCCGCTGCTCGCCCTGCTGACGGCGGTAGTGGTGGGCCCCTTCTCCCAGATGGGTACCGTCCCCCAGCTCGTGATCGCGGTGCTGCTGCCGATCGTGGCCGTGCCACTGCTCGTCTCGGTGTGCCTGACGCTCAACACCTGGCTGCGCGCCGCCGGCGCGACGTGGCTGTTCGAGCTGCCGAAGCTCAGCCGGGCCGACCGCCGCGAATCTCCTGCCACCACAGCAGGCTCGCCAGCACCGTCAGCCCCTGAGCCAGGTGCCGGCGGTAGGTACTGAACGGCAGCCCCAGCCGCTCGGCGGCGGCCTCCTGGGTGGGGGCGCCGCCGAGATAGGTGGCCAGCACGGCGCGGTGGCCCTTGCTCTCCCGGGGGTCCTCGCTCAGCCCGTCCAGGGTGGCCTGCAGGACGGCGCGTAGCGCGGCGACCTGATCGCGCTCCGCGCTCTCGGCGACGAGCCGGCTGCCGGTGAGCGGGTTGGTGGCGAGCAGGTCGGGGCGCCGCCAGGATCGTAGGGCTTCCCGGACCGCCAGGTCGAAGGCCTCGCGGGACAGCGGACCGGGTCCGCCCGCCGAAGGGTCATCGGCGCGGACGTCGTCGGGCAGCCCCGCTCCCACGTCGTTCGTCGCGTCGTTTTTTGCCGCGTCGCCCGGTGCGCCCGGACGCCGTGCGCCACTGCCCTGTGCCGGGTCGTGCGCCGGATCGTGATCTCCGTCCGGGCCGGGATTGCGCCACTGCCGCTCGAACGTGATCGCCTCGCGCACGAAGGATCGTAGGTGCAGCCCACGCGGTCCCGGGTCCACGAACGGCAGCGACCGCAGCCACCGGAACAGCTCGGTGGCTGCGGTCGCGGCGGACAGGTGGCCTTCCGTCGTCGGGTCGGTAGCTGCGCACAGCTCGAGGGCCTCGCGGTGCGCGGGCGTGGGCAGCGACCCGACTACACGCTGCAGGACGACGTGCGCGACGGCGAGCCGCACGTCGTCGTCGGACCCGCCGGCGGTGAGCGTGTCGATGGCGACGCACAGGGCGAGCGGGTTGCCGTCGGTGATGGCGAGGAGCCTGGCGTGCTGATCCCTGGGCACGGAGCGGCGGTCGAGCAGCAGGCCGGCCTCCGCGGGGGACAGGTCACCCAGCTCGTGCACGCTCAGCAGCTCCTGCCAGCCCGGGTCGGTGGTCCACTCCAGCGCGGGCGGGGTGCGGCCGGCCAGCACCACAACCGTCCCGAGCGGCAGCGCGGGCAGGAGCTCCTCGCGCAGCCAGGGCTCGGCCGGGTGCAGGTCGTCGAAGTCGTCGATCAGCAGGACCAGGGAGGCCTCGGCCTCCGCGGGTGTGAGCACCGCGACCGCCGAGAGCTCCGCCACCAGCGTGTCGGCGGACGTCGCCGGATGGAAGCGCCTAGTCCGCACCACCCGACGCCCGGCACCCTCCGCCTCGTTGGCGAAGCGGCGCAGCAGGGTGGTCTTGCCGGTGCCGCCCGCGCCGTGGATGAACAGGACGGTGGACGCGAAGTCGCTGGTCAGGGCGGCGCGAAAGGCAGCGGCCTGCTCGCCGCGGCCCACGAACGCGCGCTGCCGGGCGAGCTCGAGCCGGTGCCCCAGATCGGTGGTCCGGACAGAGCGGATCCCGCGAGGGGAAGTGGTCGGAGTCGTCACGGCGACGAGACTTTACCGCGAACGGCCCCCGTCGTGCTCCTGAACACCGACCAGCGCCGCCAGCGTCGCGTGCGCGCCGAGCCGGTGCAGCGAGCCGAGCGTGTCGAGGTACGCCTCGACGAAGCGCGGCTCGTCCACGAGCGACCCGAACAGTGCCGGGCTACGCAGGAAGGCCACCGGGTCGTCGCGCTGCGAGCGGGCGAGCGGGACGAGCTCGTCCGCGAGCCGGTCGACCACCTCGATCGGCCCACCCTGCTCGTCGACCCCCTCGGCGTAGCGCGCCCAGCTCGCGATGATCGCCGCCGACCTGACGATCTCGCCACCCGCGCGCAGCTGTTCGCCCACGACAGGCACGAGCCACTTCGGGATGCGGTCCGACGTCTCCGCGCACAGCCGCGCGAGCGTGTCCCGGACGGCCGGGTTCCCGAAGCGCTCCACGAGCGTCGTCTTGTACACGTCGAGATCGACGCCCGGCACCGGCCGCAGCGTCGGCGTCGCCTCGCGGTCCATGAAGTCGCGCACGAACGCCGCAACCACCGGGTCCGCGACCGCCTCGTGCGCATACCGGTAGCCGCTCAGCCACCCGAAGTACGCGATCGCCTGATGGCTCGCGTTGAGCAGCCGCAGCTTCATGAGCTCGTACGGCTCCACGTCCTGCACGAGCTGGACCCCCGCGTCCTCGTACGGGGGCCGGCCGAGCGGGAACCGGTCCTCCAGCACCCACTGAAAGAACGGTTCGGCCACCACGGGCCAGCGGTCCTCGACACCGAGGCGCTCGCGGACGAGGGCGCGGTCCTCGTCGGTCGTCACGGGCGTGATGCGGTCCACCATCGAGCTGGGGAACGTGACGGCGTCGTGCACCCACCGGCCGAGCTCCGGGTCGCGCAGGGCAGCGAAGGCCGAGAAGACGGTGCGCGCCTTCTCGCCGTTGCCCTGCACGTTGTCGCAGGACATGACGGTGAAGGGCGGCAGGCCGCGCGCCCGGCGTCGGGCCAGGGCCTCGACCACGTAGCCGAACACCGTGGTCGGGACCGCCCCCGGCCGGGCGTCGGCGACGACGGCGGGCGCCGTCGCGTCGAACTCGCCGGTGACCTGGTCGAAGTTGTAGCCGCCCTCGGTGATGGTGAGGGACACGATGCGGGTCGCCGGGTCGGCGAGGCGCTCCAGCACTGCCTCTGGATCGTCCGGCGCGAACAGGTACTCGACGAGGCTGCCGACGACGCGCGCGTCGAGCCCGCCGTCCGGGTGCTTCGTCACGAGCGTGTAGAGGCCGCCCTGCGCCCGCAGGGCGTCGCGCATCGCGGCGTCGCCCGGCAGCAGGCCGACGCCGCAGATGCCCCACTCGCGGGCCTCGCCGCGGCGCAGCAGATCGTCGATCGCCAGCGCCTGGTGCGCGCGGTGGAAGCCGCCGACGCCGAGGTGGACGATCCCGACCCGAATGCCCGAACGGTCGTACGGGGGCAGGTCGACGCCGGCGTCATCGGCGTCGGACGAGGCGGCCGGAGCCGTGCCGAACGGGGTGCCGAACGGGGTGCCGAGGTCCAGGGTCACTTGATCGCTCCCATCGCGAGGCCGCGGACGAGCTGCTTCTGCGCGATCCACCCGGCCAGCACCACCGGAACGATCGCGACGGTTGCCGCCGCGGACAGCACCGCCAGGAACTGGCCGCGGCCGTCGACGAAACTCGTGAGGAACGGTGGGGTCGTGCGGGCGACCTGCGCGGTCAGGAGGTTGGCGAGGAAGTACTCGTTCCACGCGAAGATGAAGCAGATCAGGCCGGCGGCGGCGACGCCGGGCATGACGATCGGCAGTACGACGCGGAAGATTTCCGTGCCCAGGCGGGCCCCGTCGAGCTGCGCGGCCTCGATGAGCTCGCGCGGCACCTCGGCGAGGAACGACCGCATCATCCAGATGGCGATCGGCAGGTTCACGCCGACGTAGAGGATCGTCAGCCAGGTGATGTTGTCGAGCCCGCCCACGGACTGCAGCAGCAGGTAGACCGGGATGATCGAGGCGGCGACGGGCATGAAGCGGGTCGAGATGAAGAAGAAGAGCGCGTCGCGGACGTTGACGATCGGCCGGATGCTCAGCGCGTAGGCGGCCGGCACCGCCAGCACGAGGACCAGGAGCGTCGACCCGACGCTCGCGCTCAGCGAGTTGATCAGGTAGGGCAGCATGTCCCGGTTGAAGACGGCCTCGAAGCCGTCGAGCGTGAAGTCGGGTGCGAACGTCGGCGGCACCGTGGCGGCCTGGTGCTCCGGCTTGAAGGCCGTGAACACCATCCACGCCACGGGGAAGAAGAAGGCGAGCACGAGGACCCAGGTGACAGCGGTCACCAGGGACCCTCGAAGGCGCGAGGTGGTCATCGTCCGACTCCTTCCGTGGAGAAGACCTTGAAGAGCGTCCGCAGGGCGACCGAGGCCACGACGATCGTGACGAGCACGGTCATCACGCCGTACGCGGCGGCCTCGCCGACCTCCAGGCCGATGAACGCCCGCTCGTAGAGCAGGTAGGAGAGTGTCTTGGTGCCGCCCGTGCCGCGGGTCATGATCGCGATCGGGTCGAAGACCTGGAGCAGCATGATCGAGGCCAGCAGCACCGCGATCTCGACGTACTGCCGCAGGTGGGGCAGCGTGATCGAGCCGAACGTGCGCAGCGCCCCCGCGCCGTCCACGGCGGCGGCCTCGAGCACGTCCTTGTCCTGCGCCTGCAGGCCCGCCAGGAGGATCAGCATCGCGAACGGCGTGTACTGCCAGGTGAGCACCACGATGATCGTGACGATCGGGAGCTCGGTGTTCCATGCCACGGGCGGCAGGCCGACCAGCCCGAGACCCCAGTTGGCCATGCCGGTGGCCGCGTCGAAGATCGACCACTTCCAGACGAGGGCCGCGGCGGCGGGCATGACGAGGAACGGCGTGATCATCAGCGTCCGGGCCACGCCCCGCCCCAGGAAGCTGCGGTCCAGGAGCACGGCGAACAGCAGGCCGAGCAGCGTGGAGAGGACCACCGAGCTGCCGGTGACCGCGACGGTCGCGCCGAGCGACGACAGGAACGAGCCGTCGCGCAGCACGCTGACATAGTTGTCGAGGCCGGTGAAGCCCCGGTCGCCCGGGCGCAGCATGTTCCAGCGCTGCAGGGAGTAGAAGATCGTGAGGACGAAGGGGATCTGGGTCAGGACGAGCGAGGTGGCCAGCGCGGGCCAGAGCAGGGCGCGCGAGACGGCCAGGCGGCGCGCCCGCCCTGATCCGGCGGGCGCCGCCCGCCGGGGGCGCCGCGTCGTCGGGGCGGTCATGAGAACGGTCATGTGGCCCTCCAGGGGCTCAGAGAGTCCCGCACGCCGGAGTGCGGGCGCGATGGCGGAGCAAGGCGCGATGGCTGGCCGGGCGCGGGGAGCCGTGCTCCCCGCGCCCGGGTCCGGCTACTTCTGGGCGTCGCCCGCTTCCTGGGCGAGCTCCTGGGCGCGTTCGAGCACCGGGGCTAGCTCGCTGCGTCCCGCGAAGACGTCGGCCAGGTCCTGCGAGACCTGGTTCCCGAGGTCCTGGAACTCCGGGATGGTGACGTACTGGATGCCGGTCCACGACTGCGGTGCCACGCCCGGCTGCTCCGGGTTCACCGCGAGCATGATGTCCCGCGTGATCGGCGCGAAGGCCGCGGCGGCCTCCTCGTACTCGGGGATCTCGTAGGTCGAGTTCCGCGCGCCCGGGGGCACCCGGCTCCAGCCGAGCTCCGTGCCGACGAGCTGGTGGTACTCCTTGCTCGTCGCCCACTTCACGAACTCGACCGCCGCCTCCCGGTTCTGGGTCGTCTCGGGGATGGCGAGGTTCCAGGACCAGAGCCAGCCGGACTCCTCGGTCTCGACGACCGGCGCGTGGGCGTAGCCCATCTTGCCCGCGACCTCGGACGACTCGGGGTCCTCGAGCAGGCCCGCGGCGACCGTCGCGTCCACCCACATGGCGGACCGGCCCTGGCTCACGTTGTTCAGGCACTCGGTGAACCCGGTGGACACCGGGTCAGCCTCGCCCGCGTCCTCGACCAGGTCCACGTAGAACTGGACGGCCTCGGCGAACTCGGGCGAGTCGACCTGGGCGTTCCACTCGTCGTCGTACCAGCTGCCGCCGAAGGTCTGCACGACTGTCGTCAGGGGCGCGAAGACCTCGCCCCAGCCGGGCTTGCCGCGCAGGCAGATGCCGTCGACCGTGTCCGAGTCGACCTGCCGCGCGATGTCTGCGACCTCCTGCCACGTCGGGTGCTCGGGCACCGTGATACCCGCCTCGTCGAGCATCTCCTTGTTGTACATCAGCATCGACGACTCACCGTAGAACGGGACCGCGTAGAGCGAGTCGTCGACCGTGAGGGCGTCCTTCACGGGCTCGAAGAGGTCGTCGACGTCGTAGTCCGCGTCGGACTCGAGGTCGCCCGTCAGGTCGGTCAGCCAGCCGTTCTCCGCCCAGATCGGCACCTCGTAGGAGCCGACCGTGACGATGTCGTACTGGCCGCCGTCGGTGGCGACGTCCTTCGTGACGGCGTCCCGCAGGTCGTTCTCCTCCATCTGGACGAAGTTGACCTTGATGTCCGGGTGTTCCTCCTCGAAGGCGGACTTCAGCTCCTCCATGTCCTTCATCTGCGGGTTGTTGACGGTTGCGAGCGTGAGCTCGACCGTCCCGCCGTCCTCCGCGGCGGCATCGCTGTCTCCGCCGCCGCCTGCCCCGGCGCAGGCGGTCAGCACCAGTGCCAGCGCAGCGGCTGCCGCCCCGGCGGGCGCGGCCTTCCGGCGCGCAGTCTTCGTGAGCATCATTGCTTTCGACCCTTCTCGTCACGTCGTCGTGAGGCGTCGTCGTGTCAGGAAACACGGATTCGCACATGGTGGGCCGGGCCGGAAAGGGGGTCAACGACGGCGTTTTCGAAACGGTCACCGGGACTGTGGAATCGCACAGGTCCGGCGCGGCCCGACGCCGGATGGCGGATCGTCGCGTCTCGCGGACGAGCCGGCGCGGCCGACAGGGTGGGCCGGTCTGCCGGGTTTGCGCAGCACCGGATCGACGGAAACCGCATCCCGGACCGGGCACGAACTGCTACCCCCGGCGGGCCAACCGGTCACGCCCGGGAGCGCTCGTCAGACCTGGACGATCTCCGCCCCGGCGGCGTGGAAGGCGCGCGCACGGGCCGAGCCGAGCTGCCTGCCGGTGATCATCGCCTCGAAGTCGTCCAGCCCGGCGAAGCGCACGAAGCTGGTGACGCCGAACTTGTGGTGCGCCCCGATGAAGATCCGTCGCCTGCTCACCTCGATCGCGGCGGCCTTTACGCTCGCGACCGCCGGGTCGGGCGTGGTGAGACCGTCCTCGACAGTCACCCCGTTCGCGCCGATCAGCCCGAGGTCGAGGCGGAAGGTGCGCAGCATGTCCACAGCACTGCCGTCGACCACGCCCAGCGTCTTCCCGCGCACCCGCCCGCCGATCACGATGACCTGCACGTTCGGCCGGGCCGACAGCTCCGTCGCGACCGGCAGGGACGACGTGACCACCGTCAGCTCACGGTCCCGTGGCAGAGCCCGCGCGGCGAGCAGCGGCTGGAAGCCCTCGTCGACGAAGATCGTCTGCGCCTCGCCCAGGCGCCGGGCCACCTCGGCGGCGATCCGCGCCTTCTCCTCCGGGAAGCTCTGCTGCCGCTGGGAGAGCGCCGTCTCGAACGAGCTCGTCTCGACGGGAAACGCGAGCCCGTAGCTGCGCCGCACCAGGCCCTGCGCCTCCAGCTTGCGCAGCTCGCGGCGCACGGTCTCCTGCGAGACGGACAGCACGCGGGCGGACTCGCTCACCTCGATCCGTCCCCGGCGACGCACCAGGGCGAGCAGCTCCTCGGACCGCGAGGCCTGCCGGACGACGCTCGCCGGGAGTGCGGCACGCTCCAGCGACCGGCTGTGCTCCGGCGGCACCGGCCCGGTGCCGGCGGGCGCGTCGAGCGCCATCGTCAAGCCTCCCGTCGTCGGGCTTACTGCCCCGAGTCTGCCGCTTGCCGCCGCATTCCGGAACCCTCCCGGGCCGCGAGGCCGTCCGGCTCCCGGCCCGGTCGCGCGCGTGCGACGCACAGGCGGGTCCGAGTCGCCGATCCCGGGTAGCGTCTGCCCCATGCGTCTGGGCGTTCTCGACATCGGTTCCAACACGGGGCACCTGCTGGTGGTCGACGCCCACGGCGGCGCGGCGCCGCTGCCGGCCTCGTCGTACAAGCAGCCGCTGCGTCTCGCCGAGCACCTGGACGACGACGGCGCCGTCGGCAGGGCCGGCGTCGACGCCCTCGTGGAGTTCACCGTGCAGGCCGTGCGCATGGCGGAGGACAGGGGCTGCGCGGAGATGCTGGCGTTCGCGACGTCCGCCGTGCGCGACGCCGTGAACGCCGAGGCGGTGCTCGAGACCGTGCACGAGCGCACGGGGGTGCGGCTCAAGGTGCTCAGCGGAGAGGACGAGGCCCGGCTCACGTTCCTCGCGGTGCGCCGGTGGTTCGGCTGGTCGGCCGGCCGGCTGGCCGTGTTCGACATCGGCGGCGGCTCTCTCGAGATCGCCGGCGGGGCCGACGAGGGGCCCGGCGCCGCATGGTCGCTTCCGCTCGGGGCCGCGCGGCTGGCCCGCACGCACTTCGGCGTCGTGCCCGACGACGGGGCGCTGCGCGCCCTGCGCCGCGACCTGCGCACCGAGATCGCGCGGAACGCGGGGAGCCTGCTGCGCACCGGACGGCCCGACCGCGCCGCCGCGACCTCCAAGACCTTCCGCTCCCTCGCCCGGATCTGCGGGGCTGCCCCGGCGGCCGAGGGGCCGTTGGTGCGCCGGGTGCTGCGGCTCGATGCGCTGCGCGAGCGCGTCGGCGAGCTGACCCGCATGACCCCCGACGACCTGGCCCGGCTGCCCGGCGTCTCGCTGAGCCGGGCCCACCAGATCGTCCCGGGTGCCCTCGTCGCCGAGGCGTGCATGGACGTCTTCGACCTGACCGAGCTCGAGATCTGCCCCTGGGCGCTGCGCGAGGGCGTGATCCTCGAACGCCTCGACCAGATGCCCCATATCGGCGTCGGCTGACGAGGACCCGGGTCGGGGCGGACACGGGTCAGTAGCCTGAATGCATGCCACATGACCCGAACATCCCTGACGCGTTCGACGTCTACACGGTCGTGGTGCTGCGGCGGCCGCACGATGCGCCGGAGAGGTCGGACGAGGCGCTCGACGCGCTCCAGGCGCGTCACCTCGCCTACCGCGCCGACCTGAGGCGGCAGGGCTTGCTCGCCGCGAACGGACCGTTCGACGAGCAGAGCGACGAGTCGTACCGCGGGATGTCCATCTTCGCCTGCGACCCTGCCCAGGCCGCACGGCTGTCGGACGCCGACCCGTCCGTCGTGGCGGGTCGGCTCGCCTACGACGTGATGGAGTGGTGGGTCGGCGCCGGCTCGCTCGCCTTCCCGCTCGCCGACCTTCCGGTCGGCAGCCGCCGCTCGATGCCCGACGACTGACACCTGACGGCGACAAGGGCGCCCGTGCGCAGGTTCGCTGCGCACGGGCGCCGCCGTCAGGGGCGGACCGCCGTCACTCCACCCCGAGCGCCGCCACCGGGGAGGTGCGGGCCGCGGCCCGCGCCGGGAGGACCGACGCGAGGAGGCCGGCGACGAGGGCGACCGCCAGGACCACCCCGAGGTCGGTCCACGGGACGGCGTACCGCACGTCGCCCATGATGGACAGGGCGGTCGCCGCCCCCGCCCAGCCGAACACGAGCCCGAGCACGATGCCGAGGACCGCGCCGACGCCGGCGATGAGCATGCCCTCGACGGCGAGCATGCCGCGCAGCTGCTCCTTGCTCAGGCCGATGGCCCGCAGGGTCGCGGACTCACGGGTCCGCTCGATGACCGAGAGCGACAGCGTGTTGGTGACGCCGATCAGGGCGATCACGACGGCGACGGCGAGCAGGCCCACCACTATGCCGAGGATGACGTCCACGACCTGCCGGAACTGCGCGGCCTGGGCGGCCGGGCCCATGACGAACGCGTCGCCGTCGACCTCCGCCGCGGTGTCCTGGACGTCCGCGAGCACGGTGGTGGCCTCGGCGCCCGAGATCTTGGCCCAGATGTCCGTCCAGGCGTTCCCCTCGGTGTCGAGGTCGACGACGCGAGCGAGGTCGCTGGTCGTCATGGTGTGGTTGAGCGCCTCGGCGCTCGTGATGACGACGGTCAGGTCGACCGAGCCGGCTGGGCCGCCGACGGTGGTGCTGTCGCCCGCGCTGAGGGACAGGGAGTCGGCCGCGTCCTGGGACAGGAGGATCGAGCCGTCGGTGAGGCGCTCGGCCTCGTCGGGCACGTTCACCACGGCGGCGAGCTCGTCCGGGTCGGCGGCCACGATGCCGATGTCCGTCTCCCCGCCGAGCGAGACCGACGTGCTGGTCACGAGCGCGGTGGTCGCTACGGCGGCGGTGTCGGCGACGGCGTCGCGCAGGTCCTCGAGGTAGTCGGGGGAGGACGGCGACACGCTCACGTCGTAGGGGAACGTCTCGTCGAGCAGGCTGTCCGCGGACATGCGCGCGCTGGCGGCGCCGGTGGTCATCATGGTGACGAGGGTGACGCCGATGAGCAGCGCCGTGGACGTCGCCGCCGTCCGGCGCGGGTTGCGCAGCGTGTTGGCGACCGCGAGGCGGGCCGCGGGTCCGGTGCGCGCCACGAGCCCGCCCAGGACTGCCGCGACGCGCGGCAGCCAGAGCACCGCGCTCAGCACGACGCCGAAGAACGCGAGGGAGCCGCCACCGACGGCCGCGATGAGGCCGAACTGCGGGGCACCCGACATCCCGAGCGCGACGCCGACGCCGAGCCCGGCGAAGCCGCCGACGAGGCACAGGAGCGAGATCACGAGGCGGGCGCGGCCGGAGCGGGCGCGCAGCGTCGGGGCGTCCGACGGCCGCAGCGCGGCGAGCGGCGCGACGCGGGTCGCCGAGCGGGCGGGAGCGAGCGCGGCCAGGACCGTCACCACGACACCGATCGCGAACGGCAGCACCACCGACTGCCAGGTCGGTGTGATCGTCGTCGGGAGGGGCACGCCGAGGTCGAACGTGGGCGCCACCAGCAGCGCGACCTGGGCCAGGACCCCACCGGCCACGATGCCCACCGCCGAGGCGACCGCGCCCAGGATCGCCGCCTCGAGCAGGACGCTGCGGTAGAGCTGGCCGGTGCCGGCCCCGATGCAGCGCAGGAGGGCGAGGGTGCGGGTCCGCTGGGCGACGAGCACCTGGAACGTGTTCGTGATGACCATTGCCGCGATCAGCAGCGCGATGGCGGCGAACGTCATGACGAATACGAGGAAGACGAGGTCCTGGCCGCCGGTCTGCTCCGCGGTCCGCGCCGTCGCCACCTCCTCGGTGGTCTCGACGGACACGCCGCCGTCGACCTCGCCGGCGGCGGTCTGGATCGCCTCGCCCAGGGCGGCCGGGACGCTGTCGCCGTCCAGCGGGGCGTCGAGCGCGAGCAGCAGCTCGGTGACCGGGTTCGAGAAGGGCTCGTCCGCGTTCCAGGCGTCGAGGGTGCTGGCCGGGACGGCTGCGGCGCCGCCGAAGGCCGAGTAGGCGCCGTAGGGGTCGTCGGCGAGGCCCGTAACGGTCAGCTTCTCGGTGACATCCTTCGGTTCGCCGAGCTCGGTCGCCGGGTCCATCGCCTCGCTCTCGGCCCAGCCCTCGGGGTACAGGGTGCGCTTGAGCGTCACCGTGTCGCCCACGCCGACTTCGAGCCGCTCGGCGACCTCTGGCGTCAGCGCCACCTCGCCGTCGGCTGCGGGCCAGGCGCCGTCGGTCAGCTCGAGCGGTGACAGCCGCGGGTCGGCGGGGACCGGGGCGAACGTCTGGTAGCCGCCCTTGCCGCCGTTGCGCAGGTCGCCCGACCAGCTCGTGACGGGCTGGACGGTCTCGACGCCGTCGACGGCGCCGACTGCCGCGATGTCGTCGGCGGCGAACGAGCCCGGCCCCTGCTCGTTGGCGGAGACGACGACGTCCGCCCGCGCGTACTGGGCCGCGACCATGTCGTGGGTGGTGCCGTTGATGACGCCGCCGGCGAGCAGCGTCACCGTGACGAACGCCGTGCTGATCAGGATCGCGACGCCCGCGGCGGTGAGCCGTCCGACGCTGCGGCGCATCTGCCCCAGGGTGAGGCGTGCGGTGGGGAAGGTGGTGGCCATCACGCACCCGTCCGGAACGTGGCGGGTGCGGTGGTGACGGCGGGTTCGAGGGTGCGTAGGGCGTCCAGGCCGGCCATGGCGGACTCGGGGGTGGGGTCGCTGATGTCGCCGGCGATGCGGCCGTCGGCGATCAGGACTGCCCGGTCCGCGTACGCGGCCGCGGAGGGGTCGTGGGTGACCATGATGATGGTGCGGCCCAGCTCGCGTACCGATCGGCGCAGGAAGGACAGGACCTCGGCGCCGGAGCGGGAGTCGAGGTTGCCGGTGGGCTCGTCGGCGAACACGACGTCGGGCTGGGCGATCAGGGCGCGGGCGATCGCGACGCGCTGCTGCTGCCCGCCGGAGAGCTCCCCGGGGCGGTGCGTCAGACGCCCGGCCAGGCCGAGGGTGTCGACCAGGGTGTCGAACCAGGCGGTGTCCACGGTGCCGCCGGCGAGTTCCACGGGGAGGGTGATGTTCTGCTCGGCGGTGAACATGGGCAGCAGGTTGAACTGCTGGAACACGAACCCGACCCGGTCGCGGCGGAGCAGGGTCAGGGCCTTGTCGTTCAGGCCGGTGATCTCGGTGCCGCCCAGGAACGCGTGGCCGCCGCTGGCGGAGTCCAGGCCGGCCAGCAGGTGCATCAGGGTCGACTTACCCGAGCCGGAGGGGCCCATGATCGCGGTGAACCGGCCCTGCTCGAAGTCGACGTCCACCCCGTCCAGGGCACGCACGACAGCCTCACCCTTGCCATAGGTCTTCGTCAGGGAGCGAGCGCGCACAGTGGGAGACGACCCGGGCGCGTACGAGGTGATGTCCATGGGGCAGACGCTACGGACGGGCCCCACCGCACCGCGTCCGGCCCCGGGCTGGTTCTGCGCCGCCGGTCCGTCATACCCAGGTCGTACAAGGCCGCGGCGAGCCTCCTGCCGACGGCCTCTCATGGTTCTCTTATGTGCGCTCCGGAGAATCGCGGGATGCGGATTCTTCTGGTCGACGACGAGCCAGCGCTGCGGCAGTCCATCGCACGTTCCCTGCGGTTCGAGGGCTACACGGTGGTGACCGCCCCGGACGGGCGTGCGGCGATCGAGGCGATCGAGTCAGCGCGGCCGGACGCGGTGGTGCTGGACGTGATGATGCCTCGCCTGGACGGGCTCGGCGTGTGCCGGTGGCTGCGGGCCTCGGGGGACCGGACGCCGGTGCTGATCCTGACCGCGCGCGACGCCGTGCAGGACACGGTGGCCGGGCTGGACGCCGGGGCCGACGACTACCTGGCGAAGCCCTTCGCGTACGACGAGCTGCTGGCCCGGTTGCGGGCCCTGCTGCGCCGTACGGCAGGTGCACCGGGTGAGCTGGTGCTGGAGGTCGGGCCGGTCCGGCTGGACCCGGGCGCGTGGCAGGTCACGGTCGACGACGCGCCGGTGGAGCTGACGCGCACGGAGTTCTCCCTGCTGGAGACGCTGATGCGGCACCGCGGGCAGGTGCTCACGCGAAGCCAGCTGTACTCCTCGGTGTGGGGGGAGGACCTGGACGGCATGTCGAACACCCTGGACGTGTACGTGGGGTACCTGCGCCGCAAGCTCGAGGCGGCCGGCTCGCCACGGTTGGTGCACACGATGCGCGGTGTCGGGTACCAGATGCGGGGCGTGGAGTGAGCCTCCAGAAGCGCCTGACCCTGCTGGCCGCCGCGGCGGTCGCCGCCGCGGTCATGGTGGCGTCCCTGGCGGCGTGGTTCCAGGTCAGGGCCTCGATGCTGGACGAGATCGACGCGCAGCTGACCAAACGCACCGCGAACCTCGGGAGCATCGCCGACCTCTCTGCGGCGACACCGTCGGGTACCGGGAACCAGCGCCGCATCCTGTCGCTGGTGCAGAACGACCCGGTGAGCGTGCTGGTGGTCCAGGGGGACGGGACGGTGCGCGACGACGCGACCTACGGTCCCCTGAACGACTCGCTGAAGGACCTGGACTGGCTGCCGCCCGTGCCCGAGTCCGGCAGGTCCCGGCTGGACACGGTCACGACGGACGGGTCCACCTACCGGGTCCTGTCCGCGCGGACCGACGACGGCGACGCGCAGGTGTGGATCTTCCAGCCCCTCACCTCCATGCAGGACACCCTCGACCGGGTCGCGTGGGCGCTGGGCGGGACGGCGGCGGCCGGGGTCGTCGTGGCGGCGCTGCTCGGCTGGCTGGTGTCCCGGTCCGGGCTGCGCCCGGTCGACCGCCTCGTCGCCGCCACCGAGGCGGTGGCCCGCACGCGGGACCTGGGGCAGCGGGTCGACGTCGGCGGGGGGCGCCGGGACGAGATCGGCCGGCTCGCCGGGGCGGTCAACGCCCTGCTGGCGGGGCTGGACGACGCGCGGCGCGGCCAGAGCGAGCTGGTGGAGAACGCTGCCCACGAGCTGCGCACCCCGCTGACCGTGCTCCGTAACGATCTCGGGCTGCTGGCTCGCGCGGAGGGGGTCACGGGTGACGGGCCGGGCGGCGACGGCCGCGCGCACGGCGGCGACGGCGCCGAACGGCGTCTGGCGGTCGACGAGCGACGTCAGCTCGTGGCCGACCTCGACACGCAGGTCGGCGCGCTCGCCGACGCGGTGGGCGAGATCGTCGAGCTCGCCCGTGGCGCCGCCGGGTCCGAGCCTGCCGAGCACACCGACCTGGCCGCACTGGTGGACCGCGCGGTCGCCCGCACGCGACGCGTCGCCCCGGACGTCGAGGTGGAGGTGACGGTGTCGCCGCGGGACGCGGCCGCCGTCGTGCACCCGGCCACTCTGGAGCGGGCGATCGCGAACCTGGTGCGCAACGCCGTGCAGGTCTCCGCACCGGGCGGGAGCGTGACGGTGTCCCTGGCCGCGACGGGCGCTGGGCTCCGGTTCAGCGTGCTGGACCGCGGGCCGGGCCTGGACCCCGGCGAGCTGCCCCGTGTGTTCGAGAGGTTCTTCCGGGGTGCGGCCGCGCGGGCCCGGCAGGGGTCCGGCCTGGGCCTGGCGATCGTGGCGCAGGCCGCTGACCTGCACGGAGGCGCGGTCCGCGCCGCGAACCGGCCGGGTGGCGGAGCCGTGTTCACGCTGCGCCTGCCGCGGCGGGAGACACTCCCAGCGGGGTCTTAACCGGGCCCTAATCCCGTCTCACGTGGGGTGTGCAGTCTTCGTCGTGTCCCAACCGACCGAGCGAAGGCATGACGGATGTACATCCTGAACAACGCGCTGGCGAACGTGTGGCGGCACAAGGGCCGCAACGCGCTGCTGGGCGCGATCATCCTGGTGGTGATCGCGGCGAGCGTCATCGCGCTGATGATCAGCTCCACCGCGACCAGCATCATCGACGACTACAAGGAGCGGTTCAGCGCCGAGGTCACGTTCGTCCCGGACATGGAGAAGGTCCGGGAGGAGGCCATGGCCGAGTCCACCGACGGCATGGTCCGGATGACCATGCCGACCATCGACGCGGACCAGTACCTCGCCTTCGGCGAGTCCGAGCACCTGGCCGACGCCGACTTCACCGCCTCGACCGGCGTGGTCCCCGAGGACCTCACGCCGGTGGCAGCCGACCTGGGCGGCGGCAGCGGGATGATGACGATGGGTGGCGGCGGGCCGGGCGAGTCGATGTTCGAGTCCGAGCCCATGTCCTTCACGGCGTCCCTGCAGGGCAACAAGTTCGCCGAGTTCGACGACGGCTCGCGAGCCCTGGCCGAGGGCGAGATGCCCGACGCGGACAGCGAGGTCCTGGTCAGCACGGAGCTGGCCGAGCTGAACGACCTGAGCGTCGGCGACTCCCTGCACCTGGCCGGCGAGCTGCGAAACATCGACGAGGGTGCCCTCGAGCCCATCGAGTACGAGGTCACCGTGGTGGGCACCTACGACGACCTGACCGATGAGTACGGCTCGCCGCAGAAGAACGCCTTCACCAACCGCCGCAACGAGATCCTCACCACCTACGACACGGTGCTGAACAACTACGTGGCGAATATGCAGGGCATGCAGGTCGCCGCGACCTTCTACCTCGCGGACCCGGACCTGCTGGACGCGTTCACCGAGGAGGTGCGAGCCGAGGGCCTGCCCGACGTCTTCGACGTCACTACCGACTCGGCGACCTACAACGCGATAGTGGGTCCCGTCGAGGGCCTGAAGTCGGTCTCGGTCACGTTCATGATCGTGGTGCTGGTGTTCGGCGGCGTCATCATCGCGCTGCTGAGCTCCATCGCGATCCGCGAGCGCAAGTACGAGATCGGTGTGCTGCGGGCCATGGGCATGAAGAAGTCCGCGGTCGGGCTCGGCCTGTGGTCCGAGATCCTGGCGGTCACGGCCGCGTGCATGCTGCTCGGGCTCGCCGTCGGCTCGCTCGTGGCACAGCCGGTGACCGACGTGCTCCTGGCCGGTCAGATCCAGGCGGCCGAGGAGGCCGCAGCAGCGGCGGAAGCGCAGGGCACGGGCGGCGGGATGGGCATGCAGATGGGCCCGATGGGCGGCGCGAACCAGGCAGACCCGGACGCCGAGCCCCTGTCCGACCTGGCAGTGGCTCTGACACCGGGCACCGTCGGGCAGATCGCCGGTGTCGCCCTCGGGCTGGCCACCCTGGCCGGCCTCACGTCCCTGGGCCGGATCACCCGCTACGAGCCCATCAAGATTCTCTCCGAGAGGAACTGACCTGTGACCAGCACCCTCACCCTCGACCGCGTGACCTACCGGTACGACGGCACCAAGAAGGACGTGCTGCGCGGCGTCAGCGCGGCGTTCGAGCCCGGGAAGGTCTACACGATCGTCGGGAAGTCCGGGTCGGGGAAGTCGACCCTGCTGTCCCTGATCGCCGGCCTCGACGTCGCCGGCGGCGGGCAGATCCTGTTCGACGGCGACGACATGCGCACCCTCGACCGGGACGCCTACCGCGCCCAGGGCATCGGCGTGATCTTCCAGGGCTTCAACCTCCTCACCACCGCGACAGCCGTGCAGAACATCGTGCTGTCCATGAACATCTCCGGCAGCAGGGTGAAGCACAAGAAGCAGCACGCCTACGACCTGCTCGCCGGCGTGGGCATCGACCGGGAGACCGCCGGACGACCGGTGCTCAAGCTGTCCGGCGGCGAGCAGCAGCGCGTCGGGATCGCCCGCGCCCTGTCGCACGACCCGCGGATCATCATCGCCGACGAGCCCACCGGGAACCTCGATCAGGCGACCGAGGACGAGATCCTGCGCATCTTCACCGACCTCGCGCACGAGGAAGGCCGGTGCGTCATCATCGTCACCCATTCGCGCCGCGTCACCGCGGTCGCCGACGAGGTGCTCGGGATCACCGCGGGCCGGCTGGGAGTGGTCAAGAAGGCTCAAGGGCCGCGGAAGGCTGCGGTGCCTGGCCCGTCGGCGGCGGCTCCGGTCGCTAGGACTGCTCCGACCGCTCCCGCCCCGACCGCTCCCGCCCCGACCGCGAACGGAAGCGATCGATGAGTCAGACGATGGCGAACCTGCGGCGAGCGCGTCCCGTCCTGGTGGCCGCGGTGTGCCTCTGGGCGCTCGCGGCACTGCTCGCCGGTTACGCGATCTGGGCGTACGCCGAGGTCAGCGGGTACATCGCCGAGGCGATCGCCGCGGGCCAGCTCTCGGCAGAGGAGAGCCGGTTCGACATCGCCGACACGTACATGGCCCGTAGCTGGCAGTACCTGGTGCTCGCCGTCCTGCTTGCCGTGCTCGCGTGGCTGGTGCTCGAGGCGCGCAGGCGGCCAGAGGCCCCGGCGCAGAACATCAGCGTGCGCGACGCCGGGAGGTCGCGAACCGCCCGCGACGTCCGCCCGCAGTCCGACGACGACGATCTCGACGACCTGCTCAGCACGATGGAGCCGTCCGACTGACGGTGACCGCCCGTGGCCCGGC
Organism: uncultured Actinomycetota bacterium; assembly: GCA_963850545.1. Lineage (GTDB taxonomy): Bacteria > Actinomycetota > Actinomycetes > Actinomycetales > Cellulomonadaceae > Promicromonospora. Next base: position 1,706,155 of record CAWKLP010000001.1, on the reverse strand, counting down.
CGAGCTCGGCCGGGCCACGGACCGAACATCCGCAGACGCCGAGGTGCCGGACTGGCTGCAGGACATGTTCGCAACTGATCGCTGGCCGCCCCTGGACCCTCCCGGCGACGGCCGGGCCGGTTCAGGGAGCGGCCGGACCAATCTCGCCGGGGGTGGGCGCTACGGCCGTGCCGAGGCCGCCGCCTTCGCGCCCTTCGCGACCGTCATCGTCGCCCAGGCCAGCAGGGCTCCGACCACGGCGCCGATCGTGTTCATCATCCAGTCGTTGGTGTCGCAGGCGCGTCCAATGGCAGGCGCAACGGCCTGAAGCGCCTCGATCGCCGCGGACAGGCCCGACCCCGCCACGAGCATCAGCAGCGGACGTCGGGTGGCCAGAGCGGCGAAGTAAGTGAGCGGGAAGAACAGTGCGATGTTGGCCAGGGTCTCGACGCCGCCGAGCGTCGGGACGGAGAACTGGACCGTGCAGACGACGTCGTCCGGCCGGCCGATCGACGTCGGAACGAGGGTCAGTGCGATCACCGGGAGTGCGGCCAGGGCCAGGAGCGCCCAAAGGGTCCACCGACCCGACCGCGGGTTTCGCAGCGCCAGGTAGCCGCCGCCGAGGCAGGCGAGCGCGATCAGGAGGAAGGCGACGGGAACGACGTCGTGGTGAGCGACCAGGAACGTAGAGATCACCGGGGCGAATCGTACCTATCGATCTCTTGAGTGCTGGGAGAGGTTCGGCTTGGGTTGTCGGCCTCGGTGGCGTCGTCGGGGACGGTCACGGCCAGCACACCAGGTCGATCACACCACGTTGATGCTCTCCATGTCCTCAGCGCGGACGCGCCCTGACAGGGCTTTTGGAACGGACCTCATGGGCATCTCGATGACGCTCTGAAGAGTTATCCACAGATTCCAGATAGCGCTAGCGAGTCATACGAACGTTCGAGAGAATGGGGTCAGCGAACAACACGGGATCAGCGAACAACGGAACGGGCAGGGGGTGGTGACCGGTGGAGCAGTCGACGAACAACACGGCCGGTGGCCTGCCGCCCGCAGGGTCGATCGAGGAGGCGCTGGCCCGGATCGAGGCTGCGGTGGACGACCTCGCGGGCCTGACCGGTCCCGAGGTGCTGGACGGGTGGGACGCACCGAGTATCGGTCGCCTGGTCGAGGCGCACACTCGGGTTCGTCGGCTGACGGGTCGCCTGGACGGGGTGCGGTACGTCCTGTTGCCGCGGATCGAGAACGAGGGGTCGTGGCGTTCGGGTGGGATGGCGCGGACGTTCACGACCTGGTTGCGGGTGCGGGAGGGCGTGTCGAAGGCGACTGCGTCCAAGGACATGACGATGGCGCGCCGCCTGGCGACCGCGCTGCCGGTGACCCGGGAGCGGCTGGTCGCCGGGACCCTGGGTGTGGATCATGCGAGGGTGATGACGGAGGAGGCGCCGACCAGCGAGACCCGTCAGGATGCGCTGGCGTGGCTGGTCGATACCCGGACGGGGGAGACGACGACACCGGAGTTGTTCGTGCAGACGGTGGCGGTGGACTTCCCGGACCCGGTCGAGGACCCGGACGGGTCCCGGACCCGTGAGCTGGTCACCGCGGTGTTGGAGGGTGCGGTCGCGGACGGGACGTTGGTGACCGGGGAGGGTGTGGTGCTGCGGGAGGCGACCGTGTTGAACGCGGACCAGTTCCGGGTGGTGGCGCGTCGGTTCGCGAGCGTGACCGACCCGGATACTGACGACGCCGAGGATGACAAGGCCGCGGCGGGTGAGTTCCTGGACCTGGCCAAGACCTTCGGTGGGTATCACGTGGCGGGGTTCCTGACCGATGAGCACGGCCTGCTGGTGACCACCGCGATCAACGCAGTGATGGGCGCGCCCGCCGCGGAGGACACGCGGACGCCGGGGCAGCGTCGGGCGCAGGGCCTGGCGGACGTGGCCCGGCTGGTGCTGGATGCCAACCAGGCCTCCCCGGGGGCGGCGATCCCACCGCACCTGAACGTCACGGTGTCCTGGACGGAGCTGGTCGCCCAGGTCACCCGGACCCGGGACGGTCTCTGCCTGACCTGCGGGCAGACGAGGCCGGCACGCGGGAGCCTGACGGGCCTGGCAGGTGCAGCGGGCGCGGCAGGCACGAGCGACCCCGGCACGGCGGGTGGTGGCACGACGGGCACGACGGAGCCTAGGGTCCCGGCAGTCGGAGACTCAGCAGGCTGGGGTTCAGCCGGCCCCGGTGCGGCAGGCACAACGACGGTGTCCGGGCTGCTGGGCTCGGGTGGTGCGGTGTTCACCGAGACCGGCGGGCGGGCACCACGGGCCGTGTTGCGCCGCCTCGCGTGCGACGGTGCGGTCACGAGGATCGTGTTCGGCCCGGACGGTGCTGTCCTGGACGTGGGGCGCGCGCAGCGGACCGTGACGGGGCAGATGCGTCGCGCGGTCATCGCCCGCGATGAGCATTGTGTGTACCCAGGATGTGATCAGCCGCCGTCGCGGTGCGAGGTCCACCACGCGGTACGGCACTGGGCCGACGGCGGAGACACGTCGGTGGCCAACAGTGCGTTGCTGTGCTGGTTCCACCACCAGCTCGTCGACGCGCGTGGCATCGTCATGCACTGGACCGGCAAGCCGGCTCGGGGCACCGTCGTCGGGGCCCTGGTGGAGACCGGGTGGGCCTTCACCAACGCCCACGGGCAGCGCATCCGCCTGCCCCAAGCCCTCGAAGCCCCACCACCGCCCGACGCCGAAGCCGCCTGACCTGCCAGGCCCGCCTGACTTGCCAGGCCCGCCAGACCGGCAGACCCGCTCGCCGGTCCGGAAGCGGACCCACCGGCAGCGGACCCACCGGCCGCCGAAGCCGCCCGACCGGAAGACCCGGCGGCCCGATCAGCACAGCGGGTACTTGACGCCGAACCGCCACGTCGGCCCCGGCGGAAGACTACGAAGCATGCCCGGTCCGCCTTGGCGGACTGGGTGGTGCGGAGACCGCGCGTCGCGGGCGTCGCGGGTGAGGCAGTTGTGCGGGCGAGGCTCGCGTGCGGCGCGCGTCAGGCGTCCCACGCCTCCGTGAACTCGGCGAGGTCGATCCGGCCGTCCTGGTCGTGGTCGGCCTTGCCGAAGATCTCGTCGAGGTCCTTGTCGGTGACCTCCTCGCCACGGGTGCCCATGGCCTGGCGGAACTCGTCGGCGGTGATGCGACCGTCGGCGTCGCCGTCGAACTCGACGAAGGTCCGGGTCAGCTCGTCGTCGGCAGTCATGGGCAGTACCTCCGCAATGTCAGGAACAAGTCGGGGAGTATGCAACCACAGATCGGTCCATTCGGCCCGGATTGTGGCGTAGGTCCGATACGGTGCGGCGTGCAACCCGTCGACGTCCGGAGGGCCAGACCATGAGGCTGTACGCGGCCGCACCGGCACGATGTGCCCGCCAAGCGCTCGGCGACCTGGTGCTGCTCGCCTGGATCGCGGGCTGGGCGTGGGCGGGTCGTCAGATCCACGAGTCGACGATGGAGCTCGCCGGGCCGGGCCGCGCGACGGCGTCGGCGGCCGACGACATGGCGGGCCGGTTCCACGACGTCGAGGGCCGGATCGGCGGGCTTCCGGGCGTGGGGGACGACCTCGCCGCACCCTTCAGCGGCGCGGCGGAGGCGGCGGAGAGCCTCGCCGCCGCGGGCCGGTCCCAGGTCGAGACGGTCGAGGACGTCGCACTGCTGGCCGGGATCGCGGTGTTCCTGATCCCGGTGCTGCTGGTCGCCGTGCTGTACGTGCCGCTGCGGGTCCGGTTCGTGCGGCGCGCACACGCCGCACGGCACCTCACCGGGTCGGACCCGGCGCTGCTGGCTCTGCGCGCCCTCGCGAACCAGCCGCTGCGGGCCCTGACCCGGATCTCCGACGACCCGGTGGGTGCGTGGCGGGACGGCGACCCCGCCGTCGTGCGCCGGCTGGCCGACCTGGAGCTGCGGAACCTCGGCCTGCGGCGGTGACGGTAGGTCAGGCCATCTCGGGCACGTGCAGGTGCGCGAACGCGATCTCCATCTCCTCGACGTCGTCGACGGTAGCGCCGAGCTCGCGGACGATTCGCTCGCGGATGCCGGCGGTGGCCTCGCGGCTTGCCTCGACGGCTGCGCGGCTGTCGAAGGCGGCGGTGCCGACGACCCGACCGGCCTCGCGGTCGATCATCAGGCTGGCGCTGCAGAATCCGTCGAACTCCTGGATCTGCGGCAGGATGACCATCCGGTAGATGTCGATGGCCCGGTCGACCATGCCCCGGTCGCCGCTCAGCCAGGTGAGACGGGCGCAGGCGCCGTCGGGCGCGGCGTGATCGCGGTGGACGACGGCGACCTCCCACTGGTGGACGTCGCTGCCGGTGGTGCTGCCCAGGGCCCGCTCGGCACGGGCGCGCAGCGGTCGCACGAGGTCGGCGCTCGCCTGCATCGCGTCCTCGGTCTGCCACGACGTCGTGGCGATACAACGGGCGGTCTCGCGGTCGACCAGCAACGACATCCCGACACAGCCGTCCATCTCGCTGACTGCCGGGAAGATCTCCTCACGGATGGCCCGCAGCCCGTCGTTGATCCTCGTGGGATCTCCTCGAACCTCGGTGGTACGGACGTACATGACGGACTCCCTCGTGCTCGGGGCAGCGTCCGGACGGCGCTGCCGTCCCTACTCACACTCCGCTGCCGGGGGACCCAGGTCAAGTGGAGCGAGGCCTGGCTGCGCCGAGACGCTCAGGTGAGCTCGCGGGGATACGCGATGACGTCGACGAGCGCGCCGTGTCGCCACACGGTGACCTCGATGCGGCGTCCGATCGCGCCCTCGACCAGAGCCTTCTGCACCGCGGTCACGGTGACCACCGGCTCGCCGTCGAGCTCGACGACGATGTCGCCCCGGAGCAGGCCGGCGTCCGCCGCGGGGCTGCCGGGCGTCACGTCCGCGACCTGCAGGCCCGTCGGTGTGCCCAGACGCGCGGCGAGCCGGGGCGGCAGGGGCGCCTGCGCCCCGGCGATGCCGAGCCACGCGCGACGGACGCGGCCCGAGGCCATCAGGGTCATCACGATCTCGCGCGTGGTCGCGTTGATCGGCACGGCGAGGCCGACGCCGATGCCCGCCACCGCCGTGTTCACGCCGACCATCCGCCCGGTGCTGTCGGCGAGGACGCCCCCGCTGTTGCCGGGGTTGAGGGCGGCGTCGGTCTGGATGACCTCGTCGACCACGCGGCCGTTGCCCGTGGGCAGCGAACGGCCCAATGCCGAGACGATGCCCGCCGTGACGCTCCCGGCGAGCCCGAGCGGGTTGCCGAGCGCGACGACGAGCTGGCCGACGCGCAGCCGCGCGGCGTCCCCGAGCGGCACCGGGGCGGGCACGTCGGCCCGGGCGTGCAGCACCGCGAGGTCCGACAGCGGGTCCCGGCCCACGACGTCGGCCCGCATGCGCGTCCCGTCGGCGAACGCGGCGTCGGCCGTCTCGGCACCCGCGACGACGTGCGCGGAGGTGAGCAGGAATCCGTCGCTCGTGATGACGCTCGCGCTGCCCGCGCCCTGCCCCCTGCGGGTAGTGATGGTCAGGCTCGCGACGCTGGGCAGGACGGCGTCGGCGACCGCGACGACGGCGCGCGAGTACGCGTCGAGCGCTTCGGCGTCGGTGTCGTCGGGGCGCAGCGGTTCGGTTCCGTCGTCCGGTGGGGTGTCGAGGGCCACACCAATGGAGCGTTCCGGGAGCGCGCGTTGTGCCCGTGTTCGCCGACGGCAGAGGCCGGGGTGCTCCGCAGGCCTCAGTCCGCCGGGAGGAAGGCCGCCATGTCGACGGGCTCCGAGAGCACCCCGTACTCGAGCGACAGGTCGACGAGCGACCGCAGCGCGTCCGCGTCCATCTGGGTGCTGAAGTCCTCGATGACCACCTGGTCGGCGAGCTCGGGTTCCATCTCCAGGAACGTCGTGAGCGTCTCGCGCACCTTCTCGGGGTTCTCCTGCGCGAAGACCAGCGCCTCGTCCCCGGCGGCGGCGAAGCGGGCCACCAGGTCGGGGTCGGACTCGGCGAGCTGCCCGGAGGTGATGACGGCCATCGTCGGCACGCCGGGGAACGTCTCCTGGTAGTTGTAGGCGACCAGGGTGTACCCGTCGCCCTCGAAGGCCGTCTGGAACGGCTCGGGCACCCAGGCGGCGTCGACGTGGCCGTTCTCCAGGGCCGCGGGCATGTCCGGAAAGCCGAGCTCGACGATCTCGACCGAGGCGGGGTTGGCTCCGGCCGCGGCGACGATCCCCTTGATGGACACTTCACCCATCGTCTTGAGGGTGTTGACGGCTACCGTCTTGCCCGCCAGGTCCGCGGCTCTTCGATGCCCGACCCCGGCTTGGCCCACACGCTATTGACGTCCTTGCCGGTCGGCCTCGCGTGCGAGTAGCCGGAGACCGTCCTGACGTCGATGCCCTGTTCCTGGGCGAGCATGACGCTCAAGGGGTTGGAGATGGCGAACTGCAGCTCGCCCGACACGACCGCAGGCAGGAGGGCGGCGCCGCCCTGACCGCTCTGGAGGGTCACGTCGAAGCCGTGCTCGGCGAAGATGCCTTCGTCGATGCCGAGCTGCAGGGCGGCGGTCGGCGCGATCGGCAGCACGCCCATCGTGATCTCGGTGGTGCCGTCGCTGCCCTCGGTCGCTCCCGTTGAGGAGGGCGAGCAGGCGGCGAGCGGGAGGAGCAGCGCCACGGCGGCAGCAGCCGCCCGGGCACACATCGTCGTGCGCATTGGGCCGGACCTTTCTGGTGTGGGTGCAGCGCGTCGTCAGTCGACGAGCTCGGGCGCGGCCGACTCCGGTCGCGCGATGCGGTGGAGCAGGGAGCGAAGCTGCTCCCGCTCGTCCCGGGACAGGTCCGCGAGCACGTCGTCGTCGAGCGAGCGCTCCACGTCGGCGCGGACCTGTGCGTAGAAGCGCCTGCCCTGGTCGGTGACGACCACGGCCTTGAGCCGGCGGTCGGTTGGAGCGGGGCGCCGCTCGGCGAAGCCGCGGTCCTCGAGCTGGTCGACGAGCGCCACGATCTGGCTCGGGTCGAGCCGGAGCGCGTCGGCGAGGTCCCGCTGGCTGGGCCGGTCGGCAAGAACGAGCCGCTCGAGCAGCGAGTAGGAGCGCGCGTTGAGGCCCGCCGGTGCCAGCGCCTTGCTCGCGGCGGCGACGCCGCGGGCGCTCGCCAGAGCCAGGAGGAGGCCGATGTTCTCGAGCATGGTGGCCAGCGTAGGGATAGTCATTGACGATTACAACCATTGACACTCACAACGACTATCGCGAGGCTGGCCCCGGACGGCACTGCGGCCGCCCTGGTCGACGAGGACTGGAGGAATCGGGATGAGCGTGGACGGGAAGGTCACGATAGTGACCGGCAGCGGACGAGGGCTCGGGCTCGCGTACGCGCTGCCCGAACCACCGGCCGGGGCTCTCCGTGGCCACGCACAAGGGAAACGCCTACATCGACCTGTCGGGGTGGTCGCCGCGGTACTTCCCCGAGCCGCTGGTGCGCCAGGCGAACAGCCTGCTGCAGGACAAGGTGCTGTTCGGCTCGGACTTCCCGCTGCTGACCCCGCAGCGGTGGCGCCGTGACCTCGACGCCCTGGGCCTCAAGGAACAGGTGGTGCCCAAGATCCTCAAGGACAACGCGGTCCGGGTCCTCGGCCTGGACGGCCATCTCGCCCGCTACAAGATTCCCCGGCACGTGACGCCTCCCCGGCCGCTCGGCGCGCGGCGATGAGTTCGGCGGCGACGAACGGTCTCTCCTGGGCAAGGGCTGGTACGACCGGACCCCTGTACGAGAGGGAGCGAGAGCATGGACGTGACCGAAGACTCCGCGGTGTCAGGGCTTGATCTCCGCTATCCGGGCGACGTCGGGTTCGACGAGGCGCGCACTGTGTGGAACGCGATGGTCGATCACCGGCCGGCCCTGGTCGTCCGCTGCCGCGAGACCGGCGACGTCGTGGCTGCGCTGGCGCTGGCGCGGCGCGAGGGCCTGGAGGTCGGTGTCCGGTGCGGTGGCCACAGCGTCGTCGGGCACGGCGTTCCCGACGGCGGGCTGATGATCGACCTCACGCCGATGGGCGAGGTCCGGGTCGATCCCGAACGCAAGCGGGCCTGGGTGCAGGGCGGGGCCCTGCTGCGCGCGCTCGACGCGGCCACGCAGCCGCACGGCCTGGCCACGACGGCGGGCAACGTGTCGCACACCGGCGTCGGCGGGCTCACCCTGGGCGGCGGGATGGGCTGGCTGGCCCGGCAGTACGGGCTGGCCTGCGACAACGTCGTCTCGTACGAGCTAGTGACCGCGGCCGGCGATGTGGTTCGCGCCTCGGCCGACGAGCGGCCCGAGCTGTACTGGGCGCTATGCGGCGGCGGCGGCAACTTCGGCGTAGTGACCGAGTTCGAGTTCCGGCTGCATGACGTCGGCACGCGCGCGCTCAGCGTCGAGCTCGACTTCCCCGCCGTCGACGCCGCACCGGCCGCGTTCCGGTGGCGCGACCTCAGCGCGTACGCGCCGAGGCAGGCCACGTACACCGCCTCCGTGCACGACGGCGTCGCGACGCTCGGCTTCGTCTGGGTGGGCGACCCGGACGAGGGCCGGGCGCACGCCCGGGAGCTCGACGCGCTCGGCAGCCCGGCGGGCCGCCGGATCGAGGAGCTGTCCTACCAGGACCTCCAGACCCGGGAGGACAGCACCGAGGGCCACGCCGTCCGGCGCTACTGGAAGGGCCACTACTTCCGCGAGCTGCCCGACGCCGCGCTCGAGGCGCTGCTGAGCCACGGCCCCGACGTCCGCGCCGGGCTCCAGGCGTACGGCGGCGCCATCGCCGAGGTGCCGGACGACGAGACTGCGTTCAGCCAGCGCGACACACGGTTCGAGTACGTCGTGGCCGCGGCCTGGACCGACGCGGACGACGATGAGGACCGGATCGCTGCCGCGCGGACGAGCGGGGCCCTGCTGGAACCGTTCGCCAGCGGGGTCTACGTCAATGTGCTCGGCGACGACGGCGCCGCCGGCGTACGGCGTGCCTACCCGCCCGAGAAACTGGCCAGGCTCGCCGCGGTCAAGCGCACCTACGACCCCGACAACGTCTTCCACCTGAACCAGAACATCCCGCCCGCGCCGTGACGCCGTCCCGCCCGGGTCAGGCGCTGAGGTCACGCGGACGGCCCGGGCGTCTGCCACGTACGGGCCACCCGGGTGGCCCTGAGTGTCTGGGACGCGCGCGGGGATGCCTTGACGGCGAGGGCCCTGCGCCTTAGCGTTTGAAACGATTCATGTTCTAGCGTGCCTGCACGCCACCATGTTCTAGCGTGCGTGCACGCCACAGCGCGATGTCGCGCGGAGAGGGGAAGCACGCGTGGTCAAGCGCCAGCTACCCAAGCCGGCCGAGCTCTTCGAGCTCATGCGGTTCAAGAAGCCCGAGCTGGATGCCCGTAAGCGGCGTCTCGATGCGGCCCTGACTATCGAGGACCTGCGGGACATCGCCCGGCGTCGTACTCCGCGAGCGGTGTTCGACTACACCGAGGGCGCGGCGGAGGGGGAGATCTCGCTCGCCCGGGCGCGCCAGGCGTTCCAGGACATCGAGCTGCACCCCTCGATCCTGCGGGACGTGTCCAAGGTCGACACGTCGACTACCGTGCTCGGCGGGCCCTCCGCGATGCCGTTCGGCATCGCGCCGACGGGCTTCACCCGGCTCATGCAGACCGAGGGCGAGACCGCCGGTGCCGGCGCCGCTGCCGCCGCCGGCATCCCGTTCACGCTCTCCACCCTCGGCACCACGTCCATCGAGGGCGTGAAGGCGGCCAATCCCGAGGGGCGCAACTGGTTCCAGCTCTACGTGATGCGCGAGCGCGAGGTCTCCTACGGGCTGGTGGAACGCGCGGCCGCAGCCGGGTTCGACACCCTGTTCTTCACCGTCGACACACCCGTGGCGGGTGCGCGCCTGCGGGACAGGCGCAACGGGTTCTCCATCCCGCCGCAGCTGACGCTCGCTACCGTCCTGGACGCGATCCCCAGGCCGTGGTGGTGGTACGACTTCCTGACCACGCCGAAGCTCGAGTTCGCCTCGCTCACCTCAACGGGCGGCACGGTGGGTGAGCTGATCGACTCCGCGATGGACCCGTCGATCAGCTTCGCCGACCTCGACATCATCCGCGGGATGTGGCCCGGCAAGATCGTCGTCAAGGGCGTGCAGAACGTCGAGGACTCCAAGCGGCTTGCCGACCTGGGCGTCGACGGCATTGTGCTGTCCAACCACGGCGGACGGCAGCTCGACCGGGCGCCGGTCCCGTTCCGCCTGCTGCCCGACGTCGTGCGCGAGGTGGGCGACGACCTCGAGGTCATGATCGACACCGGCATCATGAACGGCGCAGACATCGTCGCCTCCGTCGCCCTCGGGGCCCGCTTCACGCTCGTCGGCCGCGCCTACCTGTACGGGCTCATGGCCGGGGGGCGGGCCGGGGTCGACCGGACCATCGCCATCCTGTCGGAGCAGGTGGTGCGCACGATGAAGCTGCTCGAGGTCGCGTCGCTCGACGAGCTGGGGCCGCAGCACGTCACCCAGCTGACTCGGCTCCAGCCGGTCCCGCACGGTACCGGGAGAGTCGTCAGGGGCGAGTGACGGCACTGTGCTGGCTCACTGCTGTCCGGCTATGGAGCGTCGGTCCCGGGGGCGTCCTGGAAGAGGGCGGCCGGAGCAGCCGTTGCCGCGATGCTCCCCAGCAGGCCGAGTGCATCCGCAGAGCTCGTCCCCCGCTCGGCGTGATAGATCACCAGAACCTGGCCGTCCGTGCCGGCGATGTTGAGCTTCTCGCGGTGCAGGATGAGATCGCCGACCTCCGGGTGGTGAAGCCGGGCTGGGCCACCGGCGGGTCGGACGACGTCTTGACGTGCCCAGAGCTGGCGGAACAGCTCGCTCTTCATCGACAGCTCGCCGACGAGCTCGACCATGCGCGGGTCGTCAGCCTCGGCTCCCATCGTGGCACGTAGTTGGCCGACGGCCGCGGCGGTGGCGTTCTCCCAGTCGGCATGGAGCTCGGCCTCCGTGGGATCGAGGAGCGCGGCTCGAAGCCTGTTGACGCCGGGGCGCATGTTGGGCGAAAGCGCCTCAGCCATCGCGTTGGCAGCCAGCACTTCGAGGTAGCGGTTCTGCACGAAAGCGGGCATCGGCAGCGCGTCGAGGAGTCGCAACGTGCCGGTCGGCACCTTCTCGGCACGGGTGGGTCGTGAGCGGCGGCGCGGCTTGGGGTGCGTGAGCGCCAGGAGGTAGGCCGTCTGGTCTTCGTCGAGCTGCAGGACGCGTGCGATGGCTTCGAGCACCTGTATTGAGGGGGTGCGGTCGCGGCCCTGTTCGAGGCGCAGGTAGTAGTCGCTGCTGATCCCGGCGAGCATCGCGACCTCCTCGCGGCGCAGCCCCGGCGTACGACGGTGGCCGATGGTGGTGATTCCGGCGTCCTCCGGGCGGAGCTGCTCGCGACGGGCGCGCAGGAACTCGCCCAGGGCGTTCGGGCTGCGAGGCGTCTCGGTCGGCATGCCTCCACCGTAAGACGCAACGGTATGCCTGTGGCTGTTCCTCATTCTCCTAGGAAGATCTCAGCACTGCCTGACTCTCTTCGTGCGAGGGATCGTCGTAGTCGTCACCACGACATCGGACGAACTTGAACGAAGGAAAACACATCATGAAGCAGGTACAGCTGGGCGGTCTTACGGTCTCGGCCGAGGGCCTCGGTTGCATGGGCATGAGCTCCGTGTACGGCGCGGCGGACTGGGACGACTCGGTCGCCACTATCCAGCGGGCGATCGAGCTGGGCGTGACCCACATCGACACCGCGAACGCGTACGGCGTCGGCCACAACGAGGTCCTCGTCGGCCGCGCGGTCGCCCGCAGCGCGGCAGGCCGCGACGGGGTCACGATCGCGACGAAGGTCGGCATGGACTTCACCACCGGTCGCGGCAAGGTCGTCATCAAGAACGACCCCGACCACATCAGGGCCGCCGCCGACGCATCGCTGCAGCGCCTCGGCACCGACGTCATCGACCTCTACTACCTGCACCGGGTCAACCCGGAGGTGCCGCTAGAGGACTCGATCGGCGCGATGGCCGAGCTCGTCGCCGAGGGCAAGATCCGCCACATCGGCCTATCCGAGGTCACCGGTGAGCAGCTGCGTACCGCGTACGAGGTCCACCCGATCGTGGCGGTGCAGAGCGAGTACTCGCTGTGGACCCGCGACCCAGAGACCACCGTCGCCGAGGCCGCCAAGGAGCTCGGGGTGGGCCTGGTCGCTTACAGCCCGCTCGGTCGCGGCTTCCTGACCGGCACCGTCGACACCGGCGCCCTGGCGGCGAACGACGGTCGCCGTCGGCTTGCCCGGTTCAGCGACGACAACGCGAGCGCGAACCAGGCCATCGCCGACGCGGTCGCGCAGATCGCCGAGGCCAAGGGCGCCACCGCCGGCCAGGTCGCCATCGCCTGGGTCGCCGCCCAAGGCAGCAAGCTCGGAACCCCCGTCGTGCCGATCCCGGGCACCAAGCACGTGAAGTGGATCGAGCAGAACGCCGCCGCCCTCGACATCGAGCTGACCGCCGACGACCTCGCCGTCCTCGACGGCCTGGCCGCCCAGGTCTCCGGCGCCCGCTACTGAGCCCCACCGACCGATCAGGAAGACACGATGAGCATCGCTCCGACGCTCCCGGCCCGCCCCGAGGCACTGCCTCGGGGCGCGGCCCTGATCACCGGCGGCAGCCAAGGCATTGGCCTGGCCATCGCGCATGCCCTTGCCGATGTCGGCTGGCGGGTCGCGATCCTGTCCCGCGGCGCGACCGCCGGACAGGCCGCCGTTGCCGAGCTCGGCGAGGGTCACCTCTTCATCCGAACCGACGCCTCCGACGAGACCAGCCTCCGCTCAGCCGCCGCTGAGGCCGAACGCCAGCTCGGGCCGGTCGAGGTCGTGGTCAACAACGCCGGCGGCGGCATCCTGACCGGCATCGACTGCCTCACCTCCGAACAGTGGGACGACCTGTTCGCCCTCGACCTCAAGGCCGCATGGATGCTCAGCCAGGCGGTCCTGCCGGGGATGCGCAGCCTCGGTCACGGGTCGATCGTCAACATCGCCTCCATCCACGCGCGCATGACTCGCCCCGGGGTGTTCCCCTACGCGGCCGCGAAAGCCGGCATGCTTGGACTCACCCGGTCAATGGCCCTCGAGCTGGCCCCCGACCACATCCGCGTCAACGCGATCTGCCCCGGCTACATCGCCACCCCCGTCATGCTGCGCCAGTACGAGGCACGCCAAGACCCGGAAGGCGACTGGGCGCGCCTGGAGTCCATCCACCCCATAGGACGTATCGGGCAGCCCGAGGAGATCGCCTCGGTGGCCGCCTTCCTCTGCTCACCCGGAGCCGGGTTCGTCACCGGCGCGTCGTGGAACGTCGACGGCGGCCTCAGCGCGAGGTTCGCCGGATGAGCGACCGAGATACGTACTGGGTCGTCACCTACTCCTGGAACCCGGCTGATCTCGACCGACTGCGCGAGATCTACCCGGAGCACCGTACCCATGTCGACGAGCTCGGCGCACGCGGCGGGCTCTGGCTCACCGGAACACTCGATGACGGCCATGCTCTCGCAATCTTCCGCACCGCCGACGCCGCGCGGACATTCCTCGCCGCTGACCCTTACGCCCGCTCAGGAATGGTCAGGTTCGACGAGCTTCGGCAGTGGACGCCGATCGAGTATTCCGGCGAGTGATCCAGGACGTGATCGGCGTCCACTGCCGACTGATCAGCCGACCTCCCAGAAGCCCTCACCGCGATCGGCGCCCGCGTCTTCTTCCAGGAGAGGCTGACCTGGCGTATGACCGCCGGGATCGTGCTGATCGCGATCGGGGTCTTTGTGATCGAGCTCGGCTCCCAGACCCACTGACCAACCATCCCGGAGGGATTCAGCGCCCGCGGTTCGCCCGCAGGATCTCCTCCTGGTAGGGCGCGACGACGGACCCCGAGATGCGGCAGTCGAGCAGCAGGAACCGGCGGTCGGCGACCGGCTCGGCGGCCCACTCCGCCACGCGGTCCAGGTCGGCGAGCGAGCGCACGACGACGCCCTCCGCGCCCACGGCGGTGGCGAGGGCGCCGAAGTCCGCCTCGGGGATGAGCATCGGCTCCTTGGTGATGCCCTGCCGCCCGTACACGTGCACCTCGGCGCCGTAGGCGGCGTCGTTCCAGACGACGGCGATGCCGCGGCCGCCCGCGGTGCGCACCGCGGTCTCGAGGTCGGCGAGCGCCATGAGCCCGCCGCCGTCGCCGGTGGTGAGCACGACGGCGTCGTCGGGGCGGGCTGCTGCCGCGCCGGCGACGCTGGGGAAACCGAGCCCGATGGACTGGTAGGCGGTGCCGACCATGACCATGCGGTCGGGGGAGGCCACGGGCCAGTACATGTTGGCCCAGCCGATGAAGTGCCCGCCGTCGGAGACGACCACCCGGTCGGCGGGCAGCAGGCCGGCGAGGCGGTGCGCGACGGTGCGCGGGTCGAGGCGCCCGTCGGGCGCGATCCCGTCCGCCGGGCCGGTCTCGTAGCGGCGGGCTGCGGCGACGTCGACCGTCTCGCGCCACCCGGAGGGCTTCGCGTTCAGGGTGTGCAGCTCGTCCATGAGCGCGCGGGCCACGAGCGCGGCGTCGCCCCGGACGAAGCCGCCGACGTGCCGGTGCGTCGCGGCGGGCGCGATGTCCACCTGGACCACGCGCGTCCTGGGCGCGAACAGCTCGCCGAACCGCATCGTGAACTGGTTCAGCGATGCGCCCAGCACGACTGCGACGTCCGCCTCGCGCACGAGTGCCATCGCGCCATCGGCGCCGAAGCCGCCCGCGACGCCGAGGTCGTACCGGCCGTCGGGGAAGACACCGCGGCCCAGCGCGGTGGTCGTGGTCAGCGCGCCCGTCGCTTCCGCGAGCTCGCCGAGCGTCGCGCCCGCGCCGGCGAGCCAGGCGCCGCGTCCCGCGAGCAGGAGCGGCCGCTCGGCGTCGGCGAGGTGCCGCGCGAGGTCGGTGATGGCGGCCGCGTCGAACGGGCCGGCCGGGGCCATCGGGCTGGGCAGCACGGGCTGCGGGGCCTCGGGGATCGGCCCGGCCTCCAGCGCGGCGACGTCGTAGGGGATCGCCAGCACCACGGGCACCCGGTAGGTCAGGGAGTGCTCGATGGCGATGATGCTCGTGGCCGCGGCGTCCGCCCGGCCCACGGTGTAGGTGCGGGCGCCGACGGCGGCCGCGAGCGCGATCTGGTCCACGTCCCAGGGCCGCGGGCCCGACGTCGGCTCGTCGCCCGCCAGGAGCACCAGCGGCACCCGGGCCGCCGCGGCTTCGGCGAGCGCGGTGAGCGTGTTGGTGAAGCCCGCGCCGTAGGTGGCGGTCGCGGCGGCGATGCGGCCCGACGCGCGGAAGTGGGCGTCGGCGGCGACCACACCGCCGGCCTCGTGCCGGACGGCGGTGAACCGCGCCGTCGTGAAGCGTTCGAGGGTGTCGAGAAACCAGGCGTTGCCGTTACCCATGACCCCGAAGACGTGGTCGACGTGCTGGGCGAGGGTATGAGCGACATGGGCGGACACGGTGGGCACGGGGCCTCCAGGGAGAACAGTGACGGATGAGTGGTGCGGTCCGTATGTGTCCCGTGCGGGCCAGGCGCGTGGCCCGTTGCGCGCCCCTTTTTCGAGCGCAGGCGGTGTCGTCCGCCTTGACGCTTGAAGTATATCCGCGCGTCGGTTAAAGGAGAGTCTTGGCGAAGAAGGTTGCCAGCTCGTTCGTTGCAGTCAGGGGGAGGACGGCGGCTACGTACTGGTCGGGCCGGACGACGACTACCGCGCCGCCGCGGTCGATGCCGCGGAGCTCGAAGATGTCGTGGGCCGGGTCGGTGGCGTACACCTTCTCGTAGTCGACCAGCCCGAACGGGCCGACCCGGGGCCGGAAGACGCTGGGCACGTCCGCGAACTCCACGCCGAAATGGGCCTGCTGGTAGACGACCTTGACGTCGAGCACGGAGTCCGGGTCGGTCCCCGCCGGGGTGTGCCGCAGCAGCGGCGAGCCGGGCGCGGTGCCCAGCCACTCGGCCCAGTCCCGCAGCGCCGAGGGTTCGCCCGGTGCGGCAGCATCGGCGAACGCGTAGATCCGCCACCGTCCGTCGGCGCGGGCGTGGTGCCCGAGGTGGACGGGGTTGCCGTCGGCCGCGCGCTCCACCGGGGCCGACTTGAAGCGCTTGCCGACCGGGAAACCCGCTGCGAGCTCCTGATGGGCCAGGCCGGACACGATCATCGACGGCTGGTACCGGGTCATGAACCCGAAGAGGAACTCCGTGGTCCGGACGTAGAAATCCTCGAGGTAGGTCGGGTCGGGCAGGTCCTCGGGGGGTGTGGACATGAGGCGCGACCACTCGCGGTCGAAGTCGATGAGGTTCTGGGCGACGATCTGCCGCTCGGCCGAGTAGGTGGCCAGCAGGGCCTCCGGCGCCCGACCCGTGAGCACGTGCGCCAGCTTCCAGGCGATGTTCCAGCCGTCCTGCATCGACACGTTCATGCCCTGACCGGCCTTCGCGCTGTGCGTGTGGCAGGCGTCGCCGGCGAGGAACACCCGGGGCGTGCGGACGCCGGCGAGCTCGACGGGGACGTCGTCGAACCCGTCGGTGACGCGGTGGCCGACCTCGTACAGGCTGTGCCACGGCACGTCCTTCACGTCCAGGGTGTAGGGGTGGATGATCCGGTTCGCCCGGGCGATGACCTCCTCCAGCGGGGTCGCGCGGATGCGTCCGGCGTCGTCGGGCGGCACCTCGCCGAGGTCGACGTACCACCGCGCCAGGAACCCGCCCTCGCGCGGGATGAGCAGGATGGACCCGCCGTCGTGCGACTGGATGGCGCACTTGGTGCGCACGTCCGGGAAGTCGGTCACGGCGAGCACGTCCATCACGCCCCAGGCGTGGTTGGCCTTGTCGCCCACCGGCTTGCGCCCGATCGCCTCCCGGACGGCGCTGTGCGCGCCGTCGGACCCGATGACGTAGCGGGCGCGCACCGTTCGCTCGGCGCCCTCGTGGGGCCCGGCGGTGCGGCGGAGCGTAACGGTGACGGGGTGCTCGCTCTCCTCAGGGCCGGCCGGGTCGGCGACCGTGAGCCCTACGACCTCCAGGCCGTAGTCCGGGGTCACCCGCGCGGGCGCCCGGGCCGCCACCTCGGCGAAGTAGTCGAGCACCCGCGCCTGGTTGACGATCAGGTGCGGGAACTCGCTGATGCCGCTGGCGTCGTCCGGCGGGACGGCGCCGCGGACGATGTTCTTCGGGTTCTCGGGGTCGGGCTTCCAGAACGCCATCTCGGTGATCCGGTACGCCTCGGCGGTGATCCGCTCGGCGAACCCGAACGCCTGGAACGTCTCGACGCTGCGCGCCTGGATGCCGTCGGCCTGGCCCATCTCCAGGCGCCCGGGCCGCTGCTCGACGATGCGCGTGCTGATGCCGGGGAACTGCGCGAGCTGCGCGGCGGCGATCATGCCCGCCGGGCCGCTGCCGACGATGAGCACGTCGACCTCGTCCGGCAGCTCGGCGGGCCGGTCGAGGCCGTAACCCTCGGCCGGCTGGATGCGCGGGTTGCCGGACACGTAGCCGTGGTGGTGGAACTGCATCGTTCTCCCGTTCTGCTCGTGCTGCCGAGCTCGGTCGGGCGGCATTGCCGGGCCTCTCTCGACCATATACGATCTGAGATACGAAATGCCAGAGGTCGCGGAGGACCGACCGGTAGTTGACGGGCAACGACGGGCAAGGGAGCTCATGGGTACCGAAGTGCACGGGATCGGTCCGCTCGCGGTGCGGCCGGGGAAGATCGTCGCGGTCCACCTCGCGTACGTCTCGCGCGCCGACCAGCGCGGACGGCGGCCCGCTGCGCCGTCGTACTTCTTCAAGCCGGCCAGCTCGCTCGCTGCCTCCGGGGGAGTCGTCGAGCGGCCGGCCGGTACGGAGCTGCTCGCCTTCGAGGGGGAGATCGCGCTGGTCATCGGCGAGCCGGCCCGGCACGTGCCGGTCGAGGAGGCGTGGGACCACGTCGCCGCCGTGACCGCCGGGAACGACCTCGGCGTCTACGACCTGCGGTGGGCCGACAAGGGCTCGAACGTGCGCTCCAAGGGCCGCGACGGCTACACGCCGATCGGCCCCGCGCTCATCGACGCCCGCACGGTCGACCCGGCCGCGCTGCGCGTACGCGCCTGGGTCAACGGCACGCTCGTGCAGGAGGACACCACCGACAAGGACGCGCTGCTGTTCCCGTTCGCGCAGGTCGTGGCCGACCTGTCCCAGCACCTAACGCTCGAGCGGGGTGACGTCATCCTCACGGGCACGCCCGCGGGTTCGAGCGTCGTGGCGCCGGGAGACGTCGTGGAGGTCGAGGTCGACGCCCCGACGGCGCCCGGCGCGCCGACGTCGGGCCGCCTGGTGACCACCGTGGTGCAGGGCGACGTGCCGTTCACCGACGTCGGCGCCGGGCCGAAGGTCGACGACACGCAGCGTGCCGAGGCGTGGGGCAGCCGCGAGGCCGCGGGGCTGACGCCCGAGCCGGAGCCGTTCGTGCTCACCGAGGCGCTCGCCGACAAGCTGCGGCGCGCGCCAGTCGCCGGGCTCTCCGCCCAGCTGCGCAAGCGCGGGCTCAACAACGTGATCATCGAGGGCGTGCGGCCGAACGTGCCCGGCGCGACCATCGTCGGCCGCGCGCGGACGCTGCGCTTCGTGCCGAACCGCGAGGACCTGTTCGCCGCGCACGGCGGCGGGTACAACGCGCAGAAGCGGGCGTTCGACGCCGTCGGCGCCGGCGAGGTCATAGTCATCGAGGCGCGCGGCGAGACGGGTTCGGCGACCCTTGGCGACGTCCTCGCGCTGCGCGCCAAGGTGCGCGGGGCCGCGGGCGTGGTGACCGACGGCGGTGTGCGCGATTTCGACGCCGTCGCCGCGACCGGGCTGGCCGTCTTCTCGAAGGGCGCGCACCCCGCGGTGCTCGGCCGCCGGCACGTGCCGTGGGACACCGACGTCGCCGTCGCCTGCGGTGGGGCGACGGTGCTGCCCGGCGACGTCGTCGTGGGCGACGCGGACGGCGTCGTCGTCATCCCGCCGCACCTGGCCGAGGAGGTCGCCGACGCGACCCTCGCCCAGGAGGACGAGGACTCCTGGGTGGCCGACCAGGTGGCCGCCGGCCATCCGGTCGACGGGCTGTTCCCCCCGAACGCCGAGTGGCGGGCGCGCTACGAGTCATGGAAGCTCCAGGCACAGCGGGAGTCGCGATGACCACCGGAGACGTGGCGACGTCGGCCGTCGAGACCGCGTTCGCCGGCGCACTCAGCAAGTCCCAGCTCGCGTACGAGCACCTGCGCGACCGCATCGCGCGCCGCGACCTCAGCCCGGGCTACCGGCTCGTGCTGCAGAGCATCGCGGACGAGCTCGCGATGAGCGTCGTACCCGTGCGCGAGGCGATCCGCCGGCTGGAGGCCGAGGGCCTGGTGACCTACGAGCGCAACGTCGGCGCGCGGGTCGCGATGATCGACGAGCACGGGTACGTCGACGCGATGCAGGCTCTGGGCGTCGTCGAGGGAGCGGCGACGGGCCTCTCGGCGCCCGGCATCTCCGCCGGGGACCTAGAGCGGGCGTCCGAGGTGAATGACCGGCTGCGCGCCCTGCTCGACCACTTCGACCCGCACGCCTTTACTGCGCTGAACCGGCAGTTCCACTCGGTGCTGTTCGAGTCGTGCCCCAACCAGCTGCTGCTCGACATGGTCCACCGCGGCTGGGCCCAGCTGTCCGGGCTGCGCGACTCCACGTTCGCCTTCGTGCCCGGCCGGGCCCACGACTCCGTGGCCGAGCACGTCCACATCCTCGACCTGATCGCCCGCGGGGCCGACCCGCTCGAGATCGAGATCGCCGCGCGCAACCACCGCTGGGCAACCATGCAGGCCTTCCTGGCGTCCCGCGCCGGCTCTCGCGCCGACGGCGCCGGGCCCCACAAGACACGACACCGGGAGACACGATGACCGACCAGCCGACCCGCCACGTGCCCGCCGGCCTGCCCAGCCGCATCCAGCACTACATCGGCGGCAAGTTCGTCGACTCGGCCGACGGCGGCACGTTCGACGTGCTCGACCCGGTGACCAACGAGGTCTACCTGCGGGCGGCGGCCGGAAAGGCGGCCGACGTCGACAGCGCCGTCGCCGCGGCGCGCGACGCGTTCGTCAACGGACCTTGGCCCAGGATGCTGCCGCGCGAGCGCTCGCGGATTCTCCACCGGATCGCGGACCTCGTCGAGTCGCGAGACGCGCGGCTCGCCGAGCTGGAGAGCTTCGACTCCGGCCTGCCGATCACGCAGGCGCTCGGCCAGGCGCGCCGGGCCGCGGAGAACTTCCGGTTCTTCGCCGACCTGGTCGTGGCCCAGTCGGACGACACCTTCAAGGTGCCCGGCCGCCAGCTCAACTACGTCAACCGCAAGCCGATCGGCGTAGCCGGCCTCATCACGCCGTGGAACACGCCGTTCATGCTGGAGTCCTGGAAGCTCGGCCCCGCGCTGGCGACCGGCAACACCGTGGTGCTCAAGCCCGCCGAGTTCACGCCGCTCTCGGCGTCGCTGTGGGCCGGGATCTTCGAGGAGGCCGGGCTGCCCGAGGGCGTGTTCAACCTGGTCAACGGCCTCGGCGAGGCGGCGGGGGACGCGCTGGTCAAGCACCCGGGCGTCCCGCTGATCTCGTTCACGGGCGAGAGCAGCACCGGGCAGCTCATCTTCGCCAACGCCGCGCCGTACCTCAAGGGCCTGTCGATGGAGCTGGGCGGCAAGTCCCCGGCCGTCGTCTTCGCCGACGCCGACCTGGACGCCGCGATCGACGCGACGATCTTCGGCGTCTTTTCGCTCAACGGCGAGCGCTGCACGGCCGGCAGCCGCATCCTCGTCGAGCGCTCGGTCTACGACGAGTTCGTCGAGCGGTACGCCGAGCAGGCCGAGCGGGTGGTCGTGGGCGACCCGCAGGACCCGAGGACCGAGGTCGGCGCGCTCGTGCACCCCGAGCACTACGCGAAGGTCATGAGCTACGTCGAGATCGGCAAGACGGAGGGCCGGCTCGTAGCGGGCGGCGGGCGACCGGCGGGCTTCGACACCGGCAACTACGTGGCGCCGACCGTCTTCGCTGACGTGCCGCCGTCGGCCCGGATCTTCCAGGAGGAGATCTTCGGACCGGTCGTGGCGATCACGCCGTTCGACACCGAGGAGGAGGCCCTCGCCCTGGCCAACGGCGTGAAGTACGGGCTGGCCGCCTACATCTGGACCAACGACCTCAAGCGCGCGCACAACTTCGCGCAGGCGATCGAGGCGGGCATGGTCTGGCTCAACTCGAACAACGTGCGCGACCTGCGCACGCCGTTCGGCGGGGTCAAGGCCTCCGGCCTCGGGCACGAGGGCGGCTACCGCTCGATCGACTTCTACACCGACCAGCAGGCCGTGCACATCACGCTCGGTGCGGCGCACAACCCGACGTTCGGCAAGGGAGCCTGACGATGACCGACATGACCGAGCCCGTCGTGACCCGCGACGCGCCGATCGCCGCCAGCAACCCGATCCCCACGCCCCTGGCGCCGCCGCCGGACATCCTGCGGTGCGCGTACATGGAGCTGGTCGTCACCGACCTGGCCGCCTCCCGGAACTTCTACGTCGACGTACTGGGCCTGGTGGTCACCGAGGAGGACGACGACGCGGTCTACCTGCGCAGCCTCGAGGAGTTCATCCACCACAACCTCGTGCTGCGCAAGGGGCCGACGGCGGCGGTGGCCGCCTTCTCCTACCGGGTGCGCAGCCCTGGGGAGCTCGACCGGGCCGTCGCGTTCTACACCGAGCTGGGCTGCCGCGTGGAGCGTCGCGCCGATGGCTTCACCAGGGGCGTCGGCGACTCGGTGCGGGTGACCGACCCGCTCGGCTTCCCCTACGAGTTCTTCTACGACGTCGAGCACGTCGAGCGGCTCGCGTGGCGGTACGAGCTGCACACCCCGGGCGCCCTGGTGCGCCTGGACCACTTCAACCAGGTCACCCCGGACGTGCCGCGCGCCGTGAAGTACATGGAGGACCTCGGCTTCCGCGTCACCGAGGACATCCAGGACGCCGAGGGCACCACATACGCCGCGTGGCTGCGCCGCAAGCCCACGGTGCACGACACGGCGATGACGGGCGGCGACGGCCCGCGCATGCATCACATGGCGTTCGCCACGCACGAGAAGCACAACATCATCGCCATCTGCGACAAGCTCGGCGCGCTGCGCCTGAGCGACCGCATCGAGCGCGGCCCGGGCCGGCACGGCGTGTCCAACGCCTTCTACCTGTACCTGCGCGACCCGGACGGGCACCGTGTGGAGATCTACACGCAGGACTACTGGACGGGCGACCCCGACAACCCCGTGGTGACCTGGGACGTGCACGACAACCAGCGCCGCGACTGGTGGGGCAACCCGGTGGTGCCGTCCTGGTACACGGAGGCGTCGCTCGTCCTGGACCTCGACGGTAACCCGCAGCCCGTCGTCGCCCGGACGGACACCTCGGAGATGGCGGTGACCATCGGCGCTGACGGGTTCTCCTACACGCGTCCGGAGGACTCCACGCGCGCGGGGGCAGAGGCTGGGGCCGACGCCGATGTGCTGCCGTCGTGGAAGCAGGGCGAGTACAAGCTGGGACACCAGCTGTGACGGGGGAGCGCATGCTGGACGACGCCACGATCACCACCATCGCCGACGAGCTGGCCCGCGCCGAGGCCGAGCGCACCACGGTGCCGCTCCTGACCGCGCGGTACCCAGGCATGACGGTCGAGGACTCCTACGCCGTGCAGAACACGTGGCGCCGCCGCGGCATCGAGGCCGGACGCCGTCCGGTGGGCCGCAAGATCGGGCTCACCTCGAAGGTCATGCAGGCCGCCACGGGCATCACCGAGCCGGACTACGGGGCGATCTTCGCCGATATGGTCTTCGAGAACGGGGCGGTAATCCCGCACGACCGGTTCTCGAACGTGCGGATCGAGGTGGAGCTGGCCTTCGTGCTGCGCGAGGGCCTCAAGGGGCCGGACATCACGGTGTTCGACGTGCTGCGCGCGACCGAGTACGTGGTGCCCGCCCTGGAGATCCTGTCGTCGCGCATCGAGATGGCCGGGCGCACCATCGTCGACACGATCAGCGACAACGCGGCGATGGGCGGCATGGTCTACGGCGGCAACCCCGTGCGGATCGGGGAGACCGACCTGCGCTGGGTCTCGGCGCTGCTGTACCGCAACGAGGCCATCGAGGAGTCCGGCGTCGCCGCCGCCGTCCTGGGCCACCCGGCGGCAGGCGTCGCCTGGCTCGCGAACAAGCTCGCCCAGCACGACGACGCGCTGGAGCCCGGCGAGATCGTCCTGGCCGGCTCCTTCACCCGGCCCGTGTGGGTGGAGCCCGGCGATACCGTGCTGGCCGACTACCGAGAGCTGGGGACCGTCTCGTGCCGATTCGTCTGACCCTCCCGCCCACGTTCCGCGACCGCATCGCCGGGTCGGACCGGCCCCAGATCGGTATGTGGGTGTGCAGCGGCAGCCCGGTGGTGGCAGAGATCTGCGCGGGCGCCGGCCTGGACTGGCTGCTGATCGACGGCGAGCACTCGCCGATCGGCCTGGAGAGCATGGTGGCGCTGCTCCAGGCGGTGGCGCCGTACCCGGTCACCCCACTCGTGCGGGCGCCGTCGGGCGATGCCGTGCTGCTCAAGCAGGTGCTCGACCTGGGCGCGCAGAACGTGCTGGTGCCCATGATCGACACGGCCGAGCAGGCCCGCGCCGTCGTGCGGGCCGTGCGCTACCCGCCCCGCGGTGTGCGCGGCGTGGGCAGCGCACTGGCGCGCGGCGCGCGCTGGAACCGGGTAGAGGGCTACATGCGGGACGCCGACCGGTACGTATCGCTGTTCGTGCAGGTCGAGTCCGCGACCGGCGTCGAGAACGCCGCAGCCATCGCGGCGGTCGACGGGGTCGACGGCGTGTTCGTGGGGCCGTCCGACCTGGCCGCCTCCATGGGCCTGCTCGGACAGCAGACGCACCCGGACGTGACCGCCGCGGTGCGCAAGACCTTCGAGGCCGTGCGCACCGCGGGCAAGCCCGTCGGCGTCAACGCCTTCGACCCGGCCGTGGCCCAGGCCTACCTGGACGCCGGGGCGTCCTTCGTGCTCGTCGGGGCCGACGTCGCGCTGCTCGCTCGCGGGTCGGAGGCCTTGGCGGACAGGTGGATCGGTGGCGACGGGGTGGGGGATCTGGCGCAGTAGCCTGCGCCGGAGGTCCCGCGTCAGGCCCCACTACGCCGAGCGCGTCCATTGCTGGGTCGTGGCCCCCGCGTCGCAGCTTGCGAGCACGAGCCCCCAGGAGTCCGCCGGGGTCGCCAAGCACAGGGTCGGATCGGCGACGCTGCTGATCGTCGCGTCGGCATTGAGCTCCCACTGCTGCTCGGGCGTGCCCGCGCAGTCGGCGATCACGAGCGTGCCACCGACAGTGAGTGCGCCGCTCGGCGCTACGCACATGTCGCCGTACACCGTGAGCTGCCGGTCCGCCGTCCAGTTGAACGACTGGTTGCCGCCGCCGTTGCAGTACCACAGGCCGAGCGTTGTGCCGGGCGTCGTCGAGAACCCGGGCACGTCCACGCACACGCTGTGGTGGACACTGACCAGCGGCGCACCTGGCGGCGCGGGCGGCAGGTCGTTCAGGACCTCGTGCTTGAGCAGTCCCCAGCCCCACTGGATCTGGGACAGCCCCGAGGCGTTGGTGACCTCGAGGTCGCCGTCGCCGACGACCTCGGTCAGCGTGTACGCGTCGCCCGTGCGCAGGCCGGGCCAGTAGACGATCCCGATGCCCTGCTCCCTTGCGACCTCCGTCAGCGCGCCGAGGTACGAGGTGTAGACGTCGCCCTCGTGGTTGCCGTAGTTGAGGCCCGTGGTCATCGGCGATCCGGCCTCGCTGACAACCGTGCGCCAGCCGTACTCGCCGAGGCGCGGGAGCAGGTTTGCCTTCCACTCCTCCTCGGTCGTGTGGTTGGCCCAGAACCCGTAGAAGTGCAGCGAGAGCAGCGTCCCCTCCAGCTCCTCGGCCGCGCCGACGCCCGTGACGTTGTCGTTGTAGCCCGTCCCCGAGATGATCACGCGATCGCGGGGCACGTCGTCGTGGTCGTCGAGCCATCCCGCGGTCAGGTCCACCCACGAGTCGAGGGAGTAGCCGAACGGCTCGTTCATCGGCTCGAAGTACACCTTCGGGTCCTGCCCGTACTCCGCCACGACCGTGTCCCACATCGCGTCGAAGTCGGCGACGTCGTCGACCCGGCCGTCCTTGGCGTCATCCCCCTCCCAGTAGCTGAGGATGACCTTGAACCCGTGCCCCGTGGCGGCGTCGACGGCGCCCTGGTACGAGTCCCACCACTCGGTGCCGACGCTCGAGGGGTTGATCGGCAGCCGCACCGTGTTGGCGCGCGTCTCGTGCCGGAACTCGAGGATGATGTCGGACGCCTTGCTGTAGGTGGTGCGGTAGCCGTCCTCCGTGCTCAGACCGGAGGGCACCACCTCGTCGTCCGCGTAGTTGTCGCGCGGGTCTGCCCAGTTGACCCCGCGGAACTCGCTGGTGCCGGCCGGTCCGACCGACGGGACGGCGACAGCGGGACCGGGAACCACCGCCACCGCCGCTGCGAGGAGGCCGACGGCCGCCAGGGCGCCAGTCCGGATTGCTCGTGTCATGGGGGACTCCGATCTGGGGGCGCGTCGTTGCGCCGCCGTCCGAGGCATCGAGGCGGCCAGTGCCGGCCCGATGCCGATGTTTACGCAAACAGTCGCACGTCGATCCACAGTCGCGCAAGAACGCTTCGCCCCGAGATCCTGCTTGGGCGAGTGGCCTGATGACGCGGCTGGGGTCGGTCAGGGCTCGAGGTCGACCACTCCTCTGCCGCTCCGCAGGTCGAACGGCACCGACACCTGGTCGTGCGTGATCAGCCAGTCCCCGTCGACCTTGCGGAAGCAGAGGGTGACCCGGACCCACATGCCGCTCGTTGCCGCTCCGTTCTCCAGCGTGCCGCTGAGGCGGCCGAAGCCGTGCCCGAATGCGACGTTCTCGTCGACGGTGAGGGTCAGGTCGCGGACCTCGTAGTGCACGTCGCGGAAGAAGGCGAACACGTTCGCCCAGTTCTTCAGCTTTGCTTCCAGCCCCACATGCTGCAGCGGCGGCTCGACGTCGAAGGACACGACGTCCGCCGCATAGATCTCCCTCAGGCCGTCAAGATCCTTGGCGTGCAGTGCTTCGGCGATCCTGTCGACCTTGCGCCGGATCTCGTCGGCCTCGTGTTGCGTAGGCATCTCCGCGGTCTCCTTCCATGGGATGAAGTCCTGGACTCTCATCAGTACGACGGAGCAGGCCCGTCAAACGTGAGGGCCACGACCGTCATCCGCCGATCTCCTGATCCGCGGTGGGCTCGGTCGCGTCGAGCCGCTCGTCGGTCTTGCCCTGGACGATGAGGTGCGCACGGTAGAGCACCTCGAGCTGCGCCGGGTTGTACAGCTCCACCAGTGCCTGCGTGATGGTGGACTGCATCAGCTCGGGGCCCCGGAGCGCGTGCGGCTCGGGGTCCATGAACGAGGGGTAGGTCTCGAGCTGCGCCCGCATCACCGGCGCGAGGCGCTCGGCGAGCTGCCGCCGGGTCGCCTTGTCGGCGTCGGCCGGGAGCGCCTGGAAGTCGTCGTCCAGATCCGTGCGTCGCTCGGCGTGCATGAGCCGGCGCAGCTCGTCCATGGTCGGCTCGTCGTAGACCTGGGCGTAGATCATCAGCATCGACTTCTCCGGTTCCGACAGCTCGCCCGCGATCGCGCTGAACCCCGCCGGCAGGTCGGCCGGCGCGCGGTGGTGCAGGATCACGGCGAGCTCGGCTCGCACCTGTTGGAGCCGTTCGACGGTTGCCTCGAGCTCGGAGTCGAGCACGCGGAGGGCCTCGTCGGGATCCTTGTCGGCGTGCCCCATCGTGGCGATCTGCGCCAGCGGGACGCCGAGGTCGCCGAGGCGCTTGATCTGCAGCAGGCGTACGAGGTGCGCGGTCCCGTACTGCTTGTACCCGTTCGACTTGCGTGCGGGCTCGTCCAGCAGGCCGACCTCGTGATAGTGCCGGACGGCCTTGACGGTGGTGCCCGCGATCTCCGCGAGCTGGCGGGTGCTCCAGGCCACAGTCCGCTCCTCTCGGTCCGCCGGCGGGATCACCGACAGGTACGAGTGCAAACCATGTCCCTGGGGCACAGTCAAGTACGCCGGTGTCCGGCCAGGCTCTCACGCGGTCCGCCGCGGATTCCGTTCGTCGTCGGGTCCAGGTCGTCCCGTGTTCACCCTCCCGTCAGCGCTCGGCGCTTGCATGAGCTGACTCGTTCGACGGTTCAAGGAGAAGACCATGCGCGGAAGAACCATTGTCGGCGCGGCCCTCGCGGCCGCCACCCTGTTCGCAGGGGTGGCCACACCGACGTCGGCCGCACCGCCCGGGGGAGGTGCCACGCTCGGCGACCCGCACGACGCCGCGCACGCCCACAACGACTACGAGCACGAGCGCCCGCTCTACGACGCGCTGGCCAGCGGCTTCACCAGTGTCGAGGCGGACGTGTGGCTGGTCGACGGCGAGCTGCTCGTCGCGCACGACCTCGCGGACGTGGACCCGGCCCGCACCCTGGAGAGCCTGTACCTGGACCCGCTGCGCGATCTGGTGCGTGACAACGACGGGAGCGTCTATCCCGGCTGGGACGGCAGCCTCCAGCTCCTGATCGACATCAAGTCCGACGGCGAGCCCACCTACGCCGCGGTCCACGAGGCGCTCGCCGAGCACAAGCGGATCCTGGAGCGTTCGGTGCGCGGCCACGTGCGGCCGGGCCCGGTGACCGCGGTCATCAGCGGCAACCGGCCGCTGGAGACCATGCGCTCGCAGGCCGTGCGGTACGCGTTCTACGACGGGCGGTCCGGTGACCTGGGCTCGGGCCTCCCGGCGAGCCTGATGCCGCTGGTCAGCGACAACTGGACCAAGCTCTTCACCTGGCAGGGTGAGGGCGCGATGCCCGCCGCCGAGCGCGAGCGCCTGCACGCGCTCGTGGACCAGGCGCACGACGCCGGGTACCGCGTCCGGTTCTGGGCCACGCCCGAGCAGGCGGGCCCGGCCCGCGACGCCGTGTGGACCGAGCTGGCCGACGCTGGGGTGGACCACATCAACACCGACGACCTGGCGGGCCTGGACGAGTTCCTGACCGAGCGGGACGCCGCCGGGTGACCCGGTCGAGGTGACGTTCGCGGGGCGCTCGGCGGGATTACTTGACTCGGGAAATTAGGTAGTTTCGCCGATGCGCCGGCGTCCCTGGTCACGGAATGCTCGTCCCGAACGGTGCGACGCGGCCCTGACCCGGAGCGCGACGACGACGACGTCGTGGCGCCACCTCGACGAACGGGGAACCTCATGCCCATCTCGCGACGGTCCTTTCTCAGCCTCTCCGCAGCCGTCGCGGCGACGGCGGCCGCTGCGCCCTCGGCTGCGGCCGCTGGGCCCGCGGGCGATGACGCATTCGGGCTCACGGCGGCTGCCGCCGCCGTGAGCCCGCCCGGCGACGTCGTCGGAAAGATCACGGCCGGCTACCAGGGCTGGTTCGCCTGCCGGGGCGACGGTGCCCCGATCAACCTGTGGTGGCACTGGGCCCGCCAGGCGGACCAGCCGCCGTCGATCACGAACTCCGCGATCAAGTCGTGGCCCGACACCCGCGAGTACGCGAGAACGTTCGGGACGGGGTTTCCCGCACTGAACGACGGACGCCTTGCTCACCTCTTCTCCTCGTACGACCAGCAGACCGTCGACGTCCACCTTCGCTGGATGGCGGAGAACGGGATCCTCACGGCGGCGCTGCAGCGGTTCAACCCGTTCGGCGGCGAGGGGCCGACGCGCGACGCCGTCGCCGACCGGGTGCGCTCCGCCGCGGAGCGGACCGGCAGGAAGTACTACATCATGTACGACGTGAGCGACTGGCTCTCGATGCGGACGCAGATCACGCAGGACTGGGCGACGAAGATGTCGGCCCACACCAGCTCGCCCGCCTACGCACGGCAGAACGGCGTGCCCGTGGTGGGGATCTGGGGCTTCGGGTTCAACGACCCGCAGCGTCCGTTCACCCCGCAGGAGTGCCAGGAGGTCATCGACTGGTTCAAGGGCCAGGGCGTCTACGTCATGGGTGGTGTGCCCACGTGGTGGCGCACCCTGGGTGAGGACTCCCGGCAGGGCTTCGCGGACGTGTACCGCTCGTTCCACATGATCTCGCCGTGGCTCGTCGGCCGGATCAGCAACGTCGGCGGCGCCGACCAGTTCTACCAGGTCGCGACCGTCCCGGACCTGGCGGAGTGCAACCGCCTGGGCATCGACTACCAGCCGTGTGTGCTGCCCGGTGACCTGCAGGAGCGGCATCGCGCGCACGGCGACTTCATGTGGCGGCAGTTCTACAACCACGCGCGGGCGGGGGTGGCGAGCGCCTACATCTCGATGTTCGACGAGTACAACGAGGGCAACCAGATCGCCAAGACCGCCGCGACGGCCGGGGACGTGCCGGCGGGCTCGGGCATCTGGGCGCTCGACGAGGACGGGACGGCCTGTTCGTCGGACTACTACCTGCGCCTGACGAACGACGGAGGGCGCATGCTGCGGGGCGAGCTGCCTGTCACCTCGCTGCGACCCACGCCTCCCCAGCCGTAGCCCCGGGACGTGTCACAGATCCACCCTTCGCCCGGTCTACCTAGCGAAACCGACCGTTCGGTGATCGCGAAGAGGGTGGACCATGAGCACGATCGCGTTCCTCAACATCCCGCTGCACGGGCACGTCAACCCGACCCTGCCGGTCGTCGCCGAGCTGGTCCGGCGCGGCCACCGGGTCACCTATCACACGTCGCCCGCGTTCTCGAAGGAGATCGAGGCGACCGGCGTTACCGTGTTTCTCTACCCCGGCGGCGACCAGCCGCTCCCTGACCCGCCCATGCCGGTCACGATGCTGGACGGGCTCGCGGGCGCCGCCGTCGGGCTGCTGCCTGCAGTGCTCTCCTACCTGCGTCGCGAAGGGCCCGACCTGATCGTCCATGGCGCCGCCTGTCCCTGGGGTGCGGTCGCCGCCCGCGAGCTGCGGGTGCAGGCGGCGTCGACGTTCACCACGTTCGCGTTCAACCGGAGCGCGCCGAGCCCCACCGGCGCGTCGTGGGCGCTCCTGGCGCAGGCGGCGACCCGGCCGCGGAACGTCGGGTCCTACGTCCGGTCCCGGTGGACGCTGTCCCGCCGGTACGCGACGGGCGGCCTGCCGATGTTCGACCTGGCGAACGTCCGGCAGCCCCTCAACCTGGTCTTCACCTCGCGGGTGTTCCAGCCGCACGCGGAGGTCCTCGACGAGTCGTACCGGTTCGTGGGGCCCAGCCTCGGCGCGCGCCTGCCCGACCCGGCCTTCCCCGGGGACCTGCTGCGCGACCCCGTCCTGTACGTCTCGCTGG
Organism: uncultured Actinomycetota bacterium; assembly: GCA_963850545.1. Lineage (GTDB taxonomy): Bacteria > Actinomycetota > Actinomycetes > Actinomycetales > Cellulomonadaceae > Promicromonospora. The sequence goes on along the minus strand of CAWKLP010000001.1, from coordinate 1,675,630 downwards.
GTACGGTGTTCGACGCCGACCCGAGCCTGCTGCGCACTTTTGCCTCGGCGCTCGCGCCGCTGGGCGGTACGACGATCATCTCCACGGGACACACTGATCCCGCCGCGCTGGGGCCGCTGCCGGACAACGTGCTCGCGCACCGCTTCGTGCCCCAGACCGAGGTCCTTGCTCGCGCCGCGCTGTTCGTCACCCACGGCGGGATGAACAGCGTCAACGAGGCGATGTACGCGGGGGTCCCCATGCTGGTGGTTCCGCAGGGTGCCGACCAGCCGCTGGTGGCCGGACGCGTCGTCGAGCTCGGCGCCGGACTGTCGATGCGTACCGAGGACGTCACCGAGGAGTCGGTCCGTGCTCAGGCCCGGCGCCTGCTGGACGAGCCGCGGTTCCAGGTCGCGTCGGCCGCCATGCAGCTCGCCCAGCGCGAGGCCGGTGGGTACGCGCGCGCCGTCGACGAGCTGGAACAGTACCTGCACCGGATCGGCGAGACGGCGCCGCGAGCGTCGCGATGGTGGCGCTGACCGGTGTCGCCCGCGGTTATCACCCTGCTGCTGCTCGCCGGGCTGTCCGAGTCCGCCGGCCGCATCCTGCCCTTGCTCGCCCGCCGCGCCGCAGTGTCGCCGACCCGGGTTCCGCCGCCCATCGTCTTCGGGATGCTCCTGACCGGCGCCGTGGTCGAGTGCGCCATCTTCGCCCTCTGGCCCCTGACGGGGTCGGCCCTCGCCGTGCTGGTGGCCGGACCCGTTCCGGGCACCGCGCTGACCTGGACGCCCGCGCTCGTCGCCCCGCTGATCCTGACCGCCGTCCTCGCGTTCCCGCTGATCGGGCCCCTGCTGCACGGGCTGCTCATCGTCGGGGTCGGGCTGAGCCTGGTCGACCCGCTCGCCACGGCGACGGGCCTGGCCTGGTGGCAGGCCGCGGCCTGCGTGGCCGGCGCGGGGCTCGGGCTGGCCGCCGTCGTCGACCTGCTCCGGCGCCTGGTCGCGCGGATCACGTCCACGATGGCGCTGGAGGTGCCGGCATGAGCGTGCTCCTGCTGCTCGTCCTGGTGCTGGGACCGATCCTGCTCGCCGAGGGGCTGCTCGCGCGCTATGAGGTCATGGTCTACACGGCCGGCTGGCGCCGACCGACGCCCGAGCTCCCGCAGGGTATGCCGTATGCCCGTGGCGCCGACCCGGACCGCCCGCCGGACGCCTACCTGGTCTACCTGGACGGCATCGGGAAGCGTCGCTTCACGGATACCCGCGACGGCGGCCAGCTCGTGAAGGCCGTGCTCGACGGGGCGCCCGAGCTGCGCGTCCTGGGGCAGGTGCAGCCCTACTCGCCGGTGGCCGCGCCGCTCGTCGACCGGCCCGTGTGGGAGTGGCTGCGAAATCACGTCGGGCTGCTGCTGTTCCTGCACAACGCGATGCAGACCTTCGTCGCGGCCGACGGCCGCTACCGCCCGCTCTACAACCGTGCAGTGGGCGCCCAGATCGCCGATCAGCTACGGCAGGCCGGGTACCAGCCCGACAGCGGCATCCCCGTGGTGCTCCTCAGCTACAGCGGGGGTGCGCAGGTCGCGACCGGCGCGGCCGAGGAGCTGCACGCCGAGCTGCGCGCCCCGCTGCTGCTGATCAACATCGGCGGGTTCCACAACGGCGCTAACGACCTCACCCACGTGGAGCACGTGCACGTGCTCACCAGCGCGGGCGACCGGATCGAGCGGGTGAGCGCCTGGATCTTCCCGGAACGCTGGCGGCTGTTCCGGCGCAGCGCGTGGAACCGCGCCGTCCGCGAGGGAAAGGTCACCGCGCACCGGCTCGAGCCGGCCACCCACGTCGGGCCGCTGAGCTACATCAGCCCGCAGGCGAAGCTGCCCGACGGACGCAGCCACCTCGACCGCACCACCGACACGGTGATCGCGATCGTCCGGGCCTTCACCTAGACGCTCCCGCCGCCCGTGCCAGCACCCCGGCGAGCTCGGCCGGCCGGCTGAACATCGGCCAGTGGCCCGAGTCGAGGTCGACGAGGTCGACGTGCTTGGCCCTGGCGAGCTCGGGCACGTCGCCGGCGTCGATCCACTCCTTGGCCTGGGCGGGCGTGAACTCGGGGCACACGACGACGACGGGGACGTCGAACCGGCGCTCGTCGGTCAGGTGCACCACGCCCCGGGCGACCCCTTCGGGGACGGGGACGGCCATGTCGGCGAACGTGCTTCGAGCCGCCTCGGAGAGGTCGGCGGAGTCCGGGCCCTCGAACGGCTCCCAGCCGGGGAACGGCATGACGCCGTCCGTGATCTCGAACAGGTCGGCGTAGAGCTTGCCGTCGCCCCAGGGGAAGCCGCCGATCAGGGCGACCCCGGCCACCTGCTCGGGGCGCGCGTCGATGGCGAGCCAGGCCAGGGAGCAGGCGGCGGAGTGCCCCACGACCAGGGGTTTCCCGGACGCCGCGTCCACGGCCGCGAGCACTGCGGCGACCTGGTCGTCGAGCGTGGCCGACGCCGACCCGTCGCCCTGGCCGGGGAGCGCGATCGGCACGGGGTGGTGGCCGAGCGCCCCGAGCTCGGGTACGACGTCGTCCCAGGCCGAACCGTCGAGCCAGAGGCCTCCGATGAGCAGGATGTCCATGATTCTCTTCTCCCGTGCTGATCTCGTGCTGATCCCTTGGTGAGCCGGCGTGTCGCCGGTGAGTCCCACGCTAGGACCAGTTCCGGACGTTCCGCTTCCGGATCAGTTCCTGGGGTGCCGATGAGTTTTGTGCGAACCTCTCGTCTGTCCCTGTAGCAGGCCGCACCACGCGGCCACCACGACAAGGAGAACCTCGCATGCGCACCATCGTCGCTACGCACTTCGTCTCGCTCGACGGCAAGGTCGACCCGACCGGCGGCGACCCCGAGCTGCACGACACGGCCTGGACCTTCAAGACGGTCGACACCCTGCCGGAGGTCTATGAGCTCAAGGGCCGCGAACAGGAGGAGGCCGGCGCGGTCCTGCTCGGCCGCACCAGCTACCAGATGTTCGCACCCGTCTGGCCGAAGATGGACGAGTTCGTGCGGTACAACACCCTGCCCAAGTACGTCGTCTCCACCACGCTCACCGAGAACGACCTGACCGACAACTGGGGCGAGACCACCATCCTGCGCTCGCTGGACGACGTCGCGAAGCTCAAGGAGACCGACGGCGCCGAGATCCAGGTGCACGGCAGCGTGAGCCTCACCCGGGCGCTCGCGGACGCCGGGCTCGTCGACGCGTACCACCTGCTCGTCTTCCCGGTGATCCTGGGCCAGGGCAAGCCGCTGTTCAGCGACACCGACAAGGCCGCTCAGAGGCTCCGGCTGGTCGAGCACGAGGCGTACAAGAACGGCGTCCAGAAGCAGGTCTTCGAAGTGGTGCGGTGACCGCGACCGCATAGCCTGCTGGTGTGCCGTCCGAGACCAGTCCCACCGCTCGCGCGCTCCGCGCGCTGGAGATCCTGCAGACCCGTCCGGGCACGACGGCGGACGACCTCGCCCAGCGGCTCGGTGTCACGGAGCGGGCCGCCCGGCGGTACGTCGAGATCCTCCGCGAGTCGGGGATCCCCGTCTCGTCGACGCGCGGCCCGCACGGGGGCTACCGCCTCGGGCGCGGGACGCGGCTCCCACCGGTCACCTTCACGCAGACCGAGGCGCTGGGCCTGGTCATGGCGGTGCTCGACGGTCACCCGGACGCCGACGACCTCGTGAGCACCGCCCTCGGCAAGGTCATCCGGGCGCTGCCCGAGGACGTCGGCAGGCAGGCGGCCACGCTGCGCGAGCATGCGTCCGCCGCCCCCGACCGGTACGCCGCCCGCCCGGACACCGCCATCACCAGCGAGCTCGTCGCGGCGATCGCCGCCCGACGGCGCGTGCAGGTCACCTACCGGGGTGAGTCCGGCAGCGAGTGGGTCGCCGAGGTGGACCCCTGGGCCGTCGTCGTCCGGTACGGGCGCTGGTACCTCCTGTGCCACTCCCACCGCGCCGACGCGGTCCGCACCTACCGCGTCGACCGGGTCCTCGCCGTCGAGCACACGAATCATGGATTCGAACCGCCCGCCGACCTCGATCCCGTGACCGCGCTCGAAGAGCACCTCGGCACCGGATGGCAGTTCGCCACGCGCGTCGTGTTCGACGCCCCGCTCGCCGACGTCGCGCCCTGGATCGGGGCGCAGATGGGCCGGCTCGAAGCGTCGGGCGAGGGGTGCGTGCTGGTCGGCACCACACGGAACCCGGCGATGTACGCGGGGGAATGGCTGGCGACCGTGCCCTTCCCCTTCCGGGTGGAGGAGGGGCCCGAGCTGCGGGCAGCGGTGGTGGCGCTCGCGGAGCGGCTCGCCGCGGCCGTGACCGACCCCTGACCTGCGCCCAGGACTGCTTCGCCTTACGCGGCTCTCTCCGCCAGCAGACTGTCGCGAAGCCGCACGATGTGCGCGGCCGACTCATCAGGGCTGAACCCGTCAGTGAAGACGGTGGCAGCGGCGACCTCGCCGGCCAGTGGGTCTGCATCGCGCATGGCGCTGCGGCCGTTCGGGAGCGACTCTCCGGGTGTATCCAGCCCGCGCACGCTTCCAGCCCGCTCAGCGCGCGCAGGCCTCCAGCTCGCCGAGCGCGGCCGGCAGCTCGGCCAGGGCGGTCAGCGCGTGCTCCTGGGAGAGGTCGACGACGGCGTCGTACGCCTGGGAGCCGTCTGCGTGGTCGCGGGCGTGCTCGCGGACGTGGTCGGCCAGCAGCAGGGCGTCGCGGTGGTCGCCGAGCACGGACTGGATCCGGTGGCCGGCCGAGCCGAGGTCCTTGGTCCTGCTGCCGAGCAGCCCGACGGGCGTTTGGGTGATCGCATCGCAGGTGTGCCGCAGCCGGCGCGCCGCCTTGCGCAGCTCGTGAGCGGCCTCGGGATCCCCGAGCCGTCGGGCGGCGTCGAGCGTGCGGCGGGTCTGACGGCGCACGGCCCGGCGTGCCGCCTTCTTTGCCGGCCGCGATGCTCGTTCGCCGAGCCGGGGCGCGGCGGCCCAATCGGCCAGCAGCCGGGCCAGATCGCGGCTCCGGCCCGACCGGGTCCAGCGGACCGCGTCGGCGTGGGCGTGCGCCCGGGCTGCCCGCAGCGGGTCGACCAGCGCGGAGCGGGCCCCATCGTCGAGGCCGACGGCGTCCGCGGCCGCAGCGGCCTGCTCGGCACGGACCTCCAGGTCGCGCGCCTGCCCCAGCACGTCGCCCCACTCCTTGAGCCGGGAGCGGAGCTCGGCGGCCGCGTCCCTGTCGAGGTACCTGCGGAACGCGGCGAGGACGTTGCGCAGTCGACGCACCGAGGTGCGCAGCCCGTGCACCGCGTCGGGCTCGTCGGCCAGCGCTGCCGGGACGCCGTCCTGGATCTGACGCACCAGGTCTCCGACCGCGAGGGTCAACAGCTGGCCCGCGGTCTTGGGACGGGGCGTGGGGGCGGTGGTGATCTGGTCAGGCTATCGCGCACCGCGACCGGCGATGATGTGTGCACCTGGCACAACCCTGCCCACCGACGAGGAGCAACCATGGCGCTGTCCGACTTCCCCCGCCACCAGCTGACCTTCGGACCGAGCCCGGTCCATCCGCTGCCGCGGCTGAGCGCTCACCTCGGAGGCGCGTCGGTCTGGGCGAAGCGGGAGGACTGCAACTCGGGCCTCGCCTACGGCGGCAACAAGACCCGCAAGCTGGAGTACATCGTCCCGGACGCGCTCGCGCAGGGCGCGGACACGCTGGTGTCGATCGGCGGGTACCAGTCCAACCACACGCGTCAGGTCGCCGCGGTGGCCGCTTCGCTGGGCCTCAAGGCGGTGCTGGTGCAGGAGAACTGGGTCGACTGGCCCGACCCCCTCGCCGACCGTGTCGGCAACATCATGCTCAGCCGGATCATGGGGGCGGAGGTCCGGCTGGACCCGGCCGGCTTCGGCATCGGGTTCAAGGACTCCTGGACCCGCGCGATCGACGAGGTGAGGGAGCGGGGCGGTACGCCCTACCCGATCCCGGCGGGCGCCTCCGACCACCGGCTCGGCGGCCTCGGGTTCGCGCGCTGGGCGTACGAGGTGGAGCAGCAGGAACGCGAGCTGGGCGTCTTCTTCGACACCATCGTCGTCTGCGCGGTAACGGGCTCGACCCACGCGGGCATGATCGCCGGGTTCGCCGCGCTCGAAGAGGCGGGCGGCCCGCCGCGCCGGGTGATCGGGATCGATGCCAGCGCGAAGCTCGAGGAGACCCGCGACCAGGTCGCCCGGATCGCGCGCGCCACCGCGGAGCTCATCGGCGTCGGGCGGCCGCTGCGCGACGACGAGATCACGGTGCTGCCCGGATGGGCCGGGGACCGGTACGGGATCCCGGTCGAGTCGACTCTCGACGCGATCCGGCTCACCGGCCGGCTCGAGGGCGTCATCATCGACCCCGTCTACGAGGGCAAGTCGATGGCCGGCCTGATCGACCTCGTCACCAGCGGCGAGATCCCCGAGCACTCCACCGTCCTCTACGCCCACCTGGGCGGCCAGCCTGCCCTGAACGCCTACAGCGGCCTGTTCACCCACACCCTGGAGGCCTGACTTGGTTGTGGGCGCGATCGTTGCGACTACGTGCCCGTTTTAGGCGCAAAGATCACGCCCACAACCAAGCGGGGTCGTGCCGGCTCACGGGATGATCGAGTCCACGTAGCCGCCGTCGACGCGCACGGCGGCGCCCGTCGTCGCCGAGGCGAGCGGAGAGCTGAGGTAGGCGACCATGTTCGCGATCTCCTCCGGCTCGATGAGCCGCTGGAGCAGCGACTGCGGGCGGTGCAGCTTCATGAACTCGCGTTGTGCCTGGTCCCAGGGCAGGGCCGGGTCGACGAGCTCGTAGACGAACTGCTCGACACCGCCGGTGTGGGTCGGGCCCGTCGCGATGTTGAGCACACGGCCCCAGCTGCGCGTCGTCATGCCGGGCAGCGTGGAGCGGATCAGGCGCACGGCGGAGAGCACGTTGACCTCGAAGTACCGACGCCACTCGTCGTCGTCGATCTCGAGCGGCGGCACGCTGCCGAAGATGCCCAGGTTGTTGACCAGGATGTCGACGGCGCCCGTCGCGGCTATCGCTCGGCCGATGCCCTGGGTCGAGCCGGTTACCAGCGCGGTTCTGCCGGTCAGGTCGATGCGCATCATGTCCCCTTACTGTCTCGCACGATTGCCTGGTAGGTGTTGCTGCCGTCGCACGCTGTGCCGGAGCCGCGCACGGTTGGCCGGGTGGTGAAGCCGCTTCGTGGTGTGGGCGCCAGGTCTGCTGAAGAACGTTCGGCCTGGCCCGACCCAGTTCACCCAGGCTGAACTATTCAGCACAGCCCGCAAACGCGGTCGGTAGCCGAACTCAGTTCAGCCCACCCGGCATCCACCGAAAGAGCGCCGCGCGCCCGCGGCCATGGCCGGACGAGCCGGTCGGCAGGGTGTCGCCTTCAGCCCGTCCGCGGGCGGCAGGCGCCGCTCAGTCGGCGCTGCGGGTCCACCGCTCCCAGAGCCACAGGATGAAGACGATCAGCAGGAAGGCGGGTATGCCCGCGACGCCGAGCCTGGCGAACCAGCTCGTCAGCTCGGCGCCGATGCCCGGCCTCGCGGCGTCGGCGGTGGTGGAGCCCTCGCTACCGGCGTCCTCGCCGTTGGTGGCGTTGCCGCCACCGTTGCCGCCGCCGTTCGCCGCCGTCGGTGCCTTCGGTGCCGGACTGGTCGCCTGCGGCGCCGTCGGACGGGCCGGCTCCGGGCGCTGTGTCGGACCCGCCGTCCTCCTCGGACGTGCCCCCCGGGATACCGAGCTCGGCGAACCAATTCGTCAGCGCATCACCGAGACCTGGGTTCGCGCCGTCGCCGGTGCTCGGTACCTCGCCGACGTTGCTGCCGTTCCCGCCCTCGCCGTCGGTGCCACTGGCGCTGTCGCCTGCACCGTCGCCTGCGCCCGCGTCACCGCCGCCGCCTGCCCCGGGATTGGTGACGGATTCGGCAGCGGGGGGATCGTCGGGCTGGTTCGCGATCAGGGCCGCCGCGCCGCCGCCGATGCCGAGCGCGGCGAGCACGGCCGCCGCTATGGCCGCCTCCTTCTTGCCGAACGAAGGCTTCGGCGAGCCCGCGCCGGCCGCACCCGCACCCGCCCCGGCGGCGCCGGCCGCCACGCCTGCACCCAGTGCGCCCGTGGCCACGGCACCCGCAACGAGGTGCTGGCCCAGGTCGCGGAGCATCCAGGAGACTTCGCGGACGTCGATGAAGGCGCGGGTGCACTCGCCGCAGGCGTCCATGTGCGCCTCGACCCGGCCTCGACGGCGGGGTAGGAGGCGGCCTTTGAGGTAGTCGTGCATGGCGGCGCGGGTGGTGCGGCATTCGGGTTGGTTGACGCCTTGGGCGTGGGCGGCGGCGAAGGCGCCGGCGAGGCGTTCTTCGGCGCGGCGTAGTCGCATGGTCACGGCGTGGGGTCGGACGCCGAGGCGGGTGGCGATGTCGGTGACGGCCTTGTCGTGGACGTGGCGGTCGAGGAGGATCTTGCGGTCTTCGTCGGCCAGATCGCACAGGGCGGTGCGGAGCATGGTGACGTCGGCCTGGCGTTCGGCGTCGAGCTCGGCGCCGGCTATGGGGGGTGTGAGGCCGTCGAGGGTGTCGTCCTCGACGGGGCGGGTGCGCCCGGCCTCCCGGGTCATCGAGATCGCCTCGTTGACCGCTGCGCGCCGCCAGTACGGGGCGGGGTCCTCGATGGTCGTGCCGGTCGAGACGAGGCGGACCATCTTCTCCAGGGCGCGGCTGGCGGCTTCTTCGGCGTCGATGCCGGGTACGCGTGCTGCGACGGAACGCACGACGTTCGGGCGGTGCACTACCCAGTCATCGAACCGTGACTCACTTGCGGCAGTCATACCGGTCTGCCCCCTCCCGAACGGCGATAATTCCACCGAGATCGGGGGCGCGCGCGACGAGTCGCACGATGTGCGTCAACGCACGATCAATCGGTCAGCGACGCTCCCTGCGCCGTAGTGCCGGCGGGTCGTTCGTAGGCGAGGCCCGCGTGGCGCTCAGCGCCTGCGCAGCGCGATGCCCCGGACGTACGACGCCTGGCCGGCGTGCTGCATGTCGTCGTTGACGATGCTGATCAGCCGGACGCCGAGCGTGACCGGCGGGTTCCACGACTCGTCGACGACCCGCGTGAGATCGTCGTCGGACAGGCGGGCCAGGTACCGCACGGTCTGGTCGTGCACGGCGTCGTGATACCCCGTGAGCAGGTCGGCGGACGCTACACGGACGGCGGCGACCTCGTCGGCGTCGTGCCCGTAGCCCGTCTCCTCCGCCGGGAACGGCAGGCCGAACCTGCGGTCCCAGCCGTTGTCGGACCAGACCTGGCTGGTGCCCGCGGCGTCGGCGATGTGGTCGTCCTGGACCCGGGTCAGGTGCCAGACGAGCCAGGCGATCGAGTTGGCATCGTCGTCGACGCGGAACGCGAGCTCGTCCGCGGACAACCCCCTGACCGACCGGTGCACCGTCTCCTGGATCCGGCCGAACGCGTCCACCAGCAGATCTGTACTACGCATTGATCGTCCCCTTTCGGGCCTCGGCGTCCACGGACACGATGCCACAGCGGCCCCGACGGCCGCTGGGCTCATCAGGCGTGGCGGGCTCGGTCCGCTCAGCCCTCCGAGAGCCGGATCATCACCTTGCTGCTCCCCGGTCCCGCCGCCGCGGCGAGCGCCTCGCCCGCCTGCTCGATGCCGAAGCGGTGGGTGATCACGCCGGACACGTCCAGCCCGTCGCGCAGGGCGTCGAGGGCGTCGCTGATCTCCTCGACGAACCGGTAGGCGCCGATCCAGGTGATCTCGCGGGTCACGAGGTCGCCGAGGATCGCGGGAGCGGCGGAGCCGGGGAGGTTGCCGACCTGGACGAGGGTTCCGCCACGGGCGGTGGCCCGCAGCACGCCGCCGAGGGCCGCAGGGGCCCCGGAAGCCTCGAACACCAGCTCGCAGTCGTCGGGCAGCCGGTCGCCGTCGCCGACGTCGAGCACCCGGTCGGCGCCCAGCTCCTTGGCCACGGCCAGGGAGCCGGCGGAGACGTCGGCGGCGGTGACCGACGCGGCGCCGCGGAACTTCGCGGCGGCGACGACGAGGCAGCCGATCGGTCCGGCGCCGTTGACGACGACGTCGCGGCCGCGGACGTCGCCCGCGCGGTTGACCGCGTGCATCGCCACGGCCAGCGGCTCGGCGAGGGCCCCGTGCTCGATGCTGACGCCGTCCGGAAGCGTCCGTAGCTGTTCGGCAGGGACGGCCCGCAGCTCGCTGAACCCGCCGTCGGTGTGCGGATGGAAGGCCGCCGACCCGAAGTACCGGACCTGCGAGTGGAGGTTCGTCCGTCCGGCCAGCCGCGGCGGCAGGACGGATCCGGCAGCGGCCTGCGCCGGGTGCACGGTGACGGGCAGCCCTGGATCCCAGCCGTGGACACCCGGCCCGCTCGCGACCACCCGCCCGGCAACCTCGTGGCCGAGGACCAGCGGGTCGCGCAGGAGGGCGGTGCCGGAGGCGCCGTGCTTCCAGTAGGACACGTCCGACCCGCAGATGCCGCCCCATTCCATGGCCACGACTACCTCGCCGGGCCCGGCCACGGGGTCCGGGCGCTCTTCGACCCGGAGGTCGCCGGCGCCGTGCACGACTACCGCCCTCATGCGGCGTCCTCGAGCTGGACGAGGTCGCGGCCCCGGGTCTCGGGGGCGAGGCGGGCGGCCACCAGGGTGATGGTCGAGTAGACGACGAGCATCGCGGCGATCGGCCACCAGCTGCCGGTGGCGGCGGTGAGGGACGCGGCGACGACCGGCCCGATCGCGGTGGCAAGGATGCCGCCGATCTCCTTGGAGAGGGCCAGCTGGGTGAACCGGGTCCGGGCGCCGAACAGCTCGGCCATCGTCACGCTCTCCAGGGCGAACAGGCCCAGGACGCCGAGGTTCAGGCCGGCGATCATGCCGAACAGGAGCGCCGCCGTGCTGCCGCTGGTGATCATCAGCAACATCGGGAACGCGAAAGCGATGGTGAGCAGGGACAGCGCGGTGTACATCGAGCGCCGGCCGAAGCGGTCACCCAGCATGCCGACCACGGGCACGGTCACGAAGCCCACGATGGAGCCCCACATGATCGCCTCGGTGGGCAGGGCCCGGTCCATGGCCAGGCTGGTGGCGATGTAGCCGACCAGGAAGGTCTGCACCAGCCCGGAGTTGCCGGCCTGGCCGAACCGCAGGGCGAGCGCCAGGAAGAACGCCTTGCCCTTGCGCTGCTGGAGCGCGGCCTGGAGCACCGGCTCGGTGTCCGCCGCGTTGACCTCGGCGCGGGTGAGGGCGACGCCGTCCACGACGTCGGCCCGGGCCTCGAAGACCGGGCTCTCCTTGACGTTCCGGCGAATCCAGACGGCGAAGATCATCAGGACGAAGCTGAGCAGGAACGGCACGCGCCAGCCCCAGGCCAGGAGCTGCTCCTCGCTGAGCACGACCAGCAGCAGCGCCCACAGGGCCGACGCCGCCAGGGTCCCGGAGTTGGTGCCGAGCGAGACCAGCGAGGAGACCAGGCCGCGCCGCTTGACGGGCGCGTACTCCGCAAGCATCACCGTGGCGCCCGCGATCTCCGCCCCGGCGCCGAAGCCCTGGACCAGGCGCAGCACCACCAGCAGGATCGGCGCGGTGATCCCGATCATCTGGTACGTCGGCAGGACGCCGATCAGCGTCGTCGACACACCCATCAGCGCGATGGTCAGGAACAGCACCCGGCGTCGTCCGATCCGGTCGCCCATCCGGCCGAAGTAGACGGCGCCCGCGAGCCGCGCCACGTACCCGACGCCGTAGGTGGCCATCGCGGCGATGAGGGCGATCGCCGGGCTGACGCCGGGGAAGAAGATCTCGTTGAAGACGATAGCGGCCGCCAGGGAGTACAGCTGGAAGTCCATGAACTCCATGGCGGTACCGAGCCAGCCGGAGACGGCCGCCTTGGTGAGGTCCTTGGTCGACCGGGCGACTGCGTGTTCCGGTGGTGTCATAGCGGTGTCCGCCATGGGAGGTGCTCCTTGCCTTCTTGACTGACGTCGTTGTCCGACGGCCCGACGGCCGATGTGTGGCAGCGCTTGTATGTAAGCAGCGTCGACAAGGACGTGTCAACCGCCCTGGTGTGGGAGACTCCTTCGCATGGGGCAAGTCTCGAACCGGTCCAACCGACGCGTCGTCTACGAGACGCTGCGCCGCAAGGTGCTGACCCTCGAGCTGCCGCCGGGCGCCTCCCTGTCGGAGAACGAGCTCGCCGCATCCCTCGGGGTCAGCCGCACGCCGGTGCGCGAGAGCCTGATCCTGCTGGGGGAGGAGGGCCTGGTCCGGGTGTTCCCCAAGGTCGGGTCCTTCGTGTCCCGGGTCGACGCCGCGCGCGTCGCGGACGCGCAGTTCCTCCGCGAGGCCGTCGAGCTGGCCGCGTTCGACGACATCCCGGCGACCCTCGACCCCGACCTGCTCGCCGAGCTCCGGACCAACCTGGAACAGCAGCGGGCACCCGGCCTCGACCTCGAGACGTTCTTCGGGCTCGACGAGGCCTTCCACCACGGGCTGCTGCGTCTCAGCGGGCACGGCCGGGCCTGGTCGACCGTCGTCGCCGCAAAGGGGCACCTGGACCGGGCGCGCCGCCTCGGCCTGCACGAGACGAACGGCATGGACCGCTTCATCGACGAGCACCACGCGATCCTCGACGCGGTGGTGGCCGGCGACATCTCCGGTGCGCGCGACTGCCTGCGGGGCCACCTGCGCGCCGTCTTCGACGACATCGAGAAGACCCGCCGGCGCTCGCCCGAGCTCTTCGCCGCGGACGACGGCACCGTGCCGGTGCGCCGCAGCATCGCCGTCTGGGAGTAGCGGCAACCAAGAAGAGCTAGCGGCCGCCCGGGTGGACCAGGCCGTTCTCGTAGGCCGCTATGACGAGCTGCGCGCGGTCGTGGGCGTTCAGCTTCGTCATGATGCGGTTGACGTGCGTCTTCGCGGTGTGCGGCGAGATGGCCAGCAGGTCCGCGATGTCACCGTTGGACCGGCCCGTGCCAACCAGCGCGAGCACCTCCGACTCACGCTCCGTCAGGTCGTCCAGCGCGCGCGGCGGCTCACTGGTGTGCAGGCGGGCCGAGTGCACGTACCGGTCGATCAGCGTGCGGGTGGCCGTGGGCGACAGGAGCGCATCACCCCGGTGCACCGCCCGGATCGCGGCCGCGATCTCCTCACGCTCCGCCCCCTTGCCGATGAAGCCGCTCGCCCCCGCACGCAGGGCCGCCACTATGTACTCGTCCTCCTCGAAGGTCGTCAGCACCAGGACCCGCACCGCCGCCAGGTCCGGGTCCGCACAGATCTCGCGCGTCGCGGCGATGCCGTCCATGCCCGGCATACGGATGTCCATCAGGACCAGGTCCGGACGGCGCTCGCGGGCGAGGGCCAGCGCCTGGTGCCCGTCGGCGGCCTCACCGGCGATGGCGAGGTCGCCGCTGTGCGTGATGAGGTCGGCGATCGCCGAGCGGATGAGCGCCTGGTCGTCCGCGATGAGGACCGAGATCATGAGCTTTCTCCAGCTGTGGGCGGGACGACGGCGGGCGCCTCGACGTCGGGCCGGCGCGGGTCGGTCGGCAGGTCGACGTCGAGCTGCCAGGAGCTCAGCCCGGTCCGGCCGTAGCGGAGCGTGCCGCGCACCGACTCCACGCGCTCGCGTGCCCCGACGAGGCCGTGACCGGCCCCGGCGTCGTCCGCCGTCGGGGCGGGCTGGGCGGGGATGGGGTTGGTCACGGTGATGTGCAGCCTGCCCAGCACGTACTGGACGACGACGTGCGCGCGGTGCTCGGTACCGTGCTTGTGTGCGTTGGTGAGCGCCTCCTGGATGACGCGCAGTGCGACGACGTCGACGGCCGCGGGCAGCTCGCGCGCCTCGCCGAGCCGGCGGACCGTCACGTCGAGGCCGTGCCCGCGGAACTCCCGCAGGATGTCGTCGAGCTGGGCCAGACTGACGGGCCCGGTACCCGACGAGCCGGGGTCACGCAGCGTGGCCAGCAGGTCGCCGATCTGCGCGAGCACGGTCCGGGAGGCGCCGCGGATCACGGCCAGCGAGTGCGCTGCGTCGTCCGGCCGCTCGCGCAGCGCTGAGGTCGCCACCCCCGCGTGCAGGTTGATGACGGCGATCTGGTGCGCGACGGCGTCGTGCAGGTCGCGGGCGATCGCGAGCCGGTCCTCCGCCACGCGCTGGTGGGCCAGGGCCTCCCGCGTGGCCTCGGCGCGCTCGGCGCGTTCGGTGATCGCCTGGAACTTCTCGCCCTGGACCCGGAACAGGTCGCCCAGCGCGCCGAAGAGCAGGATGAGCAGCACGAACTGCATGAGGCCGCGGCCGACGGCGACGCCTCCTGCGGCACCCACGAGCACGGCGGCGGGGAGGACAACCCACAGGCCTCGCCGGCGGGTCAGGAGGCGGCTCGCGGTGAACGCGGCGATCGCCGCCGCCAGCACGACCCCCGGGTTGAACAGCCCGAGCGGCACGCTCAGCCAGACCAGGCCCACCATCGCCGCGACCGTGCTGACGGGCAGCCGGCGGCGCAGCAGGAGCAGCGCGGCCGCGACGAGCGTCACGGCGACGACGTCGCCCCGCCACTCCGGGTCCGTCCCCTCGCTGACCGGGAGCGGGCCGGCGCCCACCACCGCGGCGGATGCGACGACGTGGCCGACCCACGCCGGGGGCCGGCGCACGGGGCCGAACCACACCTCGCTGCTTCGTGGCATCTCGTCCCCCTTGCTCGCGGCGCCGTGCCAAGCATCCCGCACGCGAAACGCCCGCGCGTCCCGCCCGGGCAGTATCCCGCCGTACTACCAGCGCGGTACACAAGAGTCATCGCTGGGACGATTCGCGCGCGCCGTCGGAGGACGAGAGTTGGTCAAGTCAACATCTCCGGCAACACGAGAGAGGCGGCCGACGTGGCATCCCCACTGCTTTCCGTCAGCAACCTGCACAAGACCTACGGGTCCGGCCCGAGCGCCTTCGAGGCGCTCAAGGGCATGGACCTGGACATCGCCCAGGGCGAGTCCATCGCGATCATCGGCAAGAGCGGCTCGGGCAAGTCGACCTTGATGCACCTGCTCGCCCTGCTCGACCGGCCGACGTCGGGGACCATCACCCTGGACGGCACCGACACGTCCCGGCTCTCCGCCAAGCAGCTCAACCAGACCCGGAACAGCGCCTTCGGGTTCGTCTTCCAGCAGTTCTTCCTCAATGCCCAGGCCAGCGTCCTGGACAACGTGACGCTCCCGCTGAAGATCGCCGGGGTCTCGCGGCGCGAGCGCACCGCCCGCGGGATGGCGGCCCTCGCCCAGCTCGAGCTCGACGACAAGGCCGGCAACAAGGCCAACGACCTGTCCGGCGGGCAGAAGCAGCGCGTAGTCATCGCCAGGGCACTGATCAACCAGCCGCGCGTGATCTTCGCCGACGAGCCGACCGGAAACCTGGACACGGCCACCGGCGCCGTCGTGGAGGACATCCTCTTCGACCTCAACCGGCAGCAGGGCATCAACCTGGTCGTCGTCACGCACGACGAGGACCTCGCCTCCCGGTGCGACCGCAGCGTCTACATCCGCGACGGCCTGATCGCCTCGCACGCGGGGGTGGCGGCATGAAGGTCGTCGACATCGTCACCACTGCCTTCCGCAACGCCTTCCGGTCGAGGCTGCGGACCAGCCTGACCGTGCTGGCCATCTTCATCGGCGCCTTCACGCTGTCGCTGACCAACGGCCTGGGCACCGGCATCAACCAGTACATCGACGACACGGTGGCCTCCGTCGGGGTCGACGACGTCATGACGGTCACCAAGGCGAGCGATACCGAGCCGACCGACGGCGGCCCCGTCGAGTACGACCCGAACCAGATCGCCGTCGAAGGCCCGCCCGGGGCGACGGCGACCGCCCTGACCGACGACGACATCGACACGATCGCCGGCATCGACGGCGTGCTGAGTGTCCAGCCGGCCAAGAGCGTCCTGACCGACTACGTCCGGTACGACGACGGCACCAAGTACCAGCTGTCGCTGTCCCAGTTCGTGCCTGGCCAGAAGGTGGAGCTGGCGTCCGGCCAGCAGATCGACCTCGACGCCGCCGACCCGGAGCTCGTGCTGCCCGAGAGCTATCTCGAGCCGCTGGGCCTCGGCAGCGCCGGCGACGCCGTCGGGCAGACCGTCGTGCTTGCCGTCACCGACGGCACCGGGACGCAGGTGACCACCGAGGCGACTGTTGTCGGCATCGCCGAGCCCGGCGTGATCACCATGGCCGGCGCCATCCCGAACGACACCCTCACCGAGACGCTCTACGACCTGCAGACCACTGGGGCACCCGAGGCGGAGGCCACCCGCTACGCGCAGGCCTCGGTGTCGTTCGACGCCGCCGCGGGCGACGCGGAGACCCAGGCGCTCAAGGACCGGCTGGAGGACGCCGGCTACACCGCCAGCACCCTGGAGGACCAGCTCGGCACGATCACCGCGGTGATCGACGGCATAGTGCTCGTCCTGAACGGGTTCGCCGTGATCGCGCTGATCGCGGCGGGCATCGGGATCGTCAACACTCTCTTCATGGCGGTCCAGGAGCGCACCCGCGAGGTCGGGCTCATGAAGGCGATGGGACTCTCCAGCGGCCGCGTCTTCTCCCTGTTCAGCATCGAGGCCGTCGTCATCGGCCTGGTCGGCAGCGCCCTGGGTGTGCTCGGTGCGATCGGCGTCGGGCAGCTCGTCAGCGGGTTCGCCGGAGATCTCCTGGCGGACCTTCCGGGCCTGACGCTCATCGCCTTCGAGCCGATCACGGTCGCCGTCGTCGTCCTGGGTGTCATGGCTATCGCCTTCCTCGCCGGCACGCTGCCCGCCCTGCGGGCAGCCAGGCAGGACCCGATCTCGTCGCTGCGCTACGAGTAGACGCCGCCCGCGTCGGGTCAGGCGTACGGGTCACTGTGGTGACCCGTAGGCCTGACGCGTCGCCCGGGCCGCGTACGCGAGCTGAGCCCCGGTCGCCCCGCCTTGCGCTTCACCCGTTCTGGGGGAGGCTGGGCAGCAACGCCCTGGCGAGCATGAGGGCAGCTCGCATCGCCGACTCGGGGAGACGTCATGGCTGACACGCCGAACATCCTGGTCATCTGGGGTGACGACATCGGGATCACCAACATCAGCGCCTACTCCGACGGTGTGATGGGCTACCGCACCGAGAACATCGACCGGATCGCGGCGGAGGGCGCGCGCTTCACCGACTATTACGGCGAGCAGAGCTGCACCGCGGGCCGCGCGGCGTTCATCACCGGGCAGAACCCGTACCGGACCGGCCTGACGAAGGTCGGCATGCCGGGCGCGAAGCTGGGGCTCCAGGCCGAGGACCCGACGATCGCGACGGCGCTCAAGGAGCAGGGCTACGCGACCGGCCAGTTCGGCAAGAACCACCTCGGCGACAGGGACGGGCACCTGCCGACCATGCACGGCTTCGACGAGTTCTTCGGCAACCTCTACCACCTCAACGCCGAGGAGGAGCCGGAGCTGGACGACTACCCGACGCCGGAGGAGTTCCCCGACTTCCGCAAGAACTTCGGTCCGCGCGGGGTGCTCCACACGTGGGCGAACGGGGACGGCACGCAGCGCATCGAGGACACCGGCCCGCTGACCCGCGAGCGCATGCGAACCGTCGACGACGAGTTCCGTGACGCGGCGCTCGGCTTCATGCGCGACAAGGCCGGTAGCGACCAGCCGTTCTTCCTGTGGTTCAACTCGACGCACATGCACTTCCGCACCCACGGCAAGCCCGAGAGCAAGGGGCGGGCCGGACGGTGGCAGTCGGAGTACCACGACACGATGCTCGACCACGACGACGTCGTCGGCAGCCTGCTGGACGAGCTGGACCAGCTCGGCATCGCCGAGAACACGATAGTCATCTACTCCACGGACAACGGCCCGCACATGAACAGCTGGCCCGACGCCGGGATGACGCCGTTCCGCAACGAGAAGAACTCCAACTGGGAGGGCGCCTACCGCGTCCCGGCGATGGTGCGCTGGCCCGGCCGGATCCCGGCGGGCACCGTGCTCAACGGGCTCTTCAGCCACAACGACTGGTTCGTGACGCTGCTGGCGGCGGCGGGCGAGCCCGCCATCGCGGAGAAGCTGCGCGAGGGGACCGAGCTCGCGGGCACGCGCTACAAGGTCCACCTGGACGGTCACGACCAGCTCGCCTATCTGACCGGTGGGACTGCCGAGTCCCCGCGCAGGCACTTCTTCTACGTCTCCGACGACGGAGACCTCACCGGGCTGCGCTTCGACAACTGGAAGATCGTCTTCCTCGAGCAGCGCGCCGCCGGCACCCTCGACATCTGGCTCGAACCCTACGTGGAGCTGCGCGCCCCGAAGATCTTCAACCTGCGGACCGACCCGTTCGAGCGCGCCGACATCACGTCCAACAGCTACTTCGACTGGATGCTGGACCATGCCTGGCTCCTCGTCCCGGCGCAGGCGTACGTGGGCCAGATGCTGACCACGCTGAAGGAGTTTCCCGCCCGCCAGAAGCCGGCGACGTTCAACATCGACCAGGTGCTCGCCAAGCTCGAGTCGGGCGTCCCGAGCGCATGACGGCGCACACCGACGGCGCGCGTGGCGCAGAGGCCCGCGCCGACGACGTCGTCCGGCTCGACGGCGGGGTGTTCCGGATGGGTTCCGACGACCACTACCCCGAGGAAGCACCCGCACACCCCGTGCGCGTGGACGGGTTCCGGATCGACCGGTGCGCCGTGACCAACGCGCAGTTCGACGCGTTCGTCGCGGCAACGGGCTACGTGACCGTGGCCGAGCGACCGCTGGACCCGGCGCTCTATCCGGGCGCGCCACCCGAGAACCTCGCGCCCGGGTCGATGGTGTTCACCCCGACCCCTGGGCCCGTCGACCTGCGGCACCTGAGCCAGTGGTGGGCCTGGGTCCCGGGTGCGTCCTGGCGCCGTCCGGAGGGGCCCGGATCCGGGATCGACGACCGCGGGGACCACCCGGTGGTCCAGGTCGCCCACGAGGACGCCGCGGCCTACGCCGCGTGGGCCGGCGTCGACCTGCCGACGGAGGCCCAGTGGGAGTACGCGGCCCGGGGCGGTCTGGAGGGCGCGGCGTTCACGTGGGGCGACGAGCCCCGGTCCGCGGGCAGCATGCTGGCGAACACGTGGGACGGCCCCGACTTCCCGTGGCGGTCGACCGGCGAGTCGGGCTGGTCGCGCACCGCGCCGGTCGGGTCCTTCCAGCCGAACGGCTACGGCCTGTTCGACATGGCGGGGAACGTCTGGGAGTGGACCGACGACTGGTGGACCGGCCGGCACACCGACGCCGTGCCCGACGCGTGCTGCGCGCCCGTGAACCCGCGCGGGGGCGACGCGGAGGCCAGCCGCGACCCGCGACAGCCGCAGTTCGCGGTCCCGCGCAAGGTCGTCAAGGGCGGGTCCTTCCTCTGCGCCGACTCCTACTGCCTCCGCTACCGCCCGGCCGCGCGCCGACCGCAGGCGGTCGACACCGGGATGAGTCACGTGGGCTTCCGCTGCGTCCGTGACGACGCCGTCCCCGCCGTGCCGTCAGGAACCGAGCTCCTGGGAGTCGTGCCATGACCGAGGTCGATCCGCTGCCCTCCTGGCGTCCCGGCCCCACCCGGGACGCACTGCTCGGCTTCCTCGCGGACGCGAGCTCGATCGATCCCGAGGACCGGGTCGCCTACTTCGACAACGACGGCACGCTGTGGTGCGAGCGGCCGACGTTCGTCCAGTACGAGTTCTACCTCGACGCGCTGCGGCGGCGGGTACAGGACGATCCGACGCTCTCCGGCGAGGCCGAGTTCCGGGCCGTGCTCGCCGGCGACTCCGCGGCGATCGGGGAGATCGGGATCGAACGAATAGCGCTGGCGCTGGCCGGGCTCTTCCAGGGGCTCGACCCCGGCGCGTTCAGCCGGGAGGTCCGGACGTTCCTTCGCACCAGCACCCACGAGAAGCTGGGCCGTCCCATGAGCACGGTCCGCTATCTCCCGATGCTCGAGCTGATCGAGGCCTTACGAGATCTGGACTTCTCCGTCGGCGTCGTGACCGGGGGCGGCACCGAGTTCGTCCGCTCGATCAGCCAGGACCTGTACGACGTGCCACCCGAGCGGGTGGTCGGCACCATGATCGCGTACGAGCTCGGGCAGGACGCCCACGGCCGGCCGGCCCTCCAGCGCACCGGTCGCGTGCTGGGCGACGTCAACGAGGGTGCCGCCAAGGTCACGAACATCCAGACCCAGCTCGGCAGGCCTCCGGTCCTCGCCGCGGGGAACTCGGCCGGAGACAGGGAGCTGCTCGCGTGGGCGGACGCCGCCCGCTGGCCGCACCTGTCGCTCGTGGTCGATCACGACGACCCGGACCGGGAGTTCGCCTACGCCAGCGAGGCGCAGACCTTCGCGGCCGGCGAGCCGATCACGGCGACGGCCCAGCGGCTCGGCTGGACGACCATCAGCATGAAGGACGACTGGGACTCCGTGTTCGTCCAGAACGGTCACGGCTGGCCGTGAGCTCCCTCGCCCCGCCGTCAGAGCAGATGGAAGCTGCGGGCGATCTTGAGGGCCTCGCTGCGGCGGGACGCCGCGAGCTTGGTGTACAGGCTCGACACGTGCGTCTTGACGGTGTTCTCCGAGACGAACAGCGCGGCGGCGATGTCCGCGTAGGTCGCGCCGCGGGCCAGTTCGTTAAGAACCTCGCGCTCGCGAGGGCTGAGGGCCGGCGGGACGAGGGCCATGCTGACCTCGTCGAGCTCGCGGGGTGTCGCGGTCGTAGACGCGTAGAGGGCCGTCACGTCCGGCTTCCCGGCCGCCCTGGCGGCGAGCTCGTGCGCCCAGGAGGTGGCCAGACGCTTGGCCAGCCCCCTCAGCAGCGTCTCGATGGGTGTGCCCTGGCGAGTCCAGCCGAAGAAGGGCGCGGCGTTCCGGCGGGCCTCGGTGACCGAGATCGCCTCCGCCAGGCGGTCCCGCGAGCGCGCCGGATCGCCCAGCGCGTCGAGGAGCTGGGCCTCGCAGGCCAGCGCGAGCGCGCGCGTTGGCGGCTGCGAGTAGGTGGCGTCCGCGGAGGCGGCCTCGAACGCGGCGACCGCCACCCGCCGGTCGCCGTCCCGGTCGGCGCGCAGCCCTTGGACGAGCGCTGACTCGCCCACGGCGCCGAGCAGCTCGAGAGCCTCGTGCAGCGACTTGAGCGTCTCGCCGTCGTTCGCCAGCGCCGCGACGAACGCGCGCTCCACGAGCAGCGCGACCCGGAGGTGCTCCGGAAGCTGGTCGTCTGTCAGCCGCAGGCACTCCCCGGGACCGGTGAGGATGCGCTGGGCCTCGACCACGTTGCCGGCGAGGATCTCCTGGCGGGCGTCCCAGATGCGGAACCAGAAGCGGGTGCACAGGTCGGCGCCGTGGTAGCGGACGTCGCCGAGCGGCACGTCCACCGGACCGGTCGGCGAGGGGACATCGAGCAGGCGCGCGAGCAGCTGAGCGAGGCCCGCCCGCGCCGCGACGAACGTTAGGTTCCGTGCGCCCGGGGCGTTCGCGGCGTCGAGCACCTCGTCGGCGAGCTCTACGCACGCTCTCTCCCGGCCACGCATGAACTGCGTGAAGGCCAGGTGGCTCAGGGAGCAGATCCCGAGCGGCGCCAGGCCCTGGCTGCGCGACAGGCTGATCGCGAGGGTGAGGCTCGACTCGGCCTCGGGGAGCTCGCCCAGCCAGTTCTGCGCCACCCCGAGCTCGTTGGCCAGCACGGGCAGGACGTCGGCGTTCGCCTCGCGCACGGCGGGGCGCGTCTGCGACGCGACCACCACCCGCTTCGCGTGGCCGACGGCGGCGTAGGCCGGCTCGAGCCCGAGCGCGACCCGCCACAGCCGGACGCAGGCGACCGTCGCGTCGAGATCGTCCGTGCGAGCGGTCTGCCAGGAGTAGGCCGACCTCCGCCGGGCATCCAGCAGCCGGTCTCCCCAGTGGCGCGCCCCTTCGACGTCGTCCCGGATCCAGCAGCCGAGGGCGATGGCGAACCAGATGTCCGGCCGGTGGTCGACGATCTCGGGCTCGGCCCGGACGAACTCGTCGACCCGGTGGTGGTCGCACTGGTCCAGCGTCATGCGTACGCCGTCGCGGGCGAGGACGTCGGCGGCCTCGTCGGGTGCTCCCACGCGGACGAGGCGGGCGAAGGCCTCGGACAGGTTGCCCCGCGCCATGTCGAGCCGGACGGCGCGGATCACCGTGGAGCGGGCGCGCGCCGCGTCGACGCCGCCGTCGGCGAGCCGCTGCTGGACCACCGCCGCCAGGAGCGGGTGGACCCGGAAGCCACCCGTGGCCGGCGAGTCCGCGTCCGCGGGGGCCGGTGCGCACCCGTGGTCCTCGCGCATCACCAGCAGGCCGGTGTGCTCCAGCTCGGCGAGGATCTCTCCCGCGTGCTGGTCGTGTGTCAGGTGGGCCGCCGTCGGCACGCTGACCACACCTTCGCCGGCGATGCACAGCAGCAGGTGCCGCTGCCGCGGGGTCAGGGCGCCGAAGACCTCGCCCGCCACGCTCGTCGCGGTCGGTGCGACGTCGTGGGCCAGCAGGCGGGCGGCGGCAACCGGGTCCGGCGCGGCGCTCAGGTCCCGGGCTGCGAGCACCGCCGCGGCGCACCAGCCCGCGGCGTGCCGCGCAACGGCGTCGACCACCTCCCGGTCGTCGGTCCGGGCGTGCCCCACGACCAGGGACGCGCACTCGGCGTCGCTCAGCCGCAGCAGGTCGCCCCGCAGGAACGTGAAGTTGCCGAGGAGCTCCGGGACGAGCCGGGTCAGCGGCAGGGCCCAGTGGCTCAGCAGCAGGACGCGCATGGACTCGGGGGCGGTGCTGAGCCGCTCGTCGATGCGGCGCAGGGTCGCGGGCGGGAGCAGATGGGCGTCGTCGACCACTACCAGGGGCGGCGGGGTGCCCGGTTCGCGGGGCGGTCCCGGGCCGTCGACGGCGATGTCGAGCCGTTCGGGCGTCCACGAGCCGTCGGCGCGCACCCAGACGGCGTCCTCGGCGCACGTCGACGCCGTCTGCGCCAGCCATCCGGCCACGCCCAGCGTCTTCCCGGCCCCGGCGGGAGCGACGAGCAGGGTGACGGAGCCGTCGACCGCCTCGTCGAGCCGCCGCCACAGGCGCAGCCGCGGGACGTAGGTGCGCGGCAGACGCGGGGCGAGCTCGCCGCCGACCCGCCGGCGAGCCCCGCCCGGTGTGCCGGGCGCGTGCGTCAGCCGCGGCGCCCGTGGTGCGAGGGCGACGCCGCGCCGGGCGGCGGGGCTCTGGTCGGAAGGCATTCCGCGGCGTCCTCAACTCGAAAGGTGAAGTGGCGGTCGCCCCCGAACCGCCGGCCCGTGACGAAGGATCGTCACGGACCTGAGTCCGCGCATTCCATGACGTCAAGAACTGGGCGTCAGGGATTCATTCTCGCGCTTACTGCCCATGATGCGCGCAATAGCCGTTCACCGCCTGAGCAGGGACAATTTCACCCGTTTCTCTCCCGGTGGTCAGCTTGCACCGCGTTGCGAGAGGAGGGAGGACAGCGCCCAGATCACCGCGATGTTGAAGGCGAGAATTACCAGGCTCCAAATGGGGTAATAGGGCAGGAATGCAAAGTTCGTGATGCTCGCGATGACTGCCAGGATTATTCCGGTCACATATGCCCAGGTCTTGCCCGCGAGGACACCTGCTCCCGCGGCGATCGCGAGCGCGCCCACGACGATGTGGATCCATCCCCAGGTCGTCACGTCGAGCTGGTATACGTATGCGATACCGGTGATGTACACGTCGTCGGCGGCGACCGCGGCGATCCCCTGGAGGATCTGGAACACGGCCACGGTGAGGAGCACCGTCCCCGCGAACGCCGCGGCGGTCATGTCCACGGGCTTCGTGGCGCCGTAGTTGGGATCGCGCGGTCGCATGGGCATGTTCCCAGGGCCCACGGGCTCGGGTACGGAAGGGTTTGCGGTACTCATGATGGCTCCCTGGTCATTGGGTCGGTGGTCAGTCTTCGCCGAAGACCTCGCGGAGCGCGGCCTCCTGCTCCGTGCTGAGGTTGGTGAAGATGAGCTCGGGTGCCTCCTGGCCGGCGAAGACGTCCTTGATCTTGTCGACGACGGCGTCGGAGGACATGACGAAGAGTGCGGACGTCCCGGGCGTGATCTCGTCCCGGACCCGGTTGATGAAGCCGTCGTCGATCCCCACGTCCGTGAGGGAACCGCTCAGGGCTCCAGTGGCCGCGCCGATGGCGGCGCCGAGCAGCGGTACGAAGAAGAGGAGGCCGAACAGCATCCCCCAGAAGGCGCCCCCGAGGGCGCCGGTGCCGGTGGTCGAGCGGAGCTGGCGGGTCTTGGGCTTCTTGGCCCCCGCCTCCCACCGCACGGTCGCCGCGTCGTGGACGGAGACGAGGTTCTTTCTGGCGAGCTGCTGGATCGTCTCCGATGCGGCGTCGGCGCCCTCTACGCTCTTGAACCTCCAGACGGTGAGCGTTGCCTGGGACATGGGGGCTCCTTCGGGACGAGGTGCAGTGGCCTTACCCCGCTACTCCACCGCGTCGGCGCGCCCCGGACCTCACCCGTTACCGGTGAACCTGCTCGGGTGAGGCCGCATCCAGGTCACCTCGTGAGGAGTGCGCGGACCTGGTCCCGGATCTCCTGCACGACGGCGTCCACCGGGCTGGCGACGTTGATCGTCGCCGCCATGCTGACGAACATGATCGCCGAGACGATGTGCGCCCGGGTCGCCGCGTCGCTCGCACTGGTGCGCTCGTCCCGCCGCAGTACACCGGCGATCGCTACCTCCGTCTGCACGGTCAGGGTGAGGGCGTCACGGTGGTGGGGTTCGGCGGGATCGCCGAAGACGATCTCCCGCAGGTAGGTCCGCCCGTTGTCGACCTGCTTGCGGTTGCACTCCACGACCGGTCGGACGATCGCCATCACCGCGTCGAGCGGGTCCGGGAGGTTCTCGGCCGCGGACCTGCCCTCTTCGAGCGCGTCGGCATAGGTGGAGTTCTGCACGAGCAGCAGGAGCTCGCCCTTGGTCTTGGCGTAGAGGAACAGCGTGCCCGCACCGATGTCGGCCTTGTCGGCGATCTCCTGGGTGGTGACCTCGTCGACGCCGCGCTCGGCGAACAGCTCACTGGCGGCGGCGGTGATGCGGTCGAGCTTCTCCTGCTTGTTCCGCTCGCGCCTGCCGGGCGACTTTGATGCGAGTGGCATGGCTGCCGTCCTTCGGTGCTGTCGGCTCGAATGGGGCTGAGTCATTCTTCCACGACGACCAGGGGCGGCCGCGTGCTGCGGAGCTCCGGGTAGAGCGCCTCGACCGGAGCGCTCAGCGCCGCCTTGACCTGGGCGGTCAGCTCATCGCCCATGACCTCGTGCTCGTGGGCCCCGACCTTCTTGCCTGGCCCGGCCACCTCGTACCAGCGTGCCGAGTTCGGCGGCCCGGCGTAGAGCAGCGTGCGCCGGAACACGTTCACCTCGTCCTTGAACGCCAGCCGGGTCTGCTTGCGGCCCAGCAGCGGGGACAGCACCGACTGGAACGTCACCTCGGCGAGCCCGTCGATCCTGCGCTCGGCCGGGATGACGGTCTCGACGCCGCGGGTCGCCGGCCACAGCCCGGGGTTGTGCTCCGTCAGGTGGATCTGGCGGTACTCCTCGAACCCGGGTGTGGCGGAGATGATCTTCGAGTGCGGGCCCTTCCAGTAGTCCATGCCCGTCTGCCGTGGCTGGTCGGTGCGCATCCACAGCGGGATCGAGGAGACGATGGGCTTCTCGGCATAGGGGCGTGTGGTGGTCATGATCTTGCCTTCGTTCGGTCGGTCGTTCGCGGTTGTAGTGGTCAGCGGGCGAGGAACTCGGCGGCGACGGGGGCGAACTTCTGGTGGAACTGGAAGACGCCGCCGTGCCCGGAGTCGGGGTAGATGACCAGCTCCGAGCCCTTGATGCGGCGGTGCAGGTCTTCGGAGAGCACCGAGGGCACCATCCGGTCGTTGTCCCCGTTGGCGATCAGGGTCGGCTGGGTGACCTTCGACAGGTCGGCGGGAGCCGAGCGTCCGAACTTCTGGATCGCCTTCAGCTGCGTCCGGAACCCCTTCACCGACATGTCCGCGTCGCGGTCCTCTGTGCGCTCCTTGAGGCGCTCGACGAACGCCTTTGCGGCGGGCTTGCCGGTGGCGTTGCGGTTGAAGAAGAGGAACTCCTTCGGGTCCGACCGGGTCACGGTCGCGCGCAGGATGTCCCAGTAGGTGGTGGCCACGACCTTGTCGATGTGCTTGCCGCCCCGGGGCCCGGTGCCGGTCAGGACGAGCCTGCGGACCAGGCCGGGGTGCTTGACCACGAGGTCCTGAGCGACCATGCCGCCGAGCGAGAAGGAGAAGATGTCGATCGTGTCGAAGCCGAGGGCCCTGACGAAGGTGTAGGCGTCGTCGGCCATCGCCTCGACACTGTCGGGAACGCGGCCGGTGGAGGCCCCGACGCCGCGGTTGTCGAAGGTGATGACGTGGCGGTTCTTCGCGATGGGGTCGACGATCCGGGGGTCCCAGTTGTCGAGCGTCGCGGCGAGGTGCACGAAGAAGACGACGGGGATCCCGCCCTTCGGCCCCAGCTCGCGGTAGGCGTACGTGACGCCGCCCGCGTTGACGGTGCGGGCCGGAGCCTGCGCGTACGAGGTGATGACGGGTTCGGTCGAGGTGTCGTTGGTGCTCATGATGTTCTCCTGCTTTCTGGTTCGTGCTTGTTCGTGCCTGGTGAGAAAGGCCGGTCAGGCCCTGGTGATGACGGCCTTGCCGCGGATGCCGCCCTTGTCCAGGGACTGCACGGCCGCCGCGGTCTGGTCGAAGTCGAAGACCCGTCCGACGACGGGGCGCACGGCGCCGCTGTCGACGAGGGCTGTGTTCTGGCGGAGCTGGTCGCCGCTGGCGCGCATGAAGAGGAACTCGTAGGTCACGCCGAGGCGCCGCGCCTGGCGGCGGATGCCGCCGCTGAGGGCGGTCATCGCGAGCCGGAGCAGCGGGCTAGCGCCGAGCTCGCGGGCAAATGCAGGGTCGGGCGGCCCCGCGATACCGATCGCCCTGCCGCCGGGCCGCAGCACCCGCAGGGACTTGGCGAGGTTCTGCCCGCCGACGCTGTCCAGCACCAGGTCGTACCCGTCCAGGAGCTGTTCGAAGTCCTGGTTGCGGTAGTCGATGACGCTATCGGCGCCGAGTTCGCGGACGAAGTCGACGTTGCCCGAGCTGACCGTGGTCGCGACGGTGGCGCCGAGGTGCTTGGCGAGCTGGATCGCGACGGTCCCGACGCCCCCGGCGCCGCCGTGGATGAGGACCCGCTGCCCGGGCTGCACGTTGCCCTTCTCGACGAGCGCCTGCCATGCGGTCAGGGCCACCAGCGGCAGCGAGGCCGCCTCCTCGAGGCTGACCGACGCCGGCTTGAGGGCCATGTCGGCCTCGGCGATGGCGATGCGCTCCGTGAACGTCCCGATGCGGTCCTTGTCGGGCCGGGCATACACCTGGTCGCCGAGCGTGAACCCCTGCACCTTGGCACCGGTCCCGATGACGGTTCCGGCGACGTCGTTACCCAGGATCTGCGGCAGCCGGTGGGGGAGGATCTGCTTGAACTCGCCCGCCCGGATCTTCTCGTCGAGCAGGTTGAGCCCGGCGGCCTGCACCTGTAGCAGGACGTCGTGCTCCCCGACCACGGGCTCGGGGACGTCAGCTTCCTGCAACGGCCCCTTGTACTTGTTGACGACGAACGCTCGCATGGTGACTTTCCTTCTTGTGCTGGTGGCTTGCTCTCGATCAACCTGAGGTCACTCAATAATGAGACGACTCAGTAAATCTGTCAAGGAGGTGCCCTGCCGCCGCATATGACACCCGACACATGCGGATTGCGGCGTCCCGGGTGAATATGGCCCCGTGCCGATAGCGACTGGTCAGCAGGGCGGGGCAAGGGCCCCGAAAATGGACGCCGGGATAGCCGGAGTGGACATCGGCGGCACGGGTTCGCGCCTGCGGGTCACCATCGGGCAGGTCGGCAGGTCGTACGAGGTCACAGGGCCGCCGGCCGCCGTCGTCGCCGGGCGCTCGACCGTGCCGGACGTGGTGCGGGACCTGTGCCGGGGCTTCGCCGCCCAGTTCGGCGGACGCCCCCGGGTGGCGGCCGCCGCCGTCGGGATGCGCGGGTTCCGGTCCATGACGCAGGCCGGGATCCTCGACCCGAACCGCGTGCACGACATCCTCTCGGAGGAGCTGCGCACCAGCTCGACCGCCGTCTCGAGCGACGCGGTCACCGCCCACCTGGGCGCCCTCGGCTCGGGGCCGGGTGCCACGCTCGCTGTCGGGACCGGCGCGGTGGCCGTGTCGTGCGACGACGTCGGCAGGTGGCACCTCGCCGACGGGATGGGGCCGCACGTGGGCGACAACGGCGGCGGCGCCTGGATCGGCCGGCGCGGCCTGGACGCCGCGGCGCGGTCGATGGACGGCCGGCGGATGGGGGCGTCGCCCGGCCTGGTCCGGGCCGCCGAGCAGCACTTCGGGCGGCGGGAGCGGTGGACGGCCGTCAACGACGTGTCGCTGTTCGCGGGTTTCGCGCCGCAGGTCATCGAGGCAGCGGACTACGGCGACCTGGCCTGCCGGGAGATCCTCGACGAGGCGGCCCGGTCCCTCGCGGACGGGCTGTGCGCGGTGCTGAGCCATCCCGGCGTCGCACCCGTGGCGGTCACCACGGGAAAGCTCCTGCTGCACGCGCCGGCGTTCCGGTCGATGGTGATCCGCCACCTCCTGGAGAAGCGCGGTGACGTGCGCGTGCAGCCCGGCGCCGGGCTGCCGCTCGACGGTGCGCTGGTCCTGGCGAGGATGCTGACCGCGTATCCGGACGTCGTCCAGGAGCACGTCCCCCTGCTCGCGGTCCGGATCGGTTCGGCTCTCAGGCTGGACGACTCCATCACCCTGCCGAGGGTGGTCTTCCCGGTCGTGCGGCCGATCCGGGCGGAGAGCGGGCCCACGGCGTGGGCCGTCGAGGTCCGGTCCGACCACGAGTGGTCCGCCGACCAGGTCCCGGAGGACCGCCTGACCCCTACCGACTCGGTGGACACCGTCGTGCCGCTGACGGGCGAGCGCCTCGTGGTCGGCCGTGCGTCACGCAGCCGCGGCGTCGTGCCCGACATCGTCTGCGAGGACACCGGCGTCTCACGCAGGCACTGCGAGATCGCCTGGATGGAGGGCGGCTGGACCGTCGTCGACCTCGGGTCGGCCAACGGCACCTACGTCGCCGCGCGCGGCGACGCCCTCCCCACCGAGCCGCTGCGCCCGGGGGAGCGCCGCTGGCTGTCCGACGGCGACCGCATCTACGTGGGCGGCTGGACCTGCCTGACGGCGCGGGCCGTCACCGTCAGCGTGCGATGAGCTCGGGCGGCCGGAATCACCTGGACCGGCACCGGCCGTGCTCCTAGGTTGGCGGCATGTCCGGAACCGAGCTCGCCCGCGTGTACTGGGCCGACGTCGTCCGGCCGATCCTGGACCGCGAGCTGCCCGACCTGCCGCGCGCGGCCGCGCGGCTCGGCACGGGCTCGGACGTGCTCGGGCTCGACGACGACACCTCCCGCGACCACGACTGGGGGCTGCGGCTGACCCTGCTGGTCCCGGCCGACCGCGTGCGCGAGGTCGATCAGGTCCTCGCTGCGTCCCTCCCGGCGTCGCACCAGGGGTGGCCGACGGCATTCCCCGTCTCCAAGGACCCGACCGTCCGGCACCGGGTCGAGGTCGCCTCACCGATCGACTTCGTGCGGGAGCGCACGGGCCTCGACGTCGGCAACAGCATGACCGCGACCGACTGGCTCTCACTGACGGGACAGTCCGTGCTGGAGGTCACCGCCGGGCCCGTGTTCGAGGACACGTCGGGCGAGATCACCGCGCTGCGCGAGCGCCTCGCCTGGTACCCGCACGACGTCTGGCTGCACGTGCTGGCGGCCGAGTGGACCCGCGTCGAGCAGGAGCTGCCGTTCGTGGGCCGCACCGGGCAGCGCGGCGACGACCTCGGCTCCCGGCTGATCGCCGCACGCCTGGTCACGGCGCTGGTCCGGCTGGGCTTCCTCCTGGAGCGGCACTGGCCGCCGTACCCCAAGTGGGCGGGGACACTGTTCGGGCGGCTGCCCGTGGCGCCGTCGGCCGCCGGACACCTGGCCGGGGCGCTCGCGGCCACGACCTGGCAGGAGCGCGACGCCGCCATGCGGGCGGCCTGCGAGGCGCTGCACGACCGGCAGCGGGATGTCGGGCTGCCCGCCCTGGACGGGCCGGCGTGCGAGGGCTTCTGGGACCGGCCTTTCACGGGGCTGCGCGGCGGCGTGGTCGGGGCGCTGCGCGCGGCGATCACCGACCCGGAGGTGCGCGCGCTGCCGCACCGTGGTGGCGTCGAGCAGTGGGTGGACGACGTCGGCACCCTCACCGACCCGGCTGCCCGGATCCGCCTGGCCCGGGCGTCCGCTCAGCCCACCAGCTCCTTCGGGATGTAGGCCGCGACGATCTTGTTGCCGTCGACGGCCTCGGCGATGACGAAGTCGACCGCGAGGCTGCACAGCGCGTAGGCGTCGGCGTCGGAAAGGGCGCCGTCGGTCTGCTCGCGCAGGAACCGGATCGCCTCGGTCGCGGCGATCCGCAGGGCGACGTCGAGGTCGGTGTGGGCGCCCATCGTGAGGTGGTGGCTGGGCAGCTCGGCGCGCGGCCACGTCAGGCTCGCGCCCTTGCGCACCGTGAACCGGGCGGTGAACGACATGGAGTGCTCGACGGCGGTCTGGTTGATCTCGCCGTGCCCTTGCGCGCCGTGGGTGTCCCCGATGTAGAACTGCGCGCCCGGCTGGAAGACCGGCAGATGGAGCGTCGAGCCCGCCGTGAGGTCCTTGATGTCCATGTTGCCGCCCCACCGGTCGGGCGGATTGGCGGAGACGAAGCCGGCGTCGGTGGGCGGGGCGACGGCCATGATCCCCGACGAACGGCCGGAACGGGATCCGGATCCCGTGCCCGAAGTCGTAGTAACGGTGGTGCTCGTCGAGCCGGAGGAGCCGCACCGACGGCTCGTCGAGCAGGTCGGGCAGGACGCCGCTGCCGTGCCCCGAGGCGTTGACGCCGTACGGCACGCGCGGCGCGAGGTCGAGGATCTCGACCTCCAGCACGTCGCCCGGCTCGGCGCCCTCGACGTGCAACGGCCCGGTCAGGACGTGGCCGGAGGAGCCCGGCGTCCGGGGGATCGTGGCGATGTCGGCGAGCTCGGGGAGGACGTCGTCGGCGGGCACGCCGAGCCGCTCGAACCAGGAGACCGGTCCCTCGCTCGCGGAGACGCCCATCTGGTTGACCCCTTCGATCTTGACCACCGTGCCGGACGGGACGGTCAGCACGGACTCGCGGTTCGCGGGGAACCAGCCCCAGAGCGAGTTGTCCTTGGTCGCCTTGAGGTAGGCGTCGAACGCCGGCGTGTCCATGCGGTTCATCCGTGACTCCTTGTTCAGCTGCGTCGTCTGTTGCACCGTCCAGCCGTATCCAACCGCTTATCCGCCGGAGCTGTGTGCGCCGGGGGGTGCGCCGCACGGAGGGTCTGACATGGGCCGGGGGCTGGGTGAGTTCCTGTCGAGTCATGCCCCCAGCCCAGCGACGACGGCGTTGCCAGGGCGTCTCCGTTTCTGCATACGCCCGCGATAGGTCCACGCTGGTGCGTGCGAAGTCCGCTCCGAGAACGACCTCGGGTACCGAACGAGGCTCGGATCGGTACCCGGGGTCGTTCTCGAAGCGGACCTGTCAGGGAGCCGCAGAGCAGGGAGAGCTACCAGGCCATCAGGCGGTACTGGTCCGCCACCTCCCGTGCCGTAGCCGCCGTGTCGAAGAGCTGGATCGTGTCCATGGCGCAGTTGCAGGGGTTCCGCTCCAGCGTGTTCTGCGGGAAGCTGCCGCCGATCTTGATCCCGCGCGGCGTCGTCGCCGAGGCGCCCGAGCCGTCCACCTGCCACGGATCGCCGTCGACGGTGTAGAAGCCCGGGACCCGCTCGCCGTTGCGGTACAGGGCCATCTTCCCGGTCGTGTAGTCGAACGTCGCGGCCAGGTGCACCCACTCGTCCTGCGGCAGCAGGGTGCGCCAGTCCTCGTGCGCGGCGAAGGTCTGCGACGCGCCGCCGTCGACCCGCCGGCCCAGGGCGACGAGCCGCAGCTCGCCGTCCACCTCGATGATCTCCAGGAGCGCGCGGACGCCGTGCCCGTCCGAGTCGCCGCTGAGCACCCCCGCCAGGCCGACGGCGTTGAAGAAGTCGTCCGGGTCGGCCGTCGTGGTGTTGGGGCTCGGGTTCTGGCCGGTCATCTTGACCCAGCCCATCACCGTGATCCCGTCCACCCCGTTGAAGGCCGACAGGGTGCTCACCCCGGCCGGGTTGTACACGCCCGCCTTCCAGTCGTCGTTGCCCGACGCCGTCGGGCTCACCTGACCGAGCTGGATGGAGTTGTTGCTGCCCGGGTAGGCGCCGTCCGCGATGCGCATCTCCTCCCCGCCGTTGATCAGGTTGAGGTACGTGCGCGACGCGCCCCGGTCGATCTCCACGGACCCGTTCTGCTGGAACGGGTGCTCGAAGTCGTAGAGGCTCACCGAGCTCGGCCGCAGCGAGCGGGTGACGTCCTGCGGCACCGGCGCCTGGATCGTGTCGACCACCTTCCAGATCTTCCCGTTCGCCTTGGCGATGAGGTAGAGGTCGCCCGAGCGGTCGCGGCCCATCCGCAGGTCGGCCCGCTCGTCACCGGTGAAGTCGGGCATCCGCTTGCGCGTGCCGTCGGTGTCGTAGAGCGCGAGCTCGTACATCTGCGCCTCCGGGCCGCCGCGCACCATCTGCGACTCCTTGGTGTAGAAGACGCGCCCCTCGACCAGGTCGGTGAACAGGTACTTGCCGTCCAGGGCGGGCAGGTCGCGCCCGCGGTAGACGAACCCGCCACTGATCGCGTAGCCGCTGTCGGCAGTGCAGGACCAGCCGGGCGGCGGGTCGTGGTCGTACGCCGCGACGGGATACGTGAAGCCGAAGTCGGCGTCGTTCTCCGGGAGCGGGTAGAGGTTGCAGCGGTCGGCCGCGTCGAAGACGTACTTGCCCTCCCGGTCGCCCCAGCCGAAGTTGTCACCCGCCTGCACGTCGTAGACCGCCTCGATCGCGTGCTCGCCGATGTGCCCCAGGAACATCCGCACGTCGCCCCGCCGGCCCTCCTGGTCCCAGCTGAACCGGTGCGGGTCCCGCATACCGATGGCGTAGATCTCGCCCAGGGTGCCCGGCGTGTCGACGAACGGGTTCGACGGCGGGATCCCGTACGTCCCGCCCGGACCGTTCGTGCCCGCCGGGTCGATGCGCAGGATCTTGCCCGCCGGCGTCCCCCGGTCCTGCGGAACCCCGGTGCCGACCCCGATGCCGCCGTCGCCCACCGCGAGGTAGAGCAGGCCGTAGTCCTCGTCGCCGGGACGCGCCGTCGGGTTGAAGTCGATCTGCTGGATCGCGTGCACCTGGCCGGCGAAGCCCAGGCGCATGACCTCCCGGCTCGTCCCCGAGAACACGTCGGCGGACGGGTCGTCGGCCACCCACTCGGTCACCACCGCGTGCAGGAACGTCGGGGTCTGCGGCGGGTAGGTCGTCGGGTCCGACGGCGGCCCGGCGTTGCCTGGGCGCTCGCTGTGCACCGTGTAGAAGGTGCCGTTGTCCTCGAAGTCCGGGTGGAACGCCGCGAAGCCGAACCCGCTGCCCATTCCACGCCCGGAGAAGAACTCCGGGGCGAACCTGGCGGCCACGTCGAGGTAGACGCGCGGCTCGCCGTCCTCCACGAAGTACAGCGGGCCGTTGAGGTCCGGCACGTACATGCGGCCCGACCCGTCGGGCAGCTCGCCGAGCCCGTTGATCCGGGCGTGCCGCATCAGCCGGCGGTCGACGGGCGCCGGGATCGGCTCCGTCTTCGGGAACTGGGCGTACTCCTCCAGGACCAGGCCCAGCGTGGACTGGATCTCCTCCGGTGCGGGATCGGTGATCGGGCCGGGGTCGGCCGTCGCCGTCGTCAGCGTCGCCGTCGTCAGCGGGACCAGCGCGGCCGCGGTGATCGCCACCGCGGCGACCGCCGACCGCCATCGTCTCGTGCTCATGGTGCCTCCTGAATGTCGTCTTCGTCATTGCGGAGTGCTTGTGCCGGTCGGGTCGGTCGAGACCCGGCCGGACCGGGGCCTACCGGCAGAAGGGCTGCGCGCCGGCCGCGCTGAGGATCCCGCCCACCACGTGCGTCTTGAACGAGTCGGCGCCCGCGAGCGTCGAGTCCTCGGTCCAGGCAGCCGGGTCGTGGCCGAGCGAGGTGACCCACGCGCGACCGCCGTCGTAGTACTGGCACCACGACACCGGGTGGTTGCCCGCATGCCCGGGGTGCCCGTTGAAGCCGACGCCGCTGTCGTTCCCGAACGTGTCGGTGTCCACCTTCGCCAGCACCCGCACGCCCGTGGGGAACGGCTCGAGGTTGTACCACTCGTCGCGGAAGTCCCACCGCCGGGGCAGGTCCCGCGTCGAGGTGTCGTCGCGGTCCACGGTCAGGACCTGCCCATCCCGGTGCGGCCCGTGGTCGTAGAAGTTGGCGCCGCCCAGCAGCCCCTGGAACCACGGCCAGTGGTACATCGCGCCGAGCGTGTTGTGGATCGCGACGAAGCCGCCGCCCGACCGGACGTACTGCAGCAGCGCCGTCTGGGACGCGTCGTCGAGCATGGTGCGCGAGTTGCTGAGGAACACCACGGCGTCGTACGGCGCGAGCTTGGCCGGGGCGTCGAGCTGGCGCACGTCCTCGGTCCAGTCGACCTCGAACCCGTACTCCTGCCCCCAGCGGACCACCGCGTTCTGGGCGACGTGCGCGGAGGTGAGCGGCGGGTTCATCCCGGCGGGCAGCAGCGGCCCGAGGTGGGCGTGCCGGGAGATGCCGGTGGTGGTGAGGACGAGCACGCGCACCCGCCCGTCGTCGTCGCGCGGCAGGTCCCAGTCGTTGTAGCAGGACGGGTCCGTGCCGCGGCAGACGCCGTAGTCGGCCAGCTTGTCCTGGTACGGCGAGTCGCCCCGGCCCGCCGAGGCGGCTGGGTTTGCCGCGGCGTCCGAAGTCGGTGACCCGCCGGTTGCCGATGTCGATGTCGACGGCGCGAGGTGCAGGCCGGCCAGCAGTGCGGCCAGGATCGCGAGGCCGAGCACGACCTGTCCTGCGCCGCCGAATGTCTTTCCGAGCATGGTCCTGAGCGACATGACGGTTCTCCCTTGAACGGTCAGCAGTCAGCGTGCCTCGTTGAGTGCTGGCTATTTGTTGGCCAATGGGGTGCTGACCCAACAAATACCCAGCACTCAACGGGAGGGGGGGTGGGTTATTGGACCTCCTTTGGGCGGCCGCCCAGGTAGAGCTGGGCCAGGCGGGGGTCGGCCAGGAGGTCCGGGGCCGGGCCCGTGATGTGCACGCGGCCCAGGTCGAGCACGCAGCCGACGTCGGCCGCCTCCAGCGCGCGCCGCGCGTTCTGCTCCACGAGGAGCACCGCCGTGCCGGCGTCGCGCATGCGCTGCACCTGCTCGAACACGATCGCGGTCGCCTTGGGGTCGAGCCCCATCGACGGCTCGTCCAGGAGCACCACCTTGGGCCGCACCATGAGCGAGCGGGCGAACTCGACCTGCTTCTGCTGCCCGCCCGACAGGGCGCCGGCCAGGGCGGTCCACCGCTCGCCGACCAGCGGGAACAGCTCCGTGACGAAGTCGGTGCGCTCGGCGACCACTGACTTGTCGCGCACGGTGTACGCGCCGAGGAGCACGTTCTCCGCGACGGTCATCTCGGGGAACACGCTGTGCCCCTGCGGCACGTGGGACAGCCCCGCGGCCAGCAGCTGCTGCGGGGTGCGGCCGGTGACGTCGACGCCGTCGACCACCACCTGCCCGGCCCGCGGCTTGAGCATGCCGCTGGCGACCTTGAGGACCGTCGACTTGCCGGCGCCGTTCGGCCCCACGAGGCAGACCACGCTGGACGGCGCCACCGTCACGGACAGCCCGCGCAGCACGAGCGCGGCGCGGCCGTAGCCGGCCTGCACGTCGGTCAGGCGGAGGAGGGGTTCGACGGCGGGCCGGGCGGCCACCTCGGACCCTGGTGCGGACACGGGTTCAGACGCCAAGGTATGCCTCCAGGACCAGGGGGTCGTCCTGCACGACGGCGGGGGTGCCCTGCGCGATCGGCCGGCCCCGGTCGAACACGACGACGTGGTCGCTCAGGCCCATGACCAGCTCCATGTTGTGCTCGACGATGATGAACGTGCGGCCCTCGGCGTTGAGCTCCCGCACGAGGTCGGCGATCCGGTCCACGAGCGCGGGGTTCACGCCGCCGGCGGGTTCGTCGAGCATGATCGTGTGGGGGTCGCCCATGAGCACCCCGGCGAGCTCGAGCAGCTTCTGCTGGCCGTAGGAGATGTCGCGGGCCTCGGCGTGCTCCATGTGGTCGATCCCGACCCGGGCCAGGAGCTCGCGGGCGCGGGCGACGTCGGCGGGGTTCCGCATGCCGCGCAGCCGCTGCAGCAGGCCGTGGGGCTGCACCGCGACCAGCACGTTCTCCAGCACCGTGAGCCGCGGGAAGATGCGGCAGAGCTGGAAGCTGCGGCCGATCCCCGAGCGGGCGATGCGGTGCGGCGCCAGCCCGGTCACGTCGCGGTCGCGGTAGGTCACGGTGCCGGCGTCGGGCCGGATCATGCCGGTGACGCAGTTGAAGAACGTGGTCTTGCCGGAGCCGTTGGGTCCGATGAGGGCGTTGATCTCGCCCTCGTGGAAGGCGACGGAGGCGCCGTCGATGGCCCGGACGCCGCCGAACGACTTGGTCAGGCCCTCGGTGGTCACCGAACCCGGGGCCGGTGCTGTGCTCGGGCTGGTCATCGGGCCGCCTCCTCGCGCTGGTTCGCCAGCTCCTCGGCGCTCACCTCACGGATCGACGACGCCCGCCGGCGCCGGTTGACGAACGAGGTCAGGGCCGGGATGACGCCGTCGGGCATGAACAGCACGACCAGGCCGAGCAGGATGCCCGTCGCGACCAGGTGGAACTGCGTGTCGCCGTACTGCGACTTGAACACCTCGACCGCGTACCCCACGACGACGGCGCCGAGCAGCGGGCCGAAGAGGCTGCGGACGCCGCCGAGCAGCGACATGAGCACCATGTAGGTGCCTACCAGGATCGAGAACTGGAAGATCGGGTCGAGGTAGCCGAACCACAGCGCGTACAGGCCGCCGCCCAGCGCCGTGAAGAACGCGCTCACCACGAGCGCGGTCAGCTTGTAGGCGAAGGTGGGCACGCCCAGCGCCTGGGCCTTGTCCTCGTCCTCGCGGATGGCCTTGAGCCCGGCGCCGAGCCGGGAGCGCTCGATCGCCCACCAGGTGAGCAGCGCCAGCGCCAGGAGCACGGCGTGCAGGTAGAAGAAGCGCTCGTGCTGCTCGGGCCGCAGCACCTCGGGACCGAACGGCCGCGGCACGCGCAGCCCGCCCGAGCCGCCCGTGAACGTGTGCCAGCTCTGGAACGTGAGCTGCAGGATCAGCACCAGCGCGATCGAGACGATCACGAACGACGCGCCCCGCACCCGCAGCGACGCGATGCCCACGGGGATGGCGATGAGGGCCACGATCAGGCCGCCCACGACGAGCGACAGCCACGGGTCGAGCCCGGTCCGCGTGATGAGCAGCGCCGTCGCGTACCCGCCGAGCCCCGAGTAGGCGGCGTGGCCCAGGGAGATGTACCCGGTGAACCCGCCCACCAGGTTCCACGACGTCGCCAGCACGGCGTAGCTCAGGATCACCACGCCGACGGACAGGATGAACGGGTCGGGGGCGAGGGAGGGGAACAGCAGCACGACCGCCACGAGGGCGAGCAGGCCGGCGATCCGAGCCACCCGCGCCGTCGTCGGCCCGGAGGCCTGGGCGAGGCTAGAAGCGTTGGGCAAGGCGGCCTCCGAAGAATCCCTGCGGGCGGATCATGAGAGTCACGAACAGGGCCAGGTAGAACACGGTCTGCGCCCAGGTGGTGCCGAGCGGCACCTGCAGCAGGCTCGCGGCCACGCCGAGCAGGAGGGCCGCTATCGCGGCCCCGGGAATGCTGCCCAGCCCGCCGACGACGATGATCGCCATCAGCGGCCCGATCCAGTGCCAGTGCAGCGACGGATAGATCGTGTAGTCCAGCGCCAGTGCCGTTCCGCCGACGGCGGCCGTGGCCAGCCCGAGCCCGAAGCCGAGCCCGGCCACGCGGTCGGTGTCGATGCCCACCAGCCGTGCCGCCTCGGGGTGCTGGGTGGTGGCGCGCAGCGCCCGGCCGAAGGAGGTCTTGCGCAGGATCAGGTACAGCGCGCCGAGCGACAGCGCGGCGAGCCCGAACGCGATCAGCTTCACGACGGCGATGCTGACGCCGGCCACCTCGATGCTGGTCCCCGAGTAGTCGAGCTGGACCCGCCGCTGCGTGCCGGTCCACACGAACCCGAGCAGGCCCTCGATGGTCAGGGCGATGGCGAACGTCAGCAGCACCGACATGGTCGTGAGGCTGATGGGCCGCAGCCTTGAGACCAGGAACCGCTGCATCCCGTACCCGACCACGAAGAACAGCGGCACCGTGATGACCAGCGACAGAAGCGGGTCGATCCCCGTGCGCTCGTGGAAGTACCAGGCGAGGTAGGCGGCGAGGATCAGGAACGCGGAGTGCGCGATCATGACCACCCGCATCACGCCGAAGTACAGCGTCAGGCCCGCCGCGAGCAGGGCGTAGAGCCCGCCCAGGAGGATGCCGAGCACCAGGCTCTGCGCGAACAGGGCACCGGTCATGCGATCACCACTCGGGCTTCGGGTGGATGAGGTCGGCTTCCTTGACGTCCTCCGGCAGCACGATCTTGATCTCGCCGTCGACGTACTGCTGGATCAGGTGGGCGCTCTGCGGCCGCCCCTCCGCGTCCCAGCTGAGCGTGCCGACCACGGTCTCCACCTCGTTCTCGTGCAGCCAGTCGATGAGCTGCTCCTGGCAGTCCGGCGTCGGGTCGGCGCAGCCGACGGCCTCCACCGCCGCGGCGACCACCTGGCCCGTGGTCCAGGCGTTCGCCTCGTCCTCGGCCGGCGGGGCGTCGTGCTCGGCCGTGTAGGCCTCGACGAACTCCTCGTTGGACGGGTAGGGCGCCGTCGTCGTGTAGCCGGTGGGCGCGAGGATCCCCTCGGTCTTGTCGCCGATGGCGGCGGGGAACTCGGCGTTCGTGGGCGCGCCGGAGATCGCCGCCATCTGGGGCTGGTAGCCCTGCTGCTGCAGCGCCACGACGAGGTTCACGCCGTCCTGGTACTGCGACCCGATGATCAGCAGCTCGGCCTCGGAGTCCGCGATCTTGGCGGCGATGCCGCTGAAGTCGGTGGTGTTCGGCGGGTACACCTCGTCGACCACCACCTCGATCCCGGCCTCCGCGAGCTTGTCGCGCAGGCCGTACGCGGTGCCCATGGCGAACGGGTCGTCCATCGAGGCGACGGCGATCGACTTCGGCTGCTCGTCCTCGGGCAGGGCCAGGATGTAGTCGGCGAGGTGGTTGTAGTGGTCGTCGGCGATGGCCGGCGCCGCGTAGAAGAGGTTGTCGAACCCCTGGGTGAACACCTCGGCGGCTGCGCCGGCGGGCTCCACGAAGAGGAACCCGTAGTCCTGCGCGACCTGCGCCGCGGGCACCACGAGCCGGGTCGAGAACGGCCCGAAGACGAGGTCGACGCCGTCCTGGTTGATCAGCCGCTCGTAGTCGGAGGCGACGCGGTCCGCGTTGGACTGGTCGTCGACGATCACCAGCTCCACCTGGCGGCCCAGGA
The DNA here is from genome assembly GCA_963850545.1 of uncultured Actinomycetota bacterium. Taxonomy (GTDB): domain Bacteria; phylum Actinomycetota; class Actinomycetes; order Actinomycetales; family Cellulomonadaceae; genus Promicromonospora. The sequence goes on along the minus strand of CAWKLP010000001.1, from coordinate 1,635,756 downwards.
GCCCGCCGTTCTCGTTGACGTGCGCCGCCCACGCCTCGTAGCCCCGCTGCACGCCCTTGCCGGGCTCGGCGAAGTCGCCGGTCAGGGGGAGCGAGACGCCGATGACTATCGGGTCGTCGGGGCCGTTGGTCTCTTCGCCGCTCTGGCCAGGGCTCGCCAGGCAGGCTGACAGGGAAAATGCCGCGGTCGCGGCGATAGCCGCTACCGTCAGTCGTCGGGTTGCTCTCATGCTCCACTCCTTTGTGGCAAGCGCTTCCGTAACCGCTTACGGCACTCTAGGAACCTGGGACCCTGGTGACAAGGGTCTGGGCACTATCCATTAGTTGCGGGGGAGGGGATCTCATGCGGAAGCACACCGCAGGGCAAACCGCAGCGCTGCGCCTGGTCGACGTCGCCGAGCACGCCGGCGTGTCCATCGCCACCGCGTCCCGCGCGCTGTCCGGCGCGACCGGGGTGTCCGCGGAGATGGCCGAGCGGGTGCGCGCCGTGGCTGCTGAGCTCGGCTATGTGGCGAACGTGCACGCCCGTTCGCTCGCGAGCGGCGCCAGCCCGGGGGTCGGGCTCGTGGTGCACGAGATCGGCGACCCGTACTTCGCCGAGATCGCCAGCGGTGTGCTGGAGGTCGCCGACACGCATGGGCGCATGGTGCAGATCTGCCACACGGGTCGGGACCCGTTCACCGAGGTCGCGCAGCTGCGGGCGCTCGTCAATGCCCGCGTCGGGATCATCGTCGTCGCCGGGTCCGGCCACCTCGACCCCGACGTCCAGTCGCAGATGAAGGCGCAGGTGCACGGGTTCGAAGCGGCGGGCGGGCGGGTCGCCGTCATCGGCCGGCACCCTCAGCTCGGCGTCGACGCGGTGGTGCCCGCCAATGTCGCGGGCGGCCGGGCGATCGCCGAGCACCTGCTCGGGCTCGGGCACCGGCGCATCGGCGTGGCGTCCGGCTCGCGCAGGCTCGCCACGATGGCGGACCGGCTCGCCGGCGTCGAGCAGGCGCTGCGCGCCCACGGCCTGACGCTCGACGACCTGCCGGTGGTCGAGGCCGAGTTCACGCTCGACGGCGGCAAGGACGCCGCCCGCCGCATCCTCGACGAGCACCCGGACGTCACGGCGATCCTCGCGCTCAACGACGACATGGCCGTTGGCGTGCTGTCGGTGCTGGGGGAGCGAGGCATCTCCGTACCGGGCGACATCTCCGTCACCGGGTTCGACGACGTCACCGTGGCGGGCCACCTGTCGCCCGCCCTGACGACGGTGCACCTGCCCATGAAGGAGATGGGCCGCCAGGCGCTCGAGCTCGCGCTGCTGCCGCGCGCAGCGCGGCCCCGCCGTCGGACGGCGGAGCAGCGGCTCATGGTGCGTGCGTCGACGGCGCGGGTGCGGAAGCGCGGCTGAGGACGGGCGGGACGCTTGGTCGGGCCGGTCGGGCCGGTCGGGCCGGTCGGGCCGGTCGGGGGAGACACCACGAATTCGAGGTGTGTTGCTGTGCGTAGACAACGTCTACGCACAGCAACACACTCCGGGCCTCGACCAGCGCGAGAACGATGCCGCTGCCGGTGGAGATCAACGCCGAGTAGCCGCCCTCCCGCAGGTCATCGCTTGACCTATGCCTATATGGGTATATGTTTGAGGCATGGCACGAGCAGCGACCACCACCGACGCGTTCAACGCGGTGGCCGAGCCGCGCCGCCGCGAGATTCTCGACGCCCTTGCCGGCGGCGAGCTCGCGGTGGGCGACCTGACCGAGCTGCTCGGGCTCGCCCAGCCGCAGGTGTCCAAGCACCTGCGGGTCCTCCGAGAGGTCGGGCTGGTGGACGTGCGCGACGACGGACGCCGTCGTCTGTACCGGGTTAACGGGGCGCCGCTGCGCGCCGTGCACACCTGGGTCTCCCAGTACGAACGCCTCTGGAACGAGCGGTTCGACCTGGTCGACGAAGTGCTCGACGAGCTCACGCAAGCAGCAGCCGGAACAGGATCCGGAACAGGAACCGAAGCAGAACCCGAACAAGGAGACTGACATGACCACCACGACCAAGGGCAGCGCCGTACTGACGCTGCCGACCGACACCGAGTTCCTGGTAACCCGGGAGTTCAACGCGCCGCGCCACCTCGTGTGGCAGGTGCTCACCGAGCCCGACCTGATCAAGCGCTGGTGGGCCGGACAGCGCGGAACCGTGACGGACGTCGCCGTCGACCTGCGGGTCGGCGGAGCGTGGCGGTACGTCATGACCGCGAACGAGGGCTTCGAGGTCGCGTTCCACGGCGAGTACCGCGAGATCGAGGCGCCCGGGCACATGGTCCACACCGAGGTGTTCGAGGGCATGCCCGACGGCGACTCCGAGCCGAGCCTGAACCACTACACGCTCACCGAGCACGACGACCGCACCACGCTCACCGTCCGCACGGTCGTCTCCAGCAAGGAGGTCCGCGACATGATCATCGCCACGGGCATGGAGGGCGGCATGCAGGAGGCCTACGACCTGGTCGAGGAGCTGGCGGTCGAGCTCGCCGCCGCCTGACGGTCAGCGACCGTCACGTCGGCTCAGGTTCGCACAGCGCCGACGGGGAGCAGGGCTGGCGACGGCTCGCCCGTCGTCAGCCAGTGGGCGAGCGTGCTGTGGAACAGCTCAGGGTCCTCGGCACTCCAGGCGTGGTGCATCCCCGGCGCGAGCCGTGCGACTGCGTGGGGCACGCGGGAGGTGACCTCGTCCAGCGCGTCCCGGACGGTGCGGGACTCCTCCTCGCCGACGATCGCGAGGATCGGGGCGGCGAGACGGCGGAGACCGTCGAGGTCGCCGGCCGGGACGCCGTCGTAGATCTCGGGGACCATCCTGCGGACCGAGTCGCGGTCGATCCCGAGTCCCGTCGCGACGAACAGGTCGACCGCGTCCGGTGGCAGACGGTACGCCCGTGCCATCGTCTTCCAGTACCCAGGGCTGCCCCAGAGGGGGATCTGTGCCAGTCCGGCCCAGCGGCCGAACCCGCGCACGCCGCGCAGGATCGCTCCGGTCACGAAGACGCTCCGGACCACGTCCGGGTGGCGCGCAGCGAGCGCCACCCCCACGACGCCGCCGAGCGACAGGCCGACCACGTGCGCCCGCCCGCCATGGGCACGCTCGCGGACGAGGTCGGCCAGCTCGTCGGCCGTCGTCGAGAGGTCGGCCCACGGGTGCCGTGCCGAAGCGCCGAACCCGGGCAGGTCCGGGACGAGGGCATGGTGGTCGGGGAGCGCCTCGGCCTGCTCGGTCCATGACCAGCCGGCGACGTTGCCTCCGTGCAGGAACAGGACCGACTCGTCGGCGTCGGGGTGGTGCTCGGCGAGATGGAGGTTCCCCGGTTGGTCGACAGGGTGGTTCGCGGCGCTGTTCACAGGGCGGCCTCCAGCTCGTCGAGCCAGGTGAGCTCGGCCTGGACCTGCAGGATGCCGTTGCGCAGCGTCGCCGACCGGAGCCGGGCGGCCAGGTCGCCGTCCACGACCGGGAGGCTCTCCAGCGTGGCGAGCAGACGGAGTGCCGCGTCCCGGCGCTCCGCGAGCAGTGCCCGGACCAGCTCGGGGTCGTCCTCGCGGCCGACGAAGAAGAGCCGGCCGAGGAACGGCTCGCGAGGCTTGTCCTCAGGCAGGGGGGACCGCAGCCAGTGGGCGAGCCTGGCGCGGCCGTCGTCGGTGAGCCGGTGCTCGCGGCGGTCCGGCTTGCCGGCCTGCGGTATGACGCGGACGTCGACGAGGCCGTCCTGCTCGAGCCGGGCAAGGGTGCGGTAGATCTGCGACTGGTCGGCGGACCAGAAGTGGGCGACGGTGCCGTCGAACGCCTTCTTGAGGTCGTATCCGGTCATGGGGCGCAGGTCGAGGAGGCCGAGGATCAGCGCGTCGAGTGCCATGACTCATATGGTACAGCACATATATGAGACAGTGCATATATGAGTGTGGATGGGGGAGTCAGGCGCAGCGGATCACATCCCGACGTCCGCCCGACGCCGGCCCGCGCGCAGGAGCACGGTCGCCCCGGCCAGCAGCACGAGCATGAGTGAGCCGAAGACGAGCACTGCCGCCGACGTCGGGACCACCCGCATGAGGACCCCGAGCAGGACGACGGGGACCGACATGCCGACGTAGGCGGCGAGGAAGAGCCCGGCGAGCGCCTCGGCGCGCGACCGGCTCGCCGCCACCGAGACCACCGTGCCGACCCCCGCCTTGAACAGCGTGCCGGCACCGGCGCCCGCGACGACCCCGCCGGCCACGAAGACGGGGAAGGTGACCGTGAGCATCGCACCGACGACCAGCACCAGGCCGGTGGTCAGGAGCGCCACCCCGGCCGTGTGCTGCGTCCCGATGGCCCAGCGCCCCGTGACGATCTGGGCGAGCGCGGCGGCGCCGAAGACGGCGAACGTGACGACGCCGGCCACGGCGTGCGACGTGACGTGCAGCTCACCGGCCAGAAAGGACGCCGCGAGCGCGCTGAACATGCCGAACATCGCGAAGCCGACGAAGCCCGCCATGAGGGCGCCGACGTACCGGCCGCGGGACCCGGCGGGCACGGCCACACGCTGCGGCCGGTAGTGCCAGGGCTCGTCCACGCGGGCGACGGTCTCGGGGACGATCGCCATCAGCAGCAGGCCGATGACCAGCGCGAACAGCAGGACCAGGTAAGGGGTGCGCAGGGGATCGGGCGCGACGTCGGCCAGCAGGCCCGCGACGAGCGGGCCGACGCCGATGCCGCCGAGGTTCGCCGCTGTCGAGATCACCTCGGCGCGCCGTCCGGCCGGCTTCCCCGCCGTCGCCCGGCCGGCCGCGTGCAGCTCGGTCATGTGGGCCGTCGCGGTGGCGGTGAGCATCCCGACGCCCAGGCCCGAGACGACGCGCGCCACGAGCAGCACGCCGAGGTCCGTCGAGACCACGAAGATCAGCCCGGCGAGCACGTTCAGCAGCACCGCGGGAGCGATCAGGCGCAGGCGCCCGAACCGGTCCGACAGGTGGCCGGCAAGGAACAGCGCGGCGATCACGCCGAGCGCGTACGCGGCGAAGACGAACGTGACAGCGACGGCCCCGAACGCCTCCCGCTCCTGGTAGATCACGTACAGCGGCGACGGGGCGCCGGCGAACGCCATAGTGACGGCGAAGACGTAGCCGACGATCCAGAACCCGCGGGCGTGGTGCCGCAGCGGGCGCGCAGCATCAGCCGGGCGCCCGGCGCGGGCAGGGGCTCCCGGCTTCGCGGGGGCCTCGGGCTGGGCAAGGGGCTCAGGCTGGGCAAGGACCTCGGGCTGGGCAGGGACCTCGGGCTGGGCAGGGACCTCGGGCTGGCCAGGGAGGCCGGACGGCGAGGTGGTGTTCGTGGAGAGTGACACGCATCGATCGTGACGACCCGGCGCCCATCGTGTCCAACGAATCCTGTTGAAGTCGAGTATCGCGATGCGAGATAATGAATGGGTGCAGCCCCATCAGCTCCAGTACTTCATCGCGGTGGCCGAGACCGGCAGCTTCACCGCCGGGGCACAACGCGCCAGAGTGGTGCAGTCCGCGGCGTCGACCGCCGTCCGCCAGCTCGAACGGGAGCTGGGCTGTTCCCTGTTCGTTCGCGGTCGTCGGATCGCGCTCACGCCGGAGGGCGAGGCGCTCCTGCCCCGAGCACGGGAGGTACTTGCCGCGCTGGACGCCGCCACGGCCGCCGTCGCAGCGACGCGTGGGCTGGTCACTGGGACCGTGAGCCTCGGCATGATGAACCACCTCGCCGCGTTCGACCTGGCCGGGCTCCTCGCGTCGTTCCGGCGGAAGCATCCCGCCGTCGTCGTGCACGCGCGCCAGACGGCGACCGGCTCGCGCGGCAGCCTGGACGCCCTGCGCCGCGGGGACCTTGACCTGGCGCTCGTCTCGACGGCCACCGAGACCATCTCGGGGGTGCGCCTGCGGTACCTGGACAGCGAGCCGCTCCGCTTCGTGTGTCACCGCTCCCACCCCGTGGCCGAGGCCGGGACGATCCGGCTCGAGCGGATCGTGGGCGAGGCCTTCATCGACTCGCCCGTGGGCTGGGGCAACCGCGCGGTGATCGACGGCGCCTTCGCCGCGGCAGGGCTGCGCCGCACCGTGCAGACCGAGGCCACCGACTTCGACCTGGGCCAGGCGCTGGTCGGGGAGCAGCTCGGCGTGATGTTCGTCCCGGCGTCAGCGGTGTCGATGGATCCCAGGCTCGTGGCGCTCGACGTCGAGCCGTCGCTCACCTGGACGGTCCGGCTCGCCCAGTCGGCGAGCCGGCCGCTGTCGGCTGCCGCGGCGGCGCTCGCCGCCGAGCTGGAGCGGGGCGAGCCGGACGCTGGGTAGCTTCTTTCTCAGTCGATGCACCGCGACGACGCCGACGGCGTCAGGCCGGATCGTTGCCGGTCTCGACAGGCTCGGCCACCGGAGTGACCGACGGCGCCACAGGCGCGCTGCTGCGTCCCTCCTGCCGCCCGCTCAGCTCGGCATCGAGCGTCTCCTGCGCCACGCGCATCCCCTCGGCGTACACCGGATCCTGCAGCCGCTCCCACATCACGTCCTCAGCGACGTCCTCGACGTGGCTGACGACCCACCAGATGTTGCCGAAGGGGTCCCTGATGCGTCCGCCGCGCTGACCGAAGGCGTTGTTGTCCAGCGCGGTGACGACAGCGGCGCCCGCCGTCACGGCCCGGGCGAACACCGCGTCGGCGTCCGCCACGAAGACCCGCAGCAGGCTCGGCATGACCGGCCAGTCCGGACGGCGGTCGAACGCCAGCACCACCGTGTCGCCAACCCTGATCTCGCCGTGCCCGATCAGGCCGTCCTCGGTTGCCACCCGCGCCAGCTCCTCACCCTCGAACGCATAGGTGACGAAGTCGAGGAACGCTCCGGTGTCGTCGGTGACCACCCAGGGGGCGACCGTGGTGTAGCCGGCGGGGGTGGTGTCTGTCTGGTGGGGCATCGTGAGGTCCTCTCGAAGGGTTTCCATCGGTGCGACCGACCGTAGGGCGAGAAGAGGCCTGTTCCTGTCCTACTCACGACGAGCGGGGGAGACACCACGAGTTCGGAGTGTGTTGCGCAGAGTCGACAAGGTCTACGCACCGCAACACGCTCCCAATTCGTAGTGTCTCCCCGGGCGGACGTGCTGGCCTGAGATATCCACAACCCCGGTCAGCCCGACCCGGCGATCCGTGGCAGGCTGTGCGCCATGTTGAGAACGACTCCCGTTAGCGCCCTCGTAAGCGGTGAGCGCTGACGTGGCCGACCTGCTGATGATCGAGAGCTGGCTGCAGTCCACCGGGCTGATGCTCCCGCCCCTGCTGCGCGACGGCGGCCACTCGTACGTCCTGATCACCCGCGACCCCGACCTGTACCGCCTGCCCGACGGCGAACCGCATCCCGTCCTGGCGCTCGCCTCCGATGTGATCATCGCGGAGACGAACGACGACGCCGCGCTCATCGCTGCCGCACGGGAGGTGGCGGCCAGACAGGGGATCGACGGCGTGCTGACGACCTGCGACTACTACCTGCCTGCGGTCGCGCTCGTCGCCGAAGCGCTGGGCCTGCCCGGGGCGCCGGCCGACGTGCTGCACACAGCGACGCGCAAGCATCTGGTGCGCCGCGCGCTGGCGGCCGGGGGAGTGCCGGACGTGCCGTTCGCGGTGGCGGCCACCTGGGAGCAGGCGCGCAAGGAGGCCGCGAGCCTCGGCTACCCGCTCGTGGTCAAGCCGGTCGACATGAACTCCGGCACCGGGGTGTGCAAGGTGGCCGACGAGGCCGGGCTCGCGATGGCCTTCGCCGAGGCGACCGGGTCCGAGCGCAACACCCGGGACCAGCCGCTGGAGCGGCTCGCGCTGCTCGAGCGGGTCGTCGAGGGCCCGGAGTACAGCGTGGAGTCCGTGACCCGGGACGGCGTCACGCGAGTGCTGGGCATCACCGCCAAGTCGGTCGCGGAGCCCGGCGTCGAGGGCGGGTCCGGGTTCGTCGAGTCGGGGCACCTGTTCCCGGCCCCGCTCGCGCCCGACGAGCGTGACGCCATCGAGCGGCACGTCGTCGCGGTGCTCGACGCCGTCGGCCTCACCCACGGGATCAGCCACACCGAGGTGCGGGTCACCGCCGTCGGACCCCGGCTGATCGAGCTGAACCCCCGCCAGGGCGGGGGCTACATCTTCGAGCTGGTGCGCCTCGTGACGGGCTTCAACCCGCTGCAGGTGCTGGTGGATCTGGCGCTCGGTCGCGAGCCGGCCCCGGGTCCTTCGGTCGCGGTGAGCGCGGCGGTCACCTTCCTGCTGGCCGACGCCGACGGCGTCGTGCGCGAGGTGCGAGGCGCGGAGCGCCTGGGTGACGACGACCGCGTGCTCAGCCACGAAACGCCGTCGCCCGGCCGCGAGGTGCGGCCGGGCGACAACAACGAGCGGATCGGGCACGTCCTGGTCGCGGACCCGTCGGGGGACCAGGCGAAGGCCTGGGCCGACGAGCTCGCGGCCGGGCTGGAAATCGTGGTCGACGCCGCCATGCCCGCCCGCTGACCCGGGCACCGGGCCAGTTCCGCGTGCTGCGGGCGGGGTCAGTCAGGGACGACCAGGCCGCGCCGGACGGCGGGGATCAGCCGGGCCGGGATCCTGACCTGGCGGCCGTCCACGGTCACGGCGACGAGGTCGGGCACCAAGGCCTTCCACTGCGAGCGCCGCGACCGCGTGCGGGACCGGGACGTCTTCCTCTTGGGGACTGCCATCGGTCAGCGCTCCTCGCGGAACTCGACGTGCTGGCGGGCGACGGGGTCGAACTTGCGCAGGACCATCCGGTCGGGGTCGTTGCGCCGGTTCTTGCGGGTCACGTACGTGAAGCCGGTGCCCGCCGTCGAGCGCAGCTTGATGACGGGACGAAGGTCTACGCGCGAGGCCATCAGTTACCACCCTTGCTGTTCTTGTTGCTGGTGTTGCCACGGTTGGCATAGCGCTGCCGGAACTTCTCGATGCGTCCGGCGGTGTCGACCACACGGGCCGATCCGGTCCAGAACGGGTGGCTGGCGCTGCTGATCTCGACGTCGACCACGGGGTAGGTGTTGCCGTCGGACCACTCGATGGTGGCCGTCGGGCGGCCGGGGCCGGAGTCCGTGTCGCCCGCGAGCGTGGAGCGGGTGAGGAACGTGAAGCCTGCGCTCGCGTCCCGGAACACCACGGGCCCGTAGGTGGGGTGAAGGTTCTGCCTCATGACTGTCTCCTCTCGCTCAGCCCTGGCGCGCCTTCCAGCGCGGGTTGAGCTTGTTGATCACGAATGTCTTGCCGTGCCGGCGCACGACCTTGGCGCCGGGCTTGTCCTTCAGGGAACGCAGGGATGCGCGAACCTTCATGTGTCACTCCTTTGTCGCTGGAGGCTGGTTGCTGGGCGGCCGTTCCCGGCCGGCCCGGGCCTCACCAGCTGGACTTGGTCACCCCGGGCAGCTCGCCCCGGTGGGCCATCTGGCGCAGCCGGATGCGGGACAGCCCGAACTTCCGCGAGTAGGCGCGGGGCCGCCCGTCGACGACGTCGCGGTTGCGCAAGCGCGTCGGGCTGGCGTCGCGCGGCTGCTTGGCCAGCTCACGGGCGGCGGCCAGTCGGTCGACGTCGGGCAGGTCCAGCTTCCGCAGGGTGCGCCGCAGCTCCGCACGCCGCTCGGCGTACCGGGCGACGACCTCGCGGCGCCGGGCGTCGGCGGCGATCTTCGACTTCTTGGCCATCAGACCTTCTCCCCTCGGGCCAGGATCTGGGCGACAACCACATCGATCCCCCTGCGGTCGATGGTCTTGATGCCCTTGGCGCTCACCCGCAGCGTGACGTTGCGGCCGAGCGACGGAACCCAGTAGCGCTTCTTCTGGATGTTGGGGTTGAACCGCCGCTTGGTGCGCACGTGGGAGTGCGAGACCGAGTGGCCGAACCCCGGCACGGTGCCCAGCACCTGGCATCTGGCTGACACATGACCTCCTGTGACGACGGGCTGGCCGCCGCTGGTGAGAACCGTTCTCATATCGCGCTACAGTGAACCAGAACTGAGAACGGTTATCAATTATTCCGGGCTGAACCCGGCGAGACTCCGGGCCGAGCCCGGGCGAGGAGGCAGCATGTACCGAACCGGAGACCGCCGCGGAATCATCCCGGTGAGCGTCCTGGCCAGCACCGATCCCGTGCTGCGCGACTCCGCGCTGTTCGGCCTGCTCATGGACGGCCCCGGCGTCGTCGCGGTGCGGCACGACCTCCACGCGGACTACCTGCGGCGCGTCGTGCTGGACGCCACCGGCGTCGTCGAGGACGTGCTGGTGCCGCTGGAGCACGCCTGCCTGTCCTGCGCCGTCCGCGAGGACGCCGTGCCCACCATCGCGCGCCTCGCCCGCGACGGCCGCTGGTCCCTCGTCCTGCTCGCGCTCCCCGTCAGCGCCGAACCTCTGCCGGCCGCCCGCGCCCTCGCGGCCGAGGCCGCTCCCAGCGGCAGGCTCGCGCACACCCGCGTCGCCACCTCCCTTGCGGTGGTCGACGTCGACACCCTCCAGCACGACCTGTTCGGCGACGACACCCTCGTCGAACGCGGCCTGGAGCTCACCGCCGACGACGAACGCTCCGTGGGGGAGGCGCTCGCGGCCCAGATCGAGCAGGCCGACCTGGTGGTGACCAGCGGGAACGAGCCGGCGTCGGCGACGGCGTCGGGCCTGCTGGACCGGCTGCGCGGCGCCGGGACGCGGCGCGTGGACGGGTTGCACGCGCTGTCGGCCGCGGACCTCGCCGCCGGGACGTATTCGCCCGCCCGGGCGGAGCGCCGGGCACACCCGCTCGGGGCACTCGCTATCGCCGACGCCGGCGGCGTGCCCGAGGACCGGAGCTGGACGCTCGAGCTGCGCTCGCAGCTGCCGTTCCACCCTGAGCGGCTGCTGGACCGCATCGAGGACCTCAGCTCAGGCGGGCTACGGGCTCGTGGCGTGTTCCACGTCGCGGACCGGCCCGGTCTCGCATGCCTGTGGGACGGCGCGGGCGGGCAGCTCGCCGTCGCGGACCTGGGGCCGTGGTCGGAGGTCTGCGCCGGGACCGCGCCGCACACGCGGATCGTGGTCGTGGGGGTGGCGGACGACCGCAGGGCCGGCGGCTCCGGCCGGGGTGTCCTCGACGAGCGGCAGCGCCTGCGCGAGGCGTTCCATGCGGCGCTGTGCACCCCCGAGGAGGCGGCCGACGGCGTCGAATGGCTGTGGCGCAAGGACCACCTGGCGCCGTGGCTGGGAGCGCGGTCGGTCTGAGCGGGTCAGCGGGGGCAGAGGTAGGCCGCCGCCTGCGGGCAGACGCCGTCGGGGCCGGTCCAGCTCGCCGGGCCCGATACGACCCGCACCCAGCCGAGCCGTTCGTAGAGGCGGACCGCGGGGCCGCCGTCGTCCAGGACGTCGAGTGCGAGCCGGCGGCCGCGCCGGGAGGGGGTGTCCTCGACGCGCTCCAGCAGGGCGGCGGCGACGCTGGTGCCGCGCGCCTTCGGCGAGACGAACAGGCGGCTCACGCCGGCGAGCCCGGTCATCGAGACCCCGGCGGCCGCGGCGAGCTGCGGGGCGTGCTCGAGGTTCGCCCCGGCGACGAGCATCACGTGGCCGACCACCTCGCCGTCGGACAGGGCTACCCACGCGTCGAGCGTGCCCGCGGGCGTGAGCCAGGCGGTCGGGTCGTCGGGCCAGACCATGGGGTAGCGGTCGGACTCGTGGACCAGCCGGAGTGCCTCCGCTACCCGGTCGAGGTGGGCCGGGTGGCGCTGGGCGATCACGAGGTCGGGCACGGGGCTCAAGGTATAGGACGTTTGACGGCGTTGACGCCACCCGTACTGGTGTTGCTCCGCTACCGCTGCTCGGTGAGCCCTGCCCGGTCCACCAGCACGGCCAGCTCGGCCCGCGTGCTCAGGCCGAGCTTGGCCAGGGCGCTGCTGAGATGTTGCTTCACCGTCGAGGCGGACAGGTGGACCCGGGCCGCGATCTGGTCGTTCGTCAGCTCACCCGCCCAGGCGGCGACGTCCCGCTCGCGGTCGGTGAGGGCGGCGAGATGGCGGACGGCGTCCGTGCGGCGCTGCAGGGCGCTGATCGCCTCGATCCCGCCCACGCGGCGTATGACGAGGTCCATGAGCACCACGTCGGGGTGGTGCATTTCCACGGCCTGGGCGACCTCGTCGCCGTCCGACACCTGGCCGACCACGTCGATGCCCTGCCGGGTGAGGATCGTGGCCAGCAGCGACCGGGCGAAAGGGTCGTCCGAACGTGCCGGGCAACGGGTAGGACAGGTCGCCCGTGGCCGGGTCCGTGGTGGTCCAGATCATGTCCGTCGGATCTCCGGCGGCGTCGCGCAGCGTTGCCGCGGCGGTGGCCGCACCGGCGGCGACCGTGCACCAGACGACGGTGCGCCAGGGCCGGGTCGCCACCACGGTCGCGAGCGCGACCAGGGCGGTGAGCGAGTCGTAGGGCAGCGCGAGCGGGATCGCCGACGCGATCAGCGTGAGCTGGACGGGGTACCGCTTGCGCACGACGATGCCCCAGGGCAGAACCGGCAGGACGAGCATCGAGAGGACGCCGGTGACGCCGAGCACGGGTGCGCCGTCCTGCAGCGGCATCCCGAACAACCAGGCGACCACGGAGCTGAACAAGCACAGGATCGCCAGGACGCACGTCCAGACGACCGACCAGACCGTGGGATGCGTCGTGGCGACCACCGACGGCACCCAGCGGGGCCACCACGCCGCACGCTCGTCCAGCGGGGTGCGGGACGACGCCGCTGGCGGGGAGCCGTAGAACGGCTGGGGGTCGTGCATGCGGCGACAGTACGGCCGGCCTGCGGTGCCGTGCGCCGTCATCTCGGGTGAACTTGGCCGGCGGTGACCTGCCCGTTCGGGCGGTCCGTGGTGCCCGTTCGGGTGACCGTCCGTACCCGGTCGTCCGATGTGCCGTGCGGCGGCGCCCGGGACCTTCTACGTCGGCAGCCACGGGGGCGACGCCGCGTACGTGGTCGCGGACCTGCGCCGCATCCGCACCGGCAGCTCGCCCGACAAGAACGCGACGTTCTCGGAGCGGATCTACTTCTCGCCCACTGACTACCGCAGCGCGGGGGGTTCAGGCACCTGGGCGGTGCGGCGCCTGGACCTTGGAGTCAGTATTCGCACGCTCGACGGCAGCCGCCTGTTCCTCTGGGGCTACGGCGACAACACGGTCGAGACGTTCCGCGCGTACTGATCGGTCTGCACGAAGCGGCCCTGGCGTGAGCCGGGGCCGCTCTCTTGTGCTGTCGGCATCACACTGGGACGCGGCTAGCGGAAGTGGCCCCGCTCGAAGGCCTGGCACGCCGCGGGCTCCTCGTCGGGTTCGAGCGTCCATCGTTCGACGACAGCGGCGGCCCAATTCGCTCGGGCCGACGTCGGCCGGGTACCACGTCGTGGACCTTGTCGACGCGACTAGACCTGAGGCCGGAGCGTCGCGAAGCTCCGTTCGAGCAGGTCACCGGCCGCGGTGTCGTCGTCGGTAGTCGCCCAGGCGGCGAGTGCGACGTCGAAACAGGCGAGGGCCGACTGGACGATGATCTCGGCACGGAACGGGGCGTCGTCGTCGGCGAGGCGATCCGCGACGAGAGGCGTGAGCATGCTTGCCCACAGCAGATGCTTCTCGAGATTGCGGGCGCGCAGGGAGGCGGTGCTGCCGAGCACGCGCATGGCGAGCTTGGCGCGCTCGTCCCCGCCCTTGTGCGGCGCGAGGTCGATGAGCGCCTCGAACGAGGCTCGGAGCGAGTCCCAGACGGGTTCGTCGTCGGGCCGGCCTGCGAAGACGTCGCGCACGAACTCGCCCCAGGGTGCCGGCTCGCCGATGACGACGTCCTCCTTGGCCGGGAAGTAGCGGTGGAAGTTGCGCGCGGACATGCCGGCAGCGGCGGCGATCTGCTCGACGGTCACCTGGTCGAACCCGTGCTCGGCGAACAGGTCGAGCGCGACCTCGGTGATGCGCCCGCGCACGGCCTCACGGCTGATCTCCCGCAGGCTCGGCCCGCTGCTCGTGGCGCTCGACATGTCTCCCAGAGTACAGGCGAGGCCATATGTGTCAGAGGCTGACAGAGATGCGTACAGTGACGGATCCCGGGTGGGTGAACTTCGCCGACTTTCGTATCGCGGGAGCACGTGGCACTCCCATGCTCGATGTGGCCCGATGTGCGGGCCGTCTCTTGAAGCTGGGAGTACATGTGAACAAGGGAATCAAGGCGCGAGCGGCGGGGATGCTCGCGGCGATGCTCGCCCTGGGCGCGGCGGTCACGGTGGTGACCGCGGCTCCGGCGAGCGCGGCCGCGTGGGAGGACGACCTGGTCGTGAGCCAGTCGTACCTCAACAACAACACCGGCGGGAACACCGTGGCGCGCTGCCGCGTCGACGTCTATCCGATCGCGGCCAAGAACCTGCCGGGCTACATGACCGTCAAGGGCAAGGTGCGCTGCAACCACAAGATGCTCGCCGGGGGAAGCGTTGCGTTCCTGCTCGGCAGCCACGGCGGTGACGTCAAGTTCGTGACCGCGGACCTGCGCCGGATCCGCACGGGTAGCACGCCGGACGTGAACGCCACGTTCTCCGAGCGCGTCTACATCTCGCCGGCGGCGTACCGCGAGGCCGGGTCGTCCGGCACGTGGGCCGTCTCGAGCCTGGACCTCGCCGTGACGGTGCGCACGCTCGACGCCGACCGTGAGTTCCTCTACGACTACACGGACAACACGGTGGAGCGGTTCAGGGCGTACTGATCGGATTGCTTGAGGGCGGTCTTTGCGCGGTTCTTGAGGGTAGTCCTGGGGAGCGGCCCCGGCGGGAGCTGGGGCCGCTCTCTTGCGCCACTCCAAGTTGATCGACCGGGTTGGAAGTGGCCGCCTTCGGCCTTCGTTGGAGTGGTCATGCCTGGGTCGGTACCCCGTCGTCGCACAGGACGGGTCCGGTGCCATCCTGCGCGGCGGCGAGGGCGACGGCCAGACGGCGGGCGAGTGCGTCGCTGGTTCCGCCCCTGACCTGGTCCAGTCGGTACAGGCCGACCGAGACGACCTCGGGGTCGTCGAGGCGGAGCGTCGCCAGATCGTGGTCGCTGATCTGGCCGCCGTCGAAGATCCAGGCGATGTCTTCCGGCATACCGTCGTCGCTGGCTGAGACGTGGTCGATGACCAGGGGACGCATTCGCTCACGAGCGAGGCCGAGCTCCTCGGCCAGCTCACGGGAGGCGGCGTGCCAGGGGGACTCACCGTCGTCGACCACTCCGCCTGGGATGTCCCACGCCGCCTTGTACGACGGCTCGACCAGCACGACCCGGCCCTCGTCGTCGTACAGCAGGACGCCTACGGACATGCGCTTGCGGGGGAGCGATGCGACGTACTTGTCGATGGGGAGCAGATTCACCCGTTGGACGATAGTGGCGTTGGGGCCGCGTCCTGGAATGGAGCTCAGGACACTAGACGTCGCCGTGGAAGCAGTTCTGGTCGGCGATGCGGAGTGGACGGCCCGGCGGCAGCGGTGGCTCGAGCGGCGTGTCCATCGGGATGTCGGACCAGTCGATGCTCAGCTCTTCGTCGTCGTTGATCCGGGCGTTAAGGTCGTACTCGGCGACCGGGTGCCCCGGCCGGTTGATCGACAGGGTCAGCTCCCCGCCGGCTTCCTCCAGGACGTCCAGTGTCACGTAGAGGTCGAGCCACTTGTCGACATGGGCCCGTGCGTCGGCGGCCGATCGGAACAGGCGGGCGTCGCTTGCCCAGTCGTTGTTGGAGATCCGGGTAACGCCGCTGACCAGTGCGAACCCGTGCGATCGAGCGCTCGTCCCGACTTCCAGATCCCTGCGGTCCGCCTCCTGGTACGCGGCGGCCGCGCCTTCCTCGTCACCGGACCAGCTGAGTGCGTGTCCCAGGTAGAGCGGCACGAGCGGGTCTTCTGGGTCCGCATCCAGTGCCGCTCGCGTTGCCTCGATGGCCTCTTCGGTGAGCAGGCGGGTTTCCCCTTCATCGTCATGCTCCACGAGTCCGTTGAGCAGTGTGCCGTCGTCGTCATCGAAATCGCCCTCCAGGGTGAACAGGACGGCTCGGCGCAAGGAGAATGTCGCGGCCACGGCACGCAAGACGGCGATCGTGGCCGCGGACTCCGCGTCGCCAGGAGCCGCCTCAGCCTCGTCGCAGTGTCGGCGCACGTCGGCGAGCAGCTCGGAGGTCTCCTCTTCGCCGTCGAAGGTTCGGAGCAGGAACTCGCACTCGGCGAGCAGCTGACCCGCGTGGACCAGCGACAGGTCTCGTTCAAGCATGCGCGGGAGTCTACGATCCGACACCGACATACAGCCCCACCACGTCGTGGACCTTGATCAGGCCTGATGCCGGAGCGTCGCGAAGCTCCGGCGCGCGTGCGTCGTCATGACACGGAGCGCGTACTGCGGGTGGTCCTGGGCATCGCCGATTACCTGAAGTGGCCTCGCTCGACGGCCTGGCAGATCGCCGTCTTGTAGTCCTCGGGCATGTTCAGGGCATCGACCTCGTCGGGCGTGACGAGGACGAGTTCCTTGTGCTCGTGGCTGTAGGCGGGTGCGGCGTCGCCGCCGTAGGTCGCGAGGAAGGTCAGGACGAAGACGTGGCGATTCGGGAAGATCCGGTACACCCAGGAGTAGTAGGGGTCGCCGACCGTTGCGTCCCAGAAGAGTTCCTCCCGAATCTCGCGGGCGAGGCAGGCCGCGGGTTCCTCGCCGAGGTCGAGCTTGCCGCCCGGGAGCTCCCACTCGTCGCGCTCGTTGCGCAGGAGGGGGAGGCGGCCCTTCCAGTCGATTACTGCCTTGACCGAGATCGGGAGCTGGTACTCGAAGTAGCCCGGGTTGCGCTCGATCAGGTAGGGCTCTTCGGGGGAGCGGGTGTGGAGCAGGTTCACCGTTGGACGATAGCGGCGGTGCGAGGTCGGGGCGCGGGGGAATTGCGTACGTCCGCCCTGACGGGAAGCTTGTGGGTGCCGGGACTCGACGGTGCTGACCAGCAGTGATGCGTGGTTCTGACGTTGCCAGATGTGGAGTACCTTCATGCAAGTGGCTGAACTCTCACGGGAGATCCCCTTCGCGATGCTGGCGCGCGTCACGAGCTGGCTGGGGAGCTTGCCCGAGCCGCTGAGGCTTACTCTGCTGCTTCTGCCGCAAATGTTGGTAGCGGGCAAATTGCAGTTCCAGTTGCCATGGCGCCAATCGAGCGCAGCATTAACTTCTGTGAAAGTTCTCGCCAGCGATGAGTACATCCAGACATTGCCGCGCAAGCGAATGGCGGCAGGTGTGCTCCTTCGCGACGCGGACGACAAAGTTGTTCTTGTGGAGCCGACCTACAAGGACACTTGGGAGATCCCGGGCGGTGTGGTGGAGGCAGGCGAATCGCCGTGGTTGGCTGCCGAGCGTGAGTTGGAGGAGGAGCTCGGTTTGGTCCGGCGAAATATGCCGGTTCTCGTTGTCGACTACGTTCCCGACGCGCCGGACGGAATGCCTGAGGGGCTGCTCTGGATCTTTGACGGGGGGTTGCTTAGTGACGCCGAGCGCAAGGGTCTCCAATGCACTGACAAAGAGGTCAAGTCGGTGGACCTCCTGTCGATCGACGAGGCGGCGGCACTGACGAAAAAGTCCTTGGCGTTGAGACTGCGGGTTGCGCTCAAGGCGGCGCAGGCCGCGCAGACGTCGCAGGAGACGCCGGTATCGTGTGTGACGGTCTACTGCGACGGAGGGACACCGCGGCCCCAGGCGCAGCCGCTATCCGAAGCTGTGGTCTCCCAGACCAGGGAATTTGCGACCGTGTCCTAAGGTCTGCCGGGTGACTCTGCTTGCAGCAACCCTTGCCGGTGACTCCCACAACCAAGACCGTTACATGGTCGGTGAAGGCTTCGCAGTTGTGCTTGACGGCGCCACATCGGTCGCCGGAGACCGCTCACACGATCCGGGGTGGTTCGCCGGGCGCCTCGGCGAAGTCTTGGCTCGCATCCTTCCTGGTGGCGAACCGATCCCTGATCTGGTTGCGGCCGCGATCGAGGAGGTCCGTGACGCGGAGCATCTCGTCCCCGAGACGAGTCCGACATGCACTGTGGCGATCGCGCGCTGGTCCGCGGACACGATTGAGGCCTATGCGCTGTGCGACAGCGTCGTTGCCGTGTTGCATGGAGATGGGACCGAGTCCATCTACTCCGACGATGAGGTCGGCGACGTCGTCAGCCTGAAGCGAGAGGAATACCGCGCTCGGCTGGCGAGCGGACGGGGTTACGACGAAGATCATCGCGCCCTGCTCATCGAGCTCCAGACGGAGCAGGCAGAGTGGCGCAACCGGCCCGGTGGCTATTACGTGGCCGGAACTGATCCGGCCGCTGCCTACCACGGTGTCCTGAGCGTGTCGGAGCGAGCGCGGGTAACCGGGTTGTTGCTTGCCACAGACGGTGTCGACCCTGGCCGGCATCCTCGAGCCGGGACATGGTGGGACCTCTACACCGAGGCGATGGAGCTTGGTGCGGACCGGGTTCTGCACGATCTTCATGCTGCCGAAACCGGCGACCCGGATGGGCGTCGGTGGGCGCGTTCGAAGCGGCACGATGACAAGACGCTGGTCGTCGTGCCGCTTGTGTGAGCGGCACGACGTCAAAGGTCGGAGAGGAACTGATTGAGCGGTGCCGTGTCATCCCGGAGCTCGCGTGCCATGTCGTGCCCTCCGGCTCGCGCCAGCAGGGCCGCGTAGCCGTCCAGCGTGGACCGGTAGGCGGTGACGAACAGGACTGACCGCGTGCCAGCCTCATATCTGCGCCGATGCAGTTCGAGTGACTCGGCGAATCGCTCGCCCGCCCGATTGTCAAGTCCAGCCATGGCGAGCGAGGCTGCGGAACTCCCGAGGCTCCAGGCGAGGTTCTGCTCGCGCCGGTTCGGATACTTGCGCGCGAGGCTGCGGTAAATGGCGATCGCCTCGTCGTATGCATGGGCGGACTTCTCCGCATGGTCGAGGTCCGCGTGGGCGATTCCGAGGTAGGTCAAGGATCGGGCGAGTCCGGGTTCGAAGCGGACAGGGTTACGGGCGGAGAGGCGAAGCCATATTCCGTAGGCCTCCTCATGCATGGCCAGCCCCGCCTCGGCGAGGCCCAGCAGCCCGTACGTGGTCCCGAGGTCTCCGAGGGCGAGCGCGAGATCCGGCTCATATCGGGTCGGGGTCTGCGTGTCCAGATGCCGCCAGTGCTCCAGCGCCTCGAGGAAGTCTGAGTGTGCATGCTCGGTGTCCCCGATGTCGGCGTGGCAGCGTCCGATGGAGCTGAGCGACCGCGCAAGCGAGGCTTGGTGGCGGTCGTGTTGCCCGGCAAGACGTCGACGGGCAGCCAGCGCCTCCCGGTGCGTCCTGAGAGCTTCGCGTGGGAGACCGAGGTCTCGGTAGGAGACTCCGAGGTTGTGCAGGGACTTTGCCAGGTCGGGGAGGAGGCGTACAGCATCGACCTGCGCATGCTGACGCCATGTTCCCACTGCTTCGCGACGAGCCTCAAGCGCCTTGTTGTCGCGTCCGAGTGCGGCGTACGAGTCACCGAGATTATCGAGCGACCGAGCAAGGCTTGACCAATAGTGGCTGGGACGCCATCTGGCGAGCTTCCGGTACAGGCGTGTCGCTTCTTCCCGTGCTCTCAGGGAAGTGTCGTAGTGGCCAAGAATGAATGTCCAGTTCCCGAGGACATGCTGTGCGTGGGCGGTCCTGCCCGTATGCGTGAGAAGTCGATCGCTGTTCACCGCGCGAACGAGGAGTTCGGCGATGTGGTGTCCGACGGCGTGGAGCGCGCTGGGCGGGTCCGGCCAGGGAAGCTGCTCGTGGACTGCGCTGACTGTTCCCCACCGAACGTCGATGCCGCGGACAAGATCCATGGCAAGCTGCGCGACGTCGTCGCCTCGGCGTGGATCGAGACGAGCCATATCGGACTCGGTGCTGGACTGGTGGCCCTGCGAACTGCGTGAAGGCTTGTCGTCCTGACTACGCGAAGGATCGGAGGCCGCGCGCGTCAGGACGATCATTGCCCGTACTGCCTGGCGTTCGTTCAGGCCGCGCAGCAGGACCGCTCGCCGCTCAGCGCCCACCAAGGTACGTGTCGTGTCGCTGGCGTCGGCGGCCGTCAGCACGGACACGACGAGGTGTTCGGCGAGGCGATCCGGATGGAGGCTCCCGATCCAGCCAGGGTCTCCGACGAGGACCAGGTCGTCGGAGCTGTCCGGGAAGCCGGCGCTCGGCGGGTACTGCTCGCGCAGCCAGCGTGCGGCTGACCTGGGGTCGAGTCGGGTGCCGGGCGGGCACAGCCGAGTGACGCGGCGGACCAGCGATTCGGCCTCGGTCTGACTTTCCGCGCCGAGGAGGCACGCGGCCGCCACGAGGATCCGGAGTGTTTGGCCGTCGGTGGGGATACCGGCCTCGTGGGCCGACCTCGTCCAGCTCCGCGCCTCGTGCCGGAGCAGCTCATCGAACACGACGTGCATCGATACGCCCGCTTGGATGCGCCGCGGGCCGCTTGCGGTGTCGGCGGTAGGCCGTTCGACTCGAAGTACTTGGATGAGCGCGATGGACAGCAGGTCGAGCATCCGAGCGCCGGGCACGACGTCGGGCAGCGTCAACTGTGCTGGGCTCTTGCCGAGGAACGTGGCGAAGTCCTGGACTGCGACATCGACGATTCTCTGTTGTTCGGCGAGGTGTCCGTCGTCCGCGTCGTGCGGGACGACCCGAGCAGAGAGCTCGATGGGGTCATATCTGCCGACGACAGCTCCGACGTCGGAATGCTGACACAGGTCCGACCACCACAGACCGCCCCGCCGTGCGAGGAGAAGAACCCGTACCGCACCGGGATCGCTGTTCGCCTGGCGCAGGAGCTCGGAAACGGCGTCGCTCCGGTTCTCCGCGTAGTCGACGATGAACAGGACGGGCGCCCCAGGGTGGCCCCGGCGCAGCACCTGCATGGCTTCCGCCTCGACGCCAGTGCGCAGGTTGCGGCACTCCCAGCCGTGATTCGTGCGCATCGCTGTCTGCAGCTCATGCGCCAGGCGCGTCTTGCCGACACCGCCGGATCCGGTTACCAGCTGTACCCGCAGAGATCGCCTGGCGGGGTCGTAGTCGTCGATGCACCAGTCGACGAGTTGCTGGAGCACGTCCTCGCGGCCGACGAACCGAACTATCTGCTCGTCACTGTCCCGAACGGGAGAGAGCAACCGGCCTGGTGCGTCATCGTCCCCTGGCGGGCGCACGCCGAGCTGCTGCGAGGCGAGTCGGTCGTGTGCCTCGCGGTCGGCCGCCTCCTGGTGCCGGTCGTGCAGGGTGAACCAGCGTTCGAGGAGCGTGGCACCAATGACACCGCCGGCGACCGCGCCTGCGACCATGATCTGCCGCACCCAGGTCGGCACGGACTCCGGGAGAATCGCCGCGGCGATTCCGACGATGACGGCGAGAGTCGATGCGATGCCATATACCCAGAGTCGGCGTCCGCTCCCACCACTGACGCCACCGGACCCCGCCTCCGCCACAGGCACGAGAGTACGAGGAAGCGGACAATTCGGGAAGGTAAGTATTTTCGCTGCATATGGGGCTGGATGCCCTGGTGGGGCGAGTGACTGAGCTACGTGTGCGGCCCGCGATCGTCGACGGCGCCGGGCCCCTTGGAGTCGTGCTGTCTGGACCCTGCCGATCAGACCTCGGGTCGAGGCAGCGGGCGCTTCTGCCAGGATGCCTCCATGCGTTTGGCGATGACGGTGCGCGACTGGCTGGTGATCGACGCGACCATGGACAACGTCCGGGCCGTCGCGCTGCAGGCCGGTGATCGTGACGAGGACGCGGCGACTGCGCTACCGATCCGCCAGGCAGGCTGGGATCAGGTGGGGACCGATCGGCCTGAGAACGGAGGCTGGCCTTCGTATGACGCCGCGACAGAGGTCGAGCTCTCCACCGAGCAGTGGCGGTTCGTGGCCCAGTCGCTCGAGTACTGGGCCACGTTGCAGCCGCCCGTTGACGACGATGAAGCCGAGGCCGACCGGCCCGCATTGGCGATGTCGAGGAAGATTCGCTCGTTCGTTGCTGGTGGGCCGGACTGACCGACAGGTATTCAGGTGGACTGACGACACCGACCCGGAACTAGGGTCGCCCCACGCTGAACGCCTCCGAGCGGCGCCTCGTCGACGCGGCACTCGACGTCGCATCTCGTCTTCCCGCTGATGGCACCTACCTGAACACCGTCGCGTCGGCGGTGATGGACGTCCACGGCGACATCCACATCGGTGCGAACGTCGCCCACTTCACGGGAGGACCGTGCGCCGAGCTCGTGGCGCTCGGGGTCGCGGCAGGCGCCGGCGCGGGTCCGATCGCAGGGATCGTTGCGGCAGGTGACGAGAATCGCGGCCTCATGCCCCCTTGCGGACGATGTCGCCAAGTCCTGCTGGACCAGCACCCGGACTGCCACGTCATCGTTCCTGGCAGTGACGGCCCGATCACAGTCCCCGCTCGTGACCTGCTTCCGTACCCGTCCCCACACCCGGACGCGAAACCGCCACGCCTGCTGCGGTTCAACCCGCGTCATTGGGGGAGCGTGGTCGACGGCGGCAAGACCGCCACCAGTCGCTTCAACGACCCTGCCCGGCCGGGGCCGGTCACGCTCCTGTTCGAGTTCGACGACCGGTATCGGGCGCTGCCCGGGCTGATCGAGTCCGTGGACGAGGTCCGGTTCGCCGAGATCACCGATGCTCAAGCGGCCCTGGAAGGCTGCACCGCTGACGAGCTTCGAACGGCACTGCGGACGCACTACTACCCCGGAATCGCTGACGACGACGGGGTCGAGTTCGTGCGCTCCCGGACCGACATGCACTGATAGGCGCGGCTAGGCGCAGCACGATCGAGAGAGCGCTTCGTCCCTTGCCACGTTGTCAGCTCGCCACAGTCCGAGGCTCGGCGACGACCTGGACGTCATCGGCGTACAGGATGCGTCCGGGGTCGTACGTGCGGATCTCGCACCAGCCGACGTCGTACCGGTCGAGGACGTCGAGGTAGCCGCGGGTCACGTCGAGCAGGTGGTGGGCATCGGCGCGGAAGAAGGCCCGGGCGCCGGGATGCCGGTCACGGTCGTAGACGCTCGGGTCCACGGACGCCGGATCGGGATAAGCGTCATTCATGAGGTCGTTGTGGGTCCGCCACCACGCCCAGTCCTCTGGCGTCAGCCGCCGGGAGTGGGCGAGCCCGTTGGCGAGCGCGAACACGCCTGGGTAGGTCCCGCGGCGAGACGGCTCGGTGGCCTCGTAGCGGACGTACTCCACGAGCGGATTCAGCTCGTCGAGCCGGGCGGTGACGCCGGCCCAGTCGTCCCCGGGGATCGCGCTGAGCTCGTGGTACCGGGAGCCGAGCACGAAGTCGTCCAGGAACGTGGCCAGGTCGTCGGTGAGGCGGCGATATGCGGTGCCGTCAGGCCAATGGCCACCGGGCTCGCCGTCGACGAGCCAGACGGATCCGTCGTCCTCGTTCAGGACAAGCAGGTCGACGTCGTGCACGTCGCCAACGACGTACCACGTTCCTGGCGGCGGGTGCTGTCCCGGGGAGAAGCCTGCGAAAGGGTCCCAGTCCGGCAGCCACGGCCCATCGTTCAGCCGCACCACGCCGAGAACGAAGCCGGCGGCGACTCGGAGGACCTCGGCATGGTCCAGGTGAGTGCCAGGGGGTTGCTTCGCCGACGGCGTCCCGACCTGGTGGTTCATCGCCAGCTCCGCGTCGCGGTCCAGCAGGTGGCGGACCTGGATGAGTCGGTGGGCGACGGTGTCAGGCAGCGGCACGGTGTGAGCGTAGTCAGGCGCCGCCGCTCTCTGGCGGGTCATGAAGTTGAGGCCGATCGGCGCGCACCGGCGATGACGAGGAGGATTCGCTCGGTTGTTGCCGACAAGGAGAGATCAGCGCACCCCGTCGCCGATCGAGTGGGACCAACGCGCCAGTGCCGTGATCGCCACGACGTCGAGGAGCACGACGCCCCGCTCCGCCAGGCCGAGCGCCGCATCGGTGAGCGACCCCGACTCGCCGCGCGTCAGCAAGACCAGAGCGAACGGCACCACGCACGCCATCGTGAGGCCGGCCACCACGCCCGCCATCGTCGCGTGCCCACGCCAGCGAGGCTCGCCGCGGTGCCGCCACCACAGCAGGGCGCACAGCGCGGGCAGGCTCACGAAGTTCGCGACCGTGCACACCATGTGCACCGTGCCGAACCAGGTGCCGGGGCCTCCGGCGGGGTCCTTGAGGAACACGGTCAGCCCGAGCAGGCTCACGCACCACACGGCCAGGAGCGTCGCCTCCACCGGTCGGGACCGCAGGAGCCCGTCGCGCACCCAGTGCACACCCAGAAGCACGACGGCGGCGTTCGCGCCGAGCAGCGCGAGCGTGTAGGCCACACCTGCTTCTGCGGTGCGCACGGGGTACTCGGACATCAGGTCGCGGACGGGGTCCACGCCGGCGGATCCCGGCAACAGATGCAGGCCGACGAGCGTCACGATCGCGGCTCCGGCCAGGAAGAACGCCTGCTTTGGGGCGGGCCGTGATGATGCGATCTCCATGGCCCGACGGTACGAATTTGCTCATGACGTGGGCCATGGTGCGCACCGCCGCGGTCGGGTGGGGATGTCCCCCTGGCCACGCTTCGGACTGCGGGTGGAGCAGGGCGGGTTCCTCGACGGCTCATTCGGGCGCGGCTGCGTGCTTTCTTCCGCCCGAGCGGAAGTTTTAGTTGCCTGGCTCCGGAAGTTTCTTACGGCTGCGATGGTGTCTATGCAGGTCAGCAGGCAGGTTCTGGTGCGGGCTCAATGTTCCTGGCGCGGTGGGTGAACCGGTGATGCTGCGCGTCGAGACTGTGTCGTGCCCGGTCAGGAGACCCCTGGCCGGTACGGCGAACGGGGACGGCTGTGGCCATGACGCTGAAAGCCACCGCATCGGTGATAGGACTGGTGCCGATGGGCACGCTGCCGGCCAAGGACGCCATGACCCCGAGACCTCTTGCCGTCGGCTATGTCAGCGCCCAGGACGCCACCGTCCGCGCACGCCAGCACGCTGCCCTCCAGGCGCATGCCGCCCAGGAGGGCCTCGGGCTCGCGTCAACGGTCGAGGACCCGCACGATCTGATGACCTTGAGCGAGTTGCTCGCGCTGGTCGAACAACACGGCGCGGTACGGGTCCTCCTGGCCGCGGGCACGGCGATGGCGGCACGACGGCGGTCGGTCAACGATGTGCTGTCCCGGATCGGTGCCGCGTGCACGGTCGTCACCGACTCCGAGCCGCGGCCAGGGCCTCGGATGGTTGCCCTCGACATCGACGGCACTCTGGTGCCCGAGGGCACGACCGACGTCTCGCGAGAGACCGCCGAGGCTGTCCAGGACGTCCTGGCTGCCGGTCACCACGTGGTACTGGCCTCGGGCCGGTCGCTGGTCGGCGTCCTGCCCATCGCGGAGCAACTCGGCCTGTCCGGCGGTTGGGTGGTCGCGTCCAACGGCGCCGTCACCGCCCGCCTCGACCCCGAGGCCCGGGACGGGTTCACGCTGGCAGAGGCGCAGACCTTCGACGTCGAACCGGTAGCTCGCCTGGCCCGTGACCTGATGCCTCATGTTGAGTTCGCGGTCGAGGAGACCGGGTGGGGCTACCGGGTCACAAGGAAGGCCCCGGACGGCGACGTGAATGGTCAGCAGCATCTGGTGGCGTTCGACGGACTATGGTCCGTGCCCGCCTCCAGGATGATCCTGCGTGCACCGGGGGTGGTCGCGGCGCTGCTGGAGCCGGTACGGGCGCTCGGCGTCACCGCGAACCCGGCCGGTCCGGACTGGATAGATGTGACGCCCTTGGGCCTGTCCAAGGCCAGCGCCCTGGAAGCAATCCGTCAATGGCTCGGTGTGGGCCAGGACCGGACGGTCGCGGTCGGCGACGGCATCAATGATCTGCAGATGCTGGCCTGGGCAGCGCGCTCAGTCGCGATGGGTCAAGCACCGACCATTATCCGTGAAGCTGCTGACGAGGTCACCGGGACGATCGCACAGAACGGCGTGGTGCCCGTCCTGCGTGCCCTGCTTTCCGCCGGGACCGTTCTGTAGCCCTAAGCCTTGGCGCTGCCCTCGAGCGCGAGGCCGGCGCCCAGGCCAACCATGGCGACTCCGCCGGTGACGCTCAGGTGGTCGAGCCGCTTCGGGTTGCGCGAGAACCATGTGCGGGCCTGGCTGGCGATCAACGTCACGATCGAGTCCTGGCCGAGGGCCAGCGCACCGAACAGCAGCCCGAGGAGCAGGAGCTGCGGCGTCGCGGGGGCGGCGTCGTTCATGAACTGCGGGAGGAACGCCGCGAAGAACACGATGGTCTTCGGGTTGGTCGCTCCCACGACGAACCCGGCCGAGACCGCGCGCCACGGGCCCGCCGGACGCGCCTTGTCGGGTGTGGTGATGGCGAGGCGGGCGTCGGCGCGGTGCCGGATCGCCTGGATCCCCAGATAGATCACGTATCCCGCGCCGACGAGCTTGAGCACGGTGTAGGCGGTGGCGGACGCCTCGACGAGCGCGCCCAGCCCGATCGCCACGCAGGCCACCTGGACGAGCAGGCCCAGCGCGTTGCCGGTCACCGACAGGAGTGCGTCCCGGCGTCCGACCGTAAGGGCCCGGCCGATCGCGAACAAGACGCTGGGTCCGGGCAGAGCGATGAAGATGACGGATGCCGCGAGGAAGGCGACGAGCTGGGTGGCGGTGGGCATGGCGTCATCGTAACGATCGGCTCATGGGCGGTCGTTGGTATTTGCCGAGGCCGGAGGGGCGTCGGCTACGGCCCCACCGCGATTCCCTGCTGCGGCAGCGCCACGGTTACCCCATGGAGGCCTCCCCGCGAGCATGAGACGAGGCACAGAACTCGAGAGGTGCGACCACCCTGCATCATGAAGCCATGAACGATGCCACGATCGAGTCCGTACGGGACCGGCTCCGCGACTTCGCGGTCGCTCGGGACTGGGGCCGGTTCCATACGCCGAAGAACCTTGCGATGGCGCTGGGTGGCGAGGTGGGCGAGCTCCTCGCCGAGATGCAGTGGCTTACAGATGACCAAGTCCACGAAAAGCTTGCCGACCCGAAGACGCGGGACGGGATCGAGGAGGAGTTCGCCGACGTCTTCCTGTACCTGGTTCAGCTCGCCGACGTCTGTGGCGTGGACCTGATAGAGGCGGCACACGCGAAGATCACGAGGAACGACGGACGGTTCCCGCCGTCGCAGACTGCATCCCGATTGCGCTAATCACCCGTGCGCCGCTCAGCCCCAAGCACCTGACCTGCCTAAACTCGACCCGCCCACGCGGCACCGACGGACTTCCGACCCGACAAGCGGACATGTCCCCGCCGCACGTTCATTCGTGCTGCTCAGGGGACGTTCTTGTCGGTCATCCGCTACTCTGCGGCGTCGTTGTTGTCGTCGCTCAACTCAGACTCATCCGCTGTGGAGACACACCTCGCTGACCAGCTCTCCCGCCAGGGCGTGCACGTCGGAGCGGGGGAGCGACGCTCATGGCGCAACTCGCTCCCCGCGCTTGCTCGCGATCTCAGCGACGCGGGTCTCGACCAGGTAGAGGTGCTCCTTGAACATCGGCTCCCGCTGACCTCGAAACGGACTGATGCGATCCTCGCCGGCGTGCACCCGCGAACGGGGAAGCACTCTTACGTGGTCGTCGAGCTCAAGCAATGGAGCGAGGCGCACCTGTGGGAGGACAACGACACGCTCGTGGAGATCGACGGCGCCCGTTATCTGTCGTCGCACCCGAGCACACAGGTCGCGGGTTACGTCCAGTACCTGCGTGACTTCTCGCGGGCGTTCGAGCACACGCCCGAGGAACTGCAGGGAGTCGCCTACCTGCACAACGCGACCGACTTCGGCGTCGGCGACCTGCTGGCCAGCAAGGAACTTGCGCAGGCTCCCATGTTCACGGGGGAGCGTCGCGGCCAGTTCATCGAGCACCTGCAGTCGCTCTTGGCCAAGGATGCCTCAGGGGCCGACGCCGCGGATCGGCTCGTGCGCTCCAGGACCGCACCCTCGAAGCAACTCATGGCGGTCGTGGCCAAGGAGATTCGTGACCAGGAGCAGTTCGTCCTGCTCGACGAGCAGCGGACCGTCCGCGACATGGTGTTGCACCAGGTAAAGAAGGCGGCGTCCGCCGACTCCAAGTCGGTCGTCCTGGTGACGGGCGGCCCGGGCTCGGGCAAGTCCGTGATTGCGCTGTCGCTGATGGGCGAACTCGCGCGCGAAGGGCGCACGGCGGTCCATGCGACAGGATCGCGCAGCTTCACCCAGACTCTGCGCAAGGTCGCGGGCAAGGGATCCACGCGGACGCAGGGGCTGTTCAAGTACTTCAACAACTTCATGGAGGCCGAGCGCAACGGCCTGGAGGTGTTGATCCTGGACGAGGCGCACCGCATCCGGGAGAAGTCGGTGGACCGGTACACCCGCAAGGAACTCCGGGAGAAGGCACGCGCTCAGGTGGACGAGCTGCTCGATGCCGCCCGCGTGCCTGTGTTCCTGCTGGACCAGAACCAGGTGGTGCGACCCGGCGAGATGGGAACGCCTGACGACATTCGTCTCGCAGCAGAGGCTAAGGGCCTCGAAGTCCATCAGATCGACCTTGCTGACCAGTTCCGCTCCGGCGGCAGCCTCGCCTACATCGAGTGGGTGGAGCGACTCCTGGGCCTGCGTGACGTCGCGGCCAGCCCTCAGGCATGGGATGGCATCGACGAGAACTTCGAGGTGGACGTGGTGGACTCGCCAGAGGAGCTCGAGGCTCGGCTGCAGGCGTACCGCAACACGGGCAAGGGCGCCCGGGTGACGGCCGGCTTCTGCTGGCCCTGGTCCGACCCGCGCGACGACGGCTCTCTGGTCCCCGACGTCAAGATCGGCACCTGGCAGCGCCCATGGAACCTGCGCGGCGACCGCTCGGTAGGCGGTGCGCCGCCGTCGGCCCTGTGGGCCACCGACCCGGCGGGCTTTGGCCAGGTGGGATGCGTCTATACGGCGCAGGGCTTCGAGTACGACTGGAACGGAGTGATTCTGGGTCCGGACCTGGTCTGGCGACAGGCAGCCGACGGCGGTCGAGGTGCGTGGCTGGTGCTGCGTGCGGAAAGTCGCGACAGCGAGCTGACCAAGAGGAGTGTCACAGACGCACAGTTCGGCCGGCTCATCCGAAACACATACAAGGTGCTCCTCACCCGCGGGATGGTCGGCACGCTGATCTACTCGACGGACGAGGAGACGCGGAATTTTCTCAGGTCGCTAGTGTCTTCACGTCACCCGGCGGATGACGCCTGACCTGCGTAAACTCCACCTGCCATCGCGGCACCGACGGACTTCCTGAGCTCTGACGGACATGTCCCCGCCGCACGTTTACTCGTGCTGCTCAGGGGTCCTCCGTGTCGAACTTGCGCAACTCCGCGGCCAATCCTTCGGCCGCTAAACCTGACTGGGACCTCGCTTCCGGGCTTCGACCCAGCTATCCCGGAGCCAGCCGTCCAGGCGACCGCCACACTCGAGGATGGCCGGAGCGTCGACGTCACCGAGCAGAACGTCTCCCTGGACTGGGCCGCCGGCGAGATGATCTTCACGACCTGCGACCTGCAGGTCTTCTTCGACGCGCTCCTCGGCGGCGACCTGATCAGCGAGGAATCACTGGCGCAGATGCGCACGACCGTCCCGATGGGTATGGGGTTCCACTACGGGCTCAGCCTGGAGCGCTTCGATCTACCCTGCGGCGGCCAACTGTGGGGACACGGCGGGCAACTGCTCGGGTACGTCACCTACGCCTATCGGCGTGACGACGGCCGGAGCTTCACCATGCTGCTCGCCTCCGGCAAGGATGACGGCTTCATCTCCTTCGCGGCCGCTACAGGCGCGGCGTACTGCCCGAGGTGATTGATCGTCGGGGGGCGTGGAAGGTTGGCGTGCGAGTTGTCGGTTGGTTGAGCTGGTGGGTGTCTGCGGCGAGGCGATGGAGTGGTCAGCCCTCGGGCTGTCGTTAGCCCACTTTTCGCATCAGATTGATCAGTCTTATGCGTCGAGCCCGAGGTGGTCAACCAGGGCGCCAATTTTGCAGCTCTGCTGTTCGATAGCTGCCCAGGTCATCCTTGAGATGGCTGGACATGCCTGGGCCAGCCTGCTTGGAACCGTATACAGCATCTCTGATGTGGGCAGTCAGATCTTGAGAGACTTCCTCTCCCGGGGCAGTTTCGTTGACCGCACGGTGAAGGGCACGCCGCAGTTCAAAGAACTTGCTGTACACCGCCTGCGAGAAGAATACGCCGCCTTCGCGGTTGACTTCTGCTAAATGGTCCAAGTACTCCGTGGCCCATTCCGGCGTCTTTGGCTTCTGTGAGAACGTCCAATCCGTCTCGTAGCGGATGTGTATCGCCCATGGTTTGGGATAGAATTCTATCCGCTTCTTGATGATCTCTTGAAATTGAGTCTGTCTCGACGTGTCAATGTTTGCTCTCGAGGTCGCTCTGATGGTTAGAAGTGTGCTCGCAATGGAAACCGTAGAGGCAATAACCGCGGTCACGATTGCGGAACTTGCATCCATTGGCTCTCCTTCGTGTTCGTGAGGTGAGTAGTATTCCCTCTCCGTTACTCACCTCATCCATAAACGTGTCCAGGTGTTCGTCGTCTCTGCGTTCGTCGTTGGGAGTTACGATTCCAAATACCGCAGAATCGCCAGCACCCGCCGGTTGTACCCGTCCTCGGCCAGCAGCCCGAGCTTGTCGAAGATCGCGTTCGAGTGCTTCTCCACCGCCGACGTCGACACGTATAGCGCCCCCGCGATCCCCGCATTCGTTCGCCCCTCGGCCATCAACGAGAGCACAGCAAGTTCCCGCTCCGTTAGCCCACCCAGCGCATGCGACGTGTCCCGAAAGAGCTGCCCCACCACCTCCGGATCCAGCACCAAGCCACCGGCCTGCACCCGGTCCAGCGCATCCAAGAAATCGTCGACCCCCATCACCCGATCCTTGAGCAGGTAGCCGACGGCGCGCGCGTCATCACCCAGCAGCACCCGCGTGAACCCGCGCTCCACGTACTGCGACAGCACAAGGATCCCCACCTCCGACCAGCGCTCGCGGATCCGCACCGCCGCCCGCACACCCTCGTCGGTATGGGTGGGCGGCATCCGCACGTCGAGCACCACGACGTCGGGCCGCTCGGCCTCCAGCCGTCTCATCAAACCCTCAGCAGAGTCGTAGGCAGCGACGACGTCGTGCCCCTCGTCCGTCAGGAGGCTCCGGATGCCCTCCCGCAGCAGCGCGGAGTCCTCGGCCAGCATCACGCGCACGGCAGCGTCACCTCGATCCGCGTCGGCCCACCGGCCGGGCTGTCGACCGCCAGCGTGCCGCCCGCGGCGGCCACCCGTCCGGCCAGGCCGGCCAGCCCGTGCCCGGGTCGCGCCACCGCCCCGCCGACGCCGTCGTCGCTGATCACCACGTGCACGACGCCGCCCTCCGGGCGCCCGCCACCAGCCCCAACAGCCTGACCAGAAACCCGCACCAAAACCCCCGCCTCCCCAGCCCCCGAATGCTTCGCGACATTCGTCAGCGCCTCCGCCACCACGTAGTACACGGTCGTCTCCAACCCAGCAGGCAGCCGCCCCGGCACGCCCCAGTCCAGCACCGTCGGCACCGCAGCATGCAAGACCAGCTGCCGCAGCACCGGCTCCAGCCCGTGCGTGTCCAGCGTCGTGGGCCGCACCCGCCACGCGACGTCCCGCAGGTCCATCACCAGCCGCTCCGCCTCCCGCCCGGCCTGCTCCAACAACAGATACCCAGAAGACTCCGGAGCAACAGCCCGCCGCGCCCGGTTCACCAGCAGGCCGAGGGCGACGGCGCGCTGTTGCACGCCGTCGTGCAGGTCGCGCTCGATCCGGCCGCGCTCCGCGTCCAGGGCCGCCAGCAGGTCCGCGCGGCTCACCGTCAGCTCCTCGACCTGCGCCTCCAGGCGCTCGCTGTGGCTCAGCGACAGCCACCGGGCGGCGGAGGCCCGGTCCAGCAGCCCCACGCCGACCAGGCCCATGAGGTCCAGGTAGAGCAGCACCAGGCCGACCGGCACCATCGCGAGCAGTGCACGCCGTCGTCAGTCCCTCGCTCGACTCCGGGTCCACGACCGTCACCCGGATGTCGAACAGCCACGAAAGCAGCCCCACCACCGCGGCGAACAGCCCGTAGGCCAGCAGCCCGAGCACCAGCAGCCCGAGCACGCCGACCCCCACCCGCGCCCCGAGATACCGGACGGCACGGGCGGAGGTGAGCGAGGCGCCGTCGTCGTGCCAGTCGAGAAAACGCACCGTACGACGGCGGTGCCAGGCGACCAGGGCGCGAACCGGCCCGAGCGGCGTCGGGCGGCCCAACGTCGCGATCGCCACTAGGGCACAGACCAGGTCGACCGGCCACGTCACCGCGCCGAGCGCCGCGCCCCACAGCATGCGGGCAGGGGTGCTGCGCCAGGCGGCGGGGGCGGGGCTCACCTCGCCAGGATAGGGACGACGCCGGCCGCGCGGACTGCGGAAAACCACACCTGTCCTGCGGCGCACCCCCACAACCAGGGCGGAGGAGCGCAGCGCGCCCACCGTCCGCGGCCGACTAGCGTTGAGGCATGACGACACAAAGCCTCGCCACCACCGTCGCCGACTGGGCCATCGGCCTCATGGAGACGCTCGGCGCACCGGGGGCAGGCGTTGCGATCGCCCTCGAGAACCTGTTCCCGCCCCTGCCGAGCGAGGTGATCCTGCCCCTGGCCGGGTTCACGGCGGCGCAGGGCACCCTCGTGCTCTGGCACGTCCTGATCTGGACGACGGTCGGGTCCGTGGTCGGCGCGGTCCTCCTGTACGGGCTGGGGGCGTGGCTCGGGCGCGACCGGCTGCGCAACATCGTGGACCGCATGCCGCTGGTGAAGCTGGAGGACGTCGACAAGGCCGAGGACTGGTTCAACCGGCACGGCGACTGGGCGGTGCTCATCGGCCGGCTCATCCCGATCGTGCGCAGCCTCATCTCCATCCCCGCGGGCGTGGAGCGCATGCCGCTGTGGCGCTTCGTCGCGTTCACGACGCTCGGCTCCGCCGTCTGGAACACGCTGCTGGTCGGCGCCGGATACCTGCTGGGGGAGCAGTGGCACATCGTCGAGGAGAGCGTCGGGGTGTTCCAGAACGTCGTGATCGTGGCGGTCGTCCTCCTGGTCGCGTGGTGGCTCGTGAAGACGCTGCGTAACCGGGACACGCCCCGGCACGTGCGGCAGCGCTGATCGCGGCGACCCCGAATATGCGGTGGCGCTGATCAGGCATGATGCTGCCTGAAGCTCCAGCTCTGAGAGGACCCCGTGACCGAGGACCGCACCGCCCAGACCCTCCGCTCGATCGCCCCCTACCTCGCCGAGTGGGCCTCCTTCCAGGCCGCCTACCAGGGCATCCCCGGCCTGCAGCTCGCCGTCGGACGCCGCGGCGAGGTCTTCGTGGACCTGGCCTGGGGCAAGGCCGACGTCGAGACGGGCGAGGACCTCACCAGCGACCACCTGTTCCGCGTCGCGTCGCACTCCAAGACGTTCACCGGCGTCATCGTGATGCAGCTCGTCGAGCGCGGCGACCTCCGGCTGGACGACGCCGTGGGCGACCTCGTGCCGGAGCTCGACGGCTCGCGCGCCGCCGGCATCACCGTCCGGGAGCTGCTCGGCCACCAGGCCGGGATCATCCGCGACTCCTCCGACGGCGACTTCTGGCAGCACCACCGGCCATTCCTCGACCGCGCAGAGGTGCTGGAGTGCGTGCGCACCGAGGGCGTCGTGTTCGAGCCCAACGAGCACTTCAAGTACACGAACATCGGCTACAGCCTGCTCGGCATCATCATCGAGCAGGTCACCGGCAAGACGTACGACGAGGTGGCGCGCGCCGCTGTCGTCGAACCACTGGGGCTGACCCGGACCGGGACGGAGCTCGACCCCGCCCGCGCCGCCGAGTACGCCGCCGGCCACACCGGCCTGATCACGCACGACGACGCCCGCCGCGTCATCCCGCACGTCGACACCCGGGCCATGGCCGCCGCGACCGGCTGGTACTCCACGGCGCTCGAGATGGTCCGCTACGGCGCCGCCCACGTGTTCGGCGACACCACCCTGATCAGCGACGCCAGCAAGCGCATCATGCAGCGCGAGGAGTCCCGCGTCGTGGTGCGCGGCAAGGAGCTCGGCCGCTACGGCGTCGGCATGGGGATCGGCAAGATCGGCGACCGCGAGGTCGTCGGGCATTCCGGCGGCTACCCCGGGCACATCACGCGCACCTACATCGACCCGGTCGACGGGCTCGTCGTCTCCTCCCTGACCAACGCCGTCGACGGCAAGGCGGAGCAGATCGCGATCGGCGTCATCCAGCTGATCGACCTGGCGCTCGCGGCCGCGAGCGAGGTGGCGGCGGCCGCCGGGAAGGGCGGCGACCCGGTGCCGGACGTCCCGGCAGATGCGCCCCTCGGGCGCTTCGCCAACCTGTGGGGTGTCGTCGACGTCGTGGACCTCGGCGGGATCCTGCACGTGATCAACCCCCGCGCCGCGGAGCCGGCCGAGCTCGCGCAGCGACTGGTCGTGTCCAGGGGCCGCCTGGTGCAGGAGCCCGTCGCCGGGTTCGGCACGGTCGGTGAGCCGGTCGAGGTCGAGCGCGGCGCCGACGGCGCCGTCGTATCTGCCCGGATCGGCGCCATGACGTCGTGGCCGATAGCAGAGTTCCGGGACCGGGCAAAGATGGCGCCGGTGAAGACACAGCCCTGACCTGTTCCCGCTCGGTCCGGCCCAGGGACTTCGGGGAGTGGGTACTCGGCGGGCAGGTCTACTGAGAGGTCACGGTGCTACCTGTCGGTAACCCACCCAGGTGCGTGGCTCCGTGGGCGGAGTGTGTTGCTGTCAGTAGACGTTGTCTACGCAGAGCAACACACTCCGCCGAGTAGGTGTTACCCCCGGACCGGGCTGGCGTCGTCCGCCGTCGGCCTGCCGCGCTCGGGCCGGGCCGAGGGACCGGGTGACCGTGCACCTGGCGCGGTAGCGTTGCCGCGTGACTTTCAGCGAGGGTGGACAGTTCGAGGGCGGCCGGGTCCGCAAGGGTGGCGGACGGCGCGGCGCTGTCGTCGCGGGCGGGGGCGGCGGCGTGGTGCTCGTCATCGCGCTGCTGTACATGGTCCTGACGGGCAACAACCCGGCCGACATCCTCGGCGGCACCACGTCCGACGGCGGAGGCACCGGCGAGCAGGGCTACGTCGGCGACTGCACGGCGGAGCAGGCCAACTCCGACGCCGAGTGCCGGCTGAACGCGGCGGTCCAGTCGCTCGACGCGTACTGGGCCGTGACCCTCCCGGAGCAGGGCGGGGTCGACTACGAGCTGCCCGAGGTGGTCAGCTTCACGGGCGGCGTCGACACCGGGTGCGGGTCCGCGACGTCGTCCACGGGGCCGTTCTACTGCCCGGCCGACACCACCGTGTACGAGGACCTCGCGTTCTACGACCAGCTGTCCAGCCAGTTCGGCGCCGAGGGCGGGCCGCTGGCGGAGATGTACGTGACGGCGCACGAGTTCGGGCACCACATCGAGAACCAGCTCGGGCTGTTCGAGCGGGCCGACCGGTCGGGCACGGGCCCGGAGTCCGACTCCGTGCGTATCGAGCTCATGGCCGACTGCCTCGCTGGCATGTGGGCCGGCAACGCCGCGACCATCGAGGACCCGGACACCGGCGTGACGTTCCTCGAACCCATCACGCGGGACCAGCTGGACCAGGCGCTGTCCGCCGCCGCTGCCGTGGGCGACGACAACATCCAGCGCCGGTCCGGCGGCGACGTGAACCCCGAGGCGTTCTCGCACGGCTCCAGCGAGCAGCGCGTCAAGTGGTTCTCGACCGGTTACAACGGCGGCACCATCCAGGACTGCAACGCGCTGGACGCGTCCACCCTCTGACGTTACGGTTGCTGCCATGTACTTCAGCGCACGTACGACGACGCCGGACCCCTCCGGCGCGCGCTGATCTGCACTCAGCAACCAGGCCCCGGAGCTCGCTCCGGGGCCTTTGTTTTGCACGACGGCGCCGGGGCAGCTCCTCCATCGAAGGAGCAACCATGAACGTCCCCGCCAACGCTGACCCCGTCGTCTCGGATCCCGCCGTCTCCGACCGCGCCGTCTCCGACCGCGCCGCCACCGACCGTGCCGCCACCGACCGCGCCGTCATCGATCATCGAGACCTTGGCCGCGACATGCGGATCTTCGACACCAGCCCGCTGGTCGGGCCCGGCCTGCCGCTGTGGCTGCCCGCCGGGGCGGCCGTGCGGTACGAGCTGGAGCAGTACGCGCGGGAGGTCGCGCTGCGCACCGGCTGCGAGCCCGTGTACTCGCCGGTGCTCGGCAAGCGGTCGCTGTTCGAGCGGTCGGGCCACTGGGCGAAGTTCGCGGACGACATGTTCCCGCCGATGTTCGTCGGCTCGGGTCAGGAGGACGACGCCGACGTCGACCCCCTCGTGCTGCGCCCCGCCAACTGCCCGCACCACGCGCAGATCTACGCGTCCGAGCCTCGCTCGTACCGCGACCTGCCCGTGCGGTACTCGGAGCTCGCGCCGATGTTCCGCGCGGAGCGGTCCGGGGTGCTGTCCGGGCTGAGCCGTGTGCGGCAGATCAACCTCGACGACGCGCACGTCTTCTGCCGCCCCGACCAGGTCGGGGCCGAGGTGCGCATCGCCCTGGTCGCGGTTCTGGAGGTGCTCGACACCCTGGGGATCGAGGTGTCGTACCTGCGCCTGTCGGGCCGGGACGACTCGGACAAGTGGCTGGGCGAACCCGGGCAGTGGGCCGCGGCGGAGGAGGCGCTGCGCGCGGTGCTGGCCGACGTCGTCGCGCCGGCCGGGCTGGAATGGCGTGCCGAGGCGGGCGAGGCGGCGTTCTACGGGCCCAAGATCGACGTCCAGGTGCTCGACGCGCGCGGCCACGAGGAGACCCTCGCGACCGTGCAGCTCGACTTCAACCAGCCCGAAAGGTTCGACCTGACCTATGTCGCCGCCTCCGGCGAGCGGGAGCGGGTGGTCATGATCCACCGCGGCACCGTCGGGGCGATGGAGCGGATGGTCGCGTTCCTCCTGGAGCGCCACGCCGGGCGGCTCCCGTTCTGGCTCGCGCCGGTCCAGGTCTGCCTGCTCCCGGTGTCCGACGCCGAACCCGGTGCCGACCAGGCCGCGAAGCTGGCCGCCGACCTGCGCGCCCGGGGCCTGCGGGTCCGTGTCGAGCGGGACGGGTCGCTGGGCAACCGGATCCGCCTGGCCCGCAAGCGGCGGGACGCGCTGCTCGGCGTGCTCGGCCCGCGCGAGGCCGAGGCGGGTGTGCTGGCGGTGACCGATCCGGCGTCGGGCGCGAAGGTCTCGGTGCCGCTCGCGGAGCTGGGCGACCGGCTCGCGGAGGCGGTGCGGAGGCGCGTGCCGCGGGTCGCGCTCTGAGAACCGGCGCCGAGGGAGCGGGGGTACACCGAGCGCGGGATCAAGGAGCTGGCCGGGCCGACTGTGTTTAACCGACATTTCACCCAAAGGCGCTATCGTTCGCGTCGTGGAGAACCCGAGGCCAACACGCCACCTTGAGCACATCGAGCCTGTACGGGTCGCCGTACATGTGCCGGGTTCAGCACAAGGGCCGGCCCCGGTGCCGGCGGGGGACCTGGTGCCGCCGTCCAGTCCGCCCGTCGATGGTGCACCTGCGTCGTCGTCGGCGGACACCATCGGGACCGGTCCGGTTCCGGACCGGCCGCGCTCGCGGTGGCCGGCAGTGGTGGCCGGCGGCGTGACGCTCGCAGTCGTCGCTCTGGGCACAGGCGGGGCGATCGCGCTGCGTGGCGATCATCAGCGCGACCTCGGCAATGCCCCGGCCATCGCGGAAGCCGTGGATGTGCTGGTCATCGCCCCGGACGATCAGTCACCGGACGGTACCGCTGGACCGGAGCGGCGCGCGGCTGGGGCGCGAACCCGTCCTGCCGACGCGGTCGGGGCCGGCCAGGCCGCACAGGGGTCGACGTCGTTGAACGGGTCCGGCGGTACGGCGGGATCCGGGACGCGGCCCGACCAGGACGGCGCAAGCGGTGGCGGCGGAGGAACCGCCGAATCGGGCGGCGCCGTCGGCTCGGAGGGCGGCAGCTCCGACACTACGAGCGGTACCGGTCCGGCAGGTGGGGCCGGGGCGACGCCGACAGCCACGGCGACGCCGACAGCCACCGCGCCGTCCCCGACCGTCGAGCCGACGCCGGAGCCGAGCGCCGAGCCCACGCCGGAGCCGACCCCCGACCCGACGCCGGACCCCACTGCTTCTCCCACGACCTCGCCCGAGCCGACCGGCGCCCCGTCGTCCTCCTGATCCCCGCCGTTGTGCTGGACCCGGCGCCGTACCGGGGCTTTCGTCGACGAGACGTCGTCCGGCACGACGCTGGTCTCAGCCCGGCCAGGTGCGCCGGTCGCGAGCCGCCAGGTGCACTATCTCGAGCTCGCGCTCGGTGAGCCTCGGCCTGCGGCTCTCGAGCCACGGCACAAGCTCGTCTTCGGTCAGCACCTCGGCGCCGTCGCGCGGGCCCTCGACCCGGGGCTGGTCGGTGCGGACGAAGACGATCACCGGCCGCACGGTGATCGGCACCTTCGTGGCGCGCCCGAGGATCTCCTGGGTCCGGCGCGCCTCGTACGCGGCGGCGTCGGCGGTGACCTCGTGCGTGGGGCGGTACACGGTGTGGATGGTGAAGACACCGCCGGGCCCGATCACGAGCTGGTCCAGCTCCAGGGCGCCGCCGTCGGCCTGGACGGACTGCAGGACGCGCCAGACGGGGCGGTGCGCCACGAGTTCCCAGAGCTCCTTGGCCCCGGCGCGTGCCCCGGCGATCCGGTGCCGCAGCGCGCGGTGCTGCTCGTCGGGGCGCCCGGTCAGCCGGCCGCGCAGCACCGCTCCGGCGTGCTGCCGAAAGTACGCGCGCCGCCGGGCGATCAGATGCTTCGCCGGACGGTTGTTGGTGAGGTCCTCTCCGCGGGCCAGGCGGCCGGTCCGGAGGTAAGGCAGTGCATCGGCGACAGCGATAGGAACGCTGGATGTTTCAGTGCCCATGAAGCGGACGGTACGTCCGCGCCGCTGAATGCGCGCGCCCTGGCGGTGAAGCCGCATGGTGCGGATGCGGCCGACCCCGCGGGTCGGCGCCGCGCGCCCAGCCTCAGCCCTGTGCCGCCGGGAACGCCCGGCGCGCCAGCAGCACCAGGACCAGCGCCGCCACCACCAGCGCCGCGCCCGTGTACGGCACGACGGCGACGCCCGCGCCGTCGAGCACGAGCGCCCCGAGGGCCGCGCCGCCGCCGATCCCGATGTTCGCCGTGGCGTTGACCAGCGCGCCGACGACGTCGGGCGAGGCGCCGCGCGTCCGGATGGCCGCCGTCTGGAAGACGGCGGCGCAGGCGCCGAAGCCGATGCTCCACACCGCCGCGGCGACGAGCGTGCCTACCGTCCCGGGGAAGGCGAGCCCGAGCGCGAGGATCCCGCCGGCGACGACGGCCAGGGTGACGACGGTGGTCTGCCGGAGGCGGACGTCGAGCCGGGCGGCGGCGTACGCGGCACCGATCAGGCCGAGCGCGCCGATCAGCAGCAGGGCCGGACCGAGCGCGGCCGTGGCGAGCCCGGCGGCCAGGAGCAGCACGGAAATGTACGTGTAGACGGTGTAGTGGCCGAGGTAGACCAGCGCGTTCGCGGTCGTGACGCCGGCGAGGGCGGTGCGGCGGGCGCCGCGGGCGTCGTCGTCCGGGGGAGTGCCGCCGCCCGGGACGGGCGGGAGAACCAGCGCCGTGAGCACGCCGGCCAGGGCGCACGCCCCGGCCAGGACCAGGAAGGAGGTGCGCCAGCCGACGGCGGTGCCGAGCGACGTCGTCAGCGGCACGCCGAGCACGAACCCGGCCGACGCGCCCAGCGTGACGAGACCCAGGGCGCGGCCCGCCAGGTGCGGGCGCACCAGGCGCGACGCGTACCCGATGCTCACCGAGAAGAAGACGGCGTGGGAGGCCCCGCCCAGCGCCCGGGCCACGGCGACGAGGGCGAACGTGGGCGCGAGCGCCACGATCACGTTGCTCAGGGTGTAGATCGCGAGGGCGCCGAGCAGCACCGCCTTGCGCGGCAGCCGTCGGGTCGCCGACGTCAGGGGCAGGGCGAGCGCCGCGACCATGAACGCGTACGCCGTGACGAGCAGCCCGGCGACGGACTCGGAGACGGTGAGGTCGTCGCTGATCAGGGGGAGCAGCCCCACCGGGACCAGCTCCGTGGTGATGGCGACGAACGTGGCGAGGGCCAGCGCGAACAACCCGCCGGCCGCGTCGCGCACGTCGCCGGGCTGCCAGGACGCGCTCTGCTGGCTCGAAGCGGACATGGCCCCCATCCTGACAGCGCCGGCCCTTGGTTGTGGGCGCGATCGTTGCGCCTAAATCGGACGGCGGGCGTGAGGCAACGCACCGTAATCCCTGGCCTCGACCCCGTAGACTGGACCGGCCCCCGTCGCCGTGGGCCGAAGTTCCCGTACTACCACCCCCACATCGTGAGGAATAACCTGCGTGATCACTGCCCATGGCGTCGAGCTGCGCGTCGGCGCGCGCGTGCTGCTGAGCGAGGCCACCTTCCGGGTCGCCTCGGGCGACCGGATCGGCCTGGTCGGCCGTAACGGTGCCGGCAAGACCACGTTGACCAAGACTCTCGCGGGCGAGACCCAGCCGACGGGCGGGCAGATCGTGCGCGGCACCGACATCGGCTACCTGCCGCAGGACCCGCGCACGGGCGACCTGGAGGTCCTCGCGATGGACCGCGTGCTGTCCGCGCGCGGCCTCGACAAGGTCATCGCGAAGATGCGTGCGGCCGAGGGCGAGATGGCATCGGCGGACCCGGCGACGCAGAACGCCGCGATGGAGCGCTACCCCAAGCTGGAGGCCCGCTTCCTGGCCGCCGGCGGGTACTCCGCCGAGTCCGAGGCGCAGATCATCACGGCGAACCTGGGCCTGGACGACCGCGTCCTGGCGCAGCCGCTCGGCACCCTCTCCGGCGGTCAGCGCCGCCGGATCGAGCTGGCGCGCATCCTGTTCAGCGGCGTCGAGACGCTGCTGCTGGACGAGCCCACCAACCACCTCGACGCCGACTCGATCCTGTGGCTGCGCGACTACCTGCGGGCGTACAACGGCGGGTTCATCGTGATCAGCCACGACGTCGACCTGCTGCGCGCCACCGTGAACAAGGTGTTCCACCTGGACGCCAACCGGGGCGAGCTCGACCAGTACAACCTGGGCTGGGACAGCTACCTGGAGCAGCGCGAGACGGACGAGCGGCGTCGTCGGCGGGAGCGGGCGAACGCCGAGAAGAAGGCGGGCACGCTGCTCGCCCAGGCCGAGAAGATGCGCGCCAAGGCGACCAAGGCGACCGCCGCGCAGAACATGATCAAGCGCGCCGAGAAGATGCTCGGCGGGCTGGAGGCCGAGCGCGCTTCGGACCGCGTGGCCAAGCTGCGCTTCCCGACGCCGGCGCCCTGCGGACGCACGCCGCTGACCGCGAGCGGGCTGTCCAAGGCGTACGGGTCCCAGGAGGTGTTCGCCGGGGTCGACCTGGCGATCGACCGCGGGTCCCGCGTTGTGGTGCTCGGCTTCAACGGTGCGGGCAAGACGACGCTGCTGCGCATCCTCGCGGGCGTCGAGGCCCCGGACACGGGCGAGGTGGAGCCGGGCCACGGGCTCAAGCTCGGCTACTACGCCCAGGAGCACGACACGCTCGACATGAACGTCACGGTCGTGGAGAACCTGCGGCACGCGGCGCCCGACCTCACGGACACGCAGGTCCGCTCGGTGCTGGGCTCGTTCCTGTTCAGCGGGGACGACGCCGAGAAGCCCACCAGCGTGCTGTCCGGCGGCGAGAAGACGCGCCTGGCGCTGGCGACGATCGTCGTGTCCGGCGCGAACGTGCTGCTCCTGGACGAGCCGACCAACAACCTCGACCCCGCGTCGCGCGCCGAGATCCTCGGGGCGCTCAAGACGTACGAGGGCGCGGTCGTCATGGTGACCCACGACGACGGCGCCGTCGAGGCCCTGGAGCCCGAGCGCGTCCTCCTGCTGCCCGACGGCGACGAGGACCTCTGGAACGACAGCTACCAGGAGCTCGTCTCCCTGGCCTGATCAGCTTCCGTCGTTCGAGCCCACCCGCTGGTTGAGACCACCGGTAGCTGCTCGGGGAACCACTACATCTGCGGAGTGTGTTGCTCTGCGTAGACATCGTCTACGCAGAGCAACACACTCCGCAGACCTGTAGTCGCCCCGGCCGCGCATATCGCGCAGGCCGCGACCAGCAGCAGCGGCTCGACCGACGGGTGCGCGCGCGCTCAGCGCAGCTGGGACTCGATGAGGGCGTCTTCCTCGTCCTCCGCGGTCGGACGGCGATCGCGGGCCGGCATGCGCGCGCGTATGCCGTCGCCGTCGGACGCCTCGCCCGAGGCCAGCAGCAGGTCGCCCGCCGATACGCTCTCGCCGCGCAGCGCGCCGCGCTCGCGGCGCCACAGCAGGATGTACCCGCCGATCGCGCCGATCGCGAAGATGCACCACTGGAACGCGTACGACAGGTGCGAGCCGGGGTCGGTGTCCGGCTTGGGCAGGGCGGCGAGCGGCGTCTCGGGAGCCGGCTCCTCCGACCGCAGCGCGCCGTACGCGCCGACGGTGCGGCCGCTCGGCCCACGCGGCGCCGTCGGGCCCCGCGGCGAGCACCTGCGCGGTCGAGATCGCCTGGACCTGCCCGGGGGGCGAGCCGCGGCTCGACGCGGGCTCGTCCGCCCGCAGGGAGGCCACCACGGTCACGGTGCCCGGCGGCGGCGCGGGCACCGCATCGGGCGACGACGCGTCGGACCCCAGCGGTACGAACCCGCGGTCGACGACGATCACGATGTCCTGCCCGGAGAGCTGAGCCTCGAACGGGACCAGCACGTGGTACCCGCCGCGCCCGCCCACCGGCCGGTTGCGCAGCAGCACCGTCGCGTCGGTGACGTAGCGCCCCTCCAGCTCCACGGGCTGCCAGACCTCGGTGGCCGGCACCACGGCGCCGGGCCCGTCCAGGACCTCCTCGACGGGCACCGCAGGCGCCGACCAGTTGGCGTTGATGAGGTCGATCTCGGCGTTGCGCGCCTCGGACCGGTTCCACTGCCAGCGCCCCGCGACCAGGCACAGGGCGGCGAGGACGACGGCGGCCACCGCGAGGATCACCCACTGGCGGGTCGTGCGCGGGCCGCGGGCGTCGTCGGGCTGGCTGCCGGGGCGGTCGGCCTTGGCACCGTCGGTCATGACGCTGCCGCTCACGACACCCGGTCCAGCTCGGCCACCGCCACCGTCTGCTTCCAGAACGACCGCGACGCCAGGAACTGCTCGAGGTGCTCGCGGTGCTCGTCGCACGCGAGCCACACCTTGCGCCGCTCGGGCGTGTGCAGCTTCGGGTTGTTCCAGAGCAGCCCCCACGCGGCCTGCGCGCGGCAGCCCTTGGCGCTGCAGATCAGCTCGCCGTCGGGCACGGGGTCGGGCGCGGGACCCGAGAGTCCGAGGAGGTCCACCGGTCGCCCCCTCAGTCGTCCACGTGGTCGATGACGTGGCCGGCGCCCGGGGCGCCCGGAGTGCCCGGCACGTCGGGGGAGTCCGAGGCGCCGGGGGAGCCCGGAGCGCCGGGTGAGCCGGCGCCGTCGGGCAGCTCGGTGAGCGCCGGGGCGGCCGCGGGTGTGACGGGGGAGGTGTCGTGCGTCGCGTGGTCCCGGCCGGCGTTGGCGATGAGCACCGCCGAGTACGGCAGCACCACCGCGGCGGCCACGAGCGCCCAGCGGACCCAGCCGTCGACCAGGACGGCGCCGATGATGCAGACCACGCGGATGGACATCTGGATGAGGTAGCTGCGCGTGCGGCGTGCCTGGTCCACCGCCAGCGGCTCGGGGGCCGAGGTGATGGAAGGTACCGGCTCGCTCATCCCGCCAGTCTACGTGCGCGGGGAACCCGCCG
Source organism: uncultured Actinomycetota bacterium (assembly GCA_963850545.1). Lineage (GTDB taxonomy): Bacteria > Actinomycetota > Actinomycetes > Actinomycetales > Cellulomonadaceae > Promicromonospora. The sequence goes on along the minus strand of CAWKLP010000001.1, from coordinate 1,591,727 downwards.
GGCACGCGCCCCGGCGGGTCCGACACGCGCGGGCGGGTTGTAGGAAACCGACAAGGACCGGTGGATCACTGTGGCCCGCCGCGCGCGGCGCGGGTCCGACGCGCGGGGTAGCGTCGCAGCGGACCTGGGGCGTGACCCGGGTCTCCCCAGGAAACCGGCCGCAGCCCCAGCCCCGCGCGGCCTCCATGCGAAAGCACCGTTCCAGCATCGAGGAGCTTCAGGTGACCACCACGCCCGCCACTCAGAGCATCGCCGGCACCACCGGCCGGGTAGTCGTCGTGACGGGTGCCGCTCGCGGCATCGGCCGCGCCATCGCCGAGCGTTTTGTGGCCGACGGCGACCGCGTCGCCACGATCTACCGCGGCGGCGACCTGCCCAAGGGCGTCGAGGGCTATGTGGCCGACGTCACGGACACCGCGGCCGTCGACGCCGCGTTCACCGCCATCGAGGCGGACCTGGGCCCGGTCGAGGTGCTGGTGGCCAACGCCGGCGTGACGAAGGACCAGCTCCTCATGCGGATGAGCGACGAGGAGTTCGAGTCGGTGGTCGACGTGAACCTCACCGGGACGTTCCGCTGCGTGCGCCGCGCGTCCAAGGGCATGATCCGGGCCCGGAAGGGCCGCATCGTGCTGCTGGGCTCGATCGTCGGCCTGTCCGGCGGGCCCGGCCAGGTCAACTACTCCTCGTCCAAGGCGGCCCTGGTGGGCATGGCCCGCTCGATCACCCGTGAGCTCGGCGCGCGCGGCATCACCGCGAACGTCGTCGCGCCGGGCTACGTCGAGACCGACATGACGGCCGCGCTGTCCGAGGACCTGCGCAGCGGCTACCTCAAGACGATCCCGGCCCGCCGCTTCGCCGCGCCGGACGAGGTGGCGGCAGTGGTCGCGTTCGTCGCGTCCGACGCCGCGGGCTACGTCACGGGTGCGGTCATCCCCGTCGACGGTGGCCTCGGGATGGGGCACTGACCCGTACTCTGACGCCGCTACCTGCGGTTTCGCCCGTACATATCCAACATTCTCGACATGAAACACGGCGCGGAGTTTCGTTCCACGCCGCAATCCGCATTACGCTCGCACCCAGCGCAGGGGTCGCCTCGGCACGCCTGCGCCCGATCGGAAGGACAACATGGGTCTCCTCGAAGGTAAGAAGCTGCTCGTCACGGGCGTGCTGACGGACTCGTCGATCGCATTCCACGCCGCCCGGCTCGCTCAGGAGGAGGGCGCGGAGGTCGTGCTCTCGTCCTTCGGGCGGCAGATGAAGCTCACCCAGGCCTTCGCGAAGCGCCTGCCGGTCGAGGCGCCGGTGGTCGAGCTGGACGCCACCAGCCAGGAGAACCTCGACGCTCTGGCGGACGCCGTGCGCGCAGAGGGCTTTGACCGGCTCGACGGCGTCGTGCACTCGATCGGGTTCGCGCCGCAGTCCGTCATGGGCGGCAACTTCCTCACGGGCACCTGGGAGGACGTCGCCACCGCGCTGCACGTCTCCACGTTCTCGTACAAGTCGATCGCCGTGGCCGCCAAGCCGCTCATGACCGACGGCGGCGCCGTCGTCGGCCTGACGTTCGATGCGCAGTTCGCGTGGCCCGTCTACGACTGGATGGGCGTGGCCAAGGCGGGCCTCGAGTCCGCGAACCGCTACCTGGCGCGCGACCTCGGCCCCGAGGGCATCCGCTGCAACCTCGTCTCGGCAGGGCCCATCCGGACCACCGCCGCCAAGTCCATCCCGGGCTTCGCGACGATGGAGGACGCCTGGCCGACCCGAGCCCCGCTCGGCTGGGACCAGACCACCGCGGAGCCGGCGGCGCGTGCCGTGTGCGCGCTGCTGTCGGACTGGTTCCCGGCTACCACCGGTGAGATCGTGCACGTCGACGGCGGCGTGCACGCCATGGGTCAATAGATGGGCAGGAGGCACTGATGGGCAGAGCGTCGGGCACGGAGCCCACCACTTCGCCGTCGCGGCGTCTGGTGTTGCTCCGGCACGCGAAGGCGGAGCCGGCGTCGGAACTTCCCGACGAGAAGCGGCCGCTCGCCCTGCGTGGCCGGGACCAGGCAGCGAAGGTCGGTGCGGCACTGGTCGCGTCCGGTCTTGTGCCTGACGCCGTCCTCGTCTCCGGGTCGCTCCGCACGCGGCAGACCTGGGACCTCGCGCGCAAGCACCTGGGCGATCCGCCGGTGGCCTTCACCGACGACCTGCTGGGCGCGATGCCCCGCGGGGTGCTTGCGCTGGTGCGTGAGCTCGACCCCGCGGCCCGGACCGTCCTCGTGATCGGCCACGAGCCCGCGATGGCGGGCACGGCCGAGCTCCTGGCCGGCCCGGGCTCGGAGGACGGCGCCGTCGCGCAGGTGCGCGTCGGCGTCCCGACGGCGACGTACTCCGTGCTGGAGGCCGACCTCGACTGGTCGGACTGGGACCGCAAGACGGCCCGCCTGACAGAGGTAACCCGCCCCAACGCCTGACCCCCTCCGCTGAGTGCGGGATATCTGTTGGTCAGGAGACGTCAACCCAACAGATATCCCGCACTCAACAGGCGGTCAGAGGAGGTCGAGGACGGCGTCCAGGCGGCCCTCGATCGAGTGCGGTGCCTGTTCGCGCACCAGGGGCTTGGCGTTGAACGCGACGCCGACCCCGGCGATGCCGATCATGCCGAGGTCGTTCGCGCCGTCGCCGACGGCGACCGTGTGCTCCAGCGGTATCCCGAGGTGCTCGGCCCACTCGCGGAGCGTCGCGGCCTTGGCCTCCCGGTCGATGACGGGACCGATCGTGCGGCCGGTCAGCACGCCGTCGGCGACCTCGAGCCGGTTGGCCCGCACCAGCTCGATCCCGAGCTCGGCCGCAATCGGCTCGACGATCTCCGCGAAGCCGCCCGACACGAGCCCGAACGCCCAGCCGCGAGCCTGGCACGCGGCCACCAGCTCTCGGGCACCCGGCGTCAGCTCCACCGCCGCGCGCACCTTGTCGAGGGCCGCCACGGGGACGCCGGCCAGGGTCGCCACCCGCTCCCGCAGGGACGCCGCGAAGTCGAGCTCGCCGCGCATCGCTCGGTCGGTCACCGCGGCCACCTCGTCCCGGGTGCCGGCGTACTCGGCGATGAGCTCGATGACCTCCTGGCGGAAGAACGTGGAGTCGGCGTCGGTCACGATGAGTCGCTTCACGCGCCCAGTCTGCCTGACTCTCGTTCGAGCTAGTCGACGATCGTGCCCTTTGGGACCACCACCAGGCCCGACTCCGTCACCGTGAATCCCCGCGCGCGGTCCTCGTCGTGGTCGACGCCGATGCGGGCCCGCTCGTTGATGATCACGTTCTTGTCGACGATCGCCCGGTGCACGTGCGCGTACCGGTGCACCTGGACGTCGTCCATCAGCACGGAGTTGGACACGTTCGACCAGGAGTGCAGGTGCACGCCCGGGGACAGCACCGACCCGGCGGCCTGCGCGCCCGAGATGAGCACGCCCGGCGACACGATCGACTCCGCCGCGTGCCCCATCCGCCCCGGCCCCGCGTGCACGAACTTCGCCGGCGGCAGCCCCGTGTACCCCGTATAGACGGGCCACTCGTTGTTGTAGAGGTTGAAGACGGGGTGCACGGCGATGAGGTCGGTGTGGGCGTCGTAGTAGGAGTCGAGGGTCCCGACGTCGCGCCAGTAGTCGCGGTCGCGGTCGGTGGAGCCGGGCACGTCGTTGTGGATGAAGTCGTACACGCCGGCGGTGCCCTCGGCGACGAACGCGGGGATGATGTCGCCGCCCATGTCGTGCCGCGAGTCCGGGTCGGCGGCGTCCTTGGTGACGGCCTCGACCAGCGCGTCGGCGTCGAACACGTAGTTGCCCATGGAGGCGAGGACCTCGGCGGGGGAGTCGGGCAGGCCCGTGGGGTCGGTCGGCTTCTCCAGGAACTCGCGGATCTTCGAGGGGTCGCCGGGGTCCACGTCGATGACGCCGAACTGGTCTGCCATGCCGATCGGCTGCCGGATCGCGGCGACCGTCGCGCGCGCCCCCGACTCGATGTGCGCGTCCACCATCTGCGAGAAGTCCATCCGGTAGACGTGGTCGGCGCCGACCACGACCACGATGTCGGGGCGCTCGTCGTCGATGATGTTGAGGCACTGGTAGATCGCGTCGGCGCTGCCGAGATACCAGTGCTTGCCGACGCGCTGCTGCGCCGGCACGGGCGCCACGAAGTTGCCGAGCAGCGGCGACATCCGCCACGTCTTGGAGATGTGGCGGTCCAGGGAGTGGGACTTGTACTGCGTCAGCACGACGACGTGCAGGTACCGCGAGTTGACGATGTTGGACAGGGCGAAGTCGACCAGACGGTAGATGCCGCCGAAGGGCACTGCGGGCTTGGCGCGGGCGGCGGTCAGCGGCATCAGCCGCTTTCCCTCGCCGCCGGCGAGGACTATCGCGAGGACGCGGGGGGCGGAGGCCATACGCCGAGATTAGGGCTTTTCGGCCCGGTACGTCAGGTGGCACGCTGAGAGTTCCCACACGCTAGGTTGGCACTGTGTCCGACGCCGCAGCCGCCCCCGCCCACCGCCCCACCCCCGGCCAAGTCCCGGACGCCGCCCGGCGACCCGCGGACACGCTCCGTGTCGACCTGCTGACCCGCGAGTTCCCGCCGCACGTGTACGGCGGCGGGGGCGTGCACGTCACCGAGCTCGCCGCGGTGCTGGGCCGGCACGTGGACGTCCGGGTGCGCTGCTTCGACGGCCCGCGCGACGCCGCGACCGAGGCGTCCGGCGTCACCGGCTACACCACGCCGGCCGCCCTGGCGGGCGCGAACGCGGCGCTGGCCACCCTGGGCACGGACCTCCTGATCGCCGACGACGTCGCGGGCGCCGACCTGCTCCACTCCCACACCTGGTACGCCAACATGGCCGGCCACCTCGGCGGCCTGCTGCACGGCGTGCCGCACGTCGTCACCGCGCACTCCCTGGAGCCGCTGCGGCCCTGGAAGGCCGAACAGCTCGGCGGCGGCTACGCCCTCTCGTCGTGGGCGGAGCGCACGGCCTACCTGGGCGCCGCGGGCGTCATCGCCGTCTCGGCGGGCATGCGGGCCGACATCCTGCGCGTCTACCCGGAGCTCGACCCGGAGCGCGTGCACGTGGTGCACAACGGCATCGACCTGTCGGGCTGGCGACGCCCCGACGCCGGCGACGCCGCCGCGCAGGCCGCGGCCGAGGCCACCGTGCGCCGGTACGGGATCGACCCCGAGCGGCCCGCCGTCGTGTTCGTCGGCCGGATCACGCGCCAGAAGGGCCTGCCGTACCTGCTGCGGGCCGCCGCCGAGCTGCCGCCGGAGGTGCAGCTCGTGCTGTGCGCCGGCGCGCCCGACACCCCGGAGATCATGGCCGAGGTCCGGGGCCTGACCGAGGGCCTGCGGGAGTCCCGCACCGGCGTCGTCTGGATCGAGGAGATGCTCCCGCGGCCAGACCTCATCGCGGTCCTGGCCGCGTGCACCGTCTTCGTGTGCCCGAGCGTCTACGAGCCGCTCGGCATCGTGAACCTGGAGGCCATGGCCGTTGGCCTGCCCGTGGTGGGCACGGCGACGGGCGGCATCCCCGAGGTGGTCGACGACGGCGTCACCGGCCTGCTGGTCCCGATCGAGCAGGCCGACGACGGCACCGGCACGCCGCTGGACCCCGACCGGTTCGTCGCCGATCTCGCCGCTGCGCTCACCCGCATGGCGACCGACGCCGACGGCGCGGCCGCCATGGGAGCCGCCGGCCGCCGTCGGGCCGAGGAACACTTCACCTGGACGGCGATCGCGGACCGCACCATGGACGTCTACCGCACCGTGCTCGCGGGAGTCTGATCGGGGCAGCACAGGTTGACCTTCGTTCAGCAGGCTCTGGAGTGCCGTAACCCCCCGGAGTTATGGACGCCCTGGGCTTGCTGAACACGACTCCGGCCCCGGTATCCCCCGGAGGTCGGGCGACCCGAGCGAAGGTGGACTCAGGGCGTGGGTGCCAGGTCTGCTGAAGAACGTTCACCCTCGCCCTGTTCAATTCAGCCAGGCCGAATTGTTCAGGACAGCCGAAAAGCACCAGGCTGAGGTGAACGCATTTCAGCCCACCTGGCACCCCTTGTACGAGTGGTTCTTGCCCGCCGAGCAGCTCCCGGCGCGGTGGTCCGCTCGGGCCCGGTGGTCCGCTCAGCCGCTGGTCCGCCTAGCGGTCGTCGCCCACAGCGGTGAGGAAGGCGTCCCGCTCGGCGCAGGTGCGTAGCCGGTGGTGCGCCAGGTGCGCGTACGCCGGGTCCGACGGCGCCGCTCCGTGCCCCAGTAGAGCGCGTCGAGCTCCGTGTGCGGCACGTCGAGCCGTCGGGCGAGCTCCCCGGCGAGCGTCGTCTTGCCCGATCCCGACGTTCCGACCACCCAGACCCGGCGCACGGGGGTCAGGTGACTCGGCCGTAGGTTGCCGCGCTCATCGCGTGGCGGGCCGTGCGGTCCACCTCGCGCAGCGCCGTGGAGCGCTGGTCGACCTGCCAGACGTTCACGGCGCCGCCGTCGTCCACGGTGCCCAGCGCAACGATCGCGCGCAGTCGCGCGGCGAGGTCCAGCACGCGGGCGCGCCGGCCGTCCAGGTGCGGCACCGGCCACGACGACGTGGTGGCGGACCGGATCCGCTCGATCGCGTCTGCGGCGTCGTCGCGCCAGCGGGCGACGTCGAGCTGGTCCAGGGCGTCCGTCGCGGTCATCAGGCTCGTGCGCAGCTCCCGCTCGGCGTCGGAGATCGACCCGATGGTGCCGAGCACGAGCGTGGTCCACTCGGGGACCGCCAGCACGTGCCACGTCACCATGTGCCCCGGCTCGATGTGGCTGCCGAACGCCTGGACCCGCGGTATCGCGGCCCAGTTCCCGGCGGGCGTCGTGATCACCACGCACTCGCCGGCCTCGGTGGCCTCGTGGTTGGCCACGGCGGGCACGCCCGCCGCGTCGCCGGGCGCGGGCAGCAGGGCGCAGACCTCGCGCGGCCCGGTCGTCCAGGCGGTGAAGAGGGTGTCGAGGTCGGTTCCGTCGGCAAAGCCGGCTAGCCCCTCCACGGTGTGCGGCTCGTCGTCGCCCACCACGGACTTCACGGCGTCCGAGGTGTCGCCTATGCCCTGCAGCCACAGGGCGAGCAGCACGCTCCGGGGGAGGTCCTGATCGGTGTCCACCGCAGAACTGTAAATGACTCCTCCTCGGGTAAGGTCGGGACCCATGAGCTCGGTTCTCCAACTCGCGGGCGTCACCGTCCGTCGTGGTACCTCCACCATCCTCGATTCCGTGGACTGGCAGGTGAACGAGGGAGAACGGTGGATCGTTCTCGGCCCCAACGGCGCGGGCAAGACAACTCTCCTCCAGATCGTCGCGGCGCGCATGCACCCGACGTCGGGCACAGCCACCGTCCTCGACTCGACCATCGGCAAGGTCGACGTGTTCGAGCTCCGCCCGCGCATCGGCATCTCGAGCGCGGCGCTCGCGGAGCGCCTCCCGACGGCGGAGTCGGTGCGCGACGTCGTGCTGACCGCCGCCTACGGCGTGACCGGGCGCTGGCGCGAGAGCTACGACGAGCTCGACGAGCAGCGGGCCAAGGACCTGCTGGCGGCGTTCGACGTCGACCACCTCGCCGACCGCACCTACGGCACCCTCTCGGAGGGCGAGCGCAAGCGCGTGCAGATCGCCCGTGCGCTCATGACCGACCCCGAGCTGCTGCTGCTCGACGAGCCCGGCGCGGGCCTCGACCTGGGCGGCCGCGAGGAGCTGGTGGGCGCGCTGTCCGAGCTCGCGAACGACCCGGTCTCGCCCGTGCTGGTGCACGTGACGCACCACGTCGAGGAGATCCCGCCGGGCTTCACGCACCTGCTGCTCATGAAGAAGGCCGGCATCCAGGCCGCCGGGCCGATCGAGGAGGTCCTCACCGCGGACAACCTCTCGGCCGCGTTCGGGATCCCGCTGATCGTGGCGCACGGCGGCGGGCGATGGCTCGCGCGCGCCGCGCGCTGAAACCCGGGCGGTTGAAACACCGATTTTGCTACCGCAGTGTCAGTGGTCCTTGGTAAAGTCCGGGCAAAGGTCCGAGGTAGCGGTAAATTCTCCGCGAGGGCCCGCCGCCGGAGAGGTTCCGGCGGCGACCGGTCGCCAGCCGGAGTGGACGCTCGGAGGGAGCACCCATGGCGTGGTTGTGGTGGGTAGGTGCGGCGCTGATTTTCGCGCTGATCGAGCTCTTGTCGTTGGACTTTGTCTTCATCATGTTTGCGGGCGGCGCGCTGGCCGCGGCCGTCGCGAACGGAGCCGGTGCCGACCTGTGGGTGCAGGCCATCGTGTTCGTGGTGGCGTCGGTGGTGCTCCTCGTGACGCTCCGGCCCACGCTGATCCGACACCTGCGCAACAACACGCCCAAGGCGCCCACCAACGCGGAGGCGAACATCGGCCGTACGGCGTCGGTGGTCCAGGAGGTCAGCACCGCATCGGGGCTGATCAAGCTGAGCGGAGAGGTGTGGAGCGCGCGGGCCGTGCCCGGTTCGCCTCTGCTGCCCGCCGGCACTAGCGTTCGTGTGGTCCAGATCGACGGCGCCACCGCCGTCGTCGAATCGGCGTAACCGCCTGGTGCCTGGGCGCGCCTTGAAGTAGTCCCAGCGTGAGAAGTTCCAGACAGTCCAAGTCAGAAGCTTGCTGTTCAGTCAGAAGCGTGAAAACCGTCCGTGCGGGCCAAGGCGCCCGCGTAAGGAGACGTCGTGGAGTCATTCGGGCAAGTCCTGCTCTATCTGATCATTGCCCTGGTCGTGATCGTCGGCATAGTCGCGGTGATCCGTGCCGTGCGGATCGTTCCTCAGTCGGTGGCGCTCGTGGTCGAGCGCCTGGGTCGGTACTCGAAGACGCTCGACCCGGGCCTGCACGTGCTGGTGCCGTTCGTGGACCGGGTCCGCGCCGGCGTGGACCTGCGTGAGCAGGTCGTGTCGTTCCCGCCCCAGCCCGTGATCACCAGCGACAACCTGGTGGTCGAGATCGACACCGTCATCTACTTCCAGGTGACGGACGCCAAGTCAGCGGTCTACGAGATCGCGAACTACATCACGGCCATCGAGCAGCTCACCGTCACCACCCTGCGTAACGTCATCGGTGCGATGGATCTGGAGCAGACGCTCACCAGCCGTGACCAGATCAACGGCCAGCTGCGTGGCGTGCTCGACGAGGCGACGGGCCGCTGGGGCATCCGCGTGAACCGGGTCGAGCTCAAGTCGATCGACCCGCCGCCCTCGATCCAGGGCGCGATGGAGCAGCAGATGCGCGCCGAGCGTGACCGCCGTGCCGCGATCCTTACCGCGGAGGGCATCAAGCAGTCGCAGATCCTCACCGCCGAGGGTGAGAAGCAGTCCGCGATCCTCAAGGCCGAGGGTGACGCGCAGTCGCAGATCCTGCGGGCCGAGGGTGAGTCGCGCGCGATCCTCCAGGTCTTCGAGGCCATCCACCGCGGCGACGCCGACCCGAAGCTGCTGGCCTACCAGTACCTGCAGACGCTCCCGCAGATCGCGCAGGGCACGTCGAACACCACCTGGGTCATCCCCACCGAGTTCACCGCGGCGCTGGGCAGCATCGCCCAGGGCTTCGGCGGCACTCCCGGCACGCCGGGCATCCCGACGCCGCCGGTCGACAGCGGCCCGTCCGGCCCCCGGCCCACGTCGTCGGTCCTCGACGAGCCGCTGCTGCAGGACCCGAGCGAGGCCCTCGCCGAGGCGCAGCGCCAGGCCGAGGCCGCGGTGGCCGACGCCACGAGCGCGGGCACCCGGTCGGGCGAGCCGTTCGACCCGGGCTCCGAGCGCGGGCAGCGCCCCGATGGCGGTTCGACGCCGCCCCCGCCGGTGCCCCCGGCACCGCCGGCCGGCTGACCGCCGCGCTCGGCCGGCGACGGCTGAGCTGAGCCAGCCCGTCGTCAGCAGTTCGCAGAAGCCCTCCGGTGCTCGCACCGGGGGGCTTCTGGCGTGCCGGGATCTGCTCACCGAAACTCTGCTCCCAGAATAAAGAGTTGCGGAGTGAGCGCTCACTCATTTACCGTCGCGGCATGGACAGTGCACGACGGCGGGCAGCCCCCATGGCACCCGAGGACCGCAAGGCGGCCATCATCGACTCGGTGCTTCCGCTGGTCGCGGAGCGGGGGAACGACGTGACCTCGCGCGAGCTGGCGCAGGCCGCCGGCGTCGCTGAGGGCACCCTGTTCCGGGCGTTCGGCGACAAGATCGGGCTCGTGGGCGCCGTCGCGGTCGAGGGCCTGCACCGGGCGGCCGCGCCCGAGGAGACGCTGGCCGAGCTCACCGCCATCGACTCCGGCCTCCCGCTGGAGCGGCGTCTGGAGCTCGTGATCGAGACGGGCCGCGACCGCATGGCCGAGGTCATGCGGTGGATGTCCGTGCTGCGGCACCTGCGGGTCGCCCTGCCCCCGCCCGACGACGCCGCCGCCCGCAAGAGCATCAGCGAGTTCCGCGGCGTGCTCATGGCCCAGCGCGCGAGCCAGCACGAGGCTACCGTCGAAGGCATCACCGCGGTCCTGGCGCCGGACCTGCACCGCCTGCGTGTCCCCGTCGAGGTCGCGATCTCGCTCGTCGAGGCAGCCATCGCCGGCACCCACTCGCGGCTCGACAACCTGCTCCCGGCGGTTCCCGCCCACGTCCTGGCCGACGCCCTGGTGAACGGCCTCGCCGGCCCTGAGCCCGGCTCCACGGCCCCCCAGAACTGAATCCCCCCAGCCCCGAAGGGAACTCTTTTCATGCTTGTCACGCTTGCCCGAAAGTACTTGGGCCCGTACCGCTGGGCGGTGGTCGCGGTGCTCGTCCTGCAGCTGGTGCAGACACTCGCGGCCCTGTATCTGCCCAGCCTGAACGCGGACATCATCGACGACGGCGTGGTGGTCGGCGACATCGGCCTCATCTGGAACACCGGCGGCTGGATGCTCGTCGTCTCGCTCGGCCAGGTCGTCGCCTCGGTGGTCGCCGTCTACTTCGGCGCCCAGGTCGCCACGGCCTTCGGCCGGGACCTCCGGCGCGACCTGTTCCACACCGTCCAGACGTACTCCGCGCGCGAGATGGCCCGGTTCGGTGCGCCGACCCTGATCACGCGCGGCACCAACGACGTGCAGCAGGTCCAGATGACCGTGCTCATGACGTTCACCATCATGGTGATGGCGCCGATCATGCTGGTCGGTGGCGTGATCCTGGCGTTGTCCGAGGACGTCTCTATGTCGGGCCTGCTGCTCGTCATCGTGCCGGTGCTGGCCGCCTCGGCAGGCGTCATCGTGTGGCGCATGGTGCCGCACTTCCGGCGGATGCAGAAGCGCATCGACGCCATCAACAGCGTGCTGCGCGAGCAGATCACCGGCCTGCGGGTGGTCCGCGCGTTCGTGCGCGAGCACCGCGAGAAGGAGCGCTTCGGCAAGGTGAACGAGGAGCTGTTCGACACCTCGCTGCGCGCCGGTCGCCTCATGGCGCTCACCTTCCCGGTGGTCATGCTGATCATGAACATGTCGTCCGTGCTCGTCCTGTGGTTCGGCGCGCACGAGATCGAGGCGGGAGGCATGCAGATCGGCTCGCTGACGGCGTTCCTGAGCTACCTCATGTACATCCTCATGGCCGTGATGATGTCGACGATGATCTTCATGATGATCCCGCGCGCCGCGGTCGCGGCGGAGCGCATCGGGGAGGTCCTGGACACCGAGCCGTCCGTCGTCGACCCGGAGTCCCCGGTCGCCCTGCCCGGTGCCTCGGCCACCGAGGACGGTTCCCCCGACGGCGACGGTGCCGGCCCCCGCGGCCGTATCACCTTCGAGAACGTCGAGTTCCGCTACCCGGGCGCGGAGGCGCCCGTGCTGCACGACCTGACGTTCGCGGCCGAGCCGGGCCAGATCACGGCGATCATCGGTTCCACGGGCTCCGGCAAGTCGACGCTGCTCAACCTGGTGCCGCGCCTGTTCGACGCGACCGGCGGCACGGTCCGCGTGGACGGCATCGACGTGCGGGACCTCCTGCAGCGCGACCTCGGCTCCCTGATGGGGCTGGTGCCGCAGAAGGCGTTCCTGTTCACCGGGACGGTCGCGGACAACCTCCGGTACGGCAAGCCCGACGCCTCCGAGGAGGAGATGTGGGCGGCGCTCGAGGTGGCGCAGGCGCGCGACTTCGTCGAGGCGCTGCCCGACGGCCTGGAGTCCGTGGTGGCGCAGGGTGGCTCGACGTTCTCCGGCGGGCAGCGGCAGCGGCTCGCGATCGCGCGGGCTGTGATCCGCAGGCCCCGCATCTACCTGTTCGACGACAGCTTCTCCGCCCTCGACTACGCCACCGACGCGCGGCTGCGGGCGGCCCTACGGCCACAGACCGCTGACGCGACGGTGATCGTCGTCGCGCAGCGGGTGGCGACCATCCGCGACGCCGAGCAGATCCTGGTGCTCGACCAAGGCCGCATCGTCGGCCGCGGCACGCACGCGGAGCTGCTGGCCGACAACCCGACGTACCAGGAGATCGTGACGTCCCAGATGAGCTTGGAGGAGGCGGCGTGAGCGCGGAAGACAAGCCCCAGGGCGAGAGCCAGGGCAGCACGGCCGCACCGGCGGCACCGCCGCGCGGTCCCGGAGGACCTGGTCGCGGCCCGGGCGGCGGCGGGCCGATGGGCATGGGTATGGGCATGCCCGTGCAGAAGCCGATGGACTTCAAGGGCTCGATGCGCCGGTTCGCCGGTTCGCTGCGGCCGGAGCGCCTGAACATAGTGATCCTCATGGTGATGGGCATCGGCTCGGTGGCGCTCACCGTGCTGGGGCCCAAGCTGCTCGGCAACGCGACGAACGTGATCTTCGCGGGCGTCGTGGGCGCGCAGCTGCCCGCGAACCAGACCGTCGAGCAGGCGGAGACGGGCCTGCGCGCGGCGGGCCAGGACCAGATGGCCGACCTGCTCTCGGGGGTCGTGGGCGTGGTGCCCGGGCAGGGCATCGACTTCACGCTCCTGATGCAGACCCTCGGCTGGGTGGTGGCCGCGTACCTCGGGGCGTTCGTGTTCGGCTGGCTGCAGGCGCGCATCACCGCCGGCGTAGTGCAGCGCACCATGCGGGACCTGCGCGACCAGGTCGAGGCGAAGCTGCACCGGATCCCGCTGTCGTACGTGGACGCCAAGCAGCGCGGCGAGATCCTGTCGCGCGTCACCAACGACATCGACAACGTGGCCCAGACGACCAACCAGACCCTCGCTCAGCTCGTGACGGCCGTGCTCACGGTGATCGGCGTGCTCGGCATGATGTTCTGGATCTCGCCGGTCCTGGCCCTCGTGGCGCTTGTGACGGTGCCGCTGTCCGTGATCCTGACGGCGCAGATCGCCAAGCGCAGCCAGCCGCAGTTCGTGGAGCAGTGGGCGGCCACCGGGCGCCTCAACGCGCACATCGAGGAGTCGTTCACGGGCCACGCGCTCGTGAAGGTCTACGGGCACCAGGAGACCACCGCCGAGGCGTTCGCCAAGGAGAACGGCGCGCTGTACACGTCGAGCTTCAAGGCGCAGTTCATCTCGGGCACCATCCAGCCGGCCATGGGCTTCCTCGCGAACCTGAACTACGTGGTCGTGGCGGTGGTGGGTGGCCTGCGGGTGGCGTCCGGCACGCTGTCGCTGGGTGACGTGCAGGCGTTCATCCAGTACTCGCGCCAGTTCACGCAGCCGCTCACGCAGGTGGCCGCGATGATGAACCTGCTGCAGTCCGGCGTCGCCTCCGCGGAGCGGGTGTTCGACCTCCTGGACGCGCCGGAGCAGTCCTCGGACCCGGCCGAGTCGCAGAAGGTGGAGCCGGTGCGCGGGCACGTCGCGTTCGAGGACGTCACGTTCTCCTACACGCCGGAGCAGCCGCTCATCACCGGGCTGAACCTGGTCGCGGAGCCGGGGCAGACCATCGCCATCGTCGGCCCCACCGGCGCGGGCAAGACGACGCTGGTCAACCTCCTCATGCGGTTCTACGAGGTGGACGGCGGGCGCATCACGCTCGACGGCGTCGACACGCGCGACATGTCGCGCGACGACCTGCGCTCCTCGATCGGGATGGTCCTGCAGGACACCTGGCTGTTCAAGGGCACCATCGAGGAGAACCTCCGCTACGGCGTGCCCGACGGCGCCACGGTCGGCGAGGAGGAGTTCCTCGCCGCCACCCGTGCCACCCACGTGGACCAGTTCGTGCGGACCCTGCCCGACGGCTACGACACCGTCGTGGACGAGGAGGGCTCCAGCGTCAGCGCGGGGGAGAAGCAGCTGCTCACGCTCGCGCGGGCGTTCCTCGCCGACCCGGCGATCCTGGTGCTCGACGAGGCGACGTCGTCCGTGGACACCCGCACCGAGGTGCTGGTGCAGGAGGCCATGAACCGGCTGCGCAAGGACCGGACGTCGTTCGTCATCGCGCACCGGCTCTCCACGATCCGCGACGCCGACGTGATCCTCGTGATGGAGCACGGCGACATCGTGGAGCAGGGCTCGCACGACGAGCTGCTTGCGGCCGACGGCGCGTACGCGCGGTTGTACGCGAGCCAGTTCGCGGCCCCGGTCGTGCAGGAGGCCGCGGCGACGTAACAGGCGGCCGGCGGCCCGGTAGTGCGGGTGCGCCACAGGGTGAACGTCAGTCTGCGGGGTGTGTTGCTCTGCGTAGATCTTGTCTACGCAGAGCAACACACCCCGCAGCTGTAGGTTCTCCCTGGCCCTGGCCGGGTTCCTAGCTCGCGGCGGCCGCGGCGTGCGGGTCGGTCGCGTTCAGCGTCGCGACCACCTCGTCGTAGTCGCCACGGGCCTCGCCGTAGCGGAGGAACTTGACCCGCTCGACCTGGATCTCGTGCGCGTCGGGCTGGGTCTCCAGGAGCGAGAGCGCCTCGTCGGCGAACTCGTCGAGCGGCATGGCGTGCGGGTTCGTGTCCTGCCCCGGCATGAGCTCGGTCTGTACCGACGGCGGCACGAGCTCCACCACGGACACGCTGGTGCCCGCGAGCTGCAGGCGGATGCTCTCCGACAGCATGTGGATCGCGGCCTTGGATGCGCTGTACGACGGCGTGACGCTCAGCGGCGTGAACGCGAGCCCGGACGACACGGTGAGGATCGTCGCGTCCGGCCGGCCCTGCAGGTGGTTGATGAAGGCCGCGATCAGCCGGATCGGGCCGAGCACGTTGGTCATGACCACGGCCTCCGCATCGGCCAGGAACGCTGGCGTGCGCCAGTTCTCGGCGCGCATGATCCCCGCCATCGGGACCAGCACGTTCACCTCGGGGAACCGCTCGATCACCTCGGCGGCGGCCGTGGCGATCGAGGCGGGGTCGGTGGTGTCGATCCGGACGCCCGCCAGGCCGTGGTCGGTGGCGGCGGCTTCGAGGGCCGCGGCGTCGCGCCCGCCGATGACCACGGTGTTGCCCTTGGCCTGCAGGCGGATCGCGAGGGCGAGGCCGATGCCGCGGGTCCCGCCGGGGATGAAGATGGTGTTGCCTTCTGTGTTCATGCCTCCACCGTGCGCCCCAGGCACGGGCGGCGGGAGAGACCCGGTGAACCAGGGACCGGCGGTCCCTGGCTCCCGTCGGCGGCCCGGCGCACGATAGGCACATGAACCGCGCCGCCCTCGCCGACTTCCTCCGCCGACGCCGGGAGGCCCTGCGCCCGTCCGACGTCGGACTGGTGCCCGGGCCGCGCCGTCGGGCACCGGGCCTGCGCCGGGAGGAGGTCGCCGCCCTCACCGGGATGTCCGTGGACTACTACGCGCGGCTCGAGCAGCAGCGCGGGCCGCAGCCGTCGGAGCAGATGCTCGCCGCGCTGGCCCGCGCGCTCCGGCTGACCGTCGAGGAGCGCGACTACATGTTCCGGCTGGCCGGGCACGGCGTGCCCCGGCGAGCACCGCTCGACTCCCACGTGGCCCCCGCGCTGCTGCGCGTGCTCGACCGGCTGGAGGACACGCCGGCCCTGATCCTGACGGGCCTGGGCGAGACGCTCGTGCAGAACCGCCTCGCCGAGGCGATCTTCGGCGTGCCGCCGACCACCGGCCTGACCCGCAGCTCCGTGTACCGGTGGTTCACGGACCCGGCCTCCAGGAACATGTACCCGCCCGAGGACCACGAGCGCCAGGGCCGGAGCCAGGTCGCCTCCCTGCGGGCCGCGCACGCCGCGGCCTGTCCGGGCTCGTTCGCCGACTACGTGCTGCGTGCCCTGCTCCGGGAGAGCCCCGAGTTCGTCCGCGTGTGGGAGCTGCACGAGGTGTCCCGGCGGTTCGAGGACCACAAGACGCTGGTGCACCCGGAGCTCGGGCGGATCGACGTGGACTGCCAGCCACTGTTCACCGAGGACCAGTCGCAGGCGCTCCTGGTGCTGACCCCGGCGCCGAGCAGCGAGGCGGAGGAGAAGATCCGCCTGCTGGCGGTCCTGGGCCACGAGACCTTCGCCTGAGTTCTGGCCGCCGCCGGGCGCACTGCTGTCTTGCGGTTCGGCTGCCGAACCGCAACGACACGCCGGTGCGATGCGAAACTTCGGCGTGTCGTTTCGGTTCGGCGAGTGGGCGCGCGATCAACCTGCGGTTGGGCGCCGTGGCGCACGAGTAACTTGCGGTTCGGCGGCGGTGGGAGGATCGTCCCGTGCTCGACGACGACCGCTGCCCGTGCCTCTCCGGCGACACCTACGGCGCCTGCTGCGGGCGCTACCACTCCGGCGCCGCGACCGCGCCGACGGCCGAGGCGCTGATGCGCTCGCGGTACTCCGCGTTCGCGACCGGGGACGGCGCGTACCTGCTGGCGACGTGGGCGCCGCAGACCCGGCCGGACACCGCCGGGATCGGCGACGAGCAGTGGCGCCGCCTGGAGATCCACCGCACGGAGCGGGGCGGCCCGTTCGACACGACCGGCGTCGTCGAGTTCACCGCCTTCTACCGTTACCCGGCCACCGGCGAGCGGGGCAGCCTGCACGAGACCAGCCGCTTCGTCCGCGAGGGCGGCCGCTGGTACTACGTCGACGGCGCCCGGGAAGTCCGCGACCGCTAGATCCAGCCTTCCTCCCAGGCGTGGTGAGCGGCCGCGTGGCGGGTGGCGACGCCGAGCTTGGCCATCGCGGACGAGAGGTAGTTGCGCACGGTCCCCGGCGCGAGGTGCACCGCGGCAGCGATGTCCGACACGGGGGCCCCGGTGCGCGCCTCCCGCAGGACCTCCAGCTCGCGGTCCGTCAGCGGGCACTCGTTCTCGGTGAGCGCGGACGCGGCGATCTCCGGGTCCACGTACCGGTGGCCGACGGCGACGTCGCGCACGATCTGCGCGAGGCGCGCCGCCGGCGTCGACTTGGGGACGAACCCGCTCACCCCGGCGGCCAGCGCCCGGCGCAGGACGGCGGGGCGGGCGTGCCGCGTGACGATGATGATGCGGGGCGGCGTGCCGTCGGCCCGGGCCAGGATCTGCGCGGCCGCGTGCAGCCCGTCGGTGGGCGGCATCTCGAGGTCGAGCACGGCGACGTCGGGCCGGTGCTGCTCGGCGAGCCGCACCGCGTGGGTGGTGGTGGCGGCCTCGGCCACGACCTGCAGGTCGTCCTCGAGGTCGAGGAGGGCGCAGAGCGCTCCGCGCAGCAGCTCCTCGTCGTCGGCCAGCAGCAGGCGGATCATCCGGCCACCGTCGCGGTGACCACGAAGCGGTCGTCGTCGCTGACCCAGGACAGGCGCCCGCCGACGGCGTCGAGCCGCTCCGCGAGGGACGCGAGACCTGTGCCGTCGCCGGCCCCGGCTGGACGCGCGCCGTCGTTGTCGATCACGAGGCGAGCGCCGGCGTCGTCGGGCACCAGGACTATCGCGGCGCGGGTGGCGCTGCTGTGCCGCAGCACGTTGGTGGTGGCCTCGCGCACCACCAGGCCGAGGAGGCCGCGCGGCCCGTGGGGGAGGGACGCCGCCAGGTCGGCGTCGACGTCGGCCCGCACCTCCACGCCCGCGGCGGCCAGGACCTTGGACGCGTTGGCGATCTCCGCGTCGAGGGTGGTCCGCCGGTAGCCCTGCACCAGGCCACGGGTCTCCCGCAGGGCGTCCCCGGCGAGCTGCTGCACCTCGCGCATCTGCTCGGCCGCCCGCGCCGGGTCGGCCTGCGCCAGCCGCGCCGCGAGCTCGCTCTTCAGGGCGATCACCTGGAGGTGGTGCCCCTGGATGTCGTGCAGGTCGGCGGCGAACCGGAGACGCTCGTCCGCCACGGCGAGCTCCCCGGCGAGGCGCCGGGCGTCGTCGAGGCGGGCCGCGAGCTGCCAGGCGCGGAGCATGCCGAGCATGGCCGGGCCGAACGCCACGACCATCAGGGCGGGCATCCACGTCGCGTGCCCCACGTCGGGCTCACCCGTGGCCAGGGCCGTGACCAGGCCCACCGTGGGCAGGACGACGAGCGCGGCGCCCAGAACTGCCCACGCCCAGCGGGCGGGCAGGAACATGACCAGCACCGAGATCGTGGCGGCGGGCGCCAGCGACCAGAGCCCGAAGTTGCCGGCGGCGAGCGGCACCACTGCGGCGACCACGCCCGCGCAGCAGGCGGTCACGAGCCAGCCGGCCGACGGCGCGTCGTCCCGGATCTGCCGGGCCAGCAGGACGCCGCACGCCACGATCGTGGTCGCCGTCGACAGACCGGTGAGGGCGCGCACGCCGGCGTCGACGTCCGGGTCGAGCACCCAGTCGCCGACGGCGAAGCCCAGCACGCACGCCACCGTCCCCGCGAGGGCCCACCAGGTGTTGCGGCGGAAGCTCGCGAGGCCGCTGCCGCCGTCGTCCGCGACGGCCCTGGCGGTGCTCATGACGCCATCCTGCCAGCGTCGTCGCCGGTCCGGGGCCGGGTGCCGGGCCTGCATGACATCTGTCATGCGAGGTCGTGACATGTGCCCGCGCTCAGGTGCGGTCCGGCACTACTGGTCCCTTTTGCCGTCGAGCAACGTGGAGAACAGCGCGGCGAGAGGCGCCGCCCGGAGCGAGGAGACGGCGATGACGGAGATGACGGACGGTGCCACGGTGGCGCGGGCGCGCAAGGTGATGAGGTTCCTCGCGCACCTGGCCGAGATGGTGGTGGTCATGGTGCTCGGGATGATGCTGCTGGCGCCGGTGTGGGACTGGGCGGGCGCGGCCCTCGGGATCGAGGCAGTGCTGGGCCGGCCCGACGTCGCCGCGGTGGTGATGATGCTCGACATGGTGGCTGCCATGACCGTGTGGATGCGGGTCCGGGGGCACGGCTGGGCCGCGGTCTGGGAGATGAACGCGGCGATGGCGGCGCCGTTCGTGATGCTGCTGGTGCTGTTCTGGGCCGGCGCGATCACCGCGGGCGACCTGATGCTCTGGGGCCACGTGCTGATGGTGCCGGCGATGGCGGGAGCGATGCTCCTGCGCCGGGCCGAGTACACGAAGCACGTCCACGGCTTTCACCCGGCGTGGCTGCGGCGCCGGTGAGTGGGCGGGTGACGATGAGCGGGGCCACCCGGCCCCGCTCATCATCACCCGCTCGTCAGCGGGGAATCGCGGTCACAGCGTCCAGCGCTGGTTCGCGCCGCCGTTGCACGGGTACTGCTTCAGCCGGATGCTGTTCGCCGTCGCCGAGCCGGGCACGTCGAGGCACTTGCCCGAGTGCTGTGCGACGAGCTCGACGTAGCCGTCGCTCACGCTCGCGCAGGTGCCACTGCTGGTTGGTCGCGCTGCCGCAGGTGTACTGGACGATCGCCGCGCCGTCGGCCGTCGAGGCGTTGTTGACGTCGAGGCACTTGCCGGAGTTCTGGTTCACGATATAGGTGGCGCCGCTGCCGCTGTTGCCCGCGTTCGGGTCGACGTTGTCGCCCCACGCCCAGCGCAGGCGGTTCGCGCCGGACGCGTTGCGGATCGTGAGCGAGAGGTTGGTGCCGCTGCCGCCCTTGATGTACATCGAGTAGCCGTCGTAGCCGATGGTGCCGGGCTTGCCGCCGATCGCCGGCCAGTAGGTGCCGCCCATCTGGTTCTCGCGCATGACGTCGGTGACCGCACGGATGTGGCGGACGAAGTTGTTGGTGCTGTTGGGGTCGCCGTAGTTCAGGCCGCTGTTCATGGCCCCGCCGAACTCCGTCAGGACCGCGCGGGAGGCGCAGCTGCCCAGGCGGGCGATGATGTGGTTGCGCCAGCCCTCGTAGGTGTTGTCGCCGTAGAAGAACGCGTAGTGGTGGTAGGACAGCAGCGTCCCGCTGAAGCGGCTGTCGTTGCACACGTCGCGCAGGTCGGCGCTGTAGCCGACGCCGCCGATCAGGACGCGGCTGGGCACCGCCGAGTAGTGGTACTCGAGCCAGTCGGCGGCGACGTCGCGCCACTCGGCGGAGCTGTAGCCGTGCGGCTCGTTCATCGGCTCGAAGTAGACGTTGCCGTTCGACCCGTACTGGGACGTCACGGTCGACCACATCGTGTTCCACGCGGCGTAGTCGGTGACCCGGCCGCCGGAGGCGGCGCCGTCCTCCCAGTAGGCCAGGATGACCTTGAACCCCCGTGCGGTCGCTGCGTCGATCGCGCCGCGGTAGTTGTTCCACCAGGCGGTGCCGACCGTGTGCGTGTTGACTGGCAGGCGGACAGTGTTGACGCCGAGAGTCTCCGCCATGTCGTCGTAGACGGCGTTGGCCTTGGCCTGCACCGTGGCGTAGCTGTCGGAGCTGCTCAGCCCGTCGAGGACGAGCGGCCCGGTGCTGAAGTTGTCGCCCAGCACCGCCCAGTTCATGCCGCGGAACTGGCTGGTGGCGGCCGTGGCCGGGGTGGCGAGGGACAGCGCGGTGATCGGCAGCAGGACCAGGGCGGCCAGCATGCTGACCACTCTCCGGTGCAGGGGCTGCCGGGTGGGCGGAGCGGAGCGGTGGTGGCGGGGTGCGTTCATGGCGTCGACCTATCTCGTGCGTCGTTGCACGTAGCGGGACTTGAACTGGGGATCATGCGGACATAACGGTATTAACGCTAACATTTCCCGGGCCGCGCGTGGCGGTATGCGCGGCGCCGCTCGGGAGCCCTACTTTTGGGCGCTATGGAGCAACCTGGTCCGGCACCCAGCCAGCAGCCGAGCATCCTCGAGCTGCGGATCCACGGCGTGGCGAACGCGCTGCCGTACGGCGCGCTCGGCCTGCCGCGCGAAGAGGTGGTGCAGTCCGACGGCGACGGCCTGGGCAGCTTCTGGATCCCGAGGCCGGACGCCGAGGCGCGGGACAAGGCGCTCCCGCCGGGCGACGTGCGCGCGATCCGGCCCGACGTGCGCCGCGAGGCGTACTCATGGGGCGCGATGGCGCGGCTCGCCGGCCTCCCGTTCGGCGGCGTGCTGGGGGTCGTGGGGACGGTAGCGGTGCGCCTCCTGTGGGCGGCGATGGTCCCGTTCGGCCTGGCGAACGCCGCGTACTGGGCCCGCCGCATCCCGGCCCCGGAGCCCGGCGTCCACGCGGCGCCCGGGCCCGCCGCGTCCCAGCCCGCTGTGCCCCAGCCCGCCGCAGACGGCACCGCTGCCCACGACGCCGACCCGCGCCGTCCGACGTCGGGCAGCCTGCGCCCCGAGGCGACCGCCGCGCTGACCCGCGTGTTCGCGCTCGGGCTGACGCTCCTGTTCGTGTCGGCCGTGGCGACGGTCTCGATGTCGGTCATCGGCACGCGCTGCATCGGCCTCGCGACGCCCGGGCCCGACTCCGTGGTCCCCGTCTGCGCCCGCATCCCGAGCATGCTGTACGGGCTGGCGCGGATGGACGTCGGCGACCGCCTGGCGCTCCTGTCCCTCGCCCCGGTGCTGCTGGTCGCGGTGCTGGTGGCGGTGGCGCACAACGGCCAGGTCCGGTTCGAGTCCAAGTTCTCGGTGATACGCGCCGGGCGCACTGTGGCACCGTCGGGCCCGCCGCTGCACCGGGCCGGCTTCTGGTCGCAGCGCTCGGGCTCAGGCCTGCTCTGGGCGCACCTGGGTGCGGCCCTCGCCCTGACCGGGCAATACCTCACCTGGACCCGCTACGCCGACGCCGGCCTGCCGGCGCACGGTCTGCCTCTGGTGGCCATGGTCGTGATCCTGGGGGCGTGCGTCTTCGTCGCCCTGCGCACCGACGACGACGGCGTCCAGGCCGTCACCTCCCGCTGGAAGGCCCGGGCCGGTCTCGGCGTGTTCGCGGCCGGGCTGGTGGTCTGGCTGCTGGCCTGCATCGCGTGTGTCGCCGGGCCGCAGCCGGAGCGGATGCCGGCCCTGATCGGCCTGGACCTGGTGCCCGCGCTGCTCGGCGTCGGCCTGGGCGGCATCGCGGCGACCGGGCTCGCCTGGCGCACCACGCGCAGCACCCGGGCAGTGGCGGCCTGGACCGCGGTGCCGGTGGTCGCTACCGCCTGCGTGGCGGTCGTGCTGGTGACCGAGCCGGGCGCACAGCTGCGGCACCTGCTCGTCACCGTCGCGGTGCTCGCGGTGCTGAGCCCGATAGCGGTGGTGCTGGCGGCGATGCTGCTGCGGCGGCGTGTGCACGAGGGCTGGAACGGCGCCGGGCCGGGTGTGTTCCTGCTGGTGTCGGCCGCGGCGGCGACCGTGTACTCGAGCCTGCTCGTGCTCGGCGTGCAGTGGTCCCTGCGCAGCGGCGGGCAGGTGACGCCGGAACCCCTCGGGGACGGCCTGGTCGGCATCGCCCGTTACGTGCCCGACGCCGAGCTCGTGCGGGTCCCGCCCGTCTACACCGAGTTCGGCACGACGTCCGTGGTGATCGCGCTGGTGTTCGTGGCCCTCCTTGTCGTGGCGCTGGCGGGGCCGTACGTCATGGACACCCTCCGCTCCCGGCCGCTGTGGATCCCGGGCGCGCCGCGCACCCTCGGGCCGCCGTACGGCCCGGCGGTGCCCGCCTGGCGCGCGGTCGCGGACGCCCCGGACCCCGACGGCGGCCCGAACCCCGTGCTGGAGCGCGTGCTGCGCGGCCGCCAGGTCGCGGCGATGTCGCACCGGGTGGAGCTCGCCGCGGGCGCCCTGGCGGCGGCGTCGTACGTCGCGGCCCTGGTGGCCCACATCCCGCTGATCGCCCAGCACGACGACACCGGCATCGTCCAGGTGCCCGAGTGGCTGTCCTCGCTCGCGGTGCCGGCCCTCGGGGTGCTCGCGGCAACCCTGGTGGCGAGCGCCCTGGCGGGCAGCTCGGGGGGCGTCCCGGGGCGTCCGTGGGGGCTGCTGTGGGACCTCCTGTGCTTCCTGCCGCGCAGCGCCCATCCGTTCGGCCCGCCGAGCTACGCCGAGCGCGTGGTGCCCGAGGTGCGTTCCCGCGTCGACGCCTGGCTCACCGGCGCCGACATCGCCGACGACGCCGAGCGCGGGCGCGTGACCCCCACGCGCCGCGTGGTGCTGTCCGGGCACTCGATCGGCGGTGTGCTGGCCGCGGCGGTGGTCCTGATCCGGGCGGGCAACCCGGTCACCGATGTCGCGCCCGACCCCGTGGACGGCCGCGTCGGCCTGCTGACGTACGGCATGCAGCTGCGTCCGATCTTCGGCCGGTTCCTCCCGGACCTCCTGGGCCCGAGGACTACCGGGACGCCGCCCTGCGCGGGTCCGGCCTGGTCGGCGGACCCGTGGGGCGGGCAGGTCGAGCGGGAGAGGCAGGTCGAGCGGGACGGGCAGACGGAGCGGGACGGGCAGGCGAAGGTGGGTTCCGGACCCAGGGCTGCTCCGGCGGCGCCGTTGACGCCGGAGGGCCCCGAGCCCGGTTCGGGGGAACAGGTCACGCTGATGTCACTGCTGACCTGCGGTGCGAAGCCCGCATGGGTGAACCTGTGGCGGCGCACCGATTTCCTGGGCTTCCCGGTGGTGGGTTACGGCTTGAACGAGATCGACCGCGGGGCGGAGGAGATGGACCGGTCGGCCTATCTCTTCGCCGTGGCGGCCCATTCGGGGTACCAGTCGTCGTGGGCGTACCACGAGGCGCTGGACGAGGTGGTCGCGCGGCTGACGCCGGCTGGGCCGTCGGGTGCCCAGCCGGCGGTCACGCAGCGAGGGGAGCCGGGCTGACGACGTCGCGGAGCCGGGCCAGCGCCGTCTCGAGGATCTGAGCCACGCGCTCCTTGGTCACGCCAAGGCGGCGGCTGATCTCGTCGAGGGTGCGCGTGGTGCCGTCCACGAGCCCGAAGCGCATCTCCAGTACCCGGGCCTCCACGGCGTCGAGGTGCCGCAGGGCCTGGCGGACGCGGCGGCGCAGCATGGTCTGCTCGGGGGTGGGGCCGCTCGGGCCCGCGTTCTCGGCCTGGTCTGCGGCGGCGACCGCGCGGACGATGGAGCGGCGCACCCAGCGGTGGGCGTAGGCGGCGAACGTGCCGTGCGCGGGGTCGTACGAGTCGGCGGCGCGTACCAGGCCGACGTTGCCCTCCTGCACGAGGTCCATGAACGGCAGGCGGCCCGAGTAGGAGCCCGCGATCGCCGGGACGAGGCGGAGGTGGGCGAGGACGAGACGCTCCTTTGCGTATTGCCCGTCCTTGACCCGTGCTTCGAGCTGTACGCGGAGGCTGGGGGAGACTGCGGTGGCGTTGAGGGTGCGTGCCGCGTCAGCTCCGGAGACGGCTCGCTCGAGGAGGGACTCCAGCTGCGCGTCGTCCAGCGACGGCGTGCGCTCGATCATCGCCGCGTAGGACTGGGGCAACGCCGGGTGCGGGCTGGGTTCCTTGCCGCGTCGGCCACGGGGCGACCGGGGATTCCTGGTAGTTCTCATCGCAACTCTCCTCATGAGTGAGACGAACTTTCCTTGACCGGAGAATATGGAGTCTTGGTGCTCCGAGGGAAGGGGGAAGAGTTTCGCTGTGAGAGATAACGGGACGATAACGGTGTGCCAGGCGGGCCCGGCGCGGCAACGTCAGTTCCAGCCACGCGACAGCACGCGACAGCACGGGGCCGTCCCGGGAGACTCGTGCCATGGGCCCGCGCGCCTTCCGCTGGGTGTTGCACGTCGACCTCGACCAGTTCCTGGTCGCGGTCGAGGTGCTGCGGCGCCCGGAGCTCGCCGGGAAGCAGGTGATCGTGGGCGGGCGCGGCGACCCGACCGAACGGGCGGTGGTCTCGACCGCGTCGTACGAGGCGCGGAAGCTCGGCGTCGGGTCAGGCATGCCGCTGCGCGTCGCGGCCCGCAAGGTCCCGGACGCGATCCTCCTGCCCGTCGACCACGAGGTCTACCTCGAGGCCTCCGGGCACGTGATGGAGACCCTCCGCGGGATCGGCATGGTGGTGGAGGTGCTCGGCTGGGACGAGGCGTTCCTGGGCTGCGACGCCGACGACCCGGAGGCGGTCGCCCGCCGCGTGCAGGAGGCGGTCCTTGCCGCCACCGGCCTGCACTGCTCGGTCGGCATCGGCGACAACAAGATCCGCGCGAAGATCGCCACCGGGTTCGGCAAGCCCGCGGGCGTCTTCCGCCTCACCGAGGAGAGCTGGTTCGAGGTGATGGGGGAGCGGCCCACTATCGACCTGTGGGGCGTCGGCCCAAAGGTGTCCAAGCGCCTTGCCGCCCACGGCATCAACACCGTCGCGCACCTCGCCGCGGCCGACGGCGACGTGCTGGTCGCCGAGTTCGGGCCGCGCATGGGCGCCTGGTACGGCGACCTGGGCCGGGGGCGCGGTTCCGCCGTCGTCGACGACACCCCCTGGGTGGCGCGCGGGCACAGCCGCGAGACCACCTACCAGCAGAACCTCACCACGCCCGAGCAGGTGGAGGCAGCGCTGCAGGACCTGGTCGCGCAGGTGCACGCCGACACCGAGGCGGAGGGTCGGCCGGTCTTCCGGATGGGCCTCAAGGTGCGCTACGCGCCCTTCTTCACCCAGGACCGCTCGAAGAAGCTCCCGGCGCCGACGCGGTCGCTCGGGGAGATGACCGCCGCCGTCCTCGCCCTCGCGGCGGGCATGGAGCCGGGTCGCGAGGTGCGTCTGCTCGGCGTACGCGCCGAGATGGTGATGCCCGACGGCGGCGACCCCCTCGAGCGCACGCCCGTCCGCGGGCGGATCTGACCGGACCCGTCAGCGACACCTCGAACGGGCGGGGAGAATGGTGCGGTGACCACCCTCGACGTCGTCCGCATCGACGACCCCGCCGACGAGCGCCTCGCCGACTACAACAGCCTCACCGACGTCGTCCTACGGTCCAAGCACGAGCCGGCCAAGGGTCTCTACATCGCCGAGAGCTCGACGGTGATCCGGCGGGCGCTCGCCGCGGGCCACCGGCCGCGGTCGTTCCTCATGGCGCCGAAGTGGCTGGACTCGATGACCGACCTGATCGCGGAGACCGGCGCGCCCGTCTACGTCGCCGAGGAGCCGCTGCTGAAGGAGATCACGGGCTTCCACCTGCACCGCGGCGCCCTGGCCGCCATGCACCGGCCCCCGCTCCCCGGGGTGCACGAGCTGCTCGCGGGCGCGCGCGGCGGCGCGGGTGCGCGCCGCATCGCGGTGCTGGAGGACGTCGTCGACCATACGAACGTGGGCGCCGCATTCCGCAGCGCCGCCGCCCTCGGTGTGGACGCGGTGCTCGTCTCGCCGCGCTGCTCGGACCCGCTCTACCGGCGTTCGGTGCGTGTGTCGATGGGCACGGTGTTCCAGGTGCCGTGGACGCGGGTCGAGGCGTGGCCCGGCGGCTTGCACGACCTGCAGGAGGAGGGCTTCACGGTCGCGGCCCTCGCCCTGTCCGACGACTCGATCACGCTCGACGACCTCGTGGCGGACCCGCCGGAGAAGCTCGCGCTCGTGCTGGGCACGGAGGGCGACGGCCTGAGCCGGGGTGTGGTCGAGGCCGCCGACCTGGTGGTGCGCATCCCTATGTCCGGCGACGTCGACTCGCTCAATGTCGCCGCGGCGTCGGCGGTCGCGTTCTGGGCCACCCGGGTCTGACGACGGCGACGCTGACGGCGTCGGACCCGGGTGACGTCTGCGGACCGGCTCAGCGCAGCTGTGACCGACGGCGAGGGGCGGCGTCCTCGCGCCGGATCTGCTCCTGCCGGCCCTGCCAGCCCTTGAACTTCTCCTGCGCCTCCATCTCCGTGGGGCTGGGTGCCAGGCCGACCACCAGGAGCAGCAGGATCGTGCTGACGGTGACGCCGATGATGAGCGGGCCGAGGAGCGCGGCCACGCCGATGCCGACGTCGGACGGGGGGATCTGGCCGGTGACCTCCTGGGCCCGCATGGCCGCCATGCCTGTGTAGTGCATGCCGGAGACGGCGACGCCCATGATCAGCGTGGCGCCGGTGCCGGCGGCGAGGTTGTGCACCTTCGCGGAGAGCCAGAGGCCGGCGGTCGCGGCGACGACGGCGATGAGCACCGACAAGACGACCGTGACGGGGTCGTAGGTGATCTGGACGCCCACGAGCAGGGCCCGCATGCCGAGGTAGTGCATGGCGGCGACGCCCAGGCCGGTGACCGTGCCGCCCGCGAGCAGCGCGAACGGCCCGACCCCGGCCGCGCGGACGATGAACAGGCCGAGGCCCACGACGACGATGGCGAGCAGGCCGCTCGCGACCGTCAGGGCGACGTCGAAGCGGGTCTCGGTGCCGCGCACGTGGAACCCGAGCATGGCGACGAAGTGCATCACCCAGATGCCGGTGCCGCCGATGGAGATCGCGCCGATGGCGAGCCAGCCGGTGCTGGCGAAGCCGTGGGCGACGCGTGCACGGGCGGTGCAGGTCAGCCCGACGGCGCAACCGGCGCACGAGAGCACGAACGAGAGGATGGGCGTGACCCAGCCGAGCGCGAAGTGATCAATCATGGGGAGCTCTCCAGCGGGTACGAGGGAAGCGTGTGGTCGTCCGCGGACGGGTTATAAGGCTCGATCCATGCCAATTAAACGGCCTAACGGGGTGAGATGCACCCTTTGTGCCGGGTTAATTGTGCGCAGGGAGGGGTGATCTTTTCATTTCCAGAACGCCCTGTTTCCCGTCCGTTATCCATTGGCGGCGGGCCTCGCACAAGCGCCGTGGCGGGGTCGCGTCCATCACCCGGAGGGAGTGGCGCAGGCCCGACAAAGTTAGGTTAGGCTCACCGTCGTGACAACCAAGACCGAGGGGCTCGAAGCCAAGCCCTCGCGAATGTTCGACGTCGAGGTAGCGCGCGTGACGCGCCTCTGCCCGTCCTTCGTCCGCTTCACGTTCAAGGGTCCGGACCTGGACAAGTTCGCCGACAACGGCCGCGACCAGCGCATCAAGCTGCTCCTCCCGTCGCCCCGCGGCGGCTGGGACGCCCTGCGCCGCGACGACCCCGACTGGTACGCCGCGTGGCGCTCGCTCCCGGACGAGCACCGCAACCCGATGCGCACCTACACGGTCCGCACGGTGCGCCAGGACCTGCGTGAGGTCGACGTGGACGTCGTGATGCACGGTGACACCGGTCCGGCGTCGCGCTGGGCGCTGTCCGCCGCCGCCGGCGACCCGCTCGTCATCATGGGCCCCAACGCCGAGTACGACGGCGTGCACGGCGGCGTCGAGTTCGCCCCGCCGGCGTCCAGCCACGCGCTGCTGCTGGCCGGTGACGAGACGGCGGTGCCCGCCATCGCCGCGATCTGCGAGTCCCTGCCCGACGACGCCGTGGGCGAGGTGTTCCTCGAGGTGCCCCACCCGGAGGACGGCTGGAACCTCGGCGCGCCCGAGGGCGTGCGGGTGCACTGGCTGGCACGCGACGGGCGCGAGCACGGCGACGCGCTGGTCCCGGCCGTGCAGGCCGCGGCGGACCGGCTGCTCGCGATGGGTGTGCGGCCGTCCACGAACAGCGCGCCGGCCCTTACGGCGGCCGGCGTGGACCTGTCGGGCGAGGCGCACGACGTCGACATCGACGCCGAGATCCTCTGGGAGGTGCCGATCGACGAGTCGGGCCGTCCCCTGGCGCAGGACACCGTGCTGTACGCGTGGCTCGCGGGCGAGGCGGGCGTCATCAAGGCGCTGCGCCGCTACCTCGTGAACGAGTGCCAGGTCGACCGGAAGTCCGTGGCGTTCATGGGCTACTGGCGTAAGGGCCGCGCGGAGAACTGATCCGGCGTCTCGCTCGCCCAGTCGGAGAGCGCGGCGCGCGCGGTGTGGCGGAAGCTGCCGGGAGGCTGCTCCCGGTCCCGCCGGAACGCGCGGCTGAACGCGTACACCGAGGTGTAGCCCACTGAACGGGCGATGGTCTCCAGGGTGTCCTCGGTGTCCCGGAGCCGGACCGCGGCGAGGTCCATGCGCAGACGGGTCAGATAACGGCCGGGTGTCTCGCGGGCGACCGCCTGGAACTTGCGCGTGAGCGTGGTTCGCGAGACCGCGAGCTCGGCGGCGAGCAGGTCCGTGGTCCAGGGGCGCGCCGGCTCGTCATGGAGCCTCGACACGGCGTCTCTGACTAGCGGGTCGCTCAGCACGGCGAGCCAGGAGTCGCGGGCCTCGACCGCGTTGTGGCTCAGCCAGACCCGGAGCAGCTGCACCAGCAGGATGTCGACCATCCGGCTGAGCACCAGGGCGGAGGCGAGCTGGGGGTGCGCCAGCTCGCGGGCGAGCAGGCGCACGGTGTCGTCCAGGCAGCTTCCGCCGTGGTCGGCGCGGAGATGCACGACCTCGGGCAGCGAGTTGAGCACCTGGATGGACACCGCGGGGTCGTACTCGTACGAGGCGCCCAGGATGTGGCCCTGCGCCTCGCCCGACCCGAAGCGCAGCACGCTGCCGCTCGCGCGGGCCCGTTCGGCGACCGCGCTGTCGCAGCGCCCGGCCGCGGAGTCCGGGTCGCTGCTCAGGGTGTGCGCTGTCCCGGCGCGCAGCAGCACGACGTCACCGGGCATCAGCTGCTCGGGTGGTCGGCCGGGCAGCCCGAGCCAGGCGGTACCGGCGGTCACGGCGTAGAAGGCGGCGCTGCCGAGGGGGTTCCAGGAGATACCCCACGCCTCGGCCGCGTCGATGCGCGCACCGAGGACCCCGCGAACGCCGGCGGTCGCGAGCACATTGGTCAGCAGATCCATGTACCGATAGTAAGGCTGCGGCAGCCAAGCTGAAACAAGCGGATATCTTTCCGGGTAGATCGGGCATCGATCGTTCCACGAACTGCTCGTAGCGTGGCATGCATGACAGACACGTTCGACTACGACGCCCTGAACCGCTCGGTGATCGCCGAATTCCGTGCCAACGGCGGCAAGGCCGGAGACCTGCTCGGGGGCAAGCCGGTTGTCCTGGTGCACCACTTCGGGGCCAGGACCGGCACCGAGCGGATCTCGCCGCTCGCCTACTTCCGCGAGGGTGACCGGCTCTTCGTCTACGCCAGCAAGAACGGCAACGACGAGAACCCCGCGTGGTACCACAACCTCGTCGCCCGTCCGAGGGTGACTGTCGAGCTCGGCGCCGAGACCTTCGAGGTCACGGCACGGGTGCTGACGGGCGCGGAGCGCGACGAGTACTACGCCAAGCAGGCCGCCGTGCAGCCGCAGTTCGCCGACTACCAGCGCGGGACGGAGCGGGTCATCCCGGTGGTGGAGCTGGTCCGGGACTGACGGCGGCGCCCTGGGACCGGGCGGTGGGCACGAGGCCGGGGTGCGTCCCGTCCTCGTGCCCCCCACCGCTCGGACGTCGTGCTCACCGCTCGATCCCGAGCTCCTCGACCACCTCGACGCCCGGCATGGTGCAGAGCAGCGGGCCGGGCATGAGCAGCTTGGAGCGCCGCACGCCGGACCCCATCAGCGCCGTCGTGCCCTCCTCGGCGAAGCGGGAGTTCACGAGCCCGAGTCCGCGAGGAGCTCGGGGTGGTCCAGCGCCGGCGCCCAGACGAGGTCGCCCAGGGTGGGCAGGGTGGCGTTCTCGCTCATCGGCTGTACGTCGCCGTCAGCGTGGCGCGCCCCAGCAGGTGGAAGTAAACGTTGAACGCCACCTGCGCGTTGGTGTTGTCCGGGCCCAGACCGAGCTCGCCGGGGGCTACGTCGAGGGCGTGCACGGCGAAGATGTACCGGTGCGGGTGGTCGCCTGGCGGCGGGCCGGCGCCCTCGAAGCCCGGGGTGTGGCCGTCGCTGTGGGTGTGGAACGCGCCGGCGGGCAGGCCCGAGCCGTCGGGGGTGCCCGCGCCGGTCTCCAGCGACGTAACGGAGGCCGGCAGGTCCACGACGGTCCAGTGGTGGTAGCCCATCGGCGTCGGCGCGTCGGGGTCGTAGCAGGTCACGACGAACGACTTGGTGCCCTCGGGGAAGCCGCTCCACGTCAGGGCGGGAGAGATGTTCTGGTCGTGCGCGGCGTGCGCGTCCGGCATGCGCTCGCCGTCGGTCAGATTGGTGCTCGTGAGCGTGAAGGACGCGGGCGCGGGCAGCAGCGTGTACGGGTCCGGCGGATAGGGGCGCGTGAAGTCCATGGGCCCACTCTGCCGAATCGCCGGTTCAGGTGCCAGCGCCTCCTGCGCTGACTCGTGTTCAGCAGGCGCTGGGGGGCCATATACCCCGGGGTTATGGCTCTGGGTGAGCCTGCTGAACCGGTCTCAGGAGCGGCCGGGTCAGGTGACCCGGAGCAAGTGGCGGAATGCCGTGCGCGCCCGGGCCGGGCTCGGCTCGTCGCCGGTGATGAGGTCCGCGTAGGTGAGCGACTCCGAGACCCGCACCAGCAGGTAGGCGAGCTCCTCGGGAGTGATGGTGCCGCCGAACGGCTCGTCGCCCAGCTCGCGGGTCACGAGCCACTCGACGGTGGCGACGAAGCGGCGCTGGATGGGGCTCTCGGCGGTGGTGAGCAGGCGCAGGGCACGGGCCGGCTCGCGACGCAGGAAGGCGCGGAAGTAGTCGGCCACGATGAGGTCGCGCGTGAACGTGGTCATCAGGTCCGCGACCCGTTCGGCGCCCGTGAGGTGCTCGGTCGCGTGCTCGGCCAGCACCAGCGTCGGCACGGCGAGCGACCACAGGACCTCGCTGAGCAGCGCGTCCCGGTTGCCGACCCAGCGGAACACCGACGTGCGGTCCACGCCGAGCTGCACGGCCAGGGGCCCCATGTCGATGCGGTGGCCCTCGATGAAGGTGTCCCGTGCGAGATCGAGCACGCGCCGTGCCTCGGGGCGCGTGGCCAGCCGGGCGGAGAGGCGGCTCGGCGCGGTTTCCAGTCCGACGGTCGCGATGCTCGACGCCGGTGTCGTCATGCGGGTCATCCAACCGCCGTCCGAGTGCCTGGTGCAACAGGATGCAGCATGCATGCACAGGACATTGACCGAAGGCACGCACTCATCTCGCGGGACGGCGGCATGCTACGGTCATCCCGCAAACCGACCGGACGGTACGGAGGAAACGCGTGGCTGACAACGTCGTCGCCGGCAGGTTCGAGGGCAGGGTCGCCCTCGTCACGGGCGCGAGCAGGGGGATCGGTCTCGCGATCGCCCACCGCATCGTGGCGGAGGGCGGCCGGGTGGTGATCACCGGACGGTCCGGCGACAGCCTGAAGGAGGCGGTCGCCGCTCTCGGCGAGGACCGCGCGCTGGGCGTGGCGGGCAAGGCGGACGACGCCGGGCACCGCGCGGACGCGATCGCGCGGACGATCGAACGCTTCGGGCGCCTGGACCACCTGGTGAACAACGCCGGGATCAACCCCGCCTGGGGACCGCTCGCCCAGCTCGACACGGGCGTGGCCCGCAAGATCCTCGAGGTGAACGTGATCGCCGCGCTGGAGTGGACCCGGGAGGCGGTCGCCGCGGCCGCGGGAGCACCGGCCGCGCCGCCCGCGGACGGCTCTGCGACGCCGTCGACCGAGCACCGGCTGCGGTCGATTGTGAACATGGCGTCGGTCGCGGGGACGGCGTCAGGCCCGAACATCGCCTTCTACGGGGTCTCCAAGGCGGCCCTGATCAACCTGACCATCCAGCTCGCCGACGAGCTCTCCCCGGCCACGCGCGTCAACGCGCTCGCGCCCGCGGTGGTCAAGACGCGGCTGGCTCGCGCCCTCTACGAGGGCCGCGAGGAGGAGGTGGCCGGCGCCTATCCGCTCCGGCGTCTCGGGGTCCCGGACGACGTCGCCGGGCCTGCGGCCTTCCTCCTGTCCGACGACGCCGCCTGGGTCACCGGTCAGACGCTCCTGGTCGACGGCGGGGCGAGCGTGCGGACGGTCCTGTGAGCCGGCCGGTCCAGGACCAGGTCCTGCGAGCCGCCCTCGACCTCTTCTCCACGCAGGGGTACGCGACCACGAGCGTCCAGGAGATCGTCGCCGCCGCCGGTGTCACCAAGGGGGCGATGTACCACTACTTCGCCTCCAAGGACGACCTGCTGTTCGCGATCTACGAGCGGATGCTGTCGCTGCAGAAGGGGCGCCTCGACGAGATCGTCGCGGCGGGCGCCGAGCGGGGCGACGGCGTCGAGGAGGTGCTGCGGGCCGTCTGCGAGGACGTGGTGACCACCTCCGTCGAGCTCATGGCCGAGGGCACCGTGTTCATCCGCAGCCAGCACATGCTCGCTCCGGAGCGCCGGGCGGAGGTCACGCGGCGCCGTCGTGCGTACAACGACGACTTCCAGGCGCTGCTGACCCGCGGGATCAAGGAGGGGGTGTTCCGCGACGACGTGCCCACCGCGGTG
This sequence comes from uncultured Actinomycetota bacterium, assembly GCA_963850545.1. GTDB lineage: Bacteria > Actinomycetota > Actinomycetes > Actinomycetales > Cellulomonadaceae > Promicromonospora. The sequence continues at coordinate 1,558,298 of CAWKLP010000001.1, read as the reverse complement.
CTCATCGCGCACTTCTTCTCCGACGTGCACTACCTGCCCCAGTGGTACTCGCCCACGGGGCCCGAGACCACTACCGAGGTCGCGGGGCAGCTCACCGAGCTGTTTCTGCGGAGCATCAGGAAGGAATGACACGTGAGCGGACCCACGGCGATGAAGGCGTGGCGAATGCACGACCTGACCGGACAGGTCGCGCTGGTGACGGGCGCGGCCCGCGGCATCGGCGAGGCGTACGTGCGGATCCTGCACGACGCCGGGGCGCAGGTGGTGATCACCGACGTCCTGGACGCCGAGGGCCGGGCGCTGGCTGAGGAGCTGGGGGAGCGGACCCGGTTCGTGCACCTGGACGTGACCGACGAGGACGCGTGGGAGCGGGTGGTCGGCCAGGTGGTCGACGAGCTCGGCGGCGTGGACGTGCTGGTCAACAACGCGGGCATCGCGAACGCCGCCCCGATCGAGCACTTCACGCTCGCCAAGTGGAACGCCGTGATGGCGGTCAACGCCACCGGCGTGTTCCTGGGCTGCCGGGCGGTGGTGCCCACGATGAAGGCCGCTCGGCGCGGCTCGATCATCAACATCTCCTCCGTGGAGGGGCTGCGCGGCAGTTGGAGCCTGCACGGGTACACCGCCTCCAAGTTCGCGGTGCGGGGCCTGACCAAGTCGCTCGCCGTCGAGCTGGGCAAGGACGGGATCCGGGTGAACTCGGTGCACCCCGGCCTGATCCTCACCGAGATGAGCGTGAAGATCGACCCCGACGCGCTGGTGATCCCGCTCGGCCGTCCCGGCGTGCCCGACGACCTCGCCGGGACGATCCTGTTCCTGGCGAGCGAGGCGTCGGCGTGGATCTCCGGCCAGGAGATCGTCGTGGACGGCGGTATGACGAGCGGGATACCGCACCGGTGAGCAGGCACGAGAGGGAGACCATGACGCACGAGCTGCCCGGCCTCGACGTCGCGGGCCTGGCCAGGTGGCTGGCCCGGGAGCACCCGGAGCTGGCCGGGCCTGTCGGGTCCGGATCCGGTCCGGACCTGACCGCGAGCCTCATCACCGGCGGGCACAGCAACCTCACCTACCGGGTGGACGGCGCCGCGCGGCCGCTGGTCCTGCGGCGCCCACCGCTAGGGCACGTGCTGTCCACCGCCCACGACATGCGGCGCGAGCACCGCGTGATCACCGCCCTGGCGGGGACCATCCCGGTGCCGCCGACGGTCGCGGTGGTGGACGACACCGAGACCGCCGAGGTCACAGGCACCGTGTTCTTCGTCATGGAGCACGTGGCGGGCACGATCCTGGCTCGCCCCGAGGACAACGCGGCCTGGACCCGGCAGGGCCTGGGCCGGCTCGCGACCGAGCTGGCCGAGGTCCTCGCGGACCTGCACACCACCGACCCCGCCGCGGTGGGGCTGGCCGACTTCGGCCGCCCCGCCGGGTACCTGGCCCGCCAGCTGAAGACCTGGCGGCGCCAGTACGACGCCTCCCGCTCGCGGCCCCAGCCGCGCCTGGACACGCTCCAGGAGCGGCTGGGGGCGGCGGTGCCCGACGACGGCGCGCGCACCGGGATAGTGCACGGCGACTACCGGATAGACAACGTGCTGGTGGCCGGCGAGCCCGACGCACCGCACGTCGCGGCGGTGCTGGACTGGGAGATGGCCACGCTCGGCGACCCGCTCGTGGACCTGGGCATGCTCGGCATGTACTGGCACTTCAGCGACCTGACCGAGGCCGCGGGCGTCGAGGGCGTCGCCGGGGCGATAGTGCCCGGCGCGGGCTACCCGGACTTCGCGGAGGTCGCCGACGCCTACGCGGCCCGCGCCGGGATCGCCGTGCCGGACCTCTCCTGGTACCGGGCGTTCGCCTGCTACAAGCTCGCGGTCATCCTGGAGGGCATCCACTTCCGGTTCACCCACGGCCAGACCGTTGGTGACGGGTTCGACAGGATCGGGGCCCTGGTGGCGCCCCTGGCCGAGGAGGGGCTGGCCCGGCTCGCCGGCGCCCCGCCCGCGGCCGGGACCGGGCCCGGAGCTGAGCCCGGACCTGGACCCGGATCTGCGACCGCAGGAGGAGGAACTGATGGACTTCGCACCCGACGCGACCACGCGTGAGATCACCGAGCGGGTCCGGGGCTTCCTGGCGGACGAGGTGCTGCCCGCCGAGCCCGTCCTCGCCGAGCAGCTCGCCGCCACCCCCGGCGTCTGGTCCTTCCGGCCCGTGGTGCACGAGCTGCAGGCCAAGGCGCGCGAGCGCGGCCTGTGGAACCTGTTCCTGCCCCCGGGCGGGCCGGCCGGCGGGCGCGGTGGCGGGCTGACCAACCTGCAGTACGCGCCCGTGGCCGAGCTCACCGGGTACAGCCCCAAGCTCGCCCCCGTCGCCATGAACTGCGCGGCCCCCGACACCGGCAACATGGAGCTGCTCGCGCACTTCGCCACCCCCGAGCAGGCCGACCGCTGGCTCGAGCCGCTGCTGGAAGGCATCGAACGGTCGGCGTTCTGCATGACCGAGCCCGCCGTCGCGTCGTCGGACGCCACGAACATCGCCACCAGGATCGTGTGCGACGGCGACGAGTACGTGATCACGGGCCGCAAGTGGTTCGCGACCGGCGCGATGAACCCCGACTGCGGGCTGCTGATCTTGATGGGCAAGACCGACCCCGGTGCGCCCCGGCATCGGCAGCAGTCCATGGTGCTCGTGCCCCGCGACACCCCCGGGGTGACCGTGCTGCGCGGCCTCACTGTCCTGGGCTACGACGACCGCGACCACGGCGGCCACGCCGAGATCGTGTTCGACGGCGTCCGCGTCCCCGCCACAAGTCTGCTGGGTGGCGAGGGCGAGGGCTTCGCCATGGCCCAGGTCCGCCTCGGGCCCGGCCGCATCCACCACTGCATGCGTGCGCTCGGCACGGCCGAGCGGGCCATGGACCTCGTGCGCGAGCGCGCCGGCGAGCGGGTCGCGTTCGGCGGGCCGCTCGCCGACCAGGGTGTTGTGCGCGAGTGGCTCGCCACCTCGCGCATCGAGATCGAGTCCCTGCGCCTGCTCGTGCTCAAGACCGCCTGGCTCATGGACACCGTGGGCAACAAGGCGGCCATGACCGAGATCCAGGCCATCAAGATCGCGGTACCCCGCGCCGTCGGGCAGATCCTGGACCGCGCGGTCCAGGTGTTCGGCGCCGCCGGGGTCTCCGGCGACCACCCCCTGGCCGAGCTGCTCGCGGGGATGCGCACCCTGCGCCTGGCCGACGGTCCCGACGAGGTCCACCTGGCCTCGCTCGGCCGCGCCGAGCTCCGCCACCGGGCGCCGTTCCTGGCGCCCACCCGTGAGGTGGTCAAGTGACCGATCAGGATCGACGACGACCGGAGGACCGATGACGCTCGCACCCGAGCCGCCTGCCACTGACCTGCTGGAGGCGGACTTCTACTCGTTCCAGGACCTGCTCACCCCGGCCGAGCAGAAGAAGGCCCTGGCGGTCCGCGAGTTCATGGAGCGCGAGGTGCGCCCCATCGCTGACGACTACTGGGAGCGCGCCGAGTGCCCCGTGCACCTGTTCAAGCCCTACGCGCAGCTCGGCACCATCGGGTCGGGCTGGGCCGAGACACAGGGCGAGGAGACCTCGGCCGTGTTCCGCGGCTGGGTCGGCATGGAGATGGCCCGCGTCGACTCGTCCTTCTGCACCTTCATCGGGGTCTCCGGCGGCCTGGCGATGACGTCGATCGGCCTCGGCGGCAGCCCGGAGCAGCGTGCGATGTGGCTACCGCCCATGGCGGCCGGCGACGTGATCGGCGCGTTCGGGCTCACCGAACCCCTGGCCGGCTCCGACACCGCCAAGGGCCTGCGCACCACGGCCACCCGCACCGGCGACACCTGGGTGCTGAACGGCGCCAAGCGCTGGATCGGCAACGCCACGTTCGCCGACGTCGTCGTCATCTGGGCCAAGGACACGGCCGACGACCAGGTCAAGGGCTTCCTGGTGCGCAGGGGCACGCCCGGCTTCACCGCCACCAAGATCGAGCGCAAGCAGTCCCTGCGCATCGTGCAGAACGCCGACATCGTGCTCGACGGCGTCCAGGTCGCCGAGGCCGACCGCCTGCAGCACATCAACAGCTTCCGCGACGTGGCCAAGGTGCTGCGGATCACCCGCGACGGCGTGTCCTGGCAGTCGCTCGGCACGATGGTCGGCGCCTACGAGGCGGCCGTGCGCTACACCAAGCAGCGCGAGCAGTTCGGCAACCCCATAGCGAGCTACCAGCTGATCCAGGACAAGCTCGCCACGGCGTACGCGAACGTGACAGCGGGCTTCGCCATGTGCGTGCGCGTGGCCCAGCTGCAGGACAAGGGCACCCAGACCGACGCCCACGCCGCGATGGCCAAGGCGTTCGTCACCACCCGCATGCGCGAGACCGTCGCGCTGTGCCGCGAGTCCATGGGCGGCAACGGTATCCAGCTCGACCACGGCGTGGCCCGCTTCTTCGCCGACGCCGAGGCCGTGTACACGTTCGAGGGCACGCGCGACATGAACAACCTGATAGTGGGCCGCGCGATCACCGGCCACGCCGCGTTCGTCTGACCTGACATGCTCATTCGCAACGAGAGGAACCCCTCATGACTCGCACCGCCATCGTCACCGGAGCAGCCCGCGGCATCGGCGCCGCCACGGCCCACCGGCTCGCGCAGGACGGCCACGCCGTCGCCGTCCTGGACCTCCTGGAGGACCAGGCCAGGACCACCGCGGAGGCCATCGTGGCCGACGGCGGCCGCGCACTCGCCGTGGGCGTCGACGTCGCCGACGAGGAGTCGGTCGCCGCCGCCGTCGCCCGGGTCACCGCCGAGCTGGGCGCGCCCACCGTGCTGGTGAACAACGCCGGCATCCTGCGCGACAACCTGCTGTTCAAGATGTCCGCGGACGACTGGGACGCCGTGCTGAGCGTGCACCTGCGGGGCGCGTTCCTGATGACCCGGGCCGTGCAGGCGTCCATGGTGGAGGCCAGGTTCGGCCGCATCGTGAACCTCTCCTCGACCTCCGCCCTCGGCAACCGCGGCCAGGTCAACTACTCGGCCGCCAAGGCGGGCATGCAGGGCTTCACCAAGACCCTGGCGATCGAGCTCGGCAAGTTCGGCGTCACCGCGAACGCCGTGGCGCCCGGGGTGATCGAGACCGACATGATCCGGGAGACCGCCGAGCGCATCGGGGTGTCCCTGGCCGACTACCTCGGCGTGGCCGCCCAGGACGTCCCCGTCGGCCGCGTGGGCCAGCCCGAGGACATCGCCAACGCCGTGTCGTTCTTCTGCTCGGAGCAGTCCGGGTTCGTGTCGGGCCAGGTGCTGTACGTGGCGGGTGGGCCAAGGGCATGAGCGACGTGATCACCGTCGCCTCGCCGGCCGCCCTCGCCGACGCCGTGGGCCGGACGGCCACCGGCGAGTGGTTCGAGATCACGCAGGAGCGGATCGGTGCGTTCGCCGACGCCACCGAGGACCACCAGTGGATCCACCTCGACGCCGAGAAGGCGGCCGCCGGGCCGTTCGGCTCCACGATCGCGCACGGGTACCTCACCCTGTCGCTGCTGTCGCACCTGGCGTCCCCGCTCGTCCATGTGGGGGGCATCAGCATGGTGATGAACTACGGCCTGGACCGGCTGCGGTTCCTGGCCCCGGTGCCGGCGGGCTCGCGCGTGCGGGCCGTCACGGAGATCCTCTCGGCCGAGCCGACGTCGACCGGCGTGCGTCTCGCCTCGAAGGTCACCATCGAGATCGAGGGGGCCGAGAAGCCGGCTCTGGTTGCCCACACGCTGTCGCTCTACATACCGGAGGCCTGAGTACTGCTGAGCTGCCGACCTTGCGGTGGTCCGTTTCGAGAACGACTTGAGGCACTGAATCCCGCCCGGATCGGTGCCTCAAGTCGTTCTCGAAACGGACCCGCGAGACGTCCATCCGGAGCGGTGCATCCGCCCCGAGGCATGCAGTGTTGCGAGGCAGATGGTTTGACAGGCGTGCCCCGCGAGAGGTGTACTGGACCTATCGAACATGTGTTCGATGATGTCCCCGACCACCGGTCTCCACCGGCAGACACCATCGCTGGAGGGCCATGACCGTTGTAACAGTCTCCTCGGAGACCAGCACCGACGCCGACGCCGACGACGCGGACACCAGGCACGCACAGGCGCTCGCAGCCCTGCGATCCGCCGAGGCGCGCACCGGTGTGCGCAAGCAGGCCACGGTCGCACGAGCGGTCCAGACGGTTCGCACCGAGCAGCTCAGTATCGAGCTGCCCCGAGTGCCGGGCGAGGATGCGCGCGTCCTGCCCGTGCACCCGCACCTTGCGGCCCTCCTGCCCGACGGCGGCCTGCGCGCCGGAACCACCGTCCTGGTCCGGGGCTCGACGTCGCTCCTGCTCACCCTGCTCGCCGAGGCGTCCCGCGACGGGGCCTGGACCGTGCTGGTCGGGTACCCGGCGGCCGGGATGGCCGCCGCGGCCGACGCCGGGTGCGACCTGGCGCGCACCCTGGTGGTGCCGCTGCCGGCCGGGTCGGGCGTGGACGCGCCCGCTGTGCTCGCGGCGCTGATCGACGGCATGGACGTGGTGGTGGTCGGGCCGGGGGTGGCGCTGCTGGACCGCGACCGGCGCCGGCTGACGGCGCGCGCCCGCGAGCGGGGAACTGTGCTGGTCCCTGCCGCCCTGCCCGCCCTGTCCGCCCCCGCGTTGAGTGCTGGATCTTTGCCCCGCCAACGGCCGGTGGCAGGGCGAGAGCCCAGCACTCAGCGGGGAGTGGGGGACGGCGGCTGGCCCGGTGCCCACGTGGTGCTCGAGGCTGTCGGCGGGGGCTGGGCGGGGATCGACCACGGGACGGGCTGGCTGCGGCGTCGGACCCTGCGGGTGCGGCGCACCGGGCGGGGGAGCGCGGCGCGGCCCCTGCACCTGGACGTGGAGGTGCCGGTATGCCGGGCGGCCGGGGGCGCGGAGCTCGCCGCCGAGCCCGTCGCCGCGGAAACGGGGCCGCCGCGGCTGGAGCTGGTCGGATGACGTCCGCCGCCACCCGCACCGCCTGCCTCTGGGTGCCCGACTGGCCGGTCGTCGCGGCCCTGGTCGTCGCCGGCCTGGGCCCCGAGGTGCCCGCGGCGGTCACGGGCGGCCCCGGCGGCCGGATCGTGGCGGTGTCCGCCCCCGCGCGCAGCGCCGGGGTGCGCCGCGGCATGCGCCGCCGCGAGGCCCAGGGGCGCTGCCCCGACCTGCAGCTCTGGCCCGCCGACGACGCCCGCGACGCCCGCGAGTTCGAGCCCGTCGCCGTGGCCGCGGAGACCGTGGTCTCCGGGCTGGAGATCGCCCGCCCGGGACTGCTCCTGCTGCCGTCGGGCGGCGCGGCCCGCTACCACGGCTCCGAGCACGACCTGGCCCGCGAGCTGACCGAGCAGGTCGCTGTCCGCACCGGTCACGAGTGCCAGGTCGGGGTCGCCGACGGTTACCTGGCGGCGGTCCTGGCGGCCCGCGACGACGCCGTCGTGCCACCGGGGGCCTCGCAGGACTACCTCGCGCCCCGCCCAGCCGCCGTGCTCGTGCACGCCCGCCCCGGGGACCGCGCCCTGACCGAGCTGGTCGACCTGTGGCGCCGCCTCGGCGTGGGCACGCTGGCCGACCTGGCCGCCCTGCCCGACGCCGCCGTCGCCGCACGCTTCGGCGACCTCGGCGTCTGGGCGCAGCGCCTCGCCCGGGGGCAGGACGTCCGCCCGCCCGCCCGGCGTCGGTTCGCCGAGGACCTGACCGTCACCGAGGAGCTGGACCCGCCGGCGGACCGGGTCGACGTCGCCACCTTCGCCGCCCGCCGCCTGGCCGAGCGTCTGCACGAGGACCTGGACCGGCGCGGCCTGGCGTGCGGGCGGCTGCGGATCACGGCGCGCGCCGTCGACCCGGTCACGGGCGAGGCCCGCACCCTGGAACGGCTGTGGCGCACCGACGACACGCTCGGCGGGCTGTCGGCCGCCCGGATCACCGACCGGGTGCGCTGGCAGCTCGAGGGCTGGCTCACGGCGTCGTCCCTCGGGAAGGGCGAGGCGCCCGCCCCCATCGCGGGCCTGAGCCTCGCCGCCGAGGAGGTGACCCCCGCCGGGGCCCTGCAGCCGCGCCTGTGGGGCCCGGGCGCGGGCGAGGACCTGCGTGCCCGCCGGGCCGTCGAGCGCGTGCAGGCCCTGCTCGGCGGCGACGCCGTCCTCACCGTCCGCCTCCAGGGCGGGCGCGACCCACGCGACCGCGTCCAGCTCGTGCCCTACGGCGAGCAGGTCCCGCCCGAGCGCGACCCCGACCGGCCCTGGCCCGGCGCCCTGCCGCCCCCGGCGCCGTCGTTCGTGCTGCCCGAGCCCGCCCCCGTGCACGTGCTCGACGCCGACGGCCGCCCCGTCGTCGTCGACGTGCGGCTGGCGGTCAGCGGAGAGCCCGCCCGGGTGGTGGTGCCCGGCGCTGACGACGGCGCGGACGGTGTGCTGGGCGGCGGGAGTGCGGGCGACGCGCGGAGTGGTGGCGGTGGCGCGGACGACGACGGCGCGTGGGCCGGCCTCGACGCCGCGGTCGTCGACTGGGCCGGGCCGTGGCCGGTCGCCGAGCGGTGGTGGACGCCCCGGGGCAAGCGCCGCGTGTTCCTCCAGGTGGCGACCGATCTCCCGGGTGATGTGGGGCTGCTGCTGTCGTCGTCGGCGGGGAAATGGTCCCTGGAGGCGCTCTATGACTGACCTGTCGCCCGACGACGGAGTGCCGTACGCCGAGCTGCACGCCCACTCCGCGTTCAGCTTCCTCGACGGCGCCTCGCACCCCGAGGAGCTCGCCGCCGAGGGCGCGCGCCTCGGGCTGAAGGCGCTCGCGATCACCGACCACGACGGGCTGTACGGGGTGGTGCGGTTCTCGGAGGCGGCGAAGAAGGTCGGTCTGAAGACCGCGTTCGGGGCGGAGCTGCACCTGCCGTTGGTCTCGACAGGCTCGACCGGCACGAGGGGCGCGCCCGTGCTCGACCCGCCCACCGGGATCCCCGACCCGCGCGCCACGCACCTGCTCGTGCTCGCGCGCGGCGATCAGGGCTACCGCAACCTGTCGAGGGCTATCGGTGCCGCGCACCTCGACGCCGGGGTCAAGGGCGCCGCGAACTACACGCTGGAAGGCCTGGGTGAGGCGTCGGCCGGCGAATGGCTGGTCCTCACCGGCTGCCGCAAGGGCGCGGTCCGCCAGGCGCTGATCCCCCCGTTGAGTGCTGGATATTTGTCCTCTCGAAACGTTTCGAGAGGACAAATATCCAGCACTCAACGAGAGGGGTTGAACCGCACCGACCGGCTCGCCGCCGCCCGGCGCGAGCTGGACCTGCTGACCGACACCTTCGGCCGGGACAACGTCGCCGTCGAGATCACCGCTACCGGCGACCCGCGCGACGCCGACCTGCACGCCGCGCTCGCCCTCCTCGCCCAGGAGGCGCGCCTGCCGCTGGTCGCCACCACCGCTGCGCACTACGCGCGCCCCCGGGACAGCGACCTGGCAGGGGCCCTGGCCGCCGTCCGGGCCCGGTCGAGCCTGGACGACCTGGACGGCTGGCTGCCCGGCGCCCCCACCGCCCACCTGCGCAGCGGCGCGGAGATGGCGCGCCTGCACCGCCTGCACCCGCAGGCCGTGCCGACGGCGGCCGCGCTGGGGGCGGAGTGCGCGTTCGACCTGGACCTCATCGCGCCGAACCTGCCGCCCTACGACGTGCCACCCGGGCACGACGAGGCAACCTGGCTGCGCGTGCTCGCCTACCAGGGCGCTGAGCGGCGGTACGGACCCCGGGAGGGCAGCGAGAAGGCCTGGAAGCAGATCGACTACGAGCTGGAGATCATCATCCGCCTGGGCTTCCCCGGGTACTTCCTGGTGGTCTACGACATCGTGGAGTTCTGCCGCACCCACGGGATCCTCGCGCAGGGTCGGGGCAGTGCCGCGAACTCCGCAGTCTGCTATGCCCTGGGGATCACCGCGGTGGACGCGGTGAAGTACGGCCTGCTGTTCGAGCGGTTCCTCGCCGAGGCGCGCAACGGGCCACCAGACATCGACGTCGACATCGAGTCGGTGCGGCGCGAGGAGGTGATCCAGCACGTCTACGACAAGTTCGGGCGCACGCACGCGGCGCAGGTCGCGAACGTCATCTCCTACCGGCCACGGTCGGCGGTGCGCGACGCCGCCCGCGCGCTCGGCTACGACATCGGGCAGCAGGACGCGTGGTCCAAGAGCATCGAACGCTGGGGAACGCTGAAGCCGAGGGCGACCCCGGCGGTGTCGGGCAGCACCGTGCCCGACGGCGAGACGGCGGCCGGGCCGTCGACCCCGCCGTCGGCCACGCCACAGAACAAGACCGCGGCCAAGGATGCTCAGCTCGCGGCGCTGTGGGGACCGCGGGAACCGCGGCCGCACGCCGGGCACGCGAGCACCGGCAGCCCCGGGATCTTCCGCGACGTTCTCGTCGAGGATCAGCGCGCTCCCGGGGAGCCGCGACCGAGCCGCGCCGACGACACCCACGACGTCGTGCCGTTCCGCACGCCGCCGTCGGCCGTGGAGGAGGGGGAGATCCCCGACGACGTGCTCGACCTCGCCGACCGGATGCTCCGCCTGCCCCGGCACCTGGGCATCCACTCGGGCGGCATGGTCATGTGCGACCGCCCGGTGATCGAGGTCGTCCCCGTGGAGTGGGCCCGCATGGAGGGCCGCACGGTGCTGCAGTGGGACAAGGAGGACTGCGCGGACGCGGGACTGGTGAAGTTCGACCTGCTGGGCCTGGGCATGCTGACCGCGATCCGGTATGCGTTCGAGTTCATCGAGGCGTACACCGGGGAGCGCCTCGAGCTGCACAGCCTGCCGGAGGACGACCCGCTCGTCTACGACCTGCTGTGCGCCGCCGACACCGTGGGCGTGTTCCAGGTGGAGTCGCGCGCCCAGATGGCGACGCTGCCGCGCCTGCAGCCACGAGATTTCTACAGCATCGTCGTGGAGGTCGCGCTCATCCGGCCCGGCCCCATCCAGGGCGGGTCGGTGCACCCGTACATCGAGCGGGCGCGCGGGCGCCAGGAGGTGACCTACCCGCACGAGCTGCTGGAGCCCACGCTGAAGCGGACGCTGGGGGTGCCGCTGTTCCAGGAGCAGCTCATGCAGATGGCCATCGACGTCGCCGGGTTCACGCCCACGGAGTCCGACCAGCTCCGACGTGCCATGGGGTCCAAACGGTCGGTCGAACGCATGGAGGCGCTGCGCGAGCGGTTCTACGCGGGAATGACGGCCAACGGCATCGAGCCCGACAAGCAGGACGAGATCTTCGAGAAGCTCAAGGCCTTCGCCGACTTCGGTTTTCCCGAGTCGCACGCATACTCCTTCGCGTACCTCGTGTACGCGAGCGCGTGGCTCAAGGTGCACCACCCGGCCGCGTTCTACGCGGGGCTCCTCGCGGCCCAGCCCATGGGGTTCTACTCTCCGCAGTCCCTGGCCGCCGACGCCCGCCGGCACGGGGTGCGCGTGCTGCGGCCCTCGGTGGCGGAGTCGCAGGTGCTGGCGAGTGTGGAGCGGCTGCCCGACGGCGGCGCGGGCCGGGTTGGCGGTGATGGCCATGGCGAGGGCGGCGACAGCCCGAGGGCCGAGCCTGTCGAGACCGGTGACCATGCGGTTGCTCCCGGACCGGGGGCCGGTTCTGGCAGTAACCGCATGGTCGACAAGCAGCTCGCGGTCCGCATGGGGCTGGAGTCCGTGCGGGGCATCGGGAAGGACAAAGCCGAGGAGATCGTCGCGGCCCGGGCCGCCGTCGGCCCGTCGGGGTTCGCGTCGCTGCGGGACCTCGTGCAGCGGGTCGAGCTGTCGACCGCGCAGCTCGAGGCGCTCGCGACGGGCGGCGCGCTGGAGTCGTTCGGCGTCGAGCGCCGGGCAGGCCTGTGGGCGGCGGGCGCGCTGGGCCAGGAAGGGCCGACGACGCTGCCCGGCGTGAGCGTCGGTGTCGACGCCCCGACGCTGCCGGGGATGAGCGAGCTCGAGCTGTCGCAGGCCGACTCGTGGGCCACCGGCGTCACGCCCGACTCGTACCCGACGCAGCACGTGCGGCCGGGGCTGGAGGCGGCGGGCGTGCTCACCGTGGCGCAGGCACTCGTGACCGAGGCGGGGCGCCGGATCGCCGTCGGCGGGGTGGTGACGCACCGGCAGCGGCCGGGCACGGCCGGCGGTGTGACGTTCCTGTCGCTGGAGGACGAGACGGGGCTGCTCAACGTGATCTGCACCGTCGGGCTGTGGCAGCGGTTCCGGAAGGTGGCGCGGTCGGCGTCGGCCATGGTGGTGCGGGGGCGGATCGAGTCGGCCGACGGCGCCGTGAATCTTCTCGCCGAGCACCTGTCCACGCTGTCGCTGGAGGTCCCGTCGCGATCGCGGGACTTCCGGTAGCTATCGGGTCAGCCCAGGTCCAGCAGGCCGGTGCTGGTCGCCCACAGCGCCACCGAAGCCCCGCCGACGAGCAGCGCGGAGATCACGTAGAACCAGATCCGCATCTTGTGCCCGGCGACGCGCAGGAGAACGGCCAGCCCGAACGCGGCGACGGCGAGGGCCGGCGCGACGAGGAACGGGTCGCTCGCCGGGGGGTAGTCCCCGGCGACCAGCACGTACACGGCCCACAGGAGCAGCAGTCGGGGGACCCAGCGCAGCAGCGCGCCGAGCAGGCGCAGCGGCCACGGCCTCCGGCGCGGCGGAACCGGGGTGGGAGCGGGAGGTCTCGGCTGCATGCCCGGCCGCACGCCCGGTTGCATGCTCGGCGGACGGCTCGCGGGGGGCTTCTGAACGGCGGGCTGCTGTACGGCGGGGGGCCGGATGGCGGGCATCGGGCGAGTGGCGCGCACGGACGGGCTCGGCCCCGCCGGCTGCGGGGCTGGGCCGAGGTGCTTGACCGGGCTCTTGCGCGGCTCGTACGACTGCGGTCGCGGGACCACGTTGCGGACGACCTGGGTCGCCGCGACAGAGGGGGGTGCGGCGGCCGGGGGTGTGGCAGGCGCGGGGGAGGCGGCCGGGGGCACGGACTCCGGCCTGCCGCCGCCGGGGGCCTGCTCGCTCGCCCCGGCGGGCTCGGGGCTGCGGAACGCACGCCAGCCGCGGAGCGTGTCCGAGTGGCCGTCGGCGGGAGACGTGACCCGCCAGCGCATCGCCTGCCAGATCCAGTCCTTGATCTCGGCCGGGGTGGCGCCCCCGGCGACGTGCGCGCCGATCTCCGCGACGTGGTCGGCCACCACCTGCTCCGCGGCGCCGTCGAAACCGTCGGCGTGCACCTCGGCCAGGACGCTCATGAGCGCGCGGTCGTACACGAGGGCGTGCCAGGGCTCGGGGGTGCGAGTGGGCGTGGCCTCGTCCGACCGGTCAGGGGCCTGCGGGAACATTCTGGTATGCCCCCGGCCGGGCAGCACGTCCGTCGCCGGGAGCGCGGCCACCTCGGCGGCCGTCACGCCGTCGCTGAGGACCTGCGAGGTGAGCAGCAGCGTCGGGTCGGGCCTCGTGTTCGCGAGACGGGAGCGCACCACCCCCGCGATGTTCTCCAGCGGCGGGCGGTGGTTCGGCTGGTACCGGGTCATGGCGAGGATCAGCGACTGCAGGTGCCGGTCGACGACCGGTGGCTCGGGCAGGGGGTCCTCGTCCGGGACGAGGTAGGCCGGCTCCTCGTCCACGAGATCGGCGGCCACCAGGTCCCGGCCCAGGAAGTTCAGGTCCAGCGGCAGCGTGCCCGTGCTCGCGTACACGAGCAGCAGCCCCAGGCTGTACACGTCCGACCGCGGGTGCACCCGGCGCCCGAACAGCTCCGGCGCCATGTAGGCGAAGGTTCCGGCCGGCTGCGTCGACGTCGCGGCGTCGAAGACCTTGGCGATGCCCAGATCGATGAGCACCGCGCGGTCGCCGTCGACCATGATGTTCGCCGGCTTGAGGTCGCGGTGCAGGCAGCGCTCCTCCTGCAGCACGAGCAGGGCGTCGACCAGCTGTGCGGCCAGGCGCAGCGCCTCCTGCCCGGACAGCGGCCCTTCCTCGTGCACCCGGTCCCGCAGCGTCGTGCCGGGCACGAGCTCCATCGCGAACCAGGGCTGGGCGGCGTCGAGGCCGGCCTCCACGAAGCGCGGGAAGCCGCGACCGTCCAGGCGTTCCAGGAGGTGCGCCTCCTGGGCGAAGCGTTCGCGGGCATCGTCGTGCAGGCCGGTCAGGACCTTGAGGGCCACCTCGGCGCCGTCGTCGGCATGCGCCCGGTACACGTGCGCGAAACCGCCATGGCCCAGCGCCTCGGCGAGGGTGAACCGGCCCAGCCGCTCCCCGCTGGCGGGGATGCGCCGGACGGGGCGCACGGGGAGCGCCGCGGCGAGCGGTGCGGGCGCGGGTTCGGGCGTTGGCGCAGGCTCAGGTTCGGACGGCGCGGTGGGCTCGGCCTCGGACTTCGGTTCGTGCTCCGGCCCAGGCGGCGGGGCGGGCACGGCGGGAGTCGGTTCGGCCTCGAGGTCGGACGCCGGTTCAGCCGCGGGCTCGAGCGCAGACTCGGGCTCGGGCGGGGCGGGCACGGCGGACGTCGGTTCAGCCTCGGGCTCCGGAGCGGGCGCGGACTCGGGGCCTGGTGCCGGCTCGGGGGCGGCTGCCGGCGCCGGCTCGGACAACAGGACCGGACCGGGGTCGACGACCGCGGGCGCGACCTCGCCGACACCTGGCGCTGGTGACGTCATACCGGGCAACCTACCAGCGCGTTCGTGCCGGTCCGAGGAAAGTCCCAGTCCGACGCCGGCGAGCGTTCAAGCGCGCCGCTGCGCTGCTGTTGGACGCACTGCCGGCGTCACGATCCTTCGAGGATGCTCTCGTCGCACTCGTCGGTCTCGACCGGGCCCGAGATCCCGACGATCGGCGGGTAGGCCGTGACCTCGAGCTCCCAGCCGGCCGGGTCGGTGGCCGTCACGTACACGTCGCCGCCGTTCTCGGGATAGATCACCTCGGACAGCGGGTCGAAGCCGTGCTCCTCCAGGACCGGGTCGAGCGCGGCGGCCAGGTCGGTGAGACCGTCGCTGGGCTCGTACAGGTCGCCCTCGCCCAGGCTCTCGCCGAGGAAGAGCTGGCACCGGCCGTCGGGCTGCTCGGTGACGAGCGGGAAGCGGCCCTTGGCGGTCCACTCCACCTCCGGGACGGACCGCCCGAGCGCCTCGACGACGTCGTCGTACGCGGCCGTGTAGTCCGTCATCGCGGAGTCGAGCCCGGGCGCCGGTTCGGCCGGCTCGTCGTCCGGGCGGGCGGAGCCGGTCGAGCAGGATGCCAGCGCGCCGACGGCGAGCAGCGCCGCGCCGATCCATCGCACCTGGAGTACGTGGAGGACCTGGAGTGCTCGGAACATGGACCGCACCTGTCTCCTTGGTCGTGGACGCCGGCCGTCGTCGGGCCGGGGCATGTCCCGGCTCTCAGGCCCGGGACGCTACCAGGGCCGGCAGTCCCCTGGCGTGATTCGTGGGGCCCGCACGGCGGGGACTTCTCTCCATAGTGCGTGTCGGACACCTCCGCTATCGTTCCGCTCACCCGAGCGTGGGCACATGGAGGGGAACGCGGCGTGAGCGACAACATGTACGGCGCAGATGTCGAGGCGCTGCGTCGGCTCGGGCAGGTCTTCGACGAGGCCGCGGCGCAGCTCAGCGCGGCGCGCAGCCTCATCGAGTCCGGCGTCGATGCCGCCGACTGGTGGGGGCCGAACGGCGAGATGTTCCGTGGCGAGTGGTCCGACCGGCACGCCCCGGGCCTGACCGCCGTGGAGACGGATCTCGCGCGCGTGGGCGACGTCGTCCGCCGCAACGCGGACGACCAGGAGCGGACCAGCGAGACCCTGGGCGGCGGCGCGGCCGGCGGTTCCGGCCTGCCGGGTAGCGGCTCCGGGAGTGGTTCCGGCGGCGGAGGCGACTACTCCGGCGAGGACCTGCCGGGCAATCCCGAGCTGGGGGACCACGGCACGTACGTCCCGGCCACCAACATCCCCATGGACGACAACGCGATCGACCCCAACCAGATCAACCAGCAAGGGCTAGGTGACTGCTGGCTGCTCGCCGCGATGGGGGCCGTCGCCCACAACGACCCCGAGTTCTTCCGGGAGCACATGGTCAAGAACCCGGACGGGACCTGGGCGGTCACCATGTACAAGGACGGCGAGCCGGTCGAGATCACCGTCGAGCCCGAGGTCGCCAGCGGCGGCGTCATGGACCCGAGCGGCGACCCGAACTGGGCGTCGATCTACGAGAAGGCGGCCGCCGAGTACTGGGGCGGGGAGTACGAGGACCTGGACGGCGGGCACTCGGACGACGCGTTCGAGGCGATCACGGGCATGGAGGCCGACAGCTCCGGCGAGGGCAGCCTCGAGGATGTCCGCGAGGCGCTCAAGGACGGCCCGGTGGCGGCGGGCACCGAGGACGACGACTCGTTCTTCTGGTGGGAGGACGAGGTCGACGACAATCGCGTCGTGCCCAACCACGCCTACGTCATCGACGAGGTGCGGGAGAACGCGAACGGCGGGCTGGAGGTCCACGTCATCAACCCGTGGGGTCCGGGCGACCACAACCAGAGCGACGGCTCCAACAAGGTGGGCGACATGTGGCTGACCCAGCAGGAGTGGGACGAGAACTTCGACACCCCGTACACCACGCCGTCCACCAAGTGAGGGGAGCGACATGAACCGCAAGATCACGGCCTCGCAGGGGGCGCAGCCGCACTTCGCCGACGTCAAGGTGGGCATCATGCGCGTGGGCGTCCGCGGTGAGGAGGCGAAGGTGCAGCTGATGGTTCGCTCGCCGCGCCAGGACGAGGTCGTAGTGGTGGCCCGCGGTGGCTCGCTCGACCTGACCGGTGCCGGGACGCTCCACGTCGACGCGATCGAGGGCGGGCCGGGAACGGTCCAGGGCAAGGTGACGTTCACCTTCACCCCGGTGGAGGACTAGAGTCCCGCGCCGTCATTCGGTTCGGCCCACAGCAGTTACCCGCTGCCTCCCGCCGTCGGCCTGATCCTTCAGGACAGGTCGATCGTCACCGGCTCGAACGGGGTGCCCACCGGGTAGCTGCCGCCCCAGAGCTTCGCGCCGTCGTCGGTCAGCTCGACCTGCTGCCAGGTCAGGCGCGCGCCGTCGTCGGACCGCTCGGGGGCGCCGGCCAGACGGAAGGCGACCGTGCGCACGTCCGACTCGCGGTCCCGGATGGACATGGTCCAGTCGGGGCCGCCGTCGGCCGGGGCGACGACCTCGATGTCTGCGACCTCGCCCACGAACGAGCCGAAGTGCCCGATGAAGACGACGGATCCCGTGAACGCGAACGACGAGGCGTCGGCAGACGCCTCCGGGCTCCGTTCCGGGTCGAGCGGGAAGTGGAACGAGGCGCCGCTGCCGCCGACGGCGTCGTCCTGCACGATGCGGCCGCCAGGCGCCCCCATCACATACATCAGCAGGCTTGCCTTGATCTCCCAGTCCAGATGAGCCACCCGAGAACCGTACCTCCGCGCGGCGATTCGTGATGCTTTGCACCCGGCGTGTGGGCGGGGATCGGGAAGGCGGTCAGCCCTCCGGCCTCGGATTCCGCGGCGCGTGGGACGACGGCGCGTGGGCGCGACAGAACGCGCGGACGGCGTCGTTCACCAGCTCGGGACGTTCCAGGTTGCTCAGGTGGCCCGCACCCTCGATCACGACGAGCGTGGTGTCCGGGATCGCCGCCTCGAACTGGCTCGCGACCGTGAGCGGAGAGCGCGCGTCCAAGCTTCCCCAGACCAGCAGGGTGGGGACGTCGATGTGGGGCAACAGGTCGTTCAGGTCGGCCTCGGCCATGATGCCCAGCTGGTGGGCAAGGGTGGCCGGGCGGACGTCGGCGGCGATGTCGGCGAGCAGCGGCACGAGCTCCGCCGGCGGGTCGCCGGCGAAGAGTCCGGGAAACGTGGGATCGAGCTCCGCACGAGGAGCGGCAAGCATCCTGCGCGCGCCCTCGACCCGCGCCCGTACCTCGTCCGCGGGCAGCGACCCCTTCCAGCCGGCGTAGGAGTCGATCATGATCAGGGTCGCGACGAGCTCAGGACGACGGCGGTAGAGCTCGAGCGCCACGGTGCCGCCCCAGGAGATGCCGGCGAGGTGCGCGGGTCCGAGCTCGAGCGCCTCGAGCAGCGCCGCGAGCCCGTCCGCGTAGCCGGCCAGGCCGAAGCCCTCCGGCAGGTCGGAGGATCGGCCGGCCCCAGGCTCGTCCCATGCGACGACCGTGAGCTCCTCGGCCAGACCGGCAACCTGGAGCTGCCAGACGCGACTGTCCTCGGCGGCGCCGTGCACGAGGACCAGGGGTGGCCCCTGACCGGCCCGCACGTAGGCGATCCTGAGCCCGCCCGCCTCGATGAACTCCACCCTTGGACGGTACGTGCGTCCGGGACCCCGTGCAGGGGATGCCCGGACACGGCGTCGCGGCGCGTTCACGTGGGCGTCGCCCGCGTGACGGCGTATCGCCACGCCGCGGCCACAGGAGGTGTCCAGGCTCGGAGGCATGAGAACCACCCCACGTCGCACCACCGCAGCGCTCGCCGTGACCCTTGCGAGCACGCTGGCCCTGGGCGCCGCCCCGGCGTCGGCGTCCGTGCCCACCGCGCGCGCCTTCGACCTCCAGGCGCACCGCGGCGGCATCGCGCTCACCGTAGAGAACACGCTCCCGGCCTTCGACAACGCCCTCGCACTGGGGGTCAGCACGCTCGAGCTCGACGTGCAGATCACGCAGGACGGGTACGCCGTCGTGACCCACGACCGCGACCCGAACCCGGCCAAGTGCGTCGACACGGCGCCCGCGTTCCCGGGCGACCCCGAGTTCCCGTACGTCCCCGGGACCCGGTACATCAAGGACCTCACGCTCGCGCAGGTCCGCACCATCGACTGCGGGTCGCTGCGGCAGCCGCAGTTCCCCGAGCAGGAGTTGCACCCGGGCGAGCGCATGCCGCTGCTGTCCGAGGTGCTGGCCCTGGTGAACCGCCACCGCGCACACCAGGTGACGCTCAACATCGAGACCAAGGTCGAGGCCGGCGCCCCCGAGCAGACGGCGCCGCGCGAGCAGTTCGTCCAGGTCGTTACCCGCGAGGTCCGCAAGGCCGGCCTGGTCGACCAGGTCACGATCCAGAGCTTCGACTGGGGCGCGCTGATGCGCATGAGCGAGGTCGAGCCCCGCTTCGGTCTGGTGGCGCTGACCAACGGCCAGCAGTTCCTCCAGGTCGGCGCGGAGGGCGCGTCGCCGTGGCTCGGCGGCCTGGACATCGACGACTTCCCGGGCTCGATCCAGGAGAAGTTCGTCGCGGCCAGTGCCTCGTTCGGCGCCGACGCCGTCTCGCCCGTGCACGGCGACCCGCAGGGCGGCAGCGTGTCGGACCCCGGCTACGTCCCATTCACCACACCCGAGCTCGTCCGGGCCGCGCACCGCGCGGGCCTGGCCGTGATCCCGTGGACCGTCGACGACCGCGCCACCATCGAGTCCCTGATGGACATCGGCGTGGACGGCATCATCACCGACCGGCCGGACCTGCTGCGCACGATCATGGCGGAGCGCGACCTGAAGCTCCCCAAGCGCTACTGACCGGGACCGTCCCGGGACCGGTGGACCCAGTGATTGTGCCCAGAGCTCGGGTGAGCTCTGGGCACGATCGCTGGGGTAGATCCGTTTCCGGGACGGGTCGGTCAGCCGGCGGCCTCGGCGGTCCCGTCCTCATCACGGGCTGCTCGACGGCGGTCCCGGCGTCCGCGGACCAGCTCCGTCGCCAGGGCGTCGAGCGGCTGGGCGAACGTGTCCTCGAACCGGGCGAGCCAGGCGCGGGCGGCGGCCGTCCCGGCGTCGTCCACGGCGTAGAGGCGGCGCGTGCCCTCGGCGCGCACCTGCACCAGGCCGGCCTCGCGCAGCACCCTGAGGTGCTGCGAGACCGCCGGCTGGGTGATGCGCACGCGCGCCTGCAGGGCGGTGACCAGGGCTCCGGCGGGCTGCTCGCCCGGGACCAGCAGCTCCAGCAGCCGACGCCGGACCGGGTCGCCCAGCGCCTCGAACACGCCGTCCGGAGCCGTGTCGGGCGCCGCCGGCACTCAGGCCTCCGGCTCAGCGGTG
The DNA here is from genome assembly GCA_963850545.1 of uncultured Actinomycetota bacterium. Classification (GTDB taxonomy): domain Bacteria; phylum Actinomycetota; class Actinomycetes; order Actinomycetales; family Cellulomonadaceae; genus Promicromonospora. The sequence continues at coordinate 1,538,203 of CAWKLP010000001.1, read as the reverse complement.
GGCGGCACGGTGTAGAAGGCCAGGGTGCGTTCTCCCGCGGCGCGCGCCTGGTCGGCGTCCTCCCCGGCCGCGACGGCGGCGTCGGCCCAGTCGGTGCTCGCGAGGCGCACGAACTCGACGCCGACGGGGGAGAGGGTCCACTGCTCGAACTCGGTGGCGTCGTTGTCGGAGCCGGTGGCCAGGTGCAGGCCGAGGCCGAGGAGGGCGAGGTCCCAGCCGACGCCGACGGCGCCCGGCCCGTACTGCGTCCAGAAGTCGGGGTCCACGGGGGCCTCGTGCACCAGCTCGAGCGTGGTGCCGCCGTCGGCGGGGCTGAGGGAGACCGTCACCCACGAGACCTGGCCGGCGAACTCCCAGGTGATGTCGAAGCTCTCGGGGGCGTCGCACCGCTCGACCTGGCCGCCTGCCTGGCCCACGAACTGGTAGCGGCCGCCCACGGAGAGCTCGCCGTCGATCGGGAGGAACCAGCGGGGCAGGCGCTCGGCGGAGGTGAGGGCGTTCCACAGGTCGTCGCGCTCGGTGGCGTACGTGCGGCGGGCGACGGCGATCTTGGTCGGGACGCCGTCCCGGCTGCCGTCGCGGACCTCACGGGTCATGAGACCGGCGGTGGCGACGGGATCGATGGTGGTGGTCATGATGCCTCCTTCTATAAGCGAACACTTATATTATGCCACGAGACTCCCGCGGGGCAAGTACTGGCGCAAGTGCGGGGGTCGGCGGCCACCGTCGCCAAAAAGTGTGCCAAGCGCAGCCGTGCGGCGAGTGTCAGTCGCGCGGAGTAGGTTCCGAACATGGCCCAGATAGCCGTGGTGCCCGCGACGGCCGACCGGTTCGACGACATCGCCCGTGTCATCAACCCGACCGGTCGCGAGCAGGCCTGCTGGTGCATGCACTGGCGCGCGCCGGCGAAGGAGGACGTCACGACGCGCGGCGCCCGTCTGCGTGAGCTGACGGAGCAGGAACCGGCGCCGGGGATGCTCGCGTACCTCGGCGGAGGCGCGGATGCCGGTCCGGCGGCGGGGGAGGGGGCCGAGGTCGCCGGCTGGCTCGGGTTCTCGCGGCGGTCGGCGGCCCGGTCGCTGCAGCGGTCCCGCGTGCTGCCCGCCGGGGAACCGGAGACCTGGCCCACCACCTGGGTGTTCATGTGCGTGACCGTGCGTGCGGGCTTCCGCAGGCAAGGAGTCGCCCAGGCATTGCTCGACGCCGGGGTCGGCTACGCCGCGGCCCACGGGGCGACGACGCTCGACGCCTTTCCCGTCGAGCCGGAGGCCGGCCGCCGGGTGCCCGTGAGCGCCGCGTTCGTCGGCACCGTGGGGATGTTCGAGCGGGCCGGGTTCGACCGGCTGGCCCCCACGGACGCCACGAGCGGCCGCCTGACCCGCTGGCACATGCGGCGCGAGGTCACGCCGGTCTGAGCGCTACACCTCGACCGGCACGACCACGCACAGCTCGAACGTGTCCCGGCCGCGGCGGAGCAGGTAGCGCACGCGTTCCGCGGTCGCCTCCGCCGCGTTCTCGTCCTTGTAGCTCCAGCGCACGTCGACCCACAGCAGTGCGTCGCCCACCTGCTCGACGGCGCGCACGTCCGGCACGGCGGCGACGAGTCCCTGCTCCCGGTATGCGGCGAGCATGCCGCCGAGGGCGTCGCGCGCGGCCTCGGCGTCGGGCACCACGAGGGATCGCTCCGCCTGCACCACCACCGACGGGTAGCTGAGGCTGTCCGTCACGGCTTCCAGGTCGCCCGACCCGAGTGCGACACCGTAGTCAACGAGGAACGCGAGCAGGTCGTCCTGGTCGTACGGGGTACTCGTCATGCCCTCACGGTAGGCGGACGCCGCCTGCCGCACCACGCCACCCCCGTTGAGTGCGGGGTATCTGTTGGGTCAGCGCAGCCGGACCCAACAAATACCCCGCACTCAGCGAAGGGCCTGGGCGAGTGCCTGGGTCAGGTCCGACCAGAGGTCCTCTACGTCCTCCAGGCCCACCGAGAGGCGCACCAGGTCCGGCGAGATCCCCGCCTCCTTGCGGGCCACCTCGTCCATGATCCGGTGGGTCAGGGACGCGGGGTGCTGGATCAGGCTGTCCACGCTGCCCAGGCTCACGGCCGGGGTGATCAGCCGCACGGCGGAGACCAGGGCCACCGGGTCCACATCGGTCTCGAACGAGACCATCGCCCCGCCCAGGCGCGGGTAGTGCACCAGGGTCACCCGCGGATGCTCCGCGAGCCGGCGCGCCAGCTCCGCCGCCGTGGCCGACGCCGCGCGCACCCGCACCGGGAGCGTCGCCAGGCCCCGGTGCAGCTCGTAGCCCGCGATCGGGTGCAGCACGCCGCCGGTCACGAACCGGACCTGCCGCAACGGCCGGGCGAGCTCCTCATCGCAGGCGACGACGCCGCCCATCACGTCGCCGTGCCCGCCCAGGTACTTCGTCGCGCTGTGCAGCACCATCCGGGCACCCAGCGTCAGCGGACGCTGCAGCACGGGCGTGGCGAACGTGTTGTCCACCAGCACGGGCACCGGGGCGCAGGCGTCGGCCAGCGCGCGCAGGTCCACCTCGTCCAGCGTGGGGTTCGCCGGGCTCTCGACGACCACCAGCCCGGTTCGGTCGGTGATGGCCGACGCCGCCTCGTCGGGCGACGCCCACGTCACCGAGGTGCCGAGCAGGCCGGAGCCGAGCAGGTGGTCCGTGGTGCCGTACAGCGGCCGCACGCCGACGACGTGCGGCTTCCCCGCCGCGACCTGCGCCAGCAGGCATGCCGAGAGCGCGGCCATGCCGCTCGCGAACGCGACCGCCGCCTCGGCCCCCTCGAGCTCGGCGAGGGCGTGCTCGAAGCGGCGCACCGTCGGGTTGGCGACGCGGCCGTACACGGGCGGGCCGCCGTCGTCGTGCCCCGCGGCGAACTCGTCCAGGCGCTCGGCCTCGGCGACCACGTCGTGCGAGGGGTAGGTGGTGGACAGGTCGATCGGCGGGGCGTGGAGCCCCAGGGCGGCCAGGTCGTCCTTGCCTGCGTGGACCGCGCGCGTGGTCCAGGAGTGCATGCTCATGGGGGACTATCGGCACTCCCGAGCGCCGACGCCGGTCAGGCATGCTAGAAATTCGGCCCATGACCCAGAACGTGATCCTGGATTCGGTCGACCGTGCCCTCCTGGACGAGCTGCAGAAGGACGGGCGCCTCGCCAACAAGGTGCTCGCGCAACGGGTCGGCGTCGCGCCGTCGACCTGCCTGGCCCGCATCCAGCGGCTGCAGAACGCCGGGGTGATCCGCGGGTACAGCGCCCAGGTGGACCCGGCCGCCGTCGGGCGCGGGCTGCAAGCCATGCTGATGGTGCGGCTCACCACGCACTCCCGGCCGCTGCTGGGGCCGTTCGTCGACTGGGTGCGCAAGCTCCCGCAGACGCGGGCCGTGCACCACGTGTCGGGCCCGGACGACTTCCTGGTCCACGTGGCCTGCACCGACACCGACGAGCTGCAGCGCCTGGTCCTCGACTTCACGGCCCGCGGCGAGGTGGGCCGGGTGCAGACCGACCTGGTGTTCTCGTCCTGGACCTGCGGTCCGGTCACCCCGGCGGGATGAACCGGACCGCATGCCCGGACCGCGAGCCCGGACCGGTGAGCCCGGACCGGTCAGAGGGCCTGCGCGAGCAGGTCGGCGAACAGGGCGTCCGGGTCGACGTCCAGCCCGCGGGCCGTGAACCAGGCGCACACCGTGCGGCAGTCCCGCAGCAGCACCTCGCTCGCGAACGGGTTCGCAACGAGGTCCACGACCTGCGGCAGGTCGATGATGACCAGCCGCTCGCCGTCGGCCAGGATGTTGTACGGCGACAGGTCGCCGTGCGCGAAGCCGAGCCGGGCCAGCACCGACATGCCGTGCGTCAGCTGGTCCCAGTACGACTCGAGCAGGTCGTCCGACGGGCGTTGTCGGGTGAGTCGCGGCGCGGCGACCGCCTGGGTGCGGCCCTCGTCGTCGGACACCTCGGTGCCCACGAACTCCATGAGCACCTCGGTACCGTCGATCTGCACCGGGTAGGGCACCGGCGCGCCCGCCGACCAGGCATCCCGCAGCGCGAGGAACTCGGCGTCGGCCCACTGGGTGGCGGACACCGCGCGGCCCCACGCGGACTTGCGGTCCTCCATGGCGCGCTGGTCGCGCGTGCGTCGGACGCGGCGGCCCTCGGTGTACTCGGTACCGCGGTGGAACTGTCCGTGCTCCAGGCTGCGGTACCGCTTGGCCACGAGGAGGCAGCGCTCGGCCTCCTGGTCGGACGCGTAACCGGACGCCGGGTCGGCGCCCGGCGGGACCGCACGCTCCACCAGGAACGCGTCGGCCTCCTTGCCGGTCTTGAGGATGCCGAGCTCGGTGTCGAACGCGGCATCACGGGTGACCAGCCAGTCGGGCAGGGGCTCGGGCCCGCGTTGGCCCTTGGCGACGGATCGCCAGGTGGACCAGCGCTGCCCGGGGCCGGGCTGGGTGGAGTCGGCGCCGGGCAGGTCGGCACCGCGCGGTTCCGTGTCGGGCCCGGTGGTGTCCTGCGCGACGCCGTACTGGCCGGCGACGTAGGCGTCGACGTCATACTCACCGGCGTCGGCCGGATCCGCCACGAGCGTGCTCGGGTGCGGGCCCTCCAGGTCCTCGCGGCTGACGCGGGCGCGACCGGTCGCGCGTCGCTCGGCGACGCTCGGTCGGGCATCGGACTGGTTGCCGTCCCCGCGCGCGGCGCGGATCAGGATGGACTTCGGTGCTTCGGGAAAACGAGGCAAGACAGTGCTCCTTGATGCTGGAGCATCGCCGGATCAGTCCCGGGTGCTCCTGGTGACAGTGGCGTCTGCTGCCGCGAAGGCAGCCGCGCGAACGACGTCGTCCATGACCGCCTCCTTCCTGTCCGCACCGTGCTCGAACGCATCGTGTCGGAGCCGTTTTCCTACCTGGGCTGGCCGGCCATCGAGCGCCTCAAGGGCTGGCCCGGTGACCGTGCGACGAGCATGGCATGCCCCTGCGGCACGCCGCACCTGTTTTCTCTGGTGGCCATATCGGGCGGTTGCCGATACCCGAAGGTCGGCAGTTTCCTGCGGGGTCGGCAGGTTGCATCGAGGTCGGCTCAGGCCTGGACCGACCTCGATGCAAACTGCCGACTCTGTGGTGCAAACTGCCGACCGTGTGGGCTCAGACCAGGAGACTGCCGACCTCGGCATCATGCGTCGGCTCAGGCCGGTGGCAGCAGTGGGTTGATCCGAGCGTCCTTCACCACGTCCGGCGGCAGGTGCTGGGTGAATCGGGCGAGCATCGACCGGACGTCGCTGCGGTCCGCTGCGCCGGCGCGTTCCACAGTGATACCGGTTCGCCGGATGGCTTCGGCGCGGTCCTTCTCGCCCATGTACTCCTGCGCAGGGTCGTGACCAGGGCGAACGCCGTCTGGCCGGTACTTGACCAGTCCGTCGAACTCGATCCCGAGCGCCCACTGCTCGTAGCCGATGTCGGTGTGGAAGAGTCCTCGGTCGGTCTGGACCGGCATCTGAGTGACCGGTCGGGGCAGTCCGGCGCGCAGCATCTCGTAGCGCACCCAGGTCTCCCAGGCCGACTGGGAACCGGCGTCCGCCAGATCGATCACGAGCCGTGCCCGCCGTATGCCGCGCTGACCGGTTCGGGGCGTCGAGCATCATGAGCAGATCGTCTCGCTCGGCGCCCAGCCGCAACGCGGAATCGGCGATCACGAGCGCCTCCAGCGGGTGGAACGTCAGCGCGCAGTCGACGGCGGTGCGCGTGAGTGAGGTGACCGGCAGACCCTGCGCAGTGGTGAGGTCCTCGGGCGGAAGTTTGCCTCGGTGCCGTGCAATGTCGTTCGCAGAGCGGGTCGAGGCGCGATAGTCCTGATACACGTGCGTGCTGTCCGGCACCGTCCAGACGAGGCACCCCAGCAGCAACGCCGCGGTCGTGTGGCTGAAGACCGGATCCGAGCGCAGCTGGGTGTGCAGCGCGCGTGCGCGTGCCAGCTCCTTGTTCCGCTTCTCGCGCGCCGCTGCCGATGGCCCATCGACCCGGATCGCGTCGGTGGTGCAGTATGCGCCACGCCGGATCCGGACGAGGGTGCCCTGACGGCTTGCCAGGGCGAGCTGGTTCTTGTCGCGCTCACGCGCGAGGAGGACATCGGGAACTGACACGGTGGCCAGGGTTGATGTGGTGTTCATGAGCACGAGGGTGCCCGGCAACACGTGGGGGCGGTTCGGCGGGTAGCGCCGTCTGTGGACAGTTGCATCCCAAGAGCGCCTGTGGTCGAGCTCGAACGGTTGCGGCACCGTGTGGAGAGGCTGCAGGCACATCGACGAACTGCTGGGAGTGGCAGTGCGGCGTCGTGGTGAAGTCACGCCGCGCAGCGGCCGAGATCGGCAGTTTCCTGTGAGGTCGGCAGTTGGCACTGAGGTCGGTCCAGGCCTGAGCCGACCTCAGTGCCAACTGCCGAGTCTGCGGGGCAAACTGCCGACGGCGCGGGGAGTGACCAGCAGAGCGCCGACGTCAGCTCAGGCCGGCGACGGCGTCAGCCACTCAGTTCCGAACGTGCCGACGCAGGCGCCGGCGCCTCAGTTGTTGTTGTCGCTCCAGGGGAGGGCGTCCTCGATCGACTGCCAGACCGAGTCCTGCACGTCCTCGGTGGTGTCCTGGACGCCCTGCTCGAGGTCGTCCTGGATCTGCTCCCGCTGCTGCTCGAAGGAGTCGCGTGCGTTCTGTGTGACCTGCTGCGCGTAGCCGACCACACCCTGCACAGCGATCACGATCACCCACACCACGACGACCACCCAGAGCGGCCACGTACGTCCGCTGCGGCGCCTCCGCACCGCCGGCACGAGGTTCACGACGGCGGAGGCCACGATGCCGAGCAGCGGGATCGACAGCTCCGCCATCCGCGGCGCCCACACCGGGTCGAGGCCGAGCATGGACACCGCGAGGTCACCGAGCGCGGCGAACAGCGGCAGCTCGGCCGCGCTCGGCATCACGTCGAAGCCCGGGATCAGGCGCACCAGCTGGTAGACCGCGACGGCGAGCAGCACGCGCGGGATCCAGCCGACGATCATCGCCACGGCCTGCCCGCCCCCGTCGGAGTCGCGGCTCTTGGCCTCACGCGCCTCGCGGGCCTCCCGCTCGTCGCGGCGCGACGCGGGCCCGGCCGACGGCGCCGGCGGCTGCGCCGGGACGCCAGGCCGGACCGCGGGGTTCGGCTGCGTACCGGTCAGTGGCGCGGGCTGCTGTGCGGGGGCAGGCGCCGGACGTGCAGCGGCTGCCGCCGTTCCCGGGCGGAACGACGGCGCGACCTGGGTGGCCTGCTGGTTGGTGGCGGGCGCCATATGCTGGGCGGGGCTGCTGGTCTGGCGCCGGGGCGCGGTCGTCGTCGGGCTGCCGGGCAGCGGCAGGCCGTGGCGCTGCCGGTAGGCGGCCCAGCCCTCGAACGTGTCCGCGTACCCCTCTGGCGTGAAGGCGGGGGCCCAGCGCATCGCGGCCCACAGGTAGTCCTTGATCTCGACGGGCGCGCGCCCGCCCGCCCGCTGCGGCCCGACGGCGGACAGGTACGCGGAGATGACCGCCTCAGCGGCGCCGTCGAACCCGTCGGCGTGCACCTGGTGCAGGCGGCCCATGAGCTGCTGGTCATAGACCAGGTTGGTGATGGGCTCGCCCTGCTGCACCGGGTTGTGCGCGAGCACCCCGGTGGGTGCGACGGCGGCCGACGGCGCCCCGTTGCCCGTGAGCACCTCGGTGACGAGGCCGCGCTCGGTCATGGTGGCCCCGGCGGCGGCGAGCAGCGCGGCGTCGAGCCCGGCGCTGTCGGTGGCGAGCTGGGCCACGGTGCGCGACAGGTTGTGCAGCGGCGGGCGGTCCTCGGGCTGGTGCCGTGTCATGGCCAGGACGAGCGGCAGCAGCCGCTGGTCGACCGGTCCGACGTCGGCCGCCGTCAGGTCGCGGCCTGCGAAGTTGAGGTCGTTGGGCAGCTCGCCGGTGGCGAGGAAGATCAGCAGGAGGCCCAGGCTGTACACGTCGGAGCGGGCGTGCGGCTTGCGCACGAACAGCTCGGGTGCCATGTACGAGATGGTCCCCGCCGCGTGTGTCGAGGTGCTGGTGCCGTGCCCCTTGGCGATGCCGAGGTCGATGAGCACGTACCGGTCGGGCGCGGCAATGATGTTCGCCGGCTTCACGTCCCGGTGCAGGAAGTGCTCCTCCTGGAGCACGGCGAGGGCGTCGAGCACGTCGTCGGCCACGCGCAGCACCTCGTGCAGCGGCATCGGCCCGCCCGAGGCCAGGCGCTGGGACAGGGTGGGACCGGGCACGAGCTCCATGGCGAACCAGGGCGTCGGCCCCTGCAGGTCGGCCGCGAGGAGCTGCGGGAACCCGCGCCCGGCGAGCCGCTGCAGCAGGGCGGCCTCGCCGGCGAACCGGTCCAGGGTGCCCGGCTCGTGGTTGGTCAGCACCTTGAGCGCGACCTCGCCGCCCTGGCCCGTTGCGCGATACACGTGGGCGAACCCGCCGTGGCCGAGCGACTCGCCCAGCTGGAACGGGCCGAGGACCTCGCCCGTGGCGGGGATGCGCGGCGCGGCCGAGCCCCCGTTGCCCGCGTGTCCGACGGCGCCCGCCTGTCCGGCGCCGCCCGGGTATCCGGCCGAGCCCGCCTGCCCCGCGGCGCCGACGTGCTCGGACGGCCCGGCGGGCGAGACCACCCTCGTCGGCGCGGTGGGCGGCACCACCCGCGTGGGCGCGGGCGGCGGCGCCGCGTTGGCGGTCTGGTCACCCCGGACGGGCTGTCCGGCAGGGCGTGCGGCCGTCGTGCGGTCGGTCTCGTCGGACAAGAAAAGGACTCCTCAGCAGCGCACCGGAACTACCGGTCGGACCGGAGAAACGCTATCAGCGTCCCTCCGCACGTGCGGGCAAAGTCCCCGAGCTGTGACCTGTTATCCGTTGCCGCCGGGCAGGGCGTCCTCGAGCTGGTCGGTGATGCCCTGCTCGACGCTCTCGGTAGCGTCCTGCTTGGCGTCCTCGACGCCCTGCTCGACCTCGTTCTGGACGGACTCCTTGGCGTCCTGCTTGGCGTCCTCGATGCTCTGGTCCACCGAGTCCTGGACATCCTGCTTCACGTTCTCGGTGGCTTCCTGGGCGTAGCCGATGATGCCGCCGACGGCGAACACGACGATCCACGCGACGATCGCCAGCCCGTAGGGCCAGATGGCCAGCGACGTGTTCAGCGAGCGGATCGTGTTGAACAGGCCCGCGAGCGCGATGCCCAGCACCGGGATGGTCACGTTGGCGGCCTGGTCGGACCACTCGGGGTTGAGGTTGAGCATGGCGAGCACGCCGTCGCCGATCCCGCGGAACAGCGGGAACTGCGAGACGTCGGGCATGACGTCGAACCCGGGGACCAGCCGGATCAGCTGGTAGACGCTCAGCGCCAGCAGGATCCGCGGGATCCACGCCAGGACGGCGCCCGCCGCCGAACCGCCCCCGTTCGAGTCGTCGTCCCGGTCCCGGTCACGGTCGCGGTCACGGCGCGGCGGCAGCGGCGTCTGCGAGCCGTAGCCCTGGTCGAAGGGGGAGGGCTGGCCCGGCTGCTGACCGGGCTGGCCGTAGCCGGGCTGCTGCCCGTAGCCCTGCTGCCCCGGCTGCCCGTAGCCGGGCTGCTGGCCGTAGCCCTGCTGGCCCGGCTGTGCGTAACCCGGCTGACCCTGCCCGTAGCCGGGTTCGCCCGGGAAGGCGCCTGGCGCCTGTACCTGCGTGGGCTGCTCGGTCTCGAACGGCCGGAACGGCCGCGCGGGGGGCGGCGTCGCGCTCCGGTAGTCGCGCTGCGGCTGGGGCATCCCCGGCGGGGGCATCATCTGGGTCTGCTCGTCGACGGCGGAGCCTCCCCGGGGCGGCGGCATCACCTGGGTCTGCTCGTCGACGGCGGAGTCTCCCTGGTACTCGGGAGACCACTGGCTGGCGGCTTGGCCCGCCTGGATCGCATCCATCCGCTGCGTCGCGGCATACGATGACTGGGCGCCGGGCGGTCCCGGACGTGTGGGTGGCCGCTGGATCTGCGTAGGGTCGGCCGCCGGAGGAATACGGCGGGTGGGCTCGTCGGACACGCGAAAGGCTCCTCGGTTGTGGTCCCGGTTTCGACACCTGTTTGCGCGAGAACCTACCAGGTGGGGTGAATGCCCCGTTGGGGTGGCCAGGCGGCCGATCATGTCCGACCCTTGCTTCGGGGGCGAACCACGCAATGCCGCCTGCCCAGGAACTTCGGAGGAAACGCATGAGCTCTGACACCGTGCCCCGCTGGCCCCGGATCGACGCGATCGTCCGGGAAGACGGCTCCGGTGAGGTGACGATCGACGGGACGTTCCACCCCATCAGCACGGGGAGCCTGGAAGAGGCGCGCGTAGAGGTCCTGCGCAGGGTGACCGAGAACGCGGCGAGGGTGGGCCGGCCCGTCCGGGCCTCCGCGACCGGCCCCGAGGGGCTCTGGAACCTGATCGTGCACCCGGACGGAACAGTGGTGCCGGAGGAGGACGAGCTCGCGCCGCCGTCGTCCCCGACGCCGCAGGCGCCGCCTGCGGACACGCCGCCCGTCGACTCCATGCCCGGGCCGACGGCGGGGCCGGCGACGATCCCGGCCCCCGCGTTCGAAGGCGTGCCGGTCGCGGACCTGCCCCCGGGCGGCGAGCCCACGGCGGCGGACCCGATCGGCGCCGACGGCGCTCCCGGCGGTACAGGCGCTCCTGGCGGTGCAGGCCCGGACGCGTTCGGCCCCGCCGTCGAGATCGACCCGGACGACACGGTGCGCCGGGCCCCGCGGACTCCTGAGGCGCCGGACGCCGCGGTCTCTCCGGCGGACCGGCCGGCGCCTCCCGGAACCTCGGCAGCCACGCCCGGGCCCGCGTACGCGACTCCCGTCCCGTCGAACGGTGCGGGTGCGGCGACGAACGGAGACCCCGGCGTCGCCGACTGGGTACGCGAGAACGCGGCCGAGAGCGGCCCAGGCAGTGTCCCGGGCGGCACGGCCGGCGGCGTCGCGGGCCCGGTGTCGGGGCCCGTGGCCGCGGTGCCGACGGCCGGGTACAGCAGCTCGGGCGGTGGCCTGTCCGCACCGCCGTCGGACCCGACGCCGGTGACCGACGGGGACGGCCCGCGCTCGCGCCGCGAGGCGCGCCAGTCGTTCCTCACGCACCAGCAGGACGAGGACCCGGCAACCCGTGGATTCCGCGGGATGCTGACCCGCATGGGCATGCGGGTCGGACCGAGCGAGGCGGAGCGTGCCGAGCGGGCCGACGAGCGCGCGGTGAGCCAGCACTGGCCCGGGCCGCGGACCATCTCGATGGTGAACGGCAAGGGCGGCGCGGGCAAGACGCCGTCGACGGTGCTGCTCGGAGCGGTCTTCGCGCAGTTCGGCGGCGCGGGCGTGGTGACGTGGGACAACAACCAGACGCGCGGCACGCTGGGCTGGCGCACCGAGCAGGGCCCGCACGAGTCCACGCTGCTGGACCTGCTGCCGCAGACGGACCGCCTCCTGGGCCCGTCGGCGCAGGCCGCCGACCTCGCGCGGTACGTGCACCACCAGACGCGCGACCGGTTCGACGTGCTGCGGTCCAAGCCGATAGCGATGGCGAACGAGCAGCGGATCGAGCCCCAGGACGTGGACGCCATCCACTCCGTGCTGTCGAAGTACTACCGGATGATCCTCATCGACTCCGGCAACGACGAGTCCGACCCGATGTGGCAGCGGATGATCGACCTGACCGACCAGCTGGTGGTCGCCACCACGACGCGCGACGACCACGCGGAGGCCGGCGCCCTGCTGCTGGAGGCGCTCGCCACCCGCGACGGGCGGTCGGCGTACCTGGCGCAGCAGGCGGTGGTGGTGGTGAGCCAGGCCGACCAGAAGGAGTCCCCGGGCGAGCTGGAGAAGGTCGCCGACGGGTACCGGTCGCTGGCCCGCGAGGTCGTCATCATCCCGTTCGACCCGGCGATGGTCGACGGCCACCTGCGGTACGGCGCGCTACGCCCGGAGACCCGCCGCGCCTGGCTAGCGGCAGGCGCGGCGGTAGCAGGCGGCCTGTAACCCCATCGTTGAGTGCTGGATCTTCGCCCTGCAAACGGCCGTTCGAGGGCGAAAATCCAGCACTCAATGGTTCCGCACTCGGCTCAGCCCGGGAAGAACGCGACGATCTGGTTCCAGACCGACATGGTGTCGTAGCCCATCTCGTTCAGCAGCGCCCACACGATCCCGATGACCGCGTAGAGCGACACGGGGATGAGGAAGATCCACTCGCGCACCGAGCCGGCGTCGCCAAGGATCGGCAGCGCGAGGTTGCCGCCGGACTTCCAGACCCTGTCGAGCTCGACGCCCCGCCCGTTGCGCATCCAGAACGGGGACTTGAACTTCAGCGGCCACAGCAGCGGCACGCCGGCGGTCGTGATCATGTCGCCCAGGATGTGCACGACGCAGCCGAGCGCCACGCTGAACGGCATCCAGTACCACTCCTCGGGCGCGAAGATCGCGATGAGGACTGCGAGCACTATGGACGTGGTCCACGGCAGGATCTTGGTGTCGCGCGTGATCTTGAGCGCCTTGAGCGCGAACGCGACGAGCAGCACGCACATGATGCCCGGGCCGATGAGGATCGACCCGAACCGCTCGTCGCCGGTGTCGATGCTCAGGAGGCTGAGGGCCCAGGCGATAGCGGTGAACACGGCGACGCCGAGGATCGAGTGCGTGCCCTTGCGGTGCCCGCCCGATACCGTCTCGATGCCCTTGACCACCACGTCCGAGACCGGTGAGAGCGAGTTCGCGATGGTGCCGGAGTGATGGTCGGCGTCGGGCAGCAGCGCCGCTCCCGCGCAGACGAGGGCTCCCGCGATGACGCCGGTGTCCGTCACCGGGTACCAGCCGAAGGCGATCGGTGTCGACGCCGTGACTGCGATCCAGGCCGCGGCTCCCGTCGCGGCGTGGTGGCCTCCCATCATGGTGGTGTTCGCTCCAGTTCCCGGGTCTCCCCGATTCGAAAGATGGCATGGCTATTTAGCCCATTTGGCCGGGTTTGTTCCAGCCGAACCAGGGAAGTGAACCAGAGCGCGCGGCGAAGTGAGGGGACGGCGCGCCGAGCGAGCGGTCAGGCGCCGGTCACGTACGCGTAGTGGTGGAAGTGCTGGTCGCGCACGAAGCCCTCCGACTCGTACAGCCCCTGGGCGGCGACGTTGTCCCACGCGGTGGCCAACGAGACGCGGATGGCGCCGGCCTCCTTGGCCCGGCGGCACATGTCCTGCACCAGTGCGCGCGCGGCGCCCGTCCCGCGCGCGACGGGCGTGACGAACAGGTCGTTCAGGACCCACGACCGGCTCAGGCTCACTGACGACCAGGTGGGGTAGCTCTGCGCGAACCCGACCAGCTCGTGGCCGGTTTCCTCGGGCTTGCCGCCCTCCGGCACGAGCGCCGCGACCAGGAGCACGCTGTCGCCCGCGTCGCGGCGAGCGGTCAGGTAGGCGCGCGCTTCGGCTTCGGGCACGTCCTGCTCGTAGAACCTGAGGTACTGGCGGAACAGGTCGACCACGGCAGCGACGTCGTCGTCGGTCGCGGGGCGCACATCAACAGACACGCTTGCGATCATGTCAGGCCGAAGGGGGTCGGCGCCATGACCCCTCGCGATACCGGCGGTACCCCCGGGTCTGATAGGGGACCGGTCCGGGACCGATCCAGGCCGGATCCGGGGCGGCGTCCCAGGAACATGTCGGCGCCCGGAACGGTTGACAGAGGCGATGAATACCCAGCCTCGCTTGTCCGTCCTTGACCTCGTGCCCGTCCGTTCGGGCCAGACCAGCGCCCAGGCCCTGTCGGCCTCGCTCGACCTGGCGGCGCTCGCCGACCGCCTCGGACTCGAGCGCTACTGGTTCGCGGAGCACCACAACATGGCAGCGGTAGCGGCGTCGTCGCCGCCGGTCATGATCGCCGCGGCCGCCGCGCGGACCTCCCGCATCCGGGTGGGATCGGGCGGCGTGATGCTGCCGAACCACGCCCCGCTCGTGGTGGCGGAGCAGTTCGCGGCGCTGGAGGCCGTCGCGCCCGGCCGGATCGACCTCGGCATCGGCCGCGCCCCGGGCAGCGACCCCGTGGTCACGTCCCTGCTGCGCGCAACGGGTCCGACGGCGGACGTGGACCGGTTCCCGCAGCACGTCACCGACATCCTGAGCCTGATGGGGCCCGACGGCGCCCGCCTGCGCCTGGTCTCCGGCGACATCTACGACGTGCGGGCCACACCCGCGGCCGGGAGTGTCCCGACGGTGTGGCTGCTCGGCTCCAGCGACTACTCCGCGCGGCTCGCGGCGGAGCTCGGCCTGCCGTACGTGTTCGCGAACCACTTCTCCGGGCAGGGCATGGACCAGATCCTCGCGCTGTACCGGGACGGCTACCGGCCCTCGGCGGAACACCCCGAGCCGCGCACGTTCGTCACGGTCAACGCGGTGGCGGCGCCGACGTCGGACGAGGCGCACGACCGTGCCCTGCCCCAGCTGCGGCAGATGGCCCGGCTGCGGTCCGGCCAGAAGCTGGGCGCGCTCGAGACGGTCGAGGAGGCGCTGCGCGCCACGGCCGACGAGCCCGCCGACGGCATGATTGCCCAGTCCATCGAGGCGATGCGGACGCGCTGGCTGATCGGCGACGCCGAGCAGGTCGCGGCCGAGGTGCGCGGCCTGGCCGAGCGGCACGGTGTGGAGGAGGTCATGCTCGTCCCCGTCGCCGGCTCGCGCGACGACGAGCCGCTGGACGCGACGTTCGGCCGGGCGCAGACCCTGGAGCTGGTGGCGGGCGCGCTGAGCGCCTGAGGACTGTCGGTCGGCTTCGAGAACGACCTGGGGTACCGGATCTGACGCGATCCGGTACCCCAGGTCGTTCTCGAACGCGACGAACGTGTGCCGGCTTGTCCGCCCGCCCGGCTAACCCGCCCGCCCGGCCAACCCGGCGAGGGGTTGCCCGGCCGAGGGACGGGGTGCATAGTAGGAGTGGCCAACCAACAAGTTGGTTGGCCACGCAGTCCCACGTCGCCCCAGCAGCGGCACCCAGCCCGTCCTTGAGGAGTCCCATGTACACAGTCCCCGACCAGACCGGACGTACCGTCGTCGTCACAGGCGCCAACAGCGGAACGGGCCGCGAGGCGGCAAAGCGGCTCGCGGCCGCCGGCGCCCGCGTGATCCTCGCCGTCCGCAGTCCCGAGAAGGGTGCGGACGCCCTCGCCGAGGTCCTCGCGACCCGGCCGGACGCGCAGGCCGAGGTGCGCGTCGTCGATCTCGCCGACCTCGGGTCGGTGCGCGCGTTCGCCGACGACCTGCGGCGCGACGTCGACCGGCTCGACACCCTCGTCAACAACGCCGGCGTGATGGTCCCGCCGCAGCGGTACGAGACGGCCGACGGCCACGAGCTGCAGTGGGGCACCAACTTCCTGGGCCCGTTCGCCCTGACCAACCTGCTCCTGCCGCTGCTGCTGGCCGCGCCCGCACCGCGTGTCGCCACGATGAGCTCCGGCGTGGCCAACCGGGGTCGCATCGGCTTCGACGACCTCGACTGGGAGCGCCGCCGCTACAGCCCGTGGGCCGCGTACTCGCAGTCAAAGCTCGCCGACCTCCACCTCGCCCGGCACCTCGCACACCTGGCGGAGCAGCGCGGCTGGGCGCTGGTCAGCACGGCCGCCCACCCCGGCTTCACCCGGACGAACCTTCAGGTCACGGGCGCGAGCATGGGCCGGGACCGGGAGGTCCGCCAGTCCTTCGGCGGGATCTTGCCCTCGATGGCGCCGCCGGAGGGCACCGGCTCGATCCTGCTCGCGGCCGCCGACCCGGACGCCCCGTCCGGTGCCTACTACGGTCCCCGGTTCGCACTTGTCGGCGAACCCGGCCCGGCGCGCCTCAACCGGCGCATGCGCGACGACGCCACGGCGGCCCGCCTCTGGTCCGTCGCCGAGGGGATCACGTCGACCGCGGTGCCGGCCCGCTGAGTGGCGCGCCGTGCGGCAGGCGGCAGGCCGCCCCGCCGTCGGACGCCGCGGCCCCCCGGTTAGGCTGATCGACATGCCCACCCCCCGCCACGTCGTCGAACGCGCCTCGACTCCCGAGCGGATCATCGAGTCCGCGGCCGAGGAGTTCGCCCAGCACGGGCTCGCGGGCGCGCGGGTGGACCGGATCGCCGAGCGCGCGGAGGCGAACAAGCAGCGCATCTACGCGTACTTCGGCGGCAAGGAGGCGCTGTTCGACCAGGTCGTGGCCGCCCGGATCCTCGACCTGCTGGAGACCGTCCCGTTCGACGCCGACGACCTGCCCGGCTACGCGGCCCGGCTGTTCGACTTCACCGTGGGCCACCCGGAGCTCGTCCGGCTCCTGCTCTGGCACACGCTGGAGCGGCCGGGGGGCCTCGGGAGCCTGGAGCGGTCGGCCACCTCGAGCGCGGCCAAGGTCGTCGCGCTGCGTGACGCCCAGGCCCGCCATCCCGAACGGATCGACCCGACCGTGCCCGCGGACCGCCTGCTGGCGCAGGTTCTCTCGACGGTGCACGGGTCCGTGCTCACCACCGGCGGCCTGCTCGCCGCCCCGGGGGAGCCGGCGATCGCCGTCGACGACGTGCGGGCCGACGTCCACCGCTCGGTCGCCCGCATCGTCGCCCCGGCCTGACCCGCCCGCCGTCGGGCAACAAACGCGCCCACGACCGATCAGAAGCCGCGTGCGACCGCCGCGCCCGCCGCTAGCCACGCGCGGCGGGTGCTCGGCCGCAGCGAGCGGTAGACGAGCTGGCCGTCCACCATGGCCGGGTCGAACGGGATGGTGACCACCTCGCGCGCCAGCGAGCGGTACCCCTGGGCGACGCGCCGCATGTCTGCGGGAGTCGCCTTGGGGTCGGACTGGCTCACGACGACCACAGCCTTGCGGGCCAGCTCCGCCATGTGCTCCCCGCGGTTCGAGAGCGCCTCCAGGAGCAGCGCGCCCGCCTCGGCGTGGTCGTCGCGGGTGCTGGTGGCGACGACGAGCTGGTCGGTGTGGTCGATCATGCGCAGCCACATCGGGTCCGACTCGTCGTTGCCCGAGTCGATGAAGATCATCCGGTAGTACTTCGCGAGCACCGCGTGGATCGCGTCGACGTCCTCGGACGAGATGCGCTGCTCGTGCGCCAGCGCCATCGGCTTGGACCGCAGCACGTCGAACCGGTCGCGTGACTGGTGGTGCACGAACCAGGCGAGGTCGGCCAGCTGCGCCGTCGGGCCCAGGAAGTGCTCGGTCTGCGGGATCATGTCCAGCAGGGTCGCCTCGTGCGGACCCTGCTCGGTGCGCCAGCCCAGGGTGCCACGTGTCTGGTTGTTGTCCCACGCGACGACGCCGGAGCCCCCGTGCGAGGAGAACACCGCGGACAGCAGCACCGTGGCCGGCGTCTTGCCCGCGCCGCCCTTGCCGTTCACTATCGAGATGGTGCGCGGTCCGGGCCAGTGCTGGCTCACTACCTGCTCGTCCGCGCGTTCGGCCCGCTCGGACTCGTTGGGCCGCACCCGGAACCCGATCCGCGCCAGCACGCCGCGCATGCCCTGGGTGGCCGGCTCGTCGAGCCGGTCCTGCATCAGGAACGAGCGGCGGTTGTCGTGGCGTCCGCCGTCGGGCCCGGTGCTCGGGCCGAACAGGGACTCGCCGTAGGCATCGGGGGCCGCCGGGGTGGCGCCCCCGAACGGGCCGCCCGGGCCTTGGCCCTGGGCAGGCTGCTGGAACGACGACGACGGCGCCGCGCCGCGGCCCATGACACTCATCCGCTGCGGCTCGGCGGGATCCGCGGGCGGCTGAGCGCCGGACGGCACCAGGCCGGCCCGATGCTCCGGCAGACGAGTCGGCACTGGGCCGGGCTTGGGGGTCGGCATGGACATCGACACGGGTACCGGCACGGACATCTGCGCTGACATCGGCGTGGACATCGGCATGGCACCGGGCATCGCGCCGGACGGCCGGCCCGGGACCTCGTCGGGCGCGCTGTGCCGCATGTGGCCCGGCCGGGGACCAGGCGGCTGCTCGGGCGGGGCCGGGGCGCTCGGCGGCATCGGGGCCTGGGCAGCTTGCGCGGCGCCCGCGCCGCCGTCCTGCACCACGCTGCCGTCCGGGTAGACCGTGAGGCCGGTCGGGCCCTCGGGGCCCTGTGCCTGGACCTCGATGGCGTGCCCGATGCTCGTCGAGTACTCCATGATGAGGCGCATCACCTCGCTGCGCGCCTCACCCAGGCTGTCCCGGTAGACCGGCACCATCTGGCCGTTGATCGTCACGCGGCCTGAGCCGTCTTCGCGCACGACCGCTTCGGCGCGCGGCCACCCCGCGGTTTCGACGCTCACTTGCGCGCCCCCTTCTCCAGTCGCCGGACATCGTTGTGGCGTGGGTCATGAACGCGGCCAGGGTACCGGTGACTTTCACCCGCCATGTTTCCGCCCCTTCGAACGGGGCGTGATTGCGGTGTCGACGGCGTTGCCGAACCACCTGGGCACCGCGCAGAGGAGGTCCGTCCGGTCGTCGCCGACCCAGGCCACGTGGCCGTCCGGTCGCAGCAGCGCCGCGGGCACGTCCAGCTCCTCGCCGACGTCGACCACGTGCTCGATCCGGTCGGCCCACCCGTCGACCGAGAGCCGGCCGGTCTGGTCGAGGAGCAGCCCGCGACCACCGTGCATCCGCTGGTAGAGGCGGCCCCGCCGCAGGCCGACGTCGCGCAGCCGCCGGCCGAGCAGCTCGTGCCCGACGCCGGGCCGTCCGCCGAGGTCGTAGCGGATCCCGACGGCGGTGACCTTCTCGATCAGGTACCGGTTCACGTCCTCGAGGTCCATCAGCTCCGACACCAGCCGGCGCACCGCCTGGGGACCCGGCTCGACGGACAGCAGCTCGGCCTGCGCGCGGGTGATGTCCAGCACGCCGGCGGCCACCGGGTGCCGCTCGTCGTGGTAGCTGTCCAGCAGCCCCTCCGGAGCCCAGCCATTGACCTCGGCGGCCAGCTTCCAGCCGAGGTTGAACGCGTCCTGGATGCCGAGGTTGAGGCCCTGGCCGCCGAGCGGCGGGTGGACGTGCGCGGCGTCACCGGCCAGCAGCACCCGGCCGGTCCGGTAGTGCTCGGCGAGCCGGGTGGCGTCGCCGAAGCGGGAGAGCCAGCGGGGCGAGTGCGCCCCGAAGTCGGTGCCGCCGTGCACCCGCAGCTGCTGCTTGAGCTCCTCGAGGGTCGGCGGGACCGTGCGGTCCTCGGCCACGCCGGCAGCCGGCACGACGACGCGGTACACCCCGTCCCCGACGGGCCCGGCGCCGAACCCCCGCTGCGTCGTGCGGACCTCGGCCGACACGGCGGCCACGGTCTCAGCCGGCACACCCACCTCCACCTCGCCCAGCAGCCACTCGGCGCTCGCGGGCTCGCCGGGGAAGCCGACGCCGAGCAGCTTGCGCACCGTGCTGCGGCCGCCGTCGCAGCCGACGAGATAGCGCGAGCGCAGCCGCGTGCCGTCGGCGAGCTCGGCGGTCACGCCCTGGTCGTCCTGGCTCAGCCCGACCAGCTCGCAGCCGCGCCGGATCTCGACGCCGACCCCGATGGCGTGCTCGGTCAGCAGGCGCTCGGTGATGGTCTGCGGGATGCCGAGGACGTACGGGTGCGCGGTGTCCAGCCCGTCCGGTGCGGGCTTGCTGATGCCGGCGAAGGAGCCGCGCAGCGGGTACTGCTTGCCGAGCGGTAGGAACCGCTCCAGCAGACCCCGCTGGTCCAGCACCTCGACGCTGCGCGCGTGCAGCCCGAGTCCGCGGACCACCCTGTTCGGCTCGGTGTCCTTCTCCAGCACGAGCACCCGCACGCCCTGCAGCCGCAGCTCGGCCGCCAGCATGACGCCGGTCGGCCCGCCGCCCGCCACGATCACGTCAGTCACGTCAGTCATGAACGCCCCCACTCCCAGTTTCCGCAGGCTCTGACCTAGGCCGACGATTCTGCGGCACCACCGGGGCCTTGCCGCAAGACCCCCGGTGCGCTATACGTTGAGAGTGGCAGGGAGGAACGCGACCTCCCTGCCTTTGCCACGCGTGGAGGTAGCGGTGGAGGGGACTGAGATCGGCAAAGGTCAGGTGTTCGGCAACCCGAGTTGCCGAACACCTGACCTTTTGCCGAGCTCACCGTGCCCGGGCTAGGCCGCGCGGGCCGCCCGGTGCCGGATGGCGCGGGCGTACTCCGCGCGTGGGACGTGCGGCGTCACGTAGAGCACCATGCCGGCCTCGGCCGGCGTGCGGTCCGCCTTGTGCGAGTTGCACGCGTAGCAGGCGGCCACGAGGTTCATCCACGTCGAGGGGCCTCCGCGCGACCGCGGCAGGATGTGGTCCACGGTCTCGGCGGGGCCGCCGCAGTACGCGCACAGGCCGTCGCGCCGCTTCACGCCCTGCTTGGTGCACGCGGGCGCCCCGCCCGACTTGTAGAGCCACCGCATCGTGACGTACCGGACCAGCCGCAGCACGCGCGGTAAGGGGAACGGTCCGAAGGAGCGGCCGTCGACCGCCTCCTCCACGACCGCGACCTCGCGCACGAGCATGTGGATGGCGTGCCGGACCGATACCCGGTGCAGCGGCTCGTAGCCGGCATTGAGGACTAGGACGTCGGCCACGGGCCTGCTCCTTCCGGTGAGCTTGTCGTCTCGGTTCTTCTCGCTGTCGTTCAGGTTGTGCTGTCCGGGCCCGGGACGACAAGAGCCGCCCGGGAACAGACATCCCGAGGCGGCTCACGTTCGCTGGTCCGGCAGAACCGGATCAGCGGCGTATGGCGCCCCGTATGGCCTCGCGGCCGTCCCAGAGGTGCTGCGCAATGGTGGGGTAGGACGATTCGGTGGCAGCACTGACCTTGCACAGGCCAGAAGCCTGGAGCGCGATGCTGGTGCGGGCCATCGTGATCTCGTCCTTTCCCGTCTCGTTCGATGTAGCTGTTCGGCCTGGCTGAGGGTGGTGCTGGGTGCTCGGGCAGGTAGTCACAGACACACAACCTGCCGACACGGCACTAGTCCGTGTGTGAAGAAAGGTACAACGAGGACTTGGTAGCGTCTATGGCTTTTCCGGAACTGCAACCCAAGGATGCATCAAGTGCCCGGCGTGGCGTGGCATCACGGCGTGTCGCGCACGAGCTCGCTACCGGGTCACCAGCTGACGGGCTCCCGGATGATCGGGCACGTCATGCAGTGGCCGCCGCCCCGCCCGCGGCCCAGCTCGCCGCCCGCGATCTCGATCACGTCGACACCGGCCTTGCGCAGCAGGTCGTTGGTCGTGGTGTTGCGGTCGTACGTGAACACGACGCCGGGCTCGACGGCGACGGAGTTGTTGCCGCTGTCCCACTGCTGGCGCTCGGACTCGTAGACGTCGCCGCCGGTCTCGATGACCCGCAGCTCGCCCAGCCCGGAGACCTGCCCGACGACGTCGAGGAAGGACGAGGCGCCGGCGTCGGTCACCGATACGCCGAGCGGGCCGGAGTCCGGGCGCAGCACGAACGGGTGCACGCGGTCCACGATCCGCGGGTAGACGGTGACGGTGTCGACGTCGACGAACGTCATGATCGTGTCCAGGTGCATGGCCGCGCGCAGCCGCGGCATGCCGGCGACCACTATCTGCTCGGCCGCGCCCTCCTGGAACAGGGAGGCCGCGACCTGCGTGATCGCCTGGCGCGAGGTGCGCTCGCTCATGCCCATCAGGACGGTTCCGTTGCCGATGGGCATGATGTCGCCGCCCTCGAAGGTGGCCTCGCCGTGGCCGTTCTCCGGGTCGCCCCACCACACGCGGCTGCCCACGAAGTCGGGGTGGAACGAGTAGACCGCCTTCATGAGCAGCGTCTCGTCCCGGCGCGCCTGCCAGTACAGCGGGTTCAGGGTCAGGCCGCCGTAGATCCAGCAGGTGGTGTCGCGCGTGAAGAGGGTGTTCGGCAGCGGCGGCATGAGGTACTCGCGGGCGTCCGGGCTGACGTCCGCGAGCGCGCGGAAGCCCGGCGGCAGCTCGGGTACGTCGGCGACGGCGAGGCCGCCGATCAGGTACCGGGCCAGCTCGTGCTCCGGCAGCGACTCGAGGTACTCGCGAGTCGCCTCGACCAGGCCGTTGCCGACGATCTCCGGCACGATCTTGCGGTCGAGCAGCCAGTCGCGCGCGCCCGGCACGCGGAGCGTCTCGGCGAGCAGCGCGTGCAGCTCGACGACGTCGACGTCGCGGCTGCGCAGCTCGGCGACGAAGTCGGCGTGGTCCTGCTGGGCGCGTTCCACCCAGAGGACGTCGTCGAACAGCAGGTCGGCCGAGTTCGACGGGGTGAGGCGCTGGTGTGCGAGGCCCGGCGCGCAGACCAGTACCTTGCGGAGGCGGCCCACCTCGGAGTGGACGCCGTACGCCGACGAGGGTGAGCCGGCCGGGGGCGGTGTGCTGTCGATGGTGTTCATCGGGCGCTAACGCTACTCACCCGGCCGCCGTCGTGCCGAGCAGGGAGCCGAGCGCGAAGGTCGCGGCCAGGGCGAGCGCCCCACCGACGACCACGCGCGCCGTGGCGCGCACCCGCGGTGCGCCGCCGATCCACGCGGCGATCCAGCCGGTCCCGGCGAGCGCCCCGAGCACGACGACGAACGTGGCCGCTACCCGCCATGGCTCGGGAATCAGGACGACGGCGGCCAGCGGCAGCACGGCGCCCAGGGTGAAGGCCACCGCCGACGCCAGTGCGGCGTGCCAGGGGCTGACCACCTCGTCCTCGTCGATGTTGAGCTCCGCCTCCAGGTGCGCCGAGAGGGCGTCGTGCTCGGTCAGCTCGACAGCGACCTGGCGGGCCGTGGCGGGGGAGAGGCCCTTGGCCTCGTAGAGCCCGGCCAGCTCGGCGAGCTCCTCCTGCGGCATCTCGGCGAGCTCGGTCCGCTCCTTCGCGATGAGGGCCTTCTGGGTGTCGGACTGGCTGGAGACCGACACGTACTCGCCCAGCGCCATGGAGATCGCGCCGCCCACGAGGGCGGCGAGACCGGCAGTGAGGATGGGCCCGGTCTGCGACGTCGCCGCCGCGACGCCGACGGCGACCGCCGCCACCGACACGATCCCGTCGTTCGCGCCCAGGACTCCGGCGCGCAGCCAGTTCAGCCGCTCGGCCAGGCCTTCGGCGTGCGGTTCGTCAGCGTGCCCGACGGCGGAGCGCTCGGCCTCGGGGCGATCCGTCTCGGACGGTTCGGTGGTCATGGCCCCAGGCAACCAGGAGCGGGAGCGCGCCGCCAAATTCGCCGCAGAGGTTGGACAGCCTCACCTTTCCGTTGGCGCGTGGGCCGGCGACTGCCCCGCCCGTTGCGTATGCGCACTGATTTGCTCCATCCGCTGCGAACAGTCATCGCTGCTGGCAAAGTCGACCCATCACAGGCTTACTCAGCCGGTCGGGTTATGCGGTGTCTTCATAACGTGTGCGTTATAGTGGAGGTAGGGATGTGGAAGGTGGTCCTGCTCGAGGAGGTTGATGCGTGGTTCCTCGAGATGGTTCGTGCGTCGGATCCGGTCGCGGAGCATGTGGATGCGGCCATCGAGCTGCTCGCCAGCTCTGGTCCAACCTTGGGTCGGCCGGTGGTCGATTCGATCAAGGGCTCGACGGTGCACAATCTCAAGGAGCTCCGCGCGAGCACGGTCCGCGTCCTGTTCGTGTTTGATCCTGCGAGGCGGGCGGTTCTGCTCGTGGCAGGTGACAAGGCCGGTCGATGGGACGAGTGGTATCGGGTGAACATCCCGGTTGCCGAGGATCGCTACGAGCGCTGGCTCGCCGGCGAGTACGACGAGGAGGTGTGAGAGATGGCCCGTTCATGGGACAAGGTGCGGACCGACGCCGTTGCGGCCGGCCTGGACGAGGCGCGGGCAGCCGAGATCATGGCCGAGATGCGCGAGCAGGTGCGTGCGTACAAGCTCGCCGAGATCCGCCGGTCGCAGCACATGACCCAGGCGGTGATCGCTCAGGGTATGGGTGTAGCACAGCCGCGGGTCTCGGCGATCGAGCACGGCCGACTTGATTCGACCGAGCTGGGCACGCTGCGTTCGTATGTCGAGGCGCTTGGTGGCCGACTGCGCGTGATTGCGGATTTCGGCGACGAGTTCATCGTCGTGCAGGGCTGAGCGCCCGCTACTTCGTGGTGCGCTCGCCCACCGGGACCGGGGTGTCCAGGGTGTTGCCCGGCTGCGCGAGCGGGCACGTCCACGCGGGGTCGTAGGCGCACGACGGGTTATAGGCGAAGTTGAGGTCGAGCACCAGGTCGCCGACGCCGTCGTCGTCCGGGCCGCCGCCCGCGCCGCCGTCTGACCCGCCGGTGTGCCCGAGCCAGGCGCCCTTGATGGTGTCCAGGAGGTAGCGGCCGCCGCCGTAGGTGCCGCCGGGCGGCCCGGCGAGGGCGTCCTTGATCGGCACGAACAGGCCGCCGCCGTACGAGGCGAGGCGCCAGACGTCGAGCGTGCCGAGGTCGCCCAAGGTGTCGGACCGAAGGGCGACCGTGCCGAGCAGCTCGAACGGCACGACGCCGTCGGTCCCGGTGGGGACGTCGAGCCGGCGCGGCGCGCCGTCGGGCCCCGGCTCCGCGGGTACGACGGGCGCGGTCAGGCGCCAGGTCGGGTCATAGGGAGTGACGGACAGGCCGGTGAAGCCGGGCTTGTCCTTGGGCAGGATGGGCGACGCCGGATGGGTCGCGAAGAGCTCGTCCCGGGCGGTGATCCACCCGGCGTGCGCGGCGGCCGGGTTCACCACGGCGCGGGCGCGGGCCTCGGCGTACAGCGCGAAGACGCGCCGCCGCCAGTCCGCGGTCCGGAGGGCTGTGGTGACCGGGGACGTGGCGGCGGCGTGCGTCATGAGTACGACACTACATACCGCGGGCGGTCGGACGGGTCGTCACGCGGGCACCCGCAGCGTCGCGGTGAGCGGCCCGCGTAGCAGGCGGGGAAGATCGAGGTGAAGGTGACCTTGCCGCCGGCGTCGGCCTCCTGGAGGCGGCTGCGAAGGTGCTGTCACCGGCGCTCGAACAGGTCGTAGACCCGCTCGAGGCGGTCATATGCGTCGTCGAACCACTCGTCGGACACCGGCACGACCGTGGTCATGCTCGTCAGCAGGCCCATCCTGTCGTGTACGGAGACGACGAGGCGGTCGTCGCCCTCCCAGCGGATGTGCACCTCGTCTGCCCGCAGGTCCTCGCGCCAGGCGACGTCGTATCCCATGTCCAGCGCGTCGAGGGCCTGCCGCCAGGCGTCCAGGTCCACGTCGGCGACGAACGTCGGCAGCACGCCCCTGACGCCCCGCCCGGCGGACAAGTCCCCGCAGTCGACCTCGATCGTGCCGCGAGCCTGCACGACGCACCCGTCATGCGGGTGGTCGAGCGCGTCAACGCGGAGTGCCACCACGTTCCCGGCACCCTCGAAACGGAAGAGTTCGCACGGCAGCGCTGCAGGTCGGACTGCATCTTGTGACGTCATGCGCGTGAGTCAACCACGGCCCACCGACACGTCGGCTCAGTCCCTGGGGCTAAGCCGGATGACCGGGATCTCCCGGTCCGTCGTCTGCTCGTACCGGCGGAAGTTCGCCGCCTCGGCGGTGATCCTCTGCCACGCCTCGGCGCGTTCGGCGCCGTGGAGCTCCGAGGCCGTGACGGCGACCTTGCGGCCGCCCTGCTCGACGGTGACCTGGTCGGGGTGGGCGGCCAGGTTGAGGTACCACGCCGGGTTGGCGGGGGCGCCCCCGGCGGATGCCACGATCAGCCAGCTGCCGTCCGGGCCGGGGAACCAGGCGAGCGGGTTCGCGCGGGCCTGTCCGCTCTTGCGTCCGATCGTGGTCAGGACCAGGAGGTTCATCCCCATGGTCTTGCTCTGCGTGTGCCGGGCGTGCCTCAGGAGCAGGCGGTTCATCCAGCGGAACATGCGGCCGGGCTGCTTGGCGCCCCGGGTGCCGGTTGGATGGGTGAAGCTCACGATGGTGCCTTCCTGTCGGGCGTCGGCTGGACGGGGTGCGGGGCGGTCGGCGTCAGTCCTTCGGGGTCAGCTGGATGACCGGGATCTCCCGGTCGGTCGCGGTCTCGTACTTGCGAAACCCCGGCGCGTCGGTGGTGATCTGCTGCCAGGCCTGCTCGCGCTCCGCGCCGTGCAGTTCCTCGGCGGTCACGGCGACCTTGCGGCCCGCCAGCTCGACGGTCACCCGGTCCGGGTTCGCCGCGAGGTTGAGGTACCAGGCGGGGTTGGCCGCGGCCCCGGCCGCCGACGCCGCGATCAGCCAGCCGCCGTCCGGTCCGGGGAAGTAACCGACCGGCGTCGCGCGGGCCTCCCCGCTCTTGCGCCCGATCGTGGTCAGGACCAGCAGGTTCATGCCCATGGTCTTGCCGCTTGTGCGCCGGGCGCGACGCGCGACCAGCTTGTTGATCCAGTTGGTGGACCGGCTGGGCTGCTTGGCGCCGCGGGTACCGGTGGGGTGGGTGAAGCTCATGGCGTTGCCTTCCCGTCAGATGGTTCGTGCCATTGACTATACATGGCCATAACCATTGGCGCTGTGTACCTTTGACGGGTGAGGCCCGACGAAACGACCACCGGTGTGTCGCGCTGCACCGCGCACGGCTTCGGGGGGCTGCCCGAGCTCGTGGAGCTCGCGATCGCGCTGACGAGCACCATGGCGCGAGTTGCCGAGGAGCACGAGCTCACTCCGATGCAGGGCAGGCTGCTCTGCGGCCTGGCCGGACAGCCCCGGCGCATGGTCGACCTGGCCCAGTCCTTGGGGATCGAGAAGGCGGCTCTCACGGGGCTCGTCGACCGGGCTGAGCGGCGCGGGCTGGTCGAGCGGGCCCAGGTGCCGGGCGACCGTCGTTCCATCCAGGTCACGCTGACGGACGCCGGTGGCCAGGCGATGATCGCCTTCGAGACCGGGGTCGCGAACGCGCTCGGCGAGCTGCTCGAACCGCTCCCCGTCAAGGACCGCGCGACGTTCCGCCGGCTTGCGTCGGCCGTCGTCGGCGCGGCGAGCACCGCCTAGGGATCCTGGGGCTCACGTCCTGAGTGCAGTTGTCTGGCGGGCGAGTGCCGCGTCGTGGCTGTCGCGGGTGATCGGCAAAAGGTTGGAGTGATCTCACTAACATGTCGCAGCAGAACAAGACCGAGCAGCGCGATGCCGCCGTAGCGGCCGGGGCAGCACTGGAGTTGGCCGTGTCATCACTGCTGCGGTGGGCGACCCGGTCCGACGTGCGACGATCCCTGCTCTCCCCCGAGTCGGCCAGACTCTCCAGTACCGATACCTGGCTGCTCGGCCGGATCGTAGGTCACGGCCCCATGCGCCTGTCCGACCTCGCGGGCTGGCAGGGGGTGGACAAGTCCACAATGACCGCCCAGGTGCAACGACTGGAGCGCCGAGGACTGGTGCGCCGCCGCTCCGACGCCGACGACCGCCGGGCAGTGCTGGCCGAGGCGACACCAAAGGGCCGGGCGATGCACGAGATGAACAGGACACAGGCCGGGGCCGTCTTCGGGACCTTGGTCGCCGGCTGGAGCTCCAAAGACCAGGCGGAGTTCGCGCGCCTGATGGGCAAGCTCGTCTCTCGGCTCGAGGAGCGCGGCACCGACTAGGCGCAGGAAACCCACAAGGGCGATGTTTCCAAGCCTTACGGCTTCTGAAACACGCCGTAGGATCACGGGGTGCTGCGACTCTCCGACGTCACCTACCTCGTCCGCGACCACGACGAAGCGATCACCTTCTTCGTCGATGTCCTCGGGTTCGCCCTGCGGGAGGACGAGACCAACGCGTCCGGCCGACGCCGGGTCGTCGTCGGCCCCGCGGACGGCGGAACCGGCCTCGTGCTCGCCCTGACCGACGCCGCGGACGCCGTCGGCAACCAGGCCGGCGGATCTGTCGCGTTCTTCCTCGAGACGGACGACTTCGCCGCGCAGCACGCGCGGATGACGGCGGCGGGTTTGCGGTTCCGCGAAGAGCCGCGGCACGAGGTCTACGGCACGGTGGCGGTCTTCGAGGACCTGTACGGCATGCCCTGGGACCTGATCCAGCCCCCGGCGCACGTCTGACGGCGTTCGGCTGGGTTGCTGACCACCGACAAGACCGAAGGCCCCCGAGGCGAACCTCGGGGGCCTTCAGCGTCTCGGCGTGCGTGTCAGCCGCAGTGCTCGAACGGGCTGGTGTAGCTGGTGCTGCCCACCGAGCCGCCCCACTTGACGCAGGTGTTGGGCGCGGATCGCTTCACCGGGCCCGCGTAGTACGAGTAGCTGCCGGAGTCGGTGGTGCGGGACGCACCCTCGGGCTCCAGGAAGGCCGAGACCGCGCTCGGGGTGCCGAGGCTGGTGTACTTCAGGGTGACCACGCAGTTGTAGCCGGTGCCGGTGTTGTACAGCAGGTAGGTCCGGCCCACGGTGCCGAGCGCGGCCTCGTCGACCACCGCGAAGCCGCTGCCGCAGACCTCCGTGGGGGTGTATGGGTTGCTCCCGCCGCCGCAGGCGTTGGTGCTCGTGATCGCCTTCTTCTGGCCGACCGAGACGGTCACGCCCTCGACGGTCGGGGAAGTGTCGACGACGCCGGAGGAGCTGCGCTGCTCGTAGTGCAGGTGCGGTGCGCTGGAGCCGCCGGTCGATCCGACGGTCCCGATGACGGTGCCCTGGCTGACCGACATCGTCTGGCCGGGGTTGCGCACCATCGTGGCGAGGTGGGCGTACCGCGTGCGGGTGCCGTCGCTGTGCACGATCTGCACCCACTTGCCGTAGCTGGTGGAGCCCTCGTCGTCGAACGTGGCGGTCCCGCCGGCCGTGGCGCGGACGGTCTCGCCGTTGATGGCGTCGCTGCCGTAGGACTGCCAGTCGATGGAGCCGTTGGGGTTGTGGCCGCCGCTCCAGTTGTTGGCGTAGAAAGTCTTGCTGCAGTTGAACGGCGACTTGTGGGACGTGGCGAGCACACCGGCGTCGTCCGACGCCGTGGCCGAGGCTGCCGGCGAGGCGACCAGGGCGAGCGCGGCCATGGCCGCCAGCACCCAGTGCTTCGAGGTTCTTCTGCGGAACGGGGAGATGACTGACATTGGTGCTCTCCATCCTCGGGTCTGACTCTTGGTCTGACGCTCGAAGGCTGGCACGGCCGCGCCCGCGGTGCCCATGGGTAGTGCTCCCCCTGGACGGCGCCTGGACGGAGTGCCTGTCGGTGTGGAGCGCCTCGCGGTCGGTCAGGCGGCGACGCGCCCGGCGCTCCCGTCGACGGTGACGGTCTCGCCGTCGCGCAGGGTCGTCATGGCGGCGGGCACCGCGAGCACCGCGGGGATGCCGTACTCGCGGGCGACGATCGCGGCGTGGGAGAGGACGCCGCCGGTCTCGGTGACGACGGCGGCCACTGGGACGGCGGAGCTGTCCGGCATGGCTTCCTCCCTGGGCGTACGTACCTGCGTTGACACCGGCCACCGGAGGATGCACGGTGCAAAATATGACCAACATCCCGGTGCTCGGCCGATCCTCTCAGCCCGAGCTGCTCGTGCTCCACTCCGTCCGGATCCAGGGCATGGCCGACGACGACGCCGTCGCCGTGCGCTTCGGCCTGGACCGGGCGGACGCCCGCGAGCTCCTGCTCGACGCCGAGGCGTACGGCTGGGTCAGGCAGGCGGCGTTCGCGGGCACGGCGGGATGGTCGATGACGGAGCGTGGCCGCGCCGAGGACGACCGGCTCCTGGCCGAGGAACTGGCGGACACGGGTGCCCGGCCCGTCGTCGAGCAGGGGCACGAGACGTTCGTGCCCCTGAACGGCCGCCTGCTGCAGGCGTGCACCGACTGGCAGCTGCGGTCCGAGGCGGGCGGCCGGCTCGCGCCGAACACGCACACCGACGAGGTGTGGGACGCGCGGGTGCTGGGCGAGCTCGAAGCGCTGGGCGGCGAGCTGGGACCGCTGGTCGTCTCGCTCGCCACGGTCCTGGCGCGGTTCGAGGGGTACGACACGCGGTTCTCCGCGGCGTTGGGCCGGGTGCGGGCCGGGCGGGGCGAGTGGGTGGCCGGCACGGGTCTCGACTCGTGCCACGTCGTGTGGATGGAGCTGCACGAGGACCTGATCTCGACCCTGGGCGTCCAGCGGAGTGCGTAGCAGGCCGGGCCGTTAGGTTCGTCGCTCTACCTGGCACGGCACGGTGCGGCGGACGCGAACGCGGCGCTGACGGTGATCGAGTACCGGGACGGCCTGCCGCCGACGGTCGTGCTGTTCAACGACATGGGTCACCTGCCGCAGGGCCTGCGCTGGACGGGGTTCCCGCCGTCGGCCCGGCCGTGAGAGAGACTCCGCGATCGGGATGTGTTGCGCACGGTAGACGGTGTCTACTGTGCGCAACGCACCCTGCGGAGTAGCTGTTTCCGGGGGCTATGCATCATGCACATCGTGCTGGTACCGTCCGGACGACGGCGTCCGGACCGGACAACCCTTCCGCAGCCTCATCAACGACGAGGGCCCGGCCTACGACCGGCTCGAAGCCGAGCGCGCGGCGCTCGCGGCCCGGCCCGACTGCACCGGCAAGGTGGGGATCATGGGGTTCTGCCTGGGCGGCCGGTTCGCCCTGGTAGCGGCGGGGCGCGGCATGTTCGCCGCCGCCGCCGTGCAGTACGGCCTCCTTCCCGAGGGCAAGCAGCCGGCCGGCGTCGGGCTAGAGTCGGCGCTGGGCTAGGGCCGCCGTCGGACTTGCGCCGTCGTCCGGTCAGGACCAGAGCGCGGCCAGGGCCGCGGCCTGCGCCCGGCCCACCGCGCGTCCGGCGGCCGCGGACGGCGCCCGCCTCGCGGGCGAGAGCGGGTTGCCGCCGAATGCCTCGATCGACGCGTCGTCGGCGCCGATCATCAGGACCTTCGCCGGTGCCAGGTCGCTGATCTGGTCGGCGGCCGAGGGACCGAACGGTGACGGCGTGCCCTCGCGCTGCGGCGTGATGACCAGGACGTTTTCGGTGCCGGCGGCGAGGTCCACGTTCGCCACGGACCGCATGCCGCCGTCGATGTAGCGCCGGTCGCCGATGGTCACCGGCGGCCACAGGCCGGGTACGGCGCAGCTGGCGGCCACGGCGTCCAGGAGCCGGACGCCGGAGGCGCGCCGGAAGACCGTCAGCTCGCCCGACTCGGCGTCGACGGCCGGGATCACGAGGTCCGTGTCCGGCCACTCGCTGCTCGGGAGACGCGCCTCGTGCACCTTGAGACGGGCCGCCTCGTCGGTGGTGGGCGCGGCCAGCGCCATCGCGCCGATCCGACGCCGGAACTCGGCCGGCTCGGGAGGGGTCCCGTCGGCCGACGGCCGCATCGCGGCGGTCCAGCCCGCGATCATGGCGACCGCGTCGAGCTCGACCTCGATCACTACGGTCTCCGGGACCAGCTGTGCCGCGTAGAGCTGCTCCAGCGGCGTGCCGCTCGTGATCTGGGCGGCGACCGACGAGCCGGCGGACGTCCCGATCACCCGGTCGGCGCCGATGATGCGGGCCGCGAGCTCCGCGTCCTTGTCGGCGATGCCCTGGAGCACACCCAGCTCCCAGGCGACTCCGGCGACACCGCCACCACCCAGTACGAGTGCGTCGGTCATGAATCGCACTGTACGGGGCGGTGCTCGGTGGGGCGCGGCGCGGGGGCAGATTCACCCGGTCCAGGCCGGGAAGAAGGTCAGCCGACGTCCTCGCCCGCCAGCGCCTTCGCGGCGAGCCGCTCCTCCTCGCTGACCTCCCACACCTCGTACGCGGCGCGCAGGGCCAGGAGGATGATCACGCAGCCCAGGATCAGGTCGGGCCACCCGGAACCGGTCCATGCGGTGACCAGGCCCATGGCGATGACGGCGATGTTCACGAGCACGTCGTTGCGGGCCGAGAGGAAGGCGGCGCGGCCGAGCGCGCCGCCGTGGTGGTGGGCCCGGGCCAGCAGCCAGGCGCTGGTCCCGTTGACGGCTATCGCCCCGAGGGAGGCCAGGACGAGCGGCACGACGTCGGGCGCCGTCGGCGCGGCGAACCGCTGTACCGCCTCCCAGGCCGCCACCGCGGCCGGGACCAGGATGATCAGGGCCATGGCCTTGCCCATCCGGGCCCGCCGGGCCAGCGGCCAGCTCAGCGCGACGAGGATCAGCACGTTGATGGCCGTGTCCTCGAGGAAGTCGACGCTGTCGGCGAGCAGGGAGACGGACCCGGCGGCGAGCGCGACGGAGAACTCCACGAAGAAGTAGGCGAAGTTCAGGGCTGCGACGATCAACACGGTCCGGCGCAGGCGGGCCGCACGGGGATCCTGGGTACCGGTCACGGCAACCATTGTCCCGCGCGGCCCGGGGTGGTCAGTCCGTTGAGCGGACCATCGCGCGGACGCCCACCGCCAGCCCGAGCACGGCCGTGGCCACGGCCGCGACCCAGCCCCACGCGACCGCCGAGGAGAGGAGGTCGCCGGCGAAGGCGGCACGGCCCGAGTCGACGACGTAGCGCAGCGGGTTCACCGCGGACACCGCACGCATCCACGCCGGACCGGTCTCCAGCGGCAGGAGCATGCCCGACAGCAGCATGACCGGGAACAGGACGGTCTGCTGCACCACCCAGAACATCCACTCCTGCTTGCGCACCGCAAGGGCCAGCGCGTACGACAGGGAGCCGATGCCGATGCCGAGCACCGCCAGCTGCAGCAGCGTGAGTGCGGCACCGATCGGGTCCGGGCGCAGGCCGAACGGCAGCATGACGAGCAGCACCACCGCGGACTGC
Organism: uncultured Actinomycetota bacterium; assembly: GCA_963850545.1. GTDB lineage: Bacteria > Actinomycetota > Actinomycetes > Actinomycetales > Cellulomonadaceae > Promicromonospora. The sequence continues at coordinate 1,505,514 of CAWKLP010000001.1, read as the reverse complement.
ACGACGATCGGCACCATCTCCTTGAGCGCGCGGCCCACGAGCTGCGCCGGGCGGGAGAGCGGGGTGACGAGCATCCGCTCGTGCACGCCCGAGGAGAGGTCGAGCTGCAGGTTGGAGCCCGTCACCGAGGTGCCGAAGAGCGTGGTCATCGCCAGCACGGCCGGCACGAACCACAGCCAGACGTCGCCGCCGAGGGTCCCACCGGCGGAGCCGGCGAGCAGCGGGCCGAACAGCCCGAGGAAGACGAGCGGCTGCACCAGGCCGAAGATGAGCGAGAACGGGTCGCGCACCACGGGCCGGAGCTCGCGGACCAGCACTATCCGGGTGTCGCGCAGGAAGCTGCGGCGGGGGAGCGGCCGGGCGGCCGCGGCAGACGTGGTGCCAGGAGTCAGGTCAGGGGAAACGGTCGCGGCGCTCATGCCAGGACCTCCTTCTTGGTCGGTTCGGATCCGTCGGTCGAGCGTTCGTCGGTCGAGCCTGTCGAGGCCCCGGTCTCGGCGGACCCGGTCCCCGAGGCGTCGACTCCGGTCTCGCGCAGGCTGCGGCCGGTCAGGCCGAGGAAGACGTCGTCGAGGGTCGGCCGCGCGACGTCCACGCGGCTGACCTCGAGGCCCGCGGCGTCCGCCGCGCGGAGCAGCCCGGGTGTGGCGCCGGGACCGTCGGCGGTGCGGATCTCGACGCTGATCGCCGCGCCGCCCGCCCCACCGCCCGTCTCGGTGCGTGCCCCGACGTGGACCGAGCGGGTGCCCGGCGCGCGCTCCGCGACGGCGGCGAGGGCCGCCGCGTCGTCGGGGGCCACCCGGAAGGTGACGAGGTCGCCTGCCAGCTCGGCCTTCAGGGCGTCGGCGGTGTCGTCCGCGATGACCTGCCCGTTGTCCACCACGATGACCCGCTCGGCGAACGTGTCCGCCTCGTCGAGGTAGTGCGTGGTGAGCACGATCGTCATGGGCACGGCCGCCGCGGTGCGCATCCGCAGGATGTGCTCCCAGAGGTTGGCGCGGTTGTGCGGGTCGAGTCCGGTCGACGGCTCGTCGAGGAACAGCAGCGACGGCTCGTGGACCAGGCCGACGGCCACGTCGAGGCGGCGCTTCTGCCCGCCCGACAGGCTCTCGATCTTCCGGTCGGCCTGCTCCGTCAGGTCGAGGGCCTCGAGCAGCTCGCCGGCCCGCCCCCGGGCGGTGCGCCGGTCGAGGCCGTAGATCTCGCCCTGGGTGACGAGCTCGTCGCGGACGAGCTGGGAGGCGCCGCCGGCGCCGCCCTGGCCCACGTAGCCGATCGCGGCGCGGACCCGGTCGGGGTGCGCGACGACGTCGTACCCGGCGACCTCCGCCGTGCCCGACGTCGGCGGGATGAGCGTGGTCAGCATGCGCAGCGTCGTGGTCTTTCCGGCGCCGTTGGGGCCGAGCACGGCCACCAGCTCGCCCGGCTCGACGTCGAGCGAGATGCCACGCACGGCGTGGACGGTGCGGGTGCGGCTCACCACGAAGTCCTTGGTGAGCACTCGAGTGCGGATCACGGTTGTCTCCTTTTCTAGCGGTCTCGTCCTGCGGTCCTGGCTACCTGCCCCACTCTTCCGGTAGTAGCGGTCAGGATCTGTCCTCTACCGCGTGCGATGCTGAATTCATGCTTGAGACCTCCGGACGCCTCCTCGCCCTCCTGTCGCTCCTCCAGGCGCGCCGGGACTGGCCCGGCGCGCTCCTCGCCGACCGGCTCGGCGTGAGCCCCCGGACGGTTCGGCGCGACGTCGACCGGCTCCGGGAGCTCGGCTACCCGGTCAACGCCACCAAGGGGCCCGACGGCGGCTACCGCCTCGACGCCGGCGCCGAGCTGCCGCCCCTGCTGTTCGACGACGAGCAGGCGGTCGCCGTCGCCGTGGCGCTGCGCACCGGGGCCATCCCCGGGGCGGAGGAGGGGGCGCTGCGGGCGCTGGCCACCATCCGCCAGGTCATGCCCGCGCGGCTCCGGGCGCGCCTGGACGCGCTCGAGGTGACCACCGTGCGGCGTCGGACCGGGCCTGCCGAGGCGGCCGTGGACCCCGACCGGCTCCTGGCGATCGGCTCCGCGTGCCAGGCGCGCGAGGTGGTGCGGTTCGACTACGCGGGCGGGACCATGGCTGTCGTGGGCGAGGGGGACGGCGCCTTCCGGCCGCCGCGCCGCGCCGAACCGCACCACCTCGTCACGTCCGAGGGGCGCTGGTACCTCGTCGCGTTCGACCTCGACCGCGACGACTGGCGGCTCTTCCGGGTGGACCGCCTGACCCTCCGCTCCGGAACCGGCCCGCGGTTCACCCGCCGGGAGGTGCCGGGCCGGGACGTGGCCGCCTTTGTCGGCTCGCGGATGAGCGGGTCCCCGTCGCTGGTCAGGGGCGAGGTGGTGCTCCACGCGCGGGCCGCCGACGTCGCGCCGTGGATCGGCGGGCACGGCCTCTGCGAGCCGCTGCCGGACGTCGACGGCGAGCCCCGGTGCCGCGTGGTGCTGGGCTCGTGGTCGTGGGGCGGTCTGGCCGGGTGGCTCGGCGTCTTCGACGTGCCGTTCGACGTGGTGGGGCCCGCCGAGCTCGTCGAGGCGACCCGGAGGCTGGCCGACCGCTACGGGGCGGCAGCCCCGCGGTAGCGCGGGCAGTCCTTCGTGACCTGCGACAAGGCAGCACGGAGCAGCACGCACGCAGTATGTTGTGCCCGTTCCTCGCCGACCCGGCAGGCCGACCCAACAGAGAGCGTGCGCATGACGAATCTGTCCGACTTCAGCGACGACGAGATCGCCCAGATCCTGGACGCCCCGGGGGCGGTACTGAAGGGCGCGACCCTCGCCGACGGGCGACCGGGTTTCTTCAGGTTCCTGAGGGAGGCCGCGTCCGGCGCCAAGGTGTTCCGGGAGGCCCAGCAGCACGAGAACGACTTCGTGCGGTCGGTGGCCACAGCGTTGCGGGACCGCCTGAAGGCGGAAGAGGCGGAGGAGGCCGCAGCCGCGGCGAACCCCGCCACGTCGGTCGGTGTCGCGGCAGCAGCGGCGGCTACGGAGCGCGCGGCGAAGGAGGGCGCGCGTCCCGACCCGGAGGGCGAGGCGACCCGGGCGGTCGAGCTGACCGAGTCCGCGATCACGCTGCTCCGAGAGCGGGCGGACGAGAAGGACGTCGTCGCGTACGGCGAGTGGCTGGTCCGGATCGCCACGCAGGTCGCCAAGGCCACCGGCGCCAAGGAGGGCGGCTTCTTCAGCAAGCGGGTAGCGGTCTCCGAGGGTGAGCAGGCCTACATCGACAAGCTCACGGCGGCCGTCTCACCCTGACCCCAACAGGGTCAGGCCGGCCGCTGCCGCGCGTACTCGAGCTCCGGGCGCCCGCGCGCCCCGTAGCGCGGGGCGCGGGTGGCGACGCCGCGGTCCGCGAGGAACTCCAGGTAGCGGCGTGCGGTGATGCGCGCCAGGTGGAGCTCGTCGGCCACCTCGCTCGCGGACAGGGCGCCGGGCTGCCGGGCGAGCAGGTCGGACACGGCGTCCAGAGTGTCCTGCGACAGGCCCTTCGGGAGCCCGGCGGCGTTGGAGGTGCGCAGCGCCGCGAACGCCGTGTCCACCTCGCGCTGGCTGAGCGTGGAGACGGGCGAGCGCATCTGGTCGAAGTACTTGCGGTACGCGCCGAGCTTCTCGGCGAACAGCCCGAACGCGAACGGCTTGATGAGGTATTGCACGACGCCGATGGCTACCGCCTCGCGCACGGTCTCGAGCTCACGGGCCGCCGTGACGGCGATGACGTCCACCACGAGGCCGGCCGCGCGGAGCTGACGGCACAGGACCAGGCCGTGGCGGTCGGGCAGGTTCATGTCCAGCAGGAGCAGGTGCACCTCCTGCCCACCGGCCTGGGCGTCGCGCAGCGCGCGGACGGTGTCGTTCGCGGTGTGCACCACCCCGGCGAGCTCGAACCCGTCCACGCGGCGCACGTACTCGCCGTGCGCCGCGGCGGTGCGGTGGTCGTCCTCCACGACCAGGACCCGGATCATGAGCTGTTCACCGAGCTGTTCACCGAGCCGCTCACCCGGGTGGGCGCCGCGGGTGGCGCGACGGCGGGCGGGCGGGGGAGCGTGACCGTGAAGACCGCCCCCGCGCTCGTGCCGGTTCCGCGGGGCACCTCGACGTCGCCGCCGAAGCTCTCGGCGACCTGGCGCACGAGCGCCAGACCGTAGCCGCGGCCGCCGGCCGCGGCGTCCTTGGTGCTCCAGCCGTGGTCGAAGATGTGGTCGAGGTCGGCGTCGGCGATGCCGGGTCCGCTGTCGGAGACCTGGAACACCAGGGAGCCGTCGTCGCCGTTGGCGAGGTACACCTCCACCCACGCCTCGGCGGCCTGCTCCGTGGTGTCGTCCAGGGCACGGGCCGCGGCGGCGTCTATCGCGTTGTCGATCAGGTTGCCCAGGATGGTCACCACGTCCACTGGCTCCAGCCAGTGGGTGCCCGGCGCCAGGTGCGTCTCGAAGTGCATCTCGACCGCCCGCTCGCGCGCCTGCGCCGCCTTGCCCAGCACGAGCGCGGCGATCACCGGTTCCTCGATCGCCTGCACCACGCGGTCCGTGAGGCGCTGGCCCAGGTCGCGCTCGCCGGCGACGAAGCGCAGCGCCTCGTCGCTCCGGCCCAGCTCGATGAGCGTGGCGATGGTGTGCAGGCGGTTGCTGAAGTCGTGGGTCTGGGCGCGCAGCGCCTCGGAGATGGTGCGCACCGAGGACAGCTCGCCGGTGACGCGCTGCAGCTCGGTGCGGTCGCGCAGGGAGACGATCTCGCCGACGTTCCGGCCGGCCGCCGCGGCGGTGTCGCGGCCCACGAGCAGCACCCGGTCGCCGACCCGCACGGGACCCTCCGGCGTGGCGCCGCCGAGCACGTCGCGGACTGCGGCGGACAGCCGCGGGTCGGTCACGGAGAACGGGGCCGCGAGGTCAGGGACGTCGAGCAGGCGCAGAGCCTCGTCGTTGGCGAGGACCACCGTGCCGTCCTCGACGAGCAGCATGCCCTCCTCGACCGAGTGCAGCACCGCCTCGTGCGCGGTGAAGAGGTGGGCCAGCTCGTCCGGGCCCTTGCTCTCCGTGATCCGGTCCAGGCGGCGCGCGAGCAGGGTCGCGGCGACGGCGCCCGTGCCGAACGCCAGGAGCGTCCCGACCCCGACGATCACCAGGCGCGGCACGATGCTGTCCCACAGCCGGTCGAGCGTCACCCCGGCCGACACCATGCCCACCACCTCGCCGTCGTCCGCCCTTACGGGGACGACGGCGCGCACCGACGGTCCGAGCGTGCCGTCGTACACCTCGGTGAACGTCTCGCCGCCGAGCGCCGGGGCGATGGTGCCCACGAACGACTGCCCGATCTGCCACGTGTTGCGGTGTGTGTAGCGGGTCCGGTCGGTGTCCATGACGGTCAGGTAGTCGATCTCGGTGGTCGCCATGACTCGCTCCGCGTACGGCTGCAGGAGGCCCGACGCCTCGGCGACCGAGCCGGCGCGGTCCGTGGCGGCCTCCTCGTGCGCCTGCGCCACCGTGTCGATCACCAGCGACTCCGCCGCGACCGTGGCCGCGAGGTCGGTGCTCTCCTTCGCAGCGTGCGTCTCCGCCGAGGACCGGGCGTCGAGCGCGAGGAGCCCGAAGACGACGACGGCGCCCGCGAACAGCAGCGTCGTGTGCACAGCGAGGAACCACCTCGCGATACTCGCACCCCGTCGCTGCGCCACGGACCCATTGTGGCCCGTGCGCGCAGTGCGAGTGACCGCCCGAGAACACTATGTACGCAATGGTGGGGTTCGCCGCCGTCGCCCCCAGTCTTGTCGCTGACCACACAACGTTGTGAGAGGAACAAAACCATGGCGGCAACGCAGCCCCCCGGCGCCGGGACCACCCCGCGCCGACGGCTCGACAAGAGTCATTACCTGTACATCGCGGTGATCGTGGCCGTCGTGGCCGGCGTCATCGTGGGCCTGGCTTCTCCCGAGACCGGAGTGGCGTTGAAGCCGCTCGGCACCGGGTTCGTCGCACTGATCAAGATGATGATCTCGCCCGTGATCTTCTGCACCATCGTGCTGGGGATCGGGTCCATCGCGAAGGCCGCGACCGTGGGCCGGGTCGGTGGGCTGGCGCTGCTCTACTTCCTGGTCATGTCGACCTTCGCGCTGTTCATCGGCCTGGTCGTCGGCAACGTGCTGCACCCCGGAGAGGGCCTCTCCGTCGCGGGCGTGACCTACGAGGCGGAGGGTGAGGCGTCGTCCACCGTCGACTTCCTGCTCGGGATCATCCCCACCACGCTGGTCTCGCCGCTCACCGGCGAGTCCGTGCTGCAGACCCTGTTCGTGGCGCTGCTGGTCGGGTTCGCGATCCAGCAGCTCGGCGCCCGCGGCAAGCCCGCGCTCGACGCCGTGCGCCTGATCCAGTCGATAGTGTTCCGCGTCCTGACGATGATCCTCTGGGTCGCGCCGGTCGGTGCCTTCGGCGCCATCGCCGCCGTCGTCGGCGAGACCGGGTGGGGCGCCGTCGTCCAGCTCGCCACCCTGATGGCCGGGTTCTACCTGACCTGCATCCTGTTCATCGTCCTCGTGCTCGGCACCGTGCTGTGGTTCGTCGCGCGCGTGAACATCTTCCTGCTCATGAAGTACCTGGCGCGCGAGTACCTGCTGATCGTCAGCACGTCCTCGTCCGAGTCGGCGCTGCCGCGCCTGATCGCCAAGATGGAGCACCTTGGCGTCTCGAAGCCGGTGGTGGGCATCACGGTGCCGACCGGGTACTCGTTCAACCTGGACGGCACCGCGATCTACCTGACCATGGCGTCGCTGTTCATCGCGTCCGCCCTGGGCACGCCCATGTCGATCCCCGAGCAGATCGGCATGCTGGCCTTCATGATCATCGCCTCCAAGGGTGCGGCGGGCGTCACCGGCGCGGGCCTGGCGACCCTGGCCGGCGGCCTGCAGACCTACCGCCCCGACCTGGTCGACGGCGTGGGGATCATCGTCGGGATCGACCGCTTCATGTCCGAGGCGCGGGCGGTGACCAACTTCACCGGCAACGCCGTGGCCACGGTGGTCATCGGCACCTGGACGCGCGAGATCGACCGCGAGCGCGTGGGCCAGGTCCTGGCGGGCGTGATCCCGTTCGACGAGACCGCGATGGACGACCCGCACGGCGGCCAGGACGACGCCGAGAACAGCGTGCCGGACGGCGGGGACGCCCCCGCCAACAGCACGCCGGAGGGCGCGGCCGCCGACCAGAACGGCAGCCCGCGCGCGAAGGCGGTTGAGCCGACGGCGGTCTGACCGGCGGTAAGACCGACGGCGGCCGAGGCGCTCTGGGGTGCCTCGGCCGCCGTCTTCTCCCGAGATATGGACGTGGCGTACACATCTGTGGTTATATGAACGCACAGTCCACATCGAGTTTCTCGGGAGCACACCATGAGCACCAGCACCCCTCGCGTCGCCCTCGTCACCGGCGGGTCCGGCGGCATCGGGCGCAGCGTCGTCAGCCGGCTCGCGGCCGACGGCTTCGCGGTCGCCGTCCACTACGCGGGCAACCAGGCCAGGGCGGAGGAGGTCGTCGCCGAGGTCCAGGCCTCCGGCGGCCAGGCGATCGCCGTCGGCGGGGACGTCGCCGACGAGGTCGCGATGGCCGCCGCGTTCGACGCCACGGAGGCCGCGTTCGGCGGGGTCGACGTCGTCGTGAACACCGCCGGGATCATGATCCTCGGCCCGGTCGCGAGCTTCGACCTGGCCGACCTCGACCGCATGCACCGCATCAACGTCCGCGGCACGTTCGTGGTCGCGCAGCTAGCCGCGGGCCGCGTCCGGCCGGGCGGTGCGATCATCGGCTTCTCCACGAGCCAGACCCGCCTGCAGCACCCCGGCTACGCCCCCTACGCCGCGTCCAAGGCCGCCGTCGAGACGCTCACCCTGGTCCTGGCCCGTGAGCTGCGCGGCAAGGACATCACCGTCAACGCCGTCGCGCCCGGGCCCACCGCCACGCCGCTGTTCCTGGACGGCAAGGACGAGCAGACCATCAACACCCTTGCGCACCTCGCGCCCCTGGAGCGTCTCGGCACCCCCGACGACGTCGCCGAGACCGTTGCCTTCCTGGCCGGGCCCGCCCGCTGGGTCAACGGGCAGACCGTCTACGTCAACGGCGGCATCGCCTGACGGCGGCCGTCACCCAGCACACGCGAACCAGCACGAACCATCGGGACACAAGGAGTACTGAGATGAGCAACGTCATCGTCATCACCGGAGCCTCCTCCGGCTTCGGAGCCCTCACGGCTCGGGCCCTGGCCTCCGCGGGCGACACCGTCTACGCGGGCATGCGGCAGACCGAGGGCCGCAACGCGCCGCAGGTCCAGGCCGCCGAGGCATTCTCGAAGGAGCACGGGGTCGACCTGCGCGCCATCGAGCTCGACGTGAACTCCCAGGAGTCGGTCGACCGCGCCGTCGCGCAGATCCAGGCCGAGCACGGCCGCATCGACGTCCTGATCCACAACGCCGGCCACATGGTCGTCGGACCGACCGAGGCGTTCACCCCGGAACAGCTTGCCGAGCTGTACGACGTCAACGTGCTCTCCACCCAACGCGTGAACCGGGCAGTCCTGCCCGGTATGCGCGGCCGGGGCGCGGGGCTCGTGATCTGGGTGTCCAGCTCCAGCGTCAAGGGCGGCACCCCGCCGTACCTGGCGCCCTACTTCGCCGCGAAGGCGGGCATGGACTCCCTCGCCGTGTCGTACGCCGGGGAGCTGGCCCGCTGGGGCGTGGAGACGTCGATAGTGGTGCCCGGGTCGTTCACGAGCGGCACCAACCACTTCGCGCACGCCGGCCGCCCGGCCGACGCCGACGTCGAGGCCGAGTACGAGACCCGGTACGCCGGACTGATGGGCCAGGTCGCCGAGAAGCTCGCGGCCCTCGCTCCCGAGGGCGCGGACGCCTCGCTGGTCTCCGACGAGATCGCCCGCATCGTGGCCCTGCCCGTCGGGCAGCGGCCGTACCGGGTGCACATCGACCCGGCCGACGACGGCTCGGAGCAGGTCTCGGACCTCGCCGACCGGACGCGCCGCGACTTCCTCACCCGCGTCGACCTGGGCGACCTGCTCGCGGTCCAGCGGTAGGTCCGGTGGTCAGACCCAGGAGCCCGGCCCAGTAGCAGGACCCGATGAGCCGGTCGCAAGACGAGCCCGACCCTAGACTGGCGCGCGCTGCCAGGAGCCAGCAGGGAGTCGGCAAGAGCCAGGAGGAGAACAACCGTGGCGAACGATCTGACGGCGGCCGCCGTCGACGAACCAGGTGCCCGCGGCCGGGGCCGCGGGCGGCGTCCTGCCGATGAGGTGCGCGGCGACGTCCTGCGGGCCGTCGGCGAGGTGCTGCTGACCGAGGGCATCGCCGACCTCACGTTCGAGCGGGCCGCGCGCCTGTCCGGCGTCAGCAAGACGACCCTGTACAAGTGGTGGCCCTCCAAGGGCGCGCTGGCCCTCGACGGGTACTTCCACGCGGTCCAGGAGACGCTCGCCTTCCCCGACACCGGCGACATCCGCACGGACCTGCTCGACCAGCTGCACGCGTTCGTCCGCCTGATGACGGCCACCCCGGGGGGGCGGATCCTCGCGGAGCTGATCGGGGAGTCCCAGACGGACAAGGACCTCGCCGTCGCCTACCGGTCCCTGTACTCGTCCGAGCGGCGCCGTCTCGCGGCGGAGCGGCTCGAGCGGGCACAGGAGCTGGGGCAGATCCGGGACGACGTCGACGTGCAGGTGGTGGTCGACCAGCTCTGGGGCGCCGTCTACCACCGGCTCCTGATCCCGGACGAGCCGATCACCGACGGCTTCGCCGACGCCCTGGTGAGCAACCTGCTGGGCGGGATCGCCCGGGACTGAGGGGCGTCAGCCCAGCAGGATCGTGATCAGCAGCGACACCGGCAGCGCGAGCAGCATGCTCAGCAGGGTGACGTCGCGCACCGACGTCGTCGCCAGGCGGAAGTGGCCCGCGAACAGGAAGACGTTCTGCGCGGTGGGCAGCGCCGCCATGAGCACCACACCCAGCAGATCGAGGCCGTCAAGGCCGAACAGGAACCGGCCGACCGCCCACGCGAGCGCCGGCATGACCAGGACCTTCAGCGCGGTGCCCAGCACGACCTCGGCCCGCGCCTCCCGGCCCATCGGCCGCTGGCCGCGCAGCGACATGCCGAACAGCAGCAGGAGGAGCGGGACCGACGCGTTGCCCAGCATCTCGACCGGCTGGGCGAGCACGGCGGGCAGGTCCACGGCGAACGCCGCCGCCAGGAGGCCGAGCCCGGTGGCGACCGTCACGGGGTTGGCGAGCGACCGGCCCAGGGTGGCACCCAGCGAGCGGGTGTCGCCGCCCTCCCCGCCCTCGTCACGACCCGCGCGATGCCGGCACCACGCGAAGACGGACAGGTACAGCGGGGCGAGCACCAGCAGCTGCGCGATCAGCACGGATACCACCGGGGCGGCGGTCCCCACGGCGTAGAGCGCGATCGGGACGCCGATGTTGCCCGCGTTCACGTACGAGCTCGCCATCGCGCCGGCCGCGACCGGGCCGGCGGGCCGCCGCAGCAGCCCGCCCGCGACCAGCGCGTAGAGCAGCCCCGTGGCCGCCGCCGTGATCAGCGCGATCGGCGTGTAGGTGCGCAGGACGGCGCCGAGGTCGGCGTTCGACATCAGCTGGAACATCAGCGCCGGGTTGGTGATGTAGTACACCAGCGGCGCGATCCCGCGCTGCATGGCGTGGGCCTCGCCGGGCAGCAGCCAGGCGGCCAGGAACCCCACCGCCACCAGCACGAGCACGACCGCGAACCCGAACAGGACCCCGCTCATCGACCGCCCCGTTGAGTGCTGGCATTTTGTGGGGTCGTGGGGTGCTGGCCCCACAAATAGCCAGCACTCAACGGACCAGGCATGGGCGTTTTGGGTCGAACTCCCACCCCGGCACCAGGTACTGCATGGCCATCGCGTCGTCCCGCGCCCCGAGCCCGTGCTTCAGGTACAGCTCGTGCGCGGCGGCCAGGCGCTCGCGGTCCAGCTCGACGCCGAGCCCCGGCGTTGTCGGTACCCGGATCTCGCCGCCGGCGATCTGGGGCGGCGCCGTCGTCAGGCCCTGCCCGTCCTGCCAGATCCAGTGGGTGTCCAGCGCGGTGATCGTGCCGGGGGCCGCCGCGCCGACGTGCGTGAACATGGCCAGCGAGATGTCGAAGTGGTTGTTGGAGTGCGACCCCCAGGTCAGCCCGAACTCGTGGCACAGCTGGGCCACCCGCACGGAGCCGGCCATGGTCCAGAAGTGCGGGTCGGCCAGCGGGATGTCGACGGCGCCCGCGCGCACCGCATGCGCCAGCTCGCGCCAGTCCGTCGCGATCATGTTGGTCGCGGTCGGCAGGCCAGTGGCCCGCCGGAACTCCGCCATCACCTCCCGGCCGGAGAACCGGCCCTCCGCCCCGCACGGGTCCTCGGCGTAGGCGACGACGCCGCGCATCCGGTGGCCCAGGCGGATCGCCTCCGCCAGCGGCCAGCCGCCGTTCGGGTCGAGCGTGATCCGCGCGTCGGGAAAACGGTCCTTGAGCGCGACGACGGTGTCGACCTCCCGGTCCCCGGCCAGCACGCCGCCCTTGAGCTTGAAGTCGGTGAACCCGTAGCGGTCGCGGGCGGCCTCGGCCAGCCGCACGACGTCGTCGGGCGTCATGGCCTGCTCGCGGCGCAGCCGGCCCCACGCGTCGGACTCGTCGTCACCGCGCAGGTACGGCAGGTCGGTGGCGTCCGGGTCGCCCACGTAGAAGAGGTAGCCGAGCATCGGCACGGTCTCGCGCTGGGCGCCCTCGCCGAGCAGCTCGGCCACGGGCACGCCCAGGTCCTGGCCGTGCAGGTCCAGCAGCGCGGACTCCAGGGCCGTGACCGCGTGCACGGTGGTGCGCAGGTCGAAGGTCTGCAGGCCGCGCCCGCCCGCGTCGCGGTCGGCGAACGCGGCCGAGACGGAGCGCAGCAGGGAGCGGTACCGCGCCACCGGCTGCCCGACGACGATCCGGCCGGCCTCCTCGATCGTTGCCCGGATCTTCTCCCCGCCGGGCACCTCGCCGAGCCCGGTGCGGCCGTCGGAGTCGGTGACGATCGCGATGTTCCGCGTGAAGAACGGGGCGTGCGCGCCGGACAGGTTGAGCAGCATCGAGTCGTGCCCCGCCACGGGCACCACCTCGACGCGGGCGATGGTGGGTCGGGCGCTCACCGGGCGGCCTCCGTGATGTCAGGGTCAGTGGCGCCGAGGACGACGTCGAACACGCCGTCGACCCGACGCGTCAGGCGCCACGGGTTGTCGGATCGGACCGGCTCGGGCAGCAGGTACTCCGGCAGGTTCTGGTAGGCCACGGGGCGCAGGAACCGCTCGATCGCGAGCGTCCCCACGGAGGTGGTGCGGCTGTCGGACGTCGCGGGGAACGGGCCGCCGTGCACCATCGCGTGCCCCACCTCAACGCCGGTGGGCCAGCCGTTCGCGAGGATCCGGCCGGCGGTGCGCTCGAGGACGGGCAGCAGCCGGAGGGCGGTCTCGCGGTCGGCCTCGGTCAGGTGCAGCGTCACGGTGAGCTGCCCCTCGAGCCGTTCGACGGCGGACAGCAGCTCGTCGGCGTCGGCGTACCGGACCACGAGCGACGCGGCGCCGAAGATCTCGGCCTGCAGCACCGGGTTGCTCAGCAGGGTCGGCACCGCGCTCGTGAACACGGCCGGGGCGGGGGCGTTCTGGGTGTCGCCGGGGGTGCCGGCCCCGACCAGCCGCACGCCGTCCTGGGCGGCCAGCTCATCGACTCCCTGCTGCCAGGCCTGCGCGATGCCCGCGGTGAGCATGGTCTGCCCGGCGGCGGCCGCGGCCGCGCGCCCGGCCGCCTCGACAAACGCGTCGCCCCGCGGGCCGCTCGGCACGAACACGAGCCCGGGCGCGGTGCAGAGCTGGCCCGACGAGCCGGTCACCGACGTGAGGTACGCGGCGGCGAGGGCGTCGACGTCGCCGGCCAGGGCGCCGTCGAGCAGGATCGTGGGGTTGATCGAGCTCATCTCCGCGTAGACGGGGATCGGCACGGGGCGCGACGCGGCGGCGGCGACCAGCGCGAGGCCGCCGCTCCGGGAGCCGGTGAACCCGACGGCCTGGATCACGGGGTCGGTCACGAGGGCCTGGCCCACGACGTTCCCCGGCCCGTAGACCAGGGAGAACACGCCCGGGTGCAGGCCGCACTGCGCGACGGCGTCGGCCACCGCGCGGCCCACGAGCTCGGCCGTGCCGGGGTGCGCGTTGTGCGCCTTGACGACCACGGGGCAGCCCGCCGCCAGCGCCGAGGCGGTGTCGCCGCCGGCGGTGGAGAAGGCGAGCGGGAAGTTGCTCGCGCCGAACACGGCGACCGGGCCGAGGGGCACCTTGCGCTGCCGGATGTCGACGCGCGGCAGGGGAGTGCGGTCGGGCTGGGCGGGGTCGATCCGCACGCCGCGGTGGTCGCCCTGGCGTACGACCTGCGCGAACAGGCGGAGCTGGCCGGTGGTGCGGGCGACCTCGCCCGTCAGGCGGGCCGCCGGGAGGCCGGTCTCCTGCCTGGCCCGCGCGACGACGTCAGGCCCGAGGGCGTCGATGTTCGCCGCGATCTGCTCCAGGAACTGGGCGTGGGGCTCGGGCGCGAGCGCCGAGAAGGATGCGAACGCCTCCTGCGCGGCCGCCGTCGCCCCGGCGACCTGCGTCTCGTCGAGGAGGGTGTAGGCGGGCTCGAGCGCCTGGGCGGTCGCCGGGTCCTGCCCGGCGAAGGTGCCTGCGGTGCCCGCCAGCGGCACGCCCGCGACGATCGAGTGGCCGGTGAGCTGCGCGGTCCGGGTGGTCGGCTCGGTCGTCATGCCGTGTCTCCTTCGGAAGGTGTGGGTCAGCCGGCCAGCGCGGCGTCGCCGGCGGGGCGGACGCCGGCGGCGTCGATCAGGGTGCTGAGGTCCGCGAGGTCCTGGGTGGTGAGGTCCTGCAGGGGCGCGCGCACGCTGCCCATGTCGCGGCCCACCGCCTTCATGCCGCCCTTGACGATGGACACCCCGTACCCCTTGGCGCGGTCGCGGATGTCGAGGTAGGGCAGCACGAACCGGCTGAGCTTCTCGGTGACCGCCGCGTGGTCGAGGGCGCGCACGTCACGGTAGAACGCCAGGGCGAACTCCGGCACGAAGTTGTACATGGCCGACGAGTAGGTGCTCATGCCGAGCTGTAGGAGCGGCAGGGCGTAGGTCTCCGCGGTGGGCAGGCCGCCCAGGTAGAAGAGCCGGTCCCCGTTCGTGGCGTAGACGCGGGTGAGCTGCTCGATGTCGCCGAGCGCGTCCTTGAACCCGATGAAGTTGGGGTGCCGCTCGGCGAGCCGCGCCACGGTCTGCGCGGAGTACACGGCGTTGCCGCGGTTGTAGACGATGACCCCGAGGCTCGTGGAGGCGCACACGGCCGAGGCGTGCTCCAGCAGCCCGTCCTGGTCGCACTCGGTCAGGTACGGGGGCAGCAGCAGGATTCCTTCGGCGCCGGCGGCCTCGGCGGCCCGTGCGTTCTGGATCGCCTGGGCGGTGTTGCCGCCCGCGCTGCCGAGCACCGGGGTGCGTCCGGCGGCGGTCTCGACGGCGAGCCGCACCACGCGGGCCGACTCCTCAGGAGTCAGGCTGAAGCCCTCGCCCGTGCCGCCCGCGGCGAAGAGGCCGCCGATCTCGAAGCTCGACTGCCAGTCGATGTGGGCGCGGTACCGCTCCTCGTCGATCCCCCCATCCCCGGCGAACGGGGTGACGGGAAAGGACAGCAGCCCGTCCTTGAGGGCGGCGGCGAGCTCCTGGGGTGCATACGTGGCCAAGGTGGCCCCCTCCTGTGACAGACGTCGGCGATGGCGTACTGGTGCGCTGCTGTGACGGGCCGATGCCCGGCAGGTCCGCCGCCAACCTAAGAACCCCCGACGATGCCTGTCCAAGCCCGATGTTGCATCGGGTCATACCCGGGGAGCATCGCTCAGTCGTCCACTGGGTGGAGGAAGCGGAGGAACTCGTGGAGGGCCGGGTTCTTCGAGTCCCGGTTCCAGATGGCGTGCAGCTGGACGACGCCGTGCGGCACGTCGGCAAGCTCGAGGAACGTCACCCCCGGCAGGCCCAGGAGGCGGGCCGACTCGGGGACGAACGCCACGCCGCGTCCCGCGGCCACGAGCGAGCACATGGTCAGGATCTGGCTGACGACGTGCACGACTGCGGAGTGCTCGAGAGCGATGTACCGCACCACCATGTCGTGGAAGTAGCGGGCCTTGGTGGGGTGGTGCCCCACGACCGGCTGGTCGTGCAGGTCGGCTACGGTGACCGGCCCGTCCAGCCGGGCGAACGGGTGCCCGTGGGGCACGGCGAGCACGAGGTCCTCCGACAGCAGGAGCCGGGAGTCGAAGCTCTCCTGGTCGAACGGTGGCCGGCCGAGTGCCAGGTCGAGCTCGCCGCGGCGGATCGCCTCGATCTGCTCGACGGTGACGAGCTCCTGGAGGTCGAGGTCGACGTCGGGCATGAACTCGGCGATCTCCTGGACGAGCGTGCCCAGCAGGCTGAAGCCCGAGCCGGCGGTGAACCCGAGGCGCAGCACCCCCGCGCGGCCCGCGGCGATCTTCCGGGCCAGGGCGGGGGCGGCGTCGGCGGCGGTGAGGAGGCGGCGGGCCTCCTCGAGGAACACCGCGCCGGCGGTCGTCAGCTCGACGTGGCGGTTGTCGCGCTCCAGCAGCGGCACGCCGACGGCGCGCTCGAGCTTCTGGACCTGGCGGCTCAGCGGCGGCTGGGTCATGTTGAGCCGCTCGGCGGCGCGGCCGAAGTGGAGCTCCTCCGCCACGGCCAAGAAGCAGCGGACCTGGTCGAGGGTGTACACGATGCCTTCCGAGAATCAAGCAATGCAGTAAGAGGTTTAGACAGGCATCGTATGGGCTTCCTATGCTCAACGCCCGGACCCGGATATGCCTTCCGCCGGTCGCGTGCGGTCCCGTATCGCTCGTTCGAGATCTCAACGAGGAGAGCTGTGATGACAACTCCCGCCCGCCTAACCCTGCGCACTCGCAGGGCCGTCCTTGGTGCTGCCGCCGCCTTTGCCGTCATGACCCTCGCCGCGTGCGGCGGGAACGTGGGCGGCGGGGGCGACGCCGCCGGGGCCGACTTCCCGACCGGCCCGGTGACCATCACCGTGGGCCAGGACGCCGGCGGCTCCACCGACCTGATCGCCCGGGCCGTGGCCGAGGGCATGGCCGAGGACCTCGGCGTGGCCGTCCCGGTGGTCAACCGTTCCGGGGCGAACGGCGCACTGGCGACCGAGGAGGTCGCGGGCAAGCCCGCCGACGGGTACGAGCTGGTGCTGCTCAACGCCTCCCTCATCACGGTCACGCCGCTGGCGGTGTCCGAGGACGAGGCCGTGGACCTGAGCAACCTCGATGTGCTCAAGGGCCTTTCGCAGGACGACTACGTGCTGCTCGCCAGCGTCGACTCCGGGTTCAAGAACCTGGAGGACCTGACAGCCGCGTCCGGTGGGGTCAAGTACGGCACCACCGGTGTGGGCACCGGCTCCCAGCTCGCGCAGGCCGCGCTGTTCGCGCAGGCCGAGATCGACGGCACAGCAGTCCCGTTCGACTCCGGCTCGCCCGCGCTCACCGCCGTCGTCGGCGACCAGGTGCAGGTGGCCACGGTGCAGCTCGGCGAGGCCAAGCCGCAGATCGACGCCGGGAAGGTGGTCCCGCTGCTGGCCTTCTCCGCGGAGCGCAACCAGTTCCTGCCGGACGTGCCGACCGCCGTCGAGGAGGGTTATGACGTGCCCGTCTCCCAGTACCGCGCGGTCGCAGCGCCGAAGGGCCTGCCCGAGGACGTCAAGGCCCGGCTCGTCGAGTCGATCGACGCGGCAGTCGCCTCGGACACCTACACCTCGTTCAACGAGAACAACCTGCTCACCCCGCACGAGATCTCGGGTGAAGAGGTCACCACGGAGTGGACCGAGCTCGCCGAGAAGTACAAGGCGCTCACCGAGGAGTACGACATCAGCCTCGCGGAGGGCTGAGCAGTCGTGGGAACGGCAACCGTGCACGGCACGGCGAACGGCACCGAGAGCACCGAACAGACCAGCGAGGAGGCGCGCGTGGACGGCAGAGCGGACGCGACGACCGGCGAGCCGGCGGAGGTCCCGGCCGACGGGCCGGCCGTCGAGCCGGCTGACCAGCCGGCCGACGAGTGGGCCGAGGACACGCCGCCGCCCGCCGGGCCGGTCGCGAACCTGGCCGCCAGCCTGGTGACGGCCGCGATCGGCGTCGCCGGCGCGGTCTCGGCGGTGGCCCTGGGCCTCGGCACGCTGACCCAGCCGGGCGCCGGGCTGTGGCCGCTGGCGATCAGCGTCGCAGTGCTCGTGCTGTCCCTCGCGCAGGTCCTGATCGGACGCCGGGGCGGCGACGGCGAGAAGTTCTCCAGGTACTCGTGGCTCTCCCTGGTCGGCCTCGTGACCCTCCTGGGGCTCGTGGCGCTGCTGCCCGTGATCGGCTTCGAGATCCCGGCCCTGGTGCTGAGCCTCGTCTGGATGAAGTTCCTCGGCGGGGAGTCCTGGCGCTCGGCCGTCCTGTACTCGGTGCTCGTCGTGGGCGTGCTCTACGGGGTCTTCGTCGGGGCGCTCAGCACCAACGTCCCGCACCTCTTCTGACCTGACTGCCCCACCGCAAGGGAATCGCCCGTGGAATCGCTGCAGAACGTCGCCGCCGGCTTCGCCGTCGTGCTGGAACCGACGAACCTCCTGTACTGCCTCGTCGGGGTGGTCATCGGCATGCTCATCGGCGTGCTGCCGGGCCTGGGCCCGGCCGCCACCATCGCCATCCTGCTGCCGCTCACCTACGGCGTGGAGCCGGTCACCGCGATCATCATGCTCGCCGGGATCTTCTACGGCGCCCAGTACGGCGGCACCATCACATCGGTGCTGCTCCGCCTGCCCGGCGAGGCGAGCTCGGTGGTCACGGTCCTGGACGGGCACGCGCTCGCCAGACAGGGCCGGGCGGGCACGGCGCTCGGCGTCGCCGCCATCGGCTCGTTCATCGGCGGCACGGTCGCCATCATCGGGCTGACCTTCCTCGCGCCGGTCGTGGCGGGCTTCGCCCTCGACTTCGGGCCGCCCGAATACGCGGCCCTCGCGCTCCTGGGCATCCTCCTGGTCTCGACCATCGCGTCCGGCGCCAAGGTCAAGGCGCTGATCGCCGCGGCCATCGGGCTGCTGCTGGCCACGGTCGGGCGCGACGTCTTCACCGGCGCCGAACGCTTCACGTTCGACAACCTGAGCCTGGCCGACGGCATCGACTTCGTCCCGGTCGCCATGGGCCTGTTCGGCCTCGGCGAGATCCTCTACAACCTCGAGGAGCGGCACCGAGCCGTGCAGGCGCCGGGCAAGGTGGCCAACGTCTGGCCCTCCCGCAAGGACCTCAAGGAGTCCGCGGGCGCCGTGACCCGCGGATCGGTGCTCGGGTTCTTCCTCGGCATCCTGCCCGGCGGCGGCGCGACCATCGCCTCCATGGCGGCCTACGCCGCCGAGAAGAAGCGCGCCAAGGATCCGAGCCGGTTCGGCAAGGGCGCGATCGAGGGCGTCGCCGGCCCGGAGACGGCGAACAACGCCGCCGCCACCAGCTCGTTCATCCCGCTGCTCACCCTCGGCATCCCCGCCAATGCCACGATGGCGCTCATGTTCGGCGCGCTCCTCATCCAGGGCATCACGCCGGGGCCGCAGCTCGTGACCGAGCACCCGGAGCTGTTCTGGGGCGTCGTCAACTCGATGTACATCGGCAACGTGCTGCTGCTGATCATGTCGATCCCGCTGGTCGGCGTCTTCGTCCGCATCCTGCGGGTGCGCGCCGCGATCCTCGCGCCGGTCACCGCGCTGATCACGATGATCGGCGCCTACACCATCAACAACTCCGTGTTCGACGTGCTCCTGGTGGTCGTCTTCGGCGCCGTCGGCTACCTGATGAAGAAGTTCGGCTTCGAGCCCGGACCGCTCGTGCTGGCGTTCGTGCTCGGCTCGCTCCTGGAGTCCAGCCTGCGACGCTCGCTGCTGATGTTCGACGGGTCCGCCGTCGGCTTCTTCACCCGGCCCATCTCCGCGACGCTGCTGGTCGTGTTCGTGGTGGTGGCCGTGCTGCCCCTGGTCCGCGCCGTCCGCGACCGGCGGGCGAACCCGGTGCCAGTGAACGACACACCGGCGATCGACCGAGAGGAAGAGTCAGTATGAGCATCGTCGTTGGTTATGTCCCCACGCCCGCGGGGGAGGCCGCCGTACAGGCGGCGATCACCGAGGCCGAGCTCCGGGACGAGAGCCTGCTGGTCGTGAACTCGGCGCGGGAGGGGTCGCTGGTGGAGGCCACGGTCGCCGCACCCGAGGATCTCGACCGCGTGCTGGCGCAGGCCACCGAGGCGGGGGTGCGCGCCGAGGTGGTGCGCGGCACGCACCGCGACGACTTCACCGACGAGATCCTCGACCTGGCCGACAAGCACGACGCCTCGCTGATCGTGATCGGCCTGCGCCGGCGCAGCACGGTCGGGAAGTTCATCATGGGCTCGGTGGCGCAGCGCATCCTGCTGCAGGCCGAGCACCCGGTCCTGGCGGTCAAGCCTCCCCGGTAGGAAGGGTCCCGACCGGACGATAAGCGCACCCGAGGCGAGTCAGCCGGCCCCGGTCTCGGCGAGCAGACGGCGGCGCGACCCGGTGAGGTGCACGCGCATCGCCGCCGCCGCCGCGAGCGGGTCCTGCGCGGCCAGCGCGTCGAGGACCGCCTGGTGCTCCTGGACGACAGTGGCGAAGCGCCCCGGGGCGGCCCCGCCGTCGTCCGGACCGCCCAGCCGCCCGCGCGGCATCGCGATCATCTGCGGGCCGAGCCGGTCGAGGGCCTCCAGCAGGTAGCGATTCTGCGCGGCCTCGGCGACCAGTCGGTGAAAGGCGAAGTCGTGCTGCATGGCGGTGGCTGGATGTCCGTGCGCCGCGTCCAGGTGGCGGAGCTGGTCGGCGAGCGCATCGAGCTGGGCCGGGCTGCGCCGGTCGGCCGCGAGGGCGGCGGCCTGCGTCTCGATGCCCAGGCGGTAGTCGACGAGGGCGAGCCGGTCGTCGAACGTGCGCGCGACGGGCTCGCCGTCGGAGTCGCCGGCCGGCGGGGTCAGGACATAGCTGCCGCTGCCCCGCCGGGTGTGCACCAGGCCCTCCAGGTTCAGCCGGGCGATCGCCTCGCGGACCACCGTGCGGCTGACCTGGTGCTCGATCGCGAGCTGCGGTTCGCTGGGCAGCTTCTCGCCCGGGGCGATGTCGCCGTTGACGATGCGGGTCCGCAGCGACTCGACCAGGGTGCCGCTCAGGGTCTGGGCCATGTGCTCATGCTTCCATCTCGGTGCTTCCCGTGTCGGCCCGGCTCCGCCGGGTCAGAGCGGCCCGAAGACCGCGCTGTCCGTGGTCCAGGCGCGCGCCTGCTCGCTGAAGGTGACGCCGAGGCCCGGGCGGTCCGGTACGAGCATGCGGCCGTCCTTCGTCTCCAAGCGCTCGTTGAACAGCGGGTCGAGCCAGTCGAAGTGCTCCACCCAGGGCTCGCGCGGGTAGGTGGCGGCCAGGTGGAGGTGGATCTCCATCGCGAAGTGCGGTGCGAGGTCCAGCCCCGCCTGGTCGGCGAGCGTGAGCAGGCGCAGGAACTGCGTGATTCCGCCGACGCGCGGGGCGTCCGGCTGGATGATGTCGCATGCGCGGGTGGCGATGAGCCGCTCGTGCTCGGCCACCGACGCGAGCATCTCGCCGGTGGCGATGGGCGTGTCCAGGGCGGCGGCGAGGGCGGCGTGGCCCTCGGCGTCGTAGGCGTCCAGGGGCTCCTCGATCCATACCAGGTCGTACTGCTCCAGGCGCCGGCCCATGCGCAGGGCGGTGCCGCGGTCCCACTGCTGGTTGGCGTCGACCATGAGCGGCATGTCGGGGCCGATGTGCTCGCGGACGGCGGCGACGCGGGCCAGGTCCTGCTTGCCGTCCGGCAGGCCGACCTTGATCTTGATGCCGCCGATGCCCTCGGCGATCGACCGGCTCGCGCGCTCCTTGACCTCCTCGATGCTCGCGTTCAGGAAGCCGCCGGAGGTGTTGTAGGTGCGCACGGAGTCGCGATGCGCGCCGAGCAGCTTGGCCAGCGGCAGGCCCGCGCGCTTGGCCTTCAGGTCGTACAGGGCGATGTCGATCGCGGCCAGGGCCTGGGTCGCCACACCGGAGCGCCCCACCGAGGCGCCCGCCCACAGCAGCTTCGTGTAGAGCTTGGCGATGTCGTTGGGGTCCTCGCCGACGGCGGTCTGCGCCACCTCCTTCGCGTGCGCGTACTGGGCGGGGCCGCCGGCGCGCTTGGAGTAGGAGAAGCCGAGGCCCTCGAACCCCTGCTCGGTGGTGATCTCCGCGAACAGGAACACGACCTCGGTCATCGGCTTCTGGCGGCCGGTGAAGACCTTGGCGTCGGAGATCGGGGTGGCCAGCGGGAGCGTGACGGTCGAGAGCTTCACGGTCCGGATGGCGTCGGGCTGGTACGTCATGGCGCTCCTTTGCGGCGGGTTGTGTGCCTGCCAATCATACAAGTTCAAAACCTGTATGACGAATATGGCCGGCGGGCCGAGGTGGTCTCTGGGCCCTGCTCCCAGGTGGCACCCTGAGCCCATGACCTCCCATCTCGTCCTCGGCGCCGGACCTGTCGGCACCGCGCTCGCACTCCGGCTGGCACAGGCCGGCCGCACCGTCGCAGTGGTAACCCGCTCGGGCGGCGGTCCGGAGGGCCCGCGCGTCAAGCGGATCGCCCTCGACGCCACGGACGCCAGGGCGCTCGCGGAGGCCGCCCGTGGTGCGCACGCGCTGTACAACTGCGCCAACCCTGGCTCGTACCAGACGTGGGAGCAGGGGTGGCCCCCACTGGCGGCGGCGGCGCTGCACGCGGCCGAGGCCTCCGGGGCGGTGCTCGTGACGCTGAGCAACCTCTACGGCTACGGCCCGGTGCGGGGGCCGATGACCCGGAGCCTCCCGCTCACGCCGTCGGACCACAAGGGCCAGCTCCGGGCGCGGATGTGGCAGGAGGCGCTCGCCGCGCACCGCGCCGGGCGGGTGCGCGTCACGGAGGCCCGCGCGTCCGACTACATCGGGCCGTCCGTCCCCGCCTCGCACGGCCTGCTGCCCATGTACGCGGCAGCGACGCTCGCCGGGAAGCCGGCCGCCGTCATGGCGGACCCGGACCAGCCGCACACCTGGACGGCCGTCGACGACGTCGTCTCGACCCTCATCGCCCTCGGTGCCGACGACCGGGCCTGGGGCTCGCCGTGGCTCGTGCCGTCGAACCCGCCCGCGACCGTCCGCGAGGTGCTGCGTGAGCTGGGCGCGCGGGCCGGGACGGGCGAGCCCCGGCTGCGCCGGGTGCCGCGCTTCGTGCTGCGCGCCGGGGGCATCGTGTCGCCGCTCCTGCGGGAGGTGCCGGGCGTGCTGTACCAGTACGACCGGCCGTTCGTCGCGGACACGGCCGAGACCAGCAACGTGCTCGGCGTCCGGCCGACGCCGTGGGCCGAGGTCCTGGACGCGACAGCGCCCGCCTGGCACGACCGGGCGACGGCGTCCCGCGGCTGAGGCCGGCCCGCCGCACCATCGGTTCCGGGTCGACCAGCGCGCGGCGGAGCAGGTCGAGCGCGTCGGCGTCGAACGGTTGGCCGGCGGACTGGATTCCCAGCATGCGGAGCGCCTTCATGAGCGCGTCGCTGCTCTGCGAGCCTGATCATGCCAGCCCACGGGGGCTGATAGCATCGCCGTATGGCGATGACAGAGGTCAGAAGCGATGTTGCGCTGGGGGAGCCCGAGGCGATGGCGGTGGCGGCGTGCCTGTTCCACGGGTTCTCGGACCCGTCGCGGCTGGCGATCCTGCAGCACCTGGCCCTCGGTGAGCACCGCGTCGTGGACCTGACCGGGCACCTGGGGCTCGCGCAGTCGACTGTGTCGAAGCACCTGGCCTGCCTGCGGGACTGCGGGCTGGTCGAGTCCCGGCCCGAGGGCCGGGCGTCGGTGTTCTCGCTGTCCCACCCGGAGGCGACGCTGGCGGTCCTGGCGTCCGCGGAGCGGCTCCTGGCGCTGACCGGCGACGCGGTGGCGCTGTGCCCGGTCTACGGCGTGGACGGTTCCGCGGCGCACTCGTCGACGGCGGACGGGGCGGCGTCGTGAGCCACAACCACGACCACGGCGCGCACGGCGCGCCGGGCGGACGGCGGCGCCTCGCGGTCGCGTTCGGGATCACGGCGGCGGTCTTCGTGGCCCAGGCCGTCGGCGCCCTGCTCACGGGAAGCCTCGCGCTCCTGGTCGACACCGCGCACATGCTCACCGACGTGGCAGGCCTCGCCATCGCGCTGGGCGCCGCGTCGCTCGCGCTGCGGCCGCCGTCGCCGCGCCGGACGTGGGGGTTCCGGCGGGCCGAGATCCTGGCCGCGCTGGCGCAGGCCGCGGTGCTGCTCGCCGTGGGCGTGTACGCCCTGGTCGAGGGGGTGAGCCGCCTGGTGGAACCGCCGGAGGCGTCCGGGCCGGGCCTGCTGGTCTTCGGCATCGTCGGCCTGGTGGGCAACGTGGTGGCGCTGCTCGTGCTGGCGGGCGGCAGGTCGGCGTCGCTCAACCTGCGCGCCGCGTTCCTGGAGGTGGTGAATGACGCGCTCGGGTCAGTGGCGGTGATCGTGGCCGCTGTCGTGATCGCGACGACCGGGTGGCAGCGCGCCGACGCCGTCGCCGGGCTGGTCATCGCCGTCCTGATCCTGCCCCGGGCGGTCCGGCTCCTGGCCGACTCCGCGAGCGTGCTGCTGGAGTCCACCCCACCCGGCATGGACCTCGACGAGGTCCGGGCCCGGCTGCTGGAGGTGGAGAACGTCGAGGAGGTCCACGACCTGCACGCCTCGCTGGTCGCCACCGGCCTGCCGACCATCAGCGCGCACGTGGTGGTGCGCGATGCCTGCTTCCGCGACGGGCAGGCGCCCCCGGTGCTCGACGCCCTGCAGCGGTGCGTCGCCACGCAGTTCGACGTCACCGTGGAGCACTCGACGTTCCAGCTCGAGCCCGCCGAGCACGCCCGTCATGAGGCGCCGACGCACGCGTGAGGTGATCGCCGGTCAGTCCGCCGACGTGCCGGCCGGGCCGCAGACACGCTCGACGAGGTCGCGCCAGCCCGCCTCGAACCGGGCCGTCGGCGCGGGCCCCTCCAGCTCCGGCCCTGCGAAGAGCTGAAACAGGAGCGGGCCGTCCAGCGCGTACGCGAGCTGGCCGGCGAGGACGTCGGCGTCGGCGCCCGGCAGGTCGAGCTCGCGCAGCAGGACGCGGATGTGGATCTCGGACAGCGGCCGGCGCTTCCCGGCCGCGTGGCGGCCGTCGAGCGTGGCGCGGGCGACGGCCTGGTTCTCCGCGAGGAACCGGATGCGCGCGCGGCCGTAGGCGACGAGGCGGTCGACGGGCGGCGCCCCCGGCCCGAGCGGTGGCCGGCCGGCGAGCACCTCTTGCTGCAGGGTGCGCTCGCTGTCGTCCAGCAGGGCCTGGAAGATCCCCGCCCGGCTCCCGAACCGCCGGAACACGGTGCCCTTGCCGAGCCCGGACCGCTCGGCCAGGAGATCCATCGTGAGGCAGTCGGGCCCCACCTCGGCCAGGAGCCCGCGGGCGGTGGCGAGCAGCAGCTGACGGTTGCGCGCCGCATCGGCCCGTTCGGGCTGCGGTGTGCCCCAGGTCATCGGCGTGCTCATCCTCGGATGCTATCGGGAATCGCGTAAGCGGGGTAAAGTCCGGTTAGGTCGGCCGGGCGGTCGACAGAGGCTTGAGGAGGACGACATGGCAGACATGAACACCGCGATCATCGAGGCGTTCCGGACGAACGCCGGCATTGTCAACGCGCCGGTTGCGGGCGGGCACTTCGACGGCAAGCGCCTGCTGCTCCTGCACCACATCGGGCGGGTCAGCGGCAAGCCGTACGTGACGCCGCTCGTGGCCGCGACCGACGGCGACGCCTACGTCATCGTGGGCTCGCTCGGCGGCGCGCCGAAGGACCCGGTCTGGGTGGCGAACGTGGAGGACGGCACCGGCGAGGTGACCATCGAGGTCGGCGACCAGACCCTGCGCGCGACC
This sequence comes from uncultured Actinomycetota bacterium, assembly GCA_963850545.1. Taxonomy (GTDB): domain Bacteria; phylum Actinomycetota; class Actinomycetes; order Actinomycetales; family Cellulomonadaceae; genus Promicromonospora. The sequence goes on along the minus strand of CAWKLP010000001.1, from coordinate 1,480,379 downwards.
AGCACAGTCGTGCGCCCGACGTCGCCGGAGTGGGAGCGGCTCTACGGGATCTGGGCCGAGTACTGGCCCGACGCCAGGGAGTACGAGACCCACACCGACCGCAAGTTCCCGGTGATCCGGCTCGAGCCGAAGGCCTGAGCTCAGGCTCTACCTCCTGTCGGCTGCACCTCCGGCTCAGCCGACAGAGCGGACGAACTCCCGCACGCGCGCCGCCATCTCGTTCGGCACTTCGGCGACCGTGAAGTGGCCGCCCTCCTCGAGGCGGTCGAACACACGCAGGTCGAGGTAGTGGCGGCGCGCGAGCGACTCGGGATAGGCCGCCTCGTGCCGCTGGATGAAGACGGCGGCCGGCACCGACGTCGGCGGGATCGAGTCGGGCTGGTCGGCGCCCTCGTAGTACGAGCGGAACGACGACCCGATCGTCTGGGTCGCCCAGTAGATCGTCGCCTCGGTGAGGATCCGGTCCCGCGAGATGCGCCGCTGCACCGCGCGTGGGTCGCCGGGCGGGGTGTCGCTCCACTCGACGAGCTTCTCGGCGAGCCACGCCAGCAGGCCGGCGGGGGAGTCGTTGAGGGCGGCCGCGAGCGTGTCGGGCCTCGTGGCCTGCACGTGACCGTAGGCGCCGTCGGTCCGGTGCCTCGCGGCGATGTCGTCGAAGAACTCTGTAACGGCCGGGTCGTCGAGGGCGGCGCGCTCCTCGGTGGTGGGGAAGTGCGCGTGCGTGGCGACGATGCCCGCGACGTGCTCGGGGTAGCGGGCCGCGATGAGGTCGCTGACGTTCGCCGTGACGTCCTCGCCGTAGGTGAAGTACCGCTCGTAGCCGAGCGTGTCGGTCATGAGCGCATGCATCGTGGCGGCCAGCCGCTTCTCCGACATCTCGCCCGTCGCGTAGGGCGAGGAGAAGGCGAACCCGGGGAGGCTCGCCACGACGACGTGGAAGTCGGGCAGCCGATCGGCGAAGTCGAGCTGCAGGGCGAACGTGTGCGGCCAGCCGTGCAGCACGAGCAGCGCCGGAGCATCCGCCTTGTCCGACCGCAGGTGCGCGAAGTGCACGTCGGCGTCGCCGACCTCCGCGACGAACTGCGGATGCTCGTTCAGCCACGCCTCGCGCGCCCGCCAGTCCCAGCCGGCCCACTCGTCGACGAGCTCGCGTAGGTAGGCGGCGTTCATGCCCGACGCCGGACGCCGGGGTGAGTCGTCGAGGATCCTGCTGCGCGCGAGACGGTCCCGCAGGTCGGTGAGGACCTGGTCGGGGACGTGGACCTTGAAGGGGCGTGGCTCGCTCATGGGGGAAACGCTATGCCGAGCCACTGACGTTGATGATGTAGGTGCCTCGTCCGGCGGGTCTGACCCTGCCACTGACTGGTGCCCGGAGGGTTGCCTTTGCGCTGATCTGTCGGCTCGTCGAACGGGGCGCGTCCCTTGCGCGTCGGCCGGGGGCGGGCATGACTTCATAGGAGCCTGTCAACGCGTCCCATCAACGTCTTGTCTGCCCAGCCCCCGGCCGGTGTGCCCTGATTCCGCGCGAACGGAAGGCACCTGCCCATCATGTCAGTCCCGTCTGTCGAGATCACCCCTGAGGCACCCGTCGAGGTCGTCGCCGGGGTCGATACCCACAAGGACACTCATCACGTCGCGGTCCTGAGCCTGAGCGGTGCCCGCCTGGGCGACCAGCAGGTCCCCGCGACCGCCGCCGGCTACGACGAGCTGGCCGCGTTCATCGCCTCGTTCGGCCAGGTCCGGGTCGTCGGCGTGGAGGGCACCAACTCCTACGGAGCCGGTCTGACCCGCCAGCTGCGTGCCGTCGGAATCCCGATCGCCGAGGTGATCCGCCCCAAGCGTGCCCAACGTCGGCGGGGCAAGTCCGACCCGATCGACGCGGTCGCAGCCGCCCAGCAGGTCCTGGCCGACCTGGAGACCGGCATGCTGCCGACCCCGAAGACCGCCGACGGGACGGTCGAGCAGATCCGTCACCTGCTGGCCGTGCGTCGCAGCGCGGTCAAAGCCCGCAGCATCGCGATCCAGCAGGTCAAGGACATGCTGGTCACCGCACCACAGCACCTACGAGACCGGTTCGGACCCCTCAAGGACGCGGCACTCATCCAGACTCTGGCCGTTATCCGCCCCGCCCCGGCGACCGAGTCCGTCGACGCAGCCGTCGGCCGCGCCCTACGCATCCTGGCCCGCCGCCACCAGCACCTGACAGGCGAGATCACCGACATCGACACCGACCTCGACGTCCTGAACAAGCAGACCGCCCCAGCCCTGGCAGCCGCATACGGTCTCGGGACCGTGACCTGCGCGGCTCTGCTGGTCACCGCAGGCGACAACCCCGAACGCCTGCGTTCCGAAGCCGCGTTCGCCGCGCTGACCGGCACCGCCCCGATCCCCGCCTCCTCCGGCCGCACCAACCGGCACCGCCTCAACCGCGGCGGCGACCGGCAAGCCAACTGCGCCCTGCACCAGATCGCGCTGGTGCGCTGGTCACACGACCCGGCCACCAAGGCCTACGTAGCCAAGCTCCGAGCGACCGGCAAGACGACCAAGGACATCCTGCGCTGCCTCAGACGAGCCATCGCCCGCGAAGTCTGGCACCTGCTCGTCCACCCCGACCCCGTCCCCGAGATCGACGACCTCCGGCCGCTACGCCACAGCAAAGGCCTATCCCTGCAGACCGTCGCCGACCACTTCGGCGTCTGGCCCGCCGTCATCTCCCGCCTCGAACTCGGCAAGACCCGCCAAGACGACCTCGCCACGGCCTATCGCAACTGGCTCCTAGCCGCTTGACAGGAGATAGGAGCATCGGATAGGAGCATCACGGACGGGTGCCGTTCAGAACGGAGGATCGCCGGGGCCGGGCGGGTTGGCGGGGTCGGCGTTGGCGGGGTCGGCGGGCTGGCGCGGGTTGCGGGTATGGCTCCTGGTTCGGTGGTGGTGTAGGGGCGTGGCAGGTGTTGGCCGGTGAGGGCTTGTTGGGTGAGGTGGTAGCTGGTGTCGGGGTCGATCTGGTCGAGGTCGATGTGGGTGTCGAGCACGGTTGGTGGTCGGGTGTGGGTGCGGCCGGTGGGGGTGGTCCAGGTTGTGGTCCCGGTGGCGGGGTCGCGGACGGCTCCCCAGCCGGCGTGGGTTTTCAGGAGGTGGTGTTTGCGGCACAGGGGTTGGAGGTTCTGGGCGCGGGTCTGTCCCGGGCGCCTCAGGGCCAGCGGGTTCGTCTCCCTCGCGGCGCGTTCGGCCACGACCCGGGCCTGCAGACCGGCCGCCCAGGACTGCAACCGACCGGACGCGACCACCAGATCACCCAGCGCATCATCGGACAGGTCGGCCAGCAGGCCGGCATCCGGATCGGTGGTCTCGGCGACCACCCGCGCCAGTCCCGCGCCGGGCACACCCAGCGCGAGGGCGTCCCGCAGCGTGGTCTCGGGCCACAACGCCACCGGGATCACATCCGGCGGCCAGTCCGGCATCCCATCGGCCGGCACCGTGGGCACCACGCCGCCCGGGACCACCAGCATCCCGTCACGCACGAACGCCTCACCCGGACCGCCCTCCTCCACGAACCCCTCCTCCACGAACCCGTCGTCCGGGAATCCGTCGTCCGGGTACGCGCCGGCCACGGGCTCGCTGCCCATGCGGTCGTCGAGCTGTTCTTCGCGCATACCGGCAGGCTCCCTCAGGTCGTAAAGTCTATGGATCCGTTCCATTCCTGCGGACACGTGTTCGACTTTAGCCGGACCAACTGACACCCGCCCGCCCTTCTGCCAACCGCGTAAGAACCCCTCTCCCGGGTGCGCCGGCTGGCATCGGCAGCAGAATCCGTGAACCGGGCGACCACCGATAGGGTCGGCCGCTTCCGGCCCGGCACGTCGTCATCCGGACGCCGTCCCCCGCGAGAGGAAAACGCTATGCCAGCACCCCGCCATGCGAGCCGAAACCTCGTGCTGCGACCCTCGTTCGAGCCGGCCGAGGTCAGAGCCCTGGCCGACGACAGCGGGTGGGAGTACGTCGGGCAGATCGACGCCGACCCGGAGCGCGGCATCTTCTACGAGGTGCGCTGGGACACCGCGGACGGCGGGACCGTCCACTACATCGTCGACGAGGTGGTGGATGCCTTCTACCTGGTGGCTCTGCACGACGACCCGTCAATCGCCGAACAGGTGGCTGACCGCATCGCCGCCGCATTGCCGCTCTGGACACTGGACGAGCTGCTGAACGAGTTCGATGTGAACGTCTACCCGGCTGGGTGGGCGAAGGCCCTGCTGCGCCTGGGCGCCGGGGCGCCGAAGGAGGCCCACGACGAAGTGGTCATGCGGGTCAAGGAGTCCATCGGGCATACGGACGCGCAGGTCCGCATGGCCGCTATCTGGGCCATGGTCTACACGGAGTGGCCGGTCTTCCGGGACATCCTCGCGGGCATGGAAACGGACACCGACCCGGAGGTCGCGGCCGAGGCGGCCAGGGCCGTGGAGGCCTTCGACCAGCTGGCGAGCTCGGCAACCTGAGCGGTGTGTCAGACGTGCAGGTCACCCAGGTGACCCGCACGTCTGACGCGGGGCTATGGCCGCACGGTGACCCGGATGCTGCCCAGCGAACACGCCGGGAGTCAGTCGGCGGGCGGTAGGACGAGGGTCCGCACGGGCTCCTCGTTGCCCGCGCGGTCGGTCGCGGTGAACTCGATGATCTGAGGCCCGTCGGCGAGCGCCCGGGTGAACGGTTCGCGGAACGTCGCCCAGAACGTGTCCGGTCCCTTCCACCGGATGCTGTCCACGCCGGAGACGTCGTCGACGGCCGTGAGGTTGATCTCGACGCCGCGCGGGCCCAGGCGGCGGGCCGTGACCGTGGTCCGGGGTGGTCCTGTGTCGACGCTCACCTCGCGGACGATGCGGCGCTCACGGCCGGCGTCGTCGACGGCGCGGGCGGTGACGGTGTGCACGCCGTCGCCCAGCACGAGCGGCGCCGGTCCGGCTGGGGCCCATGGCGCGTCGCCGACCCGGATCTCGACGGTGGGCTCACCGGCGTCGGCCCGGGTGGAGACGGTGAGCTCGGCCGGCTGGTGGTACCAGCCGGTGACGCTGGGCGCCGTGGCCGGGACGATCTCGACGCGCGGCGCGGACCCGGCGTGGGCGGCGGTGGGCGCCCTGGACAGGAGCGCGGCCTCGGCCGCGCGTGCGGCCGCGCTCGCGGCGCTGTCCGCACCGTCCGCACCGCTGTCGGCACCGTTCGTCTCCCGGCCGACGCCGGAACGCGCGGCCGCCACCAGCACTCGGCGTGCCTCGTCGGCGCTCAGCAGCCCGAGGTCCACGAACTCGTGCGTCGTGCTCAGCACCGTCCGGAGGAACTCGGCCCCGGAGGCGAAGCCGCCGTCGGACCACAGGACGTCGAGGAACGTGCGGCCGTCCTCGCGTGCGGGGTTCGGCACGCCGGAGTCGGAGTCGGAGTCGCAGTCGGCCCCAGCATCGGCTCCAACGTCGGCCCCAGAACCCGCCCCGCCTGGCGTCCGGCCCGGTGCCCGTCCCAGCGAACGCGATCCGCGCATCCGCCCGGCGCAGGTACATGTGGTACCGCGCGTCGGACCCGGACCACGCCGGCTCCAGGCCCAGATCCCCGAGCCGCCACGTGCCGCCGTCGGCCCGGGTCAGCGGGGCGTCGAGCGTCCCGTCGAGGCGCCGCCAGGTCGCGGCGGCGATCGGCAGCCAGGTGGTGGCGGCACTGCGGGCCAGCAGGACGGTCGGCCCGAGCTCCAGGCTGACCACCGACGTGTCGTCGGGCGCCGGGACCTCGCGCAGCGTCAGCGGCATGCTGATCTCGACCACCGTGCCCGGGCGCCAGTCACGCCGTACCGAGACGTAGTGCCCCGGGACCGCGTGCAGGGCCTGCGCCTCGCCGTCGACGGTCACGGTGAAGGCCGCCGTGGACGCACCAGAGCCGGCGGCCCAGCCGGGCACCCGCAGCCGGAGCTCGAGCTCGCCGACGGCGTCGACCCGGATCCTGCTCGTACCCTCCAGGGGGTAGGAAGTCTCCTGGACGAGGCGGACGTCCTCCTCGGCCCAGCGCAGGGTCGAGGCCACGTAGAGGTTGACCCAGACCGTGCGCCCGGCGCCCCGGCGGGACCGGAAGTAGACGGAGTCCTGGTACTTGACGTGGTTCTCGAGCCCGGTGCCGCCGCAGCAGGTGCCGACGTTGTCGTACTCGCGCAGCGCCCCCGGGTGGACGGGGAACATGTATGTCACCTCGGGGGAGTCGTCCGAGGTGACGTCGCGCCGCGACCCCAGGATGTGGTTGGTGACGGCCCGCTCGTAATAATCGGCGTAGCGCGCGTCGCCCGTGCGCTCGAACAGGGCGCGCGCGATCTTGAGCAGGTTGTAGGTCACGCACGTCTCGGCGTTCCGGGTGCCGATGTCGCCCGCGACGGCGCCCGGCGGCCCCCACAGCTCGTTCTCGCCGGAGCCGCCGTGGGCGAAGGTGCGGCCGGGCACGAGCATGTCCCAGATGTTGCTCACGACGTCCAGGTACGACGTCTCGCCCGTCAGGTCGTGCAGCGCGAGGTAGCCCAGGAGGGTCGCGGCGTGCTGGTTGGCGTGCATGCCGTCGAGCTGGTCCCGGCCCGACGCCGCGGCGTCGAGCAGCGAGCCCAGGTCGAACAGCCGCGCGGTCTCGACGAACGACTTGTCGCCGGTCAGCACGGCGAGGTCGCACAGCACCTCGTTCATGCCACCGGTCTCGCCCGCGATGTACAGGGACCACATGTCCTTGCGCTGGTCAGCGGGCAGGGCGGACAGTCGGTCGTGCACCCAGCGCCCCATCTCCGCGGCGACCTCCAGCGCGGCCTGCGACCCCGCGTGCCGGTGCGCGTCGAGCAGCCCCGCCATGATCTTGTGGCACGTGTAGTACGGCGCCCAGATCTCGCCGTACGGGGCGAGGCCCTCCAGGCGGGAGAACTGCCACTCGCCGTACGCCGCCAGGAACCCGGGATGGCTGTAGCGGCCCGACGCCGCCAGCGTCTCCTGGACCTCCCGCAGCCCCTCGACCAGGTAGTCGACCTTGGCCCGCAGGGCGGCGTCGCCCGTGCCGGCGTAGGCCATGGCCAGCATGGACAGGAAGTGGCCCGCGTAGTGGCCGCGCAGCAGGTTGGCCGTGGGGGCGGCCCCGCGGCCGGGGTAGTCGTCGGGACCCCAGGCGTCCTCGTCCGGGTGGCCGAAGTCCTCCCAGCCGCCGGGCGCCAGGGCACCGCGCGTGTCCAGGCCGGCGTTCGCGCGGAACACGGCGAGCAACCGGTCGACCGGGTAGGCGCGCGCCAGGTGCAGCATCTGGTCCCGGGCCCGGGTGAAGATCCCGTCGTGCAGCTCGACGGCGGCGAGCGGGAACGGTACGGCGACGGCGTCAGTCATCACCGAGCGTCACCGATCCGCTCCCTGGTCCAGCGCTCGATGCCGGCGGCGTCGATCGGCAGCGCGTCCGAGAGCACCTCGGCGCCGTCGTCGGTCACCAGCAAGTCGTCCTCCAGCCGCGCCCCGATGCCGCGCAGCTCGGGCGGCACGGTCTCGTCGTGGGCGTGGAAGTAGAGGCCGGGCTCCACGGTCATCACCACGCCGGGCGCCAGGGGCGCCGCCTGGTAGGTCGGGTAGTCCGAGTGGGCGCAGTCGTGCACGTCCAGGCCCAGGTGGTGACCGATGCCGCACACCAGCCAGCGGCGGTGCTGCTGGCCCCCGGGCGACAGCGCCTCGTCGACCGAGACGTCCAGGAGCCCCCAGTCGTGCAGCCCCTGCGCGATGACCTCCATCGACGCGAAGTGGAAGTCGAGGTACTCGACGCCCGGGCGGATCTGCGCCATGCCGGCGCGGTGTGCCTTCTCGACGAGGTCGTGCACCTGGCGCTGCACCGCGCTGAAGGTGCCCGACGGCGGGATCGTGCGCGTCACGTCTGCCGTGTACAGAGAGCTCGCCTCGACGCCCATGTCGAGCAGCAGCGGCATGTCGGGCAGTACCGGGCCGTCGCACCGCACCCAGTGCAGGGTCGGCGCGTGCGGCCCGGAGCCGACGATGGTCGAGTACCCCGGCCCGTTGCCGAAGGCGCGGGCGTGCCGGTCGAACGTGCCCTGCAGCCAGCGCTCGCCCAGCCCGCCTATCGCGCGCGGCAGCTCCCCGACTACCGCCTCGAACCCGATCACCGTGTGGTCGACGGCCTCGCGCAGCTGGGCGATCTCCCAGTCGTCCTTGATCATGCGCAGGTCCGACAGCGCCCGCGCGAGGTCCTCCGACGGCTTCAGGCCGAACCGGCGCACCACCGCGTCGTCGACCGACGGCGCGGCCAGCGCCCCGCCCAGCGTGTCGAGCACGCCGTCGAGCGCGGACAGCGGCTCCACGGCGACGTCGAACGCCTCCGCCCAGTCGCCCAGGTCGGGGGACGGCCCGACCCACAGCTCGCCGTACACCGCGTTCCCGAAGAACGCGCTGTCGCCCGGCTTGGCCGGCGGCGGCAGGTACAGCGTCGCGTCGTGACCGCCGTCGCTCGCCCGGAGCACGAGGACGCCGTCCTCGGCCTGCACCCCGGTGAGCCATACGAAGTCGCTGTCCGCGCGGAACCCGTACTGGACGTCGCCGTTGCGCAGGGCGGCGCGCCCCGCGCTCACCACGGCGTCGACGGCACCGATCCTTGTCGACAGCCGACGGCGGTGCGCGGCCGCGGCGGCGGGTGCGCCGGGTGTCACCGGCACGACGACGTCGGGCGCGCCCCATCCGCGGGACATGTGGGCGTTGAACGCGTCGCTCTCGACCAGCCGGGGCGCACGCGTCCCCGCGTAAGGGGGACGCTCAGGGGTGGTGTGCGGGCTTGTGCTCATCGGATCTCTCCTCCTCGGTCGCGGACCAGCTCACGGAGGCGCTCCAGCACGCGCCCGTCGCCGATCCCGTCGTGCTCGTACTCGTTGGTGACCCACGCCTGCGCCGACCCGACCCGCGAGAGCGTGTCGAGCTGCAGCCCGGAGTCGACGAACATGTCGTCGTGGTAGACCACCGCGGCGACCGGCACCTCGTTGGCGGCCAGGCGGTCCAGGTCGTACAGCGGCGGCCACTCCTGGCGCGCCGCCAGCTCGTGCACGGCGCCCGCGAACGGCCGCAGGAGCCGCACCTCCTCGAACATCCAGGGGAACGCCATCTCGCCGGTGAACAGCAGCGGCCGACGGGCCGGGTCGAACTCCGGACGGCGGTCGCGCTCCGCCTGCGCCGCCCACCCCGTCGGGCCGTTGGCGCCGTGGCCGTAGATCGACTCCTGCAGCGTCCAGAACAGCGGCCCGTCCGCCTGCGACGTGCGCACCATCGCCTCCTGCAGGAACCCGGCGGACAGCCGGCCGGCCCGCGCAAACGCCTTCTCGACGAACCAGTGCATCCGCTCGGTGCCCGGCTTCATGCCCAGGTCGATCCCCATGGACTGGAACCGGCGGACGGTCAGCACGTCGCCGTCGGGCAGCAGGACGTCGCCCTCGGCGAGCCGGTCCGCGATCGCGGCCACCGCCTCGACGTCGGCCGGGTAACGCCGGTAGTACTCGGCGGTGCGGCCGGCGACCCGGCCGAACGTCCTGCGGTAGACCTCCGCGGCGTCCGGTGGCGTACCCGGCACGCCACCGGCGATGTAGCAGGCCCGGAGCGCCTCGGGCGCCACGGACAGGTAGGTGAGCGTGATCCAGCCGCCGAAGCTCTGCGCGAGCGTCGTCCACCGCCGCCCGCCGTAGATCCGGGCGCGCACGTCCTCGAGGTCCGCCACCAGCGAGTCGGCCCGGAAGCACGCCAGGAGGTCGGCACCCTCGCGGGCGCCGAGCCCCGCCAGGACCTCGCCGTCCAGCGGGGTGCTGCCGCCCGTGCCGCGCTGGTCGACCAGCACCACGCGGTAGTCGCGCAGCGCCACGTCCAGCCAGCCGTCCCGGCGCAACGGCCGGGGGTTCGCGCCGCCCGGGCCGCCCTGCAGGTACACCAGCAGCGGCAGGGCGTCGTCGTCCCGGGTCGGGTCGACCAGCTCGCGGACGAGCAGCTCCACCTCGCCCGGCCGCCGGCCAGAGCGGTCCAGCGGCACCGCGATCCGGCGCTCGCGGACGCCGATGCCCGGCAGCAGGTACGTGGTCCAGGGGCTGGGTTCCGTGACGGCGCTCATACCGGGGCCCCAGCGGTCCGGCCGGCGTTGCGCCGTCGTTCCCGTTCCCACTCGAGGCGGATGCGCGGCACGGCGTCGAGCAGCTTGCGGGTGTACTCGTGCCGGGGCGTTCCGAAGACGCTGTCGCGGTCGCCCTCCTCGACGATCTGTCCCTGCGTCATCACGGCGACCCGGGTGGCGATCTGCCGCACCACCGCCAGGTCGTGCGCGATGAACAGGTACGTCAGACCCTCCTCGCGCTGCAGGTCGCGCAGCAGGTTGATCACCTGCGCCTGGACCGACACGTCGAGGGCGGAGACCGCCTCGTCGCACACGACGACGCGCGGCCCGACCGCCAGCGCGCGGGCGATCCCGATGCGCTGCGCCTGCCCGCCGGAGAACTGCGCCGGGTACTTCTGCGAGTGGTCCGGGTCCAGCCCGACCCGCTCCATGAGCGAGCGCGTGAACGCGCGGGCGCCGCCCGGGATGCTCCGCTGCTGGTAGGTCAGGGGAGCGGTGACTATCCGCTCCACGGTGTGTCGCGGGTTGAGCGAGGAGAACGGGTCCTGGAAGACGACCTGCACCTCGCTGCGGAACCTGCGCAGCTCGGAGCGCCCCAGCCCGGTGACGTCCTCGCCGTCGAGCTCGACCGCGCCCGAGGTGACGTCCAGCAGGCGCGCGGCGAGCCGCGCCGTCGTCGACTTGCCCGAGCCGGACTCGCCCACCAGGGCGAGCGTCTCGCCCGCGCGGATCTCGAAGCTCACGTCGTCCACGGCCCGGAACGTGGCCGGACGGCGCAGCAGGCCGCCCGTGCCCATGATCGGGAACTCCTTGACGAGGTTCGTGGCTCTCAGGAGCGGCTCGCTCATGCGGGACCTCCATTCGTGGGGACGACGGCGGGGGCCACCGCCCGCAGGTCGCCGATCTCGTCGTCGATGCGGGGGACGGCGTCGAGCAGCGCCTGGGTGTACGGATGCTGCGGCCGGGTGAAGATCTGCTCGACCGCACCCCGCTCGACGCACACGCCGTCCTTCATGACGACTATGTGGTCGGTGATCTCGCTGACCACCGCCAGGTCGTGCGTGATCAGGACGAGCCCGGTGCCGGTCTCACGCCGGATCTCCTGCAGCAGGTCGAGGATCTGTGCCTGCACCGTCACGTCGAGCGCGGTGGTCGGCTCGTCGGCGATCAGCAGCTCGGGCTCGGTGCTCAGCGCCATGGCGATCATGACGCGCTGGCGCATGCCGCCGGAGAACTGGTGCGGATAGTGATTCACCCGCTGCGCCGCGTCGCGGATGTGCACCCGCTCCAGCGCCTCGACCGCTGCCCGGCGCGCCTCCCGGCGAGTCACGCCGGGCCGGTGGGCGCGGTACGCCTCCTCGATCTGGAGCCCGACCGTGTAGTAGGGGTTCAGGGACGACAGCGGGTCCTGGAAGACCATGGCTACGCGGTCGCCGCGCACGCGGCGCAACTCGGGCTCGGACATGCCGACGAGCTCCTGCCCCCGCAGGCGCACGCTGCCCGTGCGCTTCGCGGCCCGGGGCTGCAGGCCCATGATCGCCAGGCTGGTCATCGACTTGCCCGAGCCGGACTCGCCGACGATGCCGAGCGCCCCGCCGGGCTCGAGGTCCAGGTCGAGCGACCGGACGGCGTCGAGCGGGCCCCGCGGCGTCTGGAAGGTGACCGTGAGGTCGCGCACCTCGAGCAGCGCGTCGGACGTTGTCGCGCTCATGCGTTCACCCGCACCCTCGGGTCGATGGCGGTATAGACGACGTCGACCACTATGTTGCCGACGACCACGAGGAATCCCGCGAGCAGGGTGACGCCCATGATCACCGGCTGGTCGTTGCGGGCGATCGAGTCGGCGGCCATCTTGCCGACGCCGTTGATCCCGAAGACCGTCTCGGTGATGAGCGCCCCGCCGAGCAGGCCGGCGAAATCCATGCCGAAGATCGTCACGACCGGCGTCAGGGCCGGCCGCAGCGCGTGCCGCCGCCAGACGAGGGACGGCGGCAGGCCCTTCGCGAAGGCCGTCCGCACGTAGTTCTCGCGCAGGACGTCGAGCACGTTGGCACGGGTGAGCCTCGTGTAGGCGGCCGCGTACCCGATCGCGAGCACTGTCCACGGCATGACGAAGTTGAGGAACCACTGCACCGGGTCGTCCGCGAACGGGACCGCCTGGGGGAAGGGGAGCCACTGGAGCCTGACGACCAGCACGTACTGGAGCACGAGGGCGAGCACGTAGTTGGGGATCGACATGCTCGTCAGCGTCAGGCCGGTGATGAACCGGTCGAGGAACGTGCCCTCCTTGACCGCGCTGAGCAGGCCGCCGGCCAGGCCGGCGAGCAGCCACAAGACGGCGGCGCCCACGGCTACGGTCGCGGAGACCGGGAGCCGCTGCACGATCATGTCCCACACCGCCTGGCTGGACTGGAACGAGTAGCCGAGGCAGGGCATCGCGCAGTCGACCGCACCTGCGCCCTCGCCGTACGTGCGGCCCGCGAAGATCCCGACGACGAACTGGAAGAACTGGGTCCAGAACGGCTGGTCCAGCCCGAGGTTCCCGCGGATCTGGTCGATCACCTCGGGCGTGCAGTTCTTGCCGCAGATCTGCACGGCGGGGTCCGGCGAGAGCGCGAAGAAGATCAGATACGTGAACAGGCACACCAGCAGCAGCACGCCGAGGCCCGACGCGACGCGGGTGAACAGGAACCGGGGCATCAGCGACCCTCCTGGGCGTCGACGACGGTGCGCAGGCGGTCACCGAGCACGGTGAACGAGAGCACGAGCAGGAACAGGCACGTGCCGGGGAAGACGAAGTACGCGGGGTCGACGGCGTACCACTTCACGGACGCGGCGATCATCTGGCCCCAGCTGGGTGCGGGCGGGACGACGCCGACGCCGAGGAACGACAGCCCGGCCTCGGTGCCGATGTAGCCGGGCACCGCCAGCGTCGACATCACGATGATGGTCGAGCGCAGGTTGGGCAGGATCTCGCGGAAGACGATGCGGGTGCCGCCGGCCCCGGCCGCCCGGGCCGCCTCGACGAACTCCCGCTGCGCGAGCGACATGGTCTGCCCGCGGACGATGCGCGCCAGGTAGGGCCACCCGAAGACCGAGATCACGACGACCAGGAGCGCCGACCGGTTGCTCGCCGGCAGGGCGGAGAGCACGGCGATCATGAAGATGAGCGCTGGGAAGGCCATGAGGAAGTCCATGACCCGCGAGATGACGAGGTCCACCCGTCCGCCGAAGTAGCCCGCCACGAGCCCGAGCGACACGCCCAGCACCGTCGTCAGAGCGGTGGCGGACAGCGCGATGCTCATGGACACCCGCGCGCCGTAGACGATGCGGGCGAAGATGTCGCGGCCGCTGCCGGGCTCGACGCCGAACCAGTGCTCGGCGCTGACGCCGCCCCACGGGCCGATCGGCATGCCGCCGAGGTTGGGGTCGATCGCCGTCTGGTCGAACTCGTACGGCGTCCACCCGCTGATCGAGGTGAGCACGGGCGCGAGGATCGCGACGAGCGTGACGAGGACGATGTAGCCGAGGCCGAGCATCGCGCCGGCGTCGCGGCGCAGTGCCTGCCAGGTCCCGCCGGCACCCGACCGGAGGGCGCCGGCGGCCTCGACGGCCGCCGGCGCCTCCGCGGTGTCGCCGGTCCCGGCCGCCACGGTCTTCACAGCCGTGAGGTCAGTCGGGGAGGACGTCATGGATCAGCCCTTCTCAGGGTCCTTGAGACCGACGCCGACGTAGTCGATGCCGCCGGTCGCGGCGTTCGCCGAGGAGTACAGCCCGACCACGTTCTCGCCCGGCAGCAGGACGGTCTTGGCGACCATGAGCGGGACGACCGGAGCCAGCTCGAGGATCTCCTCGTCGAGGTCACCCCACTTCACGTTCGCCGCGTCGATGTCCGTCATGGCCTTGATCTCGTCGATCCGGGCGTTGATGTCCGGGTCGTTGATCTGGGCGAGGTTGCCGTTGCCCTTCTCGTAGATGTTGCGGCCGTCGAACAGCGGCGGGATGAAGGTCGCCGCCGACGACGCCCAGTCGGGGCACCAGCCGGTGATGGCGGCGTCGTGCTGCTGCGAGGGGGTGCCGATGGTCTCGTAGTAGGTGGAGGTGTCGATCAGGTTGAGCTCGACGGTGATCCCGACCCGCTCGAGCGCCTGCTGGACCGCCTCGCCCTGGGCCTGCATGGACTCCTGCGAGCGGATGTCGAGCGTGAGGGTGAACCCGTCGGCCAGGCCGGCCTCGTCGAGCAGCTTCTTGGCGGCCTCGACGTCGCCGGTGCCGTCCGGCGACGGGTACAGGTCGAAGTCCTTGTGGCCCGCTACCGACGGCGGGAGGATCGTCGTGGACGGGGCGCCGAGCTGCGTGCCGCCGCTCGCGTTCACGATGGTCGTGCGGTCGATCGCGTAGCTGATCGCCTGCCGCACGCGGACGTCGTCGAGCGGCTTCTTCGTGGTGTTGAGGCCCATGTAGGTGGTGCAGATGCCGGGGAACTCCAGGACGCGTTCCTGGAGCTGCGGCGTCTGAAGGCGGGGGAGCGTGGCCGGCTGGATGATGCCGGAGATCGCGTTGACGTCCGCCCCCTGGCCGGCGATGAGGCGCTCGTCGATCGTGGCCGGGTCGAGGCCGATGGTGAACTCCCAGCCGTCCGGCTTGGCGGCCCGCACGTCGTCGGTCTCGCGGTCCCAGTTCTCGTTGCGCTCGAGCTTGATGGTGCTGCCGGGTACGTAATCGGCCAGCTTGTACGGACCCGAGGCGATGATCTTGTTGATGAACTCGCCGCCCGCGCCGGAGCCCTCGGGGAACGGGGTCGCGTTCACCTGGGAGAGCACGGCGTCGAACTCGGGGAACGGCTCGATGAGATGGAAGACGATCGTCTTCTCGTCGGGCGTCTCGATCGTCGGCAGGTCGCCCGTCCTGTACGGCCCCTCGTAGCCCTCCGGGGCGTCGATGACCTGCTTGAGGTAGGGCGACCCGATGCCGATCTCGGGGTCCCACGCGCGGGAGATGCCGAACTTGACCTCGGCGGAGGTGATCGGGTCGCCGTTGTCGAACTTCAGCCCTTCCTTGAGCTGGTAGGTCCAGGTCAGGCCGTCGTCGGACACCTCGCCGAGGTTCTCGGCGAGGTCCGGGACGATCTCGTTCGGGTCCTCCGACGAGCCGGGTGCGGACGTCGTGAGCTGGCGGTAGACCAGCCGGTAGAAGTTGTTCACCCCGCCGTCCCAGCCGCGTGCCGGGTCGAGGTAGGAGAAGGCGGCGTTCTGCAGCACCTGGACGGTGCCTCCCTCGGCGGGCTCGGCGGTGAACCCGCCGCCGCCGGAGGAGTCGTCCTGGGCACCGCCGCAGGCGGCGAGCGCGAGTGTCGTGGCGACAGCGATGGCTGCTGTCACAAGAGGTTGGTGCTTCACGATGTTGCCTCTCGGTCGGTGACGCGGGGTGCGTCGGGGGGTCGTACGGGTCTGGCCCCGGCGCGGCCGCAGTCGCCGTCGACCCGCCCCCGCCATCGGTATGTGATGCGTGATATGTTACTGATCGAGAACAGCGGTGTCGATGGGGTGAATGTAAACGTCAAGTTTCGGCGGCATCAGGCCACTTTTGGGCTCTCGCGCCCCGGCGTCGGCGGCCTCGCTCAGGTACCCTCAGGCGCATTGACGATGGGATTCCCGTCCCGTGTAATATTCTACTAGCGTTGCCTGACCACCCAGGAGTGCACCATGAGCGCAGCATCACCGACCCCGTCGGTCCGTCGTCTCCCGCCGGTCTCGAGCCTGCGCGCGCAGGTTCACCGCGCCCTCGTGGCGGCGATAGTCGCCGGCGAGCTGGAGCCCGGCGAGTTGGTCTCGGTGCCGACGCTGGCCGCACGGTTCGACGTGTCCGCGACACCCGTGCGGGAGGCGGTGCTGGACCTGGAGCGGCGGGGATTCCTGGAGGCGGTACGGAACAAGGGCTTCCGCGTCACGCGCGTGAGCGACCAGACCCTGCGGCACGTCGCCGCCGTCCGGCTGGTGATCGAGCCCGTCTGGATGGAACGGCTGGCCAAGTCGTTCCCCGTCGGGCAGCTGCAGGAGTTCCGGGCGCTCGCCGACGAGATCGTCGAGGGCGCCCGCACCGGGGACCTGATCGGCTACCTGCAGGCGGACCAGGCGTTCCACCTGCGGCTGATGGGCCTGCTGGGTAACCCCGTGGCCAGCGAGATCGTGGCCGACCTGCGGGACCGGGCGCGTCTGCTCGGGCTGTCGACGATGGTCGCGAACGACACGCTGGCCAGCTCGGCGCAGGAGCACCACGAGCTGCTCGACCTGCTCGCGGCCGGCGACGGCCCCGGCGCGAAGGCGCTCATGGAGCGGCACATCGGGCACTCGCTGGGCACGTGGGCCGGCAAGCCCGAGGACTGAGCGGTCCGGCGCGAGCCAGGACCGGGACCGGACGATCGAGGGGGTGGATGTGGTAGCGGACGTCGTGATCGTCGGCGCCGGGATCGTGGGCGCCGCGTGCGCGCGGGCCCTCGCTCGGGCGGGGGCCGGTGTAGTGGTGCTCGACCGCGGGGCGGCCGCCACAGGGACCAGCGCCCACGGTGAGGGCAACGTGCTCGTCTCCGACAAGGGCCCGGGGCCGGAGCTGGAGCTCGCCAAGGAGTCGCTGCGCCGGTGGGCCTCTCTTGCCGACGAGCTCGCGGACGAGCTCGGGCCGCGGTTCCCGTCGATCGAGTACGACGCCAAGGGCGGCCTGGTGGTGGTGGCCTCCGAGGACGGTCTGGACGGGCTGCGCCGGTTCTCCGGCACGCAGCGGTCGGCCGGCGTCGAGGCGGTCGAGGCCACCGCCGAGCGGGCGCGCGAGCTCGAGCCCGACCTGGCAACCGGCGTCCTGGGCGGGGTCCACTACCCGCAGGACGCTCAGGTGCAGCCGGTCGCGGCCGCCGAGGCGCTGCTCGCCTCCGCGCGCCGGGCCGGCGCCGTCGTCCGCACGGGTGTGGAGGTGACCGGTCCGCTGCTGGGCGGCGACGGCCGCCTGACCGGCGTCGCCACCACGCAGGGTGAGCTTCCCGCCGGCGCCGTGGTCGTGGCGGCAGGCCCCTGGTCGGCGGAGGTCGCGGGGCGGCTCGGTTCCCGGATCGCGGTGCGCCCGCGCCGCGGGATGGTGCTCGTCACCACCCCGATGCGGCAGCGCATCCGGCACAAGGTCTACGACGGCGACTACTTCGCGGCCACCCAGTCCGCGGGCGCCGAGCTGCAGACGTCCACCGTTGTCGAGTCGACGCGGGGCGGGACCGTGCTGATCGGGTCGAGCCGGGAGCAGGTGGGGTTCGACGACCGCCTGAGCATCAACGTGCTCGCCCAGATGGCGCGGCGGGCCGTGGCCGTGTTCCCGTTCCTGGCGCGGACGAACGTCATGCGCTCCTACCTCGGCTTCCGGCCGTACATGCCCGACCACCTGCCCGTGATCGGCCCCGACCCGGCCTTTCCCGGGCTGTGGTTCGCGACCGGTCACGAGGGTGCGGGCGTCGGGCTGGCTCCGGCGACCGGGGACCTGCTCGCCGCCGGGATGCTGGGGCTGGAGGCGACCGTGGACCCGCGCCCGTACGCCGTCGACCGGCCGACGCTACTGGATCTGGACCTCGCGTCGAGGGCCGCTCACGGGGAGGCACGGGCATGACGTCGCGCCGCATCGCGGTGGAGCAAGACCCGATCGAGCCCGGTCCCGACCGCCCGCTGACCATCTGGGTCGACGGCGAGCCCGTCACCGGGACGGCCGGGCAGACGATCGCCGGCGTCCTGCTGGGCGCCGGACGGCGCCAGTGGCGCACCACTCGCGAGGGCGGCGCCCCGCGGGGAGTCTTCTGCGGGATCGGCGTGTGCTTCGACTGCCTCGTCGAGGTAAACGGCCTGCCGCGACGTGCGGGCCTGCCTGCGCCGGGCGCAGGACGGCGACGTCGTGGCCGACCAGGGCGCGGCGCCGTCGGACATGTCGTTGCCGGGCGTGTCGCTGCCAGAGGTGACGTCGTGAGCACGGGGATGCGGCACGTCGTCGTCGTCGGCGCGGGCCCGGCGGGGCTCGCCGCCGCGCGGGCGGCCGCGGGGGCCGGGGCGCGGGTCACGCTGCTCGACGCCGCGGACGGGCTCGGCGGCCAGTACTGGCGGCACCTGCCCGCCGCGCGGCCGGCCGGGCGCGAGCACGTGCTGCACCACAGGTGGGGGACTTATCGCGAGCTGAGCGACGCCCTGCGGGCGCACCCGGCCGTGACGGTGGTGGAGTCGGCGCAGGTCTGGTCGCTCGAACGGCCGGACGACGGCGTCCGCCTCAACGTCCTGGTGGGGGAGCCCGACGCCGTCGGCCGGGAGGTCCTGACGCTCGAACCCGACGCCCTGGTGCTGGCCACCGGCGCCCACGACCGGACCCTCCCGTTCCCCGGCTGGCAGCTGCCCGGGGTCTACTCGGCCGGGGCGGCGCAGGCGCTCGCGAAGGGGGAGCGGGTAGCTGTCGGACGGCGGGTAGTCGTCGCCGGGGCCGGGCCCTTCCTGCTCCCCGTCGCGTCCGCGCTGCTGCAGACCGGCGCCACCGTCGTCGGCGTGCACGAGGCGAGCCGGCCCGGCACGCTCGCGCGCGGCTGGCTGAACCGGCCCTGGGAGCTGGCCGGCGCGGTGGGCAAGGCGGGCGAGCTGGCCGGATACGTCGGCGAGCTGGTACGGCACCGCGTGCCGTAGCGGCTGGGCGAGGCGGTAGTGGCCGCGCACGGGGACGGGCAGGTCGAGGCGGTGACGATCGCCCGCCTGGACGAGCGCTGGTCGCCGGTCGCCGGCACGGAGCGGCAGGTCGAGGCCGACGCCGTCTGCGTGAGCCACGGCTTCACCCCGCGCCTCGAGCTGGCGGTCGCCGCCGGGTGCGCGCTCACGCCGAGCCGGTTCGTGGTCGTCGACGACGCGCAAGCCACGTCCGTCCCGGGCGTGTGGGCCGCCGGCGAGATCACGGGCATCGGCGGGGCCGACGCCGCGCTCGCCGAGGGCGCCGTCGCGGGCACGGCCGCGGCCGGGGGCGACATCGGGGCGGGCGCCGTCCGCGTCGCCGTCGGAGCCCGGGCCAGGGCCTGCGGCTTCGCGGCCCGCATCGAGGCCGCGCACGGCGTCCGCGGCGGCTGGGTGCGCTGGCTGC
Organism: uncultured Actinomycetota bacterium; assembly: GCA_963850545.1. Classification (GTDB taxonomy): domain Bacteria; phylum Actinomycetota; class Actinomycetes; order Actinomycetales; family Cellulomonadaceae; genus Promicromonospora. The sequence goes on along the minus strand of CAWKLP010000001.1, from coordinate 1,461,101 downwards.
GCGACGACACCGTCGTCTGCCGCTGCGAGGAGACCACCTACGGGCGCCTGCGCGAGGTACGTCGAGCTCACCGGATCGCACGAGACTCCGCTCCGTGAAGCTCACCAGCCGCGCCGGGCTCGGCCCTGCCAGGCGCGGATGTGCGGCCGGACCGTCGAGGAGCTGCTCGGCGACGACGTGCCCGGCGACGAGGTGGATGCGGGCGGCACCGCGCCCGGCGTCGACCGCCGTCCGCTCGTGGTCCCGGTCCGGCTCGGCGACCTCGCAGCAGTTCCCACCCGCCCCGCCACCCCTTCCGAACCCACAGCATCGTTACCCACAGGAGACCAGACATGAACCAGCGCTTCGACCTCGGCGGCGTCGTCGTCGCCACCACCCTCGCCTTCAAGCCGGACGCGTCGGCACCGGCCGGGCTCGCCGTCGACTACGACCGGTTCGCCGCGCACTGCGACTTCCTCATCGACAACGGCTGCCGCGGCGTCGGCCCGAACGGCTCGCTCGGCGAGTACTCGTCGCTCACCGACGACGAGCGCCGCAAGGTGGTCCAGACCGCCGTCGAGACGGTCGGCGGATCGCGGGCTGGTCGTCGCCGGCGTGCACGGCGTCGGCTGGCACCAGGCCAAGCAGTGGGCCGAGCTCGCGGCCGAGGACGGGGCGGACGGCGTCCTGCTGCTGCCGCCGACCATCTACCGCGCGAACCGCTCCGAGGTGATCGAGCACTACGCGCGGGTCAACGAGGTCGGCCTCCCGATCATGATCTACAACAACCCGATCGACACCAAGGTCGACCTGACGCCCGAGCATCCTGGCCGAGCTCGCCCAGCTCGAGAACGTCGTGGCCGTCAAGGAGTTCTCGGGCGACGTGCGGCGCGTGCTGGAGATCAAGGAGCTGGCCCGGACCTCGACGTCATCGCCGGCGCCGACGACCTGCTCTTCGAGTCGCTGGTGGTCGGCGCGACCGGCTGGTTCGCCGGCTACCCGAACGCGTTCCCGCGCGAGGCCGTCGAGATCTACACCCTGGTCACCGAGGGCAGGATCGCCGAGGCGCGCGAGCTCTACCGCCACCTCGTCGCCGGTCTTCCGGTGGGACTCGCGGACCGAGTTCGTGCAGGCGATCAAGCTCTCGATCGACATGGCCGGGCAGAGCTACGGTGGTCCGACCCGCCCGCCGCGCGGACCGCTGTCCGCGGAGCACGAGGCTCAGGTCCGCCAAGACACGGAGGCGGCGCTCGCCTACATCGCCTCGCGCACCCGCTGAGCGCTGGACCGCCCGTCGAACCTTCGACGGGCAAGACCGACTCAACGGAGACGACGAGCATCAGGGAGGCAGCATGCGTACCAGCAGGACGATCACCGCCGTCGACTCGCACACCGAGGGCATGCCGACGCGGGTCGTGACCGGCGGGGTCGGGGTCATCCCGGGCGACGACGATGAACGACCGGCGGCTGTACTTCATGGAGCACCTGGACGAGCTGCGGCTGTTCCTGATGAACGAGCCGCGGGGGCACGCCGCGATGAGCGGCGCCATCCTGCAGCCGCCCACGCGGCCCGACTGCGACTGGGGTGTCGTCTACATCGAGGTGTCCGGCTGCCTGCCCATGTGCGGGCACGGCACCATCGGCGTGGCCACGGTCCTGGTCGAGACGGGCATGGTCGACGTCGTCGAGCCCGTGACCGAGATCCGGCTGGACACGCCCGCCGGGCTCGTCGTCGCGCAGGTGGCCGTCAGCGACGGCCACGCCGACTCCGTGACCATCGAGAACGTGCCCAGCTTCGTCGACGGCGCTCGACGAGACGGTCGAGGTGCCCGGCTACGGCACCGTCCCGTACTCGATGGCGTTCGGCGGCAACTTCTACGCGCTCGTCGACCTCGACGACCTCAAGCTGCCCTTCGACCGGGCGCGTCAGCAGGACCTGCTCGCCGCCGGGCTCGCGATCATGGACGCGATCAACGAGACGGCGACGCCGAAGCACCCGCGAGCTCGACGGCGTCGAAGGACTGCCACCACGTCGAGCTCATCGCGCCCGGCTCGGACGCCCGCCACTCCCGCCACGCGATGGCCATCTAGCCGGGCTGGTTCGACCGGTCGCCGTGCGGCACGGGGACGTCGGCCCGCATGGCCGAGCTCTGGGCCCGCGGCGAGCTCGCGATCGGACGACCGACTTCGTCAACGAGTCGTTCATCGGCAGCCGGTTCGTCGGCCGCCTGGTCGCCGAGACCGACGGTCGCCGGCGTGCCCGCCGTCGTGCCGACCATCACCGGCCGCGCCTGGGTGACCGGCACCGCGCAACTACGTGCTCGACCCCAGCGACCCGTTCCCCACGGGTTTCGTCTTCTGACCTGAACCTGCCACTTGATGAGGAGCCGACCCATGACCGCCACCGCCGCCCGAGCACCTTGACCGCACCGTCGACGACGTGGCCCGCCGGGCCACGGACGCCTTCGCGGAGCTGTCCCTGGCCGCCCCGGAGTCCGCGCGGACGCCCTGCGGCGCGCGGCCGCAGCCCTCGGCGACCACGCCGACGAGCTGGTGGCCACCGCCAGGAGGAGACCGGGCTCGCGGAGGCGCGGCTGCGCGGCGAGCTCAAGCGCACGCAGGTGCAGCTGCGCCTGTTCGCCCGCGTCGTGGCCGACGGCGCCTACCTCGACGTCCGCATCGACGAGGCCGACCCGGACTTCGTCCTCGGCCCGCGCCCCGACCTGCGCCGCGCCCTGTGGCCGGTCGGGCCGGTGCTCAACTTCGCGGCGAGCAACTTCCCGTTCGCGTTCTCTGTGGCCGGCGGGGACACCGCGGCGGCGCTCGCGGCGGGCTGCCCCGTGATCGTCAAGGCGCACCCGGGACACCCGCGGCTGTCCGAGCGGGTTGCGGAGCTGGTGGCCGCTGCGCTCGTCGAGGCGGGGCTGCCGTCCTCGACGCTGCAGCTCGTGACCTCGAAGGAGGCCGGCATCGCCCTGGTCGAGCACCCAGCGGTGCGGGCGGCGGCCTTCACCGGGTCCCAGCGGGTCGGGCAGCTGCTCGCCGCCCGGGCGGCCGCGCGGCCCGACCCGATCCCGTTCTTCGGCGAGCTGGGCAGCGTCAACCCCGTGCTGGTCACGGAGCAGGCGCTGCGCGAGCGGGCGGGGGAGCTGCTGGGCGGTTACGTGGCGAGCGTGTCCGGCTCGGCCGGCCAGCTCTGCACGAAGCCCGGCTTCCTGCTGGTCCCCGAGGGTTCGGCCTACGACGACGCCGTGGTCGCCGCCACCTCGGAGGTGCCCGAGCACCGGCTGCTCAACCCGTCGATAGCGGACGGGTACGAGCGCCGGGTCGCGGAGGCGCTGGGGGCGGACGGCGTGCGCGTCGTGCAGTCCGGCGGGTTCCGGCGCGACGCCGAGGGGCAGGCCTGGGTTACGCCTACGTTCGTCGCCGTGCCGCTCGACGAGCTGCGGCGCGCGGGAGCCGCGCTGCTCGACGAGGTGTTCGGGCCGTTCTCCGTGATCGTGGAGTACCCGCGCGGGACCGACCTGGCGGACGTCGTCGCCGAGCTGTTTCCCGGCAACCTCACGCTGACCCTGCACCTGGGGGAGCGGGAGGCCGGCGCGGCGCGGGGCGCTCTCGTCACCCGGCTGGCCCGGCACGCGGGGCGGATCCTGTTCGGCGGCTGGCCTACCGGGGTAGCGGTCACACCGGCGATGCAGCACGGCGGCCCCTGGCCGGCGACGACCACCGACGGCACGTCGGTCGGCACCGCCGCGATCGGCAGGTTCCTGCGCGGGGTCGCGTTCCAGGACGCGCCGCAGGAGCTGCTGCCACCGCCCCTGCGCGACGACAACCCCTGGGGTGTGCCGCGTACGGTGTCGCCGCGCGGCCAGTCGCTGGGGTGGTGACCCGGCTACGCCTGCCGGTACGGGCGGAAGAAGTCCCGTAGCTCCCGTGCGTAGAGCTCGGGCTCCTCGAACGCGGCGAAATGCCCCCCGCGTTCGGGCTCGGTCACGCGCACGGTGTTGGCGGTGCGCTCGAGCCAGGCCCGTGGCGGCCGGACGACGTCGCCCCGGAACAGCGAGAACCCGGACGGCACCTCGACCCGGCGCGTGAGCTGCTTGGCGGAGATCGCCGCGTTCGCGTGGTACATCCGCATGGACGAGCCGATCGTCCCGGTGAACCAGTAGATCGACAGCAGCGTGAGGATCTCGTCCCTGGTGTAGCTGTCCTCGATGTCGCCGTCGCTCCAGGCCTGGAGCTTCTCGACGATCCACGCGGCGAGGCCGGCGGGGGAGTCGTTGAGCGCCGCCGCGAGCGTCTGGGGCTTGGTGCGGTGCACGGCGCCGTAGGCGCCCTCGGTGGCGCTCCAGGTGGCGGTCTCGGCGAACCAGGCCCGTTCCTCGGCCGCGAGGGTCGCCGGGTCCCCGGTGAAGATGGGCAGTCCGCCGTCGGTGCGGTGGACGGCGACGACGCGGTCGGGATGGTCGAGCGCGAGATAGCGGCTCACGTGGCTGCCCATGTCTCCGCCCGCCGCGCCGAACTGCTCGTAGCCGAGCACGCTCATGAGCCCGGCCCACAGCCCGGCGACGGCTATCGAGTTCAGCGGTGGCCCGGTCGGCCGGTCGGAGTACCCGAAGCCCGGCATGTCCGGGACGACGACGTCGAACGCGTCGGCGGGGTCGGCGCCGTGCGCGCCCGGGTCGGTCAGCAGGGAGACGACCTTCGAGTACCGCCAGAACGAGTCCGGCCAGCCGTGGCAGAGGACCAGCGGGAGGACCGGCCCGGCCGGTGCGACGGCCCGGGCGTGCACGAAGTGGATCCCGAGCCCGCCGACCGGGGTGCGGAAGCGCGGGAGCCGGGCGAGCGCGGCCTCCTGCGCCGGCCAGTCGAACCCGTCCGCCCAGTACGCGACCAGCTCACGGAGATAGTCGAGGTCGGTGCCGAGAGACCATCCGACGTCCTCGGGAGCGTCGGGCCAGCGAGTCGCGCGCAGCCGCGCGCGTAGATCCTCGATCGCCTCTGGGGTGGTCTGCGGGGCAAACGGCTCGGGGGCAGGGAGGGAGTCCGGCACGGTGCTCACCCTACGTCGACGACAGTCGCCGGGCGCACCCGCGCGGTGCTAGGGCCTGTTTCGGAACTTCACCCTTTGGGCTGCTCACCCGCGTTCTACTCGTTGCCAGTGCCGCACACCAGTGCCAGACTGACGATTGGCGTGGGTCTCTACAAGGAGGTGGAGAGGATGCGCAGCGGGCTCATCGGATCACTGGTGGCTGCGGTCGTGACCGCCATGTGCGCGGCGGGACTGACGACCGCGGCGGCTACACCCACGGCAGCGGGACGCGATCCCGATCGGTTGGATGCCTACACGGCGACCGTCGCTCCGTCAGAGATGCCGGCGATCGCCCAGGAGGGCTTCGACGTGAGCGGCCGGCGTCTCGTCGAGGGCGGGGTCGAGCTCGACCTCGTCCTGACCAAGGGGCAGGCCGACCGGCTCGAGGCCCGGGGCGTCGACGTCGAGCTCACCCGGGTCAAGGGTGGCAAGACCGTCCGCCAGTTCGCGGCCCAGCAGGCCGCCGATGGCTTCAACGTCTGGCGCTCGTTCGACGAGACCGGCGGCATCCGTGACCAGCTCTACGCCGCGGCCCGCAGGAACCCCCAGCTGGTGAAGCTCGAGGTCCTCGGCCACACCGAACAGGGTCGCGAGATCATCGCGGTCAAGTTGACCCAGGGCGCTCGCGAGGTACCGGACGGTGCGCGTCCGGCGGCCCTCTACAGCTCGACCCAGCACGCGCGGGAATGGATCTCCACCGAGGTCAACCGGCGGCTGATGAACCACTACATCGACCGCTGGCGGGCCAACGACCGGGACATCCGCAAGCTCCTGCAGACAACCGAGCTCTGGTTCGTCCTCGTGGCCAACCCCGACGGCTACCAGTACACGTTCGAGCACGAGCGGCTGTGGCGGAAGAACCTCCGCGACAACAACGGAGACGGGCAGACCCAGGTCGGCGACGGCGTCGACCCCAACCGCAACTTCCCCAACCACTGGGGCTACGACGAGGAGGGGTCGTCCTCGATCCAGTCCAGCGATACCTACCGAGGCCCGGCGCCGCTGTCGGAGCCGGAGACCCAGGCGATGGTCGGGCTTCTCGACCGGATCGGGTTCGCGTTCCAGGTCAACTGGCACTCGGCTGGCCAGTGGCTGCTCTACGCCGAGGGCTGGCAGACCGGCACCCCGACAGCGGATGACCCGATCTACTACGCGATGTCCGGCAACCTGGACGACCCGGCGATCGACGAGTTCCACCCGGGTCTGAGCTCGGACGTCCTCTACGTCACCAACGGTGAGACCACCGACTACGCGCACGCAGTGACCGGCGCCTTGGCGTGGACACCGGAGCTGTCCGAGGGGTGCGACGGCTGCGGCTTCGTGTTCCCCGACGACCCGGCGCTGGTGGAAGCGGAGTTCCAGCGCAACCTCCCGTTCGCGCACTCGGTAGCCCGTTCGGCGGTCGACCCCGACGACCCGAAGACGGTCACCGGGATCCAGACCGAGCCGTTCTACATCGAGAGCGACGACCCCTACAAGCGCGGCAATCCGGGAGTCCACCTGAGCTTCGCCAGGTCTTACGGCGACCCGCAGACTGTCGCGGTGATCGCGAAGCGCAGCCTCGGCGCTGTCGACGTGAAGTACCGCATCAACGGTGGGGCCACGCAGTCGGCGCCCACATCGGAGTGGGATGGCGGGTCGTCGTACAACCCGGCGTCGGTCTACTACCGCCAGATGCGCGGCGTCGTGACCGGCACCGACCCGGGCGACTCGGTCGAGGTCTGGTTCGAGGGCGGCGGTCAGCGGAGTGATCTCGTTCACCTACCAGGCCGTGTCCGAGAGTGGTCACCGCACGCTCGTGGTGGCGGCCGAGGACTACACCGGGGCCTCTCCGGCGCAGGATCCGGCGGGCCCGCACTTCGCGGACCAGTACGTCGACGCCCTGGCCGCCAACGGCCAGGAGGCCGACGTCTACGACGTCGACGCCGCCGGGCGGATCGCCCCGGATGCCCTCGGAGTGCTCAGCCACTACGACGCGGTGATCTGGGAGACCGGCAACGACCTGGTGACCCGCACCGCCGGGCGCGGTGGCGGCAACGTCGACCGGCTGGCGATCGACGAGCTGCTGGAGTTCCGCTCGTACCTGAACGAGGGGGGCAAGGTGCTCTTTGCAGGCGACTCCGCCGGCCAGCAGTACACCAGCGCCGCCGTCGGCAACCAGTTGTTCGACCCCAAGGGCGAGATCGCATGCAACCCGCTTCCGGCGGGCGCGGACCCGCGGCGCTGCCTGCCCTCGTTCGGCTCGTTCTTCGGTGGCGACGCCACCAACGACGTGCTGCAGTACTACCTGGGTGGGTACGTCGCTGTGGCCAATGACGGTCACGACGAGGGCGCCGCGTTCGACTCGGTGGGCGTCGACGATCCGTTCACGGGCCTCGAGTGGGGCCTCGACGATCCCGTCTTCGCTGGTAACACGTTGCGGAGGTCGTCGTTCCTTGCCACCAGCGGCATCCTGCCGGTCGACCAGTACAAGCAGTTCGAGAGCTGGCCGTCGGCGCGGTACGACAAGCCGGGCGGGCCGTTCGACCCACACACCGGCGAGCAGTACGTTTACTCGCAGATCGCTGACGTCTCGTACAAGAGGCTCACGCGCGAGATCGCCGTGCCAGCGGCTGGTGGGCCGCTGACGTTCTGGACGTCGTACGACACCGAGGCGGCATGGGACCACCTGTTCGTGGAGGCGCGCACGCCTGGCGGGGACAACTGGACGACACTGCCGGACGCCAACGGGCACACGACGACAGCGACCGGCGACAGCTGCGCCGCGGGGTGGGTCACGCTGCACCCGCAGCTCGCGCACTACCAGACCTGGGACGGCGTCGAAACCTGCACCGCGACCGGTACCACGGGCGCCTGGAACGCCGCGAGCGGCAACTCCGGCGGCTGGCAGGAGTGGAGCGTCGACCTCTCGACGTACGCCGGCGAGACTGTCGAGATCTCCATCGCCTACGCCAGCGACTGGGCGGTACAGGGCATCGGCGTCTTCCTCGACGACATCACGCTCCCCGACGGAACCAGCACCTCGTTCGAGACCGGCCTGGACGGCTGGACGATCGCTGGACCGCCTGAGGGCAGCGCACCCAACGTCAACACCTTCACCCGGACCGACGCCTCGGGCTTCCCGGTCGGCAACGCGATCTCCACGCCGCACTCGCTGCTGCTGGGGTTCGGACTGGAGGGCGTCACGACCGACGCCGAACGCAACGCGGTGATGGAACGGGCGCTCGACCACCTGCTGGAGTAGGAGGAGTCAGACCTCTACGTGGCCGCTGAAGCGAGGGCTGGACGAAACGGTTCACCCCGCTTCAGCGCTGACAGGCGTGTTTCGGATTGGGTTAGCGGTTGCTGACCCAGTCCAGGAGGTCAGCAGCGATGGTTTGCGGCGTCGGCGTCGGTGGTCTTGGCGTCCTGACCGGTCGTGGGATCAGCGCGGGTGGGGTCTTCGAGGTAGGCGCCGCCCTCGACGTCGGCGTAGTACTCCACGCCCGCGCACGCGCCCGGACAGGGTTCGTGGGGACAAGGCCTACGCCTCGGGGGCCAACCGGCGTCTGCTGCGCCGCCGTGGGATCGCCGCGACGATCCCGGAGAAGAAGGACCACTGCGCCAACCGGCTCAAGAAGGGCTCGGCGCGCGGGCGCCCACCAAGGGTCGACTACGAGGACTACAAGGCCCGCCACGCGGTGGAGTGCATGTTCAACCGACTCAAACGCCACCGCGCGGTGGCCACCCGGTTCGACAAGCTCCAGGTCCGCTACGAGGCCACCGTGAAGGTCGCCGCGATCGACGACTGGATCAACGCCATCGCCTCCGCGGAGTGTGTTCCTTCGCGATAGGTGCCGGACGACTGCCCGATGGGTGTGCGGGCGTTCTCACGCTAGGTCGCCGGGCATGGCCGTGGGAGGCACTGTCGGTGCCTGGTTCGACAGGAACTCCCGCCCGTCGTCGGCCCGCAGGCCCGCGCGCTGCTACCCGGCGATGATGCTGTCGGCGACGTCGGCCGCCCGGTCGATCGGCACGGCGAAGCCGATGCCGATGTTCCCCGAGCTGCCGACGGTGGCGATGGCCGTGTTGATCCCGACCACCTGCCCCCGCAGGTCGACCAGGGGCCCGCCGGAGTTGCCCTGGTTGATGGACGCGTCGGTCTGGATCATCGGCCCGGGAAAGTCGTCGGCGCTGCGGTCGACGGCGCTGACCACCCCTGCTGTGACGCTGCCGGTCAGCCCGAGCGGCGACCCGACCGCGATCACCGGCTGGCCGATCTGCAGCCCGGCGCTGCTGCCCAGGGCCGCCGCGGGGGTGGCGCCGAGGTCCGCCTCGACCACCGCTATGTCGTTGCGCTCGTCGGCACCGAGCACCCGCCCCGTGACCGAACGACCGTCGCCGAGGAGGAGCTCGACCGTCTCGGCGCCGACCACCACGTGCCCGTTGGTGACCACGTGGCTCTCGTCGATGATCACGCCCGACCCGCCGCGCGTACCGGCCCGGACCTGCACGACGCTGGGCAGCACGCGTTCGGCGGCGCTCGCCGTCGTCGTGCCGCCGGCCTGGTTCGCGACGGCGGGTGCCGGGGCGTCCTGCTGGGCGACGGTCAGCCCGGTCACGACGCCCGTGGTGGCCGAGCCGAGCAACGCGCCCAGCGCCAGCGCGGTGGCCAACGTCAGGAGGGGACGCTGACGGCGGGGTGCGGCGTCGGGCGGGGCTTCGCCGTCCGGTCGCGGGCCGAGCGGGCCGAACGTACCGTGCGGCGCGGGCTTGGGCCGCGGGCTCAGTGACGCCTGCTCCGCCGCCGAGTCCGCCGGCGCCGCGGCAAGGGGCGGGATCAGCCGGGCGGCGCGCACGGGCGCGGGTGGCGGCGGCGCAGCGGGCTCGCCGAGGACGAAGTGGCGCGGGCCGGCGGGCCGGCCGAGGCCGTGCGGGAGACCGTCGTGCGGGAGCCTGTCGTGCGGAGTTCCATTCAGCTGCGGGTCGGGGTTCTGCAAGGGAACGCTCCTTCGAACGGGGTCAGACCAGCCGGGAGAACCAGCGCAGGGACAGCGCGGTGGCAGTGATCGCGAGTGCCAGGCCGAGCAGCACCAGCGGGGTGGTGACGAGGGTGGTCTCAGTGCGCCAGCCGATCGCCGACCCGATGTCCTCGTAGACCTGGTCGAGCTCGGCGCCGCTCTCGGCGCGGTAGAAGTGGCCGCCGGTCTCCTCCGCGAGCATCCGCAGGGACTCGTCGTCGGCCGGTACCGACTGGGTGCGGAGTCCGCTGCCGATGGTGCCGCCGGGCGTGCCGTAGGCGATGGTGGAGATCGGCATCTCGGCGTCGAGCGCCGCCTGCACGGAGTCGGCGGGGCTGCGGCCTGCCGTGTTGAAGCCGTCGGAGAGCAGGACCAGCCGGGCCGGGATCGGATCGGTGTCCGGCTCGCCGCTCTGCTCGCTGGTCTGCGCGCCCGTCTCGGCGGGCGCGCCGGAGTCTGACGCCGCGTCGTCGGCCGCCGCCTGCCGGACGACCTCCGCCGCGGAGGCGAACACCGCCTCGCCGATCGCGGTGCCGCCCCCGGGCTGGAGGGCGTCGATGGAGTCCTCGACGAGCGCGCGGTCGGCAGTCACGGGAGTGATCAGGTCCGCGTCGCCGGCGAACGCGATGACCCCGACCTGGACGGTGGGCGGCAGCTCGCGGACGAACTGGACGGCGGCCTGCTTCGCCGCGGTCATGCGGTCGGGCGGTACGTCCTGCGCCTCCATGGAGCCGGAGACGTCGATGGCGACGATCACCGTCGCCCGCTCGTACGGCACCCGCAGCTGCATCTGGGGCCCGGCCGCCGCGGTGGCGAACGCGCCGAGCGCGAGGAGGACCAGGCCCGTGGCCACGTGCCGCCGCCAGCGGGGCCGGGCGGGCGCGACGCGGTCGAGCATCGGCAGGGTCGCGAAGCGGACGGCGTAGCGGGTGCGTCGTCGCTGCAGCACCAGGTAGGCGACCGCGAGGGCGGCGACGGGGACGAGGGCGAGCAGGATCAGCGGGCTGGTGAAGGTCACGGTGTCCTCCGGGGACGTCGTACGGGGGCGCGCCGACGGTCCTTGACGAACCGGGCGAGCACCGCCGCCCAGTCCTGGTCGGTGCTCACGCGCAGGTGCTCGGCGCGGCAGGCGCGCACGGCCGCGGCGGTCTGGTCGCGGTGGCGGACGGCGGCCATGGCGTAGGCGAAGCGCAGCTCGGGGTCCGACGTCGACACCTCGCGCTGTACGCCCGTCTCGGGGTCGACGAAGACCGCCTCGCCGACGTCCGGCAGCTCCTGCTCGCGCGGGTCGTCGACCTCGACGACTATCACGTCGTGCCGGGCGGTCAGCTTCCGCAGTGGTCCCTCCCACTCGAAGGGGCGCTCGATGCCGCCGTCCGGACCCACGAGGTCGGTGACTACTACGCACAGGCCGCGGCGCCGGGCGCGCGCGCCGAGCCCGCGCAGCGCGTCCGAGAGCGGGACCTGCGGGCTGCCCTGCCGCCCGGCCGCGGGCAGCCTGGCCAGCGTGACGGCGGCGGCGCGCCCCGGCCGGGGCGCGATCCAGCGCAGGCCCGCGGCGTCGAGCAGGCCGATGCCCACCCGGTTGCCCGGCGCGGCGGTGAGCAGCCCGACGGCGGCCGCCACCTGCTCGGCGACGTCGACCTTCTCGGTGAGCGCGGTGCCGAACGCCATGCTGGGGCTGCAGTCGACCAGGAGCCAGGTGTCCAGCTCGTGCTGGGCGCGGGTGAGCCACAGGTGCGCCTCCCCGGTGCGGGCGGTGACGTTCCAGTCGATCCGCCGCACGTCCTGGCCCGGCCGGTAGTGGGCGAGCTCCTCCGGGTCTGCGCCGGGGCCGAGGGCGTGCCCGTCGACGTCGCCCTGCAGCATGCCGTCGACGCGGCGTCGGACGGTGAGCTCGAGCCGGCGGAACCTGCGCGCCGAGTCGTTCATCGCGTGATCACCTCCTCCTCGGCCGGTGCCACGCGCGGCTGTGGGACGGCGGCCAGGACCGCGTCGATGACGGTGCGGGGGTCGACGCCGTCCGCGGCCGCGTCGAACGTGAGCACGAGCCGGTGCGCGAGCGCGTCGCCCGCCAGGTCGACGAGGTCGGACGGGAGCACGTAGTCCCGCCCGCGCAGGAGGGCCAGCGAGCGCCCGGCGGCGATCAGGCCGAGGGTGCCGCGGGCGCTGACCCCGTACTCGAGCACGCCGTCGAGGTGGTGCAGGCCGTACTGGTGGGGCCGGCGGGTGGCCATCACCACGGCCACGGCGTACTGCGCGACGGCGTGGTGGACGAACGCCTGGTCGGCCTCCTGCTGGAGCTGGCGGACCATCGCGGGGTCGAGCAGCGGTTCGGCCTGCGGGGGAGTGGCGCTCATGCGCTGCACGATCGTCAGCTCCTCCAGCTCGTCGGCGTGGTCGACGTCGACCTTGAGCAGGAACCGGTCGCGCTGGGCCTCCGGCAGGGCGTAGACGCCGTCGCTCTCGATCGGGTTCTGGGTCGCGAGGACGAGGAACGGGTCGGGCAGTGCGTAGGTGCGCCCGCCGATGCTGACCTGGCGCTCGGCCATGGCCTCCAGCAGGGCGGACTGTACCTTTGCGGGGGCACGGTTGATCTCGTCGGCGAGGACGAGGTTGGCGAACACGGGGCCGAGCTCGACGTCGAAGTCCTCCCGCGAGGGCTTCCAGACCCGGGTGCCGACGATGTCGGACGGCATGAGGTCCGGCGTGAACTGCAGGCGGGCGAAGGAACCCCCGGCCACGGTGGCCAGGGTGCGCACCGCGAGCGTCTTGGCGACGCCGGGGACGCCTTCGAGCAGCACGTGGCCGCGCGAGAGGAGTCCGATCATGATCCGTTCGACCATGTGGTCCTGTCCGACGATCACCCGTTTGACCTCGAACAGGGCGCGTTCGAGGAGAGCGGCGGCCGGGCGGAGCGGCGCGTGCTTGGCGACGGCTGGGATGTCCTGGGTGGCGGGTCTGTGGTCTTCCATGGCACCGACTCCACCCGACGCTCAAGAAAACTGCGGGAAACCGGAGCGAAAGCCGACCGAAAGCAGGTCCTGCCAGGACCTGTCAGGACCGGCGCCGGGCGGTTACCGTGCTGCTGTGCGGCTGCTGATCGTGGAGGACGAGGCTGGCCTGGTGAGTGCCCTGCAGGTGGCACTGCGCCGCGAGGGCTACGCCGTCGACCACGCGCGCACGTGTGCCGAGGCGCGGGAGAAGCTCGGCCTCAACCCCTACGACGTCGTGCTGCTGGACGTGACACTGCCCGACGGGACGGGCTTCGACCTGACCCGCGCGGTCCGCGCCGGGCAGGTCCCGCTGGCCGAGGGTGATCCGCCGCGCATCCTCATGCTGACCGCGCGGGGCCGGCTGACCGACCGGGTGACCGGCCTGGACGTGGGGGCCGACGACTACCTGGTCAAGCCGTTCGCGATCATCGAGCTGTCCGCCCGGATCCGCGCGCTGCTGCGCCGCGAGGCACGAGAGGCGGCGGCGGTGCTGGTGCACGGCCCGATCCGGCTCGACGCCGCCCGGCAGCTCGCCTGGCGCGGCACGCGGGAGCTGGCGCTGACCCGCAAGGAGTTCGCGGTGTTGCGCTACCTGATGAACCGGCCCGCCTACGTGGTGCCGGCGGAGGAGCTGCTCGAGCACGTGTGGGACGAGAACGCGGACCCGTTCACGCAGACGGTACGGGTCACGGTCGGCACGCTGCGGCGCAAGCTGACGGTCGATCGCGAGGAGCCCGCGCTGGAGACCGTCATCGGCCGCGGGTACCGGCTGCGCGAGCTGCCCGCGTCCGTCGAGGGCGTCCCCGCATGACCCGTCTGCGGCTTCCCGGGTGGGTAAGGCTTCCCGGGTGGGCCAGGACCGTGCGCATGCGGCTGGCCCTTACCTACTCGGCGACGCTCTTCGGCATCACCGCGCTGATCCTCGCGGGGGTGTACTTCGCGCTGTCGCAGACCATCGTCGCGGCGCCGCTGGACCCCGTCACGGTCAAGCGGTTCGAGAAGAAGCCCGACGGCAGCATCGCCTACAAGCCCGGCGAGCAGTTCCAGGCCGCCGACCTCGACACCGTCCAGCACGCCGTGAACTACACGGCGCTGCAGACCCTGCGGGACTACTCGGCGATAGCGCTCGTCGTGATGTTCCTGCTCAGCGTCGCCGTCGGCTGGTGGGTCTCGGGACGCGCCCTGCGGCCGGTCGAGGCCATCACCCGCACGGCCCAGGAGATCGGCGCCACCGACCTGTCCCGCCGGATCGGCGCGACAGGCCCCCACGACGAGCTGCGCACGCTGGCTGACACGATCGACGGGATGCTGGACCGCCTCGACCGGGCGTTCAGCGCAGAGCGCCGGCTCATCGAGGACGTGTCCCACGAGCTGCGCAACCCCGTCATGGTGGTGCAGGCGAACGTCGAGGCGGTGCTCGGCAACGACCAGGCCGACCGGGCCCAGCGCGCCGAGGCGACCGCCGTCGTGCTCGGCGCGACCAGCCGGATGTCCCGCCTCCTGGAGGACCTGCTGGCGACGGCGCGGTTCCGCTCGGAGGCCTTCACCGACCGGGAGGTCGACCTCGCGGCCCTCGCCGAGGGCGCCGTCCGGGAGAACCGCGCGGTGGCCGAGCGGCGCGGCGTGTCGATCGTCGAACGGACCCACCCGGGCCCGGTCGCCTACGGCGACGCGAACGCGCTGGCCCGTGCGCTGGACAACCTGCTGTCCAACGCGGTCCGGCTCGCGCCCGCGGACAGCGTGGTCACGGTGGGCGTGGGCAGCAGGCAGGGTTGGGCCTGGGTCGCCGTCGCCGACGAAGGTCCCGGCGTACCGCCCGAGGCCAGGGACCGGATCTTCGACCGTTTCTACCGGGGTGGCGAGGCAGGTGTGGCCGACGGCGGTGACGCCGCCGACGCGTCGGGCGGCAGCGCGGCGCCCGGCGACATCGGCGACGCCGCGCCTGGCGGCGAAAGCCGCCCGGACGGCTCCGGGCTGGGCCTGGCGATCGCCCGCCAGGTCGCCGAGAGCCACGACGGCCACCTGCAGCACACGGACCACGGCCGACACGGCAGCACCTTCACGATCTGGCTCCCGGACCGGACCCTTTCCCGGGCGACCCACCGCGGCGACACCCCCCCAACCGGCGACCCGCTCGCTTGACCATGCTCCTGCTGCCAGAACGATGGCGATCTTGGCAGCAGGAGCATGGTCAACTTTGGCCCCGCTACGGCGCCAGCCGGCGGGTCGCCTCCAGCAGGGCGCGGGTGCCCTGGACGAGGGCGCGCAGGTCGTCGACGTCGAGCAGGGCGAGGAGCTCGGGCGGCAGCTCGTCCTCGTTGGCGACTATGCGCCGGATCGCCTCGCTGCCCTTCTCCGTGCTTGTCACCCTGCGGACGCGGCCGTCCGCCGGGTCGGGGGTGCGCGTGGTCATGCCGGCGGCGGTCAGCCGGTCGAGGATCCCGGACACGGTGGCGGCCGAGACACCGAGCGCCTCGGCGAGCCGCTGGGGTGTCGACTCGCGGTCGACCTGCACGAGCGCCAGCGCCCGGATCTGCTGGACGGTCAGGTCCGTCTCCAGCAGGGGCCGGAGGCGTGAGGCGAAGAACGCCTCGCCGAGCCGGCTGTGCAGGGTGGCGAGCTCCTCGAGGAGCTGGTCGCGATTCTCGTCGGTCACGGGGTGACTCTAGTCGGCACTTCACCCCCCGGAACCGGAGCGGGGGACCGGAGTCGGCACCGGAGTTGCGAGGCGGGAACCCCGGGGAGATCCTTTGCGTTAGGCAAAATACTGCGCCGAAGGAGGTGCGGGAACCGGCGTACCCCCAGAGCTGGAGGCAGTGTGTTTCGTCTTGCCCAGATGTCGATCGCGAACCGGGCGGTCGTCGCACTAGCGACGATCGCCGTCTTCCTCGTCGGCATATTCAGCGTGGGGCAGCTCCGTCAGGAACTCATCCCGTCGTTGAACGTGCCGATGGTGGCGGTCACCGCCGCCTACCCGGGCACCTCGCCGGAGATCGTCGCGGAGCGGGTCACCGACCCGATCGAGACGGCGGTCCAGGTGCTCGACGGCGTCACGGGCGTGAGCTCCACGGTCTCCACGGGCATCTCGATGACCACCGTCGAGCTCGAGTACGGCACCGACATCGACGAGGTCGACCAGGAGGTGACGTCCGCCCTCGGCAACATCCAGGACCTTCCGGAGGACGTCGAGCCCCAGGTCATGGCCGGTTCCCTCGACGACCTGCCGGTCGTCCAGCTCGCCGTGTCCGGCGACGGCAGCGAGCAGGAGCTGACCGACGCCATCGACTCCGTCCTGGTGCCGGAGCTGTCGGGGATCGCGGACGTCCGCGACGTCTCGGTGACCGGCACCACCGAGCAGCAGGTGGTGATCGAGCCCGACGACGAGAAGCTCGCCGCGGCCGGCCTCACCTCCGCGCAGCTCTCGTCGCTGCTGCAGGACAACGGCACGGTCACGCCGGTGGGTGCCGTCACCGAGGACGGCGAGACGAGCAGTGTCCAGGTGGGCACGTCCGTCGCGTCGGTCGAGGAGCTGGAGAAGCTGCCGATCGTGCCCGCCGCGGCGTCGTCCGGCGCGTCCAGCGGTGCGTCCGGCGGTTCGGCCGACGGCGCAGGCGCGGCCGACGGCGCATCCGCCGTCCCCGACGCCCCCACGGCTCCGGACGTTGAGGCAGGCCCCACCGACGTCGTGCACCTGGGCGACGTGGCTGAGGTGAGCGTGCAGGACGTGGCGCCCACCTCCTTCTCGCGCCTGGACGGCGAGCCGTCGCTCGCGATCGCCCTGACGAAGACGCCGGACGGCAACACGGTGGACGTGTCGCACGCGGTGCAGGACGTGCTGGCCGACATCGAGGACGAGCTCGAAGCGGACGGCGTCAGCACCGCAGTCACGTTCGACCAGGCGCCGTTCATCGAGGAGTCCATCGAGGGTCTGACGACGGAGGGCGGGCTCGGCCTGCTGTTCGCGGTGCTCGTGATCCTGGTGTTCCTGGCCTCCCTGCGGGCCACGCTCGTCGCGGCGCTCTCGATCCCGCTGTCGCTGGCCGTGACGTTCGCCGCGATGAACCTGACCGGCTACACGCTGAACATCCTCACGCTCGCGGCCATGACGATCTCGATCGGGCGCATCGTGGACGACTCGATAGTCGTGATCGAGAACATCAAGCGGCACCTGTCGTACGGCGAGGACCGGGTGCACGCGATAGTGACGGCGGTCCGCGAGGTAGGCGCCGCCATCACCGCGTCGACCGTCTGCACGGTCGCGGTGTTCGCCCCGATCGCGCTGGTAGGCGGCATGGCGGGCGAGCTGTTCCAGCCGTTCGCCGTCACCGTCGCGATAGCCATGGGCGCCTCGCTGGTCGTGGCGCTGGTCGTCGTGCCGGTGCTGGCGTACTGGTTCATCAAGGTCCCGATGTCGGCCGACGGCGGCGCCGCGATGCGTGAGGCCGCCGAGGTCAAGGAGCGCCGCGGCATCTGGCAGCGCGCCTACGTGCCGTCGCTGTCCGCCGCGCTGCGGCACCCGGCCGTGACGCTGGTCGTCGCGATCGCGCTGCTGGGCGGCACGCTCGCGCTGGTGCCGCGCATGGAGACCAACTTCATCGGGGCCGCGGGGCAGGACACGCTCTCGGTGACGCAGGAGTTCGAGCCGGGCACGTCGCTGGAGGCGCAGGACGAGGCGGCCAGGGAGGTCGAGGACGTCCTCGCCGACGTTGACGGCATCGCGACGGTGCAGACCACCGTCGGGTCCGGCGACGGGTTCGCCGCCGCGTTCGGCGGGGGCAGCGGAGCCAGCAGCGCGTCGTTCGCGATGACGCTGGACGAGGACGCCGACGGCGAGGCCGTGCAGGACGACGTGAGCGACGCGCTCGACGCCGCCGCCCTGGACGGCGAGATCACCGTGGCCGCCGGCGACACCGGATTCGCCAGCACCACGGTGGACCTGCTGGTCACCGCGCCGGACGCCGACACCTTGGCGGAGGCCGCCAGCGAGGTCGAGGAGGCCGTGACCGGCCTCGACAGCGCCGAGAGCGTGACGAACAACCTCGCCGCCGAGCAGTCCACCGTGCAGGTGACGGTAGACCGGGACGCGGCGGCCGAGGCCGGGCTCACCGAGTCCACGGTCTCCGGTCTCCTGGCCGGGGCGATGAACGAGCAGAGCATCGGCACCGTGGACCTCGACGGCTCGTCGCTCGACGTGGTCGTCGCCGGAGACGTGCCGACCACTACCGCCGAGATCGAGAAGATCGAGGTGCCGACGGCGGCAGGCATGGTCCCGCTGAGCAGCGTGGTGACGGTCGAGCGGGTGTCGGCCCCGGCGTCGGTCACGCGACTGGACGGGGAGCGCAGCGCCACCGTGGCGGTCACCCCCGCCGGGCAGGACCTGGGCTCGCTGACCGCGGCCCTGAGCACCGAGATCGACGACCTCGACCTGGCGGACGGCGCGGAGGTGACCATGGGCGGCGTGGCGGCCGACCAGGCCGACGCCTTCGCCGACCTTGGCCTGGCGCTGCTGGCCGCGATCCTCATCGTCTACCTGGTGATGGTGGCGACGTTCCGGAGCATCGGGCAGCCGCTGATCCTGCTGGTCTCGGTGCCGTTCGCGGCGACCGGCGCGCTCGGCGCGCTGCTGCTGACCGGCACGCCGCTCGACGTCGCCGCGCTCATCGGCGTGCTCATGCTGGTGGGGATCGTCGTGTCGAACGCCATCGTGCTCATCGACCTGATCAACCAGTACCGGGCCGACAGCCGGCCGCTCGACGAGGCCGTGCGCGAGGGAGCGCGCCAGCGCCTGCGGCCCATCGTGATGACGGCGGCCGCGACGATCCTCGCGCTGACGCCGATGGCGTTCGGCCTGACGGGCGGCGGGGCGTTCATCTCGCAGCCGCTGGCGCTGGTCGTGATCGGCGGGCTCGTGTCCTCGACGCTGCTCACGCTGTACGTGGTGCCGGTGATCTACACGCTGTTCGAGCGGCGCACGGAGGACCGCACCGGAAAGCGCGCGGCCCGGGCAGCGCGCCGGGCGGAGAAGGCGCAGGTCAAGGCCGCCGAGGCGGCGCGCGTCGCCCAGCAGCTCGCGGCGGGCAACGCGGGTTAGGTCGCGCGTCGGGGACCCTGGCGTTCGCCCCGGGCCGGTGCCAGGCTGGACCGGGTCAGGACGAGGCCTGCCCGAGCTGCTCGTCCGCCGCCGACGGCATCGGCCGGCTGCGGCAGCTGCACGTGCGCAACACCACGCTCGTCGCGGTGTCGCGGGCACCGCAGGAGAAGCTTGCCGCGTACCGCGAGCGGATGGGCTGGACCTTCCCCTGGTACTCCTCCTACGGCACCGACTTCAACTACGACTTCCACGCGACCCTGGACAACCGCGTCACGCCGGTGCAGCTCCACTTCCGTGACGAGGCCGAGCTCGCCGACACCGGCACGCCGTGGGGCGGCGGGCCGTGGACGGAGAGCATGAACGGCTCCGAGCTGCCGGGCATCAGCGCGTTCCTGCGGGTCGACGACGAGGTCTTCCACACCTACTCCACGTTCGGCCGCGGGATCGAGGAGTTCCACAACGGCTACCAGTACCTCGACCTGACGGCCCTCGGCCGGCAGGAGGAGTGGGAGGAGCCGAAGGGCCGCGCGGAACCGCTCGGCCTCCAGGTCGGGGGACCGGCGATGCGGGTGCCGGACCGGTACGACCTCTGACGGACTCAGCGGACCCGGTCGTAGACGAGGGCCAGCTCGCCGTGCTCGCCCGCGGTCTGGCTGACGAGCGCCCACTTCCCGCGGGCAGCCCGTCGTCGAACAGGCGCGGTCCTTCGCCGAGGAAGATCGGGAAGACCATGAGCGCGAGCCGGTCGACCTGGTCGGCCGCCAGCAGCGCCTTGATCACGCTCGCGCTCGAGAGCACGACGATGTCGCCGCCCTCGGCCACCCTGAGGTCGGCGACCACCTCGACGGTCGGGCGGTCGACGATCGTCGTCCGCTCCCACGGCGGCTTGCCGAGGGTGGAGGACAGGACCACCTTCTCGGTGTCGACGAGCCACTTCGCGAAGCCCTCGTCGCGCGGGTCGGCGCCCTCCATTCCGATGACCGTGGGCCAGAAGCCGAGGAAGCCCTCCGCGTTGACCCGCCCGAGCAGGGCCGTCGTCGCCGGCTCCCAGAGGCTGGTCAGGTGGTCGCGGGCGACGTCGCCGACGGCGTACGGCATCACCCAGCTCATGTCCCGAGGGTCGGCCGCGGCGTAGTGGCCGTCGAGGGAGAGGCTCATGTTGGTGACGACCCTGCGGCCGCCGGTCTGCTCGGTCATTTCGTGCTCCTTGTGTCGGTGTCGTGCTCGGTGCTCGTTGGTGGCGGACGGGTCCGCGGCGAGGATCGCCGCGAGCTTGTCGAGGCTCTGTCCGAAGCCGATCTCGATGCCCGCGACGAAGTCCGCGGAGTCGACGGTGCTGTCGGTGATCCGGTAGCGGACGTCGAGGTCCGTGCCGTTGTCCGTGGGCCGGAGCCCGAGGTCGACGTGGGCGGTGAAGGCGAGGCCGCCGTCGGGCAGCAGCGGGGAGAACCGGTAGGCGAGCCGCTCGCCTGGGCGCACCTCGTCGACGACGCCCTCCGCGCGCCCGGCGACCAGGTCGGAGCCGTCGGCGTCCTCGGCGTCGCGGTACTCCAGGACGACCCGCCCGCCCGGTCGCGCCTCGAAGACGAGCTCGGAGACGCGGAGGTCGTCGGGGGCCCACCACCGGGCGAGCAGGATGGGTTCGGTCAGGTGACGCCAGACCTGCTCGGGGCTCCCCGTCAGCGACCGGCGGAAGGTGAACGAGCGGTCGTCGGCCCAGCCCGACTCCTCCGCGGCGAGCCGCTCGGCGTGGACGCTGAGCCCGTAGCGGTCGTAGGTCTCGCGCGGGCTGCCGGCCCGGTCAGCGGTGTCGGCGAGCCGGCTCAGTGCGGCCGCCAGGTCGCGCAGCGGGCCGGGCTGGAGCGCGTAGATGCGGCGCTGGCCGGTGCGCTGCGAGGCGACGACGCCGGCGCGCTCAAGGGTCTGCAGGTGCTTGGTCGTCTGCGGCTGGCGCGCCCCGGAGAGCTGGGCGAGGACGCCGACCGAGCGCGGCCGCTCGGCCAGCAGGCTCACGAGGCGCCAGCGGGCGGGGTCGGCGAGCGCGGTGAGGAGTGCGTCCATGGTGACAAGTATTCGCCACAGAGAATATTCGTGTCAAGGAATAGTTGATATGGCCGGGCAGCGGGTGGCGAATCTATATTCCGAGGAATATGGTTCGGTCGTCGAGGGGAGAGACATGACGGACTACGTCGGGTTCATGACATCGCTGGTCCGGTTCGAGACCACGCTGTGGAACACGGTCGACAGGGAGCTCGTGCGCCGGACCGGCGTCACGCTCGCGCGGTTCGAGGCGCTCCGCGTGGTGCGCACCCGGGGGAGCGACTGCCGGGTCAACGAGATCGCGGCCGACCTGGACATCACGATCGGTGCGGCGAGCAAGCTCGTGGACCGGCTGGAGCGCGACGAGCTCGCCGTCCGGCGGCCGCACCCGCGCGACGGCCGATCCTCGCTGATCGCCCTCACACCCGAAGGTGGCGGTCGGTTCGAGGGCGTCTCGGATGCCCTGGAGGAGATCCTGGCCGAGCTGCTGGGCCCGGAGATCTCGGGTCCTGAGCTCCGGGACCTGACCGCGCGGCTCGAGAGTCTCAGACAGAAGCTTCCACAGAGGGCTGGGGTGCTCGCATGAGCGACGCGACGATGCGGGCGGCCGTGATCGACGCCCCGGGGGCACCGGACGTGCTGCAGGTTCGCCGGGTGCCGATCCCGGCGAGCGCACCGGGACGGGTGCTGATCCGGGTCAAGGCGTTCGGGCTCAACCGGTCCGAGCTGCACTTCCGGCAGGGCGTCGCCTACTCGGGGAGCTTCCCGCGCATCCCGGGGATCGAGGCGGCCGGCATCGTGGAGGACGCGCCGGGCGGCGAGCTCGCCCCGGGAACGCAGGTGGTGACGATGATGGGCGGCATGGGCCGCGAGTTCGACGGCGGGTACGCCGAGTACGTCAGCGTCCCGGCGTCCCAGGTGATCCCGTTCCGCAGCGACCTCCCGTGGGACACGATCGGCGCCCTGCCGGAGATGCTGCAGACCGCGTACGGCTCCCTGGCGATCGGGGCCGGCGTCACGGCGGGGCAGACCCTCCTGATCCGCGGCGGCACGTCGTCGGTCGGCCTGACGATCGCGGTGCTGGCGAAGCTGCGGGGCATCACGGTGCTGTCGACGACGCGGTCCGCCGCGAGAGCCGAGCTGCTACGAGGCGTCGGCGTCGACCACGTCCTGATCGACGACGGCGAGGTCGCCCCCGCGGTACGCCGCATCGTCCCGCATGGGGTCGACGGCGCCGTCGAGCTGGTCGGGGTGAACGTCATGCGGGACACCATCCGGGCCACGCGGCAGGGCGGGACCACCTGCTTCACCGGGATGCTCTCGGACCAGTGGACCATTCCCGAGTTCTACCCGATGGACTGGCTGCCCAACGGGGTGCGCCTTACCGCGTACTCGGGTGAGGCCGCCGACCTCCCCGCCGAGGTTCTCCAGGAGTTCCTCGACGCCGTGGCCGACGGGGCCGCAGTGGTCCCCGTCGGCCGCACCTATGGCATCGAGGACATCGTCCGGGCGCACCGAGACATGGAGGCGAACGTCATCGGTGGCAAGGGCGTGGTCCTGCTCTGACCGCTGTGAGCGGTCGTGTCCGCCGCGGCGCCTGACGGCGCCGCGGCGGCTGACATCAGCTGTTCCACCTCGAGACCGTGTATCGCGTGCCGTCGACGTAGAACGCGACTTCCGCACCGTTGTACTTGGCGCCCATGTAGCACGAGAGCTGCCTCGAACCTTGGGAGCCGTCCATCGGGTACTTGGTGGCGCCCGCCCAGGTCGTGGCGTGTCCCTCGTGGATGTCGTGCCAGCCCGTCGGGCTGCCCGGCTCGTAGGGTGCTGTATTGCCGGCCCAGCAGGCCGCCTGGTGGTTGCCCGCGTCGAAGCCCGACCAGTTCAACACCCAGTACCGGCAGGTCAGCTCGCCGCATCCGCTGCGCACGGCGCCCGCGGTCACCCATGCCCTCGGCGTCAGGACCGTCCCTGAGTCGCAGTCCTGCGCGGTCCTCCCCTTCTCGTCCTTCACCGTGACGCAGGCCTCCATGGTCTGGCCGGGGCTGCCGGCCACCGTCACGGTGCCTGTCTTGTTCGTGCTTCTGACCGCCCCGTTCACCTGGACCGTGGTCTCCAGGCCGTTGTACCCGTCCCCGTCCCACGTGAACGTGACCTTCTCGATCCCGTCGGTGGCGGTCATCGTCGGCGGGATCGGCGGGCCGTACGGCTTGACGGCGTTGGACGCCCCGGACCAGGAACCGCAGATGTACTGGTTGCAGGCCCGCACCTGGTACGTGTAGGACGTCCCGTTGGTCAGGCCGGTGTCGTTGTACGACGTGCCGGTCCCGGCGCTCTCGGCGGCCCCGCCGTTGGCCGAGACCTCGTAGCGGTGTGCCGGTCCGCGGAAGCCCGAGCTCGAGATCGCGTTCCAGCTCACGGTCGCGCGCCCGTCGCCGGGGTTGCTCGCGCTAGCGCCACTTGGCCTGTCGGGTACGCCGTAGGCCGGCTCCGCGGCGGACTGCGCACTGACCGGGGACCTGCCCGCCTTGTTCTCGGCCTGGACCGTGAACGTGTAGGACGACTCCGGATTCAGCGCCTCTACGACCTTCGACGTGCCGGCCACCGGGAGCGTCCTGGTCTTGCTCCCGTCCTGGTATACGTCCAGGTAGTACATCCTGATCGCGTCACCGTTGTTGGCCGGGGCCGTCCAGCCCACGTTGATCTGGCCGCCCACATCGTTGTTCACCCGGTTCGCGGTCGGGGGCTCCGGCCGGGCGGGCTTCGCGGCGGGGATCTCCGGCGCGGACGGATCGCTCCACTCCGACGGCTGCTCCGCGTCGTTCTTGGCCTGCACCCGCACCGTGTACGCGGTGCCGTTCGCCAGCCCCTCCCAGACGACCGGGCTGGTGTCCTCACAGACCTTCTGGGTCACGCCGTCGGTCGGGGGCGGGCTGATCTCCAGGGTGACGCAATCGATGGGGGACCGGTCCGTGTACGACCGGTTCTGCCACGAGACGGTCAGCTTCTGGTCGCCGAACTTGAGCGACGGCGGCTCGGGCTTGTCCGGCCGCTCGTCGGGGCGCACCTCGCGGGACGCGGGGGACGGCGCCGACTCGTCCACCTCGTTGGTGGCCGTGACCGTGAACGTGTACTTCACGTTGTTCTTCAGGCCCGGGAACGTGCAGGTGGTCGTGGCGCACGTGTGCTCCTGACCGGTGTTGGTGCGCAGCGTGTAGCTCGTGATGTCGGCGCCGTTGTTGTTGGGCTGGTCCCAGCTCAGCACCACTGTCTCGGAGCGCACCTCCTCCACGCGCGGTGCCCGGGGAGCGTCGGGCTTGCCCAGCACGGTCAGCTTCGCGAAGCCGTCGACCTCGCGGGCCGGGTCCCCGGTCGCGTCCTGCACCGTGTAACGCACGGTCATGACGCCGGTGAAGTCGGGCGCGGGGGTGACGACCACGTCGGACTCGGTGAACGTCACGTCGCCCCCACCCGCCTCGCTGGCCGCGGCGACCACCTTGAGCGGGGTCTCGGGGAACGGGTTGGAGTCGTTCGCCAGCACCGGGACCGTCGTCGCCTTGCCCTGGTGCGCGTCCAGCACTACGTCATCGGTCGTCTTCGCCGGTGGCCGGGTGGACGGCGTGACCTCGACGGTCAGCTCGGCCTCCACGGAGTGCCTGCCGTCGGACACCGTCATCGGCAGCTGCACGATGGTGCCCTTGGGGACCGACGCGTTGACCTCCCCGGTGACCGTGGCGCCCGAGACCTGCATGGTGATGCCATCCTTGCCCTCGACCTCGAAGGTCAGCGGGTCCTTGTCCGGATCCTTGACGTACCGCGACAGGTCGACCGCCGCCTCCTCGGCAGCCGCCACCTTGAGCGCCGGCGTGCCCGTGATCTTCGGCGGCTGGTTCTCGGAGGGGGTCACGTCGATCGGCAGGGTCAGCACCGCGGTGAGACCCTCCTCGTCGTCGGGTCCGGAGCCGTCGGTCACCTCGAAGCTGACCGACGCCGCGCCCGCGTAGTCCTCGTCCGACGTGTACACCACGGTGTCCTTGTCGGTGATCTCGACCTTGCCCTCCAGGGCCTTGACCGTGTTGTCCTCGGTGATGCGCGGCTTGCGGCCCTCGCGGACCACCACGTAGTCGGCGAGGTCGATAGTGAGCGGCTCGCCGCTGAATGCCTTGAGCGGATCCAGGCCGGGCTTGATGTGCGGCCGCGACTGGTCGCCCGGCACCCGGACGAACGCCTTGGCCTCCAGGTCGTCCATGTCCGTCACCGTGTAGGTGATGACCTGCGCGTTCTCGGCGAGCTGCACCTCTATCGCATTCGACTCGGTGACGGCAACGCCCTCGAGGTTCGGGTCCACCGAGACCTCCAGATCGGCCCCCACCCCGTCCGGGTCTACGTCGTTGTCGAGCACCTGCACCGTGACGCTGGTGGAGCCCTCGACGTCGTCGGCCGTGACCACGTCGTCGTGCGCGATGGGGCGCAGCAGCGGCGCGTTCTGGTCCACGTTCACCGTGATCGCGCCGCTGGCGTTTGCCTGGTAGCTGTCCTGGATGCCGTAGTAGAAGGAGTACGGCCCTTCCTTGCCGGGCGCGGTGACGACCACGTCGTCCTCCACGGCCTTGGGCTTCAGGTCCTCGGTGCCCTCGAAGCCCTTGGCCACCAGACCGATCTGGTCGCCGTCCGGGTCGGAGTCGTTGTCCAGCGCCGCGATGGCTACCGTGCGGTCCGGCCGGACCGTCGTCTCGTCGTCGAGCGCCTGCGGCTCCTGGTTGGTCGCCGGGGGCGCCACGATGCCCACGCGGACCAGGCCCTCGCCCACCGCACCGCGCGTGTCGGTCACCTGGTAGGTAAAGGTGTCCAGGCCCGTCGCGTTCGCGGCCTTGTAGTCGATGAACCCGTCCACGATCGTGGCGTTGCCCTTGGCGGGTGCCCCGGAGATGGAGCTGAGCGTCACGTAGTCGCCGTCGGGGTCGCTCCCGTCCAGCGGCAGCGGGATCCGGACGATGCCCTCGCTGAGCACACGTGCCTCGATGTCGGGCAGCTGCGGGGCCGTGTTCTCGGGATCGTCCTTCACGGTGATGGTGACCTGCGCGGAGTCCTTCTGCCCGTTGGCGTCCTCCACCTCGTACACCGCGTGGAACGTCCCGGCCTCGTTGCTCGCGCGGAAGCGCACCGTGTCCTCGGAGACGAACGCCTCACCCGCGGAGGCCGGCGGCGCCTCCTGCAGCTCGTCGGTGACCCTCATCGCCACGCCGTCGGGGTGCGTGTCGTTCTTCAGCACCGGGATGGTCACCACGTCGCCGACGTGGACGACGGCTTCGTCGTTGCCTGCCTCCGGCGGCCGCATCTGCGCGGGCGCCGGGATCGGCACCACGCGCACCTGCCCCGTGACGGTGCCCGAGCCGTTCGCCACCTTGTAGTTGACGATCACAGGCTCGCCGAGCCGCTTGATCTCGGACACCTTCAGGATCTGATGGTTCAGCACCGACACGCTGATCGGGGCGTTGGTGGGCACGCTCACACCCTGCACAACGAGCACGCCGCCCGCGGGGTCGGTGTCGTTGGCCAGGACGTCCACCAGGGCGGAACCGCCGGTCGGCAGCAGCACCTGGTCCGAGACGGCGACGGGTGCGCCCGCCTCGGTCGGCGGATCAACCACGTCCACCCGCACCAGGCCCAACGTCGCTTCTGGGCCGTCGGTGATCTGGTAGGTCACGTCGTACGAGCCGGCCTGGTCGCTCTCGAACTTGAAGGTGCGGGCCGCCGTGTTCTTCGTGATGGCGGCCCCGAGCGGTTCGTCAACGGTGTTCAGGCTCAGCTCGTCGCCGTTGGCGTCGTAGTCGTTCTTCAGCGGGCTGACCGTGACGGGCTCGCCGGTCAGCACGGTCACGTGGTCCTGCACCGCCACGGGCTTCACGTTGGTGGACATGACGTCCACGCGCAGCTTGCCCTCGACGGGTGTGCCATTCGAGTCCGATACCTGGAGGTCGACCATCTTGAGACCCGTGGCGGTGCCGCCGTCAAGGAACTCGACCGTGCCGTCCGGGCGGAACCGCACCTCGTCCAGCGGGTCTGCGGTGGTCGCGTTGGACAGGAACAAGTCGTCGCCGTCGGGGTCCTTGAAGTAGGGCAGCACCTTGATGCTTGCCTGGCGGTCCTGACCCACCCGCAGCACGGGCACGCCGTCGGGCTGGGTGGGCGGGTGGTTCTCGGCCAGCGGCACCACCTTGACGGTCACGGACGCCTCCGCCTTGCCGTCCTCCCGCCCGTCGTCGACCTCGTACTTGAACGTGAGGTCGCCGGTCGCGTCGTCGGGCACGTCGGCCTGCAGGGCAACGCCGTCGAGCACACGGTCGACGGTGATGTCGCCCTGGGGCTCGGTCTTGACCGACGCCGTCATCACGTCGCCGTCCTTGTCCGTGTCGTTGCCCAGCACGTTGAGCACCGTGGTGCGGCCAGGCCGGACGCCGAACGTGTCGTCCTTGGGCTCCGGCTTGGTGTTGGGCTTGTTCCGATCGGCCACGAAATTGTCGACCATCAGCGGCGTGGTCTGCTCCGACTCGGTCTTGTCACCCTTGCCTGCCTTGGGTTCCGTGACGTCCCAGTCGTCGACCAGCTCGAACTCGTCCGAGGCCATCCACATCTGACCGTTGGTGACGTCGTTCAGCACGATGACGTCACGGTTCACGCGGTAGACCAGGTTCGCGGAGGGATTCAGGCCCTCCAGCACCTGGTCGACGTCGTTGTCCTCGTCCTCGCACTTCCGGATGACCTGACCCGACCCTGCCCAGGCACCGTAGACACACCCGTTCAGCTGCACCGGGGCAGACGCCGTACCCGACGCGCCACCGTCCACCATCTGGGTCGTCGGGTCCCCGCCGCCCAGCGGCTGAAGAACCAGGCTCTTCGGGGTGGCGAGCACCACGTTGTCAGCGTCGTCGGACGGCTGCTGCAGCATGCCCTGGGAGCCCTCCGCCACCTCGACCGTGTCGCCGCCCGGCAGCACCAGGTTCCCGGTCGCCTGGTCCAGCACGACCGGCTCGTCGCCGACGGCGGAGACCTGCACCTCGGCATCCGTGGCGACCGGGAGGGACGACTCCTGGGCGTCCTCGGCGACACCCTGCGCGCTGGTGGGGATCGTGTAGAGCTTGCGGTCGCCCGGCACGGCGAGGAAGGCGGTGCCGTCGTTGCTCACCGCGAGCCGGCCGCCCTTGCCTGCCTTGACGGCGGGCTTGAGCTTCTTCTCGTCGAACGAGGCAGAGTCGAACGGCATGACCCAGGCATTGCCCGTCTCCGGGTCATACACCGCGGTGGTCGGGCCGCCCGAGGCTACCTGCGCGCCCGCGGGGAGCTCCATGGTGGCGTCCAGCGCCAGCTGCGCCGGGTTCACCGGGCTCGCGGAAGAGGTGCTTGTGCTGTTCAGGAGGACGCGCTGCGCGTCCTGCTCCACGTCGAAGCCCGTCGAGCTCGCCAGCAGGACGCCGTCCATAGCCTTGGCCTCGTAGTTGAACCGCCCGAGCTCGCCCTCCGAGGTCCGGGTCACCCAGACGCCCGAGTCGTTGAGCTCGACCTCCGCGGTCGACTCGCCGTCGTACAGGAGAGCGAAGCCCAGGAGCCCCGCAGCGAAGAGGGTCACCAACCCGACCGACACGATCGAGCGGCGGTTCTCATACACGCGTGAGGCAAAGCTCATGCGTCCTCCTCATTCATCACTCCACGAAAGACCGCCCGGCCGGCACACACAGGCGTAACGGCTGCACCCTACCTAGGCGAGGGTGAATCGTCGCCGAAAGTCGAGTGGGTAGAACTCCCCATATGACCCTTCCGTCTGCCGTCAGTAGGAGGCTCCGCGCTGATCGACCCAGGCCTTCGCGTCGGCAAGGGTGGCGCCGGTGGCCTGGCGGTAGAGCTTGATCGCCTCGATTCGCCGGTCGGACCAGATGCACCGGTCGATCTCGGCCAGGATGTCCAGCGGGATCCCGTCGGCAGGGAGGCCCTTGATGCCGAGATGGTTGATCACCAGATCAAGCTTGCGTTCGACCCTCTCGACGGTCCGCCCATTGGCTCTCATGTTGCCGCTGACCGTGATGAACAGCAGCAGGAGGAGGACGAAGATCGCTGCGAGGGCGGTCTCGATGAAGAGAAACTTGACGGAACGGTAGCGGCCGGCCCTCGCCCTGTATCTCAGCCCGGAAGGGTGTCCGAAACCCCTGCCGACGCTCATCGGGGTGCACTGTCGTGCCCAGGACGAAGGAGTGCGCTCCGCCGTCACCGGCGACGTTGACGAGCAGCCTTGACCGCAATACCCCAGTGGGGTATATGGTGAACGGCATACGGCTACCCCCTAGGGGTAGCATCACCGCGAGTGGAAGGCGAGACGATGGCGACGAGCGAGCACCAGGTGACGGAGCGGGGCGCATGAACGTGCCCCAGCGGCTCGGCCTGTACGGCGCGGGCCTCGCAGCGCTGTTCGTCGCGGCCTTTGTCGTCGCGGGCGC
Organism: uncultured Actinomycetota bacterium; assembly: GCA_963850545.1. GTDB lineage: Bacteria > Actinomycetota > Actinomycetes > Actinomycetales > Cellulomonadaceae > Promicromonospora. Next base: position 1,431,414 of record CAWKLP010000001.1, on the reverse strand, counting down.
GGTGGTCCCGGAGAGCACCGTCGCCGCCTGGTCGTCGACGACTGAGGACGAAGCGCCGGACGGCGCGGGCATGGAAGGTATGGCGGGCATGGACGAGCAGCCCGCCGAGGCCGGCCCGACGGCGGTGCGCGGGCTGTCGCTCGAACAGGACGGCCTCCTCCTGAGCCCGGTGACCGCGCCCGACGAGGTGGGCGAGGAGGGAGTCCTCTCGTTCTCGATCACGTCAGCCGACGGCGAGGCGGTGACCGGCTTCGAGACCGAGCACGACAAGAAGCTGCACCTGATAGTGGTGCGTTCCGACGGCGACCTGTTCCGGCACATCCACCCGACGATGTCGGCCGACGGCCTCTGGTCCGTCCCGTGGACCTGGGACGAGGCGGGCAGCTATCGAGTGTTCACCGACTTCGTCCCGGAGGCGACCGGCGAGAACGTGACGCTCAGCCGCACGGTCGACGTCGCGGGGCGCCTCTCCCCGGAACCCGCGACGTCGGCGTCGGCGAAGGACACGACCGGCGGATACACCGCCACGCTCACGGGAGACCTGAGCGCGAACGGGGACTCGACGCTCGTCGCGACCATCACGAAGGACGGCGAGCCCGTCACCGACCTGGAGCCATACCTCGGCGCGTACGGGCACCTCGTCGCGCTGCGCGAGGGCGACCTGGCCTACCTGCACGTGCACCCCGAGGGGGACGAGCCGACGCCCGGATCGGTGTCCGGACCGGACGTCACGTTCCTGACCGAGGCGCCGACGCCCGGCCGGTACCTGCTGTACCTGGACTTCAAGGTCGACGGGGACGTGCACACGGCGCGCTTCGTCCTGGACACGACAAGGAGGGGCTGATGTCCGACACCACATCCCGGACGGACGCGCCGGGAACCACCGTCGACCTCGAGATCGGGGGAATGACCTGCGCGTCCTGCGCGATGCGGATCGAGAAGAAGCTCAACCGGCTCGACGGCGTGAGCGCGACGGTCAACTACGCCACGGAAAAGGCGCAGGTCACCGCGCCGGCCGGGTACGACCTGGGCGTTCTCGTCGCGGAGGTGGAGAAGACCGGCTACACGGCGGCCCTGCCCGCACCGAAGCACACCCCGGCGGACGACGGCGACGCCGTCGACCCACGGGACGCGGAGCTGCTGTCGCTGCGGAACCGGCTGATCACCTCGATGGTGCTCGCCGTGCCGGTGATCGTGCTGGCGATGGTCCCGGCGTGGCAGTTCACCTACTGGCAGTGGGCGTCGTTCACGCTCGCGGCCCCGGTGGTCCTGTGGGCGGCCTGGCCGTTCCACCGGGCCGCGTGGACCAACCTGCGGCACGGGGCGGCGACCATGGACACCCTCGTCTCGCTCGGTGTCCTGGCCGCGTTCCTCTGGTCCCTGTACGCGCTGTTCCTCGGCACCGCTGGCGAGGCGGGGATGACGCACGGGTTCGAGCTGACCGTCGCCCCGTCCGACGGCGCAGGCAACATCTACCTCGAGGTCGCTACCGGCGTCACGATGTTCGTGCTCGCCGGGCGCTACTTCGAGAAGCGGTCCAAGCGCCAGGCCGGGGCGGCGCTGCGCGCGCTGCTGGAGCTCGGCGCGAAGGACGTCGCCCTGCTGCGGGGCGGGGCCGAGACCAGGATCCCGGTCGAGACCCTCGCCGTCGGCGACGAGTTCGTCGTGCGGCCGGGGGAGAAGGTCGCCACCGACGGCGTCATCGTCACCGGTTCCTCCGCCATCGACGCGTCGATGCTGACGGGGGAGTCCGTCCCGGTCGAGGTCGGCGTCGGCGACACCGTGGCCGGGGCGACCGTGAACTCCGACGGCCGGCTCGTCATCCGGGCCACGCAGGTCGGCTCGGACACCCAGCTCGCGCGGATCGCCCAGCTCGTCGAGGACGCCCAGTCCGGCAAGGCCGAGATCCAGCGCCTCGCCGACCGGGTCTCCGGGATCTTCGTCCCGGTGGTCATCGCGATCGCCGTCGTGACCCTCGGCGTCTGGCTCGGCGGCGGGTTTCCCGTCACCGCCGGGATGACGGCCGCAGTCGCGGTGCTGATCATCGCCTGCCCGTGTGCGCTCGGGCTGGCCACGCCCACCGCGCTGCTGGTCGGCACGGGACGGGGCGCGCAGCTGGGCATCCTCATCAAGGGGCCGGAGGTGCTGGAGTCCACCCGCAAGGTCGACACGATAGTGCTCGACAAGACCGGCACCGTCACCACCGGCAAGATGACCCTCCTCGACGTCGTCCCGGACGGCAGCACCACGCGAGCGGAGCTGCTCCGGCTCGCGGGCGCCCTGGAGGACGCCTCCGAGCACCCCGTCGCGCAGGCGATCGCCAAGGGCGCCACCCAGCAGGTCGGGGACCTGGCGGCACCGGAGTCGTTCGAGAGCATCCAGGGCAAGGGCGTGCAGGGGGTCGTCGACGGGCACGCCGTCGTCGTCGGGCGCGAGAGCCTGCTCGCGGACTGGTCGCTGGACCTGCCGGCGGACCTCGCGGACGCTAAGGCTCAGGCGGAGGTTGAAGGCAAGACCGTCATCGCGGTCGGCTGGGACGGGCAGGCCAGGGGCATCCTCGTAGTGGCCGACCAGGTCAAGCCGACCAGCGCGGCCGCCGTCGCGCAGCTCATCGAGCTTGGCCTCTCGCCCGTGCTGCTCACGGGCGACAACCGGGCAGTGGCCGAGCAGGTGGCGGCGGCGGTCGGAATCACCGCAGGTCATCGCCGAGGTCATGCCCCAGGACAAGGCCGACGTCGTGGCCCGGCTGCAGGCCGAGGGCAAGGTCGTCGCGATGGTCGGCGACGGCGTCAACGACGCCCCCGCCCTGGCGCAGGCCGACCTGGGCCTGGCGATGGGCACCGGCACCGACGCCGCGATCGAGGCGGCGGACATCACGCTCGTCCGGGGCGACCTCACCTCCGCGGCCGACGCGATCCGGCTGTCTCGCCGGACGCTCGGCACGATCAGGACGAACCTGTTCTGGGCCTTCGGGTACAACGTCGCCGCGATCCCGCTGGCCGCCCTCGGCCTGCTCAACCCCATGCTCGCCGGTGCGGCGATGGCGTTCTCCAGCGTCTTCGTCGTCGGCAACAGCCTCCGCCTGCGCTCCTTCGCGAGCCGGACGGCGGACACCCGGGCGCTCGCGCCGTCGGGGCGAACCGCCCGGGCGCTGCAGGACGCCTGACCACCCATCACCGACGAAAGGACCCACCATGGGACACGACCACTCGCATGGCGACCACGAGCACGGAGACCACTCGCACGATGGTCATGCGCACGGCGACCACTCGCACGGTGACCACGCACACTCGGGCGGAGCGAGCCACCCCGGCATCAACCTGCTCGGCCCGTCGGCCGACGAGCTCGCAGAGTGTCCGGTGATGCGCGGCAGCACGGTGGTGAAGGCCGACGCCGAGGCCAAGGGCCTGTTCCGCGACTACGAGGGCCAGCGGTACTGGTTCTGCTGCGCGGCGTGCGAGGACCCGTTCGACGCCGACCCCGCCAAGTACGCGGCGGCGGCCTGACTCAGGGCTGCCATGGTTCCGCGGCGCACCTCGTGCGCTGCGCCGCGGAACCTTGCCACTTCGCCCGCCCGGCCAGGGCGTTTGACCAGATGGAGATGAGACCATGGGAAGCATGACGGAATCAGGATCCCCTGCCGACCACGACATGGTCGGAGAGGGTGACGCGCCCACAGCCCACGGCTACATCACCGACAAGGACAAGTACCTCGCGCGGCTCAAGCGCATCGAGGGCCAGGCGCGCGGGATCCACCGGATGGTCGACGAGGAGCAGTACTGCATCGACATCCTGACCCAGGTGTCCGCCCTGACCAAGGCGCTCGAGAGCGTTGCGCTCGGCCTCCTGGACGACCACCTCAAGCACTGCGTGGTGGACGCCGCCCGGACCGGCGGCGCCGAGGCGGACGCCAAGGTCAAGGAAGCCTCCGACGCGATCGCGCGGCTCGTCCGCTCCTGACGGACCGGGCCCGCTCAGGCGTGCAGCGGCTCGAACGCTCCTGACCATGCGACCGTCTGGTCCAGCAGCGTGTCCAGGGCCGGGGCGAGGTGCTCGCCCGGCTTGAACACCGAGTAGTTCTCGAACTCTGTGATCAGCGACAGCGCTACCTGCTGGCGCACCGTGGCGACCTGCAGCTCGGCGAGGATGAGGCGCAGGTGCTCCGCGGCGCGGGCACCGCCCACGCCGCCGTAGGAGACGATGCCGGCGGCCTTGTTGTTCCACTCGCCGTACACGTAGTCGAGCGCGTTCTTGAGGACGCCCGAGGTGGAGTGGTTGTACTCCGGCGTCACGAACACGTAGCCGTCGAACTCGGCGACCTTGGCGGCCCAGTCCTTGGTGTGGTCGTGGGCGTACTGGCCCAGCGCCGGAGACATTGGCTCGTCGAGGTGGGGCAGCGGGTAGTCGGCCAGGTCGACGAGCTCGAACTCCGCGTCCGTGCGCTGCGAGGCGATCTCGTAGACCCACTTGGCGACGGCCTCGCCGTTCCGGCCGGGGCGGGTGCTGCCGAGGATGATTGCGATCTTGAGCATTGCTGGTCCTTCGCTTCCGTGAGTGTTTGCTGCCGAGGACCGGGCCCGGCTCCGTCCACCGGGGAACGCGCGCACCGCGGGGGAGCCGAACGCGGGAACGAACGTGGGGACGGGCTGGTTGGTCCACGTGTGACAACAGTGCGGAAGCGCGGGTAATCCAGCTTTCAATTACGCACTATGGGGTTCGTTGGTAACCGGAGAGGAAGCGTTGCGGCATGGTGTCGATCTCGCGTGATGCGCGTCTTGAGAGCTTGGCGGCGAAGATGCCCGGGGGGTCGGGCTCGCCGTGCGGCAGTGATACGCACGAGCTGACCAGGGACCTGCTGGGACAGGTGGCCGACCGGTGGACGCTGCTGGTGGTCGCGGCACTGTCCGACGGGCCGCAGCGCTTCTCGACCATCCAGACCCTGGTGTCCGGCGTCTCGCACCGGATGCTCAGCAAGACTCTCCGGCGCCTGCTGAGGGACGGGATGGTGACGCGCACCGCGTACGCGGAGGTGCCGCCCCGGGTCGAGTACGAGCTGACCCCGCTCGGGTGGACGCTCATGGACCTCGCGCGCGGGTTCGTGGACTGGGCGCAGGACCACGGGGAGCATGTCCGCGCCAGCCGCGCGCAGTTCGACCAGGGGACCAGCGCGGGCTGACGGCGCCTGGCGCGCGCGTCCGGCGCCGTCGATGGATGATCCCTGTGTGGCAGTTCCACGCCGGTCCGCTCAGCCGCCGTCCGTCGCCGCACCCGTCGGTACGCCCTTCGATCCGTCGGTGCGGGAGGCGGACGACGTCGCCCGCGAGCTCGGCGTCGACCCGGCCGTCGGGCTGAGCGACGCCGAGGCCGCGCGCCGCCTGGTCGCCGACGGCCCGAACGAGCTGCGGTCCAGGCCGCCCGTGCCGCTCTGGCGCAAGATCCTGGACCAGTTCCGGGACCCGCTGGTGGCCCTTTTGCTGGTGGCCGTGGGCATCTCGGTCGCCGTCTGGTGGGTCGAGGGCGCCGAGGGCGTGCCCGTGGACGCGGTGGTGATCGCCGCCATCGTCGTGCTCAACGCGGTGCTCGGCCTGGTCCAGACCCGCAAGGCGGAGAACGCCGTCGCGGCGCTCCGGTCGATGACGGAGGCGACCTCCACCGTGCTGCGCGACGGCCGCCGGGTCACCGTCCGGTCGGCCGAGCTCGTGCGGGGTGACGTGCTCGTGCTGGCCGAGGGCGACGCCGTCGGCGCCGACGCACGCCTGCTGAGCGCGACCGCCCTGCGCGTCCAGGAGTCGTCGCTGACCGGGGAGAGCGAGGCGGTCCTCAAGGATGCGGCAGTGCTCACGGCCAATGCACCGCTCGGCGACCGGTTCGACATGGTCTACAAGGGCACTGCCGTCGCCCAGGGCGTCGGCCGGGCCGTCGTGGTGGCCACTGGCATGGACACCCAGATGGGTGCCATCGCGCAGCTGCTCGACGCCACCGAGGAGGAGCTCACCCCGCTGCAGCGGGAGATCTCGCACGTGAGCAAGGTGCTCGGCCTGACGGTGATCGGCATCGCCGTCGTCGTGATGGTCCTGGCGGCGGTCGTCAACGACGTCCGCTCGGCGGCCGACCTCGTCACCGTCCTGCTGCTCGGCGTCTCGCTGGCCGTGGCTGCCGTGCCGGAGGGGCTGCCCGCCATCCTGTCCGTAGTCCTGGCCGTCGGGGTGCAGACCATGGCGCGCCGGAACGCCGTGGTCAAGAAGCTGCACTCCGCGGAGACGCTCGGTTCGGCGTCGGTGATCGCGTCGGACAAGACCGGCACCCTGACCAAGAACGAGATGACGATCCAGCGCGTCGTCACCGCCTCCGGCGAGGTGACCCTCACCGGCGTCGGCTATCGGCCCGACGGCGAGGCACTGACCGGCATTCACGACGACGGCTCCGGCGGGCAGCCACTCACGGACCAGCGGCTCGTCCGGGAGGTGGTCATGGTGCTGGGTGGCGGCTCGCTGGCCAACGACGCCCAGCTCGTCCAGCACAACGACGAGTGGGCCGTGCAGGGCGACCCCACCGAGGCCGCGTTCCTCGTGGCCGCGCACAAGCTCAGCGGCACGGCGGACCATGTGGCCGGCTTCGAGCGCCGCGGGGAGGTCCCGTTCACGTCCGAGCGCAAGATGATGTCCGCGCTCGTGGACCCTCCGGGTGACGGCGCCTGGGCGCTGGTCACCAAGGGCGCACCCGATGTGCTCCTGCCGCGTTGCACCGACGTGCAGGTCGGCGACGGGATCGTCCCGCTGGACGCCGAGCGCCGGGCGGCGGCGCTCGGCGCCGTCGAGCGCCTGTCCCGGCAGGCGTACCGCACACTGGGCGTCGCCTACCGGCGGGTGGCGGAAGGGCTGGGCCCCCAGGGGCTGGAGGCGCACGAGTCCGACCTGGTCTACCTCGGCACGGTCGGCATCATCGACCCGCCGCGACCGGAGGTCACGGCAGCGGTGGCCGAGGCCCACCGGGCCGGCATCCGCGTCATCATGATCACCGGCGACCACCCGGTCACGGCCACCCGGATCGCGAGCGACCTGGGAATCGTCGATCCCGGGGCCCGCGCGGTCAGCGGCACAGAGCTCGACGACCTCGACGCCGACGGCTTGCGCGAGACCACGCGGACCGTGTCGGTGTACGCCCGTGTCGCCCCGCAGAACAAGCTGCAGATCGTGGACGCGCTCCAGGCCGACGGCCACGTGGTCGCCATGACCGGCGACGGCGTGAACGATGCCCCCGCCCTGAAGACCGCCGACATCGGCGTGGCCATGGGCATCACGGGGACCGAGGTGACCAAGGAGTCGGCCAAGATGATCCTGGGCGACGACAACTTCGCCACCATCGTCGCCGCCGTACGCCAGGGCCGGATCATCTTCGACAACATCAAGAAGTTCCTGCGCTACCTGCTCTCGTCGAACATGGGTGAGGTCTGCACGGTGCTGCTCGGCGTGGTGCTGGCCGGGGTCGTCGGCCTGGAGGGTGCGGCCGGCGGCGAGGCCGTCGTCGTGCCGCTGCTGGCCACCCAGATCCTGTGGATCAACCTCGTCACCGACTCCGGGCCGGCCCTCGCCATGGGTGTGGACCCGGAGACCGACGACGTCATGGCCCGGCCGCCCCGCGGCATGAACGAGCGGATCATCGACGCCCGCATGTGGACGGGCGTCCTGAGCATCGGTTTCGTCATGGGCGTGGCCACCCTGCTCACCATCGACATCTTCCTGCCGGGCGGACTGGTCGAGGGGACCGACTCCATCACCGTGGCCCGCACCGCCGGGTTCACCACACTCGTCCTCGCCCAGCTGTTCAACGTGCTCAACTCCCGCTCCGAGACCACCAGCGCGTTCCACCGGATGTTCGTCAACCGCTGGCTCTGGGGGGCGATCGGTCTGGGCTTGGCGCTCCAGGTCGCCGTCGTGCAGGTGCCGTTCCTCCAGGTCGCCTTCGGTACCGCCGGTCTCGACCTCGCGCACTGGGGCGTAGCGCTCGCGATGGCGTCGTCAGTGCTCTGGTTCGACGAGGTCCGCAAGCTGGTCTGGCGCGCACGGCGCCGCGGCACGCCGGCCTAGGCCATGATGATCGTGGCTCGTTCGACGAGAAGTGATTCTCGCCCGCTACCAGACGGAGACCTCGCTCAGGGTGCTGCCGCTGCTCCCACCCGCGTCCCGGACGCAGACCAGGCCGGTCTTCACCGGCTTCGCGAACCGGACGGGGTAGACCTCGTCGAACGCGTCCCCGTCCACGGCGCTGCTGCGCACGGTGCGCTGCTCGGCGTCGAGCAGCTCCACGGTCAGTCCGAGCGGGCTGAACGGCGTCCGCAGGACCACCAGGCCGACCTCCCGAGGTTCCGGGAGGGCCACGCAGACCCGCGGGTGTTCCGGCGCGGTGCAGCGGGCGTTCGCCGGACCCGGACGCGCTGTCCGTTGACTCGGCCGAGCCGTCGGCCGCCTCGGGGGCGCAGTCTGTGGGGAGCCGGACGCCGTTCGTGTCCCACTCCACGTCGCCGTCCGTGAGCGGGCACGGTGACACGGCCTGCTCGAGCTGCCCGGCGGTCTTCTCCTCGGCCAGGCACTGCGCGCCCCTCGACGGCGGCGTCAGGTCGCCGGGCTGGGGAACGCCGGCGCTGCGGTAGGTGGCCTCGACCTGCTCGTCGTCGATCTTCGCGGTGGTCTGCGCGACGACCATCAGCTCGGACCGCGCGTCCGCGTACACCCGGGCGTCGACTCGGGCGGTCGTCTCGGTCGTCGGTCCGGCCAGCAGGCGTGGCTCGGAAGCGGTGGCCGCCGTGCTGGCGGACACCACGGTGTAGGTGACCTTCTTGCCGGCCGGTATGTCCGTCGCCGTCGGCCAGCTCACCTGCAGCAGGCCGTCCTTGCCGGTCACCGTGAGCTCGGGTTCCCAGTACACGAGGTCCGGGACGCGCCGCGGCCCGTCCGTGCCCGACGCCGGGAGGGTGAGCGCCGTGCTCGGGCCGAACACGGCGTCGTCCACGTGGAGCGTCGCGGTGGCCTGCAGCCCGGCAGCGGCGTCGCCCACTTCGTCGTCGTTCAGCGACCAGAGCCCTCGCTCGTCCGGCTCTGCGGACACCGGCCGCGGGCAGAACGGCCCCGGAAGCACGCAGAAGAACCCGAGCGACATGGTCGCCGTCACGGCCTTGATGTCGTTCTCGGTGTCGTACAGGTACACCGAGACGGAGGAGCGCGGGGCCGAGTACCCGTCCGAGTGCATGACCCGGCTGTAGAGCGCGCCGGTCGGTTCGGGCTCCGGCGCCGGCTCGCCGCGCACGGCCGCGCCCGGGTCGTACGTGCAGGCGGTCACGGCCAGGATGGCGACCAGAGCCAGAGCGCCACACCACTGTCGGAGCACCCGCGGAGGCTACCAGCCTCCATTCACCCGGGCGGGCTCAGTCGTCCGGCTCCTGCATGAACCACCAGTCCCCGGTGATATGGGTGTAGGTGGTGGTGCCGAGCGGGTCCTCGACCGTGCCGTCCTCCGGGATCCCCTCCGGCTGGTAGACGTAGTCCCAGTTCCACTGCCACGACCTGTCGTCGAGCTGGAAGTGGAGCCCAGTGGGCGCGCCTCCCCTGAGGTCCTGCCTGAGCGTGATCCGGTGGATGTCGGTGCCGGTGCGTCCTAGCGCCGCCTTGATCCCGTCGAACTGGGCCTGTGCGACGGCGTCGAACGGGAAGTTCTCGTCGGGGTTGCTGCAGTTCTCGTTTTCGTCGTGCGGCGTGCGGAACGTCCCGCGCGTCGTCTCCAGGACGTGGCACGGCTGCGTGCCGACGATGACGCCGTCGGACTCCTCGAGGTAGAGGGAGAGCTCGACGTCCTCGGCGACCGGCACAACCTCGGCCTCGAGCGCGGCCACATCCTCGAGCGTCTGCTCGCGCGAGTGCACGGGCGGCTCGTCCGTGAGCTCGCGCACCTCGTACCCGCCCGGCATCACGAACGTGCCGCCGCCGGGCAGGTCCACCGGTCCGACGGCGATGCCGGCGACGAGGACGGCGGCGACCCCGCCCACCAGCCCTCCGGTGATCTGCCGGACGCGCCGGACGCGCAGCCGGCGCCGGGACCGGGCCAGCGTGGCTGCGGCGTCGGGCCCGGTGGCCGGGAGCTCCGGGGCCTGCGTGCGAAGCCGCGCGACGACGTCGTCGAACTGGTCGGTCTGGGTGCTCATGGCCGCTCTCCTTCAGCGAAGATCTGTCGCAGGCGGGCGAGGCCCCGCGCGTTGTGGGACTTGACCGTGCCGACGGAGATGCCGAGCTCGCCGGCGGTGTCGGCCTCGGTGAGGTCGAGCAGGTGGCGCAGCACGACGACGCGACGCTGTGCCAGTGGCAGCCGCGCGAGGGCGCGGACCACCACGTTGTGCGTGGCGACGGTGCCGGCGTGGTCGGGGGCGCTGGTTACGGGCAGCTCGTCCGGGGCGGACAGCACCTCGCGGCCGGTGCGCCGCCAGGAGTCGATCCGGCCGTCGCGAGATCGGCCGGCTCGCCGCTCATGGCTGGTCGCCGTTCATCTTCATACTGTCCACCACGCAACGGCGGGTCAGAAGGTTGTCATGCGCCGCGCAGCCCTGGGTGGGTGCAAAGAAACCGTCAACGTCGAGGTGGCGCGCGCTGTCCGCCACTAAGTTCCTCAGGTGACTAATGTTCGTCGGGTGACGAGTCCCGTATCGCGGCCCGCAGATGTTCTCCGTCTCGCTGTTGTCGTCGGCGCGCTCGGCGTCGTGTTCGGCGACATCGGGACCAGCCCGATCTACACCATCCAGACGATCTTCAACCCCGCCGACCCGCATCCGGTGGCTGCCACCACCGAGAACGTCTACGGCGTCGTCTCGCTGATCTTCTGGTCGGTGATGCTCATCGTCACCGTCACGTACGTGCTGCTCGCGATGCGGGTGGACAACGACGGCGAGGGCGGGATCATGGCCCTGATCACCCTCCTGCGCCGGTGGGCCGCCAACGGGAAGACGCGGGTGACCATGACACTGGCGGGCCTCGGGCTGTTCGGGGCCGCGCTGTTCCTCGGCGACAGCATGATCACGCCGGCGATCTCGGTGCTCTCCGCGGTGGAGGGCCTCCGGATCATCGATCCCTCGTTCGAGGAGTGGATCGTCCCGGTCACCGCGGTGATCATCGTGGTCCTGTTCGCAGCGCAGAAGTTCGGGACGGCGGCGGTCGGCCGGTTGTTCGGGCCGGTGATGATCACGTGGTTCGTCGCTATCGGCGCGCTTGGCGTGTGGGGCATCACGAGCGAGCCCGGGATCCTGCGGGCGCTCTCGCCCACGTACGCGCTGGGCTTTCTCGCCGGGCACTTCGACATGGCCTTCTTCGCGCTGGCCGCGATCGTGCTGTCGGTGACCGGCGCGGAAGCCCTGTACGCCGACATGGGCCACTTCGGCCGCAGGCCGATCTCCGTCGGGTGGATCTTCCTCGTGCTCCCGGCCTGCACGCTCAGCTACCTGGGCCAGGGTGCGCTGATCCTTCAGGACCAGGCGAACATCTCGGCGCCGTTCTTCCTGCTGACGCCGGACTGGGCCCTGATCCCGATGGTCGTGCTCGCCACCGCCGCCACGGTGATCGCGTCCCAGGCCGTCATCACCGGCGCGTTCTCCGTGACGGCCCAGGCCGCGCAGCTCGGCTACCTGCCCCGGCTGAGGATCCTGCACACGTCGCGGTCGTCACGCGGCCAGATCTACGTCCCGTGGATCAACTGGCTGCTGATGGTCTCGGTCCTCACCCTCGTCTTCGCGTTCCGCAGCTCCGCGTCCCTCGCCTACGCCTTCGGCATGGCGGTCACGGGCACCATCACGATCACGACGATCCTGTTCTTCTACGTCGCCTGGCGCACCTGGCGTGTGCCCAAGTGGGCGCTCGCGACGATGGCCGTCGTGCTGCTGGCGGTCGACCTCCTGTTCCTCGCCGCGAACCTGACCAAGCTCGTGCACGGTGCCTGGCTCCCGCTGTTCATCGCCGTCACCGCCTTCACGGTCATGACGACGTGGCAGCGTGGACGCGAGGTGGTCACGGCGAAGCGCGAGGCGATGGAGGGCTCGCTGCGCGCGTTCGTGGACGGCCTCACGGACCGTCCCGCTCCCGTGCAGGTGGTCGGCGGCACCGCGATCTTCCTGAACCGTGGGAGCGAGACCGCGCCGCTGGCGCTTCGCGCAAACGTCGAGCACAACCGTGTGCGCCACGAGCACGTGGCAGTGGTGGCCGTGGAGATCGCCATCGTCCCGCGCCTCACCGACGACGAACGCGTGACCGTCGAGCACCTCGGCGCGGGTGAGGACGGCATCACCCACCTGACCGTGCGGTTCGGGTACGCCGAGAAGCCGGACGTCCCCGCGGCCCTCGCGCAGCTGGGGCCAGAGGACACCGAGGGCGATCTCGACCTCGAGAACGCCACCTACTTCCTGTCCCGGATCGAGCTGCGCCTCGGCGAGGAGCCCGGGATGCCGGCCTGGCGCAGGCGGCTGTTCATCGCAACGTCGTTCATCACCGCAGACGCGGCCGAGCACTTCAAGCTGCCGCGTGACCGCACCGTCCTGCTCGGGTCGCACGTTGACGTGTAGCACGCGACCGCAGAACTCCGGCCGTGCGACGCAGGTCGCGCGGCCGGAGTGACATCCGCTGGCGGTCGTCCCGTGACGGGCGGCGGCCGGGCCCTTGGTCAGCGCGGCATCAGTGCGTGAGCTGCCCCCGGATCTCGCCCCCGGGGAACGTCGGCGTGTGCACGTTGACGTAGTAGTCCCGCGGAGTGTCCTGGATCGCGGAGAGGAGCGCAGCGTCGGCTGTCACGCAGTCGCTGACGCTGAAGCTGGTTCCCACCCCGACGTCGAGCGGCACCACGATCGGGCCCGCGACGCGCCGGTCGCCGACGTGGACGTGCGCCGCTACGGCGTCCACCGACAGGTTCCTGGCGGTGAGCGTGTAGCACAGGGTGGCGCCGTCGATGGTGTAGGTGAACGAGCCGCTCGCACCGGTGTGGGAGCCCGTCGTCTCCTGACCGACATTGAGCGGGACCGAGTTAGGTGCTCCGCTCGCGGGCGATACGGCCGCGAGCGCCAGCCCGAGGCCGAGGGCCGCCGCCGCGGCTGGCCGGACGATTGCGGAGGGCTTGCTGGACATGGCCTATCTCCTTTGCTATCCGACACGCGATCCTCATCGATCGCGACCCCCTGTCGACCTTACGTCCGTGCCGAGAGCCGCACCAGAAACATCACCCGGGCATCTCGGCGATGACTGAGCGCTCTAGCAGCCGGCCCTGCGCGAGGGGGCTGGTCGGTCGGACGGTGCGCGTCACAGTTCGGCGCCTCCTGGAACGCTTGACCTGGATACCCCTAAGGGGTATATATGGAGCCACTGGTGCCCCCACGGGTGTCCCTGCTCAACCCAGGAGCGATCCATGAACGAGTCACACCACCACTCCACCGGACAGCCGGTCGCGTCCGATCCGGCCACCCCGCAAGAGCACGGCCACGAGCATGGTCACGAGCACGGCGAGGCCGCCCACGAGGCACACGACGAGCACGCGTCGCACCACGGCGATCACGCCGGTCACGCCGGCCACGGCGATCACGTAGGCCAGTTCCGGAGGCTGTTCTGGATCATGCTCGTCCTGGCCGTGCCGGTCGTCGGATTCTCCGGCATGTTCGCGATGATCCTCGGCTACGAGCTGCCCGACGCCACCTGGGTCACCGCGGTCTCGCCCGTGCTCGGCACGGTCATGTACGTGTGGGGCGGGTCGCCGTTCCTGACCGGGGCGGTCGGCGAGCTCCGCTCCCGGAAGCCCGGGATGATGCTGCTGATCGGGCTCGCCATCACCGTCGCGTTCGTCGCGTCCCTGGGTGCCAGCCTCGGCCTGCTCGACCACCAGCTCGACTTCTGGTGGGAGCTGGCGCTGCTGATCGTGATCATGCTGCTGGGCCACTGGATCGAGATGCGCTCGCTCGCGCAGACGACGTCGGCCCTGGACTCCCTTGCCGCGCTGCTCCCGGACGAGGCGGAGCGTGTCGACGGCGACCAGGTCGTCAAGGTCGCGCCGGCCGACCTCGTGGTCGGCGACGTCGTCGTCGTGCGGCCGGGCGGGAGCATCCCGGCCGACGGCCGCGTCGTCGACGGCCGCGCGGAGATGGACGAGTCGATGGTGACGGGGGAGTCGCGCACCGTCCCGCGCGGCCTCGGCGAGCCCGTGACCGCGGGGACCGTCGCCACGGACTCCGGGCTGCGCATCGAGGTGACGGCCACCGGCGACGACACCGCCCTGGCCGGCATCCAGCGGCTCGTGACCGAGGCGCAGAACTCGTCCTCGCGCGCGCAGCGCCTGGCGGACGTCGCGGCGGGCTGGCTGTTCTGGTTCGCCCTGGGCGCGGCGGCGATCACGGCGGTGGTCTGGTCGCTCGCGGGAGCGCCCGACGACGCCGTCATCCGCACCGTGACCGTGCTCGTGATCGCGTGCCCCCACGCCCTGGGGCTCGCCATCCCGCTCGTCGTCTCGATCGCCACCGAGCGGGCCGCCCGCGGCGGCGTCCTCGTCAAGGACCGGCTGGCGCTGGAGAGCATGCGCACCGTGGACACCGTGCTGTTCGACAAGACCGGCACCCTCACGAAGGGCGAACCCACCGTCGCGGACGCGCAGCCGACCGGCGGCCTCGACAGCGACACGCTCGTGGCGCTCGCGGCGGCCGCGGAGTCGGACAGCGAGCACCCCCTGGCCAAGGCGATAGTGCGGGCCGCGCAGGAGCGCGGCCTCACGGTCCCGCGCGCGAGCGGCTTCACGTCGTCGCCCGCAGTGGGCGTGACGGCGACGGTCGACGGCCACGAGATCCGGGTCGGCGGGCCGCGGCTGCTGGAGGAGAGCGGCCAGGACGAGCTGCCGGCGGCGGGCTCCTGGCGCCGCGACGGGGCGATCATCCTTCACGTCCTGCGCGACGGCGTGGTGATCGGCGGGATCAAGCTCGCGGACGAGGTGCGCGCCGAGTCCGCGGACGCCGTCCGGAAGCTGCACGACCTGGGCGTCCAGGTGGTCATGATCACCGGCGACGCCGAGGCGGTCGCCCGGTCGGTGGCCGAGGAGCTCGGCGTCGACCGGTACTTCGCCGGGGTGCGGCCGGGGGACAAGTCCGCCAAGGTGCAGCAGCTCCAGGGCGAGGGCCGCAAGGTGGCGATGGTGGGCGACGGCGTCAACGACGCCCCCGCGCTGGCGCAGGCCGACGTCGGTATAGCGATCGGCGCCGGGACCGACGTGGCGATCGCTTCCGCCGGCGTCATCCTCGCCAGCGACGACCCCCGGTCCGTCCTGTCGGTGATCGAGCTGTCGCGGGCGAGCTACCGCAAGATGAAGCAGAACCTGTGGTGGGCGGCGGGGTACAACCTGATCTCGGTGCCGCTCGCCGCGGGCGTCCTCGCGCCGATCGGCTTCGTGATGCCGATGTCGGCGGGCGCCGTCCTCATGTCGCTCTCGACGATAGTGGTCGCCCTGAACGCCCAGCTCCTCCGCCGCCTGGACCTCCGCCCAGGCCACTGAAAGAACTTCGACCACGCCGACTGGGCCGACGCCCGCGTCGAGCGCGGCAGGCCTGACCGGCCCGAGCGTTCAGCGAGTGTTCAGCCACGCGCCGCGTCCGCTTCGCCGCGGCGCGTGGCGGCGGCGCGAGAGTCGCGCCCATGAACCTACGCATCCGCACCCGCGCCGGGGCCGTCGTCTCGGCGGCCGCACTGGTGCTGTCCAGCGCAGCCGTGTCCGTGGCCGCGACCCAGGTCGGCACTGAGACGAGCGCTGAGCAGGCGAGCACCGAGCAGGCCAGCACCGAGCAGGCCAGCAATGAGCTGTCGAGCGCGCAGCAGCAGCCCGCCGCCGTCGTGCACGGTGGCTCCGGCCACGGCGGCGGCACGCCCGCCGACCGCGCCTACCGTGACCTGCTCGACCACGGGCCCGACGCCAAGATCCTCACCGCGGCGCACCGCGCCCAGTGGCGCTCGGCCCCCGAGAACAGCGTCCCCGCGATCCTGGAGGCGTTCGAGGACGGCGCCGAGATCGTCGAGCTGGACATCCAGCTCACCGCCGACGGCGTCCCGGTCCTGATGCACGACACGACCGTGGACCGCACGACCGACGGGACCGGGCGTGTCGACAGCCTCACGCTGGCGCAGATCGAGGAGCTCCACCTCCGCGAGGGCCTGGGCGGCGCCCAGGCGGCGGTCACCGACGAGCGGGTCCCGACGCTGGCGGAAGCGATGCGGCTCGCGAAGGACCGCGGCCTGGTCAACCTCGACAAGGGGTGGCCGTTCCGCGAGGAGATCTGGGACGTGCTGGTGGAGACGGGCACGGTCCGCAACGGCCTGTACAAGTCGGACGCGCCTGTGGACCAGGTCCAGGAGTTCCGTGCGGCCCACCGCGGCGCCGTCTACATGCACATGGTCACGGACGCGAACCTGGCGGCCTTCGAGGAGTTCGGCGACGACCAGCCGGTTGCCTACGAGGTCAACTTCGACAGCACCGCCGACGCCGTGGCGCGCCGGCCGTTCCTCGACCAGGTCGCGGCCGTGAGCCGGGTCTGGAGCAACACCATGTGGAACGGCCTGTCGGAGCGCATGACCGACGAGGCGTCGCTGATCGACCCGCTGCGCGGCTGGGAGACGCTGGTGAGCAGCTACCGCACCACGATCTTCCAGACCGACGACGTCGAGAAGCTCGAACGGTGGCTCCGCACCGGCACGGGCGACCCGCTGCCGCGCGGCAGCGTGCGTGTCCAGGCGGAGGACTTCCGCCCGGGTGAGGGCGTCGGCTATCACGACCTGGAGGCCGCGAACCGCAGCAACCTGCAGATGCGCCCGGGTGAGGGCGTGGACATCCAGGACCTGGACGGCGCGGTCAGCCTCGGCTGGATGCGCGGTGGTGAGTGGCTCACCTACGACGTCGTGGTCCCGCGCGCCGGCACGTACGAGCTCTCGGTACGCGCCTCGTCGCCGTACGCGCCCGCCGGGACGTACACGGTGTCGTTCGACGACAGCGCGCCGAGCGCCCGGGTCGACGTGTGGAACACCACGAGCCACGCGAAGCAGGAGCTCCAGCCGAGCGGCGTGACCCAGCGGCTCACCAAGGGAACGCACACGCTCCGGGTCAGCCTGCCCGACGACGCCTACCAGAACTGGAACCTCGACTACGTCCAGCTGGACTCCGTGCGCCGCTGACGCGTCGGGCGCACGCGCTCCCCGTGCGCCCGATGCCCGACCACCGGCCGGAATTGCATAGGGTCGGGGCATGACGACACATCGATCGGAGCGGGGTGCGCCGTGGGTGGCCTGATGGGACTGCTGGACGACATCGCCGCGCTGGCGAAGCTGGCGGCGGCGTCGATCGACGACATCGGCGCCGCCGCGGGCCGGGCGACCGCGAAGGCGGCGGGCGTCGTCGTGGACGACACCGCCGTCACGCCGCAGTACCTGCGCAGCGTCGCGGCGCAGCGGGAGCTGCCGATCGTGAAGAAGATCGCCATCGGGTCGATCCGCAACAAGCTGATCTTCATCCTCCCGGCCGCGCTGCTGCTCAGCCAGTTCATGCCGTGGCTGCTGCCGATCATCCTCATGATCGGCGGCACGTACCTGGCCTACGAGGGCGCCGAGAAGATCTGGCACAAGGTCTCCGGCCACCACGACGCCGACCTGCCGGCCACCGAGGTCAGCCCCGAGGCCGAGAAGAAGATGATCGCGGGCGCCATCCGCACGGACCTCATCCTGTCGGCCGAGATCATGGTGATCGCGCTCGCCGAGGTGGCCAGCGAGCCGTTCTGGTCCCGGCTCGCGATCCTCGTGGTCGTGGCGTTCGTCATCACGATCATCGTCTACGGCATCGTCGCGGCCATCGTGAAGATGGACGACGTCGGCCTACGGCTGGCTCAGAACGACTCCGGGTTCTCCAAGTCGCTGGGCCGAGGGCTCGTCAAGGCGATGCCGAGGGTGCTCGCGGTCATCTCGGTGGTCGGCACCATCGCCATGCTGTGGGTCGGCGGGCACATCCTGCTCGTCAACCTGGGCGCGGACGGCACCGGCTGGATACCCGGGCCGTACGAGTGGGTGCACCACCTCGAGATCGCCATCCACGACGCCACCGGCGCGTTCGGCGGCACCCTCGGCTGGCTCTTCAACACGTTGTGCTCCGCCGTCGTCGGCCTCGTGGTCGGCGCTGCCGTGGTCGCCGTGCTGCACCTGCTGCCCTCTCGGAAGAAGGAGGCGCCGGTCAGCCACTGACCGGCGTGCGGATGCTGGCGAAGGCCATGGGCCTGCGCAGCCTGAAGCCCAGGCCCTCGTAGAGCCGGATCGCGCCCGTGTTGCCCGCAGCGGCGTGCAGCATGGCGCGGTCGCCGCGCTCGTGGATGTGGTGCACGACGTCGAGGACGAGGCGCGTGGCGAGGCCCTGGCCGCGGTACCGCTCGTCGGTCGCGACGGCGCTGATCTCGGTCCAGCCGGCGGGGCTCAGACGCTCGCCGGCCATGGCCGCGAGGCGCCCGTCGCGCCGGATGCCGACGTACCGGCCCAGCAGGTAGGTCCGCGGCAGGAACGGGCCGGGCTGCGCGCGGGCCACCAGGTCCAGCATCTCCGGGACGTCGGCGGCGCCCAGGAGCACCGCCTCGTCGTCGGGCCGCCCGTGCAGGCGGTCTGTCTCGACCAGCTGGACGCCTTGGAAGGGCTCGCCGCGGTCCCAGCCGGGCGGGAGCTGGATGGACTCCGGCGGGGCCGGGAACTCGGCGTCATACCCGACCAGCTCGACTATCGCGTTCCAGACGCCCGGGTCGTCCCAGGCCCGGACGGCGGCGAACGGTGCGACGTCGGCCGGGTACCGACGGACGAGGTCGCCGCCCTCGGCCAGGTGGGCGTGCGCTCCCGTGAGCGACGACCAGATGGCGTCGTCGAGCGCGGTGTCGTCGACCGGGGCGCCGTCGACCGGGGTGTCGATGATGCTCATGCGAGGTTTCCGGACGTGAGGTTCACGTCCATCACCAACGGGCGCCCGGCCGCTTGCATTCCGGCTTGGTCGTACTCAGCGCAGCGCCGCCTCCGCGGCGCGCGAGGGCGCCGGGCCATGTCCTCGGGTGGTTGTTTGCCGCGCTGGGTTTTTGAGCGGGGCGTGGACATCTCCTTCCTTGACGCCGTCATTGGAGCGTCGACGTGACGATGCCGGCGAGGATCAGCACCGGCGCGATCATGGCCGGACCGGGTGTTCCTGTGCGGCGCTGCGCCGGGAGATGACCAGTGCGAGGACGCCGATTCCGATCAGCAACCAGCCGCCTGAGGTTGGGTTCAGGAACACCAGCGGAATTCCCGCGGCTAGCAGGATCCATCCGATCTCGGTTGGAAGCCTGCCCGTCGCGATGAGGTGTCTCCTTGTGAGTAGACCGAGACCGACAAGGGCGATCCCGGTGAGCATGAACCATAGGGCCGCACTCCGAGCGTCGTCGTCGGCGACGGTGTTCCAGACTCCTTCGGAGACGATGTCGGTCCAGTGCGAGAAGGAGGTGACGACGCCCAATGACAGGTGCAACGCGGACGCCGTGAAGATCAGTTGGGGGATCCAGCGGTCGTTCGAGGTCGAGTGGCGGACTGCGGGGTCGCCGCTCATGATCGCGCCCCATCCGTCCCGACTTCGAGCTGGGCCTTCCGGGCGACGGAGCGGAGCCTGCCTGGCCGGACGGGCACGCTTCCGATGCGGGAGTGGTGGTTGCGGAACTGAAAGTGAGGCATGGTCACCTTGAGGGTGCTTTGCAAATTGACCTCCGGGCCGGGCGTGCGGCGAGCATGTGGGGGTGTGCGGGCGTCCAGATCAGTGGGCGGTGTCAGGCTGCGGGACCTCGCTTTGAGGGATGCTGGTGGCCGGGACCTGCCGCCGCGCACGAAGCTGGAAGGCCAGGACCGCCAGGGTCGCGGACAGGTAGACGACCTGGATCAGGGTGCGCGGGATCAGGGGCATTGCCTCCGTGTCACCAACCATCAGGTCTTGCGTGGCGGCGTAGATGTTGGCCGGGAACATGGCGAGCAGCAGTGCAGAGAGACCGCCGGAGGCCCAGAGGACCGTCTGAGGCAGCAGCAGCCCGGCGGCGCAGGTGAGTTCGAGGAGACCGGACAAGGTGACCAGCAGGCCGGGCTCCGGAAGGGCCGGCGGCACCATGCTGATGAAGTCGTCTCGCATGCTGCCGAAATGGGATGTGCCGGTCAGCACGAACATTGCCGCCAACCCGCCACGTAGGGGCACCACCCATGGCCGCAGGCGACGCACTCCAACGGCTGCCGCCACGAGCAGGATGGAGGTGACGAGGACCAGGACGACGAGTGGAGCCACGAGACGTTCCCTTTCAACGGGGTCACAAACTTGACAGTGCCAAGATGCCTTGGCGGCTGCCATCTTGTCAATGACTAGATCTGGGCAGGCGGCGGATCGCGCGGCCGGCTCCAGCAGGTGCTGCTCGGCTGACGGTGCGGCTGATTTGCCGGGTGCCTTGGCGGCTTGTCAGCGGGTGAGGAGGAGAAAGTCCTCGACGCTCGCCGAGCGCAGCAGTCCGCGCGCCCAGGCGGGCAGGGGCGGTGCGGCTCGTTCCCAGCTCATGGCACGGATCCCGCTGACCTGGTGCGTGCGCCCGGCCCGAGTCAGCGCGCCCCCGCCTGCGCGATCTAGGTTCCGGGCCCACTGCACGTCGCTTCCGTACGCGAGGCTGACGATCCATCCACCATCGGTCTCGAACGCCATGACGGGATTCTCGTACTGCCGCCCGGTCGTACACCCCACGTGGTGCACGATCGCGAGTGGTGGCAGCCGGCGGGCGAGCGGGCGAACGGCAGGGTTCAAAGCACGGGCGACCCGGCGGAACGAACGCGGCATGGGCATGGCTGGCTCCTGACAATAGGATACTGGAAGTATCCTAACTGTAGGCCGGTTCGAAAGGGTACGCAAGGTATCTTAGGATCGGGGGATGAGTGGTCCTGGTACTCGACGGCGTGGCCCTGTGCTCGAGGCGGCGATCTTCGCTGCGGTCCGGGAGGAGCTTGCCGAGTACGGCTACCCGGGCTTGACGATCGCAGGGGTTGCGGAACGGGCCGGGACGAGCAAGCCGGTGATCTACCGGCGCTGGCCCAACCGAGCTCATCTGGTGCACGCCGCGCTCGTGAGTGGGCACCGTGAGATCCTCCCGCCCGACACCGGCTCGCTCCGGGGCGACCTGCTCGCGCTGATGACCGCCGTCGTGCGGGTAGCGGCGAACGTCACTCCCGACGTCGTGTGGGGGGTGCTCACCGAGAGCGCAGGTGACAGCGCCTTTGCCGCGACGGTCCGTGACGAGTTCGTCGACGTGCTCCCCGAGGAGATGGCCGCCGCCGTGGTAGCACGCGCCGAGGGCCGAGGCGAGCTGACGGCCCGGCCGCGCTCCGCCCGCGAGCTCACCCTCCCGTTCGACCTGATCCGCTCCGAGTTCTTTGCGCGTGGCAGGGTCGACCTCAGTGCGATCGAGGAGATCCTCGACCAGATCACTCTGCCGCTGCTGCGTCAGTGAGACCGGCGACGACGCGTCGGCCGTCCGTAGCGCGCGACCGGTCTTGTGCACCTCGGACGGGGATGCCGCGCCGACGCAGATCGGCGTAGAACTGGCGCACCAGCGGTCGTTCGTCATGCGCGCGCCTCCTCGGTGTCGCGCGCCTCGGCACGCGACCGCACCGGCGTCCGGAAGATCGCGATGATGTTGACGACGAGCGCCACAAAGAGGACCCCGATGACGGGCACCAGGAGGTCGGCCTCCAGGGATGGTCCGGTGGCCAGGAGGTCCCAGCGACCGACGGCGACCGCCCCGGCGAGCATCGCCCACATAGCTGTCTCGAGGGCGGGGAGCCACTCGCCGGCCCGGACATGGAAGCCGCACGCCATGAGTGTGACGACCGCGATGCCCACCGCTGCCAGCGGCGTGGCCCACTCGAAGCCGCCCAGGAGGATCGGGAGGATGAGCGCGGCCGCCGCGGCGACCTCCGCGACGCCGATCAGGATCGTGAGAGGGCGCGGGACGTCGTCGAATCCCGTCCAGCGGTCGATGCCGCGGCCGGCGATCTTGGGCAGGCCCGCGAACAGGAAGAACAGGGCGAGGACGATCTGCGCCGCCCACAGGGTGGTGGTGAGCATGATGCTCCTTCAGCTTGTCGGACGGCGGGTTGCCGGCCGTTGCGGGACAGGACGAACGGGCGGTCGAGTGTGTGACGCTGACTGAGGGGAGTCGTCTCACAGGAGCTGCCGCGCCGAGCTGTCACATCGGAGGGGGCACGATCGTCCTGTGGATATGAGCGAAACCGAACGCAGCGGAGCCGAACGCGGCGCGGCCGACCGCATTGCCGCCGCCTCGCGGGACGACCGGGCCTACCTGCTCGCCGTCGCGCACCGGATCCTTGGCGACCCCGCCGAGGCCGAGGACGCGGTGCAGGACGCGTTCGCCCGCCTGGCGGCACAGGAGGTCGGCGAGATCCGGGACCTGCGCGGCTGGCTGGTCGTGGTGGTGCGGCGGCTCGCGCTGGACCGGATCGGATCGGCGCACGGGCGCCTCTCGGCGCCGCACGACCCGACCGGGCGGGGCTTCGACGGCGCCGCCGACGCACCGGACCCGGCGGACCGCGTCACCCTGGACGACGAGATCCGGCGCGCGCTGGCCGTCGTGCTCGAGCAGCTCACACCGGGCGAACGCGCGGCCTTCCTGCTGCACGACGTGTTCGGGATCCCCTTCGACAGCGTGGCCGAGATGGTGGGCAGGACTCCCGCCGCGTGCCGCCAGCTCGCCAGCCGCGCCCGGCGAGCGATCCGGGAGTCCGGTCCGACGTCGGACGTGCCGCACCCCGACCCGAAGCTCCAGGACGTCGTCGACAGCTTCATCGCCGCGTGCGCCGGGGGAGACCTGGACGCTCTGGCACGGACCCTGCACCCGGACGTGTCGGGCTGGGCGACCCTCGGCGGCAGGCGCGTCGGATTCGACGTCGGCGCCGAGCGGGTGGCGAGCGGCTCGCTGAGGTACCTGGGCCCGCAGTCCGGCTGGACCCTGGCGCCGCTGGCCCTGGACGACGGGATGGCAGTCGTCGCCACGCGGGACGGCGATCCCGTGGCGCTGATCCGGCTGCAGATCGCCAACGGCCTGATCGCGGCGATCCATACGGTGCTGCTGCGCTGAACGCGGCGGCGCTCGCAGGCGCCCGGTGCCGGGGCTTGCCTTCGAGCGCGCTCGAAGACCTAGCGTCGCCAGCATGACAACACAGACCTGGATCATCATCACCGGCGCGTCCCGCGGCCTCGGCCGCGCACTGGCGCACGCTGCGCTCGCGGCGGGAGACCATGTGGTGGCCGCAGTCCGCCGTCCCGAGAGCATCGCGACGGTGGCCGCCGCCTACCCCGACGAGTGCCTGGTCGTCGCGTACGACGTGCGGGACGTCGACGCGGCCGAGGGCCTCGCCCAGGCGGCACTGGACTGGTTCGGCCGGCTCGACGTGCTCGTCAACAACGCCGGCCGGGCAGTCGTCGGGGCGGTGGAGGAGGTCAGCGACGCGCAGCTGCGCGAGCTGATGGACCTGCACCTGTTCGGCCCGGCCGCGCTCGTCCGCGCCGCGCTGCCCGCCATGCGCGCCCAGGGCAGCGGGACGATCGTGCAGATGAGCAGCCAGGCCGGGCGGATCTCCTTCCCGGGTGTGTCGACGTACTCGGCGTCGAAGTTCGCGCTCGAAGGCTGGTCCGAGGCCCTGGCCGGCGAGGTCGAGCCGTGGGGGATCCGCGTCATGCTGGTCGAGCCGAGCCGGTTCCGGACCGAGTTCAACGCGACCGGCGTGCTCGAGTTCGCCGAGCCGTCCGAGGTCTACGGCGACCGGCTCGCCGCCGTCCGCGCCGACCTGGCCGGGGCCCACGGGCGCCAGGAGGGCGACCCGGCCCGCGCCGCCGAGATCATCGTGTCCCTCGCGCACGGACCCGAGGTGCCGCTGCGGCTGCCGCTCGGGGCCGAGGCGGTCGAGCGGATCTCACGCATGCACCGGCGCGGCCTGGCCGACGTCGAGCAGTGGGCCGAGACCGCGCGCAGCGCCGACTTCGACGGCGTCCCGGCGTCCGTCCGCCCGATCTAGGGCAGGTCTTCGTCCTCGTTCTCGGCGGCCCGGACGGTGAAGGCCGTCCGGGGCGCGAAGTACAGCACGATCGCGGCAGCAAGAGCGGCACAACCGCAGATCGTCCAGACCGCCAGGTAGCCGCCCTCGCCTGCGGCGGCTCCGCTGGTCGTCGCGATTCCGGTCATCAGGAGCATCCCGAAGCTAGCTGACGCGAAGGCTCCTCCGATTGCCTTCGCCGTGTTGGTCAGCCCGGCGGCGATACCCGCTTGACCGTCGGGAGCCGCGGCCGCAGCGGCGGCCGGGATTACCGCGATCAGGGCACCCGAGCCGATGCCGGCGATGCAGAGCGCCACGAGAACCTGAAGCATCGAGCCGTGGAACGGGATAGACAGCAAAAAACCAAGGGCGTTGACGGACGCTGCCCCCATGATGGCCTTGCGCGGGGTGAAGCGTTCCGAGGCAAGTGGCTGCAGCACCGCTCCCATCATCAGCGACAGCAGGTACGCAACTGTCATGTAGGAGATGGCGTTCGGCTCGAGTCCCAGGCCGAAGCCATCGGCAGGGTCAGCGGCGGCGAAGGTCGAGAGCGGGATCTGCGCGCCGAGCACGGTCACACCGCTGAGGAACGCGGTGACCTGGACCGGCCACATCGCCGATGCGCGCAGCACCGTCAGGTCGATCGCAGGGTGCTCAAGGTCGGTGATGTGCCGGTAGAAGGGGTAGAGCAGTGCGAGACCGGTGGCCATGATCAGCCATGCCCACCACGTGTCCAGACCGTTCGCGTGGAGGAAGTTCAAGGACCCCATGACGCCCAGCAGGGACAGCGCCAAGAGGGTGAAGCCGCCGCTGTCGACCCCGCCCGTCGCGACCGGTCTGGACTCTCTGACGAAGAAGACGATGACAAAGAAGGTCAGGGTCACGAGGATCGCGGGGACCGCGAGCGTTTGTGGAATCTTGCCGCCGGTCCCCAGCAGCACCTGAGCGCCGCCGATAGCCCCGAGGAGGACACCTAGCTGGAGGCCGACCACCAGATAGCCGGCCGCCTTGCGGGCCTGGGCCGGAGCATCAGCGCCGGCTCGGCGGGCACACAAAGATCAGGGCCACCTCGACGGGCAGCCAGACCGCAAAGAAGCCCTGCACCACCCATGCGATCAGGAACGTCTCGAAGGTCCCGGCGAACACGAGCCCCCACGTGCCTATCGAGGCGAGCGCGGTGGAGATCAGCAGGATCCTCTTGTGGCCGTACAGGTCTCCGAGCTGGGCGAGCAGGGGAACGGCCAGCGCCGCGAGCAGCAGCTGGGCGGCCTCGAACCAGTTGAAGGTCGCGGGCGCGACACCAAGATGGCTCGTGATGTCGGAGATCATCGGGAGATAGAAGCCTTGCAGAACTCCGCTGGTGATCTCGACCACGAACAGTGCGCCGACCAGACCGAGGGCTAGACGGGTGCGGCTTGTGCTCAACGCGGATGTCATGGGCCAACAGCACCGGGACTCGCACCGAGCTGTCGCACGCGTGCGACAAACCGTTCCGGATCCACGAGGTGCGGGTAGTGGCCGCTGCCGGGCCAAGCCTCGACGACGATGTCCGGCTTCGTGGCAAGCAGCCAGGATCTGTATGCCGGGCTCGGTTCGGATCCGTACAGCGCCAGGTAAGGCGTCCGGACGTTGCCGAGCAGCTCGGCCGAGTACTGCGTGAGGGCAGCCGGAGTCGTCTCCTCGAGACCCCCGCCCCAGATTCCCAGGACGACGTCGCGGTCGTAGCGTCGGAGGTTCTTGAGGCGTGCAGACGTCGCGGGTGGGAGCGCGGCGGCCTCCAGGTGCACGAACATCGCGTCGAACGCGGCCTCGAACTGCGGCGTGGTCAGCACCGGCAGCAAGCTCATTGTCGCCTGCCGCATCATTGTGACTCCGCGCCGAGCTCGACCTGGACGGAGAGGTCGCCCGCGCGACCCTCTACGCGTCCGCCCACGGCGTCTACCAGGTCGAGATCAACGGGCAGGACGTCGACGACGCAGTGCTCAAACCAGGCTGGACGGCCTACCAGCACCGGCTGGTGCACGAGGCCACCGACGTGACCGCGCTGCTCCGGTCCGGCGCCAACGCCGTCGGCGTCCGCCTGGCCGGCGGGTGGTGGACGGAGCAGTACGGGTTCCACGGCTCGGCCCGGACCTTCTACGGCGAGCAGCCCGCCGCCGCGGTGCAGCTGCACGTCGAGCTCGCCGACGGGACCACCCGCGTCCTGACCACCGGGCCCGACTGGCGCGGGGCCGCGACCGGCGCCGTCGTGGCGAGCGGCATCTACGCGGGCGAGCGGGTCGACGCCGGCCGCGCCGTGCCCGGCTGGAGCCTGCCCGGATTCGACGACTCGGCCTGGCCCGCGGTGCGGGTGGACGCGTCCGACGTCGTGCCCGAGCACGCCATCGCCGAACCCGTGCGGCGGGTCGACGAGCTCGGGGTCCAGGAGGTGATCACCACGCCGTCCGGGCGGACCGTGCTGGACTTCGGCCAGAACCTCGTCGGCCGGCTCCGGGTACGGGTCACGGGGGAGCGCGGGCAGGTCATCACGCTCCGCCACGCCGAGGTGCTCGAGGACGGGGAGCTCGGCGTCCGCCCGCTGCGCGCCGCCGCGGCCACGGACTACCTGGTGCTCTCCGGCGGCACCGACGTGTTCGAGCCCGAGTTCACCTTCCACGGGTTCCGGTACGCCGAGGTGGACGGCTGGCCGGGCGAGCTCGACGCCGAGACGGCCGGCGAGGCGGTCACCGCCGTCGTCGTCAGCAGCGACATGCGCCGCACGGGCTGGTTCGACAGCTCGGACGAGCGGGTCAACCGGCTGCACGAGAACGTGGTCTGGGGGATGCGCGGCAACTTCGTCTCCCTGCCGACCGACTGCCCGCAGCGCGACGAGCGCCTCGGGTGGACGGGCGACATCCAGGTCTTCGGCCCGACGGCGAGCTACCTCTTCGACAGCGACGCCTTCCTCGCCTCGTGGCTGCGCGACGTCGCCGCAGAGCAGGCCGACCGCGACGGCGTCTGCCCCATGGTGGTGCCGTTCGTGCTGCCCTTCGGGTCGGCGCCGGCCGCCGCCTGGGGCGACGCCGCGACTGTCGTGCCCACCACGCTGTTCGAACGGTTCGCCGACCGGCGCGCGCTCGCGGAGCAGTACCCGAGCATGCGGGCCTGGGCCGACGTCCTGCTGGGTCTCGCCGGGGACCGGCTGCTGTGGGAGGGCATGTTCCAGTTCGGGGACTGGCTCGACCCGGACGCGCCGCCGGACGACCCGGCGGGCGCGAAGGCGGACCCGGACATCGTGGCGAGCGCGTACCTGGTGCGCTCGCTGCAGCTGGTCACCGCCGCGGCCCGCGAGCTGGACGACGGCGCGGCCGCCGGCCGGTACGGCGACCTCGCCGAGCGGGCCCGGCAGACCTGGGTGCGCGAGTACACGACGCCGGCCGGGCGCATCGTCTCCGACGCGCAGACCGCCTACGCGCTGGCCATCCGGTTCGACCTCGTGGACGGGGCGACGCGCCAGGCGATGGGCGACCGGCTCGCCTGGCTGGTGCGCCGCGCGGGCTACCGCATCGGCACCGGGTTCGTGGGCACGCCGATCATCCAGGACGCCCTCACCGACACGGGCCACGCCGACGTCGCCGCCCGCCTGCTGCTCCAGACCGGTGTGCCGTCCTGGCTGTACGCCGTGACCATGGGCGCGACGACGATCTGGGAGCGGTGGGACAGCATGCTGCCCGACGGGAGCATCAACCCCGGCGAGATGACGTCGTTCAACCACTACGCCTTCGGCGCCGTCGCGGACTGGCTGCACCGCACCGTTGCCGGGCTCGCCCCGGACATGCCCGGCTACCGGCGGCTGCGCATCGCACCCGTGCCGATCGCGGGCCTGGACCGGGCCTCGACCCGGCACGAGACCCCGTACGGGATCGCCGAGGCCGGCTGGGCGGCCCGGGACGGGCAGGTGGTGGTGCGCGCGGTGGTGCCCCCGAACACCACCGCGGTGGTGGTGCTGCCCGGAGCGGCGTCCGGCGACGAGACCGAGGTGGGCTCCGGACGGCACGAGTGGACAGTCCCCGACCCCCGGCCGCAGGCCGAGCCCGGGACCGTCACCCTGGCCTCGACGCTCGGCGAGATCGCCGACGACCCAGAGGCGTACGCGGCGGTGCTGGCCGCCGTCGACGCCCTGAGCGCCGAGCGGGGCGGCACCCTGCGCTCGCTCAAGGAATGGACCGACCAGCGCACCCTGGGGGAGGAGCTGGTGCGGCTGCCGTCCGGCGCGCCGGAGCACCTGCGGACGGCGCTCGACGAGCTCAACTCCCGCAGGCGGCCGGCCTCCGCTACACCGAGTCCTTGGTGATGCTCCAGCCGCCGTCGACATTGAGCTCGACGCCCGTGATGAACGACGCGCGGTCCGAGCAGAGGTAGGCGATCGCGTCGGCGACCTCGGACGCCTTACCCAGGCGTCCGAGGGCCGTCGCCGCGGCGGCACTGGCCCGCTCGGCCTCGCCGACGCCGTCCCAGTGCGGCGTGAGCACGGGGCCCGGCAGCACGCTGTTGACCCGGACGGCCGGCGCGTACTCGACGGCGAGCTGGCGGGCCAGCCCCGTCATCCCCGCCTTCGACGAGGCGTACGCGGCGCGGCCCGGCAGCCCGAAGTGCGCGTGCACCGACGACACCATGACGATAGATCCCCGGCCCGACGCCGACAGGTCGGGCAGCAGCGCGCGGGTGGCGAGGTAGGCACCCGTGAGGGAGACGCGGAGCTGGTGCTCCCAGCTGGACAGCGGCGTGTCCTCGAGCGACGCGACCCGGGCCGCGTACGCGTTGTTCACCAGGATCTGCGGGCGCCCGAGCTCGGCCTGGCAGGCTTCGCTCGCGTCGGCCCAGGCGGCCTCGTCAGAGACGTCCATGACCGACGCCGCGGCCCGGTGGCCGGCGGCGCGCAGCTCGTCCCGGAGGTCGAGCACGCCGGGGGAGAGGTCGACGAGGAAGATGCCGGCACCCTCCTCCGCGAGCTGCAGGGCGGTCGCGGCGCCGATGCCCCGGGCCGCGCCGGTGACGACGGCGGTGCGACCGGCCAGGGGGAGCTCACCCGTCATGGCCGGCCCGCCTCCGCGAGGCCGGCCGGCGCGACAGCGACGTCGTCGTACGTGCCCGCGACCACGTCCGCGACCCGGATCGGCTGCTGCAGGGACGACGAGAGGTAGACCGCGCGCACCGTGGCGAGGGCGAGGAGACCGTCCTCGACGGTCACCGAGGGCGCGCGCCGGGTGCGGATCGCCTCGACGACGTCCGCCCACTGCGGCGCGTGCGAGCTGCCGTACTGGCTGGTGTGCGAGCCCGCGGGGTCCAGGCTGCCGCGCGGGCTCCCGGCCGAGCCGGCCCGGGGCACCTCGAGGTGCGCCTGGTTCGCGGTCCACTCGCCGACCTCGGCGTCGCGGGCGTGGAAGAACGCGAGGTCGTCACCCTCGATGACCGCGGAGCCGGCGGTGCCGTGCACCTGGAGCCGGGCGCCCAGGTCGGGGTACACGGTGGTCGAGGCGTGCAGCGTGGCGAGCGCGCCGGACGAGAACCGGAGGATCGCGACGGCGACGTCCTCCACCTCGATCCGGTCGTGACCGAGCCGGGCGGTGTGTGCCACGACGTCGACCGGCTCGCCGAGGAACCAGAGGAGCAGGTCGACCGTGTGCACACCCTGGTTGATCAGCGCGCCGCCGCCGTCCAGGGCCCAGGTCCCGCGCCACTCGCCGGAGTCGTAGTACGCCTGCGTGCGGTACCAGTCCACGCTCGCGACGGCCGACGTTACGCGGCCGAATCTGCCCGCCTCCAGCGCGCGGTGCACCGCCAGCGAGGACTGGTCGTGCCGGTGCTGGCTGATGACCGCTACCACCTGGTCGGGGTGCCGCGCCGCGACGTCGCGCAGGCGGCGGGCCACCGGAACGGCGACGTCGAGCGGCTTCTCCACGACCACGTGCGTGCCGGCCTCGAGCGCCTGGACCGCGAGCGAGGCGTGCGTGCCGCTCGGCGTGCAGACGGCGACCACGTCGATGCCGCCCTCGGCGAGGGCCGCACCCAGGTCGGGGTACGCCGCCGGTGCCGTGCGGCCGGCGCTCGCCAGCAGCGCGGCGACGTCGTCCGTGCGGTCCGCGCGGGGGTCGACGACGGCGACCACGTCGAGGTCGGGGCTGTCGGCGGCGACCTCGGCGTGCAGGCGGCCGATGACGCCGCAGCCGACGATCACCACCCGAAGTGGTGCGGCGGTCCCTGGCTGGGTGCTCATCCGAGCTCGACTCCTGTTCGGTCGGTGATGCGGGCGAAGGCGCGGGCGGCGACCCCGAACGCGGCCGGTCCGGAGAACCCGCCCAGACGTCCGGCCTCCGTGAGGTGGGGCTCGAGCGAGGCGAAGCCACGGTAGCCGCCGGCGGCGAGGGCTGCGACGGTCGCCTCGACCTCGCCGTCGCCCTCGCCGGCGGGGCGGACCTCGCCTGTGGCGAGATCGGCGTCCTTGACCTGCAGGTACTCGACGTAGGGCGCGAGGTCGGCCCAGGCGGCGGTGTGCGGACGCACACCGACCTGGACGAAGTTCGCGGCGTCCCACGCCAGGCGGAACGCGGGGCCTGCGACGTTCCGGGCCAGGTCGAGCACCCGCTCGGGCGTGTCGCCGTAGATCTCCTTCTCGTTCTCGTGCAGCAGCACGAGGTCCTCGCTCGCGGCCACGTCGGCGAGGGCCGCGAGAGCCTCGAGGACGTCGTCCCGGATCGCCTCGGCGGTCACGCCCGCCGGGCGGTAGAAGGAGAAGATCCGCACGTAGCGGGTGTCGAGAGCGTGCGCGGTCTCCGCGACCCGGCGCAGGCGGTCGACCTCGCCGGCGGCCGCGGAGATGTCGACCTTGCCGATGGGGGAGGCGATGGCGCTCACACGGTGCTCGGCGGCATCGAAGATCGCACGCAGCTCGGTCACCTGGTCGGGGGAGAAGTCGGCGACATTCGTCCCCCACGCGCTGCGGACCTCGATGTGGCGGGCGCCGAGCGCCTGCAGGACAGCCACTTGCACGCGGGGGTCGGGATCGATCTCGTCGCCGAATCCGGACAGGTTCCAGTGGGGAGCGTCGTCGGTCATGGTGGCCACCGTATGGCGTCCCGAGAGCCTGGACAAAGCCTGGATATCCGGCCTTCGGGGACACCTTGACTATTTAACACTCTTGGTCTTATGGTCCCAACGGGGCCCACACCCCCCTGGCTCGTGACCACGAGCCCACACCCCTGTCAGGAGTTTCAATGAAGAAACTGTCACTGCGAGCTGCCCTCGCAGCCGGAACGGTCGGAGTGCTCGCCTTGTCGGCCTGCTCCGGCCTCGGCGTCGGATCGGCCGGCGGCTCCGTCGAGGAGCTGGACCCGGAAGCCGATGTCACCATCTCGGTCGGCGACTACCCGACGGCCGACAAGCCCGAGGAACGGGCCGCCTTCGACGAGCAGCTCGATGCGTTCAGGGAGGCCAACCCGAACATCACCATCGAGCCCACCACCGAGGTCTGGGACGCACAGACGTTCCAGGCGAAGCTCGCCGGGGGAACGCTGCCGACGGTCATGGGCGTCTCGCTGACCTACAGCCACGAGCTCATCGCGGACGGGCAGCTGCCCGACATGACCCCGTACCTCGAGGAGCTCGGCATGATCGAGGACCTCAACCCGCTGGCGCTGAAGAACGTGCAGGACGAGGAGGGCCGGATCTACACGGTGCCGACGGGGCTCTTCTCGGTGGGCCTCGCTTACAACCGGGCCATCTTCGAGCAGGCAGGCCTCGACCCCGACAACCCGCCGAAGACGTGGGACGAGGTGCGGGCCGCCGCCAAGACCATCTCCGAGAAGGTGCCCGGCGTCGCCGGATACTCCCAGCTGACGACGAACAACACCGGCGGCTGGATGCTCACGACGATGACGTACAGCAACGGCGGTCGCGTCCAGGACGACGCGGGCACGAAGGCCGTGATGGGCGACGAGACCGCCGAGGCGCTCCAGCTGCTGCACGACATGCGCTGGGAGGACGACTCCATGGGCGACCAGTTCCTGTACGACCAGGACGCGATCCGCCAGGCGTTCGCGGCCGGCAAGATCGGCATGGTCCTGCAGGCTCCCGACATCTACAAGCCCATCGTGCAGGACTACGAGTTCGACCCGGCGAACTTCGGCGAGACCGAGCTGCCGCAGTCCAACGGCGTGAACGGGACGCTCACCGGTGGTTCGCTGAAGCTGTTCAACGCCAAGGCGACGCCGAACGAGCTGCTCGCGGCGGCGAGGTGGATCAAGTTCTACGACTTCGACAAGTACTACGACAAGGACGTCGCTCTCACGCGTGCGGAGGCCGACGCCGCCGCCGGGAACCCGGTCGGTCTCCCCGGCCTTCCGCCGGTCTCTCCTGAGGTCGACGAGGAGTACATCGGCTGGATCGAGCCCTTGATCGACGTGCCGCGCGACCAGTTCTCGGGCTATACCGACTCGACGCTCGCGCTGATCGGCGAGCCGCCGACGGCGACCCAGGAGACCTATGCGGCCCTCGACCCGGTCGTGCAGAAGATCCTCACCGACGAGAACGCAGACATCGAGCAGGAGATCGCCGACGCCAACGAGACGGTCGACGGCATCATCGCGCAGGCCGCACGTTAGAGCCGTGGCGCCCGGCCGGGCGCGGCAGGCAAGCCGCGCCCGGCCGTCCCTCAGAGAGGAGGATCTCCGATGTCGAAGACTCTGCAAGCCGCGCCGACCATGGTCCGGGCGCAACACGATCGCCCACGGTTCAGCCTGAGCAGGTGGTACCGCAGCGGAGGGCTGCATGCAGTGCTGTTCGCGATACCGATCGTGCTGATCTTCCTGTACTTCAGCTGGGGTCCGATCCTGCAGGGGCTGGTCATCAGCCTGCAGAAGACCAACCTGATCCTGCCGGCGGAATGGGTGGGCCTGAGCAACTTCGAGTACGTGCTGAGCGATCCCGGCCTCGCGCAAGCGGCGCTGAACACCGGGTATTTTGCCCTGCTCGCGCTCGTGATCGGATTTCCGATCCCGATCTTCCTGGCCGTGTTCATCAATGAGCTGCGGCGGTACGACGGGCTGTACAACGCGCTCGCCTATCTGCCTGCCATCGTCCCGCCGGTCGCGGCCATCCTGCTCTGGAAGTTCTTCTACGACCCGTCCTCCGCGGGCATGTTCAACACGATGCTCGGCTGGATCGGGCTCGGCCCGTACCCGTGGCTCAACTCCGAGGCGATGGCGATGCCGTCCATCGTCCTCTACGCCACGTGGTCGGGCGCCGGTTCGACCGCGATCATCTACATCGCGGCGCTGAGCTCGGTGAAGACTGAGCTCTACGAGGCCGCCGAGATCGACGGTGCCGGGATCTGGCGGCGCGTCTGGCACATCACCATCCCGCAGCTGCGCGGAGTGATCCTGGTGATGATGCTGCTGCAGCTGATCGGAACCTTCCAGATCTTCACGGAACCGTTCCTGTTCACCGGCGGCGGGCCGAGCAACGCTACCCAGACCGTCCTGCTCAGGATCTACAACTACGCGTTCGTCAACGGCGACTTCGGGGCCGCGACCGCGCTCAGCGTGCTGCTCGCTGCGTTCCTCGGCCTGCTCTCCGTCGTCTACTACTTCGTGACCAAGAGATGGAGCCCCTCATGAGCGTCGTCGACGACACGTCTCTCTCGGTCACACGTGAGGTGCCGCCCGCGCTGCTGCCCGCACGAGCGCCGGGGCGGCGGTCACGCAGGCGCCCGGAGGAGCCCAAGGAACGCGGCGTGATCTCCACTGCCGACCGCAAGCGCAGGAGCGTGCGGGTCTGGCTGTGGATCGTCCAGGGCCTGATGCTCATCGGCCTGGTGATTGCAGGGCTCGGCCCGCTCGTGTGGTCGGCGAAGGCGTCGGTCTCCAGCAGCCAGGCGATCGTCTCCGACCCGATGAGCATCTGGTTCACGCCCAACCAGTGGGGCAACCTTCCGCTGGCGTGGAACGGCGCCCAGATCGGCCAGTCGCTCGGCAACACGGTGATCCTGGCCGTCGGCTCGACGATCGCGACGCTCTTCGTCAGTGTCACCGGCGCGTTCCTGCTGAGCGTGCTCCGCCCCAAGTGGGGGCCGGTGCTCTCCGGCGCCGTCCTGGCGACGCTCTTCCTCCCCGGAGTCATCTCGCTCGTGCCGCTCTACCTCACGATCCTGAACATGCCGGTGCTCGGCATCAGCCTGCAGGACACGTTCTGGGCGGTGTGGCTGCCGTCGGCCGCGAGCGCGTTCAACGTCCTCGTCCTCGTGCGGTTCTTCGACTCGATCCCGCGCGAGCTCCTCGAGGCGGCGAAGATCGACGGCGCCGGGCCGCTGCGCGTCCTGTCCCTGGTAGTGCTCCCGCTGTCCCGGCCGATCATCGGGGTCGTCGCGCTGCTCTCGGTCATCGGGTCGTGGAAGGAGTTCCTGTGGCCGATGCTCGTGCTGTCCGACCCCGACCTGCAGCCGGTGTCGGTAATGCTGCCGCGCCTGGCGCAGGGCGCCACGCCGCTCTCGGTGCAGATGGCCGCCGTGTTCCTCACGATCATCCTTCCGGTCGTCCTGTTCCTGATCTTCCAGAAGCAGTTTCTACGCGGGGTCGGAACGGCCGGAGGTATCAAGGGATGAGCGGGCTCGACGGCAAGCGGGTGCTGATGACAGGCGCTTCCGGCCGGATCGGAACGGTGGCAACGGAGCACCTGCAGCAGGCAGGGGCGTCGGTGACGGCCCTGTCCGACCGGGAGAACCCGCTCCTGAAGGCCGACCGGGTGATCGTCGGCGACACGCGGTCGCAGGAGGATGTCGCCGCTGCGCTCGAAGGGGCCGACTTCGTCGTGCACCTGGCCGCGCTCGCCCACCGCGACATCGCGCCGGCCTACGACGTGTACACGACCAACGTGGTCTCCACGTTCAACGTGCTCGCACAGGCGGGCGCGCTGGGGATCACCCGCGCCGTGGTGGCGGGCAGCATCAATGCCTACGGGCTGCCGCAGAACATCCACGACGTGACCCCGGCGTACTTCCCGATCGACGCACACATCCCGGTCGACATCGCGGACTGGTACTCGCTGTCGAAGCACAACGACGAGAGCACGGCACGCATGGCGTGGCGGCACTGGGGGATCGACGTGGTGACGCTGCGCTTCCCGCACGTGAACTCCGAGGAGGCCCTGCGCGCGCAGTCGCAGGCGCTGGCCGGCAATCCGCGCGCCGGTCTCCGCGAGGGCTGGTCCTACCTCAACACGCTGGACGCAGCCCGGGCGATCGAGCTGTCCCTGACGGCGCGCACGACCGGCGCGCACGCGTTCTTCCTGGCGGCGAACAACACCATCGCGCCGTACCGTACGGAGGACATGCTCAGGGCATTCGTGCCGGAGACACCGCGGCTACGCCGTTTTGTCGAGCGCGAGGTGCCGATGGATCTCACGCCAGCGCGCGAGCTGATCGGGTTCGAAGCACACCACGAGGTCGCCGTGCCGACGCTCGAGCTGCCGTCCGGCCTCTGATGACCGGCATCATGGAGAAACAAGAAGGAGCACTGACACGCATGCCCATCGAAACGTTTGCGAATCCATGGCCGGCCCGGGAGGACATCCGGATCACGTCGGTTCGCGCGATCACCACGGCGCCGGAGGGCACGGCGCTGGTCGTGGTGCGGATCGACACCAACGTTCCAGGACTCCACGGGCTCGGCTGCGCGACGTTCACCCAGCGCTGGAAGGCCGTCCGCACCTTCGTCGACGAGCACCTCGCGCGGCTCCTGGTCGGCCGGTACCCGGGCGACATCGGTGATCTCACCCGGCTCGCCGCCTTCACGGGGTACTGGCGCGGCGGCCCGGTGACGAACAACGCCATCTCGGGCATCGACCAGGCGCTCTGGGACATCGCGGGCAAGCGCGCCGGGATGCCCGTGCACGAGCTGCTCGGCGGCAAGGTGCGCGCCGCGGCCGACACGTACATCCATGCGGCGGGGCGCACCGCGGACGAGGCCATCGACCAGGCGCACGGGTTCATCGAGGAGGGCTGGCGGCACATCCGGCTGCAGCTGTCGACGCCGGGCGGCGGGGGATACGGCGCACCCGCCGTGCCCACCGAGTACCCGGACGCCCCCTACGGGAACGGCTGGAGCGCCAGGGACTACCTGCGTCGTGTCCCCGGGCTGTTCGAGGCCGCCCGGAACGCCCTGCCCGACCACATCGAGCTGCTCCACGACGTGCACTCCCGCCTGACCCCCAAGGAAGCCGTGTGGCTGGCGCGAGCGCTGGAGCCGTACCGGCTGTTCTTCCTCGAGGACGTGCTGCCGCCCGAGCACTGGGACCGGCTGCCCGAGGTGCGGGCCGCCAGCCCGGTTCCCCTCGCGGTCGGCGAGCTGACCACCTCGCTCACCGATGCCGTGCGGCTCGTGCGCGACGGCGGGGTCGACTTCATCCGCAGCCACGTCTCCGACATCGGCGGCCTGACGCCCGCCCGCAAGGTGGCGGACCTGGCCGAGCTCTCCGGGGTCAGGACCGCGTGGCACGGCCCGGGCGACACCTCGCCGATCGGCGCCGCCGCCAACGTCGCGCTGGACGTCACCTCTGCGGCGTTCGGCATCCAGGAGGGGCACGTCTACAACGAGGCCACCCACGACGTGTTCCCAGGTACCCTCCGGATCCGCGACGGCTGGCTCTTCCCGAACGACACTCCGGGCTGGGGCATCGACATCGACGAAGAAGCCGCTGCACGCTTTCCGGCGGAGCTCTCCGGGCACGATGCCTGGGCCGCGGGCGTCCGCCGTCCTGACGGAGCGCTGGAGGCACCGTGACCGAGCTGACCGATCCGCCGAGTCGCCCGCTGGGCGAGATCCGGCCGTACACGACCCGCAACCCGCGGTCGCTGAGCGGCCGTAAGCAACCGGGTGCCAACCAGCACGACCTCGGTTCGTTCAACGAGGTCACGATCATCGAGACGATCCGGCAGGCCGGGACGATCAGCCGCACGGAGATCTCGGAGCAGACCGGGCTGACGCAGCAGTCGGTCTCCCGGATCCTCCGGGTGCTCCTCGAACGGGGCCTGCTCGCCGAAGGCGCCCAGGAGCGCACGGAGCGCCTGGGCAAGCCACGCACGCCCGTGCGCCTGCGGGCGGAGGCCGCTCATGCGGCCGGAGTGCTCGTCGACCCTGAGCTGATCTCCGTGGTCCTGACCGACCTGGACGGGCAGGTGCTCGAGCGGCGAAGCGTGCCGCTCGACGACGAGGTGGCTCCTCCCGTGCTCGTCGAGCTCATCGCCGGATGCGTCGAGGACGTCGTCGCGGCGTCGGGGGTCGACCTGAGCACCTTCCTCGGCGTCGGCGTGGCCGCGCCCGGGCCGATCACCGTCGACGGTCAGCTCCTGGACCTGCCGCTCTCCCGGGCGT
The DNA here is from genome assembly GCA_963850545.1 of uncultured Actinomycetota bacterium. Taxonomy (GTDB): domain Bacteria; phylum Actinomycetota; class Actinomycetes; order Actinomycetales; family Cellulomonadaceae; genus Promicromonospora. The sequence goes on along the minus strand of CAWKLP010000001.1, from coordinate 1,393,850 downwards.
GGCGGAACGTCCCGCTGCGGTCCATGCTCGCCGAACGCCTCGAGTGCCCGGTCGTCCTCGAGAAGGACGGCGCCGCGGCCGCCGTCGGCGAACGGTGGATCGGGCGCACGGAGCGCGCGGGCGACTTCGTGTACCTGTACTTCGGGACCGGCATGGGCTCGGGTCTTGTGCTCAACGGCGAGACCTACCGCGGCGGGAGCGCGAACGCGGGCGAGTTCGGACAGCTGTGCGCGATCCGGCTCGGCCGGGTCGACGACACGGGGCGGCCGCAGCTCGTGCGAGAGTGCAACCCGCCCGTCGCCCTTCTCGAGATCGCCGGCGAGCTCGGGTACGAGGGGCCGGCGAAGACCTACCGCGAGATGTGCGCGGAGGTCGGGGCCGGTGATGCCGCGGCCACGGCCGCTGCCCAGCAGATCGCCGACGTCATAGCGCTCGGTGCGGTCGCGCTCATCGACCTGCTCGACCTGCCGCTCCTCGTCATCGGCGGGCCGGCGTTCGAGCCGGAGCTCCAGGAGATCGTCGTCACGACGATCGACCGGGCGGTGAACAGCCTGCCGACCGCCCACCACGCCAGGCACGTCTCGGTGCAGCGTTCGCTCGTCACGGTGGAGGCGGGTGCGATCGGCGCCGCCTCGACGATCTTCCACGCCTCCTTCGCTCCTTCTGTCCGCCGGACCCGGCAGTACGCCCTCCAGTGAGCGGACCAGAGGCGCCCGACCGCCACATCCAGATCGGCTCGCCGGGCGGCGCGTACTCGGTGACCGTCGACGCGACGGGGGCGCGCGTGTCGTCGATCGTCCATACCGGTACCGAGACCGAGTTTCTCCTGCACACGCCGTGGGCGGACGAGGAGTGGTCGGGTGCGTATCCGTCCGGGAGCTCGAACGAGGAGTGGCATCGCCGCTACGCGGGCGGGTGGCACACGCTGGTGCCCCATGCGGGAGACGCGCGCACGCTCGGCGGGGTGGAGCACCCCTTCCACGGTGAGGCCGCTTGGCGACGCTGGCGCCTGGTCGAGCAGGACGCGGCGTCCTGCACCCTGGAGGTGATGCTGCGCTCGGCGCCGTTCACGGTACGACGCCGCGTGCGGGTGACCGGCTCGGGTGTCGAGATCGAGCAGCGGGTCACGAACTTCTCGGATCGCGACGTCGCGTTCAGCTGGACGGAGCACCCGGCGTTCGGCAGCGCACTCACCGGGCCGAGCTCGAAGCTGTCGATCGGCGGCGACCCGATCGAGGCGGTCTTCCCGCGCGACGGTTATCCGTACGCGGGCTTCCGGACGGTTCTGGCCGAGGGGAGGGGCGTTGTCGAGCTGCGCAACGAGGACACGGGAACGGCGGTGGTGCTGCGCTGGGATCCCGAGCTGTTCCCGTACCTCTACGTCTGGCAGGAGCACCACCAGACGGCCGGCTTCCCGTGGTGGGGCCAGCTGGACACCATCGCGCTCGAGCCGGCGTCCCGCACGTACGAGTCGGAAGGTGGGGCGCTCGGGCCGTTCGTGCTGGCCGGCGGCGCGAACCTGACGGCATGCTTCGGGCTGGACCTGACGGTCCGGTCCTGACCGAAGGAGGAAAGTCGTGGCGAAGATCGGTGTCCAGACGATGATGTTGCGGAACGAGTTCGCCGAGCGCGGGCTGTTCCAGACGCTCCGGCTGGTGAGCGAGATCGGCTACCACTCGGCGGAGATATCGACGGTTCAGATGACGGCGGAGAACGTCGCAGAGCTCGCCCGGGCGCGCACGGAGCTCGGCCTGGACATCGCGTCGATCTCCGGCGCGCTGACGGGTCCGGGCGGCGAGCACGAGTCCCTGACCACCCACTTCGACAAGTTCGTCGCCGACGCGCACATGCTCGGCGCCGGGATGATCCGGATCGGCATGCTTCCCGCCGAGGCGATGGCGTCGACCGCGACGGTCGACGAGTTCGCGGACCGCAGCAATGAGATGGCGGCCCGGCTCCAGGAGCACGGCATCGGCCTCTACTACCACAACCACCACATCGACTTCGCGAAGTACGGCGGGCGGTACCTGCTCGACATCCTCGCCGAGCGCGCGCCGCTCGTGGGCTTCGAGATCGACGTGCACTGGGTGCAGCGCGGAGGCCTCGATCCGGTGGCGACGCTCGCGAAGTACGGCGAGCGCGTCGCGATGGTGCACCTCAAGGACTACCGGATCGGGCGGATCTCCGCCGCCGCGTTCGACGCGCTCGACGCGGGGGACCGCGGACCCTGGGAGGCCGAGCTGGCTCGCGTCGTGCAGTTCGCCGAGGTAGGCGAAGGCAACCTCGACTTCCGGTCGATCATCGACGAGAGCATCGCCATCGGCGCGAAGTACCTCCTCGTCGAGCAGGACGAGCACTACGGGCGCACTCCGCTCGAGTGCCTGCAGACCTCGTACGACAACCTCGTCAAGCTCGGCTACCGCGAGCTGTTCGAGCTATGAAAGAGGAGAACATGGCAGGAACGCTGCGGCTGGGCATCATCGGGCTCGGCACCCAGGGCTCGATCTACGCGAAGCAGATCACCGACGGCCTGGTCGAGGGTCTGGTCGTGGGCGCGATCGCCGACGTCGACCCGGCGAAGGCGACCACGGCGGCGGACGCGTATCCGGATGTCCCGTTCTTCGACGACTACCTGAAGCTGCTCGACTCCGGAACCGTCGACGCGATCGTCACTACCGTGCCGCACTACCTGCATCCGCAGATCGGCGTCGAGGCGTTGCGACGTGACATCCACGTGCTGATCGAGAAGCCGGCCGGCGTCTACACGAAGCAGGTAGCTGAGCTGAACGCGTTCGCCGCGACCAAGCCGTCCGTGGCGTTCGGCATCATGCTCAACCAGCGCAACAACCCGCTGTACCAGCGGCTGAAGGAGATCGTCGAGGCGGGGGAGATCGGTGCCGTCCGGCGCTCCAACTGGATCATCACCACCTGGTGGCGCACGCAGCCGTACTACGACCAGAGCGCGTGGCGGGCAACGTGGGGCGGCGAGGGCGGGGGAGTGCTGGTGAACCAGGCACCGCACCAGCTAGACCTGTGGCAGTGGATCTGCGGCGTGCCCAAGACGGTGTACGCCAAGGTGGCCTACGGGTTCCGCCGCGATATCGCCGTCGAGGACGAGGTCACGGCGGTCGTCGACTACGGCGACGGCGTGACCGGGGTCTTCGTCACCGCCACGCACGACATGACGGGCACCGACCGGTTCGAGATCCTCGGTGACGCCGGCAAGATCGTGGTCGAGAACAGCACGACCGCGACCGTCACCCGGCTGAAGCTTCCCGAGCGCGTCCTGAGCAGCGCTCAGCACGTGGCCGACGTCGCGAAGCTGGCCACCGGTGACGTCGACGTCGAGGACAACTACACGCAGGAGATCATCGAGACCGACTCCGCATGGGGCAACCAGCACGTGGGCGTGCTGCAGAACTTCACGGACCACGTCCTGCACGGCGCCCGGCTGTTCTCGCCGGGGGCCGAGGGGCTGATCGGCGTCCGGCTGGCGAACGCCATCCACCTGTCGAGCTGGCTGGGCAGGGAGGTCCCGCTGGACTTCGACGAGGACGAGTTCCTCGCGCTGCTCAACGACCGCATCCGCGGCGAAGCGCTGTATCCCGAGCAGGGCTGACCCGGCCCGGCGCAGACGGTGGTGAGGAAGGGGTTGATTTAGTAACACCTGTGGTATTACATGACTGCCACGGTGCGGTGCAGGGATGCGCTGCCGACCGTGGTCACGAGGATCAAAGGAGAACTCGTATGACAACGGAGCAGAACTACCTGGGGCGAGAGGTCGGTCGGCGAGCTGTGCTCGGCGGGATCGCGGGGGCCGCGGCCGTGACGGGGCTGGGCCTGCTCGGCACACCCGTTGCGCAGGCGCTGGGGCCCGCGGACGCCGTGGCGAGCGCGGTGCGGGCCGCGAAGGCAAAGGCGAAGGTGGCCGCCGCGGGCGCGACGACGCCGTTCGTGACGATCGGAGCCGAGACGGGGACGCTCGGCGGCGGGGCCCGGGTGCGCGCCTTCACCGTGGGTACGCCGGTGGGAACGGTCGCCACGCTGGAGTCGGAGGCGTCGGGCTACGCGCTGGTCGAGCTGCGCGCCGTCGGCGACTCGGTGACGATCACGAACAGCACCGGCGTGACCGCGAACACGATAGTGGTCCGGGCCTCGCTCCCGGACGCGCCGACGGGCGGCGGGATCACCGCGACCCTGAACCTGTACGTCAACGGTCAGTTCCGGCAGGCGCTCACGCTGAGCTCCGCGCAGGCGTGGATCTACCGCGGCTCGACCACCAGCGTCAAGGACCCGAACGGTGGTGGTGTGGCGCACCACTTCTACAACGAGTTCCCGTTCTGGGTCCAGGGCGCGCCGATCGCGCCGGGCAGCACCATCACGCTGCGGAAGGACGCCGCCAACACCGCTTCGGCGTACCACATCGACTGCATCGACCTGGAGAAGGTCGCGCCCCCGCGCCAGCGGCCCGCGAACTCGCTGTCCGTCATCGACTACGGGGCCGACCCGAACTTCGGGACGGACTCGACGATCGCCATCCAGAACGCGGTGAACGCCGCCCGGGGCACGGGCCGGTCGGTCTGGATCCCCGCGGGCAAGTACCTGACGAACAGCCTGGTGCCCACGCCGCTGGACCTCACCGGAGTCACGGTCAACGGGGCCGGCATGTGGCACACGATCATCTACCGCCGGCCTCCGCTCCCGTCGCCGGCCAACTGGCGGTCCCAGACCATCGTGGGCTCGGGTACGACCCTGACCGACGTCCAGATCGACTCCAACGCGATCTTCCGGGGCGAGGCGCGCATCGGCGGTGCCGACTACTCGCTGAACGCGGGGGGCTCCGCCGGGTGGCTGATCGACCGCGTGTGGACGCGGCACTGCGAGGCCAACTGGCTCTCGGGCAGCAACGCGACCGTCCAGAACTCCAGGACCGCCGACAGCTACGGCGACGGCTTCAACATCAACAACAGCAACACGTCGAACCCGGAGAAGCGCGGGCACGACATGCTGGTGCGCAACTGCTTCGCCCGCGGCACCGGGGACGACGGGTTCGCCGTCTACTCCGACGCCGGTACGGCCGGTGCGAGCCCGCAGGTGGAGCGGGTCAGGTTCATCAACAACACCTCGGTGGCGGTCTGGTGGGCCAACGGGATCCGCGTCGCCGGCGGCAAGGACATCGAGGTCCGCGACAACCTGGTCGACAGCGTGTCGTCGAACAGCGCGATGCACATCGGGGTGTTCGGCGACACTGGCAACCCGCTGGAGTCGGCGACCGTGGTCGGCAACCTGCTGATCGGCGGTGGCGGCTGGAACGGTGACCGGCACGGCGTGCAGATCGGCTCGACGTCGCCGACCTCGCTGTTTCCCGGCGTCGCCAGCCACGTGACGTTGTCCGACAACGTCATGCGCGGCGCCCTTCGGTCCGGGCTCTACGTCGATCGCTACACGAACGACGTGATCGCGACGAACAACACTGTCGACGGCCCCGCGGCCCAGGGCATCCGCATCCGGTCGGAGGTCTCCGGGACCGGGAGGTTCACCAGCAACCAGGTCCAGAACCTGCGTGCCGGGCAGGTCCCGTTCCAGAACGACTCGGCCGCCACGTTCGCGACGGTTCTCGAGGACAACTCCTGGCAGTAGCTGCCAGGGACTGCTCCCGGCGTCCCCGGTCATCGCCACCGGGGACGCCGGCCGCACGACGTACGACTGCACGACAAGCCCGGCTGCACGTCAACCACTGTGAAACTCCGAGACAAAGGTGTTGCGGATGGAACTGCGTAGAGGAACGAGACCTGCACGGCAAGCCGTGACGGCCACCGTCGCCGCGCTCGCCCTGGCGGCGGGCGGGGCGCTCGCGAGCGCCGCGGCGCCGCGGACCGGCCTGCCGCTGACGCCCAGTGCCCCGCAGGGTGTCGCGGCGGCCACCGCAGCGGATGCCACGGCGGTCGACGTCGACCGCTACCCGCTGGGCGTGGGGACGGACCTGGGACCCCAGGTCCGCTCGCACGGGCTGGTCACCGCCACGGCGCCGACCGCGGACGCGCAGGTGGTCGGCGAAGCAGCAGGCCGCCCGTTCTGGCGGACCGATGCGGCGGCGGGCGCGACCCGCCTCGTCATCGACGTCGCGGACGACTACGTCTCCCGCCTCGCGGACCGGCCCGGGTACCTGGTGGTGGACCACCTCGTCGACGTGGCCCCGATCGCGACGACGGCCGCGGCCGACGGCACGCCCGTCGAGCTCGCCGGGACGCCCGAGCCGGATGCGGACGGCGACGGCTGGACGACGACCGTCGTCGGCCTGCCTGCCGGAACCCTGCACGCGGGCGCGGGCACCGCCGCGGAGCTCGCGCTGGCGCCGTCGGGCGACGGGGAGCTGACCGTGGCCGGGCTGCGGCTGGTCGCCCAGGGCGTGAGCGCCGACCTCGGTCCCTCGGTAGCGGAGAACGGCATCACCGTGCGGGCGGGCGACCAGACGGGCGGTCTGGTCACCGGAACCGACGGGGACCGGGGCTACTGGCAGACGGGCAAGGCCGCCGGCACCGCCTTCGTGTACGCGAACGTCGCCTCGACCTACCTGCTGGACACCACCGACCGCGTCCTGGTGGACGTGGTGACGCAGGACGCGGGCGGCAACGTGTTCCTGCAGTACGACTCGCCGGGCGAGACCATCCCGGACAAGTTCAAGAAGTCGAGCACCATCACGCTCGGGACCGACGGCGCCTGGGCCGGCCACAGCTGGCTGCTCGAGGACGCGATCCTCACTGACAGGTCCAACGGCTCGGACTTCCGCGTCTCGGTGGAGGACTCGCCCACGGACGTCCGGTTCGACCGCCTGGCGGTCACCGGCATCCCGGTCGAGGTGGACCCGACCCTCGCGCTGCGCCGCCTGGTCGGCCAGGCCGAGGTGGCGCACGACGCCGCCCGCGAGGGCGAGCGGGACGGCCAGTACCCGGCCGGGTCGAGGGCCACCCTCCAGGAGGCGATCGACGCGGCGCAGGCCGTCATTGACGACGAGAACGCCACGGGCGAGGAGGCCGACGCCGCCATCGACGATCTCGAGGTCGCGCTGGAGCAGTTCCTCGCCACGAAGCGCACGACCGATCTGGCCCGGGGCGCCGCGGCGACCGCCGGGAGCACCAGCGAGGGCAGCCCGGGCGCCCTCACCGACGGCGACGACGGCTCCTTCTGGACCTCGGTCCGCGACGCCGGCGCCGACTGGGTGCAGCTCGACCTCGGTGAGGTCACCCGGTTCAACGAGATCCTGGCCCGCTGGCCGGGCGACTACGCGCACGTGTACGGCATCGAGGTCTCCACCGACGGGTCGACGTTCACCGAGGTGGCCAGCGCGGGCGCCCTCGGCGGGCATCCCGTCCGCACGCGGTTCGAGCCCGTCGACGCGCGGTACGTGCGCCTGGCCCTGACTCAGTACGCGACGGGCCGCTCCGTCTTCAGCCTGCGTTCCCTGGAGGTGCGGCTCACGCTCCCCACCGACGTCGAGCCACGGATCGTGGAGACCGTCTTCCCGACCGAGGACGTCGTGGTGGCCGAGCACGTCGTCACCGAGCTCGGCGCGGACCCGACCGGCGTCGCGGACTCCACGGCGGCGATCCAGTCCGCGCTGTACGCCTGCGGGGACACGACCGGCGGCACGGTGTGGCTCCCCGCGGGAACCTACCGCGTCACCGGCACGCTGGAGGTCGGTGCCCACTGCACCCTGCGCGGCGACCACCCGGACGCCGCGCTGACCCCGGACGGCGACCCGCTCGACGGCACCGTGGTGGTCGCGGACCTGCCCTCGGGGGACGACGGGCCGAGCCTGTTCCGCATCGGCGGCAACGCCGGCGTCGTCGGCGTGACCACCTACTACCCCGGCCAGGACGCCGCGGAGCCGGTGCCCTACGGGTTCACGTTCGAGATCCCCGGCCGCGCCTGGCAGGGCGAGCACAACTACATGATGAGCAGCATCGAGCACGTGACGATGCTGAACTCCTACCGCGGCATCGGCGTCTCGACCATGGCGCACGACCGCGGCGAGTCCGGGCCCGGGTCGCAGGTGCACGAGATCGCGAACGTCCGCGACGTGACCGGCACGGCGCTGTTCATCGGCGTGGAGGCGTACAACGGCGCCGACGTCGGCACGTGGCAGGACGTCACGTTCGACAACGGCGTGTGGGCGGAGGCCGGCGCGGGGTACGGCGCACCGGACCGCGCGGTGCTCGACGCCTGGACCCGCGCCCACGGCACCGGCTTTGTGCTCGGCGACCTGGAGTGGGACGAGTTCACGGACATCGGGGCGTCCGACTACAAGGTCGGCATCCACATCGTCAAGGGCCAGCGTGCCGAGTTCACGGGCTCGTTCATCGACGCCGACATCCGGGACACGGACGTCGCCGTGCAGGTGGACCAGGCCGACGGCCGGTGGGGCACGGCCTTCGCGTCGTCCACGCTGGAGGGTTCGGTCGCGTCCGTCCGCAACCTCTCGGCCGCGTACGTCAAGCTCACGGACACGACGACGAGCGGCCCCAGCGAGGGCACGGTGCACGTCCTGGCCGGCCCCGAGGACGGGGTCCCCGCCGTGCCGGAACCCGTGACCGCACCGCGACCGGCCGAGCGGCTGGTCGACGTCACCGCCGCGCCGTACGACGTGCCGCGCACGCCCGGGCAGTTCTCGGACGTGGACGCCACGGCGGGCATCCAGGCCGCGCTCGACGACACGGCGGCCGCCGGGGGCGGCGTCGTCTACCTGCCCGCCGGCTGGTACACCGTGCGGGGCCGGCTCACCGTCCCAGAAGGAGTGGAGCTGCGCGGCTCGGCGGGCGTCGCGAACCGCGACTCGCTCGAGCTGAGCGGCGGCACGGTGCTCATGGCGTACGACGGCCGGCGGCCCGCGCGGGCCTCGGCCGCCGCCGATCGCGCCCCGGCGTTCATCACCCTCGCGGGCGAGGACGCCGGAGTCCGGGGCCTGCGGGTGCTCCACCCGGAGAACAACCCGGCGTCGGACGACGGTGTGGTCGCCTACCCCTACGCCGTGCGCGGGGCCGCCCCGGGCGTCTACGCGGTGAACGTCGGCCTGACGAACGCGTGGAACGGCATCGACATGACCGACGCGGCGGACGGGTTCCTCGTCCGCCGGGCCGTCGGCCTGTACTTCGCCCACGGGGTGCGCGCCGGAGCCAACGAGGGCGGCACCATCGAGAACGTGCTCTCCAACGGCAACGTCATCACCCGGGTGGCCTACGGGCTGCCGGGCTGGGTGGAGGGGGACAACCTTTTCGCGCAGGTGATCGACGGCGTCTCGCGGCAGCGGGAGGTGCTCGTGCAGGCGGACGGCTCCCAGGGGCTGACGGTGCTGAACACGTTCGCCTACGGCAGCCACGACGGCATCGTCGCTCGCGACGGCGCCACCGTGGCGGCTCTCAACGTCGGGTCCGACAATCTCGGCCCGGGCGGGTACACGGTCGACGCGGACGAGACCAGCGCCGTCGACGCCGTGAACCTCATGCGCTACAACGGCACGACGAGCCGTGGCCCGGTGACCATCACCAACCCGATGGCCATCAACATGGTGCAGCAGTCGCTGGCCGTGGCCGTGGAGCCTGACGGATCGGGAACGGTCCGCTTGGTCGGCAACGAGACCGAGCCGGGCCGGTACGAGACGGGCAGCACGGTGCGGCTCGTCGCCGAACCGGCAGCCGGGTTCGTCCACACCGGCTGGAAGGCCGAGTCCGGGCAGGTGGTCTCCACCGACCCAATCCTCGACCTCGTGCTCGACGCCGACCGGTCGCTGGTGGCGGCCTTCGCCCCCGGCCAGCCCATCGCGCCGGAGGGGCCCTTGGCCGGGCCGGGGGCGACGGCGGTCTAACCGTCGAGGGGGAGATCACGGCGTCATGACAGGTGCCGCTCGGCCGGCGCCGGGATCTCCCCCGATCCCCCCGGGGTCTTTCGGCAGGCTACCCGTGGTGACGGAGGCGGTGGACTTGGCGCGCGTCTGGCCCTATCGTTGGTATGCCAACGAATGGCGACGAGGCCACCTGGAGGAGCACCATGCAGGAGATGGACGGCACGGCGGACACCGCGGAGCTCAAGCAGCTCTACGCGGACTTCGACACCCACAACCTGTCCCCGTTGTGGACCCAGCGTGACGACCTCATGCCCTTCACGCCGTCGCCGAAGGCGGTGCCGCACGTCTGGGAGTGGTCCACGCTGTTCGGCCTCGCCGAGCGGTCGGGCGAGCTCGTGCCCGTTGGCCGCGGGGGCGAGCGGCGGGCGATCGGCCTGGCCAACCCCCGGCTCCCCGGCACGGCCTACGCGACGCCGACCCTCTGGTGCGCGATCCAGTACCTCGGCGGGTTCGAGACCGCGCCGGAGCACCGGCACAGCCAGAACGCCTTCCGGTTCGTCGTCGAGGGCGAGGGTGTCTGGACGGTCGTCAACGGCGACCCCGTCGCGATGCGCCGCGGCGACCTCCTGCTCACCCCCGGGTGGAACTTCCACGGCCACCACAACGACACCGACCAGCCGATGGCGTGGATCGACGGCCTCGACGTGCCGTTCTCGCACTACGCCGACGTCGGCTTCTTCGAGTTCGGCTCGGAGCGCGTCACGGACGAGGCGTCCCCGGACGTCTCCCGCTCCGAGCGGCTCTGGGCCAACCCCGGCCTGCGCCCGCTCAGCGGCCTCGAGGACACCACGAGCTCGCCGCTCGCCGCATACCGCTGGGAGCACACAGACCGGGCGCTGACCGAGCAGCTCGCCCTGGAGGATGCCGGGCACCCGGCGACCGTCGGGCAGGGCCATGCCGCCATCCGCTACGTCAACCCGACCACCGGCGGCGACGTCATGCCGACACTGCGCTGCGAGTTCCACCGGCTCCGCGCCGGCGCCTCGACGCCGGTCACGCACGAGGTCGGGTCCTCGGTGTGGCAGGTGTTCGAGGGCGAGGGCACCGTGGTGCTCGGCGAGACCGAGCCGGCTGCACCCCGGCGACCTGTTCGCCGTGCCGAGCTGGGTCCCGTGGTCGCTGCACGCCGACAGCCAGTTCGACCTGTTCCGGTTCAACGACGGCCCGATCGTCGACCGGCTGCACTTCACGCGGACCTACCGCCCCGGCCGGCGAAACGAGGACCTCGCGTGAGACTCGCAACGCTCCGTCTCGGCGCGAGCACCGTCGCCGTCCGCGTCGACGAGCACGTCGCGGTCGAGATACCGGGCCACGCCGACGTCGGCCACCTGCTCCAGGGCCCGCAGTGGGCCTCGGTCGCTCGTGATGCGGACGGCCCGGAGCACGACCTCGCCGACCTCGACCCGCGGGACTGGGCGCAGCCGGTGCTGCGCCCGTCCAAGATCGTCTGCGTCGGGCTCAACTACCGCAACCACATCCTGGAGATGGGCCGCGAGCTGCCCGAGCACCCCACGCTCTTCGCCAAGTTCCCCGAGGCGCTGATCGGCCCGTACGACCCCGTCGTCCTTCCTGCGCACGCCGCGGACGCCGTCGACTGGGAGGGCGAGGTGGCCGTCGTCGTCGGCCGGACCGCGCGCCGGCTCGCCGTCGCCGAGGCTGAGGACGCCATCGCCGGCTACGCCGTGATCAACGACGTGACGATGCGCGACTTCCAGTACCGAACCCCGCAGTGGCTGCAGGGCAAGACGGTCGAGGCGACGACGCCGTTCGGCCCCTGGCTGACGACGCTCGACGCCGTCGAGGCGGGGGGCGAGCTGGTCACGGAGGTCGACGGCGAACCGGTGCAGCGCACCGCGATCGACGACATGGTCTTCGGCCCGGCCGCGCTCGTCGCCTACATCTCGGCGATCGTCACGCTCCACCCGGGCGACGTCATCGCCACCGGTACGCCCGGCGGCGTCGGCCACGCCCGGAAGCCCCCGCGCTACCTCGCGGCCGGGCAGGAGCTGGTCACGTCCGTCATCGGGCTCGGCACCCTGCGCAACGCCGTCGTCAAGGAGGGCTGAACCATGCCCGCCCGCACCGACCGGACCACCGACGCGCAGCTCCTTGCGGGTCTGCTGCTCGCCCGCCGCGGGCAGGCGTACTTCTCCCGCAAGCTCAACGAGCTGCGCAACGACCAGCTCGACGCGCCGTCGCTCGTGGCCGGCTGGACGCGACGGCACGTCATCGCGCACGTCGGCCTCAACGCCCGTGCGCTCACCCGGCTCACCGAGTGGGCGGCCACGGGCGTCGAGACGCCGATGTACGCCTCGCCCACCCAGCGCGACGAGGAGATCGAGTTCGCCGCGACGCTCCCCGCCCGGGCCCTGCGCAACCTCTGCGCCCATGCCGCGGTGCACCTCGACGTCGAGTGGCGGGACCTGCCCGCCTGGCACGCCCAGGTGCGCACGGCGCTCGGCCGCGTCGTGCCCGCCTCCGAGACCGTCTGGATGCGGACGCGGGAGGTGTGGGTGCACGCCGTCGACCTCGACAGCGGCGGCTCGTTCGACGACTTCCCGGCCGAGCTGGTCGACGCGCTGCTCGCCGACGTGGTCGGTGCGTGGCGGCGCCGCCTCGGCCCGGACGGTCTGCCGCCGCTCGTGCTCGAGCCCGTCGACCGCGAGGTCACCCACGCCTTGGCATCCGACGGGACGACGCCCGACGGGACGACGCCCGCCGGGACGGTGACGGGCGGGACGGTGACGCTGCGCGGGACCGCCGCGGACCTGACGCGGTGGGCGACGGGCCGGGGGCCTGCCGGGGTGCTCGCCCCCGGCGGCGGTGCTGTGCCCGCGCCGCCGCGCTGGCTGTGATGATCGGTCCATGACTCAGCGAAGCGAGGTCGCCGCCACCCGGGCCGGCAGGGCCGACGACGTCGGCGAACGGCACTCCCTGTACCTGCCCGAGCACGTCGGCTTCCTCATCCGGCGTGCTCAGCAGGTGCACCTGGCCGTGTGGGCCGAGGAGGCGGGGCCGGGCTTGAGCAACGTCCAGTTCGGCGTGCTCAACGTGCTGCACCGGACCGGCGGCGCCAGCCAGCGTGAGCTGTGCGACGCGCTCGACCTGGACCGCTCGACCGTTGCAGGCCTCGTCTCCCGGCTCGAGGCCAGGGGCCTGGTCGAGCGGGCGAGGGCCGTCGCGGACCGCCGCCGTAACCTCGTCCGGCTCACCGACCCGGGCGCCGCCGAGCTGCGCCGGCTCGTCCCGCACGCCGCGGCGGTGGACGCCTCCCTCACCGCCGGGCTCACCGACGAGGAGAGGGGCGCCCTGCGGCGGCTCCTCACCCGGATCCTCGACACGCACGGCCACCACGCGAGCGACGACGTCTGACTGGTCAACCGGTCTCAGGTGGGTAGCCCCACCCGGCGTTCGTGGTCGGTCTGGAATACTCCTGGGCATGTCAGGACCTCTGGACGGCGGGGAACGCGGCGCGGCAGGACGGGCGTCGCGCCGCCCCGAGCAGCTGCTCCTCGCGTTCCTCGGGGAGTTCGTGCTCGACGCCGACGTCGGGCACGTCCCCTCGGCCGTGCTCATCGGGCTGCTCGCCGAGCTCGGCGTCGGCGACGCGGCGACGCGCGCCACGCTCGCCCGCATGAGCCGCCGCGACCTGCTCGCGAAGGTCCGCGCGGGCCGGGAGGTGGCGTACGGCCTCACGCCGACGAGCGAGTCGGTGCTCCGCGAGGCGCGCAGCCGCGTGCTCGCGGACGAGCCCTTCGCGCCCGTCGGCATTGGCTGGACCCTCGTGACGTTCTCCGTGCCCGAGAGTCAGCGGGACGCGCGCCACCGAGTGCGGGCGACCCTGACCTGGTCGGGCTTCGGCCTGCTGCGCGACGGGCTCTGGATCGCCCCCGGCGAGGTCGAGGTGGCCTCCGTGCTCCGCCCGCTCGACGGCGACCTCGCCGGCGTCGAGCTGTCCGCGTTCCGCGCGTACGAGATCGAGGGCTTCTCGGCGACCCGGGCGGTCCGCTCGGCCTGGCGGTTGGACGAGATCCGCACGCACCACCTCGAGTTCCTCAGGACCTGGGCCGACGTCGACGGCTCGGCCAATCCGCTACGGGACATGACGGCCCTGGGCGCCGACTGGCTCGCCCTGCTGCGCGCCGACCCCAGGCTGCCCGCCGAGCACCTCTCGGCGGACTGGCCGTCGGGGCGCTCCGCGGCCACGTTCCGGCGCCTGCGCGAGGTGTTCGCCGGCGCGGCGCGAGCCGACCTCGTCGAGCTGCTGGGCCGGTCGAACGCGCCGTCGACCGCCTGACGTTCTACTGTCTCATGACGGGCGTCACGAATCTGCTTGACGTCCCGGGGTGCGGTGAGGCACGATCGAACCCTCGCCGATGGTCGGCGGCCGGACAGGTCGTCGACCACGGACCCGCGCACAGGGACGTGAGCAGTGGAACAGCCGACCCCCAGCAACCATCTGAGCCGAGCGAACTACGCGACCATCTGGGAGTCCGTGGCCCGCGCGGTACCTGACCGACCCGCCGTCCACGCCGACGGCCGCACGATGACGTACCGCGACCTGGACGACGACGCGGCCCGGGTCGCCGGCACGCTGCGTGCCCAGGGTCTCGGCCCCGGGTCGCGCGTCGCGATCTTCATGTACAACCGTGTCGAGTACCTGATCTCCGTGTACGCGGCGTACAAGATCGGCGCGATCCCGGTCAACATCAACTTCCGCTACCAGGGCCGCGAGCTCGCCGACCTGCTGCGCGTTTCGCGCGCCGAGGCCTTCGTCCACCCGACGAGCCTCGGGCGGCACGTGCGTGACGCCGCCGCGCGCATCGCCCTGCCGGACCTCGTGCTCGCCGTGCCCGACGACGACGGTCCCACCGAGCCCGGCCGGCCGTTCGCCACGGCCCTCGCCGGCGAGCCGCTCGACCCGCAGCGGCTGTCGCCCGACCACCAGATCTTCATGTTCACCGGCGGCACGACGGGCGCCCCCAAGGCCGTCGCGTGGACGCACGCGAACCTGTTCGACAGCCAGCTCTTCTCGATCTACGGCTCGCTGCCCGTCGTCGTCCCCAAGGACCTCGACGAGGTGACGCGCATCGCCGCGCGCACGGATCTGCCGCCGACCGTGACCCTGCCGCTGACCCCCCTCATGCACGCCCTGGCGCTGTTCAACGTGATGAACGCGCTCGTGCTGGGCGGGTGCGTGATCTTCCTTCCGTCGGTGAGCCATGACCCGCTCGCCGCCGCCCGGACCATTCACGAGCGGCGCGTGACCCGGCTGATCGTGGCGGGCAACGCCGTCGTCGGCCCGCTCGTCGACATGCGCGACTCGCCGCAGGGCGCAGGGCTCTCCGTTTCGAGCCTGATCACTGTGCTCAGCTCGGGCATGGCGTGGTCCGACGAGCTCAAGCTGGGGCTCATCGCCCACGCGCCCCGGGCGACGCTGGTCGACATCTTCGGGTCGAGCGAGGGCGGCCCGTTCGCCTACGGGGTGGTCCGCGGGCCGCAGGACATCCCGTGCCATCCGCGGCTGGCCCCCGGCGCCGTCGTGTTCGACGCCGAGCTGCGCGAGGTCCAGGACGTCCCGGGAGCCACCGGCGTGCTGGCGTACCGCGGGCAGATGCCGCTCGGCTACGACGGCGACCCGGAGCGGACCGCGGAGGTGTACCCCACGATCAACGGTGTCCGGTACGTCATGCCGGGCGACCATGTCCGCGTCATCGGCGACGGCCTGATCGAGCTGCTCGGCCGCGGGTCGGCGGTGGTCAACACTGGCGGGGAAAAGGTCTTCGCCGGTGAGGTCGAGGCCGTCCTGGTCGAGATCCCCGAGGTGACCGACGCCGTGGTGTTCGGCACGCCCGACCCCTGGGCGCCCCGCCTGCCTCGGGCGGGCGCTGCGAGCGTCGTCTACGTGGGTAGCGTCTCGACCCTGCTCGAGCCGGGTGCGGGCGACGTGCTGCGGCTCGTCGAGGAGGCCCGGGCGACGGCGACCGTCACCTACGACCCGAACCTGCGGCCGTCGATCTGCCCGGACCGCGCTGCGGTCCGGCGCCGGGTGGAGCGCCTGGTCCAGCTGGCGGACGTCGTGAAGGTGTCGGACGAGGACCTGGCCTGGCTGTACCCCGGGGAGACCCTCCGAGCGGTGCTCAGGCGCTGGTCCGGCGCCGGGCCGGCCGTCGTCGTCGGCACACGAGGCGCGCGGGGCGCCGTGCTCCTGGCCGACGGCGCGGAGCTCGACGTGCCGGGGCGGGCCGTGGCGGTCGTTGACACGATCGGCGCGGGTGACGCGTTCATGGGCGGGCTGATCCACGGCCTGCTGGCCGCGGGTCTGGACGGCGCGGACCGCCGCACCCTCCTGAGAGCCGTGCCGACGCCGACGCTGGAGGAGATCCTGCGTTTCGCCGCCGGCATCGCGGCGGCGACGGTGAAACGGCCCGGGGCCAATCCGCCGTGGTACTCGCGCAGTGCGGCGGGCGACCGGGTCTGATCCCCCTCTGACCCTCGAGCTGCGCGCCGCGATCGAGACGCCACGGTAGATTCATTGGGCATATCCAAACGGTGAAAGGGCATCCGTGAGCCAGCCGCTCTACCTCGAGGTGTACGAGAAGCTCCGCGACGCGATCCACGCCGGCACGTACCGCGTCGGCGACCGGATGCCCGCCGAGGCCGAGCTGACCAAGCAGCTGGGGGTCAGTGCCATCACGCTCAAGCGCGCGATGGACCTGCTGCGCGACGACGGCTACATCACCCGCCGGCCCCGGTTGGGCACCGTCGTCGTGAGCGAGACCGCGACGAACACCGCCGGAGCGGGCAGCGGACCCACCCCGCTGATCGGGTGCGTCCTGACCGACTTCGACGACACCTTCGGCACGCGGGTCCTGGCCGGGCTGCTCGACGCGTCGAGCACCGTCGCCAACCTCGTGGTCAAGCGCAGCCTCGGCCACGGCGAGGCGGAGGACGACCTCGTGCGGGCGCTCGTGGCCGACGGCGTCCAGGGGCTGATCCTCGAGCCGAGCTCGTCGCGGTACGTGCCCCCGGCCGTCCTGGAGCTCATCACCCAATCGTTCCCGGTCGCCATCCTGGACCGGGTGTTCGACGGCGTCCCGGTGTCGTCCGTCTGCTCCGACAACGTCTCGGCGGGCCGCCAGGCCGCCGAGGTCCTGTTCTCCGCCGGGTACGACCACGTCGGGCTCGTCTCGGCGGCGAGCACGGTGTCCACCGTGCAGGACCGGCTCGACGGCGTCGTCGACGCCCACGCGACCCGGCACGTCCCGTTCGACCCGGCGCACCAGTTCCGGCAGGTCCGGTCCACGGTCCCCGGGAGTGGCGTCGCGCCCGACGACGACATCGCCGAGCTCGAGAAGTTCCTCGCCACGAACCCGGGCCTGACGGGCCTGGTCGCCACCGAGTACAACATCGCCGTCCTGCTGCGGGAGGCGGCGCAGCGGGCCGGCCGGGACATGCCCGGCGACCTCGGCATCGTCTGCTTCGACCACCCGGACGCGTTCTACGACAAGGCGCGCTACCGGTTCACCCACATCCGGCAGGACGAGGCGCGCATGGGCAGCGAGGCGGTCGAGCTCGTGCTGGCCCAGGTTCGCGACGCCGGGCAGGTCACAAAGGTCACGCTGCCGACCGAGCTGGTGCCGGGCAGCTCGACCCGCTGACCTGCCGCGTGTCGAAAGCCTCCCGCGCGGCACGTCGCCGAACGCCGTGACGATCCTGCATGGGCCGGGCCCCCGACGCTCTCAGAAGGGTGGGTCGTCGGGGCTGGGCAGGTCGGAGGGGCTGGTGGGTTCGGTGGGTATGGCGCCTGGTTCGGTGGTGGCGTACTGGCGGGGTAGGCGTCGGCCGGTCAGGGCGCGCAGGGAGAGGTCGTGGCTGGTGTCGGGGTCGATCTGGTTGATCTCGATGTGGGTGTCCAGGACGGTCGGTGGTCGGGTGTGGGTCCTGCCGGTGGGGGTGGTCCAGGTCGTGATCCCGGTGGCGGGGTCGCGGACGATGCCCCAGCCCGCGTGGGTCTTGAGCAGGTGGTGTGACAGGTAATCCAAGTGGGGGTTATGCCCAGTTCGACGCTCTGAACTGGGAAAACGCGCGCTGAAACTGGAGGTCAGCGGCGCGCTGGCGCTTTGTGTCACGTGGGTTGTACTACGAATGTCTCACTTGTGTACTCAGTCGCGACGTACAGACCGTTAGGCAACGCCTTCGGCGGGGGTGTCCCTGTCCCGTGATACCTCCCGGCGCACGAGCAGACACACTGCCACCATGTCTCTTGCTTCGCGTCCCGCCAACATGCCTCGACGCACTTCGTTTGGCTCGCACCCTGGAGCTCCACGTGAACAGAAGCCCCGAGTTCATTCGGGAGCCTGGCGATCAGAGCCTCCAGGTGCGCCCTTGCGACCTCAAATCGCTTGAGGGTCGGATTCCACTCCGGCTTGGTGCGCTCGCCACAGATGTCTCGGAGGAGACGGTAATTGCCCCCGTTCGCACGGAACGGTAGGTACAGCAGCAATCGCCCAGTCCGGGGTCGGATAATCCGCGCCATCCTTGACCCTACTTCGCATCGTCGGTTCGAAGTCCACAGGTTGCGGGTGAAGTCGGCATTGGAAGTTGCTCTCCTGCGGACGCTCTCACCCGGTGCAGACGGGCCTCACAGGTAACCGCTTCGAGTCGGGCGCGACGCGGCTACTGCCGTCCGGAGTTGGGGCCATCGCGGCGCTTCTCCGCCTCAAACTCCAGCATGTTCACCAGTTCGGAGCACACCCGTTCGTCGACGTGCCGTTGCGCTTCCTCCGGGTCAATCGGCAGGCGAGTCGGTATGGCGTCGGAGCCAAAGATTGCCCACCTCCTCCCGTCGGCATCAAGGAAGACGACCGCGAACCTTGCGAGGTCGAACATGAACGAGTTCGGCTGCCACGCACGCACGGAGAGCATCGCGCCCTGCTCGGCCTGGATCACGGGCAGCCGTTCTGTACGCCGGATGGTGTCCTCGGCGTAGTACGCCGAGACCTGAACGTGCCGGATCGGCAGCGTGGAGGTGTTCTCGACCTTGTATCCGACACCCGAGGTCACCGAGACGCGGACCTGCTCGGCCTGGGCACGCTCAGCTTTCTCCTGTTCGACACGCGCCCTGGCCTCCTCGGCGCGGTAGCGCTCAAGCTCGCGCTGCTCTGCCGAGTCGGCGCGGGCGTCCGCCTTCCTCGCCAGATCGTCCGAGACCTTGCGCGCCTTGCGCTCTCTGAGGGCGACGCAGATTGCCCAGACGAGGGCGGCGACCGTAACCACGATGCCGAACCCGCCGATGATGAGGTCCCAGACGAGGTACCAGGTGGGGTCTCCGCCAGCAGTGGCGGGCGGCGGCATCGCCGCGAACGCAAGCATGCCCGACACGGTAGACCTTGCGCGATCACGCTCAACCAACAGTGCGCGGTGCGCCATGTGGACTCGGCGTACTTGGGGCGATCAACCCTTAGCGAGGAGCTGTCCGACGCGGGCAATGGCAAGGACAGCGTTGGGAGGACGGCGCCGTTCAGAATCTTGAACGGCCGCGAGCATTGGGCATTGCCCGCGCCCCGGAAACAGCGGATTCAACCGGTCACAGCGGGGTGATTGTGAGCCGCTGCCCTGACTGGGCGTTAACACCCTTGAGGCGGAAAGCCATGGGTGCCTCACGATTGTGCGAGAAGAAGAAGGGCAGTCCTGCCAGGACAGTTGCCGTCTCCAGCGCGATCCCGAGCAGCCCGGCCTGGCGCGGAGAGTTGTATCCGATCCAGTGCAGGCCGCAGTCCCTCAGCGCCTGCCGCTCTGTCGGATTGGAGAGCTGTCTCAGGTCGCGCGTGACCAGCGCGTCGTAGTGGTTCTCGCGCATCGTCTCGAAGAGTTCGACGTCCTCAAGGGCTCCCCAGCCTTGGTCGTACGCATGGGCGAAGTCGTGCTTGGCGTACAGCGCGCTGAGTGTGCGGGGGATCTCACGGTTGGCGTTCTGGTCGACCAGAAACCTCATGCCGCCTTCTTCTTGGGGCGGTGTTCGGCGACCTCTCGGTCAAAGTCCAGGGCGTCGAGGGCGGCCTCGGCACTCACGCCCGGGTAGTAGCGATCGACGTCGTCGACGGTGATCTCTTGACCGTCCACGACCTGCGCGATGATGTCGTAGTCGATGCGCGTCCCGGCGATCGTCGGCCAACCGCCGCGCTTGTGCTCATCGACGCGTAGTCGAGGTCGCGGACGCTTGAAATCCACGACGTGGGCGCCGGTCTTCGTCGTGAAGGGAGCGGAGACATCGTCGAAGCTCAGGAGCTCGAACTGCCCCGGCGAATCGACCAGGTCCATGAACCCGTCATCGGTCCATACGCGGACGGTCTTGCCATCGGTGGCAAATCGATAGACGGACGGGTGCTCGTCAAGGTCGTACTCCGGCAGGCGCTGGAACGCGGTGCGGATCTTCTGCAGCGACGCGTCGACCCGAAGGCGTACGACGGTGCGCAGCACCGCAACGTCGCGGAACGAGTACAGGTAGTGTCCGTCCACGAACGTTTCGGGCATCAGGAGCCCAGTGTGTCGCCAGCGGCGAAGCTGGTATACCGACGCACCGGAGAGAACCGACGCGAGCTCAACAGGGTAGGCCATGGTCTCTCCCCTCCTACGTGCCAGGGTGACATACGTGATGACGCGGAGCGCCAGAGGGTATCCGGCGTGCCGCCGAGTCCCTTGGTCGTGGCGACGACGCTACGACCAGCCCGCCATCGGGCGAAAGGGGCGGGCGGGTGATCTTAGCGCCACCGGCCCTACGGAATCTCTCCATGTGTGTATGTGACTCCGCGCGAGGGCGTCCGACGGAGAACGGCAGGGCCACCCCCCACCCCCTCGGCGACCCGTCCGACCTCCGCGAGCGTCCCAGCGCCCGAGTCCGTCGGCAGTGCGACGAGGTCCAGGCAGGAGGCAGGCGGCCTCCCCAGTCGTGCGGTGGGTTGGCCCGACGTCGGGCTCGTGGTGAGTCCGACGTCGGGCCGGTGGGCGC
Organism: uncultured Actinomycetota bacterium; assembly: GCA_963850545.1. GTDB lineage: Bacteria > Actinomycetota > Actinomycetes > Actinomycetales > Cellulomonadaceae > Promicromonospora. The sequence goes on along the minus strand of CAWKLP010000001.1, from coordinate 1,372,938 downwards.
TGGCAGGGTCTCTGGGGAGAAACGGACTCGCCCTCACCCGCCATGGTCCGGCACCGCCCCCGCGCGGGACGAGTACACCGGTGACCTTGACGCCCAGCTTTAGAAGGCGGCCTGCTTTTCGGCGCGCGCGGCGCGGGCGGTCTCGCGGTTGGCCTCCTCACGGGCACGCTCCAGCCGCGCGGCGGCGTCGGACGCTTCGGCGAGGGTCGGCCAGTGGGCAATCCCGCCCTCACGGATGACGGCGGTGACGTGGTCCAGCCCGGATAGCCCGCGCGTCGAACCGGCCCAGGCGGCCTCTACCTCCTCGGCGTTGGCCCACGTCCCGACGACGGCCCAGGGGAACCCGCGCTCGGTGAGCTGCTGGCGCAGGGCGCGCAGCGCGCCCCATTCGGCGAACGCGGCCGTGACGTGTGCGGCGCGGGTCGTGTCCTTGTGCTTGCCCGCGCGGGCAAGGTCGCCGACGTCGGGCGAGCCCGCCTGGGCGTACCACTCGACCTCGCCGATGGCGGTCTCAGCCTGTCCGCGCAGCGCCTCGACGAGGGCGTCGGCCTCGTCGTGCATGGCGGACAGCCCGCGCAGCGCCGCGTCGATCCGGGCCTCGGCCCAGGCGGTGCGCAGGCGGTGCGAGGTTGCGGCGCGCTGCACGAGCGCGTCGAGGTCGGCCGGGGTCACCGACGCGTCCGCGAACGCGCGGCGCACGTCGAGCTCGGTGACCTCGGCCGGGCGCAACCCCTCGACACGGTCGAGGTCGGCGACGGCGGCCGTGACGGGCTCGGGCACGGTGACGCCCCGACGGGCGAGCTCGGCGACGGTGGAGCGGAACCGGTCGGGGGCGATGCGGCGGGTGTGGTCGGTCATGGGTCAGTTCTCCTCTGCGGTGGTGGCCGCGCGGCGCTCGGCGATGCGGGCGGCGACCTGGGCCAGGTGTGCGGCGGTTTCGGGGTCGTGGCGGACGTGGTCGCGCAGCGCCTCGGCTGCCGCACGGCGGCGTTCGGGCGCGGTGGCCTCGGCCTGCTGGGCGGCGGTGGTGTTCTCGGCGGCGCGCTCGACGAGGCGGTGAGCTTCGGTCTCCGGCGTGCCGGTGCCGCGTGCGACGTGGTCGCGCAGGGCCTGGGCGGCGTTGCGCTTCGGGGTCTGGGACATGGTCGTTTCCTCTCGTTGGTGGTGCTGGTCAGGCTGGGTCGGCCCAGGCCGTGAGGGCCGGGGCGATGGCGGGGCAACCGGGTTCGTGCTGGACCTCGACGCGTCCGCCGTCCGGTGGCCGGTGTGCCGTTCTGGGCGCGCGGGTAGCGCCCAGGACGGCCGCAGAGCCTGGGGCGGGGTGATCGGCTACTGGGCCGCTGGGAGGCCGCCCACGGTCGCTGCGTAGCGGCCCGCGCGGGAAGGTGTGCGGCACGGCGTCGTTCATTCGCCGAGTCCATTGACGAGACGTTCCGGATCCGGAAGTGCCGACGCTGCCAGCACCTGTGCGACGCGGCGGGCCACCTGGTCGGGCAGGGGTCCGACGTGTTCGTGGGCGGGGATCTGCCATCGGCCCTCGGTGGCTCCGGGGACGAGCACCCACAGGTCGGTGGTGCCGTCGGGTGCGACGGTCGCGGCGACGCGGACCAGCCCCCCGAAGAGGTCCCATTCGGTGGCGATGAGGACTTCCTGGTCCCGGTGTGTGCTCATGGCTTCGGCTTCTCCTTCGCGCGGTCGGTGATGGTGCGCAGCAGTCGCGGCTCGGCGTCGGCTACGGGCTCGCGTGCGGGCATCGCTCGATCGTCAGCACGGACGGCCTCCAGCCGCTCGGTGAACCGGGCGACCCACTGGTCTGCCTCGCCCGGCGGGACGGAGACGCCGATCCCTGGTAGGTCGCCCCAGTCGCCGGTGAGCGGGAGCAGGACTTCCGCCGCCCAGGCGTGACAGCCGGGCGTGTGGCCGTCGTAGAAGAGCGGCCCGCAGTTGTGGCGCGCCCTGGTCGCGTCGAGGTCGTCCAGGGACGCGGCCAGCACGCGGGCCAGCCGCCCGGCGGCCTTGCGGCGGGCGACCCAGACCGGGCGGGCCGGGAGGTCTCCGTCCATGAGCTCGGGCGGGAGCGGTTCGTCCGGCCACTTCACGGCCCACATCAGGGTGACCTCGCAGTGGCCGTCGTCGTCGAGGTCCTGGGACTCGATCTCGATCTCGTCGAGGTTCACCACTCGTCGCCCCCGTCCCCCATGTCGATGACGCGTCGCCCGTCCGGCAGGGTCCGCACCACCCCGACGTCATCTCCTGGGGGGCGTGCGGCGCGTGTAGCGCTAGCGGAACGCGCGGCAGCGCCTCCCTCCCGTCCTCGTCCCTCCCTAGGGGTCGGGACGGAACGGGTCGGAACGGGAGGGGCGTGGCTCACGCCGTCGCTCACGCGTGAGTCACGCGTGGTCTCACGCGTGGTGTCGCCTCGCAGCACCCAGCACCGCTTTGGATCGCACAGGGAGTGGTCACCGTCGTTGTGCTTTCGCCGCCGTTCGTCCCTGGCCCGGTACTGCGCGCGCCGCTGTTCGACGTTCGCCGCCGCCTCCTGGTCCGCCCAGTCGAGCTGCCAGCCGGTGTCGGTCTCAGCCCATAGGCCGGCGGCCACCAGCTCGGTCACGTCGGCGTCGGGGTCGGGGCTGTCGGACAGTCGGGGCAGCGCGCCGCGTGGCACGGCCCCGTCGGTGAGCAGCCGGTTGCACCACACGAGAGCTTCGACGTGCAGCAGCCGCGCGGAGCGCCCCACGGCGAGCAGCACCGACCAGTCGTTGAAGTCGTCCGGCAACCGCGTCCACGTCACGCCGTCACCGCCCGCAGCTCGGCGACGGCCACGCGCAGCGGCCCCCACGGCGTCATCGGCGGGGACGCGTTCACCTCGGCTGCCCATGCCTCGGCCTCCGCCGCGTCGGCCACGACGTCCCCGGCCCCGTGCAGGACCGGCGGGCCGGACGTGACGTCGAGCAGGACATAGCCGAGGCACGCGGCGGCCGACACGGAGGCGTCGTCGGCGGTGGCACGGTCTAGATTGGTCACTTGGCCCTCCCAGGTCGTTTCGGGACCGTGGCCCGCACGGCAGTCGTTACCGCGCGGGCCACGGTCATGCTCAGCGGGCGATCCGCAAGACCAGCCGGGTCACCCGACGACGGGGCCACGAACACCGGCACCCCGGCGGCGACGAGCTCACGCGCACCAGCCAGCGGGTCGGTGCCGGTCACGACGCCACCGCCTGCGCCTCGCGGCCGACGTGCTCGGCCAGCGCCCGCGCGAGCAGCTCGGCGGGCACGAACACGAACGTCGTCGCGTACTCGACATTGACCGCGTGCCGTCGGGCTCGGGCATGGGAGGCGGCGGCGCCGGTGTTGTCGAACTCGGCGGGGCAGCCGAGGCAGACGCAGTGCACGGACCGGGACGACGTGGCCCGGACCATGTGGCCCGCACGCGGCGCGCTGTCGGTGGTGGCGGCTAACATCGGTAGTGATCCGCCCGCCCGGCGATCCTCGCGGCCTTCGTCCTTCTGGTCGGGGGCCGCGTTCATGCTCCCGCCTCCTCGACCGGCGCGGGGTCGGCGAACGTGGCCTGGGCCAGTTCGATCCGGTCATGCACGCGGCGGGCCACCGGTCCCCAGACGCGCAGCACGTCCGCGCGGTTCTCGTCGGTCCAGGTGAAGCCCTCGGTCACTCGGGCGGCCCAGGCGTCGAGCCGAGCGTCCTGGTCGGTGTCGGTCACGCCGCGCCGCCGCCGACCGGTCGCAGGAGCGCTGCCCGCACCTCGGGCAGGTTGACGCGCAGGTCTCGGGTGCCGAGTCGGTAGCCGGGCACACGGCCCTCGTTGATCCACCGCCGCAGCGTCTTGACGTTGACGCGCAGGTCCTCGGCGGCCTCGTCGGCGGGGATCAGATCGGGCGGGATGCTGGTTCGTGTCACCATCGTGGGTCCCTCCTGGGGATCGGCCTGTGCTCGCTACTCCAGCACCCAACCGACCCCGACCGCCACGCAACGCCACTTGGCCAGAAACGCGTCCTGACCTGCGGAGACGCCCGATCGCGTACCGGAATTCCGGTCCGTTGGACCGGAAAGTGAGACCGTTGGACTCCGCTGGAGGACACGATGTGTCCACATGGCGAGACGCCCTCGTCGCCATCAACGGCGACGAGGGCGTTCCAGGGGTCAGGCGGCTACTTCCACACGATGGACAGCCGCTGGTCCGGGTCGAAACCCTTCCGCCCGCGCCCGCCAGGCAGGATGACCACGGTCATCAGCGCGGCCACCAGGTCGCGCCGCTCGCCCGGGTCCGAGGTCGCCCACGTCACCTCGGCCTCACCGTCGAGCCACCGGGCCAGCTCCGGGCGCGGCCCGGCGACGGCGCGCCTACGCCGGGCGTCGGCCAGGTCCGCGTCCATGGTGCGCAGCAGGTCGGCATACTCCTCGTCGTCGTAGGCCCCGTCCGCGTACGCGCGCGCCGTCCGGCGCCGCCGCTCGGCTAGCCCGTCGATCCGCGCCTGCTGGGCCGCCACCTCGGCTGGGTCACCAGACAACATCTCCGGGGCGTCGGAACGCTCCAGCAACGTCAACACCGCACGCTCCACCGCAGCCTCGGCCTGGTAGGTGCGGCACGAGGTGCCATTGCAGCGTGGGCACGAGTACGACTGATAGGTCGTCTGCTTGGCGAGCTGCCGCTCCGGGCTCTTGGCCCGGCGACTCGGAGTGTCGGTACGTACCCGCATCCTCGTGCCACACACCCGCGTGCCGTCCGACAGAACAAGCGTCCCGTTCTCGGCAGGCTTCCCGCACACGGTCACGCCGGACAGGAAGTGCACGATCTCGCGGTGCCGCATTCCCTCCGGTCGGCGGGGCGTGCGCGACTCGTTCCCGAGGATCAGCAGCGCCTTCTCGTAGGTGTCGCCTTCCAGGATCGGCGGGAAGGTCCCCGGGTAGGTCTGCCCCTGGTACTCGATCCGGGCCACGTTCGCCGGGCGTCGGACCAGCGACGTGAGCGAGGCGTGCGACCACTGCGGGATGCGCGCCCGCCGGGCGTTCAGGTCCGCCACGATGAACGGCAACGGCTCGCCCGCGATGGTCCGGTCCGCGATCTCCTTGACCACCTCCGGCGGGATGCCGCGCGAGGTCAGGTCCGTCACCTTGCCCTGCTGCGCCCTGTGCGCCAGCTCGACGACGCGCGGGGTCGGGATGGCCCGGGAGGTGAAGTCCTTCTTGATCCGGTTCAGCGACTCGCCCGCCACGACCCGTCGGGCGACTTCCTGCACTACGGCGGCCTGCTCCGGGTCGAGTTCCAGCTTCCCGCCCAGGCCACGGCGCCAGCCGTACTTCATGCCGTTGGTCGGCTCGCCCAGCACCTCCACGCGATGCTTGTTGGCACGATTGATCCGCTCGCTGGTCCGCTCCGCCTCTGCCGCGTCCATGTTCGCCTTCGTTCGTGCCACGAGGCGCCCGTCCGCCGTGGACAGGTCGTCATCGCCGGAGACGACGGTACGGATCACGACGCCGGTCTTCCTGTGGAGCTGGATCAGCCCTTCGAACTCCAGGGGGCGCCGCGTCAGCCGCGAGTTCGAGTAGGCCAGGATCACGTCGTAGCTCCCGGCGCGGACGCCGTCGAGCATCTCGTTGTACAAGGGGCGCGGCTTCTCGCTGTTCGTGGACGCGCTGACGTCGTTCTCCACGAACGGCTCGCAGGCCAGCGCGTAGCCGGACCGTTCGGCCAGGGCGCGGCAGTCGTCGACCTGACGGGTCACGCCGACCGCCTCGCCGTTGCGGTCCTCGCTGATCCGCGCGTAGATCACGGCCCGGAGTGCCGTGCTGGGCTTGCTCATCGCGCTCTCCCTCGGTCGGGGTTCCCGCTGGTCGGGTCCGTTCCCCACCGTCAGGTTATACCCCTGCTAGGGTCACGCGTGGTGGCGGCGGCACAGGGCGTGCAGGTTGTGGGCGTTGGTCTGCCCGCGTCCGCAGGTTTCGTGCTCGTCGCGGTCGTGGTCGAAGGGCTGGATGTGGTCGAGGTCGCACCGGGTGGCCGGGGTGTTGCAGCCGGGGAAGGTGCAGGTGTCGTCCCGGGCCTCGACTGCTGCGCGCAGGACCCGGCCGGGTTGGTAGGTGGTGGTCGAGTAGTCGGTCAGTACCCCGGTGACGGGGTCGGTGAGCAGCCGGTGCCAGGCCGCGTCAGTGGCGATGAGCCGGGCGGTCTCGGCGGGGATGGGTCCGAAGCCGTCCAGGTTCCCGGGCGCGTCGTCCAGACCGAGGAGCACGCTGGCCGGGACGGTGACCCGCACGACCGGCCGGGTCGGTACTACCCGCACTACCTGCACCACTTCCTGGACCAGCACGTTCTTGATGGGTGTCTTGCCGCCGCACGTGCACACCGGCAGGTCCTCGTCAGCGTCGGTGCCTGCTCCTGTGTCGCTCTCGAGGTCGCTCTTCGTGCCGACGTCGGCCTTCGTGCCTGTGCCCGTCTCGCCGTCCGGGTCCCTGCCAGTCTCCTTTCCGGGCTCCGTGTCGGCGTCGCTGCTGGGTTCGGTGTCGGTCTCGGCGTACCGGTCGGCGGGCAGGAGGCGGCCGGTGACGATCCCGGTCAGGGAGTCGGCGCGTAGCTGTCCCAGGGTGCGGTCCTCGCCGCTGGTGCGTTGGAGTTGGTGGGCCATGTCGTCGACCACACCCCATACCGCTGCCGCGTCGGTCGCGGGCAGGTAGGCCGAGACCCAGCCCATGTCGTTCTCCGCGCGGTCGAGGTGTACGCAGCGGCGCTGGGCCTCGGCCTGTGCGGTGTCCGCCGCGCCGTGGCGGTCCTTGGCGAACTGGAGCATCCGGGTCTGCAGCCACCGCCATGTCCGCCGGGGAGCCTGGGGCAGATACCGGTCGATCGCCTCCGCCCGCTCGGCCACTGTCAGCTGAGACGCGGACCGCAGCAGGGTATGCGCCTTACGCACATCGATCCGCCCCGCCGTCAGGGCCGCGATCACACTCGGGTGCTGGGCACCGGACTCGGCCCGCACGACGACGTCGGTGCCTTCCGGCTCGGTCACCACGAGCTCGCTGGTGACCTGTCCGATCAGGGAGTTGTGGGCGAGCGGGTTGGTCTCCCGGGCGGCGCGTTCGGCAACGACCCTCGCCTGCACACCCGCCGCCCACGACTGCAGCCGCCCGCACGCGGTCATCAGATCACCCAACGCGTCGTCGGGCAGGTCGGCGAGCAGGGCGGCGTCCGGGTCGAGCGTCTCGGCCACGACCCGCGCCAGCTGAGCGCCCGGCACACCTGACAGTGCCTGCCGCAGTGTCTCGACCGGCCAGAACGGGACCGGCACACCATCCGGCGGCCAGTCCGGCATCGAGTCCAGCCAAGCAGGCACCTCCGGCTCGCCGGGCACGCCCGGCTCCCAGGCCTGCACCGCACCGTCGATCAGCGCATTGTCGACCGACGTATCCGCGTGCAGCATATCGTCTGGCAGCTCGTCGTCGGGTACCTCGGGAGCCGCGGCGTCGGGGACCAGGACCACCAGCGTCCCGTCCCGCACGATCACCTCGCCCGGGGCACCGTCCTCCAGGAACGCACCGGCCAGGAGCTCACCGTCGTCGAACTGTCCTTCACGCATACTCGGCACGCTCCTCTCGCTTGTACATAAAGTCTATGGACGTATCCCATTCCTGCGGACATGTGTTCTATCTTATGGTCGACCACCAACACCCACCCGTTCTTCTGCCAACTGCGTAAGAACCCGCAGCAGCATCGCGAGCGGCCAGGCCGACACCAGCCAGCCCGGCACGGGCGGGTGCTGAGCGGCCCGGGTGCGATGCGCAGGGGCAAATGGGTGCATTTCAACCTTTACTCATGTAGGTTTTGGCACAAATCACGATCACCGCGGCGCAGCGCTGCGTCCGGGGAGGAGCTCATCAATGACGATGCTGCGTCGCATCCGACCTGTCCTGATAGCCATCGCCGTGATCGTCGGTCTGCAGCCGGTCGCCTTCGTGCACGCGGCACCGCCTCCTGAGACTCCCGCTACCGCCGGATCGACGGCCGGATCGACCTCCGCATCGACCGCCGTGGCGGACGCCCGGGTCTCGACCGACGTGCTGATGGGCTCCTACGACCCGCAGAAGGCATGGTTCCCGTCGAGCTGGTGGAACTCGGCGGTCGCGCTGCAGACCGTCGGCGACTACATGAAGCGCACCGGCGACCGCCGGTACCTCGACGAACTGGACCACAGCTTCGAGACCAACAAGGGGCCGTTCCCGGCGGGCGAGCGGTCCACCGACGAGATCTACGGCAACTTCACGAGCCGGGCCATCGACGACTCCGGGTGGTGGGGGCTGAACTGGGTCACCGCCTACGACCTGACCGGTGACCAGAAGTACCTGGACATGGCCGTCAGCATCGGCGACTTCATGAACGAGTTCTGGGACCCGAGCACCTGCGGTGGCGGGATCTGGTGGAACGAGGAGCGGACGTACAAGAACGCCGTCACCAACGGCCAGTGGATCCGCCTGACAACGGAGCTGCACAACCGCATCCCCGGCGACACCGTCTGGCTCGACCGCTCGCGGGAGGCCTGGGACTGGTACGTCGCCAGCGGCATGATCAACGCGGACGGCCTGGTCAACGACGGGCTCAGGGAAGACTGCACCAGCAACAACGACACCGTGTGGACCTACAACCAGGGCCTCGGCATCGGCGCGGCCCTCGAGCTGTGGCGGGCCACCGGCGACCCGGACCTGCTCAGCTCCGCTCGTTACCTGGCGGACGCCGCGCTCGGCTCCGACGTGCTGGTCCACGACGGCGTGCTGACCGAGTGGTGCGAGGCGGTGGGCCGGTCCTGCGACGACAACCAGAAGCAGTTCAAGGGCTTCTTCCTGCGCTACCTGATGGAGCTGGCCGACACCACCGGCGACCCCGCCTACCAGCAGTTCGTCGGCGATCAGGCCGCGTCCGTCTGGGAGCACGACCGCGACGTCGCCGGCCGGCTCGGCCTGCGCTGGGCCGGTGCCACCGCGGAGCAGCCCAACGTCTTCGACTGGCGTACGCAGGCCAGCGCGCTGAGCGCGCTGATCGCCGACGTCCCGCAGGCGCAGCCGCAGCGGACGCTCTCGGCCGCGGCCTCGCCCGCGGTCGTGGCGGTCATACCCAGCCCGGGCGCTGCCACGCGGACGCGTCTCGAAGTCCAGGTGGCCGCGACGTCGGCCCGTCCAGAGCCGATGCGCGTGTCGGTGCAGGCGGACGGGCCACGCGGCTGGCGGGTCACGACCGACGAGGTGCTCCGGCTGAACCCGGACGGTCACGCCGATCCCGCGCAGGCCACCGTGCCGGTGGACGTGCAGATCCCGCCGGACACCACGGACGGGAGCTACCCGGTGACCGTGACCGTCAGCGCGCGGTCGGGGCTGCGCTACACCGCGCACGCCGAGATCCTGGTCGCCGGCACCGTCGAGTTCGACGCCGGATCGCCCCAGGAGATCCCGTGGCTCTGGGACGCCGGTGGCTCCGGCTTCAGCGGGGGAGGGAGCCGGTATGCCGACGGCGAGAGCTACTTCGTCTACCGGTTCCCGTTCCCGGCAGGGACGACGTCGGCCGAGGCGGTAGTGACCATCGACAACCAGTACGTGGTCGACGTCGGGCCGGACGGCGAGTCCTGGACCAACGTCCTGACCGAGGACGAGCAGATCAGGGACGGCTCCAACCGGGCCGACCACACGATCGACCTGACGCCCCATCTCGGCGCGGACAAGGCGGTCTACCTCCGGGTGTCCGACGCCTTCCCGGAGGACGGCTGGGGCGGCGGGGTCTACCACCTCTCGGCCAGCTACGAGACCTCCTGAGCCGCGGGTCGACAGGGCCCCGGAAACTGCTACTTGACGGACGATAGCAAGTACTTGCTATCGTCCGTCAAGTGAGCACAGAAGAGCACGTTGAGCTGGCCGCCGAGCTGCTGCGCCTGGTCGAGCGGCGGATCGTCGATCCGCTGGAGATCCTGCTCGGCTCGGATGAGCAGGCCGGGCCCCTCAGGGACCGGCTGCGGATCGAGACCGAGGTGTGGGCGGCCCAGCTGGTGGGCCGCGACCACAAGCTCGCGGTGCATACCGCCGCGCGGCTGATCGCCGCGCTCTTTCCCGGGGACGGTCCGTTCGACCCGCCCGACGAGTGGTGGGGGACGGCCTTCGGCCGCGTCGTGGCCCGGCTGGCCGGGCATCCGGGTAGGGACTCGGTGACGTTCTCCACGGCGGGGGCGATGCTCGGCATCACCCGGCAGGGAGTCCACGACCTCGTCAAGCGCGCGAAGCTCGACCGGCATCCCGACGGCGGTGTGACCACGACGTCTGTCCGCGCACGCCTCAACCAGCCGAAGGAGCGTCATGCCTGACGACGTGGCGATCACCGACCACGAGATCACGCTCGCCGTGCGCGACTCCGGCGGGGACGGCCGTCCCGTACTCCTCCTGCACGGTCTGGGCGGGACGCTGGACGCCTGGGACGCGCTGGAGCTCGGCGAGCACCGGGTCGTGGCCATGGACCTGCGGGGCCACGGCCTGTCCGGTGACGGGCTGTCCGGCGACGGGCCTTGGGACTGGGGGAAGGCCCTGGACGACGTCGAAGCCGTCGTTCGGCATCTCGACCTCGGTAACCCGGCGGTCGTCGGGCACTCGCTGGGCGGGATGCTCGCGGTGCTGTGGGCCCGGCGTCACCCCGAGTGCCCGGCCGTCGTCAACCTTGACGGGCTGCGGTCCGCCGAGAACGACGCGGACAGCTATCCCGGGATGGACCTCGTCGCGCGGGATCAGGAGCTGGCCGAGCTCAAGGCCATGTTCGACGCTCAGTCCGCTGCGATGAGCCGGCCGCTGCCCGCCGAGCTGCAGACGATGTTTCCGCCCAGGGCGCTGGTCGAGAGGGACGGGCAGACGTACGCCCGGCCGGACCCGGCGCTGCTCGAAGCGGTCAGGTACACGCCGGAGTTCCGCGACTCGATCCCGCTGCTGCGTCAGGTCGCCGGCCCCGCCCTGGTGGTGATCCCGACCCAGGACCCGCCAGGCATGCCGGGTGGGGAGCTCATGGAGGCGTTCCGGAGGGGTATCCGTCGTGACCTCGTCAACCTCCCCGCGCAGATCCAGGTCAGGGAGCTGGACGCCAGCCACAACATGGTTGCCGAGCAGCCCCGGGCGGTCGCCGCGCTCATCACCGACTTCCTCCGCGCGACCGGGTGATGTGACCGGGTGATGAGCCGGCCGGGCTGGTCGGTGGGCCCGCACGGGGAGGGCAGGATGGGCGCATGAGCGAACCTGATGTCACAGTGATCGTCGCCGAGGTCGAGGCCCAGGAGGTCGAGCTCGTCCTGACCACGTTCACGCACGACGAGGCCTGGCGCCTCGGGACCCGGCTCGTCGAGCTGGCGACCGAGCGCGGGCTGTCCGTGACCGTGGACATCCGCAAGGGGACCCAGCAGGTGTTCCACGCCGCCCGGCCCGGAACGACGCCCGACAACGACTCGTGGATCGAGCGGAAGGTGCGCGTGGTGTACCGGTTCGGGGCGTCGTCGTACCTGGTGGGGCTGCGCGCCCGAGCGAAGGGGTCGGACTTCAACGCCGACCACGGTCTGCCGTTCCAGGAGTACTCCGCGCACGGCGGAGCCTTCCCGGTGCGGGTCGCGGGCGTGGGCATCGTCGGCATCGTCACCGTGTCCGGCCTGGCGCAGCAGGACGACCACGCCCTCGTGGTCGAGGCGCTCCGCGAGCTGATCTGGGTGCAGCCTGCCGCCTGAGGCGCCCGCCACCGGCCGGCGAGCGGCTCAGGCCGCGGTCAGGAGACCGACCACTGCTGGTTGGCCCCGGCGTGGCAGGTGTACATGATCGCGGGCGTCCCGTTGTCGGTGAGCGCGTTCGCGACGTCCAGGCAGAGCCCGGTGGCGACGTTGCGCACGGTGCCGTCGGCCTGCGGGCTCCACTGCTGGTTCGCGGCGCCGTGGCAGGTCCAGACCGTGGCGGGAGCGCCGGGCTGCCCGCTGCTCGGGTCGTCCAGGCACATGGTCCCGAGGGTGCGCAGCTCGCCGGAGGCCGAGGCCGCCCACTGCTGGGCCGCGCTCCCGTTGCAGACGTAGATCTGCAGGGCAGCACCGTCCACGGCTGCGCCGCCGGGCACGTCGAGGCACCGGCCGGACGCGGCGCCCTGCAGCGTGACGACCGTCGGCGTCGGCGGAGGGGGCGGGGTGCTCGGGGTGGGCGACGGCTCCGGGCTCGCCGGGGCGCTCACCGGGCTCGCCTCGGGTGTGCTTGTGATCGCCGACTCGCTCGGCCCCGCCGAGCTCTGCGCGAACGCGTCCTCCGGGGACAGATCACGGTTCAGCACCCACACCGTGCCCGCCACCGCAGCGAGCAGCAGCACGGCGGCGAGCACCCACGCGAGCAAGCCAACAGGTGGGCGCCGACGCGGCGTGACTTGGTCGTACACCCTTGCGTTTCCCCTCGTGGCCGACGGCGTTCGTGTGTCCGCGCCGCACCCTACTCGGTCCCGCGCACGCCCCGGGTGCAGGATCGTGGGATGACCACGAACGCAGACCCGACGAGTCGGGACACCGAAGCAACGGGGGCCGGCGGGCGTACCACTACGCGCTCGTTCGTGGTGACCGGCGGCAACCAGGGCGTAGGGCGTGCCATCGCAGAGCGGCTGGCCGCGGACGGCCACGTGGTGGTCCTCGACGTCGTCGAGAGACTCGCCTGGGATCATGCGGACGTGGCGTTCGTCCGCGGCGACGCGGCCGATCCCGACACCGCGCGCCGCGCCGCCGACGCCGCGGAGGCAGTGGCCCCGCTGGCCGGCTGGGTCAACAACGCCGCGGTCTTCCAGGACGCGCTGATCACGGTCCCGCCGTCCGAGGTGCTCGGGATCATCGCGGCGAACCTGTCGCTCGCGATCACGGGCTGCCACGCCGCCGTCGTGCACTTCCTGCGGCACGGACGGCCTGGGGCCATCGTCAATGTCTCGTCCCACCAGGCGCAGCGGCCGGTCCGTGGTGCCCTGCCGTACGCCACAGCCAAGGGCGCCGTCGAGGCGCTGACCAGGGCGGTCGCCGTCGACCACGGGCCCGACGCGGTCCGCACCAACGCCGTCGCCCTCGGATCCATCGCGACTGCGCGCTACGAGGAGTACCGGCAGGAGTACCCCGGCGTCGACCGCCAGATGGCCGCCTTGCACCCGCTCGGCCGTGTGGGCACCGGCGATGAGGTCGCCGAGGCCGTCGCCTTCCTGCTCTCCGACCGGGCGACCTTCGTCAACGGCGCGATCCTGCCGGTCGACGGCGGACGCGCGGCACAGGGGGCCGATCCGGAGGCCACCTGAGGCCGCGGGCCTACTCTCTGTGGGCAGGCGCCGTCTTGTTCATGTGGGCCCGGATCTGGAGCCAGGCCGGGTCCGAGCCGTCGGCCTCCGTGACGTCGTCCAGCGCTCCCGGCGCCCAGGTCAGGCCGGTGGTGAGGTCCAGCGCGGGCTCCCGCAGCCGGAAGCCGAGGCCCGACGGCGCGACGACGGCGGTCGTGCCGTCCCGAACGAGCTCGTACGTCAGGGTCCCGTCGACCACGCTGACGGTGGTCTCGATCGACCGGTCCGGCGAGGTGACCTGGTACCCGTCGAGCATCCCTGCTGCCTCCTGCGCCTGTGCGGGGAGCCGACGGCGGCGGCGGGCCCGAGCAGCATGCCGACGGTGGCGGCCGCGGCTAGCGCCGACCGGCGTCCACGCCCGTCTCGTGTCCTGTCGGTGTGGGCGCGCGTAGGTCGCATCACTGTTCTTCCGGACGTCGTTGTCGGTGCTGGTGGTGAGCCGTGGATTGCCTCGATGCAGACCGGCGGCTGTCGTGAGTTTTGCGATGGGTCGGGCTGCTGTCAAGGTCGGCCGGGCGCCACTGCCGGCCAACCTCGTGGCATCAGGTCAGCGGATGGGGCAGCGGTGCGGCGTCCGCCGGCCGGGAGTACTTGGCGCGCCAGGCCGGTGCTTGCTCGTCGCCGACGCCGATCCAGTACTCCACCGAGGAGGCGAGCAGGCCCTCGCGGACCCTGGCGAACGCGGCGACACGAAACACACCGACGCCCTCCATGGGGACCTCGACGTCGCTGGCGACGACGTCGCCGTCGGCCACGATGCCACGCACCCGGATGGACCAGCCCGCGGGGTACCCCTGGTTGACACCGACGACGGCGTCCGGGCCGACGAACTGCTCGTTGCTCGCGGTCCACTCGACGACGACGTCGGGCGCGAGGACCTGGCGGAGGGCCGCCCAGTCGCGAGCTTGCATGAGGTCCCAGTAGGCACGGACAACAGCTGTCGGTTCGGTCATGGCAGGGACGCTACGCCGACCCTCTGACACGGCCGTTCCGCCGTGGCCTACTCCGCGGGGTCGACGGCGCTCGGCCAGGAGTGGGAACCCAGGCGGGCCCTCTTACCAGGACCAGCCGCGGGAGCTGAGCTCCAGCTCCTCCCGCAGCCGCTCGTCCGCCGCGGCACGCTCACCCGCGCGCAGGGGCGTCGCCTCCGCCGGCAGGTCCGCGAGGCGGCACGCCTCGCGGAGCAGCGCGTCATACGCGCCCTGCACCGCGAGCCAGTGGTGGGCGCGCGCATAGAGGCCGGGGTCCTCCTCGACGTGGCGCAGCTCGGTCGCGAGCTCCCCGAGCCGGGTCTGCAGGCGCAGCGTGACCAGCGGGTCGGGCGCTCGTGTCGCCCGCGCCAGGAAGGTCCAGCTCATGACCTGTCACCGCCACGTCGTCGTCGCACAACGGGGTACACCACCAGCGTAGGTCTGCTGGGCCCCGAGTGCTATGCCCGGGCGGCCGACGCCGGAGGCCCGCTTCCGCTGCGGGGGCGAGCCTCCGGTGTTCAGTTTCCAGCCCCGTCATTCCTCGCCGTGGAGGGCCGCCAGGATTCCGGCGCCGTAGCGGTCCAGCTTGGCCTGGCCGACGCCGCTGATCCCGCTCAGCGCGTCCAGGTCCGCCGGCCGCTCGGCGACCACGGCGCGCAGCGTCGCGTCGTGGAACACCACGTAGGCGGGCACGCCCTGCTCCTTGGCGGCCGACGCCCGCCAGGCGCGCAGCCGCTCGAAGACCTCCTGGTCGGCGTCCGACAGCGCGACCGCCTCCGGACGGGTGCCGCCGGAGCGCGCGGGCCTGCGGGCGCCGCCCTGGGGCCGCGGATCGCGCCGAAGCCGCACCTCGCGCCGCCGGCCCAGGACCTCCGCGCTCGCATCCGTGAGCACCAGCGTGCCGTGGTTCGAGTCCACCTCCAGCAGGCCGAGGGCCAGGAGCTGGCGCGCCACGGACCGCCATTCGCCGTCGGACAGGTCCTCGCCGACGCCGAACACGGTGAGGCTGTCGTGCCCCCACTGGGTGATCTTGGGCGTGGACTTCCCCCGGAGGATGTCGACCACGTGCCCGACGCCGAAGCGCTGGTTGCGCTCGCGGTCCAGCCGGAACACTGCGGACAGGAGCTTCTGGGCGGGGACGGTGCCGTCCCAGGCCTCGGGCGGGTTCTGGCAGGTGTCGCAGGCGCCGCAGCCGCCGGGGTGGTCCTGGCCGAAGTAGCGCAGGAGCTGGGCGCGGCGGCACTCGACGGTCTCGCACAGCGCGAGCATCGCGTCGAGGTGGGACGAGAGCCTGCGGCGGTGGGTCAGGTCGCCGTCGGACTCGGCGATCATCTTGCGCTGCTGGACGACGTCGGCCAGCCCGTAGGCGAGCCACGCCGTCGACGGCAGGCCGTCCCGCCCGGCGCGGCCGGTCTCCTGGTAGTAGCCCTCGACCGACTTGGGCAGGTCGAGGTGGGCGACGAACCGGACGTCGGGCTTGTCGATGCCCATGCCGAACGCGATGGTCGCGACCATGATCACGCCGTCCTCGCGCAGGAACGTCGACTGGTTGGCCGCCCGCACGTGCGCGGGCAGGCCCGCGTGGTACGGCAGGGCGCGAATGCCCTGGTCCGTCAGTTGCTGAGCGGTCTTCTCCACCGACGCGCGGGACAGGCAGTACACGATCCCGGCGTCGCCCGGGTGCTCCGTGCGCAGCAGGTCCAGCAGCTGTCTGCCCGGGTTGTCCTTGGGCGTGACCCGGTAGGTGATGTTGGGCCGGTCGAAGCTGGCGACGAAATGCTTGGCCTCGGTCAGACCCAGGCGGGTCGCGATCTCCTCGCGGGTGTGCGCGGTGGCGGTGGCGGTCAGCGCGATGCGCGGGACGCCGGGCCAGCGCTCGGCCAGCTCGCTGAGCCGCAGGTAGTCGGGGCGGAAGTCGTGGCCCCACTGGGACACACAGTGCGCCTCGTCGATGGCGAACAGGGCGATGGTGCCCTGGTCGAGCAGCCGGGCGGTGGACTCGACGCCGAGCCGTTCCGGGGCGAGGTACAGCAGGTCGAGCTCGCCCGAGCGGTAGGCCTGCTCTACCTGGCGCCGCTCGTCCGGGTTCTGCGTCGAGTTCAGGAACCCGGCCCGGACGCCGAGCGCGTCCAGGGCGTCCACCTGGTCCTGCATGAGGGCGATCAGCGGCGAGATCACCACGCCGGTGCCGCGCCGGACGAGCGCCGGGATCTGGTAGCACAGCGACTTGCCGCCGCCGGTCGGCATGAGCACGAGGGCGTCGCCGCCGTCGACCAATGTGTCGATGATCTCCTGCTGTTCGCCGCGGAAAGCGTCGTAGCCGAACACATCACGCAGCACGTCGAGTGCGGGAGCGGTAGTGGCGGCGTCCGGGAGCGTCATGGCGGCCAGTGTGCCAGGGGCCGCTGACACGGACGGGCGGGCATGCCGAGTTATCCCCAGTCCCACGCCCGCCGAGCCCGCCGGACGGGGACCGATTGGCTCGAACGTATGTTCGACTACACTCTTTCTATGTCCGTGCCCGGCGCCACGATCCTGCACGCCGACCTCGACGCGTTCTACGCGTCGGTCGAGCAGCTGCTGGATCCCGCCCTGCGCGAGCGGCCGATCGCCGTCGGCGGCGGGCCGCACGGGGGCGTCGTGCTCGCGGCCTCCTACGAGGCCAAGGTCCACGGGGTGCAGGGCGGGATGCCCGGCTGGCGGGCGGCCCGGCTCTGCCCCGACCTCGTGTTCGTCCGGGGTCACTTCCGGGAGTACCAACGGCTGGGCGATGCCGTGATGGCCGTCCTGGCGGACGTGACGCCGACGGTCGAACGGATCTCGATCGACGAGGCGTTCCTCGACGTGTCCGGCGCGACGCACCTGTTCGGCCCGCCCGCGGCGATCGGGGCGCGGATCCGCGAGCGCGTCCGCGCCGAGGTGGGGCTCCCCATCTCGGTCGGCGCAGCGCGGACCAAGCACCTCGCGAAGATCGCCTCCCAGGTGGCCAAGCCGGACGGCCTGGTCGTAGTCGCCCCGGGCGCCGAGAGGGCCTTCCTCGACCCGCTCCCCGTCGGCCTGATCTGGGGCGTCGGCCCCGTGAACGAGCAGCGCCTCGCCGACCTCGGCATCCGGACGATCGGTGAGCTGGCACGGACCCCGTCGTCGGCGGTCGAGCACATCCTCGGGGACGCCGTCGGCCACAAGCTTAAGTCGATGGCGCAGGACGAGGACCCTCGCCGGGTCGTCACCGCCCGCCGCGCCCACTCCGTCGGAGCACAGTCGGCCCTGAGCCGGCGCCGGCCTGAGCCTGGCGACGTCCGGGCGGTCCTGGCGCACCTGTCCGACCGGGTGTCGCGGCGGCTGCGTGCCAAGGGGCGCGCGGGCCGCACCGTGACGGTCGCTGTGCGTTTCGCGGGTATGCACCGGGCGACGCGGTCCCTCACGCTGCCGGTGCCGGTCGCGGCCACGCTCACGCTTACCGAGGTCGCGGAGCGGCTGGCCTGGTCCGCGATCGAGGACGCCGCACCGTGCGAGATCACGCTGCTCGGCGTCTCCGTCTCGAACCTCGCCGACCAACGAGCGATCCAGCTCGAGCTCGACCTCGAGCCGCCCGACCCGTGGCGTCCCGGCTCCGCGCAGGGCGCGGCACGGCGCGCCGTCGACGAGTCGATGGACGCGATCCGGACGCGGTTCGGTGGGGACGCCGTCGGCTACCTCCCTGTCGTGCTGCGCCGCGGCGGGGCCGTGCCCGACGAGTTCCGCGAGCTGGCCGAGCACGACCTGTGAGCACGGGTGTCAGCCGGGACCGAGGTCGCGCAGGGCAGGCAGCGCTTGTTCGAGCATGGCGGTCGTGGCGGTCAGGCTGATCCGGAAGTGGCCGGGCCGGTCGAAGACGGTCCCGGGCAGCACGAACACGCCGCGCTCGACGAGCGCGGCGACGAAGGCGACCGCGTCGCCGCCCGGGGCGGCGCTCCACAGGTAGAACGTGCCCTCGGGAACGGTGAGCGCATATCCCGCCTCGCCGAGCGCACGCACCATGAGGTCCCGCCGGCGCTCGAGCTCGGCCACGTCGATCGAGACGGTCTCGAGGGCGGGCGCCGCGTACTGCATCAGGGCATCGGGGAAGCCCCAGCCCAGTCCCATCTGCAGCGGGAGCAGGGCGGCCCGCAGCTCCCCGCGCTCCGCCCGGGGGATCAGGGGTGAGAGGGCCAGGTAGCCGAGGCGCTGGCCGGGAGCGAGCAGGACCTTCCCGTAGCTGTAGTCGACAAGGGTCCACGGGTAGCAGGCGGCCGGGCTCGTGAAGCCGATGCCGTCGAAGCGGATGCGCCGGTACGGCTCGTCGGACAGCAGCCAGATCCGCCGGCCGTTGCGCACCGACGCCGCCTCGAGCGCCGCCGCTAGCTCGACCAGCCGGTCCCTGGTGTAGATGCGGCCGGTGGGGTTCGCGGGCGAGTTCACGACGACGATGCGCGTGCGCGGCGTGATCGCCCGGACGATGGCCTCGACGTCCAGGTCGAAGGTGTCCGCGGCGAGCGGCGCCCTGACCGGGACCAGGTCGGCCGCACGGAGCATCGGGGCGTAGAACCAGCCCGGCTCGGGGATCACCACTTCGTCGCCGGCGTCGGCGACCAGCCGGAACGCGAGCGAGATGGCGCCGAACGCGCCCTGGGTCATGGCGATGTCGTCCGGCTCGAAGGGCAGGCCGAGCTCGCCCTGCAGGCCCGCGGCGATCGTCTCCCGGGCCGGGGCAAGGCTGGTCTTGTAGGCGAACCAGTCCTCGGAGCGCGGCTCGACGTTCGCGCGCAGGGCGTCGACGAGCGCGGGCAGCGGCATCTCGTGCGGGTCGCCGAACGTCAGGTCGACGACGCCGGGCTGCCCGTCCATGGCGCGCAACGAGAGGAAAAAGGACGTGACCGGCTCGATCGCGTCGCTTGCCGCGTGCGCGCGCTCCGACAGCTCCATGGCGGAGCTCCTCTCGTGAGAGTACCGGCCGCCCCCCGGACGCTCTCCATGGTCCACCCGAACCGGCGGGCGCAACACTCCTGGGCTGGCCCTGTCCGGCCATGCCCGCGACCCGGAGTGGCCAGTTGCTGGCGTTGTCGCCCTGTAGGATCGGCAAAAGTCTTCCGGCGCCTGCGGGTGCCGGCGGGTCCGAATGAGACAGCGGACTGCGAGCGGGTCCCTTCTTCCACAGTTGGGAGCCGCTTGTGCTTGCACAACAGGGCTTGCCTGCGGATCGTTCTTTCGGTTCACTCGTGCCCCCGCTGAGCCCTGTATCGAGCGACGCGCCAACGACATATCGGGTCAGCGTCACCTAGTTCAACCAGGGGACGCGGGATATGAGCGAGCGGGGGTCCTATAGGACCGCCCGCTCGCTCGGGGGGAATGGCGCAGTTCAGGCGGGGTGAGGACTTGGGCTTCGGGGGCGAAGCCGCTCGTCGCCTACCTCCGGTCGGCGAGCTGACGATGGGCCTGCGCCACCGCCCGAAACATGCTGGCAACCACGTCCGAGGTGGTCAGCCGCCCGTCGGTCGTGAGCTGGTAGATCTCCCGGTCGGGGTGGATCGCGAATCGGATCTGTGGTTGCTCCCTCAGGAGCGCCGTGACGAGGTCGTCGCCGTCGGGGTCGTCCTCGCCGTCGTCCAGCGCACCGAAGTGGTCATCGCTGATACCGACGTCCCACGTCTTGCCGTCCTTGGTCGCGAACCCGATGGAGCCGAGGAACTGCTCGCGGGGGACAGGAGGGGCCGACGGGTCGTACAGGTCCACGAAATGCTCGGGTGCCTCGCCGATCGCGGCCCTCACGGGTGCGACGGCAGCGAACGCGGCGCCCTCGTAGTGGTACCACCCGTCGGGATCGCGCTCACCGGAGATGCCGGGGTCCTCCCAGCGTGGGCTTCGTCCGAACACCTGTGCCTCCTAAGTAACGTGTACACGGTCGCACAGCGGATGGGTGCGGCGCCTCGGTGCGCCGCACCCGCCCGCTGCGTCCTACGACTGCGGCATGTAGATCGTGAACGGGATGCCGTTGCGGCGTAGGCAGTCAAGGACGTCCTGCTCGATCCCGAGCGCGACACCTCCATTCGGGTAATCGTTCCATGGCGCGAAGTGCCACTCGATGCCCGAGACGGTGTTGTTCGGGTCGCGCATGATCTCGGCGTCCTTCTCGCACTGTCGAGCGGATCCCCTGTACTTCGGCGTACCGGTCTTGACCTCGTGGAAGACCTGCCCGGCGTTGTTCGGCAGCTCCTCGACGACATCGGGGTAGCGGTACCCGTCCGAGGTCATCAGCTTCAGGCGCGGTGGTGTGCGGTTCAGGGTGACGCTCTTGCCGAGCGCCGTGAGGTCGTTCCCGACGAAGACCTCACCGGCCTTGCCTGACCGCAACGGTCGAGCCGTCGTGCCCGACGCCTTGCGCAGCGGGTCCGCGAGCACCTCGGCCAGACGCTTGAGGTCGCTCTTCTGGCTCTTGGCCAGGCGGATGATCATCCCGTCCGGCAGCCCGTTGCGCACGAGCGTGTCGTAGTCCGCGCCGAAGACCTCCTTGAGCATCGACGACTTGGCGGCATCGGCGAGCCAGTCCTGCCTGGTCAGCCATCGGACGATCTCGTTCGTCCGGTGCGTGAACCGGGCGATGAAGCGGATCGTCTTGCCGATGATCGCTCCGGCGTCGCCAACATAAGGAACGATGCTCGCCAGGCTGATGCCGAGCCCGACCCAGTCGGAGTTGATCGCGCCGGCGATCGCGTCGCGCAGGTCGGTGATGCCGCCGACGATCCACCCGACGACCGGGATGAAGCTGAGCGCCGTCGAGCAGATGTTGCCCGCGAACCATGCCATCGAGTCGCGCGTGTCGAACTCGCCCGCAACCAGGCCGACCATGAAGTCGGTGACGTAGTCCCACTTGCTCACACGCTCGTCGAAGACGATCGGGTCGATCCCCTCGTCGACGGCGTGCTGGATCTCGTACGAGTCGGAGAGCCCGTCGCCGTCCGTGTCCGATGTCGTGGGGTCGGTGAGTTCGACGTCGACCTCTTGGAAGTCCGAGAGCCCGTCGCCGTCCGTGTCCGCGTTCTGCGGGTCGGTGCTGTACTCGTCGGTCTCCTCGATGTCATCGAGTCCGTCGCCGTCCGTGTCCTGGTCCGTCGGCGTGGTCTCGATGGGCGGCAGGTCCGTGCCAGGAATCGGCTCCGGTTCGGGCTGGTCCGGGACCAAGGGGTTGCTGCCGGCCGCGACCTCGTCGCCGTCGGTGGCGCCGTCGCCGTCGGTGTCGGGGTTCGTCGGTGAGGTCCCGAGCTCCTGCTCCTGCAGGTTGGTCAGGCCGTCACCGTCGATGTCCTCGTCGCCGTCGCCGACCCCGTCGCTGTCGCTGTCGGGGTTGCCCGGCCAGGTCCAGCCGGCGAGCTTGGTGATCTCGAACTGGTCAGTCAGCCCGTCGAAGTCGGAGTCCTCCAGCAGTGGGCTGGAGCCGAAGCGGAGCTCGACAACGTCGATCACGCCGTCGCCGTCGTGATCGCCCTCGTAGGTGATCCCGAACGTCTCCAGGACCGCGAAGCCGTTGCCCCATGCTCGTTCGCTGTTGATCGTGGCGGGCTCGATGTTGGCCTTGAGGAAGAATTCGTCGGTCTTGGCAAGGTCTGCCTCAGCGGCGGCGAGAAGAGCGAACGCCTCGTCCAGGCCCGCCGGGCGCTCGATTTCCTCGGGAGCGTCGCGGAACGGCCCGATCGTGGCCTCGGCGTCCTGGATCGCGGCGTCGGACATCAGCCGCACGCCCGTCATGGACTTGACCAGCGCGGTGGTGTAGCCGACCTCGGCGTCCCCGTTCGGCGGCGACGCACCGGTCATGCGGGACTTGAGGAAGGACTCGAAGTGCGTCAGGTTGTCGAACGCGACCTCGGCTTCCGCGCGGCCTTTGAACCTCGCGCCGTCGAAGTACGCGTTGCCGACGTCCTGCACCACCGGCTCGAGCCGGCTCTCCGCCAACGACTCGGCGTCGACCCACGGCCGCAGCGCCTCAGTCGCCTCGGTCATGTAGGCCAGCGCGTCGCGGCTGTACTCGGTGGACGGGATCTTCGCGATCTCCGTCTGCCAGAGCGGTGGCTCGTTCGCCTGTGCCGCACCCGCGACGAGCGGGCCCATCAACGCTGCGACGGCTGCAGTGGCCACTGATCGCCGGAACCATCTTTGGTTTCCCAGCATGAACTCTCCCCGGTGGTAGGGAACAAAAAGGGCAAAGCGTTTCTCGGAACAGCGCAACGCTAGATCGCGAGTGCCTGGAGGGCCACGAAATGCACTATTTATCACCCGCTCAGGCAAGGAGAACTATGGCCACCAGCTCATACGGGCCGAGGCGGGAGGGGATGATGTGACGACCATGGCGAGGTGGCTTCGATCATGCTGCCCGGGTCATCTCTGCCCCCGGACCGGGGTCTCCGTCGCCCCGTCGATATGGTTTGTCTGCGCTGTTCTCGACGGCGTCGCTCGCGACTGCTTGTACCCGTCGAGTGTCTGCTCGTGACCGTGGAGAATGCCGATGAACTCGGGCGTCCCCGCGGGCGCGGACCCGCAATGAATAGCCAGACGATCCTGGGGGAGGGCAATTCCACCCGATCCCGTTCCAAAGGACGATCCTGCATTTGGCGAAGCTCACCGATCCGCGTGAGCGGAACCGGTGGCTTGTCGGCTACGTCGTGACAGAGTGCGCCGACGTCGACTACCTCGCGAGCGACGGGTGTTCGCCCCGACCCTCGCGGAACCTGGACGAGGCCCACAAGGCCTTGCTGCGCGAACTGGTTGAAGGCGCAGAGCTTGTTGGCGCTCGCGGACGCCCGGTCGATGGAGGACGGAACGCTCCGAGTGATCGATCTTGGCGCTGTGAGTCCGGACGGACTCCGTGAGCTGCGTGCTCCAGTCGAAGACGTGAACGAGATCCAGTTCTTGGCCGCTCTCGATCACGACGGGCCGACGCTACATCCGGACCTTGTGCGCGGCCTCTGACTCATCCTCTGGACTTGAACCCACCCACGACGAAAAGAGCCCCTGACTTGGAAAGTCAGGGGCTCTATAGGTGTGTCCGGAGGGGGAATCGTCCACTATCCTCACGCCCCTTCAGGGTTCCGAAAGCGGCGTGACCTGTGCCGATGTCAGGCAGTGTGGGGTGTCGCGCAGGAGGTTGGTGAGCACGTCGATCCTCTTGTTCGCTCCGGAGGCGCCGATCGCCCTGGGCGCCGATCGCCCTGCGCCGAGCGGCCGCCCGGCAGGGTCCGCGACGGCCTTGGTGACCAGAGGGTGTCCGCCGAGGTACCCGGGCCGATCGGGCTTGACGTTGTGCAGGACCTCGACGTCGTATCCCGCGGCGAATGCCTGGCCCTCGGTCAGCGCAGCAGGTCAGCCGCCAGCAAGTCGGCCACTGCCTCCTCCTCGACGGCCAAGCCGTGCTCGGTCATCACCTCAGCCAGTGCGGGGTTCCAGGGCGACTCCGCCGGGGTCCCGGTCAGCGTGCGCGAGGGGGCACCGTTGCGCACCGCGGCGAGGTAGTCGGACGCAGTGAACCGCCAGGGCTCCCAGGTGACCCGGGACCGCAGCGACTGCGCGATCCGCAGCCCGGCCCAGTCGAGGTCGCCGTGGTACCGCACCGCCGCTCCGCGAGAGGCAAGCACGGTCAACAGGTCGATGACGGCGGTGCTGGGCTGACCCCAGGTGCACACGAGCACCGGTGCCAGGCCGCCGCGCGGTGCGTCGCCAGATCTGGCCCACCGCGCAGTCACCACCTCGATCACCGACGGGTTCTCACAGACGTGGACGAACGCGCCGGCCGGGAGCGCCGCGACCCCGCCGGACCTCACCTGGTCGAGTGTCAGCACAACCGGAGCGCGCGCGGCCAGCATCGCCTCCAGCGCGGCGGACGTCGCCCGGCCGACTGCCGACCCGGAATCCTGTCCCGATCCCGGAACCCCCAGGCACAGCACCGTCGACGCGACCGCGGACATCACCACGCCGGCTGCGGCCCACGCCTCGCGCGCGGACGTCTCGCGTGTCGGTCCGGCCGTAGTGGCCTGTTCGCCGCCGACGACCTCGCCGATTCCCCGGTCGGTCGCGTCTTCGTCCGGAGCCCGCACACCCGCCATGAACACCGTCCCTACCACGGCTGCGGCCAGCCGCCCCAGCGGTCGCGAGACGTCCAGCCCGTGGGCGTCCCCGACCACCCGCCGAGCCAGCACCGCCAGCGGCTCACCCGACGTCGGCAGCTCGGCCAGCACGGCCACGACCTGGGCGACCAGGTCCGTGGCCACCTCCGGGAGCGACTGACGGCCGGTGGCCCGCACCGCCAGCCGTGCTTCCTCGGCCCGCGCCGCGCGCTTGAGATTCCCCGCGGCGCAGAAGGCGTCCCACCAACCCACGAGCTCCGGGAACCGCGCAGAGGCAGGGCCTAGACCTGCACGGGCCAGCCCCCACGCCGCGGCCTCCGCAGCCCGCTCGGCCCGTCGGTCGGCGACCGGCCCGGTCAGCGTCACGACAGCGTCTGCCAGCCCGGCGGGCCACGGGCCCCGGCGCAGGACCAGCTCGATCTTCCCCAGGTCGATCGTCAGCCCGCTCCCTGGGCGGCGCGGCGACCCCGCGAGCCGTGATGCGGCGGCACGCTGGTCACCTGTCGGGTTCGCCAGGCGCACTGTGCCAGTCAGGAGGGGCGAACCGCCCGCACCGTCGGGCACGCTCCCGGCATCGCCCGTCTCCAGGCGACGCCGGACCCGGTCAACGATCCACCGTGTACCGGGCCCGCCGAGCAGCGCTTCGATCGCGGCGAGGCTGCCTGATGACTTGATGCCCGCGCCGTCGTCGGACGCCGTCACGAGAACAGCGACGGCTCGTCGCCGTCCGGCACAGGTCCGGAGGCGGACGGTCCGGCAAGCGCAGCGCCCCCAGGTCCGTCGACCAGAGACCGACGCTGCACCTCCCCGCCGTCCCACTGCCACCGCGTGACACCGACGGCGTCGATGCCCTCAACACGGGAGAGCTGCGCGATCGACAACCCGGGCACCTGCGGGTAGCAGCCCCACTCGCGCTCGGACGTCATCACTACGTCCAGGTCGAACGTGGCTAACAGGCCCAGGGACTTCGCGCGGGAGTCGTCGTCCACGCCGGCGAACGCTTCGTCGAGCAGGATGAGCCGGGGCGCGTGCGGGTCCGCGGAGTTGTAGTGCGACGACGCCGCGGCGAACAGCGGTACCGACATCGCGAGCACGCGCTCGCCACCGGAGGCGGGGCCCGTCGCGGACCTCCACACGTCGTGCTGCTTGCGCTCGACGACGAACGTGTGCCACCGCCGGTAGTCGAGCGCCTTCTCGAGATGTTCCTGCCAGCTGGCGGTCGGGTCGGCCTCGCGCTCCTCGGTGATCCGCTCCTGGAGGAACCGGCCGATCGCGGCGCGGTCCTCGGCGGTCCACGAGACGTCGGAGCGCACCATGAGCGCGCGGGCAGCCTGGAGCCCGGTCGGCCCGTCTGCCCGCTCCCGCCAGACGACACGGAGTTGCATCCCGGTCGAGGTCTTGCGCACCGACAGCTCGCGGTTCATCTGGTCGATCTGCTGCTCGGCGCCGAGCAGGAGGTTCGACAGGTGCCCGGCCACGTCGTTGACCAGGAAGTTCTCCAGGATCTCCCGCTCGCGGGCACTGAGGATCTGCTCGCGGCGCTCGACCTCGTCGCCCAGGCGCAACGCGAGCAGGTCGACGTCGAGCTCCTCGTCCCGGTAGTGCACGCTCGCCAGGATGACACCGTCGTGCAGCGTGGCCGACGCCTGGTGACCGTGCCGGCTCATCGTGGACTGCAGCTGGGTCAGCGCGTTGGAGACGCGCTGCTGTACCCGTTCCCATGCCTCGTCCGAGGCGTCGGCCGAGGTCAGCTCCTGCTCCGCACCGCGCGCGACGCCGAGCGCGGCGGTCACGGTCCAGTCCGAGGCAGCGTGCGTATCCGGGGTCTCCAGCGCGGGCAACGCGACCCGGATCAACCCGGTCCCGGCGAACACGCGTAGCGCCTCGACGGCGCGATCACGGGCCCGGCTCGTCTCGGCGCGACGCTCGCGCAGCGTCGAGGCACGCTCCTCCAGCTTCGCTTTCTCCACGGCGAGGTCACGGTCCATCCGCGCGAGGGCGCGGATCCGCGCCTCGGCGGCGCGCACGGCACCCGCGACCTCGCGCAGCCGTTGCTCGAGCTCGGCCACCGTCGACCCGACAGTCTCGCGTAGTCCGTCGGCCCGCGCTCGCCGCACAGCGGCCTCGGCCCGCTGGTCGCGCGCTCGCTCCGATCGGCCTGCGGCCTCCTCGGCAGCCTGCTCCGCCCGTCCGACGGCGGCGTCCGCGGCGCCCCGGGCGTCGGCGGCCCGGCTGGTGAGGGCCCGTGCCCGGTCGAGCGAACGCATGTATTCGGCGAGGTCGATCAGCGCCTGTTCCAGCTCCTCGGCACTCGTACCGAAGCCGAACGAGCGCGCCGTCTCCGCCAGCTCCGCCGTCGACTCCGCGGCAATCGCGGCTGCGTCCTCCCACTCGGTGCGCGCCTCGGCGAGCGCCGCTCGTGCTCGGTCGAGCTCCCGGGCCGCGCCGGCCGCACGCTCGTGCAGCCGCCGCACGTCTTGCTCGGCATTCTCGGGGTAGGCGGCCCGGTCGGTCTCGACCTGGGCCCGCGCTTCGTCGGCCTCGGCGAGCCGTTCGCGGACCTCGGCCTCGGCCCGATCCAGGTCGCCGGCCCGGTCCCGCAGCTCCTCGATCCGCCGACGACGGTTCGCCTCGCGCGCGCCTGCCCCGACGAACTCCGCGGACGGCTTCGCCCACGAGCCCCGCGCGGGCCCGGCGCCCCAGGTACCGTCCACGTCGACCCAAACCTCGGCGCCCGACCCAGCGCCGAGCCCGACCCGGCCGAGCACGCCCGCCACGACGTCGTCGGGCACGATGGCCCCGGACCCGCCCGCCGCACTGTCGGACGACGGATGCAGCGCCTCCGCCAGCGTCCGGCCCGACGGCGTCCCGGCGCCGTCGACGCCGAGCAGTACCTCCCCGCGTGCCGCCCCGGTGACCGATCCGTCCGGCCGGATCCATCCGTCGAGCAGCCCGGACGCCTCCAGAGCGGCCTCCAGGCCGGCCCGGCCGCCGTTGTCGAGCCCGTCGGCGAAGTCTGTCACCCGCCATAGCGCCGCCCCGGCGGCGCCGTCGCGCACCGCGGCGTCGCGCCCCGGCCCGGAGACAGGCTCGGGCTCACGTCCCGACTCCAGCTCCATCAGCTCGGCCCGGACGGTCCCAGCCTCGGCCTGCACTCCGGCGAGATCCTGGGCCGCCGCCGCCCGCTGCGCGGCGGCCCGGTCCAGCCCGCCCGCCACGGCCTCGTCCACTGCCAGCCGCGACGGCGAGATCCCGTCCAGGCTGCGTGCCCACTCCTCGGCGGCGTCGGGCAGCCCGTCCGCGTGCTCGACCTCTAGCGTCGTGAGCCCGCGCAGGTACTCCAGGACCGTCTGCCGGTATGCGACGGCCTGGTCGAGCAGCGCGGCCTCTGCGTCGGTCAAGTCGCTCGCGCGGCGGTTCTGCTCCGCCTCGGCGTCGTCGGCGCGAGCGCGGGCACGCTGTGCCTGGTCGTCGAGCCGGAGGCTGTCGGCGGCGAGCCGCCGCACGGTCTGCACCTGCTCGCGGCGCCGTTGCGTGGCGCGCCGCGCCCCGGCCTCGTCGTCGAGCAGGACCTCGTGTTCGGCGGCGAGCCCGGCCTGCGACGCCGCCTCAGCCGCCTCGCGCCGCGCCGTCTCCGCCTGCCTGATAGCGTCCGCGGCGCGTTCCCGCGCCTTCCTGGCCTCGGCCTCTGCGGTGTCCGCGCGGGTCCGTGCTTGCTCCGCGTCGGTGTCGGCGTCCGCGGCACGGCCCTCGGTGGCCAGGGCCTCCTGCTCGGCGCGGTCCAGGTTCTCCGCCTCGCGCATCGCGGGACTCTCCCGCAGCGCGGCCTCGGTCCCCTCCAGCTCGGCCAGCTGTTGCTCGGCCGTCTCCTGCTCGACGATGACGGCGGCCGCAGCCTCTGCGGCGACCCCCAGCTCCTGCTCGGCGTCGGCCAGGTCCCGCCCGGCGTGCTCGTAGGCGCTGTTGGACAGTCGCAGGTCGGCCGCTGTCCGTCGCGTCGCGAACTGCGCGTACGCGACGTAGTGCCGCAGGAAGTCGTTCGCCGAGGTCAGCGTGCCGCGTGTCTCGTCGATGCCGCGCCGATCCTCTTCCAGGCTGCGGAACGCGTCAGCGACGTCGGCGACGACCGCTTGGTCCAGCGGCGCGAGCGCCTCGGTGAGCGCGTTCGACAGTGCCTTCTCGTCCGGCTTCTTGGACAGCTGCGGCTGGCGGAGCTGGATCAGCAGGTCGACCAGCGCGGTGTACCGCTCGTGGCCGAGCCGGAACAGCTGCTCGTCAACCGCCCGCCGGTACTGCTCGCGGGAAGTCAGCATGCTGCCCGAGCCGTCCTCCTCCAGCGCGTCCCGCAGCCGCTCCTGGCTCACCACGGTCCGGGTCTCGTCCATCAGCCGCAGGTCGCCGATACGCCGCGACGTCGTGAAGTACCAGTGCTTGACCATGCCGCGCCCGGAGGCGGCCTTCAGCCCGATGCCGAGCGTGAGGTACCGCGGCTCGCCGTTGGCGTCGACACGTCCGAACTCGATCCAGGTGTACCCGGTCCGCTCGGAGTTCGCGTGGGCGCCGCCGAGGAGCAGGTTCCACTCCATGCGCTTCTTGGCGTCGCCGTCCGGCTCGACGCGGCGGGCTGACAGGTCGCCGTCGAGCAAGAACGGGAGCGTGAGCGCCAGGACCTTGGACTTGCCGGTGCCGTTGTTGCCGCGTAGCAGCAGGCGGCCGTCGTGGAACCAGAACTGTTCGTCGTCGTAGTAGAAGAGGTCCACCAGGCCCAGACGGAGAGGCTGCCAGCGGGTGGTAGTGGGCACGGGCAGTGTCCCAGTCGGCGCCGTCATCGGGGAGGCTTCCTTTCACGGATGGTGGGGGCGGTCACGGCGAACCTCGCCAGGGCGGGCAGCGGTCGTACGACGGCGGTCGCCGGGTCGCCGTCGTCGGACGGGACCACGCGGACCAGACCGAGGCCGGTCAGGCGGCTCAGGGCCTCGTCCACCAGACGGACCTCGGCGCCCGGCTCGCGGGACACCCTGCTCCAGTACGCGTCGTGCTCCTTGGCAAGGGCCTTGACCCGGCGGCGCAGGGACGCGACCGTGACGTCCCCTGAGCCGCCCTTGCTGGCCAGGTGCTCGGCGAGCAGGAGCGTGGCGTGGCCCTCGGTGCCTTTGTCGGGCATGCGCAGGTCGGTCAGCTGATCGTCCGGGTCGACCAGGGCGAGGCCCTCGGCGCGCAACTCCGGGACCAGTCCCGTCATCTCGGACAAGGCCGTGGTGATCGAGACGCGTTGGCTCACGAGGTAGTTGCGCTCGTCGGCGGTGAGATCGGCGTAGTAGAGGACAGGGTCCTCAAGCAACCGGCGGGCGAGTCGGTGCCGAAGCCGGCGATTCGCCTCATCCTTGGTGAAGGCGGGAGCCTGGCGGTGCAGGCCCTCCTCGATCCTGTCGATCGATGGGTCGGCGCCGAGCTCGCGGGCGAGTACCGCCGGAGAGGCCCCGGCGGCAAGCATGCGGGACAGCACCCGCCGGTCGACGTCGTACAACGCGTCCCCCGCCGCGGAAACGTAGGCGTCCTCGTCGCCCGCCACGCGGGAAAGTGCCCCATACCGCAGCAGCAGGCGAATGGCGGCGACCAGGTCGGAGCGTTCGTCGCGGCCCTTCAGGGTGAACTCGACGTCCTCCAGGCCGGGCTGCCGCGCGAGCAGCACGACGGCGTCCGCGAGTGCCCCGAGCGCGACCTGGTGGTCCGAGCGCTCCAGGACGGCAAGGATCAGGCAGAGCAGCACGTACCGACGACGGGTGAACGGCGGGTCCGCGCGACGGACCCGGGCGGCGTGGCTGCCGGCCAGATGCTGGGCGGTGGACCATCCAGGGACGTTCTGCTTCTCCAGGCGCACGGTCTCGGAGTCGACGAGCAGGCGCCAGCCGACCTGGCGGGCGAACCAGTCGCGCAGCGCTTCGGCATGGCGGCGGGCGAGGCGGTAATCCTCTCCGTCCGGCGGGCGGAGCACCGGCTGCATGAGCAGCGCGCGGGCGGCCCGGGTGCGGCCCTCATGCTCACGGTCCGCGATCGCGTCTGCGATCCGCGGGGCGAGTCCGTCGATGCTCATGTGGACACCTCCGCGAGCGCCTCGGCGGCGGAACCCTCGCCGAGTCGGTCAGCGGAAAGCGGCTGGGCAACCGTTGAGATGATGTCGACCAGGAGGTCCGGGCCCGTCAGGGTGCCGTGTGGGGTGCGGAGCATCGCCTCGCCGTCGTCCTCCGTGCGGACCAGGATGATGCGCAGCTCGCCGTCGGAGGTCTGCACCTCGCTACGGGTACCGCGTGGGCCGAGCGCCGCGAGGCCGTCGCCGAGCAGGCCGAGGAACAGGCGGAACGCGTCCGGGTCGAGCTCGCCGAACGCGGAGAGCCGCCTCGGGCCGTGCGTGAGGATCCGACGGCGGGCCGCGGCAGTCTGCGCTGCCTCCTCCCGGGCCCGGGCGAGCAGTATCTCCCGGCCCGCGGAACGGTCCGCGACCCGGTTCGCCTTGCCGCGCCTCTCGTAGGAGCCAGTGCGGCGCAGTTGCGGACTGATCGCGACCGGCGGGGCCTCGGCCCAGGCCACGGCGTTGCCCATGGGCTGCTCCTCCCAGGCGTCCAGGGTCTCGGCTGTGACCGTCAGGTGCCGCACGGGCGTCAGCCCAAAGGCGGTGCGCCAGAGGCGGTGCCGCGCGGCGTCGTCGGGCAGGCCCGCGAACCAGGTCGCGAGGGCGACGAAGTCGCGTGAACGGTCCGAGCGCGCGGTGCCGCGCTCGTGCAGGGCGTTGACGACCTGAAGCAGCGCCGGGACCGCGGAGCGGGCGCGGGCGCGGAGCAGCTTGGCCTCGCTCTGCCGCCCCGCGGAGTCGACGAACCAGTCGGTCAGGCCGTGCCACTGGTCCGCCCAGACCTGGGTGAAGGTGCGCGCCGCCTCCTCCTCGGTGCCGGGTGCGGCGTCGCGAGCCTCGCGCTCGCCGGCCGTCCGGCATAGGAAGGCCACCTGCTCCGGGGAGATCGCTGTGAGCAGACGGGCGATTTCGTCGCCGCGGGTGATCAGGTCGTCCACGAAGCGCTGCAGGTAGTCAACGAGGCGTTCCTTGTAGGCGAGGAACGCCTCGACGTCGGCGTCGTGCAGGTCGATCGTGCGCTGCACCGAGCCCATGAAGTCGACGGCATTCTCCGCGAGCTCGGTGAACCGGGCGCGCAGGGCGCGCAGCGCCTGGTGGACCGCGGCGTCGTCGTCGACGGGCGTGGACGGTTCGGCCGTGTGCTCCGCCGCGCGTTCCCGCAGGCCGGTGAGCAGGACGACGATGTCTTCCAGCGCGACCGCCTGCAGCGCGCCGCGTGTACCCAGTGCGTCGTCGTACCGGGCGACGGCTCGCTCGGCGGCCTCACCAGAGCGGGAGAGCTGGTAGAGCATCCGGCGGCGGTAGAAGTCCTCCAGGGCCGTGACCCTGCTGGAGTCCGGGAAGGCCAGCAGGTTGCCCCATTCGGGCCGGGCCAGACGCTCCAGGGCATCGGCCACGGCCTCCTCGGTGACCGGCTCCCCGCCGTCGGACCGGAGCGCGGCGTGGACCTGCTCCGGACGAACGTGCACGGCGAACCGTTCCTTGGCCGCGACGAGTGCTCGCATGACGCGTCGGTAGGTCGACGCGTTGGGTGTGGTCAGGTACGCGAATGGGGAATAGGGGCTGACGACAAGTCGTGCTTCGGCAGGCTGGTCGGTCACGGTAGGGAGTCTTCCACGGGTGTCCGACACGGCGCGTGACGAAAGGGCCGAGACTGCCACAGGTACGCGCAGATGGACACCCGTCCAGCGTCTGCGAGTGGCTCCTGAGACGATACGGACATGACCAACGACGCGGATCAGACTCGATATCAGCGATATCAGCGCGGCGACTGGGTGACCATCGGTAGCGACCCCCACTTTCTCCGCGGGCGGCGGGGTGTGGTCGTCACTGCGCGCGTCCTCAAGATGGACGTCGCGTATGTCAACAGCGGCGGGCGAGTCGAGGTGCGTAACGTCCGGATCGACTCCGTGACGCCGGGCCACACGGCCAGGCCGTCCGATCCCATGGCGGAGGTCAACGCGGCGATGGCCGAACACGCCGTGGCGGCAGCCCGGGAGTTCGTAGACTTCATCATTGCGCGAGGTGACCTCGACGCACCGCTTGTACAGCAGCTGTTAGACGAGTGGCGCGACGAGCGCCTCGCACCCGGCCGGGTCGAAGAAGAGGCACGCCTCATGGCAGATCAGGAACTCCTGACTGCCTGGCTTGACGAACACGGCTCGAGCGTCGGCGTCCGCTGACTGCCGCGCTCTGCGGTGGACACATCAATGGCGCGCCACCTGCGCCTCCCACAGTACGACCGGGCTGACAGGGCTCACCTAGCGCATCGACGCCGCAACCGGCCGCCGCCAGGTCGCCGGGCCACGATTCCCCTGCGATCCCCGCCGGGGTCAGCGCCCGCGCCGACCGGGTTGCATGATCAGCGCGTTGTCGTGCCTAGCCTCGAAGCCATCACGTCACCTGCGTCCCTCGCTGAATCCGCAGCGGGGGCGCCCGTCCCGGCTCAGATCGAGCGCCCGTCAGCCGTCATACGGGCCGACGGCCACGGCCCTCGACGACAGTAGCCACGCGACAGCCGCACAACACAGAAGGCCCCCGACGTGGAGGTCGGGGGCCTTCTGTGTCGCTGTCTCAACGAGTGTCCGGAGGGGGACTTGAACCCCCACGCCCGATAAAGGGCACTAGCACCTCAAGCTAGCGCGTCTGCCATTCCGCCACCCGGACAGGTGGACCGATCCCGGCGTTTCCGCCGTTCCGGTGCGGGGAAAAACATAGCACGCAGGGCGGGACGGTTCCGAATTGAAAACCGTGTGACCTGGGTCGCGTGGGTTGGACCCCGGCGCCGTCCGTCAGCGGAACGCGTCGACGTTGGCGGCGGCCCACTGCTCGAACGTCGTGGCTGGTGTCCCGGTCACGTCCGCGATCGTGGTCGTGGCGACCTGCGGGCTCTCGACCATCCAGGCGAACCCTTCGAGATACCACCTGGCGTACTCGCCCATGACCGGCTCGAGCACGGCCGTGGCCTCGTCGAGCGAGACCCGCGTGAACGCGAGCTCCCGCCCGAGCACCACGCCGAGCCGGCGGACGCGCTCGGCGCGCGTCATCGTCTCGGGGCCGGTGAGGGTGTGGACGCGGCCCTCGTGGCCTTCCTCGAGCAGCACCGCCGCGGCGACGCGGGCGATGTCGTCCATGGCGACCGGCGCGTTCGCCGCGTCCGGGTGGGGCTCACGCACCTCGCCGGTGGTCCGGACCTGGTCGGCCCAGACGGTCGTGTTCTCGACGAACTCGCCGGCATACAGGTGGGTCCACGCGAGCCCCGACGCCTCGACCGCCTCGGCGATCGGCCGCCAGTCCGTGGTCCCGTCACCGGACAGGTCGACGATGTGCCGCACGCCGGCCTCCCGGGCGAGCCGGACGACGTCGGTCACCGTCTCGAGCACGGGCGCCAGGTACACGCGGTCGACCCCGGCGAACGCCGCCGGCAGGGTCTCCGGCTTGCGCAGGTACCCCTTGGCGATCTCCACGCCGTCCGGCAGGTTCGCCTTGGCGGGGTTGGTGGTGAGGGCTCGGACGTCGTCGGCGCCGCGGGCGAGCAGATGGTCCACGACCATCCGGCCGATGTTTCCAGTGGCGCCGGTCACCAGAATCTTCATCCCGCTACGCTACGTTCCAGGTCGGCCCGTACGCCTATGGATAGTTGTCGCCAAATGCGACCTGCCGCTAACGTCCGGCTGGACAATTCGCCCAAAAACGATACTTGGAGCATGGCGATGACGGCTGAAGCGCCGACGGTAGCGCCGACGACAGCGGCGGAGCCGCCGACCACCCCGCAGCCGACCGGTCTGGAACCGACCGCTCCGCCGCCGGCCACCTTCGGCGCACCGTGGATCCGGTCCACCGGTGACCTGGCCTGGAAGCTGATCGGCATCGGGCTCGCCGTCGCCCTCGTGTTCTACGTGGTGAGCCTGGTCCAGGTCGTGTTCGTCGCGCTGTTCCTCGCCCTGGTCTTCACCACGGTGCTGCTCCCGCTCGGGGACCTCTACGACCGCGTGATGCCGCGGGGGCTGGCCATGACGGCGTCCCTGCTGACCGCGGTGCTCGCCGTCGGCGGGCTGGTCACGTACGTGGTCTCCTCCGTGGTGAGCCGCTGGGAGGAGCTCGCCACCGAGTTCGGCACCGGCCTCACGGACCTCGCGCAGCTCGTCACCGAGATCCCGCTCCTGGCCGGCCTGGGCACGCCCAGAATGTGGCTGGCCGACGGCGGCGCCTGGCTCCAGGCGAACGCCGGCGACTACGCGGCCACCGCCGCCGCGAGCGCCGGATCGATCGCGGAGGGCGCGACCGCCGTCGTGCTGGCGATCTTCTGCACCGTGTTCTTCCTGACACAGGGCAGCCGCATGTGGCGCTGGGCGCTGTCCCTGGTTCCCGCGGACCGGCACGACCGCTGGGAGACCGCCGCAGACGCGGGTTGGACCGCGTTCTCCGGGTTCACGCGCGGCATGTTCTTCGTCGCTCTGGCCGACGGCGTGCTGGCCGGCATCTTCCTCACCGTCGTCGGCGTGCCGCTGGCGCTGCCCCTGTCCGTGGTGGTGTTCCTCGGGGCGTTCATCCCGATGATCGGCCCCGTCGCTGCCATCGTGATCAGCGTGCTCGTGGCGCTGGCCGCCAAGGGCCCGGTGCTCGCGCTGGTGGTGCTGATCGGCATGGTGGTGGTCGCCCAGATCGACGCCAACGTGCTGCAGCCGCTGATCACCGGCAAGCAGGTCTCGCTGCACGCCGTGGTGATGGCGCTCGTCGTCGCCGCCGGCTCGGTGCTGGGCGGACTGCTCGGCGCCGTCGTCGCCGTGCCGCTGACCGCTGTGACCTGGGCGGTGTTCAGCAAGCTGCGCAAGACGGCACCGGGCGCAGCAGAGGGCGAGACACCCGCCCATGAGGCAGACTGAATCGGTGCCTGACCCTGCACCACACACGAACTCCGCGCTGCACAGCGAACCCGCGCCGTACAGCGACGCGGCGCGGCGCGACCCCGCACCACCACCCTGGCTGCGCACCGCCGCAGGCTGGTCGTGGCGCCTCATGCTGGTCGTAGCGGGGATCGCCCTGATCTTCTGGGCGGTCACGCAGGTGCTGATCGTCTTCGTGGCGGTGTTCCTGGCCCTGGTCTTCACCGCGGTGCTCAACCCCCTCACCGACCTCTACAACCGCGGCATGCCCCGCCCCCTGGCGACGGCGCTGGCCATCCTGTCCGGCGTGCTCGTGGTCGGCGGCCTGGTGACCTACGTCGTCGTGTCCGTCGCGGGCCAGTGGGAACGGCTCGCGGGGGAGTTCAACACCGGCATCGACCAGATCGTCAGCCTCATCGAGAACAACTCGCTGCCGCTCGACGTCGAGCTCGACACGCGCGACCAGTGGATCGACGACGCCGCCGCCTGGATCCAGCAGAACGCCTCGTCCCTCGTGGGCACGGCGGCCGAGAGCGCCGGCTCGATCGTCGAGGGCGTGGCGGTCCTGGTGCTCGCGATCTTCTGCACCGTCTTCTTCCTCGCGTCGGGCGCCTCGATGTGGCGCTGGTTCATGGCCCAGGTGCCCGCCCGCACGCGCAGCCGGTGGAACGAGGCCGCCGGCGCCGGCTGGTACACGTTCTCCGGCTACACCCGCGGCACCGTGCTCGTCGCGATCACCAACGGCATCCTCGCCGGCGTCTTCCTGACGATCCTCGGTGTGCCCCTCTCGGCGCCGCTCGCCGTGCTGGTCTTCATCGGCACGTTCATCCCGCTCATCGGGGCGCCGCTGGCGATGATCATCGCGGCGGTGGTGGCGCTCGCGGCCGACGGGCTGCTGACGGCGCTGATCGTCGTGATCGGCATCGCGGGCATCGGCCAGCTCGAGGGCCACGTGCTGCAGCCGCTCATCATGGGCAAGCAGGTCTCCCTGCACCCCGTCGTGGTCGCCCTGGGCGTCACGAGCGGCACGGTGGTGGGCGGCATCCTCGGCGCGATCGTCGCCGTCCCGCTCATCGCGGTGGCCTGGGCGGTGTACAGCACGCTGCGCAAGCCCCCCGACGTCATCCCGGCCGACGACGAAGGTGACGACGACGAGCCGCCGCCCGAAGGCGTGACGGACGTCACGCGGAAGACCCCGGCGAAGCAGGGACAAAATAGGTAAACCTGCAGGTGGGAGCCTATTTCTGTGGCACCATCGAGCGATGGAACCGTTCGTCCTGGCCACGGAGCACGTCCGCCTTTCCGTCCCCACGTACGCGGACGTCGACGCGATCACGACGGCCTGCCAGGACCCCGGCATCTCGGAGTGGACCGTGGTGCCGGTGCCGTACGAGCGCAGGCACGCCGAGGGATTCGTGCGCTACCACGTCGCCGACGGCTGGGCCAAGGGCTCCGTGTACACGTGGGCGGTGCGCGCGCCGGGCGACGCCGACGGGCCGCTGATCGGCATGGTCGGCCTGACCTGCGAGGGCGGCTCGGAGGAGGAGCGCGCCGGGGAGCTCGGCTTCTGGATGTCGGCGGACGCCCGCGGCAAGGGGCTGTGCACCGAGGCGGCCCGCCTCGTCGTCGACTGGGCGCTGGACCCGGAAGGGCTCGGGCTGTCGGTGGTGACGTGGGTGGCGTACGTCGGCAACTGGGGGTCGCGCCGGGTGGCGTGGCGCCTCGGCTTCCGCGTGGAGGCCACCCTGCGTAAGCACGGGCTGCGGCGCGGCGTCCGGCGGGACACCTGGGTCGGCACGGTCCTGCCGGACGACCCGCGTGAGCCCAACGAGCCGTGGCCCGCGGCCGCGCCGGCCGCTGACGCGCGGACCCGGCTGGCGAGTCAGGCGGCGGGTCAGGCGACCCGGGCGTAGGCCCTTCGCATCGCCCGCGGCGCCCACCAGGCGCGATGGCCCAGCAGCGCCAGGGCGGTGGGCCAGAGCAGGGCGAGGACCAGCAGGTCGACCAGCGCGGCGACGGTGATCGCGAACCCGGTCTCCTTGATCACGAGCCCGCCGCCGGCCATGAACGCGGCGCACACCACCACTACCACCAGGACGGCCGCGAGCACCGACCGCCCGGAGCGGTGCAGGCCGCGGCGGACGGCCTCGGTATCGGGAGTGCCCCCGGCCCGCAGCTCGGCCACGCGGGACGTCACCAGCAGCGTGTGCGCGCACCCGAGCCCGAACGCCAGGGCGGCGACGGTCGCCAGGACGTTGGCCTCGATGCCGCCCACCGATGTCACGCCCAGCGACCGCGCGAGGGCGCCCCACTGGAACCCGACGACCAGCGTGCCGAGCGACACCACGAGCGTGAGCGCGCCCGACACGACGGCGATGGCGGCCACCGTCGCGGACCCCGTGGCGAGGAACGTCAGCAGGGCGGCCGCCACGGCCGCGACCAGGGCGGCGAGCCACCCGCGCTGCGCGAGCGCCGCCGTCAGGTCCACCTGGGTGGCCGCCCGGCCGGTGACCAGCACCTCGTAGGGTGCCTCCAGCCCGCGCGCGGCGCGCACCACGTCCTGCGTCTGCCGGCTCGTTGCGTCGACGCCGCCGGTGTGCACGCCCAGCGCCGAGTAGGCACCCTGCGCGGCCGCGTCACCGGTTCCCGCCCCGGAGTCCTCGAGGGCAGTCGGCCCGTCGGTCCGGGCCACCCCGTCCAGGGCTCCCACCTGCGCGGCCAGCGGCCCGACGGCGCCCGGGGTCGCCCGGGCGAGGACCGTCACGGCCGCGCCCTCGCTGGCCGGGTAGGAGGTGG
This sequence comes from uncultured Actinomycetota bacterium, assembly GCA_963850545.1. Lineage (GTDB taxonomy): Bacteria > Actinomycetota > Actinomycetes > Actinomycetales > Cellulomonadaceae > Promicromonospora. The sequence continues at coordinate 1,334,669 of CAWKLP010000001.1, read as the reverse complement.
CGAGGGTCTCCACGAAGCGGCGCTGCTCGGCGCCGTCGGGCAGGAGCTCGATCGCGCTCGTGGCCCGGACCTGCAGTGCCACGGCCGGTGCCGCGAGCCCGAGCAGCACCACGAGGCAGCCGATCGCGACGGCCCACCGGCGCCGTCGGAGGAATCGCAGGGCGACACGCCGCGGACGGCCGACCCGCTCGCGCGCCGCGCGGTAGGCCGGACCCAGCAGCTCGGCCGCGGCCTGGCGGAGCACCCCCGGCCGCCCGAGGCGACGCCCGGTCAGGGTGAGCAGCGCGGGGACGAGGGTGACGGCGGCGAGCAGCGCGAGCACGGCCGCCACGAGCGCGCCGGCCCCGGCCCCGAGGATGACGGCGGGGGAGAAGGCGAGCAGAGTGGCGGTGGCGGCCGCGAGCGCCAGGGCCGAGAGCGTGACCGCGCGGCCCGCCGTCGCCGTGGTGCGGGCCACCGCCTCGGCGACCACGCCGTCGCGCCGCCGGCGGCGCAGCAGGGGAGCCTCGGCGGCCAGGCCGGACAGGGCTACCAGCTCCTCGCGGAACCGCGCGGTCACGAACAGCCCGTTGCCCAGGGTGACCCCCGTCGCGAGCATGGCGACGACCGCGGGCAGCGACACGTCGACGACGGCGGCCTGCGCCGGCAGGTAGGTCAGCAGGTACAGGACGCCGAGCGCGGTGCCCAGCGCAGCCACCGCGGCCGCGAGCGGGACGGCCGCGGCGAGCAGGCCACCAGGGCGAGCGCGGCCACGACCAGCGCCACCGGCAGCGCGACGAGCGTCCCCGTCCGCAGGTCGTCCCTGGCCTGCTCACGCACACCGCCGCTCACTAGGTCCGTGCTGGTGACCAGGCCGGACGCCGTCGCGGCGGCGTCGCCGGAGTCTCGGCGCAGGGCGGCGGGGACGGCCTCCAGCCGGTCCACCACCGCGTCGTGGACCGCGGCGCCGGGCTCCAGCAGCAGGTAGGTGACGAACCCGTCGCCGCTCGCCGACATCAGGTCGCGCGCGGCGGGGTTGGCCAGGCCGCCGTCGAGCACGTACGGGTTGACGACGGCGGCGACGCCGTCCATCTCGGCGAGCTCGGCGCTCACCGTGCCCATGGTGGCCACGACGGCGTTGTCGGCCGGGTCGACGCCCCGGACCACCAGGGAGACCGAGCCGCCGTCGGGGGCGGCGCCGGCCAGGATCGCGTCGGCGATGGCGCTCTCGGAGCCAGGTGCCACCGGCGCGGCGACCGTGACGCGGTCGAGGAGACCAAGCCCGCCGAGGCCCGTCGCGGCTGCGCCGAACCCGGCGACGGCGAGGACGAACCAGACGGCGACCGTCGTCAGCGGGCGGCGTGCGACGGTGCGGCCCAGTGCGTCGAACAGCGATGTGAGCACCGAGCGACCATCTCACCACGTGCACCTCCCCGCGCGCCGAGCGGCGGATAGGCGCTCCGGGCGAGCGCCTCTGAGCAGGTACTGTGCCGGGCTGGACAGCCCCGCTGGACGAGAGTGTCGGTGAGCATCCGTAGGCTGGGGCGGTGTTCGACGACCTGTTCAGTACGGCGACGACCGACACGGCGGGTACCCCGGCCGCGCGGGCGTCGTCGCCCCTCGCCGTGCGCATGCGGCCGCGGCCTCGATCGACGAGATCGCCGGACAGGAGCACCTGCTGGTGCCCGGGTCGCCGCTGCGCCGGCTCGTCGAGCCGGCAGCGAGGCCGCAGCTCCGGACGCCGGCGCCGTCGTCGGTCGATCCTCTGGGGCCCGCCCGGCACCGGCAAGACCACGCTCGCCTACCTGTCGCCACCGTCGTCCGGACGCCGCTTCGTCGAGCTGTCAGCGCCGTCACCGCGGGCGTCAAGGACGTGCGCCAGGTGATCGAGGACGCCCGGCGCCGGCTGGCCACCGGCGGCGACGAGACCGTGCTGTTCGTCGACGAGGTGCACCGCTTCTCCAAGTCGCAGCAGGACGCGCTGCTGCCCAGCGTCGAGAACCGCTGGGTCACGCTCGTGGCAGCGACCACCGAGAACCCCGTCGTTCTCCGTGAACTCCCCGCTGCTGTCCCGCTCGCTGCTGCTCACGCTCAAGCCGCTCGAGACCGACGACGTCCGGCGAGCTCGTCCGTGCGCGCCGTGGACGACGAGCGCGGCCTCGGCGGCTCGGTCGCGCTCGACGACGACGCCGAGGACCACCTGCTGCGGCTGTCCGGTGGAGACGCCCGCAAGGCGCTGACCATCCTCGAGGCCGCCGCCGGCGCGGTGCTGTCCGACGGAGGCGACGGACGCGGGCTCGACCAGCGACGCGTCCTCGGATCGGACCTCGCCGACGTGGAGCGTGCCATCGACGTCGCCGCCGTCCGCTACGACCGCGACGGCGACCAGCACTACGACGTCATCAGCGCGTTCATCAAGTCCATGCGCGGGTCCGACGTCGACGCGTCGCTGCACTACCTCGCCCGGATGATCGCCGCGGGCGAGGACCCGCGGTTCATCGCCCGGCGCATCGTCATCTCCGCCGCCGAGGACGTCGGCATGGCCGACCCCAGCGCCCTGCAGACCGCCGTCGCCGCGGCGCAGGCCGTCGCAGCTCATCGGCATGCCCGAGGCGCCGCATCATCCTGGCCGAGGCCGTCGTGCACCTGGCGACCGCACCGAAGTCGAACGCCGCGTACCTCGGCATCGACGCGGCGCTCGCGGACGTGCGCGCCGGCCGGATCGGCTCGGTCCCGCCGCACCTGCGGGACGCGCACTACGCGGGCGCGAAGCAGCTGGGCCACGGCGACGGCGTACCGTGTACGCGCACGACTAGCCGCACGGCGTCGCGCCGCAGCAGTACCTGCCGGACGTGCTGGCGGGCTCGCGCTACTACGAGCCGAGCGACCGCGGGTACGAGCGGCAGGTGTCGGAGCGCCTGGAGCGCATCCGCGCGATCCTCGAGACCAGGCCTGATCGGGGATCCGCGACGCGCAGGGCCGAAGTCCTGACGTGCGTTCAGGATGGACAGGTTGCCTATGGCAGCTCCCTGGGACCTCGGCCCCGTGGGTGTGCCTTGGTCCGATCATCGATCTGACCAGACGCGACGCTCCATCGGCTGGTCCCGCACCCGGTGTGGTTCCCCTTCGTGGGAGAGCCGTGTCCGGGTGTGACCGTCACTAACTACAGGACAGGAAATCACAGTGACTTCTGTGACCCGTCGCGCCGCCAGGTGCGCCTGAGCCGCGCGCTCGGCCTCGCGCTCACGCCGAAGGCCGTCAAGCACTTCGAGAAGCGCCCCTACCCGCCCGGTGAGCACGGCCGTGCCCGTCGCCGCACCGAGTCGGACTACGCGGTGCGTCTGCGCGAGAAGCAGCGTCTGCGCGCCCAGTACATGCTCGCGAGAAGCAGCTCGCTCGGCGTACGAGAACGCCCGCAAGCCCCGGCCTGACCGGTGAGGTCATGGTCGAGAACCTCGAGACGCGTCTCGACGCCCTCGTGCTGCGCGCCGGCTTCGGCCGCACCATCCTGCAGGCGCGCCAGCACGTGACGCACCGCCACATCCTGGTGGACGGCAAGATCGTGGACCGCCCCTCGTTCCGCGTGAAGCCGGGCCAGACCATCCAGGTCAAGCCGAAGAGCCAGGCCACCGTGCCGTTCCAGGTCGCCGCCGCCGGCGCGCACCGCGACGTGCTGCCGACGCTGCCGGGCTACCTGGACGTGCAGCTCGAGAAGCTGACCGCCACGCTGACCCGCCAGCCGAAGCGCGCCGAGGTCCCCGTGACCTGCGACGTGCAGATGGTCGTCGAGTTCTACGCTCGCTGATCCGGGCTGCTGAGCTCGCTCACTGAGCCCGCTCGGCACCCACGACCGGCCCCGTCCACGCCTCGGCGTGAACGGGGCCGGTCTGCTTTCCACGGTCCTCGACCCTCCGGGACCGTCGGGCGAACTCGTCGACGTCCGGGATAGGGTGACGAACGGTTCGGCACGGACAGCAGAGCCGACCCATCAGCGGACCATCCAGGTAGGAGCTAACGCATGACCTTCGGCGACCTCGGAGACGTGGCGGGACTGATCGCGGCGATCGCGTTCGTGCTCCTCGTGGGCTTTCTCGCCGTCCCCCTGTGGAAGCTGGGAAAGCTCCTCGACGAGGCGCGCACCAGCGTCCGGGACGTCACCGAGCACTCGGTGCCGATCCTCGACGAGGCCGCGAGCACCGTCGCGTCCGCGAACACGCAGCTCGTCAAGGTCGACACGATCACCACGTCCGCGGCGTCGGTCAGCGAGAACGTGTCCGCGCTGACGGGCCTGTACGCGGCGACGCTGGGTGGCCCGCTCGTCAAGGTCGCGGCCTTCTCCTACGGCGTGCGGCAGGCGTTCGGCCGGGCCAGGGGCCGGGCCGGCAAGCACCGGACGCCGACGCCGGCGGGGCCGACGCATGATCCGCCGCCTGTTCTGGGTCGGCGTGGGCGTGGCCGTCACGGTGGTCGTGATCCGCAAGGGCCGCCAGATCGTCGCGCGCTACACGCCCGAGGCCGTGAGCGAGCGCGCCGCGGCCGCGGTGGACGACGCCGGGACGCGGCTGAACCAGATGGCGCGCACCTTCCGGTCGGAGTTCTCCACGGCCCGCGCCGAGCGTGAGGCCGAGCTCATGGCCTCCCTCGCGGGCGCGAGCTGCCGGGCCACGAGCGGTAGCGGGGTCCCGCCCGAACTTTCAGTTTCCGTCTGCCGCGCTACCAGCGGCAGAATAAGCGACGTGCCCGGACACCCGTCCGCACCAGAGCTTCCGCACGACCGAGAAGAAGGATCACTGACCTCATGCGCACCGCCGAGATCCGCAAGCGTTGGCTCGACTACTTCGAAGCGCAGGGTCACGCGGTGGTGCCGTCCGCGTCGCTGATCTCCCCGGACCCGTCGACGCTGTTCACCATCGCGGGCATGGTGCCGTTCATCCCGTACATGACGGCCCAGCAGACCCCGCCGTGGCAGCGCGCCACGAGCGTGCAGAAGTGCGTGCGCACGCTCGACATCGACGACGTCGGCAAGACGACGCGCCACGGCACGTTCTTCCAGATGAACGGCAACTTCTCGTTCGGCGACTACTTCAAGGCCGACGCCATCCGGTTCGCCTGGGAGCTTCCTGACGGGCTCGCTGGAGGACGGCAAGCTGCGGCATCGACCCCGACAAGCTCTGGGTCACCGTCTACCACGAGGACGACGAGGCCCGCCAGCTCTGGAAGGACATCGTCGGCCTGCCCGACGAGCGCATCCAGGGGCTCGGCAAGAAGGACAACTACTGGTCCACCGGCCGCCCGGCCCGGCCGGCCCGTGCTCGGAGATCTTCTACGACCGGGGCGCCGCCTACGGCCCGGACGGCGGCCCGCTGATCGACGAGGGCGGCGACCGCTTCGTCGAGATCTGGAACCTCGTGTTCATGCAGTACGCCATCGACGACGTGAAGTCGCAAGGAAGAGTTCCGGATCGTCGGCGAGCTGGCGAAGAAGAACATCGACACCGGCATGGGTCTGGAGCGTGTTGCCTTCCTGCTGCAGGGCAAGGACAACATGTACGAGATCGACGAGGTGTTCCCCGTCATCGAGGCCGCCGAGAAGCTCTCGGGCAAGACGTACGGCGAGAACCACGAGGACGACGTGCGCATGCGCGTCGTGGCCGACCACGTCCGCTCGGCCCTGATGATCATCGGCGACGGCGTGCGCCCCTCGAACGAGGGCCGTGGCTACGTGCTGCGCCGTCTGCTGCGCCGCTCCGTGCGGGCGATGCGCCTGCTCGGCGTCGACGGCCTCGCCCTGCCGTCGCTGCTGCCGGTCTCGAAGGACGCCATGGCGCCCTCCTACCCGGAGCTCGCCACCGACTTCGAGCAGATCTCCGCCGTCGCCTACGCCGAGGAGGAGGCCTTCCGGCGCACCCTCGCCTCGGGCACCACGATCCTGGACACGGCCGTGGCCAGCCTGAAGCAGGACGCCACGGCCGGCACGAACCTCGTTCTGCCGGGCGAGGCCGCCTTCCAGCTGCACGACACCTACGGCTTCCCGATCGACCTCACCCTCGAGATGGCCGCCGAGCAGGGCGTGCAGGTCGACGAGACAGGCCTTCCGCTCGCTGATGCAGGAGCAGCGTTACCGCGCCCGCGCCGACGCGCTCGCCAAGCGCACCGGCGGGGCCGACGTCGCCGCCTACGAGGCCCTGGAGAAGGAGCTCACGGCCCCCGTGGAGTTCCTCGGCTACACGCAGACGGACGCCTCCGTGCGCGTGACCGGCCTGCTGACTGGCGGCGTCCCGGCCCCGGCCGTCACCGCCCCGGCCGAGATCGAGGTCGTCCTGGACCGCACGCCGTTCTACGCCGAGGCCGGTGGCCAGCTCGCCGACCACGGCACGATCGTGCTCGACGCCGGTGCGACCATCGAGGTCGACGACGTGCAGCGCCCGATCAAGGGGCTGAGCGTGCACCGCGGCCGCCTCATCGAGGGCACGGTGGCGCTGGGCGACCCGGGGACGGCCCAGATCGACACTGCCCGCCGCAAGGCCATCAGCCGTGCCCACTCGGCCACGCACATGATCCACAAGGCGCTGCACGAGCTCGTTGGGCCGAGACCGCACGCAGGCCGGTTCGGAGAACGCCCCGAGCCGCATCCGGTTCGACTTCCGCTCGCCGTCCGCCGTGTCGGCGTCGGCCCTGACGGAGATCGAGGAGCGCGTCAACGTGCGGCTCGCCGACAACCTCGAGGTGACCGACCAGGTCATGCCGATCGCGCAGGCCCGCGAGATGGGCGCCATGGCGCTGTTCGGCGAGAAGTACGGCGACGTCGTGCGCGTGGTCTCGATCGGCGACGACTGGTCGCGCGAGCTGTGCGCCGGCACGCACGTGAAGCAGACCGGCCAGCTCGGCCGCGTCACACTGCTCGGCGAGTCGTCGATCGGCTCGGGCGTGCGCCGCGTGGACGCCCTCGTGGGCGACGGCGCGTACGGCTTCCAGGCCAAGGAGCACGCCCTGGTCGGGCAGCTCACGGGGCTGCTCAACACGCGCGCCGAGGAACTTCCCGACCGCGTGGGCTCGCTGGTGTCCCGGCTCAAGGAGGCCGAGAAGGAGCTCGCGGCGGTGCGTCAGGGCCAGCTCCTGGCCGTTGCCGGGAAGCTCGCCGCCGAGGCCCCGCGCGTCGGCGACGTCCGCGTCATCGCGCACGACGCCGGTGAGGCCCAGGCCGACGACCTGCGCGCCCTCGTGCTCGACGTGCGCTCGCGCCTCGGCGAGGCCGAGCCCGTCGTGGCCGCCGCGGGCGGCGTGTCGGGTGGCCGCCCGGTCGTGGTGGTCGTGACCAACGCCGCCGCTCGCGCCGCAGGCTACAAGGCCGGCGACCTGGTGCGCACGGCCGCCCAGACGCTCGGTGGCGGTGGCGGCGGCAAGCCGGACATGGCCCAGGGCGGCGGCACCGACCCGGCCAAGCTGGGCGAGGCGCTGGCCGGCATCGCCGAGGGCGTGCGCCTGGCCGCCGTCGGCGCCTGACGCCGGTGGTCGAACCCGTGCCCTCGCCGGCCGAGACCGAGGCCGGGCTCCCGCGTGGAGCCCGGCTCGGGGTCGACGTCGGCATGGCCCGGATCGGGCTGGCCGCGAGCGACCCCGACGGCCTGGTCGCCACCCCGGTGGAGACCGTGCCGCGGGTGCTCGCGGGCCCTGGAAAGCAGGGCGGCAAGCAGCCTGGCAAGCAGGGCGTGGAGCCCGGTAGGCAAGCCGCCAGGAGTGCCCAGGGCGCCACCGCCGACGTCGCCCGGATCGTCGCCGAGGCGGCAGAGCGGTTCGCCGCCGTCGTCTACGTGGGGCTGCCCCGGCACCTGTCCGGGAAGGAGGGTGCGGCCACCGCCGACGCCCGCCGGTTCGCCGCCCGGCTGGTCGTCGCGCTCGCCGTCGCGGGGGAGCGCGCGGAGGTCCGGCTCGTGGACGAGCGGATGACCACCGTGTCGGCCCATCAGGCGCTCCACGCTGCGGGCCGGAAAACCAAGAAGCACAGGTCCGTGATCGATCAGGCCGCAGCCGTTATCATTCTGCAATCTGCACTCGATGCGGAGCGGGCGAAGGGGGAGCGCGCCGGCGAGCTCGTCGAGGTGCAGGCCGTGCACGACACGCACGAATGACCCAGTCGCCCCCCAGCGAAGGACAGTGAGTCTCCGGTGACGGACCTCTTCACGGCGCCCCCGCGCCCCCAGACAGATCCCGCGTTCCCCGGGCCGAGATCGGGCCGGAGGGCAGCGCAGCGTCGGCGTCGGCGCGGACGCTCGGTCGTGGTGCTCCTCGTCGCCCTCGTGCTGGTCGGCGGCGCGGGCTATGCGGTGTGGACCAACCTCGACTCCCTGATCAGCCTGACGACCCCCCTCGAGTCCAAGGACTTCCCGGGCCCGGGCGGCGACCAGGTCGACGTCGAGATCCCCGAGGGCGCCACGGGCACGGCCATGGGCCAGGAGCTCTACGACGCCGGCGTCGTCGCGAGCGTGTCGGCGTTCACCGCAGCGTTCGAGGCGAACCCGGGCTCGGCGTCGATCCGGCCGGGCACGTACACCATGCTCGAGGAGATGCCCGCGCGGGACGCCGTCGCGCTGCTGGTCAAGAACGAGACGGTGGACCTGCAGCTCACCCTTCCCGAGGGCTACACGGTCGACCAGATAGTCGAGCGCGCGGTGCAGGTCACTGGCCTGCCCGCCAAGGACTTCGAGGCTGCCCTGAAGAGCCCGGGCAAGATCGGCGTCCCGAAGCAGGCCGACGGCAATGCCGAGGGCTGGCTGTACACCGACACGTACATGGTGAAGCCGGACGATACGGCCGGGGGGCTGCTGACGCAGATGGTGGACCGCACCAAGAACATGCTCAGGGAGAAGGGCGTCCCGGTCGCCGACTGGCAGTCGGTGCTCACGAAGGCGTCGCTGGTGGAGCGCGAGGGCCTGCACGCCGAGGACAAGCCGAAGATCGCGCGGGCGATCGAGAACCGGCTCGAGGACGGCATGATCCTCCAGATCGACGCAGCGGTCGCCTACGGAGCGGGCAAGCCCGGCACCGAGCTGACGGACGCAGACCTCGACAACGCGAAGAACGCGTACAACACGTACGAGCACCTGGGGCTGCCCCCGGGACCGATCGCGAACCCGGGGACGACGTCGATCGACGCCGTCCTGAACCCCACCCCGGGCGACTGGAAGTACTGGATCACGGTCAACCTCGACACGGGCGAGACCAAGTTCTCCGAGACGTACGAGGAGCACCTCGCCTACCAGCAGGAGCTGCGCGAGTGGCAGGCCGCCAACGGGTGAATTCGCGCGTCGTAAGGTCTCCTGACGGTTCTGCATGGTGAATCCCGGGAGTTGGCCGGGAATGTGCCGATCGGGGTAGCGTTCGCGGCGTCCGGGCTGTGATGTGATCGTGACATGCGATTGCGACGTCGTGCGCCCGGGTTGGTGACCAGGCGTGGATCGACAAGTGATCCAGGCAGCGCAGAGGATGGAGCGAGCGTGACCGAGGCCCTTCCGGGAGTGGACTATCAGGGGCCACCGAGGCACGCCAGTGGTGCTCGGAGCCGTCGGGGGGATCGGGACGTGTACTACAGCCGGGGGGAGCGGCGCTTCCTGCGCCCGCTGATCATCGCGGTGGTGGCGGTGCTGGTCGTCGTCGGCGGCCTCGGCGCGTGGACAGTGAAGAACGACGGCTACCTCTTCGGCATCCGGACGCCGCTGGCCGCCCCGGACTACGAGGGCGCGGGCGGGGAGCCGGTCGACGTCGACGTGCCCGAGGGCGCGACCGGGTTCACGATCGGCGCGGAGCTCGAGGAGAAGGACGTCGTCGCCAGCGCCGAGGCGTTCGTCCGTGCGTTCAGCGCGAACCCGGACTCCGGCGCGATCCAGCCGGGCACGCACGAGATGAAGCTGCAGATGAGTGCGGCGGCCGCCGTCGAGCTGCTGGTGGCGAACGAGGTCGCCCGGGGCGGTCTGACCATCCCGGAGGGCCTGACCGCCGCACAGATCGAGCAGCGGATGATCAAGCAGGGCTGGCCCGAGGCCGACGTCAAGGCGGCGTTCAAGGACGTCAAGCAGATGCTCCCGCCGGAGGCGGGCGGCAAGCCCGAGGGCTGGCTGTTCCCCAGTACCTACGAGGTGAAGCCGGACGAGACTCCCGCGGCCGACGTCCTGGCGCAGATGATCGCCCAGACCGTCAGCGTGCTGGAGTACGTCCAGGTGCCCGCCGACCAGCGCGAGGAGATCCTCGCCATGGCGTCCCTGATCGAGCGCGAGGCCAAGAACCCCGAGGACCAGCCCAAGATGTCCCGCGTGATCCACAGCCGGATCGAGCAGGGCTGGACCCTCGGCATCGACGCCGCCATCCTCTACGGCGTGGGGCGCACGAGCGGGGCGCTCTACCAGTCCGAGCTGGACGACGCGTCCAACCCGTACAACCTGCGCATCCACAAGGGCCTGCCGCCCACGGCGATCTCCAACCCCGGCCGCAGCGCTATCGAGGCCGCGATGAACCCGGCCGACGGCCCGTGGATGTACTGGTGCGCTGTGAACCTGGAGACGGGCGAGACCAAGTTCGCCACCACCGAGGACGAGTTCAACGCGCTCGTCGACGAGCTCCGGGCCTGGGAAGACGCGAACGGCTACTGACCATGAGCTCCACCGACCCGGCCACCACGGCCACGACCCTCACCCCCACCCGCCGTGCGGCGGTCCTGGGCCACCCGGTCGCGCACTCGCTGTCCCCGGTGCTGCACGCCGCGGCCTACCGCGCCCTCGGCCTGGACGGCTGGGAGTACGGAGTGCACGACATCACCGAGGACACCCTGGAGGGCTTCCTGCACGACGTCGACCCGGGCTGGGCCGGCCTGAGCCTGACCATGCCGCTCAAGCAGGTGGTCATCCCGCTGCTCGACCACGTGGAGCCCCTCGCCGAGGCCGTCGGCGCCGTGAACACGGTGCTGTTCTCCGGAGTCGGCGGTGCGGGCCGCGGCGGGGTCACCAGTACCGGCACGAACACCGACGTGCACGGCATCGTCGCCGCACTGCGCGAGGGCCTCGGCACGCGCCGCGTCTCGGACGCCGTCGTCCTGGGCGGGGGAGCCACCGCGGCGTCAGCCCTGGCGGCGCTCGCGGAGCTCGGCTGCGCCTCGCCGCGGGTCTTCGTGCGCTCCCTGGAGCGCATCGGCCCGCTGCGCGCGGCCGTGGCCCGGATGGGCGTGAGCCCGACGTTCGAGGTGTTCGACGACAAGGCGACGACGTCGGCCCTGGCGGCCGCGGACGCCGTCGTCTCCACGACGCCGAAGTACGCCGCGGACACGTGGGCGGCTCTGCTCACCGACGCCGGCGACAAGCCCGGCGGTGTGCTGCTCGACGTCGTCTACGACCCGCGCCCCACCGCCCTGCAGTCCGCGTGGACCGCCCTGGGGGCCGACGCCGTGGGCGGCGAGCGCATGCTGCTGCACCAGGCGGCCGAGCAGGTGCGCCTGATGACGGGGCGTACGGCGCCGCTGGGCGCGATGGACGAGGCGCTCCGGGCGGCGCTGGAAGGCGCAGAGTGATGCGTCGCCAAGCGGCCCCGTAGCAAAACAAACGCCGCCCTCCGCGCGCACAACCCGGGACTGCTGACGATCACGTTGGGCCGCTACCAGCGGAAGCCGGAGACCTGCAGGTCGTGAGGGAGCCGCCATGGGCCGACGGCCTGTGGACAGCGGGCGCCGGGTACGTCACGCGCGTGAAACAATCCGAGCATGCTTCGTTGGTTGACATCGGGTGAGTCGCACGGTCCTGCGTTGGTGGGCGTGATGGAGGGTCTGCCCGCCGGCGTGGAGCTCACGACGTCGGACATCCAGGGTGCGCTCGCGCGCCGCCGCCTCGGTTACGGGCGCGGGGCGCGCATGAAGTTCGAGCAGGACGAGGTGCGGGTGCTCGGCGGCCTGCGGCACGGGATCACACAGGGCGGGCCGCTCGCGATCGAGATCGCGAACACGGAGTGGCCCAAGTGGACCGACGTCATGTCGGCCGACCCGGTGCCCCCGGAGGCGCTCATGGTCGACGCCGGGACCGGCGACGAGCGCGAGGTGGCCCGCAACCGGCCGCTGACGCGCCCCCGCCCCGGGCACGCCGACCTGATCGGCATGCGCAAGTACGGCTTCGAGGACGCGCGGCCCGTGCTGGAGCGCGCCTCGGCCCGCGAGACCGCGGCCCGCGTCGCGCTGGGCGTGGCCGCCGCGAAGTTCCTCGAGCAGGCCCTCGGCATCCGCCTGGTGTCGCACGTGGTCGCCATCGGCGGGGCAGCGGTGCCCGACGACGCCGTCCTGCCGACCCCCGACGACGTCGCCGCGCTCGACGCCGACCCGGTGCGCTGCCTCGACGCCGCGTCCGCGAAGCTGATGATCGAGGAGATCGACCTGGCCAAGAAGGACGGCGACACCCTCGGCGGCGTCGTCGAGGTGCTCGCCTACGGCGTGCCGTCTGGCCTGGGCACCTACGTGCAGGGCGACCGCAGGCTCGACGCGCGCCTGGCCGCCGCCCTCATGGGCATCCAGGCGATCAAGGGTGTCGAGGTCGGCGACGGCTTCCGCACCGCCCGCCGCCGCGGCACCGCCGCCCACGACGAGATCGTGCGGGAGGCGGGAGCCGACGGTGCGGCCGGACCGGGCCGGATCCGCCGCACCACCAACCGCGCGGGCGGCATCGAGGGCGGCATGTCGAACGGGGAGATCGTGCGCGTGCGCGCCGCGATGAAGCCCATCTCGACGGTGCCCCGAGCGCTGCCGACCGTCGACACCGCCACCGGCGAGCCCGTCACGGCCCACCACCAGCGGTCCGACGTGTGCGCGGTGCCGCCCGCCGCCGTCGTCGCCGAGGCGATGGTGGCGCTCACCCTGGCCGAGGCCGCCGTCGAGAAGTTCGGCGGCGACTCCGTCGCCGAGGTGCGCCGCAACCTGCAGTCCTACGTGGCCGCGATCCCGGAGCTGCTGCAGTGAGCGTCTCGACCGGCCCGGCCACCGGTCCCGTCGCCGTCATGATCGGGCCCCCCGGCTCCGGCAAGTCCAAGGTGGGCCGGATCCTCGCCGTCGGCGTGGGCGTCACGATCCGGGACACCGACGCGGACATCGAGGCGGCCGCCGGCAAGCCCGTCGGCGACATCTTCGTGGACGACGGCGAGCCCCGGTTCCGCGAGCTCGAGACGGCCGCCGTGCTCGCCGCCCTCGCGGAGCACGACGGCGTGGTGTCGCTCGGTGGCGGCGCCGTCATGAGCCCCACGATCCAGGAGGCGCTCGCGAAGTACGCGGCGGACGGCGGCCACGTCGTCTTCCTGGACGTGCCGCTGGCGATCGCCGCCCAGCGGGTCGGCATGAACCAGGCCCGGCCCCTGCTGCTCGGCAACCCGCGCGCGCAGTGGCAGAAGCTGATGACCGAGCGGCGCCCCACGTACGAGCGGCTCGCGACGCTGAAGATCGTGTCGAGCGAGCGGCCCGGCGAGCAGGTGGCGGCGGAGATCATCGAGGCGCTCGGCCTCCAGCTGCGGGTCCCGGAGCTGGTGGACCCGAAGCGAGCAGAGAGCACAGAAGAGGAGAGCACGAAGTGAGCACCAACAGCGCTCCCACCCGGGTCACCGTCCGGGGAGACGCCCCGTACGACGTCGTCATCGGCCGCCACCTGCTGGGCGAGCTGCCGTCGCTGGTGGGCGCGGCCCGCAAGGTCATGGTGATCCACCCTGCCGCGCTGTCGGCGACGGCGGACACGATCGCCGAGGACCTCAGGTCGTCGGGCTACGAGGCGTTCGTGGCCGAGGTGCCGGACGCCGAGTCGGCCAAGACGCCGCAGGTCGCCGCGTTCCTGTGGGGGCTGCTGGGCCAGCTGGACTTCACGCGGTCGGATGCGATAGTCGGCGTCGGCGGGGGAGCCACCACGGACCTCGCGGGCTTCGTGGCCGCGACCTGGCTGCGGGGGATCCGCGTGGTGCACGTGCCGACCACGCTGCTCGCGATGGTCGACGCCGCCGTGGGCGGCAAGACGGGCATCAACACGTCCGAGGGCAAGAACCTCGTGGGCGCGTTCCACCCGCCGGCGGGTGTGCTGGCCGACCTGGCGGCGCTGGGCTCGCTCGACAAGTGGGACCTGGTGGCGGGCCTGGCGGAGGTCGTCAAGACGGGCTTCATCGCGGACCCGGTGATCCTTGACCTCGTCGAGGCCCACACCGACGAGCTGCGGAACTGGGCCGGCGCGGACGCGACGGACGAGACCTGGGCCGTCGTGGCCGAGCTCGTCGAGCGGTCGGTCCGGGTCAAGGCCCAGGTGGTCGGCGAGGACCTCAAGGAGGCCGGCCTGCGCGAGATCCTCAACTACGGGCACACGCTGGGCCACGCGATCGAGCTGGCAGAGCGCTACCAGTGGCGGCACGGCGCCGCGGTGAGCGTGGGCATGGTCTTCGCGGCGGAGCTCGCCCGGATGGCCGGCAAGCTGCCCGACGACGTCGCCGACCGGCACCGCTCCATCCTGTCCTCGCTCGGGCTCCCGGTGCACTACCGGGGTGACCGCTGGGACCAGCTGCTGGCCGCGATGCGCCGCGACAAGAAGGCGCGCGGCGACCTGCTGCGGTTCGTGGTGCTGGACGACGTCGCCAAGCCGGTCCGCCTGGAAGGCCCCGACCCGACCCTGCTGGCCGCCGCCTACGCGGAGGTCTCGAAGGAGCCCCCGACAAAGGGCCCGGGCACCCCGGTCACGCTGACGCTGGGCTGAGTTGTCGTGCGCGTGGGGCGAAGCGGACATTAGCCTCAGGCCATGAACTCCGATCCTGACTTCCGGGCCGCACGCGCGGCCGGGGCGCGCGGCGTCAGTGGCGTGGTCTTTCCTCTGGTCTTTCTCGCCGTCCTGGGCTTCATGGCGCAGCCATTCCCCTCCTGGTTGTCTTTCTCCTCGGAGGGATTCGGCGGTTCCGAGTCCGTCGGCGCGGAGACGCCGCCGGTGTTCCTGATGGTCCTCGGGCTCATGGCAGCCTTCGCGCTGTTCATCTTCCTCAAGGAGGTTGGACGCCGGGTGCGCAACCGTGGCGCTTGGTCCCGGGCCGCGCGCGGTGCGGTGTCCCTGACGCTGTGCGGCGAGGCCGTGGCCAAGGAGCGCAGGGTGTCGGGCCGGCCGATGCGGACGGTAGTGGTTCAGCACGGCGGGGAGCAGCGGTACCTCCACCTGCTGTTCGCGACGGACGCGCCAGTCGGCACCATGCGGCAGGGCCTGGTGAGCGTCGAGTTCTTCTCCGGGGACGACGTCGAGGGCCCCGCCCGGATCCTCCTGCCCGACGGCCGGACCCTGTGGGCGTTCACCACGCGCCTCGGCGCCCGTCCGCAGACCGAGCCCCGCGGCCGGGTCCGCACCTCGCGCGCCGGCTCGTCGGACGACGGCGCCGCCGGGCTGATGGTGCCGGCGGCCGTCGTCGGGACCGGGCCACACGGCGACGGCCGTGACCAGGACCGTGACCAGGGCCCGGACGACGACGGGTACGACGGCGGCGCGGGTGATGGTTCCTGCGACCCCGCGTGGTCGGGCGGCGACGGTTGGACGGGCGGCAGCTTCTGGGGCGGCGACTCGACCCGGTCCGGCTCGGACGGCGGTAGCGGCAGCAGCGGTACCGGCGGTGGCGGAGGCTGGTTCGGCGGTGACGCCGGTGGCGGCTGGTCCGGTGGCGACTCCGGTGGTGGCGGTGACTCGGGCGGTGGCGGCGGCTCCTGACGTCGTCCGGCCGGGAACAGCGTGAACGACGGGTGATCTTGGCCTACTTTGTGCGCAATGCGTGACGCGTAGGCCTAGCGTCCGGGGTGCAGGGGGCAACCCAGCGCGCGGCCTGGCCGCGCGCCGACCGAGAGGTGCCCCGCCATGCGCAAGGTCTACAACCTTCCTCCGGGCTGGCCGGCTCCCTCCCCGGGCTGGAGCCCGGATCCCGATTGGCAGCCCAACCCCAAGTGGTCGATGCCCGCCGGCTGGCAGCTGTGGGTCGATGTCCCGGACACGGCCCTGCTCGGTGAAGGCGCCGTCGTCATCGATGTCCCGGACGAGGAGGCGCGGAAGGCGTCGCGGCGTAAGCCGCTGCTGATCATCGGCGCGGTGGCCGCAACAGTCCTCGTCCTCGTCGTGGGGATCGGCATCGGGAGCGGGGACCAGGGCGCCGCCGCGATTGCGGCGGCCGAAGCCTCGGCGTCTGCGGCGGCGGCGGCCGCGGACGAGGAGAGTGCGACGGCCGAGACCGAGAAGGAAGCCCTGGCGGAGGCTCAGGCGGCGCTCGAGGCAGACGAAGCGGAGCTCGCCTCCGACCGGCAGGATCTCAAGGCGAGGATGTCCGGCGTCGTGCAGAAGGAGGGGAAGCTGAAGGCGCGGGAGGCGGCGGTCAAGACCGACGAGACGAAGGTGGACGCGAGAGAGTCCGACGTCGCGGAGCGCGAGGAGGCAGTAGAGGCGGCGGAGGCCGCTGCGGTCGCGGGATCTGCGGGTGGTGAGTCTTCGGACGACGGCTCCGCGGACGCTGGCGGCACGGCCTACTACGAGAACTGCGACGCCGCGCGTGCGGCAGGTGCCGCACCCGTTTACGCCGGTGATCCCGGCTACGGCTCGCACCTGGACCGGGACGGGGACGGCGTGGGCTGTGAGTGACCTCCTCCGCGTCCTATGCCACGGCCGGACCGCTGTGGTCGGTAGGCATCTGGAGCGCCGGCGGGCAATTGTGACGTCGGCAGTTTGTCTCACCAACTCGGCACTTTGCATCGAGGTCGGCTCATCACTGGACCGACCTCGATGCAAGGTGCCGACATCGCAGGAGACTGCCGACCTGGGTCACGGGATCTCCGGCTGCTTCCCTGGCCCGAGCTAGTTCCAGAGGCCGCGTTCGATCAGGACGTCCTTGAGCAGGTCGGCGCGGTCGGTGATCAGCCCGTCGACGCCCTCGTCGATGAGCCGGTTCATCTCGTCCGGGTCGTCGATGGTCCAGACGTGCAGCCTCTTGCCGAGCGCGTGCGCGGCGTCGATCGACGCGGCGTAGACCACCGTGACGGACCCTTCGCTCACCGGGACCTGCAGCGCGTCGACGTCGTGCAGGGCACGCCGGGCCAGCGACCGCACGTGCAGTCGCACGCCCGTGAGGAACGTGGCGATCTCCCGGCGCCCGGCCGACGTCGCCACGGGGCGGGACAGCTTGGTTAGCGTCGCGCGGCGTCGGGCGGGCTCGAAGGACGTGACGCACACGCGGTCCCACGAGGCGGTCTTCTCGATGGCCCGGGCGACCGGTCCGACGCCGGAGGAGTGCTTGACGTCGATGTTCACCCTCAGGTCGGGCCACCCGCCAAGCACGTCCTCGAGCAGCGGCACGGGTTCGACGCCGCCGATGCGCGCCTCGCTCACCTCGGACCACGGCAGCTCGGCCACGAGGCCGGTGCCGTCGGTGGTGCGGTCGAGCGACTCGTCGTGCAGCGCGACGGCCACGCCGTCGATGGTGCCGTGCGCGTCCGTCTCCACATAGCGGTAACCGAGGTCGACGGCGGCGCCGAACGCCGCCAGCGAGTTCTCCAGGCCCTCGGTACCGGCCGAGGCATGCGCGAACCCGCGGTGGGCGAGGGCTTGGAAGGGCCCCTCGAAGTAGGTCACTGGCTGTCCCTCGTCTGCGTGATGTCGTCTACGTGGTGTGTCTACGTGATGTCTCGGGCGCCGACGGCGGCGCCGACCTGACTGTCCGTCCATTTCAACATGCCGCCGACGTATGCCTCGCGCGGGCCGCGGGCTGACAGCGACAGGTCGTGCACACCGCCCGGGACGACGAGCTCGGTGACGTCGTGGCCCAGACCCGGCGCGAGCGCGGCCATCTGCCGCACGTCGAGCACGGTGTCCTGCGCGTCGAGCAGGGGATTGTCGAGCTCGTCCGGGCCGGACGAGTCGGACCGCGCGAGCAGCACGGGGCAGGCGATCTCCAGCCCGGCGGCTACGCGCGCCTGCCCGCGCCGGACGGCGACGAACCACCCGACCCGGCCGGGCACGCCCTCGGGGCGCTTGAGCGTCGTGTCGAACTCCCAGCGCCCGCCGTTGGCGGCCAGCAGGTGCTCGGCGTAGCGGGACGGGCCGTCGCTGATGATCGCGGTCGAGGCGAGGTGCCCGACGGTGTCCAGCACCCGAGTCCCGAACGTGCGCTTCCAGTGGGGCGCCCGCAGGTCGAGGAACGGCGAGTCGAGCACAAGCACGTCGGGCCCGGCGTCGGCCCCGGCAGCGTTGCGGTGGGCGTGCGCCCACAGGGAGGCGGTGAGGCCGCCCGTGGAGTGGGCGTGCACCACCAGTGGCAGCCCCGGCTCCAGGGCGCGCACGGCACGGGCGGCCGAGGCGATGTCGGTCGCCTGCTCGCGCAGGTCCATCACGAAGTGTGGGAGCTCGTCCGGCTGCAGCGACCGCCCCGCGGCCCGGAGGTCGACTGCGTAGAACGCGTACCCGGCCGCCGCGAAGGCGCGGGCCAGGTGCTCCTGGAAGAAGTAGTCGTTGTAGCCGTGCACGTGGATGACGGCGGCCTTGGGCGGTCCGAGGTCCTCCGGGTGGGGGTACCGCACCAGGGTCGCCGGCCCGAGCGGGGTCTCCTGGAACGGTTCGCCGAGCAGATGGTCGGTGCGCCAGTCGAGCGTGACCTGCTGAGACGTCGTCAGGGGTTGTGCGGACACGTGGGGATCGTATGCGACGCCCCGCCGTCGTGGCAGGTCGCGACGCGCGGGCGGATCTACCGGGCACCGCGGTCCAGTCGGTCCAGCCGGTCCTGCGCGGCGAGGAGGACCGGGGTGTTGTCGGTCGCGTAGACGTCGTACCCGCCGATGCGCTGCACCACCTCGAAGCAGAAGCGGCCGATGCGCGGCGTGTAGAAGTGCCAGAACTCGCCGGCGGCGGAGCGGTCGTACATGAGCTGGTGCTCCCGGAGGGTGCCCGGGGGCGCGCTGACAGCCGCATGGCAGGATGTCCGCCATGCGCAATATCGGCCGGACAGTGCAGTCGTCGATCTACCGCAACGGGGTCTACGGCCACCGGCCGGTGGTGCCCACCAGCCCCGACGCGCTCGCCGCCGCCGCCCGACGCCGGATGACCCGCACCGGCTGGTCCTACGTCTCCGGCGGCGCCGGCGCGCAGCGCACCGTCGAGGCGAACCGGGAGGCGTTCGGCCGGTACCGGATCGTCCCGCGCCAGATGGTCGACGTCGGCGAGCGCTCCCTGGCCACCACCCTGCTCGGCCGAGAGCTGCCGGCCCCCGTGCTCTTCGGGCCGGTCGGGGCCCTGGAGCTCGCCGTCCAGCACCAGACCCGCCGCGGGGGCCGGGCCGCCGCACCGCGCAACGCCGAGCCGGCGCTCGCCCGCGCGGCCCGAGACCTCGGCCTGCCCGTCGTCATCTCCTCCCAGGCGTCCACGCCCATGGAGGACACCGCCGCCGCCCTCGGCGACAGCCCGCGCTGGTTCCAGCTCTACTGGTCGTCCGACGACGCACTGGTCGAGTCCTTCGTCACCCGCGCCGAGGCCAGCGGCTGCGAGGCGATAGTCGTCACCCTCGATACCCACGTGCTCGGCTGGCGCACGCCCGACCTCGACCTCGGCTACCTGCCGTTCGCCCGCGCCGAGGGCATCGCCCAGTACCTGAGCGACCCCGAGTTCCAGAAGCTCGTCGAGGCCCGCGTCCGCGGTGCGGCGTCGTCGGGCGAGGCAGGTTCGGCAGGTTCGGCAGGTTCGGCGGGCGAGGCGACGGCGTCGAACCGGCCCACCTTGGCCGCCGTCCGCTCGCTGCTGTCCATGGCCCGGCACCACCCCGGCCCCACCCTGCGCAACCTGACCCAGCCGTACGCGCGCGCCGCCGTCGAGACCTTCCTCGACGTCTTCTCCCGCTCCACCCTCACCTGGGCCGACCTCGCCTGGCTGCGCGAACGCACCACCCTGCCCATCCTCGTCAAGGGCATCCAGCACCCCGACGACGCCCTCGCCGCCCTCGACCACGGCGCCGACGGCATCATCGTGTCCAACCACGGCGGGCGACAGATCGACAACGCCGTCGCCTCGCTCGACGCCCTCGGCCCCGTGGTCGACGCCGTGCGTGCGCACTCCGGCTCCAGCACAGGCACAGGCACAGACACCGGCACAGACACCGGCACGGGCGCCGTCGTCCCCGTCCTGTTCGACTCCGGCATCCGTACCGGCGCCGACGTCTTCACCGCGCTCGCCCTCGGCGCCGACGCCGTCCTCCTGGGCCGCCCCTGGGTCTACGGCCTCGCCCTCGCGGGGTCCGACGGCGTCCGCGCCGTCACCGAGCACGTCCTGGCCGAGCTCGACATCACGATGGCGCTCGCGGGCGTGTCGGAGACGCGACAGATCGGGCGGCACAACCTCGCGCTGTGATCCGCCCCCGACCCGCCCCGACCCGCCATTGACAGGTGGGTCGGTATGAGATCGTGACCGGCTCCAGCACCCGTCGTTCACGCGATCCGGGCAGACTGCGGCCATGACCGACGCCGTACCCGGAACCGACTCACCGGCCCCCTCGGCCGCTGACTCGGCCCCTGAGACACCGCCGCCCCCGAAGATGGGCCTGGAGCTGCAGGAGGGCGTGCGGATCCCGCGCCGCCAGGTCTTCTCCTGGGCGTTGTGGGACTGGGGGACCCAGCCGTTCAACACGGTGATCCTCACGTTCGTGTTCACGGCGCTGTACCTGACCACGGAGTCGTTCCTCGACCCGGCGGTCGTTGCGCTGGGCGAGGACGACCCCGCCTACGAGCGCGGCCTCGCGGGGCTGACCAGCGGAGTGGGCCTGTGGAACACCCTCGCTGGTCTCCTCATCCTCGTTCTCGCCCCCGTGCTGGGGCAGCGCGCGGACGCCACCGGCCGGCGCAAGGTGTGGCTCGCCGGCGGGACGATCGGCATGGTGCTGTGCATGCTCGCGCTGTGGTTCGTCGAGGCTGACCCGGCCTACTTCGTGCTCGGCGCCGCCCTGATCGGCCTGGGCAGTGTGCTCAACGAGATCGCTGGCGTGAACTACAACGCCATGATGGTGTCGGTCGCCACGCCGAAGACTGTCGGCAAGGTGTCCGGGCTCGGCTGGGGCCTGGGTTACGTCGGCGGCATCCTGGCGCTCCTGTTCGTGGTGGTCGCCAACGGGGCGGACTGGTGGGGCATGCCCACCGACAACGGCCTCGCCTTCCGTGTGATCGCCGTGGGCTGCGCGCTCTGGGCGCTGGCGTTCGCCTGGCCGGTCCTGGCCTTCGTGCCGGAGCTGCCCCCCACCAAGGGCCGCCCCCAGGTCGGGTTCTTCGCCAGCTACGGGGTGCTGTTCCGCGACATCCAGGGCCTGTGGCGCACCTCGCGCCGCACCTTCTGGTTCCTGCTGGCCAGCGCCGTGTTCCGCGACGGCCTGAGCGGCGTCTTCGCGTTCGGCGCGATCATCGGCGGCGTCAGTTTCGGGTTCTCCGACGACCAGGTGATCGTCTTCGGGATCGCCGCCAACCTCGTGGCCGGGATCAGCACCGTTCTCGTGGGCTACGCCGACGACCGCTTCGGGCCCCGCTCCGTAATCCTCAGCACGCTCAGCATCATCGTCGTCGCTGGGCTCGCCGTCGTGTTCCTGCGTGATCTGGGCCCCATCGTCTACTGGGTGGGCGGGCTGATCCTGTCAGCCTGCGTCGGCCCTGCTCAGGCCGCGTCTCGGTCGTACCTCGCCCGCGTGACGCCGGCAGGCAAGGAGTCGGAGATCTTCGGCCTCTACGCCACCACCGGCCGCGCCTCGTCCTGGATGTCGAGCGCGCTGTGGACGATCACCATCGCCGCGACGGGCGCGACCATCTGGGGCACCCTCGGGATCGTTGCGGTGGTGTTTGCCGGCCTCGTGCTGATGTGGTTCGTGCGGGAGGCCCCGCTCGCCGACCGTGACGAGGCACCCGCTCTTTAGGTGTGACCGGACGTGTGGCCAGGTGCCCGCCCAGGCGCCTGGCCACACGTCTGAACCAGCGGCCGGTCACCGTGGCTCGGCGCCCTCCGGGGCGCCCGTATTGTTCAGCGGTGCCTTCTCCTGCGGCTTCTTCTGGGCTGCGCTCCGCTGCGAGACCCTCTTCAGCATCGCGTCCTTCAGCGCGGCCTGGATCCGGTCGAGGTCGGCCAACGGCCCCACGTGCCGCAGCTTCTCCGGGTTGATCACGCCACGGATACCCGCGATCACACCGTCCGAGATCTCGAACGCCCAGGTACCGACCAGGCCGCCGCCCACGGCGTCGTCCGCCACGATGAGCAGGCCCGGCTCGCCACCGACCAGGGCCCGCTCGAAGTGAAGGGGCGCGCCACGGTGCATGAAGCCCGCCAGCAGCCGCGCCACCGTCTCCCGGCCAGCAACGGGCCGGGCGATCGACATGCCCGGCGGCACCTTCCCGCCACCGTCACCGGTGAGCACGACGTCCTGGGCGAGCAGCTCCAGGAACGGGTCAACCGCACCCTCCTCGCAGGCGGCCAGGAACCGCGCCACGAGCTGGTCGGCACGGGCCTTGTCGCCCGCGGTGCGCGGCCGTCGGGCCTGCTTGCTCTGCCCGTTCTGCCCGTCTGACCCGTCCTGCTCGGCGGGCCCGATCTGCTCGCTCTGGCCGTCCTGCCCGGGCCTGGCTTGCACCAGCCGCCGGCCTTGCCCGCCCCGCTCAGGGCGCCCACCCCGCCCGGGCGCGGCGCTCGCGGCTGCCTCAGCCGGCGCCTCGCGTTCGCCCACGTCGCCGCGGTGCCGCGCGATCCGGCGTCGGGCACGTGACGCCAGCTGACGGGCCGCGACCTCGCTCGTGCCGATGACGTCGGCCGCGTCGCTGTGCGGAAAACCGAGCACGTCGTGCAGCAGGAACGCCGCGCGCTCAGTCGGGGTCAGGGTCTCCAGCAGCACGAGGAACGCGGTCGAGAGGTCGTCGGCCAGCTCGGCGTGCCCAGCGACGTCGGGCGGCGCGGTGGCCATGGCGACGGGAAGGCTCGACGGGATCGGGCCGACCAGGGGCTCGGGCAGCCAGTCACCCACGTAGGACTCACGCCGGACCCGGGCCGAACGCAGCACGTCGATCGCGATCCGCGTCGTGACGGTGGTGACGAACGCGTCCGGGTTGCGCACTCCCTCCGCCTGCGAGACGCGTGTCAGCGCCTCCTGGACCACGTCCTCCGCCTCGGCGACGCTGCCGAGCATCCGGTAGGCCACAGTGAAGGCAAGGGGACGCAGTCGGCCGAGCGCGGCGTCGTCGAGCCGGGCGCTGCTGGGCCGGGCGCCGGCGGGCTGGGCGCCGGTCGGGGGCGTCTCGCCGGAGGGTATGCCGTCGGGATCCGTCATGGGGCCATGCTCTCGCGTCATGCCCCCGACGACGAGAGCCCGGCACCAGACGTGACAGCAGGACGGTTCGTGTGGCCGGCCACGGAGGGTCGGGACCGCTCAGCGTGAGCGCATGGCGTCGATCTCGTTGCGGCGAAACAGGATGAGGCGGTCCAGGAGGCCGTCGGGCAACGGATGGTCCGGTGCGAACCGGACGGTGCCCTTCGACGTCGAGAAGCCGGCCAGATCCGGCGCGAGCGCCTCGATCGCGGGCGGGCTGAACGGGTACAGCCCGATGTGCTGCGCCATGGCCCGCGCCGAGACGAGCGGGCTGCCGCGGTAGCGCAGGGCGGCCATGCCGTAGCTCATGCCCTCCTCCGCGTCCGGCACGAGCTCGAGCGCCCGCGCCCGCACGTGCTCGACGGCGTCCCGCGCGGCCCCGTCCAGGCCCGCGATGTACTCGGTGAACTCGTCCATGGGCACAGCCTTGCCAGGTCTCGCGCTTTCCGCGAGGCCAGACGGCCGCACGCGCCGGGCGCTGTGGCGGGCGTGGTGCTGGCGCGGGCCGGGCGCTGGGGCGGGCGTCGTGCCATCGAGGTCGTGCCGTCGACGAAGTCCTCGTCGAGCACCGACCCGCCGGTGGACCCGTCCGCGCCGCCGGCGGCGGCAGCTTGACGGGCCGGGCGGCTGCGGCAGCCTGAGTGCGCGCTGCAGCCGGCCGCGGCGGCCCGGTTACGGCGCGCCCGGCTACGAAGAGCCGTCCGACCTGCAGGTGTGCTCAGGGCATCGTTCGTACGGTCGCCACGCGGGTCCGTCCAGCGAGCACCATCGCCCCCGCCGCCAGCAGCCCCGTCAGCCCCAGCACGACGGCGTATGCGGGCAGTCCCGCGACGTCGTACAGGGCCCACAGGAGCGCCCCGGTCGCAGAAGACGCGAGCGCGGCGGCCACGGCGTCGGCCACCTGCAGCGCTGACGACGCCGAACCCTGCTCGTGCGGCTGTGCCAGCTCGAGTGTGAGGACCGACAGCGTCGGGTAGACCAGGCCCATCCCGCAGCCCGACAGCACCCAGAACGCCATCCCGACCCCGGCCGGCACACCCGGGAGCACGAGGACCGCCGCACCGACCATCCCGAGGGCGAGCAAGCCGCCGCCCAGCCGCACGTATCCGGCGTGGCTCAGGCGCAGCAGGTTGCGCCCGCGCACCCACGACGCCCCGGACCAGCCGAGCGCCCCCACCGTGAGGATCAGCCCCGCGCCGCCGGGGCTCAGGTGCCGCTCGTGCACGAGGAGCAACGGAAGCAGCACCTCCGCGCCGGTGAACGCCCCCGACACCAGAGCCCGCACCGACACGACGGCCGGCAGCCCCCGCCCGGCCCGCAGCACGGACACGGCCAGGCGCAGCGCGTGCAGCAGGGGACGCTCCGGCCGCCCGGCGGGGTTGTCGTCCGGCGCGGGGCCGTCGCCCCGCGCCGCCATCAGCCCCGGCCGCATCAGGATCGCCGCCGGTACGGTGAGCACCGCCGCGCCGAGGAACACCCAGCGCCAGCCGAGGTGGTCCACCACGAGACCGGCCAGCCCCGGCCCGACGATCGCGGGCACCACCCAGGCGGCGGCGAACGCCGAGAACACGGCCGGGCGTCGGTCGGCGGCGAAGACGCGGGCGACCAGGACGTACAGCGCGACGCCGAACAGCCCGCTCCCGACGCCCTGCACCGCACGCCCCGCGATGAGGGCACCCATGCCAGTAGCGGTGCCGGCGACCACGAGCCCGACCACGAAGAGCACCACACCGGTCCACATCGCCGGCGCCGGGCCGGTGCGGTCGCACCAGCGTCCGGCCGTGAGCATGCCGACCACGCTGGTCGCGAAGACCACTGCGAACGCGAGGGTGTAGTGCCGCAGCCCGTTCAGGTCGACGGCGATTGTGGGCATCGCCGTCGCCACGGCGAGGGCCTCGAACGCGCCGAGCGAGCAGAGCGCGACCATCCCGGTCAGGACGAGGCGCTGTGCTCCGCGGCTCAGCGTCCCCGGCCGCGCGCCCGACTCTGCTGACTCTGCACCTGACTGCGCGGGGAGCGTAGCGGTCACACCAGCACCACCTTGCCGGTCGTGCGGCGCTCCTCGAGCTCGCGGTGGGCCCGGGCGGCCTCGGCGAACGGCACGCGGTGGGTCGCGACCCGCCACCGGCCCGACGCCGCCTGGGCCAGCGCACGCTCCTGGTACGCCCGCTGGTCGGGCATCGGGGGCGCGTCCGGCCCGACGGCGTAGCGCACCTCGATCGGCGACTCGATCCGGTCGGCGCCTGCCCAGGACGTATAGCGGTTGGGCGCACCGGACGCCCAGCCATAGGCGACGAGCCGGCCGGCCGTCGCGCGCCCGGCTGCGTCGCGCCCGGCTGCGTCGCGCCCGGCTGCGTCGCGCCCGGCAGGGTCGTGTCCGGCTGCGTCGCGCCCGGCAGGGTCGTGTCCGGCAGGGTCGCGCTGGGCGGAGTCGTGTCGACCAGGCTGGTGGCCGCCGTGCCGAGATCGCCGCCCACGCCGTCGAACACGAGTGTCGCGGGGGAGTGCCCGAGGGCCGCGCGCGCCGTGTCCAGCCAGTCGGGTTCGGAGTAGTCGACGAGGGTCAGGCGGTCCGAGCCGGGCAGCGTGTCGGACGGGGCGTCGGGCAAGCCGTCGGGCAGGGCATCTGGCAGGGCATCTGGCACGAGATCCCGGAGGATCTTCAGCTTCGCCGCGCCGCCCGCGAGGGCGACGACACGGGCGCCGGACCGCAATGCCTCCTGTACAAAAAGTGTGCCAAGCCCGCCCGCAGCACCAGTCACGACCACGACGTCGGCCGCGGTAACGGCCGCTATGTCGAGGGTGTAGACGGCCATTCGGCCGGTGCCGATCATGGCTATCGCGTCGGCCGGGTCGAGGGGAGCGCCGTCGGGCCCGTCGGGGATCGCGTGCAGCTTCTCGGCGGCGACGACGACCCGGCGGGCGTACCCGCCGCCGTCGGGCACCGCGCCGAGGTGGGCCGCCACCCGCCGCCCGGTCCACGAGGCGTCGACCCCGGGGCCGACTCCGGCCACGGTGCCCGCGATCTCGCGGCCGGGGACCGTCGGCAGGCTCGGCAGGGGGAGCGGCGGGCCGGCCTCGCCGCGGCGGATGCTGGTGTCGAGGAGGTGCACGCCGTGTGCGACCGCGTCGACCAGCACCTCGCCAGGTCCGGGGACGGGGTCCGGGATCTGCTCGAGCGTGAGGACCTCGGGCGGTCCGAAGGAGTGGTATCTGATCGCGTCCATGCGCTCATCCTTTAACCTGAACCAAAGTTGAGGTCAACTGCGACCTGCGCCGGTCGGCGTCACCTGAACTGGCGTTACCTGAACTGGCGTCACCTGAACTGGCGTCATCTGAATCTGCGTCACCTGAATGGAAGCATCTCGACGCCCCCGGAGTCACTCGGGATCCGGCGTCACCTGGAGTCGTGAGAGCCGTAGGAGGCCACGCATGGAAGCACCCAACCCCGCCGTCCCCTGGGACCGTGACGAGCTCACCGTCGGCGACCTCGCCACCCGGAGCGGTGTTTCGGTGTCCGCGCTGCACTTCTACGAGCGCAAGGGGCTGATCACGAGCCGGCGCACGTCGGGCAACCAGCGGCGCTACCGGCGCGAGACGCTGCGGCGCGTGGCGTTCATCCGGGTGTCGCAGCGCGTCGGGATCCCGCTCGCCGACATCGGCGCGGCGCTCGACACCCTGCCCGGCGACCGCACGCCCACCGCGAAGGACTGGCGACGCATCTCGCAGGCCTGGCATGCCGACCTCGACGCGCGGATCGAGCAGCTCTCCCGGCTGCGCGACCATCTCACCGACTGCATCGGCTGCGGCTGCCTCTCGCTGCGCCGGTGCGCGCTGACCAACCCGCACGACGCGCTCGCCGAGGCCGGACCTGGCCCGCGGACGCTGCTGGTGGACGGGCTGGAGCCGGGCGGGGCGTGAGCGTCGGCGGGCTGTCCAGCATCGCGCCGCCGACGGCAGCGTGGGCCGGGGCCCACTAGGCTCGCGGCCATGGCTTCTGCACTGCCCAGCGTTCTGGTGCTCAACGGTCCCAACCTCGGCCGGCTCGGCGTCCGCGAGCCCGAGATCTACGGTCACGCCTCGATGGCGGACCTCGAGATCGCGGCAGCGAAGTGGGGCGAGGAGCTCGGCCTGGAGGTCGAGGTGCGACAGACCGACGGCGAGTCCGAGATCGTCGGCTGGCTGCACGAGGCCGTCGACGCCGGTGCGCACGTCGTGCTGAACCCGGCAGCGTTCACGCACTACTCGTACGCGCTGCGCGACGCTGCCGCCCAGGTCACGTCGGCGGGGCTGCTGCTCGTCGAGGTGCACCTGTCCAACCCGGCGACGCGGGAGTCGTTCCGGCACTACTCCGTGGTGGCCGGTATCGCGACGGGAACGGTCGCGGGGTTCGGGTTCGACTCGTACCGGCTGGCGCTGACGGCGATCGCGGGGCGGCTGGGGGAGTAGCGCCCGACGTCGGGCCGGCAGGGGTCAGGCATGGGCAAGGCATCAAGTCTTCAGCCTTGACAGTCTGAATTTAAGTCTAGAGCCTTGAGTTGAATGCCTAAACCCCTTAGGCTTTAGGCATGATCGTCTTGACCATCGACCAGCGGGGCTCGACCTACGCGGCCGACCGGGTTCCTGAGGTTCTCGCGGAGCTCGAGCGCCTGACGAGCGGCCGTGAGGGGCTCGTGGTGCCGTTCCAGCGCACGGTGGGCGACGAGGTGCAGGGGATCCTGGCGGCCGGTCGCCGGGGCGCGGAGCTCGGCGTCGACCTGTCCCTGCACCTGCTGCGCGACCAGGGCTGGAGCATCGGCATCGGCGTCGGCCAGGTCGAGGGTCCGCTGCCCACGGTGTCCCGCGAGGCGCGCGGGTTCGCGTTCTACCGTGCCCGTGACGCCGTCGAGCGGGCCAAGACCCGGAGCCGGGGCACGTCGGTAGCGGTGGAGGGGCCGCCGCCGGGTGCGGCGGATCTGAGGGCGGCATATGACACGGCGTCGGGCAATACGGCGTTGGGCGACACGGCGTCGGAACAGCTGGCGGCAGGCGGCAGGACGGAGCCGGATCTGGCCGCCGAGGTCGAGGCCCTGCTGCGTCTTCTCGCCGCGGTCCGCGCGCGCCGGACTCCCCAAGGGTGGGAGGTCGCCGATACGCTCGCCTCGCTGGCGGACAAACCGGGACGGCAGAAGATCGTCGCCCAGTCCTTGAACGTCAGCGAGCAGGCGGTGAGCCAGCGCCTCCGGGCGGCCCTCTGGCAGGAGGAGGAAGCCGTGCGGCCGGTGGTGGTGCGGCTGCTCGCCGAGCTGAGCTGCTCGGTAAGCAGCGAGCCGGACGCCCCGAGCGGCCCGGCCGCTGAAGCAGGCAAGGGCAAACGCAGGACGAAGCGCGCGCAGAGCTGAGGGGACGTCACGTCGTGACCTGGGAGACGCTGAACTACTTCGACGGGTGGCAGTGGTTTGCGGCCGCCGCGACCTGGCTGGTCACGCTGGCGCTCAGCGTCATCGTCGGCTCGTGGGTGGTGCCGTGGGTCTTGCGCCGCGCGGGCCGAGGAGACCTGCCGTGGGCGCGGTACAAGCCGCCCGTGTATCCGCAGGCGCTGGAGCCGGGCGGGGTACCCGGCGGAGAAGCCGGTGGAGAAGCTGGTGGAGAGCCGGGCGGCGAAGCGGGCGGAGAAGCCGGCGGAGAGCCCGAGAAGGATGACAAGGGCTCTGGCGCCGAGGGCTCGGTCAAGGCCGGCTCAGCCAAGGCAGGTGCGGCCAAGGGCGGTACCCGGTCCGACGGCGAGGAGTCGCCGACGGGCACGATGCACCCGGAAGCCGTGGCCATCCTGCGGGGAGGCGCCTGGCTCGGCGTGCTGGAGCGTCTGGCGATCACGGGCTCCCTGCTGGCGGGCTACCCGTACGGCATAGCGATAGTGATCGCGATCAAGGGCCTGGGCCGCTATGCGGAGCTGCGTGACCAGCCGGTCGCGTCGGAGCGGTTCGTCGTGGGCACGCTCGCCTCGCTGATCTGGTCGGTCGCGACGGGCCTGCTGGGGCTGGCCGCGCTGAGTGTGCTCGTGCTCTGACCGGTCCGTTAGACTTGACCGCTGCTGCTTGACGCCTTGCTAGATCAACCAGCTTGATCACCCCAGCCGTCGGCCCACCGTCGGCGTGCCCTGGGTACACCTTCACCAACACAGGAAGACGAACGTGGCTACCTCCAACGACATCAAGAACGGCACCGTGCTCCGCATCGACGGCAACCTCTGGTCGGTCATCGAGTTCCAGCATGTCAAGCCGGGCAAGGGTGGAGCGTTCGTCCGAACGAAGATGAAGAACGTGCTGTCCGGCAAGGTCGTCGACAAGACGTTCAACGCGGGCATCAAGGTCGAGACGGCCAACGTGGACCGTCGCGACTTCCAGTACCTGTACATGGACGGCGAGGACTTCGTCTTCATGGACAACGACACCTACGACCAGGTGAACGTGCCGGCCACCACCGTCGGGGACGCGAAGGACTACATGCTCGAGGGCATGAGCGTCATGCTCGCCTCGAACGACGGCACCCCGCTCTACATCGAGCTCCCGACGTCCGTGGTCCTGGAGATCACCTACACGGAGCCAGGCCTGCAGGGCGACCGCTCCACCGGCGGCACCAAGCCGGCGACCCTCGAGACGGGTGCGGAGATCCAGGTCCCGCTGTTCCTCGAGCAGGGTGTCAAGGTCAAGGTCGACACGCGTACGGGCGACTACCTCGGCCGCGTCACCGACTGACGCAGCAGCTCCCTAGCAGGTTTCGTCAGCAGAGTTTCGTAGCAGAGAGAGACCATGGGCGCACGCACCAAGGCGCGCAAGCGCGCCGCCGACATCCTCTTCGAGGCGGAGCAGCGGGGCATCGACCCGCTGAAGCTCCTCGCCGACCGCGTGGCCGTACCGCACACCGAGGCGGCAGTGCCGCAGTACGCGGTCGAGATCGTGGAGGGTGTGGTCGCCCACCGCGACCGCATCGACGAGGTGCTGGAGACCTACTCGCAGGGCTGGACCCTCGAGCGCATGCCCGCCGTCGACCGCGCACTCCTGCGGATCGGCTCGTGGGAGGTCCTCTTCAACGACGACGTGCCCGACGCCGTCGCGGTGGACGAGGCGGTCGACCTCGCCGGAGACCTGTCCACGGACGACTCGCCGGCCTTCGTGAACGGCCTGCTCGGCCGGGTCAAGGACCTGAAGCCGACACTGCTGGCCTGAGCAACCCCGCGTGAGCACCGGTCCCGGCGCTGAACGGTTCGACGAGCGACGTCTGCTCGTCGCCCTGTTCGGCGCCGGGACTGCTGCGTTCGCGCAGCTCTACGCGCCTCAGTCCGTCCTGCCCGACGCCGCCCGCGAGCTCGCGACGTCGGCCTCCGCGACGGCGCTGCTCGTGTCCGCCGCCACCCTCGGCCTGGCCGTGGGCGTGCTGCCCTGGGCCTGGGTGGCCGACCGCATCGGGCGCGTGCGGGCTATGACCATCGCGATGCTCGGCGCGACCGTCGTCGGGCTTGCCGTCCCGTTCGCGCCGTCTTTCGGGCTGCTCATCGCCGGACGCGCCGTCGAAGGGCTGCTCGTCGCGGGCGTGCCCGCGGTGGCGATGGCCTACCTGACAGAGATGCTGCCCGCCTCGGTGGTGCCGCGTGCGGCCGGGACGTACGTGGCCGGGACGTCGATGGGCGGGCTCCTGGGACGGCTCGTCGCGGGCGGCGTCGCGGAGCTGTTCGGCTGGCGCGCCGGCGTGGGTGCCGTCGCGTTGGCGTGCCTGATCGCCGCGGGCGTGTTCGTCTGGCTCGCGCCACGGGACCGCGGCCCGCGAGCTTCCGCGGCGGGGCTCCCCGTGTCCGGCGGTCGAGCCGGTCGCCTCCGTGCCCTGCTCAGCCCGCGTCTGCTCGTGCTCGACGCCCAGGGCCTGCTGCTCATGGGCGGCTTCGTCGCCGTCTACAACTACCTGGGCTTCCGCCTCGCCGACGAGCCCTTCGGCCTGTCGCCCGGCGTGGTCAGCCTCGTGTTCCTTGCCTACCTGGCCGGGACGTGGTCGTCCGCCCGGACGGGGCGGCTCGTGGTGCGGCACGGCCGGCGTCGGGTGCTGATCGTCTCGACCGGGGTGATGGCGGTCGGGGTGGTGGCCACGCTGTCCGGCTGGCTGCCGCTGGTCCTGGCGGGCCTGGTCGTGCTGACCGCCGGGTTCTTCGGGGCGCACGCAGTGGCCAGCGGGTGGACGCCGGTTGCGGCGCCGCAGGCCCGGACCCAGTCGGCCGCCGTCTACAACCTCGCGTACTACGCCGGATCCAGCGTGTTCGGCTGGCTCGGCGGCGTGTGGTTCGCGCTGGCGGGCTGGCCGGGGACGGTGGGCATGGTGCTCGCACTGGTGGCCGTCGCGGCGGGCCTGGCGGCGTCGGTCCTGCGGGACTGACGGGCAAGAGACCGGAACGGCCTCGGGGCATCTGGGACGCAGCCAGCGTGATGCGGCCAGCACCTGGAGCAACACTGAGCGCGGCACCTGCACGCCGCAGCCAGGCCCGGCGCCCGCAGCGCCCCCGGGTGTGAGCAACGCCCCTCCTGGCGGGCGGCGGCTCCGGCATCCGGCACATGTCCGGCGAGTTAGGGTGGTGACTGTCAGACTCCCTTTAAACCCGTCCTGTGAGGCGGAGAAGGAGGTCGCCAGATGAATCCTGGCAGCCGCATGCCCGAATCCAGCGCACCACCGAGCACAGCCCGAGCGCAGCACCAAGCACGGACCCCAGCACCGCAGCAGCGCGGACGGTGCTCGGCGAGGCCGACATCGCTCGCGCGCTGACCCGCATCGCCCACGAGATCGTCGAGCGGAACAAGGGCGCCGCCGACCTGCTCCTGCTCGGCATCCCGACGCGCGGCGTCCAGCTCGCCCACCGGCTGGCGGAGCGCCTGGCACAGATCGAGCCCACCTTCAACGGCGAGTACGGCACGCTCGACGTGACCATGTACCGCGACGACCTGCGGCGTCAGCCCACGCGCGCCGTCGGGCAGACGCTCCTGCCGGGCAGCCTGGACGGCACCATCGACGACAAGGTGGTCGTCCTCGTGGACGACGTCCTGTTCTCGGGCCGCACCATCCGCGCCGCGCTCGACGCCCTGAACGACCTGGGCCGCCCCCGCGTGGTGCAGCTCGCCGCCCTCGTGGACCGCGGGCACCGGGAGCTCCCGATCCGCGCGGACTACGTCGGCAAGAACCTGCCCACCTCGCGCAGCGAGCGCGTGCGGGTCCGCCTGTCCGACGTCGACGGGGGAGCGGACTCCGTGGTGATCAGCGGGGTCTCGACCGGCGACGGCTCGACCAGCGACGGCTCGACCAGCAACGACGGGGGCGCCCGGTGAAGCACCTGCTGACCACCCAGGGCCTGTCCAAGGACGACGCGATCCTGCTCCTGGACACCTCCGCGCAGATGGCGGCCACCCAGTCGCGGGAGAACAAGAAGCTGCCCACGCTGCGCGGCCGCACCGTGGTGAACCTGTTCTACGAGGACTCCACGCGCACCCGTATCTCGTTCGAGACGGCGGCCAAGCGCCTGTCCGCGGACGTCATCAACTTCTCGGCCAAGGGGTCGAGCGTGTCGAAGGGCGAGTCCCTCAAGGACACGGCCCTGACCCTGCACGCCATGGGGGCCGACGCCGTGGTGGTGCGCCACTCGGCGTCGGGCGCGGCGCACCAGCTGGCCCATGCGGGCTGGCTCGACGCCGGCGTGCTCAACGCGGGCGACGGCATGCACCAGCACCCCACGCAGGCGCTGCTGGACGCATTCACGATCCGCAGGCACCTGGTGGGGAACGTGGGCGACGACGGCCGCGGCCCGGACAGCTCAGTCGGCGCGGACCTCGCCGGCCTGCGCGTCGCGATAGTCGGCGACGTGCTGCACTCCCGGGTCGCCCGCTCGAACGTGTACCTGTTACGCACCCTGGGCGCCGAGGTGACCCTGGTCGCACCGCCGACCCTGGTCCCGGTGGGCGTCGAGACGTGGCCGTGCCGCGTCTCCTACCACCTGGACGAGACGCTCGAGCAGTGGCAGCCGGACGCGGTAATGATGCTGCGGGTGCAGCGCGAGCGGATGTCGGGCGGCTCGGGCGCGTTCTTCCCGAGCCCCATGGAGTACAGCCGCAAGTTCGGGTTCGACGCCCGCCGCCTCGCGGTGCTGCCGGACCACGCGATAGTGATGCACCCCGGCCCGATGAACCGCGGCCTGGAGATCTCGGCGGCCGCCGCCGACCACCCCCGCTCCGTGATCGTGGAGCAGGTGGCCAACGGCGTCGCCGTCCGGATGGCCGCCCTGTATTTGCTGTTGGCAGGAACTGACGAGAGGACCGCCCTGTGAGCACCCCTTCACCCGCGACCTACTTCTTGCGTGGGGTGCGTCCCTACGGCACGGACCCGGTCGACGTCGTGCTGTCCGACGGCGTGATCGCCGCGATCGGCGCCCCCGGCACGGTTGAGGTCCCCAGTGGTGCCACAGAGATCCGGGCGGAGGGCCACGTCCTGCTGCCCGGCCTCGTCGACCTGCACACCCACCTGCGCGAGCCCGGCCGGGAGGACGCCGAGACGGTGTTCTCCGGCACCCGGGCCGCAGCGGCCGGCGGCTTCACCGCGGTGCACGCCATGGCCAACACGACGCCGACGCAGGACACGGCGGGCGTCGTCGAGCAGGTGTACCGGCTGGGCCAGGAGGCGGGCTGGGTGGACGTGCACCCCGTGGGCGCGGTGACCGTTGGCCTGGGTGGCGAGAAGCTCGCCGAGCTGGGCGCCATGGCCGACTCCGCCGCACGCGTCCGCATCTTCTCCGACGACGGCAAGTGCGTGCACGACCCGGTCCTGATGCGCCGCGCGCTGGAGTACGTCAAGGCGTTCGACGGCGTAGTGGCCCAGCACGCACAGGAGCCGCGCCTTACCGAGGGCGCGCAGATGAACGAGGGCGTCGTCTCCGCGCAGATCGGCCTGACGGGCTGGCCCGCCGTGGCCGAGGAGTCGATCATCGCCCGCGACGTGCTGCTGGCCGAGCACGTCGGATCGCGCCTGCACGTGTGCCACCTGTCCACCGCGGGCTCGGTGGAGATCATCCGCTGGGCCAAGGGCCGGGGCATCAACGTCACCGCCGAGGTGACCCCGCACCACCTGGTCCTCACCGACGACCTCGCCCGCGACTACGACCCGGTTTTCAAGGTGAACCCGCCGCTGCGCACCGCGAAGGACGTCGAGGCGGTCCGCGCGGGCCTGGCCGACGGCACCATCGACATCGTCGCCACCGACCACGCGCCACACCCCGTCGAGGACAAGGAATGCGAGTGGTCGTCGGCCGCGTTCGGCATGACCGGCCTGGAGACCGCGCTGTCCGTCGTGCAGCAGACCATGGTCGACACCGGCCGCATGACCTGGGCCGACGTCGCCCGCGTGCTCTCGGAGAACCCCGCCCGCATCGGCCGGATCGACGGGGAGCACGGCGGCGGGCAGAGCGGGGGGCAGGGCCGCCCGATCGCCGTCGGCGAGCCCGCCAACCTGACCCTGGTCGACCCCACCGCGACCCGCGCGATCGACGGCCGCACGCAGGTCACGGCCAGCAGCAACACCCCGTTCGCCGGGATGGAGCTGCCGGGCCGCGTGGTCGCGACCTTCCTGCGCGGCCGCGCGACGGTGCTCGACGGCGCCGTCGTCGAGCGCGCTACCACGCTCGAAGGAGCCGCCCGATGAGGACCCTGGCCATCGTCCTGCTGATCGCCCTGGCGATCTTCCTGGTGCTGTACGTGACCCTCATCGGCCGACGGCGGCTCGCGCAGCGCACCACCACCGTCGTGCCCGTGCCGCCCGCCGTTCCCGACGGGAACGGGTCGGGTGGGAACGGGTCGGGCGGGAACGGAGTCGGGCCGGTGCGGTTCGGCCCCCTGGAGGCCGTCTACGTCTCGACCACGCTGCACGGCGACTGGCTTGCGCGCGTCGGGGCGCACGGCCTGGGCGACCGGTCCCGCGCGCTCGTCTCCGTGCATGACGGCGGCTCTGGGCACGACAACGCCCCCGGTTACGACGGCGGCGTCCTGGTCGAACGCGACGGCGCCGACGACCTGTGGCTTCCCGTGGGCTCGATCCGGAGCGCGGGCCTCGCCCCGGGCATGGCGGGCAAGTACGTCGGCGCCGACGGCCTCGTGGTCCTCACCTGGGCCGTCCCGGAGGCCGACGGCGTCCCGGCGGCCCTGGTCGACACCGGCCTGCGCACGCGCCGCGCCGAGGACCGCGGCGGCCTCGTCGACGCCGTCCGGTACCTGCTCGCGGCCCAGCAGCCACAGCACCACCCCGAGCAGCAGTACCCGCAGCAGTACCCCCAGCAGCCGTATACCCAGCAGGACCCGCAGCAGAGCTACCCGCAAGACCCGTACCAGCAGGAGGCCCGGTGACCATCCCGACGACAACCGCAGCTCAGTCCGCTGCCCAGCCCAGTGCTCAGTCCGCTGTTCAGCCCGCAGCACTGGTCCTCGAGGACGGCACCACCTATCGCGGCCGGGCCTACGGTGCCACCGGCACGACGTTCGGCGAGATCGTCTTCTCCACCGGCATGACCGGCTACCAGGAGACCCTGACCGACCCGTCCTACCACCGGCAGATCGTCGTCATGACGGCGCCGCACGTCGGCAACACGGGCGTGAACGACGAGGACCCCGAGTCGGGCCAGATCTGGGTCTCCGGCTACGTGGTCCGCGACCCCGCGCGCCGGGTCTCGAGCTGGCGCGCGCAGCACTCGCTCGGCGAGGAGCTCGCCGGGCAGGGCGTCGTCGGCATCTCCGACATCGACACGCGCGCCCTGACCCGCCGCCTGCGCGAGGAGGGCGTGATGCGCGCCGGGATCTTCTCCGGCGACGACCTGGTCCGTGGCGGCTACCCGCGCCCCGTCGAGGAGCTCGTGGCGCAGGTGCAGGCGTCCCCGCAGATGGCAGGCGCGAACCTGGCCCCGGAGGTCTCCACTACCGAGGCCTACACGGTGGAGCCCGCAGGCGACCATGCGGGCAGGACCCCCGTCGCCACGGTGGTCGCCGTCGACCTCGGCATCAAGACCATGACGCCGGTGCGCCTCGCCGAGCGCGGCGTGCGCGTCGTCGTGGTGCCGCAGGCCTCGACCATCGCCGACGTCCTCGAGACGCTCGACGCGCTGCCCGACGACGCCCCCCGCGGCGTCTTCTTCTCCAACGGCCCCGGGGACCCTGGCGCCGCCGGCCACGAGGTCGAGCTGCTGCGCGCGGTCCTGGACCGGAAGATCCCGTTCTTCGGCATCTGCTTCGGGAACCAGCTCCTCGGCCGGGCGCTCGGCTACGGCACCTACAAGCTCGGCTACGGGCACCGGGGCATCAACCAGCCGGT
Organism: uncultured Actinomycetota bacterium; assembly: GCA_963850545.1. Taxonomy (GTDB): domain Bacteria; phylum Actinomycetota; class Actinomycetes; order Actinomycetales; family Cellulomonadaceae; genus Promicromonospora. Next base: position 1,297,962 of record CAWKLP010000001.1, on the reverse strand, counting down.
GCTCGACCGCACCACCGCCAAGGTGGAGGTCACCGCGCACAACCACGGCTTCGCCGTCGACGCGCCCGTCGTGGACGACGCCGGCGCCCCCGCCGTCTCGACCGCCCCGCACGACGGCGGCCGGTACGGCCGCGTCGTCGTCTCCCACGTCGGCCTCAACGACCAGGTCGTGGAGGGGCTGACCTGCCTCGACCTGCCCGCCTTCTCGGTGCAGTACCACCCGGAGGCCGCGGCCGGCCCGCACGACGCCGCCTACCTGTTCGACCGGTTCGTCGGCCTCATGACCGGCTGGTCCGACGGCACAGCGGCGTGGCCGCCCGCCATCAAGTCACAGCACACCGCACCCCAGTTCAACACCGAGGAGAACCACTGATGCCTCGCCGTACCGACATCTCCTCGGTCCTGGTCATCGGGTCCGGCCCGATCGTCATCGGCCAGGCCTGCGAGTTCGACTACTCCGGCACCCAGGCCTGCCGGGTCCTGCGCGAGGAGGGCCTGCGGGTCATCCTGGTGAACTCGAACCCGGCCACGATCATGACCGACCCCGAGTTCGCGGACGCCACCTACGTGGAGCCCATCACCACCGAGGTCCTCACCACGATCATCGCGAAGGAGCGTCCCGACGCGCTGCTGCCCACCCTGGGCGGCCAGACGGCACTGAACGCCGCCATCGCGCTCGACGAGGCCGGGGTGCTCGAGAAGTACGGCGTCGAGCTCATCGGCGCCAACATCCCCGCCATCCAGAAGGGCGAGGACCGCCAGCAGTTCAAGGACGTCGTCGCCAAGTGCGGCGGCGAGTCGGCCCGCTCCGAGATCGTGCACTCGATCGACGAGGCCCTGAAGGCGGCCGAGGTCCTGGGCTACCCGATGGTCGTGCGCCCGTCCTTCACCATGGGCGGTCTCGGCTCCGGCCTCGCCTACGACGAGAGCGACCTGCACCGCATCGTCGGCCAGGGCCTGCACTACTCGCCCACCACGGAGGTGCTCCTCGAGGAGTCCATCCTGGGGTGGAAGGAGTACGAGCTGGAGCTGATGCGCGACAGACACGACAACGTGGTGGTCGTCTGCTCCATCGAGAACGTCGACCCCGTCGGCGTGCACACCGGCGACTCCGTCACCGTCGCCCCCGCGATGACGCTCACCGACCGCGAGTACCAGCGGCTGCGGGACATCGGCATCGCCGTGATCCGCGAGGTCGGCGTCGACACCGGCGGCTGCAACATCCAGTTCGCCATCGACCCCACCAACGGGCGCGTCATCGTCATCGAGATGAACCCCCGCGTGTCCCGCTCCTCGGCGCTGGCCTCCAAGGCGACCGGCTTCCCGATCGCGAAGATCGCGGCCAAGCTCGCCGTCGGCTACACGCTGGACGAGATCCCGAACGACATCACCAAGGTGACCCCAGCGAGCTTCGAGCCCACGCTCGACTACGTGGTCGTCAAGGTCCCGCGGTTCGCGTTCGAGAAGTTCCCCGCCGCCGACGACACCCTCACCACCACCATGAAGTCGGTCGGCGAGGCCATGGCCCTGGGCCGCAACTTCACCGAGGCGCTCGGCAAGGCCCTGCGCTCCATCGACAAGGGCGGCGTGACGTTCCACTGGGACGGCGAGGCTCCGTCCGGCGACGAGCTCGCGACGCTGCTCAAAGAGATCGAGCGGCCCACCGAGGGCCGCATGGTCGGCGTCCAGCAGGCCCTGCGCGCCGTCGCCACCGGCGAGACCACGCTCGAACAGGTCTTCGACGCCACCAAGATCGACCCCTGGTTCCTCGACCAGATCCAGCTCGTCAACGAGGTCGCGGCCGACGTCGCGGCGTCGCCCACCATCACCGAGGACGTGCTGCGGCACGCCAAGCGGCACGGCCTGTCCGACGCCCAGATCGCGCGGCTGCGCGGCATGGGCCCCTCCGGCGAGGCAACGGTCCGCGAGATCCGGCACGCCCTGGGCGTCCGCCCGGTCTACAAGACCGTGGACACCTGCGCTGCCGAGTTCGCGGCCAAGACCCCGTACCACTACTCGAGCTACGACTCAGAGACCGAGGTGGCGCCCCGCGAGCGGGAGGCCGTGATCATCCTCGGCTCCGGCCCCAACCGCATCGGCCAGGGCATCGAGTTCGACTACTCCTGCGTGCACGCCACCCTGGCGCTCGCGGACAAGTACGAGACCGTCATGGTCAACTGCAACCCCGAGACGGTCTCGACGGACTACGACACGTCCGACCGCCTGTACTTCGAGCCGCTGACCTTCGAGGACGTCCTCGAGGTGTACCAGGCCGAGCTCGCGGCGGGTCCGGTCAAGGGCATCATCGTGCAGCTCGGCGGGCAGACGCCGCTGAGCCTGGCGCGGCGGCTGGCCGAGGCCGGCCTGCCGATCCTAGGCACCAGCCCGGAGGCGATCGACGCCGCGGAGGACCGCGGCATCTTCGGCCAGGTCCTGCTGGACGCGGGCCTCCCGGCCCCGGCGTTCGGCACGGCCCGGTCGCTGGCGCAGGCGCGCGAGGTCGCGGACCGCATCGGCTACCCCGTGCTGGTGCGCCCCTCCTACGTGCTCGGCGGGCGCGGGATGGAGATCGTCTACAGCGAGGAGCAGCTCACCGGCTACGTGGAGCGCGCGCTGGAGGCCGCTGCCGCCTCCCACGCCGACTCCGGTGCCCACGGCACCCTGTCCGCCCCGCTGCTCATCGACCGGTTCCTCGACGACGCGATGGAGATCGACGTCGACGCCCTGTTCGACGGCGAGGAGATGTTCCTCGGCGGCGTCATGGAGCACATCGAGGAGGCCGGCATCCACTCGGGCGACTCGGCGTGCGTGCTGCCCCCCGTGTCGCTGAGCGAGACCGAGATCGCGCGCATCCGCCGCTCCACGGAGGCCATCGCGCGGGGCGTCGGGGTGCGGGGCCTGCTCAACGTCCAGTACGCCCTCGTGAGCGACGTCCTGTACGTCCTGGAGGCCAACCCCCGCGCGTCGCGCACCGTGCCGTTCGTCTCCAAGGCGACGGGCACGCCGCTCGCCAAGGCCGCGGCCCGCGTCATGGTGGGGGAGTCCATCGCCGACCTGCGGGCGGCAGGACTGCTCCCGGAGCACGACGGCGCGACGCTCGACCTGGGCGCGCCGCTCGCGGTCAAGGAGGCGGTGCTGCCGTTCAAGCGGTTCCGCACCCGCGAGGGACTGGTCGTCGACTCGGTGCTCGGCCCGGAGATGCGCTCCACGGGCGAGGTCATGGGCTTCGACAAGGACTTCCCGCACGCGTTCGCGAAGTCGCAGGCCGCGGCGTTCGGCGGGCTGCCGACGTCGGGCACGGTGTTCGTGTCGGTGGCCGACAGCGACAAGCGGCACGTCGTCTTCCCGGTGAAGCGCCTGGTGGAGCTCGGCTTCAAGGTCCTGGCGACGGAGGGCACCGCCACCGTGCTGCGCCGCAACGGCATCGAGGCCACGGTCGTGCGCAAGCACACCGAGGGCCGCGGGCCGGACGGCGAGCTCACGGTCGTCGGGCTCATCACCGAGGGGCAGATCGACCTGGTGGTGAACTCGCCGTCGGGCCAGGGCGCTCGTGCGGACGGGTACGAGATCCGGGCGGCCACTACCGCTGCCGACAAGCCGATAGCGACCACTGTCGACCAGCTCGCTGCAGCGGTGCAGGGCATCGAGGCGGTGCTGGCGGGCCCGTTCGAGGTCGCGAGCCTGCAGGAGCACATGGCGGCCACGGCCGCGCGCGTGGCCTCGGGACAGCTCGGGGTGACGCAGCTCGCGTCGGCGGAGCGTGCCGCGGCGGAACCGGCGGGAGCCAACGCATGAGCGGCGACGAGCCCACCCCAGTGGTCGAACCCGTCGAGACCGAGCCTGTCCGGACCAAGCCGGTCGCGACCGTGCCGTTCGGCGCGCGGCTGGCCGCCGCGATGGACGCCCACGGCCCGCTGTGCGTGGGCATCGACCCGCACGCGTCGCTCCTGCGGGCCTGGGGCCTGCCCGACGACGTCGGCGGCCTGCGCGAGTTCTCCCTGCGAGTGGTGGACGCGCTCGGGGGCAAGGTCGCGGCGTTCAAGCCGCAGTCCGCGTTCTTCGAGCGGCACGGCTCGCGCGGCCTCGCGGTGCTGGAGGAGGTCATCGCCGCGGCTCGGGCGGCAGGTTCGGGCAGCACAGCAGGTTCGGGCGGCACCGCCGGCTCAGGCGGCACGCTGACGATCGTGGACGCCAAGCGCGGCGACATCGGCTCGACGATGGGCGCCTACGCCGAGGCGTTCCTCGCGGACGGCTCGCCCCTGGCCGGGGATGCTCTGACGGTATCCCCATACCTCGGGTTCGGCTCGCTGGAGCCTGCCGTCGACCTGGCCGCGGCCACGGGCCGCGGGCTGTTCGTGCTGTGCCTCACCTCCAACAAGGAGGGCTTCGAGGTGCAGCACGCGGTGCAGCGGACCGCGGGCACGCACAGCGGTAGGGACAGCGCTGGGGCCGACGGCGTCTCGGTCGCCGCCCTGATGGCGTCGCGCGCTGCGGTGCTCAACGCGGGCGCAGAGCCCATGGGCTCGGTCGGCCTCGTGGTGGGCGCGACGATCGGCGACGCCGTGGCCGCCACGGGCACCGACCTGGTGGCCGTGAACGGACCCCTGCTGGCCCCCGGAGTGGGCGCGCAGGGGGCGGGGGAGCGGGAGCTCGCCACGACGTTCGGCGCCGCCCGGCGGAACGTGCTGGCGTCGTCGTCCCGGGCGGTGCTCGGCGCGGGACCCGACCCGGATGCGCTGGTGAGCGCCGCACGTGCGGCCGCTCAGGAGGCGACGGCAGCGCTGCGGAACTGATTTCTCGCGTCGGACCGCCCTCCGGACAAAGCGCCCTCGATCCCTACGGATCGAGGGTGCTTTGTTGCGGAATGTACTAAATGCCTAATCGCGCTTGTGTATGAGTTTTCACGAAGTGGCGTTCTGCGATTGCCGACCACTGAGGCGGTGGCTACTTTCGATGCAGCAGTTCACACCAGACCGGTTGCGGACCAGGTCACGGACTTGGGCATCCGGCCCGAGCGAGGACCGGGTGTCTGAGTCAGGCGACCGGTCGAGAGACGAGTAGGTGACTTGCGTGGCACTACCACCCCTCACACCCGAGCAGCGTGCGGCAGCACTCGAGAAGGCAGCCGAGGCGCGACGCGCGCGGGCAGAGATCAAGAACAAGCTCAAGTACTCGCAGGGCTCCCTCAAGGAGGTCATCGAGCAGGGCCAGAAGGACGACGTCGTGGGCAAGCTCAAGGTCGTCTCGCTGCTCGAGTCCCTGCCGGGGGTCGGTAAGGTTAAGGCCAGGGCGATCATGGAAGAGATCGGGATCGCCGAGACCCGCCGCGTCCGAGGCCTCGGACCGCACCAGTCGGCGGCGCTCATCGAGAGGTTTGGCTGAGATCAGTACGACACAACCCGCACGGCTGACCGTGCTCGCAGGTCCCACCGCGGTGGGCAAGGGCACGGTCTCCGCCGATGTGCGGGACCGTTATCCGCAGGTCTGGCTCTCCGTGTCGGCGACCACTCGGTCGCCGCGCCCGGGCGAGGTGGACGGAGTGCACTACCTGTTCGTGTCGCCGGAGGAGTTCGACCGCATGGTCGCTGCCGGCGAGATGCTCGAATGGGCTGTGGTGCACGGTCGTAACCGGTACGGGACGCCACGGCGGCCGGTCGAGCAGAAGCTCGCCGCCGGGGTCCCCGTGCTCCTGGAGATCGACCTCCAGGGTGCGCGCCAGGTGCGTGATGCGGTGACGGCCTCGGGCCTGGAGGCCCGCTTCGTCTTCCTCGCCCCGCCGAGCTTCGACGAGCTGGTCCGCCGCCTCGTCGGGCGCGGTACCGAGGACTCCGAGGAGCGCGAGCGCCGGCTCGCCACCGCGCGGGTCGAGCTCGCAGCCGAGGAGGAGTTCGACGTCACCATCGTGAACGACAACGTGCACCGTGCCACGGACGCGCTGGTCGCCGTGATGGGTGTGGGCTCAACCACGCCGGTCGCGGGCTAGCAGAGCGGGCTGGCAGGCAGGCCGGCCCTTCGGTCGGCAGCAGAGCCGGCGGTCGGGCGTTTCGCCCGACGTCTCCGGGCGACAGAGCAGGTAGACTCGTCCCTCGGACTTTCCCCCATCACCTCAGACTTCTGGAGCTTCACCATGGCCGGAACCGTCGCCGCCCCCGAGGGCATCACCGACCCGCCGATCGACGAGCTGCTCGAGCGCATCGACTCGAAGTACGGCCTCGTGCTGTACGCGTCCATGCGCGCCCGTCAGATCAACGCGTACTACTCGCAGCTCAACGAGGGCCTCCTGGAGAACGTGGGCCCGCTCGTCGAGACCCGCAACCAGGAGAAGCCCCTCTCCATCGCGATGCGCGAGATCACCCAGGGCCTCCTCACCATCGAGGAGGTCGACCCGGCCGAGGTTCAGGCGCAGGCCGACGCCGCCGCGGCCGCCAAGGCCGAGCAGCCGCTGCCCGAGTTCCCGGCCTGACCGGGGCTCGCAGGCGATTCGGCAGAGGCGACCACCGATGAGGATCCTCCTCGGCGTCACCGGTGGGATCGCCGCGTACAAGGCGGTGCTCCTGCTGCGTCTGCTGCGCGAGCAGGGGCACGCCGTGCGCGTGATCCCCACCCGGGCGGCACTGGAGTTCGTGGGCGCGCCGACCTTCGAGGCGCTGTCGGGCGAGCCCGTCAGCACCGAGGTGTTCGACGACGTGCCCGGCGTGCAGCACGTTGCGCTCGGCCAGGGCGCCGACCTCGTGATCGTCGCCCCTGCCACCGCCGACTTCCTGGCGCGCGCGGCCGCGGGCCTCGCCGACGACCTGCTGACCACCACGCTGCTGGCCGCCCGCTGCCCGGTGGTGCTCGCCCCGGCGATGCACACCGAGATGTGGGAGCACGCCGCGACGCGTGCGAACGTGGCCACCCTGCGCGAGCGGGGCGTGCACGTGATCGAGCCCGTCTCGGGCCGCCTGACCGGCGTCGACACAGGCCCCGGGCGGCTCCCCGACCCGGAGGACATCGCGCGGGAGGCGCTGTCGCTGGTCGAGCACGCGCCGGTGGAGTCCTCGCCGGTGGAGCCGCTGTCGGTCGCACCCGCTCTGGTCGAGCCGGTCGAGACCGGGCTGGAGACCCTGGACCTGACCGGCCGCCGCGTCGTCGTCTCCGCGGGCGGTACCCGGGAGGCCATCGACCCGGTGCGGTTCATCGGCAACCGGTCCAGCGGCCGGCAGGGCGTCGCCCTGGCGCAGGCCGCCGCCGCGCGGGGCGCGGACGTGACCCTGGTGGCGGCGAACCTCGCCCAGGACGTGACCGACCAGGTCGTCTCTGGACCGCGGGCCTGCGCCGTCGTGCGGGTGGAGTCCACCGCCGAGCTGCGCGAGGCGGTCCGGGCAGCCGGCGTGGACGCGGACGTCGTGGTGATGGCCGCAGCCGTCGCGGACTTCCGCCCGGCCGTCACACCCGACGCCAAGATCAAGAAGGTGCCCGGGCAGGGCCCCGCGCCGATCGAGCTGGTCGAGAATCCGGACATCCTGGCGGAGCTCGCGCACGAGCGGCTGCGCCCCGGCCAGGTGGTGGTGGGCTTCGCCGCCGAGACGGGCGACGCGTCCGGCAGCGTGCTGGAGCACGGCCGGGCCAAGGCACGGCGCAAGGGTGCGGACCTGATAGCGGTGAACGCCGTCGGCTCCGGACGGGGTTTCGGCACCGACAGCAACGAGGTAACGCTCCTGGACGGGGCCGGCGACGTCGTCGGGCAGGCGTCCGGGTCCAAGCGCGAGGTGGCGGACGCCCTGTGGGACGCCGTCGTGAAGCTGTTGTCGTGACTGCCGTCTCACCTTTCAGGATCGACTGTTCGCTGTGCGAGACCGTAGGCTGGGGGCCATGAGCGAGCTGCGTCTGTTCACGTCCGAGTCCGTGACCGAGGGTCATCCGGACAAGGTCTGCGATCAGATCAGCGACGCGATCCTCGATGCGCTGCTGGAACAGGACCCGACGTCGCGCGTGGCGGTGGAGACCATGGTCACCACCGGCCTGGTGCACGTCGCCGGCGAGGTCAGCACCGAGGCGTACGTCGAGATCCCGCAGATCGTGCGGGACGTGGTGCGGGGCATTGGCTACACGTCATCGGCCATCGGGTTCGACGCCGACTCGTGCGGTGTGTCCGTCTCCATCGGCCAGCAGTCGCCCGACATCGCGCAGGGCGTCGACAAGGCCCTCGAGATGCGGGACGACACGAGCGACATGGACCCCCTGGACGCTCAGGGCGCGGGTGATCAGGGGCTGATGTTCGGCTACGCGTCGGACGAGACGCCGTCCCTCATGCCGGTGGCCGGCTGGCTGGCGCACCGCCTGGCGGAGCGGCTGGCGGCGGTGCGCAAGTCGGGGGAGCTGCTGGGCCTGCGCCCCGACGGCAAGACCCAGGTCACGGTCGGGTACGACGACGACCGCCCCGTCATGGTCGACACGGTGGTGCTCTCCACGCAGCACGACGCCGACGTGCAGCAGGAGAAGCTGCACGTCGAGGTGGCCGAGCACGTGATCGCCCCCGTGCTGGAGGCCGCGGGCCTCGACTGGTCGGGCGCGAAGCAGTTCGTGAACCCGACCGGCAAGTTCGTCATAGGCGGGCCGCAGGGCGACGCCGGCCTGACGGGCCGCAAGATCATCGTCGACACCTACGGCGGCATGGCCCGGCACGGCGGCGGGGCGTTCTCGGGCAAGGACCCGTCGAAGGTCGACCGGTCCGCGGCTTATGCGATGCGCTGGGTGGCCAAGAACGTGGTCGCGGCGGGGCTCGCGCGGCGCTGCGAGGCGCAGGTCGCCTACGCGATCGGCAAGGCGCACCCCGTCGGCCTCTACGTCGAGACGTTCGGCACCGAGACCGTGCCCGTCGAGAAGATCACCGCGGCCATCCGCGAGGTGTTCGACCTGCGCCCGGCCGCCATCGTGCGCGACCTCGACCTGCTGCGGCCCATCTACCGGGCCACGTCGACCTACGGGCACTTCGGGCGCGACCTGCCGAACTTCACCTGGGAGCGCACGGACCGCGTCGAGGACCTCCTGAGCCTGTTCTGAGGCTGTTCTGAGCCCCCCGCCGTCGGGGCGGGTTCGCGTGCGGTAGTGCCCTGGGGCGCCCCAGGTCGGCACCTTCCTGCGATGTCGGCACCTTGCCTCGAGGTCGGCCCAGGCCTGAGCCGACCTGGAGGCAAAGTCACGACTCTGCGGCGCAAGCTGCCGACCTGAGCACGTGCCTCGGGATGTCGGTGACGCGTGGTGGGATAGGGGCGTGAACGGGGAGACAGAGCGGGACACGCTGCCGGACGGCGCGCTGCTCGGACTGGACGAGGTGGGCGGCGCGCCCTTGCGCGGCCGTGGCAAGGCTCGGCCCGGCAACCCGCTCGACAAGGCGGAGACCAACGGCATCCCGATCGCCGAGACCCTTCCCGTTGCGCGCGTCGTGCTCGACCTGCAGCCCGCGCACCTCGACCAGCCGTACGACTACCTCGTTCCGGCCACGATGGCCGACGACGCCCAGCCCGGCGTCCGGGTCAAGGCCAGGTTCGGGCGGCAGGACGTCGCCGGGTACGTCGTCGCCCGCCAGGAGACCTCGGACCACGACGGCCGGCTCGTGCCGCTGCGCCGGGTGGTGTCCGGCGAGCAGGTGCTGACGCCGCAGGTGCTGGAGCTGTGCCGCGCCGTCGCCGACCGGTACGCCGGCACGCTCGCCGACGTCCTGCGCCTGGCCCTGCCCCCGCGGCACGCGCGTGTCGAGAAGGAGGCACCCTCGCCGGTCGGGTCTGCCGAGACCGGGCCTGTCGAGATCGAGCCCGTCGGGACTCAAGCGCCCGGGGCTCTGACGGCCGATGCCCAGGCGGTCGAGGCCAAGTCCGCTGAGAAGCCGGCCGCCGCGGCCCTGACCAGCGAGATTCAGACCAGCGAGATTCAGACCAGCGAGGTCCGGAGCGAGAGCCGGACCAGCGAGATTCCCGCGCCCGAGTCCTCCGCGTGGGCCCCGTATCGCGGGGGAGAGGCGTACCTGCGCCGGATCCTGGCGGGCGAGGCGCCGCGGGCCGTGTGGTCGGCGCTGCCGGGGGTGGGTACCAATACCGACCGTGCCGACGCTAACAGCACCGATGCCAGCGGCCCTGATGTCAACCGCGCGGTCACGCCGCACTGGGCGGCCGCCGTCGCGCAGGCCGTGCGGTCGTGCACCGCGGGCGGGCGGAGGGCGCTCGTCGTCGTGCCGGACGCGCGGGACGCGGCGCGGGTGACCGCCGCCCTGGAGGGCGCGGGGCTCGGGCCGGACGACGTCGTGCGGCTCCTCGCGGACGACGGGCCCGCGCCCCGCTACCGCGCCTTCCTGCGGGTGCTGCGCGGCACCGCACGCGTGGTGGTCGGGACTCGGGCCGCGATGTTCGCGCCGGTCGCGGACCTCGGCCTGGTGGTCCTGTGGGGCGACGGCGAGGAGACGCTGGCCGAGCCGCACGCGCCGTACCCGCACGCCCGCGACGTGCTCGCGCTGCGCGCGGAACGGGAGGGCGCGGCGTTCCTGCTGGGCTCGCCCGGGCGGACGGTGCAGGCGCAGGCGCTGCTCGCGTCGGGCTGGGCGCGCGAGCTGGCGGCGCCCCGGGACGTCGTCCGTGCCCGCGCGCCGCGAGTGCGGGCGCTGACGTCCGTCGAGCTGGCGCGGGACGGCGCGGCTGCCGCGGCCCGCCTGCCGTCCACCGCCTGGCGCGCCGCACGCGAGGCCCTGGAGCGGGGACCGGTGCTGGTGCAGGTGCCGCGGTCGGGCTACCTGCCGGTCGTGGCGTGCTCCCGGTGCCGCGTGGCGGCCCGCTGCGGCCACTGCCACGGCCCGCTGGGGCTGCCGCACGCCGAGGGTGCGCCGCAGTGCACCTGGTGCGGCCGGCTGGCCGGTGGCTGGCGGTGCGCGGAGTGCGGCTGGACGGGTCTGCGGTCGGTCCGGGTCGGGTCGGCGCGCACCGCCGAGGAGCTGGGCCGCGCGTTCACGGGAGTGCCGGTGCGGCTGTCGTCCGCGTCGGCCCCGGGCGGGGTGCTCGACGCCGTCCCGGCCACCCCGGCGCTCGTCGTCGCGACGCCGGGCGCGGAGCCCGTCGCGGAGTCCGGGTACGCCATCGCGCTCCTGCTCGACGCCGCCGTGATGACGGGCGGCACCGGCCTCACCGCCGGCACGGAGGCGCTGCACCGCTGGCTGGCGGCTGCGTCGCTGGTCCGGCCCGGGCCGGAGGGGCAGGTGCTGCTCGTGGGCGACGGCGCCCCCGGGCCGACCCAGGCCCTGGTGCGCTGGGACCCGGCGGGCTTCGCGGAGCGCGAGCTCGACGAGCGGGCAGAGCTGCACCTGCCGCCCGCGGTGCGCGTCGCCGCGGTGACGGGGGACCGGACCGCTGTGGACGCCGTCGTCGGACGGGTCGGGCTGCGCGAGGACCCCGGGACGGGCTCGGGCGTGCTCGGGCCGGTCGAGGTCGACCCGGACGCCTCCGGACGAGGGCCGGGCGGCCGGGGAGCGGGCGCGCCGTCGGGCGGCCGCCGGGGCGGAGGAGCCGTGGGAGCCGGAGGGAACGGCCGGAGCGGAGGGAGTGGCGGGGTCCAGGCGCTGGACCTGCCCGTGCGGACCGTGCTGCGCGTACCGCTTGCCCAGGGTGACGAGCTCGCCCGTAGGCTCAAGGCAAGCCTTGCCGTCCGCTCCGCGCGTCGCGAGGGCGGCACCGTCCGTGTGCAGCTCGACCCGAAGGAGATGCTGTGAACTCTGCCGACCCGGCGACCGGCCTGACCAACCCTGTGACCAGCCCCGCGATCGATACCGTCGTGTACGACTTCGGCAACGTGCTGGTCGGCTGGGATCCTCTCGGCGCGTACCCCGGCTGGCCGCGCGCGGAGGTCGAGGCGTTGTTCGAGGCTGTGGACTTCGACACGATCAACCACGCCGCCGACGCCGGAACGTCGTTCGCCGTGCTGCTCGAACGCGTGGCCCGGACGCACCCGGATCACGTCGACGGCCTGCGCCGGTACGTGGAGCACTACGAGCTGTCGCTGACGGGGCCGATCGAGGGTTCGGCGGAGCTCGTGAGCGAGCTGAAGGGCCTGGGGCTGCGGCTGTACGGGCTGACGAACTGGCAGGCCGAGACCTTCCACAGCGCCGAGCCCGCCGCGCCCGCGATCGGGCTGATGGACGACGTCATCGTGTCCGGCCGCGAGGGCATGGCCAAGCCCGACCGGCGGATGTTCGAGCTGGTCGTGGAGCGGTTCGAGGTGGATCCGGCGCGCGCGGTGTTCGTGGACGACAAGGCCGTGAACGTGGACGCGGCACGCGGCGTCGGGTTCCACGGCGTGGTGTTCACGCACACGGCCGCGCTGCGCAAGGAGCTGCGCGCGCTCGGGCTCCCGGTCGCCGAGTAGAGCCGGCGAGTAGAGCCGGCAAGTAGAGGCCCCCGGACCGCATCACTCCCCGGAGACGTCGATCGTGCGTTCCTCCGTCGCCGCCCTGAGCTCGTCGAGCGTGGTCGCGTCGGCCTCCGGGTGGGCGTCGGCGGGGTTGTTCGCCGCGATCGCCTTCGCCACGGGCCAGGTGATCGTGCCGCCGTCGTCGACGTCGCCCAGGAAGGCGTCATCAAAAACGATGACCCACTCCGGCGGCGGCCACGGCTCCGGACCCACGTGGTTCAGGAACAGCACGACGTCGTCCAGCGCGAGCAGCTCCCCGGCCACCCGGTCGAGGTCCGCCGAACCGTCGATGCCGACGTGCACCGTTACCGTGCTGCCCTCAAGCATCGTCAGGTCGCCGAGCGAGTCGATGACCTCGTCGACCTCGAACGTCAGGTCGATCATCTCGAGGCTCGGCTCGTCCGGCTCGCCGGGCTCCCAGCTCGTGAACCGCCCCGTCGCGGTCAGCTCGGAGGCATGTGCTTCGCCGGCCCCGTCGCCGACGTACCGGACCGACGGCAGGGCATCGGTGACCGTCTCCGGGTACCAGGCGTAGTCGGCCGTCGGCGCTGGCATGGCGAGCACCTCGGCAAAGCCGGCATCACCGGCACCGGCCCTCCTGTGTCGGTGCCACCTGCATCGGCGGCGCACCCCGCCAGCAGCGCAGCCGGGAGCAGCGCGGCGGAAAGCACAGCGACCACCGGTGAGGGGAGCATTGTTCGGCGCATCGTGGTCCTCCGACCAGGTGGGGGCTGTTACACCGTCTCTGTGCCGAGAGCCACGGTGCTTGCGCACCGCGCGACGACACGCCGTCGGGCCGCCGAACCTAGACTGACCTGGTGCGTCTTCTCTTCGCAGGAACTCCCGAACCCGCCGTCGCCTCGCTGGAGGCTCTACTCGGCTCGCGCCACGAGGTCGTGGCCGTCCTGACCCGCGCCGACGCGCCGTCGGGCCGCGGCCGCAAGCTCACGCCGAGCCCCGTACGCGCACGGGCCGAGGAGGCCGGGATCCGCGTCATCACGGACGTCCCACGCGGCGACGAGTTCGTCGCGATGCTGAGCGAGCTGGAGATCGACGCCGCCCCCGTCGTCGCCTACGGCCACATCCTGCGGCCCGCCGTGCTCGCCGTGCCCCGCCTCGGCTGGATCAACCTGCACTTCTCCGTGCTGCCCGCCTGGCGCGGCGCCGCGCCGGTGCAGCGCGCCATCATCGCAGGCGACGAGGTCACGGGCGCCACCACGTTCCTGCTCGACGAGGGCATGGACACCGGCCCCGTGCTCGGCACCGCCACGGAGACCATCCGGCCCACCGACACGTCCGGCGACCTCCTCGGCCGCCTCGCGGCCTCCGGCGCCGAGCTCCTCGTCGCCACCCTCGACGCCCTCGAGGACGGCACGCTCCAGCCGCAGCCCCAGCCCGCCGACGGCGTCTCCGTCGCCGCGAAGCTCACCACCGACGACGCCCGCGTGGCCTGGACGGACCCGGCGCTCGCGGTCGACCGGCTGGTGCGCGGCTGCACGCCCGCGCCCGGCGCGTGGACCGTGCTGCCGGACGGGTCCCGGCTCGGCCTCGGGCCCGTCTCGCCGCGCCCCGAGGTCACGGACCTGACGGCCGGCGAGGTGCGCGCGCTGAAGCACGAGGTCCTGGTCGGGACGGCGACGCACGCCGTCGCGCTCGGCGAGGTGCGGCCCGTCGGCAAGAAGGCGATGCCCGCGCCCGACTGGGCGCGCGGCGGGGGCCGTGCGCTCGTCGAGGCGGGCCTCGTGCTGGGGGACTCCACCTCGGGAGGGTCCCCGACGGGCGGCTCCGCGACGAGCGCCGCGCAGGTGTCGGCGTGAGCGGGTACGACGGCGACCGCGGTCGCGGCGGCTCTGCGGGCGGCAGCGCGCGCGACAGCAGCTCGGGCGACGGCGCCCGGGGCTTCGACGACGACCGGCGCAACTCCTCGGGACGCCAGCGCTCCGCGTCCCGATTCCGGGGCGACCGGTCCCGCACGTCGCAGGCCCCGTCGGAACGGCGCAAGCGCACCGACCCCGCGCGGATGGCCGCCTTCGACGTGCTGCGCGAGGTCGACGAGTCGGACGCGTACGCGAACCTGGTGCTGCCCCCGCTGCTGCGCGAGCGGCACATCCGCGGGCGCGACGCCGGCTTCGCGACCGAGCTCACTTACGGCACGCTCCGCCTGCGCGGCCGGTACGACGCCATCCTGTCGTCCTGCGTGGACCGCCCGCTGCCGGGGCTGGACCCGGCGCTGCTGGACGTCCTGCGGCTCGGCGCCCACCAGGTCCTCGGCATGCGCGTGCCCGTGCACGCGGCGGTCTCCGAGACGGTCGGGCTCGCGCGCAACCGCGTGGGTGCCGGGCCGGCGCAGATGGTGAACGCGGTGCTGCGCCGGGTGTCGGAGCGGCCGCTCGACGAGTGGCTCTCAATTCTTGAGAAGGAAGCGCCGGACGCTCTGACCGGCCTCGCGGCCACCGAGTCGCACCCGCTGTGGATCGCCCGCGCCCTGCGCGAGGCCCTGGTCGGCAACGGGCGGAGCGTCGACGAGATCGGCGACCTGCTGGCCGCGGACAACGCCGCGCCGCGCGTCACCCTGGTGGCCCGGCCCGGCCTGGTCGAGGCATCCGACGAGGGTGCTTGGGGCGACGTCGACCTGGTCGCCGGCCGCTGGGCGCCCACCGCGCTGCGCCTGGAGGGTTCGGACCCGTCCGGGATCCCCGCGATCCGGGAGGGCCTCGCGGGGGTCCAGGACGAGGGCTCGCAGCTCGTCACGCTCGCCCTCGCCGGTCTGCCCCTGGAGGGCAGCGCGTCGGGTGCGGGCGAGCGCTGGCTCGACCTGTGCGCAGGTCCGGGCGGCAAGGCGGCCCTGCTGGGCGCGCTGGCCGCGCAGCGCGGCGCGACGCTGGTCGCTAACGAGGTGGCGCCGCACCGCGCCCGCCTGGTCGCCAACGCCCTCGCGGCGCTGCCCGACGGCGCGGTCGAGGAGGTGCGGACCGGCGACGGACGGGAGGTCGGCACCGACGAGCCCGGGGCCTACGACCGCGTGCTCGTCGACGCGCCGTGCACCGGGCTGGGCGCGCTGCGCCGTCGGCCCGAGAGCCGGTGGCGGCGGACGCCGTCGGACCTCGCCGCCCTCACCGGGCTGCAGCGCGAGCTGCTCACGTCCGCGCTGGACGCCGTCCGGCCCGGGGGAGTGGTGGCCTACGTGACGTGCTCGCCGCACCTCGCCGAGACGCAGCTCGTGGTGTCCGACGTGCTGAAGAAGCGCGCCGGCGTCGAGCGGCTCGACACCCCGGCCGCCGTGCGCGCGGCCGTCCGGCCCGGGCCGGACGCCGCGGAGATCCCGCTGTCCGACCGCGACGACGTGCAGCTCTGGCCGCACGTGCACGGCACGGACGCGATGCACCTGACGCTGCTGCGCCGAACGGCCTGAGCCACAGGCCGGTCAGTCCGTGAAGGTTGCTCGGCCGCCGTCGGCCTACAGGGTGAGACAACACACGCTCGGAGTGTTGCGGAGAGTAGACGGTGTCTACTCTCCGCAACCCATCCCGCGCGGTACCTGTTTCCCGGGGCTTGATTGCGTGGATGCCCGACGGCGACGCGGAGCGCCCCGAAGCGCGTCGGCTAGACGCCTGCCGGGGGCCACACCCCGATGATCACGGCCATGACCAGGATCGTGACCAGCTCGTGCGCCAGGTTCAGGGTGGTGAGCGCGGACGGGCGGCCCTCGAAGGCGTCGTGCGTGATGATGCGGGCGGCCGTGAACCCGATCCAGAGCAGGATGGAGGTGACGACGGCCGCCGTGAAGAAGCTGCCCTCGTAGAACTCCCACGAGATGTAGGTGGCGCCGGCGAGCACCCAGGCCGTCAGGAAGCTGACGATCACCGTCACGACGATGGGCCAGATCCCTGCGGCCTCTGCGGCCTTCGGGTCGACCTTCGCCAGCCGCATCCAGCGCTTGCCGAACACCTTGGGCGTGTACCAGACCGAGCCCACGACCAGCGTGGACAGCGTGGCCACGATCACTGCCCAGTAGTTCACGTCGGGGATCATCGTTGCTCCCAAGTCTGTGGGTGGTGCGTGTGATGTTGCGGGAATCGGGCTCTACGCTGGCATCATGGCAGCACTCATCGCCCCCAGCATCCTCTCGGCCGACTTCGCGAACCTCGAGCGGGACCTTGGCCGGATCGCCGACGCCGACTACGCGCACGTCGACGTCATGGACAACCACTTCGTGCCGAACCTGACGCTGGGGCTGCCGATCTTCGAGCGGCTGGCGAAGGTGTCGCCGATCCCGCTGGACGCGCACCTCATGATCGAGAACCCCGACCGGTGGGCACCGGCGTTCGCGGAGGCGGGGGCGGCGTCGGTCACCTTCCACGCGGAGGCGGCGCGGGCGCCCGTCCGCCTGGCGCGGGAGCTGCACCGGCTGGGGGCGCGGGCGGGCGTGGCGCTGCGGCCGGCGACTCCCGTGGAGCCCTACCTCGACCTGCTGGCCGAGATCGACATGATCCTCGTGATGACGGTCGAGCCGGGGTTCGGTGGGCAGTCCTTCATCGAGGGAACGCTGCCGAAGATTCGGCGCGCGCGGGAGGCGGTGAGCGAGTCCGGCCTCGACGTGTGGATCCAGGTCGACGGGGGAGTGTCCCGGGACACGATCGAGCGTGCGGCCGACGCCGGCGCGAACGTCTTCGTGGCGGGCTCGGCCGTGTACGGGGCCGAGGACATCCCGGCCGAGATCGCGGCGCTGCGCGAGCTGGCGGAGAAGCACACACACTGACCCGCCGTCGGATCCGGCCGCCAGGCGCCCGTCGCCCGCGTGCGGGGCAAAGTCCGCTTCGACCAAGCGATTGGGCTTGGAAGTCGAGCCGGAAGCAAGCCCAATCGCTTGGTCGAAGCGGACAACGGGGCAGCCGGACAGCAGCCGCCAGCGGCGTCCTGTTCGCGCTGGACTTTCCGTTCGCATCCAAGAAATAGTGTGCCAAGCACGTCGCACCAACACACCGGGAAGCCGTTCGCCTCGCCGACAACCCCGAGACCAGGGCCTGAACGAGGCTCGGCTCGTACTTTTGCCTGATCCGGCGGCCGCCCGGCCCTCGTAGCATGAGGCCGTGTCCGCCATCCGCTCGGTCTGGAACGAACCGCGGCCCGCCGACCCGCCCGCGCGGACGTGGCGGGACTGGGCGCTCGTCGGCGCGCTGGTGGTCGCCGCCGTGATCGAGGGGATTGTCCGGCCTGACGTTCCGGGGCGCTGGCTGCAGGTCGCCACCGTCGTCGTGCTCGCGCCGACCCTGCTGTGGCGCCGGACGCACCCGTTGCTGATGGTCGCTGTCGCGTTCGTGGCCTCGGGCGTGCCCGCGGTCATCCTGGACCGGGAGCTGGACCTCGCCACAAACGTGTTCATGCTGGTCCTGCCGTACGCGCTGTTCCGGTGGGGGAGCGGGCGCGCGATGGTGCTCGGCGCGGCGCTGATCCTCGCGAAGGTGGGCGTCAACGCCGCGCTCGGGTTCCTGACTCCTACGGACGTGGGAGCGGGCGTCGTGATCCTCAGCGCGGCCTTCGCGCTCGGCCTGGCGTTCCGCTACCGTGCCGGGGCCCGCAAGCGCGAGCGCGAGCAGGTCGCGCTGCTCGAGCGGGAGCGCCTGGCGCGCGACCTGCACGACGTCGTCGGGCACCACGTCTCGGCCGTCGCCGTCCGCGCGCAGGCCGGGCTCGCCGTGTCCAGCACCGACCCCCGCGCCGCGGCCGACGCCCTGCGGGTCATCGAGGGCGAGGCCACCCGCGCCCTGGCCGAGATGCGCACCCTCGTCCGCGCCCTCCGCTCCGATGAGCTGCGCACGGACGACCCGGGCACGGGCGAGGCGGCCGACCTCGCCCCCGGGCCCACCATCGCCGACGTCGAACGCCTCGCCGACACCGGGCCGCCACCCGTCGAGGTCGTTCTCGAGGGCGACCGTGCCCGGGTCACGGCGGCCGTCGGCGGCGCCGTGCAGCGCATCGCCCAGGAGTCGGTCACGAACGCGCGCCGCCATGCCCGCGGAGCCACTCGGGTCGCCGTACTGGTCACCGTCGGCGACACGTCCGTCCGCCTCCGGGTGTCCGACGACGGGGACGCGCCGACACGTCCGGCCGGCGACGGGTTCGGGCTGGCCGGGATGCGCGAGCGCGCCGAGCTGCTCGGGGGCACGCTCGAAGCGGGGCCGGCGTTGGATCGAGGCTCGGAGCATGGCCCTGGACCCGACACCGAGTCGGGCCTTGAGCCGGGCCCTAAGTCGAGCACCGAGTCCGGCACGGCCCGCGGCTGGACCGTCGAAGCGGTCCTCCCGCTGTCCGGGGCATCATCACGGGAGCCGCGAGCGGGCCGGCCCGCATGACGGCTGAGGGCATCAAGGTCCTCGTCGCGGACGACCAGGAGATCGTCCGCACGGGCCTCACCATGATCCTGAACGCCCAGGACGGTATCGAGGTCGTCGGCCAGGCGCCCGACGGCCGGATTGCGGTCGAGCTGGCGCGCCGGCTGCGTCCCGACGTCAGCCTGCTGGACATCCGGATGCCGGGCGTCGACGGCATCGAGGCCACCCGGCTGCTCGCCGGTCCCGACGTCGCGGACCCGCTCGCCGTCGTCGTCATCACCACGTTCGACCTGGACGAGTACGTCTACGCGGCCCTGCGCGCGGGAGCGCGGGGATTCCTGCTCAAGGACGCCGGTCCCGCGCTCCTGGCCCAGGCCGTCCGGGCCGCGGCGGCGGGCGACGCGCTCATCGCCCCGAGCGTCACGACGCGCCTCCTGCGGGCCTTCGCCGACACCGGTCCGGCCGGTGCTGTGGCACAGCCCCTGGACCCGCTCACCGCGCGGGAGGAGGAGGTCCTGCTGGCCGTGGCTCGCGGCCGGACGAACACCGAGATCGCGCGCGAGCTGTTCGTCACGCTCAGCACGGTGAAGTCGCATGTCGCGAACCTGATGACCAAGGTGGGCGCGCGCAACCGGGTAGAGGTCGCGCTCTGGGCGTACGACACGGGGCGCGTGCGGCCCGGGCGGCCCTGACCTCGCTCGCCAACCAGCTCGCCAAGCTCGGCCACCCGTTCGGCACCCCGCCCGCTACGCCGTGGCCGTCAGCTCGTACTTTCGGCCAGGGCAAAGACCGGTCCACGGGCCCATGACCAGCCCGTACCTCGCCGAGGACGCTCGGTACATGACGACATCCCAGGCAACGACAGCCCAGGCAACAACAAGGTCCACCAGCCGTCGCGAGTGGCTCGTACCCGCGGGGCTCCTGCTCCTGTCGCTGATCCCGGCGCTCGGCGGCTCGGTGCGGCTCGCCGAGCTGGGGTCCGACCCGGTGATGACCGCGGAGAACGCGCGCTTCGTGACCCAGCCGCTGCCCGTCGTCGTGCACATCATCTGCGTGACCACCTACAGCATGCTCGGCGCGTTCCAGTTCGTCCCGAGCCTGCGCCGACGCCGCTGGCACAGGCGGGCCGGACGGGTGCTCGCCCTGGCGGGCCTCGGCGTCGCGCTGACCGGCCTCTGGATGACCGCGTTCTACGACCTGCCGGTCAAGGACACCGTGGTCGTGAACGGGATGCGCTACCTGGTCGGCACGGCCATGGCGGCGTCGATAGTGCTGGGCGTGCGGGCGGCGCTGCGCCGCGACTTCGTGACCCACTCGGCCTGGATGACGCGCGCCTACGCGCTGGCCATGGGCGCCGGCACGCAGGCACTGCTGCTCGGGCCGTTCACGGCGATCGCGGGCGCGCCGGGGCCGGTGCCCAACACGATCGGGATGGGCCTGGGGTGGGCCATCAACGTGGCAGTCGCCGAGTGGGTGATCCGGCGTCGCCGGGTCCGGCGCACGGCGTGAGGCCTCCGGGTCCCAGGCGCTGTGACGCGAGGCACCGTGCCGGGTGCGCCCGGGTGTGACACAGCGCACGCTGAACGTCGCCCATGCTGTGGCATCCTGTGAGCAGTAGTGCACACACGTGCTCCGGGGTCGGTGCAATTCCGAGCCGGCGGTGACAGTCCGCGACCCGTCCGTCCGCAAGGATGGCCGGTTGACCTGGTGGAACTCCAGGACCGACGGTGAAAGTCCGGATGGGAGGAAGCACGTGCGGCGCCGCCGTCCCCTGGGCGTGTGACGCCGTGACGTCGTGCGCGCGGGCCGGGCCGAGAGGCCGCGTTCGTGCACCCGTCGTCCACCCCGGAGCGCCGAAGCTCGGGGAGGACGGCATGAACCAGGCACGGCAGGGCCGCGTGACGGCGCCCGCGGCGACCGGACCACGCGCTCTCGAGAGCGCCATGCGCCGCGCCCTCGCGCTGGCCGCGCAGGGCCCGGCACACGGCCCGAACCCCCGCGTCGGCTGCGTGCTCCTGGATCCCGGCGGCCACACGGTCGCCGAGGGTTTCCATCGCGGGGCGGGCACCCCACACGCGGAGACCGCAGCCCTGGCCGACGCCCGCTCGCGCGGCATCGACCCCCGGGGCACGACGGCGGTCGTGACGCTCGAGCCCTGCGCCCACCACGGCCGCACCGGACCCTGTGCCGATGCCCTGATCGACGCCGGCGTCGCCGCCGTGCACGTGGCGGTCGGCGACCCGAACCCGGTGGCGACGGGCGGCGCTGCCCGGCTGCGTGCCGCCGGGATCGAGGTGACCACGGGCATCCTCGCGGACGAGGGAGAGGAGCTGCTCCGCCCGTGGCTGCACGCGGTCCGCACCGGCCGCCCCTACGTGACCCTCAAGCTCGCGACCAGCCTCGACGGCCGGGTCGCCGCCCCGGACGGGACCAGCCGCTGGATCACCGGAACTCAGGCGCGCGCCCACGCCCACACGATCCGCGCGCAGGTCGACGCGATCGCCGTCGGCTCAGGGACCGCCCTGACGGACGACCCGTCCCTCACCGCGCGGACCGTCGACGGCGGCCTCTTCGAGCACCAGCCGCTCCGGGTGGTGCTCGGCCGTCGTGCGGTGCCTGACGGCGCCCGCCTGCGCGGGCCCGGCGGACCCCTGCTGCACCTGCCCGAACGTGACCTCGACGTCGTGCTCCGGGAGCTCGGCGACCTGGAGGTGCGCCACCTGCTCGTGGAGGGCGGTCCCACGCTCGCGACCGCGCTGCTGGCCGCCGACGCGGTCGACGAGCTGCACGCGTACGTGGCGCCGGTGCTGCTCGGCGCGGGCGCCACCGCCGTCGGCGACCTCGGTGTCACCACCATTTCCGAGGCCGCGCGCTTCGCCACCCACGACGTGACCCGGCTGGGCGACGACGTGCTCATGGTCGCGCGCCGCGCCCAGCCTGCCGGACCCGCTCAGCCCGCCCAGTCCGCCCAGTCCGCCCAGAAAGGCCGGCTCAGCCGGCACACCAAGGAGGAGATCTGATGTTTACCGGAATCGTTGAGGAGCTCGGCTCCGTCGTCGCGTTCGAGCGACCCGGCGGCGACGCCGGACCCGGCACAGCACCCGGCACAGCACCCGGCACAGCACCCGACGCCGTCGTGACCGTCGTCGGGGCGCTCGCCACGTCGGACGCCCGTCCCGGCGACTCGATCGCCGTCGACGGGGTGTGCCTGACCGTCACTTCGGTGGCGGACGGCGCGTTCGTGGCCGAGGTGATGCCGGAGACGCTGCGTCGCACGTCGCTCGGCGGCCTCGTCCCGGGCGCCCGGGTCAACCTGGAGCGCGCCCTGCCGGCGAACGGCCGCCTGGGCGGGCACGTGGTCCAGGGGCACGTCGACGGCGTCGCGACGCTCGTGCGCCGCACGCCCGGCCCGCGGTGGGACGACCTGGAGTTCTCCGCGCCCGCCACCCTGACCCGATACGTCGCGGAGAAGGGCTCCGTGGCTCTGTCCGGGGTCTCGCTCACGGTGACGTGGGTGTCGGACGACGGCTTCGGGGTGTCACTCATCCCGACCACGCTGGCGGCGACGACCCTGGGTGGGCTGGCCGCGGGCGACGTCGTGAACGTCGAGGTCGACGTGCTCGCGAAGTACGTCGAGCGGCTCATGGCGACCGGGGCGGCACGATGAGCGCGCTGCGCGCCGAGAGCTCGGTGGACACGGACCTGTCGGTGGACTTGGACCTGATGAAGCGCGCCCGCGCCGAGCTCGCCGCCGGCCGCCCCGTCCTGGTAGCGGACGACGCGGGCCGGGAGAACGAGGTCGACGTCGTCCTGGCCGCGAGCGCCGCGACGGCGGAGTGGGTGGCGTGGACGGTGCGGCATTCGTCGGGGTACCTGTGCGCGCCGATGCCCGCGTACCGGGCGGATGCGCTGGAGCTGCCGTTGATGGTGGAGCGCAGTGAGGATCCGCGGAGCACGGCGTACACGGTGTCGGTGGATGCGGTGGGGGTGTCGACGGGGATCTCGGCGGCGGACCGGGCGCGGACGTTGCGGGTGCTGGGTGATCCGGCGTCGGGTGCGGGGGATCTGATCCGGCCTGGGCATGTGCTGCCGTTGCGGGCGCGGCCGGGTGGGGTGCTGGAGCGCGCGGGGCATACGGAGGCCGCGGTGGATCTGGTGCGGCTGGCGGGTGGTGCCGCACGGGATCTGGGCGAGGTGGGCGCCATCGCGGAGCTGGTGCGGGACGACGGTGCGGTGATGCGGCTGCCGGAGGCGCGTGTCCTGGCTGAGGAGTCGGGGCTGGTGGTGCTGACGGTGGCGGATCTGGTGGCGTGGCGGCGGGTGTACGACCCGGCGCCGTCGGCTGGTGCGGGTGTGTCGGGGGCGGAGGTGTCCAGCACCGGAGCGTCGGGCGCAGCAGTGTCGGGCGCAGTGCCGGGCACTGGAGCGTCGGGCGCGGTGTCCGGCGTGGTCACCGGTTCGGCGCGGGTGCAGCGGGTGGGGGAGGCGTCGTTGCCGACGCGGCACGGGAGCTTCCGGGTGGTGGCGTACCGGGACCTGCGGACGGGTGCGGAGCACCTGGCGCTGACGCCGGTGGGATCAGCAAGGTCGGTGACGCCGGTGGGGTCGGCGCAGCAGGTCCCGGGCTCGCTGGTGCGGGTGCACTCGGAGTGCCTGACGGGGGACGGGCTGGGTTCGCTGCGGTGCGACTGCGGGCCGCAGCTGGAGGCGTCGCTGCGGACGGTGGCCGCCGAGGGCGGCGCTGTCGTGTACCTGCGGGGGCATGAGGGCCGGGGGATCGGTCTGGCGGCGAAGGTCGAGGCGTATGCGTTGCAGGACGCCGGGCGGGACACCGTGGAGGCGAACGTGGAGCTCGGTCTGCCGGTGGACGCGCGGGAGTACGGCGCGGCGTCGGCGATCCTGGCGGACCTCGGCCTGGATGGGGTAACGCTGCTGACGAACAACCCGGAGAAGGTGGCGGGGCTGCGTGCGGCGGGCACGGACGTCGTCGGGCGGCGGGGGCTCGCGGTGGGGCGGGGCGTGCACAACCACCGGTACCTGGAGACGAAGCGGGTGGTGCTGGGGCACCACATCGGCGGTCCGGACCTGGATGGGCTGAACGCCGAGCTGGATACGAACGACCTGAACTTGACCCTGGAGATGACCGAGGACGAAGGAGCATGCGCATGAGCGGGGCGGGAGCACCGAAGGTGACGGTGGACGGCACGGGCCTGCGGGTCGTCGTGGTCGCGGCGAGCTGGCACGAGCGGGTGATGGACGGGCTGCTGGCCGGAGCGCGCCGGGCCCTGGCGGCGTCGGGAGCGGACTGGATGGAGGTGCGTGTGCCCGGCTCGTTCGAGCTGCCGGTCGCCGCGGCGCGTGCGGCCGGCATCGGCGGCGGAGTAGCGGCCGACGCCGTCGTAGCGCTCGGTGTGGTGATCCGGGGCGGGACGCCGCACTTCGAGTACGTGTGCGCGGCGGCGACGTCGGGCCTGACGGACGTGAGTGTGCGTACCGGGGTCCCGGTCGGGTTCGGGGTGCTGACGTGCGACGACGAGGCGCAGGCGCTGGACCGGGCGGGGTTGGCGGGCTCCAGCGAGGACAAGGGCGCCGAGGCGGTGGAGGCCGCGATCGCGACGGCGGTGACGCTGCGCGGTCTGGTTCCGGCCTGACGCCGCGCGCTCACCCCCGGTAGCTGCAAGAACGGGCGACCCGGTCACATTGACGAGGTATGAGAACCTCACGTGCTCGACGTTCGGTATCGCGGCCGGTGTCGCACTCGGTCCTGGTGGGCGCGGCCGCCGCTCTGACGATGGCCACGGTGCTCGCGGGCTGCGCCGCGAGCACGGGTGGCGCTACGGGCCGAAGCGCGGCGGGCGGCGGTCCGACGCCGTCGGTCACGGAGCCGGCTGCCGGCCCGCTGGCCACCGACCTGCCACGTACCCCGCCGCCCGGTTCGAGTGCGACGACGTGCGTCGACTGGGTCCACTTCGAGACCCCGCGCGACGCCGCGGCCGACTCGGGTGCGGTGCTCCGGGGGACCGTCGTCGAGCAGGAGGGCACGGTGCAGATGTACGGCGCCGTGGCCAACCGGTGGTCGTTCGAGGTCGAGGACGTGCTGGAGCGGCCCGAACCTGCCCGGACTGGCATGGAGCCGCAGCCCGAGCTGAGGGTCGCGCCGGGGGAGCGGATCTCCGTCGTCTCGACGCCCGAGACGTGCGGGGGACAGGAAACCGTCTACCCGCCCGGCGATCCGCTGGACCCGGCGACGGGTCTGGGTGGCCCGGACGGCACCGTCATCATCCTGCTGTCCGCCGCGAGCGGGACCGGGGAGGGCGGCGTCGAGGACCCCCACCTGATCACGCCGTTCCAGGGCGTGCTCACCCCGGCGGCCGACGGGACGCTGCCGCAGGAGTGGCCCGCGCCATAGCGAGAGCATGACGAGAGCATGGCCACAACGTGGGACGGCGGCGGGTAGTGCCCCTGGTGCCCGACTAGGCTGTGGCCGTGAAGACCTTCGAGACCCTGTTCGCCGAGCTGACCGAGAAGGCCGAGACCCGTCCCGCGGGCTCGGGCACCGTGGCCCAGCTGGACGCCGGAGTCCATGCGATCGGCAAGAAGGTCGTGGAGGAGGCCGCCGAGGTCTGGATGGCGGCCGAGTACCAGACGGACAGCGAGACCGCTGAGGAGATCTCGCAGCTCCTGTACCACCTGCAGGTCCTGATGGTCGCCAAGGGACTGACCCTCGAGGACGTGTACACGCATCTGTGACCCGGCCTCGCCGGGCCTCGACCACCACGGTTGAAAAACCACCGGTCGAGCCCCGGCGAGAGACCCGGGTTCCGCAGATCCGCCGTACACCCAGAGAGGAACCAAACACATGCTGCGCATCGCCGTCCCCAATAAGGGTGCCCTGTCCGGCCCCGCCTCCGAGATGCTGCGCGAGGCGGGCTACCGCCAGCGCCGCGACACCCGTGAGCTCGTGCTCGCCGACCCCGAGAACGACGTCGAGTTCTTCTTCCTGCGCCCCCGCGACGTAGCGGTCTACGTCGGCACCGGCACGGTCGACGTCGGCATCACCGGCCGGGACCTGATGCTCGACTCGGGCGCGGACGCTATCGAGCACCTCGGCCTCGGGTTCGCCCGCTCCACGTTCCGGTTCGCGGCGCCCGCAGTGCCCACCCCAGGGATCTCAGAGCCCGGCCAGAGCGCCCCGGTGACCCAGGTGAGCGACATCGCCGGGCGCCGCGTCGCGTCGTCGTACACCACGCTCGTGGCCCAGCACCTGGCGAAGCAGGGCGTCGAGCCCGCGGCGATCGTGCACCTGGACGGCGCGGTGGAGTCGAGCGTGCGCCTCGGGGTCGCGGACGTCATCGCCGACGTCGTGGAGACCGGCACCACCCTGCGGGCCGCGGGCCTGGAGGTGTTCGGCGACCCGATCCTGCGCTCGGAGGCCGTGCTGATCCGGCAGTCCGACGTCGAGCCGCCGGCCGGCCTGGACATCCTGACCCGCCGCCTGGAGGGCGTGATCACGGCCCGCGAGTACGTCCTGATGGACTACGTGGTCCCCGCGGCGCGGCTCGAGGAGGCCGTGGCGATCACGCCCGGCAAGGAGTCCCCGACGGTCTCGGCGCAGCACCACAGCGACGCCTGCGCCGTGCGCGTCATGGTCCCGCGCAGCGAGACGAACCGGATCATGGACGCGCTGTACGACGTCGGAGCGCGCGCCATCATCGTGACCTCCATCCACGCCTCCCGGCTGTAAGCCTCATGGCTGCGGGCGCGGGTGCGGGGACAGGCGGCAGCGCCACCGGCCACGGCCGGGGAGACGACCGCTTCCGCACCTTCCGCGGCCGCTTCGGCACACCGACGGCGTACGGGCTGGCGCTGCTGTCCGCGGGCGGGTGCACGTTCGTAGCACTCGCGGCGGACGGCGCCGGCGCGGACACCGCCAACCGGATAGCGATCATCGTGTTCGGGCTGCTGGGCGCCGCCATCGCCTGGCGGTTCGGCGCCGTGCGCGCGATCCCGGACCCGACCGGGCTCACCGTCGTCAACTACACCGGCCGCCGCCGTCTGGCCTGGGCCGAGATCGTGACCGTCCGGTTCGGCCCGAACGACCCGTGGGTGCACCTCGACCTCGCCAACGGCGACGTGCTCGCCGTCATGGGGATCCAGCGCGCCGACGGCGAGCACGGCATGGCCGAGGCCCGACGCCTGGTGACGCTCATCTCGGAGCTGGGCGAGGCCACAGAACCCGGCCGGAAGTAGCCGAGCACAGGAATGCCCCCTTGTTTGTGGGCGCGGACCTTGCGACTGGGACGAGCAGGTAGTCGCAAGGATCGCGCCCACAACCAAGGGGGCGGTTGCCGCGTCAGCGGGCGCTGCGGGCCTCCCAGTGGGCCGGGCCGCGGCCACGGGAGCCACGCTCGCCGTCGGGCCGGCGGTGGTCGCCACCCGTCCGCGGGGCGCGGTCCCGGTCGCCGCCGGTGCGCGCCGGGCCCCGGTCGAGGGTGATGCGCAGCGGCTTGCCGGCCACGCGGGCACGGGCCAGGCGGTCGAGCGCCTCGTTGTCCAGCGGCGCGATGATGTCCACCAGCGAGAAGCTGCCGAAGATGTCGATCTTGCCGACGTCGGCCCCGGTGATGCCACCCTCGCCCGTCAGCGCACCGACGATCCCGCCCGGCTGCACGCCGTGCGTGTGCCCGACGGCGATGCGGTACCGCGTGCCCCGGGCCGGACGGCGGATGCCACGGTCGCCCTCGGCACGGCCACGCGGGGAACGGTCACCCGACCGGTCGTGCCCGTCGCCGTCGCGGGTGTTGCGCCGGGCCGCCGCGGACTTGGCCTCGGCACGCTCACGCTCGTACTCCTCCTGCTCCGCACGGGCCCGCGGGCCGTCGTCGCCCACCGCGAGCGCCGCCATGGCGGCGGCGACGTCGACAGGGTCGGTGCCGGTCTCCTCGGCGTAGGCGCGGATCAGCTCGGTGTACATCTCGAGGCGGCCGGCCTCGCGGCGGGCGGCGACCTTGCCGAGGGCGCGCTTGACCTGGTGGGCGGACACGTCCTTGGGGGAGGGGATGTCCACTTCCTCGAGCTGGGCGCGGATGGTGCGCTCGATGCTGCGGAGCTTGCCGCGCTCGTGCGGGGTGACGAACGTGAGCGCCTCGCCGGTGCGGCCGGCGCGGCCGGTGCGGCCGATGCGGTGCACGTAGGCCTCGGGCTCGCCGGGGACGTCGAAGTTCACGACCAGGCCGATGCGGTCGACGTCGAGGCCGCGGGCGGCGACGTCGGTGGCGACGAGCACGTCGAGGGCGCCGGAGCGGAGGCGCTCGACGATCTTCTCGCGCTCCTTCTGCGCCACGTCACCGGAGATGGTGGCGGCAGAGATGCCCTTCTCGATGAGGGCGGAGCCCACGTCCTCGGCGGCGCCGCGGGTGCGGGTGAAGACGATCGCGGCGTCGGCGTCGGACGTCGACAGGACGCGCGCGAGGGAGCCGACCTTGTGGCGGAACGGCACGACGGCGTAGGTCTGGCGTACGGCCGTGACGGTGGAGGCCTGCCGGGTGACGGCGATCTGCACCGGGTCGGTCATGTGGTGGTCGGCGACCTTGCGGATGGCGGGCGGCATGGTCGCGGAGAACAGGGCGACCTGGCGCTTGGCGGGTGCCTGGCCGAAGATCTCCTCGACGTCCTCGGCGAAGCCCATGCGGAGCATCTCGTCGGCCTCGTCGAGCACGAGGAATCGGATGTCGTCGAGCTTGAGCGCGCCGCGGTCCAGGTGGTCCTTGATGCGGCCGGGGGTGCCGACGACGACGTGCACGCCGTCGCGCAGGGCGCGCTGCTGGGGAATGTAGGGTGCGCCGCCGTAGACGGGGAGCACGCGGACGTCGTCGAGCTTGGATGCGAACGACTCGATGGCGTCGGCGACCTGCATGGCGAGCTCGCGGGTCGGCGCCAGGACCAGGGCCTGCACCTTGCGGAGCTTGGGGTCGACGGCGGCGAGCAGCGGGAGGCCGAACGCGGCGGTCTTGCCGGTGCCGGTCTGGGCGACGCCGGTGATGTCCCGGCCGGCGAGCAGCTCGGGGATCGCGCGGGCCTGGATGGCCGACGGCGTGACGAAGCCGAGCTCGTTGACCGCGGCCATGAGCGGCGCGGGGAGGTTGAGGCTCGCGAAGGTCGGGCCGGTGGGCTCGCTGGCAGCGGTATCGGAAGCGGGAGCCTCGGGTGCGGGCTCGGTGGAGCCGGCCTCGGGGGCAGCAGCCGCTGAGACCTCAGAAGTGGTGGCCTCAGGGGTGGCGGCCTCGGGGGCCAGCTGGTCGCCGGAGTCGGCGATGACCTGCTCGGTGTCCTGCTCAGCGGGCGCGATCAGGTCATGGGTGTCGATAGACATGCAGTGGTGCACCGTTCGTCGTCGGGAGGGAGTCAGGGCCGAGGTGAGGGCCCTTGCGTCGCTTGCTCCCGAAACACCTTCCCCGCAGCCGAGGCTGCGGGCCTGTCTCGCACTCTGCGTGCACACACGGGAAGACGACGAACTCCAAGGGGATGTGTCACCACCCTATCGGCTGCGAGCGCCTTGAGCACAGAGGTAGCGAGCGTGACTTGCAGCACGCGGGTGATGTTGTGCGTGGTGAGGGCGTTGCGGGGGTAGTCGGATGGCAAGGTGAGGGCAAGGTCCGGGCGGGTTCGTCCGCGGGCTGGAACGGGGTCGGTGCCCGGTTGCGGAGTCGCCTCGGCCCGGCGTGCCGTGCGTATACGCAACGGTCGCCCCGTAAGATGGCGGCCGAGACGAACCGGCGTGAGCAAGGGCGGTGTGCGTGTCCACTGGGGCGGAGATGAGCTCCCGGGTGCTGACCGTGCCCAACATCATCAGCCTGGTGCGACTGGCGCTGGTGCCGGTCTTTGCTGTGCTGATCGTCGTGGGCGAGGACGGTTGGGCGCTGCTGGTGCTCGCGGTGTCGGGCGTGTCGGACTGGCTGGACGGTGTGTTGGCCCGTCGCCTGAACCAGGTCACCCGGCTGGGGCAGATGCTGGATCCGTTCGCGGACCGGCTCTTCATCTTCGTGACGCTGATCGGTCTGGCCTGGCGTGAGGTGGTGCCGCTCTGGCTGGTGATCGCGATAGTGGCGCGTGACGTGCTGCTGGCGCTGACGGTGCCGGTCCTGGCTCGTCTGGGGTACGGGACGCTGAACGTGACGCTGGTCGGCAAGGTTGCGACGTTCGCCCTGTTGTACGCGTTCCCGCTGCTGCTGCTCGCTGAGGTGCCGGGCTGGCTCGGCGCAGGGGCGCACGTGGTGGGCTGGGCTTTCACCTGGTGGGGTGTCGGCCTGTACTGGCTGGCCGGGCTGCAGTACGTGGCGCAGGTGCGCCGGCTGGTGGCCGCGGCATGACCGCGCCGGGCGCTCAGGTACCGGGCCGGACGTCGGGGCGGCGGCTCGACGAGTCGATGACGCTCCTGCGGGAGGTCACCGAGCGGCCGCTGGACCCGGGGTACGCGCTGATGGCGCAGCGTCGCGCGGAGGTGGGGGAGAAGAAGTCGGAGCGCAGCGTGCGGAGCCTGGTGGTGCTGTTGCTGGTGGCGGTCCTGCTCGGCGCGGCGACGACGGTGGCCGTGCGCGACCTGCGAGCGCCGCAGCCGGTTGTCGCCAGGGGCCGCTCGGTGCTGATCGAGCAGATTCAGGATCGTAGTGCCGAGGTGGAGGCCCTGTCGGAGCGTTCGACGGCGCTCGGCTCGGAGGTGGACGATCTGCAGCGTGGTGGCCTGCTGCCGTCGGCGTTGGTGGAGGTGAACCGGCTGGACCAGCTGGTCAACGGTGCGGTGGCGGTGCAGGGTCCGGGCATGGTGGTCAGGCTGACCGACGGTTCGGGTGGTGGCCTGGTGGACCCGGGGGACGCGCCGGCGGACTCGCGGGTGCGGGACGCGGACGTGCAGTTCGTCGTCAACGAGCTGTGGGCGGCGGGCGCGGAGGCGGTGGCGGTGAACGACGAGCGGCTGACGTCGTTGTCGGCGATCCGGAACGCGGGTGATGCGATCCTGGTGGACCTGCAGCCGTTGAACGGTCCCACGTACACGATCGAGGCCGTGGGTGACCCGGAGGACATGCAGGTCGAGTTCGCGCGGTCGGCAGGGCTGGGGTTCCTGCAGCTGCTGAGCGCGGAGTACGACATCGAGAACGAGGTGACCACGAGCGAGGGGATGTACCTGCCGGGTGCGGGCTCCCCGACGCTGCGGTCGGCGCACACCCCGCAGTCCGGGGACGAGAACACAACAGAGGACCGATCCGAGGAGGACAACGGATGATCGCGATCGTCGGGCTCGTGATCGGGGTGGTCGCCGGCCTGGTGCTGCAGCCCACCGTCCCGCTGATTCTGCAGCCGTACCTGCCGATTGCAGTGGTGGCCGCGCTGGACGCCCTGTTCGGGGGTCTGCGCGCGATGCTCGACGGGCTGTTCGACGACAAGGTGTTCCTCGTGTCGTTCCTGTCGAACGTGGTGGTGGCGGCGTTCATCGTGTTCCTCGGCGACCAGCTCGGTGTGGGCGGGCAGCTGTCCACGGCGGTCGTGGTGGTGCTCGGGATCCGGATCTTCTCGAACGCCGCCTCGATCCGCCGGCACATCTTCAAGGCGTGAGCATGGGTAGCGAGAAGGACGGCGCCGAGGACAGGGCCGAGAACCGGGCCGACCAGAAGCCCGACGAGGCAGGGACCGAGACCGAGAACGTCGAGGCCGAAGAGGTCGAGGTCGGGGCCGACGCCGAGAAGGCACCGGCCGAGCCGACGTCGGACCCCGAACCGGACACCGAACCGAGTGGGGAGCCCGACCCCGCACCCGGCCCCGCACCGGCGTCGGGCTGGCGGCGGGTCGCGCAGCTGCTGCGACCCCACGGCACGCGCTCGGAGCTGCTGTCGGGTCTGCTGTGCCTCGCGCTGGGGTTCGCGCTGGCGGTGCAGGTCGGGCAGTCGACGGGGGACCAGCTCAGCAGCCTGCGTCAGGACGAGCTCGTGCGGCTCCTGGACGAGGTGACGCAGCGCGCCGAGCAGCTGGATGCCGAGGTCGCGAACCTGGAGGAGATCCGGGACGACCTGCAGTCGGAGGACGGCCGTGACCAGGCGGCGCGAGACCTGGCGCAGCAGCGCGCCGCGCAGGAGGGCATCCTGTCGGGCCGCCTCCCGGCCCAGGGCCCGGGCGTGCAGATCCATGTGGCCGACGGCGGCAAGCCGCTCGAGGCGCAGGCGTTGTTCAACCTGCTGGAGGAGCTGCGCAACGCAGGCGCCGAGGCGATCCAGGTCAACGGGGTGCGGCTGGTCACGACCAGCTACTTCGTGGACTCGGGTGGCGGCGTCGTGCTGGACGGCGCCGCGATCGCCTCCCCGTACGAGTGGACGGCGATCGGCGACCCCGAGACGATCGACCGCGCGCTCGAGATTCCCGGTGGCGCGCTGCCGCGGATCCGGGAGGAGGGCGGCGAGGCGACAACCACCCCGTCCGACGAGGTCACCGTCGATGCCGTGCGTATTCCGGGCGAGCCGGAGCACGCGCAGCCCACCGACGAGGAGTGACCCCCGCCACGTTCATGACCTGCAAAGACGGGCACAATTGGCCGACCTGCCGAACCGGCATGCGGAACCGCTATGACGTGGGTAGTTTTATCCGGGTTGGTTCCCAACTTTGGTTCCCGCGTCCATCCCGATCGGGGTAGGTTGAGTGGAACCCGGACGAGGTCCCGGCCGTTTGTCCCAGCGTAGTAACCCAGCTCATCACCACCGCACCCGAGGAGACCTGATGACGGACCCCAGCGCCCATCCGGTCGGGCCCGATACCACGGCCAACCTG
The DNA here is from genome assembly GCA_963850545.1 of uncultured Actinomycetota bacterium. Taxonomy (GTDB): domain Bacteria; phylum Actinomycetota; class Actinomycetes; order Actinomycetales; family Cellulomonadaceae; genus Promicromonospora. The sequence goes on along the minus strand of CAWKLP010000001.1, from coordinate 1,265,386 downwards.
GGTCGCATCGCGTTCCCGACCTCCGACGAGCAGACGCCCCGCACGGCGCTCAGCCCGGAGGAGGCTGCCGCGGTCGCCGCCCTCCCGCGGCACTCCGCCCTGCTCATCGTGCAGCGCGGCCCGGGATTCGGCGCACGGTTCCTCCTGGACACCGGCCGTTCGGTCGCCGGCCGCAGCGAGCAGGCCGACATCTTCCTGGACGACGTCACCGTGTCCCGCAAGCACGCCGAGTTCGTGCGCGAGGGCGACTCGTTCGTCGTCCGCGACATCGGCTCCCTGAACGGCACCTACGTCAACCGCGGCCGGATCGACGGCGCCACGCTGGTCACCGGCGACGAGGTGCAGATCGGGAAGTTCCGCCTGACCTTCCACGCCAGCCCGCAGTCGCCGGCGCAGTGGGGCGCGGGGACGCCCGCCCCGTGACGACCGGCGCCGCACGCGACCATCGTGGGGTCCGCCGCGGCACCGACCCCGGCTCTGTCCATGAACCGGCCCTCGAACAGAGCCAGGACCATGAGGCCGACGTCGGCGCGCCCTGGCCCCAAGGCATCTCCCGCCAGGCAACGATGCGGATCAGCGACGTGCTGCGCGCCCTGGGGCAGGAGTTTCCTTCGGTCTCGCACTCCAAGCTCCGCTTCCTCGAGGAGCAGGGCCTGATCGAGCCGGTGCGCACCCCGTCGGGCTACCGCCAGTACAGCCAGGCCGACGTCGAGCGCCTGCGTTTTGTCCTCACCGAGCAGCGCGACAGCTACATGCCGCTGAAGGTGATCAAGGAACGTCTCGCCGCGATGGACGCCGACCCCGACTCGGCCGAGCACCCCGCACCCCGCCTCGCTGCCGGTGGATCGCCCGCCCGGCGCCGCTGGACAGCCGCGTCCGTGGCCCAGGCCGCCGGCGTCACCGAGGAGTTCGTGCAGAGCCTGGCCCAGGCCGGTCTCCTGCCGGCGTCGGGCAGCACCTTCGGTTCCGGTGCCGTCGAGGTCGCCCGCATCGCGGGCGCACTGGCCGAGTTCGGCATCGAGCCTCGCCACCTGCGTTCCTTCCGGACCGCCGCCGACCGGCAGGTCGCGCTCGTGGACCAGGTGGTGGCACCGCTGCGCAGCCAGCAGGCCAGCGCGGCGCGCGGCCGGGCCGCGAGCATGGCGAGCGAGATGGGCGAGCTGTTCACCCGCCTGCACGCCGCCTGGGTGCGCCAGGGCATCGACGACCTCGGCTGAACCTGACTGACCCGCCCGGACCCGCCCCGACCTGAACCGCCCCGCCCGAGCCGGACGGTCCGGACAGGTCGGGCACAGCGCCTCTCACCCTCATTTTGCCGTCGGGCTACTGGTCCGTGACCAGGAATTTGACCCGAGCGCGCGACGGGGGGTGGCCGGACGCCGTACGGTGAAAGCGTGAGGCCGGACGACGTGCCGATGGTCCCCGTTGAGATCCTCGGCGTTCGACAGCAGCAACGCGATCAGGAGATCGTCGTGCTGCTGCTGGACAGCGCCGCCGACCTGGCCATCCCGATAGTGATCGGGGCACGCGAAGCCAGCGCCATCGCGATGGCCCAGGCCGGCCTCGCCACACCGCGCCCCATGACGCACGACCTGCTGCGCGACGTGCTTGGCGCCGTCGGCGTGATGCTCGAGCGGGTGGAGATCGTCGCGCTCGAGGGCGGGATCTACTTCGCCGAGCTCGTCCTGAGCAACGGTGTGCACCTCGACTCGCGGGCCTCGGACGCGATCGCGCTGGCCGTGCGCACCGGCAGCCCCGTCCTGTGCTCGGCGGAGATCGTGGCGCTGGCCGGCGTCGAGATCGTCGACGTCGACCAACAGGCCGAGGTCGAACGATTCCGCGACTTCCTCGACCACGTCACACCCGAAGACTTCCTCGGACCCCCGGGCGGAGGCAGCCAAGGTGGTGGCCGGACCGGGTGAACGGGCCGCTGAACCGCGACACGCCGAGACGTTTCACGGCGCGCATCTTTGAAATCACCTTCGACGCGCCATAGCGTGGCCACGACACCCCAGGAGGCACAGTGAACACCAGCGGTGAGAGAGCCACACGCGCTGCGGTCCCGCACGGCGCGCAGGGTCTCCTCTTCGGTGAGGACCTGACGGAGCAAGACGCCACGACGGGCTACCGCGGCACCACGGCGTGCCACATCGCCGGCATCACCTACCGGCAGCTCGACTACTGGGCGCGCACCGGCCTCGTGGAGCCGAGCATCAAACCCGCCACCGGATCCGGCACGCACCGGTTGTACAGCTTCCGGGACATCCTCGTGCTGAAGGTCGTCAAGCGACTCCTCGACACCGGCGTCTCGCTGCAGCAGATCCGCACCGCGGTCACTGCGCTGCGTGAACGCGGCGTGGACGACCTGGCGCAGATCACCCTCATGTCCGACGGCGCGAGCGTGTACGAGTGCACCTCACCGGACGAGGTCGTCGATCTCGTCGCCGGTGGTCAGGGCGTGTTCGGCATTGCCGTCGGGCGAGTGTGGCGCGAGATCGAGGGCACCCTGGCCCAGATGCCGACCGAGACACTCGACCAGGGCGAGGCCGGCGACGTCCCCGCCGTCGAGGGCGACGAGCTCGCCCAGCGGCGGGCCGCCAGGTCCGCCGTCTGACTCCTTAGCTGACTCCCTATCTGACTTCGTACTGCTCTATCTTCCTCATTCCGTCGTTCTGGCTCAGCCGTCTGGCACGGGGTTGCTTCGCACCCCGACCAGGCGGTCTGCTGTTCTCGGGTCGGCAGGCGTAACCTGCGTGCATGGAGCTCACATTCCACGGTCACGCGTGCGTCTCCCTCAGCCTGTCCGACGCCGGAGACACGCTCGTCATCGACCCCGGCACCTTCAGCGACACGACCTCCGCCCTCACGGGGGCCACAGCCGTGCTGATCACGCACGACCACTTCGACCACGTGGACGTGCCCGCCGTCGTCGAGCTCCTCAGGTCGACCCTCGACGTCCAGGTGTGGGCGGCGAGCCCCTCCGCGACCGCCCTGCTCGAGGACGGCGCACCCGCCGACCGCGTGCACGAGGTGAAGCCCGGCCAGGTGCTGGACGTCGCCGGCGCGCGCGTCACCGTGGGCGGCGGCGACCACGCCGTGATCCACCCGGAGGTCACGCGGGCGAGCAACGTGACGTACCTCGTCGAGGCCGACGGGGCGAGCGTCTACCACCCGGGCGACTCGAACGACCCGCCCGCCGAGCTGCCCGAGGACGGGCTCGACGTGCTGCTCGTGCCGGTGTCAGGGCCGTGGGTGAAGCTGGGGGAGGCCGTCGACTTCGCACGGTCGGTCCCGGCGGCCACCGTTGTGCCGATCCACGACGCCCTGCTCTCCGAGCTGGGACACTCGCTGACCGCCCGCTGGCTGGACACGGCACGACTCGGCGGGCACTACACGTACACGCGACTCCCGGTGGGGGAGTCGCTGGTGGTCTGAGGCTTCAACGCACCGCTCCTGGTGCGGCCAAGCGATCACGAGGGCGGATCATGCGTGCGTCGTTCCCGCACGCCGAACGTTCCGGAGAAACTCGGCCCGCTGGTCAGCCCCCAATGGTGTCTTGAAGTCAGGCTCGGTAAAGTCCGCCAGTGCTTTCTCGACCGGAACGAATGCGACACCACGCGAAAGCCACGGGCCGTCGGAATACTGCGACATGACGAGAGCAAGGTCCCAAGACCGCTCGGCCCACACGGACCATTGGCCGGAGCTTCCAACTATTGCGACCACATTGGCCGTAAACGTCAGTGCGCCTGTCGGATCGTCTTGCGGTTCGTAGGCGACCGCATCCCAGTACGCTTCGCCGATTCCGGGCCCAGAGATACGGAATGATCCGTAGGTTCCATAATGCTCGCGATAATAGGCGGGACTCGGATCGAGCGTGGCGCCGGTCACCGACACATCGCCATGCGTGTCGACAAGAGCCTGCAGCACAGGGCCGAACGATCCTTCGATCGCGTGGCCGTACTGGCAGACGTCAACATTCCCCGAGGCGGCGCGAAAGGGCCAATCGGGAAGTCGGCTTTCAGTCTCCAGAAGTGCGCGAACCTCACCGAGAAGCTGACTGTTCTGATCATTGTCCCGTGGGTACGTCACGACGTCGTTCACTGTATGTACCCCAATCGGATCTCAATTGTGTGCCTGCTCGATCCAGCAGGTGTGAAGTCGGCAGTCCAACCAGGGTATCTGCTCGAGTTCCGGCTGCGGAGGACGTACTTGGCTCCATCTTTCTGGAGGATCTGGACCTGACCATCGCCCGAGATTCGAGAGACCCATCCCTGGCTCGTCAACGTATCGGCAAACTCTGTGTACGACGCGCTTGTTCCGATGTTGCGGATCGAACTGCCCTTCGTGAGATCGATATAGGTCCGCGAACCTCCGACCAGCTCGGCGACTCCTGGGATGTCGTCTGCACTTCGTGCCGGTGTGTTCTTGGCGAGCAGGTGTTCGATGTTGATCGAGCCCCGCTCGTCGGCTGCGGCGTCCACGAGTCTCTGTCGTCGAGTGGCCAACCATGCCGCCGGATCCGCGACCAGGTCGTCGGCCGTTGTTCGGAGGATCCGCCCCGTCGCGGCGCCGGCGAAATTGCCTGGTGCGAATGTCAGGGCGACGCCGAGGGTGTCTGCGGCGAGCTGGGTCGGTGTAGCCGTGGCGAAGTAGTCGCGCGTGGCCTGGCGGGGGTTGCGGGTGAAGGTGGCGATGCCGGCGGAGTGGTCCAAGCCCCAGGTCAGGACGCCGGAGATGCCCAGGGCCAGGCCCAGGGACCCGCCCGACAGGACGACCAGGGCAGCGATCCCCGCGCCTATCGCCATCTGGGTCAGTAGCGGCTGGTCGTGCCACCAGTCGGCGATGGCGTCGAGGACGCCGGCCAGCCACTCGCCGGTGCTGGGGTCGGTGCTCGGGCCGGCGCTGGGGAACTCGAAATCGGGGCTGAGGGACGGGAAGTCGTCCGGGTCGAACGACGGGAAACCACTGGGGAGGTCGCTGGGCAGGGTCGTGGGTAGATCGGTGGGCATCCATGTGGGCAGGTCGGTGGGCAGGTCCAGCGGCGGGACTGTCGGGAAATCCGAGGGCAGACCACCGGTCGGCAGGTCCGAGGGCAGGTCCCCGGATCCGATGCCCGGCAGGTCGAGCACGTCGTTGGTGGCGTTCCCGATCTCGCGTGCCGAGGCCGGGGCGGCGGCGAACACGAGCCAGCCCAGCCCGGCCAGAACAGCCACGGCGGCCAGGCGCCGAAGCCATGGACGGATACGTGCGGAGGCGTCCTCGTAGGCCAGCTCGCGCAGCGCCCGCTGCCCGGACACCAGCGCGGCACCGCGGGCAGCGGCGGCCCGGCGGAGCTCGGGCTCGCTCTCCGGGGGATCGGGACGACGTCGGGCGAACCCGGCGATCGCCTGGGCCAGGTCGCGCACGACCACCCACGCCAGCCCGGTCACGGCACCGACCACCGCACGCACGACGGCGGGTGCCCCGGTCACCGGCCGGGCGACCCAGCCCGGCGCCGGCTGCCCGGTGAGATTGGCCGCCGGTCGGGTGGCCAGGCGGGCGGCGTCGACCAGCAGGCAAACGATCACCAGGGTCAGGAAGACGGCGACCCGGCCGTGTCCGTGGCCCAGGAGCGACCAGGGCACGCGGAGCCACCACGGGATGGTCGTCGTGTCGGGGTCGAGATACGCGGGGGTGCCGCCGTCGCCGGGCAGGGCGCTGAACAGGTCCGTCCCCGCGTTGTACATCGCGTGGTCGGCGATCGCCGACCACAGCGCCAACGCCGGCAGCAGGCCGAGGGCGAGCCCCGTCAGGCGGCGTCGTGCCTGCCAGGCCGCGAGCGCCAGACCGAACAGTCCGGTGACCAGGGCGGTCATGATGGCGTGTCCGCCGAACTGGGCAGCGGTGGTGGGTGCCAGCAGTGAGGCGTCGGTGCTCATGTCCGTGGGGATCGGGACGAGGCCGAAGGTGACGTATCCGGGTGGCAGGACGGCGTCGGTGGGTGGGCCAAGGATGAAGCCGAACCCCACGTTGCCCGTGGCGACGACGGTGCGGCGCACCAGGTCAGCGTCTTGGTCCGGGCCAAAGCGAACCACGCGATCACTACCCAGAGGCAGCCGAGGTAGGCGCGCATGCCGAGCCGCAGCTCGGGCAGGAACAGCCACAGGCCGGCCAGCCAGAGCAGGGACCCGAACAGCACCACCATCCGAGTCACCGCCCACGCGCGGGCTAGGCCAGGATGCGCCGTCAGCCACCGCGAGCGCCGCTCGGCGAGGTGCTGCCACCATTCCCGGGGCGGCGCTGCCTGGGAGGGCTCGGAGGACGCCGGGGGAGTCGGGGCTGCAGCGTCAATGAAGGCGTCCTGCGCCACTGACCCCATGACAGCACCCCTTGCCCGACCGGCCCCGCTCCCGTGTGAGAACGCTACCGGCACGAGCGGCGTCGGGTGGGGTTGTCCACAGTGTCGCTGGTCCGGCCCTGGGGCCGGTTACAGCAGCGGGCGGAGGGGGATCAGGAGGTATTCGCCGATCTTGGCGACGGCGCCGCGTTCTTCCCACTGGGCGAGCGTGAGCTCCTGGGCGTTGGACAGGTCCATGGCGAACACGTCCTCCATGCGGCCGGCCAGGCCCGGGTCGACGATCTCGAGGTTGACCTCGTAGTTGCCCGTGAGGCTGAGCCGGTCGATGTTGGCGGTGCCGATGGTGGTCCAGCGGCGGTCGATGGTGGCGGTCTTGGCGTGCACCATGGCGCCCTGGTACAGGAAGATCCGGACGCCGCCGCGCAGCAGGGAGGCGTAGTGGCCGCGGGCGAGCCAGTCGGCCACTACGTGGTTGGAGCGGTGCGGCACCAGGACGCGGACGTCGACGCCGCGTGCGGCCGCGGCGAGCAGCGCGGCGTGGATGTCGTGGTCGGGGATGAAGTACGCCTGGGTGATGTATACGTGGCTCGTGGCGCGGTCGATCGCGTCGAGGTAGATCCCGCGGATGGGGAACACGAGCTCGGAGGGCGCGTTGCGCGCGGCCTTGAGGTGGGGCAGCCAGGTCCCGGAGCCGACGTCGGGCAGGATGGGGTGGCGTGGCTTGCGGTGGCGGTTCCAGAAGTCGACGAACGCGTTGCGCAGCTCCCACACGGACGGCCCCTCGAGGCGGACGTGGGTGTCGCGCCACTGCGTGGCGTACAGGGAGCCGATGTTGTACCCGCCGACGAAGCCGGTCTCGTCGTCGACCACGAGGATCTTGCGGTGGTCACGGCCCGAGGTGCGGACGTTGAGGTAGGCCACGCCCGGGCGCAGCACGGGGAAGCGCAGCACGTGCACGCTGGGCGGGAAGTGGAAGAACGAGTACGGGACCACGAGGTTGGCGAAGCCGTCCACGATGACGTAGACGTCGACGCCGCGGGCGGCCGCGTCGATCAGTGCCTGCTTGAACTCCTGGCCCACCTGGTCGTTCTTCCAGATGTAGGACTCCAGCATCACGGTCTTACGTGCTCCGTGGATGGCCTCGAGCATCGCCTCGTACAGGTCGGCGCCGTAGGTGTAGACCGTGGTGGCGGTCTCGTCGATGTGCTCGGTGAGCGGCTTCTCCGTGGGGAACCTCGACGTGAGCGGGTGCATGTTCCGTCGGATCTTGTCGGTCACGGTGAGCGCGACCGCTGCCGCGACGGGCACAGCTGCCGCGACGATCGCTGCACGGGTCGCGATCGTGCGGGCACGCTGCATGAAGTCGGACGGGATGTCGAGCGTGAGCTTCGGGAAGCTGCGGGGGATCTTGGGAGGTGCCACGGGCTCACGGTACCCGGTCTCACGTCCTGGTTCGCGGAATTGCCGACCGGCCGCGTCACGCCGCGTCGGGCAGGGTCCGACCAGGCCCGGCCGGGCCGGAGCAGAAGGCCGGCGCACGTCAGTGGAACGTCGTCGCGTAGTAAGTCTGCTGGTCGACGGTCTCGACGGTGACGTCCTGGGTGCGCTCGAGATGGCGGCGCAGGTTGTCGGCGAACCGCAGGGAGTCGTCGTTGAACCGGGAGACGTCGTAGGCGCACACGACGCGGTTCTCGGCGAGGTGGGCGACGAGGGCGTCGATCATGTCCATGAAGGTGCGCGTGGAGCGCCGGCTCGGGTGCGCGAGCGTGAACCCGATGTACCAGACCGCGCCGCGCGCCGCGTGCTCGGGATAGCGGGCGGCGAAGAACTCCGGGCTCACCCACGGCACCGCTTCGAGGTCCGTCGCGAGCGTGGTCAGCCCGACCGCCTCACCGCGCTCGTCACGGGCGAGGAGCTTGGTGATGCGATGGTCGGCCATCTCCTTGTCGAACTCCTCGCGAAGCAGGACGTGCCGGGCGGCGGCGCGCGTGCGCAGCGGTTCGAAGGCCTCGAGGTACAGCTCCCAGAAGCGCTCGGCGGCCTCGCCCGCCACGGTCGGTTCGAAGGCGATGTCAGAGCCCACCGTCGAACGCCTCCCAGCCCGCGCGCCGGAAGGTCGCGACGACCACGGCGCACACGGGCAGCGTCTTGCAGGTGATGCCGATGACCCGCCGGCCCTCGGAGTGGTAGTTGCCGCCGCGCGTGGTCGAGAGGTCCTCGAGGCTGTGCATGAGGTCCGTGGAGACCTGCTCGCGCGACGGGCCGTCGTGCTCGACGAAGAGGCCCGCACCGCTGCCGTCGTCGTGCTGCGACCAGGCGATCCCCGCCCAGGCCTCATGCCCCGGGAGCACCGCGTGGGCACGCGCGTACACGCAGTACAGGGCGTCCCCGTGGTCGCCCTGCAGCTGTTCCTGACCGTCCACCTTCAGGACCCGGCTGCCGGGAGGGACGATGGAGCTGAGCCGGACGAGGTTGAAGTCGCTCACGCCCGCCGTGGCGAGAGCGGCGTCGAACGCGGCGAGCGTGGTCCGCCCCGTGCCGGTGCCGGCACTCACACGAATCATCAGGGTGTTCACGACGGCCTCGAAGGGGGGAGCTGTCCGGGCTCGTCGCCGGTGCGACCGGCGACGGCGTCCAGGAGGTCGAGCACGGAACGCAGGACGGCGTCGGGCGCCGTGCGGCCCTTGGTGAGGAAAACGGTCCGGCCCAGGCGAAGGTCGTCGCGCTCCTCCGAGCTGACCTCCGCGCCCGAGAAGACGATGAGGGGGACCTGCTGCAGGCGGCCGTCGCGGCGCAGGTCGGCCACGAGCTCCTGCCCGTTGCCGCCCGGGAGCTTGAGGTCGAGGACGACGACGTCCGGCTCGGCGCCGGCGGCGAGAGCGGACCGCGCCTCGTCCACCGAGCGCGCCTGCGTGACGATGAGCCCGCCGTTCTGCAGGACCGTCGCCACGACCGTCCGCAGGTCGTCGTCGTCCTCGACGACCAGGACCCGGTTGTGGTGCGGCCGTCGGCGGATGACGTCCTGGACGGTCTCGATGAGGCGCTCGGGGTCAACGGGCTTGACGAGCCAGCCGTCGGCCAGCGCTGCCGTCTCCAGCGCATCGGCCGGACGCGTCCCCGACACGACGACGACCGGCACGTCGGCGGTCGCGGCGGATTGCCGCAGCCGGCTCAGCACTTCCGCCCCGCTGGTGCCCGGCATCGCGAGGTCGAGCACGATCGCGGCGGGCTGAGCCTCCTCGATGACCTCGAGCGCCGCCCGCCCGTCGGTGACGCCGACGACGCCGTACCCCCGCTCCTCCAGCACCGTGCGCAGCACCTCGACGACGTACGGGTCGTCGTCCACGACGACCACCCGCGTAGCGGTGGAGAAGGGCACCTGCGACCCCGCCACGGTGCGGGTCAGGTGTGGGGTGGCGCGGCGGAGGGTGAACCGGAAGCTCGATCCCCGGCCCTCGCCCTCGCTGACCGCCCACAGCCGCCCGCCGTGCCGCTCGACGATGCTGCGGGCGATGGCCAGCCCGAGCCCGCTGCCGCCTCGCTCGCGCGTGTCGGAGGCGTCGACCTGTTCGAACCGGCGGAAGACCGCCTCGAGCTTGTCCGGCGGGATGCCGCGGCCCTCGTCGTCCACGCGCAGCTCGACGAAGTCGCCGACGGGCGCGGCCGTCACGTGGACGGTGCTGCCGCGCGGGGAGAACCGCACGGCGTTGCCCAGCAGGTTGGTCAGCGTCTGCACGATGCGCTCGCCGTCCGCACGGACGACCTCCGCGGAGCGGACGGGACTCAGGGCGACCCCTACCTTGTTCGCCAGGACCGAGACCTGCTCCACCGCCGAGGCCACGAGCGCGTCGACCCGGTGCTCCTCCAGCTCGAACCTGGTGGTGCTCGCGCTCAGGCGTTCGGTGTCGAGGATGTCGTCCACGAGCCGGCCGAGCCGCTCGCTGCTCGTGAGCGCGATGTGGACCATACGCGCCGCCTGCTCGGGCGCGTTGTCGAGAGCGCTGCTGTCGATGAGCCCGAGCGCGCCGCGGATCGCCGTCAGCGGGGTCCGCAGCTCGTGGCTCACCACGGACACGAACTCGTCCTTGATGCGCTCCATCTCGCGCCGCTCCGTGACGTCGCGGAAGGCGACGACCGCACCGCGGATCACCCCGTCGTCGCGCAGCGGGCTCGCGGTGACCTCGACGGGCACCTCCATCCCGTCGAACCGGTACACGTCCTGCTCGCCCGTGGCCGTGACGCCGTCGCGCAGGGCCTCGGTGATGTAGCAGTGCTCCACCGCGTGCGGGACGCCGTCCTCGCCGGGCGCGTGGAAGGTGGCGTGCGCCTCGCGCCCCACGAGATCCGCGGCGGACGCGCCGAGCGTGTGCGCCGCGGCCGCGTTGAGGAAGGTCACCCGCCCCTCGGGGTCCACCCCGTAGATCCCGTCGGCCACGGACTCCAGCGTCCGCTCCCGCTCGCTCGCGAGCGAGCGCAGCTGCGCCGTGCGTTCCAGCACGCGCCGCTCGAGCCCCTGGCGCAGCGAGTCGTTGTCCATCACGACCAGGATCTGGCGCACGACGACGGCGACGAGCACGGTCACCCACAGCACGTTCGCCACCACGGGGAGCCCCTCGCTCGACTGGATGACGCGCACCAGCGCCGCCGCGAGGAACAGGCAGAACGTCACGACGGTGCCGAGCACCGGCGTCCCGTCCTCGGGCCTGCTGACGACCGGGCTGCCGGACGCCGCCGGGTGGCGCGCGGCGAGCGCGATGGCGACGTAGCCGCCCGCCCAGCCCGCGTCGATGGGGCTGCCGAACGCGAAGCTGTCTGCCGCGGACAGGAGCGCGAAAGCCACGTCGGACACGGCGTACAGGACGAACCCGCCGCCCACGAGCACGAGCGGCACCCGCTCGGCGGCGCTAGAACGGGTCATGACCAGGACCGCGAGCGTGGCGAGCAGGGCGTCGACCACCGGCAGCGCGTAGGCAGTGAGCGCCGGCTGCGCCTCCCAGGTATCCGTTCCCAGGACGACGGCGAAGAGCGCGATGTACAGGACGGAGCCGCCGACCACGACGCTGTCCAGCAGGATGCGCACCAGCTCCCGGCCGCGCAGCTTGACCGCCGGGAAGAGCGACAGGCCGACCACGCCGAGCAGGAGAGCGGCGATGTAGGCGGCGTCTCCCGTCTCCGGGTCGCCGAGCAGCCCCGCATAGACATTGCCGGCCAGCCCGACGACGCCGCCCAGGGAGAGGAGTCCCCACGCCCGCCGGCGACGGCCCGTCGACTGCGCCGCGCGCCACCCGCAGCTCACCGCCGCGATGACACCCGCAGCGGCGATCGCCGACGTGGAGATCAGCTCGCGCGTCGCCTGGTCGAACGGGCCGGCGAGCACGAGGACCAGCGTGAGCACCGCGACGCCGGCCACCCAGCACCAGCGAACGAAGCTGTTCCATGACCGCTCGGCCGCGCTTCGCGTTCCCCTGCCCCGCGAGTGCAGGACCACCTCCTCGCCGACTCCGCTCGAGCGGGCGGTCACCGGCGCCATCCGAGGAGGTCCGTGATCTGGTCTGGCAGGGTGAGCGGGTCGAACGGCTTGGCGAGCACACCGGCGACGGCGAGATCCTCGTACCGGCGCCGCTCGGCGGGCTGCACCTTGGCGGTCAGCAGGATCACGGGGACGCTGCGTGTGCGCGGGTCCTCCTGGAGCCGCGCGAACGTGGTCGGCCCGTCCATCGTGGGCATCATGACGTCCAGGAGGACCGCGTCCGGCGGGTCCGCGCTGCACAGGGCGACCGCCTCGGCTCCGTTGGCGGCGACGTCGACCTTCCACTCGGTGATCATCTCCAGGCCGATCCGCACCACCTCCCGGATCGCCTCCTCGTCGTCCACCACGAGTATGCGGTGGCTCATCGGGTTACCTGCACAACTGACGTCTCGAGTAGTTCCAGCATCTGCTGTCCTACCTCCTCGCGGTCGGCACGAGAGGTGCTGCCGATTTCATCGTGCCATGCCCGACGACAGGCGGCTCGCCGCGTTCGTGCATACCGTCGGGGTAGGCGGGGCAACCAGGGGCGAGGCTGCTCCGTGAGTTGAGGGGGACCGATGACAGACGACGTGGACGACATTCCGCCCGGCGCTTGGTCCGCGCTGATCGTCGAGGACGACGCCGACTCGGGGGCTTTCACCCGCACGGTGCTCGAGAGGCACGCCGCGATGCGCACCGTGATGGCCGGCGACGCGGACAGCGCACTGGCGGCCCTGCGGGCCGAGAGCTTCGACCTCGTGGTCATCGACATCGAGCTGCCCGGGCGCTCCGGCCTGCAGATCCTGCCGGAGGTGCACCACCTGGCGCCAGGCGTCCCGATCATCATCCTGACGGCGCACAAACGCGTCGACTACGCGGTGAGCGCACTGCGTGGCGACGTGGACGACTTCCTGGTCAAGCCCGTCGACGTGGAACTGCTCGTCGAACGGGCCACCACGCTCGCGCGCCGAGGCCGGGCCTGGCGCGCGGCGAACCGCACCAAGACGGTGCTGGCGGTAGGCGCCCACCCGGACGACGTCGAGATCGGAGTGGGTGGCGCCCTCGCCGCGCACGCCAGCAACGGGGACCACCTGGTGATCATGACGATGTCGGGCGGCTCGGTGGGCGGGAACACGACCGCCCGGCGCCGGGAGTCGCAGGCCGCCGCGGACATCGTGGGCGCACGACTGATCCACCTGGGCTTCGAGGACACGCACCTGGACCCGGCGTCGGGCCCGATCACCGCGCTGGAGGAAGTGATCCGGGAGGTCCAGCCGGACCAGATCTACACGCACAGCAACCGCGACCGGCACCAGGACCACCGAGCGGTGCACCAGGCGGTCCAGGTCGCGTCCCGCGACGTGGGGGACCTGGCGTGCTTCCAGAGCCCGTCGTCCACCATCGACTACCAGCCCAACCGGTTCGTGGACATCGCCGAGCACCTGGACACCAAGCTGCAGATGCTGCGCGCGTTCGCCTCGCAGGCGCACCGGGGCTACATGGCAGAGGACATCGTGCGCGCCACCGCGCGCTACTGGTCACGGTTCACGGGGGGCCGGTACGCCGAACCGCTGGAGACCGTCCGGTCCATGATGCGGCTGACACCGGCCGCGGAACGCCTGTCCGCGCACGGTGTGCCCGGAGAACACGGGCACACGTGAGCACGCCGAGACCGCACCCGCCCGTGGACGATCACCTCGACCACGTGGACCGTCTCGTCGAGCGCCTCTTCGCCCCCGATGCCGTAGGGCTGCGCCAGGTCGCGTTCACCGTCGTGTACTCGATGTCATGGGTGCTCGTGCCACTCCTGGCGGCACGTTCGGCATGGGGCGGAACCACAGCCTGGTTCGAGATGTGGCTCGGGCTGGTGCTGGCGCTGGGCGCACAGGCCGCGGGCGTGCTCGTCCCGTGGGACCGCATCGGCACCGCGTGGCAGTCGGTGCTGCCGCTGGTCCAGATGGGAGCGCTCGTCGCGCTGCACCACGGGTCGGGCGCGGCCTTGACCCATCTCGACGCGCTGCTCCTGCTGCCGGTACTGAGCCTCGGCCTGCAGGCGACCTGGTCCGCGGTGGTGCTGGCAACCGCCGGCGCCGCGGGCGTGCAGGTGGCGCTCGCGTTCGGAGAACCCGAGGTCGTCGCCGAGCTGCTCGTGCCGCGGACGGCGGTGGTGCCGGTGGTCGCGCTCGTGGTCGCGCTCGGCACGGCCGGTGTGGCCCGACGTCTGCGGGCCCGCACGACCGGCGTGCCCGGGGCGCTGCAGGACCAGCTCATCGGCACCGTCGGACATGAGCTGCGCTCGCCCTTGACCTCGGTGCTCGGGTACGCGCAGCTCCTGGGTGCGGACTCCCTGACCGTCGAGCAGCACGGGTACGTGGCCGTCATCGAGCGCAACGGGCGGCGCCTGCTGCGCCTGATCAACGAGCTGATGCTGAGCGCGCAGCTCGCGACGGGGGAGCTCAGCATCACCCGGAAGGAGGCGGACCTGGCCTGGGTGTCACGCACCTGTGGCGACGAGCTGCGCCCGACGGCGCGGGCAGCCGGGCTGTCGCTCACGGTCGTAGCGCCCGAACCGGTACCTGTGTCGGGCGACCCCGAGCTCCTGGCGCAGGTGATCACCAGCCTGCTGGACAACGCGATCAAGCTCACGCCGCGCGGCGGCGCGGTCACGGTGCGGGTCGGTCCGGCCGACGAGACGACACAGGAGGCGGTGGTCGAGGTCGTCGACACCGGGGCCGGCCTGGGACCCGACGAGCTGGGCCGGCTCGTCGGGCGCCCCTACCGCGCTCGCGGCGCCGCGGGGCGGCAGGCCCGCGGTATCGGGTTCGGCCTGCCGGTCGCGCAGGCCATCGTGGACGCGCACGGCGGCACCCTGGGCGTCGACAGCACCCCCGGCAAGGGGACCAGGGTCACGGTGACTCTGCCGGCGGGCTCGTCGGCAGGCTCGTCGGCGGAAGCTGAGTCCACACCTCGTTGAGCGCGGCCCAGTGCTCGTCCGTCATCAGGGTGTACGGCGTGACGTTGATCGCCGTGACGCCGTGCGCGCGAGCGGCACGCACGGCGTCGGCCATGACCTGCGGCGAGATCGCCGCCTGGCTGCCGCCGGTGGCGGCCGCGTCCGCCGCGGGGCCTTCGTCCCAGAGCCCCACCGACATGGTGAACGTGTCGGCCGGGAGACCGGAGCGGATGAGTGTGGCGGTGACCGCCTCGAGGTCGGCGGGCGTCCGCTCCTCGAGGCCGAGATAGGCCCAGAACACCAGCCGGTCGGCAGGCCGGGCGAGCTGGGAATAGCCGAGGCCGGCGTCGGGCCGCCCCGCGCTGGGATCGTCCCAGTTGATGAGGACGTCCATCGCGAGACCGGGCCGCTTGCCGGTCTCGGCGGCGACGTCGTCCAGCACCGCGGCCGCGCGGTCCAGGAAGTCGGCGAGCACCTCGGATCGCCAGGCGCCGATCTCGGGTGCCTCCTCGTCGATGCTCCCGTCGACAAGTCGGGGCCAGTCCTGCTCGCCCGTCATCTTCCGGTACAGGGCGGCGTCGTCGGCGCCGTAGGTCTCGTCGTTGAACTTGAGCTCCGTGAACGTGATCTGGTCGGGCTCGTAGCGGCGGGCGAGCTCTTCCACGAGCTCGATGAAGCGGTCGCCGACCGGACCGTCGTGGATGGCGGTGGCCGACGGCGTGTACTGCGCGAACGAGCCGTCCGCGTCCACGCCGGCGACCGAAGGGTCACGTTCGATCCAGCTGGGGATCAGCCCGTCGATCAGGAGGTCGACGAGGCGTGGCTCGCCGTCGGGCCCCTGTGCCGTGCCCGCGATCGCATGCGCAAGGTGGTCCCGGCCGGGCTCCGCCACCGCCTCGGGGTGGGCGGACCAGTCGAACGCTACCCACTCGACCCGGCCTGCCGCGAGGGACACCATATTGACGTGCGCCTCATCGAGCCGCTGGCTGACGGCAGCCCAGTCCTGCTCCGGATTCGCCACGTCCTCGAGGCCGAAGCTGATCGACTGCTGTTCGGGCGTCTGCACCAACTGCCGGTTCACCGAAGGCACGGCGGGCGGCGAGGAGCAGGCGGCGAGGATCGTGGCGAGCGTGATGGCCAGGGCGGCGACGCCGCCGTGGGACAGGTGGTGCCGGTTCACGAGCCCAGCCCTGTGTCGACGGAGACCGTCCCGCTTCGATCCATCTTGTTCCACCGGCTCTCGGCACCGCGCAGCTCCAGCCAGACCGCGCGCAGCATGACCAGGCTCATCACCGTCGAGAAGAACGGCCAGAGCGGCAGGGTCCAGGCGTACCGCAGGTCGCCGAGTGCGCGGTTCAGGAGCATGGCGAACAGGAGCAGGCCGAGCGAGAGCGGTAGGCTGAGGAACAGGAGCACCTGCCAGAAGGTGACCGGCACGATGGTCGGGTCGCTCAGGAACGCCAGCGCTATGAACGCCGCGAGCGCCACGATCTGGATCACGGGGCCTAGCACCTGTGCGATGAGGTTGAATGCCAGGTACAGGCCGAACGATCCGTAGCGCGGGTTGCCGGTCATGTCGTAGTGCAGGCGGATGGTCTGCAGCAGACCGCGTCCCCAGCGCACCCGCTGGTTCCAGAGCTCGGGCAGGGTGGACGGGTACTCGGCGTAGACAAGTGCGCGTGGCGCGAAGGCGGCGCGGTATCCGGCCCGGTAGACGCGCCAGGTGAGCTCGAGGTCTTCGCCGATGGTGTCCTCGCGCAGCGGCCCCGTGCGTTCCAGCACGTCGCGGCGGTACGCGCCGGTGTTGCCGGAGATGATCGGCAGGCAGTGCAGCACGCTCAGTGCACGGCGCATCAGTCCGGTGCCGAGATGGTTTATCACTGTGAGGAACTTGGTCTGCACGCGGTCGAGGTTCAGGGTCCGGTCGTCCCCGCACACGGCGCCGATGCGCTCGTCGGTGAAGGCGCGGACCATCTCGGTGAGGGTGTCGGGCCCGAACATTCCGTCGGCGTCGACCAGCACCAGGATCTCGCCCTGGGCGTACCTGAGGCCGTGGTTGAGCGCGGCGCCCTTGCCTCGGTTGGGCTGCGTGTACGCACGCACGCCCGGTAGCTCAGCGGCGAGCGCCTCGAGCTGGGCGAAGGTGTCGTCGGAGGAACCGTCGTCGATGCACACCACCTCGAAGTCGGGGTAGCGGCTGCGCACGATGGAGCGCACGCAGTTCTGCACGACGACGCCTTCGTTGTAGGCGGGCACGATGACCGAGACCGAGGGTGGTTGGGTGCGTCCTTGGCGTTCGAAGAACGTTCCGGAGTGCGGCGGGGCGCCCGACGGTAGGCGCGGGCGGCGAATCTCGTATCGGAGGGCGAACGGGACCATGAGCAGCCGCACGATGCCGACGACGAGCATCGTCATGCCGACCACGAGGGTGACCGCGGCGAGCACCTGTGTCATGTGGGCGACCTTCCTAGGGCTGGTCCGATGACCGGGCGGCGCCGCGGTGCGGAGGGTTCGGGCGTCGCCCACGGGGCGAGCACCGCGTCGAGCAGCTCGGGGGCGTGCGCACAGTTGGCGCCGAACCGGCCGTTGACCTCCAGCACGACGGGCGCGCCCGTGGTGTCGCGGCGGATGTCCATGTCGACGGGGCCGACCAGGCCGAGGGCTTCGACGGTCCGGCGGGCGAGCTCTTCGACGTCGGGTGCGGCGTCGTCGGCCTGGCGCACGACCGCGGCGGCGTTGCCTACCCGGCCCTCTTTTAGCGCGGTCTTCTCCAGGACCACCACGGTGGCCTCGCCGGAGGGTGTGCGGTACACCTGCGGGCCGTATTCGGTGCCGCCGGCGAACGACTGGACGATCCACGAGGCGTCGAGCCCGGCCCAGGCCGGCGGGCCGGGCAGGTCCGCCGGCGTCTCGATCAGTCGCACCCCGCGTCCGCCGCGTGAGACGCGGGGTTTGACCACTATCGGTCCGCGGGCCCAGGCGAGTGCCTCGCGCACCCCCGGGAAGTCCGTTGGCAGGGCGTAGCGGGGGATCAGTACCCCGGCGCGGTCGAGCGCCAGCATGGTGAGCAGCTTGTCGGCGGCGATCGCGGCCGGGCCGGGGGCGGCGGTGACTATGACGCCCACGGGGCTGGGCGTGCCGGGGCCGCCGTCAGTGGGTTCCGGCAGGCCGCGAGCGCCGGGCGCGGCCCGGCCGAGCGCGTCCGCGAGGACGGCGACCTGGGGCAGCTCGTCCTGGACGGTGGGGATCACGAGGTCGGGGGCGTGCTTGTCGATCAGGTCCCGCATGCCGGTGGCGTAGTCCCAGGCGTCGGCGCGGGGCGCGTGGTCGGTGTCCGGGAAGTGGGGGTCCGTCACGGGAGTGATGTCGACGCCCACCCACGTCAGGTCGGCGCCCGCGGCGGCGCGGGCCGCGAGCTGCGCGCCGAGCGTGCGGCCCGCGGGGCCGCCGGCACCCGTCACGAGAAGGGAGGTCATCGGATGGTCCACATCGGCGCGCTCCTCGGTCGGGTCTATGCCGAGTCTCGTCCTCCGGGCGGGGGAACGCATTCGGAGCTCGCCCGAGTGCGGCTGGGTTGGGCTGGGCCTCACTCGATGGCGGCCGCCAGCGGGTGGGAGCGGATGGCGGCGGCCAGCTCGCCCTCGATGCGGTCGAGGTAGACGCCGGTGGTGGCGATAGAGGCGTGGCCGAGGAGCTCGGCGACGACCTTGACGTCCCAGCCGTCGGCCACCAGGAGGGTGGCGGTGGTGTGCCGCAGGGCGTGCGGGGTGGCCTCGCGCTGGTAGGGGGCGGGCATGCGGGCCACGGCGCGGGTGAGCAGGGCGCGGATGGCCTGGGTGTCGATGCGCCGGCCGCGCCAGGACAGCAGGAGGGCGCGCTGGGCGTCGTCGTCCTGGGGGCGTTTGGTGGCCAGGGTGGGGCGCAGGTGGGTGAGGTAGTCGTCCAGGGCGCGGGCCAGGGGCGGGGAGAGGGTAACGGTGCGGGTGTTGCCGCCCTTGCCGCGGATGCGCCAGGTGGCGCGCTCGGGCTCGCGGGCGACGTCGTCGACGTCGGTGCGGGCGAGCTCCGAGACGCGCGGGCCCAGGACCAGCAGGAGCGCGACCACGAGCCGGTCGCGCAGGGCGAGGTCCTGGTCGGTGCGGGCCGGTGTGTCCGACGGCGGGGTGGTCAGCAGGCTGCGGGCCGCTCCCGCCGAGAGGGCCGTGCGGGCGGTGCGCAGGGTGCCGCGCACCTTGGCGGGTGGTGCCGCCCACTGCATGGGGTCGGCCTGTACCCAGCACTCGCGGGCGGCGTACGCGAAGAACCGGGTGACCGACTGCCGGAACCGGTTGACGGTGGCGGTGCTGCGCCCGGGGCCGGGCTTGCGGTCCGGGTCGGTGTACCGGGCGTCGGGCGCGGACTGGTAGCGCACCAGGACGCTGTCGACGTCGGGCCCCGTGACGTCGTCGAGGATCCGGTCGCGGCCCGTCAGACGCCCGAACTCCGTCACGTCGCGCGTGTAGCTGCGCGCCGTGGCTGGGGACAGTACACCGCGGATGGTCTCGACCTCGACGGCCGCGAGATAGCGACGAGTGGCTTCGGCGACGGTGATGCGCTCGAGGCGCGGAGGGGCGACCATGAGCGTCACCCTAGGCGGGACCACTGACACTCCCGATATGCCGGATTGTGCCGCTGACCTGCAACGGAACCGCGCCCAGGACGGGTCAGACGTACCGGTCACCAGAGTGACCCGTACGTCTGACACGCAGGGCGGGCTCAGGCCAGGTCGCGGCGGCGCATCACGGCCAGGACCACCGCGGTCAGGCCCACGATGTAGGCGGCGACCGTGAGCAGGGCCCGGTCGCCGGGGATGACGTCGAGCACGCCGGGCGTGCCGGAGCCGGCCCCGGTGAGCGACCCGACCAGGGAGCCGGCAGCCGTGCCGGGCAGGAAGTGGGTCAGCTGCTCGACAGCGTCCAGCAGGGAGCCGACACCGCGCAGCAGGTTCTCCACGACCAGGGCCCAGACCAGCCCCAGCCCGACCGCGAGCGCCGGGCCGCGGGCGATGATGCCGACGGCGTAGCCGAGCAGGGCCCACATCTCCAGCACGAGCAGCCCGCCGCCGACCGCCTGGGCGAGATCGCCCGCCGTCGGCCAGGTGATGGCCTCGCCCTCGGCCAGGGCGATGCCGCTGGAGACGGCGGTGAACAGGGCGAGGGTGACCGCGACGATGAGGACCACGAAGGCAGCCAGCGCGGTCACGGAGCCGCCGCCGACGGCGATCCGGGAGGGACCCTGCGTGAACGCGGTCTTCCAGGTGCCCCAGCCGAAGCCGTTTCCCGCGACCAGGGCGCCCAGCACCATGGCGAGCGCCCCGCCGAACATCGGCATGCCCTGGACCAGGACGTCGGGGATGCCCTGCGGCAGGAGCCCGGTCAGGAGCGCGTCGCGCGCGGCGGCCCCTGGCGTGCCCTCGGTGGCGAAGCTCTCCGTGCCGGTGGCGTAGGAGACGTAGTCGAAGACGTACCCGAAGGTCAGGGCGAGGGCTACCCAGGCGCCGACGGTGATCCACACCGCGGGCCACTTGCGCAGCCGGAGCAGTTCGGCGCGGGTGCTGTCGAGGACGGCGGTCATGAGACGGGCTCCATGCTGGTGGATGCGCTGATGGATGTGCTCGCGGATGGGCCGGCCGAGGTCCTGGTCGGGTCCGTGGCGGTGGTCATCTCGAAGAACACCTCCTCGAGGGTGCGTTCGCTGGGGGCCACCTCGTGCACGTCGGCCCCCGCGGCGACGAGCGCACGGGTCAGGTCGGGCGCCGCAGAGGCGGGCAGGCCCACCCCGAGGGCGCCGTCGGGCAGGGGGCGGACGCCGTCCGGGCCGGCCAGCCGGGACGCGACCGCGAGCGCGGTGTCCTGCGGGGTGGCGCGCACGCGCACCGTGATGCCGCCGCGCAGGTCCGCGACGGCCGCCTCCCGCAGCAGCCGGCCGTGGTCGATGATGCCGACCCGGTCGCAGATCTCCTGCACCTCGGCCAGCAGGTGGCTGGAGAGGACCACGGTGCGGCCGCCGCGGGCCAGGGACACGACCAGCTCGCGCATGTCCGCCATACCCGCCGGGTCCAGACCGTTGGTGGGCTCGTCCAGGATCACCAGCTCCGGGTCACCGAGCAGCGCCGCAGCCACACCGAGGCGCTGCTTCATGCCCAGGGAGTAGCCCTTGTAGGCGTCGCCGCCGCGCCCGGTCAGGTCGACCAGGTCCAGGACCCGCTCCACCTCCGTGCGCGGCAGGTGCCGGTAGCGGGCCAGGGAACGCAGGTTGTCCCGGCCCGACAGGTACGGGTAGAAACCAGGGCCCTCGACCAGGGCACCCACCCGCGCCGTCACGTCCGCCCGCCCCGCCGGCCGGCCCAGCACCGTCGCCCGCCCCGCAGTGGGGCGCACCAGGCCCAGCACCATACGCAGCGTCGTCGTCTTGCCCGCACCGTTGTGGCCCAGGAAGCCGTACACCTCGCCACGCCGCACCGTCATGCTGACCCGGTCCACGGCAACCCGGTCGCCGTACCGCTTGGTCAGCGCATCGGTCCGCAGCACGAGCTCGCTCGTATCGTTCACACCTGTCTCGTCCATGACCCCACCGTCGCCCCCAGGAGGCAGGCCCGGCGTCCGTCAGGAAGCGACACCCGCGTACGCAAACCTGCGTACACGCGGCTGCTCGGACAGCCGTGTGTCCCGCCTCGCGGTGCCGCGTGGTTGAATCCGCACGTGCGCGCCATTCTCTTCGACCAGTTCCAGGGCCCCACCGACGTCCGCGAGGTCCCCGACCCGAAGGCCCCCGACGGCGGCGTGGTCGTGCGGGTGCACGCCACCGGCCTGTGCCTGAGCGACTGGCACGCCTGGTCCGGGCACGACGCCGACATCGCCGACCTGCCGCACGTCCCCGGCCACGAGCTGGCGGGCACGATCGCGGAGGTGGGCGCCGGCGTCACGAAGTGGCACGCAGGAGACCGGGTCACCGTGCCGTTCGTGAGCGGATGCGGCACCTGCGAGTGGTGCCGCAGCGGCCAGGCGCAGGTCTGCCCCGACCAGACCCAGCCGGGCTTCACGCACTGGGGCTCCTACGCCGAGCTCGTCGTCCTGTACGCGGCCGACGCCAACCTCGTCGCCATCCCCGAAGGCGTCTCGTTCGAGTCCGCGGCAAGCCTCGGCTGCCGCTTCGCCACCGCCTACCGGGCCGTGGCCGGACGGGCGCAGGTCCACGCGGGGGAGTGGGTCGCGGTCGTCGGCGCAGGCGGCGTCGGGCTCAGCGCCATCATGGTCGCAGTAGCCCGCGGGGCACACGTCGTCGCCGTCGACCGGTCACAGGGCGCGCTCGGAGCCGCGCGCCGCGCCGGCGCCGAGCACACCGTGCTCGCAGACGACGCGGCGCTCGCGGACGGCCTCGACGTTCCCGCCGTCGTGCACCAGGTGACCGACGGCGGCGCGCACGCGGCGGTGGACGCCGTCGGCAGCGAGCGGACGTGCGCCGACGCGATCCTGAGCCTGCGCCGCCGGGGACGGCACGTGCAGGTCGGCCTGTTCCCGCCCGTCGACGGCGGCCCGCGGGTGCCCATGGGACGGGTCATCGCCTGGGAGCTCGACGTGCTCGGGAGCCACGGCATGGCGGCCACCGACTACCCGGAGATGCTCGACCTCGTTGCCTCCGGTGCGCTGCGGCCCCAGGACCTGCTCGACCGGGTGGTCGGCATGGCGGAGGCTGCCCGCCTGGTGCCCACCATGGACACCGCGCCCCGCGCCGGGATGGTGGTGCTCGACCCGCGGCGGGCATGACCGTCCTGGTCGAGGCCCCTCTGGGCGCAGTTGTGCTGGTCGATGTTCAGGCGGCCCAGTGCAGGAGCGCGTCCAGCGGTGCGGGCACCCGGTCCAGGGGGAGCACCTCGGCCAGGCGGCGCCCGTAGCGCTCCTTGCGCCCGCCCTTGGAGCCGATGAACCGGTGCAGCTGCTGGGTCGTGGTGCGTTCGCGCTGGGCCGGCTGGCCCCGCAGCCGCTCGAAGCTGCGCAGCTCGCCCTCGGCGTCGATCAGGGCGAGGAACCCGTCGATGCCGATCGCCCGGATCAGCTCGTCCTCGAGGTCTCGGTCGCACCGGAAGAAGCCGAGGTCGGTCAGGGGAGTGGTCGCGTCGAACCGGCGCAGGCCGACCCGGTCGAGGCCCTTGATGACAAAGCGCTCCTCTGCGGCGTCGTACAGGCCGCCGAGCCGGACGTTCTGGTCGCCTGGTACCTGATCGACCAGGGCGACGAGGTGGTGGCCGATGTTGGTGATCCCGCCCATCGCCACGATCTGCACACCGAGGTCTGCGAGGGGGAGGCCCAGCCGGGCGGCGAGCGTCTCGACCGCCGCCCGGTCGCTCTCGCCCTCCACGAGCACCGCGGTGCTCGTGGAGGCGGCGAGGATTCCGGCGAGATTCATGGTCTCCGGATCGTATGCCTCGGGCGCGGGGAGAGGCCGCAGGATTTTCGGGCTGCTACCGTGTTGATCTTGGTTCGTGCTGAAAGACAGTTGTGTTGCGCTATACACAATGCTTTAGATGAGTTGAGGTGGCGCGATCGGGGTAGGGGCGTGGATCGAGAACCGGCCGGACGCGCGCCCCGAGCTGCTGTGTAGCTCGACTCGTGCTGTGACTCGATTCGTGCGACGAGGCTCGCGAGTTCGGTCGAATGCATGGCCCGGCTCGTGACTTCGGGACGAGGGGCAAGCGACCGAACTCGGAGTCGCGTGGAGTCCGGCGATCGCGTGACATGGAAAGCGAAGCCCGGAGGCTTTGTCCGACGACGGGCGTCACCCGGGGGCGGGTCTCAGGGCAGCCGCTGCTCGCGCCGTAATGACATAATGTACATTATCGGATGTAACCCGGTCCGTCGCAGAGGCCCGTCTGTACGCCGATGACGGCCCCACGACGTCGTGCAAGGCTGAGCGGCGTGCGCCAGGGATCCGACAGTCATCCAACCTCACGATCCTGCCTGGGCCGAGAGCTTCGGGCGCAGAAGGCCGCTGTCGAACGCGTGCTCGCCGGCCGGCTGGTGGCTCCCGTCGAGCACATCGGAGCAGCGGGTCGCGGACCTAGTGTGCTGACATAACTGAAGCGGACCGTCTCCCCGGCACAATGGGCGTGATGGCACCCGAACCCTCAGCGCCCACTCTGGCCGAGACCCTGCGCACCCGTCCGACCGCATGCATCGGCGGCGACGTCGATCACGGGCTGCGCGAGACGCTCCTCGCGTGGGCGCACACCCACGGCCTGGAGATCCTGGAGCGCGGCGCGACGCTCGCGATCACGACGAGGCCCGCGTACGCGGCGGACGCTGCCTGGGTGCACTCCCCCTTCGCGGGTGTCGAGCACCTGGTTCCCGCCCTGCCGGACGACGTGCTCCTGACCCGCACCACCGGGACGATGCCCCGGCGTATCGCCGAGTACGTGCTGGCCTGGGTCCTTTCCGAACGCTGGCAGACGGCCCGTTACCTTGCCGACTCGGCGTCGGCCACCTGGGACCCGTCGAGCCCGCCGGCGCCGCCCGACCGCGACAGAGCGGTAGTGGTGGGCACCGGCGCCATCGGAAGGTCGATCGCCCGGTCGCTGGCCGCGATCGGATACCGGGTCACGGGCCTGAGCAGAACCGGCCGTCCCGACGACGCCTTCGACGCCGTGCTGCCCTTCGCCGAGGCACCCGCTCCCGCGCTCGACGGGGCGGGTGCCGACGTCCTCGTGCTCGCACTCCCCCACACCCCGCAGACCACCGGCCTGATCAGCCCACAGCTGCTCGAGGCGTTCGACCGCGTGCACCTGCTCAACATCGGACGAGGGTCGGCGATCCGCACGGACACGCTGGTCGGGGCGCTCGACGCCGGCCGGCTACGGCACGCGACCCTCGACGTCGCCGAACCAGAACCGCTCGACCCGGCATCGCCCCTGTGGTGCCGCCCGGACGTCACGATCACGCCGCACGTCTCGGGCCTCACGCTGCCGTCCGACGTCGTGACCAGCCTCGATGCGGCGCTCGCGCAGGTCCGCGACGGCGTCCGCCCGCAATCGGCCGTCGAGCGGGATCGTGGTTACTGAGTCATCGGCTACAGAGCGCGGTCAGTGGCCGTCCGGCTGCTTCGGCGCGAACGGCCATTCCTCGAAGGCCGCACAGCGCCCGTCGTCGTCGAACCTGAGGACCCACAGGTCGCGCCAGCGACCGTCCGGAGCGTCGTAGTCCACGCTCACGCGGACGACCGCCGTCGGACCGTCCACCGCGAGCACCTCGCTGGTCATCGTGAACGACTCGTCCGGCCCGTCGCGCCCGGCCTCCCAGAACTCCATCAGCGCGGGCAGCCCCACGATCGGCGCTGCCCAAGGTGACGTCAGGTAGGACGCGTCGGCGCTGAACAGCTCGGCGAGACCTTCCGTCCCCGCCGTCCGCCAGAGCCGTTCGTAGTCGCGGACCCAGGTCTCGACCGTCGCGCGGTTCGTCATGTCATGACACTACTCAGCCCGCGTCCGGCACGCCCGGCCGGCTCACCTGGTCCGCGAGGCTCTGCGGCGCCTGGATGCAGTACGAGTCCGTGAGCAGCTCGGCCAGCTCCTCCCAGTCGGTGCGCTCGTCCAGCACTAGTCCGACGACGTTGCTGCCCCAGCTCGCCTTGAAGTACTGCGGGCCGAGGTGCTGGAACGCCTCCACCTCGTCGGGCTCGGCACGGAAACTGACCCGGATCAGGCCGTCCTCTCCCCCGAACACGTGCGCGACCGTGGCCTGCCGGACCTGCCAGGCCATACCGGTCCAGGCGTCCTTCTCCGAGCACTCCGGGAGACGCTCGAAGATCGCGGCCAGCCGCAGGACGATCTCGGTCGGGACGGTTGCACGTTCGCTCACGCCAGGAGTCTCGCACCAGCCACTGACATCGTCCGCTGACCCGATCCCTGGCGCCGTACCGGACGAGCGTCAGGGCGTCAGACGAGGCCGAGCTCCCTCGCGCGGACGCCGGCCTGGAACCGCGACTCGGCGCCCAGGGCGTCCATCAGCTCGGCCACCCGGCGCCGGTAGGTGCGCACGCCGAGGCCCAGCGTCCGGGCCGCCGTCTCGTCCTTGACTCCCTGGCTGAGCAGGTCCAGCACGTAGGGCGCGAGCTGGCGGATCTCGGCGATCTGCGTGTCGTACACGTCCCGGACGACCCACGGTCGACATCGACCCCACCGACATCGGATTCGTGGTCGGCGCCGTGGTCAGGTCCCGTCCGGCTACCGGTACTGCGCGGCGACCGGGCAGTCCATCGGGTCGGCGTGGCCGAGCCCGACGCGGTTCAGATAGTTGACGATGATCCCGTACGACTCGAACAGCCCGGTCTCGGTGTACGTGATGTCGTGCTCGGCGCAGAACGCCCGCACGAGCGGGCGCGCGTACCGCAGGTTGACGCTGGGCATCCGCGGGAAGACGTGGTGCTCGATCTGGTAGTTGAGCCCGCCCATGGCCACGTCGACGAACCATCCGCCGCGGATGTTGCGCGACGTGAGCACCTGGCGGCGCAGGAAGTCGACCTTGACGTCCTTCGGGATCAGCGGCATCCCCTTGTGGTTCGGCGCGAAGGTCGCACCCATGTGCAGACCGAACACGGCGAGCTGCACGACCATGAACGCCGCGCCGAGGACAGGCCCGAGTGTGAGGAGGACAAGGGTCGGAAAACCGACGAGCCGGATGCCCAGGAGCCAGCCCTCCGCAGCGCGGTGCTTGATCGCCGGCGTCGTGGCGAGGGTCTGGACGGCGTTGGCGTGGAGCACCGGGCCGAACAACGCCAACATCGGGAAGAACAACCAGCCCTGGCGGCGGGTGACCCAGCCCATGAACCCGGTACGCCCGACCTCCTCGCCCGGCACGAACACGAGCGGACCGGTGGCGATGTCGCCGTCCTTGCCGATCACGTTGGGGTTCGCGTGGTGCTTGTTGTGCTTGCGGGCCCACCAGCCGTGGCTGAGCCCGACGACGAGGTTGGCGATGATCCGTGCGAACCACTCGTTGCGTCGTCCGGAGCGGAAGATCTGGAGGTGCCCGGCGTCGTGGCCCAGGAAGGCACCCTGGGTGAACACGACGCCGAACAGGACGGCCACCGCGAGCTGCCACCAGGTGTCTCCCAGCGTGAACAGCAGCACGAAAGCGAGCGCCAGGCCCGCCGCGATGGCGGCGGTGCGGCCGGCGTACCAGCCGACGCGGCGCTCCATCAGGCCTGCGGCGGTGGCGCGTTCGGCGAGCTCGAAGTAGTCGTTCGTCTGCTTGTTGCGGGCTGAGCGGGACTGGCGGGCCGGGCGTGGCGGTGCGTCGGTCGTCGTCATAGGGCCAAGGTAGAAAGCGATGTGCCGCCTTCGCGTCCCCCGCAGGAGCCAACCTGGCCCCCTACGTGAGTAGTGGGTCGGCGTCGAGGACGACGACCGGCAGGGTCGCGGTGAGCTCGAAGCCGCCGTCCGGCGTCGGGCCGGCGGCGACCCTGCCGCCGAGGGCGGCGGCGCGTTCGCGGATGCCGGCCAGGCCGAGCTGGGCGCCTGGCGTGGGCTCGTCGCTGCGCGCGGGGGCCGAGTTGGTGACGCGGACCCGGAGGTCGTGCCCGTCGTCGGTGACGGCGACGGTGACGGCGACCGAGGAACCGGGGGCGTGCCGCAGGGCGTTGCTCAGTGCCTCCTGGACGACGCGGAAGCCGGTGAGCCCGACGGCGTCGGGTACGACGGCGTCGGTGCCCGCGTAGGTGATCTCGACGCCGGAGGCGCGGGTGGACTCGACGAGGTCGGCGACGTCGGGCAGGCCGGGCAGCGGCGCGGTGGGTGCGGTGTCCTGGCCGCGCAGGATGCCGAGCAGGCCGCGCATCTCCCCCAGTGCGCGTCGTGAGGAGGCGGCGATCTCCTCGAACTCCTGCTGTGCCGCCTCGTCGAGGCCGGGCTGGCGGTAGCGCGCCGTGGAGGCCTGGACGGTGATGACCGACATGCTGTGCGCGATGACGTCGTGCAGCTCCCGGGCGATCCTGTTGCGTTCCTCGAGCTCCCGGCGGCGGCCTGCTTCCGCGGCGCTGAGCCGTTCGGCCTGCTCCATGCGGATCATGCTCAGGATCCACAGCCGGACGAGCACGCCGACCAGGGCGATGCCGCCGCTCAGGGAGACCAGGACGACGCCGTTGGCGACGGCGGCCAGGCCTGCGTCGTCGACGATCGCCGCGGGTGCGAGGACGGTCAGCATCGCCCCTGCAGACCAGAGGGATGCCGCCCAGTACCACGGGTGGCGCAGGGCGAGGACAAAGACCGTCAGGCAGTGCGCGAGCAGCACCGTGACCGGCCATGGCCATGGCCACATGGGTGCGGCGGAGGCCGTCACCACCATCAGGGCCAGGGCCGCCGGGACGGATGCGCCGAGTCCGGCCCATGGCCAGCGCACGGCCAGGATCGGCGCGGCACAGTGCACGAGCGTGAAGGCCATGGCGGCTGCGGGGTGGGTGCCGTACCCGGACGCGGTCAGCGGCCACCCGACGGCGACGAGAGCGACCGCGGCGATCGAGACCACCGTCCACATCCACACGACTTCGCGCCGGGCGATCGAGACCGCGGTGAGGTCCAGCCGGGTCAGGGAGCGCAGCCGCCAGAACCGCGTGCCGGGGCTGGGTGCGGCTGCGAGCGGCCCGGCTACGCGCGGCGCATCACGTGGGTAGTCCATCACTAGCAGGTTATGCCGTCGGGTACGTCCGCCGCGTCACCCGGAAGAGCGAACCGGCGTCATACTTTCGGGCTCAGGCCGGCGCTTTCGGCTACTTTGGTCTCATGCCGCCAGCCCCCGACGTCGCCGAGCACGCGATCCGGGTGCTGATCGTCGACGACCAGTCGATGATCCGTGCGGGCTTCGCGGCGCTCCTGGACGCGCACGACGGGATCACGGTGGTCGGCACGGCCGACGACGGCGCGGGGATCTCCGACGTCGTGCGCCGCACGCAGCCCGACGTGGTGCTGATGGACATCCGGATGCCGAAGGTCAACGGGCTGGACGCGGCCCGCACGATCATCGGCATGCCCGGCACTCCGCCGAAGGTGATCATGCTGACCACGTTCGACGCCGACGAGTACGTGTTCTCGGCACTGCGCGCGGGTGCCAGCGGGTTCCTGCTGAAGGACTCCCCTCCCGAGGAGCTCACGCACGCGGTCCGTGTGGTGGCCGCCGGCGAGGCACTCCTGTCCCCGAAGGTCACGCGGGCGCTCATCGCCGACTACGCGGCGCGCCCGACCCTGCCGGGCTCGCCGGACGCCACGCTGTCCGCGCTGACCGACCGCGAGCTCGACGTCATGAAGCTGGTCGCCGCCGGGCAGTCGAACGCAGAGATCGCCACCGAGCTGGTCCTGGCCGAGCAGACGGTCAAGACGCACGTGTCGCGCATCCTGAACAAGCTCGACCTGCGTGACCGGACGCAGATGGTGGTCTGCGCCTACGAGTCGGGACTGGTGCGGGCCGGGAGCTGACCCGTCAGCCCCTACTCCCCCACGTACTGCGCCAGGTGCTCCCCCGTCAGCGTCGCCTTCCCCGCCCGGGCCTGGGCCACGAGATCGGCGGGCGTGCCCTCGAAGACGACCCGGCCGCCATCGTTCCCTGCCCCCGGACCGAGGTCGATGAGCCAGTCCGCATGTGCCATGACCGCCTGGTGGTGCTCGATGACGATGACTGATTTGCCCGATTCGACGAGCCGGTCGAGCAGCGCCAGCAGGTTCTCGACGTCGGCCAGGTGCAGGCCCGTGGTGGGCTCGTCGAGCACGTAGACGCCACCCTCGCGGGCCATCTCGACGGCCAGCTTGAGGCGCTGCCGCTCTCCCCCGGACAGCGTGGTCAGCGGCTGGCCGATGCCGAGGTAGCCGAGGCCGACGTCGGACAGCCGCTCCAGGATCTTGTGCGCGGCCGGAACCGGAGCGGGGCCGCCCTTGGCGAAGAACGCAACCGCCTCGGCCACCGGCATCGCGAGCACCTCGCTGATGTCCTTGCCGTTCTCCCCGCCGTTCTCACCGCCGCCGAGCGTGTAGACCAGGGCCGAGGCGTCGAACCTCTTGCCGCCGCAGTCCTCGCAGGTGGTGGCCACGGTGTCCATGAAGCCGAGCTCCGTGTAGATCACGCCGGCCCCCTTGCAGGTGGGGCAGGCGCCCTCGGAGTTGGCACTGAACAGCGCGGGCTTGACGCCGTTGGCCTTGGCGAACGCCTTGCGGATGGGGTCAAGCAGGCCCGTGTACGTGGCCGGGTTGGACCGGCGCGAGCCCTTGATCGCACCCTGGTCGACGGTGACGACGCCCGCGCCGCCCGGGAGCGACCCGTGGATCAGGGAGCTCTTGCCCGAACCGGCAACACCGGTGACGACGGTCAGCACGCCGAGCGGCACGTCGACGTCGACGTCGCGCAGGTTGTGCGTGCTCGCCCCGCGTATCTCCAGCGCCCCGGCCCCCGGACGCACCGAGTCCTTGAGCCTCGAGCGGTATCCGAGGTGGCGGCCGGTGAGGGTGCCGCTCTCCCGGAGCTCGTCGACCGTGCCCTCGAACTGGATGGTCCCGCCCGCGGAGCCGGCGCCCGGCCCGAGGTCGACCACGTGGTCGGCGATGGCGATCGCCTCCGGCTTGTGCTCGACGACCAGCACGGTGTTGCCCTTGTCCCGCAGCTCGACCAGCAGGCGGTTCATGCGCTGGATGTCGTGCGGGTGCAGCCCGATGGTGGGCTCGTCGAAGACATAGGTGACGTCGGTCAGGGCCGAGCCGAGGTGCCGGATCAGCTTGGTGCGCTGCGCCTCTCCCCCGGACAGCGTGCCCGAGGGGCGGTCGAGCGAGAGGTAACCCAGGCCGATCTCGGCGAACTTGTCGAGCTGGTGCTGCAGACCGGCCAGCAGCGGACCGGCGGACGCCCCGTCATCGGTGGTGGCGAGCTTGCGCACCCAGACCGCCAGATCGCTGATCTGCATCGCGCACGCATCGGCGATGCTGATCCCGTCGATCTTGGCCGACCGTGCCGCCTCCGCCAGCCGAGTGCCGTCGCACTCCGGGCAGGTCACGAACGTGACCGCCTGCTCCACCCACGCCCGGATGTGCGGCTGGAGCGAGTCGACGTCCTTGCTCAGCGTCGACTTGCGGATCTTGGGGACGAGGCCTTCGTAGGTGAGGTTGATGCCCTTGGCCTTGATCTTGGTGGGCTCCTTGTGCAGGAAGTCCGCGAGCTCCGTCTCGGTGTAGTCGCGGATCGCCTTGTCCGGGTCCAGGAAGCCCGACTCGGTGTAGGTCGCCACCATCCACCCGTCGGCGGTGTAGCCCGGGATCTTGATAGCGCCCTCGTTCAGCGACTTCGAGTCGTCGAAGAACTGCGTCAGGTCGAGGTCGGAGACCCGCCCGCGGCCCTCGCACCGCGGGCACATGCCGCCGTGGTAGACCTGCTCCCGCACAATCGTCTTCTCACCCGTGGCGGACGTCATCACCCCGCTCGCCTTGCGTGCCGGGATGTTGAACGAGAACGCGATGGGCGGCCCGACCTGCGGCTGCCCGAGCCTGCTGAACAGGATGCGCAGCAGCGCGTTGGTGTCGGTGACCGTGCCGAGGGTGGACCGGGGGTTGGACCCGAGGCGCTCCTGGTCGACGACGATCGCGGTGGTCAGCCCGTCCAGCTGGTCCACCTCCGGCCGGTCCAGGGACGGCATGAAACCCTGCACGAACGCGCTGTACGTCTCGTTGATCATCCGCTGCGACTCCGCGGCGACCGTCGCGAACACCAGCGAGCTCTTGCCCGACCCGGAGACGCCCGTGAACACCGTCAGCCGACGCTTCGGGATGTCGAGGCTGATGTCCTTGAGGTTGTTCTCGCGAGCGCCCTGGACCCGGATCAGGTCGTGGCTGTCGGCGGGGTGTGTGTCCATGACGGCCACATTAGGCGGGGAGCCGGGAGTGCCGCTTCTCGATATCTGATCGGTTGTTCCGGCGGCCCTACAGTTGCGCTGTGAATGATGCGAGCAAGGTGCCGTTCGTGCTGGTCGACGTCTTCGCGGAGGGGCCGCTGGCGGGTAACCCGGTTGCTGTGGTGCCGGACGCCGACGACCTTCCGGAGGGGACGATGCGGGCGATCGCGCGGGAGTTCAACCAGTCGGAGACGACGTTCGTGCTGCGGCCGTCCGACGGGCGGGCGGACTTCCGGTTCCGGTCGTTCACGCCGACCGGTGAGGAGGTCGGCGGGGCGGGGCACAACATAGTCGGTGCGTGGATCTGGCTGGCGGGCGCCGGTCGGCTGCCGGCGGGGCGCGAGGCGTTCGTCCAGGAGATCGGTGCTGACCTGATGAGGGTCCGGGTGGCGCACGGGCTGGGCGGGGCGTCGGGGTTCGGCGGGGTCGCGGTGACGATGACGCAGCTGGCGCCCGTCGCGGGCGGGGTGCTGCCCGCTGGTCGCCGGGGCGGGCTGGCGGGCGCGCTCGGGATCAGAGCGGCGGACCTTGCCGAGAGCTCGCCCCGGGTGATCTCGACGGGTGCGGGGCATCTGCTGACCGAGGTGCGGTCGCGGGCAGTCGTCGACCGGGTGGTGCCCGAGCCGAGGCCGCTGGCCGACGCGCTGCGGGCCGTGGGTGCGGAGGGGTGCTACGTGTACGCGCTGCAGGACGGGGCGGATCCGTATGCGCGGTTCTTCAACCCGATCATGGGCATCCCGGAGGACCCTGCGACCGGCACGGCGGCGGGACCGCTGGCGGCGCGTCTGGTCGAGGACGGCGTCGTCGACCAGGGGGCCGTCGTGCAGGTCGAGCAGGGTACGGCTCTGGGGCGGCGGAGCCTGATCCGGGTGCGCGCGCTGCCCGACGGTGTGGAGCTGACCGGCGGCGGGGTCGTCTCGGCGGACGGTGTGCTGCACCTGGGTGCGGACCGCTTGTAGCGGGGCACCCCGGTGCGCGGCACGCGGGCGCCTGAGGGGATCGCCGTCGCCGTCGGGCGTCAGAGCTGCTTGATGCGGATCGTGTTGCCCGCCGGGTCGCGGAAGGCGCAGTCCCGGAAGCCGTACGGCTGGTCGATCGGCTCCTGCATGACCTCCGCTCCGCTGGCCTGCACCCGCTCGAAGGTGCCGTCGAGGTCCTTGGTGCCCAGGATGACGGCGGCGTAGGTGCCCTTGGCCATCATCTCGGCGATGGTCTGGCGCTCGACGTCGGTGACCCCCGGGTCGGCGGCGGGCGGCGTCAGGACGATGGACGTGCCGGACTGGCCGTCAGGCCCGACGGTGATCCACCGCATGGTGCCCTTGCCGACGTCCAGGAGGACGTCGAAGCCGAGGGCGTCGCGGTAGAAGGCGAGCGAGGCCTCCGGGTCAGTGTGCGGGAGGAACGTCTGCTGGATGGTGATGCCTGTGTCTGTGCTCATGACAGTCACGCTAGATCCGGCTCGGGGTGCGCGCTTCTCGATTCCTGACCGGTCTGGTCACCTGCTTGGCGATGCAGGCCGGGATCCCCGCGGTGTCGACCGACTCGCCCGCCAGCGTCGGATCGTTCCGGTAGACGCTGGGCGGCACGCCGACCAGCTCGGTGAAACGGGTGCTGAACGTGCCCAGCGACGAGCAGCCGACGGCGAAGCAGACCTCGGTGACGCTGAGCTCGCCGCGCCGAAGCAGCATCATGGCGCGCTCGATGCGCCGCGTCATGAGGTAGCTGTACGGCGACTCCCCGTAGGCCGCCTTGAACTGGCGGGACAGGTGCCCGGCCGACATGTGCACTCCGGCCGCGAGCGCCGCGACGTCCAGGGGCTGGGTGTACTCGCGGTCCATGCGGTCGCGGACGCGGCGCAGGAGGGCGAGGTCGCGCAGGTGCTCTGTGTCTGCGGTTTTGCCGGTCACCTGTGTGATATTGCCACGTACCGGTGCCTTGGTGACGCCGGCGAGCAGCGCGACGTCGCCGCCTGGTCGCCTGAACAGTGGCGGATGCTCGGCCGTGAGCTGGCCCGCCTGCACACGATGCCTGTGCCCGCCGGCGACTGGGATCGCCCCGACGACCTGCTGGCGGCGCTCGCGGCCCCGGATCTCGACGCGGTGGTCGGGTTCTGGTCGGCTCATCTTCCGCAGCTTGATGATCTCCTCGCGGGACGGGCCGCCGCGGGTGATCGGCTCCGGTCGGTGGCACTGGTGTTCGTCCACGGCGACTGTCACACCGGGAACGTCGTGCACGGGGTTGATGGGCACCGAGGTGATGGGCACGGGGCCGACGTCCTGGTGTTCTGCGACTGGCAGTCGGCGGGCCCGGCAGCTGGCCGAGCGGCTCAGCGGTTGAAGAAGTCGAGGTAGTTGGTGTCGCCCCAAATCGCCAGATCGGGAACAAAAGTGGGCGTTTATGCCGTTCTACCAGGCGTAATGAGCATCTGTCCGACGTCCGTGGCCTAGGGCTTTCCCCGACACCTGGCGTGCGCCTGTGCACCCGACTTCCCTGGCCCGAGAACCCCCGGTCCGTGAGCCCGGTCCAGCCCCCTCTCAGGGCGCTCCCGGTGATCCTGGATCGGCCCGCGCGATGCTGCTCACCCGGCCCCCTACGTCTGGAGGACCACGTGACAACACCCGCCCTACTCCCCCGCCTGCGCTCGGTGCCCGACGCCGTAGGCGCTCCTGGCTCCCCTGACCGGACGCCCGGCCCGCTGATGATCGTCGTCGGAGGCGTGCCGGGAGCCGGCAAGAGCACCCTCCTGGGCCGCGTCGCCGACGACGTGCCCCGCGCCGTCGTGCTCGACCCCGACCTGCACCGTCGCCGGATCGCCGCACGCCTGCCCTCCTGGCTGCCGTACGGCACCTACCGCTGGGCGGCGCACACCCTGCACGCCGCCGCGACCATGGTGAACGTGCTGCGCGGCCCGCGCCCCGGCGCTCCGCTCCTGGTGCACGACACCGCCACCCGTGAACGCCGGCGGGAGACCCTGGGCCTGCTGGCGCGGTTGCGGGGCTGGGACCCCGTGCTGGTCGCGGTCGACGTGTCGCTGGCGGACGCGCTCGACGGGCAGCTTGACCGGGGCCGCGTCGTGCAGCCGGACGAGTTCGTCCGGCACTGGGAACGGTGGACGGCGCAGCGCTCGATGCTCGCGGCGTCCGACGGCGGCCCGCGCGGCCCGTGGTCGGCCGTGTACCTGATGGCTCGGTGCGATGCGTTCGGGCAGGTCCGCGACCTGGCACGGCAGCGATCGGCGACGCTGGTGTCCGCCCGGACGGCGGTACGGCCCGCCGGGTCGCCGTCCGGGCGGCCGTGCGCCGCCTAGTGCGCGGTCAGTGGCGGTAAGCCTGGTGGACGACGGCGAAGGCCATGGAAGACAGGGGCATGCCGTTCTGAACCGCGAGTTCGACGAGCGCCGTGTACGCCGTCTCCATGTCGACGCCGAGCTGGTGCGACAGGACGCCCTTGGCCTGCTCGATGACGACCCGGCCGTCGAGGGCGTGGGCGAGGCGGGTAGCGACGTCGTCCTGCTCGAGCCGTTCAGGCTGGACCAGGACGAGCGCTGCCATGTCGGCGAAGGACCTGGCGGTCGCGGCCTGCTCGGCGTCGTCGGCCCGCGCGCGGTGACGGAACAGGTTGATGCCGCCCAGCGCGCCGTCGCGCCAGCTCAGCGGGTAGGCGTGCACGGCGGCGAAACCGGCCCCGACGATGGCGAGGCCGACGGTCGGCCAGCGCCGTCGGATCACGTCGGCGCCGACAGCCTCGACGGCTTCCCCCAGGCGTAGGACGTCGACGCACGGGCCCTCGTCGACCTGGGCCTGGTACAGCTCCAGCTCGACGGCGGCATGGGACGTCGCGCTCAGGAGCTCCAGGGTGCCGCCCGCGGTGCGGACGAGGAGCCCTGCTGCGTCCGACCCGGTGAAGCGGGCACTGTCGCGCACGATGCGGTAAAGCAGGTCCGTCACGTCGTGGTCGTGCAGCAGCGCCGCCGTGGTCAGCGCGAGCGTGTCGGCAGGGGTGCGCGGTGTCATGGCTCCTCGGTTCGTGGGTGCTGTTTCGAGATGATGCCATCGACATCGGCATCTGCCTCCTCGTACGAGAAGGACAGCCTGCGGTCAAGAACGTCTGCCACCACCGACTCCAGGGTCGACGCGCGGCCGAATGCGTGCGCGCGCAGGACCGCGAGAGCGT
Source organism: uncultured Actinomycetota bacterium (assembly GCA_963850545.1). GTDB lineage: Bacteria > Actinomycetota > Actinomycetes > Actinomycetales > Cellulomonadaceae > Promicromonospora. Next base: position 1,229,464 of record CAWKLP010000001.1, on the reverse strand, counting down.
CCGCGGGCGCGATCCCGAGCTGCGCGACGACGAGCCCGGTGGCCTGGTGCACGCGGGCTCGCTGCGACCATGACGGCTGGGCATCGATGTCGGCGGTCCCGGGGTCGCCGAGCAGGGCCGCGCCCGCGGCGTCGGCGAGGAACTGTGCCTCCTCCAAGGACCGCACCAGGCCTCCGTCCCGGAGGTACACCGTCAGGACGCCGACGATGCGGCCACCGGGTCGCATCGGCACCGCGTACACGGTCAGCGGCCCGTCCAGGTCGGACGCCATGGAGGTGAAGACGGGAAACGAGTCGGTGTCCTTCTCGTGCTCGCTCAGGTGCGTGACCACGGCGCGTTGCTCGGCGAGCGCGAGCTGGGCCGGTCCTTCGCCGAGCACGACCTGGAGGTCCTCGAACTGCGTGAACGGAAACTCCGCCGTTCGGACGGTCAAGCGTTCGGTCGCCGAGGAGATCGTGAGCGTGCCGGCGTCACCGCCGAGGATCTCCGTGCACGCCTCGCACAGCCGGGCCGCAAGGTGCCCCGCTGGCTGGCCCGCTGTCTGCTTGCGCGCCAGGGTGCGCGCGAGCAGAGCCAGGATCTCGGCGCCCTCCATGACCGTTGATCTCCTCCTTGCCCTAAATTGTCCCACTCCTGGCCCCTGGCGCGATTCGCAGCCCGAGAGATGCCCCGATCCTGGCGGCACGGGGCCGGGGGCAACCTCGCTCACCGCCAGCCGAGCGCCGGCGCCACGTGCTTGAGGATGTTCTCGATGACGTGCGCGTTGTAGTCGACACCGAGCTGGTTGGGCACGGTCAGCAGGAGCGTGTCGGCGGCCGCGACCGCCTCGTCACCGCGCAGGTCCTCGACGAGCTCGTCGGGCTCGCCCGCGTACGTCTTGCCGAACCGCGCGGGACCGGTGTCCAGGTGACCGACCTGGTCCTCGGAGAAGACCTCCATGCCGAAGTACTGCCGGTCGCGCTGGTCGGTGATCGGGAAGATGCTGCGGCTGACGGACACACGCGGCTCGTGCTCGTGCCCCGCCTCGGCCCAGGCGTCACGGAACCGCTGGATCTGCTCGGCCTGCAGCCGGTGGAACGGCACACCGGTGTCCTCGGTGAGCAGCGTGGAGGACATCAGGTTCATCCCCTGGGTCGCCGTCCACTCCGCGGTGGCCCGCGATCCTGCGCCCCACCAGATGCGCCGGCGCAGCCCGTCGGAGTGCGGCTCGATCCGCAGCAGCCCGGGCGGGTTGGGGAACATGGGGCGCGGGCTCGGCTCGGCGAACCCCTCGCCGTCGAGCACCTCCAGGAAGCGGGCGGTGTGCTCCCGGGCCAGGTCCGCGGCCCCGGCGTCCGTGGGTGCCGGCTCGTACCCGAAGTGCCGGTACCCCTCTACGACCTGCTCGGGTGACCCACGGCTGATGCCGAGCTGCAGCCGGCCGCCCGAGATCAGGTCCGCGGCCCCGGCGTCCTCCGCCATGTACAGCGGGTTCTCGTAGCGCATGTCGATCACGCCGGTACCGATCTCGATGCGGCTCGTGCGCGCGCCGATCGCCGCCAGCAGCGGGAACGGCGAGGCGAGCTGCCGCGCGAAGTGGTGCACGCGGAAGTAGGCGCCGTCGGCACCCAGCTCCTCGGCGGCCACGGCCAGGTCGATCGACTGCAGCAGGGCGTCCGACGCCGAGCGTGTGCCCGACTGCGGATGCGGCGTCCAGTGACCGAAGGACAAGAACCCGATGTTCTTCACGCTGACCTCAACTCCCCCGGGGTGTGTGCCCCGTCCCACTCTGCCTCACAACGGTAGGACCGTTCCCGAACCGTTATCGGCCCGTGGGCATCGTTTCCGGTTTCCCGATCGTCTCTATCAGTGTGAGCAACAACGACGCCTTCCTCGACCGCACCAACACCCCTCGACCAAACCGCCCCTTCGACGGCTCCGCCCAACCCGAGCCCGTCCGCTGGTGGATCCCCCTGGTGGCCTCCACCAGCGCGCTGCTCGTCCTCGTCCTCGGCACCGCCGCGGTGGTCAGCAGCATCGTGAACTCGACGATCGGCAGCATCGGCTGACTCAGCCGCACGGTCAGGGCGCCGGCACCGGTCCGGTGCTGTCCCTGACGACCAGCTCGGTCGGCAGCGTGTGCGACGATGCCGCGCGGCCGGCGAGCAGATCTGCCAGAGCCCCCGCCGCCAGGTGCCCCTTGGTGGTGACGTCCTGCCGCACGGTGGTCAGCGCGGGAACGCTCGCCGTGGCAACACGGCTGTCGTCGTAGCCGACGACTGACAGGTCATCCGGCACCGACCGCCCCAACGCGGTGGCCGCCGTGATCACGGCACGGGCGAACACGTCGTCGAAGCACAGCACCGCCGTGACGTCGGACGACTCCAGCAGCTCCGTGGCCGCGGCGAGGGCCGCCGACCGGGGCAGGAGCGTCGTCCGCGCGACCACCGGCTCCACGCCGTACTCCGCCAGGGTCTCCCGCCACCCGAGGAGGCGGTCCCGGTTGGGCGGGTCGAGGGCGAACTGCTCGGTCAGCGCGAGAACCCCGATCCGGCGGTGGCCGAGATCGAGCAGGTGCTGCGCCCCGGCCCGGGCGCCGGCGAGGTCGTCGACACCGATGGTCGTGACGCTCCGGCCCAGGTCCTGGTCGACGGCGACGACGGGCAGCTTGCGCCGGCCGAGCCACGCGACCCCCGCCGAGGCCGGGTCGCAGGTGTAGACCAGGGCGCCGTCGACGGCGACGTCGCGTGCGGGCAGGAACCCGTCACCCTGCGGCGGCGTCAGGACCGTCAGCGCCAGCCCGCGGCGGGTCAGCTCGTCGGCGACGGCGGCCACGAACTCCGCCGACACGTCGTCCTCGAACGCCTCGCTGAGCGGGCCGTTCAGCAGGAGCCCGACGGAACCCGTGCGCCCGCGCGCCAGCGCCCGCGCAGCCGGATCGGGCCCGCTGTACCCGAGCTTCTCCGCGGTCGCGAGAATCCGTTCCCGCAGGTCCTTGGACAGCTGGTCGGGGCGCGAGAAAGCGTTCGAGACCGTCATCCGGCTCACGCCTACCTCGTCCGCGACGGACTGCAGTGTCACCTTGGCCATGTCCAGGCCAGTATCGCTCAAGCCGCTCCCCCGCCGGCACGCGCCGCTGTGCGCGGCACGGTCTGCGGCGTCGCGCACGGCGGGTCGAGCCGAGCCGCCACCGCGCGCAGCGTCGCCGCCAGCGCCGCCCGCGACCAGAGGTGCGAGCGGGCTGCACGGCGGCGTGGGCGACGTCGGCCGGGTGGATCGTCCACGACCGGAGCGTGCGGGCGAGCGCTGTTCATCTCGGCGATCGCGCGCCGTAGCGCAAGGTTCCCGCCGGCGTACTCATGCATCGTAGCCACCTCCCAATAGGCTTCTTGACCGGTACAGTAACTCCGGATCTCTGTACCGGTCAAGAGGCCCTGTCGAAGCAGTTACGAAACGGCTGGCAGGGAGTGCGCGGCCGCGACCGGCGGCCTCACGCCTGCTTGCGTACCGCGTCCGCGACGGCGTCGGCGACCCGGTGGTCGAACACGCCCGGGATGATGTAGGCGCTGTTCAGCTCGTCCGGCGCGACCACCTCCGCGATCGCCACCGCGGCCACCCGCAGCAGCTCCGTGGTGATGTCGGTGGCGCCCGTGTCGAGCAGGCCCCGGAACAGGCCGGGGAAGGCCAGCACGTTGTTGATCTGGTTCGGGTAGTCGCTGCGCCCGGTGGCCACCACGGCGGCCGTCTCGGCAGCCTCCAGCGGGTCCACCTCCGGCGTCGGGTTGGCCAGGGCGAACACGACGGCGTCGTCGGCCATCTGCGCCACGTCCGCGCCCGACAGGATGCCGCCCGCCGAGACCCCGACGAACACGTCGGCGCCCTTGAGGCCCTCCTGGAGCGTGCCCGCGAACCCGTCCACGTTCGTGTTGTCCACGATCCAGCGCCGGTGCGGGTCCTCGGTCACCACCCCGGGGTGCAGGGCGCCGTCGCGCCCGAACGCCACGATGTGCCGCGCGCCCTGCGCCTTGAGCAGCCGGATGATCGCGTTGCCCGCCGCGCCGACGCCGGACACGACGATCCGCACGTCCTCGAGCTTCTTGTCGACCACCTTGAGCGCGTTGACCAGCGCCGCCAGCACCACGATCGCCGTGCCGTGCTGGTCGTCGTGGAAGACGGGGATGTCCAGCTCCTCGCGCAGCCGTGCCTCGATCTCGAAGCAGCGCGGCGCCGCGATGTCCTCCAGGTTCACGCCCCCGTACACGGGCGCGATCGCCTTGACGATGCGGATGATCTCCTCGGTGTCCTTGGTGTCGAGGCACACCGGCCACGCGTCGACCCCGCCGAACTCCTTGAACAGCGCCGCCTTGCCCTCCATGACGGGCAGCGCAGCGGCCGGGCCGATGTCGCCCAGGCCGAGCACCGCCGTGCCGTCCGTGACCACGGCGACCGTGTTGCGCTTGATCGTCAGACGGCGGGCGTCCTCGGGGTGCTCCGCGATGGCCAGGCACACGCGCGCCACACCCGGCGTGTACGCACGCGACAGGTCCCGGCGCGTCTTGAGCGGCACCTTGTTCGTGACCTCGATCTTGCCGCCCAGGTGCATCAGGAACGTCGAGTCGCTCGACTTGAGCACGTCCGCGCCCTCGACCGCGTTCACCGCCGCCACGACGCGCTCCCCGTGCTCCGCGTCGATCGTGTCGCACGTGACGTCCACGACCAGGCCGTGCGACGTCGAGTGCGCGATGTCCACGCCCATGACCGCACCTCCGGCGTCGGCTACCGCGGCTACCACCGTGCTCGTGGCCCGCTGCGACGCGGCCACCTCCACGCGCAGGGTGATGGTGTAGCTCGGGCTGGGCAGCGACATCGTGGTTCTCCTCGGTTTCCGGTCCGTGCCGGGCCGGTCTGCAGCGCGCGGCGGTCCGCACACGAGGAGATTCCTACCCCTGCGGCGTGACGTGCGCCACACGGGCCCGCGATGCGGACGGTGCAGCCCGTCCCGTCCGCAGAAGATGGTGCCGTGAACATCGCCCCCGACTCCCCCTCTCGTGACGACGTCCGCCGGCTCCTCGACGAGCACCTGACCGACATGTTCGCCACGTCCCCGCCCGAGAGCGTGCACGCACTCGACCACTCGGCGCTGCTCGCGCCGTCGATCACCTTCTGGACCGCGCGGGACGACGACGGCACGCTGCTCGGGTGCGGCGCGCTGAGCGAGCTTCCCCGGCCCGAAGAGACGCGCCACGGCGAGATCAAGTCCATGCGCACCGCCACCGTCGCCCGCGGCCGGGGTGTGGCGTCGGCTGTTCTGGAGACGGTCCTGGCCGAGGCGAGGCGGCGCGAGTACTCGCGAGTGAGCCTGGAGACAGGGGCGCAGGACTACTTCGCCCCGGCGCGCCGCCTGTACGCACGGCACGGGTTCGTGGAGTGCGGTCCGTTCGGGAACTACCCGGCGACCCGCACAGCGTGTTCATGACCCTGGAGCTGCCGGAGGCCGCCCGCCGAGCGACCGGCCGAGCGATCGGCCGAGCGGTAGACCGGGCAAATCGGCTACCGAAGCCGCGCCCGCAGGCCCTTGATGCGCTGCTCGTCGAGCCCGACGTACCGCAGGTAGGCGATCGGGTCCAGGTCCGCGAGCCACTCCAGGAGCGCCGCACGGCGCTCGCCGACGCGCTCGTCCAGCTGCTGGGCCGTCCAGGTCTCGCTCCGGTGCTGGACCCAGGCGCCCCGTTCGACGTCGTAGGACGACGCCACCGCCGCGGTGCGTGGTGCCGCGGAACGCGCGCTCGTAGTCCTCGGCGATCGCCTGGTGCTCGACGCCGGTCAGGGACAGCAGCATCGCAGTGATCATCCCGGTGCGGTCGCGGCCGGCGGCACAGTGCACCAGCACGGGGCCGGGAGCGTCGGCGATCGCCCGGAAGACGCCGGCGAACAGGTGCGGGTACATCGCGATGTTGGGTGCGTAGGAACGCGGATGGTCGAGCCAGGGCCCGCAGGTCTCCAGGAAGTGCGGGTCGCCCGGGTCCTCGGTCGGGGTGTTGCGGGTGACGATCTCGCGGGGGCGTGCGGCGTCGGGCATGACGGTCGCGGGCCTGCTTGATCTCGGCGGGGTTGCGCAGGTCGACGACGGTGGTGAGCCCGGCGTCGAGCGCCTCCGCCCAGCCGGTCGGGGTGATCGGCTCGGGCGCGCCGGAGCGCCAGATGCGTCCGGGGCGCGGTGCTTGCGCCGTCGTCGAGCGGGAGCCCGCCGAGATCGCGGAGGTTGACCGCACCGTCCCAGGTCTGGAGGTTCACCACGTTGCTCATGGGCGGCATCGTGGTTCGGGTCCAGGGGCAGGTCAACGGGGAGAACTGCCCCTGGACGCCGAAGGCTGACCCTCAAGCCGCCAGGTCCACGACCACCAGCGCGTAGTTGTCGGGTGCACCTGCCGCCTCGACCGCGTCGGCGATCGCCTGTCCGACGTCGCCCGGGTCGCCTTCCGCGCACCATGAGGGCCGCGAGGTGGTCAGGATCCAGAACCGCATGGACGCCGTCGCCGGTGAGGACGAGGCGGTCACCGGGGTGGACGGCGGTGGTGGCGAGGTCGGGGCTCGTGTCCGTGTGTCCCCTGGTCCCGGCCGGGACGATCGCGCGGTTGAGCAGACTGCGGTCCTCGTGCGCGCGCGCCTCGTCCTCGGTGAGCCGGCCCTCCTCGATCAGCGCGGCGACGACCGTGTGGTCCCGGGTGAGCTGCTCGGCCCGGCCGTCCCGCACCAGCCACAGCCGCGAGTCGCCGATGTGGGCGCTGAGCAGAGTCGAGCCCACCAGCAGAGCGGCGGTGAGGGTCGTGCCGAAGTGGTTCGGGTCAGCCAGCGCCGAGGACTCGGCGGTGATCGTGCGCTCGGCCTCGGCGACAGCTGCGAGAAGCGCGGCGGACGGGTCGCCGTCGCCGGCGTCCCAGGGTGCGTCGATGGCCACGAAGGCACTGATGGCCAGGTCGGCCGGGACGGCGCTCTTGTGCGGTCCGAACCCGTCCGCGACGACGAACAAGGAGCTCCCGGCGTAGAGCGCGTCCTGCTGGGCTGTGCGCGTGCCCTGCCCGAGCCGCCAGGCGCTGCGGGTGGTGAGTGCGGGGCCGGTGGTGTCCATGGTGGTCTCCTTCGTACGCAGGTCTTCGACGAGGGAGGCCACGAGGCGCGCCGTGAGGTCGTGTCGGCTTCGGCCTGTCGCCAGAAGGCCGCGATCTCCACGGCGGCGGCGCCCGGTGTCAGGACGGCGACGTCCGGATCCGCGCGAGCGGCATCCCGATCAGGCGCAGCCTCGCGACCAGGCGCGCCCGGTCGAGCTGCTCGGGCGCATACCAGCGATACCCGTTGAACGGGTCCACGCGAGTGGGCGTGAGCAGGCCGAGCTCGTCGTACAGGCGCAACGCCTTCGGCGTCAGGCCGGACGTGCGGGCGAACTCACCAATGCTCAGGTGCTCCACGTGGCCATCCTCGTCTCCGGCGAGGGTCGCCGATGTGCAGGAGGCTGGTGCTTACCCCAGGGGCAAGGTCAAGGGCTGCCGGATGCCGTTGCGTATAAGCAACAACCGTTGGCAAAACATGCCAAACGCGAGCATCTCTGGGAGCCTTGGAAGCGCTCAGGTCCAGGCGGTCGACCCAGCGGGCGAGCAGTGGTTGGTGTCCCACCAGGTGGTGTCGACGGTCATCGCGGACATGCCCGAACCTGCCCCAGAAATGCCTGACGGCCCCCTCAGTGAAAACTGAAAGGGCCGCGGCCGAACTATTAACCGGGAGACCTGCCCCGGCTTTCGCCACCAGCCTGGACCACTCGCACCATCAGTGCCACCGATTGCCCCGCCCGGTACCTCACCTCCGCCGCGGCACCGGCACCCGGTCCAGGTCGGCCGCCACCGTGAGCTCGCCGTCGAAAACCGTGCGGGCCTCCTTCTCGAACTCCGTCGGGTCGGTGTACCGCTGCGAGAAGTGGGTCAGCACGAGGCTGCGCACGCCGCATTGCGCCGCCACGGTCGCGGCCTGCAGGGCGGTCAGGTGCCCGTGGTCGCGCGCGAGGTTGCGGTCGCGGTCCAGGAAGGTGGACTCGATGACGAGCAGGTCGACGCCGTCGGCGAGGCTCCACACGGCGTCGCACATCCGGGTGTCCATGACGAACGCGAACGACTGCCCCGGGCGTGGCTCGCTGACGTCCTCGAGCCGCACCGTGCCGTGCTGGGTCCGGAGCGTTCCCTCCTTGGCGAGCCGGCCGACGTCGGGCCCGGAGACGTCCGCGGCGGCAAGCCGGTCCGGGTCCATGCGCCGTCCGTCCGGCTCGTCGAGCCGGTACCCGTACGCCTCCAGCGAGTGGTCCAGCCGGGCAGCCCGCAGCGTCGTCGGGCCGTGCAGCTCGCCGGGCACGCGGGGCACGACGCCGTCGCGGGACAACCCCTGCAGGGCAAGGCGCTCCTGGTGGTAGTAGGCGGTGGCGTCGCAGAGTGCCTCGATCCATCGGCGGCCCGACGCCGGGAACGTCACCGGCACGGTCTGCGGCACGGCGTCGAGGCTGATCCGCTGCACGACGCCGGCCAGGCCGAGGCTGTGGTCCCCGTGCAGGTGCGTGATCGCGATCCTGGTCAGGGCCGTCGCGGAGATCCCCGCGTGCAGCATCTGGCGCTGGGACCCCTCGCCCGGGTCGAACAGGATGACCTCGTCGTCCCAGAACAGCACGTAGCCGTTGTGGTTGCGGGTCCTCGTGGGCACCTGGCTGGCGGTGCCGAGGGCGACGAGCTCGCGGCTCGAGACGCGGTGGTTGGCGGGACGCTGGAACACGCTCGCATTGTGTCGCGACCACGCCGCGACGGCACGAGAAATCGCCCGCGATACGGTCAGGATCCTAACTTTCCAAAGATCACCCGCAGCCGGGCAACACGTTCATCGGGTCGCACCCGTACTTGGCCTGGGCGAGCACGAGCACGGCCCAGGCGAATCCGATCAGCATGGCTCCGCCGACGAGGATGTTCAGGATCGGGTAGGTCCCACCCTGCAGCACGGGCGTGAGCGCGAGGCCGGCTCCCGCAAGCAGGCAGCCGAGTGTCACAATGGTGATTGGGCTGGTCAGAGCATCGGACGCCGACGGTTGAAGCCACCCGAACCGTTCCCCGGAGAGGACCAGCGCGACGTACGGAAGAGCGAACGCAAGCGCCGCGATGGCGCGCCAGTCCATGATCGAGAGCTTCGACAACACCGTGACCTCCTCTTTTGACCTACCCCGGACTGTGGCCAAACACCCTCCGCAAGTGTTAATAATCGGGGGGTGGTCCGCTATCTTTGGTAGTGATTTTCACAGAATCCGACATATTCGTACGATCTCCACTTTCAGGACTCTCGCGCCGATGGCACGCTGTGGCGCGTCGTAGCGCCACTGGCGGCACGGCTGTCGAGAAAGGACGCGCATGGCGAGGGACGAACGCGTGGGCAAGCCCGCGTACGCAGCGGTGTCTACCCGGATCACCGGTATCCAGCTGGATGGTGCGCGCCTGCGGGAGATAGCCGTCGTACGCACCGACGAGCGAGGGGGCGTCGTCGACGAGTGGTCGGCGGTCCTGCACCCCGACGGCGCTTGGATCGCGCTGGCGGACGTCGCCTCCACCCTCCGTGAGCGGCTCTCGCAGATGGCGATCGTGACGCACAACGGCCGGCTCGGCATCGAGGTGCTGCGGGCAGAACTGTCCCATCTGGGCTGGGAGCTGCCCACGCTCGCCCAGCTGACGATCATCGACGCGAGCTACCACTACCTGCCCGGCCTGGTGCACCGCCGCCTCTCGGACTGCTGCACCGCCGCCGGTGTGCCCTTCGAGGGCGGCCGGCTGAGCTCCAGCCCCCTGGGCGAGGCTCGTGCGGTGGCCGGCCTGCTGGCACGGTTCGTGGAGAGCGCGAACGGGGTCCCCGACCTGCCGGAGCTCCTGCAGGTCACGCTCCGCGCGTGGGTCTACCCGTGGCCCGAGGGGCCGAGCCGGACGCCCGACGCCCCGCGCCCGTGGCCTGGCCGCCGCGGCCCCGGGATCCTGACGACCCTCGCAGGGCAGCCGCTGGCCGACGCGGTGTCCGCCGTCGCGGACGTGCGCACCCACGGCTACCTGACACTCATCGCGGAGACGCTCCACGACGGCCGGCTGACGCCCGAGACGACCGTAGGGCTGGCCGAGGTCGAGCCGCTCTATCGGCTCACCCCCGAGGCCGCGTCCACCGCCCGCGGTCAGTTCTTCGACGCGCTCGTGCACCAGGCGATCGAGGCCGACCGCTACCACCTGGAGGCCCGGCAGGAGCTGTGGCGCGTGGCGGACACCATCGGCTGCCCGCGGGACGCCGTGATCGAGCCGATCGTCGAGGCGACGCCGGTCGAGTTTCCCAAGCTGGTCGACGAGTCGGGGGCCAAGACGCCCACCGACGGCCGCCACAAGGCGACCCCGGCGCAGATGCGCGCCTGGGCCATAGCCAACGGGTTCGACGTCGAGGGCTACATCCGGCTGCCCTGGTCGATCGTGCGGGCCTTCGAGGAGGCACACGCCGGGCCGGTGGACCGGACGGTGCGCCAGACAGTGCGCGAGGAGCCGCCGACGACGCCCGAGGCCGCTCCCCGGCACGATTCCAGGCCCGTCACCCGGCCGGCCCGCGGCCCGGATGCCGAGGACGACGTGCCCCAGCTCGACTTCGACCGGCTGGAGACGCCGCCCATCGGCAACCCAGTGGTGTGAGGTTCACGCCACCGGGCCGGGCCGGCCACCAGGGTTAGGCACCACGGCTTAGGCACTACGGCGCGTCCGGATCAGGGGCGTCGGGGTGGTCTGTGGTGCCCAGCGGTTGGGTGGTCCAGGCCTGGCGGATCAGTCGGCGGATGGTGATGATCGCGCTGCCAGGGCGAGGAATGCCTCGATCACGGGTGGGCGGCGTTCGGTGCAGACCAGCAGGAGGTTGAACCCGCGGCTGATCCAGGAGTTGGTGCGTTCCACGACCCAGCGTTTGGTGTGGTTGATCGGGACGACGACGCCCTTGGGCTGGATGTGACTTTCCAGGCCGAGCTCGGCCAGCAGATCGCGGGTCTTGCCTGAGTCGTAGCCGGCGTCCAGGTGGATGGTCATGGTCTCGGGCAGCCGGTACCCAAACCGGCACAGTCGTTCCAGGTCGGGCGTAGCAACGGTGAGTCGTGCCGGTTCGCGCCGGCCACGACGTGGCCCAGCGGGATGCCCCTGGCCTCGGTCAGGCGCGAGTACTTGATGCCCAGCTTCCCGCGGTCTACCGGGGACTTCCCGGCGATCTCGCCGCCGGCCGGCGCCTTGACGATCTGCCCGTCGACGGTGATGTCGGACAGGTCCAGCCCGACGATCTGGTCGTAGGACTCCAGCACGATCTGCTCCAGCGCGGCGAACGCCCCGGCGGCGATCCACTCGTCACGGCGGGCGCGCATCGTGGTCGCCGAGCACGTGAGGTCGGCGTGCTTGCGGTAGGAGCCGCCGAACACGAGCTTTGCGACGAGCTTGTCGAACACCACCCGGTCCGCGATCCGCGGGTTGTGACATCCCAGTGGATGCGTGTCGTGACGCTCGGGGATCAGGGCAGCGAACTGGACCCACAAGGGGTCGATCGCCCATGCTTCTACCGCAGGCACCGGGACTCCGTGTTCAGATGTAGATCTAGGCAATCCACATCAAACCGGACCCCGGTGCCTGCGTCACATCAGCCCCACCAGCCACCTACCCGCGCGATCTCTTAGGCACTACGTACGGCGCGTCCGGATCGTCGGCCTCAGCCCTCCGGGAAGCCCTTCGGGTTCTGGGACTGCCAGCGCCAGGTGTCGGCGCACATGTCGTCGATCGTCTTGGTCGCCCGCCAGCCGAGCTCGGTGTTGGCGCGGGTCGGGTCGGCCCAGAACGCGGGCAGGTCGCCGGCCCGGCGCGGACCGATCTCGTACGGCAGCTCGCGGCCGACCGCCCGCTCGAAGGCCTTGAGCAGCTCCAGCACCGAGGTCCCGGTCCCGGTGCCGAGGTTGAAGGCACGCGCCGGCTCCGTCATGTCGTCCAGGTGCTCCAGGGCAGCGACGTGCCCGGCGGCGAGGTCGGTGACGTGCAGGTAGTCCCGCTCAGCGGTGCCGTCGGCGGTCGGGTAGTCGTTCCCGAACACGGTGAGCTTGTCGCGGCGCCCGACGGCGACCTGCGCGATGAACGGCATCAGGTTGTTCGGGATGCCTTGCGGGTCCTCGCCGATGTCGCCGCTCTCGTGCGCCCCGACCGGGTTGAAGTAGCGCAGCAGGGCGACCTTCCAGCCCTCGGAGATCTGCGCGATGTCCGACAGGACGCGCTCGATCATCACCTTGGTCTGCCCGTACGGCGACGAGGAGGACAGGTACTCGTAGTCCTCCGTGTACGGCACGGGAGCCTTCTCCCCGTACACCGTGGCCGACGACGAGAACACCAGCTTCGTCACCCCGTACTTCATCATCGAGGTGGCCAGGGCGAACGTGGAGTCGAGGTTGTTGCGGTAGTACTCCAGCGGCTTGATCACCGACTCTCCCACCGCCTTGAACCCGGCGAAATGGATAACGGCGTCGATCCGCTCGTGCGCGAACAGCGCTCGGTCTTGTCGACGTCGGTCAGGTTGAACGCGTGGAACGGGATCTCGCGGCCCGCGAGTGCCTCCAGGCGAGCCGTGTACCGAGGGCTTCGAGTTGGAGAAGTCGTCGACCACTATGACGTCGTGACCGGCGGCTACCAGGGCGAGGACCGTGTGTGAGCCGATGTAGCCGGCCCCACCGGAGACGAGAACGCGCATGGCTCCAAACTACCGGTTGGTACGCGGCGGGCGGGGCACCGGTCCGAGCACAGGTAACCTCGCGCACATGACCGTGCCCGAGGCGATGCTCCTGTTCGCGGTTGTCGCGATCCCCCTGACGATCATGCCGGGCCTGGACAGCGCGCTCGTGCTGCGCACCGCCGTCGTGAGCGGGCGCAAGCACGCCTACGCGACGGTACTCGGCATCAACACGGGCGCCCTGGCCTGGGGAGTTGCCGCCGCCGTCGGCGCGACGGCTGTTCTCGCCGCCTCCGCGACCGCCTACCGCGTGCTCACCCTGGCCGGCGCCGCCTACCTCGCGTGGCTCGGCGGCCAGATGCTGTGGTCCAGCTTCCGCGCCGGGCGCTACGGCGCGCTGCCCGACGGCGGCGCGGCCGGTCCGTCCGGCGAAGCCCAGGTCACCGCCACCACCCGCTCTCCCTGGCGCTCGTTCACGATCGGCGCCACGACGAACCTCCTGAACCCGAAGGTCGGCGTCTTCTACCTCGCGACCATCCCCCAGCTCCTGCCCGACGACGTCCCGCACCTCCTCATGGGTCTGCTCCTGGCGGTCGAGCACGACGTCCTCGGGTTCGCCTGGCTCGCCCTCCTGATCAGCGCCGCCGGCCTCGCGAAGCGCTGGTTCTCCGGGCGCACGATCGCACGGGTCACCGACCGGGTGACCGGCGTTGTGCTGCTGGCCTTCGGCGGTCGCATCGGCTGGAACGCGCTGACCGGCCAGGCCCGCGCGATCTGAGCCGGGCCGAGATGCCGCGACACCGGCGTCGCTCCCTGACCTGCGTTATCAGGGCGGATACCCTCGCATCGTGGCGTACACCGAGCAGCGCACCGACTCCGAGGGCCGCACCGGCTACGTCGGGCGGTTCCGGGTCGACGGGCGCCTGCGCAGCACCCGCCGCTTCACCGCCAAGCGCGAGGCGCTCGCCGAGGCCCGGCGCCAGGAGGAGGCCGGCAAGCACGCCGAGTGGGTCGACCCGGCATCCAGCAGGGTCACCGTCGCCGAGTGGTTCGCCGTCTGGCAGGAGGCGCGTGTCGACCGCGCGCCCCGGACCATCGAGGGCGAGCGCGAACGCTTCCGCTCCCTGGTCGCCCCCACCTTCGGCGACCGGCCGCTGCGGCAGGTCACCCACGAGGACGTCGCCCGCTGGGCCGCCACCATGACCTCCCCCACCACCGGCGAGACGGCTTCGCCCGCCCGGCGACGTGACGCGGCACGGCTCGTGGTCGCCCTGCTGGACGCCGCCGTCGACGCGCGTCGCCTGCGCAGCAACCCCGCGCGGACGCCGTCGGGCAAGGTGCCTGCCCTGCCGCGTGCGCCGAAGACCAAGCCGCACCGCTATCTCTCGCACGAACAGCTGCGCCGCGTGGCGGACGCGACCACGTCCCCGCAGACGCGCGCGCTCATCCTGCTCACCGCCCTGACCGGCCTGCGCTGGGGCGAGGTCAGCGCGCTCACGGTTGCCGACGTCGATCCCCTGCGCCGCCGGGTGCACGTCACCAAGGCCTACACGCGCCTCGACGACGGGACCCTACTGCTGGGCGACACCAAGACCCACGCGCGCCGCGAGGTTCCCCTGCCCGCTACCCTCACCGAAGCCGTCGCGGCGCAGGCCGCCGGGCGGGCGCCCGCCGACCTGCTGTTCACCGGGACGCGCGGCGGTCCGCTGCGTCGGGAGAGCTTCGACCGGTCGGCGTTCCGGCCCGCCGTCCGGGCGGCCGGGCGCGCGGTCCGCACGCTGCGCGAGGCCATGAGCCTGCGGGTCTCCGGCCTGTACGACGACGGGGTGGTCGCCGCGGTCCGCCGTCTCCAGTCCACGGCGGGGCTGGAGCCCACGGGCGTCTGCGGCCCGGAGACCTGGGCGCTGGTGGCCGCCGCCGACCGGGTGCGCCGGGGCGGGCACGCTGCCGGGGCTCGCGCTGCCGGGACTGCCAGAGCTGAAGCCATGACCCGCGGCGAGAAGGTGAGCCGCACCCGGCTGCTGGCTGCCGTGTCGGGGACCACCATCGGGCCGGGCGCTCAGGACTTCGACACGCTCACCCTGCACGACCTGCGCCACACCGCTGCGTCCCTGGCCATCTCGGGCGGGGCCACGGTCAAGGCCGTGCAGCGCATGCTCGGGCACGAGTCGCCTGTGCTGACGCTGTCCACGTACGCGGGACTGTTCGAGGACGACCTCGACGCGCTGGGCGACACGATGGGCGCGGCGTTCCACGCGTCCGCCGTCGTGCCGGGAGCTGTCCCGGGCAGCGCTGCGAGCGTCTCGCCGCACGTCTCGCCCGACGTCACCGAGATCGGTGCCGCCCGGGCCCGAGCCGCGGGCTGACCGGGCTCTCGGGGCGGCGCGGCGATCTTCCGCAGAAGTTCTTGTGCGTATCCGCAATCCTGATGTCGAGACGAGCGAAGCGGCTCCGTCCTAGGGTCGAGGGCGCGAACGGCGTCCATGACTCAGGGCCTCGTGTGAGGCCGTCGAACCAGGGAGCAAATCATGGCGAAGTACCTGCTGCTCAAGCACTACCGGCACAGCGGTCCGAAGCCCGTGCCCGGCACCGAGGTGATGATGGACCAGTGGACGCCGGAGGAGATCACGGCGCACATCGACTACATGAGTCGGTTCGCCGAGAAGCTGACGGAGAGCGGTGAGTTCGTCAGTGAGGGCGCGCTCCAGCCGGAGGGCACGTTCGTCCGGTACGACGGCGAGGGCCGGCCGCCGGTGACGGACGGGCCGTTCGCGGAGACCAAGGACCTGATCGCGGGCTACATGATCATCGACGTCGAGTCCCAGGAGCGGGCCTACGAGGCCGCCGCAGAGCTCTCCGCGGCGCCCGGCCAGGGTGGGCGCCCGATCTACGAGTGGCTCGAGGTGCGGCCGTTCTTCGCCGAGCTGCAGGCCACGGCCGAGTAGGTCAGGACGGCAGCGTGCACGAAGACCGGGTGAACGACCTGATGCGGACGCTGGCGCCGCAGGTCCTGGGCGTCCTCGTCCGTCGCGGAGCAGACTTCGCGACGGCCGAGGACGCCGTGCAGGAGGCCCTCATCGAGGCGGTCCGCCACTGGCCCGACGATCCTCCCGACGACCCGAAGGCGTGGCTCCTGCGGGTCGCCGGCCGCAAGCTGATCGACGCCCAGCGTTCCGAGGCTGCCCGACGGCGGCGAGAGGAACGGGTCCACGACGAACCCGCACAGGGGCCTACCGAGCAGTCGGACGACACGCTGCTCCTGCTGAGCCGCTGCTGCCATCCGGCGCTGAGCCCGGCGTCGGCGATCGCGCTGACGCTGCGCGCTGTCGGCGGGCTCACCACCGCGCAGATCGCGCGCGCGTTCCTGGTCCCCGAGGCGACGATGGCGCAGCGGATCTCCCGCGCCAAGCGCACGATCAGCGGCGAACGGTTCGACACGCCCGGCGACGTCAGGGCCGTGCTCCACGTGCTGTACCTGATCTTCAACGAGGGGTTCACCGGCGAGATCTCGCTCGCCGCCGAGGCGATCCGCCTGACCCGCCAGCTTGTCGCCGCGACCTCCACGGACGCGGTCAGCACGGCAGACCCCGAGATCGCCGGCCTGCTCGCCCTGATGCTGCTCCACCATGCCCGCCGGGACGCCCGCTACGCCGCCTCGGGCGAGCTGATTCCGCTGGACCAGCAGGACCGCTCCCGATGGGACGCCCCGATGATCGCCGAGGGCGTCGACGTCCTGCAGGTCGCCCTGGCCCGCGAGCGGCTCGGCGAGTACCAGGCGCAGGCCGCCATCGCCGCCCTGCACGACGACGCCGCCTCGGCCGAGGAGACCGACTGGTCGCAGATCTTGGAGTGGTACGACGAGCTGACCCGGCTCACCGGACAACCCGGTCGTCGCGCTCAACCGGGCCGTCGCCGTCGGACAGGTCGACGGGCCCCGCGCGGGACTGGCCGCCCTCGGCGACATCGACCCGGGCCTGGAACGGTGGGACGCCGTCGCAGCCCATCTCCACGAGCGCGCCGACGATCACGCCGAGGCGATCCACCACTACACGACCGCCGCGGACCGGGCCACCAGCGCGGCCGAACGCACCCACCTGATCAAGCAGGCGGCACGGATACGGGCGTCGTCGGCATCGCCGTCGACACCGCCGTCGTCGGCCGAAGCACGAGAGCCTGGTGCCGGCGAGGACGGCTGAACCACTCCGCCAGGCTCACCGACCGGGGGAAAGCACGACGTTCGCGCCGGGGGCTGGCCCCCGGCGCACCGTGGGTGTGCACCAGTGCGTACCAAGCCCCTGACCAGGGACGCTGCTCGGGACAGCATCGTCGTCCAACCTGGAAGGACCCGTCATGTCGAACGGGACACAATCTCTCACGGTACGCACTGCCCGGTGGTGCGCCACCCACCCCTGGCGCGCAGTGGTGGGGTGGCTCCTCCTCGTGGTGGTCTGCCTCGGCGCGGGCGCCGCGGTCGGCACCAACTCCGGCACCCTCGAGGACTTCTGGGTCGGCGAGGCCGGGCGCGCGGAGTCGATGGCCGACTCCAGCGAGCTCATGCCCGCACCCACCGAGCAGGTGCTCATCACGGCCAACAGCAGCGACCCCCTCGACGAGTCCGCCGCGGAACGCGCCGCGGACGACGTGCGACGACGGATGGAAGCCCTCCCCGCCGTCGCGTCGGTGGCAGAGCCCGCCTGGTCCGCCGACCGCACCGCGCTCCTCGTGGACGTCACCCTCCGCGGGGACAACGAGACCGCCGAGGACGACGTCGCCGCCCTGCTCGAACAGACCGCCGCCACGCAGGCGGCGCACACGGACGTGACCGTGGAGCAGACCGGGAACGCGTCGATGTCGAACGAGGTTGACGAATCGATGGGCCAGAACCTGCTGCGCACCGAGGCGATCAGCCTCCCGGTGACCTTCGTGATCCTCCTGGTCGTCTTCGGCACCGTGCTTGCCGCCGGCATACCCATCCTGCTCGCCCTCACCGCCTTCACAGGGGCGGTCGGCCTGTACAGCCTGGCGTCCTGGATCTTCCCCGACGCGGGCGGCGCGGCCATGAGCGTGATCTTCCTGCTGGGCATGGCCGTCGGCGTCGACTACTCGCTGTTCTACCTCAAGCGGATCCGCGAGGAACGCGCGCACGCAAGCCTCTCCGCGACAGGCCAGATCGACCACACGGCAGCCATCGAAGCGGCCGCGGCCACGTCCGGACGCGCGGTCCTCAGCTCCGGCATCGCCGTCGTGCTCGCGCTCGGCGGGCTGTACCTGGCCGACGACGTGATCTTCTCCTCCATCGCCACCGGGGCGATCCTGGTGACGGCGCTCGCGGTGGTCGGCTCGCTGACGGTGCTGCCCGCGCTCCTCGCCCTGCTGGGTGGCCGGATCGACCGCGGTCTGCGCGGACGGCGGCGCTCCGGTGGGCGCTCTGGTGGGGAGCGCCGTGGGCAGGGCGAGGGCCGGGCCGAGAACGCGGCGTGGACCGCGGTACTGCGTCCCGTGGTGCGTCGTCCGCTCGTCACGCTGCTGGTCAGTGTCGCCGTCACCGGTGCGTTGGCCGCGCCCGCACTGACCATGAAGCTCGGCACCGAGGGCGCGGAGACGTTCCCCGACACCCTCCCCACAGTTGCCACCTACGACCGTCTGACCGGCGCGTTCCCGTCTCAGGGACCCGCGCATCTTGTGCTGGCCCGCGAGGACGACCCCGCTGCCCCGCTGCAGGCTCTCGCGGACCGGACAAGGGGCGACGATCTCTTCGTGCAAGACCATCGTCCCGAGGTCGTCGTGGCCGACGACGGCACGACGGCGCTGCTGCGGCTCCCCATCCCGTTCTCCGAGAACTCCGCCGAGGCGCAACGGTCGCTGGACCGCCTCCGGGCCGACCTCATCCCCGAGGTTGTGCAGGGAGCGCCCACCGGCACGGAGATCGCCGTCTCCGGCGAGGTCGCGCGTGGTGTGGACTACGCGGCGCACCAGGCAGAGCGGCTGCCCTGGGTCATCGTGTTCGTCTCCCTGAGCACGCTCGTCATCATGTTCGTCGTGTTCCGCTCCGTCCCGTTGGCGCTGCTGGGTGTGGTGCTCAACCTCGCGGCGGTGCTCGTGTCCTGGGGCGTGCTGACCCTGGTTTTCCAGGGGACCTGGGCGGAGGGTCTGCTCGGGTTCGACTCGGTGGGATTTGTCGGCTCGCGCACGCCGCTGATGGTCGTTGCGATCCTGGTGGGGCTTTCCACGGACTACCAGATCTTCGTCGTGAGCCGGATCCGGGAGGCCGCGCGTCGGGGGCTACCCACCCGGCAGGCAGTGGTGGAGGGCATCGCCGGCTCCGCGAGCGTGGTCACCAGCGCCGCCGTCATCATGGTCTCCATCTTCGGCAGCTTCCTGTTCTTCGACCGGATCGAGATGAAGCAGATGGCCGTCGGGCTCACCGTCGCCGTGCTCTTCGACGCGATAGTCCTGCGCGCCCTGATCCTGCCGTCCGTGATCACACTGCTCGGCGAGCGCACGTGGAGGCCGGTCAGGATGCGGCCGAGCCCGGCTCCCGTTGCTGAGGCTCAGGGGGCCGAGGCTCTGCCTGCCGGACATCCGGTGGCTTCGAGAGGGACGGAGGCTCCCGACGTCGTTCGGCGTTGACGAGCTGCCCGAGACGAGCTGCCCGAGTCCTATCTGCTGCGCTGGAGGTGCGCCTCCAGCGCAGCGGCCCCGGCCAGCAGGGCCCTGCCCCGGGCGGACAGCCGGTCGTTCCAGCCGCGCAGCGTGGCCTCGAGCGGTTCGAGCCCGCCGGCCGCCCGCACCTGGGCGATCAGCGGGGCGATCTGCTCCAGGAGATAGCCGCCCCGCCTGAGCTGGTGGGTGAGCTTGGCGTCCCGCACGTCGTCGCTGTTGTAGATCCGGTATCCGGTCTGTGGGTCGCGGCGTGGACGCACGAGCCCCGCACGCTCCCACACGCGCAGCGTCGCGGGCCGGATCCGGAGGCTCGCCGCCAGCGGCCCGATAAAGGTGTCGCTGGGCGCGGCGGCCGGCTTGGCCCTGCTGGTTGCCCGGCTGCGGCTGGATGCCAGGTTGTGGCCGGACTCGGCGCCGCGGCCGGATCCCAGGTCGCGGAGGGCGTCCGCCACGGCCTGGAGCGTGCGGCGGTCGTCGCGGAGCTGGGCGTGGCTCTCGTCGATCAGGCGGAACGCCTCGGCGTCCGCGCCGTCGTTCACCGCCCGCATGATCGCCGTCGCGTCCTGATGGCCGTGACCGGGCACGAGGGCGAGAAATGCACGCAGCGCCCGCGCGTGCGACGGACCGTAGGTGCGGTATCCGTGCGGTGTGCGGCCCGCGGCCGGAAGAATGCCGGCCTCCTCGTAGTTCCTGATCGCCTGCGTGGAGAGACCGTGCTCACGCGCCAGGTCGACGGGCCTGAGCCGAACGCCGTCTTGAAGGTTCTGGCTCATCTGCCCACCCATCTCAGGGAAAAGTCTCAACCGGGTCTTCAACGATACCGTTGAGGGAATGGCAACAGAGATCAAGGACACCATTCATCCCGTCGACGCCGCAGCGATCATGCGGCTGCTCTCCCACCGGCCCCGGCTGCTTGCGCTGGGTGAGCCCACCCACGGTGCGGAGGCCGTGCTCCGGCAGCGCAACGAGCTCTTCCGGCAGCTCGTCGAACAGGAGGGCTACCGGACTATCGCGATGGAGAGCGACTGTCTGATGGGCGTGCTCGTGGACAAGTACGTCACCTCGGCCGAGGGCTCGGCCGACCTCGATCTGGACGAGGTCATGGAGCGCGGCTTCAGCCACGAGTGGGGTGCCTTCCCGGGCAACCGTGAGCTGGTGCGCTGGATGCGCGCGTACAACGAGGGGCGGCCCGCGGCTGACCGGCTCCGGTTCGCCGGGTTCGACGGCCCGCTGGAGATCGAGGCCGCCGCGAGCCCACGGCAGGTTCTCACCGCGCTCCACTGCTACCTCGCAGCCCAGGTGGACCCAGCCCTGCTCCCCTGCACCGCCGAGGTCCTCGACAGCCTGCTCGGCGCGGACGGCCAGTGGATCAACCCCGCCGCGATGCTGGACCCGTCCCAGTCCGTGGGGCAGTCGGCCGAGGCCAGGGAGCTGCGGCTGCTCGCTGACGATCTGGTGACGCTGCTCGACGCGCAGACGCCGCACCTGATCGCGGCGACCTCACGGGACGACTGGGACCGGGCACGCCTGTACGGGCGCACCGCCACCGGCTTGTTGCGGTACCACTTCTGGATGGCGGACACCTCGCCCGGCCGCATGACGTGGCTGCTGAGCGTGCGCGACTCCATGATGGCCGCCAACCTGCTCGCGATCGCCGAGCGTGGCCCTGCGCTGGTGAACGCCCACAACAGCCATCTGCAGCGCGGCCGGAGCACCATGAGCATGTGGGACCACCCGCTGCTGGAGTGGTGGGGGGCCGGATCGCTCGTAAGCACTCAGCTCGGCACGGGGTACGCCTTCCTGGCCACGGCGCTCGGCACGATCGAGCACCAGGGCGTGGACGCCCCGCCGTCGGACACGCTCGAAGGAATCCTGTACGCGATCCCCGGGGACGACCATCTCGTGGACGCGCGCCGGCTGGCGGGCGCCCTCGATGACACGCCGCCCGCCGCCCGCGTGTCCCCCTGGTACGGGTACGCCCCGCTGGACCCGGCGCAGCTGGCAGACAGTGAAGGGATCGTGTTCGTCAGGAGCGTCCTGGAGAGCTGACGCCCTGCGCCCGGGGATATGAAACGGTTACGCCTCTCCCGAGGCCATCGGTATGCTACGTACGAAACAGTTTCGTACTATATGAGCCGCGGGCCGATGGCTTCTGGAACCACTGAGAACGGCACTGTGGCTGACATCGCGATCATCGGAGGCGGCCCCGGCGGGCTGACGGCTGCCATCGCGCTGGCCCGGCGCGGGATCCGCAGCACGGTGTTCGAGCGCGACGGCCATACTCAGGACATGCCGCGCTTCAACCCCGACCGCTCCTACCCGATCGACCTCACCGGCCATGGGTTGAAGGCGGTGCGGCACATCGACGCCGTCGCCCACTTCGACGCCCACATGACCCCATTCCACGGCATCAGGAACCGCAGCCGGATCTTCGACCCCTCTGGTCGGAACCGGGGTGGATCGGCTCGCGCGGGGACATCATGCGGGCGCTCATGTCGCTCGTCGAGGAGCGCCACCGCGATCTGATCGACACCGCCTTCCAGCGCGACGTCCGCGCCGAAGACGTGGACGTGCACGCCGGCAAGGTGGCGGGGCAGGCCTTCGACCTGGTCATCGGCTCCGACGGCGCGGGCTCTGCGGTCCGGAAGGCGATGCAGGATCAGGTCGAGGGATTCACCGTCGAGACCTCTGCCGTCCCAAACTACGGGCTCATCCTGGAACTTGACCAGGTCGGCGACACGCTGGACAAGCACTACCTGCAAGGGCTGGCGATGAGTCCGCTCACCCTCGCCGGCGTGACCATCGACGAGTCCAGGCCGGACGGCGTCCGCTGGATCTGCGTCGTCGGGGTGAACAAACCGCACACCTTCGCCTCGGCCGAAGAGGCCACGGTATGGCTTCGCCGGAACGTCCCACGCGCCCTGGAACTGACAAGCGAGCGGGCCGTCGCCGAGTTCTCCCGCCGCAAGGCCGTCCACCTGGGCCAGCGGCTGACCTGCTCGCAGCTGCACGGCGGCCGGGCGGTGCTGCTCGGCGACGCCGCAGCAGCCTTTCCCCCGATCGGCCAGGGTGGCAACGCGGCCCTGGAATCGGCGATGGTGTTCGACCAGGCGCTGGCCTCCGGACCGCTGGCGACCACGGGAGCCCGCTCCAAGAGTTCCGTCCGCTCCTACTCCGAGGTGTGGCGCTCAGCCCGTCGCCTCGGACCGCTGTGGGCCACAACGCCCGGAACGGACTGAGAGCATGAATCGTCAGGTCGGAAACCGCCTGCAACGGGTGGAGGTGCTTCCCGTGGTGCCCGACATGCGGGGCCGGGTGGCCCTGGTCACCGGCGCGAGCGACGGCGTTGGCCGGTCGGTCGCCACCCAGCTCGCCGCGACCGGGGCGGTGACCCTCATCACCGTCCGCAACCGCGCCAAGGGCGAGCGGGTTCGGGACGAGATCGTGCAGATCACGGGCAACAAGGACGTCCACGTCGTGGACCTGGACCTCGCCGACCTCGCCTCGGTGCGCCAGGCAGCGGCCACCGTGCTCGACCGCTGGGACCGGCTCGACCTCCTGCTCTGCGTCGCGGGCTACGCGGGGCGCGGTACTCGGACCGAGACGGCCGACGGCTTCGAGACGACGTTCGGCGTCAACCACCTCGGTCATGCGCTGCTGGCCCGGTTGCTCACCGAGCGGCTGCGGGCAGGCGCCCCGAGCCGCATCGTCCTGGTCGCGTCCGAAGCACACCGCCGCGCCAAGGGCGGCCTCGACTTCGATGACCTGATGATGGCCCAGGGGAAGTTCCAGCCCATCGTCGCGTACAACCGGTCGAAGCTGGCAAACATCCTCTACACCCGCGAGCTGGCCCGCCGGCTCACGGGATCGGGGGTGGATGTCAGCGCCGCACATCCCGGGGCCGTTGACACGCCGATGGTGCAGTCGATGTTCGACCGCCCGGTGCTGCGCCGTCTCTACCCACTGTTCCGCCAGGGGCTGATCTCTCCGGACGAGGCCGCCGCAGGGCTGCTGCGCGTGGCGTTGGACTCTACGCTCACCGGCAAGACCGGCCTCTACTTCGAAAGAGGGCAACTCGCCAAGCCGGGTGCGGTGGGGCTGGACGACGACTCCGCGCGGCGGCTGTGGTCCGTCACCGAAGAGCTGATCGGCCTCGACGCGGCTGATCGGTGACCGCTCCCCCGGGGTCTGTCAAGCTTTCGGTGCAACTCGGGTTGTTGGTTGTTAGCGTCTGTTGCTCGTACGAAACCGTTCCGTACTAACTGGAGTGCTGATGTCACGTGACGACGACGAGTCCGTGGTCCGCCGCCCTCGGATGACCCCCGAACGGGAGGCCGAGTTGCTGGCCGCGACGGTGGATGCCTTGCGCGAGGTCAGCTATGACGAGTTGTCGATGGACCTGGTTGCGGCCAGGGCGCGCTGCAGCAAGGCCACGCTCTATCGCCTGTGGCCGGGGAAACCGCAGCTGGTGGCTGCTGCGCTCTACGTCATGCGGCCGATGAGACCGGAGGAGATCGACACTGGCACGCTCCGCGGCGATCTGATGGCCATGGTCGAGCTGCTGGGTCCCCTTGGGGAGAGGGACGCGCCGCTGTTCGCCGCGCTCGGACACGCTCTGCTGAGCGACGAGAATCTCGCCGAAGCAGTGCGAGACACGCTGGTGGAGCCTTGGTTCGCGGATCTGACAGGGGTCGTCGATCGAGCTGTCGCACGTGGCGAGCTGTCTCACCGACCATCGGCCACCCGCTTCCTGCCGCAGATCCTGCTCAGTTTGATCCTCACTCGTCCGATCTTCGAGCGCCTGCCCGCCGACGCCGACTACCTGACCAGGTGTGTCGACCAGACCTTGCTTCCCGCACTGCTGCACACCTGATCGGCCATTCGGGCCGGCACCCCAGAGAGTCATCAGTTCTCCCGAGTATCGAGTGCTCACCATGTGCTCACGGCGGCTCGTTCAACGCCCGGAACATTGCCAGCAATCGTTGCTATCTAGCGTTAGGGCAACCAGTGCGCACCCGCTTCAGGAAAGCGGGTGCGCACTTTGTGGAGTGGATAGTCGTAGTAGTATCGCGCTACTACTCGTACTACTACGAGTGGCGAAAAGTGTGACGCGGACGAGCTGAGCGGGGAACAACGTGCGAGACAAGGAACGGGTCTTCCAGGCTGCGGAGGCGCTGACGGCCGAGGGTGCGGCGGTCACGGTGACCAATGTGCGCGAGCGTGCCGGCTGCTCCAACGCCGCGGCCACGAAGTACCTGCGGGAGTGGCGCGACACGAAGGCTTCGGAGAACGAGGCGCGACAGGCGCTCCCCGAGCTGCCCGTCGCGGTGAGCGCCCTGGCGGAGCGCGGCCTGGAGGCGTTGTGGGGCGCGGCGGTCGAGGTGGCGCGGGCTGAGCACGAGGCGGCCGCCGCGGCGTCGGAGGAGGCGCTGACCGCCGTCGTCGGCGAGGCGGATGCCCTGGCTACCCGCGTGGACGAAGCCGACGCCGAGCTCGCGCAGTTCCGCGCGCTCCTGGAGACCGCGCGTGAGCACGCGCGTTCCGCAGAGGAGGAGCGTGGCGCGGCGGAGAAGAGCCGGGCCGACGCCGCGGCATCGGCCGCCCGGTCGGAGGGCGAGCTCGCTGCTGCGCAGCAGTCGCTCGACGCCGTGCGCGGCGAGCTGGCTCAGGAGCGGTCTGCCGTGGCGGCCGCCGAGCGTGCCCGGTCCGCCGCCGAGGCGGCCCGCGCGCAGGCGGACGGCGCCGCCGTCGGGCTGCGGGAGTCCCTGGCAGACGTGCGTGGCGCGCTCGAGGCCGCACGGGGCGACGTCGCTCAGGCGCACCGTGACCGTGCTGCCGCGGATGCAGCGCGCTCTGCCGCGGAGGCATCGGTCGCGCGGCTGGAGGGCGAGCTCTCCGCGTCGCGCGACGCGCTGGAGTCGGCGCGCAAGCAGGCCGCGGAGGCCGAGCAGGCGCGCAGCGCGGCGATCGCGGGCCAGGCGCAGGCGGAGGGTACGGCCGCTGGGCTGCGGGAGGCGCTAAAGGCCCGGCCCAGCGCGGTAGATCCGGGCCTCGCCCCCGTACCCCTGGTATCCGGTGATCACTGAGACCGCGAGCATGCTGCCGTCCGGCGACCAGCCCAGGGCGGGGAGGTAGTAGCCACCTGACCGGCAGCGCATCAGCCGTGCGCCGTCGGAGACCCGCCACAGGTCGATCCACTCGCCCCCGAACGGGCGCTGCCCGTCCCCGGCCGCCGCCAGGTAGGCCCCGTCCGGCCGGACGATCGCGTCGCACCCAATTCCGGTGATCGTGTCGACGACGGATCCGCTATCCATGTCCAGGACGTGCACGTCGTCTCCCTGACCGACGAACATCTGGGTCTCGGCGCTGGTAAAGGAAACGCTCCCGACGTGCACCTCTCCTCTCGGCAGATGCAGGCGGCGCGACTCGCCGGGCGAGGACAGCACGTCGACCCAGGCTCCGTAACCTGTGTAGCCGCCGAAGCCACCGTCGGCGCGGTAGCGGCCGGTGGGCGAGCGGGGCTTCCCGCGGTTGCGGGAGGACATCCACCTCGGTACCGGTGTCGACATCGTAGGCACGGGTCGGAGCGTCGTCGTCCTCCGTGCCGCCGCCTTCGATGACACGCTTGGTGATCTGGTGGGTGCCGGGCACCCACTGGATGTCCTGGCCCCACAGGGCACCGTCCCTGACGCGGACGTGCACGCTCCAATCGCCAGTACGCAACACCACCAGCTCGCAAGCCTGGTGACCGCGAGATACTGTCCGTCGTCGGAGAAAACCAGGTCACTGGGTGTGCCGTCGTCGGTTGCCTCGCCCGGGAACAGGTCGAGCGTCATTGCGGGTTCGCGCAGGTCGAGCACCGTGGGGGCGTCATCCGCCAGCACTTGGTCGGAGATCATCGGGTACGAGGGGGTGGCCCACCTGTCACCAGGGCTCAGCGACTCCAGCCAACGCGGGTCGGTCACCTTGACGTCGTAGTCGGCTTGCACGAGAAGGTCCTCGTGGTGCCACTTGCCGTCGCGTTCGTAGTAGAAGTCTCGGAGACGTACCCAGCCGTCGTCAGCCATGGGGTGGTTGCGTAGGGCGACCCGTTGGATCCGTCGGACGTACCGATGACTGTTCGCGGCCACCCACTCGGGATCGCAGATCTCGTCGGTGCCGACCATCCGCAGCGGGTGACGTGAGGTGCTCGGCTGATTCCGCGCCGCTTCCCACAAGATCTGGAGAAAGAAGCTCGGATCGTCGGGGAGCGGCGCATTGCTCCGGTCATGAGTGTCGTAGTACACGACGAAGATGCGGAGCCGTGCACGCAGCTCGTCGGGGGCGACATCGAGGACGCGGATGCCGTACAGGTTGGTGGACATTGGGCCTTCCTGGTGGGTCGATCACGGGGGTGAAAGCTGTCATGGCCCGAGATCGTAGGGCCTGCCTCTGACAGTGATCCCACCGCCATATTCCTGCCGCCGCTGTTGACGGCGGCGGCGGCGCGAGTGTCAGTGACTGGTGCTGTGATGGCCGGATGAACCTTCGAGGATTTGCCACCATCAACTACTGGGCCGACGACGTCACGGCGGCCGCCGCCTGGTACACCGAGCTGCTCGGCGTCGAGCCGTACTTCCAGCGTCCCGGGCCGGACGGCGCGCTTGCCTACGCCGAGTTCCGGATCGGGGACAACGAGGCCGAGCTCGGCCTCGTCAGCCGGGCGTTCGCGCCGCCCGGCCTGCCCGCACAGCCCGGCGGGGCGCTCATGTACTGGCACGTCGACGACCTGGAGGGCATGGTGGCGCGGCTGTTGGAGCTGGGCGCTACCGAGTTCCAGCCGATCACCCCGCGGGGGGAAGAGTTCGTCACGGCTGCCGTCGTCGACCCGTTCGGGAACGTGCTCGGGGTCATGTACAACCCGCATTATCTGGAGCAGCTCGGCCCGGGGAAGCCGGGCCCGGAGTAGCGCCCTACGTCGCCGGTTGGTCCGCGGCGAGCTGCTCCAGCGCGGACCGGACGATCCGGGCTCCGTTCTCGTGGTCACCCATGTCCTGTGGCCACGACGCGAGCAGGTCTCGGAGCAGCCCTTGATGCTCGTCGATCAGGTCTTCGGTGCTGAGGCAGACCGCCGCTTCTGCCTGTATCGGAGCTCGGCGGACTGGACGGCGCGCAGGAGAACCGCAGTGACCTGTGGCGTGGACAGGTTGAACAGTGCGGCGACCGCGTCGACGCGCAGGTCCATGTCCTCGGAGGCGTCGAAGGTCAGCTCCCCCTCGAGTGCCGCCACGACCTGCTCGTCCGGCGTCCCCCACCGCTCCAGGCAGGCCCATGCCGCCTGCACCGCACGCTGCCGGACGAGCGGAGCGCCGTCGGACCGAAGTGCGTTCGCGATCCACTGCGCATCGCCAGGGCCCGCGAGCTCCAGCATGATGTTCAGGGCGCCGGCGTGGTTCGCTCCGGCTCCAGTCTGTGGACTGAGGCCAGCCGCTGACGGCGGCCGGCTCAGGACTTCGCGGGCTGTCGCAAGTACTTCGGGCGCATGCTCTTGATCGTCCAGGCCGAATCGGGTGAGGCCCTCGGCGCTATGGAAGTGGTCCAGCGCAACTCCCACTGCGACCGGGGAGCCGCTGTGCAGCATGGTGCGAAACGCTTCCCGTAGCTGGCTTCGCCGGTGGGCGAGCGCAGCTCGCGGTGAGCGGCACGCAGCTCCGCGTTCGTCGGCAGGGCGCTGCCCAGCTCGCTCCCTTCCCAGTACAGGCTGTGCGGGCCGTCGGACAGCGCCTCACGGACCTCGCCCGCCGCGGCGGAGCGTTCATCCTCGGTCCAGGCATCAACGAGGCGTTCCAGCAGGGACCGGTGCGCGTAGAAGTTATTGCCCGATGCCAGCGCTGCTGCCGCCTCCTGCCGGACCCGCCACTCGTCGTCATTGGTCGCTTCGACCAGGGCCGCGGTGGCTTCGTCGGCGGACATGTCGCTGGGCACGCCGCTGGGCACGTAACCACCATCGCCGGTGGATACGCTGCGCAGCGCCTGGATCTCGTCGAGCCGCTTCCTGCAGCGTCGGACCCGAGCGGTCAGCGCTGTCAGTTCCGGATCGAGAGCCGCCCCACAGTCAGCGTCCGTCCCACAGTCAGCGTCATGGTCGACCTCGGGGTCGTGGTCGTCGTCCCCAGGTTGATCTCCCGACGGTTCCTCGGTCTGAGGCTCCAGGAGCATGTCCGCGGCCGCCAAGGCGTGTTCCATCAGCTCGTTGGCCGGCATCCGCTTCAAGATGTCGACGATCACATCCCTGTCGGTTCGCACACTCCCGCCGGTCCGACTCGGGACTGCTGGGCCTGGGAGTGGCCGGCCCGGACCGGCTTGGTCGCCGTCCTCCTCGCCCAGGTAGTTGCCACGCAGCAGCATGCTCAGCGCGCTCGCGTGGCTGGCACCCTCGAAAGTCGAATCGCCTGCGCGGCTCGGCGGCTCATGAAGCAGCTTCCGGCCGACCCGGAGTACTTCGTCCCAATGCACCTCGAGTGGGTTCCCGCCCACGTAGCGTTCGGTCATCTCTGCGCGGTCGAAGTAGTCCATCGCGATGCTCCGCGCGATCGTGCCGTCGCTGCGCAGCAGCGTGAGGAATCCTCGCTCGAAGTCCTCGGGCGTCGTCGGGTCGTTCATTGCTTCGTAGGAGCTCCGCAGCTCTGGGTCCGCCGACTCGGCATTCCAGTACTCCGACCAGTGCCACGATCCGAACTCCAGCAGAAAGACGGTGAGATACACCCTGGAATCAGACCATTCGGACAGGCGCGCCCGCGAGTGAATACCTGCGCGCCAGTGCGGTCGGGGAGCGCAAACTCCTCGATCTCGCGCCGCTCCCCCGCTAGGTTGCCCTCGTGACTTCTGCACCCCTGACTTCCGCGCCAGAGATCATCAGCTCCCTGCTCGACCTGACCGCCTGGGCCGTCTTCGACGTCGACCCGGACGGCCGGATCCTCGCCGGGAACGACGAGTCCGGCAGCATGCAGCTCGTCGAGATCGCGCCCGACGGCGTCCGGACGCAGCTCACCGCGCTGCCGTCCCGCTGCTCCGGCCGGTACATCCCAGGCACCCGCCGCGTGGTGGTGCAGCACGACAACGGCGGCGACGAGCAGATACAGCTCAGCCTCCTCGACCTCGCGCCCGCATCCGGCGCAGTGTCCCTGCCCGCGACCCTGGCCGACCTCACTTCCCTGGTCCACGACCCCGCGCACAGGCACGACCTGGCCGACGTCTCGGCCGAGTCCGTGGTGTTCCTGACCAACCGGCGCGACGGCGTCGACTTCGACGTCGTGGTGCACGACCTGGCGACCGGCGCCGAGACCACGCTGTACGACGGCGGCGGGTACCTCGTGAACGCTGTCGCCTCCCACGACCGGCGCTCCGTGGCGATCACCGGGCTGAGCAGCCGGCCCCGCTCCACCCAGATCCTCATCGCAGGGAATGGCGTCGCCGGGAATGACGCCGCCGGAGGCCGCACACTTGCCGTCACCGCACCGGACGAGCACGCCCACCACACGCAGGTCGGCTGGACCACCGACGACGACGGGTTGGTCATGGCCTCCGACCACGAACGGGAGTTCGCCGCGGTCGTCCGGGTGAGCGCTGCCCGCGCCGCCGCTGGCAGCGCCGACGGCGGCGCGGATCACGGCCCGGACGGCACGGTCTGGGAGACCCTGGTCGCCGCCGACGACCACGACCTCGAGGTGGTCCTCTCCCCCGACGGCTCCGCCATGATCGTCGGGCACCACCAGGACGGCGTCACCACCCTGGCCGTACACGAGCAGGGCGGCGCCCACCGCTGCGACGTCGCCATGCCCGACGCCGGTGTGCCCACCGTCATCTGGGCGCCCGACTCCTCCCGGTTCGCCGTGCACCTCACCACCTCCGGCGACCCCGGCTCGATCCACCTCGTCGACGCCGCCACCGGCACCGTCACCACCCTGGTCGACGGGCGCGCCCAGATCCCCGAAGACCTGCCGATCTCGCTGCCCACCGTGCACCGGGTCCCCACCCCGGACGGCGAGCAGATCCCCTGCTTCGTCTACCGTCCGGCGAACGACACCGACGCGGCTACCGATTCCGCAGGCGTCGGTTCCGCAGGCGTCGATTCCGCAGTCTCCGGCGCGTCCGTCCTCGTCGTGCACGGCGGCCCCGAGGGCGAGGCCACCCGCCTGTTCTCCCCCGTCATCCAGGCGCTCGCCGGCGCCGGATTCACCGTCCTGGTCCCGAACGTGCGCGGCTCGGCCGGCTACGGCAAGCGCTGGGTCAGCCTGGACGACGTCGACAAGCGACTCGACTCCGTCGCCGACCTCGCCGCACTGCGCGCCTGGCTCCCCGAGCTCGACCTCGACCCCGAGCGCAGCGCACTCTGGGGCGGGTCCTACGGCGGCTACATGGTGCTCGCCGGCACCACCATGCAGCCCGACCTGTGGGCCGCCGGAGTCGACATCGTCGGCATGTCATCACTCGTGACCTTCCTCGAGAACACCTCCGAATACCGCCGCGCCGCCCGCGAACGCGAGTACGGCAGCCTCGAGCACGACCGCGACTTCCTCGTCACCGCCTCGCCCATCACCTACCTCGACCAGCTCCGCGCACCGCTCTTCGTGATCCACGGCGCCAACGACCCGCGCGTCCCCCTGTCCGAGGCGGAGCAGATCGCCGCGGCGCTCGCGGACCGCGGGGTCCGGCACGAGCTGCGGGTGTACCGCGACGAGGGCCACGGGCTGGCCAAGCGGGCGAACCGGAAGGACGCCTACCCGGCCGCCATCGAGTTCCTCACCGAGATTCTGGGGCGCTGAGCACCCGGGCCCGGGGCTAACCTCGGTTGCGTGACCCGCGAGGAGCGCCGCCTGCGCCTGTCGATCGACAACCAGATCGAGAACCGGTACCTCGAGGTGCCGTTCGAGATACCTCCAGGACGCAGCACGGACGCTCTCGAGGTGACCTTGGCCTACGACCGGAACGTCGCCGTGATCGACCTGGGGTGCCGCGACCCGGAGCGCTGGCGCGGCTGGTCGGGCGGCGCCCGGTCCCGGTTCGCGATCACGCCGGGCGCAGCAACGCCCGGGTACGAGCCGGGCGAGCTCGTTCCCGGCCGGTGGGCGGTGGTGCTCGGCCTGCACGGGATGCCGGCCGAGCCCATGGACGTCACGGTCACCATCGCCACCGGGGTCGACGCCGGGCGGGTCGAGGACGAGCCGTCTGCCCCGCCTCCACCGTCGGGCAGCGGGACCGGCACGAGCCGGACCGGCTTGAGCGGAGCCAGGGGCCGGACCAGGCTAGGACGGGACCTGCCCGCGCCCGACGGCCTGACCTGGTATGCGGGCGACCTGCACGCGCACACCACGCACTCGGACGGGACGCTGAGCATCGCGCAGCTCACGGCCGCTGCGGTCGGCAGAGGCCTGGACTTCCTGGCCGTGACCGACCACAACACCGTCTCCCACCACGCTCACCTGCCCGGCGTCGGCGCCGCGTACGAGATCTGCCTCCTGCCCGGGCAGGAGGTGACCACGCACGCGGGTCACGCGAACGCGTTCGGTGACATCGGCTGGGTGGACTTCCGCCGTCCGGCGGCGCGGTGGTTGTCCGACGTCGAGGAGCGCGGCGGCCTGCTGTCCGTGAACCACCCCGTCCAGGACGACTGCGGCTGGCTTTACCCCGTGCGGACCGGGTTCCTCGAGCTGTGGCACATCTCGTGGTTCCTCGACCTGACGGCAACAGGCCCGTGGGCCTACCTGCGGGCATCGGCGGGGGCGCCCGGCCTGCCCGGATATCCAGCGCTGCTGGGCGGCAGCGACTTCCATACGCCCGACCAGGGCTTCCCGCCCGGCACACCCACCACCTGGGTCGCGGCCGAGGACCGCACACCCGAGGCGATCCTCGACGCCATCCGGCTCGGGCGGACCGCCATCAGCCGGTTCCCCGGGCCGGGCGAGCCAGCCCTGGTCCGGATGGGTGACGACCTGGTGGCCGTCGACGCGGACGGCACGGTGCTCGTGGACGGCCCGGCGGCGGACGGCCTCGCGTTCGACAGCCCGGAAGGCGGCACTGGCCGCCGACGTCGGGTGCGCGGCGAGCGGGTGACGTTCTTCGCCCCGCCCGAGCGCGGCCCGTACCGGCTGGAGGCCGCCGACCGGACCCTGCTCGCGATCAGCGCGTGACCGGCTCCTGCTTCGAGCCGTCTTCGGGCTCGGGCTCGGAGTCCGGCGTCTCTGCCTCTGCCTCTGCCACAGCCTCCTGCGGCGCGGCCGGCAGGCGGATGAACCGCGAGACCGTCGTGCCGATCACGAGCAGCACGAACGGGTACAGGGACAGGTAGACGCGGAACGCCTGCCCCGGGTCAGGCCCGGGATCGGCACCGGACCGGTAGCCGAACCACAGCGCGAGCGATGCCAGCGCCCCCGCCGTCACCAGACCGTTGAGCCGGCCCAGCACACCGAACGCCGCCAGGAAGAGCCCGCTGCGGTGCGTGCCGTGCCGGGCAGCGTCGGCGTCGAGCACGCGGGCGATGACCAGGTCGTTCGTCGCGAGCACGCCCGAGTACCCGACCGCGACCGCGAGGCCGGCGAGGATCGCGGTGATCAGGTTCGACGCGAAGTACATCGGCACGAAACCGACGGCCGCGACCGGCAGCGCGAGCCGCCACGTCCACGCGGCGCCCTTGCGCCGCACGACGGCGGTCCACACGCTCAGCATCCCGATCGCCACGGCGATCACGACGAGCTGCAGAATGCTGGCGTCCAGCGCCGTCCCGCGCAGCGTGTGGTGCACGTACAGCTGCAGCCCGCCCAGGACCAGCGCCATCGCGGCGCCGTAGCAGGCGTTGACGACCCCGACCGTCCAGAACTGAGACGTCGACAGGATCTGCCCCACCGACCGCCAGAACTGCGGCTTAGGCTCCGCGTCGAGCGCCGGGTCCTCCCGTACCCCGAACGCCGTCCACAGGATCACGGCGGCCGAGACCACGCCGAAGATCACCGCGAGCCGCCCGTAGCCGACGGCGGACCCCTCGGTGCCCAGCACGTTCCGCGCCAGGACCGGCGTCAGCGCCAGGGCGATCACGAGGGCGATCAGCTGCGCACCCTGCCGCACCGCGTTCGCCGTCGCCCGGCGCCGCTCGTGGGAGAACAGCTCCGGCAGGAGCGCGCCGTAGCTGGCATTGATCAGGGAGTCGGCCATCTCGGTGGTGATCGCGAAGACGGCGAACCACACCGCCAGCCCCACCGCGGAGTCGGCCACCGGCCCCGGCACGGAGAACAGGGCGATCGTCGTGACGGCCAGCACCAGCGCACCGGTCACCAGGTACG
This sequence comes from uncultured Actinomycetota bacterium, assembly GCA_963850545.1. Lineage (GTDB taxonomy): Bacteria > Actinomycetota > Actinomycetes > Actinomycetales > Cellulomonadaceae > Promicromonospora. The sequence continues at coordinate 1,195,724 of CAWKLP010000001.1, read as the reverse complement.
GCCGACGCCGCCCCCAGCGCGACCGCGTCCGGTCCGAGAGATGCCCGAAGAGGGGGTTGTCCAGCGCGTCGAGCACCCCGTACACCGCGTACACGGTCGCGTACACGACGGCGTCCAGGCCGAGCAGCTCGACGTACACGTAGAGCATCGAGCCCTTGACCAGGTTGATCGGCAGCGATGTGCCGAACATGCCGGCGCCGTAGCGCAGCGGCGACGTGGTCCCTGCAACCCTCGGCGCGTCCTCGGCGTCCACGCTGGCGAGCCTACTCACCACCTGCTGACCAGGTCGATGCCCTGCCGCTCGATCTCCCGGATGAAAACCGCGTCGCCCAGCAGGCGCAGCTCCCACGTCCGCTTGCGCCACCACGCGGCCGACAGCTCCCGCACGCGCGCCGTGTCCGGGGCAGGATGCAGGAAGATCTCGCTCGCTCCCTCGGGCAGCCGACCCAGCAGGCGCAGGTAGTGGTCACGCAGCGTCCCGTAGTCCCGGGCCTCGGCGTCGCCGCCCCGATGGGTCGCGATCACCTGCGGCAGGCGCACCCCAACGGCGTCGGCCACTGCGACGGCGCTCGCGTGCCGCGCTCGGACGGCGGGCGCGGCCAGCACCGGGTCGTCGTCGCCGTACAGCTCCAGGGCGCGCGGCAGACGCAGCGCGAGCCCCCGCTCCGCGCACACTCCGATCGCCTCCGCGAGGTAGGAGCGGCCCAGCAGCCCGTACAGCGTGCCCTGGTGGGAGTCGAGGCGGTCGGGTGCGGGCGAGCCCGCGGTGGCCGCGGCGCGCGCCAGGGCGTCGGTCTGGGTGGTGATCCGGTCGACGACGTCGTCGAAACCGCCGTCCGGCTCGGGCGCAGGGAGCACGACGTGCACCCCGGGCGCGACGCCGGGCGCGGACCGGGCGATGAGCCGGACGGCGCGCGCAGCGCCCGGGTTCTCGTGCCAGGCTTCCGGTCCTGTGGTGATCACGCTGACCGCCGTAAGCGGCGAGCCGGCAAGGAGAGCGGCGATCTCGCGGTCCGCGTCGGGGTCGGTCCCGGCGTCGTCGGCGGTGAGGACGAGGCTGCGCGTCATGCGCCCAGTCTGGCCCAGCGACCGATCAGCTCCGATGCACTCAGCGCTTGCCGATGACGCTCGTGCCGAGGGCCGACTTGACCTTGGCGAGCTCTACCTCGAGCTCCCAGGGCGTGGTCACGTGCGGGATGGCCGGCGCGACGCAGGACGACTTGGCCGTGTACAGCGTCAGGCTGGCGCCCAGGGTGTCGGCTCGCCAGACGCCGGGGCCCACCACCTCGAACTCCCCCGCCGCGGTGCGGTGCAGTGCGACCACGTATTCGTGGCCGTCGCGCAGGACGGACGACAGACCCGCTCCGGGCGGCGAGGAGACGGACCCGACCTGGGTGACGGCCAGCCCGGCGTTCTGCGCCACCGCGCCTAGCAGCACCTTGCGCAGCTGGAGCTCGGTGCGGGTGTACGGCACCCGGTCGACGACGTCGACCGCCGAGCTGCCGGCCTGCACCAGGGCGACGACGTCGGCGTCGGCGACCAGCTGCTCGACCGTCCCGTACTCCTCCGGCGCCGTGAAGTTGGCGGCGCTGGCGTCCCGCACGCATCCGCTCAGGAGCCCGCTCACGACGAGCGCACCGAGCAGTGACCACACATGCGTACGCATCGGTCGGTCTTGCCCCCTCGTCCTGGTCGTCAGGTGCCCTGTCCCGGCGCCCTCTACGAGAGAGAGCGACAGGACGCCGTGCTGGTGCATCTGCTGCACGCATCGGCGTGCAGTGCAACGAATGTTCCTCCGTTGCAAGAACCCGGGACAAGGGCTTACCTGGGCGAACCCCACAGGATCGGGCGGCTAGTTTCCCACGATGTGAAAACCCGGCAGATTACCGAGAAATGGCCGGCGAAAAGGCCGAGGAGCGGGCCCGTCAGGCGGCGTGTGCTCTGCCGATCGCGCGCACGAGACCCGACGTGGAGATCGATCCCTTGCGGTAGCGCTCGACGGCGGCGACGAGCGCCTCGCTGACGTCCCGCGGTGCACGCGAGGACCGCGCAACGGGATACCAGATCTCCCGCTCGAAGACGGCCGTCCGGCGGGCCGGGCCGCGGAACAGACGGCCGGCCAGGGCAGGGGGCGCAGGGACGGGAGGCATTGGTACCTGACCGGGCCCTGTGGGCGGGCTCGTGGGCTGCGGTGTGGACGTGTCAGCGGCGAGGGCAGGCACGGGAACGGAAGAGGCGGGGACGGAAGAGGCAGGCGCAGGAGGTGCCGGAACGGGAGGAGTCTGAGCGGGTGAGGCGCTCGGTGCGGACGGCCCCTGCGGGGCCGGCTCGTTCGCGACCGGTTGGTTCGCGAGCCGCGAGGCGCGGTAGCGGGCGCCCGGGTTCCAGCGCAGGGTCGGTGTGCTCGGTGCGGCCGGCCGCACCCCGGTGGTCTCCCGGCGGAGAGCGGGAACATCCGGCGCGCCGTCGCCGGCGCCGGCGTTGGCGGCAGCCTGCTCGGCGTGGGCCTTCCGCAGCGCCGCGACGATACGTGCGACTCGCCCGGTGTCGGTGCGCGGGTCGCTCGCGGCGGCGTGCGGACCGCTCAAGTCCCGGCCGCTCAAGTCCGGGCCGTTTGCGTGCGGACCGTCCGTGCCCGGACCGTCTGTGCTCGAGCCGTCTGACACCTGGTCCTGCGTACCGTCCGCCATGACCGCGCTCCCTCACCATTGTCCCGGCCACTACCCGTTGCGACCGCTGTCCCATATGTTCCCCGCCATGCCCTGGGCATGCAAGCCCCGGGCATGGTGCGCTCACCAGGATCGTGTGCTCACGGACGGTGCTTCACGGAGGAGCGTCACGGGAAGGCAGGGTGCGCAGGCCGGGGCCTTACTCCCCGCCCAGCAGGTCCAGGAAGCTCGGGGTGCTCGAGTACGGGTCGGCCGGCTTGGCGTGCTCCTCCCGCGCCGACACGAGCTCGGCGAGGGATCGCCCCGCCCGCTCGATGCGCTGCGGCAGGGAGCTCGCCCCGTCGTCGTGCCTGCTGCTGTCCCCGGCCTGCGCCCAGTCGTCCGTGGCCGCGAAGACCGACGTGGTGACGACGTCGGCCCGCAGGTAGGTGAACAGGGGCCGCAGCGAGTACTCGAGCGCCAGCGAGTGCCGCGGCGTGCCGCCGGTCGCGCCGAGCAGCACGGGCATGCCCGTCAGTGCTTCCTTGTCGAGGATGTCGACGAACGACTTGAACAGCCCCGAGTAGGTGGTGGTGAACAGCGGGGTGACGGCGATGACGCCGTCGGCCTGCGGTGATCACCTCGATGGCACGGGCGAGGTCGCCCGTGGGGAACCCGGTGAGCATGGCGTCCACGATCGCGTGACCGTGGTCGCGCAGCTCGACCACCTCGACGGTCACGTCGCGGCCGAGGGCCTCCAGCTCGCGCGCCGTGGCGTCGGCCAGGCGGTCCGCCAGCAGGCGCGTCGACGACGGCTGCCCCAGCCCGGCGTGCACGACGGCGATGGTGCGGTGGGTCCGGTCTTCCGCCGAGGCGCCAAGAGGAGCATCAGTGGTCATGAGAGGACCTCCTCGGCCCGCTTGCCGGTGTACTCGTCCCCGCCGTCGCCGACGTGCGTGGCGCCGGTCTCGCCCTTGGCGCGGGCCGCGGCGACACGCTCGGCGTGCGTGGGCGGGTTGGCCGGCACGTCCTTCGGGCGGTTGGCGTCGGCGATCTTGCGCAGCTCGGGCACGACGTCGGAGGCGAGCAGGTCGATCTGCTCCAGGACCGTCTTGAGGGGCAGGCCGGCGTGGTCGGTGAGGAAGAGCTGGCGCTGGTAGTAGCCGACGTCGTCGATGAAGGACCCGTACCGGTCGATGACCTGCTGCGGGGAGCCGACGGTCAGCGGCGTGTCTCGCGTGAAGTCCTCCATGGAGGGGCCGTGGCCGTAGACGGGCGCGTTGTCGAAGTATGGGCGGAACTCGTCCCAGGCGTCCTGGCTGTTCTTGCGTATGAAGGCCTGGCCGCCGAGCCCGACGATCGCCTGGTCGGCGCGGCCGTGGCCGTAGTGCTCGAACCGCTGGCGGTAGAACTGCACCATCTGCTTGGTGTGGCTCATGCGGCCAGAAGATGTTGTTGTGCAGGAAGCCGTCACCGTAGTAGGCGGCCTGCTCGGCGATCTCCGGGCTGCGGATCGAGCCGTGCCACACGAAGGGCGGCACGCCGTCCAGGGGGCGCGGCGTGGCGGTGAAGCCCTGCAGCGGGGTGCGGAACTTGCCCTCCCAGTCCACGACGTCCTCGGTCCAGAGGCGGCGCACGAGCGCGTAGTTCTCGATCGCGAGCGGGATGCCCTGGCGGATGTCCTGCCCGAACCACGGGTACACGGGGCCGGTGTTGCCGCGGCCCATCATGAGGTCCATGCGGCCGTTCGAGATGACCTGGAGCATCGCGTACTCCTCGGCGATGCGGACGGGGTCGTTGGTCGTGATGAGGGTGGTCGCCGTGGACAGGGTGATGTTCTTGGTGACGCCGGCGAGGTAGCCGAGCATCGTCGTCGGGCTCGAGGCCACGAACGGCGGGTTGTGGTGCTCACCGGTGGCGAAGACGTCGAGGCCTGCCTCGTCCGCGTGCTTCGCGATGGTGAGCATGGCCCGGACGCGCTCGGTGTCGTCCGGGGTGTGCCCCGTCGTCGGGTCCGTCGTCACGTCGCTGACACTGAAGATCCCGAACTGCATGATGCTGCGCTCCCTCTCAGGTTTGTCCATGCAGATGCATGCACGTCGGCCTCAACCGGCCTTCGGTGTCGAATGTTCCCACCTCGAACCCTCCCACCTGCCGTGACGTACGTGAGATCGCGCACATCCACGGCCAGTTTGACCGGAGTGCGCTTGCGAGCGCACTTCTGACGCGTAGCCTGATGAGACGGCTGGAATATGGACGGCCGGAAACTGGGCTGGAACATCACAGAGGGTCCCTGCGTTGGCACTACGGACCTTTTTCCGCCACCTATCCCGACAACCCTCTGGAGGACATCGTGCCTGACCGGTCCCTGCGCGGTATGAGCATCGGTAGTAAGAGCATGGAGTCCGACGAGGGCGTGGACTTCGCCCCTCGGTTCCAGGCCTACTACGACTGCCCCAACGGCCACACCATCATCCTGCCCTTCGCCACTGACGCGGACGTACCCCCGATCTGGGAATGCCGCTGCGGCGAGGAGGCGTTGCTGCGCGACGCCGAGAAGCCGGAGCCCAAGGCGACCAAGCCGCAGCGCACCCACTGGGACATGCTGCTCGAGCGCCGCACGGTGAAGGAGCTCGAGGACCTGCTCGACGAGCGTCTCGAGCTGCTGCGCGCCGGCAAGCTCCGCCGCTCGGCCTGAGCAACAAGCAGCCTGAGTTAGCAGGACAACGACCGTCGGTCCGGGCCACAAGGCCCGGACCGACGGTCGTTCTGCGTCTACCCGTGACTACCGGGCACCTACCTGCTGGCGTGACCCACCAGCTCCGCGCTGCCTGCCCCGGCCCCGGCCACCTGCCGCGCCCGCAGCCGGGCACCGATCCCGCCCACGACGCCCGCAACCACCAGGACGACGGCGAGACCACCGACCACCCAGCCCGGCCAGTACCCGGCCGCAACCGCCGGCGTGATCGACGACCGCAGCGGCAGGTTCGTGACGAACCGGTCATCGGTGAACAGCCCCGTGCGCCGCACCACCGTGCCGTCGGGGGTGATGACACCCGACACGCCCACCGTCGAGATCTGCACCGCCGCCCGTCCCGTCGTCATCGCCTGCATGCGCGACATCGCCAGCTGCTGCGTCGACTCCGCAGTGAACCCGAACGACGCGTTGTTCGTCGGGACCACCAGCACCTGCGCGCCCTCCTGGACCGCGTCCCGGATGATCTCGTCGTACGCCACCTCGAAGCAGATGATCGTGCCCAGCCGGTAGTCACCCTGACCCAGCCGGCTCGGCACATCGACGAACGGCGGGTTGACCCCCGCGATCATGTCCGTCGTCACCCGGTCCACCTGGTCGGACAAGAGTCGCAGGATCGACCGCATCGGCATGTACTCACCGAACGGAGCGGGGTGCTGTTTCGCATACCGCCCGATCACACCGTTGCCCGCCTGCCACAGCAGCGACACGTTGTACCGCCCACCCGTCTCCGGGAACTCCTGCGCCCCCACCAGGATCGGCGCACCGACCGCGGCGGACGCCGCGTCCAGCCCACGCGCCACCTCGGGCGTCGTCTGCGGGTCCAGGTCCGAACCGTTCTCCGGCCACAGCACCACGTCCAGCTCACCCGCAAAGTCCTCGGCCAGGACGTACGTGCCCTCCAGGTGGTTGTTCAGCACCTCCGCACGATTCGCGAACGCACCAGCACCCGGCTCCGCGACGTTGCCCTGGACCGCACCGGCCCACAGCGTGCCGTCCTCGGCCACGTCACTCCCGGCGTCGTACACCTCGGCCCCGTCCGGCGTCTCGACGGACCCTGCGCTCACGGACGTGGGCAGCGGCAGCACCAGCGGTACGACGGCGACCGCGACACCCAGCGCGAGGGCCGCCACGGAGCGGCCTACGTCGGGCAGGGCACGGCCCGGCTGACCCTGGCTCTGCCGGCCGCCTTGCTGGGCACCCTGCTGACTCCGGCGTCGTACCGCCCGGACCAAGCCGGCCACGGCGAGGGCGAGCAGCACGCCCGCGAACGCGACGAGCAGGCTCACCGCGACGGTGCCGCCGAGCCAGGCGGCCCGCCCGGTCGGGGCGTCGACCATGGTCCACGCGAGGCGGCCCCAGGGGAACCCGCCGAACGGGACGTCGGAGCGCCACTGCTCCACTGCTACGAACAGCACGGCGAACGCGGCGGCGAGCCGCCAGCCGCGGCGGCGCAGGAACCGCGCTCGGCGCACCCAGGTCCACAGCAGGCCGAACACGCCGAGGAACAGCGCCTCCACTGCCGACATGGCGATCCACGGCGCGGTGGCGGTCGACTCGTGCGCCCACCACAGGTGCGGCAGGAAGAACGCGAAGCCGAAGAGGAAGCCGGTCAGGAGGTTCCACCAGGCGTTGTCGCGGCCGAGCGCCCAGTACAGGACGGCGACGGCGACGAACGCTGCGGGCCAGACACCGGCGTTCGGGAACGCGGACCAGAGAACGAGGCCACCGGCCACCGCGAGGAACAAGGACAGCAGCCGGGACGGCTCACGCAAGCGCACGTTCGCAGCCTACCTGCGTGGACACGCCCGCCTGTGTCTAGAACGTGTCGTGCAGGATGACGCCGTCGCGCATCGTGTGCAGGCACTCCGGCTCGACGGCGTCGGGCGAGAGGTCGGGCAGCAGGGGCGTTCCCGCGCGGGCCTCCTCGCTCCAGGAGCTGAGCCGTCCGGGTGCTGCCTGCACGCCGAGCTGTTCGGCCCGCCAGACGGCGAGGTGTGCGGGTGCTCCGACACGGAGCTGTCCGGCGCCGGTGTGGTCCAGGCCCGCGAGGCGCCAGCCGCCGCGGGTGTGGGCGCGGAACGCGGCGCCCGCGGAGATGCGCTGGTCGGGGTCCTCGTGGCTGGTCGCGGCGCGCACGCCCTGCCAGGGGTCGACCGGCGTGACCGGCGTGTCGGAGCCGAACGCGAGCGGCACGCCGGCCTGTGCGAGGTCGGCGAACGGCATGATCGATCCAGCTCGCATCGCGCCGAGCCGGGTGGTGTATACGCCGTTGCTCCCGCCGAACGCGGACTCGAACGCGGGCTGCACCGACAGGCCGACGCCGTGCACCAGGAGCGCGGCGAGGGTCACCGCGTCCACGAACAGCCCGTGCTCGATGCGGTGGTGCCCGGCGCGCAGGGCGCCCTCCCCGCTCACCTGGGCCGCTACCTGCAGGCCGAGCACCATCTCGTCCATCGCCCGGTCGCCGATGACGTGGAACGCGGCCTGCACCCCTGCGTTCTGCCCTCGCGCGTTCTGTACCGCCGACAGGTGGTTCGCGATCTGGCCGGCGGTCAGGTACAGGTTGCCGGTCCACGGGGTGCCGTCGGCATTGGTGAGGGCTCCGGCGAAGGAGCCGCTGGACGGGTCCGCGGGCAGGTCCGCGTACGGGCTGCGCATGGCGGCGGTGCGCGAGCCGATCGACCCGTCCACGTTGAGGTCTCCGCCGATCCCGGTGAGGAAGGGCAGCTCGGCGAGCAGCTCGCGGGCGTCGGCGGCGGTCTCGCACAGCTCGCCGCGGTAGGCGGCCAGGTGCGGCAGGGCGAGCGCGCCCGGTTCGGACAGGGCGTCCGCCGTCATCGAGTCCACGGTCATGGCGTACAGCTCGGCCAGGCCGGCGCGGGTGTCGAGGTGCTGGCCGCTCATCTCGTGCACGGACACGATGCCGCGGGCGGCCCACGCGGCGAGGGTCTGGCGGTAGATGCGGGTGCGGCGCTCGGGCGACAGCGCGTGGGCGACGTCGCGCACGGTGTGGTGCAGGTCTGCGGTGACGAGGCCGGTGTCGGAGGGGGCGTCGGACCAGCCGGAGCCGGACAGGCCCATGCCGGTCCAGGCGGGGTCGCGCTCGATGCCCGCGCGGGCGGCCATCGAGGTGGAGATCACCGCCGAGTGCACGTCGACGCGTGCCGCGTACACGGGGCGACCGTCGCAGGCGGCGTCCAGCTCCTCGCGGGTGAAGGCGCGTTGCTCGGGCCAGGCCTGCTCGTCCCAGCCGTAGGCGAGCAGCACCTCGTCGCCGGACGGGTCGGTCGCCGCGAGCCGGCGGGCTTCCGCGTGCAGGGCCGTGAGTGCGTCGGCGAGCGAGTGCACGCCCCCGGCGGGTGTGAGGTCCACGGAGTCGGTCGACAGGCCGGTCTCCAGCACGTGGGCGTGCGCGTCGACGAACCCGGGGGTCACCAGCGCGCCGTCGAGGTCGATCACGCGGTCGGCGCGGGCCGCGAGCCCCGCGGCGGTGTCGTCGGCGCCCAGCCAGGCCACGACGCCGTCGTCCACCAGGATCGCCTCGGCGAACGGGTCGGCGGCGGAGTGGACGACTCCGTTGCGGTACAGGATCGATCGGACTGGCTGGCTCACGGTGGGAACTGTATGCGATCGGGACGGTCCGCGCCCTGGTCAGCGGGCGTTACGTGGCACAGTCACCCGGCGCTCACCCCCGGTCGCCCGGCGGGTGCTCGCCGGGCGACCCGAGACGCTGAGGCCGGCTCAGAGGCTGGAGTAGGCCACGACCCCCCGCAGGACCGCGTCCTGCGCTTTGCGGGCGGTCGAGCGCAGCTTGTCCGACGGCGCGGCGCCGCCGAGCTGGTCCAGCACGTCGATGACCTGCTTGCACCAGCGCACGAAGTCGCCGGCGGCGAGGTCGGAGCCGCGCAGCACGCTGTCCAGGCCCTTGCCGGACGCCCACTTGTACATCGCGCCGACCAGGCCCAGGTCGAGCGGTCCGGTGGCCTCGATGCCGTGCGCCTCCTCGAGGTCGTCGACCTCGGACCAGACGCGTTGCGTGTCGTCCAGGACGCCCGCGAGGCGGCCGGTCGGCCCGCCGGGGATGTACGGGTCGGGGGCGTCGTCGCGCCGCCCCTGGTACACGACGGTGGAGACGACGGCGGCCAGGCCGGCCGGGTCGAGCCCGTCCCACACGCCGCGGCGCAGGCACTCGGCGAGCAGCAGGTCGTTCTCGGCGTAGAGGCGGCGCAGCCAGCGGCCGTCGTCGGTCACCCGGATCCGGCCGCTGCCCTGTCCGGAGCTGCTCTGCCCGTTTCGGGTGCCGGTTCGTTGCAGGTAGCCGAGGGTGAGGAGCACGTCGAGCGTGCGGTCGAAGGTGCGGGCGATGGAGCCGGTGCGTCCCTCGACGCGGCGCACGAGCTGGTCGTGCTCCCGCTTGAGCTTGTTCCAGCGTTCGGCCCAGCGGGCGTGGTCGTCGCGCTCGGGGCAGGCGTGGCAGGGGTGTGCCTTGAGGGCCCTGCGCAGGTGGGCGAGCTCGGTGTCGGTGGCGGCGTCCGAGCGGCGTCCGGCAGGGGCCCTGCCGCCGCGCGCGACCCTGCTCGCGGGGCTGCTTGCCGGGCTGCTGGTGGAGTGGGCCGAGGGGACGTCGTCGGAGAGGACGCCCAGTGCGTTGCGCATGCTGGAGACGAGGTCGCGGCGGGCGTCGGGCTTGCGCGGGTTGAACGCCTTGGGGATCTTGACGGTGGTGACGGTCTCCAGTCCGTCGGGCGCGTCGGCCAGGGTGAGCTTCTTGACCTGGCGTTCCTGGGTCAGGACGGTCGGGCGCGGCCCGTCGAACCCGCCGGGCTCGCCCGGGTCGAGCACGAGGACGTAGCCGCGCCGCCGTCCGGACGGCACCTCGACGACGTCGCCGCGGCGCAGCTGTTCCAGGGATGCGACGACCTCGGCGCGCCGGGCGCCGGATGCCGCGCGTGACAGGTCCTTCTCGCGGTCCTTGATGGCGCGGCGCAGGTCCATGTACTCGTTGAAGTCGCCGACGTCGCAGGACATGGCCTTGGCGTACCCGTCGAGGGCTTCGGCGTGGGCCTGGGCCTGCTTGGCCAGGCCGACGACGCCGCGGTCGGCCTGGAACTGCGCGAACGAGGTCTCCAGGACCTCGCGTGCCCGGTCGCGGCCGACCTGGGCGACGAGGTTGACGGCCATGTTGTAGGTGGGCCGGAAGCTGGACCGCAGCGGGTACAGGCGCTTGGACGCGAGCCCGGCCAGCGCCACCGGGTCGAGCGCGGGGTGGTCGACGACGACGGCGTGGCCCTCGATGTCGATGCCCCGGCGCCCGGCGCGGCCGGTGAGCTGGGTGAACTCCCCCGGCGTGACCGGGACGTGGCTGGAGCCGTCCCACTTGACGAGCTTGTCCAGGACCACGGACCGGGCGGGCATGTTGATGCCGAGCGCGAGGGTCTCGGTGGCGAACACGACCTTGACCAGGCCGCGCGAGAACAGGTCCTCGACGGTCTCCTTGAACACCGGCAGCATGCCGGCGTGGTGGGCGGCGACGCCGCGGGCCAGGGCCTGTGCCCAGGACCAGTAGCCGAGCACGTCCAGGTCCTCGGGCGGGATGGCGGCGGTGCGCTCCTCCACGACCGAGCGGATGGTGGCTTCCTCCTGCGGGCTGGTCAGCCGCAGCCCGGCCTTGAGGCACTGGTCGACGGCGGCCTCGCAGCCCGCGCGGGAGAACACGAAGTAGATGGCGGGCAGCAGGGCGTCCGCGTTGAGGGCGTCGATGACGATGAACCGGGGCGGGGTGCGCCTGTTCGGCCCGATGCCCCCTCCGCCGTCGGCGGTGCGGCGCCCGTTGCTCCCGCGGTACCCGCGGTCGCCTCGCCCGCGGCCGCGACCTCGTCCCCCGCCGTGGTCGCCGGGGCGGTTGCCGCCGCGTCCGGACCGGAAGGCCGCGGACAGCTCGGGGTTGATGGGCGGGCTGGTGCCGGGGTCGGTCGGGTCGACGTGCCCGGCGTACAGGTCCAGGAGGCGCGGCTTGCCGCGCGGTTCCGGGGAGGACATGAGCACGTGCTGCCACAGGGGCACGGGCCGGCGTTCGGAGACGACGACGGCGGTGTCGCCGCGCACCATCTCCAGCCAGTCGCCGAACTCCTCCGCGTTGGACACGGTGGCGCTCAGGGAGACGAGCTGCACGTCGTCGGAGAGGTGGATGATGACCTCTTCCCAGACGGGGCCGCGGAACCGGTCGGCGAGGTAGTGCACCTCGTCCATGACCACGTAGGCGAGCCCGTCCAGGGTCGAGGACCCGGCGTACAGCATGTTGCGCAGCACCTCGGTGGTCATGACCACCACTGGCGCGTCGCCGTTGATCGTGGAGTCGCCCGTGAGCAGGCCGACGTTCTCGGGGCCGTGGCGGCGCACGAGGTCGGCGTACTTCTGGTTGGACAGGGCCTTGATCGGCGTCGTGTAGAACGCCTTGCGGCCGGAGGCGAGGGCCAGGTGGACGGCGAACTCGCCCACTACGGTCTTTCCCGCCCCGGTCGGGGCCGCCACCAGCACGGCCCGCCCCTGTTCGAGGGCTTCGCAGGCCTGGACCTGGAAGTCGTCGAGCTGGAACCCGATGACCTCCCGGAACCGGCTCAGCTCGGGGTGCTCGGCCGCTGAACGGCTCTGTGACCGGAAGGCCGTGTACCGCTCGGCAGGGCTCAGGTCGCTCATGGGGCACAGCCTACGGTCCGTGTGTGACACCCGTGTGTGCCACCCAGGGGGTGACAGCAGAGGTGACAAGCAGAGGTGACAGCCCGTGCCCGCCGCGGGGCGGGACGGGCCTGTCAGACCTCGGCTTCTGCCTCGACCTCGGCGAGCCGCTTCTCGGCGCGCCTGTCGTGCAGCATCGACACGCCGACGGCGGCGAAGTAGAGCACGCAGATCGGCAGCGCCACCAGGATCATCGTGAGCGCGTCCGGTGTCGGCGTCATGATCGCGGCGAACACGAACGCGACGAGGATGGCCCATCGCCAGCCCGCCAGGAGCGCCTTGCCCGACATGAGGCCCGCGAAGTTGAGGCCCACCAGCAGCACCGGGGACACGAACGCGAGACCGAACGCCAGCAGGAGCCGCATCACCAGGCTCAGGTACATCTGCGCGTCGGTGAAGTTCGTGGCGTTGTCCGGGAGGAACCCCGTCAGGATCTCCACGGCGTGCGGGATGACCACCCACGCCATGTAGGCCCCGCCCAGGAACAGCGGCACCGAGGCGCCGACGAACCCGTACGCGTAGTGCTGCTCGCGCTTGTTCAGGCCGGGCGTGACGAACGCCCACACCTGGTACAGCCACCACGGGCAGGACAGGAAAACGGCCAGGAACAACGCCGCCTTGATCTTCAGGTCCAACGCCGATGCCGGGCCGGTGAAGTTCAGGGTGACGTCGTTACCGGTCGCCTCTGAAGCAGCCTCCAGGGGTTGCTGGAGCGCGACGAGCAGCGGCTCGTACAGGAGCCAGCCGGCGATCGCCGCGACCAGGAGCCCGGCCGCTATGAGGACAAAGCGCTTACGAAGCTCGAGCAGGTGCTCGAGCAGAGGCATGCGGCCGTCCGACGACCGCCTCGTTCGTGCCACCGGTCAGGCCTTGGGGATGTCGCGGTCCCTGTTGTTGATCAAGCCCGGTACCGAGTCCGTGTCGGAGCTTGTACCGGAGCTCGTGGTCGAACCGGTCGTCCGGGTCGACGCGCCCGGTGCGTTGTCGGCAGCGTTGCTGTCAGCGCCCTCGGGCTTGTCGTCGCGCAGGTCCTTGATCTCCTTTCGGAAGATCTTCATCGACTGCCCGACGCTCTTGGCCAGCCCAGGCAGGCGGGTGGACCCGAAGAGCAGCAGGACGATGGCGATCACGACGATCCAGTGCCACGGTTGCATGGCGCCCATGGTGACTCCTTACGGTGCGGTGCTGATACGCGATGTGGTGCGGGTTGTGTCCGATCCTACGCGGATCGGAGGGGCACAAAGGTAGCCCTCGGGTGGACGTCGGGTGGCGGTGGCCCCGAAACGACCGACAATGGCGCCAATAGCGCCCTCAGTCGTTGAAGTGCTTCCACTTCTGCCACGTCGCCACGTTCCTCGCCCGGCGCGCTTCCTTGCGCCCCGCACGGGCCACCCGCTGCGCGTTGACGCGCTGGTAGTGGATGGTCACGTCGTCGAACAGGCTCGGGCCCGCGTGCTGCGTCGCCGTCTCACGCGCCCGGTCCGACAGCTCCTGCAGCCGGTCGGCCGACTCGCCGATCCGGCGGGAAGCCCGCCCCAGCTCCTGCATCAGGCCCTTCGCCGACCGCCACAGCGAGCGGGCCAGGAAGAACGCTCCGACGAGGCTGCCCACTATCAGCAGGGTCCACACCCAGAACCACATGGTCGCCTAGCCTAGTGCCGATCCGCCGATACGGCTGCAGAGCCGGCCCCGTACACCGCCAGCGCCTGTGCGGCGGCGCCCGCGACGTCGTCGGCCAGGGCCTTGGGAGAGATGGACCGCACGTACGGGGCGAGCCGGATCAGGGAGCTGCGCAACCAGCCCGGGTTGGTGACTCGAAGGGTCACCTCGAAGTCGCCGTCAGGCAGGTTACGCACCGACTCCACCGGGGTCTCCTCCGCGAACCACCGCGCCCGCGGCGCGAACCGGATAGTCGCCAGCGGCGACGAACCACCCGCGAACAGGGCAGCAAAATCTATCTCCGCCGAAGGCTCCCCCACCCCGGGATGAGACTGCACCGGGAAGTCCGTCTCGGTGGCCTCCAGGATGCGGTCCACCCGGAACGTGCGCGGCGCCTCGGCCCGGTAGCACCACGCGGCGAGGTAGGCGAACTCGTCCTGCGTGTGCAGCCGCACCGGGTCGACGTCCCGCTCGCTGACCACGTCCGACGACGTCACGTACCTGATCCGCAACCGATGCCGCGCCGCCAGCGCCGAGGAGATCGCCGCCACCACCTGCCGGTCCCCGCCCGGCGCGAGCCGCACGTCCACGGCGCTCGCGGCCTCGCCGGTGGCGTCGGTGAGCTTGCGCAGGGCGGACTCGACGACGGCGGACCGTGCGGGGTCGGCCTCGACGGCGTCGGTGGCCTTCATGGCCCGCAGGGCCGCGACCAGGGCGACCGCTTCGCGGGTGCCGAGCCGCAGGGGCCGGGTCATGCCGCGGGCCTCGGTAAGGTGCACGACGCCGCGGTCGAAGGACGCGGCGTCGAAGTCGATGAGGTCGTCGGGCCAGTACCCGGGGGTTCCCGAGACCCAGAGCGCGTCGACGTCCTTCTGGATCTGTGCGGGCGTGGTCCCGAACCTCCTGGCGAGGTCGGCCACGGAGACCGGGCCGGCGCCGTCGAGGTAGGCGACGATGCCGAGCAGGCGCAGGAGCCGGTCGTCGGCGCGCTCAGCCACGGGATGCCTCCGTCTCGGTATCCGGTGCAGCAGGGCCCGATGTCCCTGGCCCCGGTGCTGCTGTGCCGAGCGCTGCCGCGGCGGTGAGCCGGCGCAGGGTCTCCGCCCGGACGGGTTCCGGCTCGAGGACGACGAGCGCGGCGCCGTACCCGGCGGCCTCGGACGCCATGCCGGTCAGGGACCGGTAGGGCACCTGCAGGATGTCCCAGCCGGCCGGATCACCAACGGCCCCGCCAGCCCCGCCACCGGCAGCTGCACCGTCCGGCCCGGCCAGGCGTTCGGTGTAGGCCGCACGCTCGCCGTCGGGCACGGCCTTGGCGCGGGCGCGCAGCGCCCCGGCGCGTTCGGGGCGGACGGCGACCACTGCTTCCTTGGCCTCGCCGTGCGCCTTGCCGAGCATGGCGTCGGTCTCGAAGTCGGGGATCTCGTAGTCGTTCGCCGGGCCGGTGACGCGGACGCGGGACTCGATGCGTGACATGCGGAACACGCGGGGTGCCTGCCGGTCGCGGTCGAAGCACATGAGGTACCAGCCGCCGTCGCGCGCCGCGATGCGCCACGGCTCGACGTGCCGGGTCAGCACGACGCCGTTGTAAGCGGCGCGGTAGCTGAACGACACCGCCCGCCTGGCCTCGATAGCTTCCATGAGGGGCCCGTAGGCGTCGCCGACGGCGCGTACGGACGGCGCGAGCCCGGCCAGGGCGTCGGCGGACGGGTCTCCCGCTCCGGCGGCGCGGAGCTTGACCATGGCACGGGTGATGTCGGTCTGCAGGGTCTTGTCCTGCCAGAACTGGGCCGCCAGGGACAGCACGCCGAGCTCGGCCGGGGTGAGGTCGATGGACGGCAGCGCGTAGGCGTCCTGGTCGATCCGGTACCCGAGCTCGTCGGTGTGCCCGCCGGTCCCGACCGTCACCACGGGGATGCCCAGGGCCCGCAGCATGTCCTTGTCCCGCTCGAACATCCGCTCGAACGCCTCGTCGCTGGGCGCGTCCGAGTATCCGGCGACGGCAGAGCGCACCTGCTGCTTGGTCATGGCCGCGTTCGTGTTCACGAGCGCGATGACGAGGTTCAGGAGCCGCTCGGCGGGGTTCAGGGTGGGGGGCAGGTCGGTGGACATCAGGGCAACGCTATCGTTGGGTAGCCTCCACGGTGTGATGACGTGGCGGATCGGGACCGTGATTTCCACAGGCAAGTCGTGGCGGGGTGCCCTCGAGCTCGAGGTGACGCTGAACCGGCCCTTGCCCGGCAGAGCGGCCGGCGGTGGGCCCGACGGCACAGTCGGGCCCGTGACCGTCCGGGCCCTGGCGTACACCGACCTCGTCGGCGAGCCCGTCCCGGGTGACGCCCTGCTGCTCAACGTATCCGCCCTGGCGCGCGGGCTGGGCACCGGCGGGTACGCCCTCGTCGTCGGACCGGCGACCGGCACGACCAGCCTCCCGCCCGACCCCGCCGTCGGACCGGGCCACCTGGTCAAGGCCCGCTACACGCCCCTGCAGACCATGGTGCTCGGCGTCGACGAGCAGGAGTCGCCCCACCACGCCACCCTGGCCGACGCCGACAGCCTCGACGGTCTGCCCGTCGTCGTCGCGGACCTGCACTCCGCGCTGCCCGCCGTGGTCGCGGGGCTGCGGCACGCCGCAGCCGCCTCAGGCACCGCTCCCGACACGGTGAAGGTCGCCTACGTCATGACCGACGGCGGCGCCCTGCCCGCCGCGTTCTCCCGCACCATCGCCGCCCTGCGCGACGCCGACTGGCTCACCACCTGTGTCACCGTCGGCCAGGCATACGGCGGCGACCTCGAGGCCGTCACCGTGCACACCGGCCTCCTCGCGGCCCGGCACGTCGCCGGGTGCGACGTCGCGATCGTCGCCCAGGGCCCCGGCAACCTCGGCACCGGCACCCGCTGGGGCTACTCCGGCGTCGCGGCCGGCGAGGTGGTCAACGCCACCGCCACCCTCGGCGGCCGGCCCGTCGCGTCCCTGCGCGTGTCCGGCGCCGACCCCCGCGACCGGCACCTCGGCATCTCCCACCACTCCCTGACCGCCTACGGCCGCGTCGCCCTGGCCCCCGCCGACATCCCCGTCCCGGCCCCCACCGCCGACATCGAGAACCTGCCCGCCTGGGGCGCCGACCTCACGCGGCGCATCCACGAACAAGCCCGATCGCTGGCCAGCCCCGACGCCGCGACGGGCAACACCCGGCTCACCCTCGTCGACATCCCCGCCGACGCCGCCCTCGTCGACACCCTGCGTACCTCCCCCGCCGGGCTACGCACCATGGGCCGCAACCTCGACGGCGACCCCGCGTCCTTCGTCGCAGCCGCCGTCGCAGGCATCCACGCCCACCACCTCACGAGCACCGACACCGACACGGCAGCCCACAACCCGGCACAGCCCGCATGAGGGCCATCACCCGCCTGGCCATCACCTGCGTGCTCGTCGCCATCGTGGTCCTCGGCGCCGCAACCGCCACCCCCTGGCAGCTCAGCCCGCCCGAGCCGCGCACCCCGGAGCTCTCCATCCCCGCCCCGGCTCAGCCCAGCGCATCCAGCGACCCCAGCCCGTCCCCAGCCGCGACGCCGCAGCCCGATCAGTTCGACACCCGCTGGCTCGTCCTGGTCGCCACCGTCTTCCTGGGACTCCTGGTCGCCGCCCTCATCACGGCCGCCGTCCGCCAGCTCCTCGCCGCCCACCGCGACCGCACCAGCACCAACCCCGACAACCTCACCGCAGGCACAGCCGCCGGCAGCATCGGCGCCGACGTCGACCTCCCCGAGCTGCAGGACGCCGTCACCCGCGCCCTCGCCCACCTCGACGGCCACACCCGCCCCCGCGACGCCGTCATCGCCGCCTGGGTAGCCCTCGAAGAAGCCGCCGAACGCGCAGGCACCCGCCGCGACCCCGCCCAGACCCCCACCGAGTTCGCCGGCACCGTCCTGGCCGCCACCCCCGCACCACCCGCCGCCGTCACCCGGCTACGCACCCTCTACCAGCGCGCCCGCTTCACCGACCGGCCCATCGACCGCCCCGCCGTCACCCAGGCCCGGGCGGCGCTCGCGGACATCGCCCGCAGCCTGGACGTCGAGGAGCCCGACCCCGCCGCCGACCCTCCCGTCAACCGCACAGTCGACCGCGCCGACACCGAGCGGGACCCCGCATGAGGCCCTGGAACCAGCGGCGCATCGTCAGCGTCGCAACAGTGACCGGCCTGATCGCCGCCGGGCTCGTCTTCTGGCAGGTCATCAGCGCCTGGCACGCCATCGCAGCCGTGGCGCTCGCCGTAGCGGCGAGCGTCCTGTGGTCCGGGACCGAAGCCACCGTCGACGACCCGGAGTGGCCACCCGTCGCCATCGAGGCCCGCGCCGGCGGGCGGCACGACGTGTCCGACCTCGGCTGGTCCGTATTCGGCCGCGACGGACGCGTCACCGACCGGGTCGTACGCCGCGTGCGGGCGCTCGCCGCGGACCGGCTGCGCGCGCACGGCGTCGACCCGTCCGATCCCGCCGCCCGGCCCGACGCCGAACGCCTGCTCGGCGCGCGCGTCCACCGGCAGCTCCTGTCCCACGTACCGCCGACGGCGCGCACCATGCAGACCTGGCTCGACGCGATCGAACGCCTGGGCGCCGCACCCACCACCGCACCCACGAGCACGCCCGCTGCTGCGCCCACCGCCGTGCCCACCATCGAGGAGAACCGTGCCTGACCCGAACGCCCCCACCCCGCACCCGCCGGCCACCCCGGGCCCCCTACCCGTCGCCGACGTCGCGGCACTCGGCGAACAAGTCCTCGCCGAGGTCGGCACCGCCGTCGTCGGCATGCGCGATGCCCTCCAGGTCGCCCTCGCCACCATCCTCGCCGGTGGCCACGTGCTGTTCGAGGACGTCCCCGGCCTCGGCAAGACCCTCGCCGCGCGCTCCCTCGCCACCGCCCTCGGCCTCGACTTCGCCCGCCTGCAGTGCACCCCCGACCTGCTGCCCGCAGACATCACCGGCTCCTCGGTGTTCGACCCCGCCACCCGCACCTTCGAGTTCCGCCCCGGCCCCGTCTTCACCGGCCTGTTCCTCGCCGACGAGATCAACCGCACCGCCCCCAAGACCCAGTCCGCCCTCCTGGAGGCCATGGCCGAACGACAGGTCTCCATCGAAGGCACCAGCCGCCCCCTGCCCAGCCCCTTCCACGTCCTGGCAACCTCCAACCCCGTCGAGTACGAAGGCACCTACCCCCTGCCCGAGGCCCAGCTCGACCGGTTCATGGTCCGCCTCGCCGTCGGCTACCCCGACGCCACCCAGGAAGCAGAAGTCCTCACCCGCCGCCTCGCCCGCAAGCACGAAGCCGCACCCGTACGCAAGGTCGTCGACCCCACCACCGTCCTCGCCATGCAGGCCGGAACGGAAGCCGTCCCCGTCGACCCCGACGTCGTCCGCTACTGCGTCGACCTCACCGCCGCCACCCGCGGCCACCGCGCCCTCGAAGTCGGCGCCTCGCCCCGCGGCTCACAGAACCTTGTGCTCCTCGCCCGCGCCATCGCCGTCCTCGACGGACGCGACTACGTACTCCCCGAAGACGTCAAACGCGTAGCAGTGCCCGTCCTCGCCCACCGCATCACCCTCACCCCCACCGCCTGGGCATCCGCCACCCGCCCCGAAACAATCGTGTCCGACCTCCTGCACACCGTGCCCACACCCGCCACCGTCCCCGCCCGATGACCATCGGCGGCATCATCGTCGCCCGCGGACGAACCTCCCAGGGCAAACCAGCCGACGGGCACCAAGGCTGGCGCCCCACCTCCGGGTACACCGCCGCCGTCGTCACCGGCGTCATCCTCCTCGGCACCGGCGTACTCGCAGGCCGCGCCGACATCGCCCTCATCGGCGTCCCCGCCCTCCTCGCCGCAGCCTGGGCCCACGCCACCCGCCCCCGCGCACCCCTGCACGGAGCACTCCACGAACCCCAGACCCCCGCCACAGCAGGCGAGCTCACCGCCACCCTCCACCTCACCACCACCCCCGACACCGGCGACATCAACACCGCCTACATCAACACCCCCGACATCGCCCACCTCCGCATCAAAGCCGCCGGCCACCGCACCACCCACGTGGCGCTCGCGGCAGGCTCCCGCGCTGACCGCGCTGACGGACCAGGCGAGCGGCACGTCCCGCTCCAGCTCTCCTCCGTGCGCACCGGACCGCAGGAGACGTTCGCCATCGACCTGCGCGCGTCCCGGCACGGCGCCTGGGAGCAGGAGCTGATCGAGGTCGGCGGGGCGAGCCGCCTCGTGCTGCCGGGCGCGGCCCCGCTGGGCCGGCTGCCGCTGCCCCAGCGCCTGCGCGGCCTGACCGGCCCGCACTCGTCGCGCCGGCTGGGCGACGGCTCCGAGCTGCGCGACATCCACCCGTTCACGCCCGGCGACCGGCTGCGCCGGATCGACTGGCGCACCACCGCGCGCCGGTCGCCTGACCTCGACACGCTGTACGTGCGCCGCACGTACAGCACCGCGGAGGCGACGGCGGTGCTTGTCGTGGACTCCCGCGACGACGTCGGGCCGGACCTGCGGACCTGGCGCGGCTACGGCACGCTCCGCGTCGACGAGCCGACGTCGCTCGACCTCGCCCGGCACGCTGCCGCCTCCGTGGCCCACGCGCTCGTCGAGGCGGGCGACCGGGTAGGCCTGGAGGACCTGGCCCGCCGACGACGTCCGCTCCCGCCTGCGGCCGGGCGCCGGCACCTGCGCCGCGTGGTGCACGGCCTGGCGCTGGCCCACCCGAGAGACCGGGCCGCGGTGCACCGGGTCCGCCCACCCCAGGTCCCGGCCGACGCGATTGTCTACCTGTTCACTACTGTGCTCGACGACGAGCCGCTCCGCCTGGTGCGCACCTGGCGGGCCAAGGGCCACCCCGTGGTCGTCGTCGACACCCTGCCGGACGTGCACCCCACCGTCGAGAATCACCTGTGGATCGCGTGGCGCATCACCCGCATGGAACGCGAGGACCGGCTGGCCGCCCTGGAACGCGAGGCGGTGCCCGTGCTGCGCTGGGCAGGACAGGAGCGCGAACGGGCCGCCGTGCGGTTCGAGGCCCTGGCTCGCGCCGCGCAGCGGCACGTACCCGGCCGCGTCCCGGGGACGGCAGCGCCATGATCCGCAACGCCTGGACCGAGCGGGTCTGGGCCCGTCTCAGGCTCCACCTCTCCGACCCGGCCAGACGGCCCCTGCCCGAGGTGACCATCGAGACCGGCCCCACCGTGCGCGGCTGGGTGCTCCGCGTCGCCCTCCTGGTGCTCGTCCCCCTGCTGGTCCTCACCGCCGCCTCCCGCACGCCCGGCCTGTCGACGGCGCTCGTCTGGCCAGTGGTGGCCCTGTGCACGGGCCTCGTCGTGCTGCGCCCCACCCCCACGGCTGCGGGCGGCGTCATCGTGGTGTCCGGCGTGCTCCTGTGGGGCTTCACCGCCGAGCCGTTCGACCCGTGGTCGCTCCTCGTCGCGCTGCTGGCCTACCTCGTCGTCCGCGTCACCTGGTGGGCGGCGCACGTCCCGTTCAGCGGACGCGCGGAGGTGGCGGCCCTGCTGACCGGCTGGCGGCGCGACGTCGTCGTCCTGGGCGGGACCGGGCTCCTCGGCGGGCTCGCGATGCTCGCGTCCGGGGCGACCGTGCCGGGCGCCGTCCTGCTCGCCGCGCTCGCCGTGGCCGGTGTCGCGTTCGTCGCGCTGGCGACCGGTGGCCCCGCGCGTGACGATGGGCGGGACTGACTCACGTGGCCTCGACGAAGGCCGGAAGAGGAGGACCCGTCATGTCCACGAAGCTACCCCGCTACACCGTCCCGTCCCTCACGCCCGAGCAGGGAGCGGAGGTCGCCGAGATCCTGCAGCAGCGGCTGCACGCCCTGAACGACCTGCACCTCACCCTCAAGCATGTGCACTGGAACGTGGTGGGGCCGCACTTCATCGGCGTCCACGAGATGCTCGACCCCCAGGTCGACGCCGTGCGCGCCATGGTCGACGAGATCGCCGAGCGCATAGCGACGCTCGGCGTCGTCCCCATCGGCACGCCCGGCGCCCTCGTCGCCGCCCGGACCTGGGACGACTACGCGCTGGGCCGCGCCCCCGCGATCGAGCACCTGGCCGCGCTCGACGACGTCTACGACTCCGTGATCACGTTCCACCGCAAGGCCGCCGAGAACACCGCCGACGTCGACACCGTCACGAACGACCTGCTCATCGGCCACCTGCACGACCTCGAGCAGTTCCACTGGTTCGTCCGCGCCCACCTGGAGTCGGCGTCCGGGGCCATCCCCGACTGAGCCACCGCCGGCACGTTAGGGTGCCGGAGTGACCGAGCCCTTCATCCGCCCGTACCGCGCCGCCGACCGTGCCGACGTCGCCGACATCTGCGTCCGGACCGCCGCGGCCGGCGGCGACGCGCGCGGCGTCTACTCGTCCGACCTGATCATGCCCGACGTCTACGCGCTGCCCTACGTGGACCACTCCCCCGACCTCGCCTGGGTCGTCGAGCACGAGGGCCACGCCACCGGGTACATCATCGCCGCCGCCGACACCCGGGCCTTCGCCGACTGGTGGGCACGCGAGTGGACGCCGGGCTTCGTCGCCCGCCACCCCGCGCCCGGCCCGGCCACCGACCGCAACCCCGGTTACACCGAGGCCCAGCTCCTGCACGACGGCGCCGACCCCGAGCGCATGGTCCGCGGCCTGCGCCACGGCGAGCTCACGACGCACCCCGCGCACCTGCACATCGACCTGCTGCCCGTGCTCCAGCGCCGCGGCCTGGGCTCCCGCCTCATCGACACGCTCCGGGCGGCCCTCGCGGAGCGCGGCGTGCCGGGCGTGCACCTCGGCTACGCGGCCGAGAACACCGCGGCCCGGAAGTTCTACGACCGGTACGGGTTCGCGGAGCTCCCGTCGTCGACGCCGCAGGCGCCGCTCCTGGGCATCGCAACCGCAAGCTGACCACGAGCCGACCCCGCTGAGTGCGGGATTTTCGCCCCTGGAACGGCCCTGGCGGGGCGAAAATCCCGCACTCAACGATCGATCAGTCCTGCTCGGACGCGTCCAGCCAGGCCCGGCGGACCTGCTCGAACCGGGTGGGCAGCGGCGGGCGGAGGGCGCCGTAGCGGGCGTTCGTCCGGTGCGCGAACCGGCGCCACGACAGCACCAGCCCCTGCCGGGTGATCGGGAGGCCGGACGCGACGGTGGTCCCGTTGTCGTGCGTGTGGTGCACCGTGAGCAGCAGCGCCCGCGGCACCGAACCCTCCAGCTCGGACGCGAGCTCCTCGCGCACCACCATCCAGTGCTTGAGCAGCACCACCAGGTCGGCCGGCAGCAGGTGCCGCCGCGGCGTGCGGTGCTTGCCGTGCCGCACCAGCACGCTCCCCTCGGACACCTTGGCGCGCGCCGGACCGAGGTCGATGTCCTCGACGCGCACGCGCAGCAGGTCGCCGTACCGGGCGCCCGTCGCGCGCACCATCCCCGTGATCACCGCCAGCCGCGCCATCTCCGGCTTGGCGCCCGGCCGCATCGCCTCCGTGGACAGCTCACGCCATACCCACTCGGCCTCCTCGAGGGTCACCGGCGGTCGCGGGTACCGGCCGAGCTCCCCGCTCCCTGCTATTGGTGACGTGGCATGGGTACTGGTCATGGGTACAAATCTACGCTTGGCACACTATTAATCAAGGAGAAACGCCGGGATACGCTCTTTCGGTGGACCTCCCCAGCACCATCGCCCGCCCCGTCGACCACGAGCTGGTCATCAAGAAGTCGCGGTTCCTGGCCCACCTCGCCCCCGCAGGCAGCGTCGCGGAGGCCGACGCCGTCATCGCCCGCCTCCGCAAGGAGCTGTGGGACGCGCGCCACCACTGCGTCGCGATGGTCCTCGGCACGCACGCCGGCGGTGCGGGCCTGACAGCCCGCTCCTCCGACGACGGCGAGCCCAGCGGCACCGCGGGCGTCCCGATGCTGGAGGTGCTCAGGCACCGGCACGTCACGGACCTGGTCGCCGTCGTCACCCGGTACTTCGGGGGTGTGAAGCTCGGGGCGGGCGGGCTCGTCCGCGCCTACTCGGGCGCGGTCACCGCGGCCCTCGACGTCGCGGCCGCCTCGGGGGCGATGCTGCGCCGGGAGCTGCTCCTCGAGGTCGAGGTGCCCGTCCCCCACGCGGACGCCGGCCGCATCGACAACGTGCTGCGCGACTGGGCGGCCTCGCACGGTTCGGTCATCGAGCCACCGGCCTACGACGCCGTCGCGCACCTGCGCCTGCTGGTCCCGAAGGACCAGCTCGAGACCCTGTCCGCCGACGTCGCGGCGGCATCGGCGGGCACCCTCTCCCCCGCCGTCGGCGACGCCCGCGTGGTGGACGTGCCCGTACCGGGGCAACCGGCGCGTCGTCCTTGACTGGCTCAACGAGCGGGTGAAGTCTCTGGGGCACCCTGAAACGGGGCCCGCATCGAGGAGGGACCGACCATGCACCGTCGCATCCGCTCGTCCGCCGTCGTCGTCGCACTGACTGCCGCCGCTGCCCTCCTCGCCGCCTGCGGCGCACCCGCCGAAGAGCAGGCCGAGGCCATCACCTTCTGGACACCGCAGTCCACGCCCGAGCGGGTCGCCGCGCAGGAAGCGGTCGCCGCGCAGGAAGCGGTCGCCGCGCAGTTCACCGAGGAGACCGGCATCGAGGTCGAGGTCGTCCCGCTCGCTGCGGCCGACCAGGACCAGGCACTGGTCACGGGAGCCGCCTCGGGCGAGGTGCCCGACGTCATCCTGGCCGGCGCCTCGCAGGTCACCTCCTGGCAGGCCCAGGGGCTGCTCGACACGGACGTCGTCCAGGAGGCCATGGACACGCTGGACCCCGCCACGTTCAACGAGAACGCGCTCGGCGCGGTCACGGTCGACGGCGCGGCGGCGGCCGTCCCGAGCGACGGCTGGGTGCACCTCATCGCCTACCGCACCGACCTGCTCGACGAGGCGGGGGTCGAGGTGCCGACCACCGTCGCGGAGCTCGCCGAGGCCGCCACCACCATCAATCAGGAGCTCGACGTCACGGGTATCGCCCTGGGCACGCAGTCCGGGACGGCGTCCGGCACGGAGGGCATCGAGTCGATCTTCCAGTCGGCGGGCTGCCGGCTGGTGTCCGACGGCGTGGTTACGATCGACTCGCCCGAGTGCGCCGAGGCCGCCGGGTACTTCAAGGAGCTGCGCGACTCGTCGGTCGCGGGCGACTACGACGTCGAGTCCGCGCGCGCCGCGTACCTGGCCGGCGACGCCGCGATGCTGCTCTTCTCGACCCACATCCTCGACGAGCTGGCGAACCTCGACGAGGCCGTGCCGCCGTCGTGCACGGAGTGCGCCGACGACCCGACGTTCCTCGCGGAGAGCTCCGGCTTCATCACGGTGCTGGACGAGGAGCACCCCGCCCAGTTCGGCGCGACCCTCGCCTACGCGGTGCCCGCCCACGCCGACAGCGACGAGGCGCGCCAGTACATCGAGTACGTCCTGGGCGAGGGCTACGCGGACACGCTCGCCGTCGCCACCGAGGGCCGTCTCCCGCTGCGCACCGGGACGCCGGAGAACCCGACCGAGTACCTCGACACGTGGGGCGGGCTGGGCTTCGGGCCGAAGGTCGAGTCCTCGGTCGCCGAGGTGTACGGCGACGACCTGGTTGCCGCCATGGGCGAGGGCATGGCCGCCGTCGCCCGGTGGGGCCAGGGCACGCCCGACGCGACGCTCGCCGGCCTGGTGGCCACCCAGGGCACGCTCGCCCAGCAGCTCGACCCGCTGTACCAGGGCACCGATCCCGCCGAGGTGACCCAGCAGATGGCCGCAGAGGTGACGGCGCTGCAGCAGGACCAGTGACGGCCGCCCGCACGGGGACCTCCCGCACCCGGGTCACCCGCCCGAGGGCGCCGGTCGGGCAGGCCCAGCGCGAGAACCACCAGGGATGGCTGCTCGTCTCCCCGTCCCTGGCGGTCGTGGGCCTGGTGGTCCTGCTGCCGTTCGCACTGGTCGTGGTGTTCGGGTTCACCGAGATCCGCCTGGTCGACATCCCGTACCTCGGGACGGAGCCGGTGGAGTGGACGCTGGACAACTTCCGGCGCGCGGCGTCGTCGCAGGCATTCTGGGGCGCCCTGTGGACCACCGTCCTGTACGCGGGCCTGACGGCGGTCGGGTCACTGGCCGTGGGCCTCGTGCTCGCGCTGGCGCTGCGGCGGCCGTTCGCGGGGCGGGGCCTCGTGCGCGCGCTGCTGCTGGTGCCGTACGTGCTGCCGGTCGTCGCGGCCGCGACCATCTGGAAGACGATGCTCAACCCGCAGTACGGCGTGGTGAACGCGTTCGGCCGCGCCTACCTCGGGTGGGACACGCCGGTGGGCTTCCTCAGCACCACCACCGCCGACGTCTGGGGCATCCCCGTACCGGTCGCCCTGCTGGTGGTGGTGCTGTTCGACATCTGGAAGTCGGCACCGCTCGCGTTCCTGTTCCTCACCGCCCGGCTGCAGTCGGTGCCCGGTGAGATCGAGGAGGCCGCGGCGCTCGACGGCGCAAACCGCCGGCAGGCCCTGCGGTTCATCCTGCTGCCGCAGCTGCGGGCCGTTGCCCTGCTCCTCCTGCTGCTGCGGTTCATCTGGTCGTTCCAGAGCTTCGACGACGTCTACCTGCTCACCGAGGGCGCCGGGAGCACCCAGGTCATGGCCATCCAGGTGTACACCGAGCTCGTCACCAAGGCCGACATCGGCAGCGCCGCCGCGTTCGGGCTGCTCATGAGCCTGATCCTGGGCGTGCTCCTGATCGGGTACGTGCTGCTCTCCCGACGGACGGACGAGTCATGAGGCGAGTCATGCGATCAGCCCGGAGAGGACCAGCATGAGCGGCGTCCGCCCCACCCGGGCGGCGCGCGCCGGCCGCGCCGTCGTGGTCGTGATCGCGCTGCTGTGGTCGCTGGGCCCGGTCGCGTACGGCGTCGTGCTGTCCATGCGGCCGTACGCAGAGGTGACACGCGACCCGCTGGGCCTGCCGTCCGGGCTGGACCTGTCCGCCTTCTCCACGGCCATGCGGGACGAGGCCGGCGGCGGGTTCGGGCTCGGCCGGTTCGTGCTCAACTCGCTGGGCGTCGCCGCGGGGACCGTCGTGCTGAGCATCGTGGTCTGCATACTCGGCGCGTACGCCGCCGCCCGCCTGCGGTACCGCGGCCGGGCCCTCACGAACGGCATCATCCTCGCGGTCTACCTGTTCCCCGGGATCGTGCTCGCGGTGCCGAAGTTCGTGATCCTGTCCCGGCTCGGCCTGACCAGCTCCCTGGTGGGGCTGCTGATCGTCTACGTGGCCGCCACCGTGCCGGTGGCGCTGTACATGATGCGGAACTTCTTCCTGGCGCTGCCGCAGAGCGTCGAGGAGGCCGCGATCATGGACGGCTGCACGCTGGGCCAGCTCCTCGTCCGGGTGGTGCTGCCGATAGCGATCCCGGGTGTGGTCGCCACCGCCATCTACGTGTTCATGATCGCCTGGAACGAGTACTTCTACGCCCTGCTGTTCCTGGTGCAGCACCGCGAGCTCTGGACGGCGCCGCTCGGCATCGCGCAGCTCGGCGACTTCCAGGTGCCGGTCACGGTGCTCCTCGCCGGGTCGATAGCCGTGACCGTGCCGGTGGTGATCGTCTTCTTCCTCGCCCAGCGGTACATCGTGTCGGGCCTGGTCCAGGGCGCTGAGCGATGACAGCCGAGAGCTGCCAGGTCAGCGCCCTGAGCCCTCAGAACCCGTCAGGGCCGACCGTCGCGCCGTCGGGCACCGTGCCGCCGTTGCCCGCGAGCGCGGCCTTGCCCTCGGCCCGCACGCCGGACCCGAAGGTCCAGTCGCCGCGGACCGTCAGGGAGTCGGCGTCGCGCAGCGACGGCGCGCCCGCGGCGAACCGCTCGGTGAAGCCGTCGATCAGCTTGTAGTAGTCCTTGTCGAGGTCGACCAGGGGCGCGGGCGCCTGCGCCTCGAGCAGGTAGTCGGGCGTCAGAGCGTAGACGTCCGAGCGCAGGACGAGCAGGTCGTTGGTGGTCTTGACCGGCAGGAACCGGGACCGCTCGACCTCGATCGCCGTCGCGCCCTCGAAGACGGCGACGGCCGCGCCCATCGCGGACTCGATCTGCACGACCTTCGGGGACGACGAGTCGGCGGGGTCCACCGTCTTGTCGTTGCGGATCAGGGGCAGCTCGAGCACCCCGGACGTGCGCTCCAGCTCGGCCGCCAGCGCCTCGAGGTCGAACCAGAGGTTGTTGGTGTGGAAGAAGGGGTGGCGGGTGGCGTCGAGGGACACGGCGACGTCGTCGGGGTGGGTCTGCGCGGTCTCGCGCTGGACGATCCGGCCGTCGGCCTTGCGGATGACCAGCTGGCCGCCCTTGACGTCGGCGGGGGTCTTGCGGCAGAGCTCGGCGGCGTAGGGGGCGCCGGAGGCGGCGAACCAGCCGGCGATCGTGGCGTCGGGGGTGGCGCCGAGGTTGTCCGAGTTGGAGACGCACATGTACCGGAAGCCGGCTTCGAGGAGGGCGACGACGACGCCGGAGGCGTGCAGGGCCGGGTAGAGGTCGCCGTGTCCGGGCGGGCACCATTCGAGGGCGGGGTCCTGGTCCCAGCTGACGGGTGTGAGGTCGGCGGCGAGCAGCTTGGGCTCGCGGTTCTGCAGGAAGTCGACGGGCAGGCCGTCCACGGCGACGTCGGGGTACCGGTCGAGGGCGGCGAGCGTGTCGTCGCGCGTGCGGAACGAGTTCATGAACAGGAGCGGGAGGCGGGCTCCGGTGGCCTGCCGGGCGGCGCGGACCTGGCCGACGATGATGTCGAGGAAGGTGAGGATCTCGCCGTCGGCGGCGCTGTCGCCGGCGGGCGCCTCGCGCACGGGCAGCAGGGACTTTGCCTGGTCCATACCCATCGAGGTGCCGAGCCCGCCGTTGAGCTTGAGCATCGCGGTCCGCGCGAGGGCGGCGGACGCGTCGTCGTCGCTGATGGTCAGCTCGGCGCGGCTCGGGATGTCGACGAGCGGGTCGATGTCGTCCTCGCGGATCAGGCCGGTCTCGCCCGACTCCAGCAGGTGGTAGAACCGCGTGAACGTCTCGATCGCGGCGGGGGCCACGCCTGCTTCGGTCATCTTGGTGCGGGCCTGCTCGAGCCCGGTGGGGTCCGTCATGGCCACAGGCTATTCGACGCCGGTGACACTCAGTACGCCAGTGCCGCGCAGAGCGTCACTCGAAGCGGGCGGGGTCGCCCGCGCCCGCGCGGACCACCTGGGGATAGCCGTCGGACCAGTCGACGACGGTGGTCGGCTCGGTCCCGGCGTCCCCGCCGTCGACGACGGCGTCGAGCACGTGGTCGAGCTCCTCCTTGATGGTCCAGCCGTCGGTCATGGGCTCGGCCTGGTCCGGGAGGATCAGCGTGGAGGACAGCAGTGGCTCCCCGAGCTCGCGGAGCAGCGCCTGGGTGACGGCGGAGTCGGGGATGCGCACGCCCACCGTCTTCTTCTTGGGGTGCGCGAGCCTGCGGGGCACCTCCGCGGTGGCCGGGAGGATGAACGTGTAGGGCCCCGGCGTGGCGGCCTTGATGGCGCGGAAGGCGGAGTTGTCGAGCTTCACGAGCTGGCCGAGCTGGGCGAAGTCAGAGCACACCAGCGTGAAGTGGTGCTTGTCGTCGAGCTTCCGGATGCTGCGGATACGGTCCGCGCCGTCGTGGTACTCGATGCGGCAGCCCAGCGCGTACGAGGAGTCGGTCGGGTAGGCGACCAGGGCGTCGTCGCGCAGCATGGCGACGACCTGCGCGATGGTGCGCGGCTGGGGGTCGACGGGGTGGACGTCGAAGTAGCGGGCCATGCGGCGAGCCTAGTCGCGCGCGTGGTCGGTTGCCTGGTCGGGCGCGGTCTGGCGCGTGCCGGACGCTCAGGCCAGGGCGCGGCGCAGCTCGTCCGCGCTGGCGTTCCCGCCGGTGCAGACGACGCCGACGCGGCGGCCCGCGAACCGCCCCGGGTCGGCCAGGACGGCCGCGAGCGCGGCGGCTCCCGCGCCCTCGGCGACGGTGCGCGCGCCGGTGAGGTACAGCTGCTGGGCGGCGGTGATCTGCTCGTCGGTGACGAGCACGAAGTCGGTGAGGTCCCTGCGCATCAGCGCCTGGGTGATCTCGAACCCGCAGCCGACGGCGAGGCCCTCCGCGCGGGTGGTGTTCTCACGCTCCAGAAGGACCCCGGCGTGCCAGGAGTCGTGCGCCGCGGGCGAGGCGGCGGACTGGACGCCGATCACCTCGGTGCGGGGCGCGACGGCGGCCGCGACGAGGCCGGCCGCTGCGGCGCCGGATCCGCCGCCGACGGGCACGACGAGCACGTCGAGGCCGGGCGCCTGCTGGAACAGCTCGAGGTACAGGGTGCCGACCCCGGCGATGATGGCGGGCTCGTTCGCCGCGCCCACGAGGCGGGCGCCCGAGGCCTCGGCCAGGGCGGCCGCCTGGGCCCGGGCGTCGTCGAAGGTGGCGCCGTGCAGCAGGACGTCGGCGCCCTGGTCGAGCACTGCCCGCAGCTTCACGGGGTTGGGGTCGTCGGGCATGACGATGGTGCATGCGGTCCCGGTCAGGCGGGCGGCATAGGCGACACCCTGCGCATGGTTGCCCGTGGAGTAGGCGACGACGCCGCGGGCGCGTTCGGCGTCGGGCATCGAGAGCAGCAGGTTGCTCGCGCCGCGGGCCTTGAAGGCGCCGGTGCGCTGCAGGTTCTCGTGCTTGACGACGACGGCGGCGCCGGCGGCCCGATCGAGGTCGGGGTACTCCCCCACTGGCGTCCGGACCACCATGCCGTCCAGGCGCGACTGCGCGACGAGGACGTCGGCGATGGTCGGGAGAACTGCCTCCGTCGTCGGCGTGGGTGGCGCGGTCGCGAGCTTCATGAACCCAGCGTGACCCGCACATGACCCATAGGTCCAATACTTGTTACTTGGACTTTCGATCGATGGCGCCTATCTTTCTGCGTTAACCTGGGGACATGACCGCAGAGCTCGACCTGACCCGGCTGCGCGTCCTCGCGGCGGTGGCCCGTACCGGCTCCGTCACGGCAGCAGCGAAGGAGCTGCACTACGCGCAGCCGTCCGTGAGCCACCACCTGTCCCGCCTCGAGGCCGACGCGGGGATCCCCCTGCTGCAGCGGCACGGGCGCGGCGTCCGCCTCACCGAGGCCGGGCGCCTGCTCGCCAGCCGCGCCGAGGAGATCCTCGGCCGCGTCGAGGGCGCCCGCCGCGAGCTCGACGCGCTCGCCGGCCTGCGCGCGGGCCGGGCCCGCCTCGCCGCCTTCCCGTCCGCCCTGGCCACGCTCGTGCCCGACGCCGTCTCCCGGCTCGTGCAGGAGCATCCCGGCCTCTCCGTGGGCCTGGTCGAGCACGAGCCGCCGGACGCCGTCGCCGCCCTGCAGTCCGGAGCGGTCGACGTCGCGCTGGTGTTCGAGCACATCGACGTGCGCCACGCCCGCTCCATGGACGACCTGTCCCGCTTCGAGTCGACCACGATCCTCGACGAGCCCGTCAACCTCGTGACCGCGGCGGACCTCGACGCCGCGCCGGTGCCCGGCTCCGTCCCCGACCTGAAGGCACTGGACGACGCCGAGTGGATCGCCGGCTGCGAACGCTGTCGCGCCGACCTGGTCGCCCGCTGCGCCGCCGTCGGCTTCGCCCCCCGGATCGCGTTCGAGACCGACGACTACGTGGCCGTGCAGGCCCTGGTCGCCGCCGGGGCGGGCGTGAGCCTCCTGCCCGGGCTCACCCTCCTCGCCCACCGCCACCCGGGGATCGCCACCGCTCCCCTGCCGGGCGCGCTCCGGCGCGTCATGGCCCTGACCGTCGGCCCGCCCGCTCCGCCCGCGGCGGCCCTGATTCGGCAGCTCGTCGCCGCAGGCGCTAGCGTCTCCGTGTGACCACGGCCACAGAGCCCGTGCCGGGCGACCTGAGGACAGACACGGCCTGATGCTTCTCTTGTCCACCTTCTTCTACTCAGCGGGCGCCGCCGTCGCGGCGTTCATGGCGCTCGAGGCGTACCTGGCGGTCGCCGCCACCAACGACACCTATCCGAGCGTCGTCCTGGCCGCCGTCGCGGCCGCCGGCCAGATCACCGGCAAGCTGCTCTGGTACTGGGCCGGCGCCGGGACCACCCGGCTGCCGTGGCTGCGCCGCAAGCTGGACTCACCCAAGGTCGCGGCCGCGATGGCCCGCTGGCGCGACCGCACCGAGGGCCGCCCGGTCTACACCGGCGCGGTGCTGCTCGCCTCCGCGTTCGCCGGGATCCCGCCGTTCATGGTGATGTCCGTGGTCGCGGGCGTGCTGCGCGTGCGGATGTGGCTGTTCCTGAGCACCGGCCTGGTCGGCCGGTTCTTCCGGTTCTGGATAGTGCTCGAGGCCGCCGACTACGCGTGGTTCCTGCTCTGACCCGGAGCGCCGGCGCCTTCGGGCCGGTGCCTACAGGTCGGTCGCGCCGTCCAGCGCCTCGCGCAGCAGGTCGGCGTGCCCCGCGTGCCTGCTGTACTCCTCCACCATGTGCACCAGGAGCCAGCGCAGGCTGATGCTCCCGCCGTGCCCGCCGGAGCGCGCCAGGGACTGGTCCAGGGCGCCGGCGCCCGGCGCCTCGTCGAGGGCCTCCTCGAGAACCTCGTCGAGGATCCGCTCGGAGGCCGCGACGGCGCCGTCGAACTGGGCGACGAGCTGTTCCGGCGGGTCCGCCAGGGCACTGTTCCAGTCCCAGTCCCGGTCTGCCGCCCAGTCCACCGTGTCCCACGGCGGGGCGGGCTCGTTGCCGGCGAGCCGCACGTTGAACCAGACGTCCTCGACGTACGCGAGGTGCTTGAGCATCCCGGCCAGCGTCATGGTCGACGGCGGGTGCGGCGTGCGCAGCTGCTCGACCGTCAGGCCGTCGCACTGGCGCCGGATCGTGGCGCGGTAGAAGTCGATGAACGACCGCAGCATCGTCAGCTCGTCGGCGGCGAGCGGCGGGTCGGTCCTGGGTACGGTGCTCATGGCGCGACAGTACCGATGGCCACGACGTGCTGGCTCATGTCCGGCACCCCCGGCGTCGTCGACAGGGCGCGGGCGAGCGTGAGCGCCGCATCGATCAGCGCGGGCGCTTCCGGGGCGTCGAGCGCGATCCGCTCCAGCGCCCCGCCGGCCGGTCCCTCCACACCGTGCACGACGACGTCGGACAGGCCGGCCTCCGCCGCCTCCGCGCCGAGCTCGGCAGCGTCGTGGAAGTGCGCGGCGGGGAACCTGATGTCCGCAGGGGGCGCGCCGAGCTGGAGGATCGGCTGCCAGGTGGCCGGCTCGAACAGCTCGTAGCCACCGCCGACCAGTGCCGCGAGCCTGGTGATCGCCGCCGCGACGACCGTGCCACCCGGGCGGGTCACGCGCGCGGCCTCCCGCAGGGCGCGCAGACGGTCCGCACGGGTCGCGAGGTGGTAGAGCGGGCCAAGGAGCAGCACGGCGTCGAACGCGTCGTCGCCCAGCTCCAGCCCTGCCGCGGACAGGTCCCGGGCGTCCCCGACCCGCGCCTCGAACGTGCCGTGCTCGGCCGCGCGCGCTACCTGGCCGGCGACCGGGTCCACCAGCAGGACGTCGTAGCCGTCCGCCGCCAGCGGCGCGGCGTGCACCCCGGTGGCGCCGCCGACGTCGAGCACCCGGGCGCCGGGCGCGAGCCGCTGCCGGATCAGCTCCTGGGTCCTGATGTGCTCCAGCGGGCCCTGCGCCGAGCGGGACGTGAGGCGGGCGTGCTCGTCCCAGCCGCTCCGGCCCGAGTAGTACTCCTGGACCCGCGCGTCGAGCACGCTCTGGTCGGTCCTGCTGCCGCTGCTCTGCACGCCGCTCTCCATTGCGCGACCGTAGCGACGTCCGGCACCCGGACGCCAAGTGTTTCCGGCAGGAAAACACTTGAGCAATTCACCCGAGCCGAATCGTTATATGTCCAGTACGCCTCTTTTGCTCGGAGTGTGACCGTGGCAACATTCGCAAGGTGCACCTGATCCGAGAATTCGCACCTGACGCCTACGAGTTCGCGCTGTCGTCCTGGTCGTGGATCGGGACCAGTGACAAGACCCCGCGCTTCGCCTCCTGCTTCGGCGACATGTTCCTCGAGTCCCTCGACGGGTGGTGGTTCCTCGACACGGTCGAGGGCACGCTCGAGCGGCGCTGGAGCTCCATGGACGCCATGTTCGCCGACCTGCAGGGCGACGACGGACGCGCCGAGTACCTCCTGGAGGAGACGCTCAACACAGCGCTCGGACAGGGCCTGCGGCTCGGCGACGACGAGGTCTTCGCATTCCTCCCGCCGCCCGCGGTGACCGGCACCATGTCCGTGGGCTCCCTCGCGCCGCTGCGCTTCGCCATCGCCGCGAACCTCGCCGGGCGCATCCACGGTGAGCTCAACGGCGTGCAGCCCGACGCCGGCGCGTCCGCGCTGTTCGCCGCGCAGCAGTTCGCCGCTCAGAACCAGGCCGCTCAGACTGCCGCCGCTTCGTCGTTCGACTCGCCCAACCCGCAGACGGACCCGTGGGAACCGACCGCGCAGCAGGTGCACACCGGCGCCTACCCGTCGTACCAGCCGGCCCCGACGTACCAGCCGGCCGCCGAGACCGGGTACGAGACGGCGTACGCGGCCGGTTCCGAGCTGGACTACGGGTCCGGCCAGCAGAGCTACGGCACCGGTTCCTACGCCGCCGCGCCGGCCCCCGCCGCCTACGCGCCGCCCGCTGTTTATGCGCCGCCCGCCCCCGCGCCCGTGGGGGCGCACGCCGCCGCTCCGGCCGCGGCCGGATACGGCCCGCAGGGCGGGTCGCGCGGGTACGACTACGAGGACAACTCCCACACCGTCGACTCGGGCCAGTTCAGCCAGTACATCGCGGACCAGTACAACACCGGCCAGGTGTCCGCCGTCGACTACGTGCCCGCCCCGGCACAGCCGAAGCCGCGCCAGGACGGGCGCTGGTCCTACGCCTGAGGCTCTGCCTCGCAGCCGGCCCCGCTCGTCCGGCCCTACTCGTCGAGTCCAGCCACCGCGGCCAGGATCAGCACCGAGCCGACGATCCCCGCCGGCCCCAGCCGCTCCCCCAGCACGACGGCCGCTGCGACCGCCGCCGTCACCGGCTCCAGCAGGGTCGCGACCACTGCCGCACCGCTGCGCGTGGTCCGCAGGCCCGCGTAGAACAGCCCGTACGCGAGGGCCATCGTGAACACCCCGAGGTAGGCGAGCGTGCCGAGCGTCGTGGGGTCGGTCGTGACGAACGGCCCTCCGCCGGCCAGGGCCACCGGGACGAGGCCGACGGCGCCCGCCGTCGTCGCCACGGTGGTCAGGGCGAGCGGATCCACGCCCGGCGACGCCAGCAAGGTGCCGCCCAGCGCCGTGGTCGCCGCGTAGACGGAGCCGGAGGCGACGGCCAGCAGCAGCCCGAGCACCGGCCGTGTGCCGACGGTGCCGGTCCCTGACGCCGCGCTCACCAGCACGAGGCCGGACAGCGCGGCGGACACGACCAGCGCCAGGCGAAGGGTGCTGCGGGGACGGACCGCCGTCCGCCGTCGGGCACGGACGAGGTCCACGCCCGCGAGGAGGACCGGCGCCAGGCCCAGGCTGACGACCGTGGCGACGGTGACGCCCGCTGTCGCCACGGACCCGAAGTAGAGCGCCTGGTAGGCGCCCGTCCCCAGCCCGACGACGACGGCGCGCGCCGGGTGCGCCCGCACCAGAGCAACGAGCTGCGGACCGCGCCGCAGGACGAGCGAGACCGCGACCAGCGCGACGGCGGCGATGAGCATGCGGTACGCGCTGACCGTGAGGACGGACATCGTCGAATGGCCGCGGAGAATTTCGAGGGCGAGGCCGCCGGTGCCCCAGAGGACTCCGGCGAGGCATACGAAGAGCAGCCCGATTCGAGTGGATGACATGTGTGCTCCTGGCCGGTTCCAGCAGGTTCCGGCCTGATCCGAGGGACTTCCGAGGACAGGGAACGTCGCGGAGCACACCTCGACGCCGGCCCGCGCGGGCCGGTCGTTGTGCCACTCCGGTCAGACGACCGGGGGCGGCAGGACGGAGCAGATCGGAGTCACGAACGGGATGCTAGCAGCGCTGGTTCGGGTGTCGGTGGGGAGTCTCGGCCGGGGTGTCGGCAGGTGCGGCTAAGGTCGGTGGTGCGCAGTGATTCGCCGCCGACGGCGCGGGGCGAGCCGTGAGTCGGTGAGCGCGGCCGACGGCGTTCGGCGATGACCGGGACCATCGCCTGTCCGGCCAGCGAGGTTATCCACATCTTTGGTGCTGAGGATGCGCGCCAAGGATCGAACAGATATTCTATTACTAGATGGCTATTGAACGGATCAGCCAGTGAAAGGGGGCACGCATGAGTGACGAGGACACGAGCCAGGGTGCGGACCTGATCACGGCCGTTGAACGGTCCTTGGGAGGTTCCCTGACCACGATGCTGAAGGTCACGGCGCCGGTCGGCACCTGGACCGCATCCCTGCCGCCGGCCGTGAGCTCGCCTGCCTTGAACTGGAGTGTGCTGCCGCCCAGCCAGGAGGGGGTCCTGCCCGGGGCCAGTGTCACGTGGATGGGTCATTCGCCTGTAGCTGGTCCGGCCGCTGGTCCCGTAATCCGTACCGTTGCCGCCACCCCAACCGTTGCCGCCACCCCCAGCACCACTATCCCCACCGCTGGCGGCCCTACCGCAGCCGTCCCTGCTGCCGTCATCGCGGCCGCACCCGACGCCGCGGCTGCCGTCACGGCGGCTGCACTCGACGCCGTGGGTGCCACCGACCCGGGTGACCTGCCGGACGCCTCGGGCGGCCTGCTGGCCCTGCTGGGTGGCCTGCCGATGGGTGCGGGTCTGGTCGATGCCCTGGCTCGTATCGAGGTCGCTGACACCGACGATGCGGGTCTGGTGGATGTGGCGGCGCGGTGGCAGGAGGTGGTCTCGTGGGCGTCGGCGATGCAGTCGCGTGCAGTGGGCGAGATCGCCCGGCGTCGGGCGTGGACCGAGGAGCACAACGCGGCCGCGGCGGAGATCAGTGCCCGGTTGCGCGTCCCGCAGGGTGAAGCGAACAAGCTGATGGCCCGTGGTGCGGGACTGGCGGAGCACCCGCAGGTCATGGACGCCCTGCATGACGCCGTGATCGATACGGCCAAGGCTGACATCCTGCTGCGCAGCGGCAACCCCCTGACCACTGAGGAACGTGAGGCGGCGATCACGCTCTATCTGCCCCAGGCGCCCGACCACACTCGCCGGTGGCTGCGGGAGAAGATGAACGAGTTCGCCAACGGCCTGAAGGGCACCACCGAGACCACGAAGCATGCGGTGACACGTCGGGCGGTGTTCCTGGACCCGGCCGACAACTCGATGGCCTGGCTCAGCGCGAACCTGCTGGCTACCGATGCCGCCGCGGTCTGGGACGCGATCGAGCAGGCCGCGCACACCCTGCGCCGTACCCCGGGCGCGACCCGGACCCTGGCCCAGGCCCGCGCCGACGCCCTGGTCGCGATCACGACCGGCCGCATCATCGTCCCGCCGCACCCCGAATGCGCACCCACAGAAACCGCCACGCCGTCCAGCGCGGACACGGACACGGACGAGGCCACGCAAGGCACGGGCACGGGCACGGGCACGGGCACGGGCGAGGCTGCGCCGGGCACCACAGGTAGAGCGCTGGGCGCTAGCAGTGCCGACACGTGCAGTGCTGGCTCGGTGAGCACCGACGTCGGCGTCAACTTGTCGGGTACTGGCTCGCATGCCACCGGCGAAGGCGATGGCGCACCCGGCACGCCGGTCCTGCCGCGGACGACCGTGGCCGCGACCGGCTGTACGTGTGGCGGCTGCACCTGTGGCGGCACGACCATCCGCGTCATCCCGGTCAAGCCCCAGATCCGGGTCACCGTCCCGGCGGGCATGCTCCTCGGGCTGGACGACACCCCCGGGTACCTGGACGGGTACGGCCCGATCCCCGCCGACCTCGCCGCACGGATCGCGACCGACGCGACCTGGCAACGCCTGGTCACCGACCCCGTCACCGGGATCCTGACCGACTACTCCACCACCACCTACCAACCCGGCAAAGTCCTGCGCCAAGCGGTGACAGCCCGCGACCGGACCTGCTGCTTCCCGCAGTGCGACCGGCCCGCCCGCTGGGCCGATCTGGACCACATCCAGCCCTTCGACCACGACCTGGACCCCACCACCGAGCCGCCCGGTGCTCCCGGACAGACTCGCGCCTCCAACCTCCAGCCGTTGTGTCGCGCCCATCATCTGGCCAAGACTCACCACGGCTGGAACCCGGTCCGCGACCCCGACACCGGCGTCACGATCTGGACCGCACCCACCGGCCACCGCTACACCCGACCACCCACCCAGACTGGACACGCCAACGCCGGACAGGTCAGCAACGGACCCGCGCAGGCCGGACACGTCAGCAACGACATCACCAGCCTGGCCGACGACACCCGACACCGCCTCGGACACCACCCGCCCAGCAACGCGCGAGACCGTCTTCTGCGAGGCACCGGCGTGGACGGTGAACGCCCGGGCCGATCCTCCGCGGAAGACCGAACCACGTCACCCATAACAGGAGCACCTGCTACGGAAAGGCAAGCCACGGAACGAGGGGTCGCCGACCCGGCCAAAGTACACCCGGCACCGCCAGACCTGACCGTCACGGCGCCGACCGCTACCGACCAACCCAGAATCCCCGGAACGCCCGTCCTGCCCAGCGAACCGCCCTTCTGACGTCACGCCCGCCCGAGCTCCGCCGCGCGCCGCAGCACGGCTTCGGGCACGGGCTCGGACACGTAGTCCTCGGTGACCGGCGCCGACGCGACCCGACGCAGCGGCACGAGCCCGGCCCATCCGGTGAGGTCGAGGTCGCCCGGCTCGAGCGCGGCTCCCCCCTCGCGCTGCTTCATCGAGGCCTCGGCCAGCGGCAGCGCGATGACGACGGTCGCCGCGAGCTCCTTGCGCGTCGCGGGCCTCAGCATCGCGGTGCGGCCGGGCACCATGTGGTCCACGATCAGGTCGAGCGCTCGGCGCCGCTCCTCGAGATCGGTCACGCGCCGCGGTCGCCCGATCACCACCGCCGACCGGTAGTTCATCGAGTGGTGAAAGCCCGTCCGCGCGAGGACCAGACCGTCCAGCTCGGTCACCGTCACGCACACGTCCTGTTCGAGCGCCGGCGCGAGCCACCCCGCGGCGACCGATCCGTGCAGGTACAGCGAGCCGCCGTCGTCCGGCCCGGAGGGGTCGACGCCAAAGGCGGTGGGCAGGACCACCGGGTGCGCGCCGGCCAGGACGCCCAGGTGCGCGACGAGCGCGTCGGAGAGCAACGCCATGAGCCGACGCCGGTCGTCGACCTGGCGGTTCCGGCCGCGGGTCGGGGTCGTACGGGAGGTCGGTGAGAGCGGCTGCGTCGTCATGCGGCTAGCCTCACCCGAGAGTGGCTCAGGGGCACGGGCCAGTTCGCCGCCACCTGAACAGGCCACTTGACCGGCCGCCCCGCTCTCCCGCCGACCAAGTCACTCAACCAAGCCGGCCACCCGAATAACCTCGCCGAGCCCAGCCAGCCGAACAACCCACCCGAGCCCAGCCCCCTCAGCCACCCCCGGAGACAAGAACCATGCTCCCCGTCCACCTCGACCGCACCCGCGCCGAGCCGCTCCCCGCCCAGCTCGCGGCCGCCGTCCGCGCACTGGTCACCGACGGCACGCTCACCACCGGCGACCGGCTGCCCTCCAGCCGCGCGCTGGCGGCCGACCTGGGCGTTGCGCGCGCCGTCGTCGAGCAGGCCTACGACCAGCTCCTGGCCGAGGCCTGGGTACAGACGCGGCGCGGGTCGGGCACATTCGTGGCGTCGGGCGAGACGCTCCCCACGCAGCCTCCGCCGCCACGGCCCGCCACACGAGCGCCGCAGTACACCCACCTGGACGCGGGCACGCCCTGGATCGACCCGCGTCATCTGGCGGGCTGGCGTCGCGCGTGGCGTGAGGTCTCGACGACCAGGCCGCCACGGAGCTACCCCGACCCGAGCGGGCTCCCCGAGCTGCGCGAGGCGCTCGCCGAGCGGCTCGCCCGCACCCGCGGCCTCACCGTGGGGCCGGACGAGATCCTCCTGACCGCCGGCACCACGGACGGCCTGCGCCAGCTCCTGGGCGTGCTCGGCCCCGGGGACGTCCTCGTCGAGGACCCGGGCTACCGCGCCGCCGTGGAGACGATCCGGGTGTCGGGGCGTGGCGTCGTCGACCATCCGGCGCTCGTGCCCGTCACGGACCTGACCGGCTGCGCTGCCGCGTACGTGACGCCCGCCCACCAGCACCCGCTGGGCAGGGTCATGCCCGCGGCGGACCGGCTCGCGCTGCTCGCGGCCGCCCGCGCCGCGGGCGCCGTCGTGGTCGAGGACGACTACGACTCCGAGTTCCGGTACGACGTCGCCCCCGTGCCCGCCCTCGCGGCGCTCGACCGGTCGCGCGTGGCCTACCTCGGGACCGCCTCGAAGTCGGTCAGCCCGAGCCTGCGGCTCGGCTGGCTCGTCGCGCCCCCGGAGATCCACGAGAGCCTCGTCCGACGCCGCACGATCACCCACGACACGCCGCCCTGGCCCAGCCAGCGCGCCCTGCTGACCCTGCTGCGCGACGGCTGGGTCGACAAGGTGGTGCGCACCGCCCGGCGTGTCTACGCCGATCGGGCGCCCCGGGTCGCCGCCGCGCTGGGGCCGCACGCCGAGCTCGCCGGTCCGCTGGCCGGGATGTACTCGACCTGGCTCACCGACCCGGCCGCGGCCGCCGCGGCGCGGACCGCCGCGCGCGCCGCGGGTTTCGACGTCCGGCTCCTGGCCGAGTACTGCCGCAGCGCGAACCTGACCGGCCTGGTGCTCGGCTTCGGCGGCGTGACCGACGCCGAGCTCGACCGCGCGCTGTCGGCGATCGCCGGCGGCCTGCGTGCGCAGGGCACGCGGAATGTCTCGCGCATGCGTGGCGGCCAAGCCGATCGAGACAGCCAGGCCGGTCGAGACGACCAGGCCCGTCGAGACGACCAGGCCCGTCGAGACAGCCGGACCAGTCCCAGCGGCGCACGCCGATCATCGACGCGCGACCGCTGAGACCGTCAGACCAGCGAGTCCTGCCAGGCTTCGTGCAGCCGGGCGTACCGGCCGTCGCCGGCGATCAGCTCGGCGGGCGTACCGTCCTCGACGATCCTCCCGTGCTCCATGACAAGCACCCGGTCGGCGATCGCCACCGTCGACAGGCGGTGGGCGATGATGATCGCCGTCCGGTCGGCGAGCAGGGTCTGCAGGCCCCGCTGCACGAGCCGCTCGCCGGGCATGTCGAGGGACGACGTCGCCTCGTCGAGCACCAGCACCGCCGGGTCGGCGAGGAACGCCCGGGCGAACGACAGCAGCTGCCGCTGCCCGGCCGACACGCGCCCGCCGCGCTTGTTCACGTCGGTGTCGTAGCCCTCGGGCATGTCGAGCACGAACTCGTGCGCGCCCACCGCGCGGGCCGCTGCCTCGATCTCCGCCTGGGTGGCGCCCGGGCGGCCGAGCGCGATGTTCTCGCGCACGGACCCGCTGAACAGGTACGCCTCCTGCGTGACCATGACGACGGCGCGCCGCAGGTCGGGCGAGGCCAGGTCCCGCACGTCGATGCCGTCCAGGCGCACCGCGCCCGCGGACGCGTCGTAGAACCGCGTCACGAGCTTGGCCACCGTCGACTTGCCTGCGCCGGTGGTGCCCACCACGGCCACGGTCTGGCCGGCGGGGATCGTGAGGTCCAGGTCGGGCAGCACCACGGGGCCGTCGCCGTACTGGAACCGCACGTGGTCCAGTCGGAGGTCGCCCAGGGCCCTGCCGTCCGTCAGCGGCAGCGGCGTCGGGTGGGCGGGCTCGGTCACTGTGGGCTCCTCCGAGAGCAGGCCCGACACCTTCTCCAGCGCCGCCGTAGCGGACTGGAACGAGTTGTAGAACATGCCCAGCTGCTGCACCGGCTGGAAGAACCGCTTGCAGTACAGGAGCACAGCGGCCAGCACACCCACGGCGAGCGCGCCGTCCAGCACGCGCCAGCCGCCGACGGCGAGGGCCGCCACGACCGTCATGTTGCCGATCAGGATGAGGCCGGGCTGGAACCGGCCGTTGACGCCGAAGATCTGCAGGTTGGCGTCGCGGTAGTCCTCGCCGAGCTTGCGGTAGTCGGCCTCAGTGGTGAGCTCGCGGCGGAACGCCTGCACGGCACGCATGCCGGTCATGGTCTCGACGAACTTCACGATGAGCCGGGCCGACGCCGTGCGCTGCTCCCGGTAGAACCGCTGCGACATGCGCTGGAACCAGCGGGTGAGCAGCCACGCCGGGATGAACGCCACGGCAAGCAGCAGGCCGGACCGCCAGTCGATGAGCAGCAGGCTCACGAACGTGAACAGCATCAGCAGCAGCGAGGACACGACGCCGGTCAGGCCGCCGTCGAGCAGCTCGCGCAGCGCCTCCAGGTCGGAGGTCTGCCGGGAGATGATCCGGCCCGACGTGTACGACTCGTGGAACTCCAGCGACAGCCGCTGGGTCTGGCGGAACACGCGGCGGCGCAGGTCGAGCAGCACGGCCTGGGCGATGCGGGCGGCGGCCCGCACGTAGGCGCCCGCGGCGACGCCGCCGAGCACGGCCGCCACGAGGTACCCGGCGCCCGTGAGGACGAGCGGCGTGACCGACCCGTCACGCAGCCCAGGCACCGCCTCGTCGATCGCTACCGCGACGAGCCACGGCCCGGCCACCTGGCCGAGCGTGGACGCGACGACGAGCACAGCGGCCCAGGCAAGGGCCCGCTTGTGCGGGCGCAGCAGGTCGCCGAGCAGCTGCATGGACCGGCGCCGCACGCTGCGCGACGCGTCCTTGCCGAGGCGCGTCTCGTCGTCCGCGGCGGCGTCGGTGGGCCGACGGCGGTCGGCCGGCCCGGTGATGGGCCCGGAAGTGGGCTCAGTGGTTGCCGTCATGACAGCGCCTCCTGGCTCTGCTGGCTCTTCTGATCGGAGCTCTGCGGATCGGAGCTCTGCGGATCGGGACTCTGCTGGTCGGGACCCTGCGCGTCGGAGTCCTGCGCGTCGGAGTCCTGCGCGTCGGAGTCCTGCTCGGCGCAGTCATGGTCGTGCGCCTCGTAGTCCTCCTCGAGGCTCGAGATGATGTACCGGTAGTGCGGGTCGGTAGCGAGCAGGTCGTGGTGCGTCCCGAC
The DNA here is from genome assembly GCA_963850545.1 of uncultured Actinomycetota bacterium. GTDB lineage: Bacteria > Actinomycetota > Actinomycetes > Actinomycetales > Cellulomonadaceae > Promicromonospora. The sequence goes on along the minus strand of CAWKLP010000001.1, from coordinate 1,152,715 downwards.
GGCAGTGATCCGGCCGCCCTGGAGCACCGCCACCCGGTCGGCGAGCGCGACCGTGGAGGGCCGGTGCGCGATGATCAGGCTGGTCGTGGCCACGAGCACCTCCCGCAGGCGGGCCGTGACGGCCTCCTCGGTGGTGACGTCGAGCGCGGACAGCGGGTCGTCGAGCACGAGCACGCGCGGTCGGGCGGCGATGGCGCGGGCCAGGGCGAGGCGCTGTCGCTGCCCGCCGGAGAGCGACATGCCCTCCTCGCCGATGCGGGTGTCGACGCCGTCGGGCAGGTCGGCCACGAAGTGCGCCTGGGCGACCTCCAGAGCCTGCGTCATGAGCGCCTCGCGCTCGGCCGCCGGCACGGTGTCCGAGACGCCGAGCAGCACGTTGTCCCGCACCGACGCGGAGAACAGCGTCGGGTCCTCGAAGGCGACGGCGACCCGCTCGCGCACCTGGGCGCGGGTCATGTCGCGCACGTCGACGCCATCCACCTCGACGACGCCCGCGGTGACGTCGAAGAGCCGCGGCGGGAGCATCGCGAGGGTCGACTTGCCGGAGCCCGTCAGGCCGACGAGGGCGGTGGTGGTGCCGGGTGGCAGCTCCAGATCGACCTGGTCGAGCACGGGGCGCGCGGCGTCGTCGTACCGGAAGGTGACGTTGCGGAAGGCGACGTGCCCACCGGACGCACTGCCCGAATGACCGGCCCGCCCGTGGCCGACGGCGGGAAGGCCGGCCGGCCGCGCCGGGTCGGTCAGCGGGTTGACGGTCTCGATGACCTCGAAGAACCGGTCGACGGCGGTACGCGCGTTGAGCGTCATCGACAGGGTCATGCCGAGGTCGACGACGGGGCCGTTGATGACTGCAGTCGTGGTGAAGAACGCGACCAGGGCGCCGAGCGTCATGTCGCCCTGGGCCACCAGGTAGGTGCCCACCACGAGCGCCACACCGTTCGTGACCTCGGGGATGACGCGCAGGGCGGTGGTCAGCCCGGCGTCGGTGGTGGCCTTGCGGATCTCGGTCTCGCGCAGCTCCGCGGCCTGGTCGGTGAACTGGTCCAGCGCGTCGGGGCCGCGGCCGAACGCCTTGAGCACCCGGATGCCGTGGACCGACTCCTCGACGGTGGTGGCGAGGTCGCCCGACTGGTCCTGCGAGAGCCGCGAGATCTTCCGGTACTTGCGGGAGAACCGGAAGGCCAGGATGGTCACTGGGATCGCGCCGCACAGGAAGATGATGCCGAGCCAGCCGCCGGTGACCACGAGCATGCCGACGCCCACGACGATGGTCACGAAGCTGACCACGAGCTGCAGGATGCCGAACACGAGCCAGCGGCGCAGCAGGCCGAGGTCGCCCATGATGCGGCTCAGCAGCTGCCCACCGGGCCAGCGGTCGTGGAACGCGATCGGCAGGTCCTGCAGGTGCCGGAACAGCGCCATGCGCATCACGGCCTCGACGCGCGTGCCCGGGAACATGACGAGCGTGCGGCGCAGCAGGATCAGGCCCGCCTCCCCCGCGCCGAGCAGCGCCACGAGGACGACGGACCAGATCAGGCCGGACCAGTCGTGCTCGCGGGCACCGGCGGTGAGCGGGCCGTCGGTGACCCACTGCAGGACTCGTGGGATGGCGAGCGCCATGAGGCTGGCGCCGAGCGAAGCGACCAGACCGCCGATCAGGCGCGGCAGGGCACTGCGGACGTAGGGGTAGAGGCGGCGGATCGAGGCGAATGTGCTGCGCTCAGAGGAAGGGTCGGATCGATTCGAGCGTTCGTCTGTGGGAGGCATCGCCTCCATTATCTCGCGGGGCGCAAGTTGTTAGTTTGGGTAAGCACCTGTCCGCTGTGTGGCCTCCGTCACAGCGTCAGCGCACCCGCACGGACAGGCAGGTCACGCAGCCCTCGAGCTTCTCGAACTCGGTGACGGGTGTGGTGAGCACCGTGAGCCCGCGGCCGCGGAGCAGCTCGGCGGTGGCCGGCGCGGCGTCGGACAGCAGCACGGTCGCCTCGTCCAGCACGACGACGGCGGTGCCCTCCGCCTCCAGGACCGGCAGGAACGCCTCGAAGCGGGTGACGTCGTCGACGAGCGGCTCGTACCCGATGACCGTGCCGTCGGGCAGGGCGGTGACCGCGGACTTCAGGTGCAGCGCCCTGGTGACGGGCACCTCGACGACGTGCCATCCGCGCGGTTCGAGCAGTGCCCGGAGCTGGGCCGCGCCCTCGGCGTTGGTGCGCGCCGTGCGGCCGACGTAGACAGTGCCGCCGACCTTGAGGATGTCGCCGCCCTCCAGGGTGCCGGGGTCGACGATCTCCGCGATCTCGCGCCCGGTCGCCGCGGCCGCGGGCCGCATCGACTCCACCTCGCCGCGCCGGGACAGGGCGCCCGGCCGGGTCAGGACGGCGAGACCGGCCGACCCGCCGTCAGCAAGGCTGTCCGCAGGGCCGTCGAACACGACCACCGTGTCCTCGACGAACACCCCGTCGGGGTGGCTGTCGGCCGCCGGCAGCTCGCGCACGTCCCAGCCCAGGCCGCGGAACACGTCCACGTACGCGCCCCACTGCCGCGCGGCCAGGCCCGCGTCGACTGGGACCCGCTCGAGGTGCGTCAGCTCGCCGTCGGCCAGGCCGGGCGACGGCGGGCGGACCAGCAGCGTGCGGTGCGCCGGTTCGGTGTGCGAGGAGGCGGGTGATGCGGCGGACGGTGCGGATGCCATGATCCGACGCTATCCGACGTCCATGCCGGCGAACGCCCGCTCCCGGGTCAGGTACGCCATGCGGGCTTCCTTGGGTCCCTGGGGCGACTCGAACGAGACGAGCTCGCCGGCGGTGAAGCCCATGGCGACCATGCGGCTCAGGGCCTTCTCGTTGTGCGCGTCCGGCTCGCCGACGAGGCGCCGGGTGCCCGGCCCGGCGAACAGGAAGGCGGCCATAGCCGGCCCGAGCACGGTCCACGGGTCGGCGGGCGCGCCGTGCCGCGCGGTGGGCCCGCGGCTCCCGAGGAAGAAGTGCATCCCCAGGTCGCCGGGCTTTACGTCGTAGGCGGTGCCGACCGGGTCGTGCTCGGGGTGGTAGGCCTGCACGAGCACCACGGGCTCGTCGTCCCACCGGACCAGGTAGGCGTGGTGGGTCTCCAGGGAGTCGACGAACGCGTAGGTGTCCCGCACCTCGTCCCGGGTGTGCTCGCCCATCCCCCAGAACGCGGCACGCGGTTGGGTGAACCACCCGTGCAGGAGGTCGGCGTCGGCGTCCGGGTCCAGCACGTGCACTGTGACGACACCGTCCGCGCCGAAGCTCCCCCGCCAGACCTCCTCACCGCGGGCGCCGTTGAGCAGGCGGAGGCTCGTGTCGACGGGATGCAGGCGGTCCCAGTCGGTGACGACGGCGGCGGTGCGGGCGTCGGCCCAGGTGGCGTGCTGGTCGTCGAAGTGGGGGCTGCCCGGCCGCCCGTCGGCGCCGAAGGGGACGCCCCACCGGCTGTTGGCGCGGTCCGACAGGTCCCAGACGTACCGCGCCACGGACCCGCGGTAGGCCGTGGGCGCGACCCCGGGCGATCCGCCCGTGCAGCGCACGGTCTCGTTGTTCCCCGAGACCGGGGCGGGGGTCACGCCGGGCGCGAGGTCCGCCGGGTCCGGCGACAGGTCCGGGTTCCGCATCGGCGTCGGGAGCGGCTGCAGCGGGGCCGGGACGTGCAGGTCTCCCCACGTCGGCTCGGCCTGCCCACTGTTCGGCCCACCGTCCGGCCCGCCGTCTTGCCCGACGGCGGCCCGCCCCACCTCGGCCAGCGCCGCGCTCGCCTCGGCCGCGGCGTCGATGCGCGAGCGCTGCCCGTCCGGTCCGTCGACGACGAGCCAGTCCGCCGCCAGGATCCGCGCGAGCCCGGCCCCGACCGCCGTCGGGACGTCGAAGACCGGAGCGAGCGTCGCGGCGAGGGCGGGGGCTTGCCCGTGCGGCTCGTGCAGGGCGGCGAACACCGGGTGGGCCGCGAGGCGGTGCGCCAGCGCGTGGCGCCATCGCATGTACAGGGCAGCTCCGGTCGAGGAGGCATCCACGTGGGCGCCGTCGGCGACCCAGGCACGCAGCCGGGCGGCGGCCCCGGAGGCGTCGCCGGCCAGGTGCGCGACGAGGCCGGGCGCGCCCAGGTCGCGGGTGTCGCCGTGGATCCGGGCCTGGGTCTCGGGCGACTCCGGGACGGTCCCCGCGGCGAGGAGCTGCCGGATCCGCTCCGCGCGGTACGGCGGGTAGGTCCAGCCCAGGTCGTGCGCCTCGCGGCCGGGGCGCACGTCGCGCGGTCCTGTGCCCGGCCGGCCGTCCAGCTCGGCGGGCGGCTGGGTCCTGGGCCGCTCGTTCGCGTCAACGGCGACCTGGGTCACCGGCGTCGGCGCCGGGAGGTCGACGAAACCGTCCGCGGGCTTCGCGGCCGGCAGCGCGCGGTCCGGCGTGCCGGAGGGCACGGCGGGCACCTTGCCGGCGGTCAGGCTGAGGACGTCGCCTGTGCTGTCGGCGGTGAGCACCCGGTTCACCGGGTCGACCCACCGGCCGAAAGCGTCCGCGACGTCCCGCGCGGTGCGGGCGTGCAGCAGCGCGCGCCAGGCCCCGACGCCGACGTCGGACAGCTCGCGCGCCGGCCAGTGCAGGCGCCAGCCGGCCGCATCGTCCGACACGACCTCCACGTGGTGCGCCGCCGCGTTGGTGATGCCCCAGGCCACGGAAGCGCCGTCGGGGCCGACCGCGTGCCCGAAGTGCAGGATGCCGGGCACGCCCGGGAAGGCGAACCCCAGCACGTCGTACGGGGCGGCCGGGTCCGTGCACGCCAGCCGGACCTGCTGGTACGGGCCAGGAAGCTCCAGCGTGCGGTGCGGGTCGCCCGCGACCAGCGGGCTGCCCGACGCCGTGAACCGCCCGTGCACCGCCCACGCGTTCGAGCCGGACCCCGCGTCGGCAGTGAACAGGCGCAGCACCGTGTCCAGCGGCACCCCCGGAACGTGCAGGTGCCGCGCGACGTGCGCCCGCCACAGAATGCTCGGGAAGCCGTTGAACAGGACGTGGCTCGCGAGGAACACACCGATCGGCGTCCAGGGCCGCCAGGGCCGGAACGGCACCCCGGCCAGCTCCGGCACGTCCCGGCCGCCCGCCAGCAGGCCCGCGCTGACGCCGTCCGCGTAGGCGGCGAGCCACGCCCGCTCCGGCTCGGCCAGGGCGTCGTGGATGCGCCGGGCCGTGCCGGCCAGCCGCTCCCGGGCCGCGAACCGGTCCCAGGCCTCGCCCGCCTCGCCGGCGAGCTCGGCGTACCGCTCCTCGGCCCGCATCCGGTCCGCCTCGATCTGCAGCCCGCGGTCCTGGGCGGTCACCCAGCCCTGGCCGTAGGCCAGGGCCGTCTCGGTGGCCGCCCGCACGTGCGGGATGCCCAGGTCGTCGCGAAACAGGTCGAAGTCCACGTTCCCTATCATCCCTCTGGGCTATCTCTCTCTGCGCCAGGCCGGGTTGGCGAGGGTTCCCGCATAGATCAGCGACCCGGACTGGTCGGTCAGGTCCACCATCTGCAGGGTGTTGCGCAGCTGGAGGCGGTTGAGGCACGAGTGCGCGAAGCGCGCTGCCCGCAGGTCGACGCCGGTCTCGAGGCCCGGGTGCTCGGCGCCGTGCCGGTCGATGGTCTCCGCGACCAGGGCCCAGAACCGCTCCTCGCCCAGCACGCCGTCCTCGGCGAGGATCCCGGACAGGTGCCGCAGCACGCCGTCGAACACATCGGTGAAGATCGCGAGCGCCTTCTCGTCGTCGTCGACGGGGTGCAGGATGCGCGCGACGCCGTCGGGCAGGGGGCGCTCGCCGAGCACGGCGACCTCCTCGCCGATGTCCTTCATGATGGCGCGCCGCACGACGCCGTCGCGCAGCACCAGCATGAGGTTCTCGCCGTGCGGCATGAACGCCAGCTCGTAGGTCAGGAGGCAGTGCACCAGCGGGTACAGGTAGGCGTCGAGGTAGGCGCGCAGCCACTGCTCCGGCGTGATGCCGGACTCGCGGACCAGGGCGGTCGCGAACGACGCCCCGCTCGCGTCGCGGTGCAGGAGGCTCGCCATGGTGACCAGCCGCTCGCCGTCGTCCAGGCGCGGCAGCGGCGACTCGCGCCACAGGGCGGCGAGCATCTTGCGGTACGGGCTGGGCTGCGGTGTGCGGTGGTAGACGTCGCCCGTGTAGCCGACGGCGGCCACCTCGCGCAGGACGCCGAAGCCCGACCTGCGCAGGGTCTCGTCGCCCGTGACCAGGTCTGCGACCCAGTCGTTGATGCGGGGCGTGGCGCGCATGTAGGCGGGTGAGAGCCCGCGCAGGAACCCCATGTTCTGGATCGCGAGCGCGACCTTGACGTAGTGCCGCTCGGGGCGGGTGCGGTTGAACATGGTGCGGATCGACTGCTGCGGCTGGTACTCGTCCGAGCCCGGCCCGAGCGGTACGAGGTCGCCGCGCGCGAGGTCGGCCGCGAACGTGATCGCCACGCGGTGCTCCCACTGCCACGGGTGCACGGGCAGGTAGAAGTAGTCGGCCGGGTCGAGGCCGCGGGTGGCGAGGCGGTCGGCGAAGGCGGCGCGCTCGGCGTCGGACAGCTCGGCGCCGTAGTGGCCCGCCTCGGTCTGGTCACCGGCGAGCGCGAGGTCGGAGTGCTCGCGGCGGGCGGCGAGCCACAGCATGCGCACGCGCTCACCGCGCTCGGGCGCGTAGGCGCGGTAGTCGGGCAGGGAGAAGCCGATGCGGCCGTTGTTCGCGACGAAGCTCGGGTGCCCCTCGGACATGGCTGCCTCTACCTGCTGGAACGCGCCCGCGACGGCGTACGGGCCGGACGCCGCCCGGGCCGCGTCGAGCAGCCCGCGCACGGACGGCGTGACACCGTCGAGCTCGCGCTCCCGCTTCGCGGCCGCGCTGGCCAGGGTGGACGACAGCTCTTCGAGGTAGGTCGCCAGCATGTCGTCGGGCACCTGCAGCAGGGGCTGCAGCTCCGCGATCAGCTCCAGGGCGTCCACGGGCAGGACGACGGCGCCGCGCACCCCGGCGTCGGCCGTGCGGCGGATGGACGCCGGGTCGATCACCCAGTGCTCCAGGGCGTACCGGCGGGCGGTGAACCGGTAGGTGACGCCGTCCAGGGCGAGGTGGTAGCCGTCCGCCGTCGCGCCGGTGGTGTCGTCCGGCTCCGGCTGGAACAGCCGCTCGTGGGCGAACTCCGCGAGCGCCTTGGCGACCAGGTGCCGGTGGGCGCGCTCCATGTGGTCGGCGGTCAGGTGCGAGGCGAGCAGGTTGGAGCCGGGCAGAGGGCCGTCCCCGAGGGCGGATGCCGCGAAGTCGGCGCGGGTCGCGGCGCTCAGGGCGGCGCGCTTGGTGTGCGCGCCCCGGCCGAGGTCCACCTCGCGCAGGACGCGGAATCCCGCGGCGGCGTTCTTGGCGGCGATCTTCCGGTTGCCGACGTCGGGCTCGACGACGACGCGGGCGGCGCCCCGTCCGGCGCTCCATCCGACGCCGTGCTGCCGGTCGTCGGACAGGCAGAACCGCATGACGGCGGTCATCACGGCGTCGGTCAGGCCGTGCCGCGGGGTCGCGGGCGGGGCGACGAGCAGGTGCATGCCCAGGTCGCCGGGCTGCGCGTCGTAGATGCCTGCGAGCACGACGCGGGCCGGGTCGTAGGTCTCGGTCATGAAGACCGGCTCGCCGTCGAGGCGGCCGAGCCAGGCATCCTCGTGCGGGCTCGCCTCGATGCCGGCCAGGTACTCGCGCACCTCGTCGACGTGCAGGTCGGCCATCTGCCAGTACGACGACGCCGGGTGCGCGAGCCAGCCCTGCACCAGCTCGGCGTCGCGCGCGGGGTCGACGGGTTCGAGCGTGATCTCGCCGAGCCGGGTCGTGGTGGCATACGTGTGCATGGTGGTCGGAGCGCTCACCGAGCGACCTCCATCTCGTTGTCGCTGGTCTCGACAGGCGGTTCCTGAGCCTGTCGAAGGGTGGCCCGCGGGGCGGGGCCGCCGTCGGGCAGACCGAACTGCTGGAAGGCGATCCGGCGCTCGACCGGATACGGTTCGCGGCCCGTGACGTCAGCGAGGATCACGGAGTTGCGCCAGGCCCCGAACCCGAGGTCGGGCGCCGTCACGCCGTGCGTGTGCTCCTCGCCGTTGACCACGTGGATCCGCCGGTCGTCGTCCACCGTGTAGTCGCGGGTGACGTCGTACCGGCCGCGCTCGTCGAGGTTGACCAGGCCGGGAGCGAGGAACTCGGGCACGGAGCCGGCGTAGCCCGTAGCGGCGACGATCGCGCGGGTTCGGTGCTCCGCCGTCGTGCCGAGCTGGGCGTGGCGGAGGGTGAGGACGTACTCGCCCGCGCCGTCCGCGGCGTCGGCGTCGAACCGGGCGGCGACCACCTCCGTGTCGGTCAGGAGCGTGGTCGGCACCTCCCGGCCCAGGGCGGACTTGCGGTACAGGGTGTCGTAGATGTCGTCGATGAGGTCGCCGCTGATGCCCTTGTAGAGGTTGCGCTGCTCGCACCCCAGGATGTCGCGCTGCTCCAGCGGCAGGGACACGTAGTGGTCGGTGTACTCGGGCGACGTCATCTCGAGCGTCAGCTTCGTGTACTCCATCGGGAAGAACCGCGGCGAGCGGGTCACCCAGTCCAGCCGGTGCTCCCCCGCCCCGGTGCCGCAGCCCTCCAGCAGGTCGCGGTAGACCTCGGCCGCGGACTGCCCGCTGCCGACCACCGTGACGGCGCCGCCGACGAGGTCCGCGCGGCGGGGCAGGTAGTCGCTCGTGTGCACCACGGGGCCCGCGCCCTCCAGGCTGCTCAGGTGGGCCGGCAGGCGGGGCCGGGTACCGGTGCCCAGCACGAGGTGCTTGGCACAGTATTTCTCGATACCGCCGGCCGTCTCGGCGGTGACCTCGAACAGGTAGCCGTCGTCAGGCTCGGCGTCGGGTCCGACGGCGGCCGGGTCGGCGACGCGCACGACGCTCGTCACCCGCCGCCCCCAGCGCAGCGTCGGGAGCTGCTCGGCCACCCAGCGGCAGTACTGGTCGTACTCGGCGCGCAGCGGGTAGAACGACTCGCGGATGTAGAACGGGTACAGCCGCCCCGTCGCCTTGAGCCACGCCAGGAACGAGTATCGCGACGTCGGGTCGGCCATCGTCACCAGGTCGGCCAGGAACGGGACCTGGAGGGTGGTCCCCTCGATCAGCATCCCGGCGTGCCAGGAGAAGCCGTCGCGCTGGTCGAGGAAGACCGCGTCCACGTCGTCCAGGGGCTGCGCGAGCGCCGCGAGCCCCAGGTCGAACGGGCCGATCCCGATGCCGAGCAGGTCGTAGGTCTTGTCAGTGCTCGTGTCAGTGCTCGTGTCAGTCCTCGTGTCAGTGCCCATGTCAGTGCTCGTGCCGTTCGTGGTCATCGGGTCTCTCCATCGGTACGTGCGAGCCGCGGGTGCACGTCGCGGCACGGCGGCTCCTCGGTGCCGGCGAGCGCCTCCCCCGCGAGCAGGCCGTGCGCGGCGGAGCGGACGAGCTCGAGCACCCCGCGGATGTCGGCGAGCGTGGCGTCGGGGTTGAGCAGCGTCAGCTTGAGGCAGGGCCGGCCGTCGATCACGGTCTTGGCGACCAGGGCGCGGCCCGAGTCGAACAGCACGCGGCGGACCTGGGGCACGAGGGCGTCCGCGCGCTCGGGGTCCAGGCCGTCGGGCTCGTAGCGGAACAGGACGGTGGACAGGTCGGTGGTCCCCACCAGCCGGAAGTCGCGGTCGGTCGCGAGGTCCTGGTGGACGGCGGCGGCCAGGTCGCAGACGGCGTCCACCAGCGCGCCGACGCCGTCCGCCCCCAGCGCGCGCAGCGTGACCCACAGCTTGAGCGCGTCGAAGCGGCGGGTGGTCTGCAGGGACTTGTCGACCTGGTTGGGCTCGGCGTTCTCCTCGGGGTTGAGGTAGTCCGCGTGCCAGGCAACGGGCGCGAGGTCGGGCCGCTCCCGCACGATCAGCGCGCTGGACGACACGGGCTGGAAGAACGACTTGTGGAAGTCCACGGTGACGCTGCGGGCCCGCTCGATGCCGTTCAGCAGGTGGCGGCGCGTGGTGCTGACCAGCAGCCCGCACCCGTAGGCGGCGTCGACGTGCAGCCAGGTGCCGACGGCGTCGCACAGGTCGGCGATCGGGCCGAGCGGGTCGATGCAGCCGCGGTCGGTGGTGCCGGCGGTCGCGACGACGGCGATCACAGTGTCGCCGGTGCGCTCGATGTCGACGAGGGTCTCGGCCAGGGCGTCCGGGCTCATCCGGCCGTCGGCGTCGGTGCTGACGGCGACCACGGCGTCGTCGGGCAGGCCGAGCAGCAGAGCGGACTTGGCGACGCTGAAGTGGCTCACGGCCGTGGCGAGGATCCGCATCGACTCCAGGCGGGTGCCGCCGCGCCGCGCCTTCTCGCGGGCCAGGAACAGGGCCTGGAAGTTGGACTGGGTGCCGCCGGAGGTGAAGATGCCGTCGGCGCCCGCCGCGGCGCCGTCGTGCCCGTGCCCGTCGTGCCCGTCGTGCCCGCCGTCGACCGCGAAGCCGATGCGGCGCGCCGTCCACTCGACCAGGCGCCGCTCCATGAGGGTCGCGACCGTGGACTGGTCGTAGGTGTCGACCGAGGTGTTGATCGCGGCCAGCATGGTCTCCGCGCCCACGCCGGGCAGCGCGACCGGGCAGTTCAGGTGCGCCGCGTAGGTGGGTTCATGGAACCAGATCGCGTGCTTCGCATACAGGTCCGCCGCCTCGCGCAACGCCTCCCGCGTGCCCGACGGCGGGCCGTCGAGGTCCACGGCGTCCACCAGGTCCTGCAGCTCGCCGCGGCTCGCGCCCGAGAACGGCTGGGTGACGGACGAGAGCCGGGCGGCGATGTCGTCGGCGACCGCGCGGACGGTGTCCGCATAGGTGCTCGCGGTGGCCCCGCGCAACAGCGCGGTCGTGTCGTGGCTCGCACCTTGCGATGGCGCGGTGGTCACTGGCTGCGTCACTGCGGGCAGACGTGAGGGCATGCGGAAGGCTCCTCGGGCAGGGGTCAGGAACGCCGCCCGGACCGGACGGCGGGGGTGGTACTTAGGTTTGCCTGACCTAACTTAATCGCTCGGGAAGCCCCGTCAACCCGTGGCAGCAACCAGGTACGTGGCGCCGGTCACTCCGGGCCCCGACGGGCTCAGGCGAACAGCGACTGCCCTACCCAGCCCCCGGTCGCGGCGCCCGGCGGTACGGCGAACACGGCTGACCCGATGTGCCGGATGTACTCGTTGAGCACGTCCGTGGCCAGGGACTTCTGCACCGTGACGAACCGGTCGGGGTCTCGCACGTAGGCGACGAAGAAGAGCCCGGCGTCCAGCCGGCCGAGCGGGTTGGTCCCGTCGACGTAGTTGTACCCGCGCCGCAGCATCCGCACGCCACTGTTCGTCGACGGGTGTGCGAGCCGCACGTGCGATGCCAGGTCGATCACGGGTGCGCCGTCACGCTGGGCGACGAAGTCGGGTTCGGTGAACTCGCCGCCGCCGGACAGCGGCGCCCCCTGCGCCTTGTCGCGCCCGATCGTGGTGTCCTGCTCGGTCAGCGAGGTGCGGTCCCACGACTCCAGCAGCATCTCGATCTTGCGCGCCACGAGGTAGGAGCCGCCCGCCAGCCAGGCAGGCCCGTCGACGGCGTCGACCCACACGTGGTCGGCCAGGGCCGCGGCGTCGTCGGCCAGGATGTTGGCGGTGCCGTCCTTGAAGCCGAACAGGTTGCGCGGGGTGACTTGGCCGCTCGTGGTGCGCGACGTTCGCCCGAAGCCCATCTGGGACCAGCGCACCGCCGCGCGTCCGAACGCGATCCGGCTGAGGTTGCGGACGGCGTGCACAGCGACCTGGGGGTCGTCGGCGCACGCTTGCACGCACAGGTCGCCGTGCGACCACTCGGCGCGCAGCCGGTCGCCCACGAAGGGCGGCAGCGCCGCCAGACCGGGCGGACGCCGGTCGGCGATCCCGAACCTGTCGGTGCCGTCCTTCTCGAACAGCGTCGGGCCGAAACCGAACGTGATCGTCAGGTTGGAGGCGCCCAGGCCGATCGCCTCGCCCGTGTCGTCCGGAGGCGCGTCGGGCAGCCCGCCGACAGCACCCGACGCGGACACGTCGAGGCCCTGCGTCAGCCGCGATGCGGCGTAGGACCATTCCTGCAGGAGCGCGACCAGCTCCTCACGGGTCGTCCGCTCGGACAGGTCGAACGCCACGAAGTGCAGGTGGTCCTGCACCGCCGTCGTGATCCCGGCCTGGTGCTCCCCGAAGAACGGGTTCGGCACGCTCTCGGCCTGTCCCAGCGGCAACGGCCCCGGGCCGGCGGCGGTCAGCCGCCCGGCAGCCGCACCGGTGACACCCGCAGCGCCCGCCGCGCCGAGCGCGAGGCCCAGCACGGCCCGCCGCGAGACCCCGCCCCGCGCCCCGGCAGGCCCGGCGTCCGGGGCGGGCCCGTCCGAGGCAACGACATCGCCGTCGGGCGCGGGGCCAGGATCCGGGGAGGTGGGCGAGGGGCCTTCCTGGCCGGGTTCGGGGGGCACGACGGCGGTCACGGAGCCCGCCTCAGGCCAGGACCGTGCTCGTGAGCTGCGACAGCGGCTCGGCGAGCGTGTTGATGAGGTCGGCGAGGTCCTTCTTGTCCGCGTCGGTCAGCTCGCCGTAGGCGAGGAAGCCGGAATCGAGGGAGCCGAAGTCGGCGAGGCGGTCCTCGAGCGCCGCGTAGCCCTCGTCGATCTGTCCGGCGAGTTCCTCCCCCTCGGTGCCCTGCTTCACCGACAGGTCTCTGACCAGCGAGAACGCCATCTTGGAGCCCTCGACGTTCGCAGCGAAGTCGTACAGGTCGGTGCCGGACCACCAGTCCTCCTCGCCGGTGATCTTGCCGGTCGCGACCTCGTCGAGCAGGGCGATGGCGCCGTTGCTGATCCAGTCCACGCCCTGGTCGTCGAGGTAGGTGGTGAAGTCGTCGGAGTGGACGAAGTCGTACAGCTCGGTCACGTCGTCGACGAGGAGGCCGCCGAGCTCGGCTCGCTGCTCGGGGGTGGAGGGAGCCCAGTCCTGGTAGGCGTCCGTCTCGCCGTCCGAGTTGAGCGCGCCTTCCTCGGGCTGCCACAGGTCCTTCTCGATGCGGTGGAAGCCCGTCCAGTCCAGGCCCTCGGCGACGGCGTCGACCTCGCGGTAGTCGATGCGCGGATCGAGGTCGCCGAGGGCCTCGGCGACGGGCTCTATGCGCTCGTAGTAGGCGCGGACCAGCGGGAACGCTTCCTTCGCCGCCTGGTCCTCTCCCTCGGTGTACTGGGCCGCGAACTCCTCGGTGGCGGGCAGGAGCTGGGCGACCTGCTCCTTGACGAACGCGGCGTAGAGGTCGACGGCCTCCTGCTTGAGCTCGGCCTCGGGGCCGGCGAGCTCCACGCGCTCTCCGGTCACGGTGAACGCGGCATGGCCGACGCCTTCGCCGACCATGCCGGGCTTGCAGACGGTGGAGTACGTCCCGGGCTGAGCGGTGACGGTCAGGGTGCGGGACGCACCGGGGGCGATGTTCTCGACCTCGCCGACGATCTGCAGGCCGTCGGCGGCCAAGAGGTAGAACTCGGTGACCTGGTCACCGGAGTTCGTCACGTCGAACGCGAGCGTCCCGCTGGCCGCCTCCCCTGCGCTCACGTCGCACGCCGACGCCGTGGACGTCACGGTGATCGCGCCGTCGGCGGCAGGCTCGTTGGGGACGCACGCGGTGAGGCCGACCACGACGGCGAGGGCCCCGCCAAGGCCGAAGACAGCACGGTATGGGCTGGTCATGATGCTCCTTCGCCGGCCGGTGCCTGCGCCCGCGCCGGGTTTGGCCGCGCGAAAGCGCGGCGAACGAACAGGGCGCCGACGACGGCGATGTACACGGCCCACACGACGACCTCGACCCAGGTCATGTCCGGGGAGAACCCGACAGTGCCCTTGAGCAGGACGCCGAGCACGCCGTCCGGGGCGATCACGTCGGAGAGCTGGAAGGCCCAGCCGAACGGAAAAGCCGCCGCGCCTGCGGCGACCGCGCCGGTGGCGGGATCGATCGGAGCCGCCGCGGTGAAGGGGCCCGGAACGAGCCCGGCCTCCTGCAGATCGTGGAACCCGTAGGCCAGCACACCCGCAGCGACCAGGACGAGCGCGGCGCCGGTCCACCGGAAGAACACAGCGAGATTGATCCGCACCATGCCGCGGTAGATCAGCCAGCCGAGCCCGACGGCGCACAGCAGTCCCGCAACGGCACCGACCACGGCGCCCGGTCCGACGCCGAACGAGCGGACCGTGGACCACAGGAAGAGCGTGGTCTCGATGCCCTCACGCCCGACGGACAGGACGCCGACGCTCATCAGTCCCCAGGCCGACCGCTGGACCGCGCGATCCACACCGGCCTCCAGCTCATGGCTCAGACCACGCGCCGCGCCGAGCATCCAGAACACCATCCAGGTGACCAGGGCGACGGTGACGATCGAGAGGGCTCCCCCGATTGCCTCCTGTGCCTGGAAGCTCAGCCCAAAGGCGCCGAACGTGAGGACCGCGCCCAGGGTCAGAGAGCCGACAACGGCGATGCCCACGCCCAGCCACAAGCGCGGCAGCACGTCGGCACGACCGGTGCGGCGCAGATAGGCGACGAGGATGCCGACGACGAGCGCGGCCTCCAGACCCTCGCGCAGGCCGATGAGGAACGTGGCAGCCACATCTGTCCTTCCAGGGAAAAGGCACCGGTGGCCGGGTGGTCACGCCTGAGGTTTGCCTAACCTAACGCCCAGAACGTAGTACTGGACCCCGCCCCCTGACAAGCCGACGTTCTCCGGTCAGGCCCCAGCAGCCGGTCCAGCCAGTCGATGCGCGCCGGCGTGCCGCGAGCGAGATCCGGGCGCTGGGCACGAGCGCCCCCTTACGGAACGGTGCCGTGACCTGGCGAGCCTGTGACCTGACTTGGCTCATTTAGTTCAGACCTTCTCATCCACAGGCGTTCGTAGCGCTTGGTGCTGATGGCGGTGGTCAGTGCTGTCGTCGAGCGGTTCTTTGGCGGCTCTCGATGGCGTGGATGGCTTGCTGGAGGTCGTCGGGCAGTGGTGTCTCGGCCAGGACGTCGTTCCCGTCGATCCGGATGGTGATGGTGCGGTGCTGCCGGGCGGTGGTGACGAACCGGCGGATGGACCAGCCCGTTGCGTCCTCGATCCACCGGGCCACCGCCATCGCGGCGAGCACGATGTTCAGGTGGGCGTCGATCGACTCGCGCTTGCGGGCGTAGATCGGGCGGGCGGCGAGGTCGGACTTGGCCATCCGGAAGGACTTCTCGATCCCGAACAGGCGGTGGTAGGCGCCGATCACGAAGTCAGGGCCTGCCTGGTGCGGGGGCAGGTTGGTGACGTAGCCCTTGATCCCCGCGAGCGAGCGTGTCTTGTCGACCAGGGCCTGGTCCAGCGTCCGGGTGCCGCCGGTGAGCTTGACGAACCTGTTCCGCTTGACCGCGGCCTGCCCGGCGAGAGCCTTCTCCGCCTTGCGGACCTGTTCCTCGATCCCGCGCAGCGTGCGCCGGGCCCGGTCTGCTGAGTACTGGTAGTAGAACCAGTGATCGCGGCGCCCGTCGGACGGGCTCGCGGGCCAGGGCTGGGTGAAGATCTGCCCGTGGGTGAACGTCTGGTCGGGATGGGACTTCTGCCAGTGCTCGATGACCGACGGCATGCGTGGGGTCCTCGCACCGATGATGAACCCGAGCCCTTCGGTGTCCAGCGCCTTCTTGTTGCTGTCCGAGACCATCCCGGCGTCGGCCACGACGGTCACGTTCTGGACGTTGTAGGCCTTCTGGAAGTGGCGGATCACCGGCAGCATCGTGAGCGTTTCTGCCTTGTTGCCCTCGAACGCCTCGACCAGCAGAGGCCGGCCCGCCTCGTCGGTGAGGAGACCGATCGTGACCTGCGGCTCGAGGCGGCGTTCCTTGGAGAACCCCGGTTCGCGGAACCCGTCGGCCTTATCGGTCTCGAAGTAGAGCGTGGAGACGTCGAACAGCACCAGACTCGTCGGGCCGAGGTCCGCCCGGCCGGCCAGGGCCGCGACGAGCGGGTCACGGAACCCGGTCGTGGCGAACAACGGGAGGTGGCGCTTGATCGTCGGGTAAGAGACGGCGTCGATGCCGGCCTCGGCCAGGACGCGCAGGCTGTCCTGCTTGCTCGTGGGCTCGATGATCCGGGCCAGCACAAGCTGCCGAAACACCTCGTCTCGGCCGCTGGCGTCGTCCAGACCGAGCGCGTCGAACCCGGCGTTCAGCACCTCGGCCAGGACCTCCGCCCGCGAGCTGGTCACTGGCAGCCGGGCTCCGCGGCCGGGCTGCGGCACGGGACCCGCCGGTTCCAGGCCGAGGTCGAGCTCGTCCTGCCCGGCCGCGATCTTCTGGACGGCGACCGCCTTGAGCAGCTCTAGCTCCACACCATCGTGCGCGGAGCCGATGTGCTCTAGATCCGCCTTTGCACCTCTTCTGGAGTAAACAACCTGCACCGCGATCGCTCCAGAGGCAGTCGTCACCGTCCGCACGTATGGAGCCACGACCGGCAGCCTATGACACGTGGTTAGTGCGCACATCCGCGCCCGATCCCGCACAAAACCCCAGGTCAACGCGACGCGATCAGCCGCGAACACCAGAAGTGAGCCAAGTCAGGAGATCCGGGCGCTGGGCACGAGCGCCCCCTTACGGAACGGTGCCGTGACCTGGCGAGCCTGTGATCGGGAGGTCCTAGATAGGTCTCCGCCGTCCGCCAAGGATCGATGCCATGGCCGGGCACACGGACCGGGTGGTCGGAGGCGGAGCGCAAGTCGGGCGCAAGATCACAGCCGCGTTTTAGGGAGTCGTCGTCGCGATCGAGGCCACCGCCCGGTCCGTGTCCATGGACGCCTTTGACGGAGCCGTCGCGCTCGGCCGGCTGGTCGCCGCCGTCTCCGGGCCAGCCACCAGCGTTATCTGCGGTCCGCGGCGTGGTCGGCCTGTTCCCGACCGGATCCAGATGCTAACAATTTCAGCAACGGTCCTGGGTCAGTCAGCGGGATACAGGTCGACGACGCCCGGGCCTAGAGATGCGACGTCGCGCCTCCTACCGAGGGTTCGGGTCGACGCCTCGCTCGCGCAGGATGTCGGCGATGATGCCCACGTTCTCCAGGTCGTCCATCCCCTTTGGATCATGAATCCCACGGGCACTGCCGGTCATACGATTGGCGTCCAGGAGTGTGAGGAGCACAGGAGTCGGAATCGCTCGGAACTTCTCGAACTTCTGCTCAGCGTTCATCGATAAACCATCCTCGCTCTGTGCGGTCGATTTGCTCTTACGGGATATGCGTCGTGCCAGACTCGTCGAAAGAGTCAGCGGACAGTCGGATCCACGTCCCCATGTTGTAGCTCTCGATGAGCGGGCGCGGTAACCCCTGCGCGTGCATCTTGTCGGCGGCCATCGAGAAGGCAAAGCCGAGCTCCGGCCCGAACCCTTGCGACCCGGACCAGAGCACGTCGAGCAGGTGTCTCGTGAAGTATGTCTGCGGCTTCGTTACGTCGGTTTCGTACCAAGCGAGGGACCGTGTGCCTGAAGCCATCAGCGAGATGACTGCGTTGCCGTGCAAGATGTCGTCCTGCGACGCGACACGGCTGGACGCGGTGGCGGCGGCGCCAGCAAAGCAGCAGTCCAGGATCACGATCTTGCGTCGTGCTTTGCAGTTCTCGATCAGGTGTCGGACCGTTTCCCATTCGAGGCTCGTCGTCCTGACATTGCCTCGCTTGGAACTTTGTAGGCCAAGGTACAACTGATGACGGTCGTCCAGCAGGCCGTGTCCCACGTAGTAGAAGAGGGCTGTGTGGGTAACGTCCTGGAGTGCGTTCTCGATCTTTCCGATTGCGTTCCCGAAGGTCCTCTCTTCGAGGATGGGCGTGACGCACTTGTCAGGCCACGAGCCACCTTGCGGGTGGGATAAGAAGTCGCGCATCCTCTGGAGGCTGTTTTCCGCGGCGGGCAGATCGGCAAGGAGCTCGTCGTCGTAGTTCCAAGTTCCGGCAAGAACTGCCCGCGATGTCGACCGGGTCATTTGGCTGTGCAGTCGTCTGAGTTGAGAAGTTCTTTGATTTCGTCGAGGTTGAAGCCGGAGGCGTCGATCTCGACGATCCGGTCGCACCTCTGGATCTTCACCTTGACGTGCTTGCGCCGCGCCGCGAGCGTTGCAGGGATGGCCCCGATGATCGCGATGAGGATGGCAGGATCGCCCAAGATCTGAATAATCTCGGCCGTGCCGAGAGCGCCTTCCTCGGGTGGCAGCGTGTGTGACCGCACGTCGATACGCGCGTCATAGCGCAGTTCTTCGCGTAGCGTGTCAGTTACCTGTTCGTCGGAGGCCCAGATCTGGATGGCCACAGGGCTCTGTGCGGCGTTGCTCACGCTTCCTCCATTGGCGGTCGCATGGTGCGCTCGATCTTCTCGACGAGCTGGGACGACTTGAAGACGAGCTCACCCCTGGGGTTGGCGCCCTCCGGGACCTCAGGATCTGCTGCGATCGCCCGTGCGCTCTTGGCAGCATCGAGGGCGGCTGGGAAGTTGCCGAATGAGGCGTGAATGTGCGCGCTGAGGTACTGAAGGTGGAAGAGGTCCCAGAAGAGGACGTCGGGCGAGAACCCTCGCCGCTCCTTCTCCTCCAGGAGCTCCTTGTTCAACTGTGCCCGCTTGGCAGCATCTTCGAGTCGGCCCGCTTGTAGGTCGAGGACTGCGGTGCTCAGGATCGTGGCGGCTGTCTCCACGAGCTCTTCGTCCGACATATCCTCAAGGTCGTCACCTTCCCATGCCTCGCCCACATGCCCCCCGCAGTCGACCCCAGTGTCCAGGTGGTGCATAACCTACCGAAATGCGAGTTCTCGTCAACCGCATTTCGGTAGGCCCGGGGCGGATTGAGGTTCAGGTCGGTGGCTGTGTCGAGCCCGTGAGCCACCGCTGAAGCTCACTGGTCTCCACGACCAGTCCGCCTGCTGTCGGCTGGATCCGAGAGGTCAACGATGTCAGTCGCGGGCCTCGGCGTCGGGAAGCAGGTCGACGACGTTGGTGCCGTGGCCCGTGAGGTCGCGCATCGCTGCGCGTTCGACGGCGAGGTCGTCTTCGAGGGTCCGGACGGTCTCGCGGAGCTCGGTGATGGTCTGGGTGAGGTCGGCGTTCTGGCCGATGATCCGGGTCAGCTCGTGGCCTCGCTGTTCGAAAAGCTGCCGGAGTCGTGTCTCGTCGCACAGCTCGATCTGTGCCGCGAGTCCGGCGTCGAGCTGCCGGTTGAGCTGACGGGTCTCTTGCTTGAGCCGTTAGCCGCGGCAACGACCTCCGTCCGCATGATGGTCCGGGAGGGGTCGATCGTCAAACCGGTTGACTCAATCATCAAACCGGTTTTATGTTGGCGCTCCCGACCCACGAAGGAGTGCGATGGACAGGCCGACGATC
Source organism: uncultured Actinomycetota bacterium (assembly GCA_963850545.1). GTDB lineage: Bacteria > Actinomycetota > Actinomycetes > Actinomycetales > Cellulomonadaceae > Promicromonospora. The sequence continues at coordinate 1,133,265 of CAWKLP010000001.1, read as the reverse complement.
GACGACGTCGCCCGCGCGGCGGGCGTCACGAAGGCGACCGTGTCCCATGCCTACAGCGGCAAGCGGCCGATCTCCGCGACGACCAAGGCGCGCGTCTTCGCTGCTGCCGAACGGCTGGAGTGGGTGCCGAACTCGCGGGCCCGGGCGCTCGCCATCCGGCGCGCCAGCGCGGTGGGCGTCGTGCTCTCGCGCGATCCCGCGATCCTGGCGTCCGACACGTTCTTTCCTGCGTTCATCGCCGGTGTCGAGGCGGCACTCGCCGAGCACGAGATCGCGCTGCTCCTTCAGGTCGTGCCCAGCCGGACCGCGGAGGAGCGCGCCTACCGGGCGATGGCCAGCGGGCGCGCCGACGGGGTGATCGTCCTCGATCTCCATCGGGTCGACTGGCGGGTGCCGTACCTGCAGCAGATCCGGCTGCCCGCGGTGCTGCTGGGCGCATACGACGGTGCCAGCACCTTCTCCAGCGTCCGTACGGACGACGCCACCCCCGTGCGGGACCTGGTCGCGCACCTTCGCGCGCTCGGCCACACGCGGATCGCCCACGTCTCGGGCCCGCTGGACTACGTGCACTCGCACGCACGGGCCGGGGCGTACCTCGAGACCGTCGGCAGCCGGGAGCTGCTGCGTGAGGGCGACTTCACCGCTGGGAGCGGTCGTGCCATGACCGCCGACCTGCTCGACCTGCCGGACCGGCCGACCGCGATCCTCTACGCGAACGACACGATGGCGATCGCCGGCTATTCCTACGCACGGAGCCGAGGCATGGTCGTTCCCGACGACCTCGCCGTCGCCGGCTTCGACGACGACCACCTGTCGGCTCACCTGAGCCCGGCACTGACCAGCGTGTCGTCCGACCCGTTCCGGCGCGGACAGGTGGCCGCACAGCGGCTGCTCGCCGACCTCGCCGGAGAGAAGCCGCAGTCCGTCAAGGTGGACTGCAACGTGCTTCGCCTGCGCGCCAGCACCGATGTTCGCGCGCCGGAAGCTCACCACTCCGAACTCGAGGAGGAGTTCTCATGAAGGTCTCCCGTATCACCACTGCTGTCGCCCTGCTCACCACGGTGGCGTTGACCGCCGCCTGCTCGAACGGCGGGGACGGCGGGGACGGCGGTGGCGAGACCGCCGGCGGCACCGGCTCGATCGACATCTGGCTGTCCAACAACGAGCAGGAGCTCGCGTGGGGGCAGGCGGTCGTCGAGGCGTGGAACGCCGAGCACCCCGACGAGCAGGTCAACGCGCAGGAGCTCCCGGCCGGGTCCTCGTCCGAAGAGGCGATCACGGCCGCGATCACCGCCGGGACGGCGCCTTGCCTGGTCTACAACATCTCCAGCGCCGCGGTGCCCGGCTGGGTCCGCCAGGGCGGCCTGGTGAACCTGTCCGAGATCGAGGACGGCGCGAGCTACATCGAGGACCGGGTCGGCGAGGGCGCACAGACGTACCTGACCGACGACGGCTACTACCAGCTGCCCTGGAAGTCCAACCCGGTCATGGTCATGTACAACAAGGCCGTGTTCGAGGAGGCGGGTCTTGACCCGGAGAACCCCGGTATGTCCACCTACGAGGACTTCCTCGCCGGCAGCCGGACGATCGTCGAGTCGGGTGCGGCGGACAGCGCGATCTGGCCCTCGCCGACGAACGAGTTCTTCCAGCCATGGTTCGACTTCTACCCGCTGTACCTGGCCGAGTCCGGCGGGACGCCCCTCGTCGAGGGTGACGCGGCGACGTTCGACGACGAGAACGGCCGGGCCGTCGCCGACTTCTGGGCGACGATCTATTCCGGGGGCCTCGCGCCGAAGGAGGCGTCGACCGACGACGCCATGTCGGCCGGCACCACCGCGATGCAGCTCGCGGGTCCGTGGGCGATCGCGTCGTACGCGGAGAGCGTCGACGTCGGGTTCATGCCGGTGCCGACGTCGAGCGGTGTGGCCGACCCGATCACGTTCGCCGACTCGAAGAACGTCTCGATGTTCACCTCCTGCGAGAACCAGGCCACGGCCTGGGAGTTCCTCAAGTTCTCGACCAGCGAGGAGAGCGACGGGCAGCTGCTGGAGGCGACCGGGCAGATGCCGCTGCGCTCGGACCTGGCCACCACCTACGCGGACTACTTCGAGGCCAACCCCTCCTACGAGGTCTTCGCCGACCAGGCGGAGCGCACCGGCGACGTCCCGAGCATCCCGAACTCGGTCGAGGCGTGGCAGGTGTTCCGCGACGAGTACTCCTCGGCCGTCATCTTCGCGAACAGCACCGTGGAGGACTTCCTGAGCAACGCCGCTGCGAGCATCAACGACCTCGTACAGGAGTGATCGCGTGAGCACGGCACCAGCCGAGACGCGCGTCGGCGAGCTGCGCACCACCCGCACGCGGTGGTGGGGGCGGCAGCCGGTCGGGTCGCTCTTCTCGCTGCCCTACCTCGTCTTTGTCATCGCGATCTTCGCCTACCCGCTCGGGTTCGCCGTCTACATCGCCTTCCACGACTACTACTTCACGGCGCCCGGCGTCGACGTGCCCAAGCCGTTCGTCGGCCTGGACAACTTCGCCGCCGTGCTCACCGACCCGCAGGTCCTGGACTCGTTCCGGAACACCGCGGTGTTCCTGGTCATCAACGTGCCGCTGACCGTGGTGCTCGCGTTGGTGCTGGCCACGGCCCTCGACTCCGGTGTCAGGTGGGCGGCGGCGTACCGGGTCGCGTTCTACGTGCCCTACCTGACCGCGAGCGTGTCCCTGGTCGGGGTGTGGATGCTGCTGTTCGCCTCGGGCGGTCTTGTCAACCAGGTGCTCGGCCCGCTCGCCCCGGACCCGTCGTGGCTCGTCAGCTCCTCGCTGGCGATGCCGACGATCGCGCTCTTCGTCACCTGGAAGCAGCTGGGCTTCTACATCCTGCTGTACCTCGCGGCGCTGCAGAACGTGCCCCGTGAGCTGCACGAGTCCGCAAAGACCGACGGCGCGAACGCCTGGCAGCGGTTCCGCGCCGTCACGGTGCCCGGCGTCCGCACGACGACGGTGCTGGTGCTCATCCTGGCGATCATCACCGGCGCGAACCTGTTCACCGAGCCGTACCTGCTCACGAACGGCGGTGGCCCGGACGGGGCGTCGGTGACGCCGGTGCTGTTGATCTACCAGCGCGGCATCCAGCAGCAGAACCCCGACACCGCGGCGGCGATCGGCATGCTGCTGGTCATCGCCGTCGGCGTCCTCTCGCTCGCCGCCAACCGCCTCAACCGGGAGCGCTGACATGCGACCACACTCACGCGGGAACTGGCTGCGGTACCTGCTGCTCACCGCGGCCGCGCTGGTCTTCGCCTTCCCCTTCTACTTCATGCTGGTCGGGGCGTTCCAGGAGAGCCCGACCAACACCCCCGACCAGCTGGTGCCGACGTCGGGCTGGACGTTCGACAACTTCGGGGCGATCGACTCGCGCGTCGACCTGGTCGGCTCGCTGCTCAACTCGCTGATCTTCACCGCCGGCGTGCTGCTGGGCACCGTGACGTTCGGGCTGCTCGCCGGCTACGCGATGGCCCGGCTGGACTTCCGCGGGCGGGGCGTGACCTGGGTGCTCATGCTGCTGGTCCAGATGGTGCCGTTCCAGCTGCTGATGATCCCGCTGTACGTGCAGATCACCCGCGGGTTCGGCCTCGGCGACACGTACCTCGGCATGATCCTGCCGTTCGCGATCAACACGACCGCCGTCTTCATCTTCACGCAGTTCTTCCGCGCGCTGCCGCAGGAGATGTTCGAGGCGGCGCGTATCGACGGCGCCAGCGAGCTGCGCATCCTGCGCTCGATCGCCGTGCCGCTGGTCAGACCCGCCCTGACGACGGTCGTGCTGATCACCTTCATCGGGCCGTGGAACGAGTTCCTCTGGCCGTTCCTCATCACCAAGGACGCCTCGCTGCAGCCGCTGGCGGTCTCGCTCGCGAACTACATCTCCAACGTGGCGCAGTCGACCGCCAACCCGAACGGCGCGATCCTCGCCGGCGCGACCACCCTCGCGTTCCCCGTCGTCATCCTCTTCTGCCTGTTCCAGCGGTACTTCAAAACCTCCGACATCGGCTCCGCCGTGAAGGGCTGACCCAGACACATGGACGTCACCAGCATGTTCACCCACGCCTCGTTCCCGCTCGGGCCGTTCGTCCCGTACGAGCACAACCCGATCCTCCGTCCCCGCGGAGGCAGCTGGGAGTCGGCGAACCTCTACAACCCTGCCGCCCTCGTCGTCGACGACGAGGTCGTGCTCCTGTACCGGGCGCACGCCGAGGACATCGTGTCCCACATCGGGCTGGCCCGGAGCAGGGACGGGTTCCACTTCGAGCGCGAGCCCGAACCGGTCCTGTCCCCGTCCGAGGACTACGAGCGGTACGGGTGCGAGGACCCGCGCATCGCGTTCATCGAGGGCACCTACTACCTCACCTACACCGGGTGGGACCGGCACAGCGCCCAGCTGTGCCTGGCGACGTCGACGGACCTGCACGACTGGACCAAGCACGGGCCGGTGTTCGACGACTTCGACACCTTCGCCACCGTCGACCCGCGCGGCTTCAACTGGTCCAAGGCCGGCGTCATCGTCCCGGTGCGGATGCAGGGAAAGTGGTGGATGTACTTCGGCGAGGGCGCGATCTACTGGGCCACCAGCGACGACCTCGTCCACTGGACGCCCGGCACTCCGGACACAGAGCCCATGTACTCGCCGACGCTCGGGTCCTTCGACGCCGACCTCGTGGAGATAGGTACCTCCCCGGTGCTGACCGACAACGGCCTGCTCGTCATGCTCACCAACGGCGCCACCCGCACGGTCGAGCCCGACGGCACCGTCGATGTCGACTACCGCTGCGGCCAGATCGCCATCGACCCGGACAACCCGACCCGGGTGCTCGCGCGCCTGCAGGAGCCGTGGCTGCGGCCGCAGACGTTCGAGGACCGCCACGGGCTCGTGTCCAACGTGACCTTCGTCGAGGGACTCGTCCTCTTCCACGGGAAGTGGCTCGCCTACTACGGCCAGTCGGACACCACCCTCGCCGTCGCGGTGCACGATCCCGGCCGGGTGTGGGGGGCGACGCTGCGTCCCTGAGGCCCGCACCACGGGCCGAGGCCGCTCGCCGTCACCGCTCGGCTCACTGGCCGCTCACCGCCCGCGTGCCTCCCGGCGACGGCGGCGCGCCTCGGCCGCCGCTCGTGCGGGCTCGCCAGCATCAGGCTCGCCAGCATCAGGCCCGGCGTCAGGCCCCGTCGGTTGAGCGGGGCGCAGTGCGACGAGGTCCGCCTCCTCGCCCTGCTCGTCCACGATCCCGAACCCGACGTGCTGCAGCGCGCGCGAGAGACGCCCGGCCCGGACCGCCTGAACCGCTACTACGGCTGGTACCTCGGCACCGACGACCTGGAGACCGCCGAGCAGCAGCTCGAGGGCGAGCTCCGCGCGTGGGCGAGCAGCCACGGGAAGCCGATCCTGATGACCGAGTACGGCGCCGACACCCTGCCCGGCCTGCACTCGGTCTGGGACCAGCCCTGGAGCGAGGAGTTCCAGGCCGCCTACCTGGACATGTACCACCGCGTGTTCGACTGGATCCCCGAGGTCGTCGGCGAAAACGTGTGGAACTTCGCCGACTTCCAGACCTCCGACGGCATCCACCGTCGACGGCAACCGCAACGGCGTCTTCACCCGCGACCGCCGTCCCAAGGGTGCGGCACACCACCTGCGCGCCCGATGGACGGCGACCGGCACCCGCAAGCCCACCGACAGCTGAACCCGCACGCGCGCGCACCGGCGCGCGCGTCCCACCGTGACGAAGGAGTCACCATGTCCCAGACCGATTCCACTGGCGACCGGCCGACGGCCGGCGCCGCCCCCGTAGCCACCTCCGCCGACGATGACGGCGGGGAGCGCGCGCCGTCGTCGCGCCACCGCTGGAGAAGATGAGCACCAGCCCACATCGTGTGGCTCATGGTCGCGAACTTCGGCGCCTCCATGGCCCTCATGGTGCCCCTCACCTACGGGCTCGCGGTGCGCATCTCCGAGCTCGCCCCCGGCCACGAGGAGGTCCTCGGCTACGTCACCGGCATTATTTCCTCGCGGCGGGTGAGACGCGGAGCGCACTCGTGGTCTGCGGTGCATCGAGACGGCGCCAGGGCATTGTGTTCCACCAGTTCATCGTGGCCGCTGATCGCGCACGGCACGATCCGGAGCCCTACCGGGTCCGGGCGGCCCAGGACCTGCTTGGCCTGACCCCGCAGGCCCTGCCCCGCCACTCCTTGTTGAACACGAGGCTGCCCGTGACGTCCGCCGCACGGGCAGTTCTTGGCCGGTACCGGCACTAACGGTCGGACACGACGTCACTGACGCACCTGCCTCCCACAGGACCTGTGGGAGGACCAGATGCGCAAGAACACCCGCTCGCTCGAGCAGAAGATAGCCGACCGTGATGCCAAACTCGACGCGCTGCACCAGTAGCTCACCAATACTGTCGAAACGCTGGTCACCGGTGACGACTGGCGGCGCGCGATCGAGTTCGCCGCCCGATTCCGGAGTCGATCTACTGGCGGCATGTAGGTATTCCAACGACGCGAATGACCTTCAGTTTGCAGTCCGTAGTGGCTCGTTCATCATGCCGGGACCACCGCCGTGCGAACACTGACGCTCCCCGTGCAAGCCGATCGGGACCACTCCCAGTCGTTCCTCTGAATCACTACGAGGCTCGTGCGCGACGGCTTCACCCGCTGTTTTCCTGGTCAACGGTGAGTCATGTCGGGACGATCTATCTGAACGCGACATGTAGACCGCACCATCAAAGGTGACTCCATGAACAGTTCCGCACGAGGTACCGTTCGAAATGGGTTGGCCGCCGTAGTTGGCGCCATCGCGATCTTCGTTGCAAGCGCGGCGACCGTGTGGGCCGCGGACAATCTGGTCCCGACACAGACCTACAACCCGACCTGCACCGCTGGGGGCGAAACAGGCGGCGTACTTTGCAAGACGGACGACTTCTATTGGTCCTACTTCAGGCAGAGCACGCTCGAGTATGGCGACCAAGCACGGGTCGCTGATGTGCTGCGCGACGAGTTCGGCCCGACGGACCTCGCCGTCGCTGAGGACACGACCCCGGAGTACAGCGGCGCTGACGAGACGGACGTCATCTACAAGGAGAGCGCTGTACCCGGCGGGAACGAGGGCATCACCTGGTGCAACGATCCGACCTCTGGGTACGAGTGCGACCAGCACTACGTCGACATGCAGCCGGACGTCTATACAAGTCGGGGTCTGATCTGCCACGAGTCGGGTCACGCTGTGGGGCTGACTCATGGCTTGCAGGCTTATGGCGTGCAGTCGCAGACCGATCCGGCGCTGGGGTGCATGAGAACGCCGACCGGATCGACGCAAGACAACCTGGGGTCGCAACAGATAACCAATATCAACGCCAGCTATTAGGAGCGGCAATGTCGAGACGCAGAGCACGGCAGATGCGAAGAGCCCTGGTTGTTGCTGCCCTGGCAGGGCTCGTCTTCGTTACGGCGGGGTGCGCTGGCGACGGACTTGTGATCGCCCAAGGTTCTGACAAATACCCCAACCTCACGGCCGAGGACTGGGTCACCTACGCCGACCACGTCGTGGTCGCCACCGCGGTGGCCGATGAGGCGCTGCCACTCGACGAGGATGACGCGGCCAACGGAGAAGGTGGCGTGGACCGCATGGTGACCATGCAGGTCGATGACGTGGTGTGGACTTCGACCGAGCCGCGTCACGAGGCACCAGCGACGTTCGAATGGAGTGGTTGGGGCTGGGCTCTCCAAGATGGCGAGCAGATCGAGATGGCGGCTGCGGACGAGCCACGCGTCGAGGTGGACCACACGTACGTGATGGCGCTGGTGCACGAGCCCGAGTTCACCGACGGCGGGACGGCCTATCCGGCGAAATGGGTCAGCCTTGGTTCGGATTCCATCATCCCGTACGACGGCACAGAGCTCGGCGTCGGGGAGGTCCAGGGCTCGATCCAGAGTGAACCGAAGGCCCCCGACGAGAACGATGTCAACTTCTCCCTCGAGGATCAGATGGCCGGCAAGAGCGTCGACGAACTGGTCACTGCACTGAACGATGCGACGCCGGGCACCCGGGGCGACTTCGGACCGGTGTGGCGAACGAACGACTGAACGCAACCGCTAGACACAAGCCACATCTCCCAAGGGGCGTGAACGCCGAGACGTTCACGCCCCTTGTCATGCCCTCAGCCGAAGACGGCACCCGGCACGCACCCAACCAGTAGATCGCTCGGATGCACGACCAAGCCACCGGCTGTCGCCGCGCACCTTCCTCCCAGACACCCACTGGGAGGACCGATGCACACCGATATCCGCCCACCCGACCAGACGGTCGCAGACGGGGACGCGACGCTCGGGGCACTGCATGACAAACTCGCCGACGCGGTCGAAGACCTGGCCACCGGCGAGGACTGGCGGCGTGAGATCCAGCTCGCCGCCCCGTTTCGCGAGCGCTCCGCCGACGCCCGTACAGAAAGGTCCAGCCAAAGCGGCGCCACGAGAGCCACAGGCGGCGCAGGCCATGACGCCCCGGCTTCCCCGCGCGAACCGTCAGGACTGGCGGCCGGCGGCGTAGGCGGCCCAGCTGCCGCCGGCATCGGCGACCGCGCGGGCAGCGGTCGCGGGCCGCAGGCCGAGGACTCCTCCGAGCACAGCTGGTGGCAGCTCGCGAGAGAGCTGGTCGAGGGCCGCCAGGCGCAAGCGGCGTGGTTCGATACCCGCGCGGCGCAGCCGACTCCCGAGGACCGTGGCACGCAGGTGTGCACCAGCGTGCCCTCCGGCGAAAAGCCAGGGGTTGGGCACGTGCTGCGCGGTGGAGTCGCGGCGTTTTGGCGGGAGCGCCTGGATCAGGCTGGCCAGCGGTTCGGGCAGGTCCAGCGGGTCTGGGCCGAGCTTGAGCCTGACATTGTCGCCGTCGACCAGGACATCGTCTGTGGTGAGAGCGACTATGCGGGACAGCGGCTGAGCGTAGAGCGCGATCAGGGCGCCGGCGACGCGGTCGGCCGGGTCGATCGTGTCGTTGCTGAGCAGGCCCCGGGCGATGCGCCAGCGTTCCTCGGCATCGATTGCTGCCAGCGTCCGACCTTTGTACCTGCTGGGCAGGACGATCGCGGCGTCGAGCAGGCTTGTCCCTTGCGCCCAGGCGAGGAAGGGTCGAACGACCCGACGGATGGCGCCCGGCCCGGCGAACCATTCATCGACGTCGTGCTGCGTGCAGGTGGCGAGGGTGCGTTTCCGGTCCTGCACCAGGACCAGGAAGGCGACGGTCTGCTCGATCTTGCGTCGATCGTTGGTCACAGAGGCGGTGATGTCACGGCCTTGTTCGGCGCGGCGCACCAATCGGGGCAGCACGCTCCAGCGGGCCCAGCGGGTCACGATCTTGCGGTGCGGCTCGTCCAGGGGCTCGGTCAAGTGGGCCATGCGGCCTTCCAGGCGACGCACCAGCCGGGTGGGGTCGGGCGGCAGGATCGCCGCGGAGATCAGCAAGGCCCGCAGGTGTTCGACCGACTTGGGGTTCGGCAGGCCGTCCAGCTCGGCATGGTTCAGGGCGAAGGTTCCGCGGTCGAGGCCGACCAAGAGGTCACGGGCTCGCACCAGCCAACGTCGCGTGGTCAGCGGCTCCGCGGCCAGGATGATCGGGCGCAGTGGGTCCAGCGCCCCGGGACGATGGGGCGGCAGGACCTCGTCCAGGTCGTGGCGGAGCGCACACCGTTGACAGACCCGCACCTGGCCCATGCCGACCAGCCACACGTTGTTCGCGGAGCAGTCCGCGCAGCGCTTCTTCGCGCGCGTACGGCAGGTGCGGCACCGCAGGTCGAGATCGAGAAGCTGACCAGTCCGATCGCAGCCAGTGCAATCGCCCCGGATACGGCCGACGCCCTTCATGCAGGGACTACACGTCCCCCGGCCGGGCAGCGCTGGGCGGCCGCAGATCTCGCACCGGCGTTCACTCATGGTTCCCGATGCACCTCAGCGCGCCGCGGCGTGCGCTTCTTGACGTCCGCCGAGACGGCCCTGATCGTCCCCCCGGTACCCGTGGCGCGTTGCGCCTGCTGCTCGACAACCGGCTCGACCAACTCGTTCGGCGTGCAGTCCAAGATGTCGCACAACGCGACGAGCGTCTTCAGGCTCAGTCGCTCCGGCACTCCCGTCACCAGGCGATACACCTGCGCCTGGGACAACACCACACCGCGGTCAGCCAGCAGCGGTGTCAGGTCGGTGGTGGCGAACATTCCCGCCTCTGCCATCAAACGGCGCAGATGCCACCGGTATCCCAGCGCTCGCTTGCGTCGTGCCATCGTTCTCCTCCGCCGGTCGTGTCCATCACGTCTGGTCCAGGGCCCGCGACAGCGCCCGGCGCAGCGCCTGGTTCTTGTAGTCCGTGCCAACCGAGGTGTAGATCGCCGTGGTCGCGCCCCACGAGTGCCCCAGCTGCTGCTGCACGAACAAGTGGTCGAACCCGTCTTCGAGCAGGTGACTCGCATACGAGTGCCGCAAGCAGTGCGGGCCCAGCGTCCGGTCCAGCCCGATCGCGTCACGGTACTCGGCGAACCGGCGCGTCAGCGCGTTGGCCGTGACTCGTTCACGCCGCTCGGTGGGCCACATCGCCACGCCCGCCGCGACGTACTGCGGGCGGATCTCCTCGACCCACTCAGCGACCGACTCGGCGGCCCAGCCCATCGTGGTCAGGACCGTGCGCCGACGCGGCGGGCTGCCCTTGACCGCCTTGCCGTATCGCACCGACAACGCACCAAACCGGCCGAACTCCTCGGCCCGGGCGTTGCCCGACCAGTCGACCGTCTCGAGCATCGACGCCTCCCTGCGCCGCAGTCCCCAGGCGTAAACGACCTTGAACAGCACCGCGTCGCGGTAGGCCGCCAGCCAGCCCTTGCGCCCGGTCGCCGCCACGGTACCCACGCGCTGGTCGCAGTAGTCGAAGAACGTCTGGAGTTCCACACGAGTCAGTGGCCGGTTGCCCGGCCGGCCCTCGTACTCGCTGCGGTGCTCGATGGTGTTCCACTCGTGGAACACCTGCACCGGGTGCGTGCCGAAGTGCAGCTGGCAGACCTCGCCCCACTGGTACCGAGAGTCGGTCGCGTAGGCGCAGAACTGTGCCACGTGCATCTGGTAGTTCCGCAACGTCGAGTGCGCCAGACCCTCACCCACCAGATGCGAAGTCCACTCCTCAACATCCGCCGGCGACCAGTTCCACGGGTACTCCCCAGCGAAGGCCATGAACCGGCGCACCGCCTGAGCCCTCCGCTCGATCGTCGCCGACACGAGCAGGCGCGAACGCTGCTGGACCCGCCACCCCTCCAGCATCGCCTCGAAGACCGTCTCCTCCGGCGCCAGCAGCCTCAGCCCACCCGCCAGCAGCGACTCCACCGACACTGTGCGACCCACCGGAAGGACCTCGAGATGCCCGCCACGAGCCTCATCACCAGCAACCATCCCATGAACGTATCAATCATCCGATGCAATCGCTTGTCCACGAGGCCCGCAATCTCAACGCTCAGCCACACTCGCCAAGCGTCCCTGCCCCACCCCCCGATATCCTCAGAACCGCGCCGAACCCACGTTCTACGCGGCAGCGAAAGCATCATCAGATGCAATTCGCCAGAGTTGTTCAACAACACCGTGCTCATCTGGGTGCAGCACGCGGCCGCCCATGAAGCCGGCCGTGTCCCGGACCCGTACCCGACCCATGTCGCCGGGTTCCAGCAGTGGAAGGCCTCGGGCCGCAGCGTCGACAAGGGGCAGGCCGGCTATCAGATCCTCGCCCCTGTCACCGCACGGGTCGCCGTCACCGAAGACGGATCGTCGCGGCGCCTGAGCAAGGGCGAGAAGCCGAAGCCTGGCGAAACTGCCAAGAGTCGCATGGTCGGGGTTCGGCCCGCCTATGTGTGGGACTCGTTATCTCGAGATCCGTCAGGCCGGTGGCGGGCGCAATGCCGCCCTCATTTGACGGCTGGGCATGAACGCCTCGGACCAGCCCACACAGGAGAGTAGTCCCATGCGCCTCAGACCGACGCGGATTGCAACGTAGTGCTTGGTGCTGCTGACCTGGGGAGACGTCTCGACTTGAGGGCGATGGCGTCGCTACTCTTCGCGCGTGACACGTGCCCGCCAGACGCCCCACCGCCGCGTGGTGAGGCCCGCAGGTCCGCCGATCGTTTCGGGACCCACACACCCAAACGACAGACAGCCCGCGAGACAACCGGGCCGCATGCGCCGTACATTCCAGACTCTCGGTGAGTTCTTACGTCGTGAGCGGCCGCTCGGGCAAGATCTCTTGGTCAACGCCATCTTCTCAATCGGTGTCGGAGGAACTTTCTTCCTCGTCCAGGTCTGGGTCGACGGTGGCAGGGCCGAGGATGCCGAGGTCCTTGCGAACGTCACATACATCCGAGAGACCATTCGCGACGATCGCCGGATGGACTTCCGGAATATGAATCTGCGTGGCGCCAACCTCGCTGGCCTCGATCTCGGCTGTGATTTGGATGGGATCAAGGATGGTGTATTTCTCGTGAGTGCGACCGATTCGGATGATTCTGGGGACGTTGTCTGGAATACCACGCAACTCCCTGACCGGCGCGAAAAATGCGCCGATCTATCCGGTGCTGATCTCACAGGCGCAGTCATCGACAGCACCGATTTCACGGGTGCCTCCATGAACGGCGTCAAGTTCGCTCCGAAGAGCGCTAACGGTACGGTCCTCATGGGAGCCGATATTAGTGGATCCTTCGATGTTGCGTTCGAGAATTCGGACCTCCGAGGTGCGCGCCTGATCGCCTGGGGAGAAGAGGACCTCATCACGTGGCCACGTAACAAGATCACGTTATTTGACAGTTCCTTCGACGGTGGTCTAGTCGAAACGCAGGAATTGGAGGGAGCAGGGCCCGCGACCGATCTCACATTCACACGCTCGACAATGTCCGGAGTGGTCGCTGCAGGTAATATCGTGGTCGACTGGGGTGAGAGCTCCATGCCGCCTAGACTCGACTCTGGTTGTGACTCGAACCAGCCGGGTGTCGTTTACACCGACTCCAATCAACACATCTCTGAAAACCTAAAAGAGCAGTTCGACTGTTACTGGTTCTATCGGCCCGACGTGGTCGACCATTCGCTATCAGGGCCGATCTATTGACCGCATGGATCGCGAGACTCAGCAACGAAACTGGTGGTTACGACGCCACGATGACTCCCGGACACGAGTCGATCGCCACGACCGAGACCTGCTTCGTGATCTACGAACAGGAAGTCGTCGAACACCACCGCGCGCTCATCGCACACCGCTCGGATGCGTCCAACCTTCAGCTCGCGCGGAGCGAACCGCTCGCCCCAGCACCTCAGGAGCGGCGGGGACCCGATGTCGTCGTTACTGGTGTTGTTCGTCTCTGGCCCTGCGCGCTCGCACTCTGATGAGTCGTGTCCCGGATGGTGTCAGCCGTCCAGGACGCTTGGCACGTCGTCTTCCACCACGCCGATCGGCGGCCGCCCGCAAGTCACGGATCTCGGTGAGCAAGAGAGCAACGCGCGGATCCTGGTCCGCTCCGCTCTCATCACCCCGATCGACCCATTCGTTGAGATACGTATTCGTCTCGGTGATCAGGACCCCGACAACGTTCAGCAAGATCAGCAGGGACGCGAATACGTGGCCGACGAAGAAGATCGCGTACCATGGATGATTGTGCATCACCAGGCGAGCAATCTCAGGCCAGCCTTCTCTGGTAGTCAGCTGGATGAGCGTGAAGACCGACCGTCCGATGCTGCCGAAGTAGTCCGGCGCAGCTGCACCGAATAGCTCCGTGACGATCACTGCCTCGACGTAGACGATGCCAACGATCAGCGACATGGCCGACGCCGCCGTCTTCAGCGAGAGGAACAGAAGGTCGGCAATCCGCTGGAGCTCGGGAACTGCGCGCATCACACGCAGAACCCGCAGGAGTCGGAACGTGCGCAAGACCACCATGAAGCCCAGCCCCGGTACTAGAGCGAGACTGACGGCGATCACGTCGAGTATCGTCCACGGGTTTCGGAGATACGTCCGTCCTTGAGCCAACAAGCGCATCCCGATCTCTAGAGCGAAGAGCGCAACGATCTGGCGGCTGACCACTGCAAGCGCCGCAGTGCTCGGATGCCCCGGACTGAGGAACGTACCTACGCCAGGGATCAAGACGGCAACAATGATGAGGAGAAGCACGAGGTTGTTGAACCAGCGGCGATCCAACACTCCACGGAGATAAAATCTCTGCAAGTCCATGCGCCCGCCGACCTCCGGGACGAAGACCATCGGGACGACGATCAGCGTCTACAGCGCGGCGACGGCGAAGACAACTTCGAGGTGCTCCATGAGCCAGTTCACTCGACAATTCTTGCGCATAGGGCAAAACGCCCCAAATCGGGGCCAGGCTGCCCGGCACAAGACTGCGAATGCGACGCTGGTCGCACGCTGGGATCACCCAGCGTGGACGGCTGCTTCGAGCGCTTCGGATGCGTCGCCGGACAGCTCTCGGGCACGGTCCATAGCCGACCGGATACGTTCGACTTCGAGCTCGCGGGCGGCGATCTGCCCTGCGGGCTCGCCACGCCGCTCCTCGTCGCAAACATGCTGGTACCGCAGCGCGATCTCCGGCGTGGCGTGCCCCGCGATCACCATCAGCTCGGCTAGGGTCGCGCCAGACCGAGCCGCCCAGGTCAGAGCGGTATGGCGCAAGTCGTGCAGGTGCAGATCGGTCAATCCGACCTCTTCTCGCGCGGTCTGTCACCATGACTCAATCACCGTCACCGAGAGCACCCCGCCCCGTTTGGCCCGGAAAACGATCCCATCCGGTCCGGGGTCCGAAAACCGGCTGATGTGCTCGCGCAGGATCGGCACGACGAACGACGGAATGGCGATGTCCCTCGTCGAACGCTTCGTCTTCGGATCACCGATCTTGTAGCTGCGACCGGGGACAACAACCGTGCCGCGCACCTGAACGACGGCACGCTCGGGGTCGTCCAAGATCAGATGCCGGCGCATCAGTGCCTGCATCTCTCCCTTGCGCAGGCCAGTCGTCGCGAGCAAGGGAACAAAGGCTTGCAGATAGTCGGGAAGCAGATCGGCCAGTTGCCACATTTGGTCGCGGGTGAGGACCACCGGCTCATGCAGAGGCTTGTACTGCAGACCACCCTTCACCTTCGCGGGCGACGCGTCCAGGAGCTCGTGGTCGACGGCGTCAGCCAGTACCGATGACAGAACCTGATACGCGCTGTACAGAGCCCCACGGCCGTCGGTGTTGCCCTTGTATCCGTGGGCTCTGCGCTCGTCCGCCTCGTTCGCGAGAGTGACAGACAACGTCATATACCAGGACGTCACGTCCAACCGCGTAAGACTGGTCAGCGGGATGTCACCGAGGGTCGGAAGGATCCGCCGGTCGAGCATCCGACGGTACCGATCCCGTGTCGAGGCCCTCAGCTTCTTGTTCACCAGCGAACGCTCAGCCCACTCGCGCAGCGTGACCGCCTGCTGGAGTCGAGCACGCGCCGCAGCCTCCTTTCCCACCCACCAGGTGTCCACCGCACCCACCGCACACCAGCGGCCACGAATCACCGGACGCCCCCTCACAAACCCCCAGCGCGAAACTTGTGGGGCACCAGTGGGGTTTCAGGTTGCCTCTGGAGGCCAATGAAAGTCCACTGCGGGCCTGCAGCCGGAAGCATCCGCACTGGTGAAACGGCGCGCCTTCCGAGGTAGTCGACCTACGTCGGGCAGAGCGGTACGTTTCCCCCATGAATGCGCTTCACCGCGCTGACCTGGTCCGACGCCCTGACGAACGCCGGATTGGACACCAGTGGAGTTTTCATCGATCGGTTGTCGTCGCCGCCAGACGGAGCCAGCGGGCGCGATGACGGCAGCGAGGTGGGCTGAGTCATCAGTGTGCGAGGCGGGGTGCCTCCAAGGTTCAGGCTAGCGGTCGGGAGGAAGAAATACCGCTTGCAGGACGGCAAGCCTGTCAGTCGGCCTACGGAGTGACCTGCCCCGACGTGCGTCATCCGGCAGCCCCCCTTCGCGGGTGAACCCGCCAACGGCCACTCGCCAGAAGCCCGCCGCCCCGGTGATCGGGCACCCTGCGTAGGGCCCATTCACCACCAGACAAAGGTCCGAGGCGGTCACGCGGATGGCTGTATGCCGAGGATCCCGTTGCCGACCGTGTCTGCGCTTGCGGTAGGACAACTTCTACGGCGGCGGGGTTCTCTTCGCGCGTCCATGCGACTCTAGGTGGTGTAACGCCCATCAGCGCCGATGTCGACGACGACGGCTCGACACCGAGTTCCACGCGCAACGTTCGCAGGCAGTGTTCGTACGCGCGCCGAGCTTCGGCGACGTTGCCCTCGGCGAGGTGGATCGAGATTACGGCGCGGTGCGCGCTCTCGCGCAGGTTGTCGGCACGCAGCGCGGCCAAGGCTGCCTCGAGCGCGAGCCCATACCGGCCCAGTTCCGCGAGCTGCTCGGCCATGGCTTCGAGCACGTGCAGCCGGAGCTGGTGAAGCCGCTCCCGCTCCTGGTCCAGCCACAGGTCCTCCCAGTCGGGCAGCAGCTCGCGCGTCGCGAACGCCGGCTCAATCGACTCACCCTCGGCACCTGCACCGCCGAGCACCGCCCGCGACGCCGCGACGAGGCGGTCAACGTCGATCTCCGGTTCCAGGCCAAGCTGGACGATGCCGTGCGCAGCCACGACGAGTCCCTCTGCATTCCGATTGACCCGCCAGATCCCGGTTCGCAGGCTTGCGAGCGCGCGTTGCTCGACCGTCTCCGGCCTCAGCAACCCCGCCAGGCGACTGCGGCCGGTGCGGCCACGCAGCGCGAGCATCGCGACGAGCCGCTGCGCCCCGACGGGAAGATCGACGGGTGCTCCGTCGATGTCGATGCCGAAAGTTCCGAGCATGCGGATCGACACCTTGCGCACGTGCCTGACCCGCGTCGCGCGGGTCCCGTTCTGCTCAGACACACACCCTCCTCGGAAACGGCGCGACGCCGGGTCCGCCACCGGTGAACCGGGATGGGACCGTTCAAGACATCGTCGATCCGCATCCGCTCCCTGATGCCATGAAAGAGATCGCGGCCTTGCGCATTAATACCCGCCTGCCGGGTGAGGTTGGGACATCGCACCCCTTCGGCCGGCAGGAACCCGTGACGACCAGGTGACGGGGCAGTGACGTGCCCGGCGCACGATCCGACGCATGAGCAGCTTCCCGGGCAGCCCGCGGACGGTACCCGGCGCGATCGTCGCCGTCGACCCGGTCTCTGCCCTGTCCCGGGTCGCAGTCTTCCAGTACAACCCCGACGAGGTGACGCGCACGCTCAAGCCCCGCGCACCTGCCGGAGGCAACGGCTCGGACCACGACCGGGTGGTTGGCGCCCCCACGCAGACCATCACCATGAAAGTCGAGCTCGACGCGACGGACGGACCAGAGGGCCGCGATCCGCTGACCAGCGCGTCTGGGGTCTCAGCGGGTCTGGCCGTGCTCGAGATGCTCCTGTACCCGAGCGTGGCCCGGGTCATCGCGAATACCGCGCTGCTGGCCGCAGGAGCCATCGAGGTGCTCCCGCCCCGCGCTCCGCTGGCCGTGCTCGCCTGGGGTCTGGGCCTGGTCGTCCCGATCAAGCTTGAGAGCGTCACCATCACCGAGCAGGCGTTCGACGCCGCCACGCTCATGCCCACTCGCGCCACCGTCGACTTGTCGCTGCAGGTGCTCACCTACGACGACCTCGCTCCCACCGACCCGGCGTTCGCCCTGTTCCTCGCCCACCAGGTGGTCAAGGAGTCGCTCGCCACCGTCGCCGGTGCGCTCGGCGTCGCCCGACTGGCTCAGGAGGCCTGAGATGTCTCGGTACGACGACGTCGCTACCACGACGCTCGAGGTGACATCGGCGGCGGGCGCTCGGCGGCTGGTCAGCCACTACCGGCGCCGGTTCCCACCCGAGCCGTCCACCCTGACCACGCCGGCCGAGCACACCGTGGCGCCCGGCGACCGCCTCGATCTGCTCAGCTTCCGCCTGACGGGCGACCCGCTCGGGTTCTGGCGCATCTGTGACGCCAACGCTGCCCTCGACCCGGACGCCCTGGTTGATACCGAGGCGTTCGAGTGGCCCACGACGCGTTCTGGCTCGCCAGTCATCGCGTCGGCCGGCCGGACGTGCACTACTTGGAGCGCATGCACGCCGGCAGGCACCGTGGCGGGCAGGGTGGCGGTGACGCGCGCGGCGGTCGACGTCGGGTCGGGGACGAGGCGCGTGCGCCCGACCGTGACGAACGGGTGCGCAGAGGCTAGGCCCGAGCCGTCAACGACGAGCGTCGACCCGGTGGTCGCGGGCTCCCCGTCGTCCGTAGTGACGGCCGCGATCTCCGCCCGGGTGAACGGGCGCACATCGATCTTCCGGGTGCGCACGGGCAGCGGCTTGCGCAGCGGCACGTCGGCCTCGATGAGCACGACCGTCGCCGTGTACGCCTGCGACAACAGGTACGGCGTGCCAAGGACGCCCCACAGCTTGGAGACCTCCTCCAGTGACAGCGGCTCCGGGCTGAGCTTGACCGCTTCGGCCTGCTCCGCAAGGTCCGAGCGCCGCAGGAAGCCCGTCTCCGTCTCGCCTCCAAACAGCGCGATCGCGTTCTCCACGACGTCCTTGGTGAGTAAGGGCGTCGCGGCGAGCGCGAGCTCGGCCCGGGCGAGGAAGCGCTGCGGCTCCAGGGCCAGCTCGTCACCGTAGGCGGTGACCAGATAGTGCAGGTCGAGGGCGGCCAGCGGTCGTCTGACGATGGAACCCGAACGGCTGCGCGTCGGCAGGTCGGTGAGGTTCCAGGCGTGGTTGTGGGTGACCTGGTAGAGGAACACGTTCAGCCCCCGCGCGGGGCTGTCGTCCGAGCCGAGGCCGGCGACCTGGGCAGGGCGCAGCGTCGTGACCTTGCGCCCGGCCACCTGGTCGGGCTCGACGTCGACCGCCTGCTGGAGCACATACCGCAGGGTCGATGTGACGGCCGCGATCGCGTGGGTGTTGCTCATGACCACCGCCGCTGCTGGCGGGCGAGGTAGTCGGCGTGGTCGACGCGGTCGTTGCCTGCGCGGTCGCCCGCGTGCGATGGCTCCGGTTCGGGCCGCGCGGGCGCCACGGGCTGTCGCAGCTCGACCCGTTCGATGTGGACGTGGACGTCCCCGCCGGTGGGGACCTCGATGTGCTCCAGCCCGACCGCGGCCAGGCGGTCGGCGGCGGCCGCGGCGCGTAGCGTGCCTTGCGCCGCCAAGGCCGGGACGACATGCTCGCGCAGCAGCTCTTCCGGTTCGAGGCTGCGGGTCGACTTCGGTCGCTGCGTGTGCCGGCGGTGCGCTGGCGGCACCCGGACGGCCGGGGCCGACGTCGCCGACCCCGGCTCCGTCTGGAGCAACGCCCTCTGCCGTGACTCGGCGTGCGGGCGCCCTTCGTCAATCGAAGGCCGCTCGCCGCGAGGACCCTGCCGCGCCGGCGTGCCGGGCGGCGACGGAGGGCGGCGACGTCGAGCGGACGACTCAGTGCCGGAGACGTCGTCGGGGGCGGACAGCGGCGCGGTCTGTTCCTCGCGGGCGGGTCGCCGCAGTGCTGGCCTGGGGACCGTTGCCTCCCGCGACGTGACGAACACGTCGCCCGCCGGCGACACAGCCTCGCTGGGCGCTGGTATCCCTGGTATGACGTCGTGGCCATGCTCCGCTCCGAAGTGCCTCGGCCGAGGCTCGCCGTCCGAAAGCTCCTGCTCCCGCTGACCCGCCCGGTCGGGCCCGAGAACCGCATCGAGATGTCCCGCCGCAGTCTCGGGAGCTCCTGGCGCGAACCGCGCGTCCCGGCGCTTCGTCAGCCGGGCATCCGTCCCGCTACCTCCTGCGGCGCGGCCCGCGATCCTGTCGAACACGTCGCCCATCGCCGCTCACACCCTCGCTCGCGCGAGCCCCAGGTATGCCTGGAGCCGCGCCGGGGACAACGCGAGCACCTCCCGCTCGCTCCAGCCGAACGCCACGGCCAGAGTCGCAACGTCGGTCAGCACCGCCTGGGCCTCCTCGGTCATGCGCTCGGTCAGCAAGCGCACCACGTCGACGTCGGCGAGCACGTCGCCCCCGCACTCCGGGCACTCCAAGCGCACCTGCGCTCCGGCCGCCCCAACGAGCCGCTCGGCCGCCGCGCCGACGCGCGCGGCAAGCTCCGGATCGCCCTCCGGATCGGTCCCCGCGGGCCACCTCTGGCAGCGGGCGCGCAACGTCGCGGCCGGGTCTGGAGAGGCGAGAGCGGCGAGCACGTCCGACGTCGTCGGCCCGCGCAGCTCGACTCCGTCCACCTGCTGCGTCGCCTCGCCGACGTCGGAGCCGGCAAGCACGTCGTCGAGCGGGAGCGGTACGTCGAGCAGCGCCTCGCACACCGGGCACGTGAGCACGGTGTCGAGCTCGGGGCCGACGCGCGCACGAAGCTCGGCGAGGGCCTCGCGCGCGGCGACGGCGAGCGGCAGCTCGCGCGCGGCGCCAGCGTCCCCGGCCAGTCCACGCGCGACCAGCACTGCGGCGCCGCGAGCGGGCGGCGCCATCCCGGCCAGCGACTCCCACAGGTCGAGGGTCGCGGCGGCCTGGGTCACGGCTCGGCTCGCCCTGTCGTACCTCGCGCCGCCATCGCTCGCGCCGTCATCAGACATCGCGTCACGGCTCGCTGAAGCTCGGCTCGGTCGGCTCGGCCACGGCGTAGTCGCGCTCCCAGCCCTCATTCTCGAGCTTGATCGATTGGATCGCGACGCCGTTGGCGTTGGCGTCGAGCTCGGGCAGCGGCTGGAAGTCCGAGACCCACGCCCGGTACACGTTGTACGCGAGCACGAGCTGGCCGGCCTCGTTGTACAGCTCGATGATGAGGTCCTTGCGGAAGTCCTTGAGCGAGACCTCTGCCCCGAGACCGGACCCGTAGTTCCACACCTTGTTG
Organism: uncultured Actinomycetota bacterium; assembly: GCA_963850545.1. GTDB lineage: Bacteria > Actinomycetota > Actinomycetes > Actinomycetales > Cellulomonadaceae > Promicromonospora. Next base: position 1,112,273 of record CAWKLP010000001.1, on the reverse strand, counting down.
GCCCACTGCTCGAACTCGACGTCGTGCGTGACGCCGCGCTCGAGTGTGATCGCCTCGTACTCGGTGCGTCCGGGCGACTTGCGGCTCGACGACGGATCGCCGCCGTGCCGGTGCTTGACCACATCGGTGGTCTTCTTCAGTGCGCCCACCTTCGAGACGCCGGCCACGTACTTGCCGTCCCACTTCACACGGAACTTGAAGTTCTTGTACGGGTCGAATCGCCTGGCGTTGACCGCGAACTCAGCCATGTCGAGCTCCTCCTCGATGCGTCCGACGCTACAGCGCCGCCGCAGCCGTCTTCTGCTGGACCGAGATGATGACGAACTCCGCTGGCTTCAGCGGGGCGAACCCGACCTGGATGTTCACGATGCCGCGGTCGATGTCGAACTGCGTCGTGGTCTCGGCGTCGCACCGCACGAAGAACGCGTCGCGTGGGCTGGTGCCCTGGAACGCGCCCTTGCGGAACAGGTCCTGCATGAATGCCCCGACGCTGAGCCGGATCTGCGCCCACAGCGGCTCGTCGTTCGGTTCGAACACGACCCACTGGGTGCCCCGGTACAGGCTCTCCTCAAGGAAGTTGGCCAGGCGCCGGACAGGCACGTACTTGTAGTCGTCACTCAGGACGTCCGACCCGCGCAGGGTCCGCGCACCCCAGACGACCGAGCCGGCGTCGCGGAAGGTGCGCAGCGCGTTGACCCCGATCGGGTTGATCTTCCCGTTGCCGTCGTTGGTCAGGTCCTGCTCGAGTCCGACGACTCCGGTCAGCGCCGCCTCCAGCCCGGCGGGCGCCTTCCAGACGCCGCGGCTGCCGTCGGTCCGCGCGAACACCCCGGCGACCGCACCACTCGGGGCGAACGTGTCGAGCTGACCGCCGCGCAGCGGGTCGGCGTGCCGGATGCGGGGGAAGTACAGCGCTGCGTACCGGGCGCTCTCCCCCGTGACCCCGGCGGACGACACGAAGGTCGGCACGTCGTCGAGCGCGAGGTTCGGCGGCGGGTCCACCACGAGGAACGCCCGACGCCGGCGAGCGAAGTCAGCCGCCACGGGCCAGACCGACTCGGGGAGCGCGGCCCCCGGCGAGGGCGGCGGCACGACGACGATGTTGACGAGGTCCACGGTCTCGAGGGCGTTGATGCCGCGCCCGGTGTCGGTGTAGTCGCCGGCCTGGACGGCACCGCCGTCGGACCCCTCCCCGGCCGTGACCACGGTGTACGGGATGAGGTTGCCGTCGCTGTCGACGCCGCTGGCCACTGGCCGTGCCGTCGGGATCGTCCCGGTCGCGCGGGCCAGGCGCGAGGACTCGAGCAGGTTGGTGACGCGCGCCGGGCCGTCCACGACGGTGACGTTGCGGTACACCTCGACCTCGTCGCCCAGGCTGAGCGTGAGCGTGAACAGGTCGTCCGGATCGACACCTTGACCTGCCGCAATGTCCCCTGCGTCGGCCGCCGTCGGGTGCTCGACGGTCGCTTCGAGCGCGTTGCCCCACTCGCCCTGGCCGAACGCCTCGAGCGTGAGGCTGTCGACGACGAGCTGGGCCGCCGTCGCCTTCTGGGCCGGGTCGCTGTCGTCGAGGTGCGCGATCCGCACGACGATGGCCGGACCGCCCCCGTTGAGGTAGAAGTCGCGCACCGCGTATCCCAACCCGCTGGTGCGCACGACCCCGCCGAACGTCCGCTCGAACTCGGAGAAGTTGCTGATCGAGACGGGCAAGTCAACCGGACCGCGGCGCGCGACTCCGACGAACGCCGTGATGGACGTCGCGACGCCCGTGACGGTGCGGTTCCCGCTGGGTACCTCGGTGACATACACGCCGGGAAACGTGGTGGCGATGCTCATGGGGGGCTCCTTCGACGCCGCGCCGATCGGTCGGCGCGGACGCGTGGTAATGCCGTGAGGGTCCTTGCCTCTGCGAGCATCGGACGGGCCCGTCAACCTGTCGTCACCACCGTGTCACGGTGCCCGCCCAGGAAGGAGACCGACACCGTGACGCGGCGGTGACCGCCCGGTGACGCGCACACGCGACCGTAGTCGGTGTCCCCAAACACGCCCGGCAATCACCAGGTCGTGATGGTGCAGGTATCGCTCGGTGCGAGCTTGAGCATGAAAGGCGGCCGGTCGGCCTCCAGCTCACACTCGACGCGTACGTGGCCTTCGAGGCAGGTCTCGAACGAGGGCACCTCACCAGTGAACCTCCCGCGGCTCCGGCCGTTGACGAAGTGTGAGGCGCTAGTCCAGCTAACGGCACGCAGGGGTCCCGTGTGAGGCCACGGGGCAGCAGGGCGATCGGATCCGGCCGCTGTAGGAGTGCGCCATGGCAACAAGAAACAGCCGCGAAGATGAGCTTCCGTGGTACCGCAAGATCCACCCTGCAATCCTCGGTGCGGGCGCGCTTGCAGCCGCGCTGGGCTCGATCATCGGCTTGTGGAAGAACTTCGAGGACCCACCAGATCATGTCGCGATCACTCAGGCGAAGGTGATAGAGCGGGCGACGCTCAGCGAGTTCGCTGCACGGATTCCCGACGTCGATCCCTCGATCTCAGCCGCGTCTTCAACGTCGGCCCGCTTAGCCACGATCGTACTGCCGGCTGCCTGGCCAATGAGCGCGTCGACACCGACAGTTGATACGCCTCATGACCCAGATCCGCCCGTGGATCCGTCGGACCCGACTCCTTCTGACGGAGTGGTTCCGAGTCCCACGGACCAGCCGACTTCGACACCCTCCGAGTCGGAGACCCCGATGCGCACAGAAACCGTGAGCCCACCCCCTTCCGACTCGGCGACGCCCCGGCCGCCTGAAGGCACGGCGAGGCTGAGGGCGGATCTCCGGGAGTGGCAACCCCCTACCGACGAGTACATGGCAGAGGTTGTTGGAGATTCCGCGTTCGATGAGGTCGCGCTCCCTCCGCCCGCTCTTGCTGTTCGCGCCCTTGCTGCGGTCATGATCACGGTGGACCCCAACGACCCTGCGGGAGATCCGCTACCGGCGAAGGAGACAGCTGAACGACTCGCCAAGAGTCTCCGTCAGGTCGACTTCCGTCGGCAGGACGACAAACGCGACCCGCTCGGATGGATAGTGGCCGTGAACCTCGAAGTGCGCGGGCTGAGGGGCGAACCGCTCCTCCTGGCCTGGTCATTGCACGGGTTCGACGTCCCCGGGGACTGGACTTCCGATCGCGTGGCGTACCGCCTTACGGCGGACAGGGATCAGGACATGGGCAGCGTCGAGGTGTGGGTGCCCGATCTGAAAAAGTCAGGAATGTACGTGGCGGGCCTGAAGCTCGCACGCGCCTCAAGCGGCGCCGTCCTGGTCTCGGACGCCGTCAACATTCCTGAGCGGTGACAGGCCGAAGGCACCGGCCGAGACCCTCTCCTTGCCGGGTGCGGCCAGGACCGGAATGATCCGCTTTGTCCAGCATCCGGCGGTACCGGTCCCGGGTCGAGGTCCGCAGAGACTTGTTCACCATCGACAGCTCGGCCCAGTCGCGCAGCGTGATCGCCCGCAGCGACCGGGCACGCGCTGCCGCGGCACGCACCATCGGCGGTGTCCAATCCCCCGGTCGATCAAGATCCGTTCTTCGTTCAGCCACGCTTCGGCTGCCATCTTGTCGACGAAGGGACGCTCGTGCCGTTCGGTGTCCGGTCCGGCATACCGAGCGCGCCAACTCGTCACTCTTCCGGATTTCGTGCGCTTACGCGCCTCCAGCGTTCCGAACATCCGGCGGGGCGCCTCGTTCTTGGCCATGGGTGGTCCTCTCTCCCACCCGCGATGTGCCGTGACCGCACCCACCGCACACCGACGTCCGCGACAGCCGGTAAATCGATTGCCCGAGGCAAGCCGTGTGGGGAACCAGTGGGTTTCAAGTGGCCCCAAGGCCAATTCCTGTCCACCACCATCCACACTCGTCAAGCATCCATACTGGCGAAACGACGCGCCTTCCGAGGTAGTCGACCAACATCGGGCAGAGCGGTACGTTTCCCCCATGAATGCGCTTCACGGCGCTGACCTGGTCTGATGCCACCGCAAACGCTAGATGGGGCACCCGTGGGGTTTCGTCGATCGGTCGTCGTCGCTGCCAACAGAGCGGACGGGCACGATGACCACAGCAAGGCGGGCCGAGTCATCGGTACACGGGGCGAGTGCCTCGCAGGTTCAGGCTAGCGGCCAGGCCAAGGAGACGCCGCTTGCTGGTGCCCCCGGTTTAGTCCTTGGGGCGACCTCATCAACAGGGCCGCCATGATCGCCGGCCACGACTCCAGGGTCACGACCCGCTTGGAGGACGCTCCGCGTTCTGGCGAGAAGTTCAGTCACGTTCAGAGAGCCGCTGGAGAGTGTCGCGGGCTTTCTGGAGGCGTGCGTTGACCCGTGCAGCCCGCTCGGGGTCAATGGTTATGTCGGGCGAAAGCTCGAGATCAAGCATCTCGAGTGCCTGCCTAGCGGCGGTGGCCGGTTCTGCGCTCATGCGCGTGAGAGCGATCGGCATCGGTTCGGCATACTCCTGCGGCCAGGCATGGACGAGATACCGCTCCACAGCCTCCGTCACGACGAGATCTGTTGCGTTGCCGCGGCCTGAAGCGTGTACCCGGAGGCGGTACCACCCCGGACCGGCTGTGTTGATCCGGGCCGACGGACTGACGACGTCCTGCCCGCCGACCACGGACGGGGACATCGCCGGCTTCGATGCTGAACTCCACGGCTTCCTCCCACTGACCGGGGTCAGTGGGGGGTCCGAGCGGGCCCGGTTGCGGCTCTACCTCGATCTCGACAGGCCCCATGCTGATCCCCGTCACGATCAAGGGGCGATCACCGTGGTCATCGATGACCAGGTTCCCGATCGCGGCGGGGTCGAGGGGCGGTCGCCACGTAGCGCCACGCAGCTCGAGATGCCGCTCATCGACCCGTGTCGTGTACCTCATGGCGACCGCCCCTCCGTCTAGTGCTGGAATTCGCAGTGGCTTACGAGATGCCTACCCAGGATCCGTCCCCATCCAGGACGCGGTACGGCCGGTACAACCGACCGTTCATGGTGGCGCCGGCGCTGCTGTTCTCGCTCGGGTCGATCATGCACACGCTGAACCCGGTGGGGCCAGTGACGCCGGTCGGGTAGGCGGTCACGCTGCACCCGGCAAACGTACGCCCGGTTCCGCCACCGGTGAAGGCGCCCTCGTGCGTCGAAGCGAACGGGTACTCGTCGCACGACCTGCCGTCGGGCGGCCGAAGAAATGACTGCGGGCAGGCGGTCCTGCGGTTCTGGTCCTGCAGGCTCTCCTTGATCGGCCGGTGCAATAAGACACCCGATTCCCGGCTCCCGGGAAGCCCACCAGCGTCCGCCGCGATCAGGTGCGTAGGGCGTACGCCTTGCGACCGCTCCTGCCGACGCGATGGGTCCACCGTGCTCTACCGGCGCCACGCCCTTGGACTGGTTCACGTTGTCGGTGACCGCGGTTCAGTTTCCACAGTGAGTACCTGTGGATAACTTGAGAGAGGCCTCGGCCGACCCGTGTTAACGGCTGTCTTGGGCTGCGCCGTAGTCGCGTGGTGTCACCGTTCCATCGATACGGTCAGCAGCCGGTCAGGATGAACGGGGCCCAGAGGTCCGGGCCTGCGAACGGGTGCAGCTCAGACTGGTCCGTCAGGTCCGAAGCCAGGTCGTCCAATGCGGCGGCCGCCTCTGCGTCAGCGCGCGTCAGGCTGGCCCGCATTCGGTCGACGACTTCAAGGACCTCAACCGAAGTAGCTGACCGCATCCACGCTCGCGCCGCGACGACGGCCTTGGCGGGCGGGACCAAGGCATGCTGGGTCAATTCGTAGAACTTGACCGAGAAGAGTGCGGCGGCGTCGTCAGCGACCGGCCACATCGTGCTGACTACGGCAGCGGCTCCGCCGACGAGTACCGCCGCAGGGAAGGACAGGCCTTCGTCCGGTGCGCGACGGGAATCGCCGGCCGCGGTTTCGCAAGCGAGCAGCGTGACCAGCCCGGCGCCCCCGAGTTCGACGTCTCCCGAAAAGATGTCGGCCACTGTGACTTCGTCATGGGCTGCGAGTTGGAGGTGGGACGCCAACGGTTCCGACGGGCGGAACTCGCCATGACATCCGAAATGGACGACGCGAGCAGCAGCCGAGCCGCGGCGTACAGCCTCGCCCGTCGCTTCCGAGCGGACGAGCGTCACCACCTCATCATCCTGCGTCGCCAAGCACGCAATCGTACGTGCCTCGGCGACTGACAATGGCAAGGATTCGGTCTCGTAGTGCCCGGGATCGGCGAGCACGAGCATCCCCGAATGCCGGGGCGCAAAGGAGGCGACCGAGCGGAGAACGCCGGCCGAGGGTGCGTACGAGTACGCAAGGTCACCGGCTGCGACATGAACGGGGAGCAGGCCCAATCGCCCTAGTGGTATCAACATCGCTCCGTCGACACGGTGTCGCGCCAGGGCCGACGTGAGTTCGTCGAAAAGAGGCGTCAGCGCTCCTCGGATGCTGTTGAGGCAGTCGACCATCGTGGATGGATTATTCGGGTCATAGCTCTGGGCGGCCTCAAGGAAGCCGATGGTCGTGTTGTCCCCGTTGAGGAGCGCATTCGTCACATCACTGTCGACCTCGTCGAACCTGACCTGCTCTAGCTCGCCGCTGGGGAGCACGAGGACCGCCATCGAGCCGTGCACCGTCCCCAGCAGGTAAACGAGCGCGACACCACGCTCGCGGGCGACCGCCGCGATATCGCTGACCGAGACAATGTGGCCGGTGTCAGCAGCCCCTTCCTCTGGCATGAGCATCTGCAGTTGAGCGTGCTCTCGAGCCAAGCCGGTGAGGACAAGTGAGCGCGCCTCCGCGACAGGGCTCTGCTCGTCCATATCGTCGTCGACACGGCGCACCGAGATCATCGAGACGTCCATGCCGAGGTCATCTGCCAGACGAGCGGCAATCCCCTCCTGCTTGGCTTCGGGATCCTGCTCATTGAGCGCTCTCAGTTGTTGCTCGAGTCCCCGAATCCGGACCAAGCAGGAACGGATCTGCTCGCGAGGAGCCGTCGGTCGTCGTAGCACGTCTTGCGCCTTGAGAAGCGGAGCATTGAGGCGCATACGCTCACGCTCGGCCAGCACCGCCGCGTCGCCGGTCATACCGAGCCGGGCGGCAGCGTAGCCTGCGAACAGGCCGTATCCCCGGGACTGCGAAATCTCGGACAGGCGGTGGCCTGGGTCAACGGTCGAAACCAGGACCAGGTCGCTCAGGTCCAAGGCAGCGCGGTAGGCCGTGAGAGAGCGCGTGAAGTCCCCCAACTCATGGCTGTACTCGCCCCAGCGAGCCTGGATCTGACGGCCGAGCAGCGGCCGGTCGGCGGGATCGAACGCGGCGAGCGCGTCGGCGAAGCATGCGTGTGCTTGGTCCACGAAACCGTAGTCGCCGAGGGCGGGTGCTCGCCCCAGGATGCGCCCCAGCCCCGCCGACCACTCTGCCCACTTGATCGGCATCGACTCGCGCGGCAGCACCTCCAGTGCCTTCTGGTGGTTGGCGACCATCGCGTTGAACCATTCAGCTGCCCGCTCGTTATCTTGCCGGAGCGTCTGCAAGGTGGCGTCCAGGTCAACATTCAGGGCAGATTGCTCGCGCTCGAAGTACGCCCATCCCTTCGTCCGAGCCCTGGCCTGCGGGTCGTCCCGCTCGAGGAGCCCGGCCTCGGTGGCCGCCGCTTCCGCGAGGTCTCGCGCGTCGTCCAGCGAGTCGGTGCCCATCCACTCGGGATACAGCGCGGCAAGGGCACGGAGGGTGCGGGCACGACCGACCGGATCGGTGTCAGACGACCGGTCCTCGAGTGCTGCCTGCAGGGAGCGCACTGCCCGATCGACATTTTGGGATCGGATCCCGGTCTCGCGGCGGCTGTACAGCACGGCGAGATTGTGACGGGCCCGGCCCCGCCTGGCAGCCAACTCGGGGCCGCTTTCGGCGAGCAGCCGTACCGCCCTCTCCTGCAGCTCGATGGCGTGGTCGAGGTTGTGGTGGGGGTCCCCGTCCGGCAGCCGGGCATAGGCGGCGGCTTCTTGACCCAACGTCACAGCGAGTGGATCGACGGCGCTGATGGCGCTGTACTTGCCTTCTAGCTCGTCGAGGAGCTCGATTGCCTCACGCAGCGCTTCCGAACCGGCAGAGGGATCGGTCAAGAGCGCGTTGGCATAACCGGAAACAGCTGGGAGCCATGTTGCCTGGTCGCCGCGCTCTGTGGCGATGTCCATCGCTAGCTGATAGCAGCCCCGGGCCTTCGCGACGTTGGCTCCGTGGTCACCGTCGGGAGACTCCAGGAGGTGGCTGCCCAACTGGATCATCGCCTCGAACCAGGCCGGGGAGCCGACGTCGCCGGAAAGGAGCTCAGCGGCTTTCTCATACGCCGCCACCGTCTCGTGGTTGGCGTGTTGCGGCGGTACGTCGCGGAGTCGGTCAAGGATGTTCGCTGCCCTCGCCTGCCGCCTCACAGGCCTCACCCCACCAGGGCGTCGTAGATGACTCGTGCGACATCGCGGTCCGAGAGGTAGCCGGAGATCCCGTGGCGGTCAGGTGTCTCGTTTCGCACATCCGAATCGTTGACGATTCCGGGTGCCTCCTCGCCCACCGGGAAGTGGTCGGAAGTCAGCGGGTAGAGGGCGACCACGTCTCGAGAATCCCGGGCGTTGAACCAATGAGCCACGCAGGACGGCCAACGCGGCACCTTGGCTGCCGCACGAATCCTGGTAACACCCAGCGGGGACCCGAGCGTGACGAATTGAGGCACCTTCAGTTCCAACTCCTGGCCCCGTTCACGGAGCAAGGAGTGGGTGACGACGGTGCCGAGGCTGTGCCCTACAACGACCGTCTCGACCCCCGGCTTGATTGCAGCGGCGACTCCCCCGTCGATCTCGTCCTTGGTGGTCTTGTCAACCAGGTAGTGGTAGACGTCGCGGGTTGCCAGGAAGATGCTGAGTCCGCTGCCGTGCTGGGTCTTGCGGTCGATGGCCCTCATCACGGTCTGCAGCCACGCCCAGTTGAGCGGCCCCTTCTCGATGACCTGGTCCCCGCCGATGTCGGCGATGTCCGCGTCCGTCACACCGACCTTGAGACGTGCTTCCTCGAGCGCCTGCTGGACAAAGACTTTTAGCTCTGCGTCGGTTCCGCCCCTGATGATGATCTCGGCGACCTCATCTGCAGACTTCCCTTCCAGGAAATCGATGAGTGTGTCACCGTAGAAAGGGAAGTGAATGTCGGAATCCGACACGGGAAGCGAGAGGCTCGACTTGGCCAGACCTTCCTCCAGTGAGTCCAACCAGGTCCTCTTAAGCGCGACGGCATCGTTGCCCTGCTGGCTGCGACCGTGGACAAGCACCAGCTGGCGGGTCATCGGATCTCTCCTCGTGAGAGAGCCTGTCGGAACATGGGAAACGCGGCGCTGCCGTAGACGGACCACAAGGAGTCGCGCGCGTGCGACTCGATGTCGGCCAGAGCCGGGGGAAAGCGGGTCCGGTGCGAGCGAGCAATGGACCAACCCTGCGTGAGCAGCGGAACGGCGGGAAGAACGTCGTCGCCCGGCGCTACCCCGCGGTCCACCAGCTGCCGGCCGAGAAGTGCCAGGTCGAAGAAACTGAACCCGAGGTCCCCGGTGAGTCGTGACGACATCGCGTTGATGCGCGTCGTGGCGCGGAGGTCGTGGAACGCGTACGCCGCGTAGACGGCCATCGTCGGGTCGACTCCCTTGGACAACTGCAAGCTAGCCGCGACATCCTCAGGGTCCTCGACGTCGAGAGAGAAGCGGCCGTGCAAAGAGCATGACGCTGCCACGGCGCGCAAAGCGCGCAAGTGATCAACCTTGGCGGCGTACTCCGCACCTCGCCAGGTATTCGGCGACGGCTCGTAGTTGACGGAGATCAGCTCGGATTCATCGAGGATCAGCGTTGCAACGAAGTCAGGGATCGCCGGGACCAGCGTCACCAGACCGTTGTCGAGCTGCAGAACCACGCTGGCCGGCGGGCCAGGCGGCAGCTGCAGCGTTCGCTCGTCAGCCGTGAGCGCGGCGCCATCGTGCAGCGAGAAAAAGGACGTCACACGAGCCCCCGAGACGTTGAACCCACATCCGCTCGGCAGCGGTTCAGCCGGCAGCGATCCGGCCACGGTCTGGACCGAATGGACGAAGTCCTCGGTCCCGGGCAGTCCCGCCCGTTCGACGTCCTCCAGCGCTGTGGCGAGCCCGGCAGTGTCACCGGCGAGAGCCAGAGAGACGACCCTCGACTGTGCCCGTTCCGACGCTTCTGGCGGCGCAATAGCAACCGGCGCGTCCCTTCCTCGCAACCTGCGCGTGCGCGGGAGGCGCTTCAGGTGCGCGAGCCACATGTCCTGGTTGGAGGTGACCCGCGCCTGCGGCGCCTGGTGGTACCTCGCTGTGAGCTTCTTTGTCCGGATCCGCTTGGGCACTTCGACTGTGAGCAGCTCGCTGAGAAGCCTAGTGCCGGTGTACCAGGACGGGTCGCCGTCGTGCTGGATCATGGCCCCCCGGAACTTGCCTCGCAAGGCATCGAGCAACACCTCGGTGTAGACAGCTCGGTAGCTGGCGACGGACTCGTCCACCGTTCGCAGCTCGGCGGCGGGTCGGCCCAGTCCACAGGCGTAGTAGAGGTCGACGAACCCTTGGTCAGCATCGGGTCGGTTGGGGAAGATCGTTCCACCTTTGACCGACCCGGCCTGGATGCCCTCTGGGGCGGTCCTACACGCGTCGGAGACAAGCACCACGTGGGCAACCTGCCCGTACTCCGCGTCTGCGGCCGTTTCGCTGACGTCCACCGCATGGCTCTTGAAGTCCGGCGCCTTGCTGAGTAACCACTGCTCGCTCCGCCTTATCACGACGCCGTGTCCGGCGAAGTAGACGATCAGCTGTTCTGGCTCCACCTTATCGATCACGTCCATCACAGTCTCCGCGATCCGATCAGGCGTGACGGGCGACACCTCATCAGTGATGAGGTGTGCTGCCCACTCGTCCCTCATTCCCTGGCTGACGGCCCACGCGTGCATGTCTTCGGCGCTTCGTCGCGCGTCGTTGAGCGTCTGGAGATGACCCGTCTCGTTAACACCGATGAAGATGCCGGCACGGTTCATGCTCGGACCCCTTTTCGAAGCGGTGCTGCTGCACTTTCGCTGCCAAGGCCCGCAAGACGCTGGACCCCGGACGTCGCAAAGAATCAGAAGCATGGATGGATCCTCGTCGCGAAACAGGTCGGCGACGGCAGACCGCGATCCAGCGGCAACCTGCCTACACGTTACGTCTATGAGGCGTCGGGGTCGCCTGAGACCGCAGAAGATCACCCAGCATTGGGCCCAATGGGTTATGAGAGGGCTATTCACTGAGCGGGCCGTGGCGGCACGGCTGAGGTGAGAGCCGGTGTCGCCTCGTGTCTTGGTTCGAAGTCCGTTGGATCTCGAACCCAAGCCACTAGGCTCGGTCGTCATGCGCGGCTTGTATGCATTTAACCCTGGTACTCACGTCGGCTGTCCGCGGCAACCAACCTGGCCGTGCGGCGGGGCATCTCCCCCGACGTTTTCACCGCCCTGGGCGTGGTGTCGGCCGGGCTCGCGGGGGTGACGATCGCGTTCGGCTTGTGGCACGTGGCGATCGTCTTCCTCGCGGGACGCCTCTCCGGAGCGAACCTCGACGGCGCTGTCGCTCGGGCCCGGGGCGTGTCGCGCCCGTGGGGCTTCGTGCTAAACGGGGTGGGCGACCGCCTGGGGTAGCAGCAACAAGGGGTCGAGAATACCCAAGGTCCGCCCGGGCCGGTCGTCACTTCGCCCGCTCGTCCGCTTGCCGATGAGATCACACCTGCCCAGACTCAAACGAACGCACAAACTGTGGAGGCGGTGGCAGATGGGCTCATCGGCGTGGCTGGCCACTCAGCTTGATGAACGGATGCTGGACAAACGGATCGAACCTGCGTTCACCGACGACCACCTGCTGCCCGTGAGGACCGGTACAGACGTCGCTAGGGAACTGGGCGGGCGGCTGCTACTTCGGTACATACGTATGCCCGACTGGAACGAGAACCGCGAGGGCATCCCAACCTGTGTCAGTCCAACGCCCTACTCACCACATGACGCCGGGGCCTACCTCGCCCTGCCTGTACCGAACGAACTGCGCACCTTCGTCATCTTCATCGACCCTACCCGCATCGAGCGGATCGCCGGCCCCCGCTGGTGCGCCCTGGGCAGCGGCATCGAATACCTCTTACCCGACGGCTACCCAAGGGCCGCCACACTCACGCCGCAGCACGGAGTGCCGGTCCGATGACCCCCACTTTCCTGGACTGGGTCACCAACACCCTCGACGAATACACGAACAAGCACGAGTTTGTCCCTGTATACAGGGACCTCGAGAGGCACGGCGCCTACGAATGGCTCTACCGCAGCAAGGGCGACCCGCTGGAGGAGGACCGGCTCGTCGTCAGCCTGGGTGCGTGGGCGTCCGGGCCGGAGGACAACCTGAGCTCGTGGCAGTTCCAAGCGGCGGCCGGACTGACCACCCACGAGGGCTACACCCGACGGACACTCCCATCGATGCCTGCGGAAGATGCTGGGCTGGGCGACGAGTGGCACTTTACCCAGCTGACGCTGGAGCCAGCGTTCGTCGCCGCCAACGAATTGCGCTACGAGGCATGGACACGCAGAGACCAGGAGATGGGGGCCACAGAGAGCAGATTTGTCGCCCCTCGTCCATTCCCGCCCGACCGCTCCACCGGTGGTGTGAGCCAAGAACCGTGAACAGTGTGGCGAGGCTGCACCGAGCCCGCGAGAGCGCATTCACCGCTGCGTCGGATCCGGTTCCACCTGTGAGGTTCGGCCTCTCCAGGACCAGCTGCTCCAGCGAGAACTCAGGTGGTCGATCACCTCACGGGTTCGCACAAACCCCCAGCGCGAAACTTGTGGGGCACCAGTGGGGTTTCAGGTGGCCTCTGGAGGCCACTGAAGTCCACTGCAGGCCTGCAGCCGGAACCATCCACACCGGTGAAACGACGCGCCTTCCGAGGTAGTCGACCTAGATCGGGCAGAGCGGTACGTTTCCCCCATGAGCAGTGACAGCGACGCGCCTCCGACCGAGGGCGGCGAGAAGACTGAGCGGATGGACCGCCTGCGGGCTCTGCTGACCAAGCCCATCAAGATCCCGGAGTCCGCGTCGAGCGACACCGAGGACGCCGACTACGCCGCACCCGTGGCAGCCGCCGCGGCACCCAAGGGGGCCAAGACACCGATGACACCCGAGGCAAAGCCGCCCAAGGGCGGCGCCAAGGTCCCCGTCGAGACGCCGCCCGCGGTCAAGGCGGCGGCCGAGGCGCTCGACCGCCTGAGCGACGAGGAGAAGAACGCCGTCGTTGAGGGCGCCGGCTCCGGCAAGCGGAGCAAGTCGCGGCGGACCTGGGCCGACGCCTACCTCGCCAAGCCGGACAAGCCCCTGACCCCGGAGGAGGTCCGCGCCGAGCTGACGGTCGCCCTGAAGGAGCAGGGTGCGGAGTTCCGGGAGCTCGTCGCGAAGCAGGGCACCGCACAGGAGAAGGCCCTCGAGGAAGCACGCGAGAAGACGGCGGCCGAGCTGACCGAGCTGACCGCCTCCGTCGAGCAGGCCGTGGCCTCGGCCAGCGAGGAGACGACCCGGCTCCAGGGCCGGATCGACGAGCTCGCCTCGACCGCCGACACGCTCCGCACCGACCTCGATGCCGCGCGCGCCCTCGCCGACGCGGCCCGGGCGGCAGTGGACTCGGCCACGACGGCGGCGTCAGCGGCCCGCGAGACGGCGGACGCCGCCACCAAGAAGGCAGCTACCGCTACCACGTTCGCCTGGGTCGGCATCGCGCTGGCCCTGGTGGCCGCCGTGGTCGCGGTGGTTATGTAGCTCAGCGCGGATCATCGAGGTCGGCACCGGCGCGCAGCACGAAGCGCCGGTGCCGGGGCCGGCTTCCCCCGGCGCGATGCCCGCCGTAGTACACGGGCGACTCACTGACCGGTGCGTACGTGACCCGGGGGCCGGTGAACAGCTCGTCGAGCAGCGTTGCGAGCGCCGCGTCGACCGACGACTCCACTGCGTGCGTGCTCGGCCGGCCGAGCGCCTGACCTTCTCTTGGTTCGTACATGTGTTCGAGTCTACCCGTCGCCCGGACTGGAGTCCACCGAATGCGTTGGCCACTGCTGCGCCGCCACGGCTACCGTCGGCGGATGATTCTCAGCCACGACACCACGGGTTCCGGCCCGGCCGTCCTGCTCCTGCACGCCGGCGTCGCCGACTCCCGCATGTGGGGTCCCCAGCGCGCTCCCCTGGCCCGGCAGTACCGCGTCATCCGGTGCGACATGCGTGGCTACGGCGACACCTCGCTCACCAGCGAGCCGTTCCACAACGCGGGCGACGTGCACGCGCTGCTCGGCTCGCTGGGCGAGCGTCCGGTGGCGATCGTCGGGGCGTCGTCGGGCGGCAACGTCGCCCTCCAGGTCGCCTCCGAGTGGCCGGAGCTCGTGTCCCACCTCGTGCTGCTGAACTCGGCCTTCGCGCTGCCCGCCACGCGCTCCCTGCAGCGGTTCGCCCGGCGCGAGGACGCGCTGCTGGAGGCCGGCGACATCGAGGGCGCGACCGAGCTCAACGTCGCCACCTGGCTCGGGCCCGACGCCGACGACGACGCCCGCGAGCTGGTGCGCACCATGCAGCGCCACGCCTTCCAGGTCCAGCTCGGCGCCGGGGAGGACATCCACCAGGAGGCCGGCCCCGCGATCAACCTCGAAGCGATCACGGCCCACACTCTGATCGTCTCCGGCGGCCAGGACCTCGACCACTTCCGCGCGGTCGCCAACCATCTGGCCGGGCGCATCCCCGGCGCCAAGCACACCCAGCTCGGCTGGGCCGGCCACCTGCCGAACCTGGAGCGCCCCGATGAGGTGACGGCGCTCGTCACGGAGTTCCTGGCCGAGCTCTCGCGCTAGCCGGCCCGGGCCGTCGCCAGGTAGCCGCGCGTCACGCGGTCCTGGACCCGGTGGGCGATCCGCGGCAGGATCCGGGAGCCCCAGAAGTCGTGCCGGGCCACGGCGTGGACCTCGAAGGCGAGACCTGATGACACGCGGTCGTCGCGCAGCACGCGGAAGGTCTCCACGCCCGTCTCCGGATGGTGCGGCAGCGTCGCGTAGGTGAAGCCGGCCGCGTCGGGCTCCCGGACGACGTCGACCACCCGGCACGGGGCGGCGAACCAGAGCGGGCCGACCCGCACGGCCTGCACCACGGTCGCGCCGACCTCCGCGGGCCCGGTCGGGGCGATGACCAGCCCGGCGCCGCGGTGGATGGCCCAGCCGAACAGCGCGTCGGCGGTCGCCTCGAACGATGCGCCGGGGCCGAGCGTCGCCCGCTCCCGCAGCACCCGGCTGCCCGGCGGGGGCGCGTCCAGCCAGCCGAGGTCCGCCGTCGGGCGCTCGGCGACGGAACGCTCAAGGACCCGCGCGAGGTCGGGCCGGGTCAGCTGCATGACGGGACCCTACCGGCGGGACCATGCCGACGGCGCGCGGACCCGCCGTACCCGCCCTGACCGACCCGTGTACCTTTCACACCCATGGCGACCGAACACGACCCCACCGCTTTCGACGCCCCGATCCAGCCCGGCGGTGTCCCCCGGCACGCCTCCGCCAAGGAGCGCCGGGGCCGGGGGCTCAAGCCCTTCCTGTCCGACCTCAAGGCCGAGGTGCAGAACCAGCTCGCCCGCGCAGAGCCCCCGGTCCGGACCGGCGACACGTCCGGGCAGGCGACCCAGGTGGTCTACCCGGCGGCACAGGCCCAGCAGATCGAGGCCGCCCCACGCCCGCAGCAGCCCGACAACGACACGGCGCTCGCCCAGGCCGCGCTGGCGACGGCCGACCACGCGGGTGCCGAGGCCGCTGCCGCCCGGGCCGACGCCACCGCGGCCCGCACCGAGGCGGCTGCGGCCCGTTCCGAGGCTGCCGCCGCCCAGGCCAACGCGGCCAGGGCCGACACCCAGCTGCAGGCCGCCCGCGCAGAGATCGAGGCGGCGTACAAGGAGTTCGAGACCCTCCGGACCCAGTTCGACGCCGCCCAGGAACGCACCAGGCAGCACATCCTGATCGCCTGGATCGGCGCCGGCGCCGCGGCCCTGCTGGCGCTGGTAGCCCTGATCCTCGGATTCTGACCCTGTTCGTTGAGTGCTGGCCATTTGTTGGGCCGGGCCCCGCTGACCCAACAAATTGCCAGCACTCAACGAGGGGCTGGTGGCGGACCGATGAGTTTGCCGGCGCTCGGGCGTCAGGCAGACATGACCGAGACCTTTGTCGACGTACCGGGCGCGCAGCTGTGTGCCGAGACCTTCGGCGACCCGGCCGACCCGGCGATCCTCCTGATCGGCGGGATCATGGGCGCCATGGACTGGTGGCACGACGACTTCTGCCGGGCGCTGGCCGACGGCGGCACCGACGGCGGAACCGGCATCGGCAAGGGCGGCGGCAAGGGCGGCGGCAAAGACGGCGGCAGCCGCGGCGGACCGCCCGGCAGGTATGTGATCCGCTACGACCACCGCGACACGGGCCGGTCCCGGACCGACCCGCCCGGGGCGCCGTCGTACACCGGGGACGACCTCGCGCTGGACCCGGTCCGGCTGCTCGACGCGCTCGGGATCGGTCGCGCCCACCTGGCCGGGGTGTCGATGGGCGGCGGGATCGCGCAGCAGGTGGCGGTCGAGCACCCTGACCGGGTCGCCTCGCTCACGCTGATCTCGACGAGCCCGGTCACCCGCGGCGACAGCGACGGCCCGAGCCTGCCCGGGCCCGCCCCGGAGGTCAGGGCGCAGTTCGACGACCCGCCGCCGGACCCGGACTGGGGCGACCCGGACGCCGTCGTGCGGTCCCTCGCGGAGGCCGAGCGGGCGTTCGCCGGGCCCGGCTACGACGAGGCAGCGACGCTCGCGACGGCCCGGCGTGTGGTCAAACGGTCGATCGACCCGGCGGCTGCGGCCAACCACCTCCTGGTCGAGAGCAGCCCGGTGCGCGGCACGCTCGCCGACGTCGCCGTGCCCACCGTGGTGCTGCACGGCGAGGCCGACCCGATGTTCCCGCCGGAGCACGGCGCGGCGCTGGCCGCAGCGATCGACGGCGCGCGGCTCGTGCTGCTGCCCGGCGTCGGGCACCAGTACCCGCCGCGCGTCGCGTGGGGCGTGGTGGTGCCTGAGATCCTCGCGATCACGGCGCCTCGAACCGCACCGGGAGCTGCCACGGCATCGACGACCACAGAGTCCCCGTAGCGTGCAGCGACTCCGGCGGGACCGTGAGCGTCACGCCGGCGAGGCGGCGTAGCGCCACGTCGACCGCCGTCTGCGCGATCACCCTGGCCGGACGGCGTACCGGGCAGGCGTGCGGGCCCGCGCCCCACGTGAGATAGGACAGGTTGCCGGGCTCGAGCCAGATGTCGTCGCTGGCAGCGCGCGACTCCGCACTCGCGCCCAGGATGCCCGGCACGACGGCGTCACCCGCCCAGACCTTGCGGTCGCCGAGCACCGTGTCGGCCAACGCGAAGCGCGGTGCGGTGTTGCTCGCGGGCGGGATCGAGCCGAGGACGGCCTCCAGTGTGTCCGACGCCGTCAGCCGACCACCGGACCGGCCGTCGAACCGCGCGTCCGTCAGCCGCATCCGCAGCGACTGCGTGATCCACGCGACCTCGAACTCACTGCCCAGGACGAGCATCGTGGAGACCGCGCTCTGCACGTCCTCGTCGGTGGGCCGGCTCCAGTGCCGCAGGATCGCCGAGGTCATGTCGTTCGACGGCTCCTCACGACGCCTCGCGACCAGGTCCACGATGAGACTCTTCTGCGCCCTGAGCGCCTCGGCGGCCTCCACGCCCTCGCCCCGGAAGATCCCGCGTGCGTGGCCGAGCATGGCCCGCGCCTCGTCCGGGCCGAGCCCGAACATCGTCGACATCGCGAGCAGCGGGACGGCCCATGCGTAGTCGCCGACGAGGTCGGCCTCGCCCCGGGCCACCACCCGGTCCAGCGTGGTCTCGCACCACTGCCGGACGGTGACCGCGAGGCGGTGCTCGTCGAACCCGTCGAACGAGTCGTCGATGAGCCGGCGCAGGTGCCGGTGCCGCGCCGCGTCGACGTAGTAGACGCTGTCCCGCGGGGCGAGGATCGCCCCGACGCCGCTGGTCAGGTCCACCGTGCCGTCCACGACCAGGCACCAGTTGCGCGAGTCGCGCGAGTACAGGCCGTCGGTGCGCAGCACCGTGGCCAGCTCCCGGTGCCCCAGGACGAGCCAGGCCCGCACACCGGGCGCCAGGAGCACGGGCGCCACGTTGCCCCACCTGGCCCGCAGCCGCTCGTACACCCGCACGGGGTCGGGGCTCGTGGTGGTCTCGGCGAGCGAGGTCAGGTCGTCCAGGTCGGCCAGGTGCTCTGACTGAGTGGTAGTCGTGGCTGTCATGGCTCCCCGTTCTCAGCGCGCAACGGGCGCGCGCGACGTCGTCGATCGGAACGTATCGCATGTCCGGCGTGCTGTAACGAAAAGTCTCACGGGTCCCGGAATCGGGAGCGGCTACTTGCAGCTATCCTCGGGTTTTCGCCCGGGCAGCCGACCCCGGGCACCGCCTGGACGGCGGTACGGACCGCCGAACGGAGCACCTCGAGCATGCAGCGGACCATCGCCGTCGTCGGGGGCGGCGCGGCCGGCGTCATCCTCTCGGCCCACCTGCTGCGTGCCGCCGCATCGTCCGGGCGGGCGGACCGCCGGGTGCGGGTGCTGCTCGTCGACCCGGCCGAGACGCCCGGCCGCGGCCTGCCCTACCGGACCACCGACCCGCGGCACACGCTGAACGCCGTCGTGGCCCGGCTCAGCGCCTTCGACGACGACCCCGAGCACCTGCTGCGCTGGTGCGCGTCCGCCGGCGTGCCCGCCGAGCCGGGCACGTTCCTGCAGCGCGCCGACTTCGGCCGCTACCTCACCGAGCTGCTGCCGTCGGTCCCCGTGCCCGCCGGCAGCGGCCTGCGGCACGTGCGCGGGACGGTCGTCGACATCGAGGACGGGCCTGACGCCGGGGAGGGGCCCGACGCCGGGGACGGACCGGGCGTCGACGGCGGACCGGGCGTCGTGCTCACCCTGGCCGACAGCGGCACGCTGCGCGCCGACGCCGCCGTCCTCGCGCTCGGCACGCCGCCGCCGGTGCGGCTGCCCGAGTACGAGCCGTGGGGCGAGCGCTACGTCGCCGACCCGTGGTCACCGGACCTGGACGAGCGGGCGGCCGGCGCCCGCCGGGTCCTCGTCGTTGGCACCGGCCTGACGACGCTCGACGTCGTCGCCCACCTGCACGCCCTGCTGCCCGACGCGCGGTTCACCGCCGTCTCCCGCGGCGGCACCCTGCCCGCCGCACACGCCGCCGACCCGCTGCCGCCGGCGGTCGAGGTCGACCTCGGGGCCGCGGACGGGGCGTTCGGCGGAGACGGCGCGGAGGGTGGGGGCGGCGCGTCCGCCACGCTCCGGCTCGCCGCCACGCTCGACCACGTGCGCCGCCACATCGACGACGAGCGTGCGGCGGGCCGCGACTGGCGCGCCGTGATCGACGCCGTCCGCCCGCAGATCAACCCGGCCTGGGCGCGGCTCACCGCCGAGGAGCAGGCGACGTTCCAGCGGGAGCACGCGCGCTCCTGGGAGAACGTGCGGCACCGCATGTCGCACGCGATGCGCACCCACGTGGACCGGCTCATCGCCGACGCGGTGCTCACCGTCGGCACGGTCGCGGAGGTGCGTGACGCCAACAGCGCCAACGGCGCGGGCGGAGCATGGGACACGGCGGCGTTCGACCTCGTCGTCGGCGCCACGGGCCTCCCGTCCCTGACCTCCCCCGGCTGGAACCCCCTGGTGGACGCCCTCCTCGCACGCGGACTGGTGCGTTCGCACCGCCTCGGCACGGGGCTCGACCTCACGCCGGACGCCGCCCTGGTCGACGCCGCCGGCGTCGGCCACCCCCGGCTGCGCGCCATGGGCCTGGCCCGGCGCGGCCTGGAGTGGGAGTGCACCTCGGTCCCGGACCTCCGCCGTCAGTCCGCCCAGCTCGCGGACGAGCTGCTCGGCTAGGGCCTGTCCCCGCCGATCCCCTCGGCGTCGAACGCGTCCAGGAGGATCTGTGCAGTGCTCCACACGTCGTGCTCCGGGTCGTGGTCGCGGAGCGCCTCGAGCCGGCCCCGATACTCTGGGTGGGGCACGTAGGAGACCGCCCACACGGCCGCCTCCCGGACCCGCGCGTCGGGGTGCTGGAGCGCGTCGTCGATGACGGCGAAGAAGCGCTCGTCGAGCTCCCGCGGTGCCCCGAGGCCCGCCCGGATGACGGCGCTGGCCAGCTCGACCGGCTCCGTCGCCGAGTCGACGGCGGTCAGCAGGTCCTCCACCCGCCACGCGTCCAGGCGCGCCTCGGCGAGCTCGGTAGCGCCCTCGACCGCCGCGGCGTCCTCCCCCGCGAAGCACAGGTAGCTGTGCCGCGAGACGTCGTCCTCGCAGTACTCGACGGAGAGCGTGCCGGCTCCCCAGCCGACCGCGTAGGAGATCCCCTCGTCCGGATCCGCCGTCGTCTCCCACTGCCGGGACCAGCCCAGCCCCACGGCGAAGCGGCCGACCCGCTCCTCGGAGAACCGCT
The DNA here is from genome assembly GCA_963850545.1 of uncultured Actinomycetota bacterium. GTDB lineage: Bacteria > Actinomycetota > Actinomycetes > Actinomycetales > Cellulomonadaceae > Promicromonospora. The sequence continues at coordinate 1,091,622 of CAWKLP010000001.1, read as the reverse complement.
CCCGCAGCACGACGTACCGCGCGCTCAGCACCATGGGCGGGGTGCCGGGCCCGGCCTTCTCCGTGCCGGCTGCGATGCCGGTCTCGATGCCGGTCCGTACGCCGGTCTCGACGTCAGTTCCCGTGCCAGTGCCCGTGCCAGTCCCCATCGCGGTTTTCCTCCCGCTCCCGGTGAAGGTACGAATCGCCTCCACCCCCGAGACCGAGGACGCTACAGAGCGTCCAACTAAACGGACAAATCGTCATCCGTTTGCCATGCGTTCTTTGCTCGTCGGCAATGCCCGGGGTGAAGTCTTCCCCGGGAAGATCGCTACCTGCAGCATTGACCGGGACGAGGGAAAACATGCCTGGACCTGCACGAACACTGAAGCTTGCCATGGGTACGACGGCGGCTTTGGTCGCCCTGGGCGTCGCGGCGGCGGGATCCGCGGCGGCGGGGCCGACGGCGGCCGCGCCGGAGCTGTCGGCGGCGAGCAATGCCGACGTCGCCCAGCGCTGGGCGCCCATCCACTACCAGGACGTGGACCAGACCGGCACCAACGCCCTGGGCGGCCGCTCGGACTACATCACTGCCTACGACTTCGACGGCGACCTGAACGCGCGCAACAACTGGGAGAACACCGGCAACCACACGCTGGCAGCCACCGCCTACTACTCGGTGCAGGAGACGGCCACCCACTGGTTCGTCACGTACATGTTCTTCCACCCGCGGGACTGGTCGGACTCGATCTTCGACACGGAGCACGAGAACGACGCCGAGGGCGTCATGGTGGCCGTCCAGAAGGACGGCTCGGCGTACGGCGTGCTGCGCGGCGCCGTCACCGTCGCGCACACCAACTTCTACTCGTACACGCCGTCGGGCAGCACGTGGGGCGCCGGCGCGGAGACCATCGACGGCACCCTGCCGATGGCGACCAACCCGAGCGACGGCCTGACCCACCCGGTCACCGCCCAGGAGGCCAAGGGCCACGGCCTGAAGGCGCGCGGCGGCTACGACATCGTGGGCGACGGCGTCATCTACTACCCGGCCGGCCGCGCCGAGGTACCCGAGCACCCGGACGACCGGAACGTCGCCTACCGCCTCGTCGACGTCCAGGCGTCCGGCGGGCTCTGGGCACAGCGCTCCAACACCCAGCTCTTCGCGAGCGCGGGCACGTTCGCCGGTGACGGCTCGGGCAGCTGCGGCGACGGCGGCATCTCCTGCTCGCAGAACTCGGCGAACGCGCCGTGGGGCTGGGACGACGGCGACGACGGCCCCGGCCGCGGCGCCCTCGCCACCGACCCGGCGGGCCTGTCCGCCAACTACTTCCGCATCCCGGAGCCCCTTAACCGGACCTACGTGAACAACCCTTACTGAGCCCCGCTGCCCGCTCATGCGTCAGACGCTCAGGTCACCCGGATGACCTGAGCGTCTGACACGTACGGGTCCGGATCCAATCGGCACCGAGACCGCCTCGGGGAAACAGCTACCCCTCGGACTGTGTTGCGGGGAGTAGACAGTGTTCACTCTCAGCAACACAGTCCGAGCGCGTGGTTTCACCCTCTCGCGCGCCTGCACCCATACTCAGGCTCAAGTCGAGGTTGAGACTCGGCCAACATTCAAGTTCAGGTTGAGGTTCGGACTCGGGCGCCGAGCGGCGCGACGCCCATCAGCGCGCACCCTTGATGAACATGGTGCTCACCGCGCCGATGACGGCCACGAGCGCGCCCACCAGAAACAGCGCCGTGTAGTTCCCGCCCCGCGCCGACCGCGAGCAGCGCGGGGGCGAGGGGGCGGGGCGAGCGACTGCGGCAGGGCGTCCCCAACGTACCCCGGGCGGGGGTGCCCGACGGCGTCATGCTCCGGCTCCGGCCCGGCTCAGGCGAGCCGCGCGCTCGCCACGAGCTGCTGGCCGACCTCAAGCCGCACGTCCGCCAGCCGGACGCCGTCCGGCAGCCTCTCGGCGAGGTCGATGTCCCGGCTCGTCGCTCCCTCGACCCGGCCGCGGATCGTCCCGAGCAGCGCCGCCACCAGCGGGTTACCGCTAGCGAGCTGCACGTCGCGGACCGCGAGCACCATGTTCGCGTCGATGCTGACCGCCGCCGTCGCCTGCACGCGGGCCGAGAGGAACATGCCCTTCTTGATCGCGGCGTCGACCCGGAGCGTGGCCGCGCGCGGCCCCTGCGACACCACGTCCAGGTCCAGCCCGGTCAGCGTGATGCCCTGCTGCTGCAGGACGACGGTCAGCAGCCCGCGGGCCGTCGCGACCAGGCCCGCCTTGTCGACGGCGACGCGGGCGTGGCCCGAGACCGGGTGCGCGCCGGTGGGCTCCGCCGGCTGGATGCCGACGCGGCCGTCGGAGCCCTCGACCCAGTCGAACCGCAGGCCCTCCAGCTCAGCGGTGATGTCGACGGGCAGGTCCACCGCGACGAGCTGGTGCGCGTCCACGCGGACGCGGCGCAGCGTCCCGGGCTCGCGCCGGACGACCTCGGGGTGCCACCGCTTCGCGGCGTCAGCCCCGAAGTCGGACGCCGCTCCGGTCGCCCCTCCCGGGGCGCCGGGGCCGGCGGCGCCAGCCGTTCCGGTCGCGCCCGGCGGGCCGTCGAGGCGGACGACGACGCCCGACAGGTCGATGTCCGCGGAGGCCACGTCGGCGCCGTCGAGCACCGCGCTGATCGACGCCCGGTCGAGCCCGACGACCTGGCCGCCGATCTCGTCCGCGAGCGCGGTACGGATGCGGGCGGCCAGGTCGGCGCCGTCGGCGGGCCGGGGCGCAGGCCCGAGCGGGATCGGGCCGGGCGGGGGTCGCTCGGACGACGGGTCAGGTGCGGCATCGGTCATGGACGCGAGACTAGCTGCCGCACTCAGATACGGCCGTCGTTCAGGCGGCGCTGGAGGGCCATGACCGCGCGCGACTCGCGGGAGATGATGCCGTCGACCGGTGTGCCCAGGTAGCGCTGGAGGGCGCGGATGGTCTGCGGGCCGATCTTGCCGTCGCGCGCCCCGGAGTCCATCCCGATCCGGGCCTGCAGGGCGGCGATCATGCGGGAGCCCTGCGCGTCGGAGACCCACTGCCAGCCGGTGGTCAGGCCCGGGTTGCCGTCCCGCCAGGCCACGCTCTGCGACGAGACGATGCCGTCGACAGTGGTGCCGAGCTCCTGCTGCACGCGGCGGGTGGTGGAGGACCCCCAGAAGCCGTCGACCGTGAGGCCGCCCGGGTCCGGCGGGGGCGGGGTGGATCCGTCGCCGTCGCGGATGTCGTCGAGGCGTGCGTACAGGTTCCGGCCGGGGCACGCGGTCTGCGAGACATCGCGGTGCCCGCGCAGGGGCGCGCCCTGGGTCCACCAGCGCTGCTTGCCCTCGCGGTAGATGGCTGCAGCCGTGGAGATCTGGGCCGCGGTGGGGTTGTTCGTCTCGTAGTTGCCCGCGAAGCAGATCGACCGCGAGGTGCTGTTGCGCCCGCCGGTGTGAGTGCCGCGGCGGTTCCAGCTCACGCCCTGGTAGGCCCGCCCGGACGGGAAGATGACCACGTTGTAGGAGATGCCGGTGCCGAACCGGGACTGGCCCACGCTCTCCAGCGCCCGCATCTGTTCCTGCTCGGCGGCGATGCTCGCGCTGGCCGGAAGCTGTGCGGTGACCGAGTGGTGCACGAACACCTCGACCGCGAGGCCGGTAAGCGTCAGGTCGCCGTCCTGATACTGCGCGCCCCAGGACGCGCGCGTCGCGATGCTCACCGCTGTCGGCTCGACGTCGACCGGCTCGACGTCGACCGGCTCGACGTCGACCGGCTCGACGTCGACCGGCACCTCGCCGGCGGTCTCGCCCTGCGGCTCGACGTCGGCAGCGAGCACCTCCAGCACGTTCCCCTCGTCGTCCTTGATCTCGTACACCTCAGCCACGGTGCCCCCCAAAGTCCGGATATGTCCTGCATGTCTACCATCGAGCGTAGGGCAAGGCGACCCCATAGCGTGAGGGTTGTGCCCATCGCACGGCGGTTCTTCTTCGGGCACCGGCGAGCCGTCCGACGTCGGGCGATCTGGTCCGTCGCGCTTGTACTGTGGCGAGCGTGATCAGCATCGACGCCGACTCCCCCGTCCCGCCGTACGAGCAGGTGCGCACCACGCTCGCCCAGCAGATGGCGGACCGCACGCTGCCGGTCGGCACCCGGCTCCCGACGGTGCGGGCGCTGGCGGCCGACCTCGGCATCGCGGTCAACACCGTGGCCCGCGCCTACCGCGAGCTGGAGGCGGCCGGGCTCGTCGAGACCCGCGGCCGCGCGGGGACCTTCGTCAGCGCCGCCGGCAACCAGCGCCTCGCTCTCGCCCGGGACGCCGCGGCGCAGTACGCGGAGACGGCCCGCGCGCTCGGCATCGGCCGGGCGGAGGCGCTGGAGATCGTCTCCGCGGCGCTGCGGTAGGGGCGGGGCCCACTAGCCGAGAACACGCACCGGGCTGTCCGCCGCCCAGGCGGCGATGTCCTCGACGACCTGTGGGAAGAACGTGGCGTAGGTGTCCTCCGTGACGTAGCCGAGGTGCGGCGTCAGGACGGTGCGCGGCGCCGAGCGCAGCGGGTGGTCCGCGGGCAAGCGGCTCGACGTCGTACACGTCCAGGCCTGCGCCGCCGATGCGGCCCGCGTGCAGGGCCGCCAGCAGCGCGCCGGTGTCCACGAGCGGACCGCGCGAGGTGTTGACCAGGAACGCCGTTGGCTTCATGCGTGCGAGGTCGGCCCGGCCGACGATCCCGACGCTGCGCGGGCTCAGCTTGTAGTGCACGGTGACGACGTCGGACCCGGCGAGGGCTGCCGCGAGCGCCGCCGGGTCGTCGATGTGCTCGGCGTGGAACGCGACGTCGGCCCCGAGGCTGTCCCAGTCGGCGAAGCGGTGGGCGGCCTGCTGGTAGTCGTCGAGGACGGCGATGCGCATGCGCCTCAGCGTAGGTGTCCCGGTCGGGCTCGCGTCCAGAGCCTCTTTCGGGGGCGACTGTCGATCTCCCGCCGGCCTGTTCGTCGTCCTGGTGGGCGTCCGGCCGATGAGCTTCTGCACGGTCGGTCGTCGGTACTCCAGGAACCACGTCGAACGAGGAGAGTGTCATGACCGCAACGCACGAGAGCCACACCGACAGCGCGACCGCAGTCCCGCCCGTCGTCGACCAGGAGGCCTGGCAGGCAGCGCGCGACGAGCTGCTGGCCCGGGAGAAGGCACACACGCGCGAGGGGGACGCGATCGCCGCGGCCCGGCGCCGGCTGCCGATGACGGAGGTCGACGGGGCGACCACCGTCATCGGGCGGGACGGGCCGACGACGCTGCTGGACCTGTTCGAGGGGCGCGAGGAACTGGTCGTCTACAAGCACATGTGGCACCTGGGCCGGCCGTTCGAGAACCAGTGCGAGGGCTGCACCCTTACCTACTTCGCGGTGCAGAACCCGGCGTACCTCAAGGCCCGCGGGGTGTCGTTCGCGGTGTTCGCGAAGGGGCCGTACGCCGAGGAGCTCGCGCCGTTCGTCGAGTTCATGGGCTACCCGCAGCACTGGTACTCGGTCCTGGACATCGAGGAGCCGGTCCTGGGCGGCGACGTGTTCGAGGACTTCGGCACCTGGGTGGTCTTCCTGCGTCAGGGCGACCGGGTGTTCCTCACCTACCGGAACACCGGCCGGGGCTGCGAGGAGACGATGCCGGCCCTCGCGCTGCTCGACATGACGCCGCGCGGGCGCCAGGAGGCCTGGCAGGACTACCCCGAGGGCTGGCCGGAGGGCAAGCCGGCAGGCTGGTTCTGGCGGTCCCACGAGGACGGCGTCGGGAACAGCTGGGCCGGCGGGCGGCCGACCGTCCAGTGGACCCGTCCGGGGGCGACGCCGGTGGCCCCGGGTGAGCACCACCACCACTGACTCTCGGCATACTTGCGCAGATGACCTCCGCACCGTTGCACCCGGCCCAGCACGTCGACGTCGGGCGGCTGCGCCTTGCCTACCGCGAGGCCGGCGACCCCGACGCGCCCGCGCTGCTCCTGCTGCACGCCCTCGGCGAGAGCTCGCTGTCCTGGGATCCCCTGCTGGACGACCTTGCCGCCCTCGGCTACCGGGCGCTCGCCCTCGACGCCCGGGGCCACGGCGACAGCGGCCGGCCCGGCGAGTACACCTACGAGCTGATGACCGCCGACACGCTCGCCTTCTGCGACACGATGGCGCCGGCACCGGGTGGTATCACGATCGTCGGGCACTCGATGGGGGCGGTCACGGCCGCGCTGGTGACCACTGCCCTGACCAGTCCGCTGACCGGCGACCGGTCCAGCACGTCCCCCGGCCGCGTGACGCGGCTCGTGCTCGAGGACGCCACTCCGACCCGGCCGGGCGGGCCGCGGTTCGAGCCGTTCGACGAGCCGGACCACCCGGTCCCGTTCCACTGGCCGCTCGTCAACGCCCTGCGCGCCCAGCGCAGCGACCCGGACCCGGCCTGGTGGGACGACGCGCTGCGGATCGAGGTGCCGGTCCTCGTCGTCGCGGGCGGCCCGACGAGCAACGTCGACCAGGCGGACCTCAAGGAGTTCGCCGAGGGCGTCGCCGACGGCCGGCTCGTCGAGATCCCGGTGGGCCACATGGTGCACGACGAGGCACCGGCCGGGTTCCTGGTCGCGGTGGCCGAATTCCTCCGCGGGTAGGCACCCCACCGATGACCATGCTCCTGCTGCCAGACCGGACCCGATCCTGGCAGCAGGAGCATGGTCATCGGTCCTGTCCCCGCCCGAGGCTCGCGCGAACCTCCGGGCGGAGCATCACCGCGACGCCCACCAGCACGAACAGGATGTGCAGCGCGCGGATCACGGGGAAGGCCGGCGAGACGTCGCCCTCGAACGCGGTGAACCAGGAGGCGCCGTCGGCCAGCGCGGCCGTCATCGGCAGCACCATCGAGGCCAGGCCCACCACGCCGAGCCCGAGCAGGAGCGCCCACCATGCCCACCGCCGGCCCCGGGCGAGGAACCAGGCGCAGGTCAGCGCGGCGGCGAAGATCAGGCCGCGCAGCGAGACCTGCGCGAGCACGGCGCCGTCAGCACCGTCCTGGGCCACGATCGTGGCGACGGCGACGATCGCCTCGGCGATCCCCGCCAGGACGGCGAGCGCGAACGCGCCGGCCGCGACCGTCCGGAGCGGCTGGGCCGTGGGCAAGGTGTGCGCAGTGGTTTCGGTCATGCCTCCATGCTGGTCAGACGGCGATCGGCGGACCAACCGGCTGTCCTCCGTCCTGCCCGGTGGGTTTTCCCGACCCTCCCTCGTGTTCATCACGCCGCTCGCGCTGTCGATGACCTGCCTCGCGAACCCCGTGCCCGTGGGCGGGCTCGTCGCAGACCGCGCCCTGGACACACTGGTGGGCGTGGCCGTCGCCGTGGTGATCACGCTGCTCACCCACGAGCGCCGTCAGGACGCGGCGGGCTGACGCCGGCACGCGTTCGGGCCGCGAGCAGGTCCCGTACCGCCGGGGCGATCATCAACGCCATGTGCTCGTAGCCCTCGGGGCCCGGGTGCAGGCCGTCGTCCAGCAGGTGCGCGCGCTCCGGCCCGAGCACCGACCGGCCGTCGAGCAGGTGCAGGTCCGGGTCGCCGTGCGCGACCAGCAGCCCGACGGCGGCGGCCACCTGGTCGCGCACCTGCTCCAGGGTCAGGCCCGCGCGGCCGACGACGGCCTCTCGCCGGGGCGACGCCACGGGCGAGATGACCAGCACCGGCACGCCCGGGTGGCCGTCCCGGACGGTGCTCAGGAACCCGAGCAGCGCCGGGAGCAGCGAGCGCGCGCTGAACGTGCCCGCGCCGTACACGTTGATGCCGAGGCAGGCCACGACGACGTCGGCGGGCAGGTCCCGGACCACCCGCGCGACCATCGGGTCCAGCTGCGCCTCGCCCGCGAAGCCGAGGCATGTCAGGTCCAGGCCGAGCTCGCGCGCCACCAGCGCGGGCCACGTCCGCGCCGGGGACGCCGCCTGCCGGCACTGCGTCAGCGAGCTCCCGTACGCCACGAACCGGGGCCGACGCCGGGCCGGGGCGCCCGGCGCCGTCGGCCCGCCCGGCGCCGTCGGCCCGCCCGCCGCCGTCGGCTCACCCGGCGCCGTCGGCTCACCCGCGGCCCCCGGGCCGTCGCCCGCCGCCGGAGACCCTGCCCACACCCGTGCCCCGTTCTCTACCGCCACGCTCATCAGCCGGAACGTCCCGAACTGGGGCAGCCACAGCTCCACCCGCTTGTCCCCGGGCGGCAGGTCCAGCACGAAGGTCCCGCCCGGGCCGACCGGCGCGGAGGCGACTATCGCGCCGTCGACCACGGCGTCGAGCGGCACCTCGACGCCCTGGACCGCCGCACGCCCGGCGAGCACCCCGGCGTCGGTGCCCAGCACTACCCGCACCCCGGCGGGCATCGCCGCACGCGTGCGCAGGGCGCCGCCCGGAAACAGCCCGATCCGGTCGTGCGGCAGCCGCCAGGCCCGCGACCAGCCCGGCGTGTGCTCGACGGAGACGGCGCCTTCCCAGGCCAGGACGTCGTCGTCCGCCCGGATCTCGCGCATCGCACCCCCGTCCCGTCGAGCCTGAACCACGAGCCGATACCCACCGAACCGACCCGCAAGTTCTCATCCATGCCGGCCCGCCACCGGGTGAACCTCGCGAGATTACGGCCCGGGTTACTTGACGGCCCACACCCCGATCAATAACGTGATCCTCGCACGGCCTTAATACGTATTAAAGATACTACCGGCAACGGGGCCGGTGACCCAAGGAGTCTGCGATGAGCCAACGACGGCGCCCCACCCAGGTGGACATCGCGCGAGCCGCGGGCGTCTCACAGGCGACCGTCTCCCTGGTGGTCAGCGGCGGCCCGGCGAGCGGCCAGGTCGCCGAGCAGACCCGCAGGGCGGTGCTCGACGCCGCCGCGGAGCTCGGCTACACCGTCAACGCCGCGGCCCGCAGCCTCAAGGGCGGCCGCAACCGGATGCTCGGCCTGTACACCTTCGAGGCCGTCTTCCCGGTGGACCAGCGCGACTTCTACTTCCCGTTCCTGCTCGGCGTCGAGGAGGCCACCGCCGAGTTCGGGTACGACCTGCTGCTGTTCAGCTCCGTCGGCACGGGCAAGCGCCGCATCTACTCCGGCAGCATCAACCGGCTCAAGGTCGCCGACGGCTGCGTCCTGCTCGGCCGGCACATCGACCGCGCCGACCTCGCGGACCTGGTCCGCGAGGACTTCCCCTTCGTCTTCATCGGACGGCGCGAGCTGCCCGGAACCGAGCTCTCCTACGTCGCCCCGGACTATGTGGGCGCGACGCGTGACATGGTGCGCCGCCTGACCGGCGTCGGGCACCGGCGCCTCGCCTACCTGCGGCCCGCCGACCACCAGGAGCCCACGCGCGACCGCGAGGCAGGGTTCCGCGCGGGCCTCGCCGACGCCGGCCTGCCGGACCAGCCGATCCACGAGATCCCCGACGACGCCACCGACGCCCGCCTGGCCGCCCTGCTCGAGGAGTGGCTGGCCGACGGCGTCACCGCGCTCCTGGTCGAACCGAGCGAGGACGACCAGGCGATCGCCACCCTGGAGCGGGTCGCCGCCGAGGCCGGGGTGCGCATCCCCGCGGACCTCTCCGTCGCCCTGCTCGGGGACCCAGCGCCCAGCGGCGCCCGCGGCAGCAGCACCGACAGCACCGACGGCCCTGGCAGCACCGACAGCACCAGCAGCGCGAGCGGCCGCGACTGGACCCGCTTCACGCTCCCCCGCGAGGACATGGGCCGCGCGGCCGTCGGCCTCCTGCTCGAGCTCCTGGAGGCCGACGACGGCCCGCGCCGACTCTCGGTGGCGTGCACCCCGGTCGACGGCGACTCGGTCGGGAGGCCCCGGTGATGCTCTCCTTCCTGCTGCGGCGCCTCGCGGTCGGGCTGTTCACGATCTGGGGCGTGCTCACCGCCGTCTTCCTCATCGTGCGCCTCGCGCCGGGAGATCAGGCCACCGTCGCCCTGGGGCCCGACGCCGCACCCGAGCAGATCGCCGAGCTGCGGCACACCCTGGGGCTGGACCGGCCGGTGCTCGTCCAGTACCTGTCGTTCCTCGGGGACGCCGTCCGCGGCGACTTCGGTGAGTCCTACCGGTACGGCCGCCCCGCCATGGACGCGGTGCTCGAACGGTTCCCCGCCACCGTCACGCTCACGCTGGCGGCCACCGTCATCGCGATAGTCGTGGGGATAGTGCTCGGCGTGGTGGCCGGGCACCGGCCCGGCAGCCTGGTCGACCGTACGACGTCGGCGGCCACGCTGGCGCTGCAGGCGCTGCCGCCGTTCTGGGTGGGCATCATGCTGATCCTCGTCCTCGCCCTCTGGCTGCGGCTCCTGCCGAGCGCCGGCGGCGGGGACCTCGAGCACCTGATCCTGCCCGCGATCACGCTGTCCATCCCGTTCACCGCCCTGGTCGGCCGGATCACGCGCAGCGGCGTCGCCGAGACCATGTCCGAGGCGTTCGTGCGCACCGCGCGGTCCAAGGGCCTGACCGAGCGCGAGGTCCTGACCGGGCACGTGCTGAAGAACTCGCTGGTCCCGGTCGTGACCGTCGTCGGGCTCCAGGTCGGCACCCTGCTCGGCGGCGCCGTCGTCATCGAGACGGTGTTCGCCTGGCCCGGGCTCGGCAACCTGCTGGTCGGCGCGGTGGGCAACCGCGACTACGCGGTGGTGCAGGCCGCGACGGTGCTGATCGCCCTCTGCGTCATCGTGCTCAACCTGGCCGCCGACCTCGCCTACGCCCGCCTCGACCCGCGCATCCGGCTGGAGGCCCGCCGATGAAGGCCCCGTCGATGAGCTGGCGCTCCCCGGCCGGCTACCTGATCTACGCGATCATCGGCGTCTACGTGCTCGCCGCGGTCGCCGGCCCGTACCTCGTGCCGTACGACCCGGTGGCCACCGTGGTCACCGAGCGGCTCCTGCCGCCCGGCTCGCCCACGACGGCCGGCACCGCCTGGCTGGGCACGGACGGCGTCGGCCGGGACGTGCTGGCGCAGGTGGTGCACGGGGCGCGCACCTCCCTGACGATCGGGATCGTCGTGGTGCTGCTGTGCAGCCTCGTGGGCGTGGCCCTCGGCGCGGCCGCCGGCTACGCGGGCGGGTTCGCCGACGTCGCCGTGGCCCGCACCATCGACGTGCTCATGGCCTTCCCTGGCATCCTGCTCGCGATAGTGATCGCGGGCCTGCTGGACCGCGGCGTCGACGTCGTGATCATCGCCCTGTCCGTGGCGGGCTGGATCGGGTTCGCCCGGCTGTCCAGGAGCGTCGCCCTGTCCGTCCGCGAGCGCGACTGGGTCGACGCCGCCCGCATCATGGGCGTGCGCACGCCCGCCATCCTGGGCCGGCACGTCGTCCCGTTCATCGCGGGGCCCGTCGTCGCGCTCGCCACGATGGAGCTCGCCTCCGTCGTCCTCTCCGAGGCGGCGCTCAGCTTCCTCGGCCTCGGCCTGCCCCCGTACGTCGTGTCCTGGGGCCAGAGCATCGCCAACGGCAAGGAATACCTCGCCACCGCGTGGTGGATCTCGGCCTTCCCAGGCATCGCGCTCTCCGTCCTGGTCGTCTGCATCGGCCTGATCGGGGACCGCCTCACCAAGCGCTTCGCCCAACGCTGACCGCTGCGCCGAACGCGCCGCACTCACCCCACCCGGAAGGAACGAGCGATGAAGCTCAACACCCGGCGAGCGGTACCTGCCCTCGCCCTCACCTTCGCCCTCCTGACCACCGCGGCCTGTGGCAGCGCCGGCACCACCGGCGACGGCGGTGATGACACCGCAGGCGGCACCGTCACCGCGGCCGGTCCGATCCCGATCGAGAACCTCGACCCGCACGGCCCGTCCAGCATGGACGCCGGGACGCAGCTCGCGGCCCGCGCCCTGTTCAGCCAGCTAGTCGTCAGCACCGGCCCGGGCGAGTTCACCGGCGACCTGGCCACAGAGTGGGAGCCGAACGACGACACCAGCCAGTGGACCTTCACGCTGCGCGACGGCGTGGAGTTCTCCGACGGGGAGCCGGTCGACGCCGACGCCGTCGTCGCCTCCTTCGAGCGTGTCCTGGAGCTGCAGGGCCCGCTGGCGGGCAACTTCGTGGACTACCAGGTAGAGGCGCCCGACGCGACGACCGTGGTGTTCGACGCCGGCAAGCCGGACGCCTCGTTCGTCGCGAAGATCTCGTCGTTCTTCGTCACCCCGCCCGACGTCGACGACGCGTTCTTCCAGGAGCCCGTGGGCTCCGGGCCGTTCGTCGTGGAGTCGTTCGAGCCCGGCCAGGAGCTGCGGATGACGCCGAACCCGACCTACTGGGACGGCGCCCCGGCGCTGCAGGAGCTGGTCTTCCAGTCGATCCCCGAGGTCTCGGCCCGCATGACGGCGCTGCAGACCGGCGAGGTCGACGTCACCTGGGCCATGCCCGACGACCAGATCGCCGCCCTGGAGGGCGACACCTCGATCACCGTGGAGAAGGTGGAGAGCCCCGGCGTCATCACCATGTGGATGAACAGCTCCGAGGAGAGCCTCAAGGAGGCCGCCGTGCGCCGCGCCCTGTGGCAGGCGGTCGACTTCGAGGAGATCACCGCGTCGCTGTTCCCGGAGACGGGCACCCCGGCGGACTCCGTCGTCAGCCCGGTAGTGCTGGGCTACGCGCCGCAGGAGCCGGTGACCTTCGACCCGGACGCCGCGAAGGCGGCCCTCGACGCGGCCGGCTTCGACTACGACACCAAGCTCCAGCTGCAGTTCTCGCAGCCGCAGTTCCGGCAGTTCGCGCAGGCCGTGGCCTCCGACCTGGCCGAGATCGGCGTCCAGGTGGAGCCGCTGGAGAAGGAGCAGGCGGTGTTCCTGGAGGACCTGCTGGCGCTGAAGTGGGACATCAACCTGCAGCAGGTCGGCTCGCAGGGGTACGACGCCGCCACGAACCTCGGGCGCCTGTACCCCTGCGCGGCGGGCCGCACCGGCTACTGCAACGAGGAGCTCGACACGCTGCTCGCCGACGCCGAGGCGACCAACGACACCGCCGAGCGCGAGGACCTCTACGCGCAGGCCACGGAGATCGTCTGGGACGACGCTGTCGGCATGTATCCGATGTTCGTCGGCATGCCGTACGCGTGGCGCTCGAGCGTCCAGGGCTTCGAGCCGGCCGGGGACAGCCTCCCGTACTTCACGCACGTGACGAACTCCGAGGGCTGACGACAACGGCTGACGAGAGGGACCGATGAAGATGGCCGACCACGCCAGCGTCGCGGGTCCCGCGGTGGCGCCCGCGGACCAGCACACCACCCCGATGCTCGAGGTGACCGGGCTCGAGGTGGTGCTACCCGCGGGGGCAGTGGTCGACCGGGTCTCCTTCAGCGTGCCGGCCGGGCGCACCACCGGCCTGATCGGCGAGTCCGGGAGCGGCAAGACGATGACGGCGATGGCCGTCGTCGGACTGCTGCCGGACACCGCCGTCGCCTCCGGCGAGGTGCGGTGGAAGTCCCAGGACCTGCTCGCCGCGCCCGAGCGGCGGCGGCGCCAGGTGCGGGGCCGGGAGATCGGCGTCGTGTTCCAGGACCCGTCCGCGGCGCTCAACCCGATCCAGACCGTGGGCAAGCAGGTCGGCGAGATCCTGCGGCGCGACGGCCTGCCGCGCGCCCAGGTCCGCGCCCGCGTGCTGGAGCTGCTGGCGCGTGTCGGCCTGCCCGAGCCGGAGCGGCAGGCCGGCTCGTACCCGCACGAGCTGTCGGGCGGCATGCGCCAGCGCGTCATGATCGCCATCGCCCTGGCCGGGCGGCCCGCGCTGATCATCGCGGACGAGCCGACCACGGCGCTCGACGTCACCACCCAGGCCCGGATCCTGGCGCTGCTCGCGGACCTGCGGGAGCGCGAGGGCCTGGCCATGATCCTGGTCAGCCACGACCTGCGGGTCATGGCGCACGTCGCCGACGAGGTGGTGGTGATGTACGCGGGCCGGGTGTGCGAGCAGGGCCCGGCGCGCGCGGTGCTGGACCGCCCGTACCACCCCTACACGCGCGCGCTCGCGGGCAACGTCCCGGCGGTGACCAGCCGGACGGCCATCGCCGAGCCGCTCCCGGGCGCGCCCGCCAGCCCGTTCGCCCGGCCGTCCGGGTGCCCGTTCCACCCCCGCTGCCCGATGGCGCGAGCCCGCTGCGCCACCGAGGTCCCGGTGCTGCGCGAGATCACCCAGGGCGAGGCGACGCCGGGCCGGCTCAGCGCCTGCCACTTCGCCGAGGAGGTCTCCCCATGAGCGTGCTCGAGATCCGTGGCCTGCGCGTCGCGTTCGCCGCGCCCCGCCGGTCGGTCCGCGAGCGCCGCACCACTGTGCAGGCGGTCGACGGCGTCGACCTCGACGTCGGCGCACGGGAGACCGTGGCGCTGGTGGGCGAGTCTGGCTCGGGCAAGTCCACGGTGGCCCGGTGCGTGCTGGGGCTGGTGACGCCGCAGGAGGGCAGCGTGACGTTCGAGGGGCGGCCGCTGGGGCCGATCCGGAAGCGGTCGCCGGAGCTGCACCGTGCGGTGCAGCTGGTGTTCCAGGACCCGGGGTCGTCGCTGAACCCGCGGATGACGGTGGGCGCGATAGTGCGGGAGGCGTGGCGGGTGCACCCGTCGGTGGCGCCGGCCGGGGACCAGCGGGCGGCGCTGGCGCGGGTGCTGTCCGACGTCGGGCTGGACGCGGGGGTGGCCGGCCGGCGGCCGTCCGCGCTGTCGGGCGGGCAGAAGCAGCGGGTGAGCATCGCGCGGGCGCTGGCGCTGCGGCCGCGCCTGCTGGTGTGCGACGAGGCGGTCTCGGCGCTGGACGTGTCGGTCCAGTCGCAGATCCTGCGGCTGCTGGTGGACCTGCGGGACGAGCACGACCTGTCGGTCCTGTTCATCACGCACGATCTCGCGGTGGTGCGGCAGATCGCCGACCGGGTGGCGGTGATGCACCGCGGAGTACTGGTGGAGAACACGTCGGCGGAACAGCTCTTCACCGCGCCGGTGCACCCGTACACCCAGGGCCTGCTGCGCGCCGCACACGACCTGGAGGGTGTGGCGTAATGAGCACGAAGGAGTGGAGCGAGCTGAGTGCTGGAAATTCGTCCTCTCAGAACGTTTCGACAGGGCAAATACCCAGCACTCAACGACGGGGCGGGCGGGAGGTCGGGACAGAGGTGCTGGTCGTGGGCGGCGGCGGGGGCGGGGTCGCCGCGGCGCTGGCCGCGCTGCGGCGGGGCCGCTCCGTGGTGCTGACCGAGGAGACGGACTGGCTGGGCGGGCAGCTCAGCGCGCAGGGCGTGCCGCCGGACGAGCACCCGTGGATCGAGCAGTTCGGCTGCACGCGGTCCTACCGGGCGTTCCGCGAGGGGGTGCGGCAGTACTACCGCACCTGGTATCCGCTGACGGCGGCGGCCCGCCAGGTCGTGGACCTGAACCCGGGCCTGGGGCGGGTGAGCCGCCTGTGCTACGAGCCCCGGGTCGCGGCGGCGGTGCTGGACGCGATGGTGGCCCCGTACCTGTCCTCGGGCCGGCTGCGGATCCTGTTCGAGCACCGCCCGGTGGCAGCGCGGGCCGATCGCGACCGGGTGGAGGCCGTCACCCTGGAGGGTCCGGACGGCGCCCTGGTGACGGTCGCCGCGCCGTACGTGCTGGACGCCACGGAGCTGGGCGACCTGCTGCCGCTGGCCGGGGTCGAGCACGTCACGGGGTTCGAGTCGTCGGCCGAGACCGGGGAGCCGAGCGCCCCCGACGTCGCGCAGCCGGACAACCAGCAGGCGTTCTCGTGGGTGTTCGCGATCGAGCACCGCGAGGGCGAGGACCACACCGTCGACCGGCCGGAGCAGTACGAGTTCTGGCGCGACTACCGGCCGGGCTACTGGCCCGACCGCATGCTCAGCCTCACCGCCCCCGACCCGCGCACGCGGGAGCCGCTGGTCCGGACGTTCGTGCCGCACGCGCACAGCGGCCCGGTAGTGGCCGACCAGAGCGCCGACCCGGGCGACCGGGACCTGTGGCTGTTCCGCCGCGTGGTGGCCCGCGAGCAGTTCGAGGCCGGGTTCGCCGCGAGCGACGTCACGCTCGTCAACTGGCCCATGATCGACTACCTGCCCGGCCCGCTGGTGGGCCCGGCGTCCGACCCCGTGCCCGACGCCGAGCGGGACAAGCACCTCGCGGGCGCCCGGCAGCAGTCCCTGAGCATGCTCTACTGGCTGCAGACCGAGGCGCCCCGGCCCGACGGGCGCACGGGCTGGCCGGGCCTGCGGCTGCGGCCGGACGTCATGGGCACCCAGGACGGGTTGGCCAAGACCCCGTACGTGCGCGAGTCGCGCCGTATCCGGGCCCGCACCACAGTGGTGGAGCAGGACCTGTCGCTGACCGTCCGCGGCGCCGCCGGGGCCGTGTCCTACCCCGATTCGGTGGGCGTGGGCATGTACCGGATCGACCTGCACCCCAGCACCGGCGGGGACAACTACCTGGACGTCCCGTCCAGCCCGTTCCAGATCCCGCTGGGGGCGCTGCTGCCCGTGCGGGTACGCAACCTGCTGGCCGCCGGGAAGAACATCGGCACCACACACATCACCAACGGCTGCTACCGGCTGCACCCGGTCGAGTGGAACGCCGGGGAGGCCGCCGGGGCGCTGGCCGCGCACTGCCTGGCCAACGGCCTGGAGCCCGCGCAGGTGCACGGCGACGAAACGCTGCTCGCGGCGTTCCAGGCCGAGCTGGTCGCCGACGGGTTCGAGCTCGCCTGGCCCGAGATCAGGGGCTACTGATGCTGACCGGGACCCCGCTCCTGACCGGCGTGACCGTGCCGCTGGTGACGCCGATGGAGCTGGGCGGACGCCCGTCGGCCGAGCGCGCGACCCGCCTCCTGGACGCCCTGTACGCGCACGGCGTGCGCACCCTCATGCTGCTCGGCAGCAACGGCGAGGGCCCGCTGGTGCCGGCGTCCGACGTCGGCCCGTTCACCGCGGGTGTGATCGCGCGCTGGCAGGAGCTGGGCATGGCCGCCGGGCAGGAGCAGTGGCCAGAGTACGGGCGGCAGCCCGCGGGCATCGTCACGGTGAACGTCACCGCGGCGGGCACGCTCGACGTCCTCGCGCGGGCCGACGCCGCCGCCGCGGCGGGCGCGGACGCACTGGTGCTCAGCCCGCCGATCTACTTCCACCACCGTGCCGACGAGGTGGTGGCGCACTACGCGGCCCTGGCCGACGTCGGACTGCCCGTCGTGGCCTACAACGCGCCCCGTTACAGCAACCCGATCACGCCGGGGCTCGCCGACGCGCTGGCCGACCTGGACCACGTGGTCGGCATCAAGGACAGCTCCGGCGACCTGACCCTGCTGGAGCACCTGGTGGGGATATCGGCGCGCCGGCCGGGCTTCGCCGTCGGGCAAGGGGCCGAGACCCAGCTCGCCGCGGCCCTGGACCTCGGCGCGCACGGCATAGTGCCCGGCCTCGGCAACATCGCGCCCGGGCCGGCGCTCGCGCTGGTGGCCGCGCACGGCGCGGGCGACGCCGCCGAGGTGGCCCGCCTGCAGCAGGTGCTGACCGACCTGACGGGCCTGCACAAGGTGCGCCCGGGGACGCCGTCGATCAAGGCGGTGCTCGCCAGGCGCGGGCTCTGCCCGCCGCACGTCGCGCCGCCCCTGCTCGCGTGCGACCCGGCCGAGCGGGAGGCGCTGCGCGCCTTCCTCACGCCGTTCGAGGAGCACCTCATCTGACTCGCCCTGACCGAGCTCTGTCCGAGGCCCTGATGCCCGAACCCTCGATGTCCGAACCCTCGCGGCTCGACCAGCTCTCCCGTCAACGGAAGGAAAGCAACTATGCACCAGCCCGTGACCCGGCGGAACATGCTCTGGACCGCCGGCCTGGCCGGCCTGGCGACCGCCGCCGGGGCCGTGTCCACCCCCCTGGACCCCGCCTCCGCAGCACCCCTCACCACCGACGACCCGCCGGAGCTCTCCGACCCCTCGCTCGCCACGCTGGACATCTCCGGCGCCACCACCCCGCAGGAGTTCGGCGCCCTGGCCGACGGCGTCAACGACGACACCGCCGCCATCCAGGCCGCCATCGACGCGCAGTTCGAGCGGCTGAGCAAGATCGTCTGGTTCCCGCCGGGGACCTACCGCATCACCGCGCCGCTGGTGGTCCGGGACACCGAGTTCACCGAGCCGATGAACCTGAACCGCATAGTCCTGGCGGGCCAGGGCACGATGGGCGTGCGCACGTCCCTGATCCTGGTGGACTTCGACGGCACCGGCGTGGAGATGCACGCCCCGCTGTGCGGCATCCGCGGGCTGTCGTTCATCACGCGGACCCGGACGCCCAGCTCGGTGGCGGTGCGCACGGCGCGGACCAACAACACCGACGACATGGACGCGACGATCACCGAGTGCACGTTCGTCTCGTTCAACCAGGCGGTCGTGCACATCGGGCGCGGGCTGGTCTTCACCAACAACCTCGTGGCGATCTCCGGGACGGCGCTGACGGTCCAGTGGCCCACCGAGGGCACCGGGGGCGGCGACCTGCACCTGCTGCCCTACGGCATGCGCAAGTGGCTCATCGAGGGCAACCACTTCCACAGCATGAACCAGTGCATTGCGACCACCGGCGCGGAGAACGCGAACTTCCGCGGCGCGGTGATCTCCAACAACCTGGTCGACATCGGCCGGCGGTTCTTCACCGGCGGCATCATCAACTCCACGATCGTCGGCAACGTCGTCGAGCACGCCTCCGGGCCGGCCATCGACATCACGGCGGGCGGCACCAACCTGACCATCGCGGGCAACGTGATCGGCGGCGGCGGGGTGGAGCCGGGCGGGAACCGGCCCCCGAACGCGATCCTGTTCCGCGGCGTCGACGCGCACAACGTCACCATCAGCGGGAACACGTTCAACTGGATCAACCTGGACCCGGTGGCGTTCGAGCAGTCGGCCTCCGAGATCACGATCTCCGCCAACTCGTTCGACAACTGGAACCTCGAGCACAGCGTCATCCGGGCGGCGGTACGGGTCGCAGGCGACGCCGCGGGCATCTCCGTGATGGGCAACGCGTTCGGCAGCAACACCGTGGCCGCAAACCCGCCCGTCCGGGTGACGGGCACCTTGACCGGCTCCACGATCAGCGGCAACATCCTCGACCCGGGCGCACCCGTGGTCGTGGCGGGCACCGTGGGCGAGGGCTGCTACATCCAGCGCCGCAGCGGCGGCGCCAACGAGCACGAGGTCACCTCGGCCAAGAACGGGGCGTCGGTCATCCGGGCCACCGCCCCCGACGGGTACGCCGCGGGCGACGCCTACGGCAGCTTCCTCGCGGCGTCCGCGCAGCTCGCGGGGGCCGGGCCCGGCGTGAAGGGCGGGATGCGGGTGGTGCCGACGGACGACACGGGCGGCGCCGTCGTCGAGCTGGTGGCGGCCACGCCCGAGGCCAACGCCGTGGCCACCGTCCGGGTGGGAGCCGACGGCGTGGTGCCCACCACTGACAACGAGCGCGACCTCGGGTCCGCGGAGCACAAGATGCGGACCGTGTACGCCCACGGCATCCAGCTCGCCCCGAACCCGGTGGCCGACCTGCCCGAGCCCGTCGCCGGTGGCATCGTGATGGTGCCGGACGCGCTGGGGCCGTTCCCCACGCTCGCCGTCTCCGACGGCAGCCACTGGTTCCGGGTGATCGTCGCCGGGTACCTCACCCAGGACGGCGCGACTGTCGAGGTGCCGGGGGCCGAGGAGCTGTCATGAGCAGAGGCACCCTGAGAGGAGACCTGTGAGACTGGCCAGCTTCCTGGTCCAGGGCACCGAGCGCTGGGGCGTCGTCGTGCGGGATCCAGGCGGCGCCCAGCGGCGCGACGCCGGGCCCGGGGTCGGCGTCGCGCCGGACGCCGGCCTTGGCCCGAACCGTCGGGAGTGGCTCGTCGAGCCTGACCTGACCGAGACCGCGCTGGCGGCCCACGCGGCCATCCCGTCCTCGGGTCCGGCCGCCGCCCCGCGATTCCTCGCGGAGCGGTGGCCGGACACGCTCGTCGGCTTCCTCGCCCTGGACGACGCCGGGCTGGTCGCCCTGTCCCGGCTCGTCGCCGCGGTCGAACGCTTCGCCGCGCAGACCGACGCGACGATCCTGCCGCGCTCGGGCCACCCGGCCGACGACGTCGAGCTGCTCGCCCCGATCCCCCGGCCGCGCCTGTGCTGGGGCCTGGTGACGAACTCGCCGTCGTTCGTGCGCAACAAGCCCGGTGTGCCGCTGGTCAACCTGTTCCCGCTGGGGCACCAGCGGCCGCAGGGGGCGGTGGTGGGCCAGGGCGCGCCAGTGGTCATGCGGCACGACAACCACCTGCCGACCATGGCCTACAACGTGGAGCTGGCCGTCGTGATCGGCCGGGCGGGCCGGGACATCCCGGTCGAGCGGGCGATGGAGCACGTGGCGGGCTACACCGTGGTGAACGACGTCTCCGGCACCCACTACTACTCCGCCGTCCCCGGCAACACCGGACGCGGCTACTCGCTGCCGCCCGGCTACCAGGACTGGCTGTACCAGGCCACCGCCTCGTGGGGCGGCAAGAAGGCCGACACCCTGTGCCCGATGGGCCCCTACCTCGTCACCAAGGACGAGGTGGGCGACCCGTACAACCTGCTGATGTGGACGCGGCAGTCGGGCCGCACGCGCGACCGCGCGCACACCGGGGCCGCCCTGCTGGGCATCGAGCGGGTGATCGCCTGGTACTCCTCGTTCGCGTCGCTGCACGTGGGCGACGTGATCCACTTCGGCACCATGGGCGTCGACGGCCTGCCCGTCACGCCCGGCGAGATCGCCGCGGGCACACGCCTGGAGGTCGAGATCGAGTCCGTTGGCGCGCTGGCCAACCCGGTGGTGGTCCCCGACGTCGGGCCGGACTCGCCAGCGCCTGACCTCACCCGGCACTCCTCGTGGGCCGTGCGGGAGCTCGCGCTGCGCGAGCGCGACCGGCCCGGCGCGACGGCGATCAGAGCGCCCGAGGACTGGTCGGTAGCGGCGGCGCGGCACTTCTGGACGTCCTTCGGCAACGGCGCCCCCGTGAACACGCCCGACCCGGACGGCCTGCCGCGGCTGGCCGTGCCGCGCTTCCTGAACGGACCCGCCTCATCCCTGTCCGCGTCCCTCCTGTCCGCGTCCCTCCTGTCCGCGTCCCTCCTGTCTGCCTCATCCCTGTCCGCGTCCTCCCTGTCCGCGTCCTCCCTGTCCGCGTCCTCCCTGACCTGGTCCTCCCCGTCCGCGGGTGACCCCGTGCGGATCCCGGCGCGCGCCACCGACCTGGTCATCGCAATCGAGCTGGCGCTGGTCGTGCGCCGCCTGACCTCCGACGTCCTGGACGTGCCAGGACCACAGGTCACCCGGGTGACCCACACGTCCGACCCGTCGGAGGCCGACGGGCTCGTGCTCGGGTACACGCCCCTGGTGTCGGTCTGCGACCAGTCCTTCCACGACGCCGTGGCCGAGCCCGCCCGCGCCGGCGAGCGTGGCATCGGCGCGATGTACGGGCGATGGGCGGACGGCTTCAACGTCGTGCTGCCCACGCCGCGCCCGCTCGCGCCCGTCGACGGGCTGCCCGACCCGGGCGGCTGGTCCGGGCGCGAGATGTGGCTGCGGACGGAGGCGCCCGGCACCGGCGGGACCGCGACCGGCCCGCCGGAGGCGGGCAGCACCGGGGCGCGCGCAGAGGTGCACGGCTCGACAGCCGCCTACGCGGCCGGGCCCGCCGAGCTGCTGGCCGCGATCTCCCGCATGATCACCCTGTTCCCCGGGGACGTGGTGACGCTCGGCGCGACGTCCGCCCGGGTCCGCGTCACCCGCGAGCAGTACGCGGCCGGGCTGGACATCACCGCCGGCATCGAGGGCCTCGGCGCCGTACACGCCCGGATCGCGCCCGACGGCGCCCCCGACGTGCCAGACCCCCAGGTCGGACCAGACCCACAGGTCACCCGGGTGACCCACCCGTCCGACACCCGGGAGGAGCCATGACGCGCAGCCCCGACGTGCTGATCGTCCTCGCCGACGACCTCGGCTTCTCCGACGTCGGCGCGTTCGGCGGCGAGATCGACACCCCGGCCCTGGACCGGCTGGCGCGGCGCGGCGTGCGGATGAGCTCCTTCTACGTCACACCCCGCTGCAGCCCGTCCCGCGCGGCCCTTCTCACGGGGCGGCACGCGCACGACGTCGGCGTCGGCGTGCTCACCACCGACGACCGCCCGTACGGGTACCGCGGCTCCCTGGACCCCGCCGCGCCGACGCTCGCCGAGCGGCTGCGCTCCATCGGGTACACGACGGCGCTCGCGGGCAAGTGGCACCTGTCGGCGCAGACGGCCGAGCCCGACGAGACCTGGCCCACCCGCCGCGGGTTCGACGAGTTCTACGGCGTGCTGCCCGGCGCCGCCAGCTACTACAGCCCGCCGCTGGTCGACGGCGAGGAGCGGCTGCCGCCGTCGGCCACCGCGGGCGACTACTACCTGACGGACGACCTGACCCGGTACGCGCGCGGCTTCGTCGAGCGCGCACACAGGAACGGGCGGCCGTGGTTCCTGTACCTCTCCTACACGGCGCCGCACTGGCCGCTGCACGCGCGGGAGGCCGACGTCGCGAAGTACCGCGCGCGCTACCTCGCCGGCTGGGACCGGCTCCGCGAGCGCCGGCTCGCGGAGCAGCACCGCCTCGGCCTGGAGACCGCTGCCGACCTGCCGCGGCGCGACCCGCGGGTGCCTGCGTGGGCGGAGACGTCCGACCCGGAGTGGGAGGCCGAGCGCATGGCCGTCTACGCGGCGCAGGTCGAGGCCATGGACCGGGGCGTGGGCGCGCTGCTCGACCAGCTGGAGGTGCAGGGCACGCTGGACGACACGCTGGTGGTGTTCTGCTCGGACAACGGGGCGTGCGCGGAGGAGCTGCCGACGCCGTCGGGCCGCCTGCCGGTGGACGTGTCGCCGCCGGCGACGCGCGACGGGCGGGCCGTCCGGGTGGGCAACTCCCCCGCCGTCGTCCCGGGGCCGGAGGACTCCTACGCGAGCTACGGCCGGTCGTGGGCGCACCTGTCGAACACGCCGTTCCGGCTGTACAAGCGGTGGGTGCACGAGGGCGGCATCGCCGCGCCGCTCATCGCGTCGTGGCCGGCGGGCGGCGTCCTGGGCGGGGGCCGCACCGCCGGGCCGGGACACGTGGTCGACGTCGCGCCGACCGTGCTGCGCGCCGTGGGCGGCGACACCAACGGCATGGCGGGCCTGAGCATGCTCGACCAGTGGCGGGGCGAGGCGGCGGTCGAGCGGCCGCTGTTCTGGGAGCACCTCGGGAACGCCGCGGTGCGGTACGGCCCGTGGAAGCTGGTGCGTGAGGCGGGGCGGCCGTGGGAGCTGTACGACATCCTGGCGGACCGCGGCGAGACGCACGACGTCGCCGCGGGGCACGCCGACGTCGTCACGCGGCTGGAGCACTGCTGGGAGGTGTGGGCGCGGTCGACCGGGGTGATCGGGTGGGACCGGTTGCTGGCGTACTACCGGATGCGGGGCCTGGAGCGGTCGGTGCTGCCGGACTGACCTCGGGAGCACCAACCAGCCGCCGGCCACGGGTCAGGCCCCGGAGTGCGAGACTGCCCGCATGCGTGACGACGAGTGGAGCCGGCAGCGAGCCGAGGCGGTCCGCGTGCAGGCGGAACGCCTGGAGGCACGGCAGGACGCCGAGCACACCCGGGCCGAGGCGATGCTGCGCGACTTCGTGGCCGCCGCCAAGACCGCCGGGCTCGCTCCCGGGGATCTCCAGGTCCAGGGATACGGCGGGCGGGGCACCGCGCGCACCGGACTGAAGGGCTGGTACCTGCGCGTCGACCGGACCGCCGGCGTCAGCACGGACGGCGACTTCTACGTGCTCACCGCACCCGTCGGCCTGCTCGATCGCGTCCGCGGCGTCCGGCCCGACGCGCG
The DNA here is from genome assembly GCA_963850545.1 of uncultured Actinomycetota bacterium. Classification (GTDB taxonomy): domain Bacteria; phylum Actinomycetota; class Actinomycetes; order Actinomycetales; family Cellulomonadaceae; genus Promicromonospora. The sequence continues at coordinate 1,067,729 of CAWKLP010000001.1, read as the reverse complement.
CCGTCCGCCGCTGATCCTCGGCGCGGGCGGCAAGGACGGCGAGTCCGTCCCCCTGGCCGACGTCCTGGACCGCCTGCTCCCGGGCTGGCGCCCGCGCTGAGCCGGCGTCGGCGCCCGCCGAGCGGCCGCACCGGACCGGCGCGGCCGGATTTGAGCATGCGGTTACTGCCGGTTCCGGGGCCGGAACCCGTAGTAAGCGCATGGTCAGATCGCCCGGACAGCAGCCCGCCGCCGTCAGCCCGCCGAGCGGCCCAGGCCCTCCCAGCGCCGCCACGCGGCGACCCGCTCCTCGGTGATCGGCAGGACGGCGTCCGCGGCGAGATTCCCCACCAGGATCCGCAGCGGCGGCTCGTCCGCGTCGACGACGGCGAGCACCACGTGCGCGACGTCGGCCGGGGACGACGAGCCGGGCGGGTGCCAGGCGGCGGCCCGGAGCGCGTCGTACGCAGGCAGCGGGGCAGCACGCTCGGCGGACTCCCCGCGCCACGCGGTGTCCACGGGGCCCGGCTCGACGAGCGTGACGTGGATGCCGAACCCGGCAACCTCCTGGGCGAGCGCTTCCGACATACCTTCGAGCGCCCACTTGGACGCGCTGTAGCCGCCGAGCCCCGGCCAAGCGGCGACGCCGCTGGAGCTGGACACCTGCACCACGTGGCCCGACCCCTGCGCCCGCAGCACCGGGAGCGCCGCCTGGGTCACGTGCAGCACGCCCAACAGGTTGACCTCGAGCTGCTCGCGCAGCTGCTCCGGCGTGATCTCCTCGACATAGCCGAACAGCCCGTGGCCCGCGTTGTTCACCACCACGTCGATCCGGCCGAGCCGCTCCACCGCGGTCCGTACGGCGGCACGGGCCTGGGCCGGGTCCGTCACGTCCAGGCGCAGCGGCACGACGGCGTCGCCGTGCTCGGCCACGAGGTCGTCGAGCGTGGCCAGGTCCCGCGCCGTCGCCGCCACGCGGTCCCCGCGCTCCAGAGCGGCGATGGCTATAGCGCGGCCGAGGCCGCGGCTCGCGCCGGTGACGAACCAGGTCCGGGTCACCGCGCGCCGCCCGACCGCTCGGGCGCCCGGGTGGGCGCCGCCGCCGGGCGAACAGATTCAGCCGTCATGGGCGCCATCGTGCCAGGTGGGCCGGCTCCCTGCCGTCAGTGATCCGGGCACGTCCGAATGTCCGCGCCGGCCGCCGCCCGAACGGCGATCCTGGTCTCGGTCGCTCACGCACCCACGGCGGACGCGACCGCACGGTGGTCGGAAGAAGGTCGGCTTGCGGACGGCGTATGCCTTCTCCAGGGCCGCGGCCTCGTCGTCGGTCAGGGTGAGGTCGACGGCGGCGGCGGTGAGGTGGTGGGAACCAGGCACACCCGAGCACGATGCCCTCATCCTCCTCGACCGCGCCGCCCTGGACCAGCCGGTGAACGAGGGCACAGCGCACTAGGCTCGCGGCATGCCCGCCGATGACGCCGACACCAGGCCCATGGCGCCCCTGACGCGCCGCGAACGGGTGCGGCGGCAGACCGTCGACGAGATCGTAGAGCGGGCACTGGAGCTCGTGGACGCGGGCGGGGCGCACGCCCTGTCGATCGCGTCGGTCGGCAAGGCGATGGGCATGACGTCGCCCGCCCTGTACCACTACTTCGTGTCCAGGGAGGCGCTGCTCGACGCCCTGGTCCTGGCCGGGTACACCGACCTCGGCACCGCCGTCGAGGCCGCCGTGCGCGCGGCGGCCGACCGGCCCGCCCCGGACCGGCTCGCCGCCATCGCGCACGCCTGGCGCCGCTGGGCGCTGGACCACCCGCGCCGCTACTCGATGCTCTTCACGGGCAGCAGGCGCGAGACGGTGGACCCGCTGGAGAGCGTCGGCCCGATCAGCCGGAGCATGCTCGCCCTGGTCACGACGCTCCAGGCGATAGCGCCGGCCGACGGCGCGGATAGTGCGTCGGTGGGCGCCGCGGCATCCGACGCGAGGGCCGGCGGGTCCGGACCCGCCGGCGGTTCCGGTCTCGACGAGGACCTGTCGCACTGGGGCAGTTCCCTCGGCGCCGCGGCGGGGACCGGGCATCCGGCGCTCCGGCTCGCCCTGTCCACCTGGTACCGCGTGCACGGCCTCGTGTCCTTGGAGATCGTGGGCGCCTTCGAGACCATGGGGCTCGACGGCGGCAGCCTGCTGACCGCGGAGGTCGAGAGCCTGGTCAGCGAGGCCGGCCGCTAGAAGAGGCCGGCCGCTGGACCCGGACGCCGCTCATCCCACCCGCATGGCCGCCGCGACCCGCCGCGACCCGCCGCGACTCGCCGCGACTCGCCGCGACTCGGGGCGACTCGGGGCGCATTGCAGAACCATTTTGCAAAATCAGTTGGCAGTTCTGGGGTGGCGGGATGCCGAACTCTCCCTGGCCTCCGCCGTGGTTCGATCCGGAGCGCTATGACCTGCTCACACCGGTCAACGTCTCGGCAATGGCACACCCGATCCGGATGTCGCTGCTGCGCCTGCTACGCGAGGACGGCCCCGCCACCGCCAGCGGGCTGGCAGAGCGGGTCGGCCACTCCAGCGGCGTGACCAGCAATCACCTGCGCATCCTGGCGAAGGCCGGACTGGTGGTCGAGGACACCGAGCGGGGCAACCGGCGTGACCGGTGGTGGAAGGCTCAGCGCGAAGGGACCGTGTTCTCGTTCCGGGTTCCCGAGCAGCTCGGCGACCCCGAGCAGCTCGAGATGGCGGAGCAGTACCTACGCATCGTCATGCAGATCGCGTACGAGAGGGCCCTGTCGTACATCGGCTCTCTGCCCGACCGTCGCGACCAGCTTCCTGACCTGCCGTGGCAGCTGGGTGAGAAGTCCCTGAGCCTGACCCACGACGAGGCTCGAGAGCTGTCGGAGCAGATCCAGAACCTCGTCGCGGGATACCGCCGCGACCAGGCGGGCCGCGCTCGCGGCTCCGGCGGTCCTGACGAACGCGGCGAGGGCCGCGAGCGCGCGGTGTTCCAGTACCAGCTGCTGCCCGACCCGCAGGGCCCGACGTCGTCGAGCACCGCAGAGGAAGAGGTGCGGTGACCGCCGTCGGGCAGCGCGACGGAACGGCCGCGCGACGCCGGGCCCCGCTCGCGGCCGTCCTTGTCGCCTACCTGGTGTCGGTGACCTGCACCGCGGTCTCGGCCATCGCGATCCCCTGGCTGGTGCTGAGCACCACGGGCAGCGCCGCGAGCACAGGGCTGGTCGTGTTCGCCGAGATGGCGCCCTACGTAGTGATGCAGGCGGTCGCGGGCCCCTGGGTGGAACGCTTTGGTCCGCGACGGGCCAGCTGGAGCGCCAATCTGCTCGCGGGCCTGGCGCTGCTCACGGTTCCGGGGCTCCACCTCGCCGGGCACCTCGGGTACGGCCCTCTGGTGGTGGTCGTGGCCGTGGTCGGGCTGCTGCGCGGAGTCGCCGACTGAAGAAGCGCCCCGCTCGTACCCGGCACGGCCGAGCTGGCGACGACGCCGCTGGAACGGGCCGCGGGCCTGCACGCCTCAGCAACCCAGGCGGGTCACCTTCTGGGGGCGCCGGCCGCCGCCGTCCTGCTGACCTTCTACTCGGCACGGATGGTGCTCGTCGTAGGAAGCTGCGGCTTCCTTGTCGCAGCCACGCTGGTCGGGCTGCTGGTCCCGCCCGGAGCCGGCGCGCCCGACCGCGGCACGGTGAGCCCCGAACCGTACCTGCGCCGGCTCGCCACCGGGATCACGTTCGTCGCCCGTAACCCGGTACTGCGTGCACTCGTCGTCATGATTGCTCTGACCAACCTGGTCAGCTCCGGCTTCGCGAGCGTGCTGCTGCCGTCGTGGGCGGTCGCCGAAGCGCTCCCGGTCGCCGCCGTCGGCACCGTGGCCGCCGGATTCGGTATCGGCGCCCTCGCCGGGAACGTGGCCGCAGCGTGGATCGCGCCTCGGTCCAACCGGTGGCTGCTGTACTCGGTCGGATTCCTCGTCGGCGGATCGCCGCTCTACTTCGGTCTCGCGCTGGCCCACGGGACCGTCCCGGCGACCGTCCTGGCAGCCTGTTGCGGCGTGGCCATGGGCAGCATCAACCCGATAGTCGGTGCCGTGCAGTACGAGCAGATCCCTCGTTCGATCATGCCGCGGGTGCTCGGCGCCGTGAAGGCGTCAGCCTGGGTCGGGCTCCCGCTGGGCCCGGTGCTCGCCGGGCTCCTGACTGACCAGGTCGGCGTCCGCATCGCGCTGACTTGCGTGGGCACGATCATGCTCGTCCTCACGCTCGCACCGTTCGTGGTCCCGGCGTTCAGGGAGCTGGCAGTCCGTCGACGACCGTGAACTCGCCCGCCGCACGGAGCGCGGCCACCGCACCGGCGGTGTCGGCGCCGTGCACGACGACGTGGTCGGCGTCGAGCGCCGGATGGCGAACCAGGTGCATAGCGGTCCGCTGGTCCTCCGTGATCACGATCGTCTCCTCCCAGCCGCGGTCGTCGTCCCCTCCGCGCGGGATCACCTCCAGCCGCCAGTCCCCGTCCCAAGTCACCGTGTCGAAGACGCGCTTTCCGTAGTCGCCCGCCCGCAGCCAGACCGCCCCCTGGGGGAGCTCCCGCCCAGCGAACCCAGGCTTGGCCGTGATCCACATCTCGGCGCCATCTTCCACCGCCGTCGACCGGGCCGGCAGTGCGTAGGACCGGGGCGAGGTCACTCACCTTGTCCTTGATCACGATCGGCGGATCCTGCAGGTCGTTCCACACTCGAACGGCAAACGAGGCCCACTCGGCCACGGTGTCGTCCTCGTGCTCGGTGGCCGCGTTGACCAGGTCGACGGTCTCGTCGAGCGGCACCCCAGCGCTGGACAGCGCGAGCGCGACGAGCAGCCCAGGATCCGACTCCAGACCGCCAGTCTCGATCTGGGCGTGGAGCATCTGCTCGCTCCACCCGCCCAGGTGATCGCCGACCACTTGCCGGATCTCCCCCGCCGTCTCGGCCGAATCGCTGTAGACCAGCACGGCCTTGACGGGGGCGTCTATCACGTCGGCCTCGATCAGCCGGCTGCCGCCCTCGTCCTGGTACACCGTGGCCAGCAGCCCGACGCCGAACCCTCCGCTGCCCTCGTAGACGAACCGGTGTCCCGTCTGATCGGCAAGCACCTGCAGCAGATCGTCGTCGATCTCCGCGTCGGGCAGAACAACCAACGCACCGCGCACCATTCCGAAGCCAACTTTCCGCATTGTCCATAAACGTCCGGTAACCCTAGTGCCAGGACGCAGGGCGCGGCACGGTCCCCGCGCGACCACAGGGCCGCCACCAACGGTCGCGGAACCGCTGGACGAGCGTCACGGCACGAGGACTACCTTGCCGCCGGAGCGGCCGCCGTCGACCAGGCTCTGCGCCCACGCCATCTCGGGCAACAGCTGCGAAACGCAAGACGGTCTGGATTTGCCGAATCGGGGCCGAGGACCAGCCAGCCTCCCTCGCAGATCGAGGTCGCGCAAATTCACCCACTACTTGCCACGGCAGAGTAGATACGCAAACGCTACCTTTGCGGTGTTTCCTTGCACCGCGGATGGAAACGCAACAATTGCGAGCGTCGTGATCCTCTGACGAAGGAGCTGGCGTGCACGTTGCTAGAAGAGCCCACGTAGCAGTGGGCGTGCTATCCCCCTCTCTATCCATGACGGTCGGTGTGACGACAGCTTCGGGCGTCACTCCGAGCTCGGACGTGACTGACAGTTCTGGAGGCCCAACAACATTCAGGAACTCCTTCCCGACTACGTTGTTGTCCCCGCCGCGAGCCTTCCGTACTGTAGGACGTTCTACAACGGGGACCACTTCACGAAGAACAACGGAAAGAACGTGACCTATTCGACCGGTGTCGATCTAACTCAGGTCAAAGTGTCCGCGCAGTCTGGCTGGAGTTCTTCGACGACCCTGAAGTGGGTATGGGAAGGGACTGCGAAGTTGTGCTGGGCCAATTCTTCGCTCGGATACGTCGGTTCGGCAAGGGTATGGACGCAGCCATCGTGAAGGGTCAAATGTTCGTGCGGTCGATGGCAGGTATCGCGGTGCTCGCGACCACACTATGCGGCTGCGGACCTCTCCAGGGCACGCAGGGAGCCCGTGTAAGGATGCCCGGCGAAGACGCTGCGAGTTCAGTCATGGTCGGTACCAGAAACGTGGCTCCTGGTGAACATCATTCGTTCGGCACAGTGATGCTGTGCGTCGACAATGCGGCGTCTGGGGAGATCACAGGGGTAGCAGCACGCGAAGGTTCAGGCGTCATCGTGACCGCGTACACCGTCCAGAACAAGCTCACGGGGATCGGCCACGAGCCTAAGACGCTTCTATGTTCGTCAAGCTGGGACGGCGAGGGCGTTTGTCCTGGTCAGTAGCTTGAAGATCTTGCGGGTGAGGTAGCGCTTGAGCTGGCGTCGGATCTCGCGGGTGGTCTTGCCCTGGGTAGTGCGTTTCTGCAGGTAGTTGCGGGTTTCGTCGTGGGTGCGCATGCGGACGAGGGCCGCGATGTGCAATGCCTTGTTCAGTCGTCGGTCGCCGCCGCGGTCGAGACGGTGATGGTCGCTGCGGTTGCCAGAGGAGGCTGGGATCGGTGCGGTGCCGGCCAGGCGGGCGAACGCGGCTTCGGAGCGGACCCTGCCGGGGTGGGACCAGGCGGCCAGGATCACGGCGGCCGTGTACGGACCGATCCCCGGTTCCTCGAGCAGGTCAGGGGCGTGCTCGGTGACCAGGGTCCGCAGGGTGGTGTTGTTCTCTTTGAGCTGGGTGTCGAGCTCGCAGATGCGGGCCGCCAGGCGCCCTCGTAGCCCTTGTCGCACAGGGTGGGCAGTCCCGCGGCAGCGGCGGGATACAGCCCGGGCAGGACGTGGGTCCGGGCGGTGACGGTGTCGTTGACCGCGCCGGCGCGCCACGGCGAGGCGGGTCCCGTCCCTGGGGTAGCCGCCCGGTCCGGTCAGGACCTGGAGGTTCCCGCCGTGCTGAGCGTGCTTTCCCGACCCCAAGGTCCGCTGCCCCCGTCCCGCGGGCGGCGATCTGCGTGGTGGGGATCAGCGTGCCGTCCAGGCAGAGGAACGGCCAGTCCTGGGCCGTGGCGTGCTCCCGGACGTGCGGGAGCGTCGGCGCCTTCTCGCCGATCACGTCCATCGCTTCGTGCAGGTAGCGATAGGCGGTCGCGCTGCTGATCCCAGCGTCCAGGGCCAGGATCCGCAGCGTCGTCGCGTCCTTGGACCAGCGCATCGCCCGCAGGCCGTGCGCACTCAAGGACCTTGGCCTAGATTCCGCAGACAGGGCCGTGCGTAGTAGTTGTGACTCGAGTTCCAACGTTACAGAACTACTCGTGGAGGTCGTCGCCCAGGACGATCGATCCGTGCTTACCGACGAGTTGGACATCTCCTTCGATGCAGCGGGCGACGTGGGCGAGTTCACGGTTCCTTGGGGGATAACTCTCTGCACAACTGTCGACCAGGAGCAGACAGACTTCTGTCTCGACAACGGTACAGATTGATAGCCGCAATGGCCGGCTGCGGTGTCCTTTCGGGCATCGCAGCCGGCCACGGTCGTGCATCCCCCCGGATAACCGTCAACGACTTGGTAGAAACGGACTTCGGAGAGCCCGTCACGGCACGAGGACTACCTTGCCGCCGGAGCGGCCGCCGTCGACCAGGCTCTGCCCTCGCGCCGCCTCCGCCAGCGGCAGCACCTTGGCGACCGGCACCGACACCTCGCCGCGGGCGACGAGGTCCACGATCTCGGCGAGCTCCTCGGCCGAGGGCTCGGACCGCTCGTTGAACTCGACGCCCAGCCCGTGGGCGGCCGGGTCGGTGAGGGTCAGCACGCGGTCGGTGCCGCCCCGCAGCTCGATGCTGTCCGGGAGGACGCCGCTGCCCGACGTGTCGAGCACGGCGTCGACGGTTGGCGTCAGCGCGCGGACCCGGTCGACGAGCCCCGCACCGTAGGTCGTCGCGGTCGCCCCGTGCGCGGCGACCCGCTCCTGGTTCGCCGCCGACGCCGTACCGATGACGGTCACGCCCGCCGCGACCGCGAGCTGGGTCACGAGCCCGCCGATGCCGCCGCTCGCACCGTGCACCAGCAGGGTCTCCCCCGGCTTCGGGTCGAGGATGCGCAGCGCGCGCCGCGCGGCCTCGCCCACCACGGGCAGCGCGGCCGCTTGGACGACGTCGAGCCCGTCGGGAACCGGCGCCCAGAGGTTCAGCAGGGCGAGCTCCGCGGCGCCCCTGCTGGTCCAGCCGGTGACCCGGTCACCCTCGGCGACCCCGACGACGTCGGCCCCCACCTGGTCCACGACACCCGCGACCTCCAGCCCGGGAACCGCCGGGAGCCGCGTCGGGAACACGGCCTCCATGGCGCCGGACCGGACCTTCCCGTCGAAGGCGTTCAGCCCCACGGCCTCGACCCGGACACGGACCTGCCCGGGGCCGGCCTCCGGCTCCGGGACCTCCCCGAGGTGCAGAACCTCCGGGCCGCCGAACTGGTCGAAAACTACTGCGCGCATGATGCGTCCTTCCGATTCCCGGGACTGCGTCCGCCGTCCCGCACGAGTAACCACCCCCGACCGCAAAACATGCCGACGCCGCCCCCGCCCGCTACGTCCCCGACGCCCCGGAAGCCCGCGCCTCAGCAGCCCACGCCTCCGACACCGGCGCCATCAGCTCCGGGTCCGAGGCCGGGTCCGATGTCGTAGCGCCCGGCGCCGGGTCCGTCGCAGGCCCCGGAACGGTGAGCGTCGCGATCCAGGTAGTGATCGGGATGGCGAGCACGAGCCCGATCGATCCGACGAGAGTACGCACCACCTCCTCGGCGATCTCGCCGGAGGTGAGGGCGGCGGTCGGCGGCTGGTCCACGAGCCAGACCATCATCAGCAGCGGCAGGGCGGCGCCGACGTAGGCGAAGGCGATCGTGTAGACGGTCGAGGCGATGTGGTCGCGCCCGATCCGCATGGCACGCGTGAACAGCTCGGCGCGCGTCGCCGTCGGCGCGACCCCCCGCAGCTCCCACACGGCCGAGGCCTGGGTGATCGTCACGTCGTTCAGCACGCCCATACCGGCCAGCACGATGCCGCACAGCGCGATCCCGCGCAGGTCGGCGCCGGGCGCGCTGGACGGCAGGAACGCCGACGCATCGGAGGTGGTGCCAGTGATCTGCGCGGCCCCCGAGGCCCAGGCCGCGATCCCCGCCGTCAGCGCGAGCCCGACCAGCGTGCCGAGCAGGGCGGTCGAGGTGCGCGCGGACAGCCCGTGCGCCAGATACAACGTCACGAACATGACCAGGGACGACGTCACCAGCGCCACGCCGATCGCGGACTCCCCCGCCAGGAGGGCGGGCATCGTGAAGCTCAGGAGCACGGCGAACGCGAGCCCGAGCCCGGCCATGGCGGCCAGCCCGCGCCAGCGCGCGACCAGCAGCACGACGGCGGCGTAGGCGACGGCGAGCAGCCCGATCGGCAGGTCGCGCTGGAAGTCCATGAACACGAGCGGGGCGACGCCGGCCTGCGAGACCTGGGAGATGTCGACGGCGGTGATGCGGTCCCCCTCGGCGAGCGGGACCGACGGGCCGGGCGACTGCATGCTGGACGACTCGCCGTTCGGGAGCTCGACGGGGATGCTCCCGGTGGCCGGGTCGGCGGGGCCGGCGACCGTGACGTCGACGAACGATGTGCCCGCCGCCCGGGCCGGCACCCGGTCGGGCACGTCACTGCTGCTGGGCCACAGCAGCCAGAGTCCGACGAGGGTCAGGAGGAGAGCGGAAACAAGGCTTACGACCAGGAGAAACGTCGTGCGGGGAGTGGTGGGCGCGGGCTGGGGTGGGGACGACGGCGACACGGCGCCGTGCGAGTGAGCGTGCACCATGCGGTCATCCTGACCCAGCATCGCCGGACCGGCGCGGCGAGCCCGGCGTCTCGGCAAGGTGCCGACCTGAGGTAGCCCGTCGGCCAGCCGACTACAGCGCCGCGAGCGCCAGGACCTCCCGCAGCGCAGCGCCCGTCTCGGCAGGTCGTTCGACCCACGGCAGGTGGCCCGCGCCCGCGATGATCCGCACCCGCGCCCGAGGCAGGTGGGCCGCGAGCGCCACGACGTTGGCGGCCGGTCGGGGGTCGGCGGCGCCGTGCATTATCGCGACGGGGCAGGTGACGGCCTGGGCCCATGGGAGCACGTCGTCGTCGGAGAACCTGAGCGCGGAGTTGGCCGCCCAGTTGATCGGCAGCCGCGTCTCGGCCATGGGGCGCGCCAGATCGAAGCCCGCTGCCGGGTCCGCGTAGTCGGAGGCCCACGTGAGGCGGCGCCACTCGACCTCTTCGTCCCAGGTGCGGCCCCGGGTGCGGTCCTTCGCGGAGAGCTCGTCCAGCCGCGCGGCGTACGTCGCCTGGAGGCGGGCCAACGCCGCGCGGTTCGGGGTACGCCAGTCGCCGATGCCGACGCCGCTGAGGTATCCGACGACGGCCGCCCGGCCGGGATGGGTCCCGGCATAGGCCAGCGCGAGGGTCGCGCCGAACGAGTGGCCGACCAGGGCCAGGCGGTCGGCACCCCAGTGGGCACGGAGCTCCTCCAGGTCCTGGACGCTGCGCGCCATGGACTGGCCCGCCCGCTCCGGCCCGTCCGCCGGGAGTGACCGGCCGCAGTCACGCTGGTCGTACCGGTACACCGTCCGGCCCGCGCCGATCAGGTCGCCCAGCGGCTCCAGGTAGTCCCACAGCCCGGGCCCGCCGTGCACCAGCACCACGGGATCCCCCGGCTCGTCGACGGCGCCCGCCCGCCAGGTCGCGAGCCGGGCGCCGTCGCTCAACCGCACCAGTTCCATCCGGGCAGGCTAGCCGGACGCTCGGGATGGTGGACGAGGAGGCCCGTGCCGCGCATCCACTCGCACACCCTGTCGCCTGCATGTAAAATGCATGCATGGTTGCTTTGCAGATTCGTGATGTCCCCGATGACGTGCGAGATGCCCTGGTCGAGCGCGCGCGCGAGGCCGGACAGTCGCTCCAGGGGTTTCTCCTGGGTGTCGTGGTCCGTGAAGCCTCGTTCACGCAGAACCGAGCCATCCTGGCCGAGCTGGACAACTGGACCACAGGCACCGGGGTGACCGGTGACGATGTGCTGTCCGCGCTGGACACGGCACGGTCCGAGCGCCCGGGCGCCGCATGATCGTCGTCGACGCCTCGGCCGCCGCACTGCTGTTCGCCGATCCGGCCGCGGATACCCGTGCCAAGACGGCCCGGACCGTGCTGGAGGCAGACCCGGCATGGATAGTGCCCGAGCACTGGCACACCGAGGTGTTCAGCGCGATCCACGGCCTGTGGCTCGGCAAGAAGCTGGACGACGCGCATGCCGAGCGCGCCACCTCGACCTTGGCCCGGATGGTCGTCGGCAGCACCCCGACGGCTCCCCTGCTGCCGCGTATGTGGGAGCTGCGATCATCGCTGAGTGCCTACGACGCCGCCTACGTCGCGGCTGCCGAGTCCCACGCCTGCACCCTGGTCACCGCCGACGCTCGCATCGCCCGCTCCGGTGCCGCCCGCTGCCCGGTCCAGGTCATCGCCTGACGCCGTCGGCGCCCGCGCGCTACCAGCCGTCGCGTCTCGTCAGCGGTCAAGGGTCAGGCTGTCGGCAGGAGCAGCGCGTCGAGGAGCGCGCCGGCGGCGCCGTCCTCGTCGATGGTGCCGGTGACCCGGTCCGCGACGGCGCGGACGGCGTCGGGCGCCTGGCCCATGGCGATCGACACGGCCGCCCAGGCGAGCATCTCGAGATCGTTTTCCCCGTCGCCGATGGCCACGGTGCGGGACGACGCGACTCCCAGCTCGACGCGGATGCTCTCCAGCGCGGTCGCCTTGCTGACGCCGGGGGCGGTGACGTCCACCCAGTCGACGCGCGCGGGGATCGCCGTGACCCCCGACGCGCGCAGCGCCGGCGTGAGCCGCTGGGCCCACTGCCCGTACACGACCAGGCGCGGGGTGGGCCGCGCCCAGATATCCGCGATCTCGCGCAGCACCTCCTGCTGCCCGTCGAGCTGCCGCTCGGGGAACCGCATGGTGACGCGGTACCCGGTGCCGACCACCTCGGCGGCGAGCCGCAGGTCCGGCCGGATCCTGGCCACCAGCCGGCACACGGGCTCGGCGGCCACCGGCGTCACCTCGACGATGGTGTACCCGTTGGCGTCCAGGCGTGCGGTCACCGCCCCGTTCGCCGCGACCACCCAGCCCTCGCGGATCCCCAGCCGCCGGACGACCTGCACCGCGCCGGCCAGGGACCCGCCCGTGGCGATCACCAGGTGGTGCCCGGCGGCGTGGACGTCCGCGATGGCGTCGAGCACCGCGGGCGTAGCCCGGCGGCCGGCACGGACGAGCGTTCCCTCGACGTCGCAGGCGACGAGCGCGGGTGTGGACGTCGGCGTGTCGGACAGTGCTGCGGTGGCCCCGGAGGCGGTCGCGGTCACGATATTCCCCTCGTGATAGGCGGCTGGACCCATCATCCCTGATACTAGGACATTTTGGAACTATCCATTTGGAGGGTGAGCCCTCTTGTCCCAGGTCAGAGGCTTGCGCCGAGCCTGACCGTGACGCCAACCACCTCCCGCGCGCCGCAGACTACAGGGTGAAACCGCCCGTGACCTCGACGTCCTGCGCGGTGATCCAGCGCCCACCGTCGGACAGGAGGAATGCGATGACGGACCCGGCGTCGTCGGGCTCGCCGAGCCGCCCCAGGGCGGTGCGCTCGACGAGCTGCGCCGTCATCTGAGGACCTCGCCCGGCGCGCAGGCCTGAGCGTCTCCGCGTTCCACCGCACGTTCCACGCCGTGACCGGGTCGAGCCCGCTCCAGTTCCAGAAGCAGCTCCGGCTGGTCACGGCGCGCCAGATGCTCGCGTCGCAGGACTCGAGCGTCACGCAGACCGCGTTCGCTGTCGGCTACGAGAGCGCGGCGCAGTTCAACCGGGAGTACCGCCGACTCTTCGGCGCCCCGCAGGGCCGCGACCGGAGCCGCCTGGCGGCGCCCACGCCGCCGGAACCCGCCTGACCGCGACGATGCCGTCCGAGCCGGCCCCGACCGCCACACCCGCGATCGGTTGACCATGCGGTTACTGCGGCACAGGGCGGCTTCTTGGCAGCAACCGCATGGTCAACCGACGGCCGGCGGCAGCGACCGCGTGACCAGCCGGCAGCCGGCAGCCGGCGCCAGCTGACCGCAGGGTCAACCGGCGGCCGGCGCCACGCGGCGCAGCACCGGCTCGGCCGCCGCGACGACGTCGGGCCCGGAGATGGCGCCGGAGAGCCACAGGCTCGCGAAGCCGTGCGCCACCGACCAGGCGGCGCGGGCCGCGTCAGCGTCGGATGTCAGTCCCGTGAGCGCGTCGGAGGCCTCCTGCTCGGCCGCGCGCAGGTCGGCGTCTTCGCCGTGCAGGAGGCTGCGGTCGAACATGACGGCGAAGTGCCCCGGGTGGTCGACGGCGAACCGGACGTAGGCGACGCCGGCTGCGAGCAGGTCGTCCCCTGCCTCGCCCAGGGCGGCCGCGAGCAGCGTGAAGCCCTCGGTCGCCACCGCCGTGAGCACGCCCGCCTTGTCGCCGAAGTGGTGGGCCGGCGCCGCATGGGACACGCCCGCGAGCCTGGCCAGCTCGCGCAGGCTCAGGCCCGCCGGACCCTGCTCTGCGACCGCCGTCGCGGCGGCCGCGGTCATCGCCCGGCGCAGGTCTCCGTGGTGGTAGCTCATGCCGCTCCTGATCTTCCGTCCTGATCTTCCAGCCGACTTTCCCAGATCGATCTTTCCATTGACAAGATAGCACTGCGAGTGGTGGAGTGTCGCTCGAACTTGTCGCCGTCAAGATCGGATCCATCATGCCCGTCCCGCTACCCGTCCTCCTGCTCGGGGTAGCGGCCGTCGCGCGCCTGCTCGGCCTCGTCGCGGTCCCGGCCCTCGACTCCTGGCACGACGCCGCCCGGGTCGGCCTCGCCGCCGTCTACCTCCTGGCCGCCTCCGGCCGGCTGATCCCCCGCGTGCGCCAGGACCTCGAACGCATGGTGCCGCCGAACCTGCCGCGCCCCGACCTCCTCGTAGCGGGCACGGGGATCCTCGAGCTTGCCGGCGCGATCGGCCTGCTCGTCCCCGCGACGGCGCCGGCCGCGGCGTTCTGCCTGGGGCTGCTCACGATCGCCATGACGCCGGCCAACATATCGGCCGCGCGCCGCGGCGTCCTGTTCGGCGGCGAGCCGGCCACGCCGATCGGACGGCGCCTCGTGGAGCAGGCCCTCTACCTGGGTGCGCTGGCCGCCGTCGTCTGGCTGCCGTTCTGACGCCCCGGCTCCCGGTCGACCCGCTCCTGCCGGGTCCAGCCCGACCAGCCGCGCTCCTCGAGCAGCGACTCCAGGCGGCGGCCGGCGGGCAGGGAGTCGAGGGCGAGCGAGTCGAAGAGCTCGATGAGCCCCGCCTCCATCTCGCCCGCCGCGTCGTCGCCCCACTCGGCGTGGTGGTCGAGAACGGCCGCCACCTGGTCGGCCAGGCCGGCCACCCGGGGGTCGTCAGGCCCCCAGCCGACCGCCTCGCTGAGCGACCGGAGGAGGCCGACGAACTCCGGATCGTCGAGCAGCCGGCCCTTCAGCGCCATCGCCCCGGCGATCTGCTCCGGCGAGTACACCGCGAGGGAGAGGATCCAGCTGTCCCGCTCGATCTTGACGATCTGGTCGGGGACGCCGAGCTCCCGCCATCGGTCGAGGTAGGCTGCACCCCCCGGCGGCAGGGCCAGGCTGTCGCCCGCGGCGAGCCGGGCGATGCGCTCGCGATGCCGTTCCCGCTCCTCGATCTCGGCCCGGAGCCTGGCGTCGATCTCGGCGACGGCTGCCGCGAACTCCTGCTCGTCGGCATGCAGGAGCTCCTGGACCCGCGCCAGGGGCACGCCGGCGTCGGCCAGGATCCTGATCCGGATCAGGTCCACGACGGCCTGCGCGTCGTACCGCCGGTAGCCCGAGTGGTCGCGTTCGGGTTCCGGCAGCAGGCCCTTGGCGTGGTAGTGCCGGACGGCGCGCGCCGTCACCCCCGCGTAGGACGCGAGCTGCCCGATCGTCAGCATGGCCCAAGTCTCCCCTCTGGTAGTTCGTCCGCCTATCGGGTCGGAACCTTGGCGAACTCGCGGCGGGACCACAGGTAACCGGCCAGGCCGATCACCACGCACCAGCCGATCGCGAGCCAGCCCGAGGACCCGACCGACGTGCCCGAGGTCAGCGCGCGGAGCGTCTCGATCATCGGCGTGAACGGCTGGTACTCGGCGAACTGCCGCAGCCCGGCGGGCATCTGCTCCGTGGGGACGAAGCCGCTGCTCACGACCGGCAGCACCATCAGGACCAGCGGGGTGTTGCTCGCCGTCTCGATGCTGCCCGCTGCCAGACCCATCGCGACGGTCAGCCAGGTGAACGAGAACGCCAGGAGCAGCGCCAGCCCGGCGGCGCCGAGCCAGCCGGCGACTCCGGCGTCGGACCGGAACCCGAGCAGGACCGCGAAGGCGATCATCACCGACAACGCGAGCACGGTCCGGATCACCGCGCCGAGCACGTGCCCGGTCAGCACCGAGACGCGGGCGATGTCCATGGTCCGGAACCGGGCGAACATCCCGCCGGTCTGGTCGATGGCGACGGCGACGGCCGTCCCGTTCGCGACGCTGGACACGGTCATGATCCAGATGCCGGGCACCAGGTAGTTGAGGTAGTCGGCGCGGCTGCCTCCGCCGTCGACCGGGAGCCCCGCGCCGAGAGTGCCGCCGAACACGTAGACGAACAGCAGCAGGGACCCGATCGGGATGGCGATCAGCATGAGGGCCAGCGACGGGTACCGGCTCAGGTGCCGCAGGTTGCGGCGGAGCATGGTCATCGAGTCGCGGACGACGTACGTGGTGCTCATCGTGCGGTCACCTCCTGGGTGGTGGCGTCCGTATCGACGGCGGCGACGGCGGTGTGGCCGGTGAGCGCCAGGAACACGTCGTCGAGGCTGGTGCTGTCGCCGGGGACCTGCGCCTTGAGCTCGGCCGGCGTTCCCTCCGCGACGAGCTTTCCGGCGTCGAGCACGCCTACCCGGTCGGCCAGGGCGTCGGCCTCCTCCAGGTACTGGGTGGTCAAGAGCACGGTGACGCCGTCGGCCACCTGCTCCCGGACCACCTGCCAGACCTCGCGGCGGCTCCGCGGGTCGAGCCCCGTGGTCGGCTCGTCGAGGAAGATCAGCCGCGGCCGGGTGATGAGCGTCATCGCCAGGTCCAGCCGGCGCTGCATGCCGCCGGACCAGGTAAGGGTGCGCCGGTCGGCGGCGTCGGACAGGTCGAACCGCTCCAGCAGCGCGGCGACGTCCCGGGCGGTGCTCGCCCGGTCGAGGTGGGCCAGGTCGGCCATGAGCCGCAGGTTCTCCCGGCCGGTGAGGAACATGTCGATCGCCGAGAACTGACCGGTGACGCCGATCGTCGCCCGGACGCGGGACGGCTCGCGGCGCACGTCGTGGCCGGCGACGCGCAGCCGGCCGGCGTCGGCCGTCAGGAGCGTGGACAGGATGTTCACCATGGTGGTCTTGCCAGCGCCGTTGGGCCCGAGGAGGGCGTACACGGAGCCGGCGGGGACGGCGAGATCGACGCCGTCGAGCACGTGGTGGTCGCCGAAGGCCTTGTGCAGCCCGACGACCTCGATCGCTGTATCTGTGGTCATGACCGCAGCGTGCAAGGTTGCCGCAGGGACAAGGTCAAGCCCCGGCGTTGCCGCCGCGAAACCGTGCTGCGCGGGGTCAGCGGACGCTCGGCGTCAGCGGGCGTATCCCCCGCCCGGAACGTCGAAGAGCTCCTCGAGGGTAGTGACACCCGTGCCCCGCATGTACTCCGCCAGGTCGCGACCCACCCAGCGCAGGTGCCAGGACTCGGGTCCGTAGCCGGTGACTGCCGCGTTCTCGGGCGTGTACCTGACGAGGAAGCCGAACGCGTCGGCGTGCTCGGCGACCCAGCGGCCCTCCACCGTCTCGCCGAAGCACGGGTCGAGGTCGCACTCCGGCCGGGTCGTGCTGCCCACGTCCACCGCGAGACCCGTCTGGTGCTCGCTGTACCCCGGACGGGCCGACACCTCGTCCGCCTCCGCGGCGCCGAGCTGCGCCACCCATCCGGCGTAGACCTCGGCCTGCTTCGGGTAACCGCGGTAGGCGCTGCGCAGCGTCAGGTGCACGCCGTCGGCGTCGGCCGCCTCGAGGAGGGCGGTGAGGTCGGGGGCCGCGTCGGGGCGGACGAGGTAGCCGCGCACCGTGGTGAGCTCGGGCTCGTGGTCGACCGGGTCGATCGGCGTGCGCTTGTTGACGACCACCCAAGGGCTCGCGGGATCGGTGGCCGAGTGCGCCGTCAGGTCGATGTCCGGCTTCGCGGGGGCGGGCTCGTCGGCGTTCGGCTTCTCGGCACCTGGCTTCTCGGCAGTTGGCTTCTCGGCAGCTGGCTTCTCGACGCCCCGCTCCGCGACGCCTGGCTGCTCCGCGGGCGCCTCCGGCGTCGTCCCCGCCGCGGGTGGCCCCGGGTAGGTGGCGGGTGCGGCGTCGGAGGCGCATCCGGTGGCGAGCAGCGTCGTGGCGAGGACAACCGCAACCGTTCCCGGCCGGGGCGTGCGGGCGAAGAAGGTGGTCACACCAGCATTCGTGTGCGTCTGCCGGGCGGTGATGACGGCGGCGCGATGTGACGTGGACAACACCCAGGACGTGTAATGGGCGGTCCGCTGCCGGACACACTGTGTCGAAAGCATGTCTCTTCGCCCCCGGAGTACACCCTGGCCACGAACACCGAGTCGCACCGCCTCGTTCCGGGTCCGCTCACGCCCGCGCACACGGAGGAGCTCTTCGCGGCGCACGCGCGCGGCGTCTACCGCTACGCCCGCGCCCGGCTTCCCGCGGCCGAGGCGGACGACGTGGTGGCCGAGGTCTTCGCGATCGTGTGGCGCAAGGGCGAGCTGCCGGACAACCCGCGCGCCTGGCTCCTGGGCGTGGCGCGCCGGGTGATGGCGAACCAGGTGCGCGCTCAGCACCGGCGGACGGCGCTGGCCGAGCGGGTGCGCACGCACCCGGCCCCGGCGAGCAACGACGAAGTGCGCCTGATCGGTGAGCTCGACGAGCTTCACCGCGCGCTGGCGCTGCTGCGCCCCGCGGACCGCGAGGTGATCGCCCTCCTCGCGGCGGCCGAGCTGTCCACGGCCGAGGTCGCCCAGGTCCTGGGCTGCCCGACGGCGGTCGCAGCCACGCGGGTGCACCGGGCACGGCGGCGGCTGCGCGCGGCCTACGAACAGCTGACCGAGGAAGGAGCCTGACGTGCACGACGACGAGCTGACCCGCGCCCGCCGCGCCCTGCACGGGGTCGATCCCGAGATCGACCTGGCACGGGTGTACGCCGAGTCGCGGGCCCGCGCCCGAGGTCCGGCGACGGGTGACTCGCAGGAGGGCTGGGCCGAGGCCGAGGGCGTCGAGATCCTGCTGAACGAAGCCGGGTCCGAGGCCCGGCGCGTCCCGTCCGTCCCGCGCCGCAGGCCCGTTCTCGCCTGGGGTCTCGCGGCCGCCGCGGCGGCCGTCCTCGCGGTGAGCCTGGCGGGCCCGCCCGTGCTCCGCGCCCTGCCGGGCTCGGCGACCGGGTCCGAGCACGTCAGCCTCCGACGCATCGCCGTCCCCGACCATCGGGCTGACGCCGTCCGACGTGGTCGCCCGCGCGGTTCAGGCGATGGCGGGCCGGACCTGCGGCGTGCAGACCCGCTCTACCCTGGGTGACGACTCGGCGCTCCGCTTCGACCACATCGACCCGTCGGCCGTGGACACCCCGAAGACCCCGCTCGACCAGAAGCCCCTGTCGGTGCTGCAGGCGGCGTCGGTCGGCGTTCTGCTCGAGCTGTCCGCGCTCGACGGCACGGACCGGCAGCTCCACGAGGAGCTCGGCGCCGAGGAGCTGGACCAGAACACGGTCGCGCGGATCCGGATCACTCCCGCGGACGCGCTGGTGGTGGGCGGCGACGTGACGCGGATCGATCTGCTCGTCGACCTGACCACCTGGCTGCCGCTCGCCGAGGAGACGTGGGCCGAGTCGGACCAGGGCGAGCAGTACCTCCTGCGCAGCGAGCTCATCTGGAAGGCATGCGGCGAGCCGACAGCGGCGCCGTCAGCGGGCACCGACGGGCCGAGCCCGACGCCGTCGGTGGATACCGACGCGCCTTAGGACCCCAGGTAGGCTCCCGGGCGTGCTCAGCCGTGCCGCCTCCCACGACCTCGACGACCTGACCGCGTTCCTCCGCACGGCCGACCTGACGGTCGCCGCCCTGGCGGAGCCCGCTGTCCGCCTGTGGCTGGAGCGGGACGACGCCGGGGCGCGCCAGGCCTGGCTGTTCTCCCGCCGGTCGGGCGGCTTCTGGCAGAAGCTCGGCTTCGAGCCGACGACGACGGACTCGCTCGCCACGGCCCTGCCCGACGCCCACCAGGTACAGCTGTTCCGCTCCACGGGGCAGCTCGACCGGGAGGTCGCGTGGCGGCGCCCACTGCCGGTGCGTGCTAACTTCGCCGCGTGAGGTCTCCAGAAGCATCCAGGTTCGGGCTGCCGGTACTCCGGTAGCCCGAGATGCCCCTGTAGAGACCGCCGAGGTCCGACCTCGTCCCCCCGCTCCCCCGAGACTTGCCGGTGAGCTGGCGCCGTCCGCGCATCCGAAGGGCCCGTAGTGCCGCCCAGGCCTACCCATTCCCTTTCTCTCTTCGGAGTCGCTCATGCCTGTCCTGCTCTACGTGCTCGCCGTCGCGGTCTTCGCGCAAGGCACGTCGGAATTTGTCCTCGCCGGGCTCGTGCCCGGCATCTCCACCGGCCTCGGTGTCTCGATCGCCCAGGCCGGCTACCTGACCTCCGGCTTCGCGGTCGGCATGGTCGTCGGCGCGCCGCTCACGGCCGCGGTCGGACGCCGGCTACCACCGCGCTGGACCCTGTCCGCGTGCCTGCTGGTATTCGTCGCCGCGCACGTGGTCGGTGCGCTGACCGACCAGTTCGCCGTCCTGTTCGTCACACGGTTCGTGGCTGCGGTGGCCAACGCCGGGTTCCTCGCCGTCGCCCTCTCGACCGTGACCCTGATCGTTCCGGCGGGCAAGCAGGCCCGGGCGCTGGCCGCGATCCTCGGCGGCACGACGCTCGCCCTCATCGCCGGCGTCCCGGCCGGGGCGCTGCTGGGCGAGATCTGGGGCTGGCGCTCCGCGCTGTGGGCGATCGCGGGGGTCTCGGCGGTCGCCCTGGTCGCCGTCGTCTACCTGACGCCGGGGCGGCTCAGCCCTCGCGCGCCCGATGCCGGGGTGGAACCGCGCGCCCGGGTGGACCTTCGGACCGAGCTCGGCTCGCTTCGCTCCCCCGGCCTGCTGCGATACCTCGTGCTCGGGGTGCTGGTGAACGGCGCGACATTCTGCGCGTTCACCTACCTGGCGCCGATCGTCACGGACGGCGCCGGGCTCGACCCGTCAATGGTGCCGGTCGTCCTGGCGCTGTTCGGGCTGGGCGCCTTCGCCGGCGTCGCGGCCGCGGGCCGCCTGGCCGACGCGCACGGCCCGCTCGTGCTCGTGGTCGCTGCCCCGGCCCTGCTCGGAGGCTGGGCCCTGTGGGCCGCGTTCGCGGCCAGCCCCGTGGCCGTATGGGCACTCGCCCCGGTGCAGGGCACACTGTCGTTCGCGGTCGGCGGCACACTGATCGCGCGCAGCATGGCATCGGCCCAGGGCGCTCCCACGATGGGCGGGGCATTCTCGGCCGTCGCACTGAATCTGGGCGCACTCATCGGCCCGGTGCTCGGCGGCGCCGCCATCGAACCGCTCGGGATCGCCGCGCCGCTCGCCGTCAGCGCGACACTGGCGGGCGCCGCCGTCGTGCTCTGGTTCGCGACGCCGGTCGCCCACCGCACGGCGAGATGACCATGCGCCTGCTGCCAGACCGGGCGCCGGCCTGGCAGCAGGTGCATGGTCAGTTGCGGGCAGCCAAGCGTCGCCGAGCGCTCAGGTCAGGCTCGTGAGCGTGCGTAGCGCGAACAGCGCCAACCAGGCCCAGCCGATGGTGATGGTGATCCGTTGAACCAGCCCGTCCGGTTGTCAACCTTTGTTACAGCCCTACCCGCGCGCCGAGCAGCCGGAGCGCCGCCGCCGAGCCCGATCCCGGCTCGGCCGTGTGGGTGAGGAGCCGCTGCCCGTCGGTATCGGGCAGGTGCAGCGCCTCGAACCCGAGGTCGAGGTCCCCGACCTCGGGGTGGTGCAGGTGCTTGGTGCCGCTGGAGCACAGCCGGACGTCGTGCCGCGCCCACAACGGCGCGAACTCCGGGCTGTTCATGCTGAGCTCGCCGATCAGCTCGGCCAGCGCCCGGTCGTCGCGGTGCTGCACCGCGGTGTACCGGAGCGAGGCGACGGCGAGCGTCGCCTCCTCGTCCCAGCGCCGGTACAGCTCACGGGTGTGCGGGTCCAGGAACAGCAGGCGCATCTGGTTGGGCCGGCCCGCGGGGTCCGACGGCGCCGCCGCGTCCAGGTGCGAGGCGAGCAGCGCGTGCCCGAGGGGGTTCCAGGCGAGGATGTCGTTGCGCCGCCCCAGCAGCACGGCAGCGACGTCAGGCATCGACTCCAGCAGGCGCACGGCTCCCCCGCTGGGCCGCTCGGCAGGCGCCGCCCGGCGTCGTCGGGCGGGCGCGGGCCGGGCGAGCGCGAAGAGGTGCGCCCGCTCGTCGTCGTCGAGCCGGAGCGCCCGGGCGAGCGACTCGATGATCGAGTCCCCCGCGTTGGCCGACTGCCCCTGCTCCAGGCGCGTGTAGTAGTTCACCGAGATGCCGGCGAGCTGCGCCAGCTCCTCCCGGCGCAGGCCGGGCACGCGGCGCGCGCCCCAGGCGGCCAAGCCGACGTCGGCCGGGGTGACCGCGGCCCGCCGCGTCCGCAGGAAGTCACCGAGCTCGTTGGTCGCCGCCCGTCCCGCCGGTCGCTCGGGCTGTCGTTGCACGTGGCTCGGCATGGTTCCAGTGTCGCCTGTCCCGTGCCCGGCCGGGTGCCCCTCTCAGGGGTATGAAGCACCGGGGAATGGTTGCGCCCGTCGGGTTCTCGCGATCGTCGTCGGCATGAGTTCCTCTTCGACGACCTCGGCAGAGACCGCGGCACCGGTCCCCACCTCCCCCAGGCGCGAGCGCCTCGCCCTGGCGGTCCTGCTGACGGCGAGCTTCACCCTCGCGGTGGATTTCTCGATCCTGAACGTGGCGCTCCCGCAGATCGGGGCCGACGTCGGCTTCGCGCTCCCCGACCTGCAGTGGATCGCCACGTCCTTCGCCGTGTGCGCGGCAGGCCTCACGCTGTTCTTCGGCCGCACGGCCGACCTGTTCGGCCGACGGCGGCAGTTCCTGGCCGGGATCGCACTGCTGGGCGCGGCGTCCCTGGTGGGCGGGCTCGCGGACGTGCCGTGGCTGCTGCTGGCGGCCCGCGTCGCGCAGGGTGTCGCCACGGCCGCTGTCGCTCCGGCGGCGCTGTCCCTGATCACCACGTCGTTCGCGGAGGGGGCGCTGCGGGACAGAGCGCTCGGCCTGAACGGGGCTCTGATGGCGGCGGGGTTCACGTCCGGGGCGATCCTCGGCGGCCTGCTCGCTGGTCTGGTCAGCTGGCGCTGGGCCTTCTTCGTCAACGTGGTCGTCGCGGTGGCGGTGCTCGTCGTCGGGCCGGCCGTGCTGCGCGAGACGGGTGAGCGCCGGCGCACTCCGCTCGACGCGCCGGGGGCGATCACGGTCACGCTCGCCCTGGCGGCGGGGATCTACGGGCTGGCGCAAGCAGCCGAGCACTCGTGGGTCCGCGCCCGGTAGCTGGGGCGCTCTGGTGGTCGCGGCCATTCTCCTCGCCGCGTTCGTCGCGATCGAGCGGCGGGTCGCGCACCCCCTGGTCCCGCTGGGCATCCTGGCTCGCCGGAACGTCGGCTGGGGCAATGCCGCCGGTCTCGTCGCGTTCGCCACCGAGACCTCCCTGGTCTTCCTGCTCACCCTCTACCTGCAGGAGATCCGTGGTTACGACCCGCTCCAGACCGGCTTCGCCTTCGCCGTGCTCGGAGTCGGCACGGTGCTGGGCGGGATGGTCGGCCCGCGCGTCATCGGCGCCGTCGGCAGCAGGCGGTCCATGGTGCTGGGGCTGGTGGTGCAGGCCGCCGCGACCATCCCGCTCGCGTTCCTCTCAGCGCTGCCGGGCTGGCTCGCGATCCTGCTGGCCGTGACCTTCGTCGGTGGCGTCGCAAACCTGGTGGCGATCGTCGGATTCATGGTCACGGCGACCTCCGGGCTCCCCGACGGCGAGCAGGGCCTCGCGACCGGCCTGACGACGATGAGCCAGCAGGTCGGCATCGCGCTGGGCACCCCGGTCATGTCCGCGGTCGTCACCGCCGTCGCGCACGACGGCGGGACCGCACGCGGCCTGAGCGTCGCCATCCTCGTCAATGCCGCGGTGTGCCTGGTCGCGGGCCTGGTCCTCACGGCTGTTTCGCGGCGGTCGGGCAGACGGATCGGTGCGTAGCACTGCCGCCGCAATTGGCGCTTGGCACACTCTTTCTTGCCTGATCGCAACGATAGGCTCGCCCGGCAAACTTCACCCGGCTGTGGTCGCCCGGGGCAGCCGACGCAGCAGCGAGGCACAGTGGCCGGATTCCCGCCGGGAGCAGAAACCAGATCCTGATCCGCTGACCAGCGACTCGTCTTGAGGGGTGGACGGTTTTCCGACCACATGCCGGGCATGCTTACGATCCAGGCCAATCATCCAGAGCGGTCGAGAGTCCTGGCTCAACGACACCGCAGCAACCTGCCTCCGGAGCGCCAATTCCGGGGGCAAGGTGCTAACGCCAGGTCCGATGGAGCTGATACGCATGGCAGTCGAGTTCACACCCCTTCCCCAGGCCACGATCCTGGGCTACCCGCGCATCGGCCGACGTCGCGAGCTGAAGCGCGCCGTCGAGGCCTTCTGGGCCGGACGCACCACCACCGACGACCTGGAGGCGACCGCCCGCGACCTGCGGCTCAGCACCGCGCGCCATCTTGTCGACCTGGGCCTGGACGCCGGCTCCGCCGCCGTCCCCGGCTCGTTCTCGTTCTACGACCAGGTGCTCGACGCCGTCGCCCTGCTCGGCGCCGTGCCGGAACGGTTCCGGGACCTGGCCCCAGCAACCGGCGGCCCGCTCTCCCTGGAGTCCTACTTCACGCTGGCCCGCGGCGAGGGCGACAAGCCCCCGCTCGAGATGACCAAGTGGTTCGACACGAACTACCACTACCTGGTCCCGGAGATCGGGCCGGACACCCCGATCGGGTTCGTCGACGACCGGGCGGTGCGCGAGTTCATCAGCCTGGCCCACCCCGCGGACGGCGGCCAGGCCGTCGTGACCCGGCCCGTGCTGGTGGGACCGGTGACGTTCTTGCTGCTCAGCAAGGCGGCCGACAGCGCACCTGACGGGTTCCGCCCGCTGGACCGGCTCGACGACGTCGTCGCCGCGTACGCCGAGCTGCTCCGCGCCCTGGCGGCCGCAGGCGCCCCCTGGGTGCAGCTCGACGAGCCCGCCCTGGTCACCGACCTGCTCGACGTCCCCTTCGACGAGGCGGCCGACGCCGTCCGCCGGGCCTACGCACGGCTCGCGACCGACCTCTCCCCCGCGCCCGGCCCGGACGGCGCGGCCGAGCGTCCCGCGATCCTGGTGACCGCGCCGTACGGCGACCTGCGCAGCGAGGCCGGCGACGGGCTCGCCCTGCTGGCCGGCACCGACGTCGAGGCCATAGCGATCGACCTGGTCCGCGGCGCGGTCCCGACGGGCACGGCCTCCGGCGCGGTACCTGGCCTGGAGACCAAGACCCTGGTCGCGGGCGTGATCGACGGGCACAACATCTGGCGCGCCGACCTCGACGCGCGGCTGACCACACTGGAGAGCCTGGCCTCGCTCGGCGCCGGGGCCGTCGCGGTGGGCACGTCGACGTCGCTGCTGCACGTCCCGCACGACGTCGCCGACGAGCCCCGCCTCGACGCCGGCCTGAAGTCGTGGCTTGCGTTCGCCGACCAGAAGGTAACCGAGGTCGTCACGCTGGCCACCGGCCTCGCAGCGGGCCGGACGGCGGTCGCCGACCAGCTCGCGGAGTCGACGGCGGCGGTGCGGTCCCGCGCTGAGGCGCCCGGCGTCGTCGTGCCGGAGGTACGGAACCGCACGGCGGCCCTGACCGCCGCCGACGTCGAGCGGGCGCCGTACGCGGAGCGTGCCGCCGCGCAGCAGGCGCGGCTGAACCTGCCGCCGCTGCCCACCACCACCATCGGCTCGTTCCCGCAGACGTCCGAGATCCGGAGCACGCGCGCCGCCTGGGTCCGGGGCGAGCTGTCCGACGCCGACTACACGGCCGCGATGCGCGCCGAGATCGCGAGCACCGTCGCGCTCCAGGAGGAGCTGGGCCTGGACGTGCTCGTGCACGGCGAGCCCGAGCGGAACGACATGGTGCAGTACTTCGCCGAGCAGCTCGACGGCTTCGCGACCACCGTGCACGGCTGGGTCCAGTCGTACGGGTCGCGCTGCGTGCGGCCGCCGATCCTGTGGGGCGACGTGTCCCGGCCGGCGCCCCTGACCGTGGACTGGACCGCGTACGCGGCGTCGCTCACGAGCAAGCCCGTCAAGGGCATGCTCACGGGCCCGGTAACGATCCTGGCCTGGTCGTTCGTCCGGGACGACCTGCCGCTGGGCGACACCGCCGACCAGGTCGCCCTGGCCCTCCGGGACGAGGTGACGGACCTGGAGGAGGCGGGGATCGGCGTCGTGCAGGTGGACGAGCCCGCGCTGCGCGAGCTGCTGCCGCTACGCCGGTCTGCGCACGCGGGCTATCTGGACTGGTCGGTGCGCTCGTTCCGGCTCGCGACCGCCGGGGCCGGCACTGCGACGCAGGTGCACACGCACCTGTGCTACTCGGAGTTCGGGCAGGTCATCGGCGCGATCGACGGGCTCGATGCCGACGTGACGTCCGTCGAGGCGGCCCGGTCGCGCATGGAGATCGTGCCGGAGCTGGCCGACGCCGGGTACGGACGCGGCATCGGGCCGGGGGTCTACGACATCCACAGCCCGCGCGTGCCGTCGGTGGCCGAGGTGACCGACCTCGTCTCGCTGGCCGCCAAGTCGATCGACCCGCGGCTGGTCTGGGTCAACCCCGACTGCGGCCTCAAGACCCGCGGCTACGCGGAGACGACGGAGTCCCTCCGCAACCTGGTGAGAGCGGCCGAAGAGGTCCGCGCCACCCTCTAGCTCGTTGAGTGCTGGGTATTTGTGGGGCAGGGCTGGCCTGACCCCACAAATACCCAGCACTCAACGAAGGCGGTTGCGTGGCTAGGGTCAGCCGACGTGCCACTTCTGGGCCGAGGTGCCGTTGCAGGTCCAGATCTGCAGCTGCGTGCCGTCCGCGGTGTTGCCGTTCGGCGCGTCCACGCACTTGTTCGCGAGGATGGAGACGAGGTCGCCCGCCCCGCTGAGCGTGAACTGCTGGGCCGCGTTGCCGCTGCAGTTCGCGAGCTGCACCGCCGTGCCGTCCGCCGTGTTCGCCCAGGCGACGTCCATGCACAGGCCCCCGGCCCGCAGCGTGCCGTCGGAGTTGAACGTCCACCGCTGCGCGGCGGTGCCGTTGCACGTCCAGAGCTGCAGCCGCTTGCCGTCGGTGAACTCCGAGTTCGGCACGTCGATGCACTTGCCGCCGGGCCCGACGAGCGCGCTGCCCCCGCCGCCTCCCGTGGTGGTGAGCTGCAGCCCGTAGTTGCTCAGGATCGGGTTGACCGGCTGGTAGATGAACCTGCCGTTCGTGGAGCAGTCGCCGATGCGGCCGGAGGTGACACCCTGCGCCTGGTTGCCCGAGATCACCGAGCCGCCGGAGTCGCCGCCCTCGGCGCACGCCGAACCGGTCGCCATGCCGGGGATGTCGCCGTTGCCGTAGTTGATGGTGACGTTCTTCTCCTGGATGACGCCGCAGCGCCAGCCGGTCGTGCGGCCCGAGCGGCACACCGAGGCTCCGATGCCCTGCTCGGCGGAGCCCGCGACCGTCGCCGTGCCGCCCGCGTAGTTGTTCACCGTCGGGGTGGGCGTCCAGTTGCTGTTCGTCCCGACCCACGCCCAGTCGTGGCCCGGGAAGGTCGAGCCCCGGTAGGTGCCGAGCGCGGCGCCGTCGGGGGCGTTGACGGCGTTGCCCGTCGAGCCGCAGTGCCCCGCGGTGACGAACCCGCCCGAGACCGCGAACCCGATCGAGCACAGCGTGACCCACCCGTCGCCGGTCGGTCGGTGGAACTCGTCGCCGCCCCGGATGTCGCGCGCGAGCTTCGGCGCGACGGTGGACTTCTCGACCCGCACGACGCCGGCCGGGGCGCCCGCCTCGGCGATCATCGCCTTGGCGGCCTTGGCGTCGGCGGCCTCGACGACCACCTCGTTGGTCGTGGGGTCCGCGTACCAGGCGTGCACCGAGGCGGGGGCGCCCACCTCGTCGAGGGCCTCCTTCCATGCGGTGAGGTCGTCCAGGCTGTGCTCGACGACGACGGCGTCGGCGCCTGCGCGCTCGGCCACCTTGGCCGCTGAGGTGCTGGTGACGGCGACGCGCGGGGCGTCGGCGCCGTCGGGCAGCCAGGCGCCCGCGTACGCGTCGCCGAGCTTGGCGGTGAGGTGCTTCTCGAGGATGGCGGCCTCGGCGTCGAGCGCCAGGCGGCCGGGGATCTCGGCCCGCGTGAGCCCGAGGTCGCGCTCCATCGCGCGGACCTGAGCGTCGGGCAGGGTTGCGGCCCGCGGGGTCTCGGGTGGCGGCTCCGCCCCCGCGGCACTGGCGCCGGTGAACGCCGTGCCGATCACCAGGGCGACTGCTGACAGCGCTATCAACGATCGAGACATCGTGTGCTCCTTCAGGCCTGGGGAACCTCAGACGCTGGGAGCGTATTGACGCCGCGGCGGTAGCAGAACGGTTGTACCGGCGTCGTGTGGAAAGTACCTATATAACCCTTATGCGGAAAGAGTTAAGTAAACCCAGCGAGACCTGGAAACGCCGCCGCGCGGAACCCCTGCGTCGCCGAGCCGCGCGAAGGTCCGCTTGGAGAACGACCTCGGGTACCGAATCTGGCTCGGATCGGTACCCGAAGTCGTTCTCGAAGCGGACCTCTCGATTCCGCGGTCAGGTCAGCCGCAGGCGGCCGCCTGGTACGGCACCGTCACCGTGTTGGTGGCCTCCTGGCCGTCGACGGTCGCCGTGACGACGGCGGTTACCGCTCCCGTGCCGACCTGCGCGGAGCCCGCGGCGAACGTGAGCCCGCCCGGACCGCGCAGCGTCTTGCTGCCGAAGTCGGACGTGATCCGGACCGAAGCCCCCTCTGCGCCGTCCACCAGCACCCGCAGCGCGGAGTCGCCGCCGTCGCAGACCGGAGCGGCCCACACGGTGACCCCCGTCGCCGTGTCCTCGGCCTCGGCGGCGGCCCGGGTCTCGGCCCGGGTCTCCGCGTCCGGCGTGGCCTCGGCGAGCGGCAGCTCGTCGTCGCCCTCGCCCTGCTCCGCGAGCAGCTCGAGCTCAGCCAGCGACAGGTCGCCCTCGCCCGCCGACTCCTCGACGACGACGCGCAGCCGCCCGAAGGCCTCGGGCTCGGCCACCTGGAACGTCCGGGTCTGCAGCGCCCAGCGGAACTCCTGGCCGGCCCGCTCGTCGAGCACGGTCCAGCTCTCGCCGTCGTCGGACCCCTCGAGGCGCCAGGCGGACGGCGCAGCCGTGCCCGCGACACCCGAGGTGAGCGTGTACGTGCCGACCGTCGCGGCCGTACCGGAGCCGTCCCAGGTCACCACCGGTGTCCGGGTGGCGAACGTGGTGCGCGAGCCCGACGTGTTGTCGACCAGCGCCTCGCTCTCGGTGTCGGCGTCGCCGTCCGCGACCGTCACGGTGCCGGCCCCGGTCGCGTCCCGGGCCGGGCTGGGCGGCTCGTCGCCGTCGGTGAGCGACGGCGGGGCGTCGTCCTCACCGGTGCCCCACGCCGACGGCTCCGGGCCCATCACGAAGTCCAGCCGGGCACCGCCCGACAGGTCCTCCTGGGACAGGGACGTCGACGTGCGCCGCTTGCCGTCCACCCGCAGGGACTGCACGTAGACGTTCTCGACCGAGTTGTTCCGTGCGTTGATCACGAGGTCGCCGTCGGGCAGGTGGACCGTGGCCTTGTCGAACAGCGGCGAGCCGATCGCGTACTCCGCCGAACCCACCTGCAGCGGGTAGAAGCCGAGCGCGGCGAAGATCCACCACGACGACATCTCGCCGTTGTCCTCGTCGCCCGGGTAGCCCTGGCCGATCTCGCTGCCCACGAACAGGCGGCGGGTCACCTCGCGCACGATCTCCTGGGTCTTGTGCGGCGCGCCCGCGGCGTCGTACAGCCACGGGATGTGGTGAGACACCTGGTTGCTCATGCCCCACTGGCCCAGCCGGATGTCCCGCGCCTCGCGCATCTCGTGGATGACGCCGCCGTAGCCGCCGGTGTGCGTGGCGTCCTCGGGCGTGGCGAAGAAGGTGTCAAGCTTGGCTTCGAGCCCGTCCTGGCCGCCGTACAGGTTGCCGAGGCCGCGGGGGTCCTGCGGCGCGTGGAACGAGAAGTTCCAGCCGCTGGTCTCGGTGTAGCCGCCGCCCCAGGTACGGGGGTCGTAGTCCTCGGGCGAGTTGAGGAACTCGCCGTCGGCGTGCCGGGGCTGGAAGAAGTCGATCGCCGGGTCGAAGAGCTCGCCGTAGTGCGTGGTGCGCTCCAGGAAGTAGGCCGACTCGTCGCGCAGCGTCTCGCGACGCTCGTCCGGCGTGCCCGGGTCCTCGGCCAGGGCGGCGGCCATGTTGCCGATGCCGAAGTCGTTGATCAGGCCCTCCAGGCCCCAGGAGACCGACTCGTGCGTCTCCTCCGGCGTGAAGCCGAGGAACGGCGAGGACTCCAGGCCCTTGCGGCCCACCGCGTTGTTCGGCGGTGCGACCGTCCCGTTCTTCAGCGCCGCGTCGTAGGCGTCCAGCGCCTTGTCGACGGGCAGCGAGCCCTTGAGGTAGGCGTCGGCGAAGGCGACGTCGGACGACGTGCCCGTCATCAGGTCCGCGTAGCCCGGCGACGACCAGCGGGCGACCCAGCCGCCGTCGCGGTACTGCTGCACGAACCCATCGACCAGCTCGGCCGCGACGTCCGGGTACAGCAGCGAGTAGGCGGGCCAGGCCGTGCGGTAGGTGTCCCAGAACCCGTTGTTCACGTAGATCTTGCCGTCCACGATCGCGGCGTTGGTCTCCGTGTCCGTCGCCTCGCCCGACGGCGCGGTGACCGGGCTGGCGTACCGGTACTCCGGACGCTCGGCGGTGCCCGTGTTCTCGAACTGCGAGTTCGGGTACAGGTTCAGCCGGTACAGGTTCGAGTAGAGGGTCACGAGCTCGTCCTCGCTGCCGCCCTCGGTCTCGATGACGCCGAGCCGGTCGTTCCACTGGCCCTGCGCTGCCCGTTGCACGGAAGCGAACGAGCGGCCCGTGACCTCCAGGTCGAGGTTGGCCCGCGCCTGGTCCAGCCCGATGAACGACGTCGCCACCCGCAGCTCGACCGTGCGGTCCCGGCTGGTGTCGAACGTGGCGTAGCGCGCGCCGTCGCGGTCGCCCGCGGCCTCGCCGGCGGACGACGGCGCCCGGTCGAACGTGCCCGCCACGTACATCCGGGTGCGGCCGACGGAGAGCCCGCTGCCGTTCTCGACCCAGCCGGTCACCTCGCCGGTCGCCTCGTCGAACGCGAGCTGCGAGTCGCCCGCGACCCGGTCGACGAGCACGTGTCCGGCGTCGTTCGGAGTGTCCCGCGGGAAGCTGAACCGCAGCACCGCGGCGTGGTCCGTGGGCGCCACCTCGGCCTTGATCCCGTCCGTGAAAGTCACGCCGTAGTAGTCGGGGCGGGCCGTCTCGTCCGCGTGGCTGAACGACAGGCCGCGCGCGTCGAGCCCGGCGTCGGGCACGCCCGAGCCGGTGGCGGGCTGGAAGGCGAGCTGGTTGCGGTCACCCATCCAGGGGCTGGGCTCGTGCGAGATGCCGATGCCCTGCAGCACCGGGCGGTTCTCGTCGTCGTTCGCGGCCTGGTACTCGTAGAGCCAGCTCTGCGAGGAGGCGTTCGGTCAGCGGCGTCCAGAAGTTGAAGCCGTTCGGCACGGCCGTGGCCGGGACGTTGTTGCCGCGCGAGAACGAGCCGCTGGACAGCGTGCCGCGGCGCGTGTCGACGTAGTTGGTGAGGCTGGACCCGTCGATGCGGTCGGGGTTCGCCTCCAGCGCGACGTCGTCGAGCCAGCCCGCGAACCGGGTGCCGGCGGCGGCGGCGCCGTCGTTGCCCCCGGCGTTGTCGTAGCCGATGAGCACCTGGTCGATCTTCTTGCCCCGGGCGGCCGAGCCGAGGTCGACGCGCACGGAGTTCCACTGGTCGGCGTACAGGATCTTGCCCGCGCCCTGGCCGGCCGGCGTCGCGGCGGTCCCGTGGGCGTCCCGCGCGCCGAGGTCGGAGAGGTAGGTGCCGTCGGTGAACCTGAGGTCCACGGCGGCGAAGGTGGAGGGGTACTCCAGGTCACCGAGCAGCTCGGGGAAGATCTTCCAGCTCAGCCGGGTGCCGGAGCCCACGAGGACGTTCACGTCGTCGTACAGGACGTTCGTCGCGTGCGCCGCGCCGTCGGCCAGGTGGCCGCCCTCGTACCGCAGGGACGCGGTGCCGGTGAACCCGACGCCCTTCTTGTTGGTGTAGTCCACGGTCGTGGGCCCGGAGCCGACGGCGGTGACCATCGGCTGCGCGGCGGGCTGCTCGTCCAGGTCGGCGGACAGGTCCCAGTCGGCGAGCTGCACGATGCCCGCGCCGCCGTTCTGCGTCACGTCTAGCCGGAAGTGGGTGTAGGCCGCAGTGGGCTCCGCCAGCTCGAAGACCTGCTGCTCGAACCGCTCGGCGAACTCGGCGCCGCTGCGCTCGTCGAGCGTCTCCCAGGTCTCGCCGTCGGTCGAGCCCTGCAGCGTCCAGGTCTGCGGGTCCCGGTCCGCGAAGTCGTTCGCGGACGTCAGGGCGTAAGCCGTGACCGCGGTGGGTTCGGTCATCTCGTAGGTGGCCCAGCCCGTCTCGGCGAACGTCAGCCACTTGGTGGCGGACGACGCGTCGGCGAGGTTCGCCACGCCCTCGTTCGGCAGGTTCTCCCCGCTCGCCACCACCTCGCCGACCCGGTCCAGCACGCTGCCGGGCAGCCCCACGACGAACTCGCCGACGTTCTCCTGCCACGGCGCCCCGTCACGCTCGGCGGGCGTGGACTCCAGCGGCGCCGGGTCGTCGGCCTCGAACGAGGTGGCGAAGTCGCCCCGGGCGGACCCGGCAGGCGCGGCCTCGGCGGGGGCGGTCCCTGCGGGGGCGGTCTCGCTGAGCGCCGTCGCGGTCGGCGCCGTCGCGGCCGGTGCAGTCTCGACCGGTGCCGTCTCGGCCGGTGCCGCGAGCGCGGCGCCGGAGGGCACCACGAGCAGCAGGGCGAGAGCCCCCGAGAGAGCGGCGGCCGCCTGCCGGGATCTGGCTCGGCCGCTGCCTGTACCGGTGCCTATGCCGGTGCCTGCTCCGGTGACTCTGGACATGATGGTCTCCCTCGTCGGCTGACAACGCTGTCAAATGCGGAAGGTAAGTCCAGGCCGGGCCCGGTGTCAACGGGGTCTGCGCTCCCCGCTGCCCCGCGTGACCACCCGGGTCGGCAGGACCACGAGCTCCACCGTCCGGTCGGGGTCCGCGGACCGCGCGACGGCCAGCTCGGCGGCGCGCCGGCCCATCTCGACGGCGTCGTAGGCCACCACTGTGATGCCGAGCAGGTCGGCGAGCTCGAAGTCGTCGAAGCCCACCACGGCGATGCCATCACCGCCCCCATCACCGCCCCCATCACCGCCCCCATCACTGCCCCCATGACTGCCCCCAGCGCCGCCCCCCGCGCCGCCTGACGCGTCCCGCAGCGCCTGGAGCGTGCCGACCGTGGCCCGGTTGTTCGCAGCGAGCACCGCCGTGGGCGGCTCCGGCGTCGCGAGCAGCTCGACCATCAGGTCCCGGGCGGCAGCGGCGGAGTGCGCGCCGGACCGGACCAGCCGCTGCGCGTCGGGTACCCCGGCGTCGCGCATGGTGGCGAGGAACTCGTCGCTGCGCTCCTGGTAGGTCCACAGGTGGGGCTCGTCGCCGACGAACGCGATCCGGCGGTGCCCGTGGGCGAGCAGGTGCTCGACGGCGGCCCGCGTGCCGCCGCGGTTGTCGATGACCACCGTGTCGACGTCCATCCCGGCCGCCGGGCGGTCCACGACCACCACCGGCAGGCCCGCGGCGATCTCGCCCCGCAGCGCCGAGTGGTCCGCCCCGGCCGGGGTGACGATCAGGGCGCCGACCCGGCGTTCGAGCAGCTCTCCCGTCAGCGACGCCTCGCGCTCGGGGTCCTCGTCGGACGACGCCGTCAGCAGCTGCAGCCCGTGCTCCCGCAGCTCGCGCTCGATGCCGCTGGCCAGGGCGGAGTAGAACTGGTTGCCGAGGTCGCCGGTGATGAACCCGACCAGCCGGGAGAAGCCGCCCCGCGCGAGGTCGGCCGCAACGGCGTTGCGCCGGAAGCCGAGCGAGGCGGCGGCGTCCTGCACCCGCTCACGCGTCGCGGACGCCACGTTGGGCTCCCCGTTGAGCACCCGGGAGGCGGTCTTCAGGCTCACCCCAGCGGCCTGCGCCACCACCGCCAGCGTCGGACGACGCAGCACGTCACGCCTCCCTTCGCTTGCGCATCAGCATGTCGATGATGATGGCCAGCAGGAGGACCGCACCGGTCACCATGTACCGCGCCGCCTGGTCCACGTTCATCAGCGTGAGCCCGTTGGCGATGGACTGGATGACCAGCACCCCGAGCACCGCCGACCACGCGCTGCCGCGCCCGCCGAACAGGCTGGTGCCGCCGATCACGGCCGCGGCGATCGCCACGAGATAGGTGTCGGCTCCCCCGGTCCCCTGGTTCGCCGCGCCGAGCCGGCCGGCCGCGAGCACGCCGCCGAGCGCGGCCAGGGTCGAGCACGCGACGAAGCACAGGACCACCGTGCGCTGCACGGGCACACCGGCGAGCATCGCCGCCCGCCGGTCGCCGCCCACTGCGCGCACCGACCGCCCCCACCGCGTGCGGCGCAGCAGCACGTCCGTGACCACTACGAGCAGCGCGAAGAGCACCACCGAGTACCCGATCCCGCGCGCCGTGCCCAGGTACGCCACTATCGCGGACAGCACGGCGGCCAGGACCAGCGTGCGCACCACGATCTGCGGCAGGCTCGCGGAGGCGAGGTCCGCCCGACGGCGTCGGGCCCGGGTCGCTACCCGCACGGCCGCGGTGGCGACCACGACGACGGCGACCAGCGCCCAGGCGACGCCCGTCGGCAGGAAGCCCTGCTGCACCGACAGCACGAACCAGGACTCGAACGGCAGGTTGATCGACCCCAGCGGGCCGAGCACGCGCAGCTGCACCCCGGCGAGGAACAGCAGCCCGGCCAGGGTGAACACGAAGCTGGGCAGCCCGAGCCGCGTCGAGAGCGCGCCGTACCCGAGCCCGACCACCACCCCGCAGGCCAGCGCGGCGAGGATCGCGAGCGCCACCGGCCACCCGAGGGTCACCGAGCCGACGGCGACGACGGCCGCCGCGAGCCCGCTGACCGATCCCACGGAGAGGTCGATCTGGCCGACCAGGAGCACCAGCACGACGCCGAGCGCGATGACGCCGACGGGCGCGCTCTGCAGCGTGAGGTTGACGAGGTTCTCCGGGGCCAGGAACGCAGGGTTGACGGCGCCGAGCACCAGCCAGATGCCCGCGAGCGCCGCGACGATCGGGAGCAGGCTGTTGCCGCCGCGCACCCGCTGCCAGACGGCGCCGGGCAGGCCCGCCCCCGAGAGTCCCGCGCCGGGGGTCCCGGCCTGCGCGTTCGCCGGGGCGCTCATCGGCGCGCCGCCCGGGTCGGGCCGGACTGGCCGCTGGACCGCTCGGCGCCTGCCTGCTGAGCGCCGGCCGGCTTGGCCCCCGGGCGCACCGCGCCCGTCATGGCGGCGAGGAGGTCCTCGTAGGAGGCGTCGCCGTCGAACACGTCGTGCACGCGGCCGAGGCGCAGCACGAGGATGCGGTCGGCGACGGCCTGCAGGTCGCCCGCCTGGTGGCTGACCAGGACGACGGCGTGCCCGCGTTCGCGCAGCCGGACGATCAGGTTCAGCACCTCGGCGGTCTGGCGTACGCCGAGGGACGCCGTCGGCTCGTCGAGGATCACGACGCGCGGCGAGCCGAGCAGCGCCCGGGCCACCGCGACGACCTGGCGCTGCCCGCCGGACAGCGTGCGGACCGGGTCGCGCACGGTGGGCACGCTGGCCGCGAGCTGGTCGAGCAGGCGCCACGCCTCGCGCTCCATGGCCACCTCGTCGAGCAGCGGCCCGCGCACCGTCTCGTGCCCGAGGAACAGGTTCTCGACGACGTCGAGGTCGTCCACGAGCGCGAGCTCCTGGAAGACGGCGGCGATGCCGAGGGCCCGCGCGGCGGCGGGCGAGTCCAGCACCACGGGGCGCCCGTCGAGCAGCACCTGGCCTGCGTCGGGCCGGTGGGCGCCCGCGAAGACGCCCGCGAGCGTGGACTTGCCGGCCCCGTTGTCGCCGACGACGGCGAGCACCTCGTGCTCGTGCACGTCGGCGTCCACGTCCACCAGGGCGCGCACGCCGCCGAACCGCTTGGAGACGCCCCGCAGGGACAGCACCGGGTCACTCATCGGGCCGCCTCCCCCACGGTTGTGGGCACGACGCCGGACGTGGCGCCGGACGCGTTGCCGGACGTGTTGCCGGACGTGTTGCCGGACGTGTTGCCCGCCGCGGCGTCGGCGTCGGGCCCGATCAGGCCCGCGCGCTCGCACGCGGCCAGGTAAGCGGGCACGCAGATCTCGTCGGTGGAGTACACGCGCCCGTCGACGATCACGTGCTCGACGTCGGCGGCGCCCACGGCGCGCGGCGCCAGGAGCTGGGTGGGGACGCCGTCGATGACGGCGGTGGTGCGCGGCTCCTCGCCGCGCAGGACGCGCACGGCGAGCTCCGCGGCCGTCTGGGCCTGCTGGTCGGTCGCCTTGTAGACGGTCATGTACTGGTCGCCCGCGAGGATCCGCTGCACCGCGGCGAGCTCGCCGTCCTGGCCGGTGGTGATCGGCACGGGGTCGAGTCCCGCGGCCTTCGCCGCGGCGATCGCGCCCCCCGCTATGCCGTCGTTGGCGGCGAGCATGCCGTCGACCTGCCCGGGGAACCGGGTGAGCATGGCCTCGGTCCACTCGGTCGCCTTGTCCGGGCTCCAGTCGGGTGTGTAGTACTCGGCGAGCACGTCGATGTCCTCTCCTTCGAGGGCGCGGCGGGTGCCGGCGGCGATGGCGAGCGCGTTGGGCTCGGTCGCCGAGCCGTGCACCAGCAGTACTCCTGGCCGCCCGTCGGCTCCGTCCCCGGCTCGGTCGGTGACAGCGCCGGCCAGGGCGGAGCCCAGCAGGAAGCCGATGAACTCGTAGTCGTACGACACGTAGTAGTCCGCGCCGTCCACGAACCGATCGTAGGCGATCACCCGGGCACCCAGCCGCTCGGCCTGCACGACGATCCCGGCGGCGGCGACGGTGTCCACGGCGTCGAGCACCAGGACGTCGGCGCCCTGGGCGAGCATCGACTCCGCCTGCTGGAGCTGGGCGGCGGCGTCCTGCCCCGCGTTGGCGTACAGCACCGTGCAGCCCGGGCACCGGCGGTCCACGACGGACACGAACGTGGGGCGGTCCGACGCCTCGTAGCGCGCGGTCTGCGCCTCGGGCAGCAGCAACCCGATCGTCCCCTCGTAAGCGGCCCCCTCGCCCCCCGCCGCCCCGGACGACGCGAAGGGCGAGCACCCGCCCACCCCGACGACAAGCACCAGCCCGAAAACCCCCGCAAGCACCCCCCGCCCACCCCGTTGAGTGCGGGCTATCTGTTGGGCCAACACCCGCCTGGCCAGCAAATAGGCCGCACTCAACGAGCTGGGGGCGGTCATGAGCTCACGCCCAGGGAGCCGAACATTCTTGCCTGGTCCAGGGCAGCCGCCAGGGCGCCGCGGACTCCCGCGTCAGCTCCTAGCGCCGACGGGACCACTTCCACCGGACCGCGCGACGTGGCGACGATGCGCTGGCCGAGGGAGGTGCGCAGCGGTTCGAGGAGCAGCTCCCCAGCCTCGGCGAGCTGGCCGCCGATCACCACGACGTCGGGGTCCACGAGATTGCACAGGTTGGCCAGCGCCACACCGAGGTGGCGTCCGGCGTCGAACACGACGCGGCGCGACCCGGCGTCGCCGTCGCGGGCGCGGGTCACCAGGTCCGCGAGGGTGAGGTGCCCCGCCTCGGGCGGGAGCATCGCGAGCAGGCTGGCGGCGCCGACCAGCATCTCGAGGCAGCCGCGGTTGCCGCAGCGGCAGACGGGGCCGTGCTCGTCGACGGACACGTGCCCGATCTCGCCCGCCACCCCGGACCGGCCGTGCACCGCCCGGCCGCCGAGGACGAGCCCGCCGCCCACGCCGTGGGACACCCGGATGTAGGCGACCGAGTCGTAGCCGGCGCCCGCGCCGAACCGGGCCTCCGCGATCGCGGCGAGCGTCGAGTCGTTGTCGGCGGTCACCGGGACGTCGAGCTCGGCCGCGAGGATCTCGTCGACGTGCACGCCGTCCCAGCCGCGCATCATCCCGACGGTCGTCGACCTGGCCGGTACGGATGTCGACGGGCGCAGGCACCCCGACGCCGACGGCGAGCAGCTCGGACGGGTCGGCGTCGACCGACTCCATCATCTCCCTGACCAGCATCGCCGTGCGCTGCAGGCCGGCGTCGGCCCGGTGGTCGGGGGCGAGCGGCATGTGCTGCTCGGCCAGGACCCGCATCGACGCGTCGGCGAGCGCGACGCTGAGCGAGCGCATGCCGAACCGGATGCCCGCCACGAGGCCGAGGTTGCGCGCCAGGGTGACCTGGAGCGCCCGGCGGCCGTTGCGCGTGGACTGTGCGGTGTGCAGCACGCCCGCGACGGTGAGCTCCTTGACGATGTTCGAGATCGTGGCTGGGGACAGCCCTGTGACGCCGGCCAGCTCGATCTGCGTGAGCGAGCCACGCTGCTGGACGGCGCTCACGATCCGGGCTCGGTTGGCCTCACGCAGTGAGGTCTGCGAACCCGGTGTTACCCGATCCGCGCGCACAGCGCCCAGGGTAACCGCCTTCCGGCCTGTTCCGGCCTGGAATGACGGGTTTGGATACACGAACTGAACGTTCAGGTCACAATCGAGCGACGCTTGCGTTCATTTCTTGACACCAAGGACCCTGGGCCTTTCGATAGGACCCGGGTTCACGGGCGTACAGGCGCGCCCGGCCGGCCACACGAACGACGTCGTCCTGAGCGCGAAGAGACTTCACCTTCGCCGCGTACGACGACGTCCCGGGTCGGTGCTCCAGCGACCGAGGAAGGTTGAGGGACCCCAGATGCGAGTGAACCGGAGGATGACCGCGACGGTGGCGACAGCCGCTGTTCTCGGTCTCACGCTGGCTGCGTGCGGCGGCGGCGACACGAGTGGTGACGACGGCGCGCGAGGCCGGCGGCGAACAGGTCGAGGTGTTCACCTGGTGGGCCGCGGGTTCCGAGAAGGCCGGTCTCGACGCGCTGGTCGGCGTGTTCGACGAGCAGCACCCCGACATCGAGTTCGTCAACGGCGCGGTCGCCGGTGGCGCAGGCTCCGCGGCGAAGGACCTGCTGCAGACCCGTCTGCAGGCGCAGGACCCGCCGGACACGTTCCAGGCCCACGCCGGCCTCGAGCTGCAGGACTACATCGACGCCGCGCAGATCGAGGACGTCTCCGACCTCTACGACGAGTTCGGCCTGACGGACGTGTTCCCGGCCGACCTGGTCGACCGCCTCTCCTCGGAGGACGGCGCGATCTACTCGATCCCGTCGAACATCCACCGTGCGAACGTCGTCTGGGCCAACCCGACGGTGCTCGAGGAGAACGGCATCGACCCCGAGGCCGACGTACGCGGACCTCGACGCCTGGATCGCCGACCTCGACAAGCTCGACAAGGCCGGCGTCACGGCGCTGTCCGTCGGCACCACCTGGACGCAGGTCCACCTGCTCGAGACGGTGCTGCTCGCCAGCCTGGGCGCCGAGGCGTACAGCGGCCTGTGGGACGGCACCACCGACTGGGAAGGCGCAGAGGTCACGAGCGCGCTCGAGAACTTCGAGACGCTCATGGGCTACACCAACGACGACCGTGACGGTCTCGACTGGCCCGAGGCGACCCAGATGGTCATCGACGGCGGCGCGGCGTTCAACGTCATGGGCGACTGGGCTGTCGCCGCGTTCGAGGAGCAGGACAAGGTGCTCGGCACGGACTTCACGGCGGCCCCGGTTCCGGGCACCGACGGGACGTTCGACTTCCTGGCCGACTCGTTCACCCTGCCGGTCGGCGCCCCCGACCCCGACGGCGCGAAGGCATGGCTGGAGACCGTCGGCTCGCTGGAGGGCCAGGTCGCGTTCAACAAGGCGAAGGGCTCCATCCCGGCCCGGACCGACGCCGACCCTGCTGACTTCTCGGAGTACCAGCAGACCGCCATCGAGTCGTTCGGCCAGGACACCATCGTGTCCTCGCTGGCGCACGGCGCGGCGACCCCGGTCGCGACGCTGAACGCGATCTCGGACGCAACGAGCAAGTTCACGACCGGCGCGTCCGACCTCGCCGGGTTCCAGTCCGAGCTGGCTGCCGCCGCTCAGGGCTGACCACCCGTGCCGACCGCTCCGGCGGAACGCACATGGCCGTACGTCGCGCGCCGTCGGGCCAACCCCGACGGCGCGCGGCTGCGCCCGCCATCCTGCCCACCAATCCGAGGTACCACATGCTGAACAAACTGCGGCGCGTCGG
Source organism: uncultured Actinomycetota bacterium (assembly GCA_963850545.1). Lineage (GTDB taxonomy): Bacteria > Actinomycetota > Actinomycetes > Actinomycetales > Cellulomonadaceae > Promicromonospora. The sequence goes on along the minus strand of CAWKLP010000001.1, from coordinate 1,027,813 downwards.
GCCACCGCTGCTCATGCTCGCGCCGTCCCTGATCCTCGTCGGCGTCTTCGTCTACGGGCTGATCGCGGCCAACTTCACCACATCGCTGACGGACAACCACACCGCGGCGCAGGCCACCGGGCAGCAGCCGGCAGCCTTCGTGTGGTTCACCAACTATCTCGACCTGCTGGCCAGCGAGGACTTCCAGCACTCGCTGCTGAACCTCCTCCTGTACACGGTCGTGTTCCTCGCCGGGACCATGATCATGGGCTTCCTCTGGGCCTGGATGCTCGAGAAGCCCGTCAAGGGCGAGGGGATCTTCCGCTCGGTCTACCTCTTCCCGATGGCGGTCTCGTTCGTCGCCTCCGGTGTGGTGTGGCGCTGGCTGCTGAACTCGAACCAGGACGAGCAGGCCTCCGGCCTGAACCGCCTGTTCCAGATGGTCGGGCTCGACGCCCTGCAGAACAACTGGTGGAACAACGTCACGTTCGGGATCATCGCCATCGCGATCCCCGCGATCTGGCAGCTGTCCGGCTACGTGATGGCCCTGTTCCTCGCCGGGTTCCGCGGCATCCCCGACGAGCTGCGCGAGGCCGCCCGGATGGACGGCGCCAGCGAGTGGAAGCTGTACCGCTACGTGCTGTTCCCGCAGCTGTCGCCGGTCGCGCTGTCCGCGCTGATCATCATCGGCCACATGTCGCTCAAGGCGTTCGACCTCATCATGTCGATCTCCAAGCCGGCGAACTACCAGACCAAGGTTCCGGCCGTCGACATGTTCGTGTTCAAGTCGAGCTTCGACTACGCGAACGCCGCCGCCGTCGGCTCGATCCTGCTGATCATCGTCGCGCTCGTCATCGTGCCGTACCTGATCCGCACGAACCGCGAGGAGAAGCGATGACCGCCGCCGCAGACCAGCTCGCAGCACCCCGTACCCGTGTGCTCACGCCGAAGCCCACGAGCAAGAGCCGGTACGCGCTGAGCCGCACCCTCAAGTACGCGGCGCTCATCTTCTTCCTGATCGTCGTCCTGATCCCGGTGTACGTGCTGCTGGTGACCAGCTTCAAGGGCACGGGCGACGCCGACCCGAGCCGCGCCTGGGCCCTGCCCCAGCTCTGGACCCTCGAGAACTGGCAGACGGCGTGGACCACCCTGTCCCCCGCGATCCTGCGCAGCGTCGCGATAGTGGTGCCGAGCGCCATCATCGCGGCGTTCCTCGGCTCGCTGAACGGGTTCGTCCTGGCCCGGTGGTCCTTCCGCGGCGCGGACATCGTCTTCACGCTGATCCTGTTCGGGATGTTCATCCCGTACCAGGCGGTGATGATCCCGCTGAACCAGCTCGTCCTGAACCTCGGCGTGCCGACCGGCGTGCCGACGCTGATCATGCTGCACGTGATCTACGGCATCCCGATCACCACGCTCATCTTCCGCAACTACTACATGACGGTGCCGCACGAGCTCATCGAGGCCGGGCGGGTCGACGGCGCGGGCATGCTGCGGACCTACTGGTCGATCGTGCTGCCGCTCTCGATCCCCAGCTTCGTCGTGGTGCTCATCTGGCAGTTCACCTCGGCCTGGAACGACTTCCTGTTCGCGGTGTTCTTCTCGTCGTCCCAGAACGGCCCCGTCACCGTGGCGCTGAACAACCTCGCCAACGGCGCGCTGCTGCAGAACTACGGCGTCTCCATGGCGGGTGCGCTGTTCGCGTCGCTGCCGACGCTGCTGGTCTACATCATCCTCGGCAAGTACTTCGTGGGCGGCCTGATGTCAGGCTCGGTAAAGGGCTGACCGGAGGCCCGTCTCTTGGTTGTGGGCGCGATCCTTGCGCCTGTAGATCCTTGCGCCTGTAGATCCTTGCGCCTGTAACGGACACGTAGGCGCGACGGTTGCGCCCACAACCGTCGCGCCCACAACCAAGGTCACCTGGCGGGTCTCGCGGCCGGCAGGTCGAACTCGTCGTTGGTCATCCGCAGGAGAGCGACGCTGACGCCGGCGAACCCGGCCGCGACGACGAGCAGGCCGATGCCCTGGCCGATGTGGTGGGGAATGAACGGATGGGTGGCGCCGCCGACCAGGACGCCGATCCCCACCCAGGCGGGGACGTATCGGCTCCGCTTCAGCGCGCCACCGAGCAGCCCCAGCCCGAAGACGATGCCGACGATGAACAGCAGCGAGGCGACTCCGAGCAGAGGCTCGTGGTGCAGTGCGTCGTCCAGAGCGGCCATCGAGGTCACGTCGAGGTCGTGCTGGACGGTGACCAGCGCCGGGGTCTCCACCCCGCCGAGCAGCGAGATGCCGACCAGGAAACCGGACAGCGCGATGGCGGCGCCGACGGCGGTCAGCCGTGGGGCGCCGCGCCGGGCGACCCAGGCAACCGCGATGGTGGCGGGGATGAGCGTGACGACGAACACCGCGTCCAGCCACTTCAGGGTCTCCAGGAGCTCGGTATGGGCGGCGAGCTCGGTCACGGACTCCTCGAAGGTGAGGTCGCCCGCCGCCGGAGTAAGCAGGTAGTAGACGCCCTTGGCGAGCATCGGCATCGGCAGGATGATCGCGAGCAGGATGCGCCAGAAGCCGCGTGTGTCGCGCAGCGGCCTGACCGGCGCGCGGTCCCCGGCCGGCGCACGGCCGGCGGGGAGCGGGGGTTCGGTGGTGGGGATCATGGGGTCTCCTTGGACGGGCGGGCGTTGGACGGGCGGCGTTGGACGGGCGAGCGCTGACGACCTGATCGTCGGACGCCGGCCGTTCCCGCGGACAGGGCACAGGCTCACTGGAGGTTCCCGCGTCCGCGGGACAACCTCCCGATGCCCGGGAACCCCGCTCCATTGCGGGCATACCCGTGACCAGTCAGGGTTGAGGCATCGTGACCGGCACCCTGAGCGAGCGCACCTGGTCGCCGCGCACCCATCCGGTGCCGGCGGCGGGCCTGCTGCTGGCCGTCGCCGTCCTCGGGGTGGGCGTCACGGTTGCCGCGCTCGCGACGTTGACCGCTGCCCCCCGCGACCAGGTGGCCGAGATCGCGACGACGCTCGCCTACGTCGTGCCGTACGCGCTCGTCGGCGCGTTCCTCGTCGCGCGTCGTCCCGACCTCCCGTTCGGCTGGCTGCTCTCGGGCTGCGCCGCGGTCGTCGCGGTCGGCCTGGCACTCGCCTCGCAGTCGTACGCCGCGCTCAGCCGCGGAGCGGACAGCCCGGTGCTCCAGTTCGGCTCGCTGCTGACCACTGTGCAGTTCCTGCCGGTAGCGGTCCAGGGCCTGGTGAACGTCCGGTTCCCGAGCGGCCGGGTCACGTCTCGGTTCGGCCGGGTGCTGAACCTGCTGCTCGTCGCCGGGATCGCGCTCGGCCTGGCCGGGGGGCTGCTCGGCGACTGGTCGCTCGACCTGAATCGCGTCGACGGCACGACCGCGACCATCCGCAACCCGCTGACCGGTGGGACGGTCCTCGGCGAGGTCGCGCAGGCACTCGCCGCGGCCATCCCGCTCGTGATCCTGGTGGGGATCATCGCCGGGCTCCGGATCGTCCGCCTGGCCTGGAAGGCCACCGGCGTCGAACGCGACCAGCTCCGGTGGCGTGCCTACGGCGTCGTGCTCTCGCTCGCCCTGTTTCCCTTCGCGGTCACCGAGACGCTGCCCCTCGCGGTGAACCTGGCCGACGGGCTCCTGTTCACCATCACGCTGGTCATCCCGATCCTGCGATACCGGCTGTGGGCCATCGACAACATCATCCGGAGGTCCGCGGCGTACCTGCTGGTGACGGTCCTCGTCGCCGGGTTGTTCGCCGCGTCGGCGGCCGGTGTCACGGCGCTGCAGGGAGAGCGCGTCGGGCTGGTGACCGCTGCCGTGATCGCGGCGCTCGTCTTCGGGCCGGCGCTACGCCGCAGCCAGCACCTGGTCGACGAGCTCTTCTACGGCCAGCGCAGCGATCCCCACCGCGCACTGCGCGACCTCAGCCGGCGCCTCGACGCCGTGGCCGCACCGGGTGAGGTCCTGAAGACCGTGGTCACCGCGGTCGCGGACTCGCTCCGGCTGCCCTATGTCGCGATCGAGCGGCCACGGGACGGCTCGGTGCTGGCCCAGCACGGCGACCGGAAGCCCGCGGACACGGACACCGAGCTCGGCCGCTGGCCGCTCATGTCCCAGGGCACGCCCGTCGGCATCCTGGTGGCCGCGCCGCGGCCCGGGGAGTCCACGCTGGACGCGCGCGACCGCGCCGTGCTGGCCGACCTGGCGCGGCAGGCGGGTGCCGCCGTGCACGCCGAGGCACTCACGGCCGACCTGGTGGCTTCCCGGCAACGCCTCGTCGAGGCGCGCGAGGAGGAGCGGCGCAAGCTGCGCCGCGACCTGCACGACGGGCTGGGCCCGCTCCTGACCGGCATCGGGCTCAACCTCGACGCGCTCCGAACCCGGCTGACGGCCGGCGACGGCGATCCGCTCGCGCTCCTCGCCAGCGCCAAGGACGCGTCCAGCCAGGCGATCGCCGACCTGCGCACAGTCGTCTACTCCCTCCGCCCGCCCGCGCTGGACGACCTCGGCGTGGTCGGGGCGATCACCGCGCACGTGCACCGTATGGAGGACGGCAGCACGATCGACATCGCGGTCGAGAGCCACGCCCTGCCGGCGCTGCCCGCCGCGGTCGAGGTCGCGTTGTTCCGCATCGCGGTCGAAGGCGTGACCAACGTGGTGCGGCACGCCGGCGCGCGCACCTGCCGGATCCGGCTCGACGTCGCCGACGGGAACGCTGTCGTGGAGGTCGTGGACGACGGCCCGTCCGACCTGCCGTGGGCGCCCGGCGTCGGCACCGTCGCCATGCGCGAGCGCGTGTCCGAGCTCGGCGGGACGCTTGAGATCGGACCCACGGGAGAGGGCGGTCGTCTCCGGGCACTGTTCCCGCTGGCGGAGCCACCGGGAGCGGAGCCACCACGAGCGGAGCCACCACGAGCGGAGGCGACGGCATGACAGCCGAGGGACCCATCCGCGTCGTCATCGTCGACGACCACCAGCTCGTCCGGCAGGGGCTCGAAGCCGTCCTCGCCTCGGACGCGGACGTCGCCGTCGTCGGGCAGGCCGCCGATGGCCGTGCCGCGGTCGAGCTGGTCCTCGATACCGAGCCCGACGTCGTGGTGATGGATCTGCAGCTGCCAGAGCTGTCGGGCCTTGAGGCCACCCGGCAGATCCTCGCGGCGCGGCCCGGCACCGCGGTGCTCGTACTGACGATGTTCGAGGACGACGGCACCGTCCACGCGGCGATAGCCGCGGGCGCCGTCGGCTACCTGCTCAAGGGCGCCGACGGCGAGGACATCCTCGCTGCCGTGCATTCGGCCGCGGCCGGTCAGGCCGTATTCGGCGCGGCACTCGCGCAGCGCCTGCGGACCTTGTTCTCGGGCGGCCCAGCCAGCTCCGCGACGTCGTTCCCAGAGCTCACCGAGCGGGAGCGGCTGATCCTCGACAAGCTCGCCGCCGGCCTCACGAACGTCGAGATCGGCCACGCGTTGTTCCTCTCGCCCAAGACGGTCGCCAACAACGTCTCCATGATCCTGGCGAAGCTGAACCTGTCCGAGCGCGGCCAGGCGATCGTGCTGGCCCGCGACGCCGGACTCGGGCGGTCCAGCTAGGTCGCCCTCTGCGCCGCGGAGCTCACCAGGGTGCGGATCAGCGACTGCGCGTCGTACGGGCCCGTGTGCCGGCGGCCGTTCACGAAGAACGTCGGGACGGCGGTGATCTCCATCGCCTCGGCGTCGAGGATGTCGTCCCGGACGCGCCCGGCCGCCTCCGGCGACACCAGGTCCCGCTCGAACCGCTCGACGTCGAGCCCGAGCTCGGCCGCCCGCCGGACGATGTCCGAGGGCAGCTGGTTCTCCTGGTCGAGCGAGCAGGCTCCGCTCCATCGTGAAGAACTCGCCCTGCATCGCGGCGGCCTCGGCCGCCTCCGCCGCGGCGACGGCGTTCGGGTGGTACCGGTCGAGCGGTGCGTGCCGCCAGACGTACCTCAGGCTGTCGCCGAGCTCGCGGTGCACCTCCTGGATCGCGCCCGACGCCTTCGAGCAGAACCCGCACTGGAAGTCCCCGTACTCGACCAGCGTGTACGGCGCGTCGACCGGGCCGAACACATGGTCCCGCGCGGGGTCGACCGGCCGGAGCAGCGTGGTCCCGGCCTCCTTCGCCGGGTGCACCCGGTCCGCGACCTTGAAGATCACCGCGGCGAGCAGGAACGCGACGACCGACGCCGACAGCACGCCCACGCGGGCCTGGTTCTGCACCGCCGGGTCGTCGATCGCGAGGTCGACGATGAACAGGGCGATCGTGAAGCCGATGCCGCACAGCGCGCCGCCCCCGGCGAGCCGGTCGAGCGTCAGGCCCGGCCCCAGGTCCCCGATCCGCAGCGCTCGCATGACCGCGCCCGAGCCCAGCACGCCGACGAACTTCCCGACGACAAGACCCACCACGATGCCCCAGGTCACGGCCGAGCCGGCCGCTGCAGCCAGGATCTCGGCGTTGATCTGCACGCCCGCGTTGGCGAGCGCGAACAGCGGCAGGATGACGTAGGCCACGTACGGGGCGTAGGCCGACTGCAGGCGCTCGTTGATCGAGATGGACTCGCGCAGGCTGTTCGCCGCGGCCCGCGCGTAGTCGCTGTTCGGCGACTGCCGGAACGTGCGCGCGAGGGTCAGGGCGTGCTCCACGTCCCGCCGGCTGGGCCGGTACACCGGCACCAGGAGCGCGATGGCGACGCCGGCGAGCGTCGGGTGCACGCCGGAGGCCAGGAACGCGGCCCAGACGATGATCGAGAGCGTGGCGTAGATCGGCCCGCGCCCGCTGGGCACGTACCGGGTCAGGTAGACGCCGGCCAGGCCCACCGCCGCGACCAGCAGCGGGAGGGGATCGAAGTTCTCGGTGTAGACGAGCGCGATGATGCTCAGGGCGCCGATGTCATCGACCACCGCGAGCGCCAGGAGCAAGACGCGGAGCCTGCCGGGCGCGCGCGGGCCGATGAGGGCCAGCGCGCCGACGACGAACGCCGTGTCCGTCGAGATGACGACCCCCCACGCCTGCTCCCAGCCCGACCCCTGGGCGATGAGCACGTAGAGGACGGCGGGGACGACGAGCCCCGCGACCGCGGCCACCACCGGCACCACGGCCCGGGACCAGCTCGTGAGCTCGCCGATCGCGAACTCCCGCCGCACCTCCAGGCCCACGGTGAAGAAGAACAACGCCATCAGCGCGTCGTTGACCAGGGCGTGCAGCGTGAACTCGACCTGGAAGTCGCCCACGCCCAGGTTGAGGTGCGTGTCCCAGAACTCGCTGTACGAGCCGGACGAGACGTTGGCCCAGACGATCGCCGTGACCGTCCCGAGCAGCAGCAGGAGCGCGCCCAGGCGGCTCTGGCCCAGCGCGCGGATCCGCTCCGCGATGGACGGGCGCCGCTCCCCCGGGTCCTGCTGTGCCTCGGGATCGGGCGATCGCTCGATGACCGTCAGGTTCGCCATCACTTCTCCTGCCGCCACGAAAAAGCTGGGGATTCCCTGTCGCTCAGGCTAATGTGCCTCCCGCGAGACGCCGCGCGATTTCACCCGCCACCCCGCCGTCGGCCCTGCCGTGGTTGGCTTAGGGTGGCGGGCGTGGAGCCTGAGACCGACCTCGACAGCGACTTCGCCGCCGTCGGGATCGACGACGACGCCCGGCTGGTCTACCGGTACGTGCTCGCCCAGGGCACCGTCCGGGTCGAGGACGTCGCCCGGGACGTGCCGCTCGGCGATCCCGGCTCCGTCGCAGCCGGGATCGCCGACTCCGCCGGCATGCTGGCGCGGCTGCGTGCCGCCGGCCTCATCAACCGCACCAGCGGAGTCGACGGCGAGTACACGGCGGTCGACCCGCGCGTCGCGTTGCGCGCGCTGACCGACCGGACCGCGGCGCAGGTCGACCGCGTCCGCGCGGCGATCCCGGACCTGGCCGACCTGTTCGAGCACACGGCGGACGCCACCGGCTCGGGCGCGGGGGTGCACGTCATCGACGATCCGGCGCTCATCGGCGCCTGGTACACCCGCCTGGAGCACGAGGTGACCGGCGAGTTCATGGCGTTCGACCGGCCGCCGTACGTCCTGGCGGGCGAGAACCCCGTCGAACCGCTCGTGCTGGAGCGCGGCGTCCTTTGGCGGGCCGTCTACGCGGCCGAGGTGCTGGACCGGCCGGGCGCCTGGGCCGAGATGCGCTACGCGGCGGCCGCGGGTGAGCAGGCCCGGATCGCGCGCACCCTGCCCACCAAGCTGGCCATCGCGGACCGGCGCACGGCACTGGTCAGCTCGAACCTCGACGCCCAGCGGCCGACGGCGGTCGTCGTCGAGGGCGGCCCGCTCGTCGACCTGCTGTGCGCGGCCTTCGAGGCGGTGTGGGCCGAGTCGGTCGAGATCCCCGCGACGGACAGCCTGGACGGCGCGGCTCCCCCGGAGCGCGGACCGGGCAGGGACGACCGGGCGCTGCTCGCCCTGCTCGGCTCCGGGGCGAAGGACGAGGCGATCGCGCGCGAGCTCGGGCTGTCCGAGCGGACGCTGCGGCGGCGCAGCGCGGACCTGCTGCGCCGGCTGGGCGCGGCCAACCGGTTCCAGGCCGGCGTCCAGGCGGTCCGCCGAGGCTGGCTCTGACAGCGGATCCTGATTCTGGTTCAGCAGGCTCGGCAGAGCCATTACCCCACGAGTTATGGACGCCCCGCGCCTGCTGAATACGAGTCAGCCCGCGGGTGAAATCTAGGGCCGGGCGTGACGGGCGTGTAAACACTTGCGGCCGGTACCGGCCAATGGCCGTGACCGGCCATTTCGCCCATTGCCGACATAGGGTAGCGGGGGCTAGACAGCCGTCATGCAACCTCTGTACTCCGGCCGCCGCCTTGTTGGTACGCGCTGCGGTGCCTTCCTCGGTAGCACCCTCCTTGCGGCCTCCGTGTTCCTGTCCCCCGGCGCCGCCGTCGCAGCCTCGGACACCACGCCCGATCAGGACCCGGTACGGGTCATCATCGAGCTCGACGCCCCCACCGCAGCCGACGTCGTCGGCCAGGAGGAGGTCGCCGCCGCACGCGCCGGCACACAAACCGGCACAGGATCCGGCGCGACAGCGCGCCGCGCCTTCGCCGCCGAGTACCGGGCGGCGGTGGACACGGTCGAGGAGGCGCAGGGCGGCGTCACCTCCTGGGCGGTCCGCGAAGGAGTGGCCCTCGACGACACCGAGTCCGTCACCGGCCTGCTCTCGGCAGTGGTCGCCACCGTCGACGCCGACGACCTCGCCACGCTGCGCTCCGCCCCCGGCGTCGCACGCGTCACCGAGGACGCACCGGCGCGGATCCTCGGCGAGGCGAACATCCCCGCGACCGGCGCGCCGCAGGTGTGGGAGCGCACCGACGACGCCGGCGTGCCCGTCCGGGGCGACGGCCGCACCGTGGCGATCATCGACACGGGCATCGACTACACGCTGGACGACCTCGGCGGCGGGTTCGGCCCGGGCCACCGCGTGGCCGACGGCTACGACTTCGTCAACGACGACGCCGACCCCATGGACGACCACATGCACGGCACCCACGTCGCGGGGATCGTCGGCGCCGGCGGGGCCAACCTCACCGGCATGGCACCCGACGTCACGCTCACGGCGTGGAAGGCCATGGACGCGAACGGCGGCGGCACCACCGAGGACCTGCTGCTCGCGCTCGAGGCGGCGACCAACCCGCTGGGCGACCACCCGGCCGACGTCGTCAACATGAGCCTCGGCACGCCCGGCGACGGCACCGACCCGCTGGGCCGCGCCTCCACCGCCGCCACGCAGCAGGGCGTAGTGGTCGTGGCCGCCGCGGGCAACGCCGGGCCCAACGGCCAGAGCGTGAGCTCGCCCGCCGCCGCCGAGGGCGTCATCGCCGTCGGCGCCGACACGACCGGCGTCGCCGACCCGACCCTCACACTCGAAGGGACGCTCGACGCGGCCCAGCACGGTGACGAGCCCCGCCCCCTGGACGTCACGCGCTTCCCGCTGTCGGCCAACCCGCCGGCCGAGGGCATCACGGCGCGCCTGGTCGACGTCGGCGACGGTTTCGACGAGGAGGACTACGAGAAGGCGGGCGACGTGCGCGGCGCCATCGTCGTCCTGCAGAGCCTGGTGGCCACCCAGCTCGGGCAGGTCCAGGGCCCGCACCTGGCCCAGGCCCTCATGGCAGAGGAGCACGGCGCCGTCGGCGCCCTGCTGTACACGCCGAGCCCCACCGATCCCGTCGAGGACGGCGCGGGCCCCCAGGGCGCCGCGAACATCCTGGCCGACGGCGGCTTCGACCTACGCCGCGAGAGCCTGGTCATGATGAACATCAGCTCGGCCCAGTACCAGACGTTCAAGTCGGAGGTGCTGGCCGGCACCGTGAGCGGCACCATCGGCTCGATCGACAGGACCGACACCATCACGAGCTTCAGCTCGCGCGGCCCGAGCGACGCGATGACGCTCAAGCCGGAGATCGTCGCACCCGGCTACGAGATCATGTCCGACATCCCGGCCGAGTTCGGCGTCGACGGCGACCAGTACCGGATGTCCGGCACCTCGATGGCCGCACCGCACGTCGCGGGTGCGGCGGCCCTCCTGGCCCAGGCGCGCCCCGAGCTGACCGGCGCCCAGCTCCGCGCGTCCCTCATCGGCAGCGCGCAGGAGCTGGAGTCCGACGACGACGGCCTGTCGCCGTCGGGCCAGGGAGCGGGCAAGCTCGACATCGCCGCCGCCGTCGACCAGCGGGTCACGGCCTCACCCGACGCCGTCTCCCTGGGGCTGGCCGACATGGGGCCGGAACCGGCCCGCACCCGCACCGTCGTGCTGCGCAACTCCGGCGACCGCGCGGTGACCGTCAGGCTGTCCGTCGAGGCGGCCGAGGGCAGCACCGGCGACGCCGAGCTGTCGGCGCGGCGCCTGAGGATTGCCGCCGGCCGGGACGCCTCGGTCGATCTCATCGTCACCCCCGAGCCCGGCGCGGTCGACGCCGAGACCTCCGGCGTCGTGGTCGGCACGGTGTCGGGCGGGGGCTCCTCGGACAGCGGCGCCTCGGGCGGCGGCAGCGTGCGCGTCCCTTACGCGGCCTACGTGCGCCCGCTGCAGGTCCAGGCCTCGCCGTCGCTGGCCACCGGCGAGACCGAGGTCTTCGTCCACGCGCCCATGGCGCCCGAGGCGACGCCGACCGTGCGCGCGACCGCGCCGTCCGGCGACCGGTACACCGCGGCGCTCACCGCCGTCGGGACCAGTCCCGGCTGGTACCGCGGCACCGTGCCGCTCGACGAGCCCGGCACCTACCGGCTCGACGCCCGGGCGACGGTCGCCGGGCGCACCCTGACCGGCACCGGCGGCGTGCAGTCCGAGGGCGCCGACCAGGCGGGTGAGTGGGAGCAGGTCGGCCTCTCGGGCGCGGCCCGGGCGCTGGCCACCTCCCCCACCACGCCGGGCACCGGCCTCGCGATGACCGCCACCGGCGTCCACCCGTTCGTCACCACCGACTACGGCGACACGTGGCAGCGCGTGCGCAGCATGCCCGTCGCCGACGGCTGGGGCATCCCCGTGGCCGACACCGCCACGCCCGGCGGGTTCTACGTCGCCCTCAACGGCGCGTCCGGCCGGGTGGTCCTCGACCCCAGCTACGAGGGCCGCATCGTGCACACCGCGGACGCCGGAGCCACCTGGACGATGCTGCCCTTCCCGGACGTCGCGGTCCGCGACCTCGTGGCCCACGGTGCCGCCCTGGCCGCGGTCACCGACGACGGCCTCTACCTCAGCCAGGACGCCGGGCAGCGCTGGCGCCGCGTCGCCCCGGCGTGGGACGGCCTCGTGTCCGGCACGGCCTTCGCCGGCGACGACCTCCTGATCTCCACCTACGACGGCATCTACCGGATCGCCGACGTGCTGACCGGCGGCAGCGAGGTCACCCAGCCGTACGTCACCGGCGACTACCGCACCCGGCCCCAGGGGGTCGTCGCCGACGGGTCCACGGCGGTCACCGTCCGCGGCGACGGCGTCTCGCTGACCTCCGCCGACGGCGGCGTCACCTGGACCGAGGGCGCCGACACCGGCCAGTCCTACGTCACCGTCACCACGCTGACCGACGGCACCGTGTACGCCTCGGGCCTGTCCTCCTACAGCACGAGCCCCGACGGCGGCGCCACGTGGGAGACCCACCCGCTGCCCGTCCGCGGACCGCTCGCCACCGACGTCGACCACTGGCCCGGCACCCCCGCGGGACAGGTGGTCATGGCGATGGAGAACGCCGGCTACTACGCCACCGAGGACGGCGAGCGCTGGACCAAGACCGGCGTGTCCGGCAGCGACGTCGCCCAGGTGCACGCGGGCACCGGCGCCGACGGCGAGCCCGTGCTCCGGGCCGTCGACTTCGAGGGCCTGCACCAGCAGCCGCTGGCGGACGCGACGCCGGACGCGCAGGACTGGGGCTCCATCGGAGCCGAGGGCGTGATCGGACGCCAGCTCACCCAGGTGGCCCAGTCGCCGCTCGGCGACCACGACGTCTGGGCGGTCGGCACCAACGCGTTCGGCGGCGGCCGGATCCTCACCGCGAGCGCCGGAGCCACCGACGCCGACCTCACGCAGGTCGGCCCGACCGGCGGCTTCTACCCGACAGCGCTCGCGGTGTCCCAGCACGAGGGGCCCACACGCGGGGAGGACACGGTGGCCGTGGGCTACACGTCGCTCGTCGACACGGGCCTCATGGTGTCGCGCGACGGGTTCGACACGTGGACCAGCTACGCCCACGGGATCCTGGTCCAGCAGATAGTGGTGGACCCGGCCGACGACCGGCGGCTGTGGCTGGCGACGACGTCGGGCCTGTACCGGTCGGACGACCTCGGCAAGACGATCACCCGCCTGACCGACGCCGAGGCGCGGTCCGTGTGGGTCGACCCCGACGACACCGACCACGTGGTGGTCGGCGAGCGGCCAGGCATCCGGGTGAGCACGGACGGCGGGGAGTCCTTCACGGCCGCCGTCGTGCCGAACACGTCCGCAGCGGTGGACACCCTCGTGGCCGTCGAGGTGCCGGACGGCCCGGCCGCCGGGACGCGGCTCCTCGTCGCGGGCGCCGCGCGGTGGAAGCCGTACGGCCTCGCGGCCAACGGCGCCGGGGTCTTCGTCTCGGCTGACGGCGGCGCGACCTGGGTGTCGGCGTCGGGCGGCCTGTCGGCCATGTCGGTCCGCTCCCTGGCAGTGAGCCCCGACGGCGCCTGGGTCTACGCGGGTGCGGACGAGGGCGGCGTGCACCGTACCGCCGTCGGCGCGCTGGTGCCGGACGACCTGCTGCCCGCGGCCACCACGACGAAGATCAAGGCCCCGGCCTCGGTACGCCCCCTGGAGCCGTTCACGGTGAAGGTCACGGTGTCCGCGGAGGATGCCACCCCGTCGGGGTCGGTGACCTTCACGGTCGCGCGCGAGGACGACCGGCACCCGTACGAGCGGACGGTGCGCCTGCGGAACGGCCGCGCCGAGGTGCTGGTGCCTCCGCTCGTCCGGCCAGGTGACTACACGGTGACGGCGCTCTACGAGGGGACCGAGGACTTCGCGACCTCGGAGGCGAGCGCGGACCTGGAGGTGAGGCGCCGCTGAGCCTCACGGGTGATCGCGCCGGGTAGCTGGCGCTGGTGTGAGACCGGTAGAACGTCGGGAGATCGGCAACTCAGATTGCCGATCTCCTGACGTTCTACCGGTCTCTACCGGTCTCTACCGGTCTCTTGCCAGCACAGGATCGCGCGTCCTCAGCGGGCGGCCAGCGCGGTCGCCAGCGCCGTCATGCGCTCGGCGGTGCCCTCGTGCTCGCCGAAGTGGACGGCGAGCTGGGCGGCTCCTGCCTCGCGGTAGGCGACGACGTCGTCGGCGACCTGCTCCACCGGCCTGCTCCCGCCCCAGCCGATCCGCAGGGCGGGTGCGACGTCGCGGTCGCCGGCCAGGTCGGCGAGCGCCCGCGCGCGCTCGGCGAAGGCGCCGGGGTCGGCGGGGATGCCCTGCCAGACGTCGCCGTAGCGGGCGGCCCGGCGGAGCGCGGCGTCGCTGTTCCCGCCGACCATGATCGGCACCCGGCCTTCCGGCACCGGCGCGAACACGCCCTCCTCGTAGGAGAACCGCCTGGCCCGGTACGGCGCCCCGCCGCCCGAGAACAGGTGCTCGAACAGCGCGAGCGCATCGTCCGTGACAGCGCCGCGATGCGGGTGGTCCGCGCCCACGGCGTCGAACTCCGGCACGTTCCACCCCACCCCGACGCCGAGGATCACCCGGCCGCCAGAGAGCTGGTGCAGGGTCGCTACCTGCTTGGCGAGCACGAACGGGTCGCGCAGTGGCACGACCAGCACCGACGTGCCGAGGCGTAGGCGCTCGATGACCGCGGCCAGGTGCCCGATCGTCACCAGCGGCTCGTACACGCCCCCGAACGTGGAGCCGTACTCGCCGGGCGGCAGGACGTGGTCGGGCAGCCACGCTGTCGTATACCCGAGGTCTTCCGCCGTCCGCGCCAGGTCGACGAGCGTCCGCACCGGCATCGTCGGCGACTCGTCGGGCAGTACCACCTGCAGCTCCATGCCTGACCGAACCGGAGTCACAACGCCGTCATTCCCAGCTACACATCTGGGCCGCACATCTGGACCGGCCATCAAGGCCCGTGTGACCCGGGCACGGGACGCACCCACTACGCTCCAGCGTTGATGAACAGCGCACCGGACCTGGAAGCGGCCCGCAGCGACGCGGGCTCCAACCTTCAGAACTACTGGGAGGCCACCGAGTACGACTCCGTCGAGGAGCTGGAGGACGAAGAAGCCGAGATCCGGGCGGCCTACGCCGCTATCCAGGCGGCCGTTCCTGACGACGCCACCAGCGCGGTCGGCCTGACGCTCTTGGAGCTCGGCAAGCTGCGAGCACACCTGAACGACGAGGTCGGCACGGGCGAAGACCACTTCGAGTACAAGCACAACCCACCCGCCGGGCTGGACGAGGACGACCAGCAGGGCCGGGACCTGGCAGCCAGAGCTGCGCGTGCCGCGGAGCACGCACTCACCCTGCAGGAGACCTCCAACCTCGCATGGTTCGCACGCGCATGCGCCCTGCACTGGCTGGGCGAGCACGACGCCGCAGCCGACGCCTATCGGGAGGCGCTCCGCCTCGATCCGTACGACGACATCGCGAGGGCCCGAATCGAACAGCTGCGGGACGTCGAGCTCCCCGAGCCGCCGGGCGGGCTCATCACCAACCATCCCCACGGCTTCCATGTACTGGAGATGACCCACCTCGTCGGGCACAGCGGCAGTACCAAGGGCTGGGTCTGGCTGCTCAACGACCCGTCCTCCGTTCGCAGCGCCGCCGACGGCTACCTCGATGAATGGCTGGGCCATCACGGCGCGAGCCTGGACGACGAGTGCGGCGTGTGGACACACCTTCCCGGCACCGGGCGCGAGGGATCCGAGCTACGCGAGGCGGTTCGCCAGACTCCTGAGGGGCGCCCGTTCATCGACTGGTCACAGGTGCCTCTTTCCGACCCGGGGCACGATGCGCTGCCAGTCGGTCAGCCGGTCCGGTGGCTCGGGGAGCTGCACTTCTTCGGCGCAACCGAACACGACGACTGAGGGCCCAGCGCGGACTTCTCAACGACGACCCGGCATGGTTGGCTTCGGCCCGTGGAAATCATCGTGACCAGCATCGTCGCCGTCGTCGGAACGCTGCTCGGTTCGCTGGCGACGCACTACTTCCAACGCCGGAACCGGGCGGACGCCGAGCGCTTCGCGCGCAACGAGCGCCTGCGGCAGGAGCGGGTCAGCGCGTACACGACGTTCGGCGGGGCGCTCGTCAACCTCCGCCGGGCCCAGATCGACCGCTGGTTCGCGGAGCACGCGCAGCGGGGCGGAGACCCAGAGTCACTCCGCTACGAGACCTACCGGTTGCGGACCAGCGCACTCGAAGCGCTGTTCCGGGTCCAGCTCGTGACGGAGTCCAAGGACCTGATCGCGCTGGGGCAGCAGGCGATCGACGACGTCGACCTCCTCACGTCAGACCTCCCGGCCGAGGATCTCACGAGCGCCCGCGACGTGGCCAAGACGAGCATCTTCCGTTTCGTGGAGGCGGCGCGCAAGCACGTCGACGTCGCTTAGGGCTTGGAGAGGATCAACTTGGGTTGATGACCTCGGTGGCGCCGTTGAGGACGGTCTGGAGCGGTCCGCTCGATCGTTGAAGACGCGGCAGAGGTTGGCGACTTCAGCGCGCGTCTCACCCGCGACGCCTACGCCGCGCGGTCTCCGTATCACCCGGTCTGCCGAGGCGGACCGGGCATGCTTCGTAGTCTTCCGCCGGGGCCTGACGCGGCAGTCAGGTGTCGAGCACCTGCTGGTCGGGCCGCAGGGTCTGCTGGTCAGGCGGCTTCGGCGGCCGGTGGGTCCGCGGGGTTGGTGCCCGGTGGTGGGGCGTCGATGGCTTGGGGCAGGCGGATGCGGTGGCCGCGGGCGTCGGTGAAGGCCCACCCGGTCTCCACCAGGGCACCGACGGCGGTGCCCCGAGCCGGCTTGCCGGTCCAGTGCATGATGATGCCCCGCGCGTCCACCAGCGCATGATGGTGCCAGCACAGCAACGCACTGTTCGCGACCGACGTGTCTCCGCCGTCGGCCCAGTGCCGTGACCGCGTGGTGGACCTCGCAGCGTGAGGGCGGCTGATCACACCCCGGGTACACACAATGCTCATCCCGGGCGATCACCGCGCGACGCATCTGCCCGGTCACGGTCCGCTGCGCCCGCCCGACGTCCAGCACGGCGCCGTCGGGCCCGAACACGACGCGGGTGACCGCACTGTCGCACGCCAGGCGGCGCAACGACGCCCGTGGTGCCCGGCCGCCGGTCTCGGTGAACACCGGACCGCCCGAGCACAGCAGCCCGGACACCGTCGACGTCGCCCCCCCACCCCGCCGCTAGTCTCCGGCCGGGACCCTGCCCGTCGGCGCCTCCCTCTGCCGCCGTACCTCCGGCTGTGTCTGCTCGGGTCCCGCGGGCGGGTGTGGTCTGTCCGCAGGTCAGGCACAGGCCGTCCCGGGTCCGGGTGATCTGGGCGACCAGCTCCGTCCAGGACACCGTGACGTTCAGGTGCGGCGGGATCGCGGCACCCGGGGAGGCCTGGTTGGTGTCCAGCACCAGCCGGGCCACGTCCGCCAGGCCCTGCGCCCGACGCTGCCCAGCGGTGCGGGTGTCCTCCGCGGACGGTGCGCCCATCACCGCGGCGATCGCGGTGGTCACCAGCAGGCCGTGCTCATCGGTCAGGAACCCCGCCACGTGATACCCACCAAACGTCTTGGCCAGGTCCAGGAACTCACCCGCCGCGGCCTTGTCATCCTCGGCGTCGTCGGTGTCCGGGTCGGTCACGCTCGCGAACCGGCGCGCCACGATACGGAACTGGTCCGCGTTCAGCACACCCGCCT
The DNA here is from genome assembly GCA_963850545.1 of uncultured Actinomycetota bacterium. Classification (GTDB taxonomy): domain Bacteria; phylum Actinomycetota; class Actinomycetes; order Actinomycetales; family Cellulomonadaceae; genus Promicromonospora. Next base: position 1,010,395 of record CAWKLP010000001.1, on the reverse strand, counting down.
CCCGCAGGACCATGCCCTCCCCGGTCACCAGCGTGCCCGTCCGCGATCGCGTCCTCCAGGACCGCGGTGATCTGCTCGCGGGTCGCGGGTCCCGTCCGGGTCGTCGGCCGGGTCGGGGAAGTCCACGGTCACGGTCTGCACGAACAGTTCGGGTGTCGTCGTCTCCCCGGTCCGGGTATCGACCAGCCACGCCAGCGCGTCCGTGCGGGTCTCGCTGGTCGGCGCCTCCTCGGTCATCACCCTCGCGTGATCCGCACCCAGGGTCCCGGCGACCAGCCGCTCCCGGGTGGCGGGCAGCGCGGTCGCCAGGCGGCGCGCGATCGTCATGTCCTTGGACGCAGTCGCCTTCGACACGCCTTCCCGCACCCGCAACCAGGTCGTGAACGTCCGGGCCATCCCACCCGAACGCCAGGAACCCTCGGCCTCGATCCGCGGCAACAGCGTGAACCGCACACCGTCCAAGCGACCCGTCACCCGACGAACCCGAGTGTGCGCCTCGACCAGGCGCCCGATACTCGGTGCGTCCCACCCGTCCAGGACCTCCGGACCGACCAGACCCGCCAGGTCGCCCATCGCGGCCTCGATCCGGGCCAGCGCCTCCTCGATCGACCGCGCGGGAGGCAGGCCACCGGCCGTGTTGTTCGTCGACTGCTCCACCGGTCACCACCCCCTGCCCGTTCCGTTGTTCGCTGATCCCTTGTTGTTCGCTGACCCCATTCTCTCGAACGTTCGTATGACCGCACGTCCTATCTGGAATCTGTGGATAACTCTTCAGAGCACCACGCAGATGCCTCTGGGGTCTGTTCCTGAAGTCCCGCCGGTCAGGGCACGTCCACGCTGAGGACCTGGTGAGTGCTTGGCGAGGATCGACCTGGCGTGCAGGCTGTGACCGTCCTCGACGACGCCACCGAGGCAGAACCCCGGCTGATCATCTCCAAGCACTTAGCCGACATCCCGTGCCAGGCGGATCGCGCCGGCCACGACGTGATGCCCGTGCGGTAGGGTCCCTGGCCGTGACTGGGGACAGCGGCGCCGATGCCCGATCGGCCGAGGTGGGACAGCTCCTGGCGGAAGTTGCCGAGGACGCGGGGTCTGTCTCGGCAAACTCCAAGGACTCGGCGGACCGCGTCCGTACCGTTCGGGATTCCTACGTCACGGTCCAGCAGGCGGATCCGGAGAACCTGGAGGCGGCCGTCGGCCTCGCCGTGCTGAGCGGCGTCGAGCTCCGCATTCACCTGGCCGACCACGTGGACGAGCACTGGGCGGAGGACTACTGGGAGCCCGCCACCGAGGTCCCGGCGGACGATCAGGTCGGCCGTGCGCTCGTCGACGAGGCACTCCGCACGGCCGGTCACGTCCTGTCGGTCGACCCGGACAACAACCTCGCGGTGTACCTCGAAGGGCTGGCCCACGAGTGCGGGGGCGCGCACGACGAGGCGCTGACCAGCTACCTGCGGGCGCTGGAGCTCGACCCCTGGGACGAGAACGCGCTGGCCCGCGCGCAGGCACTCGACGACGAATACGATCCCGAACGCTACGAAGGGCCGGAGCCCAATCCGCACTCCCGGCACTTCTGGCTGCTCCGCACTAGTGAACTGACGAGCAACTCTGGCGACGAGCTGGTCGTCTACCACCGCCACAGCGACCCGTCGGACGTCCGGCAGGCGATCGAGTCTGTGCTCTCAGAGATCGAGGAACGCAACCCCGACCTGGCACCGGCCTGGGGTACCGACGATTTCTCCGACCTTCAGGACGGCGAGCTCGGCCTGAGCACCTACGCTCCGGGCCGGCCACCGAGCCAGTTCGACTTGTACGACGCCGTGCGCCGAACACCCTCGGGAACGCTCACGGTGGACTGGACCGCCCTGGACCTCGACGAAGCACCACGCGGAACGCGCCTGCCACCGGGACAACCGGTGCGCATCGACGGTCGCACGCACTTCGACGGCGAGCACGAACCCGTCGAAGAGTGAAGGGTGCGACGACGGCCGACACGGGACAACCATGAGCGGTAAGGCATTGGGGTGGGGCAGCGGCGACGGCCTCCTTGACGACTGGTTGCGCGGTTTGATGCTTCGGTTCGAAGCGTCACCCGATGCCTTTCAGATCCAGCGTGCCGGCGAGAAGACCTGGAACTTCGGCGGAGCGGGAAACGCCAGCCCCTACCACCAGGCGATCGACAACACGTACGTCACGACGACTGATGCCCTGACATCCGAGCTCATCGCCGACGGCGTCGACCTGGTGACCGTTACCGCGACCGCTCCTGACCACTGGTCATTGCGGGCCACGCCGACAGGCCGCCCGGACCTCGATTGGCTGAATGTGATCATGCCGCGTGCCTCGGCCTGGCCCTTGCCGGCGAAGCTGAGCAACAGCCAGGAGCTGCACCAGTTGCTCGACAGGCTCGCCGGACTCCTCGATCTGACGCCGCCGGATCGGGAACCGGCCGCGCCGGAGCGCTACCCCCGGCCTATCGGACTTGAAGGGACGATCGGATCTTCCGGCTACGATCTGCGGGTCACGGGCGTGGGCGACCAGCGGCTCTACCTTCGCGGCGACACCCCGCAGCTCCTCGACAGGCTCCGCGACCTGCTGAGCACCCAAGAGGTCCAGCGCTTTCCACTGCACTCGCTCGGTGAGCTCGTCCACCTGTGCCTCACGCTGGAAAAGGATCTCGGGTATCCCCCGAACAGCAGCGCCCTGGCGGCCCCGGACCTTGACGTCCCACTGCCGGCGAACACGCACGTAGATGTGATCCGACAGGCCGGCGAGACCCCGTCGTTCGAGCTCACCGCGGGCGACCTGCACGTAGACGCCAGCCATCCTTCCCTGTCACTACGCGAGAGGATCGCCCTGCTCCTGTGTCCGCACCTTTACACCACCTGCGCGGCGACGGAGCTGGAGACCTGGCTGCCGCCGCTGGAAAAGGAGGTGCTCGGCAGACCAGGTTTGTGGACAGTGCGCGGCGCCCAGAGCTGGCAGCCACCACTGCAGCGTGGTCTCACCACCGTGCTCCGGGCACTGATCGATCAAGACGTTAGCGGGCACGCTTCCGTCACCCAAGCCTCCGCTGAGACCATCACTATTCAGGGCTTGACGCTCAACGGTGACCCCATACAACTGGCAGCCAGGACGAGAAGGAAGTAATCGGCAGTCCGTAACTGCCGAAAACGCAGGCCAGGCCAGGCCAGGCCAGGCCAGGCCAGCTGAGGTTTCTCGCCTAATTGCAGTAGGTCAAGAATTCTGAGCAAACTCCTCAAGCAGGTCAAGAAGAGATTCCACTCGATCTCTCTGACCTAACTGCTCGTCGGCCAGCTCGACACTATCATTAATGATGCTCGACCAGTGGCGCGGCGATTTCTCGCCGAGAATCTTTAGCGCAACCCAATCGTCGAATCCCCTCAGCGGGGATCCATCCAGGGCCAAATTGAAGCCTTCGACGAAAGCAACGACGGACTCGTAGCGGTCGTCCAGCACGTACATGAGGCGCCGGTTTCTGAGATGGAAACATAGTTCTGGAATTGTCATTCCAGGTCAGCCGATCGGCGAGAAATCGATGTCATCGCCATAGAGCCACTGGGCGCGATACTCGTCCATGGGAAGACCTCCCGGCCCCGTGAACCCGTCAAACGCCGTCCCATCCTTGACCACTACAAAGTGGAACCTGAACGCGCCATGCGGGTCGTTCGTTGACGGCCCAAGGCGAGGCGCTCCAAGTGAATCCGTCATTTTTTGTATCTCACCACCGATCATTCCTTGGATGCGCTTAGCGCATTCCTCGCAGTTATCCATGTTCGGCACAGGCCAACCACTGTCGTCGGTCTCATCGCACGAAAGACTATCGTTGTGAACCAAGACCGAGGCAGCACCAGCGCCCACATAGTATGTGTGGTCGCGGTCGACCGTGAGGTTGTGCACCGCTGCGCGCTCGCGCTTGACCTCGACGTCTGCAACCTGGGCCCACGTGCCAGCGCTCGTCTTGAGCCAATCACCGGACCGCAGGTCTATCGCGTCCACCCAGGCCCGCTCCTCGGGGTTCCAGAAGGGGTGCCCGTCAGTAGCGACGATCTTCTGCTTGTCGCCGTCACCATCCCGGATCAGGACAGTGACCAGGGTTTTCTCGCCGTTACCCGCTATGTGTGCGGTGACCAATCGTGAACCCGACCGTTCGCCAGTCTCCCCGTCCCCTGTGAGCACCTCGTCGCCCGGTTCGAGGTCCTCGATCGGCTTCTGGGTGCCATCCGCGAGCAAGACCAATGTGCCGGGCACGAAACTGTTCACCGGACAGCTTGGACCCGGGTCGTCCGCCTTCGCCGAGTCACCCTTACCCGTGGTGTCGGCCTTCTTCTTGGCCGCCTGCGCCCTCGCACGCGCCTTGGCCTCTTCTGCGAGCTTCTTGATCTTGGCATCCGCCGCTGCCTTCGCCTTGGCCGCCTTCTCAGCCGCCGCGCGCGCCGCCTTCGCCGCGGCCGCCTTAGCCGCCTCGGCCGCCTGTTTCGCCTTCTTGGCCCCGGAGAGGATCTGCTTGGCCCACTTCAGCTCGCCGGAGAACGCCATCACTGCCTTGCCGGCTTTGTAGATGGCCTCGCCGATCTTTGCCGCCTTGAAAATCTTGCCCCAGGGCAGCGCGCCGACGACCAGCATCACGCAAGCGCCGAGGTCACCGTCCAGGCAATCCATGAGGTCAGTGATCCCCAGGAACTCCATGAGGATCTGACCGCCCGCTTCCAGGATGACGTCCAGCATCGACTTCGACTCGAGCTGCTGCGCCTTCGCGATGTCCTCGGCGCTCGGGCCCTCCACCTCCGCACCGGGGTCGTTCGGGTTGGAGGTCGTGTCCGCGCCAGTCGAGCTCTCGGTGGTGCCACCCCCCGTTGGCCCCTCGATCTCCCGTTCACCGGTCGGGTCCGTGTAGACCATCGGGTTGCCACCGGCATACGTGTACGGCGAGGAGCCCATGGGCTGTGCCCCGGCGGGGTCGGTCGACGAGAACCGCCCGGTGCCCGGGTCGTAGTTCCGGGCCCGCATGGCGTAGTTGCCCTCACCCGTGGTCGGGTCAAGGTACGCGCCCGCGAACCGCATCGGGTTCTTCAGCTCGGCCGCGGGCTCCGCGTCGTCCGACGCCGAAGCCTCGCCGTCGGCCGACGCCGCAGGGTCGCCCCCTTCCGTCGACGCCGCCGCACCCCCAGCCTCCTCAGCCACAGCCCCCGCGAGCGTCGCCCCCTGCCGCGGGTTCCCGAACGGGTCGTAGTCGTAGCCCTCCTCGACCTGCCCGTCCGGCGACAGCATGTTCGCCACGCCGCCCAGCCAGTCGTGCGTGTACGCGTGCGCCCCGCCCTGCGCCTCAAGCAGCGCCAGCGGCTCGTCCGTCGGCCCGTAGGTGAACGCCTGGCGGCTGGTCACCATCCCGTTCACGTCGGTCATCGTGTCGACGGCGATGTTCTCCAGCGACCCGTTGACGTCCCACGACCAGTGCCGCGTCTTTGCGCCGGCGCCCAGGCCAGTGATGGCGTCGAGCCGCATGCGGGTCGCGTCGTACGTGTACCGGGTCAGGACCCCGCCGACGGTCGCCTCGGCCAGCGTGTTGTCGAGGTTGTACTTGAGCCGGTCGTCGCCCGCGCGCGTCTGGTTGCCCCGGACGTCGTACTCGTAGTCCTTGCGCTCGACCCCCTCCTTGCCGACCGTGAGCTCCCTGGTCAGCTGGCTCGCGTCGTCGTACGAGTATCGCGTCAGGTCGTGGCCTGCCGAGCCCGACCGCTTCTGCTCCGTCCGGTTGCCGAGCAGGTCGTACTCGTAGGAGATCCGGCCCGCGGCCTTGCTCGACCGGTCGCACTCGTGCGCGGCGTAGCAGGCGTCCGTCACCCGGTTCGCGTCGTCGTACGCGTAGGCGACCCCCTCCGTGACGCCGCCGCGTGTGGTCATCACCTGGGTCGGGTTGCCCACCTCGTCCAGCGTCAGGTCGAACGCCGACACCGGGTCCTGCACACCGTCCACCGGTTCCCCGGTGCGCTCCGTGCCGATCGAGGTGAGCCGGCCCGCGTCGTCGTACTCCCGCTTCTCGCTCAGGCCAGTGGCGGCCGGCAGCGTGGTCGCCGTCCGGCGCCCGGCGACGTCGTACGCGTACTCCCAGCGCGCGGTGCCCGCGCCCATCGACCCGGCGGACGCCGTCGTCGAGGCGAGCCGCGAGTCGTCGTCGTACGTCGAGGCGATCTTCGTGCCGTCCGGGTAGGTCCGGTCGGTGATGTTGCCGCGCTGGTCATACCCGTAGGTGAAGGTCTCGGCGGCCTGGTTCGCCTCCTCGCGGACCACCTTCGTGATCTGGTCCTCGTCGTCGTACGTCACCGTGCGCACGCCCAGCGGGTCGCCGTACGACGTCGTCCGGTCCTTGGCGTCGTAGCCGTACGTGTACTCCGGCCCCGCGGACCCGACCTGCTGGCTGGTCAGGCGGCTGCGCAGGTCGTACACCGAGGTGATGGTGCGCTCGGCCCGCTCGGCCTCGGTCAGGTCCTCCAGGTCCTCGTGCCGGCCGGTGGTGATGCTCGAGACGGCGTTCGACTCGGCGTCGTACCCCGTGTACGAGGTCCGGCCCAGCGGGTCGGTGGTGGTCGCCGGGCGGCCCGCGTCGTCGTAGGTCACGCGCGTGCGCCCGCCCTGCGGGTCGCGCACGCCGACCACGCGGCCGTCGTCGTCGTAGGCGAGCACCGTCGCGAAGGCCTGCGAGAACAGCGGCAGCTTCGGCGCGTCCGGCTGCCGCACATGGCTGATCTGGTCGTCGTCGCGGTAGGCGAAGTAGGTGGTGCCGCCGCGCGCGTCCGTCACCTCGGTGGGCCGGTTGTTCGGGTCGTACTTCGTCGACGTCGTATTGCCGAGCGGGTCGATCTCCCGGACCCGGTTGCCCACGAGGTCGTACTCGTACCGGGTGGTGAAACGCTCCTTGTCGGCGCCCTCGACGTTGCCGCGCGGCTCAGTCACCGACGCGAGCAGGCCGTCGTCCGTGTACGCGTACGTCGTGATGCCGCCGGTCGGCGACGTCTCCTTGATCTTGTTGCCCGCCGCGTCGTACTCGGTGCGGGTGGTCTTGTTGCCCGCGTCCGTGCGCTCCGTCTGCCGGCCGTTCTTGTCGTACCCCATCTTGGTGGTACGGCCCTTGGTGTCGGTGACCGAGTCGACCTGACCGGTGTTGCTCCGCTCGAAGCTTGACGTCTTGTTCAGCTCGTTGATCGACGCCGTGGTGCGGTCCAGCGCGTCGACCTTGATGTCCCGGTCCGTGTGCCCACCGCCCGGGTACGGCATGCGCATCCGGATCGGGTTGTCGTTCGCGTCGTAGAAGTACTCGGTGGTGAAGTCCGCCTTGTTCGCGCCCGGCACGTTGCCGCGCGGCGAGGTCACCGTCTTGACGAGGCCCTTCGCGTCGTACGTGTACGACGTCGTCAGGTCGTCAGCGCGCTTCATCTGCACGCTCTCGGTCTCGCGCCGCCCGGCGTCCGTATACCCGAAGGTCACGACCCGGCCGCCCGCCTCGACCCGCGACTGCAGGCCGTTGTCGAGGTAGTCGTACTCACTGACGACGCCCTCGGGCGTGATCTCCTCGGAGAGCCGGCCGACGTCGTCGTACACGGAGCGCCAGCCGCGGTGCTTGCCGGGCTCCTCGACCCGGATCACGCGGTCCTGCTCGTCGTACTCCGTCTCGGTCGTGTAGTGCCGCTGCTGCCGCGGGTCGGCGGTCCCGCGCGGGTCGGTCTGCGCGACCTGCCGGCCGGTCTTGTCGTAGAAGTACTCGGTGCGGCGCCCCTCCGGCGAGACGACGGCGGACAGCAGCCCGGCGTTCTCCTCGCCGTCCGGCACGTACTCGTACCGCGTGACCTTGTCCCGCTGGTCGGTCGTGGACGTGCGCAGGCCGCGGTCGTCGTAGGCGTGCTCGATGCGGTGGCCCTCGGCGTCGACGCTGCGGACCAGCTCGTTGAACTCGTTGTACGTGTTCTTCCAGACGTTTCCCTTGGCGTCCGTGTACTCGATCGGGTTGTTGCGGTCGTCGTACTTCGTCTTCTCGTCGAAGCCCTGCGGCGCCACCGCCTGCGTCGGGTTGCCCTGCGCGTCGAACCGCACGACGTGCTGGAACTGGTTCCCGTTGACCACGAGGTTGCGGTCCAGGCGCCGGTTGTAGCGGTGGTTGTCGGCGTCGCCCGTGCTGCGCTGGCTGTAGAGCAGCACGTTGCCGCGGTAGCCGTCGTAGATCGAGATGTCGTCCGCGTCGGTGGTGCGCGCCTCTTGATTCTCGGCGTCCCACGCGAACGACATCTGGGCGCCGACGCCGTCGCGCTGCGTGACCACGCGACCGCCGGTCCCGTACTCGTTGTGCACGGCGACCACCTCGTGCGGGTCGACCACCTGGGCGAGCCGGCCCTCGGCGTCGTACCGGTACTGCCACATTTCCCCGCGGGCGTCCTTCACCTTCGTGAGCAGGCCGTCGGTGTACTCGAAGCGCACCTCGCGGCGGTCCGGGAGGGAGAACTTCTTGATCAGCCCGTCCTCGAGGTGGGCCACGGCCGTGCGCCCGGAGGCGTCGGTGACCGTGATCTCGTCGCGGTCCTCGTCCCGGCCCCCGGCTCCGTCCTCGCCTTCGCCCTCGACGTAGGCCAGGCGGACGCCGTCGTCGCGCGGGCTGAGCACCGCGGACAGCCGGCCCGCCGCCCCGAACCTGTACCTCACCTGCTGCGGCGTGACCAGCTCCCAGCCGTCGCCGTCCCGCCTCAGGTTCGAGCGCACGCCCGGCGGGCGCGTGTACCCGTCGCCGTCCGGGGTGTAGACCGCCTCGGCGCCGTCCTCGGCACGCACGATGACGCCGTCGTCCGTCTGCGTGACGCGCATGTCGTAGGACCACGCCCAGCCGACGCCGAGCGGGCCCTGGCGGTTGTTCGCCGAGGAGTAGGTGCGCGCGCTCGCGAACGGGATGCCGAACGAGGCCATCTGCATGTCGCGCTCGACCCGCACGAACGCGCCGGTGCCCGTGTTGACGCCCACGCCCCGCTGCGCCTGCCCGACGGCGGTCGGCGCCAGCGCGTTCTCGCACCCGCAGCCCGCCGCCTGGTCGTCGGGGATGCTCGGCGGCAGGATCGTCGCGCGCGGCTGGGACGTGGCCGAGGGCTCCGAGACGACCTCGTCGCCGCCCGGCAGCACGGCCGCCACCGTCACGAAGTAGCGCTTGTCCGGGTCGAGCTCCCAGCCGTCGTCGCGCCCGAAGGAGCGGCAGAAGTCCGCGCTGCCGCAGAACCGCGGGCCTTCCAGCTCCGCGCGGGAGAGCCGCACCGACTCCTGCTCGGTCTGGTCGTCCCCCTCGTACAGCCGCACGACGGCGGCGGTCCAGTCCGGATCGACGTCGCCCTCATCGAAGTAGAGGACGAGGGACGTGTCGCCGAGCAGGAAGCCCGGGCGCAGGTCGATGCCGGAGAAGCCGGCGGCCGCGGCCAGCGGCCGGGTCTCGGACGTGAGGGTTCGCCACTCGCTCGCGGCGACCTCGGCGGGCTCGCCGCCGGCCGGTACGGCCTCCGGGACCACCGGCGGACGCTCGTCCTCCGCGTAGGCGGTGGAGCGCCGCACTCCGTCCGGCATCGGCCGGTCGGCGGGCCCCTCGCCTGCCGTCGCCTGCGGTACCGAGGCCGCCTCGGCGGGCTCGTACGGCGCTACGGCGATCAGCAGCGACGCCGAGAACCCGACGGCTATCGCGACTGCCAGCCAACGTCGTTCCAGCCAGGTGATCGCAAGGTGGTGCGGTCGTGCTTCGGACATCGCCAACCCCCGTGTTGGTGTGTTTCCTGAGCAGTTACCCGACAACGAGTGTGATCAGACTGGACGGGGTCCGACAACTGGTTTATCCCGCATTACGGATTCATATGCATTTAGACAGGACAAAATCTGCAGGTCAGCGCGCTATCGGCCGTCAGAAATGTCGGGCGAATTCAGCACGCCCAGATGGCCCGGTTGCCCCGGTTACAGGGGAAGGGCGGGCGGTCTCAGCCTCGCGGGGCCGGCTCAGACGCGGGGCGCGACGGCCGCCATGGCCCGGTCGACCATGACCCCGAACTTCTGCTTGGCGCCGCCGGCGAACCACGCGTGCTGGGCGGCCAGGAGGCAGCCGAATGCTGCGCCGACGACGGCGCGCGGCGTGGGGTCGTCGTCGGCCCACGGGGTGCCTGCGGTCTCGGCACGCTCGCGCACGACGAGCTCCGCCGCGCCCTGCATCCGCTCGAGCTTCTCGAGGTAGCGCGCGAGGAGGTCGGGCGTGCCGAAGATGATGCGCTGCATGGGCTCCGCGAACTCGACCTTCCATACGTCGTCGAAATGCGCGATGAGCAGGTCGAACGAATGCCGCAGGGAGGTCCAGAGCGGCTCGTCGCCAGGTCGCGAGCGCAGTACGGCGAGCAGGTCCTCGGCCACGAGGTCCAGCTTGCCGAGGACGATGTCCTCCCGGGTCGGGAAGTACCGGTAGAGGGTGCGGCGGGACATTCCGACGGCCTCGGCGATGTGCTCGATGGTCGTGGCCTCGTACCCGCGCTCGACGAAGAGCCGCTCAGCGGCCTCGGTGATCTCCTTCTGGACCGCTCGACGCGTGCGTTCCCTGAGTCCGGTGCGTGCCTTGTGCATGATGCGCCGAGGTTACACGACGCGTCGCCATTGACACAATGTGACACCTGTTGCATGCTGTGACACATGGACACGCCCTCCCCCAAGACCATCGTCATCACCGGCGCCAGCGACGGGATCGGCGCGGCCGCGGCCCGCGTGCTCGCCGCGGCCGGCCACCGTGTCGCCGTCGTCGGACGCTCGCCGGAGAAGACCGAGAAGGTCGCCCGCGAGCTGGCAGCGGACCACTTCGTAGCCGACTTCACCAGCCTCGCCGACGTGCGCCGCCTGGCCGCCGAGCTCGACGAGACCTACCCGCGCATCGACGTCCTGGCCAACAACGCCGGCGGCATCCTTGGTGACCGCACCAAGACCGTCGACGGTTTCGAGCGGACGGTGCAGGTCAACCACCTGGCGCCCTTCCTGCTCACCGGCCTGCTGCTGGACAAGCTCCTGGCGAGCCGCGCCACGGTCATCCAGACCTCCAGCGCGGGCGCGCGGCTCTTCGGCAGGCTCGACGTGGACGACCTCGACCACGACCACGACTTCACGCCCCACCGCGCCTACGGCACGGCCAAGCTCGAGAACATCCTGTTCACCACCGAGCTGCACCGCCGCTTCCACGACCAGGGCCTGTCGTCCGCGGCCTTCCACCCCGGCGGGGTCGCGACGAACTTCGGCGCCGAGAGCACCAGCTTCTTCCGGCCGCTCTACCAGAGCCGGATCGGCAAGATGGTCCTGGCCACGCCCGAGAGGGGCGCCGCACAGCTGGTCCGGTTCGCGCAGACGGAGCCGGACGTCGACTGGCAGTCAGGCGCGTACTACGAGGGCGGCCGCGTCGCCCGCCGCGTCAACCCCCAGGCGCGCGACGCCGACCTCGCGCGCCGCCTCTGGGACCGCTCGGCAGAGCTGGTCGGGGTCGCCGCGCACTGACCCGCAGGTTCACTGACGCCGCGCCGTCGGGCGGCCCGCGCTGAGTCAGCAGCCCTCCCAACGTGCCACGACCTCCCGGCACGCCTCGGCGTCGTCGTCGGCGACGAGCAGCACCAGGCTCCCGGCGTGGTCGCTGTACTGGACCTGCACGTTCACCCCGGCGTCGCCCAGGCGCCGGGCGAGCGTGCCGAGCTGGCCCGGCGTCTCCTGGTCCAGCCGGGTCAGGATCACATCGCGCACGGCGGCCGGACCGAGGCCGGCGTCGATGGCCGCCCGGAGCGCGAGCGGTCCGTCGTCGACCAGGTAGTGCGCCACGGCGTGGCCGTCGTGGGTGAACACGCCGCCGCCCTCCAGGCTCACACCGGCCCGGCCGAGGGCCTGGCCCAGGTCTGCCAGCGCCCCGGGACGGTCGGGCAGGTGAACCTCGAGGTCCTGCATGGCGGCGCTCATCCGAAGACCACCGTTGTGGTGACCTCGACAGGCACCGCCAGCGAGTTCGCGACGTAGCAGCTTTGGTGGGCCTGCTCGGCCAGCTCCCGCACCAGGGCCTCGTCGGTCCCGGCGGCGACCTGGACCGTCACGGCCAGGCGGATCGCGGCGAGGCGAGCGGGCGACGCCGTCAGGTCCAGGTGGCTGGTGGCCTCGTCGTCGTAGGCCAGCACGTCCGTCCCGGCGCGGGCTGCGGCGCCCAGGAGGCGAGCCACATAGGGGTGAGATGCCATGTCGGGACCGTAGGCCGGGAACGTTTCGGTGGACGCCGAAATGTCCCCGCCGTACGGTCTGCCAATGAGCCGCGACCGAGACTTCACCGCAGTGGGCAGCGCGCTGTCCACCCCGGCGCGCTCGGCGTTCCTCAACCTGCTCATGGACGGCACCAGCCGCCCGGCCGGCGAGCTGGCGCGGTCCGCCGGGGTGAGCGCGTCGACGGCGTCGGAGCACCTGACCGTCCTGGTCGACGCCGGCCTCGTGACCTGCCGGGCCAACGGCCGGCACCGCTACTACTCCCTGGCCGGCCAGGAGGTCGCCACCGTGCTGGAGTCCCTCGGCGTGCTCGCCGACGCCGCGCCCGTCTCGGGCTACCGACACAGCCGCCGGGCCGAGTACCTGGCCGCCGCACGGTTCTGCTACGACCACCTCGCCGGACGCCTGGGCATCGGCCTCACGGAGGCCTGGGTCCGGTCCGGTTGGCTCGCCGGCCGTGACGAGCTCGCCCTGACCGACGCCGGCGCCGTCGGCCTGCGCGGGATCGGAGTGGACGTCGACGGCGCCGTCACGGCGCGGCGCGCCACGACGCGGGCGTGCCTGGACTGGACCGAACGACGTCCGCACCTGGCGGGGTCGCTCGGCTCCGCCGTCGGGACGAGGTTTCTCGACGCCGGATGGGTGACCCGGCACCGGTCCGGGCGCGGCCTGGACGTCACCGGGGCAGGGCACAAGCTCGTCCGCGCGGAGTGGGGTATCGACCTGGCCGACGCCGGCGCCCGCTGAACGAGCGCCCCGGTCGACCGGCGCCGGTCAGCCGTCACTCCACCGTTACTCAGCCCGTCGCTCAGCCCGTAACTCAGCCCGTCACTCGGCCTGGCGTGCCCCGCGCCCGGCTCCGCCGGTCCACTGCCGGCGGAACCAGCCCTCCCACCTGTGCCCGCCGAACCGCTCACCCGCTGCGACGAGCCTCTCGAACGAGTGGTAGCCGCCGGGAAGCCGCACGCGCCACAGCACGGCGGGGCCGGCCGGCGTCGGCGCGGGGTCCTTGGCGCGGTAGCGCACCAGGCGCGGCAGCTCGCGCAGCTCCTCCTCGCGCATCGGCACGATCTCCAGGGCGATGCCCCGCTTGTCGGTCACGCGCAGGGCGCCGAAGATCGTGTCCTTGAGCCAGCCGCTCACCTTGGCCTTCAGGTGGTCGACGGGCCCGCCGATGGTCGGCAGCTCCGGCGGCATCTCGTACGACAGGCCGACACGCGCCGCCTGGGTCCACCGGATCAGGTCCCACGACGTGCGGTGCCAGAACCAGATGCCCGCGGCGTCGACCACGATGCCGCGCGGCCGCGTCACCCGCATGTAGCTGCCGAGGAACAGCAGGCACAGCCCGCCGAACAGCAGCCCGAAGAAGCCCGCTATCCCCTTGGCTGCAGGGTCCGGGTCGGTCACGACAGCCTGGACGCACGCCCACGCCAGCGGCCCGGTCAGCACGATGCCGACCAGGAGCGTGATCGCGCCGACCCGCCCGAGGTTCAGCCGGTGCGCATCCGGGGAGAAGACCGGTTCGGCGCCCGACCCCGGGCCTTCTTGTGCTGGACCGCCCTGTGTCGGATCACCCTGCGCCGCGCCGCCCGGCGCCGCGCCACCTGGCGTCGCGCCCATCATGTCCTGGTTTGTCACGCGGGTGATCGTAGCGGCCGGGCCGGTCGCGTGGGCGCCGAGGGCTCAGGCCGCGACAGCTCTCGACCGCAGCCGCTCGACCACGGCGACGGCCTCGTCAAGCAGGATGTCCGGACAGCCCCAGTAGTCGAAGATCCCGCCGCGCGACGTGTTGCTACCGCACACGACGAACACGCCAGTACCCAGCTCGTGCTTCAGGTGCGAGGCGAGCCACCCGACGAAGCCGCTGTTGTCGGCGGCGTGCGGAAAGTGGAACGAGAACAGCCCGAAGCGTTCGGCTCCTGTCGTGTCCGTCGTCGTACCAGCCAGCACGGGAACGAGGCTGCTCCACACGTCTTCGTCCCGCACGACGGCCAGCACCTCGGGGGTCAGTACCGGCGGAGCAGCTGATTCTTCGAACTGCCAGTACCCCTCGTGGACGACGAACTCTGCCTCGGAGATGACCTGAACCAGCCGTAGCTCGATCTCCTCGGCGGTCTCGGCACTGATGCTCACCATGTCCGGAGCATAGGACCCCGAAGGTGAGTTCGGTCGGTTGTCGCGGGCCCGGTCATCAATCGACCGAGCTCGAGGACCCTTCCCGCGCCGCCTCGGCGACCGCACCCTCGAGGAGATCCGCGAGGGCGCGCAGCTGCTCGGCGACGCGCTCGCCGAGCGGCGTCAGGCTGTACTCCACGCGCGGCGGGATCGTGGTGACGACGTCGCGCGTGACCATGCCGTCCCGTTCGAGCGCCTGCAGCGTCTGGGACAGCATCTTCTCGCTCACGCCCTCGACGCGGCGGCGCAGCGCGTTGAAGCGGTAGCTGCTCTCCCCCAGCGCGAGCAGGGCGAGCGAGGCCCACTTGGCGGTGACGTCCTCGAAGGCGGCCCGCGAGGGGCATCCGCGCGCGAAGACGTCAACAACCAGCTCCTGCGGGGGCCCGTCGGCCGGGCCGTCGCCCGGCACGTCGGATTCCAGGTCGGCGGATTCTTGGCCCGCGGACTCCAAGTCGTCGGATTCCGGGCCGGCGGACTCCAGGTCGGTGATGCTCACGGACCCAGGGTACCGCGCACTCTCGGAATGTGGTGTACTTTCGATTCGTTAGTGCTACCCACTGGCAACTGCCCAAGCAATGGAGAGTGTTATGACCACCTACGCCGTCACCGGGGCCGCCGGCCAGCTCGGCCGAATCGTCGTCGAGGAGCTCCTGTCCCGCGGTGTTCCCGCCTCGGATCTCGTGGCGATCGTCCGCACGCCCAGCAAGGCCGCCGACCTCGCCGAGCGCGGCGTGCAGGTCCGCGAGGGCGACTACTCGCGCCCCGAGACCCTGCCCGCGGCCCTGGCCGGGGTGCAGCGCCTGCTGCTCGTCTCCGGCAGCGAGCCGGGCGGGCGCGTCGCCCAGCACACCGCGGTGATCGACGCCGCCAAGGCGGCCGGCGTGGCGCGCATCGCATACACGGGCATCCTCAAGGCGGGCAACACCTCCAACCCGCTCGCCGGGGAGCACGAGAGCACCGAGGAGGCGCTGCGCGCGTCCGGCATCCCGGTCACCATCCTGCGCAACGGGTGGTACATCGAGAACTACACCCAGCAGCTCGGCCAGTACCTCGAGCGGGGCGAGATCGCGGGCGCCACCGCCAACGGCAAGATCTCCGCCGCCGCGCGCGCCGACTTCGCCGTCGCGGCCGCTGCCGCGCTGCTCACCGACGAGGGCGACGAGGTCGTCCACGAGCTCGGCGGGCCCGCGTTCACCTACGACGAGCTTGCCGCGACGATCAGCGACGTCACCGGCACCAAGGTCGCCCACCGCGACCTGTCGGTGGAGGAGTTCGCGGCCGCGCTGCAGCAGGCCGGGCTCGACGCCGGCACTGCCGGCTTCGTCGCCGGGATCGACGCCGCGATCGCCGCCGGCGACCTGCACACCGACAGCGAGGACCTGGCCGGCCTCCTGGGCCGTCCCGCCACCCCGCTCGCCGACGTCGTCCGGGCCGCGCACAGCTGACCCGGCAGCGGCCCCGGCCCGCCGCGAGGCCGGGGCCGCCGTCAGACAGGTAATGGCAGGCCCTTCCTCATCCTGACGGTGAGTGTTGAATGGGGCTCATGCGAGGAGCAATCATTCATGGAACCGGGGACGTCCGCTTCGAGGAGCGGGCCGACCCCGTCATCGTCGAGCCCACGGACGCCGTCATCCGGACCGTCGCCGCCTGCGTGTGCGGCTCGGACCTGTGGCGCTACCGCGGGATCTCCCAGGTCAAGCAGCCGACGCCGATCGGCCACGAGTACGTCGGCGTCGTCGAGCAGGTCGGTGCCGCCGTCACCACCGTCAGGCCCGGCGACTTCGTCGTCGGCGGATTCCTGCACAGCGACAACACCTGTTCGGTGTGCCGCAAGGGCATGCACGCCAACTGCCAGCACGGGGGCGGCTTCGACGGCTGCCAGGCCGAGAAGATCCGCATCCCGAACGCCGACGGCACCCTGCTCGCCACCCCCGGCGAGCCGGACGCCGACCTGATCCCGAGCCTCCTGAGCCTCTCCGACGTGATGTGCACCGGCTGGCACGCGGCGGTCTCGCGCCGGCGTCGGGCCGGGCTCGAGCGTCGTGGTGGTGGGCGACGGCGCCGTCGGGCTGAGCGGCGTCCTCGCCGCGGCCGAGCTCGGCGCCACGACGATCATCGCCATGAGCCGGCACGAGTCCCGCCAGAAGGTGGCCAAGGAGTTCGGCGCCACCCACATCGTCGCCGAGCGCGGCGAGGAGGGCCTCGCCAAGGTGCTGGAGCTGACCGACGGGATCGGCGCGGACGCGGTGCTGGAGTGCGTCGGCACCGAGGAGGCGCGGGCCCAGTCGGTGCGAGGTGCGCCCGGCCCGGCGGCATGATCGGCCTCGTCGGCGTCCCGCACGGGGACCTGCCCACCGACGCAGCTGTTCTGGGGCAACAAGGGCGTCCGCGGCGGCCCCGCGCCGGTCCGCGCCTACCTGCCGCACCTGCTGGACCTGGTGTGGAAGCGCGAGATCGACCCGGGCAAGGTCTTCGACCTCACGCTCCCGCTCTCCGAGGTGGCCGAGGCCTACCGCGCCATGGACGAACGGCGCGCCATCAAGGTGCTGCTGCAGAACTAGCGGCTGCAGAACTAGCGGCTGCAGAACCAGCGGCTGCAGAACCAGGGGTCAGGGGCCCTCGGAGGAGATCCAGGCCCCGTCCCCTCCGACTGGTCGACCACGCCGTCCTCCAACCAGCGGAGGCGGCCGTCCAGCACGGCCCGGGCCAGACGGGTGTCGGTCCGGGTCGTGGAGTCGCTCAGCCGGTGAAAGCTCTCGGCCACTCGCCGGCGGGACTGCTCGCAGAAGGCGTCCGCGAGCCGGACGGCGTCGGCGCCCGCCGCCGGGTCCTCGCGGCGCATCGCCTCGGCCCGCGTGCAGACGGCGGACATGGCGAACAGCTCGGCGCCGATGTCGACGATGTGGCCGAGCAGCACCTGCTTCCGGTCGAGGCGCGCCTGCCAGCGGGCCATCGCGTAGAACGTTCGCCGGGCGAGCGACCGGGAGGACCGCTCCACGAAGCGCAGGTGCCGGGCGAGCCGCCCGAACTCGCCGTAGGCACCGGGCCGCACTCCCTGGCCCGTCACGAGCGTCGGCAGCCACCGTGCGTAGAACCCGCTCGCGCCGACCGCCGCCCGGGCCTTGGTACGCAGGCCGGCGTCACGTGACGCGAGCTCGCCGGCGGCGTCCAGGTGCACGTCGACCGCCTCGCGTGCGATCAGCAGCCGCATGATCTCCGACGATCCCTCGAAGATCCGGTTGATCCGCATGTCCCGCAGCAGCTGCTCGGCGGGTACCGCCCGCTCACCGCGGGCGGCAAGGGAGTCCGCTGTCTCGAAGCCGCGACCCCCGCGGATCTGGACCAGCTCGTCGGCGACCCGGTACCCCATCTCGCTCGACCAGAGCTTCGCCAGGGCCGCCTCGATGCGAAAGTCCTTCTGCCCGGCGTCGGCGAGCCTGGCGGACAGCTCGAACACGGACTCGAGGGCGAACGCCGTCGCCGCGATGAACGCGAGCTTCGACCCGACAGCTTCGTGCTCGCCGATCGGCCGGCCCCACTGCACCCGCTCCGTCGACCACTGACGGGCGATGGCCAGCGCCCACTTTCCGGCGCCCGCGCAGATCGCGGGGATGGAGAGCCGGCCGGTGTTGAGCGTGGTGAGCGCGATCTTCAGGCCCTGGCCCTCGCGGCCGAGCCGGTTCTCGGCCGGCACCCGCACCTGCCGGAACCGGGTGACCCCGTTCTCCATGCCGCGGAGCCCCATGAAGCCGTTGCGGTGCTCGACGGTGATCCCCGGGCTGTTGGCCTCCACCACGAACGCGCTGATGCCGCCACGCCCGCCACCGCCGTCGCCGTCGCCGTCGTCGCCGCCGTGCGGTGGCACCGCCGCCATGACGACCAGCAGCTCGGCGATCGGTCCGTTCGTCGTCCAGAGCTTGACCCCGTTCAGGAGGTACGCCGAGCCGTCGTCGGTCGGGGTGGCGGTCGAGCCCATCCTGGCCGGGTCGGAGCCGACGTCGGGCTCCGTGAGCAGGAAGGCCGAGACCGCGCCCGCGGCGCACCGTGGCAGGTACTGCTGCTTCTGCTCGGGCGTGCCGAACATCCGCACGGGCTCCGGCACGCCGATCGACTGGTGCGCCGAAAGCAGCGCCCCGAGGCTCGGGTGGACCGTGCTGATCAGCATCAGCGCCCGGCCGTAGTCCACGAGCGACAGCCCGAGACCGCCGTACTCGCGGGGGATCTTCATGCCGAAGGCGCCGATCCGGCGCAGGGCCGCCATGGCGTCGTCGGGGATGTGGTCCTCGCGCTCGATCCGGGAGCCGTCGATCGTCCCGCAGACCTCTCGTAGCGCGTCGAGGAACTCCGTGCCCCGCTTCGCGACCTCCGGGTCCGGCACCGGGTACGGATGGATCAGCCCGACGTCGAAGGCGCCGAGGTAGAGCCCCTTCGCGAAGCTGGGGCGTACCCACTCCCGTTCGCGGGCTTCTTCGGCGACCTCACGGGCCTTGCGCTCACCCGGTGTCGAGGACTGGTGCACGGTGTCGGCGCTCATGACGGACCTCCCGGCAGGCCAGTGCCGAACAGGTCTGCAGCTCGCGGCGATGCGATGCGACCCGGCACTGACGGACGTTCAACATCGTAGGCGCCGGTCAGACCTCTGACCACCCGGTCCCGAGGACCAGCCGCACTACCGACCACTCGCCGTCGGAGCGGACCGAGAGGCCACCGCGGGTCGCCTCCGCGCACGCCCGGGCGATGTCGAGGCCCAGGCCGGTGGACCCCCGGTCGCTGCGCCCGCGCTCGAGCGCCGCGGCCGGGATGCCCGGCCCCTGGTCCTTGACGTCCACCACCACTGTGCCGTCGGGTGCGGCGTCGGCCCCGAGAGCGACCTCGAGCAGCGCGGACCAGAAGCCGAACCGCTCGCGGGCGACGCCGACGACGTCGCATCGCGGCGCCGCGCCCTCCCGCTGTGGTCGGCGGGCTGCCCGGATCACCGAGGTCAGCGTGCGCTGCAGGTGGGCGACGTGATCCTCCAGCTCGGCCTTGGCCGGCGAGTCGGGCAGGGCCTCGACGTCGAGCCGGATCGCCGTGAGCGGGGTGCCAGGCGGTGGGAGAGGTCTGCCGCCGTCTCACACTCCAGCTGGCACCGCAACGCTCCCTCAGATCCGGGCTAAATGATGCTGGGAAGCTACCCCTGCTCCCGCCCGTCGAGCGCCCCGCGCACCTCGCGCACCATGCGCGCCATCGCCTCCTCGGCGGCGTCGGCGTCGCCCGCGGCGACCGCCTGCGCGACCGCCTCGTGCGCGTCGAGGGCCTCCGGCACGGGGTAGGCAGGCATGAGGCCGAGGTGGATGCGCCCGGAGATGACGACGGCGACGACGTCGGCGAGCGCGCTGAACAGCTCGTTGCCGCTGGACCGCAGGAGGAGCTCGTGCATCCGGATGTCGAGCGCCAGGAACTCCTCGCGGTCACCCTCGCCGGCCTCGCCCAGCTTGCGTAGCTGACGTGCGGTCGCGACGAGCTCGTCGCGCACGGCCGCCGTCGCGCCCCGCGCGGCACCTGCCGCGGCGAGCGGCTCGACCGCTTGGCGTAGCTCGGTCAGCGAGCGCAGCTGCGACGTGCGCCCGGGACCGTCCAGCCGCCATGCGATCACCCGGGGATCCAGCACGTTCCACGCGGCGTGGGGAAGCACGACGATCCCGACGCGCGGGCCGGAGCGGACCAGTCCGAGCCCTTCGAGCAGGCGCATCGCCTCGCGCGCGACGGTGCGGGACACGCCGAACTCGGTTCCGATCCCGTCGAGCGTCAGGACCGCCCCGGCCGGCAACTCGCCACCCGTGATGCGTCGGCCCAGGGCGTCCAGAACGGGGCTGTGCAGCACTGGAGGCATGCTCCTAGCGTAGTTGCGCCGCCGTGAGTCGCGGATTGGTCCCACCATTGGTGACATGAATCACGCGCTAATGGTGTCATCAATGGGTGAGGATAGGTCCCATGGACACAGACGTCACCGAGACAGCGATGTTCTCGGCTCAGACAAGCAGCGGCGGGGCCGGCCCCGCCGGGACGGACCGCAAACCCCAGGCAATCGTCGTGATGGGCGTGGCCGGGTCGGGCAAGACGACGGTCGCCGCCCTCCTGGCCGGCCGGCTCGGCGCGTCGTTCGCGGAGGGCGACGCCTTCCACTCGCCGGCGAACGTCGCCAAGATGGCCGCCGGCCACCCCCTGGACGACGAGGACCGCTGGCCGTGGCTGCGCGGGATCCGGGACTGGTTCGCCAAGGAGCTCAACGAGGGGCGCAGCGCGGTGGTGCCGTGCAGCGCGCTCCGGCGCGGCTACCGCGACCTGCTGGAGACGGCGGGCAGCGAGACGACCGGCACGGTGCGGTTCGTGCACCTCACCGGCTCCTACGACCTGCTTCGCGAGCGCATCCAGGGGCGCGCCGGGCACTTCATGAAGCCCGAGATGCTCGACAGCCAGCTCGCCGCCCTGGAGTCGCTGGAGGACGACGAGCCCGGGTTCGCCGTCGACATCACGCCGCGACCGGACCAGATAGTCGACGAGATCCTGCACCGGCTCGGCGAGCCGGCCGGCGAGAGCCCGGCCGGCAGCACCGAACCCGCAGCCGAACCCGCAGCCGCGCCCAAGACCAAGCCCATCACAGAGCCAACCACAGAGCCCGAGGACTACTGATGCTCCACCCCACCAGCCTGCTCACCCAGGGTGCCGCCGCTGCGGCCGCCCTCCCCCAGGCGGCCGCCGACCCCGGCCCGACCGCCTCGACCCCGCAGCTCGTCCTCGCGGCGGTCATCGGCATCGCCGTCATCGTCGGGCTCATCGTGTGGCTCAAGATGCACCCGTTCCTGGCGCTCGTGCTCGGGTCGGGCGTGCTCGCGATCGTGGCCGGGACCGGCCTCACCGACGCGTTCACCAGCTTCTCCGCGGGCCTCGGCACCACCGTCGCGGGCGTCGGCGTGCTCATCGCGCTCGGCGCCATCATCGGCAAGCTGCTCATCGACTCCGGCGGCGCCGACAGCATCGTCGACACCATCCTCGACAAGACTCCGGCGAAGCGACTGCCCTGGGCCATGGCGCTCATCGCATTCGTGGTCGGCATCCCCCTGTTCTTCGAGGTGGGCGTCGTCCTGCTGATCCCGGTAGTGATGATCGTCGCGCGGCGCATGCGCGTGAACCCGATCCTGGTCGGCATCCCGGCACTCGCCGGCCTCTCCGCGCTGCACGGCCTCGTGCCGCCGCACCCGGGGCCGCTGCTCGCCATCGACGCCCTCGGCGCCGACCTGGGCCTCACGCTCGGGCTCGGGCTCCTGGTCGCGATCCCGACCGTGATCGTCGCCGGCCCGCTGCTCGCCATCCCGCTCACCCGCTGGGTGCGGCTCGAGCCGCCCGTCACCGTCCTGGGCATGTCCGACGGCGGTGCGGGCACACCGGCCGACGGCGGCACCGCACCGAACGGCACCGCGCCGAACGGCACCACGCAGACCGCGACGGCGACCGTCACCGCGCCGAACGCCACCGCCGGGCTGCGCAAGCCCTCGTTCGGTGTCTCGGTCCTGGTCGTGCTGCTCCCGGTGATCCTCATGCTGGCGCGGTCCGTGATCGAGATCGCCGGCGCGACCGAGACCGGCTACGGAACGGTGCTGGAGTTCCTCGGCACGCCGCTCGTCGCGCTGCTCATCACGTCGCTGGTAGCGCTGGTCGCCTTCGGCTCCGCCGTCGGCCGCACCCGCCAGCAGATCGGCGACCTGGTCGGCTCCTCGTTCGCGCCGATCGCCGGGATCCTGCTCATCGTGGGCGCCGGCGGTGGCTTCAAGCAGACGCTCGTGGACTCCGGCGTCGGCGAGGTCATCGCGTCCGGCATCGCCGACGCCGGCATCACCCCGCTGCTGGCCGGCTGGATGGTGGCGGCGCTCATCAGGATCGCCACCGGTTCGGCCACCGTCGCGACGATCACCGCCGCGGGCATCATGGCGCCCCTGGCGGCGGGCCTCGAACCCACCCAGGCCGCGCTGCTCGTCCTGGCCATCGGCGCGGGCTCGGTGTTCCTCTCCCACGTGAACGACGCCGGGTTCTGGCTCGTCAAGGAGTACTTCGGCATGACCGTCGGCCAGACGTTCAAGACCTGGTCCCTCATGGAGTCGGTCCTGTCCGTGGTGGCCCTGGTCGTGGTGCTGGTGCTCGGCGCTTTCGTCTAGGTCCGGACCGCCCCGGCCTCCGCCGCGGCAGGCCTCCGCGCGGAGACGACCTGCCCGCGGCACGACCTGCCCGGCCGAGGGGTAACGCCCAGGGAGCAATGTTCCCGGGGCGTTACCCCCTCGGCCGGGTACGCCGTCTCACACGTCGTAAGGCCGTTCCCGTTCGCCGGCAAGACCCTCTGGGTGGTCCAGGCAACTGCCTTCGCGCAGGTCGCGGGCTCAGTGGTGGTCGTCTGCGAGGCGGAGGAGGAGGCGGGCCAGCTGGAAACGCGCCCGGCCGTGCAGGGAACGCGGGTCGTAGCCCAGCTCGGTCGTCAGGGCGTCGTGGCGCCCCTGGAGCGTGGAGTGGTGCATGCCGAGCGCCGTCGCGGCGGCACGCACGCTCTCGGCGGCGGCGAGCTCGTCGAGCACCGCGCGGGTCCGCGCGTCGAGCCGCGCGAGCGCGACGACGTCCGGCTGCTGCGCTGCGACGGGTTCGAGCGCGCTGACGGCGGCGAGGACTATCCCGAGGTCGGCGGCGTCCACGACGGCGTCGCTCCCAAGACTGCTCCCAACACTGCTCCCAAGACTGCGCCCGGCGCTGCTCCCAGGATTGCTCCTGGGCAGCAGCCGGAGCGCGAGGAGCGCCGTCCGGAAGGACTCCGGGAGCTGGTCCGCGCGGCGCGGGACGCCCACTCCGGCGGGGCCGGGGATCGTCACCCCCTGAGCGAGCACCACGGCCCGCACCAGACCGTACGGGGTCGCCACGACCGTCGACGGGGCGCCGTCGACGTCGTGCGACGGCGGGAGCGCCGCGATGCGGACCTCTCGCGACGGATCGAGCCTGAGCCGCGACAGCACGACCCGGCGCTCGTCCGCGTCCCGCGTTGCGTCGATGGCCGTCTCGAGCGAGTTTCCCGGTTCGCCAGGACGACGCGCCCCGACGAGGTCGGCGGCGAGCGCCAGTCTCTCGATGACCATGTCGTCGTTCGCGTGCGGGGAACCCTCGCGCTCGAGCCACACGCTCCGGTCGTCCTTCGAGCGGGACGGCCAGTGCGGCTGGACCTGCACGGTCTCCGTCCGGCGGTCGCCGTCGGGCCCCATGCGGAAAGTCCGCCGGCCGTCGGTCGCGCCGGCGACCGTGCCGCTGAGCACAGCCGCTCCGCGCAGCAGGGCCTGGAGCCCGACGCCACCCGCGACGAGCACATCGAAGTAAGCCACGACCTTGAGGGTCTCGCTGGCTTCGGGGTCCAGTGCGGTCAGGCGGCCCACGAGTTCTTGCATGTTCGCTCCATCGCGCGTGTGCCACCAACACTAGCGGGACGGCGCCGCGGCCCGGCACCTAAGCAGGTGCCGGGCCGCGGAAACACAAGAACCGCTCCGTCAGACGCCGAGGGTGCGCGCCACCCAGGAGTCGCGCGCCGCGCGCATCGCCTTCGCCAGGACGGTGTGCGGCGCCATCATGTCGAAGCCGTGGAACCCGCCGGGCCACACGTGCAGCTCAGCCTGCACGCCCGCGTGCCACAGCGCCGTAGCGTAGGCGACGTCCTCGTCGCGGAAGACCTCGGCGCTCCCGCAGTCGATGAAGGCCGGCGGCACGCCGGACAGGTCGGTCGCCCGCGCCGGGGCGGCGTAGACCGAGACGTCGTCGGTCCCCCGCCGGTCGCCGAGGAGCGCCGACCAGCCAGTGATGTTCGAGTTGCGGTCCCACACCCCCACCCCGTCGATCTGGACCGTGGAGACCGTCTGGTCGCGGTCGTCGAGCATGGGGTAGATCAGCACCTGCCCCGCGAGGGCCGGGCCGCCCTCGTCGCGGGCGAGCAGCGCGGTCCCGGCGGCGAGGCCGCCCCCTGCGCTCGCGCCGGCGACGATGAGGCGATCGGGGTCGATGCCCAGCTCCTCGGCGTGCTCGGCCGTCCACACGAGGCCTGCGTAGCAGTCCCGCACGGGGTATGGGTCGGGGAACTCGGGCGCGAGGCGGTACTCCACGGTGACGACCACCGCGTCGAAGTCCGTGATCCAGCCCAGGAGCTGGTCCAGCCCGGTGAACCGGTCCCCCATGACCATCCCGCCGCCATGGGCGTGGAAGACGCCCGGTCCGGCGCCGGTCCGTCCCTGGCGGCTCAGCACGCTCACCTCGATCTCGTCGCCGGCGTGCCCGGGGATGGTGACGTCCCGGCGCTCGACCCCCGCCTCCGCCAGCACGTCGTCCACGTTCGTGTCGAACACCGACCTTCCCTGGCGCAGCAGCGGGATCATCTCGGGCGTGATCGTGGGCGGCAGCTGGTCGGAAAACAGCGCGAGGGTGGCCTCGAGCTCGGGGTCGAAGGGCGGCCTCTGCACGGTCTCGGCCATGAGAACTCCTTTGTTCTGCGGTGAACTTGTCCGGCGGGGCGGTACAAGATCAGTCTCGGCCTGGAGCTCCCCGATAACATCCGCCGAACGAGGCGCTCTCGGCCGTGATCACCCGCCATCCGGCGGGGCGGCGGGGTCAGCTGCGCAGGTATGCGAGCACCGCCCGTACCCGGCGGTGTCCCGTCTCGTCGACCGTGAGGCCGAGCTTGGCGAACACGTTGCCGAGGTGCTTGGCCACCGCCGCGTCGCTCACGACGAGCCGCGCGGCGATCTCCGGGTTCGACCTGCCCTCGGCCATGAGCGCGAGCACCTCCCGCTCCCGCGGCGTCAGGGTGTCGAGCGGAGACGAGTTCCTGTCCAGCAGCGACCAGACGATCTGCGGGTCGATGACCGTCCCGCCGGCCGCCACGACCTCCAGCGACGTCATGACGTCGCTCACGCGCCCGATGCGGGCAGCTCACCCTGCGCGCCGTCCGCACGCACGAGCCGCACCAGCTCGTCCGCGCACCGTGAGTGCGGGGTTTTTGTTGGGTCAACGGTCGTTGACCCAACAAAAACCCCGCACTCACCGGGTGGGGCTGGTCAGCGGCGGGTCACTGGCCCGTTCGCGTCGGCCGCAGCGGCGTCGCCAGCGGCGACACCGTTATCCGGTCGACGACCGGCGCCCAGCGCGACCGCAGCGGGAAGTCGGGCCAGACGTCCGAGGCGTAGGTGGTGCCGTCGAAGTTCGGCGCCTCCTGCGAGCTCAGGGTGATGGTGTTCTCCCCCTCATCGAGGTCGAGCACCACGGTCTTCTCCCAGAAGTTGTTCTCGTGGAACGAGTGGGGGAAGAGCACCGGGGACGACGCACCGCCGTTCACCGAGACGTCCGCCCGCCGGGCGATCGGATCGGGGTTGTAGTGCGACGCGGGCGACTGCTCCGGGTTGGAGTACCGCAGGACGACGGCGTGCGGGCCGGCCTGGCCGGCGTCGACCCGGAACGTCAGGGTGCTGCCGTTGCCCGGCTCGCCCCCGACGTCGGTCACGGCCTTGCCGCCCTCGGCGAGCGACAGCTCGGACACCGTCGCGGAACCGGCGAGCTCGGCGTCCTCGGCCTGGTACTGCGTCGCCGCGAGCGCCCCGGTCCCCGGCGTCGTGGTCAGCCGGTCGACGACGACGCCGTCGGAGCCGCCCGTCACGACCACCTTGTTCACACCGCCGGACAGGCGCGCGGCAACCCTTTGGACTTGCACACGCTGGCCCCGCCCGTGTCGACCCTGCGTGAGGTCGAGGACGTCGCGACCGTTGACCGCGAGGGTCCCGCTGTCGTGGCCCCTGCCCCCGCCACCGAGCACGGCAACGCCGAGCGTCGCCTCGCCGTCGTCCGCCGCCGTAGACCCAGAACGTGGCGGTCTCGCCCTCGGCCAGCTCGACGCCGCCCGCGCCGGACACCTCGGCCGGGTCGACCCCGCCGGGTGCCTCGTACAGCGCGCGTCCGCCGTCGAGGGTGGCGAGCTCGGCCTCGTACACGGACGTCTCGGCCGTCCGGGCTCGGCAGGGCCAGGGTGATGCGGTCGACGATGGTGTCGCCCTGGGTGGCGCCGCTGCCGTCGAGGCTGCGCGCCGCGAGCGAGATGGTGTGCGTGCCGGCGGTGAGGTCGACTTCGGTGTCGGCGTGGTCCCAGACCACCCACTTGTAGCCGAGCGGCAGGTGCAGCTCCTGCTCGGCGCCGCCGTCGACCCGCAGGAAGACGTTGGTCGGGCCCTGCTCCGCCACGGCCCCGAAGGTGTTGAGGGAGTTGGCGAAGACCGATCAGGTCGTAGGTGCCGTCCTCCGGCACGGTGACCTCGAAGTCGAGGACGCCGTCGGAGCCGGTGCGCAGGCCGCCGACGTCGTACCCGCCGGAGGTGTAGAACTTGCCGACGTCGGACGGCGAGCCCTCCGGGCCGTTCAAGCTGTAGCCCGAGCCCGGTGTAGGTGGCGTCCTCCGCCTCGTAGCTGCCCTCCCAGGACGTCGGCGCCGTGCTCGTGGTCTCGCCGACGCCCGCGGGCGTCACGACGATCTCGTATGCCGACGACTCGCGCAGCAGCGGCAGCGATGCGCCGTCGAAGTCGACGACGACCTTCCCGTCGGTCACCGGCATCGTCGGTCTCGGCGACGTGGCGCGGCTGGGCGGAGTCCCCGAGCTGGCCGGTCCAGGGGATCTCGCGCACCGTGACGTGCACCTCGTCCCCGAACACCGCCCCCGGGACGTTCACGAGCTCGACCGGCGCGGCGCCGTCGGCCCCGCCGACGATGGTGCGCGAGATCGCGCGGTCGGCGTCGAGGGTGGAGACGCCCTGCAGCGTGTAGTTCTCCCCCGGGAACGGCGGCGTGACCTCGACGGTGTCGCCGCTCATCTGGGCGTACGCGTTGAACAGCCACCACTGCCCGTTGCCGCGGTTGGACTGGACGGCGGAGTCGGACAGGTTCCCGTCGATGTTCCAGTACGCGATGTCGGCGTCGACCTTGGAGTCCTCGATGGCCGAGATCCACTGGATCATCTGGCCGGGCACGGAGGTGTGGTAGTTGAACGCGTACTCGTTGATGTTGACCGGCAGCTCGGTGCCCTCGTGCGCCGTGCCGGCGAAGACCTCGGCCTCCCATGCCGCGGTAGGTCGCCACCGACTCGCGGATCTTCTCCGGGTGGGACAGCTCGTGCCAGGTGATCACGTCCGGGCACGGTTCCGGCCTCCACCGTGTGCTCCAGGAAGCCCTTGACCTGGCCGTAGAGGATGCTCGTGTTCGGGCCGGCGATGCGCGCGTCCGAGGCATCCGGTCCTTGATCAGCGCGTGCACCCGGTCCCAGGCGGCGAAGTAGTCCGTCGGGTCGTCGAGCCACGACGTGCCGTCGTAGCTCCACTCGGCCGGTGCCGAACATGTTGCCCTCGGGCTCGTTGAACGGCACGAAGACGACGTTGTCCTGGTACTCCGCCGGGAGGTCGAGCACCTGGTCGACCTGGGTGGCGATCTTGTCCACGAAGGTGTCCAGCTTCTCCTCGGGGGTGTCGCCCGGCCACTCGTACGGGAAGCCGCGGTGGATGTCGGTCATATAGATGTAGACGTCGCCGTCGGTGGCGTCGGCGAGCGGCCGGACGACCTCGAGCGCGTCGGCGCCCGGATGCTGGGGCCCGTCCTGCGCCTTGGTCGAGACGGTCCGGATCCCCATCCCCTCGATGAGGTTGTCGCTCGGCAGGCCGTCGCCGTACAGCCCGTACAGCGTGCCCGACGCCCCGCCGTGGAACGCCCCGGTGCGCCGAGCCGAGGTCGACCCGCAGCTCGCCCCGGTGCACGGTGACGGCAGCGGTCACCGGCACCCCGGCCGCGTCACCCGCGACCGTGAACTCCCCCGGCTGCGCGTACTGCGCCGGGTCGATCTCGTCCCAGACCACCGGCACGTCGCGGTCGTAGCCGTCGGTGAAGGTGGCGCGCACCGCCCCGGGCAGGTCGGGAGCCGCCGCGACGATCGTGCGCACGGCGAAGGTGTCCTTCGTCAGCTCCACCAGGTCGGGGGTCTCCCCCGCGAGCTCGGCCACCTGCTCGGCGCTCAGCGCGGCCCGGTACAGGCGGAAGTCGTCGATCGCGCCGTCGAGGAGCGGGTCGGGGTAGAAGGACTTCCCGAGATAGCCGGCCGACTGCGCTGCGGAGGTGAGCAGGTCGCCGGCCGCCACGGTGGACCGCGCGGAGCCGACGGCGACGCCGTCGAGGTACGTGGTGACCTGGTCCGCCGCCGTGTCGAGCGTGACCGTGTACGTCACCCAGTCGCCGGTGCGGAGCGGGCCGTAGCCGGCGACCTGCGCCTCGCCTCCGCCGCCGTTGGTCGTGAGGGCGGTGCGGAACCTGCCGTCGCCGTTCGACGGCGTGGCGAACAGGTAGCGCGTGTTGTCGGTGCCGAGGTCGAAGATCCGCTGCCACGCCCCGCCCGCGCCGTCCCAGCGGACGCGCGCGGAGACGGTGAGGTCTGTAGCGCCCTCGAGCGCCGGACGCGGGATCGTCACGTAGCCGCCGCCCGACCCGCCGGGCAGGTCGAGCGCCGTGCCGCCGTCCTCGGCGTCGACCAGGCCCGTGGTGCCGGAGATCGCGCCGTCCAGCCCGTTCCCCGAGGCGTCGGGCACGACGGCGCCCGCGACGCCGTCCATCGTGTAGTGCAGGTCCGGCGCGGGCAGCTCCAGCGCCGTCTTCTGGGGCGTCGCGACAGCCGGGGCCGCGACCGCCGCGCCGACCGTGCTGCCGGCGAGCGCCAGTATCGCGAGCGCCGCGACGGCGGTACGCCGGGGTCTGTGCCATGCCGGTCCGCTACGCGAACCGCTGCGCCATGAGGGTGTCGTGCTCATCGTTGAGTGCCTTCCTTCTCATCGTGCTCATCGTGGGGTGGAACATTGATCGTGGATGGAGCGAACCGGTTCGACGACGCACGGCCCAGCTGTGCAGCCGAGTTGTGCGGCCGAGTTGTGCAGCCGAGGGACCAAGGCGTCAGGCGGCCCCCGTGGTGCGGCCGACCACGTGCGGCAGCGCGTCGTCGCGCAGGAACACGGGAACGACGTCGAGCGGGGCGGCCGCGCGCACCGTGGTGCCGCCGTCGTGCACCTCGCCCGTGGCGGCGTCGGTCCAGCGCGCGCCCGCGGGCAGGTAGACGTCGCGCTCGCGCACGCCGGCCGCCAGGACGGGCGCGACGAGGATGTCGGGGCCGAGCAGGAACTGGTCGTCGACGTCCCACGCGCGCGAGTCGCCGGGGAAGTCGTGGAACAGGCCGCGCATCACGGGCTGGCCGTCGGTGTGCGCGGCGCGCATGACGTCGCGCACGTAGTCCCGCAGGGACTCGCGCAGGTGGACGTAGCGCTCCAGGACGCCGTACACCTCGTCGCCGAAGCTCCACAGCTCGTTGGGGCCGCCCGAGGCCAGGCGTGGCGAACCGTCCGCCGCGACGACGTCCTCACGCGGCAGCCGGTCGCCGTGCAGGCGCATGACCGGGCTGAACGCGCCGAGCTGGAACCAGCGCACGAGCAGCTCGTGGAACGCCGGGTCGGTGACGTCGCCCCGGTGGAAGCCGCCGATGTCGGTGGTGAACCACGGGATCCCCGCGACGCCCATGTGGATGCCCGCGGTGACCTGCCGCGCCAGGTCCTCGAACGTCGAGGAGATGTCGCCCGACCAGACCAGCGCCCCGTAGCGCTGGCTCCCGGCCCAGGCGCAGCGGACCAGGTTGACGACGTCGTCCTCGCCGTCGGCGCGCTGGCCCTCGTAGAAGGCGCGCGCGAACGCCTGCGGGTAGACGTTGCCGACCCGCAGGGCCGGGCCGAGGTGGTACCGGAAGGCGTCGTAGTCGTAGACGCCGTACTCCGGCTCGGCCTCGTCCAGCCAGAACGTGCGGATCCCGTGCGCGCCGTAGTTCGCCGGCAGGTCTCCCACAGCCAGCGCCGCGTCTCGGGGTTGGTCACGTCGAGGAAGGTGCTCGGGCCCTGGAACGCCATCTGGACGTCGAGCCCGCGGTCGGCGCGCACCAGCAGGTTGTTCCGCCGCAGGTAGGAGTCGTTCTCCGACTGATAAGAGACCTGCGGCCAGACCGAGACCATCAGCTCGACGCCGAGCTCGCGCAGCTCGTCGACCATCGCCGCCGGGTCCGGCCAGAACTCGTCCTCGAACCGGTAGTCGCCCATCTTCGGCCAGTGGAAGAAGTCCGCGACGATGACGTCCAGGGGCAGCCCGCGACGACGGTGCTCGCGCGCCACCTCGAGCAGCTGCTCCTGGTTCCAGTACCGCAGCTTGCACTGCCAGAACCCGAGCCCGCGCTCGGGCATCATCGGGGCGTGCCCGGTCGCGTCGGCGTAGGCGCGCGAGATCTGCGCCGGCGTGCGCGCGGCCGTCACCCAGTAGTCGAGCTGCCGCGTGGACTCCGCGTGCCACTCGGTGCGGTTGCGTGCGAACGTCGCGCGCCCGATCGCCGGGTCGTGCCACAGGAACCCGTACCCGCCGCTCGACATCACGAACGGCACGCTCGCCTGGGAGTTGCGGTGCGCCAGCTCGAACGTGGAGCCCTTGAGGTCCAGCACGTGCTGCTGGTACTGCCCCATCCCGTACAGCTTCTCGTCCGGGTCGGACTCGAACGACGCCGTGAGCGTGTGCCCGTCGTCGCCGAGCCGCGGGCGGAAGTTCCGGGCGCGCAGCTGGAGGGAGCCGCCGCGGTCGAGCTCGCGCAGCAGCAGCCGGCCGTCGGCGTCGTAGAAGGCCAGCTCGCAGTGCGACACCTCGTAGCCGACCGACTCGTAGAACCCGGACGAGGCGGTGAGCTCCACCCGGATCCCGCCGTTCACGAGCGTCGCGCCGTCGGCGCGGACCTCGACGTGCGCGGCGTCGTCCGCGCCGGCGTCCGCCTCGGGGGCAGGCCGGAGCAGCGCCCAGTCGGTGTCCTCGACGTCGCCCAGGATCGTCGCGCGCACGCGGACGCTGTCGCGGCCCCACGGCTCGACGACGAGCGTCTCGCCGCCGCCCCGCCAGGTCAGGCGGGCGCCGTCGGCGCGGACGGGCAGGTCGGTCAGGGTCGGGTCGGTCAGGGTCGGGTCGCTCATCGGGGTTCCTCGCCTCGGGTCTCGCGTCGGGTGATCGGGACGAACACGCGCATGGTCGACGGGCCGCGCTCGGCCCAGCGGTGGTACGGCACGAGCGGCAGGTCGAGCACGGCCCGCGTCTCGCCGTCCGGCAGCGAGACGGCACGGGCGCGGACGACGGCGCCGTCGGCGTGCGCACGGGGCGCGACCTCAGGATCGAGCCGCACCTGGTCGAGCACGATCCCGTCGGGCAGGTCCACCGACTCCAGCGCCAGCACGAGCGGGCCGCGCTCGACGGCGACCGTCCCGCGCACGGCGTCGACCCGCGGGTCGGGCCGGGTCAGGCGGGGGGCCACGGGCAGGTCGAGCGTCACGACGTCGCCCGTCGCCAGCGCTGCTCGTGTCTCAACCGGGCCGACATCGGCCCAGCCCGGGTCGACGGCGCGGGTGGAGCCGTCCGGACTGGTGAGCGTGGAGCCGTCGGCCCAGTGCGGGACGCGCATCCGCAGCGTCACGGGCCGCTCCGGGGCTTCGGTGACCTCGACCCGGATGCGGCCGTCGTGCGGGTAGGCGGTGGTGATCCGCAGCGCGAGCACGCCTCCTCCGCCGTCGAGACCGTCGTCGAGACCGTCGTCGAGACCGTCGTCGAGACCGTCGTCGAGCACGATCCGGAGGTCGCCCGCGGCGTACTGGGCGAGGGTCACGACGACTCCGCCGTCGGACGAGCCATCGAGCGAGCCACCGTCCGCCTCCTCGACGATCGCCGCGTACGCCTGCCACGAGGCGAGGGTGCGCGCCACGTTGGTGGGGCAGCACGACACGTCGAACCACGGCGCCCGCACGCCGCCCTCGGCACGGGGGTTGACGGCGTCAGGCCGCACGTCCGCACCCGGCTCGCGCTGCTGCAGCGGGTTGGCGTAGAAGAACGCGCGCCCGTCGGCACGGGGCGAGGTCGCCACGACGTTGTACAGGGTGCGCTCGATGAGGTCGGCATAACGCACCTCGCCCGTGGCGAGCAGCAGGCGCCACGAGACCATCACCGACGCGACGCCCGCGCACGTCTCGCAGTACGCGCGGTCGGGCGGCAGCTCCCAGTCGTCGCCGAAGCCCTCGTCCTGATGCCGCGAGCCCATGCCGCCGGTGAGGTAGGTGCGCCGCTCCACGGAGCGCGTCCACTGCCGCTCGACGGCGGCGCGGAGGTCGTCGTCGTGCGTGTCCACAGCGACGTCGACCGCCCCGGCCGCGAGGTACAGCGCGCGCACCGCGTGGCCGCGCCAGACGTCGGCGTCGCGCACCGGCACGTCGTCCTGGAAGTACGCGGGGCTGAGCAGCGCGATCGGCGCGAGGGTGCCGTGCCCGCGCCGCTCGACGAAGAGCCGCGCCTGCTCGGTGTACCGCGGCTCGTCGAGCGCGCGGCCGAGCTCGGCGAGGCCGACCTCGATCTCGGGGTGTCCGCAGATGCCCTCCCGACCGTCTCTGCCCTGCCCGTCGCCGCCCTGCCCGCTACCGCCCCGCCCGTCGGCGCCGAACTCGCGGCAGACATGGTCGGCGGCGCGGCGAGCGACCTCGACCAGGGTGTCCTCCCCGACCGTCCGCACGCGCGCCACCGCGGCCTGCAGCAGGTGGCCCGTGACGTACAGCTCGTGGCCGGACGAGAGGTCCGTGTACCGGCCGGGCTGCCCCGCGTGCCCGAAGCAGGTGTTCAGGTAGCCGTCGTCGTCCTGCGCGGCGGAGACCCGGTCGACCACCTTGCCCAGCAGGGCGTCGATCGCGGGGTCGCCGGTGCGCCCGTACTCCCAGGCCAGCGCCTCCAGCAGCTTGTAGACCTCCGAGTCGGAGAACTGCCAGCCCGGCCGGTCCCCGCCCGTGGTGCCCTCGGCGACCCGGTCGAAGTTGCCCAGCCAGCCGAGCTGCTCCATCCAGTCGAGGCAGTGCCGCAGCGTGGCGCGGGCGTTCGTCTCCTGGAGCACGCCCCAGACGCCGCCGTCGAGCCGCAGCTCGCCGACGCCGAGCCCGCGGCGCAGGCCACGCGGGGCGACGGGACGCGCCCGCGCCTCCCGCTGCGGGGACGCGGTGGTAGGCGTCGAGGGGTGATGTGTCACAAAGCTCCTTCGTCAGTCCTTGACAGCGCCGGCCGTGACGCCCGCCGCCACGTAGCGCTGCGCGACGACCAGCAGGATCGCCGCCGGCACGGACGCCACGACGGCGGTGGCCATGATGGCGTTCCACTGCGTCGTGTTGTTGCCGATGTAGTTGTAGATGCCGAGCGTGATCGGGATGAGCTCGCCGTTGCGGTTGAGCGTCGAGGCGAAGATGAAGTCCGACCACGCCCACAGGAACGCGAACAGCGCGACCGTGAGCGTCGAGTTGCGGCTCACCGGCAGCACTATCGAGCGGAACGTGCGCCACGCCCCCGCGCCGTCGACCCGGGCCGCCTGCAGCAGCTCGCGCGGGATGCCGGACATGAACGCGGTGTACAGCAGCACGCCGAACGGCACCGCGACCGTCGAGTCGGCCACGATCAGCCCGCCGACGGTGTTGAGCAGGCCGAAGCTGTTGTAGACCGCGTAGAAGCCCATCGCCATGACGACGGCGGGGATCATCTGCGCGACCAGCAGCAAGAAGTTCAGGGTGCGCCCGCCGCGGAGGTTCAGCAGCGCGAGCGCGTACCCGGCGGGTGCGGCGATCACGATGGTCAGCGCCACGGAGCCGAGCCCCACCAGCAGGCTCGTCCCGAGGGCCGGGAGCTGCTGGCCGAACACCGCCGTGTACCCCTCGAACGTCGGGTTCCAGGGGAACCAGTGCGGCGGGTCGGCGCGCAGGTCGCTGGTCTGCGTGAGCGAGACGTTCACCATCCAGTAGACAGGGAACAGCATGAACGCGGTGAAGAGCGACGCCGAGGGCGGTCTTCCACCAGGGCTTCCGGACTGCCCTGCCTATCGGCCGACGGCTGGTCATGACTCCTCCTGACGGCGCTGGAGCTGGAGGTGCAGGAACCCGAAGACGAGCGCGATGAGGATCAGCACGTTGCCGACCGCCGCGGCGGGCGAGAAGTCCGGCTGGCCGGTCCCGAACGCCTCCCGGTAGGACCAGATCGCGAGCGTCGTCGACGCGTTGCCGGGCCCGCCCGTGGTCATGATCCAGATGACGTCCACGACCTTGAGCGTGTAGATCAGCCCGAGCAGGATCGTGATCGCCGACACCGGGCGCAGCAGCGGGAACGTGATGCTCCAGAACTGCCGCCAGGCGCCCGCGCCGTCGAGCGACGCGGCCTCGTACACGTCCCCGGGGATGTTCTGCAGCCCCGAGTAGAGGATCACCAGGTTGAACGGGATGCCGAGCCAGATGTTGGCGATGGTCACCGACAGCAGCGCCGTGTCCGGCGAAGTGAGCCAGTTGATCTGCTCGACGCCGAACGCGCCCAGCACCGAGTTCACTATGCCGTTGTCGCTGTTCAGCATCCACGCCCACGTGGACGCCGACACGATCAGCGGCAGCAGCCACGGCACGAGGAACATCGCGCGCAGCGACGCCGGACAGCCGGAACCCGGACCGGAAGAAGACCGCCAGCGCCAGGCCGATGGCGTACTGGAACACGATCGAGACGACGGTGAAGACCGCGGTGTTCCACAGCGCCGTCGGGAACGCCGCCGAGGTGAACACCTCGGCGTACTTCTCGAACCCGACGAACTCGGCGTTGCCCTGGACGAACGCGCGGATCGTGTAGTCGTGGACGCTGAGGTCGATGTTCCGCAGAGCGGGTAGGCGTAGAAGAGGATCAGGTACACGAGCAGCGGCGCGGCGAAGCCGACGGCGGCCCACTGGGAGGCCGCCGGGCCGCGGCGCCGCCGCGGTGCCGGCGGCACCTGGCCCACTCCAGGGCCCACTCCAGGGCTCGCTCCAGGGCCCACGCCCGGGGGCGCGCCCGCCGTGGCCATGGCCTCGGTGGTGGTCATCACGAGATTCCTTAGTCGGTGGCTGGCGATCGGTTTCGCGCGGGTCGCCCCGCCTCCGTTGAGTGCTGGATCTTCGCCCCTCGACGGGCAGTTTCGGGGCGAAAGTCCAGCACTCAACGAAGGCGGGTGACGTGGGTCAGCTGATGCCGGCCTCGGCGTCGGCCTGGGCCGTCTTGAGCGCCTCGGACGGCGTCGCGGCGCCGGACAGCGCGTTCTGCACGGCGGTCCACAGCGCCTCGGAGATCACCGGGTAGTCGGCGCCGAGGTCGTCGCTCGTGCGGCCCTTCGCGTTGCGCACGGCCTCGACCCACGGCTCGAGGTCCGGCTTCTCCTCCAGCAGCGCGGCCTGCCCGTCCGCCGTCGGCGGGATGTAGTACGCGAAGGTGTTCGCCGTCTCGACGAAGCCCTCGGGCGTCGTCATGCACTCGACGATCTGCCGAGTGACGTCGTAGCGCGCGGTGTCCTCCTGGACGGGCGCCAGGATGAACTCGCCGCCCGTCGGTGCCGGCGCGACGCCGCCGTCGCGCCCGGGAAGCTGGATGATGCCGGCCTCGAAGTCGGCCCCGGCGGCGCTGTCGACCTGCCAGGTGCCGTTCACGGCGAAGCCGAAGTCCCCGGTGAGGAACTCCTCCCACGTGGTGTTCTGGGAGTTGTTGATCACCGAGTTGGGCGCGTAGCCGTCGTCGAGCCAGCCCTTCCACAGCTCCAGCGCCTCGACCGCCTCCGGCGAGTCGAGGTCCCGCAGGTCGGCGCCCGCGCCCCAGAACCACGGCAGGAACTGGAACGAGCCCTCCTCGGTGCCGATGCCGGCGAAGGTGATGCCCTTGTGCCCGCCGTCGGTGACCGTCTTCAGGGCCGCCGTGAGCGAGTCCCAGTCGGTGATCGACGCCGGGTCGACGCCCGCGTCCTTCAGGACGTCCGCGTTGTAGTACAGCGACAGCGTGTTCGCGCCGATCGGGATCCCGTACGTCTCGCCGTCGACGACGCCGGCCGCGAGCAGGTTCTCGTCGACGCCGGAGATGTCGAGGCCGAGCTCGTCGACAGTGGTGAGCATGCCGGTGTCCGCGAGCGTGGACACCGCCGGGTTGTCGAGCAGGATGACGTCCGGCGAGGTGCCCTCCTGCGCGGCGAGCAGCGCCTGGTTGGTGAGCGCCGTCGTGTCGTAGGCCGTGCGCTCGATGGTGACGCCGGCCTCCTCGCCGCAGGCCTGGACACGGCCCGCCCAGTCCGACGCGTCGTCGTGCTGGGGGTACGGGTCCCACCAGGTGTACGTGCTGTCGTCGCCGCTCGCCTCGCCGCCGGCGGCGGCGCCGGACGAGCAGGCGCCGAGCACGCCGACCAGGGCGAGCGCGGCGACCGCCGCGAGGGTGGTGGTGGGCTTGCGCCGTGTGTGCTGGACGGTGTGGTGCATGGTTCCTCCTTGAACGGGTCCGGCCCGACGGCGTCGTCGGCCGGCTGATGGTGCCGGGAGTGCTGGGAGTGCTGGGGGGTTGCTGGGGATGTGATGCTCGGGAGTGGAGCTCTCAGGCCGTCCGCGGCGCGCCGGTGCTGCCGCGGTCGACCAGCTCAGGGGTCACGAAGCGCACGACGTGCGGCTCGTCGGCTGCCACGTCGCCCTCGATGCGGCGCACGAGCTGGCGCACGGCCATCCGGCCGAGCCGGTCCGGGGCGCTCTCGATCGAGGAGTAGGGCAGGGAGAACGTGCGGGCGAACTCGTCCGAGTACCGCCCGACGACGGACAGCTCGCTGGGCGCCGTCAGCCCGCGCTCGTGCAGCACCGTAGGCAGGGCGGCCGCCGCGGCCTCGTTGTTGATCAGCAGCCCGGTGACGCCGGGGTGCGCGTCGAGCAGGGCGTTCAGGTCCTGGCCGACGTCGGGCTGGTGCGACGAGCCCGAGATCGTGTGCAGCGTGATCCCGCGGGCGTGCGCCGCCTCGACGGCGGCGTTCTGCAGGCGCCACACGTACGCGCCGCCGCGCTCGGTCACGTGCTCCGGCTGCGACACGAGGGCCACCTCGCGGTGCCCGAGGCGGTGCAGGTGGTCCACCATGAGGCGGCCCGCCTCCTCGAAGTCGAGGTCGAAGACGTCGACACCGGTGCAGTCGGCGGGCAGCCCGACGAGCGCGCCCGGCTGGCCCGCGGCCCGCAGGATCGGCAGGCGCTCGTCCCGCTCGGCCACGTTCAGCAGCACGACGCCGTCGACCATCCGGGAGTCCGTGATGCGGCGCAGGGCGCGCGTGCCGTCGGCCTCGGTGACCAGCAGGATGTCGTAGCCGAGCTCGCGGGCCGTGTTGGAGACGCCCAGCATGTACTGGAGCATCGCCGGCGCGAACTCGTCGTCGAGGAACTGGGCGAGCAGCCCGATCACCATCGTCTGCGACGTGGCAAGGGCGCGCGCACCCGCGTTCGGCGTGTAGCCGAGCTCCCGGACGGCGTCCTCGACGCGCCGGCGTACCTCGGCCGAGATCGCCCGCTTGCCCGAAAGCGCGTACGACGCCGTGCTGCGCGACACCCCCGCCGCCTGGGCGACATCCCCGATGGTGGCCACTCCGCCTCCTCAAGTTGCTCGGCCGCTCTGTTGCCCGGCCGCTCTGTTGCCCGGCCCCGGTCGCTGCTCTGTCCCGCGGCCTGGGTTCGCTTCCGTTGCGAACCGGTTCGACTCTAGCCACAGCGATGGCGGGATCGCAAGACCGAACTTTTGGGACGCTTGCGGCGAACGGCGTTCGAAACTAGCGTCATGCAGACCGGAACGTCGAACCGGTTCGCGATCTCAACGAGGAGATTTCATGAAACGAGCCCTGTCCCGCATCAGCGTCCTCGCCTTGTTCGTCGTCCCTGTCCTGGGCGCCACGCTGGTCTCCCCCGCAGTTCCGGCCCAGCCGGCCCAGGCCGCCGGCAACACCCTCACCGTCGACGTCGGCACCGTGGTGCGGCCCGTGACCCACGTCGGGTCCGGCGGCCGCTACGGCGTCGGGTCGGACACCAAGCCCACCACCGCCCAGCTCCTGCCTGAGTCCCAGCGGGTTCACGCAGCCCGCGCCGGGCACCACCCACCTGGGCAACGGCGCCACCGAACCCTGCTGCGACACGCTCGACGTCGCGGACAACATCACGCGCGCGGCGCGCAGCAGCTCATCCGCGTGCGGGACATCTACCCGTCGTTCCCGTACCAGTGGCAAGGCTGGGCGGACTGGGAGCAGAAGGTCCGGACCATGGTCCAGGACCGCCTCGCGGCCACGTTGACGACGAACATCCGCGGCTGGGAGCTGTGGAACGAGCCCGACTGGACGTGGAACACCTCGGCAGCCGGGTCGTTCAACGCCGGCTGGACGCGCACGTTCAACCTCGTCCGGTCGCTCGACCCGGTGACGCCCATAATCGGGCCCAGCGACTCGTACTACAGCCACGACCGGATGGTGTCGTTCCTGACGAACGCGCGGGACACCGGCACGCTGCCCGACGCCATCGTGTGGCACGAGCTCACCGACATGGACTGGAACTCGTTCGACGACCACGTGGCCGACCACCGGGCCATCGAGAGCTCCGTCGGCATCACAGCCCCCGCCCGATCGCGATCAACGAGTACAACTCGCTGAACCAGATGGACATCCCGAGCGTGGCCGTGCACTGGATCTCCGTGCTCGAGCGGCACGGCGCGCGGGAGGCGCACCGCGCGTACTGGTTCGAGGCGGGCACGTTCGACGGCCTCTTCACCACGAGCGGCCAGCCGACGGCCTCGTACTGGGCCTACCGGGGGGTGGGGGGTGCGTGGAAGGTGCGCTTGGGCGTGGTCGCGGGCCGGTCGGGGCTGCCAAGATGCAGGGGCTCGACGAACCATGCTCGACGAACCATGCTCGACGAACCATGCTCGACGAACCACGCTCAACGAACCACGTAAGAGGACAGCATGAGCGCTCTGCACCACCTGACCGACGGAGTCCTGTTCGGCGCCGCGTACTACTACGAGTACCACCGCCCGGAGGACCGGCGCACGGACGGCCTGAACACGGACGACCAGCACACTGGGGATCGACGGACACCGCGGCTGGAGCAGGACCTGGACCTGATGGTCGAGGCCGGCTTCACCGTGATCCGGGTCGGCGAGTCCGTCTGGTCCACCTGGGAGCCCGAGAACGGGCGCTTCGACCTCGACTGGCTCCAGCCCGTGCTCGACGGCGCCCACGAGCGTGGCATCAAGGTGGTGCTCGGCACGCCGACCTACGCGGTGCCGATGTGGCTGGCGCGGCTGTACCCGGAGATCAACGTCGTGCGCTCGGACGGGAGCCCGATGGGCTGGGGCGCGCGCCAGGAGATCGACTACACCCACCCCGCGTTCCTGTTCCATGCCGAGCGGATCATCCGCGCCGTCGTCGGCCGGTATGCCCAGCACCCCGCCGTCATCGGCTATCAGGTGGACAACGAGCCGGGCAACGAGATCTTCCACAACCGGCAGGTGTTCGAGCGGTTCGTGGACCACCTCCGCACCCGGTACGGCACGGTGGAGCGGCTGAACGAGGAGTGGGGCCTGACGTACTGGTCGCACCGGCTGTCCACCTGGGCGGACCTCTGGACGCCGTCGGGCAACGCACAGCCCCAGTACTCGCTCGCCTGGCGCAGGTTCCAGGCGCAGCTCACCACGGACTTCATCGGCTGGCAGGCCGACGTCCTGCGCGAGTACGCCCGGGAGGACCAGTTCGTCACCACCTGCATCTCGTACGAGCGCGCAGGCGTGCAGGACGACGCGCTCACCCGCGATCTGGACGTGACCGCCGGCAACCCGTACTACCGGATGCGGGACCACCTGACCCTGCCCCCGAGCGCGGACGAGAACAACACCTGGATGACGGCAGGCACGTGGTCGCTGTACGCGACGGCGGACCGCATGTACTCCTCGAAGCAGGCGCCGTTCCTCGTCACGGAGACCAATGCGCAGGCGATCGGGCAGCCGTGGCTGAACGAGCCCGCCTACGACGGCCAGTGGCGCCAGGCGGCCTGGGCGCTGGTCTCCCGCGGCGCGACGATGATCGAGTACTGGCACTGGCACACGCTCCCCTACGGCACCGAGACGTACTGGGGTGGCGTGCTACCGCACTCCCTCGAGCCCGGGCGCACATACCAGCAGATCGCAGCCCTCGGCGCCGAGCTGCGCACGGCCGGTTCCACGGTGGCGAACCTGACCCCGGACGCCGACGTCGCGCTGGTCTGGTCCAACCCGAGCAAGTGGTCGCTGGCCGAGTTCCCGCAGATCGGCGGCGGCGCCGGGCCGGACCAGCGTGGCTTCCACCGGATCTTCGACGCCTTTTACCGCGGGGTGTTCGACGCCGGCCTGCAGTCGCGCCTGGTGCACGACGCCCAGCTCGTCGACAGCAGCCCCGAGGAGGCGGCACGCGAGCAGCCCGTGCTGGTCGCCGCGGGCGTGACGATCGCAGACGACGCCTGGCTCCAGTGGCTGGAGCGCTACGCGGCGGCCGGCGGCCACCTCGTGCTCGGCATCCGCACGGGTTACGAGGACGAGGAGGCCCGCGCCCGGCCGGAGCGCAAGCCCGCGCACCTGAGCAAGGCGGCCGGTGTCTTCTACGACGAGTTCGCCAGCATCGACACGCCGCTGAAGGTGCTGGGCGCGGACGGGCACGGCACGGACGGCTTCGACCTCCCCGCCGACGCCCATGCCACGAGCTGGGTGGACAGCCTGCAGGTCCTGGACGCCGACGTGCTGGTCGACGTACTGGTCGGCTATGACCACCCGCATTTCGGCAAGTGGCCCGCGGTGACCACGCGGGCGCACGGCTCCGGACGGGTCACCACGGTCGGCACCGTCCCCGATCCGGCGCTGGCCCGGGCGGTAATGGCCTGGGCGGCGCGGCACAGCGGGCAGGCGGGGCCGCAGTGGCGGCCGCAGGCGCCGTCGCAGACCGTCACCGGCGCACGGAACCCCGCCGGCGAGCGGGTGCGGTTCGTGCACTCGTGGTCCTGGGACCCGAGCACGTTCGTGCTGCCGGGCGCGGTACGCGACGTGATCAGCGGCGACGACCTTGCCGCAGGCACGGAGCTGGAGCTCGGCCCGTGGGACGTGCGGGTGCTGCTGGAGGTGTGAAGGCATGTATTTCGTGGGGTGATATTTCCTCCCTACCCTGCACGGTCGTCCGCGCCTTGCACCGAGCCGCGGCCGACCGCGGCTCCGTGCGAGCGGGAACGTCCGAGGGGGCCGGCCGCTGGCTCGACGACGTGGCCGCGGGACGCCCGGCCGCGCTGCACCGGCTCGGCGTCGCGATGCGCCGCTACAACCAGGCGGTAGTGGCCCCCCATACGGGCCAGACGTCGGTGGTCGCGGGCCGCTGGGTCGACGGGCTGGCGCACCAGGCCCTGGCGCATGGCGTCGGCGCCGTACTGGGCAGCCTCGGACCGGCGACCCGCTGGCAGGCGCCGGTCCTGGAGGTCGTGGCTGAGCGCCGAAGGCGAGGTGCAGGCAGATGCCCTGAGCGAGCTGCTGGGCGAGACCCGCGCCGCAGTGCTCCGTCTGATCGACACCGAGCTGACGACCACCGCGCTCGCCGCGCGAGCCAATACCTCTCCCTCCTCCGTCAGCCGGCACACCGCGCTCCTCCGCCGCGGAGGACTGATCACAACCCGCCGGAGCGGCACCAGCGTGATCCACGCGCGCACCGCACTGGGTACCGCCCAGGTCCACGGCCACTGAGCGGCGAAGATCGGTGATCGAATCAGGGCCGGCTTCGTAGATCTTGAGAAGTGAGGCCCGCGAGCACTCGGTCCAGGCCGTCCCGGAACCAAGTGTCCACGTCGGCGTCGAACGAGTCGGGCAGCCTGCCGTCGCTCACGGCGTCGAGCCACGCATGACGCCGGCGCGCGCCGGTACGGTCGAGGCGCCGCGCCTCCTCCGACCACCAGGCCCGGTAGGCCGCCCCGGAGCGCGCCGACTCGTCGTGCTCGGCGAGGAGCAGCAGGGCCACACCAGCCACGGGTGCTCCCGGTACGCCGCCCACTCCTCCTCGGCGAGCCGGGTGAGTGCCTGGACCGGGGTCTCCGCCGACGGCGTCGTGCCGCACGTCTACCTGTCGGCCATGGCCATCCTCCCCCGGCGGCGTGGGCTGGGCGCCGGGACCGCCATGCTCCGCCATGGCCTCGATCGCGCCAGTGGGCTCGACCTGCCGGCCTACCTGGAGGCATCGACCCCGCGGAACCGAAGGCTCTATGCGCGGCACGGCTTCCGGGACCGCGGTGAGCCCATCCATCTGCCGGAGGGCGGTCCGGTCCTGCAGCCCATGTGGCACGACGGCGAAAGCGTGACGACGGGAGGCGGGGCTTCGGCATGAGGTGATGCGCTTCCGCCGTCCGCCGGAACCGTCCGCGGAGCCGATCACGGAGGCTGTCGCCATCGTTTCGAAGAGTTATCCACAGATCTTGAATCCACCCATCAGTGCGGACGTTTGTTCGATAGAATCGGAGGCAGTTGAGGAGCCCGGCCAGCGGCATCCGACGTTCGTAGTGGAGGGGGTGGGGACCATGGCAGCAGATCAGTATGCCGGGGACCCGGCACGCCCCGTCGAGGACATCCTGACCGGCCTGGACCGGCTGCTGGACGAGCTGGCCGGATCGGTCACCACGAACGACGTCACCACGAACGACGTCACCACGGACGACATGGCCACAGCGCACCTGATCGAGATCTCTGCCCGGCTGCGGGTCGCGGGTACCCGGATGGATGCCGTGCGGTGGTCGGTCCTGCCCCGGATCGAGGCCGCTGGGCTGTGGGCCCAGACCGGAGAACGCACCTTCGCCGTCTGGCTCGCCCGCACCGAGGACGTCCAGACCCGCACCGCCCGGCGCGACGTCCGCACCGCACGAGCCCTGCGCAACCACCTGCCCGCCACCCTGACCGCAGCCCTGACCGGCAAGGTCGGCATCGACAAGATCCGCGCCCTGGTCGACGTCGCCACCACCAGCACCACCCGCACCCAAGCCCTGGGCGCACCCGCGATCGACCTGGCCACCACCGAACCCACCACCGACACGACCACGGGGACGGGGACGACGGACACGACCGGGCCAGGCGTGGCCGAGCCAGCACCATGCGAGGTGGACACCACCGACGATCCGGCCGACGAGACAGGCGTCATCGGTGACCCGGACGGTGAAGGCACCGCGCCCGGCGACCCTGCCGAGCCCGCGGACACGCCCGCCTGCCCGACGTGGGAGGAGCAGCTCCTGGACTGGTCGACCGAGAACGGTCCGGATCTGTTCCGTGGCCTGGTGCGCTACTTCGCCCGCCACGCCGACCCCGAAGCGGACGAACGCGGATACACCAAGACCAAAGAACGCGAGTACCTCGACATCTCCCCCACCCTGGGCGGCTACCACCTGTCCGGATTCCTCACCGAAGAGCACGGCCAGACCCTGACCACCGCGATCGGCTCCGTCATGGGCACACCAGCATCCGACGACGACCGCACCCCCGGACAACGCCGCGCCCAAGCCCTGACCGACCTCGCCCGCATCGCCCTGGACAACGGACACACCGGCACCGGCGCTGCCGTCCGCCCGCACTTGAACGTGACCGTCTCCTGGACCGAGCTCCAAACCCTCGCCACCAAGGACACCATCAAGAACCGCACGAACAACCCCACCGGCACCACCGGCACCCTGACCGGCACGACCGGAGCCACACCGCTCACCGGCACCTCCAGGACCGCGGGT
Source organism: uncultured Actinomycetota bacterium (assembly GCA_963850545.1). Classification (GTDB taxonomy): domain Bacteria; phylum Actinomycetota; class Actinomycetes; order Actinomycetales; family Cellulomonadaceae; genus Promicromonospora. Next base: position 966,166 of record CAWKLP010000001.1, on the reverse strand, counting down.
GCACCCGGCGCCCCCGAAGCCGGCACCACAACCCCCGCCACCGGCACCGGCACCGGCACCGGCACCGGCGGCGTAGCCGGGCTCGCGGGAACCGGAGTAACCGGCGCGACCCGAGCGACCGGAGTCGCTGGGGTAAAGCGGCCGGCGGTCTTCACCGAGACCAACGCCCCCGTCCCGACCTCACTCCTACGCCGCATCGCCTGCGACAGCCAGATCACCCGCATCGTGTTCGGCCCCGACTCCCAAGTCCTGAATGTCGGCCGCACCCAACGCACCATCACCGGACAACTGCGCCGAGCAGTCATCGCCCGCGACAAACACTGCGTCTACGACCACTGCGACCAACCACCCTCACGCTGCGAGGTCCACCACGCGATACGCCACTGGGCCGACGGCGGAGAAACCTCCGTCACCAACGCCGCCCTGCTCTGCTGGCACCACCACGACCTCGTCGACACGGCCGGCATCACCATGCGCTACGACAACGGCTGGCACTTCACCCACCCCAACGGACACACCGTCACCCCCACGAAGCCCAGAACATGACCGGGCCGCGCGCGGCCGGACGGCTCGACCAGCACATTGGCCGGCGCCTACACGACCGACAACCCTGTTGCCGCACCAGCGATTGCTGCGCCGCGCCGGCCGGTCCAGCTCAGCCCGACGCCGGGCCGAACCGTTCGGTTCGGATGCGGGCCGGGTCGTGGCCCTGGGCCACGAGCATGCGCGAGACCGCCTCGACGAACCCCGTCGGGCCGCACACGTAGACCCGCGGCTCCAGCTCGGGCGGCCAGCCCCACGAGGCCAGCTCGGACGAGGTGAGGCGTCGTGGACCGCGCAGGGCCGTGAGCGAGACCGCCCGCGTGAAGATCGTGCTGGCCTCGAACCCGTCGCTGCGGGCGGTGAGCGCGTCCAGCTCGTCCGTGTACAGCCGGTCCTCCGGTGTGCGCACCGAGTAGATCAGCCGGAACGGCGTCCGGTCGCCGGCCTCCCGACGGGCGCGGGCCATCGACATCACCGGGACCAGCCCGGAACCGCCGGCCAGGAGGAACACCGGGGTGCCCGCGTCACGCGCAGGGTCCCAGACGAACCACCCGCCGATAGGCCCGCGCACCTCGATCGTGGACCCGGGCGGGAAGACATCGACGAGATATGGCGACACCTCGCCGTCCCGGACGCGCTGGACGGTGACCTCGACGCGACCGGCGCCGGACGGTGTGGAGCCGGACAGCGGGGAGCCGGACAGCGGGGAGCCGGACAGCGGGGAGCCGGACAGCGGGGAGCCGGACAGCGGGGAGCCGGACATCGTCGGCGCGCTCGCGAGGGAGTACGACCGCTCGGCGGTGTAGCCATCAGGCGCGGTGAGGCGGAGGTCGAGGTGCTGACCGGCCTCGTGGCCCGGCCAGCCGGGCACGTCGAGCACGAGGGTCTCCGCGGACGGACTCTCGGCGCGCCGCTCCACCAGGGTGGCGACCTGCCAGCCGGAGGGTACGGCGTAGCGCGCACCGAGCCGCGCACCCACTGCCTCAGTCACGCCGCGCCTCCGTCAAGCCTGGCCTCCGTCGGGTCTCCGTCCTGCAGGGGTGTCCGTCCGGCCCGGCGTACGCCGTGCCCGGATCAGTCACCCTGGTACCTCTGCTCACGCCACGGGTCGCCGAGGTCGTGATAGCCGAGCTTCTCCCAGAAGCCTGGCCGGTCCATCGGCATGAGTGTGAGCGAGCGCACCCACTTCGCCGACTTCCAGAAGTACAGGTGCGGCACCAACAGCCGCGCGGGTCCGCCGTGCTCGGGGTGCAGCGGCGCCCCGTCGAAGGTGTGCGCGATCCATGCCTTGCCGCCAAGCAGGTCGGCGACCGGCAGGTTGGTGGTGTATCCGCCGTAGGAGCCCACCATCGCGAAGTCGGCAGTGGACTCGATGTCCGCGAGCAGCACGTCGAGGGAGACGCCACGCCAGCGGGTGGCGAACTTCGACCAGCGTGTGACGCAGTGGATGTCGACGGTCGGCGCGTCCTGGGGCAGCGCCATCAGCTCCGCCCACGTCCAGGACTTCGTCGCGCCGGCCTCGTTGGTGACGGCGAAGCTCCACGTCGAGGTGTCGACGTTGGGCGTGGGACTGGCGGAGAGAACCGGGAAGCCCTCCTCCGCGTACTGCCCGGGAGGCAGCGCCACTCCCTCCGGGCGCGCCCGGCCGCGGAAGCCCGGAGTGAGGGTGGCGCCGAGGCCGTGATCTAGCCCGACAGGATCGGGGCCGCCCGGTACGGGCGGGGTCGCGCTGGTCATGCCTCAAGATAATGCGGCAACGGGTGCGCCGTCATCCGCCGGCCTCAGACCAGGCCCTCCTCGCCCAGCGCCTCCTGGGCGACCTTGAACGCGTGGTTGGCGCTCGGCACCGAGCAGTAGATCGCCGTCTGGAGCAGCACCTCCTTGATCTCCTCGACGCTCAGCCCGTTGCGCACGGCGGCGCGCACGTGCATCGCCAGCTCCTCCCAGTGGCCGCCTGCCACCAGCGCGGTCAGGGTGATCATCGAGCGGCTGCGCCGGTCCAGGACGGGCCGGGTCCAGATCTCGCCCCACGCGTACCGCGTGATGAGGTCCTGGAAGTCGGCGGTGAACGACGTCGTGCCCGCGACGGCGCGGTCCACGTGTGCGTCGCCGAGCACCTCGCGCCGCACGGCCATGCCGTCCTCGCGCCGCTCGCTGTCTCCGCGTTCGGTCTCCCCGCTGCGGCTGGTCGTACGGCTGTCGTCGGTCACACTGCTGCTGTCCGCCTCCCGGCTGCTGTCGGTCATGCGGCCACCTTTCCCGCGACCAGGTCGCGTACCAGTCGGGCCACGGCCTGCGGCCGTTCCGCCGGCGCGAGGTGGGCCACGCCGTCCAGCACTTCGAGCCGTGCGCCCGGGATGGCGTGGGCGATCTCCTCGAGCTTCGCGGGCGGCGCCGACGGGTCCACCTCGCCCGCGATCGCGACGACGGGCACGCCGACCGAGCCGAGCCGTCCCCGCAGGTCGTAGTCGGCCAGCGCTCGGCACACCGCCGCGTAGCCGAACCGGTCAGCGGTCTGCAGGCTGCCGAGCAGGCGCAGGGCCACCTGCGGCTCGCGTTCGAGGAACCCGGGCCCGAACCAGCGGCGAGCCGCGCCCTCGACCTGGGTGGGGGTGCCCGCCCGCTGCACCAGGTCGGCCCGCTCGGTCCACATCGACGGCTCGCCGAACTTCGTCGCGGTGCAGATCAGCGCCGCGCCGAGCACGCGGTCGGGCGCGTCCAGCAGGAGCTGCTGCCCGACCGCCCCGCCGGCCGAGACTCCCGCGTACCAGAACCGCGCACCCACGTCGCCCCGCCGGGCCTGCGCGCGGTCGACTACGCCGAGGACGGCGTCCGCGAGGTCACCGACCGTGAGCCCCGCCAGCTCCTCGGCGGCGGGCGCCGACGCGGTGCCGTGCCCCGGCAGGTCCCAGCCGATCACGTCCATGCCGCAGGCTGTGTCACTCGCTGTGTCATTCGCTGTGTCACTCGCTGTGTCATCGACCGTGTCGCTGCCGGTGTCACCCGCCGTGTCACCCGCCGTGTCACCCGGCGTGTCACCCGGCGTGTCACCGCGTTCACCAGCCAGGAGCGCGATCGTGTCCTGCCACAGTGCCGACACCGACGTGCCCAGCGACGGTCCGAGCACCAGCAGCGGGCGCGTGGCGTCGCGCAGCACGAACTCAACCGCGCCCAGCCTGGGTCGCGCACTCATGTGTCCTCCGTGTTCGTCCGGTCGGAGCTCGCCGGGTCCGGCCTCCCTTGGTCGGGGTCCGTCCGCTCGGGGTCCGTCCGCTCGAGGCTCGTCCGGGCGGGCCTCATCCGGTTGAGGTCCGGCCGCTCGGGGCTCGTCCGGGCGGGCCTCATCCGGTTGAGGTCCGTCCGCTCGGGACTCGCCTTGTCTGGACCCGTCCGGTCGGCGAAGCCGTCGAGCACCCGGTCGACGACGGCGGCCGCCGCGCCGACGTCGGGTGCCGGTCCGGCGTCGGGCAGGCTGTCGCGCAGGTTCCGGGCCACGGCTTCGGCGTCGACCTCGAGGCCCTCCAAGAGCTCGGCGGCGGCGTGCGCGGACGCGATCGCGTGCCGGGCGAGCTGCTGGAGGGCGGGCCACTCGGCGTGCCATGCGCCGTCGGACCGCTCGTCGACGGCGAGGCCCGCGGCGGCGAGCACCTGCGCCGCCAGGTGCGGCGCAGCGATCGCCGAGCGCCGGACCAGCACCGACAGCACGGGGTTTCGCTTGTGCGCCATGGCCGACGACGCACCGCGCCCCGGAGCGGCCGGCTCACGCAGCTCGCCCACACCGGGCCGGGCGGCCTGGAGGACGTCGTTCGCGATCTTGCCGAGCGCCGCGCACGACTCCGCGAGCGCCGACGCGAGCCGGACGACGGGTGTGCGCGTGACGTGCCACGGAGCGGGACCGACCGGCAGCCCGAGCTCCGCGCCCCAGGCCTCGACGAGCACGAACTCGACGCGTGCGAAGGGGTCGCTGGCGTCCGCCTGGTTCGTCTTGTCGACGAGCTCTGCCAGCTGCGCGATCCCGGACAGCTCGCCGGCCGCCCCGCCGTAGGCCAGGGGGAGCGCGTCGGCCGTCTCGACCAGGAAGGCCTGGGCCGCCACGAGGCCCTGCAGCCACCCCGCGAACCGGGTGCCCAGCGTGGTGGGCACTGCCGCCTGGGCGAGGGTGCGGCCGAGCGTCGGCCGAGCGCGGTGCTCGGCCGCGAGCCGAGCGGCGGCGGCGGCGGCCCGGTCGAGGTCGGCGGCGACGTCGTGCGCGGCCTCCCGCAGGACCAGGACCAGCGCCGTGTCGAGCACGTCCTGGGAGGTGAGCCCGGCGTGCACGGCGGGCGCCAGGCGCGGTCCTGCCGCCTCCCGCAGCGCGGCGACGAGCGGGATCACGGGGTTGCCCCCGGCGGCGCTCTCGCGGGCGAGCTTCGTGGCGAGTGCGAGCGCGGCGTCGTCGGCCCCCGCAAGGCGTTCGACGACGGCGTCGATAGCTGCAGCATCGGCGTCTCTGCTGTCGACCTCTCTGCCGTCGACGCCTCCCGGATCAACGTCTCCCGTACTAACGTCTCCGGTATCGATGTGTCCAGCACCGATGTGTCCAGCACCGATGTGTCCAGCACCGATGTGTCCAGCACCGATGTGTTCAGCACCGATGTGTTCAGCACCGATGGCGCCCGCATCCGTGCCCCGGTGCCTGGCGACGACCCGCATCCAGGCCGCCTCGGCGCGGAGCATCGCCCGCAGCACGGCAACGTCGTCGGTGACCGCGGCCGGGGACCCGGGCGCGAGGTCCGCGCCGGGCGTCAGCAGGCCGACGTCAGGCACCAACACCGTCCCGGCCGGCCTCGGCGCCCGTCTCATAGGTAAGGAACACCGTCTCCCCCTCCCCCCGCAAACCGCCTTGCGGACCGTCCTGCAGGCGGATGTCGAAGCGCAGCGAGCCGTCGGGCTCGCGCGATGTGACCAGGGTGGCGCGCCGCTCGGGTTCGAGCGAGGCGAGCAGCGGATCAGCGTCGAGTGGGCCAGCGTCGAGTGGGCCAGCGTCGAGTGGGTCAGCGCCGAGTGGGTCAGCACCGATTGGGTCAGCACCGATTGGGTCAGCGTCGAGTGGGTCAGCATCGAGCGCTCCCGCGGCGTCCGGCAGGTAGGCGCGCGTGAACAGCCGGTCCTGCAGGCCGCGGGCGAAGACGGTCACGGCGAAGAACGCAGCCCGGCCCGGTTCGGTGGCGCCCGGGTTCAGCGTGCGGAACCAGTAGCCGCCCTCGCGGTCCGTCTCGGCGCGGCCCCAGCCGGTGAAGGTCCCGTCGCGCAGGATCGAGCCGGTCCGGCGGACGACGGCGCCCGCCGGGTCGGCCTGCCAGATCTCGATCAGCGCGTCCGGGACCGGGCTGCCGGCGCCGTCGTACACGGTCCCGTGCAGGCGCACGGCACCCGGGGTGCCGGGCTCGACCAGCTCGTTGCCGCGGGCGTAGGGCAGCGCGTAGCCGAAGAAGGGGCCGACGGTCTGCCCGGGCGTCGGCGGCAGCAGGCCGCGCGCGGCACCGCCGCTCTCCGGCCCACCCGCCAAGTCACCCACGGGAGTGCTCCTCGACCCACCCACCGGTTCACTCATCGCCGTCCTCCGGCTCGGTCCAGGTGCGGTGCGATCCGGTCAGCACGATGTCCCAGCGGTATCCGGTGGCCCACTCGTGCTGCGACACGTCGTGGTCGTAGGTCGCGACGAGCCGGTCGCGGGCCCGGGCGTCCTGGATCGACTGGTAGATCGGGTCCAGGGGGAACAGCGGGTCCCCGGGGAAGTACATCTGCGTGACGATGCGCTGCGTGAGCTCCCGGCCGAAGAGCGAGAAGTGGATGTGCGCCGGGCGCCACGCGTTGAAGTGGTTCTTCCACGGGTAGGGGCCGGGCTTGATCGTCTGGAACTGGTACCAGCCGTCGTCGTCGGTCAGCATGCGTCCGACGCCGGTGAAGTTCGGGTCGATCGGTGCCGGGTGCTGGTCGCGCTTGTGGATGTACCGCCCGGCGGCGTTGGCCTGCCAGACCTCCACGAGCTGGCGGCGCACCGGCCGCCCCTGCCCGTCGACCACGCGGCCGCGCACCACCATGCGCTCGCCGATCGGCTCGCCGTTGTGCTGCACCGTCAGGTCGGCCTCCATCGCCCCGATGTCCCGCTCGCCGAACACCGGGGCGAACAGCTCGATCGTCTCCGGGTCCGCGTGGTGCAGGTCCTTGGTCGGGTGCCGCAGGAGCGAGCTGCGGTACGGGGCCCAGTTGCGCCGCGGGCCGAACTCCTCCGGGGCGCCCTGCTCCAGGCCCTTCTGATACGCGTCGTGCCCGGCCTCGATCTCGGCGCTGAGCTGCGCCTGCGACTCGACGGCAGCGTCCGGCCCTGCGTCCGACCCTGCGTCCGCCCAGCGCCTGGCTCCGCATCCGGCAGAGTTTCTGGCGCCACGTCCCGCCCTGTGTCAGTCATCGTCATCTCCCTCTCGACGCCGTCGTCGTCGCTGTCGCTGTCGCTGCCGGCCCGCCCAGCACCGGACCCCAGCCCGTGTATCCCTCGGCGAGGAAGCGCCGGCCGGCCTCCGAGGAGGTGAGCGTCCGCAGCTCCGCCACCCGGCGTCGGGCCGCGAAGCCGGTCTCGCCCGGGTGGGAGTGCAGCATGCTGCTCATCCATGCCGAGAAGTGCTGCGCACGCCACACCCGCTCGGACACCCGGCGTCCGTACTCGTCGAGCACCTCGTCATGGAGGAGCGTGCCGCCGCGCCTGGCGAGCCACGTCTCCAGCACGTCGTGCAGCACGACGACGTCCGCGAGCGCAAGGTTCAGCCCCTTGGCTCCGGTGGGCGGCACCGTGTGCGCGGCGTCCCCGGCGAGCAGCATCCGGCCGTGCCGCACGGGCTCGACGACGGACGACCGGAAGCGCAGGACCGACCGTTCCTCGATCGGGCCCTCCTTGAGCCGGAACCCGTCGGGTCCCGCGACCCTGCGCTGCAGCTCGGCCCAGATCTGGTCGTCGCTCCAGTCGTCCGGGTCCTCGTCGGGCTCGCACTGGAAGTACAGGCGCTGGTGGGTCTCGGTGCGCTGGCTGATCAGCGCGAACCCGTGCTCGGACGCGGTGTAGACGAGCTCTGGTGCGCTGCGCGGCGTCTCGACGATGACGCCGAACCAGGCGTAGGGGTACTCGTGCACGAAGGTGCGGCGCAGCGCCTCGGGCAGGGTGTGCCGGAGGGTCGAGTGCGAGCCGTCGGCCCCGACCAGCAGGTCGCAGCGCAGCTCGTGCTCGACCCCCTGCGCGTCGGTCCAGAGCACGCCCGGCCGGTCAGTGTCCCGGTCGAGCACCTGAGTGACCGTGGCGCCCCAGCGGACGTCGCCGCCGTCGGCCTCGCGCCTGGTCGCGAGGTCGATGAAGACGTCGGTCTGCGGATAGAGCCACACGCTGCGCCCGGTGAGCCCGGCAAGGTCGATGCGGTGGTCCTCGCCGTCGAACCGGAGCGCTATGCCGTCGTGCCGCTCGCCGTCGCGCAGCACCCGGTCCAGGCCGGCGTCGACGAGGGTCTGCACCGAGCTCGCCTCCAGGATCCCGGCCCGGTGCGTGTGCTCGATCTCCTCCCGCGAGCGCGCCTCCAGCACCACGTGCTCGACGCCGGAGCTGTGCAGCAGGTGCGACAGCAGCAGCCCCGCGGGGCCGCCGCCCACGATCGCGACGACGGTGCGTTCCACAGTCAACCAATCCTCCAGGGAGTCCAGCGCAAGAGGGTCCAGCGCATCAGGGTCTGGCGCATCAGGGTCTAGCGCATGCGGGCGAGGTCGGCCTCGATGGCCGCGGCCGCTTTGAGCAGCGGGGGCAGCAGGTGCTGGACGAGGGTCGCGATCTCGCCGCGCCGGACCGGTGCCGAGACGTTCACGGCGGCGACGACGCGGCCCGTGCCGTCGCGCAGCGGTGCCGCCACCGACCGCAGGCCCTCCTCCAGCTCCTGGTCCACCAGCGCCCAGCCCTGCTCGCGGACCAGGTCCAGTGCGGCCCGCAGGTCGCGCGGGTCGGTGATCGTCCGTGAGGTCAGGGGCACGAGCATGTTCGACGGCGCCTTCGACGCCGCGCTCGACGGCGGGTGCGACCGCGCGTTGGATGCCGTTTTCGACCTCCCGCTCGACGCCGTACTGGATCCGGTGGCCGACGCGAGATAGGCGTCGAGCACCCCCGGCTCGGCGTGGGCGAGGATCGCCCGCCCCATCGACGTCGCGTACGCCGGGAAGCGCGTGCCCACCCGGATCGACGCGCTCATGATGCGGTGCGTGGCGACGCGGGCGACGTAGACGATGTCCGTGCCGTCGAGCACCGCCACGGAGGACGACTCGCTCACCTTCTGCGACAGCTCCTCGAGGTGGGGCGTCGCGATATCGGGCAGGGTCAGGCTCGACAGGTAGGCGTACCCGAGCTCGAGGAGCGCCGGCCGCAGCGTGAACTCGCGCCCGTCGGTCGCGACGTACCCGAGCTCGACGAGGGTGTGCAGGAACCTGCGCGCCGAGGCCCGGCTGAGCCCCGTCTCGCGGGCGACGTCGCTCAGGGTGAGCGACCGCCGCTCGCTGTCGAACGCCCGGATGACCGCCAGTCCGCGTTCGAGGGACTGCACGAACTCGGACGAACGCGCCGCGCCGCCGCCCTCGTCAACGACGGCGGCCTCGTCGACGACGCCAACCTCGTGAAGGTCGCTCTCATGAGCACCGGTCCTGCGAGCGCCGGCCCCGCGACCACCAGTCCCGCGAACCCCGCCGTCTCCGTCGTCGGCGGGTGCGGGCCCGTCACGCATCGGGGGCCCCCACCGGGTGCGTCAGGTGCGCCTCGGCGAGGGTGCGCGCCCCCTTCTTGGCCTGCTGCACCAGCTCGTACACGTGCGTACGCAGGCGTGCGAACTCCGCGTCGCCGCGGGTCTCGAGCTGGTCGCGGTCCTGGCCGAGGCCCACCTCGACGTCCTCGAGCACCACCGTGGGCCGGGCGGACAGGACGAGCACCCGCTCGCCGAGGTAGATCGCCTCGTCGATGTCGTGCGTCACGAACACGACGGTGATGCCCAGCCGCTTCCACAGCGTGCGCACCAGGTCCTCCAGGTCGAAGCGGGTCTGCGCGTCGACGGCGGCGAACGGCTCGTCCATGAGCAGGACCTGCGGCTCGTAGGCCGCCGCGCGCGCGATGGCCACCCGCTGCTGCATGCCGCCCGAGAGCTGCCAGGGGTAGGACCCGGCCACGTCGCCCAGCCCCACCGCCGCGAGCGTCTCGCGCACGAGCTCGGCCCGGCGCGGCTTCGCGACGCCCTTCTCGCGCAGCGGCAGCTCCACGTTCTGGGCGACCGTCATCCAGGGGAACAGCGAGCGGCCGTACTCCTGGAGCACCACCGCCATCCCCTCCGGCGGGCCCGTGATCACGGACTCCCCCAGCACCACCTCCCCCGCCGTCGGCGGCAGCAGGCCCGCCATGCAGCGCAGCAGCGTCGTCTTGCCCGCTCCGGACGGCCCGACGACGCACACCAGCTCGCCGGGCCGGACCTCGAACGTGAGGTCGGCGATGGCCTCGACGGGCTCACCGCGACCGGCGCCTCGACCGGAATAGACCTTGCGCAGGCCGCGAACGGAGAGGCGGGCACCGCCCACCTGGTCGACTGGGCTGGTCATCTCAAGCACCTCCGTGCTGGGTCTGCCGGTACCCGTGGTACCAGCGGAGGATCACGTTCGTCACGGCCCGGAAGACGAGCGACAGCAGCACACCGATGACGCCGAGCAGGATGACCCCGCTCCACATCTCCGGAAAGGCGAAGCTGCGCTGGAACTGCACGATCGCGAAGCCCAGGCCGTCCCTGGCCGTGAACATCTCGCTGATCACCATCAGGATGATGCCGATCGACAGCGCCTGCCGTGCGCCGGTCACGATCTGCGGGCTCGCGCCGCGTAGCACCAGGTGCCGCACCGTCGCGACCCGGCCCAGCCGGTAGGCACGGGCCGTGTCCCGCAGCACGGGGTCCAGGCCGCGTACACCCTCGATCGTGTTGAGCAGGATCGGCCACAGGCAGCCGATAGCGATCACGACGATCTTCATCGTCGTCCCGATGCCGAAGAACAGCATCAGGACGGGTACCAGCACCGGCGGCGGGATCGCCCGGAAGAACTCGAGCACCGGCTCGACGTAGGCGCGCAGTGCCCGCGAGGACCCGATCGCCACGCCGAGCACCACGCCCACCACGAGCGCGACGGAGTACCCCGCCAGCAGGCGCAGCACGCTAGGCACGACGTCCTGGACGAACCGGCTCTCGCCGAACCCGGCACCGGACCCCGCATCGGCCGGAGCCGCGAACCACGTCTCGCCGAACATTCCGACGATCACGCTGAGCGGCGGGTTGAAGTACGACGTGCTCCCGGCGCTCAGGAACCACCACGCCGCGACGATGACCGCGGGCAGGCCGACCACCAGGAGCGCAGCAAGAAGTGCGGACAGGAGCACCGAGCCGAGCGTCCGCGTCGGGCCGGTCATGACGCACTCTCCCCACGGACGGACGGGTGCCAGAACAGCACGCGGCTCTCCAGCACGCGGGCCACGAGGTTCACCGCGACGCCGAGCAGGCCCGTGACCACCACGTAGGCGTACATCGACTCGACGGCGCCCGAGGACTGCGCGACCCCGAGCAGCTTGCCGATGCCGGGCGTGCCGATCAGCAGCTCGCCGGTCACGGTCAGGATCAGCGCGACGCTCGCGGCCAGCCGCAGCCCGGTCATCGCGTACGGCACCGTCGTCGGCCACACGACCGTGCGGATCCGGGTCAGCGTCGAGAACCGGTACGAGCGCGCCGTGTCGGAGGCGACCGGGTCGACGTCCTGCACACCCGACAGCACCTGCACCAGTACCTGCCAGAAGCTCGCGTAGACCACCAGCAGCAGGGTCGACGCCATCCCGGTGCCGTACAGCAGGATCGCCAGCGGGATCAGCGCGACCGAGGGCACCGGCCGGAGGAACTCGATGGTCGACGCCGTCAGGGCGCGCAGCACCGGCACCGACCCGATGACCACGCCCAGCACGACGCCGGCGACCAGGGAGATCGCCAGCCCCGTGAACCAGGTGGTCAGCGTCTGGCCCAGCGCGATCCAGAACTCGGCGGTGCCCAGCCGCTCGGCCAGGGTCGCGAGGATCTGCGACGTCGGCGGCAGGAACCGCGCGTCCACGAACCCCAGCCGCGGCGCGAGCTCGACGACCAGGAGCAGGGTCGCGACCCCGGCCGCGCCCAGCACCCAGGCGGGCGCTACCGCGCGCGCCTGGCGGCCGGGCCCGCGACGACTGAGCCCACGACCACCGGGCCCACGACCACCGAGCCCACGACTGCCGGGGCCCGGGCCACCGGGCGCTCGGCTCGCGGCAGAACTTGCGACGGGGCTCATGGCACGACTCGCAGCCGGGCTCACGGCAGGAGCTGGCTCACGTCGACGGGCTCGTCGAACATGCCGTACTCCAGCCCCAGGTCGGCCAGCACCTGGAACGACGACGCCGCCAGGCCCGGCGCGAAGCGCGGCATGACCATCGCCTCCTTCACCGCCGGGTCGATCTCGGTGTAGGTGTCCAGGACCGCGCGGGTCTCGTCCGGGTGCTCCTCGGCGTAGGTCAGGGACTCCTCCATGGCCGCCGTGAACGCCTCGACGGTCTCCGGGTCCTCGGCGATCTGCTGCTCGGACGTGAAGTACGCCGCGACCAGCAGCTCCGGGTCGGTCTCGGCGAAGTTGGACGTCACGACCCGCGCGCCGTCCTGCAGTGCCCTGGTCAGGTGCGGCTCCACGATCCACGCGGCGTCGACCTGGTCCCCGGCGACGGCGGCCGGCATGTCGGGGAAGCCCATCTCGACGAACTCGACCGCGGTCGGGTCACCGCCCGCGTCGGCGACGACCTTGCGGATCGTCGTGTCTCCGATGTTGTTGAGGGTGTTGACGGCGACCGTCTTGCCGGCCAGGTCGGCCGCGTCCTCGACGTCGGAGTCCTCGGGGACGACGACGGCGCCGAAGTCCTCACCGGGCGTGCCGGTGGTGAAGTTCCCCGGAGCGACGGCCTTGAGCGGCAGACCCTGCGACGACGCGACCAGCAGGGACGTCACGTTGCTGAAGCCGAACTGGTACTCGCCGCCGACCACTGCGGGCACGATCGCCGCCCCGCCCTGCGCGAGCTCCAGCGTGACGTCCAGCCCCTGGTCCTCGAAGAAGCCCTCCTGGACACCCAGGTAGATCGGGGCGACGTCGACGATCGGGATGACGCCGACCGTCACGGCGGTCAGCCCGCCGTCAGCCGAGTCTCCATCGTCGTCGGACCCAGGCGCGGACTGGCCGCCGCAGGCGGCCAGCAGCAGGGTCGCCGCCGCGGCTGCGACCACAACGCGAGCCGCAGTACGAGCCGCAGTACGAGCCGTCTTGGGCGCCGCGCTGGAGGCCGCGAAGGGAAAGGTACGTCGCACTGGGTTTCTCCTTTGAACATGGTGCTGGCGTGTTCGACATCCGAACGAGTGTGCCCACAAAGAACATAGCGATAGCGACGGGGCGCGGTCAACGCCGGACGCTCGCGTAAGCATTCACCCTCATTGCCCCCCGCATGGCCCGGCCAATAGCATCCGCTTTGCCCGCCTTTTCACCCACTGCTCCTCGCCCGCTCAGGACACATGAGAGGTCAGTCATGGACCGTCCGATGTCGCCCGTTCCCGCAGGCAGTACCCCGCTCAGATCCCCGCTCAGATCCCAGCCCAGATCCCAGCCCAGATCCTCGGCCCGCCGGCCCGCCCGCCTCGTGGCGGCCCTCGCTACGGCGCTGCTCGTGCTGGCCGCCCCGGCGGCGGCCGCGCACGCCGACCCGCCGCCCAACCTCCCGCAGAACGCCAGCGGGTACGAGCAGTCCTTCTCCCCCGCCTACGACTACGACACCGACGGCTGCTACGCGACGTCGGCGATCGGCCCGGACGGCACTCTCGCACCGGGCCTGGCGCTCGGTGGGGCCGTCAACGGGCAGTGCCGCGACCAGTGGGACCTGGACGCCTCCCAGACCTACTCCCGCGAGAAGTGCAACAACGGCTGGTGCGCCATCATGTACGCCAGCTACTTCGAGAAGGACCAGGCGCTGGACGGGGGCATCGGCGGCCACCGGCACGACTTCGAGCACATCGTCGTCTGGGTCAACCAGTCCAGCAACCAGGTCGACTACGTCTCGATCACGGAGCACAGCACCTACGCCACGTACCCGCGGTCGCAGGTCCTGTTCGAGGGCTCGCACCCCAAGATCGTCTACCACAAGGACGGAATCAGCACGCACCTGTTCCGCCTCGCCAACGGCAACGACGAGCCGCCGGAGAACCACTACCACAACTGGCGCTACCCGCCGATCGTCGGCTGGAACGGCTGGCCCAGCACGTCGCTGCGCGATCGCCTGATGACCGCCGACTTCGGCTCGGCGACGATCAAGATCGACGACGGCGACTTCACCTGGTGGTTGAGCCAGATGAAGCCGGCCGGGATCCCGTTCGACCCGGCGGCGTAACCCCGCGGCCTGACCCCGCAGCGCGAGACCAGCACCAGCACCAGCACCAGCACCAGCACCAGCACCAGCACCAGCACCAGACAGCCCAACACCGACAGCCCAGGCCGGGCGCAGGACCGGCCTGGGCTGTCTACCGCCCGACCCGTTCGAGCTTGGCGGGGTTCATCTGCCACAGCACCTCGTCCACGCCCCGGTCCGAGGCGGTGAGCGTCAGGACGCAGACCAGTCTGCCTTCCCGCACCAGGCCCGCGGCGACGTCGCTGTTGACATCCAGCGGCCGCACGGTGACGCCGGTCCAGAAGATCTCGGCATAGGCCTCCAGGAGCCGGGCGACCTTCCGTCGTCCGACGACGGGGACGCGCGCCGCCGGCCGGACGACGCCGCCGCTGTCCGCCCGGCTGACGACGTCCTCGGCGAACAGCCGCTCCAGCCCGGCGAGGTCGCCGACGCGCGCGGCGGCGACGAACGCGTCGAGGAGCGCCCGACGTTTGCTCGGGACCACGGTGCTGCGCTTTCCCGAGGCGAGGTGCTTGCGGGCGCGGCTGACGTGCTGGCGCACCGCGGCCTGCGAGGCCTGGACGATGTCGGCGATGTCCGCGTAGGCGTAGTCGAACGCCTCGCGGAGCACGTAGGCGGCGCGCTCGGTCGGCGTGAGCCGTTCGAGGAGGACCAGCACCGCCACGTCCAGGGCCTCCGCCTGCTCCGCGCCGAGGGTCGGGTCGTCGCTCGTGTCGACCGGCTCGGGGAGCCAGGGCCCCGTGTACGTCTCGCGCCGGACGCGCGCGCTCTGCAGCACGTTGATGGCCAGGCGCGTGGTCGTCGTCGTGAGGAAGGCGGCCGGGTTCCGGACGGCGGACCGGTCGGTGGTGTGCCACCGGATCCATGCCTCCTGCAGCACGTCCTCCGCCTCGGCCACCGAGCCGAGCATGCGGTACGCGATCCCGAACAGCTGCGGCCGGGCCTCCGTGAAGACGGCGGTCGCGCCGTCCAGCCCGGCGTCGCCCCCGTCCAGCCCGGCGCCGTCCAGCCCTGCACCGTCCAGCCCTGCACCGTCCACCCTGCACCGTTCGACCCTGGGGCGCCTGGTGCGGTCATGAGTCTCCCTCGGCGATTGACGGCTCGTCACAGCCGGCGCCCCCGGCCGGTCGTACGTGTGAGGCCCGTCAGAAGGCGGCCCCAGGACCAACTGTCTCATCGCAGCTCGAGCAGGCAACTGAGCCACGAGAGAGCCAACGAGAGAGCCAGCAAGAGAGCCAGCAAGAGAGCTAAGGAGAACGGATATGAGCGAGCACGTGCTCGAGCCGGCGGCCCAGGAGTTCGCCGACGCGACAGCCAAGCCCCCGCGCCTCTACGAGCTGGGGGTCGAGGGCGCCCGCAAGCTTCTGGACGACGTCCAGGCCGCGTCGATCGAGAAGCCGGACGTCGACGAGAGGTGGATCACCGTCCCGGCGGAGGTCGGCGACGTCCGGGTCCGCATCGTCAAGCCCGCCGGCGCGACCGGCAGCGCGACCGGCAGCGCGACCGGCAGCGCGACCAGCACTGCACAGAGCCCCCTGCCGACCATCCTCTACGTCCACGGCGGCGGCTGGATCCTCGGCAACGCCGGAACCCATGACCGGCTCGTGCGCGAGCTGGCCGTCGGCGTCGGCGCGGCGGTGGTCTTCGTCGAGTACACCCGGTCGCCGGAGGCCGAGTACCCGGTGGCGATCGAGCAGGCATACGCCGCCGCGCAGTGGATCACCAAAGAAGGCGCGCCCGAGGGGCTGGACGCCTCGCGGCTCGCGATCGTCGGCGACTCCGTGGGCGGGAACATGACCGCCGCACTGACCATCCTGGCCAAGCAGCGCGGCGACGTGACCTTCGTCCACCAGTCGCTGTACTACCCGGTGACCGACGCCGCACAGGACACCGACAGCTACCGCGAGTTCGCCGACGGCCCCCACCTGACGGCCATGGCCATGGCGTGGTTCTGGGACGCCTACCTCCCGGACCAGCAGCGGCGCGGCGAGATCACCGCGTCCCCGCTGCGGGCCACCGCCGAGGAGCTCGCGGGCCTGCCCGAGGCGTTCCTGATCGTCGACGAGAACGACGTGCTGCGGGACGAGGGCGAGGCCTACGCCCGGAACCTGCTGGCCGCCGGCGTCCCGACGACGACCATCCGTTACAACGGCACCATCCACGACTTCCTGATGCTGAACCCCCTCCGCGGCACTGCCGCGACCACCGCCGCCCTGGAGCAGGCAGTCCACGTCCTGCGCAAGGCGCTGAATACCGAAGGAGAACAGTGATGACCACACCCACCGTCGTCCTCGTCCACGGGGCGTTCGCCGAGTCCTCGAGCTGGAACGCCGTCGTCGGGCACCTCCAGCAGCAGCTGGTGCCGGTCGTCGCCGTCGGCAACCCGCTGCGCTCCGTCGCGGGCGACGCCCAGTACGTGCGCGACGTCATCGCCTCGATCGACGGGCCCGTGGTCCTGGTCGGGCACTCCTACGGCGGATTCGTCGTCACCGAGGCGGCCGCGAACAACCCGAAGGTGGTGGGCCTCGTGTACGTCGCGGCCTTCACGCCCGACACCGGCGAGAACGCGTTCACGCTGTCCACGAAGTTCCCCGGCAGCACCCTCGGCGAGGCGCTCACCGCCTACCCGGTCTCGACCGGCGGCAACGAGCTCGCCATCCGCCAGGACGTCTACCCCGCGCAGTTCGCGGCCGACGTCGACGCCGACCTCGCCACCCTGATGGCCGCGACCCAGCGGCCGGTGACCGAGACCGCCCTCACCGACGGCCTGCCCACGACCGAGCCAGCGTGGCGCACGATCCCGTCGTGGTTCGTGTTCGGCGAGGCCGACCGCAACATCCCGGCCGAGCTGATCCGGTTCATGGCCGACCGGGCCGGTGCCCGCGCGTCCACCGAGGTCCCGGGCGCCTCGCACGCGATCGCGGTCTCGCACCCGGTCACCGTGGCCGAGACGATCCTCACCGCGGTCCAGGCCACCAAGCAGTAGGCGACCGAGCAGCACGCAAGAGGCGGACGCCGCCCGGGACCCTCCAGCCCCCGGCCGGCGTCCGCCGTCCGCTCAGAGCCCGCCGCCCCCGCGCGTCGGCCCGCGCCGCCCCGCGCACTGTGACGACCAACACGTCACGTTTCGCCGCGCTGTGTTGTCGGAGAGGTAAGACCACCAGGAGGGTGTCATGGAGAAGATTCTGATCGTCGGCGGCGGCTACGCAGGCTTCTACGCCGCGTGGGGCCTGGAGAAGAAGCTCCGCAGGGGCGAGGCCGACGTCACGCTCGTCGACCCGCACGGCTACATGACCTACCAGCCGTTCCTCCCCGAGGTCACGGCCGGTTCGATCGAGGCGCGGCACGTCATGGTGTCGCTGCGCAGGCACCTGCGCCGCACCACCATCATCGCCGGCCACACGACGTCGATCGACCACGCGCACCGCACCGCGACCGTCCGCACCAACGACGGCGCCCTGCGGCAGATCGCCTACGACACGATCGTCGTCACCGCCGGCGCCGTGACCCGCACGTTCCCCGTCCCTGGCATCGAGCAGGAGGCGATCGGCCTGAAGCACGTCGAGGAGGCAGTCGCGATCCGCGACCAGCTCCTGACCGCGTTCGACCGCGCCGCGCTGCTGCCCTCGGGCGTCGAGCGCCGCCGGCTGCTGACGGTCACCGTCGTCGGCGGCGGGTTCACCGGCGTCGAGGTCTTCGGCGAGCTGCTGTCCCTGGCCACGAGCCTGCTGCGCTCCTACCCCGAGCTCAGCCGGGACGACGTCGACTTCCATCTCATCGACGCGAACAACCGGATCCTGCCCGAGGTCACCGACGAGCCCGGCCGCTGGGTCGTGCGCCACCTGGAGGCGCGGGGTGGCCACGTGCACCTCGGCACCCAGGTCGTCTCGGCCGCGGACGGCCGGATCATGCTGTCCACCGGCGAGTCGTACGGCAACGGGCTCCTGATCTGGGCCGCCGGCAACGGCAGCAACCCCGTCGTCGCCCGGAACACCGACCTCCCCGTCGACGAGCGCGGCCTGGTCCGCGTCCGCGCCGACCTCCGGGTCGGCACCGACGAGGCCCTCGCGGCCAACGCGTGGGCCGCCGGCGACAACGCCGCCGTCCCCGACCTCGCCTCGCCCGTCCCCGGCGCGCGGACCGTGCCCAACGCGCAGCACGCCGTACGCCAGGGCAAGCTGCTGGCGGCCAACCTGGTTGCGGACCTGCGGGGCAAGACGGTGAAGCCGTACCTGCACCACAGCCTCGGCGTAGTCGCCACCCTCGGGATCGGGCGCGGCATCTTCCAGTACCGCCGCCTGGTCATCAAGGGCTTCCTGGCCTGGCTCATGCACCGCGGCTACCACGTCCTGGCCGTCCCGACCTGGGAGCGCAAGGTGCGTGTGCTGCTCGTCTGGGTGTCGGCGGTGTTCTTCGGCCGGGACATCATCCCGCTCGCCACGGTGCAGCGGCCGCGCGCCGCGTTCCTCGCCGGCGGCGACCCGTTCGCGGGGGCCGACGGCGAGAAGGCCGGCGCCACCCGCGAGGAGACCGGCAACGCGACCGGCAGGGAGACCGGCAACGCGACCGGCAAGGCGACCGGCAGAGTGACCGGCAGCACAGAGACCGGCACCGCCGGCGACGAGGTGAACTCGCGGCCCGAGCTGAGCTCGCCGCCCGAGCTGAGTGTGGTGCGCGATGCCGGCTGACCGCCGCCGTCGGGCTATCGCCTGGGCGGCCTGGGTACAGAAGCAAGCACACGCGCTCGGTGACCGGCGGGTGCGGCTGGGCTGGTCGAACCTGTTCGGCGTCGTAACCTTCGCCTGCCTGCTCGTCCTGACGGTGACCGGGATCCTGCTGTCGTTCACGTACACGCCGTCGAACGAGCTCGTCACCTACGTCGGACCCTACGAACCGCTCCAGGGCGCGACGGTCACCGAGGCCTTCGCCTCGACGATGCGCATCTCGTTCGAGCAGACCGGCGGCCTCCTGCTGCGCCAGACGCACCACTGGGCGGCGCTCGTCATGCCCGCCTCGATCATCGTGCA
Source organism: uncultured Actinomycetota bacterium (assembly GCA_963850545.1). Lineage (GTDB taxonomy): Bacteria > Actinomycetota > Actinomycetes > Actinomycetales > Cellulomonadaceae > Promicromonospora. Next base: position 947,053 of record CAWKLP010000001.1, on the reverse strand, counting down.
GCTGCTCGTCACGTTCTTCACCGGCGGGTTCCGCCGGCCGCGACGGCTGAGCTGGGTCCTGCTGGTCGCGGCCTTCGTGCTGGTGCTCGCCGCCGGCTGGAGCGGGTACGCCCTGCCGGACGACATGCTCTCCGGCACCGGCCTGCGCATCGTCGAGGGCGTGGTCCTCAGCATCCCGTTCATCGGCACCTGGGTGGCGGGCCTGATGTTCGGCGGGCCGTTCCCGGGCCAGATCATCGAGAACCTGTACCCCGTGCACCTGATCACACCGGCGCTGCTCGTCGTCGTCCTCGCGGTCCGCGCCGCGCTCGCCCTCCGGGACGGCCAGGCGGCGCCGGCCCGGCCCGAACCCGTCCCGTCGCTCGGGCTCCGCCTGTGGCCAGACGCCGCATTCCGCGCCCTCGGCATGATGGGGATCACCGGCTCGGTGCTCGTGCTGCTCGGGGCGACGTCGACGATCAGCCCCGTCTGGTCGTACGGACCGGCGTCCGGGGGCGAGGTCGGCGCGGGGAGCCAGCCCGACTGGTACATGGGGTTCCTCGACGGCGCGCTGCGCCTGGTCCCGGCCGGCTGGGAGACCGTGTGGGGCGGATGGACGGTGACCTTCGCGACGCTCGTCCCGCTGGTGGTGGTCGCGGGCTACTTCGGGCTGCTGGTCGTCTACCCGTTCGTCGAGGCATGGGTCAACCAGGACCGCGAGCCGCACGACGTGCTCGACCGGCCGAGGAACGTCCCGGTCCGCACCGGCATCGGCGTCGCCGGCGCGCTCTTCTACGGCGTGCTGTGGGGTGCCGCGAGCGCCGACATCGTCTCCACGGAGTTCAGCGTGAGCTTCGAGTCCGTGATCACCGCGCTGCAGGTCACGCTGATCGTCGGTCCCCCGCTGGCGTTCGAGATCACCCGGCGCATCTGCATCGGGCTGCAGCGCAAGGACCGCGAGATCGCGCTGCACGGGCACGAGACGGGGCGGATCGTCCGGATGACCAACGGCGGGTACGTCGAGATCCACCAGCCGGCCGACGAGGCGGAGCGGGCGCTCCTGACGGTGGTCCCGGTCCCGGCCGCGCCGGGTCGCCCGGACGACAACGGCCACCTCCGCGCGAGCGAACGGCTACGCGGCGCGCTCTCGCGGCGGTTCGGCACAGGGCATGTCGCTCCCGCCCCCGGCCGGTCCGACGTGCGCGGCCACCTCGCACGGTCGGAAGGCTCGTCGCCGGGCCGCTGAACCGGTTCTCGCTTACCGTGGGGGTGAAATGCCTCTTCGAGGGGACGCCCATGAGCCCGAACCCGACCGGTGGTTCTCCCGGCGCCGGACCCGCCAGAAGCTTCAGAGGCATCCCGACGCAGGCGCAAGGGATCGCGGCCTCGGTCGCGCCCGGCGGCGGCCTGGCGGGCTGGGCATACCTGCTGGGCCGGCCCAGGCCCGAGTCGCCGCGCAGCCGTCGAATGGCCAGGGTGGGCGCGATCGTCGCGATCGGGGCGCTCCTGGGGTACCTGTGGTGGCGGGTGGCCTTCACCATGCCCACCGGAGGATGGGACGAGGCAGCGGCGTGGGTGCTCGTGAGCTTCGAGGCACTCCCCCTGCTGGGCCTGTCGATCCGGGCCGTGACGCTGTGGAACATCGACTGCCGTGCCCCGGACCCGGTCACGGAGCTTCCGTCCGGGATGACGGTGGCCGTCCTGATCCCCACCTACAACGAGCCGGTGGAGGTCATCGCGCCGACGATCGCGGCGGCCTGCGCACTTGAACCCGCGCACGAGACGTGGGTGCTCGACGACGGCGACCGGGACTGGGTCGAGGAGATGTGCCACGCCTACGGCGCCCGGTACGTCCGCCGGCCGGTCCACGACCACGCCAAGGCCGGCAACCTCAACCACACGCTCGACCTGATGGCCGGGGAGGTCGCGGACGGCGGTGCCGACTTCGACATCATCGCCGTGCTGGACTGCGACCACGTGCCCCTTCCGACGTTCCTCACCGCCACACTGGGCTGGTTCGACGACCCCGGCATCGCGCTGGTGCAGGGACCCCAGACGTTCTACAACTCCGGGGCGTTCGACGACGACGGGGTCACCGGTGAGCAAGGGATCTTCTTCCATGTCCTGATGGCGGCCCGCAACAAGGACAGTGCGGGCCCCTTCTGGTGCGGCTCCACCTCCCTGCTCCGCACGCGCGCGCTGCGGGAGGTCGGCGGGATCTCCACGGACACGATCGTGGAGGACATGCACACGACCCTGGGCCTCATCCGCGCAGGCTGGAAGACCGTCTACCACAGCCAGACGCTGGCTGTGGGACTGGCGCCCCAGACACCGGAGCAGTACCTCCTGCAGCGGCGCCGGTGGGGCCTGGGCTCCATGCAGGTCCTCGCGAAGGAGCGGCTGTGGGCCGCCAAGAGATGGATGTCGTGGCGCAACTACTTCGAGTACCTCAGCGGGACGTTGTGGTGGCTGGAGGGCGTCGTCACAGTGGCGGTATTTCTTCTCCCGACGGTGATCCTGCTCAGCGGTGCGCAGACCTCCACCGCGGGTCCGGGAGCCTTCGCGGCGGTCTTCGTCGCGATGTTCGTGCTGCGCATGTGGGGTGTGCGCCAGCTGTTCCGTCACCACCTGCACCTTCCGACGTCGTTCGCCCTGCGGATCTTCCGCATCCCGGTGGGCATCTCGTGCCTGTGGTGGCTCCTGACGCGGCGGACCCTCACGTTCGCCGTGACCCCCAAGGCGGGAGCCGAGCAGCGCCAGCGCGGTCGCCCGCCACTCATCGTGACCGTGCTGATCGTCGTCATCTTCGGGGTGCTGCTCTACTCGCTGGCCGGCGCTCTGGGCTGGGTTCCCTGGCGTGCGACCGCCGGCGCGACCGTGGCGTCCGGCATCTGGCTGCTGCTGGCCGAGATCGGCCTGGTCTACGGTGCGGCCCGGGTCATGGCGCCCGCCTTCGCCACCTCGCGCCGCAACGCGCACCGCACAGCGGTGCGGGCCAGCGTACTGATCGACGGCCGTCAGGGTGAGCTCGTCGATATCTCGGTCGGCGGCGCCGCCGTACGATTCCCCGAGGGAGCGGCGCCGACCGCCGGCGTGGTCGAGCTCCACCTTCCCGGCGCCGCACCCGTGCGGCTGACCGTGGTCCGCACGATCCGCTCGCATACGAGCAGCGACGAGATCCTGGCAATGCGGGCGGAGGTCGGCGACTGGGCCGCATACCACGCGATCTCGATGTGGCTTTTCCACACCCCGCCGCATGTGATCGAAGGGATTCCCCCGGGAGTGCCGGCCGTTGCTGCCACACGGCGGCGGCGCACCTCTCGTTCGCTCGATGTTCTGATCGCCGAGCACCGCCCCACAGAAGATGATTGACAGATGATTGACGCCGGAGAAGCGCTCAGACCGGCGAGGAGCTCAAGGTGACGTCAGACGTCGAGAATGCGATCTCTCGCGCCGTCGACCGCAACCAGCTCGTGCTGCACTACCAGCCGATCGTTGAGGTACGCACCGGAGTCCTCGAAGGGTTTGAAGCGCTGGTGCGGTGGGACCGGCCGGGAGCAAAGCTGCTTCCTCCGGCAGCGTTCATTCCCGCTGCCGAGGCCTCCGACCTGATCTGCAAGATCGACGCGTGGGTGCTGAACAACGCGAGCGAACGGCTTGCCGCCTGGAACCGCACCCTCGGATCTCGTCGCCTGATGGTCGCCGTCAACGTCTCCGGCCGGCACGTCAATGCCTCGCGCATCCTGGACGACGTGGCGACGGCTCTGCGTCGCAGCGGTATCGATCCGGGCCAGCTCGTCGTCGAGATCACGGAGACCGTGCTGGTCGAGGGCTTCGCCGTGGAGAACCTGCGCGAGCTCCACCGGCTGGGTCTCACGCTCAGCCTGGACGACTTCGGCACGGGACACAGCACCGTCGAGCAGCTGTCTCGTCTGCCGGTGGACGTCGTGAAGATCGACAGGAGCTACCTCGACGTCAGTACCGCGACCTCCCGCGAGCTCTTTCGCACGATGGTGGACACAGTGCACGCCTTCGGCCTGCCCGTCGTGGCGGAAGGAGTCGAGCACATGGACCAGCTCGAGCTGCTCAGAGAAACCGGCGTCGAATCCGCGCAAGGCTTCGCTCTGGGTCGACCGATGACCTCGGCTCAAGTTGAAAATCATTGGCACCTGAATAGCCCGACGGGCCGCATATCTGACGCTTAGTGACACCCTGTGTCATGCTGGCAATTGGCGGCCAAGCCGGGGCCGGTTACCGATTAGTCCGAATAGTCGTCTGGCGCGAGACTACCGCTGCGACAAGGAGATCGGAAATGCACCTAAAGACAAACGTCGAGCGAAAAGTGATAACGCGGCCAACCCTGCCGACAATGCGCAGAATGGCTGGCTCTGATGTTGCCGCACGCTCGGCGGGTGCGCGATGACTGCCCGCCCGGGACGGCGTCGACGATGGCCGTACCGCTACCGTCTGATGGCGGCGATGTTGTTGGTCTCGGTGCCGGTGATGGTCGTGCCGGTGATGGTCGTGCTGGCGATCCTGCTGACGAACTCGGCGTCGGACAGTCTGACCGCCGCCGCCAAGCACGAGGGGCAGAGCGTCGCCCACACGGTCACGCTGCGGTTGGAGGACTGGCTGTCCGAACGCCGCGCGAGCTTGACCGTGCTCGCCGCAACCGCCGCCGAGAACCCGACAGCTGAAGAGACACGGGCCGCGGTGGCGCTCGTCGCCGGGGCCGGCGGCAGCTTCACCCTGATCGAGATCGCGGATCTGGACGGCAACGTGCTGTTGACCAGCCAAGGCGGTGCCGGCATCGACCCGACCGGGCAGGAGTGGTTCGCCCGCGCCACCGCGGGCCAGCCCGTCCTGACCTCGCCGGTCCGGCAGGGCGACCACATCGAGTGGGTCATGGCGCAACCGGTGCTGGGCAAGGACGGCCGACCGCTCGCCGTCCTGGTCGGCAACCTCAACCCGGTGCTCCTGGCCGACCTCCTCAACCCGGAGCAGGGCGAGGGCAGCGACGTGATCGCGGTGGACTCCCGGCACCGTCTGATCTACAGCACCGAGGAAATAGGCAAGGTCGCCGACGACGCCGCGATGCTGGCCGCCGGCGCGCTCAGCACCACCGTCGAGAACGCCGCCACCCAGGCGGCAACCAGCACCGGCCAACCCGGCGCGGCGCGCTTCACCGACCCCGACGGCCACGACGTCATCGGCGGATACGACCTGGCCGAGGACCTGAACTGGATCGTCATCGCCCAAGAGCACGCCGACACCCTGCTCGCCCCGGTCGCCGCCCAACGCCAGCGCGCCACCCTGGTGCTCACCCTCGGAACCGTCCTCGCCGTCGGAGCCGCGCTCGCCTTCGGTGTCCGCGAGGCGCGGAACCTACGGGGGCTCGCCGACAGGACCACGACTGCGGGTGTGGAGGTGAACTCGGCCGCGGCGGAGCTGTCGGCGTCCTCCGACGAGCTGGCCGCGACGACCACCCAGCAGAGCGCCGCGTTCACCCAGGTGGCGGTCACGACCGAGGAGCTGGCCCGGTCGTCGGCGGGGATCGCCGAGACCGTCGACGACGTCGTCCGGCAGGCCGCCGAGACCAGGGACAACCTCGAGCAGGCCGAGGGCGACATCGCCACGTCCAGCGAACGCACGCTGGCACTCGCAGGACGGGTCAACGACATCGACGCGCTGCTCGAGCTGATCAACGACATCGCCGACCAGACCAACCTGCTCGCCCTCAATGCCGCGATCGAGGCCGCACGCGCCGGCGAGAACGGCCGTGGCTTCGCCGTCGTGGCCGACGAGGTACGCCGCCTCGCCGAACGTTCCAAGTCCTCGGCCGGCAACATCGCCGAGATCGTCGCGGCCGTCCAGGACGAGACCAACTCCACGGTCATCGCGATGGAGAAGAGCGCCAAGCAGATGCAGCAGGGCCTGCTGCTGCTCGAGGCCGTGACCGACGCCCACGACCAGGTCCGCCTCACCACTCAGCAGCAGCGCAGCGCCACCGCTCAGGTGGTGGAGACCATGGCACAGCTCACCGACGCCAGCCGGCAGGTCTCGGCCACCGCTCAGCAGATCGCCGACGCGGCGGGCAACCTCGCCGACCTCGCGGGCAACCTCGAGACCACCGCTGCCGCGGCGCGAGACCGGTACTGACATGCCCGCGACCGAGGCGCCGATGACCGACGTCCACGCCCTGTTGCTCCCGGTGGGAGCCGACCTCTGCGCGCTGCCGGTGGACTGGGCACGCGAGGTCGTCGCGAGCCCGGCCATCACCCCGCTGGCGACCGCGCCGCCGGTCGTGATCGGTCTGTTCAACCTGCGCGGCCAGATCGTCCCCCTGCTCGACACGGCCGCGCTGCTGGGCCTCGGGAGGATCGGCACGGTGGCGTTCGCCGTGGTCGTGACCGGCACGCACGGTCTCGCCGCGCTGGCCACCACCGGCACTCCTGAGCGTCGGATGCTCGGTACGCCCACCGGCCCCTCCGACCTGCCGGGAGCGACGGGGCTCTATCAGGTGGGCCGGCAGGCGGCCGCGCTGCTCGACCCCGCGGCCCTGCTGTCCGCGGAGCGAGTGCGGGACCCGGCCGCACGCCTCGACCCGATGTCGAACGGCGACGGCTGATGTCGGGCATGAGCCCGGAGCAGGTGCGCCGGCTCTTCGCGCAGGAGGCCGAGGTCCGGCTCGCCGAGCTGGGCAGGCTGCTGCTCCAGCTCGAGGAGAACACCGACAACGGGACGGTCGTGGGGTCCGTCTTTCGCGAGCTGCACACCCTCAAGGGCTCGGCCGCCGTCGCCGGGCTCGACGAGGTGAGCCGGATGGCGCACCATCTCGAGGAGTTGGTCGAGGAGGTGCGTGCCGGGCAGCGAGCGGTCACCGCCGAGGTGATCGACGCGCTCTGGCAGGGCACCGACCAGCTCCGTGCGGCCGTCTCCGGATCGCAGGTCGAGCGAGCCGGCACCGGCATCGGCCCACCACTCGCCCGCGGACCAGGCTCCGGAACCCGCCGTCGCGCGACCCGATCCCCCGCCGACCACCACCACGGGCGCAGCCGACTTCATCATGGTTCCGGCCGAACGCCTGGAGGAGCTCGCCCGCCTCGTCGGTGAGACCACCTCGGCCCAGCTGCGCGTCGGGCGGATGCTCAACGACAGGTTCCGCGTCGACCCGGCCACCTGTACCGAGTTCAACGAGCTGTCCCGCTCGCTCAACGACCTGCGCGACCACGCGATGCGCGCGCAGATGGTGCCGGTCTCCGCCATCACCGACCAGCTTCACCGGGCGGTGCGCGACCTGTCGCGCACCCAGGGCAAGGACATCCGCTGGGAGGCGGCCGGCGTCGACACCGAGATGGACCGCGGCGTGCTGCGCCGGTTGCCGGACTCCATCCTGCATCTGGTCCGCAACGCGATCGACCACGGCATCGAGCCACCCGACGAACGGCGAGCGGGCCGGGAAGCCGGCCCAGGGGACGCTCGCGCCTCCACGCAATGCAGCTCGGCTCGGAGGTGATCATCGCGGTGAGCGACGACGGCCGGGGCATCAACGCGGAGCTCGTCGAACGGGAGGCGAACCGCCTCGGGCATCGACACCGAAGGGCTCACCCAGGACGAGCGTCTCGGGCTGAGCTTCCAGGCCGGGGCTGTCCACCACGCAGTTCGTCACCGACCTGTCGGGGCGCGGTGTCGGCCTCGACGTCGTGCGCACCAGCGTCGAGGCGGCACATGGCCGGGTCGAGGTGCATTCGGAGCCCGGTGTCGGCACCGAGTTCAGGATCCTCGTGCCGATCACCGTGGCCGTGCTGCGTTGTCTGCTCGTCGAGGCCGCCGGCCAGCCCTTCGCGCTGCCCTTCCATCGCGTGCTGCTCTCCCAGGCCCACGACGCCTCCACGGCTGCGCGCGCCGACGGTAGGCCGGTGGTGTGGGTCGACGGCAGCCCGGTCCCGGTCCAGGCACTCGGCGAGACGCTCGGGCTCACCCGGGGCGAGGCATTCGAGGGGCCGGTGGTGGTGCTCGCCAGTGCCTCCCGGAGGCACGCTTTCGGCGTCGACCGGCTGGTCGGCCGGCGCGACGTGGTCATCAAGGCGCTCAGCCCCGTGCTTCCTCGCCTGCCGTTGGTCGCGGGCGCCGGCGTCGAGCCCGACGGGTCGATCCTGGTGGTCCTCGACCCGCCCGGTCTCATCGAGCAGGCCGGGCGGACGGGTCGGGCGAGCATGCCGACGGCATCCGTCCAAGGCGACGGCGCGGTTCGGCGCAGCGTGCTCGTCGTCGATGACGCACTCGTCATCCGCGAGCTGCAGCGCGGCATCCTCGAGCGGGCCGGGTTCGACGTGCGGGTCGCGACCGATGGGCTGCACGCCCTGACGAAGGTCGCCGCAGGAACGCAGCGACCTCGTCGCTGACCGACATCGAGATGCCGACGATGGACGGATTCGCGCTGACCGAAGCCATCAGAGCTCATCCGAGCCTGGCCAACACCCCGGTGCTCATCGTGAGCTCCCGCGCCAGCGACGCCGACCAGCAGCGCGGGATGGACGTCGGAGCCGACGGCTACATCATCAAGAGCGCGCTTCGACGAGGCGAGCCTGGTGACCGCGGTGAACCGCCTGCTCGGGGTGAAAGCATGACCGGGGCGACCCGCGACGGCGGCACCCGGGCCGGCAGGATCCGGGCCGGCAGAATCCAGGTGGTCCTCGTCGAGGACGCATCCGCCCAGCGGGCCCAGCTGGTGTCGATCCTGCAGGGCGAGGGCGACATCGTCGTCATCGGACTGCTCCTCCACCGGCGCCGGAGCCATCGAGCTCGTCGCGACGTCGCGGCCCGACGTCGTCGTCCTCGACCTGCATCTTCGAGACGGGCAGAGCCAGCGAACCATCGAGCAGATCATGGCGCGAACTCCCACGCCGATCCTGATCCTGTCCGGCGCGCATCCGCGACAGCCACGCACCCTCGGCGGTCGCGGCTCTCGTCGCGGGCGCCCTCGAGGCCGTGCCGCGGCCACCGCTGTGGACACCAACGGAGGGCGCGGAGCTGCGGCGAGACCGTTCGCAGGATCAGCACGGTCCACGTCATCCGGCATCCGCGCGGCAGCAAGGCACGCGATACACCGCGCGACGCCGCACCCCGCACCGGCCGGCGACCGGTCGTGGCGATCGGCGCCTCGACCGGTGGACCCAGCGCCCTGGCCACCCTGCTCGGCGGGCCTCGACGGACTCCAGGCTCCGGTGCTGGTGGTCCAGCACCTGCATCCCGACTTCACCACGAGCCTCGTCGAGTGGATGTCCCGGGTCTCCGCGCTCCCCGTCGAGACCGCCCGGCACCACGAGATCGCCCGGCCCGGCCGGGTCTACTTCGCCCCCGGCGGCCGCCACCTGCGCTTCGCGGCCGACGACAGGCTCGAGCTCGTCGAGACGCCCGGTCACGACGCACCGGCCGTCGGCCGACGAGCTGTTCCGGTCGGTGGCCGCCACTGCCGGCCCGGCGGGGATCGGCGTGCTGCTCACCGGCATCGGTGATGACGGGGCGCGGGGACTCCTGGCGATCGCACCAGCGCGGTGGATCGACCCTCGCCCAGGACGAGGCCTCGTCCACGGTGTTCGGGATGCCGAAGGCGGCAGCCGGTGTCGGCGCGGTGACCGAGCTGCTCGGCGATCGACAAGCTGGCCAGGCGCGGTGCAGCGGGCCGTGCGCGAGGTGGTGCGCGGATGACGCACCACAGCCATGCTCTCGAGGCCGTGGTCGACCGGGTGGCCGACCTCCTCCACCTGCGTTTCGGCCTGCGCCCGGACACGACCCTGCGCGGGCGCCTGCGCCGCGCCGTCCGGGCGGAGGCCGCGCGCCACGGCCAGGATCCGTCGGCGTACCTCGACCAGCTGGCCGGTGGACGCCGCCTCGCTCCAGGGCTTGATGAACCAGGTCACGGTGCAGGAGACAGGGTTCTTCCGCCATCCCGAACAGTTCGAGGTGCTGGTCCGCGAGGTGCTGCCGGACCTGCCCCGTCCGGTGCGGATCTGGAGCGCCGGGTGCGCCAACGGCCAGGAGGCCTACACGCTGGCGATGCTCCTGGAGGAGCACGGCATCGACGGCGGCGTCGTCGCCACCGACCTTTCGACGGCGGCGTTGCGGCGGACCGGCGGCCGCTCGCTATCACGACCGCGAGGTCAACGGCCTGCCGCCCGGCCGGATCGAGCGGCACCTCACCCGCGCCGGGGACGGCTGGGAGGTCAGCAAGGCGGTCCGCGTCCCGGGTCAGCGTGCTGCACCACAACCTCCTCGACCCGCTCCCGCCCGAGGTCCTGTCGTGCCAGGTGGTCTTCTGCCGGAACGTGCTCATCTACCTCGCGCCGGAGCAGGTCCGCCTGTTCATCGACAGGATCGCCGGGGGTCTTGCCCCGACCACGACGCTCGTCGTCGGCGCGGCCGAGACGCTGTGGCAGGTCTCCGACCGCTTCCGAGCCATCCGCGTGGGTGACACGTTCATCTACCGCCAGCGGATCGCCGGCGTGCGCCCCTCCCCACAGAGCCCTGGTCCACAGAGCCCTGGCCCACAGAGCCCTGGCCGGGGTCAGCAGGCCGGGCGCCCCGTGGCCCAGGCGGCCACACCGCGCCCGCGGTCGGGGAACGGCGCCCGGACGTCGAGGGGCGCCCCCCTGGAGCCCGCCCGCCCCGTCACGAGGGCCGAACCTTCGCCGGCCGCACCCGAGCCCGCTCGACCTGCCGATCAGCTCGAGACGGCGGGCCAGCACGCCATCGCCGCAGGCGACTACGACGCGGCCGTCGTGGTGTTTCGCAAGTGGAGCCTACCTCGAGCCGCACAACCCGGTGGCACAGCTGCACCTGGGGCTGGCGCTCGAAGCCGCAGGCGACAAGGGCCCGGCGAAGCGCGCCTTCGCGGCCGCGCGCCGCGCCCTGGTCGACTCCGGTCCCGACCACACGCCCGCCGGGCTCGACGGCTACGCGGCAACCGAGATCCTCAAGCTGCTCGACTCCAGAACGTGAGAGGTCCCTTGATGACGACGATGGTCTGCTTCTTGGCGGCCGGCGCGGCGTACTGCCTGCCCTTGCAGGCAGCTCGCTCGGTCCGCACCGCCGCGGACGTGATCCCGCTGCCGGACACGGCCGCCGACGTCGCGGGCATCATCCCCGGAGACCCACCCCTGACGGTGATCTCTCCGCTCGCAGTCCAGCGGTCGGCACATCCTGGTCATCGAGGCGCAGGGGCAGTCCTTCGGCCTGCTCGTCGACCTCGTCACCGGCCTCCGGCAGGTCGACGCCGCCGACATCCGGCCCGCCGCCGAGAGGCCAGGGCCGCCATCGGCTCGTCTCCGGGACGATCACGCCGACGGCGGCATCGTCTTCGTCGCCGACCCGACGGCACTGGCCGGACGACTATGAACGCCCCGACGGTCCTGATCGCCGACGACTCGCTCGTGATCCGCGCCGTGGTCCGGGACGGCCTGGAGAACGAGGGATACCGGGTCGTGGAGGCCATCGACGGGCTCGCCGCGGTCGAGCTGTGCCGCGAGGACCCGCCCGATGTCGTGCTGCTCGATATCGAGATGCCCGGGCTCGACGGGTACCAGGTGCTGACCGAGCTCAAGAGCGATGCCGCGCTACGCGACATCCCGGTCGTGTTCCTCACCGGCCGGAACACCATGGACGACGTCGTGGCGGGCCTGCGCGGCGGCGCGCACGACTACCTCAAGAAGCCCTTCGAGGGAGCCGAGCTGCTCGCCCGCGTCGCGGCGGCGTCCCACGTCAAGAAGCTGCAGGACCAGCTGCAGCAGCGCAACGCCGCGCTGGAGGAGCTCAGCCGTGTCGACTCGCTCACAAGGCTGTACAACCGCCGGTTTCTCGACCAGGAACTCACCCGCCTGCACAGCGACTCGCGTCGCCACGGGTATCCCCTGTCGGTCGTGCTGCTCGACCTGGACCACTTCAAGCAGGTCAACGACACCTACGGACACTCGGCCGGGGACGAGGTGCTGCGCACCTTCGCCGGCCGAATGCACCGGGAGCTGCGTGCCGGGGACATCGGCGGACGCTGGGGCGGTGAGGAGTTCCTCGTCATCCTGCCGCACACCGATCTCGAGGGTGCCTTCACGATCGCCGACCGGATCCGCTCGGCGACGGCTGCCGAGCCCGTCGCTCTGGATGGCCGGCGCATCACCGTCACGATCAGCGGAGGCTGCGCCCTCGGACCAGCTGGATCTCCTGAGGCCCTGGTCCAGCTCGCCGACAGCCGCCTGTACCAGGCCAAGCTCGCCGGACGCAACCAGATCGCCGCCACGGGCCCGCCGCAGTCGGCCGGCGCCGGCGACCACTAGGAACCGGCGAGCGCCCCGAACGCCTCGTACACCAGGAAGGCCGGCCAGAAGATCCCCTGGAAGATCGCCCCCACGTACTCCCAGAATCCGTCCGCCTGCTGCCAGTAGTACACCAGTGCCCCGAAGATACCTAGCCCGTAGATCGCGCCGCCGCCGGCCGCGGCACCTGTGTTCCTGTCGCTCATGGCGCACCTCCTTGTCCGACGCTACGCCGCCTCTGCCCCCGTCATCGTCAGCAGCGTCGCTACCGGTCCAGAACTCGAGCTCCTTGCCATGCCCGGTCGAGCAGGTCCATGAGCCTGGCCTGCTCTGCCACCAGGCCCTCCGACAGGCGCGCCGCGACGTGCACCACCAGCCACGAGTCGAGATCCTGCAGCGGGCGCCGCGAGCCCTCGGCGTAGGCCCGGGCGTACCCGCGCGTGAGCAGCGAACGCCCGACCGCCATCAGCCCGCGGGTGACCAGTGGCGTGCCGGGTACCGGGTCGGCCCAGCGCAGCAACAGGATCGCCCGTGCATGGTCGGCCTCGGGCACACCCCGCGCGGCGTTCGGCCAGTCGATGACGCTGACCCGGTCACCCGAGACCATGACGTTGCCGGGGTGGTAGTCGCCGTGGCACAGACGGTCACCGGACGGGAGCCCGTCGAGCACCCGCAGCGCGAAGCCCTGCAGCTCCCGCGGCAGAGTAGCCGCTTCGATGCGGGCGGCCAGTACCTGGCGGACGTCGGGAAGATCGGCCGGGGCCTCGACACCGTGGACCGCGAGGTGGGTCTCGGCCAGTGCCCGCGCGAAGGCCGGCACCTGCCACGGCCGGCGTCGCAGCAGGTCCAGCATGTCCGCCCCGACGATGCGCTCCAGCACCAGGCCCGGGCGGCCGTCGCGTTTCACGACGTCGACCAGGCTCGGGGCGACGTCGTGACCCTCCAGGCCGGCCAGCGCCGCCGCCTCGGCACGGTGCCCGCGGTTGCCCGGCCAGTAGAGCTTGACGACGGCGTCGTCGCCCCACGCGTAGACCTCGGCCTCGCGGCCCACGCCGAGCCTGGGCCCGATCTCGGCGCCTCCGGCGGCCGTCGAGTCAGTCATCGGGCCAGTGTGGTCCGGTAGCCAATGCCAGCGCCACCCAGTTTTCAGGACCGCCCGCGCTGACCGACGAGGCGGCGCTGCCCGTGTCGTCCGTCAGGAGTGATACACACGGGGCATGATCGGACGATCAGGATCGGACGACGGAGGGGAGCCCCGGATGGATGACGGCAGCCCGCGGTCCCAGGCACGGCACCTGGCACCGCGCCGGGCACAGCCGCCGGTGATCGCCCAATGAGCCGGCCGGACGACCGCCGGTTCCCCGGGTCGGTCTTCGGCGTCGGCGGGGAGCCCGACGCGCGGTTCACCCTCGCCAACGAGCGGACCTTTCTCGCCTGGATCCGGACCGCACTCGCGCTCGTCGCGGGCGGAGTCGCTCTTGAGGCGCTCGGGCTGGACCTGCATCCCGGCCTCCGGCTCACGGCGTCGATAGTGCTCATCGTGGCCGGGACGGTCGTGCCGCTGCTCGCCTGGTCCGGGTGGATGCGGGTCGAGCGCGCGCTGCGCAGCGGGTCGCCGCTGCCGTCGACGATCGTGGGCGTGGCGCTGACGATCGTCGTCGCGGTGGTCGGCGTGCTGGTGCTGCTCGGCATCCTGCTCCGATGACCGACAGCCTCCGAATCGGCTGCGTCCGATGACCGACAGCGTCCCGAAGGCCGGCCTCCAGGTCGAGCGGACCGAGCTGGCGTGGCGCCGCACGGCGCTCTCGGTCGCGGCCGTCTCCCTGGTGGGCGCGCGGCTGCTGCCCGCGCTCTTCGGGAACGCGCTCTGGATCGTGCCGGGCGGGGTCGGGCTGACGCTGGCCGGGTTCCTGTGGCTGACGTCCCGGCGGCGGCACGCCAGACGCGTGCCCGTCCCGGCCCGGGGCCCCGGATCGGCGAACCCCGGCGCCGGCCTGCTCGCGCTCGCGGGCGCCATGGTGGTGGTGCTCGGTCTCGGCGGCCTCGCCGTCGTCGTCGGCATGCACGTGTGGTCCTGACTGCGCGGTACGCACGCGCTGCCTCCCGCGCCCCTCCCCCGTGGCGGGCGACTGCGACATCATGGGACCGGCCGCTCGGGACCCCTCCCAACAAGCCGTGCGAGCCTTCGGGTAGTCCGACGTCGTAGGAGGTTTGACATGACCGACATCTCACAGCTGGACGGTGTGGAACCGTTGAGCGTGACCCAGGGCAGCCTGGCCCACGGGGTCCCCGACCACGTACCGGGCACCCTGTACGCGCGGAGCCTCTCCGGGGGTGTCCGGCTCCGGCCGCGCCCCGAGCGGCAGGTCACCTTCGGCCGCAACAAGCCCGAGGTGCAGGTGTGCGTCGGCGGCGACGACCAGAACGTCAGCCGCAAGCACGGGACTGTGACGTTCCACGACGGTGTCTGGTGGCTGCGGAACATCGGGCGCCGCAACCTCCAGCTCCCCGAGACGCGGCAGCTCTTCACGGAGAGCGACCCGCACCCGCTCGCTCCCGGGTACACGCCCGTGTTCATCCGGACCGCCGGGAACCGCAGCCACCTGGTGGAGATCTACGTGTCCGACGGCACGGGAAAGGGGCCGGTGTCCGCGCACGGCGCCCCCACGTTCGAAGGGCACCAGTGGCTGCTGGACTACCGGGAGAGGCTCGTCCTGGTCGCGACGGCCCAGCCGTACCTCATGCAGGAGGACCACCCCGAGCCCTGGCCCAGGGAGGCGGTCGCGAACCTCCTCGACGAGATCGACCCCACGGGCGGCTGGACCAAGTCCGTCGTCGGGCACACCATCGACCGGGTGCGCGAACGCCTCGGAAAGAAGGGTGTCGCCGGCGTGACCCAGGACAAGGGCAGCCCTCCCGTCGGGAACCGCTTCAAGCACAACCTCATCGTGGAGCTGCTGGCCTCGCGGACCCTCGTCCCGCCGGACCTGGCCATCCTCGACTGAACCGAGCTCGACCGGGCACGACAGCCCGGGCACGACGGCGGCGCCCGACCCGGCCTACTGCACCCGGCCTACAGCACCTGGCCTACTGCACCCGACCTACAGAGCCCGGATCACAGCGCCGCCGCCGCGGACCGCGCCACGGCGACCGCGTCCTCGCACAGCGTGTCCTGGTCGCTCTCCCCGGTGAGGTGCACGCGCAGCAGCTCGCTCACCGTGCCGTCGCCCTCGGGGCTGGCCCCCTCCTGGGCGACGACGTCGACCAGGCAACCCTCTTCCCAGGCGCCGCCCCGCTCGTAGGCCGTGTACCCGGACAGGGAGAGCTCGGTGCTCTCCCCCGGGTCGTACCCCTCGTCCCGCTGGAACATGATCCGCAGGTAGCGGCCCTCGTCGCCGTCCCAGTTGCAGTCCCACTCGGCGAACTCCCGCCCCGGGCTCACCAGGTCGTCGACGCCGAGGGCCGTGCGCAGGGCGTCGTCCGACGACAGGCCGCACGTGCTGCGCGTGATGACGGAGCCGGGCAGCGGGAGCGCCGTGCGGACCGGGATCTCGTCGGCCTTGACCAGGGAGACGGCCCGGTCCGCGACGGACCCGGCCATCCCGCACAGGTCCGCGCCGGAGCCTTCCACCGGGCGCGCCTCGAACGACAGGGTGTACCGGTCGCCCGCGCCGAAGACGACGTCGCGGGAGCACTCGCCGCCGCCGTCGGACGAGTAGAGCGTCACGCCGCCGCCCTGGTCCGACGCACTACCGCTCGGGTCCTCGCCGGTGAACATCGTCAGCTCGACCTCGCTGAGTCGCGAGCCGTTCGAGACCGTCACGGTGCAGATCTGGAACGCGTCGCGGTCGCTGTCCGTCCGTGGGGTACCGAACCGGTCGAGCGCCCTACCCCCGAGCAGCTTGCACGGGTCCCAGGACGCCTCGCGAGCGGCGTCGGCAGACTTGTCCGGGAACTTGATCGGCGCCGCGACTACCGACGGTTCCCCGCCGTCGTCGCTGCCATCGTCCGACCCGCCGGTGTCCCCGGTCGGCGTCGGCGTGGGTGTTGGTGTGGGCTCGGGCTCGGCCTCCTCCGGATTGGCGCCGGCCTTGTCCTGCGGCGTGGACTTCGGCTGCGCCTCGAGACCGGTCCGGCTCGGGCCGGTCGCAGGGGCTTCGGTGCCCTCGGCCTGATCCAGTCCTTCGGACGGCGGCCCGAACGCGTTCCACGAGTACAGCGCACCGGCGACGACGAGCACTGCCGCGCAGGCCGCCGCGACGAGCACCCGCGTGCGCCGTCCGCCCCTGGGCCCCGGAGGCGGGAACGCCCCGTTCCCGGCGGCGATGCTCTTCAGCTCGTCGCGCACTGCCTCGAGCGCCGGCCGTCCGCGCGGGTTCTTGTCGAGCATGCGCATCAGCACACCCGACATCGCGCCGGCCCGGCGCGGTGGACGCACGTCGTCGCGCTCGGTCCGCGCGAACAGCTGCGCGTCGCTCCCCTCGCCGAACGGCGAGGTCCCCTCCAGCGCCCGGTACAGCGTGGCACCCAGCCCGAACACGTCCGCCGGACGGCGGTACTGCGTGTCCGGGACGAGCATCTCGGGCGCCAGATATCCCGGCGTCCCCGTGACACGAGCCCCGCTGGTCACCGTGTCGGCGTCCGCGACGCTGTGCGCGATGCCGAAGTCGATCAGCGTGGCCACACCGTCCGCCACGATCACGTTCGCCGGCGTCACATCACGATGCAGCAGGTCCTGGGCGTGCACGGCGATCAGCCCGTCGGCGAGCTGCGCACCGTAGGCCGCGACCTCCTCGACGGTGATCTTCCCGAGCTGCCCCAGCGGCTCACCCGCCACGTACCCCATGACGATCCAGTGGTCGTCACCGTCGGCGACGACGTCGTGCACCGTCACCACGTTCGCGTGCTGGACCCGGGCGAGCTTCTCCGCCTCCTCCAGGGCGCGCCGCGCCCCGTCGTCCTCCTGGCGCACACGCTTCAGCGCGACCCGCAGCGTGCTCACGGTGAGGCTCGTGGCCGCCCAGACCTCGCCCTGACCGCCGGACCCGAGCGGCTTCACCAGCCGATACCGGCCGGCGATCTCGTCCCCTGCGCTGACCTTGCCCACCTGTTGCCCCGCCCCTCGAAGACCGTCCGGTGCCGGCTCGCCTGGGCGAAATGCTATTGCACCTTTTGTCCTGATGCAGGGTCAGCAGGACTGCGCCCGGGCCGGGGTCTCACGGGCACGCCCCGCCGAACCGCAACTTGGTCGTGCTTCCCTCCGCCGCCCTCCGTCGAACCGCAAGTTGGTGATGCTCCCCTCCGCCTAACCGAAACGACACGCCGATGTTCCGCGAGGATTCGGCGTGTCGCTTCGGTTCGGCGAGATGGCGGCGTCACTAACTTGCGGTTCGACGACCGCTGGCGTCAGGGCAGGGTCCAGCGCTGGACTGTGCTCCCGTCGCAGTCGGCGATCTCGGTCCGCGTGCCGTCGGTCTGCACGCGTCCGACGGGCTGCAGGCAACGCCCGGACTGCGGGTTACGCAGCGCCTGGGTGCCGCTCGTGTGGCTCCACTGCTGAGCGCCGGTCCCGTTGCAGTCCCAGAGCTGGACGGCGGTGCCCGCCGCGGTGCCGCCGCCGGACACGTCGAGGCACTTGCCGAGCGCCCGGACCGTGCCGTCCGAGCCGACGGTCCACTGCTGGGCAGCGTTGCCGTTGCAGTTGGCGAGCTGGATCGGCGTGCCGTTGGCCGTGGCGGCGCCGGCGACGTCGAGGCAGATCCCGTTGCTCGCGGTGACCGTGCCGGTCCCGCCGCCTCCGCCGCCGGTGGAGTCGTAGACGCGCACGTAGTCGACGACCATCTGCTGCGGGAACTGGGTGGTCCCGTCGGGGTAGCCGGGCCAGTTGCCGCCGACGGCGACGTTCAGGATGAAGAAGAACGGCTGGTTGAACACCCACTGGTTGCCGCCGGTGTTCGCGTTGGTGAAGGTCTGGTAGGCGTTGCCGTCCACGAGCCACGTGATGGAGTTGGGGCTCCAGTCGATCGCGAACGTGTGGAAGTCGTCGGCGAACGACCAGCCCTGCGGGTGCTGGTACGACCCGGTGATCGGGTTGGCGCCCGAGTAGCCCGGGCCGTGCAGGGTGCCGTGCACCAGGTGGGGCTCGCGGCCGATGTTCTCCATGATGTCGATCTCGCCCGAGTTCGGCCACGGCGTGCCCGGGAACTGGCCCCCGAGCATCCAGAACGCCGGCCAGATGCCCTGGCCGCGCGGGATCTTGATCCGCGCCTCCAGGTGGCCGTACTGCGGCTGCACCTTGCCCTTGGTAGTCATCCGCGCCGACGTGTACCCGCCGCCCTCCTGGCGGGCCGTGATGACGAGGTTGCCGTTGCCGTCCAGGGCGGAGTTGTTCCGCGAGTTGGTGTAGGTCTGCAGCTCGTTGTTGCCCCAGCCGCCGCCACCCGTCTCCAGGTTCCAGTTGGCGCCGTTCGGCGCGCTGCCGGCGGCGCCGTTGAACTCGTCCGACCAGGTCAGGGCGGCGACGGCGGCGTCCTGTGCGGTCGAGGCGTTCTCGGCGTCCTGCGCGGACGGCGCGTCCTGCGCGGACGGCGCGTCCTGCGCGGCCGGGACGGCCCCGGCGTCTGGTGCCTTCGGGGCCGCCGCCGAGGCGACGAGCGAGGCCGACAGGACAAGCGTCACCGCGGCAGCCGCCGTGACCAGGGTTCTGGGGGTACGTGATCTGTGTACACGACGCATCGGGGTGCTCCCTCGACGTAAAGCCGACCCGCGCGGGCGGGACTGCCCGGCGGTCATCGCTGTGCAATTCGCGCTGGTGGCCCGGCGGCGGCGCCCGGGCGGACAGCCCGGTGAACCCGGGCAGGATTATTGTTAACGGACCGTACATTCGGCCGGTATACGCGCACAATGGGTGGTCGCGGACATACGGGTTTTCCCTATTTCCGGCGGTAGCGCGCGGACGACGGCGGCCGCGCCGATGCCCGGCTGCCGGGCCGCCCAAAAGGTCCGCTCCCACCATGCGATCTGGCATGCTCCGGCCGCCAGCTCCAAGCCCAACCGCATGCTCGAAGCGGACCCTTCAGCGGCTCGGCCCGGCTCAGCTCGGGCGAGGCCGCTCGGGGCAACACGTACTCCCCGGGCAGTGTTACGGACAGTAGACAAGGTCCACTCTCCGCAACACATGCCGAGCGCGTGAGCTCACCCCGAGAGCCGCTCAGTCGCGGTGGCGACGCCAGGCCGACCAGAGGCGGGCGTACGAGCCGCCCGACGCCACGGTCAGTCGGCGCCCGCTCAGGCCGCGAAGAGCAGGAACAGCCCCGCCCAGGTGTAGCCCACCATCAGCAGCACGCCGGGCAGCTCGTCCGCGATCACCAGGGTGTGCTGCCTTCCGGGCGCGGCCCGCAGCGCGCGGTCGTGCGCCGCGAGCACCCCCACCAGGTGGCCGACGACGATGCACGCGACCTGGACGACGGCGATGGCCGCTGGGTCGGGCACAATGTTCGGCTCGGCCAGCCCCGCCGTGCCCGACAGCTGGACCCACGGCCGCACGAGCAGCTGCAGCCCGCGCGGCCCCTCCACGATCAGCAGGGACGCGTAGTGCGCGAGGGTGTAGCCCGCGGCGATCGGGACGAGGGGCAGCGCGATGTCGGCACGGCGCATCGTCCACCAGAGGCTGCCCGCCACCAGCAGGCAGACGCCCACCAGCCCGGCGGTCGAGACGAGCTCGGGCGCCCCGGTCGACTGCACGAACCCCGCCCAGACCGGCGACCCGGACGCGCTGTCGAAGATGGTCGAGCCCCACCAGACCGCCACGAACGCCGTCGTGCCCCTGGGGTGGGCCACCGTGGTCAGGCCGGCCAGGGGCGAGCGCAGGACGAACCGGCCGCCGTCGTCCGTGCCCAGGACGCTCAGCCGCCCGGCGAGCTCGGAGTACATCTCGAACGCGTCGCCGCGCGCGAACCACCGCTCGCCGCGCACCAGCCCGAAGCCGAGCTGGACGACGGCGTACGCGCTCAGCGAGACGCCGATCAGGCGCGGGTCGGTGCGGTCCGGCGCGACCAGCTCCAGCCACACGAACGCCAGCAGCGCGACGGCGGCGGGCCAGTGGCCGGTCCGGCCGGCGCGCCGTCCGACGTCGGACCCGACGTCGTGCGCGGCGTCGGACCGGGTGCCGTGCGCGGCGTCGGACCGGGTGCCGTACGCGGCGCCGGACCCCGCGCCGGGCCGGAGGCCCGTAACCGGAATCCGGAGGATCCGGCACAGGCCCGCGTGCAGCGTGCGCAGCGGGTTGAGCCCGCGCCACACCGGCCCGAACAGGATGCTCGCCGGGATGAGGCCGACCCAGAGCCACACGAACAGCACGTGCGCGGCGGGGTTGTCCTCGCCGGCGGGGCCGAACAGGGCGTTGCCGACCACGTAGAGCGCCAGCGCGAGCACGGCCATCCGCAGCGGAACCCGCCACCATCGCGAGCGCAGGACGGCGTCCCACCCCGCGGGCAGACGTCGGACGGCGCCCGCCCGCGGAACCCGCCAGAGGATCGAGATCGCGAGGAACGACACGACAACCGTCACCGCCCCGGCCTGGAGGACCAGGTCGAACGGCAGCGGGAGGTCCTGCGAGCTCCCGACTCCGTGGGCCGCGAGCGGCGCGTAGCGCGGGGTCACCGGATCGCGAGCTGGAGCAGCAGCGTCTCCGGGTGGGCCTCGACGTCGTACACGCCGGGGGTGTCGGCGAGGATCTCGAGGCAGGCCGGCTCCCCCGGCGCAGCCTCGGCCGCCACGTCGTAGCCGTGCACGTGCACCTCGGCCGGGGCGTCCGCCTCGACCCGGAGCACGACGGTGGTGCCGGCCGGGACGTCGATCCGGTCCGGAGCGGGCTCGACGTCGCCGTCGGCGAACCGCACGTCTACCTCGATGGGCGGGACGTCGGTGGCAAGCTCACCGGTGCAACCCTCGACGGGCGCGGGGTCCGCTGCCGGCTCGGTCGTGGCCGCCGAGGACCCGTCGGCCGTGGGCTGGTTAGCCGACGGCGACTCCGCCGACGTCGTCTCCCCCGCGGGCGCCTGCCCGGCGGACGATCCGGCCGCCGCGCAGCCGGCGAGCGCGAACGCGGCCACAACACCGGCGACGAGGAGGCGGGCGGGGGCGATCTTGCGGGTCATCAGATCTCGCTCTCGGATCGTGCGGGGCCGGACGGCGCAGGGACAGTGTCGTCGGAGCTGGACTGCGCCGGGCTGGACTGCGCCGGGCTGGATTGCGCCGGGTCGGACTGCGCAGCGCCGGACTGCGCTGCGTCGGTGTGGGCGCGGGCCGCGAGCGCCCGCAGCGCCCCCGCCCCGGCGACCGCCGCGGCGATCCCGGCGCCGAGCACCAGGGCGACGAGGAATCGTTCGAGCGCGGCCGGGCCGGCGACGGGTAGGACGGCGAAGTGGAAGACGGTGATGTCGGGCAGGATGAAGACGACGCTCAGGCCGGCGCCAGCGCAGACCCCCAGCACACCGCCCGGGCTACCGCGCAGCGCGGCGATCGCGGCGGCCACGACCAGGGGCCAGACGAGCAACCCGATCCCGGTCGCGTCGAGGAAGGTCCCCCACAGCGGCGCGGACTCCACGGCGAGGGTCGCGCCGACGACGTGGATCAGCGAAGCCACGACCGTGACCAGGCCCGCGACGGCCAGGAGCACGTTCGGCCGCCGGGTCCGCCGGGCCAGGACGATCAGCGCCGCCGCGACGCCTACCGCGAGCGCCCACCACCCGAGGGGATTGGGCGGCTCCCCGGCGACGAATTCGCCAGTGACGGTGACCGGCACGCCGCCCACCGTCATGGGCACCGACCACTGGGCCGTCTCGGCCGATCCGAGGTTCCGCTCCAGAGTGGTGGCCCGGCTGTCGATCCAGGTGAGCGACTCCCCCGCCGGCACGGACACGGCGCGGGCCTGGCCGCCACCGGCCGGGATCTCGACGCGTGACCCGGTGTTGTTGTGGACGAGCAGCCGCGCGCCGTCCTCGATCGCGGTGACCGTCAGCCCGGGCACCGCCGGCGTCACGGCGACGACGTCGCCGCGTACGCCCGTCGGGCTGAGGCCGCCGGCGTGCGCCGACGCCGGGGAGGTAGCGCCCAGCAGCATGACCACGGTCAGGACCAGAGTCAGGGCGACGGCGCTCACCCCCCGGCGGATCGGGCTCACTGCGCGGTCGCGGGCAGGGCCCGCGCCGACGGCGCCGCCGTCGTCGGGGCTGGTGCGGACCCGACCTGGATCCGGCGGACGACGAACGCGGTGCCGGCGCCGGTGATGCCCACGAGGGACAGGAGCCCGGTGATCAGGTGCAGGTTCCACGAGACCCCGTCGGCCACGACGGGGCTGATCGCGAGGACCGCACCCCACACCGCGATCGGTGCGAGCGCCCCGAGCACGATCCAGCGTGTGTCGGGGGCGAGGAGCCGGAACCGGGGCGCCAGGGCGCGTGCCACCAGCTCGGCGACGGCGGTCGCGGCGGTGAGGGTGATCGGCAGCCAGATGCCGACGCCGTCGCCGAAGACCACGTTCATCATGAACGCCGGGACCGCTACGAGCACCGTCGGCACCCCGACCGGGAGCTGCCAGCGCCGGGCGAGCACGAGGAGGGGAACCAGCAGCAGGACGGTGCTGCCCACGTAGCCGTGCAGCATCTGGGCGTCCAGGGAGAACGTGTCCGGCTCCGGCTCGCCCGTGCCGAGCTGCGGGCCCCACAGCACCGACGCGTGCAGCGTGTAGATGTGCACGGGGATGGCGGCGAGCACGGCCGAGGCGACCATCGTGACGGCGTCGCCGCCGCGCACCCGCCGCGCCGAGGACGGCGACGACGCCGCGAGCATCAGCGCCGGGCCGGAGGCCACCAGGACCATGCCCGCGATGATGAAGTAGTGGCTGGGGCTGAAGAAGATCTCGAGGCCCCGCTCGATGCCGAACAGGTTGTGCCACAGCGTGTCGATGCCTCCGCCGACCAGCAGGAGGCCCATCCCGATGCCCGGCAGCCGCAGGGCGCTCGGCGTCTCGCGCAGGAGGCTGCGGTAGGTCACGACGTCGGGCAGCCGGGAGCGCAGCAGCCACAGCAGCGTGACGCCGCAGGCCGCGATGCCGGAGTACATCACCGCGTGCCACGGCGTCCAGAACGTCTCCAGGTCGGGGAGGGTGGCGTGGGCGAAGGCGTCGAGCTGCAGCCCGACCACCAGCCACAGGCTCGCCCCGAGGAGCGTCCAGCGCTCGCGCGCGCTGAACGATGCTGGGGCGGACGCACGGGTGCCGGTCGGTGCGGGGTCGGTGCCGGACTGGATCTCGGCGTTCCGGGCAGTGGGCCGGGAAGTGGACATCGAGGTGGCTCCCTCTGGTCGTTTCTGGTGCTCGCTGGGTGATCACCAGAAACGTATGGAGGGAGGCCCTGCACCCGCGTCCCCCGGAAGAACCATCTGACCCCTACCCGAGGACCATCTTTCGACCTACTCCTTGACGGCTCCCGCCGTCAGGCCCTCGACGATCCACCGGCTCGCGAGGGCGAACAGCACCATGGTCGGCAGGATCGTCAGCACGGCGGCGGCCGACATCGGGCCCCACGCGATGTTGAACGTCGAGATGAAGCCGTTGAGCGCGGCCGGGATGGTCTTGTTGGCGTCGGAGTTCATCAGCACGACGGACAGGAACAGCTCGTTCCAGCAGTTCACGAAGTTGAAGATGAAGGCGGCGACGATCCCCGGGACCATTACCGGCACGAGCACGCGGAACAGTGCGCCGAAGCGGGAGCACCCGTCGATCATCGCGGCCTCCTCCAGCGAGTCGGGCACGTTCTCGAAGAACCCGCGCAGCATCACCGTGGAGAAGGGGATGCACATCGCCACGTAGACGAGGGCGAGCCCTGGCTTCGTGTCGACCAGGCCGAGGTCGGCGAGCATCGCGTACAGCGGCCCGAGCGCGATGAACGCCGGGATCATCTGCGTGAGCAGGAACGCCCCGAGCACAGCGCCCTTGCCGCGGAACTCGAACCGGGCCAGGACGTAGGCGCTGAGCAGCGCGATGAGGGTCGACGTCGCACCGGCGACGAGCGCCACCACCAGCGAGTTGCCGACGAACGTCGCGAAGCTCGACGTCGCGAACAGCTCCGTGTAGTTGTCGATCGAGAGCTCGGACGGCCAGTACTCGAGCGGCCAGCGATTGATCGACCCCGGTGACTTGAACGAGGTCAGGGCGATCCAGTAGAGCGGGAACAGCGTGACGGCCAGCCACAGCGTGAGCCCCACGACCCTGGCCACGCCGCCGGTCGTCACCCGGGTCGGACGCCGTCGGGCCGCGGTCGGGACGACCGGCTGGGTCGGTGCGGCCGTAAGTGTCTCGGTCATCGCTCGTTCACCCGCCGCATCGCCATCAGGTAGAACGCGCAGAACACGAACAGGACCGCCATGACGGCCAGCCCGATCGCGCTCGCCAGGCCGTAGCTGCCCTGCTGCGTGTACTGGATCATCCACGTGGTGATGATGTGGGTCCGGCCGGCTGGCCCGCCGCCGGTCATGGCGTAGATGATCTCGGGCGAGTTGAACGTCCAGATCACGCGGAGCAGCACGGTCAGCGCGAGCGTCGTCCAGATGTACGGGATGACTATCGAGAAGAGCCGGCGCACCGTGCCGGCCCCGTCGATGGCGGCGGCCTCCAGCACCTCGTCGGGCACCGACTGGAGGGCCGCGAGGATCATGATCGCGAAGAACGTCACCCCGTACCAGACGTTGGCGATGATCACCGCGACCATGGCGAGGCCCGGGTCGGCCAGCCACGGCAGGGGCGCGTCGATGGCGCCCGTCTTCATCAGCAGGTCGTTGACCACACCGAACTCGGCGTTGAACATCCAGCGGAACAGCATGCCGACGAGGAACCCCGACACCGCCCACGGGTAGAACACGAGCGCTTGGTAGACCCCGCGCAGGCGGAACCGGCGCCAGAGCGCCAGCGCGACGAGGAACCCGATCACGAGCTGGGGCACGATCGAGCCGACCACCCACACCACCGTGTTGCCCGCTACCACGGGAAAGACCGGGTCATTCAGGATCGTGGCGAAGTTCGCCCACCCCACCCAGGGCGTCGAGGTCAGGTCCCACAGGTTCCAGTCGCGGAAGGCCATGTGGGCGCCCTGCAGCATCGGGAGGTACGTGAACCAGCAGACGAAGACGATGGCGGGCGCCAGGAAAGCGAGGATCGTCAGCGCGTGCCTGCGCCCGAAGGACTTGCGGCGCAGGCGCTCACGCGGGGCGGGCGCCCGCCCCGCGCGCGCCCCGCCGGAGCCGAAGGTCGTGGCAGTCACGTCGTCACTCCTCAGCGGCGTACTTCTCGGTCCAGTAGGTGTCCCACGAGTCGAGCAGCTCGCTCGTCGTCATGTCGCCGAGCAGGACCGCCTGCACGTCCTGATCCGCCTTCTGCCCCCACTCCGTCCACCAGCTCACGCCGCGGGGCTGTACCACGTTGACGTACGTGTCGGGGTCCTCGGTCATGGTGACGTAGCTCGACCACGGGCCCTCGGAGTAGAAGGGGTCCTCGCCTGCGCCGTCGATGATCGGGACGAGACTGTTCTCCTGGGCGAACCGGGTGGCGGGCTCCGCGCCCGAGAGGAACTCGACGAGCTTGACGGCCTCCTCCTGGTGCTCGCTGGCCTCGGCCACTCCCCAGCCCGCGGTCGCGAGCGGCTGCGCCGCCTTGCCCGTCGGGCCGGTCAGCAGCGGGGCGGTGGACCACTGGTCCTCCGTGATCGTCGTGGACTGCGCCACCGTGGCGATGACCTCCGGGTCCTGCAGCAGGAACGCCGTCGACCCGTTGGTGAAGCCCTCCACCATCTCGGGGTAGCCCCACGACACGGCCGACGGCGGCGACGCCTGCTCGAACAGCGCGAAGTACGTGTCGACGGCGTCCTGCGCCTCGGGGGCCGCAAAGATCGTCGACCCGTCCTCCAGCCGGAACGCGTCCGCCACGTCGAGGTCGTCGATCGTGTACGCCTCGATGGCGGCGACGACGTTGCCGAACCCGTTCAGGCCGCCGCGGAACGCATAGCCGTAGGTGTTCTGCGCTGGGTCCTGGATCGCGGAGGCCTGCTCGAGCAGCTCCTCCCACGACGCCGGCGGGCCGTCGAAGCCCGCCTCCTCGACGAGGTCGGTGCGGTAGAACAGCGACAGCCCGTAGAAGCCGTACGGCACGTAGTAGCGGGCGCCGTCCTCCTCGGTGACCGCCTGCGCGTTGTCGGTGAGGTCGTCCCAGCCCGGCCAGCCGGTGACGTCGTCCGACAGGTCGTACAGCCAGCCGTTGTTGCTGAACGCCCCGACGGTGCTGTCCCGCACCTCGAGGACGTCGACGCCGGTGCCCGACTGGAGCATCTGCTGGATCTTCGGGTCGGCCTGGTCCGTGGGCGGGGAGATCAGGTCGACGGTGACGCCGGGGTTCTCCGCCTCGAACTCGTCCAGGAGCTCGCGGATGAGTTCGGTCCGGGCCGGGTTGGTCAGGCTCTCGACCATCTGCAGGTTGACCGCGCCGTCCTGCGCGGCTCCGGCTCCGGTACAGGCGGTGAGGGCGAGCATCGCGGCCACGGCGGTGCTCGCGGCGGCGATGCGGGTGCGGGTCTGGGTGCGGTTCACGTTCGCACCTCTCTTTCATTGTCGGTTCGTACTTCGTGGGTTTCGTTCTTCGCCGTTCGACGGCGGGGTCATTCACGTGATGGCGGGGATCAGCCGCCCCGTCGCTCGCGGGCGAACGCGAGGATCTGCGGAATCGCACGTTCGACGAACGCCTCGAAGTCGCTCGGCTCGGTGTACAGGTGCACCGACAGGCGCAGGTAACCCACGCCCCCGACGCTCGTGAAGGCCGACTCGACACCGGCCAGGTCGAGCAGCCGCAGCCGCAGCTCGTCGGCGTCCGTCCGGTCCCGCCCTAGCCCCTCGGGCAGGCGGAGCAGGCGCATCGACGCCACGGGTATGCCGACGTCGGTGCGCACCGGGGCGTCGACGTAGGGCTGGAGGGCCGCTGCGATGACGGCCGCACCGTGGTCCGCGAGCGCCCACATGGTCTCGCGCGCCTGGGCCCAGCCGTGCTCGCGCTCGATGAGGTCGATGGCGCGGGGCGCGGCGATGTAGGCGGTCGCGTCGAGGGTGCCCTGTGTGTCGAACCGCTCGGGGTAGGGCTCGTCGGCGCCCCACGAGTCGATGAGCGGCCACAGCTCGTCGCGGTCGCCGGCCCCCGTGGCCGGCCCCGCGACCGGCCCGGCGTCGGCCCCCGCGACCGGCGTCGCGACCAGCAGAGCCGAGCCGCGCGGTGCGCACGGCCACTTGTGCAGGTTGCCGAACCACCAGTCCGCGCCGGCGACGGCCGCGGCGTCCGCCACGAGGCCGGGGGCGTGCGCGCCGTCCACGAGCACGCGGGCGCCGCGCTCGCGGGCGGCCTCGGCGATTCGCGCGGTCGGGAGCAGGCGCGCGGTCGGCGAGGTGATCTGGTCGACGACGACCAGGCGCACGGCGTCGGTGAGCTCCTCCCGGAACCGCTCGGTGACCTCATCGGCCGACGCGGCGAGCGGGACGGCGACGGTCCGCACCCGGGCGCCGAAGCGCCGGGCCAGTCGGCGCGCGCCCATGGTGACCGCGCCGTACCCATGGTCGCTGACGAGGATCTCGT
Source organism: uncultured Actinomycetota bacterium (assembly GCA_963850545.1). GTDB lineage: Bacteria > Actinomycetota > Actinomycetes > Actinomycetales > Cellulomonadaceae > Promicromonospora. The sequence continues at coordinate 919,099 of CAWKLP010000001.1, read as the reverse complement.
CGCCCGGCTCCAGCCGCAGGCTGTTGTAGACGACGGTCGCTGCCGCGGACGCGTTCGGCACGAAGGCCGTGTCCTCGGCGCGGGCGCCGACAAACGGCGCGACCTCGCGGCGGGCCGCGGCGACGAGCTCGGGCTGGCGGGGGAACCAGGCGACGGGGTTCAGGTCCGCCTGCCGGCGCAGCTCCTGCTGATGGCGCACCACCTCGGTGGGCACGGCGCCGTAGGAGCCGTGGTTGAGGTGGACGACCGTCTCGTCCAGGGGCCACGCGTCCCGCGCCCGTCCCCCGGACGTGAGGCGGACGGGCGCCGGCCCTGAGATCGGTGCTGGCGCTGCCGCTGTGAAGAGCTGGTCCATCGGCGACTCCCTCGAAGTTGTCGGACAACCATGGCAGTGCTCGACTGCTGCGACTAGAGTCTCCGGGGAGATTACACAGATCTGTAGGACAGGTTTTACTGCCGCGAAACATCCGCCTGGTCCCCGATGACCTGACATCCTGGAGTGATGCACGAGGTGAGCGCAGTTGAGACGGCCCTGCACGGGCTGCGTACCCTGATCGCCGACGGCTCGCTCCATCCAGGCGACCGGATGCCCAGCGAGGGAGAGCTGAGCGAGCAGCTCGGCGTCTCACGCGGCTCGATCCGCGAGGCGATCCGCACCCTCTCGGCCCTCGGCGTCGTCGAGACCCGCCGGGGTGCGGGCACCTTCGTCGGCGAGCTGCGCGCGGCCGACATGATCCGGACGCTCTCCCTCACCGTCGGGCTGCTCCCGCTCGAGTCCGTCCTCGAGCTCTACGAGCTCCGCCGCGTGCTCGAGGCGCACGCAGTCGCCCTCTCGGCCGCACGCTGCGACGACGCGACGCTCGCCGGGCTGAGCGATCTCCTCGACCGGCTGGAGGCGACCGAGGACGTCGACGAGCAGTCGGCGCTCGACCACGAGTTCCACATGGGCATCGTGCGGCTCTGCGGCAACGAGTCGCTCGGGTCGATGGTGTCGGTGCTCCGGTCGCGGTCGCGCGCCTACCCGGTCCTCACCCCGGAGACCAAGCGCGTCTCCGACGCCGGCCACCGGGCGATCCTGCGCGGGCTGACGTCCCGTGATCCCGTGGCCGCGTCCGTAGCCGCGGCGGCGCACGTCACGCAGAGCGAGGTGTGGCTACGCGAGCGCCGCCCCGCCCCGGAGGCCATCGGCTGATCAGGTCTGGCAGGTCGCTACCGGCCGGGGACCACGAGCCCGTTCTCGTAGCCGAAGACGACGGCCTGCACCCGGTCGCGCAGGCCGAGCTTCTGCAGGATCCGGCTGACGTGCGACTTGACGGTCTGCTCGCTGATCACCAGGGACCCGGCGATCTCGCTGTTGGACATTCCGCGGCTGATCAGCGTGAGCACCTCCCGCTCGCGGTCGGTCAGGCTCCGCAGCAGGGGGTGCGACGCCGGATCGCGCGGCGCGGCCTCGACGAACCGCTCGATCAGGCGCTGGGTGATCACCGGGGCGAGCAGCGCCTCCCCCGCGGCGACAACCCGGACCGCAACCGCTAGCTCGTCGGGGCTGGAGTCCTTGAGCAGGAACCCACTGGCGCCCGCCCGCAACGCCTCGTACACGTAGTGGTCGGCGTCGAAGGTGGTCAGCATCATGACCCGCGGGCGGTCGGCCTGGTACTGCCCGGGGTCGAGCAGCTCCCGCGTGGCTGCGAGGCCGTCGAGCACGGGCATCCGCACGTCCATCAGGACGACGTCGGGCCGCAGGTCCCGCGCCTGCCGGACGGCGTCCCGGCCGTCGACGGCGTCACCCGCGACGGTGATGTCGTCGTAGGAGTCGAGGATCGCCCGGATGCCCACCCGGATCATCGGCTGGTCGTCGACCACCAGGACCTTGATCATCCGGCGTGGCTCCCGTCCTCGGGTACCGGGAGCGGGAGCCGCGCCGTGACGCGATACCCGCCGTCCGCCGCGGGGCCGTGGGAGAAGCCGCCGCCCAGGCGGGCGACGCGCTCCCGCATGCCGGTCACGCCGAGCTGTGGCCGCCGCGGGTCGTCGAGCGGCTCCACGCTCCCGGGGACGCCCGGACCGCTGCTGCCCGGGGTGCTGGCGATCGGAGCGTTGACGATCGTGACGATCAGCTCGGCCCCTCTCCGGGTCACCCGCACCGTCGCCGACGCGCCGGGGGCGTGCCGGACCACGTTGCTGAGCGCCTCCTGGACGATCCGGTAGACGGTGGTTCCGACCGTATCGGGCACCTGGGCCGCCTCCGGCTCGACGACCAGGGTGACCGGTCCGCCGTACCGGCTGGTGGCCTCGACGAGCTCCGGCAGCCGGGTCAGGCCCGGCGCCGGGTCGGTCTCGGGCTCGGCGTCGGTCGCGCGCAGCACGCCCAGGAGCTGGCGCATCTCGCCGAGCGCGCCCCGGGCTGCCGCCGCGATGGCCGTGAACTCCTCGCGGGTTCGCGGGTCGACGTCCGCGAGGCGATAGGGCGCCGACGTGGCCTGCATGTGGATCACGGACATGCTGTGGGCCACGACGTCGTGCAGCTCCCGAGCGATGCGGGTGCGCTCCTCGACGAGCGTCCGCCGCTCCTGCTCGATCTCGACGTCGCGCTGCGCCGCGGCCAGCTTGCCGCGGATCCGCAGCCGATACTGGTAGGCGGACCCGCCGATCAGGGCGATCAGCGAGGCCGAGCCGAGGACGACCAGGGCAAGGGTCTCGTCGTAGGGCGTCTGCTTGTCCTCGGCCCCGGAGACGGCGACCAGCAGGACGGAGACACCGGCGAGCGTCCACCACGCTCCGACCGCGATCTGCCACCTGTGTCGCAGGGCGATCAGGGCGACGTGAGCCACCAGCACGCAGATCGTCATGGTGGGGAACGGCTCCGTCTCCGCATGCCCGGCCCCGGCGAGGTGGAGCGTCGCGGTCGCGGCGCACTGCACCACGGTCGCGATGATCGGATGACGGAGCGCGAGGGGCAGCGCGGCGCAGGACACCGAGCTCACCACGTAGGCCGTGAAGGGACCGACCCCGCGTTGATTCGCCTCCAGCGCCAGGGCGATCATCGCGAACGCCGCCACCACCGCGACGGCGGCGGTCCACAGGAAGTCGGATCTGCCGACCGTGGCCGGCCGTCGCGCACCTGTTGTCACCGCGCCGCTCGTCACCGCTCGGCCGGTTGTCATCGGGTGATCGTAGCCAGCCGGTGCAGAAAGAACCCCGAAAGCCTCTGTGAACTTCTGGCCGCAAATCTGAGGATCGGGTGATGGTGGCGGGTTGCGACGCACCGCACCCAGGTTCAGCGCTTACGGTCATCTCGTCTCGTCAGCCGTTCTCGTCGCCTGTTCGGCCTGCTGCTTGACCGCCTGCCGCCTCCGAAGGAGCCCTCGTGACCGTCATCGACCTCGTGCTCCTCGTGGTGCTGCTCATCGCCCTCGCAGCCGGGCTGAGCCGGGGCCTCCTGGCCACGCTCGGCGGCCTGATCGGCCTCATCCTCGGCGGCCTCGCGGCCTTCTGGGCGGTCCCCGCGATCAACGACGCGCTGCCCTCCTCGGAGTGGCGGGGCCCGGTGTCCATCGCGGTGGCCATCCTGCTGCCGCTGGCCGGTGCGTCGCTCGGGGCCGGGCTGGGCCGGGACCTGCGCCAGGGCGTGGACCGCACGGCGCTGCGGCCGCTCGAGCGTCTCCTCGGCGGTGTGGCGAACGTGGTGGTCGCGGCCCTCGCGCTCTCGTTCGTCGGCAACGCGGTCAGCGCCACGGGCACGCCCGGCGTCGCCTCGGCGGTGTCGTCGTCCGCCGTCCTACGCACGATCGAGGACCTGACGCCGCCCACGGTGGGCCGGCCCCTCGCCCAGATGCGGGCGATGGTGCTCGACGACGGCCTGCCCCGGCTGAACATCATGCTGGTGCCGCGGCAGGACCCGGTCGCGCCCGCCGTCGACCTCGGCAACGACCAGCTCGAGGCTTCGGCGCAGTCGGTGGCGAGGATCTCGGGCATCGCGTACGCGTGCGGGAAGAGCTCAACGGGGTCGGGGTTTGTCGTGGCTCCCGACCGGCTCGTGACCAACGCGCACGTGGTCGCCGGGGTTGACCGTCCGGTTGTCGAACTGCCTGACAGGTCGGCACGGGAGGGGCGGGTCGTGTACTTCGACCCGGTCGACGACCTCGCCGTCATTGCCGTTGAGGGGCTGGACGCGGACCCGCTCGGGATGGCGCCGACGCTTTCGGTGGGTAACCGCGCTGTGGTCCAGGGGTACCCGTACGGCGGACCGTTCACGTCCGTGAGCGCTGGGGTGCTCGGTGTGAGTAGCGCCCCCGTGCCCAACGTCTATGACACCGGGGCTGCGCCTCGTGAGGTCTACTCCGTGGCTGCGGAGGTGCGGCCCGGGAACTCGGGTGGGCCGCTGCTGACTACCGATGGGCGGGTTGCGGGCGTGATCTTCGCTCGAGCGGATGCCGATGTCGAGGTGGGGTTCGCGATGACCAATGCTGAGCTGCGGCCGGTCGCGGAGCGGGCCGGCGGGATGGATGAGGCGGTTTCGTCGGGGCGGTGTACGGCCGCGTGAGCGGGTGGGCAGCGAGGGCGACCTGAGTGACCATGGTGCTTCGTACTCGATCGGGGTCGGGCCCTCCAAGAGATCCCCCGCTGTCCCGGTGGTGCGACGGACCCGACGGGCGCACCGTGGAGGGATGAACACCAGCACGGAAACAGCCTCAGCCGATGCGGTCGCCGAACGGCTCTTCGGCGCCGTCCTCGGCACCGTCGACCTGATGTCGACGTTCCTGGGAGATCGCCTGGGCTGGTACCGCTCACTGGCCGAGGACGGTCCCGCGACGCCGCCCCAGCTGGCTGCACGTACCGACACGGACGCCCGGTACGCCCGCGAGTGGCTGGAGCAGCAAACCGTCACCGGCCTGCTGCACCTCGACTCGGACGGCGCCGCCGACGAACGCGTCTTCAGCATCCCGCCGGCCACCGCAGAGGTACTGACCAACCAGGACAGCCTCAACTTCCTGGCTCCCGTCGGCCGGATGTTCGGCGCGGTCGGCCCCGCCCTCCCCCGGCTTCTCGCCGCCTACCGCACGGGCGACGGGGTCAGCTGGGACGAGCTCGGCGATCACGCGCGCGAGGGGCAGGCAGACGCGAACCGGCCGTGGTTCGAACACCGGCTGGCCGACGCGCTCGCCGGCGTCGAGGACCTGCACGCGCTGCTCGCGCGTCCTGGTGCCCGCGTTCTCGACGTCGGCAGCGGCGGCGGCTGGTCGAGCATCGCGCTGAGCCGGGCATACCCCGCCGCCGAGATCCACGGGATCGACATCGACGCACCGTCGGTGTCGATGGCTGTCGAGAACGCCCGGGCCGCCGGTGTCGATGACCGGGTCCGGTTCTCCCACGGTGACGCCGCCGAGCTTCCGGCCGACCGGTACGACGCGGCCTTCGCCTTCGAATGCGTCCACGATATGCCCCGGCCGGTCGAGGTGCTCACGGCCGTCCGGAAGTCGCTGACGCCCGGTGCTCCGTTGATCGTGATGGACGAGGCGGTGGCCGAATCCTTCGCGCCGGACGGCGACGAGCTCGAGCGCCTGATGTATGGCTTCAGCCTCTTCGTCTGCCTGCCCGACGGCCGCTCCAGCCGTCCGAGCGTGGCCACCGGGACGGTGATGCGCCCGTCCCGCCTGCGCGAGTACGCCGAGGGCGCCGGTTTCGGCGAGTTCGAGGTTCTGCCGATCACGGACTTCTCGTTCTTCCGCTTCTACCGGATCAGGTAAGTGGGGCCTGCGGAGTCAGCCCAAGGAGAACAGGGAGTCGGTGAGCGTCAGGCCCGGATCCTGGCTGAACACCCAGAAGAACGCCAGCGCCGCTCCTGCAAGCGCCATGTCCTTGTTGAACTGCACCATCTCCATCTGCTTCGCCATCAGCTTGGCCATCGGCAGACCCCGGGAGGCGGCGTAACCGGCCATGGCATCGGTCTGCGCCAGGTGGCCGACGGCGCTCCCCAGAAAGAGGGCCGCGTAGAGAACCCGGGCTATCAGCAATACGACGTCCATGAGTCGTCTCCCCGTTGAGAACGCATTGTCGCTCTTGCCTTGTTCACACCTTATGACCCAACTGTCTCGTACGTCGAGGTACGAGCCCCTCTGACCGGGCTCGGGGTCGTGGCCTTCCGCCGCGCACCCCAGAGCACCCCGGTTATGACCAGCGCGGCGCCGAGCGCGGTCGCCGCACCGACTTCCTCGCCGAGCAGCACAGCTGACGCGCTGAGCCCCACCACGGGCACGAGCATCGAGAACGGCGCGACCATCCCGGCGGGGTGCCGGGCCATCAGCCACGTCCAGATCCCGGACCCGGCCAGCGTCCCGACCAGCACGGTGTAGACCAGTCCTAGCAGCGCCGGGATCATGTGCGGCCCGGGGGCGAACGACCGAACCACCGCGTCCGGACCCTCCACGACCAGCGACAACAGTGCCATCGGCACGGGCGGCACCACCGACATCCACAGCGTGAGGTGCAGCGGATTCGGCGCTTTGGCCCGGGCGTTGGACACGTTGCCGATCGCCCAGCCGAAGCCGCCGGCCAGCACCAGCAGGAACGGCGCGAACGCCGCAGCCTGCGCCTGGGACCAGCCCACCACGGCGAGCCCCAGGGTCGCGACGCCCAGCCCCACGAGCTGCCTCGCGGACACCCGGTCCCGGAACGCGACCGCGCCGAGCAGAACCGTGAACGGCGCCGACGACTGCAGCACCAACGACGCCAGCCCGGCCGGCATGCCGACGGCCATGCCCCAGTACAAGAACAAGAACTGCAGGGTCCCGAAGCCGATCCCGTAGCCCAGGAGCCAGCGCACCGGCACCTGCGGACGCGGTACGAGCAGCACGGTCGGCACGGCGATGATCGCGAACCGCAGCGCCGCGAGCAGGAACGGCGGGAACTGGCCGAGCGACGCGTCGATGGCGATGAAGTTGAGCCCCCACATGACCGCGACGGACAGGGCGAGGAGGCGGTGCGTGATCGGCATGCCATGAGTCTGTGCGGCGGCCGTTCTGAAGTACAAGCGAAACTTTCTACACTTCCTTGTAGGTTACCTTCATGGATGCAGAGCCTCGTCGTCGCGGTCACGACCTGTCCCGCGTCGACCCTCGTCACCTCGACCTGCTCCGCGAGCTCGCCGACCGCGGCTCGGTGACCGCCGTCGCCGAGGCGACCCGTCGCACGCCGTCGGCCGTGTCGCAGCAGCTCCGCACGGCACAGCGCGAGCTGGGCGGCATCCCGCTCGTCGAGCCCCACGGCCGAGGTGTCCGGCTCACCGAGGCGGGCCTGCTCCTGGCCGACGGCGGTCGCGATCTCGCACGGGCGGTCGCCCGGGTGCAGGCCAAGTGGGACGCGTACCTGGGCTCGGCGTCCGGCACCGTCCGCATGGCTGCGCTACCGAGCGCCGCGACGATCCTGCTTCCCGGGGTGCTGGACCGGCTCGCGGGCACGGCGGTGGAGCTCGAGTGCACCGACGTGGACATCGCCGAGTCGGAGTACTCCGGGATGGTCGCCGACCACGACATCGTCGTCGGCCACAGCTTCACCGGTCCCGTACCCGCCGGCGCAGGGCGCCTGGTTACCGCGGCACTGCTCCGCGAGCCGCTCGACATCGCCATGCGGTCCGACCACCCCCTGGCGGCCAAGGCTCGGGTCACCGCCCGGGACGTCGTCCGCCACGAGTGGTACGGCGTGCCCCTCGGCTACCCGTTCGACGATCTGCGCATCGCCGTGGAGACCACGGCCGGTACTCCGGTCCGGGTGGTCCAGCGGCTGCGCGACAACCGGCTGATCGAGGCCCTCGTCGCCGCGAGCGATCGCGTCGCCGTCCTGCCGCGATACAGCACCACGCCCGGCGCGGGCCTCACCCTGCGCCCGGTGCACGGCATGGACGCGGCGCGGTGGATCGTCGCGATCCTGCGACCCGACCGGGCCGAGCGGCTCGCGGTCAGGACAGTGCTGGACGCGTTGCGAGCGGCAGCGCGGGACGTCGTCGGCTGAGTACGACTCTGGGCATGATGCCGAAGAGCACGATGACGCCGCAGGCAACCTCCTTGTCGCGACGCAAACCGACGGAGAATGACCGGCGTCACACCCGCAACGTTTGACCGTGCCCTTGGGACACGGTCTGGAGTGGGTCTCGCACGTGCCGAACGCAAGCGACACGAGGGGTGCGAGATGGAAACACGATGGATGGTCAGGCGCGGTCTGGCCCTGACCGCGGTGGCAGGGCTCGCCGGGGCGCTGCTGGCCGCACCGGCAGCGGGCGATGCCGCACAGACGAGCGGACCGGACTGGGGAGCGTGTCCGGACGACGTGGTGACGGCGGTGCCGCTGGAGTGCGCGACCGTGCCCGTGCCGCTGGACTACGACGATCCTGACGGCACACAGATCGAGGTGATGATCTCCCGGCTGGCCAGCACCAACCCTGAGGAACGGCAGGGTGTGCTGCTGCTGAACCCGGGTGGACCCGGTGGTGCCGGCCTGTCCCAGCCGGCCGACCTGACCAGCCTGGGGATACCAAGCAGGGTCCTGGACGCCTACGACCTGATCGGCATGGACCCGCGCGGGGTCGGCCACTCGTCGCCGGTGAGCTGCGGCTTCACGGTCGAGCAGGGCTACACGGGCAACATCCCGCCGTACGCGCCGGACGAGGCGGCCGTCATCGAGCAGGCCCAGCAGGCGAAGAAGATCGCCGACCAGTGCGCCGCCCACGACACCGAGGGCCGCATGCAGCACATGACCACGGCCAACACCGCCCGCGACATGGACCTGATCCGGGAGCTGCTCGGCGAGGACCAGATCAGCTTCTACGGCGCCTCCTACGGCAGCGCGCTCGGCTCGGCCTACGCCTCGCTGTTCCCCGCGCAGAGCGACCGGATAGTGATCGACAGCAATCTCGGCGAGACCTCGCTCGACCGCGACAGCCTGCGCCGGTTCGCGCTCGGCATGGAGGACCGGTTTCCCGACTTCGCCACATGGGCGGCCGAACGGCACGAGGGCTACGGGCTCGGCCGCACCCCCGGCCAGGTGCGAGAGAACTACCTCGCATTGGCGGAGGAGCTCGATCGCCACCCGATCGACGACTTCAGCGGTGCGACCTTCCGGCTCTACGTGTTCGCCGGGCTCTACAAGGACCGCAGCTTCGCTTCGACCGCACAGATCTGGCAGTCGGTGAACGACGGCGATACCGAGGCCGCGCTCCGTGAGGCAGAGAAGCTGCAGTCCCCCGTGCCCGGCGTGCCTGCCACCGTCGTCGAGCAGAAGTCGGGTGCGGCGACCCCGTCGCCCCACGACAACGCCTTCTCGTCGTTCCTGGCGGTCACGTGCAACGACACCGACTGGGCCGAGGACGTCGAGACGTACCAGCGCGACGTCACCGCCGACCGCGAGCGCTACCCGCTGTTCGGCGCGGCGGCCGCGAACATCATGCCGTGCGCCTTCTGGCGCAACGACCCGATCGACCCGCCGCTGGAGATCAACGACGAGGGCCCGCAGAACGTCCTCGTGCTGCAGAACCTGCGCGACCCCGCTACCCCGCACCTGGGCGCAGAGATCGCTCGCGAGGCATTCGGCGACCGGGCCCGCCTGGTCACCGTCGACGCCGGCGGGCACGGCGTCTACGTCTACGACGACAACCCCTGCGCGCTGAACACCACCACGCGCTTCCTCCTCGACGGCAACCTGCCGGACTCCGACGTCTTCTGCGCGGCGTCGACGACGTCGGGCCTCACCCTGGACCGCGCGGCCCAGCAGGAGCGGGCCGAGACCCTCGCCAAGCTGGGTTGGTGAGCAGGCAGTGCACTATTGGGGCCATGGTGCGAAACAACTACATCATTGCTCTCGTCACGTTCATCATTGCCGCGCTGACGACGGCGACCTGGTGGACCCTCGGTCGGGACACGACCCGTGATGTCGACATCGCTACCGGATCCGTCACCGGGCCCTACGAGACGCCCCCAGGTGATCGCGTGCGTCGTCGTGCTCATCGGGTTGGTGGTGGTCGGCGCCCTGTTGCTCCCGGCGTGGCTCGCGGTACTCGGAGTCAGCCTGCCCTTCACCGCGGCCTGGACGATCCAGGCCGCGGCAGAGGATGAGTCCGGGCTCTGGGCGGTCGGGGCGATGCTCGTCCTGGTTGGCACGCTCGTGGGCGGCACGATTGTCACCGCGGTCACTCGCGGCCTGGTACGAAACCGAGAATGACCACGTGTCCGGTGCGACCCTCCCGCGAGCAGGCACCCGCCCGAGTTCCGGGGCGGGCGCCACACCGAGGGGCGACACCACGGGCTGTCGCGGGTTGGTCAGCTCGTCGCCATCGCCGGTGACGTGAATTCCTTTGCGGGCGACGGAGAGCTGAATCCCTTCACGATCAACCAGATCGGCAGGACCACGAACTCGAACAGGAATCCCGGAGCGAGTATCAGCATGCCGAGCCCTTCGTTCATGTTCAGGACGCCCAGGAGGTCCAGCGGCACTCCCAGGGAGAACAGGCCATATCCGACCAGGCCGAGTACTGCAATCGGTCGAGGAACCAGACGCGAGACAAACAGCAGGTAGCTGAGAATCACGCCGCCGATACCTGTCGGGATGTAGACCCACAGCAGGTGGTTCGGGACCACCTGCAACTGGGTCAGGAGGTAGACGCCGCAGGCTGCGGACACCGTGAACTCGGTGATTCTGAGTACCGGATACCAGATGGCCAGCCTCTGGTTGACGGTCTTCAAGATCGGGTACATCAGGAGGCCGATGCCTACGACAGCAAGGCCGGAACACATCATGAGCAGAACGCCGACCGTCAGGGGCGCCCTCTCGGTGTCACCGTCCACAAAAGCTTGGATCAGTGACGTGCCTACCATGGCGGTGGCCATCTGGACGAAAAACAGAATGCCCACGGTGACCGCAATCATCCTTCTTGACATGACTCTCTCCTTTTGCTCGAGCAGCCGGACATCCCGCTGAGTCGGGGAGGTGGCTTCGCTGTGGTTCCGCACTCTCGACACTAGGAAGGCGTGGTGCTCGCCACGATGGGGTAGGCAGCACGACGCCGGGGGCCAGCACCACTACGCGCGCGTGCTGGCACCACCACGGTGCGACAACGGATTCTCCGAACCGATCGGGTGAGAAACCCGAGGACAGCTCCGCCGGACGACGTGGTCGCTGACGGGGTCGTTAGAGTCCAACGCATGGCGCTACGCGTGGTCTTCGCCGACGACAACTACCTGGTTCGTCAGGGAGTGACCTCGTTGCTGGCCGAGGTCGAGGACATCGATGTGGTTGCCACTGCGACCGACCTGACCTCGCTGATGACGGCGGTGGCCGAGAACTCGCCGGACGTGGCGCTGACCGATATTCGCATGCCACCGAGCAACACGGACGAGGGCATCCAGGCCGCGAAGCGGATCCGGGCCGAGCACTCCGGGGTCGGCGTCGTGGTCCTGTCGCAGTACGTCGAGGAGGACTACGTCTTCGAGCTGCTGGCTGGCGGCGTGGCCGGAATGGGTTATCTGCTCAAGGAGAGGGTGACCGATCTCGACGAGCTTGTCCGCGCGCTGCACGAGGTGGCTCGCGGCGGGTCGGTGCTCGACCCGCTGGTCGTCGAGGCGTTGCTCGCGCGCGGGGGCAGGGATGGGCCGCTCCTGGGCCTGACCGATCGGGAACGCGAGGTCCTCCAGCAGATGGCGACCGGTCGCAACAACGCGACGATCGCGAAGACGCTGTTCATGAGTGACCGGGCCGTCGAGAAGCACATCGGGTCGGTGTTTCAGAAGCTGGGGTTGGTCGACGAGCACGAGGTGAGCCGACGCGTGATGGCCGTGCTCGCGTACTTGGAGGCGACTGGACCGAGCCGCTGACCGAGCGGCATCGGGACCGCTGTCGCCATCGACCGCACCCCAGGCCCTCCCCCGGCGCTCTGAACAGGCGCACACTGGCTCAATGGAGACCCGCCGCGTGCTCGGTCGGCTGAACCGGGGCGTGCGGACTCGGCTGGTGGTGACGGTCGGTCTGGCCGGCTTCGTGGTCGCGGTCTACGTACTCATCGTGCTCGGCGGTGGCGCGATCATCGGCCGGACCGACTCGCCGAGCCCGCCCCTGGCGGTCTTGGCGACCGCCGTCGTGGCGCTCTCGATCGCGCCGGTACAGGCCGCCCTCGAGCGGGCCGCGACCAGCGTCGGGCACGGCGGCGCAGCTGCACCGTACGACGTGTTGAGTCGTTTCTCGGAGACGGTCACGGTCGGCTCCGCGACCGAGCAGCTGCCGGCCCGCATGTCCATGCTGCTTGCCCAGGGCACCGGAGCACGGTGGGCACAGGTGTGGCTGACCGTCTCCGGCCACCTGACGCTGGCGGCCACCTGGCCCGCGCATGCCGACGACGACCGGACTCCTCCGTCCGTGGCACCCGACGGGGTGGATGCCGCCGGCCAGGGCCGGCGAGCCCTGGCCGTGCGGCACGGGGGCCAGCTGCTGGGGGTCCTCCGGCTGCAAGAGCGACCGGGCTTGCCGCTGACCGCCGTGGAGGAGAGGCTGTTCGCCGGGCTGGCCGCCCAGGCCGGGCTGGTGCTGCGGCTGGTCGGGCTGCGGGCCGAGCTCGAGGACCGCCACGCAGAGCTGGCGGCGCGGGCCGACCAGCTCCAGGCGTCCAGGGAGCGGCTCATCGAGGCGCAGGACGCCGAGCGGCGTCGTCTGGAGCGCGACATCCACGACGGCGCGCAGCAACACCTGGTGGCGCTGACCGTCAACCTGCGGCTCGCCCAGACGATCGCCGTTCGGTCACCGGAACGCGCCGCCCGGGTACTCGCCGGGCAGGCCGACGCCGCGCGCGCCGCCATCGAGACCCTCTCCTCGCTGTCCCGCGGGATCTACCCGAGGCTGCTGTCCGACGAAGGTCTCGTGTCTGCTCTGCGCTCTGCGGTTGCGACCAGCGCGATCCCGGTCACCGTCGACACGGACGGGCTCGGAAGGATCCCGGCACCGGTCGAGGCGGCGTTGTACTTCTGCTGCATGGAGGCCGTGCAGAACGCCACCAAGCACTCCGGTGCGCGGAGCGTAACGGTGCACCTCGGCGAGGAACAGCACCGATGGCACCTCACCGTCACCGACGACGGGACCGGCTTCGACCAGACACTGGCCGGCACCGTCGGGACAGGCGCGGGCCTGGCCAACATGCGCGACCGGCTGGACGCGGTCGGCGGCACGGTCACCGTCGGCTCCCTGTCCGGCAGCGGTACGACGGTGATCGCCGTCGTGCCAAGGGCCGAGGTTCCCGACCAGGCCCACACGCCCATCCCCGTCCCCGGCCAGGTGGGTTGACGTGCACGCCCGGATCGCCTGGGGCGTGCTCGCCCTGACCACACTGGCCGGCATCCTGGACACCGCCTTCACCGCTGCTCACCGCTCGCTGCTCAGCGAGGCGACCTGGGCCGACCACGGATGGCCGCTGACCCCTCTGGCCTCAGTCGGCTGCGCGCTCATGGGTGCGCTCATCGTCTCGCGCTACCCCAGGCAGCCACTCGGCTGGCTCTTGTGTGCCGCGAGCCTGCTCTCGGTAACGCTGGCTGCCGACGCCTACAGCATCTGGGTGCTCGAGGGTGACGGACCCGGCTCCCCCTACTGGGCCCATGTGGCCGCGTGGGCATCACCCCTGCTGGGCTGGCCGGCCTTCACCGCGTTGATCATGGTCTTCCTCATCTCCCCCGACGGCCACCTGGCCTCACCCCGCTGGCGCTGGGCCGTCTGGGTCACGGTGGTCGGCCTCGGCCTGCACACACTGGGAACGCTGACGATTCGTCCCGGCGAGTCCGTGTACGGGGAGGACTACGGCTACCGCGCCATCTCGGGGCCGCTGCTCACCATCGGATCCCTGCTCGTCGCGGCTGGTCTGATCGCCTCGGCCGTCTCCATGGCGCTGCGGCTGCGCCGGGCCACCGACGACGAGCGGCGCCAGCTCCTGTGGATCGCGTCGTCAGCGGTCTTCTTGGCGTTCGGCGTGGTGGTCGTCCTCCTGGTGCCGCTCATCCAAGGACAGGAGGGAACATGGCTGGCCGGCCTGCCACTGCGGCTCGCCCAGCTCGCCGTCCCCCTCTGCGTGGCAGTCGCGGTCCTGCGCCACCGCCTGCTCCAGATCGACCTGATCGTCAACCGGGCCTTGGTGTTCGCCCTGGCCACCGGACTGGTCGCCGTCGGCTACGTGCTCGTCGTCGTACTCATCGGCCTCACGATCGGCGGTGGCACCGGTGGCTTCTGGCCGTCACTGCTCGCGACCGCCCTCGTGGCGATGGCCTTCCAGCCACTTCGTCGCCGGGTGGTCAAGGTCGCCGACCGGCTGGCGTTCGGCGCCGCGGCCGCTCCGTATGAAGCGCTGGCCGACTTCAGCCGCCGCCTCGGGGACACTCCCGACCCGTCCGACCTGCTGCCGACCGTGGCCGACGCAGCCGCGCATGCGGTCAACGCCAGCCGCGTCATCGTGGTGCTACACATCGAGTCCGGGCCTGACCGGACGGCGGTCTGGCCGCCGTCCGGCGCGGACGACCCCATGACCTCCGACATCGAGATGCCGGTCGTCGACCGCGGGGAGCGCCTCGGCAGCATCATGGTGCAGATGCCGGCCGGCCATCCCCTGCGTCCCCGGGAACGACGGCTGATGGCTGACCTGGCCGACCAGGCCGCAATGGCCTTCCGCAACGCCCGGCTGACCGCCGAACTGTCAGCGGAGGTGGAACGAGTCGGCCACCGTACCCGTGAACTGGCCGAGTCCCGCCAACGGTTGATCAGCGCCGACGACGCCGAACGGAGCCGCCTCGAACGCACGATCGCCCGGCAGGTCGTCCTGCACCTGACGCCACTCCCGAACCGGTTGCGCCAGCTGTCCAGCCTTGACCACGACGCCCCGAACCCTCTGGACGCCGCACTGCTCGGAGAACTGATCGAGTCCTTGAACCTGGCCGTTGCGGCGCTACGGGAGATCACCCGCGGCGTCTACCCGGCCCAGCTCGCCCGCTCCGGACTCCCGACAGCGCTCGCGTCGCTGCTTGCCCGAACCAGCAGCAGTGCGCGGTTGGTGGTCGAACCGTCCGCCGTCGATCGGCGCTTCGACCCGCGCGTCGAAGCCGCTACATACTTCTGCGTAGCTGAGGCGATACACGACCTCGGAGACCCCGTCGTCGTGCTGCTCGAGGCACACGACGACCAGCTGCAGCTGGTCGTGCGCGGCCGTGACCAAGGCGGTCTGCCGCTGCGCCACATGCAGGACCGTGTCGAGGCAGCCGGCGGCTCTGTGTGGATCACCGAGCAAGACGGGCACACCGTCATCGAGGTCCGCGGGCCGACGCCGGTGGCTCCGTCATCAGTCGTGTCCTCGACACCCACTCGCTAGCCGATCAGCGCACCGCGGTGGACCACGCCTCCTCGAGCCGCTCCGGCCCGAAGGCCGACTTGGTCAGATAGGCCGCTGCCCCGGACTCGGCGACGAACTGTTCGCCCACGTCCTCGTCATAGGTCGAGAGCAGCAACACCACCGGCGGGCGATCGCGCCCGAGCAGCCGCCGGGTGGCCTCCAACCCGTCGATGCCGGGCAGGTTCACGTCCATCAGCACGAGGTCCGGCAGCAGCCCGGCAGCGACCGCCAGAGATTCCTCCCCGGACGACGCCGAGCCCACGATCTCGAAACCGGGTGTCTCCAGGACCACGGACGTCATGGCGTGCAGGAACGCCGCCTGGTCGTCAACTGCAAGCACCCGCACGATGGTCACCTCCGGCACCTCCTGGGTCGATTCTGGTGGCCCAGGGAGTCGGCCGGGAGGGGGTCAGCCACACGTCGGTCGGTGGGCAGCCCCATCCGAGCGTCTGTCGAGTGTTTCGTTGCCGGGGAAATGCTGTGCCATTCCGCGTACGTCGCCGCCGTCGCTTGGCCCAGAGAAGCTGAGGAGGTATCAGGCTAGAGCGCACCAGCGGCTTTGCCCTCAGGAGACCCCGGCCTCGGCGAGCAGCGCCCCACGGTTGGTCCGGATGAACGCCTTCAAGGCGGCAGGCACCAGATCAACGCCGGCAAGCGCACTGTCGTCGCGCAGGTCCACATGCTCGACGTCGTAGGTCCCCCGCATCGGCTCCCGGAACTCCGGACCCGACCGCAGCCCCAGATCCATCGAAACCACCCGCGCCAGGAAGTAGTACTGCACCGCAATCCCAGCATCCTTCGGCTGCGAAGTCAGGAACACCTGCCGAACGACCTTCGCCGTCGCACCAAGCTCCTCGAACAGCTCCCGGTGCAGCCCGTCCTCGACCGAGGAATCCTCGGGCTCGACACCACCACCGGGCGTCACCCAGTACGGCGCCCGCCCCGGAACCGTCCGCTTGATCACCACGAGGCGGCCATCGTCGTCGAGCAGCATCGCCCGGGCCGCGCGCCGCACCACCACCGGCGGCGTGGTCGAGGTCGCGGGGATCTCGTCGACGACGGGCGCCTGGCGCAGGTACCCCTCGAACAGCGGCCCACCCGCAGCGTTCAGCGTCGCCCGCGCGACGTCGACCATTGCCTGGTCGTCGTGCCGGGCGGCCACCCAGCGGGCGGCGTATCCGAGGTCCCAGGCGCGCAGCTCGCGCAGCAGCCACTTGCCACCGCCGTCCCACCGCCCGGCCGATGCCAGGGCAAGGTGCCCGACCCGCTCCCACAGCACCGACCGCACGACGTCCGCCTCGCCGCCGTCGCGCGCGTACGCGAGGTCGTCCAGAAGGTCGGTCACGCCGTACCGGGCGTCCTCGAGCGCGGTGTCCGGCGCCGGCCCCGGGCCGGCATCCAGCAGCGCCTGGCACTCCGCCTTCAGCCCGACGACGTCGGACTCCCCCGCCACCGGCACGCCCGTGGCGATCATCCGCACCAGCGTCGGCTTTCTCCGCGCTGTCTCTTTCGCGATGAACCAGCGATGCCCGGCCTCGGTGTTCACGACCAGTTCAACCGGCCAGCCCCGCCAGCGCACCGAGTCGCGATGCCCGACGGCGTCGTCGGGAACGCACACCACGATGTCCAGGTCCGACCCTGCCGTCCGCGATCCCGGATCGAGCACGCTGCCGGCCAGCAGCGCCCACCGAGCGTCGGGATAACGGTCGGCGACCAGGGCTGCGGCATCGGCGATGGGGTCCACGGCAGCCATCATCTGGCACACGGGCAAACGGACCTATTCGTTATCGTGAATTCCCGTCTCATGCCGCCGACGAACCTTCAGCGCCTCGTGGCCTCGGTGGCGCTGGCGCTGTTGCTAAGGCGTACGCGCGGCTCGACCAGCTTCTCGACGTACTCCCGGGGCGCCAGTACACGGATATCGCGATCCGCCCGTTCCAGGTCGTGTTCGACGAGGTCTTCTTCGGATTGGTGATCGAGCAGCACGGCGAGGACGAGACCGAGGACAACTGGGCCGAGCTCTATCCGAACGGACTCGGATTCCACGAGCCGTGGGACGGCCTCTACGACACGTGACGCTGCCCTCAGGAGTTACCCGCTGCGGTCGCCGTCTCGGTCCGGCAGCGCGGCCATCGCGGCCGTGGCGGCGAGCGGTTTGCCCTCCGTGGAGACGTAGCTGGGCGCAAAGCCGAGGACCCGGACGCCGAGCGGTATTCGAGCGAGACCTGGCGGCTCTCGTAGCAGAGCTTCAGCAGAGGTCCGCTCTGACGCTGAGGCCGTGGACCGGAAGGTTGGGACGCCGAGGTGCGGGCTGGCCGCGAGGCAACCGAGCAGGACCTGCGAGGAGTGTCGGTCACTGGTGATTGAATCTGGGCGTTCGCCACCTACTGCCGAGGGAACCCCAGATGCCCTACACCTCACCGCCGAGGCCCGTCGACCTGACCGCGATCGTGCCCGGGCTTGCCGAGTACGCGCGTACCGCGACCCGTCTACACCCCCGCCCCGGGTCGCCGTCGGTCCACCAGAGCTCGGTCGGTGGCCCGCTGCTGTGGCCGGCCGACGAGCCCTGGCCCCACTGCCCGGGCGATCACTGGGATGCCGACCAGGACGGACCGGACCCGATGCCGCTGCTCCCGATCGCGCAGGTCTACCTGCGCGATGCCCCGAGCCTGCCCCACCCCGACGGCGTCGATCTCATGCAGCTGATGTGGTGCCCGACCCAGGAGCTCACGTCCAACGACGGGACCGCCGACGGCCTCGTTCAGGTCTTCTGGCGCCGGGCCGTCGACATCGTCGACGTCCTGATGGATCCACCGACCCCACCCCGCATCTTCGTCTTCCCGGGTCACGTCCCGAACGCCTGCATCGTCCATCCGGAAGAGGTCGTCGAGTACCCGACACACTCCTGGATGCCCCCGGCCCTGTCGGACCAGGTGGAAGCGTGGGAGGAGAGTTTCGGGGACGACGAACGCCCCTACTGGTATAGCGAGCTCGCGGTCGCCCGCGGTGTGAAGGTCGGCGGCTGGGCCGCTCCCGAGACATTCTGGGGACCCGCCGGCTTCGGGTACTTCAAGTGCCCCTGCGGCGCTCCACAGGAAGCCCTGATCTCGTTCGACCACGAGTGGGACGGCGACACGACGTGGCGGCCCATCGAGGACAACCACGACGACTCGTACGAGTACCGCAAGGCATCCCAGATGGCGACCGGTTTGGAGATCGGCCGCGGGTACATGCTGCAGACGTACTACTGCACCAAGTCATGGGACCACCCCATCGCCAGGTACATGCAGTGAGCACAGGCCGCGCTCCAGTTCCTACGAATTGCCCAACCATCACGACGCTGCATCCCCAGGTACAGCTTGAAAGCAGCTCAAGGGCCGCCACAGCGATCGTCGCCTCGTCCGCCGATGACGACGAGGCAGTCGCTGTTGTGGCAGCCTTCTCGCATGATTGACGGGTTTGCCAAGAAGTACCTCCACGAAGAGCTGCAGTCGACACGCGAGGCACTGGTCTGGAAACTCGACGGTCTCCCCGAATACGACATTCGGCGCCCCCTGACGGCGACCGGGACCAACCTCCTCGGCCTGGTCAAGCACGTAGCGACCTGGGAAGCCAGGTACCTCGGCGAGATCTTCAACCGGCCATTCCCCGAGCCGCTCCCCCGGTGGCAAGACTCCGACGGCAGCGATCTGTGGGTCACCGCAGCCGAGAGCCGCGAGCAGATCATCGACTTCTACCGACGCGCCTGGGAGCACGCAGACGCCACGATCAGTCAATTACCCATCGACGCTCCCGGCCACGTGCCGTGGTGGCCACGACCTGACGTGAAGCTGTTCAGCATCATGGTCCACGTTCTCAACGACACCACCCGGCACGCCGGGCACGCGGACATCCTGCGCGAACAACTCGACGGTCAGACCGGAGTAGCCGCCGGACAGCAAGAGCAGATCGACACCGTTGCCCGTGAAGCTCACTGCGCCAAGATCGAGGAGGCCGCCAGAACAGCTTCCCGGCAGCGAAGGGAACCGCCGTCGCGATAGACGGGCGGGGCGCCCTCATCGTCATCGTTCTCGAGAGCGAGCAGAGCCAGCCTGACGACGGCCGACCTTCGCCACGTCTCCTATTTCGCCGCGCTCACGCAGGGCGCGTCCTCGTGGACGGCGCTGTGCTCCACGACACCGCGGAGGCGGGCGCCACAGGCTGTTGGCCGCTTCGCGAACTTCGATGTATGCCCGATCCCCGGCCGACGCCGGTACTCGTGGTTGCGGGGGCTCTCGTAGTAGCTCCGATCGTGGCTCACTCGAAGGGCGTCCACCTGCTCCTATAGACCCGACGTGTGGGAGCCCTGGTCGTGCACCCAGCCGTTGACGGCGAAGCGGCTGTCGGCGAAGTCGCCCGACGGGCAGCTCACCGCCATGACCTCGTGCTCGAGCAAGCTGGGGAAGAACACGACCCTGTTGCGAACCGCGGCGACCCGCTCGGAGTGGTCCGTGGCGAGGTATCTGCCATCGGTGAACCGGGTCTCAAAGAGCCGGAGGTCACCGCCCTGGAACCCTTGCGGCTCACGGAACAGGTAGTAGACGAACGTCAGCCTCCTCGAGTGGAGCAGGTCGTGGCCGTTGTCGTTGTGCATCCCGAAGAACCCGCCGTCGTTCGTGGCGTTCAGCGAGGCCTCGACGTTCGACGGCTCGAACGGTGGGAAGCCCAGCTCCTCCAGAACTTCTGGCAGGCACTGGCGCACCCGATCCTCTAGTACCGCCCGGTGGTCGCCGAGGTCGAACAGCGCTCTGGAGCGGCGGTGGTCCCGCTTGACCACCCCGTCGGTCGTGCCGGGTTGGATGACCATGCTCTCGACGAAGTCCGCTTCCCGATCGAGGCAGTAAGCCAGCAGGCCTTCGACCTCGGCGGGTGAGAGGAAGTCCTCGCGGACGATGTGTTGGCTAGCAGGGTGTAGCCCGCTTTCGTCTGTCAGCGGGTCCCGTAGCTGGCGGTAGTCGGCGCCGGCAGGACGGATCGTGATGTCGCTCAGGTGTGCGGGATTCCCCGTCGCCGAGTGCAGTTCGTCGTCCACGACCGCCCGTAGCTCCGTCGGCGGGATGTAGAGGCTTGCGCCGTGCGGAATCGACGGGCCCCGGGCCGCGAAGTCCCGGAGCTGGAAGGAGTCGACCCGCGAAGGTGCGAGCGGGTAGGTCGACGTGAACACGGCGCGCAGCTCGTGGTCCTCCGGGTAGAACTCGCTCAACTTGTCCTGCAGCCGCCGGAAGCGCGCCGGCGTGCTGGCTGCCGTCGAGTGGAGCACCGTCTCGACAGCGCCGATCTGCCACAGGATGCACGGCACGTCGGGATGCAGCGGTCGATTGCGCAACAATAGGTCCGTCGCCTCGTACATCTGAAGGCCCGAGAAACCGGGGTCCAGTCCGACGTCGATCAGGAGGGCGTCGAGAGCACTGATACCCGGCAGCACCTTCACCCGCAGCCCCAACGCCTCCGCGGCCCGGGTCAGCTGCATGGTCGGGTAGACATAGACCTGCGGGTGGCCGTAAACCGCAAACGCCACGGGCGGGTGATCGAGAGCCGCCTCGATCACAGCGGTCGACATCCGGTCGTAGGCCTCGATGCGCGGCTCGCCCTCGCGGTAGGTCACCGGGACCAGATCGGTAACGACCGGGCAGCGTTCCTGGATGTGCTCGCGCACGCCGAACCCGGAGTCGACAACGAGCACCTCGCGACAGCGTCGGAACGCGTCATCGACCTCGCGGGTGATCTGACGGACACCGACGATGCCAGTACCGACGATGTACAGGTCGTAGGCCTCACGCGGTGCATTGTGTGAACCAGGCGCGGCGGGTAGGGCCTCCTCTGTGTGGTCGTTCACCGTGCCCGCCCGTCGATGAAGTGCAGCATGCGGGTGATCGCGTGCTGCCGGTCCTCGCCGACAGTCAAGCGGACCTCGGCGACAACCTCGTCCGGGATCACGGAGGGCGCATCACCCTCGTTGAAGTGGAAGTTGATCAACGTGAAGATCTCCGGCGAAGGTCGATGCATCGGAGGTGGTGGCGGGATGTCCGGAGGTGGCGGCGGATCAGGAGGCGGTGGCGTGGGCGGCGGAGGCGGAGCATGCAGATCGATCGGCGGATCGGGTAGCGGCGGAGGCAGCGGCACGTGGATATCGAGCGGCGGAGGCAGCGGCGGCGGAGGCGGAGGCGGCCCGAGGGTCAGGGTCAGTGGCGGCAGGCTGAGCTGGATGCTGGAGCTTCCTCCACCGTCGGGATGGGGCGAGGGGGTGGGCGTCACGGTCAGGTCAGGGAACGCCTCCAGCGTCTTTTCGTCCTCGTCATCGTCATCGTCGTCGCCCGACGCCAGCCGCCCGATCAGTCGGAACACGGAGCCGTCTCGCTTGTCGAGGGCAGCCACCTCGTCGTGGGAGAGGTCGAAGCCGCTCAAGGCATCTCTGGGTGAGACGAGGACGTCGTTGAGGAAGTCCCCGTCCTCCTGCAGCCTGCGGAGCACCTCGCGCAGCTTTGGTCGGTTCACGCGCCTACCTCCCCGTTGCCCTGTGGGTCTGCCTGGGACGCACAGGAGGCACCGTTCGAGTGTCACCCCATTCGCCATCGAACCGCCAGTGGCGCGTGTCGGGAATTATGTTCGGGTATATCGCGAGTCGTTCGAGGATCTCGTCGGTGGTCCAGACGTAGGGACGCGGGTCGGTGTTCCAGGTCGCGATCCGGTCGCGGATATACAGGTTTCCTGTTCTGGAAAGTCGGGGATCTTGACCTTGCGGTCCGCGGGTCGGAAGCATTGAATGCGACACAGATTGCCAACATTAGGCGGAGACCATGAGCGCACCGCTGCGGTGGCTGTCGGGAGATTCGGACTGCAAGAACGTCCAGTGCCCGACCCTGTGGGGCACCGATGACGACAAGGATTACGTGGTGCAGGATTACGTGGTGCAGGGTTACGTGATCACGGATCGCGAGCGACTGGCTCAGCTCGATCTTCCCGAGGGGCAGGCGGCAGTCATGGTCCCGGCCGCGGTGCTTGAGGAGTATTTACCGGCGCTGAGGACGAACCGCACCTGACAATCATGGTGGGTCAAGTCGAAACGCGCCGAGGCGGGCGTCGATCTGACCGGTCGACCGTGCGGGCGTGGGTGTGTTCGCGAGCGCGCGTTCGGGGGCGGCCTCGCGACGATCCGTCCTCCGGTCCCCCGGCGATGGATGGACCGGCCAGTTCGGCCGTAAGGTGCTGTGCATGTGCTGCCCTCCCGCCGTTGCGGCCATGAGCCGATGAGCCAGGCCACCCATCCCGAAGAGCTGCCGGCCGAGGTCCTGGACGACGTGGCCAGCGTGGTCGGGGCAGAGGTCACTCTTCTCAGTCGCCTACCCGGAGGCATCAATGGGGGTGCCATGCGCGTCCAGTTGGCCGGAAGGGCAAATGCGGTGCTCAAAGCAGTGCCCCGGGCACACCCCAACCACCTGGACGAGACGTTGCGAGCCCAGAGAGTGGTCGAGCACATGCGTAGGCGCGGCTATCCCACCCCGGCCTGGCTCGGAGTGGGGGCCACAGCCACTCATGTATGGCATCTGATGGACTTCGTTGACGCGGCTCCCGCACCAGAGCTGACCCCGTCCCTCGTTGAGCAGCTGATGGAGATCATCGAACTCCAGGCCGGCCAAGCCTCCGAGCCCTACGACCACTGGTCGTACGCCTGGCGGGTCGCCACCGGTCAGGAATCGGCTGTCGCCGGGCTGGATTTCAACGAGACGCCGGAGCAGTCGCGTCTCCGCCAGTCCATGGCCAGGCTCTCGGAGTATTCCTCCGTGGTATCGGCCTTGGTCGAGCGCCTGCGGCTCGTGTGTGCCGACGTCCCACCACCACGAGAGGCACCTGACATGGTCCATGCCGATCTCTCAACCCCCAGCAATGTCCTGGTCCGTGACGGAGCGGTGGTGGCGGTCGTGGACATCGGGAACGCAGGTAGCGGCACGCGGGCGACCGATCTCACCACCCTCGTGTGGTACACCTTCCAGGACCCGCTGCTGGACGATGTCCGAAGGCGGCTGTGGACGAGAATCCTCGACCTGGTCGGCTGGAAGGGGGCGGCGGTGCTCGCAGCGGCACAGATCCTCCACATGCTCGAGATCCCCGTCCGTCACGGGCACCGCGATGTCGTTCCAGGGGTGGTCAAGCGCGGCCAGCGCGCCCTCGACGAACTGAACGCGTTTCGCTAGGGCACGTCCCCGGCCAGTCTGCCGCGCGCCCCAGCACCTATTTAGGAGACACGCCCGAGCTAGCCGGGCCTAGAGGCGGCCCTCGGCGCGGTCCAGAAGAACCTTCATCAACACTGCGTAGAGTTCCGCTGAGCGGGGGTTACGGACATCGAGTTGCTCGGCTCGGTGCTCACGTCCGGCAGCGTACGTGCACTGCCCGAGCCCGCCACGCGTTGTTCTCGAAATGCGTGTACGCCATGATCATCACCATCACCCCACGTGAGAGGCTGGTTGCAGCTCCTGCCGTGGTGTCTGCTGAAGCGGTTGCACGAGAGGCGGGCGCCCGGCTGGAGGCAGAGTTGACGACCCCTGATATGTCCCGCGGCGCTCGCCTGGCCGCACACGGAGCCGTTTCCACATCGCTGTCGCTGTGCAGCGATCGCAGACTGCACGAGCTCGTGGAGGCGGCCACACCGATCGGCTCCGGCATCGGCGGGAAGACCGCTCCTGCTGGAGGTCGAAGGAACCTCGGTCTTCGTCAAGCAGGTGCGCCTCACCGATCTTGAGCTACGGCCGGACAACGTTCGCTCCACAGCGAATCTGTTCGGACTGCCGGTCTTCTGCCACTACGGTGTCGGCACCATCGGCGGCCCAGGGTTCGGAGCCTGGCGGGAGCTGGCCGCGCAGATCATGACGACGAACTGGGTGATCGCGGGAGACTACGAGGGCTTCCCCCTGATGTACCACTGGCGGGTACTACCAGACGCTGGCCAGCCGCTTCCCGAGGAACTGGCCGATGTGGAACGAGCTGTCACCTATTGGGGAGGCGGACCGGCGATACGCCGCCGGATCGAGGCTGTGCAGCAGTCCTCGGCGAGCCTCATGCTGTTCCTGGAGTACATCCCGCAGAACCTGCACGACTGGCTCGGCATCCAGATCGGCGCCGGTGACGAGGCCGCCGAGCGGGCCTGCGCCATGGTCGACGACGAGCTGGAAGCCGGGATCTCGTTCATGAACGCCCGCGGGCTGCTGCACTTCGACGCCCACTTCGAGAACATCCTGACCGACGGCAGGCGGCTCTTCTTCGCCGACTACGGTCTCGCGATCTCCTCCCGCTTCGAGCTCACACCGGGCGAGGCCGAGTTCTTCGACGAACACCACAGCTACGACCGGTACTACGCCGCCACCCACCTGGTGAACTGGCTGACCGTCGCTCTGTACGGGTACGGACCGGAAGAACGCAAAGCGTTCGTGCGCGCCTGCGCCCAGGGGGTACCCCCGAGGGAAATTCCAGCGGCCCTCGCGGAAGTTCTGGTCCGTTACGCGCCGGTCGCCACGGTGGTGGGGGACTTCTATCGCCAGTTCCAACGGGAGAGCCGGGAAACGCCCTACCCGCTGGAAGAAGTCGCGGCGGTGTGACAGGTCCTCGACCGCGTGGGTGACGCCATGTCCGAGAGCGGCGGCGCCGCGGCTCTGGAGGACGGGACGTTACTCGACCTCGCGATGGTGGAGCGGACCCGCTGGGTGCTGGAGCTCGGCGGGCACAGGGAGGACGAGGCGTCGAAGGCTCAGTGACTTTCGGCATGCTCATCCAGTTCATCGACGAGCATCCCGAGCAGACCTGGCAGGACGAAGCGTCGATATCCGCCCTCGACGCGCTCTACCGCGCCGCACGCGCGCAGTCCAACGCCGATCGACGCCGCCCGCCGGGCCGGCTGGTTGCCCGACGACGTCGCCGCGACCCACGTCCCCTTCGGCACCGTCCTGGGCGCGGACGGCAAGCCGTTCAAGACCCGCGACGGCGGCACCGTGCGCCTGAACGACCTCCTGGACCAGGCCGTCCAGCGGGCCCGGGGGGCCATCGCCGAGAAGGATCACGGGCTGAGCCCGGACGAGTTCGAGCGGGTTGCGCAAGCAGCCGGGATCGGGGCGGTGAAGTACGCCGACCTATCCAACCGCACCAAGGACTACGCCTTCGACGTCGACGGCATGGTCGCGTTCAACGGCAACACCGGCGTCTACCTGCAGTACGCGCACGCCCGCGTCCGCTCGATCCTGCGCAAGGCCACCGAGGTCGGCATCGCGACCGGACTGCCGGTCGACCCAGCACTACCGCTGCATCCGGCAGAACGAGCACTGGCCCTGACCCTGGACGAGCTGGGCGCCGTGCTCGACGACGTCGCCGACACCCTCGAACCCCACAGCCTCTGCGGCTACCTGTTCGGCCTGGCCCGCAGTTGCACCGAGTTCTACGACCAGTGCCCCGTGCTCCGCACCGAGGACCCGGCAGTGCGCGCCAACCGCCTCGCCCTGTGCGAGCTCACCGGCCGCACCCTGGCGACGGGCCTCGACCTGCTCGGCATCACCGCACCCGAAAGGATGTGACGCCGCGCCCCGCCGGCCGCTGCTGCCTGCGCCCGAATCCTCGCTGCCTGCGCCCGAATTCTCCAAGTTCACCCGCTCTATGACACAACGTTCCTCGTGCGCCATCCGTGTTACGTGTCATGAGGAACCTCGCAGCGGTACATCCGGTGATCCTCGGTGGCGACGCCGGCGCCTACAGCCTCGCTCGTGCCTTCCACGAGGGCTACGGCGTCACGTCGACCGTCGTGTCCATCCGCCCGACGCCCAACGTCGCGCACTCCAACATCATCCGGAACGTCGTCGAACCGCGCCTCGACGACCCCGACGTCATGGTCGAGCTGATCCGCCGGGTCGCCGCGACGGCACCGGGCCCGGTCATCGCGCTCACCTGCGTGGACTGGTACGTGCGGGCGCTCGCGGAGCACCGCGCGCGGCTGGAGGACGTGGCGGTCGTCCCCTACCCGTCGGTCGGTCTGCTCGACCGCGTGATGGACAAGCGGCGGTTCTCCGAGCTCTGCCAAGAGATCGGGGTACCGCACCCGCGCACGGAGGTGCGCGACGGCGGGGAGCCGGTCGGCGACCTCGACCTGCGCTTTCCGGTGATCGCCAAGCCCGGTGACAACACGGCGTGGCACCAGGTGTCGTTCCACGGCAAGGCGAAGGTGCACCTGGTGCGGGATCGCGCCGAGCTGGCCGCACTCCTGAAGGCGGCCGGGGACGCGGGCTACCGGCGGCCCATGATCATCCAGGAGTACGTGCCGGGCGACGACTCGCAGATGCGGATCATGACCACCTACTCCGATCTCGCGGGCACGGTGCGCATGGCCTGGGGCGGTCGCGTGCTGCTCGAGGAGCACACGCCCGGGACGCTGGGGAACCCGGCGGCGATCCTCACCGGGAGGCTCGCGCAGGTCGAGGCGGACGCCCGCCGGCTCGTGGAGCACCTGGGCTGGACAGGGTTCGCCAACTTTGACGTGAAGGTGGACCCGCGTACCGGCGTCGGGCACTTCCTCGAGCTGAACCCGCGCACCGGGCGATCCAACTACTACCTGACCGCAAGCGGGCTGAACCCCGCCGCCTACTGGATGGCGGACTACCTCACCGAGCACTGGCCGCACACCACGGAGCCGCTGGAGGTGCTGTACCGGATCGTCCCGGGCTTCCTCCTGGACAAGTACGTGCACGACAAGTCGGTACGCGCCGCCGTCCGCCGCGCCCGCGTCGTGCACCCGCTGAAGTACAAGCGGGACCTGTCGCCGCGCCGCGACGCCTGGGTACGTCTCGCCGAGCTGAACCAGGTGCGCAAGTTCTCGCAGTACCACCCGCTGCAGGAACCGGGCGGGCCGCCCGGGCAGTCCGGGGTCGGGGATCCCCTCCCGTCCGCGGAGCGTGAGGTTGCCTGACGGCGGCGCGGCGGGCGTGCCTGACGTCGGTGCGCGGGGCGCCGGGGCCGGCGCCGGGGCCGCGGGAAGGCTCGTCGGCGTGCTGGGCGGGGTCGGGCCGCTCGCGACGGTCCTGTTCATGGAACGCGTGGTCCGGTTGACCGATGCGGCACGCGACCAGGACCACGTCGACATGGTGGTGCTGCAGCACGCGACCGTCCCCGACCGGACGGCGTTCGTGCTGGGGCGCTCCGCCGACGATCCAGGGCCCGTGCTTGCCGCCGACGCGCGGCGACTCGCCGGGGCGGGGGCCGGCTTCCTCGTGCTGCCGTGCAACACGGCACACGCCTTCGCCGGCGCGATAGTCGCGGCGACGCCGGTCCCGCTGCTGTCCATGGTGGACGTGACGGTGTCGGCGCTGCTGTCGCGCGACGCCTGGACCGGTCGCCTCAGCGGGCCGCGGCCGGAGGCCGTCGGCCTCCTCGCGACGGAGGGGACCATCGCGTCGGGCGTCTACCTGGACGCCTTCGGCGTGCGCGGCATCAAGACCCTTGTGCCCGACGTCGCCGGCCAGGCAACCGTGACGTCCCTGATCTACGACGGCGTGAAGGCGGGTCGTGGCGGTGACCTGACCGCGCTGGAGGGCGTCGTCGCCAACCTGCGGTCGCGTGGGGCCGGCGCGGTCGTGCTGGGGTGCACCGAGCTGTCGGTCGCGGCGGAGGCGACCTCCCCGGACCTCCTGCCCGACGTCGTGCTCGTGGACTCCCTCGACGAGCTGGCCCGGGCAACGGTGCTCCGTGCGGGACGCCGGCTGCGCGCGGGACGGTAGCACTCGAGCGCTAAGAGGTCGGCCTTCTGGACAGCCGCTCCAAGGGCGATGAGTTTCGCTGCGATGCGCAGTCTGACCCCACGCACCCGAGCTCCCGACTCTCAAGGAGAGCGTCATGACCCCTACGTACAGGAGGCACGTGTGAGGCTTCTTCTCACTTCCGCAGGCGTCAAGAACGCGAGCATCCACAACGCGCTGGTCGACCTCCTGGGCAAACCGATCGCCGACGCCAACGCCCTCTGTATCCCCACCGCGTCGCACGCCAACCCGGGTGGTGCCGGCCAGGCGTGGAAGTTCATCGCCGGACGAGATCCCCGAATCCCCATGTGCGAACTCGGTTGGAAGTCGTTGGGCGTGCTGGAGCTCACGGCGCTGCCCAGCCTCGAGAAAGAGCACTGGGTCCCCTGGGTCCGAGAGACAGACGTCCTGCTGGTCAATGGCGGCGACCCCTTGTATCTGTACTACTGGATGCGTGAGTCCGGCCTGGCGGCCCTCTTGCCGTCGCTGCGCGAGACCGTCTGGGTGGGGCTGAGCGCCGGGAGCATGGTGCTGACTCCCCGTATCGGGCAGGACTTCGTCGGCTGGACTCCGCCCACCGGTGGCGACAGCACGCTGGGCGTCGTCGACTTCTCGATCTTCCCGCACCTGGATCACGAGCTCCTGCCGGAGAACACCATGGCCGACGCAGAGAGATGGGCGGCCGGAATTGCAGGTCCGGCGTACGCAATCGACGACGAGACCGCGATCAGAGTCGCCGATGACACCGTCGACGTCGTCTCCGAGGGGCACTGGAGGCGGTTCTAGCGGGTCAACCCCGTTGGCCCGGGGACGTCGGCACGCGCCGCCGGATGCGCGTCACGATGGTCCACGTCGCGACCTTGTGGAAGCGCGAGCCGATCACCAGCAGCCGGTAGATCGCGCCGAGCGCGCCCGGGAAGGTCGCGTCGGTGTGCGCCTCCAGACGCGTGCCTGCGCCGTCGGGCAGGAGCCGGAAGGTGAGGGTGTAGACCGAGAACCGGTGGACGCCGTCGAGCACGAGCCGGTCCGGCGGGTCCGCCGCCGTGACCCGGAAACCCGGGACCACCGAACCAACCCCGAGCGGGCGCGGACCCGCGACCCGCGTGTCGCGGCAGCCGATCATCCGCACGTACCAGGACGGCCGGCCGAGCACCTCGACCTGGTCGACGACGGCACGCCACACGACCTCGGGCGGGGCGCCGATTGTCGTGGCGCGCACGTCACGGTAACGCCGCGGACCAACCATGCTGGGACCCTACCCGCACGGGGTCATGCCGGGCCGTCAGTTGTGGGCAACGTCGAGGATGACACTGGTGACCGAAGCGGCGCGGCTCACCCACATCGAACCTGGACGTGTGCACATCCGGCTGCCGCTGCGTCCCGAGGGTCTGGCTCCCGGGGTCTTCAGGCTTCGAGCTGTGCCTGGACGGCCTGGGCGTCGATGAGGTAGTTCATCTCGTAGAAGCGCCCGTCGCGGACCTTGTGGAAGGAGTACTCGGCGAACTCCAGAGTGGCACCGGTGGGGCCCACGCCGAGCCACTCCTTGGTGTGGGTGCCCTTGTTGTACAGACGCGCCGCGACGCGGTCCCCGTCGATGGCGACGTCCTGGACGCGCCAGGTGAAGTCCGGCACGGAGTCACCGTGGGCCTTGAGCTCGGCGATGATGAAGACCTTGCGCACCTCGGACTCGGACGTGGGCATGGTGGTCTCCTTCTCTCCCCGGGTCGGGGTCGTGTACTGCGGTGGTGACAGGCCGCGACGCCCTCCCCCGGACTCGCCGTGGTGGCCGTCGCTGTGGGCTGCAACCTCGACCACGCTTCTTCTATTCCACTCAGTACAGAAGTCGCCCACGCAGCGCGGCACGCGACCGCAGCGCGTCAGAAAGCGCGGTAGTCCGCGATCGGCAGCTTCGGCCCGCGCCGCGGCGCCCGGGGCCGGCCGCTGAGCTCCAGCAGGCGGACCACCCGGTGCCGGTGCGGCGCGAACGGCGCCAGCAGCCGCAGCATCCCGTCGTCGTCCGTGCGCTCGCCGGTCAGCGCCCAGCCGACGGCGGCCGGCAGGTGGAAGTCGCCCACGGAGACGGCGTCGGCGTCGCCGAAGGCCCGCTGCGCCACCTCGGCCGACGTCCACACGCCCACGCCCTGCACCTTCTCGAGCCGCGCGCGGGCCTCCGCGGGCGGCATCGCGCCCGCCTCCTCCAGCCGCGGCGCCACCAAGGCGCACCGCGTCACGGTGCGGGCACGCCCCGGGTCGACGCCGGCGCGGTGCCAGTCCCACACGGGCACCCGGGTCCAGGTGTGCGCGTCGGGCACCACGCGCAGCCCGCCGCGCGGCCCGCCCGGCATGTCCGACGGCGCCGGGCCGGGCGCCGTCGTGCCGTACCGCAGCACGAGCCATCGCCAGGCCCGGTGCGCCGTGACCGTCTGCACGCGCTGCTCCAGCACGGCGGGCACGAGTGCCTCCAGCACGCGGCCGCTGCGGAGCATCCGCATGCCTGCGGCGCGGCGGTGGGCGTCGCGCACCTGCTCCGGCGGCTCGAAGCCGGTGACGTCGTCGTCCTCGCCGAGCAGCACCGGCAGCGCCTCGGCGGCCTCGCGGGCGCCGTCGCCCCACAGGTGCACCACCACCTCGTGCGGCCCCGCCGGCACGAACCGCTGCGTCACCGGGCCGGTGCGCAGCAGCGACGTCCGCCAGACGGACCCGTCGGCGGCGCGGTGGAACGTGGGGTCCGCCGGCCCGTGCGCGAGCGGCCCGAGCGTCAGGCCGACGTCGAGCCGCCGGGGTGAGGTGTGGCGGACGGTGAGCACACCCCCAGTGGATCACGCCTCGGCCGTTTCCTGGGCCACCGAACCGGGCTCAGGTGGCGGCGTGCTCGGTCTCTACCCGGGCGACCTCGTGCGCCACGGTCTCGACGAGCAGGCGGTGACCGAGGGGCCGGAAGTGGCCCGACAGCGGCAGCTCGACGTTCCGCGCGCCGGGCAGCCGGCCGGTCTCGGGGATGTGCGGGTCGAACCGGGGGTACACGGCGGTGATGCGCTCGTTGACGAGGAGCTCGCCCGCGAGCGCCAGCAGCACCGGGTCGCGTGGGTCGAACGACCGCAGCGCCCGCGAGAGCATGTACCGCGCCCAGCGCGAGCCGGCGAACGGCGTCGCTATCGCGACCATGCCGAGGATCCGGTCGCTCGCGCCCGAGAGCATGACGTGCTTGCCGATGAGGCCGCCCTTGCTGTGCGCCACGAGGACGACGCCGGTCAGGCCGGAGCGCTCGAGGTGCTCGACCACGACGTCGGCCGACTCGGGGACGGGCCGGGCGTTGTACCCCAGGCCGGGGACTGCGTGGACGGGGTGGCCCGCGCGGGCGAGCGCGGTGGCCACGGGGCCGAGGAACTCCCACGTCTCGTAGATGCCGGGCAGGAGGACGACGGGCGCCCGGTCCCCGTGGCCGGTGGGCGGGAGCGAGCGGCGCAGGAGGCGGCGCAGCTGCCGGTCGGTGGCCCAGGCGTAGTCGGCGGCCCGTACGCCGAGCTGCGCGAGCCCTCCGCCGAGCGTCGCGAGCGCCCCGCCGACCGCCCCGCTGGCCGGGTCGCGTCGCTCCGTCGCTCGATCCCGGCTCATCAGAGCACCCCGGCGAGTCCGAGCGCGAGCCCAACGCCCGCGCACACGCCGAGCGTGCGCAGGACCGGCCAGCGCGCCACGAACAGGAGGAGCGCGGCGAGCAACGCGATGCCCAGCGCTGCGGGCTGGAGCGTGGTGACGTCGGGGACGTTCAGCCGTAGCGGCCCGGCCGTCCAGGTACTGGAGGACGCGAACAGCGTATGCGTGGTGAAGTACAGGGCCAGGTTGGCGATCACGCCGACCACGGCGGCCGTGATCGCCTTGAGCGCGGCGCCCAGGGCGCGGTTGCCCCGGAGCCGCTCGACGTAGGGCGCGCCGAGGAAGATGAACAGGAACGACGGGACGAACGTAACCCAGGTGGTCAGCAGGGCGCCGAGCACCGCGGCGGCCCACGGGTCCAGGTCGCCCGGGTTCCGGTAGGCGCCGAGGAACGCGACGAACTGCACGACCATGATCAGCGGGCCCGGCGTGGTCTCGGCCAGGGCCAGGCCGCGGGTCATCTCCCCCGGGGTCACCCAGGCGTAGGTCTCCACGGCGCGCTGCGCGACGTAGGCCAGCACGGCGTAGGCCCCGCCGAAGGTCACCAGGGCGCTGCCGGAGAAGAACAGGCCCTGCTGGGTGAACACGCTCCCGGTGCCGGTCAGCAGCGCCACCACGGCGACCGGCAGCAGCCACACGAGGACGCCCAGCACCAGGACCCGCACCGCGCGACGGCCGGACGGGCGCTCGGTGTGCAGGGCGTCGTCGGGGATGAGAGGCGCCGGGCCGTCGTCCTGCTCACGACTGGTGGTCGTGGCGATCCATCCCGGGGCGTACCGGTGCACCAGCCACCCGATCACGCCGGCCCCGAGGACGACCAGCGGGAACGGGACCGCGAACAGTGTCAGCGCCACGAAGGCGCCCACCGCGAGGACCACGAGGGCGGGGCTGGTCAGGGCCCGCCGTCCGACCCGGACCACGGCCTGGACCACAATGGCCAGCACCGCGGGGGCAAGGCCCGCGAACAGCGCCGAGACGACTGTCGTGTCGCCGAACGCGACGTACACCGCGGACAGGACCAGCAGGGTGAGCATCCCGGGCAGGACGAACAGCACCCCAGCGGCCAGGCCGCCGCGTAGCCCGTTGAGCAGCCACCCCGTGTACACGGCGAGCTGCTGCGCCTCCGGCCCGGGCAGGAGCATGCAGTAGTTCAGCGCGTGCAGGAACCGGCCCTGCCCGATCCACCGCTTCTCGTCCACGAGCGTGCGCTGCATGACGGCGATCTGGCCCGCTGGGCCGCCGAACGTCTGCCAGGAGATCGCGAACCACGCACGGACGGCAGTGCGGAACGGCACCAGGTCCCGCGGGGACTCGGGCGGCGCGGGTTCGGGAACGGCCGGGACGTCATGGTTGTCGGTGGTCATCTCGTTCCAAGTGTCGGGGGTCAGGTGCCGGGGATCAGGTGCCGGGGATCGAGCAAGCGGCCTCGGTGTCAGGCAGGTTCACGGCCCAGCAGGTAGGAGCGGCGGAAGTACTCGTACAGTCCGTCGAAAATCGGACCGGAGACCGCCAAGGTGCGTTCGTCGTCACCGATCATGGACAGCCCGCGAAGGACGACGTCCAGGCCGGGCGCCTCGGGTGCGTCGTAGCGCTCGTCGTCCAGGTCCGCCTCGTGGACGATCTGCCCGATCCGCGCCAGTACCGGGTCGGACAGCTCGTGACGGAGCAGGAACGTCTCGAAGCTGCACTGGTCGCCGTGATGCCCCAGCTCGACGCCACGCATATCGAACGGCGTCGCGTCCGATGGCACCTCGACCGGATCGGACACGAACAGGAATTCCGCAGCGGGGTCGATGAACCGGCCGATCAGCCAGGCGCAGGCCGCGCGATCGATGTGCACACCCGCACGGGTCGCCCACCTCATCGCGCACCCCGGCCGGCTTCGGCCGACCCCGCCGACGGCACACCGACAACGGGCTCGGCCCGTTCGGCGAGCACGCGGATCGCCGCCTGGGCCCCGTCCCGTTCGGTGGGCGGGAAGAAGTCCCTGCGGTGTACCGCACGGATCGTCCGGCGGAGCTTCATGAGTGCCTGGTGCTGCTCAGCGGGCGGCTCGTCGAGCGCGCGCCGTGCGGCCGCCTCCAGCTCGAGATACTCCGCGGCCCGGTCGGCGGCCATCGCAGTAGCCAGCTCGCGCTCCTGGGTCTTGGTCGACGGCCGGGCCAGCCACACGCTTGCCACGCCGCCGCGCTCGACCACATCGTCGGCCGCCCACTCCAGCTGCTCGCGAGTGCGGGCGTCGGCGGGCAGCACGACCAGTCCGTCCGAGATCTGCGCGACGCCCAGCCGCTTGAGCCACCGCCACAGCGCCACGCGCGGCGACGACGGCTCCCTCGGTAGCCGATAGCTCAGCATCACCCATTCACCTGTCACGGCTGGATGTAACCACGGTTACATCCAAGTGCACAAGACTGCGGGCACGGCATTCCGACGCTCCCCATGCGTCGTCGGACCATTCCCCCGGGGAGACTATTGGTCCACGGAGTGTGTTGCGCTGCGTAGACAACGTCTACGCAGCGCAACACACTCCGCTCGCGCAACCTCTATCCGGCCCGCACCACCACGCGCGACGCCTGGCAGGAGTGCCTGGACCTGCACATCGACATGGGCCGCCCGGGTGTCGCCGAGACCCGTGGCGAGCTCGCCCGCGCCACCGAGCTCGCCGACGACGCCGCTCAGCCGCGGCGGCGCGAGATGGTCCTCCCCAGCCACACCAGCGGGTCGTAGCGCTGGTCCGCCACGCGCTCCTTCATCGGGATGAGCGCGTTGTCGGTGATCTTGATCCCCTCCGGGCACACCTCGGTGCAGCACTTCGTGATGTTGCACCGGCCCAGCCCGTGCTCCTCCTGGGCGGCGGGCACCCGGTCCGCGACGTCGAGCGGGTGCATCTCCAGCTCGGCGATCCGCATGAGGAACCGCGGGCCGGCGAACGACTCCTTGTTCTCCTCGTGGTCGCGCACCACATGGCACGTGTCCTGGCACAGGAAGCACTCGATGCACTTGCGGAACTCCTGCGAGCGCTCGACGTCGGCCTGCGCCATCCGGTAATCGCCCGGCGCCAGCTCGGCCGGCGGCGTGAACGACGGGATCTCGCGCGCCTTCGCGTAGTTGAACGACACGTCCGTGACCAGGTCGCGGATCACCGGGAACGTCCGCATCGGCGTCACAGTCACCACGTCGGAGCGCTCGAACACGGACATCCGGGTCATGCAGAGCAGGCGCGGCTTGCCGTTGATCTCCGCCGAGCACGACCCGCACTTGCCCGCCTTGCAGTTCCACCGCACCGCGAGGTCCGGCGCCTGCGTGGCCTGCAGCCGGTGCAGGACGTCGAGCACTACCTCGCCCTCGTTGACCTCCACCTCGAAGTCCGCCAGCGCGCCGCCGTCGGCGTCCCCGCGCCACACGCGGAACTGACCCGGGTAGCTCATGCGGTCCCTCCTTGGGTTCGCGCCGTCAGCTCGGGCAGCGTGTAGTACTTCTCGAGCTCGGAAAGTTCGAACAGCGCAAGCAGGTCGTCGCGCATCGGGACCCGCTCGGCCGGTTCGACGGCGACGTGGGGCACCACTGGATCGTCCCCCGGGATGCGCGGGCACCGGGACCGCAGCACCCGGTGGCGCCACTCGGCGTCGAGCGTCGGGTAGTCCTCGCGGGTGTGACCGCCGCGGCTCTCTGTACGCAGCAGCGCCGACGACGCCACGGCCTCGCTCACCATGAGCATGTTCCGCAGGTCCAGCGCCAGGTGCCAGCCCGGGTTGTACTGCCGGTCGCCCTCGACGACGACGTCGCGCACCCGCGCACGCAGCTCGGCGAGGCGGGCGAGCGCCGCGGTCATCTCGGACTCCGTGCGGATGATGCCGACCAGGTCGTTCATCACCTTCTGCAGGGCGGCGTGCAGCGTGTACGGGTTCTCCGCGGCGGCTCCGTTCGCACCGCCCCGCCCGCCAACTGGCGGGTCGAACGGCGCGAGCGTCATCAGCGCGGCCGCGTCCACGGCCTCGGCGCGGACGGCGGGACGGCGCTCCAGGCCGACGACGTAGTCGGCCGCGCCGAGCCCTGCGCGCCGGCCGAACACCAGCAGGTCCGAGAGCGAGTTGCCGCCGAGCCGGTTCGAGCCGTGCATCCCGCCGGCGCACTCCCCCGCCGCGAACAGCCCCGGCACGCGCGACTGCCCTGTGTCCGGGTCGACCTCGATCCCGCCCATCACGTAGTGGCACGTCGGGCCGACCTCCATCGGCTCGGCCGT
Organism: uncultured Actinomycetota bacterium; assembly: GCA_963850545.1. Taxonomy (GTDB): domain Bacteria; phylum Actinomycetota; class Actinomycetes; order Actinomycetales; family Cellulomonadaceae; genus Promicromonospora. The sequence continues at coordinate 883,002 of CAWKLP010000001.1, read as the reverse complement.
GATGTCGACGTCGGCCAGCTCCTTGAACTGGTGGTACATCGACGGCAGGCGCCGCCGGATCTCGTCGGCCGGCATGCGGCTCGCGATGTCGAGGAAGACGCCGCCGTGCGGGGAGCCGCGCCCCTCCTTCACCTCGGTGTTGATCGCCCGGGCCACCTCGTCGCGGGGCAGCAGGTCGGGGGTGCGGCGGTTGTTCTCCTGGTCCTCGTACCAGCGGTCCGCCTCGTCGGTGGTGTCGGCGTACTGGCCCTTGAACACGTCGGGGACGTACCCGAACATGAACCGTTCCCCGTCGGAGTTCTTGAGCACGCCGCCGTCGCCGCGCACCCCCTCGGTCACGAGGATGCCCTTGACGCTGGGCGGCCAGACCATGCCCGTCGGGTGGAACTGCACGAACTCCATGTCGATGAGGCTCGCACCCGCACGCAGCGCGAGGGCGTGGCCGTCGCCCGTGTACTCCCACGAGTTCGACGTCACCTGGAACGACTTGCCGATCCCGCCCGTGGCCAGCACTACCGCGGGCGCCGAGAACACCACGTGCCGGCCCGACTCCCGCCAGTACCCGAACGCCCCGGCGATCGCACCGTCGTCGCCCGTGAGCAGCTCCGTGACCGTGCACTCGGCGAACACGCGCAGCCGCGCCTCGTAGTCGCCGGTCTCGGCGTGGTCGTCCTGCTGCAGCGCGACGATGCGCTGCTGCATGGTCCGGAGGAGCTCGAGCCCGGTCCGGTCGCCGACGTGCGCGAGCCGCGGGTAGGTGTGCCCGCCGAAGTGGCGCTGGCTGATCCGGCCGTCCTTCGTGCGGTCGAACAGCGCGCCGTACGTCTCCAGCTCCCAGACCCGGTCGGGCGCCTCCTTGGCGTGCAGCTCCGCCATCCGCCAGTTGTTGAGGAACTTCCCGCCGCGCATCGTGTCGCGGAAGTGCACCTGCCAGGAGTCGTGCTCGTTGACGTTGCCCATCGCCGCGGCGCAGCCGCCCTCGGCCATCACCGTGTGCGCCTTGCCGAACAGCGACTTGCAGACGATCGCCGTCCTCAGCCCGCGTTCGCGCGCCTCGATCGCGGCGCGCAGCCCGGCACCGCCCGCACCGATGACAAGGACGTCGTAGTCGTGCCGTTCGGTCTCGGTCAAGACCGGGCCCCCTGTTCGTGTTATCCGATGAGTCGGAAGTCGGTGATGGTCCCGCTGGCGACGAGAGCCACGTACAGGTCGGTCAGGATGAGCGACGCCAGCGTGATCCACGCGAAGAGCATGTGCCGCGTGTTCAGCGCGGAGATCTTGGTCCAGAGCCAGTACCGCACCGGATGCTTCGAGAAGTGCGTGAGCCGGCCGCCCATCACATGCCTGCACGAGTGGCACGACACCGTGTAGCACCACAGCAGCACGACGTTCGTCAGCAGCACGAGATTGCCGACGCCGACGACGAACCCGTCGGTGGGGTGCCGGAACGCGACTATCGCGTCGTAGGTGTTGACGAGCGAGACGACCACCGCGAGATAGAAGAAGTAGCGGTGGGCGTTCTGCATGATCAGCGGGAAGCGCGTCTCACCGGTCTGCCGCGCGTGCGGCTCCGGCACCGCGCACGCCACGGGCGCGAGCACGAACGACCGGTAGTACGCCTTGCGGTAGTAGTAGCAGGTCAGCCGGAACAGCAGCAGGAACGGCAGGCTGAGCGCCGCGTACGGGATGAGCGGGTGGTCCGGGAGGAACATTCCGAAGTGCGACGACCCCGGCTCCGACGCGCACCCGAGCGACACGCACGGCGAGTAGAACGGCGTCAGGTACCGCTCGTCCGCGAAGAAGTACTGCTGCTGGAACGCCCGCACCCCGCCGTACACGAGGAAGATCAGCAGGCCGATCGTGGTCATCGTCGGCGGAAGCCACCACCGGTCCGTCCGCAGCGTTCGCGCCCCGACCGCTGCACGCCCGGGAGCGTCGACGCCGCGCGGGTCGACGCCGCGTATGGTCGCCGTCACGACCGGTCGCCGTGGTAGCCGCCGAGGCCTTCGTCGTCGGCATCGCTGAACATCGTCTCGTCCAGCGGCGTGTCGGGGACGACGACATGCTCCAGCACGCTCGTCTGCCGCACGGGCTCGGTCGAGGCGAGCTCGGTCGCGTCGATCTCCAGCCGTTCGAGATCGTTCACGAGCCGGCGCACCTCGGGCCCGTCACCGAAGGCGTCGCGCACCCTGGTGACGCTCTGGCGCAGCTGCTCGATCGAGCGGCGAAGCGTCGCGAATTCGGTGGTCGTCATCGGGCACCTCCTAGGCGACGCGCCTCACATCGTCGTGAGGTGCGTCACAGGAGACTCTGCCGTGAACGGTGCCGTTAGGCAAGGGCGGCGCGCCCGGGCGACCGGTGGATCACGCGGCGTCGGCCTCGGGATTCCGTGCCCATGCCCTTGAGATCGAGACCTACGAGGCCAACCGTTCACGTGCCCCGTGAGCGGGGCTGGTCGGTTCAAGGCCAGGTTCGGGCTGGTTGATCTCGGCCCACACCGCATCGAGGGAGAGCCCGAGGACATCGGCGATCGCAGCGATGGTCGAGAAGGCAGGGGTCGCCACGCGCCCCGTCTCGATCTTCCGGAGGGTCTCCGGTGAGACGCGTGCGTCGAGCGCGGTCTCGAGCATCGAGCGTTCTCCCCTGGCGCGACGCAACAGGGCACCGAGGCGCTGTCCGCGCTCGACCTCTGCGGGTGTGAGCGGCAACCTGACCATGGCCCCCACTCTAGTACCGGTATAATATTGCCGGGATAGTTATAGGATGCATGAGAGAGGCGCCGCATGATCGAGATCCTGAACCCCACCGAGCTGGCCCGAGCAAAGGACACGGGCGCGCTGGTCGCCGACATCCTGCAGGCGCTGAAGAGCCGCAGCGTGGCCGGCACGAACCTCCTGGACATCGACCGGTGGACCAAGACCATGATCGGCGAGGCCGGAGCGCAGTCCTGCTACGTCGACTACGCGCCGTCCTTCGGGCGCGGGCCGTTCGGCCACTACATCTGCACGGCCGTCAACGACGCCGTCCTCCACGGGATGCCGCACGACTACACGCTCGCCGACGGCGACCTGCTGACGCTCGACCTCGCCGTATCCCTCGGCGGAGTCGCCGCGGACTCCGCCATCAGCTTCATCGTGGGCGGCTCAGAGCCCGCGGAGAGCGTCGCGATGATCAGCACGACCGAGCGCGCACTGAGCGCGGGAATAGCCGCTGCCGGCCCAGGGGCCCGCATCGGCGACATCTCCCATGCCATCGGCTCGGTCCTCAGCGAGGCGGGGTACCCGGTCAACACCGAGTTCGGGGGTCACGGCATCGGGTCGACGATGCACCAGGACCCGCACATCCCGAACACCGGACGACCCGGTCGTGGCTACCGACTGCGCCCCGGGCTGCTGCTCGCACTGGAGCCATGGGTCATGGCCGACACCGCCGAGCTCGTCACCGACGCCGACGGGTGGACGCTCCGCAGCGCGACAGGCTGCCGGACGGCGCACAGCGAGCACACGATCGCCATCACAGACGACGGATCCGAGATCCTCACCCTGCCGACGCAGGCGCACACCTAGGGTATGGCGCGCCGCTGACATTGGATCGCACTCCCTTGAGCGCCAGCACGGCGATCGAGCTCCACGGTTCCTTGAGGGTGCGGCTCGTGGCATCAGGCGGTCTTGTGGCGGGCGCCGCCCTCGAGGTGGACCGTCTCGCCGGAGATGAAGCCCGCGCGGAGCAGCCACATCACCGTGTCGACGACGTCGTCGGGCTCGCCGTACCGTCCGACCAAGGTTCCAGCGGCACTCTTGCTCAGCAGGCCGGCCTTGCCGTCGCCCAACCGGTCCCAAGCACCCGAGTCGACGACACCGGGCGAGATGGCGTTGACCCGCACCGGGGCGAGGTCCGCCGCGAGATGGCGAGCGAGGTACTCGACCGCACCGTTGGTCACCCCTTTGACCAGCGAGCCTGGTCCCGGCCGCCACCCGACGACCCCGGAGAACAGCACGATCGACCCGTTCGGCCGCAGCACCACGTCGTAAGGTCCTGACCGAGACCCTCCGCTCCCTCGAAGCCGACGGCCTGATCAGCAGGCACGAGTACGCCGAGAACCCGCCCCATGTCGAGTACGCCTTGACACCACTAGGACGCTCCCTCCTCGTCCCGCTGCGCGCCGTACGGCTCTGGGCCGAACAGCACGTCCCCGACATCGAAGCCGCCCGGGCCCGTCACGAGGACCAGACGTACGCCGAAACGGTGTGAATGGGCGCGTCATGCTGTGCGGCTCCGGTCCGGCGGCGCCAGGAGACGCCATTTAGCTCGCGCGGCCCACCCGGTCCCGTTGCGCCCGCAGCAGGAGGAGTGCGGCTGCCGCGGCGGCGATCTCCCCCGCCGAGAGGCCGATCCAGACGCCCGGTCCGCCGAACGCCCCGAGGAGCAGCAGAAGCGGGATCTTGATCACCAGGAGGGTGCCCAGCGACAGCGCGTACGACGGCCGGGCCTGGCCGAGCGCCTGGAAGTAGCTCGAGACCATCGGCGTGACGCCGGAGAAGACGAGCCCGGCGGCGATGATGCGCACGGCGGTGACGCTGGCGGTCGCGACGGGGCCGTCGTCGACGAAGAGGCCGACCAGCGGTTCGGCGAACAGCACGAGCGCGGCCGCCGCGGCGGCTCCGTAGCCGACGGTGGCTCGCAGCGCGAGCACGCGGGCGCGCCGGACCCGCGGCCAGAGCTGCGCGCCCGCGTTGTAGCCCGCGACCGGCTGCAGGCCCTGTGCGATGCCCATGTGCGGCATGGCGGCGAAGGTCTGCAGCCGGGACGCGACGGCGAACGCGGCCAGGGCGACGGCGCCGCCTGTGACGCCGAGCCGGTTGTTCGCAAGCACCACGAGCAGCGTCGCGCCGAAGCCGGCGAGGAACGAGGGCGCCCCGATCGTTACGACGGCGGCGATCGTGGCCGGGTGCGGACGCAGCTGTCTCAGGCCGACCCGGTACGGGCGCCGCCGCTGGACGAAGAAGAACCACAGGCTCATCCCGGTGGAGAGGGACTGCCCTCCGACCGTGCCGAGTGCGGCACCGCGCACACCCATGTCCAGGCCGAAGACCAGCAACGGATCGAGCGCCATCTGCACGAGAATCGGCCCGACCCACAGCATCGTCGAGAAGGCCATCCGCCCCTCGGCCCGCACGAGCGCCGAGAACCCCGTAGCCGTGAACGCCCCGAGCAGCAGGACCACCGCGTAGTCACGGGCATACCCGCGCACCTCGCCCTGCGCGCCGAGCACCGTGAGCAACGGCTCGAGTGCCGCCAGCCCAGCCACCATCACCACGAGCGCGGTCACCCAGAAGACGACGAACGTGTTGCCGGCGGCACGCCCGGCGCCGGCGGGGTCGCCGGCGCCGAGCCGTCGCGAGACCAGCGACGCACCGCCGACCCCGACGGTGGTACCGACGGCACCGAGGATCAGCAGGACGGGGGCGACCAGGTTGACCGCCGCCAGTGCGTCGGGCCCGACGCCGCGAGCGACGAACCAGGCGTTCGTCAGGGCGTAGATGCCGTAGACGCCCACCGACAGGGTGGTCTGGGAGCAGGCGTGCCACAGCAGCTGCCCGACGGGGCGGACGCCCAGTGCAGCGGTCTGCCCCGTCGGCCCGGCCCGCCTCGCCGTCACGGGATCTGGTGACCAGGTGCCAGCAACGCCATGACCTCACCGACGCGCTCGCGGGCCCAGTCGTACTGCTCCTTGTCCGTGTGGCCGCGGTAGACCGTCTCGATGGTCATGACGAGCACCAGGTAGAGCGTGTAGAGCCGGCGGCGGCCCTCTTCCCGCTCGGTGAGCGGGCCGCGCCCGTAACCCCGCAGGAAGGCGGTGGCGTTGCCGAACGCCGGCGACAGCAGCCCGGTGAACCCGACCTCGATGAGGGGATCGCCGAAGAACGCGCGCTCGTGATCGATGATGCACACGATCTCACCGTCGCGGACCAGCGTGTTGCCGTCCCACAGGTCCCACTCGACGTAGCGCGGTTCGGTGACGTCGTCGAGCAGGTGCTCGTGTGCGGTCAGCACCGCGCGGACGTCGTCGTACGACCGGCCGAGCTCGACGCCCCTGCGGCGCCCGTCGTCCAGCACGTCGTCGAACATCGCCGTGAACGCGGCGCGCCAGGTCGGGTAGGCGGGTGCGGTGATGGGGCCATAGGCCGGACCGAGGATCGTGTTGAGCTCGCGGTTCGCGGCGCCGAGAGCGGCCTGGTACTTCTCGACGTCGGACGGGCCGAGCTCGTCCCTGACGACGCCCAGGTTGTCGGCTGCGACGTAGGGCATGAAGAAGTAGTCGGCGTCGACGAGGTCGTGGCTCAGGTCGGCGAAGTCGATCGCCGGGACGGGCACGCCGGTGCGGGCGGCGACGAGCTGCAGCGCCGCCAGCTCGGTCCGCATCGCGCCGAGCTCGTAGGTCATGACCTCGACGTCGGACGGCGGGGCGATCTTGAGGGCCACCTGCCGCCCGTCCGCGAGCGTGAGCCGGTAGACGACGTTGAACCAGCCATGCCCGAGCTCGTCCACCCAGGCGTCCCCGTCAAGGACGGCGTCCGGACCGTAGGCACGCGCAACCATCGCGCGCAGCGTGTCCGGGGACTGACGGTTCTTGGTGATGCTCTCCACGGCCACACGCTAACGCGCGAGCCGCCCCGGCCAGGCTGGTTTAGCGTGGGGCGCATGACGACGACGGCGGAAAACTCTCAGTACCTGCGGCTGCTCGGCGAGCAGGTGGGCCACGAGCTGGCGGCGCACCTGCAGTACATGGCGATCGCGGTCTGGTTCGACAGCCACGACCTTCCGCAGCTCGCGGCGCACTTCTACCGGCAGGCGCTCGAGGAGCGCAACCACGGGATGATGATCATCCAGTACCACCTCGACCGGTCGCTGCCCGTGAAGATCCCCGGCACCCCCGAGGTCCGCAACGACTTCGCGAACGTGCTGGAGCCGCTCCAGCTCGCGCTCGACCAGGAGCAGCAGGTCACCCGGCAGATCGAGGCGATCTTCCGCGCAGCTCGAGACGAGGGCGACGCGCTGGGCGAGCAGTTCCTGATGTGGTTCCTCGAGGAGCAGGTCGAGGAGGTCGCGGCCGCGACGACGCTCGTCACCGTCGCCACACGCGCCGGCGACAACCTGTTCGACCTGGAGAACTACGTCGCGCGCGAGACGATCGGCGACGCCGGCCAGTCGGCGGCCGCGCCGAGGGCGGCGGGCGGGTCGCTCTAACCGAAAATCTTGCTCCACCTGGTCGCGCCTCCCGGCCTACCGGGAGGCGCACTACCCCTCTACGCTGCATCGGAGTCGTACGCGCAGAGGGGTACAGATGAGTCTTCGGCAACGTCAGGTTCCCGCACTCCTGGGCCTGCTCGGCCCGCTCGCAGGCCTGGCGATCGCGGGGGCGAGCATCACGCTCGTGTTCGTCGACGAGTCGAGAGACCTCCGCGTCACCCTGTGCGCGATCATCGCCGTCGCCGTCGCCGTCATCACCATGGTGTCCGCACCGGCCGTCAAGCCCTACCCCGCGCTGGCCGGACGCCGTCGGCCCGGTGTGGCGCGGCTCGGCGGCCTGCTCGTACGGGTCAGCTGGCTGCTGCGCATCGGCGTCACCGGCGCCGCCGCCTGGTTCATCACCTGGAACGCGAACTCGGCGGCCATCCAGCCGCTCGCGGCCGGACTCGTCGCGCTGTCGATGGTTCTCGTGGCCACGGCGCAGCTGGGGCAGCACCTTGCCGGGTTCGTCACCGCGGTCGACGACCTACGCGGATCGGGGCTGGTGCGCAGAGCGTCCGCCATCTTCGTCGCGGCCGTCGCCGCCGGGACGGCCGGCTACCTGGCCGCCCTCCTGGAGCGCTTCCGGAGCCTGGTCGTTGACCCCGTCTGGGAGTTCATGCGCGAGAAATGGGGGCTGCCGGCATTCCTGGCCGGCCTCCTCGTCGCGGTGCTGACGGTCCTGGTCGTGACGCTGGTCGCAAGCCTGGTCGGCGCCGCGATGCTGTCCATCGCCTTCGCGATCGGCCCGGGCACCGCTGTTGGGCGGTGGCTCATCAAGTACTCGCCCGTCAGGTACACGCGATGGGTCGACTCCGCCCGCATCAGCGTCGTCGGGTTCACCGCCTCCTTTCCTGTCGCCCCCAACGAACGCGCCACCCGCTGGATCTACGAGGGCGTGCGCGACAGCTCGGGCGCCCTGGACCCGGTCTTCCTCGGGATGCTGGCCGACGACGTCGCCCGGGCCGTGGCCGCCCTGGCGCCCGCAGGCGACCGGAAGACGAGCATCGCCCTGCGCGCGGTCGGTGATCACGAGGAGGTCGTCCTGGAGCACCTGCCCGCGGGCGCCGGCGGCAAAGGAGCAGACGGCGCAAGAGCCGACGGCGAGCGGGAGTCGCGGCTGCTTCACGACTTTCCCGAGGCAGCGGCGTTGCGGCGGATCAGGCTGGCGCTGCACAACGTCGAGACCGGGCTCCCCTCGGTGGTGCGCTGCTCCCAGCAGGACGGCACGCTCGACCTCCACTACTGGGAGGAGGACCCCAAGTGGTCCTTCGCGGCGGAGGAACCCGAATGGTTCACCGAGCCCGGCCACGAGGACCTCGTCAAGGAGGTCGTGCGGCACCCGCCCGGGGCACCCTGGGTGCGCGAGCGGCTCGGGCTGCCCGCCGTCGAGCTGGACTGGTGAAGGTCGGCAGGGCGACTTCGTCGCGGTGACCCGACCCGGGCCACCGCGACGAGTCGTGTCAGGGCTTGGTGCGGTGCATCCGGACCGTCTGGAAGGCCCGGAGCTCGGGATTTTTCGGCTTCTCATGGAAGCCCCCTAAATCCCCCGAATCGCGGAGGCGCAATCACACATTGTGAATGCGCCCGACACTACGCATAAGGGGGATAATTAAGTGCGTCGAACGACCAAGTATTCTCCATTCGAAATCATCATGTGCTTTTGGCGGTGTTTCGCGTGCTCTGTGCGACGCGGCTCGTTGATGGTCGATTTCCCGGTGATAAGTTTGCGTATGGTGGCTCCCGTTCTGGGGACGGGAGCCGCCCCAAGCCCGCTCCTGTCCGGGATGCGGTCCTTTTTATGAATGGCGCCGGGCCGCCATGGCAAATGCGCGGCAATTCAAGTGAACCTGGTCATGGAAAAAACCCTGCCGCGACACACAACGCAGTGCTGTCATTCTCGCAGCGACCAGTTCGGCCCAACGCCTTTCCCGTACCGGCCCTTCGAGACGTCGACCAGCGCGGCCACGGCCTCGGGCACCGACGTCACAGCCTGCCGGGCTGGTCCTCATGCTCCTCAACTCGGCCGGTGTGGCGACGATCGGAGCCATCGCGTTCCGGCTGCTGCGGGCGACCGCTCCCCGACCCGCCCTGGTCTGTCTACGTACTCACCCGGGCCACGGAGGCGGTCGTGCTCGCGATCGGCGTCCTGTTCCTGGCACGCGGGGACGCCGGGGCGAACGACGTCGCCTACATGGTAGCCATGGTGGGCCTCTTCGAGGTCACGCTGGGCGTGCTGCTGCTCGTCCGCGGCTGGCCTGCGCCCGCGCCCGCGACCCCGCCGTCGGCTGCGGCTACCCGATAGCTCGTGCAGCGGCGGCCCCATGGGCACGTTCCAGGACAACAACGGCGAGCTCCGCTGGTGGCCCACCCGCCTCAGCGCCGTCGGCCTGGCAGAATCCCGTATCACGCATGAGTTTATGCACCCGCTGACTCGTGCTGAGAGCATTGCCCGACCGGTCGAACCGGACACCATGCGCAGAGGGGGCAGTTCGCGTGACGACGACAGGTGACCTGCTGGGCACCGAGCTCGACGCCGAACGCCAGGCCGCCGTCACGATGCTCCGGGCCGCGCTGTCGGGCTTGAAGGTCGCGGGCGTCACCGACGGGCCTGCCTCCGCCGTCGTGCACGCCCCCGCGCGCCGCCGCGGCGCGAGCCAACCCGAGTGCCGCACCACCCGCGCCTCCCTGCACGACTACCTCGGTGGGCGCCTCCTCCCCCACCGCCGGCGCCGGCTGGAGACCCACCTGGACGGCTGCGCCGAGTGCATCCGCGCGTTCATCGATGTCCGCGAGGAGTCCTGGATGCTCCGCGACCTGGGCCGGCACCTCGTCGCCACCGGTCACCGGGGCGGCAGGCACCGCCGGGTACTTCGCCGACACGTCGTGCCGGCAACGAGCCCGAGACCTGCGCCGGCTCCCTCGACCACCCGCGGCCGATGACCCCGTGTCAGACGTACAGGTCACTCGGGTGACCTGTACGTCTGACACGTCCGAGTCGGTCCTGTCCCTACGATGGGCGCGAGACCGACCGGCGCGCGACACCACGGGGAGACGACCAGTGACGACCGAGCAGGAACGCAGGGTCAGCACCCTCGAGCTCTTCTTCGACCTTGTCTTCGTGTTCACGCTGACGCAGCTCACCGTGCTGCTCGCCGACGACCTGACGGCCGCCACGGCGGCGCGCGTCGCCCTCGTGTTCGTCGTCCTCTTCTGGATGTACGGCGGGTACGCCTACCTCACCAACCAGGTGGCACCCGACCGCCCCGCACGTCGCATCCTCCTCATCGCCGGCATGGGCGCCTTCCTGGTGTGCGCCCTGGCGATCCCGCAGGTGTTCGACGGCGCGGGCGTGCTGTTCGGCGTCGGCTACCTCGCAGTAGTGCTGGTCCATGCCGCCCTGTACGTCCAGAGCCACGGCCGCAACGTTCTCTGGTACGCCGTGCCCAACACTGTCGGCGCCCTGCTGGTCATCGGCGCGGGGTTCGCCGACCGGCTGCTCGCCGACGCGCTGTGGCTCCTCGTCGTGGCGCTGCAGCTCGCCGTCCCGCTCCTCGGCGGCCGCACCCGGACGCGCAGCGACGACCGGCCGAGCCTGAAGGACCAGCTCGCGGGCCTCCATCCCGGGCACTTCGTCGAGCGGCACGGACTGCTGCTCATCATCACGTTCGGCGAGTCGGTCATCGCCATCGGCATCGGCCTCGAAGGCCTACCGCTCGACGGCGCCCTCGTCGCCGGGGCACTCCTCGCACTGGCGCTCGCCGCGGCCCTGTGGTGGACCTACTTCGTCCGCGACGAGCACGCCGCCGAGCAGGCCTTCCACGCGTCGTCTCCCGCGCGCCGCTGGCGACTGGCCCTGACCGCCTACTACTACGCGTTCGTCCCCATGCTGCTCGGTATCGCCGTGCTCGCGGTCGGCATCAAGAAGGCGCTGGGCCACCTCACCGAGCACCTCGATCCCGGGGCCGCGCTCGCCCTCGGCGGTGGCGTCGCCCTCTTCCTGCTCGGCGACGTCGCGTTCCGCGCCGCGATGAACCTGCGCCCGCTGGGCTACCGGCTCGGGGCCGTCCCTGTCGCCGTCGCGGCGACGCTCCTCGGCGTGTACGTCTCCGCCCTGGCCGAGCTGGTGGCGCTGCTCGTCGTCGTCGTGGTGATGCTCGCGATCGAGTCGTGGCGGGCGCCGGCCAGCGCTCCGGCCCCGTCGTCCGCCCCGTTGCCCGAAGGCACGTAAGTCGCCGCGCGCCTCGACGTGTCAGACGTACGGGTCACCAGGGTGACCTGTACGTCTGACACGTCGGGGCGGGTGGGTCAGGACGACCGGACGGCCACCTCGAAGACCCGGGCGATGTCCGGGTCGTAGTTCGACGGGTCCGTGATGACGAGCCGCACCTGGTCGACGGCCGCCGCCGGCCCCGGCGCGCTGACCAGGCCGAGCGCGTTGTCCTGGAAGGACGCCGCCTGCTGCCACCCGGCCGAGGTGTGCACCTCGACCGTGAAGTCGCGCAGCACGTTGACCGTGCCCCCGCCGACGAACCCGCTGTACACGTCGACCTGGTCGATCACGGTCGGCGCATCGAGCGTGATCGTCAGGCTGGGCGTGGTGTCACCGACAGCCGACAGCCAGCGCCCCGCGTTGGTGCAGTCGCCGTCCACGGCCTTGGCCGCACCGCTCGTGGCGGTGTAGGACGACGACGCGACCGCCGTCGCGCCGACCGCCGCATGGCTCGCGCACGGGGACGCGTACGGCTGCTCGGCGAGCCACGCCTTGATCATCGCGCCCTGGTGCTCGCCGCCGAGCAGGTTCCAGTCGTGGTCGAACATCTGCGGCTTCCAGTAGTTGTCGAAGATCCACGCGGTCCAGCTGATGTGCGGGCGAGCGTCGAGGTACTGGCGCAGCGGGATGCCCCAGCCGGACGTGGTGCCCTGCGTGACCACCGGGTCGGAGAACTCGCCGGGCGGTTCCACCCGAACTCCGTGAGGATCAGCTCGCGGCGATCAGGGCGAACACCGACCTGCACCTGGCCCCGTTCCGTGCCGACGGCACCACCTACGGCACCCTCACCCAGACCTGGGCGCTGGTCGTCGACGGCAAGGTGTACGTCCGCGCCGCCAACGGGCAGGACTCCCGCTGGTACCGGGCCGCCGTCGCGCAGAAGGCCGGCAAGGTCCGGGTCGCCGGCACCGACATCGAGGTGACCTTCGAGGCCGCCGGCACCGACGACGAGGCTGCGATCGACGCCGCCTACGAGGCGAAGTATCCCGGCAGCTCCGCCGTCCCGATCATGCGGGGTGCAGGCCCCAAGTCCGCGTCCGTCCGCATCTGGCCGCGCTGAGAGACCCCCTGCCGTTCACGCCCGAGGTGGACCTCGGCTGACGGGGTCAGCGATCGTCCGCCCCGGCGTCTCCTGCTGTTCATCCGCGTGCGCTTGCATGGCTCTGCCATGGAGCTGCGCCAGCTTGAGATCTTTCGCGCCATCGCCGAGGAGCTGCACTTCGGCCGGGCGGCACAGCGCCTGTTCCTGGCGCAGGCGTCCGTGAGCCAGCAGCTCCAGCGGCTGGAGGCCGACGTCGGGGTGCGGCTCGTGAACCGCAGCTCGCGGACCGTGCGGCTGACGCCGGCGGGCAAGGTGTTCCTCGCGGAGGCGGAGCGCGTCCTGTCGGCGGCGGACCGCGCGGTGGACCGTGCCCGCCAGGTGGCGGCCGGACGCTACGGGGCGCTGCGTATCGCCACCAACTACCCGGCGAGCCGCCTGCTGCTGCTCCCGCTCCTGGAGGACCTGCGGGCGCAGGACCCGGGCCTGACCACGATGCTGCGCGAGATGGGTTCCCCGGACCAGCTGCGCGCGCTGCGGCTCGGGGACCTCGATCTCGCGCTCGTCTACGGGCCCGTCGACGTGCCTGGCATCACGAGCACGCACCTGCTCGACGTACCGGTCGTCGCGATCGTGCGGCCCGGGCACCCGCTCGCCGGCCGCGAGCGCCTGCGGTTCGGCGAGCTGCTCGGCTTCCCCGCGATGACGGGCTACGAGGGCGGCAGCCCGGTGATCGAGGACGCGATGGTAGCCACCGCGGCCGCGCACGGGGTCCGGCTGCCGCGGACGCCGAGCACCACCGACCTGTCGGGCTACCTGCTGGAGCTGGAGACGAGCGACGCGATCGGGTTCTGCTCGCTGCCGCGGGCCGAGCAGAACCGGGCGAACGGGATGCACGTGCTGCGGCTCGACCCGGCCGAGCCGATCCTCCAGATCCATGTGGCCTGGAGCGAGGCGGGCGATGAACCCCTGGTGAACAGCGTCGTGGCGCAGCTCGTGCGGCTGGCGGAGACGGCGCGCAAGGCCCCATAGTGCGCGCTTTCAGCGATCGCTCCGGCCGATCGATCGATAGCGATCTGGCCGTTGATGGCGCCTGATGACGGCGCCGAGCATGGGTCCCGAGCGGCGCCGACCAGGGCGCCCCCGGACGAGAGCACCACATGGACCTGCACCCCCTGGGCATCATGGCCGGCATGCCCGACGGCGGCCGCGCGAGCAGCGGCTACCTCGTCCGCGACGGCGACCGCACCCTGCAGCTCGACGCCGGCCCGGGTACCGCGCTGCGGCTCGGCGCGGTGGCCCCCGGCGAGCTGCCGGACGCCGTGGCGATCACGCACCTGCACTCCGACCACGTGTACGACCTGCTGCCGCTCGGCAAGCTGCTGCTGGCCCGCCGCATCCGCCGTCCGGACGAGAGCGCAGGGCTGGAGGTCGACGAGTCGGTGCCGAGGACCCCGCTGTTCGTGCCGCAGGGGGCGTCCGGCGTCCTCGCGGCGCTCGCCGCGCTCTTCCCGGTCACGACGCACCCGCTGCTCGACCGCGCCTTCGACGTGGCCTTCGCGGCGCACGAGTACGAGCCCGGCGAGACGGTCGACGTCGGCCACCTGACCCTGCGGTTCGAGCTGCTGCGCCATGCCGCGCCGAACTGCGGCATCCGCGTCGAGTCGCCGCGAGCGAGCCTCGTCTACACGGGCGACACCGGCGTCACGGACGCCCTGCCCGCCCTCGCCGAGGGCACGGGCCTGCTGCTCAGCGAGAGCACGCTGCGCGAGAGCGACCGCAGCGGCCACGGGCACCTGAGCTCCCGGGAGGCGGGCCGCGCGGCGGCCGACGCCGGGGCCGCCGAGCTCGTGCTCACCCACTTCTCCTCCACCGACCCGCTCGAGCTCGAGTGGCACCGCGAACGCGCCGCCGGCGAGTTCGACGGACCGGTCCGGATCGCCGATCCCGACCATCGCATCCCGGTCGCACCGACCCGAAAGGTATCCCCATGAACCGCCTCCACCCCGCGGGCGCCGCCGCGCTCGCGGCCGCCGCCCTGCTCGGCCTGGCCGCCTGCTCGACGGCGGCGCCGTCGGGCAGCGCAGACAGCGCGACGGACTCCACCACCATCACCTTCAGCTCGTACAACTACGGCACCCAGGGCGCGGCGGGCACGGGCACGCAGGCCCTGCTCGACCGGTTCGCGGAGCTGCACCCCGAGATCACCGTGCAGCCCCAGGCGGTCGCGGCCGGCGACGTGCTGACCAAGACCAAGGCGGCAGTCGCGGCCGGGTCACCCCCGGACGTGGTGCAGATGGGCTACAGCAAGATGGCCGAGTCGTTCGACACCCTGCCCGTGCAGTCGCTGGAGGCCATCGCCGGCGACGAGTGGGCACCCTCGGTCGAGGGGATCGACCAGGCGTTTGTCACCACGGGCACGTCCGACGGCGAGGTCCGCGCACTGCCCTACACCGTCTCGGTCCCGACCCTGTTCTACAACGCCGACCTGTTCCGGGACGCGGGCCTGGATCCCGACGACCCGCCGGCCACCATCGAGGAGGTGCGGTCCGACGCACGGGCGATAGTCGACACCGGCCACCACGGCGTCTACTTCGGCATCGTCGACTCCGCCAAGTCCGACTACATCACCCAGTCGGTGATCAACTCGGCGGGCGGCTCGCTCATCGCCGAGGACGGCTCGGTGGCGCTCGACTCCGAGGAGGCCGTCGCCGGGCTGGGGGCCGTGCAGAAGCTGACGACGAAGGGCCTGCAGCCCGCCGTCGGCCTGGAGGACGCGCTGAGCGATTTCGCGAGCGGCAACCTCGGCATGTTCGTGGTCAGCACGGCGGTCTCCGGGCAGCTCGAGGCCGCGGCGGAGGGCACGTTCGAGCTGCGCAGCGCGGGCTTCCCCGCCTTCGGCGCGGGCGAGCCGCGCCCGACCTTCTCGGGCGCGGGCCTCGTCGTCCTGAGCGGCGACCCCGCGAAGCAGGCGGCCGCGTGGGAGCTCGTCAAGTTCCTCACCAGCAAGGAGGGGTACACGATGATCACGAAGGACATCGGCTACCTGCCGCTGCGCGCCGACATCGTGGAGGACCCGGAGTACCTCGGCGACTACTTCGCGGACGACGACCTGCTGGTCCCGCCGCTGGAGCAGCTCGACACGGTGAGCCCGTACCAGTCGTTCTCCGGCCCGCAGGCCAACCAGGCAGTGGTGCTGCTCCAGGACGAGGCGATCGAGCCGATAGTGCTGCGCGACGCCGACTTGCGGTCCACGCTCGACGACACGGCGGACCGCCTCCGCGACCTGGTCGGAAGCGAGTGACGACCTCCGTCATCGCCCGGTGGGGTGCCTCCGTGCGAGGCGCCCCGCCGCGGCGCACCCCCGGTTCCCGCGGGTGGGGCTACTCGCCCCGCTGCTCGTCGCCCTGGGCGTGTGGGTCTACGGTCCGGCGCTGGTCACGCTGGGCCTGAGCTTCGCCGACTGGCGCCTCACCGACACGCTGACCTGGGCGGGCCTCGACAACCTCCGGATGCTGCTCAGCGACGGCGACTTCGTCCGGTCGGCGGGCCAGACGGTCCTCTACGCGCTCGCCCTGCTGCCGTTCGCCACGGTAGTGCCGCTGATGATCGCGACGATGTTGTGGATGCGGCCCGGCCGCGCGGCGCTCGTCTACCGGGCGCTGCTCTTCCTGCCCGTCATGGTCGCCCCGGTCTCGGTGGCCGTGGCGTGGCGGTTCCTGCTCAACCCGCTGAACGGGCTGCTCGCGCACGGGCTCGGGGCCTTCGGCCTGCCGCCGGTCGACCTGCTCGGCGACCCGTCCACCGCCCTGCTCACGGTCGTCGCTATCACCGCGGCGCGCGTGACGGCGTTCAACATGCTGCTCTATGGCGCCGCCCTGTCGGGCCTCGACCGGCGCCTGCTGGAGGTCGCGCGGCTCGAACGGGCGACCGCCTGGGAGACCATGCGCTTCGTCGTCCTGCCGCAGCTCGTCCGGCCGACGATCGTGCTCGCCCTGCTCAGCCTCGTGCTCGCCGGCCAATGGACCTTCACGAACGTCGCCGTGCTCACCCAGGGCGGCCCCGACAACGCCACAGACTCCGTGTACTACCGCATCTACACGCTGGGCTTCACGTTCTTCCAGGTCGGCCCGGCGTCCGCGGCCGCGATGCTCGTGCTGGCCGCGCTCGCGATCGTAGGAGCCGCCGTGGCGCTCGTGCAGAGAGGGAGCCGGCATGAGTAGGGTCCGGCTTGCCGCGATCGGCTGGCACCTCACGCTCGCCGCGCTCTGCCTGGTCACCGTGTTCCCCCTCCTGTGGGCCGTCCTGACCTCGTTCAAGCCGCCGAACGAGGTGTTCGACGTCGCTCCCGTGAGCGCGCACCCGACCCTCGCGAACTACGCGGACATCCTGACCCGCTGGCCCGCGGGCGAGCTGATCGGGCGCACGGCGGTCATGGCGACGGGCGTCGCGATCGGGCAGCTCGTGATCGCCGTGCTCGCCGCCTTCGCGCTCGCCTACTTCCGGCCGACGGCTCGCCCGTTCGTGCTCGGGCTCACGATGCTGTCGCTCGCCATCCCGCCGCAGGCGCTGATCGTGCCGCAGTTCCTGCTCACCGCCCGGCTCGGCTGGCTGAACACCGAGGCGGGGCTCATCGTGCCGCAGCTCGGCTCGTCGGCCCTCGCCGTCCTCGTGCTGCTGCAGCACGTGGAGGCGCTGCCGCCGTCGCTCACCGCCGCCGCACGGCTGGAGGGCGCCCGCCCGCTCGAGGTGCTGTGGCACGTCCTGCTGCCCGGCCTGCGCCCGGCGATCGCGGCGCTCGGCGTGCTGGTGTTCATCACCACCTGGAACGAGTACCTCTGGCCGCTGCTCATCACCCCGGACGCGCTGCACACCACTGTGCAGGTCGGGCTCGCCCAGTTCGAGACGGCCGAGGGCATCAACTACGGCGGCCTGCTCGCCGCGGCCACGCTCACGAGCCTGCCGATCGTCGCCGTCTACCTGACCGCCTCGCGCCGGATCACCGACGCCTTCCTCACCTCGGGACTCCGATGACTCTTCTTTCCCCGCCGGGCACGACGCATACCTCGGCGCACGTCGAGCTCGCCGGCGTGACCCGGACGTTCGGCACCTCAGTGGCGCTCGCGGGCGTCGACCTGACCATCCCGGCCGGATCGCTCACCGTGATCGTCGGGCCGTCGGGCTGCGGCAAGTCGACGATCCTGCGTCTGGTCGCGGGCCTCGACTCCCCCGACGGCGGCACGCTGCGCATCGGGGACGACGACGTGACTGCCCGCGCCGCCGGCGAGCGCGACGTCGCCATGGTCTTCCAGGACTACGCGCTGTTCCCGCACATGACCGTCGAGGGCAACGTCTCGTTCGGGCTCCGGCTCCAGGCGCGGCACGACCGGCGTTCGGGGCCGGGCCCCGACGAGATCCGCGCGCGGGTCGGCGAGGTCGCCGCGCTGCTGGGGCTCGAGGGCCTGCTGGCCCGGCGCCCGGCGCAGCTCAGTGGCGGCCAGCGGCAGCGCGTCGCGCTCGCCCGCGCCATCGTGCGCCGCCCCGCGCTGCTGCTGCTCGACGAGCCGCTCTCCGCCCTCGACCCGCAGCTCCGCGCGTCGGCCCGCGCCGAGATCGCCCGCCTGCACCGGGAGCTGGGCACCACCCTCGTGCTCGTCACGCACGACCAGCAGGAGGCGCTGTCCATGGCGACGCACCTCGTCGTCATGGAGCAGGGCGTCGTGGCGCAGGCCGGGAGCCCGGACGAGCTCTACCGGCGTCCGGCCAGCGAGTTCGTCGCGGCCTTCCTCGGCACCCCGCCCATGAACCTGCACGACCGGGACGGCGTCCGCGTCGGGTGGCGCCCGGCTGACGGGCGGCTGGACCAGCGGCCCGGCCCGCGGCCGGACGATCGGACGGACGGCGCGTTCCTCGTCGAGGGCGTGGTCGAGTCGTGCGAGTTCACCGGCGACGGGCAGCACGTGCGCTGCGCCGGGCCGGACGGGGCCTTCGTCCTCGTACAGCGCGAGGGCGAGCGGTGGCTCGCGCCCGGCGACGCCGCGCGCGTCACCGTTTCCGTCGAGCGCCTGCACCGGTTCGGCGCTGACGGAAGGCGGCTGCCATGAGCGGCGCGCCCGTCGGCGTGCTGTGGGTCGACTTCGGCGGCGTGCTGACGCCACCCGTCCAGGAGGCGGCGGGACGCGTCGCCGCGGCGAGCGGCGTGCCCTGGCCCGAGCTCGCCGCGGCGGCCGAGCAGGTGGCCGCTGAGCTCGGCCTGCACGGCCTCGGACCGCTCGAGCTCGGGATCCTCACCCAGCGCGAGTGGGCCGGCCGGCTGACCGCGCGCCTGGCGACCACCCCGCGCATCGACCTCTGCCGCTGGGACGAGCACTGGTACGCCGACCGGCCGCTGGACCGCGCCCTCGTCGCCGAGCTGGAGCGCATCGCCGGCCGGGGCGTCCGGGTCGGCCTCCTCACCAACAGCGTCGCCGAGTGGGAACCCCATCGCGCTCGCATGCTGGCCGGCGTCGACGTCTTCGCCGCCGTCGTGCGATCGCACGAGACCGGGCTCGCCAAGCCGGACCCCGCGATGTTCCGGCACGCGGACGCCGTCCTCCCGCCGCCCGCCGGGACCCGCACCGTGCTCGTCGACGACGTCCCCGACAACTGCGCCGCGGCCGAACGGCACGGCTGGCAAGCAACCCGTCACCGCTCGGCCGCGAACACGATCACGAGGCTGAGACGGCTCGTCCCGTAGGTCCAGGACGGCGAGCCCGACGCCGGTCAGCCGCTCAGGAGGTCGGGCCGGCGCCTCCGACGTCGGACACCTGAACACCCCCGCGCCTCGCCGCCGCGCGTCACACCCTTGGGGGCGCGACCGATCCGCGCTCGACGAGGCGCACGTCGAGCGAGACGGGGGCGCGCGGGCCCTCGCCGTGCTCGATCTCGTCGAGGATGATCCGCGACGCCTCGGCGACCTTCGCGGGCATGTTCTGCGCGACAGTGGTCAGGCCAGGGGTGGTGTACGCGGCGAAGTCCAGGTCGTCGAACCCGATGACGGACACGTCACCGGGCACCGACCCGCCCGCCTCGGCGATGCCCGCCATGATCCCGACCGCGAGGTGATCGGCGGTCGCGAACACGGCGGTCACCTCCGGGCGGTCGCGACGCAGCCGGAGGCCCAGGCGGCGACCGTCCTCGAACGTCGTGAGCACCTCCTCGGTTGCGACGTCGCGCTGGTCGATACCGGCGTCCAGGCATGCGGCGCGGAAGCCGTCCCAGCGCTGCCCGACCACGCCCATGCCCTGGTAGGGCGGGCCGGCGAACAGCACGTGCCGGTGGCCGGCGTCGGCCAGGCGCGCGCCGGCGAGCCATCCGCCGCGGTGGTCGTCGCTGCGCACCCCGATCGCCCGCGGGTTCGCCGAGTAGCTGTCGATCGCGACGAGCGGCACCGAGCCGATGCCCAGCCGGTCGATCTGCGCGTCGGTGAACTCGACCAGGACCACCCCGTCGAGCGACCAGCCGCGGATCGTCTGGGCCACCTGGTCCTCGTTCTCGATCCCGCGCAGCAGCACGTGGTAGCCACGGTGGCGCAGATGGGTCTCCATGCCCCCGACGACGGCGACGGTGTGCGGGCTGACCAGCAGGCTGTTGTTCTCCCCCACCGGCACGAGCGCCCCGACGATGTGCGAGCTGTTCGCCGCAAGGCTGCGGGCCGGGATGTTGGGCACGTAGCCGAGCCGGGCGGCGATCGCGAGCACGCGCTCGATCGTCGCGGACGAGACCCGAGCGCGCTTGCCGTTCATGACGTTCGAGACGGTCATCATGCTGACGCCGGCCTCGTCCGCGATGTCGCTGAGTCGTGCGGTCACGCGACCCTCCCTCGGCTCCTCGTCGGCATCCGCGTCTCGCCGCATCCTAAGGTCGGCCCTTGACCGGACGGTCGGCGCGCCCGTACCGTCTCCTCAAGTTTACCGCTAAACCTCCCCTCCTCATCTCGCGGTGAACCGTGCGCATCCCGGTCGAAGGAGATCTCATGCGGCGCAGAACATGGACTGACACCCACACGTTCCCGGCTTGGCGACGTCGCCTCGCCCTGCTGGCGGCGGTCGCCGTCGCCGGCACCGCCCTCGCGGCCGCGAACACGGTTGCGGCCGGTGCCGCGACGACGCGGTACGAGGCCGAGCAGGCGGCACTCTCGGGCGGCGCGGCGGTGGCCACCGAGCACGCCGGCTACAGCGGGTCCGGCTTCGTCGGCGGCTACACCGACGGCAACAAGGGCACCGCCACCACCACGTTCGCCGTGACGGCAGCGGCGTCGGGCACGCACACGCTGGCCCTGCGGTACGCCAACGGGACGGGCTCGGCCAAGACGCTGACCCTCCTGGTCGACGGCGCCGCCAGCAGGTCACGCTCCAGCCGACGGCGGCCTGGAGCACGTGGGCCACGCAGAGCGCCTCGGTCACGCTGTCCGCGGGCAGCCACTCGATCGCCTACCGGTTCGGCAGCGCCGACTCCGGCAACGTGAACCTCGACAGCCTCGACGTCAGCGACTCGGGCGGCTCGAACGGCGCCGACTACGGCCCTGGGCCGACCTTCGAGGCCGAGAACGCGACGCTGGCCGGCGGCGCGGTGGTCGCGACGGACCACACCGGGTACTCCGGTACCGGGTTTGTCGGCGGCTACACCGACTCCAACGCCGGTTCGGCGTCGACCACCTTCAAGGTGCAGATCACGACTGCGGGGACGAAGGACCTGACCTTCCGCTACGCGAACGGCACCGGCTCGGCCCGGACGCTGTCGCTGTACGACGGCGGCACCCGGCTCACGCAGCTGTCGCTCCCCGCCACCGCGGGCTGGGACCAATGGGCCACCGTCACGCACACCGCGACCCTGGCCGCGGGCAACCACGACATCAGGCTCGCCTACGACTCCGGCGACAACGGCAACGCGAACATCGACAGGCTCGACGTCACCGCGAACGTGCCCCCGCAGCCCGCGGGGCCGGGCGAGGCCGAGAACGCCTACCGCTCGGGCGGCGCCGCCGTGGCCAGCGCCACGGGCGGATTCACCGGCGCGGGCTACGTCGGCGGCTTCACCAGCACGGGCGCGCGCCTCCTGCGCACGGTCCAGGCGGGGACCGCCGGCACCGCGACCGCCACGATCACCTTCGCCACCCCCGGCGGGGCACGCACGCTCGACCTGCTGGTCAACGGCCGCGTCACCGGCCAGGTGACCTTCCCCTCGGGCAGCGGATGGCGGACCGCCATCGCGAACGTCCCGGTGCGGGCCGGCGTCAACACGGTGGGAGTCCGGGCCGCGAGCGCGGGCGCCGACGTCCTGATCGACAGCCTCGTTGTCTCCGGCGAGACCGACCTGGCCGCTCGGGGCGCGTCGGCGCCGTACCAGCAGTACGAGGCCGAGGCCGGCACGACGAACGGCACCAAGCTGGCGCCGTCGCGCACCTACGGGACTGTGCAGGCGGAGTCGAGCGGCCGCAGCGCCGTGCGGCTGGACGCGGTCGGCGAGAACGTGAACCTCACGCTCATGGCCCCCGCGAGCGGGCTCGTGGTGCGCTACTCGATCCCCGACAACGCGACCGGCACCGGCCTGACCTCGCCCCTGGCGGTCTACGCCGACGGCGCGAAGCTGAAGGACGTCACGCTGAGCTCGGCCCACAGCTGGGTGTACGGGGCGTACCCGTTCCACAACGACCCGGCGCTCGGCGACGCCCACCGGTTCTACGACGAGCTGCGGTTCGACATCCCCGAGCAGCCCGCGGGGACGGTCATCCGGCTGCAGAAGGACTCCGGCGCCGTCTCGCACATCGACGTCGACCTGGTCGAGGCCGAGCGGATCGCGCCCGCCCTCACCGCACCCGCCGGCGCGGTGTCGATCACGGCGCACGGCGCCACGCCGGGCGGCGGTGACGACACGGCGGCCATCACGGCGGCCGTGGCCGCCGCCAAGGCGGCGGGCGTGCCGGTCTGGATCCCCGCCGGCACCTTCCACGTGAACAGCGCGATCCAGGTGTCCGGCGTGGCGATCTTCGGCGCGGGGCCGTGGCACTCCGTCATCGCGGGCACCGGCCGGGCGGGCGGGTTCTACGCGACCGGCGGCGGCGTCACCATCGCCGACGTCGCGATCCTTGGGTCGGCCACCGTGCGCGACGACGCGAACGGGCAGGCCGCGATCGAGGGCGACTTCACGAGCGAGACGCTGCTGCAGAACATCTGGATGCAGCACACGAAGGTGGGGCTGTGGGTGCGGCCGGGCTCCCGGGACGTGCTCGCGATCGGCCTGCGCGTCCGCGACACCTACGCCGACGGCGTGAACCTCCGCTCGGGCGTGACCAACACGCAGGTGACCCAGTCGACGTTCCGGAACACCGGCGACGACTCGCTGGCGATGTGGTCGGACGGCGCCGCCGTGAGCGGCAGCGTGTTCTCGTTCAACACCGTTCAGGCGCCGGCCCTGGCCAACGGCCTGGCCGTCTACGGGGGCGGGGGCGGCAACCGCGTCGAGGACAACCTCGTCGCCGACACCGTCAACGCGGCGGCGGGCATCGCGATCAGCACCCGCTTCGGGGTGCCGTTCACGGGCACCACGACGGTGCAGCGCAACACGCTCACCCGGACGGGCAGCCGCGAGCCCAACTGGCCGGCCGAGCTCGGCGCGCTGTGGATCTACGCCGACGTGCACGCCATCGACGCGCCCATCGTGGTGCGCGACATGACCATCGAGGGCAGCACCTACGCGGGAGTCCTCATGTCGTGGCAGAAGTCGATCCAGCAGGTGAGCTTCGACCGCGTCTCCATCACCGGCTCGGGCACCTACGGCATCGAGCTCCACGCAGCGGGGAGCGCGACGTTCGCGAACACGACGGTGTCGGGGTCCGGAACGGCCGGGCTGCTCAACGACATGGGCTTCGTCCTCAACCGCCTGGGCGGCAACTCCGGCTTCTAGGACCGGTCCTGCGACGGCCCTCCGCCGACCTCGTGTTCATCCCGACCCGGCACGCTGGGCCGATGACGTCTCGACCCTTGCTCCCGGCGCCTCGCGCTGCCTGGGTCGCGACCGCCGTCCTGGTCACCGGGCTCATGGCTGCCTGTTCGGCGCCGCCGCCGTCGGGCGCCGTGCCCGCCATGCCGCCGGGCGTGACGGCCCCCGACGAGTACGCGTTCGGGGACGAGGTGGCGTCCCGCGACCTGGATGCCTGGGGTCCCGTGTACGACGCGATCGCCGAGGAGGTCGACGAGGAGCGGCGGCGCAACCTCCCGCTCGTCCTGGACGCCGACGTCGACGTGGCGGAGGTGCGCGACGCCTACGACAGCGAGCTCGTGGGCCCGGTCAGTGCGTAGCCGCCGGGGGCAGGTCGCGGCCGATCAGCCGGACTATCGCCATCTCGGTGGCCTCGGCCATGTCGACCGAGCCGGGCTCCAGCAGCCACTGGAGCTGCAGGCCGTCCATGGTCGCGATGATCACTCGGGCGGCCGTCCCGGTGTCGACGTCCGCCGCCACCTCCCCCGCGGCCTGCGCCTCGTCGAGCGCCTCGACGACGAGGACGCGCAGCCCCTGGTAGCGGTCGCGGAACCAGTCCTGTGCGGGATGCTTCGCGGTCACGCTCTCCGCCGCGAGCACGGTGTAGAGCCGCACGATCCCCTCGCGCCCGGTGTTGCGCCGCGTGGTCTCGACCAGATGGCGCAGGAACGCCAGGCCACGGGGGCGCTCGCTACCGAGCTCCTCGATGTCCGTCGAGTCCCGCAGGTCGAGCACGCCGGTGAGCAGGCCCGCCTTGGACGAGAAGTAGTGCAGGACGCCGGCCTGCGTCAGCCCGACCCGGTCCGCGATCTCGGCGAGCGACGCGCTCTGGTAGCCGCGTTCCGCGAACGTCTCCATGGCGATGCGCAGGATCTCCGCGCGACGCTCCGCGGGAGGACGTCGCACCCTGGGTCCCCCGGCTTCTCGTGTCATCCGAGCGAGTCTACGGACCTGCCGGCGTCAGCCCGCGCGACAACCCGCGCGGCACCCCGCACCCCTGAGGGGCACCGTACGGGGATCCACTACCTACCGAGCACTCGGTAAGTAGGAGTACGATCGCCGCAAAACCCACCCATCGAGGGAGTCGCAATGACGCGCACCACCCGCACCGGGTCCGTCCGGCTGTCGCTCGCCACGCTGAGCATCCTGGCCGTCGGCGCCGCCGGGATCGGTCCGGCCGCAGGACCGGCCGCCGCCGCTCCGACCAGTGCCCACGTCTGGGTCACCACCGCTGATGGCAGCCGCAAGCTGGCCGACGGCGGAGACGTGCCCTTCAACAGCAGCCCGCAGGCCGTCGACATCCGCGTGGACCCGGGCCAGGTCGCCCAGCGCTTCACCGGCGCCGGCGCCTCCGTCACCGAGGCCTCCGCCTCGCTGATCAACGACCTGCCCGCCTCGACCCGCGACAGCCTGCTGCGGTCGCTGTTCTCGCGCGCGGGCGACGGCATCGGCCTCAACTACCTGCGCCAGCCGCTCGGCAGCACCGACTTCAACTCGGGTGGCTTCTACACCTACGAGGACACGCAGGGGCAGTTCAGCATCGCCCGCGACCAGCAGGAGATCCTGCCCGTCCTGAAGCAGGCGCTCACGATCAACCCCGGCATCCGGTTCATGGGCAGCCCGTGGTCCCCGCCGGCGTGGATGAAGACGGGCGGCTCGCTGAACGGCGGCAGCCTGCGCGCCGAGAACTACGACGAGTACGCCGACTACCTGGTGCGGACGATCCAGGCGTACGCGCAGCAGGGTGTGACGCTCAGCGACCTCACGGTCCAGAACGAGCCGCTGTTCGCCACGAGCTACCCCTCCATGAGCATGTCCGCCGCCCAGCAGGCGGAGTTCTTCCGGGTGCTCGACGCCCGGCTGACCAGCGCCGGGCTGGGCACGCAGATCTTCGCCTACGACCACAACTGGGACCGGCCGGACTACCCGCTGGACGTCTTCGCGGGCACGGCGGGGATCTCGCGCGTCGTCGGCGCCGCTTTCCACTGCTACGGCGGCTCCCCCGAGGCGCAGGCCCAGGTCGTGTCGGCCGGCAAGCGCGTCTACTTCACCGAGTGCTCCGGCACGGACAGCGACAACGCGGCGAACACCTTCGGCGACACGCTGGTGTGGCACGCGGAGAACCTCGTGGTGCGGAACATGCGCAACGGCGGCGAGACGGTCATCAACTGGAACCTCGCGCTCGACCAGAACGGTGGACCGCACCAGGGCCACTGCACCACCCGCTGCAACGGAGTGGTCGAGATCGCGGGCGGCACGGTCACCCGCAACGCCGAGTTCTACGTGCTGGGCCACCTCAGCAAGTTCGTCGACGCCGGCGCCCGCCGCATCGGCTCGACCAGCGAGCAGTCCGGCGGGCTGCAGAACGTCGTCTTCCAGAACCCCGACGGCACCCGCGTCGCGTTCGTCGTGAACGCCTCGTCCGGGAGCCGGACCTTCTCGATCACCGACGAGGGCCGCTCCCTCACCCATACCCTGCCCGGCCGGGCCGTCGCCACGTACAGGTGGGACCCCCAGTCGACCACGACCCCCGCCGACCCGGACCCGGCCTCCTGGTACCAGGTGACGTCGTCGGCAAGCGGCAAGTGCCTCGACGCCGTCGGCTGGGGCACCACCGACGGCACCGGCCTGCAGCAGTGGACCTGCGGCGACGCCGCCCAGGCCAACCAGCGCTGGCGCTTCACGCCCACCACTGACGGCTACTACCAGGTGCTCAACCAGCACGCCGGCAAGGTCTGGGACGTCGACGGCGGCCCGGGCGCCGTCGCGAACGGGGCCCCGGTCCATCTCTGGTCCTACGTGGGCGGCACCAACCAGCAGTGGCGGCCGACGGCGACGAGCGGCGGCCTCAGCTTCACCGCCCGGCACAGCGGGTCGTGCCTGACGCTCGGCTCGGCGACCGGGGCCAACGGGACCCGGCTCACCCAGCAGCCCTGCACCGGTGCGGCCACGCAGTCCTTCCGGCTCGCCCGGGTCGGCTGAGCCGGCCAGTGAGCCCCTGGCGGGGTCAGGGGCTCACTGCGGCGCGTCCGACAGCGGGACGGCCGCCGGCCGGTCGCACCTGCTCTCGACGGTGACCGTCCTGCCGCTGTCGGCGGCCGCGAGCAGCGCGGTCATGATGTCGAGCACGTGGTATGCGAGATCGCCGTCGGCACGCGCGGGGACGCCGGGTGGCGTGGTCGCGAGATCGGCGATGCCGTACCCGCGGCCCGCGTCCCGGTAGCCCGCGCTCGGCGGCAGGGTCTCCCACGAGCCGCCGAGCTCGTGCAGCTGCACGTCGCCGTCGAACCCGTTCGGATCGGGGACCACGAGCGAGCCGGTCTGGCCGTGGACCTCGATGTTCGACGCCCGGGTGGCTACCGAGTCGAAGCTCATCACGAGGGTCGACAGCGCGCCGGACTCGTGCCGGAGCACCCCGGTGACGTGCGTGTCGACGTCGACCGGGACGACCTCCCCCGCCCGGGGACCGGACCCGATCACGCGCGTCTCCCGGGTATGGCTCGCAACGCCGACGACGGATGCGACCGGGCCGAGTAGCGTGACCAGTGCGGTCACGTAGTACGGGCCCATGTCCAGCAGCGGGCCGCCGCCCGGCTGGTAGTAGAAGTCGGGGTTCGGGTGCCAGCGCTCGTGGCCGGGCGTCATCATGGTCGCGGTCGCCGCGATCGGCTCCCCGATCGCGCCGTCGTCGATGGCCTTCCGCGCGGTCTGCACGCCCGTGCCGAGCACGGTGTCCGGCGCGCAGCCCACCCGCACCCCGGCCGCGCGGCCCGCCTCGAGCACGGTGCGGGCGTCGTCGAGCGTGGCCGCGAGCGGCTTCTCGCCGTACACGGCCTTGCCGGCGGCGATCGCCTTCAGGGCGATCTCGGCGTGGGCGGCCGGGATCGTCAGGTTCAGCACCAGATCGACCTCGGGGTCCGTGATCAGCTCGCCGACGGTCAGCGCGCGCACGCCCTGCTCCGCGGCGACCGACGCCGCGCGGGCCGCGTCGAGGTCGGCGACCGCGACGAGCCGCACGGCTTCGAGCCGCTCGAACGTGGACAGGTACTGGCCGGAGATCGCCCCGACCCCGACGATTCCGATCCTCAGCGGCTGGCCCACAGGATGCCCCTCTCGATGATGGTGCGGACGTTCGGATCGTCGACGACGGCAAGGTTGTGGCCCGGCGTCGACACGAAGACGCGGCCCTCGCCCCACTGCCGGGTCCAGACGGCCGGGCACGTGATCGGCCGGTGCCAGGGGTCGAAGTCGCGGGCGGCGAGCGTCGTGGTCGCAAGCACGTCGTTGTAGTCGTCGGACAGCACCCAGTACTGCTCGGTCGTCAGCTCGAAGTCCGTGATGCCCGCGACGATCGGGTGGTCGGCCCGCTCGGAAACGATGTCGACCGTGTAGCGCACGAAGTTGTCGGTCGCGTCGCCCGCCAGCTCGTCCGGGGCGGCCTTGGCCGGGTGGGCCGCGAACTGCCCGCCGATCAGCTGGAGGTACTCCGAGCTGTTCCGGTAGGAGTCGGCAATCCCGCCGTGCCATCCGGCGAGACCTGCGCCGCCCTGCACAGCGGCGATGAGCCCGCGCAGCTCGTCACCGGCGATCGTATTCATCGTGTTGGTCTGGATGACGACGTCGACGCCGGCCATGTACTCGGAGTCCGTGTAGACGGTCGTCTCGTCCTCGATGCGCACGTCGTACCCGTGCTCGCCCAGGAAGGGTAGGAACGAGTCGGTGGTCTCGACGGGCTGGTGCCCGTCCCATCCTCCGCGCACGATCAGCGCTTGCTTCGTCTTCGAAGTTGTCATGTCCTGCTCTCCCAGAGTTGCGCAACATTCTGGCATCTGCGACGTTGCTCCCCTTTGATACATGACGTGTCCCGCGAGTTCAAGGGGCAAATAGTTGCGCAACTTCTGGCGCTGCGGCTAGCGTCGCACGCATGCCGGATACTCGTCGGACCACGCTTGCGGACGTCGCGAGAGCGGCTGGCACGACGGTGCCCACCGTCTCGAAGGTCCTGAGCGGTCGGTCGGACGTCTCCACCGAGACCCGTGCGCGCGTCATGCAGATCGTCGCGGAGCTCGGGTACCGCGGCCGCTCCGGGCGAGGCGCGCCGGCGCGCGGCGGGCGGTCCCCGTTCGTCGACCTCGTGCTCAGCGGCGTCGAGGGCAACTGGGCGAACCGTGCGCTCAGCGGTGTCGAACGCGCCGCCGAGGGGGCAGGGGTCGACATCGTCGTCTCCGTTGCCCGGCCGCCCGACGACGCCTGGCTCACCCGGCTGCTCGCCCGCCGGCTGCGCGGCGCCGTGCTCGCGCTGGTCGACACCACGAGCGAACAGCTCGCAACGCTGGCCGCCGCCCACGTGCCGATCGTGCTGCTCGATCCCGTCACCCAGCCGCCGAGCGCCGTCGCCAGCGTGGGGGCCGCGAACTGGGCCGGCGGTCGGGCGGCGGCGGAGCACTTACTCACGCTCGGTCACCGGCACCTCGCCGTGCTCGCCGGACGGCGCACGCATCTGTACAGCCAGGCCCGGCTCGACGGGTTCCGGTCCGCCGTCACGCAGGCCGGCCTCAAGCTGCCGGAAAGCCGGGTGGTGCACACCGGATGGCAGCGCGTGAGCGCCGCCGAGCTGGCCACGGAGCTGCTGCGGGGCAGCCCGGTGCCCACTGCGGTCTTCGCCTGTTCCGACACGATCGCACTCGGCGTGTACGACGCCGCGGCCGCCCTCGGGCTCCGGATCCCCGACGACGTGAGCGTGGTCGGTTTCGACGACCTGCCGGAAGCGCAGTGGGTCAGCCCGGCGCTGACCACCGTGCATCAGCCCATCGCCGAGATGGGCGCGGCCGCGCTGCGGATGCTGCTGCGGATCAGCGCCGATCCGCCCCGCGAGGCGCCGCGTGAGGAGCTCGCCACGCGGCTCGTCGTCCGCGGGTCCACGGCGAGTCCTGCGGCGTCGGGCTCTGCCGCGGAGGGTCCTGCCGCGGCGGACCCTGACGCAGGCCGGAGCTAGATGGGCGCGAGGCGGACCAGCGGGTCCGGGCTGTGCACGCCGCGCGGGCGGTAGCCCACGGCGTCGGAGAGGCCGAGGTAGTCGGCCAGGAGCCAGACGATGCTCAGCCACATCTCGGTTCCCTGGAGCCCGGCAACTCCGTCGGGCCCGGCGCTGTGGGGGGCGAAGGGGAAGCCCTCGCCGTCCGACCAGTTCTGGAGCGCCTGCTGCAGCTGGTCCTGGGCCCATGCCGCGCCCTCGATTCGCCGGTGCCCGGTCTGCTTGGCGGCCAGCCAGAGGGGATGGACGATGTCGAGGATGTTGCAGGCGGTGTATCCCTCGGGGGTGGCGAGGTCCGGATCGCTCGCGTGCTCCAGCACCGTGTCGATCGCGGCTTCGGGATAGGGCAGCGGCAGCCCGAACTGGGCGTACGAGCCGCGGGTCAGCCGGTAGAACCCGTTCACGGCCTGCAGCCAGCGCGGCGCGGGCACGGGCTGCGGTGTGCCCCACAGGCCCGTCTCGGGGTTCGCCCGTGCGGACAGCCAGCCCATGAGCCCGTAGACCGGGCCGGCGGCGCCGTCACCGAGCTCCTCGGAGAAGTCGGCGATGTTGAGGGCGCACGCGGTGGCGAGCGCGTCGACGGCGGCGCCGCTCCCCCAGGCCTGAGCACCCCAGTCGCGCGCTTCGAGAGAGGCGATGGCCTCCCGCTCGCTCAGCTCGTGCACCGCGCGGACGGGGTACGGGAGGCGCCCGCCGAGCAGCCGGACCGCGTAGCCGACGCTGAGGATGTGATAGCTCGCGCTGCCGTCCGCGGGGGCAAGGGGCTCGTCCGCCTGGAGCGGTTGCGCCAGACCGTGGTCGGAGATGTCGGCCGCCGGGATGAGCCCGGTCGCCGGGTCCTGCCGGGCGGTGAGCCGCCGGATCAGGTCCGGGGCGTCGAATCCCGGTGGTGGAGTGCCGAGCAGGAGGTCTGCGATCTCGACGGCGTCCGCCCACGGGCGGATGGCCGGCTCGAGCGCCCCCACGACGGCGGAGGGGCGGTCGACGAAACGGCCGTCCTCGAAGCAGCGGGCCAGCAGGTCGCCGGCCTGTTCGCGGGCTCGCGCGGCGAATGTCTGCAGCTCTGCCTCAAGATCGTGTTCCTGGGTGGCCTTGGTCTCCGCGCGACGGTCGCGGATGACGCGCGCCGGGTTGCCCGCGACGACGGCCCAGGCGGGTACGTCCTTCGTGACAACCGCGGAGGCACCGATGATGACGTGGTCGCCGACCGTGACGCCGTCGAGGATCGTGGCGTTCGAGCCGATCCACACGTCGTCCCCGAGCGTGATGCCCTTGCTCCAGGTGCCCTGCTTGTGGATCGGCAGATCGTTGGACATGCGGTGGTTGAAGCCGAGGATGGAGCTGTGCGCACCGATCCGAACGCCGTCCCCCATCCGGATCTCGCCGCGGACCACGGCGTAGGGGTTGATCGAGCAGTCCGCGCCGATTGTCAGGTCGCCCGTGACGTAGGCGAGCGCGCCGATGTAGCTGCGGTCGCCGATGATGAGCCGATCGCAGAAGACCGCAGCATTCTGGGCGACGAAGACGCCTTCGCCGAACTGCGCTCCGTCGGCGGCCAGCTCCAGCTGACGTGCCGCCTGCGCCTCGGCCTCCGGGGACGTCGGGTCGTACTCCCAGGGCAAGTAGTCGATACGTCGGACGCCGTCGGCCGGTGAGTGATGCACGGCGTCAACCCTATCTGCGTGGTCTGCGCCGACGTGCGGACGATCCGGCGACCGGTCTCGTCCCAAACGCTTCAGGAAATGAGCACACCCGCCGGGTTGGTTGCTGACAGTAGACAACGTCCACTCACAGCAACCCGACCGACACCGACGAGCTGTCCGCGCGGGAAGCTGTGATCCGCGGCGTGAGTGGTGGCTCGGACAGCCCGTGGTCGGGCACCAGGCCAGAGGTGGGGTAGTATTTCCGTCGGCCCCAAGGGGCCAAAACCGGTAGTGTCGAGCATGCTCGGAACGCCGCGGGCTGTGGCGCAGCTTGGTAGCGCACTTGACTGGGGGTCAAGGGGTCGCAGGTTCAAATCCTGTCAGCCCGACAGATCAGGCCCGGGATTCCAACGAATCCCGGGCCTGAAGGGTTTCTGAGACTTGAACCACTCTCCATTTACTCTCCACTTTGAGCGCTCCGACGCAGGTGGTCCCTCCCCCGCACCAAGGTTCGTTCGGGTTCCATCGTGTCCTACCAGGTTGGGCAGTCCACAAGCTCCGGACGGGTACATGCCCCTCCCCTGCAAGCCCCCGCGGCCCACCGCGCCCATGGTCACCCGGGCGGTGATGTGTGGTGGTTAGGTCACGGATTCCGATCGGGACGTTCGGCAGCATCAACCTCACCCAGAACGGTCCGCGGTCGTGGACCGCGCGGGCAAGGTTTCGGGACCAGGACGGCGTCCTGCGTCCGGTGGAGGCCACCAGCACGGGCTCGGAGACGGCGGAGCAGGACTTGAAGGTCAAACTCGCCCACCGTGCCCGCACCACCGGTGTGGGTGATCTGCACCCACACAGCCCGTTCGGCGACCTGGTCCGCGTCTGGTTGGAAGACCTCGAGCTCGACACCGACCTCGCCCAGGGCACCCGGGACCTGTATGAGCGGGACATGCGGACATTGGTTTTGCCGGTGTTCGAACACTTCGTGCTGCGAGAGATCACGATCAGCAAGGTCGACCGGTTCCTGCGCACCCTCGCGAAGCAGTCCTACTCCCGGGCGAAGCACGCCAAGGTCGTCCTCAACCTCGCCCTGGGCCTGGCGCACCGGTATGAGGCGATCGAGAAGAACCCCGTGACCGGCACCAAACGCCTCAAGCGCCCCGTCACGCAGGCCACCGCCCTGACACTGGAGCAGATCCAAGCCATCCGAGCCGCGGCCCGCACCTGGCGCCGGGACTTGAAGGTTCCGGGGCCTCGGCCGGACGGGCAGCTTGAGGTGATCATCGAAGTCATGCTCGGCTCCTCCCTGCGCATCGGGGAGGTCCTGGCGCTGCGGCGGTGTGATGTCGACCTGACAACCAGTCCGGCCACGTTGAGGGTCTCGGGCACGATCGTGTCACCGAAGGGCAAGCCAACGTATCGGCAGCCGCACCCCAAGACCCGCACCTCCCAGCGGCGGATCGCGATCCCGTCGTATACTGCTGAGGCCCTTCGTGACCGGCTGATCCACCTAGCGGGGCAGCCTTCGGACACGCTGATCTTCCGCACCCGTAACGGGACACCGTTGACGACGAACAACATCCGACGGCGCCTCAGGGACGTCCTGGCCGCTGCGGGGATCAGTGGGGTGACGCCGCACTCGTTCCGGCGAACGGTCGCGACGACGGTCGAGCGTGCTGCCGGCGCGGACCTGGCCGCCCAGCTCCTGGGCCACACGTCCACGGAGATCACCCGGAAGCACTACATCGAGCCGAACACCGAGATCGACCCGCGCACCGCGACAATCCTCGAAACACTCACACCGATCGCTCCGGCGTCGCAACGCTCTGGCATGTCATAGGCCACCGGTTTCTCCGACGAGAGACCACGGCGTAGCCCGACGTTGAGGCGGCGTGTCACCTCGTACCGGTCACGCACCGCCTCCCAAGGCGGCGTGGTGCCTAGCTGGAGGCAGGAACAGGGATCGTCGACGCCGCGCGAAGCGTGGCGTGGCGTGTCTGGAGGATGTCGATCGACCGCCTATGGTTGGTGCCGTGCGGCAGGCGCAACCGCGCCAAATGATTTCCGGGTTGCCGCCCGCGAAAGGCCGTTTCCTTTTCGGGAAACGGCCTTTCATGTGCACCCCAGCCGCAGCGCGACGCTCGCACCCGAACATGCGCCGCTCAGACGTTGAACTGTGCATACCAGTCCTGACCTGGGGGTTTATCGCCAGTCGTGGGCGGCTGGGACTTCCCTGGGACTTGGGACCGGATTGGGCTTCAAAGTCGCCGGCCGAGGACGGCCGACACGACAGGCGGCCCAGGTGGGGCTCCTCGCCGATGCGCACGACGACCGTCGTGCGCTCGTTCAGGATAGCGGCGATGTCGGGACGGCAAGCAACACCGCCTGGGTCCTGCTGACCGGCATCGCCGGCGACCTCGACGTCTGGACCCGGCTGCTCGTCTTCGCCGACCACCAGATCCTCGCGAAAGCCGAACCAGCAACGATGCGCGAGCTCGTCTACTCCCTGCCCGCCCGCCTGGCCCACCACGCCCGCACACGGTGGCTCCGCTTCGACCGCGACCACCCGCACACCGACGCGATCACGACCGCCTGGCACCGCCTCACGAACCTGACGGCCGTGACCTGACCAGCCCGCCACTGTTCCCACGAGCCCCAGAACGGAGCCACCGCACGATCCCCGGCCGGAACCGGCGCACGCAGCGACACGCGATAGCGAAACGCTGCCAAACACGGCCAACCGCCAAATCAGACGAACCGCTCAGGCCGGGCTACTCACCAGGTGAAGAATCGAGGCTAGAGATCTGAGCTGGGGTCTCCGTGCGATTCTGGTCGACATAGAGGATGGCAGTACCGGAGTTCCTCGGTACGATCAAAGCCAGGCCATCCACTCTCGCGCCCCCTCGGCCTGTTCCTTGGTCGGCTGGTCACCTCGTTTGATGCCGGGAGCAAGGTAGGCGTACTCCTCTGTGACGGCGGCGGAGTACTCGGGCCACCGGTCTGCGATTGACCGCAGTAGCGCATCAAGGGACTCACGGTTCGCAACGGCACGCAACGCCCTAGACGTTGCAGTAGTCACGAGCATGCGCGAATCTTTGTCATCGGGTCGACTGGCTGTTCGGAGTAGTACTGGAACGATCGCATCCGCGTTCTTACTGATGTAGCCGCGAATCGCGTCAGTTGACGCCGTGTACTTGCCGTAGTTCCCGACGTCTAGCGTCGCGAAGTCCGGTAGCAGGTCGCCAACCTTGTTGCTCCTGAAACCGATAACACGCAATCGTGCGGCGGCAGACAACCTTCCGAGCTCGGCATTGGCAGCCACAATGGGAATCGTTAGAGCCGCGTCGAGTGTTTCTGCCGCCACCGTCACGACCAGCCGGATTGCGACACCATAGTCTTGTTCGACGCCATCGACGTCGACCGTGGCGTACCGCATCACATCCCGGATGAGTACCCGGCGGTCGAGCTTGGCATCGACCTTGGCCACGGGTAGGTCCATCTCAAGTGCACCGTGATAGCTGAGTTGATCCTCGTAGATCTCCCAGCTGGTTAGGTCGTGCTCGGCGATCGCGGGTCGGCCTTGGGTTGGTGCAACGACGTCTCCCAGAACGACGTCTCCCAGAACGGACCGTAAGCCCTGGTTGGGCTCGAAATCGGTGCTGTCGCCGGACTCGACAACCATGTCGTTCGTGTTCGAGTAATTAAACATGCGAACCCCTGTCAAACTCGGTTACCCAGTAGTTGAATCTTGGGGCGTGCACTTCCATCGTAGTCGGTGCCAGCGGGCCTGAATGGGTGAACTATGCGACTCGCCCGGACCAGTGATCACGCCGTGTCATCGTTCTGCGCATCCGCCATAGTGGTGACCAGTCTCAGTGGGACACCCCGTCGTGCAGCAAGGCCGACAGGAGATCACCCGGGCTTGGCCCTTGCGTTAGGACTCAGCGGGCGTGCAGCGCGGCGGGCAGCCATGCCTGAACGCGCACCGGAGCTGCCGCTGTCCGCGTGAAGCCACTCAGGCCAAGATCGAAACCAGGCTCGCCGCGATCCACCACACCAGCAGAACCGCGATGGACGAGCGCATAGTCATGGCCGAACGTTAGGACGCCGGACCGCCGTGCGCCTGGTCATGTGTTGGCGGCACAGGTCGCACCGTCGACGGAGAGCCGCGATGGTCGTAGGTCCGGACAACCGGAGTCCCATAACACGGTTTCATCCTCGCATCAGCGAGGCTACGCGGCAGGGACGGCGCACCTTGACGGCCCGTCGATGACGACGATCCAGCCACCTCAGGATCCAGCCTGCCACGCTCACGGGGCGACAAGACCTCAAGCGAGGGACTCGCGTAGTCCGGGAGACAAGGTCCGTGAGGCGCGGTTGACAGATACCGACGGCGAGAACACATTGTAAAGATCGGGCGCGTCCGTTCCGAGAGGCGGAAATGATGACCCAGTCCCCCACGGCTCCAAAGTGGTCGCAGTCAGTAAACAAGGCGCTCCTGTGGGCCAGTGGATGTGCAGCGCTCAACGGTGACCGTCGCCCCGTCACCTCCGATGACCTCTTCGTCGGGCTTCTCCTTGCGCATCCCGACAAAAAGGGTGATGTCTGGCAGTTCCTCGCTCATTTCGGCCTAACTGCCCGGGATGTGCTGCCGGACGACCGCCGGGTGCTCGACGAGAAAGCTCTCCACTCGGCGGCCGCCGCAGCGCGCGGGCCGGATGTCGGCGATTGGTCCCCCGACGTCTCGCGGATCATGGACGACGCCGGGCGCCGGGCCACCGGCATGGTCCAGGTCCTGCACGTACTGGCCAGTCTCCTTAGCCAGCCACAATCACAATGGCCCGATCGACTGCAGCCGGGCCTCACCAGATTCGGGATCAGCGCCACCGCATTGGTCGTCGAATTCAGCGACATCGCACCATCCCTGGACAGCGTCGACCCAGAAGACCTGGGTGCTGATTCGATCGACCTGTCAAGCGCTACGACGGCGGGTGAGCAGATCGGACAGTGGCTGGCCCGGCGCTTCCCCCGCCGCCCCGCCACGATGGCGTCGTTCTCGAACGACGCACCCGACCCAGGCTCAGACTTCATTGGGGTCAGCCCGGAGGCGGACGCCTTCGCCTACCTCATCGCCTCCAAGGCGCTGGTTCCCCCTCTCGCGATCGGCTTGTTCGGCACCTGGGGCAGTGGCAAGAGCTTCCTGATGGCCAAGATCCGACAGCGAGTCAGCCAGTTGACTACATTGGCCACGGACGACTCTGGGGCGCAGGAGATCTGGTCCAAAGTCGCGCCAATCGACTTCAACGCGTGGCAGTATGTCGAGACGGATCTGTGGGCCGCCCTGCTCTCTCGCATCTTCGACGAGCTGACGCCCGCGGCACGCGCAAAGCTGACCGAGCTGGGTCGCCGACGGCTGGAGCAGCAAGCAACGGAGGACGCTAACCTTTTAGGGCGGCTGCGCGCTGAGACGGCAATCGCCGACCTGCTGGTCAAGGAGAAGCGCCAGGCCGCAGAGTTGCAGACGGCCGCAGACCGGGTGACGAGCGCCAGGCAACAAGCCGCCGCTCTGGGTCCTGCAGTCGTCCGCACGGCCCTTGAAGGGCGCGCGCGAACGACCGCAACAGGCATCCTGGTGAAGGAGATCGCCACACAGCTCGGACCGGACGTAGCTGAGGCCGTCGAGGCGGCGCACCAGCTTAAGGTGGCGACCGATGTGCCTGTCTGGAAGCAACGCGAGTATTGGGACTGGCGCCGCACCATCTGGGTCCTGCTCGCCACACTGCTCGTCCCCGCCATCGTCGTAGTCTTCGATCTGTGCAGCATCGAGTTCCCCACGGCTGTGATAGCTGTGTTGGGCGCGGGCGCGGCCGCTTTAGTTCCCGTCTTGCGCGCCACGACAGCCTTCCTCGAAGACCAGCGGAAGGCAGCCGATAAAGCCGAGCAGAAGGTCACGGACGAGCTGTCGAACTTGATAAGGGTCGCGGAAGAGGCGCGTACCGCCAAAGAGACGGACGTCGATGCCACCCGGAAGAAGATCGAGGTCGAACGGGAGCGAGCGAGGCGCGCACAATCGCGAAGAGCTGACCTTGACGATATGGCCGCCCGCCTAACTCCCGGCACGGTCTACAAGGACTATCTGTCCGCCCGGATCGCGAGCGACGACTACCGCAAAAGGCTCGGTATCGTGTCCACGATCAGCGACGACCTCAGGACGCTATCCAGCCTCGTGGCGGAGTACAACGGCAGCGATGAGGCACAAGGCCCCGATGGCCCTCCCAACCGAATCGTTCTCTACATCGACGACCTCGACCGCTGCCCTCCCCCTCGCGTCGTCGAGGTGCTCGAAGCCGTCCATCTGCTCCTCGCCTTCCCGCTGTTCGTCGTGGTGGTTGCCGTCGATACGAGGTGGCTAACTGAGGCCCTGACGAGCGCGCTCCCCCTCCTGAAGAACGAGCCGCCATCCGACCTCAAGAAAGAGCCGCCTCCCAACGGTGGGGCGCCGACGCCCACGGACTACCTGGAGAAGATCTTCCAGCTCCCGTTCTGGGTGGATTCGCTCGACGAGCACGGAAGACACCGGATGTTGCGCGGGCTCCTGCTTCCTACCGTCGCAGCGCCCGGCGGAGCAGGCATCGAACAGCCCGGCAAGACCCTGACGGCAAGTTCCAGCGAGCTGGATGCCGCTGCCACGATGCTGGCTGTACACGGGCCCTGGCTCGACCGCGACGCGCAGCAGTTCACGATCACGCCAGCCGAGCTCGCGTTCATTGAGACGCTCAGCCCCTTGCTGGCCGGTACGCCAAGGCAGGTCAAGCGGTTCGTCAACATCTGCAAGCTACTGCTGGCCATGTCCCCGCCGTTAGGCGGCGGCGCCAGGCTGGCGACCGAGCGGACCGCGGCATGCTTCGTGGCGGCCGTGCACCAGTCGATGCCCGCCTTTGCGACGGAACTGGTCGACGCGGCGGCTACCCGGCCCGACGCGACGCTTGAGTCGACTCTTGCCGACCTCACCGACCTCACTGTTCACCAAGCCGATCGGCAAAGGGTTCAAGACTGGCTCTCGCAACAGCCAGACCCTGATCCGCCCGACTCGCCGTTTGGCTCGGCGGCCGCCGCGATGCTCGTCAAGCGCTGGGACGTTATCCGCCGTCTGCGCTTCGCTGAGGATGAGTCCAACGAGCCAAGGCTCCGTACGTCGACTCGGACGACGGCACCTCCTGATCAGGCACCCTCAGTTTGAGCCCCAAGGACGGCTCAGGCCTCCAGGTCTCAACCCCAACGAGCAAGGCCACTCAGCCAAGTCGAGCGCGTCGCAACGCCGGGTGCCTACTCTTGAAAACAGGGCCGACATGCTCGATCCATCGAGAAGTTGACCTTCTCCTGCTCTCGGATCATGCATGGCACAGTTCGCCTGGCTTTGCCAGAGCGCCGCGTTCGACACCCAAGCGAGGTCGGCAAGGGCGCACACTGCGCTGAGGCGGCCGGTCATTAGGAGGCATCCAGTCGCTGCGGGCATCGCGAATCGACGGCCGATTGTCCACCACCGCGTGATCCCCCGGCTCGTGCCGACGGTCTCGACGGCATTCACCTGTCGCATTTGCCAGCGCAGTGAGAACCGTTGAGGCGACGAACCGGTACATGTCCACGGAGGTCCTCAAAGCGCCGCACGCCGAGAGCTGCGCCTGGGTCATGTGGAGCGTCCGTCGGTCAACCACGGCGGACGCCACCTGTGGCCCGTTCCGGGTCAAGATGACGAAAATGGCTGCAGACTCGCCGTCCTGCTCGTCGACTGTGACCTCGTCCAGGAGGACGCACCACGGTGTCAGCGCGAAAACTGTTCGGAGCGCCCGATGATGGCTCCCGCCCCGCGATGCCATCGTCTCGCACACGTTGTCTACGTCCAAGCCCGTCTCGTCCAAACCCGTCGCGACAGATGTGCTCCTGGTCGATCTGTTGGGCACGCCGCCAAACCCGCGTGCGCGGCGTGGGCGGCGGCACAGCGCGGCTGGGTTGGTCGCGTTGGCGGTATGCGCGGTCCTGACGAACGCCCAGATGTTCACCGCGATCGCGGAGTGGGCCGACGATGCCGGCAAGGACGCCAGGCCCGGCTGGGTATGACCCGCGGCGCGGCGGACGAGTCGACGTTCTGTCGCCTGTTCGCCAAGCTGGAATGCAGGCCTGCAGGGCCAGATCCTTTGCTCCTGGGCATCCACGAAGGCCGCGGTGGTCGACGGGTTAC
Source organism: uncultured Actinomycetota bacterium (assembly GCA_963850545.1). Lineage (GTDB taxonomy): Bacteria > Actinomycetota > Actinomycetes > Actinomycetales > Cellulomonadaceae > Promicromonospora. Next base: position 843,468 of record CAWKLP010000001.1, on the reverse strand, counting down.
GCGTGTACACGATCGACGGGAAGTCGGCGCGGGCCTGCAAAGAGGGCGCCACGAAGTCGTTCCTTGCCTCGGCGTTCGACCACGCCGCCGAGATGGTGGCCGCCCAGGTCGGCATCGATGCCACGGGCGGCGAGATCATTGCCGCCCGTGCCCTGCTGGACCTGCTCGCCCTGAAGGGCGCCGTCCTGACCCTGGACGCTCTGCACACCCATGTCGTCACCTTGTCGCAGATCCCTGCCGCTAGGGCGCACGTCTTGACTGTCAAGGGGAACCTGAAGACCCCCTACCACGCAAACGTCCTGGACGTCGACCACTTCGATCCGGCGGGTAGGAGGGAGGGATCTGCGGCATGCTGTTGCGTGCCTGCCGGCACCGGTCGGCAGGTGCGACGGGGAGGTAGCGCGATGGCCGAGCGGCTGCCCATCATCTATGTCCGTGGGTTCGCCGGTGGACAGTCCGGCATCGACACCCAGGCCGACGACCCGTTCTCCGGGTTCAACGTCGGGTCGACTCATGTGCGGGTCGGGGCGCGGGGGGAGCCGACCTTCTACCAGTTCGAGAGCCCGCTGTTGCGGTTGATGCTCGATCACGGCTACGACCTGAAGGTCAAGGGAAGCCAGTCGGCGTGGCTCGCTGCCCAGGAGGACGGGTCAGTAGAGCCGGCGTCCATCTGGATCCATCGCTTCTACGACGTGTCCGCTTCCACCTTCGGGGAAAGGCCGCAAAAGTACAGCCTCGAGCGCGCCGCCGAGAGCCTGCTGGACCTGATCGAGCTGGTGCAGCGCAAGACCCGGGGTGCCCCGCGCGTGTTCCTCGTGGCGCACTCGATGGGTGGCCTCATTTGCAGGTGTCTGATCCAGAAGGTGATTCCCGAGCGGCGTGGCGTCGACGGTCAACGTCGGGATCACCCGATCGCCACCGAGTACGTCGACCGGCTCTTCACCTACGCCACGCCGCACGGCGGCATTGAGTTCGACATCGGCTTCGGGCTCTTCGAGAAAGCGCGCGACCTGCTGGGGATCAACGGCGCCGATATCTTCGGTCCTGAGCGCATGTGGGCCTATCTCCACCCAGGACAGCCCAGTCCAGTCCTGGAGGGCTGGGACTCTCGCGAGGTGCCCGAAGATGTGTTCCCGAACGATCGGATCTTCACCTTGATCGGTACGAACCCCGGGGACTACGACGTGGCCCACGGGTTGTCGTCCCTGGCTGTCGGTGCGAAGAGCGACGGGCTGGTGCAAATCGAGAACGCCTACGTCCCGGGGGCCCGGTTCGCCTTCGTGCACCGCAGCCACTCCGGTCGTTACGGCATCGTGAACTCCGAGGAGGGCTACCAAAACCTCCGCCGGTTCCTGCTGGGCGACCTCGAGGTGACTGCCGACCTGGTCGGCATACGGCTGCCTGACAGCAGTGGCGACGACGTCATCTGGCAGGCCGAGGTCGAGCTCGCGGTCCGCGGCCTGCCGATCTTGATGCACCAACAGGTCGCCGCGCACAATTGCCCCGTGGTGCTCGAGCCGCCGGCAGACGACAGCGACCGGCCACAGCCTCTGGTCACGACGTTCCTGATCTCGGAACTGCGTCCGCAGTCGGCGGAGACGTCACGCTACAAGCTGGACCTCCGCCTCCTGTCCCTGCGGCAGCCTGACGGGATCTTCGACTTCCAGGACCATCTTGAGCAGACCCCCGACTTCGACGGCACACTGGTGGTCGACATCGGTGACCGGGACGGCCAGCTCACGGCGTGGGCGGTCTGGCAGTCAGAGCTGACCATGCCGCTCCGAGACTACGTTCCTTCCGGTGAGCCGCTGGCCGACGAAGAGCCCGCCGATGGTCTCTGGGTGAAGCGGATCCCGCTAACCAAGCACGCCCGGGAGTTCCTCGGAGAGCACGCGGCCGTCCGGCTTACTGTCCAGGGCCGGCGTGGCCTGCCCGCCGCCCGTCTCGACAACACCACGAGGCCTGCCTGAACGACATGTCGACCTCGCCCCGATCGGCGTCGACGGCGTCATCATCCGTCCGCGCGGCATCGCAGACGGGCTACGGGTCGGCGATGGGGTGGCGGTGTTCAACCCCAGGCCAGCGGCGCCGGCGGCGCCGTCCCTGTGCAGCACCATGCTCTCAAACCAGCCACGGTGACGTCGAGGTAGATCTGGATCGAACCTTCTCGTGACGACGATGTACCCCCGCGGAATCGCCGGCTAACCCTGACGACTCTCTCACCCTGATCCTGGAGATAAACGACCCAGGCGTCCTCGATGAAGAGCGCTTCCGCCAAGGCCTGATAGCCATGACCGGCCTTACCGATGGCTTCATCCTTGAAGAACGCCGGAACACCATCGAGTGCACCCGCCGTCGGACCCCAATCACGCCGTCGGCCCGGCACGCCGGGAGTTCACCCCATGGCCGGCTCGCCCGCCGAGTGGACGGGGCCTACCGTTGAATTTGCCGCCGGTCGATGGCGATGCCGGGAATTCAAGGAATCGTGCATTGGTCGCACGAGTCCGACAATCCGGGACGCCGGCGAGATGACGGGGTTCGTGGCACCACAGGAACGGGAGGCGGCCCGCGGACGCGCCGACGCCTGGACACGAGGGAGGGCGATCCATGACGGATATCGGCACCGGTTTCGTCAGGGGGATCGAGTCGTTCGGTAACTCGCGCCTCGGCGCGCTCTCTGGCACCACGTTCAAGGACACGGGGTCTTTCCTCGAGTCGCTCGTGACGAGCTTCTCCGCAGGCGAGATCAAGGACCGGTTCGACCAGCTGAAGGCTGACATCGAGGCGGCCAAACCGATCGTCCAGGCGATCGCGAAGCGCATCGAGAACCAGACCAAGACGATCAAGACGAACGTCGAGCAGTCGATCACCGACCTGCAGGACGACGATTTCAACCTTGACGTCGCCGGTCGCGTGGCGGTACGCATCGGCACCGCGCTCGCGGCGATGGACCAGGCGTACACGATCATCGCCGAAGAGGTCGCGAAGAAGGCGAACGGCGAGCTCGACACGGACGTCCGTGACGGGCTCATGGACCTATGGAATCCGTGGGTGCAGCCGTGGAAGGACCTCGGCGAAGGCACGGGGAACCTGCTGAACGCTTTCGGCTCGAGCGTCCTCGGGGTCGACGACCTCGTCGGCAAGCTCGGCGAGATCCTCACGCTCGACCGCACCGGGGGCAAGTTCGTGCTCGTGGCGCTGCTCGACGACCTGCCGACCGCGAACCTCGGGGCGATGAAGCTCGACCAGGTGAAGTTCGAGGCGTTCCTCCAGTTCAGCGACCAGGACGTCGCCAATCCGATCGAGGCCGAGAAGCCGGAGTTGATCGAACGGAACGGCAAGTGGTTCCGCGGCGACGTCGCGATCCTCGGGATCCGGCTGCGCACGCTGCTTGAGCCGGGCATCACGAACGACCCGCTGCTCAAGAAGGTCATGCCGGGCTCGTCGGACCCGAAAACGACCAGCCACACGGCCGTCTCGCTCGACACGGCGCAGGGGTTCTACCTCGGCGACGGGCGCGGCAACGAGCGCGCCGTGCTGCCGGTGCGGTTCTCGTTCCCCGGCGTTGAGCTCCGCGAGGTCGCCCTCGGGATCCTGCGCAACCCCGAGCGTGAGGCCACCGGCGTCGAGCTGACCACGTCGGTCGCGGCGAAGCTCGGTGACGCGGTCGGTATGCAGGTCGTAGGCTCCGGGTTCGTCGTCGACATGGACGGCGTCGCCGACCACCATGTGATGTTCGCCGACCTGCCCGTCACGCCCCGCTGGCCCGACCAGATCGGCCTGCGGATCAAGGCCGGCCCGGTCACCGGTGGCGGGTTCATCCAGCGGGTCGAGCGCGAGTACACCGCTCCCGACGGCACGAAGTTCAAGCGCGTCGAGTTCGGCGGCGTCGTGCAGCTCGAGATCCTCAAGGTCGGCGTGTACGCGATCGTCGTGCTCTCCCCCGACCCGTTCTCGCTCGTGCTGGTCATGGGCGTGCGCTTCCCGACGCCGATCGAGCTGAGCTTCGGCTTCACCCTGAACGGCGTCGGCGGCATCATCGCCCTCGACCGGGGCATCGATCTCGAGGCGCTGCGCGAGGGCATGAAGACGCATGTCATCGACAAGATGCTGTTCCCCGACGATCCTGTCGCCGAGGCGCCGCAGCTGCTCGAAAAGGTCGCGCACGTCTTCCCGCCGCGCGAGGGCGCGTTCGTGTTCGGGCCCATCGCCGAGCTCGGCTGGGGCTCGCAGGCCAAGTTCGTCGAGATCAAGGTCGGTGTGGTGCTCGCGCTGCCCGACTTCATGTTCGTCGTCCTCGGGTCGCTCCGTGTGCGGGTGCCGACCAAGGAGAAGCCGATCACCGACATCCGCGCCGACGTGTACGTCGCGGTCACCGAGGACCACCTCGAGCTGTACGCGCGGATGCGTGACTCGAAGATCGGCGAGATCAAGATCTCGGGCGACCTCGGCCTCTATATCGGCTGGACCGGGGGCGGCGCGTTCGAGCTCTCGATCGGCGGCTACCACCCCGAGTACGACAAGCTCACCGGCCAGAAGCCGCGCCTGAAGGACCTCGAGCGCGTGACGATCGACATCTCGCCGGTCAAGGTCCTGAAGATCCAGATCAAGGCGTACTTCGCGCTCACCGCCGGCAGCGTGCAGCTCGGCGTGCGCGGCGACTTGTGGGCCGACTTCGCGATCGCGAGCGCGCACGCGTGGCTACAGCTCGACATGATCTTCGTCTGGTCACCGCGGTTCCTGTTCAAGGTCTCGATCGACGTGGGCGTCGAGATCGAGGTCTTTGGTTGCTCCTTCGCGTCCGTGCAGTTCAAGGGCTCGCTCGAGGGGACCACCCCCTACCGGCTCCAGGGCCAAGTGCGGATCGACGTCTGGTTCCTGCCCACGTTCGACGAAGACCTCGGTCCGATCGAGTGGGGCGAGCGGCCCCGGCCCATCGCACCGAAGGTCGACGCCCTCAAGCTCGTTGCCGAGGCGATGCGCGAGGACGACGCCTGGAAGGCCGAGCTGCCCGACCACGCCGCGCAGCTCGTGACCCTCGCCGAGGTCGACGACGTGCCCGGCCGGATGGCACACCCGCTCGCCGCGCTGGAAGTCGTGCAGTCTGTGGTGCCGCTCGGCGTGAAGATCAGCCATATCGGCGAGTCCCCCGTCAAGGCCGCCATGGTCACGATCGGCGACCCGACGACGTCGGCCGGCCAACTCGCCGCCGTCAGCGAGGCTCGCACCGCGTTCGCGCCCGGCCACTACTTCGACCTCGAGGGCGAGCAGCTGCTTGCCCGCTCGGGCTTCGAGGACCTCCTCGGCGGTTGCCGGATGGCCGCGGCCACGACGCCGAAGGCGGGAGCATCCGTCGACGCTGACGTCGTCTACCACACGTACGTCCGCAACCCCGCGGACCGGCTCGTGCTCACAGATTTTCTCGGCGCCTTCGAGGCCGTCTCGACGGCGTTCGCCGGCACGTCGGTCGCGGGGCGCGCCTTCGAGCAGCGCGGCAACCCGTATCTGCCCGTCACACCGCCTGACGACCCGGTGAAGGTCGCGCCGCATGGGGCATCCCTGGTCGCGGACGCAGTGAGCGCCGCCGACCTGCTCTCGTCCACCTCGGTGGTCTCGGGGCCGGGAGTGCTCGCGGCGTTCGGGGCGCTGAGCTCTAGCGAGGCGGCGCTGGTCGCCGACGCCGCCGCGGCGGCCGGCGTCCCGACCACCCGACTCATGGTGAGGAGCTGACATGGCCGACATCGACGCCGTGGCGAAGAGCGTCGTTGCGCCGCTCGCCGCCACGGTCACCGGCACGAACGTCGTGCGCGACGCGTGGAGGCTCGACCTCTCGCCCGACGAGGAGTACGTCGAGAGTGAGGTGGCGCTCGAACAGCTGCAGTTCGTGGCGTCCGCGCTCGGCGGGCTCGGAGCGGCGGCCCTGCCGCCGGCAGCCGGGGCGATCCGGTCCACCTCGACGATCACGGTGCCGCTCGCCGACAGCGACGGCGGCAGCGAGACGGCGTCGCTCACGGTCACGCTGTTCGGCCCCGGCGACGTGCGCGCGCTCGACGCCGCGCAGGTGATCCGCCGGTACCCCACGCCGGGCACTGCGACCGCCGAGGAGACGGTGCTGGCGCACATCGAGTTCGACCGCCCGGAGGTGCCGTGGGCCTTCAGCCCCGCGGCGGCTGCCGGGGCGCCCATGCGGCCGTGGCTCGCGCTCGTCGTCGTGCCGCGCGAGCTCGTCGAGTGGGAGGCGATCCCGCCGGGCAGGTCCTTGCCGGTGCTGCACGCGCCACTCGACGAGCTGCCCGACCTCGCCCAGTCGCACTTGTGGGCGCACGCGCAGGCGTCGCGCAACGTCGCCGCCGACAAGCCGCTCGAGGTGCGCCTCTCCCCCGCGCACGCGCCGGTCAACCTGTCACGCATCATCTCGCCGCGTGTGCTGCGCGACGGCACCACGTACGTCGCCGCACTCGTGCCCACGACCGACGCGGGCGTGCGCAGCGGGCTCGGGCTGACGGGCGGCACGCTCGACCCGGCGTGGGGTCCCGGCTCCGACGACCCGGTGCGTCTGCCCGCGTTCGACCGGTGGGAGTTCACGACCGGGCCCGACGGCGACTTCAAGGAGCTCGCGCTACGGCTGCAGGGCGTCGTCGCGCCGTACGAGGTCGGCCGGCGATTCGTCGACACGTCGATCCCCGGCAAGCCACTGCGTGCGCTCGACGCCGACGAGCCCGGCGGCAAGCAGGTGCTCCGGTGCGCACTGTTCTCGCCGTCGCCACCAGGTTCGCCGGAGCAGGCCGTCGCCGAGACCGCGACGTGGCCGGACGCGCTCACCAAGGACCTTCGGCAGGAGCTCGACCGCCCCGGCGTCATCGAGCGCGCGGCCAGGGGCGACGGACAGACCCCGGAGATCCCCGACCTGCCGATCGTGGGCCCCCGCATCTACGCGAAGCTGCACCGCGGCGTGGCGTCCGTGACGGGCGACGAGGACGCGGACTGGTTCGCCGAACTCAACCTGCGGCCGGTCGCGCGCATCGTCGCGGGCGTCGGCACGCGCGTCGTGCAGAAGGACCAGGAGCCGCTCATGCAGTCGGCGTGGGCGCAGCTCGGCGAGGTCGAGGCCGCGAACCGCGCGATCGCGCTCGCGCAGCTCGCCGAGCTGCTCGCGTCGCGGCTGCACGCGCGCGTCGACGCGCTCGCGATCGACCGCCTCGTGCAGGTCGTCGCCCCGCTGTCGACGCGCGTCACGCTCACCGCCGGTACTACGCTCTCGGCCGCCGTCGACCGCAGCGCGACGCCATCGACCGTGAAACTCGGCGCGTTCCGACGTGTCACGCGGCCGGGCGGGCCGCTCGTGCGGCGGGCGGACGTCGGAACCCGGCAGCGCGCGGGCCGGCTCGTGGCGGACGGCTCAGGACTGCGCGACTTCACGCGCGTCTATGCAAACCCCGAGGGCGTGGCCGCGATCTCGGCCGACGTGCTGCGCACGTTCGACCGCGCGGCGGTCGCGGAGGCACTCGACCTCGCGCCGGAAGCGGTGCTCGCGCGGCTCGAGACGGCGACGTCGAAGCTCGAGCTCGGCGGGCTCGCGAGCCACCTCACCCGTCCCGAGCGCTGGGGCGCGATCGACACGACGTTCGACCCGGGTCGTGTGTTCACCGAGCGCTGGGGCGAACGGATGCTGCGACGGTCGACGATCCCCGCGCTCGAGGCGGTGCGCGCCGAGCGGCTCGGGCCCGTGATCGCCGGCCTCGGGCTCGCGGAGCCGGCGTCGGGCACCCGCATCGGTGCCGAGCTGCAGGAGGCGGCGGTGCGGATCAACGACGGTCTGATCGACCGGCTCGGGCCGGTCCGGTCGCCGGGCGGCGGACCGGTACGCCCGGTGCGCCCGGGCAGACTGCCCGGCCGCGTCGAGCCGCGGCGCCCGGTGGCCCCCGGGGAGGGCCGGGCCCGCCCCGACGGCATCGACCGCATCGACGTCCGGCCCGACCGCTTCGCCCGCCAGGGCAGGCGCATCGACGTCGGCGAGCTGACGAGGATCGGGCAGGCGCAGGGCCGGGAGCGCACCGAGGCGCTCGGCACCCTGGGCGCGCAGGCCGATCGCAAGCTCGCGCCGGTGGTCGAGTCCATCGGCGGCATCCAGCTCGCCGAGATCCGCGAGGCGATGACCGTGCTCGTCGACCCGGGCGGGCTGCTCCAGATCGCGCCCGTGCCGCACCGCGACCGGCTGAGCGTCACCTCGGCACAGCTGATTGCCGCGCTCGACCCGCGCGTCACCGTGCGGCAGTCGCTCGACGGGCGGCTCCGGCTCTCGGGCCGGCTCGCCGCGCGGTGGCGGCTGAATCCGTTCATCGCGCCCGTCATGGCGGCCCCACGGTTCGACAGGCCCATGTACCGCGCGCTCGACGACTACGACCGCGACTGGCTGGTGCCGGGCCTGGGACTCCTGCCCGACTCCGACTTCGTGACGGTCCTCTCCACGAACGACGAGTTCATGGAGGCGTTCCTCGTCGGCCTCAGCGACGAGTTCGGGCGCGAGCTGCTCTGGCGCGGCTACCCCACCGACCGCCGCGGCACGTACTTCCACCGGTTCTGGAGCCCCCAGCACGACGAGGTGCTGACGCCCATCCACGCGTTCTCGCACACGCGCCTCGGCCGGCACGTCGCGGTCGGTGGCGTGGCCGCCCCTGACAACGGAGACGACCGGCTCGGCCGCGCGGTGATCGTCGTGCGCAGCGAGCTCGTGCACCGGTTCCCCGACCTCGTGATCCAGGCCATCCGCAACCAGGGCACGCCCGAGGATCCCGTGTTCGAGGCGCCCGGCAGCCCGCAGCAGACCGCGACCGTGCTGTTCGCCGAGCACCTGGAGCCCGACATCGCGCTTGTCGGCGTCGACCTGTCGGTCGAGGAGCTCGACGGACCCGGCTGGTGGATCGTCATCGCCGAGCACCCGAGCGCGACGCGCTTCGAGCTGCCCGGCGGCGAACAGGCGGCGCCGAACTCGCCCGACCACTTGCGTAGCGCGAAGCCGGACGGCGCCGCCTTCGCGCTCGACCAGCTGCACCACCCGACCCGAGTCGCCTTCGAGGCGACCGACCTCGTCGTGACGGGAGCGTAGACATGCCCCTCGAGATCCCCGCGGAGCTCGCCGCCGCACGAGCCGAGGTCGCTCGGCTCGCCGAGGAACGGCGCACGCTCGTCGCCTCGGGCGGGCGGCTGCCGTTCGCCGAGCTCGGACGCGTCGACCTCGGCATCGCCACCGTCATCGATGCGCTGCGCGACCGGGTCGACCCGTGCGACGCGGCACCCGAGGTGCCGCTCGTCCTGCTGCCGGTCCGCGTCGAGACGAAGCTCAAGCCGGGCACGTCGACGCTGCGCGTGCGGATCACGCCCGACGAGGTGCACGTCGACGCGCTGCTGCGCGCCGTCACGCCGGAGGAGACGGCCGCGGGCCGCGCCTACTGGACCCGACGGTGGGCGGACGAGGCCGATCCCGCCGCGTGGGGCGACCTTGTCACCGCGGCCGGGGCCCGGCGCGCCGGCTGGGTCGCGCAGGCCACCACGCCCACGAACCTCGCCGAGCGCGGCGGCGCCGGCGGCGCGCCGGTGTTCCCGGACACCCCGGAGGAGGTCACGCGCGGCACGGTCGCCCGCTGCCTGCCCGACCGGTTCGTCGTGCGTGCGTTCCCCCGGGGGTCAGCGCCGGTCACGGCTCGCGGCGAGACGGTGGCACGGGACATCCCCATCTCCCCCGTCGCGCTCTCGAACCTCGACGACGTCGCGAACGCGGCGGAGGGCCTCACCCTGCCGACGGGCTCGGAATGGATCGCCGACTTCGACGCCGCGAAGGCCGCCGGCCTCGGCGTCGAGCTCACGCTGCCCACGGGCACGCAGGTCGTCGACCGGCTCGTCGTTGTCGGCGTGCGCGGCAGCGCGTCCGAGGACGAAAACGCGGCCGAGCTCGCCGACCTGCTGCTGAGCCACCGGTTCAGCGACGGATTCGGCCTCCTCGCCCCGGGCACGCCGACGAACAACGCCGACGCCGAGCGGTCGCCGTACCGCGCGTCGGACGCCCCCGGCGAGCCGCCGATCGACGCCCCGCAGCCGGGCGCCGACGCCAGCGCCCTCGCGGCCGTGCTCGGGCTCGACCCGGTCGCGATCGAGCACCTCCTCGACCCGGCCGCCCCGCGATCGGGCACCGACGCGGCTGAGCGCTCGGCGAACACCGCACTGTGGTTCGCGACCTGGGAGCCCGTGCTGCAGCGGCTGGACGACGCCGAGGTGCCGGGCGTCACTCCCGCGACGATCGAGTCGGCGCGGCGCCTACACCGCGACCACGTGCGGGGCGCAGGCCCGGCGCCCGCTATCCGCGTGGGCGCGCAGCCGTACGGCGTGCTGCCGGTTGCCGACCTCGACGCATGGAGCCCGCGCGACGGCGACCCGACCGCATCGCTCGTGGCGGTAATCCGCCGCACCCTCCGCCGCTGGATCGACCGGGCGGCGACGCTCCCCCGCGTACGCCCCGGCGACTCGGTGACCGACGAGGCCCTGCTCGACCTGCTCGGCACGAGCCCCGAGGCCGTCGGCGTGCGGGCCCGGCCCGCAGTCGACGGGCCGGACCTCGCGCTGTTCGCCGCGGCGACCGGCGCGGGTGCCTCGGTCGATGCCGAGATGCTGCTGAGGCGAGCCGTGCTGGCGCAGTACTCAGCACACGCGGCCCGGCTTGTGCTGCCCGCGTCGCTGCACGACCAGACGCGCACCATCAACCTGCCGTTCGTGTCGGAGCGCGATGCGCCCGTCGTGACGGAGATCCTCGCCGACCGCACGCCGCAGGTCGACAGCGTGCTGCAGGCCCTGCTCGTCCTCGCCTGGGACGACGTGAAGCGCGTGCGGCTACGGGTCGCGCCCGACGAGTTCGTCTCGCCGCTGCTCGAGCGGCTCGAGCTCCCACCCGACGTCGTGCAGCTCGTCCGCGCGAGCCTTGATCGCCCGGAGGGCCAGGTCGAAGGCGACGGGCGCGACGCCGGCGCGGTCTCGGCACGGTTCTTCGCGGCGGCCCAGTCGGTGCGCGCCGTGGTGCACGTCGACGGCCAGCCCGCCGAGCAACTGTCGATCGCGGCGATCGAGCCGGTCGCCGAGGCGCGCACGTCGCTCGCACAGGTCGCCCTCGACCTCGGCGACGACGCGCACGCGAACTGGATCGGTTCGCACGCGATCGCCGGCCTGCTGGACTGGCTCGGTGTGCGGGCCGAGGTGCGCGCGGCCATGGACGCGCTCGCTGCCGCGCCGATCGGCGAACGCCAGACCGCGGTCGCGCACGCCCTCGACGTCGCCTCGCACCGGGCCGACGCCTGGGCCACGGCGCTCGCCTCATCACGCCGGGCGACTCTCGCCGTGGCGAACCCCACCGGCCTCACACTCGGCGCCTTCGGGTACGTCGAGGACCTGCGCCTGACGGCCGAGCGCGGGGAGCCCGAGGGCTGGATCCACGCGCCGAGCACCGCGCACGCCGTCGCGGCGGGCGTGCTCGCGAGCGCGCACCGGTCGAACATCGGCGCGAAGGACGGCGCCCACCCGTTCGCGATCGATCTCACCAGCCGGCGCGGCGCCGACCTGCGGCGTGTGCTTGAGGGCGTGCACGGCGGCCAGCCGATCGGTGCACTCCTGGGCTACCAGATCGAGCGCGGGCTGGCGGGCACGCAGGCTGCGCGGTTCCAGCTCACGCTGCGTGAGCTCGCGCCGATGGCGACCGACGAGCTGGGCAACGAGCTCGCGGCGGTCGACACCGACGCCGAGCGGGCGCAGGCGCGCGCCGCGGTCGCCGATGTCGTGGACGGCGTGTCGCTGCTGCGCCAGTTCCCGGTCGCGTCGCTCTCGGGGCCGCAGCCGCCGCTCCGCGCGAAGCTCGCCGCCCGGCCGAAGAGCGTGTTCGTCGAGACCTGGCCGGCCGTCGGCGACGACGAGTGGGCCCTGGTCGTGGCGGCGCTAATGGCGACCTCCGAGACCCTCGACGCGCTCTCCGACGCGCTGCTCGCGGAGTCGGTCGTGCAGTACGCCTCGGGCAACGCGGCGCGGGCGTCGGCCGCCTTGGACGCCATGGGCAGCGGGGCGAGTCTCGACCCGCAGCTCGACGTGCTTGGCGTCCGTGCGCCGAGCCGGCAGCTCTCGCAGGCCGCGATCGTCGTCGTGCCGCGAGGGGCGACCGGGTGGTCGGCGACGCGCCCGCGCGCGATCGCCGACCCGCGGCTCGAGGCCTGGGCCGCACGGCGGCTCGGTGACCCGGCCGATGTCGTCGTCGCCGAGGCCGGTGGCACACAGCACACGCTGGAGGCCTCCGGCCTGGCCGCGCTCGACCTTGTCTACGCCGACGACCCGGCGGCCGTCGAGCGGATGATCCGTGCGGCGATGCCGGCCCTCGGCGACGCCCCGATCGCCGCCGAGCGCGGTGACGGGTGGCCGGCCCGGCAGCAGCCGCTCTGGCACGTGGTCGCGCTCGCGCAGTCGTTGCGTACGGTGATCGCCCGCTCGACCCGCCTCGGGCCGTCGGCGCTCGTGCGTGTCAGTGCGCCCGCACAGCGCGCCGTCGACACCGACGAGCTGCTCGAGCGTGTCGACCGGCTGCTCGGCGCGTTCCAGGACGCCCTCGACTCGGGCGCCGGCGTGATCGGCGCGCTCGATCCGGCCACGCTCGCTGTCGAACCGGCCGCCGCGCCCGCGATCGCCGCGGCCGTGCGGCCGCTTGAGGCGTTCGGCGTGCCCACCGCGCCGCCTTCGGACCCCGACCTCGTCGGCAACGTCGCGTGGGCGTGGGGTGCGTGGCAGGCCGCGGCGTCGCGACTCGGGCAGGCGCGCGCCGCGCTCGACGGCGTCCGTGCCCCGCGGCCCGCCGGCGCCGAGCCGCCCGGTCCCGAGGAGCTCTGCGACGCCGCCCAGTCGACGGCCGAGGCGGTGCTCGGCGACGGCTTCCGTCTGCTGCCGCTGCTCAGCCCGCCCGCGGCGGCGGCCGGCGAGCCCGACGCGTTCGCGCAGGCGGTCGCCGACCCGGCGTTCGCGGCGCCGAGCCGGGCGCGCCTGCACGCGTTCGTGCGCGACCACGCGACCGTCCTCGACGGCATGGCCGCCCTCGCCGAGGCGCAGCTCGTCGGCGGGGCGCTCGGTCGGCGCGTCGACATCACCGCCGTACAGCTCACGGAGCGCACCGGGACCGGGCCGGCGCCGGGCACCGACCGCTGGCTCGCGGGCGCCCTCGCCGACGACGTGCCGTGGCCCGACTCGACGGCCACGCACCTCGTCGTCGAGCTACCGCCCGACGCCGACGACGTCGCCGGGCCGCTCGCGGGCCTCGCGATCGAGGCCTGGGTCGAGGCGCTCCCGTTCCAGCCCGACGTGAAGGCGTTCGACCCTCGGGCACCCGAGACGGCGCTGCGCGCGGCGCGGTCCGCGACCGGACTCGCCGTCAGCGCCCGGCAGGCGTCGGCACGCGCGCCGCAGGTGCTGCTCTCGGCGATCTCGCCCGACGGCCGGCGCTGGACGACCGACTCGGTCGTGCAGACGGTGCTCGACGCTGTCGACCTCGCCAAGGCGCGGCTCGTGACGCTCGAGCATGTGCCGGGTGACGCGGCGGTGCTGCCCGCGATTTACGTCGCGAGCCCGTGGCTGCAGGCCAGGAAGGGCCTCGGGTTCGAAGAGCTCGCCGCCGTCGCATGGGATCCCAAGCTGGCGCCGTTCCTCTCGGAGGTGGACTGATGGCCGAGCCGATCAAGCTCGTCGCGAGCACCATCGACAGCGTCGAGCTCGCAAGCCTCGCCGGGAAGCTGCAGATCGTCGACCCGCCGGCGATGGTCCGGCTGGAGCCCGACTCGACCACAGGCGATCCGAGGCCCGGTACCGAGGCGCGCATCGCCGACCCTGCCTGGATGCTCGGCCGTCAATGGCAGGTGGGTGAACTCATTGGCGAGGACGCGGGCTCGGTCGTGAGCGTGCGGGTGCGGTCGTCGGCACTGCCGCCGACGGCGTGGGCGCCGCTCGACGACACGACCGTCGATTCCCCTCAGGGCGCGCCGTGGCGACCGTGGCGCGCGGGCTCGGTGCTCGAGGAGCTGGTGCAGGACGTGCCGGCCCTCGCGTTCGAGCGCGGCCTGCGCCAGCGCGCCGAGGCGGGCCGCCAGCTCGCGGACCTGCTCGAGGACGCCGGCGCCGGCGACGTCGTCGCGGCGCTGCTGACGAGACACCCGATCGCGCTCGACCCGGAACCGGACGCCCCCGAGGCGAGACTCGATCCCCAGGCACCCCGGCTCCTGTCGCTGCTCGCGGGGCAGGTGGCCGACGGCGTCTCGGTCGCCGAGGAGCTCGTGGGTCTCGCACCCACGGAGCCGGACTGGCTCGCCGGCGCCGACGACCCGGGCGCGGTGCGGCTCGTGCTGCAGGAGTGGCTGGCGTGGCTGTTCGGCGCGCCCGACTCAGGCGGTGCGTGGTCGACGGAGCGGCTCGAGTACCGGTTCGCGCTGCGGTTCGGCGAGGGCCGCCAGGCGGTCGTCGCGCGAGGCACCCAGTTCGGCTCGGCCGAGGTGCGGTGGAGCGACCTGGAGTGGGTGCCCGATGCCGTCGTCGGGTCGCCGGAGGGCGCGCCCGACGGCACGTCGGTCGAGTCGACCGCGACGGTACTCGCGACCCCGCTGCGCTACCCGGGCATGCCCGCCGACCGCTACTGGCAGCTCGAGGACGGCGCCATCGACCTCGGCGCGATCGAGGCGCAACCGCACGACCTCGCGAAGCTCGCCCTGGCGGAGTTCGCGATGTCGTCGGGCGACGACTGGCTCGTCGTGCCGGTCGACGCGCTCCTCGGCGGCCTGAACCGCATCGGGAGCGTCGAGCTGACCGACGACTTCGGCGAGACGGTCGAGGTCGGCGAGCTCGACGACCCCCGCTTCACCATGTTCAAGGTCGCGGCCGCCAGTGGCGGCGCGCTCCCGGGCGTCCTGTTGCCGCCCACCGCGGCCGGGACGATCAGCGGCACCCCGCTCGAGGAGGTGCTCTTCCTCCGCGACGAACAGGCGAACATGGCATGGGCGATCGAGCAGACCGTCCAGGGCCGCAGCGGCGACCCGCGTGAACGGTCGGCCGAGCCGCAGCCCGCGCCCGACCCGTGGCCCGCGGGCCTCAGCCCCGAGGAGCGCGTCTACCGCCTCCAGTCTCGGGTGCCCGCGAGCTGGATCCCGCTGGTGCCGATCGCATCGCGCGCCGGTCAGGTCTTGCTCCGCAAGGGCGCGATGCTGCGCGACGGCGAGCCGCTGCTCGCGGCCGGAATCACCCTGCGGCCGACGCCGCTCACGTTCCCGGGCGAGGAGATCCCCCGCGAGGGCGTGCGGGTACGCGCGGTGCCCGTGCTCGCCCGGCGCGCCGACGGCTCGTACGCCCGCTGGGCGTCCTACCGCGTGCGCACCGGACGCGGGGAGGCGAAGAGCCGGCTCGCGTGGGACTCCGCGCTGGCGATAACTGAGATGCGGCAGGCGTAGACCCGGCAGGCCGCGGTGCCCGACGCCGACGCGTGGCTGACCACGCTGCCGGACAAAGGGCTCGGCCAGATCGGTGCCCCGCACGTGGCAGTCACCGCACCGTTGATGCCAGCTCCACCGACCTGGTCACCACGGCACTGTCACAGCTCCACTGCCGGCTCCGTATCGCGCAGGTCGAGACGGTCCAGCACGCGGTTGTAGCCCCGTCGCGGCAGCGATCGCGCACACTGCGCTCCTGAATCGGCCCTGACTGCCGACATCGTCTGTTGGTGACGCATGTCCGAGAGATATGACAGCGCCACCGACCGACGCATTCGTCGTCCGAGACCCAGAAGCTAAGTACTTCTCCGTGTGAGGTTCCGGGTGGAGCGGGTGCTGCCTGGCAGTCAGGATTCTGGCTGGTGGGAGGCTCGCGAGGGAGTTCGCGAGTCCCGTATCCAGACGTCGCTGGACGTACCTCAGCGTACCAATCCGTGCAGTAAACGTGCAGCGGGGCGGGTGCTCTGAGAGAGCGCTGGGGGTGCGTTGCACGAAATGGACGCTGACCTGCGGCGTTGCTGGGCGGCGTTGCACGAGTTGCCGTCTGACCTGTGGCGATGCGGGCCACCACGCTGACACCGCTAGACGTCGGCCCGAGGTCAAGGCGCGCTGACTCCTACCGCTCGCACGTGTGGATGTTCTCGTCGCCGCTCTCTCTCGATGAACCCGTCCGCGACCCGTCAACCGGGTGGGACGCGCATGGCGCTCGTACTACTTCGTGCGACTCGTCAGATCCGGTGGCAACGCATACGCAGCGCTCTGCCCGGCAGCTCCTCTCGCGGCACGACGACGGCGCCGACCAATTACTACATCTAGCTGCCGCGCACATGTCAGACACTAGGTGTAGTGTCTTGACAAGCGAACGACAGCCGTGTCATTCGATTCGGCTTGCTCCAGCCGCGTGTGCGCTCGGCGTCACACCGCCTCTGGGTTCACGCGTGCGCCCTCCTGCGGCTCGGGCGGCTCGGCGAGACCTGGGAGGGCTGAGGTGTGCGCTGGCTACTGGGTGGATGTATCGCCACGGTGCTCCTCGGACCGACAGCGGTCGCCGTCGTCCTGATGCTGCTCACGACGAGCACCGCCGCAGCCTGTGGGCCGACGCGCGGCGACGATCGTCGAGGTCGGCTCGGCGATCGACGGCGTCGGCCAGGATGGGATCGTCGTTGGCCTGATGGCGGCCCTGACGGAGTCCCGGCTGCGCATGCTCGCCAACTCCACCGCCTACCCCGTGTCGGCGGATTACCCGAATGACAGCGACGCCTCGGACCACGACTCGCTCGGGCTCTTCCAGATGCGACCCGCCGCCGGATGGGGCTCGGTCAACGAGCTCATGGACCCCGCCTACCAGGCCGCGGCGTTCTACGGCGGACCTGACGGCCCCAACCACGGCTCGCCCCGCGGGCTGCTCGACATCCCGCAGTGGGACTCACTGCCGAAGGGTGCCGCCGCGCAGTCCGTCGAGGTATCCGCATCCCCGGACCGATATGCCGCCTATGAGCCGGTCGCCGAGGCGATCCTCGTGGCCCTGACCAAGCACTCCCCCAGTCCGCCCGCCACGGCCGCCGGCCCGAGCCCGGTCGCGGCTGCGCCCCACGACACGACACGAGTCGTGTTCCCGCTCCCCGCAGGCACGTGGACCTGGACCTCCGGGTTCGGTCACCGAGTCCACCCGGTCTTCGGCACCCAACTGCTGCACGCGGGCGTCGACTACGCCGCCCCACCAGGGACACCTGTCCTGGCAGCCGCGGACGGCGTGGTCCACGACGTGTCCTGGAGCGCCCGCTCGGGGAACCTCCTCGTCCTCGACCACCACGTCATCGACGGCCGGCAGGTCGCGACCGCGTACGCGCACCTCCTCGACGGATCCGTAATCGTGCACGACGGGGACCGGGTCGCCGCCGGTCAGCAGGTCGCCTCGGTCGGAACGACCGGGGCCGCGAGGGGCCCGCACCTCCACCTCGAGGTCCACCCCGGTGGCTTCTACTCCCCGGTCGACCCGGAGCCCTGGCTCGCGGGCCACGCAACGGGCCAGCTCGCGAAGGCCGCTGTAAGTTCTCATCCAACCTGTCGGTTTCTCAATGATCTGTCGGATTAGATGTCATTTCCGACATCTCCTTGAGAATTTGGGGCATGGCAGCCGACGGCGTGTGGGCCTGCTGAGGATGATCGTAGGCGTGTCAGCCGCCTCTGGTCGGTTTGACTCGCTGCAGCTGACGTGCTGCACGGCGAGTGGGGAGCGGGACCAGCTTTGGCCGTGGTCCTAGTGGTTCGTCTTTGAAGTCCTCTGAGGGTTGGCTTTCGCCAGGACCTGCTCGGTGGTCTTGGTCCAGACGAAGGGGTGGGAGCGGTCGTTCCAGGCGTTGATGAACGCGCGGATCTTGGCGTTGAGGTCGGTGACGGACTTGAAGACGCCGCGGCGGATGGCCTGGCGCTCGACGATGCCGAACCAGACCTCGACGAGGTTCATCCAGGACGCGTGGGTCGGTGTGAAGTGCACCGTGATGCGCGGGTTGGCCTCGAGCCAGGCCCGCACCTCGGCGGTCTTATGGGCGGCGTAGTTGTCCATCACCAGATGCAGTTCCTGGGTGGGGTAGGCGCGGGCGACCTGCTTGAGGAACGCGAGGAACTCCTGGCGGCGGTGGCGGGGCTTGAGCGCGGCGGTGACCCGCCCGGTCGCGATCTCCAGCGCGGCGAACAGGGTGGAGGTGCCGTGCCGCACGTAGTCGTGGCTGCGGCGCTCGATCAGATGGGGTTGCATCGGCAAGATCGGCTGGGTGCGGTCCAACGCCTGGATCTGTTGGGTCGGGGACGGAACGCCGTGCAGCGTTTCTGCTGTCGGTTTTCCCGTCCCCGCCCGCCGAACCCGGCGTGCGGGTTGTCCCCGCACCGGGCTCTCCACGTGTCCCGATGGGTCAGGTGATCAGTTCGGAGACTCGCCCGACGAACTCGACGTCGTCGTGACCGGTCCGGCGGAAACGAGCCCCCGCCGGGTCGATCACGTCGATGTTGAACGGCGTGGAGATCTGCGTTCCGCGGTAGCGGTAGCGCTCCACGCGCATCGTCGCCGGGTTGTAGAGGACCAGGCCGTCCTCCTGGATCCGGTCGGCGCCGTAGTAGCGCCGCCGGACCTGTTTCCACGTCAGGTGCGGGTGCTTACGACGGATCCAGTAGATCATCCGCCACCAGGCATACCAGCCCAGGTAGGAGAAGGTCTTCTTGGACGCGCCGTAGCGGAAGTACGCAGCCCAACCCCGCAGGATCGGGTTGATCTTCCGCAGCACCTGCCCCAAAGTGCGCGAGGTGCCGGTCTTCGTGGCCTGCTTGATCTTGTGCATCACCCCGGCCAGTGCTTGCTTGGACGGGATGGTGAGCACCACCCGACGGCCGTCGCCCCGGCGCCGCCGCTGGATGCGGAAGCCCAGGAACACGAACCCGTCATCGATATGGGTGATGTGGGTCTTCTCCACCGAGAGGGTCATCTTCAACTGTCGACCCAACAGCTCGCCGACCTGCGCCCGGATCTGTTCCGCGTCGGACCGGGTGCCGTGCACGAGCACGACGAAGTCATCGGCGAAACGCACCAGACGGTAGTTCGGCAGCCCTTTGCGGCGGCGATGCTGCCGCCGCCAGGCCGGGCTCATGTCCCGTTCCCAGACCTGCCGGAAGTGCCGGTCCAGGACAGACAGGTAGATGTTGGCCAGCAGCGGGGAAGCGACCCCACCCTGAGGCGTGCCGGTCAGGCTCGCCACGAGCCCACCGTGCTGTTCGACGATGCCGGCCCGCAGAAACCCACGGACCAGGCGCAGCACTTTACGATCGGTGACGCGCTCGGCAACCAGGCCCATCAGGACCTGATGGTCGACGTTGTCGAAGCAGGCGGTGATGTCCCCCTCGACCACCCACTCATAGCCCTGAGTGGTCATCTTGTGGATCTCGGCGATGGCATCCTGAGCCCGTCGTCCGGGCCGATACCCGTAGCTGTGCGGGTAGAAATCGGCCTCGAAGATCGGCTCCAAGATCAGCTTGAGGGCCATCTGCGCCACCCTGTCCCGCAGCGTGGGGATGCCGAGCGAGCGTAGCTTCCCGCTCTTCTTCGGTATCACCACCTGCCGGACCGGCAACGCGGTGAACGTGCCGTCCCGCAAAGAGGAGCGCAACTCCTCCAGGAACGGCAGCACCCCGATGTCCTCCTCGACGTGGCGGCGGGTGACCGCATCCACCCCGGCTGTCTTGGCACCCCGGTTGCCGGAGACCCGCTCCCAGGCCATCACCAACGTGGCCTGGTCGCAGACCAAGTTGAACAGATCACCGAACCGCTTGTCCGGTTCGGTCCTTGCCCATCGATGCAACTTGCGCTGGTGATCGAGTACTCGACGCTCCGCCCCGACCAGGGCCGTCTCGTCGAAGGCGCCGCTATTCAGCGACTCTTCGCCACCAGACCCGCTGCTGATCACGCTGCCGCCCTTCCCCATGCACGCAGCTTTCCTGCGCTCGGAGTACTACGGCGGCTCCGCCACGCCCCGATGCCCACAGCGGGCGTCACGCCTGCCCACCCAACCCGCAGGACGCGGGCCGGGGAGGGCGACACCGGGTCGTTTCCCACGTTCACTGATGTCCGTTGCGACGGTGTCGGCGTCCAGCTATACCCCGGCGGCCTCGCCGCGGACCGCACATCGCAGTCTTGGTCCGGGCCTCCCGCCGCCCAAATCTCACAGACGACGAGAGCGAGCAGGTCAAAAGCCACGACCTGCCCAGCACCACAGAGCGATCCATCCACCAGATTCCCAGATCGCTGACGACTCACGGGGCTTCTACCACTGATTCGGTCTCCCTACGCCTTTCCGTCCTCGCTAGCGGGCACGAGCCGTCTGGCAGTTCCGGCCCGCCCCTACGTTGTCGAGGCTGCTCCCGACCTCACCCCTGACCCGGGGATCGATCTGCCTCCAGCTTCGACCGGTCACTACGACGACCGGCGGCGGGCCTCTCATCCCGCACGGCATCATCAGCGCCTCGTGGCGCACGGGACTTCTCGTCCACGCACAACACGATCGCGTTCTCCGGTGGGGCGAGGTAGAGCCCGACGACGTCGGTCACCTTGCCGACCAGCTCCGGGTCGGTGGAGAACCGGAACGACTCCGCCCGCCAGGGCTGGACCCCGTAGGCGCGCCACGCCCTCGCGACCGTCGCGGGGCTGACCTTCAACCTGGCCGCCAGCAACCGGGACGACCAGTGCGTCACGCCCAGCCGCTTCGGCGGCGGGACCAGCGTCGCGGCAACGATCTTGCGGTGATCGATGTGCCGGGGCCGCCCAGACCGCGGCGCGTCGCCCAGCCCAGCGATCCCAGCCTTCAGGTACCGGGCCCGCCAGGTCAGCACCGTGGGAACCGACACGCCGACCGCCACCGCGATCTGCGAGTTCGCCACCCCACGGGCCGCCATCAGCACGATCCGCGCCCGCCGCACCGCACCAGCCGGCGCCGTCGAAGCCCGCGTCCAGCGCTCCAGCTCCTCACGGTCGCTCCCACGCAGGATCAGTCCCGGAGCCGGTCGGTTCGCCACACTCCATGATCTCGAACCTCAACCATGAAGTCACTTACGACACGCGACACTAGCACCGTTCATGCCACTACGGGCAGTGCTCATCTGTTACAGACGACGAGGTCGCGGTCGTCGGCGGATAGATACAACGAACGTTCTTCTCGCGTCAAGTCCCGCTGGACCTGGTCGCATACTGCATCGAGAGGCTCGGTCAAGAAACCGAGATCCGTGTATTGAATCCCTCCAGGCGTCGGCACCATGAGGGTCGACGTCTCGGCCGCGATCGTTGGCTCGGGAAGATCTACGGTACGGAGTGCTGCGATTTCTGCAGCGAGCGTCCGGTTCTGAAGATCCCAGACGCTTAGACCGCCACCACCCTGCTGAAGGTTGCTCACAAGTGCATATCGTTCGTCGGGCGTAAGGAGAATGTCGTTATAACCAGAGACGCCGTCTGATTCGATGGTTAAATCGTCGCCGCCACCCAGAATCTCATGTCGGACGAGCCCTTTACCAATGATGTAAAGCCTCGTTCCGTTGATCCCCCAGGTGAGACGGGACGGCTCGTCGATGGAAACCTGGAACTCCTCAAGTAGGTCTCCGCCCGGGAGTGCCCAGACACGGATTGTTTCGGAGTCGTCCACTGTCGCCACACGGGTACCGTCCATACCTATCGCGAGGTCAAGGACCTCCTGGCTATGACCGGGAAGTTTGGCGATTCGCCTCCCCTGCGGGTCCAGGATCATTGGGTTAGATTCATAGCCAGGTGCGATCGCGACATAAGAATCGTCCACGACGACCTTCGAAAAGTTCCCGTCGACTAACTCAATCTCCTGTACGGCCGTTCCGGCTGTCACGTCGATTACAGTTAGGTGCGTATAATCCGAGACGACGGCAATTCTCTGACCGCCGGTTGAATCGTCGCGGAATATTCGATCGGCAAACGATGTCTCGGGCGACTGATAACCCTCGCTCTGGATACCAGGCGAAATGTCGATCGTCGTTTCCGTCGCGGAAATCTCGGAGTCGCTGGGTACGGACTGGGGAAGCTGCCAACGCACGATCCGTCCGCCGTCAATCGATGCGGCTGTACGGCCATCGGGCGAGACTGTGGGCGGCTGGCCTGCCTGGGTGGCCACGAAGCCGCTGCCGGATGCTGTGCCGATGCGCCATGTTTGGATGCCGGTCTGAGATGCTGCAACGATCATAGAGCCGTCCGGGCTGAGCGCGATATCGGCAAAGTCACCGATGACCCGGAAACGAGTCTCTAGCGTACCTGACGCTGCGCTCACAACAACTATTTCTCCGTCACTCACACCCCAGTTGTTCAGAAGCACGAGGTGCTTGCCGTCCTGAGAGACGATTGCCTCGTCGGCCGGAATTTCGCCCAACGTGACCTCGGTCGATCCTGGTCGTTGGGATTTCACCGAGGTGCAACCGCTGCTGCCGCATCCAATGATATCGCCCGTATCGCCGACCTTCTGGAGTCGCACTATCCCGAACTGATCCGTGTTCCTGGCCGTGACCTTTCCAGTGAGCGCGTCCCACTGAATAGTCTGGTGCTGTGATGTCGTGCCATCGGTGACCGTAAGGATCGTGGTCGGACTGTCGAACACGGCAGTGTTGCCGAGAGACTCGGCGTCGATTCGGGTCGTCATGTCTCCGGTGGACGAGTCGAATATCTCGATGTTGTTGGATCCGACCAACGCCAGGAGGGTCCCGGCCTCGTTGAAAGCGACCTGGAATGTGCCAAGCTGTTCCGAGTTTTTCGACCAGGCGATGTCGCGAGAGACCACGTTCCACGTGATGATCTGGCCGAACGAACTTGCCGAGAGGAGATTGCCGTCGGGGCTGAAAGCTATGAAGTCCTGGCCTGAGACGCCGCCGGGGGCGCTTGCCCTTCCTGGAAGTTCGTATGAGTTCCATGTCGTGACGTCCCACAGGCGGACGATACCGTTCTCTGAACGTGAGGCGACGGTTGTGCCGTCAGGGCTGAACGCGACGTTGTAGATCGACTTGCCAACGTCCGGCGAGATGAGCCCGGCCGATGGATCTTCAGCGGCTGCACGGGTCAATGCAGTGCGCGCTTCGGCGGTTGGACTGACTTTCCATGCGGCGGCAGCAAGGAGCTTTGCAAGTTGACCGTCTTCCCCGCGTGCAGCCTCACTGTCGGATGCGAGTTGCTGGGACCGTCCGACCGCCTCGATGAGGTCACGTTGCTGCTGTGCACGCCACATCAATCCGCCGACTACGAGTGCGGCGATCGTGACTACCGCCGTTGCCGTCACCAGCATGTTGCGCCGTGTGGTGGTGTGTCGTGCGGAGGCCTCGGCATCGGTGAGGAACGCTTCGGCGGCGGGCCCGGCCGCCGGTAGGCGTCCCGCTCGCCAGGTCTCCCTGGCCTGGAGCGCGGCCTGCAACTGTGGCCCTTGGTAGAGGCTCGTGTCTGGCCGGCCCGTCCCCTCCCAAACCTTCGCGTCATCGATAACCTGCGACCTGACGATCTGGGACTTGAGATCCTCGCTGAACCACAGCCTTAACTGTGGCCATTCTTGCAGCACGATGTCGTGGCTGATCTGGACGCGGGACTGATCGCGGACCAGCAGCCGCTGCTGTACAAAGAGTTCCACGACATCGGCCGTTCCCGGGGCGACACTGGTCAGGTCGTCGAAGGTCATCGGCCTGCGCATGAGCTTGCCGTCCGAGCTCAGCGCGACGAGCTGCCGGAACACGGCTTCGGCGACATCGCGATTGATGAGGTCCATGGAGTTGAGGACTTCGTCCGCGGTGTGGGCAACGACTCGTCGGATGCCGCCGACGCGACCGTAGCCGTGCCGGGTGAGGTGCCGGCCGTCGCGTTCCTGCCAGACTAGATACATGGTCTGGGACAGCAGAGGCAGGACGGACGTCGTGGTGTGGTGGCGACCGGCGTCGACCAAACTGGTGAGGATGTCGTCGGCGAGGCCGTCCTCAAGGACGAGGCCTGCTGTCGTAGCAGGCCCGGCGAGTGCTAGGCGCAGATCGTCCCTCGTCATTGGAGGGACGATCCACTGCCCGTCCTGCAGTGCCCTCGCGAGCTTTGGGTACGCGGAACTGGGCTCGACGAAGTCGCCGCGAAGACCGAGCACCACGACACCGGCAGGCGTCGTAACACCCTGCTGACGGGCCGCAATGGCATGGAGCGCGTCGATGAACTGATTGCGTTCCTCTTCGTCGTCGATCCGGAAGATCTCCTCGAACTGGTCGACTACGAGCAGGAGACGGCGGTCCGGTGCGCCGACAGTGGTCCGGGTGGCCTGCCGCGCGTACGTCGCGGCGTGGCTGGGGTCTTCCCGGAGGTGGCGGTGCACGGTGACCGGATCGGTGCCACTGGCGTCCGCGAGGTGATTGGCCAAGGTCGCCAATGGGGTCACCTCAGGTCGCATCACAATCTGCGGCCAGGCCTGCGACCCTGACGTAGCGGTGCCGTTGGTGAATCTAGGCAGGAGGCCGGCATGCAGGATGGATGACTTCCCCGCACCGGAGGCGCCCGTGACGATGGTCATCCCGCCGTCATCCAGCCTCGTGAGCGTGAACGCAACAAGTCGTGCGGTGGCGTATTCGCGCCCGTAAAAAACCGCTGAGTCGTCCTGTTCGAACGGTTTGAGGCCGCGGTACGGTGACTCGTCCCCGGCCCAGTCCGGCGCAGAATGCGAAACGTGGTCGGCGCCAGGGCGCTGTCTGGCGTGCCGGACTGCGGCGATCTCGTCGCGCAGGACCCGCAGTTCCACCCCTGCATCGATGCTACGGCGCAGGATCTGGCGCAGGACGCGGTCTTGCTGGCGGTGGTCTGCGCGGAGTTGGTCAAACTGGGCGGCCAAATCATCGAAGCCGGTGGCGACGGCATGGAGCAGTTCACGGCTACCAGTCTCTGCGGCGGCTTCGATGGCCACCGTGCCAACGCCGAGGCTGATGAGGATCTCGGACATTTCGAGCCGCAATTGCTCGGCGAGGTCGTCGTTCCGCGCGAGAACTTCGGACAACGCCGCGGCAACCGCTTCCTCAAGGGCCGCAGCCTCGACGGTCGAGACCGTCGCTGGAGCGTCACCCTCGGGTCGGCTCGTTGGCCGCATGCCGTTCACGGCGCGTACAAGGGTATCCGCGAGAGCGTTGCCGCCGACCCCACCGACCAACCCGATCGCTGCCTGGGCCGCGGCTGCCGGACCTGCTACTGCGATCAGGGGCACGAAGGCACTCGCGCAGATTACCGCCATGACCGCAGTCGGGGTGTGACGCTGCGCCGCTCCCGCCAGGCGCCTGACAGCCCGTCGAACGCTCCCGAGGATCTCGCGTTTCCGGTCGACCACGGTGTTCCCATGGCTCGCAGGGCTGTCTGCATCAGACGATCTTCTATCCCTCGACACGGAACCCACGCGTCCCCCAGCCGCAGCCCGACATTTGGCATGAATCTACCCAGAGCACTGTTCGCGAGCAAGCAAAGTTAGAACGTGTCTGCGAATCGGCGCGCTTGCGATACGTCACCACCCACTGCAGCGCGCAACCATTCTCCGGGACGCGCCTTGCCTTCCTGGTTGTGCAACGTCACCTGCGCAAACGCCGCGCACCCAAGAGCCGGGTGTGCACGGTTCATTCAGGTGCACCATGGGTGCTCACGACGCTCACCGTCATGCGCATGACACGACACATGAACACCAGGTGGTGGCGACGGCATCCTACTGCGAACGTCGCCATCCTGACCGAAGTGTCAAGCCCCGGGTTTGGTGGAGAGTGGGTTAGTTGGTTTCCAGGTTTGCCGTGACCGGGTGGGCCGCGGCGTGTAGGGCTTCGTGTTCGGCGGGTGGGATGTGTCCGAGCTCGCCGTGCAGGCGCCGGTTGTTGTACCAGTCGATGTATTCCACGGTCGCGATCTCGAGGTCGTCCAGGCCGCGCCAGGGCCCCTTGTTGCGTACGAGCTCGGCCTTGAACAGCGAGTTGAACGCCTCGGCCATCGCGTTGTCGTACGAGTCGCCCTTGGATCCGACCGACGCGACCGCGCCGGCCTCCGCGAGCCGTTGGGTGTAGCGGATCGCTCGGTATTGGGCGACCCGCGGTCGGAATGCAGCACCGTCCCGACCGTCTCTGCGGTCGCGGGGACGACGTCACGCCTGCTCACGGCATGGTTCAACGCGTCGACGGCCAGACGTGCCTTCATCCTCCAGTCGATGGAATAGCCCACGATCCTCCCGGAGTACACGTCCTTGATCGCGCAGAGGTAGAGCTTGCCCTCGCTCGTGGCGTGCTCGGTGATATCCGTGAGCCACAACCGGTTCGGTGCCCTCGCGGTGAAGTCGCGTTGCACGAGGTCGTCATGCACGGGCGGGCCGGCCTTGCGCCCGGTGCCCTTCCTGCGGTGGATCACCGAGACGATCCCCACCTGCCGGCACAACGCGTGCACCGTGTTCTCGCTCACGACTGCCCGGCGTCTTTCAGGTCGTCGCTGATCAGGCAGTAGCCGAACTCCGGGTCATCGACGTGGATGTCATGAGCGGCGTTGATCAGGTGGGCCTGACGCCACTGGGCGTCGGTGACCGGGCAGGCCAGCCACTTGTAGAAGCCCTGACGGGAGAAGCCCAGAACCCGACAGGTCACCGCGACGGGCAGACCGTCAGCAGCAAGCTCTTGGACCAGCGGGTAGGTCATTTTGGGGAGATCTCCTTGGCGAAGTACGCCGCCGCCCGACGCAGGATCTCGTTCTCCTGCTCCAGCAACCGAGTGCGCTTACGCAGCTCACGCAGTTCCTCGGACTCCTTGGCCGTGACGCCGGGACGATCCCCGTCCTCGACCTCCGCGGCCTTCAACCAGCGGCGCAAGCACGACTCGGTGATCCCGAAGTCCTTGGCGACCTGCGCGATCGGCGTCTGTCCCTGACGGGCGACCGCGATCACATCACGACGAAACTCGGGTGGGTAAGCCTTGGGCACTAGAACATCCTTCCAGCACCGACCTCAGACTGGTACAGATCAGATGTCAACCATCCCTGGGGCAGTCCCGGGTGCGGTGGGCAAGCTTGACCTTCAACGCCAGCTCTGCCGCCGTCGACGTCGAGCCGCTCACCTCGACCGGGCGCAGGAACCCGTCCGGGTCCCGAAACCTTGCCCTGGCGGTCCAGGACCGCGGGCCGTTCTGGGTGGTGTTGATGCTGCCGAACGTCCCGATCGGAATCCGCGACCTAGCCACCCTTCATCACCGCCCCACCGAACGACGGCCAGGTGCTGACTCTCGTTGCGATGCAAGCCATGCCCGCACATCGCTGACCGTGTAACGCAGGTGCTTGCCCACCCACACAGCACACGGGCCCTTTCCGGAGACGCGCCAGTCGCGGACCGTCGAGATGGGGATTCCGAGGTACTCGGCCAGGCCGTGGGAGGTCAGCAGTGGTTCTAGGCCGCTCGTCGTGAGTTCTGGTGCTCGGTTGGTTTCCATGACTGTCAGGTGCACCCGGAACAACATCGTCCTCGCCCGTACGAACCCGTCGTCGAGGATGTCGGTGACCCCATGCTGCTCACCCGGGAAGATTTACGCCGCGAAGCTGGCGGGGTGACAGAGGCCGACAGAGCAGCACGAGCACGGTCCGGCGAAAGACCGCGCTCGCACTGCGTCGCTCTCCAGCCGGCTGGGCTCTGACTACGTCAAGACGGGAGCCGAGGCCGGCGGGACCCGGTGGTGGGTCGCCTGCTCGTAGGCGTACGCGAAGCGCACCATGTCGATGTCGGCGTACGGGCGGCCGAGGAACGTCATGCCGACCGGAAGCCGCTCGGGCGTGAAGCCCGCCGGGACGGTCAGCGACGGCACCTCGTAGAGGAACGTGTTGAGGTGCGGCACACCTTTCTGGTTCACGTAGGGCGGGTTGATGCCCTCCGCGATGAGGGTGGGGGTGTGCTCGACGGTCACGTGCACGATGGCGTCGAGCCGTTCGTCGGCCATGAGGACCTGCAGGTTGGTGAGCAGCTCCGAGCGTGCTTCGGCGTACTCCGCCTCGCTGGCGGTCCAGGGCGACGGGCGCCCGCCGTTGCGCAGCCACATCGCCTTGGCGTACTGGGGCTGAGAGACGAATTCCTCGTGCGTCCGGTAGGGCGGGTTGGCGTTGCGGCCCATCCAGTTCTCGAAGGCCTCCTTGCCTGAGTCGAAGGCGCGCTTGGCGAGCAGGGCGTGCAGGTCCTTGATCTGTACCGGCTCGATGACCTCGGCTCCGCACTGCGCGAGCTCGACGACGGCCTTGTCGAAGACGGCGGCGACCTTCCGGAAGTCCTCCGAGCCCGGCTCGGAGCCGAGGCCGAAGCTCTCCCGGATGACGCCGATCCGTGCACCGTCGAGCGCCGCGGAGTCGAGCGCCCCCACGAACGAGCCCTTCAGCCTGCCCACACCCGCGGCCGTGGACGGGTCCTCCGGGTCGTAGCCGACGACGACGTCGAGGAGGCGTGCCGCGTCCTCGACCGTACGGGTCATGGGCCCGAGCGAGCCCGACTTGCTGGGCCAGCAGCCGTAGGCGCCCGTCCGGTTGACGAGGCCGAGCGTCGGGCGCATCCCGACGACGCTGTTCCAGGCGGAAGGTCGTCGGATGGACGCGAGGCCTTCCTGCCCGATCGCGACGGCGCCGAGGTTGGCGCTCACCGACGCGCCCGAGCCGCCGGAGGATCCGCCCGGCGTGCGCTCGAGGTCGTAAGGATTGCGGGTGGACCCGAAGAGCGAGCCGTGGGCGTCCCCGCCTGCCAGCTCGCCGAGCGTCGTCTTGGCGAGGACGAGTGCGCCCGCTTCCTTCAGCTTCTCGATGAGGACCCCGTCCTGGTCGGGGTAGAAGTCCTTCAGCAGCGTGGAGCCCAGCGTCGTCGGCATGCCGACCACGTCCACCTGGTCCTTGACCAGGATGGGGACCCCGTGCAGGGGGCCGACGGGTCCGCTCGCGGCGTACGCCGCGTCGAGCGCCGACGCGTCCTCCCGCACGGTCGGGGACACCGTGATGATCGAGTTGAGCTCCGGTCCGGACCGGTCGTAGGCCGCGATCCGGTCGAGATACCACTCCGCCAGGTCGGCGCACGTCGTGGTGCCTGCGGCGTAGGCCGCCTGGATGTCGGCGATCGTCGCCTCGTACGGCGAGAAGGGTGCTGCGGGCATGGCTGTCTCCTTGGTGGGTGGTGAGCTGACTGGTGCTGCGGGTCAGGCGGGGTCGGTGCCCGTGCGGGTGAGCAGCGCGAAGACGACGGTCACGACGGCGGCAGTGACGGCCATGATCACGATCGACAGGTCGGCGGCGCCGATCTCGACGAGCCATCCGAGGGTGAGCGGACCGACGAGGACCGCGACGTCACCGCACGTGCGGTAGATGCCGACGGCGGTCCCGCGACGGCGAGGCGGTACGGACTCGGCGAGGAACGCGCCGCTCGCCGGTCCGGTCAGTGTCATCGCGATGCCGGTGAGCACGAGCGAGGCGATGAACAGCGCCGGCGTACCCGAGCCGAGGAACCCGAGCGTCATGACGCCGACGAGGCCGGTGGAGGCGATCACCGTGCGCCGGCGCCCCCAGCGGTCGGTCACGACTCCCGCCGCGTTCACCAGAGCGAGGCTGACGAGCGTGGTGCCGGTGATCGCGATCCCGAGCTGGACCGGTGTGAGGCCGGCCCGGTCGTAGGCGAGGACGGGGAACAGAAACTGCTGCCCCCCGAACCGGACGAAGAACACCGTGAACCCGACGAGGGAGATCGCGACCAGGCCTGGCGTCCATACGCCCGGCCCGTCCCCTCCTCCGCCCGGTTCGGGGTCAGGGGTGTCACGCTTCCGAACCGGCACCGACCGAACGAGGCCGACCAGGAAGAGCGCGGTGAGGATCCCTCCCGCACCGACGAAGGGCGCGGCCGGCGCGATGCCGACGAGGAGCCCGCCCAGGCCGGGGCCGATCGCTCCACCGGCAAGCTGGAAGGCCTGCAGCGCGCTCATCGTCCTGCCCATCCGTGCGGGATCGGTGTGAGTGAGCATCGCCTGACCGGTCGTGACCACGACGCCGCCGGCGACACCGGTGAGGAGGCGCAGCACCAGGAGCTGCTCGACGGACGTGACCAGCGCCGTGGCGAAAGTCGCAGCGGCGACGGCGGCCACGGACCCCACGAGCATCGCTCGTTGGTTCAGGTGCTGGGTGGCGATGCCCGCCGGGACGTTGATGAGCAGCCTGCCGACGCCGAACGCCGCCACCACTCCGCCGAGGACAGCAGGCCCCGCGCCGAGGGAATCGACGTAGACCGGCATGACCGGGATCACCAGCCCCCACGTCATCTGCGTCCCGGCGACCATGAGGCAGATCAGCGTCACGCCACGCTGGCGCGGCATCCTGCCGGTCAGTCCTCGACCGCGTCGATGAAGCTCATGTCCACGATGTCGTCGTACTGGACCGGATCGTCGGCGTCGTCCATCACCCCGGCGGAGCGGACGACCGCGAGACCGGTCTCGAGGGCCTCGGTGGTGACCTCTCCGCTGAACTCCCACAGCTCGTCCTCGAGCGATCGGTCGATCGTCTCCTGGAGGATGGCCTCGTCGAGGGTCGGGAACTCCGCGTGAGCCACCTCGACCGCCAGCTCAGGGTCCGATTCCACGAGGCGCAACGACTTGACCATGGCCCGGGCGAAGGCCTGGACGGTCTCCGGGGCCTCGTCGATGGAGTCCTGCCGGACGTTGATGGTCGAGTAGGCGTAGGGGCCGAGCTCCTGCGGCACGTTGTAGAAGGGCTCCTGCCAGATCCCTTCCGTGACGCCTTGGCCCAGGATCGGCTCGGACGTGACGGCGACGTCGGCCTGCCCCTGCTTCATGATCGCCAGCATCGCGCCGGGGTCGGCGGACTCGACGACCGTGACGTCCGTGCCCGGCTCGAGGTCGTTCTGCGCGAGAAGATACTGGGTGATCGAGCTCGGGGTGCCGCCGACGGCGCCGGTCACGACGGTCTTGCCCTCGAGGAAGGCACCCAGGTCGCCCCCGTCGTACTCCAGGCCCGGCCTGGCCACGAGGTAGACGTTGCCGCGGTTGACGACGTTCGCCACCGCCTTGATCACCACGGCGTTGTCGCGTGCCGCGGCGAAGGCGTTGTGCTCCGGGCCGCCGATGAAGGCCCAGGCCTCCCCCGTGAGCACGGCGTTCGTGTGGGCGCCACCGCCCTGGAGGGTGACCGTCGAGACGTCGAGTCCCTCGTCCTCGAACAGGCCCTCGTGGATTCCGACGTACAGGGGCAGGTACCCCAGGCTGTGGACGGGCTCGGCGATGACAAGCTCGGCGCCGCTGCCGCCCGACACCCCTGTCTGGCCGCCGGCGGGCGAGCCGGCGCACGAAGCCAGGAGCAGCGCCGCTGCCGAGACGACGGCACCGACCTGGAGCTGTGCCCAGCGGTCACGGGCAGGCTGGGATGGGAGAGTCATGGCGGTCCTTTCGCGGACGTGGTGAGGGAGGTCGGGGCGGCATGAGGGCGCACGAGACCGGGCGAGCGCTGGTGTGGCGGTCGCGGTGGTGCGGGAAGGGCGTGCGGAGACGGGTCAGCGGGTGGCGTGCAGCGATGCCAGGAAGCGTCGCTCGATCCACCCGACGATGGCATAGAGGACCATCGACAGAGCCGCCAGGACGAAGATGCCGACCCAGATCAGGGAGATCTCGTAGGTGGTGCCGGCGTACTGGATCAGGCGGCCGATGCCCTGGGTGGAGCCGATGTACTCACCGACGATGGCGCCCGCGAGAGCGAGGCCGATGGTGACGCGTAGCCCGGAGATGATCCAGGGCAGCGCCGTGGGGACGACCACCTTGGTGAAGACCTGCATCCGGGTGGCCCCGAGCGAGGTGATCATGCGCGTCAGGTCCTCGTCGACGGACTTCACCCCGGAGTATGTGTTCAGGGCCTGGATGACGATGACCAGGGCGGTGGCCATGGCGATCTTCGACTCGATCCCGATGCCGAGGACCAGCACGACGATCGGCGCGAGCGCGAGCTTCGGCATCGCCTCGAACGCGACGACGAACGGCTCGGCGATCAGCGCGTACCGGCGCGACCACCAGAACGACAGCCCGACAGCGACCCCGCCCACCGTCCCGATTGCGAATCCCGCGAGTGTGGCACTGAACGTGAACATCGTGTCGGCGATCACGCTGCCGTCGGTGACCGCCACGACGGCGGTGCTCCAGATCTGCGACGGCATCGAGTAGAAGAACGGGTTGACCAGCCCGGTACGCGCGGCCAGCTCCCAGCCGCCGACGAGGGCGACCAGGACGAGCAGGCGCGCGACGACGAGCCAGCCTCCGGAGACCCGTTTCGACGGTCGAAGGTGCCGGCTCTTGCGCACCACCGCGGCAAGCTGGCCGAGGTCCGCGATGGCGGCCCGGACCTCGGGTCGGGCGTCGACCGTGCGAGCGTGCTCGTCGCCGGTCTCCGTCGTCGTGGTGGACGTGCTCATGCGAGGACCTCCTCACGGTCGTGGTGGCTGTCGCCCAGGTAACCGAGTGCGACCTCCTTGATGGAGGAGAACTCCGGCGAGGTCACGATCGAGGGCTTGCGAGGACGGCCGAGCGGGATGTCCAGGCGGGCGACAACACGGCCCGGTCGTGGGGACATGACGTAAACGGTGTCGGAGAGGTAGATGGCCTCGTCGATATCGTGCGTGACGAACAGGACGGTCTTGCCCAGGTCGTCCCACAGGTCCAGCAGCCACTCCTGCATCTGCGCCCGGGTGAGGGCATCGAGGGCGCCGAACGGCTCGTCGAGCAGGACTACGTCGCGATCGAACAGGATCGTGCGCAGCAGCGCGGCACGCTGGCGCATGCCGCCCGACAGCTCGGCCGGGTAGCGGTTCTCGAACCCGCCCAGGCCGTAGAGCCTGATGAAGCGTCGAGCCAGGTCCTCACGCTTGACGCGCGGGATACCGGCTATCTCCAGCCCGAGCGCCACGTTGGAGAGAATCGTTCGCCATGGCAGCAGCAGGTCCTTCTGGAGCATGTAGCCGACCTGCCCCTGTTGACCGGTGCAATCCTCACCGTCGAGCAAGATCTTGCCCTCGGTCGGCAGGTCGAGCCCGGCGATGAGGTTGAACAGCGTGCTCTTACCACACCCGCTCGGCCCGATGATCGAGGTGAACGACCCTGCCGGGACGTCGATGCTCGTTCCCTGGAGCGCTACGACCGTGCCGCCCTCCGGGGTGCCGAAGTGTCGTGTGAGGCCTTCGACGGCCAGCTCCGTCATGTCGACACCGCTACGGTGGCAGCGGGGGCGATCTGCCCCTCGAACACCTGCTCGGGCAGCGTGTCGAGGTAGGTGAGCGCCCGCTCGAGGCTGACGACGTCGGCGTACTTGGAATCCATGTCGAAGAGGTTGAGCGCGTGGGAAGCCTGACCGCGGTCGAAGCAACCCTCCTCGACGACGGCGACGGTGAAGTTGTGGTTGAAGGCGTCCAGGACGCTGGCCCGAACACAGCCGGAGGTCGTGGTGCCGGTCACCAGCAGGGTGTCGACGCCAAGCTCGAGCAGGTGGGCCAGGAGGCCGGTCCCGAAGAAGGCACTCGGCTTGCTCTTCCGGTAGACGATGTCGCGGTCCTGCGGCGCGATCTCACGGACGATGTCGCTGCCGACGAACCCCGGCACCTCCACCACCTCGCCCTGCCGGCTCGAGCGCCACATGCCGCGGCCAAGACGGTCAGGGCGAGGTGGTGGTGTAGAAGATGGGGAGCGAATGATCCCGCGCACCGGCAAGCAGGCGGCCGATCGCCTCGACACCGTCCCAGCCCTCCGCGCCACAGCTGTTGCGCCATTGCCTCGCCGACTCGAGGATCGGCGCCCGCTCGTGACCGACGAAGTCGTAGTTCACGTCGATGACCAGGACGGCGGGCCGTTGCCCGAGTTCTCGCGTCGCCCCGTAGCCCGCGGTCGCGTAGACCTCACGGTCACGATCGGTGATGAATGCATCCCAGACGGCCACGCTCAACCTCCAGCGTTCGTCGTTGGAGCCAGCCTAGGAATGCGGTGTCACAGGGTGGTTTCCCGCTCTCCGTCGGGAGGTTTCGCCGTGCAACGCCGCTACGGAGAGGGCGCTGACCTGCGGATGTGTACCGCTCCGCAGGCCCAACGCGGGCTGTGTAACAGCCATTTAACAGGCGTGGACAACGGCGGCACCTGGCGACGGCGATAATCGCGGGGTGAGCAGCCCCTCGGAGTCCCGGCACCGCGGCTCCACGCTGCCGGACATCCGCCACTCACAGATGCAGGGCGGGGCCGGTGCCGCCACGATCCGCGACCTGCTGCGCGCTTCCATCACGCGCGGCGCGTACGACGACCGCCCCCTCCCGCCCGAGGCCGAGCTGCAGCGCATCTTCGACGCCAGCCGCAGTGTGGTCAGGCAGGCGCTCGAGATGCTCGGCGAGGAGCACCTCGTCGAGCGCGTCCGCGGTGCTGGGACCTTCGTCGCCACCCGCAAGACCAAGCAGACCGACGGAGGATTCAGCGGCCTGGGCGGGCCGGGGACGTCACTGGTCAACGTCGTGACAGGGCGGCGCGTGATCCGGGTCCAGGAGATGCTGACCGGGCTGCTCGCCGTGCCGATAGGCACCGAGGTGCTGCGACTCGACCGGCAGACGATCGGGGAGGGCGGCCAGGTGGTCTCGTGGTTCACGAGCTATCTCCCGCTGGCCATGGCTCAGCCACTGGCGTGGGAGTCCTCGGACCTGAGCGGCGAGTACTTCGCAACAGTCGAAAGACTGCTCGGCGTCCGTATCCGACGTGTCGACCGGATGATCGAGGCGGTGTCGGCGGACAGCGTAACGGCCGCGATCATGCGAATCTCTCCTGGCGCCGCGATCCTCCGGCACGAACGGGTACTCCGCGTCGACGACGAACACATCCTCGAGTTCGCCATCGGACGCCAGAGGGGTGACCAGGTAGCGCTCCTCAGGTCCCAGACTCGAGACTGAGGGGGTGGTGAGCTCATGGCGAAAGGCCATCCCTTCCTCCTTGTGACAGGATTCCGGAATGGCCTCTGACGAGGTGTTCGGTGGATCAAGGACTCGTTCGTCTTTGGAGTCTCTCCGGGCGACACCCTGTTCTAAGCGCGTCGCGTGATGTCTGGTCCACCTTTGAAGAACAAGCCAGACGGCTCCGACCACCGGCGCTGGAACCGGCCGGGGTTTGTACTGTCGATCATCTGCTCGAAGGAACAAGTACTCGAGGTAAGGGTTGAGGCCCAACCGGCGCAACCAGCAGCCGAGTCGCTGACGTGTTAGTCGCCCGCGCCCACCTTCACGAGGATCAACCGCTCAGGGCAAGCGACCCAGACGGGTTCGATCAGTCTCCCGAGCGGCGGGCCTTGCCGGCATCGTCGCGAACTGGCTGGTGCACTACCTGTACTCGTGCGGGCCGGCGAACGGCGTCGAGTCGCGCGGCGGCGAAGACCCGCAGGTCTTCCTCCGTGACGTGGTCGCCGTCCACGTCGGCGACTGCCTCCACACGCTGCCCGAGCTCGTCGTCGGGCACACCGAAGGCCAGCGCTCCCCGCACTGCGGGGTGCTCCTCCAGCACTCGCTCGACCTCGACGGGGTACACCTTCTCCCCGCCGCGCATGATGACGTCGTCGGCACGGTCGACCAGCCACAGCCAGCCGTCCGCGTCCAAGTGTCCCAGGTCGCCCAGGGTGTCCCACCCGTCCGGGCGACGCCGGCCCGGCGCCCCGACGTATTGGTAAGCGGGCTCGGCACCGCGGCGCATCCAGATCTCGCCGGTCTCGCCCGGCATCGCGTCGGAGCCGTTCTCCCGCAGTACCCGGACCTGGGTGCCGCCGATCGGACGGCCGACGCTGCCCCGGCGGGCCAGCCACTCGTCCCCGCGAATCATGGTGAGCCCGTTGGACTCGCTGCCCGCGTAGACCTCCACGACCCGTTCCGGGCCTAGCCAGTCCAGCACCGCACGCTTGAGTGCGGGCGCGCACGGCGACCCCATGTGCAGCACCGTCTCCAGCGTGTGCAGCCGAGCCACATCGCGCTCTGCCGGAGGCAGCCGCATCAGGCGGTGCAGCATGGTGGGCACGAGCAACGCCCACGTGACGGCGTACCGCTCGATCGCCGCGAGCGCTGCCCGTTCCTCGAACCGCGGCAGGATCACGAGCATGTGCCCGGTGAGCAGCCCGCGGAAGGCATAGGTGAACGTCGCGGAGTGGGTGAGCGGCCCGCTGACGAGTTGAGTGGCGCGCAGCGGGAGGAACTCCGCCACGGGACGCTCGGGATCCAGGAGCGCTGGTGCGGTAGCCAGGACGACCTTGGGCCGGCCTGTACTGCCGGACGACGTCGGTGCCTTCCAGGACCGGGCGAAGGTGTCGGGCAGCGGACCGGTGTCGAAGCCGTCGAGCCACGCCGGGTCCCGGTCGGGCTCCCCCAAGGCGTCTCCGGCCGCAAGGCTCGGGATGCCGTCGGCTGCGAAGCCGACGACGGCTGCCGGACGGGCGACGGCGACGACGTCGGCCCGTTCGGCCGGGGTCAGGCCCCGTGACACCGGCTGGGGTGTGGCGCCGGCTTTCCAGATGGCGACGCACACGACGATCATGACGAGCCCGTTGGGCAGGCAGACGGTGACCAGGTCGTCGCGGCGTACGCCGTGTTCCAGGAGCCGGCGTGCATAGCGGTTGCTCGCGGCGTCGAGGGCGCGGGCGGTGAGCCGTCGCTCGCCGGCCTCGGTGGCCACGACCGCGACCACTCGGTCGGGGTCAGCCTCGGCGAGCTCGCTCACGATCCGTGAGATCGATCTCCTGGCCATCGTCACCTCCGGCACGTACGACGTGCTCGTAGAACCGTTCGTGGGCGGAAGCAGCGGCCGCCCAGCTGTGCCGGACTGCGAGCTCACGGCCCGCGGCACCGCCCTGGTCGATGCCGCTGACGGCAGCGGCGAGCGCCGCGGCGATCTGCGGCACGTCGGACGCGTAGGCGACGGCGGCGCCGAAGACCTCGCGGGTGACGGGCAGGTCGCGGGCCACCACGGGCACGCCTGCTGCGAGCGCCTCCATGGCGGCCAGCCCGAATCCTTCCTTGGTGGACACGAAGCCGAGCGCGGCGGCAGCGGCGACGAGTGCCGGTACGTCGTCGTCGGCGACGGTGCCCAGCACGACTGGCTCGATGCCGAGCTCGGCGCACCGCTGGTCGAACCGGGCACGGTAGGGGCGGTAGTCGAAGAGGGTCTCACCGCCGCCGAGCACGAGGCGTAGGACGGGGTGGTCAGCTCGCAGCAGGGCGAAGGCTTCGAGCAGGTCGATGGTGCCCTTGCGGGGTTCGATGCCGCCGAGTGCGAGCACGTAGGTGCCGAGCTCCGCCTGCCAGCGGACGCGAGCACAGGCTCCGGCGGGTCCGGCGGCGCGGGCGAACCGGGTGGCGTCCACCCCGTTCGGGATCACGGTGGGGCGCAGGCCGTAGCCGTCGTCCACTTCCTGTGCGACGGCGCGCGAGACGCACAGCCGGGCGATCGGGTCCGTGATCGCTCGGTCGTGGCACTCGATCAGGCGGGGCGTGGTGAACTCGTCGAGGTGGTGGATGGTCCGTACGCAGGGGCCGACTGCGTTGGCAGAGATGCAGTCCTGCGCGTGGACCACGTCGTAGCCGGACGGGTCGAACTCGGCGGTCATGGTCCGGATCGAGCGTTCGATGCGGTCGCCGACACTCTCGTCGTCGCGGGCGGCGAACGGAACGACCCGCACCTCGACGGCGGGGTCGACGGGCCGGAAGAACGCGTCGTCGCCGCCCCGGCCCAGCGTCCATACCGTGACCTGGTGGCCCCGGGCGGCGAGCGCCTCGGCGAGGGCGAGGGTGTGCACCACTCCGCCGCGTGGCTTGGTCGAGTAGGTGGTCTGGGCGATGCGCACGGTCTTCCGTTCCTCCTGGGGTCGGCCGACCGGGTGGGGGTCAGCCGGGGCTTCGGGTCGGCGCCGGCCGCGCGGTGAGGGTGTAGGCATCCTCGACGCGGTCACGCAGGTGGTTCATGGTGCGGCGAGCGCGGGCGACGTCGGCCTCCACGTCCGCGGTGGCGATCGCCAGCCCGCCCTTGGCCCAGGTCTTGGCGACGATCTCTCCGGCCGGGTCGACGACCTTGGCCTGGCCGAGGAAACGCAGCCCGCCCAGCACCCCTGTCTGGTTGGCGGAGACCAGGTAGAGCTGGTTCTCCGCCGCCCGCGCGCAGTCGTACAGATCGAACAGGTGGGCCTGGCGGTCGTTGCGCAGCCGGTCGGAGCGGTCGGTGACGCTCGCGGGCCAGGCGCTGAGGCAAGCGATGATCCCCGCGCCGTCAAGCGCGAGCGAGCGCGCCGACTCGGGGAAGGTCTTGTCGAAGTCGATGAGCATGCCGAGCCGTCCGACGGGGGTGTCGAAGGCCTCGAACCCGGTTCCGGGCAGGTATGCCTCGGACTCACCGAGCGGCAGGTGCACCTTGCGGTGCGCCCCGAGGAGTCCGTCGCCGTGGACGCAGACGGCGGTGTTGTACCGCACCTCGGCACCGTCGACGTGCGCCCGCTCGGCGATGCCGAAGCAGACGACCATGTCCCCCGCCATCTGCTGGACGGCCACGACCTCAGGCCCTTCGAGGTCCACGGCAGACGGCAGACCCTGTTCGACGGGGTGGTACATGTCGTGCAGGTACCCGCCGATCGTGGCGTCCGGGAGCACCAGGAGGTCGACGCCCCGTTCGCGGGCCTGGTCGATGATGCCGGGGAGCTTGGCGAGCGTGCGATCGATGTCGCGTCCGAAGTGCGCCGCGACCGCACCCATGGTGGTCGTAGACATGCCCCACAGCGTAGGTTGTCCGTCATCCTGCTGCGGCCGACGACGGTGTGAGCGTGTGCTCGGCGGGCCCGCCCCACGAGCCACCGGCGCGCCAGCCCCGAACCGCCCCGGCCACGTGCTCCGTATCCTGCGCGATGCCGAGGAACCGGCCCGAGCCCCAGGTGTGCAGCCACGGCAGGCCCACGAACGACAGCCCGGGCACCGGGCTCAGCCCGCGCACGTGGCGGGGGTGCCCCTCGGGGTCGAGCACCGCGGGCGCGAGGTCTCCGAGCCAGGACCAGTCGGCCCGGAACCCGACCGACCACACGACCGCGGCGATCCCGTCGAGGTCGAGCCGTTCCGGCTCGGCCTCGGGCCGCCACACCGGGACGTACCGTTCCTCGGGTGCCGCGTCGATCCCCTGGGCCGCGATCCACCGGTCGATGTCGTCCTTGATGGACTCGGCCACCGAGTCGGCGTGATCGAGGTCGCGGGCGAGCGTCGGGGCGAACGTCAGTGCGCTGCCCGCCCCGTCGTCGGCCACGCCCGTGGCCCGGCCGTAGAGCCGCATGCCCCGGCTGGCGAAGTCGCGCAGGTCGATGTCCCGCCCGCCGTCGCGCCCCGTGACGTAATGGTTCGTCGACTCGCGCTTGGCCAGCCCGCGAGCCGCCACGGGCACGTCGTACACGCCCATCTCGGCCAGCCACGTCATGCAGTCCTTGCCCCGGTAGCGGCGGGCGACGCGGGGCGCCCGCCCCGCCGCCAGGTGCACCTCGCGTCCGGCGAGAAGGAGGTCCTCGGCGATCTGCGTGCCGGACTGGCCCGTACCGACCACCAGCACCGGCCCCTCGGGGAGCTCGTCGGCGTTGCGGTAGTCGTAGCGACTGCACCTGCACCACATGTTCGGGCAGGGCTGCCGCCCAGGGCGGCACCACCGGGAGGTGGTAGCCGCCCACGGCCGCCGTCACCGCGTCCGCCGTCACCGTCCCCGCCGTCGTGGTGACCACAAAACCGCCGTCCGGGCGCGACGCCACCCCCGTGACGGCGACGCCCTCGACGACCGGCGCGTCGAACGTGCCCGCGTACCGGCGGACCCATTCGTACACCTCGTCCCGGCGCATGAAGCCGTCCGGTTCCGCCCCGTCGTACGGGTAGCCGGGCAGCCGGCAGTGCCAGTTGGGCGTGACCAGGGTGAACGCGTCCCAGCGCCCGTCGCGCCACTCGTGCGCGACGCTGTCGCGCTCCACCACGAGGTGGTCGACGCCGGCGGTGACCAGGTGGTGGCTCAGCGAGAGCCCCGCCTGCCCGCCGCCGACGACGAGCACCTCGTGGTGCGCGCCGTCCACGACCCGTGCCGCCCTCATGCCGCACCTCCCGGCCGGGTGGCGCCGTCCGGTACCGGCAGGGGTGGCTCCATGCTGAGCACCTCCACCTCGCCGTCGGCGTCGAAGAACGCTGCCGCCTGCCGGATCTCGGCCTCCTGCTGCATGGCCGACGAGCACGCCATGCCGTACCGGGCTCGCACGCGGTCGCTCGCCTCCTGCAGCGCGCGGCTGGAGCGGTCCACGAACTCGGCCACGCGGTAGCGGCCCCCGACCTCGAGGTGGTCGTGCATCACCAGGCTCGGCGAGTAGCAGCTCGCCGTGGAACCGTCGGGCCAGCGCACGTCGAACGTCATCTCAGGCATGTGCCGCCGCCTTCCACCCCGAGGACTCGGGCGCGCCCTGTGCCGCGACCGCTCCGTAGACGTCGGGACGGCGGTCACGCAGGTGGAACATGCCGCCCCGCATGGCACGGAACGTGCCGTCGACGTCGATCTCGGCGACCGCGAGGCCGGCGTCCAGCAGGGTCGTGGCCAGCACGTTCCCGCCCGGGTCGACCACCTTGGCGTTGCCCACGTAACGCAGCGACCCGAACGTGCCCGCCTGGTTGGACGCGATCCAGAACACCTGGTTGTCGAGCGCTCGGGCGGCGTCGAACAGGTTGAACCGGTAGGTCCACCGGTCCTGCTGCAGGTCCTCGGCGGTCGCGGTGCGAGCCGCCGGCCAGGCCGACAGGCTCACCACGATCTCCGCACCGTCCAGGGCCAGCGCTCGCGCGGCCTCCGGGAAGGCCTTGTCGTAGCAGATCTGCAGGCCGACGCGCCCGACCGGCGTATCGAACGCCTGGTAGGTGTGACCGGCGGCGTACGACATGTTCTCGCCCAGCGGCTGGTGCACCTTGCGGTAGGACCCGTAGATCCGCTCCCCATCCAGGCAGACCGCCGCGTTGTAGCGGGTCTCGCCGTCCTCGTCGAGCTCGCAGAAGCCGATGCACACCACCGTCTGACCCGCGAGCTCCTGCACCCGGCCGATCTCCGGGCCGTCCAGCTTGATCGCCGGCGGCAGCGAGCGCTGCGTGGTGCGCACGGTGTCCCCGTGGTTGCCGAGCGAGGACAGGTACCCCCCGATGGACGCCTCGGGGAAGACGACGAGCTGCGCTCCGGCGGCGCGCGCCTCGCCCAGGAGCTCCTCGATCAGGGCGTAGTTCTGGTCGAGGTCGCGGGTGAAGTTCGCCGACACGGCGGCGACGATGATGCTCACGGCAGATTGCTCCTCCGGTCGGTCCTACAGGTTGTACGTGGAGTTGATGATCGCGCCCTTGCGCGCGTAGTGGATCACCGCGTCCTGCACGTCCAGCGGGTGCGCCGGGATCACGCCCGCGATGAGGTCTTCCTCGCGTGCCCCGTGCAGCGACAGGCCGAACCGGCAGCAGAACACCGTGCCGCCCTCCGCGATGAACGTCTTGAGCGCGTCGTTGATGTTCTGCTCGCCCGGGAACGCGCTGTCCCCGGTGGTGGGGAACCCGCGGGTGTCCAGGGCGTTGATGGCGCCGGGGCCGTAGAAGTAGATCGCCGACTCGAATCCCTTCCGCAGCGCGCGGGTGGCCTGGAGGATCGCGACGAAGCTCACCGACGACTCGTGCGCGATGCCGTGCACCAGCGTGAAGTACGCCTGGCCGGGCTCGGCCTCGTAGTCGGGGAAGATCTTGGTCGAGCCGTACAGGTTGCTGCCCTTGGGCAGCGACGGGTGCGGGATCTCCGCGAGCGACGCGTCGATGTTGGCCTGGATCTGCTCGTCGTAGGACATGTTCCGTGCTCCTTGGATAAGTGGATGGTGCGGTCGTGCGGCACTGCAGGTGGTGCGGTCCGGGGGCACGCGGCGTCAGGCGCCGCGCGGGTGTGGTTGGGTCAGGCGCGCCCGAGGCCGGTCGCCGCGCCGGGCACCGCGACGGTGGTCACACCGTCGGGCCAGCGCAGGCGGACGCCGGGTTCGGCGGTCAGCTCGCCGCACTCGGCGGTGGCCGCGAGCGGTGTGGTCATGCGCCCGGTGCCCGGGGGGTCGGCGGTGAGCATCGCGAAGCCCGGGAAGCAGGTGAGCCACTCCCCCGTCACGGCGCCCGACGGCGTGGGTACAGCGGCGACGTCGATGATGGCACCGGTGCCCGACGCCTCGGCGAGCATCGCCGTCGTGCCGACGACGCCCGCCATGCTCACGTCCTTGGCCGCGTGCGGGCGGGCCGCGCCGACCGTACCGGCCAGGTGCCGCAGCTCGGCGGCCGTCCGCGACGACGTGGAGTCCCACTGCCTGCTCTCGAACCCCCGGCGCCAGTGGCCGGAGAGGTCGGCGGTCACGGACAGGGCGTGTCCCGGCCTGCCGCCGCCACCGGGTACGGGGTGGGCGGTGCGGC
The DNA here is from genome assembly GCA_963850545.1 of uncultured Actinomycetota bacterium. Classification (GTDB taxonomy): domain Bacteria; phylum Actinomycetota; class Actinomycetes; order Actinomycetales; family Cellulomonadaceae; genus Promicromonospora. The sequence continues at coordinate 800,885 of CAWKLP010000001.1, read as the reverse complement.
CGAGCGCCGTGACCGACAGGGAGGCGGGGACGCCGAGCTGGGTATGCCCGCCGAGCACCGGCACGCCCCACGCCTGGGACCCGCTGTGCAGGCCGTTGAGCATCCGGCGCGCGAACGACGCCGTCGGCGCACCGAGCGCGTCGGTCAGCCCGGTGGGGCGGGCACCCATCGCCGTCAGGTCGTTGACGTTGACCAGCACCGCGCACCAGCCGGCCCACTCGGGGTCGCGCTCGATCAGGGCCGGCAGGATCGCGTCGCACGCGGCGACGACGTCCGTGCCCGGCACGGGCGCGCCGTCGTCGCCCAGGAACCCGGTCCCGCCCAGGGCGGCCGGCCCCGTGTGTTCGCGCAGCGGCCCGACCAGGTCGGCCAGGGCCGACTTCGTGGCGGTGACCAGGTCGGTCACCTGGGACATCGGCCACCGCATGAGCACGTGCGGCTCGCCCTGCACGTCCTCGGTACCCCATGCCTGCCAGCCGAGGCGTTCGAACAGCACCTGGTTGCGCGTCTGGACCGTCGCCTCGAAACGCAGCACGCCCAGCTGGGCCGCCCGGGCACACGCCGCCCGGACCAGCGCGGCACCGATGCCACCGGCCCTCCGCGCTCCGGGTGCGACGACCAGCCGGCTGCCGGTCCACCAGCCGATGTCCCGGCCCGCGGCGTCGACCGCCGCGGGCGCGGGCGCGATGCGCACGCCGCCCAGCACACGGTCGTCGACGTCGACCGCGACGAGCACCTCGGTACGCTCGTCGTCGTCGAGGCGGTCGAGGTCCTGCCCGGTGAACAGCCCCTGCTCCACGACGAACGCGTCACGGCGCAACGCTCGGTAGGCGGCCAGGTGGCGCGGCTCGGCCGGGCGCACGGTCCAGGGTGCGACGGGCGGCAGCGACCTTCCGGTGAGGGTGGGGACGTCGAGCATGCTCAGCCCCCGACCGTCGCGAGCGCGCTGCAGGCGCCGCACGCCGCGCAGCCCGCGGCCTGGTCGGATCCGCGCATCCCCGCGGCGGTGAGCAGGTGCCCGACCCGCCGGGTGATGTCCGCGACCACCGCACGGTGCGGCGCGGGGACGTGGTCCACGTCGGTGGCCAGCGTGCCGGCCAGCGGCCGGAACGGGACCACGAACGGGTAGACACCCATGTCGATGAGCTCGCCGGCGGACTCGACCATCTCGTCCGGGTCCTCGCCAAGGCCCACGAGCAGGTAGGTCGAGACCTGGTTGCGGCCGAACACGAGCACGGCCTCCCGCCAGGCCGCGCGGTACTCGTCGAGCGAGACGGTGGCCTTGCCCGGCATCCAGCGCCGGCGCACGGCGTCGTCCATCGACTCGACGTGGATGCCGATCGAGCGGGCGCCGGCCTCGTACAGGTCGGTGATGGCCCGCAGGTCGGCCGGCGGCTCGCACTGCACCTGCACCTGCAGCTCGGGCACCGCGTCCTTCACCGCGCGGACACAGCGCGCGAGGTGCTTGGCGCCCCGGTCCCAGCCGTTGGAGGTACCGGTGGTCATGACCATCTGCGAGACGCCGTCCAGCTCCCAGGCAGCCTTGGCGACCTCGGCCAGCATGGCCGGCGTCTTGACGGCGATCGTGGTGCCGGAGCGCAGGGACGACTCGATGGCGCAGAACCGGCAGCGCTCGCTCTCGTCGTAGCGGACGCACGTCTGGACGACGGTCGTGGCCAGGACGTCCTTGCCGTGCAGCTTGGCGATCTTGTCGTAGGTGGTGCCGTCCGCGGTGGTCAGGTCGTAGAATCGCGGACGGACCACCGGTTCGACATCCATCCCGAGGTCGGCGCCGTCGAGGGTCAGGCGACCCCGCGAGACGACGTACGGGCTGTCGGGGTTGAGTGGGATCGCGGCCCCCGCACCGCCGATGACGAAATGTCCGTCGTCGCTGGGCCCGGCACCGCCTGCACGGCGGACCGGAGCGTCGCTGCGCACCCCGAGCAGCGAGATGCTCACCCGGGTCGAGAGGTTGTCGGTCGGCGTCATGACCCCAAGTACATGGGCCGGTCTTTACCAACTGGTTTCACCCGGAATACAAACGTGTGACTTGTTGTTACAGTTTCATGCCTTAATGCACGTCCCTGGCAGGGGTGAAGCCCGACTTGGCGACGCCTGTCCCTGCAGAACGCGATCATCGCCGGATCGGGCGTGCCCGACGTCGCGCAGATCGAGTACAACGCCGTCGCCCAGTTCGCGATCGCCGACGCCCTGACCGACCTGACCCAGTTCGGGGCGGGAGACCAGAGCCGGGCGTAGCGGGAGTGGTCGTCCAGCCAGGTCTCGCTCGGCCGGTCGGCCTGGACCGGATGCAGGTGCCACCGGACTTTGCTTCCCGCCGCGTCCCATCGCACACCTCCGTGATCGAGGTGTTGCGACGCCCGGTTGAATCCGCCAACGACAAAAGGGCTGCCGACCTGCAGCGTCGGCAGCCCCTTCACCGGCGATCAACCAGTCGTTCGTGAGCGGACGTCGGCGGCGGCCTCACGACCGTGCTCAGCGACCGACTGAGCCGCACTCTTGGCTGCGTCGCGAACGGCCTCTGCACCCTCCTTGGCCGGCTGCTCGAGGTCGTGTGCGATCTCGCTCGCCGCCGACTTCACGTCGTCGACCAGCGGGGCCGCCTTCTCCTGGACGGCCGTAGCGGCACGCTGCTCGGTACGGCTGGACGGCAGGAGCGCCGCGACCACCAGGCCCACCCCGAAGGCCACCAGACCGACCGCGAGAGGGTTGCCCTGCGTCTGTTCCCGGACGACTCGCGGGGCTGACCCGACGGTATCGGCGACGGACGACGCCGTGCGCCGAGCGGAGTCGGCGGCGGAGGCCGCTGCCTCCCGTCCCCGGTCGGCCATGTCGTGCGTCGACTCCTGCGCCGTACCCATCGTGCCGTGGGTCGTACCCATGACCCGGTCCTTGACATGGGCCATGCCGGAGCGAACGCGCTCCGCCTGCCGCCGTGCGGCGTGTCCAGGATGCACCTTGTCACCGAGATCGTCGACGTCATGGCTCAGCTCGTGGCGCGTGCGTTCGATGTCCTCCCGGATCTCTTCGGGATCACTGGTGCTCATGAGTTCTTCTCCTCGTGTCCTCGCAGTGCGTCTGGGATCTTCTTGACGGAGTCGGTCGTCCGCTGCAGCCCCTCGATGGAACGCAACTCGGCTCGCCCACGCGCGGCAAGCACCGCGGCGATGACGGCCCACACCGCTGCGACGATCAGCGCAGACCAGCCACCGCCCACGAACGTGCCGAGCGCCCACCACAGAGCGAGCGACAGGAAGACCAGGACCATGTGGCCCGCCACACCGGCACCGCCGAACAACCCGGCGCCCTTACCAGCACGCCGCGCCGACTGCGTCACCTCCGCCTTCGCGAGCTCCATCTCCTGCCGGATCAGCGTCGACAGATCGCGGCTCACTTCAGCGACGAGCTGTCCCACGCTCGACCCGGTGGTTTGGCTGCCCGACGCGGTGGCCGACGGCTCGGTCGACATGTGCTGCGCCGCGCTGGACGGCGCGAACGGATCAGGTGCGCTCGACAAAGATCTCACCTCCGGTGGTCTGCGGCGCCGTGGCGTCCGGCACCGGGGGCGGGAAGGCCGGGGGCGGTGTCCCCGCCGCCATCGTGTCCCCGGATCGACCGGTCACCCCGGGGCCACGCGGTTCCTCGTCGTTGTAGCGGTCCGGCGCATCCTTCGCGCCCCGGAGGAACCGCCCTACCAGCAGACCGGCTCCGGCAGCGACAGCGATGAACATCCCGGGCCGACGCCTGGCGACGTCCTCCACCTGGTGCAGGACGTCGGCGGGCTCCCGGTCCTCGATCCACCGGGCGGCCCGGCCGGTGGCATCCCCGGCGCGCTGGACCAGGTCGGTCGCGTAGCCGGGGTCCTGGGGCCGTCCTGCCATCTGGCCCAGCTCGTCCCCCAGGGAGCGCAGGCCGTTGGCCAGGTGCTGCTGCTGGGATGCCGCCTGTGACCTGAGCTCGGTCCGGGTGCGGTCGATCAGTCCGCGGGTGCGGTCGGTCGCCTCGTGGGCCACGTCGCGTGCCCGTTCCTTCGCGCCGTGAGCCGTCTCCCGGCTTGCCTCACCGACCTGTGAGGCGGCCTCGGCGACTCGGTCCATGACGCCGGTCGGCTCGGTCCCTGCGTCTCTCTCGGTGTCGCCGGCCGGCCAGGTTCCCTGCGAACCAGCCGTTGTCCCGTACGGAACGTTCGTCTCGCTCATGGTCGGACTCCTGTCGTCGTCCTCGCTCGGTCTGCCCGAGCGCAGAGCACTGACCGCGATGGTCCGTGCCCACCGATGCGGCCGCTTCCTGACCACTCACCAACGTAGGACGGCGGGTGCCACTCGCAACTCACCGACGACGCTTGTGGAACGCCGGCGAGACAGGGCCCGGACAAGCCGGCCGAGAGCGCCCGGCCGTTCCCGGACGCGGCTTCACCGACCTCGCGATCGTCCAGGTGGGTGACCACAACCAGGACCGGTTCCTCGCCGAGGCCGCCGGCCCCCTGGTCGAGCGCCTACGAAAGCTCTAGGCACTCTCCCCGGAGAGGATCTCCTTGACCTCGCTGACCGCGCTGGGCGGGATCGGAGCCGCAAGGAACTCCTCGATCGTCTGGCGGGTCGGGACCAGTGTGACGTCCGGTCCTGCGAACAGGTGCACGAGGGAGTAAGCGATGTCGCGTACCGCGATGTTCGCCGCGTTGGAGGCCTGCCGGAGCAGGTCGAACGACTCCTCGCTCTCGACGCCGTAGACCATCATGAGCACGCCCTTGGCCTGTTCGATGACCGCCCGCCGTTCGGCCGAGGCCTGGATCGAGGCCGTCGCCTCGCGTGCCGCCGCTTCATGGTGCGACTCGGTGACGTCGAGGAAGTAGCCGAACAGCTCGGTGACCCGGCCTGTGCTGGGATCTCTTCTCCCCTGCCCGGTGACGGCAAGCGTCCTGGTCTTGCCCTGGGCGTCCAGGATGCGATGCACCGAGCTGAAGGTCTGCCCGGTGGCTGCCGCGCGGCGCAGCACGCCATCGACACGTCCACGGTCGTCGGGGTGCTTGTGGGCCAGCATGAGTGGCGTCGTTGGCACGATCTCACCAGGCCGGAAGCCGTGCATCTCATAGATCTCGTCCGACCACGCCCACTCGCCCGTCGCGAGATCGAGCCGATAACGGCCCACTGGCGGCCGGCCGCCTCCGTCAAGTGCCCGCTCGATCTCCTCGTCAGGCGACGGACCGTCAGGCATCTGTGCAGAGCTCACGAATCAGCCTCCAGTGCGAGTTCGAGCTGTTACTGCTGTGGCCACTACGCTATGCGCACTGCAACACCGCCACCACCCCGAGGCCGCGCAGTTCTTAGCTGTGGCCCGGCAGGCCAGGCGCGTGCCGTTCTTGACGAGCACGTGGGTCACTGCTCGCGTTGCTCGCGCAGCAGGTGCTGGGCGCCTGTGCACCATCGGGCTCCTGCTCAAGTGCGCGCAGGGTCCGCTGCACCTGCTCCTCCGGCTGGCCAAGCGGCGTGTCGGGGCTTTGGTGTTGGACGGCTCGGGAGACGGCTTGAGCGTGCGGCTGATGAACAGGGCCTTCATGGGACACCTCGGCAGGCCTGAGTCGTAGCCGCTTCTCGACCGGTGTCACTGTAACCCGGCCGCCACTCGCTCACGAGCGCTCACCGGCTGGCCGCGAGCCTGCCCACACTGCGTCTCACGTACCGTCCGCTCTCGGAGCGAACGCCTGCACGTAGAGTGCGGCCGCATCGTCGATGACGTGAGGCGCGATCGACGCGACAGGCGTGATCGAGACCAGGAGTGGTTCGCAGTCCGGGCCATGGGCGGAGACCTCGCCCGTCAGCAGCCACGGAAAGCGGTCGCGAACCATCAGATGGGCGTACTGGTTCAGCTGGCGTGCCACCCAGTGCTCGACGGGCCGGGTCCACCAGGCCTCCGGCGTTATCGGGTTGACGCTCAGACCTGGCATCAGGCATCCGCTCTCGTGGTCCCGGCTCACGGTCGCACGATCGGCCTCCGGGCCGGCGCTGAAGCGCACGTACACCGGTGCCAGGATCTGGACGAACTCGGCGACCTCGGCGAGCGTCTCGAGGCGGGGTGCCGCCGCCAGCCAGGTGAAGAGGCCGGGCAGGTCGCTGCTCACGATGCCGGAGGCCGACTGGCCGTCGGTGGGGACTATCGGCGTCATGAGGGCCTCCATTCTGTGACGCGCTCCCTGCCCTGCCACGTGAGCGCTCTCATCGTCATCATCCGATCCTGGATCTCCATCGTCGCGATCAGTCTCGTTCTGAGCGCCGACGCCGGGTCAGCAGCGCGTCATGACCTCGCGGCCGCCCTATGGGCTGGACGGCGTCGAGTGCACGCGTCAGCGCGGCATGTGTGACCGCGGTCTTCTCCTCGGCCCGCAACGCGGCCATCATCTGGGCGGCAGCCGAGCGCAGCGGGGCCTCCACCGTGCGCGCGACGTCGCGCAGGACCTGCTCCGCGGTGCCCTCGTCCACCCCGCGGACCGCCATGATCACGCCCTTGGCCTGTTCGATCACGGCCTGACTGACGAACGCCTCGTTCACGATGCCCGTCGACCGGCGGTTGAGGACCTCCCTCTGGAACGGCGTCACGTCCACCACGTAACCGGCCACTTCCGGGGACTCACCAGGAGCACGCCGGTAGCCCTGACCCGTCACCACGACCGAACGTGAGCGCCCGTTCTTGTCCATGATGCGGTGCGCACAGGCGAATGGCCGACCAGCCCGCAGGGCCTCACCGGCGACCCGGAGCACCCGGGCCCGGTCATCGGGGTGCTTACGGGAACGCAACGCGTCCAGACCGGGCTCCACCTCGTGCCGCTGCCAGCCGTGCATGGTGTAGATCTCGTCGGACCACCACCAGTCTCCCGAGGCCAGGTCGACGCGATAGCGACCGACCAGAAGACTGGTCCCGAGCCCGAGGGCGGCGGCCAGCTCGCCGGCCGAGAGCATCCGCAACTGTGGTGAGGTATTGACGTCGGGGTCCTCGACGAGGGCGAGGTGGGCCTGAGTGTTGGGGTACATGGGGACCTCCAGATCCGATCCGGACCTGGAGCCGCTTCATGACTCCGCGGGACCGAGTGTAGATCGCTTCGCACGGATCGAACAGCCGTGCCCCGCTGTAGCAGCCGACGCCCTGGAAGTCTCGGTTTCTCGTGGCAGCCTCGAATCGGCTGGCCATGGACGATCATCGACGCAGGAGGCGCACCGTGAGCGAGATCTCCAGCAACGCGACGAGGGCGGACGGCACGGGCACTCCTGGTGTCGTCGTCCCCGGCCCGCTGCGCGCCGACGTCGTGGTGGGTCCTGGCGAGAAGCGGTTCGGGATGCGAGTGGTCGGGTAGTCCTCGAACGTAGAACCAGAAGAAGCCCGGCGACGACCTTCCGTGAAAGTCACCCGGTCCCAATCGCGGCCTGGGATTTGCCGGAGCAGTCCGGAGGCCACGTATGACACAGTCCTACGTCCGCGTGGTGCGGACGGGAGGGCGGGGACCTGCGGCCGCTCGCAACGCGGGCTGGCGCAGCGTCCACGCGGACTGGGTCGCCTTCCTGGACGACGGCGTCGTGGTCCCGCCGTCGTGGGCGGCCGCCCTGCCGCAGGACCTGCACGCCGCCAGGCCCGACGTCGGCGGCGTACAAGGCAGGATCGGGGTGCCGCTGCCGGGTCACCGCCCGCCGACCGACCTCGAACGCGACACCGCTGAACTGGGGAGCGTTCCGTGGGCGACCGCCGACATGACCTACCGCCGCGCTGCACTGCGGAGGCCCGTCCGGGTTCTCGCTGTGCGGCTGGCGAGCGACGGGGAGGTGATCCTGACCGGCCCCGCCGTCCGCGCGCTGGCCGCGACCTACGACCAGGTGGATCTCCTTGTCCCCAGCTTCGGGATCCAGGCCGCGCCCCTCTTGCCCGGAGTGACCGATGTACTCCGGTTCAACGCTCCGTGGGCGGGTGCCGAACCGCCCGCGCTGAACCGCGAAGCGGTCCTGGACCTCGTGGCTGACCTGAGCAGCCGGCACTATCAGCTCGCGGTGATCTTCACGCCGTCCCGCCAGTCATCGCTGCCGATGGCACTGCTGGCTCGGCTTGCAGGCGTGCGCCGAATTGTGGCGACCAGCGACGATGATCCCGGCTCGCTGGTCGACGTGCGGCATGTCCGCCCGCCCGGTCTGCACGAGGTCGAGGCCTGCCTCGAGCTCGCCGGTCAGGCTGACGCACAGCTACCGGCAGGTGACGACGGGCTTCTTGCGGTCCGCCGGCCGCTGCCACCGTTGCCCCCGCGGGCCGCGCGGACGCTCGGCATCGAGGGCACACAGGGACGGCGCTCCGTCGTCCTTCACCCAGGTGCCTCGATGACCGCACGGGCGCCGCTTCCACAAGGTGCGCGCGCCATGACCGAGCGCCTTGCGCAGGACGGCTGGGACGTAGTGGTGACCGGCTCGCCGAGCGAGCGCGATCTGACCGCGTACGTGGCCGGTGAGCACGCCACCGATCTGGGTGGGCAAACCGATCTTCCTGAGCTCGCCGCCGTCCTGGAGGCGGCAGCATGTGTGGTCGTGGGAAACTCCGGCCCCGCACACCTCGCCGCCGCTGTCGGGACGCCCGTGGTCAGCCTGTTCGCGCCCGTGGTTCCGCCCGACGACTGGGCGCCCTACGGCGTGCCTCGGCTCGTTCTCGGTGACCAGGGCGCGGCCTGTCGGGGCACCAGGGCGTGCGCGTGCCCCGTACCCGGTCATCCGTGCCTCGGGTCGGTCACGCCGGAGCAGGTGTCCAATGCCGTCGCACGGCTGACACGCCTGCCTTCTCGCACGCCTGCGGTTGGCGGGCGATCGCCATCAAGAAAGGGCCCGCCTCAGTCGCACGTCCGTCCGGGAGCGGGGTGCCGGACGGACACCGCCGGGCGATAGTGGCGGCAGGCGAGACGTGCTGGCACGTGGGAGGATCTGCGCGGACGCCACCGGCCACGTCCAGGCCACGGGACGCGACACCAAGGGCCGCGAGCACAGCCGCAGGACAAGCCGACCGTCGTCCCGCGGCGCAGCGTCGTCTCGACACGGTATCGCCGTCCGGCGTGGCGGCGTGGTCACGAACCACGCCACCACATCCCGACGGTACGACTGCCCGTCCGCGCTCGCACCATCGCCATGTCAGCCGGGGATTACGGGTCCGGACGGGTGCTGACCTGCGGCCTTTCTCCCCGTGCGCGAGTCAAATTCGGCGGTGCTAGCCTGAAATCCGGACCCCCCGCGGCGCGACGACGCGCCGCTTGCTCCTCCCGGGTCTGTAAGGAATCAGCATGGACGACAAGCTCAAGATTGCAGCGGTCCTGCTCGCCGGGTACCTGCTGGGACGAACCAAACGTATGAAGCTGGCGCTGACGGCAGCCGCCGCTCTCGCCGTCAGGGAGCTCCGGACCAATCCAGACCTTCTCAAGGCAGGCAACTCCGTACTCGCCTCGCCCACGGTCAAGAAACTTACCGACGAGCTGTCCGGCCGACTCGTCGAGGCAGGAAAGACAGCCGTCGTCGCGGCAGCGGCCAAGCGGGTCGACGGTCTGGTCTCCAACCTCGAGAAGCACACGGGAGCACCACTCGCACCGCGTGACGCCGAAGAGGATGACGAGCCGGAGGAGTCACCTGAGCCGACCGAAGCACCCACGGACGAAGGCGCCGAGGAAGACCTGCCAGCCGAGGAGGCGGAAGAGGAAGAGCCTCCCGGCGACGAGCAAGAGCCGAGCGACGACGAAAAGGCCGCGCCGAAGCCAACTACCCGGCAGCGACGCTCGGAGTCGAACAAGACCTCACGCTCGTCGCGCGCATCTGGTGAGGGCGGATCGCGGCAGACCACTTCCGGTGGACGGGGCAAGAAGTCGGCGGGAACCACGTCAACCAGGAAGTCGGCGGGCGGGAGCTCGACGAGGAAGCCGAGCTCCCGGTAGTTCGACGAGCTCGACATCGCGCGACCGCGGTGTCGGGAAGGGAGCATTCTCATGGACAACAAGTCCTCCGACACGACGGCTGACGCAGGTCCGCAACCACTGGCCGCTCTCCGGGAGTCGGCCGGCGGCTACGTCAAGGCGCTCGCCAGCCACGCGGTCGACAACCTGACCGACAAGGTGGGCGGTCTGACGGACCGCCTCACCCAGTACGCGGACGGGTCCGGCGCGGATGCGGGCGGAGCCAGGGCAACCGCTGCCGCGAAGGGCGCTGAAGAGCTCGCGCAGGGAGCGTCGCCGGCCAAGGCCGGACTGTCCGCCGCCGTCGCCGGTATCAAGGACAAGGTCACCGGAATCTTCGGTGGCGGGAGCGGCGGCGGGGGCGGCGGCGGAAAGTTCAAGTTCAACAACATCGTCGAGTCCATCGACGTCGGTGCCCCGGTCGATGTCGTCTTCAACGCGTGGACCTCGTACGAGAAGTGGCCTGACTTCATGAAGAAGGTCGAGCACACGGAGCTCGACGAGGAGTCCGGGGAGGTCCAGCTCAAGGGGAAGGTGTTCTGGTCCCACCGCCAGTGGGACACCGTGATCACGGACCAGGTGCCGGATCAGCGCGTCGTCTGGGACTCCACGGGGGAAAAGGGGCACCTGAGCGGGGTCGTGACGTTCCACCCGCTGGGCGACGAGCTCACGCGTCTCGTCGTCGTCGTCTCGTACTACCCGCAGGGCTTCATGGAGAAGACCGGGAACATCTGGCGGGCCGTGAACCGTCGCGTGCGCCTGGAGCTCAAGTACTTCGTGCACCACGTCATGACCGAGTCCGTCCTGCATCCCGAGGAGGACGAGGGGTATCGCGCGGAGATCCACGAGGAGGAGATGGTTCGCAGCCACGAAGAGGTCGTCGAGGACGAACGAGCCGAATACGAAGAGGAGTACGAGGAGGACGAGGAGGAAGCAGAAGGCGGAGACGAAGAAGGAGAAGACGAAGAAGCGGGTGAGGAAGTGGACGAGGACGAGGAGACCGAGAACAGGCGGGGATCGCGATGACTGCTGTGAGCACAAGGCCCCGGAGCACGGGATACGTCGAGCGCCCGTCGTCCTCGTCGTTGGCTGACGTCATCAACATCATCCTCGACAAGGGGCTGGTGATCGACGCCTTCATCCGGGTGTCGCTCGTCGGTATCGAGGTGATCACCATCGACGCCCGCATCGTCATCGCCAGCGTCGACACCTACCTGCGGTTCGCCGAGGCAACGAATCGTCTCGACCTCGCGCAGACCGGCGGGCGGGACCTGCCCGAGCTCATGGAGGACCTCTCGGAGAGCGGGGCGAAGGGCAAGACCAAGGGCGTGCTGTCGAGCGCCAAGGAGGCCCTCGTCGGCAAGGACGAGGACGAAGACCAGGACCTCGACCAGGACGAGGCTCAGGACGAGGAAGAGGAAGTAGAAGTCCCCGCGCGCAACAGACAGCAGCGTCGGCCCCGCCGGCGCGTGTCTGGGACGCGCAACACCTAGGAGACAACCCTCGTGGCGGACGGAGGAGCCATGCTGTACGTCTACGGGCTGGTCCTTCCCGACACCGACGTGCCCGACGAACAGGCCGGGCTCGGCAAGGGCGGTGTGCGCCTGGTCGGACTTGGAGAGATCGCCGCACTTACCTCCGAGATCCCCGACGCCGAGGTGGTCGGAGTGCCCGCCGAGATACGCGCCTACACCGCCGTCCTCGACGGCGTGGCCGCTGAGCGCCCGGTCCTGCCGATGAGGTTCGGCACAGCTGTACTTGATGAAGAGGCCATGGATGAGGCGTTCCCCCGCGATCGTCGGGGCGCACTCGCCGGAGATCTGCGCCGTCTGGATGGCCTCGCTCAGCTCACAGTCCAGGCGCGTTATGTCCAGGACGCCGTCCTCGGCGAACTGATCGCAGAAGACGCCGAGGTAGCAGAGCTGCGCACCTTCCTCCGGGCCCTGCCGACACACGCGGCATACCACCGCCGCATCCGCCTGGGCGAGCTCATCGTCCAGGGATTCGCCCGCAAGCGGGCCCGCGACGCCGCCATGATTCTCGACGAGCTCGCCGCGATCGCGGTCGAGATCCGGGAGCACGAGACCGGGCAGGTCGACGACGTGATCGAGCTGGCCCTGCTCGTCCGGCGCACCGAGCTGGCGATGTTCGAGGCCGTGCTCGAAGGACTCGCAGCACGCGCCCACGACCGCATCACCTTTCGTCTCGTCGGGCCACAGGCACCGTACGACTTCGTCGACGAGGGCTGACCCATGGGCATCTTCGGCGGTCTGCTGTCGCTCCCACTGGCTCCGGTCCGCGGCACTGTCTGGGTCGCGCAGCAGGTGCTCGACGAGGCCGAGCGCCAGTACTACGACACCGGAACCCTGCGTCGCCAGCTCGAGGAGGTCGCCATGGCGCGGGAGAACGACGAGCTCGACGACGAAGAGGCAGATGCCCTGGAGGAGCGGCTGACCGGGCGCCTCATCGAGGCGAACCGACGCAGCAGGGAGGAGCGCGATGGGTGACGCCGACACGCGAAACGCCGAGCGCACTCACCGCCGCCCAGCGAGGGAACAACACGCTGACGACGCGGAACGATCGTCCCGCCTCACAGCTGCCCGGGCGGCCCGCAAGGCCGTCGAGCAGCTCGCCGAGCTGACCGACCGCAGACTCGAGAGCGTCGTGGAGATCAATTCCGAGCAGGAGACGTTCACCGTCGTCATCGAGGCCGTCGAGGACGCTCGCGTCCCGAGCACCGCGGACGTCATGGCCGAGTACGAGGTGCAGCTCGACGAGGACGGTGAGCTGCTCGGCTACCGGCGTCGGGCGCGTTACATCCGCGGCAGCACGGAAGAAGGGTGACGCCGCTCGGCGGTGGACCCGCCTTTCGGGCCGAGGCATCGGGGCGAAGGAGGTGACCGGGTATGAGCGTGGTCAGCGGCGGCAGTGGCCGCTCGATGGAGCCGCGACGCGATGAGGGGTCGCTGGTCAACGTGATCGAGACACTCCTCGACAAGGGTCTCGTCGTCAACGCCGACATCATGGTCTCGGTAGCCGGTGTGGAGCTGCTGGGGATCCGGATCCGGGCGGCACTTGCCTCCTTTGAGACCGCCGCGCGCTACGGGCTGGAGTTCCCGGCCGGGACCAACACCGAAACGCTCGCCTGGCGCCGCGCGATCGAGCAGAAGGAGACGTGCCCGAAGTGCGGTAAGCCGTCCCCGCGATCACAGCTGCTCGAGGACCTCTGCCCGTGGTGCGGCTGGCGCAGCGCCCTGGCCGAGCGGGCTGAGTCGCGTGCCGAGCTGAGCAGTGCGGAGGAGGACGGTGACCGCTGACTCCCGGGCACGTGCCACGCCCACGGTAGGGATGGAGCCCACGCGAGATCTCGGCGCGACCCTGCCCGATCTCCTCGATGTCATGCTCGACAAGGGCGTCTACCTCGATCTCGACCTCATCATCACTGTGGCTGACGTTCCGCTCATCGGCATCAGCCTGCGGGCCACGGTCGCCGGCATCGAGACGATGCTCGAGCACGGCCTCATGCAGGGGTGGGACGAGCAGACGCGCCAGTGGGTGCGCCGTTCGGTGGCGCGCCACTTCCCGCTGGCAGACGACGAAGAGATCGTCCTACGGATGGCCGGCGGGCACCTGCAGGAGGAGCCGTACCGCAGCTGGCGGCCCGGGATCGTCTACCTGACCTCGCGACGGGTCGTCGTCTGGCGCGCCGACCCGCGCGAGGTGCTCTGGCAGGTGCGGTTGGAGGACGTGGTCGCGGTGGACCTCCGCCCCGACGTGAGCGTCGGCGGTCCGGATCGGATGCGGGTGCGGGTCTCCACCGCCGACGGGCACGTACACCTGTCCGCCGCCGCCCCGCAGCGGCTCCACGACGCGTTGCGTGAAAGGACCGTCGAACAGCCGTCCGCCGGTGCCGGACCGCGCGACCCTGCCTCTCCGGAGAGGCACGGCGATGGAGATCGATGAGGCGAACCTGAAGAACGGGTTGCTCACCCTCGTGGTCACCCTGGTCGAGATCGTCGAGGAAGTCCTGGAGAGCCAGGCGATCCGACGCCTCGAGGGCGGCGAGCTGACCGAGGACGAGCAGGAACGCCTCGGTCAGGCCCTGCTCGACCTCGACGAGGCACTCGAGCAGATCAAGGACGACCATGGCCTGACGGCATCGGTCGCGGACCTGAGACGCGGGCTGGACGACGTCGTCAGCGACCTCGTCGACCGGCTCACCAACCCGGCAAGGTGGGTCGACGAGCCCGGGCAAGGGACCCCATGACCGCGGACCGCCTGTATCTCTACAGCATCGTGACCACCGCGCCGGGTGACCTCGGAACCGGCATCGACGGGGTGTCGCTGCGCGCGGTCGCCGGGCCGCAGGGCCTCGCCGCGGTGGTGCACGAGCACGACGGCGGGCCTTACCAGGGGGCAGACGCCGACGTCGAACGCTGGGTGGTCGAGCACAGTGCCGTGGTCGAGCGGGTCTGGCGCAGCATCGGCACCGTCCTCCCGGCCAGCTTCAACGTGATCGTCGCGCCCACAGCGCAGAGGACTGCGCAACGACGGCTCCAGGAGTGGCTCGCAGATCACGCGGACCTCCTGCGCACCCGCCTTGCCGCTCTCACCGGGCGGGTCGAGCTGCGCGTGGAGGTCGCTCTGGACCATCATCGGGCCGCCGAGCAGCACCCGGACGTCGTCGCGGCACGGACCGAGCTAGAGAATCGCCCACCGGGCGTCCAGCGACTGCTGCACAAGCGACTCGACCACCTGGAGCGCGACATCACCGAGGCCGTGGCCCGCGACCGGTACACCGACTACCGCCGGCGTCTGGAAACGATCAGCGACGAGCTCGGCGAGAATCGGCGACCGCGTCCCGACCCGGGAACCTCCCTCGTCCTGTCCGTCTCCCTGCTGGTCCTGGCCGACTCCGTGCAGGACGTCGGCCTCGTGCTGACTGCTATCCAGGACGAGGAGCCGGCCGCGACGATCCGTTTCCTCGGGCCATGGCCGCCGTACTCCTTCGCTGACGTGCTCGGGCCAGCTCCACCGGAAGCCGGCGGTACTTGGCGAACGAGCCGGTAACGACAGGCAGCAGCCCGCTCCCCTGGCGAGCATTCGCACCTGGGGTGAGGGTGAGAACGTAGGAAACCCCTGCGAGAGAAGGACATCATGGGAATCGACGACAAGCTCAAGAATGCTGCCGAAGACGCGAAGGGCAAGGCCAAGGAGGCTGTCGGCAAGGCTACCGACGACGAGGAACTTCAGGCCGAGGGCGAGGCCGACCAGACCAAGGCCTCGCTCAAGAAGGCCGGCGAGAACATCAAGGACGCCTTCAGGCACTGAGCCGGCGCCTTCAAGCACTGAGCCGGCGCGTGCACGCCATTCACGGCGCCATTCTCGAACGGAGCGGCAATGGGAATCATCGGCTGGATCTTGATCGGACTCATCATGGGCGCAATAGCCCGAGCGATCCTTCCGGGCAGAGCCGGTGGCGGGTGGATCATCACGCTCGTCATCGGCGTCCTTGGCGCACTCCTCGGCGGATGGATCGGCGGGGCGCTCTTTGACGTACAGGTCAACGAATCATTCTTCTCGTTGACGACCTGGTTCTGGGCCCTCATCGGCTCGCTGCTCGTCCTCACCATCTGGGGAGCCATCGCACGACGCCGAGCGTGAGTTGCTCCACAGGCTCTCCTGAGAGGCCGGCCCGGACGTCACGGTTCTCGACGACGTCCGGGCCGGACCGTGTGCGGGTTGCGAGCCGGAGCGAGCCTGCGATGGTGGATATTGGTCCAGGGGCGGGCCGCTCAGATCCGTCGGGCAGTGCCTGACGGCCATGTCGGCGAGGCCGGCACCTGGAGGATGAATCATGGCAACCGGAGAAACCGGATTCGATGACGTCACGTTCGACGTCATCTCCGTGCAGTACCACTCGCTCAAGGCGGGCCACGACTACGGGCAGTACGTACGCGACGCTCGCAACGCGGGTGTTGACGAGATCGCGCGATTCTTCGAACAGGTGATGGCCGAGGACTCGGAGCGTGCCCAGAGGTGCCATCGTTTCCTTGCCGAGCTCACAGCTCACGGGACTTCCGCGACGTCGCCGCAGGGCACGAACGAGGGCTAGTCACAGCGGGCCGCCTGCCCAGTGAGGGGACCCAATCCGAAAGTCTGAGGTGTCTCGTCCGCCCAGCCGCGGCTACACCGTCTCGCGCTCGACCAGATCGGAGTCAGCGGGTCGCACCGTCGTGGAACGCACGTACACCGCCAGCGCGACACCTCCTGCGATCGCGGCCAGGCCCAGCACCGTGAAGCCCGGGAAGTAGCTGCCGGTGGCGGCGAGCAGCCCGCCGACCACCCAGCCGGCCACGATCCCGCCGCCACCGGCACCGAAGCCGTTGATGATCCCGGTCGCGGGGCCTACCGCATCGCTGGACATGCGGGTGACCGCGATCGCCCAGATGTTGGGGGTGTACGCCGCGGTGAAGTACCCGACGCCCAGGCTGATCAGCACGAACTGCGCGAGCGAGCTGTGCGCGAACGGGAGGCAGGCGATGAGGATCCCGCCGACCACGAGTCCGGACACCGCGATCACGCCACGCTTGCCGGTGCGGTCACTGATGGCGATCATCGGGATGGTCAGCAGGATCGAGACCAGGTACGGTGTCGCGGCGGCGAGGCCACTCAGGGTCGATGAGAGACCGAAGGTCGCCACCGTCTGCGGCAGGAACAGGGTGATACCCCAGAAGAGCATGCCGTTGGTGAAGTAGCTGAAGACGATCAGCAGGAACCGCCAGCCGCCCAGCGCCGCGAAGCTCAGGCGCTCCCGCCGCACTCCAGGGGTGCGTGCGATGCGGATGCTCGCGAACCGCGGCAGGTCGGGGCGCGACCGGAGGAACACCGAGTACAGCGGCACGATCAGCACGAGCCCGATCCCGCCCAGAACCCAGAACAGCGGGCGCCAGTCGAACGCCGCGTACACCGGGGTGAGCACGAAGAAGCCGAGACCCAGGGCGAGATACTGGCCGTAGTACTGGATGAGCGCGCTCGCACGGCTCATCTCGTGCTCGTCGAACCACTCCTTGGCGAGACGGAACTGCTGGGGCCAGTAGAAGCCCTCGAAGACGCCCACGCCGACGCGGAGCGCGACGAGCACGGTGACGGACTCGCTGAAGCCGATCGCAAGGGTGCAGAGGGAGTACCCGAACACCGAGACGAGCAGGATCCACTTGGCGTCGAACCGTGCTGTCAGTAACCCGCCGAGCAGGTTCGAGGCCAGATAGCCCCAGAGGAAAGCCGTGAGGGTGAGGCTGGAGGTGCTCGCAAAGGCATCTCCCTCGAACCCAAGGTCGCGGGCGACCCCCTCGATACCGATCGAGAGATTGGATCGGTCGAGGTAGGCAACGAACAGACCTACGGCCAGCAGCAGTCCGATGCGGATCCAGCGGCCGTCTCGTCCGCGCACGTTTGCCTTGTTGTCATTCATATCTGTGCTCCTGCGTTGAAGGTCAGGCGGTGTAGCGCCGCAGCATGTCGCGATCGATCTCGATACCGAGTCCGGGTTGATCCGGGACGGTCATGACCGGACCGGTCGCGAGCCCGGCGAGGCCGGAGCGGAAGGGGTTGGGTGCCTGGTCGAGCTCGACGACCAGCGGAAGGCGGCCCACGGACGGCGTGACCTCGGGCAGTGCGGTGAGCAGATGGAGCCCCGCAGCGATGGTGATCGAGGATCCCCAGATGTGCGGCAGGGTGGGTATGCCGTGCGCCGAGGCCATCCCAGCGATCAGCAGCGTCTCCCGGATGCCCCCGCAGGCCGTCGCGTCGGGCTGGAGCAGGTCCACGGCCCGGGTCTCGATCAGCTCGCGGAATCCCCACCGCGTGAACTCCGACTCCCCGCCGGCGATGGGGACCGAGGTCACGGCCCGCAGCTCCCGGTACCCTTGCAGGTCCTCAGGGAGCACGGGCTCCTCGAAGAACCACAGGTCGACGTCGTCCAGCTCGCGCAGGAAGGACTTGGCCTCGGGCGTCGTGTAGCCGCGGTTCGCGTCCACGGCGAGACGTGTCGACTCCCCCAGTGCCGTGCGGACGCGGCGAACACGCTCGATGTCCTGCTTCAGGTCGGCTCCGACCTTCATCTTCACGTCGCGGTACCCGGCCTCCAGGAGTGACACGGCCTCGCCCTCGATGTCTCCGCCCCAAGGGCCCCCGTAGTAGAACGCCGACGCATAGGCCCGCAGCTCGGGGGTGCTCCTGCCGCCGAGCAGCCGCCAGATCGGCAACCCCGCGGCCTTGCCCGCGATGTCCCACAGGGCGATCTCGATGCCGGAGATAGCGGCGACCGAGATGCCCTTGCGACCCCACTCCCGGTTCCGGTTGTACAACCCGTCCCAGATGTCGACGAGCTCTCGGGGATCGCGCCCGATCAGTAACGGCCGGAACGAGTCGTCGATCAGCGCACGGTTGCCCTGCGCCGGCCCAAAGCACTCGCCCCACCCGACCAGGCCGTCGTCCGTCCGGATCTCGACGAGGCAGCTGGTCCGCGAGTCCCATTCCCACTGGGACATCCCGAACGGGACCTCGAGGCGGTGGCTCACCACATGTGTGGTGACCGATTCGATCTTCACCTGCACTCCTCTCTGGAGGCGCGACGACCTCGCGTCGCACCAGCTCGCCCGGCCCGGGCCGAACCCGCCCGGCCAGGTCGCACCACTCAGGCAGGGACGCGAGCGAAGGTGTCGGGGTCCGGGCCGGTGCGCTGGTCGCGGTTCAGCGCTCCCAGTGCAGACATCTCGGCGTCGCCGAGCTCGAAGTCGAACAGGGCGAAGTTCTCCTCCACCCGTGACCGGGTGACCGTCTTGGGGAAGACGATGTCCCCCCGCTGCAGGTGCCAGCGCAGGGTGACCTGAGCCGGCGTACGACCCACGCGTTCCGCGATCTCGACCAGGACCGGGTCGCCGAGCACGAGGCCCTGCGCGATCGGGGACCACGCCTCAGTTGCGATGCCGTGCTGTGCGCCGAAGGCGCGCACCGACTCGTTGGTGAGGTACGGGTGCACCTCGATCTGGTTGACCGCCGGGACGTGGTCGGTCTCGTCCAGCAGGCGCTGCAGGTGCGGCAGCTGGAAGTTCGACACGCCGATCGCCCGCGCCTTGCCGGCCCGGTAGACCTCGATCATCGCCTTCCAGGTCTCGACGTAGTCGACGTCGATGGTCGGCAGCGGCCAGTGGATGAGAAACAGGTCCATCTGGTCGACGCCGAGGTCGGCCAGGCTCTGGTCCGCGGCCCGCAGCGCGTCGTCACGGCGGTGGTAGCCGTTGTTGAGCTTGCTGGTGATGAACACGTCCTCGCGCGCGAGCCCGGACGCATGCAGCGCCTCGCCCACACCACGCTCGTTGCCGTACATCTCGGCCGTGTCGATGTGCCGGTACCCCACCTCGAACGCGGTGAGCACCGCGTCCCTCGTCTCCTCCGGCGGGACCTGGAAGACACCGAACCCGAGCTGGGGAATCGACACGCCGTTTGTCAGCGCTACATCAGGAACGACACTCACTGAAACTTCTCCTTCGACAATGTTCTGGTTACTTCACAGCGGAGGCGGCCTCGAGGACCGCCCGAGATCGCAGCCTTCCGGCTGCCAGCTCTCCTAGCGCGTGCGCCGCTTCGGCCAGGGGGAACCGGTCCACGACCGTGCGCACCTGGCCTGCTGCGGCCAGCCGCAGCACCTCTGTCATCTGGTCGCGGTTGCCCAGCAGGGACGCCTTCACCACTTGCTCACGGTTGAACGGGAACCCGGTGATGTTCAGCGGGACGGCGGAGACGAGCGTCCCGCCCCAGCGCAGGGCACGCAGTGCCTGAGCGGTCACGACGTCGGACGGCGCGAAGGTGACCGCGGCGTCGACGGAGTCGTCGAGCACCTCTCCGGGGTCGGTCCTGGATGCGTCCACGAGGCGACTCGCACCTAGCTCCCGGGCCACCTCCAGGTGGTCCGAGCTTCGCCCGACGGCGATCACCTCAGCCCCACGGAGCCGCGCGAACTGGACGGCCATGTGACCCACTCCGCCGAGACCGAAGATCGCGACGCTGTCTCCCGGGCGCAAGCCTGCCTTGTCCACCGCGGCGAAGGCTGTGATGCCAGGGCAGAAGAGCGGCGCAGCCTCGACGAGGTCGAGCGCGTCGGGGACGTGGTAGGTGTGCGCGGCGTTGGCGACCATCAGTTCGGCGTACCCGCCGTCGACGTGCTCGCCGGTGATGAGCCGGTCGTGGCACAGCTGCTCACGGTCAGAGGTGCAGTACTCGCACGTGCCGCAGGTCCACCACAGCGGCTGCACCCCGACGCGGTCGCCCTGGGCGAACCCGTCTACGCCCGCGCCGAGCGCGACGACGGTGCCGGTGACCTCGTGCCCGGGCACGATCGGGCTGCGGGCGGGGACGCCGCCGCCCACCCAGTCGCCCTCGATCATGTGCAGGTTCGAGCGGCACACCCCACAAGCGGCGACCTGGACCAGTACCTGGCCGGGGCCGGGCTCGGGGTCGGGCGCCTCGCGCCAGGCGAGCGGCGCAAGGGAGAGCGGCGCCGGGTTGTCGAGCTGGATCGCATGCATGGTCTCGACGTTAGGGACGGAACGCGGGGTCCGTCCAAGAACGATCGGCGATGGCCACCACAAGCGATCGCGATGGGCTGCGGTTATGCGCCTCCCACGACCACCCGTGCCTCGTCGACCACCGGCGCGGGCACCATCATGTCAGCGAAGAGCCGTCCTGCGCTGCCGCCCCCGGACCCGACTGCGACCTGCACGCTCCAGCGCAGTGCCGGATCGTCCACCGGGATCCGGAAAAGGCCCGAAGCCTGTGGCTTGTCCCCGACCGACGCAGGGACGAGCGCGACGGCGAGACCTTGGCGGACGACGTCGAGCAGCATGTGTACGTCGTTGACCGTGAACGCGCTGTGGCGTTCGAGCCGTCGTTCGGCGAACGCCGCATCGACGATGCGGCGTGCTCCCCATGTCACGTCGAGATCAACGAATGTCGTGCCGGCCAGAGCTTCGAGCGTCACTTCCGGCAGCGTGACGACCGGGTGTCCCGGGTCGGCGATGAGCTCGAAACCGTCGGAGAGGAGCTCGAGGGTCCGTGCGACGCCGCCACCGGCCGCGGGACTGGCCTCGCCGGCAGGGAGACCGATGAGAGCGACGTCCAGCTCACCGCGACGCAGGCTCTCCAGCAGCGACTGCGTACCGCCCTGAACCATCCCGAGTGTCACGTCCGGGTTGGTGATGTGGAACGTGCCGAGGAGGTCGGGCAGGTCTACAAGGTCGCCGAGGCACTGCTCGGCGCCGACACGCAGACGGCCGGTGACGGTCCCGGAGGCCTCGAGCACCTCCTGCCGGACGGCGCGCGCGTCGTCGAGCATGCGGCGAGCCCGGGGCAGGAACGCCTCCCCTGCCGCGGTGAGCCGTACCCCACGCGGCGACCGCTCGAACAGCCGGGCCCGCAGCTCGCGTTCCAGGGTCCGGATCGAGCCGGACAGCCCCGGCTGGCTAACGTGGCTGACCTCGGCGGCACGGGTGAAGCCCTGCTCATCCACCACCGCGACGAAGAACTCGATCTGCCGGATGTCCATTTCTCACACCTTCGCTCCAGCGGCTGCCGCGCAGTCCACAATATCCGGATGGCGCGCTGCACTGCGACGACGACTCTCATGATGTCGCCGAGTGACAGCCCGACGTGGGACAGCTCGACGTGGGCTCGCCCGCGGATGACGTCGCGGGCCCGGCCGTAGGTTAACTCCTACCTGGTCTGGGCGTGGCGCATCCCCCACTCGAGCGCATGATCGGCCACTTTCTCCCAGCCCGGGACGGCGCAGGTGAGGTGCGGGCGGTCCGGGAAGTCGTATGTCTCGGTGATCGCCGATGAGTGGCGGTACTTCTTTGCGTTCGCGTACTGCACCGCTGGCGGCATCAGGTGGTCCTCGCCGCCGGTGATGAACAGCAGCGGGGCACGCTCGTCGAGGTCGTAGTCGACCCAGGTCTCCTGATGGCCCGGCTTGAAGTTGGCTATCAGGCCGTATGCCCACACCCAGTTGCCGGGTGCCGGGATGTGGAGATGGTCGTACGCCGCGTCGGACTCCTCCCTGCTGCGTGTGTTCGCGAACACGTAGTGGAACTGCTCCTTGGTGTAGCCCACCGCCCGGTGCCGGTTGGCCGGGTTCGACAGGACCGGGAACAGGGACTTGATCTGCGCCGGCGGGTTGACGCGTACGCCCTCCGGCGGTGCGGAGTCGATGAGGACGGCGGCGGCGCCCAGGCCGCGGTTGACCAAGACCTGGGTCAGAGTGCCGCCGAACGAGTGGGCCATGATGATCGGCGGGCGGTCCAGACTCTCGATCACGCTGGTGAGGTGGTTCAGGGTGTCGGGCACGGACACCGTGGCGATGATCTCGGGCTTCTCGCGTAGCGCTTCGACCTCGATCTCGAAGCCGGGGTAGGACGGCACCACGACCTCGTGGCCCTTGGCCCGGAAGTAGGAAGCCCAGTCCTCCCAGCTGCGGGCGGTCATCCACAGCCCGTGGATCAGCACGACGGGCGGCTTGTCGCTTCTTGGCTCATTCATGGTGCGCTCCTGTTCGGGGGTGTCGTCGGCGCCAGGTCGGCGCCTCATGCATACCGACCGGGCAGCGGCCCTCGGTGTGACACGGCGAAGACCTGCTGGAGCGACCAGCGACTGGGATCGTGCGAGTTTTCTTCGTATGTCACAAACGCGCGGCACGTTCGGTCGTCACCAATGAGTCGACGACCGGATCTCGACTCCGGCTTCGTCCCCGGCACCAGCTTCCGGGTCCTGAACGGCAGCTACCGGTGCCAGGAGCCGAGGCCGTCCGACCACCAACAGGAGTGAGTTCCATGACTACTAGCGACACCCACGCAGAACGCCGTCCACGGAGGCGACGTCGGTCCGTCGCCGCCTTGCTGGCCGTCGCCGCGTTGGTACTGACGGGCCTGTACCTCCCGCAGTCCGTAGCGGCTGGTGAGAGCCCCTCACGCTCACCCAAGCCCACCATCGTGCTGGTGCACGGCGCATGGGCCGACGCCTCCAGCTGGAACAGGGTGACGTCGCGGCTCCAGGACGACGGGTACACCGTCAGAGCGATCCCCAACCCGCTGCGGTCCCTGCCCGGTGACTCGGCTTCCGTCAGAGCCTTCCTGGAGTCGCTGTCCGGACCGATCGTCCTGGTCGGGCACTCGTACGGCGGTGCCGTCATCACCAACGCCGCGACCGGCAACCCGAACGTCAAGGCCCTCGTCTACGTCAACGCGTTCGCCCCCGACGAAGGTGAGTCACCCTTCGACCTCGTCGGTGCGGACTCGGCCCTGTCCGGCGACCCGACGACCCTGTTCGACTTCGTTCCCGCCGACCTGCCACCCACCGCGGACACCGACCTGTACCTCAAGAAGGCAGTCGTGTTCGAGTCATTCGCCCTCGGGCTGAGCCCGGACGAGAAGCTCATGGTGTGGGCGACGCAGCGACCCGGTGCCTTGGGAGGCCTCAGCGACCACTCCGGAGAACCCGCCTGGCGGACGATCCCCTCCTGGTATCTCGTCGGCGTGAAGGACAAGATCATCCCCGCCGGCTCCCAGCGAGCCATGGCGGCACGAGCAGGTTCCACCGTCACGGAGTATCGGGCCGGGCATCTCGGCCTGATCTCAGAGGCAGGCACCGTGACACGGATCATCGAGCAGGCCGCCCAGGCAAGCGTCCATGCTCGGTAGTCGCACACGCGCCGAGACCGGACAGGGCGGCGGGCCATCATGCGGTCCGGCGTCCTGTCCGGGCACCACCGCCCCGACGAGCCAGCGCGAGAATCGCGGTCGTCGAGGGGCTGTGCTTCCTCATCACACCGGGGTCTCAGGGGCGGACCGTGACGGACCTGCCCGGGCGCAGCCTGATCTGTCGGCGCCACTCCCCGGCGCGTACCTCCGTCTCGGTGCCGCCGACGCTGCGGATCGTCGCGCTCGTCACCTCGCCGTCGTGCCACGCGAGGTCGACCTCGAACCCGCCCCGGGCGCCGACGCCGGTGACCTTCCCCTGGCCCGCCCAGGCTCGCGGCAGCGCCGGCAGCAGCTCGATGACCCCGGGGCGGGAGTAGAGAAGCATCTCCAGCGCCGCGGCCGCACCGCCCAGGTTCGCGTCGATCTGGAAGATCGTGTAGCTGCCCTGGCTGTACATGTCGAAGAAGTTCGCCGCAGTCCCGTTGCCGTTGTCCACCGACGGGCGCAGGACGGTCAGGTAGAGCTGGTACGCCTTCTCCGCGTCCTTGAGCCGGGACCAGCACAGGGAACGCCAGGCGGTGGCCCAGCCGTAGCTGTCCATGCCCCGGGCTGTCAGCAGGTTGCGGACCCCGTCGATCAGCCCGGCCGGGCTGGTGTCCGTGGTGATCCGGTCGCCCGGGTAGAACCCGATCAGCGGGGACAGGTGCCGGTGGGTGACCTCGCCGAGGTTCTCGGGGGTCATCCACTCCTGGAGCCAGCCCGTCTCCGGGCTGACCTCGGGCAGGTAGAGCCGGGCCTGGAGGTCCGCGAGCTCGCCGGCGAGCTCCGCGTCCCGGCCCAGGCGGCGCGCCGCCACCTGGACCTGCTGGAACAGGTCCCAGGCCAGCTCCTGGGCATACGTGGTGCCTCGGGCGTCGGGACCGTGCTCAGGCGACCAGGCCGTGTCGTCGATAAGTACCTCACGCGGCGCGCCGGTCTCCGGGTCGGTCACCGTGGTAGGGATCATCCGCGCCTGCCAGAACTCGGCCGCACCGCGCAGCACCGGATAGATCTTCTCCAGGTAGGCCCGGTCCTGGCTGTACTCGTAGTGCCGCCACAGCGAGTTGCACAGCCAGGCGTTCCCGGACGGGTGCCAGGCCCAGCCGCTGCCGCCGTAGATGTTCGTGGAGAACGCGATCGCCCAGCCCGCCACCGCGCCGCTCGAGTTCCGGAACCGGTTGCGCGGGTCGTTGAAGAGCCGGCGCGTCACGTCCGTCCAGGCCGGCAGCTGCGAGACGCAGTAGTCGGCCAGCGGGATCGCGCACTCTCCGAGCCCGGCCGGGTCGGCAAGCCAGTAGTTCATCTGGACGTTGATGTCAGTGTGGTAGTCCGCGTACCAGTCGGGGGTGTTGTTGTGCACCCACAGCCCCTGCAGGTTCATCGGCAGCCGGTCGCGCGAGCCGGTGATGGTCAGGTATCGCCCGTACTGGACGTAGGCGGCCTCGAGCTCGGGATCGGGTGTGCCCGGGTCCGCGTGTCGCGCCGTCAGTCGGGCCCACGAGTCCAGCGCTCGCTGCGCGAGGGTCGAGCTGCCCAGGTCGATGGTCATCCGGCCGAAGAGCCGCTGGTAGTCCGCGACATGGGTAGCGCACAGCCGGGAGCTCTGCACCTGCGCCGCCGTGGTGACCTTCTCGACTGCGAGGCCGAGTGGATCGGCCGACGGGTCACGGAAGTCCCTTGAGGCGTCCGGGGTGTAGTCAGTGCCGGCGCACACCACGATCAGCAGGTCCTCACAGTCGCTGAAGGACAGCCTGCCGCCGTCGACGGCGATGCGTCCCGAGGCGCTCCGGGCGGTGAGCGCTGCCGCGTACCGCAGCCCGTTGTCGAGCTCGCCCGCGAAGGACAGGTGCCGCCGATCCGCAGTCGTCGACTCCTCGTGCGTTCCGTCCAGCGTGATCGAGCCGGTGTGGCGCCCGCCGGAGAGCCTGATCACCACGACGTCGTCGGGGTGGCTGGCATAGATCTCCCGGCGGAGCCTCCTGCCGTCGTGGCGGTAGGAGGCGGAGACCACACCGTTGCTGAGGTCGAGCTGACGCCGGTAGTCGCTCACAGACTCGCGTGTGTGCTCGGGGATCGTGATGCGGACCTTGGCGAGCAGCCCGAAGCTGCCGAAGTCGTCACGCCCGTACGGCAGCTGACCGTCGTCCTGCAGCACGTCGTTGCGTCCGCCGCTCCAGAACGAACCGTCCGTCAGGTAGAGGGCGTCGTCGCCGGGGTCGCTGGTGACCAGGCCGCCGAGCCGCCCGTTGCCGATGGGCAGGCCTTCCTCGATGATCCGGCTCTCCACCGCCGGGGCGGGGTACCACAGCGCGGTGGCCTGCGACTCCGGGACGGCCGCGCTGGTGGCCGGCCGCTCTGGAGCAGCGTGCGCTGCGAAGGGGCGCACTCCGCCGAGCGCGAGCCCGGCCCCGGCGACACCGGAGACGCGCAGGAAGTCACGGCGGCTTGATTCGAGGGTCATGGAAGTTGCTCCGTTCGTCATCGAGCGAGCCCTACCAGGTGCCCGGGAAATTATCACGAACAGTGGCAATGTGGGAGCAATCCAGCCGAAGCGTCCAGGTGCGCTGCGCAGCCGGAATGTCCAGGTGGTAGCCGACTGGCTCTGCGGCTGACGAGCCCGATGGTCAGGTTCCGTTCCACTCCGCGTCACCGCGGGGCCAGCAAGCCCGGCCAGGATGCGACCGTGGAAAACAGCCTCTCCCGCCGGTCCCTCTTCCGGGCCGCAGCGGCCGTCCCGATCATCTCAGCAGCCTCCGCATCTGTCGGAGCCGCGTCGGCATCCGCCGCCCCGGCGCCCGCCACGCCGGCGTCGAACGGCGGCCGGCCGGACACGGCCGCCGCGCAGTTCACCATCGCCGTCCTGCCCGACACCCAGTACCTCCTGGACGACGGACGGCTCCGACGCCGAGCCGGTGCGTGCGACGCTGCGCCACCTCGTGCGCGAGCAGGCGCGGGACAACGTCGTCTTCATGACCCACCTCGGCGACGTGACCGAGCACGGCACGGTGACCGAGATGCGCGCGGCGGACCGCGCGTTCGACGCCGCACGGCCGGCTGCCGTTCAGCGTGCTGGCCGGCAACCACGACGTCTCCGGCGACGACCAGCGGGGTGACACGCCGTACCTGCGCACCTTCGGGCCGCAGCGGTTCTCCCGGATGGCGACCTACGGCGGCTGCCTCGCCCGACGGCTACAACAGCTACCACGTGGTCCGCGGCGGCGGGCGGGACTGGCTGGTCCTGGCGCTGGACTGGCGCGTGTCCGACGCCGGGCTCACCTGGGCCCAGGGCGTGCTCGACGAGCACGACACCCTGCCGGCGATCCTGACCACCCACGACCTCGTCTGGGCCGAGGACGACGGTCAGGCCCACCTGTCCGACAACGGTCAGCGCCTCTGGGACCGCCTGATCCGGGGCAACGACCAGATCTTCCTCGCGCTCGGCGGGCACTACTGGCCGTCCGGCCGCACGACGCTGACCAACGACGACGGCAACCACGTGCACCTGCACATCACCAACTACCAGGACCGCTACTACGGCGGCGCGGGCATGGTGCGGTACTACGGGTTCGACCTGGCCCGCGGCGTCATCGACGTCGAGACGTTCTCGCCCTGGTTCCTGCACGCGAACGGAGGACCGCTACGCCCCTGGAGACGGAGCACGTCGAGCTCAGCGGCGACGTCGACCGGTTCACCGTCGAGATCGACTTCGACGAGCGCTTCGCCGCGCTTCGCGCCGCCGGTGCTGCCGGCACCGCTGCCGCCGTCGGCCGTCATGCCGCCCGGCACCGTCGCGTACTGGCGGTTCGACGCGGCCGGGTTCGCCGCGTCGGGGGCCGACGGCGCTCCCGTGGCGCCGGGCACCCTCGCCCGCGACCTCACCGGAAACGGTAACGACCTCACCTCCTCGCTCCTGCACGCGAGCGCAGCAGAGGCGCTGACCTGGTCGGCCGAGCACCACGACGCCCAGCCGGCCCATGCGAGCCTCCGGTTCGACGGCGGCCAGGGACCCGACCGCGGCGCAGTGCTGCGGACCGGCCCCGACTCCCCGATCAACAGCGCGACGTTCGAGTCCGGCTACACGATCGAGACGTTCCTCAAGCTGCCGGAGCCCTTCGAGGGCGACCACGCCTGGATGGGCATCCTCAGCTGGGAGGGCCGCGCCGGCGACGCCGGCAAGCACAGCGGATGGTCCGACGACGAGCCGACGTGCAGCCTGAACCTGTCGGGCGAGCGGTTCCTGCAGTTCGTCGTCTACCCCGTACCGGTCGACGCCGACCCCACCTCCTGGAGCCACGCGATCCCGGTCGGCCGCTGGATGCACGTCGCTCTCGTCAACGACGGCCGGCACACGGTGATGTACGTCGACGGCTCGAAGATCGTGCGCAACGCCTCCGAGGAGTCGCGGGGCATCTCCACGCTCGGCAAGCCGTTCGCCATCGGCGGCACCCAGTACGCCGAGCAGTATCGGCCAGGGGTTCTACGGCTGGATCGGCGACACCAGGATCGTCTCCCGCGCCCTGCGGCCCGACCAGTTCCTCACGGCCCGGAGCCGCTGATGCCCTTGAGGGACGTCGACTCGTCCCGGGAGGTCTCGACCGCTCCGCTGTTGCGCAGGAACACGATGATCCAGCTGAAGATGAGCACCGCTGCGACCAGCTCGACGGCCGTGAGGTTGTAGTACCCGGTGATGAAGAAGATCGCCAGGACCACTATGACCCCGACGTAGATGTAGCCGAGCAGGATGAACACTCGCGGCATCGACGGAAGCAGCCGGCGGAGGCTCACGACCATCGCGACGTAGACGATCACCATTCCGGTGGCGGAGATGTTGTGTGCTGCCAGGAAGTCGTCGGCGGGAAGGATCCCCACGCACGCGAGGAGCACGCCGATGAGCACGAGCGCCGTCCGGACGAGGCTGCGACCCCGTGCCTCCGAGCGGGTCGAGTGCGGGAGGTTCGCGGTCGCGTAGTGGGCGATGGTCGTGACCATGGCGCCGGCGATGATGAGCGTCAGGTTGAACGCCATCGCGGAGATGTCGTCGCTCATCCCGAGGGCGCTGAGGTTCTCCTGCCACCAGTCCGGATCGGTGGCGCTGAGCATGCTGGCAAAGGCGCCGACGACGAGGAACAGCGCCAGGACGAGCGAGACCATCATGGGGGTGAGGTTCACGGCCGAGAGGAATGCCAGGTAGGCGGTCACGGCCAGGGCGACACCGGCGAGCAGCGCGGCGGACATCGAGTACGCGGTCGCTCCGATGAAGCTCTCGCTCACGACGGACGCGATCGCGATCCATCCCAGCAACGCGATGGCCGCGTGCGCGAGCGTCAGGGCTGCGACATCCAGCCAGCGCAGCAGCGGGCGGGCGCTGCCGGGGGCTGCGTCCCGTCGGGTCTGGGTACGTCGCAGAGCGCATCCGAAGAGGAAGGCGGCGATGGTGACGAGCGCTCCGCCGATGGCGGCGAAGTCGCCGAGCGAGCCGCGGCCGGCGATCGGCACGTCGCGGCCCCAGAACACGACGAGGCCCACGAGCGCCCCCAGCACAAAGGCACCCGCGCCGGCAAGAAGCGCAGACGACTCGCTCGACTCCGTGCTCGCGACGGGGTGACTAAAGATGCGGGCGATGCTTGACGGTTCGCTCATCTCGGTTCTCCTGTTCTCCGCGTCGTACGGACCTAGCATTCCACCAAGCCCGCTCCGCCCACGTCACCCGAACCGGATGACTTGGTGGTGGCCGCGGCCGCATGGTCGCATCTACACTGGCAGCGCTTGGTTGAAACGTTGCAATGGAGCAGACCTTCTCAACCGGACGATCACCGACGATCGTCCACGCCTGGAGGCGTCATGACCCTGGACCGCAGGCTATTCCTGAAGACCGCCGGCGTCGCGTCCACCGCCGTCGCACTGCCCTTCGGCACCGCCGCCGCGGCGGACGTGCCGCACGGCGGCGGCATCCGCGCCGTGCGGTTGGACAACCCGCTCGTCGAGAAGAAGACCAGCCCGCACGGGATCGACGTCGACCGTCCCCGGTTCTCGTGGACCGTCGAGTCCGACCGGCGGGGCGTCGAGCAGGAGTCCTACCGGGCGCGGGTCAGCACCCGCGGACCGCTCCCCCGCGAGGTGTGGGACAGCGGCGTCGTGCCGTCCCGCGAGTCGGCGAACGTCGAGTACGACGGTCCCCCGCTGCGCGCCGCCACGGACTACACCTGGCGGGTGGACGTGACGACCACGCACGGCACCAGCACGACGACGTCGGAGTTCCGCACCGGGCTCTTCGCGGAGGGCGACTGGGCCGGCGCCGAGTGGATCGGCAACGTGCGCCGCCCTGACCAGGTCACCGACCTGACCTTCGACGGCGCGTCGTGGATCTGGGCGGCGGAGGGCGCGCTGCCCGATCAGGACCGTGCGTTCCGGGTCACGCGGCCCGCCCCGGACGGCGCGTCCGCCACGCGGGCCGAGGTCCTGATCACTGCCGACGACTCCTTCACGCTCTGGGTGGACGGCGTCGAGGTCGGCGCGACCGAGCCCGTCGAGAACGGCTGGCAGTCCTCCCGCTTCTACGAGACCGACGTGTCCGGGGACACGACGGTCGTCGCGATCCGCGGCACGAACGATGCGGTCAGCCCGGGGGCGGTGCTCGCCGTCGCGCGCCTGACCTACTCGGACGGGACGACGTCGACTTATCCGACCGGGAGCGCCTGGAAGGCCGCGACGGAGTTCCCGGCGGACTTCGCACGACCGGACCTCGACGACTCCGGCTGGGACCAGGCCGCTGTGATCGCGGCCTACGGGTCAGGCCCGTGGGGCACCGGGGTGCGGCTGCCGACGCGCGACCCGCTGCCGGCGCCGCGGCTGCGCCGGGAGATCGAGATCGGGCCGCGCCTCGAGCGCGCCACGCTCTACCTGGCCGCGGGCGGATACGCGAACGTGTCGCTGAACGGCAGGCCGGCCGACGACCAGGTGCTCTCACCGGGGTTCACCGACTACGACGACACCGTCCAGTACACCGCCGTCGACCTGACGCGGGGCCTGCGGCGGGGCCGTAACGCGCTGGGCATCGAGCTGGGCCGCGGCTTCTACGGGATGACGGGCGGCAACGTATGGCGCTGGGAGGCGCCGCCGTGGCACGACGACCCCGTGGTGCGTGCGGTGCTGCACCTGGAGTTCGCCGGGGGCACCGTCGAGCGCGTGGTCACGGACGCGTCCTGGCGGATCCACGACGGGCCGACGGTGTTCGACGACCTCTACGGCGGCGAGGCCTACGACGCGCGCCGGACCCTGCCCGGCTGGGACGCGGTCGGGTTCGACGACGGCGGGTGGGCGCCGGCCTCCGTGGCGCCCGGCCCGCGGGGCGTGCTGGTCAACCAGCGCCAGCAGCCGATCGAGGTGACCGAGTCGCTGCCCGCCGTCGAGGTCACCGAGCCGGAGCCCGGCGTCTACGTGGTGAAGTTCCCGCGGGTGATCGCGGGCTGGGTGCGGTACACCGTGACCGGGCCGGCCGGGGCGACCGTCCGGGCCGCACACGGCGAGAAGCTCACCGCCGGCGGACGCGTCAACCTGAGCAACAACGGCGGGTTCCAGGCCGGCTTCCAGACCGACCGCTTCACCCTGGCCGGGACCTCGGAGCCGGAGACGTGGGAACCGCGCTTCTCCTACAAGGGCTTCCAGTACATCGAGGTCACCGGCTGGCCGCAGGACGGCCCGCCTCCCCTGTCGGCCTTCACCGCGCGGGTGGTGCACACGGCCGCCGCGGAGACCGGGTCGTTCGACAGCTCCAGCGAGATCATGAACCGCACCCACCGGGCGGTCGTGGACACGCTGAAGAACAACATCCACGGCATCCCGACCGACACGCCGATGTTCGAGAAGAACGGCTGGACCGGCGACGCCGCCATCGGCGCGGAGATGTTCCTGCTGAACCTAGACGTGCACGAGCTGTTCGCCAAGTGGCTGCGCGACGTGCACGAGACGCGCGACGCCCAGGGCCGGCCGCTCGTCATCGCGCCCAGCTCGGGCGACTGGGGCGAGTGGGGCGTGTGCCCGCCGTGGCACGCGGCCTACGTCATGATCCCCTGGTGGCTCTACCAGTACGGCGGGGACAAGCGCGTGCTGGCCGAGTGCTACGACGGCATGAAGACGTACGTCGACCTGGAGTTCAACAGGTCCCAGGGCGGCATAGTCCCCGACGCGCGGCTCGGCGACTGGGTGAGCCCCGAGGCGAGCCCGGCAGGCGGCAACGCGCCCGAGGACCTGCGGGTCTCGGCGACCGCATTCCTGTACTCCATGACCACTTTCATGCGGCGCAGCGCCGGGTTCCTCGGCAAGGCGGCCGACGTCGAGCACTTCGCCCGGAACGCCGCGACGATCAGGGCCGCGTTCAACAGCACGTTCCTCGACGCCGACGCCGGGCACTACCGCGGCAACGGGGACCGGCGGTACCGGCAGACGCACAACGTGCTCGCCGTCGCCTTCGGCCTTGTGCCCGACGCCGCCACGACCCAGCGGGTGGTCGACAGCATCGTCGCCGACGTGCGTGCCAAGGGCACCAGGCTCAACACGGGGGTGCTCGGCACCAAGTGGCTGCTGCCGGTGCTGACCCAGCGCGGGTACGCAGACGTGGCCTACGAGCTCGCCGTGCAGACCAGTTATCCGAGCTGGGGATACATGATCGAGAACGGTGCGACCTCCATGTGGGAGCACTGGTCGCTGGACGCACGCTCCTACGGGCACTACTTCCTCGGCACCGTGGACGACTGGTTCTACCAGCACGTCGCGGGCATCCAGGCGTCGGCCGACACCGGGTACCGGGACATCACGATCGCCCCGGCGGTCACCGAGCACCTGGACTGGGCGAGAGCAGCCACCCGGACGCCGTACGGAACGGTCGCCAGCGAGTGGCGACGCACGGGTGCCGGTCTCAGCCTCACCGTGACCGTCCCCGTCGGGTCGATCGCGACGGTGCGGATTCCCGCCCGTGATCCCGGGGCCGTCACCGAGCAGGGGCGTCCGCTGTGGCAAGCGGAGGGTGTCACGGGTGTGTCGGTGGCGGACGGTACGGTCCTGGTGCGGGTCGGCTCCGGCCGGTACACGTTCGTCGCGGAGCGGTGACTGACGGGACCACGGACAACGGTCAGGTGCTCGGCACCGCGACCGGCCTGGCCAGCACCTGGTCCAGGACTTCGGCGAGGAACCGCGCCGGGTCCTGGACCGGTGCGGTGACCCGCATCGCGACTATCGCGTCCGGCCGCACGAGCAGGGCCCCGTCGTCGGACAGCTAGTCCGTGCTTCGCGGACGACCCTCGGCAGGAGCAGGTGACGCGCTCTCACCGGCCTCCTGGTCGGTGGCTGCCCAGCTCGCGAGCACTCGGAGCGCATCGCTCGATGCAGAGCCCGGTGCCGCCGAATAGGCAAGGAGGAGCAGCCCCGGTTCGGAAGTGAGCGCCATCCCCTCGTAGTTCAGGTCCAGGTCGCCGACGACGGGGTGGTGCACGCGCTTGACTCCCGTGCGGTGCTCGCGGACGTCGTGGGACGCCCACAGGGTGCGGAAGACATCACTGCGTGTGGAGAGCTCACCGACCAGGTCGCTGAGGGCACGGTCGTACGGTGCGCGGCCGGCCTCGGCGCGCAGCAGGGCCACGGTCTGGTGCGCGGCGTCGTCCCAGTTCCGGTAGAACGCCGGGGCGCGCGGGTCGAGGAAGACGAACCGGCCGAAGTTCGCCGGCCGTAGCGGCTGCTCGTACATCTCGGAGAACACGGCTCGTCCGAGCCTGTTGGTGGCGAGGATGTCGAGCCGGCCGTTCTGCACGAACGCAGGCACGTTGTCCATGGCGTCGATCAGCTGCTGTACTCCGGGCCGGACCTGCAGCGGCTTGGGCCGCGTACGGCGCCGTTGCGGACGGGCGCCCTGGTTGGCCGTCCGCACCAGGTCGTAGAGGTGTGCCCGTTCGGCGTCGTCGAGCTGGAGGGCACGGCCGATGCCTTCGAGGACTGCCTCGGAGACCCCGGTGGCGTTGCCGCGCTCCAGGCGGACGTAGTACTCGACGCTCATGCCGGCGACCAGGGCGACCTCCTCGCGGCGCAAGCCAGGGACCCGACGGCGCCCGCCGAAGTCGGGCAGGCCGACCTGGTCGGGGGTGAGCCTGGCCCGTCTCGTGGTCAGGAACTCACGGATGTCGTTCCGGATGTCCATGGCTCGAACCTACGTCAGCGACTCCGATCCAGGGGGTCACTGGCATTAACCCTCTAAAGAGGGACTCCCTGGCACGCCGGAACCGACCTTTCCTGGGGAACGAAGGCAGGCAACAGCCAGAGCACGACGAACCCGAACAGGACTACCCGACATGAAGCACGTTTCCCTCGGAGACCTCGACGTCTCCCGCATCGGCCTCGGCGCGATGACGATGGCCGGCACCTACACCTCGGAGGGTGCCCTCGACAACGCGGAGTCGATCCGCACCATCCACCGCGCGCTGGACCTCGGGGTCACCCACATCGACACCGCGGAGATCTACGGTCCGTTCCTCAGCGAGGAGATCGTCGGCGAGGCGGTCAAGGGACGTCGCGACGACGTCGTCCTCGCCACGAAGTTCGGGCTCGTCTCCCACTCCGGCGGTGGTCCCGGCGTCATCGACAGCAGCGCCGCGAACGTGAAGGCCGCCGTCGAAGGCTCGCTGCAGCGCCTCGGCACCGACCACATCGACCTGTACTACCAGCACCGCGTCGACCCGAACACGCCGATCGAGGAGACCGCGCGGCGCTGTCGCCGACCTGATCGCCGAGGGCAAGGTGCTCCACTTCGGCCTGTCCGAGGCGTCCCCGGAGACCATCCGCCGCGCCCACGCCGTGCAGCCGGTCTCGGCGCTGCAGACCGAGTACTCGCTGTGGACCCGCGACGTCGAAGCGGAGATCCTGCCGCTGCTGCGCGAGCTCGGTATCGGCTTCGTCCCTTACTCCCCGCTCGGCCACGGGCTGCTGACCGGCCAGATCCGCACCGTCGACGACTTCGCCGACGACGACTGGCGCAAGACCAACCCGCGGTTCACCGGCGAGAACTTCCAGCGCAACCTCGCGCATCGTCGACGAGGTCCAGGCCATCGGCGCCGAGATCGGCGCGACCCCGGCGCAGACCGCGCTCGCGTGGCTGCTGACCCGCGGCGACGACATCGCCCCGATCCCCGGCACCCGCCGTGTCTCCCGCGTCGAGGAGAACACCGCCGCCGACGGCATCGAACTCACTGCCGCCCAGCTCGACCGGCTGAACTCGCTCGACGCCGGCCGCCGGGGAGCGCCACGACGAGGCCAACATGGCCAGCATCGACCGCTGACCGAGAACCCATCGGGTGAGGGGTGCGGTAACCCGCGCCCCTCACCCGAGATTCCAAGCGCTCACCTCAGCGTGCGACCCTCTCGCTCGGGGAGGGCACCTCGTGCCACCGCCCGTCGACCGCCGACGCCTCCGCGGCGGCGACCACCCGCGCGGCCTGCAGCCCGTCCGCCACGGACGGCGCCACCTGCCTGCCCGTGACCACCGAGGTGATGAACCGCGCACCCTCGACGACCTTGAGGTCCTCGAAGCTCATCCCCATGCCCCCGCCGGGGTTGAACCGGCCGAACTCCCCATGCTCCGGGTCGGTCAGCACCCGCGTGAAGCCGTACCCGGCGGGGCCCGGCCCGAGGCAGACCTCGAGCTCGTTCATGCGCTCGAAGTCCCACCGGGCGGTGCCCGCGCTGCCGAACACCTCGATGCCGTACCCGCACCGCGGCCCGATCGCGACGCGGGACGACTC
Organism: uncultured Actinomycetota bacterium; assembly: GCA_963850545.1. Lineage (GTDB taxonomy): Bacteria > Actinomycetota > Actinomycetes > Actinomycetales > Cellulomonadaceae > Promicromonospora. The sequence continues at coordinate 765,336 of CAWKLP010000001.1, read as the reverse complement.
GAACGTCGCCACGGCACCGCCGTCGAGGCGCGCGAGCACCGCCGCGTAGTCCTCGTTCTCCACGGGCAGCAGCTCCCCGCGGAGGTCGCCGCTCGCCTGGTGGCCGACGCCGCCGCCCGTCGGCGCGGGCCGCTCGCGGATGAACGTCTCCGTGAGCGCGGTGACCTCACGCACCGGGGCGACGACGTACTGCGCCAGGTCGAAGCCGTGGCTGAGCAGGTCGCCGAGCACGCCCGACCCCGCCGTCTCGCGCACGAAGCGCCACGTGCGCGGCCCGGCCGGCGACGACGAGTAGTCGGCGTCGAGCACCACGCGGACGTTCGTGACCCGGCCGAGCCTGCCCGAGCGGACCAGCGAGCGCAGGTGCTCCACCGCGGGAGCGTGCCGGTAGTTGAACCCGACGGCTGTGACCAGCCCCGCGTCCCGCGCGGCGTCGGCGATGTCCTGCGACTGCCCGGCCGAGGTTCCCATGGGCTTCTCGACCCAGAACGGCTTGCCGGCGGCCGCGGCCGCGAGCGCGTGCTCGCGATGCAGGTAGTTGGGCCCGCAGATCGACACGACGTCGACCTCGGGGTGGGCCAGCACGTCGCGGTAGTCGGCGGTCGTCTCCCGGTAGCCGAAGCGGCGGCGGGCCGCCTCGGCGTTGCCGGCGGAGGTGTCGGCCACGATCACGGGCTCGATGTCGACCTCGAGCTCCGGGTACTTCTCCCCCAGCGCCCGGTACGCGTGCGAGTGGACGGCGCCCATCCAGCCGGCCGAGATCAGCCCGACGCCGATCCGACGGCGGCCCGTCGTCGGGCTCCCCGCCGGCGCGCCCGCGGGCGCCGCTGTCACCGGGTGGCCTCCAGCTCGCGTTCGATCCGGTCGCGCATCGCCGTGTGGATCGCGTCGGCGCGTTCGTTCCAGCCGAAGACGCACACGGTGGCGACGCCGTCGAACGCGACGTCGCGCAGCGTGCCGAAGAACGCGTCCCACGCGACCTCGCCGTTGCCGAGCTCGTTGTGCTGGTGCACGCGGGCATCGACCCCGGGCGGGTTGACGATGTACCGGTTGCCGTCGGCCACGCCCTTGTGGTTGAAGACGTCGGCCACGTGCACGTGCCGCAGCTTGTCCCCCGCGGCCCGCAGCATCTGTTCGACGTCGCCCACGCCGTCGTCCAGGTGGAAGGTGTGCGGCGCGCAGTACAGGTAGCCGACCCACGGCAGGTCGAGGCTACGGACGATCGACACCGCGTCGTCGTTGCGCTCGGCGAAGTCGTACGGGTGGGCTTCGAGGTTGAGGGCGATGCCGTACCGCTCGAAATGCGGCACCAGCTCCTCGAACGACCGGTAGAACGCGGCCTCGCTCGCTCCCGGGCGGTTCGGGTCCCCCGACAGCTCCGAGTTGACCAGGCGGCAGCCGAGCGCGTCGGCGATCTCGAGCAGCCGCCGCCAGTTGCGCACCTGGGCCTGGCGCTCGGCCTCGTCGGGCGAGGACCAGTTGAACACCGGCACCAGCGTGTGGATGCTCGTGCCGGTCTCCTTCTGGGCGGCGACCACCTCCGCGATCGCCGCGGCGTCCGCCCGCGGGTACCGGTGCCAGAAGAACCAGTCGGCGCGCGGCGACAGCTCGACGTGCCGGTAGCCGAGCTCGGCTGCCTTGCGCACCTCGTCGGCGACGCTCAGTCGGGAGTGGTACATCTGCGGGTCGAGGCAGATCGTGACCATGGGGTGGTGTTCCTCTCAGGAGTAGAGGGCCGGGCGTTCGAGGAGGTCGACGGGGACGAACCCGTCCGCCTCCCCGCGCAGGGATGCCAGCCCGGCGTCGCAGACGACGGCGGCCGCGTACCCGTCCCAGGATGTCGAGCCCGTGTGCTCACCGCGCGCCACGGCGGAGATCCACTGCTGCAGCTCGGCGTTGAACGCCTGGTGGAACCGGTCGTTGTGGTCGGTGGTGACCCGGTGGCGCGTGCCGTGGGCATCGCGCCGCCCGACGAGGTTCTGGTCCGACAGCGACATCGTCCCGGACTCGAGCACCAGCTCGCACTGGATGTCGTACCCGTACTGGATGTTGACGAAGACCTCGTCGTCGATCAGTACTCCCGACTCGGTGCGCATGACGAGGACGAGCGGGTCCTGCAGGTGCTCGAACCGGTTGCGGGTCCGCTTGCCCTGGTCGACCCGGACCTCGGTGATCTCCTCGCCGAGCAGCCAGCGCATGGTGTCGATCTCGTGGATCGCCGTGTCGTTGATCGCCATGTCCGCCGTGTACGACTGCGGCGCGCTGGGGTTGCGGTGCCGGTTGTGGACGATCAAGGCCTCGCCGAGCTCGCCGGAGTCCAGCACCGCCTTCAGCTCGTTGTAGGACCTGTCGAAGCGCCGCATGAAGCCGACGGTGACGAGCCGGCGGCCCGCTCGCGTCTCGGCGTCGATGATGCGCAGGCACGCCGCGGCCGTGGGCGCGAGCGGCTTCTCGCACAGGACCGGCTTGCTCGCCGCGATCGCCTGGAGCACCGACTCCTCGTGCGCCGGCCCGTAGCTGGCCACGAGCACGGCGTCGACGTCGTCGGACGCGACGAGCTCGCCGCCTTCTGTGAACACCTTGGCCCCGAGCGGCTCGGCCACGCGGTGCGCGTGCGCGGCGTCGATGTCGCTCACGGCGACCACCCGCCCGCCCGCGAGCTCGTTCTGGATGCGCTCGATGTGGGCGCGGCCCATGCCGCCGGGCCCGATGACCCCGATACGAACTGTCATGTCACAAGCTCCTTTGCTCTCAGCAAGTATCAGCGCAGGCCCAGGCCGCAGTCGGCCAGGAACTCGCGGGTGGCGATGGCGTTCGGCAGCGGCAGCTGCGGGTCGCACGGGTACAGGTCCTGCTCGCAGACCACGTACAGGTCCTTGTTCAGGCCGGCCAGCGCGGCGACGAGCTCCCTCATGTCGGGGGCACCGGCCGGTGGCCGGACGGACGCGCCGCGCGCGACCGCCTCGCCGAAGGGCCAGTCCTCCCGGTGCGCCTGCTCGGCCAGCTCGACGTCGAACGCCTTGATGTGCACGTACGCGATGCGGTCGGGGTAGGTGCGCACGATCTCCAGCGGGTCGCCCCCGCCGTAGACGATGTGGCCCGTGTCGAGGCAAAGGTTGACGTAGGTGGGGTCCGTGGCGTCGAACACTCGCGCGATGTCCTCCGGCGTCTCGATGTGGCTGTCCCCGTGCGGGTGCAGCGCCATCTTCAGCCCGTACTCGTCCTTGAGGATCTGGCCGAGCCGGTTGGCGTTCTCGATGTAGAGCTTCCAGGCGTCCGGCGTCAGCACGCGGTCGTCCGTCCACTCCCAGGTCTTGTCGTCGCGGAACAGCGGGGGCAGATGGACTATGTACTCCGCGCCGACCGCCGCGTGTGTCTCCGCGATGGCCCGGAAGGTCCGCTCGGTCTCCGCCCAGGCCTCGGCCTTGTGCAGGATGCCCCAGCCGGTGCCGGCGACCACGGTGAAGCCGTTGTCGTCCATGACCTTGCGCAGTCGCTTCGGATCCGTGGGGAAGTAGCCGTACGGGCCGGTCTCCATGTACTCGAAGCCTGCCTCGGCCATCTCGGCCAGCGCCCGTTCCCAGGGGATCTGCTTCTCGTCCTCGGGGAACCACACGCCCCACTGGTCGGGGCAGACGCCGACGGTGAGCCTGCTGAACCGGGGGTCGGTGTTGCGGGCCTTGCTGCTGGGCGCGATCGCGGGCGTCGTCTCGCTGGTCATGTCGCTCTCTCTCGGCCGGGTGACCGTCCTCGCCGGGCGGTCACGGGTGGAACCACGGCCGCATCCGGCCGGGGAACGCCGCAGCCCGTCCGACGACGGGCGGGACCGCGGTGTCCCCCGGCTCGGCACCTTTACCGTGGACGTCGTCGATCCTTGTCCGCCGGTTGTGTCATGTCAAGCGAATGTCATGACAAATGGGCAGGTAACTTCTCGAGCGCCGCGTCGGCGTCCAGCAGCACCCGCAGCGGGTTGCCGTTGCAGTTGAGCCCGGCGATCTGCACCCCCGTGCCCTCGAAGACCCCGAGGAAGTCGTCCCGGGCCGCGTCCGACGTCAGGATCGCGTCGATGTCCGGTACGTGCACCGGAGGCAGGAAGCCGCCGGTGTTGAGCTCGATCCCGGCCAGCCCGAGGCCGGCGACGACCTCGAGCGCCTCGGGCAGCGGGCGGTCGTGCAGGATCGCGTTGTAGACACCGAGCCTCATGCCGACACCAGCCTCTCGGTAGTACCCGTGGTGGCGGGCACCGCGACGCCGGACCCGTCCTGGGCGGCGGACCGCGCGACTGCGGCGAGCAGCTCCATGTTGTGGACCCCTTCGTCGAAGGTGGCGCACGGTGGCAGGGCGCCGGCGCCGGTGATGCCGGCGACCTCCTCGAGGAAGGCTCGGGCCTGGAAGACGAACCCTTCGTTCTGGCCGAAGCCGACGCCGGTGGCGTCCATCGGCAGGCCGCGGGAGAGGTACGGGTGGTCGGGCCCGAGGATCACCTGGCGGAAGCCGCCCTGGCCGGGCGCGTCGGAGGCCAGGTGCAGGCCGATCTCGGCGGGCCGGCGGAAGTCGTACGTGGCGGAGCCGTTCTCGGCGAAGACCTCGAGCACCAGGGTGTTGGGGTGCCCCTTGGCCACGCGGGAGACCTCGAGGGCCCCGGAGGAGCCACCCGCGAACGCGGCCGAGAAGGCCGCGTAGTCGTCGTTCTCGACGGAGTCGAGCTCGTCGGAGAGCGTGACCGTGCCGGTCCGCGTCACCGTGCCGAGCGCCTTCGGCCGCTCCCTGATGACGGTGGCGAAGCGTCCGCCGCTGACCTCGACGACGTCGCCGGCGAAGAACTCGGCGATGTAGGACAGGTGGCTGCCGACGTCGGCCAGCGCTCCCGAACCCGGGCCGCCCTTGTGCCGCCAGCTGATCGGGACGTCCGGCGTCGCGGCGTAGTCGGTCCAGTACCGGCCGCTGAAGTGCCGGACGGGCCCGAGCGTGCCGTCCTGGATCAGGTCGCGGATGTACGCGATGGCCGGCGAGCGCCGGTAGGTGAACCCCACGCGGGCGATGCCCTCCGCTGCGCGGGCGGCGTCGGCCATCGCCTGCGCGTCGTCGAGGGTGCTCCTCCTTCGAAGGTAGTGGTAGTGGTGGTGCCCGGACGGCGACGACACGCGCCTCCGCTCACACCTCGGCGGCCCGGACGTCGGCGATGAGCGCGCTGTCGGCGTCCGACTGCTCCAGCTCGTGCGCCAGCTCCTCGAGCTCGGCGCCGCCGGCCATCTGCGACGTCAGCTCGTCGAGCGTCACGTCCTTCTTCTCGTAGTACCCGAGCGGGCGGCCGCGCTTGAGCAGCAGGAACCGGTCCCCGACGGGGTAGGCGTGGTGCGGGTTGTGGGTGATGAAGACGACGCCGAGGCCCCGGTCGCGGGCCCGCAGCACGTAGCGCAGCACCACACCCGACTGCTTGACGCCGAGCGCGGCGGTGGGCTCGTCCAGGATCAGCACCTTGGCACCGAAGTGCACGGCGCGCGCGATCGCCACGCACTGCCGCTCGCCGCCGGAGAGCTGGTGGATCGGCTGGTCCACGTCCCGCAGGTCGATGCCCATGTCGAGCAGCTCCTGCTTGGCGATCCGCTGCATCTTCTTGACGTCGAGGATGCGGGCGGGGCCGAGCCCCTTGGTCAGCTCGGAGCCCAGGAAGAAGTTCCGCCACACGGGCATGAGCGGGACCACCGCGAGGTCCTGGTAGACGGCGGCGATGCCGAGGTCGAGGGCCTCGCGCGGCGAGCCGAGGGTCCGCTCCTCGCCGTTGACCGTCAGCACGCCGTCGGAGTGCTGGTGGCGGCCGGCGATGATCTTGATCAGCGTGGACTTGCCCGCGCCGTTGTCGCCCAGCACGCAGGTGACGCGGCCCGCGTCGACATCGAGGTCGACGTCCTGCAGGGCGAGGATGTTGCCGTACCGCTTGCCGACCCCACGCATCGTGACGAGGGAGGTCCCGGTAGTGGTGTTCATCGCTGCTCCGCCCGCTTCTTGACGACGAGGTTGACGATCGTGGCCAGCAGGAGCATCAGGCCCAGGAAGAACTTGAACCAGTCGGGGTTCCACTGCGCGTAGACGATGCCCTTGTTGACCATGCCGAAGATCAGGGCGCCGAGGGCGCCGCCGACCGCCGAGCCGTAGCCGCCGGTCAGCAGGCATCCCCCGATGACCGCGGCGATGATGTAGAGGAACTCGTTGCCCACGCCCTCGCCGGACTGCACGGTGCCGAACGCGAACAGGTTGTGCATGCCGAGCAGCCACGCGCACAGCCCGACCCCCATGAACAGGCCGATCTTGGTGCGCACGACGGGGACACCCACCGCCGAGGCGGCCAGGTCGTCCCCGCCGACGGCGAAGATCCAGTTGCCGACGCGGGTCCGGACCAGCAGGTGGGTGGCGATCACCACGAGGGCCAGCCAGATGAGGACCGTCACCTCCCAGCGCACGCCGAGGAAGCTGATCTTGGCGGCGAACAGCGAGCGCGCGGACTCGAAGCCGTCCATCGCGGCGATCGACGGGCTCGACACCCCGCCGGCCACGAGCCGCGTCACGCCGAGGTTGATCCCGGCGATCATGAGGAACGTCGCGAGCGTGATGATGAACGAGGGCAGCTTGGTCACGACCAGCAGGTAGCCGTTGAGGAACCCGAGCCCCAGCGACACGACGAGGGCGACGGCGACGCCCACCCACACGTTGGTGCCGAGGAACCAGGAGAACTGGGCGGCCGTGAGCGCCGAGAACACGACGGCAACGCCCGTCGACAGGTCGAACTCGCCGCCGATCATGAGCAGCGACACGCCGACGGCCATGATGCCGATGGTCGAGGCCCCGTACAGCACCGTCGCGACCGACGAGAGCTGGGTGAAGACCGGGGAGACGGTGGCGAAGAACGCGAAGACGGCGACGGCGCCGACGACCGCGCCCATCTCGGGCCGCGCGAGCAGCCCGCCGACCGCCGAGCGGCGCACGACACGCTCGTCGGCGGCCGGTGGCGCCGGCGCGGGGGTAGTGGCTGTGGCCATGGTGGGGGTCTTCTCCTTCGAAGAGGTGCCCGGGCGCGGCGACGCCGCGCCCGGGCGGTGGTTTCCACCGCCCGGGCGGTGGTTCAGCGGATGCCGTCCTGGGCGCCCGTGAGGACGTCGGCCGCGTTGTCCTTGTCGATGATCGTCGGGCCGGTGAGGACGGGCTGACCGCCGCCGAGCACGAAGCCGCCGTTGTGCTGCAGCCAGAGCGCCTCGACGGCGATGTAGCCCTGCAGGTAGGGCTGCTGGTCGACGGTGGCGAGCACGTCGCCGTCGACGACCGCCTGGGCGAGGTCGGCGTTCAGGTCGAACGAGGCCACCTTCGCCTTCGACCCGGTCTCCTCGACGGCTTCGAGGATGGTGAGTGTGAAGGGCGCCCCGAGGCCGATGATGGCGTCGGCGTCGGCGGTGGACTGAAGCTTGGCGGTGACCGTCGAGCTCACCTGCGTCATGTCCGTGCCCTCCACGTACAGCACCTCGGTGTCCGGGATCTTCGTCTTCACTCCTTCGCAGCGGGCCTCCAGGCCGACGTGCCCCTGCTCCTGGATGACGCAGATCGGGTGTGTGAGGTCCTGGTCCGCGAGCATGTCGCCGAGCGCCTCGCCGGCGAGCGTCTCGTCCTGGCCGACGTAGGTGAACGCGCCGTATTCGAGCGCGTCCTCCGCGCCGCCGTTGAAGCCGATCACGGGAATGTCCGCGTCGAGGGCGTTCTGCGTCACGCCCTTCAGCGCCTCCCCCTTGGCGAAGGTCATGGCCAGGCCGTCCACCTCCTGGTCGACCGCCTGCTGGGCGAGCTGGGACTGGCGCGCGGCGTCCTCGTCGCCCGAGTACTGCAGCTCGACGCCGTAGCGGTCGGCCGCGTCCTCGGCGCCCCTGCGGACGATGTCCCAGAACGTGTCCCCGGGCGCCGCGTGGGTGACCATCGCGGCGGTCATGGTCTTCTCGGCGGCGGCAGCAGCGGGCGCGTCGTCCTGCTGCTGCCGGCCGCCCTCCGAGCAGGCGGTGAGGATCAGCGCCAGTGCGCCGCCGAGGGCGAGCGCACGAGCGAGGGGTGATCTGTTCACGAGCTGGCTCCTTGTGTCACGTCGTTGTGAAGGATCTGCGTGGCCTACGCTACCGCCGTAAGGGCATATGTCAAGACATATTTACGACAGGTCAAACCGCTCCTACTTCTGAGAGTCCCCCGAGAAGTGGTAGGACGCCTCCGTCCGCTGGGCGCGGTGCGGCCAGCGCTGGGTGACGACCTTCCCGCGCGTGTAGAAGCGGATGCCTTCGGGGCCGTAGATGTGGCTCTCGCCGAACAGCGAGTCCTTCCAGCCGCCGAACGAGTGCCAGGCGACCGGGACGGGAATCGGCACGTTGACGCCGATCATGCCCACGTGGACCCCGCGCTGGAAGATGCGAGCGGCCTCGCCCGAGCTGGTGAAGACCGCGGTGCCGTTGCCATAGGGGTTCGCGTTGATCACGTCGATCGCCTCGGCCAGGCCGGACACGCGCACGACGTCGATGACGGGCCCGAAGACCTCCACGCGATAGACCTCGTGCTCCGGGGCGACCCTGTCGATCACCGTCGGGCCGACGAAGAAGCCGCCCTCGTAGCCCGGCACGGTGTGGCCACGGCCGTCGACCACGAGCTCGGCGCCGTCGCGCTCGGCGGTGCCGATCAGTCCCTCGATGCGCTCCTTGGCCGCGGCGGTGATGACGGGGCCCATGTCGGCGCCCGGCTGGTCGCCGGCCGCGACGTTGACCGCCCGGGCCTTGGCCGCGAGCCTCTCGACGAACGCGTCGGCCACCGAGTCCTCGACCACCGCGACCGAGATCGCCATGCAGCGCTCGCCGGCCGCGCCGAAGGCCGCCGCCGTCAGGTGGTCGACGGCGTCGTCGAGGTCGGCGTCGGCCAGGACGACGGCGTGGTTCTTCGCGCCGCCGAGGGCCTGCACGCGCTTGCCCTCGGCCGTGGCCGTGGCGTGGATGTACTGCGCGATCGGGGTCGACCCGACGAACGAGACGGCAGCGACGTCGTCGTGGTGCAGGAGCGCGTCCACGACCTCCTTGTCGCCCTGCACGACGTTGAACGCACCGTCGGGCAGCCCGGCCCGCTGCCACAGGTCGGCGAGGAAGAGCGACGCGGAGGGGTCCCGCTCGGAGGGCTTGAGCACGAACGTGTTACCCGTGGCGAGGGCCACCGGGCTCATCCACAGCGGGACCATGACGGGGAAGTTGAACGGCGTGATGCCCGCGACCACCCCGAGCGGCTCCCGGAACGAGAAGACGTCGACGCCGGTGGCGGCCTGGTCCGAGTACTCCCCCTTGAGGAGCTGCGGCAGGCCGCAGGCGAACTCCACGACCTCCAGGCCGCGGCCGACCTCTCCCGCGGCGTCGGAGATGACCTTGCCGTGCTCACGGCTGACCAGGCGCGCCAGCTCGTCGGTGTGCTCGGCGAGCAGCTCGCGGAACTTGAACAGCACAGCGGTGCGCTTGCCGAGCGAGTACCGCGACCAGGTCTCGAAGGCCTCGGCGGCCGAGGCGACGGCGTGGTCGACGTCGGCGGCGGTGCCCAGCCCGAGGCGCGCGATCTCGGCGCCCGTTGCGGGGTTGAAGACGGGCTGCGTGCGCTCGCCGAACGACTCGACGGGCTTGCCGTGGATCCAATGGGTGATCAGGGACATGAGAAACCTCGCTCGTGCTGGGTCTGGGCGGTGTGGAGTGGACGGTGTGGAGTGGACGGTGTGGAGTGGACGGTCACAGGTAGTGCCGCTGGGGTGCGCGGGCCGTGTCGTACTCGGCGCGCGCGGACTGGGTGCTGGGCAGGGTGGAGACCTCGCTCACGGGCACGTCCCACCAGCTCGAGCCCGGTGGATTCGGTCCGTACAGGTCGGTCTCGACGTGGATGAGGGTCGCGCGGTCCGACGCGACGGCCGTGCGGAAGGCCGCCCGGAAGTCGTCGACGCTCTTGGCGACCTGCACGTCGACGCCGAAGCTCTCGGCGTTGCGCACCAGGTCAAGGGGCACCTCGCCGCCGTCGAGCTGGCCGGTCTCGGGGTTGCGCATCCGGTAGCGGGTGCCGAAGCGCTGCGAGCCGCGGGACTCCGACAGCGCCCCGATCGAGGCGAACCCGTGGTTCTGCAGCAGCACCACGATCACCTTGATCCGCTCGGAGACGATGGTCGCCAGCTCCTGCGGGAGCATCTGGTAGGTGCCGTCGCCGACGATCGCGACGACCTCACGGTCGGGTGCGGCGAGCTTGGCGCCCATGGCTGCCGGGATCTCGTACCCCATGCAGGAATAGCCGTACTCCAGGTGGTACTGCGACGGCGTCCTGGCCCGCCAGAGCGCCTGCAGGTCGCCAGGCATCGAGCCGGCGGCGTTGATGACGATGTCCTCGTCGCCCATCAGCTCGTTGAGCGCCCCGAAGATCTCGGTCTGGGCGGGCAGCGGGCCGTGCCCCAGGTGGTAGCAGCGGTCGGTGACCGCCTGCCAGTCGGCCACCCGCCGCGTGACCTCGGCCCGGTACTCCTCGTCCGTGCCGTGCCCGGCGAGCGCCTCGGTGAGCGCGGCGAGACCCTCGCGGGCGTCGGCGACGACCATCTCCGCCGAGTGCTTGGCGGCGTCGATCGCGGCCACGTTCAGGTTGACGAACCGCACGCCCGGGTCGCGGAAGGCGGTGTGGCTCGCCGTGGTGAAGTCCGTGTAGCGGGTTCCGACTCCGATGACGACGTCGGCGGTCGCCGCGAGCGCGTTGGCGGCATCGTTGCCCGTCGCGCCCACTCCCCCGACGGCCAGCGGGTGGTCCCAGCTGATCGCACCCTTGCCGGCCTGCGTGTCGGCGACGGGGATGCCCGTGGCCGTGGCGAAGGCGCGCAGCGCCTCGCTCGCCCCGGAGTAGACGACGCCGCCGCCGGCGACGACGAGCGGCCGCTTCGCGGAGCGGATCGCCTCGGCCGCGCGCGCCAGCGCCGCCGGCTCCGGAACCGGGCGGGCGACGTGCCACACGCGGTCGCGGAAGAACTCGACCGGCCAGTCGAACGCCTCGGCCTGCACGTCCTGCGGGAGGCAGATCGTGACGGCCCCGGTCTCGGCCGGGTCGGTGAGCACGCGCATCGCCGCCGGGGCGGAGCCGAGCAGCTGTTCGGGCCGCCAGATCCGGTCGAAGTACCGCGAGACCGGCCGGAACGCGTCGTTGACGGTCACGTCGGGTCCGCCGGGGTGCTCGAGCTGCTGCAGCACGGGGTCCGGGACCCGGTTGGCGAAGACGTCCGAGGGCAGCAGGAGCACGGGGATGCGGTCGACAGTGGCGAGGGCGGCGCCGGTGACCATGTTGGTCGAGCCGGGGCCGATCGACGCGGTGCACACGAAGGTCTGCAGGCGCTCCTTGGTCCGGGCGTAGCCGACGGCGGCGTGCACCATGCCCTGTTCGTTGCGGGCCAGCAGGTAGGGCAGCTCGTCGGGTCCGGGCTGGCCCGCGGGCACGCCGGCCTCGACGGCCTCGACGTGCGCCTGCAGGAGCCCCTGCCCGAACCCGGCGACGTTGCCGTGCCCGAAGATGCCGAACGCGCCGGCGAACAGCCGCTGGGTCACGCCGTCGCGCTCGGTGTGCTGGTGCGCGAGAAAGCGGACCAGGGCCTGCCCCACGGTGAGTCGGACGGTGGCGCCGGTTGCGCTCGGGGGCGTGTTGCCGGCAGGGCTGGCGGAGGGGGTGGTGCTCGCGGTGTTGCTGCTCACGTGGACTCCTCGGTGAGATCCGTGGTCGGGGACGTGGCGGGCGCGCGGTCCGGGACCGCGCCCAGCGGGAGGCGCGGGTCGACGGGCTCCGTCTCCCAGGTCTTGCGCACCCAGTGGTGGGCCGGGTCGTCGACGGACAGCCAGGTGCCGTCGTCGGCCGGGCCCGCCATGACGTTGAGGTAGTACAGGTCGTAGCCCGGGGCCGCGGCGGACGGCCCGTGGTAGCCGTGCGGGACCAGGACCGTGTCGCCGGTGCGCACCTCGGCAACGACGTCGATCGGCCGGTCCGGCGTGCCGTACACGCGGTGGTACGCCAGCCCGGGGCCGGCCGGGCCGTCGGCGACCTCGAAGTAGTAGATCTCCTCGAGCTCGCGCTCCTCGTGGCCCGGGACGTCGCTGTGCACGTCGTGCTTGTGCGGCGGGTAGGAGGACCAGTTGCCCCCCGGCGTGACGACCTCGCACACCAGGATGCGGTCCACCTCGACGCCGGTGCCGATGGTGTAGTTGTGCACCTGCCGGCTGGCCCGGCCCGCGCCACGCAGGTCGACCGGCACCTGGTCCGCCCGCAGCACCTGCACCGGCAGCACCCGGCCGGCGCGCGCGGTGGCTACCGCGACCCTGGCCGAGCCGCCGCCCGTGCCGCCGCCCGTGCCGCCGTCCTCGTCGTCAGGCGCGCCGTCGGGCCGCAGGGTCACCGTCGAGCCGACCGGCAGGTAGGCGGTGTCCGCAGGTCCCGCGAAGACGCCCGGGCGCCCCGCGAGCCGCAGTTCGTGCCGCTGCCCGCCGGGGTCGGTCACCTCCAGGCGCAGGCTCCCGCGCAGCGGCACGACCACCGCCTCGTCGGCGATGAGCTCCAGGTCGAGGCGCCCGCCGTCGGCGATCTCGTGGACGAGGAGGCCGCTGTAGCCCCAGCCGGCCCGCTCGGGGGTGATCTCGGCGACGGCGCCGCCGGTGCGCGCGTCGGGTGCGCCCGCTCTCAGCACGAGGTCGTTCACAGCAGCGTCACCGCCTCGTCGACGGCCGCCGCGACGTCGCCGCCCGGCGGATACAGCAGGGACCTGCCGATGACCAGGCCGCGCACGGTCGGCAGCTGGAGCGCCTTGGCCCAGCCGGCCATTGCGGCGTCCTGGTCCCCGGTGACGTCCCCGCCGAGGATGAGCGCGGGCAGGGTGGATGCCGACAGGACGCGCTCCATGTCCGCCACGACTGGCAGCTTGAGCCAGGTGTAGGCCGACGTGCGCCCCAGACCGGACGCGATGGCGATGGAGCGCATGACGGCGTCGGGCGTCAGGTCGTTGCGCACGCGCCCGTCCACGCGCCGGGAGATGAACGGCTCGACCATGGCCACCAGGCCCCGGTCGGCGAGCTCGTCCACGGCGCGGGCGCTCGCCTCCAGCGTGACGACGGACGCGGGGTCCTGCGGGTCGATCCGCAGCAGCATCTTGCCGCCGTCCAGGCCCGCCTCGGCGACTCCGCGGGCGTCGTAGCCGGTGAAGCGGTCGTCCAGCTCGAACGCCGCGCCCGCCAGGCCGCCCCGGTTCATGGACCCGTAGACGAGCTTGCCGTCCAGCGCCCCGAGCGCGGCGAGCTCCTCGACGAGGTCGGCGGTGCCGAGGAAGCCCCCGACGCCGGGCCGGCCCAGGGCGACGGCCGTGCGGTGCAGGAGGTCGCGCCGGTCGGCCATCGCCATGGGGTCGTCCCCCACGGCCACGGCGCCGCGCGCCGGGTGGTCGGCGGCGATGACGAGGAACCGCTCGCCGGGGACCGGGCCGGGGTGCCGCGGCCGGGCCAGGAGTCGCGCCCGCAGCGCCCGCGGGTCGCGCAGGCGCAGCTCGACGACGTCGTCCACGGTCAGGGCGGTCGGCACGGTCACCCCGCCGGGGGCACCGGAACCGGAGCCGCCGGCGCTCGATACCTCGGTACTCGATGCCCCGGTACTCGATGCCCCAGCGCTCGACGGCCCGGCCGCGCGCTCGCCGACCTCGACGGAGGCCCTGGCCCCCTGCGCCGGGACCTCGCCGGTGGTCAGCAGGTGCTCGACCTCGGCAACCGTCGGCATCGCCGTCGAGCACTCCAGCCGCGCCGCGACGATCGCGCCGGCGGCATTGGCGAACCGCAGCGTCCGCTCGAGCGACCAGCCCTGCAGCAGCCCGTGGCACAGCGACCCGCCGAACCCGTCACCGGCGCCGAGCCCGTTGACGACGTCGACGGCGACCGGCGGCACGACCACCCGCTCGTCGCGGGTCTTGGCCAGGACCCCGCGGGGGCCCTGCTTGACCACCGCGATCTGCACACCGGTGGCCAGCAGCGCATCGGCGGCCCGGTCGGGGTCCTCCTCGCCGACGGCGACGAAGCACTCCTCCCGGTTGCCCACGGCTATCGTCACGTGCGGCAGCACGGCGCGGAGCTGCTCGCGCGCCGCCTCGACGTCGGCCCAGAACATGGGGCGGTAGTCCAGGTCGAGGACCGTGTGGCCGGACCGGCCACGCGCGGCGAGGGCGGCGTGGTGTGCGGACCGGCTGGGCTCCTCGCTCAGCCCGGTGCCGGTGAGCCAGAGCAGGCGGGCCGCCCGCACGGCGTCGACGTCGACGTCCTCCGGTGTGATCCGCAGGTCGGGGGCCGACGGCGACCGGTAGAACCAGAGCGGGAAGTCGTCCGGCGGGAAGATCTCGCAGAACGTGACGGGGGTGTGCAGCTCCGGCACCACCACTACGTGCCGGTCGTCCACCCCGAACCTGCCGAGCTCGCGCCGCGCGTACCGGCCGAAGGGGTCCTCCCCCACGCCTGTGACGACGGCGACGGCGTGGCCCAGCCGCGCGGCGGCCACCGCGACGTTCGTCGGGCTCCCCCCGAGGTACTTGCCGAACGACTCCACGTCCTCCAGCCCGACACCGCTCTGCAGCGGGTAGACGTCCACCCCGATGCGACCGATAGCGAGCACGTCCGGTGCCCGGGCCTCGTCGCGAACTGTCATGCTTCCTCATCCCCGTCGTTGCGGAACCGCACGCACCACCGGTGTCGCGGGTACCTCGACCCTGCTCTGCGACCCGCCATCCTGTCAAGACTTTGTCCTGACATTTGAACATCCCGTCTTTCAACATCATTCACGGCTAGACTCCATCCCACAGCCAGACGACCGCAAGGAGGCCCTCCGTGTCCCAGCCGCTGCGCATCGACCTCGATCGGTCGAGCCCGGTGCCCCTGTACCACCAGGTTGCCACCGCCATCGACGCAGCGATCGAGGACGGACGGATGGTGCCCGGCGAGTTCCTCGAGAACGAGGTAGCGCTGGCCGCACGTCTCGGCATCTCGCGCCCCACCGCGCGCCAAGCGCTGCAGGACCTGGTCGAGCGCGGCCGCCTGGTACGCCAGCGCGGGGTCGGGACGCACGTCGCCCCCACGCGCGTGCGCCGCCCGGTCGAGCTGACGAGCCTGCACGACGACCTGTCGAAGACCGGCCGCAAGCCCAGCACCGAGGTGCTCGAGCACCGGGCCGTGCTCGCGACCGCCGAGGTCGCGGAGGCGCTCGAGGTACCCGAGGGCAGCGACGTCGTCATGATCCGGCGCCTGCGCATGGCCGACGGCGAGCCGCTGGCGGTGCTCACCAACTATCTGCCGCCGGACATAGCCCCCAGCGCCGAGGACCTCGCGACGAACGGGCTGTACGACCTGCTGCGCGCCCGCGGCGCCAAGCCCAAGGTGGCGCGGCAGCGCATCGGCGCCCGCACGGCGACGGCCGCCGAGGCCCGCGTGCTCGGCGAGAAGCCGCGCGCGGCGCTGCTGACCATGGAGCGCACGGCGTACGACGACTCCGGCCACGGCATCGAGTTCGGGCAGCACATCTACCGCGCCTCCCGGTACATGTTCGACACCACGCTGTTCGCGAGCTGACCGGCCGTCCTGCCGTGAACGGCACGCGGTTCCGATGATCTTTGTCCTGACATTCGGTTGACAGGTTGCCTGGACCCGCGATCGAATGGGCCGAGCGAACCCCGCGACGCCGCGGGCCCGGGTACGGGCACGCGCCGTCGACCTACGCACTTCGGAGGACCCGTGACCCAAGCGCTCGACACCGCCACGACCGATGTCACCGGCGACAAGACTCCGCTGGCGCGCATGACGCGCGAGCACCCGCAGACCGCCCTGTGGAACGACTCGGCGGACCCCGAGCAGCTCGGCCGCGCCATCTCCTGGGGCGCCGTCGGCGCGACCTGCAATCCGGTGATCGCGCTCGCCGCGATCAAGGCCGACCTGCCCCGCTGGACGGCCCGGCTGCGCACCCTCGCCGACGAGCGGCCCACCGCCACCGAGTCCGAGCTCGGCTGGGCGGTGGTCCAGGAGCTCAGCATCGACGCCGCCGGCCTGCTGCTGCCCGCCTTCGAGGCGTCCGCCGGCCGGAACGGCCGGCTGTCGGTCCAGACCGACCCGCGCCTGCACCGCGACGCCGCCGCGCTGGTGCGCCAGGCCGAGCAGTTCGCCGCGCTGGCGCCGAACATCATCGTGAAGATCCCCGCGACGAAGACCGGCGTCGAGGCGATCGAGGAAGCGACATTCCGCGGCGTGAGCGTCAACGCGACGGTCTCGTTCACCGTCGCCCAGGCGGTGGCCGTCGCCGAGGCCGTCGAGCGCGGCCTCGACCGCCGCGAGCGCGGGGGCCTGCCGGTCGAGGAGACGGGCGCCGTCGCCACGATCATGGGCGGCCGGCTCGACGACTGGCTCAAGATCGTTGCCGCCCGCGAGGGCCTGCTCCTGCCGCCGGGGGTGCTCGACTGGGCGGGCGTCGCGGCGCTCAAGAACGCCTACCGGATCTTCTCGGAGCGCGGCTACCGCACCCGCGTCCTGTCGGCGGCGTTCCGCACCCACCTGCACCTGTCGGAGCTGGTGGGCGGCGACCTGGTGATCTCCCCGCCGTTCGAGTGGCAGGAGTCGATCAACCACGCCGGCCTCGCCCTGCCGTCCCGCATCGACTCCCCCGTCGACCCCGAGATCCTCGACACGCTTGCGCGCACGCTGCCCGACTTCCGCGCCGCCCACGAGCCCGACGGTCTCGCGCCCGAGGAGTTCGCCCGGTTCGGTCCGTCACGGCGTACGCTGCGCCAGTTCCTCGACGCCGACGCCCAGCTCGACGCGCTCGTGCGGGACGTCCTGGTCCCTGCGCCCTGAGGCCGAAAGCTCTCCGTAGAACGATCCGGGCGATGCTACGGGACGACCTCGATGCGGGGCTGGTGCGGGGCAGACGGCCAGTCCACCGCCACACCCGCCTCGGCCCGGATGACGACGTCGGGCAGGGAAGGGGCCGCGCCGCTCCACCGCACAGTGTTGGAACGGCCCGTGACCAGCCGGACTCCGCGCAGCTCGGCAAGGAGCGGGTTCTCCAGCTCGATGGTGTTGCGATCCAGCCGCACGGACCCGTGCACGGCGGGCGCGCCGTGCACCGTTCCCGGCACGACCTGCAGCACTCCCGCCGTCACACCGCGGAACGTGTTGTCCGCAATGATCACGTCCCGCACGGGGCCGGACTCCCACCAGGAGCTCGCGTCGGCGGCGATCTGGATGCACGGCATCGTGATCCCCTCGAACGTGCACCCCTCGATGCGGACCGGGCGGCGCGTGGTCACGAGCACCGCACGGGTCGGCACGTTGCGGAAGGTGCACGCCGTGATCTCGACCTCCGGCGTGCGGCTCACGTTCTCGGCCGCCAGCGCGTCCGCGGCCGCCAGCACCCGCACCGGTACAGGCAGCTCGGTCCGCAACCGCACGAGCATCCGGTGCAGGGAGTGGTCGTGGTCTCGCCCGGTCGGGCCGTCGACCTCGGCCACGGTGCCACCCAGGACCGTCTCGAGGGTGTCGCGGCGGACGAGCTCGATCTGGTCGCCGTGCGCGTACTGCGGGAAGCCTGCTGTTTCGTCGTGCCGGTATTCGAGCTCGACCTGGTCGGGCGCAGGCGAGCCGACCACGGCGAGGTAGGTGCCGTGGATGTTGATCGGGTCGTCGTGCGGCCCGTCGAACTCGCAGCCGGTGATCGTCACGCCGCCGCTCATGCCGGAGCACTGGACGAAGTCGGCGAACCCGGCGGTGACCCGCCCGGTGCCGGCGGGCGCGCGGAAGACGAGGCGGTCCAGGACGAGGTCCTTGCTGTTCTGCGCGACCAGCCCGAACCCATGCAGGTACCGGATGCGCATGTCCGCAAGGGCCACGTCGACGGAGTCGAGCACGAGCATGCCGGGGTGGTCGCGCACGGTCTCGCGCAGCTGGTAGACGAGGCCTTGGTCGGAACAGGCCGTCGCGGTGCGGTAGGTCACGCGGAACCGGCGCTCGTCGATGCGGTCGATCCGGTCGACGTCGTCGAAGACGGGGCAGGGTGCTCGCCATGCCCGGCGGGTATCGGGGTCGTGGATCTGGCTGTATGCCAGGGCGTCCCGCCCCGACCAGTAGCGGTGGCCGTCGTTCGGCGATGGTTCGGACTGCCACTCGACGTGTGTGCCGTCGAGCCGGAACGGATTCGTCGCGGGGACCGACAGGACGCGCCATGCCTGCCCGTCGTCGACTCCGGCCTCCTGGACGGTCATGTCGATCACGGTGGGCACGGCCCAGTCCACCTCGAGCCCGCGGACGCGGACATGACGGCTGTCCAGGATCGCGAGCGCCGTCTGTCTGCCGTGGAGCACGAGGGTGGCGCCTTCGGCGGCGATCTCGAGGTCTTTCGCGCCTTCGATGAGCAGGCCGATGGTCTTGATCCGGTGGCGGGGGTCGGCGCCGACGGTGTTGGAGACGTAGAGCTCGCGCCGGTCGGCGTGCTCGGGCCATACGTCGTAGCGGCCGCCGGGCAGGCGCAGTCGTGTTCCGGGGCCCGCCGCCTGCGCGGCGGCCAGAGCTGCGCGCAGTGCCCGGGCGGCGTCGTGCCCGCTGTCAGGTGTGGCGCCGAAGTCGGTGACGTCGATCGTCGTCATCGGCGGTACCTGGTGGCTGTCCGCATGGCCGGTCCCTTTTCTGTAGGGCGCGCGCTGATCACGGCATTTCATCGGATGACTACTCCCCGAACACGGCCTCCAGGTATAACATGACGCGGTCAAGTAATGAGCAGAAAGGCTACCTCATGGTGCTCAGTGTCGAGCCCCACAAAACCTACAGACGTCTAGCGGTCGGATCTTTACCGCCTCGCCGGCCCGGTCGCGCCACCCGGAGCTGGCGCCGCTACTGGCAGCTCTACCTCCTGATGCTCCTGCCCGTCGCCTGGTTCATCGTGTTCAAGTACGTGCCGATGGCCAACGCGATCATCGCGTTCAAGGCGTACAACGTGGTGGACGGCGTCTGGGCCAGCCCCTGGGTGGGCCTCGACAACTTCGCTGCGCTGTTCGGCAACCCCGTGTTCCCGAGGCTCGTCGGCAACACGTTCCTCCTCGCGGGCTACACCCTCCTGGCGAGCCTTCCGCTGCCGATCATCCTGGCGCTGGCGCTCAACGAGGTGCGCCACCGCCTCTTCAAGCGCACCGTCCAGATGGTCACCTACGCCCCGTACTTCATCTCGACGGTGGTCGTCGTCTCGATGACGATCCTGCTCCTTTCGCCCCAGGTGGGCCTGCTCGGCCGCACGTTCAGCGCGTTCGGCATGGGCCAGGTCGACATGCTCGGCGACGCGGACTTCTTCCGGCACATCTACGTGGCGACCGACGTGTGGCAGACGACGGGCTACTCCGCCGTCATCTACCTCGCGGCGCTCGCCGGCGTGGACCCGACGCTCTACGAGGCGGCGCGGGTCGACGGCGCAAACCGGCTGCAGAAGATCTGGCACATCGACCTGCCGGCCATCCGGCCCACCGCGGCGATCATCCTCATCCTGGGCGTCGGCAACATCATGGCGATCGGGTTCGAGAAGGCCTTCCTCCTGCAGAACCCGCTCAACCTCTCGCAGTCCGAGATCATCGCGACCTACGTGTACAAGACCGGCCTGCTCAACGCGAACTTCAGCCTCGCGACCACGGTCGGCCTGTTCAACGCCGTGCTCAACCTCGGGCTCCTCGTCGGCGTCAACGCCGTGGCGAAGCGACTGACGGGAAGTGGTCTCTGGTGAGCGTCCCCCTGCCCGGCGTCGGGACCTCGATCGCCACCACCTTCGGCGACGACCCCTCCCCGGTCACAAGAGGACGCCGCCGCATGCGCGAGACCGGCGGCGACCGCGTCTTCCTCGTCGCGACCTACGTCCTGCTGTCCGCCTTCCTCCTGATCGTCATCCTGCCGCTCCTCAACATCGTCGCGAGCTCGCTCAGCGATCCCGTCGCGGTCTCCGCGGGCCGGGTGCTGTTCTGGCCGGTGGACCTCACGTTCCGCGGCTACGAGGTGGCGCTGAGCAACCCGCAGGTAGTCAACGGGTTCCTGAACTCGGTGTTCTACACGGTAGTGGGCACGCTCGTCAGCGTGGCCGGGACCGTGGCGCTCGCGTATCCGCTCTCCCGGCCCGGGCTGTTCGGCCGCCGTGCGGTCACGGGCGGCGTCGTCTTCACCATGCTGTTCAGCGGCGGCGTCATCCCGACCTACCTCGTCGTGCAGGAGCTCGGCCTGCTCGACACGCGGGCCGCGCTCATCGTGCCGCAGGCGATCGGCGTCTGGCAGGTCGTCATCGCGATGGTCTTCTTCCGGACCTCGCTGCCCGACGAGCTCTACGAGGCGGCACAGCTCGACGGCGCCAGCGAGCTGCGCATCCTCTGGACCATCGTCCTGCCGCTGGCCAAGCCGCTGATCGCCGTCATCGCGCTCATGTACGCGATCGGTCAGTGGAACGCGTACTTCGACGCGCTGCTGTACCTGCGCGACGACGCGCTGCAACCGCTGCAGCTCGTGCTCCGCAACATCCTGATCCTCAACGACCAGGGCAGCGGCGGTGACCTCGCCAACCAGCTGCAGCGCCAGCGGTTGGCCGACCTCCTCAAGTACTCGCTGGTCGTCATCTCGACGGTGCCGATGATGATCGTCTACCCGTTCGTCGCGAAGTACTTCACGAAGGGCCTCCTGATCGGCGCGGTCAAGGGCTGACCGGCCGTTCCCGCCAGGCCAAGCAGCACCCAACTCAACGAAGAGACTCAACGAGGAGAAGAGAGACCATGGCTCACAACATGTCCAGGACGGCCGCCGCAGCGGCTGCCGTCGCGCTCGCCACGACGGCCCTGGTCGGCTGCTCGCAGTCCGCCGCGGAGGAGGACGGCGGAAAGTTCGTCGTGTTCTCGCCCGAGGCCGCGGGCAGCGACCTCGCGACGAACGCGTTCACCCAGGAGGTCGCCGAGAAGTTCGACCTCGACTTCGAGTGGCAGACCACCACCTACGACGGCGCGGCGGCGGCCGAGAAGCGGCAGGTGTCCCTCGCCGGCGGCGAGTATCCGGACGCCTACCTGCTCGTCTCCTGGGTCGACGCGTTCACGCGCGGCGAGCTGCTCAAGTACGGGCAGCAGGGGGTGGTCGTCCCGCTCGAGGACCTCATCGCCGAGCACGCCCCGAACGTCGCCGCGGCGATGGAGGCGCAGCCCGAGTGGGCGGACACGCTTGCCGCGCCGGACGGGCACATCTACGGCATCACCCCCTGGGACGACTGCTTCCACTGCAACTACCCGGCCAAGCTCTGGATGAACACGACCTGGCTGGACGAGCTGGGCCTCGAGACGCCGACCACCACCGACGAGTTCCGGGACGTGCTGCTCGCGTTCAAGAACGACGACCCCAACGGCAACGGCAAGGCCGACGAGGTGCCGCTCAGCGGCTCGACGGGAGACTCGATCATCCCGTTCATCATGAACGCGTTCACCTACGCACCGCGGGGCGGGGCCGACACACCGGGGCCGCTGGCGCTGGACGGTGACCAGGTGGTGATGCAGGCGGTCAGCGACGAGTGGCGCGCCGGGCTGGAGTACATCAACTCGCTCTACAGCGACGGCCTCGTCGACTCCTCGGCGTTCAGCCAGAACAGCGAGGCGCTCACCAGCCTGGGCAACAGCAGCAGCGGCGTCGTCCTGGGCGCCGGACCCGGCGTGCACCCCGGCGTCATCGTCACGATCGAGCAGGAGGACGGGCGGGACAAGCAGTACGACGCCGTACCGCCGCTCACCGGCCCCGAGGGGTGGAGCACGACCAGTCGCGCCTCGAGCGTCAACCCGCGGGCGTCGTTCGTCCTGACGAACAAGTCCACCGAGGAGGAGCGGGTCGAGGCGGTCGAGCTGCTCGACTTCCTGTTCACCGAGGAGGGCCGGCTCGCGGGGCAGTTCGGTCCGGAGGGCACCGGCTGGGAGCCGGCCGCGGACGGCGACACGGCGCTCGACCCCGAGCTCGAGCCGAACATCGGTCTGCTGCCCTACGAGGACAAGGACAACACCGCGTGGCGGTCCCTCGCCCAGTACTACAACCCGGTCGAGTTCCGTAACGCGCAGGTCGCACCGACGGACATCTACACCTCGGCCGGCTACGAGCGCCGCCTGCTCCAGGCGAGCGAGCTCTACGCCCCGCACGCCCCGGAGGAGGAGGCGGTCTTCCCCTACTACACCCTCTGGCCGGACCTGGAGACGGCGGCGGAGCTCGCCGACCTGCAGACGAACATCACCACCTACATCACGCAGGCAGAGGCCGAGTTCGCCACGGGCCAGCGGGACGTGCGCGACGACGCCGAGTGGGACGCCTACCTGTCCGACCTGGACGGGCTCGGCCTCGACCGGTACATCGAGCTCTGGCAGCAGCTCTACGACGCGCGCTGAGGTAGCTCCCCGCAAGGTCGAGCCGGGACAGAAAGGTGCCGGGGCGGGAATCCCGCCCCGGCACCTTTCTGCGTCAGCCCTGCCTCAGCTCTGCCTCAGGCCTGCCTCAGGCCTGCCTCAGCGCGACCTGGCGACCGTGTACCGGAACGTGTCCGTCCGCAGGACCTCGCCGGACACCTTCTCGATGCGGAGCGTGTGCTCGCCGTCCCTCAGCCCGGTGGCCGCGAACACCGCCTGCGCCGTACGGCGGGCGTCGGCGGACAGGTCGGTGCGCTCGACGAGCTCGCCGTCGACGAAGACGTCGGCCTCGCCCTGGTCCGGCCCGAGCGCGGTCACCCACTCGATGCCCGTGCCGGTGAACGTGAGCTCGACCGCAGCGCCGTCCTCCGACGTGTGGTGCACGTCGTCGTGGTGGTCGCCGCGGAACCGGAAGTCGATCGCGGCCTCGCCGACAGGCAGCGTGGCCAGGTACTCCTTCCGGATCGTCACCGTGTTGCCCTCGACGTCGTACGCGGTCCCCTCGTCGAGCCGGGTGCCGTCCACCGAGATCTCGACCAGCTCGCCCGGGTCGCGCAGCAGCTCGACGGCGACGTCGGCCTGGGCGGCGGGCGCCTTGTCGAACGCCGCCGTGTCCGGGTCGAGCAGGCTCTCCTGCCGTACGTCCAGCCGGTCCACCAGCATGTACGAGCCTGACTTCTTGACGCCGCGGATCGTGTGCGACCCGTTCGGCAGGTCGGAGATCGAGTAGACCACCTGCTGGGCCTGGCGGTCCTCGCCCGGTTCGAGGGACGTGTCGACGGTCTCCTTGAGCTCCCCGTCGATGTAGATGTCGACGTCGCCCTGGGAGCTGTCCTTCTCGGTGACGTAGTCGACGCCAGTCCCGACGAACGTGTGCTCGAACGCGTCGTCGTTGGCCTCCGTGTAGTGGACGTCGTCCTCGTAGTCCCCGAAGCCGCGGCCCGTGCTGGTGCTCCAGCTGCCCGTGTAGAGGATGCCCGGGTCGTCGTCGTTCAGGACCGTCGTGCGGGTACCTGCCGCCTCCTCGGGTGCCTCCTCCGGCGCGGCGGGCTCGCCCGCCGACGAGTCCGAGACGGTGACCTCCAGCGGCTGCGAGACCGCCGGGACCTCGAAGTTCCCGTTGCGCTCCCACTCACCCTCGTAGGACACCCGCAGGTCGTCGTCGTTGACGGTGATCCGCGAGCCCTTCGCCGGCGTGACCTTGATCAGGCGCGCACCGTGGATCGGCACGTCCTCGGCGACGAAGCCGCCCTCGGCCGTCCCCAGGTCCTTGCTCGCCCACAGGTCGCGGACCTTCGCGTCACCGTCCAGCCCGATGTCCGCCCAGTCCACCTCGATGTCCGCGTCGGTGCGACCCCGGTTGAAGAACGCGACCGTGTACGAGCTGTCCTCGTTGAGCGAGTACCACACCTGCTTGTTGGTCTCGGTGGACACGGGCTGCGCGGGCCGGCCCGCCTGGTTCACCCCGATCACCTCGGGATTGGTCAGCAGCTCGAGCCCGTAGGAGTCGAGCCGGGTCATGTCGTTGCCGATGTAGAACGGGGCCGCCGACACCGCCCAGAGGGTCGCCGCCGAACGCCGCTCGTCACGGGTGAGACCGTCCATGCTGCCGTTGCCGACGTTCAGGGAGTCCAGGTCGTTCCAGCCGCCGGGACCGCCATGGCGCCACCACTCGGCCATCCTCGGGAACAGCCGGTCGATGCTCGACCAGACGGTGAGGGCCTCCCCGGTGCAGTAGCACTCGACGTCCCAGTCCACGCGCCACCCGTTCGCGTGCTCCTTCCAGTAGTCCGCGTAGCGGATGTCCAGCGCCCACGAGAGCTCGAACCAGATGTTGTGCCGGGCCAGCGCCTGCGACCATGCGGCGACGTCCGCGCGCGCGTCGAGCGACAGGTCGCCGATGCCCGAGCCAGGCGTCACGCTGTCGAACTTCAGGAAGTCGACGCCCCAGCTCGCATAGAGATCGGCGATCGAGTCGATGTACTTCTGCGCGCACGGGTTGGTGAAGTCCATCTTGAGACCGATGCCCCAGTAGTCCGCCTGCTGGTGCGGCTCCACGGCGAGCTCGCCGGTCGTGCACCCCGGCGCGTCGTGGACCGGCAGGTCCGCCTCCACCAGCTCCTCCGAGATCCCGGGGATGCTGTACAGGCCGAACTTCTGCCCGTTGTCGTGGACGTGGTCGATGACGTCCTGCAGCCCGTCCGGGTACAGCGTCGCGCTCGGCGTGGGCCGGCCGTAGTCGTCGACGCCGTCGTTCCACCCCGCGTCGACGTTGATGTACTCGTACCCGTACGGCTGGAGCTTCTCGTGCATCGCGTCCGACTGCGCCTTGATCTGGTCGGCGGTGATCCACTTCCCGTTGTCGTACACCTGCATGCTGTAGCTGCTCCACCCCATGTAGGGCTGCTGCGCCTGCTCTCCCGCCGGGGCGTACGGCTCCGGCGCGACGGCGGCCGCGACCGGCTGGGCCACCGGCTGGGCGCCTGGCTGCGCGGCCGGGCGGGCCGACGCCGACGAGACGGCACTGCCGAGCGAGACGATCAGGACGGTCACCGCGGCGAGCGCCCTGGTTCTCCGCCTCCTGCGACGGTTCTCTTCCATGAGTGGTGTCCTCTCTGGTGGTGTGGTCGCCTTTGACCGCCGGAGCGCTTCCGTGCGCCCCGGATCCTCATGCCGGCGCTCTGCCCCCGGAGCTCGCGCCGTGCTCGTGTACGACGGCCTCGAGGATCCCCGTCGCGCCGGCCAGCCACAGGCGCGCCAGCTCCCGGTGGCCCCGCTCCCCCGGATGAATGCCGTCCGGTGCGACGTCGGCCGCGGCGCCGAGAGCGCTCAGCCCAGCATCGGCCGGGACCAGCGCCGCACCCAGCTCCGCGGCGAGCGCCCGCGTCACGGCGCGCTTCTCGTCGAGGTCCGCGCGCCAGGCCCGCTGCGTCTCGTCGATCGGCAACAGGAACGGCTCGACGAGCACCAGCCCGGCACCCTGGACGCGCTGCAGGATCGCCCGGTAGTCGCGCTCGAACTCCGCCGGAGACGTGGGATCACCGCTGTCGTAGCGACGCCAGGTCTCGTTGATGCCGACCAGGACGCTGACGATCGCCGGTCGCTCGGCCACGACGTCGTCCTCCCACCGTGCCTGCAGGTCCAGGACGCGGTTCCCGGAGATGCCGCGGTTGCGCACCTCGAATCCCGCCAGCTCGGGCGTTCCCGCGAGTAGGCGCACGTATCCGTCGCCGAGCCCTTCCGGGTCGGTGCGGCGGTCGCAGTCGGTGATGCTGTCTCCCGCGAAGACGATGACGGGTCGGGTCATGGCTGTCCTTCCAGGTCAGGTCGCTCCCGGTCCAGTCGCTCCAGGTCCAGGAGCATCGCCTGCTGGGGGTTGAGCGTGGGCAGGGGGATCCCCGCGGTGGCCAGCACGCGCCCGGGGAGGTCGAAGCCGCCGCCGGACGCTGCGCGAACCCACGCGGGATCGGCACCCTGGTGACGGGATGCCGCACCCAGCTCCTCCCGGACGCGCACGCGGTAGGTCGCCGTCGGGTCGAGCCCGGGCAGGCGGACGCGCCCGCTCTGCCCTGCCGCCGACGTGTCGAACCGGGTCCACGTGTACAGGGCGCGGGACCCGTCCTGCGCGACGACGCCGCTGAGCGCGGTCGCCTCGTCGGCGAGGTCGGCGTTGACGACCCGTCCCGAGTGGAGCACACCGCGCAGCTCGCGGTAGAGCTCCGCCCACGCGGTGATGGTCTGCAGCTCCTCCGGCGAGGCGCCCGAGAGGTCCATCTCGATCCCCGCGTGCGCCGTCAGCGATGCCACGAGCCGGAAGGACAGGTCGGTCGTGCGGGACGTCGTGTGGGCACGCGCGGCGCCCAGGTGCGAGCCGATCAGCTCGGGCGGGACCAGCAGGCGGGTCCATCGCTCGATCCGGGCGCGCTCGACCGGGTCGTTGCAGTCCGACGCCCAGAGCCGGTCGGTCCGCTCCAGGATGCCGAGGTCGACCCGGCCACCGCCCCCGGAGCAGGACTCGATCTCCAGACCGGGGTGGCGCTCGCGCAGCTCGTCGAGCATGCGGTACAGCGCGAGCGTCTGCGCGCGCACCGAGGGCCGGTCCCCGCCGTCGCGCCGCCCGACGGCCTCCAGCAGGTCGCGGTTGTGGTCCCACTTGACGTAGTCGACCGCGTACTCCTTGATGAGCGAGCTGACCCGCTCGAGCACCACTGCATAGGCGTCGGGGCGCGCGATGTCGAGCACGTACTGCCGCCGGGCCGGCGCGCCCAGGCCCTGCCGGGGGCCGAGGACCCAGTCGGGGTGCTCGCGCGCGAGGGCGGAGTCGAGGCTGATCATCTCGGGCTCGAACCACAGCCCGAACTGCATGTCGCGGGAGTGCACGAGGTCGGCGAAGGGGTGCAGCCCGTCGGGCCAGACGGCCCGGTCGACGAACCAGTCGCCCAGACCCGCGTGGTCGCCGCGGCGGCCGTGGAACCAGCCGTCGTCCAGGACTACCCGCTCGACGCCCACGTGCGCCGCCCGGTCCACGAGCGCCGTCAGCCGCTCGATGTCGTGGTCGAAGTACACGGCCTCCCACGTGTTGAGCACGAGCGGCCGCGGGGAGTGCGGATGCCCGGGCCGCGCTCGCAGCCGCCGGTGCAGCCGGTCGGCCAGCCCGTCGATCCCCTCCCCGGACCACACGAACACCGCGGTGGGCGCGTCGTAGCGCTCGCCGTCGGCGAGCATGACCTCTCCCGAGTGGAGGGCCTCACCCCCGCCCAGGACGGCGGCGAAGGGGCCGGCGCCCTCCGTGAGGCGCTCGACGAGATACTCGCTCTCGCCGCTCCACGCGAGGTGCATCCCCCAGACCTCGCCGTGACCGAAACCGAAGCCGCTCGTCCCGGCGGTCAGCAGGTACGGCGAGTCGTGGCCCGGCTTGCCCCGGTGCGCCCGGCGCAGGTGCGTGCCGTAGGCGATCGGGAGCCGCTGCGGCGCGCGCTCGCGGCACCACTTGCCGGTGAAGTCGAGCAGCTCGGTAGCCCGCTCGGGCAGCGGGACCAGGGCCCGCAGCGCTCCGAGCGTGTACGGCGCCGGGCTCGTCCCGGGCGACAGCGCGACGTCCCGCACGACCGAGAGATCCACGCTGAGGACCCCGAAGCGGTCCATGGTGAACCGCTGCTCGCCGCGCAATCCGCTCACCCGGTCAACGAACCGCAGGGTTACGGCTCCCCCGCCGGCCTCCGCCGGGTCGTGCACGAAGGAGTCGAGCTCGGGGCGAGGGGTCGTGGCCGTGCCCGCCGCGTTCCCCTCCTGGGCCGGCGTGCCCGACCAGCCGTCGCGCTCCGTGGGCCACACGCTCATCACGCGGGCGACGTCCGGCGAGTTGTTCAGGACGGCGGGGACGGCGGTCGTGCGGAGGGCGTCGGCCGTCGCCGCCCCGAGGGGGCCGATGTCGGCGCCCCAGTGCAGGATGCTCGGCACTCGTCCCGAGACATCGAGCACCAGGCTGGTCCCCGCCGCGCTGAGGGACAGGACGGCTCCGTCGCCGTTGGGCATCTATCAGGCTCCTCGCTTGGTTACTTGACACGGTTAATAAACCATTCCTAGGCTGCTTGACGCAAGCGGTCGACGTCGACTCCGCAGACACTCCGCAGAGCCGAGGGGCCGCCGAAGAGTTCCGGCGCACGCCGGAAGATCGCAGAGAAGATCAGGAAGACCGATGACGCTCTTGCCGACAGGACCTGCCGTACCCCGGGCGCTGGAACATCGCCGACGACGATCCGGCTCGCCCGCCCATCGCGGAGACGCACGCCTCGCCTGGCTGCTCGTCGCGCCGGCGGCGGTCGGCTTCCTGGTGTTCGCCGTGTACCCGACCCTGCGCGGCGTCTATCTCAGCTTCACCGAGTTCCGGGTGCTGACGCCCCCGACGTGGGTGGGGCTCGACAACTTCGCCGAGCTCGCCGGCGACGACGTCTTCTGGAGCTCGCTCGGGGTCACGGTGTACTTCGTCGTCGTGTCGGTGACGGCCGGCACGGTCCTCTCGGTAGTCACGGCCGCGGTGCTGCACCGCGTGACCACGTCGACGGTGGTCCGGGGCGTGATGATCCTGCCGTTCCTCATCTCGGGCGTCGTCGCCGCGACGGTGTGGTCGTGGATGCTCGACACCCAGCTCGGCATAGTCAACATCGCGGTCGAGGCCCTCGGCGGCGACGGGGTGCCGTTCCTCGGCTCCCGCGGCTGGGCGATCCCGACGATCGCGCTGATCAGCATCTGGAAGTCGATGGGCTACACGGCGATCATCGTCTTCGCCGGCCTGCAGACCATCCCGACCACGATCTACGAGGCGGGCCGCATCGACGGCGCCGGCGAGATGCAGATGTTCCGCCGCCTCACGCTGCCGCTGCTACGCCCCGTCCTGGCCCTGGTCCTCGTGCTGAACGTGATCGGCGCCTTCCAGGTCTTCGACATCGTCCAGGTCACGACCAAGGGCGGCCCGGCCAACGCGTCGAACGTGCTGCAGATGTACATCTACAGCAAGGCCTTCGGCCAGTTCGACTTCGGCTACGCCTCGGCGATGTCGCTGGCGCTCTTCGCGATCCTCATCGTCATCACCTTCCTGCAGCTGCGCCTGCTGCGGGCGAGCGAATCGGACGCGAACTGATGGCCACCACCGACACCCTCATCCGCACGGGCACGACAGCGCGCCAGCCGGCGGCCCGCCGTCGGACACCGCGGCTCGGCCGCGTCGTCGCCTGGACCTACCTGGCGATCGTCATGCTGGTGACGGTCTTCCCGTTCTACTGGATCCTGCGCACCGCGCTGTCGAACAACTACGCGCTCCTCGCCGATCCCGTCCTCCCTGCTGCCCGTCGACTTCACGCTCGGGGCGTTCCGGCGGGTGCTCGGCCTGGCCACCACCGAGGAGTCGATCGCGGAGGGCGGCTCCGGGGCGACCATCGAGATCGGGCACTTCCTGCTCAACTCGGTGATCTACGCGACGCTGTCCACGGTGGTCGTCGTCTTCCTCTCGACGCTCGCCGCCTACGCGTTCGCCCGTCTGCAGTGGCGCGGCCGCGACCTGGTCTTCAACCTGTTCCTCACCGCGCTGATGGTGCCCGGCATCCTCACGCTGCTGCCCAACTTCGTGCTCGTGCGCGAGCTGGGGCTGCTCAACACCTTCGCCGGCATGGTGCTGCCCACCGCGCTCTTCTCGGCGTTCAACATCTTCTTCCTGCGCCAGTTCATGCTCGGCCTCAGCACGGAGACGGAAGAGGCGGCGCTCATCGACGGGGCCGGGCGGCTGCGCGTGATGTTCCAGATCACCCTGCCGATGTCCGCGGGGCCGATCACGACCCTGTCCATCCTCGGGTTCATCAACGCGTGGAACGACTACTTCTGGCCGCTGCTGGTGACCAGCGACGAGAGCGTCCAACCGCTCACCCTGGCGCTGGCCGTGTTCAAGCAGTCCTCGCCGCAGGCCCAGCCCGACTGGGCCGGGCTCATGGCGGCAACCCTCGTCGCCGCGCTGCCGATGCTCGTGCTCTTCATGGTCTTCGGCAAGCGCATCGTCAACTCGATCGGATTCACGGGGATCAAATGACCACACACGACACGCTCCGTCTGCGGTGGGCCGCCCCCGCCGCCGAGTGGGCCGAGGCGGTGCCGCTGGGCAACGGCCGCATCGGCGCCATGGCGTTCGGCGGCGCGACCGGGCGGATCGCGCTCAACGACGCCACGGTCTGGTCGGGCACGCCCGACGGCCCGGACCAGGCGCTGGACGCCGTCCTCGCGGGCGGTGCCGGCCCCGCCCGCCTGGCGCAGGTCCGCGCGGCGATCGACGACGGCGACCTGCGGGCCGCCGAGCGCGACCTGCTCACCTTCGAGGGGCCGTACTCGCAGGAGTTCCTGCCCCTCGCCGATCTCCGGCTGACCCTGGTATCCGGCGCGTCCGGCGCGTCCGACCCGGCCGGCGCCCAGGCCGCGCCGCGTGAGCTCGACCTGGACCGCGGCCTCCTGGAGGAGCGGTTCACGGTCGACGGCGCGGACACCGTGCGCCGCACCTGGGTCTCGGCCCCGGCCGGCGCCCTGGTCGTCGAGTGGACCGCCGACCGTCCGGTCCTGGACGTCGACGTCCGGCTCACGACGCCGCTGCGTGAACGCAGCCGCCGGACGGCGTCCGACGGCGTCGCGGTCGAGATCGAGGCCCCGCTGGACGGGCCGCCGCAGCACGAGTCCGACGTCCAGCCAGCACATCGCTACCGCGCCGCCGCGGGCGACACCGACGAGGCCGGCGCCTTCGACCACGTCACGTGGGCCGCGCTCGTGGTGCGCGGCGACGGGTCGGTTGAGCACCACCCGGACCGGACGACGGTCCGGGGGGCGAGCCGGGTACTGGCGGTGCTGTCGACCGCGGGCCGGTCCGGCACTGTGGTGGGCCGACCCGGCCGGCGACGCCTGGCGCGGCACCCCCACGGCGGACCTGCACGACCAGGCGCTCGCCGCCGCGCGGGCCGCCGCCGCCCGCACCGGCGCGGAGCTCCTCGCCGAGCACGTCGCGGACCTGGCCCGGCACGCGTCGGGCGCGCGCTTCGCGATCGGCGGACGCCGGTCGGGGACCTGGGACGTGCACGACGTGCTCCACGGTACCGACGAGGGCCTGCGCGCCACCGTCCTGGCGGAGTACGGCCGCTACCTGCTCGGCGCCTCCTCCCGGGCGGGCGGCCCGGCCGCCAACCTCCAGGGCATCTGGAACGACGACCCGCGCCCGCCCTGGTCGTCGAACTACACCATCAACATCAACACCGAGATGAACTACTGGCCGGCGCCGGTCCTGGGTCTCGACGACCCGTTCGAGCCGCTCATCTGCCTGGTCGAGCGGATGGCGCGGAACGGTACCCGCGTGGCACGCGAGCTGTACGGCGCGCGCGGCTGGGTAGCCCACCACAACAGCGACCTGTGGGGGTGGGCGCTGCCGGTCGGCAGGGGCGGCGAGGGCAGCACGGGCTGGGCGCTCTGGATGATGGGCGGCGTCTGGCTCTGCCACAACCTGTGGGACCACTACGCCTTCTCGGGCGACACGGACGTGCTGCGGTCGCGCATCTGGCCGCTGCTGCGCGGCGCCACCGAGTTCTGCCTCGACTGGCTCGTCGAGGACGGGTCCGGCACGCTGCACACCAGCCCGTCGACCTCGCCGGAGAACGCGTACACGGGCCGGGACGGCGGACCCGAGGCCCTGGGCCTGACGGCGACGATGGACCTGAGCCTGATCGGCGCCCTGTTCGACCGGTCGCTGCACGCGATCGACGTGCTCGGCATCGACGACCCCTTGGCGCCCGAGATCGTGCAGGCCCGTGCCCGCCTGCGGCCGGTCGAGGTCGCCCAGGACGGCCGCCTGGCGGAGTGGACGGCCCCCGTGGCCGACCACGAGCCGGCCCACCGGCACCTCTCGGCCCTGGTGGCGCTCTACCCGCTCGGCACCGTCGACCCGGAGAGCACACCCGAGCTCGCCGAAGGCGCCCGGCGCTTCCTCGACGCGCGCGGTCCCGGCGCCATGGGGTGGTCGTGGGCGTGGAAGATCGCGCTCCGCGCGCGGCTCGGCGACGCCGAGCACGCCCGCGAGCTGCTCGCGGAAGCGCTGACGCCCTACGGCGGAGACGCGAGCAGGGCAGCTCCCGTCGACGGGTCGGAGTGGGGTGGGCTCCTGCCGAACCTCTTCAGCACGCACCCGCCCTTCCAGATCGACGGCAACTACGGCTTCGCGGCCGCCGTCGCCGAGATGCTGCTGCAGAGCCACCGCGGCGTCGTCGACCTGCTGCCGGCGCTGCCCCGCGCCTGGTCCGAGGGGAGTGTCACGGGCCTGCGCGCGCGGGGCGGGACGGCCGTCGACCTGGAGTGGGCGGACGGCGAGCTGACGTCGGTCGCACTCCACGACCTGTCCGGCGCGAGCCGGCACGTCCGCGTCCGGTACCGCGGCGCCGTCGTCGACCTGGCGCTGCCCGCGCACGGGCTGCTGCGGCTCGACGGACGCCTGGACCTACGGACCGAGTCAAGCACCAGGGGGGCGCCGATGGAGGCACCCCTCGTCCACAGTGAGGAACGCACGACATGAGACGACAGATCAGCACAGCCATAGTCATCGTTGGTATGGCCGCAGGCTTGACCGCCTGCGGCTCCGGCGACAGCGCATCGTCCGAGGACGTCACCGTGAACTGGTGGACGTGGGACGAGCGTCAGGCGGCGTCCTACGAGAAGTGCCTCCCGGGCTTCGAGGAAGAGAACCCGGGAATCACCGTCAAGATCTCGCAGTACGGGGTCGAGGACTACTTCACCAAGCTCACCGCGGGCTTCGTGGCGGGCACCGCGCCGGACGCGTTCCAGAACAGCGTGCCGCTCCTGGGTGAGTACGCCGGGCAGGGTCAGATCATGCCGCTGGACGACCTCATCGAGGAGACCGGCTACGACCTGTCGGTCTTCGACATCGGCGTCGACTCGTGGAAGTACACGGACGGCCAGCAGTACGGCATCCCGCTGGACTGGGCCGGTGCGGCGATCTACTTCAACACCGCAATGGTCGAGGACGCCGGGCTCACCGCCGAGGACATCCGGACCATGACGTGGAACCCGGACGACGGCGGCACGTTCGACGACGTCGTCGCCCACCTCACCGTGGACGCGAACGGCGTGCGCGGGCGACGAGCCCGGCTTCGACAAGGACGACGTCGCCACCTACGGCATCAACAGCCTCACCGCGAACGACTACAACGGCCAGGTGACGTGGAACTCCTTCGTGTCGACGCTCGGCTGGCGGCTCGGCGGCGACGACGCGGCGTGGCCGACGAAGATCCCCTACGACGACCCCGAGCTCATCGCGACGCTCGAGTACGTACGCAGCCTCAGCGACCGTGGGTTCATGCCGGAGTTCGGGGAGTTCACGGTGTCGGGGGCGGAGCAGATGGGGTCCGGCTCGGTCGCCATCGTGCAGGGCGGGACGTGGGACGCCACCACGATCACGAAGATCCCTGACGTCGAGGTCGAGGTCGCGCCGACCGTCGAGGGCCCGGAGGGCCGGATGATGATCAGCAACTCGAACGCGAACAACATCTTCGCCGGGACCGAGCACGTCGACGAGACGTGGAAGTGGGTCACCTACATGGGGTCCGAGGCCTGCCAGT
This sequence comes from uncultured Actinomycetota bacterium, assembly GCA_963850545.1. Taxonomy (GTDB): domain Bacteria; phylum Actinomycetota; class Actinomycetes; order Actinomycetales; family Cellulomonadaceae; genus Promicromonospora. The sequence continues at coordinate 731,676 of CAWKLP010000001.1, read as the reverse complement.
CGACCGCGGGGGCCGACGCCACCTTCCTGCCGTCGATCGGATCGTCCCTGCAGGAGACCATCGACGCACAGGCCGAGGACGGGCTCGACATCTCGAGCTTCGTCCAGATCCTCGAGAACGGTGAGATCTACCCCACCCCGCCGCTGACGCACGGGCAGGAGATCGCGGACACCATCCAGCCGATGTTCGAGGCCTACTTCACCGGACAGCGGGACGAGGACGTCTTCCCCGAGATGGCGACGGAGTCCGAGGCTATCCTCTCCCAGTGACCATGAACGGTGCGAGATGAACGACGAGGCGGCGGCGCGGATCGCACTGTTGCGTTCCCTGTCCGCCGCCGCGTCGTACGTGTTCACGACGGTCCTCACCCGCAGCCCGATCAGCCGGATCGACGTCGCCCGCCTCACCGGCCTCTCGCAGGCCGCGGTCACCAAGGCGGTGGCCCCACTCGTGGCCGCCGGCCTGGTGGTCGACAACCTCGGGTCGCGACGGGACGGGCTGCCCGGGCGTCCGGTCAGCCCCGTTGCGATCGTTCCCGAGGCGCTCGTCACCATCGGGATCAAGGTCAACGTCGACGAGGTGATCGGCGTCCGGACCGACCTGACCACCCAGGTGCTGGCGACGCACCGCGCGCCCGTCACGGACCACGACCCGGACTCCGTCGTCGAGGTGATCGCGCAGGTGTGCGCGCGCCTCGAGGCTCCCCTGGGGCCCGACGCCGGCCTCCTGGCCGGCGTCGGGGTGGCGGTGTCGGGCGACGTCGACACGGCGGCCGGCGTCGTCCGGGAGTCCGCAAACATGGGCTGGACCGCCGTCGACCTCCGTACGCCGCTGCAGGAGCGGGTGGGCGCGCCCGTCGTCATCGAGAACGACGTGCGCGCCCTGACGATCACCGAGCACATGTTCGGTGTCGGCCTCGGCATCGACTACTTCGCCATCGTCACGATCGGCCGCGGGATCGGCGCCGGCCTGCACGTCAACGGCGACGTGGTGGAGGGCGTGCACGGTGTCGCGGGCGAGATCGGCCACCTCCCCCTCGCGGACCGGGACCGGATCTGCGCGTGCGGTCGCCGGGGGTGCGTCGAGGCGGTGGCGGCGACGCCGGCGATCGTCGCCGCCGTCTCGGACGCGCACGGGCGCAAGGTCTCGATCACCGAGGCCGTGCAGCTCGCGCACGACGGCGACACGGCCGCCACCCGGGCGTTCACCGAGGCCGCGACGACCATCGGGACCGCCATCGCGAGCCTCGTCAACCTGACGGGCCTGGACCTCGTGATCCTGGGCGGCGAGGCGGTGTCGAACTTCGACCTCTTCGACCAGAGCCTGCTGGGTGCCTATCGCGAGCACGTCTTCGGCGCCGCCGGCCGGTGCCGCATCGTCGTCCGGCCGCACACCTTCGAGGACTGGGCACGTGGGGCCGCCGCGGCCGTCATCCGGACTCTCGCCCGCTGACCCTGCCTGCCCCCAGCGCCGCCAGCGCCGCCACCGGCGCTACCTCCGCAGAATCGTGACGAATCCGCTTTGATAGGTGGATACCGCCGGTTCGACGTCAAGGAGATCTCGCAGATGACCCAGGCAGCCCAGGTCGGCACCGTCTACCGGACGAGCCAGGAACTCCTCGAGGCCGACCTGCCCCACCTCAGCGTCGCACTGGACGCAAGCGGGTACGCGGTCCAGCGGGACCGGGACGGCAACTGGTACAGCGTGTCCTCCGTCGGCCCGTCGGACCTCGCAGAGATCTACACCCTCATCCACCTCCCCGCCGAGCCGCTCCCCTCCACCTACGGGTCGGTGGTCATCGCCGACAACGGCACGCCCTTCATGCGCCGCTGGGATGCCGCGACCGACGATCGCTTCGGCCTCGAGCACTGGATCGGGCCCGACGGCGCGACGGTGACCGGCGAGCACCTGCGCCGCCTCGGCATCGCGCGCGCCTGGGACGCGGGAGGTTCCAATGGTGCATCGAGCGCCGGCGGCGGCTCCCGCGGATACCGCAGCCCAGCACACCCCACGTCGATGAGCCCAGGTCACTGAGCCAAGGTCACTGAGGGACCCGACCGCGGACAGGATCACACCAGCCCGCGGGCCGCGAGGCGGTTCGGCTTCTGCGCTCGGTGCGGTCATGCGACGCCTCCCAGCGTCCGGCGGACGGCGAGGTCTGCGTCGTCTGTGCACGCATCCCGGAAAGCACACTTTCACGGCCCCTTCGGCTCGGCGCGCCGAAGCCCGCGCTCCGCATGAGCAACTGACTCACGTTCATCAGGACGTGGGCAGCCATAACTGCGTGAGTTGCGGCTCCCCCGCGCCTGCTGAACGAATGTCAGGGATGACTACCACAGCCGACGTTGCGTAACGATATATCTTTGATGTATCTTTCGATAGTCGGTCGAGCGCATGCGCTCCCGGCCGGCAGGACTGACGAGACGCCGTAGTGCGCGATCGCGCACCGCCTCGCCCGCCCAACAACGAGGAGATGCATCATGCGTACCAACGACAACTTCCCCCAGGACCCTGGTTCCTCCGGCCGACGCGGTGGCCGTGGCGGCCGTGGCCGGCGCAGCTTCCTCCCGTCCTTCGACGGTCCGAGGTTCGGCTCTACATTCGGCCCCGCCTTCGGCCCCGCGGTCGCGATGGCCGGCGGGCCCGGCGTGCCGGACGGCCCCGGCCCCTACGACGAGGGCGAGCGCCGAGGCCGAGGCCCACGCCCCGAGCGCGGCGACTTCGGCCCGCGCGGCTTCGGCCGCGGGGGCTTCGGGCCCAGGGGCCCGCGCGGCGACCACGCGGGCCGCGGTCACCGCGGCCCGCGTCGCGCCGGGCGCGGCGAGATCCGTGCCGCGATCCTGCTGCTCCTGTCCGAGCAGCCCATGCACGGCTACCAGATCATCCAGGAGCTGGCCGACCGCACCGACGGTCGCTGGCGCCCGAGCGCCGGCGCGGTCTACCCCGCGCTGTCCCTGCTCGCCGACGAGGGCCTCGTGGCCCTCACCGAGGACGGCGGCCGCAAGCTCGCCACGCTCACCGACGACGGCACCGCCTACGTCGAGCAGCACAAGGACGAGCTCGGCACCCCGTGGGAGCAGGTCGGGCGCGGCCACGGCCGCGAGCTGCGACACGAGCTCCACGCCCTGGCCGACGCCGTCGAGCAGGTCTCCCGCACCGGGACGCCCGAGCAGGCCGCGACCGTCACGACGATCCTCGACAAGGCCCGCCGTGCGGTCTACCTGACCCTCGCCGGACAGGCACCCACCTCGGACGACTGATCCGATGTCGCAGGACATCGTCATGGCCGGACCTACGAGATCGTAGGTCCGGCCATCTTTTTGGTGGTACAGCAACCCGATATGTGGCAGCCTGTCTCATAATATGCATGTCGCATGCCGCGAGTAGTTCACGTCGAGAAGAGGACCCATGGCCCCGCACCTCCACGGTCTGATGCCCATCCTGGCCACGCCGTTCGACGAGTCAGGGGGCCTCGACCGGGCCGGGCTGCGCCGCCTGGTCGAGTTCGAGCTCGCGGCCGACGTCGACGGAGTAGCTGTCTTCGGCATGGCCAGCGAGGGATTCGCGCTCACCGCCGCGGAGCGCCGGACCGTGCTGGGCGACGTCGTCGAGCTGGTCGCGGGGCGGGTCCCGGTCGTGGCGGGAGTCAACGGCACGTCGACGGTCAACGCCGTCGAGCAGGCGCGCGAGGCGGAGGCGGGCGGCGCGGACGCGCTGATGGTCCTGCCGCCCTTCATGGTCCGCCCGCCTGCCGCGACCCTCGTCGACTTCTACGGGACCGTCGCGGCGTCCACCGGCCTCCCCGTGATGGTCCAGGACGCGCCGGGAGTCACCGGGGTCGCCATGTCGCCCGTCCTGATCGCCGAGCTCAGCCGCCTGGACGGCGTGCGCGCCGTCAAGGTCGAGTCGCCGCCCACCACGCCCAAGGTCGGTCACGTCGTCGACGCCGTGGCGAACCCCGGCTTCGCGGTGCTCGGCGGCCAGAACGCGCAGTTCTGCCTCGAGGAGCACGCGGCCGGCGCGGTGGGGACGATGCCCGCGTGCGAGTTCCCGGACCTCCTCGGCCCGGTCCTCCGGCTCTACGCCGCCGGCGAGGTCGAGCGGGCCCGCGCGGACTTCCGCCGGATCCTGCCGCTCGTGCTCCTCGGCCTCCAGCCCGGCATCGCCTGGGCGGTGCACAAGGAGGTCCTCGTCGCACGCGGCATCATCGAGCAGGCGACCGTCCGCTACCCGGCGTCCCCGCTCGACGCGACGAGCCGGGCCGCGCTCCGGGTGGTGCTCGACGAGCTGCGGCTCACCGGGCAGCGGACCCCCGTGGATGTCGCCGCTGTCGAGGCCGCTGTCGAGACGGCAGGCACCGTCGCAGCCGTCGAGGCGAGCGCATGAGCGGCCGTGGCGTGCTCCTGGTCGGCGGTAACTCGGAGATCGCGGTGGCCGTCGCGGAGCAGTTCGCCGCTCAGGGGGACGCTGTCGTCGGCGTCGGTCTCGCGCCGTGGGAGCCCGGCGCGGGCGAGCCCCAGGCGGGCGCCGGCGGCGTCTACCGCGGATTCCTGGTGGCGGACTGCGCCGAATCGGCGCAGGCCGAGCGGGCCGTCGCGGACGCCGCGGGCATCCTGGGCCGGCTCGACGTGGTCGTGCTCGCCGCGGCGCAGATGCCGGTGGCCTCGGCTGTCGACACGAGCGACCAGCAGTGGCGTGGCGCGCTCGGGGCCACTCTGGACTCCGCGTTCTTCGTCTCCCGCGCCGCGCTACCCCGGCTCGGCGCCGGGTCGTCGATCGTCGCGATCACCTCCGTCAACGCCGCCCTCGCCGCACCCGGCCTGCCCGCGTACGCGGCCGCGAAGGCCGGGGTCGAAGGCCTCGTGCGGCAGCTCGCGCTCGAGTACGGGCCCCGCGACATCCGCGTCAACGCCGTCGAGCCGGGCTCGATCGCGTCGCACGACACGGGCGAGAGCGACGGGTACCCGCTCGGCCGCATCGGCCGGCCGCACGAGGTCGCCTCGGTAGTCACCTTCCTGGCCTCGGACGGCGCATCCTTCGTGACGGGCGCGACGATCCCCGTCGACGGGGGGCTCTCGATGTCGTCCCCCGCGGCCTGGCTCAAGCCCGCGCTGCGCGAGCGCTGGCTCTGACCTCTCGGCCGACCTGGCCGGCCTGGAGCGCATCGGCCGCACGGCCGGCCTGGAGCGCATCGACACCGCGGCCGGCCCGGGGCGCATCGCCCCGGGCCGGCCGCTCTCACCTCTCCGCAGGTGTCAAGACCCGCGCTCAGCCCACCGGCACGAACTTGACCACGTTGGTGCGCAGGTAGCCCGAGCCCAGGTTGCTGATGGAGACGAATCCCCCGTTCCCGGCCGCGAAGGTGTGGGTACCCAGCGACTTCCAGCCCGACACAGCCCTCTGGTCGACGTCAGTGGTCGCCGTCCCGTCCGCAGACGTCACCGTGTACCGCGCCCGAGCCGAGAATTCGTTGCTCGGCACCCAGGCCCAGACCTCGTACTCCCCCGCCTGGGCGAGCTGGGGCCGCCACTGCGCGGTGGCGGCCGCCACGTTGCTCGTCCTGGTCGGCGTGGAGAGCCACCCCGGGATGCTCGACGCCGACCACGTGCCGGTCTCGCTGTACCCGGTGTCCTTGACCCCGATGATGCTCATCGGCAGCGGGGTCACGGTCGTCGTGGCCGACGCCGACTCGTTGCCGACCAGGTCCAGCGTCCGCACCTCGATCGTGTGCGCCACGCTGTTCGACGCCTCCACCGGGTAACCGAGCGGGCGGTTCGTCTCGTCGTTGATGTTCCCTACCGGCACGCTGCCGTTGACGAGCTCCCCGTCGACGTAGACGTTGTACCCACCCAGGTCGAGCTCGGTGTTCTGCTTCCAGTAGAGCACCGCCTGGCCGTTCGCGGCCTCCGCGACCAGGTCCGACGGCGGCGTGGGCGCCCGGGTGTCCGCCGGGGCGACGGCCGGCCGCGCGGCCGACGGCGCGGACTCGTTCCCGAGCCGGTCGACGGCGGTCACGGTGATGTCGTAGGTCTGGCCGGCGAGCAGCTCGTGGAGGCGGAACAGGTTCCGGCGCACCGGCTGCCAGGTCAGGCGCTGCCCGTCGAGGTAGACGTGATAGCCCACGACGTCCGCCCCGGTCACCGGCGTCCACGTGGCGGTGAACCACGCGTCGCCGTTCTCCGGGGTCGTCGAGACGCCGACCGCGAGGCCGCCCGGCGTCGTCGGCGCGCCCGCCTCCTGCGGGGCCGGGACGAACTTGACCGCGTCCACGCGCATCTGGCCGAATTTTCCCTCGGAGTCGGCACTCTGCCCGTACTCCACCACGCCGCCCGACCCGGCGTTGAAGGCGTAGTTGCCCAGCCGCAGCCAGCGGCCCGAGGGTGTCGTGGGCGAGACCGGGACGCTGGCCGTGCCACCGGTGTGCGTGATGTCGAATGCCGACACGTTCGGCATGCTCGTGTCGCGCGGCGGCAGCCAGGCGTAGACGTCGTAGCGTCCCGCAGTCGGCAGGGTGGGGGCCCAGCGCGCCTTCGCGGCCGAATGGCTCGCGTAGCGCGTGGTGGACCCGCGCCAGCCGGTGACCGCCGTGGACGTGGCCCAGGTGCCGACCTCCGAGTAGCCCGGCGAGCCGTGGTCCACGACTGTCGACGGGACGAACTTCACGGCGTCGGCCCGCAGGATGCCCGTCCCGGCGGCGTCGCCCGTGACGGTGACCCGCTGTCCCGCGCCCGGCGTCATCGAGTACGCGCCCAGGCTCACCCACTGCTGGCCCGCGGTGGTCTGGTCCACCACGACGTCGGTGCTCCCGCCGTTGTGCTGCACGGTGTACTTCGCCGCGGTGTGCCCCGTGTCGAGCAGGTTGGGGTTCCACGCGTAGACCTCGTAGCTGCCGGCGGCCGGGAGGGTCGGCGTCCAGCTCGCGGTGGCCCCGCTCGCGCTGCTCGCCCGGACCACCTTGTCCTGCGCCCCGAACGCGACCTGGCGCCCGTCGGTGACCTCGTAGCTCCACGTGCCGGTCTCGGCGTACCCGGCGTCGCCGTTGTCCACCAGGGCGGACGCCGCCGACCGGCCGTTCCCGTCCTCCACCGGCGCGAAGTAGCGGAAGTGGTCCCACGTGGTCTCCCCCGGCAGGTTGCCGGTCTCCACGCCGTCGGTGTAGCCGAGCGTCGTGAGCCACACGTTCTGGATGCCGTGCGGGCCGGCCTTCTCCAGCGTGTACATCAGGTTGCCGTCCGTGTAGAACCGCACCTCCGTCGGCGTCCACTCGAAGCCGTACGTGTGATACGCGGCCGAGCTGTCCGCCTGCGTCACGAGGTTGCCCTGGTTGCCGACGTGGCCCGGCATGAACCAGTGCGAGTGGTAGGCGAGCTTGTCGGGGGCGTGCGAGTCCACCTCGAAGCCGTCGATCTCGTTGATCCGGTTGTGCGGCCCCGTGTAGCCCGGCACGTCGGGGATGTAGGCCGACAGGCCCGTGGTCCAGAACGCCGAGTGGAAGCCCTGCTCGCCCCACAGCTTCGCGCGCACCTCGTAGTACCCGTACCCGAACCAGCGCTTCGAGACGACGCCGCCGCAGCTCGTGACGATGTCGCCGTACGGCTCGTCGAGCTCGTCGAAGGCGATGTGCAGCAGACCGTCGTCGACGGTGACGTTCTCCGGCTGGTTGGTGCAGATGGCCTTGTCGCCCTCCCGGTAGAACCACTCGCTCTCGTCGAGGCCGGTGCCCTGCGCCGTGACCCCGTCGAACTCGTCGGCCCAGGCGGGCTCGTAGCCCGGGGGCACCAGGGAGGGGGCCCGCTCGGCGGCCGGCTGGGCCGGGGTCGCCGCTTGGGCCGGCGGCTCGGGCCGGCCGGCGGCCGGTCCGGCCAGGGCGAGCGAGGTGAGGGTGAGCACGGCCACGACGGCCACGAGTGCCGGTCGGCGGCGGGGTACGAGCCAGTTCGTCGTCACGGGTCTGCCTCCTTGCAGGGGTCCGGATGTCGATGGTGCCGTCCGGCGGCCAGGAGACCGGCCGCCGGCCCGTTGTGCTGCGGCTGCTACGCGTTGGCGTCGAGCAGGTCCTGCACCTCCTGCTTCAGGTCGTTCAGCCCGGCCTGCACCTCTGTCTGGCCCGCGAGGATCCGCGCGATGCCCGCGCCGATCGCCGTGTCCACCTGGGCAGTGACCGCAACCTTGTCCCAGGCGGCGCCGCGCGCGTGCTCGGAGATCTCGGTCCGGAACTCGGTCTGGAACCTGTCCTTGGCGAGCGCCGGGATCTGGTCGGCCACCGACTGCGCCGCGGGTGCCACGGCCGACTGCTCGTAGAGCGCGGTCCCCGCGGCGACATTCGTCGCCGCGTACTTGATGAACTCGCGGCTGGTGAGCTCTCCCTCGCCCGCGGTCGCGAACAGGCCACCGCCCCAGCCCCGGTTGTACGACTCGTTGCCGCCCGCCGTCGGGCGGGCGATCGCCCCGATGTTGTCGACGATTTCCTGGGTGCCGCCGTTGGTCGTGACGAAGGTGGCGGCGAGCGGGGCGTCGTCGTACAGCGCGGCCCGGCCGGTGGCGAACAGGATGCGCGCGTCGGTGCGGGCCACGTTCGGCTGGATCAGCCCGGCGTCCAGCAGCGACACGAACCAGGTGACCGCCTCGACGCTCTCGGCGTCGCCGATGGTGCACTCGAGGCCGTCGGTGACGACCTCGCTGCCGAACCCCCACATCCAGTGCACGATGTCCTTGAGGTCGGGGTTCTTGGTCACCGCCGCGTACGGGATCAGGCTCTTGTCCTGCGCCTTGATCCCCTCGAGCGCGGTGGCGAACTCCTCGACGGACATCCCGGACGCGATGCCGGCGCTGCGGGCGATCTCGCCGTTGGTGACGATGCCGACGCCGGACGCCGTGAGCGGCAGCACGTAGAGCTTGCCGTCGAGGGTGTAGGAGTCGAGCACACCCTGCGGGATGCCGAGCCCCTCCGCGAGGTCGGTGAGGTCGGCCAGCACCCCCATCGGGGAGAGCACCTGCCACGGCCCGGCCTGCCCCACTCCCATGAGCTTGCCCGAGCGGCCCGTCAGCGCGAGCTGGGTGGCTGCCTGGTCGTACGGGTAGATGACCGGCTCGATGGTGACGCCGGCCTCCCCCGCGAAGCCGTCGACGACGGACTGCCACGCCTCCTTCTGCGCGTCCTCCCCGAGGGAGTTCCCGTAGAAGTTGATCGTCTTGGCCGCCGTCGCGCCCTTCGCCGCCGCCGCTGGGGCCGGCGTGGTCGGGGCGCAGCCGGCCAGGGCGAGCATGCCGAACGCGGCCGCCGCGGTGCTGCCGCCGAGGAATACGCGACGCGAGATGGTCGCGGACGTGTTTGCCATGAACTGCTCCTTCGTGGAGGTGCGGTGGATCGGTGCCGGTTGAGATGTCGATGGATGTCGATGGGACGCGGGCTACCCCTTGACGGCCCCGGAAGCGAGGCCGGAGACGAAGTACCGCTGGAGGAGGATGAAGATGATCGCGAGCGGCAGCGACGTGATCAGGGATGCCGCCATGAGCGAGGGCCAGTCGGCGGTGCCCTCGTGGATGAACGCCTGGGTGAGCCCGGCCGGCAGCGTCTGCTTGTCGGGGCCGGCCAGCGTGAGCGCGAAGAGGAGGTCGCTCCAGCCGCGCATGAACGCGAACATGGCCGCCGTGATCAGGCCGGGGACCACGAGGGGGAAGACGATCCGGAACATCGTCGCCGTCCGGGACAGCCCGTCCACCTTCGCCGCCTCGAGGATCTCGTCCGGGAGGGCGTCCATGATCCCCTTGAGCAGGAAGACCGTGAGGGGAAGGGTGAACGTCGTGAAGGCGACGATCAGCGCGGTGTAGGTGTAGAGCAGGCCGGCCGAGCTCAGCATCAGGTACAGGGAGATCAGCAGGAGCGCCCCGGGGATGAGCTGCCCCACGAGGAACATGAACATGATCGCGTTGCGCCCGCGGTAGCGGAACTTCGACAGCGAGTACGCCATGAGCCCGCCGACCAGCACCGACACGACGGCGGTGCCCGTCGACACGACGATGCTGTTGAGCAGGCTGCCGAGCAGCGCGTCGTTGCGGAAGAACCCGACGAGGTTGTCGAGCGTGGGATCGACGGGAAAGAGCGGCCGGTCCGCGGCGAAGACGTCCTCGCGGTTCATCAGGGCGGTCGCCGCGAGCCAGTAGATCGGCAGGAGCCCGAACAGGACGAGCACGAACAGCAGGAAACGACCGGGGATCGACAGGCTTGGGTTGACGATCCCCTCGCCGATGTCGCGTGCGCCCCTCCTGGCCTCTCCAATCATGACCTCTCCAATCGACGGTTGAGCAGCAGGTAGCCGCCGGTGACGAACGCGAGGAGCACGAGCCAGAGGACGCCCATGGCGGACGCCTGCCCGAGCTCGTAGCTGCCGAAGGCGAGCCGGTACAGGCTCACGGCGAGCGTCGTCGTCGAGTCGCCGGGACCGCCCCCCGTCATGACGAAGACGGTGTCGAAGTTGCCGAAGTTGTAGATGAACTCCAGCACCGCCACGAGCGTCACCGGGCCGAGCAGGTGCGGCAGCGAGACGAACCGGAAGCGCTGGAACCGGGTGGCGCCGTCGATGGTCGCCGCCTCGAGCTGCTCGCCGGGCAGCGTCTGGAGCACCGCGAGCGCCACGACCATGATCCAGGGGAAGGAGTTCCAGGTCTTGGCGATCACCACCGCCGCCATCGCGCCGACGGGGTCGCCGAGGAGGCTGATCCCGGGGAGCCCGACCAGCGACAGCACGTGGTCGACGACGCCGTAGCTGTCGTTGAAGATCCAGGCCCAGAGGAACGACACGACCACGCCGGGGAGCAGCCACGGCAGCATGAGGAGGCCGCGCAGCACGTTCCGTCCTCGGATGCGCGCGTTGAGCAGCATCGCGAGGGTGACGCCGATGATCACGGGGAAGACCGTGGCCAGCGCGGCGAAGGTGAGCGTCGTGCCGACGTGCTCCACGAACTCGCCCCAGACCGTCGCGTAGTTGCCGACGCCGACGAAGTTGCGCTCGGGCCGCAGCAGGGACTGGTCGTAGAGGCTTGTGCCCAGGCTGGACAGGAGCGGGTAGATGGCGATCACGAGGAAGACCAGCACGGCCGGCAGCGCGATCATGAACCCGAAGAGGCTGTCCCTGGCGCCGAGCGTCGTCCGCCGCGCGGCGCCGCCCGTCAGCGTGGTGCCGCCGGTCGGAGGGGGTGCGGCGGCGCCGGCCACCGATGGGTGGCTCGGTCGTGACCCCCCGGGCTCCCGGCGGGTCTCCGTACGTCGTCGTAGCGGTGCGTGCCCTAGCATGCCGCCAGTGAACCATATTGCGGATGGGAAATCTACAAATTGCATGACGAACCCATACTTGGATTGCCGGGCCCCAGGTCCGTGGCTACGATGGCGGCAAGACAGCGCACGCAGCGGACCCAGCCCACAAGAAACCCAGCCACAAGAAGGAGCACGATGACGTCGGAGTCGGTGGGAGGCACCCAGACCGTCGAGCGCGCCATGTCGCTGCTCGCCTGCTTCACCGAGGAGAGCGGCGAGCTGCGCGTGTCCGAGCTCTGCGCGATGACCGGGCTCGGCCAGTCCACGGTGTCCCGGATGATGTCGTCGCTCGACCGCATGCGGTTCGTCGTCCAGGACGTGCGCACGGGCCTCTACCGGCTCGGCCCGGCGGCGGTGTCGCTCGGCACCATCGCGCTCAACGGGTCCCCGGTGTTCAAGGCCGCCCGGCAGATCGCCCAGAACCTGGCCCACACGGTCGGGCTCGGGGCGAACGTCGCCGAGCTCGACGGCTCCTCGCTCTACTACCTCTGCAACTTCGAGGGTGAGCGGGCGCCCAAGACCTTCTCCATGGCCGGCCGCTCCGGCCCGCTGCACGCGACCGGGCTGGGCAAGGCCCTGCTCTCCGGCATGGAGCCGGCGCGTGTGGACGAGTACTTCGCGACCCCCCGCCAGCGGTTCACCCCGCACACCATCGTGGACCGCGACGCCATGGTCGCCGCGCTCGACGAGGTGCGGAGCCGCGGGTACGCGACAGAGGTCGAGGAGCTCGCGTTCGGCCGGGCGTGCATCGCCGCGCCCATCCGCAACCGGGCCGGCGAGATCGTCGCCGCGCTCTCGGTCAGCGGCCCGCTGTCGGTGCTTGATCTCGATGCCCCGCAGGAGCTCGCCCTGCGCGCCATCGAGGCCGCCGACGAGGTCTCGGTCGCCCTCGGCTACAGCCCCTCCCACACCGCGGCGACTTTCGCCGCCCCCTAACCCCGTCCTTTAGTTGTGGGCGTGTAGTTGTGGGCGTGATCGTTGCGACTTCACGCCCGTTCCAGGCGCAACGATCGCGCCCACAACCAAGGCCTGATCCATGGAGATGCCATGCGGATCGCTCGTGTTCAGACGTTCCCGTTGTTCCTGAGCAAGGAGGACGCCGACAACTCCTATGCGGGCGACTCAGCGGTCGCGCACCGCGGCTACCTGATCAAGCCGCCGTGGCGCAGCCTCTACTCCCCCGGCTACGAGACGCTCCTCGTCAAGGTCGAGACCGACGACGGGCTGGTGGGCTGGGGTGAGGCGCTCGCCCCGGTCGCGCCCGAGGTCGCGGCGGCGATCGTCGACCACCTGCTCGCGCCGCTGGTCATCGGCGAGGACCCGCGGGCCGTCCGGGTGCTCTGGCACCGCATGTCCGAGTCCATGCGGGAGCGCGGGCACCTACAGGGCCATCAGGCCGACGCGATGGCCGCCGTGGACATCGCGCTCTGGGACCTCTGGGGCCGTGCCACCGGGCTGTCGGTCTCGGAGCTGGCCGGCGGTCGCTTCGCCGAGACCCTGCCCGCGTACGTCTCGGGGATCCGCGGCGCGGACGACGCCGAACGCGCCCAGCGGGCCGTCGAGCTGGCCGACGCCGGCGTGCGCCGCATCAAGCTGCACCTCGGCACCGACATCGCCACCGACCTGGCGACCTTCGACGCCGTCCGGGCGGCGCATCCCGACCTGCGCCTGGCGCTCGACGCCCACTGGACCTACCGGCTCGGCGAGGCCCGCACCCTCGGGCGGGAGCTCGACGAGCGGCGCGCCTGGTTCTTCGAGGCGCCCCTGGCCCCCGAGGACGTCGAGGGCCACCGCGACCTCGCCTCCGCCATCAGCACCCCGGTGGCGGTCGGGGAGGCGATGCGGAGCCGCTTCGAGTTCACCGACTGGCTCCAGCGCCGCGCGACGAGCGTGATCCAGCCCGACATCGGCCGGACCGGCATCACCGAGGGGCTCGCGATCGCGGCACTCGGGAACGCCTTCCACGCCCCCGTCGCACCGCACCACTCGGCGGCGTTCGGTGTTGCCATGGCGGCGGGCGTGCACGTCGCGGCCGCATCCCCGGCGCTCCTCGCGTTCGAGTACCAGCCGGTCACGCTGCCGGTGGCGAATCGCATCCTGACCAAGCCGCTGGAGGTCACGAAGGACGGCTCGTTCCTGGTGCCGCGCGGACCGGGCCTGGGCGTCGAGGTGGACGAGGACGTGATCAGGGAGTTCGTCCGGCACCCCTGAGCTGACCGGCAGCGCGGGGCTGGCGCCGTCGTCCGCCGGACGACGGCGCCAACCCCTGGTTCAGCCGCGGAGGCTCGGAACTACCGGCCGGTGAGCTACTGACCGGTGAGCTACTGACCGGTGAGCTACTGGCCGGTGAACACGAACGGCGAGCCCGGCTCCTTCACGATGTCCCCCTCACCGGAGTTGGTGACGGTCACGTTCGACAGGATGGCGTTGCCGCTGGCGCCGCCCATCGCGAGGATGCCGGACCCGTTGTTGGACCGGTCGATCCGCACGTTCGTGATCCGCACGTCGGGCATGTTCCCGCCGCCGTTCTTGAACTGGATGCCGTCGTAGGTGGAGTCGATGATGTCCGTGTCGCGGATCGTGACACCGACGATGGGGTGCGTCTGCGGGAACAGCGTGATCGCACCGAACTCCTGGTCCTCGTTCCAGAACGCCCCGCCCGTGCGGTAGAGGCCGTTGTTGGCGATCAGCGTGGTCCCCGAGAACGGCAGCGGGGAGTGGTCGGTCGCCAGCATGATGCCGGGGTAGTTCATGGTGTCGTAGACCAGGTTGTTCTCGATCGAGTTGTCGTAGCCGCCGTAGATCGCGATGCCGTTGGCGCGCCACGGGAGCTGGACCGTGTTGTTGCGGAACGCGTTGTCGTGCCCGATGTCGACGTTGCGGTCCCTGACGTAAGGGTTGGCCCAGACGGCGAGCGCATCGTCGCCCGTGTTGCGGAACGTCGAGTTGAAGACCGTCGAGTTGCGTGTCCCGTTGCTGAAGTTGATGCCGTCCGCATACGTGTTGCGGATGCGCACGCCGGTGAACTCGACGCCGTCGCCGGGCCCCCACAGCTCGGGGATGTTGTCGTAGTCGCGGCCCACCCAGACGCCGACGTTCGCGTGCTCGATCCACACGTTGGTGATGCTCGTGTTCTGGCCGAACCGGCCGTTGAGGCCGACGCCGCCCTCCTGCTGGCCGTTGTTGCCGCGGATCCTGCCGGAGCCGAAGATCGCGATGTCGGAGATCTGGACGTTGTCGTCGATGTCGAACCCGAAGTTGCCCTCGTGCGGGTGGTTGATGACACCCGGCGCGAGGTGCGGCTCGATGAGGCTGTAGAGCTGCGAGTGCCACATGCCCGCGCCGCGGATCGTGACGTCGCTGATGCCCACCTGGTTGTGCGTGCCGCGGTTCAGCGGGTCGTCCGTGAGGATCTTCTTCTCCTGGCGCCACTGCCCCGCCGGGATCCACACGCAGGCGATGTCCCCGTTCTGGTCGGCGGTCACCGCCGCCTGGATGGCGGCCGTGTCCTCGAGCCCGTCGTCCGGGACCGCCCCGTACTCGGTGATCGACGTGCACTGCGCGGGCTTGGCCGCGGGCGGCGCGACCTGCTCGAGCTCGACCAGGTCGATGACGTAGAACGCCGCGTCGTCGCCGGCGTCGCGCTGGAGCTTGAACACCGTACCCGCCGGGAAGGACCGGCCGAGGAGCGCGTGCGACTCGTCGAAGAGGCGGCGCGCGTCACCGCCCGGAGTGTTGGTGAGGCCCTCGGGGTCGTCAGTGGTCCCGTACAGCCACGAGTGCTTCGACGACAGCGTCAGCTTCTGCACGAACTGGCCGTCCGCGTACAGGCTGATCGTCTTCTCCTGGCCCCCGCCGCCGGCGGCGTCGGGGATCGAGCTGCGCACGACTATCGAGTTGGTCTGGTTCGTGGAGGTGAACTGGACGTTCTGGCCCGTGCTGTTCAGCCGCACGGACTCGCGGCCCGACGACTCGGTGGCGAAGTTGGTGTGCCCGAACGTGCGCAGCGGGTCGGTCTGCAGGAGCGTGCCCGTGTACTGACCGTCCTCCGCCTCGTAGGACGTGTACGGGACAGCGGCGCCGCGGCCCACGGTCACGGCGAGCGTGCCCGTGTTGTTGTCCTCGTTCGTCTCGTCGACGACGTCGGTCGCGTCGGCCGTCGCGGTCACCGTGACCCCGCCGTTCGTCGCGGTCCACGACCCGGTCGGGGTGACACTGACGGTCCCGCCCGCGGGTACCGCCGGCGTCGTGCCGTTCAGGGTGCTCGACCCCGCTACGACGCGTGTCACCGAGCCGGCCGCGACCGGCTGGTTGCCGCGGTTGCGCACCTGGACCGTGAAGCTCACGGGTGCACCGACGGCGGGGCTGGCCGGGTTCGAGGACACCGAGACGACCTCGAGGTCCGGCCCGGGCGCCTCGCCGACGACGAGCCTCTGCGTCGCCGTGAACGCGTTGTCGGCCTCGTTCTGCTCGGCCACCGTGTTCGCCGGGTCGACCACCGCGCCCACCGTGTACTCCCCCGCCGGACGGGTGCCGGCCGCGACCTGCACCTGGGCGCTCGCGCCGGGCTGCAGGGCCGCGACGTCCGCCGAACCCGCGGTGGTGCCGCCGATCCGCGCGTCGAGCGACGTGCCCGACGACGCCCGGTCGCCCGTGTTCTGCACGGTCGCCGTGACCGTCACCGGGGTCGTCGCCGTCGGCGAGGCCGGGGACGTGGTCACCGCGGTGACCGTGAGATTCGGGTTCGGTGCCGGGGCGCCGTACACCTCGAGCTCGGCCACCTGGCCGTTGCCCGCGCCGGTGTTGCCCGTGAAGCGCAGGCGCACGTCGTCGACGGTCCCCGTCACCGGGATGTCCACGAGGTTGCCGGTCCCGGGTGCGAACGCGTACCCGGCCGACGCCTTGAGATCCTGCCACGCGCCCGTGCCGGTGCGCCCCTGGACGGAGAACGTCTGCGTCCGCGCGCCCCACGCGCCGTCGGGGTTGAGCCGCACGCGCACGCTGCTGAGCTGCGTCGGCGCGGCGAGGGAGACGTCGAGCGTCGACGGGTACTGCCCGCCCCCGCCCTC
This sequence comes from uncultured Actinomycetota bacterium, assembly GCA_963850545.1. Classification (GTDB taxonomy): domain Bacteria; phylum Actinomycetota; class Actinomycetes; order Actinomycetales; family Cellulomonadaceae; genus Promicromonospora. The sequence goes on along the minus strand of CAWKLP010000001.1, from coordinate 715,293 downwards.
CCAGTACGTCCCGACCTGCCCGTCCACGGCGTTCGCGGCGACGTACGTCCACTCGGTCGACGACGCCGCGGCCGGGCGGCCCTGCGCGTAGTTGGTGTCGGTCGGGTCCGGCGGGTCGGTCGGGTCGGTCGGGTCACCCGTGGGTGTGCCCCACACCTGCAGCTCGGAGACCTGGCCGTTGCCCGCGCCGGTGTTGGCGCTGAACGCGAGGCGGATCTCGTCGACCTCCGCCGTCAGCGGGATCTCGACCCGGTTGCCGCTCGCGGGGTCGAAGGCGTAGGCCGCCGAGGCCTCGAGCGTCCGGTACGCCGACTCGCCGTCGGACCGGCCGAGCACGCTGAACGTCTGCGTGCGCGGGGACCACGCGGCAGGCGGGGGCAGCGTGACCACCACACGCTCGACGTCGGCCGGCGCGCCGAGGTCGACCGTGAGGTGCGCCGGGTACTGGCCGCCCGCACCCTCCCAGTAGGTGCTCGTGTTCCCGTCGTTCGCGTTGCCCGCGACGTAGGTCTGCGTCACCGACGTCGCCGCTATCGACTTGCCGAGCGCGATGTTGGTGGCGTCCGCCGCTTGCGCGATCGCGCCTAAGCCGAGCGGCGCGACCAGCGCCACTGCGGCGACCGCCACGACCGTGTGCTTCCAGGGGATTCTCATGAACGTCCTCGTTCTCCCGCCGGGGCGGGGGCTCGTCCACCCGCGGGCAGCGGTGCCCGACGACGGCGCGACCGTGCTGATGCGATCGCGCTGATGCGATCGTCCTGGTGCGCGTCGGCGTCCTGGGTGGGTCGGGTCGGCGCCACGAGGCGACCCATGGGATGGGACTGGTCGCACCGGGGCAAGGTGTAAGAGTTGCAGCGCATGCACTGCTTTGTGCTAGGCGTCTGTCAAGTTCTTGCAGTTTGCTGTATGGACGTTACGAGACGTCACCCGGGGCGTCAAGGGCCCGACCCTGCTCAACGACCTCAACGACCGGTGAAGACCGGTGCCTGCCGGTTGAGGAACGCCGCGATGGCTCCGGCGTGATCGCTGGTCGAGCCGCACCTGAGCTGCGCGAGCGCCTCGGCCTCGAGCGCCGCGTCGAGGCTCAGGCCGCGCGCCTGCCCGATCAGGCGCTTGCTCTGCGCGAACGCGGTGGTCGGCCCCTCGGCGAGCTGCCGGGCGAGCTCGACCGACCGGGACAGCACCTCGTCGGCTTCGGCGATCTCGCCGGAGATGCCCCAGGCGATGGCTTCCTCGGCGGTGAAGGTCCGGCCGAACAGGATGAGCTCCTTCGCCCTGGCGTCGCCGACGGCGCGCGGCAGCGTGACGGACAGGCCGGTGTCGAACGTCAGCCCGATGCCCGCGAAGGCGGTGGCCAGCTTGACACCGGTCGCGAAGACCCGGTGGTCGCAGGCCAGCGCGAGGCCGAGCCCCGCGCCGACGCAGGTGCCGCCCACGGCGGCGATGACCGGCTTGGGCATGGTCAGCAGGTCGCGCACTATCGGTGTGTAGTGCTCGCGGACCGTGGCGAAGGCCGGCTCCGGCCCGTCGGCCAGGGCCGTCGCGTGCTCACCGAGGTCCTGGCCCAGGCAGAACGCCCTGGCCGATCCGGCGAGCACGACGGCGCGCACCCGCTCGTCGGCTGCGACGTCCGCGACGGCGTCCCGCAGCGCGTCCTTGGCCGCGGTGGTCAGCGCGTTGCGGTGCTCGGGGTCGTTCAGCGTGATCGTCGCGACCGCGGCCGTGCGGTCGACGACGACGGGGGCGTCGGTCATAGCTCCTCCTGAAGGACGGGCCGCCCGGTGAGCGGCTGTGCGAGCGGCTGTGCGAGCGCGCGCGGATCACTCGTCGTCGTCACCACGTCGTCACCACGTCGTCACCACGTGTAGAACCCCTGCCCGGTCTTGCGGCCCAGCTCGCCGGCCGCCACCTTGTCCCGGAGCAGCCGCGGCGGCGCGAACCGTGGCCCCAGCTCGCGCTCCAGGTGCTCGGCTATGTTCAGCCGGACGTCGAGCCCCACGATGTCGGTGGTGCGCAGCGGACCCACGGGGTGCCGGTAGCCCAGCGTCATCGCCAGGTCGATGTCGGCGGCGTCGGCCACGCCCTCCTCCAGCATGCGCATCGCCTCCAGCGCTATCGCCACGCCGAGCCGGCTGCTCGCGAAGCCCGGCGAGTCCTGGACGGTGATCGCCGTCTTACCCAGGCCGGCGACCCAGCCCTGGGCCGCCTCGACCAGGCCGGGCGCGGTACGCCGGCCGACCACCACCTCGACCAGAGCGCTGACCGGGACGGGGTTGAAGAAGTGCAGGCCGACCAGGCGGGACGGGTCCGGCAGGGCGTCGGCCAGTGCGTCGATCGACAGGGAGCTCGTGTTGCTGCCGATCACCGCGTCGGGGGCCGCCGCGGCTATCCGCCGCAGCACGTCGTGCTTGAGGTCCACCAGCTCCGGCACGGCCTCCACCACCAGCGTGCAGCCGGCCAAGGCGGCGGCGCCGGTCACGACGTCGAACGTGCCGGTGACCTGTGCGCCCCTGGCCGCCGCCTTGGCGAGGCTCGCGTCGATCCGCTCGCGCGCCGCCGTCGCCGACGCTTCGTCGCTCTCGACGACGGTGACGGCGGCGCCGACGACCGCGAAGGCGTGCGCGATGCCGCCGCCCATGCGGCCGCCGCCGTACACGCCGACGGCCTTCGGGATCGAGCCGGAGGTCATGGCTTCTCCTTCCGGCGCTCGAGGAACGCCGTCATCCGGTCGGACTTGTCCTGGGTCTCGAACAGCACCGCCTGCGCGATGTTGTCGACCAGCGGGTGGGCGTCGCGCGGTGCGTCCAGGACAGACTTGGTGAGCCGCACGGCGAGCGGCGCCTGGGCGGTGATGCGGTCGACGAGACGATGGCCGGCCGCCTCGAGGTCGTCGGCCTCGACCACCTCGTTGAGCAGGCGCACCGCCAGGGCCTCCTCGGCGTCGAGCACGCGCCCCGCCAGCAGCACTTCCTTGGCGAGTGGCTCGCCGACGAGCTCCTTCAGCCGCCACGCGGCGCCGGCCGCGGCGAGGATGCCGAGGCCCGGCTCGGGGTTGCCGATCCTGGTCGCGGGGGTGCCGATCCGGAAGTCGCACGCGTACGCGAGCTCCGCGCCGCCCCCGAGGGCGTACCCGTCGACGAGCGCGACGACCGGCATCGGCAGCCGGTGGATCCGGTCGAAGATGCCGGAGTTGATGCCCGCGAGCGCGTCGTCCCGACGCCGTTCGCGCAGCTGGGCGATGTCCGCCCCCGCGGCGAAGGTGCCGCCGGAGCCGATCAGGAGCGCCACCCGCGGTGCGGCCTCGAGCGCGCCGCACGCGTCGTGCAGGGCCCCGACCATGGCCAGGTCTATGGCGTTGCGGACCTCGGGGCGGTTCAGCCGCAGGACCACCCGGTCGTCGTGCTCCTCGACCAGCAGCGGCGCGCTCATGCGTCGTAGTCCACGACTACCTCGTCGCTGACCGGGAACGTCTGGCAGGTGAGGACGAACCCGGCGGCGACCTCGTCCGGTTCGAGGGCGTAGTTGCGCACCATGTCGACCTCGCCGGCGCGGACCTTCGCGCGGCAGGTGCCGCAGACCCCGCCCTTGCACGCGAAGGGCAGGTCGGCGCGGACCTCCTGCGCGGCGTCGAGGAGCTTCTTGTCCTGCGGCATCGCGCTGGTCGTCGACCGGCCGTCGAGGATCACCGTCACCTCGCTCGTCGCCCCTTCGACCACGCGGTCCGCGTGCCGCAGCTCCGGCGGGGGTGCGTCGACCCAGAAGAGCTCGAAGTGCACCCGCTCGGCCGGGACCCCGAGCTCCTCCAGCACCGCCCGGGCCTCGGTGAGCATGCCGAACGGCCCGCAGAGCCAGACATGGTCCATGTCGCCGACGGGGACGACGCGCGTGAGCAGCTCGCGCAGCCGTTCGCCGTCGAGCCTGCCCGAGAACAGCTCGACGTCGCGCGGTTCCCGGGACAGGACGTGGACCAGGTCGAGCTGGTCGTGGTGGGCGTCCTTGAGGTCCGCCAGCTCCTCGGCGAACATCACCGAGCTGGTGGTGCGGTTGCCATAGAGCAGCGTCACCTGCGCGTCCGGGTTGCCGAGCACGGTGGACACGATCGAGAGCATCGGCGTGATGCCCGAGCCCGCCGCTATGCACAGGTGCCGCCCGCCTTCGGCCGGGTCGGCCCGGAAGCTGCCGCTCGGCGGCAGCACCTCTACCTGGTCGCCGGGCCGCACCTCACGCACCAGCCAGGACGAGAACAAGCCGTCGGGAACCTCGCGGACGCCGATCCGCGGCGCGCTGCCCGCGGGCGCGCAGATGGAATAGGTGCGGCGGTGCTCGACGCCGTCGACGGTGCGCCGCAGCGTCAGCGACTGGCCGGCGGCGAAGTCGAACACGTCCCGCAGACCGGCGGGCAGGCCGAAGGTCACGGCGGCCGCGTCGTCGGTCAGCTGCTCGACGTCGGTCACGGTGAGCGTGTGGAACGTCCGGTGCGCCGCGGCGGCGTCGGCCGGCAGAGTGGCGGTCACGTCAGATCTCCTTCACGTGGTCGAACGGCTCCAGGCAGGCCCGGCAGCGGTACAGCGCCTTGCACGCGGTGGAGCCGAACTCCGAGCCGACCACGACGTCGTCGGACCCGCACTGCGGGCAGCGCACCGCGCGCCGCGGGGGCACGAGCTGCAGCAGCACCGGGCCGGACCGGCGCGGGGCGCGCCCCGGCGGGGAGATCCCGGCGGCGGCGAGCGCCGCCCGCCCGGCCGGGGTGATCCAGTCCGTGGTCCAGGCGGGTTCGAGGACGACCCGCACCCGCGCGTCGGCGAAGCCGGCGGCCTGCAGCTCGCGCAGGAGGTCGTCGCGCATGGTCGCCATGGCCGGGCAGCCGGAGTAGGTGGGCGTGATCGCGGCGACGACGGCGCCGTCGTCGCCGATGCTGACGTCGCGCAGCACCCCGAGGTCGACAAGCGTGAGCATCGGCAGCTCGGGGTCGACGACGGCGGACGCGGCGTGCCGCGCGCGTTCGAGCACCCGGTCCCGGCCGAGCACGGACCCTTGGTCTAGCACCGGGTCCTGGTCGAGCACCGGGTCCCGATCGAGCACCGGGTCCCGGTGGAGCGCGGCGGTCACCACTGCCCCCTGGGGTGCGCTCGGGCGACGACCTGCATCTCGGCGAGCAGCCGGCTGTGCGCCTCGGTGTGGCGGCCGTCGCGGCCCTTGCGCCCCTGGACCCCGGCGAGCGGGGGCAGGGCCGACCGGTCGACGCCGCTCGCCGCCAGCACCTGCTCGACGACGACGTCGACGTCCGCCGCGATGCCCGCGGGGTCGACCCCGACGCCGGCCTGCGCGGTCGCGCGCTCGACCTCGTGCGTCTCGAACAGCTCGGCCCAGTACGGCCAGAGCGCGTCGAGCCCGGCGAGCAGCCGCCGCCGGGACTCGTCGGTGCCGCGGGCCAGGGTCAGGAACCAGCGGCCGGCGAAGTCCCGGTGATAGGTGAGCTCCTTGACGCCCTTGGCGGCCACCGCGGCGAGCACGGCGTCGCGGCTGTGCGAGAGCTCCTCGAAGAGGGCCAGGCGCCACGAGGAGAAGAGCAGGATCCGGGCGACGGTCTGGGCGAAGTCGCCGTTGGGGATCTCCGCGAGCCGCACGTTGCGGAACTGCATGTCGTCGCGGAAGAACGCCAGCCTGTCCTCGTCCGGGACGGGCGAGCCGTCGGGCAGCGCAGGGACCTGCGAGCTGTCCGCGGCCGCCGCCCGGGCGAGCAGCAGTCGAGCCTGGCCGAGCAGGTCGAGCGCGATGTTGGAGAGCGCAATGTCCTCCTCGAGGTCCGGCGCGTTGCTGCACCACTCGGCGAGCCGCTGGGACAGCACCAGGGCGTCGTCGCCCAGCATCAGGCAGTACGTCGCCAGCGTGGCCGGGTCGACGCCCTCGGGCACCGTGGTGTCCACGCCGGCCAGCGGGTCTTCGAAGTCGGTCCCGAAGGCCCAGTGGGCGTCGTTGACGAGCAGCCCCGAGTAGGCGTTGTCGTGGTCGTCGGGTTCGTGGGTCCGGACGTCGGGCATGTGGTGGTCCTCTCCCTGTGATCCCTGCGTGTATCCCTGCGTGTATCCCTGCGTGTATCCCTCGGATCCCTGCGTGATCTCCCTGCGTGTATCCCTACATGTGCGGTACGTCGGCGGGGATGTCGTAGAACGTCGGGTGCCGGTACACCTTGTCCCCGCTGGGCGCGAAGAGCGGGTCTTTCTCGTCCGGGCTGGACGCGGTGATCGCGGAGGAGCGGACGACCCAGATGCTCACGCCCTCGTTGCGGCGGGTGTAGACGTCGCGGGCGTGGCGCAGCGCCAGCTGGTCGTCCGGCGCGTGCAGCGACCCGACGTGGACATGGTTGAGGCCGCGCTTGCCGCGGACGAACACCTCGTAGAGCGGCCACTCGCCGCTGACCTGGCCGGTCATGCCGTCCCCGTCTCGTTGCTCACGCTGCTCGCGCTGCTCTCGTTGCTCGCGAAGGCGAGCGCCGCCTCGCGGACCCAGGCGCCGTCGTCCCAGGCCTTCTTGCGGTGCGCAACGCGCTGGGCGTTGCACGGGCCGTTCCCCTTGACGACGTCCCAGAACTCGTCCCAGTCCGGCTGACCGAAGTCGTGCGCCCCGCGTTGTTCGTTCCAGACCAGCTCGGGGTCGGGCAGCGTCACGCCGAGCGCCTTCGCCTGGGGAACCGTCATGTCGACGAAGCGCTGGCGCAGCTCGTCGTTGGTGTGCGTCTTGACGCCCCACGCCATGGACTGCGCGGTGTTGGGCGACGCGTCGTCCGGCGGGCCGAACATCATCAGCGACGGCCACCAGAACCGGTCCACCGACTCCTGGACCATGGCGCGCTGCTCGTCGGTGCCGCGCATCATCGTCATCAGCAGCTCGTAACCCTGCCGCTGGTGGAAGGACTCCTCCTTGCAGATGCGGATCATGGCCCGCCCGTACGGCCCGAACGACGTGCGGCACAGGGGCACCTGGTTGCAGATCGCGGCGCCGTCGACCAGCCAGCCGATGGTGCCCATGTCGGCGTAGGAGAGCGTGGGGTAGTTGAAGATCGAGGAGTACTTCTGCCTGCCGCTGATGAGCATCTCGGTCAGCTCCTGGCGCGAGACGCCGAGCGTCTCGGTGGCCGAGTAGAGGTAGAGGCCGTGCCCCGCCTCGTCCTGCACCTTGGCGAGCAGGATCGCCTTGCGCCGCAGCGAGGGCGCGCGGCCGATCCAGGCGCCCTCCGGCTGCATGCCGATGATCTCGGAGTGGGCGTGCTGGGCGACCTGGCGCACCAGCGTCCTGCGGTAGGCCTCCGGCATCCAGTCGCGGGGCTCTATGCGGTCCTTGCGCCCGATCGTGGCCTGGAACTGCGCCTCGAGCTGGGCCTCGAGCTGGGCGTCGGGCTGGCGTCGGGCTCGGGCTCGGCAACTACCGACATGGGGACCTCCAGGGCGCGTCTTCCACTATTTACTGACCGAACGTTCTGTACTAGATTGACACAGCCACAGCGGGTTGCACAACGGCCCGGGCCGACCGATCCGAAGGGGTGCGCACAAGTGAGCACACAGCTGGAGAGCTACGTCGCGGGCCGCTGGTTCCGTGGGACGGACGACGGCGAGCCCGTCCTCGACGCCGTGACCGGTCAGGAGGTCACCCGCGTCTCTAGCCGCGGCCTCGACTTCGCGGCGCTGGTCGCCCACGCCCGCGAGGTCGGCGGACCGGCCGTGCGGCGGCTGACGTTCCACGAGCGGGCGGGTCTGCTCAAGGAGCTGGCCCTGCACCTGGGCGGGTTCAAGGACGACTTCTACGCGGTGTCGCTGCGCACGGGAGCCACTCGGCGCGACTCGATGGTCGACATCGACGGCGGCATCGGCACGGTGTTCAGCTATGCGAGCAAGGGCAAGCGGGAGCTCCCGGACGACACCGTCGTCCTTGACGGCGCCCTCGAGCCGCTCGGCAAGGGCGGCACCTTCGTGGGCCAGCACCTGTACACCTCGCGGCTCGGCGTCGCCGTGCAGATCAACGCCTTCAACTTCCCCGTGTGGGGCATGCTCGAGAAGCTCGCGCCCGCCTTCCTCGCGGGCCTGCCCAGCATCGTCAAGCCGGGCAGCCAGACGGCGTACCTCACCGAGGCGGTCGTCCGCAGGATCATCGCCTCCGGCATCCTTCCCGAGGGCAGCCTGCAGCTGGTCTGCGGCAGCGCGGGCACGCTGCTGGACGAGCTCGGCGAGCAGGACGCCGTGGCCTTCACCGGCTCCGCGCACACCGCCGAGATCCTGCGCAACCACCCGGCGGTGCTGCACCGCGGCGTCCGCCTCGGCGTCGAGGCCGACTCGCTGAACTGCTCCATCCTCGGGCCCGACGTGACCGCTCAGGACGAGGAGTTCGACCTGTTCGTCAAGGGCGTCGTCACCGAGATGACCGTCAAGGCCGGCCAGAAGTGCACGGCGATCCGGCGCGTCATCGTCCCCGAGCCGCTCGCCGACGCCGTCGTCGACGCGATCAGCGCGCGGCTGGCCCGGATCACCGTCGGCGACCCCGCCGACGAGAGCGTCCGAATGGGCGCGCTGGCGAGCCTCGCCCAGCGGGACGAGGTGCGCAAGGCCATCGAGGCGCTGCGCACCTCCGCCGACATCGTGTACGGCGACCCCGCGCACGTCGACGTCGTGGGTGCCGACGCCGAGCGCGGCGCGTTCCTCTCCCCCGTCCTGCTCCGGGCCCACTCCGGCGCCGCCGAGCCCCACGACGTCGAGCCGTTCGGCCCGGTCAGCACCGTGCTCAGCTACGGGTCGGTGGACGAGGCGGTCGAGCTGGCCGCCCGGGGACGCGGCAGCCTGGTGGCGTCGCTGGTCACCCACGACCCGCAGGTCGCCCGCGACGTGGCCCGTGGCCTCGCTCCTTGGCACGGCCGGCTCCTGATCCTCGACCGCGACGACGCCGCCGAGTCGACGGGCCACGGAAGCCCGCTGCCGATGCTCGTGCACGGCGGCCCGGGTCGCGCCGGCGGCGGCGAGGAGCTGGGCGGCATCCGCGGCGTCCTGCACCACATGCAGCGCACGGCCGTCCAGGGCTCCCCCGACATGCTCACCGCGATCACCGGCCGGTGGACCACGGGATCGCGACGCGTGCTCGACGCCGTGCACCCGTTCCGCAAGTCCCTCGCCGAGCTGCGCATCGGCGACACCATCGAGACGGCGTCGCGGACCGTCACGCTGGACGACATCAACCACTTCGCGGAGTTCACCGGTGACACCTTCTACGCGCACACCGACCCGGAGGCCGCCGCCGCGAACCCGTTCTTCGGCAGCATCGTCGCGCACGGCTACCTCGTGGTCTCCCTGGCCGCCGGCCTCTTCGTGGAGCCCAACCCGGGCCCGGTGCTCGCCAACTTCGGCATCGACAGCCTCCGGTTCCTCACCCCGGTCAGGGTGGACGACACGATCCGGGTGAGCCTGACCGTCAAGCAGATCACCCCGCGCAGCTCTGCCGACTACGGCGAGGTCCGCTGGGAGGCTACGGTGACCAACCAGGACGACGAGCAGGTGGCGACGTACGACGTGCTGACGCTCGTCGCCAACACCACCCAGACCACCCAGTACCACCCAGTCCACCCAGACCACCCAGACCACCCAGACCACCCAGGAGAGCTGAGGAAGCCATGGCCACGGACACCTCGTCGACGGCCGCGCCCGGCCGGCGCCCTCGCGGACGCCCGGGCCACGACCGCGAGGCGGTGCTCCGGACGGCCATCGCGCTCTTCAACCGCCGCGGGTTCGACGCCACGTCGATCAGCGACCTCGCCGCGGAGCTGGGCGTCACCAAGTCGGCGGTCTACCATCACTTCGCGAGCAAGGAGGCGCTGCTCGCGGCGGCGCTGGACGAGGCGCTGGAGGAGCTGAGCTCCGCGGTCGAGGCGGCGTCGACCGCGACGAACGGCGAGCGCAGCTCCGTGCGCCTGCGGGCCACCGTCGAGGCGGCGGTCCGCATCCTCGTCGACCATCTCCCCGCCGTCACGCTCCTGCTGCGCGTGCGCGGCAACAGCGACCTCGAGAGGTCGGCGATGGAACGGCGCCGGCATATCGACGAACGCCTCTCGGCGCTCGTCCGGAAGGCCGCCGCGGAGGGTGACCTGCGCAGCGACGTGGAGCCTGACGTCATCAGCCGGCTCGTCTTCGGCATGGTCAACTCCCTCGTCGACTGGTACCGGCCCGGCGGGCCGGTGCACGAGGACGCGCTCGCCGCCACGATCTCCAGCGTGCTCTTCGACGGACTGCGGCCTCCGCCGGGTGACCAGCAGGCCGGCCGTCCTACGGTGTCGGCATGACGGAGCCGTGGACGATCACGCTGGGTGCCCTTGACGAGAAGCTCGGCATCCAGGTCCTGGAGCAGTCGGCGCAGCGCGTCGTGGCCACCATGCCGGTGGAGGGGAACACCCAGTCGCTGAACCGTCTGCACGGCGGGGCGACCGCCGCGTTCGCCGAGGCGCTGGGATCGTGGTGCGCGCTGATCCACGCGAGCACGATGGACAAGGTGTGCGCGGGCGTGGACCTCAACATCACGCATCACCGGGGCGCGACGGACGGGATCCTGACCGGTACGGCGACCCCCGTGCACCTCGGCCGCACGATCACGTCCCACGAGATCGTCGTCACGGACACGGAGGCCCGACGCATCTGTACCGCGCGCATCACCAACCAGCTGATCGAACCTCGCTGACGCGGTTCGAACATCGTCCTCCTCCGCTGGGGCTTGACCGGCAGACGAGCGTCGAGCACCTGCGGTGCCGGTCCGGCCGCCGCGACCGGTAGGTCAGGCGGCTTCAGCTGCCGGCGGTGGCTCCGCGGTCGGGTCCGCCGCCGGGTCGGTGCCGGGCGGTGGTGGGGCGTCGATGGCTTCGGGCAAGCGGATGCGGTGCCCGCGGGCGTCGGTGAAGGCCCACCCGGTCTCCACCAGGGCACCGGTCGTGCTGGCACCGGTCGTGGGTTTGCCGGTCCAGTGCATGACGATGCCGCGCGCGTCCACCAGCGCATGATGGTGCCAGCACAGCAGCGCACTGTTCGCGACCGAGGTGTCCCCGCCGTCGGCCCAGTGTCTGACGGCGTGGTGGACCTCGCACCGTGACGGCGGCTGATCACACCCCGGATACACACAATGCTCATCGCGGGCGATGACCGCGCGACGCATCTGCCCCGTCACGGTCCGCTGCGCGCGCCCGACGTCCAGCACGGCGCCGTCGGGCCCGAACACGATCCTGGTGACCGCACTGTCACACGCGAGGCGGCGCAACACGGCCCGCGGTGCCCGCCCGCCGGTCTCGGTGAACACCGCACCACCCGAGCCCAGCAGCCCAGCCACCGTCACCGCACCCGCCGCACCGCCGGCTGAACTCCAGCCTGCTGCGTCTCCAGCGGTGCTTGCCGGGGTGCCGGGCGTGGGTGTCTGTCCGCAGGTCAGGCACAGGCCGTCCCGGGTCCGGGTGACCTGGGCGACCAGCTCCGTCCAGGACACCGTGACGTTCAGATGCGGCGGGATCGCCGCCCCCGGGGAGGCCTGGTTGGCGTCCAGCACCAGCCTGGCCACGTCGGCCAGGCCCTGCGCCCGACGCTGCCCCGGCGTCCGCGTGTCCTCCGCGGACGGTGCACCCATCACCCCGGCGATCGCGGTGGAGACCAGCAGGCCGTGCTCATCGGTCAGGAAGCCCTCCACGTGATACCCGCCGAAGGTCTTGGCCAGGTCGAGGCACTCGCCTCGGCGCGGCCTTGTCGTCCTCGGCGTCGTCGGTATCCGGGTCGGTCACGCTCGCGAACCGGCGCGCCACCACCCGGAACTGGTCCGCGTTCAGCACACCCGCCTCGCGCAGGACGATGCCCTCCCCGGTCACCAGCGTGCCCTCGGCGATCGCGTCCTCCAGGACCGCGGTGATCAGCTCACGGGTCCGGGACCCGTCCGGGTCCTCCGACCGGGTCCGGGAAGTCCACCGCCACCGTCTGCACGAACAACTCCGGTGTCGTCGTCTCCCCCGTACGGGTATCGACAAGCCACGCCAACGCATCCGTGCGGGTCTCGCTGGTCGGCGCCTCCTCCGTCATCACCCGCGCATGATCCACACCCAGGGTCCCGGCGACCAGCCGCTCCCGGGTCACCGGCAGCGCGGTGGCCAGGCGGCGTGCCATCGTCATGTCCTTGGACGCAGTCGCCTTCGACACGCCCTCCCGCACCCGCAACCAGGTCGTGAACGTCCGCGCCATCCCACCCGACCGCCACGAACCCTCGGCCTCGATCCGCGGCAGCAAGGTGTACCGGACCCCGTCCAACCGGCCCGTCAGCCGACGGATCCGGGAGTGCGCCTCAACCAGGCGACCGATACTCGGCGCGTCCCACCCGTCCAGCGCCTCCGGACCGACCAGACCCGCAAGGTCGCCCACCGCACCCTCGATCCGGGCCAGCGCCTCCTCCACCGACCGCGCAGGCGGCAGGCCACCGGCCGTGTTATTCGTCGACTGCTCCACCGGCACCCACCCCCTGCCCCGTCGTCCGCTGATCCCGTGTTGTTCGCTGACCCCATTCTCTCGAACGTTCGTATGACTCGCTAGCGCTATCTGGAATCTGTGGATAACTCTTCAGAGCATCATCGAGATGCCCATGAGGTCCGTTCCAAAAGCCCTGTCAGGGCGCGTCCGCGCTGAGGACATGGAGAGCATCAACGTGGTGTGATACCTGCGACCGCCCCGATGGCGCCACAGAGGTCAACAACTCACGCTGACAGCGCCTCTGAGCACCAAATTTCAGCGGCACGCCGTCAGAGGCGGACGATCGCCGCGGCGGGGTTCTCGATGGCGTCGGCGACGGAACGCATGAAGCCCGCCGCCGTCGCGCCGTCGCAGACCCGGTGGTCGAAGACGAAGGACATCTGGGTGATCTTGCGCGGCACGATCTCGCCGTCGACCACCCATGGCCGGTCGATGATGCGGCCGAAGCCCAGGATCGCGACCTGCGGGTGGTTGATGATCGCCGCGCTGCCGTCGACCCGGAAGCTGCCGTAGTTGTTCAGCGTGAACGTCCCCGCGGCGAGCTCCTCCGGCGTCGCCTTTCCGACGCGAGCGCGTGCGGTGAGGTCGCGGAGGGCCACGTCGAGCTCGCCCGTGGTCATCGAGCCGGCACCGAGCACCGCCGGGACGACCAGCCCGAGCTCGCCCTGGACGGCGATGCCGAGGTTGATGACGTCGGGCACGACAATCTCGTCGTGTTCGACGTCGAGCCGCGAGTTCAGCACCGGGTACTCCTTGAGGCCCGCGACGACGAACCGGGCGAGGTAGGCGAGCAGGCCCGGCCCGGGGTCGGCTGGCGTGCGGGCGGCCTCGCGCAGGTCCCAGAGCGCGGTGGCGTCGACGTCGACCCAGACGGTCGCCTCGGGGATCTCCGAGCGGCTCCGCGACAGCACCCTGGACGCCGCCTTCTGGAAGCCGCTCAGCGGGATGCGCCGCTCGCCGGGCGCGCTCATGGCGGAAGCGACGGGAGCGACGACGACGGCGGAAGCGACGGGAGCAGCGGGGACGACGGCGGCGGGAGCAGCAACGGGCTCCGAACTCGGCCGCGTGCTCTCGACGGCAGCCCGGACGTCGGACCTGGTGACGACCCCGCCGGTTCCGGTGGGCCGGATCGCACGCAGGTCCAGGCCCGCCTCACGGGCGAGCCGCCGGACGATCGGCGAGACCACCTTCACCGGCCGGTCGTCCGGAGCCGCGGCCGCAGCGGACGCCGTCGGCAGGGCGCCACGTGGCCGACGCCGGCGGCCCGGACCGGGGTGCGCCGAGGTGCCGTAACCGATGAGCACGTTGCCGGAGCCGGCCTGCTCCTCCTCGCGGTAGGCCTCGGCGGCGGCCCCGCCGCCGGCCGGCACAGGGTCCGGCACGGGGTCCGGCACGGGGTCCGGCACAGGGTCCGGCACAGGCTCAAGCACCTGCCCGGGCCCGGCCGCGCCGGCGTCGTCGGCGGCGATAGTGATCAGCGGCCGGCCGACCTCGACGGTCTCCCCCTCGGCGGCGTGCAGGACGCCGACCCGGCCGGCGTACGGGCTGGGCACCTCGACCACCGACTTGGCCGTCTCGACCTCCACCACCGGCTGGTCGATGGTGACGACGTCGCCCTCGGCGACCAGCCACTGCACCACCGAGGCCTCGGTCAGGCCCTCGCCGAGGTCGGGCAGGAGAAAGGTCTGCTCGGTCGCCGGGCTGGTCGTAGGGCTGGTCATGCGTCCTCCCACTGGAGGTCGTCGACGGCGTCGAGGATCCGGTCGACCGACGGCAGCTGGATGTGCTCGAGCTTCGGCGGCGGGTACGGGATGTCGAAGCCGGTGACGCGCCGCACCGGAGCCGACAGCGAGTGGAAGCAGCGCTCGCTCACCCGGGCAGCGATCTCGGACGCGACGCTGGCAAAGCCGGCCGCCTCGGCGATGACAACTGCGCGACCCGTCGCCTCCACGGCGGCGCACACGGTCGCGTCGTCGAACGGCACTATCGAGCGCAGGTCGACGACCTGCAGGCTGCGTCCGTCGCGTGCGGCCACCTCGGCCGCCTCGAGCGCGACCGGCACGGACGGGCCGTAGGCGATGAGGGTGGCGTCGGTGCCCTGGCGGCGTACGACTGCAGTGCCGATGCCCGGCTCGCCACCGCCCGGAGTGACCTCACCCTTCGCCCAGTAAAGCTTCTTCGGCTCGAGGAAGACCACCGGGTCCGGCGAGGCGATCGCATCGCGCAGGAGCGAGTAGGCGTCCGCGGGGTTCGACGGCGCGACGACGTGCAGGCCGGGCGTGTGCGCGTAGTAGGCCTCCGACGAGTCGCAGTGGTGCTCGACCCCGCCGATGCCGCCCGCGTACGGGACCCGGATGACGAGCGGCAGCTCGATGCGCCCGCGAGTCCGGTTCCGCATCTTGGCGATGTGGCTGACCACCTGCTCGAAGGCGGGGTAGGCAAAGGCGTCGAACTGCATCTCGATCACTGGACGCATGCCGTTCATGGCGAGGCCGACGGCGAAGCCGGCGATGCCGGCCTCGGCGAGCGGGGTGTCGAAGCAGCGGTCCTCGCCGAACTGAGCGGTGAGGCCGTCGGTGACCCGGAAGACGCCGCCGAGCGCGCCGACGTCCTCGCCGAGCACGAGCACCGTTGGGTCCTCGGCCATCGAGTCGCGCAGGGCTCGGTTGATCGCCTGCGCAGTGCTGAGCGTCTCGTGCTCCACCGCGGTGCTGGTCATGCCGGTCATGCCGGTCATGCTGGACATCAGCGGGCCTCCTCTCGGCTCAGCTCGTCGTGGACGACTGCGCGCTGCTCCACGAGCTGGGGGGTCGGCCGCGAGTAGACGAAGCCGAACAGGTCGTCGGGGTTCGGCTCGACGTCCCGGTTGATCCCGTCCCTCGTGCGGCGCGCGACCTGCTCGGCGGCCTCGGCGAAGGCGGCGGCACGCGCGTCATCCAGGACGCCCTCGGCACGGAGGTAGGTCTCCAGCCGCACCAGCGGGTCCTTGGCCGCCCATCCGGCGACCTCGTCGTCGGTCCGGTAGCGGGTGGCGTCGTCGGCGTTGGTGTGGGCCTGCATGCGGTAGGTGCGGCCCTCGACTAGCTGGGGCCCGTCGCCGGAACGCGCGCGCTCGACCGCCCGGGACAGCACGTCCAAGAGGGCCGCGAGGTCGTTGCCGTCCACTTGCTCCCCGGGAATGCCGTAGCCGACGCCCTTGTGGGCCAGCGACGGAGCGGCCGACTGCCGGGCCAGCGGCACCGAGATCGCGTACTGGTTGTTCTGGACGAAGAAGACGACCGGCGCCCGGAAGACCGCAGCGAAGTTCAGGGCCTCGTGGAAATCGCCCTCGCTCGTGCCGCCGTCGCCGCACATCGCCAGCACCACGGTGCTCTCCCCGCGCAGCCGCGCCGCGTGTGCCACCCCCACGGCGTGCGGGAGCTGCGTGGCGAGCGGGGTCGTCAGGGGGGCGACATGGCACTCGTAGGGGTCGTACCCCGAGTGCCAGTCACCCTTGAGCAGCCCGAGCACCTCGACCGGGTCGACACCGCGCGCGACGGCGGCCGCGGTATCGCGATAGGTCGGGAAGAGCCAGTCGCCGTCGGTGAGCACCTGCGCGGCGGCGACCTGGCACGCCTCCTGCCCGTAGGACGAGGGGTAGACCGCCAGGCGCCCCTGCCGGACGAGCACATAGGCCTGCTCGTTGAAGCGGCGGGCTGCGACCATGCCCGCGAGACCCCGGAGCAGCTCCTCGCCCGCGGGCAGAGCGGCCTTGCCGGCCGCCGTCGGACGGCCCTCGGGGTCGATGAGCATGACCGGCTCCCGGGACGGCAACAAACGATCTGCGTCACTCGTCATATAGATATACTGGTCAAAGTCTCATTCGGATTCCATCAACGGCGAGGATCCGAGAGACTGTCCAGCCGTACGAAGGTAATGGGATCCAAATGTCCAACTCAGAGGGGAGTTAGGGCGTGGCCGCGAGACAAGTGGCAGGGGGTCTCGACGACGTCGACCGGCGCATCGTCGACGAGCTGCGCCGGGACGGCCGCATGTCCATGCGATCGCTGGCCGAGAAGCTGCACATCTCGCGGGCCAACGCGTACGCGCGGGTGCAGCGGCTCGAGTCCAGTGGGGTCATCCGCGGCTACCGCGCGGACATCGATCCGGTGCTGGCCGGGCTGGGCACGTCGGCCTATGTCACGGTCAACCTGAAGCAGGCGGAGTGGCGTTCGGTCCGTGAGGAGCTCCGCACCCTGCGGGGCGTCGATCACATCGGGCTGGTCGGCGGAGAGTTCGACCTCGTCCTGCTCGTTCGCGCCCGGGACAACGCCGATCTGCGGCACCTGATCCTGGACCAGATTCAGGGGATGAAGGGCATCCTGAACACGCACACCCTGCTGGTGTTCGAGGAGCCGATCCCCGCCGGGCCGTCGCCGACCGCCCCGCCGACCGACGAAGGCCGCTGAGACCGGTCCGGACATCCGGCGGTCAGCTCAGCGCCAGTCCTCCTCGGCGGTGATCGTGGCGAAGATGTCGCGCCCGGGATCGCGCCGAATGTCAGGGGCCTCGGCGAGCCAGTCCGTCACCGCCGTGCGCGCCGTCGGCTCGTCCGACGTGACCTCGGTCTCGCCGATCGTGCCGTCCACCCATGCCGTCCACGACCAGAGGTGCGTCTCCTCGTCGACGCGGAGATCCACCATCATGAGGCGATGGCTGTCGTTGGCGGCGAGGATCGCACCGACGGAGCGGTCGTAGCTGTTGACCGTTATGAGGTCCACGACACCCGAGACGATCTGCTGGGCCGCGGTGGTGCTCAGGATTTCCTTGGCGGAAGTCATCGACACTCCTTGGGTCTCGTAACGGGTCTCTTGGTGGGGCTCGGGATGGGGCTCGGAGTGGAGCTCGTGGTGGTGAGCTCGTGCGGGGTTGTCCGGCGGATGTTTCATACGGCGACTCCGCGGGAGACGTAGCCGTCGATGAAGCTGCGTTGCATCACGAGGAAGAGGACGACGACGGGCAGCGCCATGACGAGGCCCGCCGCGCTGACCAGCGACCAGTCGGTGGTGAAGCCCTGCTGGAACGAGTAGAGCGACAGCGCGACCGGCTGGAAGTCGCGGTCCTGGATGAAGGTGACGGCAAGCATGAACTCGTTGTAGGCCTGCAGCCCGGAGACGAGGGCAGCGGTCAGGACGGCGGGCAGGATCATCGGCAGGACGATGCGGGAGAACACGCGCAGCTCGCCGGCGCCGTCCAGGCGCGCCGCCTCCTCGTACTCCGTCGGGAGCCCGATGAGGAACGAGCGGACGAGCAGCGTGGCGAACGGGCTGTACACGGCCCAGTAGATGATGACCAGGCCGATCGGCTGGTTGTAGAGGCCCAGGAGGGACCACCAGCTCACCAGCGGCACGAGGAAGAGCTGGATGGGCAGCGACGAGGAGACGAGCAGCCACAGGATCCAGCCGCCCCCGCCCGGCAGGCCGAGCCGGGTCATGGCGTAGGCGGCCGTCGTCGCGATGACCGCCACGCCGACGGCGGTGGCGCCGGCGATCAGGAGGCTGTTCAGGAGCGCGCCGCCCATGTGCGCCTGCTCCCAGGCGTAGGCGAAGTTCGACCACTCCCAGGACTGGGGCGGGCCGAGCGGGTTGCTGTCGATCTCGCGGGCGGACTTCAGCGAGTTGGCCGCGAAGACCAGCAGCGGCCCGAGCGCGTACAGGCCGAGCAGGCCGAGGATCACCCAGGTGACCAGCTGGGGGCGGGCACGACGCCGCTCCGGGACGACGACGGGCGCCGTCGTGACCGGCGGGGGCGGGGTGGGCCGTGTGGGCAGTGTTGTGCTCACTAGATGTCCCATCCCAGTCGTCGGCGCAGCGCCAGGTAGCCGAGCACCGTCGCGGCGCTGATGGCCGACAGCAGCATCGCCACGGCGGAGGCGTACCCGTGGCTCTGGTTCTGGAAGGCCTCGCGGTAGAGCACCGTGCTGAGCACGTCGGTGGAACCGGCGGGGCCGCCCTGGGTCAGGACGTAGATGTAGTCGAAGACGAGGAACGACCAGATGATGGTCATGAGGCCGAGGAAGGCGAGCGTCGGGCGGATCGAGGGCAGCGTGATGTGCCAGAACTCGCGGACGGGCCCGGCGCCGTCGAGCCGCACGGCCTCGTAGAGGGCTGGGTCCACCGACCGCATCGAGGCCAGGAAGATCACGAGCAGGAAGCCCCACCACTGCCAGGTGTTGATGAAGGCCACCGAGCCGAGGGCCAGCGACGGGTTGCCGAGGAAGTTCACGTCTGCAAGGAACGGGATCCCCAGGGTCGCGAGGGCGGCGCCGATCCCGCCGTCCGGGTCGAGGATCTGCCGCCAGATGGCCGCCGAGATGACGGTGGCCAGCACGTACGGGATGAAGTAGAGGACGCGGAAAAAGGCCTGGCCCCGGCGCAGCCGCGACAGCAGGAACGCGCCGACCAGCCCCATCGCCATCGGGACCACGAGGAAGAACAGGGTCCACAGGACGTTGTGGACCAGCGCGTTGAGTACCGCGCCCGACCCCAGCATCTCGGCATAGTTCGCCAGGCCCACGAACCGGGGCGTGCTCAGCCCGTCCCAGTCCGTGAACGAGTAGAACACCGAGGCCAGGCCCGGGCCCGTGATGACCAGGAGGTTGACCGCCAGCAGCGGCGCGACGAAGACCCACGCCAGGAGCCGGCGGTTCGCCCGGGCCCCCAGACGCTGACCCAGGAGGGACGGCGAGGCGCCCCTCCGGGTCGGGGGCACGACCAGGGCGGCGCCCGGGATCGCTGTGTCGGCGGTCATTGGTCAGCCTCGGCCCGGCGGCGTGAAGGGAACCAGCGTCGTACCGGCGTCGAACTCCTCGTCGAACGCGTCCTGCATCCCCGCCAGGTACTCCTCGGCGGTGAGGTCCCCGGTCACTACCTTGTCGAACTCGCTGATGAGGTACGAGTTCGTCTGCGGCGGGAAGAAGGTCCACGTCGCGTAGCCGACGTTGGTCGTCTCGGGGATCTGGCTGTACAGCTCGACGGTGCGCTCGTCGACGTCCTCCGGGAACTGGTCGGCGCTCATCGCCAGCGGCGGCGGGTTCTCGCCCGTGCGCGCCGTGTACGTCAGCGCCCGATCCACGTCGCCGGCCACGTAGTCGATGAACGACGCCGCCGCATCGGGGTCGGCCGCGTCGGCGCTGACCGAGAGCGCCGTCCCGATCGCCAGCGGGAAGACACCCGGCTCGACCGAGTCGTTCAGCGACGGCAGCGGCGCCCACGCCCACTGCGACGGGTCCTCGAACACCTCCGAGAGCGAGTTGAACGTCCACGTCCCGCTCACGTACATCGCCGTGGTGCCGTTGGCGAGCCCCGTCACGTTCGCCGTGTCGTCGGTGGTGAAGTAGGACTCCGGGCCCCCGGCCAGCCAGCCCTTGTCGATCCAGCTCTGGATGAGCTCGATCGCCGAGACGAACTCCGGGTCGGTGAACTTCGCCTCACCGGTCAGCACGTCGTAGAGCTTCTCGGGGCCGACGGCGGCGTTGAAGACGGCGGTGACGAGCCACTCGTTCATCCCCTGGTAGCCCGCGTTGCCGCCGCCGAGCGGCACCATGCCGGCCTCGTCCGCCTCTTCGGCGATCGTCTCGAACTCCGCCAGCGTCGTCGGCGGGGTCCAGCCGTGCTCCTCGAACACCGCCTCGTTGTAGAACAGGGCCATCGACCCGTAGCTCGCCGGGACCGACGAGACCTTCCCGTCGACGGTGCTGAGCTCGTAGGCCCAGGGCAGGAACTTCTCCTCCCAGCCGTACTCCTCGGCGTACTCGTCCAGCGCGATGGTCCGGTCGGCCCGGGCGAAGTCGGAGGCCGACGTCGGCCCGTCCGAGTACACGATGTCGGGAGCCTCGCCGGCCGCGACCGCCGTGTCGGTCAGCTGGCCGATGGTGGTCAGCTCCTTGACCTCCATGTCCACCTTCGTGTCGCTGTCGGCGTTGAACCCGTCGACGAAGATCTCCTGGAACGCCTCCTCGGTGGTGGGCGCGTAGAACGCCCCCCAGTAGGTGACCTCACCGCCGCCGCCGCTGCCACCGCCCACGCAGCCGGCCAGGGCGACCGACACCGCGGCCACGAGGCTGACGGGAACCAGTGCGCGCTTCGTGATTCTCAAGGTGATGTCTCTCTCACGTGAGTAGGTAGGAGCGGGTAGGAAAACAGGTTCAGCTCGAGTCGCGGACGATCAGGCGGGTCGACAGGGCGACGGCGCGAGCCACGTCGGTCACCACCCCGTCCAGACGTTCCAGCAGGAGGCGCGCGCAGGCCCGCCCGATCTCCCGCGCGGGGTTCTCGATGGTTGTCAGCGGCGGGCTGACCAGGGACGCCGCGTCGATGTCGTCGTAGCCGGTCACCGCGACGTCGTCCGGGACCCGCAGCCCGCGAGCGCGGGTCACGTCCAGGACACCGAGGGCTATCAGGTCGTTGGCCGCGACTATCGCGTCGGGGCGGTCGTCCCGGTCGAGCAGGATCGCGGCACCCTTGCGGCCGCCCTCGCGGGTGTACTCCGCGAACACCACGTCGTCGTCGCGCTCCGGAAAGCCGGCCGCGCGCAGTGCGGCCTGGTATCCCTCCAGGCGCTGCTGCGTGGGGACCACTGACTCCTCCCCACCGAGGAAGGCGATCCGACGGCGGCCCCGATCGATCAGGTGCGTCGTCACCTCACGAGCGCCGCTGACGTCATCGGTGTGCACGAAGTCACCGCCACCCGGCGGCGCCTGCCCGAGCGTGACGAACGGGATGCCGGCGTCGTGCATCTCGGCGAGGCTCGCCTCGGGCAGGCCGAACGGCGCGGCGACCATCGCGTCCACCCGACGCGACAGGAGCCGGTGGATGGCGCTCGCGGAGCGGTCCATGCCGCTGGCGTCGGTGACGGTCAGCAGGATGTTGCGGGGCACGAGCACCTCCTGCATCCCGACGGCGACGAGCGGGTAGAAGGGGTTCTCCAGGGTCGGCACGATCAGCGCGATCGTGCCGGTGCGTCCACCGCGCAGCTGTACCGCGCCGGGGTGGGCGCGGTAGCCGAGTCGCGTGATGGCCGCCTCGACCCGTGCCCGGGTCGCCGCCGCGACAGGACGTCTGCCGGTGACGACCTGCGAGACGGTCGACACGCTCACGCCTGCGGCCTCGGCCACATCGCGAATCCCGACCATCACACGCTCCTCGTAGGCCCTGCGCGCCCTTGGAAGGCACGCAAAAGGTTTTGCAGTAGCATGCTCCATGAACCCCCTGTGATGCAAGACACAAGTGCAAGGACCTGCGCAAACACCCAGTCGTCGAAGATCCTCAGGGTGTTGGGACCACGCAAAACGTAACGTTCCGAGGCGCACGAGCCGGAGGACGTGTGCCGAAGAGCCGGAGGACCATGAACAACGATCGGGCGCGCGGAGCGCTGCTCGGCCTCGCCATCGGCGACGCGATGGGCGCGCCGACCGAGGGCATGACCCTTCCCGCGATCCGCGAGAAGTGGGGCCGTGTCCGCGGATTCGTCGACCAGGACGCCGCAGGCACCGACGACACCGAGTACGCGGTGCTGTGCGCCCGTGGCGTGCTCGCTGCGGGCGCCGGGCTGACCTCGCAGGTGGTGGCCGACACCTGGCTGGAGGCCCTGAGCACGCAGCGCACCGGCTTCAACCGGGCGGGGTTCAGCGAGATGATCGCCATCGCCAACCTCCACGCCGGCATGCAGCCACCCGCCAGCGGGCAGCGCAACGCGGAGACCTGGAGCGACGGCGCCGCGATGCGCGTCGCGCCGATCGGCGTCTACGCCGCCGGTGACCCGGCGCTCGCCCGGCGGATGGCCCTCGCCGACGCCCAGGTCAGCCACTCCCGCGACGGCGTCTACTGCGCCCAGGCGATCGCCGCCGGCGTCGCCGCCGCGATGGTCGAGGACAGCATCGACCCCGTCCTCGACGCGATGCTCTCGGCGCTGCCCGCCGACTCCTGGTCCTCCCGCATGGCGCACCGCGCCGTCGACATCGCCGCGCGGGCGGGCTCTCTGGAGCAGGCCGAGGAAGACCTGTTCGAGACCATCCCGCTCCGGCACTACATGTGGGCGGACATCGCGCCCGAGGCGGTCGCGCTGACCATCGGCCTGCTGCGCGCCAACGACGGGGCGCCGAGCGTCATCGAGTCGGGGGTCAACATCGGGCGGGACTCCGACACCATCGCGGCGATGGCCGGCGCGGTCGCCGGCGCCCTGCACGGCGCGAGCGTGTTCGACCCGGCCCACGTCGACCAGGTGCGGTCCGTCACGGGCCAGTGCATCCAGGCCACGGCCGGCACCGACCTCCTCGACCTGGCCGACGCGCTGGTCGAGCGTGCGGCTCTCGACCGCGCGAACCACGACGTCGTCCGCGACGACGAGACGACCCTCGGCAAGGAGACTCGGGCATGACCGACGACCGCCTCGACCGCGCCGTCGGCGCCGTCCACGGCCTCGCGCTGGGTGATGCCCTCGGCGCGCCCGCCAGCGAGCACCGGACCGTCCGCGACCCCTGGGTCCGGCAGATGCTGCGCAAGGGGGCGCTGGAGCTCGACGAGTCCCGCGTCCTGCGCCCGGTGGTGCCCTTCGTGCTCACCGCCATCGACTCGCCGCCGCTCGTGGCGACCGACGACACCGAGACGTTCGCTATCGCCGCCCGCGTCCTGCTCGACTCACCCACCCGCGACGACGGCGACCTGTTCGACACGTGGCGCGCCCTCCTCGACACGCCCGACACCTGGACCGGTCCCGCACAACGGTCCGCGCTGCTCAACGCGGCGGCCGGGCTCCGGCCACCGCAGACCGGCGCCGACAACCCCGCCTTCTACGACGACACGGCGCTCCCCGGCGCCCTCGCCGCCGCGATCGCCGGCGGCGACCCCGCCGACGCCGCTCACCTCGCGCGCAGGTACGCCACGATCACCCACGACGGCATCGGCGTGCACGCGGCCGCCGCATTCGCCCGGCTCGTCGGCCACCTGCTGGACGGCTCGCCGATCCGGGACGCGCTCGACGCCGTCGCCGCCGACCTTGCGGCCGACGACTGGCTCGCCGACGGCGTGCGCGACGCGCTCGGCATCGTCGACGAGGCACGATCCCCGTTCGCCGCGGTCCCCGCGCTCGTGGCGCGGTTCGCCCCCCGCACCTACAGCCACCCGGGCACCGTCGCCGAGACGCTGCCCCTCGCGCTCGCCCTCACCGCCGTCACCCAGGGCGACCACGAGACGGCGCTGCCGCTCGCCCTCACGGTCGCACGGCACCAGGACAGCCTGCCCGGGCTCGTCGGCGCGCTGTGCGGCGCCTCCGGCAGCGCGCCGGACGCCGCCGACCTCGACGTGCTGCAGGGCATCACGATCCCCGCGGTGGCCGGGCAGTCGCTCACCGCCCTGACGACCGCCCTCGTGACGAGAAGACCCTAGGAGCGATCCCATGCGCGCACCCGACGGCATCCCGAGCCTGCCTTCCGAGGTCCTGGCCGCCGCCAGTGCGTGCGCGGGAGGGATCACGGGGATCGAGTCGCTCTGCGGTCTCTCGGGACGCACCGTGGCCAGGGTGCAGGGCACCGGTGGTTCGGTGGTCGCCAAAGGCCCCGTGTCGACGCCGGAGGTGGAGGTCGCGCGCCACTTCCCCGAGCTGCTGCTCCGGCACGGCGTCCGCGTCCCGAGGGTGTTCGCCACGCCGGAGACCGCCGACGCCGGGACCTGGATCGTGATGGAGCACCTGCCCGACCCGCTGCCGCAGGAGCGGTGGGGCGCCGACGAACAGGTCATCACCACGCTCCGCGCGCTCCATACGCTCCCGCCGGACGTCGTCGAGGAGCTGCCGGAGCGATACCGGCCGAGGTGGGACGACGCCCTGACCGCGAGCGCCGCGTCCACGCTGGGCGCGGACGACGCGGTGGTCGGCCGCCTCACGCTCCTCGCGGAGCACGCGCAGCCCCTGTTCGACCCGCGGTGCGTGGTCTCGGGCGACCCCAATCCGCTCAACTGGCGCGTCGACGACGAGAACCGTCCTGTGCTGCTGGACCTGGAACGCATCACGGTGGCGAGCCCGGCGCTCGACCTTGCCATCGTGCTGGCCGGGCTCCCGGACCGGGCGTCGGCGGCAGCGGTGACCGCCGCCTACGGTGCTGAAGCGCCGACCGCCGACGAGGTGCTCCTGGCGAAGGCGTGGAGCGTCGTGGAGCTGGCCGCGACGGCGGCGGACGGCACCCCTGCGCACGATGTGGTCATGTACGTCCGGCCGGCGTTCTTCTCCTGGCTCGAACGGCTCTAACGGCTCTAACGGCCGCCGTCGGCCCGCGGGAGCGCGCTGCGCGACGAGGCCAAGACGATCGCCAGGCACAGCGCCGCCGCGACCGCGCCGAAGCCGAACATCTCGCCGTACGACCAGGTGTCCCGCAGCCAGGCGAGCACCATCGGGACGAAGAACCCGAGGTAGGTCAGGGAGTAGAACACGGCGGTCAGGCCGGCGAGCTGCCCGGGGCCCGCGATGCGTGCGACCTCGCTCAGCCCCGCCACGAGCGCCAGGCCGTAGCCGGCCCCGAGCACCACTGCCGCCACCACGCCCAACGGCAGCGAGAGCGCCACGGAGGCCCAGGCCGCGAGCGCCATCCCGGTCGCGACGATGGCGAGCGCCACCACGGACGCGCGGGCCGACGACGGCGTGTCGATCCGCCGGGCCACCACCTGGATGCCGATGCCACAGCCGAGCGCGAGCACGGCCATGATCCCCGCGAAGGCGATGGGGATGCCGCCGACGTGGTCGGTGAGCAGGCTGGGCAGCACCGCGAAGGCGCAGCCGGCGCAGCCGAACACCCAGGGCGCGAGCGGCGCCACGACGCGCAGGAAGCGAGGGTGTCCGACGGCGGTGATGCGCAGGTCGTCAAGCAGTGGCGCCCGCAGGCCGCGTGGGAGGGTCGGACGAGTCTCCGGGACGCGCAGCAGCACGAGCCCGGCGAGCAGTGCGCCGGCCGCGTGCAGCACGTACGAGAGGAGCGTCGGCCACGGGGCGAACTGCGCGAGCATGGCGGCGACGCCCGCACCCGAGAGGAACCCTGCGGTCAGGGACAGGGACCCGCGCCGGGGGCCCGCGGCGCGGTCGCCGGTGGCCGCGCTGAGCTCGGTGAGCCAGGTGGATCCCACGGCCATGGCCAGGCCGAGCGCGACGCCGCACAGCAGGCGTCCGATCGCGAGCACCACCGGGCTGGCCGGGTCCAGCGCGAGCACGAGCGACCCGAGCGCCGAGACCGGCGCCGCGGGCAGCAGCAGCGGGCGACGCCCGAACCGGTCGGACAGCGGTCCGCCGAGCAACAGTGCGGGGACCAGGCCGAACACGTACACGGCGAGCAGCGCGTCGACGGTGACGGGCCCCATGTCCCCCTGCTCGCGGTACATCACGAGCAGCGGGGTGAACTCGTTGCCGCCCCACGCGACGGCCAGCAGGACGGCGGCGACGGGCCACCAGGTTCGCTGTCCCGCGGGGAGCCGGTTCGAGGCAGACGTGTTCCCCGGGCGCGAATGTGGCATGACCACATCATCCGCAGTCGGCGCCCACGTGACCAAGCCGTGGGGCTGTGAGAGTGCGCACAGGCGCGCAACCCCGCTCTGGGGGAGACAGCTACTGCGCGGAGTGTGTTGCGGTGAGTAGAACTTGTCTACTCACCGCAACACACTTCGCGCGCGGGGTTTCTCTCCGACGCGCGCTGTCGCGGGGCTCGCCGCCTGCGGGCTACTTGCTCTCGGAGGGCTCGGCCGGGCTCGCCGCGGCGTCGGCCTCGGCGTCCACACCGTCGCCGTCCTCGCCTCCCTCAGCCTCTTCCGGCTCCTCGGGCTCGGGCTCGCGGCCCGGCATGTACACCGACGGCTCGGGCTCCGGGTGCCGCCGTCCCTGCACCACGATGATCGCGATGCCCAGCAGTACCGCCACCCCCGACGTCCAGATGTTCGCGGGGACACCGAGGGGCGCGTCGCTCGTGGGGTCGATCCGGATGGCCTCGAGCCAGCCGCGGCCCAGGCCGTACCAGATCAGGTAGAGGCCGAACATGCGGCCCCAGCGCAGGCCCGCGCCCGGCGTACCGCCGTCGGCCAGCAGGGCGGCGTTGCGGCGGACCACCCGCCGCTCGATGAACAGCAGCAGCGCCACCCCGATGAGGTTCCAGATCATCTCGTACAGGAACAGGGGGTGGAACAGGGTGCCCGGGTCCGCCCAGTCGGGGAACATCGGCGCGTCGGACCGGATCTCCAGGCCCCAGGGCAGCGTGGTCGGCAGGCCGAACAGCTCCTGGTTCACGTAGTTGCCGAGCCGGCCGATCGCCTGGGCCACCAGCAGGCCGGGCGCGAGGGCGTCGGCGAACGACCAGAAGCGCAGTCCGGTCATGCGGCAGCCGATCCAGGCGCCGACCGCACCGCCGAGCAGCGACCCGAACAGGGCGTTGCCGCCCTCCCAGATCCGCACCCAGGCCCAGGCGTCGACATCGGGGCCGGTGAAGTCGCCGAGGTGGGTCAGGACGTGGTAGATCCGGGCGCCGACGATGCCGATCGGCACCGCCCACATCGCGATGTCGACCGCGAGTCCCGGGGCGGCTCCGCGCGCGCGGAGCCGCCGGTCGGTGATGTATGCGGCGGCGACGATGCCCGCCAGCAGACACAGGGCGTAGGTATGGATGGTGAGCGGGCCCAGGCTGAACTGCGACCACACCGGGTCGGGGCTGGGGATACTGGCCGGAAGCACGACCCGAAGGTACCGCGAGACGCCGACCTCGTGGGCATCGGAAGCCCGGCGCCCAAACCAAAGTCCGCCTCTACCCAGCAATTAGGCCCGAAAGTCTCGCGAGTTTCGGGCCAATCGCTGGGTAGAAGCGGACCACTGCGACCTCAGCGGCGGCGCTTTTCTCGCACTCGGACCGAGATCTCGATGGGCGTGCCCTCGAAGCCGAACGTCTCGCGCAGGCGGCGCTCGATGAACCGGCGGTAGCCGGCCTCGATGAACCCCGTGGCGAAGATGACGAACCGCGGCGGACGCGTCGAGGCCTGTGTGGCGAACAGGATGCGCGACTGCTTGCCGCCGCGCAGCGGGTGCGGGTGCGCGGCCACGAGCTCACCGAGGAACGCGTTGAGCTTGCCCGTCGGGACGCGCCGGTCCCAGGACGCGAGCGACCGCTCGATCGCCGGGACCAGGCGCTCGCTGTGCCAGCCGGTGCGCGCCGACAGGTTGACCCGCGGCGCCCACGCGATCTGCACGAGCTCCTTCTCGATCTCGCGCTCGAGGAAGGGGCGGCGGTCCTCGTCCATGAGGTCCCACTTGTTGTACGCGATGACGAGCGCGCGACCGGCGTCCACCACCTGCTGGATCACGCGGATGTCCTGCTCGGTCAGCGGGTTGGACGCGTCCACCAGGACCACGCCGATCTCCGCCTTGTCGATCGCCGCGGCGGTGCGCAGCGACGCGTAGAAGTCGGCGCCCTTGGTCTGGTGCACGCGGCGGCGGATGCCGGCGGTGTCCACGAACCAGTACGGGATGCCGCGCAGCTCGATGAGCTCGTCGACCGGGTCACGCGTGGTGCCGGCCACCTCGTCGACCACCACGCGCTCCGAGCCCGCGATCTTGTTCAGCAGCGAGGACTTGCCGACGTTCGGCCGCCCGACGAGCGCCACGCGGCGCGGGCCCGAGGGCCGCAGCTTGCCGTACGCGGACTGCGTGGGCAGCGCCTTGACGGCGGCGTCGAGCAGGTCGCCCGTGCCGCGGCCGTGCAGGGCGGAGACCGGGTACGGCTCCCCCAGGCCCAGGGCCCACAGGTAGGTGGCGTCCGCCTCGCCCGAGGCGCCGTCCACCTTGTTGGCGCACAGCACCACGGGCTTGCCGGAGCGGCGCAGCAGCTCCACTACCCGCTCGTCGGTGGCGGTGGCGCCGACGGCGGCGTCGACCACGAACACCACGGCGTCCGCCAGGGAGATCGCGACCTCGGCCTGCTCGGCCACCTTGGACTCCATGCCGGCGACGTCGGTCTCCCAGCCGCCCGTGTCCACGAGCATGAACCGGCGGCCGGCCCACTCGGCCGGGTAGGACACCCGGTCGCGCGTCACGCCCGGCTTGTCCTCCACGACCGCCTCGCGGCGGCCGATGATGCGGTTGACCAGGGTCGACTTGCCGACGTTCGGCCGCCCGATGATGGCGAGCACCGGCAGCACCTGCTCGGCCTCGGCGTCCTCGTCGGTCCACTCGGAGTCGAGGAGTGCCTGGTCCGTCTCGTCGAGCTCGAACTCCTCGAGGCCCACGCGCAGGGCGCGCTCGCGCGCGAGATCGTCCTCGGTCTCCGTGAGGTCGAGGTCGAGGTCCAGGTCGGGTGCGACCGGGGCGGCAGCGTCCAGGGCAGCATCATCTCGGGCCGCGGCGTCCAGGGCAGCAGTCTCCGATGCAGAGGGGTCGTGGGTCATGCCTTCATTGTCGCAGGCCCGTCGCCCTCAGGCCGCCTCGCAGCCGTATGACCTGCGTCGCTCCCGCCCGCCTCAGGCGGACGGCGCGACCTCGCGCCCCGTCACCTGCGTGACGACGGCGAGGACGGCGTCGACCGTCTGCTCGAAGTCGAGGTCGCTGGAGTCGACGGTCACCACGCCGTCCGCGGCCACGAGGAACTGCGTGACCTTCGCGTCGTCCCGGTCGCGGCGCAGCACCTGGTCCCGCGTTGCGTCCACTGCGGTGGCGTCGGCCGCGCCGTGCACCTCGAGGGACCGACGGCGCAGGCGCGCCTCCTCCGAGGCGGTGAGCAGCACGCGGACGTCGGCGTCGGGCGCAACGACCGTGGTGATGTCGCGGCCCTCGGCCACGATCCCCCGGCCGCCCGAGTGCCCAGCCTGGGCCGTGCCGGACTCCCGGTCGATGATCTCGCGCTGGAGTCGCTTGAGCTCGGCCCGCACCTCGAGGTTGGACGCCACCTTCGACACGTTCGTCGTGACCTCGGTGGTGCGGATCGTCACGGCGACGTCCCGCCCGTCCAGCTCGACGCCCGGCGCGGCCGGGTCCAGCCCCATGACCAGCGGCATCGCACGGACGGCCGCGGCGACCGACGCGGCGTCGTCCAGGTCGGCAGTCTCCATGCTCCACACCGTGGCCGCCCGGTACATGGCGCCCGTGTCGAGGTAGGCCAGGCCGAGGCGTGCCGCGACGGCCTTCGACACGCTCGACTTGCCGGACCCGGACGGCCCGTCGATGGCGACGACTACAGGACTGGTCACGAATTCGCTCACTTCCGTTGAGTGCTGGATATCTGTTGCCAGAGTGCTTCTCAGGGCACAAATACCCAGCACTCAGCGGGAGAGATTACAGGTCGACGGCGCCCATGAGGGTGCCCAGCTCCGTGCGGCCCAGGACGCGGGTGCGGCCCGACTTCAGGTCGCCCAGCGGGATCGGGCCGATCCGGGTGCGCACCAGGCGCGTCACGGGGTGCCCGACGGCCTCGAACATGCGGCGCACGATCCTGTTGCGCCCCTCGTGCAGCACGACCTCCAGCATCGCGAAGCCGTCGATCTGCTGGAGCACGTGCACGGCATCCATCTTCGCGACGCCGTCGTCGAGCTCCACGCCCTTCAGGAGCTCGCGGCCGGTCCGCGGGTAGACCTCGCCCTCGACCGTCACCAGGTACGTCTTGGCGATCTGGTACTTCGGGTGCGACAGGCGGTTGGCGAGCTCGCCGTCGTTCGTCAGGAGCAGCAGGCCCTCGCTGTCGGCGTCGAGCCGGCCCACGTGGAAGAGGCGCTCCTCGCGGTTCCTGATGAGGTCCGCGACGGTCGGGCGGCCCTTGGGGTCGTCCATCGTGGAGACCACGCCCAGCGGCTTGTTCAGCGCGATGGTCACCTTGGCCTGGTCGAGCTGGATCCGCAGCCCATCCACGTGCACGACGGCGGTGGCCGGGTCGATCCGCACGCCCAGCTCCGTGACGAGCTGGCCGTCCACCTCGACGTGGCCGTTCGCGATCAGCTCCTCGGACGCGCGGCGCGAGCCCAGCCCGGCCTGCGCGAGCACCTTCTGCAGCCGCACGCCGTCCTCGACGTGGACGTCGCGGCCCTGCTCGGCGGGCTTCGCCGGCTTGCGGCGCGGCGCGTTCGCCTGCGCGCGGCTCTTGGCGGAGCTGCCACCACGGAAGTTCTTGCCACCCTGGGCAGGACGGCGGGGCTGCTGACCGCCACCAGATTCGCGGCGGCTCCCGCCGCGGCGTTCGTTGCTCATGATTCGTCTCTCGGTAAGTCGGGAAATCTCGGAGGAAGAGCGCGCTACGGACCCGCCAACGGGCCCTACGTACGGACTAGTTGTCCAGTCCGTCGAGGCCGTCGATCATGTCGAGGTCCGGCAGGTGCGGCGCCAGCGGAGGCAGCTCGTCGAGCGACGAGAAGTCCATCCGCTCCAAGAAGTATCCCGTGGTTCCGAACAGAACCGCACCCGAGCTCGGGTCCTGGCCGATCTCCGCGATCAGCCCGCGCGTCAGCAGGGTCCGCACGACGCCGTCGACGTTCACGCCGCGCACCGCGCTGACCTGGCCACGCGTCACCGGCTGGCGGTACGCGACCACTGCGAGGGTCTCCAGGGCGGCCTGGCTCAGCTTCGACGACTGGCCGTCCAGCACGAAGCGCCCCACCGGGTCCGCGTGCGCCGCGGACGAATAGATGCGCCACCCGTCCACCGTCCGGCGCAGCTCGAACCCGCGCGGGCGGGACCCGAGGTGGCCCGCGTACTCGTCGGCCAGCTCGTGCAGGATGTCGTCGGTCTCGTCCTGCGTCAGGTTCAGCGCTGCGGCTATCCGGTCGGCGCCGATCGGCGCGTCGGCCACCATGAGCACCGCCTCGACCGCCGCGTGCGCGCCGCCCGGGAGCGTGTGCACGTCGACGAAGGGCAGCTCGTCCTGCGTGGAGCCCTCCGGGACGGCCACCTGCGCGGCCTCGGGGGCCTGTTCTTCGACGGTCATGCTGTCGCCTCCGTTCCGGGCTGCGCGGTCTCAGCTTGCTCTTCGGGCAGGGCTTGCGCTTCGGGCAGGGCTTGCTCTTCCGACAGGTCGTCCTCGTCGAACTCGCTGGGACCGGCTGCGGGGTCGAGGTACTTCTCGCCGTCGTCTGGCCCGGCGGTCCAGCGCACCGTGAGCTCGCCCAGCGGGCTGACCTGCTCGAACCCGACCAGGGCGTCGCGGAACAGCTCCAGGAGCGCGAGGAACCGGGCAACGGTCACGAGGCGCTCCGCGCCGGCCGTGAGCGACCGGAACGTCACCGCGTGCTCGGCGCGCAGGCGCTTGACGATGACGCCGGCCTCCTCCCGCACGCTCACCGCGGAGCCGTGCAGGTGGGCCAGGCCCACCACGGGCGGCGGCTTGGGTGCCAGCACCTTGGCGGCGAGCTCGGCGAGCCGCTCCCCCGTCGTGTCCCAGACCAGCTCCGGCAGGATCGCGGCCAGGTGCGGCTCCAGCGGCGTCAGGCGCGGCACGCGGCGTCCGGCCGACGCCATCTGCTCCGCGAGGACCTTCGAGACCTCCTTGTATGCGCGGTACTGCAGGAGCCGGGCGAACAGCAGGTCGCGGGCCTCGAGCAGCTCGAGGTCCTCCGCGTCCTCGTCCACGACGCCGGGCAGCAGGCGGGCGGCCTTGAGGTCCAGCAGGGTCGCGGCGATGACCAGGAACTCGCTGGCCACGCCGAGGTCCCAGGACGCGTAGTCCTCGCCGCGCGCGGCGGCCTCGCGGGAGACCCGCTCCGCCTCGCGGATGTGCGCGACGAACTCGTCGGTCACCACCGCGAGCGCCACCTCGGTGACGTCCATCTGGTGCTTCGCGATGAGCGACAGCAGCAGGTCGAACGGGCCCTCGAAGTTGTGCAGGTGGACCTGGAACGTGCGGGAGGCGGATCGCTCGTTGGTGGAGGCCTGCTCGCCGGGCTCCACCGCCGTCGGCTCCTGGACGGCCGCCGCCTCCAGGACCGCCGCCTCAGGCGGCGTCGCCACGGGCCACGAGCTCCCGGGCGAGCTGACGGTACGCAGCCGCGCCCGGGTGCCCCGGGGCGTAGGCGGTGATGGGCTCCGCGGCGACCGTTGCGTCGGGGAACTTCACCGTGCGTCCGATGATCGAGTGCAGCAGCGTGTCGCCGAAGGCCTCGTGCACCCGGGCCACGACCTCCCGGGAGTGGAGAGTGCGCGAGTCATACATGGTGGGGAGGATACCGTCGATCTCCAGGGCAGGGTTGAGCCGGTCCCGTACCTTCTCGATGGTCTCCACCAGCAGCGCGACGCCGCGCAGCGCGAAGAACTCGCACTCCAGCGGGATCAGCACGCCGTGCGCAGCGGTCAGGGCGTTCACCGTGAGCAGGCCGAGGCTCGGCTGGCAGTCGATGAGGATCACGTCGTAGTCGTCGATCACCGGACGCAGCGCGCGGGCCAGCACCGACTCCCGGGCAACCTCGCCCACGAGCTGCACCTCCGCCGCCGACAGGTCGATGTTCGCGGGCAGCACGTCGAGGTTCTCGATGCCCGACGGGATGAGCACGTCCTGGATGTCCACGCCCCGCTCCATGAGCAGGTTGTAGATCGTCAGGTCGAGCTCGTGCGGGTTGACGCCGATGCCCACCGACGCGGCGCCCTGCGGGTCGAAGTCGACCAGGAGCACCTTGCGGCCGTACTCCGCGAGACATGCGCCGAGGTTGATCGTGGTCGTCGTCTTGCCGACCCCGCCCTTCTGGTTGCACATCGCGATGATCCGCGCCGGGCCGTGGCTCGCGAGAGGCGCAGGCTCGGGCAGGTCCGGCATGGCGCGCCCGACGACGTCGCGGACGATCTCCGAGTCCGTGGGTGCGCCGACGACCGCCTTGCCGAGAAGAATGTCGGTCATCGTGCTCGCTCCCTCCTGGCTGGGTGCCTCGCTCACGCCCGCCACGCTATACCAGAGTGTGGGCACCGCAGGGCTCGAAGCCCCGGCGTGGCGGCCTTCGATTGCCGGGCCCGTCGCCGGCCCACCACCAGGCCCACTACCGGGTCTGCCGCCGGGCCCGCTGCCGGGCTTGTTACCGGGCCCGCGGGTGGGCCGCCGCGTAGACCTCGCGCAGCGCGTCCGGGGTGACCATCGTGTAGATCTGCGTGGTCGTGACCGACGCGTGCCCGAGCAGCTCCTGGACCACGCGCACGTCCGCCCCGCCGGACAGCAGGTGGGTGGCGAACGAGTGCCGCAGGGTGTGCGGCGACACGTGCTCCTTCAGGCCGGCCCGCGCGGCGGCGGCCTGCAGCGCGGCCCAGGCCGTCTGCCGGGACATCCGCGCGCCGCGCGTGTTGAGGAACAGGGCGGGCGTGCCGCGGCCCGCCGCGACCAGCGCCGGGCGCGCCCGGACCAGGTAGGCCTCCAGCGCGTCGCGCGCGAACGAGCCCACCGGCACCGCGCGCTCCTTCGAGCCCTTGCCGAGCAGCCGGACGGCGGCGCTGTCGCTCACCCCGTCGACGTCGAGCCCCACGATCTCGGAGATCCGCGCGCCGGTGGCGTACAGCAGCTCCAGCAGCGCACGGTCGCGCAGGGGCAGCGGCCCGTCGCCGGTGCCCGCGGCGTCGAGCAGCCCGGCGACGTCGTCCACGGACAGCGCGTGCGGCAGGCGCCGCAGCTGGGTGGGGGCCCGCACCTCGGCGGACGGGTCGTCCACGGCCAGGCCCTCGGCCTGGGCGAACTTGTGCCAGCCACGCACGGCGGCCAGGGCCCGGGCGGTGGACGACGGCGACAGCGGCCGCCCGCCGTCGGACCCCAGGCGCACCGACTCGACGAAGCTCGTGACGTCGGTCTCCGTGACTCCGGCCAGGCCGGGGCGGCCCACCGACTCGAGGAATCCCGCGTACCGCACGAGGTCGCGGCGGTACGCCGCGACGGTGTTGACCGACAGGCCGCGCTCCACGCTCAGGTGCGCGAGGTAGTCCCGCAGGGCGCGGTCGAGCCGGGCGCGCTCGACCGAGGTGGGCAGCGTGCCTGGCTGGATCTCATGGGGCGACGACAAATGGGCCAGTGCGGTGGACACCGCCCCATCATGCCGAGCGTGGCCCGCAGGGCGGGCGGGCCACGCCGGGAGACCGCCACGCGGGGTCGATCGCGTGGGGGTGGATCACGCGGGGGTGGATCGTGCGGGGGTGGATCAGGACGGGTTGATCCCGAACAGCTCCGCGCGCGAGCGGATCACCTGGGCGCGAGCGAGGCGCGGCTTGTCGCTGCCGTCGCGGATGACGGAGCCCGCGGCCTCGAACTCGGCGAAGAAGTCGACGGCCCACGCCACGTCGGACGACGTCGGCGCGAAGGACTCGTTGATGACGGCCGGCTGCTCGAAGTCCAGGCAGAGCTTGCCGGTCATGCCGAGGTTGACGGCGTCGGCGGACTGCTCGCGCAGCAGCGCGTGCGACGAGCCGACCGTGGGGCCGTCCACCGGGCCGGGCAGGCCGCCGATGCGGCTGGCGGCCACGAGGCGTGAGCGCGGGTACGCCATGGCGATGGGCTCGTTGGACGCGCCGGTGTCGCGGCGGTAGTCGCCGGAGCCGAACGCGAGGCGGAACGCACCGCGGGCCCGGGCGATGTTGACGGCCTCCTCGATGCCGAGGGCCGACTCCACCAGCGGGATCACGGGCACGTCGCCGCCGAGGCGCTGGGCGGTGTCGATGACGTCGTCGGCGCTCTCCGTCTTGGCCAGCATCACGCCGTTGAGCCCCTCGAGGCCGCGCAGGTATGCGACGTCGTCCGCCCAGGACGGCGCGTGGCGGTCGTTGATCCGGACCCAGGCGCTGCCGCCGTTCTTGACCCACCGGATGACATTCTCGCGCGCGTCGTCCTTGAGGCGGTCGTCGATGGCGTCCTCGCAGTCGAGGATCACCTGGTCCGCGCGGGAGAGCTGGGCCTTGTCGAAGCTCTCGGTGCGCATCGCGGACAGCAGGAGCCAGGAGCGCGCGTAGTCGGGGGCCACGCGCGACTTCTCGCGGGCCGCCCGGCGAGGGGCGAGGTCGCTCTCGGGGACGACGGCGGACGCGGCCGGCAGGCCCGAGGAGTAGCCCGCGGACTGGTCGGCGGAGTCGGTGGTTCGGTCGGCTGGGGTCTCGGTCACGCGCTCAGCCTAGGACGGGACGTGTGGACTGACCGAATCATGACTTGGGCACTACCTGGAGCGTCACCGGGTGGCGGCCCACTCCCAGCCGTAACCGTTCCGGTGCTCCACGGCGACCGTGGCCAGCGGCCCGACATCCGGCAGCGTGACCGTCGTGGTCACGCTCGTCGCGTCCGTGAGGTTTCCCTGCGCCCAGAACGTGTCCGACGCCTGGGCGTTCTCCGGGGTGCTGCTCCAGAACGTTCCGCCCTCCCCGACGGCGGAGATCGTCAGCCAGCGGCTCGGTGTCGGCGTGCCGTACCCGGCCGTTCCTGCCCGGTCGCACGACAGCGTGAGCGTGGCCACCCGGCCTTGCACGTCGTCGACGCTCACGATCCAGCACGAGCTGTCGCCGAGGCGTCGCCCGGTCCCCAGTGCCAGCGGGCTGTCCCGGCTCCCGTTCGGGACCGGCCCGCCCGTCCCGGGGCTCTCCGGCAGCTCCGTCGGTTCGCCTGCGTACGTCGGTTCGCCCGCGCCCGTCGGACCGTCCGCGTCCTGCGGACCGTCCGCGCCCGTCGGGCCGTCCGCGTCCTGCGGCGAAGCGGCCGGGTGGGTCTGCTCCGTGCCGTTCGGCTCGCCGTCGTCGGCCAGCGAGCTCCAGGCGCCGATCGCCGCCCCGGTCAGCACCGCCACCCCGACGGCCGCCGCGCCCAGGCGGACGAGGGCTTGCCGTGACCAGCGCGGGGATCCCGGTCCGCCGGGTGGCGCCTCTTCGAGCCCGACCGTGCCGACGGCGGCCCGGACCGAGTCGGGACGGCCGAAGGAACGCAGGATCGTGTCGAGGGACGGTCGCCGTGCCGGGTCCTTGATCAGGCAGGCATCGAGGAGCGGGCGCAGGTAGGCGGGGCAGTCGTCGTAGGACGGGTTCTCCGCCGAGACCTGGTAGAGCACGACGGCCGGATGGGTCCCGGCGTACAGATGGTTGCCGGTCGCGGCGTAGTAGGCCAGCGCGCCCAGCGCCCAGACGTCGGTGGCCGCCGTCGTGCGGTCGGCCATCGCCTGCTCCGGGGCCATGTACATCGGCGTGCCGACCGGCTGCCCGGTCATGGTCACCTTCGTCAGGTCGATCGCGTCCATCGCGGCGACCACGCCCAGGTCGATCAGGCGCGGGCCGTCCGGTCCGAGGATCACGTTGGCCGGCTTGACGTCGCGATGCACCAGGCCGGAGCCGTGGATCGTGTGCAGCGCCTCGGCGACGCCCGCGACCAGGTTCAGCACGGCCTCCTGGGGCAGGGGGCCGTGCGCCTTCAGCGCCTGCGAGAGGGTCGGCCCCGCGATGTACTCGGTCGCGAGCCACGGGGTGCCCGCATCAAGGTCGGCGTCGACCAGGTTCGCGACGAACCGGCTGCGCACCTTGGCCGCGGCGCGCGCCTCGCGTCGGAAGCGCGCGCGGAACTCGCCGTCGTCCAGCTGGGCGCCCCGGATCAGCTTGATCGCCACCTGCTGCCCACGGCGCCCGGTTCCGAGGTAGACGTCCCCCATGCCGCCGCTCCCCAGCCGGCTCCGGATCCGGAAGGGGCCGATCGTGCGGGGCTCGCCGCGGCCCAGGGCCGCGGGCTCCGGGGTCGGGACCGTCCACGGCGCAAGCGGATCCTGCAACACGGGACGTTCCCCCCTGTTGGTCATGCGATCAGCGCACGAGCCGGACACATGCCGGACATATGCGGCACAGAACGCACGGGATGCTACCCCACAGAGGTGGCCCGATCCCGGAAAGTGGGCGGCAGGTCAGAACGGTCAGAACGGGAGGAAGACGTCCACCGCTACCGCCACGAAGAGCAGCGACAGGTAGGTGATCGACGCGTGAAACACCTTCATCGCGCCCAGCTTGCCGCTCGCCTTGCCCTGCGCCCGGCGCAGCATCGCGATCGTGGCCCAGAGGAACCACGCGCCCAGCGCGGCGGCCACCGCGGTGTACACCCACGACATGCCCGCGAGCGGGGTCAGCAGGAGCGAGCAGGCGATCATCGCGAGCGTGTAGCCCACCATCTCCGCGGCGACCCGCTTGTCGTCGCTGACGACCGGCAGCATCGGGACGTTCGCGTTCGCGTAGTCCTTCTTGAACTTGATCGACAGCGGCCAGTAGTGCGGCGGCGTCCAGAAGAAGATGATGCCGAACAGCGCCAGCGCGGCCCAGCTCAGCTCGCCGGTCACCGAGGCCCAGCCGATGAACACGGGCATGCAGCCCGCGATACCGCCCCACACGATGTTCTGCGGGGTGCGGCGCTTGAGGATCATCGTGTAGCCGACGACGTAGATCGCGATGGCGGCCAGCGTGAGCCACATCGCCGCCCAGTTGATGACGAGCGCGAACCAGGTCAGCGACAGCAGGCCGAGGATCGAGGCGAACACCAGGCCGGCCCGCGGCGAGATCTCACCCGTGGCCAGCGGACGCTTCTTGGTCCGGTTCATTACCTGGTCGATGTCGCGGTCCCACCACATGTTGAACGCGTTGGCGCTGCCCGCGGCACCGGCCCCGCCGATGAGGGTGGTGATGATCAGCCAGAAGCTGGGCATGCCGTCGGCCGCCAGGATCATGGTGGGCACTGTCGTCACGAGCAGCAGCTCGATCACACGCGGCTTGGTCAGCGCGACGTACGCGCCGGCGCGGCCCAGGAACCATCCCCCGGGACGCTGCCCGACGCCGGCGGCGGGCTCCTCGGGACCTGAGGTCTGGGGACGCGCGGTCTGGCCGGTCGTCGTGTGGCTCGTTCTCACGCGCGTCGCAGTTCCGTTCGGGAGTGTCCTGAGGCGATAACGCACCTGGTAGGCCCTGTTGCCGGTCCGGTGCGTGCCCATCGTACGTCGCGTCATGAGGCGGCCGCGCACCGCATTCCCGCGGCGCCGTGTGAGATTTGTCCTGGATCCTGGGCTCAACAGAGCGTGGACAGCCCTGCGCAGCGGCTGGGGTGCGCGTATAGGGTTGATCCGCAATCGAACCACGGGCGGCCGGCATCCCGCCGCCGCCGCACGCACGCTGCGCGGCTCTCCGGTCCATCCACTCCCCGGACAGGACGAGGGCCGACGGCGGAGAGAAAGAGGACTCGTGAACGCTTTCGACCCCGTGCTGAAGCCCCTGGAGTGGTCGGAGCTCGACGAGCGAGCGGTCAAGGCCATCAAGGCGCTGGCTGCGGACGCCGTCGAGAAGGTGGGCAACGGACACCCCGGCACCGCGATCTCGCTCGCGCCGGCCGCGTACCTCCTCTTCCAGAAGGCCATGCGCCACGACCCGTCGGACCCGGCCTGGCAGGGCCGCGACCGGTTCGTGCTGAGCGCCGGCCACTCGTCGCTGACGATCTACCTGCAGCTCTTCCTCGCAGGCTACGGCCTCGAGATGGAGGACATCGCCGCGCTGCGCACCTGGGGCTCCAAGACCCCGGGCCACCCGGAGTACCGGCACACCGAGGGTGTCGAGATCACCACCGGCCCGCTGGGCCAGGGTCTCGCCTCCGCCGTCGGCATGGCGTTCGCCTCCCGGCGCGAGCGGGGCCTGCTCGACCCGGCCGCCGCCCCCGGTGAGTCGCCGTTCGACCACCACGTGTACGTCATCGCGTCAGACGGCGACCTGCAGGAGGGCGTGACCTCCGAGGCCTCGTCGCTCGCGGGCCACCAGCAGCTCGGCAACCTGATCCTGATCTGGGACGACAACAAGATCTCGATCGAGGACGACACCAACATCGCGTTCACCGAGGACGTCCTGAAGCGCTACGAGGCCTACGGCTGGCACACCCAGCGCGTGGACTGGACCGCGGGCGACGAGGGCTACGCGGAGGACACCGACGCGCTGGCCGCGGCGATCGACGCCGCCAAGGCGGAGACCGGCAAGCCGTCGATCATCGCGCTGCGCACCATCATCGGCTGGCCGGCGCCCACCAAGCAGAACACGGGCGGCATCCACGGCTCGGCCATGGGCGCCGACGAGGTCAAGGGCCTCAAGTCTGCGCTCGGCCTCGACCCCGAGGCGACGTTCGCGATCGACGCCGACGTGCTGTCCTACACGCGTTCCGTAGCGGAGCGCCAGGCCGCCCAGCGCGAGGAGTGGGAGTCCGCCTTCGCGGCCTGGTCCGAGGCCAACCCGCAGAACGCGGCCCTGCTCGCGCGCCTGCGCGCCCACGAGCTGCCCGAGGGCTGGACCGACTCCCTGCCCGAGTTCGAGGCGAGCGAGAAGGGCGTCGCGACCCGTGCGGCGTCGGGCAAGGTGCTCACCGCGCTCAAGGACGTGCTGCCCGAGCTGTGGGGCGGCTCGGCCGACCTGGCCGGCTCCAACAACACGACAATGGACGGCGTGCCGTCCTTCGTGCCGACGGAGCACGCGACCAAGAAGTTCCCGGGCGACCCCTTCGGCCGCACCCTGCACTTCGGCATCCGCGAGCACGCCATGGGCTCGATCCTCAACGGCATAGTGCTGCACGGCCTGACCCGCCCGTACGGCGGTACGTTCCTGCAGTTCGCCGACTACATGCGCGCGTCCGTGCGCCTGGCCGCGCTGATGAGCATCCCGACCACGTTCGTGTGGACGCACGACTCGATCGGCCTCGGCGAGGACGGCCCGACCCACCAGCCGGTGGAGCACCTCGCGGCGCTGCGGGCCATCCCGAACCTCGACGTCGTCCGCCCGGCGGACGCGAACGAGACCGCCTGGGCGTGGCGCGGCATCCTCGAGAACACCAGCAACCCGGCCGGCATCGTGCTGACCCGGCAGAACGTGCCCACCTACCCGCGCGGCACGGACGGCTTCGCCGCCGCCGAGGGCACCCTCAAGGGCGGCTACACGCTCCTGGACACCGACGGCACGCCCGACGTCGTCCTGGTGGGCACCGGCTCCGAGGTGCAGCTCGCCGTCGAGGCGCGCGCGATCCTCGCCGCCGACGGCGTGCGGGCCCGCGTCGTCTCCATGCCCTCGCGCGAGTGGTTCGACAAGCAGGACGAGGCCTACCGCGAGTCGGTCATCCCGTCCGGCGTGAAGGCTCGCGTCTCCGTCGAGGCGGGCGTCGCGCAGGGCTGGCGCGAGGTGGTCGGCGACGCCGGCCGCATCGT
Source organism: uncultured Actinomycetota bacterium (assembly GCA_963850545.1). Lineage (GTDB taxonomy): Bacteria > Actinomycetota > Actinomycetes > Actinomycetales > Cellulomonadaceae > Promicromonospora. The sequence goes on along the minus strand of CAWKLP010000001.1, from coordinate 674,603 downwards.
CTCGCTCGAGCACTACGGCGCGTCAGCGGACTACAAGACGCTCTACGCCGAGTACGGCATCACGGCCGAGGCAGTCGCCCAGGCCGCCAAGGAGTCGATCGAGGCGGCGTCCTGAGCCGCTCCGGATCACACGGACACGAGAGAGGAAGGGCACGATGACCGACAGCACCAACGACAGCGTCAACGAGAACGTCAGCCCCACCGAGCGGCTGTCCGAGGCGGGTGTCGCCATCTGGCTGGACGACCTGTCCCGTGAGCGCCTGCGCACCGGCAACCTCGCCGAGCTCATGACCACCAGGAACGTCGTGGGCGTGACCACCAACCCGACGATCTTCGCCGCGGCCCTCAAGTCGGGCGACGCCTACGCGAGCATCCTCGCCGAGCTGGCGGGCTCCGACGTGGAGACGGCGGTGGAGCGCATCACGACGGACGACGTGCGCGACGCCGCGGACGTGCTGCGCCCCGCCTACGACGCCACCGCCGCCGTGGACGGCCGCGTATCCATCGAGGTGGACCCGCGGCTGGCCCGCGACACGGAGGCGACGCAGACCACTGCCGTCCGGCTGTGGGAGACCGTCGGCCGGCCGAACGTGATGATCAAGATCCCCGCCACCGTCGAGGGCCTGCCGGCGATCACGGCCACCCTCGCGAAGGGGATCAGCGTGAACGTGACGCTGATCTTCTCGATCGACCGGTACCGGGCGGTGATGGACGCCTTCCTGGCCGGCCTCGAGCAGGCCAAGGAGGCGGGCCACGACCTGTCCGTGATCGGCTCCGTCGCGTCCTTCTTCGTGTCCCGCGTGGACTCGGAGGTCGACAAGCGCCTGGCCGCCGTCGGCACGGACGAGGCGCTCGCGCTGCGCGGCGAGGCCGCCATCGCGAACGCCCGGCTGGCCTTCGCGGCCTACGAGGAGGTCTTCGCGTCGGACCGGTGGGCCGCGCTCGCGGCCGCCGGCGCCCAGCCGCAGCGCCCGCTGTGGGCGTCGACCGGCGTGAAGGACCCGAGCTACCGCGACACGATGTACGTGGACGAGCTCGTGGTGGCGGGCGTCGTCAACACGATGCCCGAGAAGACGCTCGACGCGTTCGCCGACCACGGCATCGTCCTCGCCGACACCGTTACCGGGTCGGGCGAGGAGGCGGCCGCGACGATCGCGGCCATCGAGGCGCAGGGCATCTCCATCGACGAGGTGACGGCACAGCTGGAGGACGAGGGCGTGACGAAGTTCGAGGTCAGCTGGGACGAGCTCCTGACGACCACCAAGACCGGGCTCGACAGCGCCGGTGCAGGGGCCGGCAACCGGTGAGGCCGGCGAAGATCGCGCAGGGAATCAACCCCCTGCGCGACCCCCTCGACCTGCGTCTGCCCCGCATCGCGGGACCCAGCGGGCTCGTGATCTTCGGCGTGACGGGCGACCTCTCGCGCAAGAAGCTCATGCCCGCCGTCTACGACCTCGCGAACCGCGGGCTCCTGCCGCCGGGCTTCGCCCTGACGGGCTTCGCCCGGCGCGACTGGGACGACCAGGACTTCGCCCAGGTCGTGCACGACGCCGTGAAGGAGCACGCCCGCACCCCCTTCCGGGAGGCGACGTGGCGCCAGCTGGCCGAAGGCATCCGGTTCGTGCACGGCTCCTTCGACGACGACGCCGCGTTCGAGCGTCTGCGGGAGACCGTCGAGACGCTGGACAAGGAGCGCGGCACGGGCGGGAACCACGCGTTCTACCTGTCGGTCCCGCCGGCCGCGTTCCCCGTGGTGTGCCGGCAGCTCGCCGAGCACGGGCTGTCGCGTCCCGACAACGACGCGGACGGCGACGGCGTGAACGCCTGGCGGCGGGTGGTCATCGAGAAGCCCTTCGGGCACGACCTGGCCAGCGCCAAGGAGCTCGACGCCGTGGTGTCCGAGGTCTTCGACCCGGAGTCGGTGTTCCGCATCGACCACTACCTGGGCAAGGAGACCGTCCAGAACCTGCTGGCGCTGCGCTTCGCGAACACGATGTTCGAGCCCATCTGGAACTCGAACTACGTGGACCACGTGCAGATCACCATGGCCGAGGACATCGGCATCGGTGGCCGCGCCGGCTACTACGACGGGATCGGCGCCGCGCGCGACGTCATCCAGAACCACCTGATCCAGCTCCTGGCGCTGGTGGCCATGGAGGAGCCCGTCAACTTCGACGCCGCCGAGCTGCGCGCCGAGAAGATCAAGGTGCTCTCGTCCGTGCGCCTGCCGCGTGACCTCGGCAAGCACACCGCCCGCGGCCAGTACGAGGCCGGCTGGCAGGGCGGCGAGGAGGTGCCCGGCTTCCTCGAGGAGGACGGCATCGCGAAGGACTCCAGCACGGAGACCTTCGCCGCGGTCCGGGTCGACGTCGACAACCGCCGCTGGGCGGGCGTCCCGTTCTACCTGCGCCACGGCAAGCGCCTGGGCCGCCGCGTCACCGAGGTGGCCGTGGTGTTCAAGAAGGCGCCGCACCTCCCGTTCGAGACGTCCCTGACGTCGGAGCTCGGCAGCAACGCCCTGGTCATCCGCGTGCAGCCCGACGAGGGCGTCACCCTGCGGTTCGGCGCCAAGGTGCCAGGCACGGCGATGCAGGTGCGCGACGTGACGATGGACTTCGGCTACGGGCACTCGTTCACCGAGTCCTCCCCCGAGGCCTACGAGCGGCTCATCCTCGACGTGCTGCTCGGCGACCCGCCGCTCTTCCCGACGCGCGAGGAGGTCGAGCTGTCCTGGGAGATCCTCGACCCGATCACCTCGTACTGGGCACGCAAGGGCCAGCCGGAGCCGTACGCGTCGGGCACCTGGGGTCCGCCGTCGGCCGACGCCATGATGGAGCGCGACGGCAGAGCTTGGCGGCGGCCCTGATGACGCGGTTGGCGACATGGACCACCAGCGAGAAGGTGAGCACGTCCAGTGACGCGGTTGGCGACATGGACCACCAGCGAGAAGGTGAGCACGTCCAGTGACGCGGTTGGCGACATGGACCACCAGCGAGAAGGTGAGCACGTCCAGTGATAATTGACATGCCGGACACCACGACCAACCAGGTCAACAAGCGTCTCGTCCGCCTGCGTGACGAGGGCGGTGCCGTGGCCCTGGGCCGCGTGCTCACCCTCGTGGTGCTGGCCGACGAGCGCGACGTCGAGGAGTCGGTCGAGGCCGCGAACGACGCAAGCCGTGAGCACCCGTGCCGGGTCATCGTCGTCGCCCCCGCGGCGCGCGGTGCCAGCGCCCGGCTCGACGCTCAGATCCGCGTGGGCGGTGACGCCGGTGCCTCCGAGGTGGTGGTGCTGCGCGCCTTCGGCCCGCTCCTGGAGCGGACCGACACCCTCGTGATGCCGCTCCTGCTGCCCGACGCCCCGATCGTGGCCTGGTGGCCGCGTGAGGCGCCTGCGGTGCCGTCGCAGGACCCGGTGGGCGCCATGGCGGCCCGCCGGATCATCGACAGCACCATCGCGGAGAACCCGGTGGAGATGCTCGGCAACCTCGCCGGGACGTACGCCCCCGGGGACACCGACCTCGCGTGGGCGCGCGTCACGCTGTGGCGGGCGATCATCGCGGCGGCGGTGGAGCAGCCGCCGTTCGAGCCCGTGCTCTCCGTGACGGTCGAGGGGCAGAAGCGGCACACGTCGCTCGACCTGCTCGCGGCCTGGCTCGGCGCACGGCTGAACTGCCCGGCCGAGGTGGTGCGCACCAGCAGCGACGACGCCATCACGCGGGTGGTGCTGGAGCGCAAGAGCGGCCCCATCGTGCTCGACCGGCCCGACGGCCGCACCGTCACGATCACGCAGCCGGGCAAGCCCGCCCGCCGGATCGCGCTGCCGATCCGGGCGCTCAACGAGGCCCTGATCGAGGAGCTGCGCCGGCTCGACCCGGACGAGATCTTCGAGGAGGTTCTCACGCGGGGCCTCACGCACATCACCACGCGGACGGCGGCCTGATGTCCGGCTCGACGCCCGCGGTGCGGCTCGTCGTCGTGCACCCCGACAAGGAGGTGCTCGCGCAGGCCGCGGCCGCGCGGCTGCTCACGCGCGTCCTGGACGTGCAGTCGGTCCGCTCCCCCGTGCACGTGGTGCTCACGGGGGGCACGGTCGGCATCGCGACGCTCGCGGCCGTGGCCGCGAGCCCGCTCGTGCCGGCGGTCGACTGGTCGGGTGTCCACCTGTGGTGGGGCGACGAGCGGTTCCTGCCGGACGGCGACCCGGACCGCAACGAGACGCAGGCTCGCCGGGCCCTGCTCGACGGCCTGGTCGCCGAGCACGGGCTCCCGGAGGCCAACGTCCACCCGATGCCGGGCCCGACGTCGGTCGCGACTCCCGAGGAGGGTGCCGCGGCCTACGCGGCGCTCCTGCACGAGCACGCGGGCGGGCGGGACGCGGGCGGGCGGGACGCGGGCGGGCGGGATGCGCAGCAAGGAGGAGGAGCCGCGGTCCCCGCGTTCGACGTCCTGCTGCTCGGCATGGGCCCCGACGGGCACGTCGCGTCCCTGTTCCCCGGCCACGAGGGTCTGGCCGCGCGGGGCACGACGACGGGCGTGCACGGCTCGCCCAAGCCGCCGCCCGAGCGGGTCTCGCTCACGTTCGACACGATCCGGTCCGCCCGCGAGGTGTGGATCGTGGCCGCGGGTGCCGAGAAGGCGGAGCGGGTGGCCGCCGCGCTGGCCGGCAAGCCGGTGACGGAGGTGCCCGCCGCGGGCGCCGTCGGGCAGGCACGGACGCTGTGGCTGCTGGACGCGGAAGCGGCAGGCGCGACAACGGCGAAGTAGACCCCTGGCGAAGCAGAACTGGAGCGAGACGACCCCGATGGGTTGTCTCGCTCCAGTTCTGCTTCGCCAGGGTTCTACTTCGCCGGCTGAAAAACGTTAGCGTGCTATGCGTCCGCCACGACGGATCCGCAGTGCCTCCAGCGCCTCCTCCAGGAGAGCGGCGCCGTCCTCGTCGGACCTGCGCTCCTTCACGTAGGCGAGGTGCGTCTTGTACGGCTCGTTCCGCACGGGAGCCGGCGGGTTCACCGGGTCCATCCCTGCGGGGAAGCCACAACGCGGGCAGTCCCACTGCGTGGGGGCCTCTACGTCCTCGCCTACCGAGAAGCTCGGTGCTGTCTCGTGCCCGTTGGCACACCAGTAAGAAACTCGGATACGAGGCGCGGTATCGCCCCGCTCCGTCTCCCCGAGGGGGCCGGCGCCTACCCGGCTCCCCCGAATCGCATGACCGCCTGATGCCACGTCTGTCGTCCCCTCTGTGTGTGGCCGTCAGCTGCTAGGCGCTTGGCGACCGGGTCAGCTGACCTTCTGGATGAGTCCGAGCAGGACGATCACCACTGCCCACACGAGGGCGAAGGCGATTGTGATGCGATTGAGGTTCCGCTCGGCCACGCCGGACGAGCCGGCGCCCATCGAGATTCCGCCACCGAACATGTCGGACAGCCCGCCACCCTTGCCCTTGTGGAGCAGGATGAGCATGGTGAGGAAGCCGCTGGTCAGGACCAGCAGAACTTCCAGGATGATGCGGAGCGCGTCCACGGTTCACGTCCTCGGTTGTAGGTGTGCCGGGCGTCACCCGGCGGCGGATCGGTCAAGAGTAAGCGAGACGTACCTCACAGTGCGAACCACCTGCTCAGGGACCCATTCGAGCCCTGAGCAGCAGTCACACCTGGAACATCACGCCCGAGCGAGAGTACCTCAGGGAGATTGCGTGACGGTCTCGGACCCGACGTGTCAGACGGACAGGCTTGGTTGTGGGCGTGATCGTTGCTTCTACCCGCCCGTATCAGGCGCAACGATCACGCCCACAACCAATCAGGCGGCAACCCAATCAGGCGGTTACGTGGGACTGGTAGCGGGCGATCCTTGCGAACTCCTCCGGGTCCAGGCTGGCCCCGCCCACCAGGGCGCCGTCGACGTCGGGCTGCGCCATGATCTGCGCGACGTTGCCCGACTTCACCGAGCCGCCGTACAGCACGCGCACGCCGTCTGCCGCGCCGGGGTCGCAGAGCTCGCCGAGCACGCGGCGGATCGCGCCGCAGACCTCCTGCGCGTCCTCCGGGGTCGCGACCTCGCCCGTGCCGATGGCCCAGACGGGCTCGTAGGCGATGACGATCTTCGCGATCTGCTCCGCCGGGACGTCGGCCAGCGCGGCCTCGACCTGCGCCAGCGTGTACGAGACCTGGTCGCCCGCCTTACGGACCTCCAGGCCCTCGCCGACGCACAGGATCGGGGTCAGGCCGTGCGCGAAGGCGACGCGCACCTTGGCGTTCACCAGGTCGTCGGACTCCGCGTGGTACTCGCGGCGCTCGGAGTGCCCGATCACCACGTAGGTGCAGCCGAGCTTCTGCAGCATCGACCCGGAGATCTCACCGGTGTAGGCGCCGGACTCGTGCTTCGAGATGTCCTGGGCGCCGTAGACGAGCTCCAGCTTGTCGCCGTCCACGAGCGTCTGCACCGAACGCAGGTCGGTGAACGGCGGCAGCACCGCCACCTCGACCGCCTGGTAGTCGTGCTTGGCGTCCTTCAGGGACCAGGACAGCTTCTGGACCGTGCTGATCGCCTGCTGGTGGTCCAGGTTCATCTTCCAGTTGCCCGCCATGAGCGGCGTGCGAGTGGTAGCCACGTGTTTCTTCCTTCTCTTCAGAGGTACGTCGGGTCAGACGGCGCGGGTCAGACGGCGCGGGTCAGTCCGCGAGGACGGTCAGGCCGGGGAGCTCCTTGCCCTCCAGCAGCTCCAGGCTCGCGCCGCCGCCGGTCGAGATGTGGCTGAACCCGGCCTCGTCGAAGCCGAGCACGCGCACGGCCGCTGCCGAGTCGCCGCCGCCCACGATGGAGAACCCGCCGGCCGTCGTCGCCTCGATGATGCCCTGCGCCACGGCCTTGGTGCCCGCGGCGAACGCCTCGAACTCGAAGACGCCCATGGGGCCGTTCCACGCGATGGTCTTGGCGTCGGCCAGCTTGTCGGCGAACAGCTTGCCCGACTCGGGGCCGATGTCGAGACCCATGGTGCCGTCCGGGATCGACTCCGCGGCGACGATCTGGTGCGGCGCGTCCGCGGCGAACGAGTCCGCCGCGACGATGTCGACCGGCAGCACGATCTCGACGCCGTTCTCCTCCGCCGTGGCGATGTAGCCCTTGACGGTGTCGACCTGGTCCTCCTCCAGCAGGCTGTTGCCCACCCGCAGCCCCTTGGCCGCCAGGAACGTGAAGACCATGCCGCCGCCGATGAGCAGGCGGTCGGCCTTGGTCAGGAGGTTCGCGATGACGCCCAGCTTGTCGGACACCTTGGAGCCGCCGAGCACGACGGCGTAGGGACGCTCCGGGTCGCCGGTCGCCTTCGACAGCGACTCGACCTCGGATCGCACCAGGTCACCGGCCGCGGCGGGCAGCACCTGCGCGACGTCGTACACCGACGCCTGCTTGCGGTGCACCACGCCGAAGCCGTCCGAGACGAACGCGTCCGCGAGCTGCGCCAGCTCGCCGGCGAGCTCAGCGCGCTCGGAATCGACCTTGGAGGTCTCGCGGGCGTCGAACCGGACGTTCTCCAGGAGGGCGACCTGGCCGTCGGCCAGGGCCTCGACCGTCGCCTTCGCCGACGGGCCCACGAGGTCCTCGGCGAGCGCGACGTCCTGCCCGAGCAGCTCGCCCAGGCGGGCGGCGACCGGCGCGAGGGAGTACTGCGGGTCCGGCGTGCCCTTGGGGCGGCCGAGGTGCGCCAGCACGACGACGCGCGCGCCGGCGTCGGTCAGCCGCTGCAGCGTCGGCAGGGCGGCGCGGATGCGGCCGTCGTCCGTGATGGTGTTCCCGTCGAGCGGGACGTTGAAGTCGGAGCGGACCAGGACGCGCTTGCCGCGCAGGTCGCCGAGGGAGTCGATGGTCTTCATGAGCACTCCAGGTCGAGGTTCCGTTACATGACGACGTCCGCGTGCGCCGGCTGGCCGATGCGCACGCGGACGTCGGGGTTCACGTCAGGGAAAAAGCGGTCAGAGCTTCTCGCCGACGAACACGGTGAGGTTGACGAGGCTGTTCGAGTAGCCCCACTCGTTGTCGTACCAGGAGACGACCTTGACCTGGTTGCCGATCACCTTGGTGAGCTTCGCGTCGTAGATGCTCTGGTGCGGGTTGGTCACGATGTCCGAGGAGACGATCTCGTCCTCCACGTACTCCAGGACGCCCTTGAGCGGGCCCTCGGCTGCGGCCTTGACCGCTGCGTTGACCTCCTCGAGCGTCACCTCGCGGGACGCCTCGAACGTGAGGTCCGTGGCCGAGCCGGTGATGACCGGCACACGCAGGGCGTAGCCGTCCAGCTTGCCCTTGAGCTCCGGCAGCACCAGGGCGACGGCCTTGGCGGCACCCGTCGTGGTCGGGACGATGTTCTGCGCGGCCGCACGGGCGCGGCGCAGGTCCTTGTGCGGGCCGTCCTGCAGGTTCTGGTCGCCCGTGTAGGCGTGGATCGTGGTCATCAGGCCACGCTCGATGCCGATCGAGTCGTTCAGGGCCTTGGCGAGCGGCGCGAGGCAGTTCGTCGTGCACGACGCGTTCGAGATGATGTTGTGCACGGCGGGGTCGTACAGCTCGTTGTTGACGCCCATCACGAAGGTGGCGTCCTCGTTCTTGGCCGGGGCCGAGATGATGACCTTCTTGGCGCCGGCGTCGATGTGCGCCTTCGCCTTGGTGGCGTCCGTGAAGAAGCCCGTGGACTCGATGACGATGTCCGCGCCCAGCTCGCCCCAGGGGAGGTTCGCGGGGTCGCGCTCGGCGAGCGCGCGGATCTTCTTGCCGTCCACGATGATGTTCTCGTCGTCGAAGTCGACCGGCTTGCCGAAGCGGCCCAGCGTCGTGTCGTACTTGAGCAGGTGCGCGAGCGTCTTGTTGTCGGTCAGGTCGTTGACACCCACGACCTCGATGTCTGCACCCGACTCCACGAGAGCCCGGTAGAAGTTCCTGCCGATACGGCCGAAGCCGTTGATGCCGACGCGGATGGTCACAATGCCCTCCTCAGGGGGCGCCGGCCGTCCCGGCGCACACGTTTCCTTGGATCTGTCGCCACTGCCGTCGATGGCCGACGGCGAAGTGCGTTTGTCAGGGTTCGTCCGGGCGCCGCGACCTCGCGACGACCCGAAGGGGAAACGCGATAGTCACGGCGTCGTCACCTGACGATTTTGAGCCTATACCCGAACCCTGCCGAACCGTGACCCGAGGCCGGACAGCATGGGACTCGCGGTTCTGTGCGTTCTCACAACGGCGGCGCAGGTCGAGTCAGAGGTCGAGCAGGTCAGCCGACAGCCCCGCCTCGGTGTCGGGGACGCCCAGCTCGAGGGCCCGTTTGTCCGCCGTCGACAGCAGCCGGCGGATCCGGCCCGCCACGGCGTCCTTGGACAGCTGCGGCTCGGCCAGACGGCCCAGCTCCTCGAGCGACGCCTGCTTGTGCGCGAGGCGCAGCTCACCGGCCTGGCGCAGGTGTTCGGGCAGCTCGTCGCCCAGGATCTCGAAGGCCCGCTGTACGCGCGCCCCGGCCGCCACAGCAGCGCGGGCGGAGCGGCGGAGGTTGGCGTCGTCGAAGTTCGCGAGGCGGTTGGCGGTGCCGCGCACCTCGCGGCGCTCCCGGCGCTCCTCCCAGACCTTGAGGGTCTCCGGCGCGCCGATGCGCTCCAGCATCCGCCCGATGGAGTCGCCGTCGCGGATCACCACGCGGTCGATGCCGCGCACCTCGCGGGACTTGGCCGCGACACCGAGGCGTCGGGCGGCCCCGACGAGCGCGAGCGCCGCCTCCGGCCCGGGGCTGGTCACCTCGAGCGCCATGGACCGCCCAGGCTCGGTCAGGGAGCCGTGCGCCAGGAACGCGCCGCGCCACACGGCCTCGGCCTCCTGCACGCCGGCGGACACGACCTCGGGCGCCAGGCCGCGCACGGGACGGCCACGTGCGTCGAGGAGGCCGGTCTGGCGGGCGAGCGACTCGCCCTCGCGCACCACGCGCACCACGAACCGCGAGCTCTTCCGCAGGCCGCCGGCCTGGACCACGATGAGCTCGCTCGTGTGCCCGTACAGGTCGTGGATGGCATGCCGCAGCCGGGTGGCCGCCGACTCGGTGTCGAGCTCTGCCTCGATCACGACCCGACCGGAGATGATGTGGAGACCGCCCGAGAACCGCAGCGTCGCGGAGACCTCTGCCTTGCGGCACGACGTCTTCGCCACCCGCACCCGCGCGAGCTCCTCCTTGACCTGTCCCGTGAGCGCCATGGCGTCATACTGCCATGGTCATGCGCACGGTAACCCGGTGGAATCGCGGAAACACGGGCGAATTGTCCCGGCGTGTCGCCTCATAGGTCCTCCGGCCTGCAAGAATGCGTCCTTCATCGCGGCGCCTTCTCCCCCGCCGTGACGGCGAACGGCAGGTGGTTGCCCGCCAGCGGCGCTGCGCTCGTCCCGAAGTCCGTGAACGCGTGCGGCAGGTTCACCGCACGGTTCAGGTCCAGGCGCAGCGTGTCCGACGTCGCAGGAGCCGCCTCGTCCGCGTGGTCACCGGCCCCGTCCGGCGTCGTGACCAGGAGTGCCCGCCAGGGCGCGACGCCGTCGGCCTCGTCGCTGAAGACGACGGTGGGCGACGTGAGGGTGCCGGTGAGGGCAAGGGTTGCGGACCGCCCGCCGTGCACGAGGTCGACCTCGCCGAACACCTCGACGTGGTGCACCAGGCCGGGCTGCGCGGAGCCGACCGTGACGGGCTCCGGCTCGTCGTACCAGCGCACGGGAGCGTCGAGCACCCAGGACGGGTCGTAGTCGAACGCGGGGACGCCCGTGAACTCCGTGCGGGTGGCGGCCTGCGGGTCGCGCAGGCGCACACCGTACCGGCCGGTGCGTACCACTACCTCGACCGCCACCTCGCGTGCATCGTCCGCCCCGGCGGAGCCGGCCCGCCCCTCCGGAAGGAACGTGCCGATGATGCGGCTGCGTCCCTCGCCGACGCCGACCGCCGTCGGGCCGTCGGGCTCGATGTGCTCTCCCACCAGTGCCGCCGTATCGCCCGGCGCGGGCCGGGTGTGCAGGATTCCCTCGGCGACCCACCACTCGCCGGGCACGCCGGGCAGGCGCTGCGCCTTCGCCGTCGGCCACAACAGAGCGGTAGGGCTCAGCCACCCGTGCGGCTCACGTAGCTCCCGCTCGCGAGCGGCGCGCCACGCGGCATGCCCGCGGACGGCGGCGTCGTCGACGGCGGTCGTGCTTGCCGTTCCAGTGTGCAGAGCCTCGGTCATGTCATGTCCTCCCGGTCGGGGTGCCGGCTGTCGCGGGCGGTCGCCCCCACCGCGCACGACGGGTTGGCGGCCGGATTGGTTGTCCCACGCAGCGGGCGAAATCGCAGCGTCATATCCTGCCAATCGAATAGGCATTCGATCAGTAGGATATTGCGCCCCGAAATTACGTCGCTCCCCAGGTCATGTCAACGAAGCACACCGTCGGCCGGCGCCGTCATGCCGCCGCCTCCCCGACACGGGCCGGCGGGTCGACGGCGGTGAAGCCGGCGGCCCGCCGCTCGTCGCGCGGGCTCCACAGGTCGGTGCTGACCTCGGCCCGCACCCGCGGGATCACCTCCTGCGCGAACCGGCGCAGCACGTCCTCCTGCTGGGCCGGGGCCAGCAGGTGGTTCACGGAGACCGCCTGCAGCACGTGCCCGAACGAGGAGTGGTAGTCGAGGATCTTCTTGACCACGTCCTCGGGCGAGCCGACCAGCGCCGGTCCGCGCTCGACGGCCTCCTCGATGGTCCGGAAGCTGGTGACCTTGCCGACGGCGCCCGGCGCGTGCTTCCGCTGGTCCTGCTGGCGCACCTGGCCCTAGTAGATCGGCCGGTACTGCTCGACGGCCTCCTCGGTGGTGTCGGCCAGGAACAGGCCCCCCGACCCGGCGCCCACGAACCCGTAGGCCGGGTCGTGCCCGGCGGCCGCGTACTGCTCGCGGTACCGGTCGATGAGCACGCCGTAGTTCTCGCGGGGCTGCAGCGCGTTGGCGCTGACTATCGGGTCGCCGTGCTCTGCCGCCAGGTCGACGGCGAACTGCGACGTCGCCGAGCCGTGCCAGATACGGAACGGGCCGGCGAACGGGCGCGGCAGCGTGGTCGCGTGCTCCAGCCGGTGCCGGTGCCTGCCCTCCCACGTGACGTCCTCGGTCGAGAGCAGGAGCCGCAGGAGCTCGTAGTTCTCCCGCAGGTACTCGTACTGCTTGGCGATGTCCAGGCCGAGCAGCGGGTACTGCAGGTCCTCGTTGCCCTTGCCGATCACGATCTCCAGACGGCCGCGGCTGAGCTGGTCGACCGTCGCCAGGTCCTCCGCGAGCCGGATCGGGTCGTGCAGGGACAGGACGGTGACGCCCGTCGACAGCAGGATGCGGGACGTGCGGGCGGCGATGGCGCCCAGCAGCACGGTCGGGGCCGACGACAACACCTGGCCCGCGTGCCGCTCCCCGACGGCGAAGGAGTCGAACCCGAGCTCCTCCGCCAGCACCGCCGTCTCGACTATCCGGTTCAGCCGGTCCGCGGGCGGCACCTCCTCGCCCGTGACCGGGTGCGGCGGGTTGAACGCGATGTCCAGGACCTGGAAGCGCATCAGGCGGCCGCGCTCTCGGTCTCGCTCTCCGCAGCACGGTCGCGCTGCGCCACGCCCTCCTTGACCAGCGGGATGACGTACCGGCCGAAGTCGATGGCATCGTCGAGCAGGTCGTAGCCGCGGGCCGAGATGACCCGCACGCCCAGGTCGTAGTAGGCGAGCAGCGCCTCGGCGACCTGCTCGGGCGTGCCGACCAGCGCGTTGGAGTTCCCGGCGCCGCCGGTCGCCTTCGCGGTGGCCGTCCAGAGCGCCGTGTCGAACCGCTCGCCCTGGGCGGCGATCTCCAGCAGGCGCTGCGACCCAGCGTTCTCGGGCTTGTCGATCGGGTGGCGCCGGCTCAGGACGCCGCCCTGCGCGGCCTTCCGCGCCTCGATCCGGCCCAGGACGTCGTAGGCCTTCTCCCAGGCCAGCTTCTCCGTCGGCGCGATGATCGGCCGGAACGCGGCGTGGATTCGCGGCGGCGTCGCCCGGCCGGCCGCCGCGGCCTCCGCGTGCACGCGGGCGATCTGCTCGGCGGTGCGGTCCAGGGGCTCGCCCCAGACGGCGTAGATGTCGGCCTCGGCCGCGCCCACCGGGTAGGCCGCCTCCGACGAGCCGCCGAACGAGACGGTGGGCACGTGCCCCTCTAGCGGCTTGGCGTCCAGCACGAAGTCGTCGAAGTCGTAGAACTCGCCGTGGTGGTCGAACGGCTCGGCGCTGGTCCACGCCCGCTTCACGATCTGGATGTACTCGCGGGTGCGGGCGTACCGCTGGTCCTTCGTGAGGGTGTCGCCCTCCCTGCCCTGCTCGTGGTCGTTGCCGCCCGAGATGAAGTGCACGGAAAGCCGGCCGCCCGAGAGCTGGTCCAGCGTCGCGAACGTCTTCGCCGCGTACGTCGGGTACGAGACGTTGGGCCGGTGCGCCAGCAGCAGCTCAATCGACGGCATGTGCGCGGCGACGTGGGCCGCGAGTGCCGCGGGCTCCGGCCCGGAGGAGCCGTAGGCGAACAGGACGCGGGTCCAGCCGTTGTCCTCGTGGGCGCGGACTATGCGGACCAGGTAGTCGGGGTCGAAGGGCTTGGTCGTGCGCTCGGTGGTCTCGGAGGCGTTGCTGGTGGCGGCGATGCCGAGGAACTCGACGGGCATGGGGGTTCTCCTTCGGTGCGGGCTGCGGTGCGGGATCGGGGTGTGGGATCGGGGTGTGGGCCGGGGCGGGCGCGGTGCGCGGGCGCGGCGCGCGGGCGCGCGTCAGACCGCGCTGGTCGCCCGGCTGGTGCTCGGGTCGGCGGTCCGGTCGGAGCCCCAGGCCTGGGCGAGCAGCTCGAAGGAGCGGCGCGTCTCGGCGGGGTCGTGGGTGGCGGTCGTGACGAGCAGCTCGTCGGCGCCGGTGACGCGCACGAGCGTGTCGAGCCGTTCGACGACGGTGGCCGGGTCGCCGACGATCCGGGTATCGACGCGGTCGGCCACGAGGGCGCGCTCGACGTCGGGCCGGTCGGTCCAGGCCGTTGCGGCCGACGGCGACGGGTAGGCGATGGCGCCGCGCTCGCCGCGGCGGATGGACAGCACCCAGTCGGCGAACGGCTCGGCGAGCACGCGCGCGCGTTCGAGGGTCTGCGCGACGAGCACGTCGGCCGACACGACCACGTAGGGCTCGGCGAGCACGCCCGGCCGGAACGCGGCCCGGTAGGCGGCGACCGTGTCCAGGACGGTGGCGGGGCTGACGTGGAAGTTGGCCGCGAGCGGCAGGCCGAGCTCGCCCGCCACCGTGGCGCTCTCGCCCCCGCTGGACGCGAGCAGCCACAGGTCGAACGCCGCCCCCTCGACGGGAGGGCTCGTGTAGGCGGCCCCGGTCCGGTCCCGGTAGGTGCCCTGCTGCAGCGCGAGCACGAGACCCACCTCCTCGCGGAAGCCCGCGGGCTTCCGGTGCGCGCCGATCACCTCCTGCTGGGCCAGGATCCGCTCGCGCAGGGCCGGGTCGTTGAGTCCGTTCGGCGGCGCGGGCGGCACGTACAGCCCGTCGACGAGCCGCGGGACGGCGGGGGCGGGCGGGCGTGGCGGTTGTGCGCCTTGGTCCGGCTTCCCGCCCGGCTTGTCCGACGGCGGCGGCGTGAACGCACGCCCCAGCCCGAGGTCGACCCGCCCGGGGTGCAGGGCCGCGATCGTGCCGAACTGCTCGGCGGCGATCAGGGGCGACGTCGTGGACAGCAGCACCGCCCCCGAGCCGACGCGGATGCGGGAGGTGCGGGCGGCGACGGCGGCAGCGAGGACCGCCGGTGACGCCGAGGCGACACCGGGCGCGAGGTGGTGCTCGGCGTACCAGACGCGCCGGTACCCGAGGGCGTCCAGCTCGACGGCGAGCGCCACGGCACGCTGGATCGCCTGGACGCCGGTGGCGCCGTCGGCGACCAGGGCGAGGTCGAGGACGGACAGCGGGACTCTGCGTGTGCGTCATGGTGGAACGTCACTCCTCGGTCTTGGGCAGGCCGGGCGGGTTGGTCTCGGCGCGGTCCACCGCCTCGGCCTGCAGGCCCCAGCGCTCCAGCACCTGCCGGTAGGACCCGTCCTCGATGGCGTGGTTGAGCGCGGCGGTGACCGCCTCGGCGGCGCCCGCGCCCTTCTTGGTCGCGACGGCGATCTGCGCCGTGTCGGGCCAGCCGCCGTTGAGGGTGCCGACCACCTTGAAGTCGTCCGGGGAGACCGCCGCCTGGTAGGCGAGCACGGCGTTCGGCCCCACGTAGGCCTCGACGCGTCCCGACTGGAGGGCGAGCAGCACGTCGGAGAGCGACTCGTAGTACTCGGGCCCCTCGATGGGGTCCAGCCCGTCGGCCTGGTTGAGGCGGTCCCACTCGAGCAGGATCTTCTCCTGGTTGGTCCCTGAGCCGACGCCGACGGTCTTGCCCGCGATGTCCTCGCGCGAGTCGATGACCAGGTCCGAGTCGGCGGCCGTGAGCCAGCCCAGCTCGTCGACGCGGTAGCTGGAGAAGTCGATGGTCTCCTTGCGCTCCTCCGTCACGGTGACGTTGGAGATGACGGCGTCGACGTCGCCCGACTGGAGGGCGAGCGGCCAGTCGGCCCAGGCCTTCACCTCGAGCCGCACGTCCTTGCCGAGGGCGTCGGCGACGAGCTGCGCGATGTCGGTCTCGTGGCCGATCGGGGTCTTGTCGTCGTCGGCGAGGAAGACCAGGGGCGGGGAGCCGCTCGCGCTGACGGCGACGGTGATCTCGTCCTTGTCGGCCCACTCGTCGGGGAGCAGAGCCTCCGCCTCCGCGGACTCCGTGGTGCGGACCCGGTCCTGGTCGGGGCTGGTGCTGACCTGCAGGCCGGCGGACTCGGGCGCGTTCTCGGCGAGGCCTGCCGCGCCGTCGGCGGGCTCGGGCCGCTCGGTGCTGGCGGCCGAGCACGCGGCCGTGAGCGCGAGCAGCGGCACAGCGGCCAGGGCGAGCAGGCGGGTTCGGACGGCTCGTCGGGAGACGGTCACGGTGGTTCCCTTCGGGTTCGGGGCTGGGGTCTGCTGGGTGGGGGTCGGGACGGACGTCGGGGCGCGGCCCGGACTCACAGGACCTTCTCCAGGAAGGCCTTGGTCCGGGGGTTGGCGGGGTGGTCGAGCACGTCGCCGGGCGGCCCCTGCTCGACCACTACGCCGTCGTCCATGAAGACGACGGTGTCCGCGATCTCGCGGGCGAAGCCGACCTC
Source organism: uncultured Actinomycetota bacterium (assembly GCA_963850545.1). Taxonomy (GTDB): domain Bacteria; phylum Actinomycetota; class Actinomycetes; order Actinomycetales; family Cellulomonadaceae; genus Promicromonospora. The sequence continues at coordinate 658,351 of CAWKLP010000001.1, read as the reverse complement.
GTGGGTGACGACGACGAGCGTGGTCCCGGTGCCGGCCAGCTCCTTGATCACCTCGAGCACCTCGCCGACCAGCTCGGGGTCGAGGGCGGAGGTGGGCTCGTCGAAGAGGACCACCGCCGGCCGCAGGGCGAGCGCCCGGGCGATGGCCACGCGCTGCTGCTGGCCGCCGGAGAGCTGCCGGGGCCGGGCGTCGGTCCGGTCGGCGAGCCCGACCCGGGCCAGGAGGTCGCGCCCCTCCGCCTCGGCCTCGGCGCGTGGCCGGCCCTGCGCGAAGATCGGCGCCTCTACGACGTTCTCCAGCGCCGTGAGGTGCGGGAACAGGTTGAAGTTCTGGAACACGAACCCGATCCGGGTCCGGCGGCGCAAGATCTCGCGCTCGGTGAGCTCGCGCAGCGTGTCACCACGCCGGGCGTAGCCGATGAGCTCGCCGTCCAGGGACACGAAGCCGCGGTCCACCTTCTCCAGGTGGTTGATCGCGCGCAGCAGGGTCGACTTGCCCGACCCGGACGGGCCGATGATCGCGGCCACCTCACCGGGCCGGACGATGAGGTCCACCCCCCGCAGCGCCTCGAGCAGGCCGAACGACTTGTGCACGCCCCGGATCTCCAGCAGTCCCCCGCTCATGCGGCACCCCCTCGCGGCCCGGAGGACGGCCCGCCGGACGTCCCGGCAGACGTCCCGGCGCGCGGCGCGACCCAGCGCCCGACCCGGACGCGGGCCGCGAAGGCGGGCGGGACGCCGTCAGGCACGGGCGCGCCGGTGAGGCGCGACCAGCCGACCTGGACCTCCCAGCGCACCCGCTGCAGCGGCGTGGGCGGCAGGGTGCGCAGCGCGCCCTTCGCGTAGTGCCGCTCGACGTAGTACTGGACCACCGTGATGAGCGTGGTCAGCGCCAGGTACCAGATCGCGGCGACGATGAGCAGCGGCACCACCCGGCCGTTGCGGCCGTAGATGACGCTGACTATGTAGAACAGCTCGCCGTACGCCAGGACGTACACGATCGAGGTGCCCTTGAGCAGGCCGATCACCTCGTTCACTGCCGTGGGCACGATGGACCGCATCGCCTGCGGCAGGATGATGCGCCGCACCTGGCGGTGCCGCGGGAGGCCCAGCGAGGCGGCGGCCTCGTGCTGGCCCTGGTCGACGCCGAGGATCCCGGCCCGGACGATCTCCGCGCTGTAGGCCGCCTGCGACAGGCCCAGGCCGAGGATCGCCGCCCAGAACTTGTCGATCAGGTCGAGCGTGTCGAAGAACAGGAACTCGGGCCCGAACGGGATGCCGAGGCTCAGCACCGGGTACAGGTAGGCGAGGTTGTACCAGAGCAGCAGCTGGAGCAGCAGCGGCACCGACCGGAACACCCAGGTGTAGGCCCACGAGACCGCCTGCAGCAGGGGCGAGCGCGACAGCCGCATGAGGGCCAGCACCGTGCCGAGCGCGAAGCCCACCACGGACGCCGTCGCCGTGAGCCGGACGGTGGCCCATGCACCTTCAAGGACGGAGGGCCACGTGAGGTAGCGGGCCACGACGTCCCACTCCCAGCGGTCGTTCGTGACCAGGGAGGAGACCACCATGGCCAGGAGCACGGCGACGACGGCGGTGGCGATCCAGCGGCCCGGGTGCCGGGCCGCGACGACGCGCAGGTCCTCGTCGGCCGGTCCCGCGGACGCCGATCCGCCGCCCGCGCCCGGCGGCAGGCCGGGCGGCGGGTACAGGAGGCGCGACTCGCCCTCGGCCAGGTGCGCGCTCATGGGGCCAACCATTTTTCGAAAGGGAATGGTTCGAACGGGAGGGGGCTGAACGGCGTCTGCGGGTCCGTGGGGTCGGCCGGCTCGCCCGCGGCCGCCGCCGAGAGCGCCGTGTAGCCGGTGGCCCGGTAGAGCCCCGCCGCCTCCGGCTGCCGCGGGCCTGTGGTCAGGTACAGCCGCGAGTACCCCAGGGCGCGCGCCCGCGCCTCGAGCTCGGCCAGCACGCTCCGTGCCAGGCCGCGACGCCGGTGCGCCTCGTGGGTCCAGATGCGCTTGAGCTCCGCGGTCGGGATCACGGGGACGCCGTCCGCGTCCCGGGCGTCGGCCCGGGCCAGGCGCGCGGCCTCCCCGAGCTCCGGCTCGAGCCGACGGCGGAACGCGCCGCCCGCCACCGGCTCGCCGTCCTCCAGGAGCAGGACCAGCGAGCCGACGGGCGGGGCGAACTCCTCGGCGGCGTAGTGCGCCATCTCGGCCCGGTGCTGCTCCTCGGTCAGGAGGTCGTGGTACCGGGAGCGGTACTCGACCGAGAGCCCGGCCAGGAGCGGCTCTACCAGCGGGTCCGACAGGCGCACGTCCCGGACCTCCAGCGCCGGGGAGGCCTCCGTGGACGTCCCCGTGGAGATGGCCGTCATCGGGGTGCCTTCTCGCCCGCCGTCACGGCGAACGGCAGGTGGTTGCCCGACGCCGGGGCGGGGCACGTGCCGAAGTCCGTGAACGCGTACGGCAGGTTCACGGCCTGGTTGAGGTCCAGGCGCAGGGTGTCGGAGGTAGCGGGCGCCGGGTCCACGTCAGGGTCCACGTCAGGGTCCACGTCAGGGTCCACGTCTGGGTCCGCGTCTGGGTCCAGGGCCGGGTCCGGCGCCGTGATCCGGAGGATCCGCCACGGCGCGACGCCGTCGGCCTCGTCGCTGAACAGGAGGGCCGGCTCCGTGAGGCTGCCGGTCAGGGCCAGGGTGGTGACCGTCCCGTCGCGGGCGATGTCGACCTCGCCGAACACCTCGACGTGGTGCACCAGGCGCGGCTGGGCGGAGCCGACCGTGATGGGTTCCGGCTCGTCGTACCAGCGCACGGGGACGTCCACCACCCAGTCCGGGTCGTAGCCGAACGCGGGGACGCCGTCGAAGCCGGTGCGCGTCGCGGCCTGCGGGTCCCGCGGGCGGATGCCGTACCGGCCCGTCCGGAGCACCACCTCGACCGCAACCTCGTGCTCGTCGTCCGCCTCGTCCCGGCCCTCCGGCAGGAACGTGCCGATGATGCGGCTGCGCCCCTCGGCGACGCCGACTGCCGTCGGGCCCTCCGGCTCGACGTGCTCACCCGTCAGCGCCGCCGGGTCGCCCGGGGCGGGCCGGGTGAACAGCTTCCGGTCGGCGACCCACCACTCGCCGGGCAGCCCGGGGAGGCGCCGCGGCTTCGCCGTCGGCCAGAGGAGCGCGGTCGGGCTCAGCCACCCGTGCGGCGTGCGCAGGTCGCGCTCGCGGGCGGCGCGCCACGCGGCGTGCTCGCGGGCGGCGGCGTCGGGCGCCGTGCCAGACGCCGGGGCCGCCGCCTTGCTCAGTACCTCGGTCATGTCAGGTCCTTCCGGTCGGGGTGCGCAGCGGTGCGGGCACCGGGGATCGCCGCGATCAGCTCGGCGGTGTACGGGTGGGCCGGGTCGTCGAAGACGCGCCCGACGGGGCCGGTCTCCACGAGCCGCCCGTTGCTCATCACCCCGACGTGGTCGGCGACCTGCCGCACCACCCCCAGGTCGTGCGAGATGAACAGGTAGGTCAGGCCGCGCTCCTCGCGCAGCCGGGCCAGCAGGTCGAGCACGCGAGCCTGCACGGAGACGTCGAGCGCCGAGGTCGGCTCGTCCAGCACGAGCAGCTCCGGGTCGAGCGCGAGCGCTCGCGCGATCGCCACCCGCTGGCGCTGCCCGCCCGACAGCTCTGCGGGCCGGCGTCGGGCCAGGTCCGGCGAGAGGTGCACCTGCTCCAGGAGCTGCGCCACCCGGTCGCGGCGCTCCGCGCGGTTCCCGACGCGGTGCGCCCGCAGCGGCTCCTCCACGACGGCGGCCACCGTGAACCGGGGGTCGAGGGACGAGTACGGGTCCTGGTGCACCAGCTGGGTCCGACGGCGGGTGGCCCGGTCGCCGCCCACGGGGGCGCTGTCCAGCTCGACGACGCCGGCGTCGGGCCGCTCCAGGCCGAGCACGAGGCGGGCGATGGTCGACTTGCCCGACCCGGACTCCCCCACCAGCGCGAACGCGGAGCCGCGCGGCACGGCGAACGACACGTCGTCGACGGCGCGCAGCCGCTCGCGGCGGCCCAGGCGGAACTCCTTGACCAGGGCGTGCGCGGCCAGGAGCACGGGCTCCGGCACCGATCGCTCACCGGCGGTCGGGCTCGTGGCCGACGTCGCGCTCGTGGCCGACGCCGCCCTTCCGCTCCCTGCCCCGCTCGTCGCGGTGGCCGGACCGGCCGCTGTGCCGTCCGCGCTTGGCACAGTATTTTGACCAGGCACCGCCGCCACCAGCTCCCGCGTGTACGGGTGCTCGGACGCGCCCAGCACCCGCGCGGCCGGACCCTCCTCGACCACGACGCCGTCCTTGAGCACCACCACCCGGTCGGCCCGGTCGGCAGCGATCGCGAGGTCGTGCGTGATGAGCAGGACCGCGGTCCCCGCGCGGGACGTGAGGTCCGCTAGCAGGTCCAGCACGCGCCGCTGCACGGTCACGTCGAGGGCCGACGTGGGCTCGTCCGCGATCACCAGCTCCGGCTCGCACGCCATGGCGATCCCCACGAGCACGCGCTGCCGCATGCCGCCCGACAGCTGGTGCGGGTACTGCCGCGCCCGCTCGCCGGGGCGGTCGAGTCCCACCTCGCGCAGGATCTCGACGGCGCGCTCCCGCGCGGCCCGGCGCGGCGTCCCGTGCACCACGAGCGCCTCCGCGACCTGCTCCCCCACGCGTACCACCGGGTCGAGCGCTGTGCCCGGGTCCTGCGGCACGAGCCCCACGCGCACGCCGCGCACGCGCCGCCAGGCGTCCGGCAGGAGCCCGGTGAGCGGCACGGTGCGCGGCCCGGCGCCGAGGGTCACCTCCCCCGCGGTGACGCGGCCGCCGTCGGGCAGCAGGCCGATGAGGGCGTGCGCCGTGGTGGACTTGCCGCTCCCGGACTCGCCCACGAGGGCGACCACCTCGCCCGGCCGCACGTCCAGGTCCACCCCGTGCACCACCTCGTGGTCGCCGTAGGCGATCCGCAGGCCGCGTACCCGCAGCAGGCTGCCCGACGGCGCGGGGTCGCCCGGAGGTGTTGCCGCGGTAGCCGGTGCGGCCGGGGTGCCTGCCTGGGCCGACGCGGTAGTGCCGGGCGCGGAGGTCCTCGTCGTGAGTGTCATCGGTCGGTCCTTCCCTCGCGGGTGAGCGCCCGCCCGAGCACGCCGATCGCGAGCACAAAAAGCGCGATGACCAGGCCCGGCAGCGTCGAGTACCACCAGGCGACGGCCAGGTAGTCGCGGCCCTCGGCGACCAGCGAGCCCCACTCGGGTGTGGGCGGCGTGGCGCCGTACCCGAGAAAGCTCAGGGCGGAGACCGCGAGGATCACCGCGCCGAGCTCGACGGCCGCGAGCGCCAGCACGGGGCCGGCCGCGTTGGGCAGCACGTGCCGCAGCAGGACGGCGGTCCGGCCGGAGCCGGCCAGCCGCGCGGCCTCCACGTAGGTGGCGTGCCGCACCCGCAGCACCTGGCTGCGCATGACGCGGGCGAACGTGGCGACGGACGCGACGCCCACGGCGATGGCCACCTTCACGGTCCCGAAGCCGAGCGCGGTGACCACGGCGAGCGACAGCAGCAGGCCGGGGATGGCGAGCAGGACGTCGGTGGCGCGCATGAGGGCGTCGTCGACGGGGCCGCCGAGGAAGCCCGCGACCAGCCCGACGCCGGACCCGGCCACCAGGGCGACGCCGATGGCGAGCAGCGCGGCCCGCACCGACAGGCTGGTGCCGTGTACGGTGCGCGCGAACAGGTCGCGGCCGAGGTGGTCGGTGCCGAACCAGTGGGCGCCGTCGGGCGGGAGGAGCTTGTCGGCGGGGACGCCGGTGATCGGGTCGTAGCCCGTGAACAGACCGGGGACGAGCGCCCAGGCCAGGATCAGGAGCACCACGACGAGCGCGACCAGCGCGGCGGGCCGGGTACGGAGCACGGCGAGGCCGTGGGTCAGGGTGCGGGGCAGGGTGCGGGGCAGGGTGCGGGGCAGGGTGCGGGGCAGGGTGCGCAGGGTGCGGGTCGGCGTGCGGCTCATGGCGCACCTCCCCCGCTGCCGGCGCGCCTGCGGCTGCCGCTCAGCACCCTCGGGTCGAGCTGGGGGTGGGCGAGGTCGACCAGGAGGCTGGTGACGACGAACACCGCGGCGGCGACGACCACCAGGCCCTGGACCACGGGGATGTCCTGCGTGGTCACGGCGTTCTCGACGAGCCGGCCGAAGCCCTGGCGGGAGAACACCGTCTCGACCACGACGGTGCCGCCGAGCAGGTTGCCCACCAGGACGCCGAGCACGGTGACGGTCGGCAGGGACCCGTTACGCGCCACGTGGGCGCCGAGCACGCGGGCCCGCGAGGAGCCCTTGGCGAACGCGGTCTCGACGTAGGGCGCCCGCCAGGCCTCGCGCAGCCCCTGGGACAGCACCTGCGCGACGACGGCGGCGAGCCCGATCGCGAGCGTGACCGCGGGCAGCACCAGGGACGCGAACCCCTCGTTGCCCACCGCCGGGAAGACGAACCAGGTGAACGAGAACAGGTGGAGCAGCACCAGGCCGACCCAGAACCCGGGCACCGCTACGCCGAGCGGCGGCAGCGAGAGCAGCAGGTCGCGCAGCCAGGCGGCCCTGGTCCAGGAGGCGAGGGTGGCGATCCCCACGCCGACGACCAGGGCGAGCACGAGCGCGAGCCCGGCGAGCTTCGCCGTCTCCGGGAACGCGTCCGCGATGAGGCCGGTCACCGGGGCGCCGCTGCTGATGGAGGTGCCGAGGTCGCCCGTGAGGGTGCGGCCGAGCAGCGTGAGGTACTGACTCACCGGGCCCTGGTCGAACCCGTAGCGCTCGCGCAGCTCGGCGACCCGCGCGGGATCCACGCGCTCGCCCCCGGCGCCCTGGTCGAGCATGATCGCCACGGGGTCGCTGGGCAGCAGGTACAGGATCAGGTACGAGACCGTGAACGCCGCCCAGAGGACCGCGACGGCGCCGGCGAGGCGGCGCAGGACGTAGGCGAGCATCACTCCTGCTCGATCCACGCGTCGTGGAACAGCAGTCGGGAGGAGGCGTCGAAGGTGACGCCGTGCACGTCGCCGCGGACCCCGATCGACTGCGCCAGCTCGAACAGCGGGATCGCGAGCGCCTGGTCGAGGATCGCTTGTTGTGCGTCCGCGGCCAACGCGTCGCGGGCGGCCGGGTCCGCCTCTCCGAGCTGCTCGTCGAGCAGCGGGTCGACGACGTCGTCGGGCTCGCGCAGGCTGAGGTTGCGCTGGGCCGTGGAGAACTGGGTGCGCAGGATGTCGGCGTCGGCCCGCGTGACGTTGTAGTAGAAGAAGTCGTAGTCGCCGGAGTCCTGGGCGGTGGTCTGCTCGGCCGCCGTGAGCCGGCGAAGCTTCAGGCCCACGCCGACCGCACGCAGCTGCTGGGCGGCCAGCTCCAGCACCGGCCCGCTGCCGGTGAACACCGGGGTGTAGGTCACCTCGATCTCGAGCGGCTCGCCGTCCTTGACGCGGATACCGTCCGGGCCGGCCTGCCACCCGGCGTCGTCGAGGAGCTTGGCGGCCTCCTGGGGGTCGAAAGCGAGCTGGTCCGACAGGTCGGTGTAACCCGGCGTGGTCGAGGCGAGCACGCCGGTGGCCGGCTTGAACGCGTCGGACAGCACCGTGTCGACCAGCTCCTGGCGGTCGATCGCCACGAGAAGCGCGCGGCGCACCTCCGGGTCGTCCAGGGGCGGCCGGGTCAGGTTGGGCTGCAGCACGAACGGCACCCCCGGGTTGGCCCGGGTCAGCACCTCGCCGCCCGAGCCCTCGACCTGCGGCGCATCCTGCGGCAGCACGTCGCCGACGGCGTCGAACTGGTCGGACGCAAGCCCGCCGGCGCGCACCCCGGACTCCGGGACCACCGCGAACTCGATGCGGTCCAGGTAGGCATCGCCCTCGTGCTCGGCCGACCCGGGCGGCCAGTCGTAGCCCTCGCGCCGAGTGATCACGGTGCCCTGGTCCTGCGTGTAGCTGTCGAGCACGAACGGCCCCGAGCCGACGACGTCGCCCTGCAGGCGCTCGGCCGGGTCCGCCTCGGCGGTCTCCTCCGACAGGATCGCCAGCGACACCGTCGAGGTGGCCTGCAGGAACTGCGCGTTCGGTGCGTCGAAGACGACGGTCGCCGTGCCGTCGTCGGGCACCTCGGTCTTCTCGTAGCCCGCGAGGTAGCTCGCCGCGAGCGGCGCGGTCGCCCCGAGGTCGCCCGCGATCGCGTCGAAGCTGGCCCGCACGTCGTCGGCGGTGAGCGGGCTGCTGTCCGAGAACGTCACGCCGTCGCGCAGGTGGAACGTGAAGCGGGTCAGGTCGTCGCTGACCTCCCAGCTCTCGGCGAGCCACGGCCCGATCTCGCCGGTCTCGGGGTCCTGGTCGGTGAGCGAGTCCGCGAGCTGCCGGGCGACGTAGATGCTGACGTTGGTGCCGACCTGCTGCGGGTCCACGCCCTGCGGCGCGGCCCCGAGCGCGAACCGGAGCGTGCCGCCCGGCGTCGGGTCGGCGGGCGCGGCGCCCGAGGCGGTGTCGGGTCCGGCGCAGCCGGCCAGCGCGAGCGCGGCGACCAGGGCCACGGCGACGGCGGCGGGCGCTGTGCGGTTCGGCGTCGTGTGATTCGGGATCGTGCGGCGTGGGCGGGTCCGGACCATGGGGGCGTCCTCTCGGGGCACGGCGAAGCAGACCCGCGCGCGGGTACGCGCAGGCCCGTCACCGGATGTGACGTGGGGGAAGGGTGGGTACGGCGGCGAGAGCGGCGGAGCAGCGGGTAAGTGCGGCAGGTCAGCCGGCCGTGGTCGTGGGCGCGATCGTTACGCCTGGAACGGGCGCATAGTCGCAACGATCACGCCCACGACCAGGGCGGGATGCTGGGTGCGGTCAGCGGCAGGCGGGACAACACTCGCGGACACAACACATGGAGCCGGCGTGCGCGATCCGCGCCGTGCCGTTCGTCGCTCTTGCCATGTCGGTCTCCCTCCGATTCGAATTTCCTATCAGTTTGATAGGGATTCGATATGCGGGAAGGTACGTCCGCCCGCAGGGCATGTCAACGGACGTCGGGAAGGTCTCGCATTGCGGACGGAGCGCCTGCTCACACGGCTGCGAGCGGCAGATCAGACGTCGCCGTAGACGCCCTCGAACACGTCCCGGTAGGCCGCGGCCAGGCGCAGCCCGTCGTGCTTGGCGTTGTCGTCACCGCGGCGGACCTGCCGCATGATCACGCGCGCGCCCATCGACGCGGCGGCGGCCTCCAGGGCAGTCACGTCCTCGACGGCGGACGGGTCGGCGAGCACGGCGTCGATCCGCAGACCGGGCGCGTGCTTGTGCAGGGCCTCCAGGTGGTCGACGGCGGTCAGGCCCTCCGTCTCGCCGTTCTCCGCGGTGAGGTTGAGCGTCACGCAGCGGCGCGCCTTGGTGACGTGCAGGGCGTCCGCGAGCTCCGGCACCAGCAGGTGGACCAGCACCGACGAGTACCAGGACCCCGGCCCCAGGACCACCCAGTCGGCGTCGAGCACTGCCTGCACCGCCTCCGGGGAGGCGGGCGGGTCCGCCGGGAGCAGGCGCAGCTGTTCGATGCGGCCGTCGGTCACGGCGACCTTGCTCTGCCCGACCACGGTCTCCAGGGAGGGCTCGGGATCCTCCGGCGTGGCGGGGTGCCGCACATCGGCCTCGACCACCAGCGGCACCGAGGCCATCGGCAGCACCCGGCCGCGGGCGCCGAGCAGGCGGCCCACCCAGTCCAGGCCCTCCACCTCGTCGCCGAGCAGCTCCCACAGCGCCACGATCAGCAGGTTGCCCACGGCGTGGTTGTCCAGCTCGCCCGACGACGAGAAGCGGTGCTGCAGCATCGCGCTCCAGGTCCGGCCCCACTCGGAGTCGTCGCACAGGGCCGCGAGCGCCATCCGCAGGTCGCCCGGCGGCAGCACGTCGAGCTCCTCGCGCAGCCGGCCGGAGGAGCCGCCGTCGTCGGCCACCGTCACGACGGCCGTGAGGCGGTCCGACATGAGACGCAGCGCGGACAGGCTGGCGGACAGGCCGTGGCCGCCGCCGAGGGCGACGACCGACGGGTTCTTGCTCCACTCCGGAGCGGGGACGTCGGGCACCCCGGGGGCGTGCGGGATCACTCGCGGCCCAGGTCACGTGCCGAGACGGTGACGAGCTGCCCGCGGGCGCGCAGGCGTTCGGCGATGGCGTCCGACATGGCGACGGACCGGTGCTTTCCTCCCGTGCATCCCACTGCGATGGTCACGTAGCGCTTCTCCTCGTTGAGATAGCCGGCGAGCACGGGGGCCAGGGCATCGACGTAGCGGTCCGCGAACTCGACGGCGCCCGGGCGGGCGAGCACGTAGTCGCGCACGGGCTGGTCGCGTCCCGTCAGGTGCCGCAGCTCGGTGATCCAGTACGGGTTGGCCAGGAACCGTACGTCCACGACGTGGTCCGCGTCCAGGGGGATCCCGTACTTGAACCCGAACGAGATGACGTTGATCCGCAGCACCTCGGTCGCGTCGTGCGCGAGCCAGGCGCGGATCTCGCGGGCGAGGTCGTGCACGGACAGGCCGGACGTGTCGATCCGCAGGTCGGCGCGCTCGGCCAGGGTCGCGACCACGGACCGCTCCTCCGCGATGCCGTCGAGGATGCGGCCGTCGCCCTGCAGCGGGTGCGGCCGGCGCACCTGCTCGAAGCGGCGCACGAGCACCTCGTCGCTCGCGTCCAGGAACAGGATCCGGTAGGCCACCCCGGCCTCCGTCATGTGCACGAGCACCTTGTCCAGCTCCGAGAAGAACTGCCGGCCGCGCACGTCCACGACGACGGCGACCCGCTCGATGCTGGAGCCCTTGGCCATGAGGTCGACCAGGGGCACGAGCATCATGGGCGGCAGGTTGTCGACCACGTACCAGTCGAGGTCCTCCAGCACGGCGGCGGCCCGCGACCGGCCGGCGCCCGACATCCCGGTGATCACCAGGACCTGCGGCTCGCTCGGCTCGGGGGTGTGCGTGGCGGCCTCTATCGCGGCGATTCCCTCGGGGGCCGTGGTGGGCGACGGCTCGGTGTTGCTCATGGCTCCAAGCATGCCAGCGTCAGCCCTTCAGGGCGGCCACTACCGCCTCCGCCGTCTTGTCCCCCATGCCGCGCACGCTGGCGATCTCCTCGACGCTGGCGGCCTTGAGCCGCTTGAGCGAGCCGAAGTGGGTCAGCAGCACCTTCTTGCGCGCCGGGCCGAGCCCCGGGACGTCGTCGAGCACGGAGGCGGTCATGCCCTTGCTGCGCCGCCTGCGGTGCTGCGTGATCGCGAACCGGTGCGCCTCGTCGCGGACGCGCTGCAGCAGGTACAGGCCCTCGCTGGAGCGCTGCAGGATCACCGGGTAGTCGTCGCCCGGCAGCCACACCTCCTCCAGGCGCTTGGCCAGGCCGCACAGCGCGACGTCGGTGATGCCGAGCTCGTCCATCGCCTTCTTCGCCGCGGCGACCTGGGGCGGCCCGCCGTCGACCACCACGAGGCTCGGCGGGTAGGCGAACCGCGCCTTCTCCTCCGGAGCGTCGGCGGCGACCTCGCCGGCGGGTAGCTCGCCCGCCGACATCTCCACGTCGTTGGCCTTGAGCCGGTCGGTGAGGTAACGCTTGAAGCGGCGCGTGATGACCTCGTGCATGGCCTGCGTGTCGTCGCGGGCGCCGTCGCCGTCCGACCCGCGGATGCTGAACGACCGGTACTCGCTCTTGCGGGCCAGGCCGTCCTCGAAGACCACCATGGACGCGGACTGGTAGGTGCCCTGCGTGTGCGAGATGTCGTAGCACTCGATGCGCAGCGGCGCCGACTCCAGGTCGAGCGCCTCCTGGATCTCGCGCAGCGCCTGGCTGCGGGTCGTGAGGTCGCCCGCGCGGCGCGTGCGGTGCAGCATGAGCGCGTGCTCGGCGTTCTTGCGGACCGTCTCCGCGAGCTCCCTCTTGTCGCCGCGCTGCGGCACGCGCACGTCCACGCGCGCGCCGCGCAGGCCGGTGAGCCAGGCGCCGACCTGGTCCAGGTCGGGCGGGCAGCACCGGGACGAGGACCTCGCGGGGCACTGCGTCCCGGGCCTCGAGCCCGGTCGCCGCGTCCGCGGAGCCGTACACCTGCTGCAGCAGGTGCTCCACGAGCTCGCCGTCGCTGATGTCCTCGACCTTCTCGACCACCCAGCCGCGCTGGCCGCGGATGCGGCCGCCGCGGACGTGGAACACCTGGACGGCGGCCTCGAGCTCGTCGCCCACCAGGGCGAACACGTCGGCGTCGGTGGCGTCGCCGAGAACCACGGCGTTCTTCTCCGTGGCGCGCCGGAGTGCCTCGATGTCGTCGCGCAGGCGGGCCGCCTGCTCGTACTCCATCTCGGCGGCGGCCTCCTGCATGCGCTTGGTCAGCCGCCGCTCGAACTTGGCGGTGTCGCCCGCCATGAAGTCGCAGAAGTCCAGGACGAGGGCCCGGTGGTCGTCCACGCTGATCCGGCCCACGCACGGCGCCGAGCACTTGTCGATGTACCCGAGCAGGCACGGGCGGCCCGACTGGCCCGCCCGCTTGTAGACCCCGGCCGAGCAGGTCCGGATCGGGAACACCCGCAGCAGCAGGTCGAGGGTCTCCCGGATGGCCCACGCGTGCCCGTACGGGCCGAAGTACCGCGTGCCCTTGCGCTTGGCACCGCGCATGACCTGTGCGCGCGGGACCTCCTCGCCCAGAGTCACCGCGAGGTACGGGTACGACTTGTCGTCCCGGTACTTCACGTTGAACCGCGGGTCGTACTGCTGGATCCAGGTGAACTCCAGCGCGAGAGCCTCGACCTCTGTGCCCACCACTGTCCACTCGACCGACGCCGCAGTGGTCACCATCCGTTGCGTGCGCTCGTGCAGGTGCGCCACGTCCTGGAAGTAGTTCGCCAGGCGCTGGCGCAGGTTCTTCGCCTTGCCCACGTAGATGACCCGGCCGTGCTCGTCGCGGAACCGGTAGACACCGGGCGACGTCGGGATCTCTCCCGGCTTGGGTCGATAGGTAGCTGGATCCGCCATGGCACAAACCTATGCGCTGCCACTGACGTTGATGATGTAGGTGCCTCGTCCGGCGGGTCTGACCCTGCCACTGACTGGTGCCCGGAGGGTTGCCTTTGCGCTGATCTGTCGGCTCGTCGAACGGGGCGCGTCCCTTGCGCGTCGGCCGGGGGCGGGCATGACTTCATAGGAGCCTGTCAACGCGTCCCATCAACGTCTTGTCTGCCCAGCCCCCGGCCGGTGTGCCCTGATTCCGCGCGAACGGAAGGCACCTGCCCATCATGTCAGTCCCGTCTGTCGAGATCACCCCTGAGGCACCCGTCGAGGTCGTCGCCGGGGTCGATACCCACAAGGACACTCATCACGTCGCGGTCCTGAGCCTGAGCGGTGCCCGCCTGGGCGACCAGCAGGTCCCCGCGACCGCCGCCGGCTACGACGAGCTGGCCGCGTTCATCGCCTCGTTCGGCCAGGTCCGGGTCGTCGGCGTGGAGGGCACCAACTCCTACGGAGCCGGTCTGACCCGCCAGCTGCGTGCCGTCGGAGTCCCGATCGCCGAGGTGATCCGCCCCAAGCGTGCCCAACGTCGGCGGGGCAAGTCCGACCCGATCGACGCGGTCGCAGCCGCCCAGCAGGTCCTGGCCGACCTGGAGACCGGCATGCTGCCGACCCCGAAGACCGCCGACGGGACGGTCGAGCAGATCCGTCACCTGCTGGCCGTGCGTCGCAGCGCGGTCAAAGCCCGCAGCATCGCGATCCAGCAGGTCAAGGACATGCTGGTCACCGCACCACAGCACCTACGAGACCGGTTCGGACCCCTCAAGGACGCGGCACTCATCCAGACTCTGGCCGTTATCCGCCCCGCCCCGGCGACCGAGTCCGTCGACGCAGCCGTCGGCCGCGCCCTACGCATCCTGGCCCGCCGCCACCAGCACCTGACAGGCGAGATCACCGACATCGACACCGACCTCGACGTCCTGAACAAGCAGACCGCCCCAGCCCTGGCAGCCGCATACGGTCTCGGGACCGTGACCTGCGCGGCTCTGCTGGTCACCGCCGGCGACAACCCCGAACGCCTGCGTTCCGAAGCCGCGTTCGCCGCGCTGACCGGCACCGCCCCGATCCCCGCCTCCTCCGGCCGCACCAACCGGCACCGCCTCAACCGCGGCGGCGACCGGCAAGCCAACTGCGCCCTGCACCAGATCGCGCTGGTGCGCTGGTCACACGACCCGGCCACCAAGGCCTACGTAGCCAAGCTCCGAGCGACCGGCAAGACGACCAAGGACATCCTGCGCTGCCTCAGACGAGCCATCGCCCGCGAAGTCTGGCACCTGCTCGTCCACCCCGAGCCCGTCCCCGAGATCGACGACCTCCGGCCGCTACGCCACAGCAAAGGCCTATCCCTGCAGACCGTCGCCGACCACTTCGGCGTCTGGCCCGCCGTCATCTCCCGCCTCGAACTCGGCAAGACCCGCCAAGACGACCTCGCCACGGCCTATCGCAACTGGCTCCTAGCCGCTTGACAGGAGATAGGAGCATCAACGCGAGCAGCGTGGCCCGTGGTCACCGCTGGACGGTGGTCACCCCGGCAGGAACCGGTCGGGTCAGGCCAGGACGGCGAGCGGCACGGGCGAGAAGTGCACCGGGAAGTTCACCGACCGCGCGATGAAGCACATCGCGTGCGCCTTGTGGTGCAGGGCGGCGACGTGCTCGTCCGACGCGAGCTCACCCGGGTCCACCACGACCTTCGGGTGCAGCGTCACGTCCGTGAACGCGCCCTCGCCGCGCGACTCGACCCGCATGGTGCCGGTCGCCGCGTCCGTGTACTCCCGCACGACCAGGCCCGACTCCGCCGCCAGGTGCAGGAACCACAGCATGTGGCACTGGCTCAGGCTGACGACGAACAGCTCCTCGGGGCTGTTCCGCGCCGGGTCGCCCCGGAAGGCCGGGTCGGCAGACCCCAGCAGGGGCGGCTTGTGCGGCAGGTCGATCTCGTGGTCGCGCGAGTAAGAGGTGTACGACGACGTACCCGTCTCCCCCGCGCCCGTCCACCGCACCGTCACGGCGTAGTCGTGCATGGCTCCGCTCATGTCGCCCACACTATCGGGTGGTGGTCGGGCAGGTGTCGCCCCGGCGAGATCCACGTCCGGCCGGAGGCCTCAGCCCAGCTCCCGGATCCGGGCGGCCTGCTCGAGCTGGAGCGTGTAGCCGCGCTCGAGAAAGTCGGCGATCATCGCGACCTCGTCCACGGTCCGACGGCGCAGCTCCGCCGCACCCGCGTCCACCACCGGCCCGTAGATGCGCTCGATCTGCTGCTCGGCAGGCACCGTCAGGGCCACGGTGACCCGCCGGCGGTCGGCAGGATCCGGTTCGCGAGCGACATAGCCGTGCCCCACCAGCCGCTGGACTGCCGTGGTGGTGGCGGCCGGGCTGAGCCCGGTCGCCTCGGCGACCTGCCCCGCCGTCAGCCTTCCGCCGGCATCCGCCAGCTCACCGATGATCCGCAGGTCCGTGCGGTTGATCCCGAGCGCGCGGGCGGCCGCGTCGTCGACCGCGTCGGCGCCGGCGCCGAACCGTTCCGCCGCTCTCGCGGCTCGCTCTATAGCCGATTGCTTCGACACTCGAAATATCCTACCCTCGAAGAACTTGTTTCGACGATCGAAGGAATACGATGTCCACCCTCTCGCCATTGCCGTCCTGGCTGCCGGCCGCCAACCGCATCGTCAAGGCCCTCCAGCGACTCGGGCTGCCCCTCGGCACGATCCATGTGCTCACGGTGCCCGGACGCGTCTCGGGTGCGCCCCGGGCGACGCCCGTCTCTCCCCTGACCGTCGACGGACACCGGTACGTGATCGCCGGGCTGGCCGAGTCCGACTGGGCCCGCAACGCCCGGCACGCCCGGCACGGCCAGCTTGCCCGAGGCCGGCGCGAGCACCGGGTGGACCTGCGCGAGGTCACGGACCCCGAGCTCCGCCGCGTGGTCATGCGCGCGTTCCCGACGCAGGTGCCGCACGGCGTCTTCTACTTCGAGCAGATCGGCCTGGTCAGCGGCCCCGACCCGGACGCGTTCGCTGCTGCCGCCGACGACGTCGCCGTGTTCCGGATCGAGGCCGCGAGCTAGGTGTACTGACCCGCAGCGTTGTTGACGCGGTCGATGGGCGTGAGTCCGCCGATGCCGAGGTGGGGTCGTTCCAGGTTGTAGTGCTCGAGCCAGGCTGGCAAGGCCGCGGCGCGGTCGGCGTTGGAGGACCAGGTGCGTGAGTAGGCCCACTCGGTCGCCAGGGTCCGGTTCAGGCGCTCGACCTTGCCGTTGGTCCACGGGCAGTGCGGGCGGATGAATTTCTGCACGATGCCCAGATCGGCGGCGGTGTCCCGAAAGGCACGGGAGTTGCGGTAGGCGAACGCGTTGTCGCTGATCACGCGCTCGACGGTCATGCCGTGAGCAGAGTAGAACGCCGCGGCGCGAGCGAGGAAACCCGCAGCGGTCGTGCCCTTCTCGTCGGTATGGATCTCGGCATAGGCGAGCCGGGAATGGTCATCGATCGCGGTGTGGACGTAGTCGTGGCCGATCCCACGGCCGCGGACCTTCTCCGAGCGTCCATGCGCGCGCCAGCCTCCGCCGTCAGGGATCCGCCCGAGCTTCTTGACGTCGATGTGGATCAGTGAGCCCGGGTAGGTGTGCTCGTAGCGTCGGGCCGAGTGACGGGTCGCGCGGATGACCTGTCCGGTCAGCGGATCGCACTGCGCCAGGCGCGGGACCTGGTGACGGACCAGAACCCGCCCGACCGTCGAGGCCGGCAGCCCGACCACACGAGCGATCGTGACCGGTCCGCGGCGAGTGAGCATCCGCGCGATCCGTACCCGGGTCTCGACGCAGGCCGGGGTGCGGTGTGGGCACGAGTGTGGGCGTGAGGACCGGTCCACCAGCCCTGGACGGCCCTCGGTACGGTAGCGGCGCCACCACCGCCAGGCCGTGGTGCGTGAGACACCCATCTCTGCCGCGACATGCGCAACAGGGCGCCCGGCGGCGATACGCCGGACCATCGTGAGTCTTCCGGCGGGCGTCAGCCGGGCGTTAGCGTGAGACACGAGAGACCTCCGTTGGTCGAGCAGGTTCCTAGACAGCTCCCACTCGACCCGGAGGTCTCTCGCAATGTCAACAACGTCCCGGGTCAGTACATCTAGCGCGGTACGGCCGTCAGGCCGTGGCCCCCGCCTTTGCCTTGCTCGTCCTCTTGGCTGCGGGCTTGCGCTTCGCCGAGCCGTTCATCGGCTGCAGCACCGGGACCTCCCCGGCCCGCGCGTGCCCGTCGAGGATCTCGGCGAGGTACGTCCCGGTGTGGCTCTCCGGGACCGCCGCCACGGCCTCGGGCGTGCCCTGCGCGACGACGTTGCCGCCGCCGCTGCCGCCCTCGGGACCCATGTCGATGACCCAGTCGGCATTCTTGATGACGTCGAGGTTGTGCTCGATCACGATGACCGTGTTGCCCTTGTCGGCCAGCGACTGCAGCACGCCGAGCAGCCGGCGGACGTCCTCGAAGTGCAGGCCCGTCGTCGGCTCGTCCAGCACGTAGGCCGAGCGGCCCGACGAACGCTTCTGCAGCTCCGCTGCCAGCTTGACGCGCTGCGCCTCGCCGCCGGACAGCGTGGGTGCCGGCTGCCCGAGCCGCACGTACCCCAGGCCGACGTCGACCAGCGTGGACAGGTGCCGCGAGATCGCGGGGAACGCCTTGAAGAACTCCGCGGCCTCCTCGATCGGCATGTCGAGGACGTCGGCGACCGTCTTGCTCTTGAAGTGCACCTCGAGCGTCTCGCGGTTGTACCGCGCCCCGTGGCAGACCTCGCACGGCACGTAGACGTCGGGCAGGAAGTTCATCTCGATCTTGATGGTGCCGTCGCCCGCGCACGCCTCGCAGCGGCCGCCCTTGACGTTGAAGGAGAACCGGCCCGGCCCGTAGCCGCGGACCTTGGCCTCCTCGGTCTCCGCGAAGATCTTGCGGATCCGGTCCCAGACACCGGTGTACGTGGCGGGGTTCGACCGCGGCGTGCGGCCGATCGGCCCCTGGTCCACGTGCACCACCTTGTCGAGGTGGTCCAGGCCCGTCACGCGCCGGTGCCGGCCGGCCACGCGGCGGGCGCCGTTCAGCTGGTTCGCCATGACCGTGTACAGGATCGAGTTGACGAGCGTGGACTTGCCCGAGCCCGAGACGCCGGACACCACGGTCAGCACGCCGAGCGGGAACGACACGTCGACGTCCCGCAGGTTGTTCTCCCGCGCGCCCACGACCGTGACCTGCCGGTCCTGGTCGATCGCCCGGCGCACGGCCGGGACCGGGATGGTGCGCCGCCCGGCCAGGTACGCCCCCGTGAGCGACTCCTTCGCCTCGAGCAGGCCGGCGTAGTCGCCCGAGTGGATGACGTGGCCGCCGTGCTCGCCGGCTCCCGGGCCGATGTCGACGATCCAGTCGGCCGCGCGGATCGTGTCCTCGTCGTGCTCGACGACGATCAGCGTGTTGCCCAGGTCCCGCAGGCGGGTGAGCGTGTCGATGAGGCGGCGGTTGTCGCGCTGGTGCAGGCCGATCGACGGCTCGTCCAGCACGTACAGGACGCCGACCAGACCCGAGCCGATCTGGGTCGCGAGCCGGATGCGCTGGGCCTCGCCGCCGGACAGCGTGCCCGCGGGACGCTCCAGCGTCAGGTAGTGCAGCCCGACGTCGAGCAGGAAGCCCAGGCGCGCGTGGATCTCCTTGAGGACCTCCGTCGCGATCTGCGCCTCGCGCACACCGAGCTCGATCCCCTTGAGGAACTCGGCCGCCTCGCCCACCGGAAGGCGGCAGACGTCGGCGATGGACAGCCCGTCCACCTTGACCGCGAGCACCTCCGGCTTGAGCCGCGCGCCCCCGCACGTGGGGCACGGGACCTCGCGCATGTAGGCCTCGTACTTCTCCTTGGACCAGTCGGAGTCGGTCTCCCGGTGCCGGCGCTCCAGGAACGTCACCGCACCCTCGAACCCGGTCGAGTACTGCCGCTCGCGGCCCCACCGGTTCTTGTACTTGACGTGCACCTTGTGGTCGCGCCCGTGCAGGATCGCCTCCTTGGCCCGCTCGGGCAGGGCGCGCCACGGCACGTCCATGGAGAACTTCATCTCCTCGGCGAGCGCCGTCAGCACCCGCTCGAAGTACTCCGACGACGTCTGCGCCCACGGGGCGACGGCGCCCCCGCGCAGCGTCTGCTCGTCGTCCGGCACGAGGAGGTCCGGGTCGACCTCCAGCCGGAAGCCGATGCCGGTGCACTCGGGGCACGCGCCGTACGGCGCGTTGAACGAGAAGGTCCGCGGCTCGATCTCGTCGAGCGCCAGGGTGTGCTCGTTGGGGCACGCCCGCTTCTCCGAGAACTTGCGCGTGCGGGTCAGGTCGTCGATGTCGGCGTCGACCAGCTCGATCATCACGAGGCCGTTCGCCAGGGTGAGCGCGGTCTCCACGGAGTCGGTGAGGCGGCGCTGCACGCCCTCGCGCGACACGAGCCGGTCCACGACCACCTCGATGTCGTGCTTGAGCTTCTTCTCCAGCGTGGGCGGATCGGTCAGCTGCACGACCTCGCCGTCGACCCGCGCTCGCGAGAAGCCCTTGGCCTGCAGCTCCTTGAACAGGTCCGCGTACTCGCCCTTGCGGCCGCGCACCACGGGTGCCAGCACCTGGTACCGCGTGCCCTCGGGCAGCTCGAGGATCTGGTCCACGATCTGCTGCGGCGTCTGCGACTGCACCTTCTCGCCGCACACCGGGCAGTACTGCGTGCCCGCGCGCGCGTAGAGCAGGCGCAGGTAGTCATAGACCTCGGTGATGGTGCCGACCGTGGAGCGCGGGTTGCGGTTGGTCGACTTCTGGTCGATCGACACCGCGGGCGACAGGCCCTCGATGAAGTCGACGTCGGGCTTGTCCATCTGGCCCAGGAACTGGCGCGCGTACGCGGAGAGGGACTCGACGTACCGGCGCTGCCCCTCGGCGAAGATCGTGTCGAACGCGAGCGACGACTTACCCGAACCCGACAGGCCGGTGAACACGATCAGCCGGTCCCTGGGCAGGTCCAGGGATACGTTCTTGAGGTTGTGCTCTCGGGCTCCCGAGACGACGAGACGATTGCTCACAGAGGCATCCTAGGGCTGCCCACTGACATTCGCACGCCTGTTCTATGAATCAATCTGACTGACTTGTCACACCCGCAGGCGTCAGCGGACCGCGCGGCCGTCCACGGCGCCCGACCGGCGCACGCGGGCCTGCAGGTCCAGGGCCCGCAGCAGGTCCTGCTCGTGGGCGTAGGACCCGTCCACGAGCTGGCGCCGCACCTCCACGACCTCCTGCGCGTACTCCGCCGCGGAGTCCTGCATCCCCAGGTCGAGGTGGACCGACACCATGTTCGACAGCGCGGACGCCAGAGCCGGCAGGTGGAGCTCGGGGCTCCGGCGCGCGAGGCCCCGGCGCACCCGCACGGCCTCCGCCGTCGGCTCAACGCCCTCCTCTGGCCGGCCCGCGTCGATCAGGGCCGCCCCCAGGTTGAGGAGCGCGTCGGCGAGGTCGGGCTCGAAGCGGTCCCTGTCGCCCGCGGCCAGCAGCCGCAGCTGGGCGACGGCCTCCTCGGTGGGCGCCACGGCGTCGGCGACACGGCCCAGCTCCGAGAAGAGCACCCCCAGGTTGGACAGCGAGGTCGCCAGGCCCTCCTCGCCGGGCTGCCCCTCCTCGGCTAGGCCGCGCCGGATCGCCACCGCCTCCTGCGCCAGCGGCAGCGCCTCCTCCGGCAGGCCGGACCGCGAGTACGTGACCGCGAGGTTCGACAGCGAGGCCGCCAGCATCCGGCGGTGGCGGGTCGGGTTCTCCCGGACGAGCCGGCGGCGGAGCAGTATCGCCTCCCGCTCGATGGCTATCGCCTCGTCGAGGTCACCGAGCCTGGAGCGCACCGCGCCGAGCGACGCGATGGTGTAGGCGAGGGTCCACGTGTGCGCGATCGGGTTCTCGCAGGCCAGCTCGCGCCGCAGGGCGACTGCCTCGCCGAGCGGCTCGATCGCCTCCCTGTCCCGGCCCAGCGCCGCGTACGCGTTGCCGAGGTTCGTCAGCGCGAACCCGAGCTGGGGCCGGTGCCGCCGCGCGTCCTGCAGCACCAGCTTGCGGCTGAGCTCCACCGCCTCCTGGGCGCACGGGAGCGCTTCGTGCGGGCGGCTCTCGGTCAGCGTCACCGCCCGGTTGGACAGCGTCTGCGCCAGGGCGACGCCCCACTGCCGCGGGTCGCGCTCCACGAGGGTCCGCAGGATCGGGATCACCTCCGCGATCCCCGCCTCGTGCTCCTGGAAACGGCCGATCTCGTCCAGCGAGACGGTCAGGCTGATCAGGGTGCGGGCGAGCTCCGGCTGCACCCAGCTCTGGTCTCGCTCCGGAGCCGACCGGCACAGCTCGACCGCCTCGAGCTCCAGCACCGCCGCCTCCTGGGGCAGCCCGGCCCCCCAGTGCGCACCGCCGAGCGCGTTGAGCACGTCGATCAGCCCCGTGCGGTAGCGGTCGGGGTCGCCCGCCACGAGGCGGCGCCACGCAGCGGCCGCGGCCTCCAGGGTGTCGAGCGCCTCCGCCAGCCGCCCCGACTCCTTCAGCGCGATGCCGAGGTCGGCGAGCGCTTCGGCCCGACCCACCGCGTCCCGCGCCGCCGCGACCGCCTGCTCACCCCTGTCGACGTCGTCGGCGGTACCGCCGATGAGGCTGCGCGGCTTGAGCAGGAACATCGTCCGCAGCGCGCGCGGGTCGTCCCCGCAGGAGTCGGCGGCGCGGCGCAGCAGCTCGCCCGTCAGGGCGGCGACCCCGGGTAGCTCCCCCAGCTCGACCTCCAGGCGGCGTGCGATGCGCACCACCCGCAGCGCCACCTTCCGGGACAGGCCCCACGTGCACGAGCCGACCAGGCCGACCGACCGGCCGAGCCGGTCGACCATTAGCACGTCGCCGACGCGGTCGTGCCCGGCGGCGCTCAGACCTAGCTCCACTGCGGAGTCCTGCAGGCCGAGCAGCCAGCGCGCGCCCGCGCGCCAGGGCAGCCCTGGGACCACCCGGCGCAGCACGTCGCGTGCGCTCGCGGCGTCGTCCGCGCCGAGCAGGCACGCGGCCGCCACGACGTCCTGGACCTCGTCGAGGGTCAGGACCAGCCCCGCCTCCCGCGCCGACCGGGCCCAGGAGTCCGCCGCGACGCCCAGGAGCGCCCGCACCGGGCCGGCCTCGTCGTCCTCAGGGACGGACACCCGGGCCGCGGCGAGCGCGGCGACGAGCGCCGCGGCGTGCAGGTCGGCCACGCGGGTGGTGCTCGCGTAGGTGGGCACGGAGGCAACGGTCCGCGCGCGACCCTCGACGCCGAGCCGCTCGGCAAAGGCTGGGAAGGCGGCGTCGAGCACGTCGGAGTCGGAGAGGTCATGACCCAGCGGCAGGTCCAGCGCGGTCTGCGTGGCGTCGCCGTGCTCGAGCTGCGGCCACAGCGTCGAGCCCCAGCGCAGGCGGCGCAGCCACTCCCCGGCCACGCGGGCGAGCAGCAGGACCCGGGTCCGACCGGGCGCGGGGCGGGCGAGGGCGTCGAGCATCGCGCCCAGGCCGAGCCGGGTCGCGGCGTTGTCCACGACGAACAGCACGTCGCCCTGCGGCCGGGCCCGGATGGTGGCGGCCTCGCGGCCGCGCGGCACGGGGACGACGGTCCAGCCGGACTCGGTCAGGTGGCTGCCGAACTCCTGCGCGAGCCGCGTCTTGCCGAAGCCCGCAGGGCCGATGACGAGCCGCAGGCTGATCGGTGCGGCGCCGTCGGCCCAGGCGTGCAGCTCGTCGAGCTCCTGCGTGCGGCCCAGGAACGGGACGACGGCGCGCGCGGGGTCGAGCAGCGCGGCCGGGTGCCGGATGTCGTCGAGCGGCGGGGCATCGGTGGCAGCCAGGAGCGGGCCGCGGCGTACCGCCGTGCGGGCGGCTCGGACCGCGGCAGCCAGCCTGGTCGAGACGTCCGAGACCACCACGGTGACCCAGTCAACCGGACGAACCTCCAACACTGCAAGAGGTAGGAGCAGAGTGATTCACCCCGTTGACCAAGCACTGCGCGACAGAAAACCCGTCAGCCCGGCAATACGGGGCAAAGGTTGCATACCGCTCTTGATCGCGACATCCTTCCCTCGGCCGGGTGAAAGCCCGGCCGCTCCACGACCGCACGGACGAAAGGCAGGCACGTGAGCCTGAACCTCAACAAGCTCGTCGACAAGGCCTACAAGGACCAGAGCATCGCCGCGATCCTGGCGGCTCCGCCGTCGGCGCTGCTCGGCCTCACGCCGAAGCACGACGAGATGCTCGCCGAGCTCAAGATCAAGACGGTCGAGGACCTGGGCAACTGGCAGCACGCGGTTCACGCCCAGGCGCTCGTGACCCTCGCGGACGCCGAGGTGCCCGCGATCGCCGGCGACAAGTAGGCCCGCCTCGCTTGTCGCGCCGGAGCTGCCGGCGCGCGAAGGCGCCCGTCCACCTCGCGGTGGGCGGGCGCCTTCGCCGTTCCGGGACGCGGTTCGAAGCCGCCGCCGTCAGAGCCCGAACCGCTCCACGTCCCGCATCTTGTTGGTCGCGTCCAGGGCCGCGACCTTGTACGCCTCCGAGAGCGTCGGGTAGTTGAACACGGTGTCGACCAGGTGGTCCACGGTGCCGCCCGTGGTCATGATCGCCTGCCCGATGTGGATGATCTCCGTGGCACCGGTCCCGAACACGTGCACGCCCAGCACCTTGCGGTCCTCGGTGGAGACCAGCAGCTTGAGCATCCCGTAGGAGTCGCCCACGATCTGCCCGCGCGCCAGCTCGCGGTAGCGCGCGACCCCCACCTCGTACGGGATGCCGGCCGTGGTGAGCTGGTCCTCGGTGTCCCCGCAGTAGGAGATCTCGGGGATCGTGTAGATCCCGATGGGCTGCAGGTCCAGGATCGAGGAGACCGGCTCGTCGAACGCGTGGTACGCCGCGAGCCGCCCCTGCTCCTGCGAGGTCGCCGCGAGCGCCGGGAACCCGATGACGTCGCCGACGGCGTAGATGTGCTCGACGTCGGTCCGGAACTGCTTGTCGACCCGGAGCCGCCCGCGCTTGTCCGCCTCGAGCCCGGCCGCGGCGAGGTCGAGGCTGTCGGTGGAGCCCTGCCTGCCGGCGGAGTAGAGGACGCAGTCGGCCGGGATCCGCTTGCCGGAGGCCAGGGCGGTGACGGTCCCGCCCTCTCCGGCGGTCACGGACTCGACTGCCTCTCCCAGCCGGAACGTGACCGACAGGTCGCGCAGCTGGAACTTGAGCGCCTCGACGACCTCGGAGTCGCAGAAGTCGAGGATCTTGTCGCGCACCTCGACGACCGTGACCCGCGTGCCGAGCGCGGCGAAGACCGACGCGTACTCGATGCCGATCACGCCGGCGCCCACCACGACCATCGTCCGGGGCACCTCGGTCATGTCGAGGATCCCGTCGGAGTCGACCACGCGGACGCCGTCGAACGCGATGTTCGCGGGGCGCGCGGGCCGGGTGCCGACCGCGATGACAATCTTGTCGGCGGTCAGTCTCCTAACGACGTCGCCCTCGGCGTCCGTCACCTCGATGTCGTGCGGTCCGGCGAACCGGGCGCTGCCGACCACCGTCTCGACGTGGTTGCGGGCGAGCTGGTTGCGCACGACCTCGAGCTCGCGCCCGATGACGTGCTGCAGACGGGCCAGCAGGTCCTGGACGGTGATGTGCTCCTTGAGCCGGTAGCTGGATCCGTACACGTCCCGCATCTGCAGGCCCGTCAGGTAAAGGACCGCCTCGCGCAGCGTCTTGGACGGGATCGTGCCGGTGTGGAGACTGACCCCGCCGACCATGTCGCGCCGTTCCACCACCGCAACCCGCTTGCCGAGCTTGGCGGCGCCGATCGCAGCCTTCTGGCCGCCCGGCCCAGAGCCGATCACGACGAGGTCGAAGTGGTTCTCGCGTGCATCCATGCTCTGAGTGTGGGGGTGGGGGTGGTCTGTGACGAGCAACTTCATCAAGAATTAACCGGCCGCACCGGGCGGATGGCAGGCTGGAGCCCATGAGCATCTTCGCAGTGAGCTACACCTACACCGACGACGTCCCGACCCGTGACGAGGTCCGCCCCAGCCACCGTGACTTCCTGCTCGGCCTCAACGCGGACGGCATCGTCCGCGCCTCGGGTCCGGTGGACGACGGCGGCGCCGCGCTGATCATCGTGGAGGCGGAGTCGGTGCAGGCCGTCGAGACCCTGCTCGACGCCGACCCGTTCGCGACCCGCGGCCTCATCGCCGAGCGCACGGTGCGCGGGTGGGACGTCGTGATCGGCGGCCTGGCCGAGTAGCCGGACACGGCCCGAGACGGACGACGGCGGGCGTGCGCACCCGGGTGCGCACGCCCGCCGTCGTCGGGTCCGGCCGGCTCACGCGCAGGTGAGCTCCGGCACCGCCCATGTCGAGTGGTCGTAGTTGATCGACCCGTCCGCGTCACCGGCCCGCAGCACCAGCTCGGTCACGCCAGTGGTGTCGACGTCGAGCGGCACCGCGCCGTCCGCACCGGTCAGCTGGCCGGACTCGGCGAGCACCGCGCCGTCGCCCACCACGGTGAAGGTGACCGTCCCGAGGTCACCCACCTCGTCGTCGACGCCGACGTCGGCGGTGAACCGCGTGCACTGACCGCCGAGGTAGTACACGATCTCGGAGGCCGCGTGCGCGGCAAGGCCCTTGTCGTAGACCACCCCGCCGATCGTTATCGGGTTGCCGTCCACGGACTCGTCCAGGCCCAGCTCGCCCCAGCCGACGTGTGCGCTCACCGGGTCCAGGTCGCTGAGCCACCCAGTGCCCGACGGCGGCACCGCCACCCGCACGCTCCCGTACCCGGCCACCGCCGTCACGGTGCCGAGCTCGGTGGTGTACCCGAGGGAGCCGGTCAGCTCGTGCAGGCCGGTGGCGGCGTCGTCGGCCGCGGTGACCCGCCACGTGGCGGTGAGCGAGCGGCCCGCGGGCAGCGCGTCGGCGTCCGGCACGTCGACCTCCTGCGCAGCCCACCCGTCCGGCACCGCCAGGTCCCAGGACAGCTCGGTCGCGGGCGTGGTGCCGTGGTTGGTCACGGTCGCCGACGCCTCGAACGACGTGCCCGGGTCGAGGTACCCGGTGCCGGACTCGGTCTCCGTGGTGACCTCCGCCGAGACCAGCGGGTCGGCGTGGCCCGGCCGCGCCGGCGTCACCTCGACGTAGAGCGAGCCGTGCGCCGGGACCGAGCCCCGGATCTCGCCGCGCGTCTCGGTCACGCCGCCGTCCCACAGGTCGCGGACGGCGTACGCGGCCGCGTCGTCCAGGCCGAGCGCTTCGGCAGTGGTCGAGACCGTGCCCGCCCGGTCGGAGCGGTTGAGCAGCACTGCCGCGACGCCGCCGTCGGACAGGGGCTTGGCCCAGACCTCGACGTCGCCGTCGTCCGCGACCCGGTGGCCCTGCACGCCCGCCCAGTCCTGGTTGACCGCGAGGACCTCGGGGTCGGTGAGCATGCCCAGGGTCTCGGCGTCCATGTCGCGCAGGTCGTTGCCCGCGATGAGCGGGGCGTTCATGACCGACCACAGGGCCATGTGCGAGCGGTACTCGTCGGGGGTCATGCCGCCGTTGCCGACCTCGAGCATGTCGGGGTCGTTCCAGGCGTTGGGGCCCGAGTACGCCTCCAGGCCGACCTGCTGGTCGAGGATCGAGGTGACGCTCCCCCAGTTGTCGGAGATGTCGCCGGTGGTGCGCCAGAGGTGCCCCAGCTCCGGGCCGAAGCTCTCCCACGGCTTGCTCTCACCCCACTCGCAGATCGACAGCACGATCGGCCGGCCCGTAGCCAGCAGCGCCTCCGCCATCGCGGTGTACCGCTCGAGCGCGGGGCGGCCCTCGTTGTTGCAGTTGTCGTACTTGAGCAGGTCGACGCCCCACTCGGCGAACTTCGCGGCGTCCGCCTCCTCGTGGTCGAGGCTGGCCGGCAGGTGCTGGCACGTGGCCGTCCCCGCCGACGAGTAGATGCCGAGCTTCAGGCCCTTGGCATGGACGTAGTCGGCGACGGCCGCGATGCCGCTCGGGAAGCGCACGGGGTCCGCCTGGAGGTTGCCGTCGGCATCGCGTTCGGGCGCCATCCAGCAGTCGTCGATGTTGACGTACTCGTAGCCGGCGTCCGCCATGCCGGAGGCCACCATGGCGTCGGCGGTCTCGCGGATCAGCTCCTCGTCGATGTCGCACCCGAACTTGTTCCACGAGTTCCACCCCAGGGGCGGCGTGGGGGTCAGCGGCAGCTTCTCGAAGGCGGCGGCCGCCCGCTCGTCCGGCGACGGCGACGGCGGCGGCGCGGCCGTCGCGGGCAGCCCGGCGAGCACCAGCGCGGCTGCCGCGGTGACTGACGTGAGCACAGAGATGAGTGGGGTCAGGATGCGCGTTCGGATCACGTGCAGGCCTCCTTGCCTGAGTGGATCGCTGCCGGTCCGACCGGTCACCCTGCCGGGCCACAGGCAAGTTCACCCGCAGGTGGCCGCCGTGTCAACGCTCACCGGCGGCCCACGACCCCCGACAGTCCCGGCCGAGGACGGCGACGCCGGCCGCCTCCGGCCGCCACCGACAGCAGTACGGCGGACCGGCGGCCGCGCCCACTCTCGTGGACGCGGCCGCCGGCCTGCCGTACTGCTGTCGGTGCCTGGTCAGGGCCTTACTTCGACACGTCCTCCGACGCCTCCTCCGAGGCCTCCTCCGACGCTTCCTGCTTGGCCTCCTCCTGGGCCTCGATCCGCGCGTCGTGGGCCGATTTCATGAGGCTCGCCACGGTGCCGACCACGAGCGACACGACGATCACCGTGAGCGACAGCCAGATCGGGATCTCGGGGGCCCACTCGAAGCCCTCGCCGCCGTTGATCCACGGGATCGAGTTGGTGTGCAGCGCCTCGAGGATCAGCTTGATGCCGATGAAGCCGAGGATGGCCGAGAGCGCCAGGGGCAGGTACACCAGCCGGTCGAGCAGACCACCCAGCAAGAAGTAGAGCTGGCGCAGGCCCATCAGCGCGAACAGGTTGGTGGCGAACACGATGAACGGGTCCCTCGTGATACCGAAGATCGCCGGGATCGAGTCGACCGCGAACAGGACGTCCGTCGAGCCGATCGCCAGGAAGACGATGATCATCGGCGTGAAGAGCCTGCGGCCGTCGATGGTGGTGGTCAGCTTCGCGCCGTTGTACTGGTGGTGCAGCGGCAGGACCCGCCGCATCATCCGGATGAGCGCGTTCTCCTTGTAGTCGTCGTGCTCCTCCGGCGACTCGGGCATCGCCTGCTGGATCGCCGTGTAGATGAGGAACGCGCCGAAGATGTAGAAGAGCCAGGTGAACTGCTCGATCAGGGCCGCACCCGCGAGGATGAACGCGGCACGGAAGATCAGCGCCATGATGATGCCGACCATCAGCACACGCTGCTGCTGCTCACGCGGCACCGCGAACCGGGCCATGATGATGACGAACACGAAGAGGTTGTCGACGCTCAGGGAGTACTCCATGAGCCAGCCGGCGTAGAACTCCGCGGCCGGGGTGACACCGCCGACGCCCCAGACGATCGCACCGAAGATCACCGCCAGGCCCACGTAGAAGCCCACCCAGATGGCGCTCTCCTTCATCGATGGGACGTGCGGGCGGCGTCCGACGATGAGGAGATCGGCGATCAGCAGGACGAGCATCGCCGCTAGCGAGATCACCTCGAAGGTCACGGGAAGTTCGTGGACCATTGTTTCCTTCCGGAACGGGGAGGAACGCGCGACAGCATCGAGCCTCCGGTGTGTACAGCAGGGCACCGGAGGTCTTCCTCGCTCGCCCCGAACACCAGCCTGGCTGAAACCAGGTGATGGTGCACGACGAGCCGGCCAGGCCGAGCTGACGTCATCGGCAGCTGTGATGACGACCAAGCCGTTTCGAGGTACTCCCCTCCAACGGGGGAAGCATACGGGACGCCACGTTTGTTCCCGAACGTGACGTCCGGAACTGTCCGGAGCACCGCTTGTCAGACGAGCGTGACCACCAGCTTGCCGCGTACGTGCCCGTGTCCGGCCACCTGCTTGATCGCCTCGACGGCGCGTTCGAGGGGGTACGTCGCGCTCACGATGGGCAGCAGCACGCCGTCGGCCACCATCCCGTCCAGCACGACGAGGTCCTCGCCGCTCTCGGTCGACGTGACGTTCACCGCCCGGTACGGGCGGAACCTCGACGCCAGCGACACCGTCACCAGGTCGGGCATGGAGCCGAGCAGGCCGTCCTTGCTGCCGTCGTTGGCGAGGATCACCCCGCCGGGCACCACCACGCGCCCGAGCGCCCGCATCGGGTACCGGCCGGCGTTCGTGAAGACGACGTCGAAGCGCCGCTCGCCGGCGGTGAAGTCCTCGCTCGTGTAGTCGACCACGTCGGAGGCGCCGAGCTCGCGCACCATCGAGACATTGCGCGGACCGCACACGCCGGTCACGTGCGCGCCCCACGCGGCGGCGATCTGCACCGCGAAGTGGCCGATCCCGCCGCCCGCGCCGGTGATCGCGATGCGCTGCCCGGCCGTGAGCTCCGCGGCACGAAGGAACTGCAGTGCTGTGACCGCTGCCATCGGCATCGCCGCTGCCTCGACGGGCGCGAGATCGAGTGGCCGGCGGGCGATGCTGCCGACGGCCGCGAGCGCCAGCTCCGCGAACGTGCCGCCGGTGCCGAACCCGAACACCTCGTCGCCCGGTGCGAACGCGGTCACGTCCGGGCCGATCGCGACCACGACGCCCGCAAGGTCGGCGCCCCGGACCCGCGGCCGCGGACCGGTGAACCCACCGACCATCGGGCGCGCGATCAGGGGCTGCCCGGCGGCGAAGTGCCAGTCGTACGGGTTGACGCCGGCCGCGTGCACCCGGACCAGCACCTGCCCGTCGCCGGGGACCGGATCAGGGACTTCTCGCACCTCGAGGGCGTCCCAGCCGTACCTGTCCTGCGTCAGTGCCCGCATCCCGGCCTCCTGGCCTGCCACGCTCCCGGACATCCCTGCACCCTGCGGGATCAGGGTCCACCGGCCGTCGCGAACGGGTCAAGGATGAACTCGACCCTCAGTGCTTGGGCGTGCTGCGGGCTCGGCCCGCGGCTACGCCGTCGCGGCCTGCATCTGCCGCAGCTCCTTCTTCAGCCCCGAGATCTCGTCGCGCAGCCGCGCCGCGACCTCGAACTGCAGCTCCGCGGCTGCCGCGTGCATCTGGTCGGTCAGCTCCTGGATGAGCTCTGCGAGCTCGCTCGCCGCGGCACCAGCCAGCCGGTTGCCCGACGTCGCTGCCTCCTTGGGCGTGCCCGGCACCCGGGCGCCCCGGCCCTCGCCCTTCGCCTTGCGGTTGTTCCGGTACCCGCCGGCCAGCAGCTCCTGGGTGTCCAGGTCCTCGCGGGCGAGCATGTCCGTGACGTCAGCGATCTTCTTGCGCAGCGGCTGGGGGTCGAGCCCGCGCTCGGTGTTGTACGCGATCTGCTTCTCGCGACGCCGGGTGGTCTCGTCGATCGCCATGCGCATGGCCGGAGTGATCTTGTCCGCGTACATGTGCACCTGGCCGGACACGTTACGAGCCGCGCGGCCGATGGTCTGGATCAGGGACCGCCCGGACCGCAGGAAGCCCTCCTTGTCGGCGTCGAGGATCGCCACCAGCGACACCTCGGGCAGGTCCAGGCCCTCACGGAGCAGGTTGATGCCCACGAGCACGTCGTACTCGCCGAGCCGCAGCTCGCGCAGCAGCTCGACGCGGCGCAGCGTGTCCACGTCGGAGTGCAGGTAGCGCACCCGCACGTTGCGTTCCAGGAAGTAGTCCGTGAGATCCTCGGCCATCTTCTTGGTCAGCGTGGTCACCAGCACGCGCTCGTTGCGCTCCACCCGGTCGCGGATCTCGCCCAGCAGGTCGTCGATCTGCCCGGTCGTCGACTTCACGACCACCTCGGGGTCCACCAGGCCGGTGGGGCGGATGACCTGCTCGACGACGCCGTCGGACAGCGAGCGCTCGTAGTCGCCGGGGGTGGCCGACAGGTAGACCGTCTGCCCGATGCGCTCGGTGAACTCCTCCCACTTCAGCGGGCGGTTGTCCATGGCGCTCGGCAGGCGGAAGCCGTGGTCCACGAGCGCGCGCTTGCGGGAGGCGTCACCCTCGAACATGGCGCCGATCTGCGGCACCGTCTGGTGGGACTCGTCGATGACGAGCAGGAAGTCCTCGGGGAAGTAGTCGAGCAGCGTGTTGGGCGCGGTGCCGGGATCGCGGCCGTCGATGTGCATCGAGTAGTTCTCGATGCCGGCGCAGGTGCCGATCGAGCGCATCATCTCGATGTCGTAGGTGGTGCGCATGCGCAGTCGCTGCGCCTCCAGCAGCTTGCCCTGCTTCTCCAGCTCGGCCAGCCGGTCCTCGAGCTCCTTCTCGATGCCACCGATGGCGCGCTCCATGCGCTCCGGGCCCGCCACGTAGTGCGTGGCCGGGAACACGTAGATCGACTGCTCGCTGCGGACCACGTCGCCCGTCAGCGGGTGCAGCGTCTGGATCGACTCGATCTCGTCGCCGAACATCTCGATCCGGATCGCGAGCTCCTCGTACACCGGGATGATCTCCACGGTGTCGCCGCGCACCCGGAACGTGCCGCGCGTGAACGACATGTCGTTGCGCGTGTACTGCATGGTCACGAACTGGCGCAGCAGCTGGTCGCGGTCCACGACGTCGCCGACGTCGAGCCGGACCATGCGGTCCACGTACTCCTGCGGCGTGCCCAGGCCGTAGATGCACGACACCGAGGCGACCACTATGACGTCGCGCCGCGTCAGCAGCGACGAGGTGGCCGAGTGCCGCAGCCGCTCCACCTCGTCGTTGATCGAGGAGTCCTTCTCGATGTAGGTGTCCGTCTGCGCGATGTACGCCTCGGGCTGGTAGTAGTCGTAGTACGACACGAAGTACTCGACCGCGTTGTTCGGCAGCAGCTCCCGGAACTCCGTGGCGAGCTGCGCGGCGAGCGTCTTGTTGGGCGCCATGACGAGGGTCGGGCGCTGCAGCTTCTCGACGAGCCAGGCAGTCGTCGCCGACTTGCCCGTACCCGTGGCGCCGAGCAGCACCACGTCTTTCTCGCCCGCCTGGACGCGTTCGGTGAGCTCGGCGATCGCCGTCGGCTGGTCGCCGGCGGGCTGGTACTCGGAGATGACCTCGAACGGGGCCACCGTGCGCTGCAGGTCGGTCACGGGTCGCATGCCACTACCGTACGGCCGACCACTGACACTCCGGCGCGCGAGCTCGACTCAGTGCAGCGTCCCTGCCGCCACGGCCGGCTCCACCACCTCGCCGCGGGCCGCCGCGAGCGCCGTGCGCACCACGATCTCCAGGGCGCGGGCGAGCGTCTCCCGCGGGAGGTGCGGCTCGCCGCCGTCGGACAGCGCGGAGGCCGTCGCCTCTCCCCCTACCTCCTCCGTGGTGCGCGGCACGTGGACGAAGCCCGAGAGCACGCCCGGCCGCTCCACCAGCGTGTGCTGCAGGACGTAGAAGACCGCGTTGCAGACGAAGGTCCCCGCGCTGTACGAGACGCCCGCGGGGATGCCCGCCTCGCGTACGGCGGCGGCAGCGGCCTTGACCGGCAGGGTGGTGAACCGGGCTGCGGGGCCGCCGTCGGCCACTGCCGCGTCGACGGGCTGCGCGCCGCCGTTGTCGGGTATCCGCGCGTCCATGAGGTTGATCGCCACCCGCTCGAGCCGGACCTCGGTGCTGCCGGCGGCCAGGCCAACGGCGACGACGACGTCCGGCTCGTGCTCGTCCAGGAGCCGCAGCAGCGGGCCGTCCGCTGAGCGGACGTCGTCGAACACCACGGGGAGCACGGCGTCGACCAGGTCGTCGGGCCCGGCCCAGCTCGCGGCGAGGGCCTCGACCGCCTCGGCGGACGCGTTGACGGGGTCACCGCCGAACGGCTCGAACCCCGTGACCAAGACCTTCATCGCGCACTCTCCTGACCCGGGCCCGGCCCGATCACACGGAGTCCGCCTCGGCCTCCTGCGCGACCTCTCCGGCCACGCGCTGCCACAGGGTATCTACCTGGGCACGAAGGTCGTCCTCGCTCCCCGACCCGTCGAGCGTGACGTCCGCCGCGGCGAGCCGCTCGCCGTCCGTGGCCTGCGCGGCGACGCGGGCGCGCGCGGCGTCCTCGCTCAGCCCGCGTACCTCCACGAGGCGAGACACCCGCTGCTCGGCGGGCGTGTGCACCACGACCAGGAGGTGGAAATGACCGGCCTGCCCGGTCTCCACGAGCAGCGGGATGTCGTGCACGACGACGGCGGCCCGGTCCGCGGCGGCCGCCTTGGCCTCCCGTTCCGCCGACAGCCGGCGCACCTCGGGGTGCACTATGTCGTTCAGGCGGCTGCGGGCGGCGGCGTCGGCGAACACCAGTGCCCCGAGGCCGGGCCGGTCGAGGCTGCCGTCCTCCGCCAGGACGGCGTCGCCGAACGCCTCGACGATCTCGGCCAGGCCGACCGTGCCGGGCGCGACCGCCTCCCTGGCCAGCAGGTCGTGGTCGACGACGACGGCGCCGAGCTCGGCCAGGCGCGCTGTCGCGACCGACTTGCCGGCCGCGATCCCTCCGGTCAGTCCGATGCGGAACATGGGACCATCCTGCCCCCTCCGGCCTGCGCCTGTCGGACGTGAGTCAGGGGCGCGGGCCGGAGGCGGGTCAGGGGCAGGTCAGACGCGGGCAGGCGTGCGGGCCGCCGTGCGCTCCGGGGTGAAGGCCACCGGCAGCACGGCGGGGTAGCGCGACCACGGCGACGGCGCCCACGTCACCTCGGGGTCGGTCAGCCGCAGGTCCAGCCGCTTCATGAGGCTCTCCACGGCGATCTTCACCAGGAGCCGCCCCGGGCGCTTGGCGGGACAGGCGTGCGGCCCGACGCCGAACGACAGGTGCGACTGGTTGCCCGCCTCGAACAGGTCGTCCGCCGTGCGCACGCGCGGGTCGTTGTTCGCCGCGGCCACGCCCATCACCAGCGCGTCCCCGGCCTTGATCTGCGCCTGGCCGAGCGTGCAGTCGGTGACGGCGTACCTGGCCGGCAGGTTCGCGACGGGCGGCTCGCTCCACAGCGTCTCGTCCATCGCGTCGTCCAGACCGCGGCGCACGCCCGTGACACGGCCGGTGTACCGGGGGTCGGTGAGCATGCGGCGCAGCGTGGCGGCGATCCAGGTGATGAGCATCTCGTTCGCGGCGCAGATCGCGATCACCATGGTGTGCGCGATCTCGATGTCGTCCTCGAAGTTCGGGTGCTCGATGAACTCGGCGGTCAGGTTCGGCCCGGGATTCGCCCGCGTCGCGATGACGTGGTCCATCACGATCCGGTCCATCCTCTCCAGGGCCGTCACGGGGTCGCCCCCGTGCCCGAAGATCTCGCTCGCGCACTGCAGCAGAGCGATCCCCTGCTGCTGGTCGAACCCGAACATGCCCGACACGGCCAGGAACGACACCGCCGCCGCGTACTCGCCGATCAGCTCGGCGCTTCCCCGGGCGGCGAACGCGTCGATGAGCCCGTCGCAGACGCCACGCACGAGGGCTGCGGTGCGCACCTCGTCCATGTTCGAGAACGCCTCGTCCACCGGGAGCCGCAGCCGCCGGTGCTCCGCGCCGTCCTCGAAGTACAGGTTCCGCCGTCCGGTCGGGGACAGGATGGCGTGCAGGTTCGACTCCAGCGGCAGCTGCTCTCTCCAGTGCCGTGGGTTCCGGGCGAAGATGCTCTCGGTGCGCATCACCTCCATGACCTCGGAGTGGCCCAGCACGAGCCAGCCCGGCACGCCCGGCTCCAGGTCCACGGGGGCCACGGGCCCCCACTGGGCTTGCAGCTCGCGCAGTGCCGCAGTCATGTCCTCGGCACCGGTCAGGTCCACCAGGGCCACCCGGCCCCCGCTCCGCTGCGGTTCCAGGTCAGGCATGGCCCTCCAGCCGTCGATATTCATCAGATCTTCCATCGAAATATGGGGCGACCTGCGTAGACGCCCGATCAAGGGTTTCTATCACGGGCGGCGGAGAACACGAAACACCCCTGTGGTCCAGGCCGCTCACCGTTAACCCGCTGTTTACATCCGCCCGCATGCGCCGGAGGCCCCATGGCCGCCGGCGACCGGGCCCCGTGGGACGATTCGATGGTGAGCATGCACGGAGGCGGCGGGAGCATGGGCGGCGGCCGTGCGATGCGGTCGTTTACGCAGGACGGCTCCGTCACACAGCAGCGCCTGGGGTGGTCCACGCTGCGGCGCATCGTCGGTTTCGCCCGGCCGTACCGGGGCCGGCTCATCCTGTTCGTGCTGATCCTGGCCCTGGAGGCCGCGGCGGGCGCGGCCACGCCGCTGCTGTTCCAGCGGATCATCGACGACGGCATCGTCGACGGCGACACACGCCTCGTCGTCCTGCTGGCGGGCGCCGCGGGACTGCTCGCCATCCTGGCCGCCGGGCTGTCCGTGGCGGACCGGCTCGTCTCGTCCCAGGTCGGCGAGGGACTCATCCTCGACCTGCGGGTCGCCGTGTTCGACCACGTCCAGCGCATGCCGCTCGCGTTCTTCTCCCGGGCACGCACCGGCGCCCTCGTGCAGCGCCTCAACGGCGACGTGCTCGGGGCGCAGCGCGCGTTCACCTCGACCCTGCAGACCGTGGTCTCCAACACGCTCACCATCGCGTTCACGCTCGCGGCGATGTTCACCATGTCGTGGGAGCTCACGCTCGGCGCCCTCGTGCTGGTTCCGCTGTTCGTGTTCCCCGCGCGCTGGTTCGGCCGCAAGCTCGCCACCCTGACCCGTCGCGGCATGGAGGTCGACGCCGACCTGGGCCAGGTCATGAACGAGCGGTTCAACGTGGCCGGCGCCCACCTCGTGAAGGTCTTCGGCGACCCGGCCGCCGAGTCCGAGCGGTTCGCGGGACCCGCCCGCGAGCGCCGCGACCTTGGCGTCCGGACTGCCCTGTTCGGGACCTGGTTCCGGGTGGGCCTGTCCACCATCGCATCCCTGGCCGTTGCGGGCGTCTACGGCATGGGCGGCCTGCAGGCGATCGCGGGCGAGCTCACGGTCGGCACCGTCGTCGCGCTCGCCACGTACCTCACGCGCCTGTACGGGCCGCTGACGGCGATGGCGAACGTCCAGGTGGACGTGATGACGGCGCTCGTCTCGTTCGAGCGGGTGCTGGAGGTGCTGGACCTGGAGCCGTCGGTGGCCGAGAAGCCGGACGCCGTCGACCTGCGCGCCGCCGTCGCCGTCCGGGGTGCCTCGGTCTCGCTGGCGGGCGTGACGTTCCGGTACCCGCGGGCCGGGGACGTGTCGCTCGCGTCCCTGGAGTCTGTGGCCGGACAGCGCAAGGACCCGACGACGGACACGCTGCACGACGTCTCCTTCGAGGTGCCCGCCGGATCGATGGTGGCGCTCGTCGGCCCGTCCGGGGCGGGCAAGACCACGGTGTCGCAGCTCGTCAGCCGCATGTACGACCCGACGTCGGGCGCCGTGCGCATCGCCGGGACCGACCTGCGCGACGTGACGTTCGCGTCGCTGCGGGCGACCGTCGGCGTCGTCTCGCAGGACGCGCACCTGTTCCACGACACGGTCGCGGCGAACCTGCGGTTCGTCCGGGCGGAGGCGACGGACGCCGACCTGGAGCGGGTGCTGCGCCAGGCGCGCATCTGGGACCTGGTCGACCGGCTGCCCGACGGGCTGGAGACCGTGGTGGGCGACCGCGGCTACCGGCTGTCGGGCGGCGAGCGGCAGCGCCTCGCGATCGCGCGGCTGCTCCTGAGGGCGCCCGACGTCGTGGTGCTCGACGAGGCGACGGCGCACCTCGACTCCGAGTCGGAGGCCGCGGTGCAGGTGGCGCTCGACCAGGCCCTGACCGGGCGGACGTCCCTGGTCATCGCGCACCGGCTGTCCACGGTCCGCGCGGCGGATCGAATTGTGGTGCTCGACGACGGCCGCGTGGCCCAGTCCGGCACGCACGCCGAGCTGATCGCCGCGGGCGGCCTGTACGCCGATCTGTACCGCACCCAGTTCGCGGAGTCGGCGTGACCCGAGCAAGCCGGTCCAGAGTGCCGGGCCCGGAAAGCGATCTGCCTCGGCATGCGCCCCGACGGGCCCGACACCAACCTAGCCGTCTAGACCTCGAAGGTGGCGTCCCATTGGGGACCCACCTTCTTGCGTACTCCGACCACGGACAGGAGCACCGTGAAGCAGCCACCGACCAACCGGAACGGAACACGGGTGCTCCCCCGAAGCGCGATGATCTACGTGGACGAGTCCAAGGCACGTGGCTACATCCTTGCAGTTGCCTTCATCCCAACCCGCTCCGCTCACGCGCTTCGCTCAGCCCTGCGAGCCCTACGCGCACGCGGACGTCGGAGCATTCACCTCAACGGGACGACCGACGCCCAACGCAACGCGGTCATCAAAGTCCTGCTCGAGCACGAGGTAATGGCGGTCATTGTCCGCGCCCACTCGTCCAAGGGAAACAACCCGAGGCAAGAGTGCATCCGCGTCACCGCGAGTCTCGCCCGCTCGATTGACGCACACTCCGTCACGCTCGATCGAGATGAAAGCCTGGAGAGACTCGACCGGCGCTGGTTGTTCCAGGAACTGGCCAAGACATCGATCCGCTACGACCACGCAGACCGGCACAGCGACCCACTCCTGTGGGTGCCTGATGCCATTGCGTGGTGCTGGCAGCGTGGCGGAGAGTGGCGCGACAAATGCGTATTGCCGTTACGGAGATCATCGACGTCGATGGCTCGTGACAGCGCGAAGCCCGGGTTACCCGTCGAAAGGGCGGGCTCCCGGGCTCACTTCTCGGGGCTACTGCCCCTCGCAGGAAGAACGTTACAACGGAACGACGGCGGACACCACAGCGAGCCGCCGACCTCTGCGGGAGGATTGCCTCGTGGACTCCCACGACCATCACCTGCCGGACGGCCACCGCGGCCGCCTGACCGCCGCGTTCACGATCACGGCGGCGGTGCTGCTCGCCCAGGTCGCCGGCGCGCTGCTCACGGGCAGCCTCGCCCTCCTGGTCGACACCGTCCACCTGCTGACCGACGCCGCCGGTCTCGCGATGGCCCTGTTCGCGGCACACCTGGTGGAGCGTCCGCCGTCGGCCCGGCGCACCTGGGGCTACCGCCGGGCCGAGGTGATCGCGGCGCTCGCCCAGGCAGGCGTGCTGCTGGCCGTCGGCGTCTACGTCCTGGTGGAGGGCATCACGCGGCTCGCGTCCCCGCCCGACGTGCCCGGCCCGGAGCTGGTCGTCTTCGGGGTGATCGGCCTGGTCGGAAACCTCGCCGCGATGGCGGTCCTCGCCGGGCGGCGGTCGGCGAACCTCAACCTGCGTGCCGCATTCCTCGAGGTCGTGAACGACGCGCTGGGGTCGCTCGCGGTGGTGGTCGCGGCGGTGGTCATCACGCTGACGGGCTGGCAGCAGGCCGACGTCGTCGCGGGGCTGTTCATCGGCGCCCTGATCCTCCCGCGGGCGCTCCGGCTGCTGCGCGAGACCGTCTCGGTGCTCCTGGAGTCGTCACCGCCGGGCCTGGACCTCGACGAGGTCCGCGCCCACCTGCTGAAGCTCGACCACGTCGAGGACGTGCACGACATGCACGCGTCCCTGATCGCCACGGGCCTGCCCGTGCTGAGCGCCCACGTCGTGGTGCGCTCCGACTGCTTCACCGACGGCCACGCGGCCCGCATCCTGGACCAGCTGCAGGAGTGCGTCGCCGAGCACTTCGACATCTCGGTGGAGCACTCGACGTTCCAGGTGGAGCCGCACACGCACCCCGCCCACGAGCACCCGCAGCACGCCTGACCACCGGAACACCTGGCCACGCCGCGCCCAGCCGCGCCGTGCCCGGCTACACGTTGCCCGGCTACACGGTGCCCGGCTGCCGCGCTGACGACGGGTTCCGGATCGCCGCCTCGACCCGCGCGAGCACCGCCCGGGACCGCTCCAGCGCGGCCCGGTAGCGCTCCGGCAGGTCGGCGGCGAGCCGGCGGCGCATCTCCACGGCCTCCCGCGCGAGCCCGAGGGCCGCGACGTTGTCGCCCGTCGCGCTCAGCGCGCTGGCGAGGTTGGAGACCGCGAGCGCCAGGTCGGGCCGGTGCTTGTCCGGGTGCTCGACGGCGAGCTGCCGTCGCATGGCGACGGCCTCCCGCATGGGCCGCAGCGCGTCCTCGGCCTTGTCCAGGTCCAGGAGGGTCGCCCCCAGGTTCGCGAGCGCCTCGGCGAGGCCGGTGCGGTACTTCTCCGGCTGCTCACGCACGAGGCGGCGCAGCATGTCGACGGCCTCCTGCGTGGGGCGCAGCGACTCCTCGAACCGGCCCAGGTCCGCGTACCGCACGCCCAGGTTGGACAGGGACTGCGCGAGGTACTTCAGCGACCGGGCGTTCCGGCTCGCCAGCCCCCGGCGGATGCCCAGCGCCTCCTCCTCGAGCAGGACCGCCTCGTCGTATCTGCCGCGCCGGGCGTACGTGACGCCGAGGTTCGACAGCGAGTGCGCGAGGTAGTGCAGGTACCGTTCGGGGTGCTCACGGGCGAGCTCGCGCCGGATCTCCAGGGCCTCGCGCTCCAGCCGGAGCGACTCGTCGGCGCGGCCCGTGGTCGAGTACAGGGCGCCGAGCGCGGACAGCGCGCCGGCCAGGTCCGCCCGCGTGCCCCGCGCGTTCTCCTTCGCGAGACGACGCTGGATCTCCAGCGCCTCGACGAGCACCGCGCCCGCCTCCTCGTACCGCCCGAGGGCCTCCAGCGTGGTCCCGAGCTGGCCGAGCGACCAGGCCAGCTCCCCGAGGTGCTCCGGGCGGGCCGCGGCCAGGCGGCGCCGGATCGCCACGGCCTCCGCGTTCGCGGGCAGCGCGTCGTCGGGCCGCCCGTTCTCCGTGAGGGCCTCGAAGTTGCCCAGCACGGCGGCGACGCGCGGCTCGTACTGGACGGGATCGCCCTCCGCGAGGCGGCGGTAGATGTCGAGCGACGCGCGCTGCGCCGGCTCGATCTCGCTGACCCGGCCGAGCTCCGTGTAGGACACCCCGGCGTTCTGCAGGGCACGCGCGTGCTCGGCGTCGGCCCATGGCGCGTCCCCCGGCGGGAACAAGCCGCACAGGGCGATGACCTCTTCCTGGACGGCGAGGGCGTCGCGGTGCCTGCCGACCGCCCAGTACCCCAGGCCCAGGTTGTTCAGCGCCGTGCACAGCGGGGGGCGGTAGCGGTCCTCGTCGGCCCAGGCGAGGCCGCGCCACAGCCCGACCGCCTCCTGCAGCACCGGCACGGCCGCGGAGGGGTCTCCCTCGGCGACCAGCACGACGCCGAGATCGGTCAGCGCCTCGCCCCGTTCGGCCTCGTCGCCCGCGGTCCGCGCGAGCTCCGCCACGCGGTGCGTGAGGCGGTCCAGCACGGGGACGGCCAGCGGGCCCGACGAGCGCGGCAGCCAGCGCGCCACCCGCATCAGGCCGGCCAGGTCCTCGGGCCGCTCGTCCGGCAGGGCCGACGCCGCCGCCGCGATCAGCTCCCCGGTGACGTCCCGTCCCGCGGCGGGCCGGTCCAGGCTCATCGCCGTCGCGAACGACAGGACCGCGAGCGCCTCTCCCGGCTCCAGGTCGCGCGTGCACGCGGCGGTCAGCTCGTCCGAGGCGCCCAGGACCCGGGACACGAGCAGCTCCGCGAGGCGCGGGACGCCGAGCAGGTGCGCGCGCACCCAGGCGACGGCCTCGGCGGTGCGGCCGTCCGCCGGTTCGACGCCCGCGCGGCGCAGGGCGGCCCGCACACCGTCGTCGGAGGTGTCCCCCAGCAGCGTCGCGATGGCCAGGGCGGCCTCGGCGGTCCCGCCGGGCCCCGCCACGAGCCCGGCCTCAGCAGCCGAGTCCGCCCACGCGGCACGCTCGTGATCGAGCACGACGTCGAGCGCACCCGCCGGGTCCACTACCTCCAGCGCCGGTGCCTCGTGCGCCTCCCGCCCGCCGTCGAGCACTGCCGCCAGCGCGGCCGCGTGCAGGTCGAGCACGCGCAGCCGCTGGTCTGGCGCGGGCTCGAACGGCACCTCCGGCGCCGGCCGGCCCAGCACCCTCGCGAACCGGGCGACGAAGGCCTTCAGCAGCACGCGGTCGTCGTCCGAGCGGTCGACCTCCAGGCCGAGCGCGGGGTGGAACGCGACGTCCAGCGTCCGGTCGAGGGCGGGTTCCAGCGCCATCTGGGTGACCGACGGCGTCCGCCCCGCCCAGAGCGTGCTGGTCCACCGCCCGCGCCGCCACCACTGCCCGCCGGTGCGGGCGATGCACAGGACCCGGAGCCGGCCGTGTGCCCGGGTGTCGCCCACGGCGTCGAGCATCGCGAGCAGGCCGGGCCGCGACCCGGCGTCGTCCACGACCAGCAGGGCGCGCCGCGCCTTGGCGACGCCGGCTACCGCGGCCACCTCCTGGCCGGGCGGCACGTGGACCACCGTCCACCCCGTGCGCCGCATCCTCCGGCCGAGCTCGAGCGCGAGGCGCGTCTTGCCCACGCCGCCGAGCCCGCACAGCAGGCGCAGCGCCACGGGCTCCCGCGACCGCACCCACACGCGCAGGTCCGCGAGCTCCCGCCCGCGGCCCATGAGCGGCACGACCCCCCGTTCGGGCGCGAGGAGGGCGGCCGGGCTCACGCCCAACGCCTCATCGGCTCCCGGTCGGCTCATGGGCAGTCATCCAACAGCACTCCGACGCTCCTGGCCAGCGTGCGCCGTGATACCCCTGGGCGCGTAAGGCGGCGTTTTGCCTGGTCAGCGGGCCGGACGCGGTGCGGAGCCGAACCCGGCCACCACGGTCCGAAATACTCGCGGGCTGAAAAAGACGACGGCCCGCCGCCCCCGGAGGGGCGACGGGCCGTCGGACAGCTCAGATCAGTTACCCGTGAGCTTCTCGCGGAGCGCGGCGAGCGCCTCGTCCGAAGCCAGGGTGCCGCCGACCTCCTCGACCGGAGCCGAGGAGTAGGTGGTGCTGCCGCCACCGTTGGCCGGAGCGGCGGCCGGGGCGTCGGTCGTCGCCTCGGTGTCCGCGGTGAGCGCCTCGGCGACCTGCTTGCGGTGCGCGGTCCAGCGCTCGTGCGCCTTGGCGTACTCCGCCTCCCACGCCTCGCGCTGAGCCTCGAAGCCCTCGAGCCACTCGTTGGTCTCCGGGTCGAAGCCGTCCGGGTACTTGTAGTTCCCGGCGTCGTCGTACTCGGCGGCCATGCCGTACAGCGCGGGGTCGAAGTCCTCGGACTCCGGGTCCACGCCCTCGTTGGCCTGCTTGAGCGACAGCGAGATGCGGCGGCGCTCCAGGTCGATGTCGATGACCTTGACGAACACCTCGGCACCGACGGTGACGACCTGCTCCGGCAGCTCGACGTGGCGCACGGCCAGCTCCGAGATGTGGACCAGGCCCTCGATGCCGTCCTCGACGCGCACGAACGCACCGAACGGGACGAGCTTGGTGACCTTACCCGGCACGACCTGACCGATGGCGTGCGTCCGGGCGAAGGTCTGCCACGGGTCCTCCTGCGTCGCCTTCAGCGACAGGGAGACACGCTCGCGGTCGAAGTCGACGTCGAGCACCTCGACGGTGACCTCCTGGCCCACCTCGACGACCTCGGACGGGTGGTCGATGTGCTTCCAGGACAGCTCGGAGACGTGCACCAGACCGTCGACGCCGCCGAGGTCCACGAACGCACCGAAGTTGACGATCGAGGAGACGACACCCGGGCG
The DNA here is from genome assembly GCA_963850545.1 of uncultured Actinomycetota bacterium. Taxonomy (GTDB): domain Bacteria; phylum Actinomycetota; class Actinomycetes; order Actinomycetales; family Cellulomonadaceae; genus Promicromonospora. The sequence goes on along the minus strand of CAWKLP010000001.1, from coordinate 615,585 downwards.
CACCTGGCCCTTCTGCAAGGTCTGCAGGAAGGTGGAGCGAACCTCGGACTGCGTCTGCTCGAGCCAGGCACGGCGCGAGAGCACGACGTTGTTCCGGTTCTTGTCGAGCTCGATGATCTTGGCCTCGATCTCCTTGCCGACGTACGGCTGGAGGTCGCGGACACGACGCATCTCCACGAGGGAGGCGGGGAGGAAGCCGCGCAGGCCGATGTCGAGGATGAGGCCGCCCTTGACGACCTCGATGACGGTGCCGGTGACGACGCCGTCCTCTTCCTTGATCTTCTCGATCGTGCCCCAGGCGCGCTCGTACTGCGCGCGCTTCTTGGACAGGATCAGACGGCCTTCCTTGTCCTCCTTCTGGAGAACCAGGGCCTCGACGGCGTCGCCGACGGCGACAACTTCGCCAGGGTCGACGTCGTGCTTGATCGAGAGCTCCCGGGACGGGATCACACCCTCGGTCTTGTAGCCGATGTCGAGAAGGACCTCGTCGCGGTCCACCTTGACGATCGTGCCTTCGACGATGTCACCATCGTTGAAGTACTTGATGGTGGCGTCGATGGCAGCAAGGAAGTCCTCCTCGGTGCCGATGTCATTGACGGCAACCTGGGGTGCGGACTTCGCAGGGGTGGAGATGGTCATTGAGTTCGATGCTCCGATGCGGACATGGCGTAGTACGGACAGGGTCTGTTTGGCTCTGCTTGCGGTACCGATGGTCGCTAAAAGGCGCACGGCACCGCCAGTCATCCTAGTGGCGTGGCAGCGCCTCGGTCAACGCGAGCCGGGGTGGCGCAAGCCTCAGGATTCTGGTGCTGGGCGACGTTCGCCGAGGCGCGCTCGGCCGGGTGGCAGGACTCAGAGCGCGAGCTCCAGGTCCTTGCCCGGGATCGCGTCGAGCAGCGCCCGCGTGTAGTCGGTGGTCGGCGAGTCGAAGACCGCGTCGACGGTCCCCTGCTCGACCACGCGGCCCTCCTGCATCACCAGGACGCGGTCCGCGATCTGCCGCACGACGGCGAGGTCGTGGGTGATGAAGAGGTAGGTGAGCCCCAGCTCCTCCTGCAGGCCGGCGAGCAGCTGCAGGATCTGCGCCTGGACCACGACGTCGAGCGCCGAGACCGCCTCGTCGCACACCACGAGCTCGGGCGACAGCGCCAGGGCGCGGGCGATCGCCACCCGCTGGCGCTGACCGCCGGACAGCTCGGCGGGGAACCGCTGCAGCTGGCCCTTGCTGAGCGCAACCTGGTCGGCGAGCTCTTCCACGCGGGCCCGGCGCTTCGCGGCGTCGCCGTAGCTGTGCGCGCGCAGTGGCTCCTCGATCGCGCGGAACACCGAGTAGAGCGGGTCCAGCGACGAGTACGGGTCCTGGAACACGGGCTGCACCCGGCGCCGGTAGGCGATCTGGTCCTTGAGCCCGCCTGCGCCCACGAGGCGGCCGTCGAACGTGATGGAGCCCGTGGTGGGCTTCTCGATGTCGAGGATCATCCGCGCCAGCGTCGACTTGCCGGAGCCCGACTCCCCCACGACGGCCACGGTGGAGCCGCGCGGGATGTCGAGGCTCACGCCGTCCACCGCCGTGAAGTCCCTGCTGCGGGACAGCAGGCCGCTGCCGCGGATCGAGAAGACCTTGCTCACGTCCTTGACGGAGACGAACGCGTCGGCGTCGGACGCGCCTTCGGCGGCCGCCTCCTCGCCGGGGGCCAGCAGGGCGTCGTCGAGCACGTCCTCGAGGCCGCGCTCGCGCGCGATCTCGATGCGGCGCGAGGCGAGCGACGGGGCCGCCGCCATGAGGCGCTTGGTGTAGTCGTGCTGCGGCGCGGTGAGCACCTGGCGGGCCGGGCCCTGCTCCACGATCTCGCCGTGGTACATGACCACCACGATGTCGGCACGCTCGGCCGCCAGGCCGAGGTCGTGCGTGATGAGCAGCACCGCGGTGCCGAGGTCCTCGGTGAGGCCCGCGAGCTGGTCCAGGATGCCGCGCTGCACGGTCACGTCCAGGGCCGACGTCGGCTCGTCCGCCACCAGGAGCGCGGGACGGCCCGACAGGCCCATGGCGATGAGCGCCCGCTGGCGCATGCCGCCGGAGAACTCGTGCGGGTACTGGCTCGCCCGGCGCCCGGCGTCGGGCAGGCCGACCTCGTCGAGCAGCTCGACCGTGCGCGTCCGCGCGTCCCGGCGGGACCGCAGGCCGTTGTCGACCAGGCCCTCGTCGATCTGCTGCCCGATCCGCATGATCGGGTCGAGGTTGGTCATCGGGTCCTGCGGCACGAGGCCGAGCTCCGTACCCCGCAGCTGCGCCATGCGCTGTGCGGACACGTGGCCCAGGTCCTCGTCCTTGAACCAGATGTGGCCCTCGGCCACTGACCCGTTGCTCGCCAGCAGGCCCAGCACGGCCATGGCGAGGGTGGTCTTGCCGGAGCCGGACTCCCCCACGATCGCGACGGTCTGGCCGCGCTCGACGGTCAGGCTCGCGTTCGACACGGCGCGCGCTGCGCCGTTCTCCGTCCGGAAGTCGACGCACAGGTCCTCGACGCGCAGGACGACGTCCTTCGCCGGGGCATCCGCTCGGGCGTCGACGGGGCCGTCGACGGGGCCGTCGGCCGGGGCGTCTGCTGTCTTCTTGTCAGCGATGTCGCTCATCGTCGGGTCCTGTTCCGGGGGTCGAGGGCCTCGCGCAGGCTCTCGCCCACGAGGGTGAAGCCGAGGGCCGTCACGGCGATGCAGATACCGGGCAGGATCGCCAGGCGCGGCGCGACCGCGAGCTCCTGCTGCGCGGCCACCAGCATGCGGCCCCACTCCGCGGTGGACGGCTCGCCGCCGCCCAGGCCGAGGAAGGAGAGCGCAGCGGCCTCGATGACCGCCGTGGCGAGGGTCAGCGTCGCCTGCACGATGACGGGGCCGACGCTGTTGGGCAGCACGTGGCTCATCGTCACCGAACGCCGGCTCAGACCCAGCGCCGAAGCGGCCAGCACGTAGTCCTGGCCACGCTGGGCGAGCATCGAGCCACGCAGCAGCCTGGCGAAGATCGGCACCTGCACCACAGCGATGGCGATGATCACCGACATCGACGACTGGCCCGCGATCGCGGCGATCGACACGGCCAGGAGCAGCGACGGCACGGACAGCATGAGGTCCACCAGGCGCATCGCACCGAAGTCGACCCACTTGCCGAACCAGCCCGCGAGCAGGCCGAGTGCCATGCCGCCGACCAGGCCGAACAGCGTGGACAGGACGCCCACCAGGAGCGAGGCGCGGGCGCCCCAGATCAGCTTGCTCAGCACGTCGCCGCCGTAACGGTCCAGGCCCAGCGGGTACTCGGCCGACGGCCCGGGGATCTCCGTCGGGCGCACCTCGGCGCGGCCCGGCAGCTCGTCGGGGCCGTAGGGAGCCAGCCACGGTGCGAACACCGCCACCAGGACGAAGATCGCGACGATGACGAAGCCGACGATCGCCACGGGGTTCCTGCGCAGCGTGCGCCAGGCACGCGCCCAGACGCCCTCGCCGGCGTGGTCCTCCCCGCCCGGCCCGTCGCCGTGGATGCTGGTGTGGAGCGGCTCGGCGGCCGCGCCGTCGGTCAAAGGGAGCTCGTTGGCGCTCACTGCTGCCTCCTCAGCCGGGGGTCGATCAGCCCGTACGACACGTCGACGAGCAGATTCACCAGGGCGTACACGATCGCGATCATCAGGACGAAGCCCTGCATCACCGGGTAGTCGGCGTTGAACACGGCCTCGGCGAGGAACGAGCCGATGCCGGCGAACGCGAACACCGTCTCGGTGAGGACCGCACCCGACAGCAGCAGGCCGACCTGCAGGCCGATCGTCGTCAGCACCGGGAGCATCGAGTTGCGCAGGATGTGCTCGCTGCGCAGCCGCGCCGGCTTGATGCCCTTGGCGCGGGCGGTGCGGACGTAGTCGGCGTTCTGCACCTCGGACACGGCGGCGCGCGTCATGCGCGTCACGATCGCGAGCGGGATGGAGCCGAGCGCGATGCCCGGCAGGATCAGGTGCACCAGCGCATCCCATGCGGCGTCCCACTCACCGGTGAGCAGTCCGTCCAGCACGTAGAAGTTCGTTGGATGGGTCGCGACCATCGTGGGGTCCTGCCGACCCGTGGAGGGGAACCAGCCCAGCTCCACGGCGAAGATGTACTTCAGGATGAACGCGAGGAAGAACACCGGCACGGTCACGCCGATCAGCGACGCGACCACCGACGAGTGGTCGATGAAGGAGCCGGCGCGGCGGGCCGCGACGTAGCCCAGCGGGATGCCGATGCCGATCGCGATGATCAGGGCCACCACGGTCAGCTCGATGGTCGCCGGGAACCGCGTCATGAACTCGTCCAGCACCGGGCGGCCGGTCCGCGTGGAGACGCCGAAGTCACCCTGCAGCAGGCGGGTCAGGTACTTGAGGTACTGGACGGGTATCGGCTGGTCGAACCCGTACAGGGTGTTGATCCGGGCGATGGCCTCCGGTGTGGCCCGCTCGCCCAGCAGGGCGGTGGCGGGGCCGCCGGGCAGGGCCCGGACCCACGCGAACAACAGCACCGACAGCCCTAGCAGCAGCGGTATCAAGAGCAGCAGCCGCTGCACGATGAGGCGGAGCATACCTATCCTCGGGTGTTTCCTCGAACGTCACGGACAGCGGTCGGGGCGCGGCAGGCGCCGCGCCCCGACCTGAGCAATTCACCCTAAGGCGTGATGCACCCTAGGTATGTCATCAGGTTCTCCTACTCGGTGAACGTGATGACGTTGTAGACCTCGTCCTGGACCGGCGAGACCGGGTAGCCCTGGACCTGCTCGGTGAAAGCGAGCGAGGGAACGGGGCTGGCCAGCGGCACACCCGGCAGGAACTCCATCACGGCCTCGTTCGCGGCCTTGTAAAGGTCCTCCTGCTCCTCGAGCGGCGCGTAGCGGGCGTCGCCGAGGCTCTGGAAGAGGTCCGGGTCGTTGAAGCCCCACTCGGCCGACTCAGCGCCGAAGAACGTGCCGATGAAGTTGTAGGTGTCGTTGTAGTCACCCGTCCAGCCCAGCAGGTGCAGCCCGTGGTTGGCGCCGCCCTGGATGGTGTCGAGGTAGGTGGGGCTCCACGGCTCCGGCGTCGCCGTCACCGTGATGCCGACCTCCTCGAGGTCGGCCGAGATGGCCTCGTAGATCGCCGCAGCGTCGGGCATGTACGGCCGCGAGACGTCGGTCGGGTAGTTGAACTCGAGCTCGAGGTTCTCCTGCCCGGCCTCCGCGAGGAGCTCCCGCGCCCTGTCCTGGTCGAAGTCGTACGCAGCGACGTCGTCGCTGTAGCCCGACACGATCGAGGGGACGAACTGCGTGGCGACCTCGGTGCCCTCGGGCAGCGCGGCCGCGACCAGCGCCTCCTTGTCGATCGCGTGGGCGATCGCCTGGCGCACCAGCGGGTCGTCGAGCGGCTTCTGCTTCTGGTTCATGCCCAGGTACAGGATGTTGAAGGGGTCGCGGTCCAGGATCTGGTAGCCGGACTCCTTGAGGGCGTCGACGTCGGCCGGAGCGACCAGGTCGTAGCCGTCGATGTCGCCGGCCTCGAGCGCCTGGCGGCGCGCGGTGCCCTCGGCGATCACGGTGAAGACGATGGTCTGGACGTCGCCGAACTCGCCCCAGTAGTCGTCGAACGCGCTGAGCGTGATCGACTCGCCCGCGCTCCACTCCTGGAACGTGTACGGGCCGGTGCCGACCGGGTGCGCCGTGGCGTACTCGGAGAGCTCCGGGGCGTCCTCGGCACCGCCGATCTCGTCCGCGCCGAACTCCTCCAGCGCCGCAGGCGACTGCATGGAGAACGACGGCAGCGAGAGCGCCGGGACCAGCTCGGGCAGCGGGCTCTTCAGCGTCACGACGGCGGTCGTGGCGTCGGGGGCGTCGCAGGAGTCGTACTTGCCGTTCTCGCCCTGCCCGCCGAACACGTGCGTGTAGTAGTACGACAGCGACTCGGACGCGGCCAGGCCGGTCCAGTTCGCCCAGCGGTCGAAGTTGAAGCACACGGCTTCGCCGTCGAAGTCCGTGTCGTCGTGGAACTTGACGCCTTCCTTGAGGTGGAAGGTGTACTCGAGGCCGTCCTCGCTGATGTCCCAGCTCTCCGCGAGCAGCGGGGCGGGGTCGGCGGTGCCGGGCTCGACCCCGACGAGGCCCTCGAACATCTGGCGTGCGACCCGGAACGACTCGCCGTCACTGGCGAACGCCGGGTCGAGCGAGCCCGGGTCGGCGGAGGCGGCGAACACGAACGTGTCCTTGCCGCTGTCCTCGCCGCCCTCGGCGTCCCGCTCGCTCGCGACACAACCACTCAGCGCTACTGCGAGCGTGGTCACCAAGGTGACGCCGCCCGCGAGGCGCGTAGCGCGTCGACGCATGGCACTCTCCTTCCTCGGGCGCACCGGCGGGTCCGGGTTCGGGCACGACGGCGCGCAGACGTTTGCGCCTGACCTTAGGAGCCCTTTCGTTGCTTCCGTATTTCACTCGGGCACTCGCAATCCAATCGTGACCCTTTTGTTACCGCTATGTATGTGGTAATTAGCCCGCGCTTCACCAATACGTGCGGGCGGGGATGATGGCACCGTGAGCAACGACGAGCCCGTGTCCTTCGGCTACCGCGACGTGCCGGACGACGGCGCCGCCGCCCGGAGCTGGTGGGACAGCAACGCCGGCGAGTACCTCGACGAGCACCGCGACTTCCTCGGCGACGCCGGGTTCCGCTGGGGCCCGGAGGGCCTGACCGAGGCGGAGGCCGGCCTGCTGGGCGACGTCGCCGGGCGGGACGTCCTGGAGGTCGGGGCCGGGGCGGCACACTGCTCGCGCTGGCTCACGGCCCGCGGTGCGCGGGCGGTCGCCACGGACTACTCGGCGGGCATGCTGGCCGGCGCCGGCCGCCTCGACGCCGCCACGGGCGTCGTCGTGCCGCGCGTCCAGGCCGACGCGCGGGCGCTGCCGTTCGCGGACGGCTCGTTCGACGTCGTCTTCACGTCGTTCGGCGCCCTGCCCTTCGTGCCCGACGCCGTCCGCGTGCACCGCGAGGCCGCCCGGGTGCTGCGCCCCGGCGGCCGCTGGGTGTTCTCCGTGACCCACCCCCTGCGGTGGGCGTTCCCGGACGACCCGACGACGCGCGGCCTGACGGCCACGCGCTCGTACTTCGACCGCCGCCCCTACGTGGAGGCCGACGCCGCGGGCCGCGTCCTGTACGCCGAGTACCACCGCACGGTCGGCGACCACGTGCGCGACGTCGCCGCGGCCGGGCTGCGCCTGCTGGACCTGGTCGAACCGGAGTGGCCGGAGTGGAACGACCAGGTCTGGGGCGGCTGGGGCCCGGAACGCGGCCGCTACCTCCCGGGCACGGCGGTCTTCGTCACGACGAAGGACTGAGGTCTCGTCTGCTGAGTGCGGGATATTTGTGGGGTCGGAGCCTCCCTGCCCCACAGATATCCCGCACTCAACGCGTCAGTGGCCGGCCTCGTGCCAGGTCTGGCCCGTGCCTACCGAGACGTCCAGCGGCACGTTGAGCTCGAACGCCGCGCCCATCTCGCTGCGCAGCACCTCCTCGGCCGCGGCGCGCTCCCCCGGCGAGACCTCGATCACGAGCTCGTCGTGCACCTGCAGCAGCAGGCGCGAGGCGAGCCCGCGGGCGTCGAGCTCGGTCTGCACGCGGAGCATCGCGAGCTTGATGATGTCGGCGGCGCTGCCCTGGATGGGCGCGTTGAGCGCCATGCGCTCCGCCATCTGACGACGCTGCCGGTTGTCGCTCGTGAGGTCCGGCAGGTACCGGCGCCGGCCGAGGATCGTGGCGGTGTACCCCGTGGCGCGCGCCTCCTCGACCACTCCCGCGAGGTAGTCCCGCACCCCGCCGAACCGCTCGAAGTATTCGTCCATCAGGGTCTGCGCCTCGCTCGTGGCGATGTTGAGCTGCTGCGACAGGCCGAACGCGCTCAGGCCGTAGGCCAGGCCGTACGACATGGCCTTGATCTTGGAGCGCATCTCGGGGGTCACGTCGGCGGGCTCCACCTCGAACACGCGCGAGCCCACGTACCGGTGCAGGTCCTCCCCCGAGTTGAACGCGGCGATCAGTCCCTCGTCGCCCGACAGGTGCGCCATGATCCGCATCTCGATCTGGCTGTAGTCGGCGGTCAGCAGGCACTCGTAGCCCGCGCCGACCTGGAACGCCCGGCGGATCTGCCGGCCCGCCTCCGTGCGGATCGGGATGTTCTGCAGGTTCGGGTCGGTCGAGCTCAGGCGGCCCGTGGCGGCGATGGTCTGCTGGAACGTGGTGTGGATGCGGCTGTCGGGCGCCACCGACCTGAGCAGCCCTTCAACAGTGGTACGCAGGCGCGACACGTCGCGGTGCGCCAGCAGGTGCGCGAGGAACGGGTGCTCCGTCTTGACGAACAGGTCCTGCAGGCTCGCCGCGTCGGTCGTGTACCCGGTCTTGATCTTCTTGGTCTTGGGCATGCCCAGCTGGTCGAACAGGACCTCCTGCAGCTGCTTGGGGCTGCCGAGGTTCACCTCGCGGTCGATCACGGCGTAAGCGTCGGCCGCGGCGTCGGCGACCCCCTGGGCGAACTGCTTCTCCAGGCCGGTCAGGTACTCGGTGTCGGCGGCGATGCCGATGCGCTCCATCCGCGCCAGCACGCCCGACAGCGGCAGCTCGACGTCGTCGAGCAGGTGGGTGGCGCCGCGGTCGGCGAGCTCGCCCTCCAGGGCCGTCGCCAGCTCGGCCACGCCGTGGGCGCGCACCGCCTCCGCCTGCCCCTCGGTCTCGCCCTCGAGCGACAGGTCCAGGGCGCCCTGTGCGCCGTCGGGCTCCGCGACCTTGAGCTCGCGCCCGAGGTGCCGCACGGCGAGGTCGCCCAGGTCGTAGCCGCGCTGGTCGGGGTAGCACAGGTAGGCCGCGAGCTCGGTGTCGAACACGACACCCTCGAGGTCCATCCCGCGCGCGGCGAGCATGTGGGCCGCGGCCTTCGCCCCGTGCAGGACCTTGGGCGCGCCCGCGTCGGCGAGCCAGGCCGCGAGCGCCTTCTCGTCGTCGGGCCCGAGCTGCGTGAGGTCGAGGTAGGCGGCCTCGCCCTCCGGCTGCGCCACGGCCACTGCCCAGGCGTCCCCGCCGCCGGGCACGGCCTTGCCGGCCACCTCGACGCCCACGCGTCCCGTGCGGGCGTCGAGCCAGGCGCCGAGGGCGCCCGGGGCGACGTCGGCCAGGTCGAGCTCGACGTCGGTACCAGCGGTGGTCTCCTCGGCGGCCGCGGCCGCCGGGTCCACGGCGAGCAGGCGGTCGCGCAGCTGGCCGAACTGCAGGGTGTCCGACACGAGGTGCACGGCCTCGCGGTCGAAGCCTTCCAGGGCGAGGTCGGCCACGCCGAGCGGCAGCTCGACGTCGGTCAGCAGGGCGTTGAGCTCACGGTTGACGCGCACCTGGTCGAGGTGCTCGCGCAGGCTCTCGCCGGCCTTGCCCTTGATCTCGTCGGCGGCGTCCAGCAGCGCGGCGAGGCCGCCGTGCGCGGTGACCCACTTGGCGGCGGTCTTGGGCCCGACGCCGGGCACCCCCGGCAGGTTGTCGCTGGTCTCGCCCACGAGGGCCGCGAGGTCCGGGTAGCGCTCCGGCGGCACGCCGTACTTCGCCTCGACCGCTTCCGGGTCCATGCGGGCCAGCTCGGACACGCCCTTCTTCGGGTACAGGACCGTGACGTCCCGGTTCACGAGCTGCAGCGTGTCACGGTCGCCCGAGCACACCAGCACCTCCATGTCGGCGGCCGCTGGCCTGCGTGGCCAGGGTCGCGAGGATGTCGTCCGCCTCGATGCCCGCGAGCTCGATCGAGCTGATGCGCAGGGTGTCCAGCACCTCCTTGATGAGCGGCACCTGCCCCTTGAACGCGTCCGGCGTGGCGGCGCGCGTGCCCTTGTACTCGGGGAACCGCTCGGTGCGGAACGTGACCCGGCCCGCGTCGAACGCCACCGCCATGTGGGTGGGCTGCTCGTCCCGGAGCAGGTTCGTCAGCATCGACGTGAAGCCGTAGACGGCGTTGGTGATCTGTCCTGAGCTGGTCGCGAGGGTGTCGGGCAGCGCGTAGAACGCCCGGTAGGCCATGGAGTGGCCGTCGATCAGCAGGAGACGGGGGCGGCCTGGCGCAGGCTTGCCCGGAGTACGGCTTGGCGCGGTGGAGGTCACGCCTGACAACATAGCCCGCATGACTGACACGAGCGCTTCCGCGACGCCCCCAGAGGCCGACACCGCGGCCGACACAGAGGCCGGAATCGACTGGAAGGCCATGTACGCCGGCGCCGACACCACGGGCACGCTCTTCGAGCGGATGGAGATGGAGCTCCTGGAGCTCGCGCCGGACCGCGCGGTCGGGCGCATCCCGGTGAAGGGCAACACCCAGCCCGCGGGCCTGCTGCACGGTGGCGCCTCGGTGGTGCTCGCCGAGACGCTCGGCTCGCTCGCCGCGCAGGCGCACGCCGGGCCGGGCAAGAAGACCGTCGGTATCGAGGTGAGCGCCACGCACCACCGCGGTGCCCGCGAGGGCTACGTCACGGGTACGGCGACGGCGATCCACCTGGGCCGCACGACGGCGTCCTACGAGATCGTCATCACCGACGACGCCGGCAAGCGGGTCTGCACGGCCCGCCTGACCTGCATGATCCTCGGCTAGAGCCGGAGGTGCAGCGGAGGGTGAGGGCCGAGGAACGAGGCACTCGCCCGAAGCGGAACGGCGCGCTCAGCCGACAACAAGCAGAGCGGAGCTCAGCCGGCCTTCGCCGGGTGGCGGCGTGACGGCGCGCCGCCACCCACCGTGCGCATGTCGATGGGCCCGGACTCCATGACCGACCGGGCGCGACGGCGTCGGGCGATGAGGTCCTCGATGCCGACGCGGGCGAACCGGCGGCCGCCGTCACGGGCGGCGTCGGCCGCGAGCCGGCGCTGCAGCGCCGCGACGGACGCCACGCGGTGCCCCGCGGCCGGGGCGAACCCGAGCCGGGCGAGGAAGCGCTGGACCCCGCGGTTGCCTGGGACGGGCGCCGAGTAGATGTCGTGGCACTCGTGCTCGGCCGCGAGATCGGTGGCCGCGCGCAGCAGTGCGTGTCCGACGCCGTGGCGGCGCGCCCGCGGCGCGACGAACACCATGTCGAGGTACAGGCTCGCGTGCTGCGCGAACAGGTAGGCCGCCACGACCCGGCCGAGGACGACGCCGACGACCTGGCCGTCCATCGTCGCGACCAGCACGTGGCCGCCCGCCGAGAGCAGGACGCTGAGGTGCTCCAGCAGACGGTCGGTCTCCTGGGCTCCGAGCTGGGCCCCGGTGGGCGAGTCGTCGCGCGCCTCGACGGCCAGCGCGGCAACGGCAGGCAGGTCGTCCTCGCGCGCGGGACGTATGTCGGGCACGGTGCGCACGCTTATCTCCTCCCGGGGATCTGGGGTTCGAACTTCAGGTCCGGCCGAGCCTTCAGGGCCGGCTGAGCGCAGACACTAGTCCTGACCTTGCTGACACAGAACAGGCAGACCAAGATTTCACCCGCACCGGATCGGCGGCCTGACGTCAGGCGCCGACCTGCTCGATGACGGCGTCCGCGACCTCGCGCATGGTGAGGCGGCGGTCCATCGACGTCTTCTGGATCCAGCGGAACGACTCCGGCTCCGACAGGCCCATCTTCGTCATGAGCAGGCCCTTGGCGCGGTCCACGCGCTTGCGGGTCTCGAACCGCTCGGTGAGGTCGGCGACCTCGGCCTCCAGCGCGCCGATCTGCGAGTACCGCGAGATCGCGATCTCGACGGCGGGCAGCAGGTCGGCCGGGGTGAAGGGCTTGACGACGTACGCCATGGCGCCGGCGTCACGCGCCCGCTCGACGAGCTCGGTCTGCGAGAACGCCGTGAGCAGCACCACGGGCGCGGCGTGCGCCTTGCCGATGCGCTCAGCGGCGGAGATGCCGTCCAGCTCGGGCATCTTGACGTCCATCACGACGACGTCGGGCTTCAGCTCGATCGCCAGGTTGACGGCGGTCTCGCCGTCGCCGGCCTCACCCACCACGTCGAAACCCGCCTCGCGCAGGGTCTCCACCACGTCCATCCGGATGAGCGCCTCGTCCTCCGCCACGACGGCGCGACGCGAGGGGTTGGCGGGAGCGGCCTCCGGCTCGGCATCGATCATCGGGGGCAGATCCAGGGGAAGCTTCTCGGTGTTCTCGTCGGTCACGGGGAACATCCTACGTTGCGCGCCCGGGCTTGGGACCCAGGCCAGCGGTGTGGTTCGATGTCTGCTGCGCCACGTAAACGGGCGCACCCAGCCGGGTTGGCGGAACAGGCAGACGCGGCGCTCTCAAAAAGCGCTGTCCGAGAGGACATGTGGGTTCGAGTCCCACACCCGGCACCAGACTCACCTGACCGAGCGCATGATCATCTCGTCGAACGCACGATCCGGCAGCGTCCGGCTGAGCCTCAGGAGCTCCTCCGCCATCATGCCGACGGCGTAGCGGGTGTCCGGCCGCTCGGACTCGACGGCCCGCCGGACGGCCTCCGCGACCACCGCACCGTCCGAGCCCTGCTGGTCAGGACCGCTACCGCTCTCGACACGGTCCGCCATGGTGTTCGCCATGTCCCGGTAGGCACCGTCGCCGGAGAGCTCCCGGAGCTCCTCGGCGGCGTGCGCGCCGAACTCGGTCTTGATGATGCCCGGCTGGATGATCACGACGTTGATCCCGAACTGCCCGACCTCCATCCGGAGCGTGTCGGAGAGTGCCTCGAGCGCGTGCTTGGCCGCGTAGTACCAGGAGCCGAGCGGCAGCGCGATCTCGCCGGCGATGGACGACACGTTGACGATCGTGCCGGACTGCTGTGCGCGCATGTGCGGCAGGACGAGCTGGGCCAGCCTGGCCGGCGCGAGCAGGTTGACCTCGAGGTAGTCGCGCACCCTGTCGAGCGGCACGTCCTCGACGGCGCCGTGCAGCACCGTGCCCGCGTTGTTCACCAGGACGTCGATCCGCCCCTGCTCCGCGACGACCGTGTCGACCACCCGGTCGAGGTCCTCGGGGTTGCGCAGGTCCAGCGGGACGACGTGCCCGCCGGCGGCACGGATCACGTCCATCCGCTCCACCCGTCGCGCGGCGCCGTACACCACGTACCCCGCATCGAGCAGGTCGAGCGCGGTCGCCAGTCCGATCCCGGACGAGGCTCCGGTGACGAGGCACACCTTCATCGATCACACCTTTCAGGCGTATGTCTTCGTGGACGTTCTGTGCGCGCGCGGAGAGCTTCCGCCATCCTGCCAGGCACCGGACACCGGTCAGCTCCTCGCCACCAGCGCCGGGCTCTCGTCGTAGCGCACGACCTCCAGCCCGAACTCCGCGAGGATCTCGGGCAGGAGCCGCACCACGTCGCGGTCCTTCTCGCGGTTGTCCTCGGGCAGCTCGGACCACGGCACGCCGATCATCGGGTGCACGCGGGCGTCGTCGTCCCGTACCGGGCCGCCGCGCCAGCCCTGCGCCACCCGTACGGACTCCCACAGCTCGTGCTCCGCCTCGGCGAGCTTGTCCAGCTCGGCGCCCTCGAACACCACCTCCGGCGCCCCGTCCCGCGGCGCTATCGTCGCGCCCATCCGCGCCAGACGTTCGGGCAGGCCGACGACCCAGCCGCGGTTGGAGGCCCGCAGGTCCTCGGTGAGGTCCTCCCAGCGCACCATCGCGGGGACCTCGCCCCAGGCGACGCCGCGCTCCCGCTGGTTGCGCAGGTACACGTGGTGCACGGACCGCGCGATCCGCTCGTACATGTCGGCGTGCGCGCGGGCCTCCTCGCGCTCGACGTCGGCGAGCAGGTCGCGCATGGTCACGGTGCGCAGGCGGCCGTCCAGGTTGTCGAGCACCCGCGAGGCCTCCGTGCCGAAGGCGCCCGTCAGGCCCGCCAGGCCGTCGAGCAGGAGCACCAGCGACCCGGGGCCGCCGTGCCACAGCTTCGTGGCCGTGAGCGCGACCCGCAGGGACACGCCCTCGTCGGCATCGCACACGTACACCGTGTCGGGTACGGCGGTGCTCCCCGTGCCGAGCGCAGGCGCCGCCCGCAGCTCGATCTTCTCGGCCACGGGCGACCATCGGGCGCGCAGCTCCTCGACGACCGGGCCGGCGTCGTCGGCCGCCAGGTCGACCACCAGGCGCACGCCGTCCCCGGCGAGCTCCCACTCCCGGGCCAGCCCCACCACGAGCGCCCTGGCGAACTCGCCCGAGCCGACGACCACCACGTGGGTCACCGCGGGGGTCGCCCCCGGGCCGTCCACGATCCGCCGCACCTCGCGCACCGCGAGCGCCTGCGCGGCGATGACGGAGAGCGTGAAGAAGTCGACGCCCGGCTCGGCGCAGCTGAGGTGCCGCGCCTGGAGCGCTACGCCGAGGTCGGGGTCGCTGACGTGGGCGTACAGCCGGTCGGGCCCGCTGCCCGCGCGGCGGACGGCACTCTCGGCCTCGGCGACGGTCAGCACGTTGGCGGTCGCGTCGGTGGTGTCGTCGCCGCACGCGTACAGGACGGTCGCGCCGGTGAGGCCGACGTCGCCCAGCCCGGCGGCGTCCGCGGTGCGCAGCACCCGGTGGCCCGCCGCTTCCAGCGCGGCGGTGACGGTGTCGGCGGCGTCGGTCTGCCCGACGACGATGGCGTGCCCCCGCGCGCGCCGGTCCCTGAACCGCCGGACCTCGCCGGTGAACAGGGCGCGCGCCGCCTCGAACAGCGCGTAGACGGCGGTAACCGGCGCGAGGAACCGCGCGATCTGGAGCTGCCAGGACAGCGGCCCGCCCCCGCTGGCCGGGTCGGCGCCCATCACGAAGAGCTGCAGGTCGTGGTAGACGACGTCGTACCAGGTGCGGCCGGGCACGTGCGTGGTGTCGAGCGTGAGCCCCCACCAGCCGAGGCCGAGCGAGACCACCACGAGGGTGGCGAAGCCGAGGCGGGTCCAGGGGAAGGAGGCGCGGGTCACGCCCGGAACAATAGCGACATCTCCCCCAGGTGAGGGCCACCCGGCGAGAGTACGGACACGGGAAGGCCCGGACTCCCGCGATGGGGGCCCGGGCCGTTCGATGTGGCCGTGCTATCGGCCGTGAGTGGTCGTCAGCCCTAGCTGCGACCGTCCGTGTGCGAGCCGATGCGGTGCACCAGGATCGAGTTGGTGGTACCCGGCACGCCGACCGGCGCACCCGAGACCACGACGACCAGGTCTCCCTTGTCGGCCAGGCCCTCGGCCTGCAGCGTCAGGTCCACCTGGTCGACCATCGCGTCGACGTTGTCGACCTTCGGCACCAGGTACTCGGTGGTGCCCCAGGTCAGGGCGAGCGTGTTGGCGACGTCCTGCTCCGGGGTGAAGGCGAGCAGCGGGATCGACGAGCGCAGGCGAGACATCCGGCGCGCGGAGTCGCCGGACTGCGTGAAGGTCACGAGGTACTTGACCCCGAGCGTCTCGCCGATCTCGGCGGCGGCCCGCGTGATGGCGCCACCACGGGTGTGCGGCGTGGAGCCGAGCGGCGCGATGCGCTCCCGGCCCGCCTCCTCCGTGGCCTCGATGATCCGGGCCATGGTCTGCACCGTGAGGATCGGGTAGTCGCCCACCGAGGTCTCACCCGACAGCATCACCGCGTCGGCGCCGTCGAGCACGGCGTTGGCGCAGTCCGAGGCCTCGGCACGGGTCGGCGTGGGCGACGTCGTCATCGACTCGAGCACCTGCGTGGCGACGATCACCGGCTTGGCGTTGCGCCGCGCCATCTCGACGATGCGCTTCTGCACGAGCGGCACCTGCTCCAGCGGCATCTCGACCGCGAGGTCGCCGCGCGCCACCATGACGCCGTCGAACGCGGCGATGACCTCGACGAGGTTCTCCACGGCCTGCGGCTTCTCGATCTTGGCGATGACGGGGACCGTGCGGCCCTCCTCCTCCATCACGCGGCGCACGTCCTCGTAGTCCTTGGCGGACCGCACGAACGAGAGCGCGATGAAGTCGGCGCCCAGCTTGAGCGCCCAGCGCAGGTCCGACTCGTCCTTGTCGGACAGGGCAGGCACCGACACGGCGACGCCGGGCAGGTTGATGCCCTTGTTGTTCGACACGGGGCCGGGGACCTCGACCTCGGTGATGACGCGCGGGCCCTCGACGGCGGTGACGCGCACGCGTACCTTGCCGTCGTCGATGAGCAGCGGGTCACCGATCTTGGCGTCGTGCGCCAGCCCCTTGTGGGTGGTCGACACGAGCTCGCGGGTACCGAGAACGTCCTCGGTGGTGATGGTGAACGTGTCGCCCTTGTTCAGGAAGTGCTTCTCGTCCCCGGCGAACCGGCCGAGCCGGATCTTGGGGCCCTGCAGGTCGACGAGTATCGCCACCGACTTGCCTGCCGCCTTCGCGGCCTCTCGTACGTTGCGGTAGACGGCCGCATGCGCCTCCTGCTCGCCGTGGCTGCGGTTGATCCGCGCCACGTTCATGCCGGCGTCTACGAGCTCCCGAAGCTTTTCGGGGCTCTCTGTGGCGGGTCCGATGGTGCACACGATCTTGGCTCTGCGCATGTCTCCAGCCTAGGCACGATGGGCGCGGTAGCGCCCTGTGGGGGTGTACAACTCCCGGTGAAGTTCTCGGGTCACGATCGCAGAGCGAGCGTGCGCGGACGCACCGGGGCGGGCAGCTCGGTGCTGCCCTGCAGGTAGGTGTCGGCCGCGGCGGCCGCGGCGCGGCCCTCCGCGATGGCCCACACGATGAGGGACTGCCCGCGACCGGCGTCGCCGGCGACGAACACGCCCGGCAGACTAGCCGCGTAGTCGTCGCCGCGGGCCACCAGGCCACGCTCGGTGATCTCGATACCGGTCTGCTCCTCGAGCACGCCGGTCTCGGGGCCGGTGAACCCCATGGCCACGAGCACGAGGTCCGCGGGGATCTCGCGCTCGGTGCCCGGGGTGGCGGCGCGGCGGCCGTCGGGCAGGTACTGGGTCTCGGCGACCTTGAGGGCCCGTACGTTCCCCTCGGCGTCCGGCAGGAACTCCACCGTGGAGGCGAGGTAGGTACGCTCGCCACCCTCCTCGTGCGAGGTCGAGACCTCGAACAGGATCGGGTCGGTCGGCCACGGCTGGTTCGCCGCGCGCTCGACCGGCGGCTTCTTGCCGATCGCGAGCGTGGTGACGCTCGCGGCGCCCTGGCGCAGCGCGGTGCCGAGGCAGTCCGAGCCGGTGTCGCCGCCGCCGATGATGATCACGTGCTTCCCGGCCGCCGACGGCGCGCCCTCGGGCAGCACGTCCGGCGTGCCGGCCTCGACCGCCTGGTTCGCGGGCGTCAGGTAGTCCATCGCGAAGTGGATGCCGGCCAGGTCCCGCCCGGGCAGGGGCAGGTCGCGCGGCACGGTCGCGCCGGTGGCGACCACCACGGCGTCGAACCGGCGGCGGAGGGCGTCCCAGCTGATGTCCTCGCCGATCGTCACGCCCGCGCGGAAGCGCGTGCCCTCGGCCTCCATCTGCGCCAGGCGGCGGTCGATGTGCAGCTTCTCGAGCTTGAAGTCGGGGATGCCGTAGCGCAGGAGGCCGCCGATGGCGGCGTCCCGCTCGTAGACGACGACGGTGTGGCCGGCGCGCGTCAGCTGCTGGGCCGCGGCGAGGCCCGCCGGGCCCGAGCCGACGACGGCGACCGTCGAGCCCGTGAGCCGCTCCGGCACGTGCGGGGTGACCAGGCCGCGGGCGAACGCCTCGTCGATGATCGAGACCTCGACGTTCTTGATCGTCACCGCGGGCTGGTTGATGCTCAGCACGCAGGACGACTCGCACGGCGCCGGGCACACCCGCCCGGTGAACTCCGGGAAGTTGTTCGTGGCGTGCAGGCGGTCGATCGCGTCGGCCCACTGGCCGCGCCACACCAGGTCGTTCCAGTCGGGGATCAGGTTGCCCAGCGGGCAGCCCTGGTGGCAGAACGGCACGCCGCAGTCCATGCAGCGGCCCGCCTGCTCCTTCAGGAACGGCTGCCCGTCCGCGCGGTGCGCGTGCGTGTCCTTCCAGTCCCGCAGCCGCACCTCGACGGGCCGGTTCGGCGGGAGCTCCCGCTCGGTGACCTTGAGAAATCCTCGGGGGTCAGCCACGTGCCACCTCCATGATCTGGTTCCACACGGACGGGTCCCACTGGGTCGTGCCCGAGATGTCGGCGCCGGCGGCCTCCGCCTCGCTGAGCGCCAGGCGCACGCGCGCCCAGCCGGGCGGCAGCAGGCGGCTGAACCGGCCTCGCGCCGCGGTGGGGTCCGCGAGCAGCTCGGCCGCGATGGTCGAGCCGGTCTCGGCCCGGTGCCGCTCCAGCAGGTCGCGCACGGTCTCCCAGTCGGCGTCGTCCAGGACGCCGATCGCGAGCTCGCCCGCCTCCAGCGCCGCCTGGTTGACGCGCGAGACCCGCAGGTCCAGGAAGTACGCCGTGCCGCCGGACATGCCGGCGCCGACGTTGCGGCCCGTGGGGCCGAGCACCAGGACGTTGCCGCCCGTCATGTACTCGCAGGCGTGGTCGCCCACGCCCTCCGCGACGAGGGTCGCGCCGGAGTTGCGCACGCCGAACCGCTCCCCGACGCGTCCGCGCAGGTAGACCTCGCCGGACGTGGCGCCGTAGCCGATGACGTTGCCCGCGATGACGTTGGCGCCGTTGAGCACCGACGCCCGGTCCGGCCGCACCGCTATGCGGCCGCCCGACAGGCCCTTGCCGACGTAGTCGTTGGCGTCGCCGAACAGGCGCAGCGTGATGCCGCGCGGCAGGAACGCGCCGAGCGACTGGCCGGCGGACCCGGTGAGGGTGACGTCGATCGTGTCGTCGGGCAGGCCCTCGCCGCGGTACCGCTTGGTCACCTCGTGGCCGAGCATCGTGCCGACCGTGCGGTTCACGTTCCGCACGGGCAGCTCGATCCGGACGGGCTCGCGCCGGTCGAGCGCCGGAGCGGCCGCCTCGATGAGCTGGTTGTCCAGCGCTCTGGCCAGGCCGTGGTCCTGCGCCGTCGTGTGGCGGAGCGACGAGCCCTCCTTGAGCTGCGGCCGCGCCAGCACCGGCGTCAGGTCGAGGCCCTGCGCCTTCCAGTGGTCGACCGCCTTGCGGGTGTCGAGCACCTGCACCTGGCCCACCGCCTCCTCGAGGCTGCGGAAGCCGAGCGCCGCGAGGTGCTCACGCACCTCCTGCGCGATGAACTCGAAGAAGTTCACGACGAACTCGGGCTTGCCGGTGAACCGGCTGCGCAGCTCGGGGTTCTGCGTGGCGACGCCGACCGGACAGGTGTCCAGGTGACAGACCCGCATCATGACGCAGCCCGAGACCACCATCGGCGCCGTCGCGAAGCCGAACTCCTCGGCCCCGAGCAGCGCCGCGACGATCACGTCGCGACCGGTCTTCATCTGGCCGTCCACCTGCACGACGATCCGGTCGCGCAGGTCGTTGAGCACGAGCGTCTGCTGGGTCTCGGCCAGGCCGATCTCCCAGGGCGTGCCGGCGTGCTTGAGCGACGTGAGCGGCGAGGCGCCCGTGCCGCCGTCGTGCCCGGAGATCAGGACGACGTCGGCGTGCGCCTTGGACACACCCGTCGCCACCGTGCCGACGCCGAACTCGCTGACCAGCTTCACGTGCACGCGCGCCTCGGGGTTGGCGTTCTTCGCGTCGTGGATCAGCTGGGCCAGGTCCTCGATCGAGTAGATGTCGTGGTGCGGCGGCGGCGAGATGAGCCCGACGCCCGGCGTCGAGTGCCGGGTCTTGGCGACCCACGGGTACACCTTGTTCCCGGGCAGCTGCCCGCCCTCGCCCGGCTTGGCGCCCTGGGCGAGCTTGAGCTGGATGTCGGTGGCCTGCGTCAGGTACTCCGAGGTCACGCCGAAGCGGCCCGAGGCGATCTGCTTGACGCGCGAGCGGCGCTCGTCGTCGTACAGGCGCTCGGGGTCCTCGCCGCCCTCACCCGTGTTGGACCGCCCGCCGAGGCGGTTCATCGCTATCGCGAGCGTCTCGTGCGCCTCGGCCGAGATGGAGCCGTAGGACATGGCGCCCGTGTTGAACAGCTTGACGATCTCGGAGACCGGCTGGACCTCGTCGATCGGCACGGGCTCGCGGTCGGGGCTGAAGCGCAGCAGGCCGCGCAGCGTCATGAGGCGGTTCGACTGCTCGTCCACGCGCCGCGTGTACTGCCGGAAGACGTCCATCCGGCCGGACCGGGTGGCGTGCTGCAGGCGGAACACGGTCTCGGGGTCGAACAGGTGGTCCTCGCCGTCGCGCCGCCACTGGTACTCGCCACCCGTGGTGAGCCGCTCGCCCGGCTTCTTGTTGCCCGACGGCGGGTACGCCTCGGCATGCCGTGCCGCGACCTCGGCCGCGATGACGTCCAGCCCGATGCCGCCCAGGCGCGAGGTGGTGCCGGTGAAGTAGTCCTCGACGAGGTCGTGGGACAGGCCGACGGCCTCGAAGATCTGGGCGCCGCGGTAGGACATGATCGTCGAGATGCCCATCTTGGACATCACCTTGAGCACGCCCTTGCCGAGCCCCTTGATGAGGTTGGCGACCGCCTTCTCGGGCGTGACGTCCAGGTACCCGCGGCGGGCGAGGTCCTCGACCGTCTCCATCGCGAGGTACGGGTTCACGGCGGCCGCGCCGTAGCCGATGAGCAGCGCGACGTGGTGCACCTCGCGCACGTCGCCGGCCTCGACCACGAGCGACACCCGGTTGCGGGTGTGGTTGCGCACCAGGTGGTGGTGCACGGCGCTGGTCAGGAGCAGCGACGGGATCGGGGCGAGCTCGGAGTTGGCGTCTCGGTCGGAGAGCACGAGGAAGCTCGCGCCCTCCTCCACGTACCGGTCGACGTCGGCGAAGATCGCCTCGAGGCGGGCCAGCAGCGCGGCGCCACCCCCCGAGACGTCGTACAGGCCCTGGATGGTCTCGGCCTGGAAGAGGCCCTCCAGCTCGCGGTCGCGCTCGACGTGCACGACCTTGGCGAGCTGGTCGTTGTCCAGCACCGGGAAGCCGAGCACGAGCTTGCGCGCGTGCTCCGGGATGTCCACGAGCAGGTTGGGCTCCGGCCCGATGGCGCTGCCGATGGCCGTGACGAGCTCCTCGCGGATCGCGTCCAGCGGCGGGTTGGTGACCTGCGCGAACATCTGCGTGAAGTAGTCGAACAGGAGCCGGGGGCGCTGCGAGAGCACAGCGACGGGCGTGTCGGAGCCCATGGCGCCGAGCGGCTCGCCGCCCGTGGTCGCCATCGGCGACAGGATGATCTTGAGCTCTTCCTCGGTGTACCCGAACGCGCGCTGCCGGCGGCGGACCGACGCCGGGCTGTGCGCCACGTGCTCGCGGTCCGGCAGCTCGTCGAGGTGGACCGAGTGCTCGCGGATCCAGTCCCCGTAGGGGTGCATCGCCGCGAGGCCGGACTTGACCTCCTCGTCCTCGACGATCCGGCCCGAGCCGGTGTCCACGAGGAACATCTTGCCGGGCTCGAGGCGGCCCTTGCGGACCACTGTGGCGGGGTCGATGTCGAGCACGCCGGCCTCGGAGGCCAGCACGACGAGCCCGTCCTCGGTGACCCACCAGCGCCCGGGGCGCAGGCCGTTGCGGTCCAGCACGGCGCCGATCAGGGTGCCGTCGGTGAACGTGAGGGAGGCGGGGCCGTCCCACGGCTCGATGAGGTTGGCGTTGTACTCGTAGAACGAGCGCAACGCGGGGTCCATGCCCGGGTTGTTCTCCCAGGCCTCCGGAACCATCATCAGCACCGAGTGCGGCAGCGACCGGCCGCTCAGGTGCAGCAGCTCGAGCACCTCGTCGAAGCTCGCCGAGTCGCTCGCCCCGGGCGAGCACACCGGCTGCAGCGCCTCCAGGTCGCCGAGCAGGTCGGACTCCATGGTGCCCTCGCGCGCCGCCACCCAGTTGCGGTTGCCGCGCACGGTGTTGATCTCGCCGTTGTGGGCCAGCAGCCGGAACGGCTGGGCCAGGGGCCACGACGGGAACGTGTTGGTGGAGAACCGCGAGTGGACCAGCGCGAGCTCGGTGGCGTACCGCGGGTCGGACAGGTCCGGGAAGAACGGCTCGAGCTGCGCAGTGGTCAGCATGCCCTTGTACGTCAGGGTGCGGGCGCTGAGCGACGCGAAGTACAGGCCGATCTCGTTCTCCGCGCGCTTTCGCAGGCGGTAGGTGCGGCGGTCCAGGTCGATCCCGGACAGCCCACGCGAGGGGTCGGCCAGGACGATCTGGCGGAACACCGGCATCGAGGCGCGCGCCGTCGGGCCCACGATCCCGGCATCCACCGGGACGTCGCGCCACGCCAGCACGTCGAGCTTCTCCTCGGCGGCCAGCGCTTCCACGCGGCGCACGACGGCGGCCCGCTCGGCGTCGTCGGTCGGCAGGAACGCCGTGCCGATCGCGTACATCCCGGCGGGCGGCAGGTCGACCCCCACGACGTCGCGGATGAACGCGTCGGGGATCTGGGTGAGGATGCCGGCGCCGTCGCCGCTGTCCTCCTCAGCCCCCACCGCGCCGCGGTGGTCGAGGTTCAGCAGGGCGGTGAGTCCGGCATCGACGATGTCGCGTCCGGGCGTGCCGCGCAGGGTCGCCACGAAGGCGACGCCGCACGCGTCGTGCTCGGCCGCCGGGTCGTACAGGCCCTGTGCGGGCATCCCCACCTGTTGTGTCGGCAACGGCTTGGTCATGGGTCCTCACAGGCACCCGGCCGTAGCCGGGCGCAGTTCCTTGCGGTGGTCCGGGACGACGGCGGCCCGGTCGGTCAGGAGGCTCGTCGTCCGGTGGTCCCGGCAGTCGTGCCCCTCAGGTGCGCGCGGAGGTGTCCGCGTCGGACTCCTCCACTGCTGCTGTCTTCACTTCCTCCGGCTCGGCGCCTGCCTTGCCGGTCCCTTCGATTCCTGGGTCAGGCTCCGGTTCGGCCTCGGGGGCCGATGGTTCGTCGTCCTCCGGCCGCAGCCGTACCGACTCTTCCCTGGTGGGGAACCTTCGAGCAAGCACGATCGAGACCACCAGGGCCGCCAGGCCCAGGAGGATCGAGGTCCAGACGTTGAGGCGGAGCCCCAGCACCAGCTCTGCATCGTCGATGCGGAGCATCTCGATCCAGACCCGTCCGAGAGTGTAGAGCAGGACGTACGCCCAGAATACCCGCCCATGACCCAACTTGAACCGACGGTCGAGAAACAGGAGAACTCCGGCCATAACGAGGTTCCACAGGAGTTCGTACAGGAACGTCGGGTGGAAGAGCGTGCCCTCCGGGTACGCCACGCCGGTGGCCGGGTTCGCCACCAGGTACTCGGCGTCGATGTGCAGTCCCCAGGGCAGCTCGGTGGGCCCCCCGTACAGCTCCTGGTTGAACCAGTTGCCGAGCCGGCCGACGGCCTGCGCGACCAGGAGGCCGGGCGCCACGGCGTCGGCGAACGACGAGAGCCTGACGCCCTGCCGACGGCAGCCGATCCAGGCGCCGACGGCGCCGAGCGCCACCGCGCCCCAGATGCCGAGGCCGCCCTCCCAGACGTAGAGCGCCTTGATGGGGTCGCCCCCGCCCGAGAAGTTGTCGCCGAAGTACCGGTCGGGCGACGAGAGCACGTGATAGATCCGGCCGCCGACGATGCCGAACGGCACCGCCCAGAACGTGATCTCCAGGACGTCGTCGGGGTTGCCCCCGCGCGCCTTCCACCGCCTGGCGGTCATCCAGACGGCGATCACGATTCCCGCGAGGATCGCCAGCGCGTAGGCACGCAGCGGGAAGATCCCGAGGTACCAGGTGTGCTGGGGCGGGCTGGGGATCTCGGTGGCCAGAGCGGCCGGCAGCACAGCGGACAGCTCAGCGGGCACGGATGCCTGCAGCGCGGTCAGCAGCGTCACGGGGCCTCTCCGGAGGTTGTCGTCGTGCCGGCGGGCGGGTCGGCAGGCGCGGTAGCGCGTGCCGACCGTACCCCGGCCGCGAGGTCCTCCGTCAACGCGGCCAGATTTCTGAGACGAGCCGCCCACTCGTCGTCCGGCAGCGGGCCGTCCGGCGCCGGTCCGTCCGACAGGAGCTGCCGCACCAGGGCCGAGCCAACGATGACACCGTCGGCATAACGGCCAACCTCCAAGGCCTGAGCACCGGTCGAGACGCCGATCCCGACACAGACGTTGGTCGCACCGGCGGCGCGCGTGTCGGCCACGAGCTGCTCGGCGTGCGAGCCGACCTCGGACCGGACCCCCGTCACGCCCATCAGCGACGCCGCGTAGACGAACCCGCGCGACGCGTTCACCGTGAGCCGCAGGCGCTCCACGGTCGAGCTCGGGGCGACCAGGAACACCCGGTCCAGCCCGCCTGCACCACCGTGTGCGTCGCTCGCCGCGAGCCACTCGGCGGCTTCGTCCGGGATGAGGTCGGGGGTGATCAGCCCGACGCCGCCCGACGCCGCCAGGTCACGCGCGAACGCGTCCGGCCCGTACTTGAGCACCAGGTTCCAGTAGGTCATGACCACCACCGGGACCTGCGGCGCGTAGTCGGTCAGCTCGCGCAGCACCCGGAACACGTCGTGCACGCGGACGCCCGCGTCGAGCGCGCCCTGCGCCGCTGCCTGGACCACCGGGCCGTCCAGCACAGGGTCGGTGTACGGGAGACCGAGCTCGATGATGTCGACCCCGTGATCGACGAGCGTCTTCAGCGCCTCGACCGACCGGTCCACCGTCGGAAAGCCCACGGGCAGGTAGCCCACCAGGGCGGGCCGGTTCTCCTGCTCGCGCAGGCGGGCGATCAGGTCGCCGGTGCCGGATCCCGCCGTGCGCGGCCCGGTGGCCGGCTCTGTCACTGCGCTCATCCCCGGCCCTCCTGCCGCTCGAGCTCTTCCGATGCCACACCCTCGCCGAGCAGCCCGAACCAGCGGGCCGCCGTCGCCACATCCTTGTCGCCGCGACCGGACAGGTTCACGAGGATCAGGAGCGGCTCGCCGTCGGGCCCGGTGCGGCCCTCGGCCGCCGCTGCCTTGCCGATGCGCATCGCGCCCGCGAGGGCGTGCGCCGACTCGATGGCCGGGATGATGCCCTCGGTGCGGCACAGCAGGCGGAACGCCTCCATGGCATCGGAGTCGGTCACGGGCTCGTAGGTGGCGCGCCCGAGGTCGTGCAGCCAGGCGTGCGCGGGGCCGACGCTCGGGTAGTCCAGGCCCGCCGACACCGAGTGGCTGGGCAGGGTCTGGCCGTCGTCGTCCTGCAGCAGGTAGGAGCGGGCGCCGTGCAGCACGCCGAGCGCGCCGCCGCTGAACCGGGCCGCGTGCCGGCCCGACTCGATGCCCTCGCCGCCGGCCTCGAAGCCGCGCAGCTCGACGCTCTTCTCATCGAGGAACGCGTTGAAGATGCCCAGCGCGTTGGACCCGCCGCCCACGCACGCCGCGACGACGTCGGGCAGGCGGCCGACGCGCTCCAGGAGCTGCTCGCGCGCCTCCTCGCCGATGATGCGGTGGAACTGGCGCACCATCTCGGGGAAGGGGTGCGGGCCCGTGACGGTGCCCAGCAGGTAGTGCGTCGTCTCGACGTTCGCGACCCAGTCGCGCAGGGCCTCGTTGATCGCGTCCTTGAGGGTGCGCGAGCCGATCTTCACCGGCACCACCTCGGCGCCGAGCAGGCGCATCCGCGCCACGTTCAGCGCCTGCCGCCGGGTGTCCTCCTCGCCCATGTAGACCACGCACTCGAGGTCCATCAGGGCCGCGGCGGTGGCGGTGGCGACGCCGTGCTGGCCGGCCCCCGTCTCCGCGATGAGGCGCTTCTTGCCCATGCGCTTGACCAGCAGGGCCTGCCCCAGCACGTTGTTGATCTTGTGCGAGCCGGTGTGGTTGAGGTCCTCACGCTTGAGGAACACGCGCGCGTTGCCCGCGTGCGCGGCGAACCGCGGCACCTCGGTCAGCGGGCTCGGCCGGCCCGTGTACTCCCGGTGCAGGCGCTGCAGCTCCGCCGCGAACTCGGGGTCGTCGGCCGCCTTGCGGAACTCGGTGTCGAGCTCGTCGAGCGCGGCGATGAGCGCCTCGGGCACGAAGCGCCCGCCGTACTGACCGAAGTACGGGCCGGAGACGTCGGAAAGCTTTACGGAGGTCACCTCGGATCCCTTCAAGCCGGACGGACGGACCGCAGCGACGGATGCGAGCCCGCGGCGACGAGGTCGGCAACCGAGGCGCGCGGGGCGCCGTCGGTCACGAGCGCCTCGCCCACCAGGACGCCGTCCGCCCCGGCGCGGGCCATCTCCATCACGTCGTGCGGGCCGCGGATGCCGGACTCCGCGATCTTGATCACGTCGTCCGGGATGTACTCGGCGAGGCTGCGGAACAGGCCGCGGTCCAGCTCGAGAGTCTTCAGGTTGCGGGCGTTGACACCCACGACGCGCGCCCCGGCGTCCACGGCACGGCGCACCTCCTCGAGGTTGTGCGCCTCGACGAGGGCCGTCATGCCGAGCGAGTGCACGCGCTCCACGAGCGACTCGAGCACCGTCTGCTCCAGGGCGGCCACGATGATCAGCACCAGGTCGGCCCCGTGCGCCCGCGCCTCCCACACCTGGTACGGCGTCACCACGAAGTCCTTGCGCAGAACGGGGACGTCGACCCGGCCGCGCACCGCGTCCAGGTCCGCCAGCGAGCCGTTGAACCGGCGCTGCTCGGTGAGCACCGAGATCGCGGACGCGCCGCCGGTCTCGTACTCGACGGCGAGCGCTGCCGGGTCGTCGATCTGCGCCAGCGACCCCTTGCTCGGGCTCGAGCGCTTCACCTCGGCGATCACCGATACGGCGTCCGCCTGCTTGAGGCGACCGAGGCACTCGAGGGCCCCGGGCACCGCGGTGGCGCGCTCCTTGAGCGCGTCGAGAGGCACGCGTGCCTCACGCTCCGCGAGGTCCTC
This sequence comes from uncultured Actinomycetota bacterium, assembly GCA_963850545.1. Taxonomy (GTDB): domain Bacteria; phylum Actinomycetota; class Actinomycetes; order Actinomycetales; family Cellulomonadaceae; genus Promicromonospora. The sequence goes on along the minus strand of CAWKLP010000001.1, from coordinate 588,771 downwards.
ACGAACCCCCGCGACGATGTCCTCCAGGACCGACATGTAATGAGCCTCCCCGTGCCCTTGCTCTGCCCTCGTTGTACTGCGCCTGACCACGCCTCGTGTGCTGCTGGGAACGTTCGCCCCATGGCCATCGTAGGCGGATCGAGGGTGTGGTCCTGACCACTCCCGGACCGTGAGACGACGCCCCGTCAGATCCCTTGCCGGGAGTCGTACGAATACTCCCTGGAGATCACCTGATCAGATCCACGGTGTCAGATAAGGCTGCAGCCCCGGGAGGTTGCGCGCCACGAAAAAGGCGAGCGCGACACCGAGCGTGACCCACCCGGCGGTGCTCGACAGGCCCCGGAACGGCCGGCCGCGCGCGGCGGCCACGAGCCAGGTCAGCCACAGGACCACGACCACGGGAGCGGTGACGGTCCACAGCGCGTTGGCCGACCAGGCGCCCGCCAGGTCGAGGTGCGCCAGGTCGTGCGTGGCGCGCAGCCCCCCGCACAGCGGGCAGGCCAGGCCGGTCAGCTCCAGCAGCGGGCAGAACCCGTAGGAGCCGCGCACGTGCGGGTCCCGGAGCGCGACCAGGAGCGTTGCCGCCCCGACCGCCGCGCCGGTCAGCAGCGGCGCCCGCAGCGCCGGCCTGACGGCGGGCCCGGCCACCTCAGGAACCGGAGCCACCGGTCAGGAACCGGACGACGAGGAGCACGATCACGAAGGCCAGGATCGCGAGCGAGAGCCAGCCCAGCACGACGCCGGTCAGCGCCATCCCCTCGTTGTTCGCCTCGCCGGCGCGCACGGCCCTGCGGCCCTGGTTGCCGATGATGATGGCGGGGATGCCGGTGACGACGCCCAGCGCCAGCACGAGCGACGCGATGCCCAGCACGAGCGACCAGACCCCCAGGCCGTTCCGGGGGTAGGCGGCGGGCGGCGCGGCCATCGCGAGCTCTGTCATCGCAGTGACTACCGCCGGACCCTCTTCTGGCCCATGCCCAGGTTGCGCAGCACCAGGCCGACGATCAGCGAGGCACCGACCACCACCAGGCCGACCACGAACAGGACCAGCCCGGTCGACGACGCCGCGGCCAGCACCAGGCCCACAGCGGAGATCAGCGTGCCGAGCGTGATGCCTGCCATCGTCACCCACGCGGCGACCGTGTGGCCGTGGTTGGTCGGCGGGACGCCCGGCGGGAGGTAGGCGATCTCGGGCTTGTTCTCGGTCATCGCAGGTTGGTGCCTTTCGTGTCGTACGGTACGCGCTCAGCCTAACCGGTTCGGGTCAGGTCAGCGGCCCGTCGGGTCGTCGCCGCGGGACAGTGCGTCCCAGGCGTCGTGGGGGTCGATCTCGTCGTCGTCCTCGTCGTCCTCGCCGTCGGACCTGGCGTCGTCGTCGGACCTGGCGGGACCGGCGGTGGACGCGGCCGCGGATCCGATGCCGGCCGCCGTCGTGCCCCCCGCTGTGGCGGCGCCGGCCGCTTTCTGGTCCGCGCGCTCGTGGCGGCCCGACGTCGCCGCCCAGCCCCGCGCCGCGACGGCACCCCAGACCGCGACGACCACGGCGAGCACGCCTGTTGCAACGGCGGCCCAGGGCCACGCGGTGAGCGTGACGGGCGAGGTCAGCTCGGTGACGCCGCTCGAGGCGGACGCCGCGGCGGTAGCGGCGGGCACGGGGTCGCCGACGACGACGAACGTGCTCACCACCACCAGCACCCCGGCCGCCGCGGCGACCGCGAGCGCCACGTACCGGGCCACGCGCCCGGTGAGCGCGCACGCGATGCCGGCCGCCAGGAGCACGAGGGCCCCGGCCCCGACGCCCGGCGCCGCCGAGGTGCCGGCCGCGGCGACCGCCACCTCGGGCTCCAGCGCGGTGGCCACCGTGGTGGTCACCCAGGTGGGCGAGCCCGTGCCGAAGGTCAGCGCGCCCAGCACGAGCAGCGCGAGGACGGTGCGGATGCGGGTCACTTGCCGCCCCCGGCCGCCGACAGCGGCGCCAGGCGCGACGCGAGCTGGACGGCGCGCACCGCGGCCGCTGCCTTGTTGCGCGACTCCGCGTACTCCAGGGCGGGCACCGAGTCGGCCACGATGCCGCCGCCCGCCTGGACGCTGGCGCGGCCGTCGGCGATGTACGCGGTGCGGATCGCGATGGCCATGTCCATGTTGCCGCCGAAGTCGAAGTACCCGCACACCCCGCCGTAGATGCCGCGGGAGGCGGGCTCCAGCTCGTCGATCAAGGCGATCGCCCGGGGCTTCGGCGCGCCGGACAGGGTGCCGGCCGGGAACGTCGCCTTCAGCGCGTCCAGGGCGCTGTAGCCCGCTCGCAGGCGGCCCACCACGGTCGAGCACATGTGCATGATGTGGCTGAACCGGCGCACCTTCATGAACTCGACCACCTCGACGCTGGTGGGCTCGCACACCTTCACCATGTCGTTGCGGGACAGGTCGACGAGCATGATGTGCTCGGCCCGCTCCTTGGGGTCGGCCAGGAGCTCCTCGCCGAGCTCCGCGTCCTCCTCCGGGTGCGCGCCGCGCGGCCGCGACCCGGCGATCGGGTAGGTGGTGACGTGGCCGTCGTCCACCTTCACCAGGGTCTCCGGGCTGGAGCCGACCACCGCGAACTCGGCGCCGTCGGGCTTGGCGAGGTGGAAGTAGTACATGTACGGGCTCGGGTTGATCGTCCGCAGCGCGCGGTACACGTCCAGCGGGTCGGCCGCGCAGTCCAGGTCCAGGCGCTGGGACAGCACCACCTGGAACACCTCGCCGTCGCGGATCGCCTCCTTGCCCGCGAGCACGGCGTTCTCGAACTCCTGGCGGGTGGACCGGAACTCGAGCTGCGGCTCGGGCGCGTCCTCGACGAGGACGGACGTGACGCGCGCCCCGCCGTCCGCGAGCCGCGCCTGCATGGCATCGAGCCGGCCGACGGCGTCCGCATAGGCCTCGTCGACGCGCTCGTCCGTGGCGTCGGCGTTGATCGCGTTCGCGACCAGCCACACCGTGCCCTCCCGGTGGTCCACCACGGCGAGGTCGGTGGCGAGGCACAGGGCGAGCTCGGGCGCGCCTACCTCGTCCGGGGCGGTCGCAGGGAGCGTGGGCTCCCAGTGGCGCACGATGTCCCAGCCCAGCACGCCGGCCAGGCCACCGGTCAGGGGCGGCAGGTTCGCCACGCCGGGCGTCCGGAGCGCGGTGAGCGCCGCATCGACCACGTCGACGACGTCGCCCTGCGTCGGGATGCCGACCGGCACGTCGCCGGTCCACACGGCCTGGCCGCCGTCGCTGGTCAGGGTCGCGCGGGACGCGACGCCGACGAACGACCAGCGCGCCCAGACGCCGGACTCCGCCGACTCCAGGATGAATGTCCCCGGCTTGCCCTGGGCCAGGGTCCGGTAGAGGCCGACGGGCGTGGCGTCGTCGGCCAGGAGGGGGCGGACCACCGGGATCACGCGGCGGTCGGCAGCCATCTCCCGGAACTCCCCGAGGCTCGGCCAGGTGCGACCCCAGGGCAGGTCGGCGGGTGCGGTCGCCGTGCGGGCCTCGTGGGTGTCGGGCTGGCTGTCGAGCTGGGTCACCGGTTCTCCTCGTTCTGCTGGTTGCCGTGCTGCTCAGTGCGGTCTTGCTGGCCACCGTCCTGCTGGTCGCTGTCTCCGACCACCGCGCCCAGGTCGCCCCCGGCGTCGAAGCAGGTGCGCGTGCCGGTGTGGCACGCGGCGCCGACCTGGTCCACCTGGACCAGCAGGGCGTCGCCGTCGCAGTCGATGCTCGCGGCCTTGACGTACTGGGCGTGCCCGGACGTGTCGCCCTTGCGCCAGTACTCCTTGCGGCTGCGGGACCAGAACGTCACGCGCCCCTCGGTGAGGGTGCGGCGCAGGGCCTCGTCGTCCATCCAGCCGACCATGAGCACCTCGCCCGTGTCGTGCTGCTGCACGACGGCGGCCACCAGGCCGGCGTCGTCGCGCTTGAGTCGGGCGGAGATCGTGGGGTCGAGAACTTCGGGCACCTGAGAATCCTGCCACGTCGCGGGCCCACGGCGATGTGATGTCCGCCGTCGACCCGCAACTCACCGCCCATCCCCCCGCCGAACCGCAGCTGCGGCGACCCGCCACGTCCGGCCGGGCTAGCGGGTCTGCGCCACCCAGCTCGCGTGCATCTGGGCGTAGATGCCGTCCGCCGCCGCCAGCTCCGCGTGCGGGCCGACCTCGGCGACGTGGCCCTGGTCCACCACGACCACCAGGTCGGACGCCTCCGCGGTGGAGAGCCGGTGCGCGATGGTGATCGTGGACCGGCCGGCCGTCAGGGAGTCCAGGGCCCGCGCGATCCGGACCTCGGTCGCGGGGTCCACGGCCGACGTCGCCTCGTCGAGCACCAGCAGGTCCGGCTGGGCGAGGTAGGCGCGCGCGATCGCGACGAGCTGTCGCTCCCCCGCCGACAGCGCCTCGCCCCGCTGGCCCACTGCCGTCTCGAGCCCGTCGGGCAGGTCGGCCACCCAGTCGGACAGGCCGAGCTCGGCGAACGCCCGCTCGACCGCCTCCCGCTCATCACGAGCCAGCTGAGTGCTGGGTATTTGTTGCTCCGCGGCCTCCTGACCCGACAAATACCCAGCACTCAACTCAGGAGAGCGGAGGCCGTATGCCGCGTTGTCCAGCACGGTGCCGTCGAAGAGGAAGCCCTCCTGCGGCACCAGCACCACCCGTTCGCGCAGCGAGGCGAACGCCAGGTCCCGCAGGTTCACGCCGTCCAGCTCGACGGCGCCCGCCGTCGGGTCCATGAGGCGCGTGACGAGCTTGGCGATGGTCGTCTTGCCGGAGCCGGTCTGCCCTACCACCGCCACCTTGGTGCGCGGCGGCAGGTCCAGGGTCACGCCGTGCAGCACCTCGGGCCCGTTCGGGTAGGAGAACCGGACGTCACGCATGGTCACGTGCGCCGGGCCGCGCTGCTGCGTCACCGCGCCGGGCTTCTCGGCCACCTGCACCGGCGTGTCGATGACGGCGATCACGCGCCGCCAGCCGGCCACGGCGTTCTGCAGCTCATTGAGGATCTCGGTCGCCATCTGCACCGGCCCGGTGAACAGCTGCACCAGGAACAGGAAGGCCACGAGCTGGCCCGCCGTCAGACCGCCGCCCACGCCGAGCAGCGTTCCCACGACCACCACGACCGCCAGCACCAGGTTGGAGATCAGCACGCCCGACGAGAACGTCGCCGCGACCAGGACCTGCGACCGGGCCTGCGCGCTGCGGGTGTCCTCCACGGCGCCGTCGATACGCCGCCCCGTGCGCTCGGCGACGCCGTACGCGCGCACCGTCTCGGCCCCGACGACGGACTCGGAGATGGCGCCGAGCATCGCCCCGACCCGCTCGCGCACCAGGGTGTAGGCGCGGTTCACGTACTTCTGCCCGTACCGGATCACGAGGAACATCGGCACGAAGCTGATCCACACCACCGCCGTCAGGATCGGCGAGTAGACGAGCATCAGGCCGGTCGCCACCAGGATCTGCAACGCACTGACGAGCAGCATGATGCCGCCCCACTGCACGAACAGCGACACCGTGTCGACGTCGTTGGTCACGCGCGAGACCAGGGCGCCGCGGCGCTCGGTGTTCTGCGTGAGGGTCGAGAGGTTGTGCACGTGCCGGAACGCCTTGATCCGCAGCGTCGCCAGCCCCGCCTCGGCCGAGCGGAACAGCCGCACGTTCACCAGCGCGGCGCACAGCGCGGCCAGGGCGAGCGCCCCCGTCGCGAGGGACGCCAGGAGCGCCACCCGCCCGAGGTCGGGCCCGTCGTCGGCCAGGATGCCGACGTCTATGGTCTGCTGCACGGCGAGCGGGACCACCACGCGGCCGCCGGCCGCGAGCAACGCAAGGCCGAGCGTGACCCACATCCCCCTGGTGATCTCGGGGCTGATCTCGATCCCGCGACGCAGCGTCGCGAACACGCCGAGGCTGCTGGTCGACTCGATGCGGGCGCCGTCGGCGTCGAGCAGGTCCTCCGGCACGTCGGGCACGTCGGCCTCGTCCGTCACCGCGGTCATCGGGTCACCTCTTCCAGCTCGTCCAGCTCGTCGTCCAGCGCACCGGCAGCGGCTTCGTCGGCCCGTTCCTTCTCCCGGCGCTCGGTCTCGACCTCGTAGGCCGTGGCGAGCGCGCGGTAGCCGGGGTCGCGCGTCATGAGCTCGTCGTGCGTCCCGGTGTCGGCCACCCGGCCGCCCTCGACGTGGATGACGCGGTCCGCGAGCGCCACCGACGACATGCGGTAGGCGACCATGAGCACGGTGGTGCCGGACCTGGGTTCGGTCCCGGCGCCGTCGCCGGCCTCGTCGTCGACACGCGCGTCGGCCAGGCCGCGCAGGATCTCCTGCTCGACGCGCGGGTCGACGGCGCTGGTCGCGTCGTCGAGCACGAGCAGGCGGGGGCCGCGCACGAGGGCGCGCGCGATCGCGAGGCGCTGCCGCTGACCGCCGGACAGGTTGGCGCCGCGCTCGCCCAGGGGCGCGTCGAGCCCGCCGGCGAGGTCGCGCACTGTGTCGTCCAGGCGTGCGAGCCGCAGGGCGTCCCACACCTCGGCGTCGGACGGCGCGCCGGGCGCGCCCGCGTCGGCGAGCGTCACGTTGCCGCGCACCGTGTCCTCGAAGATGAAGGTGGACTGCGTGACCAGCGCGACCTGGGCCGGGATCTCGCCGTCGGCCAGGGTGCGCGCGTCGACGCCGTCGAGCAGGACCTGCCCGCGCGTCGGGTCGGACAGCCGCGCCAGGAGGCTCACCAGGGTGGTCTTGCCTGCCCCGGTGGTGCCGACGACGGCGACCGTGGTGCCCGGCTCCACCTCGACGTCCACGCCGTCGAGCAGGGTGATCGAGCGGCCGCGTGCCCCGCTGATCGCCGGCACGTCGACGCCGACGTCCGCCAGGCGCACGGACATGCCCGCCTGGCCGGGGGCCTGCGGCAGGCGGGCGTCGCCGTGGGCGAGGGCGCCGGTCGCGTCGGCGACCTGCGCTATGCGCTCGTAGCCGACCAGGGCGCGCGGCAGCTCGCCGAGCACCCAGCCGAACGCCTGCACGGGCACCGTCATCATCGTGAGCAGGTAGGCGGCGGTGACGAGGTCGCCGGGGGCGACGTCGCCGGTCGAGATGCGCCACGTGCCGATGCCGAGCACCAGCAGGGTGCCGATCGACGGCAGGGTCTGGATCACGGGGTCGAACAGCGAACGGACGATGCCGACGCGCACGTTCGCGGCCCGCAGCTCCTGGGTGCGGCCGCCGAACCGGCTCTCCTCGCGGTCCTCGGTCCCGAGCGACTTGACCAGCAGGGCGGCCTCGAAGCTCTCGTGCGCGACGTCGGCCACGTCGCCGCGCAGCCGCTGCGCCCTGGTCACGGCGGGCGACATGTGGCGCTGGTAGACGGCGTTCACGGCCACCGTGACCGGGATGACGGCCAGCGCCGCGAGCGTCAGCCAGGGGTCGATCGTCAGGAGCAGCACCACGGAGACGCCGATCATGACCACGACCCCGAGCGCGAACGGCAGCGGGTTGAACACGCCGGTGGCCGCCTCGGTGTCCGAGGTGGTGTGGTTCAGGAGCTGCCCGGCCGGATGCGCACGGTGCCACGACGCGGGCAGGCGCAGGTACTGGCGGGTCAGGGCGGTGCGGTGGTCGGCCTGGATCCGGACGACGCCGTAGCCCGCCCAGATCCGGCGGGCGGCGACGGCCAGCGCGAGCGACACGGCGACGGCGGCGAGCACGAGGCCGCCGAGCCAGACCCGGTCGCGCGCCGCCTCGTCGCCGGCGATCGCCGGGACGACGACGGAGTCCGTGGCCCAGCCGACAGCGCGGCTCACGCCGACGGTCAGGGCGCCGAAGAGTCGCTGACGCGCCCACGGCCAGGACGTAGATGCCGGGGTGCGAGCGCATACCGCGCCACATCAGGGCGATCGACCGGCGTACGCGGGAGCCGGTGAGGGCCATCGGGGTGGATCGCGGGGCATCTGAGGGCACGGCAAGACCTCGCTTCCTTGGGGGACCACAGAATTTTCTCACGGCCCGGGAATCGATTCGACAGATTTTCGCCCTGGGCGTCGACGACGTTAGGACCTTGACTTAAGTTGAGGTCAAGGGAGCAGTCGCGGACAGGCTCGACCGCCGGTGGTCGAGCCTGTCGCAACCGTGCGGTCGGGGCGTCAGCGGACTTCGATACCCGCCGCGCGCATCGCGTCCTTGACCTGGCCCACCGTCAGCGCGCCGAAGTGGAACACCGACGCCGCGAGGACGGCGTCGGCCCCTGCCTTGGCCGCCTCGACGAAGTGCTCGGGCGTACCCGCCCCGCCCGAGGCGACGAGCGGCACGTGCACCCGCTCGCGCACGGCGTGCAGCATCTCCAGGTCGAAACCCGCTGTGGTGCCGTCCGCGTCCATCGAGTTGAGCAGGATCTCCCCCGCACCCAGCTTCGCGGCCTTCTCGGCCCATTCCACGGCGTCGATCCCGGTTCCGCGCCGCCCGCCGTGCGTGGTGACCTCGTAGCCCGACGGCGTAGTGACCTCGCCGGTGACGCGGCGCGCGTCGACGCTCAGGGTCAGCACCTGCGAGCCGAACCGCCGCGCGATCTCACTGATCAGCTCCGGGCGCGCGATGGCTGCCGTGTTCACGCCCACCTTGTCGGCGCCGGCCCGCAGCAGCCGGTCGACGTCGTCCGTCGAGCGCACGCCGCCGCCCACTGTGAGCGGCACGAACACTTGCTCCGCGGTGCGGCGCACCACGTCCACCATGGTCTCGCGGTCGCCCGACGAGGCCGACACGTCCAGGAACGTGAGCTCGTCGGCGCCCTCGGCGTCGTACCGGCCGGCGAGCTCGACCGGGTCCCCGGCGTCGCGCAGGTCGGCGAAGTTGACGCCCTTGACCACTCGGCCCGCGTCGACGTCCAGGCACGGGATCACGCGGATCGCGACGGACATCAGCCCTCCTTCTTCTTCGGCTCTTCCTCGGCGACCGCCTTGTGCGCGTCGAGGATGTCGACCACGTACACCATTGTCTCGCCGGCCAGCCGGCTCTTCGTGTTGGCGTAGCCGCTCTGCGGGGGTACCACAAGCATCACCTGGGACCCGACGGTCTGCTCCAGGAGGCCCCGGTCCCAGCCCTCGACGAGCCTGCCGATCCCGATCTCGGCGGACTGCGGCGGCGTGCCCTCCGTCCACGTCGTGTCGACCACCGCCCCGTCGCTCCAGCGCACGGCGGTGAACTCCACGGTGAGGATCTGGCCGGCCTGCACCTGCGGTCCCGTCCCCCGGATCAGCGGCTGCACCACCAGGTCCGACGGCGGCTTGGTGCCGCGCGGGACGTCGACGGTCGGGGCGCCGAGGTCGTCGAGCCGTACCTGCGGCAGCTCCTTGCCCGGGGGCTCCTCCTCCGCGCCGGCCGCGCGGGCGGGCAGCACGTCCACCACCAGCAGCACAGGGACGCCGTCCTGCTCCTCCATGAGCGACAGGCGCGTGCCGACGCGCCTGCCCTCGAGCGCCTCGAAGAGGTGGTTGCCGAGCGACCCCTCGGTCATCGTGTACGCCGCCGGCGCGGTACGGAAGGTGTTCTGGAGCTCGGTGCCGTCGCGGCCGTCCTGCGCGTAGAGGTTCAGCAGCACCGGGTCGTCGCGCTCCAGCACGTCGCCCGTGCCGGGCCAGACCATGCGCGAGCCGGACTGCACCACGACGAACGGCTTCTTGTACTCGAGCGTCGGCGGGGTCCCGCTCGTGCCCGTGACCTGCAACGGCGCCTGCGACGCCGACGACGTCGGCGCCGGGCCCACATCCACCGGCAGCGACGCCGGCGAGCACGCCGTCGTCACGATCACCGCCGCTGCTGCCAGCGCACCGGCGATGACGCGTACCCAGGAACTCACCAGGAGAGTCTCCCATGGCGCGGCAGTGCCCCCAGAACGACGATGCCCCGGAATCGACCGGGCGGTCGGTTCCGGGGCATCACCCAGGCGTCACATGCTCTCGATGAGGCGCTCCACCCGGTCGTCAACGCTCTTGAACGGGTCCTTGCACAGCACGGTGCGCTGCGCCTGGTCGTTCAGCTTGAGGTGCACCCAGTCCACCGTGTAGTCGCGCCGCGCCTCCTGTGCCGCCCGCACGAAGTCGCCGCGCAGCTTGGCCCGGGTGGTCTGCGGCGGCAGGGCCGTCGACTCGAAGACCTCCAGGTCCGTCGTGACCCGCTCCACCATGCCGCGCGCCGCGAGCAGGTTGTACAGGCCCTCCGTGCGGGAGATGTCGTGGTAGGCGAGGTCGAGCCGGGCGATGCGCGGGTCGTCGAGCCCCAGGTCGTGCTTCTCCTGGTACCGCTTGATGAGCTTCAGCTTGATGACCCAGTCCAGCTCGCGGTCCACGAGCGACAGGTTCTCCGCCTCCAGGGCGCGCAGCCCGCGCTCCCACAGGTCGAGCACCTGCTTGACCACCGGCGTGACCTCGAGGTTGGCCTCCACGAGCTCGCGTGCGCGCTCGTAGTACTCCGACTGGATCTCGATCGCCGTCATGGTCCGGCCGTTGGCCAGCGTCACGGCGTGCTTGCCCGTACGGTCGTGGCTGATCTCCCGGATGGCGCGGATCGGGTTCTCCAGCGAGAGGTCCCGCATCGGGACGCCCGCCTCGACGAGGCGCAGCACAAGGTCGGTGGTGCCGACCTTCAGCATCGTGGTGGGCTCCGCCATGGACGAGTCGCCCACGATGACGTGCAGCCGGCGGTACAGCTCGGCGTCCGCGTGCGGCTCGTCGCGCGTGTTGATGATGGGCCGCGACCGCGTGGTGGCGCTGGAGACGGCCTCCCAGATGTGGTCCGCGCGCTGCGAGAGGCAGAACACCGCGCCGCGCGGCGTCGAGAGCACCTTGCCCGCCCCGACCAGGATCTGGCGGGTGATCAGGAACGGCACGAGCACGTCGGACAGCCGCGAGAAGTCACCCGACCGCCGCACCAGGTAGTTCTCGTGGCACCCGTAGGAGTTGCCCGCCGAGTCGGTGTTGTTCTTGAACAGGTGGATGCGGCCCGGCAGGTCCTCGTGCTCGAGGCGCTGCTGCGCGTCGGCCACGAGGCCCTCCAGGATGCGCTCACCACCCCGGTCGTACGAGACGAGCTGGCGCACGTCGTCGCACTCCGCCGTCGCGTACTCGGGGTGCGAGCCCACGTCGAGGTAGAGGCGGGAGCCGTTCCTCAGGAACACGTTCGACGAACGGCCCCACGCCACCACCTTCCGGAACAGGTAGCGGGCGACCTCGTCTGCGGACAGGCCGCGCCCGTCATCGGCCGCGCACGTCACGCCGTACTCGGTCTCGAGACCGAAGATCCTGCGGTCCATGGACTTCCCCTCCCTGTTCGCGGTACCTGCTGCTAGCGGTCGGTGCCGGACGTCGGGCCGGAAGCATCCGGCCCCTCGTCAGGCTTCTCCTCGGTCGGGGACTCCTCGGTCGGGGATTCGTCGGTAGCGGTTCGTTGGTCGCAGTTGTCGGTCTGGCGTCCGTCTGCGGTCTCGTCAGTGGTGGTCTCGTCAGTGGTGGTCTCGGCCGTGGCCGTCTCGTCGATGATCTCGTCGACAGCCGCCCCGTCGAGAGCGGCTCCGGGTGCCGCCCCGGGCGCGGCCTCCCCTTCGGCAGCTGGCTCAGGATCCGGCTTGGCGTCGTCCGACGGCGCCTCCGCGCCGTCGGCCAGCAGGTCGGCGAGGACCTGCCGGGTCAGCCGCCGGAACGCGCGTCGCGGCCGGTCGCGCTCCAGCACCGCGACCTCGAGCTGCGCCGCCTCGATGGCGCGTGACGACGAGCCGTCGCCCGACCCGAGCGCCGCCACGGCGAGCCGCAGCGCCTCCCCGAGGGTCATGTTCTCGCGCCAGCCCTCCTTGACCCGCCGGCCAAGCTGTTCAGCCTGGCCGCCCATGACGACGAAGCTGTGCTCGTCCGCCACCGTGCCGTCGTAGGTGAGCCGGTAGATCTGGTCGTCCGCCGAGTCGGCGCCCACCTCGGCGACGACGATCTCCACCTCCAGCGGCTTGGACTCCGTGATGAACACGGTGCCGAGCGTCTGCGCGTACGCGTTCGCCAGGCCCCGCGCCGTCACGTCCGACCGGTCGTAGGAGTACCCGCGCATGTCGGCGTACCGCACGCCGGCGACCCGCAGGTTCTCGAACTCGTTGTACTTGCCCACGGCCGCGAAGGCGATGCGGTCGTAGATCTCCGAGATCTTGTGCAGCGCCCGCGAGGGGTTCTCCGTGGCGAACGCGATACCACCGTCGTAGGCCAGCACCACCACGGACCGGCCGCGGGCGATGCCCTTGCGGGCGAAGTCCGCCCGGTCCTTCATCAGCTGCTCGGGCGAGACGTAGAACGGCATGTTCATGCGATCGACCCCCTCTCACGACGCTGCGCCACGATCTGCTCCGCCGCGCGGGCGATCTCCGCGTCCTCGATGCGCTGGTAGCCGTCCACCGACACGGTCGCGACCACCGGGTAGATGCCGCGCACCGTGTCCGGGCCGCCCGTTGCCGAGTCGTCGTCCGCGGCGTCGTACAACGCCTCGACCGCTACCTGGACCGCGGCCTCCGCGTCCATCCCCCGTCGCCAGAGCTTCTTCAGGGCGCCCCGCGCGAAGATCGACCCCGAGCCCACGCCGTGGTGCTCGTGCTCCTCGTACCGGCCGCCGGTGGCGTCGTAGCTGAAGATGCGGCCGGTGTCCTTGTCCAGGTCGTAGCCCGCGAACAGCGGCACGACCGCCAGCCCCTGCATCGCCATGGGCAGGTTGCCGCGCAGCATCGTGGCCAGGCGGTTCGCCTTGCCCGTGAGCGACAGCAGCGAGCCCTCGATCTTCTCGTAGTGCTCGAGCTCGAGCTGGAAGAGCCGCACCAGCTCCAGCCCGATGCCCGCGGAGCCGGCGATGCCGACCGCCGAGTACTCGTCCGCCGGGAACACCTTCTCGATGCTGCGGCTGGCGATCATGGGCCCGGCGGTCGCGCGGCGGTCACCCGCCAGCAGGACGCCGCCGTCGAAGGTCAGCGCCACGATCGTGGTGGCGTGCGGGGACAGGGTCGCCGGGTCGGTCACGCCCATGGGCATGGCCCGGTTCCCGGGCAGCCGGTCGGGGGCGTGCTCTGCCAGGAAGTCCACGAAGGACGACGATCCCGGACGCAGGAAGGCATCCGGGAGTCGTCCTGTGGTGCGGTCTGCGCTCAGGTCACTGCCCACCCTTCTGGACGAATCCACGAACGAACGACTCCGCGTTGCTCTCGAGCACCTCGTCGATCTCCTCGAGCAGGGCGTCGACCTCGTCGTCGTCCTTCTGCGCTGCCGCAGCGGCGGGCGCCGGAGTCTCGGCGTCGTCGTCGGGAGTGCGGTCCTCGTGTGACGGGTTGATTTGATCCTGACCGGCCATGATCGCCTCCTGGTGTTTCTCTGACGTAGTGCTGGTCTCGAAGCCTAGGCCCTGACCCTTAGATAGTGACCCTAGGCGGTGACACTGACATCGGCGGTCACCTCCTTCCGGAGAGTCCCGCGAGCAGGGCCGCGGCGTCGGGGCTCGCGTCGAGCAGCGCGCCGATGTGGCGCCGCGTACCCCTGGTCGGGTCGAGCATCGGCACGCGCTGCAGAGCCTGCGCGCCGTCGACGTCGAAGATCACGGAGTCCCAGCTCGCCGCGGAGATCTGGCTCCCGTAGCGCGCCATCACCTCGCCCCGGAAGTAGGCACGGGTGTCCGTCGGCGGGTGCTGCACCGCCCGCGCGACGCTCTCCTCGTCGACTATGCGGTCCACGGCGCCCTTGGCGAGCAGCCGGTGGTAGATGCCGCGCTCGGGGCGCACGTCCGACCACTGCAGGTCCATGGCGTGCAGCCGCGGGTGGTCCCACTCCAGGTTGTCGCGCGAGCGCAGGCGGTCCAGCAGGCGCAGCTTGGCGATCCACTCCACCTCGCGCGCGCAGCCGGCCGGGTCGGTGCCGAGCCGCTCGACGACGGACGCCCAGCGGTCCAGCACGGCGTCCGACTCCGGGTCGGTGCCGAGCACCTTGAGGGACCGGCGCACGACGTCGACGACCTCGCCCTGGACCTCCAGCGCGGTCATGGTCCGGCCGTCCGCGAGATCGAGCGGCGCGGTCAGGTCGAGGTCGCGCGAGACCTTCTGCACGTCGCTCACCGGGGCGGCCAGCCGGAGGCCGCTGAGCTCGGTGCGCGCGTCCACCCCGGCCTCGGCCAGCTCGTCCAGGTGCTCCAGCACCCACAGGACCAGCGACGTCGTGCCCGTCTTGAGGTAGGTGGGCACCTCCATCAGGTTGGCGTCCCCGAGGATGAGGTGCAGGCGGCGCCACCGCTGCCGGTCGGCGTGCGGCTCGTCGCGCGTGTTGACGATGGGGCGGCGCAGCGTCGTCTCCAGGCCGATCTCGGCCTCGATGTAGTCGGCGCGCTGCGAGATCTGGTAGCCGGCCGTGCCGCTCGTCGCGCCGAGGCCGACGCGGCCGGAGCCGGTGAACACCTGCCGCGTGACGAGGAACGGCGTGATGAGCTCCGCGAGCGTGGTGAACGGCAGCGCCCGGTCCACGAGGTAGTTCTCGTGGGTGCCGTAGCTGGCGCCCTTCCCGTCCACGTTGTTCTTGTAGAGCACCACCTCGCTCCCGGGGAAGCCCGCCAGCTCCCGCAGTGCGGCGAGCATGACCCGCTCCCCCGCGACGTCCCAGCGCACGAGGTCCTCCGGGGTCATGACCTCGGGCGAGGAGTACTCGGGGTGGGCGTGGTCCACGTACAGGCGGGCGCCGTTCGTGAGGATCACGTTCGCGGCGCTCGGGTCGTCGTACTCCTCGGTGGCCGGCCGCTCCACCTCCTGCGTCGACCCCGGACGACGCCTGCGGCCCGGCAGGCCTGGCTCCACCACGGGCACCTGCCCGGTGACGGGGCCGGACGGCGCGGGCAGCGCCGGGTCGTCGGTCAGCATCGACGGCTGCGCCGAGGCGCGGTCGAGGTGGAACCCGCGTGCGTCCTGCAGCGGGTCCTCATCGTCGTAGTCCCAGCGCGCCTTGCCACCCGCACCCTCGGCGCGCGTGGAGATGGCCCGGTAGGTCGTCACCACCTGGCTCGACAGCAGCATGGGGTTGGCCAGGGGCCGGCCAGGCTGCAGTACTCCGTACTCGGTCTCTATGCCCATCACACGACGCGCGCTCACGTTCACCACCCTATGCCGGAGTAGTCCCGTTGGTCGGGCAGGTCCGCGCCAGCTGACGCGGACCTGCCCGGGTGTGCGATCAGAGGTACTGGCCGGTGTTCTGGACGGTGTCGATGGTGCGGGGCGTGGTGCCCTCGCCCTTCTTCTGGACAATGGTGCGGATGAAGACGATGCGCTCGCCCTTCTTGCCGCTGATGCGCGCCCAGTCGTCGGGGTTGGTCGTGTTCGGGAGGTCCTCGTTCTCCTTGAACTCGTCGACGCACGCGGTCAGCAGGTGCTCCACGCGGATGCCCTTCTGTCCCGAGGCCAGGAAGTCCTTGATCGCGTTCTTCTTGGCCCGGTCCACCACGTTCTGGATCATGGCGCCCGAGTTGAAGTCCTTGAAGAAGAGGGTCTCCTTGTCCCCGGACGCGTACGTGACCTCGAGGAACTGGTTCTCCTCGTCCTCGGAGTACATGCGCTCCACCACCGAGGTGATCATGCCGTCGAGGGCCTCGGCCATGTTGTTCCCGTACTCGTCCAGGTCGTCCGAGTGGATCGGCAGGTCCTTGGTGAGGTACTTGCCGAAGATCTCCTTGGCGCCCTCGGCGTCGGGCCGCTCGATCTTGATCTTCACGTCGAGGCGCCCCGGACGCAGGATGGCCGGGTCGATCATGTCCTCGCGGTTGGAGGCGCCGATGACTATGACGTTGTCGAGCCGCTCCACGCCGTCGATCTCAGCGAGGAGCTGCGGGACGATGGTGGTCTCCACGTCGGAGGAGAGGCCCGTACCGCGGGTGCGGAACAGCGACTCCATCTCGTCGAAGAAGACGACGACGGGCATACCCTGGCTGGCCTTCTCCCGCGCACGGGCGAAGATCAGGCGGATGTGGCGTTCGGTCTCACCGACGTACTTGTTGAGCAGCTCCGGGCCCTTGACGTTGAGGAAGAAGCTCTTCATCCCGGGGTCGCCCCCGTTGGCACGGGCAACCATCCCGGCCAGGGAGTGGGCCACCGCCTTGGCGATGAGCGTCTTGCCGCAGCCGGGCGGGCCGTACAGGAGCACGCCCTTGGGCGGACGCAGCCCGTGCTCGCGGAACAGGTCGGGGTGCGCGAACGGCAGCTCGACCGCGTCGCGGATCGCCTCGATCTGCGGCCCGAGCCCACCGATGTCCTCGTACTCGATGTCCGGGACCTCTTCGAGGACCAGCTCCTCGACCTCGGACTTGGGCACGATCTCGAACACGAAGCCGCTGCGCGTGTCGACCGTGAGGGAGTCCCCCACCCGCAGCGGGACGTCCATCACCGAGCCGGCGAGGCGCACCACGCGCTCCTCGTCCGCCCGGCCGACCACGAGCACGCGGTCACCGCCGAGCATCTCCTTCACGGTCACCAGCTCACCCGTGCGCTCGTACTCGCCCGCGCCGACCACCGTCATGGCCTCGTTGAGCTTGACCTCCTGGCCGGGGCTCAGCCGGGTGACGTCCAGGCTGGGGCTCGCGGACACATGCATCTTGCGGCCGGCGGACGAGATGTCCACGGATCCGTCGGCGTGCGCCCCCAGGAACACGGCGTACGTGCCCGGCGGCTTGGCGAGATCGTCGAGCTGTTTCTTCAGCTCGACTATCTGATCGCGCGCCGCACGGAGTGCCTCCGCGAGCCGCTCGTTCTTTGCTGAGAGGAGGGCAATCTGGCGCTCGTAGTCGCGGTTCGGCAAAGACTCATGCTCGGGATGGTTGTATCCTGACGTGTTCTCGGTCATGACATCCCCTCTCGTAGGGCCCGGGAGGCGACCATACGATGCAATCGCCTCCGAGAACAGCACTCTAAGCACAGTCACCGACACACCAGAAGTAAGAACACCCGTTTGAGACGTGCGGGGTACTCGATCGTTACAGCCCGTTCACGCAGGCGGGGTGCTGGCGTCCTCGGGCGCAACGCCGAGGTCACGTCGCACCTTGCGGATCTTCTTGTCCGACACGGCTCGCTCCCCGAGCTCCTCCGGCGACCACTCCGCCTCGGCCGTCACGGGGTACGCACCCTTGGCAGGACGCCGTTTCCGCTCGGGTGCGGTGACGCCGTCGGCCATCCGGCGCGCGATGATGAGGAAGCCCGTGTGCCCGATCATCCGGTGCTCGGGACGCACGGCCAGACCCTCGAGGTGCCACCCGCGCATCATCGTCTCGAAGGCCGCCGGCTCGGTGAACCGGCCGTCGGCACGGAGGTCTTCTGCTGTGCGCGAAAGTTGGGTCGTGGTGGCCACATAGCAGACAAGGACCCCACCCGGAGCGAGCGCGGACGCGACGGCGTCGACGTTCTCCCACGGCGCGAGCATGTCCAGGACCACCCGGTCGACCGAGCCCGGCTCCATGACCTCGGGCAGCACGTCGGCGAGGTCGCCCACCGACAGGTCCCACGCCAGGTGCGGCCCGCCGAAGAAGGTCTCGACGTTGCCCTGCGCGATCGCCGCGAAGTCCTCGCGCCGCTCGATCGAGTGCACGTGCCCGGCGTCGCCCACGGCGCGCAGCAGCGACATCGTCAGCGCGCCGGAGCCGACACCGGCCTCGACGACCCGGGCGCCCGGGTAGATGTCGGCCATGGCGACGATCTGCGCGGCGTCCTTCGGGTAGACGACGGCGGCGCCCCGCGGCATCGACAGGACGTAGTCGGCCAGCAGGGGGCGCAGCGCCAGGTACTCGATCTCGGCGGTGTTGCGGACCACCGAGCCCTCGGGCTGCCCGATGATCTGCTCGTGCTTGAAGTAGCCCTTGTGCGTGTGGAAGGTCCCGCCGGGCTGCAGGGTGATCGTGTGCAGGCGACCCTTGGGGTCGGTCAGCTGGACCTTGTCGCCCACGCGGAACGGGCCGCGGCGCAGCTCGGCGCCGGTGGCGGTTGGGGTATCGGTGGGTGTGGTCACGACCGACCAGTCTACGGCGTGTTCAGAAGCCGTAAGGCTTGTGAAACACCGCCCTTCTCGGGCGTCCAGTGGTCATGACGGTCCCCGACCCGGGCAACACCACACCCCACACCGTCATCGACGGTGGGGGTCTGGTTCTCGGCCCAGGCGGCGAGATTGACGGCGGCATTCAGATCCCGATCCATCACGTGCCCACACGCACCGCACTCGAACACGCGGTCCTTGAGCGTGAGGTCCCTGCGCAGGGTGCCGCACGTGGAGCAGGTCTTGGACGACGGGAACCACCGGTCCGCGAGCACGACCTGCCCGCCACGCCAGGCCTGCTTGTAGGTGATCTGCCTAGCGAGCTCACCCCACGCCGCATCGGAGATGGCGCGGGAGAGCTTGCGGTTGGTGGTCATGCCGGTGATGTTCAGGTCTTCCAGGACCAACCTGTCGTGGTTCTTGACCAGCTCGTTGGACACCTGATGCAGCACATGGCGACGACGGTCACGGATCCGGGCATGCTGCCGCCCCAGACGCACGACAGCCTTCTTTCGGTTCTTCGATCCCTTCTTCTTGCGCGACACCGCCCGGGACAGGCGGCGTAGACGCGGCAGCCCACGCCGGAGGGCTCGTGGGTTGTTCAGACGGAGTACCTCGGCGCCGTCGGACGAGCCGGCGACAACCAGGGCGTGCAGGCCACGGTCCACACCCACCCAGCGCTTCTCGCCGTCCCGAGTGGGCTGGGTGTCACCCTTACCGGCCTTGACCGCGACGGGTTGCGATGCGTGCCGTGCTGCGGGGTGTCGGTGTGCGTGGTGCAGGTCCGCGGCCTCGGTGGCGATGGAGATCCACCACCGGTTCGCGCCGCGGGACACGGTCACATGCAGGATCCGGGCGCGGCTTGTGGCGATCATCCGACGCAACCGCCGGGTGCACTCCCGCACCCGCAAGGTCCCGATCTTCGGCAACGTCACCGACCGGGGCCGGTCGCCGCCACCGATACTGATAATCGACCGGCCCCTGCTGACCTTGTTCCGGATCCGGAACGACCGGCCGGTCGGGTCCTTCTTCTTGAACCGCGGAAACCCGACCCGTGGCCCCTTCCCGGCACCGGTGCGGGACTCGTTGCACGCTTTCAGTCCTCGACCGAGGTCCACCGCGCCTTCCTCGAACACCTGGGCGACGACCTGGTCCCGCCACGCCAGACCCGTCACCTCCACCCGTGTCGCCCCGTCCCCGGCGACCAGGAACCGGCGTCCCGCGGCCTCCGACCGCTTCCACCGGTTGAACGCGTTGATCAGGTCGAACCCCGTCCACGGCACTTGCGAGGCGCCATCGCCACCGGGACGAGAACGATCGCCGTCGGACACCACCGATCCTGGACCTCTGCCTCTCCTGACGGCGCGCCGTCGCGCGTGCGTCCTTGTGCAGGCGCAGGGCCTGGTTGAACGCGAACCTCGCCGCACCCACATGCCGGGACAGCACACGCTCCTGCCCGGCCGACAGGTCGAGACAGAACCGGAACGACGTGTGCCTGGGCATACGGACCATGCCGCCACCCACCACTGACAAACACCCCACAGCCGGTATCTCAACCAGTGATCAATGCGCACGCCAGTTCCATCAAATACCTTGGACCGAGATGCAGAAGTCACACGCCCCAAACGCCGACGAGTTCCGAAACACGCTGTGCAGGCCTCGTGGCCCGCGTGCGCCGGCGAGGAGCCGGAGGTCACCCCGTGGCGCGGATCGCCCGCGCCACGTCGGCCAGGTCGAGCACGCCGGTGACCCGGCCGGCGTCGACCACCGGGACCAGGCGGGCGCCGCGTGACGACTGGGCCAGGTGGTTCAGGAGGTCCGTGCCGGACAGGTCCGGATTGACCGCGGACCCCGGCACGAACGGCACGGCCACTGCGTCGACCTGGGTCAGGTGGTGGGCGGAGGTGGGCACCGCGGCGACGGCGTCGTCGTCGAGCACGGCGACCGGGACCTGGTCGTTCCCCACCACGACCAGGCGGTACGACGCCGACGGAGACGCACCGTCGGCGACCGCCGTCACCCTGGCGCTCAGCGCCTCGGCGACAGTGGAGCCCAACGGTACCGGGAGCGCGGGCGTCGCGAGCCCGCTCGCGGACAGCCTCGCGATCGTCTCGCGGCGTCGGCCGTTGGTGATCGCGGCGCCGGCCCCCGCCCAGAGCAACGCGCCGATCAGGGCCGACCACAGGACTTCGGTCAGGACCGGGGTGGTGCCCACCACGAACGGCACCGCCAGAGCCCAGAGCAGCACGCCGACGGCGACGACGCGGCCCACCCAGCCGGCCACGATCGTGCCCGTCGTACGCCTGCCCGTGACGGCCCAGACCAGGGACTCGAGGATCTGGCCCCCGTCGAGCGGCAGGCCCGGGAGCAGGTTGAATGCGCCGACCAACGCGTTGGACAAGGCGCCGAGCCACAGCAGGAGCGAGGGCACGCTCTGCACCGGCGCGGCGACGTACGCGAACCAGAAGCCGGCCGCGAGCGCCAGGTTCGTCAGCGGCCCGACGACGGCGACGAGGAAGCCGTCGAGCGGCCGGCCCAGGCCCCCGGAGTACGCGGTGTGGCCGCCCCAAAGCGTGACGGCAAGCTCGGTCACGTTCTGGCCGCGCGCCCTGGCGACCAGCGCGTGCGCGGTCTCGTGCAGGAACACCGACCCGAACAGGAGCAGCACGAACACGAACGCGACGAGGTAGGCGCCCACGCCGAGCCCCGGCGCGCGCGCCTCGACGGTGGGCACGAACAGGATGGTCAGGACGACGGCCGCGAGGAACCAGGACCGGGTGATGATGACTGGTGCGCCGGCGATGCGGCCGACCACGAACCCCTTCGAGAGCGGCGGGGCCGGTGGTGTCGGGCGTGCGGGCGTGGAGGCGGGCTCCGAGGTGGTCACTGGACAAACCTATCCGGCCTGTCGGCCCTGGGGTCCCGGCGCGCTGTGGACAACTCCCGGGGGATGTCGGTGGCCGCCCCTAGGGTTGAGGGCATGACGACGACGGAGACTGCCGAGGAGCCGGTGCTGGACGTGGCAGCGGAGGCTGCTGACGACGCGGTGTCAGCCCTGCGTGCGCCGTCGCGGCCGCCCGCCCTGTCGCCGTCGCGGGCGAACGATTTCATGCAGTGCCCCCTGCTGTTCCGGTTCCGCACGGTGGACCGGCTGCCGGAGCCGCCGTCGGCCGCGGCGGCGCGCGGCACCCTGGTGCACGCGGTGCTGGAGCGGCTGTACGACGCCCCGCTGGGCGAGCGGACCCTGGCCGCGGCGCACGATCTGCTGCCCGGTGAGTGGGACCGGCTGCTGGAGGCGGACGACCGGTACACGTCGCTGTTCACCGACGGGGTCGGCCCGGACGGGCAGGACCGCGCGGGCTGGCTCGCGGGTGCGGGCTCGCTGCTGGGCACGTACTTCACGCTGGAGGACCCGAACCGGCTGGAGCCGGCCGAGCGGGAGCTGCTGGTGGAGTCGCAGCTCGACGGCGGTCCGCTGCTGCGCGGCATCGTGGACCGGCTGGACGTCGCGCCGACGGGCGCCGTCCGGGTGGTCGACTACAAGACGGGCAAGTCGCCCCGTCCGGGCTACGAGAGCTCGGCCGTGTTCCAGATGCGGTTCTACGGGCTGGTGCTGTGGCGCGAGCGCGGGGTGCTGCCCAAGATGCTGCAGCTCGTGTACCTGGGTGACGGCCAGGTCCTTCGCGGCGAGCCCACGACCGATCAGCTGGAGCACACGGAGCAGAAGGTCCGCGCGATCTGGTCGGCCATCGAGGATGCGGCGCGGACCGGTGAGTGGAAGCCCCGCAGGTCCAAGCTGTGCGGCTGGTGCGCGCACCAGGCGATGTGCCCGGAGTTCGGCGGGACACCCCCGGAGATCCCGGAGGGCGCGGTCGCCCTACGCCTCGGCATCACGGTCTGACCCAGGCTCAGCCGAGCAGGTCCACTACCTCGCCCGATCCGATCCGCCCGAGCACCTCGAGGTCGACCTGCTTGAGCGACGCCGCCCGGCTGAGGCCGGGACGCTGCGGCACCGGCACCTCGTTGGGCACGCCGAGCGTGCGGGCGCCCGACGCGAGCGCGGACGTGATGCCGGGACCGGAGTCCTCGATCGCCACGCAGTCCTGGGGCCGCACGTCGAACAGGCCGGCGGCCACCAGGTACGGCTCCGGGTGCGGCTTGCCGTGCGTCACCTCGTCGCCGGTGACGAGGTGGGCGAAGGTGCCCGCGGGGGCGCCGTCGGCCACGACCTGGGCCTGGCTCCGGTAGGACATCGTGACGATGGCGCACGGGACCTCCGCGGCGCGCAGGTCGTCGAGCAGCTCCAGCACGCCGGGGCGCCACGGCACGGCCTCACGCAGCTGCTCGTTCACCCGGGCCACGAGCCAGGTCACGATCTCGGCGGGCTCCAGCGGGACGCCGGCGTCGTGCAGCATGGCGCCGGTCGTGAGGAGCGCCTGCCCTACCGCACCGAGCGCGTCCTCGTGCGTCCATGTCGCCCCGTGCGCCGCGACGATCTCGCGCTCGGCGAGCATCCAGTACGGCTCGGAGTCGACGAGGGTCCCGTCCATGTCGAACAGGACGGCGGCGGGCAGGGCAGCGGCGGGCACGGCAGCCGATGAGTCGCGGGGCACCGGCACATGTTAGGTGCCTACGTTGTACGGCCGGTAACGGGCGGGTGCCCAGCCGGCGACCCCGCAGCCGACGACGCGCCGGAGATCACTCCGCGAGGAGCTCCTCCGCGCGGCCCTCCTGGCCGGCGTCCAGGTCTACCTGGCCGAACGCGGCCACGGCCTTGTCGAACGTCCGGTTCACCCGGGGCTCGATCTCGACGACGCCCGCCGGGGCGAGGATCGCCTGGTCGTACTCCGTGATCCAAGCGTCGATGTGCGCCACGTAGGCGTCGCGCGCCTGGTCGAGCTTGCCGCCGTCGGGCAAGGTGACCGCCTTGGCGTCCTCCTTGGCGGTCAGGACTCCGGCCCGCGCTTCTTCGGCGAGGTCGGGCACGTCGGCCATGAGAGCGGCGGCGAGCTCTTCCTTCTGCTCGGCGTCGGACGTGGCCTCGATCTCGCCGAACCGTCCGCTGATCTCGTCGATGTAGTCGCGCATCGTCGACTCGCTGTGCTCCACGGCGTCGAGCAGCACGTCAGCGGGCTCGCTGGTGCGCTCGGCCTGGGACCAGGCGATGCCGCTGCCGGCGCCGGCGACGAGGAACGTTCCGATCGCGGACAGCAGGACCCGGTGATTTCGCAGGTTGAGCATTAGTTCATACTCACCCGAACCTGGGGTGCTCGGCAGCGCGAACGGTGTGATCCGTGGCGGAGCAATCAGACATTTCACCTTATTACGGTCAATGAAGCCCCCGCTGCTCGCCCCCGGACCAAAAAACGCTGCGGGACGGCGCCAGACTGCAAGACCTCACCAGAGCGGGTCGGCGTACACCTCGAAGCCGTCGTTCGTGGGGAGCATGACGAACGTGTCGGCATCAGCGGCGACCCCGCGAGCCTCGAACGGCTCTCCGTCGTCGCTCGCGATCTCGTGGACGCCGCCGCCCTGCGGACCCTGGTACGAGAGCTCGAACGCGGACCACGTGCAGTCCTGGTCGGTCGTGACGACCTCGACGGTGAACCCCACGCCCTCCTCGTTCCCGCCGAGATTGACCACCTTGTGATCGAAGAACGGCGCGCCCCAGTTCGGCGCATGGCCCGCAGCGTCCGTGTACTCGTACAGCCGGCCCACTGACGGCCGGTCCATGGAGAACGAGACCAGCAGCCGATCTTCGCTGCCCTGCGCAGGCAGGTCGAAGACCGCCGCCGCACGCGCAGGTACGCAGTCCAGATCGGCGAGCTGGAGATCGGTGACGGTGATCGCCGTCGAGCTGGTGCTGTTCACCGTCACGTTCCACCTGTTCGACAGACCACTGTCCTGTCCGAAGGGCGCATAGACCGGCACGCCGGCTGCCCAGAGCCAGTCGAGCAGCTCGACCGACGCTGCTTCGTCGTACTCGGCGGACTGGAACATCTCTACCGAGTCCTCGTCCAGTGTGTCCATGAGCAGGATGCCCGGACCCGGCTGCTCCGGCCCGAGCGCCTCCACGTACGACCAGATCCCGGGATCGAAGGGCTCCTCGGCGTCGGCTTCGGGCCGCTCTCCGGGTGGCTCGTTCGCCGGGTCATCGGCTGGATCGTCCTCCGGGACAGTGCCACCGGCGTCCGTGCCCGAGTCACCGGCCGCGCCGTCCTCTGAGGCCGACTCGTCCTCGGCGTCCGACGCCGCTTGCTCCGCTGCGATCTCCTCGGCGATCTCCGCCTCGTGGCGCGCCGTGCTCTCCGCTGTCACCCACTCCCAGCCGAACGCCGCCAGCGCACTTACCGCCAGCACGAACACCGCCACCAGTACCTTCCGGAGCGTGGCGCCCGGCGAACCGGCCGCGGCTTCCGGGTGCGTAACCCGTACGGCTTCATCGAGAGCCTGGCCGAAGCGCTTCCACACCGTGCGACGTTCGCGCTCCACCCTGCCCCCAGAGTCAGCTTTGCCCGCTCTGCGCGGGATGGGAATGATGATCATGCCGCGCCGACGGCGGACGCAACCCCCACTCCTCGATTTCCACACTCGCGGTGTCCACCCGCAACCCACATCCCTGCCGCGCGCGTCGCGACGTCCTGGGTGATGCTGGCTCTCGGCCGGCGGTCTCCGCCGACCCCGGCAGCACCCGACGAGGAGGAAACTGACCGTGTTCGGACCCGATTTCTTCGAGCGACTCTCGCAGCGGATGTACTACGACCTCGACGGCAACCCGATCACTCAGGAGCAGTGGTCGGTGCTGCGCCTCGGGGCCGGAGGTGCCCACGTCGCACGCGACCACATCGGGATCTACCACGTGTCGACGGTCTGGACCGGGATCGACTCCGCCGCCGCGCTCGAGGACGACGACCACACTCCGCTGATCTACGAGACGATGGTCTTCGTCGAACGCCTCGACCCGGACGGCGTGCTCTCCGAGGACGACCTCCTCGACTGCACCGAGCAGCACGCGGAGATGCACCCGACACGGGAGGCGGCGCTCGCCGGCCACCACCGCGCGACGGCGATGGTCCGCGAGTGGATCGCGAAGGGCCGCCCCGAGCTCTGACGACGACGGGAGAGCAAGGATGCAGACCGGCACACCCTCTCTGACCGCTACTTTCACGGCACGCCGCGCAGCGCACTGCCGTGCGCTCTACGGTGAACCGATGCACGGAACCACCCCGCTGGAGCTGGGTCCCGCGGGCGCACAGGCACTGCTGAGCGGGCTCTTCGAGCCCGGGGCCGACCGCCTCGCGCACTCGGTCGGCGTCGGACGGCGCGCGGAGCAGGTAGCGGTGGCGCTGGGTCAGCCGGACCTGCTCGTCTCCGCGGCGTACCTGCACGACGTCGGCTACGCCGCGGCCGCCCGCGACACCGGGCTGCACCAGCTCGACGGCGCCCGCTACCTGCGCCTCCTCGGCGCCCCGGACGACCTGACGAGCCTGGTCGCGCACCACACGGCGGCCATCGTCGAAGCGGCCGCGAGGGGTTTCGCCACGACGCTGCGGGACGAGTTCCCCCCGCCGTCGGACAGCGAGCTGCTGGACCTGCTCACCTACTGCGACATGACCACCTCGTCCCAGGGCGGGGCCGTCACCGTGGACGAGCGGTTCGGCCGCATCTACGACCGTTACCCGCCCGGCCACCTGGTGTCGCGCAGCATGCGCCACGCGGAGCCGTACCTGCGGCGGATCGTGTCCGCCGTCGAGGACCGGCTCGGGTAGACCGGGCCGAGAGGCAGATCGGGTCGAAAAAGTTCAGGTGAGGAACGGCTCGGTCCGCGACGAGTCCACCGCATGATCGATACGCAGCCGCATCGAGGGGTGGATCTCCAGCTCGCCGAGCCGGTCGACCTGCTGCCACACCACCTCGCTGGACTCCCCCGAGGTCCGCGCGGTCCCGCCGGTGACCGTGCCGCGCATGCAGATGGAGAACTGGGCCCGGACCTCGCCGTCCGAGTACACGATCACGTGCCGGGGATCGGTGTAGATCCCGATCAGGCCCGTGATCCGCACGCGGTACCCGGTCTCCTCCTCGGTCTCCCGGACGCCCGCCTGGCGCACGGTCTCCCCCGGGTCGATGCCCCCGCCGGGCAGGGCCCAGAGGTCGTTGTCGGTCCGATGGATGAGCAGCAGACGTCCGACGTCGTCGCGCACCGCCACCGTGACCGATGGAACCACGGAGTTCACGTGTGGCGCGGCCGGGTCGTCGAAGTAGTCGAGCCGAACCATCACGCCACCCTTCCCGAGTCCTCCGTCCGAGGCCAGGCCTCCAACGGCGCGGCAGCGCTCCACACCCGCTCGAACCCCGCCTGGTAGGCGGGCGCCATCGACGCCTCCGGGCCGTCCTTGAGGTGCAGCAGCGGGTTGGCCCCGGCGGGCGAGCCCCACACGTGGGTGTTGACCAGCAGGTCGTCGTCGAACCGGAAGGTGGTGGCGTACAGGGTGCGGTCGTGCAGCCGCACCTCGATGCCCGGTGTGCCGAGCGCGGGCGCCAGGTAGGCGAGCACCAGCGCGATCCGGCCGGCGAGGCCCGTGCCGCCCTCCTCCCGGGTGCGGACCGCCACCGCGTCGCTCTCCGGGTCGCCCAGCAGCAGCCGCACCTGCACGCCGCGCGCCGCCATGTTGACGATCTCGGTGGTCAGGTCGAGGGTCTGGTCGGGCAGGAACGTCGCCGCGAACGCGTGCAGCTCGAACCGCTGCTCCACGCCCGCGAGGAAGGCCCGCCAGGTCCCGGACGGCACGGCGCGCCGCGCCGGGTACACGCCCACGATCTCCTGGGCGGCGGCCTCGGCCCGGTCGACGTCGCCCCACAGCGCCGCGACGTCGCAGCCCAGCGCGTCGGACACCGCAACGCGGTGGCGCGGGTGCGGCGTGCGGCCCTGGGCCACCCACCGCTCCACGGTCTTCGGGTCCACGCCGACGGCGGCCGCGAGCCGTACCTGGCTCAGGCCGGCCTGGCTCATCGCCGCGACGAGTCGTTGATTCCTCACGTATCAGCTACCCCCTAGGGACGTATCTATCACCGAAACGTCCCGGCCGCTGCCGATGGCACGTCCCGTGTCCTCGGCGCACAGTGGTATCGAGCCAGTGCCCCCTGCCCGACCCGTGTCCTGGAGAGTCTCGTGAATCCCATCGCGTCGCAGTCGGTCACCGAACGTCTTGGCGATGTCATCGATCTGCTGCGCCACGTTCGCACGGACTGGATCGAGGTCCTCACCGTCACGCCCGAACGGGTGTGCCTGCAGCCCTGGCACCTCGACGACGGCGAGACCATCGCGCGCGCACTGGGCCTCGACCACGCCATCGACCAGCGCATGCTGGACCCCGGCTACACGCTGTGGACCGGCACCTGGCGAGGCGTCGAGGTGCAGGTCCGCGGCGCGCTGCGGGCCGGGGTGCCGGCGCTCTGACCTCGCCGGGCGCTCCCGCACCCACGCCGACCAGCCGATTCGCCCGTCCGCGAACGCGCCCGTGCCCCTGGCCACACGGAGCGCCCCACACCCTAGGGTGGGGGGATGACCGACGCGCATCACGAGCAGCCGGAGCAGGCCTCGCCTCGCCAGACCGTGCTCCTCGCTGCCTTCGAAGGTTGGAACGACGCGGGGAGTGCCGCAACGACGGCGCTGACGCACCTGGCCGAGGTGTGGGGCGCCGAGAAAGTGACCGAGCTCGACCCCGAGGAGTTCCACGACTTCCAGGTCAACCGGCCGTACATCTCGTTGGACGACGACGGTAAACGGTCCATCACCTGGCCCACGACCACCGTGTCGGTGGCCCAGGTGGGTGAGCGCAAGGTGGTGCTGGTGCACGGCGTCGAGCCGTCCATGCGCTGGCGCAAGTACTGCGAGGAGCTGCTCCAGGTCGCGGACGAGATGGGGGTCCGGACCGTGATCACGCTCGGCGCGCTCCTGGCCGACGTGCCGCATACGCGGCCCATCCCGATGACCGCGACGTCGGACAGCGTGGGCCTGCAGTCCGTGCTCGACATCGACGCCAACACCTACCAGGGCCCGACCGGGATCGTGGGCGTGCTGCAGCACGAGGCCGCCCAGCGCAACCTGCAGTCGGTCAGCCTGTGGGCGGCCGTGCCCCACTACGTGGCCAACCCGCCGTCGCCCAAGGCGACGCTCGCGATCCTCACGCGCGTGGAGGAGATCCTCGGCGAGTCGGTCCCGATGGGCGAGCTGCCCGACGACGCCGCCGCGTGGCAGCACGGCGTGGACGAGCTGGCGTCCGAGGACTCGGAGATCTCCGAGTACGTGGCCCAGCTCGAGGAGGCGAAGGACACCGCCGAGCTCCCCGAGGCGTCCGGCGACGCGATCGCGCGAGAGTTCGAGCGGTACCTGCGCCGACGTGACAGCGGCGGCAAGGACAGCGGGCCGGAGAAGCTCTGAGCGAGGGCCAGGGGCGCCACCTGCCGAACCTCAGCCGTCACAGCTGGGTGGGTTACGGATCAGGGTGCCGTAGCAGGTGTCCCCGACGGCCAGCGAATCAAACGTGTCGCCGCCGTACTTGTGCGCGTTACAGCTCACGAGCAGGGCGCTTGTCACCTCAAGGAGGACCTCGCCGTCGACCGTGACCCGGCACGTGTAGTCGAGCTCCACGGCGCCGATAGCCGGCTGACCAGACATGACGCTCAGGTTGAACGAGTCGAGCGGGCCCTGGACCTCGAAGGTCTCGGACCACGGCGCCTCGACCTCGATGTGTTCGGCGTCCTCGGTGTCTGCGCCGAAGGCCATTCTGTTGGAGTCATGCCACCCGTTGTAGTAGACACCGAGTGCGCGCCCGTCAGCGTCGGGGCTCTCGTAGAACGCCTCCATGACGACGGTGTGCGTCTCGTCGGATCCGCTGCTGCCGTCACCGCCCTGCGCGTTCCCCGGTGGCGTGTCGTCCCCGGTCAGGGCCATCACGGTAGCCACGCCGCCGCCGACGAGCCCGATCCCGGCGACGGCCGCCACGACAGCCAGCACCAGGCGACGCGACGGGCGCGGCCGCTCTGCCGGCGTCGCAGGCTGCGGCACGGGCTGTGCCGCCAGGGGGGCGTCCGGCGGAGTGATGGCGGCCGGCTCCGGCGCCGTCGCCGCCTCGAGCTCCGTGACCATCTCCGACACCGCTTCCGGGAGCCACTGGTCCGACGCCGGGTCGTCGGACGTGAACCGGTTGAGCAGGGTGGAGACCGACGGGCGCGCGCCCGGGTCCCGCTCGAGGCAGCTCGCGACGGGCCGGGCCAGCGCGCCGGGCAGCCGGCTCAGGTCGGGCGCCTCGTGCAGGATCTGGGACATGGTGTCCTCGGGCGTGTCCCCGCCGAACGGGCTGCTCCCGACGGCCGCGAAGTGGAGCACGCAGCCCAGGGAGAAGACGTCGCTCGCCGGCGTCACCGCCCCGCCCAGCACCTGTTCGGGGGACATGTACGCGACGGTGTCCGTCCCGGGGTCGGAGACGATGGTCGCGGTCGAGGTGTGCTCCAGCGCGCGTGCGAGACCGAAGTCGATCACGCGGGGGCCGTCGGCCGCGAGGATGATGTTGTCCGGGGTGAGGTTGCGGTGCACCACCTGCGCCCCGTGGATCGACGCCAGGCCTTCGAGCAGACCCGTGGCGAGCCGGCCGACGGCGGAGGCAGGGAGCGGGCCCTCGGCCACTGCCTCCCGCAGCGTGGGACCCGGGATGTAGGCGGTGGCGACCCACGGGTGCTCGCCGTCGGTCCGGGCATCCACCACTCGCGCGGTGTAGAGGCCGTCGACGCGCCGGGCGGCCGCGACCTCGCGGGCGAACTGCCGGCGGAACGGCGCGTCCGCGGCGAGCGGGGCCGAGACCACCTTGACCGCCACGGGCCGCCCGCCCGCGGACCGGCCCAGGAAGACGTCGCCCATCTCGCCGCTGCCGAGCCGGGCCTCCAGACGAAACGGGCCCACCTCGGTCGGATCGTCCGCGCGCAACTCGCTCAGCACGTGTCCTGTTCCCTTCTCTGACTTCTCTGGTCGGACGCCGTCGCGGTCTGCGACGGCGGTCGTCAGGACTCGTCCACCAGCTCCTGGTAGTACCGGTTGGTCACGGAGCAGAGCGTCCCGTCGTCGATCGACCTCGTCTCCTCGGACACGAGCTCGCCGTCGAAGGTGATCCGGCAGGTGAGGTCTTCGGACGCGCCCCTGGCCAGCACGTCCAGCTTGATGAGTGTGCCGTCCACCAGCAGCCGCTCCTCCCAGTCGGCCGTGGCCGTGATCCAGTCGGAGTCGCCGCGGCCGAACTCCTGGACCTCGATCTCGTCCCGCTGGCCGACGTCGAGCAGTCCCGCGTAGATGAGGCTCGCCGGGTCGTCCGCGGTGGCACCGGTCACCTCGATCTCGATCACGTGCCGCGGGAGCTGGTCCGCGGAGTCGAACGGTTCCGCGCTGTACTCGGGGGCGACCAGGGCCGACGCCGTCGGCTCGGCGCTGATCTCCGGGACCGACCACGTCGGCTCGGCCACGACCGTCGCGTACCAGTCCGCGACTGTCCGGTAGGCCAGCACTCCCAGCACCGCGGGGACCAGGACCGCGACCACACCGAGCACCCAGCCGAGCGTGGCCCAGCGGCTCCGTGCTCTCGGCGGCGTGGTGTCCGGCGGGGCGAATGCCGGCTCCGGGGCCGACGCCGCGGACAGCACGGTGTCGTGCAGGTGTGTCGGGTCGGGGTCGGGCCCCGTCGCGTCCGGGACGTCCACGATGGCCACCGGTATGCGGGCCGCCTCGGCCCGCTGCCGCGCCATGGCCGCGACGTCGGGCGGGAGCAGCCACTGTGCGCCCTGGCTCCGGCCCGAGAGCCCCGCCAGGACGTCCGGGACGGTCGGGCGGCTTCCCGCATCCTTGGCCAGGCACGCCGCGATCAGCGGCGCGAGGCCCGACGGGACATCGTCCAGGTCCACGTCCTCGTTCATGACGCGGTACAGGACTGCCTGAGTGCGGCCCGCCCCGAACAGCGTACGACCGGTCGCGGCGAAGCCGAGCACGCAGCCCAGGGCGAAGACGTCCGACGCCGGCGTCGTCTGCTCACCGCGCGCCTGCTCGGGCGACATGTACGCCGGGGTGCCCATGGTGGTCCCGGCCCGGGTGACGGCCGTCGTCGCGTCGAGCGCCCGGCTGATCCCGAAGTCGATCACCCGTGGCCCGTCCTCCGCCAGGAGGACGTTCGCCGGCTTGAGATCTCGGTGCACGAGGCCGGCGTCATGGATCGCCGCCAGCCCCTCGGCCAGGCCTGCGCCCAGCAGCCGGACCAGCTCCACGGACAGCGGTGCGTGCGCGTCGACCGCTTCGTGGAGGGACGGGCCCGGCACGTACTCCGTGGCCATCCAGGGCCGTGGGGCGTGGGGGTCCGCGTCGATGACCGGGGCCGTGTGATACCCGCCGACCCGGCGGGCGGCCTCGACCTCGCTCACGAACCGCGCCCGGAACTCCGGGTCCTCGGCCACGTTGGACCACGCCACCTTGACCGCTACCGGCCGGCCGGCGCGGGTGCGAGACAGGAAGACCTCGCCCATGCCACCGCCGCCGAGGCGGGTCTCCAGACGGTAGGGGCCGACCGTGCGCACACCCTCGGCGGCCCACTCGTCCACGATGCCCGTCTCCCAACCGCACATTCAGGCCATATTGGCCTCGGAGAAAGGAAGGTATCGCAACTTCGCCCCGCCGTGGAGGGGCGACGCGGAATCAGCACAGAGGCCCGAGCCCCCGTGGGCTCAGGCCTCTGTGATCCGGTTCGGCGTGGCGTTCACGCGCTGTTCGAGATGGGCTCGATCCGCACTCCGGCGTCCGGCCCGTGGAAGCCCACCCATGTCTCGAGGCACCGTGCGGCGTCCTCGACGCTGTCGTAGACAGGCGCGTATCCCGGTCCGTTGCGTACGACGCGATAACGCGTGCTGCACCGGGGCGTCGTCGTGACGGTGACCCGGGTCTCGCCCGTGAAGTCTTCCTCGTACTCCGTCATGCTCCCCATCCTGCACCGGGTTAAATGCAAACGGAAGCAGGGGTCAAAACTAACCTGGCGAGCGCATACCGTGGCCCTGGCCTACCTGACCGGAACCGGGCCGCCAAGAGGTCAGAGACGCACTCCGAGCAGGGCATTCACCGTGCGGGCCATGATCCCGGGGGCGCCCTCCTCGTCGGCGGACGTGTCCCGCGACGGGGCCAGGGACAGGTCTGCCCAGGCGTCGACGGCGGCCAGCGCGGCCGGTGCGTCAAGGTCGTCGGCCAGCGCCGCCCGGACCGCTGCCAGGGTCGCGTCGGCGGACGGGCCGCCGTTCCCGGACACCGCATCGCGCCACCGCACGAGCCGCGCCTCGCCGGCCGGCAGCGAGGTCTCGTCCCACTCCCACTCGGTGCGGTAGTGGTGGGCCAGCAGGGCCAGCCGGATCGCCATCGGGTCGTGCCCGGCGTCGCGCAGCCGCGACACCAGCACCAGGTTGCCGAGCGACTTGCTCATCTTCTCGCCCTGGTAGGCGACCAGGCCGGCGTGCACGTGCGTGCGGGCACCGGCCGGCTCGCCCTCGGACCCCGGACACAGCACCCGCAGGTGCGACGTCGACATCTCGTGGTGCGGGAACAGCAGGTCCGAGCCGCCGCCCTGCACGTCGAACCGCTCCCCCGCCGCCAGGCCGAGCCCGTCGCGCGCGATCACGGCGCACTCGATGTGCCAGCCGGGGCGGCCGCTGCCGAGCGGGCCGCCGTCCCACGCGGGCTCGCCCGGACGCTCGCGGCGCCACAGCAGCGGGTCCAGCGGGTCCTTCTTGCCCTCGCGGCCGGGGTCGCCGCCGCGCTCGGCGAAGGTGGCCAGCGCCTGCTCGCGGTCGAGGTGCGCGACCGTGCCGAAGCGCGGGTCCGCGGTGAGGTCCGCGTAGACGTCGCCCAGGTCCGGCGTCGAACCGCCGGCACCCGGCTCGAGCGGTACGCGGTAGGCCGTTCCGGACTCGACCATGTCCGCCACGGCCCGCGCGACGTCGGGGACCGACTCGACGGCACCGGTCCAGGACGCCGGCGGCACGACGCCGAGCGCCGTCATGTCCTCGCAGAACAGCGCCGTCTGGGCGGCCGCGAGCTCGCGCCAGTCGACGCCGATCGCCGCCGCGCGCTCCAGCAGCGGGTCGTCGACGTCGGTCACGTTCGAGGCGTAGACGACGTCCTTGCCCGCGTCGCGCCAGGCGCGCACCAGCAGGTCGA
Source organism: uncultured Actinomycetota bacterium (assembly GCA_963850545.1). Taxonomy (GTDB): domain Bacteria; phylum Actinomycetota; class Actinomycetes; order Actinomycetales; family Cellulomonadaceae; genus Promicromonospora. The sequence goes on along the minus strand of CAWKLP010000001.1, from coordinate 555,479 downwards.
ACGCGACGTAGGTGTTCGCGTGCCCGATGTGGGTGGCGTCGTACGGCGTGATGCCGCACGCGTACAGCCGGGCCTGCGGCCCCGGCGCCGCCTCGACGAGCTCACCCGTCGACGAGTCGTGGACCCGCACCCGGACGGGCGCGGGGAAGCCGGGAAGCTGCGGGACTTGAGGTGTGGGCCAGGCGTGCACGCGACCAACGATAACCGCCACCAATGACACTCCCCGACCACGTCAGGGCCTCAAGCATGTGTTCTACGCGACGCCGCCGTGCGCGTCGATGGTGCCCGACGTCAGCAGCCACACGACCACGGCCGCGAGCACGAACCGGTAGTACACGAACGGCTTGTAGGAGTAGTTCCCGATGATCTTGAGGAAGCCGATGATCACCGCGTAGCCGACGCCGAACGCGACGATCGTCGCGATGATCGTGGCGCCCCAGCCGGGTGACCCGGCGGGCAGCGGCTCGCCCAGCGTCTTGAACAGCTGGTAGAAGCCCGAGCCGAGCACCGCGGGCAGCGCCAGAAGGAACGAGTAGTCCGCCGCGGCCTTCCGGGTGAAGCCCATGGCCAGGCCCGCCGTGATGGTGCCGCCGGAGCGCGAGACGCCCGGCACGAGGGCCAGCGCCTGGGCCAGGCCGAAGGTGATGGCGCTGCGCCCCGTGAGGGACGTCAGCTCGCGCTCCTGGCGGCCGAAGATGTCGGCCAGGAGGAGCAGGATCCCGAAGAACGTGAGCGTGAAGACCGTGAGCCAGAGGTTGCGGAGCGTGGTCTCGATGTAGTCCTCGAACAGGAGCCCGAGCACCACGATCGGGATCGAGCCGAGGATGATGTACCAGCCCATCGCGGCGTCGTGGTTCGCGGTGACGCCGGGGCGGCTGTGCCGCACGTCGACGGAGCCGGGCCGTGGCCCCAGGCCGGCGCGTGCCCGCCAGCCCTTGCCGTTCGCTCCGGTCAGCGCCTTGAACCAGGCGACGAGGATCGTCCCGATCTTCTTGCGGTAGTAGATGATCACCGCGGCCTCGGTGCCGATCTGCGTGATGGCGGTGAAGGCCGCGCCAGGGTCGCTCGATCCGATCAGCTCACCGACGATCCGCAGGTGCGCCGACGACGAGATCGGCAGGAACTCGGTCAGGCCCTGAACCAAGCCCAGAAGGATCGCTTCCCACGCAGTCACGGGCGGTGACACTACCCCACGGCGCGCCTCCTGACGCACCCGCAGCAGCCGCAGGTAGCCTGCCGCACATGGAACGACGCCGGGTGGGCAGGTCGGGCCTGCGGGTCTCCGAACTCGGGCTCGGAACCATGACATGGGGCCGCGACACCGACGAGATCGACGCGGCCGAGCAGGTGCGGGACTTCCTCGACGCCGGCGGCACCCTGGTCGACACGGCCGCCAGCTACGCCGACGGCGACGCCGAGCGGGTCATCGGCACCCTCCTGTCAGGCAAGGTGGCACGCAACGAGGTGGTCCTCGCCACCAAGGCGGGCATCCGTTCCGAGTCGCGGCCCGACGGCGGTGCGGGCCGGGTCGTGGACGCCTCCCGCGGCGCCCTGCTCGACAGCCTCGACGAGTCGCTGGTGCGCATGGGCACCGACCACGTGGACCTGTTCCTCGTGGCCTGCCCCGACCCGAACACGTCGCTCGAGGAGACGTGCAACGCGCTGCGCATCGCCGTGACCAGCGGGCGCGCCCGGTACGTGGGGCTGAGCAACCACCCGGGCTGGGCCGCGGCACGCGTGGCGACGCTCCTGGAGCCCGACGTCGGCCTGGCCGCCGTCGAGCTCGAGTACTCCCTGCTGCAGCGCGGCGTGGAGCGCGACGTCGTCCCCGCCGCCGACGCCCTCGGGGCCGGGCTGCTCGCCTGGTCCCCGCTAGGGCGTGGCGTGCTCACCGGCAAGTACCGGCGCGCCATCCCCGCGGACTCGCGGGCCGCGGGCGCGCTGGCGGGTTTCGTCCAGCCGTACCTGGAGGGTCCGGCGTCCGCCGTCGTCGAGGCCGTGGCGACCGCCGCCGAGGGGCTGGGCCGCAGCGCCGGGGAGGTCGCGATCGCGTGGCTCCTGGAGCGCGAGGGCGTCGCGTCGGCGATCGTGGGCGCGCGGACGCCCGCCCAGCTCCGCTCGTCGCTCGAAGCCGTGACCCTGGAGCTGCCGTACGAGGTGCACGCCGCGCTCGACGACGTCTCCGCCCCCGAGATCGGCTACCCGGAACGCTGGTGACCGTGCCCCTGACCGTGTCTGACGTGCCTCGTCAGCGCTGCTGTGCAGGCTGCGGCGCGTCCTCCTCCACCTCTTCGACGTCGCCCAGGTCGTCGTCGAAGTCGATGTCTTCGAGGTCCTCGTCCTCGTCGTCCTCGTCGTCGTCATCGATCTCGTCGGCGAGGTAGAACGGCGTCACCTCGCCGAACACCGTGGCCAAGGAGTCCTCGTACACCTCGTAGGCGTCGGCGAGCACGTCGTAGGCGTCGTCGACTGCGGGGTCGTCGTCACTCCGGCGAGTGGCGACCGCGTGATGGTGGGCCTCGAGTGCGGCTACGAGGCGATCGAGCGCGGCACGCGGTTCAACGGTCATAGGTTGAAGGTAGCGCCCCATGAGCCACAATGGGCAGACGAAATTTGTTGCTGTCACCGGTCTGCAATGAAACCGGCATAAACTGACCTCACCCGCGACCCGAGGACGGTGCATCAGATGGCGAGAGACGGCTCCTTGTTCCGCAAGCACAGTCAGTACGAGTACCGCGTAGTGACGTTCGACCCGGACACCACCGTGCCGGACGCCCGGAAGGTGCTCACCGACGAAGCCGAGTACGGCCGTTGGGAACTGGCAAGGACCCTTCTCTATATCGGCGGCAGACGCAAGGTCTGGCTCCGCCGCAAGATCATCAAGGTCTCCTCGACCCTCTGACCCCCCGTTGAGTGCGGGATTTTCGCCCCTCCGGCCGGGCTGGAGGCGCGAAAATCCCGCACTCAACGGGACTGCTGAGCGGTCAGCTGGTTGCCAGGAGGCGGTCCAGCACACGGGTGCCGAACTTCAGGGCCTCGGTCGGCACGCGCTCGTCCACGCCGTGGAACATCCCGGCGAAGTCGAGGTCGTTCGTCAGCTGCAGCGGCGCGAAGCCGTACCCCGTGATCCCGAGCCGGTGCAGCGACTTGTTGTCCGTGCCGCCCGACAGCGTGTACGGCAGCACCCTCGCCCCCGGGTCCTCCGCGTCGAGCGCGGCGACCATGGCGTCGACCAGGGAGCCGCTGAACGGCACCTCGAGCGCCGTGTCCAGGTGGATCGGCTCGATCCGCACGCGGGGGCCGGCCAGCTCGCGCAGCGTCGCCAGGCCGGCCTCCTCCTGGCCGGGCAGGAGCCGCACGTCCAGCGTCGCCTCGGCGCGGCCGGGGATCACGTTCGCCTTGTAACCGGCCTCGAGCTGGGTCGGGTTGGACGTGTTACGCACGGTGGCGCCCACGAACTTCGCCGCCGGGCCGAGGGCTGCGACCAGCTCGTCGATCGTGGCGGGGTCGTCGTAGTCCACGGGCAGCCCCGTGAGGTCGCCGACGCCGCGCAGCAGCGCGTCCACCGTGGGCGTGATCGTGTACGGCCAGGCGTGCTGCCCGATCCGCGCGACGGCCGCGGCGAGCTCAGTCACCGCGTTGTCCGGGTTGACCTGCGAGCCGTGGCCGGCGCGGCCGTCGGCGATCAGGCGCAGCCAGGCGATCCCCTTCTCCGCCGTCTGCAGCAGGTAGGCGCGCTTGCCGCCGACCTCGACCGAGTAGCCGCCCACCTCGGAGATCGCCTCGGTGGCGCCCTCGAAGAGCTCGGGCCGGTGGTCCACGGCCCACCGCGCGCCGTACACGCCGCCGGCCTCCTCGTCGGCGAAGAACGCGACCACGACGTCGCGCGCCGGCTTGCGGCCCTCGCGCACCATCTGCCGCACGACGGCCAGGATCATGGCGTCCATGTCCTTCATGTCGACGGCGCCGCGGCCCCACAGCAGCCCGTCCGCCAGCTCGGCGCCGAACGGGTCCACGCTCCAGTCGTCCTTCGCCGCCGGCACCACGTCGAGGTGCCCGTGCAGCACGAGCGCGGGCCGGCTCGGGTCCTGCCCCTCCAGCCGCACCACGACGGACGCGCGCCCTGGGCTGGACTCGAACAGCTCGGGCTCCAGCCCGACCTCGTGCAGCAGCTCCATGACGTACTCGGCGGCGGCGCGCTCCCCCGGGCCCTCGTTGTCGCCGTAGTTCGACGTGTCGATCCGGATCAGCTCCTGGCAGATCCGGATGACCTCGTCAGCGGCGGTGGGCACGGGCGTGGGGGTCGGAACAGTCTCAGTCACAGGGGTCACGGTAACGCGACACCTCACGCCAGGCCGCGGCGCTTCAGGAGCGGCGTGATCTCCGGCGCCCGGCCCCGCAGGTCCTCGAACGACAGCAGCGGGTCCTGCGACCCGCCGCGGGCCAGCAGCTTGCGGCGGAACGCCTCACCGTTCTCCCGGGTCAGCCCGCCGTTCTCGGCGTACCACTCGACAGTCTCGGCGTCGAGCACCTCGGACCAGATGTACGAGTAGTACCCGGCCGAGTACCCGCCGCCGAAGGCGTGGTTGAAGTAGGTGGTGCGGTACCGCGGCGGCACGGACTCGAAGTCGACGCCGGCCGCGGCGAGCGCCGCCGCCTCGAAGGGCAGCACCTCCTCGACCGATGTCGGCACGTCCGACGGCGCGAGCTGGTGCCACGCCTGGTCGAGCAGCGCTGCGGCGAGGTACTCCGTCGTCGCGAAGCCCTCGCCCCAGATTCGGGAGGCGACCATGGTGTCGACCCACTCGGACGGCATGGGCTCGCCGGTGGTGTGGTGCACCGCGAACGACTTCAGGATCTCGGGCTCCCACGACCACATCTCGTTGACCTGCGACGGGTACTCCACGAAGTCGCGCGGCACGGACGTACCCGCCTGCGAGGGGTAGCGCACGTCGCTGAGCAGCCCGTGCAGCGCGTGCCCGAACTCGTGGAACAGGGTGGTGACCTCGTCCCACACGAGCAGCGTCGGCTCGCCCGCCGGCGGCTTGACGATGTTCAGGTTGTTGACCACCACGGGCCGCTGGCCCAGCAGGCGGCTCTGCGTCACAAGGCTGTCCATCCAGGCGCCGCCGCGCTTGGACTCGCGGGTGTACCAGTCGGCGAGGAACAGGCCGAGCCCGGTGTTCGGCTCCCCCGGCTCGGGCGCGTCGAACACCTCGAAGACCCGCACGTCCGGGTGGTAGCCCGGCAGGTCGCGGCGCTCCGCGAAGGAGAGCCCGAACAGCAGGCCGGCCGCCCTGAACACGCCGTCGCGCACCACGCGCTCGAGCTCGAGGTAGGGGCGCAGGGCGGCGTCGTCCAGGTTGAACCGCTCCTTGCGCACCGCCTCGTTGAGGTAGGACCAGTCGGCGGCGGCCACGCTGCCCGACGCCGTCCCGCTCACCTTCGCGAGCTCCCTCGCCTCTCGCTTCGCGTTGGCGACGGCGGCGGGCGCCAGGCGCCCGAGCATCTCGTTGACGGCGGCCGTGGTGCCCGCCGTCGCGTCCGCCGCGATGTACGCGGCGTGGTGCTCGTAACCGAGCAGCTGCGCCTGCTCCGCCCGCAGCCGGGCCAGCTCGAGGAGCACCTCACGGGTGTCGCTCTCGCCGCCGGTGGCGCCCCGCGCCATGGAGGCCTGCTGCACGCGCTCGCGGGTGGCGGGGTTCTCCAGGGAGGCCAGCACGTTCTGGTGCGTGAAGAGCTGCATCTCCAGGAGCCAGCCCTCCTGGCCGCGTGCCTCGGCGGCGGCCCGGGCGCCGGCCTTGGCGTCCGGGGAGAGCCCGGCGAGCTCGGCCTCTTCGGTCACGAGCACGCTCGCCTCGTTGGCCCCCGCCAGGAGCTTGCGCCCGAAGCTCGCCTCCAGCGACGTGATCCGCGCGTTGAGGTCGCGCAGCGTCGCCTGGTCCGCCTCGGACAGCGCGATGCCGGACCGCTTGAACTTCGTCATGAGCCGCTCGAGCAGGTACGCGGTGTCGGGCTCGAGGTCGAGGTCGCCGGCCGCGGCGGCGTCGGCCAGGGACTGCACGCGCGCGTGGAGGCGCGCGTCCATCAGGATCGCGTCCTGGTGGGCCGCGAACTGCGGGGCGAGGCGCTCCTGGATGTCCTCCAGGCCGGGCGTCGAGTCCGAGGGCAGCTGGTTGTAGAACGCCGTCGCCGCCCGGTTCAGGAGCTGGCCGGCGCGTTCCAGCGCCTCCAGGGTGTTCTCGACCGTTGGGGGCTGCGGGTCGGTAGCGATCGCCTCGACCTCGGCGCGGTGCGCCGCCATGCCCGCGACGATCGCCGGCTCGTAGTGCTCCTCGCGGATCGCGGAGTAGTCGGGCAGCCCGTACGGGAGGCCGGACGGGGCGGCGAAGGGGTTGCCCGGGTCCAGCTCCGCGGACACGGTGGACTCATGCGTCGAAGTCATGGGGAACATCCTCGCCCATGACCCCGGATGCAAAGGTGCGCTTTTGTCCAGCGATCGGGCCACGAGCTCGCGCGAGCTGCGGGCCGGATCGCTGGGTAGAAGCGCAGTTTCTCGTTAGGGTCGAGCGGTGGATCCTCTCCGGCTCGTCGGCACCTGGGACTTCCGCCGGGAGGTCCACGACCACCGCGACGGCGCGGAGTACACCGCGCAGGGCGAGGCCGAGTTCACCCTGGAGGACGACGGCCGGGTGCGGTGGGCCGAGCGCGGCACCCTGCGCTGGGCAGCAGGGAGCACTCCGGTGACGCGCACGCTGTTCCTGGTCCAGAAGGATCCGGCCGACGACGGCGCGCCCGCGCCCGCGTGGCTGGTGGCCTTCGAGGACGGCCGGGACTTCCACCCGTGGACCGTCGGGGCGGTCGAGCACCTGTGCGGCCGCGACCTCTACCGGGGCGGTCTGGACGTCCCGGCGGAGCCGGCTCCGTCGTCGGAGCCGGAGCGGGAGTGGGAGCTGCGCTGGCGCGTCACGGGCCCGGAGAAGGACTACACGATGGACACCCGGTACTCCCGGGCGCCCGGCGTCGTCGAGACGTAAGGCCCGGGCCGGCGCAAGCCGGCCCGGGCCCCAGGAACCCGCCCGTCAGGGGATCACGTGCGGGTTCTCCGCGTGGGTGAGTGTCTCCCACGCGACGAACAGGTTGTTCGTGCCTTGCGGCCGGGTGGACTCCGTCAGGGCCTGCGTGTTGGTCATCGCGTGGCCCTGGCGGTTGTGCAGGGCGTTGAACCCGACCTCGGTGATCGGGCCGAGGCCCAGGTGCACCGACCCGCCGCAGAGCCATGATGGCACCGCGGCGCCTCGCTGGTAGGTCGAGTGGAACCCGAGCGCGTGCCGCAGCCGCTCCCCCACCTGCGGGTACAGGTCGTCACCCTGGATCGCGGCGGTCTCCGCGACGTGGGAGATCGCCGAGATGCCGTAGCCGGTGTGCGTGAAGTCCCGGCACGTCTCCTGCGCCAGGCCGTTGACCAGCGTGCGCTGGTTGTGCCAGTAGGCGAAGATCTCGTCCGGCGTGTCCCGGCCGGAGCCGGGCACGGTGCGCGGCACCGAACCGTCGGAGGTCAGGTAGATGAACGCGGGCACCCGCACGAGGAACCGCTGGCGGGCGGAGGCGTAGGCGTTCCGGTCGTCGAGGAAGACGGCGATGCCGACGGCGGCGTCCATCATCGACAGCTCCCAGTTGCCGTTGCTGTTCGACCCGTTGATCACCTCGGGCAGGTAGACGTTGCGCAGCATCGTCTCGAACCGGTCGACGTCCGCCGCCGCCCAGCCCGCGCCCGTGTACCGGATGATCTCGGCGGCCCGCGGCCACACCGACCCGGCCCACCCCGTCTGGAGCGGCGCGTTCGAGTTGGTGTGGTCCCGGATCACGGGCGACCACGCGTTCATGATCTGGATCGACTTCTGCGCGTACCGCGTGTCCCCGGTCACCGACCAGGCCAGCGCGTGCGTGTAGGCCGCTATCGCGTCCTCCCGCTCGTCGGTGCAGCCGTAGTTCGGGTTGGAGTACGACCCGCACTCGACGACCGCCCGCGGGTGCGGCGTGTACGACAGGGACGCGTACCGGCTCCCCATCATCGCGTTGTAGGCGTTCGTCCACGGCTGCGCACCGGCCTGCACCTGCTGGCGGATGAAGTCGAGCTGCGGCCGGCTGACGTGCACGCCCGGGTGGGTGAAGGTCGTGGGCACGTCGGCGGCCACGGCGTCGGGCGCCGCAGCGGGTGCGGCGTCGGGCGCCGCAGGCGCCCCCTGCCCGACGGCGGTACGCGCCTCGGGCGCGGCAACCGCCGTCCCGGCCGCTGCCGCCGTCCCGGACAGGAGCAGCCCGACGGCGACCGCGAGCGTGACCAGCGCGCCCGCCCTGCTGTTCGTCCTGCTACCGGTCCTGCTGCCGGCCGTGCCCGGAGCCCTGCTGTCGCGGTGGATCCTCATCAGAAGCCTCCCGTGATGCGCGTGAACTCGAATGCCGGCTGCGAGACGCCGCTGCACGAGTCGGTGAGCCCGCCCGCGCACTGCCGGTCCCGGTTGACCGACCAGAACGCGAGGCGCGTCAGCCCGTTGTTGCGGGCGTAGTCGCGGATCTGCGTCCAGGCGGCGGTCGTGGTGACCTCGCCCTGGTCGGACAGGCCGTTCATGCCCGAGATGCCCATGTGGGCGTACGCCTGCGCGTCCGTCCAGCCGCGTGCCGACTTGAGCTGGTTCTTCAGCCCCTCGGACGCGTTGATCGTGGACTGCGCGACGTTCGACGAGCCGAAGTTGAACGGCATGATCGTGTAGTTGTCGATCGGCACGCCCAGCTCGGCGGCGCGGTTGATGAGCCGCGTCCCCGCACCGGTGGGCCCGCTCTGGCCGGTGCCGATCGTGACCGCGATCTTCACGTTCGGGTTGTTCTGCTTGACGATCGTCAGGCCCTGCAGGATGCGGTCCTGGACCGTGTAGTTCTCGAACTCGTCGGAGTTCTCGATGTCGAAGTCCACGACGTTCGGCTGGTGGGCGTTGATGACCTGCTGCACCGCCCCGGCGTAGGCCGACGGCGAGGAGCAGTTGGGACCGAGCTTGTTGCCGGACCAGCCGCCGAACGAGATCTGCACCTGACCGCCCGCGGCCTTGATCGCGTTGATGGTCTGCGCATCGACGCCGCCGGTGAGCGGGCGGCTGCCGTCCCAGGCAGGGTTGCAGCCGCCGGACGACAGGATGAATGCCATGGTGAACGCCCGCACGCCCGTCTGGCTCATGACGGAGGTCGCGCTCGGCGGGTTGCCCCAGCCCATGTACAGGTAGGGCGCGCCCGGCATCTTCGCCGGGTTGGGGTCGGGGTTGCCGCCGCCCGTCGGCAGCGTCCAGCGCTGGTTGTCCCCGGCGAAGCAGTCCCAGAGCTGCAGGGGCGTGCCGTCGGCCGAGCTCGGTCCGGTCGCGTCGAGGCACTTGCCGAGCGCGCGCAACGTGCCGTCCCCTGGCGCTGTCCAGGCCTGCGCGGCGCTGCCGTTGCAGTCCCAGAGCTGGATGCGGGTGCCGTTGGCGGAGCTCCCGCTCGCCACGTCGAGACACTTGCCGAGCGCCCGGATCGTGCCGTCGGTGCGCACGTCCCAGGTCTGTGCGCTGGTGCCGTTGCAGCCGTAGAGCTGGATCTGGGTGCCGTTGGCGGAGCTGGCCGCCGCGACGTCGACGCACTTGCCGCCGTATCCCGTGATGGACCCCGTCGCTGCCTGGGCCGGCAGCACGCCGCCGCCGAACGCGAGAACGGTTCCGAAGGCTATCGCCAGAGCTGTGAGGCCGCCGAAGACACGGCGCCGTAGACGTGCTCGCATGGTTCCTCCAGAAAACTTTCAGGGTTGTAAGTAAGGAGACCGTACGGCTTCTTTGACGCCTGCAACATTGGGGTTTCCCCGTACAACACCCGCAGCCTCGCGGCCGCCGCGCCGTGCCCGGCAGGCACGGGGCGGCGGCGGTCACGAGGCCGCCCCGCACGCCGGGCCGGCGGCCCGACGGCGGAGTCAGCTCAGAAGCCGGCCGTGATCCGCGTGAACTCGAGGTTGTCCTGCGCGATGCCGCTGCAGTTCGACGTCACGCCGCCACCGGGGCAGGCCCGGTCGCGGTTGACCGCCCAGTACGCGAACCGGGTCAGGCCCTGCGCGCTGGCCCAGTCGCGGATCTGGGTCCACTGGGCGGGCGTGGTGGTCTCGCCGACGTCGGAGATCCCGTTCATCCCCGAGATACCCGAGTGGGCATATGCCTCGGCGTCGGACCAGCCGCGGGCGGCCTTGAGCTGGTCCCGCAGGCCCTGGGCGGCGCTGATCGAGTCGGCGACCATGTCGGAGCCGCCGAAGTCGAACGTCATGATCGTGTAGTTGTCGATCGGCGTGCCCAGCTCGGCGGCGCGCGTGATGAGGCGCGCCCCGGCACCGGCCGGCCCGCTGATCGACGTCGGGATCGTGACGACGGTCTGCACGCCCGGGTTGTTCTGCTTGACGATCGCGATCCCCTGCAGGATCCGGTCCTGGACGGCGTAGTCCTCGAGCTCGTCGGTGTTCTCGATGTCGAAGTCCACGACGTCGGGCCCGTGCGCGTCGATGACCTGCTGCACGGCACCGGCGAACGCCTCCGGGCTGGAGCAGTTCGGCCCCAGCTTGTTGCCGGACCAGCCGCCGAACGAGATCTGCACCTGGCCGCCCGCGGCCTTGATCGCGTCGATCGTCTGCTGGTCGGTGCCACCGGCCAGCGGCCGGCTGCCGTCCCACGCGGGCGTACAGCCGCCGGACGACAGCATGAACGCCATCGTGAAGGCGGAGACGCCGGTCTCGCTCATCACCGAGGTGGCGCTCTGCGGGTCGCCCCAGCCGAGGTAGAGGTAGGGCGCGCCGGGCATCTTCGCCGCCTCGGCCTGCGCGTCGGTCCTGGGTCCGGCGACCTCCATGGCGACGGCGCCGGCCATGCCACCTGCGGCCAGGACCATCGCGGTCAGGGCGCTGAGCAGGGCGAGGCGCCTCGGGTTGGTCTTCATCGTCGTCTCCCGAAGATGTCGTTCGGATAAGTAAAGAGACCGTACAACCCGGGTGAAATTTGGCGCATCAGGGTTATCCCGTACTCGCTACCGCCGGACCTCCGTCAGGTTCCCCGCAGCGTCCAGGCGGACCTCCGCGTCCAGGCCCAGCCGCTCCAGGAACGCCCCGTCGTGGCTCACCACCAGCAGCGCGCCCCGGTACGCCGACAACGCGTCAACCAGCTGGTCCGTGCTCGCGATGTCGAGGTTGTTCGTCGGCTCGTCCAGCACCAGGAGCTGCGCCGGCGGGTCCGCCAGCAGCAGCCGCGCCAGCGCCACCCGGAACCGCTCGCCGCCCGACAGCGTCGCGACCGGCCGGTCCACCGCGGCACCCCGCACCAGGAAGCGCGCCAGCCGGTTGCGCAGCTCCCCCGGCGGCACGTGCGGCGCACCCTCCCGCACGGCCTCCAGCACCGCGTCCGTATCGGACAGCACATCCACCCGCTGCGGCAGATAAGCCGTCCGCTCGGTCAGAAGCTCACCACCCGCCCCCGTCCCCCCGCCTCGTTGAGTGCTGGATATCTGTTGGTCTGAAGTCGGATCACCCAACAAATAACCAGCACTCAACGAGGCGGGCGGGGTGGAGGCCAGCAGGCGGGTCAGGAGGGTCGTCTTGCCTACGCCGTTCGGGCCCGTCAGCGCTATGCGCTCCGGACCCTGGATCACGATCTCCCGGCCGTCCGCGCCCCGCAGCACCGCCAGCCGTCGGCCGGCCGGGACGCCCGGGTCGGGCAGGTCCACGGAGATCCGGTCGTCGTCGCGCACCGCACGCTCCGCCACGTCGACCACCGCGCGGGCGGCGTCGACCTTGTCGTCCAGCAGCCCGCGCCGCGAGCCCTGCGACTTCTCCGCGCTGTTGCGCCGGTCGTTGATCACGGCCTTGACGTACTTGCTGTTCGCGGCGTCCTTGCGCCCCTTGCGCTCGCTGTGCGCGATCCGCTCCTCGGCCTCGATCCGCTGCCGCTTCTCGCGGCGCAGCGTCTGCTCGGCCGAGCGCAGCGCCTGCGCCGCCGCCTCCTGCTGCACCTCCAGCCACGCCCGGTACTCCGAGTACGGGCCGCCGAACGTGGTCAGCGAACCGGCGCGCAGCTCCGCCGTGTCGTCCATCAGCTCCAGCAGCGCCAGGTCGTGCGAGACGACGACGAGCGCGCCCCGCCAGCCCCGCACCAGCTCGGAGAGGCGCTCGCGGGCGGCGCCGTCGAGGTTGTTGGTCGGCTCGTCGAGCAGGGCGACGGCGGCGCCCCCGGTCGACTGGCGCAGCCGGACGCCGGTGATCGCGGTCAGCATGACCTCGCCGCCGGACAGGGTGGCGACTGACCGGTCCAGCCCCGTGGGCAGCCCGGTCGCCGAGAGCAGCGCGACGGCCCGCTCCTCGACGTCCCAGTCGTCGCCGACGACGTCGAAGTGCGCGACGTCGACGTCGCCCGACTCGATGGCGCGCAGCGCGCGCACGACGGGCGTGATGCCGAGCAGGTCGGCGACCGTGGCCTCGGTGTCGAGCGTGATCCGCTGGGGCAGGTAGTCGGCGGTGCCGCTCAGCGTGATCCTGCCCGACGTCGGCGTGAGCAGGCCCGCGACCAGGCGCAGCAGGGTGGACTTGCCGGCGCCGTTGAGGCCGGTCAGGCCGGTGCGGCCGCGGCCGAAGGCGCCGGAGACGTGATCGAGCGCGACCGCGCCGTCAGGCCAGGCAAAGGTGACGTCGTGCAGCACGACAGAAGGGTTGGACAACACAGAAGGACTCCCGGGTGGTGGCTGGTGCCGACGCCGGGTACCGCAACAGGTGGTGCAGCAGGGCAGGCGTCAGCGCGAGGTGGTCTCGTACCGGGAGATGCCTGTCATCACAGTCCTTCGGATAGCTCCCTCACACCGCGGCACGCCCGCAGGAGCGGTCAGATCCTGACACGGCCTGACGCCGGGGCGCAACGTGATTCACGGCGCCTTCGCCGTGAGGTACCGCTGCACGGTCGGCCCGAGCCAGGCGACGACGTCGGCCTTGGGCATGTCCGCGGCGGGAGGGAACCGCAGCACGTACCGCACGAGCGCCATACCGAGCACCTGCGAGGCCACGAGCGCGGCGCGCCGCGCGGCGTCCTTCCTGGTCACGACGAACCGCTCGGCGAGCGGCAGGATCTGCCCGGCGAACACGTCGCGCATCCGCGCGGCCCCGGCCTCGTTCGTCGCCCCGACGCGCAGGAGGGTCTGCAGCACGCTGTCGTTCTCCCACAGGTCGAGGAAGTGCCCGACGAGCACGGCGCCGACGTCGTCGACCGGCAGCGCATTCAGGTCCGGGAGGATCAGCTCGACGTCGATCACCGCCGCGAACAGCCCCTCCTTGGAGCCGTAGTAGCGCATGACCATCGACGGGTCGATCCCGGCGTCCTGCGCGATGGCGCGCACCGTGGCGCGCTCGTAGCCGTCGGCCGCGAACCGCACGCGGGCCGCCTCCAGGATCGCGGTACGGGTCACGTCGGAGCGGCGGCGCGGAGCATCAGGGTCTGCCATGCCAACAACTGTATGCCAACATCCGTTGACCTTTGGCGGCAGGGCCCGCTACCGTGGTCAACAAGCGTTGGCAAACAACCGTTGACCCGTACAGCAGGAGGACATCATGGACACGGACGTCGTAGTCGTCGGGGCCGGGCCGACCGGCCTCGTGCTCGCCGGAGACCTGGCCACAGCCGGGGCACGCGTCACCGTCCTGGAGAAGCGCCCGGCCGGCCTGAGCAACCTGACCCGCGCGTTCGCCGTGCACGCCCGCAGCCTGGAGATGCTCGATGCGCGCGGCCTCGCGGACGAGCTGCTCACCACCGGGCAGCAGGTCCGGAGCCTCCGGCTCTTCCAGCGGCTCACCATCAACCTGGCGGACCTGCCGTCCCGGTTCAAGTACGTGCTCATCGCACCCCAGTACGAGGTGGAACGGCTGCTGCGCCGCCGCGCCGAGGAGGCGGGCGCCGTCTTCCGGCACGACGTCGAGGTCAGCGGCCTGACCCAGGACGACCAGAGCGTCACCGTCACCACCGCCGACGGCTCGGCCCTGCAGGCCAAGTACCTGGTCGGCACCGACGGCGCGCGCTCCACGGTGCGCAGCGCGGTCGGCATCCCGTTCCCCGGTCGCGCCGTCATCCGCTCGATGGTCCTGGCCGACGTCCGGCTGGCCGAGAAGCCCGCCGACGTCCTCACTGTCGCGGCCGCGAACAACTCGCTCGGCTTCCTCGCCCCGTTCGGCGACGGCTGGTACCGGTTCATCGGCTGGCACAGCAACAACGACGTGAGCGAGGACGAGCCAGTCGACCTCGACGAGGTCCGCTCCATCGCCCGCGCCACCCTCGGGGACGACTTCGGTATGGGCGAGCCGCGGTTCCTGTCCCGCTTCCACGCCGACGAGCGTCAGGCTCCCACCTACCGCGCGGGCCGCGTCTTCCTCGCCGGCGACGCCGCGCACGTGCACAGCCCGGCGGGCGGGCTCGGCATGAACACGGGCATGCAGGACGCCGCGAACCTCGGCTGGAAGCTCGCCGCCGTGCTGCGTCTGCCCGACGCCGAGGGCGCCGCCGTCCTCGACAGCTACGAGGTCGAACGGCACCCCGTCGGGCGGCAGGTCCTGCTCGCCAGCGGCGGCATCCTGCGGGCCGCGACCCGGCCGGGGCCGGTCGTGGCGGCGGTGCGGCGCGTCGCCATCGGCCTGGTGTCGCGGGTGGCTCCGGTCCGGCGTCGGGCGGCGCTCACCATCTCCGCGCTGGGCGTCGCCTACCCCCGCCCCAGCGGGGCGCACCCGCTGGTCGGGACGCGCGTGCGCGACCTGCCGCTGGACGGCGGGTCGCGCCTCGCCGAGGCGCTCCGGCCGGGCCGGTTCGTGCTGGTCGCCCCTGCGGGGGCGCCGACGCCGGAGATCGGGCGCGCACCCGGCGAGGTGGACCCCGCCGAGCGCGTCCTGACCCGCCGGGCCGACGACGGCGCGACCGCGCTGCTGGTCCGTCCCGACGGCTACGTCGCCGACGCGGCCTGAAGCGCCCTACAGCTCATTGGTGACCGCAACACCGGCCCCGAGGAACGCCACTAGCGCAAAGAGCAGCCACGCCACGAAGAACCCGCCGATCAGGCCCACGTTGATCCAGCCGAGGATCAGGCCGGCCGTCGCCATGCCGGAGTTGTTCGCCAGCCCCTCCTTGATCGCCCGCTTGCTCGCGTGCCCCATGGCGATCGCGACGACACCCAGGACGATGGGGCAGAGGATCCAGCTCAGGATGCCCGTCACCAGGGACCAGACGCCGAGGTCGTTCTTCGGCGGGGTGACCGTGTAGACGTACTGAGGCGCGGGCCCGCCGTACGGGGCCTGCGGCCCCGTCGCGTACGGCTGCAGCTGCCCCGACGGGTACTGGGGCTGCCCGACGGGCGGCGCGCTCGGCGGCGGCGGGACGGGCGGCTGTCCGGCCGGCGGCGGCGGGACGGACGGCTGGTTCTGCGGGTGGTAGGGCGACTGCCACCCGTCGGGCTGGGTCATCGTGCTGCCTTCCATGGTCGCGCGCGCCGGATGGCGCGGGGCATCAACGGACAGGTCAGCCCGCCGCGCACCGGGTGAGATGAGGCATCTCGCCGCGGGCGGGACGGGCCGACCGACAACTGCCGAACGGGCTCAGAAGTCCTCGGAGTAGCCGCTCTCGAACTCCTGCTCGAAGCTGTCCTGGAACGACGGGTCGTTGGCAGCGAAGGCGAAGAGGGAGATCAGGAAGGCGACGTAGATGGTGGTCCACGCGATGCCGACCCAGCCGGTGATGATGCCCGCGAGGCCCATGCCACCGTTGTCGGCCTCGCCCTCCTGCTGCGCCTTGCGGCTCTTGTGGCCCGTGATGATCGCCGCGATGCCAGTGAGGAGGCCACAACCCAGCACGGCCAGGATGCCCAGCACGAGCGACCAGACGCCGAGGCCGTTCTTCGGCAGCGGCGCGGCACCGTAGGCGTACGGCTGACCACCCTGCGCGTAGACCGGGGCCTGCGGTGCCTGCTCGTACGGCGACTGCTGCCCGTACGGCGCCTGCTGCTGGTACGGCTGCTGGTACGGAGCCGGCGGCTCGGGAGCTGCCCCCGCCGGCGGCACCGGCCGGCCCTGCTCGGGCTGCTGCGGCTGCTGCGGCGGGTCGTACGGCGACTGGCCGCCGTCAGGCTGGGTCATCGTGCTGCCTCTCTGCTTGCGGTGGGCCGGGGCTGAACCGGCACGGAGGAGCCAAACCTACAGGTAGGACGCCCCATGCGGCAGGAAAAACGCATGGGGAGGCCTACCCACGTTCGCGCGGGTGGGCGTGTCAGTAGTTCCAGTTGTTCGGGTCGTTCATGTTGTCCCAGCCGCTCATGCCCCCGGCGAACAGCCCGACCGCCAGCGCGATGATGAAGAAGACGATGCCGATCACCACCAGCGCGATGTTGACCCAGCCCAGGATCAGGCCGGCGGTGCCCATCCCGCGGTTGTTCGCCAGGCCTTCGTCGGCGGCCCTGCGGCTCATGGTGCCCGTGATGATCGCGGCGATGCCGAGCAGCAGCGGACACACCATGAAGCTGAGGATGCCCGAGACGAGCGACCAGACGCCCAGGTCGTTCTTGGGTGGCGTGGGCGCGTATCCGTACTGTGGGGCACCGGGGGCGCCCGGCTGTCCGTATGCCGCGGGTGCGCCGGGTCCTGGTGCGGCCGGTCCTGGTGCGCCGGCGGCCGGCGGCTCCTGCGGGGTGGCCGCGACCGGTTCCTGCGGCGCGGCCGGAGCGGGCTCCTGCGGCGTGGCCGACGCCGGCTGCTGCCCAGCGCCGAGCGGCGGCTCGGGCAACGGCTGCGTCGGCTGGTCGGGCAACGGCTGCGTGGGCGGCGTCTCGGGATCTGGCTTGGGCTCGTACGGTGTGCCACCGTCGTTCTGAGTCATCAGGCTGCCTTCCTGGTCAGAGAGCCAGGGGCGTCGGGACCGGCGCCCCTCCTCCACTTAACCAGCCTCAGCGCAGACGCGCCCGAGGGACGCGCGGGTCACGCGCGCCCCTCGGGTCATGACGGGCTACGGATCACACCGTTGGCGCCGCCACGGGCGCGGCGGCCTCGGGCTCGAAGTCGACGCCGGCCTCCTTGCGCTGCTCCGGCGTGATCGGCGCCGGGGCCGCGGTCAGCGGGTCGAACCCGCCGCCCGACTTCGGGAAGGCGATGACGTCGCGGATCGACGCCGACTTGGTCAGCAGCGACACGATGCGGTCCCAGCCGAACGCGATCCCGCCGTGCGGCGGGGCGCCGAACGCGAAGGCGTCGAGCAGGAAGCCGAACTTCTCCTGCGCCTCCTCGTGCCCGATACCCATCACCTCGAACACGCGCTCCTGCACGTCGCGGCGGTGGATACGGATCGAGCCGCCGCCGATCTCGTTGCCGTTGCAGACGATGTCGTACGCGTAGGCCAGTGCCTCGCCCGGCTCCTTCTCGAACGTGTCGATCCACTCGGGGGTCGGCGACGTGAAGGCGTGGTGCACGGCGGTCCAGGCGGACGAGCCGAGGTCGACGTCGTCGTCCTCGCCGGCCGGCTTGAACAGGGGCGCGTCCACGACCCACACGAACGACCAGGTGTCGTCCGTCTCGGGAGTGCCGATCTGACCGAGCTTCCGCGCGATCTCGAGCCGGGCGGCGCCGAGCAGGGCGCGCGCCTCCGTCGTCTTGCCCGCGGCGAAGAACACGGCGTCGCCCGGGGCCGCGCCGGTCACCTCCACGAGGCCCGCGCGCTCGTCGTCGGACAGGTTCTTGGCGACCGGGCCGCCGAGCTCGCCGTCGTCGCCGAGAACGTCACGTACGCGAGGCCGCGCGCGCCGCGCTGCTTGGCCCACTCCTGCCAGGCGTCGAACTGGCGGCGCGGCTGCGCCGCCCCGCCCGTCATGACGACGGCGCCGACGTACTCCGCCTGGAAGACGCGGAACGGCGTGGCCTTGAAGTAGTCGGTGAGCTCGACGATCGGGTTGCCGAAGCGCAGGTCCGGCTTGTCCGTCGCCGTACAGGCGCATCGCCTCGTGGAACGTGATGCGCGGGATGGGCGCGGTGATCTGGTAGCCGATGAGGTCCCACAGCGCGCCGAGGATCTTCTCGCCCAGGGCGATCACGTCGTCCTGGTCCACGAAGCTCATCTCGACGTCGAGCTGCGTGAACTCCGGCTGCCGGTCGGCGCGGAAGTCCTCGTCGCGGTAGCAGCGCGCGATCTGGTAGTAGCGCTCCATGCCGCCGACCATGAGCAGCTGCTTGAACAGCTGCGGCGACTGCGGCAGCGCGTACCAGGAGCCGGGCGCCAGACGGGCCGGGACCAGGAAGTCGCGCGCGCCCTCCGGGGTGGACCGGGTAAGGGTCGGCGTCTCGATCTCGACGAAGTCCTGCTCGTCCAGCACGCGGCGCGCGGCCTGGTTGGCCTTGGCGCGCAGGCGCAGCGCGGCGGCCGGGGCCGGACGGCGCAGGTCGAGGTAGCGGTGCTTGAGGCGGGCCTCCTCGCCGATCACCTCGGTGTCCGCGAGCGCTGTCGAGACCTGGAACGGCAGCGGGGCCGACTCGTTGAGCGTGACGACCTCGGTGGCGACGACCTCGATCTCGCCGGTGGCGAGGTTCGGGTTGGCGTTGCCCTCGGGGCGGCGGCCGACCTCGCCGGTGACCTGCAGCACGTACTCGGCGCGCAGCGGGTGGGCGATCTCCTCGTCGCGGATGACGACCTGGGCGATGCCCGACGCGTCACGCAGGTCGATGAACGCCACTCCCCCGTGATCACGGCGGCGATCGACCCAGCCCGTGAGGGTGACGGTCTGGCCGATGTGCTCGGCCCGTAGTGAGCCGGCCGTGTGGGTGCGGAGCACGGAGGGGTTCCTTTCGTACGGGAGGGGTGTGTCCGCCGTCGGCCACCCTGGTGGGCCGCACGACGGCGCGTGGGCGCCCCTGAGGACGCGGAAGCGAGTCTAGTCGGTGGGTCGCGGCTCCTCTCCCGTCGTACCGCCACGGGGTGTCAGTGAACAGCCCGGGTTCTCCCCCGAGGGACTCTCCGTCAGGTCCCGGTGTACGGTGCGGGTCATGGCCAGGACGATCGCTACCAACACGACCGTGACCCGCGACGAGCTGCTGGAGTTCCTCCGCTCGCACCACAACGGGATCCTCGTGACCAGCAGAGCGGACGGTGCCCCGCAGCTCAGCCCAGTGACGTACGGGGTGGACCCGCAGGGGCGCATCGTCGTCTCCACCTACCCCGAGCGGGCCAAGGTGCGGAACCTGAAGAAGCGGCCCGCGGCGTCGTTCATGACGCTCGGCGAGGGCTTCAACGAGGCGTGGGTCCAGGTGGACGGCACCGCCGAGGTGCTCGACGTCCCCGAGTCCGTCGAGCCGCTGGTGGACTACTTCCGCGCGGCCGCCGGCAAGGAGCACCCCGACTGGGACGAGTACCGCGCGGCAATGGTCGAGCAGGGCAAGTCGCTGGTGCGCATCACGATCGAGCGCTGGGGGCCGGTGGCGACGGGCGGGTTCCCGGCGCGTCTCGCCAATGGGTGACGGTGCGCGAGCAGGCGCTCGGGCCTGAGAACATGTGCCTGTGCGAGAGATCAGGCAGAGCCGAAAGCTGAAGTCCGTCCGCTACGACGTCCGGGGTCCCATCCTCGAGGAGGCGTACCGGCTGGAGGCGGAGGGTCACAAGATCCTCAAGCTGAACATCGGCAACCCGGCGCCGTTCGGGTTCGAGGCGCCGGACGCAATCCTCGCGGACATGATCCACCACCTGCCCGAGGCGCAGGGCTACAGCGACAGCCGTGGCATCTACTCGGCGCGCACGGCGGTCGCGAACTACTACCAGACGCACGGCCTCGACACGCACGTGGACGACGTCTACATCGGCAACGGCGTCTCCGAGATGATCGGCATGGTGCTGCAGGCCCTGATCGACGACGGCGACGAGGTGCTGGTCCCCGCGCCCGACTACCCGCTGTGGACCGGGGCCGTGAGCCTGCAGGGCGGCAAGCCGGTGCACTACCGCTGCGACGAGTCCAACGGGTGGGACCCCGACCTGGAGAACATCGAGTCGCTCATCACCCCCGCCACCCGGGCCCTGGTGATCATCAACCCGAACAACCCGACCGGTGCCGTGTACAGCGAGGCCACCGTCAAGGGCCTGACGGAGCTGGCACGCAAGCACGACCTGGTGCTGCTGAGCGACGAGATCTACGAGAAGATCCTGTTCGACGGCGCCACACACCACCACACCGCCACGTTCGCGGGCGACGACGTCCTGTGCATCACGTTCAGCGGCCTGTCCAAGGCGTACCGGGTCTGCGGCTACCGGTCGGGCTGGGCCATGATCTCCGGTCCCAAGCACCGCGCGGGCGACTTCCTCGAGGGCCTCACCCTCGTCGCGAACATGCGCATGTGCGCCAACGTGCCGGCACAGCACGCGATCCAGACGGCGCTGGGCGGCTACCAGTCGATCGACGCGCTGGTGGTGCCCGGCGGCCGCTTCTACGAGCAGTCCATGCTCGCCGACAAGCTGCTCAACGAGATCCCGGGTGTCACCTCCGTTCGGCCACGCGGCGCGCTGTACTGCTTCCCGCGCCTGGACCCCGAGATGTACCCGATCGACGACGACGAGGCGTTCGTGATCGGCCTGCTGCGCGACAAGAAGATCCTGGTCACGCACGGGACCGGGTTCAACTGGCCGGAGCCGGACCACTTCCGCCTGGTGACGCTGCCCGACGTCGACGTGCTCACCGAGGCGATCGGCCGGATCGCGGACCACCTGGACACCCTGCGGGCCTGAGCGGACTCCGCCGGAACTGACTCTCGTTCAGCATGCGCTTGCTACCGAATGCGGCCCGTTTATCGGCAGCAGGCGCATGCTGAACGAGAGTCAGTTCCGCGTGATCAGCTCCACGCCTCGGCTGACGGCGTCAGGCCAGGGGTCCACGGCGAGGGCACCAGCGGCCGCGGGTCAGCGCGCAGCGCGGCGGGCCCGAAGGGCACGATGTCCTGCTGGCACACCGCGCCGTCGTCGGCCTCGAGCGTGACGAGGTACCGCGCGATCGCCACGTCGGCACAGGCACTCCGGCCGATCGTCGTGTGCCCCCAGCCGTCGACGGTGAGCATCCGGGCGTCCGGCCACAGGGAGGCGTAGGGCGCGGTGAAGCCGTAGTGCGTGGCCGGGTCGAACCGGGTGCCGATCACGAGCACGGGCTGCTGCGTGGTCTGCTGCCACGGGCCGGTGTACGCGTCCTCGTCGTCGACGGAGACGAACTCGCACTGGATGCCCAACCAGCCGCGGAACAGCCCGAAGTGCGGGTACTGCTCGTTGAGCGCCGCGACCTTGCGCGGGTAGGACGCCGGCCGCCCGGGGAAGTCTGCGTCCGTACAGACGGGCCCGACCTGGCCGCCGATGGACTCGTAGTCCTGGCTGACGCCGAGGCGCCGCAGCAGCTCGCTGATGGACGGGCCCGAGTCGAGCGCCTCGGCGCGCGCCTGCGGGACCACGCCCGTCAGGACCGCGAGCTGTGCGACGAAGGCCGCCTGGTTCGACCAGCCCGCCGTGTCGTACATCGAGAAGAACAGCTGGCCCACCAGGTGGCCGTACCCGAACTCGATGGTGGTCCCGTCGCCTACCGGGAGCTCGACGGGCTGCTCCTTCAGCGCCGCGTAGACCGCATCGACGATGTCGGCGGGGTCGCCCAGGGCGTTCAGGGCACACCGCTCGCCCGCCTCGCCGCACAGCCGCACGAACTCGCCGTAGGTCTCGCTGGCGCCCTCTGCCTGCCGGATCCGCTTGCCGAAGAGCTCGCCATTCGCGTCCCCGGTCCACACCCGGGGGTCGAGCGTGCCGTCGAGCACCAGGGCGCGCACGTTGTCCGGGAACAGCGCGCCGTATGTCGCGCCGAGGACCGTGCCGTAGGAGTACCCGACGTAGGTGAGCGCGTCGTCGCCCAGCCGCTGCCGCAGCACGTCCATGTCGCGGGCCACGTTGGCCGTCGACGCCGTCGCTATGCGGTCGCCGCCGAACACCGTGCAGCCTCTGCCGAGCGTCGCCGCCTCACTGATGAACCGAGCGTTCTCCGTCCGGTCCTGCGGGAGCACCAGGCTGGACGCGAGGAACTCCTGCTCGTCCGCCAGCGTGGGGAAGCACGTGGCCGGGTCGGACGTGCCGACGGCGCGCGGGTCGAAGCTGACGATGTCGAAGCGCTCGCGGACGGAGGCGTCGAACAGAACCTCGCCGAGCTGGTGCAGGGTCGCCACGCCCGGCCCACCGGGCCCGCCGAAGTTGACCACGACGCTGCCGATGCGGTTCTCCTGGTCCAGCGCGGGCAGGCGGGTCACCGCAACCGTGGTCGTTGGACCCTGCGGCTCGTCGTAGTCCGAGGGCACCTCGATCGCGGCGCAGTCGAAGGCGTCGGCACCCTCGGTAGCACACTCGGTCCAGGGGATGTCCCCGGCGGACTGTGGCGCGCCGGTTGCGGGCTGCGGTGCGCCGACGGCGGACTGCGCGGGCACCGCGCCGACGACCAGCAGCGTGCCGACGAAGAGGAAAGACAGGGCCTGGGTTGCGACTACACGGACACGGCGCGTCGCCGTCGAGCGCAAGGTCATGCGTCGAGTCAAACAGGACATACCGGGACGCACAACGAAAGCCGTCCGGCGCCACGTACCCCCGGCGGTGGGGCGGCAGCTACTGACTCTCATTCACCATGCGACTGCTGCCAGATCGCGGCCAGCCCTGGCAGCAGGCGCATGCTGAACGAGAGTCAACCCAGCGGGACGGGCGTCCGGCCGGGAGTCAGTCCGGTCGGACGGCGTCGGCCAGCCGCGCGTGAACGTGCATGTCGTGGTGCCCGTCTGCGTGTCTGGCTGACCGATAGCGCACCCCCTCCGGGGCGAACCCGGCCTTCTCAGCGACACGGCACGACGCCGGGTCGATCATTCGCACGTGCCAGCGCTGGATGTCCGGGTCGGCGTAGGCCGCCCGAAGTGCCGGGGCGTCGGCATCGGCCCATGGGCGCAGCTCCGCGCCGCCGTCGAGCGGGAACGCGGGCTGCGGCATGCCGGCGAGCGTGCCGGGCACGACCGTGTACGGGGCGAGTTCGGCCATGACCACACGATAAAACGCCGTGGTCAGGGCACGGCGTGCACGTCGTCGGAGCGTGCGATCGCCCGCAGGTGCGCCCGTGCCTGGCTCACCACCGGGTTCGCTTCCTTGCGCGCCGCCAGGTCCACGAGGGCGACCAGGTCCGCGGCTCGCGCCAGGTCGGTTGCCCGACGGCGGTCGGGCCCGCCGGCTGCGCCCGAAGCCGAGGCCGCGAACCAGCCGTCCAGGACGCCCTCGACGTACGCAGGCTCCCGGTCGAAGCGCAGGAGGTTCCCCAGGTCGGTGGCCGGGTGGCCTGCATGCGCGAACTCCCAGTCGAGCACGCCGGTGACCTGAAGCGTCGCCGGATCGACCAGCACGTTCTTCGGGTTCAGGTCGCTGTGCACCAGGCACGGCGAGGCGACGTCCAGATCGGTCCGCTCTGCGCTCAGGTCGGACGCTGCTCGCCCGGCGACCGCACGGAGCGCGGCGACCTCGCCGTCGGACCAGCCGATCTCGGCCAGCCGCGGCGCGTGGGTGTCGACCCAGTCGGGCAGCCAGAGGTGGAACGGCTCGATCCGCAGGGCCGCGTCCGCGAACATCCCGGCCTGCGGCATCGGGACGGCGGCGAGCGCCCCCGCGACGCCGCCGAGCGCGCGGCCCAGCGCGCGCAGGTCGTCGGCCCGGCTGTCGTCGGCCCGGCGGTCGGCCTCCCCGCCGTGAGCCACCAGCCGTGCGAGCAGCAGGTCCCCGCGTGCTCCGGGCAGCAGCTCGGTGACGAGCAGGCCGGGCAGCTCGGCCTCGCCGTCGTGCGCCTGGCGGACCACCGGGACCGGAACGAGGTCGCGGACCCGGCCGATCAGTGCCGCCTGGATCCCGGCGGCATCTGCCGCGTGCCGCGCATCGGCGAAGTACCGGACCACGAGTCTGTCTCCAGCACCTGAGCCCGGGTGTCCGTCGGGGGTGGCGAGGAACGTCTCCCCCGACCACCCGCCCGCCAGGGGTTCCAGGGTGTAGCCGGCGAGGCGCGGGTCGGCGTTCGGGGACGGGCGGTGCATCAGAACAGGGTCTCGCTTCCGACGTCCCCGGCAAAGGACGCCGCACCGGTGCCGTCGGCACGCACGCCGGTGAAGGCACCGCGCGGGTAGTCGCCCTCGGCGTGGCTCGCACCGTTTCCCTCGTCACGGTCGCCGCCGTCCACGCGGTGCATCGCCGCGCCGCCCAGCCCGCGCTCGTCGAGCAGCGGGCGCACCCGCTCCCAGAGCCAGTCCCGGTAGCCCTTGTGCGCGTACGCGCCGCGCGCGTACACGCGGCCGTAGCCCTCGACCAGGTGGGGGTGGGACCGTTCGAGCCAGCCCAGGTACCACTCGCGGGCGCCGGGCCGCAGGTGCAGGGGCAGGACGGTGACGCCGGTCGCGCCGGCGTCGGCCAGGTTGTCGAGGAGCCGTTCGAGGTGGGCGAGCGAGTCGGTCAGCCATGGCAGGACCGGCGCGACCATGACGCCGCACGGCAGGCCGGCCGCCCTGATCGCGCGGATCAGGTCGAGTCGGGCGCGCGGCGAGGGCGTGCCGGGCTCGACCGACTGCTGCAGCTCCTCGTCGGCGAAGGCCAGGGACACCCCCAGCCCGACGTCGACCCGCTCGGCGGCCTGCACCAGCAGCGGCAGGTCGCGGCGCAGGAGCGTGCCCTTGGTCAGGATCGAGAAGGGCGTGCCCGAGTCCGCGAGCGCCGAGATGATGCCGGGCATGAGCTTGTAACGGCCCTCGGCCCGCTGGTACGGGTCGGTGTTGGTGCCGAGCGCGACGGGCTCGTGGGTCCAGGACGGCTTGGCCAGCTCTGCGCGCAGCACCTGGTCGGCGTTGACCTTGACGACGACCTGGGAGTCGAAGTCGTGTCCGGAGTCCAGGTCCAGGTACTCGTGAGTAGGACGCGCGAAGCAGTTGTGGCTGATCACGCCGTTGGCGATGAAGTCGCCGGTGCCGGTCGTGATGTCGACCATCGCCGAGTCGGCCCCGAGGCTCTCGATGGAAACGATCCGCAGCGACACGGAGGTCTTGACGGCGGCGCCGATGATCTTGAGCTTTCGGGTGATCGCCGGGTTGGTGAGCGCGAAGAACCGGCGTCGGCTGGACAGCCCGCCGACAACACGGATGTTCGCTACGCCTATCTTGTTGGCAGGCTCCCTGACGTGCGGGATGCCGAGCACGTCCATGGCCTTCATGGTGGTGGTGAGCATGCGGTCGTCCGAGTTCGAGATGCGCAGGATCTGACCGTTGCAGCCACCCTCAGCGTCGAAGATCCCGGCGAGGAAACCGACGTACCATTCCCGGCTCGGCATGGCCGGCCACTCGATGATCTCGTGTATCGCCGCGAACGTGGATCGCTTGGACGTGAAGATCCCATCCATGGCACGCCGCTTTTCGGTGGCAGGCGCGAAGGGACGGCGGTTGGTCGCAACACCAGCCGCGGCAAGGTAGCTCTGCGAGCGCGTCAGCGCTTCCTCATCGGCCAGAGCGAGGCGGAACATGGTGACGCGGGTCGTTCCGCCCGTCTTCCTCGCGTAGGTTCCGTCGAACAGCATCCCGTCACCACGGATCATCCCCGTCAGGTAGCCCCGCCGGTACTCTGCAGACTCAGGCGGCGGGGTGTAGGCATCGGCGACCATCCCGAGGCCGAACCCTTGGAGCCGGTTGTTGGTCGTCAGAAAGGGACGCTGCCCATCCCCCTTGGCCAGCGGGGCGACATGCTTCCAGCCCCGCTCGGTCAGGAACCGGTGGTCGCCACTGGCGACGATCTCGGTGCCGTCCTCGAGCGTCACCCGGTAGGCGCGCTTGGTGGTGCCCCAGCGCGCTTGAACCGCTGTCTCCACGAAGCGCCTGTACTTGCCGTCGAACTCAGTGCCGACGATCCGGTCGCCCACCACGATGTCGCGGATCGGCTTCTGGCGGCCGTCCGCCATCAGGACGAGGGTCGACGGATCCACGCAGTAGGTACACGCGTGCGAGCAGCCGCGGTAGGGGTTTATCGTCCATCGGAACGGCATCTGCGAGGCTGCCGGAACCTTCGACAAAGCGCTCTTGGCGAGCACCTCGTGGAACGTCACGCCCGCGAACTCCGGCGACCGGACGGTACGCAGCAGCCCGGCGGCGCGCAGCCCGGGCAGTTCGAGCCCGGGCAGCGCGCCGTCGTCGTGATTGATTGCCTGACCGTTCCAACGCATACTCGATTCGAACACGCGTTCTAACCGACGTCAAGTCGTCCACATCATGATTCATGTACGACGGCGGGACAGAATTTACCTACAGGTCATTATTGTCATCATTTGCCCCGCTACGGTTGCGCAATGCAGAAACTGACCGCGCGCCCAACAACGCTCGCTCTCCTGTGCTTCGCCCTGACCCTGGTGCTGGTCACGGCAATCCAGGTCCGCCTCGCCGCACCCGGCCAGGCGGCCACCCCGATCGCCGTCGCGTCGGCGATCGCCACCCAGAACGGCTCGACCGCGACGGTTCGCGGCTACGTCGTCGGACAGCCGACCGCCACCGACACGGTCGTGACCAGCGGATTCCCGAACGACTACGCGCTCGCCCTGGCCGACGCCCCCGGCGAGACCAGCACCTCGCGCATGGTCTACGTCCAGATCCCCTCCGCGTTCCGCAGCACCTTCGGCCTGGCGTCCAACCCGAGCCTTATGGGCACGGAGCTCGACGTCACCGGCACCCTGACGTCGTACTTCACGCACCCGGGCCTGAAGAACGGCACCGCGTTCGCCGTCGTCGGCGGCGGGGACGGTGGAGGTGACGACGGCGGCACCGGCGGCTCGATCCCCGCCGGCTACTACGATGCGGCCGCCGGCAAGACCGGCACCCCGCTGCGCTCGGCCCTGCACGGGATCATCGACAACCACACCGGCGTGAGCTACTCGACCGTCTGGACCGCGCTCCGGGAGACCGACGAGGACCCGAACAACTCGAACAACGTCATCGAGTTCTACTCGGGTGAGTCGATCTCGAAGACGCTCAACGGCGGCGACCCCGAAGACTGGAACCGCGAGCACACCTGGGCCCAGAGCCACGGCGACTTCGGCACGGCCACCGGCCCGGGCACCGACCTGCACCACCTGCGGCCCACCGACGTCACCGTCAACTCCACCCGCGGCAACAAGGACTTCGACAACGGCGGCTCGGCCGTCTCCGAGTGCCCGGACTGCTTCACCGACTCCGACTCGTTCGAGCCCGCCGACCAGTTCAAGGGCGACGTCGCCCGCGAGCTCTTCTACATGGCGATCCGGTACGAGGGCGACGACGGCTGGCCGAACCTGGAGCTGAACGAGTCGACCTCGAACGGCTCGGTGCCGCTGCACGGGAAGATCTCCGTGCTGCTCGCCTGGAACGCCGCCGACCCCGTGTCGGCGGCGGAGATCCGGCGCAACGACACCATCTACACCGACTGGCAGCACAACCGGAACCCGTTCATCGACCACCCGGAGTGGGCCGAGTCGATCTGGTGACCGGCGGGAGCGTGCCCTGATCCCGGACCCTCGCAACAACAACGGCCCGGCGCGCGGAGGGGCTTCGTCGCCGAAGGCGGCAGAGCCCTTCCGCGCGTCTCGGCCGCGATGCTCACCGCCGCCACCGAGTGACGTCCGGGATCAGCCGCGGGTCCAGGAAGCCGGGTCCGCGACCTGCTGCTCCCCGGTCGCCATGTCCTTGACCTCGTGGTCACGCCCGTCCTCGAACGGCGGGAACCAGACGAACGGGATGCCCTTGCGCGAGGCGTACCTCAGCTGCTTCGCGACCTTGTCGGCCTGGTGGTAGGTCTCCACGTTCAGGCCGCGTGCCCGCAGCTCTGCGGACGTCACCAGGGCGTCCGCCCGGCGCTCGTCGCTGGGAACCACGACGAGCACGTCCGTCGGGCCGCTCGGGCCGGTCGTCAGCAAGCCCTCGGCCACGAGCTTCGCGAAGATGCGGGTCAGGCCGATCGACAGCCCGACGCCTGGCAGGCTCTGGCGTGTGAAGCTGCCCGTCAGGTTCTCGTATCGACCGCCTGCAGCGATGCTTCCGTAGCCGGGGAAGCCGAGGAACTTGGCTTCGTACACGGTGCCGGTGTAGTAGTCCAGGCCACGGGCGACGGACAGGTCGGCCGTGACGGTCCCGACCGGCAGATCGGAGAGCGAGTCCAGGAGGCCGCCCAGCTCTTCCAGCCCTTCGTCGAGCAGGTCGGACTTCACGCCAAGGGCTCGGATCGCCTCGATCACCGAGGTGTCGGTCCCGCGGATCAGGGCCAGGTCCCGGCAGGCCGTTACCTGGTCGTCCGTCAGCCCGACCTGCGTCGAGAGCAGCTCGGCGACGGCGTCAGGCCCGATCTTGTCGATCTTGTCGGCGACCCGGATGACCGACATCGTGTCGGTGATGCCGAGCCCCTCGTAGAAACCCTGCAACACCTTGCGGTTATTGACGTTGACGGTCCACGCCGGCAGGTTCAGCGCGGTGAGGACCTCGACGACGATGCGGAGCAGCTCGGCGTCGAAGTGCAGCGGCACGTTGTCGACGCCGATCACGTCGATGTCACACTGCGTGAACTCGCGGTAGCGCCCTTCCTGAGGGCGCTCACCACGCCACACTCGCTGGATCTGGTACCGCTTGAACGGGAAGACGAGCTTGCCCGCGTTCGCCGCGACGTACCGCGCGAACGGGACGGTGAGGTCGAAGTGCAGGCCGATGCTTGCGTCGGACAGGTCCTTCGGGTCCGCCTGGAGCCTCCGCAGGGTGTAAACCTCCTGCGAGGTCTCCCCCTTCGACCGGAGGACGTCGAGCCGTTCGACCGAGGGCGTCTCGATCGAGCCGAAGCCGTAGCTCTCGAAGATGCGTCGGATCTGGTCGAGCCAGTGCAGCTCGACCAGCCGGACCTCGGGCAGCCACTCAGGGAAGCCGCTGATCGGGTCGGGGCGGACGAGCTGTTCGGCCATGCGGAGGCACTCCTCGTTTGATGCGTGTGAACCACGCAGGTGGTGGGTCTGAAGGGCTGGTCCGCCGGTCGGCACGCGGGCCGTGCTGGCGAACGAGCCCGATTCTAGTTCGGCCACAGGGCTTCCGTGCTTCCCCTTGGCGCGGACCGATCATCCCTGGTTGTCCGCAGCCGCCCGCTCGACCAGCCCGGCGAGCACGTCCAGCTCCCCGCGCTCGTGCCAGGCCAGCCGGCGCAACACCTTCACGCTGGTCCAGCTCCCGTGCTCGTCCGACGCCGAAGCCAGGTCCGGCACCATCCGCGAGACCACGCACCGCACGTGGGCGCCGGACTCCTCGAGCTCGGTCACGAGGTCGTCCGCCCGTGGCCGCGACGGCAGCCCGAGCAGGGGCAGGTAGTAGCGCGACTCGGTGTCCGCGATGTGCAGCGCGAGCTGTCCCACGGTGTGCCACGAGGCGTAGGCGGGGAGCTGGCGGCCGGGGTCGCGGTAGCCCAGCACGCGGGCCGGAGCGGCGCGCACCAGCTCCAGGGTCCGGGCACGGGTTCGCTCCAGGATCGCCAGGGTCGCCTCCCGCTCCGCCTCCGACGCCGGCACGCGGTCCCGGGTAAACACGGTCTCGTCCCCGGTCTCCGCGCGGTCGACGCACTCGGCAACCTCCAGCGCCTCCGCATCGAGCCCGCACCGCGTCGCGAGGTCGACCAGCGCCGCGTCATCGTCCGGCCCCTGGCCGCAGGTTCCCCAGTGCTCGACGTCGAACGTCCACGCCGCGGACCAGCCGTCCTCGGCCATGCCCGCGTGCTGGTCGACGTAGGCCCTCACGCGCGGCCCGCGGCGAGGAAGGGGTTCGTCGCCAGCTCGTGGCCAACGGTGCTGGTGGGGCCGTGCCCGGGGACGACGGCGAGCGCCGGGTCGAGGGCGCTCACCACGTCGCGCAGCGTCTCGGCCATCACGTGGCCCGAGCCGCCGTGCAGGTCGGTGCGGCCGACGGAGCCGGCGAACAGGACGTCGCCGGTGAGGACCACCTCGTCGTCGAGGCGGTAGAGGGTGGAGCCCTCGGTGTGGCCGGGCGCGTGCAGGGCGCGCAATGTGACCTCGCCGAACGTCAGCACGGCGGACCCGCCGGGCGTCGCGAACGGCTCGACGACGGCGGGCGCCCGGTAGTCGTCGCGGTGCAGCCCGAGCGCGGTCTCCAGGGCGGGGCTGAGGGTGCCGAACGGGTCGGCCAGGCGATAGGCGTCGGCCTCGTGCAGCCGCATCGGGATCCCGTACCGCGCGCACAGGGCTCCCGCGTCCCACGTGTGGTCGGCATGGCCGTGCGTGGCGAGGACGGCGCGGGGCGTGAGGCCCGCGTCGTCGATCAGCTGCCCGACGGCGTCGGCCACCCCCGCGCCCGCGTCCACCACCACGCAGTCGGCGCCGGAGGACACGACGCAGCAGTTGGTACCGAACACCGGCGCGACCACTAGACGGAGCTCCACACGGCCCACGCTAGCGGCAGACGATCCCGCAGGCAGACCCCATCTTCACCCGTCGACTGATGCGCTCAGGCAGTGTCACCTGGCCTCCGATGCCTACACTGTCCCCGCACGGGGTGATTCGCCCCGGATCCGGCAGGTGAATCGGTCCAGTGACCGTTCCCCGGGTCGTGGCGAGCACAAGAGAGCACGGAGAAGGGAACGCGGTGGCGTCCACCAGACAGCGGCAGCGCGCGCAGCAGGCCAGGCAGGCCGAGAAGCAGGCGCAGCGGCAGGCAGCAAGACGTGCCCACAAGCAGCGCGTCTGGACCCTGGTCGCCCTGTTCACGGTACTCGCGCTCGTGGGCGCCTTTGTCGTCGCCGCCCTGCTCAACACGGGCGGGTCCGACGACGGAGCGGCCGGCGCCTGCCCCGCGCCCGTCGAGGAGGCTCGGGACACCTACGAGCTCGCCGAGCCCTCGGTGGCCGAGGACCGCACCTGGACCGTCACGCTGCAGGCCTGCTCGGGCGACACGAGCGCCGACATCGTCCTCGAGCTCGACGGCGCCGCCGCACCGCAGGCCGTCGCCAGCTTCGTCACGCTCGCCCAGGGCGGCTACTTCGACGGCACCGGCTGCCACCGGCTGGTCACGCAGGGCATCTTCGTGCTCCAGTGCGGCGACCCGACCTTCACCGGCTCCGGCAGCCCGGGCTACTACTTCGGCCCCGTCGAGAACGCCCCGGAGGACGACGTCTACCCCGCTGGCACTGTCGCGATGGCGCGCCGCGGCGACGACCCCGAGTCCATGGGCTCCCAGTTCTTCCTCGTCTACGAGGAATCGACCATCCCCTCCGACTCTGCCGGCGGGTACACGGTCTTCGGCACGATCACATCCGGCCTGGACTTTGTCCAGGCAGTCGCTGACGCGGGGGTGGAGGGCGGTGCACCAGACGGCGCGCCCGCCACCCCGGTCACCATCGAAGGAGTTGAGACCCAGTGAGCGAACCCACTTCTCGCTCGACCGAGCCCGTCCAGCAGGACGCGCCCGCCGAGCCCGTGGCCGAGACTCCGACCGCAGCCGAGGCTCCCGCCGAGGCGGTGAGCGAGGCGCCTGAGGCAGTCGTCGAGGCGGACGCAGCAGCGGACGTCCCGACCGACGCCGCAGAGGTGACCCCCGAGGTCCCCGCGGAGACGCCGGCCGTCGAGGAAGCTCCCGTGGCCGAGGCCGAGGTTCCCGCCGAGGAGGCTCCCGCGGAAGAGGTTCCCGCCGAGGAGGCACCGGCGCAGGAGGCTCCGGCTGTCGTGGAGGCTCCCGCCGAGGAAGCCCCGGCCGCTGAGGCCGAGGTTCCCACGCAGGAAGCTCCGGCAGAGGTCCCGACCGAGGAAGCTGCCGTCGAGGAGGCTCCCGCCGCTGAGGCTCCGACTGAGGAAGCCCCGGCCACCGAGGCCGCCACTCCCGTCGAGGAGACTCCGGCTGCCGAGGCCGAGGTTCCCGCACAGGAAGCTCCGGTGGAGGAAGCCCCGACGGACGAAGCCGCCGCCGAGGAGGCGCCCGCCGCCGAGGCCGCTGCTCCCGTCGAGGAGGCCCCAGCCGAGGAGACCCCCGCACCGGCCGCGACTCCTGCTCCGAAGCCCGCAACGCCCAAGCCGTCGGCGATCCCGTCGCCGGCCGCGCTCGCGAGGCCGCGTCCGCCCAAGCCGGGCGCGCCTTCGGCTCCTGTGGCGCAGTCCGCCACCCCGGCCACGGCGCCCACCCCGGTGGTGCCCGCTGCGGCCGACGCCGTGGCGCACGCCGAGGCGGAGAAGTTCGGCCACGTCGACGACGAGGGCAACGTGTACGTGCGCGAGTCCGCGGGCGAGCGCGTAGTGGGCCAGTTCCCCGGCGTCACCAGCGAGGAGGCACTCGCCCTCTACGTGCGCCGGTACCTCGACCTGAGCGCGAAGGTCGGCCTGTTCGAGGCCCGCCTGGAGAGCGCGGACCTGTCGGTGCGCGAGATCGACCAGACGCTCCAGAAGCTGGGCGAGGAGACGGCCGAGCCGGCCGCCGTCGGCGACCTGGACGGCCTCCGCGCACGGGTCGAGACCCTGCGGGGCCGCTCCGCGGAGCGGCGGGCCGCCCTGGAAGAGGCGCGGTCCGCCGCGAAGGCAGAGGCCGTCGCGTCCCGCACCTCGATAGTGGAGGCCGCCGAGAAGATCGCGGCGACCGACCCGGGCAAGATGCAGTGGCGTCCCGCCGGCGAGGAGCTGCGGTCGCTGCTGGACCGCTGGAAGGACGCGCAGCGCTCCGGGCCGCGTATCGACCGCCCCACGGAGGAGTCGCTCTGGAAGCGGTTCAGCCACGCCCGCACCGCGTTCGACCGCGAGCGCCGGCACTTCTTCGCCGACCTGGAGCAGCGCAACAGCGCCGCCAAGGTCGAGAAGGAGAAGCTGGTCTCCGAGGCGGAGTCGCTGTCCACCAGCACCGACTGGGGTTACACCGCGGGTGCGTACCGCGACCTCATGACGCGCTGGAAGGCCGCGGGTCGTGCGTCCCGCAAGGACGACGACGCCCTGTGGGCCCGCTTCCGGGCCGCGCAGGACCGGTTCTTCCAGGCCCGGGACGCCGAGAACGCCGTCATCGACGCGGAGTACGGCGAGAACCTGAAGGTCAAGGAGGTCCTGCTGGAGGAGGCGGAGGCGCTGCTTCCGGTCAAGGACCTGAACAAGGCCAAGGCCGTGCTGCGCAGCGTCCAGGAGCGCTGGGAGGAGGCCGGCAAGGTCCCGCGCGGTGACATCCAGCGTATCGAGGGCCGCCTGCGCGCGGTCGAGACCGCGGTCCGCGATGCCGACCAGGCCCAGTGGAAGCGCAGCAACCCCGAGACGCGTGCGCGCGCCGAGGGTGCTGCCGCGCAGCTCGAGGCCGCTATCGCCGGCCTCGAGGAGGACCTCGCGAAGGCCCAGGCCAAGGGCGACAAGCGCAAGGTCTCCGAGCTGGAGGCCGCCGTCGCGGCCCGCCGCTCGTGGCTCGAGCAGGTAGTCAAGGCCGCGGAGGACTCCCGCGGCTGAGCTCCCGCACGCTGAGCTTGTCCACAGCGGGCCCGGTCGCGCACTGCGCGACCGGGCCCGCTGCACGTAGGTTCTGCGCATGCCGTCCCAGTGCACCTCCCTCGCCGCGCTCCTCGACCCGGGGCCGACGGCGGCGCCGCCAGTGGTCACCCCGGCGCACGTGGGCGGTCCGGTGGCCTGGTCCGACCTGCGTCGCGCCGGTGCCCTGGTCGAGCTGCACGACGGCGCGGCGGTCGGCGTCGGATCCGTCGTCGGGCCCAGGCACCGCGCCCTGGCGCTCGCGGACGAGGTGCCCGCGCGCTGCGTCCTGGCCGCAGGCACCGCCGCGTGGGTGCACACCGGCCTGCACGACGGCGTCGCCGCCCCGGCCTGGCCCGCCGGCGCGCCGGTCGAGCTGGCCTACTCCCCCGACACCCACCGGCCCACCTCGAGCCCCGCGCAGGTCGCGCGGCGCGCACCGGGGCTGGCGCGGGACACGATCCACCTCGCGGGCGTCCCCGTGACCCGGCTCGCCCGCACCGCTATCGACGTCGCCTGCACCGCGCCGCTGACCGCCGCAGTGCCGGTCCTCGTCGCCCTGTCCGGGCTTGGCGTGGACCTGCGACGCGCCCGCCGCGTGCTCGACCAGCGCGCCCGCGTGATCGGCCGCCCCGCGGCGCACCGGGCCTTCACGGCAGCGCAGGAACGGCTGACGGGCTAGGTTCGGGGCATGGCCGGATCCAAGACACCAGCGGTGGAGCTCGACGTCGCAGGTCGCACGGTGCGCGTGACGAGCCCGGACCGCGTCGTCTTCCCCCGTGGAATCACCAAGCTGCAGGTCGTCCAGTACTTCGTCGCCGTGTCGGACGGCATCACCGGCGCCCTGCTGCACCGTCCCACCACGCTGGAGCGCTGGCCCAAGGGCTGGCACGAGGGCGCACACCTCGCCACGCGCATGCCGAAGCCGGACGACCCGAAGGGCGACGGTTTCTACCAGAAGCGCGTCCCGAAGGGTGCGCCGGACTACGTCGAGACCGCGACCATCGCTTTTCCGTCCGGCCGGACGGCGGACGAGGTCTGCCCCACCGAGCCCGCCGTCGTGGCCTGGGCCGCCAACATGGGCACGCTCACCTTCCACCCGTGGCCGGTACGGCGGGACGACGTCGAGGCGGTCGACCAGCTGCGCATCGACCTCGACCCCCAGCCCGGCACCAGCTTCGACGAGGCCGCCGTCGTCGCCCCGCACCTGCGGGAGCTGCTCGGCGAGCTGAACCTGACCGGGTACCCGAAGACCTCGGGCGGCCGTGGGCTGCACGTGTTCGTGCCGCTGGCGCCCCGGTGGACGTTCACCGAGGGGCGGCGGGCGACCATCGCGATCGGGCGCGAGCTGGAACGCCGTCTGCCCGGCCAGGTCACGACGCGGTGGTGGAAGGAGGAGCGCGGCGAGGCCATCTTCGTGGACTACAACCAGATGGCCCGGGACCGCACCATCGCCTCCGCGTACTCGATCCGCGCCAACGGGAAGGCCACGGTGTCGATGCCGCTGGCGTGGGACGAGGTCGCCGACGTGCACCCCGACGACTTCGACGTCGTCACCGCGCCGGCCCGGTTCGCCGAGCGGGGCGACCTGTTCGCCGCGCTGCGCGCAGACCGCGACCCCGGCCTGGACTGCTCGCTGGACGCCGCCCTCGAGCTGGCCGCGCGCGACGAGGCCGACGGGCTCGAGGACCTGCCCTACCCGCCGGAGTACCCGAAGATGCCGGGCGAGCCCAAGCGGGTCCAGCCCAGCCGCGACAAGGACCGGGACAGGTCGAAGGACGCCGCCACCGACTGACCCCATTCTTGGTTGCGGGCGCGATCATTGCGCCCATAACGGACGCACGGTCGCGACCTCGCGCCCACAACCAAGGCGGGACCGGGTCAGTGGGAGCGCAGCGCGTCGATGAGGTCGTCCTTGCGCATCTTGGAACGGCCCGAGATGCCGATCTCGGCCGCGCGCTTGCGCAGCTTCTCGACCGTCCAGTCGTCGTAGTCGCCCGCCTTGCCGCCCTTGCGGCCGACGCTCCTACGGGACGAGGCCGCCGCCGCGTTCGCGATGCGCGCCGACTTCTCCTTGGAGCTGCCCTCGTCGCGCAGCTTCTCGTACAGCTTCTTGTCCTTGACGCTGGGGCCGGGTTCTCGCTTCGGCATGGCTGCTCCTCCCGCTCGGGCCGACCGTTCACCCTCCACGATCACGCGACCTCACCCCACTCGCACCCCCGCGGACCGATGAGTTGCGCCCGGCTCCGGCGTCGGACCGTACATGGGAACCCTGCGCTACTTCGCGAACATGTCCGCCGACGGGTACACCGTCGACGCCGACGGGAAGTTCGACTGGATAGTGCCCACCGACGAGGTGCTCGCGTTCATCAACGAGATCGAGTCGGACGTCGCCGTCTACGTCCACGGCCGGCGCATGTACGAGACGATGGTCTACTGGGAGACCCACGAGCCGGGTCCCGATCCAGACCCGAACATGACGCGGTACGCGGAGATCTGGCAGGGGGTCGAGAAGGTCGTCGCGTCGTCGTCCCTGCCCGAGGAGGCCATCACGTCGGCGAGGACCCGGCTCGTGCGTGACCTGCAGCTCGGCGAGCTGCGGCGGATCGCCAACTGCGCGCCCGGCGGCGTCTCGGTGGGCGGGCCCACCGTGGCCGCCGAACCCATCCGGCACGGGCTCATCGACGACTTCACCTTCTTCGTCTATCCCGAGGTCGTGGGCGGCGGCCTGCCGGCCCTGCCCCCTGACGCGCGGCTCAGCCTGCGCCTCGTCGACACGCGGACGTTCGCGAACGGGTGCGTCTACCTGCACTATGTGCCGCGCTGAGGCAGGCTCGTTCCCGTGACCACACTCAACCTGCCCGTGCAGCCCCCGGTCCGGCCGATGCTCGCCAAGAGCGTGGCGTCGGTGCCCGCCCAGCCCGCCGGCGACGATGCCGGCCCCGCCTACGTCTACGAGCCCAAGTGGGACGGCTTCCGCGCCATCGTGTACCGCGACGGCGACGACGTACAGATCGACTCCCGTAACGCGAAGCCGATGGACCGCTACTTCCCGGACGTCGTCGCCGCGGTCCGCGAGGCGCTCCCGGAGCGGTGCGTGGTCGACGGCGAGATAGTCATCGCCCAGACCCCTGCGGGCCCGACGGCGGGCGCGGCGCACCTGAGCTTCGAGCTGCTGTCCCAGCGCATCCACCCGGCGGCGTCCCGCGTGAACATGCTCGCCGAGACCACGCCGGCCGCGCTCGTGGTGTTCGACGTGCTGGCCCTGGGCGACGAGTCGCTCATGGACCGGCCGCTGACCGAGCGGCTCGAGGCGCTCGACGGGCTCGGGCTGAAGGGCCCGCTCGTGTTCGCGACGCCCCGCACCCTGGACGCCACCGTGGCCACCGAGTGGTTCGGCTCGTTCGAGGGCGCCGGCCTGGACGGCGTCGTCGCCAAGCCCGCGGACGGCGCCTACGCGCCCAACAAGCGCGCCATGCTGAAGGTCAAGCACACGCGCACGGCCGACGTCGTGCTGGCGGGCTACCGGCTGCACAAGACGTCGACGCCCGAGGAGCCGTTGCTGGGCTCGCTGCTGCTGGGACTGTGGGACGAGTCCGACGACGCGCCGCGGCTGCAGTTCATCGGCGTCGCTGCGTCGTTCTCGGCGGCCCGGCGCGCGGAACTCGTCGCGGAGCTGGCGCCCCTGGTCGTGGAGCCCGGCACGCCCGCCGCGGACAAGCACCCGTGGCACGGGTGGACGGACCCGGCGAACGCGGAGGCCGGGGACCGGCTGCCCGGCGCGCAGTCACGCTGGAGCTCGGGCAAGGACCTGTCGTTCACGCCCTTGCGGCCGGAGCGCGTGCTCGAGGTCGGCTACGACCACATGGAGGGCACCCGGTTCCGGCACACGTCCCAGTTCAAGCGCTGGCGCCCGGACCGCGAGCCGGAGTCCTGCACGTACGAGCAGCTCGAGGAGCCCGTCAGCTTCGACCTGGGCGAGCTGCTCCCGGGAGCGCCGGGGACCCTCTGAGGCCACGGCCCGGTGCCCGCCCTGGGCGAGAACCGTCCCCTAGAACCGCGCGGTGCTCTCCCGCTGGATCAGCGATGTCGCAAGCTCGATGCGATCGGTCGAGATCGTGAGGTTCTTCCGGTCGCGGATGATGATCTCGGCGGCGGCGGCCGCCATGTCCGCGAGCGGCTGGTGGATCGTCGTCAGGGGCGGCCCGGCCCAGCGGGCCAGCGAGAGGTCGTCGTAACCGACAACCGAGAGCTCCTCGGGGATACGGA
The DNA here is from genome assembly GCA_963850545.1 of uncultured Actinomycetota bacterium. GTDB lineage: Bacteria > Actinomycetota > Actinomycetes > Actinomycetales > Cellulomonadaceae > Promicromonospora. Next base: position 517,616 of record CAWKLP010000001.1, on the reverse strand, counting down.
TCCCGCGCTCGCGGGCCGCCGCGTAGACGCCGAGCGCCTTCAGGTCGCTGGTGGCGAAGATCGCCGTCGGGCGCTCGTCCCGGGCAAACAGTCGGAGTGCGGCCTCGGGCCCGGTCTCGTCCGGGAACTCGTCCGTGACGACGAGGTCGGGGTCGATCGGGAGTTCTGCAGCCTCCATCGCGGAGCGAAACCCGGCGACGCGCGCGCGGGTCGCCATGCGGTCGTGCGGTCCCGAGATGAGCCCGATTTGCCGGTGACCGAGGTCGATCAGGTGTCGGCCGGCTGCCACGCCGCCGGCCCAGTTCGTCGAGCCCACTGACGGCGCGTCCGGCGGCGGGTCACCCGATGGATCGACGATGACGAACGGGATGTTGCGGGAGTGTAGCTGCGCCCGGTCCCCCTCCGGCAGCTCGGACGCGACGAGGATGACGCCCGCGGGCTGCCTCTGCGCGACGGTGCGTGCCCACCCCGGTGCGACACCGAACCGCACGCCGCTCTCGACGACGCTCAGAGTCAGATCGTTGGCCACCGCAACGCGTGACGCGCCTCGGATCAGCTCGATCGCCCACTCGCCTGCGAGCGAGCCGAACACCAGCTCGATCTGAGACGTGTAGAGACGTTCCGATCCGCGCTTCTGGTAGCCGGCCTTCTCGAGCGCCTTCGCGACACGTTCGCGCGTCTCGGACGAGACCCCTTTGCGGCCGTTGAGCACCTTGGACACCGTGGCGACGGAGACGATCTCGGCAGCGGCGATGTCGGCGAGAGTGGGACGGTCCGCGCTGACGCCGACGTCGATGCTCGCGGATGAGTGAAGCGACATGGCGTGAGTGTAGCCACCTGGCGGGCACTTTGCAGAAACCTTGGCGACCCTCTGGAGCGAAACTTTTCCAAGTTCGCGCGCAATGTTGACGTACTGGATGACGACACTTACGTTGATGGATGGCACGTGTACGTGCCATCCACCTGCCGGGGACTTATGTCCCGGCGGTCCCGAAAGAGGAGAACAATGAGGTTTGGTGGACGAAAAGGCATCGGCCAGCGCGTTGTCGCAGTAGCGGCCCTGGTGGGTGCGCTCGCGGTGACGAGCGCCTGCAGTGGCGGGTCCGCGGCGCCGGCCGCCGACGACTCGGCGACGTCGGGTGCAGTCACCTGGTGGGGCTGGACGCCGGAGCTCGGCGTCGGCGAGAAGTACATCGAAGCGTTCAACAAGGAGTTTCCGGACATCAAGGTCACCTACAAGCAGGTGGCCACGGCGGACTACGATTCCGCGATCCGTCCTGCGCTCGCCTCGACCGTGGGACCGGACGTGTTCAACATGGCCCCCGGCGGCGGCATCGGCTCCGTCCAGGCGTACGGCGACTTCGCCGTCGACCTCAAGCCGGCCGCGGAGAAGGCGCTAGGCGCCGACTGGGAGAGCAAGCTCGTCCCGCTCGGCCCGAAGGGTCTCACCGACAAGAACGGTGAGCTCAAGGCACTTCCGGTCGGGTCGACGTTCGCGGGCACACTGTGGGTCAACCCTGACATCTTCTCGAAGTACGACCAGAAGGTGCCGACCACGCTCGACGAGTGGATCGACACCTGCAAGGCGTTCCAGGCCGCGGGCCAGGTGTGCTTCGAGCAGGGCGCTGCTGACAACGGCTTCAACCAGGACCTGATCCACTCGATCGCCGAGAGCATCAAGCCGGGCGTCTGGGCCGACGCGGCCGAAGGTCAGGCGACATGGACCGACCCGACGATCGTCGAGGCCTTCACGATCTACCGCGACATGTTCGACAACGGCATCATGCAGCCGGGCGCCCTGGGCATGCAGCAGTACCCGGACGTGAACAACGACTTCATCTCCGGCAAAGCCGCGATGGTGCTCATGGGCACCTGGTACATGCAGTACTCGACCGTCGACGGCGCGACCGCCGCCGTCGATGCCTCCGGCGTCGCCGGAGCGAAGCCGTTCCCGATCGTCGCCGCCGAGTTCCCGGACATGACCGGCGCCGGGAACCCAGCGCCCCTGTTCGGCGACGCTGATTTCGGCGTGGCCGTGTCCGCGAAGACCAAGTACCCCAAGGCCGCCGAGACTTTCGTCACGTGGCTGACCACGTCGGAAGCCGCGCAGCAGAACGTGGCGAACGCGCTGAACGACACGCCGTCGTTGGCCTCGATCACCCCCAAGTGGGACGACATCGAGTTCGTCGACGCGGACCAGCAGCAGCCCGTGCTGGCAGAGCTGATCGACCGCTCGAACTCCGTCGCGGATCCCCGTCTCGGCAACCTCGACACGGCCACGGGCCAGGCCCTGGGCGTAGCGATCCAGGCGGTCGCCACCAAGGCCCAGACGCCTGAGGCGGCGCTCGAGACGCTGGCGAGCACGGTTGCGGGCAGCTGACATGTCCGTCGCCACAACGGGCGCCGACGCGGTTGCCGGGAGTGCATCTCCTGGCAACCGCCGCCCGCCCGACTCCGATCGAAGGAAGTCTCGCCGCCTGCGCCCGCAGGGGTACACCTGGATCCTTCCGGCGTTCGTCATCTCGGTCGGACTGATCTACTACGCGGTCGGGTACACCGGCTACATGTCGACCCTCGAGTGGAACGGCACGTCGCCGACCTCGACCCCGGTCGGGGCCGCGAACTACACGCAGGCGTTCGGCGACCCGATCTTCTGGCAGGCGATACGGAACACGGCGATCGCGTTCGTCTTCACCTTCGTCCTGCAGACCGGGCTCGGCTTCGTCTTCGCCGCCATGCTGCACTCGCGCCCGTTCGCCGGGAACGTCTACAAGGTCGTCCTCTTCCTCCCGGTCGTGCTCGCGCCGGCGATCACCGCGCCGGTCTTCCGCCAGATCTTCGCCCCCGACGGCCAGCTCAACCAGCTGCTCTCGGCGATCGGCCTCGGCGGGATCGCGCAGCCGTGGCTCGCCCAACCGTCGACCGCCCTCTGGGCCGTGCTGGTGATCATGGTCTGGCACGGCACCGGCCTCGCCGTGATCCTGTACTTCGCAGCGATGAGCCAGATCGACACGGAGATGCTCGAAGCCGCCGAGGTCGACGGTGCGGGCAACATGCGGAAGCTGTTCAGCATCATCCTGCCGAACGTCAAGGGCACCACGATCGCCCTCGCGACGCTCACGGCGATCGGGGTGCTGAAGATCTTCGACATCCCGTATCTCGTCACCGTCGGCGGCCCGAACTTCGCCACGGAGTTCCTCGGGATCATGATCTACCGCACGAGCATCCTGCTCGGTCAGGTGGGCTACGCCTCGGCCATCTCGATCCTGATGCTCGTCCTGGCGATCGCGATGGGGCTCATCCTCAACGTGCGTCGCCACCGTGACGAAAAGGAGGCGTGATGCTCACCATCCGCTCGAAGTCCCGCCGGGTAGTCCTGCAGATCGTCCTGACGGCGCTGACCCTCCCGTTCCTCCTTCCCCTAGTCGCGATGGTGCAGGGGTCCCTCGCCGGGCAAGGCTGGGGGAACTACCTAGCGGTGCTTTCCGTGCCTGAGCTGCCGCTGTTCTTCCGGAACAGTGTGATCATCGCCGCGGTCACCATCGTGATCGTGTACAGCACCACGATGCTCGCGGCCTTCGGGTTCGCGAAGCTGAGGATCGTCGGCCGCGAGGTGCTGTTCTGGATGATGCTGGTCGCGCTCACGCTTCCGGGCGTCGTCCTGCTCGCACCACTGTTCGCGACGACGACGGCGCTCGGGCTCTACAACACCTATCTGGCGGTGATCCTCCCGCTCGCGGCGCTGCAGATCCCGTTCGCGGTCCTGCTCGCACGCAACTTCGCGCAGGGCATCCCGGACGACCTCATCGACGCCACGCGGATCGACGGTGCATCGACGTTCAAGGGGTTCTGGTACGTCGTCCTGCCGATGATGCGACCGATCGGTGCGGCGATCCTGATCTTCACCCTGATCGGCGCGTGGAACGACTACCTGTTCCCGCTCGTGTTCCTCGTCGACCCGTCCACCCAGACGATCACGCAGCTGCCGTCCTTCTTCGTCGGGCAGTTCAGCAACGACCAGACGAAGGTGCTCGCGTCCGCGGTCATCACCGCGATACCTGAGGTCGTCGCATACATCTCGCTCCAGCGTCTCTTCGAGCGCGGCCTCGCAGCCGGCGCGCTCAAGTAGTCGAACGCATCCCTTCCCTGTCCCCCATCGAAAGCCGTGTGAATTCCGCATGCCCCGAACTCTCTCGGCCGGCCAGCGCGCCGAGCTGTACGTCTACGACCTGGCGACCGGCGAGGCCCGGCTTCGCCTCACGTCGCACGACCTGCTGTTCGAAGCGCCCAACTGGACCCCCGACGGCCACGACCTCGTCGTCAACGGCGACGGCCGGCTCTTCCGTCTCGGTCTCGACAGCGGCGACCTCGTCGAGATCCCGCTGCCCGGCGTCGACCCCATCAACAACGACCACGTGATCAGCCCCGATGGCAGGACCGTCTACGTCTCCAGCGACGACGGCCACATCTACGCGGCCCCGTTCAGCGGCGAGGGCGAGGTCCGCCGCATCACCACCAACAAGGGCGACGCGTTCCGTCACTACCTGCACGGCGTGAGCCCCGACGGCAAGACTCTCGCCTACATCGGACTCGAGTTCCTGCCCGACGACGGCCTGCGGACCAACGTGTTCCTCATCGACGTCGCGTCGCAGGAGGAACAGCAGCTCACCGATGACGACTTCCAGGACGACGGGGCCGAGTTCTCCCCCGACGGCGCCTGGGTCTACTTCAACTCCGAGCGCGGCTCGACGACGCCGGGCCACGCCCAGCTCTTCCGCGTCCCGGTCGGCGGTGGCGAGCCCGAGCAGCTCACGCACGACGAGCGCGTGAACTGGTTCCCGCACCCGGACCCGGCCGGACGCCGGATCGCCTACGTCAGCTTCCCCCCGGGCACGCTCGGGCACCCCGCCGACAAGGACGTGATCGTCCGACTGCTCGACGAGGACGGCACGGTCCGCGACCTCAAGGCGCTGTACGGCGGCCAGGGCACGATCAACGTGCCGAGCTGGGCACCCGACGGCACCGCCCTCGCGTTCGTCGCGTACCCCGTCGACTGAGCCGCGCACCTCTCCCATCGAAGGCAGAACCTCAATGAACAACCCTATCCCGCTCGGCGGGTTCATCCAGATCGCCCTTGTCGTCGAGGACATCGAGACCGCTATCGACTCGTGGTGCGCGCTGTTCGACGTCCCGCGCCCGAGCGTGCGGGTCACGGAGGCCGTCCCCAATCCCGACGAGACCTACCGCGGCGAGGTGTCCGCGTACGGCCTGAAGCTGGCCGTCATCGACTGCGCCGACCGCGGCTTCATCGTCGAGCTGCACGAGCCCGACCACAACCCGTCCACCTTCCGCGAGTTCCTCGACGAGCACGGGAACGGCGTGCACCACGTCGGTTTCCAGGTCGGCGACGCCCGCGACGCCGTCATCGGCGAGCTCGAGGACATGGGCTACGTCATGCGGACGCTCGGGGCCGGTGGGAGCTGGACCATCGTCGACGCCGAGGACACCCTCGGCGTGAACCTCAACATCAAGCCACACCTGTGACCAACCAACACATAGGGAGCATTCGCATGACCCAGACGTCCGTGCAGCTGTACTCCGTCAGGGATGCCGTCGACGCCGACATCGACGCCGCGATCGACCGCGTCGCCCAGATCGGGTACACGCAGGTGGAGCCGTACGCGTTCCACAAGCGGGTCGCCGACTACCGGCGCGCCTTCGCCACCTCCGGCGTCACCGCACCATCGGGGCACGCCCCGGTGATCGACTCCGCACAGCCCGAGGTGGTCTTCGACGCCGCGGCCGAGCTCGGGATCGGGTTCGTCATCGACCCCTTCATCCCCACAGAGCGTTGGCAGCAGGCCGACGACGTGCATCGCCTCGCTGACCGCGTCAGCGCCCTGGACGAGCAGGCACGCGAGCGGGGGCTGCGCTTCGGCTACCACAACCACCAGTGGGAGTTCGCCAACCAGATCGACGGGCGATCCGCCTTCGAGCTGTTCGCGGAGCGCCTCGACCCCCGCGTCCCGCTCGAGATCGACACTTTCTGGGCGACCGTCGGCGGCGCCGACACACCCGCCGTGCTGCGCTCGCTCGGCGAGCGCGTGCAGGCGCTGCACGTCAAGGACGGACAGGTCAGCGGTGACATCGCGGCGGTGCTGCCCAGCAGCGAGGACGCACTCGTAGTCCCGGAGCGGCTCAAGGCCGCCTACGAGAACCAGGCCCCCGCCGGGCAGGGGGACGTCGACATCGTCTCGATCCTGCGCGCCGCTCCGCATGCCCTGCGCGTGGTGGAGTTCGACTCGTACAAGGGCGACGTCTTCGAGGGCATCACCGAGTCGCTCGCCTGGCTGGTCGCGAACGACACGAAGGAGGCGGTGTGAGCACCGGAGTCGCAGGCCTCGGCATCATCGGCGCGGGGAACATCTCGACCCAGTACCTGACCAACCTGGCACGCTTCGAGGACGTCGAGGTGCGGTTCGTCGCCGACTCGGTCCCGGAGCGGGCGCGGGCGCAGGCGACCCTGTTCGAGGTCGGGGGCCACGGGACCGTCGCCGAGCTCCTGGCGCGCGACGACATCGAGGTAGTGCTGAACCTGACCAACCCAGCGGCCCACGCCGAGGTCAGCCACCAGATCCTCGCCGCCGGAAAGCACGTGTGGAGCGAGAAGGCATTGACGACGGACCACGCATCCGCCGTGGAGCTGCTTGCCGCTGCCGACGCGGCAGGGCTGCGCGTAGCGTGCGCCCCGGACACCGTCCTCGGCGCCGGCATCCAGACGGCGCTGCGGGCCATCGCCCGCGGTGACATCGGCGAACCGCTCACCGCGACGACGATGGTCCACCTGCCCGGACCCGAGTCGTGGCACCCGTCGCCCGACTTCCTGTACGCCAAGGGCGCCGGACCACTGCTCGACCTCGGGCCGTACTACATGTCCACGCTCGTGCACGTGTTCGGCTCGGCCACCCGCGTCCAGGCGGTGTCCTCGACGTCGCGGCAGACGCGCACGATCGGCTCGGGACCCCGCGCCGGTGAGATGTTCCCGGTCGAGGTGCCCACGCACCACGCCGCGCTCATCGAGTTCACCGGCGGACGCTCCGCGCAGTCGACCTTCTCGTTCCAGCACGCCCTCCCCCGGAGCGGTTTCGTCGAGATCAACGGCACCGAGGGCACGATCAGCCTGCCGGATCCGAACAACTTCGACGGCGCGAGCACGCTGTGGCAGTACGGCAGCGACCAGCCGACAACCATCCCTGCTGCCGGCTCGAGCGACGGCCGCGGAACCGGCGTCGTCGAGCTGGTGCGAGCGATCCGCAACGATGTGCCCGAGCGTGCGTCGGGACGCTTCGCCGCACACGTGCTCGACATCATGCTGGCCGTGGCCGCGGCGGCCGAGACCGGCACCGCGGTGCAGCTCACGTCGACGGTCGCGTCCACGCCACCGATCTCTGGTGACTGGAGCCCGGTCACGAGCACGCTCTAGCTCCGGGCCGCCCGGTCCACGGCTGCGCCCACGCCGTCCAGGACGGTCTCGAGGCCGAACCGGAAGTCGTGGTCCGGGCCTTCGGGCGCGACCTCCGGGGGCGGCTCCTGTTCGAACAGGCCCGAGCCGAACAGCGACGCCGCCTCCGGGAACCGCTCCGGGCGCACGAGCCGGGCCATCGCCCGCCCGTACTCCTGCTCGACCTGCCCCTGTTCGAGCCCTGAGCCGGCCCGCGCCTCGGACATGTCCGCAGCCAGCTGCGACGCGTTGCGCACGTAGCCGCTGACGAGCGTCACGATGCCCACCTTCGCCGCCCAGTCGAGCCCGGTCTCGCGCAGGGCCGCCAAGCCCGAGTCCAGCCGCGCCAGCCCGTGCGGGCCCGACGGCGGTCCCTGCACCGGCAGGTGCGCGAGCCAGGGGTGCCGTCGGTACGTCGCGCGCACGTCGAACGCCCACCGGCGCACCGCGACGCGCCAGGCCGGGTCACCGGTCCGGCCGCCCTGCCCGGCCTCGCCCGCGTCACCTGCGGCGGCGGCGTCGACGTTGCCACGGCGGCTCCCGTAGTCCCCCATGAGCACGAACAGCTCGTCCTTGGAAGCGACGTAGCGGTACAGCGACATCGGCGTGACGCCGAGCTCGCCCGCGACCTTGGGCAGCGTGACGCCCGCCAGACCGTCCCGGTCCGCCAGAGCGACGGCCGCCCGTTCGCGGCCGCGGGCAGCGCGATCGCCGTCTGGGCGCTGACCGTCATCGGGGCCGCCGCACTGGAGCGCCGCGGGAACCGCGGCCCCGGCGGAGAACCTGCTGCGCCGCCTCACCTACGGCCGCCGCTGACGGAAGCGCCGCTCCTTGCTGTGGGCGTGAACGTTGCGCCTAAAAGGCACGCGAGGTCGCAACGATCGCGCCCACAGCAAGTGAGGTCAGACCGGCAGCTGCGGCCGCTCGACCGGCTTCGTGCCGGTGATGCGGTACACGTCGAACACGCCCTCGACCTTCCGGACCGCCGCGAGGACGGTCGCCAGGTGCGCGGGCTCGGCCATCTCGAAGACGAACCGCGAGACCGCCAGCCGGTCGTCCGACGTCGAGACGAACGCCGACAGGATGTTGACGTGGTTGTCGGACAGCACGCGCGTGACGTCCGACAGGAGCCGCGACCGGTCGAGCGCCTCGACCTGGATCTGGACCAGGAACATCGTGTTGGCGCCCTGCGTCCACTCCACCTCGACCAGGCGCTCCGGCTGCTTGCGCAGCCCGTCCAGGTTCACGCAGTCGGTGCGGTGCACGCTGACGCCCTGGCCGCGGGTAACGAAGCCGACGATGTCGTCGCCCGGCACCGGGGTGCAGCACTTGGCGAGCTTGACCCACATGTCCGCGGAGTCGGAGCCCTTGAGCATGACGCCCGGGTCGCCCGAGCGCACGCGCCGCGCGGTGAGCCCACCGGGCCGGGCCGCCTCGGCGACGTCCTCCTCCGCGCCGTCCGCGCCACCGAGCGCCTTGACGAGCTTCTCCACCACGTGGGCGGCGGAGATCTGCCCCTCGCCGATGGCCGCGTACAGGCGCGGACACGTCCTCGTAGTTCATCTCGTCCGCGACCCCGAGGAGGGTCTCGTGGGACATGAGCCGCTGGATCGGCAGGTCCTGCTTGCGCATCGACTTCGCGATCGAGTCCTTGCCGGTCTCGACGGCCTCCTCGCGGCGCTCCTTGGTGAACCACTGGCGGATCTTGTTGCGCGCGCGCGGCGACTTCACGAACCCGAGCCAGTCGCGGCTCGGCCCCGCCGTCTCCGACTTCGAGGTGAAGATGTCGACGACGTCGCCGTTCTCCAGCGACGAGTCCAGCGGCACCAGGCGGCCGTTCACGCGGGCGCCCATGGTGCGGTGGCCCACCTCGGTGTGCACGGCGTACGCGAAGTCGACGGGCGTCGAGCCGCCCGGCAGCGCCATCGCCATCGCCCTTCGGCGTGAAGACGTAGACCTCGTCGCCGCCGATCTCGAACCGCAGCGAGTCGAGGAACTCGCGGGGTCGGCGGTCTCGCGCTGCCAGTCGACGAGCTGGCGCAGCCAGGCCATGTCCTGGTTCTTCGGGTCGCTACCGCCGGCGCCGCCGGCCGGCGTCTTCTCCTTGTACTTCCAGTGCGCCGCGACGCCGTACTCGGCCCGCCGGTGCATGTCGTGCGTACGGATCTGGATCTCGACGGGCTTGCCGCCCGGGCCGATCACCGTCGTGTGCAGCGACTGGTACAGGTTGAACTTCGGCATCGCGATGTAGTCCTTGAACCGGCCGGGGACCGGGTTCCACCGCGCGTGCAGCGCGCCGAGCGCCGCGTAGCAGTCGCGCACGGTGTCGACGAGGACGCGCGACGCCGACGAGGTCGTAGATGTCCGCGAAGTCGTGGCCGCGCACGATCATCTTCTGGTAGATCGAGTAGTAGTGCTTCGGCCGGCCGGTCACCGTCGCCTTGATCTTCGCGCTGCGCAGGTCCGACTCGATCTGGCTCCCGCACCACGCCGAGGTACTCCTCGCGCGCGGGGGCCCGCTCGGCCACGAGGTGCACGATCTCGTCGTAGACCTTGGGGTACAGGGTCTGCGAAGGACAGGTCCTCCAGCTCCCACTTGATCGTGTTCATGCCGAGCCGGTGGGCCAGGGGCGCGTAGATCTCGAGCGTCTCGCGCGCCTTGCTCTCCGCCGACTTGGCCGGCACGAACTTCCAGGTGCGGGCGTTGTGCAGGCGGTCGGCCAGCTTGATGACCAGCACGCGGATGTCCCTGGACATCGCCACGACCATCTTGCGCACCGTCTCGGCCTGCGCCGCGTCGCCGTACTTCACCTTGTCGAGCTTGGTGACGCCGTCGACCAGCAGCGCGACGTCTTCGCCGAACTCGCCGCGCAGCGTGTCCAGCGAGTAGTCGGTGTCCTCGACCGTGTCGTGCAGCAGCGCGGCGGCGAGCGTCGATGCCGTCGAAGCCGAGCTCGGCCAGGATCGTCGAGACGGCGACCGGGTGCGTGATGTACGGGTCGCCGCTCTTGCGCATCTGCCCGCGGTGCGCCTTCTCCGCGACGACGTACGCGCTGCTCGACCAGCCGCGACGTCGGCCTTGGGGTGGTTGCTGCGGATCGCCTGCAGCAGCGGCTCGATCGCCGCGGGTGTGCCCCCGCCCACACTGCGCACACCGAGGCGTACCAGCCGGGTGCGCATCCGGTTGCCACCGGGCGGGGTGGTCGGGGTCTTCTCGGGCACAGGAGCGCGTGACACCGTGTTCTCCGCCATGTACGCGCCTCCTTACCCGGGTGAGACCCGGAGTCGCCAGTCTATCCCTGGACCTCTATTCCCCGTCCGATCGGCTCATTCACCGGACGTCGTGTCCACCCGCAGGAGAGTATCGACGTTGTGGCCCTGGAGCTTGTCACGTCCGTGGAGCGCCTCCAGCTCGATCAGGAACGCGAGCCCGACGACCACTCCTCCGCACTGCTCCACCAGCTCTGCTGCGGCCGCCGCGGTACCGCCCGTGGCGAGAACGTCGTCAATGATGAGAACACGCGCACCGGGGGTGAGTGTTCCCGAGCGCAGCTCGATGGACGCCGAGCCGTACTCCAGGTCGTACGACACGCTGTGCGTGGGCGGCGGGAGCTTGCCCGCCTTCCGCAGGGGCAGGAACCCCAGGCCGAGCGCGTGGGCCACCGGCGTGCCGAGCAGGAAGCCACGGGCCTCCATCCCCGCGACGACGTCCACCCCGTCGGCCAGCGCGAGACGGGTGAACGCCTCCACCACGTCGGCGAGCCCCACGGCGTCGGCCAGCAGCGGCGTGATGTCCTTGAAGAGGATTCCAGGCGGGGGGAAGTCCGGGACGTCCGCGATCAGGTCGCTAATGCGCGTCGCCCTCTCCGGCGCAAGGCCGGAGAGGGCGACGGCGGTCATGTCGTCTGCCACGAAGCGGAGCCTACCGGCGTCGCTTGGGCTGAGCGGTGTGTCCCTGGTGATGTCCGGGGACGAGCTGGGCGGAGCCCGACGCAGCTGCGGCGAGCACGCTCTCGTCGGCACCCTCCGCCACGAGGCCCGCACGCAGGTCCATGACCTTCTTGGTGTGCGCGGCGATCTTGGGCTCGCGCTCGCGCAGCGCCACGTCGAGCGGCGTGGCCAGGAAGATCGACGACATCGTGCCCACCGCGATGCCGACGAACAGCGACGAGCGAGATGTCGTGCAGCGTGCCCGCCCCGAGGAGGAACGCCACCGACGAAGAGGATGCCCGCGACCGGCAGCAGCGCCACCACGGAGGTGTTGATGGACCGGACCAGGGTCTGGTTCACCGCGAGGTTGGCCCGCTCGGCGTAGGTGCTGCGGGACTGCTCGGTCACGGTCGGCGGTGTTCTCGCGCACCTTGTCGAAGACGACCATCTTGTCGTAGAGCGAGAAGCCCAGGATGGTCAGGAAGCCGATGATCGTCGACGGCGTGACCTCCCAGCCGATCACCGCGTAGACGCCGGCCGAGACCAGCACGTCGATGAGCATCGCCACGAGGGCGGCCACCGACATGCGCCACGCACGGAAGTACAGCGCCATGAAGATCGCCGCCGCGATCACGAACGCGACGGTGCCCCACAGGGCCCGCATGCTCACGGACTCACCCCAGGTGGGGCCGATGAAGTTCGACGTGACCTCCGACGGGTCCACCCCGTACGCCTGCGCCAGGGCGTCCTGGAGCTGGCCCGTCTCCTCGTTGTCGAGCTGCGAGACCTGCACGCGGACCGAGTCGGAGCCCAGCTGGGTGACGTGCGGCTCCTCGCCCGGGGCGACCTCCGCGACGGTGTCGATGGCGATGTCCTCGTCCGTGCTGGCCACGCCCGAGACGGTGAACTCGGAGCCGCCGCGGAAGTCGATGCCCAGGTTCAGGCCCTGGAACACCAGCACGAGGATCGAAGCGACCGAGAAGAGGCCGACGATCGAGAACCAGAGGCCCTTCCGCTGGATGATCGGGTAGGACCTGCGCCCGGTGTAGAGGTCGTTGCCCCAATGAGCGAAGCTGCCGGCCATCAGTGCTTCTCCTCGTTCTGAGCCGGCTTCGGCCGGCAGCCTTGCGCTCGGCGGCACGCCGCTCCGCGATAGTCATCCTGCGGCCGTCCTCGGCCGTGCGTTGCGTCGGCGGCGCCGACTGCGCCGTGACCAGCTCGCGCTCCTCGGTCGGCGTGGCGTAGTCAGGAACGTCCGCCACGGGCTGCTTCGGGCCGGAGAACTGGCCGGCACCCCGGTACCGCGGACCGCTGCTCAGGTCCAGGCGGTCGGCCGAGAGGCCCGACCACTTGTGGCCGTCGCGGAAGAACGGGATCTTCGCGATGAGCTCCATGACCGGGTGCGTGAACCAGAAGACCACCATGATGTCGATGATCGTGGTCAGGCCCAGGGTGAACGCGAAGCCGCGCACGCCGCCGACCGTCATGAAGTACAGGATCACTGCCGAGAGCAGGTTCACGGACTTCGGAGGCCAGCACCGTGCGACGGGCACGCACCCAGCCGCGCTGGACCGCGAGCCGCAGCGTCCTGCCGTCACGTAGCTCGTCCCGGATGCGTTCGAAGTAGACGATGAACGAGTCCGCCGTGAAGCCGATGGCCACGATCAGACCCGCGATACCCGGCAGGGAGAGGCGGTAGCCCATGCCCCAGCTCAGGAGCGCGATCACTACGTAGGTCATGGCGCCTGCGACGACGAGCGACGTGACCGTCAGCAGGCCGAGCGTGCGGTACTGGAACATCGAGTACACGACCACCAGCGCCAGGCCGATGAGGCCGGCGAACAGGCCGCGCTGCAGCTGCTCCGAGCCGAGCGTCGCCGAGATCTGGTTCTCGCCCTCCACCTCGAAGGTGAGCGGCAGCGAACCGAAGCTCAGCTGGTTGGCCAGCGTCGCCGCCGACTCCTGGGTGAAGGATGCCGGAGATCTCGGCCTCGCCGTTCGTGATCGGCCGTTGATGCTCGGCGCCGAGACGATCAGGCCGTCCAGCACGATGGCGAACTGGTTGCGCGGCGACTCCAGCGACACGAGCCGCTCGGTGGTCTCGCGGAACTGCGTCGCACCCTCCGAGTTGAACTCGAGGGTGACGACCCACTTGTTCGTGACCGTGCCGTTCGCGCCCGGCATGAGGCCGGACGCCGCGCTGCTCAGGTTGGTGCCGTCGACCTCGACGGGACCCAGGATGTACTTGGCCGCGCCGGTCTGGTCGCACGTGACGAGCACCTGGTCCGGGTGGTCGCCGCCACCGCCCTCCAGGTTCTTCGGGTCGGTGCAGTCCAGCTCGTCGTAGAGCTGCTGGACCGAGGGCGTGATCTGGGCCAGGTCGCTCGGGTCCGTCGGGTCGACGTCCTTGGCTTCCTCGGTGATCTTCTTCTCGAGCGCCGCCGTCTCCTCGGCGGTCGCCGCCTCGCCGCCGTCGGCCGCGGCGTCGTCGCCGGAGGCACTGGGTGACGCGGACGGCTCCGCTGCCGCCGTCGGCTGCGGGGCGCCGTAGGTCAGGACCGGGCGGAACTTCATCTGCGCGGCCTTCGAGATCAGCGCGATGGTCTCGTCGTCCACCTCGCCCGGGATCTCGACCACGATCTGGTTGCTGCCCTGGGCTCGCGATCTCGGCCTCGGTGACGCCGTTGGCGTCGACCCGCTGCCGGATGACACCGATGGCCTCCTCCATCGCCTCCGGAGTCACCTCGGACCCGTCGGAGGTGACGGCCTTCAGGATGACCTGGGTGCCGCCCTGCAGGTCGAGCGCCAGGCCGGGGGCCAAGCTGGCGCCGTTCGGATTGTCGCTCGACTTTTCGTCGAGCTGCCAACCGGCCAAGAGGGCGCCGAAGGGCAGCAGGATCGTCAGGATCGTCAGGAGAACGATCGTGCGAACCGGCCGCGAGCGCCGGGTGTCAGTCGCCAACGTCTGTCTCTTCTCGTGTGCGCGCCGGGGGTACGTCCGGCACGGGTTCGGCGCCGCCCGGGGTTACCGGACGGCGCGGCCGTCACTTGCCGTCCGCGTCCGCGTCCCGTCGCTGCTGCTCCCGGTACTCGCGCTTGGCGGTGTCCAGGCCGGACAGGTCGTCGGGAACGTCGTTCGCGTCGGGGCTGATCGTACTTGCCGTTTCGCTGTTCTCTGTGACCTCGGACTCATCCGTCGCGTCGTCGGCGTCCGCGTCGTCGGCGACGGGCTCGTCGATCTGCTTGGAGATGGCCGCACGGAGCCAGGTGGTGGGGTTGCCCGGGAAGGACTCGATGGTCACCTGGTCGTTCGCGTCGTCGACGTCGACGACGGTGCCGATCATGCCGGACGCGGTCATGACCTTGGTCCCGACCGTGAGGTTGTTTCGGAACTCAGCTGCCGCGCGCTGCTGCTTGCGGGAGCGGGAGGACATGAAGAACATCGCCACGAGAAGAATCGCGACGAGAATGAGCATTTCCACGGTGAGGTCCCTGTTCGATTGCTGTGTCGGATGTGCTGCGCACGTATCTCTCGTACACGTGGCGCAAGTACGACGAGGATCCAACCCAGTGTAGTGCTCGGGTGCGGATCCTCGGGCTCCCTGGGTAGGGACGCCACAAGAACAACGTCAGGGGTCGAGCAAAGTTCCCGTGTCCGGCGTCGCGCTGGCGTTCCCTGGCGCTTGCGCAGGCGGTGTGAGCCCCAGGTGCTCCCAGGCCGCGAGGGTCGCCACGCGGCCGCGCGGGGTGCGTCCGACCAGGCCTTCGCGCACGAGGTAGGGCTCGGCGACGGTCTCGACGGTCTCGGCCTCCTCGCCCACGGTCATGGCCAGCGTGCTGAGGCCGACGGGCCCGCCGCCGAACCGGGTGCAGAGCGCGGTGAGCACCGCGCGGTCGAGGCGGTCCAGGCCGATGAGGTCGACCTCGTAGACCTCCAGGGCGGACATCGCGGCGTGCAGGTCGAGCCGTCCGTCGCCGCGCACCTGGGCCCAGTCGCGCACGCGGCGCAGGAGCCGGTTGGCGATGCGGGGGGTGCCGCGGGAACGGCCGGCGATCTCGTGCGCGGCCGCGTGGTCCAGGTGCACGCCGAGCAGCCCGGCGGAGCGCAGGATCACCCGCTCCAGCTCCTCGGGCGAGTAGTAGTCCATGTGCCCGGTGAACCCGAAGCGGTCGCGCAGCGGGGCGGGCAGCAGGCCGGAGCGGGTGGTGGCGCCGACGACGGTGAACCGGCGGCAGCGCGAGCGGGATGGCGGATCGCGCCGGCGCCCTTGCCGACCACTACGTCGACCCGGAAGTCCTCCATCGCGACGTACAGCAGCTCCTCGGCGGGGCGGGCCAGGCGGTGGATCTCGTCGATGAACAGGACGTCCCCCTCCTCGAGTGAGGACAGGACGGCGGCGAGGTCGCCCGCGTGCTGGATGGCGGGGCCGCTGGTGAGCCGCATGTGCGACGTCCAGCTCGCCCGAGATGATCATGGCCAGGGTCGTCTTGCCGAGGCCGGGCGGGCCGGACAGGAGCACGTGGTCGGGCGGGTTGCCGCGCGCGATCGCGGCCTGCAGCACCAGGGAGAGCTGGTCGCGCACGACGCGCTGGCCCACGAAGTCGTCGAGCCGCTTGGGGCGCAGCGCGGCCTCGGCGGCCCGTTCGATCTCGTCGGCGCTCGGGGCGACGATCCGGCTGCCTGAGCTCTCCGTCCCGGTGGCCGAGCCCGTCGAGACCTCAGCCACGGTGGCCACCCAGCAGGCGCAGCGCGGCGCGCAGCGTCGAGGCGACCTCGTCGGCCGCCACGGCGTCGGCCCCGGCGTCGGCGAGCACCTTCGCCACGGCGTCGTCGGCCTGCTTGGCGGGCCAGCCCAGGCCGGCGAGGGCCTCCACCACCCGCTCGGAGTGGTCGGCGGCGTCGGTCCCGGTGGCCGAGCCCGTCGCGGCCTCCGCCGGAGAGGCGCCCGACGGCGGACCGAGCCGGTCGCCCAGCTCCAGGACGAGGCGCTGAGCGCCCTTCTTGCCGATGCCCGGCACGCGCGGTCAGCGCGGCGAGGTCCTCGCCGGCGACGGCGCGGCGCAGCGCGTCCGGGGTGTGCACCGCGAGCATCGCGAGCGCCAGGCGCGGCCCGACGCCGGAGACGGTCTGCACCGCCTCGAACACGTCGCGCTCGTCGGGGTCGCCGAACCCGTACAGCGTCATCGAGTCCTCGCGGACCACCATGCTCGTGGCGACACCGGCGCTCTCGCCGACGCGCAGCCCGGCCAGCGTGGTGGGCGTGGCGTGCACCAGGTAGCCGACGCCGCCGACGTCGACCACCGCGCGGTCCAGGCCCACGTGGGCCACGGTCCCCGTCAGCGAGGCGATCACGGGCTCCCCCTCCTTGCGTCTGGGTCCCGGCTCTCGGTGGTCGAGCTTGCCGAGACCCGATCGAACGTTCGTGCGAGGAGCCTAACAAGCGCCACCATGCCTGCAGGGCAGGCCACGCCGTCCTTGGCGCATCGTCGGCGGGGTGGTGCGGGGGGACCCGCGCCTACCGGCGGGTCACCGTCGCGGACGCTGCTTGGCGGCCTGCTCCGCGGCGGCCCACGCCCGCTGTGCCGGGGTGAGCTCGTGCCGGTCGCCGCCCTGCAGGGCGCCGGCCGGGCGCCACAGGTGGCAGACCGCGAGCGCCAGCGCGTCGGCCGCGTCGGCGGGCTTCGGTGCATCGGAGAGGTCGAGGATGCGGGTGATCATCGTCGTCACCTGCGCCTTGTCGGCGCGCCCCGAACCGGTCACCGCCGCCTTCACCTCCGACGGTGTGTGCAGCGCGACGGGCACGCCCCGGCGGGCCGCGGCCACCATGGCCAGGCCCGCCGCCTGGGCGGTCCCCATCACCGTGCCGACGTTGTGCTGCGCGAAGACGCGCTCCACCGCCACGACGTCGGGCACGTGCTCGTCCAGCCAGCGGTCCAGGCCGTCCGCGATCTTCAGCAGGCGCAGGTCCGTGGACAGGTCCGCGTCCGAGCGGATCACCCCGACCGCGACCATCCGGGCCCGCCGCCCGGGCAGGGAGTCGACGACGCCGACGCCGCACCTGGTCAGGCCGGGGTCGACTCCTAACACGCGCATGGCGTCAGATTCTCACGACTCCGGGCGTGGTCTCGACAGGCTCGACCAGCTGGCCGTGGCCCGGACCGGCAGGAACGTCAGTCCTCCTCGTCGAGGGCCGCCATGACCTCGTCGCTCGCGTCGAAGTTCGCGTAGACGTTCTGCACGTCGTCGCTGTCCTCGAGCGAGTCGATGAGGCGCATGATCTTGCGAGCGCCCTCGACGTCGACCTCGACCTGCATCGACGGGTGGAAGATCACGTCCGCGGAGTCGTACTCGATACCGGCCTCCTGGATGGCCGTACGCACCGGCACCAGGTCGGTCGCCTCGGTCAGGACCTCGATGACCTCGCCCTGGTCGGTGACGTCCTCGGCGCCGGCGTCGAGCGCGGCGAGCATCACCTCGTCCTCGCCCACGCCGTCGGCCTTCGGCACCACGATCAGGCCCTTGCGCGAGAACAGGTACGACACGGAGCCCGGGTCGGCGAGGTTGCCGCCGTTGCGGGAGAACGCCAGGCGCACCTCGGAAGCAGCGCGGTTCTTGTTGTCCGTGAGGCACTCGACCAGGACGGCGATGCCGTTGGTGCCGTAGCCCTCGTACATGATCGTCTGGTAGTCGACGGCGTCGGCGCCCTCGCCCGAACCGCGCTTCAGCGCGCGGTCGATGTTGTCGTTGGGAACAGACGACTTCTTCGCCTTCTGGACCGCGTCGAACAGCGTCGGGTTACCGGCGAGGTCGCCGCCGCCCGTACGCGCCGCCACCTCGATGTTCTTGATCAGCTTCGCGAAGAGCTTGCCGCGCTTGGCGTCGATCGCGGCCTTCTTGTGCTTGGTCGTGGCCCACTTGGAGTGACCTGACATACCTCTACCTGACTCCTTGCTATCGATGGCTCTCGAATCGCGGCGGGAACCGCTCAGCCGCCCGCAACCATGCTGACGAACAGCCCGTGCACGCGCGTGTCCCCCGTGATCTCGGGGTGGAATGCGGTGGCGAGCAGTGGTCCCTGCCGTGCTGCGACAATCCTACCGGCGGCCGCCACAGGACGGCCCTGCGTATCCACAGCCGGGATGCGGGACAGCACCTCGACCTCGGGCCCGGCCTCCTCGACCCAGGGGGCGCGGATGAACGCGGTGCGCACCGGGCCGCCGTCCCCGACGTCGGAGATGCCCGCGAACTCGAGGTCGGTCTCGAACGAGTCGACCTGCCGCCCGAACGCGTTGCGCCGCACCACCACGTCCATGCCGCCGAGCGTGCGCTGGTCCTCGGTGCCGCCGATGATGCGGTCCGCGAGCAGGATCATCCCCGCGCACGAGCCGAACACCGGCAGGCCGTCCTTGATCCGGGCCTGCAGCGGCTCGTCCAGCTCGAAGATGCGCAGCAGCTTGTCCATGGTCGTGGACTCCCCGCCGGGGAGCACGAGCCCGTCGACGGCCGCCAGCTCGGCCGGACGGCGCACGGTCACTGCACGCGCCCCCACGGACTCGAGGGCGGCCAGGTGTTCGCGCACGTCGCCCTGCAGGGCAAGGACGCCGATGGTCGGGGTACTCACAACCGTCCATCTTACGTGGGAGCAGGGGCCGTCAGGCTCAGTCGTCCATCTGCACACCCAGGTGCCGGACCTGGCCGTCCCATCCCGCGACGAGGTGGTCGACGACGTCCGGCAGCTCCGGCGGGAACACCTCCAGCGGCTGCTCGCGCAGCTCCGTCGCCGTCAGCCACGCCACCTCGTCGAGCAGCTCGCGCTCGGCGTCGGTCCAGCCGGCGGCGGTCACCTCGACGGCGTCCGGGATCCGCGCGAGGTAGAAGACCTCGTGCTGCCGGCACGTCTCCGCGAAGAAGTCGAATATGCCCGTGCGCGTGAGCACCGGGCCCACCAGGTCGCCATCTGCCAGCGCGATACCGACCTCCTCGCGGGTCTCCCGCAGCGCGGCCTGCACCGGGGTCTCCCCCGCGTCGATGCCGCCGCCCACCGTGAACCACCAGGAGCGTTCCGGCTGGTTCACGTCGTGCCCGCGCAGGACCAGCACACGGCCCTCGCCATCCATCAGGATGACGCGAGCCGCGGACCGCTCGCGGACGCCGTCCGGCCCCGGGATCCAGTCGTCGCCGAGCGATGCGCTCGACAGCGGAACGCCTGGACCGTCAGCCTGTGCGGCAGGCGTCACCAGCCGCGCTCCGCCCGGCGGACGGGCGTCGGCCCCTCCTCGACGTTGTTGCATACCATTCCCCATCTGTATATGGACATCTATACATGCGCACGGTCAGCGGCTGTACTCGTAGCGAGGGTCGCACGGCCGGGCACGGTCGGAGGTCCGCAGGTGCGATTTCAACACCCGATGACCGTGACCCGCCCGGTGTGGGTCATGTTCGCTCGCGGCCGGTTCAGGTACGGCCGGATGAAAGGAGCCGCAGTGCGCGGCCCCGTTGGACGGCTGCGGAGCGGTCGGTCGCGCCGAGCTTTGCGTAGATCCTGCGGATGTGGGTGTTGACGGTGTTGAGTGAGACCGACAACTCGCCGGCGATCTCGGGTCGGGTGAGGTTTGTCGGCAGGTAGCGCAGCACGCGCACTTCGCTGGGGCTGAGGTCCTCCGCGGGAGCCTGCCCGAGCGGGGCCGGCGCGCCGCGGTGGACGGTATCGAGGATGTCGGCGACGAGTGCGGCATGCGATGTGCCCCGCAGGTGTTCGAGCAGTTCCCACGCACCGGTCATCACGAACGGCAGGATCAGCCGGTCCTGCTCGGCGAGGTGCAGTGCCTGTTCGACGGCGGTCCGCGCGGCGGGCTGGTCGCCCAGGTCCCGGTGGGCGAGCGCGTCCAGGAGGTGGGCTTCGATCCGGAAAAGAACGGGGCCCGGTCCGTCGAGGAGGGGCAGTAGCTCGCGGCGGGCACCGGCGGGGTCGCGCTCGGCCAGGCGGAGCACCGCGGCCGCGTTCCGGATCCCGCCTGCGGCGGCCTGCCGGTCGTCGAGTGCGGCGAGTGCTGTCCGTGCCTCGTCGACCATTCCGCAGCGGGCCTGGGTGGCGATCGTCCAGGCGGTCACCAGGGAGGCCAGCGCGTGCTCACCGACCATGAGCGCTTGTACCTCTCCGGCGGCGACGAGCTCCGGCAGCGCCTCGTGGTGGTGGCCACGGGCGGCCGGGAGGATCGCGGAGATCAGCTGGACCAGCAGCCGGATGCCCGGTTCGCCCCCGGTCTGTGTGCCGCGTCTGGCGCGGTCCAGCCACTGCTCGCCGTGGTCGAGCTCGCCCGTGCAGATCAATATCCCGGCGAGGGTGGCCTGCGCCGGAGCGATCACCGGTTCGGCGGCCCAGCCGTGCCGGACAGCCAGAGCGATGGCCTGCTCGCAGCGCTGCCGGGCCAGGGCGACGGAGCGCGTGGCGGACGCGAACCCGAGGTGAGCCAGGCAGGCCACCTCGAGGTAGGGCCGGCCGATGTCGCGGGCGAGGGCGGCGCCCTCCAGCAGGTGCCGCTCGCTGTCGGCCAGCCGCAGCGACCACGCTTCGGTGACGCCGAGGTTCATCAGCGCGAGCGCCCGCAGGTCGCTGGCGAGTGCGACGTCGGCGTTGGACTCGCCGGTCACCCGCGACGGCAGCGCGTCCACCTGCTCGAACACGCCGTCGAAGTGGCCCCGCAGCCGCGCCAGCAGCAGGTCCAGGCACGTGATCGCCATCCGGACCCGACGCTCGTGGTCCGGCGGAGTCGAGACGGCGAACGTTCGCGCGACATCCAGGTGCGCCTCCGCCTCCGCGAGATGCATCTGGTCGAGTTCGGCGATCGCGTGCACCAGGGCCAGCGCGGGCGCCTGCTCGCCGGTCCCGGCCGGGAACGACCGCAGCAGGGCTACCACCGACGCCGCCTGGCCGTCGAGAGTCATGCTGATCGCGTTCTCGGTGAGCAGCCGGGCCGCCTCGGTCCAGTCACCCGCGGCCTGCAGGTGCTGGACGGCGTCGGCGGGCAGCGAGTGCTCCGCGAACCACCTCGCGGCCAGCCGGTGCAGGGCCGGGATCTCGCTCGCCTGCGTGTGGCGCAGCTCCAGCCGCAGCAGCCCGGCGAACAGATTGTGGTAGCGGAACCAGGTGCGGTCCGGGTCGAGCGACACGACGAAGGCGTTCGCGTCCTCCAGGTCCAGCAGGACCTGTTCCGATCCGGACGCCCCGGTGAGCAGGTCCGCCAGCTCACCGTTGACCCGGTCGAGCAGGGAGGTGCGTAGCAGCAGGCGCTGGACGTCGGCCGGCTGCCGCTCCAGCATCTCGGCCATCAGGTACTCGGCGACGGCCCTGTCACTCCCGGAGAACTCGGCCACGAACCGTTCGGGCTCGGGATGCCCGGCCAGTGACAGTACGGCGAGCCGAAGCCCGGCCGCCCAGCCCTCGGTGCGTTCGTGGAGCATGGCGACCAGGCGGTCGGGCAGCACGATTCGGGCAGCGGCCACCAGCCCCCTGGCCTCGTGCTCGGTGAAGCGCAGCTGCTCGACACGGATCTCGGCCAGCTCTCCGACCAGCCGGAGCTTGTGCAGGTGCAGCGGCGGATCGCGGCGGGTGGCCACGATCGCGTGCGCGTGGGGAGGGAGATTCGTCAGCAGGGTGGTGAGCTGGTCGGCGGCTTCGGCCGAGCTCAGCTCGTGCAGGTCGTCGATGACCAGGACGAACGGATCGTCGGCAGCGCTGATCTCGGACAGCACCTTGTCCACCATGGCCTGGCCGTCGAAGCCGGGCGTCGGTTCCGCGTCGCTGTCCACACCAAGGGCGCCGCGGACCGCGTCGAGCAGGGTGAGCCAGAACAGCTGTGCGTCCTGCTGCTCCGGCCGCACGGACATGAGGGCAATCCGGCGGTCCTGGCCCGGGCGCCCGGACCACAGCTGCAGCAGCGACGTCTTCCCGCTGCCGGCGGGCGCCGAGATGACCGTCACCTTCTTCTCGGCGGCGCGGTCGAGCGTGGCGACGAGGTCATGGCGGTCGATCAGGCCAGGCACTCGGTCAGCATAGCCACCAGATCACCGGGATCCGGTGACGACCTCTCACCAGCCTGGCGGCGAACCTGAACCCATCGCCACCCGCTCTCTGGAGGAAGTAACCATGTCTACCGTGGACCGCCGTACGTTTCTCGCCCGCAGTGCCACGCTCGCGGCCGTTCCGGCACTCGGCATGCTGGCCGGCGCCGCCCCCACCGCCGCGGCGTCTGACTCGACCCTGCCCGACTACGCGCCGATCCCGCCGTCGGCGCTGGGCCCGGCCGTCAACGAGCAGGGCTACTTCGTCGGCCGGGTCGAGAAAAACCTCTACTGGGTCACCGACGGCACCTACCAGGCGGCGTTCCTGACCACCCGCGACGGTGTCGTGCTGTTCGACGCGCCCCCGAGCATCGGGGGCAACCTGCAGCGCGCGATCGACCAGGTCGCCGGCGCCAACGGAGTGTCCAACAAGGTGACCCACATCGTCTACTCGCACCACCACGCCGACCATGTCGGCGCGTCGTCGCTGTTCGGCCGCGACGTCGTGCGCGTCGGTTCCGCCGAGAACAAGCGGCTGCTGGCGCGCGACAACGACCCGGCTCGACCGGTGCCCAACGTCACCTTCGACAAGCGCCTCACGCTGGACGTCGGCGGGGAGCGCGTCAAACTGGCCTGGCAGGGCACCAACCACACCCCGGACAACATCTACATCCACTTCCCCGACCACGACACGCTCATGCTCGTCGACGTCGCGCTGCCCGGCTGGGTGCCGTTCTACAACTTCAACCTGAGCGAGAACGTCCCCGCAGCCATCGCCGCCCCGGGCAAGGCGCTGGCCTTCCCATGGAAGCACTTCATCGGCGGCCACATGGGCCGGCTCGGCACCCGCAACGACGTCGTCGTGCACCAGCAGTACATCACCGACATCGAAGACAACGTGCGGACCGCTCTGGCGTCAGTAGACCCGACCCCGTACTTCGCGAAGTACGGCAACAACACCTGGGCCGGGGTCAAGGGCTACCTCGACGCGGTGTCCGACTACGCCGCCGCACCGGTCATCAGGAAGTACACCGGCGTGCTGGCCGCCGCCGACGTCTTCACCGCCAGCAACGCGTTCGTCATCCTCCAGTCGGTCCGCCTGGACCTCGGCTACGGCTCACAGGTCCACCCGTGAATTTCGCGCTGGGTTCGTGGCGGGTGCGCCGGGTCGGGTACGGCGCGATGCAGCTGGCCGGAGACGGGGACTTCGGGCCACCACGAGACCGCGACGAAGCCCTGCGCGTGCTGCGCGCCGCGGTGGACGGCGGGGTCAACCACATCGACACCGCGCAGTTCTACGGGCCGGGCGTGGTGAACGAGCTCATTCGCGAGGCGCTCCACCCCTATCCGAGCGACCTGGCGATCGTGAGCAAGGTCGCCGCCCGACCCGACACCCGCGGCGCGGCGCTTCGCCAGGGCATCGAGGACAACCTCGCCACTCTCGGCACCAGCCGGCTGGCGGCCGTGAACCTGCGCGTGATCGATCCGTCCGCACCACCGGACAAAGGATTCGACACCCAGCTGGCGGCGCTGATCAAGGCCCGTGACGAAGGGCTGATCGACGGTATCGGCCTCAGCAACGTTTCAAGGAGGCAATTGCTCAGCGCTGTCGATCAGACCGAGATCGTCTGCGTCCAGAACCTGTTCAACCTGGCGGATCAGCGCGCTCTTGACGTCCTCACCGAATGCGCGCAGCGGAACATCGCTTTCGTACCCTTCTGCCCGCTGGGATGGCCGCGAAACCAGCTCCTCGCGAACCCGGTGCTCGCCGCGCTGGCGACAAGGCTCTCGGCAACGCCGGCGCAGATCGCGCTTGCCTGGCTGCTCGGCCTGGCACCGAACGTCCTGCTCATCCCGGGAACCCGCACGCGTGCTCATCTCACCGAGAACCTCCACGCCGCCGACGTCCGTCTCGACGACGCGGCCCGCGCGGAGCTGACGCGTATCCACGCGCCCGTCCACACCTGACCCATATCACCTGACCCACATCGAAGGAATCGACCATGGACAACGAACAGATCATCCGTAACGCCTACCAGATCGCCGAGGACAAGGACAGCGAGGGCTGGCTCGCGGCGTTCACCGAGGACGGGACCTTCACCGACATGTCCATCGGCGTCACCTACCGCGACCGGGATCGCGCCTTCCCCCTCGACAACTTCGCGCGTGCGTTCCCGGATATGCACCGCGAGCTCTACCAGGTCTACACGAGCGGCAACATGGTCATCGTCCAGCTAGCGCTGCAAGGCACCCACAACGGCCCGCTGAGCACGGCCGGCGGAACGCTCGAAGCGACCGGAAACCGGATGGACGCGCCGTGCTGCGACGTGTTCGAGCTGGAGGACGGCAAGATCAAGCGCTTCGACTGCTACCCGTCGGGGACCGTGCTCCTCGCCCAGCTCGGTGTGCTCGGCGCCCTCAACGACGCCGTCCGCCCAGAAGTAACCGCGTGACTTCGCCCGCGCCGTCGGCCGCCTCGGAGGCGGCCGACCGGCTGGCCATCCGCGAGCTGGTCGACGCGTACGCGCACTGCGCCGACGGGCGCGACGCCAAGGGCCAGATGGCGCTGTTCACCGAGGACACCCATTTCGTGGTGTACATGGATGCGAAAGCCGACCAGCCGTCGCAGGAGCTCCACGGCCGCGACGCTCTCGCCCCGGTCTTCGACAACCTCAACACCTACGCCGCCACGACCCACTTCAACGGACAGAGCACCGTTGTCCTGGACGGCGACCGGGCCACCGGGGAGAGCTACTGCCTGGCCCATCACGTGTCGGTCGACCAGGACGGGAAGCGCACGCTGATGGTCGCCGCGATCCGCTACCTCGACACCTTCGTCAAGCAGGACGGCGGGTGGCTGTTCGCCGAACGTCGCCTGATGGTCGACTGGACCGACACCCGGCCGTCCACGGCCTGACACCGGTCCCGACCGAGACCGGACCGCCCGGCGAAGCTCATTGGTTGGACCGGAGCTCGGCGATCTGGGCGCGGGCGGCGAGGACGAGCTCCTCGTTGGTGTTCGCGTGGCCCTGCAGGCCCCAGCCGCCGGGGATCGCCTCGGTGAGCAGCACCCAGGTCCGGCCGACCAGGCCAGGGTCGTCGGCGGCAGCCGCGACGATCCGGGTGAGCTGGTCGACGACGGCGAGCTGCTTGTCGCGGTCCAGCGCGGCAGCGTTGGTCAGGACCTGGACCCGGACGTAGCTGTTCTCGCCGTCGACGTTGGACAGGCTGTCGGCGGGTAGCTCGTGGACGAACGCGGCGGTGTTCTGCCGGAACATCGGGATGTCGGGCACCTGTTCGATGGTCATGACCGCAGTGGCCAGGTCGACGGCGAGCTGGTGCCGGTCGGCGAAGGTACCGGCCGTGGCGTAGACATCAATCATTGGCATTGCGAAAGCCTTCCGTAGCGGTCCTTCCTGGAATGATCGCCAGCCGGATGGCAACCCGGGTATCCGTATGTTGACTGCACCCTTGGCCCGTACCCCCGGTCAGGCGTTGTCCAGGGCGTTGGCAGATGGCGCCGGTCCGGTGAGTTCGCGGAGCTGGTGGCGGCCGGCGATGCCGAGTTTCGGGTAGGAGCGGTACAGATGGGAGGCGACGGTGCGCGGGGACAGGAAGAGGCGGTCGCCGATCTCTGCGTTGGTCAGGCCGCGGCCGGCGAGGATGACGATCTCGCGCTGCTGTGCGGTGAGCTCGGCGAGGGCGTCGGGTGCGGTCGGCGTGACCGGTGCAGCCACTCCGCAGGCGCGCAGCTCCGTTTCCGCGCGGCGGGCCCAGGGCGCTGCGCTCAGTCGGCGGAATGTCTCCAGGGCCGCCGCGAGCACGGGTTTGGCGTCGTTGATGCGCCGTTGCCGGCGCAGCCATTCCCCGTAGTCGAGTCGCAGCTGGGCCCGCTCGAACGGCCACCGCGCTCCGGCGGGCTCGGCCAGGGCCTTGTCGAAGTAGGCCTCGGCCTGCGCGGTCTCGGCGAGGAGTGCGCGGGCGCGGCCGGCGAGCTGCTGCAGCCGAGGGAGGCGGGTCTCGTCCACCGGGGCCAGCGCGCGCTCGATGAGCGTCCGCGCCTCGAGCTGGCGTTCGGCGCGTACTGCGGCGGCCGCGAGGTCGGCGATCGCCAGGTAGGACACGTGGTGGTGCAGCGGTGCGCCGGTGGTGTCGAAGAGTGGGCGAAGCTGGGCGTAGGCCGCCGGGAAGCTGCCCTGCGCGAATGCCGCCATTCCGGCGGCGTGGCGTGCGCGGGCGGCGACCGACCGGTACTCCCTCTCGTCGGCGTTCGCCAGCGCACTGGTCAGCAGCGACGGTACGTCGTCGAAGTCGCCGCGCAGGGCGAGTATTGATGCGGTGCACAGGTCAGCCGACGCCGCGACGGTCTCCATGCGGTACGCGGCGGCCGCGTCGCTTGCTTCCCGGGCGGCCGCGAGCGCTTCGTCCCACCGACCGCTGTCGACGCACGCCCACTGCAGCGCGGACAGGGCAGCTCCGCTGCCGCCCCGCATCCCGGGGGCACGTAGCCGGCTGAGTGCTTCGCGCAGCAGCCGGACCGCGAGCTCGGTCTCGTCGAGCAGCCAGGCCGCCGCGCCGACCGTGGCCGGGTCGATGAGTGTCCGGGCGGCGATACGGTGCAGGCGCTCGACAGAGTCCGCATGGGCGGCCAGCGGCGACGCGCTCGCCCGGATCCACACCCGCTGCTCGTCCGCGTAGCCGTCCGGCCAGTCGGAGGGCGGCGGGGTCGGTTCGTGCAGCCGGTCAAGGGCGCGTAGGACCGCAGTCCGGTCGGCGGATGCACCGGACTGGTAGGCGACCGTTGCGGCCAACCCGACCGCGTTCCAGGCGACTTCCGGCAGCAGGGACGATGCCTCCTGAGCGACGGGCAGCAGTGTGGACAGCGCCGCGGCGTGCTGGTTGGACCAGACCAGCGCCCAGCCGATCCGCTGCCGCGCAGCGACGCGCAGCTGCGGATCGGCGGCCACCGCAAGGACCCGGCCCGCGAGGTCTTGTACCCAGTCCGCCTGACCGGCGGCCAGCGCGAGTCCTGCGGCGGTCAGCAGCCGCCGGGCCTGATCGTCTTCACCGGGGCTGAGTTCGGCGGCCCGTTCCAGGGCCCGTGCCGCTGCGGCGGCGCCGCCTCGCCGCTGTGCCTGGACGGCCGTGTCCTGCAGGAGTGCGGCGAGCCGCTCGTCGGGTTCCAGAGCTGCCGCCGCGAGGTGCCAGGCGTGGCGGTCCGGCTGGTCACGCAGCGTGTCCGCGATGCGCAGGTGTGCCGCGGCACGCTCGGTGAACGGGACGGCGTGGTAGATCGCGGCCCGGACGAGGGGATGCGCGAACTGCGGCATCGACCCGTCAAACCGGATCAGGCCGGCACGCTCGGCGGAGGCGAGCGTGTCGGCGTGGAGCCCGGGTACCCGGGCCGCCACGTCCGGGCTGTCGGCGACCGCGGCGAGCAGCAGCGCCGCACGTACCGACGGGGGAAGGAAGCCGAACTGGGCGGCAATCACTCCGGTGAGCCGGTCAGTCAGTGGGAGCGGCTCAGCGGTCCAGCGCCGGCCGACGGTGGAGTCGGCGGCGATCGCCCTCGACAGCTCGATCAGCGCCAACGGGTTGCCGGTGGCCTGTGCCAGGACCTGCTCGCGCGCCCGGCCGCGCGGCGGGTGCGGCTGTTCGTCGAGCAGCCGCCCGGCCTGCTGCATACCCAATGGCGGCAGGACGAGCTCCGGGAAGTCGCGGTCGAACCCGCCCGGTGCGGTCGCACCGCGGGCGGCGAGCAACAGCACCAGCGGTTCGGACTCCAGGCGCCGCGCGGCGAACGCGAGCGTCTCCAGCGACGCGCGGTCCAGCCACTGGCCGTCATCAACGGCCACGAGCA
This sequence comes from uncultured Actinomycetota bacterium, assembly GCA_963850545.1. Lineage (GTDB taxonomy): Bacteria > Actinomycetota > Actinomycetes > Actinomycetales > Cellulomonadaceae > Promicromonospora. The sequence goes on along the minus strand of CAWKLP010000001.1, from coordinate 489,263 downwards.
ACGGGGCGTCCTCGGCCGCGCCGGACAGCAGCGTGAGCAGGGCGATCCCAGTCAGCAGCGCGTCGGGCGGCACCGGATCCGCCGACAGCCCGAGCGCGCTGAGCAGTGCCTTGGCCTGCCGGTCGGGCAGCGCCGGCACGCGGTCGAGTACCGGCCGTAGCAGCTGGTGCAGCCCGGCGAAGGCCAGATCACGTTCGGACTCGCGGCCGGTGACGCTCAGCACGCGCAGCCCCGCCGGCCCGGCCCGCCGGGTCACCTCCGCCAGCAGGACGGTCTTGCCCATACCGGCCTCGCCCAGCAGTACCTGGACCCGGCTCGCGGTCGGCGTCGGCGCCACGAGGCCTGACAGCCGAGACAGCTCGGCGTCCCGGCCGATCAACCCGATGTGGGCACTCGCCACGTCAGCTCCTCGCACCGGCCCGACAGCGGTCACCTCCGGATGCCCGGCGCCCGGCCCATCAGCCCTCGATGACGGCGTGAGCTGTCGTGGGCTCAGAGGACTCCTCTGCCATGCAGATCTACGGAGACCAACGGCGTCAACAGTACCCAGATGTTGGCGGCCACGTCACTGGGCGGCTGGGATCCTGGTGCATGTACTCGTCGCAGCTCGGTTCACTGGCGAGGTCTTACTCGTTTGGTCGGGACGGCGGTGAGTGGATCTTCCGGCCACGGATGGCGGGGGTAGCGAGCTCGGAGGTCGGCTCGGACCTGGGGATAGCCCTGCTTCCAGAACGAGGCGAGATCGCTCGTGATCGCGACCGGGCGCCGTGCGGGCGACAGCAGGTGCAGCACGACCGGTACCCGACCGTCCGCGACGGCTGGAGTGGCCGTCCAGCCGAACACCTCTTGCAGCTTCACTGCCAGGACCGGCGGCTCGACGCCGTCGTACGCGAGTCGAACCTCGGAGCCCGATGGGACCTGGAGCCGTTCCGGTGCGAGTTCGCCGAACCGGGCTGCTGCGGGCCATGGCAGTAGTCGCCGGAGCGCCGAAGCCACGTCGATGTGGGCAAGATCGCGCGAGCCTCGCACCGAGGCGAGCTCGGTACCCAGCCATTCGTCAAGATCGGCCAGCAGTGCTTCGTCGTCGACCGCAGGCCATGGGGCGCCGAGGTGGGCGTGGCAGAACGCGAGCCGCTCCCGCAAGGCGAGTGCGGCCTCCGACCAGCGCAGTACGGACAGACCGCTGCGCCGGATACCGTCGCGGACGGCCGCTTGGACGAGCAGCCGGTCGGGCTTTACCAGCGGGACGTCGTTGAGCACGATCGCGCCGAGTGCCTCGACGCGCCGCGTCACGATCCGGCCGTCGTCCCAGCGGATCTGGTCGGTCGTCGAGACGAGGTCGCCTGCGATGTCTCGTGCGGTCTGCTCATCGATCGGCGCCGCGGAACGGATCCTGGCGTCGGCGCGTCCGGGTGCCCGGTCAGCAACCGCGATCGCCAGCCAGGTAGTGGTCCGCAACGGCGACTGCGGATCCAGCGCCGCACCCGTACCACCGGACATCTGGTACGTCGCCGAGTCGATCCCCCGGACCCGCGCGATCCGGTCCGGATACGCCAACCCCACCACGATCCCCACCGCGAGATCGTCCGGAACTCCGGGCGTCTCCCGACCGGCCGCCCCACCCCACGGGTCACCGGTCGTCGTGCCTCGGCCGAGGCGCTTCGTCTCTTCTCGCCAGCGGGCAGTGGCTCCGCGGTCCTCGCCACGGCGAAGGACTCGCCAGCGGGCCGGTAGATCATCGCCGGAGCCGCGGCCGGAATCGTCCGAGAGCATCGCGACGACCTCGCGTGCCCGGTCGGCGCCGACCCGCGGCGCCCCGTCCAGCAACGCACGAGCCAACCGAGGGTGCGCCCCGATCGCCATCATCCTCCGGCCCCGCTCGGTGATCCGGCCGCCGTCGTCAATGGCATCGATGCGGCGCAGCAGCTCGGTGGCCGCGGTCATCGCCGGCGCCGGCGGCGCCTCGAGCAAGGTCAGACCGTCTCCAACGGGCGCACCCCACGCCGCGAGGTCGAGGGCGAAGCCTGCCAGATCGGCGATAGCGATCTCCGGCGCCGCATGATCGTCGAGACGCGAGTGGTCGGTGGCTGACCAGCAGCGATAGACCCGGCCGGGCGCCTCCCGCCCGGCGCGACCCGCTCGCTGGTCGGCCGACGATCTCGAGACCCGGCAGGTGACCAGCGCACCGAGGCCGCGGGACTGGTCGGTCCGCGGCTCCCGGGCAAGACCCGCGTCGACCACGACCCTTACCCCGGGCACGGTCAGCGAGCTCTCCGCGACCGACGTCGTGACCACGATCCGGCGAGTGGCGGCCGGCGCCAACGCGCGGTCCTGTTCAGCCCGTGACTGGCGACCGAACAACGGCAGGACGTTCTGACCGGCCAACCGGCGAGTCACCCCGTTGATCTCGGCCTCCCCCGGGACGAACACGAGGATGTCGCCGTCGTTCTCGGTCAGTGCACGCCGGACGACGGCCGCGACGTGATCCAGCAGGCGCGGGTCGACCCGCCCGCCGGGCAGCAGCGGCGCGGGGACCGGTGGTGGGGCCCACTCGACCGCCACGTCGAACAGCGCGGCGGACGCGGTGATCACGGGCGCCGGAACGTCCGTGCCAAGTGCGCGGCTCAGCCTGACCGTGTCGGCCGTGGCCGAGGTCGCGACGATCGCCAGGTCTTCCCGAAGATTCGCCCGGATGTCGAGGCAGAGCGCGAGCAGCAGATCGGCGTCGAGGTGCCGCTCGTGGCACTCGTCGATCACGATCGCGGCGACACCCGGCAGCTCCGGGTCCTGCTGCAGACGTCGGACGAGGAGCCCCGTCGTCACCACCTCGACACGGAGGCCCTTGCCGCCGCTGCGTTCACCGCGCATCGCGTAGCCGATCCGCTGCCCGAGCGGTTCGCCGACCAGCATCGCCAGCCGGGCCGCAGCCGCGCGGGTCGCCATCCTTCGCGGCTCGGCGACGATGATCGTGTCCCCGAGCGCGTCGCCCAGCGCGAGCGGCAACAGCGAGGTCTTCCCCGACCCGGGCGGCGCGACGAGCACCGCGGTGCCGCGCGACCGCACCGCGTCGACCGTGGCGGGCAGAACCGCCCGGACGGGCAGGTCCGCCCCTGGCACCGACCGTTCGGGGAGCAGCACGCCCTGACACTAACCGACCACTACCGCAGAACCCCTCACGACCGAGTCGACTCCCCTGGCCGCTCGCCTGGTGACTCGTTGTCAGCGCAGGTAGTAGAACCAGGAGCCCTCGTAGTCACGGTCGACCGTCTCTTGGGACTCCACCGTGAAGCCGTCGTACAGGGTGTGCAGCCGGATGCCGACGGCCACCTCACGGATGGACTCATCGAGGTCTGGGATCGCGGCCAAGGCGTCCCGCCTCTCGTCTGTGGTCGTGCCGAGGTACAACGAGAAGTCGAACGGCGGTAGGAACGCCACGACGTGCTCGACTCGCTCGACTTCATGCAACGCGAACCGCTTGACCAGCGCAGCTTCGAACGCCTTCAACCGCGGGATGTCGGGCCGGGTCATGGACCACGGCCACACATCGTTCGCGTCTTCACCCCAGCCGTCCGGCGACTGGAGGTAGGCCTTGTGCTCCACGCAAGACGCGCAGGCCCAGGCGTGTTCTCAATGGAGCTTGAGCTCTTCGCTTCGCCGCAAGGCGGGGGCAGTGACCTCGCCCTGGCACCAGTCACAAGACTGCTGTGGAGGCCCTGCGCCGACCGGTCACAGGTCCACGACTCGCCGAAGGCCGGCGTCGACGGCATCCATCAGGTTCTCGGGAAGTGCGAATCCGGTGGCGTCGATGTCTGCACGGTCCACGGTCATCGGCTGAGACACGTTGACGACCGAGTCCTTCGGCAGCCCGGACGCCAGGGCTGGGAGGAATACGTTGCCTGGGTGCCGCGCGAGAGCCGTGTTGGATGTGATCGGCAGGACGACGACGGTCGCGATGCGGGACTTGTTGTACTGATCGGACTGTACGACGACGGCCGGTCGCCGCTTGGCCGGGGCGCTCCCCCGGGGTTCTCCGAAGTCGACCCAGCACACCTCTGCGCGCCGGATCACCACTCGTCCGAGGCCTCGACCAGGCGTGCGTTCGCGGCACGGCGGAACTCGGTGGTGTCGTCGCCGGGCTGCCCGATGGCGTCGATCGCGTCGTCGATCTGCGCGGTCAGGTCCGCACCGGTCAGCTCGTCGGCGTAGTGCTCGGCAGCACGCCGGTAGAACTCCGAGCGCGTCATCCCGTGCTTCTGCGCGATGTGGTCGAAGCGCTCCGCCGTGTGGTCCGGGAGGCTGATCGCTGTCTTCATGAGCCAACGGTATAACTTTTTCTACCACGCTGCCAGAGAGGTGAATGCCACGGTGAACGATGCGCCGCTCGGAAGTCGCCCTGAAGATCGGTAGCAACCTTCACTGAGTCCTGGAACGATGCGACGACCATGGGATCGGGATCGAAGGGCGGAGAACCGCCCAGGTGGGCGATGGCTGCCGACACATACCCTGCGGTTCCGAGGTCATCACGGCCATCGCGACGTGCGACGAACGACTGCATCCCAGCGATCGCGTCCGACCCGGCGATCAGCACGCTGACGGTCGCCAACGGGTGCACGGCATCCAAGCCGACCGCGTTGTTCCACGCGCCGACAACTGCCCCGCGAACCTCGTCGGCGGGCAACGCCAGCGCGAACCACGCACCCATCGTCAGTTCGCGCCACCCGCTCTGCCGCAGAAGCCACTCCACCTGCTGGGAGGTCACCTTCCTGCCCGCTCTGATCAGTTTGCGCCGGAGCCGGCGCGCCGCTCGCGGATCGACTTCGGCCAGCGCCTCCATCAGGTACATCTTCAGGTAGAACGGTTGAACCAGCCGCCTGATCAACCGGTCCTCTTCACGTGTGAAAAGCAATGAGGTTTTCTCGCCTCGTTCCTCTGCGCGATGATGCGTCTTTGAGGAGAGGTTGAACGCGGGAGGTCGGCCTGCAGGGCCGTGACCTGCGGGTTCACGGTGTGTCGCGGTCAGGACGCGGGGTCCTGGCCGGAAGGATCGGGAATCCGCCAAGACACCCTGTTCCCCAGCGAGGACCCCGCGTTGATCACCTATCGTGCCAGTCTCGACGTGCCCGAAGCCACCCTGGAGATCGTGACGAGGTGGCTCACAGCGCACCGCCGCCGGCCAGGTTCCCGTCCGGTCCAGCGCGCCGCGACCGCCCGCACGCAGGCGCTGCTGGTGCTGCGCTGGTTCAAGGACGCGACCAAGCTGCGGATCCTGGCCCTGGACGCCGGTATCTCGCATCGCGACCGCCTACCGCTACCTGCACGAAGCGATCGACGTGATCGCCGAGAAGGCGCCCACGCTTCCCGAAGTCCTGGAACGCGGCCAGGCCGCCGACTGGCCGCACCTGTGCCTGGACGGCACGCTGATCCCGACCACGAAGATCGCCGCCCGCGGGACGGGGGCAGCGGACCTGTGGTGGTCGGGCAAGCACGCTCAGCACGGCGGGAACCTCCAGGTCCTGACCGGTCCAGGCGGGTATCCCGAATGGGTCTCACCCGTGCAGCCCGGCACCGTCAACGACATCATCACCGCCCGCACCCACGTCCTGCCCTGGCTGTATCCCGCCGCTGCCGCGGGACTGCCCACCCTGTGCGACAAGGGCTACGAGGGAGCCGGGATCGGCATCATCGTGCCGTTCAAAGGCACCAACCTCAACGCTGATGCGGTCAGCCGCAACGCCGCGATCAACGCGCTACGCGCCCCGGCCGAACGGGCCAACGCCCTGCTGAAAGCGACCTGGCCCGTCCTGCGCCGCATCACGCTGGACCCCTGGCGCATCACCGAGATCGCCGCCGCCGCACTCGTCCTGCTCCACCTTCAACGACCCGTCACTGAATGAGGCGAGAAAACCTCAGTGCCATCGGCGCCGCTCCTCACGGTTGAGCCCGGGTACGACAGCAACAGGCGCGGCCTTGATCTCGAGAAGGTCGCGGTAGAGGGCGGCGAAGCAGGGCGGTTTCAAAGTTGATCATTCGCTCGGGGTCTTGCGCGTCGTTGCGTGAGGCCGGTGGGGCGGGTGTGGGCTCGAGGGTGTGAAGGCGGGCGCGGCCCTGTGACCTGCGAGGATGGAGGTTCCTACGCCGTCCGTCCGTGCTTGCCGAGGTGCCGCGCCCGTGTCTGTAGTCTCGCCTGTTCTTGCCCTGTTTGACCAGCCCACGGTGAGGCAGAAGGTGCTGCGCGGGCAGGTCGACGGGCTGCTGGAAGCGTTCGCCTCGGTGCCGGACCCGCGCCAGGCGCGCGGGGTGCGGTTCCCGCTGGTCGTCGTGCTCGGGCTGGCGCAGCTGGCCGTGGCCTGCGGCGCGGTCGGGTTCGACGAGATCGCCGAGGTCGCCGGCGACCTGGACCCCGAGCTGACCGGAGCGTTCGGGCTGGTGCGGTCGGCGCCGTCGGCCGGGACGTTCCGGCGGGTGCTGAACGCGACCTGCCCGGTGGTGCTGGACGAGGCGCTGTGCCGGTGGGCCGAACCACCAGTGCCCGAGGTCCGTGAGCCCGGCGTCGTGGGGGCCGGCCCTGCCGCGCGGGTGGAACGCGTGGTCAGCGCGGACGGCAAGACGATGCGGGCCGCGCGGCGCCGCCTCGAGCCGGGCCGTTTCACCCAGGACCAGGTCGTGGAGGTGCTGGACCAGGCTTCGGGTGTCGTCCTGGCGTGTCAGGAGGTCGAAGGCGGCGACGAGATCGGCGCGGTCGGGCAGGTCATGACCCGGCTGGTCGACCGGTGGGGGTCGCTGGCCGGGGTCGTGCTGGTCGCGGACGCCAAGCACACCCAGCACAAACTCGTCGACCAGATCAACGACGCCGGCGGGTGGTGGGTACTGCCGGTCAAGGAGAACCAGCCGGGCATCCACACCCGCGTCACGGCCCTGCCTTGGTCGGACCTGCAGGCGGCCGACGTCGAGCGGAGCAAGGGCCACGGCAGGCAGGAGACTCGCACGATCCGGGTGATCCAGGCCCCCGAGCACGTCGATCTCGGCCTGGCCGGCGTAGCCCAGGTGATCAAGATCGGTCGACACATCCTGCGCAAGAAGAACCTCACCGCCGAGCATGTCTGGACCCGCGAGTACGCCTACTTCCTGGCGAGAGGATCTCGGCGGTCTTCACGCCTCCCCGCACGGCGATCCGTGCCGACGAGCGGATGTCGCGTGAGGACGCTCCGGCGCGCACCTCGAATTCGCCGTCTTCGATGGTCCAGGTCGACCGCGCCTCGTCCCAGAACGCGAACGCGTCCTGAGGAAGCTTGAATCGCACCAGGCCGGCCTCTCCCCGACGAAGAGTGATGGACTCGAACGCCTTGAGCTCGGCCCGTTGGCGTACCAAGCGCTCCACGTCGCCGAGCGAATCGCGGCAGGCGAGACGGAGAGCGACATCATGCGCCCCAGCGACACGGTCGCGACCCTGCGCATCCTGGATGCGATCCGCGACGCAGCCCGGAGTCAATGAGGCTGGAGGTCGAACGCCGTCATGAAGTTCAGGGCGGTCTGGACTTGGTCGGAGTTCAACTCGGCGGTCATGGTCGATTTCGGCAGGTGCACCACGTATTCGATGCCGGGGACGAGGTGGAAGTAGTTGTCACTGAAGGTCGCGTCACTGCCGTCGAGTTCCACCGCGACGGCGTATGCGAATGCCTCCGAGACGATCCCCAGTCGGAAGTTGTCACCCTCGTCGGTCACGGAAGCACGAACCTGTGGCGCTGAGAATACGTAGCTCTTCGGAGCGACGAAGAGGTGCACGCCGCGGCTGACGGTCGCTCCGCGATCAATGACCGAGTACGCGAGGTAGTGCTCGTTCTCACCGCCACGAATCTGATCGGTGAAGTCGGCGTCGATCGCGCACGCAACCGATTGCGCGGGAACGCTGACGCGCTTCTTGCCGGCGATGACAACACGGGTCGCAACGTCGTAGAGCGTCCATTCCACGTCGACGCTGGCCGTGTCGCGCCGGTCGTTGTTGACATGAATCGCGACCTTGTTGCCCTCGGCGAGGGCGGATGCCATGACCGGCGCAAACGCGCGCTTCAGGCTGTACTGCTGCGCCTTCCAGCGGCCGTAGTAGTCGACACCGGCCCAGGAGACCGCGGGCCAGCAGTCGTTGAGCTGCCAGGCCAGGTATCCCATGCAGTCACCGGTCTGACGTCGGAAGTGCTCGACGCAGGTGGCGGTGATGACGGCGTTGACGGCCTGGGTCGCATAGACGTAGGTCGCGAAGTCGGTCGGGACGTGGAACTCCCGGTCGACGTAGGTCTCCAGGATCTGGTTGCCGTCATGGCTCTTCTGGTGTTGGAGCATCACCTCGCTGTACGGACTGCGGTCGTCGGCAACCGTGAATGCTTCGATGGTCTTGTAGTCGGGGTAGCTCTGAAAGCCGATCTCCGTCAGGAACCGGGCGTTGAGTTGACGGATCTCCTCGTACGGGCGCCGGCCATCGACCGCCAGATAATAGTGGGTGTCTCCGTCGGCGGTCCCTCGCAGCATGTCGGAGACTTTCACCTCCCCGCGGGTATCGCTGATGGGTGATCCCTCCACCCAGCTGGCCTGCGGGTCGAGAGCGGTGACGAGCGGGGTCATCACGTCGTAGAAGAGCGTGACGATATCGGATTTCAGTGCGGAGACGTACTGCTCGGGCAGCACCTGCTGATCAGAACCGCCCAACGCCTCAAGCGCTTTGCGCGCCTCGGGGTCGCTGAGGATGTTCAAGGTGAGTTCTACCTCGTTGTTCCCGCTCCACAAGGCGAGCGACGCGTGGTTGCGGGCCCGTTTGACATTGTCGGTGACCTCGGCACGCACGTTGTCGATGAAGGCATCGTCGACAGGATAGAACGCGCTAGCGAACATGAAGTCGTGGAACAGCAGTATCCCATGCTCGTCGCAGAGGTCGTAGAAGTAGTCGTCGGGGTAGACGGCGCCTCCCCAGATTCGGATGAAGTTGAAGTTCGCGTCAACGCTGTCGCGAACCAACTTCCGGGCGGATTCCTCTGACCGTCGGGCGAGGATGGCGTCGGGAATGATCATGTTGGAGCCCTTCGCGAAGATGCCGGCCCCGTTCACCTCGAACACATAGCTGCGCCCGATGTTGTCCTTCTCCCGGACGAGTCGAACCTCCCTGAGGCCCACCTTCACCAGCTTTTCGCCGAGGATCGAGTCGCCGTCAAGGAGCCGTGCCCGCACCCGGTACAGCGGCTGGTCGCCCTGACCGGCGGGCCACCACAGCTTCGGCCCGGGCACGGGCGCCGTGATCGTGTTGAGGTCACCGTCGGCGAATGCTTCGGTTCGCTCGAAAACGACATTCCCGTCAGGATCTTCAACGGTCAACTCGATCTTCACGTCACCATGCGTTGCCAGTCTTTCGATCTCGGAGCGGACTTCGAGGACGACAGCGCCGTCTTTGTGGTGTTGCTGCACGTACAGGTCGGCCAATCGTGCGACATCGTGGCCTTCGATGTAGATGGGACGCCAGATCCCGGAGTCGGGCAGGCTCAGTCCCCAATCCCACCCGAAGCTGCAGGCGGCCTTTCGGATGTGCGTCAGTCCTTGCGATCCGGGGTTCTCGGCTTCTACCTCGTGCACGAATCGGACGGGAGACCCGAACGAGATTGTGATTTCGTTCTCGTCCAAGCGGAGCACGTCAAGAATCGGGACGCGGTACGTGCGGTGCATGTTGTCGGTCGTCGCAACGACTGTCCCGTTGACGGTCACCGTCGCGAGCGTGTCGAGCCCTTCGCAGCAGAGCGTGACCTCGTCCCTGTCGAGGAGTTGCTGGTCGACGGTGAACGTGCGCGTGTACTCGTAGTCCTTGTCAAAGACTGCCTGGATGGCAGACTCTTCCGCGCGATAGTAGGCGTCCGGGACGAGACCTGCGGCCAATAGGTCGGAATAGACCGTTCCGGGCACGTGCGCATCGACCCACGAATTGTCTTCGGTGCTGCGCATTCTCCATGGGCCGTTCAATTCCAGTCGCACGTGTTGTGACATGGACACTCCTTCGTGTCTCCGTTTGTGGGATTGACTCCCATAATGGGAGACACACCCGAATCATGCAAGTTCGGGATATCATCGGCACGTGGGATTGCGGGAGACCAACGCCGAACGCACTCGGCAGCTCATCGTCGATGTGGCGGTGGATCTGTTCATCGAGCACGGGTACTACACCACGATGGAACAGATCGCCGAGCAGGCCGGGGTCGGCTCATCGACGCTCTACCGCTACTTCCCGAGCAAGGATCTGCTGATCCTCGACCCGCTCGGCGAGGTGGTCGTCGGGGGGATCGAAGGCGACGAGCGGTCGATGGCGCGGATCCGGGCCCTGCGAAAGGTGATCGATGTTTCGCCGGGCCCCAGGGCAAGGCTCTGGGATTTCGTGGTGCAGTCGCAGTGGGATCTGCAGGACGTCCTGGCCGAGCGCGTGCAGCGTGACCCGGAGGATCTGGAGGTCGCGTTCACCGCTCGAATGGTCATCGCGACCTGGGAGCTGGCCGGGTCGAGATGGTCGGATGGCGATCATCGAGCGTCACGCACGGACGTTGTGCGGCAGGTGCTCGACGAACTCGGCACGATCGATCTCGTGCTCCCGAGCCTGTCGGTTCGCGCGGAAGCTTAGAGCGGAGAGCAGGCTCGGGTCTCGCAAGCACTGAGGTTTTCTCGCCTCATTCAGTGACGGGTCGTTGAAGGTGGAGCAGGACGAGTGCGGCGGCGGCGATCTCGGTGATGCGCCAGGGGTCCAGCGTGATGCGGCGCAGGACGGGCCAGGTCGCTTTCAGCAGGGCGTTGGCCCGTTCGGCCGGGGCGCGTAGCGCGTTGATCGCGGCGTTGCGGCTGACCGCGTCAGCGTTGAGGTTGGTCCCTTTGAACGGCACGATGATGCCGATCCCGGCTCCCTCGTAGCCCTTGTCGCACAGGGTGGGCAGTCCCGCGGCAGCGGCGGGATACAGCCAGGGCAGGACGTGGGTGCGGGCGGTGATGATGTCGTTGACGGTGCCGGGCTGCACGGGTGAGACCCATTCGGGATACCCGCCTGGACCGGTCAGGACCTGGAGGTTCCCGCCGTGCTGAGCGTGCTTGCCCGACCACCACAGGTCCGCTGCCCCCGTCCCGCGGGCGGCGATCTTCGTGGTCGGGATCAGCGTGCCGTCCAGGCACAGGTGCGGCCAGTCGGCGGCCTGGCCGCGTTCCAGGACTTCGGGAAGCGTGGGCGCCTTCTCGGCGATCACGTCGATCGCTTCGTGCAGGTAGCGGTAGGCGGTCGCGATGCTGATCCCGGCGTCCAGGGCCAGGATCCGCAGCTTGGTCGCGTCCTTGAACCAGCGCAGGACCAGCAGCGCCTGTGTGCGGGCGGTCGCGGCGCGCTGGACCGGACGGGCACCTGGCCGGCGGCGGTGCGCTGTGAGCCACCTCGTCACGATCTCCAGGGTGGCTTCGGGCACGTCGAGACTGGCACGATAGGTGATCAACGCGGGGTCCTCGCTGGGGAACAGGGTGTCTTGGCGGATTCCCGATCCTTCCGGCCAGGACCCCGCGTCCTGACCGCGACACACCGTGAACCCGCAGGTCACGGCCCTGCAGGCCGACCTCCCGCGTTCAACCTCTCCTCAAAGACGCATCATCGCGCAGAGGAACGAGGCGAGAAAACCTCAATGAGCAGATCCCCTTTCCTGGCCGCGGTCAGTCCCACTCATACTCCGGCAACGGCCGACGAGAGCGAGTGATACGGAGACCCGCGCCCGAGCAGCCCCGCATCTCTGCAATCCAAACCCGCTGTTCTGCAGGACCGAAGTCGCTGTTCTGCAGGACCCAAGTCGCTGTTCTGCAACACCGAGGTCGCTGCGAACGGCCGCCGTAGGACCGTCCGCTGACCTTGATTCAGCAGGCGCCAGGCGGCCGTTGTCGGACGAGTTACGGCTCTGCCAAGCCTGCTGAACGCGAATCAGCTAGCGGTTCCGTGATGACGCTTCGAGTGGACCGAGCCGGGCGCCAGGCCCGGGCGCCGGTTACCCTACGGCGGTGCCAACGAACGCGGGGATCGACCCGGACGAGCTTGCCACCACCCTTCGGGTGCTGGGCCGGCTCCAGGACCTCGAGCCCAACCATCCCGACGTCCAGACGGTCAAACGGGCGACCGGATACATGTGGAAGCTGCTCAAGAAGTCCCGTAAGGCCGCGATCCGCGAGGAGCTTCAGGCGCACGACCGGAGCGTCATCGAGCAGACGGCGACCGGTTCGGCGGCGCGGATCGACGACGAGACCGCCGGCATCCCGCTGGTCTCGACCGCACCGGGGACGTTCGCCGGGGAGCTGCGCACCGCCCGCGGCTGCTACATCTGCAAGACGGACTACACGCTGGTCGACTCGTTCTACCACTGGCTGTGCCCGGCCTGTGCCGCGAAGAGCCACACGCGGCGCGACCAGCGCACGGACCTGACCGGCCGCCGCGCCTTGCTCACCGGAGGCCGGGCGAAGATCGGCATGTACATCGCGTTGCGCCTGCTGCGCGACGGCGCTCACCTCACCATCACCACCCGCTTCCCGAAAGACGCGGTGCGCCGCTTCTCGGCGATGCGCGACGCCGCCGACTGGCTGCACCGGCTCAAGATCGTCGGCATCGACCTGCGTGATCCCACCCAGGTGATCGCCCTGGCCGACGACGTCGCCGCGGCTGGCCCGCTCGACATCCTGGTCAACAACGCCTGCCAGACGGTCCGCCGGTCCCCGGGGGCCTACTCGCAGCTCGTCGCGGGCGAGTCGTCGCCGGACGCCCCGCTTCCCCACGGGCTGGAACCGCCGGAGATGGTCACATTCGATCACGTCTCGGAGGCGCACCCTGCTGCGATCGCGGGGGCGCTGACCGCCTTGTCGGTCGCCCACCACGACGGGCAGTCGCAGGACGACGCCGTCGCGATGCACACCGCGGCGTCCCTGACGGCGCTGGCGCTTCGGGCGGGCTCGGCCTCCCTGGATGCCCACCTGGCCGGCACGGCCGTCGATGCCGGCGGGCTTCTCCCCGACCTGCAGACGGCCAACTCATGGACCCAGGTCGTGGACGAGGTCGACCCGCTGGAGCTCCTGGAGGTCCAGCTCTGCAACGCGATCGCGCCGTTCCTGCTCATCTCCCGGCTGCGGCCCGCGATGCGGTCCGCGACGTCCAAGGCGCGTCGCGGGTACGTCGTCAACGTCTCGGCGATGGAGGGGCAGTTCTCCCGCCGTTACAAGTCCCCGGGACACCCGCACACCAACATGGCCAAGGCCGCCCTCAACATGCTGACCCGGACCTCCGCGGCGGAGATGTTCGAGAAGGACCGGATCCTGATGACCGCGGTGGACACCGGGTGGATCACGGACGAGCGCCCGCACCAGGAGAAGCTGCGGATCGCCGCCGAGGGCTGGCATGCGCCCCTCGACCTGGTCGACGGCGCCGCCCGCGTCTACGACCCGATCGTCCAGGGCGAGGCCGGAACCGACCTGTACGGCTGCTTCCTCAAGGACTACGAACCGTCGCCCTGGTAGAGATGTAGCCACATCGGCACACGGTGCCGTGGTCCAAGATTGGCACGCCTCGCCGTGAGGCTGCTCCCCTCGTGACGGTGCCGCGCTCGGACGCCAGATTCAGGCAGACGCCGTCTCCCAGAGCGCGCTGATGGGAACCGCCAGGTACTTGTCACCGAACGGCAGCGTGTGCGGTCCCGCGTGGAGGACGTAGCCCGCAACAAGGTCGGCACCCACCCGTTCATGGAGGTGCCGGATGCCTCGGAAATCCTCGGTCGACGGCGTCGCCGACGACTTCACCTCGATCGCGATCACCTCGCCCCGGCGATTCTCCAGGACGATGTCGACCTCGACCTGGTCCCGGGTCCGGTAGTGGAAGAGCTCGGCCCGGGTACGGGACCACGTGAGCTGGCGTGCGATCTCCATCGCGACGAACCCTTCGAGGAGACCACCGAGCGGACTGCCAGGCTTGCGGAGCCGAGGCGCGTCCTGGTCGAGCAAAGCCGCCGCGACGCCCGAGTCGACGAAGGCAAGCTTCGACTTCGCGATGCTGCGCGTGTTGAGGTTCCGGGTCCAGGACGGGATCTGCTTGATCAAGAAGACCTCTTCGAGCAGCGCGAGGTAGCGGCGCACGGTCTGCGCCGACAGCTCCAGGCCGTTCGACAAGGATGCGGGTACCACGATCTGGCCGGATCGAGCCGCCAGAAGCCGGACCAGCGCGTGCATCTCTCGGCCACGCTCGATGTCCCACACCTGCATGACGTCCCGATTGATCATGTCCGCGACGTACGACTCGAAGTACTGCTCCCGCCGGCCCGGGGCACGTCGAACCGCCTCCGGGAATCCGCCCCGGACGAGCCGCTCGATGTAGCCGTTGCGATCCACCGACGATTGGTGGCGCAACGCGGGACCGAGCTCGAACGCGGCGTCCACGAACCCATCCGGCGCACCATCGATCTCACCCTGAGACAGCGGCCACAGCTCTATCGTCTCCATCCGTCCCACAAGCGTGTCGGGCAGATCCCGCATGGCCAGCAGGCGCGACGATCCAGTGAGCAAGAACCGCCCGGGATCCGGCTCCTCGTCAACCAGGGCCTTGATCGCGAGGAGAAGCGCAGGAACTCGCTGTACTTCGTCGATGATCATCCGGTCGGCAAGCCGAACGAAGCTCCGCGAGTCCTTCGCGGCGAACTCTTGCGTGTCGGCGTCATCGAGCGTGTACCAGTCGGCACCGTGCCCCTTCCCGATCCGACGCACGAGCGTGCTCTTGCCGCTCTGGCGTGCGCCGTTCACCAGGACGACACGCGTGTCCGCGAGCGCATCCCCCACTGGCTCAGCGGCATGGCGAGGCACGAACGTGCTGCTCACGGAACTCCCTCGGGTAGTCACGGGAAGAGCATCCCACACAGGCTGTCGTTTTGCCGCTGGAATGCTGGTCGTTTTGCCGCATGAGTGGTGGTCGTTCTGCCGCGCACCTGATGGTCGTTCTGCAAGGGATCACGTTTAGTCAGGCATCGCTCGCGACCGTGGCTCGCAGGACGGCCGACGAGGGCGAAAAATGAGCGGTCCACTTGGGAGAGGGTCAGTAGGCTCTCGGCGTGAGTCGTCGACGACAACCCTCGAACCAGAGTGAGGCGTTCTACTCGCACGTGAGGCTGTACGACTTAATGTTCCCGGGCGGCGGGCCCGCAGTCGACTTCTACCGGGCCGACGCCACCCGGCAAGGCGGGGGCGTGCTGGAACTCGGGTGCGGCACCGGGCACAAGCTGATCCCCATCGCGTCCGACGGGCATCCGTGCGTCGGCCTGGACTTCTCGGCAGGCATGCTCGCCGAGGCTCAGCGAAGGCTGATTTCGTACGATGCGGACGGCCACCGTAGGGCCGACCTTTGACCTTGGTTCAGCAGGCGAAAGGCGGCCGCTATCGGGCGGGTAATGGCTCCGCCAAGCCTACTGAACGCGAGTCAGCAAACGGTGCCTTGACCCTGCTGACCCAAAGCAGAAGGGCCCCGCGGACACGATGTCCGCGGGGCCTCTCCGTCAGGCGCAGAGCGGGCTGTCACCAGCCGCGCTCAGCCAGCCGGTGCGGCGCCGGGATCGTCCTCGACGTTGATGCCGACCATCGCCTCGCCCAGACCGCGCGAGACCTTGGCGATCACGTCGGCGTCGTCGAAGAACGTGGTGGCCTTGACGATCGCCTCGGCGCGCGCGGCCGGGTTGCCGGACTTGAAGATGCCCGAGCCGACGAAGACGCCCTCGGCGCCGAGCTGCATCATCATCGCGGCGTCCGCCGGGGTGGCGATGCCGCCCGCGGTGAACAGCACGACCGGCAGCTTGCCGGTGGTCGCGATCTCCTTGACCAGCTCGTACGGCGCCTGCAGCTCCTTGGCGGCGACGAACAGCTCGTCCTCCGGCAGGGACGTGAGGCGGCGGATCTGCTGGCGGATCTGGCGCATGTGCGTGGTCGCGTTCGAGACGTCGCCCGTGCCGGCCTCGCCCTTCGAGCGGATCATGGCCGCGCCCTCGGTGATGCGGCGCAGGGCCTCGCCCAGGTTCGTCGCACCGCACACGAACGGCACGGTGAAGTTCCACTTCTCGATGTGGTTCGCGTAGTCCGCCGGGGTCAGCACCTCGGACTCGTCGATGTAGTCGACGCCGAGCGACTGCAGCACCTGCGCCTCGACGAAGTGCCCGATGCGCGCCTTCGCCATGACGGGGATCGAGACGGCCTCGATGATGCCGTCGATCATGTCGGGGTCGCTCATGCGCGACACGCCGCCCTGCGCGCGGATGTCCGCGGGCACCCGCTCGAGGGCCATGACGGCCACCGCACCCGCGTCCTCGGCGATCTTCGCCTGGTCGGCGCGTGACGACGTCCATGATGACGCCGCCCTTGAGCATCTCGGCCATGCCGCGCTTCACGCGCGCGGTGCCGACCGTGCCCACGGTGTTCTCGCCGGTCACGGATTCAGTCACGGTTACCTCGCATAGTTCTCGCCGGTGGGATCGACGGGGTCGTTCCGGGCGCGGTCGGCGCCCTACCTGGATTCTATCGCCCGCCCTGTCCAGGCCCCGGCCACCGCTCGCACAGCGGTCACCCACGCACAGCGATCACCCGCCGTTGGGCTCCAGGCCGTGCGGCAGAGCGTCGTCGAGCTCCACCGTGCGCGGCATCGGGGCGCGGCCGGCCAGGTAGAACAGCCGGACGTACCAGAGCCGGCGCACGCGCCGGGCCTGCGCGACGGCCTCGTTGTGGAAGCGGCGGGCCAGCGTCACCCGGTACCAGGCGTCGGCCAGGCCCGCCATCACCTCGCCCGACGGGCCCGGCCCGCAGGTCCCGCACCGTCTCCGGCGTCGTCCAGCGCCTCCCGCAGCGTCGCCGTGAGCCCGGACTCGGCCCGCTCGCGGTCCGCGCCCAGCCCGTCCATCTTCAGCGCGGCGGCGGGCGAGGTGACGGCCCCGGCGTCCGACGCCGTGTACGCCGCGTCGGCCACCAGCACCGCGCTCGCGGGATCCAGAGCGCCCGACGCCGCCAGCTCCACCGCAGCAGAAGCCCGCCGCACGAGCTGCGCGTCGAGCGCGATCCGCGACGCGGCGACCTTGCGGTGCAGCCGGTCCAGGCGGGACGCGCCGCGCCAGGCGAAGCACGAGGCCGATCGCGACCGCCCCAGCGCGATGAGCGCGATCTCGGACCAGGTCATCGCGTCACCCCGTACCCGGCGCGGGAACAGCCCCATGATGCGCCCCACGACGTCGTCGGCGATCGCGTGGTCGGCGTCGAGCGATCATCTCGTACACGGCGAGCACCTGCTCGGTCACGCCGGACCA
This sequence comes from uncultured Actinomycetota bacterium, assembly GCA_963850545.1. Taxonomy (GTDB): domain Bacteria; phylum Actinomycetota; class Actinomycetes; order Actinomycetales; family Cellulomonadaceae; genus Promicromonospora. The sequence continues at coordinate 471,912 of CAWKLP010000001.1, read as the reverse complement.
GTCGAACTGCTGGACCCACTCGGCGGCGTGGGTGCGGTAGGCGTCGCGGCGCGCCGGGTCGGCGAGCAGGCCCAGCACGGTCGAGGCGAGGTCCGCGGGGTCGCCGTTGCGGAACAGGGCGCCGGCGGCGCCGTCGTCCAGGACCCGCTGGAACGCGCCCAGGTCGCTGGCCACGACGACGGACCCGGCGCTCATGGCCTCGACGAGCACGATGCCGAAGCTCTCCCCACCGGTCTGCGGTGCGACGTACAGGTCGACGGACGCCAGCAGCTCGGCCTTGTCGGCGTCGGACACACCGCCCAGGAACTCGACGGAGCGAGGCCCGCTCCCCCAGGAGCTCGCCGGGTCTCGGCGGCGACGCCGTCCCCGCGCCCGGCCACCAGGAACCGCGTGCCCGGGCACGCGGTCGAGGATCGCGGGGATCGCCTGCACCAGGACGTTCAGGCCCTTGCGCGGCTCGTCGAGCCGGCCGAGGAACGCGATCGTCGGCGCATCGGGAGTCCCGGTCCACTCGGCCCGCCGGGGGCTGTTCGCGAACACCTCGGTGTACACACCGTTGGGGATCACCACGGCGTCGCCGCCGAGGTGGTCGACCAGGGTGCGGCGCGCGTCCTCGGACACGGCGATGCGGGCCGCGATCTTCTCCAGGGACTGCCGCACCAGCGGATAGGCGACCTGCAGCGCCCGCGAGCGCGCCTGGGAGGTGTGGAAGGTGGCGACCACGGGCTCGGTCGGCCTGCCACAGCGCGAGCATCGACAGGGACGGCACCATCGGCTCGTGCAGGTGGACGATGTCGTAGGGGCGGCCGTCGATGCCGCCCTCCAGCCAGCGGCGCACCCGCGTGGCGGTCAGCGGCCCGAAGGTGAGCCGCGCGACCGACCCGTTGTAGGGCACGGGCACTGCCCGGCCTGCGGCGGTGACGTACGTCGGGCAGCTCGGTGTCGTCGTCTGGAGGGGGCGAGGACCGACACCTGGTGCCCGGCGGCCTGCAGCGCCTCGGCGAGGTCGCGCACGTGGAACTGGACGCCGCCGGGAGCGTCGAACGAGTAGGGGCAGACGATGCCGACCCGCAGCGTGCGGTGGCCGCGCCGCCGGGTGTTCCTCATCCGTTCGCCCCGCCCGCGGGCCCGCGTTCTGCCGGGCGCGGGCCGAGGTCGGCGACGAACACGCGCTGCAGCATGTGCCAGTCCTGTGGGTGTGCTCGACGATCGTCGGCGCGAGCTGGTCCACCCAGCCCTGCGTGAGCGAGGCGCACCTGCTCGTCGCGCGGCAGACCGGCGTCGGGCACGGGCAGGGGCGGGTTGAACCGGATGACGATCCCCCACGGCGTCCCCGCCGCCCGACGGCGGGCGCCGCGCAGCCGCTCGTAGATGATCCCCACCGCGTGCACGGGGATGCCTGCGTCCAGGCCGAGCAGCGCGGGCCCGGCCGCTACCCGGGCGCGGTGCCCGGCGAGGTCGACCTCGACGCCGGTCGAGGTGAGGTCGCGGTCGGTCGAGCAGCGGGATGAGCCTGCGGCCCTCCTTGGCCGCCCGGACCAGGGCGCCGAGCATGTCGCCGTTGCCCAGGGGGAGGACGTCGATGCCGATGCGAGCCGCGGAACCGCACGAACTCCTCGAACAGCTCGTCGGGCTTGAGCCGTTCGGCGACGGTCAGGACGCGGCGCGAGGTACTGGGTGCCGTACGCGCCGGCCAGGTCCCAGTTGCCGAGGTGGCCGAGCGCGAGCGAGACCGCGCCGCCGCCGTCGACCACCGGCCGGATGTGCTCGTCGTAGCCCTCGACGCGCACGCGCGCCCGAAGCCGTTCCGGGGTGACGCCCTGGAGGGTGAACGCCTCGCGGAAGTAGCGCATGTAGCTGCGCATGCCGGCCCGGGACAGGCGGCGGACCGCCGCGGCGTCCAGGTCCGGCCGGACCCGCGCGTAGTTGTCCTCCATGCGGCGCACGCCCCTGGTGCGGCGCAGCCAGGTGACGTCGGCGACCGCGCGTGAACAGGCCCCGGAGCACGGGCTCCGGGATCTTCGTCGGCGTTCCGCCACGCGAACGTGTACGCGCGCCGCGACGTTCATCGGGCCCCCTGACCCGCCGGCGGGTCCTCGGGCTGGTCGAATCCCCGCCGCGGAGCTGGGCCCGCACGGTGGCTATGCGCTGGAACACGGTCACCAGGCTCGCGAGCGCCAGCAGCGTGAGCACCACTTCGAGCACCACCACCGGCAGGCCGACCTGCATGAACGTGAACGGGACCAGCGCGAGCAGGAGCCGGTCGGCGCGCTCGGCGATGCCGACCTGCGCGGTCGCCCCGACGCTCTCGGCGCGGGCCCGCGCGTACGGGACGACGAGCCCAGCACCAGGCAGGCGAGCGCGGCGGCGATGCCCCACAGGCCGTGGTGCTCGTCGGGGTGCAGCACGAACCAGAGGGTGATCCCGGCGAACACCGCGCCGTCGGCGACGCGGTCCATCGTCGAGTCGAGGAACGCGCCCCACGGGCCGGAGCGCCCGGCCATGCCGCGCCATCACCCCGTCGAGCGAGTCGAAGAGGACGAAGAAGCCGATGAGGAGCCCGCCCACGAGCGTGTGCCCCATGGGCAACAGCGTCAGGGCGCAGCGACGGTGACCACCACCGTGCCGGCGATGGTCACGGCGTCGGGCGAGACCCGCAGCGCGAGCAGCAGCCTGGCCAGGGGCGTGAACAGCCTGCGTCATGAAGGAGCGCAGGCCCCGTAGCATCAGTTCTCCTCTCCACCCCCCGCGGTCTCCCACGCCGCCGCGAGCCGACGGCGGGTGTCCGCCAGCAGCTCGGGCAGCGCCTTGGTCTGGCCCACGACGGGCAGGAAGTTCGCGTCGCCCAGCCAGCGCGGCACCACGTGCTGGTGCAGGTGCGCCGCGATGCCCGCGCCCGCGACCTCGCCCTGGTTCATACCGAGGTTGAAGCCTGCCGGGGCGTGAGACGGCGCGCGACACGCGCATGGCCTGCTGGGTCATCTGCGGCCAGCTCGACAGTCTCGGCCGGTTCGAGGTCCGTGTAGTCCGACACGTGCCGGTACGGGCAGCACCATCAGGTGCCCCGAGTTGTACGGGTACAGGTTCAGCACCACGTAGCACAGCTCCCCGCGGGCGACGACGAGGCCCTGCTCGTCGTCGCCCTGCCGGGATGCGGCAGAACGGGCACTGCCCGGCCGGTCGAGTCGGCCGGCTTGTCCTGCCCGCCGATGTAGACCATGCGGTGCGGCGTCCAGAGCCGCTGCAGGCCGTCGTCGGACGGGCCGAAGTCCGCGGCGTCCTGGACGGTGGGCGTCCATCAGGCCTGCTGCGACCGCTCGGCCACTGCCGCCACGATCCGCTCGACGGCGTCCGCCACCGGCACCCCGTTCTCCTGCGTGCCGTCGCGGAACCGGAACGACACGGCACCCGCCTCGACGTCCTCCCCGCCCGCGATGAGCACGAACGGCACCTTCTCCTTGGACGCGTTGCGGATCTTCTTGCCGAACCGGTCGTCCGAGAGGTCGATCTCGGCGCGGATGCCGCGGGCCGCGCAGCTGGGCGACGACGTCCTTGAGGTAGTCGTCGAACGCGCTCGGCGACGGGTACCGCGAGGACCTGGACGGGCGCGAGCCACGCCGGGAACGCGCCCGCGTAGTGCTCGATGAGCACGCCCATGAACCGCTCGATGGAGCCGAACTTGGCGCGAGTGGATCATCACCGGCTGCTGCCGGGTGCCGTCGGCGGCCGTGTACTCCAGGCCGAAGCCCTTGGGCTGGTTGAAGTCGTACTGCACCGTGCCCATCTGCCAGGTGCGGCCGATGGCGTCCTTGGCCTGCACGGAGATCTTCGGGCCGTAGAACGCCGCGCCGCCCGGGTCGGCCACCAGCTCCAGGCCGGTCTCGCGCCCGACCTCCTCGAGAATCTTCGTGGCGGACGCCCAGTCCTCGTCTGAGCCGACGAACTTGTCCGGCTTGGAGTCGTCGCGCGTGGACAGCTCCAGGTAGAAGTCGTCGAGGCCGAAGTCGCGCAGCACGCTGAGCATGAAGTCCAGCAGGTGCTTGACCTCCGCCGGCGCCTGCTCGGGCGTCACGTAGGAGTGCGAGTCGTCCTGGGTCAGACCGCGCACCCGGGTCAGACCCTGCACGACGCCGGACTTCTCGTACCGGTACACCGACCCGAACTCGAACAGGCGCAGCGGCAGCTCGCGGTACGAGCGTCCGCGCGAGGCGAAGATCAGGTTGTGCATCGGGCAGTTCATGGCCTTGAGCCGGTACTTGGACCCCTCGAGGTCCATCTCCGGGAACATGGTGTCCGCGTAGTACGGCAGGTGGCCCGAGGTGTGGAACAGGCCGTCCTTGGTGATGTGCGGCGTGCCGACGTAGGAGAAGCCCTCCTCGATGTGCCGCTGGCGGACGTAGTCCTCCATGACCCGCTTGATCACACCGCCCTTGGGGTGGAACAGCGGCAGGCCGGAGCCGACCTCGTCGTGGAAGCTGAACAGGTCCATCTCGGAGCCGATGCGGCGGTGGTCGCGGCGCTCGGCCTCGGCCAGCCGCTCCAGGTGCGCCTTGAGCTCGTCCTTGGTGGGCCACGCCGTGCCGTACACCCGCTGCAGCATCGGGTTCTTCTCGCTGCCCCGCCAGTACGCCGCTGCGCTGCGCATGAGCTGCACGCCGTTGCCGATCAGGCGGGTGCTCGGCAGGTGCGGCCCGCGGCACAGGTCCTTCCAGACCACCGTCTCGCTCTCGCGGCCGGCGCCGCGGACGTTGTCGTAGATGGTCAGCTCGGCGCCGCCCACCTCGACGGCCTCACCGTTCTCGTCGTTCTCGCTGTCGGAGCCGCCCTTGAGGCCGATCAGCTCCAGCTTGTACGGCTCGTTCGCGAGCTCGGCGCGCGCCTCGTCCTCGGTGACGACCCGGCGGCGGAAGGTCTGGCCCTCCTTGATGATGCGGCCCATCGCCTTGTCGAGGGCCTTGAGGTCCTCGGGCGTGAACGGCGTCTCGACGTCGAAGTCGTAGTAGAAGCCGTCCGTCACCGGCGGGCCGATGCCCAGCTTCGCGTCCGGGTTGACCTGCTGCACCGCCTGCGCCAGCACGTGCGCGGCGCTGTGCCGCAGCACTGCCAGGCCGTCCGGCTCGCCGACGGTCACGGGCTCGACCTTGTGGCCGGCCGGGATCTCGCGGTCGAGGTCCCACAGCTCGCCGTCCACCCGCACCACGACGACGTCGCGGCGCTCGCCGTACAGCTCGGCGCCGTTGGTCGTGGCCGTGGTCGTCGTCGCCTCCGGGGTGGTCTCAGCCGGGGTCCCGCCACCGGTGAGGTCGATGGGGCTCGGCGGCGATGCGACGTCGGACACAGGAGTGCTCCTTGGGAGACGGAAGGAAAACGGATCGAGGGGCATCGTCCACACGGACGGTGCCCCTCGATCGTACCGATTCACTGCCGGTCCTGTGCCCGCGTCGCACCGCAGGAAGATCGGTGACTCAGCTCTGGCCGAAGTCCTTGGCCTTGTCGCCCAGCGTGTCGATCGCGCTGTCCACCTGGTCGGGCGCGAGCTGCTTGAGCTTGTCGGTGGCAGCGTCGACGTTCTCGTCGGTGAGCTGCTCCTTCGCCTTCTCGATGTTGTCCGGGTCGGTCACGAACTCCTTGGCCTTGTCAAAAAGCCCCATGTTCGACTCCTCTCGACACAGGCACACAAGGTGCGCCCCCCTGCTCGGCGGCGGGGTTCCGCCACCAGTCGAGAACCTACGCGCACCCGGTAGTGACGCACGGCAGAGCCGGACCAAACCGGGTGATCCAGGTCACCGAACCCGGCGGACGCCCCGGGCGTCTCGTACCGTCAGCCCGTGGAGTACCTGACCATCGCCGTCGCCGCGGCAGCCCTGATCATCGCCGTCACCGCCCTGGCGCCCCGCGCCGGCGTCGCCTCTCCCCTGGTCCTGGTCGTGCTCGGTGCCGGGGTGAGCCTGCTGCCGTGGGTGCCCGCCATCGAGGTTCCGCCCGAGCTGATCCTCGGCGGAGTGCTGCCACCGCTGCTGTACTCCGCCGCCGTCGGCCTGCCCTCGATGGACTTCCGGCGCGACTTCACGGCCATCGGCGGCCTCTCCGTGACGCTCGTGGTGATCAGCTCGGTGCTGGTCGGGCTGCTCTTCCGGGTGCTGATCCCCGGGATCGACCTGGCAACGGCCATCGCCCTGGGCGCGATCGTCAGCCCGACCGACGCCGTCGCGACCTCCATCGTGAAGCGGCTCGGGGCGTCGCCGCGCACCGTCACGATGCTCGAGGGCGAGTCCCTGCTCAACGACGCCTCCGCGCTGGTGCTGCTGCGGTCGGCGATCGCGGCGACGGCGGCGACGGTCAGCCTGTGGGAGGTCGTGGGCGACTTCGCGTTCGCTGCGGGCCTGGCCGTCGCGATCGGCGTACCCGTCGGCTGGCTGGGCCTGCGGGTGCGCAAGCGGCTGCAGCACTCCGCCCTGAGCACCGCCATGTCGTTCGTCGTCCCGTTCGCCGCGTACCTGCCGGCCGAGGAGCTGGGCGCATCGGGCCTGGTAGCGGTGGTCGCGGCGGGCCTCGTGACCGGCAACGGGTCGGCGCGGCACCTGCGGCCTCAGGACCGGATTGCCGAGCGGTCCAACTGGCGCACCGTCGAGCTGCTGCTCGAGGGTGCGGTCTTCCTAGCGATGGGGATCCAGCTCTTCGACCTGATCGAGGACGCCGAGCAGGGCAGCGGCTCGGTCTGGCACGCCGCCGTCGTCGCCGCGATCGCGAGCGCCGCGGTGCTCGCGGTGCGGACCGCGTTCGTGACGCCGCTGGTCGGCATCCAGGCCCGCAGGGCGCGCCGCGGCGAGGCCATGCGGGAGACCCTTACGAGCATCCAGGACCGCCTCGACCAGCGAGCCGCCGCGGCCCCGCCCCCGGCCACCGAGCCCGCCGAGGGCAAGCCCTCCGAGGGCAAGGGCCGGCGCTCGACCGCCGCCCGGCTGGAACGCATCCAGGGCACGCTGCGGCGTCGGACCGCCGACATCGACTACGACCTCGCCAAGCCGCTCGGCTGGCGCGAGGGCACCCTGCTGGTGTGGGCGGGCATGCGCGGCGTGGTGACCCTCGCCGCCGCGCAGACCCTGCCCGCGGACACCCCCGACCGGTCGTTCCTGATCCTGGTGGCCTTCGGCGTCGCGTTCGGCACGCTCCTGGTACAGGGCAGCACCCTGCCGTGGGTGACGCGGCGGCTCGGGCTGGTCGGGCAGGACACGGCCGGCGACCTGCCCGCCCTGCGCCGCGAGACCGAGCAGGCGGCGCGTGCCTTCCTCGACGATCCCCGCCGCCCGGACGGCACGCCGTACGACGGCGGGGTGGTCGCCCGGGTGCGCAAGGACACCTTTCGGGAGCACGAGTCGCAGGACGAGGACGCGATCCTCACCAGGGAGCGCTTCATCCAGTACCGGGAGCTGCGGCTGGCGACGATCGCGGCCCAGCGCGAGGAGCTGCTCGCCGCCCGCTCCGCCGGCACCTACGACTCCGCCCAGCTCGGCAACGCCCTGGACCTGCTGGACGCCGAGCAGATCGCCGTCGAGATGCGCAAGGGCAAGACCCCGGTACGCGACGACGACCCGGAGCGATAGCCTCCCGGCGTGACGGATTACGCACCGCTCCATCTCGACTGGCCGGGCTGCCTCAACGCGCGTGACCTGGGCGGACTCCCGCTCACCGGCGGCGGCACCGTCCGCGAGCGCGTCCTGGTCCGCTCCGACTCCCCCAGCTTCCTGACCGACGACGGCGTCGTCGCCGCCACGGCCTATGGCCTGTCGCGGATCATCGACCTTCGCCGCCCAGACGAGACGGGTCCGTACCCGAGCCGGCTGGCGGGCCTCCCGGCGCACCTGCACCTGCCTGTGCAGGGGCCCGGCGACCCGGAGGAGGGGCCCTGGGTCCACCTGTACACAGGGCTGCTCGACCGGCGTCCCGAGCTCTTCGCGCGCGCTGTGGCGGCCGTCGCGGACGCGCCCGAGGGGCCCGTGCTGGTGCACTGCGCCGCCGGGAAGGACCGCACGGGGCTCGTCGTGGCGCTCGCGCTCGTGCTCGTCGGCGCGGACGTCGACGCCGTCGCCGACGACTACGAGCTGACCAACGAACGGCTCGCTCCCCGGTACGCCGGTCTGGCGGCTGAGCGCGAGATCCCCAGCGGGCGCGAGATCCCGCCCACACGACACGTCATCCTCGGCGCCCTGGAGCACCTGCGTACGCGGCACGGCTCGATCGAGGCCTACCTCTCGCACGGCGGGCTCACCCCGGGCCACGTCCGAGCGCTGCGCGCCCGGCTGGTCGGCTGAGCCGGAGGTGCAGCGCAGGGTGCGGGCCGAGGAACGAGGCACGCGCCCGGAGCGGAACCGCAGGCTCAGCCGAAACAGGTAGAGCCTGAGCCGCACCCCCGGTCTGCTTCCAGAACGACCTGAGGTACAGATCCCGGCCGGATCCCGTACCCGCGGTCGTTCTGGAAGCGGACCGCGCCTAGTCCGCGGTGGGGAAGGCCAGCTCCTGCCATCGGCCCGCCTCGGTCGCTGTCAGCGCACGACCGAAGATCGCGAGCCGGTCGGCGCCGCCGGACTGCCGCTCGCCGCCGCCGCGGTTCGCGCCGATGTGCAGGGTGCGCGACGTGCACGCGTTCGCCGCCTCGTAGCCGCCGATCGTGGCGGTGGCCGCTTGGGTGCCGTCGATGTACACCGTGATCACGCCGGCGGTCGAGAGGGTCACGACCAGCTCGAACCAGCGGTCGGTCGGGACGACGGCGCTCGTCGTCGTCCCTGTGCCCGCCGTAATGACGCGGATGTTGTTCGACGGCGTCGTGTCGATCATGATGCCGTCGGAGTCGCTGCTCGCCGACCGGTGGTCGAAGAGGCGGCGGTAGCCCGACTGACCAGGCTCGATCCTGAACTCGCCGGCGAACGTCGACTCCTCGAGGTACCCGAGCGAGAAGGGCTCGACGCTCGTGACGTAGCCCGTCGTCGCCAGCTGCTGGGCCGCGCCGGTCGGCCCGTCGGCGAGCACGTCGAGCGTGCCCTCCACCCGCCAGTCGCGGTCGTTGCCGGACTCGTCGCCGTCGGCGTCGCCGCCGAGGTTCCACGCGACGAGGGTGCCGTCGGGATCAGGTACCGGGCACGGCGGCGGCGGCTTCACGTCCACGACCGCCGTGCGGCTGAGGGTGACGTCGCCTGCGGTCAGCGTCGCGGTGAGCAGCGACTGCCGCGCAGCGTTACCCGGGCCGACGGTGACGGACACGGTCCGCTCGACGCTCTCGCCGGGCGGGATCGTGCCGAACGTGAGCTCCGCCGGCTCGGCCGCCCACTCCGGGTAGCCCGGCGCCGTGTCGTCCGGGACCGAGACCTGCACTGCCGCATCCTCGACCGGCTCGGCACCGATAGCCTCCGCGCGCACGGTGACCGGGATGTTGTCACCAGTGGTCGCCGAGGTGGGCGCCGTGATCGACAGCGACGCCGTGGCCTTCGCCACGTACCGCTGCCCGGCCTGCCCCTGGAAGACCACTACGCCGTCCTCGACCGTCGACTCGACGGGCTTGCCCTCGTCGTCGGTCAGCGTGAACAAGCCCGGCTGGAAGATCTGGTTCGCGATCCGCAGCTCGCCGTCGTGCGCGGGCCGGATGCCGATCTGCCGGACCGATCCGTCCGCCCACGTCGCGTCGACCTCGACGTCGCCTCGCGCCTTCAGACCCGAGTACGAGCCGTCCGGCCAGGCCGTCGGCAGCGCGGGCAGCACGTCGATCCGTCCGGCCTGGCTCTGCAGCAGCATCTCCGCGACGCCGGACGTCGCACCGAAGTTGCCGTCGATCTGGAACGGCGGATGGTCGTCCCACAGGTTGTCGAGCGTCGAACCCTTGAGCTGCTCGGAGAGCAGCTTGTGTGCGCGATCGCCGTCGAGCAGGCGCGCCCAGAAGTTGATCTTCCACGCCTTCGACCACCCGGTGCCGCCGTCACCGCGCCCCTCGAGCGTGGTGCGGGCGGCCTCAGCGAGCTCCGGCGTCGCGGCGGGTGAGACTGCCGTCCCGGGGAAGAGCGCGTAGAGGTGGGACACGTGCCGGTGCTGGTTCGTCGGGTTGTCGAGCGCCTGCTCGACCTTCCACTCCTTGAGCTGGCCCCACGACCCGATGGCGAGGCCCGGGTAGATGCCCTGAAGCTTCTCGTCGAGGTCGGCGAGGTAGGCGGCGTCCGGCTCGTCGACGAGCTCGGCGGCGGCCGCGGCCGAGGTCAGGAGCTCGGTGACGATCTGCTGCGAGATCGACGCCCCGACCGTGAAGTCGCCCTGCTCGGGCGAGTAGCTCGGCGTGACCACGTAGGTGCCGTCCGTGTCCCGCACGAGGAAGTCGATCCAGAACTCCGACACCGACTTGAGCATCGGGTAGGCGCGCTCCCGCAGGAACTCCTCGTCCTGCGGTGAAGAGGTAGTGCTGCCAGTAGTGCTGCGCCAGCCACGCAGCGGCGTCCGGCTGCCAGAACGACTGCGGGTACTGGTGGAACCCGGTGAACCCGTACGGGTTGGTCTCGTTCCCCACGGCCCACCCGTCGCGCCCCGTACATCTGGCTCGCCGTCACCGTTCCTGGCGCGACCATCGAGTCCACGTAGTCGAAGAACGGCTCGGTGGTCTCGGCGAGGTTGGTCGTCTCGGCCGGCCAGTAGTTCATCTGCAGGTTGATGTTCACGTGGTAGTCCGCGTCCCAGGGCGGGTTGTTCACCCGGTTCCAGACGCCCTGCAGGTTCGCCGGGAGCGAGCCGCCGCGCGAGGACGAGATGAGGAGGTAGCGGCCGAGCTGAAAGTACAGCGACTCGAGCGCCCGAGCGCTCTCGGCGTCGATCGTCGACCGGTACTCCGCCAGCAGCTCGTCGGTGGGGATGTCGGGAAGCCGGGCGCCGAGGTCGAGCTCCACGCGGTCGAAGAGGCCCCGGTAGTCGTCCTGGTGGCGCTTCAGGAGGCTCCCGAACCCGCGGGTTGACGCCGCATCCACCGCCTCCGTGACCTGGTCGTGAGGGTCGGTGCCGGTGCGGTAGTCGCCCGTGTGGTCCATCGCGAAGTCGGTAGCGGCGCTGAGCACGAGTGTCACCGAGTCCGCGCCCCTGACGCCGATCGCCCCGTCGCCGTTCGTCACTGACCCGCCCTCGTTGAGCACCTGCAGCTGCGACTCGAAGCGGAGCCCGTTGTTCGAGAGCCGCCCCGCCGTCGTGAGCCGCCCACCCTCGGCCGTCTGGGTCACGTCCGCACGCCCGCCCGGCAGGTTGAGCCGTGCGTCGAACCCGATACGGCCGCGCTTGTCGGCCGTCAGCCGCACGACGACGACGTCGTCGGCCGCCGAGGCGAAGTACTCGCGGATGTAGTCGACGCCGTCGGCGGTGAACGTGGTGGTCACTACCGAGTCGCCGATGTCGAGCTGCCTGCGGTAGTCGCTCGCCTCCCCGATGCCCGTCATCGTCAGGTCGAGGTCGCCGAAGGTCTGGTACGACCCGAAGTTGAGCTTCGGCTTGCCCAGCAGGTCGGCCATCGTCTCGGGCGCGACGCCGCCGGTCGGCGACTGCGCGATGAGCTGCCGGGCCTGCTCGATCGTCTGGGGCCCTCGGCCGTCGGTCCAGTTGCCGTAGTCGTAGCCGCCCTGCGCGCCGGGTCCCCCGGTCCAGAGCGACTTCTCGTTGAGCTGAAGCTTCTCGTCGGTGACCCCGCCGTAGACGACGGCGCCCATGGCGCCGTTGCCGATCGGCAGCGCGCGCTGCTCCCAGTTGCGCTGGTGATCGCCCGTGGTCGACAGCGGCTCGTCGAACCAGATCGTGTCGGGCGCCCCCTTGAGGCGCGCTCGGTCGCCTGGAGCTGCCTTGGCGTCCGGCGCGGCCGCGTCGTCCGGCGCGGCCGCGGCGGGAACCACCACCGCGGCGGACATCGGTGCGGCGAGCAGAAGCGCCAGTGCCGCCGCGATCGCCCGTCGCCCGGGGCGGCGCAGCAGTAGTGAGATCGAGCAGCAGGTCATCTTCGGCCTCCGGATCGTCGACGTCGTCGTCGTCTCCCGCGTCACGCGCACGCGGACCTTGCTCGCGAGCATCCAAGCAACGTGTCCGGAGCGTTGTCAACAAGAGACCTGATGTTTATCCGGGAACTGGCTGAGATGCCGGGCCGATTGGGGATAATTTCGGTCTAGCCTGTGCTGAGAGATCCGATGTATGTCGCCCACAGTGGTCCGGCGAGGCTCGGTGGGCAACTCTCAGCCAGCCTGCTTGTGGAGGAACTCGACCTCGCGATCAAGGACGGCCGCGTGAGCCACTCCGCCGGGGTAGACGTCGTAGTGCCCGCCCTGGCTGCGGAAGAGCTCCGCGCCTGGCGCCCTGTTGGCCACTCGCAGCGATGCGCTGGTGGGCGCCATCGTGTCGCGCTCGGCGACGACCAGCAGCAACGGGCATCGCACGCTGGCAGCGCGCCGCGCTGGGCGGTGCAGACCGACCGCAAGCAGAGACCTGGCGGCTATCCGGTTCTCCCATTCGGCCGGTTCGGTCGGGCGGATCAGGTCAAGCCCCGCCACGGCGTCCGGAGTCGCCACAGCGGCGACCTGTCCGGGATCGGCGCTCGCGGCGATGTAGATCGGTGGACGGCCGACGAATGATCCGAGCCGATCGACGAGGGCCAGCCCCATCAGTCGCAACGACTGCCGCAGCGGAACCATCGCCGCGCCTACCAGCCCGTCTGTGAGCGGAGCCTGTGCGATGGCGCCGGCAAGGCGGGCGTCCCGGATCGCCAGCTCGACGATGTGCATCCCACCGAACGACGTCCCCCACGCGAAGATCCGACCGGCGTCGTACTCCGGTCGGGCGACGACCCAACCGATCACCGCCTCGTAGTCGGCGCGTTGCCGCGTCACCGAGAGCTCGTCGCGCGGGCTGCCGCCCGACCCACCCCACTGTCGGTAGTCGAACAGGATCGCCGCGAATCCTTCCTGCTGGAATCGCACTGCGAAGGGGATCAGCCCACCGGCCTTCACCCCGGCCATGCCGTGCGCCATCACCACTGCGGGATGCGGCCCCTCGCCTTCCGGTAGGTACACCCAGGCTTCGATCGTGTCGCCGGACGGAGTGGGGATCAGCACCGTCGTACGGGTCTGCGCTGCGGGTGTCATCGGAACTCCGATTGTGAGACGGAACGGTATCGTTCCACCCAACTAACCAGAGGACGGGGCGGAACGCAACCGTTCCGTCTCACGCTAGGGTTGGTGCATGGCAGATGAAGCCGACGCTGGGCGAACGACCAGAGGGCCTGGCTTTCAGGACAAGGTCACCGAATCGATCATGGCTGCGTTCTTCGAGGAGCTGGCCGCCGTCGGCTACGGCAAGTTGTCGATCGATGCAGTCGCCAAACGTGCCGGTTCCGGCAAAGCCGCCATCTACCGCCGCTGGCCCGGCAAGCAGGCCATGACCATCGCGCTCGTCACCGAACTGGCCGCGCTGGCGATCGAGGTCCCCGACACCGGATCACTGCGCGGCGATGTACGGCAGTTTCTCGTGAATGCCTGCGCCTCGCTGGAGCATCCGCTCGCCCGCACCATCGTGCCGGACCTGCTGGCCGAGGCGGGCCGCAATCCGGAGTTCGCGACCGCAGTCCTCGGCGCCATCCACAACCCTCGGCGGGACAAGGCCGAATCCCTGCTGGCTCGCGCGGTAGAGCGCGGCGAACTGGCGGCCGATTCCGACCTCGACATCGCACTGGGGCTGTTGTCCGGTCCGCTCTACTGGCAGCTGGTTGTCCTCGGCGAGGACATCACCGACGAGTACTTCGACCGCCTCACGAGCAAGATCGTCACAGCGCTGCAAGCCTGACGGCTCACTGGCCGGCGCGAAAAAGGCCTCGCTCGTCCATGCCACGATTCGTGGGTGGAGATAACCGAAGTCACACGTGCGATAGCAGTTGCGACTTCGGTCGCCGCATCACTCGACCTGCCAGCCGACGACGCAGCCGTTCTGCACAACTCGAACAAGCTGGCACTGCGGCTGACGCCGTGCGACGTCCTGGCCCGGGTCGCCCCTGTGGGACAAGAGGTTGCCCAGTTCGAGATCGAGCTCGCTCAGCGGCTCGCCGAGGTCGGATGCCCGGTGGGTGCGTTGGAGCCTCGGGCGGACCCGCGCGTGTACACACGCGATGGCTTCGCAGTGACGCTGTGGACCTACTACGAGCCCGTGACCCCGCACACCTCACCAGTCGACTTCGCCAAGGCGCTGGAGCAGCTGCACGCCGGCATGCGCAAGGTCGATCTGCCGAGCCCGAGGTTCACGGACCGGATCACGGAGGCGGAAGAAACAGTCGCCGACCCGGATCGCTCGCCGGAGCTCGCCGACGCGGACCGCGTGCTCCTCAGCGGCCGGCTGGCAAGCCTGCGACGAGCGATCGAGGACCGCGGCGCCGTGGAGCAGCTGCTCCACGGCGAGCCGCATCCAGGCAATGTGCTCAGCACGAAGAAGGGTCCGTTGTTCATCGACCTCGAGACGTGCTGCCGCGGACCCGTCGAGTTCGATCTCGCCCATGTTCCCCAGGCGGTCGGCGAGCACTACCCAGGCGTTGACCAGGGCCTGCTGGACGAGTGCCGGGGGCTTGTTATCGCGATGGTCGCCGCGTGGCGTTGGGATCTTGGGGACCAGTTTCCGAATGGGAGGCGATTCGGCGAGGAGCTCCTGCGCTTGCTGCGGGAGGGTGCTCCTTGGCCGACCCTCGACACGGTGACCAGGCGACTGGATGGTCCGCCACCAGCGCCAGACCTGCAAAAGACCCTCTGACCTGCGTTTCCGCTGGCCAGAGGGCCTTGCCTTGCTGGTGGGCGATACTGGGATCGAACCAGTGACCTCTTCCGTGTCAGGGAAGCGCGCTACCGCTGCGCCAATCGCCCGAGGTGGGTACGGGATTCGAACCCGTGTGTACGGCTTTGCAGGCCGCTGCCTCGCCTCTCGGCCAACCCACCGTGCTCCCCACCAAAATGGGTGTCGAGCGGATGACGGGACTTGAACCCGCGACCCTCACCTTGGCAAGGTGATGCTCTACCACTGAGCTACATCCGCGTTGTGACCATCGTGGACCCTTTCGGGCCCCCGTGGTGACGCTCCGGAAGAGTAGTTCACAAACGGCGTGCCGGTCCAATCGAAATGACCGTGCCACCTGCGACGCCCCGCGCACGCCCCCCGCGGCCCCGAACAGACCCCGAGCAGGCCACGTGCAGACCCCGCGCGAACACGGGTGGTGCCGCCGGAATCGTCCGGCGACACCGCCCGCGCAGGTCAGAGGCGGGTGCCTGTCAGTAGATGGACACGCCGTACGCGCTGAGCGCCTCGGTGACGGGCTGGAAGAACGTGGTGCCGCCGGAGGAGCAGTTGCCGCTGCCGCCGGAGGTGATGCCGAGGGCGGTCGACCCGCTGTACAGCGCGCCGCCCGAGTCCCCGGGCTCCGCGCAGACGTTGGTCTGGATCATGCCCCGCACGGTGCCGCTGCCCTGGTACCGGACGGTGACGTTGAGCGCCGTGACGGTGCCGGAGTGCACGCCAGTGGTGGAGCCGTCGCGGGTCACGCTCTGGCCCACGTAGGCGTTGCCCGCCGTGTAGCCGCCGGGGTGGCTCAGCGAGGTGTTGTCGTACCGGACGATCGCGTAGTCGTTGCCCGGGAAGCTGGAGCCCACGGTCGGGCCGATCAGGGTGGTCTGCGCCGAGTTGGTGTACCAGGTGGGGGCCACGTCGCCGCAGTGCCCGGCGGTGATGAAGTAGTACGTGCCGCCGCTCTGGACGTTGAAGCCCAGCGAGCAGCGGTACCCCGAGCCGTAGATGGCGTCACCGGAGCCCAGCAGCGGCTTGAAGACGCCGTTGGCGCGCTTGATGGTGAGGTCGTCCGCGTCAGCGCCGGCCGCCTTGCGGACCGTGTTGAGCTCGGCCGCGGTGACGGTGGAGTCGGCAGTGACGACCACCTTGCCGGTTGCGGCGTCCGTGTACCAGGCGACGCCGTCGACGGCCGCCTTTCCGACGGCGGCGTGCACTGCGGCGAGCTCGGCGACGGTCGGCTTGTCGGGGGCGGCCGTGGCCGCCGGCCCGGCGAGGGTGGACACTGCGAGCCCGAGCCCGGCTGTGAGCGCGATCAGACGGGCCCGCTTGGCGGAGCGGGGGCGGAGCGTTGTGCGAATGAACCTCATTGCATCCTCCAGGAGTGAGGGGCCGGCTGGCGGCGGGCCCTGCTCGGCAAGGACGGGTCGCCGTCGCCTGCCGTCTCGCTGGCGGAGAGTATTGCCCTTCCCCAATTCACCCCACAAGACCTCAAATCAGATGTAACCGACTGGAAACGAAATCAGCTCCCTTCAAATCGTTTCACCCGACATTGTCCGTATGCGATCGGGTGAAAGAACCCTCCATATACAGAATTTCACCCAATACTCTCCGGAGGCCCTGCCGGGTTATGTTCAGCGGCATGAGTGCGACCGACATCATCCCCGCCCACCTCATCCACCTCCTCGAGGAGCCGAACTACGCGTTCCTCGGCACGATCCGCCCGGACGACACGGTCCAGGTCAACCCGATGTGGTTCGACTTCGACGGCGAGACGCTGCGCTTCACGCACACCACGTACCGCGCCAAGTACCGCAACCTGCAGCACAACCCATCGATGAGCCTCGCGATCCTCAACGACGAGAACGCGTTCAACTACATCGAGGTCCGCGGGAAGCTGACCGAGGTGGTCCCGGACCCGACCGGCGAGTTCTACGTCCACCTGGGCAAGCGGTACGGCAACCCCGACCAGCAGGCACCGAAGGACAGCGCCGACCGCGTGATCCTGGTGATGAGCATCGAGCACTACACGACCCAGTAGCCGCCCGCCGACTCCCTGCCCGGCCGGGCCGCGGCGACGGCGGCCCCGCCTGGGGCGGTGTCCAGCGGCGCGAACCGATGAGTTTCCGCCTCGCGCTCGGTCCCCACTGGCAACACACCCGCGGACCAAGGAGAGACCGATGCCAAACCTGATGGTGGACTTCATCATCTCGCTCGACGGCTACGCGGCGGCGGACGGCTGGCCCGGCTTCTGGGGCATGGAGGGCCCCGAGTACCTGGAGTGGGTCACCTCCGGAGCCGAGTACGAGCACACCGCCCTCATGGGCGCGACGACGTACCGGCTGATGTCCGGGTTCGCCGCCCAGAGCCCTGACGATCCCGGCTTCGCCGAGATGAACGCGCTGCCCAAGGTTGTGTTCTCCTCCACCCTGGAGGTGCCGCTCTCGTGGGCCAACACCGAGCTGGTCGACGGCGACGCCGTCGAGGCCGTGCGGGAGATGAAGCGAACCTCCTCGCGCCCCCTGCGTACCATCGGCAGCCTCAGCCTGTGCCGGTCGCTGCTGCGCGCAGGACTGGTGGACCGGTTCCGCGTGGTCGTCTTCCCCGTCATCACTGGTGCCACCGGGAAGGAACGCATCTTCGACGGCTACCCCGACATCGCCCTCGACCTGGTCGAGAGCCGCACGTTCGACGGCCGCCTCCAGCTGCTCGAGTACGTCCCGACCGTGCTCGACGGGCCGCCCGGAGCCAACGGCTGAGCGCCGGAACGGCGAAGAACCCCCCGTGAGCAGTCACGAACCACGAGCGGAAGGAACCCCATGCTGACGCAGGTCGCGGAGGGTGTGCTGATCCATCAGAGCGAGCTACTCCAGAACAACACCGTCGTCGTGCAGGGCCGGGCCGGCGTGCTGCTCGTCGACGCCGGGATACAGGGCTCCGAGATGGCCTGCCTCGCGAACGACCTTCGCGAGCTGGGCCAGCCTGTCGTGGCGGGCTTCTCGACGCATCCGGACTGGGATCACGTCCTCTGGCACGCCGAGCTCGGCGAGGCGCCTCGTTACGGCACGGCCCGCTGCGCGGCCAGCATGCGAGACCTGCGGTCGAGCGCGGGCTGGAAGGCCCGCGTCGCCGAGGGGTTGCCGCCGGAGATCGCCGAGGAGGTGCCGCTGGACCTGTTCGGCCTCATCACCGGTCTGCCCACCGGAACTGCACGGATTCCCTGGGACGGCCCTGACGTCCGGATCATCGAGCATCCCGCGCACTCCCCGGGCCATGCGGCGCTGTTCGTCGAGGAACGCGGCGTTCTCGTCGCCGGCGACATGCTGTCCGATGTCTTCGTCCCGATGCTCGACGACTTCGACGACACCAATGACCCGGTCGAGGAATACCTCATCGGGCTGCGGCTGCTGGAGGGCGTGGCGGACGACGTCGACGTGCTCGTCCCGGGTCACGGATCCGCCGTCGGCGGGGCTGACCAGGTACGCGCACGGATCGAGCTGGATCGCGCGTACATGCACGCCTTGCGTGACGGCCGCACTCCCGACGACCCGCGGATCGGCCCGTCGGCCAAGCCCGGCTGGGAGTGGGTGAGCGATATCCACGACGGGCAGGCCGAGAGTCTCGCCCGAAGAAGAGAGCGCTTCGGGACGCTCGGTTAGCACTACAGCCGTAGATCGCCTCCGGTCGCGACCGGCGTGATCTTCAGCTCGTGCAGACGCGAGCCGTCGGTACTGATGTTCGCGGTCGCAGTCGCGATCGCACCGATCACGCAGATCACGGCGCAGTACAGGACCACGGGCCAGATCTGACCACCGACCAGCGCGACCAGCGCGGTGCAGATGAAGGGCGCGAGCCCGCCGCCGAGGGTGTTGGAGATCTGGTACCCGATGTTCACACCGGTGGTGCGGGCCTCCGGGTCGAACATCTCGGCCAGCATGGTCTGCAGCGTCGCCTGCATGGCCACCCCGGGGATCACGAAGCCGAGGATCATGCCGGCCCAGATCAGGACCAGGTTGCTCGTGTCGAACAGCAGGAACGTCGGCCAGACCAGCAGCGCGAAGCCGATGCAGCCAGCGATGTACACCCTCCGACGGCCGATCCGGTCCGACAGCGCACCGTACGCCGGGGCGACGAAGACCTGCAGGATGCCGACGATCATGGTTCCGGCGAAACCCTGCCAGGCGGGGATATCGTTCTGGTTCACCATGTAGGCGATGCCGAACGTGAGGACGACGTACCCGGCGATGCTCTGCGGCAGGCCGATGAGGATGCCCATGATCGCGTTCTTCGGGTGCCGGAAGACCTCGATGATCGGGTTGCTCCGCACACCGGCGTCCGCCTGTGCCTGCTTGGTGTCCTTGAACTCCTCCGACTCCTCGAGCTTGCTGCGCAGCACGATCGCGATGATGGCGAGCACGAGGCCGAGCACGAACGGGATGCGCCAGCCCCAGGTCATGAACCAGGACTCCGGGCCGAGGCCCAGACCGGCCATCAGACCGGCGGATGCCACGTTCGCGATCCCCGCACCGCTGATGAGGAACGCGCCGTACATGCCGCGCCTGCCCACCGGGGCGTGCTCGACGACCATCGTCGCCGCGCCGCCCATCTCGCCACCGACGAAGAAGCCCTGGCACATGCGGAAGAAGATCAGCAGCAGCGGGGCGGCGATGCCGATCGACGCCTCCGGCGGGATCAGCCCGATGCCGGCGGTGGCGATGCCCATGCCGACGACCGTGATCATCAGCGTTGTCTTGCGACCGACGCGGTCACCGATGTGGCCGAACACCAGGCCACCGACGGGGCGGAGGAAGAAGCCGACCGCGAACGTCGCGAACGACGACAGCTGCGCGACGATCGGGTCCTCGCCGGTGAAGAACACCGCGGGGAAGATCGCTGCCGACGCCAGGCCGTACAGGTAGTAGTCGTAGTACTCCATGAGCGTGCCGATCGCGCCACCGGCGATCGTGCGCTTCTGCGTGCCGCTAAGCGGCGTTGTAGCCGTTCCAGCCACGGGAACCTCCGGGTGATCGAGTCAACGGTCCGGCATCCGGCCGGGGCAGGCTGCGTTGCCGCACCTCGATCCGGACATGGTCAACCCGACCATCCCTGAACACAACGTCTATGTCGCGAACGTTTCGTTAAGGTAAAGCTCTCAGCCCCGCTCGGACCGCAGCTGGTCCAGGTAGGCGTAGGCGGTGACCTTGGAGATCCCCAGCCGCTTCGCCACCGTCTCGACCGAGCGCTTGACGTGGAAGGCGCCCAGGTCGTCGAGGGTGCGCAGCACAGCGATCCGGTCGGACTTGTCCATCCTCGCCACGGGACGGCCGACCGCTGAGATGGCGTCGGCGATCATGGTGTCGAGCAGGCTCGCGATGTCGTGCGTGTGGAGCTCGCGGTCGCGCTTCTCCTGCGCCGCCGACGGCAGCAGCGCGCTGAGGATGTTCCGCGCCGTCTGCAACGGCGTCAGGTCGATGTTGATGCACAGCGCGGCGATGATCCGCCCCGACGCGTCACGGTAGTAGACGGATGACGAGTGCAGCTCACGCCCGTCTGCCGTGCGGCCCGGGTAACCGAACTCGTCGTGCTCGGCGTCCTCGTCGCGCACCACCTCGAGGCCGAGGTTCGTGGACGGTCCGCCGACCTCGCGCCCTGTGACATGGCCGTTGACGATCGCGTAGATCGTATGGTTCAGGTCGCGCTGACTGAGATCGTGCAGCACCACCTCGCAGTGGTCGCCGACGGCGGACGCGATGGCGCGCATGACCGGCTCCAGCACCGAGTGGGCCGCTTCGATGCTCTCGAAACGCCCTTTCGTCACCGCGGCGTCGACCCCGTCGGCCACGCTCTCACCGTCACCACTTCGCCCAGTCATCTCGCTGGCGATCCTACGCGGCGCAGGCACTCGTCAGTCCTCGCCGCCCAGCTCCAGAGTCACGGTGGCGTAGGAGTGTGCCGTCAGTAGAGGCGGAGTCCGTGGGCCTTGAGCACCATCCCGACGGGCTGGTAGAAGGTGATGCCCCTGGCGGGGCAGTCGCCGACTCCGCCGGACGTGATCCCGAAAGCCTTGGAGCCCTTGTAGAGCGGGCCGCCGGAGTCGCCGGGCTCAGCACAGATGTCGGTCTGGATCAGCCCCCGCACCGTTAACCCGCCCACGTACCTGACGGTGACGCCGACCGCGACGATCCGACCGGAGTGCGTACCGGTCGTGGACCCGTCCCGGGTGACCGCCTGCCCGACGGTGGGCTTCGCCCAGCTGTAACCGCCGGGCCGGTCCAACCACCGGCGGTCGTACCTGACGAGTGAGTAGTCCTTGGTCGGGTACCGGCTGACGACGGTCCGGCCGATCAACTTGCCCTGGGACGATTTCGCGTGCCAGTAGGGCACCAGCTTGCCGCAGTGCCCAGCGGTGAGGAAGTAGTATCTCGGGCCACTGCGGACGTTGAAGCTCATCGTGCAGCGCACACCTCGCCCGTAGATGGCAGCACCGGGGTACGCGGCTCGTAGGGGTCCGAAGACTCCGCTCACCCGTTTGATCGTCAGCGCGTCCGGCTCGCCGGCGGCGGCCCTACGGACCATGCTCTGCTCGACCGCGGAGACCGTGGCGTCGGCGGTCACGACCACCTCGTTGTTGGCCTTGTCGGTGTACCAGGCGACACCCTCGACGTCGGTCTCCTCGACGGCGTCGGCCACCTCGGCCAGCTCCTCGTCGGTCGGCTCGTCGGACTCCATCGTGTCCGCGGGTCCGGCCGTGACCGGCGCCAGGAGACCGATCAGCGCGGCAAGAACGATCAGGCGAACCCCCCGCGCAGCGGCGCGGTGAGATGCGGTGTGACGTACCTTCATAGCGACCTCTCAGGGTGGAGGCCAGTCAGCGGCGAGTTCTGCCTACCAGGGCGGATGCCGCCCTGGCCACCACGCCGGCCACGAGTTGCGCCGTCCACGACGGGCCATGTTCAGGGGTGTGAGTGCGGCCCACCACGTATCGCGTCAGGTACCGCAATCTGCAGCGCAACCCGACGATGAGCCTCGCGATCCTCAACAGCGAGGATGAACTACCTCGAGGTCCGCGGGAAGCCGGTCGAAGTGATCCCCGATCTCACCGGCGAGCGCTACGTGCATCTGGGCAAGCGGTACGGCTACTCCTACCAGCAGGTGCCGGCGGACAGTGCCGACCGCGTCATCCTGGTGATGAGCATCAAGCACTGCACGGTCTGCTGCGTAGAATCACCAAGATACTTGGTATCAATTTCCCGCCAATTTAACCCCGTCCAGACGCGTGCGCGACAGCAGCGCTCATCGCACCAGGCAGGAGCAGCTGCGACCGGCCTGGCTGCTGAGACACAGCGAAGGCCCGGACCGTCCGGTCCGGGCCTCGCGTAAGGGTGGGCGATACTGGGATCGAACCAGTGACCTCTTCCGTGTCAGGGAAGCGCGCTACCGCTGCGCCAATCGCCCTTCGTGCTGCGAGGTGGGTACGGGATTCGAACCCGTGTATACGGCTTTGCAGGCCGCTGCCTCGCCACTCGGCCAACCCACCATGCTCGGGTGCTCTCTTAGCCGAAGAATCACGAGAGCGACGTTCCGAGCGGATGACGGGACTTGAACCCGCGACCCTCACCTTGGCAAGGTGATGCTCTACCACTGAGCTACATCCGCGAAGCCGGGCATCCTGGGGTTCTCCCCCGGTGTTCCGGCGCGTTCTGAACATTAATCGAACGGGGGGCGAACCGTCCAATCGCACGCGCCGCCCGTACGGTTGTCCCGTGTCACCCAGCCCGGCCCATCCGCCCGCAAACCGTACGATCCCACCGGTTCCGCACCGCCCCGGTGCTCCCGCCGATCCGCCCGACGTGACCGGAGACACCGGCTGGGCCAGCTTCGCCGGACGCGTCGCCACTGACGCGGTCGAGTGCATCGACGTCCTGGCCGAGCCCGAGCGGCTCGCCACGGGCACGTGGTTCGTCGTCGCCGACTTCGAAGCCGGCTCCGGGACGAGCCCCGGGACCGGCCCGCAGGGCCGGGCGCGCGCATGGCGCTTCGCCCAGGTGCACGACGCCGGAACGCCGCCCGCCACCACCTGGCACGGACCCCCGAGCGACGCATGGACCTCCTCCATGGACCAGGCAACCTACGAGGCCGCCGTCGACCGGGTGCGCGCCCACGTACGCGACGGCGACGTCTACCAGGCCAACATCTGCCGGGTGCTGTCGGCGCCGCTCGCCGGCCCGGCCGGCGCCGTCGGGCCCGGGACCTCCGCCGAGCCCGATGCCCGGGCGCTCGCCGCCAGGCTCGCCGCGGGCAACCCCGCGCCGCACGCGGCCGCCGTCCACGTCCCTGCTGCGACGGGGCTGGATCCCGTGTGGGTCGTGAGCGCGTCCCCCGAGCTGTACCTGTCCCTAGGGCCGGGCGCGGCCGGGCCGGTGGTGGAGTCGGGCCCGATCAAGGGCACCGCCCGCACGCCCGACGGGCTCACCGAGAAGGACCGCGCCGAGAACGTGATGATCACCGACCTGGTGCGCAACGACCTGCAGACCGTCTGCCGCCCGGGCACCGTCGAGGTCACCTCTCTGCTGGCGGTCGAGGAGCACCCCGGCCTGGTGCACCTGGTCTCGCGCGTGCGCGGCGTCCTGTCGGACGACGTCGTCCGCTCCGGCGAGCTGTGGCGCCGGCTGCTGGCCGGGACCTTCCCGCCGGGCTCGGTCTCGGGCGCCCCGAAGTCGAGCGCGCTGCGGATAATCCGCGAGCTGGAGCCCGTACCGCGCGGCCCGTACTGCGGGGCCGTCGGCTGGGTGGCCGACGGCGAGGCCTCCCTCGCCGTCGGCATCCGCACGTTCTGGTGGGCCGACGACGGGACCGGCGGCGTGCTGCGGTTCGGCACGGGCGCCGGCATCACCTGGGGCTCCGACCCGACGGCGGAGTGGCACGAGACCGAGCTCAAGGCGGAGCGGCTGGTCTCGCTGGCGTCGGAGCCCCGGTGACTACCGGTGACAGCGGATCAGTACATCAGCGTGCCGAACCCGAGCTGGTCGTACCCGCCCGACGTCGAGCCGTAGTCGCCGCCACCGCCCTCGGGACGCACGAGCTCCGCCATCTGGGCGACCCAGCCGGCCTCCAGGCCCTTCCGCAGCGGCGGCTACCGTGGAGACATGACCCGCGTCCCGGTCTCCGGAGTCCCGGAGGTTCTCGCGCCCTATGTCACCGCCGTCGTGCCGTACGACCTCGACATGGGAGCACCGGGCGTGCACCGGGGCATGCCCGGCACGGGGCTGACGTTCGAGCTGCCGCTCGACGACCCGATCGACGTCTCGTGGGCCGGGGAGGACAGCTCCCGGCGTCGGGCCTGGTCGTGCGTGTCCGGGCTGCATACCCGACCTGCCGCCATCCACCACGGCGGACGGCAGCACGGCATCAGCGTGTCCCTCACGCTGCGCGGCGCCCGGGTACTGCTCGGCGTGCCCGCGGGTGAGCTCGCAGGGAAGCTGGTCGACCTGCCGGAGGTCGCGCCGCACCTCGCACACCTGCCCGAGATGCTCGCCGGATCCCCCGACGGCGCGACGATCACGCGCGCCCTGGTCGAACGGCTCGCCCGGGCCGGGGAACCTCGGCCACGGGCCGACGTCGGGCGGGCGCTGGTCCGTATCGCGGGCGGAGGTCAGGTCCGCGAGGTCGCGGCGGAGCAGGGATGGAGCCGCCGGCACCTGCAGGATCTCGTCCGTGCCGAGTGCGGGCTCACGGCCCGGGACCTGCGACGTGTCGCCCGTCTCGCACGCTCGCGCCGCGCGCTCGTGGTGGCCGCCCGGTCGGGGCGTGTCCGCCTGGCCGACGTCGCCGCGTCCGCCGGATACGCCGACCACGCCCACATGACCCGCGAATGGGCGGCCCTGGGCGGATGCACCCCGACCACCTGGATGCGCGAGGAGCTCCCGTTCGTTCAAGACGTCGCCGATCCGGACCGGGCATCGTGGGAGACACCCGACCGAGGAGGAACGAGATGAGCACCGGACTGTGGGTGACGCTGAGCTACCGCGACGCCGAAGCGGGCCTGGCGTGGCTGAAAGCCGTCGGCTTCACCGAGCGCACCGTCTACCGGGACGACGCCGACCCCGCCGTGGTACACCACGCCGAGCTGAGCTGGCCGGACGGCGGCGGCGTCATGCTCGGCACGCACCGGCCGCGCCCCGAGTGGCCCGACCAGCCCGGGACCGGCTCGGCCTACGCGGTGACCGACGACGTCGACGGCACCTACGAGGCCGCCCTCGCCGCCGGGGGGTCCGGCCTCAGGAAGCCCGCCGACCAGGACTACGGCGGTCGGTCCTGCGTGGTGCGTGACCCGGAGGGCAACGTGTGGAGCTTCGGGAGCTACCGCGGCGAGGGTTGAGCTTCTGGGCGACGTGACGAGTCGCCGATGAGTTCCAGCGCCCACCGCCGTCGGACTGGCATGGGAATCGTCAAAGCAGACCTGGCAGTTTCGCTCGACGGCTACTCCGCCGGGCACGACCAGACGCTCGAGCACCCGTTCGGCCTGACGACGGGTGAGCGCCTGAACACCTGGATGGCCGGGTGGATGTTCGAGCACGGCGAAGCGCACCGGGCGGAAGTGGACGCCATCGTCGGCGCGGGCGCCTACGTCATGGGCCGCAACATGTTCTCCGCCGGCCGCGGGGACTGGGACCTGGACTGGAAGGGCTGGTGGGGCGATGACCCGCCGTACCACGGACCCGTCTTCGTCCTCACCCACTACGCACACGAGCCGATCCCGATGGAGGGCGGCACCACGTTCTTCTTCGTCACCGACGGCATCGAGAGCGCGCTCGCCCAGGCCAAGGAGGCCGCGGGCGACCGCGACGTCTCCATCACCGGCGGGGCCACGACGCTCAACGAGTACCTCGCCGCCGGGCACGTCGACGAGCTGCGGCTGCACGTGGCGCCGTTCACCCTGGGCTCGGGCACGCGCGTGTTCGACGGCGTGCCGCCCATCGAGTTCGCCTCCACGACCGTGCGGCACACGCCCGAGGTGACGCACGTGACGCTGCGCCGGTGACAGACTGGCCGCATGACGGTCATCTGGACAGAGGGGCGTTTGGTCGCCCCGGACGAGGCCGCGCTCAGCGCGGTCGACCACGGCATCACTGTCGGCGACGGCGTCTTCGAGACGTGCGCCGTCCTCAACGGGCACGCGTTCGCCCTGACGCGACACCTCGCGCGGCTTGAGCGGTCGGCGTCCGGCATGGGCATGGCGGCCCCGGACCTGCAGAAGGTGCGCGGCGGCGTGGACGCCGTCCTCGCCGCCACGCCCGACGCCGGACGGCTGCGGATCACGGTGACCGACGGCGTCGGGCCGCTCGCCTCCGGGCGCTCGGACGGGCCGCAGACGGTGATCGTCGCGGCCACCGAGGCCGTCATCGTGCCCACCGGGCGCGCCGCCCGCTCCCCGTGGACGCGCAACGAGCGCAGCGCGGTCGCCGGCTTGAAGACGACGTCCTACGCCGAGAACGTCGTGTCCCTCGCGGACGCCATCCGGAAGGGCGCCGACGAGTCCGTGTTCGCGAACACGCAGGGCGACCTGTGCGAGGGCACCGGTTCGAACGTGTTCCTCGAGCTCGACGGGGAGCTCGTCACTCCCCCGCTCAGCTCCGGCTGCCTCGCCGGGATCACGCGCGAACTGCTGCTCGAGTGGGGTGCCGAGGAGGGGTTGCCCGTCCGGGAGGCCAAGGACGGCGAGCTGCCGTTCTCGGTGCTCGACCGGGTGGCCGCCGGTGAGGCCAGGATGCTGCTGACCGGGTCCGTGCGGAACGTGCAGCCGACGGTGTGGCTCGACGGCGTCGACCTGGAGATCGGCGAGCTGTCCAGCGCCGCGCGCGACGTGTTCGAGCGGTTCATGCGCGAGCGGCTGGATCCCTGACCCGAATCCCGCTCGACCCGGCGATTCGGATTTCGCATCCGCGCTCGAACCAGGCTAATATCGTCCACGCACGTCCTACGGGGCAGGCAGCACGGGCGATTGGCGCAGGGGTAGCGCGCTTCGTTCACACCGAAGAGGTCACTGGTTCGATCCCAGTATCGCCCACCGTGCAGAAAGGCCCTCCGACCAGCGGAAACGTTGGGACGCGGGGCCTTTCGCGTTTGTCACCTCGAGTAACACTGACCTGAGCGCCAGCTAGGTCAACAACCACTCGATGTCGACCGGGACGGCTGGATCGACGTGGTCAGGGCGCGCTCCGACAGCCCGCCCACTGACGCCTTGCTGTCCGCCCGGACGGCTTCGTGGCCTGGGCAGGTACTGATGGGCTTACCGAAGCCATCACCAGGTGCTTCGAACCTCAACCGGCAAACGAGTAGCGCAACCGCACGAATCACTCAGAGGGCGCCCTGCACGCGTGCGGACGGTTCCGCGTTCAGCTACCGCCCTTGGCCGGCACCGTGGCATAACCCCAGCGCTCGCACATCGCGCGCAGATCGTGCGGGACCTCGCCGGGGCGCGGCAGACGGCGGCCGGGCTGGATCGTGCCGGTGCGGATCTTGTCGCGCCAGTCGCCCATGCCCTTGTGGAACTCGCCGTGCTCCTGCTGGCCGTAGTAGATCATGCCTGGCTCCCACGGCACGTCGAGGTAGTCGCAGATGCGGCGGGCCTCGGCCGCCGGTTCGGTGGTGAGGTTCTCGTAGCGGACGGTGAGGCCGGCGAGCCGTTGACGCGCATGCTCCAGCGCCTCCATGTACTTCAGCGTGTGGTGGACGGCACGGTTCATGGGTCGCCGCGACGGGTCCGCGTCATGCCAGGAACGCGCGATGGACAGGGGGTGACGCAGCAGGAAGAGGAAGCGGGCGTCCGGCCAGCATCGCGCGAACCGGTCGGCCACGAATACGTTGCTGGGAGTCTTCTCCACGATGGTCTTCTTGCCGCTGCGCAGCAGCTCACGGTGGAGCAGCCGGTCCCACAGGATGTGCTCGACGTCGGGGATGTTGTGCCCGAAGGCCTCCATCGCGTTGCGAGCCAGCCTGGTGTTGAACCGAACGGACAGCCGCCGGACGTGCGTCTCGATAGGGGCGTGCAGCTCGGAGTGGCTGTCCAGCACCACGCGCAGCAGCGTCGAGCCGGAGCGCGGCGCGGAGAGCACGAAGAGCGGAGCAACCAGGAGGCGATCAACCTCCGGATCGGCCGGCGGGCGAATCTTGCGCACCCGGCCGGCGCCGTCCGCCCCGTCGCCCTCGCCGCCGCGGGCAGCACCCGCCTGGTTGACAGCGGCTCGGGCAACGCGCGTCACCCGGACGCCCGCGCGCTTCTCGAGCGTCGTACCGAGCCGGCGGGCGAACTGTGTGCCCATCTCTCGAACCGTAAGCACGTCAGGCGCCTCCACTCGTCCGCCTCACCGTTGCACGGTATTCCGCCATGCACCTCCTGGGGCGATCTCCGGACGACGACCGGCACTGAGAGCGTCGTGACGACCCCGAGGTTCAGACGATCCGGTAGCCGACGCCGGGCGTCGTCGCGATCACCGGCGGCGCGCCCAGCTTGCGCCGCAGCCGCCCGATCGTCACCGTCACCGTGTTGGTGAACGGGTCCGTGTGCTCGTCCCAGACCTGCTCGAGCAACCGCTCGGCGCTGACGAACCCGGGGGTCGCCCGCAGGAGCGCCTGAAGCACGGCGAACTCCTTCACCGAGAGGTCCAGGTGCCGCCCGTCGCGCACGACGGTCCGGCGCACCGGATCGAGCTCGATCCCCGCTGCCCGCAGGGTGCGCGGGCGCGCGTCCGGCTTTCGCCGGACCAGCGCCTGGACCCGCGCCACCAGCTCAGGGAAGTGGAACGGCTTGCCGATGTAGTCGTCCGCACCGAGCGACAGGCCGTCGACGCGGTCCCCCGGGGACCGCGCGGCGGTCAACATGAGGACCATCGGGCGCTCGTCCCGCTCGGTGATCATCCGGCAGAGCGTGTCGCCGTGCAGGCCGGGTAGGTCCCGGTCGAGCACCACGACGTCGTACGCGGTGACGTCGAGCTTGCCCGCCGCCGCGAGACCGTCGTGGGCGAGGTCGACAGCCATGCCCTGGTCGCGCAGGCCCTCGGCGATGACCGCCGCGAGCGGGCGAGCGTCCTCGACGACCAGGAGCCTCATGCCCCGACCCCGGCCCTGGCCGTCGCCGGGACGAACGGGAGTGCGACCTCGGCGCGCAGGCCGCCCTGCGGCCGGGCGGTCAGCGTAAGGCGCCCGCCGTGGGCCGCCGCGATCGACGCCACGATGGACAGTCCGAGACCGGTGCCGGCGTCGGAGCCCGTGCGGTCGCCGCCGAGCCGCCGGAACGGCGACGCCAGCTCGTCCACGTCTCGCTGGTCGAGCACCGGTCCCCCGGTCTCCACGACGAGCCGCACCTTGTCGCCGTCGCCGTCGACGTCGGCAGCACCGTCGGCTGCACTGTCGCCGTCGGCAGCGCCCTCGATAGCGGTCGCGACGCGGATCCAACCGCCCTCGTGGTTGTGGACCACCGCGTTGTCGACGAGGTTCTCGACCATCCGCGCCAGCAGCGCGACGTCGCCGCGAGTGCCCGCGCCACGGGACAGCTCCCGGGTGACGCTCAACTCCTTCGCCGATATCGCCGCCGCGCGGTCGGTCACGGCCTCGGCGGCGAGGACGGCCAGGTCGACCGGCTCGACGTCGCTGAGCCCGCCGTGTTGTGCGCGGGCCAGCACCAGCAGGCTGTCGAGCAGCCGGTCCACGTCGTCGAGTCGCGGGCGCAGCCGGTCGGCCAGCGCGACGGTCGGCGGCGGCACGTCGGGTTTCGCGGCGGCGACGTCGACCAGGGCCCGCATGGTCGTCAGCGGCGTTCGCAGCTCGTGCGAGGCGTTGGCGACGAAGCGGCGCTGGGCATCGAAGGACGCCTCCAGCCGTCCGAGCAGCCCGTCGATGGTGTCGGCGAGGTCCTTGACCTCGTCGTCCGGACCGGTGACAGCGAGCCGCCGGTCGAGGTCGTCAGCCGAGATGTCGCGGGTCGCGGAGGTGATCCTGCGCAGCGGGCGCAGCACCCGCCGGGCCATCGCACGCCCGATCAGCAGCGAGACGGCGGCCATGACCGCCAGCGCCAGCAGCGAGCCGAGCAGCAGCTGCCGGGTGTAGCCGGCTTTCAGGTCGGTGATCTGGGCTTCGAGCGCGTGGATGTGCTGTTCGGTCAGGTCACCGGTCGGCACCTGACCGGGTGCCGGTGCAGTGCTGGAGAACTCGACGCCCGAGAACGCGGCCGCGAGGACCAGCAGCCCGGCCCCGCAGACGAGGAATGCGACAGCGTAGAGGACAGTGAACCGCAGCCCTACCGTGCCGTCGCGCAGCTTGAACATGCCCACAGCATGCCTGGCGGGGCCTAACAACAAGATAACGGCCCCAGTTCGGACCGTGTCACCCACCGCCGCGTAGAACCGACAGCATGTTCAACAGACAACTCCTGCAGCGGGAATGGGTGACCTTCCGCCGCCCGGGCCGCCTGGTCGCCTTCGCGCTGGCCGCCGTGGCCGTGATCGGCCTCGGCCTCCTGCCCGCGTTCGGCATCCGCTCCTCGTGCGCCGGGCCGTGCCCGGTCGCGCCGACCGCCGCGGACGGTTCCACGGTCGCCGACAGGTTCTGGTTCGTTCACCGAGACCTCGGCGCGGAGGGGAGCATCACGGTGCGGCTGACCGACATGACCGGCACCATCACCTACCCCCCGCCGGACCACGACGAGATCGTCTCCGGCCTGGTGCCCTGGGCAAAGACCGGGATCATCATCAAGGACGGCACCGAGCAGGGCTCGACGTACGCGGCGGTCATGATGACCGGCGAGCATGGTGTACGCATGCAGCACGACTACAAGCACGACGTCGCCGGTGGCCCGGGGCAGGCCACGCCCGAGTCGCCGCGATGGCTGCGCCTGACGCGCGACGGCGACGACATCACCGGCTACGAATCAGCCGACGGCGAGCAGTGGACCGAGATCGGGACCGCGACCCTGGACGGCCTTCCAGACACGGCGCAGGTCGGCGTCTTCGCGGCCTCGCCCGGCGACCTCACGTTGGATCCGGTCGGTTTGGGTGGCGCGGTCGAGACTGTGCGGTTCACGCAGGCCAGCGGTGTCTTCGACCACATCTCACTGGAGGGTGCGGCCGACGGCGAGTGGCGCAGCGAGGCGGTCGGCCAGATGAACGAGACCGACTGGGAGAAGGACCACCAGTCGTCCGGCTCGTCAGAGACCGCCGGCGAGATCACGGTGAGCGGCACCGGCGACATCGGACCGCTCAGCGACGAGGGCTTCAATCTGCTCCGGCTGCTGCTGCTGGGGCTGCCGATCGGCCTGATCCTGCTCGTTGTGGTGGCTGCCCGGTGGGGCGCCCGCACCACGACGACCGATTCGCGCCAAACGCTGGCGGCAAGGGCCACGGTGCTCGCCGCCGCGAGCTTCTCGACCGTCCTCGTAGCGGTCAGCGCGGCGGTCCTCGGGGGCCTGTTGATCCTCCGCTCCCACGAGGTCCCGGTACCGCACCTGACGCTCCTGACCGGCGCCCGGGTGATCGTCGGCCTGGCTGTGGTCACCGCGCTCTGCACGGTCTTCGCCTACTGCCTTGGCGCGCTGCGTCGCCGCGGCTGGGCGGCGGTCCTCGGTGGGCTCCTGCTGACCGCGATCCCCTACGTCGTCGCGACGACCCCGTTCCTGCCGGACGAGGTGGACCGGTGGATCCTCCGCGTGACCCCGGCCGCGGCCTTCGCGGTCCAGCAGACCGGCGTCGAATACCCGCAGGTGGTGGCCCACTTCGCGCCCTCGAACGGCTACTTCCCGCTGCCGGCGTGGGTCGGCCTGGCGGTCCTCTGCGCCTACCTCGTGGTGGCCTGGTGGGCGGCGATCCGCCGACTGGAGGCCCACGCCGCGGACTGGCGCTAACGATCGGTCCTGCCCGAGTAGTGACATTGGCAGGGTTCCTCACTAATATCCGGTTTTTTGACCTCCCTGTAAGTGCAAGGGCGTGCTAGACGGATCACGAGGAGTTCTCCCCATGTCACGAACTCGCAAGTTCAGGTTCCGCACGCTGCTGAACGCGGTAGCCGCGTTCGGCGTACTGGCCATCACGGCGGCCGCGCTCGTCGTCGCGCAGCCCTCGACCGCGAACGCGGTCCCCGCCACGATCCCCCTGACCATCACCAACGACTCCGGCCGCGGCGACCAGGTCTTCATCTACGTCCTCGGCGACCCCGGCACGGGCCGGCTGGGCTGGTCCGACGCGGGCGGCGCGTTCCACCCCTGGCCAACTGTGGGCGGGGCCCCGGTGGACGCGCCCGACGCCTCGATCGCCGGCCCGGTGGACGGGCAGTCCATGACCATCCAGCTGCCCAAGATGTCGGGCCGGGTGTACTTCTCGTACGGCAGCAAGCTGGCGTTCAAGGTCGTCAACGACGGCCGGCTCGTCCAGCCTGCCGTGCAGAACCCGAGCGACCCGAACCGCAACAAGCTGTTCAGCTGGACCGAGTTCACGCTCAACGACGCGGGCCTGTGGATCAACAGCACCCAGGTCGACTTCCTCTCCGCCCCCTACCAGACTGGGCTGCGGAAGGCGGACGGCACGGTGATCAGCACCGGGATGCTCAAGCCCGACGGCTACACCAACGTCGTCAACGCCCTGGCCGGGACGCCCGGCTGGAGCAACCTGGCCCAGCGGGCGCCGGACGGCTCCCTGCTGCGGGTCCTCTCCCCCGGGCACGCGATCGGGACCGGGCAGATCGACGCGAACGTCCTCTCGAGCTACGTCGACCGGGTGTGGTCCAAGTACACGAACGAGACCCTCACCGTGGCGCCCTACTCCTACGACCCGGCCGCGCAGTTCTACGGCCGCGTGCAGAACGGCGTCATGCGGTTCACCAACGCGTCGGGCGCCTTCGTCACCGAGTTCCGCAAGCCGTCGAGCGACTCGATCTTCGGGTGCTACAACGACCTCGCGGCGCCGAACAACGACATCGGCGCCATCGCCCGCACGCTGTGCGCCGGCTTCAACCGCTCGACCCTGCTGACCACCACCACCCAGCCGGGCACGAGCACCTCCGGGTTCTACCAGGACTCGGTGACCAACTACTACGCCAAGTACATCCACCAGCAGATGGCGAACGGCAAGGCCTACGCCTTCGCGTTCGACGACGTCGTGGCGCAGGAGTCCCTGGTGCACGACGGTAACCCGTCCGCCGCCTACATCCAGCTCGACCCGTTCCAGGGCGCCGCGACACCCATCGCCGGGTCCGACGGCGGCGGGGGCGACGGCGGTTCCCCGCTCCCGTCGGGCACGGGAGCGGTGCACGCCTCCAACGGCATGTGCGTGGACATCCCGTGGGCCGACTCGGTCAACGGCAACCCGCTCCAGATCGTGAACTGCAGCGGCAACGCCGCCCAGACCTGGACCCGGTCCGGGTCGACGCTCAGCGCGCTCGGCAGGTGCATGGACGTGTCGGGCGGTAGCACCGCCGACGGCGCCGTCGTGCAGCTGTGGGAGTGCAACGGCACGGGGGCGCAGAACTGGACGTACCAGTCCGGCAGCCAGGCCATCGTGAACCCGCAGTCGGGCAAGTGCCTGACGGCGGTCGGGGGCGTGCCCCTGCACGACGGCCAGCGGCTCGAGATCCGCACCTGCTCGGGCGGCGCGGAGCAGCGCTGGACATTCTGATCCCAGCAGGACCGTGAACGACCCCCGACCGGCATCTCCGCTGGTCGGGGGTCGTCTGTCTGGCCGAGCAGCTCGCCGAGCATCGTCCTCGTCCACGTGTGTCGGCGTCGCCGACCTCAAGCCGTTGTGGGCGCGCGCCTACCGAGACCTCGGCCGGCTTGAGCACGCCGAGCGCCTCGACCTGATGACGCCGATGTACCGATGACCTCAGAGCCCACCGACGAAGCCGGAGACGATCGCCTTCCACGTCTCCTTGACCTCGTCGTTGCGCTCCGGGGTCGGGGATCCGAGGTGCTGCACGACCAGCGAGGCGGTTCCGTCCTTCTTGGGCTCACTGATGACGATGACGGACTCGCCGTCTCGCGCCTTGGCGCGCCAGGTGATGCGGTTCCCCGTGCCACTGACCCGGACGTCGCCCGGGACGAGCCCGCGAACCTCGTCGTCGCCCGCGGCGAAGTCGGTCCACGCAATCATGAGGGCTTCCATGCCGAGCGACGTCGACCGGCTGACGCTCGCCCGGGCGCGCTCCCCCGACGATCCTGGGGTCAGCTCTGCACGGGCCGGGCCAGCCGGTCCATCCCGACCAGGTCCGCGCTGAGGTCCCACAGCCGGTCGCAGCGGGCATGGTCGGTGGTGTGCGGCGCGGTGGTCACCGCGCGCCGCCGCACGTAGTACCTGTCGGTCACGCCCGCGACGTCCGGGGCGGTGGCCAGCCACGCGGGGGTGTCGGCGCCGTCGTCCGGGCGGCCCGAGACCGGGCTGAACACCCTGCCCAGCAGGCGGACCGCGAGGCTCGCCTCCAGGCCGAGCCGGGTCTCCTTGATGATCCCCGGGTGCGCGCCGTTGACGGTGATGCCGGTGCCGCTCAGACGCCGCGCCAGGGCGTACCCGAACATCGCGTTCATGTTCTTGGTGCGGGCGTAGGTCGCGAAGTCCCGCAACGGTCCGCCGCTGCTGTCGGTCAGGTCGTCCAGGTTCACCGGCACGCGGGCCAGCCCTCCCGGGTCCGCGCCGACGATCACATACCGGGCCGGCCTCGGGTCCGGCACCTCCGCGAGTGAGCGCAACAGCAGGTAGGGCGCCAGGTGGTTGGTCACCAGCGTGCGCTGCAGGCCCTCGGGTGTGCGCTCGCCGACGGGTGCGATCACCGCGGCGTTGCTCACCACGACGTCCGGCGCGGGCTGCGTGACCAGCCGGGCGGCCAGGTCCCGCACCTCGGCGAGCAGGGACAGATCGGCCCGCTCCGTCAGCAGGTCCGCCCCCGGCACTGCCGCCTCGATCCGGAAACGCGCCCGGTCGAGGCGGCCGGCGTCCCGCCCGACCAGGACCACGGTCAGTCCCTCGGATGCCAGGCGGCGGGCGATAGCCTCCCCGATCCCGGACGTCGCCCCCGTCACGATTGCTCTCGGCATGCTGATCCCTCCCACTAGGTTGACAACGTCAACCATAGACGCGGGAGGTTGACAGTGTCAACCATCCCCGACGGGGTCCGGCGGCCCTCGCTCAGCGCCGGACGGGGTACCTGAGATGCAGCGCGCGGCGTCCCTGGACTACCACCGGGTCCTCCAGGAGCTGGTGGCCGCCCAGGTTCGCGAAGTACGGGATCCCCTCGCCGAACAGCACCGGCACGAGGCTGACGCACACCTCGTCCACCAGGCCGAGCGTGAGTGCCTGCTGGGCGATGTTCGCGCTCGCGATGGTGACGTCCTTGCCGCCCGCGATCTCCCCGGCCCGGCCGACCGCCGTGCTGACGTCGTCGACGAACGTCGTCCTCGGCCACCGGTCCGCGTCCTCGGGCGGCCGGTGCGTGACCACGACGACGGGGGCATCCGCCGGGTGGTTGTCGCCCCACCCGTCAGCGATGTCGAACAAGCGCCGACCCACGACGAGGGCGCCGACGTTCACCGTCAGGTCGCGCAGCACGCCCGCGCTGGCCTCGTCGACCGTCATGACGACGTGCTCGTTCGGGTTCGGCACGATCACGTCCCCGGCCTGGTACCACTCGAAGAGCTCTCCGATCTGGTTGTCCGGTTCCGCGATGAATCCGTCCAGCGACATCGTCATGTGCGTGAAGACCTTGCTCATTTCCGCCTCCTTCGGTTGTCCATGCCTGTCCGACGGCGGAGAGCCGCGAGACTCATCGATGCGCCGCTCGCTACCCTTGAGCGATGCACCAGTGGGACATGGCTGACGGCGTCGTCGAGCTCCCCGACGGCCGGCGCGTGCGCGGCACCGGGCTGCGCCGTCCGCGCCGTGACGCCCCCGCTCCGGACCTCGCGGTCTACCTGCTCGGCCGGGACCCGCGGATCACCGACTGGCCGTACATGTGGGTCCGCTGGCGCGACTTCCGCCTACCCGACTCGACCGACCAAACTGTGGCAACGCTGCGGGAAGCCCACGCACACGCAGCGGCCGAGCGGGTCGAGATCGCCTGCGGCGGCGGGGTAGGCCGGACCGGCACGGCCCTGGCTGTCCTCGCGATCATGAGCGGCGTGGCGCCCGACGGCGCCGTGGCCTGGGTTCGCGCGCACTACCACCCGCGCGCGGTGGAGACCAGGCGCCAGCGACGGTGGGTCGAGAACGTCGCAGCCTCCGTCTCCCCCTGACGTCCGCGCACGGGGGGACACCACGCACCCGGGCAGTGTTGCTGCGAGTAGACGCTGTCTACTCGCAGCAACACTGCCCGCGGAGTACCTGTTTCCCCCGGAGGGCCGAACCCGATGGTCGGGAGCCTCTTCTGCGCGCTCAGCCGCGCGCCAGCAGCTCCAGCGTGTCGATGACACGGTTCGAGAAGCCCCACTCGTTGTCGTACCAGGCCACGACCTTGACGTGCTTGCCGTCGACGCGGACCAGAGCGGCGTCGAAGATCGCCGACGCCGGCTGGCCGGTGATGTCGCTGGAGACCAGCGGCTCGTCGGAGTAGTCGAGGATGCCGTTGAGCGGGCCGTCGGCCGCCGCGCGGTAGGCCGCGACGACGTCGTCGCGCGTGACCTCGCGCGAGACCGCGGTGTTCAGCTCGACGAGGGAGCCCACCGGCACCGGCACGCGGATCGAGTCGCCCGACAGCTTGCCGTTGAGGTTCGGCAGCACCAAGCCGATGGCCTTCGCCGCGCCCGTGGTGGTGGGCGCGATGTTGACGGCGGCGGCCCGGGCCCGGCGCCAGTCGCGATGCGGACCATCCTGAAGGTTCTGCTCCTGGGTGTACGCGTGCACGGTGGTCATGAAGCCGTGCTCGATGCCGGCCAGGTCGTCCAGGACGGACGCCAGCGGGGCCAGCGCGTTCGTGGTGCACGAGGCGTTCGACACGATCACGTGCTCGGCCGGGTCGTAGGCCTCCGTGTTCACGCCGTAGGCGAGCGTGACGTCGGCGCCGGCCGAGGGGGCGCTGACCAGCACCTGCCTGGCCCCGGCGTCGAGGTGCGCCCGGGCGGCGTCGGCTGAGGTGAAGCGGCCCGTCGACTCGAGGACGATGTCGACGCCGAGCTCCGCCCACGGCAGCTTGGCGGGCTCGCGCTCGGCGAGCACCTTGATGCGGCGGCCGTCGACCACGAGCTCGGTCCCGTCCACCTCGACGGAACGGCCGAGGCGACCGAGCGCGCTGTCGTACTTGAGCAGATGGGCGAGCGCGTCCGGGGCGGTGAGGTCGTTGATCGCGACCACTTCGAGGTCACTGTCCCGTTCGAGCAGGGCGCGGAGGGAGTTGCGGCCGATGCGGCCGAAGCCATTGATGGCGATGCGAGTCATCGAGGTTCCTTTCGTTTGCCTCAATGCTCTGCGTGCGACACCCTTGCCTGAAAGCGGCTGGAACGCCATGGGGCGCAACTATCCCGCCAGACCTTTCGCCATCACCCGCAAGGATCCCGCCACCCCTCTGAGCGGGCGTGTCGAGCCCAAACCGGTCGCCCCCTGTGTGGGGTTCAGGAGCTCGGCTCAGGCCGAGAACGTGTGCCGGTACTCCGTCGGCGACGTCCCGAGAATCCGGTGGAAGTGCAGGCGCAGGTTGGCCGCGGTGCCGAGACCGACCCGGTGCGCGATCTGCTCCACGCTCAGGTCGCTGCGTTCGAGCAGCTCTCGCGCCAGGTCCACGCGCGCCCGGAGCACCCACTGCATCGGCGTGTAGCCGGTGTCCTCGACGAACCGCCGCGAGAAGGTGCGCGCCGAGACCCGCGCGTTGCGCGCCAGTGCCTCGAGCGTGAGCCGTTCGGCGAGGTGCTCCAGAGCCCACTCGCGGGTGCTCGCGAACAGGTCACCGAGCGGTTCGGGCACGCTGCGGGGAACGTACTGCGCCTGTCCCCCGCTGCGGTACGGCGCGGCGACCAGTCTCCTGGCCACGTGGTTGGAGAGGCCCGACGCCGTGGTCGCGCCGCACCAGGTGCAGGCAGAGGTCGATGCCCGACGCCGCGCCCGCCGAGGTGAGCACGCCGCCCTCGTCCACGAACAGCACGTTCTCGTCCACCTGCACGAGCGGGTGCTGCTCCCGGAGCGCCTTCGTATAGTGCCAGTGGGTAGTCGCCCGCTGGCCGTCGAGCAGGCCCGTCGCGGCCAGCGCGAACGCCCCGGTCGAGATGGCCGCGAGCCGCGCCCCGCGCGCATGGGCGGTCTTGAGCGCGTCGACGACGACGGCCGGCGGGTCGGCGGCCGCCGGCGTCCGATAGCCGGGGACGAAGACGGTGTCGGCGCGTTCGAGCGCGTCCAGGCCCTCGGCCACGTGGTACGACAGGCCGTCGCCGCCCGTCACCAGCCCGGGCGCGGCGCCACACACCCGCACCTCGTAGGGCATGCTCGGCCGGTTGGAGAACACCTGCGCCGGGATGCCGACGTCGAGCGGCTTGGCGCCCTCGAGCACGAGCACGGCGATCTGGTGGTTCCTCCGACGTGTGGCTGCCACGCTACGGATCGTAGGCCGCGGCAGAGCGGCACCCGATGGTGCAACGTTGACTCACGCGGTGACCGGTCACTACGGTAGCGGCGGTCGCCCGTCCGCGCGGCGGGCCGACCCGGCGCTGTCGCTCCGCGATCGCGACGCCCATGATGACAGCGACGATGGTGCCCATCGGGCCGAACGTGGCGAAGTTGTCGACGGCCGTGGAGACGGCCATGGCGAGCCCGTCGCCGCTGAGCAGGTTCTGGACCACCACCGTCTCGCCGTCGGCGGGCGAGACCACGGAGACGCCCGCTGCT
Organism: uncultured Actinomycetota bacterium; assembly: GCA_963850545.1. Classification (GTDB taxonomy): domain Bacteria; phylum Actinomycetota; class Actinomycetes; order Actinomycetales; family Cellulomonadaceae; genus Promicromonospora. Next base: position 433,258 of record CAWKLP010000001.1, on the reverse strand, counting down.
GCCAGGGCGGCGCTGGTCACGCCGAGGATGCCCGCGAGGATCCAGAACAGCCAGAACGGGTGCGGCAGGGCGTTGCCGATGCGCTCGACGACGGCCAGCGCACGCAGGACGCGGGGCAGGCGGTCCGGCTCGATCCCGGGGGTGGCCGGCTTGGACGTGGTGGTCATGACGCCACCCCGTGCCCGGCGTCCCCGCAGAGGAACCGGGCCGGAAGCCGCTCGTAGCGCAGGAAGTCCCACATCACCTCGTGGGCCTCGATGCTGTGCGTGGCGTACCCGCCGCCGGAGTAGCTGTCCTCCCCCGGCCAGGTGTGGCCGCCGCCGAGCACCGCCACGTGCGTGACCTCGGCGCCGGCGTCGCAGTCGGACCAGCGGTAGGTCGTCACGTCCCCGGCGGTCGCCTCGAAGTCGGGCCCGGTGGCGCACCCGTTCCGCTCGGCCCAGCCGCCGACCCAGTCCTGGATCGCCGGGCAGGCCCGCGCTCGGCGTCGCCGCCGTACGGGATGGTGGCGTCCTCGGTGCCGTGGAAGCTGATCACGGGCACCGGACGCTCCGGGTCGCAGGCCGGGTGCCCGGTCCCGTACAGCGCGGCCGCGACCGGCGCGATCGCGGCGATCCGGTCCGAGAGCTCGCACGCCAGGATCCCGGTGAAGCCCGCGCCGTTGGACTTGCCGGTCGCGTACACGCGCCGCGTGTCCACGCACAGGTCCGACTCGAGGGTGTCCAGCAGGTCGTTCGTGTAGGCGACGTCGTCGACCCCGGGTGCGGAGTAGGGCGCGCCCTCCCAGGCCTGCCGGTCGCCGTCGCCGGTGCCGATCACGCCGTTGCCGTAGGCCACGATCGCGGGCAGGGCGTCCAGCCCCGAGAACGCCTCGGTGCCCGCGCCCGTGTTGCCCCGGCCGTGGAACACGAGCACGACGGGCCAGGCCCGGTCGCTGCGGTACCCGTCCGGCAGGTGCAGCTGGACGGTCCGCTCGCGCCCGCCGCTGGTGAGCGTGCGCAGCACGCTGCTCCCGGGCTCCTGGCCCGGGTCGGTCCCGCACCCGTCGGACCAGGCGGAACCGTTGGCGGCGGTCTGGGTCACGCTGCCCGACGGCGACGTCGCAGCGTCGGGCAGCGCGGGTACGGCGGACGCCGGCGCGGCGCCGATCGGTCCGGCCAGGCCGGAGACCGCGAGCGCCAGCGCGGTCAGGAGCGCCGCGCGGCGGCCGGGCCGCCGTCGGACATCCCGGGTCGATGTGCGGTCTGGAGGTGATGCTGTCGTCGTTGACATGCGAGTCCTTTCGGTGTGCCAGCCCGCGCGTGAGCGGGCATGACGGAACGGACACCTGGCGGGCCAGGTGCGTCGAGGGTTTCAGGAACGGTGGTGGAAGGTGTCGGCCCTACGCGGCCAGCCACTCCTCGAGGAAGGTCGTGATGCGGCCGACGACGGCCTTCACGATCGCGGCGCCGTCCTCGGCGGTCGCGCGGCGGGGGTCGCCGAGCACGCCGTTGGGGCTGAGCCGGTCGTACGGGCAGGGTCAGTGCGGGCTGCGCGTGGTGGCGCGCCGTCCGGGAGACGTCGTCGAGCTGGTCCGGGGTAGTGGTGCCCGGCTCGAGACGGTCGGTGTGCACCAGGTGGGGTGCGATGTGCAGCATCTGCGCGGTCTCCGCCTCGCCGGAGTGCCCGTGGCACCGCGCTCGGCCCCATGGCGGCGACGGCGTCGCCCGCCAGCGAGGTCAGGGGCGACCAGGCGAGCTGGATGCCAGGATGGGAGACGAGCAGGTCCTGCGCCACGGTGGTCAGCGTCGCGTTGTTGCCGCCGTGTCCGGTGACGACCAGGAACCGCGTCCAGCCGTGCCGGTACAGGCTCGTCACGTACTCCCGCACGACGGCGGCGAACGTGCCCGTCGTCAGGGTCACCGTGCCGGGAAACGCCATGTGGTGCGGCGACACCCCCACGGGGATCGACGGTCCCACGACCACCCGGCCCGCCAGGTTCGAGGCGACCTGCGCCACGACGGCCTCGGCACGCACCAGGTCGGTCCCGAGCGCCATGCCCGGGCCGTGCTGCTCCAGCGCACCGGCCGGGATCAGCACGATAGTGCCCCGCGCGACGGCGTCGGCGGCGTCCAGGGTGGTCATCTCCGCGAGCCGGTCCGGCGCGGTCACGGCGCCTCCTGGCCGAAGTCGGCGGCCTCGAGCGACTCCCGGATCGTGGTCAGGTGCGCCCGCGTGAGCCGCTCGGCGGCCGCACCGTCGCCGTCCCGCACCGCGCCCAGGATCTCGAGGTGCTCGGCGTGGTCCCGGCGGCGGTCGTCGTACCGGAACCGGATCTCGGTCTGCTCCGTTGCGCGCACGTGCAGCAGCGCCTCGACCGTCTCACGCAGCAGGCCGTTGCCCGACGCCGCCGCCAGCTCGACATGGAAGTTGAGCGCCGGGCGGAACCCGTGCACCGGCGGCTGCAGCGCCGTGGCCGTGGCGGCCTCCAGACGCTGCAGGCCGGCGGCGTCGCGGGCGCTCGCGGCGAGCGCGGCGATCCCGGGCTCGATCACGAGGCGCGCCTCGACGAGCTCGATCACCGAGGAACGCGTGATGTGCGGCCGGTGCGGGTTGGCCAGCACCGACCGCTCCAGGCCCGGGCCGATGTAGGTGCCGGAGCCGTGCCGCAGCTCGATCACACCGGTGGCCTCGAGCCGCCGCAGGGCCTCCCGGACGGTCGGCGTGGTGACGGCGAAGCGCTTGGCCAGGTCGCGGGAGGACTCGAGCACGTCGCCCGGCCCGAGGCTCTCGGAGCGGATCAGCGAGACGATGTCGTCCGCGAGCCGCTCCGAGAACGAGGCTCTACCTTGAGTCATGGGAAGTGACTAAATCACTTAACGAATCCCGCCGTCAAGGCCGCGCTCAGGGCTGAGCCAGGTTCAGCAGGCTCTGGACGACCACAACCGGCCCTATAACGGCCGCCCGCGGCCTGCTGAACCTTGGTCAGCTGCCTGAGCGCACCGTCAGGGCCGCGTAGTCCGGCAAGTCGATCGCGTCCACCGCCTTGTCGATACCGCCCATGACCAGCCGGGCGAGCGGCGTGCGCAGCATCGCCCCCATGACCAGCGTCCGCGCCTTGATCTCGAACGCCGTCGGCGGCAGGAACCCCCGCGCCCCACCCGGGAGCTGCTTCATGTTGACGGCGGCGTAGGGGCGCACCTTCGCCTCGTACGCGGCGAAGGCGGCCGCGGGGTCGCCGTCGGCCCGGGCGAGCTCGCCCGCCAGCACGTACGCCCCCACCAGCGCCAGCGAGGTGCCCATGCCGACCGAGCCCGCCGTGCAGGCGTCGCCCAGGAGCGCCACCCGGCCGCGGTGCCACGACGGCATCTCGATCTTCACGTGCCGGTCGAAGTAGAAGTCGTCGGCGCGCCACATGGCGTCCAGGAGGCGCGGCACCTCCCAGCCCTCGCCGGCCAGGACGTCGGCGACCAGCTGCTTCTGCCCGGCGATGTCGCGCCGGTCGTAGTCGACCGGGTCGCCCGCGAAGTGGACCATCCCGCGTGCTCCGCCGTGCGCCGGGTACAGCAGCACGTTGCGCCCGCCGACTCCGTTGCCCTTCGGCATCGAGTACAGGAGCTCCCAGCCGTCCAGGCCCCAGGAGTCCCGGCCGGACTCCTGGGCACTCTCGGCGGTGAACACCGCGCGGTGGTACCCGGAGTCGATCGCCTGCCACGCGCCGTCGAACGCGAGGCGCCGCGTCGTGGAGAAGACGCCGTCCGCCCCGACCACGGCGTCGAACCGCCGGGGTGCGGACCGCTCGAAGGTGACCTCGACGCCGTCCGGCAGCTGTTCGAGCGCCGTGATCGTGTCGTCGAAGACGTACTCGACGCCGTCTGCGGCGTCCATGATGATGCGCATGAGGTCGCCGCGCAGGATCTCGATGTCGGCGATCACGCCGCCCGAGTGGCCGAACATCTCGGCCGGCAGCTCGATCCCGCGCCGGCCGGCGGCGTCGAGGTAGGCGATCCCGCGGACGCCGGTGTGGGCGGCGCGCACCTGGTCGGTGATGCCCATCCGGTCCAGGACGGTCCGGGCGGCGCCGCGCACGTCAATGCCCTGGCCGCCCGGCCGGGGCGCGGGCGCGCGCTCGACCACCGTGACGTCGATAGCCGTACCGGCGGAGCCAGAAGGCGAGGGCGGGCCCGGCGACGCTGGCGCCGGAGACGAGTACGTGGGTCATGGCTGCTCCCTGTGGTTCGAGTGGTGTTCGGGCTGACGTTTCGTACACCGTACGCAGCGCCCTATGCTGGGTAAACCACCAGGTAGTACAGCGCCTAGTGCACCGATCCCGCCGTCGAAACGGCGTGGCATAGTGCACCGGTAACGCCCAGGACGTGCACTAGTACAGGGAGCCGAGATGACCACCACCTACGAGCGGATCGCCGACGAGATCCGGGCCCGCATCCGGTCGGGCGAGCTCGCCGCGGGCGACCCTGTCCCGTCCACGCGCCGCATCGTCGCCGAGCACGGCGTCGCCATGGCGACCGCGAGCCGCGTCCTCGACGCGCTGCGCCGAGACGGGCTCGTTGAGGTGCGGCGCGGGGTCGGCACGGTCGTCGCCGCGGGGGCGGCGGCTACCGGCACCCCGAGCGCACCGACCGTCGCCGACGTCGTCCGCGCCGCCATGGCGATGGCCGACGCCGAGGGGCTCGGCGGGCTGTCGATGCGGCGCATAGCGACCGACCTGGGCATCCCCACGATGTCGCTCTACCGCCACATCCGGAGCCGCGAGGAGCTGCTCACCCGCATGCTCGACACCGTCTACGCCCAGTCGCCCCTCCCGAACCCGCTGCCGGACGACTGGCGCGCCCGCGCCGAGGCGTGCGCCCGCACGATGTGGGCCGCGTTCCAGCGCCACCCGTGGGCCGCGCACATCATGTCGATGACCCGCCCGCAGGTGGTGCCGCACGGGCTGGCACACACCGAGGCGCTGCTGGCCGCGTTCAGCGGGATCCCGGGCCGGCCCCTCGACCTCGAGACCCGCATGCACCTGGCGGTGTCGGTCTTCCAGCTCGTGCGTGGCCTCGGGGTGGGCATCGAGCCCGCGGTGCTGGCCCGGAAGGACGACGGCCTGACCGACGAGGAGTGGATGGACCGGACCCTGCCCGACCTCCAGGCCATCGCGGACCCGCGTCGCTACCCGAACCTCGCGGCGGCCACGTCGACGGACATCGACCTCACCCTCGACTCGCTGTTCGAGTTCGGCCTGGCCCGCCTCCTGGACGGGTACGCAGTGTTCCTCGGCGGCACACAGCCCGCGCCGTAGGCTGACCGCGTGACCTCCGGCACGATGAGCCGCCCGGCGGCGGGCCAGGCGATGTCCCCACGCGAGCGGGACAACCGTCGGCTGCTGCGGGCCCGCGACGCCATCGACCGCGACTACGGACGGCCGCTGGACGTGCCCGCGCTGGCCCACATCGCTCATGTCTCGCCGTCGCACTTCAGCCGCAGCTTCAGGGCCACGTTCGGGGAGACACCGCACCGCTACCTGCAGCGGCGCCGGATCGAGCGCGCGATGGCGCTGCTGCGCGACACCGCGAACCCCGTGACCGACGTCGCACTGATGGTCGGGTCCAACAGCCTCGGGACGTTCAGCCGCACCTTCCGTGACATCGTCGGCGTCTCGCCGAGCGAGTACCGGCGCCGCACGCGACCGGTCGCGGCCCCCGTCTGCTTCACCAAGAGCTGGATGCGGCCCGCCGGCTGAGCAGATTCGGAGCTGAGCAGATTCGGAGAAGCGCACCGCACCAGAGCCGCCGTAGCGTGGTCGACATGTTCAAGAACATCTCCATCACGGCCGTGACCGTCATCGATCAGGACGAAGCCCTCGACTTCTACGTCGGCAAGCTCGGTTTCACCGTCAGCAACGACGTCGACATGGGCTTCATGCGCTGGCTGACCATCTCCCTGCCGGCCGATCCCGACCGCCACCTGCTCCTCGAGGTGCCCGGCCCCCCTTCGCTGAGCGAGGACGTCGCGGCCCAGGTCAAGGACCTGCTGACCAAGGGCGCGCTCGGGGTCGCGTGCGTCCTCATCACCGACGACTGCCGCCGTACCTACGCCGAGCTCAGCGCCAAGGGCGTCGAGTTCACCGAGGAGCCGGTCGAGCAGCCGTACGGGATCGACTGCGCGCTGCGCGACCCGTTCGGCAACCACATCCGCATCACCCAGCCGGCCACCGGTCCGGTGGAGGTGACCGACGAGGACATCGCACGCTGGGGCAGCGCGGTGCAGGACAGCTGAGGCTCAGGTCGAACCTCAGGTTCAACGGCAGGTCGAACCTCAGGGCCGGGGCGGCCCCGCCTCCACGCGGCGCAGCACCGACGCCAGGGAGTGCAGGTCCGGCGACGCGTACCGGCCGCGCTCGTCCCACCAGGTCGCCCCGGCCCGGGCCAGCGGCCCGACGACGTCGGCCGCCGCCTCCGGCGTCGTCAGCCCACCGACGACGACGTCGAACGGGCCGTCCACCACCCGGTGCTCGGCGATGTACGCGGCAACCTCCCGCACCTCGTCCGGCGTCGGCGGGGCGCCGTGCCCGGACGCGAACAGCGGCACGACACCGTCCCACTGGGCCGCACGCCGGAACGGCCGGCGGTTCGGCCAGAAGCCGCCCACCCACACCGGCGGCCGGGGCTGCTGCACCGTCGCCGGGAGAATCTCCACGTCCTGCACCCAGTAGTGCGCGCCGTCGTGGTCGACGCGCTCCCCCGCCCAGTAGCGGCCGAGCAGGCCGAGCCCCTCGTCCAGCTTCTCCGCGAGCACCACCGGGTCCGTCTCGTCGCCGAAGCTGCCGAACTCGTCCTCGATCGGCCCGCCCAGGCCCGCGCCGAAGACCACGCGGCCGCCGCTCACGGCGTCGAGCGTCGCGACCTGCCGGGCGAGCTGCTCGGGGCGGCGCCGGGCCACGGGGGTGACGAGGGTGCCCAGCCGGATGCTCGACGTCGCGAGCGCCGCGGCGGTCAGCAGCATCCACGGGTCGCCGAACGGCAAGCCGCGACGCATCGCCTTGTTGTGCACCACGTGGTCCCAGACGAACAGGCCGTCCCAGCCGGCGTCCTCGGCGGCCCGGGCCACGGCCGCGACGGCGCGGGGGTCGGCGAAGTCGCCGAAGTTGGGGACGTTCACGGAGCAGCGCATCAGGCCTCGGTCTCGTTGTTCTGGGTGGCGGGCTCTGTAGCGGGCTCGGCGGCGGGCTCGCGCAGAGAGTGCATGCGCCTACCCTGCCGCACGGCCGGACCTGCACGCCAAGATCAACCCCCGCCATCGAGCACAGCGGTTGCTGCCAAGCAGCCAGCGTTCATGGCAGCAACTGCTGTGCTCGGCGCCCGCGACCGCCTCACGGACGTGGCCAGTGCCGCCCGGAGCGATCCTCGATCACCCGGTTGTAGCGGCCGAGGAGCTCCGCGAGGTCGGTCCGGTCCTGTTCCGGCCAGTCGGCGAGCAGGTCGGCGAGCAGCGCCTGGCTCGCCTCGCGCTCCTCGGTGAGCACCTGACGGCCGTCGTCGGACAGCCGGAGCTTGCGCGCCTGCCCGCCCTCGGGGTCCTCGAAGCGCTCCGCGAGCCCGGCGCGCCGCAGCGCGGCCGTCTGCCGGTTGAGCGTCGAGACGTCCAGGCCGGTGGCGACCGCCAGCTCGGAGAGGCTGGCCGGTCCTCCGGCGTCGAGCAGGCTGAGCAGGGTGTACGCGCTCTGGTCGAGGCGGCCGCCCTTACGGCGCGAGCGGCCCGTCGGGAGCATCACCAGGTGGCGCCCGAACAGCATGGCCTCGTACTCGATCCGGTTGATCGGGGACGTCATCGTCTACCTCCGGTCTCACGCGCCGACTGGCGCCTATGCATCGTGCACAACGTATGACATCCTGAGCCCAGCGACCTAATGTGCATGATGCACAACAACCATTCCGAGGAGACTCGTGACGACCACCTCGTCCCGCCCCGCACCACTGGCCGACGGCGGGGCCACCGCTCCGGCGATCCGCCCGAACCGCATGGTCGCCGTCCTCGCGATCGGGGGGATCGTGGTCGCGATGACCCAGACCCTCGTGGTCCCGATCATCGCCTCGCTGCCGACCATCTTCGACGCCCCGGCGTCGGACACCTCCTGGATCATCACGATCACGCTGCTCGTCGGCGCCGTCTGCACCCCCGTCTCAGGGCGGCTGGGCGACCTGTACGGCAAGAAGAAGATGCTCCTGCTGTCCCTGCTGCCGCTTGCCCTCGGCTCCGCGGTGTGCGCGGTGGCGACCACTGTCCCCGTCATGGTCGTCGGCCGCGGGCTGCAGGGCCTGGCCACCGGCTTCATCCCGCTCGGGATCAGCATGCTCCACGACCTGCTGCCCAAGGAGCGCACCGCGGGAGCGATCTCCCTGATGAGCTCGTCGCTCGGCATCGGCGGCGCCTTCGGCCTGCCGTTCGCGGCCGCCGTCGCGCAGTTCTCGAGCTGGCGCTTCCTGTTCTGGCTGATCGCGGTGTCCGCCGTCGTCATCGGTGTGATCATCTGGCGGGCGATCCCGCCCCGGCCCAGCAGGCCAGGGTCCGGATCCCGTTCGACTACGTAGGCGTGCTCGGGCTCGCCGCCGGCCTGGTGGCCCTGCTGCTCGCGATCTCCAAGGGTGCCGAGTGGGGCTGGGCGAGCCCGCTCGTGCTGGGGCTGTTCGGCGGCTCCGTCGTCGTGCTCCTGGCCTGGGGCTGGTGGGAGCTGCGCACGCCGGCCGCCCTCGTGGACCTGCGCACCACCGCGCGGCCCGCCGTGCTGGTCACCAACCTGGCCTCGATCCTGGTCGGCTTCGCGATGTACGCGCAGTCGCTGATCCTGCCCCAGCTCATGCAGGCGCCCACCGAGACCCGGTTCGGCCTGGGCCAGTCGATGCTGGAGATGGGCCTCTGGATGGCGCCGTCCGGCATCGCGATGACCCTGATGTCGCCGGTCGGCGCCCGCGTCACCCGGGCACGCGGCCCAAGACGACGTTCGTCCTCGGCGGCCTGATCATGTCGCTGGGCTACGGGCTCTCCACGCTCGCCATGGACACCCTCGTGGGCCTCACGGTCACGGCGTTCGTCGCCTCGGCGGGCGTGGGGTTCGCCTACGGCGCGATGCCCGCGCTCATCCTCGGCTCCGTCCCCGCCACCGAGAAGGCGGCGGCTAAGGGGTTCAACGCCCTGATGCGCTCCATCGGCACCTCCACGTCGGCCGCCGTGATCGGCGTCGTGCTGGCCCGCATGAGCACCTCGTTCGGCGACCACACCCTCCCGACCGAGGCCGGTTTCCGGGTGGCGGTCCTGCTCGGCTGCGGCGTGGCGGTGGTGGCGGCCGCGCTCGCTGCGACCATCCCGGTGAAGAAGGCCCTGCAGGACGACCACTGAGCGGCGTACGGTCGGAGCATGTGCCGAAACATCACCACGCTGCGCGGCCTCGAACCGGCCGCGACCTCCGATGAGATCACAGCTGCGGCCCTGCAGTTCGTGCGCAAGGTCACGGGCGTGACGAAGGTCAGCGATGCCACCCGCGAGCCGGTGGAGCAGGCCACGCAGGAGATCGCGGAGATCGTGACGCGCCTGCTCGACACGCTGCCGGAGCGCCGTCAGCCGCCGAAGACCGTGCCGCCGCTGCGCCGCGCTGAGGTCCAGGCGCGCATAGCGCAGCGCATGAAGGACCGTGAGGAACATGAGCGCATGCACGAGCTGGGCATCGCGCACTCGCACTGAGCGTGTCGCGCCGCTACAGTTGCGACGTGCTCGCACTCTCCTGTTGCTGTCGCTGACAATCCTCGATGCAGGTCCGTCAGTTGTCCGCGCGCATCGCAGCGCGCCCAGAAACAGGAAGAGAAACAGGTGCAGTACGCCAATTCTGTCGTTGACCTAGTCGGCAACACGCCCCTCGTCCGGCTCCACCGGGTGACCGAGGGCGTGACCAGCGCGACCGTGCTCGTGAAGCTCGAGTACCTGAACCCCGGCGGGTCGTCCAAGGACCGCATAGCGGGCCGCATCATCGACGCGGCCGAGCGCGAGGGCAAGCTCCGGCCGGGCGGGACCATCGTCGAGCCCACGTCGGGCAACACCGGGGTCGGCCTCGCGCTCGTCGCCCAGCAGCGCGGCTACCGGTGCGTCTTCGTCCTGCCCGACAAGGTGGGCGAGGACAAGCGCAACGTGCTCACGGCGTACGGCGCCGAGGTAGTGGTGACGCCCACGGCGGTGGCGCCGGACAGCCCCGAGTCGTACTACTCGGTGAGCGACCGGCTGGTGCGCGAGATCCCCGGCGCCTTCAAGCCCGACCAGTACTCGAACCCCAACGGTCCCCGCTCGCACTACGAGACCACCGGTCCCGAGATCTGGCGGGACACAGATGGCAAGGTGACGCACTTCGTCGCGGGCGTCGGCACGGGCGGCACGATCACGGGCACGGGCCGGTACCTGCGCGAGGTCTCGGACGACCGGGTGCGTATCGTCGGTGCCGATCCCGAGGGGTCGGTCTACTCGGGCGGCACCGGCCGCCCGTACCTCGTCGAGGGTGTCGGCGAGGACTTCTGGCCGACCGCCTACGACCCGAGCGTGCCGCACGAGGTCATCGCGGTGAGCGACGCCGAGTCGTTCGCGATGACCCGGCGGCTCGCGCGGGAGGAGGGCATCCTCGTGGGCGGGTCGAGCGGCATGGCCGTCGTCGCCGCCCTCCGGGCCGCGCGCGACCTCGGCCCCGACGACGTAGTGGTGGTCCTGCTGCCCGACGGCGGCCGCGGCTACCTCGGCAAGATCTTCAACGACGCCTGGATGCGGTCCTACGGGTTCTCGCCCGCGATCGAGGGCCACACCGTCGCCGACGTGCTGGCCGCCAAGGCGGACCGCACCCCGCCGGTGCTCTACGTGCACAGGACCGACACGGTGCGGGAGGCGATCGACCGGATGACGCGCTCCGGCGTCTCGCAGCTGCTCGTGCTCACCGCGGAACCGCCGGTGGTGCTCGGCGAGATCGCGGGCGCCGTCCACGAGGACGAGCTGCTCGACGGCGTGTTCGCGGGCAAGGTGAACCTGTCCGACGAGGTCGGCGGGCTCATCGGCCGGCCCCTGCCGCTCGTCGGCGTCAACGAGCCTGTCGGGACGCTGCGCGCCGCGCTCGCCGACGAGACCGCTCTGCTCGTGACCGACGGCGGCAAGGCGCTCGGCGTGGTCTCCCGCTCCGACCTGCTCGACTACCTCGCGGTCTGAACCGCCCCACTACTTCGAAGAGAGAGATCATGAACGACGCACGACCGAGCCGGTTCGACACGCTGGCGATCCACGCGGGACAGAACCCCGACCCGACGACGGGCGACGCGATCCCCGCGATCCACGTCACCTCCACCTACGCGCAGGACGGCATCGGCGGGCTGCGCAACGGGTACGAGTACTCGCGCGGCGGCAACCCCACGCGCACCGCGCTCGAGGAGCAGCTCGCGGCGATCGAGGGCGGGGCGCAGGGAATCTCGTTCGCCTCCGGCCTCGCCGCGGAGGACGCGCTCCTGCGGGCGGTCCTCGCGCCCGGCGACCACGTGCTCGTGCCGAACGACGTCTACGGCGGCACGCACCGCCTCGTCCGCACGATCCACGGGCGCAGCGGCGTGGCGCACACGACCGTCGACACGGCCGACCTCGACGCCGTGCGCGCAGCGGTGCGGCCAGAGTCGAAGATCCTGTGGGTCGAGACGCCGTCGAACCCGCTGATGAAGATCAGCGACATCCCCGCGCTGGCCGAGCTGGCGCACGAGGCGGGGCTGCTCCTGGTCGTCGACAACACGTTCGCCTCGCCCGCCCTCCAGCGCCCCCTCGACCTCGGCGCCGACGTCGTGGTGCACTCCACGACGAAGTACCTCGGCGGGCACTCGGACGTCGTCGGCGGGGCCGTCGTCGTGGCGAACGGCGCCGACGAGCTCGCGGAGCAGGTGCGCTACGTGCAGTTCGCCGCGGGGGCGGTGTCCAGCCCGTTCGACGCGTTCCTCACCACGCGCGGCATCAAGACGCTCTCGGTGCGGATGCAGCGCCACTCCGAGACCGCCCAGACCCTCGCGGAGCGCCTGGTGCACCACCCGGCGGTGGCCCGCGTGCTGTACCCCGGGCTGCCCGACCACCCGGGCCACAAGATCGCCGCGCACCAGATGTCGCGGTTCGGCGGCATGATCTCGCTCGACCTCGCGGGCGGGGAGCGCGCCGCGCGCACGTTCGCCGAGTCGACGCGGGTCTTCCTGCTCGCCGAGTCGCTCGGCGGCGTGGAGTCGCTGGTCAACTACCCGAGCGAGATGACGCACGCGTCGGTGCGTGGCACGGAGGCCGAGGTGTCGCCGTCGATCGTCCGCCTGTCGGTAGGCCTGGAAGACGTGACGGACCTCCTGGACGACGTCCTCCAGGCCCTGGACCGCACCCTGGTCTGAGCACTCGCTCGCTGAGTGCTGGATATCTGTTGGTCAGGGCGGCCCTGACCAACAGATATCCAGCACTCAACTAATGTGGCGGGCGTGACCGAACATGCTCCCGTGAGCGCCGCGATGCACCGCGCCAAGGCCGATGCCCGTGCCTCCCACGTCACCGTGGGCCTGGTGCGGCACCTGCCCGGCGACCGCGAGGAGATCGACTGCTCCTGCGGCATGACGCTGACGAACGGGCCGCAGTGGTCGCTCGACGAGCACATCCGCCTGCACCGGGCCGAGGCTCGCTACCTGGCGCTGAGCCAGGTTGCGCCCGCGGGCATGCCGCGCCTCATCCCCGTGGACCCGGGGCGGCTGCCCCGCTGAGAGGCGGGTCCGCACGCCGCCGGCCGACGTCGACGGCCCCTGCTGTCAGAGCTCGTCCGGGTCGTCCCAGGACACGCCGCTCGAGGCCCCCGAGATCGGGTCGAGCTCACAGCCGGCGAGGTTGCGCGGTGCCTTGGAGACGTCTCCACCACCGAGCAGGCCGCGACGGGTTGCGGCGCGGCGGACGGCCGGCGGCGCGATGTGTGCGTAGGAAGCATTCGACTCGTCGATCAGGTCGGTCGGGACCGAATCGGCAGCGTCGGCGGTGTCGGTCGCAGCGGCAGGAGTGGCGGACTGGGGTTCCCCCGTGATCATGGTCTCATTCTCGCAGCAAATCGGGCCTTCGTGCATCCGCTTGGCACAGTATTTCGAATCACCGCCAAGCCTCCACCACGACGGCACGCCCAGCACGCAGATCTCCCCCCACGTACCCCGCCGGGGTGTGATGATCGTCCGATGCAGACCTGGCCTGGGCGCCCCTATCCGCTCGGCGCGACATTCGACGGTACGGGCACCAACTTCGCGCTCTACTCGTCCGTCGCACAACGGGTCGAGCTGTGCCTCCTGACGGACGACGACACCGAGACCCGCATCGAGGTCACCGAGACCGACGCGCACGTCTGGCACGTCTACCTGCCCGGCGTCGGCCCCGGTACACGGTACGGGTACCGGGTGCACGGACCGTACGACCCGGCGTCGGGCCACCGCTGCAACCCGGCCAAGCTCCTCCTGGACCCGTACGCCAAGGCCGTGGACGGCGACCTCGACGGCGACCCGTCCCTGTTCTCCTACCCGTTCTCGGACGTGAAGCAGGCCACGACGGGCACGACGCCGGACCCGGCCGACTCCCTGGGCCACACCATGGTCTCCGTGGTGGTCAACCCGTTCTTCGACTGGGGCCACGACCGCCCGCCGGACACGCCGTACCACGAGACCGTGATCTACGAGGCGCACGTCAAGGGCCTCACGATGCGCCACCCGGACGTGCCGGACGAGCTGCGCGGCACCTACGCGGGGCTCGCCCACCCGGCCGTGATCGACCACCTGACCAGCCTGGGCGTCACCGCGATCGAGCTCATGCCCGTGCACCAGTTCGTCACCGACCCGTCCCTGGCGGCAAAGGGCCTGACGAACTACTGGGGCTACAACACGATCGGGTTCTTCGCCCCGCACAACGGGTACGCGGGCTACGGCAGGCGCGGCGAGCAGGTCATGGAGTTCAAGGCCATGGTCAAGGCGCTGCACCAGGCGGGCATCGAGGTGCTGCTCGACGTCGTCTACAACCACACCGCCGAGGGCAACCACCTGGGCCCGACCCTGGGCTTCCGCGGCGTCGACAACGCCGCCTACTACCGCCTGGTCGACGGCGACGAGGCCCACTACTTCGACACCACCGGCACGGGCAACTCGCTGCTCATGCGCTCCCCCGCCGTCCTGCAGCTGATCATGGACTCGCTGCGGTACTGGGTGGAGGAGATGCACGTCGACGGGTTCCGCTTCGACCTGGCGGCCACCCTGGCCCGCCAGTTCCACGAGGTCGACCGGCTGAGCGCGTTCTTCGACATCGTGCACCAGGACCCGGTGATCTCCCAGGTCAAGCTGATCGCCGAGCCGTGGGACCTGGGCGACGGCGGCTACCAGGTGGGCGGCTTCCCGCCGCTGTGGACCGAGTGGAACGGCCGCTACCGCGACACGGTCCGCGACTTCTGGCGCGGCGAGCCGGCCACGCTGCCGGAGTTCGCCTCCCGGCTGACCGGGTCGAGCGACCTGTACGAGCACAGCGGCCGGATGCCCAGCGCGTCCATCAACTTCGTCACGGCCCACGACGGCTTCACGCTCGCCGACCTCACGGCGTACGACAAGAAGCACAACGAGGCCAACCTCGAGGACAACAAGGACGGCGAGAACCACAACCGGTCCTGGAACGCCGGCGTCGAGGGGCCCACCGACGACCCGGAGGTCACCGAGCTGCGCGCCCGGCAGCGCCGCAACCTCCTGGTCACGCTGATGCTGAGCCAGGGCGTGCCGATGATCGCGCACGGCGACGAGCTCGGCCGCACCCAGCAGGGCAACAACAACGCCTACTGCCAGGACAACGAGCTCACCTGGATGGACTGGGGCGGCCCCAAGGGGCTCGACGACGAGCGGGCCGCGCTGCTGGACTTCGCCCGGAAGGCCGTCCGGCTGCGCCGCGACCACCCGATCCTGCACCGCCGCCGGTTCTTCGAAGGGAAGGTCGCGCACGAGGCCGCCGGCGGGCCGGCGGACATCGAGTGGCTCGACCTCACCGGCGCGCGCATGGACGACAAGGACTGGCACCAGTCGTACGCCAGGACGGTGACCGTCTTCCTCAACGGGGACGCGATCACGGAGACCGGCGGACGGGGCGAGGCGGTGGTCGACGACTCGTTCCTGCTGCTGCTCAACGCCCATTCCGAGGCCCTGGGCTTCACGCTGCCGCCCAGCGCCTACGGGACGGCCTGGACGGTAGTCCTGGACACCGACGGCAGCGCCGAGCCGGGGACGGTGCTCGATGCTGGTACCGGTCTCACGGTGACGGGTCGCAGCGTCGTCGTACTGACTCGCCCATCCGGAACACCGGGCTAGGCTGTCGGCCGTGACCGGACCGAGGAGTGGAGCCGGAGGGACCACACCGCCGCCCCGACCAGGGCCTGACATGCCTGTGCCTGGGCCCAGACCGGTGGTGTGGGCGCCGCGTGCGCGCATCATCGAGGTGCTCGTGCCGTACGACCCCTACGAGGAGCCCGAGCACATGCCGCTGCGCCTCGTGGGCGCCGGCGAGCCCGGGTACTGGGGCGCCGACAGCGTGCTCGGGCACGGCACCGACTACGGCTACTCCGTCGACGGCGGGCCCCTGCTGCCCGACCCGCGCAGCGTGTGGCTGCCGCAGGGCATCCACGGGCCCACCAGAGTCTTCGACCCGGCCTTCGAGTGGTCCGACGGCACGTGGTCCCCGCCCGACCTCACCACGAGCGTGCTCATGCACGTGGACATCGAGACGTTCACGCCGGAGGGCACCCTGGACGCCGCGGTGGAGCTGCTGCCCACGGTCGCCGAGCTCGGGGTGCACGGCGTGGAGCTCGCGCCCGTCGCCGCGTTCGACCCCGCACGCGGCCCCGCCCGCGGCGTGCGCCTCTACTCCGTGCACGAGCCGTACGGCGGCCCGCGCGCGCTGCAGCGCTTCGTCGACGCCGCGCACGCCGCGGGCCTCGCCGTCGTGCTGGACATCCCCTACCGCTGGGCCGTGGCCGACGAGCTCGGCCTGGAGGCCTACGGCCCGTACCTCACGGGCGGCGGCGGCCGACCGCGTGCCCAGCGGAGCGGCGGCGACGCGGGCGAGTACGCCCTGCAGGCGATGCGCCCCCGGACCGGGCAGGTCCCGCTGGACCGGCCGCGCACCGGCCCCATCCAGCTCCGTACCGGCCAGGTCCCGTCGATCGGCACGCGGGCCGGCAAGGTCCCGTCCGCGCCGACGGTCCGCACCGACTACGTGGGCGACCGCATCAACCTCGACGGCAGCGGCAGCCGCGGCCCGCGCGACTTCCTCGTGGACGACGCCCGGCACTGGCTGCGCGAGTACCACGTGGACGGCCTCGTGCTCGACGTCGACGCGCTCGTGGACCGCTCGCCGACCCCGTTCCTCAGCGAGCTGGCGGACTACGTAGTCGGGATGGGCGAACAGCTCGAGCGCCGGTTCAGCCTCCTCGTGGACGGCCCGGGCAGGAGCGACCGGCTCACCACGATCCTGCTCCGCATCCTGTCCGGACCGGGCAAGGCGGAGGACATCCAGGCGCTGCAGATGCTCGCCGACCTGGTGCACCCGTCGGTGCGCCGGGCCTCCCGCCAGAACGGCGGGCGGCGCAACCGGGTCCGGGCCGGCGCGAGCGTGGTCGAGGACATCACCCGGCTCCCCGCCGCCCAGCTCACGGTCCCGTGGGCGGGCGAGGAGAGCCCCGCCACGGCGCTCCTCGGCGTGGACGACGTCGACATCCGGGCCAGCGTGCTCGCCACCGTCATCCTCGCGGGCAACCCGCTGGTCCTCGACACCGTGCACGTCCCGGTGGTCCCGCGCAACGAGAACGAGCAGCGCCTGGTCCGCTGGGCGCACGAGCTGATCGCGATCCGCCGCGCCATCGCCGACGAGCTGGACCTCCCGCTGGAGATCCGGTCCACCGCCGACCGCTCGGTCATCGCGGTGCTGCGGGGCAGCCTGGCGTTCCTGCTCAACACGGGCCACGGCCTCGCCGCCCTGCGTCTGGGAAGCCTGCTGCGGCCCGGCGAGGGCGCGGTCAATGCGCCGCTGCCCGCGGCGTTCAAGCTGGCTGCCGCGTGGGAGCCGGGCGCCACCCGCCTGGTCGGCGACACCCTGACCGTCCCGCCCCGGATGACCGCCGTGCTGCGCGCGGAGACCTGACCTGGGAGCCTGAGGGTCTGGGACCGGCGCTGGCCGGTCGCACGGAGAGGTGGCACCCCGATGGCAAAGAAGCCAGACAAGCTGTGGAAGACCCCGGCGGACGAAGCGCTGCGCTGGGTGCGTGGCGCCGATCTGGGCGCCATGGACCAGGCCTCCACGCCCGGCTGGACCGGCAGGCGGAGCGACGGCGAGCAGCTGCTGGCGACACGCGGCCAGGAGCTCGCCGAGCTGCAGGAGCAACTCTTCGCGCACGGCCGCACCGGCGGCGACCGGTCCGTGCTGCTAGTGCTGCAGGGCCTGGACACCGCGGGCAAGGGCGGGATCGTGAGTCACGTCGTCGGCATGGTGGACCCGCAGGGCGTGATGCACCGGGGGTTCGGCGTGCCCACGGATGAGGAGAAGGAGCACGGCTACCTGTGGCGGGTCCGCAACGCGCTCCCCCGCCCCGGCTACCTCGGCGTGTTCGACCGGTCGCACCACGAGCAGGTCCTGATAGTCCGGGTGAACCGGCTGGAGCCGGTGAAGACCTGGCGCAAGCACTACCGAACCCTGAACGAGTTCGAGGCCGAGGCCGCGGCGTCGGGCACCCTGATCGTGAAGGTGGCGCTCTTCGTGTCGCCCGACGAGCAGAAGAGGCGCCTGGCCAGACGGCTCGAACGCCCGGACAAGCACTGGAAGTACAACCCGGGCGACATCGACGTACGCAAGAAGCTCCCGGAGTACATGGCGGCGTACCAGGAGATGCTGGACCGCACGTCCACGAAGGTGGCGCCCTGGTACGCCGTGCCGGCGGACCGGAAGTGGTACGCGCGCCTGGCCGTCACCGAGCTGCTGACCGGCGCCCTGCGGTCGCTGGACCTGGGCTGGCCGCCCGCCGACTTCGACGTGGCGACGGAGAAGGCGCGCCTCGCGGCGAGCTGAGCCCGCCCCTTGGTGAGTCAGACGAGCTTGCGGCCCTCTTCGGCCAGCGCGCCCAGGCGGGACAGCGCCCGGTAGTACTTCTTGCGGTACCCGCCGGTGAGCATCTCCTCGGTGAACAGGCCGCGGGTGTCCCCCGAGCCGCTGAGCAGCACGGGCACGTCCCGGTCGTAGAGGCGGTCCACGAGCACCACGAGGCGCAGCGCGACGGCCTGCGCCGTCACCGGGTGCACGCCGGTCAGGGCGACGACGGAGACGCCGTCGAGCAGCGCGCCGTAGCGGCTCGGGTGCACGGTGGCGAGGTGCGCGAGCAGGTCGTCGAACGCGTCGAGCGTGGCGCCCGGCCGCGCCGCGGCGGCGGCGACCTCGTCAGCGGTCAGCGGCTCGGGATCGGTGACGACGTCGCGGTGGCGGTAGTCCTCGCCGTCGACCCGCAGGGTCTCGAAGCGGTCGGACAGGGCCTTGATCTCGCGCTGGAAGTCCTGCGCGGCGAAGCGGCCCTCGCCCAGCGCGCCGGGCAGCGTGTTCGACGTCGCGGCGAGCGCAACGCCGCGGTCGGCGAGCTCTCGCATGAGGCGGGACATGAGCGTGGTGTCGCCCGCGTCGTCGAGCTCGAACTCGTCGATGCAGACCAGCTTCTTGGCGGCGAGGGCCTCGACGGTCGGGAGGAACCCGAGCGCCCCGACGAGGTTCGTGTACTCGACGAACGTGCCGTACGCGGCACTACCCGTTCCGAGGGCCGGGCCGAGCGCCTCGCCGACGGCGTGGGCGAGCGAGGTGAGCAGGTGGGTCTTGCCGACGCCGAAGCCGCCGTCGAGGTAGACCGCCGGGGCGGCCTGGCGGCGGGCGAACAGGCCGCGCCTCGGGGCCGTGATCTGCTGGGCGATCTCCGTCAGGCGGGCGAGCGCGCGGCCCTGGCTGGGGTGTGCCGGGTTGGCGCGGTAGGTCGCGAACCGGGCCTGCGCGAAGTGGCGCGGGGGGACCAGGTCTGTGACGAGCCGGTCGACAGCGACCTGCGGTCGGACCGCGCACAGGGCGGTCGCAACGGTCTGGCTGTCAGTGGTGGTGGCGACTGTCACGAAGCAGAAGATTACCGGCGGGTCAGCTCACCGGACGTGCCACGAGAGCAACGTCACACGTGCACGACGGCGGGTGCGTCGGCGTGGTCCAGCAGCTCGCCGAGGGCGCTGACCACCTGGGCCGGCGTCCTGGTCTGGGCCGGGTCCTCGTTGCGGTCGTCCCCCGAGACGGCGTGGTCGACGACGAGCTCGTGGAAGCGAACGGCGCCGGCGGGCGCCTGGGCCGCCTCGAGGCGCAGCACCTGCACCAGCATCGCGAGCCCGGCCCCGGTGACGCTGATCGCGCCGGAGCCGGCCATGGCTTCGCGGGACGCGGCGCCGTTCAGCACGACGTACGGGTCGCCCGGCGCGAGCAGCGGCACGAGGGCGCGTGCGGCGTCGAGGTGCGCGGTGAGGTGGGAGGACAGCGTCGCGGACCACTGGTCCGGGTCGGCCTCCAGCAGGAGGGCGCCCTTGTGCCAGCCGCCGATCGACGCCACGACGGCTCCGGGCAGCGGGGCGCCGGCCAGGGTGCAGGCGGCGCGGACGGCGTCGGGCAGTGCTGCGACGGTCTCGTACCGGACGGGGACGACGCCGTCCCCGACGTCGGCCAGCGGGGAGCGTGCGGCCGCCAGCACCGGGCGCCCGTCGGCAGCCAGGCCGCGTGCGACCCGGCTGCCGACGTACCCGCTCGCCCCGACGACGAGGACGGGGCGGGGGCTGTTCACGTGCTCAGGTTAGGTCAGACGGCGGGCACCTGCTCCACGGCCTTGGGGTCCGCGCCGAAGCGGTTGGGGCCCGGGGTGCCGGCGGTCGCCTCCCAGACGATCAGCATGATCGAGCCGATGAACGGGACCAGGGCGAAGAAGATCCAGAAGCCGGACCGGTCGGTGTCGTGCAGGCGGCGGACCGTGACGCCGAGGCCCGGCAGCAGCAGCGCGAGGTTGACGATCGACAGGATCAGGTAGCCGGTGACCACGGAGCCGGGCAGGGCCGGGATCGGCGCTGTCGCGTCGGCGGCCGTCTGGTACTCCATGATGGCCGCGGAGTACGCGCTGAGGCCCGGCACGACCAGCGCCACGTACAGGAGCGCCGAGACGATCGTCACGGCCAGGGCGTACCACCAGTACTCGGAGCGCCGGGCGCGTCCGCTGAACACTGCGTACTTGGACAGCACGGTCCGGATGGACTCGATGAACGACATCGGGAAGAAGCCTCTCTCACGGGTTGTGCCGGAAATATCCAGCAAGTGCGCACATATTGTCCCGATGCATCACACAGTGCACAAGACCCAAAACCGGGCAGAAGTACCCATCGGCGCGCTTGAGGTGCCGGCCCGGCAACAAGAGACGGGGCGATCCGTCACCCGAAGGTGCGGATCGCCCCGTGCCAGGTGCCTCTGTCAGTACGCGACCACAGGCTGCGCAGGCGCCTCCTGCGCCTTGGGGTCCGGGCCGAACTGGTTCGGCCCGATCTCGCCCGGAAGGGCGGCCAGCACGATGATGATGATGCTGCCGACGAACGGGACATAGCCCAGCAGGAAGAACCAGCCGGACTTGCCGGTGTCGTGCAGGCGCCGGACCGCTACCGCGATGCTGGGCACGAGCGTCCCGAGCAGGACGACCACCCAGAGGATCGAGCCGATCGTCCCGAGCACCCCCGGCTCCTGCGTGACCGGGTCCATCGTGATGAGCGCCGGGACGATGAACGCCCCGAAGACGACGGCGGTCACCACCGCCACCGCGAGCTGCCAGAACCAGTACTCGGAGGGCCGCGCACGCCCGCTGAAGACGCCGTACTTGCGCAGGCAGGTGCGGACGGACTCGATGAACGACATGTGCTGGATGTTTCCTTGGGTAGTGGCGGGCAGGGCAGCACACAGTTTCCCGACGCGTCACGCGGCCCGCAAGGCCGTGACCTGGGCAGAAGTACCCATGGTCAGGCCCGGCGGGCAGCTGGCCGCGTCAGTAGCCGGTCGCCGTCGGCTCCGGGTAGAACTGCGCGTACTTGCGGCGGTAGTTCTGCGTGATCCCCTCGACGATGAGCCGGCGCTTGAGACCGGAGTCGGCGTCGTACTTGAGGGGGTTGACCACGTTGCCGCTCGCCTTGAGCGCCTTGAGCCGGCTCTTGAGCTCCGGGTCCAGGACGTACTTCGTCAGGAGGCCGAACGGCACAACCGTGTACAGCACCTCGTGCACGGCCCGCATCGGGCGGATCGGGCGGTGCAGCACCCAGTCCTCGACGAGCACGCGGGCCACGTTGGCCCCGCCCGCCGTCACGTAGTAGTTGTTCCGGCCGATGCGCGGGTTGACCTCGAAGTACACGTGCTCGCCCGTGCGCGGGTCCAGCTTGTAGTCGAAGTTGGCGAAGCCCACGTAGCCGGTCGTGTCGAGGAACCGGGTGGCGGCGTCCATGGCGTCGTCGTACGCCTCGACCAGGATCGCGGCCGGGATGCCGAGCGTGCCCGGCGTGTGCTCCTCCAGCAGCACCCGGCCGGTGGCCAGGAGCGTCACCTCGCCCGTCGTGTCGCGGTAGGCAGTCAGGGACCGCATCTGCGTCTCGTCGCCCGGGATGAACTCCTGCACCAGGAACGTGCCCGGGTACTTGGCGTCCGCGAGGTGGCCCAGGATCACGTCGAGCTCCTCGCGGGAGTCGATGTGGTGGATCTTCGCCTTGCCGGGGAAGTCCACGTAGTACCACTCGGCGCTGTTGGACGGCTTGCCGACCACTGGGTACTGGAGGTCCACCTCGAGGGCCGGCACGGCGGCGCGGCCGCCGTCGGTCACGAGCTTGGCGACGTCGACCGCCACCGTGCGCGGCGTCGGGATGCCGAGCTGGTCGCAGACCTCCGCGAAGCCCTCCTTGCTGCTGACCTGCTCCAGGACGGGCAGCGACGGGTACGGCAGGACGTAGCCCGCCGCCTCCAGCCGCTCCCGGTTCAGGATGACGGTGCGCACGTGCCAGTCCGCGTTGGTGAGCAGCACCAGCACCTTGTCCCGGTGCTGCTGCGCGATGCCCTCGAGGGTCGAGAGGAACACGTCCAGCTCGTCCAGGCCGGGCACCACTACGTTCTCGGCGATCGCCGAGTCCTGCATCGCGCGGGTGGCGACCTTCGACAGCACCACCGCGCGGGTGCCGTACTGCTCGTGGAACGCGCGCACCAGGGCGTACATCCCGACGTCGCCGCCGACCCCCACCACCATCATCTCCGGGACGGGCTGCTCCCCGCCGCCGTCCACCGGCCCCTTGTCCGCGGGGAGTCCCCTCACGCCTCAGCCTCCGTGCGGTCGCCGGACCATTCGGTGTGGAACGTGCCCTCACGGTCGACACGCTTGTAGGTGTGCGCGCCGAAGAAGTCGCGCTGCGCCTGCACCAGGGCGGCGGGCAGCCGCTCGGCGCGGACGCCGTCGTAGTACGCGAGCGAGGAGGAGAACGCGGGCGTGGGCACGCCGTTCTGGGCAGCGCCCGCCACGATGCGGCGCCACGCGGGCAGGCCGCTCGCGACGGCGTCGGTGAAGTACGGGTCCGCGAGGAGCAGGGGCAGGTCCTGGTCGCGCTCGTACGCCTCGGTGATCCGGTTCAGGAACCGGGCGCGGATGATGCAGCCACCGCGCCAGATCCGGGCCATCGCGCCACGGTCGATGTCCCAGTCGAACTCGGTCGCGGCCGCCGCGATCTGGTCGAAGCCCTGCGAGTAGGCGACGACCTTCGAGGCGTACAGGGCCTGGCGGACGTCCTCGATGAACGCGTCCCGGTCCTTGACCTCCCACTGCGTCGCGTGGGCAGGCAGGGCTGCGCGGCCGGCGGCACGCTGCGGCACCGAACCGGACAGCGCCCGGGCGAACGTGGCCTCCGCGATGCCCGTGATGGGCACGCCGAGGTCCAGGCCGTTCTGCACGGTCCAGCGGCCCGTGCCCTTCTGCTCGGCCTGGTCCAGCACGATGTCGACGAACGCCTTGCCGGTGTCCGCGTCCACGTGCTGCAGCACGTCGGCGGTGATCTCGATGAGGAACGACTCCAGGTCGCCCGTGTTCCACTGCGCGAAGATCTGGCCGATCTCCGCCGCGGAAGCACCCAGCCCCTGGCGCAGCAGGTCGTACGCCTCGGCGATGAGCTGCATGTCGGCGTACTCGATGCCGTTGTGCACCATCTTGACGAAGTGCCCGGCGCCGTCGGAGCCCACGTAGGTGCAGCACGGGGTGCCGTCCACCTTCGCGGAGATGTCCTCCAGGATGGGGCCGAGCGACTCGTACGACTCGGGCGTACCACCCGGCATGATGGACGGGCCGTTCAGCGCGCCCTCCTCGCCGCCGGACACACCGGTGCCGACGAAGTGCAGGCCGTGCTGCTTGAGGGCGGCCTCGCGCCGGATCGTGTCCGGGAAGTGCGCGTTGCCGGCGTCGACCACGATGTCGCCCTCCTCCAGGAGGGGCACCAGCTCGTCGATGACGGCGTCCGTGGGACCGCCGGCCTTGACCATGATGACCACCTTGCGCGGCCGCGCGAGCGAGGCGACGAAGTCCGCCATCGACTTGGCCGGGACGAACTCGCCGTCGCTGCCGTGCTCCGCGACCAGCGACTCGGTCCGCGCGTACGAACGGTTGTGAACCGCCACCGTGTACCCGTGACGTGCGAAGTTCCGCGCGAGGTTGCGACCCATCACCGCCAGCCCGGTGACGCCGATCTGTGCTGTGCCTGACACGTTCTTGCTCCTTCTGATGTGGGAACAGGCCGGCATGCGCGCAGCGCACGCCGTGACCCGCAGCCAGCCTAGTGCCCGGCGCCGCACCCCGATGCAGGTCACGATCCGGCGACAGCCGCGCGCCTCCGTCCCGCGACAGCGACGCGGACGTACCGTGAAGTGTGACCAGCGGCCCGCCCACCGGCGTACCCGTCGACTTCGCAGCAGCCTTGGCCGACCTGCGGGGTGCGGCCCTGCGTGCCGAGGTGCGCCTCACCGAGATCCCCGCACCGCGCCGGGTGGCGCCGTTCAGCGTGGCGCTCTCGGGCGACGTCCTCCCCGACGTACCGCCGGGCCGGCGCGACCAGGGCCGTTCCGACGAGCACGACCACGACGACGACCCGCTCGCCACTGGCCGCTTCGTCGTCCTGCACGACCCCGCCGGCCAGGAGGCCTGGCACGGCACCTTCCGCGTGGTGACGCTGGTGCGGGCCACGCTGGAGCCCGAGATGGCCGCCGACCCGATGCTGGCCGACGTCGCCTGGTCCTGGGTGGGCGAGTGCCTCGAGACCGCGGGGCTCGCCCCGGGCGCGGACACCCTGGCCGCCGGCGGCACGGTCACCCGGGTGCTGTCCCAGAGCTACGGCGCCCTGGACGGCACCCCCGACGCGGTGGACCTGGAGATCCGCGCTTCGTGGACGCCGGTGGACACCCACCTGGGCACGCACCTGCGCGCGTGGGCGGCGTTGCTCACCATGGCTGCCGGAGTGCCCCCGCTGCCCGAGGGTGTCGCGGCGCTCACCAGGCGTTTTACCGACCGTTCCAGGCAACGCCATACGGTAGGTCCATGACCACCACGGAGCGAGGAGTCCCTACGGAGACATCGACGCCCGTGCCGGCACCCGTCACCCCGCTCACCGAGCCCGCCGACGGGCTGCCCGATGTCGTGGCGACCGAGGGCGCGTTCGCGCGCGTCGTCGAGGCGTTCGCCGCCGGTTCCGGGCCCGTCGCCGCCGACGCCGAGCGCGCCTCCGGGTACCGGTACGGGCAGGCGACCTACCTGGTCCAGGTGCGGCGCGAGGGTGCGGGGACGGCACTGATCGACCCGGTCGGCGTCCCGGACCTCTCGCCGCTGGGCGACGCCGTCGGCGACGCCGAGTTCGTGCTGCACGCCGCCTCGCAGGACCTGCCCGGGTTCGCCGAGCACGGGCTGCGCCCCGCGCGGGTCTTCGACACGGAGCTCGCCGCGCGGCTGCTCGGCATGGAGCGCGTGGGGCTCGCCGCCGTCGTGGCCGAGGTGCTGGGGCTGGGGCTGGCGAAGGAGCACTCCGCCGTCGACTGGTCCACCCGCCCGCTGCCGGAGGACTGGCTGCGGTACGCCGCGCTCGACGTCGAGGTGCTCGTCGAGCTGCGCGACCGGCTCGCCGAACGGCTCGAGGCCGCCGGGAAGACCGAGTGGGCGGCGCAGGAGTTCGAGGCGGTGCGCACGGCACCCCCGCCCGCGCCGCGGGTCGATCCCTGGCGGCGCACTTCCGGCATGCACGTGCTGCGCAACCCGCGCCAGGTCGCCGCCGTGCGGGCCATGTGGGTCGCGCGGGACTCGAACGCCCAGGCGCGGGACATCTCGCCGGGCCGGGTCCTGCCCGACCGCGCGATAGTCGCCGCGGCCAGGGCCATGCCGAAGACCGCCGGCCAGCTCGTGACGCTGCCGGAGTTCGCGGGCAAGGGCACCAAACGCCGGGCCGCGTACTGGCAGAAGGCGATCGACGAGGCGCGCGCCATGCCCGACACCGAGCTGCCCACGGTGCGCGGCCCCCGCTCCGACGGTCCGCCGCCCCCGCGGACCTGGGGCGACCGCGACGCCGTGGCGGCCCGCCGCCTCGCTTCGGCCCGCGAGCTCGTGACCGCGCTGTCCGAGGAGCTGAGCATCCCCGTGGAGAACCTGCTGCAGCCCGACGCACTGCGCCGCCTGTGCTGGACGCCGCCGTCGCCCGCCGACGCCGGGGCGATCACCGAGTTCCTGCGGGGCCGCGGCGCCCGCGAGTGGCAGCTCGGCCTCCTGGCGGAACGCCTGGAGCGGGCGTTCGCCGACGCGGCACGAGAACAGGTGTGAAAGCGTCCCGCCCGCCCCAGTAGAGTCGTCCCCATGCCAGCCCTGTCGGAGCCCATCGCGCTCGCCGTCGACGTCGTCACCGAACCCTCGACCTGGGACCGGGAGGTTCTCGCCCTGGGCGGTCACCCGCTCCAGCTGTGGGGCTGGGGCGAGGTCAAGGCGGCCGGCAACTGGCGCGCGCACCGCCTGCGCGTGACCGAGGACGGCGCCACCGTCGGCCTGGCGCAGCTCCTCGTGCGGCCGCTGCCGGCCCAGTTCAAGGCGCTCTCGTACGTGCCGCGCGGCCCCGTCGTCGCGCACCACGACGGCGAGACCGCGCAGGCCGTCTTCGGCGTCGGCGACACCGCGACCCGCAATGCCGTGACGAACACCGTGGTGGAGTGGGCGCGCGAGAACGTGGGCGGCGTCGGCATCACCATCGAGCCCGACTGGCCCGCGGGTACCCAGCTCGACCTGGCCGGACGGCGGTACGCGCCGAACCAGATCATGATCCCGAGCACGCTGATCCTGGACCTCACCAGGCCCGCCGACGAGCTCCTCTCGGACATGCGCAAGTCCACCCGGTACGAGATCCGCAAGGGCGGCCGCGCGGGCCTCGACATCCGCCGGGTCACGGAGGAGAAGGAGGTGCTGCGCGTGCTCGACGTCTACAAGGAGACCGCCCAGCGCGCCGGCTTCGCCATCCACGCCGACAAGTACTACCTCGACATCAACCGGCTGCTCGGCGACCGGTCGGTGCTGGTGGCCACCTACATCGACGACGCGCCCGCGTGCTTCGCGTGGTGCGTGAACTCGGCCAGCACGTCGTTCCTGCTGTACGGCGGCGGCAACGACGCCGGCCGCAAGGCAACGGCCACCGCGCCGACCTACTGGCGCACCATCGAGATCGCCCGGGAGCAGGGCCTCGTGCGGTACGACATGAACGGCCTGCTCAACGACGGCATCAGCGACTTCAAGAAGAGCTTCGCCAAGCACACGGACGAGCTCGTGGGCTCGATCGACGTCGCGTTCTCGCGCTGGTACAACACCTGGAACACCGCCCTCCCGACGGCGAAGAAGGTAGTCCGCAAGCTCCGCGGCAACGGCTAGCGCGGCCACGACTTCGGTCAGTTGCGGGGGGTGCCCTCCCACTTCGGTCGGTTGCCTTGAGATCGGTCCATTGTTGGACCGATCTCAAGGCAACCGACCGAAGTCATCTTCAAACCAGCACAACGGACCGAACCCGGAGCTGGGCGCCGCCACACGCCCGAGCGAGTCTTCGAGACTCGGTGCCACTCGTCACGAACTGGGTCTCACTTCGTGCGTGCTTTTTACCGGTACTCGCGGTAGCGTGTATCGGTATCCAGCGGCGCCGCTCATTGGACGCCGCCGTCCCGAAAACCAGGAGTTCTGCTGATGACCGCAGCCCCGGAAACACCGCGTGCCCGCCGTGCGGTGCGCGACGTCGTCTTTGTCGACGGCGCCCGTACGCCCTTCGGCAAGGCCAAGCCCGACGGCCTCTACGCCGAGACGCGTGCCGACGACCTGATCGTGAAGGTGGTGCGCGAGCTGCTGCGGCGGCACCCCGAGCTCCCCCCGGAGCGGGTCGACGAGGTGGCCATCGCCGCCACCACCCAGCAGGGCGACCAGGGGCTCACGCTGGGTCGGAGTGTCAGCATGCTCGCCGGTCTCCCCCAGTCCGTGCCGGGCTACGCCATCGACCGGATGTGCGCCGGCGCCATGACCGCCGCCACGACCACGGCCGCGGGCATCGCCATGGGCGCCCTCGACGTCGCCATCGCGGGCGGCGTCGAGCACATGGGCCGCCACCCGATGGGCTTCGCCGCCGACGTCAACCCCCGCTTCGTGGCCGAGAAGCTCGTGGACCCGCAGGCCCTGAACATGGGCGTCACCGCGGAGAACCTGCACGACAAGTTCCCGCAGCTCACCAAGGAGCGCGCGGACCGGTTCGCCGTCGAGTCGCAGGCCAAGTACGCCAAGGCGCTGGCCAACGGCAACATCGACCCGGACCTCGTCCCGGTCGCCGTCCGCTCCGCCGCGCTGGGCTGGGGCCTGGCCACCACCGACGAGCTGCCGCGGCCCGAGACCACCTTCGAGTCCATCCAGGGCCTCAAGACGCCGTTCCGCCCGGGCGGTCGCGTCACCCCCGCGACGTCGTCCCCCCTGACCGACGGCGCCACCGGCGCTATCCTCGCGGCCGGCGACGTCGTCGCCGAGCTGGGCCTGCCCGCCAGGATGCGCATGGTTTCCTACGGCTTCGCCGGCGTGCCCCCGGAGATCATGGGCTACGGTCCGGTGCCCTCCACCGAGAAGGCGCTGAAGACCGCCGGCCTGACGATCGACGACATCGGCCTGTTCGAGCTGAACGAGGCGTTCGCGGTGCAGGTCCTGTCCTTCCTGGACCACTACGGCATCGCCGACGACGACCCCCGCGTCAACCAGTACGGCGGCGCCATCGCCATGGGCCACCCCCTGGCCAGCTCCGGCGTGCGCCTGATGACGCAGCTGGCCCGGCAGTTCGAGCAGCACCCCGAGGTCCGCTACGGGCTCACCGCCATGTGCGTGGGCCTGGGCCAGGGCGGCAGCGTCATCTGGGAGAACCCCCACCACGCCGACTACTCCGGCCACACGGACGAGGAGAACTGACCCGTGTCTGAGACTCCCACCCCCAGCGCCCCGACGGAGCGCATCACCCACTCCCTCGTCCGGGACGTGCGGCTGCCCGGCGGCGCCGGCGTCCTCGCGCTGGTCACGCTCGACAACGGCCTGGACCACACCAAGCCGAACACGCTCGGGCCGGCCGGCATGGCCGAGCTCAAGGCGGCCCTGGAGGTCGTCCGGACCCGCGCCGAGGCCGGCGAGATCGCCGCCGTCGGCGTGACCGGCAAGCCGTACTTCGTCGCCGCGGGCGCCGACCTCAAGGGCATCACCTCGGTGGGTAGCCACACCGAGGCCGTCGAGCTGGGCCGCATGGGCCACGCCGCGTACACGATCCTCGGCGACCTGCGCGCGGCCACCGGCGTGCCGACCTTCGCCTTCGTGAACGGCCTGGCGCTGGGCGGCGGCCTCGAGGTCGCCCTGAACTGCGACTACCGCACCGTGGCGTCCGACGCCGCGGCGCTCGGCCTGCCCGAGACCGGCATCGGCCTCATCCCCGGCTGGGGCGGCGCCTACCTCGTGCCGCGCCTGGTCGGCGTCGAGAAGGCCATCGAGGTCATCCTCACCCGCCCCGCGGCGAACAAGCCGTACAAGCCGGCGGAGGCCCTGCAGATCGGCCTGGTCGACGAGCTGTTCGAGGCCGCCGACTTCCTGGAGCAGTCCATCATCTGGGCCGCCAAGGTGGTCACCGGCGAGATCGAGGTGACCCGCCGTGAGCTCGACCCGCAGCCCGTGTGGGACGCCGTCGTCGGCGCCGCGAAGGCCCAGCTCGACGTCCTCGTCGGCGCCTCGCGCCCCGCGCCGCACCGCGCGCTGGAGCTCGTCGCCGCCGCCCGTAACGCCACCAAGGCGGACGCGTTCGCCGCGGAGGACCAGGCGCTGGCGGACCTGATCATGACCGACGAGATGCGCGCCAGCATCTACGCGTTCAACCTCGTGGGCGGCGGCAAGAAGCCGATCGGCGCCCCCGACCCCAAGCTCGCCAGGCCGGTCACCCGGGTCGGCGTCGTGGGCGCGGGCCTGATGGCCGCCCAGATGGCGTTCCTCCTCGCGCAGCGCCTCGGCGTACCCGTCGTCATGCGCGACCTGGACCAGGACCGCGTCGACAAGGGCCTGGCCTTCGTGCGCGAGACGGCCGAGAAGCTGGCCTCCCGCGGGCGCCTGACGCCCGACGCCGCGGCCCGCATCGTGGCGTCGGTGTCCGGCACCACGGACATCGGCGAGTTCGCCTCGTGCGACTTCGTCATCGAGGCCGTCACCGAGGTCATGGGGCTCAAGAAGAAGGTGTTCGCCGAGCTGGAGGGCGTCATCACCCCCGAGACGATCCTGGCGACCAACACCTCCGCGCTGTCCGTCACCGAGATGGCGGCGGACCTGCTGCACCCCGAGCGCGTGGTCGGCATCCACTTCTTCAACCCGGTGGCCCAGATGCCGCTGGTCGAGGTGATCAACGCCGAGCACACCTCCGACGGGGCCCTCGCCACGGCGTTCGCCGTCACGAAGAAGCTCCGCAAGACGGCCATCATGTCGGCCGACCGCCCCGGCTTCATCGTGAACCGCCTGCTGCTCCTCGTGATGGGCCAGGTGGTGGACGCGATCGAGGGCGGGACCCCCGTCGAGGTCGCGGACCGCGCGCTCGCGCCCCTCGGCCTCCCGATGCCGACGTTCGAGCTCACCGACCTGGTGGGTCCGGCCGTCGCGCAGCACGTGCTCACCTCGCTGCGCGAGAACCTGGGCGACCGGATCCCGGTGTCCGCCGGCCTGGCCAAGATCGTCGAGGACGGCACCCGCGTGGTGCTGGACGCCCCGGCCAAGGGCCTGCACAAGCCGGTCAACCCGGCCGTCCAGGAGTACTTCGGCCCCGCCCGTCCGGGCGAGCCGGGTGTGCTCGACGCCGACGGCGTGCTCGACTCGGTGCTCACGACGCTGACCACCGAGATCGGCCTGATGCTGGACGAGGGTGTCGTGCCCGGCCCGCAGCAGATCGACCTCGCGATGATCCTCGGCGCCGGCTGGGGCTTCCACACGGGCGGCATCACGCCGTACCTGGACCGCACCGGCTACAGCGAGAAGGTCCTGGGCAGGCGGTTCCTGCCCGACGGCGTGGCGAACGTCCCCGCCTGAGCCGGAGCCTGACCCCCCCGGCCCTCCGACGACGGGCGCACATGTCGTGCGCTCGTTGTCGGAGGGTCCCGCTACGCTCTGCGACCATGACAGACGCCGGTCCAGGCACGAACGCGCACTACGTAGTCGTCGGCGACGGCCCGCTCGCCTTTCGCCTGACCCGAGCGCTCAGCACCCGCTTCAGCGGCACCGTGACGGTGGTCGTGCCCGACCGCACCTCCCGGTACGCCCTGGAGATGGACGCCCTCGACCGGGTCGACCTCGTCGAGGCGGAGCGGGTCGACGAGAAGGCCCTCACCGCCGCCGGAGCGGACCGTGCCGCCGCCGCGGCGCTGGTGAACCAGGACGACGGCGGCAACGTCGCCCTGGCGCTCCTGCTCCGCGAGACCTGGCCCGAGCTGCACGTCGTGGTCCGGATCTTCGACGAGTCGCTCGGGCGGCACCTGGAGCGCGACCACTGCACGGTCCTGTCGTCGTCGGCGTTCGCGGCACCCGAGATCGTCGGCGCCGCGCTGCGGCGCCTGATCCGCCTCCCGGTGCGGCACCGTCGCCTCGTCGCCGTGTCGGACGAGGAGACCGTCCCTGCCGACCCGCATGGTCCTGTTCGCGACCGACAAGGACGGCGCGGTGCACGCCCTGCCGAGCAAGGACGACCTGCCTGGGCTCACCCCCAAGGTCCTCCTGGCGGACGCCGGCGGAGCACGACGTCCTGCCCGAGGTCAAGGCCGACCTCGAGCCCGACGAGGACGAGGTGGACCCGCACCGGCGGCGCCGGGTCGGCGAGTACCTGCGCACCCTCGCGATCACGTCCGGCTGGAACCTGCTGCTCGCGGCGGGCGTCCTGCTGGTGGTCGTGCTCGTCGGCGCGATGACGATCAGCTCGCCACGGGCTCGTCCTTCCTCGGGGCGCTGTACGAGGCGGTGCTGCCGTCCCTGGCCGGCAGCGACCCCGACCACGACGCGCACCCCGTCGTCAAGGTCACCCAGGTGGCCCTGACGATCGTGAGCGTCGCCGTCATCCCGTGGGTCACCGGCGTGGTGGTCGACGGCGTGGTGCGGACCCAGCGCCTGCTCGACATCGGCTCCCCGCTGCACCCGATGACCGACCACGTGGTCGTCGTCGGGCTCGGCGACCTCGGCACCCGCATCGTGCGGTCCCTGGACCGGCGCGGCGTGCCGGTGGTCGCCGTCGACATCGACGAGTCCGCGCGCGGTATCGCGGTCGCGCGCGCCAGGGACGTCCCGGTCGTGATCGGCGACGCCCGCCGGGCGGCGACCCTGCGCGCCGCGTACGTGGACACCGCCCAGGCGATCGTGGTGGTCACGAGCGGCGGGGCGACGACCATCGGCATCGGCTTCGCGGCGCGCTCGATCCCGCGGCCGAAGGACGCGCCCGCGCGGCTGCGGACCGTGCTGCGCGTGTTCGACAGGGACCTGTCGCGCCGTATCCGGCGCGAGATCCCCGACTCGGTCGGGCTCAGCTCCTCGTTCCTCGCCGCGCCGTGGTTCGCCGCCGCGATGATCGGCCAGGAGGTCAGGGCCACCATCCCGTACCGGGACCGGGTGCTGGTGCTCGCCGAGATCGTGATCGTGAACGGCAGCCGGCTCGAACGCGAGCACCCCGACGACGTCGACTTCGACGGCACCAGGACGACGCGGAGGAAGTGAAGAGCCGCCTGCTGGCGATCCGCACCAGGCTCCAGCGAGAGCGGTGGCGGAGGCCAGACGATCGAACCGTCGGAGGGCCGGCCACTGAACCCGGGTGACCGGCTCGTTCGTCATCGCGACCACCGCCGGGCTGCGCCGCCTGCGCGAGATGGCGAGTGCGCCGTCGCTCTCCCGCCCGGCAGGACTGGCCTGAACGAACGGACCTTGATCGGCCCGTTCACCGGTCCACCTCCGCCCTAGTGTCAGAGCCATGAAAACCGGTCTCAGCGTGCCCCAGGGCGCGGCCCTCACCCTCGGTGCCATGCTCGGCACCGGTGTCATCTCGCTCCCGGCCCTCGCAGCGGGTGTGGCGGGTCCCGCCTCGCTCGTGGCGTGGGCGGGCCTCGTCCTCCTGTCCATCCCGCTCGCCACGACGTTCGCCGCCCTCGGCGCCCGCCACCCCGACGGCGGCGGCGTGGCCACCTACGCGCGCCTCGCGTTCGGCGAGCGGGCGTCCACCATGGTGGGCTGGGCGTTCTACGCGACCATCCCGGTGGGCGCCCCCGCCGCCGCGGGCTTCGCGGGCGCCTACGTCGCCGACGCGACCGGTGGCGGAACCGGCACCGCCCTGGTCACCACGGTCGCCATCATCGCGGTGTGCGCCGCCATGAACTGGTTCGACCTGCGCGTCTCCGGCACGGCGCAGCTCGTCATCGCGGGGGCGGTGGCGCTCCTGCTGGCCGTGGCCGTGGTGGTGGCGCTCCCGCACGCGCAGCCCGGCAACCTCATGCCGTTCGCCCCGTACGGCTGGGGCGCGGTGGGCTCGGCCGCGGCGCTGCTCGTCTGGGCCTTCGCCGGATGGGAGATCCTGGGCTCGCTGTCGGCCGAGTACCGCCGTCCCGCCCGGGACATCCCCCGGGCCACCGCGATCGCAGTCACCGTGGTCGGCGTGCTGTACCTGGGCGTCGCGTTCGCCACGGTGGCCGTGCTCGGCCCGACGCCGGGACCAGCGCCCCTTTCGGACCTGCTCGTGCTCGGGTTCGGCGAGCACGCCCGGCCGGTCACCACCGTGGTGGCCGTGCTGCTGACCATAGGCGCCATCAACGTCTACTTCGCCGGTGGCAGCCGGATGGGTGCTGCCCTCGCCCGGGACGGCGCGCTCCCGGCCTGGCTGGCGGCCCAGCCGGGCCGCACGCCCCGCCGTTCCCTGGCCCTCATCACGACGGTCGCCCTCGGCACGACGGCGACGCTCGCCGTCCTGCATCTGTCCACCGACGCGATACTCCTCATGGCCACCGCCACGTTCTCCCTGCTCTACGTGGTCGGCACGGCCGCGGCGCTGCGCCTCCTGCCCCACTGGGGTGTGGCCTGGTGGTGCGCGGCGGTGTCGCTCGTAGCCGCACTCGGCCTGCTCGCGATGACCGGGGCGCACATGACCGGCCCGGTGGTCGCCGCGCTGGGTGGGCTCGCCTGGGCGACCTGGCGGCGGCGTCGGGCACGGGCGGCGGCGGCGGTCACAGCGAACGTCACGGTGCCAGCAGCCGCCCCAGCGCCCGAATGCCTGGCCGGATCGAGCTCGTGACCGCGCCACCGATCCCGAGCACTATCCCGTCCCGGTGGGGACCCACCGCGAAGGCGGCGAGGGAGTCCAGGGCGACCGACCGGCGTCGGGCGCGGGCGACGACGGCCGCCGAGCCCACCGGGGCGCCGGCGGGCAGGTAGGCCGCCACGTGCAGGCCGGCCGCCGACGGGACGGGCTCGACCGGCAGGTCCGCCAGCGCGTCCAGCAGGATCTCGTGCCGCTCCGTGTAGTGCGCGGACGCCTTCCGGACGTGCCGGGCGAGCAGGCCGTCGTCGATGAAGCGCGCGAGCGCGGCCTGCACGTGCACGGCTCCGTGGCCGTCGGTGAGCTGGCGCGCCGCGAGCAGCGCGTCACGCAGCGACGGGGGCGCGACCAGGTACCCGACGCGCAGGCCCGGCAGCAGCGACTTCGAGAAGGTGCCGACGTAGACCACGCGGCCGTCCCGGTCGAGGGCCTGCAAGGACTCCAGCGGACGACGGGCGCGGCGGAACTCGCTGTCGTAGTCGTCCTCGATCACCGCCGCGCCGTGCTTTGCGGCGTGCGCCAGGAGGGCCCGGCGCCGGGCGAGCGACAGCGGCATCCCGAGGGGGAACTGGTGCGACGGGGTGGTGTAGATCAGGCGGGCGCGCGCCGGGACCTCGTCCACGACCAGCCCCTCCGCGTCGACCGGCACCGGCACCACACGTGCCCCGTGCAGCGCGAAGAGCTCTCGCGCCTCGGGGTACCCCGGATCCTCCATCGCGACGATGTCCCCGGGTTCGAGCAGGACCCGCGCCACCAGGTCGAGGGCCTGCTGCGCGCCGGTGGTGGCGATGACGTCGTCGGGCCCGGCGTGGACTCCGCGCGAGCCGGCCACGTAGCGGGCCACGGCCTCGCGGAACCGGGGCAGGCCCGCAGGCCCGCCGTAGGAGCCCGCCGCGGGGCCGCCGGCACGGGACTCGG
The DNA here is from genome assembly GCA_963850545.1 of uncultured Actinomycetota bacterium. Taxonomy (GTDB): domain Bacteria; phylum Actinomycetota; class Actinomycetes; order Actinomycetales; family Cellulomonadaceae; genus Promicromonospora. The sequence goes on along the minus strand of CAWKLP010000001.1, from coordinate 398,324 downwards.
CGGCCAGCAGCCGCCGCCACGTGTCGAACGGAAAGAGGCTGGCGTCCGGGATGCCCACGCGGAAGTCGTGCGCCGGGACCGGTTTGTCGCCGCTCGCGGGGCGCACGGACCAGCGCCAGCCGGCCCGCGGGCGCAGGGCGCCGGGGCTCCGGCGGCGCGCGGGCGGCGTGTCGCTCGCCGCCGCGGTGGCGAAGGTCCCCGCGCCGGTCCGCGTCTCCAGGAAGCCCTCCGCGACGAGCCGTTCGTACGCTGTGGCGACGCTCGCGCGCGAGACGCCGAGATCACCGGCGAGGTCGCGCGTCGAGGGGAGCCGCTCCCCGGCGGGTACCCGGCCCGTGGTGAGGGCCGCGTGCAGGGCGCGGTAGATCGCGTCGGTGCGGCCGGTGCGGTTGCTGAGATCGACGGCGAGGTCCACCTGCCGATCATGGCTCATCGCGCCGCCGTATTCCGGTTCCCTTGGCTGCGCCGGGACGGTTGAATACGTTCCGACATGACTACGTACTACACGTCCGACCTGCACTTCGGACACCTGAACATCATCCGGTTCTGCGACCGCCCGTTCCCCGGCGTCTCTGCTATGAACGCCCGGCTCGTCCAGCTCTGGAACGAGACGGTCACCGACGACGACACCGTGTGGGTGCTGGGCGACGTCGCCCTCGGCCCCATCGACGAGTCCCTCGCCTGCATCGGACAGCTCGCCGGGCGCAAGATCCTCGTGCCGGGGAACCATGACCGCTGCTGGGAGGGCGACCGCGCTCTCCGCAAGGGCGATCCGGAGGCGCGCGAGCGGCGTCGGACGAAGGAGCGGCAGCGCTACCTCGATGCGGGCTTTGCCGAGATCGACGACCGGCCCGAGCCGGTCGCGGTGGACGGCCGGCGCGTCACGCTGTCCCACTTTCCGTACGAGGGCGACTCCCACGGCGAGGACAGGTTCGTCGAGTACCGGCCCGTGGACCGGGGCGGCTGGGTGGTGCACGGCCACGTGCACGACACCTGGCGACAGCGTGGCCGGCAGATCAACGTCGGCGTCGACGCGTGGGGCGGGCGGCCCGTGCCGGCCGAGACGATCGCCGGCCTGATGGCCGACGGGCCGCACGAGCTGGAGCCGTTGAGCTGGGCGTGATCTGAGCTGGGCGTGACATGACAAGAGCGCACGTTCGCAGGTGATGAACGTGCGCTCAGGCGTCAGGGTGCGTGGCGTCGCAGGTTCGCAAGGCGCACGCACTGCGTCAGCGGAAGCGCCAGAGTGCCTCCCGCCGCGCGGGGGTCATGCGGATACGAGGGCCTCCGCGTCGCGGTGCTCGCGGTCCGACTTGTAGGACTCGATCTCCGCGGCGCTGAACATGAGGTCCGTGCCGACCATGTGGTAGTCGATCTCTCCGGCCTCGAGAAGGTCGATGACGTGCAGCTTCGAGACTCCCAGCAGCCGCGCGGCTTCGAGCGTGGTGAGGTCCTGGTGCGGACTGATGACTTCTGTTTCCAATGTGATTTCGTTCACACAGCCAGTCTTGCGCGTCGGGGCGGCCGGAGTCCAGTCGAATCGCTGCGAGTATCACTATCTGGCGGTGATTCTTTTCTCCGCGAGACCCAGGGTCGCGGAAATTGCTCTCGCACGGGCGTCGAACGAGTGAAAGCAGTGGCACTGAAGTTGTGACACGATAAGCGCCATTCCGCCGATCCCGACTGCGATTCGACGGGTTTCCTGTCAACTGGCGGATCGAAACGATCCATCGCGCGCGAGGGGGATGGATGGCCGCGCCGTCCGTAGTGCCCGCACTGATTCCAACCGTCGGCAGTACCTCGCCCGATCTCCAGTCCATTCTTGATATCAATCGCGCCGCGTACGACATGCTCGCGGGAACATACAAGGGTACGACCGAGGCCCGTCAAGAGAACGCCAAGAAATGGCTCACCCAGCGGCTCCCGGAGATCACCGCCCCAGGGCGTCCGACGGCACTGGACGTCGGGTGTGCGGACGGCACCCACTCCCGCGTCCTGTCCGCACTCGGATACACGGTCACCGGCCTCGACTTCTCGGCGCGGATGATCTCGGCGGCCCGTGAGCTCACGAACGACCCGACCCTGCCGAACAAGCCGTCCCTGCTGCACGGCGAGTTCCTGGCCGGCCGGTACGTCGACGAGGACGGGACGGACGCCCCGCTCGACGGTGCACGCTTCGACCTGGTGCTCGCCACGGCCTTCGTCCACCTCTTCCCTCCCGAGGCCGACGAAGACGCGGTGCGCAAGGTGCTCAGCCATGTCGCCCCCGGCGGCACCGCCCTGCTCTCGACGACCGCCGCACTGTCGAACCGGCAGGGCCTCGAGATCAAGGCGGGAGCCGGCGGGCAGGTCGCCCGCCGCTGGCGGAACCACTACACGCTCGAGTACTTCGTGTGGCTCGTTCGCGAGGCCGCCCGCGACGTGTACGGCGCCAAGGTTCCGGTACGGCCCTGGGTCGTCGTCGATCCGGACGCCGTAGGAAAGCTCTGGGTCGACGTCGTCGTGACCCGGCCGGCCTGATCCCCCTGGTCACAGCCCCCGGAACCCGCGGTACACGGCCGTCCGCAGCTCGATCGCGTAGGGCTCCAGCTCCGGCATGCCCAGCCTCGCGGCCGCTTCGACCTCCGCCTCGATGTCGTACGGCACCCGGATGAAGTGCAGGCCGAACGGCGCCTGGCCGCGCTCGTCCACTATGCCCTCGAGGATCGCGTAGCTGGGCACCGGCTCGTCCAGGGGGTTGCCGACACTCCCGACGTTGAACAAGGTCCGGCCGCGGGCAACCTCGACGAAGGCGTCGTGGATGTCTCCGTAGCCCACCATCGTCGGCGGCGCCCCACCACCCGTCATCGCCGTGTTGACGAACATGCCCTCGAACTCCTCGGCCGAGTGGTGGGCGTGCACACGCACGTGCGGGCTCGTCGCCGACGCGTGGAACAGCCTGATGTGCCGTCCGCTGATCAGCAGGTCATGGCTCAGCGGTAGTGCCCGCAGCCAGTCGCGCTGGTCCTCGCGCAGCTCGTCGCGCCACCAGATCATCTCCGGGGACGACTCGTCGCTCCACACCGGCAGGTGGTCGTCCCAGTTGCCCCGGATGTTGACGTCGCACACCTTGTCGCACCGGTCGACCACTTCGCTCCCCCGTGGCCCCTTTCCGACGAAGTCACCAAGGTTGATGATCCGGTCAATCCCCCGTGACTCGATGTCGTCGAGCACTGCATCGAGTGCGGTGAGGTTGCCATGGACATCACTGATCAGGGCAATCCGCTCTAAAGACACGCTCTGGATCGTCCCACATCCCTATCCTCGCTCGCCGATATCACCTGAGCCAACCGCTCGCCCGACCGAGCAGACGTGCGCTTCTCCGCCGAAGACCCAACCGTGCGGGCGTGTGCATATTCAAGGAAGATCTGCCAAGATCCGTGTGGCCGCACCAGGCCACAAGCCCGGTGGCCGCGCCATTCCAGTGAACGCTCTCCGATATCTGCATCCCCATGCCCAAGGAGCCGCATGTCGGCCGTGACGACGAGCGCACCCGCCGCGCTCCGGCCAGGCCTCGCCTCCGTGCTCGACGTGAACCTGGCCGCGTACCAGGTACTTGCCGACGACTACCGGGAGACGTCACCTCAGCGCCTACGACACGCGGCACGTTGGTTGCAGGACCCCTGGCGGGGTACGCCGTTGGAGCCCGTCGCGACTGGACATGCCCTCGACATCGGCTGTGCCGACGGCGCCCATGCGTTCTTGCTGGCTAGGCGTGGGTACAACGTGACGGCCGTCGACTTCTCCTCCCGCATGATCGATCTTGCACGCGCCAGGAAGACACCACGGCTGAAGGGCCCCCGGCCGACATTCGTAGAAGGCGAGTTCCTCAGTGGAAAGTTCTTCGACGCTGTCGGCAAGGTAGCGTCGCTCGACCGGAGGTTCGAGCTGGTCGTGGCCAATGCCTTCGTCCACCTCTTTCCGAAGCCCGCGGACGAAGACGTCGTGCGGCGAGCACTGGAACTCGTCGCCCCGGGAGGCCTGGCCCTCTTCTCGACCACGATCGAGGACATCCGCGACGAGAACTTCTTCGCCAAGACCCGGATGAACGGAACTGCCGTGGAACGATGGCGCGGCCACTACCCGAAGGATGACTTTCTCAGCCTCGTTCGGGATGCCGCCGGGGACGGGTTTGTGATCACCGACCTGCTCACCGCAGACCTGCGGGGCAAGCCCTGGCTCACGGTGTTTGCTCGGCGCCGCGCGAACGATCCGGATTAGTCGCAGAGAAGTTGAAGCCGCTCAGATCGGAGATCGAGTCGATGATCTGCGACACGACCGACCGGTCTCGTGCGTCGTCCTGGTAGTACTCGACGCCGAAGCGGATGCGCCGCAGCAGGCGGCCGGTGACGTGGAACTCGATCAGGCCGTTGACCTCCGGCGTCCCCGGCTCTGCGATCGTCGCGCCGAACGGAGAGATCGCCCGATAGGTGTGCACCCGCACACGCTCGTCGTCACACTCGGCGTTGACCTCCCGCGCCATGGTCACGATGTCCCGATGCGACTTCTCGACCTGCCCCAGCATCTGCGGGTTGTCGTAGTAGCGCGCCAAGACACCCGCCATGCCCCAGGTCCTCCGCAGCCACCGGGGATCGACCATCACGATGTGGATCTCCAGCCCGCCCAGGGCCGCCGTCCGGATCAGGTCCACTTCGCGCGAGACCTGCGTCATGCCCACGCCGTGGATGATCAGCCTCTCGCGGGCTCCGAGCAGGGTTTCCGAGAACTCCGCTCCCCGGACGCGTTCCCTGCCCGCTGACACGACACCGCGTAGCTCTCGCCGCCTGGCCTCCGCCTCATTCACCGCACGGGCGGCCGCCGCCTCGGCATCCGAGGCCTGGCGAAGCCGCTGGGCAAGGACGGCAACAGCCACCAGGACAACGGTCGCCGACGTGCACACGACCACCGCACTTGCGACCCACGCCGGGACGACGTCGGGAGCGAACGTCAGCAGCAGGTTGGCGGAGATGCCGAGGACGATCACCAGCAGTCCGCCGCCCGTCCACGGCCGTCCCGCTTCGACCGGCCTCTGGCCGGTGACCACCCAGCGCTCGCTTCCCAGTCTCATCGCCCCGCCTCAACCAGCCTGTATCCGAGCAGCCGATCGGCCTCTCGGAGGATGTGCGACACATACGGCTGGTCTCCGCGAGCCTCCTCGAACCCCGAGGCGACGAGCCTGAACCAGCTCCGGCGCCGGCGGAACACGTGGAACTCGATGTATCCCTTCGGTTCTTCGGACCAGGGATCCGCGATTGTTGCGCTGTGCTGCACCCACGACCGGTACGTATGCACCCGGACCGCGCCCTCGCCGGTCCTGCCGTCATGATGCTTTGCGAGTGTCATGAGCGATGAATGAGCCCTCTCGGCGCGAGCGACGAATTCCTCCTCGTCGTAGAACACATCCATCAAGTCCCGAAGCTGAGCGCGTTCACGGAGCCACTCCGGGTCGACCATGACGAAGTCGATGTGCACGCCCCGCATCAACGCACCCTCGACGCGGTCCCGGTCCGTGGAGATCTCCGTCAGTCCGAATCCGAAGCAGAGCACTCGCTCCTGCGCGGACGCCCACACCTGCCGAGTGTCGACCTCTCGGCTCCGGTCTCCGCCCACCGCCTCGATGCCTCGCATCCGACGCCGCTCCGCCTCCAGGCGGCGGGACGACTCGACCACCTCGCGATACACCCACAACGGCGCCACGACCACCATGACCGCCGTCATGCAATAGACGATGACTTGGGCCGCCGCTTCGGGGACCACGTCCGGCACGAAGGTCAGGGCGAGGTTCGAGGCCACGCCGAGCGCGACGACGACCAGGCCACCCCGCGCCCACCGGCCTCGATCCGTCATGAAGCAGCCCCCGGTCGTTCGCCCTCCTCACCCAGCACGATCCCCTCGTCGCCCGCCCCCAGGGCCGGCGGCCGGCGTTCGGCCGGCACCGGATGCCCCACAGCCAGGGCGAGCGAGTGCAGAACATGGTGCAGGATCGGCGGGTTCAGGTCGTCGTCGCCGTCGTACTGCTTCAGGCCGATGCCGAGCCGCTCGATCGACTTCCGGTAGAGGTGGAACTCGACGTAGCCGGATGCCTCGGGCGTCCCCGGGTCCCGGATCGAACCGCTGTACTGGACGGTGGTCCGGTAGGTATGAATGTTCAGCTGCCCTCGCCCCGCCTCGTTGATCTCGCGGGCGAGCCCTTCCAGCCGGACGTGCGCCTGCAGGACCTGGCCGATGAACGCCTCGTCCCGGTCGTAGTACCCGTCGATGGTCGAGGCGATCGCGGGGTGGTCCACGAGCCACTCCGGGTCGACCTTGATGACGTCGACGTCCACGCCGCGATTGACCATCGCCCAGATCAGGTTGGGGTCGCGCGCCACGCTCGTCATGCCGAACCCGAACACGACGACCTGGTGCCGCGCCGCCCTCCAGATGTCGAGCGACGCGTTCCGGTGCTCGCGGTCCGCGCTCACCCACTTGATGCCCCGGTACTGGCGCAGCTCGTTCAGCAGGCGCGCCCGCTCCAGCTCGGCCTCCTGCTCGACGCGCTGACGGGCGGCAGCGGCCTCCCGTTCCACCCGCTGCCGGGCGGCGATGGTCTGCTCGAACAGGTACACGACGGCGATGACGACGGTCGCGACGGCGGTGCACCAGACGATCGGGATCGTCACCCGATGCGGCATCACGTCGGGAATGAAGGTGAGTGCGAGGTTCGACATCGCACCGAGGGCGACGACCAGGAGACTTCCCCGAGCCCAGTTCTGCATGTGGACCACCCCCCAGGATTCGCGCACAACGACCTGGTTCCAGTGATTCGATGCTAAGGCAACAAATTGGTCAAGTCCAGATATTAACGAAACATCAGTTTCGCATTGCGACCATCTGGGTCCGCCTTCAGGCCCCTCGCACTCCGTCCAGCTCCTCCGCCTCGGCCCGCGCCCGCCCCGCCTCGTCGAACCGCTCCTGGTCGTGCAGGGCGAGCGCCAGCGTCCGCCTCGCTCGCGGGCTCCACTGCCTCGTCGCCGAGCTTGAGGCCGGCGACATCGTGTGCGCAAGTGCCGCGCGGGAGCGTGACGACAACGTGGACACGACGTCAGTGAACCTCAATCCCGCTCGGACCGGTTATCACACCCGAACAGGTCGCCGACGCCGGTCTCATGGTGTGCGGCTCAGTCGCTCCTGCTCCTCGGCGAGGATCGTGCGCGACAGCGAGGTCTCCGACGGCGCGGCCACGTCCACCGCCGACGGCGACGCGTCGGTGATCTCGGACTGCCGGGCGAACTCCTCGAACAGCGCCGCCTTGGACCCGAGGATCTCCATCATCCGCTGGTCCACGGACTGCTCGACCAGGAGCCGGTGCACCTGGACGGTGCGGGTCTGGCCCATCCGGTGCGCCCGCGCCACGGCCTGCGCCTCGATGGTGGGCTTGACCTGGGGCTCGCAGAAGATGACGACGCTCGCGGCCTGCACGTTGAGCCCTACTCCCCCGGCGGTGATCTGGCTGACCAGCACCGACGGCCCGCCCGGCTCGGACAGGGCGTCCACCATGGTCTGCCGCTCGGGGACGGGCACGGATCCGGTCAGGGGCCCGACCGCCAGGTCGCCGAGCAGGTCCATGACCTGCTCCAGGACCGACAGGAAGTAGGAGAAGACGATGACGCGGCGGCCGCCGTCGACCGCCTCGGTGACGAGCTCGCGCAGGCGCACCAGCTTCGCCGACTCGCCGACGTCGGACACCGCGAACGCGGCCCGCCGCATCGCCATGAAGTTCCCTGCGAGCACCGCGTCGCGGTAGGCGGCGCCGTCGACCGGGCCGAACTGCTCCCACTCCTCGACCTGCACCATCTCGGGCAGCTCGGTGAGCACGTCCTCCTGGTTGCGCCGCAGGTAGGCCGGCGCGACGATCCGGCGGAAGGCCCTGGCCCCGGACAGGTCCGCGTTCGGGTCGAGCTGCCCCGCCACCTCGGGCTGCAGGTAGCCCACCATGTTCTTGAACTCGGCGACCTTGTTCTCCATCGGGGTGCCGGACAGGAACAGGACCCGGTCGGACCGGTCGGCCCAGCGCCGCACCTCGCGGCCGCGGATGGTCTCGGGGTTCTTCACGTAGTGCGCCTCGTCCACGACCATGAGCGCGGGCCGCAGGTCGTACGGCAGGTCGAGCCGCCCCAGCACCTCGAACGTCGTGATGGCGACGCCGCCGCCGTCCAGCCAGCCCGCGGCTGCCTGCTCCCGGTCGTTGCCGTGCATCACCACTGCCGTCAGGTCGGAGTGCTGCTCCACCTCGCGCTTCCAGTTGGTGACGACGCTCGCCGGGCACACCACGAGCACGTGCGTGCTGCCCGTCGCCACGAGGTGCGCGGCCACCGCTATGGACTGCATGGTCTTGCCCAGGCCCATCTCGTCCCCGAGGATGGTCCGCCGCTGTACCAGCGCGTACTTCGCGCCGAACTGTTGGTAGCCGCGCAGGCTCGCGCGCAGGAGGGTCCGGTCCAGGGGCTGCGCCTCGACCCGCCGCACGACGTCGGCGGGCAGGCCACCCTCGGCCGCCTCGTGGTCGTCGCCCAGGTCCACGACCTGGGACAACAGGCCGTAGTACTCGGCGGACCGCGCCTCGAAGTCCGCCCACACCTCCGCACCCGCGGGCGGCTGCCCGACGGCGGCACGCACCGCGCGCGCATCGTCCGTCAGCCGCGCGTCGCTCACCTGGTCCGCGAGCGCCGAGACGGCCCGGAACGCCGCGGTCCGGCGGTCGGCGGGCGCCACCAGCCGCCGCCAGACGCTGGTGGCGGCCCGCGCGGGCTCGAGGTGCCCGGGCACGACGTCGGACACGCGGCGCGCCTCGTCGAGGTGCCGGTGCCGGGCGTCGGTGGCCAGCCCGAACGCGTAGAGGGACTGGACGAGCACGGTGGCGTACGGGTCGTCGGGGTCCATGTCGATGCGGAAGCGCAGCTCGGCGTCGGCCTCGTCGGCGAGCTCGCGAGCGGCGGAGGTGGCGAGCTTCGCGGTGCCCGCGCCGATGCCTGCCTCGACGAGCCGGTCGGTACCCGCGACGAGCACCTGGGTGACGTGCTTGAACCCGGCCTTCTCCAGGACGGCGACGCGCAACTTCTTGCGCCGCTCCTCCAGGGCCGTGACGCCGACGGTGCGCAGGTCGGCGTGAACCCGTACCTCGCGGGTGGCCGTGTAGGCGTCGCGGACGCGCTCACGCAGGCCGAGGTCGGCGGTGGTGAGCAGCCGGGCGTCGTCGAGCAGCGTCTGGGAATGCTCCACGACGCGGCGTGCCGCGCGGGCCTTCCACGGCCGGGGCGAACCGGCGGGGGCGTCTGCTGGGCTGGGGAGGGTGGTCTGCTCGGTCATAGCGCTGCGAGCGTACCCGGATGGTCTGACATGCCCCATTCGCGGGTGCGCGCCGGGCACTGGTCGCGGGCAGCGCGCCCGGCCTATGTTGAAGCCATGACCAACCAGTCGAGCAACCAGCTGACCAGCCAGCCGAGCAGGTTCGGCGGGACTCCCGTCACCAGCGTCGAGGAGCTCCGCGAGATCATCCCACCGCCCCTCGGCCCGGCGGCGGGCAAGGTGCGCACCGCGCTGCACGACCTCGACCGGCAGTGGCTGGAGGCATCGCCGCTGTGCCTGGTCGCGACGTCGGACGCCGCCGGCAACGTCGACGTCTCCCCCAAGGGCGACCCGGCCGGCTCGCTGGTCCGCGTGCTGGACGACCGCACCATCGCGATCCCGGAGCGCCCCGGCAACCGCCGCACCGACGGGTTCCTCAACGTGCTGGCCAACCCGCACGTGGGGCTCATCTTCGTGATCCCCGGGCGCGGGGACACGCTGCGCGTCAACGGCTCGGCTCGCCTCGTGCGCGACGCGCCGTACCTCGCGGAGCTCCAGGTGCGCCGCAACCTCCCGGTGCTCGCGCTCGAGGTCGACATCGACGAGGTCTTCCACCACTGCTCGAAGGCGTTCCTGCGCTCCAAGACGTGGGATCCCGCCACCTGGGGCCAGGAGTCGGTGCCCCGGCGCGCCGTCATCGCGCACACCCTGGAGCGGCAGGACCAGACGCTCGAGGAGGTCGAGGCGCACTACGGCCCGAAGTACGCCGAGACCATCTACGGCTGAGCGCAGCTGCACCGGACCGCACGTCGCCGCACCACGGCCAGACCTTGACATCGGCCCTGCTCAGAACGCTAGGTTTTGCCCGCCACGCCACCCTTTCGACCCACGGCCCATGGAGACCCCCTCAACGTGAGCAGCATGGCCGAAATGATCACCGACTTCCCCGCACTCGCCAGTGAATATGCGCAGCTCTCGGGCCTTCTCGCTGGCTTCGCCTTTGCCGGACTGATCACCCTCGCGGTGGCGCCGATCATGTCCCATGTGCCGGTACGCGAGACGATGTTCGCATTGATGCCGCTCATCGCCGTCGAGATCAGTCTGGTCATGTCGACAGTCAGCTACGCGATGCTCGCCGCCGAGGTGACCGTGCCACGCACGACCTCAATGTTTCCGGTGGCTGCCACGTCGTTCACCACCGCCGGGACGATGTTGCACTATTCGCTTCTGGTACTGCTTGTCGGCGTTGAGCGCGACACGCGCGCCAAAGTCGAGGGAATCCGAAAGGCCGTGGCCATGTTGCGCGGTCTTGCCGCTAGCGGCGGGCTGCTGTTCATAGTCATTCTCTACGCCCGCATTCGCGATCACGTCTACGCGCCCGACGGCTTGCCCGAGTCGTTCGGTCCCGTGGACTGGACTTACTGGTCGCTGTCCGGTGTCCCGTTCCTCGTCATCGCCTTCCTGGTAGTCGCACACGTGGTCGCGGGCAACTGGCTCGCCCACGTGACACACGGGTGGCCCCGCCACCTCATGCGGCTGTCGCTGCGACCTACTGACACGCACGAAGCGGCGAACAAACAACTGATGCGGGCGCTTTCGATCGCGGCTGTCACACTCTCGATGGTCGTCGTCGGCATTGTTAGCCTGGTCCATACATTTCTCCCGCCGGGCTCAGCTCCTCCGACCGCTCTGCTGCTCCTGCTGACCACGGTGTACGCACTTCTCGGCGCATTGATCGCCGTCTCGGGAATCACCTACGGACGCAGCGACGATGCAGCGGACCCACATGCCACACCCGCCGTCATGGCAGGTGCCGATGCGACAGACGGCCCCGCGACACACCCGATTGGCCTCAGTAGGCACCGCCCATCCCCAGCATCGCCCGGACCGGGGCGACGCCCTGCAACGTGACGTCGAGGCGATGCGCTTCCGGACGCCCTGCCCAGGCGTTGCGCGTCATCCGGTATCGGTTCTCCGTGGCCACCTCGCCCTGGCAGCGCCATGAGCCGCATCCGCTTGCCGATGCCCTGGCCGTGGTGCACCAGGCCGAGCCAGGAGCCCGTCCCCGCCGAACGGGTCACGCCGAACGCCTTGGCGCCCACGCTCTGGATCCCGATCGGCTCGGCGTCGCGGAACACCGCTAGCTCCAGCGCCCAGGCCTCCGGCGACACCTTGCCGCGCGACGACCAGTGGTACTGCAGTAGACCCCGGCGCACCTGCTCCGGCTCGCCGACGTTCCACGGGAAGAGGAACGGGCTCCGCTCGGGCGGGTGGATGCCGGCCACGACGACGTCGCCCAGGCGGCCGAGTTCGGCGTCGTCGGGCAGGCGCAGCTCGAGGTCGCCGGAGGTGACCCGGAGGCCGAACGGCGGGAACACGGTGGCGAGATCCATCGTCCGACCGTTCCAGGCGCCGCTCGCTGCGGGCAACCTGAAATCTCCCTGCCGGACGGCGGAACGGGGAGCGCCCGGGCGCCGGGCGCGTCGCTGTCACACGCCCTACGTGTCGTAGCCGAGCCCGTCCCACGGTTCGTGGTACGCGATGAAGTCGCCCGGCTCGATGTTGATGAAGTAGGTGCCGTCGTCGGGAGGGGCCAGGCCTCGCGTATTTCGTTCACCTGAGACCCGGCAAGATCACCCTGGCTGAACTATTCAGCTGAGGCGAACTACGCATGGCCTGGGTGAACGGAGTACGCCGTACCCGGCACCTCCCCTCCGGACGCTGTCAGCTCCGAGCCCGGGCCGACCTGGCGTACCGAGCCGCCTGCGTGACAGGCTCGAGTCCTACAGCCCTGTGGACAGCCTCGGACGCCGGGCCGTCGCACGCGACAGGCTAAAGCCATGGCGCGCACCAACTACGACCCGCTGGACCCCCACCCGTACTTCGACGGCACCCTCGACCCGGATCTCGACGACGAGGCCGGTCCCGTGGTCCACCCGCAGCCGGCACCGACCCTGAACCGCGACGGGCTGGCCCGCCTGTGCGCGACGGCCATCCGGTTCGAGGCAGCTCGGCGGGGCCTCAGCCAGGCCCAGATCGCTGCCGAGCTCGGGTTGTCCCGCGCAGCCGTCTCCGACCGGTTCCGCGGCCGGACGGCCTGGACGCTGGATCAGGTCGGCGTAATCGCCCAGCTCTTCGGCTGCGACCCCGCCGTGCTGGTCAACGAGCCGCGCAAGCCCGTGCGGGGCGTCGCCGCGAACTACTGGTGACCCGGTCGCTCGCAGCAGCGCGAGCACCGACGGGCGCGGGTGAAGTCCAGGGGTTTTCCTTGGCGGCTTGCCAGCGCCCGGGCACGATGCGTCCATGAGCACACCTCCCCTGGAGCCGGGACACGGTTACCCCACCGGGCCGAATCAGCCGATGCCCGCCCCGGGCGGGCAGTACATGTACCCCGATCCGTCCCACCAGGCGCCCCGGCCGCGGAAGACCGGGCCCAAGGTGCTCACCTTCACCGCCATCGCCGTCCTGCTGGCAGGTGTGGTCGCGGGCATCGTGGGCGTCGTCGGAGCGGCTGGAGGGATCGCGGACCTGATCCCCACGGACCTCGTCACGACCGAGGGCACCGCGGGCAGCGACGCCGTCGCTCTCGGGCCGACCACGGAGCCGCTCGCTTTCGACGTTCAGGAGGATGGCGCCTACCTCGTCTTCGAGGTCTCGCGGGGCGAGTCGGCCCGGCTGCCCGTCTCGGCGGTGACCGCCGAGGGACCGACCGGCCCCGTGAGCATCGAGCCGCCGGACCAGACCGGCGCGCTGCCGACCAACGGCTGGTCGGTCTTCCCCGTCGGGGTGCTCGTCCCCTCGGAGACCGGCCCGCACACGCTCTCCGTCGACCAGAGCGTGGCGGCCGACGACGTCAGCATCGCCGTGAGCGGTCCCATCAACGCGGAGAGCGTCGCCGGGATCGGCGGCAGCGGAATCGTCGTCCTGCTCGGGTTCCTGGTCGGCGGGCTGGGCTTCCTGCTGCTCATCGCCGGCATCATCTGGTGGGCGGTCGCCAAGAAGTAGTGCGGCCGGATCGGGCTCCGCTCGGGCGGGTGGATACGGGCCACGGCGACGTCGGCCAGGCGGACCAGCGCGGCGGCGTCGGGCGGGACGAGGTCCGGCGCAGCCAGGGTACGGGCCGGGACGGTGTGGAGTCCGGATGTAGGGGGCTCCGCGGATCAGGGTGCACCCGGGCGGTGGGTGCCAGGACCGCCGAACTGTGTTCATCGGCGCTACGGGAAGATCGGCTCAGCCGAACTATTCAGCCGACGCGAACTTGTGGGACTCAGCCCCGGGGAAGATCGGCTCAGCTGAACTAATCGGCAGGCGCGAACTTGTCGGGGCTCAGCCGGACGGAATTCGACAGGCCTGGCACCCCTCGCTCCAGGTGTAGTCGACCCGCTGCTCGGCGGCCAACGAGTCCGATGAGCCCGACGGCCAGCCGGACTCAGCGGCGAGCCAGCGGACGGCAGCCAGCGGATCCCTCAGACCTGCAGCCCTCCGGCCCCGTAGACCTCCAGCCCTGTGGACAGCCCCGGGCACCAGGACGTCGCACCCGCCAGGCTGGTCGCATGGCACGCACAAACTACGACCCGTTGGATCCCCACCCGATCTTCGACGGCACCCTCGACCCCGACATCGACGACGACGCCGGTGCGACGATCCACCCTCAACCAGCGCCCACCCTGAACCGCGACGGGCTGGCCCGTCTGTGCGCGGCAACGATCCGGTTCGAGGCCGCTCGGCGGGGCCTCAGCCAGGCGCAGATCGCGGCCGAGCTCGGGCTGTCCCGCGGAGCCGTCTCCGACCGGTTTCGCGGCAAGACGGCCTGGACCCTGGACCAGGTCGGCATGCTCGCCCAGCTCTTCGGCTGCGATCCCGCCGTCCTGGTCAACGAGCCGCGCAAGCCGGTGCGGGACGTGGCCGGGAACTACCGGTGAGCGCCAGGTCCTGGACAACGGGTCCCGACGCCCGGCTCAGTCCAGGGTCGCGTCCGCCGCGCGCAGCGCTACCGCGCCGAGGTCGCCGTCGGCCTCGGCCGCCCAGGCACGCTGGCGCGACGCGGCGTCGCCCCCGGCCCAGAGACCGCCGAGCAGCTCGGTCACCGCGTCGAGGTCACCCTGGTCCACCAGTGCGTCGCGGACGTGGTCCACCAGCGCGCCGACGACGTCGTGCGCCGGAGCCGGCCGCCAGGTCCGGGGGTCCAGAAGGTCGCCGGCGAGGCCCGAGCGCCCGGCCCGCCAGAGCGCCGTGCGCAGGATCTCGACCGGAACCTCGGGCGCCGGGGAGTCCGCCGCCCGCGCCGCCGTCTCCACGAGGCCACGGGCCAGCGCGGCCAGGAGCGTCGTCGTGTCCGCGGAGAGGCACACGTCGGCCACCCGGATCTCCACGGTCGGGTAGCGCGCCGAAAGCCGTGCGTCGAAGTAGACCATCCCCTCGTCCAGGATGGTGCCGGTCGCGATCAGGCCCTCGACCGCCGCGTGGTACGCCTCGGGGGTGCCGAAGCGCCGGGTCGGGCCCGCCGTGTGCCAGCGGGACCAGACCTGGGAGCGGAAGCTCGCGTACCCGGAGTCGACGCCCATCCAGTACGGCGAGTTCACCGACAGGGCCAGCAGCGGCGCGAGCCACGGCCCGATGCGGTCCAGCACCGCGACGCCCTCGGCGTCGTCGGCCACCGCCACGTGCACGTGGCAGCCGCTGGTGAGCTGCTCACGGGCGGTCAGGCCGAACTCCGCACGCGTCAGGAGATACCGGAGCTTGCCGACCGTCGTCCCTGCGAGCGCCAGGGGCGAGGTGCCCAGCGCGGCGATGTGCGCATCGTGCCGGTCCGCCGCCGCCTGAGCGCCGGCCCGGCCCTCCCGGATCGCCGCGGCGATCTCCTCGAGCGTCGATCGCGGCGGCGTGGCCGTCTCGATCTGTTCCTCCATGAGCTCGTGCTCGAGCGGCCCGTCGGCCGGCTCGGCGCTGCCGAGCACGTCCTGGGCCCGCGCGATGGGCGCGCCGTCGTGCCCGACCAGCATCAGCTCCTCCTCGACGCCGACCGTGCGTCCTGTCCCGGCGCCTGCTCCCGTCACAGCAGCGCGAGCGCCGCGAGAGCGTCCCGGGTGGCGTCCGCGGCCGTCATGCGCTGCGCCCGGACGATGTGGTCGCGGCTCGCGTGGTCGAGGAACTGGACCGGCAGCCCCATGTGCACCTGCGGCGTGCTGATGCCCTGCTCCCCCGCGCGCTGCGCCAGCATGTCGCCTACTCCGCCGTCGACCACGCCGTCCTCCAGCGTGACCACCAGGTCGTGCTCGCCGCACAGCTTGACCAGGTTCTCCGGGACCGGCAGCACCCAGGTCGGGGACGCGACGGTGGCATCGACGCCGTGCGCCGCGAGCGCCTCGCCGGTCTCCATGGCGCAGACCGCCATGGAGCCCACGCCGACCACGAGGACGCGGCGGGTCGCCTTGCCGGCCGAGCCTGCCGAGCCCACCGGGGCGAACCGCCCCACGACGTCCACCCCGTCGAGCTCCTCGACGGCCGGGATGTCCTCGCCGACCGCGCCCTTGGGGTAGCGGACCACGGTGGGTGCGTCGTCGACGTCGACCGCGGTGCGCAGCGCGCCACGCAGCGTCGTCTCGTCGCGCGGGGCGGCCAGGCGCAGGCCGGGGACGATGCGCAGCATCGCCATGTCCCACATCCCGTTGTGGCTGGCGCCGTCGTCACCGGTGATGCCTGCGCGGTCCAGGACGAAGGTGACGCCCGCCTTGTGCAGGGCGACGTCCATCAGGACCTGGTCGAACGCCCGGTTCAGGAACGTCGCGTAGACGGCGACGACGGGGTGCAGGCCGGCGAAGGCCATGCCCGCGGCCGACGTCGCGGCGTGCTGCTCGGCGATGCCGACGTCGAAGGTGCGCTCCGGGAACTGCTCCTGGAAGGGCGCGAGCCCGACGGGATGCAGCATGGCGGCGGTGATCGCGACGACGTCGGGCCGGCGGCGGCCGATCTTCACGATCTCGTCCGCGAAGACCTTGGTCCAGCCGAACCGGCTGGGCGCGACGGGCAGCCCGGTCTCTGGGTGGATGACGCCGACGGCGTGGAACCGGTCCGCGATGTCCTCCTCGGCGGGCTTGTAGCCGCGGCCCTTCTCGGTGATCGCGTGCACGATCACGGGGCGGCCGTACGCCTTGGCGCGGCCGAGCGCCCGCTCGAGCGACTCGGTGTCGTGGCCGTCCACGGGGCCGATGTACTTGATGCCGAGGTCCTCGAACAGGCCCTGCGGGGCCACGACGTCCTTGAGGCCCTTCTTCAGGCCGTGCAGCCAGCGCCACGCGAAGCGTCCGGGCGGGCCGGAGCGGTGCAGGGCGCGCGTGCCCCAGCTGAGGAACGCCTCGTAGCCGCGGGTGGTGCGCAGCGTGTCGAGGTGGTTCGCGAGCCCGCCGATGGTGGGCGAGTAGGACCGGCCGTTGTCGTTGACGACGACCACGAGCTTGCGGTCCCGGCTCTCGGCGATGTTGTTCAGCGCCTCCCAGGCCATGCCGCCCGTGAGGGCGCCGTCGCCGATGACGGCGACCACGTGGTCGTCCTTGCCGCGCACCTGGTTGGCCTTGGCGATGCCGTCCGCCCAGGACAGGGCGGTGGAGGCGTGGGAGTTCTCCACGACGTCGTGCGGGGACTCCGCGCGGCTCGGGTAGCCGGACATGCCACCGCGCTTGCGCAGGTCGGAGAAGTCCTGGCGGCCCGTGAGCAGCTTGTGCACGTAGGACTGGTGGCCGGTGTCGAACACGAAGGTGTCGCGCGGCGAGTCGAAGATCCGGTGCAGCGCGATGGTCAGCTCGACGACGCCGAGGTTGGGGCCGAGGTGCCCGCCGGTGCGCGAGACGCTCTCCACGAGGAATCTGCGGATCTCCTCGGCGAGCTCCGGCATCTGGCCGGGCGTCATCGCCCGGACGTCCTCAGGCGAACGGATGTCGCTCAGCAGACCCATGCGCGTCCTTTCGTCGTGCCCGGTGAGGGGCGAATCGGGGCCCCACTCTAAGGGGCGCCGACCCCTCCACTGTGCCACGAGAGCCCCGCCTCCCACGCCTGTCTCCGATACCTCCACAACGATGTGGCCGGACTCATAGGCATCGCGAGAAGAACTCTTTACTCTTGGTGAACGTGCGATTCCTCCCCGAGCAGACCCCGGCCACCGACCTCACCTACGGTGACGTCTTCCTCGTCCCGTCCCGCTCGGACGTCACGTCGCGGTTCGACGTCGATCTCGCGTCCGACGACGGCACCGGCACCACGATCCCCGTCGTCGTCGCCAACATGACCGCCGTGGCCGGCCGCCGCATGGCGGAGACCGTCGCCCGGCGCGGCGGCATCGCGATCATCCCGCAGGACGTCCCCGCCGACGTCGTGGCGGGCGTGGTCGCGGACGTGAAGGCCAAGGACCCCGTCATCGAGACCCCGGTGGTCGTCTCCCCGCACGACACCGTGCACAGCGTGCTGAACCTGCTCGGCAAGCGCGCGCACGGCGCCGCCGTCGTCGTCGAGGACGACCGGCCCGTCGGCGTCGTGACCGAGTCGGACTGCACCGACGTCGACCGGTTCACGCGGGTCTCCGAGGTGATGTCCGCCGAGCCCCGGCTCCTGGACGCCGCCCTGCTCGACGGCCCGGGCGGGCTGGAGGCCGCCTTCGACGTGCTGCACTCCGCCCGCCTCGACCTGGCGCCCGTGGTGCGCGACGGGCACCTGGCCGGGGTCCTGACCCGCAAGGGCGCGCTGCGCTCCTCGATCTACAGCCCCGCCCTCGACGCCTCGGGCGGCGCTGCGGATCGGCGCGGCCGTCGGCATCAACGGCGACGTCGCTGCCAAGGCCAAGGACCTGCTCGCGGCGGGCGTGGACGTACTCGTGGTCGACACCGCGCACGGCCACCAGACCAAGATGCTCGCGGCCCTGGACGCCGTCCGGTCCGTGGACCCGACGGTGCCCGTGGTGGCCGGCAACGTCGTCACGGCCGACGGCGTGCGCGACCTCGTCGCCGCGGGCGCCGACATCCTCAAGGTCGGCGTGGGGCCGGGCGCGATGTGCACCACCCGCATGCAGACCGGCGTCGGGCGCCCGCAGTTCTCCGCGGTCCTGGAGTGTGCGGCCGCCGCGCGCGAGCTCGGCAAGCACGTCTGGGCCGACGGCGGCGTGCGCCACCCTCGCGACGTCGCCCTCGCGCTGGCCGCGGGTGCCTCGCAGGTGATGGTCGGCTCCTGGTTCGCCGGCACGTACGAGTCGCCCGGCGACCTGAAGTCCGACGGCTCGGGCCGGCTCTACAAGGACTCGTTCGGCATGGCCTCCGCCCGGGCGGTCGCGGCCCGCAACTCCGGTGCGGGCACCGCGTTCGCCCGGGCCCGCAAGGCCCTCTACGAGGAGGGCATCTCCACCGGCAAGATGTACCTCGACCCGGCACGCCCGGGCGTCGAGGACCTGCTCGACGAGATCACGTCCGGCCTGCGCTCGTCGTGCACCTACGCGGGCGCCCGGTCCCTGGCCGAGTTCTCCGAGCGCGCGGTCGTCGGCATCCAGTCGGCCGCCGGCTACCAGGAGGGCATGCCGGTCGCGACGAGCTGGTGAGGCGAGTGCGGGTCCAGCGGTGCTGACCCAGCGTCAGGCGGAGATCACCCGGGCAGAATGACCGCAACGGCGTGTATGTAACGATTGGCACGGTCGCAGGTGCTTTCGTCATGAGTCCACCCATGACGGGAGCCACCATGGTTCGGCCAACACCCGCACGGCCGCACGCCCGGCAACGACACATCGTCCTCTTCGGCGAAGGACCGATCGCCTACCGGCTCGCCGACCATCTCACCCGCGACCACGGCGCGACCGTCAGCGTCATCATGCCTGCCGACGACGGCCGGTATGCCGCGCTGATCAAGGAGCGGCTGCCGCACATGAACATCACCGTGGTGGCTCGGCCCGACGAGTGGCGGTTCGAGGAGGCCGGCGGACACCACGCCGACGCGATCGTCCTCGTGTCGGAGGACGACGCCGCCAACGTCGCCGCCTGGCTGGCGGTGCGTGCCATGTGGCCGACGAAACGGGTAGTGGTACGGATCGACGACGAGCGACTCAAGAAACGCCTGGAGCAGTTCGACACCGACGACCCGAGCAGGGTGTACGCCCGCACGGTGCACGTCCTGTCGCCGTCGGCCGTACTGGCGCCGCTCCTGGTCGCCAGCGCGCTCGGCGAGCCCCGCCCGCTGAATGTCGCCGGCGCCGACCTACTCGTCGGCAAGCCATTACCCGACGAAGGCGGGCTCGAGGACAACGTGGGCTTCGAGCCCTTGCTCGGCCTCTTCGGCCGGACAGAGCGACCGCCAGGCCCGAGCAGCGCACAGCTCGCTGATCGCCGCGAGAACTCACGCGTCAAGCGGCGGGAGCAGAGCGTAAAGCGCCGCAAGCGCGTCAGGGTCACGCCGCTGACGGAGAGCGACGTCGTCATCCTGCCGCCCAAGGACTCGCCCCGCACCCGGCTCGTGCTGGGCCGATGGAAGCAGCCGTCCCAGCGGCGCGGACGCCGCCGGCCGACGCCCGCCGAGCTCGCGTCGGCCGAACCGCGACCGCAGCAGCGCGGGCTGCCTCTGCTCGCGTTCGCGAAGGGACTCGGGGCCGGCATCTGGTTGCTCGCCCTGGCGGGCCTGCTCCTGGCAGTGGGGGCCGGGATCGCCTGGAACGCGATAGTGGGCGACGGGCCCTGGTGGTCCGCTTACCAGACCTCGATCAAGGCACTGAACGGTGTCGAACCAGCCTCCGCCGACCGCGCCGAAGACTGGCACCCGTGGATGTGGGTCGACCTCGTCCTGGCGTTCCTCGCCGCGACCATCGTGCCCGTCGTGACCGCTGCCTTCATCACGTCGTGGCTGTTCAACCGGGCGAACCTGACCAACGGGCGCGGGCCGGCCCGCCGCATGTCCCGCCACGTGGTCGTCGTCGGGCTCGGCGACCTGGGCGACAAGGTGCTGATCGAGCTGCGCAAGCAACGGATCCGGGTCGTCGGGGTCGATATCGACCCCAACGCACCCGGTGTGGCGACGGCGCACCGGCTCGGCGTGCCGGTCGTGATCGGGGACGCCCGTAACGAGCAGGTGATGTCCGACGCGCACGCGGGCAGAGCCCGCGCGATGCTGGCGTTCTCGTCGAACGACGCGGTGAACATCGAGGCCGCCCTGTCCACGCTCCACCTGTCCAACAAGTACGAAGGTGGGGTAAAGAGGTCGTTGCAGGTCTGGCTCAAGGCACGGTGGGTCTCCTGGGTCTTCCCCGGCCCCGTGAAGCGAGACCTGCGCGTGGGGGCGAACGTGGCGTCGAAGGCGTTCAGCGAGCGGCTGACCGACGTGCTCACCAGCACCAGCAAGTCCGAGTTCAAGGAGCTCGAGCACGTCGCCAACGCACACAACGCGTCAGACATGACGTACGCGATGTTCCTGACCGCGGTCCTCGGTGCGACGCCGCTTGATGTCGTCCCCTACGGCAAGAAGGTGCTCATCGTCGCGGAAGTCGTCGTCGAGCCGGGATCGGCCCTGGCGGAACAGAGCGCCGAGACGGTCGACTCACGGCCCGAGCTGCATCTCCTGGGCTTCACCGTCGGCCGAAGGGAGGACTTCGAGCCCTACCCGTCCTCCGACGCCCGGCTCTGGGCCGGGCGTCGCCTGGTCATGATCGGGACGTCTGTCGCACTCGCCGCGGTGGCCAGGGACGCCACCGTCCGCAGCAGGGGATGAGACACGCGCGTGCAGGGTCGGGTGGTGGCACCCACCGAACAAACACACCTTGCGACACGCGTCACCAAGCATCCGGTGCGGCCTACTTGGGCCGACCCGGCGGTCACTCGACGATGACCAGGCGGCGGGTCGGGCGGGTCAGCGCGACGTAGAGGTCACGCTCACCGCCCGGCCGGGCGTGCCGGATGCCCTCGGGGTCGGCGACCACCACGGCGTCGAACTCCAGGCCGCGCACCTGGGAGACCGGCACCACGCGGACAGCCCCGTCCAGGACCTTCTGGAGATCGGCCGCAGCGGAGTCCGCGGCGACGACGACGACCAGGGCGTCCGGGTCGGCGTCGGCTGCCGTCCTCGCCTCCGCGACGACGGCGGACACCAGGTCTCCGGACCGCTCTCCGGACGCCACCCGTCGAGGCACGTCGCCGTGCCGCACCGCAACGCTCGGCGCCTGGTACGGGGCGATCTCCGCGAGCAGCGGGGCCGCCACCTCCAGGACCTCGGCGGTGGTGCGGTAGCAGACGGTCAGGGTGCGCACGTCGGCGCGCTTGGCCAGGTCGCTGCCCAGCGCGTCGGCCCAGGATGCCGCGCCGGTCGCCGGCCCGGCCTGCGCCAGGTCGCCTACCACCGTCATCGAGCGGCCCGGGCAGCGGCGCAGCACCGAGCGCCACTGCATCGGCGTCAGCTCCTGGGCCTCGTCCACGACCACGTGGCCGTACGACCGCGCGGGCGGTCCGTTCAGCAGGTGCTCGGCCTCGTCGAGCAGCGGCAGGTGGGCGGCGGTCCAGGCCGGGGCGCCGTCGGCCCAGGCGCCGTCGGAGCCAGCGCCGTCGAGCGCGAGGTCCGGACGCGACTCCAGCAGGTCCAGCACCACGTCCTCCGGCGCGAGACGCGGCCACGCGGACTCGACCGCCCGCTCCAGCGCGAGGTCCTCGACCAGCTCCGCCCGCAGCGCGCCCGGGTCCAGCTCGGCCACGGCGGCGGCGTGCCCGAAGGCGCCGCCCTCGTCGGGAGCGAAGCCCAGTCGCGCCAGGTCCCCCGCCGCCGCCTTGTCGACGTTCACGCCGCCGGTGAGCACTTCGATGTCCTCGTCCAGCTTGGCGAGGAACACGCGGGCGCGCGCCTGGACCTCGTCGGACACGAAGTCCACGACGAGGTCCTTGAACAGCGCCCTCGCCTGGTTGTGCGGCAGGCCGGCGCCGCCGGCGGTCGCGCGCGCCTCGGCGAGGGCGTGCTCGTCCAGGGTGACGGGATCACCGTCGACCAGCACCGTCAGGGTGCCGGTTGGCACCTGGTACTGCCGCACGATGTCGGCCATCTCGCCGGCCAGCCGGACGTCGCCGGCGGCCCGGCGCAGGTCGTGGCCCGCGGCAGGGGCCTCGGCCAGGCCGAGGGTGTCGGCGACCAGGCGGTCGGCGGTGCTCATCGCCACGTCGTTCTCGCCGAGGGACGGCAGCACCTCCGCGATGTAGTCGAGGAAGCGTGAGTTGGGGCCGAGCACGAGCACGCCGTCGGCCCGTGCCTCCTCGAAGCCGGCCAGGACGTAGGCGGCGCGGTGCAGGGCGACCACCGTCTTGCCCGTGCCCGGGCCGCCCTCCACGACCGTGACGCCGCGGTGCGCGGACCGGATGATCGCGTCCTGCTCGGCCTGCAGCGTGGAGACGACGTCGCGCATGCGGCCGGTGCGCCGGGCGCTGATCGCCTCCATGAGCGGCCCGTCGCCGACGACGTCGTCCAGCCCTGGCTCCGTGCCGTCCAGGATCTCGTCGCTGACCGATGCGACCCTGCGCCCGTCCAGGCGCAGGTGCCGGCGCCGGCGCAGGCCCATCGGGTGGGCGGCGGTGGCGGCGTAGAACGGGCGGGCGGCGTCGGCGCGCCAGTCGACGAGCAGCTGGTCCTCGTCGTCGCTCAGGCCGGTGCGGCCGATGTGCAGCGAGCGGCCGTCGGCGTCGTCGATCCGGCCGAAGCAGAGGTGGTGCTCGGCCGCGCCCAGGGTGCGCGCCCGACGGCTGAGCATGGCGACGCGCACCTCCCGGGTGTACGCCTCCGCGGGGTCGGTCGACGAGGTACGCACCGCGTCGTCGAGGTCGGCGCGGACCCGCGCCACATCGGCGTCGAGCCGGGCGTAGAGGGCGTCGACG
Organism: uncultured Actinomycetota bacterium; assembly: GCA_963850545.1. Classification (GTDB taxonomy): domain Bacteria; phylum Actinomycetota; class Actinomycetes; order Actinomycetales; family Cellulomonadaceae; genus Promicromonospora. The sequence goes on along the minus strand of CAWKLP010000001.1, from coordinate 375,093 downwards.
TACTCCTGCTCGACGGACTGCTCGATCTGGCGTAGCTGCACCGGGTCTCCTTGTAGTTGGCCTGGGGTCAACGCAAAGGAATCACGGAACGTTCCCGGGCACCTAGCTCACTCGTTGGCCAGCACCGACACGCCGACGGCCGTGGCGACCTAGCCTGACCGCCCAGGGGTCGGAGACGAATGGATCGTCTCCGACCCCTGCTCGTACCGTGCTGGGCGCCTGGGCCGGAGTCCGGTATGGGCAAGAAGTTGGTGGTCGGCTGGCGTGCGGCCCAGGGCCTGTCGGCTACCGCGTCAGGCCGCGTCGCGCAGCGGCTTGAGTGCGTTGCTCCAGGCGATGACCTGGTCAAGCATCGGTCCGACCGACTCCTCCTGGAAGGGGGCGGGCTTGAAGTTGGAGAAGTTCTCGAAGTCGGTGAACAGTGACAGCATCACCGTGTTGCGCACGGTGGCTACCTGCAGTTCCGCCATGATGTTGCGGAGGTGCTCGATGGCACGGGCTCCTCCCACGCTGCCGTAGCCGACGAAGCCGGCGGCCTTGTTGTTCCACTCGGCGTGGATGAAGTCGATCGCGTTCTTCAGCGCACCGGACGTCGAGTGGTTGTATTCGGGGGTCACGAAGACGAAGCCGTCGAACGTGGCGACCTTGGCGGCCCATGCCGTGGTGTGCTCGTTGGCGTACTGCCCCATGGACGGCGGAATGCTCTCGTCGAACAACGGTAGGCCGAACTCCGCGATCTCGACGAGCTCGAACTCGGCGTCCTGGCGCTTGGCCGCGATGTCGTGGACCCACCGGGCGACAGCCGCGTTGTTGCGGCCAGGACGGGTACTGCCGGTGATGATGGCGATCTTGGTCATGGTGCAGGCCTTGTTCCTTGTTGGTTGAACGGTAAACTATATGGCTCGTGCGGACTAGCTCCCGCTGGCATGCTGTCTATTCCCGACCCTGCCCACTACCGGCTCCACGGTCCCGTGCTCGAAGGCGTTGTCCGAGGCCTGCCCCGCCAAGGCGAGGTCCAGGACCTCGCCCAGCTGCTGGACGGCTTCTGGACCCGGCGGTCCCGGCCTCTGTTCCGTTCAAGGAGCAGCAGCCCGCCGACAGCGGCAACCGCCCACGCGGCCAGGATCACCACACCGCTGATCACCCCGTCGCCGTGGAAGTACGCGAGCCCGTTGACGGCCCGGACACCCACACCCACCGGCAGCACCGAGGAGAACGGCTCCAGCCAGGCCGGGAGGAACTCTGCGGGCAGACTGCCGCCGCTGGACGCGTTGCCCACCGTCATGAACACCACCGTGGCCATGCTGGACCCCCACATACCGAGCCCTCTGACCAGCAGCATCGTGGATGAGCCCACCGCCAGGGCCACCAGCGCCACCAGCCCGGCGACCCCCGCGAACGGGGCGGGCAAGGCGTGGAACCCGGAGACGACAGCGGCCACCGTCAGTCCGCCGACGCCGCTGAACGCGGCGAGCCCGGCCATCCGCCGCGCTATACCGACACCCTGCCCGAGCTGGTACGTCATGATCCCGAACAGGTACCCCGCGAGCACCAGACCGAAAATGGTGTAGAAGACGACCAGCCCGCGGGTGTCCTGCGGGGACGCCGCAACGACGTCGACGGTCTCCAGCTCGGCCCCGTCCGCCTCGGCGAGAGAGCCGAAGGACTGGATCAGCAACGTCGTGACTGCCGGGCCACGGGCTCCGGCGTAGAGCAACCGCGGGTCATGGCCGGGCAGGAATGCGGCGAAGACGTTGCCGTGTTCGACGGCCGACCGGGCCGCAGCCTCATCCGGCAGTTGCTTGACCCGCAGGGTGCCCGGCTGATGTCCGGGCAGCGTTAGTTCCACCTCCGACGCCTCGGCCGTGGTGCCCACCACCGCGACAGGGAGCCCCCGGGGCACCGGGGCGTGGAACGCGGCCAGGTACACGCTGATGAAGATCGCACCGGTCGCCACGGCGACCGCGACCGGCAGGAATACCGGTTGGACCCACGCTAGCCACTGGCGCGGGGACAAGCCTTTCCGTCTCTGGGGAACAGAGACCTTATCGGTCCGGAGCACAGGAGGGTGTACGTCAGGCATTTCTCTGTTCCTTGCTGGTGGAAACCAGACCCCGGCGCCGAAGGAGCGACCGGGAGCACATCCGGGATGCCGGGTCACCGCAGGACAACGAAAGCGGCGCCGGTGAACACCAGACGGCGCGCTTCGGCCTCGAGGACGAGGTGTTCCTCGTAGAAGGCCGGGCGTCCGGGGCGTGTGGTCAGGCGGAGTGGCGGGGCGCTGGGTGCACGAAGTGCTTGATCTCCTGGAACTCCTCCAGGGCGCGTTCGCCATTGAGGCGCCCGACGCCGCTCTGCTTGAAGCCGCCTTCTTCCATATGGTCGACAATGACGGCCCAGGTATTGGTCCAGACCGTTCCGGCGTCCAGTTCGCGGCCGACCCGCAGCGGCCGGTCGACGTCACGGGTCCAGATACTGGCCGCGAGGCCGAACTCGGTGGCGTTCGCGCGGGCTATCGCGGCGGCTTCGTCGTCGAAGACCTCGAAGGTGGCGACCGGGCCGAAGATCTCCCTCTGGACGATCGGGCGGTCCACGTCCTCGACCTCCACCAGGCTCGGCCGGACAAAGGCGCCCGCGGCCAGCGGGCCGTCGGTAACCTGGCCGCCCCGGACCAGCAGCTTGGCGTAGGCGGCCGCCTCGGCGACCTCCCGGTCCACCCGTTCGGCGTTCGCCCGGTCGATCAGTGGACCCATCTCGCTGGCCGGGTCGTCGCCGGGACCGACCCGTACCGCCTCCAGGGCGGCGGAGAGCCGGGTGCGCAGCTCGTCGGCCACACCCCGCTGGACCAGGATCCGGCTGCCGGTCATGCAGAACTGGCCGGTGAAGGTGGTGATCGCCTTGGCCAGCACCGGGACGGCTGCATCGAGATCGGCATCGTCGAAGACGATCATCGGGGTCTTGCCGCCCAGCTCCAGGGACATTCCCTTCAACGACGCGGACGCGTCGGCCATGATGCTGCGACCGACATGCGTACTGCCGGTGTAACTGATGACGTTCACATCGGGGCTGGCGACGAGCAGCCGGGCACCGGCGCTGCCGGACTCGGTGAAGGCGTTGAAGACGCCCCGGGGCAGTGACGGGGTACCGCCGATGATCTCGAACAGCAGGCTGTTGGTGAGCGCGGTCCGCCCCGGCAGCTTCAAGGCGACTGTGGCACCGGCCGCCAGGGCCGGTGCGAAGGACCGTACGGAGAGGATGACCGGCGAGTTCCATGGCGCGATCACCCCGGCGACGCCGGCGGGCTGGCGCAGGGTCATCGAGTACAGACCGGGCTTGACCTCGGACGCCCGGCCGGACTCGGTCAGGGCTAGCGCGCCGTAGTAGCGGATCTTGGAGATCGTCAGACCGACTTCCAGAGCGGCCTCGGAGCGGATCTTGCCGTTCTCCCGGGAGAGCAGCTCGATCAGCTCGTCCTGCCGTGCGGCCATGCGGTCGGACATCTCGAACAGAGCCTTGGCCCGCAGGTCGCGGTCGCGGGCCCAGTCGCCGGTTTCGAAGGCTCGGCGGGCGGCGGCGATGGCGGCCCGCGCCTCGTCCGCGCCGGCGTCGGCGAAGGTTCCGAGCCCCCGTCCGGTGGCGGGATCGATCGATTCGGTGATCGTGTCGGAATCGGTCCAGTCGCCGTCGATGAAGTTGCGGGCGTGGACCGTACCGGTCGTGGTGGAGGACATGAGGGCTATCTCCTGGGAGTCCGGAACATTTGAAGTGGACGCCTCGTGGTGGACGGCATCCATCCATCCATCTAGTTCGTTCTGCAACGAACCATACTACGTCCATCGCCGCCGCGGCACCGGCAGTCCATAGTCACAGTCGCACCGCTTGACCAACAACCGAAGGCGTGCTTGTGTTCGTTGCAGAACGAACTATCTGGTCGTCGCGGGCAGCATATCGATGCCCTCTGTTCGTTCGGTTCGGTTCCATGCCGCCGCGGGCGGCCGATGGATCACCACCCCCGCCGGCGGGTCTCCTTCGTGCGGGACAGCATCCGGTTTGGAGAATTGGTCATGGTGGCAGCAGAGGACTCGTCCTCCCCGCACACACACAGCGATCCCGGTCCGTCGGCCGCCGCAGTCAGGGCCGCAGTGATCCGGGAGAAAGGCGGCCCGTTCGTCTTCGAGGACCTCATCCTTGATACCCGACTCCGCCCCGACGAGGTACTCGTCAAGGTTGTCGCCACGGGCGTCTGTCAGACCGACATCCACGTACGGGACCAAGCACTCCCGGTCCCGCTGCCCGCGGTGCTGGGCCACGAGGGCGCGGGGATCGTCGAGCGGGTCGGTGACGCGGTCACCACGCTCACCCCCGGCGACCGGGTGGTGATGTCCTACCAGGCGTGCGGCCACTGCACACCCTGCCTCAGCGGCAACCCCGCCTACTGCGCCCACTCCTTCCCGCTGAACTTTGGCGGCTCCCGCCTGGACGGCACCAACGCCCTGCGGGGCACCGCGGAGGACACCGGACGCGAGGAGATCCACGGCCACTTCTTCGGGCAGTCGTCCTTCGCCACCCACTCCGTCGCCTCCGAGCGCAACGTCGTCAAGGTCGGCGACGACGTTCCGCTGGAGCTGCTCGCACCGCTGGGCTGCGGCCTGCAGACCGGCGCCGGCGCGGTGCTCAACTCACTCAGGGTCCCCGCTGGGGCATCCGTCGTCGTCATCGGCACCGGAACCGTGGGCCTCGCCGCTGTCATGGCAGCCAGGATCGCCGGTGCGAGCCCGATCATCGCGGTCGACATCGTCCCGGAAAGGCTGGACCTCGCGCGTGAGCTGGGCGCCACCCACACCGTCAACGCCCGGGAGGAGGACACCGCCGAGCGGATCGCGGAGATCACCGGCTCCGGCGCGGACTACGTCCTGGAGATCACCGCGCGGCCAGAGATGCTCACCCTCGCCGTCGACGCGCTCGCCCCGCTAGGCACGGCTGCCCTCATCGGCGGTGCACCGGCCGGAGCACACGCGCCCGTGAACATGAACGCGCTGCTCGGCGGGCGGACCGTACGCGGTGTCGCCCAGGGCGACTCCATCCCGCAGCTGTTCATCCCCCAGCTCATCGACCTCTACAAGGCCGGGCGGTTCCCCTTCGACCGGCTCATCACCCACTACGGCTTCGACGACATCAACCAGGCCGTCACCGACACGCGGACAGGGGCTGCGATCAAGCCCGTGCTGCGCATCGGGGCGTAGCCGCACACCACCCGCATCACCAGCCACGACCCCCCACCTTCACCCGCAGAGGACAACGCATCATGAACGACCACCAGAAGCCCGGTACCCCCACCGACCGCCACCAGCTCGGCGCGGCGGGCATGCCGCTCAACACCCTCGCCGACTACCGCCCGATACCGGCGGACGGTTACGGCGCTCTGTTCCTGCCCGACCGGCTGGCCAAGGGCTATCACGTCGAGGAGATCAACGACGGCGCCTACTACGTGACCTCGGGGGCATACGACACCATGTTCGTGCGCACCGGCAACGGTGTCGTCGTGGTGGACGCACCACCGCTGCTCGGCGAGAACCTCAACCGCGCCATCGCCGAGGTCACCGACGAGCCCGTCACCCACCTCATCTACAGCCACTACCACTCCGACCACATCGGCGCCGCCGGCATCTTCGCTGCCGACAAGCTCAAGGTCATCGCGCACGACTACACCCGCGAGATGATCCAGCGCTGGCCGGACCTCGGCGGCGAGCGCGGACTGCCCGTGCCCACCGACACCATCACCGAGAGCGAGACCCTTGACGTCAACGGCGTCCGGTTCAACCTCGACTACCACGGCGTCAACCACACCCCGGGCAATATCTTCATCTACGCGCCCCAGCACAAGGCCCTCGCGGCGATCGACATCATCAGCCCCGGATGGAGCGCCTTCAAGCACTGCGACGCCTCGGAGAACATCCGCGGCTGGGCCGAGGCCCACGACTGGATCCTCGATTATGACTTCAAGGCCGTCGTCTCTGGCCACGTGAACCGTTACGGCACCCGGGAGGACGCCAAGGCGTCCCGGGACTACACCAACGACATCGTCGAGTTCGCCAAGGAAGCTCTCGACCACGGCCAGGAGTTCGAGTACATCGAGCGCGTCGGCTTCAGCAACGCCTGGGTCCTGTGGGAGAACTACTTCAACGAGTTGACCAACTACGTCACCAAGAAGACCTTGGAAAAGGTTACCGACAACGGCCAGACCTGGGCCCAGCGCCTCGCCGCCGCAGACGTCATGACCAAGTACCACGCCTACTCCGTCCTGGAGGCCCTGCGCCTGGAGTACGGCATGGTCACCGGCTTCGAGAAGCTGATCCTCCCCCAGCCCCGCGCCTGAGCACACCGGGACAGGGGGTACGGGACGGGCCCGGCAGTGTGTGTTCTGCCGGGCCTGACCCGTTCGTGGGAGGCTCCGGATATAATTCGTTGTGAAACAAACTTCTTGGAGGAGTCATGAGCCTGAAGGACGGAAACGAAGTGCGTGAGGCCGAAGCCCCGGCGCCCGGCGTCCGACAGGACACGCCGAATGTAGCCTCACCGTCCCGCCCGCTGAACCACGCCGAGCGGGGCGCCTGGCTCGGGCTCCTCTCCACGCATCTGCGGCTCCTGCGCACCCTCGACACCGAACTCGTGGCGGCCGAACGCATCCCCATGTCGTCGTTCGAGGTCCTGCTCACCCTCGCCGAAGCACCCGAGGGTCGCCTCCGGATGAAGGACATCGCCTCCTCCCTGCTGATCAGCCGCAGCGGACTCACCCGCATCGTGGACGATCTCGAACGCCAGGGCTTGGTCGAACGGCGCAAGTGCCCCACCGACGCCCGCGGCTTCGACGCCGTCCTCACCGACGCCGGCACCAAGGCATACCGCCGCGCCCGCAAGGTCCATCTCACCAACCTCCGGCGCGAGTTCCTCGACAAGCTCACGCAGGAACAGCTCACGGCACTCAGCGAAATCTGGCGCACGGTCGGCTTCGACCGGTAAGCCAACACCTGCTGACCCGACGCGCCGCACCGACGGGCCTACCTTCCCGGCCGCCCCAAGGGGGTCTACTTCCCGGGCTACTCGTTCACCAGGACCGGCACGCCGACGGCCGCAGCGGCCACCGTCCCGCCCAGGTCGCCCGGGACCTCGACCTCGAACGATTCCTCCGGGGACGGCGGTCCCTCGTGGCTGTGCTCCCCCTCGGAGGCGTGGTGCGTGAACCGGCCGGTGCCCAGGAGCTTGCCGTCGGCGTCGTAGAAGCCGGCGAGCACCTGCAGCTCGATCAGCGTGCTGACGTCGCTCGTGATCGTCACGGTGCCGGTCAACGTGTCGTCGGTGAGCTTCAGGCCGCTGACGTCGAGGCGGTCGTCGAACGGCCCCTCGACGACCGCGACGGTGCCCGGCTCGGGGTCTGCGGTGGCGAGCCCGGGGAGCTCCGGGTCGCCGGTGGCGGCGGTCAGGCCGGGAAACTCGGTGCGCGCCGCCGACGCCGGGTCGGGCACCTGTTCGGTACCCGACCCGGTACCGCGGACCAGCAGGGTGGCGCCCACGCCGACGGCGCCCGCGACCAGCAGGGCGACGACGGAGAGCACGACGGCGCGGACGCTCATGATGTGCCCGGCCCCGTCAGCGGATCACGCGCAGGGCGTGGCCGACGATGTCGAACAGGTCGGTGTTGTCCACGGTGTCGGCGAGGTCCTGCGTGCCGGAGCCGTACGCGTAGATCGGCACGGCGGCACCCGTGTGGTGGCCCGTCAGGTAGGCCAGCCAGAGGCTCGCGTCCACCGAGCCGTCCTCGACGCCCTCGGGGTCGTCCGGGGTGGCGAACGTGGCCGGCGCGAAGTTGCCCGGGTCGGCGGAGCCTGAGCCGTTCACCGGGCCGGTCGAGCGGGTCTCGTCCAGCGCACCGCTGGACGTGCGGCTCGGGGACGAGTTGTTCGCGGTGTTGCCCCCGTCGGCGTTCGCGGGCGGGGTGACGGTCTCGGCGTTGGTGACCATGCCCTTGCCCACGATGTTGAAGCCCGCGCACTCGTGGTCCGCGGTCACGATCACCGTGGTGTTGCCGTCCTTCTTGGCGAAGTTCAGCGCGACCCGCACGGCCTCGTCGAACGCCTTCATCTCCTCGAGCGTCTGCGCGGCGTCGTTGGCGTGCGAGCGCTTGTCGATCAGCGCGCCCTCGACCTGCAGGTAGAAGCCCTTCTTGCCACCCTTGAGCAGGTTGATCGCCTCGGTCGTCATCTCGGCGACGGACGGCTCGGCCGCTTGGACCGCGTCCGGGTTCTCCCGCTTGAACTTCTCGATGGTCAGGTTGCCCTTGCTGAACAGGCCGAACACCTTGCGGCCGTCGGCGTCCTCCAGGTCGTCGCGCGTCGCGACGGTCTGGTCGGCGAGCGAGCCGAGCACGTCGTAGCCCTGCTCCTCCAGCACCTCCTGGTCAGCGGCGTCGAACCGGGCCAGGCCGCCGCCGAGCACGACGTCGGCGGTGCCGTTGCGGGCGATCTGGTCGGCGATCGGGGTGACGCGCACGTCGTCGGTCGGCAGCGCCTCGCCGGTCACGGTCAGGTCCTGGCAGGCTGCGGCGGAGTAGTTCGGCCCCTGGCAGCCGCGGGCGATCGCGTGGCTCATCTGGCCGGCGGGCGTGGCGTCGGTGATCTCCGCGGTCGATACGTTGCCGGTGCGGTAGCCGGCGTCCTTGGCCAGCTCCATGAGCGTCGGCACGACCTCGCCCTTGCCGTCGACGCCGAGCGCGGCGTTGTACGACTTCACGCCGGAGGACCACGCGGTGGCCGACGACGCCGAGTCGGTCACGTACTCGGGTACGAAGTCGTCCTCGCCCGGCTGGCCGGAGTTCTTCTGGACGGCGTAGGTGGTGACCTGGCCGACGACGGGCAGCGTCTCCATTACCAGCTTGCCGGCGGCGCCGTAGTAGCGCTGGCGCGCGGCGTCCACGTGGGTGCGGCCCATGCCGTCGCCCACCAGGTAGATGACGTTCTTGGCGCGGCTGTGGTCCGGCTGGGCGATGGCGGTGGCCGTGGTGACGACCGAACCCGCCACGACTGCCAGGGCCACGGCGGCCGCCGCCAAAACACGGCGACCGACGCCGCGACGTGTGCTGGTGCGCATGTGCTCCTCTTCCCGTCCCGAGCACCGGTGTGGCACCCGCGCGGGACACTAACCCGACGGGTGAAACCGAGGACGCCGCCGCGATGGCGCGCACATGAACAGGGGGTGAGCGGGACCGGTCAGGACTCCCTGGCCCGCTGCCCGAACGTCCCCGAGGTGACCGTCGTCCACGACCGGCGCACGATCTCCTCGAGCACCGCGAGGTCCACCTGGTCGAGGTCCTTCAGGTACAGGCAGCCGACGCCGGTGGTGTGCGGTCCTAGCCGCGACAGCAGGTCCGCGTGCGCGCCGACGCCGTCGGCCAGGTACACCGTGCTGGCCGCCTTCCGGGGCGCGAAAGCCGCGGCGGCGGCGTGCCCGGAGTGGCCGCTCGGGTACTCGTAGTGGTACTCGCCGAAGCCGATGACCGACGTCCCGAACATGCGCGGGGTCTCGCCCGTGACCCGCTCCATGAGCTCGCGGAGGGTCTGCGCGTCACGCCGCCGGACGGCCGGCGTCACCGCGTCGAGGTAAGCGGCGGGATCGCCGTCGGTCCAGGTGGTGGCCATGGTCCCAGTATGGGCATGCCGGTACCGTTGGCGATCCCTGCCGCACACCTCGACCCGGACGACAACCCGGACCAAGGAGGTCGCCGTGGTCGCCGCCGACCTCGATGTCACCGTCGACCTCACCCGAGCGCTCCTTCAGGAGCAGCACCCCGACCTCGCCGGCCGGCCCCTCGAGCTGGTCGCGAACGGCTGGGACAACGTGATGGTCCGGCTGGGCGACGACCTCGCCCTGCGCCTGCCCCGGCGCGAGCTCGGGAGCCGGCTCATGCGCAACGAGCATCGTGTGCTCCCCCTGCTCGCGCCGCGGCTGCCGGTCCCCATCCCGAGCCCGGTGCGGACGGGCGCGCCCAGCGCGGCGCTCGGCTACCCGTGGCCGTGGGGCATCGTGCGGTGGGCCGACGGCGTGCCGGCGGCTGCCGTCCCCGCCGCGGAGCGCACGCCGTGGGCCGGGCACCTGGCGCGCGTGTTCGTGGCGCTGCACCAGCCGGCACCCGACGACGCCCCCGAGAACGAGTTCCGCGGGATCCCCATCACCACGCGGTCGGCGAGCTTCGAGGACCGCCTCCAGCTGCTCCCGGAGCGGCTCCACGGGCGCGCCCGCGCCCTGTGGGCCGAGGCGCTCGACGCGCCCGCGTACGACGGCGTCCCCGTGTGGCTGCACGGCGACCCGCACCCCGCCAACCTCGTGGCCGACGGCGGCCGACTCTCCGCCGTCATCGACTTCGGGGACGTGACCAGCGGCGACCCGGCGTCGGACCTCGGCATGATGTGGCTCACCTTCGACGCCGAGGGCCGCGACCGCTTCCGCGCCGTCGTGGACGCAGAGGCACGGGACGGACGCGGGTGGGACGCCGGGATGTGGCGCAGGGCCCAGGGCTGGGCCCTGCTGTACACGGCCATCTGCTTCTCCTACCCGGACACGCACCCGATCATGGTCGGCGTCGGGGAGCACGCGGTGGAGCAGCTGTTCACCTGAGTGTCGGTGGCAGCGGCTACCTTCCTCGCATGACCTACGACCTGCCCTTCTTCGCCCTGCTCGACGGCACGCCCGACGGGACGGAACACCCCCAGACCGTGCACGGCCTGGGGCTGCTGCACGTCCCTTCGGGACATCTCGAGGCGTCCGACCCGTACGTGAACCTTGGTTACGGCATCGTCACCCGGATCCCGCCGGGTTCCTACCCCGCGTTCGTGACCGTCGCGGACGTCTCCGACGCCCACGACGGGAGCCATCTGCGCGAGGCCTACCTCTCGCTCGTGGTGTCGGACGCCGCACCGGTCGCCGAGGTGCGGCTCGTCACCCCGGAGGACGCCGAGCCGCTGGCCGACGGGGAGTACTACGGCGTCCCGGTCGACGCGGGAACCGTCGGGTTCGTGGACGCCGAGGCGATCGCTTCCGGCATGCCCCCGGCCGACAGCGACGGCGACGACACCTGGTACGACGACGTCTTCGACTCAGGAAAGCCCGAGTCGTGGTTCAACCTCATGGACAGCCCCGACCACTACCTGGAGGGGTGCGCCAACGTGACGATGCCGCTGGCCCGGGCCGGCGAGAACGTCGTGCTGAGCCACTCCGGCTGGGGCGACGGCCTCTACCCCGTCGTCACGACGCATGCCGCTGACGGGTCGCTCCTCGGCGTGCACATCGACCTGCTGGTCGCAGGGCCGGAGGACGAGGCCGACGAGGAGGAGGACACCGAGGACGCCGCGCCGCTCGTCAGCATCTGACGAGCGGCACGGGCACGGGACCGCATGGCGGTCAGAACTTGACGGCTGTGGTGTTCGCCCCGCACACCAGCACCGCCACGCGCTCCCCCTGCTCGGGGACATAGGTCCCGGACAGCAGCGCGGCGAGCGCCGCCGCGCCGCCGGGCTCGGCCACCACGCGGGCCGCCTCCCAGAGGGCGAGCTGGGCCGACGCGATCGCGTCGTCGGTGACCAGCACCGACTCCGCGACGAACTGCTGGGCCAGCGGAAACATGAGCTTCCCCACCTGCTTGGGCGCGAGCGAGTCGGCGGCGATCCCCTCGGTGGGCGCATCCACCGGTTCTCCCGCCGCGAGCGCCCGGTGCAGGGTCGGCGAGCCCTCCGGCTCAACGGCCACGACCTTGACGTCGCCGCGGAACCAGGCGGCGATGCCGCCGATCAGCCCCCCGCCGCCCACGGCGACGAGCAGCGTGTCGATGCCGGGCAGGTCGCGGGCGATCTCGAGCCCGAGCGTGCCCTGCCCGATCAGTGTCTCGGGCTGGTCGTAGGCGTGCACGGTCATGGCGCCCGTGCCGGCGACGAGCTCCTCGCTCGCCGCGAGCGCGTCGGCGTACCGGTCGCCGCCCACGACGAGCTTCGCGCCGTAGCCGCGGATGCGGTCGGCCTTGGCCGGGGAGGTCACGCTCGGTACGAAGATCGTCGCCGGGATCCCGAGCTGGGCCGCGGCGTAGGCGACGGCGGCCCCGTGGTTGCCGCCCGAGGCGGCGACCACGCCGGCGTCGGGCACCTCCCGGGTCAGGAGGTTCGTGAACGCGCCGCGTGCCTTGAAGGAGCCGGAGTGCTGGAGGCACTCGAGCTTGAGCGAGACGGGCTGGGCGGGGCGGCCGAAGTCGGCCAGGTCGACGTCCAGCACGGGGGTGTGCCGCACGTGCTGGCGGATCACGGCTGCTGCGTCGCGGATGGCGTCGCGAGTCACGTCGGTCATCGGGTCCTCCTCAGGTCTTCGAGCATCAGGGGGCGATCTCCAGCTCTCGGGTGCGGTCCCAGTCCTCGGTCCAGCCGAGCTGGTCGAACATCGCGTCGAGGATCCCGGCGGTGAACCCCCACACGAGGTGCGTCACGGCGCCGTCGTGCACGTGGAAGCCGGGGCCGCGCCAGGTCTGACCCTCGCGGCGCAGCACCGTGGTGAAGCGGTTGGCGGGGTCCAGCAGGTCGGCCACGGGGGCGCGGAACACGTGCGCGGACTCGGCGACGTCGACCACGCGCACGGGGGTGGGACGGGCCCACCAGCCGAGCACCGGCGTGACCACGTGGTTGCTGACGGGCATGGGCAGCTCGCCGAAGGCGCCCAGCACCTCCACGCCGGCCGCGTCCAGGCCGGTCTCCTCGACGGCCTCGCGCAGGGCCGCGGCGACGGCGTCCTCCCCGTCCTCGGCGCGGCCGCCGGGGAAGGCGACCTGCCCGGCGTGGCTGCGCAGCGTCGCGGCGCGCGCGAGGAGCAGCACGTCGAGGTCGGCGGGCACCGCCAGGTCGTGGTCGTCGCGGTCGGCGGCGAGGCCGTCCAGCACACCGAACAGCACGAGGACCGACGCCGGGCGCGCGTCGTCCGAGAAGTCACCGCGCGCGTGCCGCCACGGCCCCTCGAAGCCCTGTTCGGCGAGGGCGACCAGCTGCTTGCGTGCGGATGCGGAGGAGCTCACCGACCGACCTTAACCCCGGATCCGGGGCGTTCTTTCACCAGAGGAACGACCGGATGGCGGTGGCCACCGCCGACGGCCGGTCGCGGTGCACCGCGTGTCCCGCGCCCACCACGACGCGCACCCGCACGCTCGGGTTGCGGATCATGAGCTCGACGCCCGTCCGGGGCTGGAACAGCGCGCCGCGGGCGGGGTCGGCGCCCAGCACGAGCGTCGGGACCACGAGGCGTGTGACGACCGCCGTGTGCTGCCAGGGCGCGTTGTCGCGCAGGGTGTGCGCCACCGCCGCGGCGTCGGCGGCCTTCGCGGCCGCGGCCACCGCGGCGGCGTCCCGGCGGTCCCAGCCCGCGTGCGCGCCCTGCACCACCCTGGCCGACGGCGGATGTGTCACCTCCTCGATCTCGCCGCCCGCGAACCGGTCGTCGGGGATGTCGAGCGCGGGGTCGAGCAGCACGAGGCGGCGCGCGAACCCGTGGTCGGCGTCGGCAGCCATGGCACCGAGCAGGCCGCCGAGACTGTGCCCGACCACGAGGTCCCAGCCGGTGCCCAGCGCGCGCACGTCGGCGACGTGGTCGGCCAGGAGGTAAGAGCTGGCGCGCGGGCTCGCGCCGTGTCCGCGCAGGTCGGGGGCAACCACCTCGTAGCCGTCGTCGGCCAGCGTCTCGGCGAGCCGCCACCAGGTGGCGCCGGCGGAGACGATGCCGTGCAGCAGCAGCGCCCGGCCCGGCCCGGTACCCCAGCGCGTCGTGGCGAGCACGACCGGGACGGGTGGTTCGGGCGTGCCGTGGGGAACCTCGTGCGACATCGCCATGAACCGAGGGTAACGAGAACATGTATAGGGGCTTGAAACAATCGGGAGACCGGCTACCGCAGCACTGCCGGATCCGCGCCCCGCGCGACCAGCAGGACCCTCGTCGCCTCCCGCGCGCGCCCGTACACGCCGTCGTCGCCGAACAGGAGCGACCCGTCGTTCGCGGCGCTCAGCAGCGCGTTGATCTCGAACGTCACCTGGGCGGCGTCGACGCCCGCAGCCAGCTCGCCGGCGTCGGCCGCCACCTGCACCTGGTGTGCCAGGTAGGACTCCCAGGTCCGCTGCGCCGCCACGACTGCATCACGCACGGGGCCCCCGCGCATGTCGAACTCCACCTCGACGGTGCGGAAGAAGCACCCGCCCCGGAACACTCGCGCGCGCGAGTACTCGAACCAGGCCAGCACCAGCGCCCACACCCGCGGCAGGCCACGCTCCGCCTGCCGCGCCGGGGCGATCACTTGCTCCGCGTAGATCTCCGCCGCGCGCTCCACCGCGGCGAGCTGCAGCTTCTCCTTGGACCCGAACAGCCCGGCGATGGCGCTCTTGTTCACGGGGGCCGACGCCGCCAGCGCGCCGAAGGACAGCGCGTCCAGCCCGCGCACCGACGCCTCCTGCACCGCGTGGTCCAGCACGGCGCGGCGCGTGCGGTCGCCGCGGAGGCGCCGGCCGTCGGTCTCGATGGTCATGGTGGAAAGTGTACGACCGTTCAGTTAGTCTGTCCGTACGGTCGTACAGATTTATTGCCCACCCTCGCACAGGAGGCCACCCATGCCCCGGACCCACCCCGCCGTCCGCGCCGCGTTCCGGATCACGGGGCGTGTCGCCCCGCCGCTCGCGCTGGAGGCCGCCTACCGCACGTTCCGCACCGTCGGCCCGCGCACCCCGGTGCGCGACGCCGACCGCGCCACCCACGAGCGCGCCCGGCGCCGCAAGCTGCGCGTGCCGGGCGAGCACGTCGTCACCTACGAGTGGGGCGATCCCGCGGGCGGACCGGTGCTCCTGGTGCACGGCTGGCGGTCGCGGGCCTCCCGGTTCGCGCGCCTCGTGGAGGACCTCGAGCAGGCCGGCCACCGGGTCCTCGCCTACGACACCCTGGCCCACGGCGACTCCACCGGCCGGTACACGACGATCCTCGACCACCTCGCGATCATCCGCCGGATCCAGGAGAGCGCGGGGCGGCTCTCCGGCGTCGTCGGACACTCGTTCGGCGCCCTCGCCGCCGGGATCGCCCTGGCCGAGGGCCTGAAGGCAGACACGTTCGCCGCGGTCGCGGCCGTCCCCTCGTTCGACTCCGTGAACGACAGCTTCACCGACGCCATCGACCTGCCGCGCGCCCTGCGCGCACCCCTCGCGCAGCGCGTGGCGACCGGCCTCTTCCCCGCGGAGCCGGATCCAGCCGGCCGGTTCAGCCTCCTGCGCCACCCCGCCCCGGTCCCGGCCCTGTTCGTGCACGGCGACCGCGACCGCGAGGTTCCCCCGGCGTCGTCGCGCACGCTGCACACCGCACACCCCGGCAGCCGGCTCCTGGAGCTGCCCGGCAGCCACAGCCGCGTGCTGGACGACGCCGAGGTCCGCGCGGCCGTCGTCGGGCACATCGCCGCCCGCACGGTGAACACCGCGTGAACACCGTCTGACATCACCAGCCGGATACCCGAAACCTTCCCTGACCTGCGGAAACACCGTACGCTCTTGTCCGGTTTGTACCGATTCTGGCGAGGGGAAGACGATGGAGCACACGAGCGACGGAACCCTGGCGGCGACGGTGGTCAGCGTCCTGGCGATCCCGTGGTTCGCCTGGACCGTCCGGCACTCCGGCCCCTGGTCGCGGCTCCTCCCCGTCACGGGTGTCGTGCTGGGCACCGTCGTCGCGGCGCTCGGCGTTCTGGCAACCGTGCGCTCCTGGCCCGACGGCACCGTGGTGACCGGCCACGTCGTGAGCATCTACGTCGCGGCGCTCGTCGCCCACGCCGTTCTGACCCGGCTGTGCACCGGACTCGTGGCGAGCAAGTACCGCCGGGCCGTCGCGGCGGCCAAGGACGAGGCCAAGGCGGGCGTCACCGCCGGCAAGTCACGGCTCCACCTGATCCCGACAGTCGTCGCGCTCTCCACGGCGATCCAGGTGGCGGTCATCGCGAACACCCTCGACGTGCCCGGCCTGTACCTCGGCGCCGCCGCCGGGCTCCTGGCCGTGGTCCTGGCCTGGCCGCTCGGCTGGGTCCTGCGCACGGTCACCCACCCGCGCGGCCACCGCCCGACGGCGGCGCTCGCCCACCCGCTGACCGGGCTGCTCACCGGGTCGGTCCTGCTCGTATCGGCGGCCTGGCTGCTCGTCGCGCTCGCGTGACGCACCACGATCTTTGCTTGGTCGTATAGACGAAGCCTGTCGGTCTTTGTCCAACTTTTGCTTGACACTCGTCATAAGTCCTCCTATGTTCGAAATGTCACCCGGTGGTGCACGTCCTGCCACGGGGGCCGCGAACGTCGTCGCCGACGGTCGCGTGACGCACCCATGGAGGGAACGACGTTGAGGTCCACCTTCGTGACAACGCTGTCACTCACCGTGTCGCCGCCGACGGCTTCGCGCGCCTGAGCCAGCCCCTCCCGCACTTCTCTCTCGTCGGGACGGCACGACCGCCTGCCCGACGGTGTCGAACGGAGACTCATGCCCGAGAACAGCACTGACGCCACGACCCAGCCCGGCGGCGTGTCCCGTCGCTCGATCCTGACCGGTACCCTCGCCGGGCTCATGGCGCCGACGGCGGCGCTGGCGCTCGGTTCCGACTCGGCCGCCGCGTTGTCGTCGGCGGTCCGGCCGCTGGCCACGACCCGGCACATCACCGTGTATGCGGAGGCGCTGCCCGGCGGCCTCTACGGTTACGGGCTCACCCCCGGCAAGGCGACCGTCCCCGGTCCCGTGCTGGAGATGTGGGAGGGCGACACCCTCCAGGTCGAGCTGGTGAACAACACCGACAAGCGCCTGTCGATCCACCCGCACGGCGTGGACTATGCGACCGACTCGGACGGCAGCCCGCTGAACGACTCGTTCAACGAGCCCGGCGAGACCCGCACGTACGTGTGGAAGAGCCACAAGCAGAAGCAGCGCGCCGACGGCACCTGGATGCCGGGCTCCGCGGGCTACTGGCACTACCACGACCACGCCATGGGCGGGGAGCACGGCACCGCCGGGCTGCGCGCCGGCCTGTACGGCGGGCTCGTCGTGCGGCGCGAGGGCGACCGCGTGCCCGACCGCCAGTACACCGTCGTGTTCAACGACATGACGATCAACAACAAGTCGGCGCCCGACACCCCGATGCTCGAGGCGAACAAGGGCGAGACCGTCGAGTTCATCGCCGTCGGGCACGGGGACCAGCTCCACACGTTCCACCTGCACGCCCACCGCTGGGCGGACAACCGCACCGGGTACCTGACCGGCCCCGACGACCCCACCCGGGTGATCGACACCCGCGACCTCAACCCGGGCTCCTCGTTCGGGTTCCAGGTGGTGGCGGGCGAGTCCGTCGGCGCGGGCGCCTGGATGTACCACTGCCACGTCCAGTTCCACTCGGACGGCGGCATGGCCGGCATCTTCCTGGTGCGCAACGCCGACGGCAGCATGCCCGACGGCGCCCAGGAGGCGATCGACCGCTTCCACGAGCACGGCGGCCACACGACCGAGACCGCCGCCGCGACCGGCACCGAGACAGGCACCGAGACCGGCGCAGCAGACCACCACAGCGGTCACTGACCGCCACGATTCTCCGATCACGCGCGAAGGAGCAGTGATGGAACGGACTGGAAGAGGCATCTATCGCCGCAGCGGCCGGCGCCGCCCTCGTCGTCACGATGGCGACGACCCCGGCGGCGGCCCAGCGGAGCACCACGGCGGACACCGCCCCGGTGGCCGTCGCACCCGCATCCGCCGCACCGGCAGCCCTCGCGGCGCCGGACGCCGCAGACATCAGCGTGCTCGTGTTCCACGGCGCGCCCGAGGACCAGCTCGACCCGGTCGCGCTCGCGACCACGACCATCAGGGAGCTGGGCAAGGAGCACGGCTTCGTCGTGCACACGGCGACCGACCCGAAGGTCTTCACCGCCAAGAACCTCGCGGAGTACCGCGGCGTGGTCTTCCTCTCCGCGGAGGGGACCGAGCTCAGCACGGCGCAGGAGGACGCGCTCAAGGCCTACGTGCAGGGCGGCGGCGGGTTCCTCGGGGTCCGCGACGCCGCGCGGGCGCAGGCCCGCTCGCAGTGGTTCACGGGGCTGATCGGCACCCGGCCGGCCGGCAACCTGCCGGACCCGCTGCCCGTGGCGAGCGCCACCGCGAGCGCGGAGAACCCGCCGAACGAGGTGGCCGCGAACTTGATCGACGGCGACTCCCGCACCAAGTGGCTGGCGTTCGAGCCGACGGCGTGGATCGAGCTGGAGCTGGCGGAGCCGCTCGCGGCCGCCCGGTACGCGCTCACCTCGGCCAACGACTCCGACGGCCGTGACCCGCGGGACTGGACGCTGCAGGGCTCGGCGGACGGCGAGACCTGGACCGACCTGGACACGCGGGCCGGCGAGGACTTCCCCGACCGGTTCGCCACGAACGACTACGACCTCGACAACGACGTCGCCTACCAGCACTACCGGCTCGACATCACGGCGAACGCGGGCGACGACCTGACCCAGCTCGCCGAGCTCCAGCTCTTCGACACCTCCGGGGAGGAGGAGCCGGACCCCGAGGTCCCGGTGCAGGAGGCGACGGTCAACGTCGTCGACCGCGCGCACCCGGCCAACGACGGGCTCCCGCTCAACTGGACCCGCTCGGACCGGTGGCTCAACTGGTCGCCGAACCCGGTGGGCGACGTGCACACCGTGGCGCAGGTGCAGGAGTGGGACTACGACGCGGGCGAGGGCGCGAACGGCCCCTTCCACCCGGTCTCGTGGTGCCGTGACTACGACGGCGGCCGGTCGTTCTACACCGGCATGGGCGGCACCGCGGAGAGCTACGCGGAGGAAGGGTTCCGCGACCACCTGCTCGGCGGGCTGCTCTGGTCCACCGGCATGGTCCGCGGCGACTGCCAGGCGACCATCGCGGCGAACTACGAGTCCGAGCGGCTGACGGCGAAGAACGCGGCGGGCACGCTCGACCAGATCGGCGAGCCGCACGGGCTCACCGTGGCGCCGGACGGCGGCGTCTTCTACGTCGGCAAGGCCGCCTGCCCCTCCGGGCCGATCGTCTCCTGGGACGACCCGAACGTCGGGCTGGGCTGCGGCACGATCCACCGCTGGGACCCGGACACGGAGTCGACGAACCTCCTGACCACCCTCGACGTCATGGGCAACCGCGGCAGCGGGAGCGAGCTGGTCAAGAACGAGGAGGGCCTGCTCGGCATCACCCTCGATCCGGAGTTCGAGCAGAACGGCTGGATCTACGCCTACTGGATGCCGCACGAGTCGATCGACCGCGAGCGCCGCGTCGGCCTGCGGACGGTGTCGCGGTTCACCTACGACGCCGAGGGCGACACCATCGACCAGGCCACCCGCGAGGACCTGCTGCAGTGGGAGACGCCGATCCACAGCTGCTGCCACGCAGGCGGCGGCATGGACTTCGACAACGACGGCAACCTCTACATCGGGTCGGGTGACAACAACTCGTCGGGCGGGTCGAACGGCTACTCCGGCAACAACTGGACGCAGGAGTACGCGGGCATCTCGTTCCAGGACGCCCGCCGTACGGCCGGCAACACGAACGACCTGAACGGCAAGATCCTGCGGATCCACCCCGAGCCGGACGGGACGTTCACCATCCCCGAGGGGAACCTGTTCCCCGAGGCCGACGACCCGGGCGACAAGACGCGCCCGGAGATCTACGTCATGGGCGTCCGCAACATCTCGCGGCTGGCCTACGACAAGAAGAACGACTGGCTGACGGCGGCCTGGGTCGGTCCGGACGCGGGCCTGCCCAGCCCGGAGCTCGGGCCGGCGAAGTACGAGACCGCCACCATCATCACCTCGGCGGGTAACCAGGGCTGGCCCTACTGCATGGGCAACAAGCAGCCCTACCGTGACCGCAGCAACGAGGACGCGTCGGTCCTGACCGGCTGGTACGACTGCGACAACCCGAAGAACACCTCGCCGCGCAACACCGGCCTGGTGGACCTCCCGCCGGTCCGCGACAACATGATCTGGTACTCGCCGAGCGGCGGCGGGCCGGTCTTCCCGGTCGGGGAGGACGGCATCCCGTCGTACGTGGACGACGAGGCCACCTACACCCAGCCGTACCTGCGGGGCGGCGGTCAGGCCGTGATGAACGGCCCGACCTACCACCGGTCCGACGTCGACACCGAGAGCGGCGTCGCCTGGCCGGCGTACTGGGACGACAAGTGGTTCCTGGGCGACCAGTCGAACGCGAGCAACCGGATCGCCGTCACGGTGAACCCGGACACGGTCGAGGAGGCCGGTCCCCCGGTCTTCGCGGAGGACCTGCGCAAGATCATCCAGGGCGGCAACGGCAACGAGCAGGTGCAGAGCTGGATGGACGCCAAGTTCGGCCCGGACGGCGCCCTGTACCTCCTCGACTACGCGAGCGGCTTCTTCTCCCTGCACGACAACCAGAAGCTGGTCAAGATCAGCTACACGGGCGGTCCGCCGACGCCGGCACCGGCCGGGTCCGGGGCGAGCGTGCAGAGCGACCCGCTCACCGTCGCCTTCACCGGCGGCCGTTCGGGCGGCGTCTCCTACGAGTGGGACTTCGGGGACGGGAGCACGTCGACCGAGGCCAACCCCCGGCACACCTACGCCCGCGTGGGCAGCTACGACGCCACGCTGACGGTGACCTACGCCGACGGCGAGACGACGACGGTCGAGGTGCCCGCCGAGACCACCTGCACGATCCCGGACGACCGGGACACCGTGTGGATCGGCGCCGACGACAGCGGCGTGCAGAACGACGACCTGGGCGGCTGCACGATCAACGACCTGATCGACGACGAGCGCGAGTGGGACACGAACGGCCGGTTCGTGAACCACGTCACCGCCGTGGCCGACCAGCTCCGGGCCGACCAGGTGATCACCGCCGGCGAGCGCCGGACGCTGATCCGGACCGCGTCGGCGTCCGACATCGGGACGGAGGGCAGCACCGGGTACCGCTGGCTCTTCGACGGCACGCGCGAGTCCCTCGCGGGCTGGCGGCAGGCGCCGGGCGGCGAGTTCGACCTGCAGCCCGACGGCTCCCTGCGTTCGCAGGGCGGCCTGGGCATGCTCTGGTACGCCCAGGAGGAGTTCGGGGACTTCTCGCTGAAGCTCGAGTTCCAGGACGTCTCGCCCGGCACTACGCGTGCCAACAGCGGCGTCTTCACCCGGTTCCCCGACCCGCGGGTGCCGCAGGCCGAACGGCCGGAGTGCGGGCAGCTGACCGGGGCCGAGGCCTGGGTGGCGATCTACTGCGGCCAGGAGATCCAGATCTACGACGGGGAGACCGGCGAGCCCCAGAAGACGGGATCGGTGTACAACTTCGACCCGATCGGCCTGGACGGTTCGGGGGCTACCCCGAAGGGGGTCTGGAACGAGTACGAGATCCGGGTGGTCGGCCAGCAGTACACGATCATCCGCAACGGCGTGGTGCTGAACGAGTTCGACAACGCGCCCGGCACGGAGTCCTCGCGTCCGGGCGACCCGCCGACCGACCTGCGGCAGTTCCTCAGCGGTTTCGTCGGGCTGCAGAACCACGGCAACTCGGACGTCATCGAGTTCCGCAACATTCGGGTGAGTGATCTGTGATGCCCACGAACGTGAGAGGTGCAGCGATGTTGAGACAGCGACTGTCCCGGCTCCTGGCCGGGGCCGCGGCCGCCGTCCTGGCCGCCGGGTGGCTCGTACCGGCGGCGGCCACCGCCGTCGAGCCGGTCGACGAGCCAAGCACGACGGCGGACCAGGTGCTCACCTGGACCGGGAACAACAGCGTCACCGCGTACGCCTCTGCGCCCGCCACGGCGGCCGCAGGGGCCACGACGATCGTGTTCGAGAACAGCACCGCCACCGGCAACACGATCGGCATGAGCCACACCCTGACGTTCGACACGAGCACGCCGGGGTACAACCACGACGTCACCCTGGACATCCTGGCCAACCCCCTGGACTCCGACGGCGGCCGCTACGAGGCCGACGTCGTCCTGACGCCGGGCACGTACCGGTACTTCTGCGCGATCCCGGGCCACGGCACGATGGTGGGCGAGCTCGTGGTCACCGAGGGCGGGGGCGAGGACACCACCGCCCCGGTCGTCACGGCCGACGTCGCCGGCCAGCAGGACGCCGACGGCGCCTACATCGGCTCGGCCACCGTGAGCCTCGCCGCCGAGGACGACGACTCGGGCGTCGCGTCCGTCGAGTACTCGGTCGACGGCGGCGCGTACGTCCCCTACGCCGAACCCGTCGTGTTCGACGAGCCCGGCACGTACATGCTGGAGCACCGGGCCACCGACAACGCCGGCAACGTCTCGGAACCCGGGATGGTGCACCTGGTGGTCGTGGCCGGCGACGGGGAGGACACGACGGCACCGACCGTGACCACGGAGGTGACCGGCGACCTCGACGCCGACGGCGCCTACCTCGGGTCGGCGACCGTGAACATCGTGGCCGAGGACGGCGGCTCGGGCGTGGCGACCGTCGAGTACGCGCTCGACGGCGCCGAGTACGCGCCGTACACCGACCCCGTCGTCGTCGACACGCTGGGCGAGCACACCGTGACCTACCGGGCCACGGACAACGCGGGCAACGCCTCGGCCGAGGGGTCGGCGACGTTCACCGTCGTCGAACGGCCGGCGGAGGACAGCACGCCGCCGACCGTCACCACCCAGGTCACGGGCGAGCAGGACGCGGACGGCGCCTACCTCGGCTCGGCGACCGTGCAGATCCTGGCCGAGGACGCGGGCTCGGGCGTCGAGTCGGTCGAGTACGACCTCGACGGCGCGGGGTACACGCCCTACACGGACCCGGTGATCGTGGACGTGACCGGCGAGCACACGGTGTCCTACCGGGCCACCGACGCCGCGGGCAACACGTCGGCGCCCGGGACGGTGGAGCTGGTGGTGGTCGACGGCGCCGACCCGCCGGACACCACGCAGCCGATCGCGTCGGCGCAGGTCGACGGGGACCAGGACGACGAGGGCGCGTACCTCGGCTCCGCCACGGTCTCCGTCACCGCACGCGACGACGAGTCCGGGGTGGCGTTCATCGAGTACGCGCTCGACGACACCGCCTTCCGGGAGTACACCGGCCCCGTGGTGGTCACGGAGCCCGGAGCGCACGCGTTCCAGTACCGGGCCACTGACAACGCGGGCAACGTGACCCGGACCGGCACGCTCCGGTTCGACGTCTCCCGCGGCGCGATCGACGCCTGCCCCGTCTCCGACGAGCGCCCGACGGTGATCATCGGGAACGTGGACAGCGAGGTGTCGAACTACGACACCGGCAACGGCTGCACTGTCGCCGACCTGGTCGACGCGGACGGGCCGTGGGTCAGTCACAGCGCCTTCGTCAGCCACGTCCGCCAGATCGCCGACCATCTCGACGACGTCGACGTCATCACGCCGCAGGAGGCCACGAAGCTGGTCAGGGCCGCCCGGCAGTCAGACGTCGGGCGGTAGCCGGACACGACGGCGCCCCGTCCCTCCGCACGGAGGGACGGGGCGCCGTCGTACTTCTTGTGGGCTGGTCAGGCGACCAGCGAGCGCAGCACATACTGCAGGATGCCGCCGTTGCGGTAGTAGTCCGCCTCGCCGGGGGTGTCGATGCGGACGACGGCGTCGAACTCGACCTGCGAGCCGTCGCCCTTGGTCGCGGTGACCTTGACCGTCTCGGGCGTGACCCCCTCGTTCAGCGCGGTGACGCCGGTGACGTCGAAGGTCTCCGTGCCGTCCAGGCCCAGCGAGTCGGCGTTCTGGCCGGCCGGGAAC
The DNA here is from genome assembly GCA_963850545.1 of uncultured Actinomycetota bacterium. Lineage (GTDB taxonomy): Bacteria > Actinomycetota > Actinomycetes > Actinomycetales > Cellulomonadaceae > Promicromonospora. Next base: position 351,248 of record CAWKLP010000001.1, on the reverse strand, counting down.
TGCAGCGGCAGCACGCCCATGCCGATGAGGTTCGAGCGGTGGATGCGCTCGAAGCTCTCGGTGATGACGGCCTTGACGCCGAGGAGCGCGGTGCCCTTGGCGGCCCAGTCACGCGACGAGCCGGAGCCGTACTCCTTGCCGCCGAGCACCACGAGCGGGGTGCCGGCCGCGGCGTAGTCCTGCGCGGCGTCGTAGATCGTGTCCTGCGCGTCCTTGACGAAGTTGAAGGTGAAGCCACCCTCGACGTCGGTCAGGAGCTGGTTGCGCAGGCGGATGTTCGCGAACGTGCCGCGGATCATGACCTCGTGGTTGCCACGGCGCGAGCCGTAGGAGTTGAAGTCGCGGCGACCCACACCGTGCTCTGCGAGGTAGATGCCCGCCGGGCTGTCGGCCTTGATGGAGCCGGCCGGGCTGATGTGGTCGGTGGTGACCGAGTCGCCCAGCTTGGCGAGCACGCGGGCGCCCGAGAAGTCGGTGACGGGCTCCGGCGTCATGCCCATGCCGTCGAAGTACGGGGGCTTGCGCACGTACGTGGACTGGGGGTCCCAGGAGAACGTGTCGCCCTCGGGGGTCTCCAGGGCGGCCCAGCGCTCGTCGCCCTTGAACACGTCGGCGTAGTCCGACTCGAACATCTTGCGGTCGATCGAGGACGCGATCGTCTTCTCGACCTCGTCCGGCGCGGGCCAGATGTCCCGCAGGAACACGGGGTGGCCGGCCTCGTCGCGGCCCAGCGGGTCGTGCTCGAAGTCGAACTCCATGGTGCCGGCCAGGGCGTACGCGATGACCAGCGGCGGGGACGCCAGGTAGTTCATCTTGACGTCCGGGTTGATGCGGCCCTCGAAGTTGCGGTTGCCGGACAGCACCGAGACGACGGACAGGTCGTGCTCGTTGACGGCCTCCGAGACCTTCTCGTCGAGCGGGCCGGAGTTGCCGATGCAGGTGGCGCAGCCGTAGCCCACCAGGTGGAAGCCCAGCTTCTCGAGGTACGGCCACAGGCCGGCCTTCTCGTAGTAGTTGGTCACGACCTGCGAGCCCGGCGCCATGGAGGTCTTGACCCACGGCTTGGACACGAGGCCCTTCTCGACGGCGTTCTTCGCGAGCAGCGCCGCGGCGATCATCACCGACGGGTTCGAGGTGTTGGTGCAGGACGTGATCGAGGCGATCGCGACCGCGCCGTGGAACAGCTCGAACTCCTTGCCCTCGCTGTTCGTGACGTGCACGTGCTTGCGGCCGTTCGCGGACGGCGCCGGGGAGTCCGACGCGGGGAACGACTCGCTGCCGGTCTCATCCGCGCCCGCCCCGACCTCGGGGGCGTAGTTGGGCAGGTCGTGCAGGAACGCCGACTTCGCGTTCGTCAGCTCGATGCGGTCCTGCGGGCGCTTCGGCCCGGCGATCGAGGGGACGACCGTCGACAGGTCGAGCTCGAGGTACTCGGAGAACACCGGCTCCGGCGAGTCGGCGTCGTGCCACAGGCCCTGCTCCTTGGCGTACGCCTCGACGAGCGCGACCTGCTCGTCCGAGCGGCCGGTCAGGCGCAGGTAGTCGACGGTGACGGAGTCGATCGGGAAGATCGCAGCCGTCGAGCCGAACTCCGGCGACATGTTGCCGATGGTGGCGCGGTTCGCGAGCGGCACCTGGGCCACGCCCTCGCCGTAGAACTCGACGAACTTCCCGACCACGCCGTGCTGGCGCAGCATCTGGGTGATCGTGAGCACGACGTCGGTGGCGGTCACAGCCGCCGGGATGGCGCCGCTCAGCTTGAAGCCCACGACGCGCGGAATGAGCATCGAGACGGGCTGACCGAGCATCGCGGCCTCGGCCTCGATGCCGCCGACGCCCCAGCCCAGCACGCCCAGGCCGTTGACCATGGTGGTGTGCGAGTCGGTGCCGACGCAGGTGTCCGGGTAGGCACGCAGCGCGCCGTCGACCTCCCGGGTCATGACCGTGCGGGCCAGGTACTCGATGTTGACCTGGTGCACGATGCCGGTGCCCGGCGGGACGACCTTGAAGTCGTCGAACGCGGTCTGGCCCCAGCGCAGGAACTGGTAGCGCTCGTGGTTGCGCTGGTACTCGAACTCGACGTTGCGCTGGAACGCGTCGGCGCGGCCGGCGACGTCGATCTGCACGGAGTGGTCGATGACCATCTCGGCGGGGGCCAGCGGGTTGACCTTCGTGGCGTCGCCGCCGAGGGCGGCGACGGCCTCACGCATGGTGGCGAGGTCCACGACGCAGGGCACGCCGGTGAAGTCCTGCATGATCACGCGCGCCGGCGTGAACTGGATCTCGGTGTCGGGCTGCGCGTCCGGGTCCCAGGACGCGACGGCGCGCACGTGGTCGGCGGTGATGTTCGCGCCGTCCTCCGTGCGCAGGAGGTTCTCGGCGAGGATCTTCAGGGAGTACGGGAGTCGGTCCACTCCCTCGACCGCGCTGAGCCGGAAGATCTCGTAGGACTTGCCCGAGACCTCCAGCGTTCCCTTCGATCCGAACGTGTCCACGGTGCTCACTGTGGCTCCTTCTGCGGGGCTGACGGTGCGTCGGCTCTCACAGGCGCGGTCATCGCGCGATGGAGCCTTCGCATGGGTTCCAGGGGGCTTCACCCAGCCTAGGCCGGGCTGCTCAGGCCAGCATATCGCATTTATCTTGACGTCAAGATATCTGCGAGATCACCCGGCGCGCGATCGCCGCGTAGCCCTCGTCGGTGACGTGGATGCCGTCCTCGTGCACGTACTGGTCCAGCACCACGTCGGGGTCGATCAGCGAGACGTACGTCGCCCCCTGCGCCTCGGCCGCCGCCCGCACCGCACTGTCGAGGGCACGGGCCTCCAGCCCGATGTCCCACGGAGTCGACGGTCCGACGGCGATGATCCGCGCGTCCGGGAACTTCTGGTGCGCCGTCCTGAAGGCCCGCTTGACGGCGCTGAACACCAGCTCCGGGTTCTCCTCGAGCTCCGGGAAGTCGTTCTGGCCGCCCGCGATCACCACGACGTCCACGCCGTCCTTCGACGCCGCCCGGAGCTGCTCGCCGTAGGACAGCTTCGGGACCGTGACGCTCCGGCTCACATAGCCCGTGCCGCCCTGCGCCTCGTTGCGCTCGGCCCAGCCCATCTTGTCGGCCACTATCGTGCTCCACCGCTTCTCCGGCGCCGACGAGCCCTGGCCCACCGTGTACGAGTCGCCGACGAACAGCGCGACAGGCTTCTTCTCGACGGTGACCGTAGGAACCATCGCCGACGCCGACGGCGAGGCCGTCGGGCTCGGCGACCCGCTCGAGTCACCGGCGGCGGTGCCACCGGCTGCCGCGATCACGCCCACCACCACCGCGACGACGAGCACCACCACCAGGGACGCGACGATCCCGCCGCTCATCAGCCACCGCTTCACGCTGCGCATCCTATGTGCCCGGAGGAACCTGCCTGTCCAGCACCGCAACGGCCTCCAGGTGGTGCGTATGGGGGAACAGGTCGAACCCGCGCACGCCCGTGAGCGTGTAGCCGTGCCCCGCGAGGTAGCCGACGTCGCGCGCGAGCGCCGCCGGGTCGCACGCCACGTACACGATGCGGCGGGGCGCACGTGCGGCGATCGCGTCCACGACGGCTCGCCCGGCGCCGGTCCGCGGCGGGTCCAGCACCACGACGTCGGCCGCGCCGTCCGGGTCGTCCGCGAGCACCCGGTCCACCGCGCCCTCGCGCAGGTCGACCTGCCCGAACGCGTGCGCGTTGCGCCGCGCGTCCTTCACGGCCCGGGCGTCGCCCTCCACGGCGACCACCCGCCCGTCGGGCCCGACGGCGTCCGCGAGCGGCAGCGTGAACAGCCCGGCGCCGGAGTACAGGTCCAGCACGGTGGCGCCCTCGACGGGCCTGACGGCGTCCAGCACCGCGCCCGTCAGCACGGCCGGCGCCTCGCGGTGCACCTGCCAGAAGCCGTCGGCGGCCACGCGGTAGCGGTGCGTGCCCCACGGCCCCGTTACGGCCTCGGTCACGGCGCGGCGGGCGTTGGGCCGGGTGTCGGGCTTCCCGCGGCGCCACGGCTCGCCGTCGACCAGCAGCACCGGATCGCCCTCGGACGGCGCCACGAGCGCGAGCTGCGCGCCCGGCTCCCACGTGCGGGTGAACACGTCCTCGGCGATCGCGAACGCCGCGATCTCGGCGGTGCCGAGCGGCATCTTCTTCAGCGCGAGGACGTCGTGCGAGCGGTGCTTGCGCATGCCGGCGTGGCCGTCGGCGTCGGCCACCAGGTCGATGCGCGTGCGGTAGTGCAGGCCGCGGCGCTCGTCGTCGCCGGGGACGCCCTCGACTGTGACCTCGCGGGCGAGCCAGTCGGAGTCGATGCGGGCCAGGCGCTGCAGCTGCTCGACGAGCACGTCGGTCTTCCAGCGCCGCTGCGCGGGCAGCGCGACGTGCGACAGCTCGCCGCCGCCCACGCCGTCGGCCCCCGCGGCGGGCCATGCCGGCTCGACGCGGTCGGGCGACGCCTGGAGCACCTCGACGGCGTCGGCCCGCCAGAAGCTCGGGCCGCCCTCGGTGACGCGGGCGCGGACCCGCTCCCCCGGCAGGGTGTGGCGGACGAAGACGACGCGGCCGTCCAGGCGCGCCACGCAGTGGCCGCCGTGCGCGACGGGACCGACCTCCAGCTCGACCTCGGTCCCGACCTCGGCCGCGGGGACGTCGCTCACGCGGCGGGCCCGGCCCGGCCGCGGGGAACGCTGCGGACGACGGCGCGGGCGGCCGGCCTGCTCGGGGTCGGCGGGCGCGATGCGGCGGTCGGGGTTGCGGGGCATGCGCCCAGTATCCCTTGCCCGGGCGTCTGCTCCTGCTCAGCCCTTCGGGACCAGCAGCTTCTGGAGCGCGTCCGTGTCGGCGTCCGCGCCCGCGACGAGCAGCAGCTCGTCGCCGGCCTCCAGGGTGTCGTCCGGGCTGGGCACCAGCGGGCGGCCGTCGCGCACGATCGTCGTGAGCGTGACCTCCGCCGGCCACACCACCTGACCCACGCGCGTGCCGGCGACCCGGGAGTCGGCGGGCAGCGTGAGCTCCAGGATGTCCGCGCCCGAGTGGCTGAAGCTGAAGATCTTCACGAGGTCGCCGACGGCGACGGCCTCCTCGACCATCGCGGTCATGATGCGCGGCGTCGAGACCGCGACGTCCACGCCCCAGGACTGGTCGAACATCCACTCATTCTTCGGGTTGTTCACCCGCGCGACGGTGCGCGGCACCCCGAACTCCGTCTTGCCCAGCAGGGAGAACACGAGGTTCACCTTGTCGTCGCCGGTGGCGCCCACTATGACGTCGGCCTGCTCCAGCTCGGAGGCCTCCAGGGCGGGGAGCTCGCAGGCGTCCGCGAGCACCCACTCCGCCTCGGGGACCTGCGAGACCCGCATGGCCGAGGCGTTCTTGTCGATCAGGGTGACCTCGTGGTCGTGGCTCAGCAGCTCCCGGGCGATCGAGCGGCCCACGGAGCCGGCCCCGGCGATGACTACTCGCATCAGTCCTCCTCGGCGGGCGGTGCGACGGTGAGGATCCGCTCGACGTCGGCGGCGCTGTCGGCCGTCATGAGGAGGTGCAGCACGTCGTTCTCCTGGAGCACGATGTCGGGTGTGGGCAGTACCGCCGTCGTGTACCGGATGACGAACGCGACACGCGCGCCGGTGGCGGCCTCGAGGCTGAGCACCGGCCGGCCCACCCAGCGCCGGTGGTAGTCGATCTGCGCCAGCCGGACCGTGCCCGACGGGTCGCGGTACTCGTCCGTGGAGCCCAGCGGCAGCATTCGGCGCAGCACCTGGTCCGCCGTCCAGCGGACGGTCGCGACCGTGGGGATGCCGAGGCGCTGGTAGATCTCGGCGCGGTGCGGGTCGTAGATACGGGCGACGACGTTGTCCACGCCGTAGGTCTCGCGCACCACCCTGGCGGACAGGATGTTGGAGTTGTCGCCGTCGGACACCGCGGCGAACGCGTACGTGTCCTCGATCCCCGCCTGGACCAGGGTGTCGCGGTCGAAGCCCACGCCGGTCACCTTCTTGCCGGAGAAGTCCGCGGGCAGGCGCCGGAACGCGTCCGGGTTCTGGTCGATGACGGCCACGGAGTGTCCGCGGCCCTCGATCTCCTGGGCAAGGGTGGAGCCCACACGGCCGCAGCCCATGATCACGAAGTGCACGGACGGAACGCTACCGCGCCGGACGGTCGGTGCGCTGCAGGGCATCCGCGGGCATAGAGTCATCCAACGTGTCGGACATCGTCGATGCGGCCAAACGACTCCTTGTCGGCCGCCCCATGCGCAGCGAGAGCCTGGGGCATACGCTGCTGCCCAAACGGATCGCCCTGCCGGTCTTCGCCTCGGACGCCCTGTCGTCGGTGGCGTACGCGCCGGACGAGATCCTCCTGACTCTCTCGCTGGCCGGTATAGCGGCCATGGCATTCTCGCCATGGGTCGGGCTCGCGGTGGTCGTGGTGCTGCTCATCGTGGTCGCGTCCTACCGGCAGAACGTGCACGCCTACCCGTCCGGCGGCGGCGACTACGAGGTCGCCACCACCAACCTCGGCCCGTCGGCGGGCATCGGCGTGGCGTCCGCGCTGCTCGTCGACTACGTGCTCACCGTGGCGGTGTCGATCTCGTCGGCGGCCCAGTACGCGTCCGCGGCCGTCCCCGGGCTGCGCGGGTACGAGGTGCCCGCGGCGGTGATCGCCGTAGCGCTGCTCACCCTGGTCAACCTGCGCGGCGTCAAGGAGTCGGGCACGGCGTTCGCCGTCCCGACCTACTGCTACATGGCGATCATCGGGGCCCTCGTGGTCACCGGCGCGTTCCGCTTCTTCTCGGGAACCCTGCCGGAGGCACAGAGCGCGGAGTTCGAGCTCACCGGCGAGGCCGCGTTCGACCAAGGCCTGATCGGCCTCGGAGGCGCGTTCCTGCTGGCCCGGGCGTTCGCGTCCGGCTGCGCGGCCCTGACCGGCGTCGAGGCCATCAGCAACGGGGTCCCCGCGTTCCGCAAGCCCAAGTCGCGCAACGCCGCGACCACGCTGCTGCTGCTCGGCACCATCTCCTCGACGATGATCATCTCGATCCTCCTGCTGGCGCAGGCCACCGGCGTCCGCTTCGCCGAGGACCCGCACAGCCAGCTCACGGTGGACGGGCAGCCCGTCTCGGGCGACTACGTCCAGATCCCGGTGATCGGCCAGCTCGCCGAGGCCGTGTTCTCCGGCTTCCCGCCCGCGTTCTACGCCGTGTCGGCCGTCACCGGCCTCATCCTGGTGCTCGCCGCGAACACGGCGTTCAACGGGTTCCCCGTGCTGGGCTCGATCCTCGCGCGCGACGGCTACCTGCCGCGCCAGCTGCACACCCGCGGCGACCGGCTCGCGTTCTCGAACGGCATCGTCGCTCTGGCGATTGCCGCGATCGTCCTGATCATCGCCTTCGACGCCCAGTCAACGCGCCTCATCCAGCTCTACATCGTCGGCGTGTTCGTGTCGTTCACGCTGTCCCAGCTCGGCATGCTGCGGCACTGGACGCGCGAGCTGCGCACCGAGCCCAACCCCGCGGTGCGCGGCCGCATGAAGCGCTCGCGGGTGGTCAACGGCATCGGGTTCGCGCTCACCGCCACGGTCCTGGTCATCGTGCTGATCACCAAGTTCACCCACGGCGCCTGGATCACGATCCTGGCCATGGGCGTGCTGTTCGTCCTCATGCGGGGGGTCCGCAAGCACTACGACCGGGTGCGCGACGAGCTCGCGCTCGACGACGTCTCCGCCGCCCGCGCGCTGCCGAGCCGCGTGCACGCCGTCGTGCTGGTCTCCAAGGTGCACAAGCCGACCATGCGGGCCGTGGCCTACGCGCGGGCCGCGCGGCCCAACGTGCTCGAGGCAGTCACCGTGGGCGTGGACCGCGAGGACATCGAGCGACTCACCGCAGAGTGGGAGGCCCTCGACCTGCCCGTGCCGCTGCGCATCCTCGACTCACCGTTCCGCGAGATCACGCGGCCCGTGCTCAAGTACGTGCGGTCCGTGCACCGCGAGTCGCCGCGCGACCTCGTGATCGTCTACATCCCGGAGTACGTGGTCGGTCACTGGTGGGAGCAGCTGCTGCACAACCAGTCGGCGCTGCGGCTGAAGGGCAGCCTGCTGTTCACGCCCGGCGTGGTGGTGGCCTCGGTGCCGTGGCAGCTCGCCTCGTCGCGGGGCCAGACGGGCCTCGAGAACGACGCGTTCCTGCGGGGACGGCGGATGTGAGCCGAGTTCGCGCGTAGAAAAGCTCTAGGCCGTGGCCTCGGTCTGCGCCTTCGGGCGGCGCACGACGTACCAGGTCAGGTACAGCACGAGCGCCCAGAGCGGCACGCCCAGCAGGAGGTGGAAGGTGCCCAGCCACGCGATGTCGCCCGCGAAGTAGAGCGGCGTCTTCACGGCGAGGCGCAAGGCGAACAGCCCCACCCAGAGCCAGGTGGCGATCGCGTAGGTCCGCATCTTCGCCGGGTCGTCCCGCCAGGCGGTCAGCGCCGCGAACGCCGAGGGCTCGCCCTCACCGCGGTTCGCCTCGGCCTTCACGGCGTCGGGCGTCAGGCCGGCGCGCAGCGCCTCCACGACGTAGCCGACGGCGGGCCGGCGCACCAGGATCGTGACGAGCAGCACCACGAGGTAGCCGGCGTTGAGCAGCAGGCCGCCCGCGTAGTAGTTCTCCGCCTCGCCGGACGTCCATGCCCACACGACGCCGATGGCGATGCCGAGCAGGCCGCCCAGCGCCTGCGTGACGGGCGTGCGCTGCACCAGGCGCGCCACGACGAGCACCAGGGCGGCCACCACGGACGCGATGAGCGGGATCGTCAGGTCGGTGAAGATCACGAAAGCGACCACGAACACCAGGCCGGGGAGCACCGCCTCCACCAGGCCGCGCACACCGCCGACGGCCTGGGCTGCGGAGAACTCCTCGCCGGCGAGGGCACGCATGCCGCGCGCGGGGGTTTCTGCGGACTGCGGGGGCACGTCATGACGTGCTGGTTCGCTCATGGGGCCTATTGTGCCGTGCTCGGAGGGGTCATTCACCCGGCCGCGGCCGCAGCTCGTAGCGCGGGTTGAACATGGTGCGGCGCCCGTCGATGTCGCACACCATGCCCTCGACGCGGATCCGGCGGCCCGGCTCGATGCCGTCGATGGTCCGCCGCCCGAGCCACACGAGGTCCAGGGCGCCCGAGCCGTCGAAGAGCTCCGCCTCCATGGTGGGCACACCCTCGCGCGGGCGCAGCACCACCGAGCGCAGCACGCCGGCGACCTTGCCGCGGGTGCGGTCCGGCAGGGACATCACCGCCGAGCAGCCCACGTTGCGGGAGGCGTCGGCGCGTTCCTCGGTGTCCTCGACCTGCTCGTTGGAGGCCAGCGTCGCCGCGATGCGGGACGCGAGAGCCGAGCGCAGCGACATCAGTGGTTCACCTCGTCAGCCGATCTGGGTGATCTCGGGACCGCGGCGCAGCGGGTTGAAGTCCGACATCTGCGGCACGGCGTCCGCCGGGCCGTCGGCGGGTGTGGCCGGGGCCTGCTGCGCACCGTCCTTGCGCGCCGACTTCGGCAGCGCCAGGGGCAGCAGGTCGCGCGGCGGGCGCGGGCTCTGGTCCCGCACCACGACGATGTTCGCGAACACGGACTCCAGCGGCTTGGCCGACTCGGCGTCCAGCGCCGCCTTGCCCGCGAGCACGCCACGGATGAACCAGCGCGGGCCGTCCACGCCGATGAACCGCGCGGGCCGCTGGCCGGACTGCCCGTCCGGGCCGGTCACGGGCATGCGGACCAGCAGCTCGCGGCCGAACACACCGGGCACGTCGTCCACGATCCCGCCCTGCCCGCTCACCGACTGCGCGATCTCATGCCGGATCTCGTCCCAGATGCCGTCGGTGCGCGGCGCGGCGAAGGCCTGGATCTGGAGGTTGGACCCCTCCAGCGCGGCCGTCACCCCGGTCACCTTCTGCGTCTTCTTGTCGATCTCCATGCGGAGCTCAAGGCCCGGCATCACCGGCAGCCAGATCGCACCGAGGTCGACGCGGGGGCCCATCTCGTCCACCTGCGACCGGTCGAAGGGGCCGTGCGGCCGCTTCTGCTGCTCGGCCTCCACCGACGCCCACTCGACCGAGGCGGGCTCATTCGCCGTGCCTCGTCGGCTGAACAGACCCACAGCCACGCTCCTTCGTAGTTCATCGTTCGTTTCGAAGACGCCCGCGATTGCTTCGCACGGCGTCGTTATCCGCTCGTTATCTATAGCCTAGACCCGTCCGGGGCGGAGTTGGGACGGTAGTCGGGACAGCGTGGTGCGGGACGCTCAGCGTCCGCCGAAACCGCCGCTGGAACCGAAGCCGCCGTCGCCCCGGTACGACCCGGGGAGCGTCTCGGCGGTCAGGAACCGCGCCCGCTCGACCTTCTGGATCACGAGCTGCGCCACGCGGTCGCCCCGGGCCAGCTTCACTGCCTCGGTGGCGTCGGTGTTGAGCAGGATGACCTTGATCTCGCCGCGGTAGCCCGCGTCCACCGTGCCGGGTGCGTTCACGATGGTGACCCCGTGCTTCGCCGCCAGGCCGGACCGCGGGTTCACGAACGCCGCGTAGCCGTCCGGCAGTGCGATCGAGACTCCCGTGGGCACCACCACCCTGCCCTGCGGCGGGATCTCGACGTCGACCCTCGTCACCAGGTCGGCCCCGGCGTCGCCGGGATGCGCGTAGGAGGGGACGGGAACGTCGTCGAGGAGGCGGATGAGCACGTCGACCGTGCTGCCGTCGTCGGTTGGCACAGGGGTGGGCACGCCGGAAGAGTACGCCACCTCGGCGCATGCCGCCGCAAGAGCGCCGGGGCGTGCGCTCGGGCAGTGCTCACGGCTGGGATGATGTCCCCATGACGGCGACCACCCTCACCTTCCACGAGCGTCTCCTGCCTGGTCCCGGTGGCTGGCTCGGGACGGCCGGTCTGGGCGCCATCGCGGCGATCGCGCTGTGGCCGGTGCACGTGGCGGCGGCGGTCGCCGTCGGGCTGCTGGTGTGCGTGGGATCGGCGGTCGCCCTGGCGGCGACGTCACCCGTCGTGGAGGTGTCCGACGGCGTCCTGCGCGCCGGCAGCGCCCGTGTCCCGGTCACGCTGCTCGGCGCCGCGGAGGCGCTCGACGTCGCCGCCATGCGGCACGAGCTGGGCCCCGGCCTCGACGCGCGCGCCTACGTGTGCCTGCGCGCATGGGCCAGGACCGGGGTGCGGGTCGCGCTCGACGACCCGGCCGACCCCACCCCCTACTGGCTCGTCTCCACGCGCCGGCCGGAGCTGCTGGTGCAGGCCCTGACGGGCTGAAACCTGGGCAAAACCGCCCCCGGACACGACGAAGGCTGCCACGCACTTGCATGACAGCCCGGTCGTGTCGTCGGTGCCGAAGGCCTGGTGGATCAGGCGGCGCACTCCGTGCAGATCATCTGGCCGGCCTTCTCGTAGGCCAGCTGGCTGCGGTGGTGCACCAGGAAGCAGCTCGAACACGTGAACTCGTCCGCCTGTCGCGGCAGCACACGTACTGCAAGCTCCTCGCCGGACAGATCGGCACCCGGGAGCTCGAAGCCCTCGGCCGCCTCTGTCTCGTCCTCGTCCACAACGCCCGAGGACTTGTCAGAACGACGTGCCTGCAGCTCCTGGATCGAGTCCTGCTCGACATCCTCGTCGTTCTTACGCGGGGCGTCGTAGTCAGTTGCCATGTGGTGTTCTCCGTCGGGTAGGTGGTCGCGCCGGAAGGTTTCGGGAGGTCCGGGGGTTCGACGCCACCCCGGCCGGGTCACCGCAAGCGCCGTCGAACGGCGTCCGTTGCGGGTGTACGCGCAGATAATGCACACGGCCCCGGTTTTGTTCCCGAGTCGGCCCACGGATTGTGCACCATTTCTGTCAGGCGCGCTACATCTGCCCGTGTAACCCCCGTCACCTATGCTCTGACCTGCAACAACACCCCGATGATCGGCCTTGGACCGTGATGGGCAGCGATCGCTCCCCCCACGGCGTGTCATAAAAAGATCACCCGTGTCCGGGGGAACTCGCGCCGTCGGCGTCCGCCGCCTCGAGGATCTCGGCGAGCTGCGCGACGAGGTAGGGCGGGCCCGCGACCGTCATGGCTGCGCCGGCCGGCCCGCCCCGCAGGCCGGTCACCACGGCGCCCGCCTCGGTGGCCACGATCGCGCCCGCCGCCATGTCCCACGGGTTGAGGCCCCGCTCGTAGTACAGGTCGAGCGAGCCGTCCGCGAGCAGGCACAGGTCGATCGCCGCGGAGCCGAGCCGCCGGATGTCCCGGATCTTGGGCAGCACCTGGGTCAGCACCTGGGCCTGCTGGGCGCGGCGTCCGGCGTCGTACCCGAAGCCCGTGCCCACCAGGGAGGTGCCGAGGGACGCGGGGGCGCCCACGCGGACCGGCACGCCGTCCCGGGTGGCGCCCTCGCCGAGCCCGGCCGACCAGGTGCGCCCGTCGGCGATGCTGTGCACGCACCCGGCCAGGACGGTCCACTCGGCCGGGTCCGGCGGGCCGGCCACCACCGCCACCGACACGGCCCACGACGCGACGCCGTACAGGTAGTTCACCGTGCCGTCGATCGGGTCCAGGACCCAGGTGAGGCCGCTGGTGCCGGGCACGTCGTCGCCCTCCTCGCCGAGGATCGCGTCGTCGGGGCGCTCGGCGGCGATCATCTCGCGCAGCAGGTCCTCCGAGGCGCGGTCCATGACCGTTACCGGGTCCACCTCGCTCGACTTGGTGGCGGCGACCACCACCCGCTCCGGTCTGCCCTCACGCACCAGTGCGCCGGCGGCCGTCGCGAGGCGGACGGCGAGATCGCGGAGGGAAGTGACGGTGACACCGTCGGGCAGCTCGGGCGTTGCGGGTGAGATCACGCGCCCATCCTGCCGCAACCGCCGACGGCGTACTATCCGGCGGCACACCGACGCGCCTGCGCCGTGCTGCCGCCGCGCGGTGGCAGGCTCGGCCCACAGGACTACCCCGGGAGGACTGGCATGGACGAGCTGGAGCTGGTAAGGCTGCACGAGGACGGTGAACGACTCGTCCTTGCTGCGCGCGACGGCGCCCAGAGCACCCTGCCCATCACCGACGCCCTGCGCGCCGCCATCCGTGGCGACCGCCCCCGGATGGAGTCGATCCGCGCCCAGGAGGCGTCGGCGCTGCGCCCCCGCGAGATCCAGGAGCGCCTGCGGGCGGGCGAGACGTGCGAGGCGCTCGCCGAGGCGTCGGGCCTGCCGATCGAGCACGTTCGGCGCTTCGAGTACCCGGTCATCTCCGAGCGGGAGCACGCGGTCTCGCGGGTACGCGCCAAGGCCGTCCTGACGGACGACGACGGCGCCACCACCCTCGGCGAGGTCTCCGACGAGCGGCTGCGCTCGCGCGGCGTGCGGCCCGACGACGCCACGTGGACCGCCACCCGGCAGGGCAGCCACCCGTGGATCGTGCAGGTCGAGTTCACCGCCGCCGATCGGCCGCGCCTCGCCCGCTGGTCCCTCGAGCCGCGCGGCGGCTTCGTCACGGCGCTCGACGACGAGGCCCGCTGGCTCGGCCTCCCGGAGGACGACGGCGGCCCGACTCTCGCCGGGGTGTCCGCCCTGCCGCCGCAGCGGAGCAACCAGCGCTCGTCCCGGCCCGCGCCGCCCGAGCCCGACGACACCGACCTGCTGCTCGACAACCTGTCCGAGCGGCGCGGCCAGCGGCCCTCGCGCCGCACCACGCCGGACGCCGAGCTGCCGGACCTGATGGAGCTCGACGAGCTGGACGGGCCCGACGAGCACCCGCCGTGGCCGGAGCCCACCAAGGAGCCGGAGCCCGAGGACCGTCCCGCCGAGCCCGCCGCCGTCGTCGACATCGGTGCGCGGCGTAACGGGTCCCGCCCGAAGATGCCCTCGGTCAAGGTGCCGGACTCCGCCGCCGACCTGGAGTGGGAGGCGCCGAGCCAGTGGGAGATCCCGGCGTCGGCGTCGGCGTCGCCGTCGGCGTCGGACAAGGAGCAGAAGCCGGACCCGGAGCCCCAACCCGCCCCGAAGGCCGAGCCGAAGCCGGAACCGGAGAAAGCGCCGGCCGCGGCGGCGGCCGGCAAGCGGCCCGCGGCGAAGCGCGGCCGCAAGTCGCGCGCGCAGGTGCCGAGCTGGGACGAGATCGTGTTCGGCTCGCGCCCCGAGGTCTGACGGCTCGGGCTCAGCCCCAGAGGGACTCGTCGGCCGACCGGCGGCGCGCGGTCAGCGCCGTCATGCGGCGCATGTGGTGGCGGCGGCACAGCACCTCGTACGCGACCTCCGCGAGGCCGACGTCGCCGATCACCACCTGCTCGCCCTCGGTGACCATCACGCCGTCGACGGTGCGCGCGTTGTGCGTGGCGCGCGCACCGCACCAGCACAGCGACTGCACCTGGAGCACCTCGATGCGGTCGGCGAGCTCGATGAGGCGGGCCGAACCGGGGAAGAGCCGGGTGCGGAAGTCGGTGGTGATGCCGAACGCGAAGATGTCGATCTCCATCTCGTCGACGAGCCGGGCGAGCTGTTCGACCTGCGCGGGCGAGTAGAACTGCGCCTCGTCGCACACGAGGTAGTCGACGGCCTCGCCGCCCGCGCGCCGGCCGCTGATCTCGGCCCAGAAGTCGGTGTCGTCCGTCACGTCGAGGGCCGCCACCTCGAGCCCCAGCCGGCTGGACACCCGGGCCGACCCGGCCCGGTCGCCCCGGCTGAAGATGAGCCCCTCGCGCCCGCGGGCGCGGTAGTTGTGGTCGGTCTGGAGGGCGAGGGTGGACTTTCCGGAGTCCATGGTCCCGGAGAAGAAGACGAGCTCGGCCACGGTGGCTCCTCAGGCGACGGCGGTCAGGAGGGGCACGAGCATCTCGTGCGGGGTCAGGGAGCCGTGCACGCCGGGCAGGGCCCGGGCGGCCGCGGAGTGCACCCGTGAGTCGACGACGGTCGCGGCGCCGGTCATCGCCACCACCACGTCCCCGATCGAGGGCAGCACGTGCTCGGCGACAGGCCCGAACCAGCCGTCCGCGACGGCCCGCTCCCGCCGCACGACGACGGCGTGGTCACCCAGCCGCTCCGCCCACCTCCGGGCGACGTCGGCCGGGTCGGTGCCCGGGTCGGTGTAGACGTGCACGGCGCGCGGCTCCCCGCCGACCATCGCCACGCCGGGGTGCAGCGCGGGGTCGGAGGCGACGTCCCACTGCGTCGTCAGGTCGGCCTTGATCTGGCCGTGGTCCGCCGTGACCAGCACGAGCGTGCCACGCGGGACGCTGCGCAGCAGGCGGCGCAGCTCGCGGTCCGTGGACTCCAGCGCGTCGCCCCACTGCCAGGAGTCCCAGCCGTGGCCGTGGCCGATCCTGTCGACCTCGCCCTGGTACAGGTAGACCAGGCGCTGCCCGCCGCCCGGCGCGCGAAGCGCCGCGACGGTGGCGTCCACGCGCTGCTCGAACGTCTCGGCGGCGACATAGGCCGGGCCGCGCAGCGCGGCCTGCGTCATGCCGGACCCTGCGAACTTCCGCGGGCCGGGCGCCGTGACCCGCGTGCCTGCCGCGACGAGCGTCTCGAAGACGGTGGGCTCACGCTGTACGTCGGCGGGGTCGCCGAGGTCCTTCCACTGCACCACGGCGGCCAGGCGGTTGGTCGCCGGGTTGCGCTGGGTGTAGCCGAGCATGCCCGTGCGGCCGGGCGCCGTGCCCGTGCCGAGGATGCTCAGGCCGGCGGCCGTGGTGGACGGAAAGCTGGAGGTCAGCGTGGCGGCCTCGTCGCCCCGCTCCCGCAGGAGCCCGCGGAGGAACGGCGCGTGGCCCCCGCGCTCGGCGAGGTTGCGGATGCCGAGCCCGTCCACCAGGACGACGACCACGCGCTCGGCGTCGGGCAGGCCGAGGGCCGCGCGGCAGCCGGCCGCGGTGAGGCCGGTCGCGGTGGTGAGGTCGTGGCCCAGGGCGCCCGCCGCGGCCGGCAGCACCGCGGCCAGGCTGGTGGTGTCGTAGGACGGCGCGACGAGGCCGTCGGGGAGCTCCGGTGCGGTCACGCAGTCGTGGCCCGCGACAGGGCGCGGGCGAAGTCGACGGCGGCGCGGACCGCGGCGTCGCCCTCGGCCTCGCCGGAGACCCGCACCACCACGTCGTCGGGCGTCACCTGGCCGGTCAGGCCGTGGTCCGCCGTGCAGTTCGGGTCCACGCAGGAGGCGGGCTCCAGGTCGACGCGGGACACCGCGCCCCAGCCCACCGCGAGCGTGACCTCGCGCGTCACCGCGCGCCGTGGGTACCGCTCCGGGTCCGCGATGATGTGCGTGAGCGCCACGGACCGGATCTCGCGCACCGGCACCACCTCGGTGGTGGCCGACGCCGAGCCCGGCCGGGCAGGGTCCTCCCCCGAGTGGTCGTCCACGTGCGCGGTGACCAGGCGGGTCGGCGTCAGCACCAGGACCGTGAGGTGACGGCGCACCTCCGAGTCGAAGGTGGTCTCGGCCTGCACCAGGTGGGCCACCACCTGCTCGTCGGCGAGCGCCACGTCGAGCACGTCAGCGACGAGCTCGGGGTAGTAGCCGGCCCGGTGCAGGTGGGCGGTCAGGTCATCACGGGCATCGGTAGGGGCATGGGGCACGGAGGGAATCATCCCACGACAGAGGCGCTCGCCGTTAGCCCGGCAGCGCCCGCCGCGGCGCGTCCGTCCGGCGTTCCGCCGGCCGCAGCCGGATCGTCGCGTGCAGCACCGAGGCGCCCTGCTCCGCGACCGCGACGGGGTACAGCTCCAGGGACGCGAGCTCCGGCAGGTCCTCCGCCATGACCGACACCCGGGCCAGCACGTCCTCCAGCGCCTCGACGTCGGCGGCGGGCGCGCCCTGGTACCCGAACAGCCGGGGAGCGGCGCGCACGCCGTGCACCATGCGGGCCACGTCGACGTCGGTCAGCGGCGGCACGCCGTGGGTCACGTCGTCGAGCAGGTCGACGGCGTCGCCCGCCAGCCCGAACGACACCACTGGCCCGAACAGCTCGTCCTCGACCGACCGCACCACGCAGGCCACGCCGGTGGGCGCCATCGCCTGCACCTCCAGCACGGGGTCGGGTGCGGGCAGGAGGGACGACGCCGAGGCGAGCATCCGCTCGGCGTCCTCCCGCAGGTCCTCGGCGTCGGCGATGTCGAGGCGCACGCCGCCCAGGTCGGCCCGGTGCCGCAGGGCCGGCGCGGCGATCTTGAGCGCGACCGGCCAGCCCAGCTCCTCGGCGGCGGCCACCGCCTCGTCCGCCGTGCGCACGCTCCGGGACCCCCACAGGGTCAGGCCGTAGCAGGCCAGCAGCTCTGTGGCCGCCGCCTGGTCCAGGACCACGCCGTCGCCCGGTCGCTCGTCGCCGGCCCGCCCGCCGAGCTGGTTGCCGAGCCGGTTGCCGAGCAGGGACTCGACGAGCCTGCGCGCCTGGGTGCGCGCGACGCCGTCGGACACACCCTCCCGCAGGGCCGGGCGGACGGGCGAACCGTGGTCCTGCGTGCGCCACTGTGCGTAGCGCACCACCTCCCCGAGGGCCCAGACGGCGTCCTCGGGGGTGGAGAAGGCGGGGATCCGGACGTCGCCGGACACGAGCTCGTCGGGCATGCCGTGCAGGCCGACCGCACTGACCACGGTGGTGCGGCCGGTGCGGGCGGCGGCCGCGGCCACGGCGCGGGCTATCGCGTCGGTGCGCGGCAGCACCACCGGCACGGAGACCACTACGACGGCGTCGCACGCGCCGGGCGCGTAGAGGGCGTCGACGGCGGCGGCGATCTCGTCGTCGGGCGCGCCCGCCGACAGCGGCTCCGGCGGCCCTACGACGGTCAGGCCCGCCGCGGCGACGGCGTCGGCCACGAGCGCCGCCAGCGACGGCGAGCTCGCGAGGACCCCTACCCGGCCGCCCGCCGGGAGCGGCTGGTGCGCCAGCACCTGCGCGACGTCCATCAGCTGGTGCGTGTTCTCCGCGCGGATGACGCCGGACTGCCGCAGCACCTCGTCGAGCATGCGGCGGGGCGCGCGCGTGGCGCGGACCGTGTGCCCGGGCGGCACCACGCTCCCGTGGCGGCCCGCCACGACCACGACCACCGGCTTCACCAGCGCGAGGCGCCGGGCGATCCGCGAGAACTTGCGGGGGTTGCCGAGCGTCTCCAGGTACAGGCAGACGACGTCGGTGTGCGGGTCGTCCTGCCAGTACTGCATGACGTCGTTGCCCGACACGTCCGCCCGGTGTCCCGCCGACACCAGCGTGGACAGGCCCAGGCCGCGACGCGTCACGGTGGCGGCCGTCGTGACGGCGGCGGGCGCGCTCTGGCTGAACAGGCCGACCCGCCCCGGCCGCGGGGCCGTCAGGGCGAGGCTCGCGCGCAGGCGCGCGCCCGGGACGTTGGTCAGCAGGCCGTAGCTCGCCGGGCCCACCACGCGCATGCCCTCGGTGTGCGCGGTGCGCAGCAGCTCGCGGCGGCGGGCGACGCCGTCGGGCCCCGCCTCGGCCCAGCCGGCCGACAGCACTACGACGCCGCGCGCACCCGTGCCGCGCAGGCGCCGGACCGCGTCGAGGACCTCGTCAGGCGGCGCGGCGATCACCGCGAGGTCCACCCCGGCGACGTCGGCCCCGACGACGTCGGCCCAGGTCACGTCGTCGCCGAGCACCAGCAGCTCGGTGTCGCCGGGGTCCGCCGCGTGGGCGTCGCGGACGCGGGCGGCGAGGAGCTCGTCGACGGTGCCCCCGTGCGCCGGGCCGACCAGAAGCACCCGCTTCGCCGAGAGCAGCCCCTGCATCGAGCGGGCCTCGGTGCGGTGCTCGCGGTCGGCCATGACCTCGCGGGACCGGTCGGTGGGGTCGAGGTCCACGGAGACGGTCACGACGCCGTCGTCCAGGTGCTGCTCGACGGCGTAGCCCGCCTCCCGGAACACGCCCAGCATCGCCCGGTTCTGGGGCAGCACCTCGGCGATGAACCGGTGCACGCCCCGCTCGCGCGCCGCGGCGGCGATGTGCTCCAGCAGGACCGAGCCGAGGCCCTGGCCCTGGAGTGCGTCCGCGATGTTGAACGCGACCTCGGCGGTGCGCCGGCCGGGCCGGTCGTCGGTCACGTCGTAGCGGGTGACCCCGACGATGTCCTCGGGGTGGTCCGTCCCCGGCCGGACCGCGACCAGGGCCGCCCGGCGCACGTGGTCCACCGTGACGAGCTCGGTGAGCATGCGCTCGGGGATGCGCTGCAGCGCGGCGAAGAACCTGAGGTAGGTGGAGCGCTCCGACTGCGCCATCTGGAAGCGCTGGAGCGCATCGGCGTCGTCGGGCCGGATGGGGCGCACATGCGTGGTGGACCCGTCGCGCAGCACCACGTCGGCCTCCCACTCGACCGGGTACTCGGTCGAGTACGGCAGGCGCACCGTGCCCACACGCCGGTCGGCCCGTTCTGGCTGGTCCACGGGACCAAGGCTAACTACCGGGCGTCGGCGCACCAGTACTCGGCGCCCCTGGGCTCGGCGCCCCTGGGCTCGGCGCCCCTGGGCTCGGCGACCAGGGCTCAGCGGATCAGCACCATGCCGACGAGGAGCATCACGGCGAAGCCAACGAGCACCAGGCGCTGGCGGCGGTTCGGGCCGGAGGCCGTGAGGATGGCCGCGACCGCCGGGCCCGCCGCGAGCAGGAGCCACGCGCCGAGCGCCGGGGCGACGTTCGCGGACACCGCGGCGACCGCGACGACCACGAGGCCGTGCACCACGCCGAGCCCCACCCGCATCGCGATGACCACGTGCAGCACGGCGGCGAGCACCGCCAGGCCGGCCCACATGGTGATGCCCTGCTCGAGGCAGCCCCACTCCTGCTGGGCGCACTGCCAGGACTGCATCCACCAGGTCACGAGGGCGCCGAGCACCAGGACGGGCACCACACTGAGCCCGACCACGCCGTACGCGAGCCCGATGCGCACCAGCCATCCCGGCGTGGTGGTCGACCTGCTGACCAGCGGCATATCGGGCATACCCGAATAGTGCCAGGTGAGGCCGGGAAATTGCACATGCATCGGCCCTGACCTCCCAGGATGCCCGCACGCCGGGTCAGCGCCATGCCAGCGAGGCGACGCCGGAGTGTCGGCGGCGCGGGGTACCGTTTGCCTGTCCCGTCAGCCCCAGACTTCAGGAGCCCCACGAACCATGGCGCGCAAGCCGTCGCAGCCGCTCGACGAGAGCGAGATCCACGAGAAGGTCGTGGACATCGACGTCGCTTCGGAGATGGAGGCCTCGTTCCTCGAGTACGCCTACTCCGTTATCTACTCGCGGGCCCTCCCCGACGCGCGCGACGGTCTCAAGCCGGTGCAGCGCCGCATCCTCTACATGATGTCGGACATGGGGCTGCGCCCCGACCGCGCGCACGTGAAGTCGTCGCGCGTGGTGGGCGAGGTCATGGGAAAGCTGCACCCGCACGGTGACGCCCCGATCTACGACGCGCTCGTGCGCCTCGCGCAGGACTTCTCGCTGCGGCTTCCGCTCGTGGACGGGCACGGCAACTTCGGCTCGCTCGACGACGGCCCCGCCGCCCCCCGGTACACGGAGGCGCGCCTCGCGGCGTCGTCGATGGCGATGACCACGGGTCTCGACGAGAACGTCGTGGACTTCGTGCCGAACTACGACAACAAGCTGACCCAGCCCGAGGTGCTGCCCTCCGCGATCCCGAACCTGCTGGTCAACGGCGCGTCCGGCATCGCGGTCGGGATGGCCACGAACATGGCGCCGCACAACCTCATCGAGGTCGTGTCCGCGGCGCAGCACCTGATCAAGAACCCCGAGGCCACGCTCGAGGACCTGCAGCGGTTCGTGCCCGGCCCGGACCTGCCCGACGGGAGGCAAGATCGTGGGGCTGGAGGGCGTGCGCGACGGCTACCGCACCGGCCGCGGCAGCTTCCGAACCCGCGCCACCGCGCGGATCGAGAACGTGACCCCGCGCCGCAAGGGCATCGTCGTGACCGAGCTGCCCTACCTCGTGGGCCCGGAGAAGGTGATCGAGAAGATCGCCGACGGCGTCAAGGCCAAGCGCATCCAGGGCGTCACCAACGTGCAGGACCTCACCGACCGGACGCACGGGCTGCGCCTGGTCATCGAGGTCAAGACGGGCTTCGACCCGGACGCCGTGCTGGAGCAGCTGTACCGCGTCACGCCGCTCGAGGACTCGTTCGGCATCAACAACGTGGCGCTGGTCGACGGCCAGCCGCGCACGCTCGGCCTGGTCGAGATGCTGCGGGTCTGGGTGGAGCACCGCATCTCCGTGGTCCGGCGCCGGTCCCAGCACCGCCTGGACAAGCGCGTCGAGCGGCTGCACCTGGTGGACGGCCTGCTCATCGCGATCGTCGACATCGACGAGGTCATCCAGGTGATCCGGTCGTCCGACGACGCCGGCATCGCGCGCGACCGCCTGCGCGAGATCTTCGACCTGTCCGAGCCGCAGGCGTCCTACATCCTCGACCTGCAGCTGCGCCGCCTCACCCGGTTCTCCCGCATCGAGCTGGAGAAGGAGGCCGAGGAGCTGCGCCGCGAGATCGCGGAGCTCCAGGAGCTCCTCAACGACGAGAAGCTGCTGCGCCGCCTCGTCAGCACCGAGATGGGCGAGGTGGCCCGGACCTACGGCACGCCGCGCCGCACCGTGCTGCTCGACGCCGCCGGCGGGTCCGTCGGCTCGGTGGCGATCGCTCCCGCGAACGGGCGGAAGAAGGGCGCCGAGCCCATCGACCTGCAGATCAAGGACATGCCCACCCGAGTGGTGCTGTCCGCGACGGGCCTGCTGGCCCGGCTCCCGGACGACGTCCCGGTGCCGCGCGACGGCAACCGTGCCGCGCACGACGCCCTGCGGGGCGACACCGCCGCGACGACCCGCGGCCAGGTGGGTCTCGTGACGTCGGCCGGCCGCATGCTGCGCATCTCCGTGCTGGACCTGCCCGCGCTCCCGCCGACCGACGGCGCACCGTCGCTGTCGGGTGGCATCCCGGTCAGCGAGCTCGTGGAGCTCGAGCACGGCGAGACCGTGCAGGCGGTGACGGCGCTCGGCGCCGACGCCCCGACCGTCGCCGTCGGGACCGCGCAGGGCGTCGTCAAGCGCATCGCGCCGTCGGACGCCCCGGCCAAGGGCGACGAGTGGCCGGTGATCGCGCTCAGGGAGGGCGACACCGTGGTGGGTGCCGCGGTCGTGGCCGACGACGACGAGCTGGTCTTCGTGGCCGACGACTCCTCGCTGCTGCACTTCCCTGCCTCGTCCGTCCGGCCGCAGGGCCGTTCCGCCGGCGGCATGGCGGGGATCAAGCTCGCCGCGGACCGGCGGGCCGTGTTCTTCGGCGCAGTCCCCTCCGGGGTCGAGGCCACCGTGGTGACCATCGCGGGCTCGTCCGACTCGCTCCCGGGCGTGGAGGCTGGCGCGGGCAAGGTGACGCCGTTCGCGCTGTACCCCGGCAAGGGCCGCGCGACCGGCGGCGTGCGGTCGCAGCGGCTCCTGAAGGGCGAGGACGGCCTCATCCTGGCCTGGGTCGGTGCCACTCCCCCGCGCGCGCTCGGCGCCGGGGGCCAGCCGGTCGAGCTGCCCGAGGTGGACCAGCGTCGCGACGGCTCCGGTACCCCGATCGCGGCGCCGGTCGCGGTGATCGGCTGACCTGGCGAGAGTAGTTTCGTAGGAGCTGTCGATTCTGGCGCGGCTCGCCCGTCCAAGGCGTGTCAACATTCCACGAACGAGGAGCTCGACATGACTGACACCTGGGTCTTCCTGATCCGTGAGGGCGACTGGAACTCCGACGCCTACCTCCCGGAGAACCTGCAGGGGCAGGACCGCTCCGAGAACGAGGACATGGCCGCCCACGGGCGCTTCCAGCAGGCCGTCACCGACCTCGGCGCCAAGCTCACCGGCGGCGACGCACTGCAGAACGCCAAGTACGGCGGGTGGGTCGCCGTCGGCAAGGACGGTGCCGAGCCGGTCTACACCGACGCCCCGTACACCGACACCAACGAGGTCATCACCGGCTTCTACGAGGTCGAGTGCGACGAGGCCACCGCACGCAAGATCGCGGCGCTCGTACCCAGCGGCAACGTGGTCGAGTGGCGCAAGGTCCTGCACTTCGATTCCTGAGTGCCGAGGTTCCTGAGTGCCGATCGACCCCGCGGCGTTCCGCACCGCCTGGCCCCAGGTGGTGCGGTCGCTCGCCGTGACCACGCGCAGCCTGGACAGCGGTGAGGAGTACGCCGCGGAGGCGTTCGCGCGCGCCGCGGCACAGCCCGACGGGGCGATCGACGACCTGGTCGGCTGGTGCGTACGGGTCGGCCGCCGCACGTGGCTCGACACGGTGCGCCACCAGAACGTGTTCACCCGGCTCCAGCCCCAGCTCGCCCGTCCGGAGGTGGCCGACGTGGACGTGCCGACCGCGCCCGGCGACGACCTGGACGACCGCCTCGCGCTGCTCTTCGTCGCCTGCGACGACGCCCTGGCGCCCGGCGCACAGCTGGTCCTCGCGATGCGAGTGGTCTGCGGGCTCACGATCCGCCAGATCGCGGGGCACCTCGGCGTCGCGGAGGCCACCGCCGCCGCCCGGCTCACCCGCGCCAAGTCTGCACTGGCCCGGGCCCGGGGCGAGTTCGCGGTGCCCGACGGCGCCGCGCGGGCCGCGCGGCTGCACGTAGTGCTCGCGTGCGTCGCGGGCCTGTTCACCGTTGGACAGCGGGAGGGGCTCCAGCCCGCGGACGCCACGCATGACCCGGCCCGTGACGCGTCGACGCTCGCGGAGGCCCTGGTCGCGGAGTACCCGGACGATCCCGAGGTGCTCGGCCTGCGCGCGGTGTGCCGCCTCGGCCTGGCAAGGCGACCCGGCCGGGTGCGCGACGGAGTAGCGCTTCCCCTCGACGAGGTGGACCGGTCCGCGTGGGACCGGCACCTGCTGAGCGCCGGCCTGGACGACGCCGCGGCCGCGCTCGCCCGCGCCAAGGCACCTGGACGGCCCGGCCGCTTCGCGCTGGAGGCCGCGATCTCGGGCGTGCACGCCACGGCGCGCGACGCGGCGGACACGGACTGGCCCCGGCTGGCGCAGCTCTACGACGCGCTGCTGGACGCCTGGCCGTCCCCGGCCACGCGGGTGGCACGCCTGGTGGTGCTCGGCCGGCTCGCGATGCGCGACGGCACCGACCTCGCCCCGGTCGAGCACGAGCTCGAGGAGCTGGTCGCCGACGGCCCGCCGTATGCCGCCCGCGACGCGAGCCTCACCCTCGCCGACCTGGCGCGGCGGACCGGCCGCCCCGACGAGGCGGCCGGCCGCTACCGGGAGCTGCTCGACGTGGTGCCCGCCGGACCCCTGCGCGAGTTCTGCCGCCGGTACGCCGGGTAGCAGCCTGGCGACCCGTGCCCCGGCGCCCTGTCAGCGCGCCGGGGCGACCGCGGCGATCATCACCTCGGCCAGCTCCTTCGGCTTGGTGAACATCGGCCAGTGGCCGGTGGGCAGGTCGACGATCTCGTAGTCGGCCAGCGTCTTGAGCTCGGCGACGTACGGATGGTCCTGCTCCATGAGCTGCCGCATCATCGCACCCGGGAACTCGCACGCGATCACGGTGCCCGGGATACCACGCTGCGCCTCGCCGGGGTGGTGATGGCCCTGGCGAACCGTGGCCCCCGGCTGCGGGACCGCCCGCGCGCGGAACTGAGCGCGCACCTCGTCGGTGAGGTCCACGAGGTCCGCGTCCTCGAACTTCTCCCACGGCGGAAGCCGATGGTCGACGACGTCCGCCGCCAGGCTCGCATCGATCGCCTGACCCTCCGCCAAGGGGCCACTGTCCACGTAGAGCACGCGTGCCACGCGCTCCGGACGTAGGCCCGAAGCCGCGTACGCGAGCCCGCCGCCGGCGGAGTGGCCCACGAGCACCACCTCCGCGGGCTCGGGCACCGCGTCGATCGCGGCCACGACGGCGTCGACGTGGTCGCTCAGTTGGATGCCGGAGCGGTCCGCGTCGACCGACTCGAGGCCGGGAAGGGTCAGCGCGTGCACGGTGTGCCCGGCCCCCTCCAGCGAGGGGACGACGTCGTCCCACGCCGAACCGTCCAGCCAGAACCCTGGGATCAGGATGATGTCCATGGGGCCGACGCTACGCCGGACCGCTGACGCTGGGGACGCATGCGGCCTCGGGACACGGCACGGCCACTGACCGGCGCCCTGCCGGACTGTCCTCGGATTGATCACTCAGAACGGAGGATCGCCGGGGCTGGGCGGGTTGGCGGGGTCGGCGTTGGCGGGGTCGGCGTCAGCGGGGTTGGCGGGTATGGCTCCTGGTTCGGTGGTGGTGTAGGGGCGTGGCAGGTGTTGGCCGGTGAGGGCTTGTTGGGTGAGGTGGTAGCTGGTGTCGGGGTCGATCTGGTCGAGGTCGATGTGGGTGTCGAGCACGGTTGGTGGTCGGGTGTGGGTGCGGCCGGTGGGGGTGGTCCAGGTCGTGGTCCCGGTGGCGGGGTCGCGGACGGCTCCCCAGCCGGCGTGGGTTTTCAGGAGGTGGTGTTTGCGGCACAGGGGTTGGAGGTTCTGGGCGCGGGTCTGTCCCGGGGTGCCGGGTGGGAGGGTCGCGGGGTCGAGGTCGTGGTCGTGGTCGAACGGGACGATGTGGTCCAGGTCGCATCTGCCTGCCGGGGTGTCGCAGGTCAGGAACATGCAGTTGCCGTCCCTGGCTTCGACCGTGGCACGGAGCACCTTGCCGGGCTGGTAGGTGGTGGTGGAGTAGTCGGTCAGGATCCCGGTGACGGGGTCGGTGAGCAGGCGTTGCCAGGTCGCGTCCTGGGCGATCTGGCGGGCGGTCTCGGCGGGGATCGGTCCGAACCCGTCCAGGTCCCCGGGTGCGTCGTCCAGGCCCAGCAGTGCGCTGGCCGGGATCGTGACCCGCACGACCGGCCGGGTCGGGATGATCCGCACGACCTGCACCGTCTCCTGCACCGTCTCCTGCACCGTCTCCTGCACGACCTGCTGGACGACCTGCTGGACGACGGGTGCGCGGCCACCACACGTGCACACGGGTGCACCAGGCCGATCCACCACGCCGGCTGCATCAGCCGTATCAGCCGTATCAGCCGTATCAGCCGTATCAGCCGTATCAGCCGTATCAGCCGTATCAGCCGTATCAGCGCCGCCGGGCTGGCTACCGTTGGTGCCGTCGACGCCAGATGCGCCCGTGCCATTGCTGGTACTCGTCGCCGGGTCCGGGTCCGTGGTCGTCACCGTGCCCGTGGTCGTCCCGGGTCGGTGGTCGTGCCCGTGCTGGTTGCCGGGTCCGTCCCCGTCGTCGTGCTCGTCGTGGTGCCCGCGCTAATCACTGGGTCAGTCCCCGCCGCGGGGTCGGTGGTCGTGCGGGTGTCGGTGAATCGGTCGGCGGGTAGGAGGCGGCCGGTGACGATGCCGGTCAGGGAGTCGGCGCGGAGCTGGCTCAGGGTGCGGTCCTCACCGGTGGTGTGTCGTAGCTGGTGGGCCATGTCGTCCACCACGCCCCATACCGCGGCCGCGTCCGTGGCGGGGAGGTAGGCGGTCAGCCAGCCCATGTCGTTGTCCGCCCGGTCCAGCTGCACGCACCGCCGCTGCGCCTCCGCCCTCGCGGTCTCGCCGGCCCCGTGGCGGTCCTTGGCGAACGCGAGCATCCGGGCCTGCAACCACTTCCACGTGTGGCGGGGGGCGTGGGGCAGGAACCGGGTGATCGCCTCGGCCCGCTCGGCCACCGTCAGCTGCGCCGCGGACCGCAGCAGGGTATGCGCCTTGCGCACATCGATCCGCGCCGCCACCAGTGCCGCGATCACGGTGGGATGGTCCGCGCCCGACTCGGCCCGGACCACGACCTCGCTCGCCTCCGCCTCGGTCACGACGAGCTCGCTCGTGACCTGCCCGACCAGGGAGCCGTGGGCCAGCGGGTTCGTCTCCCTCGCGGCGCGTTCGGCCACGACCCGGGCCTGCAGACCGGCCGCCCAGGACTGCAACCGACCGGACGCGACCACCAGATCACCCAGCGCATCATCGGACAGGTCGCCCAGCAGGCCGGCATCCGGATCGGTGGTCTCGGCGACCACCCGCGCCAGTCCCGCGCCGGGCACACCCAGCGCGAGGGCGTCCCGCAGCGTGGTCTCGGGCCACAACGCCACCGGGATCACATCCGGCGGCCAGTCCGGCATCCCATCGGCCGGCACCGTGGGCACCACGCCGCCCGGGACCACCAGCATCCCGTCACGCACGAACGCCTCACCCGGACCGCCCTCCTCCACGAACCCCTCCTCCACGAACCCCTCCTCCACGAACCCCTCCTCCAGGAATCCCTCCTCCAGGAATCCGTCGTCCAGGAATCCGTCGTCCAGGAATCCGTCGTCCAGGAATCCGTCGTCCAGGAATCCGTCGTCCGGGTACGCGCCGGCCACGGGCTCGCTGCCCATGCGGTCGTCGAGCTGTCCTTCGCGCATACCGGCACGCTCCCCTCAGGCCGTAAAGTCTATGGATCCGTTCCATTCCTGCGGACACGTGTTCGACTTTAGCCGGACCAACTGACACCCGCCCGCCCTTCTGCCAACCGCGTAAGAACCCGGCGCAAACAGGGCGCTGGGCCATATTCCCTCAGGCAGTGTCACCGTCCAGTGATTGACTCCGGGCCATGAACGACGACCCGACCTACGAGTTCTCCACCGACCCGACCCGCATCGACGGCGCCCGCGTGCACGAGCTCATCTCCCGCACGTACTGGGCGAAGGACCGCCCGCGCGACGTGATGGACGCCGCTATCGCGGGTTCCCGGCCCTACGGCATCTACCGCCGGGACACGGGTGAGCAGGTCGCGTTCGCGCGCGTCGTGACCGACGGCGTGACGTTCGCTTGGCTCGCCGACGTCGTCGTCGACCCGCGCCTGCGCGGGCAGGGCATCGGCAAGATCTTGATCGCGGGCGTGGTCGCCGACATCGAGCCGCTCGGTCTGCGCCGCACGCTCCTCGCGACCGCCGACGCGCACGGCCTCTACGAGCAGTTCGGCTGGGTACCGATCAGCGAGGAGTACACATGGATGGAACGGCCCGGCCGCGGAGCAAGCACACCGGCGAGCACACCAGGAGCAGCCACATGAGCAGCACGTCAGTCGAGATCGGTGACCTCACCCGCGTCGAGGCCGACGCCGTCGTCAACGCCGCGAACTCAACGCTCCTGGGCGGCGGCGGGGTCGACGGCGCCATCCACGCCGCCGCCGGGCCCCGCCTGCTGGAGGCCTGCCGACGCCTCCGGAACACCACCCACCCGAACGGCCTCGACGTCGGCGACGCCGTCGCCACCCCGGCGTTCGACCTGCCGGCATCGTGGGTGATCCACACGGTCGGGCCGAACCTGCACCGCGGCCAGGACGATCCCGCCCTGCTCGCGTCCTGCTTCGCCCGCTCGCTCGACGTCGCCGCCGAGCTCGACGTGTGGTCGGTCGCCTTCCCGGCGGTGAGCGCGGGCGCCTACGGCTGGCCGGTGCCCGACGTCGCCCGCATCGCCGTCACGACCGCCCGGAACTGGCTCGCTGAGCACCACGAGGCGAGCGTCCGACAGGTGCGGTTCGTAGTGGTCGACGAGCGAATCCGGAACGCGTTCGACGCCGTACTGCGCGCGGCGTGATCCGCCGGGCCGCCGGAGCCATCCAGAGCCTTCAGCTCGTGAGCAGCTTGCGCAGCTCGTCCGGCGTTGTGGCGACCGCCACGGCGCCCGCGGCCTCGAGCTCGCCAGGAGCGGCGTAGCCCCAGGTGACGCCCACGGTCGGGACGTCGTGGTGCGCGGCGGCGTGCACATCGTGCTCGCGGTCGCCCACCATGACGATCTCCCCGACGTCGGCGCCGAGGGCCACCGCGTGCGCCACCGCACGCTCGACCACCACCTCCTTGCCCTGTGCCTCCCCGGACGCATAGTCGGTTGCGCCGTGGACGCCGTCGAGCCCGCCGGCGAGGTAGCCGTCGAGCCCGAAGTGCTCGACGATCTGCCGCGCGTAGCGCTCGGGCTTGGCGGTGGCGACCAGGAGCGTCACCCCGGCCTCGCGGAGCTGCACGAGCGCCTCCGGGATGCCGGTGAACACCGAGTTGTCGAACATGCCGTGCACCTCGAAGTCGCGCCGGTAGGCGGCGATGGTGGCGGCGGCGTCGGCGTCGGACAGGCCGATGCGGGCCAGGCTCGCCCCCAGGGGCGGGCCGACAAAGGTCCGCAGGACCTCGTCGGAGGGGACGTCGAAACCGGCGGAGGCGAAGCCGGCGCGCAGGGATCCGATGATGCCGGGCGCTGAGTCGGTGAGGGTGCCGTCGAGGTCGAGCAGGACGTGCGTGATGCGGTCGGGAAGCGAGAAAGTCACCAGGCGAGCGTGCCACACCGTCAGTGGTGGCCGCCGTGGTCGTCCACACCGGCGTCGCCCGCCCCGCCTCTCGGCACGGTTCCCGCCTCCTGCCCCGGCTCGACGACCACGAACTGCCCCATCATCCCCTGATCCTCGTGCAGCAGCATGTGGCAGTGGAACATGTAGGGCAGGTCGGGGTCGGCATAGTCGTCGAACCGCATGAGCAGCCGGTAGGTGCGGTTCGGCTCGAGGTACACGGTGTCCTTGGGCCCGGCCAGCTCGGGCGGCGGCGCGTTGCCGTCGACCGACAGGATGCGGAACTGGACGTCGTGCACGTGGAAGCTGTGCGGCATCGGCACGATGCTGCGCACCTCCCAGATCTCGGTGCTGCCCTCGGTGACGACTTCGTCGATGCGCCCCATGTCCATCCTCCGCCCGTTGATCTTGCGGTCGTCAAGCTGGAACGTGCGCGTCACGGCCGCATCGTCCTCGTGCAGTGCGTCGCGCGCGGCGTGGGCCGACGGCTCCCAGGCCGCCTCGGGCGACGGCGCGAGCTCGTCGGCAGCCCGGAGCTCCAGCACGTCGAACGCGTCGTTGCCGCCCATCGCGAACGGGACGACGACGCCGCCCAGGTCGGCCTCGAACGAACGCAGGCGCATGGTCTCGCCGGGCTCGACCTCGACGACGACCTCGGCGCGCTCGCCGGGCGCGAGGCGCACGTGCTCGAGCGTCACCGGCGCGTCGAGCAGTCCGCCGTCCGTCGCCACAAGGTCCAGGTCCCGGTCGTCGAAGCCGAGCTGGTAGGTCCGCGCGGTCGAACCGTTGAGCAGCCGCAGCCGCACGCGCTCGGTCGTCACCTCGTGGTACGCGCCCGCGGTGCCGTTGGTCAGGACGGTCCGGCCGAGCGTGCCGGGCTCGCTGCCGTTGTCCTCGAGCTCGAGCTGCCCGTCGTCGTCGAAAACCTTGTCCTGCACGATCACCGGGACGTCGTCGACGCCGTAGTCGTGCGGCAGGGCGGCGGTGCGGGAGGCGTCGTCGTCCAGGAGGAACATGCCGGCCAGGCCACGGTAGACGTGCTCCTCCGTGGCGCCGTGCGGGTGCGGGTGGTACCAGAGGGTGGCCGCGGGCTGGTCGATCTGCCAGGTGGGGCGCCAGGTGGCGCCGGGGGCGACCTCCTGGTGCGGGCCGCCGTCCATCTTGGCGGGCAGGTGCATGCCGTGCCAGTGCACGCTGGTCGGCTCGCCGAGATCGTTCGTGACCTCGACGGCGACCCGCTCCCCACGCTCGGCGCGCAGGGTCGGCCCGAGGTAGGAGCCGTCGAAGCCCCACGTCTGAGTCTCGACGCCGGGCAGGAACTCCGTGGCGCCCTCCTGCGCGGTCAGGGAGAAGACGCGCGTGCCGTCCACTACCCGCGACGGCGCCAGCGGCGGGATGGCGAGCTCGTTCGTGAACTCGGCCTCGTCCACCGGGGTGACCGAGCCCGGGATCGCGCCACAGCCTGCGAGCGCGAGGGCGGCGAGACCAACGACGAGCGAGCCGGCGGCGGTCCGCTGGTTCGCGCGCCTGCGGGCCGGCGCAGGACGGCGGCTCATCGGACCGCTCCCCGCAGCCGCTGCACGCCCGCCGCCGCCAGGCCCATGACCGCGCCCCACAGCGCGTAGACGAGCAGCACCGGAACGATGCTCCACGCAGGCCCGACGGATCCGGGACCGAAGCCGGCGAGCACCGGGACGACTATCCCGAGCACGGTGGCGACGAGCCCGTAGGCCACTCCGGTCAGCGTGAGGGTGAGCACGGGCCTGGGCACGCGGCCGAGGCCGACGACGCCGATCCACACGGCGGCGGTGATCCCGATGACGGCGAACGCCCGGGGCCCGCCGGTGCCGAGCACGCCGGTGAGGCCGGTCAGGGGCCAGAGGAGGGCCAGTGCGGCCAGGCAGGCGACGACGCCCCACGGGACGGCGGGCGCGCTGGGCGCGGACCGCGACGGCTGGGCTGGGAACTGTGGTGATGTCATGCCTCGACGGTGCCGTCCGGGGCACCCGTCCCACATCGGCCCTGGATCGTCTCCTGGTGTCGCCCCGGGGCGACACAAACCCTGACTTGGCGGCCGGACGGCTCGGGGCTGATGCCTCAGGGCCGACCCGTCCGTAGGGTGACGGTGTGTCCGAGCCGAGTGTGTCCGAGCGCCGTGTGCCCGAGCCGGGTGCCGCCCCCCGAACGGTCGACCCGCGCGTCGCCGACTTCGTCCTGGCGCTCGCCATGGCGCTGGTGGTCGCCGTGGTCATCGCCGCGGACCCCGACGCCGTGCGACACGCCGGCCCGGGGGCGTATCTGTTCGCGGCGGGCTTCGGGGCGCTGGTCCTGCTGCG
This sequence comes from uncultured Actinomycetota bacterium, assembly GCA_963850545.1. GTDB lineage: Bacteria > Actinomycetota > Actinomycetes > Actinomycetales > Cellulomonadaceae > Promicromonospora. Next base: position 319,599 of record CAWKLP010000001.1, on the reverse strand, counting down.
GCGCCGGGCACCGCGCACCATGCTCGTGCTGACGGTGCTGGGCGTGTTCGCCTATTACACGCTCCAGTTCGCGCCCATCGGCATGGCGTTGCCCGCGGTCGCGGCGCTCTACTCGGCGGCGGAGGTGCGGCGCACCGGCTGGGCGGTCGGCGCAGGTGCCACGCTGGTCGCCGTCTCGACGTACTACCGGGTGGGGAGCAGCGATGCCGAGGAGTTCCTGGCTCCGTACGAGCTCGTCAGCGACGTTGCGCTGGCCGCGGCGGCGATCGCGCTCGGGGTGGCGGTCCGGCTGTCCCGCGAGGCGCGGGTGCACGAGGCCCACGCCGCCGAGCAGCGGCTGCAGGCCGAGCGCCTGCGCATCGCCCGCGACCTGCACGACGTCGTCGGGCACAACCTGTCGGTGATCGCCCTGCACTCCGGCGTGGCGGCCGAGGCCGTGGGCCGGGACGACGACGCGGCCCGGACCGCGCTCGAACACGTGCGGGAGGCGACGTCGGGCACTCTGCACGAGCTGCGGTCGACGGTCCGGCTGCTCCGCAGTCCGGTGGGTGGGCCGGCGGGCAGCTCGCCGGCCGCTCCGCCGGACTCCGCCTCGTCAGAGGCACCCGCACCGACCGGCCTGGCCGGCGTCGGCACCCTGGCGCGGTCGGCGCGTGCGGCCGGGCTCGACGTCGACGTCGAGCTCGACGTCCCGCCCGGGCTGCTCGACGGCGCCATCGACGCCGCCGCCTACCGGATAGTGCAGGAGGCCCTCACCAACGTGCTGCGGCACGCCGCCGCCACGCACGTGGCGGTCTCGGTGCGGGTCACCAACGGTCGCCTCGTGCTCCGGGTGTCCGACGACGGCCGGGGTGCCGGCCCGGGCCTCGTCCCCGGCTCCGGGATCTCGGGGATGCGCGAGCGGGTCGCCCTGCTCGGCGGCACCCTCACCACTGGCGACGCACCCGGCGGCGGCTTCCGCGTGGCCGCCGACCTGCCCCTCCGGCTGGAGACGTGACGCCCATGATCCGCATAGTGCTGGTGGACGACCAGGAGCTCGTGCGCGCAGGGCTGCGCGCCCTGGCGGAGAGCGAGGACGACATCGCCGTCGTCGGCGAGGCCGCCGACGGGCGCTCCGGCGTGTCGCGGGTACGGGAGCTGCGACCCGACGTCGTGCTCATGGACATCCGGATGCCGCGCCTGGACGGACTGGCCGCCACCCGGGAGATCCTCGCCGACCCCGCGCTGGGGGACACCCGGGTGCTGATCCTGACCACCTTCGACGAGGACGAGCACGTCTTCGAGGCCATCCGGTCCGGGGCCGCCGGCTACCTGCTCAAGGACGTCGCCCCGGCCGAGCTGCGCCGCGCCGTCCGCGTGGTCGCGGCAGGCGAGGCGCTGCTCGACCCGAGCGTGACGGCGACCGTGCTGCGGGCTGTCGCCGCGAGCCCGGCGCCCCGGCCCGGCGTCGACCGGATCGCCGGGCTCACCGAGCGCGAGCGCGAGGTGCTGCAGCAGCTGGGCCGAGGGCTGACGAACGACGAGATCGCCCGCGAGCTCTACCTCAGCCCGGCCACCGCACGCACCTACGTGAGCCGGCTGCTGGCCAAGCTCGACGCGCGGGACCGCGCGGCACTGGTGATCCTCGCGTACGAGTCCGGCCTCGTCAGGCCCTGAGCGCCCGAGACGTCAGAGCGCCACGAGCGTCAGAGCGACTTCAGCCGCGGCAGCACGTCCTCGCTGAACTGCGTGAGGAACCGCTCCTGGTCGTGGCCGGGGCCGTGCACCACGAGGTGGTTCAGGCCCGCGTCGACGTAGGGCTTGATCATCGCGACGGCCTCGTCCGGGTCCGACGCGACGATCCAGCGCTTCGCCGCCTGCTCGATCGGCAGCTCGTCCGCCAGCTGCTCCATCTCGGTGGCCGAGGTGACGCTGTGCTTCTGCTCCGGCGTGAGCGACAGCGGCGCCCAGAACCTGGTGTTCTCCAGGGCGGTGGCGGCGTCGCGGTCGTAGGAGATCTTGATCTCGATCATCTTGTCGACGTCTTCCGCGGAGCGCTCGGCCTTGGCCGCACCCTCGGCGACGGCCGGCAGCAACTTCTCCGTGTAGAGGTCCATGCCCTTGCCGGACGTGCAGATGAAGCCGTCGCCCGCGCGCCCCGCGTACCGGGCCACGAGCGGGCCGCCCGCCGCGATGTACACGGGCACCGGGTTCTCCGGCCGGTCATAGATGTTGGCGCCCACGAGCTGGTAGTAGTCGCCCTCGAAGTCCACGGAATCCTCGGTCCAGAGGGCCCGCATGAGCTGCACGGCCTCACGCAGGCGTGCGAACCGCTCCTTGAACTCGGGCCACTCCCGGCCCGAGACCGCTATCTCGTTCAGCGCCTCGCCCGTCCCGACGCCGAGGATCACGCGGTTCTCGGTGAGCAGGGCGAGGCTCGCGAACGTCTGCGCGATCACCGCGGGGTTGTACCGGAACGTGGGGGTCAGCACGCTCGTGCCGAGCTGGATGCGGGAAGTCCGCTCCCCCGCCGCCGCGAGCCAGGCGAGCGCCGACGGCGCATGACCCCCCTCGTGCCGCCACGGCAGGAAGTGGTCGGAGACCATAGCGCTGTCCAGTCCCACCTCCTCGGCGCGTACTGCGAGCTCAACCAGCTCGCGCGGCCCGAACTGCTCGGCGGACGCCTTGTAACCGATCTTCAGAGTCACGTGTCAGACCCTACGCTCGATCACCCGCCCGCGAAGTCGGTGGTCTCGCACATCACATCTTTGCTGCTCACGGCAGAAATGCCGGCGGAACGTGGGTCGACGGCGGGCTAGGCGGGCGTGCCCCGCAGCGCCTGGTAGGTACGGCCCACCGGCGCGTGACCCAGGTGGGGCTCCAGCCAGGCGCTGGTGTCCAGCAGCCGCGGCAGCGACACCCCAGTGGTGATCCCGAGCCCCTCCAGCATCCAGAGCAGGTCCTCCGTGGCGAGGTTCCCGGTGGCGGACTCCGCGTACGGGCACCCCCCGAGCCCGCCCGCCGACGTGTCGAACGTCGTCACCCCGTGCCGCAGCGCGGCGGCGACGTTGCCGAGCGCCTGTCCGTAGGTGTCGTGCGCGTGCAGGGCCAGCACGTCGTCGGGCAGGCCGGCGTCGTTCAGCGCGTCCAGGAGCGCGACGACGTGCCCCGGCGTCCCGACACCGATCGTGTCCCCGAGCGAGAGCTGCTCCGCCCCGAGGTCCATGAGCCGCTTGCCCGCGGCGACCACCTGGTCGAGCGGCACGTCGCCCTCCCACGGGTCGCCGAAGCACATCGAGACGTACGCCCGCACCCGCATCCCGGCCGCGCGGGCCCGCGTCATGACGGGCTCGAACATCGCGTACTGCTCGTCCAGGGAGCGGTTCAGGTTCCGCCGCGCGAACGAGTCGGTGGCGCTGGCGAAGACGGCGATGTGCCGCAGCCCCAGGTCGTAGGCGCGTTCCAGACCGCGCTCGTTCGGCACGAGCACCGGCAGGTCGCGGGCGCGGTCGCCGATGCGGCCCACGAGGGCGGCCAGCACCTCCTCGGCGTCGGCGAGCTGGGGCACCCAGCCCGGGTGCACGAGGCTCGTGGCCTCCACATACGGCAGGCCGGCGTCGAGCAGCCGCTCGACCAGGTCGACCTTCACCGCGGTCGGAACCACCGCGTCCTCGTTCTGCAGCCCGTCGCGCGGGCCCACCTCGTAGATGGTCACGCGGTCGGGCAGGCTCGGGTCGGGCACCACATGGGGTCCCCGGATCTGGTCAGGCATCGGTCCCCTCCTGCTCGTCCGGGACCGGCTCGACCACGAAGAGCACCTGCCGCGCTGCGACCTGCTCCCCCGCGGCCGCGCGTACGCGCACCACACCGTCCGACGGCGCCACGAGCGCCATCTCCATCTTCATCGCCTCCAGCACGCCGAGCGCCTGCCCGACGGTCACCAGGTCACCGTCGCGCACCTCGACCCGGGCCAGCGAGCCGGGCATCACGGCGAGCACGACGCCGTCGGACAGCTCGGCCGCCGCGACGCTCGAGGCGCTCGGACGGACGAACCGGAACGTGTGCCCGCGCGTGGTCACCTCGACGGACCGCAGGGTCACGTCGATCGCGAACCGCGCGGTCACGCCGTCCAGCGCGAGGAGGGTGTCGCCCGCTGTGTTGCTCCCGGTGCCGCCCCCTGCACTGCTCTCCGTGTCGCCTCTTGTGTCGCCCACGGCGCGGCACGACGTCGGCGGCTCGCCCTCGCGACGCACCTCGCCCCGGGCGGTGCTCACGCGGAGCACGGTGTCGTCCAGCTCGACCCACGTGTCGGCCGGCGGGCCGCCGAGGCGCCAGCCGTCGCCGCCGTCGGCCGCGGCCGACGCTGCCATCGACCAGGCGGCCGCGACGAGCGCGGAGCCGGGGTCCGGCGGAGGCAGCTCGTGCGTGTCCAGCCACGCGGTGTGTACCTCGCCGTCGCGAAACGCGTCCGAGACCGCGAGCGCCCGCACGAACCCGGTGTTGGTGACCAGGCCGCCGATCGCCGTCGCGTCGAGCGCGTCGACCAGGCCGCGCCGGGCGGCCTCCCGGTCGGCGCCGTGGGCGATGACCTTGCCGACCATGGGGTCGTAGGCGGCGGGGACGACAGTGCCGTCCTCGATGCCGGCCTCGACGCGTGCGCCCCGCGGCCAGCGCACCCGAGTGGCGGTCCCGGCCTGCGGCAGGAACCCGCCGAACGCGTCCTCGGCGTAGATGCGCGCCTCGATCGCGTGGCCGACGACGGCGACGTCGTCCTGCGCGAAGCCGAGCTCCTCGCCGGCCGCGACGCGGAGCTGCTGCTCGACCAGGTCGATCTGGTCGCCGTGCACCCGGACGACCTCCTCGGTGACGGGGTGCTCGACCTGGAGGCGAGTGTTCATCTCGAGGAACCATGCGCCGTGGGCGCCCTGCGCGGTGTCCACCAGGAACTCGGCGGTCCCCACGCCGGTGTAGCCGACCTCGCGGGCCAGGTTCACGGCCCAGGTGTGCAGCCAGTCGCGCAGGACCGGGTCCAGGTCGGGCGCGGGCGCCTCCTCCAGGACCTTCTGGTGGCGGCGCTGGGCGGAGCAGTCGCGCTCGTGCAGGTGCAGCACGTTCCCGTGCTCGTCGGCCAGGACCTGCACCTCGACGTGCCTGCCCCGTTCGACGTAGGGCTCCATGAGCAGGGTGTCGTCGCCGAACGCGGCGGCGGCCTCCCGGCCCGCGGCGGCGATGGCGGGGGCGAGCTCGGCCTGTTCGCGGACGACGCGCATGCCCTTTCCGCCACCGCCGGCGGCGGCCTTGACCAGGAGGGGCAAAGGGAGGTTCCCCAGAGCGGCGAACCACCCGCCGCGGATGTTCCCGAGCGACCGCAGTACCGGGACCCCCGCCTTCTCGGCGATCTTCCGCGCCGTGTCCTTGCGTCCCATGGCGTCCATCGCCTCGGGCGGCGGCCCCACCCAGGTCAGCCCCGCGCCGAGGACGGCGCGGGCGAACTCGGCCTGCTCGGACAGGAACCCGTAGCCGGGGTGGACGGCGTCGGCGCCGGTCTCCTTGGCGGCCGCGAGCAGCGCGGGGATCGACAGGTAGGACTCGGCGGCCGGCGTCGGCCCGATGCGTATCGCGACGTCGGCGGCGCGGGTGTGCGGGGCGGATCGGTCGGCGTCGGAGTAGACCGCGACGGTGCGCAGCCCGAGGCGGCGCGCGGTGCGGATGATCCGCAGGGCGATCTCGCCGCGGTTGGCGACGAGCAGGGTGTGGATCGTGGTGGGCATCGTCATCACATCCGGAAGATGCCGTAGGACGGCTCGGGGATCGGGGCGCCGGCCGTGGCGGCCAGGCCGAGGGCCAGGACGCGGCGGGTGTCGGCGGGGTCGATCACGCCGTCGTCCCAGAGGCGCGCCGTGGCGTAGTAGGGGTTGCCCTGGGCCTCGTACTGGGCGCGGATCGGGTCCTTGAACGCGTCCACCTCGGCGGCGGGGGCGTCGGCGAGGTCGCGTTGCACGGTCGCGAGGACCGACGCCGCCTGCTCGCCGCCCATGACCGAGATGCGGGCGCCCGGCCACATCCAGAGGAACCGGGGGTCGTAGGCGCGGCCGCTCATCCCGTAGTTCCCGGCGCCGAACGAGCCACCGAGCACCACCGTGAACCGCGGGACGGAGGTGCAGGCCACGGCCGTGACCAGCTTGGCGCCGTCCTTGGCGATGCCGCGGTGCTCGTACTCCTTGCCGACCATGAAGCCGGCGATGTTCTGCAGGAACACCAGCGGGATGCGCCGCTGGTCGCACAGCTGCACGAAGTGCGCGCCCTTGAGCGCCGACTCCGAGAACAGGATCCCGTTGTTCGCCACGATCCCTACCTGGTAGCCGTCGATCCGCGCGAACCCGCACACCAGCGTCTCGCCGTACCGGGCCTTGAACTCCGCGAGCTGGGAGCCGTCCACGATCCGCCGGATCACGTCGCGCACGTCGTAGGGGGTGCGGGGGTCGGCCGGGACGTCGTAGAGCCCGTCGGGGTCCAGCTCGGGTTCCTCGGGCGGCTCGCGGTCCAGGGTCCGGGTCGCGGCCGGGGTGGTGCCGATGATCTCGCGCACTATGCGCAGGGCGTGCGCGTCGTCGTCGGCCAGGTGGTCCGCGACGCCCGACGTCGTGGTGTGCACGAGGCCGCCGCCCAGCTCCTCGGCCGTGACGATCTCGCCCGTCGCAGCCTGTACCAGGGGCGGCCCGCCGAGGAAGATCGTGCCCTCGTCCCGCACGATCACCGCCTCGTCGCTCATCGCGGGGACGTAGGCGCCGCCCGCGGTGCAGGACCCCATGACCGCCGCGACCTGCGGGATCCCCCGGGCGGACAGGTTCGCCTGGTTGTAGAAGATGCGGCCGAAGTGCTCGCGGTCGGGAAACACCTCGTCCTGCATCGGCAGGTACGCGCCGCCGGAGTCCACGAGGTAGACGCACGGCAGGTGGTTCTCGGCGGCGACCTGCTGCGCGCGCAGGTGCTTCTTCACCGTCATCGGGTAGTAGGTGCCGCCCTTGACGGTGGCGTCGTTGGCGACGATCACGCACTCGCGCCCCGCCACCCGGCCGATCCCCGTGACGATGCCCGCGCTGGGCACCGCCCACTCGCCGCCGTACATGTCGTAGGCCGCCAGGGCGCCGATCTCCAGGAACGCGCTGCCCGGGTCGAGCAGCCGGTCCACGCGGTCGCGGACGAGCAGCTTGCCGCGCCCGGTGTGGCGGGCGCGTGACTCGGGCGATCCGCCCTGGCGCACGCGCGCCATCCGCTCCCTCAACTGCGCGGTGAGGGTGCGCAGATCCGGTCCAACGCCCGTGTTGATGGTCACGTCCGCAGCATAGTCCGTTGGTTAATGATCGTTAACCCCTGGGGTTGGTGTGGGTCAGGCGGGCGCGGGTCAGGCGAGCGCCGCCACCTCCCCGCACACATGCACCTCGACGCCGAGCCCCGCGAAGAACGCCGCCTTGGCGACGAGCGCGTCGTCAGCGGTCGCGGCGTCCGGCGCGTAGGCCACGCTGAGGTGGTTGGCCCTGTGCCGGGCCATGAACTGGTCGCGGCTCACGCCGTGCAGCACGGCGTGCATGATCGGCCACTCCGGGTTGGTCGCCTGCCAGCGGCGCTCCGTCTCGGCCTCGGGCAGGGCGACGGCGGAGGCGCGCCCGAGGTCGACGTGCAGCCGGCCGCCGGCGATGTAGACACGGGACCAGACGATCTCGCCCGGCCTGGAGACCCCCCTGATGGTGGAGCCGCCGAGCGGGAAGTACACGGCGGTTCTGCCGCCAGCCCTGGGCGCCGGCGAACCCGCCCTGAAGGTGCGACGGCGGCACGGAGCCCGAGATCTCGAAGACCCACACGAACCGGCCGTCGAACTCCTCGCCCCAGCGCACGTCGTGCAGGGTCGTGGCCGGGTCCAGGCCCATGGCGGTCCACAGCCGGTTGGTGACCAGCGCGTCCACGGCCACGCCCTCGTCGGCCTCGTTGAAGTGCGGCAGGGCCTTGCCCTCCCACAGCACGCGTGCGCCGTCGCGCGAGGTGACCGGGGGCCGGACCACGTTGTTGAGCAGGCCCTCGGCCAGGTCCGAGGCCGGGCTGAGGTCCTTGAGGCCCTGCTGGTACTGGATGCCGACGGCGTCCAGCCCGAAGTCGTCGGCGATCCGCAGCGCGGCGACGTACATCTTGTGCTGCCAGGTCAGCTGCGCGGCGGTGAGGTCGGTGGTCTCGTCCTCGCCGAGGCGGAACGTCATGCCTGCGTCCTCGAGCCAGGCCTGGACGGCGGCCGCCTCGCCGTCGGACACCTGCTGCATCTCGGCCCACAGCGCGGACTGGCTCAGGCGCTCCTTGTAGATGCCGATCGGGTTGAGCAGCTCGTCGTCGATGATCGCGTTGTACATGCCCATGCAGCCCTCGTCGAAGACGCCGATGATCGCCTTGTCGCGCAGCAGCTGGGCGGCCAGCGCGCTCCCTAGGTCGACCTGCGGGCCGGCGGGCAGCGCGGGCGAGTCGGTCACGTGCGAGGCGTCGTGCTCGATCGTGCCCGTGTCCAGCCACTGGCGGAGGCCGTCCCGGAACCACTGGTCCGCGAAGTCGACGCTCCAGATCGTCGAGTACGGCTTGCCCATCTTGGTCAGGCCGGCGTTCAGGCCCAGCAGGCCCACCAGGCCCGGCCAGTCCCCGACGAAGTTCGCGACGGTCAGGATCGGGCCCTCGTGGGTGCGCAGCCCCGCCAGCACGTGGTGGCTGTACTGCCAGACCGCCTCGGCCACGATCAGCGGCGCCTGGGGCGGGATCGACCGGAACACGTCGAGCCCCATCCGCTGGGAGCTGATGAACCCGTGCCCGGTGGCGGGGTCGACGTCGTTGGCCCGGACGACGGTCCAGCCGAGATCGGCGAAGGCCGCCGTGACCTCGGCCTCCATAGCGGCCTGCGTGGGCCAGCCGGCCCGGTTCGCCGACTCGCGCAGGTCGCCGCTGGCCACGAGGTACGCCGTCTTCGGCGCGGCCTCCGGCCGCGGGGTGACGGCGGGAAGGTTGTAAGACATGTGCTGCTCCCTCATCCGATGCTTGTCCGATGGTCGACGCCGGGGCCTCAGCGGAAGCTGCGGCGGTAGTCGCCCGGCGCGATGCCGCACACCTGCCGGAACGTGTAGTAGAAGCTGCTCTGCGCGGTGAACCCCGACGCGTGCGCGATCTCGGCGGTGGTGCGGTCCGACGTGATGAGCAGCCGCTGCGCCTCCGCGACGCGGCACCGCGCGATGTACGTGCCGACCGTGGTGCCGACGACCCGCTTGAAGAGGGTCATCGCGTGGCTGGGGCTCAGGTGGACGGCGCGGGCCACGTCGGCTGCGGTGATCGGCGAGCGGTAGTGCTCAGCCACGAACTGGGCCATCGCCGTCGCGCGTCCGGCCGCTCCGGTCTGCGAGACCGGCGCGGGCGCCGTCGTCGGGCCGTGCTCCGGGCCGTCGGGCGTGACGTCCGTCAGGACCCGCCGCACGAACGCGTGGGCCTCGAGCATGACCACCGCGTCGTGCCCGCCGTCCAGGACGTCGTGGTGCCAGGCGGCGAACAGGGCCGCGACGTCCCGCACCAGCGCGGTCGCCGGCACGACGACGGGCCGCGCGCGCAGCAGGACCGCCACGTGCTCGGTGGGCAGCGCCCAGCTCAGCACCTGCGGGAGCGGGATGTGCACCCAGGACACGTCGGTCGGCGTCGCGCCGGGGTCCACGAGCTGGTGCGGGGTCCCGCCCCAGAACAGCGCGACCTCGCCCGCCTCGACCCGCAGGGACGACCCGCCGAAGAGGTACTCGAGCCGCCCGGCGTGCACGAGGTTGAGCTCGAGGTCGTCGTGCCGGTGCGGCCGCTTCATCACCGGCGGCGCGCCGTGGCGCACCCACAGGGCGGGTTCGTCCAGCTCGACCTCGTCGTCGAAGAGCACCATGTGCGGCAGCATAGGGGCTGTGCGGCAGAGGCGCCGATCGAAGGATCCCGGAGAGCCGGGGCACGCAGCCGGAGGTCTCACCGGCATCCTCGGACCTAGCGTCGCCGTATGGCTCATTCCCCGAAGCTCACCATCATCGGCGCCGGCGGCTTCGTCTTCCCGTTCCGCCTCATCGGCGACCTGCTCAGCTTCCCGGCCCTGCAGCGGCGCCACGCTCAGCCTCATGGACCTCGACGCCGGGCGGCTCGACCGGGTGGCGAGCGCCACCCGGAAGCTGGTCGCGCACCACGGCCTCGCCCGACGGTCGTCGAGCAGACCACCGACCGGCGCGCGGCCCTGCGGGACGCCGACTTCGTGATCATCACGTTCCAGGTCGGCGGCGTCGAGTCGTACCGGCACGACGTCGAGATCCCGCGCCGGTACGGCGTCGACCAGACAGTGGGCGACACCGTCGGGCCGGGCGGCGTGTTCCGCTTCCTGCGTTCCGTGACCGCCTACCAGGACATCGCCGCCGACGCCCTGGAGCTGTGCCCGGACGCCCAGTTTCATCAACTACGCCAACCCGATGGCCATGGCCACCGCCTACCTCAACGCGCTGGGGCTGCGCACCGTGGGCCTGTGCCACAGCGTGCAGGGCACCACCCGCATGCTCGCGCGCACCCTCGGTGTCCCGTACGACGAGGTGTCCTTCCGCTGCGCGGGAATCAACCACCAGGCGTGGGTCCTGGAGTTCCGGCACGGCACGGAGGACCTCTACCCGAGGCTGCGCGAGGTGATGAAGAGCGGCACCAGCGGGGCCGCGCGGCGGCCGACCTCCTGACGGACGACGGCGACCACTCCGACGAGGCGCTGGCCGCCAGCACTACGAGGGCGGCAACGAGCAGGTGCGCACCACCCTGATGAACCACTTCGGCTACTTCGAGACCGAGTCCAGCCACCACGCGTCGGAGTACGTGCCGTACTTCCGCAAGGACGACGCCACGACCCGGTCGAGTACATCCCGGAGCGCTGGGACTACTACGAGATCTGCGCCGCGCACGACGAGCAGGGCGACGTCGACGAGCAGCTTGCGCAGCCTCAAGGCGGACCTCAGCCCGTCCGTCGAGTACGGGGCGTCGATCGTCAACGCCGTCGTCACCGGCGTACCCGCCGTCGTGTACGGCAACGTGCCGAACGCCGGCCGGGTGGTCACCAACCTGCCCGACGACGCATGCGTCGAGGTGGCGTGCCTGGTCGACGCGAACGGCGTGCAGCCGACGTCGTTCGGCGATCTGCCGCCCCAGCTCGCGGCGATCAACCGCACCAACGTCAACGTGCAGACGCTCGCCGTCCGCGCGGCGCTCACCGGCGACGTCGAGCACGTGCACCACGCGGTGGCCATGGACCCGCTCACCTCGGCGCACTGCACCCTGGAGCAGATCCGCTCGATGACCGACGAGCTGCTCGACGCGCACGCGGCGCTCCTGCCGGCCGCCCTGCGCCGCCCCGCACCGCCCCGCTCTTAGACTGCCCCGGTGACTCCGCGCAGGCAGCAGATCCTGAGCACGGCCGCCGACCTGTTCGCCGCCCGTGGCTTCCACGGCGTCTCCATGGGAGACATCGGCGCGGCTGTCGGCGTCTCCGGCCCCGCCCTCTACAAGCACTTCGCGGGCAAGGAGGACATCCTCGGGCAGTGCCTCCTGCACGCCTCCGACCAGCTCCTCGCGGGCGCGCGTGAGCTGCTGCCCGACGGCGGTGCGCGCGCCGCCGTCGGGCAACCGGGGCCGGAGGCCGCGCCTGAGGTGGCCCTGGAAGCCCTGATCTCCCGGCATGCCGACTTCGCGCTCGACAACCCGGCCCTGATCGTCGTGCAGGAGCGGGAGTGGGGCGCGCTGGGCGCCGGGGCCCGGACGCAGGTCCGCGAGCGCCAGCTCGCCTACGTCGACGTGTGGTGCGACGCGCTGCGGCCGCTGCGCCCCGACCTGTCGGCGGCGCAGGCGCGGGCTGCGGTGCAGGCGGCGTTCGGCCTGCTGAACTCGACCCCGCACAGCGCGCGCATCGGCCGCGACGCCATGCGGTCGCTCCTGACCCGCATGGCGCGTGCGGCCCTGCTCTCCTGATCTGCTCCTGACCTACTCCACCGGGAGGCCGAGGCCTCTCGCGATGAGCATGCGCTGGAGCTCGGAGGTGCCCTCGCCGATCTCCAGCACCTTCGCGTCGCGGTAGAACCGGGCGATCGGCCCGTCCTCCATGACGCCGTAGCCGCCGAAGACCTGCGCCGCGATGCGCGTGGCCGTCACCGCGGACTCCGTGGCGTAGAGCTTGGCGACCGACGACGCCCGCCGGAACTCGTCGAGCGGCGCGCCGTCGTCCTTCAGCGCGGCCGCCCGGTAGGTGAGCGCGCGGCTCGCCTGGAGCATTACCTCGATGTCGGCGATCTGGAACGCGATGCCCTGCTTGCGGCCGATGGGCCCGCCGAAGGTGGGGCGCACGCCGGCGTGCTCCACCGTCAGGTCGAGCATCGCCTGGATGCAGCCGGTCGCGAGCGCCGCCACGGCCACGCGGCCCGAGTTGAGGCAGAGCATGAGCTGCTTGAACCCGTTGCCCCGCTCCCCCAGCAGGTTCGCCTCGGGGACGTGCACGTCCTCGAAGCGCAGCGGGTGGGTGTCGCAGGCGCGCCAGCTCATCTTGTCGTGCAGGGGTTCGACGATGAACCCGGGTGTGTCGGTGGGGATGACGACGGCGCTGAGCTCGGGGCTGCCGTCGGGCCGGGTGCCGGTGCGCGCCGCGACGGTGCAGACGCTGGTGATCGACGTTCCCGAGTTGGTGATGAACTGCTTGGCGCCGTTGACCACCCATTCGCCGTCGACCAGCTCCGCGGTGGTGGTCATGGCGTTGGCGTCGCTGCCCGCGCCAGGTTCGGTGAGGCCGAACGCGCCCAGCGTGCGGCCCGCCACGAGGTCGGGCAGCCAGGTGTCCTTCTGGTCGTCGGTCCCGAAGGCGAGGAGGGTTCCGATCCCGAGGCCGACGCCGGCCCCGAGCGTGATGCCGACGGACTGGTCCACGCGGCCGAGCTCTTCGACGGCGATGCTGAGCCCGGTGAGCCCGAGGTCGGACCCTCCGTATTCCTCAGGGGCGGTCAGGCCGAACAGGCCCAGCTCCCCCATCTGGTGCACCACTTCGACGGGCAGGTGGTTCTCCCTGTCCCATCGGGCGATGTGGGGCGCGATCTCGCGGTCGGCGAAGTCCCGTACCGCGTCCCGGAGCTTGGTGTGCCCCGGGTTCTCTGGTGAGGTATGCATGTTAGGCATGTCACTGAGGTTAACAACCATTAACCTATGTGTGCCAGGCCCCGCCAGGAGGATTTTGATGACCAGCCAGAGCCAGGTCGCCTACGACGTCGTAGCGCTCGAGCTGCCCGACGCGCAGTCGGCCCCGTACGCCCGGATCACGCTCGACGCGCCCCGGCGGCGCAACGCGCTCTCCCTCGCCCTGCTCGACGAGCTCCAGGCAGCCCTCGACCGCGCCGCGCACGACGACGTCCGCGCAGTGGTCCTGGCCGCCAGCGGCACCGCGTTCTGCTCCGGTGCCGACCTGACCGAGGCACTCCGCGACGGCATGACGGTGTCCGCGCGCAAGCTCGCGGACGTGCTGCGCGCCATCCTCGCCCTGCCCAAGCCCGTCGTGGCACGCGTGCACGCGCCTGTGCGGGCCGGCGGGATCGGGCTGGTGGCCGCGTGCGACGTCGCGATCAGCGCCGACCAGATCACGTACGCGTTCACCGAGGCCCGCCTCGCGCTGGCGCCCGCCGTCATCTCGCTCGCGGTGCTGCCGCGGATGGCGCCGCGGGCGGCGTCCCGCACGTTCCTCACGGGGGAGCCGTTCACGGCCGCCGAGGCGGCCGACTGGGGCCTGGTGACCCGGACCGTCCCGCTCGACGACCTCGACAAGGAGGTCACGGCGGTGCTGGCCGGGCTCGCCACGGGCGACCCGCAGGGCCTGGCCGCGACCAAGGAGCTGCTCAACGCGGACACGCTGGCCCGCTTCGACGCGCACGTGGACGACGCCGTCACCACCTCGGCCAAGCTGTTCGGCTCGGAACCCGCCCGCGCGGCGATCGCCAAGCTCCTGGCCCACTGACCGCCTTGCCACGGACCCACCGCGGGGTGACTGTACGAACTCGGAGTGTGTTGCTCTGCGTAGACAACGTCTACGCAGAGCAACCGACCTCAGATTCGTAGGTCTTCCCCGCGAGGCGCCCTGCGAGCGCTGAACGCGGACCGGGCGCTGGATGCGGCCCAATCCCCCGAACGGTGTTGGATGGGGACGTGGCCACCCGGATCTCCCAGCGCAACGCACGCTTCCAGCAGCTCCAGACGCTGCTCACCAACCGCAACAAGCGGCACCGCGCCGGCCAGTTCATCGTGCAGGGCGTGCGGCCCATCACCATGGCGGTCGAGCACGGCTGGGAGATCCAGGCCCTCCTGTACGACGGCGAGCGCCGCCTCTCGCAGTGGGCCCGAGACCTGCTCGCGGCCCACCCGCACGTGGAGCACGTGAAGATGGCGCCCGACCTGCTGGCGGAGCTCGCCGAGAAGGACGACGCCGAGCTGCTCGCCGTGATCGCCATGCGGCCCGACATCCTGGACCGCATCGAGGCGGGCCCGGACTTCCTCGGGGTCGTGTTCGACCGGCCCACCCAGCCGGGCAACATCGGCGCGGTCATCCGGTCGGCCGACGCGTTCGGAGCCGACGGCGTGATCACTACCGGGCACTCCGCCGACGCCTACGACCCGAAGTCCGTGCGGGCCACGACGGGATCGTTCTTCGCGATGCCCGTGGTGCGGAGCCCCTCCCCGGCGGCGGTCATGTCCTGGGTGGAGGAGCGCCGCGACTCCGGCCTCCCCGTGGTCGTCGTCGCCACGGACGAGCACGGCGACGCCGACGTCTCCGCCTTCGACCTCACCCAGCCGGTCCTGCTCCTGGTCGGCAACGAGACCGCCGGCCTCACCCAGGCGTGGCGCGACGCCGCTGACGTGACGCTGAGCATCCCGATGACGGGCTCGGCGAGCTCGCTCAACGCGGCGAACGCGGCGACGGTGGTGCTCTACGAGACCCGCCGCCAGCGGCTCGCGGCACGCTGAGGGTCAGAGCTCGATCGAGAGCATGCGCGAGCCCGTCGTCTTGGCGTAGCCCAGGCTCGCGTACAGGCCGTGGGCGCCGCTCGGGTTGGCCGTGTCGACGTCGAGCACCGCGTACTCCATGCCGTCGGCCGCGAACGCCCGCATGTTCGCGGTGAGTGCCGCGAGCGCCGCCTTGCGGCCTCGGTAGGCGCGACGCGAGCCGAGGATGTCCGTGTACCCGAAGGAGTACCCGCGCACCGCGAAGTCCTCGGGGTACAGGTCCGCGATCGCGTAGCCCACCACCAGCGGCTCGCCGGCCCGCAGCGCGGCGGCCGTCTCGGGGTCGGTCTCCGGGGAGGCGAGCAGGGCAGCGACGTCGGGCGCGTCGTCGACCACGACGTACGACCACTGCGGCGCAAACCCGGCGCGCTCGGCATGCTGCTCCCGCGTGCGGGGCTGGCTGTTCCAGTGGTCGCGGAAGGCGTCGTTGTGTGCCAGGCGGGTGGCCTCGTCCAGGTCCTCCGACCACGGTGCGAGCCGCAGCGAGCCCGTCAGCTCAACGGAGGGAATCGGTTCGGCGCCCGGCCCGGAGACGCGGCGCGCGAGGTCGGAGTAGTAGCGCCGCACCTGGAAACCTGCGCGCTCGTAGAGCCGGTGCCGGGACGCCGGCGAGTCGTCCTCCGCGTAGACCGCGATGCGGGCAGGCACGTCCTTGCCCGACGCCGCCAGGAGCTGCCGCGCCCGGCCCATGCTCCACGCGAGCAGCTCGCGGCCGATCCCCTGGCCTCGGTGGTCCGGGTGCACGCCGCCCCAGGTGAAGGTGCGGACCTCGGTGACATCGCCGGGCGGGCACTCGACCTGCGCCCAGGCCACCAGCGCGCCGTCCTCGGCCGGGTCGGTGGAGAACCCGAGCAGCGAGTCGGCGGCCATGTCGCGCCACGCCCCGTCGAACAGCTCGTCGATCTCCTCGAACGTCTCGACGTAGGGCTCGGCGTCGACCCGGGCGATGAGGTTGCGCAGCGCCAGCCAGGCAGGAACGTCCTCGCGGGTGGCGGCGCGCCAGGTGAGGCCGCCCGCGACGGGGATGGTCAGGGTCGCCGGAGCGGCGGCGCGCTCGGCGATCGGGGCGAGGGTGTTGGTTTCCGCGGTCATGGCCGATCCTCAGATCTCGATGGCGTACATGGTGGAGCCGTCGTTCTTGGTGTAGCCCAGCCGGGCGTACAGGGCGGGCGCGCCCGTCGGGTTGTCCGTGTCGACGTCGAGCACCGCGTACTCCATGCCCTCGCCCGCGAAGACGTGCATCGCGTGCGCCAGCAGCGCCGCCGCGATGCGGCGCCCCCGGTAGTCGCGGCGCACGCCCACCAGGTCGGTGTCCCCCGCCGTGTACCCCTGCGACGCCCAGTCGTGCTCGTACCGCCCGGCCATGTGCAGCCCGACGACGTACGGCGTGCCCGCCGGGACCGTCGAGTCCCCCGGGTGTTCCTGCTCGGACCCCTCGTACCGCACCGACTCGTCGACCACGAGGAACGACCACTGCGGCGCGAACGAGCTGCGGTACGCCCGCCACGACTCGGCCGTGCGGGGCTGGCTGCCCCAGAGGTCCCGGAACGAGTCGTTGCGGGCCAGCCGCGCGGCGTCGTCCAAGGCCTCGGACCACGGCACGAGCCGCAGCGGCGGCTCCAACCCGATCACGGGCAGCGGCGCGCTCAGGTCGCGCAGCAGGTTGGCGAAGTACCGGACGGGCTCGAACCCGCCGGCGCGCAGCAGGTCGTGGCGTTCGGCGGGATCGTTGTCCTCGATGTGCACGGAGATCCGCCCGGGCAGGCCGGCCAGCCCCTCGTCCTCGCCGGACGCCGCGAGCGCCTGCCGCGCGCGTCCCGTGGCCCATGCGAGCACCTCGCTGCCAATCCCCTCGCCACGGCGGGCAGGGTGCACGCCGCCGGACAGGGGCGTGCGCACGGTCGTAACGCCGTCGGTCGGGAACTGCTCGACGTGGGCGTAGGCGCGCATCGCGCCGTCGGCGTCCCGACCAACGAGCGTGTCGGCGCCGGCGTCGAACACCGGGGCGTCGAAGATCTCGGCCACTTCACCGGGCGAGGTGAACCAGTCGCGACCGTCGGCCTCCTGGACCGTGCGCATGAGCGCCGCCAGCGCGGGGACGTCCTGCCGGGTCCAGGCGCGCCAGGTCAGGCCGCCCGCGGTCGGGACGGGCGGGGTGTCGGGCGCAGCGGCACGCTCGGCGATCGGGGCGCGCACGGAGGAGGGCATGCCGCCACGCTAGGTGACCGTCCCGCCGTCGGCCACGTGATTTCGCGGCCAGACCGAGCAAGCGACCGAACTCAAGCAGGCAGACCCAGCAAACGACCGAACTCAAACCGGCTCCGTGGTCAGCGCAGCACTATCACGAGCTGGGTCAGCAGCGGCGCAACGAGAAGCGCCGGCAGCAGGTCGCCCACCGGGACCTGCTTGATGTGCAGCAGCCGGAGCCCGATGCCCACCAGCAGCAGGCCGCCCGTCGCCGTCAGCGCGGCGATGTGCGCGTCCGGCAGCACCGACCCGAGCACCACCCCCACCACCGTGATCAGACCCTGGACGACGGCGACCGACACCGCGGACAGCAGCACACCGATCCCGAACGACGACGCGAACGCCAGCGCCGCGAAGCCGTCGAGGACGGACTTCAGCAGGAGCTGGTCGATGCCGCGACCGAGGCCGTCCGACAGCGGCCCGAGGATGGCGAGCGGCCCGACGCAGAACAGCAGCGACGCCGTGAGCCACCCCTCGATGAAGCGCTCGCGCGCCGCTGGGTCCTGTCCGGTCTCGGACGCGTCGATCAGCAACGGTCGTCGAGACGCGCGCGCCCCGGCGGAGCGTCTGGCCAGCCAGCCCTGGATCGTGCCCGCCAGCCCTTCCAGGCGCGCCTCGATCCGCAGCAGCGAGCCGGCGATGCCGCCGATCAGGAGGGACCCGAGCACGATCAGCACGGGGGCGCCATCGCCCGTCGCCGCAAGGAACGCGGCGTCGGTGACCGCCAAGGCCGACAGTGCGGCAACGAGCAGGGTCACGAGGCCGAGGATGTCGGTCACGACGGCATGGGTGCGCTGCGGCAGCCGGTGCCCTACGGCCATGCCGAGGAGCGCCCCGACGACGATCGTCCCGACATTGACAATGGTGCCCAGTCCCGGGAAGTCGACGTTCACGGCGCGAGCCTACTGCGCAACGTGCCCCCCACCGCACAGCTCGTTGAGTGCTGGGTATTTGTTGGATCGCGGGCCCGGAACCAACAAATACCCAGCACTCAGCGGCCCGGGGGTCAGGGGTCAGTGGACCGAGAAGCCGCCGTCGACGAACAGTGAGTGCCCCGTCACGTAGCCGGAGGCGCCGCTCGCGAGGAAGACGGCGGCGCCCGCGAAGTCCTCGGGCACGCCGTTGCGGCCGACCGTGGTGCGGGCCGCGAGCGCCGTGACCTTCTCGGCGTCGTCCTGCAGCCGCTGGTTCAGGGGGGTCAGCACAAAACCGGGCACGAGGGTGTTGGCAGTGACACCCCGGCTCGACCAGGCCTCGGACTGGGAGCGGGCGAGCGATTCGAGCCCGCCCTTGGAGACGCCGTAGGCGCCGCTGTCGACGAACGACCGGTGCGCCTGCTGCGACGAGATATGGATCAGCCGGCCGAAGCCCCGCTGCGCCATGCCGGGCCCGAACCGCTGCCCGAGCAGGAACGGAGCCTCGAGGTTGACGGTCATGGTGGCGTCCCAGACGTCCTCGTCGAGGTGGTCCATGTGCGGGCGCAGGTTGATGCCAGCGCTGTTCACGAGGATGTCGGGCTCGCCCGCCGCGGCGACGATCCCGTCGGCTGCGGCGCGGATGCCGTCGCGCGTCGAGAGGTCCGCGACCACTCGCTCGACGGCGCAGCCGCGCTCACGCAGGCCTGCGGCGACGTCGTCCAGCCGGTCGGCGCTGCGGGCCACGAGCACGGTGCGCGCCCCCGCCTGCGCCAGGGCCTCGGCGATGCCCCGCCCGATGCCTGAGCTCCCGCCGGTCACGACGGCGATACGTCCCTCCAGGGAGAACAGGGAGGCCAGGTAGTCGCGCGTCGTCATGCCGGGGACGATACCTGCCGCGATACCGCCAGCCGGGCACGCACGGCGCCGTCGTCCGGCCAAGGCTTACGCTGCCGAGGTGACCGCTCTTCCCGCCGCTCCGCCCGTTCTCGGCGAACGCTCCGCCGCTCTGCTGGACGCCATGCGTACGCGCGTGGTCATCGCCGACGGCGCGATGGGCACGATGCTGCAGGCGGCGAACCCGACCCTCGACGACTACCAGGACCTCGAGGGCTGCAACGAGATCCTCAACGTCACGCGCCCCGACATGATCGCGGCGATCCACGACGCGTACCTCGAGATCGGCATCGACGCCATCGAGACGAACACGTTCGGCGCCAACTGGTCGAACCTCTCGGACTACGGCATCGACGACCGCATCCGCGAGCTCGCCCGCGAGGGCGCCGCGATCGCCCGCGAGCGCGTCGGACGCGTCGCAGGCGCCGGACGGCCGCATGCGCTGGGTGCTCGGCTCGATGGGCCCGGGCACCAAGCTGCCGAGCCTCGGGCACACCACGTACGCGCACCTGCAAGGACACGTTCGCCGAGCAGGCCGCGGGCCTCATCGACGGCGGCGCGGACGCGCTGCCTGATCGAGACCTCGCAGGACCTGCTGCAGACCAAGGCCGCGGTCAACGGCTGCAAGCAGGCGATCGTCGACGTCGGGCATCCGGCTGCCGATCTTCGTCGAGGTGACCGTCGAGACCACCGGCACCATGCTCATGGGCAGCGAGATCGGCGCGGCGCTCACCGCGCTCGAGCCGCTCGGCGTCGACGCGATCGGCCTGAACTGCGCGACCGGCCCGGACGAGATGAGCGAGCACCTGCGGCACCTGTCGAAGCACGCCGCACGATGCCCGTGGTGTGCATGCCGAACGCGGGCCTGCCGGTGCTCGGGCCGCACGGCGCGAGCTACCCGCTGACCCCGGAGGAGCTCGCGACCGCGCACGAGCAGTTCGTGCGCGAGTTCGGCCTGGGCCTGGTCGGCGGATGCTGCGGCACGACGCCGGAGCACATGCGGCTGGTGGTCGAAGCGCATCGGCGGCGCTGCCCCGTGGCCGAGCGGGAGCCGGTGCGAGGAGAACCCGGCGTCGCCAGCCTGTACCAGCACGTGATCTTCGACCAGGAGCGCGCTCGTACCTCGCGATCGGCGAGCGCACCAACGCGAACGGGTCGAAGGCGTTCCGCGAGGCGATGCTCGACGAGCGCTGGGACGACGTGCGTCGACATCGCGCGCAACCAGATCCGCGACGGCGCGCACCTGCTCGACGTCTGCGTCGACTACGTGGGGCGCGACGGCGTCGCCGACATGCGCGAGGTCGTCTCGCGGCTCGCGAGCGCCTCGACGCTGCCGCTCGTGATCGACTCCACCGAGCCGGCCGTGCTGCCGCGCGGGCCTGGAGCTGCATCGGCGGGCGCGCCGTCGTCAACTCGGTGAACTTCGAGGACGGCGACGGGCCGACGTCGCGGTTCGGCCGCATCATGCCGCTCGTGAAGGAGCACGGCGCCGCCGTCATCGCCCTCACGATCGACGAGGAGGGCCAGGCGCGCACCGCCGACGCACAAGGTGCGCATCGCGTCGCGGCTCGTCGACACCCTCGTGGGCGACTGGGGCATGCGCGTCGACGACATCATCGTCGACGCCCTGACCTTCCCGATCGCGACCGGCCAGGAGGAGACGCGGCGCGACGCCATCGAGACGATCGAGGCGATCCGCGCAGATCACGCGCAAGTACCCCGGCATCCACACCACGCTCGGCGTCTCGAACGTGTCGTTCGGGCTGAACCCGGCGGCGCGCGCGGTGCTGAACTCGGTGTTCCTGCACGAGGCGGTCGAGGCGGGGCTCGACTCGGCGATCGTCGACGCCGCGAAGATCGTGCCGCTCGCCTCGATCCCGGACGAGCAGCGCGCAAGGTCGCGCTCGACCTGGTGTGGGACCGGCGCGAGTACGACGCCGACGGCAACCTCACCTACGACCCGCTCGTCGCAAGCTGCTCGACCTGTTCGCGGGCGTCGACACCGGCGGCGCTCCGCGATGAGCGGGCTGCCGAGCTCGCGGCGCTGCCCGTGGGCGAGCGGCTGGAGCGGCGCATCATCGACGGCGACGCGAAAGGGGCTCGAGGCCGACCTCGACCTCGCGCGCGCCGACGGGATGAACGCGCTCGACATCATCAACGACCACCTGCTCGAGGGCATGAAGGTCGTCGGCGAGCGGTTCGGCAAGCGGCGAGATGCAGCTGCCGTTCGTGCTGCAGTCGGCCGAGGTGATGAAGGCCGCCGTCGCGCTGCTCGAGCCGCACATGGAGAACGTCTCCGGCGAGCAGGCAAGGGCACGATCGTGCTCGGCGACCGTGCGCGGCGACGTGCACGACATCGGCAAGAACCTCGTCGACATCATCCTGACGAACAACGGCTACGAGGTGATCAACCTCGGCATCAAGCAGCCGATCGACGACATCATCGAGGCCGCCGAGGAGCACGACGCCGACGTGATCGGCATGTCGCGGGCTGCTCGTGAAGTCGACGGTCGTGATGAAGGAGAACCTCCAGGAGCTGAACTCGCGCGGGCTCGACGAAGCGGTGGCCGGTCCTGCTCGGCGGCGCCGCCCTCACCCGCACCTACGTCGAGGACGACCTCGCCGGCGATGTTCGACGGCGACGGTGCGCTACGCCCGCGACGCGTTCGAGGGGCTGCGCGCTCATGGAGCCGCTCGTGCGCGATCGCCCGCGGTGCCGCGCCGGACGACGTCGGGCTGCCGGCGCTGCAAGAAGCGCATCCACGCGCGTTGTGTCTGTGACGTCAGACCGAGCCCGAGGAGATGCCGGCGCGGTCGGATGTCGCTGCCGACAACCCCGTGCCGGCGCCGCCGTTCTGGGGCACGCGCATCGTGAAGGGCGTCGCGCTCGCCGACTACGCCGCGTTCCTCGACGAGCGGGCGACGTTCATGGGGCAGTGGGGGCTGAAGCCGGGGCGCGTCGGAGGACGGCGCTTCGCTACGAGGAGCTCGTCGAGACCGAGGGTCGGCCCGCGGCTGCGGTACTGGCTCGACCGCATCCTCGCCGAGGGGATGCTCGACGCCTCGGTCGCGTACGGGTACTTCCCGGTGTGGTCCGAGGGCGACGACATCGTCGTCGCTGCACCACGGCGACGACCCGACGGCGCTCGGGACCGGGCTGCTCGCCCGACGGCGGCTCCGGCGGCGCGGTCGGGACCGAGCGGCTGCGGTTCCACTTCCCGCGGCAGCGGCGCGACCGGCACCTGTGCCTGGCCGACTTCGTGCGCCCTCGTTCCGGGTCGAAGAGACTGGGCAGTTCGACGTGCTGCCGGTGCAGCTCGTGACCGTCGGGGACTCGGTGTCTGCGCACACCGGCGAAGCTGTTCGCCGAGAACAAGTACCGCGACTACATCGAGCTGCAACGGGCTGTCGGTGCAGCTCACCGAGGCGCTCGCGGAGTTCTGGCACGCGCGGATGCGCGTCGGAGCTCGGGTTCGCCGCCGAGGACCCTGCCGACGTCGAGGGCATGTTCAAGCTGGAGTACCGCGGGGCGCGGTTCTCGCTCGGCTACCCCGCGTGCCCCGACATGGAGGACCGCCGCAAGGTGGTCGAGCTGCTGCGGCCGGAGCGGATGGGCGTGACGCTGTCGGAGGAGCTGCAGCTGCACCCGGAGCAGTCGACGGACGCGTTCGTGTTCCATCACCCCGAGGCGAAGTACTTCTCGGTGTGACTTCTGGGGTGATGTCCGTCCGACCAGGTCAGACAAGTTCTGGCTGGTCAGAGCCCCGGATGGATCACCGGGACTCCCGTATCCAGACGTCGCTGGACGTACCTCAGCGTACCAATCCGTGCCATAAACGTGCCACGCTCGCGCGCTTCGGGGTCGCGCCGGAGAACGTGGCACGGTTCGGGCCTCTGACCAGCGCAAATACGTGGCAGCGTGGCACGAATTGGGTGCTGACCTGGGGCTTTACGAGCCACCCCTGGCTGCCGTCCTGCTGGTACTGGCGAGCGACGTTGAGCGCGGGGTCCGCCGCGGTACCCGTACGACGCCGCTCAACGCCAAGGTAGAGCAGTTGGGACCACGGCAGAGCACTCTGCGTCGATCGCCTAAGTGGGGGCACAAGAAAGGCCACTCCCCCAAGAGGAAGCGGCCTTTCGTCGGCAGCAACCCGGAAAGCTTTCGGCACGGTCGTGCCTGCTGCCTGGCACTACTGTAGGCGGCCTGACTGCGCCCTCTGGTACCTGCCCCTTGGGCCCGGGTGGGTTCATCCGGGACAGCGACGCAACATCAGCCGGTGTCGCGTCGACTGTCCCTGCCAGCAGGTCACCGCCTGGGGTCAAGCTCCAGTGGCATCCTCGCGCAGGGCGACCGAGATCCCTAGTTTGCGCAGGGCTGCCTCGATACGCGCAAACGCGTCCGACACGCCAATCGCATAGCTGCCGCCACGCTTACGGCCGCCAGGCCGCAACGGTGCCCCACCGCTGGGGCCCCGGCTCTTGGAACCATCCGTACGGAAGCATGAGGGGTCTGCACCAGCGCCTCGCAAGAGCCGGTGACCGGGAGCGGGCCTCCGCGATCGCTCGTGTCAGGACCGGCGGCGGGGCAACCGGAGGCTGGTGACGATGAGACCGGTACCGACGAGAATCGCCGCGATCGCGGCGGTGAACAGCGGCACGTTGACGGACGGACCCGTCGCGGCGAGTGTGTCAGGACCCCCGTACCCGCTGCCCGGACCGTTCCCGCTCCCCGGACCGCCAGGAGTCCCGTTTTCGTCACCAGGCCCGCCAGGTGTCCCGTCGGACGGGGCCGGGTTGGGCGGCCCGGTCGGCCCGTCGGTCGGCGGCGTAGTGGGCCCGCCCGTCGGGCTGTCGGTGGGTGTCGGGCTGCCCGTCGGCGGCGGCGAGGACGGCGGGGCCGTCTCGCACTCGCTCTGGGTGAAGACGTTGGAGTCCAGGGTGACCGACCCGTTGCGTGCCAGGGCGCGACCGTCCACTGTGGTGCCGGTGGTGACGCTGATCGAGGTCAGCGCCATGATCGTGCCCACGAACGTGGTGTTCGTACCCAGTGTGGCGGAGCTGCCGATCTGCCAGAACACGTTGCAGGCTTGCGCGTCGTTCAGGAGTGCGACGGTGCTGGCACTGGCGGTCGTGAGGGTGGAGCCGACCTGGAAGATGAAGACGGCGTCCGGGTCTCCTTGGGCGTCGAGGGTGACCGTCCCGGTGAGACCGATCGAGCTGGAGGCGTTGTAGACGCCCGGCTCGAGGGTGAGCCCGCCCAGGTCACCGGAGATGCTTTCGTCGGGCGCCTGTCCTGCAGCGTCGTTGTACGCGATCGTGAGGTCGCTCTGCGCCTGGAGCGCGTGGGCGTCCGCTGCGTGGGTGTCGCCGAGCGCGACGCCGGGCGGAAACCCCGTGATCGCCGTGCCTGGGCTGACACCGACGTTGTCGGAGAGGACCGAGGGGCCTGTGTTGGTAACGGTCTGCCCGCCCAGCACCGAGTAGGTGCCAGCGGTGCCGAGGTCGACCGGGGTACCGATCGCCCAGGCCTGCTGCGTCGCGAGCACGAGAGCGAGCGAGCCCCCCAGAGCGAGTGCCGTACCCGTGGCGGCGCGTCGAAGCGAACGCCGCCGCGCGACGCCGCCTGCATGCCGAACTTTATGACTTCTCATGGAATGCCTCTCCGATCCTCCGAATTGCGGAGGTGTAATCACGAATTGTTGATGCGTTGGACACTACGCACCGGTCCGAGATTGCGCGCCCGCAATACGTGTCCATCGAAAATCATCGATCACATTTGGGGCGATTTCCACACTTCTGCGCATCGCGACAGGGCGCGACCGAATTAGCCCCGCATCGACCCGGCGACTGCTGTCCCGTTTGTGGTGTTTTTAGCCACCAGAAGCGCCCTGACCTGCGCGCATGCAACTCTACATGCGTTCGCCCTCAGAAATAGACGCCCCGGGCAATTGCCCGCACCGGCTCAGGTCCACGCGACATTTTCGTCCATTTGACATCGCTCTTTCAACAGCGGGTGAAATCTGGGCTGATACGTTGCGTTCGTAGCTCCCGTTCTGTGGACGGGAGCTATATCCCATCGCACCGAGGCCCCGTGCCAGAGGGCCGAAATACTTTTGAAGGAGCCCGTCATGGAGCATGCCCAGAGCCGTGGAAAGAAGCGCATTGCCATCATTCTCGCGGCAGCGCTCACCCTCACCGGGGCCGGTATCGCCTTCGCGTACTGGACCTCGACCGGTACCGGCACCGGCACCGCGACGACGGGTGAGAGCGTCGCGTTCGAGATCACGAGCGAACCTGGTGTAGGTGAGCTCGCACCGGGCAGTGCCGGGCAGACGGTCGCCTTCACCGTGACCAACCCGGGTGAGGGGACGCAGAACCTGACTGCGGTCACCGTCGAGATCGCGGATGAGGACGGGGACGCCTGGGTGCCGCCGGCCGGCTGCCTGGCCGCCGACTACACGGCCGAGGTGACCACCGCGCCGCCCACCGGGGACATCGCCCCCGGTGGTTCCGTGGACGGCACGGTCACGGTGACGCTGGCCAGCACGGCTGAGAACCAGGACGCCTGCCAGGGCGCAGCGGTCCCGCTGTTCCTGACCGCTTCCTGACCCCATGACCGAGGTCCGGCGGGTACGCGCGTCACCCCCTGCGCACCCGCCGGGCCTCACACTCCTGACGCGGCGGCGCAGACCGTTTCGCTGCCGTCGTGCACGATCAACAGAACGTTGCCGTCGATCATGAGCACACCCACCGGCCGGCACCACCACAAGCGCGGCACGGCGCGCGCACACGCCCCGGCGACGGTCCTGCTGGTTCTCCTCGTCTCGGTCGGGACCCTGGTGGCCGGGACGGCGCCCGCGTCGGCCTACTGGAGCTCCTCGGGTTCGGCGGCGGCTACGTCGGTGACCTCGACGCTCTCAGCACCGGTCGATGTGACCGTCCCGGAGACGGCCCCCGGGGAGGTGCCGGTCAGCTGGACCCCGGGCACCGGCGGCGTGCAGCCGGCCGGCTACTACGTCACCCGGAGCAATGGCGACACGACCGCCCCGGCCTGCGCGAGCAGCCCCACGTCACTGATCGACGGGGACAGCTGCACCGACGCGGACGTCCCGGCCGGCGACCACACGTACGTCGTGACCGCCGTCCACGCGTCATGGACGGCGGCCAGCGCGCCCAGCTCAACGGTCACGGTCACGGCCCCCGACGTGCTGGGCGCCGCGCAGAGCTACTCCGTGCTCGCCGCCACCGCGGTGGTCAGCACCGGCACCACGACGGTCAGCGGCGACCTCGGCGTGAGCCCCGGCACGACCGTCACCGGGATCGATCCGAGCACGGTCGGCGGTGACGTCCACACCGGTGACGGGCACGCCGCCGCGGCGCATGCCGACCTGGTCGACGCTTACGACGGCCTGTCCGCGCTACCGGCGGGCACCGAGCTCGTCGGCGACCTCGGCGCTCGCACCCTGACGCCGGGTGTCTACCACACCACTGCCGCGATGTCCGTGACCGGAACCCTCGTGCTCGACGCGCAGGGCGACCCAGACGCCGTCTTCGTGCTCCAGTCGTCAGCGGCGTTCGACACCGCCGCCGCGAGCGTCGTCGAGCTCACGGGCGGCGCACAGGCGTCGAACGTGTACTGGGTCGTCGCCGGTGCCGCGGGGACCGGCGCGAACTCGTTCCTTTCGGGTTCGATCGTCGCCCAGGGCGCCATCACGCTCGGTGCGAGCACCGAGCTCATCGGTCGGGCTCTCTCGCTCGACGCGGTGACTCTCGCGTCCAACACCATCAGGTTCACCGATGCCCTCCCGCCCACCCTCGGCATCGACGGCGGGCCCGCCGCGACCACCAACGACACGACGCCCACGATCAGCGGCGTGAGCAACGCACCGGCGTCCAGCCCGGTCAGCGTCGCCGTCGACGAGCAGAGCCTGTCCACGACCGTGACCGCGGGCGGCACCTGGGCGGTCACCGCGACGGAGCTCACCGCGAGCCGGTACGAGGTGGTCGCCAGGGTGCGCGACGCCAACGGGAACGGCGTCGCCGCCACCCAGGACCTCACCGTCGAGGTGAACCCGCCGCCGGTCGACCTCGGGTCGGCCGCCTCGTACTCCGTTCTCGCGGCCACCGGCGTCGTGAGCACCGGAGCCACGACGATGAGCGGCGACCTCGGCGTCAGCCCTGGGACCTCGGTCACCGGTTTTCCGCCGGGCACCTACGACGGCAGCCTCCACGCTGGGGATGCCGCCGCCGCGAGCACGCAGGAGGACCTGCTCGCGGCACTGGACGAGGCGTCCTCACGGGCGCCGCACACCGAGATCGCCGGTGACCTGGGCGGGCAGACCTTCCATGCGGGGGTGCACCACATCAGCGCCGCGCTGGCGCTCACCGGAACCGTCACGCTCGACGCCGAGGACAACCCCGACTCGGTGTTCGTCTTCCTGACCGACGCGGCCTTCGACACCGCCGCCGCCAGCAACGTCTCGCTCGTCAACGGGGCCCAGCCTGCCAACGTCTTCTGGGTCGCCGCCGGGGCCATCGGGACCGGCGCGAACTCGTCGATGTCCGGCGCCCTTCTCTCACGCGGCGCGATCACGCTCGGCGCGGGGACGGCGCTGACCGGGCAGGCGCTCTCGCGGGACACGGTGACCGTGGCCGACAGTACGCTCACCGGCGTCGCCCCGGCGCCGTTGGTTCGCCGGGCCCCGTCCGAGGAAGCCCGGGACGAGCCTGCCGAGCAGCAGCCGGAGCCGAGCCCGTCCGCGCTCCCCGAGGCGCCCGATGTCCCCGCGCCGGCTGAACCGTCGCAGGCGCCGGACACCCCGGAGGCACCCGACGCGACGGTGCCGGAAGAGACGGTGGTACCGGACGAGACGGTGGTGCCGGACGAGACCGCGCCCCCGGACGAACCGGTAGAGGAGTCCGCGCCGCCTGCCGGGCAGGACGAGGAGCCCGCGCTGTCCGATCAGCAGGAGGAGGACCCCCAGGAAGAGTCGAGCGAGCAGGACAAGGCCGCCGCACGCGACCCGGCCGACAGCATGACCTACGACGAGGCGACGGTGACATCATGAACTGCGACCCCCTGCCGAGGACCGGCCCCGACGATCTGGTTCTGCTCCTGATCATCGCGCTCGCCTGCCTCGTCGTCGGAGCCGTGCTCGTGGTCCTGGCGCGCAGGCGCCGCAGGGCACCGGCCACGCTGGCCGCCGTCCTTCTCGTCGGCGTGGCGCTCCTGCTCGGCCCCGGAGCTGCCGCACCCGCCGAGGCCGTGGACTGCGTCGCCGCCGACAACTCGCTCACCGTCACCCAGACCTCCACCATGGCGGGCCTCGCGCCCGGCGTCGCGCCCGTGCCCATCACGGGGCGCGTCGTGAACAACGGGCCCGACAGCACCTACATCGACGCGGTCACCGTCGAGATCACCTCGGTCACCACTGCGCCGGGTACGCCCGCCGCGGCCTGTGACGCCTCGGACTACCTGCTGCTGGACACCACGATGCCCGTCGGCAGGACCCTCGGGCCCGACGGCGGCGCGGCGCCGTTCAGCGGGGCATCGATCGGTTTCGCGAACAAGGCCATCAACCAGGACGCCTGCCAGCGCGCAACCGTCCGCCTCCGGTACACCGCCAACCCGGCATCAGTGAGCAGGTCGACGGGAGCCCGATGAGCCTAGGCCGTCAGCGGCAACTCGATACACCGCTCGGTCCCGACAGGGCGTGCCCCCGGAGACGGCGTCCGGAGCCGATCTCAACATCGCGGACGGCAATCATCCGCCGGTCGGTTATTTCACCCGTCCCAGACCGAACTCGAGGCCCGCGACCCACGTAGTCTCCTGACAGGGCAGAGGCCCGGGAGATTCCCCGGGCCGGGACCCGAGCGAGGGGTCTGGGCCCACGCTCGGGCAGGAGCTGGGACCCCCGACCTGGGGGACGGGGGTCCCAGCTCCTTGGGTTCATCTCGCCTTAGTGGAAGGGCCCCAGCACTTGGGTTGTCGGCGTGCTGCTAAGACCTGGTTTCAGAATGGGCGGCGTGTCCGTTGTGCCTGACCTGCCGGTTTGGGGCAGGCTGCGTGCTCGTGATCGAGGATTTGGTCCCTGACCTGCTGTGGGAGCAGGTCGCTCCGCTGCTCCCCGCGCCTCCCTCCGCGTCCGTACCGTCACCATGGGCGGCGGCGGGCCGATGACCGGGCGGCGCTGGCCGGGATCGTGTTCGTGCTGCGGCACGGGGTCGGCTGGCGGCAGGTCCCGAAGGACTCGTTGGGCGTCTCGGGAGTCACCTGCTGGCGTAGGTTGCGCGAGTGGACCGAGGCGGGCGTCTGGCCGCAGCTGCACGAGGCGGTGCTGGCCGAGATGCGCCGGGAGGGTCTGCTGGGCCTGGACGAGATGAGCATCGACGGCTCGCACGTGCGGGCGCTCAAAGGGGGGATCATGTCGGCCCCTCGCCGGTCGACCGTGCCCGGCCCGGGTCCAAGCACCACCTGATCGTGGACGCGAACGGCACCCCGCTGCAGGTGTCGCTGACAGGCGGGAACCGGCACGACGTGACACAGCTGCTGCCCCTGGTCGACGCGCTGCCGGCGATCCGGGGCACAGTCGGCAGACCCAGGCGCAAACCCCGGATCCTGTACGCCGACCGCGGCTACGACTACGACAAGTACCGCCGCGCGCTGCGCGACCGGGGCATCACCCCGCGCATCGCCCGCCGCGGCGTCGCCCACGGCTCCGGGCTCGGCAAGAAGCGATGGGTCGTCGAACGTGGCTTCTCCTGGCTCCACCAGTTCAAACGCCTACGCACCCGCTACGAGGTCCGCGCCGACCTCCATCTCGGACTCATGCACCTGGCCTGCGCCATCATCTGCTGGCGCAAACTCCCCGGCCGATCATTCTGAAACGAGGTCTTAGTCGGACCGACGCCGGACGTCGTGCCCTCCTCACCGAGCAGGTTGCAATACCGCACACGAGCCCGCCAGCGCCCGTTGCGCTGCTTCGAGGCGCTGATGTTCCCGTGCTCGCCGGGCTTGAGCTTCGGACGTCCGCCGCCCATCAGGACACCGCCTTCGACTCGCTCCAGGCCAGCAGGTCACGCGGGTCGTAGCGCACGTGCCGGCCGTGAAGACGGTACCGAGGGCCGACGCCCTCGTACCCGGAACGGCGCCACTTCTCCAGGGTGTGCACCGAAACCCCCAGCACTTCCGCAGCCTGCTCCGGCTTGAAGTACCCCGTCGCCGGAAGGGTGGCGTGAAGGGGTGGCCGATGGCTGGAGCGGCGCGAGCGGTTCATGCAACTCAGGTGAGAAAACCGCGCCGGGACAAGATGCATCCTGATAGGCCGGGTGCGTACGACCCGGCAGCGAGTTCGCGAAAGCGTGTCCAATTCGTGTCACCTCAAGGTGTCACGAACTTGTTCCTACTGGTCAGGGGACTTTTACCCAGAAGCTAAGTACTTCTCCGTGTGAATCTCGCGGGTGTGAGCGCCCGGCCAGCTCCAACCGGTTCTGGCTGGTCAGAGCCCCGAGGGGACGCGCGAGATCGCGTCAGGCTGGCCGAAGATCGCCACAGGGCTTCGAGCACGGACGGTTCGGTGCTCGGTCCGACGGAAGCGCGAGCGTCCCGCGCTCCATCGCCTGATCTCCCAGAGTTTCAGGATGCCGCGCCCGTTGACATCGGGCCTGCTCCCTGTGCCAACCGGCGCGCGAGCTGGGTCCGAGATGTGACGTCGAGCTTCCGGTAGGCCTTTTTCAGGTGGTACTCGACGGTCTTCGGGCTGATGAACAGGTGCTCGGCGATCTGCCGGTTGGTGTACCCCTCGGCGGCAAGCCCAGCTACCTGCGATTCCTGCGACGTCAACTGGGCGACCGAGTGGGGCACGCGGTTCCGGACATGCTCGCCGGTCGCCTCCAGCTCGACGCGCGCCCGTTCCGCAAAGCCTTCCATCCCGAACTCGCTGAAGCGCTCGTGGGCCGTGCGCAGCTCGGCGCGCGCGTCGACACGACGACCCTCGCGTCGGAGCCACTCGCCATAGAGGAGGTGTGTTCGAGCGAGGTCGACTCGGAGGGCTGTCGGCTCAAACCACTCGATCGCGTCGCGGTACAGAGATTCGCCGGTTTCGCCATTCGCCAGGAGCGCACGTGATCTTGCCTCGACCCCGCGTGCCCACGGCGTATCGCTGGCTCGTGTCGACTCGCTCAGCGACTCCACGGCTTGTGCTGCTCGTTCGGGTCGACCCGTCCGTGACGCCGCTTCGATCAGCTCCACGACGGCAAGCGCGGCATACCACGTCTCGCCACCGCCGGTCGCACCCTCCGTCGCGGCCGCGAACGCATCGTCATAACGACCGAGCGCGTTGCAAACGGTAGCGGTCGCCCAGTTCAGCGCCGTGAGGCCCATCCCCTCGCCTCGAGCGCGGAAGTCCCTGCTGGCAGAGGCGACCAGCGCGGTCAGCTCGTCATCGTTGCCTCTGTAGGCGGCCAGGGAGATCGCGCCGTATGCAGGGGGAGCGGCATTGCTGGTCGCCCTCGCCAGCATCTCGGCTTCCTCGACGAGCGCGGTGGCGGTCTCCATCTCGCCAGACAGGAGATGGACGCCAACCCTGCTGATCAATGCGAGCGGCAGCTCGGCGAGCATGCCCACGTCACGAGCGGCTCGCACGTGTTCGGCCGTGAGGATGTCCCACGCCGAGTAATCCCAAACGAACCCGGCAAGACGGCCTGCCAGCCAGCGCCAGCGCAGGGCTTCGACCGGAGCCGGGTCCTGGCGCGCGTAGACCGCGAGCGCCTGTCGCAGCCGTGCGGTTCCAGTGGCAGGCCCGTCGGCGATGCGAGCCGCGAGGCCGTCCAGGAGCAGGTCGACGGGCCGTGGCTCAAGCGCTTTCGGCGCGGCCTGGGCCACTCGCGCAACTTGTCGAGGGTCGAGGGTCGTCGACAGACGACCGCTGAACAGTGCTGCACCTAGGGCATCAAGGTAGGTCTCCCGAGCGAGCGCAACGTCGAGTGGTTCCAGGCGGCGCGCCGCAGCGAGGAGGAGTGGAGGCGCGTCGCTCCCTCGATTGGTCGCGAAGGCGACACGGGCTCTGAGGACCTCGGCCTGGGCCCGCTGGAAGTTGTCCAGGGGTCCTCCCTCTGCCATGTCGAGCAAGACGACAGCATCATCGACGGCCGCCGCTTCGTACTTTGCGCTGGCGGCCACCAAGGCTCTGCCGGCACGCAGCGATGGACTGACGGTCAGGGCAGCCGAACGTTCGAGGAATGCGGCTGCGGCAGCCAGACCTCCCCGTGCCTGCGCTCGGGCAGCCATCTGCTCTAGATCGGCCGCGACATCCTCGTCGGGCGCGATCGCCATTTGGCCAAGATGCCATGCGCGCCGGTCGGGATCGACGTGGGGATCGGTTGCGTCTGCGAGAGCCCGATGGACGTCCGTCCGCTCATCTTGACGCGCCGCTCGGTAGACCGATGATCGGACGAGGGGATGGCGGAAGGCAACTTGCGGTTGGAAGGCGATCAGACCTGTCGACTCCGCCGCCACAGCGGCCGACTGAGGGATGCCCAACGTGGCCGCTGCACGCCAGACCAGCAAGGGGTCTCCGGTCGGATCGCTCGCCGCGATGAGGATCAGCGTACGGACCGCACGCGGCAGCGCAGCAACTCGGCGCCCGAAGCTCTCCTCGATCCGGGCGTCGAGGGTCGCGGTCGCAGGCAAGCCGAAGCCGCCCGCGAGTTCTGCCGTCGTCAGGCCGCGCGGCAACTCGATGAGCGCCAGGGGGTTGCCGCCGGCCTCAGCGATCACGCGTTCCATCACCTGCTCGTCCACCGGGGCGAGCAGGACGGACTCGAGGAGCGCCCTCGCGTCGCGGTGGCCGAGGGACTCGACGTGCAATTCCGGCAGGCGCGCGAGGGATTCGCCGACGTCGCGCGTCGCAAAGACGAGACCGATTCGTTCGGCCACGAGACGGCGCGCGACAATGGCGAGCGATAGCGAGGAGCCCGGGTCCAGCCAGTGGGCATCATCGACCAGCCCGAGCACCGGCTGGTCGGTCGCGAGTGACGACAGCAGTCCGAGGACCGCGAGCGCGACGACGAACTGGTTCGGGGCCGGTCCTGCTGCCAGTCCGAATGCGACGGCCAAGGCGTCGCGCTGCGGCGCCGGTAGCTGGTCGATCCGATCCAGGGTGGGCGCGCAGAACCGATGGAGTGCTGCGTAGGGAAATTCCTGTTCGGCCTCCGCGCCAGCCGTTCGCAAGACGCGAAACTGTTGCGCTGTCTTCGCCGTGTCCTCGAGCAGGGCGGTCTTCCCGACACCGGGGTCGCCTTGGACGACGAGCACACCGCCCCGTCCCCCCCGAGCCGCCCGGAGGAGACGGTCGAGCGCCTCGCGCTCCCGGCTTCGGCCCAGCAATTCCAACGTCGTGAGTTCCCCTTGCCTGTGGTGCGATCCGCAGAGCTTGCCATTCGGTCGCGAACTAGGGAATCCGGGGACGCGAAGCGGGCTTGGCCGGGGTGAACATTAATCGCTCAGGCGTGCCGCCCAAAGGACCGCCAATCATCAACTTTATCCCACGACGGCGGCAAATCCGGAGCCGTGGGCGTTCGAGGGGTTCGCCGAGTCATGTGGCGAGGGTCGAGGTGGGGCGGACGACTGGCACGGGGGCCCTCGAGGTCAGGGCGCGCGAGGCGGAGGGTCAGGAACGGGAGCGCATGAATGCGGACCGCGTCCCCATCGCCCCGGGTTCTGGGAGTACCCACGGATGACGTCGCGGCAGATTCCGGTCATGGTCCTGGAGCGGATTGGCTAGCTGGCGGCGAGGGGAGGAAGTCCGCATGGCCCGCATCTTTATCACCGGCTCGTCTGATGGACTCGGACAGGAGGCGGCGCGACGCCTGGTGGGGCTCGGCCACGACGTCGTCCTGCATGGGCGCAACCGCGATCGCGCCCAGCAGGCGTTGCGCGCCGTTCCGGCCGCTCGAACTGCGCTCGAGGGCGATCTGGCAAGCATCGAACAGACCCGCGACCTGGCTGCTCAGGCGAACGCGGCCGGACCATTCGAGGCGATCATCCACAACGCCGGCGTCTACCGTCGGGGCGCATTGCGCCGCGAGACGGTGGACGGGCTCGACGACGTCTT
Organism: uncultured Actinomycetota bacterium; assembly: GCA_963850545.1. Lineage (GTDB taxonomy): Bacteria > Actinomycetota > Actinomycetes > Actinomycetales > Cellulomonadaceae > Promicromonospora. The sequence continues at coordinate 285,344 of CAWKLP010000001.1, read as the reverse complement.
CGCTGTCAACACGCTCGCGCCCTACCTGTTGACCGCGCTGATCGGATCACCCCAGCGGCTTATCTATCTGACGTCGGGCATGCACCAGAGCGGCGACGCGGATCTGGGCGACCTGCAGTGGCGGCAACGGCCCTGGCACGGATCTCAGGCTTACGCGAACTCAAAGCTGTTCGATCTCGTGCTGGCCTTCGGGGTCGCTCGCCTCTGGCCGCACGTTTTTTCGAACGCGGTCGATCCTGGAATCGCTCCGACGAAGATGGCTGGCGCGTCCGCACCGGGCGACCTGGAGCTAGGCGCCGCGACCCAGGTGTGGCTGGCCATCAGCGAGGAGCCTGGAGCGAAGGTGACCGGCCGATGTTTCTACCAGAAGCGGACTCGACCGGCTCACGCGACGGCATCGGACGTCACCGTACAGGACGGGTTCTTCGCCGCTTGTGAACAGTTGACCGGTGTCCGGCTGCCATCGGCGGTCACGGCGTCGCCATCGTCTCCGGACGAGATGCCATGAGCACAGCAGTCGTGACCGGGGCTTCTAAAGGCTTGGGCAGGGCGCTCAGCGAAGGCCTGGCCCGCCGAGGCTGGTCCTTGATCGTCGACGGCCGCGACGCGGCCCTCCTGGAGCAGGCTCATGGTCGCCTCTGGAAGCTGATCCCGCCCGGCAGCCATGTACTGGCCATTCCGGGCGACGTCGCCGATCCTGAGCACCGGCGGGCGCTCGCCGGGGCGGCGTATGGGCTGGGAGGCCTCGACTTGCTGGTCTGCAACGCCGGCATGCTGGGTCCGAGCCCGCTGCCTGCGCTGGCCGATTTCCCCCTCGCCGCCTTGCGCGAGCTCTTGGAGGTCTACGCGGTGTCCAGCCTGGCTCTGATCCAGGAATTCCTGCCGCTGCTCCGAGCCGCGAATGACGGAGGCCGCGTGGTGCTGATCAGTTCCGACGCCGCCGTCGAAGGCCACCCGGGCTGGGGCGGTTACGGCGCGGCCAAGGCTGCCCAGGACCAGCTCGCCAAAGTCCTCGCGGTCGAGGAACCGGAGCTGCGGGTCTGGGCGGTCGACCCCGGCGACATGCGCACCGACATGCACCAGGCGGCGTTCCCGGGCGAGGACATCTCGGATCGACCCCTGCCCGAGGCGGTGGTGCCACGCCTGATCGAGCTCTTCGAATCGCGTCAGCCCAGCGGCCGGATCCGGGCGGCTGACCAGGCCGAACCGGGGAAGTGATCGCCACGCCATGAGCCTCGAGTTCACCCTGCCGGCGGCCCTCGAGGCCACCGAGCCCCCGGAGGAGCGTGGCCGGGGCCGCGACGACGTGCGGCTGCTCGTGTCATACCGCTCCAGCGGGCACATCGAGCACCACAGCTTCAGCGACCTGACGGCGCTGCTGCGACCGGGTGACCTCCTCGTCTTCAACCGCTCGGCTACCTTGAACGCTGCGCTGGAGGCGACGGCCGGCTCCCAGGCAGCGGTCGTCCACGTCGCCCGGCGGCTCAGCGACGCCGAGTGGATTGTGGAGCTCCGCCATGCCGAGCCGAACAGCCTCCACACCACCCCCTGGCTGGATGCCCAGGCCGGCACCGAGATCGAGTTGAGAGGCGGCGGCCGGGCAACACTGCTGCGGCCGGCGGTCGAGGCCGATGCCGTCCGCCTCTGGGTCGCGGAGGTGATGCTCGGACTGCCAGCCGACGGGTACCTGAGGCGCTGGGGACGGCCGATCGTATACGGCCACAGCACGAGATCGCGGCCGCTCAGTGTCTACCAGTCGGTCTTTGCCGACGTGCACGGCAGCGCGGAGATGCCATCGGCGGCGCGGCCCTTCACGGCCGAGCTGGTGACGCGCCTCCTGGTGAAGGGCGTTGACCTGGCGCCGATCGTGCTGCACTGCGGAGTCTCGTCGCTCGAGGCTCACGAACCACCGCAGCCCGAGGCTTTCGAGGTGCCGCCGGACACGGCGCGGCGCGTCAACGCCGCTATCCGGGTCGGCGGCAGGGTGATCGCCGTGGGCACCACCTGCGTGCGCGCCCTCGAGAGTTCGGCAGTCGGTCCCGGGCTGGCCCTCCCCAGCTCAGGCTTGACCAACCTGGTAGTCGACCCGGCCTTTACGCCACGGGTTACCACCGGTCTCCTCACCGGCTGGCACCCGCCGATGGCCTCACATTTGGCGATGGTCGAGGCCTTTGCCGGAGGAAGGATGCTGGAAGCGTCCTACCGGGCTGCGCTCGATGTTGGTTACCTCTGGCACGAGTTCGGCGACAGCCACTTGATCCTGCCGTGAGCCAGCCTTCGGAGCCGGTCGAGCCTCGCGCCTCGCGCTCCCGGCTTCGGCCCAGCAGTCCAACGTCGTGAGATCCCCTCGCCGTGCGGCGCAACCCGCAGAGCTTGCCACTGGGTCGCGAACTAGGGAATCCGGGGACGCGAAGCGCGCCCGGCCAGGATCAGGGTTGTTTTGCTCAGATACACGGCGAAGGGAGCGCGGACGGTCGCGGCATTCGTGACGTCGGCAGCTGCCGCGGCCGTGGGCAATGCAGAGCACCGATGCACCGGCTCAGAAACCAGCCCGGTCTGTGATATCCCCAAAGGAGACTGCGCATGAACGCCACTGCCTCCACCCCGACGGCAGCATCGCTGCCCGATTACGCCCCTGTCCCGGCATCAGCCTTCGGCCCAGCGCTCAACGAGCAGGGCTACTACGTCGGACGCGTCGAGCGAAACCTTCACTGGGTCACGGATGGCGTCTATCAGGCCGCCTTCCTGACGACGCGGGACGGCGTTGTCCTCTTCGATGCCCCGCCGAGCATCGGGAACAACCTCCAGCGAGCGATCGACGAGGTCGCCCGAGCCGACGGCGTGAGCAACAAGGTGACCTACCTCGTCCACACCCACCATCACGCGGACCACGCCGGCGCGTCCTCCCTCTTCGGCAAGGACGTCGTGCGGATCGGGCACGAGGAGACTCGGCGGCTCCTGCTCCGGGACGACGACCCGGCCCGGCCGGCGCCGGAGGAGACCTTCAGCGATCGCCGGACCCTGGAGATCGGCGGCGAGCGGATCGAGCTCGCGTGGCACGGCGCCAACCACACGCCCGACAACAGCATCATCCACTTTCCCGAGCACGACACGCTGATGATGGTCGACATTGTGAACGTGGGCTGGGTGCCGGTCTATGTCGTCAACCTGTCCGACGACATCCCGGGTTACCTGGGGATGCCGGCCACGGCGTTGACCTACCCGTGGAAGACGCTCATCAGCGGCCACCTGGGTCGGCTCGGCACGCGCGACGACGTCGCGCTCCACCAGCAGTACATGGCGGACCTCGAGGCCAGCGCGAAGACTGCGCTCGCCACCGTCGATCCGACGCCCTACTTCCAGAAGTACGGCGCGGTCGGGAACATGTGGGGGGCCGTCAAGGCCTACCTGAACGCGGTGGGCGAGGCGACGGCCGCGCCCGTCATCGAGAAATACACGGGCGTGCTCGCGGCCGCGGACGTGTTCACCCCGGAGGTCGCATTCTGGCTCATGGAGTCGATGCGACTCAACCGCGGGATCGGCCTGCAGGTCCACCCATGAACGCGGTCGATGCACCAGCACGGCCGCAGCCGGCTGTTCGTGACCAGCTCGCTGACCACCTGCTCACGCCTCAGAACGCGGCGCTGATCGTGATCGACTATCAGCCGTCGCAGTTCGCGGCGATCCGCTCGATCGATCAGGAACTGCTGACGAAGAACATCGTGTCGACGGTAAAGGTCGCGCAGCTCTTCGGCCTGCCGATCATCCACTCGACGGTGAACGTATCGACGGGGCTCCAGGAGCCGACCGTCCAGCCGCTCGCCGAGCTCTTGAGCGGTTATCCGCGCGCACGATCATCGCTTCGCGTGCGGCCCTGGACCGCATCGTCCCTGCACCAGGCCGGTGCCCAGCCGGTCACATGGGTCTCGCTCGCCGGCGAGCTCCAGCGCGACTGGGCTCGACAGGAGACGGTCGCGGGCATCGTCGAAGTGGTGCTCAACGAGCGGCTCCTCAAGGAGTGAACCCGATGCCAACCCGACCGACTGGAGACGTCACGTGAGTACCGAGCAGCAAGCCATGGTCGACGGAATCCTGCGCCAATCGGCCTTCCCCGTCGGCAGCACGGCACAGGAGCAGCGGCAGCTGCTCCGAGCGGCACTGTCGGCGCAGCCGCTGCCGGCCGACCTGACCGTGACTGCGGGGACACTGGGTGGCGTCCCGACCGCCGAGATCACGATCGCGGGAATCGAACCTCGCCACGTTGTTCTGTACTTCCACGGTGGTGTGTACGTCATCGGGGATGCCTTCCTCGCCGCTGACCTGGCCTCGCAGGTCGGTAGGCGAGTGCCCGCCAAGGTCGTCTCCGTCGACTACCGACTCGCCCCCGAGCACCCGTATCCGGCGGCCGTTGACGACGCGTTTGCGGCCTACGAGGCTCTCCTGCAGAGTGGCGTCGAAGCTTCGAACACCGTGTTCGCGGGAGAGTCGGCGGGCGGTGGCCTTGCGGTTGCCACGCTGATCAACGCTCGCGATCGCGGATTGCCGTTGCCGGCGGCGGCCTTCGTCATGTCACCGATGACTGATCTCACGCTGGCCGGGACAACCATGGAAACCCGGCGCGAGGCGGACCCGCTGTTCACCCGGGAACTCCTCCAGGAACGGGTCAACGACTACACGGCCGGCCAAGACGCCGCGCTTCCACTCATGAGCCCGATCTTCGCCGACCTCGCCGGTCTGCCGCCCTTGATCATCCAGGCCGGAACAAACGAGCTTCTCCTCGACGACGCCGTCCGTCTCGCGGGTCAGGCTGCCGCCGCCGACGTCGAAGTCACCCTCGAGATCACCCCTGGGGTACCCCACGTCTTCCAAGCCTATTCCGCGATCCTCGACGAAGGGGCCGCGGCGCTGGACAGAGCCGGACAGTTCCTGTCGGCGCATCTCGCCGGCGCAGAACGCGTAGCTGCCTGAGTCGGACAACCCTGACATACCAACCCACCGGAGGTCCCCTTGACCAGTAACGATCCCCGCGCCTCCTGGGAGGCAGCCCAGGAGGCCATCCTCGACGAGATCCGCACACATGGCAGGCCGAAGACCGGCTACTTCGCTGGTCAGGACGTCCTGCTTCTGCATACGAAGGGCGCGAAGTCTGGCGAACATCGCGTCACTCCGTTGACGTTCACCCACGACGGCGAGCGGCTAGTCGTCGTCGCATCGAAAGGCGGCGCCCCAACGAACCCGGCTTGGTTCGCCAACCTTGTCGCGAACCCGATCGCTACGGTCGAGACTGGCGGCGATAAATTCGAAGCCCGGGCGAATCCCGTAACCGCTGGGCCGGAGCGCGACCGCCTATATGCCCAGCATGCGTTGACCTTTCCGGGCTTCCTCGAGTACGAGCGACAAACGTCTCGCACCATCCCGGTCGTCCTCCTCGAGCGGAGCCGGTCGGCAATCGGCTGAGCCCGGCTGCCGCAGCTCAGATCACGCAACAGAGGAGTCACGCACCGATGTCCGCTTTCTCAGGATCAGAGCGCCGCGCGACAGTCAGCCGGCTGCGCCGGGGCGACCGCGTCGTCGCGGTGCTCGCCGCGGTCATCGCCCCGGTGATCGTGTGGCTTATCGCCACGATTGGCTTCGGCCAACAGCTGTACCAGCCGGGCTTCGGCGGCAGCGCGCCGCAAGAGCTGAGCATCTGGTTGGTGGCCGCAGCTGCCGGCATTGCCGCGCTTGCACGGGCCGGGGTATTGGCTCTCATCGAACGCATCAACCGTCGACCCGCGCAGGTTTGGCTGGTGGTCTCGACGGCCGTGCTGATCCTCTCCCTGGGCGGACCGCTCTCCGGCGAGGGTATCTCCGCCGCCAACAAGCTGGCGCTTGTGTCCATGCACCTCGCCGCGAGTGCTGTGCTGATCCCGCTCCTTTACCGCAGCGCTCGGCTCCGCCAAGAAGAGAACCAATGAGGGACTGAACCGCGCTGATGGCCGCGCATACCCAACCCCATCTGGAGTGCGGCTGACGGTGATCGCTTGATTACGGACAAACGGACAGCGGACCTTGAACAAAGTGATGGAGCAAAAGACAATGGCGGGCCGTCCTCCGATCGATCTCGAGACCCCACCGAGCGGCGCAGGGTGCGTCGAGTGCCTGGCCGACGAAGGTTGGTGGTTCCACCTTCGCCGCTGCGCGCGCTGCGGCCACGTCGGCTGCTGTGACTCGTCACCTTCACAGCACGCGAACCGCCACGCCCGCGAGGCTGATCATCCGATCGCCCAGACCTACGAGCCCGGCGAGGACTGGTTCTGGGACTACGCCTCCGGGCAGTACGTCGACGGCCCAGCCCTTGCCGCTCCGCATCATCACCCGCTCGACCAGCCGGTACCGGGACCCGCAGGTCGGGTACCCCGGGACTGGCAGCGTCACCTCCACTGAACATTCGGACGGAAGGAGTCGATGATCATGGTCCTCAATCGCGAGGCGTTCGACGGATGACGACCCGCCCGCGAGCTGTGGGGACGACGCCCGTCCGATGGCCCGAGCTCCCGTCGCGCGAGTGGGAGCCGACCCGCTCCACCCTGCACATGTGGCTCCAGATCGTCGGCAAAGTACGGCTCGCCCTGGCGCCGCCGCTGAACCACTGGTGGCACGTCCCGCTGTACGTGACCTCGCGCGGCCTGACGACATCAGCGGTCCCATACGGCGACCACGAGATCCAGGTCGATTTCGACTTCGTCGAGCACCGCCTGCACGTCACCGACGGCGACCCGGGATCCTTCACGATGAGCCTCGAGGCGCGCTCGGTCGCGCGCTTCTATCGCGACTTCCTGGCCGGGCTCCGAAGCCGCGGCATCGACGTCGCCATCTCGCCCCACCCGGTGGAGGTCGCCGACGCCATCCCGTTCGACCTGGACGAGGGGCATGACTCGTACGACCCGCAGCATGCGCAGCTGCTGTGGCGGGCGTTGGTCCAGGTCGACCGCGTGCTGAAGGTCTTCCAGACCGGCTTCGTCGGCAAGGCCAGCCCGGTCCACTTCTTCTGGGGCGGCTTCGATCTCGCGACGACGCGCTTCTCGGGCCACCCGGCACCGCGCCACCCGGGCGGCATCCCCAACTGCCCGGGCTGGGTCATGGAGGAGGCCGAGTCTCACCAGAACGTGACCGTCGGCTGGTGGCCATTGAGCGACCCCCCGGGACCGGCGTTCTACGCCTACGCCTACCCAGAGCCAGACGGTTTTCGGACTGCCACGGTCCGTCCCGAGGGCGCGTACTTCGACGACCGGTACGGCGAGTTCCTCCTGTCATACGACACCGTCCGGACTGCCGCCGATCCGGATGCGGCCGTGCTTCAGTTCCTGCACTCGACGTACGAAGTAGGCGCCGATATGGGCGGCTGGGACCGCCGCGCGCTTGAGCCGGCCGAGCTGCCTGACCGCCCCCCGCGGCGACCGTGGAGCCTGGCCCGGTGACGGTCGACCTCGCCTTGGCCGCGTCGGTCGACTCGACGGATCACCCTCGAGGCGGGGGCGGGCCGGAGCCCAGTCGTCGTAGTCGGCGCGAGCGGCGCCGGCGGCCGCTGCTACAGGGCTCGCCCGATGCCGTGCCCCTGGTATTCGGGTTCGACGATCGTGTCGAGCAGCACGGCGTGTCGTCCACCGTCGCCGATCACGTTGACGAACCCGACCAGGCTCCCTGCGGAGTCGGCCGCCGTGACCCAGGTCAGGCTGTGGCGCGCGAGGCGCTCGGACCAGGCCGTCACCGTCCCGGTCGGTCGCGGCACGTAAGTCCCGTCAGGGGACGCGGAACGTCACCGTTCGCACCGGGTTGTCGAACTCCGTGGTGCGCAGCGACACCTGCACCTCCCAGTCGCCCCCGGTCGGCAGCACGACGTCGCCGGCGTAGACACCCGGACCGAGCGAACTGACCTCCACCGCTCCGAGGTCCACGTCGTCGGTCGTCAGGCTGAGCTGGGGGGCCTCGTAGCCCTCTGCGGGCTCCCCGGCGTCGTCGGTCATCGTGATGGTGAGGGTGGCCGGCCCGACGTCCAGCGGATCCAAGGTGATCTGCGCCGAGATGTCGTCCAGCTGCACCGACTCCTGGACGCTCTCCCCCGACCCTTCGACGGACGTGACGGCCGCATCGGTCTCGGGGCTCTTGTCCACCAGGAAGCCGGTGATGAACAGGACCACGACCAGCACGCCCGCCTCCGCGAGCGCCGTGCGGACCAGCATCTTGGTCGGGAACCCGCGGCCGCGGCGCCGGGGAGCGTTACGGAGGCGCGGCATCAGGGAGAACCGGTTCCACGCGGCGAGGCCGATCGCGACCAGCGCGGCGAGGACCTTGACGAGGAGGAGGCTGCCGTAGCCGGAGTCGAGGAGCGCACCCCAGCTCCCGGCGACCCGCCAGGCCAGGAATGACCCAGCGATCACCAGCACCGCCAGCAGGCCGGCAGCCCAGGTCGAGAAGCGGCCGAGCACGACGGCGCCGGAGTCGCCGCGCGCGAGGTCCCCGAGCACGAGGGCGATCGCCACCAAGCCGCCGAGCCACACGGTTCCCGCGGCCAGGTGCAGCACGTCCACGCCGACCACGAGCGCCTCGGGCGTGGTGGCCCTCGTGTGGCCGGTGAAGGCCGGCGCGGCGACCGCCAGGACGCAGCCGACCAGCACCAGGGCGGCTCTCGTCCGGTCGGGGGCGGCGGCCGCCGGGAGTGAAGCTACGGCCAGCGCGAGCCCCACGACCACGACAGCAGGGACGACGTACTCGGCCGGCGCCAGGGACGACCAGGTCGAGCTCTCGGTGATCGCCGAGGCCGGCAGGCCGAGCTGGTAGAGCGCGACCAGCGGCACGGCCAGCCACCAGCCGAGTGCGGCGACACCGGCCGCCACGCGAGCGACCGGACGGAGCCGGGCGCGTGAGCGGTCGGCGACGCGATCCCACGGAAGGAACAGGACCGAGAAGGCCGCCACTCCGGCAGCCAGGAGAAGGCCCACATAGCCCACCCCGCGGACCAGGCCGAGCAGGAGAGGCGCGTCGGTGCCGGCGTCCGCGCTGGTCGTCGGTACGTCCACCACGTCGCTGGGCGCGCCGACGGCGAAGCTCAGCGAGCCGCCGATCGGGTGCCCGTCCTCCGACACGAGTCGCCACACGACCACGAGCGTGCCGTCTGGGACCTCCTCGTCGAGGTCGACGAGGAGCTGCGACTCGCGCACCGAGGCCGAGGAGGCCACCTCCGTCCCGGTCGCGTCGAACACCTTGATGCCCGCCGGGACGCCGATCACGGACTCGTTGAAGGTGAACGTGACTCTCTCGGGGGCGGCGCCGAGCACCGCACCTTCTGCCGGGTCGGTGCTGACGAGAGTCGCGTGGGCCACGGCGCTGCCCGCCGGGCCGAGGAGGAGCGCGCAGACGACGGCGAACAGGAGCAACCAGCTGCCGGTGCGCTTCCCCGCGCTCCGGCGCGTCACTGGCGTCGGCGGCGCCGCAGCAGGACCGCCCCGCCCGTCAGCACGCCTGCGACCAGGACGCCGGCCGCACCGTAGGTGATCAGGGGGTCTCGCTCCTCGGTGCCGGCGGCCGCGCTCTCGGCACCGACCGTCGCGCTCGCCGCCTCGGGGTCGCCCGAGGTGTCACCGGAGGTCACGACGATGACCGGCGCCGGCCTGTCGAGCGCTTCGTCGCTCTCCTCGTGCTCGTGGCCCTCCTCGTGCTCGGCCACCTCGGTCCAGGCCGCCTCTCCCTCTTCGCACTGCTGGACGACCGGGAAGACGAGCGTCGCGCCGACGTCGTCGGGCAGACGCACGGAGAACTCGACCTCGGCGTGCTCCCCGTCCGGGAGCGGTTCGTCGGTCGTCCAGGTCAGGCCGTCCGCGGCCTGGTAGACCGCCCAGCGGTCCGTGCCGGAGGCGGTCACGTCGGCGGCCTCCTCGGGCATCCGGATGGAGATCGCGGTCGTCGCCGATCCGACGCACCCGTGGGGGATCTCGACCCGGAGGACGGCCGTGGCGCCCGCCGCGGTGGTGGACGGCGTGATGGTCACGTGGGCCGCCGCCGTCATCGCCCCGAGGGCCACGAGGCCGGCTGCCGCGAGCCCGGACAGGGTCACGCGGCGGACGATGGTCGTGCGATTCATGATGGCTCCCCGCCTTTGGAGATGGCCAGCACACCAAATCAGCATGCCGAACCGCTGTCAAGAGTGTGAACTGCGGGGCCCGAAACCATGGACGTTGTCGCCCGGCCCGCGTACGGTGGTTCACGTCAATGAATCGAGGTCGCACCCGTGAACCAGAGTGGGTTGCGGAGCGGCCGCCTCCGGAGGACAGACATGCCCAACATCACCGTCGAGCTGCTGCGCGGCCGCACCGTCGAGCAGCGTCGCGACTTCGCCAAGGCCGTGGCCGACAGCGCCGTCGAGATCCTGGGCGCCCGGCGCCGGGACGTCCGCATGGTCTTCAGCGAGATCACCCCCGACATCGTCGCCAACGGCGGCGTGCTCGCCAGCGAGGACGAGAGCCGCGCCGGCGTGGTCGCTGCACTGGCCGACGACTGAGCCGGAGGTGAGCGGGGCGCCCGCCGAGGGACGAGGCGGGCGCCGGTAGCGAACCGCAGGCTCAGGCGTCAGAAGGTAGAGCCTGAGCAGGTCACCGACACACGGCGTGGGCCCGGAGGATCCGTCCTCCGGGCCCACGCCGTTTCCCTATCGCACTCTGATCGTCACCCTGGTCTCCGCAGCGAGCGCCAGCTCACTGCCGAGGTAGGACGCCGTCAGCGTCAGGTCCTTCCCCTTGGGCTGGGCCACCTCGAACCGGGCACGCCCGTTCTGGATGGTCCCGAGGAGCGTCTGGCCGTCCTTGACCGCGATCTTCACCTGTCCCGTCACCGGGACCTCGTTCGCGGCGGTGAAGGAGACGTCGACGACGACCTTCTTGCCCGAGCCCGTATTCGCCGTGATCTCCATGGTGGGCACCACCTTCTCGACCACGACCCGGACCTTCGACGTGGCGGCCTGGTGGTCGGCGTCGCCCCCGTAGCGCAGGGTGAGGTCGTAGACCCCCGGCCGGAGCGAGGTGGCCGGCAGGACGAGAGTTCCCCGCCCGTCCGCGATCGTGGCCTCCGCGAGGCTCGTGTCGCCGTCGCTCAGCTCGACCGCACCCGTGGCCGTGGCCGGTGAGACCGCCACCGAGACCGTGCCCGCCGTGCCGTAGGTGATAGGCAGGGCCACCCCGGCCACCGCCGTCACCGCCGGCGACTTCACCGTGATGGTCACCGTGGCCGCCGCGGAGAGATCCTCCCCGTCGTCGGCCCGGTAGGTGAAGACGTCCTTGCCGGAGAACCCGTCGTCGGACGTGTAGGTGAAGGAACCGTCCGCCTCCAGCGTGACCCGTCCGTTGGCCGGCTGGGTCACCCCGGTGGCGGTCAGGACGTTGCCGTCGGCATCGGTGTCGTTGGCCAGCACGCCGGGCGCCGGGAGCGTCAGCGGCTCCCCGCCCACGGCCGAGTACGCGTCGTTACCCGCCACCGGAGCCGTGTTGACCGGCGGCTGCTCACCCTCCTCCACCGTGATGGTCACGGTCGTCGCCGCCGATGTCGCGGCGCCGTCGGAGGCCTTGTAGGTGAACGTGTCCGTCCCGACGTACCCGCTGTCGGGCGTGTAGGTGAAGGACCCGTCCGCCTCCAGGACGACGTCGCCGTTGGCCGGCTGCGTGAGCCCCGTCGCGGTCAGGTCGTCCGCGTCGTTGTCGGTGTCGTTGGCCAGCAGCCCCGGCGCCTCCACCTCCAGCGGCTCGTCCTCGACAGTGCCGTAGGCGTCGGCGGCACCCACCGGGGCCGTGTTCGAGGCCGTCCCGGCGTGCAGATCGCCCACCTGCTCGGCGGTCAGCTCGTAACCGAACATCCGGAAGTCGTCGACCAGACCGTCCCAGCGGCCGTCCGGCCAGCTGGTCCCGCCGATGAGGTTGGTCGTCGTCTGGCCGCCCACGCCGACGTCACCGATGGTGACGGTGAAGTCGTCGCGCGTGGCCTGGAGCTCGCCGTCGAAGTAGATCTTCCCGACCGGGCCGCTCTGGGTGAACACCACGTGCGTCCACTCGTTCAGCGGCAGGTCGTTGCCCTGGCCCAGCACCAGACGCTCCTGGGCGCTGCCCGGGGTGCCCGGCGCCTTGAACGTCGCCGCGAAGCCGGTTGCCCCGCTGGTCTGGGTGTTGGACTGGAGCAGGAAGAACGTGTCGGTGCTGCTCCCGATCTGCAGCAGCGGCACCCAGGTGGGCAGGGCGTCGGGGCGAGCCCAGATCGAGACGCTGAAGTCGTCCTCCATCCCCGCCTCGATGTTGTCCGGCAGCTCGACCTGGTTGCCCGTGCCCGACGCACCGCCGGGCAGGTTGACCGCCCCACCGAACCTTCCGGCACCCGACCAGCCGGTCGACCCGGTGAGCGTCGCCGCCCCGACCGAGCTGTCCAGGCCGGTGTTGGCCGCGGTCGAGCCCTGGCCCTCGTCGAAGGCGTAGTGGATCGGCGTGCCCTCGCCGGGCGGCGGCCGCTCGACCGTGTGCTCCACGGTCTGCGCGGAGTCACGCCACCCGTCGTCGGCGAGGAAGCGGATCTGCACCTCGTGGTCACCCGGCGAGAGCGCCACGTCCGTGAACCGCACCGCGCCGTCGGCCACGTCGACCTGCCCGCCCACACGGGACCCGTCGACCCACAGCTCGGCGACGCCCGCGGGGGCCCCGCCGCTCTCGGCCGCGATCGCGCCCGAGACGGTGACCGGCTCGCCGAACGGCGACGGAGAGCCCGGCTCGACCGTGACCGTGGTGGTCGTGGCGAGCGCGCTGCCGTCGGCGTAGAGGGCCGCGACGTCGGCATCGGTCAGCGTCGAGGAGTAGACGCGGACGTCGTCCATGAGGCCGTCGTAGGCCGGGTCCGGGTAGCCGTTGCGGCCCAGCCAGTTGTTGGCCGTCGGCCCGACGTCGGTCATGTCGATCGTCAGGTCGTCGCGGGACCCGATCGGTTCGCCGTTGAGGTAGAGCGTGCCGGTCGCACCCTGCCGGGTGAACGCGACGTGGTTCCACTCGTTCGCCACGACGTCACGGGTCGGTGTGGCGTAGACCCGTTCCTGCAGCGCGGCGCCCTTGGCCTTGAACGTCGCCGCGAGCCCGGTGGCACCGGCGGCGTTGGTCTGCATCTGGATCTGGAAGAAGCTGCCCGCTCCCTCCAGCCCGTCCCCGATGTGGAACAGGCCGATCCAGTCCGCCTTGGTGTCGGGCCGCACCCAGAACGAGGTGGTGAAGTCCTCCTCGCCCTGGAGCAGGTTGTCGGGCAGGTCCACCGCGTTGGCGTTGGTTCCACCGGTCAGGTCGACGGCGCCGCCGAACACGCCGTTCTCGCTCCACCCGGTGGCGCCCGTGAGCGTGGCTGCGCCCACGGACCCGTCCGTGCCGGTGTTGGCGGCACTGGTTCCGGAGCCGTCGTCGAACTCGTAGTGCACCGGGACGTCGGAGGCGCCGGGATCGGAGCCCACGATCACCAGGTCGTCGACCATGACGCCCGCACCGGAGTCCCCGGCGGCGATGGTCAGGTCCTGCGACCGTGCCCCGGCGACGAAGGTCCCGACGTACTTGCCGAACCTGCTCTGCGACGAGAGGTCCGCCGCTGCCGTCAGGGTCGTCGACAGGTCACCGACCGAGAGGTCGGCAGTGCCGGGTGCGGTGCCGGCGGACCGGCTGTCGCGGGCGTACCGCAGCGAGATGCGGTACTCACGGCCCGGGTCGAGACCCTTGACCGTCCGGGTCAGGCTGCCCTCGCTGCCCACGCCGAGGTGGTAACCGGTGGCGCCGAGGCCGCCCTGGCTGGGCGCGGCCGCGCGGACGAGCTGGACCTGGCTGTCGACCTCCCACGGGGACATCCGCCCGTTGCCGGGCGCGACATCCACCACTGCCGGCGGGTTGGCCGAGCGCCACTCCGCGGGCAGCCGCGGGTACTCGAGCTGGTCCACCAGGTGCGGGGCACGGGCGTCCATCTCGACCGTCGGGTCGATCTGGACGATGTCGGCCACGGACGGCGTGCCGTCCTCGTCGAAGACGAAGAGCATGTACGCACCGGGCGGGGCGTAGGTGCCGTCGACCGGCGTCTCGACGGTGAGGGTGCCGCCGTCCTGGGCGAACGCCAGGTCCTGGAAGTTCTGGTCGTTGTTGAACCCGTGCGTCACCGAGCCGTTGCGGACCAGCGTGACCCGGGAGACCCCGCCGTCGGCCTGCACGTCGAACGTGCCGTCGTAGCCGACCTTCTTCGGGACGCCCGTGACCTCCGGACGCACCGCCGGCTCGTCGCCGTCGAAGAGGTACGCCGGGGAGTAGAACTCCACGTCCGTGTAGTTGCGCGGGCCCGGCGTACCGCCGCCGCCCACCATCAGGCGACCGTCGGGCAGGAGCAGTGCCGTGGAGTGGTAGAGGCGGGCGTGCTCGTAGGGCACCTCGACCGTGGTCCACTCGCCGGTGTCGGGGTTCCAGATCTCGGCGGTGGTGACGTAGCCACCGTTGCCGTTGTTGTCACGCGAACCGCCGGTGACGATCACGTTGCCGTCGGGCAGCACGGTGGAGGTGGCCCAGTGCCGCTGGTACTGCATCGGCTCGGTCGCCTCGACCACCGGTGTGTCGGTGCCGCCGGTGATGTCGACGGTGAAGCCGGCGCGCGCGCCGTCCGGGCCACCGCCGTTGGCCCACCAGCCGCCGCCGACCTGCAGGATCTTGCCGGGGCGGTACATGGTCGCAGTCGACGTGGCGCCGACCGGGTTGCCGAGCCCGCCCTGGTTCGCGATGTCCGCGGGCAGGTTGCCCCGGAGGGTCACCTCACCGTCGCCCGAGGGGTCGAGCTCGTACATCTGGGTGCCGGTGATGTTGAAGACGTTGCCGTTGCCCGGCGCGACGAACGCGCGGGGGTACCACCAGCGGTTCTCGTCGGGCCCGTTGCCGTTGCCGCCGTCACCGTACGCCGCCGCGCTCGTGGCGCCCTCCAGGAGCTTCCAGGAGCTGCCCTCGTCGGGGGTGTAGATCTCCGGGGTCAGCACGCCGGGACCACCGGGGCCGCCCTTGAGGCTGCCACCCTGTACGACGACCGAGCCGTCGGGAAGGGTGGTCCCCGTGGGGTACCAGCGCGGGAAGTTCATCGGGGCCTCGGTACGCAGGCCCTGGTTCGTCGTGTAGCTGGTGACGCCGAGCGACGCGTCGTTGGGCGCGTTACCGCCAAGGCCGTCGTCACCGCCGACGGTCATCGTGGCTCGCCGGTGCGGCATCTGCACCTGCATCGAGCAGAACAGGTCGGTGTACGTCGAGTTCGAGACGACGTTGTCGTTCACGTTGGTGGTGGTGCGCGGCTCCGCGGGGTCCCAGACGTCGATCTCCATCTGGCCGCCCTGGGTGACGCACGAGTTGCCGCCGAAGTCGTAGGGCGTGTTGTCGGTGCAGCCCGAGGAGACGCTGCCGAACGACTGGACCTTGCCGTCGGACGTCAGCGCCGCGTTGATCGGGACCAGCGGCCAGGGGGTGACCCCGCTCCACGATCCCTGCTCGGCCTTGTCCGGCGGCGAGCAGTCGGCCGGCAGCAGGCCGGCGGAGTAGGCCAGGCCGTTCTTCATCTGCGTGCGGATCGGCGCCTCGGAGTACGCCGTGCCCTCGTGCCCCATCCCCGTGTACCAGGACCGGCCGGCATCGATCTCCTGGCACCAGGTGATCGGATGGTTCGTGCCGTTGTTGCCCCCGCCGTAGGACGACTCGTCGGCATTGAGCAGGGTGCGCACGTTGGGCGCCGGGTTGACCTGCCAGTCGTACCACTCGTCGCTGCGGGTGAAGTCGGCCGGCAGCCCCTGGGTCAGCGGGTGCGCGGCGTCCTTGACGACCACCCGGCCCGGGCGCACCGCGGGGTTCTCGGGGTGGCCCTCGGACATCGCGCCGACGAGGCGGGCGTAGAACGGGTTCACGTCGTGCTCGCTCTGGCCGACCGACCAGCCGGCGTAGTGCATGCCCATGTATCCGCCGCCGCCACGGATGTACGCCTCCAGCGCGGCGCGCTGGTCCACGTTGAACAGCACGCCGCCGGTCTGCGCGAAGACCACCGCGTCCTTGGTCGCGAGGTTGGCCGTCGTGAACGCGGTCGGGTCCTCGGTCTCCTGGATCTCGACCGGCTGGGAGTACTCCGTGCCCAGCTGCGTGGCGAGGTCACGCACGGCCTGGCGGGCCTGGACGTGGGAGGCGTGGAAGTTGGGCTTGTAGAACAGCAGGACGCGCAGCACGCCGTCGTCGACGGAGCCTGCCGCCGCCTGCGCGGGCGACATGGTCGTCGGGGCGGCCTGCGCGACGCCGGCCCCGAGGGGTACGGCCACCGCGAGCGTGGCCAGCATGGCCGCCAGGCGCGCGGGCGCTCGGCGGGGGCGACGCGCGGGGCGCCGCCGGTCAGGTCTGCGTAGCAGGTTCATCGTTGATCCCTTTTCGCACGTGGTTCATGGACATGAAGGCAGCCCCGAGCGGCCCGTCCCCCGCCCGGGGACCGGCCGCCCAGACCTGGCTCTGGGTTTCCTGCGTTCCTTGGTTCCTGCTCAGCGCCTGCGGCGCACGGTCACCGCAGCTCGGCGATGACCGTCTTGAGCTCCGTGTAGTCGTCCAGGCCGAACGACCCCAGCTCACGGCCCCAGCCGGACTGCTTGAAACCGCCCCGCGGGAGGGTGACGTCGTCCGCGTGCCAGGTGTTGAGCCACACCGTGCCGGCCCGCAGCCTGCTCCCGACCCGGTGGGCCGTGCTGAGGTCGCGCGACCACACGCCGGCGGCCAGTCCGTAGACGGTGTTGTTGGCCGCCGCGACGACCTCGTCCTCGGTGTCGAACGGGATCGCGGTGATGACGGGCCCGAAGATCTCGTCGGTCTGGACTGCCATCCGCTCGGTGACGTCGGTGATGAGGGTCGGGGAGAAGAAGTAGCCGCGATCCGCGGCCGGGTCGGGGCTGCCCGCCGCGAGCGTGGCGCCGTCGGCGACCGCGCCACGGACGTAGCCCATGACCTTCTCGTGCTGCTCCTGCGAGACCAGCGGCCCCATCGTGGTCGCCGGGTCGAACGCGTCACCGACCTTGATGGCCTTGGCCGCCGCCGCGACGCCCTCGATCACCTGGTCGAACACCTCGCGCTGGACGTAGAGGCGCGATCCGTTGACGCAGCACTGGCCCTCGTTGAAGTAGCCCGCCAGGGCGGCGCCGGCGATCGCGGCGTCGAGGTCGGCATCGGCGAAGATGATGTTGGGCGCCTTGCCGCCGAGCTCCAGCGACACCTTCTTGAGGTTCTTCGAGGCGCCGGCGGCGATCTTCTTGCCGACCTCGGTGCTGCCGGTGAAGGCGACCTTGTCGACGCCGGGGTGGTCGACCAGGGCGGCACCGGCGTCCCCGAACCCGGGCAGGACATTGACGACACCGGCCGGGACACCGGCCTCCAGCAGCAGCTCGCCGAGACGGAGCGCGGTGAGCGGGGTCTGCTCGGCCGGCTTGAGCACGACGGTGTTGCCCGCCGTGATCGACGGGACCACCTTGAAGGCGGCCATCGTGAGGGGGAAGTTCCACGGCACGATGCCGGCGACGACGCCGATGGCCTCGCGGCGGGTGTAAGCGTGGAAGTCGCGGCCGGGCACCGACATCGGGATGGTCGTGCCCTCCATCTTGGTGGCCCAGCCGGCGAAGTAGCGGAACAGCTCGGCGGCCACGCCGACGTCGCCCCGGGCGGACGCGAGGCTCTTGCCGTTGTCGAGGGACTCGAGCTGCGCGAACTCCTCGACGCGCTCCTCGATCATGTCGCCGATGCGCCACAACAGGTGCGAGCGGTCGCGCGGGGTCATCCTCGACCACGGGGAGCCGTCCTCGAACGCATTGCGGGCAGCCGCGACCGCACGGTCGGCGTCGACCGCGGAGGCCTGGGCGACCTGGACGAGGACCTCCTCGGTCGCCGGATTCACCGTCGCGAAGGTCTGGCCGTCCTTGGCGTCCACCCACTCGCCGTCGATCAGGAGCTGCTTGGGCGAGGAGAGGAACGCGGAGACGGCGGGCAGGAGGTGGGAGTTCTCAGACATGGGGAGCCTTCCGTGGTGTCGGGGTTCTCAGGAGTGGTTCGGGGCGGAGTCGGGCCGCGGCTACTTGATGATCAGCACCTTCGATCGGTCGAGGGTGAGCGCGACGGCGGCGACGATGATCGCGCCGTAGAGGATCTGCTCGTACGCCGACGGGACGCCGACGATCGGCAGCCCGACGCGGAGCAGGGTCACCACGAGTGCTCCGGCGAGGCTGCGCCACAGCGAGCCGTGACCGCCGGTGATGGCGGTGCCGCCCACCACGATGGCCGCCACCGCCGGCAGCAGCAGGTTGTCGGCCATGGTCGGGCTGCCGCTGAAGTTCCGGGAGACGAGCATGACGGCGGCCAGGCCGGCGCAGGCGCCGGAGACGGTGAAGGCGGCGACCTTGACCAGGTCGACCGGCGTGCCGGCCAGCCGGGCCGCCGACTCGGAGTAGCCGGTGGCGCGGATCCAGCTGTCGAGCGGGGTGAGCCGGAGGGCCAGGGAGACGATCACGACGACGACCAGCGCGACGACGAAGGCCATCGGCACCACGCCGCCGACGTAGAGCGTGAGCCAGTTGGTGGCGTCCCGGTCGACCACCCGGATCGGGCCGGCGTCGGAGATCACCAGGGCGATCGCCGTGAAGATGCTCATCCCGCCGAGGGTGACGATGAACGACGGGATGCGGAACAACACATGGGCGACGCCCTGCACCGCCCCGATCGCGCCGGTGGCCGCGATGATCGCGACGGTTGTGAGGCCGCCGAGGTCGGGCAGCCACAACGCGAACAAGACCGTCGCCAGCGAGCAGAGCGCGGCGATCGACAGGTCGATGCCACCGCACAGGACCACCAGGGTGGCGCCGGCCGCGAGCACGACGAGCGGCGCCGAGGTCCGGATCGCGGCCGTGAGGCTGCTCTGGGTCAGGAAGCCGGGGTCGGCGATCGTCAGCGCCGCCAGCAGCACGACGAGCGCGATGAGCGGCATGAACGACGTGAGCCGCTGACCCATGGTGGGACGGACCGTGACGGCCGGGTCGGGGGCCGGCTGGGTGATGACAGGGATGGACACGGTCAGACCATCTCCTTGACGAGGTCGAGCGGAGTCGGCTTGCCCCCCGCGGGGGCAGCGACCTCGGTGGTCGCGCGGCCGTCGCTCATCACGATGATCCGGTCGGACATGCCGATCGCCTCCTCGAGGCTGTCGGCCAGCAGCACCGTGGCCACGCCGCTGTTGGCGAGCTCACGCATCAGGCGGTACACCTCCGAGCGCGCCCCGACGTCGAGGCCACGCGTCGGGTGGTCGAGCAGCAGCAGCCGGACGTCGCCGGTCACGAGCCAGCGGGCCAGGACCACCTTCTGCTGGTTTCCGCCCGACAGGCGCTGGATCGCGGTGCCCCGGTGCGGGGTGCGGATCGAGAGCCGCTCGATCCACGTGTCCACCAGCGTCGCCTGCTTGCGCGGCCGGACCAGGGGGCCGGTGCAGCGGGACTGCTGCTTGGTGAGCGTCATGTTGTCGGCGACCGACATCGGGCCGACCATGCCCTCGGTCTTGCGCTCGGCCGGGACGTACCCGACGCCGGCGGCGCACGCCGCGCGGGTGCCGGACAGGTCGAGCTTCCGGCCGTCGAGGACGACCTCACCGGCGGTGGTGGGCTCGGCGCCGAAGAGTGCCCGGCACACGTCCTCACGGCCGGAGCCGTGGACGCCGACGATGCCGACGATCTCGCCGGTGTGCACGTCGAGGTCGACGTCGCGGAAGGTCCTGCCGGACAGCCCACGCACCACGAGGCGGGGCCTGCGGGGCTCGTCGGACCGTTCGGCGGCCCCGTCGTGGTAGTGGTCGTCGGACCCGGTCGAGCCGATCATCATCCGGTGCAGCTCGGCCGGGGCCGCGCCCGCGGCGGGCACCTCGCCCACCGACCGGCCGCCGCGCAGCACGGCGACCCGGTCGCAGACGTCGAGCACCTCGTCGAGCCGGTGCGAGACGAAGACGACGGACGCGAACTCGCGCAGCCGGCGCACCTGGGTGAAGAGGGTTTCGATCTCCTTCGACTCCAGCACCGAGGTGGGCTCGTCGAGGATGATCACCGGCGGGTGGGACGTGCGCTCCTCGATGCGGAGCACCTTGGCGATCTCGACCATCTGCCGGTCGGCGAAGGTCAGGGTGTCGGTGCGGGCGAGTGGGTCGATGTGCGACCCGATCTTGTCCAGCTGCTCCTGCGCGAGCCTGCGCATCGTGCCCCAGCGGTAGATGCCGCGGCGCACGCCCGGGCCCTCGCTGCCGAGCACGATGTTCTCGGCCGCGGTGAGGTTGGGGACGAGCGACTGCTCCTGGAACACCATGCCGATGCCGTGGTCGGCGGCGTCGACGACGCTCCTGAGCCGGACCTTCTCCCCGCGCACCCAGATCTCGCCGGCGTCTGGCCTCACCAGTCCGACGAGCGCCTTGAGCAGCGTGGACTTGCCGGCACCGTTCTCGCCGGCCAGGCCCAGCACCTCGTTCTGCCGCACGACCAGGTCGACGCCGTCGAGCGCCTTGACGCCCGGGTAGCTCTTGACCAGGCCGCGTACCTCGAGGGCGTGCCGGGGCGCCGGCACTCGTGACCCGGGCTCGATCTGCGGGTTCGTTGTCACTTCGTCACCTGGTTCCTACGACGCTGTGGGATGACCGCGGCCGCTACGGCCGCGACGACGATGAGGCCCTGGACACCGCCCTGCCAGTAGGGGCTCACCCCGATCTGGACGAGGCCGTTGGTGAGCACCGTGACCAGCAGGACCCCGACCGTGGACTGGAGGATGCCGCCGCGGCCGCCGGTGAGCAGGGTGCCGCCGACCACGGCGGCCGTGATGGCGGAGAAGTCGTAGCCCCTGCCCGCCTGGACGAGGCCGGCGCTGAGCTGGCTGGTGACCAGCACGCCGGCGAGACCGTAGAACGCGCCGGCCATCGTGAAGACCGCCACCTTGTAGGGCGCGACCCGCACGCCGGAGAGCGCCAGCACCTCCTCGGCGCCGCCGATCGCGAAGGCGTACCGGCCCAGGCGCGAGTAGCGCTGCACCAGCCAGCCCAGGACGACGCAGGCCAGCGCGATCCAGGTCAGGTGGGCCAGACCGACGAACCGGTCCACGGCCCAGCCCTCCAGCATCGGGTCGGAGATGTTGGGCTGCACGCCCGCGAACATGAGGGTGGCCACGCCCAGCCCCACGGCGGAGACGCCGAGGGTGGCCATGAACGACGGCACCTTCAGCACGACCAGCGCGAGCCCGCTGAGGCAGCCGAGCGCTGCCGCGAGCAGGACGGCGACGGCGACCCCGAGCAGCCCCCAATCGTTGTCGTTGCGGTTGTTGGCGACCAGGAGGGCGACCGTGATCGCGGACGCCCCCATGATCCCGGGGGCGGACAGGTCGATCGACCCCATCATCAGCACGAAGCTGATGCCGCAGGTCACGACGGCGAGGACCGCTGCCGCGTCCATGACGTTCTGCACGTTGGAGATCGTGCGGAAGCCAGGGCTGACGGCGGCGAAGACGCCGAAGATGACAACGAGGGCGATCGGGGGACCCGCGTCCCGGAGCGACGCCCCCCGCCGAGGCCGGGGGCGTTGCGCGTGCACGACGTCGGTGTCGGCTGCGGCGGGGGATGTCATGGTCACGACATCGCGCCCTGCGAACGGCTGAAGAGGTTGTCGCAGGCGAAGTCGGCCTCGCTGGTCTCCGGGGAGACGAAGTCGGCGACGTTGTCCTGCTCGATGAGGAACTGCTCCGCGTACCAGGCGCGGTCATCGGAGGCGATGTCCTCGACGGCGAGCTCACCGGTGGCCACGCAGTAGCCGATGGCCAGGCCGATGCCGCCCTGCCAGGGACCGTCGCTGGAGACGGTGGCCGTCATGGTGCCGTCCTGGATCGCCGTGAGCGCGTCCGGCACGGCGTCGATGCCGACCACGGCCACGTCCGTACGACCGGCCTGCTGCAGTGCCTCGAGCGCCCCGAGCGCCATGTCGTCGTTGGCGGCCCAGATGCCCTTGACGTCCTCGCCGTGCTTGGTGAGCAGCGTCTTGGTCACCTCCAGGGCCTCCGCGCGGGAGAAGTTGGCGGTCTGGTCGTCGAGCAGCTCGACGTCCGGGTTGGCCGCCAGCGACTCCTCGAGCCCGGCGAAGCGGTCCTTGGCGGCGCCGGTGTCCAGGATGCCCTGCAGGGCGACGATGCCGCCCGAGCCGCCGATGGCCTCGGCCAGCGCGTCGCCGATCTGCTTGCCGGACTCCACGCCGTTGTAGGTGATGTGCGACAGCCAGTAGTCGTAGTCGGTGACGTTCAGGTCGGCCGGCTTGTTCCACTGGGTGACGAGGTAGGCGCCGGCCTCCTCGGCGCCCTCGACGACGGGCGGGGTGTCGGAGTCGCCGTTGGGCAGGATGTTCATGACCAGGCACTCGGTGTCGCCGGCGAGGAGCTGGCTGATCTGCTCCTGCTGACGCGTCGAGTCGCCGTCGTAGGTGAGCCGCTCCTGGGTGAGGCCGACCTGCTCGGCGAAGGCGTCGCCGCCGTCGAGCCACGCGGCCTCGTAGGGGTTGGACTCGTTGCGGACCTGGCCCACCAGGGTGACGTCCGAGGGTTCGCAGGCGCCGGCCGCGGCGGCGTCGTCGCCCCCGGCAGCCGTTTCGGTGCAGCCCGTGAGTGCGGCGGCCGCCAGGGCGACGCCGAAGACGGCGGCTGTGTGTCGAGTGGCAGAGTGTCGAGAGGTGAACTTCATTGTCGATCCTCGATTTCGTTCGATGCCGGTTCTCCGGCGGTGGGACTGCTGTGAGACGGGTCAGCGGGCCATCCAGCCGCCGTCGACGACCAGGACGTGGCCGTTGACGTAGTCGGCGGCCGAGGAGCTGAGGAATACTGCCGCTCCGGCGATGTCCCCGGCGGTGCCCCAGCGTCCGGCCGGGATACGTTCGAGGATGGAGCGTGAACGGTCCGCGTCGTCGCGGAGCGCCGTGGTGTTGTCGGTGACGATATAGCCCGGCGCGATGGCGTTGACCTGGACGCCGTGCGGCCCCCATTCGTTGGCCAGCGCCTTGGTCACCCCGGCAACGCCGTGCTTGCTGGCGGCGTACGACACCACACGCAGGCCGCCCTGGAAGGACAGCAGGCTGGCGATGCTGACGATCTTGCCGTGGCCTCGTTCGACCATCGGCCGACCGAGCTGCTGGGTGAGGAAGAAGAGCCCGTTGAGGTTGACGTCGAGCACCCGCTGCCAGGAGCCGCGGCTGACGACGACGGAGTCCTCGCGGTCGATGATCCCGGCGTTGTTGATCACGATGTCGATCTGACGCGAGGCGTTCAGCTCGGCGCTGACCCGCTCGACCGCGTCGACGTCGCTCACGTCGAGGTCGACGACGTCGGCCTTGACGCCGAGGGCGAGGGCCTGGTCGCGGGTTGCGTCCTGGTTGCCCGGCCGGCCGAGCAGGACGACGTCCGCCCCCGATCGGGCGAGGCCGAGCGCGATCGCCTGGCCAAGGCCACGTCCCGCACCGGTCACCACCGCGCACCTGCCGTGCAGGTCGAAGGGCGAGCGCGCCTCGCCGGTGGGCCCGGCAGCCGGGTAGGTCGTCACAGGTCCCCCAGCGCCACGGGACTCAGGTCGGTGTAGGAGTTGTTCTCACCGGCCATCGCCCAGATGAAGGCGTACGACCCGGTGCCGGCTCCGGCGTGGACCGACCATGGCGGGGAGATGACGGCCTCGCGGTTTCGGAGCACAAGATGGCGGGTGGCGCCGGGCTGGCCCATGAAGTGGAAGACGCGGTCCTGCTCGTCGAGGTCGACGTAGCAGTAGATCTCGGTCCGGCGGTCGTGCAGGTGCGGCGGGACGGTGTTCCAGACCGAACCGCTCGCGACGACGGTCACACCGAACTGGAGTACGGAGGTCTTCAGCTCCTGGCCCCAGGCGTAGCGGAAGAGGTTGCGCTCGTTGGCCGCTTCGGCTGAGCCGAGCGCGACCGGCTCCACCTCGCTGTGGCTGAGTGCCTGGGTCGGGTACGTCGCGTGGGCCGGGGCGGACACGAAGTAGAAGGCCGCCTCCGCGCCGACGAAGGACACCTCGCTCCCCCGGCCGACGAAGAGGCCGTCGAGGTGATCGAGCTCGAACTTCTCGCCGTCGACGACGACGTGACCGGCGGCACCGACGTTGATGATGCCGAGCTCGCGACGCTCGAGGTGGGTCTCGGTGCCCAGCGCATCCGGCCAGGCCGGCAGGCCGACTTGGCCGGTGCCGGGAACAGCCCCGCCGATCACCATCCGGTCGTCATGGGTGTACGTGCCCCGGACCTCGCCGCTCTCGAAGAGGTCCGCGACGAGGAAGCTCTCTCGCAGGTCCGCTGTAGTAGCCGTCTCCGCACTGGACGGAGATGTCGAATATCGAACCTGGATCACGCAGTCACCCCTCGGTTTGTGAACTGTGTTCGTCTATGTGAACTTGCCTGACGATAGACGTGATCCCGCTCACTGGTCAAGGACTCGAAGTCTGTCCATATATGCGAACTCGCGGTAGTGTCGTTTCACCCCGGGGTCCGCCCCGGCGGCCCGCAGAAGGACCAGAGGAGAGTGTTCATGCAGCTTCAGAAGGAACTCCGCAGCGAGACGAACGGCAGCAACGACGCCGGGCCCGTCAAGTCCGCGGCCCGTGCTCTGGACCTGCTGGACGACATCGCGGCCAACGGCCCCGGAACCCAGCTGCAGCTCTCCACGCGCCTCAACATCCCCAAGAGCAGCCTCCACGCGCTGCTGCGGACCATGACCGATCGAGGCTGGCTGCAGACCGACCCCACCGGGAGCGTCTACCAGCTCGGCATCCACTCGCTCGTCGTGAGCTCGGCCTACCTCGACGGCGACCCGGTGCTGGCCCGTGCCACCGCGGTGCTCGACGAGGTGGCCGCCGCCACCGAGGAGACGGTCCATCTCGGACGCCTCGACGGTGCGGACGTCATCTACACCGCCAAGCGCGAGTCGGTGCACCCGCTGCGCATGCACTCCGCCGTCGGCCGCCGGCTCCCGGCGTACGCCACCTCGCTGGGGCGCGCCCTGCTCGCCGAGATGCCCGCCGAGTCCCGGCGCGATCTGGTGCCGGAGTCGATCGCCGCGATCACACCGAACACGACCACCGACAAGGACGCCGTGCTCGAGATCATCGACCGCGCGGCCTACCAGGGCTACGCCACCGAGAGCGAGGAGTCGTGCATGGGCGTGCGCTGCTTCGGCGTCGCGCTCCCCTTCGGCCACCATGCCGTGGACGCCATGAGTGTCGCGGTGCCGATCAGCCGGCTCGGCGACGGGCGCGAGGATTTCATCATCGAGACCCTGCTCAGCGTGAAGTCGCGACTGGCGGCCGTGCAGGGCAACAGCCTGGTGCGCTGAGCCCCCACTCGTGGGCCGCCTGGGATACTCAGTGGCCTAGCTCGACGTCGATCGCCCATCGACGGCGGTGCCGTTCGGATGCCGGCGGCCGCGCCGCTCCGCCTCGGCCGCTGCGTCCTCGGCCTCCATGATCTTCCTGACCTCGTCGAGATCGCCGAGGACCGGCCGAACCCAGGTCATGTTCGGGTTCGAGTCCACGAGGAGCATCCGCACCAGCAGGGTGAGCGGGATGGCCAGGATCGCGCCCATAGGACCGAGCACCACCGCCCAGAACAGCACCGAGAAGAACGTGAGCGACTGGCTGAGCTGCACCGCGTTGCCGACCACGCGCGGCTGGATCAACGACTGGATCACGGCGTTGACGATGCCGTACACCACGATCACCGCGACCACGAGTGGCCAGCCACCCACGAGCGCCCCGAAGACGATCGGCGGCACGATCGCGATGAAGTACCCGATGTTCGGGATAAAGCTGCACAGGAACGCAAGCAGACCCCAGAGCGCTGCGCCCGGTATGCCGAGCAGCATGAGCGCGATCCAGTTGACCACCCCCTGGGCGACGCCGAGGAGCGTGGTGACCACCATGTACCGGCGGACGCCGGTCGTGTAGGCGATGCCCGCGATCGCCAGGCGGGGTCGGCTCGGGTAGAGCCCGCGCACCAGCGTCCTGGCGAACGACGAGTCCATGCCCATGAGCATCACCATCGTCAAGAGGATCACGGCGGCCGTCACGAACCCGCTTGCGCTGCCGACGATCCCACCGATGAATCCGAGCACCTTGTCCGGGTCGAACCACGACGAGATCTCGGCGACCTGCTGCTGACCGAACCCGATGCTCGTGAGCCAGTCACCGAGGTCGGACCTCCAGGACTGCAGCTCGTCCGTGTACTGAGGCAGGAGCGCCAGGAACTGGGCGAACGACACGAACAACGCGCCGACGAACACGGCGAGCAGCAGTACCACCGCGAACACGACACCAAACGTCGCGACGCCCCGCTTCACCCCATGGCCCTCGAGCCATGCACGCAGCGGATAGACGCAGATCGTGAGCACGAGCGCGAAGTACGACCACACGAAGATCTCGGCGATGGCCGCGAGCCCGAAGGCCGCGACCACGGCACCACCCAATCCGATCATGATGTAGGCGGTGCGGTGCACCGGCGTCGGCATGGCGTCGACCTCCTCCTCCGAGCCACCCACCTCGGACACCGGCCCAGGCCCGGTCTCGACCGGCGGCTTGCGGCGGCTCCACCTCATGGGACTCCCCCTCGCCTTCACTTACCTCGGGGGTACCGGTCGGCAGGTGGTTGCGCAACTCGGAGACCTCGGGCGACTGCTGCCGTACGCTGTCGCGGTCCGCAGGGTAAGCAAGCGCAGGAATCCCGGAATCGGCGCTGTACAGCCACCTCCCAGGCAAAGCTACCCTTACCTAATTTCACCTTCGACGGACCGGCCCCCTCGTACCTCAAACCCATCCCCCGCGCAAAGGCCGAGCGTCCTCTACCGCACCTGCTCTGCAGTCGCCGTCACCACGACGTCCGTGCGTACACCACCGTCTGTTGCAGTTCGCCGTAGCTCCAGGAGTCCTGGTTCTGGAGACGTTCCAGCTCTGCGCTGGCGTGCTCGGTCCAGACGACACGGCTCGCAGCAGCGGCAACGTCCAGCCACGCGGTCCCGTCCTCGTCCGGTCCGGGTCCGAGCATGGTCAGCGCGGGCACGGCGACTCCGTCTCGTGGTTCCAGCCGCAGGAAGTAGATGCTCTCGCCGTCGGCCCAGAGGACGCCGTCGTCGAACGCGCCGACCGGCCACGAGGCATCCTCACGGACGACCGTGGCGTCGCGCGAGTCCGTGTCGAGCGCCACGACCCACCCGCCCGACTCGAACAACAGCGTGTCCCCGGACAGGTACGCGTAGTGGTTCCACGCCGTGCTCTGGTCGAGCCGCACGAGGTCGCGCAGGCCAGAGCCCGCCGAGAGCAGCCCGATCGTGCTGGGCCCCTCAGCAGGATTGCGTGACACGACGACTCCGTCGTCACTGTTCGAGATGGCACAGACGTCCGTGACGACGTCGCGGACGACGTCGGTGTCGGGTGCGCCCAGGTCGACCAGGTCGACCCGCCCCGCGCACCGGTCCGGGTCGGCGAGGCTCCCGTCCGCGACGTGCAAGATCGCCAGGGTTCGCCCTCCTGCTGCGATCCTCCAGACACGCCGAGCGGGATCCGGCTGGTAGCTCGCGACGGTACGGACCTCGCCGTCTGGTCCCTGCGCCTTGACCAGAACCGGCTCGCTCTCGGAGAACCCCTCGGTCCAGGCGACGTGCGTGTCGGTGAGGACCGGGCTGCTGACGCCCGCGAAGCCGCGATGCTCGCTGTCGGAGTCGGGCGAGCCGGCCGAGAGCTGCCAGTATTCCAGTGCGGACTCGCCGGCCGGCCCGGTGGCTGTGGGCCGCGCCAGTGCGGTGATCGGTGCGGAGCCGGGTCCGACGTCAGGTCGGACCAGTGCGGCGATCAGCGTCCCGTCGCGACGGACAACGAACGGAACGTTGGGGTCAGACCCGATCCCGGACCCGACCATGACTTCCGGAGGGCTTCCAAGGCTCACCCTGTGCTCGTTGATGTAGTCGACGCACTCGACCGCCGGGCGAGCGTCTTCGGCGTCGAGCGCCTGGATGATGGTGTAGTCCCCGGTCGGGGCGTCCGCGGGGACCGGGATGGTCCTGGTCGCGTCCGGAGTCGGAAGATCATGCCCGGCACATGCGGCGGCGGAGGCCGGCATCTCCGGGATGTCGAGGTCGCCCAGCCCGACGGCGTCGTCCTGCCTGGTCACCGCGTCATCGTCCCGGACCGGGCCGTCATCACGACTGGTGTCGACCGAAGGCAGGTGGAAGGTCTCCACCAGCCAGCGGTGTGCCGGACCTGTGACGGTGTCCACCACCGGTACACCGACCGGACCGTGCACGACCAGAGCGATGAACGCGCACACCGCGACTGCGGCGGCGCTGAGCGCAGCTGTGCGGCGGACCTGACGTGCCTCTGCGGCCTTGCTGCGAGTCAATGTCTCGCGACCGTCGAAGACCGGCTCGTCCGCGGTCTCCAGGGCAGAGGTGGTCAGGAGCGAGCGAAGCCGTTCGAGGCCCCGGGAGCTCGCGGCCTTGACGGTGCCGACCGATCGCCCGATCTCGCGGGCAACCTGCTCCTCGGGCAGATCAAGGACATGCCGCAGCACCACGACTCGTCGCTGCTGCGGCGAAAGGCTCCCCAGCGCCCGGGCGAGCTCGTCCCGGAGCACGATCTGTGCAGCATGGTCCTCCGCGTGATCAACCGGAAGGTGGTCGTCACCCGGGACATCCGTCAGCCGCGTCCGACGCCACGCATCTGTCCTGAGGTTGACCAGCACCTTGCGCGCGTACGCGCGAGGGGTCCCGGCCCGAGCCGTGTCCCAGCGTCGGTAGACACGCTCGAAGGTGCCCTGGACCAGGTCCTCGGCCAGGGCACGCTCGCCGACCAGGAAGAACGCCGTCCGAAACAGGTACGGGCCGTCCGCCTCCACGAACGCGACGAACTCCTCGTCCCGCGACCCGCCGCTCACGCGGACCTCGACCCGTCTTCCCAAGGTTGTCTCCATGCTCCTATCCACGCGCCGGAACCGTCGCGGGTTGAGACCATATCCGTACCGTGATCCGACCCATTGACTTGTCCTGTCGACCTCCGACCGTTCGGTCCACCCCTCAGCGTGATCGTCCGCTGCTGGGCCAGGCGAGCATCCCGGCCCACACCCTTGAGCGAAATGGTGGCGCCAGTGCCCGACGCGGCTAGCCCGCGCCAGGCACCCGTGTCACACGGTGGGCGGCGACGGACCCCCCTCGCCGCACCAGGCATGCTGTACCCATGCCGAAGACCTTGCCCTCGGGCCCCACCGTGATCGACGACGACAGCGAGGTGCGCTTCGTCGCCGGGGCCGACCAGTTCGCGATCCGCCTCAAGGACGGGCACCTGCACGTGCGCGCCATTGACATCAGCGGCAGCGAGGCCCAGCTCGCCGTGATCCCTACGTCGCGCAGCACCCTCAACCTGCAGATCGAACACCCGGTCACACCCGGGCCGGTGGACGTGGAAGGGCCAACGCTGCGCTGAGTGTCCCAACCCGGGCGGCCGGGATCAACAGCGCCGATCCATCGCGGACCGAATCCG
Organism: uncultured Actinomycetota bacterium; assembly: GCA_963850545.1. Lineage (GTDB taxonomy): Bacteria > Actinomycetota > Actinomycetes > Actinomycetales > Cellulomonadaceae > Promicromonospora. The sequence continues at coordinate 255,698 of CAWKLP010000001.1, read as the reverse complement.
GCGGCCCTGATTTGTCCTACTCGGTGACGAACTCCAGCCACAGGGGGTAGTGGTCGCTGATGCGCCAGGAGGCCTGGGACTTGGTCAGGTCGCGCAGCACGTGGGGGATGAAGTCGAAGTTGCCACCGTTCCCCATGTACGTGAGTCCGTCCAGGAGTGAGGGCGCGTCGGGCTGGGTGGGGTCGTCGATGCGGTCGAGGTTGAAGTCGCCCAGCACCAGGAGGTTGCGGTTCCAGTCGTTGGGCCGGCCAGCCCATCCCCGCATCCATGTCGCGAAGGCGGTCAGTTCACCGATCCGGTCGGCGGGCTTCTTGCCCCACAGCACGTGCACGGTGGTCAGGATGAACTCGGTGGCGTCGCGCACGAAGCCGGCGGCGTAGGGGGTGCGGGCGAACTGATCGACCTTGCCGCTCGCCGCTGCGGGATACCTGCAGGGAGGGCGGCCTCGACGGGCGGATACCGCCGGCCAGCACCCCAGAGTCGGTTCATCCCATCAGCGCCTGCTGCCGTTCGTCGCGCTGGAATCCGCGTTCACGGCGCAGGCATCCACCGAACGGGCTGACCCAGGAGCGCACCGAGATACCAGCGATCTCCATCGGGGTAGACGCTCGTTGCAGCAGGGGTCAGGCCTGTGAGGTACTCGACCGGGGTGCCGTCGGCGAGGGCCACCAGGATGCCGCCGCTCAATGGGTCCGCCTCGTTGACGAAGAGATCGCTGGGCAGGCGGATCAGGATCTGGCGTGAGATCGCGTAGGGCAGCACGAGGTTGTCGAGGGCGGCATTGCGCTCGTAGATCGCCACCAGCATCCGTCCGTCCGCATCGCGGTCGATGTTGTCGGGCGTTCCCGGGAGGTTCTCGTAGACGCCCCTGGTCGTGCCGGTGGAAAGGTCGTACTCGAACACGCGGTAGCGGTTGGACTCGGCCACCCACAACGCTGAGCCGTCGGCGGTCAGAGCGACTCCGTTGGGGAAGTAGACGCCGTCGAGAAGGACCTCGCTCCGGCCGGTGCCGAGGTCGTGCGACAGCAGGCGCCCGCCGGCCCGCCCGTCGATGGCGTCCGGGAGCAGGTAGGACGAGGACTCGTCGCCAAGCGTCGTGGTGTTGTAGCGCATGCTGGAATCGCTGAAGTACACGACGCCGCTGTCGCTGATGTCGAGGTCGTTCGCGAACAGGATCCGTTCGCCGTCGACCTCGTCGACGAGTGTCTCGACGCTGCCGTCGGGGCTGATGGCCTGCAGACCGGCACCGTGATTGGCGACGATGAGCCGTCCGTCAGGGGCGAAGGCCAGCCCGAGCGGGCGACCGCCCGGCTCGGCGAACCTGGCGGGCGGCCCGCCATTCGGCGCGTACCGCCAGATGACGCCGTCCCGGTCGCCGGTGTACAGGTTCCGCTCGACATCCATGGCGATGTCCTCCGGACCGTTGATCGAGTCTGTCGTGAAGGCCCGCACCTCCGCGGACGTCGTCATCTCCTGGGGGAAGTCGATGGCCTCGCCCGGTCGCCACGGCTCAGGGTCGAACCCGGCCACCGGCGCGGGAACGGCCAGGAGGAATGCCGCGATGGCGAGGGCGGGAACGGCGAGAACCACGGCGATCGTGATCGCCAGCCTGCGGAGCATCAGGCGCGCTCACGGAGCTGACGCCGCAGGGTCACGACCACGATCACCGGGAGAACCACCAGGCACACCATGTCGAACCAGAGGCCGACGTTGCCCGACGACGCCGTGAAGACCGTCGGACGGGTGACGGTGAGCAGCACGCCGACTCCCTTCGTGAAGATCGCGGCGAGCAAGATCGGGACGCGCACCTGGCGGTCGAAGCCCGCCCAGACGATCGCCGCCCCGAGCGCGAGCTGAAGTGCTCCTCGATGCTGCAGCAGCGTGGTGACCACCAGGTCTGGCGACGCCACCCCGTAGCCGGCGAGCTGCCCGGGCGAGACGAGCGCGAGCGCGGGCGTCATCGTCAGCAGCCCGATCGCCCCCAGGGTGATCCGAAGAGGCCACGAGGACCGTGTCGAGGTGGGTTCAGGGGACGAGAGGCGAGCTGGGGCGGTCATGGGTTCCTCCAACCGGGACTGGAGTCTCATGTGTATCACGACTACATGTAGTTGCACTACATGTATTTGAACTTCTTCCGAAAGTAGGATGGGTGCATGCGGATGGCTGAGTTGAGCGCGCGAAGCGGCGTACCCGCCCCCACGATCAGGTACTACCTGCGTGAAGGGCTCCTTGCTCCAGGGCGCCTCACGAGCCCCAACCAGGCGGCGTACGAGGACTCGCACGTCCGCCGGCTACGCCTGGTCCGGGCGCTGCTCGAGGTCGGCGGGCTGTCGGTGGAGGTCGCCAAGGGCGTGATCTCGGCCATGGAGGCCAAGTCCGGGAACCAGTTCGGCGTTCTCGGTCAGGTGCAGTACGGGCTGTCCGCAGGCCGCAGCCCCGTCGGCACCGAGCTTCCGTCTGCCGCGGTGGAGCAGGTCGACGACCTCATCGCGCAACGAGGATGGCAGGTGCGCGAGCACAACCCGGCGCGGGCGTCCCTCGCCTCCGCCCTCGCAACACTGCAGGAGATCGGCCGCGACGAGCTCCTCGCGGCGCTCGACTCCTACGCGAGCGCCGCCGAGACACTGGCGCGGCGCGAGGTCGGTGAGCTCCTCGCCCTAGACGGCGAGGAGGCCCGCGCCGAGGCGGTCATCGCGGCGACCGTGCTCGGTGACGCCGTCCTCTCGGCCCTGCGACGCCTCGCGCAGGAGTCCGCCCTGGCGGAGCGACTGACGCCCGGCGAAACCGAACAGGTATCGTCCACCCGCTGAGCCGAGGGCCCTGGGCCGAGTCTGACAATTTCGGCCGGGCTACGGCCGCTCGGACAGCACCCGCACGAGCGACGTGGCGAGCACGCGGTCGACCGACTCGGGTACGGCGGCCACCCCGGGCCCGAGCTCCCCGTCCGCGATTGCTGCGAGGCTTCGGGCCTGGAGCGAGAACCCGAGATCCATCGCCTGGATCGGATTGCCGGAGGCCGCGGTCAGGTTGAGCATGTGCATGTCGTGCAAGACCACGATCTCGCGCCCGTCCTGGAGGCGGTGCAGGACGCGGGCGTCCCGGTCCCCGCCTGCGGCGGAGAGCTCGACGGTCTCCGCCGTCGCGGCGGTGAGCGCTTCCCGGTCGAGCTCCATGCCCTCGTGGCCGACGCCGGCGAGGACCACGCCGTCGCGCAGGAACGGGAGCTCGTCGGCGCCGATGACGTTCCGCGCACCGGTCGCGAGAAAGACGACGTCGGCGGTTCCGAGCAGGTCGGGCAGGTCGGCGACCTGGTGGCCCCGCATGAGCGCGTCGAGCGACCGGAACGGGTCGAGCTCGGCGACGGTGACGCGTGCTCCGAGGTTCCGGAGCGTGTCGGCGACACCCTTGCCGCACGGGCCGTAGCCGACCACGCCGGTGTGGGCGCCCGGCACCATGAGATTGGTGGCGTTCATGAATCCCTGCACGACGCTCTGGCCGACGCCGAACTCGTTCTCGACCAGCAGCTTGAGCCGGCTGTCGTTGATGACGACGACCGGGAAGTCGGGCGGCGACGCGAGCTGCCTCAGCCGGTTGCCGCCCGTCGTCGTCTCTTCAGTGGCGCCGAGGAAACGGGGCGAGCGCGGTGCGCCCTGGGCAAGTCGGGTGATGAGGTCGCCGCCGTTGTCGAGGATCAGGTCGGGCTCGGCCGCGAGGATCCGCTCGAGGTACTCGACTCGCTCGGCCGGAGTGTCGTCCCGGCCGCCCAGGACGGTGGCACCCACGCTCCGTAGTGCGTCGACCGTGTCCGGCTGGGTGGTGCCGATGTTGCCGGTGATCGTGACGCGGGCCCCCGCTGTGAGCAGCCGCTGGCACAGCACGGCGGTCTTGGGCTCCACGTGGATCGAGACGCCGATGTGGAGGCTGTCGAAGATCGGTCCGACCTCGGCGAAGCTGGAGTCGAGCAGCGGCATATGCCGCGCGGCCCAGTCGATCGCCGGGTGCCCGGTCGGTGGCAGGGGCAGGACGGAAGAAGACATGGCGGTTCCCTTGTGGTCGTGACGAACGGATGGCTGTGCGCCCGCACAACGGTGTGCGGGCGCGGCGTTCGATCACTCAGGGGTGCAGCTCGCGGCGGTCCTCGTCCGCACCGTACAGCGGGGCACGGCGACGCGAGGACGTCGTCTCCATGCGGTCGCTCTTGGTTGCGGTCGAGGTCACCCGACGAACCTAGCAGGCCTTTCGTCGGTCAGCAGGTGACCAGACAGCTCCTGCGCCGTGTGTGCGCCGCCGAACGCCGGCCCGTCCGGTCCGAGTGCCACCCCGGCGGACAGAGGTCCGGCATCCATGGGGTCGAATCCGAGGTCGTCGATGAGCTGGAGCACCTGCGCAACTGCATTCCGGTCATCGCCGGCCGCCGCGATGGCGACCCGGTCCGGGGCTCCGTGCGGCCGGCGGCCCTCTTCGAACTCGTGGTAGCCGAGCTGGTTGAGGCTCTTGACGACCCGGGCCGAGGGGAAGTACTCCTGCACGATGACGCTCGAACCATCGGGCGCTGCGGCGAGCTCGCCGTCGTCGCCGTCGATGGGTTCCCAGTAGTTCATGGCGTCGATCAGGATCTTGCCGGCGAACAGGTCGCGTGGCAGACCACGGAAACGGTGAGTGGGCACGGCCAGGACGACGACGTCGGCATAGCGGACGACCTCGACGGTGGTGGTCGCCCGCGCCCCGGGAGCGAGGATGTCCACCGTGAGCGCAATGCGGTCGGCTGATCCGGATCCGGACAGCACGACGTCGTAACCGGCGGAGATCGCTGCGCGAGCGATGGTGGTACCCACCTTCCCAGCACCGACGATGCCCAGGCGCTTCGGGTTCTCAGACATGTCCGATCGCCTCTCTCGGTTCGGGCTGGGCGGCGAGCACCTCCCTGACGCGGGGGATGACTTCGCGCCCGTACAGCTTGATGGTTCTCGCCCTCAGGTCGGTGGGCAGGTGGAGGAGGTCGTACTTGAAGTCGAACCGGCTGAGGCCGAGAGACCGGACCGCGTCGGCTATGCGAGGCGCCACGGACTGCGGCGAGCCGACGAACAGGGCACCCGTGCGCACGTCGACGTCGTAGCTGACGCGAGTCGGCGGGAGAAAGCCGCGCTCCCTTCCGATCGTTTCCATGACCTTTCGCCAGTACGGCCAGTGGGTCTCTCGGGCTATCCCGTCGGTCGGTGCTAGCAGACCGAGCGAGTGCTCCCCCACAGGAAGTGGCGGACGTCCGAATTCTGCGAGGGCGCGGTGGTAGAGGTCGACAAGGGGGGCGAACCGGCTGGGTCTACCGCCGATGATGGCGAGCATGAGTGGCAGGCGATAGCGGGCCGCGCGGATGACGGACTGCGGGCTCCCGCCGACGCCGACCCAGGTCGGGATCGAGCCGGGCGCGATGGCGGGCTTGACGTACTGTTCGGTGAGCGCCGAGCGGACCGTGCCCGACCAGGTGACGGGCTGCTCGCGCAGGAGCTTCACGAACAGGTCGAGCTTCTCCTCGAAGAGCGTCTCGTAGTCGGCCATGTCATAGCCGAACAGCGGGAAGGACTCGGGCGAGGAGGCGCGTCCGAGGATGAGCTGGGCCCGGCCGTTCGAGGCTGCGTCGAGCGTCGCCGCTTCCGCGTACAGGCGCACGGGGTCCTGGGTGCTGAGCACCGTGACGGAAGTACCGAGGCGGATGCGTTCGGTGCGTCCCGCGATCGCCGCGAGGATCACCTGGTTGGCGGAGTCCATCATCTCGGTGCGGTAGTGCTCGCCGATGCTGAAGGAGTCGATGCCGACGGACTCCGCGAGCTCTGCCTCGTCGATGATCAGCCGCACCGTCTCGGCGTCGCTCAGCATCCGCCCGGAGGCATCGGTCGCGATCTCACCAAACGAGTTGAGCCCGAACTCGACCTCTCCCACGGCAGCGCCTGTACCCGCAGTCATGCCGGCACCGCCACGGGCTCGGTCCGGAGCAGTTCGCGGACCCTCGGGATGACCTCGCGCCCGTAGAGCTCGATGGTGGCCATCCGCTGCTCGTGCGGGACCGGGCCGAGCGCATAGGCGAGGTCGAAACGCGAGAGTCCGAGCAGCCGGATGTTCTTCGCGAGCTTGACCGCCACGGTCTGCGGCGAGCCGACGTAGAGCGACCCGCGCGCGACCTCGTCCTCGAAGTGGCTCGTCGTAGGTCGCAGGTTCGCCCGCCGGTCGTCGGTGCCCCACATCGCCGCGATGTGCGGGAACTGGATGTCCTGGGCCTCCTGGTCGGTGCGCCCGACGAAGCCGTGCGAGTGCATCCCGACCGGCAGCCGTGGCTGACCGTACTGTTCGAGCGCGCGGTGGTAGAGCTCTACGTACGGGGCATAGCGAGCGGGGTCGCCACCGATGATGGCGAGAATCAACGGCAGCCCGTAGCGGGCCGCACGGATCACGGACTGCGGGCTGCCTCCGACGGCCACCCAGGTCGGGAGGTGCCCGGCGGGCAGCGGCGGCATCACGTACTGGTCGGTCAGCGACGTGCGCACAGTCCCGGACCAGGTCACGGGCTGGTCGCGGACGAGTCGCGTGAACAGGTCGAGCTTCTCCTCGAACAGGGTCTCGTAGTTGGCCAGGTCGTGCCCGAACAGTGGGAACGAGTCGGTGAGCGAACCGCGACCGACCGCTATCTGTGCCCGGCCGTTCGAGATCGCGTCCAGGGTCGCGAACTCCGCGTAGACCCGCACCGGATCCTGCGTGCTCAGCACGGTCACGGCGGTGCCAAGTCTGATTCGCTCGGTACGGCTCGCAATCGCCGCCAGCATCACCGCCCCGGCCGAGTCCATGAAGTCGGTGCGGTAGTGCTCGCTGATGTTGAAGGAGTCGATGCCGACCTGGTCCGCCAGCACCGCCTCCTCAATCGTGTTGCGGATGACGACGTCGCCGTCGAGCCTCTCGCCGTTCTCGTCAAGGCTCACGTAGACGGGCGTGTCCAGCCCGAACTCGAACTCGTCAGGACTGATGTGGCTGCTAGTGCCGCCTGAGTTACTCATGGTTACTGGTGTACAGTCTGGTAACCGGTCACTTCAAGCGCCCCCCGGTCACCGGGCGGTAACCGACGAGGAGAGAGTCATGAGTCAAGGAATCGTGGTCGACGAGACGCTCCGCTCGATGGGCAAGCTCTGCATCGACCACGACCCCGAGGTGTTCAGGTCCGTGCTGGAGCGCATCGGCGACAAGTGGAGCCTGCTGCTCATCGGGATCCTCGAAGAAGGCCCTCGGCGCTTCACCGAGCTGCTTCGCACCGTCCCGGGAATCTCCCGCCGAATGCTCACCCTCACCCTCCGAGCACTTGAGCGCGACGGCCTCGTCACCCGGACGATCTACGCAGAGGTGCCGCCGCGCGTCGAGTACGCCGTCACCGACCTTGGACGCACCCTCGGCCAGCCGGTTCTCGCCCTGGCCACCTGGGCCGCAGACAACCAGGATGCGATCCGGGCCCACCGGGAGGCCTTCGACACCGAAGACACCGACGTCTAGGTGCGACGGGGCTCGCCGAGCCGCGCAAGCGCGGGGTCGATATCGTCAACCCTCCGTTCGACATGGATGACATCAGCGCCAGGCTCGCGTTCTTCCGCGACCCGTGGGGCAACATGTTCGAACTCTCGGAGCGCACCAGCCGATAGGCCACCCCGGCAAGACGACTGGGTCATGGTCGACCTCGACCATGGGTGCCGACGACCGCGACGGAGCTTGTTGGACTCCCGGTGGACACCCCGCCCCGGACACGGCTAACGTTCCGGCCATGACGTCGCACCTGATCTGCCTGGACTGGTGGCCCACCGACTAGGCGGGCTCGCGACGCATCCACTCACACGTCCACGACCGCCTCGCTCCGAGGCGGTCGTTTCGTGTTCCCACGAGGCTCTCGGTCCGGGGCGGGCACCCCGAAACCGAGAGGCAACTCATGTCCCGCATCCCCCGCTCCGCCGCCACTCAGCATCCCCTCCTCGACCGGGTCCTGGCGTCCGACGGCTCGCTCCCCTTCGCGCTCCTGCGCCGCCACGGCGGCGCAGAGGTCGAGGTCCTGGTCGGCGACGTGGTCGACGCCGGTCTCCTGCACGACATCCCGCTCGACGGCGCGCCCGTGCTCGCCGTCGTCCCGTTCCGCCAGGCTCGCGAGCGCGGGTTCACCGTGCACGACGACGGTGCCCCGCTGCGCTGCATCGTCGTGCGCGAGTCGGAGCGGGTCCCCCTGTCCGCCGCCGTCGCCGCTCTCCCTCCCGAGCCCGTAGCTGCCGAGCCGCTTGGCTTCGACATCCCCGACGAGGAGTACGCAGGCATCGTGCGCCGCGTCATCGACGACGAGATCGGGCAGGGCGCCGGCGCCAACTTCGTCGTGATGCGCCGCTTCGAGGCCCGCACCGACGCGGCGACCGTTCCCACGCTGGCCTCGTGGTTCCGTGCTCTGCTCACGCACGAGGTCGGCTCGTACTGGACTTTCGCGGTGCACGCCCCGGCACCCGCGGCGAGTACAGAGGCGCTGTCCCTGGCGGGGGCCACGCCCGAGCGGCACCTGACGCTGCACGACGGCGTGGCCCGGATGAACCCGATCAGCGGCACCTACCGCCACCCCGCGACGGGCCCCACGCGCGAAGGCGTCCTCGAGTTCCTGCGCGACACCAAGGAGAACGAGGAGCTCTTCATGGTGGTCGACGAGGAGATGAAGATGATGAGCGCGCTCTGCCCCGACGGCGGGCGCATCGTCGGCCCGTACCTCAAGCAGATGGCCCGCCTCAGCCACACCGAGTACCTGCTGGAGGGCCGAACCACCCTCGACCCGCGCGAGGCGCTGCGCCTGACGATGTTCGCGCCCACCGTAACCGGATCTCCCATGGAGAACGCCTGCACGGTCATCACCCGCCACGAGACGCGCCCCCGCGGTTACTACTCGGGCTTCCTCGCCCTGTTCGAGCCCGACGGCGCCCGTGGCAACCCTGCCGAGCACACCCCGTCCGGCCCCGTGAGCTACTCGCTCGACGCCCCGATCCTCATCCGCACGGCCTACCTGCACGACGGCGGCCGCGTGACCGTCCCGGCCGGAGCGACCCTCGTACGTCACTCCGTCCCCGAGCACGAGGTCGCGGAGACGCGGGCCAAGGCGGCAGGGGTGCTTGCGTCGCTCGGGCTCGTGCCGCGCGGGGCCGGGCCCGACGCCGTCGTCGACCTGAACGCGCAGCCCGGCGTCGCCGAGGCTTTGGCCGCCCGCAACGGCCAGCTCGCCGAGTTCTGGGTCCGTCCGCAGAACGCCGCCCACGCCGGACCAGGGGGCCCGTCCGCGACGCTGCGCGAACCCGCGGAGACCTCAGCGCTGACCGGCCGGAACGTCCTCGTGGTCGACCACGAGGATCAGTTCACGACGATGCTCGCCCACCAGCTGCGCCATCTCGGCATGAACGCCCGCGTAGAACGGTGGGACGCCGTCGACGACGTGCTCGCGGACGACCTCGTCGTCCTCGGCCCGGGGCCGGGCGACCCACGCGACCAGCAGGACCCGCGCATCGCAGCCATCACCCGGCGGATCCACGAGCGGATCGCCGCCGGTCGCCCGCTGCTCGCGGTCTGCCTCAGCCACCAGGTGCTCGCCGGGCTCGCCGGCTTCCCGATCCGCGCGCTGCCGGCGCCTCGTCAGGGCGTCCGGCTCGACGCCGACGTGTTCGGGACCACGGCCGCCGTCGGCTACTACAACACCTTCGGCGCGCAGCTGACCACGATTGCCGCTGCCGCCGCCGACAACCCCGTCGCACGGCTCGCCCTGGAACCGTCCATCGACACGGACGGCGTGCTCACGGCTCTGCGCGGCCCGGGTGTCGCCTCGGTCCAGGGACACCTGGAGTCGGTCCTCTCGGCCGACGGCCTCACCGTCCTCGACGCCCTCACCCGCCACGTCCTGGGCGTCCCGACGGAACCGTCCCCGGCACGTTGAACGCTCGGTGCCGGGTCGGCGCACGATCTCGATCGTCGTGCCGACCCGGCACCGTCAGTTCTCTGGTCCTGCCCGGCGGCAGATCGTCATCAGGCGGTGGTAGTCCGGTGGCTCAGGCGATGCCCTCGGCGGCGAGCGCGTCGGTGAGCAGCGCGACCAGGGCTTCGAGCTGGACGTCCGTGGACGATGCGACGTCCTCGTCGCCGGCCCCGTCCAGCGCCCGGGCGGCCAGCCCCGACTTGCTGTCGATCAGCTCGGCGATCTTGGAGTCGATGGTCTGCGCGGCGATGATCCGCCACGCGGTGACGGGCTCGTCCTGGCCGATCCGGTGGATCCGGTCGATGGCCTGGGTCTGCTCGGCGTAGGTCCAGGACAGCTCGGCCAGCACCAGGTTGGAGGCGACCTGGAGGTTCAGCCCCACGCCGGCGGCCGTCAGGGAGCACACGACGATCTGCACGTCGGGGTCGTCGACGAACGCGGCGATGTTCTTGTTGCGCGTCCTCGTCGTCTGGTCGCCGCGGATCGAGGCGTAGCCGATGCCGCGGTCGGCGAAGGTCTGCTCGGCCTGGTCCATCACGTCGACGTGCTTGGCGAAGAACACGACCTTGCCGACGTTGCGGGCCAGCTGCGCGGCGTAGTCGGCGGCCAGCCCGGCCTTGGCCTGGCCGATCCGGCGGACCATCGTGAACACGTTCTCGCCGCTGGCCTTCGAGCTCGAGTCCTTGAGCTCCGCCGCCGCCACCCGGCGGACGAGGTCGTGGTCGATCCCGTCCACGCCGGCCGCCGCCGGCGCGCGCCTCCACGGCGGACCGGTAGCGGCCGACCATCCGGCGCGGCGAGCGCGGCCTCGGCGGCGCGGATCGAGCGGCCGCCGCGCCGTCGAGCTCGACCGGCAGGTCCGCCACCCGGCGGGCGGGGATGTCGGCGACCACGTCGACCTTGCGGCGACGCACGATGCCCATGTCGATCACGCTGGTCCGCGCGGCGGCGTAGAACCCCGGGTCGGCCGGGGTGAGCCCGGTGTCCTCGAGGGCGGTCATCAGCGCGGCCGAGCGGCTTCGTGTCGTCGATCCAGCCGAGGAACTGCCAGATCGCCCGGAAGTCCTCGATGTCGTTGATCAGCGGGGTGCCGGTGAGCGCCATCAGCAGCGGCCGGGCGGTGCGGGCGCGGATCCGCTCGGAGACGCGCCAGCACGTGCTGGGAGCGCTGGGAGCTCTTGTTCTTGATGAAGTGCGCCTCGTCGACGACCATGCCGCGGAAGCCGAGGTCGCCGAGCCAGCCGACGTGCCGGTCCAGGAGCTCGTAGTTCACGATCACGACGTCCGCGAACCCGTCGACCCGGTCGCCGTCGCCATGGACCACCGTCGACCGACGGAACGGCGTCCACAGCCCGACCTCGTGCGCCCAGTTCGTCTTCACCACGTTGGGCACCACGACCAGCAGCGGGTAGGCGTCGGCCGCCTGGGCGGCGAGCAGCGCCTGGGCGGTCTTGCCGAGCCCGGGCTCGTCGGCGAGCAGGAACGTGCGATGCCCGCGGGCCGTCGCCGCGACGACCTGGGCCTGGTGCGGCATCAGCTCCCGGCCGTGCGGGAGCGGACACCGAGCGGGCCTCGGGCAGCGGCATGCAGGCGGGTGCGCCGGTGGCGGCGCGCTCGAAGGACCGGAAGAGCGGCTCGAGCAGCTCCCAGCCGGCCAGTCGGCGGGCCTCGCGGAGCCGGTCCGCTCGGCCGCGGCCTCGAAGTCCGGGGCGAGGAACGGGTTCGCCAGCTGGCGCGAGATCACCGACCGGGGCACCACCCGCGTCGCGGCGCCGGGCGCCGGCGCGGCCGGCGCGGCGGGCGCGGGCTCCTCGGGCGGCTCCAGTCCGCCGGCGCGCATCAGGGTCGCCTTGTAGGCGCGCGCCGCGTCGGAGACCCGGGCATCCTCGGCGAGCAGCTCGAGCAGCGAGGTGTCCCGGGCAGCGGTCCTGGCCAGCAGCGTCGCCACCCCGTCGAGCCGCTTGAGCTGCTCGGTCCGCCGCGACTCGGTCAGGGCGCCGTCGGCCCTCACCCGGGCCCGCTCCTCGCGCACGAGCAGCGCCACGACCTGGAACTTCGTGCGCACCGCCGGGCGCGTCGGCGGTCGCTGCACGGCGTCGTCGACCTCGCGGGCGACCTCGGCGAGCACCGGGATGATCCCCTGCTCGGCGGGACGCGGGGCGCGGCGGCGCTGGGCGCCGGAGTCCGGTGCGCGCGCGACCGGACCCGCGTTGGCCTGCTCGTGCCACATCTCCTCCTTCGCAGCATCCGCACCGCGACTGCGGCGCTACGCGCCGTGTCACGCCCGCGCGCCCAGGACCGGTCGAACGTCGGACAACCGGCCCGTGAGGGCAGGTAGCCCGGGCCAGGCGCTCCGATCGGCCGCCGGGTCACCGCGCAGCGTCCACGCCTGCGCCGCCCGCGGCCCCGTGCTCACGCCGATGGTGACACGCCGCCGGGGGTCTCCGTGAACCCATGCGGGGCATGTTCGCCGGCCTTGCTTGATCGCCGGAGAACCTGGAGTCTACCGCCGGACACCTCAGCCCAGTCCGGCGGCGGCCCTTTGAGCCACTTGGTGACGACTACAAGATCAGGACGACGCCGACGGCCACCAGCCAGACGGACCAAGCGACATATGCGATGGGGGTCAACATCGCGGCCAGCTTCCAGCCCTCCTGCTCGAAGGCGCCGACGAACTCCAGCGAACACATCATCAACAGGCCGCCTACGACGATCCCGGCAACACCGAGCCATCCCGGCGTGTTCGTGGCTTGAATCAGAGCGATGCCGGACAGGACGCTCCAGGCGCCTGTGAAGAGGTAGCCGAGGTGCTCGCCGACGGCGACTCCGAGGTAGCGGTTGAACGACTGGAACACGATGTCAATGGCTTCGCGACCCGCCGGGCTCGCATCAACATCGGCGCGTGCGAGGTAGGGCACCAGGAACGGCCAGCGGATCAGTCCCAGGAACTGCACGACCCCTGCCAGCACGCCCGTCGTCGCTGCGAGCACCAGTACCGCCCGGTTGACGTCAACGAGAGCGGCCGCAAGCAGGACAGACAAGGGCACGAGCAACACCGCGGTCAACGCGAAGGTCCACCACAGCAGCAGGAGACGGGCACCACCTGCGCGGAACCGGGCAAGCACCTCCGAAGTAGGGCGTCGCAGGATGTCCGGGTAGTCGAAGCTTCGCGCGAGCAGGAAGAAGCAAAGATTGAACGCTAGGGGCAGAACGATGAGAAATGCGCCGGCGACGCGTGCTGTGCTCACTGGGCGGCCTCGCCCGTCGCTCCCTGAGCTCCGGACGCCCTACGAAGCAGGACCGCAAGGAGCGGCCAGGTCAGCAGCCCGAAGACGAGTGCTCCGCCCGCGCCGAAGACCGGGAACCGCTCATCGATGTTTCGGGTGATCACGTACGAGGTGATGTACCAGCCAAGCGCCCAGGCAGGCGGGTTCGCGACCCCCCACCAAAACGCGCCGCGAATCGTATGTCGCGCGAGGACCAGCGCCTGCAGCGCCCCTACGCCAACGCCGGTGACGGCTGCCATGAGGACGATGTCTCCTCGACCGATCCCGTAGTCGACAAGTGCTGCTCCCGCGGTCAGGCCCAGGGCCAATCCAGCACACGTAGCCGGGATCCAGAGCCACGAGATCCACTTCCGCAAGGCGAACCACTGAGCCGCTCCGATGATTGCGCCCGCGATGAGCCCCTCGGCGAGTGCCGCTCCCACGGAGTCGACTCCGTTCACGACCAGGTCGGCAACGAACCCCCCGATCGGGAAGCCGACCAGAATCGCCACCGGCCACAGCCACATCCGACGCGCGGTCGTCCAGTCACCCTGAGAGTCCATGATCATGCCCTCTCCTGTGGTCCCGGCATTCAGTCGGGCACTCAGGGCCGGACCGCGTGTCCCTGACCAGCCTTGACGGGCGCGTCAGGGGCCGAACGTCTCCAGCAAGGTGGACCGCTCCGCCTCGGTGAGGTTGGTCGCGATCAGCTTGCCGCGCATGCCGTGGAACCGCTCGCCGACGCGGTCGAGGTCCCCGTCCTGGGTCACGGCGAACAGGGCGGACGTGCCAACTGTGACCTGCTCCCGGATCGTCTCGAGCTGTGTCCGGTCGATGCCGACGGCCTCGGTGTGCCTGGCCAGGGCGCCGATCGCCGCACCGGCAGCAGCGCCGATGATCGGCACGAAGAACAGGGTGCCGAGCAGCAGCCCCCAGAACGCGCCCAGTCCGGTGCCGCGCCACTCGCTGTCGTGCGCCTGCTTGGTTGTCGGGGTCGCCTGTCCGACGGGCCAGGACACCACGGCGTGGTCGACCACGGTGATCAACCCGTCCGACGCCGCCTGCTTGAGGTTCGCAGCGGCCGATTCGGCGCCCGCGGGATCGTCGAACTTCCAGACCGTGAACGCGGTCATCGTGATCATCATCCTCTCGGGACGGTCGAGCCCCCCGTCAGCCGATCGTCCCACCTGCGCCCCCACCGCGCACCCCGATCAACGATGTCAGGGTCGTGACCGCCAGCTCGGCGAGTGCCGCCGCCTGCTCGCCGAGCACGGCGTCGTCGAACCGGACCGTCGCGGAATGGTTGGACGGCGCGCCGTCTGCCGGGACGTCGTCGGGCCGGGCGCCGAGCTGGATGAAGCACCCGGGTACTCGTTCCAGGACGTAGGAGAAGTCCTCCGCCCCCATGATCGGTTCGGACCGCTCGAGGACTCGGTCAGGCCCGTACATGCCCGCCAGGACAGTCTTTGCGTGGTCCCACATGTCGGCGTCGTTGACCGTCACCGGGTACTCCGGCTGGACGTCGACGTCGGCGGTGCAACCGTGGGCGGCGGCGATGCCCTCGACGAGCCGCGGAAGCTCGAGCGTCAGCTGCGTCAGCGACGCGCTCGACAGGGTACGAACGGACGCCGTGAGCTCGGCCGTGGCCGGGATGACGTTGGACGCCGTGCCCGCGTGCAGCTGGCCCACCGTGATCACCACCGGGTCGAACACGTTGATGCGCCGAGTCGTGTAGGACTGCAGCGCCATCACGATCTCGGCTGCGACGGTCACCGGGTCGACCGCCGTCCAGGGAGACGAGCCATGGCCGCCCTTGCCGTGGACGGTCACGTTCAAGAGGTTGACTCCAGCCCAAGCCGGGCCCGGCTTGGAGACGAACAGCCCCTTGTCGTACAGGCCCGTGACGTGGATGCCGAACGCGGCGTCCACGGGTGTGCCGGCCGCATCCAGGACGCCCTCCTCGATCATCGGCAGCGCGCCGCCCGGGCCCTCTTCGCCGGGTTGGAACATGAAGACGACGTTGCCCGCCAGCTCGGCCTTCCGGGCGCTCAACAGCCAGGCGGCCCCGACCAGACCGGCCACGTGCAGGTCATGCCCGCACGCATGCATCGTGCCCGTGGTCGAGGCGAACGCCTCCCCCGAGTCCTCCACGACAGGCAGGCCGTCCATGTCGCCGCGCAACAGCACCGTCGGCCCCGGGAGGTCCGGTGACTGGAGGTCCCCGCGCAGGACGGCGACCACGGAGCTGAGCCCCGTACCGGTGGTGATCTCCAGCGGCAGCCCGTCCAGCGCCTCCAGCACAGCCGCCTGCGTCTGCGGCAGGTGGAGCCCGACCTCGGGGTGCTGATGGATCCGCCGCCGCAGGGCGACCAGGTCGTCAAGAATCAGTGCTGCATCATCCACCGGGCCCACGCTGCCACACATGTGCTCAGTGGCGGCGCACCACGATCTTGAGCACCAGCTCGGTACCCGACTCCGCACCCCGCAGCACCAGGCAGTGGCTTCCATCGCGCACCCGAGGAACGACGAAGCGCGGGGTGACCGTGCCCCCGTCCGTCGCGGTCACCTCGCCGAGCGGCAGCGGCTTCCCCGTCCTCGGGCTGGACCGCAGCTCGACGGACACCGTCTCGCCGGGAGCGAAGCCGCCCGCGGTGAACGTCGTCTCCCGCCCGACGACGCCGTACACCGGCCAGGGCGCGACCGTCACCGTGGCGACCGCGGAGAGCCCGGTCCCCTCGACCGAGCCGTTCACCGTGAACGTCCCGGCCTCGGCGTACGCGGCCGGTTCGACCGGCTCCCAGTCGACGGCGGCCGTGGTCCGGCCGCCCTCGACGAGCGTGACGCCGACCGTCTCCGGCAGCGCGGGCGTCGTTCGCGCCACCGTGCCGACACGCACCGGGTCGGCCGCGTCGGGCTCGTCCCAGAACCGCGTGCGCAGGAACGTCCCCGTCGACGTGGCCTGGGCGCTGTTCGCGGTCGTTGTGACGCCGCCGTCCAGCCGGGTGTCGGGGGTGGTCAGCGGCGCCGTACCGACCTGCGTCCACGGCCGCTCGGGCGAGGTGCGGTAGTAGCCCGTCATCGTGGTCTCGCTGGTGCGCTCGAGGCGGAGGTAGACGGGCGCCGTCGCGAGCGCGACCTTGCTGCCCTCGCTGTCGAGCCAACCGTTGCCGTTCGAGTCCCACTGGAGGTACGCGCCCGACGGGCTGGTCACGAGGTCGACGTACCCGTCGGCGCTGCCCTTGCCGGCGACCGACAGGTCGTTGCGGACGACGAGGCCGCTGCGCGGGTCGGAGCTGCCCCCACGGGCCAGGTCCGCGACATAGGTCTGGACGGACCCGCCGACCGGCAGCCGGTCGGCCTGGTAGACGACGCTGAGGTTGTCCTTGCTGGTCCACAGGCCCTCGTCCGAGTCGGAGATGCGGAACGAGGCCCCGTCCCCTTCGCAGAAGGACGCGGGGCGGGTCGCCAGCGCAGCCGAGTACCACGGAGCGCCTACCTCGTCGTCGGCGCACCCGGAGGCGGTGAACCTGACCGTGTAAGTGCGCGCCGTGTGCCC
This sequence comes from uncultured Actinomycetota bacterium, assembly GCA_963850545.1. Taxonomy (GTDB): domain Bacteria; phylum Actinomycetota; class Actinomycetes; order Actinomycetales; family Cellulomonadaceae; genus Promicromonospora. The sequence goes on along the minus strand of CAWKLP010000001.1, from coordinate 238,861 downwards.
GTCGGGCGCGGTGACGGTCACGCGCGCGGCCGTCTGGTCTGCGTCGACCACCACGGTGGCGTCGCCCTGGACCGGGTCCGCGGTCACCTCGGGGACGGGTCCCCACGGCCCGGACCCGACCTGGTACCCGAAGGTCCCTGCGTCGAAGCCCACGACGGGAACGCCATCGATCGCGAGGCCCGACAGCCGGGCGTCGCTGCCAGGGTGCAGGACGCGCACGAGGTATACCCGTTCGGCGACGGCGTTGCCGCCCTCGTGCGCGGTGACGGTCACGTACGCGAACGGGCGCTCCGCGGTGGCGGGGTCGACCGAGACCGTGACGGCGGAATCGCTCGCGGTTCCCGTGACGACGGGTTCGGGGCCGGTCGTGAGGACGGTGTGGTCCCACTCCGCCGGGTCGAAGCCCTCGACGGGCTCGCCCTCCACGGTCAGGGTCGCGAGGTCGGTGGCCGACGTCGGCGCGAGCCCGAGGATCTCGACCTCCCCGACTGCCTGCCACGTGACCGTCCCGGTCGTCAGCCGCAGGCGGACGGCGGTCGTGGGCGGGACGGACGAGGTGTCCAGCCGGACTACGGGCGCGGGTCCGGAGGCGTCCTGCGCGACGTCGGCCGCGACATCCGTCGTCTGCCAGTCGCCGTTGGTGTCCTGGTACTCGACCGCGATCCGCGACGGCCAGGTCGCGGTGGTGCCGTCCTTGTACAGGTGGACCACCACTTCCTGCGGCGCGCGCAGCTCGGACCACGCGTAGTCGAGTGTGCTGTTCCGCGGGTGGTTGCCCCCGGCCGCCCAGTCGTCCCAGCCCTTGCCGAGATTTCCGTCGACGGTGCTGGCCGCGAGCTCCTGCCGGGACGACGCCGTGACCGTGGCCGACGGCGCGAGGTTGTGCACCCCGTGCGCGACGACGTCGACGGTGCGCTCGAACGTCCGGCCGGCCGTGAACTCGTCGTCACCGGCGAGCGTGCCCGTGATCGTCTGCGGACCCGCCGCCCGGACGACGGTCGGGCTCCACGTCACGGCGACGTCGGTGGCGGCGCCGTTCGCGGTGACCTCCACGGTGTCGGGCAGCACCTCCGTCAGGTCGTCGTTGGTGCGGACGGTCGCGGGGAGCCGGTCGTCGGTAACCTCCCAGATATACGGGCCCGCACCCTTGTCGTCCCAGTACCCGTCGGTCCAGCCGTCGGCCCAGCGAGCGTCCTCGTTGGTGGGGTTGCGCATCTCGAGGCGCCCGCCCTCGCCGATCGTGATCGGCAGCCAGACGTACGTGGAGTCGGCGGCCCCGGCGTTCCATCGGTCGCCCATGTAGACGAACTTGCCGCTCGCCGCGTCGAGCGGGAAGACGTTCGTGGACTGCGACCCGAAGCTCGTCTTACGCGAGTCGCCGACCGACAGCAGACCGTCGCCGCCCTCCGGGATCGTGTTGTACGGGACGCCCTCGTACTCGTCGTCCGGGTCGACCCCGCGGATCCACGCACCGAGCATCGAGTCGGCGGTGTAGTACGTCTCCGGATTGGGCGACCAGCCCGTAGCGCCGGACGCGACCGTGTAGTACTTGCCGTCGTACACGAAGACCGCCGGCGCCTCCAGGATTCCGCACCGGCGCACGATGCTGTAGTCCTCACCCGCGACCGGGGCGCCCTCGGTGCCGTCCGCCCAGATCCGCGGGTACTGTCCGTCGGCCGAGTACTGGACGCCGATCTCGTCCTGCGTGGTGGTCCGCTCGACGTTCGTGTACTCGTCGTTGAGCCGCGCGATGTAGAGGCTGCGGTTCTCCTCCGAGGAGTACACGACGTACGCGGTGCCGTCGGTGTCCTGGAACACCGTCATGTCACGGGCCTGGCCCGGGACGGCGCTGGGCATGTTGCACGCGGTCTGGTAGGTCGGCTCGTTGTAGAGGCGGTAGGCACCCTGGAGCTCGAAGGGGCCCGTGGGCGAGTCTGCGACGGCGACGGCTGCCAACGACCGTGCGTACGTGCTGCCGCCGGGCGTGATGCTCCCGTCGGAGTGCCACCACATCACCCACTTGTCGGTGCCCTCGTTGTAGAGCACCTTCGGCCGCTCGAAGATCGCGGTGAGCTGTGCCCCGCCCGCGTCGGTGGTGGCCCGCACGTTGAGGTAGTAGAAGATCTCGTCGATGCGCTCGGTGCGCGGCGTGCCGTCGTCGGCCACCGTGTCGTAGAGCGCGTCGAAGTACTCCGACTCCAGCTCCTCGCGTGCGGTGACCGAGCGCATCACCACGCCCTCGTTCGTCCAGTTGAAGGTGTCGGTCGAGGTGTACAGCGAGACGCCCGGGCTCTCGTAGTAGCCGTTGGACCGGTCCTCGCCGTACCAGTAGTAGACGGTGGTGCCGTTCTCGTCGACGGCGGTGGTGTCGCCCGCCTCGACGCCGAGCTCGTCGGAGGTGCGGGTGACGATCTGACCGCCATGGGCCTGGATGTGGCGGCCTTCGGTGTCGTACCAGTGCGGCCGAAAGTAGCTGCCCGACGAGGAACCCGGGTCGGACACTGCCGGATAGGCCACGTAGTCGATCGGGTCGGGAACGGTCGGCACGTCCGCGGCTGCGGCCGGAACCACACCTGCCACCAGGGCTACGGACAGGACGATCGCGGCGGACGCCACCGACCTGCGACTGGTACGTCGAACACTCATGGTCTGGGTTCCTCACGCATCGTTGCGGACAGGATCGAGCACGTCTATCAGCCGACGCTTCGGCCCACGTAGACGTCGCGGGCTCAGGCTGGCGCGAACACCGATGTTTGCGTCACCATTCGCGGAGTTTGCCACCCCTTGTGCAGGTGGTCAAGGTGCGCGTCCGTGATCCGCACGTCGGGCGTGAGAGCGCGGTGGCGAACTTGGCCATCGCAATAAACCGGTGACGTCGGTGGTCATCCCCGCGACAATGGCCGACGTGGAAGAGGTCAAGGTCGTCGTCGCTCATCAGGCGTGCGCGACCCTGCGCGTCGGCGACGTGTTCCTGAAGATCGACGCGGACCAGACGCGCACCGACGTCGAGGTCGAGGCGATGGCGATAGTGCCGATCCCGACCCCTGAGATCCTCTGGCGCAAGCCGCCCGTGCTCGCGCTCGCCGCGCTCCCCGGGACCGCGCTCGGCCGCCTCGGCGAGCCGTCGCCCGCGTCGTCGGCGGCGTGGGCCGCCGCGGGTGCCGCCGTACGGAAGCTGCACGACTCCCCACTGCCGCCATGGCCCGGCCGGAGCGTCGACGAGTTCGCAGCGCAGCTCGACGGCGAGTGCGAGTGGCTCGTCACGAACGGTGTACTTCCCACCGACCTGGTCACCCGCAACCGCCAGGTCGCCCAGGCCGCGCTCCGGCCGTGGACACCGGTGTTCACGCACGGCGACCTGCAGCTCGCCCACGTGTTCGTCGACGGCGACGAGGTCACCGGCGTGATCGACTGGTCCGAGGCGAGCCGGGGCGACGCCCTGTTCGACCTCGCCATACTGACGCTCGGGCACGAGGAGCACCTCGGCGACGTCGTCGCCGGCTACGGCACAGACGTCGACCTCGACGTGATCCGCGCGTGGTGGTCGCTGCGAAGCCTGCTGGCGATCCGGTGGCTGGTCGAGCACGGCTTCGACCCGGCCGCGCCGGGCTGCGAGGTCGACGTGCTGCGCGCCCGCATGTGACGCTGCACGGGCATCTGCGCCATCGCCGCCGGCCCACCCCACGGTGTTCCTGTTCCGGGTGGTGAACTTTGACGCCGCGGCTCCGACGCCGAGCTCGCAGGTGGCACACTCACAAGGGTGGAACCGCTGAGCGCCCTCGCCCTGATGGTGGCGCAGGTCGGCGCGCGTCGTCTCGTCGGAGCGCTTGCGGGAGACGACGCAGGCGGCCTCGCCGCGGGTGTCCTCGGCCTGCTCGCTCAGGTCGAACAGTCGCAGTCCCGCCTCATCTCGCTCGAGCGGCAGATGAACGCCGTGCTCGAACAGCACTACACCGTCTCCCTGAGCAACGGAACGCGGCTGCTCAAGCAGTCCGCGATGCCCGAGCACGCGCCTGGTGAGAACCAGACCGACCTCGATGACGCTGCTTCCAGCCTCATGGACGCCGCCCACGCCGCGACGACGCCCGTCCAAGCCGCGATTGCGGAACGCCAGCTGCTCCTGACCGAGCTCAAGCGGGGCAACCTCACAAAGGCACGCGATGCCTGGCGGAAGCTCGATCTACATGTCGGCGACGCCGTCACGCGAAACCACGTCCGTCACGAGCAGCCTGCGGAGGAATCCCGTAAGCGGATCGCCGCCGGCGAGTTCGGGGAGATCACCTGGCTCGAGAGATTTCAGACCCCCGATCCGCGCTGGTTCCGAGCATGGGAAGCCGTCCGGCGTGACACTCGGACTGCCGCGTCGGAGCTGGCCGTACTGCTCGCAGACGCCGTGAGCGGTGCGGAACTCGCCGGCGTCGACAACGGTCTGGGCAGCACAAGGCCACGTCTCCCGCGCGGGCTGAGCGCGCTGTCGTTCGACACGCCTGAGGCGACGTATGGTCCCGCGGTGCTGGCGCAGTCGAGCATGATCGCCCTTGACGTGCCGCTCGGTAGGAAGGTCGCGGTCGGCGGGATCGAGGCGACGCTCCACGGGATCACGAGCACACGGCCCCTCGACGACTCCGGCTACCTCGATCACAAGCTCAGCGCGGAGGTATTCGTCGCCACCGAGCGACTCGAGCCGCCCGAGGTGTGGGTGCAGACCGCCGGCGCTTACCTCTTGCATACGCACGGGTCACACAACGCTTCCGATGAGGCGCACGAGCTCCGACCCGGGGAGAGGCTCACGGTGACCGGCACCTACTATCACTCCCCCGAGCTGCCCCAACAACGGATGGGGCTGGCCGTCGGAGGCCTGCTGCTGTCCGGCATCCTGCCGGACACGCGGACGACCGACTGACCGAGCAGGTCTCGCGTACAAGTCATCCGGTCATGTCGCCCTCGTCGAGCTGTCGTACGGCCATGGCCGTCTCGACGCAGTCGCCGCGCAGCACCTGCCGCATCCGGGAAAGGTCGGCAAAAGCGCCTTCGAGTGGATGCCTCGTCAGGCGCGAGACCGCGGTGGCGAACTTGGCCAACGAGCTCTTGCCCGGGAGGAAGATCGACAGCTGAGCTTGATGGTCATACCCGTGCCGCGCAGGCTGGTGACCAGCATCGCCTGTTCGACCTGCTCGAAGGTGTACGAGCGGTAGCCGGTCTGCGGGTCGACGTCGGCCGGGACCAGCAACCCTTCGGAGTGGTAGTAGCGCAGAGTCTGGGGCGACAGGTAGCACATCTCGCTGAAGTCGCTGATGGAGAGCATGGATCCAGGATCGACGTTGCAGCAGCCATAAGGTCAACCGCAGGCACGAGCTCGCTCGTCCTGGGCTGGGTACGTGGCGCCGGCGGTGTGCTTGCTGTTCGACGGACCGACCGAGTGCCTCCCTCAGCCGCGAAAGGTACGCCGGTAGGTGTCCGGCGCGACGCCGACCGCTCGCTGAAAGTGGCGGCGCAACGTCGTCGCCGTCCCCATGCCCGCCGCGGACGCGATGGCGTCGATCCCGTCGTCCGTGGTCTCCAACAGCTCCTGCGCGCGCCCGATCCGCTGCGTGAGCAGCCACTGCAACGGCGTGGTGCCGGTGACCGCGTGGAAGTTGCGGGCCAGGTGGCGCGAGCTCATGCTCGCCTGGCGTGCGAGGTCCTCGACGGTGAGCGGCTGATCGAGCCGCTGCACGATCCAGGGCAGCAGGCCTGCCAGCGCGTGCCCGTCCCGCGCGGGCACCGGTGTCGCGACGTACTGTGACTGGCCGCCTGCCCTGTGCGGGGGGACGACCAGGCGGCGGGCGACCACGTTGGCGATCGTCGACCCGTGGTCGCGGCGGACCAGGTGCAGGGACAGGTCCATCGCCGCGGCCTTGCCCGCGGACGTCAGGACCGTGTCCTCGTCGACGTAGAGCACGTCGGGATCGACCGTCACCTGGGGATAGCGCGTGGCGAGCTCCTGCGCATGGGCCCAGTGGGTGGTCGCGCGCCGCCCGTCCAGCAGTCCCGCGGCCGCCAGGACGAAGGCGCCCGTGCACAGAGACGCGACCCGCGCGCCGGCCCGGTGGGCCGCACGTACCGCCTCGACAAGGTCGTCCGGCGGTGCCTGGTCGACGTCGATGACCGCGGGCACGATCACCGTGTCGGCGTGCGCCAGCCGGTCGAGCCCGCAGTCCGGCTCGACCATGAAGTACCCGGCCCGGACGGCATGCGTACCGCACACCGTGACGTCGTACCAGGGTCCGGGTACGGCGTCCGGTGCGGAGCCGAAGACCTCGAAGGCGATGGCCAGCTCGAAGTGGAGCATCCCATCGGTGGCGGCGATCGCGACGGAGCGCGGAGCGGTGGTCATGTCCGAAAGTGTATGCATCGTGTCGTTCTGGACACTGGGCACCGACCGAAGCCGGCGGCAGGATCGTCGTACGGCAACTTCATCGAGCATTCATCGAGCACAGGAGCAGACATGACAACGGAACGGAACGTGGCGGTCTTCGGTGCCTACGGGCACACCGGGCGCTTTGTGGTCGCCGAGCTGCTCGAGCGGGGACACGTCCCGCTCCTCATCGGTCGCGACCCCGCCAAGCTGTCGGCGTTGTCCGCCGCTCTGCCCGGCCTCGAGGTGCGCCAGGCGTCGGTCGACGACCCCGCATCGCTCGACCGCGCGCTCGACGACGCGGTCGCCGTTATCAACTGCGCGGGCCCCTTCGCCTCGACCGTCGCGCCCGTGGTCGAGGCGGCGCTACGTGCCCGGATCCCGTATGTCGACGTCGCGGCCGAGATCGAGGCCAACGTCGACACGTTCGAGCAGTTCGCGGAGCGTGCCCGCGCCGCAGGCACCGTCGTGCTCCCGGCGATGGCCTTCTTCGGCGGGCTCGGCGACCTGCTGGTGACGGCCGCCGCGGGCGACTGGACGGAGGCCGACGAGGTGCACGTGGCCTACGGCCTCAGCAGCTGGCACCCGACCGCGGGCACGCTCGCCGCCGGTGCGGTCTCGGACGGCCGTCGCGGCGGCCGCCGGGTCCGCTTCACGGGTGGGCGGCTGGAGTACCACGACGACGCGCGACCGACCCTGGAGTGGCCGTTCCCGGAACCTCTCGGACCCCAGCAGGTCATCGGGGAGTTCACCATGGCCGACGTCGTCACCGTCCCTAGCCACCTGGCGGTCCCCGAGGTGCAGACCTACATGACCGCGACGGCGGCTGCGGACCTCGCCGCCCCGAACGCATCCGCCCCGACCGCCGTGGACGACCGTGGCCGGTCCGCACAGACCTTCGTCGTCGACGTCCTCGTCCGCTCCGGCGGCGCAGAACGCCGCCTGACCGCCTCCGGCCAGGACATCTACGCCATCAGCGCGCCGCTCGCGGTGGAGGCGGTCGACCGCATCCTCACCGGGCAGACCCTGACCACCGGTGTCGCCTCGGTCGGCGCGGCCTTCGACGCCCCCGACTTCCTCCGCGCACTGTCCCCGTACCTCGCGGTGGGTCTCCCGCTCGACGCCGCGTGACCGGCGGGGCACACGACAGCGAGTCGACCATGCGCTTGCTCCGGGATCGGGGGGCCGATCCCGGAGCAAGCGCATGGTCAATCTGCCTGGGCCTGACGGGGGAGCCACCACAATCGGGGTCAGCGTGCCAGCCGCTCGACCACGGCGCCGTAGAGCCACGGCGCCCGCGACGCCGCGGGCACGATAGCCGAACGGGCAGGACTCGAGGCCCAGGCGAGCAGCCCTGTGGTGAGCGCACGGTAGTCGCGGGTCACCGTCCGCCACGCACGCTCGTAGGCCTCAGCGTCACCGAGATGCCGGACGGCGGCGTCCGCCTGGGCGAGCCCCACGCGGATCCCCTCACCGGTCAGGGCGTCGACGTAGCCCGATGCGTCGCCCACCAGCCGTACCCGTCCCGCGGAACGCCGCCGCGACCGTCGGCGCAGCGGACCCCCACCGAGAAGCGAACCGGTGGTCGCGGCGGTGGCGAGCCGTGCGCTGAGCTCCGGGAACTGGGAGCGCAGCAGCGCGTCGAACCCCGCCTCGAACACCGCACGAGATCCGAGCAGCGCGACGCCCACGGTTTCGGCGCCGACCGGCGTCACATAAGCCTCGGCGTGCGGCGACCAGTGCACCTCGACCAGGTCGGTCCACGGCGAGACCTGAAAGTGCCGGCGCAGACCGTAACGGTTGGCCTCCGGCCGGCCCCCGCGCTGCCCGGAGCCGGCGTCGAGCCCCGCCAGCCGGCGAATCGTGGAGTGCAGACCGTCGCACCCGAGCACCCAGCCGGCGCGCAGCGTGACCGGGGCTCTCCCCTGGCCGATGCCGTCTGCGCCGCCACCGGGCACGATCTCGACCTCGACGCCCGCGGCGTCCTGGCGCAGGGCCACGACCCTGGCGTGCAGGATCAGCGCGCCGACGTCGGCGGTGCGCTTCCACAGGGCCTCGTGCAGAGCGGTGCGCCGGACGCCCCGACCCGGCCCAGCAACGAACCGGTGGTCGGCGTGCCGACCAGGGACCCGGTAGCTGATCCCTGCGAGCGGATGGCCCGGCGGATCGCCGCCGAGCGCCTGAACGGCGCGCAAGGCGCCGGGGAGCAGGCCCTCGCCGCAGGCCTTGTCGATGGTGCCCGTCCGCTTGTCCACGACCAGTACGTCGAGCCCGGCGGCCCGCGCGTGGATCGCCGCCCCCAGCCCGACCGGCCCGCCACCCACCACCAGGACGTCCGCGTCCACGTCACCGTGGCGCACGCTCATCACCCCGTCCCGCCCAATGTCCCGCCCAGGACCGGCCGGAGTGCCCGGTCCTCGGCCGGGATGCGGAAGCGGGCCAGCAGCACCGCGTTCAGCACGGTGAATCCGAGGGCCGTAGCCCAGCAGGTGTGCACCATCGGGAGCGCGATGCCCTCGATCACCACTGCCACGTAGTTCGGGTGGCGCATCCACCGGTACGGGCCGCCCGACACGAGCGGCAGCCCCGGCACCACGATGATGCGGGTGTTCCAGCGGTGCCCGAGCGTCGCCACGCACCACCACCGCAGCGCCTGGCTCGCCAGCACCAGGACGAGCATCGGCCAGCCGAGCCACGGCAGGAACGGCCGGTCGGCAAGCACGGCCTCGACGACGCACGCCACCAGCAGCCCGCTGTGCAGTACCACCATCGCCGGAAAGTGCCCCCGCCCCGACTCGACACCGCCACGGGCGAACGACCACAAGGCGTTGCGGTTCGACACGACGAGCTCGGCAAGACGCTCGACCGCCGTAGCACCCACCAGAGCGACATAGAACCCCAGCATCTCAGCGGTCCTCCAGGTTCAGCAGCACGAGCTCGCACGAGACGCCCGGACCGAAGGCCATGAGCACGGCGGGCGAACCCGGCGGGGCGTCGGACTGCGCGAGAGTCCTTGCCAGGACGTCGAGCACGGACGCCGACGAGAGGTTGCCCGCGCAGGCGAGGCTCGCCCGACTCTCCCGGACGGCGTCCTCCGACAGCCCGAGGGCGTCACGCACGGCATCGATCACGCGGGGACCACCCGCGTGCACCACCCAGGTGGGCACCTCGGCCGGGGTCAGGTCGTGCTCGGCGAGCAAGCCCTTCACGTCCGCGAGCAGGTGCGCGCGCAAGAGGTCCGGCAGCCCGGCGGAGAGCACTATCGCGAACCCGGTGTCGCGCACCTCCCAGCCGAGCGCGTCCGTTGTGCCCGGGTACAGCCGCGAGCGCGTGTCGATCACCGTGGCCATGCGCCGCGCGCCGTCAGCCCGGTGCGCTGCGCCGCGGGTCGACCGCTGCAGCGCCAGCGGGTGCATCGCTCCGACGACGACGGCGGCTGCCGCACCGTCGCCGAACAGCCCGGAGGCCACCATGTTGGCCGTGGAGTCGTCGGCGTGCTGAAGGGTCAGGGAGCAGAGCTCCACGGACACCAGAAGGGATACGTCGCGCGGCCGGCCCAGCAGATGGTCGTGCACGCGGGCCAGCCCGCCGGCGCCACCGGCACAGCCGAGGCCGAACGACGGCGTGCGCCGCACGTCGCTCCGCAGACCGAGCCGCTCGGCGAGCAGCACGTCAAGCGACGGTGCGGCGACCCCGGTCACCGAGGTGGCGAACACGTGGTCGACGTCCCCCGGTTCGAGCCCGGCGGCGGCCAGCGCCCGCCGGCACGCACGCTCGGCCAGCAGAGCGCCCTCGCGGACGAAGACCGCGTTGGTCGCGCCAAGGGAGTGCAGACCCGCGTACTCCTCAAGCGGCAGCACCAGGTGCCGGTGGTCAACCCCGGCGCTCGCGTGGAGACGGCGCAGCAGCGCGGTCCGTGCCGGATCCGGCGCCACCAGCGGCCCCACCACTGCGGTGATCGCCTCCTGGGCGTACACGTTCTCTGGCAGAACGGGCTCGACCGCGACGACACACGACATCCCAGCATCGTGACGCAGGACCCGACCGACCGCGCGGCGAGGCCGCAGCGCGACTAGCGTGCCGTCCATGCCGTCCGGCAAGGAAGCCCGCCGCCTGGCCCGCGGCCTCGTGCTCGCGAGCCACGCCGCTCCGGCTGCCGTCGTGACCGCCCTTGCCGCCGCCCTTGCCGCCGCCCTCGGCTCCGACGGCGTCACGATCGCGATGGTCGCGGTGGCAGTCGGCACCGGCCAGCTCTCCGTCGGGTGGTCCAACGACTGGATCGACGCTCCGCGCGACATCGCCGTCGGGCGCACCGACAAGCCAGTGGTGGCCGGGCTCGTCACGGCCCGCACCCTGCGCGACGCCGCGCTCGCGGCGCTCGCCGTGTGCGTCGCCGCATCGCTGGCGCTGGGCGTCGCACCAGGGGTCGCCCATCTCTTGGCGGTGGGCGGCGCCTGGGCGTACAACGCTCGTCTCAAGGCGACCGTGTGGTCCTGGTTGCCCTATGCGCTGTCCTTCGGGCTCCTTGCGGTCTTCGTCGTACTGGCGGCGCCCGGGGCCCGCGTGCCGGCCGGCTGGGCGGTCGCAGCGGCAGCGCTGCTGGGTGTGGGGGCGCACGTCGCGAATACCCTGCCGGACCTGGAGGACGATGCCGCGACCGGCGTACGGGGCCTGCCGCACCGGCTCGGCCGTCGCGCGTCCGGCGTGCTCGCCCCGTGCCTCCTGATGGTCGCCGTCGCCGTGGTGGTCACCGGCCCGACCAGCGCTCCGGAGCCCGCCGCCTGGGTCGGCGGCGCGGTCGCGGCCTGCCTCGCCCTTGCCGCGGGTGCCATGGCTCTCACGCGGCCGCGCAGCCGTGCGCCGTTCGGCCTCAGCATGGGCGTCGCCGTGGTCTGCGTGGTGCTGTTGGCCCTGGCAGCGGAGGACATCGCGGTGGTCCCCTGACCCTGGCAGCGTTCCGGCCGGCCCATGATGACTCACGCCGCCGATGGCGAGACGATGTGCCTCCGCCGCCTCCTCCTGTCCCTCCCCCGCGAACACGACGTGCCGCTGGACCGCGTACGCGGCCAGGAACAGGGTCGCGTCGGTGGCCGCCTTCGCGGCGACGAGCGGGACGCCCAGCGTGCCGGTGAGAGCGTCGAGCATGCCGTAGCTCGCGGCGAGCAGCAGGCCCGCGAGCGCCGCGTACTGCACGGCGGATCGCTTGACCGGGGCGCGCCGTCCGGCACGGAAGACGAAGTTGCGGTTGACGAGATAGTTGACGCTGGCCGAAACGAGGCGGGCGCCGACGACCTTCGCCCGGACGTGACCGCCCGGGCGACCGGAAACAGTGTCCGACCTGCTTGAACGTCTCGCGACGTCTTTCAGGTCGGACACAACCATCCGGCCGCCCGCCGCGTCTTAGGAGTCATGAGACACACACATGCGAAGGCACGTTCCATCGTTCTGACCGCCGGCCTCGTCGTCGGCCTCGCGGCGGGTACGACGTCGACCGCCGTCGCAGCCCCCGCGCAGGCAGCCTGCGCCGCCACCTCCGCGCACGTCCCGAGCAACGCCACGGGTCCGTGCGATCCGGTCGGGATCCCGATCGACCTGGGCGAGCCCACCGACGGCGCAACCGACACGTGGCAGGTCACCGAGACCAACGACGTCGGCTATGCGATCCCGGCCGACTGGACCGGCCGCGACGATCGTGGGTGACGGCGGCCGCGGCCACGAGTGGGAGTCCCCCGACGTCGCAGTCTCCGACGAGTTCGGCGACCTGCACTGGCGGGTCCTCGTCCAGTCGCCGTTCGTACGTCCAGGAGATGCCGGACCCGGAGGAGCTGAACGAGATCGGCTTCTACGCCTCGTACATCGACATCGAGGGCGCCTCGGAGGCCGTGCTCGTGGCCGCGCAGACCGGGCACTGGGCCGACCCGTCGGTCGAGACGATCGACTTCCAGGTCTACGTCCAGTCGGCGAGCACGGACGTCGTCACCCGGTTCATGGGCGAGCTGCCCCCGGGCGCCGAGGGCCAGTTCTTCCTGGACAACTTCGTTCCCACCATCCAGCCCTGACCCTGAAGTGAGCTGATCAGAGGCGGGTCCTGGTGCCGTACCAGGGCCCGCCTCACCTCGCGAGGGCCTCCACCAGACGATCGACGAAGGCCGCCTGAGCGCTGACGACGAGGCGCCGTGCCTCGTCGGGCATGAACCATGCGCGCGGTCGATCTCGGGGATCTCGATGCGCGTGCCCGACCGCGGCGGCCACTCGATCTCGACCGTGTTGCTCCTGACCTGGGCCAGGTCGGGTCCGGGCTGCGGCCACTCGCGCGCCCAGGCGAGGACCATCTTGCCCGCACGCTGACGTACCTCGCCGAGCTCGATGTCCGGTGCCGCCGGCGGCGGCAGCTCCAGTCCGAGCTCCTCGCCGGCCTCTCGCAGTGCCGCGGCGTGGGGGTCCTCGCCGGTTTCGAGCTCACCCTTGAGCACCGTCCACGCTCCTGCGTCCTTGCGCGGCCCAGAACGGCCCGCCCATGTGACCGAGCAGCACCTCAAGCCCACCGTCAGGCAGTCGCCGGTAGGGCAGGAGGCCTGCACTCGTCATCACCATGGGTCTCAGTCTCCCTCCCTGCGACGATAGGCACATGCCCTCCCCCGTCCGCCCCGGTCTGGCGGTCAGCCCCGCGCTGACGATCCCCAGGGCCGAGCTCACCGAGCGGTTCTCCCGCTCCTCCGGCCCGGGGGGCCAGGGCGTGAACACGACGGACTCGCGCGTCGAGCTGACCTGGGACGTCGGCCGGTCCGCCGTCCTGAGCGACGCACAGCGCCAGCGCATCATGGAGCGGCTCGCCGACCGCCTCGTGGACGGCGCCCTCACCGTCGTCGCCTCGGAGCACCGCGAGCAGCGGCGCAACCGCGACGCCGCCGCTCGGCGCCTGGCAGCTCTCGTCGCCGACGCCCTGGCCCCTCCCCCGCGCAGCCGCCGCGCCACGCGCGCCACCCGCGGTTCGCACGAGCGGCGGCTGACCGCCAAGAAGCAACAGTCCGCGACCAAGCGGCTGCGCTCGTCGAAGCCCGCGGCGCGACGACTGACCGGTCAGCCCTGTCCCGCCTCTCGCTCGGCCTCGAGGAACGAGTCCGGCGGGTCGAACTGCGCGAGCACGAGCTCGGCGCCGAACGGGTCGCGGATCATCGCTTCCTTGCTCCACTCGCCGTCCTCCGTCCTCAGGACAGTCGCCCCGGAACGCTCCGCTGCCGCGACGGACTCGTCGCGATCGCCGACGGCGAAGACCACCGACCAGCGCGCAGGTCCGTCGGCCCCCAGGATCCCGGCTGCGACGTCGGCGAAGCCTGGGGGCACGAACTCCTGCCTCTCGTAGATGCCGGGATCCGTGGTGCCGGCCAGGTGGTCGCCGTACCCGGGGACGCGCACCATCCCGGCCCCGAGGTCTTCGCTGCGCTCCCAGCCGAGCAGCGGGCCGTAGAACCGCAGCGCGACGTCCATGTCCGGCGTGAGCAGGTTGCTGAAGTTCCACGTGCCCGGCGCGTTGACGGCTTGGGCACCGGGGCGCGTGCCCGCCTGCCACAGCCGGCCGGGTGCCCCCTGCGGGTCGACGATCCGCGCCATCCGGCCCGCGGGCTGCCCTGGGGGTCCGACCTCCACCGGCGCGGAACTCACGACGCCGCCCAGCTCGGCGACCCGTGCGACCGCGGCGTCGACGTCGTCCACCGCGAGGTAGGTGTGCCACGCCACCTCGCCGTCGAAGCCCGCGGCGGGTGTGGCGATCGCGGCGACCGCCGTGGCGTCCGTGCCGTCAAGCGACGCGACGACGTAGCGCCCCGGCGCGCCGGGCGGCAGCATCTCGGTGAACCTCCAGCCGAACAGGTCGCCGTAGAAGCCGAGCGCCGCGTCGACGTCCGGCGTCTCCAGGTCGATCCAGCTGGGCACGCCGTGCGGGTAGGTCCGGGGTGTGGTGGGTGTGTCAGCCATGACGTCCTCCAGGTCGGTTCCGGTACCTCCGATCCTGCCTCCCGCCACTGACATCCGCCGGGTCGGCCTGGGACGCAGGCCGTGCGGACCCTCATCAGGTACCACGCCCAGCACCGCACCGCTGGAAGGGCATCTCATGACCGCACAGACCGCTCAGTTCACGGCCGACAACACCGCCATCCTCCTTGATCGACCACCAGGTCAGCGGCTGAGCTCGATGAGCGCGAGCAGCGCCCGCCCGTAGGCGTCAGCGGGCTCCGGGTCGTTGAAGACGCGAGACCGACCAAGGAGCTCGACCTCGACCTCGTAGGCGCCGTCGGTGCGGCGCAGTGCGCGGAAGCTCGAGCGCAGGAGGGCGCGCAGCTGGTCCTCGCGCGGCAGCCAGAGGGCGTCCTCGATCGCCACCGAGTCCAGCGCCCACTCGGTGGTGCCGTTGAAGCCGAGGATCGTGCCCGTCGGAAACTCGTGGGCCTCGATGGTCATCGTGCTCACGGTGAAGACGTCACCCGCGAGCTCGGGTGCAGCTATCCGGAACTGGTCGCCGTCGGCCGGGTTCCATACCAGGCCGGCGTCGTGCAGCTTCGCGGCGAGCTCGGTGGAGATCACGGCCCCATTGTCCGGCACCAGGTCTCCGCAGTACCACCCCCTTGGCCGGAACAGGTATTCCGGAAGCCCTTGCGCACGTGTCGCGTTCGAGGGCTCGCCCGGCGAGCTGATACACGCCCCGGACGTGCGCGAGGCCTGTAGGGCGGTGGGGTCGGGAAGGCAGAACCCGGTCCCACCGCATGTGGGGTCAGAGGTTGTCGACGAAGAAGTCGACGAGGGGATCCAGCACGGCGACGGTCGACCAGACCCGACCACCCTCCGGATCACCGAGAAACGCGAGGTCACCGTGACCCGCGCCTTCGACGAGGTAGCGCGTGCTCGGGACGCCGGCCGCCACGAGCGCGTCGTGCGTGAGCAGGGTCTGGGACGGCGAGATGAGGCTGTCGGCCGTGCCGTGGTAGTGCAGGAATGCGGGCTCGTCGCCATCGATGTAGGTGACCGGGTCCGCCGCGGCGGCCGCGGCCGGATCGTCGAAGAGCGTCTGGCCGGTACCCGCGCCCAGGACGTAGGTCGCCACGAAGTTGTCCGGGGTCTCGCGGTAGTAGTCCTGGGTCTGCTGGTCGAAGTCGGCCGCGATGCGGGTGAGGTCGGACGCGCCGAACTCCTCCACCACCGCGCCGACGGAGCTCGGGACGTCGAGGTTCTCGCCGACGTCGAACGACGTGTCGCCCTGCGTGACACCGGCCATGGTGACCAGGTACGCGCCGGCGGACTCGCCCCAGAGACCGATCGAGTCGCCGTCCAGTCCGTAGTCGTCCGCGTTGGCCCGCAGGAAGCGCACCGCCGACTTCACGTCGGCCACGCCGTCGCGGTAGGTCCCGCCGTCGCCGATCGTCCGGTACTCGATCGCGGCGACGGCGATCCCGTGCTCCGTCAGGTAGGAGCGGTTCCCGATCGAGCCACCGCGGTCGGACACGATGAACCCTCCGCCGGGGACGTACACGACGACGGGAACCGGGCCCGACGACCCCTGCGGCACCGTGATGTCCATCCGGATGAGATACGTCGACCCGTCGTCGAGGACGGGCTCGGCAAAGATCACGTTCCGGTATTCCGTGACCGCCGTACCGGCGCACCGGGCCTGCGGGCTGCCCTCGGCGTCGAGCACGATGCTCGTGCTCTCGTCGCTCGGCGTGACCGTGCTCGAGAGCGGAAGCCCGCCTCCGCCTCCGTCCATCGCGGGTGCGGCCGCCGCCGGGACGGTGCAGTCGCCGATCGGCGTCGTCATGTCCACCGGGACGACCGCGCACCCGGCGAGGAGTATGCCGATCGCCAGGATCGCCGCCCCCATGCCCGCCTTGCGGGCTGTCGATACCTTGCGCACTCTTCTACTCCTCGATGCGTGAGACGTCGGCGACGCGCATGGCGGACCGCGACGGATAGCGGACGACGGCGACGATCGCCGCCGCCACGAAGGCGGCGGCGGCCAGCCAGAAGACACCCTGGTAGCCGGCGATCACCGCCAGGGCGATCGTGTGCGTGCTCGGGACGCCACCCATGCCGCCGACCTCGACGAGGTGGGTCCCGATGAAGATTCCGGTCGCGACACCCGACACCGTGGTGAGCAGGGCCACGCCGACCGACGTCCCGATCTGCTGCGCGGAGTTGAGGACCGCCGAGGCCACACCCGAGTTCTCCGGCCGGACTCCGAGGGTCGCCGAGGCCAGTGTGCTCGCGAAGATGACGCCGAGGCCGACTCCCGCGAGGACCAGCCCCGGCAGGATGCCCGTGACATACGCGACGCCGTCGTGCACCAGTGCGAGCAGCACCATCCCGAGCGCGCTGACCAGCGCCGCGACAGGCACCTTGATCCGCAGCGGGACCCGCGCCGCCAGGCCTGCCGAGATGACCTGGGCGCCCACGACCACCGCGGCGACCATCGGGAGGAACGCGAGTCCCGCGAGGAACGGCGGCAGCCCGATGACCTCCTGGAGATAGCTGGTCGCGAACACGAAGACGGCGACGATCCCGACCGACGCCATCAACATGACGAGCGAGGACGTCGACCGACGACGATCGGCCAGGATCGACGGCGGCAGGAGCGGGTCGGCCGTACGCCGCTGCGTGCGCGCGAAGACGACGAGCAGCACGACGCCGGCGACGAGAGCGACGCCCGCGACAACCGGCTGCAGCGACGCGGTCGCGACGGCGTAGACGACGCCGACCACGCCGAGCGAGGCGAGGACTGACCCACGAACGTCGAACGGCTTCGGCTCGGCCGGTCGCGGGCGCGGGAGTGCGAGCACCGCCCCGACGACGGCGACGATCGCGAACGCCACGTTGATGTACAGGGTCCAGCGCCACGAGAAGTACTCGGTCAGCCAGCCACCCAGGATGAGGCCGATCCCCGCACCCGCCCCGGACACGGCACCGAAGATCGCGAAGGCCTTCTCCCGGCGGTCGGACGCGGCGAAGGCGACGGTCAGCAGGCCCAGAGCGGCCGGAGCGAGAAGGGCCGCGAAGACGCCCTGCGCGGCCCGGGCCACGACCAGGGCACCGAGGCTCGGGGCCCAGCCCCCGACCGCCGACGCCAGCGCGAAGCCGACCGCACCGATGACGAAGGCGCGGTACTGGCCGATGCGGTCGCCGACGCGGCCGCCCACGAGCAGGAGGCCGCCGAACGCGAGCGAGTAGGCCGCGACGACCCACTGCCGGCCGTTCGCGTCGAATCCGAGCTCCGCCGAGGCCGCCGGCAGGGCGATGTTGACGATCGTCGCATCGAGCACCACGAGGAGCTGCGCGAGCGAGACCACGACGAGTGCGAGCCAGCGTCGGGGCGGTGCCGACGAGCCGATCGATGTCGCGGACGGCGTATGGGTTGACATGCGTCCCCTCTGCTCCGATGAGTGCGGAATAGCTATTCCGATGACCGTAGCACAAATCGGAACAACTATTCCGGCAAGCTAGGATCGGAGGGTGCCAGACGAGAACCCCGGCGAGGCCCACGACGCGACCGAGCGCATCCTCCGTGCCGCACGTGAGGTCTTCGCGACGGAGGGCCTCGACGCGAGCCTCGGCGACGTCGCCCGGCACGCCGGGGTCGGCGTCGGCAGCATCTACCGGCGCTTCGGCAACAAGGACGACCTCATCCAGGAGCTCGCGGAACGGCGCTTCAGGAGCCTGGTCGAGCGCATGTCCGCGGAGCTCGACGCGGACGACCCATGGGAAGCGTTCAGCGCCGAGTTCCGGCGGTCCGTCGCGGAGTACGCGACGGACCGCGGGTTCCGCGAGCTGGTGATCGGCGGCGTCACCGGATCGCTCGGCTGGGCGCGCGGGAGCGAACCGGACCGCCTGCGGGCCGCGATGGCGAAGTGGGGCGCGGAGATGGAGAGCGTGATCGGCCGCCTCATCCAGCGCGCCCAGGAGGCGGGCACGCTCCGAGAGGACGTGACCGGATCGGTCATCCTCGAGCTCAGCATCGCCCTGCAGTCGATCGGCGGCCTGGGCGACGGCCGCGACCACGAGAAGGCGATCTCGATAGTGCTGGACGGCCTGCGCCGGACGTGAGACGGCCCGCCACCCGCGGAGCCCGATTGCGGCGGTGCCCGCCGGACAGATATGCTGACCGACCGATCGGTCAGTAATTGGAACGAGGAGCGTCATGGGCGATGCATTTCTGATAGGTGGCGTCCGCACACCGGTCGGCCGGTACGGCGGTGCTCTGGCCGGTGTCCGACCGGACGACCTCGCCGCGCTGGTCGTCGGGGAGGCCGTGCGCCGCGCCGGGGTCGATCCGGCCGCCCTCGACGAGGTGATCATCGGCGCCGCGAACCAGGCCGGCGAGGACAATCGCAACGTCGCCCGGATGAGCGTCCTGCTCGCCGGCCTTCCCGACGAGATCCCGGCAATGACGGTCAACCGGCTGTGCGCGTCGGGGATGAGCGCGATCGCCCAGGCGTCCCTCGCGATCCGCGCCGGCGACGCGGATCTCGTCGTCGCGGGCGGCGTGGAGTCCATGACCCGCGCACCCTGGGTCCAGGCGAAACCCGAGAACGCCTGGAGAGGGCCCGGGGCGTCCTTCGACACCTCCATCGGCTGGCGGTTCACCAACCCCCGCCTGGCCGCCCGCGACAAGGCCACCTTCACGATGCCGGAGACCGCCGAGGAGGTCGCTCGGGTCGACGGGATCGGCCGGGCGGACGCCGACGCGTTCGCCCTCCGCTCGCACGAGCTCGCCCTCGCGGCGATCGCGGCGGGGCGCTTCGAGCCCGAGATCATCCCCGTGCCCACCGCACGCGGCGATGTGTCGACGGACGAAGGGCCGCGCCCGGACACGAGCCTCGAGGCACTCGCCGGGCTCAGGCCGGTCGTCCCTGGCGGCTCGATCGTCACGGCCGGGAACTCCAGCCCGCTCAACGACGGCGCCTCGGCGATCGTCGTCGCGAGCGAGGCCGCCGTCGAGCGCTACGGCCTTACCCCGCGCGCACGCATCGTCTCGTCGGCAGCCGTTGGGCTGGCACCCGAGATCATGGGTCTCGGCCCGGTCCCTGCGACGCGGAAGGCCCTCGACAAGGCTGGGCTGAGCGTCGGGGATCTTGGTGCGATCGAGCTCAACGAGGCCTTCGCCACACAGTCGCTCGCGTGCATCCGCCGCCTGGCGCTCGACCCGGCAAAGGTCAATGCCGACGGCGGCGCTATCGCGCTCGGCCACCCGCTGGGTTCGAGCGGATCCCGTCTGCTCGTCACGCTGCTGGGCCGGCTGGAGCGCGAGAACGCCCGCTACGGCCTGGCGACCATGTGCATCGGGGTCGGACAGGGTCAGGCGATGATCGTCGAGCGCGCATGAGTGAGCCTTGTGCAGCCGTCAGGCGGTGCGGAGGCCGTCGAACGCGACGGTGAGAATGTCGGTCGCAAGCCGGTCGGCGGCCTCCGCGCCCTCCGGCCGGTACCACTCGACGATGGAGTTCACCATTCCGAAGAGCAGCCGCTCGGCCACGCCCGCGTCGATGTCGCCCCGGATCGACCCGTCTCGCTGCGCCTCGACGACCAGCTCGGTCACTGCCTTGTCGAACCTCCGGCGACGAGTCAGCGCCACGCGCTCGACCTCGGAGTTCCCCCTCAGCCGCGGGAGGAGCGTCACGGAGGGCAGCTCGCGCACCAGCACGTGCACCGCTCCCCTGAGCACGAACGAGAGACGCGAGGCGGCGTCGCCCCGGTCGCGCGACTCGTCGAGGACGCCCTCCAGCGCGTCGAGCGCACGGCCCAGCGCCAGCTCGAGCAGCTGTTCCTTCGACGAGATGTGATGGTAGATCGCGGCCTTCGACAGCTTGAGGCGCTCGGCGAGCATGCCCATCGACGTCGCCTCATAGCCGTGCTCCTTGAAGACCGCCACCGCGACCTCAAGAATGGCCTTCTGGTCGTAGCCGGGCCGACCGCGCCGGGTCTCGGTCTTGTCTGACATCGGCCTCAGTCTGACACGAGCGATACCCACCTGCGTCAGAGCGGAGAAGGCCGGTCCGTCGTGACGCTCCGGCCACGGACCTCCGCGACCACAGCCCCTGCATCGTCCAGGACCTGGACGTCGCAGAGACCGGTGCGCCCGCTGCGGACACGCCGCACGGCGGTCGCGGCCAGCCGATCGCCCGGACCGGTCTGGCGCAGGAATGTCACGTCGGCGCCGGCAGCCACGCTCTTCTCAGGGGCGCGCCTTCCCGAAGTACATCAGCTCCCACAGCGCGTCGTCGGTGTGGCTGTCGACCAGCCGCTCGCCCTGGTACCGCTCGACGCGCATCTCTCCGGTGAACCGGAGGTAGGCGCCGTCGAACCCGGCGAGCTTGGCGGCGGCCTTCTTGGGCCCCTTGAGGTCGTCGACGAACTTGACCGCCGTGAGGTCGTCGTACCTGGTGAAGGTGACGACATAGCGCTCGTCGCCGTCCGTGTAGGTGTAGCGGGTCACGTTGCCCACGGGCTTGCCGGTGCTCCGGTCGGTGTACCGGCCCAGCTCCTCGAAGGTCACCTTGGCGCCGTCGTCGCCGATGAGCTGCCCGTCGCGGGCCAGCATGAACACCGGTAGCGCCTCGTACCCGTAGCGCTTCTCCGCGGTGATGTAGGAGGCGATCACCGAGTACGGTCCGGCCGCGCCGCGGGCCCAGTACCAGTGGTGGATGAGGTCGAGCATCGAGGCGTTGCCCCAGTTGTGGTCGTGGTAGCCGACGCCGGTCGTAGTGACCGTCTGGCCGCCCGAGCGGTAGGTCACGTCGACGGCGCCCTGCGGGACCGACGGGAGCCAGGCGAAGTAGTCGCCGTCGTCTCCGAAGTTCCAGTACCCGGTCTCGGGGCGCCAGGCCGGCACGTCACCGGTCAGCGTGAGGTCGACCTCGACGTCGTCCAGCTTGGCGCGGATGGTGTAGCGGTGCAGGTCGCCCGCGAACAGGTTGTCGCCGATGCGGACGTCGCAGGTCTCGGTGGAGGCGGAGAAGGTGTCGGCGTCGAACTCGACCAGCTTCTGGATCGCGGTGCCGTCCGGGAGGGTCAGGTCGATCCGGATCACCGGGTCGAGCGGCTTCTTGAGGTCGGTGAACTGCTTGGTGAAGAAGACCACGACGAGCTTGGCGCCGTCGGCCAGGTGGGCGTCGAAGTACCACCACTCGTACGTGCCCGGGGAGCCGTCGGTGCGCATGCCGTCCTCCCTGGGCTCGATGTGGTGGGGCGCGATGCCGAGCCGGGCGTAGTCCTCGGATGAGCTGCCGAGACGGGCCGGGACAACAGCGCTGGTGACGGACATGGTTCGTACCTCCTGGTGCGGGGACCTGTGGTTAAATATCCATGTGGCTATTATTCACTACCGACAGCATGCCTCAACCGGCCGGCCCGGACAAGCGCAGGGTTGAGGTGGTCTCGATGACGACGCCGCGCGGACGCGGCCGGCCCAGAGCCGGGCAAGAGCCCGACTCGGCCCGCCTGCTGCAGGGAGCCCTCGACGCGTTCGCCGAGCAGGGTTACGACGGGACGTCTGTCCGCGAGCTGAGCCGCAGGCTCGGCGTCAGCCACGCCCTGCTGACCGCTCGCTACGGTTCCAAGGAAGGGCTCTGGTTCGCCGCGATGGAACACGCGCTGACCCAGGCCGAACAGACCTGGCGGGACATCGACGACACGCCCGCGCTCGACGACCTCGATGCGCTGCGCCAGGCGCTCGTGCGTCAGGTGATGTTCTCGGCCGCGCACCCGCAGGTGCTGCGGATCATGAACCGCGAGGGATCGATCGACAGCCCGCGTCTGCACTTCGTCGTCGAGCGCTTCGTCAACCCGCTGCGCCCAGGGGTCGAGCACCTGCTCGCCCGGCTCGTCGCGGCCAAGCGCATCCGCCCCGTCCCGTACGCGACGCTGCATTTCTTGGCGACCGGAGGTGGCGGTGCGATCTACGCCAATCCCGTCGAAGCCGCGCTGCTCGGCGCCCCGTCGCCCCCCAGCGCCGCTGACATCCGAGCCCATGCCGAAGCCGTGGCAGACATCTGCATCGCCGGAATCTCGATCACGCCTTCCGACGTCGAGGCGACACCAGAACCAACACCTGAGAAGGGTCAGTAGACATGACCGGGAGAGCTGAAGTCGACGTGCTCGTCGTCGGAGGCGGCGCAGTTGGTTCGGCGCTCGCGGCCGACCTGCTGCGGCGCGGCCTGGACATCCGCGTGATCGCCTCGCCGACGCCACCGGTCAGCCGGCCAGCACCTACGGCATCACCGGCGACACCCTGCTCCTCGTCCGGCCCGACGGCTACGTCGCCGGCGTCATCACCGCCAACTGGGCGGACACCTTCACCGCACTGACGAGAGAACTCACGCCCGACGGCCCCGTCAGGCGCCTGACCGACCAGAAACCGGAGTTAGCCCATGTCCCTCGACACCCGACCATGGCGGATCACCCTGTGGGTCATCACCGTCTTCCTCGCCCTCGGCCTGATCGTCTCGAGCTTCGCGCACCAGCTCACTATCCCGCTCATCATGGTGCAGCTCGTCTTTGTGCTCCTGCACGGCGCCCGCCGCTACGGCTGGAGCGGCATCGCCGTCTTCGTCGTGGCGGGCCTGGTCATCAGCAACATCCTCGAGAACCTGAGCATCGCCACCGGCTTCCCGTTCGGCAACTACCACTACACCGGCGACGGCAAGATCTTCGAGGTCCCGTGGTTCATCGGGCCGGCCTACCTCGCCACCGGCTACGTCGCCTGGATCGTGGCCACCGCGCTCCTGGGCGACGTCCGCCGCAACTCACCGTGGCTGACCACCATCGGTACCCCCGTCATCGCAGCCTTCACGATGACCGCCTGGGACCTATCGATGGACCCGACCCTCTCGACGATCAACCAGAACTGGATCTGGGAAGACGGCGGCGGCTTCTTCGGTGTTCCCCTGGTCAACTTCCTGGGCTGGACCTTCACCGTCTACCTGTTCATGCAGGTCTTCGCCCTCTACCAGCGCAGCCGCGGCCCGCGGCCCGCGGCCAGGCCGGACCTTGCTGGCGACCGGGCCAGTGACCTGGCCAGCGACCTGCAGGGCGTACTGCTCTATGGGCTGACGGGACTCGGCTTTGTCGTCGCGTACTTCACCGAGGAGCACACCAAGGTCACCGATGCCACCGGCGCCGTCTGGAACACGGCCGACATCTACGAGACCTCAGCCCTGGCCACCGTCTACGGCATGTTCTTCTTCGCCCTGGTGGCACTGCTCCGGATCGCGCAACGACGCCACAACCCAGTGAGGTTTTCTCGCCTCGTTCCTCTGCGCGATGATGCGTCTTTGAGGAGAGGTTGAACGCGGGAGGTCGGCCTGCAGGGCCGTGACCTGCGGGTTCACGGTGTGTCGCGGTCAGGACGCGGGGTCCTGGCCGGAAGGATCGGGAATCCGCCAAGACACCCTGTTCCCCAGCGAGGACCCCGCGTTGATCACCTATCGTGCCAGTCTCGACGTGCCCGAAGCCACCCTGGAGATCGTGACGAGGTGGCTCACAGCGCACCGCCGCCGGCCAGGTTCCCGTCCGGTCCAGCGCGCCGCGACCGCCCGCACACAGGCGCTGCTGGTCCTGCGCTGGTTCAAGGACGCGACCAAGCTGCGGATCCTGGCCCTGGACGCCGGGATCAGCATCGCGACCGCCTACCGCTACCTGCACGAAGCGATCGACGTGATCGCCGAGAAGGCGCCCACGCTTCCCGAAGTCCTGGAACGCGGCCAGGCCGCCGACTGGCCGCACCTGTGCCTGGACGGCACGCTGATCCCGACCACGAAGATCGCCGCCCGCGGGACGGGGGCAGCGGACCTGTGGTGGTCGGGCAAGCACGCTCAGCACGGCGGGAACCTCCAGGTCCTGACCGGTCCAGGCGGGTATCCCGAATGGGTCTCACCCGTGAGGGAGCCGGGATCGGCATCATCGTGCCGTTCAAAGGGACCAACCTCAACGCTGATGCGGTCAGCCGCAACGCCGCGATCAACGCGCTACGCGCCCCGGCCGAACGGGCCAACGCCCTGCTGAAAGCGACCTGGCCCGTCCTGCGCCGCATCACGCTGGACCCCTGGCGCATCACCGAGATCGCCGCCGCCGCACTCGTCCTGCTCCACCTTCAACGACCCGTCACTGAATGAGGCGAGAAAACCTCAGTGGGCGAAAAAAGCATCACGGGGTATACGGGTGATTGATCGGAAGACGCTGGACAAAGCCGCCGGGCAGGGCGAGCATCAATATATGGCCGACAGCAGTGAAGCTGTGGCGGGCGCAGCTCAGTCCGCAAACGAAAATCAAGCCAGAGTTTTGGCACGCGAGACGTACCGCCACTTGCGACTCATGCTGGTGACGCTGCCGGCCTTGATGTTTCTTGCGATCCTGATCCTTGCCTTCACCGGCCAGGTCGAGGGCTCCATCAGCGCTTACTACCTGGGCCCGATCCGAGACATCTTTGTGGGCGCCATGGTGGGCACCGCCGTGTGCCTCATCGTCTATCGAGGCTTTCCGCCGTTTGAGGACTACACCCTCAACGTCGCCGGTTTCTACGCGATCTTTGTTGCCTTTGTGCCGACCGGTCTCACGGAGACCCTCGCTTCCCTCGGACCCGAGGATCGCCAGGAGGCGATAGATGCGCTTCGCATCTCCATCGGCGCTGTCATCGCGATCACCGTGGTCTTCGTGCTCCTGGAACGACGTTTTGGCCAATGGACGATCCCTGGCCTGCTGGAGCGTCAGGCAACCAAGTGGGTATTCATTGTGACGAACGTGTTCGGCGTGGCGTTTCTAGTGTTCGTTCTCATCCGCGGATTCGCGGACGACAGCTTTCAAGGCGTCCATCTTGCCGCGGCCCTACTGCTCTTCGCGAGTCTGGCGGCGGCCGTGGCCAGCCATGCTTGGCCACGTCCTTTCGGTGGATCAGGCCAAGGCGTCAAGCACTATCGCACGATATTCTTCCTGATGCTCGCCGGGGTCCCGATCGCCTTGGTGCTCTGGGGTATGCAGTCGGAGTACACGGTGCTCGTGCTCGAGGCTTGGGAGATCTTCCTGTTCTCAGCGTTTTGGGTCATGGAGGCGAAGCGCACATGGCCGGCGGCCTCAATTAGCACTCAGTCGTAGCCCTGACCTCCTGGTTCACCACGGGCGCGGTACGGTCGTGTCCGAGAGCACCACGGAGGGCAGCGATGAGCACCGACACCCCGCGCCATACCGTCACCGCGACGACGCACATCGCCGAGCCGCCCGAGCGGGTCTGGGCCGAGCTCATGCACCCAGGGGCGCGGTGGGTGCTGGGCGCCAACATCGAGACCGACTTCCAGCCGGGCAGCCCGATCACGTTCGAGGGCCACTTCTTCGGCCGTGTGTTCGCCGACAAAGGCCACGTCATCGCGGTCGAACGGCCGCGGCTGCTGCACTTCACGCACTACTCGCCGCTGAACGGCCTCGAGGACGCCCCCGAGAACTACCACGAGATCCGCATCACGCTCGAGCCCGGCGACGGCGGCACGCTCATCACCGTGGTCCAGGAGAACGTCGACACCGAGCGGCACGCGGTCGCTGCCGAAGGGCACTGGAAGGACGCGCTCGCCACGCTCGCACACCGTGACGACGGAACCCGCACGTCACACAAGTGAGACCAGCTGTCCCCGTACCCGGCCCCGTCCTAGGCTGGAACCGTGGCGTTGGCGGTGTGCCTGCTGTTCGACGGGCCGACTGAGCGGGTCCTGCGACGGCTGTGGCAGCGACTCGAGACCGACGGCGTGCCCACGCTCGCCACGCACACCCACCGCCGCCACGTGCCGCATCTCTCCCTGGCGGTGCTGCGTTCCTGGGACCTGGACAAGGTGCGTGCCGCCATGGAGGCCCTGCCCGACGCGGGCCCGACCACCATCCGGTTTGACGCCGTCGCAGCGTTCCGGCGCGGCCGGATGAATCTGATCCCTGCCGCGACGCGCGCGCTCGTGGCGCGCCAGGAGCGGGTCGTCGAGGCACTCGGCGCGACGCAGGACGAGTTGCACAAGCACTACGTCCCGGGCATCTGGACACCGCACGTGACCCTGGCGCCGCGCGTGCGGCTGGAGCAGACGCCACTGGTGCTCGAGGCGGCCTACGAGATCCTGCCGCTTACCGGCATGTTGACACGGGCCGCGCTCGTGGATGCCGGCACCGGCACGGTGCACCCGCTGGCGATCATCCCTTGACGGACGGCTGCCGGTCGCGGTGCCTTCGTACGGCCGCTCGGTTGGCGCAGCGCACGGAGCAGTACCGCTGCCGCCCGTTGCGGGTGACGTCGACCACGACGTTCGTGCAGGGCTCGGATGCGCAGCGCCCCAGCCGGTGCATCCCGCGAGTGACGAGGTGGAGCGAGGTACCCACGCTGATCACGGCGCGCAGGACCTCCGACAGCACCTGGTTCTCGTCCCGGTAGTGCAGGTGCCACCCCTCGCCGTCGTGATCGGTGAGGCGGGGATAGGCGGCGACCGCCGCCATCTGCGCGTTCAGCAGCGCGGCGCGCCCCTCGGGATCGGACGCGTCCACGATGTGCAGCCAGTCGTCGATGACGAGGCGTGAGCGCGCGTGGTCCTCCGGCTCCTCCTGGAACTCCATCGTCATGCCGAACTCGCGCGTCCGCGCCTCGATCCCCGCGCGGTCGTCGGGCCACTCGTTGGCGAGGGACGCGGCAAGCAGGACCGCGTACTCGCCGTAAGGGTTGAGATGCACAAGGCCATTACACCATCGTGGGCCGCATGACCACGATCCGCACCCGCCCCACGCCGCGCGTCAGCGCCCACGATGCCCAGCACGAGCACTCGTGGGCGACGGAGTCACGGCACCCGACCTCGGCGGGATACGTGCTCTACGTGAGGTGCACGGCGTGCGGCACTCATCGCGTGGATCTCCAGGGCCACCGGGAGACGCCGCCCGCACCGCTGAGCCGGGTGGTCGGCAGCACATCGGTGAAGGCGGCGTCGTAGAGCAGTACTCCTTTCAGTACCCCGACGCCTGAAACGCGCACATTTGTGGGAGGTCTTGTCGGGGTCTACGAGATCGGCGCGGGCCGGCCGTAGCCTCGGCAGCAGGACGGCGAGCGCCGGCAGGAGGCGCATCGCCTGCCAGCCGGTTCCCCCGACCACGGAGACGCGCCATCACTGTGACAGCAAGAAGAACTCGGGCCGCGGCCGTCGTGGCCGTGCTGCTCCTGGCCGGCTGTAGCCCGGGCGGAGGGGCTTGGCTGCTGGAGCGCGACTATCCACCCGCACCACACCAGCAGCTACCCGAGGCTGCCGCGGAAGGCGCCACCGTCACCGACCCGGTTCCCCTCGCCGAGCTGGCCAGCCAGGCCTGGCTCCAGGAGGCCTCGGAGCGCACGGAGATCCCGGTGCGGGCTCTGGCCGCCTATGCCGGCGCGTCCCTTCGGGTGGCCCAGATCCAGCCGCAGTGCGGCATCGGGTGGAACACGCTGGCAGGTATCGGCGCCGTCGAGTCGGTGCACGGCAGCTACCTCGGAGCGCGCGCCGTTGCCGACGGAATGGTGAGTCCGCCGATCATCGGTGTGCCGCTGGACGGCAGCGAGGGAGTCATGGAGATCCTCGACACCGACAACGGTGAGCTCGACGACGACACGGAGTGGGACCGCGCCGTCGGCCCGATGCAGTTCATCCCGTCAACCTGGGAGAGCTACGCCCAGGACGGAAACCTCGACGATCGAGCGGATCCGCACCAGATCGACGACGCCGCCCTGACCGCCGCCCTGTACCTGTGCCAGAGCGGTGGCGATGTCACCACCGACGACGGATGGACGGCAGCGCTGGCGACCTACAACCGCTCGGTATCATATGCCCACCGGGTGGCCGAGCTCGCCGAGTCGTACGGCGAGTAGCCCGACGCCAGTCTTCTAGGCCCGTCCGCCGATCCCCTCCAGCTCGGCGAGGTCCTGCGCACCGAGCGAGAGACCGGCGCCGACAACGTTCTGCCGCAGGTGCGCCGCCGACGACGTCCCGGGGATCAGCAGGATGTTGGGCGACCGCTGGAGCAGCCACGCCAGAGCGACGGAGCTCGGGGTGGATCCCAACCGGGCGGCCACCGCCGAGAGCGCCGTGGACTGCAGCGGGCTGAAGCCGCCGAGCGGGGAGTACGGCACATAGGCGATGTTCTCGGCGGCAAGCCGGTCGATGAGCTCGTCGTCGTCGCGGTGCGCGAGGTTGTACAGGTTCTGCACGCTCACGATCGGAGCGATCGCCTGCGCCTCCGCGACCTGCTCCGCCGTCGCGTTGCTGACTCCGAGGTGCCGGATCACACCCTGCTGCTGCAGGTCGACGAGCGTCTCGAACGCTTCGGCGAGCGAGCCCTCCAGCCGCCGTTCGCCGCTGCCGAGGCGCAGCTGGACCAGGTCCAGGGTGTCGAGCCCGAGGCTCTTGAGGTCGGACTCGATCTGCTGGCGCAGCTGGTCGGGCCGGCGGGCCACAGGCCATCCCCCGTGCTCGTCGCGGGTCGCCCCGGTCTTCGTGATCACGTGCAGCGACTCGGGGTACGGGTGCAGGGCATCGCGGATGAGCTCGTTGGTGACGAGCGGGCCGTAGGCGCCTGCCGTGTCGATGTTGGTGATCCCGAGGTCAACGACTTCGCGGAGGACGGCGAGGGCGCCGTCCCGGTCGGCGGGCGGGCCCAGCACCCCGGGGCCGGCAAGCTGCATGGCGCCGTAGCCGAACCGCGTGACCGTCATGTCGCCCAGCGTCCAGGTGCCGCCGGGCAGGGAAGGAACGGTAGTGCTCAAGGTCGTGGCCTCTCGTCAGGACGGGAGAAAGACACGGACGGCGCCCGATGTGCCGCCGTCCGGCTCCCGAGGAAGATCGTGCGGCCGGCGGCACGACGCCGTCCAAGACCGGTTCGCTCCCCCCTCATACCGCACGGGTATCAGGGATAGCCTGCGGACATGGACGGACTGGAGACCCGCGAGCTCAGGTACTTCGTCGCCGTGGCCGAAGAGCTGCACTTCGGCCGGGCCGCCGAGCGCCTGAACATGGCCCAGCCGCCGCTGTCGCGCGCGATCCAGCAGCTGGAGCGCCGCATGGGCGTCGTGCTACTGGACCGGGACCGCCGGGGCGTCTCGCTCACGGCCGCGGGGCAGGCCATGCTGGCGGAGGCCCGGCTCGCGCTCGACGCGGTCGACGCCGTTGTGCGCCGCACCCGCCGCGCGGCCGCGCCGGAGCGCGGACTGGTGCTCACCACCAAGGCCGGCGCCTCCCACGAGCTGCTGAAGCGGCTGCTCGACTCGTATGCCGCGCGGCCCGGGGCCGTGCAGGTCGACGTGCTGCTGTGCGAGATCGGCGGTCAGGGCGAGCTCCTGCGCAACGGCAGCGCGGACGTGGCGATCGTGCACGCCCCGTTCGACGTGCTGTCGGGCCTGGACAGGGTGGAGGTCGTGACCGAGGGCCAGGTGGCGATCGTGCCCGCGGCGCACCCGCTCGCCCGGCGCACCAGCCTGACCATGGCCGAGGTGAGCGACGTCCCCGGCCTGCCCATCGCGCGCTGGCCGCTGCACAACGGCACCTACCCGCCCGGCCCCGGTCCCGAGGTCCGAAGCCAGTCCCAGCTCGCCCAGCTCGTCGCGCTCGGCCGGACGCTCCTGGTCATCCCGGGGTCCAGCCGCGCCTGGCAGTGGCCGGAGCACGTGGCGGTGCCCGTCGACGACGCCCCGGCGGTGACGACGCTGCTCGCCTGGCCCGCCGGCATCCGGTCAGCGGCGCTGGACGACCTGGTGGAGACGGCGGAAGGTCTGCGCGAGCGGGCATCCGCGGCACCACTCCCCTAGGGCGCAGGACGACGACGGCCGTGGCGGCCGCCGCCGTCCTGGCAGCTCACGTCCGGGGCGGCGGCCCCTGGGTCAGCACGTCGACGCCGTCGAGCGTGAAGGTGCCGACGACCACCCGGACCGTGACCGCGTGCGCCCTGTTCCCCAGGCCGCGCAACCAGTACGAGGTCTCGCGCGTACCCACGGGCCCGACCTGCACGGTCCGGGGCGCACCCCCGTCGACGCTCACCTCCAGCGTCGCGGCGCCCGTGGCGCCGAACAGGTTCAGGCCGGTCCCCGTGAACGGCACGTTCACCGACTGGCCCGCCCGGAGCACGTGCTGCGTCCGGTTGAAGTGGGCGTAGCCGGCCTGGGTGAAGCCGAACCCGTCCGGGTAGGTCAGGCGCGCGTCGGCGTCGTCGATCTTCTCCGACGCCCACGCCTGCCCGGGCAGCGGGGTGATCGCGAGGTTGTCGTACCGGGTGTTGTAGAACCCGCTCGTCAGGGCGATCCGGCCGGCCAGCACCAGGTTCGCCGACGAGTCCGTGTACCGCGTGAGGCGGACGCCGTCCAGGGTTGCCGTGACGACGTTCTCCCGGGCCTCGACCGCAAGCCTGTGCCACGTGCCGCCGTCGAACCCTGCCACCGTGCCCGAGGCCACCACCTGGTCGAGCTTGCGCAGCTGCCACCGGCCGTCCTCGTGCACACGGACCGCGTAGGTGGCCTGGTCGCCGCCGCGCGCGTACGTCTGCCGCACGCCGAGTCCCGCGAAGTTCTCGAGCGTCGTGTCGCGGTCCACGTCGTCGAGCTGGAAGTCCACCGCCGCCGTGTAGTCGGCCCATCGGTGATCGCCCAGCACGGTCGACGGCGAGGCGGTCTGCAGCACGTCCTGGCGCCCGTTGCCCCACACGTTCCAGGTGAACCCGCGGTTGTTCGCGTGGATCTGCTGCTGCAGCACGTGCCCGCGCCGGCGGTGGCCGGCGTCGACCACCTCGAACGCGCCGTCCTGGTCGGCCGTGTAGCGCGGGGTGCCGCCGCGCCGCTCCAGGTACGTCATCTCGCGGCCCTCGACCGTCGCCAGCGGATACTCGTCGTACTCGAAGTCGTCGCGGTAGGGCAGCGGAAGGATCGTGTCCTCGACGTCGGGCGCGAAGTCTCCCGGCACGTACTCCGCCGTCGTACCGGACACGCCCCGCGCGAGCGTCGACAGCGTGACGATCGAGTACGCCGGGACCTTGACGCGGTAGACGTCGTGCTCGACGCCGTCGATGGTCTCCGTGCGGACCGGCTCGTAGGTGCCGGTGTTCTGGAAGTAGTTCGCGTCGTACGCCTGGCCGGCGTCCGGCCCGCGCGTCTCCCACGCATACAGCGACCGGCCGCGCTCCCCCAGGTCCGCGACCTTCACCTCGAAGTACCGGTCGGTGCGGGTGTTGTTCGCGTGCACCTGCGACCACTGCGCCGCGCCGTCGGCGCCCTCGGGCGTGCGGGCGGTCAGGACGGTCCGGGTCGAGGTGTCCACGTTCGTGCCGCCGTCGCCCTTGGTGCCGTCACCGCCCGTGGCGCCCTCGACGTACTCCCAGCCGTCCTGGACGAACTGGTGGAAGTGCCGCACCGCGACCAGGCCCACGTCGCCCTCCCAGTAGCCGGACCACGGGTCGGAGGCCCGGACCAGGTGCTTGGGCGAGTACTGCGTGCCCTCGTACATGGCGCTGACCGCGGGCTGGAACAGGAACGTGGTCATGTGCGCGGGGTCGGCGCCCGCGCCGCTCCAGCGGTAGGCGTTGATGAACCGGTCCGCGATGTCGGCGGCCGAAACCGTGCCCCCGACGCCGCCGCGGCTCGGGTCTGCGGCGACCCGGTACTGCGGGTCGATCATCGGGGCGACGCCCTCGGAGTAGAGGATCTCCTTGCCGAACTCCTTGTTGAGGCGCGTGACGTTCGGCCCGCCGACGATGTCGTAGTGGTAGCCCAGCGCGTCCACCTGTTCCAGGGCGTCCGGGTCGGCCAGGATGCGGGCCGCTACCGCGTCGCCCTCGCGGTAGGAGTCCAGCGCCACGATCTTGATGCGCGAGTAGTCGTAGCGGGCGTCGGGCGCCGCGGCGTCCCGTTCGAGCCACTGCGCGAACCGCACCGTCCACGCCAGCTCGGACGCCTGGTAGGTGGTGCCGCGGACCTCGTTCTGCGACGGGCTCATCCAGTCGAGCTCGACCCCGAAGGTGTCGTACGCGGCGTCGATCGTCTCCTTGTACCACTGGTACCGCTTCACCGGGTCGTTCCCGGTCCAGGACGGCTCGCCCCAGCGCAGCGCCTCGGTCTCGATGTCCGGGTTGATCGACAGCGCGTCGGCGATGAAGTGGAAGCCCGCGCCGCGCAGCACGTTCGCGGGCTCGTCGGCGCTGCGCTTCGTGGCCGGCTCCGCGCCCGACGAGCTGTTGCTGTCCGCGCCGAGCTCCACCTTGATGTGCTTGAGCCCCGCGCCCGTCTCCGGGTCGAAGAGCATCCGCATGATCTCCCAGTAAGCCTCCGGCTGCTCCTCCTTGTAGTCGAGCAGGAGGTTCGAGGTGTTGTTGCAGGAGACCGATCCGAAGCCGCCGAACGTGTTGTACGCGGCGCCGTCGGCCCGGCGCTCGACGTCGTCACCGTCGACCACGAGCTCCCGCCAGTCGATCGACGGGTCGTCGAGCCGGAGCTCCGGCAGGGCGCCCGCGCCGTCCGTCGATGCGGCGGCCGACGGCGCCACCGTGGCCGGGTCGCGCGGCGGGCTCGCGGTGGCCGACGGCGCCAGGAGGCCGCCGGCGGCGAGCACAAGGACTGCGGCGACCGCGATGGATCTGGCCGTGTGGCGGTGGGGACGTGGCATGGGGCACTCTTCCGTCGTCGTTGACTGGTCCAACGCGCGAAACAACGATCACCAGTGATCGTTTATGATCGCTTGCTGCGGTCATTCCGCGCTTTTCTCGGCCCGAACGTAGGTCGAAGCACACAACGAGGTCAATATTCTGATCGATAGTGATCGAATCGGTGTCGGGCGACGCCGCGGCCATGTGAGGTTAGGGTCGGCACGAGGACCACCGGTCGACCCGAGCTCCGAGGGGTGCACGCCATGACCAATGTTGCCGAGACCATCGTCGAGATCATCGAGGACGCGGGGGTCGAGCGGGTCTACGGCCTGCCGGGCGACTCGCTGAACGGGTTCACGGACGCCATCCGCAAGAGCGACGGGGTCACCTGGCAGCACGTGCGGCACGAGGAGGCGGCGGCGTTCGCGGCGGCCGCGGAGAGCGCGCTGACCGGTGAGCTCACGGTCTGCGCGGGGAGCTGCGGGCCGGGCAACCTGCACCTGATCAACGGGCTCTACGACGCCAACCGGAGCCGGGTGCCCGTGCTCGCGATCGCCGCGCACATCCCGGCAGGCGAGATCGGCAGCACGTACTTCCAGGAGACGCACCCGCAGGAGCTGTTCCGCGAGTGCAGCGTGTACAGCGAGATGGTGAGCGTGCCCGAGCAGCTCCCGCGCGTGCTCGAGATCGCGATGCGCACGGCCGTGGAGAAGCGCGGCGTCGCCGTCGTCGTCATCCCGGGCGAGGTCTTCCTTGCCGAGAGCGCCGGACGCAAGAAGTCGGCGCCGATCCGGGCGACGCAGAGCGTCGTCCGCCCGGGCGAGCACGAGCTGGGGATCGCGGCGCAGATCCTGAACTCCGCGAAGAAGGTGACGATCCTGGGCGGCGCGGGCACCGAGGGCGCCCACGAGCAGGTGCTCGCAGATCGCCGAGAAGCTGAAGGCGCCGATCGTGCACGCGATGCGCGGCAAGGAGTTCCTCGAGTACGACAACCCCTACGACGTCGGCATGACGGGGCTGCTCGGCTTCGCCTCGGGCTACCGCGCCATGGAGAGCTGCGATGCGCTGCTGATGCTCGGCACCGACTTCCCCTACCAGCAGTTCTACCCGTCGAAGGCGCAGATCGTGCAGGTCGACATCCGCGGTGAGCAGCTCGGCCGGCGCACACCGATCGACCTCGGCCTGGTCGGCGACGTCGGCGACACCATCGAGGCGCTCCTGCCCCGGCTGGACGACCGGAGAAACCGCAAGCACCTCGACACCTCGCTCAAGCACTACGCGAAGGCGCGCAAGGACCTCGACGAGCTCGCCGACAACGACCGCAACCGGGAGCCGATCCACCCGCAGTACGTGGCGCGGCTGGTCGAGCGAGCTGGCCAGCGACGACGCGGTGTTCATCCCGGACGTCGGCTCCCCCGTCGTCTGGGCGGCCCGCTACCTGACGATGAACGGCAGGCGCCGGCTGATCGGGTCGTTCAGCCACGGCACGATGGCGAACGCCGTGCCGCACGCCATCGGCGTCCAGTCGGCGTTCCCGTCCCGGCAGGTGGTCGCACTGGCGGGCGACGGCGGGCTCGGCGATGCTGCTGGGTGAGCTGCTGACCCTCCGGCAGAACAAGCTGCCGGTGAAGATCGTGGTGTTCAACAACTCCTCGCTGAACTTCGTCGAGGTGGAGATGAAGGCCGCCGGCTTCGTGAACTTCGGCACGGAGCTCGACAACCCGAACTTCGCCGACGTCGCGAACGCCATGGGCATCCACGGCCAGCGCGTCGAGAAACCCGACGACCTGGAGGGCGCCCTGCGTGCGGCGTTCGAGCACGACGGCCCGGCGCTGGTCGACGTCGTCACGGCCCGGCAGGAGCTGTCGATCCCGCCGGCGATCTCGGCCCAGCAGGTCAAGGGCTTCACGCTCTACGCGATCCGCACGATCATGTCGGGGCGCGGCGACGAGCTCGTCGACCTCGCCGACACGAACGTGTTCCGGCGCCTGTTCGACTGATCGCGGGCAGGACGGCGCGACCCCCGGGTGGAACCCCGGGGGTCGCGCCTCGTCTCCGGCGTCAGATCGACTGTTCGGTGGGCAGGATGGTGATCTCGGTCAGGTTGACGTGCTTCGGCACGGCGGCCATGAAGGCGACCGTCTCGGCGACGTCCTCCGACTGCAGGACGTCGATCTGCGTGATGAGGTCGGCCATCAGCTTGCTGGCCGCCGGGTCGGTCACGTGGTCCGGCAGCTCCGTGTCGACCATGCCGGGCTCGATGGTCGCAACCCGGACCTTCTTGCGGCCGAGCTCCGTGCGCAGCAGCTTGGAGAGCTGCGTGACGTACGCCTTCGTGGCCGAGTACACCTGGAACCCCTCGAGGATCCGAACGGCCGCGATCGAGGACGTGGTGATCAGGTCGGCCGGGCGACCGGCGGCAGCGGCAGCCTCGAGCGGGCGGACGAACGCCTGGACGGTGTTCATGACCCCGCCGACGTTCGTGCTCAGCTGGGTGTCCCAGTCGTCCACCGCGAGGTCGGTGATCCCGGCGATGAGCTGGACCCCCGCGTTGGCGAAGACCAGGTCGACCTGGCCGAGCTCCTGCTCGATACGCTCGGCGGCCCGGAGGACGGCGGCGCGGTCGGTCACGTCGGTCGGGATCGCCAGGGCGGTGCCGCCCGCGGCCCGGATGCGGTCCTCCAGGACGTCGAGCCGCTCGCCGCGCCGGGCGAGGAGAGCGACGGAGGCGCCGAGCTGCGCGAACCGGAGCGCCGTCGCCTCCCCGATGCCGCTCGAAGCGCCCGTGACGACCGCGACGCGGCCGGCCAGCGGGGTGCCGGTGAGGATCTGGGCTGTGGTGTTCTGTGTGGTGTTCATGGCTGCAACACTCACCCCGGCCCAGAAAAAGAGGGAGGCTGCGAGACGGCCCCCCTCGCGGAAAGTGCCGCCGTCGGGCCCGCCGCATCGACTTCTACACTTCGTGACATGGAAGGAAGCGAGCTGGGCGACTTCTTGCGGACCCGACGGTCGAAGCTGCGGCCGCAGGAGCTCGGGCTGCCACCCGGCGAGCACCGACGGGTGCCCGGTCTGCGCCGGGAGGAGGTCGCGATCGACGCCGGCCTCAGCGTCGACTTCTATCGCCGTCTTGAGCAGGGCCGCGAACCGCATCCGTCCGAGCGGGTGCTCTCCGCGCTGACGCGGACGCTCCGGCTGGACGTCCACGAGCAGCGACACCTCTACGCCTTGGCGGGAGTCGCGTGGCGGCTGAACGAACGGGTCTACCTCAGCGCCGTCCCTGGTGAGCTGCTCGCCCTGCTCGACTCGTGGCGCGAGGCGGGAGCGATCGTGCTCGACCCCGTGCTCGACGTCCTGGCGATGAACGAGAAGGCCGAGGAGCTGTTCGACGGTTTCGCCGACACGTCCAACCTGCTCGAGATGGTCTTCCTCGACCCGGAGGGCCGCCGGTTCTTCGTCGACTGGGAGGCGTCCGCGGAGGCGACGGTGGCGAACCTGCGGGCCAGCGCGGACTTCGCAGCGACGCCGGCCCGTCAGGTCGAACTGCTCGACCAGCTGCGCGCGGACAGCCCGGAGTTCCCGGCGATCTGGGCCAAGCACGACGTGCGCCCCAAGACGCATGAGACCAAGCTGCTGCGCCATCACTCCCGGGGGCTGCTGACGGCCGAGTTCCACGCGTTCAACGTCGCGAGCGTCCCTGGCTATCTGCTGTTCGTCTACAACGAGCGAGCCGCGGACTGAGTCCCGAGGCGCGTGCCACTCGCGCCGCCGAGCGCACGGTACGACTGCCGAGAGCCAGGTACATCCTCACTGATGCTCCTATCTCCTGTCAAGCGGCTAGGAGCCAGTTGCGATAGGCCGTGGCGAGGTCGTCTTGGCGGGTCTTGCCGAGTTCGAGGCGGGAGATGACGGCGGGCCAGACGCCGAAGTGGTCGGCGACGGTCTGCAGGGATAGGCCTTTGCTGTGGCGTAGCGGCCGGAGGTCGTCGATCTCGGGGACGGGCTCGGGGTGGACGAGCAGGTGCCAGACTTCGCGGGCGATGGCTCGTCTGAGGCAGCGCAGGATGTCCTTGGTCGTCTTGCCGGTCGCTCGGAGCTTGGCTACGTAGGCCTTGGTGGCCGGGTCGTGTGACCAGCGCACCAGCGCGATCTGGTGCAGGGCGCAGTTGGCTTGCCGGTCGCCGCCGCGGTTGAGGCGGTGCCGGTTGGTGCGGCCGGAGGAGGCGGGGATCGGGGCGGTGCCGGTCAGCGCGGCGAACGCGGCTTCGGAACGCAGGCGTTCGGGGTTGTCGCCGGCGGTGACCAGCAGAGCCGCGCAGGTCACGGTCCCGAGACCGTATGCGGCTGCCAGGGCTGGGGCGGTCTGCTTGTTCAGGACGTCGAGGTCGGTGTCGATGTCGGTGATCTCGCCTGTCAGGTGCTGGTGGCGGCGGGCCAGGATGCGTAGGGCGCGGCCGACGGCTGCGTCGACGGACTCGGTCGCCGGGGCGGGGCGGATAACGGCCAGAGTCTGGATGAGTGCCGCGTCCTTGAGGGGTCCGAACCGGTCTCGTAGGTGCTGTGGTGCGGTGACCAGCATGTCCTTGACCTGCTGGATCGCGATGCTGCGGGCTTTGACCGCGCTGCGACGCACGGCCAGCAGGTGACGGATCTGCTCGACCGTCCCGTCGGCGGTCTTCGGGGTCGGCAGCATGCCGGTCTCCAGGTCGGCCAGGACCTGCTGGGCGGCTGCGACCGCGTCGATCGGGTCGGACTTGCCCCGCCGACGTTGGGCACGCTTGGGGCGGATCACCTCGGCGATCGGGACTCCGACGGCACGCAGCTGGCGGGTCAGACCGGCTCCGTAGGAGTTGGTGCCCTCCACGCCGACGACCCGGACCTGGCCGAACGAGGCGATGAACGCGGCCAGCTCGTCGTAGCCGGCGGCGGTCGCGGGGACCTGCTGGTCGCCCAGGCGGGCACCGCTCAGGCTCAGGACCGCGACGTGATGAGTGTCCTTGTGGGTATCGACCCCGGCGACGACCTCGACGGGTGCCTCAGGGGTGATCTCGACAGACGGGACTGACATGATGGGCAGGTGCCTTCCGTTCGCGCGGAATCAGGGCACACCGGCCGGGGGCTGGGCAGACAAGACGTTGATGGGACGCGTTGACAGGCTCCTATGAAGTCATGCCCGCCCCCGGCCGACGCGCAAGGGACGCGCCCCGTTCGACGAGCCGACAGATCAGCGCAAAGGCAACCCTCCGGGCACCAGTCAGTGGCAGGGTCAGACCCGCCGGACGAGGCACCTACATCATCAACGTCAGTGGCTCGTGCAAGCATCAGGTATGGAATCCATACAGCTCCTTCGCCCTGAAGGGCTCGTCTCGAGCCCGGCCTTCAGCCACGTCGCGATCGTGCCGCCCGGCACGACCACCATCTACGTCGGCGGTCAGAACGCCGTCGACACCGACGGCTCGATCGTCGGCGCCGGCGACGTGGCCGTGCAGTCCGCCCGCGCCCTGGAGAACGCGGGGATCGCGCTCGCCGCGGCCGGCGCCACCTTCGCCGACGTCGTGCAGTGGACCGTGCTCTTCGTCGACGGTGTTGATCTCGCCGCAGCGTACGGGGCGATCGCTCCGATGCTCGCGTCCGACGAACCGCCACTGGTGCTCGGGGCGCGGGTCGCCGGGCTGGGGGTGCCGGGCGCGCTCATCGAGGTCAGCGCGATCGCCGCCGTGCTTCGATGACGGTCGGCCCCTCCTCCGAACGCGGGCCTGAGGTTGCAGGAAACTTGTGCGCGGCTTGCAGGCGCGAGGGGAGACGGTTGTGACGAACGAGCTGAAGACCGAATCAGGCGGCCTCGCCGGCCGCGGCCACCTGCTGCGGCTCGGGGCGCCGCGCGACACGTCGGCGGTACGGCACCTGGTGACGTTCCTCGTGGCGAGCGTCGTGACCGTCCTCGCCACGCGGGCTTACCTGGCCGCGACGGGCTACCCCCAGATCGGAGGGGGCGGGCTGCACCTCGCCCACGTCCTGTGGGGCGGGCTCCTCATGGCGCTGGCGATGATGCTGCTGCTGTCGTACGTCGGCCCGGTGCCGCGGTCGCTCGGCGCGATGCTCGGCGGCGTCGGCTTCGGGTTGTTCATCGACGAGGTCGGCAAGTTCGTCACGTCCGACAACGACTACTTCTACGCGCCCACCGCCGCGATCATCTACTTCGTCACGGTGCTGCTCGTGCTGATCGTCGAGGGGCTGCACGGCCGCCGGGCACACCACCCGGCCGAGTATCTCGCCGTGGCGGCCGACCGGCTCGCCGCCGGCCTGGCCGGCGGGTTCACACCCGCCGCTCGCGAGGAGGCGCGGGCGCTGGCCGCCAAGGGCGCCGGCGAGCCCGGCGCACCCCTGGTCGCCGAGCTCGTCGAGACCGTGCCCGACGACGACGCTGACGTGCCCGACGTGGTCCGCGGCGGCGTCGACCGCGTCGTCCGGTGGCTGGATGCGCTGGTTGACCGGGCGTGGGCAGCCTGGCTGGTGATCTCCGCCCTCCTGCTCGTGGGCGCGGCCGAGTCGGTCGTGGGCGTCCGTGTCGCGAGCGGCCTGGTTCCCGGGCTGCCGGAGTGGACCGGCTTCGCGATCCTCGCGGCCGTCGGGACGTCCGTCGCGCTGCTGGCCACCGGCGTCGTCGTCGGCCGGCGGAACCGGCTGAGCGGTGCGGTCTGGGTGCGCCGCGCGGTGCTCATCAGCCTGCTGTTCACCCAGCTCCTGGTGTTCCGGGCAGTGCGGTGGACGGCGGCGTTCGGGTTGCTCCTGGACGTGCTGGCCTTCATGGCGCTGGAGGTGGCGCTCCGCGAGGAGCGGATGGTGAAGGCACGCAGCGCCTGAGCTGCCAGGACGGAAGTAATCCGTTGAATTTCTTGACGTACGCCTGCCACCGTCTTGACGACAACACGTCGCACAGGGAGGAGGCAGCTCAGCATGTTTCGGCGGTGGCGGACGGCGCTGGCCCTCCAGTGCGTCGTCCCGCTCGTGCTTGCGAGCTGTGCCGGCAACGGAGAAGGCTCTCCCCGCGCGGAGCAGCCGCCCTCGATTGTCATCGACAGCTTTCCGGCCGAGCAGTCCGCACCCGGGCCACCGCCGCAGGGAGTCACCGACGCGGTCATCGACTACACGGTCTTGCCCGCGCACCTCACCGTCACCGCTTGGGGCACCCCCAGGTGCATGCGGTATCCCGTCGCGGTCACGTGGCGCGATCGGTGGACGCTCCAGGTCTCGACCGCGGCGAGCGAGAACCACGCGTGCTCGACGGAATACCTACCGGTGAGCCAGGTAGTCGTGCTCCCGGCCGAGCACTCCGCCCATGACGTGCGGGCCGTCGTGGTCGACGGCAGGGCAGTCGCATTCGCGTTCGAGCGGGAGCAATAGCCTGCCCCGTCCGTGAGCCGCCCAGTTGATGATCCATATCATCCTGTTGACGGCCGGACATCGCAGGTCAGACATTCGATTCCGATTGGTCCGGCGCGGCTTCCTCGCGCCGCCGCGCACCGGAGCGCGGCGGCGGCCGCCCGGGCCGGACTGGAGTCACCATGGAAGCAGACCGCAAGCTCGTCCTCGACCGGCGAACCCTGATCCTCGGCGCGGCAACCCTCGGCTCGGCCGCCGCCCTGGGCGTCGCGACAGCGGGCGCCGCGTCGCCGGCCGCCGCGGCGGTGCCGGGCTTCCCGGCCTTCACCCGCCTGGGCGCGGCTCTGGACAAGTCCGCGCTCGCCTACAACCCCACCAACGAGATCATCTTCCCCTCGGTCCGAAACGTCGCCGGGAAGGTCCAGAACCCGTTGGGCAACTGGTACATGTACTACGCGCCGCACGACCCGCCCGGCGGGATCTGCCTCGCGTACGCCGACTCTCTCGAGGGCCCGTGGCGGGAGTACTCGGGCAACCCGATCATCTCCCGCACCTGGTCGCCGCACTACTCGGTCAGCCACGTCTCGAGCCCGCACGCGGTGTGGAACGCCGCGGACGGCCGGATCTACCTGTACTTTCACGGGGAGAACACCACCACCAGGGTGGCGACGTCGGCCGACGGCCGGAACTTCACCTATGGCGGCACGGTGCTCCACACCGGGATGCTGCCCTCGAACGTCACCGAGGCCTCCTACGCGCGGGTGTTCCCGCACCCGACCAAGTCCGACACCCACATCATGCTGTTCATGGGCATGCAGGCCGGGACCCGCAAGATCTTCATCGGCTGGTCGAACCAGCTGGCCTCGGGCTGGCAGTTCAAGCAGGACCCGCTGATCTCGCCGGCCGCGGGCGAGGGCGGCCAGCTCTCGGGTGCCCACTACTGGTCGCGCAACGGCGGCGGCCACGTGGTCTACCACAGCGGCGCGGGCACCATCCATGTCGCCGACGTCGGCACGAGTTTCGACCGCGAGAACCACCTCGGCGTCCTGTACTCCGAGCCGGTCGCCACCCGGGCCGCGGCTCCCAGCTTCGCCGAAGAGGGCGGCCGCCTCTACATGTTCTACGAGGCCGGACAGCGCGCGAACACGAACATCGCCATCGCACGGACCAGCTGATCACACCCCGATCCGGCCGGGCTCCAGGAGGAGCCGGGCCGGATCTGTGTCCCGGGATCGCCTTCGGGGCCGGCCACCCCGCGCCACGTTAACGCTAACATCGTGATCGTTTCGTGACCCCATGGGGTACCGCGCGAATTTAATCGACGGTTAGGTTTAGCCGCGTTACAACCCGGCGGTGTCAGCAACGAGGCTGGCACCGAACCGCAGAGAGGCGGTTGCAGTGGTGACGCAGGCGAGCGTGAGGCAGGTGAGCGGTGGGCGGTACGAGCCCCTGCCGGCAAGGAGCCGGAAGCCGCTGCTGAGACGGATCAGCGACAGCAGGATGCTCCTGCTCATGTGCCTCCCGGCGATCGCTTCTTCTCATCTTCAACTACGCCCCGCTGCCCGGCATCTGGATCGCGTTCACGAACTTCAACTACCGCGACGGGATCTTCGGCAGCCCGTTCGTCGGGTTCAAGAACTTCGAGTTCCTGATCAAGTCCGGTCAGCTGTGGCTGCTCACGCGCAACACGATCCTCTACAACCTCGCGTTCATCGTGCTCGGGAACATCCTCGCGATCGCCTTCGCGGTCATGCTCAACGAGATCCGGTCTGAAGTACTTCAAGAAGATCACGCCAGAGCATCATGTTCCTGCCGTACTTCATCTCGGTCGTGCTCGTCGGCGTCATCGCGTTCAACCTCCTGAACTACGACAACGGCGCGCTCAACGGCTTCATCGAAGCAGACCGGCGGCGACCCGATCAAGATCTACAGCACGCCGGGCGCCTGGCCGGTCATCATCACCCTGATGCACCTCTGGCAGAGCACCGGCTACGGCACGATCGTCTACTTCGCCGCGATCATGGGCATCGACAGGGTGCTGTTCGAGGCGGCGGCGATCGACGGCGCGTCGGCCTGGCAGCGCATCCGCTACGTCATCCTGCCGAGCCTCAAGCCGATCTTCGTCATCCTGCTGCTGTTCGCACTGGGCGGCATCATGCACGGCAACTTCGGGCTCTTCTGGAACCTCGTCGGCAACAACGCGGCGCTGTTCCAGACCACCGACATCATCGAGACCGTCGGTCTACCGGATGGTGATGTCGCAGAACAACTTCACGACGTCCACGGCGGTGGGCCTCTACCAGTCGCTATTCGGATTCGCGATCGTCATCACGGCGAACTGGATCGTCCGGAGGATGAACCAGGACTATGCACTCTTCTGATATCGCCGACCGGCGCGGCGGTCACCGAGACCGTCAGCAAGGCATCGCGCAGGCGCGCGACGGTCGCGGCGGAGCGCACCCGCGCGCATCAAGCTCGACCGAAGCGACTGCGTGATCCGAGGCGATCTCGTACACCGCGATCACGATCTTCACGCTGTTCTGCCTGCTGCCGTTCGTCCTGATCGTCTCCGCCTCGTTCTCGAGCGAGTCCGAGATCATGAAGAGCGGGTTCGGGCTGCTGCCGAAGGACTTCACGTTCACCGCGTACGAGTACATCTTCCGGGCGCCGAGGCAGATCATCGGCTCCTACGTCGTCACGATCGTGATGACCGTCGCCGGCACGGCGATCGGCCTGTTCATCATCGCCATGACGGGATTCGCGCTCTACCGGCAGGACTTCCGCCTGCGCAACTACATCGCGTTCTTCATCTACTTCACGACGCTCTTCTCGGCCGGTCTCGCGCCCACCTTCCTCTGGATCGGCGCGCGACCTCGGCCTGCGGGGCAACTACCTGGCGGTCTTCCTCCCGCTGCTCATGACGCCGTGGCTCATCATCCTGATGAAGAACTTCATGCGCACCGATCCCCTACGAGATCGTCGAGTCCGGCAAGATCGACGGCGCCGGCGACTTCCGGATCTTCGTGCAGCTCGTGCCTGCCCGATGATGAAGCCCGCGCTGGCCACGGTCGGCCTGTTCCTCGCCCTCGGCTACTGGAACGAGTGGTACCTGTCGTCGCTCTATCTGGGCAGCACCGTCGAGTTCAAACCGCTCCAGTACCACCTGTACAACGTGATCAACACGGCCAACGCCCTGCGGAACTCGGTGGCCGGCTCGAACGTCAGCATCACGGATCTGCCGAGCAACACCCTGAAGATGGCGAGCGCCGTCGTGGCGACCTGCCCGATCCTGCTTCGTCTACCCCTTCGTCCAGAAATACTTCGTCAGCGGCATCACGGTCGGCGCGGTCAAGGGCTGACCGCGCTGCTGACGATGCGCGGCCGGTCACCGATGGCCGGTCGCGCCACCAAGACGCCTCGCTGAGGCGACACCACTGCAATCACCAGGAATGAGAGCCAAAGGAGTCTCACAATGGCAAGGAAATCCATCAAGGCCGGGGCGGCGCTGCTCGCCCTCGGCCTGAGCGTGACCGCGCTCGCCGGCTGCGCCGCGGCCGGCAGCGAGGAGAGCGGTGACCCGACCGAGATCACGATGCTCGTGCTCGGCGACAAGCCCACCAACGGCCGCCTCGAGGCGATGCTCGAGAAGCTCAACGAGCGGCTCGTCGACGAAGGCGAACGCGAAGCTCGACCTGTTCTACGTCGAGTGGGCCGACTGGCAGACCCAGTACAACCTCCAGCTGCTCTCGGGCGACGACAACGTCGACCTGATCACCACCGCGACGGACTGGCTGTTCGCGTGGGAGAACGCCGAGAAGGGCGCCTTCCTGCCGCTGTCCGAGGAGATGCTCCAGGAGCACGCACCCAAGACCTGGGCGCAGGTCGACGCCGACGGTCACTGGGACCTCACCAAGCTCGACGACGGGCAGATCTACTTCATGCCCGAGGACAACTTCACCCAGTACACCAACCACGGCTTCTTCTACCGCGGCGACTGGGCCACGGAGGCGGGCTTCGAGAACGGCGAGATCACGAAGTTCGAGGACTTCACGAAGTACTTCGAGTGGGTCAAGGACAACAAGCCGGAGGCCTACCCGTGGGACGTCGCGGGCGACGCCGACGCCGCGCTGACCGGCTACATCCAGGGTCACACCGACTTCCAGACGATCCAGCAGGTCAGCGCCGGCAACTACTACCCGTTCCAGACGACCGAGGCCGACCCGTACACCGTGACCTCGTGGTACATGGAGGGCGACGAGCTGCTCGAGGCCGCTGAGCTCGCCAAGGAGTGGAACGAGATCGGCGTCTGGCGCGAGGACGCGCTGAACTACGACGGCGACACGCGTGAGGAGCTGCTACGCCGGCCTCTCCGGCGTCGGACCAGCACCACACGCAGACCTTCATCGGCCAGATCGTCGACAACCTGTCGAAGAAGCAGCCGGGCTCCGACCCGAAGTTCTTCTACT
Source organism: uncultured Actinomycetota bacterium (assembly GCA_963850545.1). Taxonomy (GTDB): domain Bacteria; phylum Actinomycetota; class Actinomycetes; order Actinomycetales; family Cellulomonadaceae; genus Promicromonospora. Next base: position 193,978 of record CAWKLP010000001.1, on the reverse strand, counting down.
GGGGCCAGGAGAACGGGAACGTCTTCAAGGACATCCTGACGCACGGCGCCATGGCCGTCAGCGCCAACTCGGCGCAACCCCGAGAAGGCGCTCGAGGTCTACGACCTGCTCCGCAACGACGAGGAGAGCTACCGCCTGATCAACTACGGCATCGAGGGCACCGACTACGTCATCACCGACGACGGCAAGCTCGGCTACCCCGAGGGCTACGACTCGTCGACCGACTCGCTCGGCTCGAACTTCTGGGCTGGCCGCATGGACGAGTTCGAGCTGGACCGGGTCACCGACGCGCCGAACAAGCAGGAGATCTACGACGAGCTCGACGCGGTCGCCGAAGGACTACCCGTACTCGACGCTCCTCATCAACAAGGACGCGATCGACCCGACGCTGGCGGCGATGAGCGGTGTGCTCTCCGCAGTACATCCCGCAGCTCGCAGTACGGCAAGTTCGACGACCCGGCCGCGGCCATCGAGGAGATGCGCGCAGAAGCTGCAGCGACGCCGGCTACGAGGACGCTCGCGCCTCGATCCAGGCCGACATGGACGCCTGGAAGTAGCGCGGCCTGAACTGACCACGCTGAGACGGTCGGGCGGGTCCGCGCCACGCGGGCCCGCCCGACCCTCTCGAGACGGAGGACAAGCGAATGAGCAGCATCTTCGCGCCGGACTCCGCGCTCATGCGGTTCCTGACCCGGATCGCGGATCTGATGATCCTCAACCTCGTCTTCATCGCGACGTCGATCCCGGTCGTCACGCTCGGCGCATCGCTGACCGCCCTGAACTTCACCGCCATGCGGATCGGGACGAGACGAGTGCGACTCCGTGACGGGCGACTACTTCAGCTCGTTCCGGCGGAACTTCCGGCAGGCGACCCTGATCGGGCTGCTGGTCCTGGCGTTCCTCGCGCTGGTCCTCGCCGCCTGGTACGTGGTCGTCGCGAGGTCCTCGACCTCGCCGCCGCTCGCCCAGCTCATCCTGCTCGCGATCTGGTACCTGGTCGCCTTCGGCGTCGCGCTGATCGCCCTGTATGCGTTTCCCCTACCTCGCGAACTTCGAGGGCAGCATGCGCGACGTGCTGCGCAACGCGCGCCTCATGTCGGGGCGGCACCTGGTCGCGTCACTGACCGTCCTCGTGGTCATCGGCGCTGCCCGTCGTCATCACGGTCTTCTACCCGGCGTCGACGGCATACGGCCTGCTGTGGTTCCTGATCGGTTTCGCCGGAATCGCCTACGTGAACGGGGTCGTGTTCACGCGCGTCTTCGACAAGTACATCCCACCCCGGACAACCGTCTCTTCGGAGAGCTCAGCAGAAAACGAAGGTGTGCAGTGACCGAGACGACCGCGACCGCCGTCACCCTCGGCCCCTCGGGGCTCGTGCTCGACGGCGGCGAGCAGGTGCGCCTGTGCGCCTCGCTGTTCTACTTCCGCATCCCGCGCGAGTCGTGGGCCTCCCGCCTCGCGGCCGTGCGGGCGTCGGGCTACGACCTCGTGGACGTCTACGTCCCGTGGAACTTCCACGAGGTCGCCCCCGGGCGGTGGGACTTCGAGGGGCGGCGCGACGTCGCGGCGTTCCTCGACCTCGCGCACGCCGCCGGCCTGCGGGTGATCGCGCGCCCGGGCCCGTACATCTGCTCGGAGTGGGACGGCGGTGCCCTGCCCGCGTGGCTCACCCTCGAGGAGGGGCTGCGGCTCCGGCAGGCCGAGCCGCGGTACCTCGCGCACGTGGAGGCCTGGTTCGACCAGGTCCTGCCCCTGCTCGCCGCGCGCGAGCACGGGCGTGGCGGCGCGGTGGTCGCGGTCCAGCTCGAGAACGAGCTCGACTTCTTCGACTGCGCGGACCGCGCCGGATACGTCGGCCGGCTGCGCGACCTCGCCCTGCGGCACGGGGTCAGCGTCCCGCTCGTCGCGTGCGCGGGGCAGGGCGACCTGACGGGCGCCACGGGCGACGTCGACGGCATCGTGCCCGCCTTCAACTTCTACCCGGACGACCGCTCGGCGTTCGTCGAGCCCGAGGTCCGGCGCTACGCGGACCTCGTCGCTGGCTGCGGCCTGCCGCTGCTCGTCACCGAGACGAACCGGCGGCACGCCACGCTCCGGCGGCTGGTCGTCAGCGGGGCCAAGGTCGTCGCGCCGTACCTCCAGGCGTCGGGGTACGACTTCGGCTGGACGCCGTCGGTCGGCAACTGGGGCGACCCGGGCAGCTTCATGTCGCACGACTACGACTTCGGCGGCTACCTCGACCCCGTCGGCACCGCGCGCCCCGAGCACGCGGAGGCGCGCGTCCTGTCCGCGGTCCTGCGCACACTCGGCCCGGCGCTCGCCCGGGCCTCGGCCGAGGCTGTGACGGGCGCCTCCCGCGCCGGCGCCTACACAGCCGACGTCGCCACGAGCGCGTCGCCCTCCCGTCTTCTGCTCGACGGCGGCGGCGAGCTCCTCGGCGTCCCGAACCTCACCGAGGAGCCGGGCATCGTCACGCTGCCCGCGCCCGCACCCAGAGCCGGCGACGCGCCCGCGTCCGGGAACACGCCCGCCGAAGTGACCGTCCCGCTCCCCCCGGCGTCATGCCTCCTCGTCCTGCGCGACCTGCCCCTGGCGCCCTACGGCCTGCCCGGCACGCTCCGCCTCACCACTGCCGACCTCGTCGGCGCCGGGCCGGACGGCCTCACGCTGTCGGCGCACGCCGCGAGCGTGGTCGTCCTCGGGATGCCCGACGGCGGCGTCGCGGCCGCCGATCTCGCCGCCCCCGCCGCGGGCGCCCCGGTCCGGGCGACGCTCGATACGGGCGGTGCGGCGTGGGACGTCGTCGTGCTCCACCCCGACGACGTAGGCGACCCGAGCGCCGTCCCGCCCGCCATCCCGTCACCCGAGGCCGAGCCCGTGCTGATCGAGACGGCCACCCGCCTCGACCTCGGCACCCGGACGGGCACCACGACGCGGCACGACCTGCCGCCGTCGTCCGAGGGGCTCGGCGTCTACCGCGGACGCACGCACTACGGCGCCGACGTCCAGGGCCTGACCGAGCTGCTCCTGCAGGGCGCCTCGGACATCGTGGACCTCACGCTGGACGACGACATCCGGCCCGCCATCGCGCGGTTCGGCGCCTCGGTCCTGGTGCCGGTCGCGGGAGCGCGCCGGCTGGAGGCCACCGTCGAGACCTGGGGCCACGCCAACTTCGACGACGTGCGGCTCCCCGCCCTGCGAATGGGTTCGCTGCGCGGGCTCGGGCGGGTGTGGTCCGTCGTCGGGCGCGAGGACGTGTCCGCGCTGTGGGAGGTGACGGGCGAGGGAACCTGGTCCGGCGACCCCGCGCCCCTGCGGACGCTGACCGGCTGGAGCAGCACGCGGGCCGGTCGGCCGGTCACGTACCGGCGCGGCCTGCCCGTCGACGGTCGGTCGCACCACGCGCTGCGCCTCGACGGGGTCGAGGGCTCGGCGCAGGTGGTCGTCGACGGCGTCACCCACGCCGTCACGCAGGACGAGCCGTGGCTCACCCTCGCGCCCGGCCAGGGAGCCGACGTCGCGATCACGGTGCCGCACCGGCCGGGGGCCGGGCTGCGCGCCGAGCTGTTCCGGCTCGAGCCGGTACACGGCTGGGACGTCGAGCCGCAGCCCGACGACGCCCTCCTGGCGCTCGCCGCGACCGCCGCGACCGGCGAGCGGGTGAACCTCCCCCTCGACCTCTCCCCCGGCGACGAGGCCTGGTTCGACGCCGAGGTCCCCGCCGGCGGGCTCTCGCTCCGGTTCGAGGGCCGGCAGGTCCGCGTCAGCGCCTTCGGAGGAGGCGAGCTGCTCGGCCGCGTCTGGCTCGACGACCCCGCCCGGCCCCGCTTCACCGGCGGTGACCCCACCCGGCTCTGGCTGCCCGCCGCGTGGAATACTGGGACGATCCGATTCATGGTCCGCGCAACGCGAGGGGAGGTGCCCCCGCAGCTCGGGCGCGTGCGTGCCACCGTGGTCCAGGAGTGAACATGGCTGCCCCCAGGAGGACCTCGCGCGATATCCGCAGCGAGTCCCGGCTGGACGTCCTCCACGCGGTCCTCGTCGCGGGAGAGACCACGCGGAACGAGATCACCCGGACCACCGGGCTCAGCCCGTCCACCGTCGCGACCGTCGTCGGTGAGCTGATCGCGGAGGGCATCGTCGCCGAGACGAAGCTGACCATCGGCCGGGTGGGCCGGCCCACCGCGACCCTCATGATGAACGCCGCCCGCGGGCGCGTCGTCGGCATCGACGTCGCCGAGACCTACGTGCGCGCCGTCATGTTCGACGCCGCGCTCAACCAGGTCGCGTCCGTCGAGGAACCGCGGGACGAGCACGTCCACGACCCCGTCAACGTCGTCGAGGGGATCGGCAGCGCCCTCGACAACGTCCTCGAGCAGGGTGGCGTCACCCGCGCCGACGTCCTCGGCGTCGGCGTCGCCCTCCCCGGGCTCGTCCAGGGCGCGTCGGGCGTGTCCGTCGTAGTGCCGCACTGGTCCTGGCACAAGGTCGAGCTCGAGCGCCTGCGAGAACGCGTGGGCCTGCCGCTCATCATCGACAACCCCCTCAAGGTCATCGCCACCGCCGAGCTCTGGCTCGGCCGCGGCCGCCACTGCTCCAGCATGGTCACCATCAACCTCGGCACCGGCGTCGGTGCCGGGATCGTGCTCGAAGGCCGCATCCTGCGCGGCGCCACCAACTCCGCCGGCGAGTGGGGCCACTCCCTCCTCGTGCTCGACGGCCGCGAGTGCCGCTGCGGGCGGCACGGCTGTGTCGAGGCGTACGTCGGCGCACCCGGCATCCAGCAGACCCTCCGCGAGATCGAGCCCGGCCACCCCCTCGCCGACCTCGCCATGCAGCGCGACTTCATCAGCGCCATGGCCGAGGCCGCCGAGCAGCCTGACGCCGACCCCGCCGTCCAGCAGACCATCGAGCGCACCGCCTACTACCTCGGGTCCGCGCTCGCCGACCTCGTCGCGGTCATCAACCCCGAACTCGTCACGCTCACCGGCTGGACCACGTGGGCGCTCGGCGAGCACCTGCTGCCCGCGACGCGCGCCCGGATGGTCGAGCAGGCGCCCGGCCGGTCCGCGGACGACCTGCGTCTCGAGGTCTCGACCGTCCGCGGCAACTCGGTCGCGACGGGCGTCGCGTCCATCGCGCTGGAACGGTTCCTGACCGACGTCGGCCTCCTGACGACGCGGATCCCGATCGCGCTCTGAGGACTCACGGCCAGCGACGGTTCACGGCGGTGGCGACCGGCGCCGTCCTGGCCGCATCGATGACGCCGGCAGCGGCGGCACCAGTGCCAGCGGCGCCGGCGTCGTCGGCCGGCTTCACGATCTTCGACGGTCGGCGGACCGCCCCGGTCCTGATCGACGTCGCCTACGGCGGCGAGCACGGCGACCGGGACCACGCACAGGTACGCCGCGCGGTCCAGGACCTGCGGCAGGACGTCGCCATGGTCACCGGGGCCATCGATCCCGGTGAGGTACAGAGCATGTTCGTGGATGACGATGCGGCCAAGGAGGCACGCCTGGCCGACGCGGACCAGCGCAAGGTGCCGGCGCTGCTGACCGAGGCCCGGAGGGAGAAGACCGCGATCATCGTCGGCCAGATCGGCCAGAGCGAGCTCATCGATGAGATCGTCGACGCCGGCAAGCTCGACGAGGCCGCGGAGATCGAGGGCGAGTGGGAGGCCTATACGACCAAGACGGTCACGCACCCCCTCCCCGGGGTGGACAAGGCCCTGGTGATCGCGGGCAGCGACGCCCGGGGGACGATCTACGGAATCTACTCCGTCTCCGAGGAGATCGGCGTCTCACCCTGGTACTGGTACAACGATGTGCCAGACGAGCGACGCGCCAGCATCAGCGCCGAGGACTCGGCGCTGGTCGACGACGGGCCGGACGTGCAGTACCGCGGGATCTTCATCAACGACGAGGAACGCACCGCCCAGTGGGCCAGGAAGAAGTTCCCCACCGACCAGGGCACGCCGGACGTGAACTACTACCGGCACGTCTTCGAGATGATGCGGTACCGGATCTACTTCGCCTCCACCGGGCAGTTCACCGGGAGCTTCTACCGGATCCCGACGCTGAACGAGGGGTCGGAGGACGACGGGACGCGCAGGACGGCGCGCACGGCGATCGGGCTCGACGACCAGGTGCCCACGCAGGCGGTGCTGCGCGGCAACTCGGTGGCCGGCAACAGCACGAGTCCGTGGGGCTTCAACATCATGCACGGGATCGAGCCCCTGGACTTCACCATCGACTCCTACCACGTGCTGGTCGACGGCCGGTGGAGGTACTCATCGGCCAAGAGCGGTCCAGAGGCAGGGACCGACACCTGGTACGGCAGCACGATCATCGCCGGAGCGGCTCTCCAGCTCGACCCGGGCCGGCACACGATATCGCTGGCGCCCCGGGAGGCCGGGATCGTGCTCAACCAGATCGCCCTGACCACGGACAGCACACCCGACTTCAGCGGGTTCCTGGAGCCCAGCGACCGGGGCGACTCGTGACGCGCCGGCATCGAGCTGGTCGCTGCCGCACCTGATGAGCAGGCCGGGGGCCCGTCCCGGATCCACCGGGACGGGCGCCCCCGGGGGTAGGCCCTGGACCTGTCCCGTAGGGCTTGGAGAGGATCGATTTGGGATGTCCCTCGGTGGCGCCCGTTGGGGACGGTCTGGAGGGGTACGTTCGACCGTCAAGATGCGACAGAGGGGTCGCCGACTTCAGCCCCTGTCTCACCCGTGACGCCTGTGCCACGTGGTCCCCCGCACCGCCCAGTCCGCCGAGGCGGAGCGGGCGTGCCTCGTAGTCTTCCGCCGGGGCCCAACCCGGCGGTATCGAGCACCTGCTGGTCCGCCTGCCGGTCCGCCGGGCCTTCCGGTCAGGCGGCTTCAGCTGCCGGCGGTGGCTCCGCGGTCGGGTCCGCCGCCGGGTCGGTGCCGGGCGGTGGTGGGGCGTCGATGGCTTCGGGTAGGCGGATGCGGTGCCCGCGGGCGTCGGTGAAGGCCCACCCGGTCTCCACCAGGGCACCGACGGCGGTGCTCCGAGCCGGCTTGCCGGTCCAGTGCATGACGATGCCCCGCGCGTCCACCAGCGCATGATGGTGCCAGCACAGCAGCGCACTGTTCGCGACCGAGGTGTCTCCGCCGTCGGCCCAGTGTCTGACGGCGTGGTGGACCTCGCACCGGGACGGCGGCTGATCACACCCCGGATACACACAATGCTCATCGCGGGCGATGACCGCACGACGCATCTGCCCCGTCACGGTCCGCTGCGCCCGACCCACGTCCAACACGGCGCCGTCCGGGCCGAACACGATCCTGGTGACCGCACTGTCACACGCGAGGCGCCGCAACACCGCCCGCGGTGCCCGCCCGCCGGTCTCCGTGAACACCGCACCACCCGAGCCCAGCAACCCAGCCACCGTCACCGCACCCGCCGCACCGCCGGCTGAACTCCAGCCTGCTGCGCCGCCGGCTGCGCCTGCCCGGGTGCCGCGTCCCGGGATGGTCTGTCCGCAGGTCAGGCACAGGCCGTCCCGGGTCCGGGTGACCTGGGCGACCAGCTCCGTCCAGGACACCGTGACGTTCAGATGCGGCGGAATCGCGGCACCGGGGGAGGCCTGGTTGGTGTCCAGCACCAGCCGGGCCACGTCGGCCAGGCCCTGCGCCCGACGCTGCCCCGGCGTCCGCGTGTCCTCCGCGGACGGTGCACCCATCACCGCGGCGATCGCGGTGGAGACCAGCAGGCCGTGCTCGTCGGTCAGGAACCCCGCCACGTGATACCCACCGAACGTCTTGGCCAGGTCGAGGCACTCGCCTCGGGCGGCCTTGTCATCCTCGGCGTCGTCGGTATCCGGGTCGGTCACGCTCGCGAACCGACGCGCCACGATACGGAACTGGTCCGCGTTCAACACACCCGCCTCGCGCAGGACCACGCCCTCCCCGGTGACCAGTGTCCCGTCCGCGACCGCGTCCTCCAGGACCATCGTGATCTGCTCGCGGGCGCGGGTGCCATCCGGGTCATCCGCAGGGTCCGGGAAGTCCACCGCCACCGTCTGCACGAACAACTCCGGTGTCGTCGGCTCCCCCGTACGGGTATCGACAAGCCACGCCAACGCATCCGTGCGGGTCTCGCTGGTCGGCGCCTCCTCGGTCATCACCCACGCATGATCCGCACCCAGGGTCCCGGCGACCAGCCGGTCCCGGGTCACCGGCAGCGCGGTCGCCAGGCGGCGCGCCATCGTCATGTCCTTGGACGCAGTCGCCTTCGACACGCCCTCCCGCACCCGCAACCAGGTCGTGAACGTCCGCGCCATCCCACCCGAACGCCACGACCCCTCGTTCTCGATCCGCGGCAACAGGACGTACCGCACCCCGTCCAGGCGACCCGTCAGCCGACGAACCCGAGTGTGCGCCTCGACCAGGCGACCGATACTCGGTGCGTCCCACCCGTCCAGCACCTCGGGACCGGTCAGGCCCGCGAGGTCGTCCACCGCAGCCTCGATCCGGGCCAGCGCCTCCTCGATCGACCCTGCGGGCGGCAGGCCACCGGCCGTGTCGTTCGTCGACTGCTCCACCGGTCACCACCCCCCGTCCATCCCATCGTCCGTTGTTCGCTGACCCCATTCTCTCGAACATTCGTATGACCTGCACGTCCTATCTGGAATCTGTGGATAACTCTTAGCGCATCATCGGGATGCCTCTGAGGTCCGTTCCAGAAGCGCTGCCGGTCAGGGCGCATTCACGCGGAGGACATGGAGAAGATCGACCTGGTGTGCTGGCTGCGACCGCCCCCGACGACGCCACAGAGGCCAACACCCACACCCGTCCTCTCCACGCACTTAGACCTCGTTTCAGTAGGCGGATTCAACCGGTCGTCGCAACACCCCTGATCTCGGAGGTGCGCGACGTGGCCACGGCGGACTGGAGTTTGAAGACCAGCGATGTTCCAGAGGGTCGGCGTCGGCAGTGGCGCGCTGACCGTGCGTTGCGGCCGGCGATGCGTTCGCCGGGGCGGCCTGATCCGTCTCGGGTCGTGCAGCGCCAGTTCTGGCGACTGATCGCGACGGGTATCACGACGGTGGAGGCGTCGTTGGCGGTCGGCGTGTCGTGGCCGGTGGGTGCGAGGTGGTTTCGTCACGCTGGCGGCATGCCTCCGATCTCGTTGGCCGAGCCCACGGGCCGGTACCTCACGTTCGAGGAGCGCGAGGAAATCGCGATCCTGCGGGCGATGAACAAGGGCGTGCGCGAGATTGCCCGCCGGATCGGCCGCGACCCGGGGACCATTTCTCGCGAGCTGCGCCGCAACGCCGCCACGCGCAGCGGCACGCAGGTGTACCGCGCGACGGTCGCCCAGTGGAAGGCTCAGCAGGCGGCCAGACGCCCGAAGAGCGCGAAGCTCGTGGACAACGATCGGTTGCGTGAGTACGTGCAGGCGCGGCTCTCCGGGAACGTTCACCGACCTGACGGGACGGTCGTCGCGGGGCCGCAGACGCCTGCGTGGAAGGGACTGAACAAGCCGCACCGGCAGGATCGGCGCTGGGCGACGGCGTGGAGCCCGGAACAGATCTCGCACCGGCTACGGGTCGACTTCCCCGATGATGAGTCCATGCGGATCAGCCACGAGGCGATCTACCAGTCGCTGTTCATCCAGGGTCGCGGCGCGCTCCAGCGAGAGCTGGTCACCTGCCTGCGCACGGGCCGGGCACTGCGGTCACCTCGCGCCCGATCGCGGAACAAGGCCCAGGGGCACGTCACCGCGGACGTCGTCCTGAGCGAACGGCCCGCAGAGGCCGACGATCGTGCGGTCCCGGGGCACTGGGAAGGTGACCTGATCATCGGGACGGGCCGGTCCGCGATCGGCACGCTCGTGGAGCGCAGCAGCCGGTCCACGATCCTGGTCCACCTGCCCAGGCTGGAGGGCTGGGGCGAGGTGTCACCGGTGAAGAACGGCCCCTCACTCGGCGGCTACGGCGCCGTCGCGATGAACGCCGCACTGAGCGCGTCGATGACGAAGCTGCCCGAGCAGCTGCGCAAGACCCTCACCTGGGACCGTGGGAAGGAACTGTCCGGTCATGCCCTGTTCGCGCTCGATACCGGGACGAAGGTGTTCTTCGCCGACCCGCACTCGCCATGGCAGCGACCAACGAACGAGAACACCAACGGGCTGCTGCGTCAGTACTTCCCGAAGGGCACAGATCTATCCCGCTGGTCGGCCGAAGAGCTCGAAGCCGTCGCCCTCGCGGTCAACAACAGGCCTCGCAAGATCCTCGGCTGGAAGACCCCGGCCGAGGTCTTCGACGAACAGCTACGCTCGATCCAACAACCCGGTGTTGCAACGACTGATTGAACTCGCCGTATGATCGACCGGGTAGCTTGCGCCAGCAGATCATGGCGCTGACAAGTTGCAGCAGGCCGAGGTGGAGGTCGGCGCGGACCTCGTAGCGGGTGCGTAGGCGTTTGAACTGGTGGAGCCAGGAGAAGCCGCGTTCGACGACCCATCGCTTCTTGCCGAGCCCGGAGCCGTGGGCGACGCCGCGGCGGGCGATGCGCGGGGTAATGCCCCGGTCGCGCAGCGCGCGGCGGTACTTGTCGTAGTCGTAGCCGCGGTCGGCGTACAGGATCCGGGGTTTGCGCCTGGGTCTGCCGACTGTGCCCCGGATCGCCGGCAGCGCGTCGACCAGGGGCAGCAGCTGTGTCACGTCGTGCCGGTTCCCGCCTGTCAGCGACACCTGCAGCGGGGTGCCGTTCGCGTCCACGATCAGGTGGTGCTTGGACCCGGGCCGGGCACGGTCGACCGGGGACGGGCCGACATGGTCCCCCCTTTGAGCGCCCGCACGTGCGAGCCGTCGATGCTCATCTCGTCCAGGCCCAGCAGACCCTCCCGGCGCATCTCGGCCAGCACCGCCTCGTGCAGCTGCGGCCAGACGCCCGCCTCGGTCCACTCGCGCAACCTACGCCAGCAGGTGACTCCCGAGACACCCAGCACCTGAGGGACCTGCCGCCAGCCCACCCCGTGCCGCAGCACGAACACGATCCCGGCCAGCGCCGCACGGTCATCGGCCCGCCGCCGGCCGTGGTGCCGGTACGGACGCGACGGCGGAGCCGGGAGCAGCGGCGCGACCTGCTCCCACAGCCCGTCAGGGACCAGATCCTCGATCACGAGCCCACAGCCTGCCCTCAGCCACCAAAGCAGACATACCGGACACGCCGATCATTCTGAAACGAGGTCTAAGAGGGGCTGGTCGTGGCCTAAAGCCGCTGTCGGTCCAGCGTCTCGCGAAGCCTGGCCGAGAACCCGTCAGGATGCGTCATCAGGCCGTTGTGCCCGCCGGGGAACTCCACGACCTCGCAGCTGAGCAACTCGCCCAGAGCCTGCGAGCAGCGGTGGGTCGGGATGCCGGCGGACGCCCGGCCGAGCGCCGGCACGATCACCGGCGCAGCTGACTTCAGCGCCAACACGTCCGGCTCGTAATCGCGCACGGCGGGCAGATCGCGGCTCAGGAACAGCTCGGTGTTGGCGGCCCGGCGCTCGCTCGGCCTGGGCATCTTCGCGCCTGGTTCGGTCTCCATGCGGGACGGGTCGATGCCGTTGAACGCCAGCATCTTCATCATGGCCGGGCCCACGCCCTGCTCCTGGTACGTAGTCACCGCCTCCGACAGAAGTGTCAGAGCCCTGGAACGTTCGGGCTGGGGCAGCAGCCGCATCGCCGGCGGCTCGTGCGCCACCAGCACGCGCATCTGCCCCGGATGAGCGGCGGCCAGGTCGAGGCCGATGAGCGCCCCGATGCTGGACCCGAGCACGAGGGCCGGCTCCGAGGTCAGGTCGACCAGTAGCCGATGCGCGTCGTCGGCGTGCAAGCGCACGCTCCATGGCCGCGCATCGCCGTCTTCCAGTGTGCTGCGGGACACGCCGCGCCGGTCGTAGGTGAGCACGGTGTGGTGCCTGGCCAGCCGGCGGGCCAGAGTCTCCGTGAGCCCGGCGTCGCCGTCGCCGCCCTGGATGATCAGCAGCAGGGGACCGGTCCCTCGCATCTGGTAGTGCAGTTGCGCTCCTGGCACTCGCACGGTGCCGGTTCTCGTCTCGTCCATGACTCCACTTTAGTGCATCAAAAACAGATGTATCGCAAATGGATACATCGATTACTTATGTATGATGGCTGGGTGAATGCTGTGCAACTGTTTCTCCTGGGCCGCGTCCTGATGCGGATGGGTCAGGAGGCTCTGCCCACCATCGGGCTCAACCTGTCCCCCGTCGGCGTGCGATCGAGCATGGTCGTGGCCGCAGACATCGACGAACACCCCGGCACCTCCGTCCGTGAGATCGCCGAGCGGACCGGGCTGGTGCAGAGCCTGGTATCGGCGTCGGTGGCGCGATTGCGCGACGCGGGCGTGGTCGTCACCGAGACCGACCCGAACGACCGCCGCCGCACGCTGGCGCGCCATGCGCCACACAAGTCTCCGCGTGAGGTGGAGGTCGAGGCCATCCCGATCGACCGGGCCGTGACCGCCGCCTTCCACACGGGCACGGACGAGGAGGCCACGCAGGTCGTCGCCGCTCTGGAGACCCTGTCGTCCCGGCTTGCCACCGACGCCCTGCCCCGCTTCCGCGCAGGCCTCCGGCACGGATCAGGGACGCCCTAGGAGATCGCGCGGGTAGGGGCCGTCGGGTGTCATGGTCGTCGGGCTGGGCGGCCCTCCCAGCGGTGAGTGGTCCAGGCCGTTCGGATCAGGCGGCGGATGATGATGATCGCGTTCGCCAGGGCGAGGTAGGCGTGGATCACGGTGGTGCGGCGTTCGGTGCAGATCGCCAGGAGGGTGAACCCGCGCGCGTGCCAGGAGTTGGTGCGTTCCACGACCCATCTTTTTGGTGTGGTTGATCGCCACCATCATTCCTTTGGGGCTGATCTGCCCGGCGCAGCCGAGCTCGGTCAGCAGGTCACGGGTCTTGTTCGAGTCGTACCCGGAGTCCAGGTGCACCGTCATCTGGTCGGGCAGATGGAACCCGAACCTGCCCAGGCGTTCCAGGGTCGGGCGTAGCAGCGGGGAGTCGTGCCGGTTACCGCCGGCGATCTCGCACCCCAGCGGGATACCCGCGCCGTCGGTCAGCAGGGACCACTTGATGCCCAGCTTGCGGCGGTCTACCGGGGACGGACCGGCGCACTGCCCGCCGCATGGGGCCTTGGCGTGGCGTCCGTCCACGCTCACGTCACCGAGCTGGAGGCCTACGACCTGGTCGTAGGCCTCCAGTGTGATCTGCTCGACCTGTTCGAAGATCCCGGCGGTGATCCACTCATCCCGACGGGCCCGCATCGTGGTGGCCGAGCAGGTCGCGTCGCCGTGCTTGAGGTAGGACCCGCCGAGCACGAGCTTTGCCACGAGCTTGTCGAACACCACCCGGTCACTGATCCGCCGACGGTGGCACCCGAGCGGGTGGGTGTCCACCACGGGCGGGATCAGGGCCTCGAACTGGACCCACAACGGCTCGATGAAGGACGATGGCACCGCGGGCACCGGGACTCCTTGTTCAGATGTAGACCTAGACAATCCACATCAAACAGGGCACCCGGTGCCCGCGCCTACTCCGACCCGCGACGCCCCTACCCGCACGATCTCTTAGACCTCGTTTCAGAATGATCGGCGTGTCCGGTATGTCTGCTCTGGTGGCTGAGGGCAGGCTGTGGGCTCGTGATCGAGGATCTGGTCCCTGACGGGCTGTGGGAGCAGGTCGCGCCGCTGCTCCCGGCTCCGCCGTCGCGTCCGTACCGGCACCACGGCCGGCGGCGGGCCGATGACCGGGCGGCGCTGGCCGGGATCGTGTTCGTGCTGCGGCACGGGGTGGGCTGGCGGCAGGTCCCTCAGGTGCTGGGTGTCTCGGGAGTCACCTGCTGGCGTAGGTTGCGCGAGTGGACCGAGGCGGGCGTCTGGCCGCAGCTGCACGAGGCGGTGCTGGCCGAGATGCGCCGGGAGGGTCTGCTGGGCCTGGACGAGATGAGCATCGACGGCTCGCACGTGCGGGCGCTCAAAGGGGGGACCATGTCGGCCCGTCCCCGGTCGACCGTGCCCGGCCCGGGTCCAAGCACCACCTGATCGTGGACGCGAACGGCACCCCGCTGCAGGTGTCGCTGACCGGCGGGAACCGGCACGACGTGACACAGCTGCTGCCCCTGGTCGACGCGCTGCCGGCGATCCGGGGCACAGTCGGCAGACCCAGGCGCAAACCCCGGATCCTGTACGCCGACCGCGGCTACGACTACGACAAGTACCGCCGCGCGCTGCGCGACCGGGGCATTACCCCGCGCATCGCCCGCCGCGGCGTCGCCCACGGCTCCGGGCTCGGCAAGAAGCGATGGGTCGTCGAACGCGGCTTCTCCTGGCTCCACCAGTTCAAACGCCTACGCACCCGCTACGAGGTCCGCGCCGACCTCCACCTCGGCCTGCTGCAACTTGTCAGCGCCATGATCTGCTGGCGCAAGCTACCCGGTCGATCATTCTGAAACGAGGTCTTACTCCCAGACCGTCAGCTCGAAGGTCAGCTTCCAGGCGGTCTGCTCGTAGTCGACGACGAGTACCCGCGCGAACCGGCCTTCACTGGACCGTGCGCAGACCCACTGCCCCATCACGTCGAACGGGTTGACCTGGTCCGTCGACGCCGTCGCGGCCTGGCAGTCCGCGAACTCCGGCTCCCGGTCGAACGTGCTCATCGCGTCGTTCATCAGGTAGATGCCCTCGACACAGAAGTCACCGCGGGGCGCGCCCCAGGCGGGCTCCGTGCTGTCGAGATCGACGCAGTCGCCTGTGTACAGGCTCATCGGTCCCGCGGATGCCTTCCGGAACGTTCCCGGCGCCGGGCCGGCGGGCCCCTCCTCGTCGGCCGCGGGCGGCGAGGCGACAGGAGGAGGCGACGGCGACGGCGACGGCGACGGTGAGGGCGACGGTGATGGGACCGGCCGCTCCGCCGTCGGCGTCGGGCTGGGACCGTCCGTGCCCTCAGGATCTGCTGTTTCCGATGCCGTCACCGTGACCGTGACGGCAGGGGACGGGGACACAGCCCGAGGTTCCGGCCCGTCGGCGGCAAGCGTGACGACGGCGGTGACCAGGCCGCCGATCACAGCGATGATCCCTCCGACGATCGCTGCCCGGATCTCGACCGGGATCTGCCGAAAACGCTCGAGGCCCCCGCCCGACCCGGCCGCACGGTTTCGCTCGGGCATGTCCGACATCATGCGCTATCCGTCGACACCTGACCAGCATCGACCGTGCAGGTGCCCGACGATTCGAGGGCGACGACCTGCCGCCGCAGGGGCTGACGAGCTCAGTCGCCGGTCTCGGGCGACACCGCCAGCCGGGTGTTCCAGGGGTCCGCGAAGCGCAGCGTGTCGCCGTCGTCGGCGGTGGGGATGTCGTGGAACCGGAGGCGGTCGGCCAGGGCTTCGACGTCGGTCCTGTTGGGGACCAGGATGCGGACGTCGCCCAGGCCCAGGGACGCGGCACGTGGCCCTGCGCCGGCGCTGTGCCAGGTGTTCATGCCGATGTGGTGGTGGTAGCCGCCCGCGGAGACGAACAGGGCGGAGTCCAGCTGCGCGGTGACGTCGAACCCGAGCGTGTCCACGTAGAACCGGCGCGTGGAGGCGATGTCGCCCACCTGCAGGTGCACGTGCCCGACGGCGGCGGAGGCGCCGTCGTCGGACGCGTCGGGGTCGTGCCAGCGCTGCAGGAACTGGTTCGGGTCGAGGTACTCGCTGGCCATCACGACAGACCCGTCCGGGTGCACGGTCCACTGGTCGCGGGGGCGGTCGCGGTACAGCTCGACC
Source organism: uncultured Actinomycetota bacterium (assembly GCA_963850545.1). Lineage (GTDB taxonomy): Bacteria > Actinomycetota > Actinomycetes > Actinomycetales > Cellulomonadaceae > Promicromonospora. The sequence continues at coordinate 178,170 of CAWKLP010000001.1, read as the reverse complement.
CCGTTGCCCTCGGGGTCGGTGAAGTAGAACGCCTCGCTCACCAGGTGGTCGGCGCTGCCGGTGAAGGTCTGCGGCACACGCTGGGCCATGGAGGCCAGCGATGCGGCCAGCCGACGCTCGTCCTCGAAGACGATGGCGGTGTGGTAGAGCCCGGCGGCGCGTGGGTCGGCGCCCGGCAAGTCCTGCTCCTGGCGGAGCACCATGATCGGCACACCGCCGCGGCCGAGCGTCGCGGTGGCGCCGGACTGGTCGACGACGTCGAGGGTGACCGCGTCCTGGTAGTACGCGGTCATGGCGTCGAGGTCGCGCACGAGCAGCTCCACGGTGTTCATCCGGGTGCCGTCGGGCGCCGTCCCCGCGGTGGCGACGCTCTCCGGACGCCACGCGGGGACGGAACGGTTGACGCTCATCAGTCGACGAGGGCGAAGCCGCCCGCCCAGGAGATCTTCTCGGCCCCGGCGAGGGTGATCTGCAGGAAGCCGATCGCCTCCAGCTCCCGCGCCCGCTTGAGCGACCCCGCGTCGACGGCGCGCAGCCCGGCCGCGGTGACGAGGTCGACGAGGGTCTGCTTGGCGTCCGCGTCGTCACCGGCAGCGAGCACCGCCGTCTGCACGGGGCCGGCCGCGCCGGTGCCGAGGGTGGCGCCGAAGTTCGCGTTGAACGCCTTGACGACCTTCGCCCCGGGGACGGCGTCCTGCAGCAGCTTGGCGGCCGAGGAGTCGGCGGGGACCGTGAGGCCGTCGAAGGTGCTGAAGTCGACAGGGTTGCTGACGTCCACCAGTACCTTGCCGTCGAACGCGCCCGGGTAGGCGCTCAGCACGTCCGCCACCGCCGGGTGGGGAACGGCCAGGACGACGATCTCACCCGTGATCGCGTCGCCGACCGCGCCGGACGTGCCGCCCAGCGGGCCGGCGACCGCCTGTGCCTTCTCCGGGTCGCGAGCGAGGACCTGGACGCCCGTCCCGCCCTTCGCCGCGATGCCCGCGACGACGCTGCCGAGGTTTCCTGCTCCGATGACGGTAACCGTGGTCATGTCCGCTCCCGCAAATAGTTGTTCCAACAAGTAACGTTCCGAGTCTCGCACCAATAACTTGTTGCGTCAACCAAAGCTAGGATGGGTCCGTGAAGCGACGCGTACCCCGGATGAACGAGCAGGAGTCCCAGGCCTGGCTGGGCCTGACCACCGTGTTCCAGCTACTGCCGTCCGCGCTCGACAGGCAGCTCCAGCGCGACTCCAGGCTGACGCACTTCGAGTTCGTGGTGCTGTCCACGCTCCAGCTCGACCCGGAGCCGAGGATGCGCATGACCGCGCTCGCCGAGGCCACCGACGCCACCCTGCCGCGGCTGTCCCACGTGTGCGGGCGCCTGGAGAAGCGCGGCCTCGTCGCCCGCTCCCCCTGTCCCGAGGACGGCCGCGCCACCAACGTGGGCCTGACGGGCGACGGCCGACGCGAGCTGATCCGAGCGGTCCCCGGCCACATCGCGATGGCGCGACGGCTCGTCATCGACGCGCTCACGCCCGCCCAGCTCGACGCGCTGACCGAGATCACGGGCGCGATCGCCGCGAGGCTCGCCGACGAGTCGGGCCGTACCCCGCAGGCCGACTGACCTCCCGTACTCAGACGTGCAGGGCCGGCCGGTAGATGAGCTCTTGGATGTGGCTGTCGAGCGTCCGGTGCTCGATCAGCTCGAGGTCGAAGTCGGCCGCACCCTGGAAGACCGGTTCCTGCCCGGTCTGACCGGTGATCACGGGGAAGAGCGTCACCTGGACGTAGTCGACCAGGCCGGCGGCCATCAGTGCCCGGTTCAGCGACAGGCTGCCGTGCGAGCGCAACGACACCTCGGACTCCTCCTTGAGCCGGGCGACGACGTCGGCGGCGTCGCCGCTCACGACGGTCGCGTCCGGCCAGTCCAGGGGCTCCTCCAGTGTCGACGACACCACCGTTGCCGGCAGGTTCCTCATCCGGGTGACCCATGGGTCACGCACCTCGGACTCCTCGGTGCTGGAGACCAGCATCTGCGCGAACGCGCGATACGTGTCGGCTCCGAAGACCATCCGCTGCTCCTGGTCGTACAGGGCGAGGCGGCGGTCGAGCAGCTCGGGGCCCTGCTTGCCCCAGTAGCCGGTCCAGTCGCCGCCGGCGGTGCCGAAGCCGTCGAGGCTGGAAAAGACGTCGAAGGTGTAGGTAACGGTCACGATGGTCTCCTCGAGCGCGGTTGACTGTGCCGATAGAGACCAGGGCGATTGCAAGGTTGATCACCCGTTGATCGTCTTGACGGTGGTGGGTGGTTGAGGGTATGGGTCGTGGCATGAGGACAGCGGCTCGGGTGGGATGATCGAGGTTCCTTACGCCTGGCCATCTCACGGGAGCCGCTGTCGTGTCCTCATTCTTCCCTATCGTCGCGTCGCTGGGCGAGCCGTCCGCTGCGGAGCTGCTGGTCAGACGGGACGTGGCGTGCCTGCTCGACGCGCTGGAGGCGGTGCCGGACCCGCGTGACCCGCGCGGGGTGAGGTACGGCTTGCCGCTGGTGCTGGGGCTGGCGGTCTTCGCCGCGTGCTGCGGTGCGACGACGTTCGAGGAGATCGGTGAGGTCGCCGCCGATCTGGACCCGGTGGTGCTGGCCGGGTTCGGGTGCACGCGACGGGCGCCGTCCGCGGCGACGTTCCGCCGGCTGATCAACTCCTGCGATCCGCAGGTGCTCGACGAGGCGCTGTGCGTGTGGGCCTCGGGTCTGACGATCGGCGAGGACGCCACCGAGACCGAATCCGAACCCGGGGTCAGGGGGTGTGCCGGGCCGGGGGTGCGGGCGGTGGTGAGCCTGGACGGCAAGACGCTCAAGGGCGCCCGGTCGTTCGATGCTGTCGGGGTGATGACGCAGGTCGCGGTGTTGGAGGCGTTCGACCATCTCACCGGGGCGGTGGTCGGGCAGGTCGAGATCGTCGGCGGGGACGAGAACGCCGCCGGGCGGGCGATGGTCACCCGTCTGGCCGCACGCCCGGGCGGGCTGACGAACGTGGTGATCGTCGCCGACGCCAAGCACACCACCCGCGAGCTGGCCCAGCTCGTGACGGACCTGGGCGGGTACTGGGTGTTCACCGTCAAGGGCAACGCCCCGACCCCGCACGCCGTCCTGGCCGGGCTGCCCTGGACCGATATCCCGATCGGCGCGGTCACGCGCGACAAGGGTCACGGCCGCCGCGAGACCCGCACGATCCGCGTGGTGCAGGTCCCCGACCACGTCGACGTCACGCTGACCGGCGTCGTGCAGGCCGCGCTCGTACGGCGGACCGTGTGGCGCAAGAAGACCGTGACCACACCACACGCCTGGACCCACGAGACCGTACTGATCGCGACGTCCCTGCCCGCCAGGGCCACGGACCCGGCCCGGCTCGCGGCGATCGTGCGCGGGCAGTGGCGCATCGAGGCCCTGCACTGGCAGCGCGACGTCGTCCTCGCCGAGGACCGGCACACCGCCCGCACCGGCCACGGACCGGTCAACCTCGCCTGCCTGCGTAACACCGCGATCACGCGCACCCTACGAAACAGCAGCCCATGCCTCTCCAAGGCGCTACGCGCCGCCAACCGCCACCCTCACCGGGCCCTCGCCATCATCGCGAAATGACAGATCTACCTTGCAATCGCCCTGGATAGAGACCGGGGACATCGGCGAAACTCATCGCCGTCGGACTCCGGCTGGACCCTCGGGTGACGTAACCGCCGAGGTCGTGCCACCGTGAGACCGTGACCGCGCCCGACCAGACCGACCTCGACGAAGCGATCGACGCGCTCTACGCCGCGCCGCTCGAAGGCTTCGTCGCAGCCCGCGACGCCGCGTCCCGGCAGGCAGCGACGCGCGGCGACCAGCTCGGCGCCGAGCGCGTGAAGCGCCTGCCGAAGCCGTCGGTCGCGGCCTGGGTGATCAACCACGTCGCACGGGAACATCAGCAGGACGTCGCGGCGCTCACCACGGTCGGGGACGAGCTGCGTGCAGCTACGCAGGACCGGGACCGCGGCCGCATCCGGGCGCTGGACCACCTGCGGCGGGAGCGCACCGACGCTCTGGTCCGGACCGTGCGTGACGCCGGCGAGGTGGGCGGCCGGCCGGTCTCGGCGGCCGTGCTGGACCGCCTCACCGAGACGCTGACCGCCGCGGTCATGGACGCGGACGCCGCAGCGGCCGTCCGGGCCGGACGCCTCTCCCGCGCGCTGCAGCACTCCGGGTTCGGGGTAGTGGACGAGCTCGGCGAGGAGGCCGATCTCGTCGCGCTACGCCCCGCGAGCGCCGGCGTCGGGCCGCAGGGACCTCAGGCTGGGGCCGAGGACGCGCCGCCCACGCCCGGCCTGGAGGCCGCGGAGCGGGCGGTCGAGGAGACGTCCGCGCAGGTGGACCGGCTGGAGGCGCGGCGCGACGATGCGCGCGACCGGCTGCGCACCGCGGACGCGGAGATCAAGCGCGGCGAGGGTGACGTGGCGCGCCTGGACCGGGAGCTCGAGCGGCTGACCGCCGAGCGCGACAAGGCCCGTCGTGGACTGGACAAGGCCCGGTCAGCGGCGGGCGAGGCTCGCACGGACCTGGCCGCCGTCGAGGACGAGCTCGGCGACGCGGAGGAGCGCGCGGCCCAGGCGCGCCGCCGTCGCCGGGAAGCGCACGGGCGGTGAGCCGGACCGCAGGCGATGCGCCCGCTCGAAGCGAGCGGGCGCTACCGTGCGATCAGCCCGACGCCGGACGCGCCGACGTCGGGCCTGCCGCAGGACGGGCGCTGACCCGTTAGGCGTCCTTGTCGACGGTCGGCACGGGCTTCGGCTCCTCGCCGACCGAAGGTGCGGGCTTGGGCTCCTTGCCGACCGAGGGCACCGGCGACGGCGCGGCCGACGGCTCCCCGGGAGCGCTGGGTACCGGCGACGGCTCGGCGGACGGCTCAGCTGTCGGCTCGGCCGGCTCGTCGGCCGGAACCGAGGGCACGGGGGACGGCTCCGCGGCAGCCGTGGACGCGGCAGCCGTGGACGCGGCCGACGAATCCCCGGAGACGGTCGCGTCGGCGTTGGTGCACGCGGTCGCCAGGAGCACGACGACGAGGGCACTGCCGGCAGCGGCGACAACTCGTGCGGCGGTGCCCCAGGGCGCGCGGCGCCCGCGGGGCGAGTCGATGTTCGGGCGGAAGGGAATGTTCGATCGGTGGAGAGTCACAAAGCGGTCAGTGTCCGCCGACGCGCGCCCGATGACAGGGCCGGGTTGTGACGTGGGTTACACCACGCCAACCTCGATCCTCGGACCGAGCAGCACCGGCGTGCCCGGACCGGCGTCGTGACGACGCCGAGGGAGGGCCGGCCGGACGACGACGCCGGCGACGTCACCCCGGCCGAGGACGCGCGTGCCCGCTACGCCAGTATCCGGTCGAGGGCGGCGAACCAGTTCGCGGCGATCTTGACGTTGCCGCTGTCGTTCGGGTGGACACCGTCATAGGCGTCGGTCGCCGGGTCGAACCCGGTCCACTGGTCGACCACCACGATCGGCGACCGCGCGGTGGACAGGCCGGCCGCCCACCCTGGGATCTGGGAGTTGAGGTCGACCGCACGCTGCCCGCAGTCGGGACAGCCGAAGGACTCGTCCGGCTCCAGCGGGATGATCTGCGCGACCATGATCGTCGCGTCCGGGTTGAGGTTGCGTAGGTCCGTCACGACCGAGGTGTACGCGTCGAGGATCTTTGCCGGCGGGATGTTCGACCAGACATCGTTGGTACCGAAGTGCAGCAGCAGCGCCTCGGGCGTGTTCTGCTCCAGCCACCGCCGGCTGTCGCCGTTCGCGACCGAGCTGGTGACCCGATAGCCCCCGTGGCCCTCGTGGTCAGGGTCGGATCCGGTCGGGGAACAGCCCTGGTACTGCGACCCGACGAAGTCGACGTCGTGCCCTGCGTCGACCAGCAGCTGCCACAGGTTCCCGCGCCAGCACCCAGGACTGCCGGTGATCGAGTCGCCCATCGGCATGATCGAGACAGGATCGGCCGACGGCGTGGTCCGCCCCGCTGCGATGCGGGCGTCCCAGCCGACGGCGGAACCGGGGCTGGGGCTGGAGCCGAAGTAGCTGGTGCCGCTGTCGTCGATCTGGCTGCTCTCCTCGGCGGGGGCCTGTCCGAGCGGGACCACCGGCAGCGCGGCGGCGGCGAGCGCGCCGACGGCCAGGCCGAGCAGCACAAGGACTCTTCGCGTTCGATCTGTTCGCATGTCCACGTCCTCTGCGAGTGGGACCTGGCGGGTCGATGGGCGTTCCCAAGGAACGTAACCCGCGCACGGCCTTCGGAAGACCGGGCGGCGGGACTTGAACGTTCCGCATACCCGCCTCAGCGAACCAGCGCATCGCCTATCTCTTGCCGATCCTCTCGACCTTCACCTGGTTGTCAGCAAGGAGGAGCTCCAGGTCGCCGCCGTCAGTGGTGAGTACGACGACCGGCCCACGAAAGGACAGAGCTGTGGCCGCGACAACGGCGTCGACGGTCATGTCGCGAGCCTTGCGGCGCGCCGACGCCGCATCCGCGCGCAGACGCCCGGCGACGTAGCCGATCTCTTCGGTGACTTCCTCCACCCGCAATGCCTTGGCAGCACGCCGTACCCGAACATCGCGCGCAGTGCCGTCGGTGACCTCGGCGAGAGTGACGGCCGACGCGTGCAACGTCGAGTCCGTGCGACGGGCGACGGTTGCCCAGGCTTGCATCTGCCGTCCGTCGTCGGCCAGGGCGGACAGAGCCTCGGAGTCCAGAAGGATCGAGTGCGGGCCGACGATCACCGCGCGAGCCTGGCCATGATCGCCGCGACCTCGTCCTCGTCGACCGCACCGTGCTTGGTCTCCATGCTCTGGAGCACGTCGTCGAGAGCGTCCCGCTCGAGCTGTCGGGCAACCGCTCCAGCGACGTAGGCAGAAAAGCCGCGCGATCCAGCCCTGGCGCGAACACCCTCGGACGTGGTCGCGGGCATGGTGACCGAGTGCTTCTCGATACCGGCAGCAGCAGACATGCTCCAATCCTACTTGAAGTAGGAATGGTGCCAAAGTACTTCCGGGCGAGCAGCGGCACTTCCGGGCGAGCAGCGGCCCGGACTCGGTCGAGCGATGAGTCGCTGACGACGCCATCTGGTCGCCGGCGGAGCCAGGATTGATCGAACCAATCTACGTGGCCACACACCCACGCCTTGACCCTTTCCCCGCTCGTCCGTAGATTGCTGGCAGTTCATCGGATGTTTGCAAAGGAGCGGGCGTGCCCACGATCACAGGTGTCCGCGTAGAGGACGTCCGGTTCCCGACGTCGGCCACGGCCGACGGTTCCGACGCGATGAACAAGGACGCCGACTACTCGGCGGCCTACGTCATCCTGGAGACGGACGTCCCGGACCTCGCCGATCCCAGCGGCATGCTCGGCGGGTACGGGCTGACGTTCACGATCGGCCGGGGCAACGACATAGTCGCCGAGGCCGCGCGCCAGCAGGCGGCCGCGCTCGTCGGCCGGGACGTGGACGAGCTGGCCGCGGACATGGGCGCCGTCTACCGCGACCTGACCGCCGACAGCCAGCTGCGCTGGCTCGGGCCGGAGAAGGGCGTCGTGCACCTGTCGCTGGCCGCGGTGCTCAACGCGGCCTGGGACCTGGTAGCGCGTCGCGCGGGCAAGCCGCTGTGGCGCCTGCTGGTCGACATGACCCCGGAAGAGCTGGTCGACGTCGCCGACCTGCGGTACCTCTCCGATGCCCTGACCCGCGAGGAGGCGCTGGCCATCCTCCGCGCTCGCGAGGACGGCAAGCAGGAGCGGCTGGCCCACCTGGAACGGACCGGCTACCCGGTGTACACGACGTCGGCCGGGTGGCTCGGCTACAGCGACGACAAGCTCCGGCGGCTGTGCCAGGAGGCCGTCGACGCGGGGTACCACCACGTGAAGCTCAAGGTCGGGGCGAACCTGACCGAGGACGTCCGCCGTCTGACGATCGCGCGGGAGGTGCTGGGCCCCGACCGCGCACTGATGATCGACGCCAACCAGGTCTGGGACGTGCCGCAGGCGATCGAGTGGATGGGCGAGCTGGCCCGGTTCGACCCGCTGTGGATCGAGGAGCCCACGTCGCCCGACGACATCCTGGGGCACGCGGCCGTGCGCCGCGCCGTCGCGCCGATCGGCGTGGCAACCGGCGAGCACTGCCACAACCGCGTGATGTTCAAGCAGCTGTTCCAGGCCGGCGCGATCGACTACTGCCAGCTCGACACCGGGCGGCTCGCGAGCATCAACGAGATCGTCGCCGTCCTGCTGCTCGCGGCGAAGTTCGGCGTCCCGGTGTGCCCGCACGCGGGCGGCGTCGGCCTGTGCGAGATGGTGCAGCACGTCTCCGTGCTCGACTACGTCGCGATCGGCGGCGACCTCACCGGCCGCGTGACCGAGTACGTGGACCACCTGCACGAGCACTTCACCGACCCGTGCGTCGTCGCGGACCGGGGCGCGGGCACCGCGTACGTGCTGCCGTCCCGGCCGGGCTACTCCACGCAGATGTACGAGGAGTCCCTGGACCGGTTCCGGTTTCCGCACGGGACGTACTGGGTGAGCGATACTGCGGACCATGTCCCGCACTGACGAGGTCGTCGACGGCATCCGCAGGATGATCCTCGACGGAAAGCTCCGGCCCGGCGACCGCCTGCCGGTCGAGAAGGACCTGGCCGACGCGCTCCAGGTCTCCCGCGGCTCGCTGCGCGAGGGGGTGCGCGCCCTGTCGATCCTCGGCGTCGTGCATACCCGCCAGGGTGACGGCACCTACGTCACCAGCCTCGACCCCGCCCGGCTGCTCTCCCCCATGGCGCTGGTCCTGGACCTGCAGGACGACGGCGCCATGCCCGCGTTCCACAGCGTGCGCCGGGTGCTCGAGACGGAGGCCGCCGGGCTCGCGGCCTCCCGGATGCCCGACGCCGCCGTGGCCGAGGCGCGGGCCATCCTGGACCAGGTCAACGACGTCCTGCACGGCTCGCCCGTGGACCACGACAGGTTCATCGAGATCGACATCGCGTTCCACCGCGTCATCGCGGCACACACCGGCAACCCGGTGCTGGAGGCGCTCATCGAGTCGTTCGCCGGCCGTACCGTCCGGGCGCGCCTGTGGCGTGTTCTGCACACCGAGGGCATCGAGGAGCGGACGCACGGCGAGCACGAGGCCATCTGGCGCGCGCTCGCCGCGCGTGACCCCGACGCCGCCCGGATCCGGATGGCGAGTCACCTCCTGGGCGTAGAGGACTCGCTCCCCAAACCGGAGAACCTCGACGAAGACGCCTGACCCCCTGGCAGGTCTTGGTCGTGGGCGTGATCGTTGCGACTACGCGCCCGCTCTAGGCGCAACGATGGCGCCCACAACCAAGTCCGCCGTTACTCGTAGAGGACTGCCGCGATGTCCTCGTCGTCGATGTTGGTCTTGTCGTACCAGTAGAAGCCCGAGTCGATGACGGGCTCGAGCTCCTCGCCGTTGATGGCCGCCACGGCCGCCCTGACGGTCTCGTAGCCCATCTTGATCGGGTCCTGGGTGATCGCCCCGGCCATGAGCCCGTCGCGGATCGCGTCGGTCTGCGCCTTGCCCGAGTCAAAGCCGATCACCGTGAGCTCGCCCGACTTACCGGTCTCCTGCACCGCCTTGACCACGCCGATGGCGGAGCCCTCGTTGGTGCCGTAGATGCCCTTGAGGTCCGGGTGGGCCTGCAGGATCGCCTTCGCGGCGTCGGCGGACTTGAGCTGGTCGCCCGCGGCGTACTGCGTGTCGACGATCTCGATGTCCGGCGCGTTCTCCCCGATGTACTGGGTGAACCCCTCGACCCGCTGCTGCCCGGTCTGCGACGTCTGGTCGTGCCCGACGATCGCGATCTTGCCGCTGCCGACCAGCTCGGCCATGTGCTTGGCCGCCTCGGCCGACGCGGCCAGGTTGTCGGTGGACACGGTGGTCACCGGCACCTCCGACTCCACGCCGGAGTCGAAGGCGATGACGGGGATCCCGCGCGACTCGGCGTCGGTCATCATCGGGATGGACGCCTCGGAGTCGAGGGCCGCGTAGCCGATCGCGTCCGGGTTCTTGTCCAGGGCCGTCTGGAGCATGGTGAGCTGCTTCTCGACCTCGGTCTCCGTCTCGGGCCCCTCGAACGTGACCTCGACGTCGAGCTCGGTGGCGGCGTCGTCGGCCCCCTGCTTGACCGCCTGCCAGAACTGGTGCTGGAAGCCCTTGGAGACCAGGGCGACATAGGGCTTGTCCTCCGCCCCTGGCTCGCCGCCGCCGCCCGAGCCGCACGCGGCGAGCGCGAGCATCGCGACGACGGATGCGGTGGTCGCCGCAGCCGCGGCGAACCGCCTGCGCGTGGTGCTGTTGGTGTTCATGCCGGTCCAGCTCCTTCGATGGTCGGGTCAGGCGTGGTCAGGTCAGGCTTCCTTGCCGCGGCGCAGGATGTCGGCGTAGACGGCGAGCACGATCACTATGCCGACGGCGACCTTCTGCCACTCCTGCGGGATCGACATGATCCGCAGGCCGTTGGTGAGCGTCGCCATGATCAGCGCGCCGATCACGGTGCCGAGGATCGTCGCCTTGCCGCCGCGCAGCGAGGTTCCGCCGATGACGACGGCGGCGATGGCCTCCAGCTCGTACCCGAGCCCGAGGCCGGGCTGCGCCGAGTTGAGCCGGGAGGCCATGACGACGCCGGCCAGGCCGGTGAACAGCCCGGCGACGACGTAGATGACTACCTTCCACCGCCGCACGTCGACGCCGGAGATCGCCGTCGCCTCCTCGTTGGAGCCGATCGAGAGCGCGTAGCGGCCGGTGAGCGTCTTGCTCAGCACGACGGCCGCGACGGCTGCGGCGACGAAGAAGATCAGGACGGCGTTGGGCAGCCCGGGGATCAGCTCGCCGGCCGCGAGCTGGTCGAACCCGCCGACGTCGCTGAAGTAGATGGGCTTGGTCCCGGAGATCACGAGCGAGAGCCCCTGCGCCACCATCATCATCGCCAGCGTCGCGATGAACGGCGGCAGCCGCAGGTACGAGACGTTCAGGCCGTTCAGGAGGCCGATCAGGGCCCCGACGGCGAGGCCGCCCAGCACGCCGACGACGAGCGGCAGGCCCAGGTTCGCGAGGAACACGCCGGTCATCACCGAGCACAGGGTCATGCCCGTGCCGACCGAAAGGTCGATGCCGCCCGTTGCGATGACGAAGGTCGCGCCCAGCGCCATGATCCCCGTGACCGCGGTGGCGAGCAGGATGCCCTTCACGTTGGCCCAGTCGAGGAAGTACGGGCTGGCGAGCGAGAAGAACCCGAAGATGACCACCAGCCCCGCGAAGGCGAGAAGCTGCTGCAGCTGCTGCCGGTTGCCGAACCGCACTGCGGTCCGCTTGCCCGGCTTGGACGTCGTAGTCATTCTGCGTCTCCGGTCGTGATGAGGTGGTCGGCACCGAACCGTGTCGCGAGCTCCATGATGTCGTGCTGGGTAGCGTCGGCGTTGGCGAGGGTCCCGGTGACCCGGCCCTCGCACATGACGACAATCCGGTCCGCCAGCCGCAGCACCTCGGGCAGCTCGGACGAGATCACGATGATCGACTTGCCCTGCGCGGCCAGGCTCGTGAGCAGGCCGTAGATCTCGTCCTTGGCGCCGACGTCGATCCCGCGCGTCGGCTCGTCGACGATCAGCACGTCGCAGTCGCGCACGAGCCACTTGGCGAGGACCACCTTCTGCTGGTTGCCGCCCGAGAGGTTCTTGGTCGTCTGGGTGACCGACGGTGTCCTGATGGCCAGCCGGTCCACCATCTCGGTAGCCACCCGGCGCCCGTCGGTGTCGCGGACGAAGCCCGCGCGGGTCATGCCGCGCAGCGAGGACAGCATGACGTTGCGCACCACGTCCTGGTCGAGGAGGAGGCCGTAGCGCTTGCGGTCCTCCGAGAGGTAGCCGATGCCGTTCCGCACCGCATCGGCGGGGTTGCGCACCGCGACGGGCCGGCCGTTCACCTCGACGACGCCGGTCGACCTGTCCGCCCCGATGATGGCCCGGGCCACCTCCGTGCGCCCGGCGCCCATGAGGCCCGCGAAGCCGAGGATCTCGCCGCGGTGCAGGTCGAAGGACACGTCCTTCAGGAGCTTCCGGGTGCTCAGCCCGCGGACGGAGAGCACGACCTCACGCTCTGCGGCGTCTGGTGCGGCGGGGTCGGGCCGCACGCCGGTCTCGAGCTGCCGGCCCACCATGGCCGCGATGACCTCCCGGGTGGCGGTCCGGGCCGTCGGCAGCGTGTCCACGTAGCGGCCGTCCCGCAGGACCGTGATGCGGTCGGAGATCTCCTTGACCTCGTCCATGCGGTGCGAGACGTAGATGACGCCGGTGCGCGGGGAGACGAAGTCACGGACGATCCGGAACAGCGTGGCGACCTCGGTCTCGGTGAGCGCCGCCGTCGGCTCGTCCATGATCAGCACCCGCGCGTCGAACGAGAGCGCCTTGGCGATCTCGACCATCTGCTGGCCGGCCACGCTCAGGTGCGACACCGGCTGCCGCGGGTCCAGCGGGATCCCGAGGTGGTCGAAGAGGACGGCGGCCCGGCGTTCGAGCACGTCGTCCCGGATGAGGGCGGCCCGCCGGGGCTCGCGGCCGATGAAGATGTTCTGCGCGACCGTCAGGTCGGGCATCAGGTGGAACTCCTGGTGGATCACGCTGATACCGAGCTCGTTCGCCTGCCGGGGGCCGGCGGGACTCATCGGCACGCCCTCGAGCTCCATGGTCCCCGCGTCCGGCTGGAGGACGCCGGAGAAGAGGTTCATGAAGGTCGACTTGCCCGCCCCGTTCTCGCCGACGAGCGCAAGCACCTCACCGTGCCGCAGGTCGAGGTGAACGTCGTCGAGCGCGAGCACGCCGGGGAAGGACTTGCTGATCCCCGTGGCGCTCAGTAGGGCTGGACTCTCCGACACGTGATGCTCCCTTGCCTCCGTGTAGTCGCATTCATACCCCAGACATCCGATGCATCTCAAGATCCCGAGCCACATCGTCACCGAACAGTGCCGCACGGCCGCCGTGTGGCGACGATAGATCAGATGACTTCGGTGGCCTGCCGCACCCCGATCGTCAGCAGCAGGTTGGCGTACACCCGCTGCTCCCCGGTGGCGACGACCAGCGCGACGTCGTCGCCGCGGGCGGCCGCGTAGAAGGCGAACCGGTCCATCGCCTCCCAGGCCACGCCGTCCCCCAGGGCGGCCCGGTAGACCGCATGCACCGGTATCGTCTCGTCCGCCGCGACGACGTCGCCCGCGACCCCGCCCGGGACCATGACCGCCGCGCTCTCCAGGGGCACGGCGTCGAGCAGGACCTCGAGCACCTGCTCCACCGTCACCAGCCCCGGCCGCAGGTTCAGGTGCACGCGGGCCGCCCCGGGGCGCGCGCCCGTGGAGTGCGGGTAGTTGGCGTCCGCCAGCAGGATCCGCGAACCGTGCCCGGCGGCGGCCAGCGCCCGCAGGAGGTCGGGGTGCAGCAGCTCGTAGCTCAGCATGGGTGGCTCCTCAGCTCTCGACGGTGCTCTCGACCGTGCTTCCGACCGTGCCCTCGACGGTCACTCGGCCGCGAACGCGTGCCGCTGGCGGCCCAGCCCCTCGATCTCCAGCTCGACGACGTCGCCGTCGCGCAGGTAGGGGAACCGTCCCGAGAGCGCGACACCCTCCGGGGTCCCCGTGCAGATCAGGTCGCCCGGCTCGAGCGCCATGTACTGCGACAGGTGGTGCACCAGGTGGTCGACGCCGAAGATCATGTCGGCAGTCACCGAGTCCTGCCGCGGATCCCCGTTCACCCAGGACCGCAGGCGCAGGCCGGACGGGTCGACGTCGCCGGCGGGCACCAGGTACGGGCCGGTGGGCGCGAATCCGGGGGCGCACTTGCCCTTGGACCACTGCCCGCCCGACTCCTGGATCTGCCAGGTGCGCTCGCTGAGGTCGTCGACGATCGTGTAGCCCGCGACGTACTCCCGCGCCGCGACAACCGACGGCAGGCGCCAGGCCCGCCTGCCGATGACGACACCGAGCTCGACCTCCCAGTCGACGGTGTCCGCACCGGGAGGGATGGCGACGACGTCGTCCGGCCCCACCACGGTGTTGGGGTGCTTGAAGAAGACGATCGGGGACGACGGCGGCTCGGCGCCCGACTCGGCGGCGTGCGCCGCGTAGTTCTGCCCGATGCAGATCACCGCGGCCGGCCGCGCCACCGGTGCTCCCCGGCGCAGCCCGTCGGCGCCGTCGAGCACGGGCAGCTCCCCCGCGGCGAGCGCGGACCGGGCGCGCGCGATCCCGTCGGACGCCAGGAACGCGCCGTCGATGTCGGCGGTGAGGGGCCGCAGGTCGCGGACGACGCCGTCGTCCTCGATCGCGGGGATCTCCTGGCCGGCCTGGCCGAGGCGGAGCAGACGCATCAGTACCTTCTCTCGGGGTGGTGCGGGTTCTCGGGGTGGTGCGGGTTCTCGGGGTGGTGCGGGTTCTCGGGGTGGTGCGGGTGGGACGGGTTCGCGGGGCCGGTCGGCGTGGGCACTGCCGCCTCGGCGAGCAGGCCGGCATCGGCCAGCGCGCCCCACAGGGCGGCCGGCACCCGCGCCGCGGCGCGGGTGCCGGCCTGCCGCGCCTGCTCGGGGGTCCCGAGCCCGACGACGGCGCTCGCGACCGCGGGGTGCGTGCGCACGTAGGCGAGCGCCGCCTGCGGGAGCGTGACGCCGTGGTCCGCGCAGACGGCGGCGATCCGGCGGGCGCGGTCGAGCAGCTCCGCGGCGGCCGGCGCATAGTTGTACGTCGCGTGCGACGGCGGGTCGTCGTACGCGAGGATGCCCGAGTTGTAGACGGCGGCGGCCACGACGGCGACGCCCCGCTCCGCCGCCGCGGGCAGCAGGTCGGCCAGCGCGGGCTGCTCCAGGAGCGTGAACCGCCCGGCGCACATGACGACGTCGACGTCGGTCTCGCGCACGAACCGGGTGAGCATCGCCGACTGGTTCATCCCGGCGCCGACCGCGCCGATCACGCCCTGGTCCCGCAGGCTGACGAGCGCGGGCAGCGCCTCGTGCGCCGCCTGCTCCCAGTGGTTGTCGGGGTCGTGCAGGTAGACGACGTCTACCCGGTCCAGGCCGGTGCGCTCCAGGCTGGACTCGAGCGACCGCAGCACGCCGTCGCGGGAGAAGTCCCACACCCGGCGGGCGGCGGCGGGCACCTCGAACAGGTCCGGGTCGGTGCTGTGCGCGGTCTCCGGCGACGGGACGAGCAGGCGCCCGACCTTCGTGGACACCACCAGCTCGTCGCGCGGCCGCGTGGACAGGAATCCGCCGAGCCGACGCTCGGAGAGCCCGAGGCCGTAGTGCGGCGCGGTGTCGAAGTACCGGATCCCGGCGTCCCAGGCGGCCTCGAACGTCGCGTGCGCCTCCTCGTCGGTCGTCGCCCGGTACAGGTTGCCCGCGGGTGCGGCGCCGAGTCCTAGCGAGGTCAGCCGGACCCCGGTGCCGCGCACCGCCGTCGTCTCCATCCTGTCGCGTCCCCTGCTCAGGCCTGCTCGGGGGCGCGGGTGCGCAGCGCGTGCGAGCCGCCGTCGACGGCGAGCATCGCGCCGGTCGTCGCCGCGGCGAGCGGGCTCGCGAGGTAGCAGACGGCGTGCGCGACCTCGTCGGCGCTGACGAGCCGGCCCGAGGGCTGCCGGGCCTCCAGCGCCGCCCGCTCGGCGGCGGGGTCATCGGCGGCGTCGAGCAACCGGGTCACCCACGGGGTGTCGGCGGTCCCGGGGTTGACGCAGTTGACCCGGATGCCCTCGCGCACGTGGTCCGTGGCCATGGCGAGCGTGAGGGCCTGGACCGCGCCCTTGGACGCCGAGTACAGGGCCCGGTTGGGCAGGCCGGTCCACGCGGCGATCGAGCAGGTGTTCACGACGGCGGCGTGCGGGGACTCGCGCAGGTACGGCAGCGCGGCGCGGGTCACGCGCACGATCCCGAGCACGTTCACGTCCAGGACCCGCAGCCACTCCGCGTCGTCGTTGTCCGCGACGGTGCCCTGCGCGCCGATCCCGGCATTGTTGGCGACGACGTCGATGCCGCCCATCGCCTGCGCCGCGCCGATGACGGCGGCGCGCACGGCGGCGTCGTCGGTCACGTCGGCCACCTGGGCGCCGGCGCCCAGCGGGACGCCCTCGATCACGCGGTCGATCGACGTCACCTGCGCGCCGCGCGCGAGCATGGCGCGCACGATCGCGGCGCCGATGCCCGACGCCCCGCCGGTGACGATCGCGCGGACGCCGGCGAGCTCGGCTGCTGCCGTCGGCCCTGCCGTCGGCCCTGCCGTCGGCCCTGTTGTCGGCCCTGCCGTCGGCCCTGTTGTCGGCCCTGCTGTGGTGGCTGCGGTCTCGGATGTCATGCGTGGCCCTCCTCTAGATGGTAGATCCGCCGTGCGGTCCCGGCCCACACGGCGGCGGCCTCGTCCGGGCTGAGCCCGGCGAGCAGGTCGCCGAGCGTCGCCAGCCACCTGCCGTAGTCGCTCGCGAGCAGGCAGACGGGCCAGTCGGAGCCGAACATGAGCCGCCCCGGCCCGAACACCTCGAGCGCATGGTCGACCGCGGGCCTCAGGTCGTCCGCCCGCCAGGCGTCCCAGCGGGCCTCGGTGACGAGCCCGGACAGCTTGGCCGTCACGTTCGGCCGGGCAGCGCGCCCGCCGTCGGACGCGGTGATCGCCAGGAGCTCGCGGCTCTCGGACCACAGGCTCGCGGACTGGACGACCACGGTCGCGGTCACCCCGTGCGCGGCCGCCGGCAGGTCGGCGGGTGTGAAGTCGGCGTCGATGGCGGCCATGGTCACGGGGTCGATCCAGTCCTGGGGCGTGCGCGAGCGCACCCACAGATGATGGTGCGCGTCCACGACGTCGTGCAGCACCGTTGCTCCCCTCCGGGGACGTTCGCACGGAAACATCAGATGTATAACACATCGGCTGTCGACGGCGACACCGGCCGCGCCACTCCGGTCGCCCCTGTGCAGGGATTGTCCGTCTCCTTGATCGGTGCTGGCAGACCGCTAACTCGCTGCTTGCGAGGGTGATGGCTCCGGATCATTCATCAGACTCCGGATCATTCGTCAGACCAGGGAGACACCCATGAAGAAGCTTTCGGTCATCGTCGCAGGAGCCGCGCTGGCCGCCGTCGCGCTCGGAGCGCCCGCGATGGCCACGGCTGCGACGTCCGCACCGCGGACCATCGAGACCGCCCACCACGCACAGGTGGCGACCCACGGTGCCGCGCCGACCGAGGCTCAGATCGGCGCGCTCTTCGACCGGTGGAACGCCGCGGTCCTGACCGGTGACCCCGAGAAGGTCGCCGCCCTCTACGCCCCGGACGCGGTGCTGCTGCCCACGCTCTCGCCCGAGATCCGGACGGACCACGCCGGGATCGTGGACTACTTCGAGGACTTCCTCGCCAAGAACCCGAGCGGGGAGCGGACCCGTTCGGTCGTGAAGGTGCTCGACTGGCACACGGCGATCGACACCGGTCTTTACACCTTCACCTTCACCGCGGCGGACGGCACGCAGACCTACGCGGACGCGCGCTACACCTTCGTGTACGAGAAGGTGGACGGCCAGTGGCTGATCATCAACCACCACTCCTCGCTGGTGCCGGCCGCCAGCTGATCCGCACGGTCAGGCCGCCGGTGGGGGCGTCATCGAGCACGACGGCCCCACCGGCGTCGGTGACGAGCTGCCTGACGACAGCCAGGCCGAGCCCGGAGCCGGCCTGGCCCGTGCGGCCCGGCCCGCGCCAGAACCGGTCGAACGCTCGTGCCTTCTCCGCAGCGGTCATGCCCGGACCCTCGTCACGCACCTCCAGCACGACGACGTCTCCGCCGACCTGCACGTCGACCTGCACGTCGACCGTGATGCTTGCGCCGTCTGGCGATACGGCCAGCGCGTTCGAGAACACGTTGTCGAGGACTTGTTCGACCTGCCCGGGGCTCGCCAGGACCACCGGCTCGGCGCCCCATGCCCCCGTCCGCTCGAAACGAACACCGCGTTCGTCACCCGCGAGCCGCCAGAGAGCGATCCGCTGCTCGATCTCGTCCGCCAGCTGCACGGGCTCCACGCCGCCGGGCCGGGCCTCGGCTCGGGCGAGCACGAGGAGCCCGTTGACCAGGCCGCTCATCCGGGCCACCTCCCGGGTCGCCCGTTCGACGTCCTCCCGGACCGCCGCGTCATCAACGCCGTCGGCAATGTTGTCCAATGACAGCCGGAGCGCCGTCAGCGGCGTCCGCAGCTGGTGGGAGGCGTCGGCAACGAACACTTGCTGGGCCGCGATCAGGGTCTCCAGACGCTCGGCACCGGAGTTCAGCGCCCGGGCCAGGGTCTGCGTCTCGGGCGGGCCGGTGACGGCGCAGCGCGCCGCCAGGTCGCCGTCGCTGAGCCGGCCGGCCATCGTCTGCAGATCGCCCAGCGGCCTGGTCAGCTGGCGCACCGCCAGCGTACCGAGTGCCGCCGCCGCCGCGAGGATCCCAGCGGCGAGGAGTGCCCGCAGCCGCCAGACCTCCCAGACCCGTTCGTGCAGCGCGCTGGTCGGGTAGCTGATCCGCACGGCGCCGTTCGGCGCGGCCGGGACGGTCACGACCAGCTCGGCGTCGCTCCAGACGGCCGTGGCACCCCCGCTCCACGACGGGAGCGCATCCACGCTGCCAGGTGTCTCGAGCTCGTACGCCCGCATCGTCTCGGCCAGGGAGTCGAGCGCAGCCTCGTCCCCGTTCGCCAGCAACAGCGCCATCGTCGTGGCATCTCGTTGGACGGTCGCCTCGGTGTCCTCGCGCAGGTGCGCGCCGACCGGTACCGAGACCGGCACCTTGAAGGCCAGGAGCGCCAGCGCGACCAGGACCACATAGCTGACGATCAGCCGCCTGGTCATGACGCAGGCCCGTCGACGACCAGACGGAAGCCGACGCCCCGCACCGACTCGATGGTCAGCGCGCCCGCGAACTTCCGCCGCAGCGCGGAGACGTGCACGTCGAGCGTCTTCGTGGGACCGAACCAGTTCGCGTCCCAGACCGCCGCCATGATCCGTTCCCGGGTCATGAGGGCGCCCGGCTGCTCGGTCAGGAAGGAGAGGAGCTCGTACTCCTTCCGGGCCAGCGGGACCTCGACCCCGTCGAGGAACACCCGCGCCGCTCTCGGGTCGACGGTGACCCTGCCGTAGCACCCGGCGTCGGCCGAGCCCTGCTCAGGGTGCACGCGCCGCATCACCGCCCTGATCCGGGCAATCACCTCACGTACCCCGAACGGCTTGGAGACGTAGTCGTCGGCCCCGAGCTCCAGGCCCGCCACCCGGTCGACCTCGTCGCTGCGCGCGCTGATCACGATGATCGGCACGTTGCTCCGCGCCCGCAACGACCGGCACACGTCCAGCCCGTCGGTATCCGGCAGCCCCAGGTCCAGCAGCACGACGTCGACCGGGCCCGCCCGCAGCGCCTCGGCGCCGCTCGCCACCCACTCGACCTCGTACCCGTACCGGACCAGTCCTCGCTTCAACGACATGGCGATCGGCTCGTCGTCATCCACCAGCAGCACTCGCACGCCAGAACACTAGGGGCCCGCAAGGGTCCCACGGTCCAGGTCTCATGGCCGGACGTCGTTCCACTTGACCTGGGTCCCCCGGCGGCGGAGTGTGAACAGGGACGGCAGTGCCGTCCGGCGTTGCCCCGAGCACAGGGAGTCCGCCATGTATATCCGCACCACCGAGGTCCAAGGAGATCCCACCAATATCGACGACGGACTGAGGCTCGTTCGCGAGGAGATCTTCCCGGCGGTCTCCGCGATGGACGGCTGTATCGGGATGTCGATGCTGATCGACCGGCAGAGCGGCCGTTGCCTCACCACGACGGCGTGGTCGTCCGAGGACACGATGCGGGCGAGCGCCGTCGCCGTCCGACCGCTGCGCGACCGCGCAGAGCGGGCCCTGGGCAGCACCTCCGGCAGGTATGTCCACCAGTGGGAGCTCGCCGTCGTGCACCGCGACCACGCCACGCCCGACGGCGCATTCGCCCGCCTCACCTGGCTGAGCGGCGACCAGAGCGTGGTCGAGAACGCCATCGACACGTACCGGATGGTCGTCCTGCCGCAGATCCAGGAGCTGCCGGGATTCTGCAGCGCCAGCCTGATGGTCGACCGTGAGACGGGTCGGGTCGTCGGCACGGCCGCCTTCGACAGCCGCGAGGCCGTCGAGGCAAGCCGTGAGGCCACCACCAGGATCCGCACCGGCATCGTCCGCGAGCTCGGCGCAAGGATCGACAAGGTCGAGGAGATGGAGGTCGCGTTCGCGCACCTGCACGTGCCCGAGACGGTCTGACGCCGGCCAGAGCCACGAAAGGAGGTGTCTCCGGTCGCCGGCCCGGCGTCGACCAGGCGCCGGTGTTTCTCGCTCTGCGACACACAGTCGTTGCCGCGGCTAACTATCTGAGACTATGGCGGCGTGACGGGAACGGGCGACGCAGCAGCAGAACCGCCGTTCCGTTTCCGTGACATCGCCGTCGTCGCCTACCTGCCGTCCGTCGTCAGCTCGGTCGGCCACGGTGCGGTGATGCCGGTGCTGGCGATCCACGCCGGCAACCTGGGCGCGAGCACGGCCCTGGCGGCGCTGGTGGTCGCGCTCCTGGGGATCGGGCAGCTGGCCAACTCGCTTCCTTCGGGTGCGCTCGTGGCGCGGCTCGGCGAGCGCCGCACCCTCGTGATTGCCGGGCTCGTCGACGCCGTGGCGATGCTGCTCGCCTTCCTGGTTCCCTCGGTCTGGCTGCTGTGCGTGTGCGTCTTCGTCAGCGGGATGAGCTGGACCGCGTTCCTGCTGGCCCGGCAGGGGTTCCTGATCGATGCGGTGCCGATCAGCCACCGGGCGCGGGCGATGGCGCTGCTCGGCGGGTCGATGCGCCTGGGGATCCTGATCGGTCCGCTGCTGGGGGCGCTGCTGATCCACCTGATCGGGATCCGCTCCGTCTTCGTGCTCGCGGCGTGCGCGTCGTTCGCCTCCGCGCTGATCGTGACCCGGATGCCGGACTTCGGCCGGGTGCGGCGCGGCATCACCCCGCTGCCGGTGCGCACAGTGCTGTGGGAGCACCGGCGCACGCTGCTCACCCTCGGGGTGGCCGTCATCATCATCGGCGCCTCCCGGTCGGTGCGCACCGGCCTGCTGCCGCTGTGGGCCGACCACGTCCACATCTCCGCCGCGGTCGTCTCCCTGCTCTTCGCGGTCGCCGCGACGATCGACATCCTGCTCACCGTTCCCGGCGGCTGGTTGCTGGACACCCGCGGCCGCCAGGTGGTGGCGGTGCCGGTGGTCCTCGCCGTCGGCGTCGGCTGCCTGCTGCTCCCCCTGGCGGACTCCGCGCTCACCGTCGGCGCGGTGATGGCGCTCATCGCGCTCGGCAACGGGCTTGGCGCAGGGATCGTGATGACCCTCGGCGCCGATGCGGCGCCGGAGGAGGGCCGCTCCCAGTTCCTCGGCGGCTGGCGGCTGTGCGGGGACATCGGCAACACCGGCGGGCCGCTGCTGGTCTCCGCGGTGGCCGCCGTCGCGCCGCTGGCCGCCGCGCCGGTACTGATCGGGCTGCTGGCGCTGGCCGGCGCGATCTGGGTCGGCTACTGGACCGGGAAGGCAGACCGCAACCGCCTGACAGGGTAGGTACGCCACCGCCGCTCACTCCTCATCGTCGGACGCCGGCGCGCGGCGGCCAGCCCACCTCAGGTCGCTGACACCAGGCTCAGACTGGACATAAGGCGTCGGCGGTGGCCTGGACGAGCTGCGCCGTGATGGCCTGGGTAGGTCCTTGACGTTGTCACTCACGATCACCCCGGCACCGCCGACCACAGCTGCGGCTACCAGGTGCTCATCATTGGCATCCGGCAAACCGTAGGAGCCCTCCAGCGGTTCCCAACCGGTGACCCGTGCGTCGTCGAACGCCCACTACATCTGCTCGATCAACCGGCGTGCCGCACGTTCGGCCTGCTCGGGCTCAGCGCCTCGGCGGACCCACTTGTCCGCCTCAGTTCTCACCAGTTCGTCCAGAATGGCCTGCGACCAGATGGGCCGGTGGATGTTCTGCACGGCCAGGCTGAGGAGGAAGTCGCGCTGCAAGCTCGGCCGCAGTACCGATGTGTCCAGAAGTGCGGTGAACACGCACTCACGTCCGACGCTCGGCGGCGACCTGCGTGCGCGCTTCGCGGAGTCGTTCGATCATGGCAGCCGGGTCTTCCTCGTCGTCGATATCCACCGCTGTGGCTGCGAGGAAGGCATACTGCCGGGCGCGGCGTCGTTCCCGGTAGGCGAGCACGTCGCCCAACGCGAGCCGACGGCGGTTGCCGTTGCGCTCAGCCGCCAGCTCACCGGACTCGATCAGTCGCACGACCGTCGGCCGGGACACCCCCAGCAGGTCTGCCGCTTGCTGGGTGGTCAGCTGCGGCTCGGTCGGTGAGACCGTGACCGCCTTGCCCGCTGCGAGGGCTTCGACGACCTGCACCAGTGCCTGATAGACCGTCTCGGGAAGCTCGATCTGCTCGCCTTCTCCGGACCCGACCAGCAGGTATCGCCGTTCGGGCACCGGGCCACGTCGTTCGGCATGTGCCGTCAGGAAACTGTGTACCTCAGCAAGCCCGGTCGCGGACTTGTCGGGGACGAACGTCTGCGCGGTTGGTGCAGTCATGTCAAGCTCCTTTCGCAATCATACGAACAGAGCGTACGCCCTTTCGGAACGTTCGAAAAGCAACCAGGCGAGGGAGCGTATCGACGAGGTCATGGCGTCGCTGCCGTACGCGGCCGGCTAACGCGAGGCCGGCCGTCCCCAGAGCATCCGGCCCACCACCCGGCGTCGTAGGACCACGAAGAGATGCACGGCCAGCGCGGCGTAGAAGCACAGGTGCGCGGCGATGTGGAGCGGGACGAGGTCGTCGCTGCCGACCACCAGCGCGATGCCGGTCGCCGGGACCACGAAGAGCAGCGCGAGCAGGATCCGCTCGACCCGGTGCAGCATCTTCCGGTCGGTCGCGGTGAGCCGCACGTCCCAGGGCGGCAGCGGCGTCGTGCTGCGCCACACCACCCGCAGGATGCCGACGGCGACGATCGCCAGCCCGAGCAGGACGTGCCACCCCGCGAGCGACAGCTCGCCGCCGGCCAGGTCGCCCGACCACAGGTCGGACCACGCGGAGCCGACGGCGTCCTCGGCGCGCTCCTCGCGGAGCTCCTGCGCGTCCTCGCACCGGTCCTCGAGGTGGTCGAACCGCTCCTCCTCCGCATCGGACGTGTCACCGCCGCTGCGGTCCTCCCCCGGCAGGTCGCAGTCGACGTCGGGCACGTCGCCGTCGGTCTCCATCACGTAGCCGACCGTGAGCTGGGTGACCAGCAGGGCGACGGTCGACCAGTGCAGGACCTTCGTGACGATGCCGTACCCGTGCTCGCCGTTGCACCACCTCATGCCCGCAACCTCATCGCACGCCGCCGTCCGCGTCCAGTCCCGCTGTGACGTGTCGGGGACCTATGAGTGCGCCCAGAAGCCGTAGCGAGTGACGGTAGAAGTGTCGCCAGGACCCGATAGCAGACCGACGGTCGTGGGATCGCTGCGCCACGCTGACGATCTTCACGTTCCACCTTGCCGAGCTGCAGTTCCTGCGCCGCTGGTCGCGGCTCGCGGCCATGCCCGACCTCCCCGCAAGAGCGGGCCAGTGGGACCCTGAGGAGCCCGTCGTAGCGGTCACACTGGCCCGGATGCGGCTGCTGGAGGTGCCGAGATTCCTCAGGTGGGGCAAGCCGGTGGAGCGGCTGGTCCGCGACCATCCCGGGACCACGCTGGCGCTGGCCGCGATGCGCCCGCCCCGGACGATCTCGACGTTCTCGGTCTGGCGGTCCGTGCGGCAGATGGAAGATATGGTGCACGGCCACAGCACCGTCCCGGAACCCGACCGGCACGCCGAAGCGATGGTCGAACGCCGGCGGAGGGATTTCCACCACGAGTTCGCCACCCTGCGGTTCCGTCCGCTGTCGGAGCACGGCGAGTGGCAGGGGCGGAGCGGGATCATTCCCCGGTAGGGCGCCGACGCGGGCGACATCCCCGCGCGCCGGCGTCGCGGGCCGTCACGGCGGCGGAGGCCCCGAGGACTCCCGCACCATCAGCCGGACCGACAGGGTCTCGCTCGGTGCGTCCCCACCGGGCGCACCGTCGAGCAGGGCCATCAGCGCCTCGACGCTGCGCTCGGCGAGCTGACGGCGTGGGGTACGGACGGTGGTCAGCGGGGGCGAGGTTCCCGCCGCGGCCGGGACGTCGTCGAAGCTCACGATCGAGATGTCAGCGGGCACCCGCACGCCGAGCTCGCGGGCGGCGGCCAGCGCGCCGAGGGCGACCTCGTCCGCACCGATGAAGACCGCGGTGGGCCGTTCTGCGGCATCGACGCTCATGATCGAGGAGAGCACGTCGTAGCCGAAGGCCTCCGTGTAGCGCCCGCTGTACCGGAGCTGCGCGTCCGGGTCGAGGCCGGCGCCGAGCAGCGCGTCGGACCAGCCCCGGCGGCGCTCGCGCACCGATGACAGATCCTCCGGACCTGTCGCCACCGCGATGCGCTGGTGCCCCAGCGACACCAGGTACGTCACCGCCTGCCAGGCGCCGGAGTGGTCGGCCACCGCGATGTGCGGCGCGCTGCCGGCGTCGTCGACCGCCTCGTCCACGAGCACGAGCGGCACCCCTGCCTGTGCGATGCGCCGCGCCGCGGGATCGCGGCGCCGCTCCGCGAGGTAGAGCACACCCTCGGGCCGCAGTGCGAGCAGCCGCGCCACCGAGTCCGCGTCCGCCGGCGTCGTGCCCCGCGCCGAGACCACGAGCGCGGTCCGGCCCTGAGCTCGCAACGACGCGGAGATCGTCTCCGCGATCGTGCCGTAGTAGGCGTTCGCCAGGTCCGGCACGACGACGCCGACGAGGCCCGTAGGCCCACCGGAGCCGTGGACCGGTGCCACGTAGCCGAGCCGCCGCATCGCCCGCTCCACGGCGGCGAGGGTCTCGCCGCGGAGCGCGAGCGTGCCGCGCAGGAATCGCGACACGGTCGACGGCGAGACGCCTGCCTCGGCCGCCACCGCCCGCAGGCTCACCCGCTCCACAGCGTTCTCGTCGTCCATGGCCCGGCCCCTCATCTGTTGCGCAACAGTTTGGCAGCCGAACCCTCCCCCGGCGTTCCTCCGGTACAAACGTAACGCTCCCGTTACTCCGTGCGATACGCAACGAAACGCAACACCCACAGGATGGCGCGCAATCGAAGCCCGCAAGGAGAGCATCATGGCACCGTCACCCCGCCGCCCGCCCACCCGGATCAGCGCACTCGGTGGCGCTGTCGTCGCCGCACTGATCCTGACCTCTTGCGTCACCGGCGGCGCGGCCGATCCCGAGGCGGAGGTCGATCCCGCCGACTTCGAGGGGCTCGAGCTCACGATGTGGTCGGGTGTCCCG
Organism: uncultured Actinomycetota bacterium; assembly: GCA_963850545.1. GTDB lineage: Bacteria > Actinomycetota > Actinomycetes > Actinomycetales > Cellulomonadaceae > Promicromonospora. The sequence goes on along the minus strand of CAWKLP010000001.1, from coordinate 152,701 downwards.
TACGAGCCATTCATGACGCTGAACCAGGATCAGCTCACGGCCTGCGCCGAGGAGATCGGCGCGACGGTCACCGCCGAGGCCTACCCCAGCACCGAGTTCGGCACGCTCATCCTGCAGGCGGGCGCCTCCGACGGCCTGCCCGACCTGCTCATGGTCCCCTCCAGCGACCTGCCGCAGTACGCCGAGGGCGGCATCCTCACGGACCTCGCGTCGTACGGGCTCGCACCGGAGGACGTCGCGGCCTCGACCGAGGAGATGGGGATCTACGACGGCACGCTGTACGGGCTCGCCTCTCATGTCGAGGTGGGCGCGCTGCAGTACGACACGTCGCTGGTCGACGCGCCGCCCGTCACGTTCGACGAGCTGCGCGCACAGGCCGCCGAGCTCACCACCCGCGACCGGTACGGCATCGCCCTGCCCGGGAGCTCCGACGGCGCCGCGTCCTTCTTCCTGCTCGGCTTCATCCTGAGCGCGGGCGGCGACCCCGGCGACTTCGAGTCGCCCGGGACGATCGCCGCGATCCAGCTCTACAAGGACCTCGTCGCCGACGGCAGCATGTCCCCCGAGATGGTCAACTGGGGCTGGGACTTCCAGGACCAGTACAACTCGGGCGCGGCGGCGATGACGGTCAACGGACCGTGGGCGGCGATGCTCGAGGACGGCGAGCCGGCGCCCGGCTTCGCCCCGTACCCCACCTCGGACGGCAACGAGTCCCGGCAGGCGATCACGGCTTCCGAGTGGACGATCCCCGCCACCGATCCGGTGCGTCAGGCGGCAGCGGCCGAGATCCTCGAGTGCCGGCTCGCGGCGGACAACCAGCTCGAGGTCGCCCAGGTCCAGTACTACATCCCGGCCCGGCTCGAGGTGGGCGCGGAGTGGGAGGCGGACGTCCCCTCGGTCGAGGCGTTCACGTCGTCCGTCGAGGGCGCCTACAACCAGGGCGGCGAGCTCGGGGACGACTGGTACACGACCAGCACGCAGCTCGCCAACGCCATCCAGTACGCGGTCGTCGGCGACCTGACGGCGGCCGAAGCGCTGCAGCGTGCGGCGTCGGAATAGCCCGATGACGCACGAGATCTCATGGCCGGGGGCGCCGTGACCGCAAGCACGGCCGTGGCCGAGGCACGCACGGCCCCGGCCGGGCGCACCGCACGACGCCGCGTCAGCCTCGGCCGGCGCGTGCGGCGCGGGTACCTGTGGCTGCTGGCACCCGCCTTCGTGTTCATGGCGGTGTTCTTCGCCTACCCGCTCGGCTACGGCGTGGTCATGAGCGTGTCGGACTTCACCGCCGCCACGTTCATCAGCGGCGAGGCCCCGTTCGTCGGCTTCGACAACTTCGCGGCCGTGCTGTCCTCGCCGCTGTTCGGCGTGGCGCTGCGGAACACTCTGCTCGTCACCGTGTGCTCGCTGGCGGGACAGCTCACGGGCGGGATGGCGCTCGCCCTGTACTTCGAGCGCCGGTTCCCCGGCCACACCTGGATGCCGTCGGTGATCCTCGTGTCCTGGTTGATCCCGCTGGTCATCACCGCGACGACCTGGAGGTGGATCCTGCAGGAGAACGGTGCGTTCAACCAGGTGCTGGGCCTGGTCGGGATCGAGGGACCCGCATGGCTCTCCGAACCGTCGCTCGCCATCTGGGCGGTGATCGGGGTGAACATCTGGGCCGGCCTGCCGTTCACCGCGACCATCCTGTCCTCCAGCCTGCGGGGCGTCCCGCTCGAGCTGCACGAGGCCGCGGTCCTGGACGGCGCCGGCTACTGGCGGCGGGTGTGGTCGATCACCCTGCCGCAGCTGCGCCCGGTGATCTCGGTCCTGGTGGTGCTCGGCATCGTCGGCACGCTCAAGCTGCTCGACCTCGTGCTGGTCCTGACCGGGGGCGGGCCCGCCAACTCCACACAGACCTTCGCGATGCTCAGCTACATCCGGTCGTTCCGGGAGTTCGACTTCGGGGCGGGTGCGGCCCTGGGCAACATCCTGCTCGCCATCACCGTCGTCTTCGCCGTCGTCTACGCGCGCGCCACCCGAGGGGAGCAGAAAGGATGAGCACGCTGAACACCGCGAGCCCCCGGCGCGCCTGGCTGTGGACGCTGGGCGGGGTCGTGATCCTCGCGGTCTTCCTGTTCCCCGTGTACTGGATGGTCTCGGCCTCGCTGCAGCCGGACGTCGACTCGGTCAGCGTGTCGTGGCTGCCCACCACGGTCGACGTCGGCAGCTACGAGCGTGCCCTGAGCACGACGCTGCCCGGCCTGCGCAACTCGATCGTCGTCAGCCTGGGCACCGTGCTCCTCACGCTGCTCATCTCGGTTCCGGCGGCCTTCGCGCTCAGCCGCCTCGACGGGCGGATCGTGAACGTGACCCTGCTGGCGATCCTCGTGGCGCAGATGGTCCCCAGCATCACCCTCCTGAACGCGCTCTACGCGATGTTCTCGGCGCTCGGGATCCTCAACACGTATCTGGCGATGATCCTGGCCAACTCGACGTCCGCCATCCCGCTGGCGATCATCGTCCTGCGGTCGTTCATGGTGTCGCTCGACTCCGAGATCCTGGAGGCCGCGACCATCGACGGCGCCACGCTGTGGCAGCGCATCACGCGGATCGTCCTGCCGCTGAGCCGCAACGCCGTGATCACGGCGTCGGTCTTCGCCTTCATCTTCACGTGGGGCGACCTGCTGTTCGGCCTGATCCTCACGACGCAGAGCGGCATGCAGCCGGTGGTGCTGTCGGTGTACCGGCTGCTCGACCAGCCCACCATCGACTGGTCCACCGTGATGGCCGCGTCCTTCCTGACGAGCCTGCCCGCCATCGCGCTGCTCGTCTTCTCCCTGCGGTACGTGCAGGCCGGTATCGGCGCGGGCGCCGGCAAGTGAACGGGCGCCGACAAGTGAACGGAACGACCCAGAACGGAACGGAGCCCGCGATGCCCCCTGCCCTCGAACGCCCCGCCCTCGAACGCCCGACATGGTCGGAACCGGAGGAGCCGTACCTCGCCTTCCCGAAGGTGACCCTGCACGACCACCTCGACGGCTCGCTGCGCCTGGACACCATGCTCGACCTCGCCGACGCGCAGGGCGTGACCCTGCCCTACGACGACGCCGCGGTGCTCGGCGACTGGATGGCACGCGTCATCACGGAACCACCGGAGCCGTACCCGCACTACCGGTTCGCCGTCACCACGTCACTGATGCAGGACGCCGACAGCATCGTGCGCGTCGCGCGCGAGTGGGTCCGGGAGGTCGCGGCGGACGGGGTGCTCTACGGCGAGGTGCGCTGGGCCCCGGAGAAGCACATCGCGGGCGGCCTCAGCATGCGCGACGCGGTCGATGCCGTGGCCGAAGGGCTGCGGCAGGGCGAGGCGGACGTCACGGCGGCCGGCGGCACGATCACGGCACGACAGCTCCTGTGCGGCATGCGCGAGACCCGGCTCAGCTCGCAGGTCGCGGACGTGGTCATCAACACGTTCGGCGACAGCGTCGTGGGCTTCGACATCGCGGGACCCGAGGCAGGGTGGCCCGTCCTGGACCACCTGGACGCGTGCGTCAAGCTCGAGCGAGCGGGCATACCGTTCACGATCCACGCCGGTGAGAGCGACGGCCTGCGCAGCGTCTTCGACACCGTGCACACCGCCCATGCGCTGCGCCTCGGCCACGGCGTGCGCATCATCGAGGACGTGTCGCTGAACGGCGTCCCGCTCGACGTCCGCACCTGCGTGGCGGACGTCGCGGCCGCGCGCGCCGCCGGGCACGCCGAGCTCACGGTCGGGCCCGTCGCCCGATGGGTGATCGACCGGGGCATCCCGCTGGAGGTGTGCCTGACCTCGAACGCGCGGCACGTCGTCGACGGCCGGGAGAACCACCCCGTGGACCTCCTGCGGGAGCTGGGCTTCGCCGTGACGATCAATCCCGACAACCGCATGATGTCGCGCACCTCGATCTCGTCCGAGATGCGCCACCTGCACGAGCTGTTCGGCTGGGGCGTGCCCGAGCTCGCCGAGGCCGAGCGGGTCGCCGTCGACGCCACGTTCCTCGGCAAGGCCGAACGCGCCGCGCTGCGCGCCCAGGTAGAGGCGGGGATCGCCGCGGCCCGATAGCGTGACGGCATGGAGGGGGCCTTGCCCGACTGGCTCGGCTGGTGGTCGAGCGCGGACTACGACGTCGCTCGCGTGGTGCTCCAGCGCGGCTTCGGCGCACTGTACGTGGTCGGATTCTGGTGTGTGCTGCGCCAGTTCCGGCCGCTGCTCGGGGAGCACGGCATGCAGCCGGTCCCGGCGTACGTCGCGCGCACGCGCTGGCGGCAGGGGCCGTCGCTGTTCCGGTGGCGCTACTCGGACCGCCTGCTCGTGGCGTGCGCGTGGACCGGCGTCCTGCTGGCGGCGAGCGTCGTCGTCGGGCTGCCGCAGGCCGGCCCCTGGTGGGTGCCCACCCTCGTGCTCCTCGCGCTGTGGTGGCTCTACCTGTCCGTGGTCGACGTCGGGCAGACCTTCTATGCCTTCGGCTGGGAGACCCTGCTGTGCGAGGCGGGTTTCGTCGTCGCGTTCCTCGGGTCCGACGCCGAGGGTGTGCCCCTCCTGATGATCCTCGCGGTGCGCTGGCTGCTCTTCCGCATCGAGCACGGCGCCGGCCTGATCAAGTGGCGCGGCGACCCCGCCTGGCGCGACCTCACCGCCCTCTACTACCACCATGAGACGCAGCCCCTGCCCGGCCCGTTCTCCTGGCACGCCCACCACCTGCCGCGCTGGTGGCACCGGTTCGAGGTCGTCGGCACCCACGTCAGCCAGCTCCTCGTCCCGTGGCTGCTCTTCCTCCCGCAGCCCTTCCCGTCCGTCGCGGGCCTGGTATTCGTCCTCACCCAGGCGTGGCTGGTAGTGACCGGCAACTTCGCGTGGCTCAACTGGGCGGCGATCGTCCTGGCCCTGGGCGTGATCAGCGACGGCACCTGGGCCTGGCTGGGCAGCCTGCTCGGGCTGCCCGACGACGGCGCCGCGGCGGCTTCCGCTGCCGGGCCGCCGTCGGCGCCGCTCGCCTTCGTGATCGTGGTGAGCGCGGTGGTGCTGCTGCTCCTCGTGCTGTCGGTGCGGCCCGCGCTGAACCTCGCCTCCCGACGCCAGAAGATGAACGCGAGCTTCGAGCCGTTCCGGCTGGTCAACGCCTACGGTGCGTTCGGCTCGGTCACGCGGCGCCGCGACGAGGTCACCGTGGAGGGCACTCTCGCCGAGCGCCCGGGGCCCGACGACTGGGTGGAGTACGAGTTCCGGGGCAAGCCCGGTCCCACCGGCCGGCGACCGCCCCAGGTGGCGCCCTACCACCTACGGCTGGACTGGCTGATGTGGTTCCTCCCCCTGGGCCACGACGCCAGGTGGTTCAGGGTGTTCCTGCGCCGGCTGCTCGAGGCCGATCCCCCGACCCTGCGGCTGCTGGGCCGGGACCCGTTCGGCGGCGATCGCCCGCTCGCCGTCCGGGCGGTCCTGCACCGCTACCGGTACACGACACCCGAGGAGCGACGCCGCACGGGGGACTGGTGGGTGCGGCAGCGGCTCCGTGTGGTGGTCGATCCGGTGCGGCTCACGGGCGGATAGCTCAGCCGTGGGGCCCCTACGCGGCCGGCCCCGTCGATCCCCGCCAGATGATCGTGTTCAGCGGGCCCTCGGACGACGGCGTCCCCGGCTCCGCCTTCGGCGTCGGCCCCGACTCCGCCCGGAGGGTCGCGACCAGCCGGGCCATCGCCGCCCGGCCGAGCTTGCGGTGGTCGACGTGCACGGTGGTCAGGGTCGGCTCGAGGTACGCCCCGAGCTGGTTGTTGTCCCAGCCCGTCACGCTGAGGTCCCCCGGGATCGACCAGCCGCGCTCGCGGGCGGCCAGGACCACGCCGGCGGCGCCGACGTCGCTCGCCGCGATGATGGCGGTCGGGTGGTCCTTCTCGGGGAGCGCGAGGACGGCCGCGCGAGCCGCCTCGGCCGACCAGTCACCCTCGTGGACGAGCGCGGGGCCGAGGCCGAGCCGCTCGACCGTGTCGACGAAGACGTCGCGGCGGCCCCGGGCGGACGCGAAGTCCAGGGCGCCGGTCAGGTGGAGGAACCGGCGGTGGCCGAGCTCGGCGAGTCGCTCGACCAGCTCGGCGACTGGCGAGCCGTCGGCGAGCTCGCCCACGCCGCGGAACTCGTCGTCGTAGTCCGCCGACACCACTATCGCCGCACGGTCGGGGAACCGGTGCTCCGACTCGGGCGGCAGCGGCGCGAGGGCGAGGACGCCCTCGACCTGCCCCGAGTCGGCAAGGTGCAGCACCCGGTCGAAGCGGTCGGCGGCCGTGCCCTCCACGCTGAACGCCTCGATCGTGTAGCCGTGCTCGTGCGCCACGTCCATGACGCCGCTCAGGATCTGGGGCGGGCCGTAGGTCGCCACGGCGGGCAGCAGGACCGCCACCCGGCCGCTGCGGCCCACCTCGTTGAGTGCTGGGCTAGAGGGTCGGCACCAGGAACGTCATCAGCTCGCCCGAGCCCAGGTGCACCAGCGCCTTGCCCGGGGTGACCTGGCTCGACACCGCCGAACGCGGCAGGCTCGCCCCGACAAGGTCGCCGTCGAACCGGTCCTGCGGGCTGAGCAGCGCTCCCCGCCGGCTCTTCTTGACGTCGACCTGCCAGCCGGAGAACCCGCCGGCCACCTCGGAGGCGTCGCCGCCGAGGATCAGCCCACGCCGGTTGTCGACGGCCGTGCGCAGGTAGGCGCGCAGCCAGGTCTTCGCCGGGGCGTCGGCCACCAGCTCCGCGTCGTCGACGACCAGCACCACCGGGGAGCCGTCCGGGTCGAGATGCGGAGCCAGCTCCTCCTCGGTGACCTCCGTGCCGGTGAGGACGGCGCGCACGCCGTCCCGGCCCTCGAAGTCACGCAGGACGCTCGGGCGCGGTGCGAGGACCACCACCTGGGTGCCGCCGCGCAGCAGCGACTCTGTCATGACCGCGAGCATCGTGGACCGCCCCGACTTGGACGGGCCCGCTACCAGGAACGCCGGCGCGTCCCCGGCGAAGTCCATGCCGAAGGCGGTCAGGTCGTCGCCGCCGACGCCGAGCAGCGCCCACATCGGCTTGGCCGCCGCCGGGCCGACGTACTGGTAGGCAGCGTCCACGGTGATCGTGGAGGGCAGGTCGTCCACCCGGAACGGGCCGGTGCCCGGCACCACGTCGCCCTGCTCCCGGACCCGGGCCGCCATCAGACGTGCCGCGGCGGTCTGGGCCCGTCCCGACGGGTCGCTCCCGAGGATCGCCACCTGCACCTCGAGCCCGCTGCCGGACCGGAAGGCACGCCCGGGCTGGATCTCCTCGGGCAGCTTCTTGTGGTCGATGCCGACCATGCCGTAGTCGAACCGGTCGGTGAGGCGCAGCACAACGGCGTCGTCGGTCAGCACGCTCATCCGGCTCGACAGCAGGCTGCGGTCACCGGCCACCAGCAGGTGGATGCCGGCGCTCGCGCCGTCGCGCAGCAGCTCCTGGACGATCTCGACGAGCTTGCCACTGTCGACCTCGCCGTAGGCGCTCATGAAGCTCTCCCAGCGGTCGATCAGCACGAGCACGCGCGGGAGGCGGGTCCCCGGGTCGGCGAGCTCGCGCTGTTCCGTGACGCTGGCGAAGTTCCCGGCCGCGAGGACCTGCTGGCGCCGCCCGAGCTCGGCCTGCAGGCGCGTGAGCAGGCGCTTGGCCCGCTCGGCCTGCCCACGCTGCACGACGGCGCCCGTGTGCGGCAGCTCGTTCAGCACCGTCAGCGCCCCGTTGCCGCAGTCGATCGCATACAGGTGCAGGTCGGCGACGGGCATGGCGGTGGCGGCCGCGAACGCCGCAGTGCGCAGTGTCGTCGACCGACCGCTGCCCGGCGCGCCGATCACGTACCGGTGCCCGAAGTCGTCCAGGTCGATCACGGCAGGACCCTGCCGCTGGTCCGACGGCGAGTCCTCCATGGCCCACGCGAACTCCGACTTCGTCGGCCGGCTGGGCGAGCTCGTCGAGCGGGAGCAGATCCGGCAACGCGGGCAGCCACGGCCGTCGCGGGACCGGCCAGCCGCCAATCCGGCGCGGTCTCGCGCAGGGTCTCGACCAGCGCGCCGAGGTCGGTCTCGACGTTCTCCTGGCGCTTCGTCCGGGGGCGGCGGGGCGGCGGGGCGCCCAGCTCGGCCACCGGCACGCGCGCGACGAACGGCGGTTCCACCTGCACGACGTTGGACAGCGACAGGCGCCGCCCGCCCACGCGGGCGGACTGGAACGGGACCACCGACGAGTGCCCGAGCCGGGCATAGGCCCGGCCGGGCTGCGACTTGGCGATCTCCGCCGCCTCGTTCGCGTCGATGACGTCCTTGGACTCGCTCTTGTCCGTCATCCGCAGGGCGACGCGCAGGTTCGTGTTGGCGCGGATCTCCGGGGAGACGACGCCGGACGGGCGCTGCGTGGCGAGGATGAGGTGGATGCCGAGCGAGCGGCCACGCTGGGCGATGTTGACCAGCCCGGTGACGAAGTCGGGCAGCTCGCGCGCCATCGAGGCGAATTCGTCGATGACGATCATCAGGCGCGGCAGCGTTGGTCCGACGTGCCCGCGGCCCTGCGCGTCGAGGTAGTCCTCCAGGTCCTTCGCCCCCGCGTCGGCCAGCACGTGCTCACGGAAGGTGAGCTCCGCACGGAGCGAGTCGAGCGCGCGCTCCACGAGGTGGGAGTCCAGGTCGGTGACCATCCCGACGGTGTGCGGCAGCTGCTCGCACTGGCTGAACGCCGCGCCGCCCTTGTAGTCGACGAGCACGAAGTTCATGGTCTCGGGCGTGTTCACCACCGCGAGCGCCGCGACGACGGTCTGCAGGAACTCGGACTTGCCGGACCCGGTGGTGCCACCCACGAGGGCGTGCGGCCCGTCGCGCACCATGTCGAGCACGAACGGGCCATCCAGCGACACGCCAACCACGGCAGCGGTGCTGCCCTTGCCACTGCTCGAGATCATCCGCCAGCGAGTCACCATCTGCTCGGCGTCGACCTCCTCGATGCCGAGCACCTCGACGAGGCGCGCCGAGTCCGGGATCAGTCCCTCACCCTCGCTGGCGGTCACGTCGTGGACGGCGGCGACGGCACGTGCCACCGGCTCGTACCAGTCGTCCTGCACCTCGTCGACCAGCACCGACCTCAGGTCGTCGGCGTCCTGCCTGCGCAGCGTCATGCCGCCGTCGACGCGGGCGAGCGCCACGACGGTGCACTCCTCGGGCAGCAGCTGCTCGTCGCCGTCCAGGCAGACGACGCTCACGCCGACGCCGGGGCCGTCGCGCAGGATGGACACGACGCCGGGCAGCGCGCGCAGGCGGCGGGCGCCGTCGAGCACCACCACGACCTGCGGGCCGGTCATGACCTTGCCGCTGGACCCCTCCATCGCGGCGCGGCGCTGAGTGATCAGGGAGTTCACCTCGGCGACACGGGCGGAGAGCGTGTCGGTGGTGGTCCCAATCAGGGCAACGGCCTCCTGCCCGAACGACGGGCGCACGTGCGGCAGCCAGGCCGCCCACGCCCAGTCCTGCACGTGCTCGGAGCTGGTCAGCACGTAGATCTGGACGTCGCGCGGGCTCTGCAGCACGCCGAGCTGGCCCACCATCCACCGGGCACGACGGCGCGACCAGTCCCCCGGGCCGGCCAGGCCGACCACACCGGCCTCCCGCAGCGGCACCGTGACCGGCACGGACCGCACGGTCGCGCGGGTCGTGCGACGGTGCTCGGGCTCCGCGCTGTCCTCCACCTCGACGCGGCTGGTGGCGTCCGCGAGCCCCAGCCGGACGGTCAGGTGGTCCCCGTCGGTGCTACGGCGCTCCCAGAGCCGGCGCGTCGGCGTGGTGGCGATGAGCCGCAGCTCGGCGGCCCCCGGGCTGGAGACCCGGCGCCGGTGCTGCTCGCGCCGCACCGCGTCCAGGACCTCCTCCTCCAGCGCCGCACGCTCCTCCGCGTGCTGCTTGAGCCGCTCCTTATGGGTGATCGCGCCGTTGCGCTTCTGGTTCCACCAGTTGCCGAGGCCCATCAGCGGCGAGGCCAGGGCGAACAGCAGGTAGTACGGCGACTTGAACACGATCGCCATGAAGATGCCCAGCACCGCGGGCATGGCCATGGCGAGCCACGGCAGCGGGTTACGGCCGGGTGCCATCGGTTCCGCCGGCAGCCGGAAGTGTGTGGGGGGCATGGGCGGCAGCAGCCGCGGCGGCCGGTTGTAGTCCAGGTGCCCGGGTTCGGTGGCGGGACGCAGATCGGCGTCGGGCCGCGTGGCCGGTTGGACCGTCAGGACGCTGGGGCCGATACGCGCTTGCGTCCCCGCGGGCCACGGCGCCGCATCCTCGCCCAGCGGCTCCACCGACTGGTCCAGGTGGACCAGCCGGCCGGCCGAGCGAGGATCCGGCAGGCGCCGCACCTTTACCCCGCCGTCCAGCGCGACGACGACGGCGATCGCGGCCAGTCCGCCCTCGCGCGGCTCGTCCACCCGGATGCGGCCGTCCTGGCCGACCTGCAGGATGGACTCGCCGACGCCGAGCCGGATCGCCGCGCCGGTGCCCGTCCCGCCCGTGACACACAGGTCGACCGGGCCGCCCGAGGCACTGTTCCCGATCCCGGGATCGGCGAAGGTGACGACGGCCCCGTCCCGGATCCCCGAGTCGGCGGCGAGCACCTCGGCGCCCAGGCCGGGCTCGTCGCGCACCCCGCCGTGGACGGAGCGGTCCTGCACCCCGTAGCCCGGCACGACCCGGCCATCCACGTACATCGTGCTGCCGCGGGGTGCGCCGACCTCCGCGGCCAGCCGCTCGGCAAGGTCCGCCGCCTTGGTGCGCTCGTCCAGGTCGAGGGACAGGAGCGTCTCCCGCGCCCCGTGGCGCGTGGTGATCAGAGCATGCATGTCATTCGCCTCCCCGCCGCACGGCGGTCTGCTCGTCGAAGCGCACGTCGGGCAGGAACCCGCTGCGCAGCCAGCCGTCGTCGCCCGCGGTGAACCGCCACTTCGCCGACGGGGACTGGCCGAGGACGATCACCACCCAGGTGAACTCCGGGCTCGCGAACCGGGCCGCGAGCATGTCCTGCTGCGCCGTGGTCGGCGCCTGCGACAGCACCAGCACCCCGCCGTCGCCGACCTCCAGCTCGGGAACCACCTGCTCGATCCCCGCCAGGTGCTCCACCTGCTCGGGCTGGGGCAGGCCGTTACCGACCATCACGACCCGCGGGTCGTTCGACCACGGGTTGCCGGTCAGCTCACCCAGCCACCGGCGCAACACCTCGTGCCGCACCCGGGTGGGCCCGTCCAGGCTGATCACGCCCCTGGCCACGGAGAAGTCCACGAGCACCCGGCCCGTCTCGCCCATGCCCAGGTTGACCAGCCGGGCGAACCGCGCCGTCGAACCCTCCGATGCCACGCCCGACTGCAGCTTCGCCAGCGGCGCCGACCAGCTCTGCCCGTCCTCGCTCACCAGCCACGGTTCCGGGGCGGGCGCCGCCGGGTTGGTCAGCCGCAGCCGCAGCGAGCTCCCGTCGATGAACACGCCGGTCATGCTGGGGACGTCCAGCCCGTCGCGCTCGCACGCGGCGATCAGCACGCGCAGCGCCCGGTCGACGGTCCACGCCGCCGACGTGTCGGTGCGCAGCAGGCTGTCGTCGAACGGCTCGTGCTGCTTGCGGCGCCGGACGAGCCAGATCCCCAGACCGACCAGCCCGGCAAGCACCAGTGCCGCGCCGACCGCGTACAGGATCGGGGCGATCGGGCCGATCGCGGCCACCTCCTCAGCGCCCTGCACCTCGGCTGCCGGCTCCGGCGAGGACGACGGCGACTGTGACGACTCCCCGTACCCGGGGAGCGGGCCGAACCTGAGGCCCTTGCCCGAGGCGTCCTTGGGCATCTTGAGCACCCAGCCGCGCTTCAGCGTCCTGGGGTCGGTCATGTACGCGCCGTCGGGCTGCTGGTGCCCCTCGGTCAGCTCGGCGATCTCGGGCCACCGTTCCCGGTCGCCGAGGAACCGCTCGGCGATGTCGTTGAGCTTCTCGACCTTGCCGTCCGGCCCCTTCCCGACCACGTAGTACAGGACCGAACCCGGCGGTCCGTTGCGGCTCGGCGTGGGCGAGGGCTTCATCGACGGGGTCGCAGAGGGCTGCTCCTCCACCGCGCTCGCCGTCGGCTTCGGCTCGGCCTTCACCGGCGGCTTCACCGGCGGCTTCACCGGCGGCTTGACGGGCTCCGCCTCGGGTTCGGGTTCGGGTTCGGGTTCGCCAAAGACGCGGAGCTCCCAGATTGAGTTGCCGGCCGTACCGTTGCGCGCCCCGGAGTACATCCGCACGTAGCGCGCGTCGCCGAAGATGTTGATCACGTCGGTACCGCCGTCGCCCGCACCTAACGAGTACTTCGCCCACGTCTCGCCGTCGGTCGACAGCTCGATCCGGTAGTCCGTCGCGTACGAGGCCTCCCAGTCGATCTCGACCCGGTGCACGACGGTGATCCGTCCCAGGTCTATCCGCAGCCACTGCGGGTCGCTGAACGCGCTGGACCACCGGGTCTGCGGGTTGCCGTCCACCGCGTTGCGCGCGGGGAACTCGGGATCCTCCAGCGATGACGCCACCGCCGGCATGCCCTGCGAAATAAGCACCGGATCCTCCGCCGCCTGCGCCGGTACGACGGGCCCGAGCAGCGCGGTCAGCAGCACTATCGTCAGGGCGCGCAGCACGCCTCGTGTCAGTTGCTCACTCACCGTTTACCGCACCGCCATCTGCTCGGTGTACCGGACGTCGGGCAGGAACCTGCTGCGCAGCCAGCCGTCGTCGCCCGCGGTGAACCGCCACTTCGCCGACGTCGACTCGCCGAGCACGATGACCACCCAGCCGAAGCTCGGGGAGGCGAACCGCGCGGCGAGCATCTCCTGCTGCGCCGTGGACGGCGCCTGTGACAGCACCAGCACTCACGTAGTACTTGACTTTCTCGCCCTTGCCCTCGTCCGCAGCGACGCCTGTGCGAACGATGGCGGGGGCTGCCCCCACGAGAACCGGGCTTGCGACCGCCGGTAAGGCTGTCGCGAGAGGGACCGCGACGGCGGTCGTGAACAGCGCGGCCGCCGCGAGTGCGGCAGCGGCGCGATGGGCGTGGTGCACAGTTGCTCCGTCTTCTGGCTTGTCTTCGTCAGGGGGTGGTGCGTAGGCGGGTCCCGTCGCTCACGCGGAGCCGGGGACGCTCCGCTCGGGAAGGTTCAGGGGGTTCGCGCCGGGGCCGACCCATCGGAAGGTAGTCATGACCGCGTCGAAGAAGAAGACTAGGGCCTCGGCCAGCCGCTCGGTGTTGTCGCTGTTCCAGACGGTGCTGAAGGACAGCACCAGCCACTCGCCGTCGGCCTCGTCGCGGGAGGCGGCGTACAGCACCTGCCGGGTCGACAGCTCGGGCCAGTCCTCGTCGCGCTTCACGCCGTGCTCCGTGTGCACCACCCGGACACCCGGCCGCCCGTCGAGCTCGACCAGCTCGCTCTCCTCGTACCCGTCGCCCAGGATGCTGGCCACGATCCGCATGGGGTCGGTGCCCACGTCACTGACCACCTCCACCTCGGCGATCGACGCCGGGATGTGCACGCCCTCCATCGGCTCGGTCGGCAGGTACACCGCCCCGGTACCCGCAGCACGTGCATCGCCCAGATTCTTGTGCAGCTCGTCGCGCATCATGCGCCGGTACGGCTCGACCCGGTCACGGGGCAACGAGTCGGGCAGCGCACGCGCCACGACCTGCTCGATCGCGTCGTTCAGCTCACGCTCGCGCCCCTCCCCCGTGGGGAACCGCGCCCACCCGGGCGGCAGGAGCAGGACCCAGTTGTCGGTCGGCTTGCCGTCGGATTTGGCCGGCTTGCTGTCGGCCTCGGTCGACGCGGTCGGTGCTTCGCTCATGTCTCGCTCCGGGTGATCCGTACGGCGGGCAGCAGGTCGTCGAGCGCCTGCCTCATCGGGTGGGCGATGTAGATGTCCTGGGTGCGCCACAGCAGCACCGTGTCCACCACCGCGCCCGGCAGCTCGGTACGCCTGCCGAGGGCCACGCTCGTCCACACGCCGCCGGTCTCCTCGTCCATGTCGAGCCGGGTGACCCGCATGCCGTCACCGTCGGGCAGGTCGAGGTACTCGATGTTCGGCGGGGAGACCGGCGACCCGCCGGTCGCGCCCAGCGCCGCCATGAGCACGCCGTCCGGGTCGTCCGGGTCGCTCGTCCCGACGCTGACGACCACGGGAACGGGGCCACGGTCCAGCACACCGGAGACCGCCACGACCCGTGCCCCGCTCGGCGCCGCGGCGTCGGCGAGCTCCCGGAGGTTCGCCACCGCCCCGGCCACCGTCTGGCGGAGCTCCGCACGGTACTCCTCGGACAGGAGCCCGGACAGGACCGCCGCTTGGTCCGGGTCCTCGGGCGTCTCCGGCTCGAACGAGGCGAGCACCAGCTCGACGACCTCGCGCTCCCACGCGTCGACCACCCCGGGCGGCTCGGTCACCGTCGAAGGCACCATCAGCCATCCGGCCAGGGGATCGACGGTCCACGACCAGACCAGCTCGTTCGTGCCGGTCATGCCTGCACCCTGTCAATCGTCACGCGCACTAGATCGGCTCCTGGCTCAGGTCGTGAGGTGGTTGTAATCGTAGTCGGCCAGCTGGGTCCAGTTGTTGCGCGCGTCGTTGTCCGTGTTGGGCAGGTCCGACGGCGGGACTGCACCCCAGAGACCGCTGACCATGCCGGCACCCCAGGCGCCGGTACCGCCGATGTACACCCACGGCTTGATCGTGATGCCCTTGGCCCCCATGAGCCCGAGAGTGCTGAGGTCCCTGAGCCCTTGCAGGCCGAACGCTCCGCGCCACGACGGGGCGGCGATCGAGGCCCATCCGGGGAGCTTCGACCCGATCGAGACGTATATCTTGTTGAGGGTCTGGATGGGTATGGCCTTGAAGGTGAACCCGTTCATGGTGCCCAGGAAGATCGACTTGCCGCCGCCCCGGGCGGCCATCACCGAGGCCTGCGCGACCTTCACCGATGCCGTGATCGACTTCGCTACGACCGCACCCACGCCGGTGGCAACGAGGCCCACGACGCCGAGAATGACGCCCATCCAGCTGCTCTCGCCCTGCGCGGCGAGGACGATGCTGCCGACGAGCGACACCGCCGCGACAACGAGCGCGCCCAACGCGATGGCACCTACTCCCGGGATGATCATGGCGAGCACCGCCAGGACCATGCCGATGTAGCCCAGGATCTCGACGAGCGCCTTGAGGAACTTGTTGAACCCGTGGACGAAGGCCTGCCAGCGACTGTGCTTCAGGCCGTCGGCGCCCCAGTTCTCGCGGATCTTGGTCGAGGCCTTCTCGGCGGCGGTGTCGAGTGCCGACATCGCGGCGACCGCCATGGCCTTGGCAGCCGCCAGGTCACCCCTGGCCGCGTCGATCGCGGCCGTGCGCTTCTCCGACTCCTGCTTATCGCTCTCGGTGAGCGGCGGCGCGTCGCCCGGCCGGTCCGCGTTCACCGGGTCGTTCATGCCCTCGGCGCCCTTCTGCGCCGCGGCGGCGTCCTCAGCCTTCGCCAGGGCCTTGCCGGTCTCCGAACGCGCGGTCTCCAGCTCCGGCCGGTAGGCCTTGAGCGCCGCGTGCACGTCGTCGTAGCGACCAGCGGCAGCACCCAGACGCTCGTGGCTGTCGCGGGCGCGCTTACGCATCGCGTCGGCCGCCTCGCCCTTGAGCAGGGTCTCGTCGCCGTCGCCGATCTTCTTGAGGAGCGCCGCCTGCGTGGTCATCATCTCGGCGATGTCCTTGTAATGCTTGATCACCGCATCCAGGCCAGACGCCTCGGCCGACACAGGGTCGTCGTCGTAGTCCAGCAGATGCCACTCACCCACGCGGGCGGCGCTCATCCGGTCTCCTTCTGCTCTCTCGGTGCTATTCGGCCTCGAGCGACTTCGTCAACTCGATCTCGGTGTTGTTCCAGGTCTCGGCCGCCTGCTCCATCTTTTCCTGCAGGTCCCCGAGGTTGTCCTGGAGCTTCTCGCGCTTGACCCACCAGCTCTCGATGAAGTCGTGCATCGCGCCCTTCACCGTCCTGTGGCCCCAGATCTCGCCGCCCTCCCACATCGCGCTCATATTCTCGAGCTCGTCGAGGATGGACTTGAGCTGTGTGGCGGCGTCGTCGACGGCGACCGAGGTGACTACCAGGTCCGCCACGGGACTACTTGTTCAGCGCGTTGGCGAGCTCTTCGTCCGTCTTGCGGAGCGCGTCAGCAGCCTGCTTCAGGTACTCGCCGATCCCGGTGAGGCCCTCCATGACCTGCTTGCCACCCTTGTCGAGCTCCTTGTAGGACTCGTCGAACCGCTTGGACGACTTGTCCGTCACATAGCCGTCCTGCACCAGGTTGTCCACCGTCGAACGCAGCTGGTCCAGCTTGTGCTGCATGTCGTCCGACTCCTGCTTGATGCGCTGCGCCGCATCTTCCATCTGCTGGAAAGTCACATTGATGTTGGCCATGATCGCGATCCTCTCGGTTGGTGCGTGGGAAACAGCGCGATAGTACACGAATCGGACCAACCGGGTGAAACTCCGCGCAGCTCAGCCGGGGCCTTCGAGCCCGACAGACGCACCCCGTCACCCCCGCCACAGATGAGCGTTTCCGCAGGTCAGAGGCCTTATGCGGCGAGTTGCCCCTGAGTGGTTGACGATGTCAACCTGGCGACGTGGCGTGGTTGACGGCGTTATCCACGCTAGGTGTTCACGCAAACTTAAGATGTAGCAAGACATGCCACGCCCACGCACCCTGCTCACCGTCACGGCGGTCGTCGTCGCGGCCGCGGTCGCGGTCGGCGCCGTCGCGTACGCGACGTTCCGGCCGCCCGCCGAGTTCACCTACCTGATCTGGGGCTTCACGGCCCCACAGCGGCTCGCCGTCCAACACGGGACGGCGTCGTTCGTCACCACCTCGCTCGACGACGACACCATCCGCGTGCGGTGGACCTACTCCCTCCTGCCGACGTCGTCCGTGGTCACCCCGTTCGTGGAACGGTACGTCGACGACTCGCCGGCCCCGATGATGCGGGCGACCCTCGCCGGGATGCGGGACGGCGCGGAGGCCGACCTGGCGAGCTGAGCGCCGGCCTCAGCAGTGCACCAGGAACGGGCGGTCCTTGAACCTCCGGTCGAGGAACGCGACGACGCCCGGCTCGCCGGTGACCATCGCCAAGCCATGCTCGCCGATGTGCCACTCCCACTGGACCTCCGCGCCGGCGGCGCAGTACTCGTCCCGCAGCGTCCGGGCCTGGCCCGGCGCGACTATCTCGTCGAGCGTCCCGTGGAAGAGCCGGATCGGGACGTCCGGCGGGTTGGCCCCGAGCCGGTTCTCGTCGAGCCGCGCCCGCCACGCGGGCGACCGCAGCGGGTCGGTCGTCGTGAACATCCCGATGTTCTGGAACGTGTGCGCGAGCGTCGCGTCCACGCAGGCGTCCTTCTCCGCCTCGAACGTCTCGCGCCCGCGCTCGTTGAGGTACGACTCGAGGTCCAGCTCGGGGTAGGCGGCGTCGAGCCCGTAGGCGGCGAACAGGAGGAAGCCGAACCCGACCTGCCCGTCGAGGCCCTCGGCCACCTCGGTGAGGTCGGCGGGTACGCCGCCCGCGGCGACGCCGACCAGGTCCAGCTCCGGCGCGTACTCGGGCTGCAGCTCGCCCGCCCACATCGCGCCTCCGCCGCCCTGCGAGTAGCCCGAGAAGGCGACCTGGCCGCCGGCCTGCAGCCCGGTGGCGGGCAGGTTCGTGGCGGCGCGCACCATGTCGATGACGGCCCGCCCCTCCGACTGCCCGACGACATAGGTGTGCAGGCCCGGCGTGCCGAGGCCCTCGTAGTCGGTCACCACGACCGCCCAGCCCGCCAGCAGCATGGGCTCGATGAAGGGCCGCTCGTAGTCGAGCCAGCGCGACGGCGCGCAGGTGTCGCCGACGCCGCGCGTCCCACTCGCCACCGACACGATCGGCCGCGGGCCCTCACCCCGCCACGGCGTGGTCGGCACCAGCACCCGGCCGGTCACGGGGATGTCCCGCCCGGTCGCGTTCGTCGAGTGGTACATCACCAGGTAGCTGCGCGCGCTGAGCTGCCGGGCCTCCTCGCGCCACCGGACCACCTCGCCGTCCGCGCCGTCGGGCAGCGGGTCGGGCGGTGAGTAGAAGTCGTCGACGGCGACGGCCTGGCCGGGCACGACGGGGACGTCGGGCACGTCGTACGCCGGAGCGGCCTGCCCGGGCACGGTGGAGAGGCCGGACGCCGCGGCGGCCGGGACGGCGGCCACGGCGGGCAGCGCCAGCGTGGTCAGGGCCGCGACGACGGCGGCCCAGCGGAGCTGAACGCGGCGTCGGGGCGTCCGACGTCGGCCGGACGCGGGGAGGCGGGACGCGGACTGGGCGTTCGAATCGGTGACGAGCGGCATCGGATCTCCTCGGTGAGGTCCCCGGGCACTCGGCGTTGAGTGCCCGAGCCCGCGAGCGGGCCGCTACTGACTCTAATCGCAATAGCATCCGGACAAAAGAGTCCGGAGACCGCCGGTACCTGTCGGGTAGAACCTAGTCCTGGAGCGCGGGCAGCCCGGCCCCGGCGAGGGCCCGCGCCTCGGCGCGCTCCACCAGGGAGGCGACGACGGCGGCGAGCGGCACCAGCACCAGGTTGCCCAGCAGCATGGTGCGCAGGAACGGCAGCCCCGCCACGTAGCTCGCGAGCAGCCCGTCCAGGGTCGCCGGGTACAGCCCGTCGATCAGCCACACGCCGAAGTTGGTCCAGGCGAAGAACCACAGCGAGCCGCCCACGCCCACGCCGAGCGCGGCCGCGTACCGGCCGGGCCCCCTGAGGTGCCGCGCGAGGATCGCGCCCGCGCCCACCACCGCCCACGCCGACCAGGTGAACCACATGATCTGCGTGTTGCCGAGCACCGCATCGCTCACGGCGACCACGGCGAACGGCACCACGGCCGCCCACCGGTTGCGCAGCAGCAGCACCGCGAGGAAGGTCGCCGCGGTGGCGATCTCGAGGTTCGGCGGCGCACCCAGCCCGGGCGCGACCAGGCGCCACAGCACCGCGGCGGTCAGCACCAGCACCACGGTCGCCGGCCGCCACCAGCGGTGGGCCAGCTCCCGGACCGTCAGGTCGCGCCGGTCGCCCGACGGCGTCAGTACGTCTCGATCGTCCACGTGATCTCCTGACCGTCCTCGGTCTCCAGTGTCCCCGCACCGACCTGCGCGGGCACGCCGTCCACGGACAGCGACCAGAACTCCTTCTTCGAGTCGTCCGCCGCACGGCCGCCGATCGCGGTCACGAACGCGTTCTCGCCCTCACCCGTGACCTCGGCGGACGGGTCCGCCTCCAGCAGCAGCTCCAGGGCCGTCGAGCCGGTCCGCCCGGCGTAGCTGAAGGTGTCCGCCCCCGGCTTCTGCGCCTCGCCGTCGGACGGCGTCCCGCTGCCGGACGGCGATGCGCTGGCGGCGCCGTCCGACTGCTGGCTCAGCGTCGCCGAGACCATCGGCTCCGGCTCCGCGGCCGTGCCGCCGCAGGCCGCGAGGAGGCCAGCGACGAAGAGGGCGGTGATCGCCGTGCCGATGGTCCGCACCGGGCGGCGAGAAGTCGTGTTCACGCTGCGAGTTTAGGTCGGCGCGCGCCTGGCGGCGCTGCCGTCTCAGGCCTCGACAGGCGCCAGGCGGCTCAGGCATGAATCCCTTGGACGCCTGAGCCTGCGCTTCGCTCTCGGCGGGCCGCCTCGTCCCCGGCCGACCGCCTCCGCCTGCGGCTCAGACGTCGATCCGGGAGCGGTCCAGCTCGGCGGCGCCCGCGATGAGGAACTCCTTGCGGGGCGCCACGTCGGTGCCCATCAGCAGCTCGAACGCCCGCTCGGCGGCCTCGGCGTGCTCCGCCGTGACACGTCGCAGCGTGCGGTGCCGCGGGTCCATGGTGGTCTCCGCGAGCTGGTCGGCGTCCATCTCGCCCAGACCCTTGTACCGCTGGATGTCCGGCTTGTAGCGCCGCCCCGCCTTGTCGAGCTTCTTGAGCGTGGCGCCCAGCTCGGCCTCCGAGTACGTGTAGATGTACTCGTTCTTGCGCCGGCCGTTGCCGATCACCTCGACGCGGTGCAGGGGCGGGACCGCCGCGAACACGCGCCCGGCCTCCACCATCGGCTTCATGTACCGGTAGAAGAGGGTCAGCAGGAGCGTGCGGATGTGCGCGCCGTCCACGTCGGCGTCGGTCATCATGATGATCTTGCCGTAACGGGCGGCCTCGATGTCGAAGGACCGCCCGGAGCCGGCCCCGAGCACCTGGATGATCGCCGCGCACTCCGCGTTGCGCAGCATGTCGCTGATCGACGCCTTCTGGACGTTCAGGATCTTGCCGCGGATCGGCAGCAGCGCCTGGAAGTCGCTGGAGCGCGCGAGCTTGGCGGTGCCGAGCGCGCTGTCGCCCTCGACGATGAACAGCTCGGAGCGGTCCACGTCGTTCGAGCGGCAGTCGGCCAGCTTGGCCGGCAGCGACGAGGTCTCCAGCGCGTTCTTGCGGCGCGAGATCTCCTTCTGCTTGCGGGCCGTGATGCGCGCACGCATCTCGGCGACGATCTTGTCGAGCAGCAGCGAGGCCTGCGTCTTCTCGTCGCGCTTGGTGGAGGTCAGGCGCGCCTGGATCTCCTTCTCGACCACCCGGGAGACGATCTGGCGCACCGGGCCGGTGCCCAGCACCTCCTTGGTCTGCCCCTCGAACTGCGGCTCGGAGAGGCGCACGGTGACCACGGCGGTGAGACCCGCGAGCACGTCATCCTTCTCGATGCGCTCGGCGCCGTCCTTCGTGGAGACCTTGAGCTTGCGCGCGTTGGTCTCCACACCCTTGCGGATCACCTTGAGCAGGCCCTGCTCGAAGCCCGTCAGGTGCGTGCCGCCCTTGGGCGTCGAGATGATGTTGACGAACGACCGCACCTCGGTGTCGTAGCCCGTTCCCCAGCGCAGCGCGATGTCGACCTCGCACTCGCGCTGCACCTCGCGCGGGGACATGTGGCCGCGCTCGTCCAGCACCGGGACCGTCTCGGTGAAGTTGCCCGTGCCCTGGAGGAGCCACGTCGCCGTGACGGGAGCGTCGGGGGCCAGGAACTCGACGAAGTCGGCGGAACCACCGGTGTGCTTGAAGACCTCCTCGTGCGGCCCGTTCTCGCCGGGCGTGCCGGGCAGACCGCGCTCGTCGCGCACCCGGATCTCGAGGCCCGGCACCAGGAACGTGGTCTGCCGGACGCGGGTGACCAGCTCGTCGTAGCTGAACACCGCGGACTTGGGGAAGATCTGCCGGTCGGCCCAGTAGCGCACGCGCGTCCCGGTGCGGCCGCGCGGCACCTTGCCGACCACACCGAGCTCGGAGTGGTCCACGAAGGGCTGGAACGCCGCGTCCGGGCTCGGACCGGATGCCGGGTCGGAGAACGTCCCCGGCTCGCCACGGTGGAAGGTCATGCGGTGCGTCTTGCCGCCGCGGTCCACCTCGACGTCGAGGCGCGCGGACAGCGCGTTCACCACGGACGCGCCGACGCCGTGCAGACCGCCGGACGCCTGGTACGAGCCGCCGCCGAACTTACCGCCCGCGTGCAGCTTGGTGTAGACCACCTCGACGCCGGTCAGGCCCGTCTTCGGCTCGATGTCGATCGGGATGCCGCGCCCGTCGTCGGTCACGGTCACCGACGTGTCGGCGTGCAGCACGACGTCGATCTTCGTGGCGTGGCCGCCCAGGGCCTCGTCAACGGAGTTGTCGATGACTTCCCAGAGGCAGTGCATCAGGCCACGGGAGTCGGTGGTCCCGATGTACATTCCGGGACGCTTACGGACCGCCTCGAGACCCTCGAGGACGGACAGGTGGCGAGCGGTGTACGACTCGGACGTTGCGGTCACGGCGACAGCGTAGACGAGGACACCGACAACCTCGGTGATCAGCGTCGGTGAGGCGCCCCACGGCTGGCCGTGTGACAACCAGATTCACCCCATGACGGAAATTACCCTTTCAGCGCAATTGGGGGCGGATGGGGTCCAGGACTGTGAGGCACGCCGCTATGCTCGCAGCGAACCGGCCACATGGGCTGGCATGAACCGCGCGAGCGAATGGTTGGATGGAGATGTGACGACCTTGACGACCGAACCGCTCACCGCCCTCGACCGCTGCGACCGCTGCGGCGCGCAGGCCTACGTGCGCGTCGTTCTGCCCGTGGGCGAGCTGCTCTTCTGCGGCCACCACGCACGCGCACACGCGTCCGCCTATGCGGACGTCGCCACCCATGTCCAGGACGAGACCGACCGGCTCCACGCGGAGCACGGCCAGGCCTGAGCCCAGGCCGGAAACCCACCGGACCCACGACTTAGATCAGACAGAGATCGACGACGGCGGTGGGTCACCTTCGAAGGTGACCCACCGCCGTCGTCGTGCCCGGCGCAGCTCGGGCGAGGTCAGCCCGCGGCGAGCTCCATTGAGACTATTTCCGCGCGGTCACCGTGTCCGCCCAGGAGCCCCGGAAGCCGAGCGTGGTGCGCCAGCCCTCGGCCGTCTTCGTCAGGTTGCGCGTCGTGCCTTGGACCGACACCGCCTGCATGGTCTTGATCTGCCCGCTGGAGTAGCGCGCGGTCACCTTGACCGACTTGACCCAGGCCAGGTCGAAGATGCTCCTCGCCTTCGTCTGTGTGAGCGTCCCCGTCCACGAGGTGTTCGGGTTGCCCGGCGCCTGGGCCGAGTACGGGTCGGCCACGTGCGCGAGGTGGGACTGCGCGGCCGTACCGAACGCGTCCTGGTTGTTCGTGGTCCCTGAGAAGATGCCGCCGTGGCCCGACGACGCGAAGTACGGCGTCTCGGCGATACCGCCCGACGTGTTGCGCACGATCGAGACCGTCGACGCGCCGTCCTGCCGGGTGGCGTCCACGGCCGCGCGCCACGTCGCGCCGGCCTCCCCGCCCTCCTTCTTCCAGCCGGTGTAGTTCTGGCTGCTGGTGTCGTCGTAGAGGTGGCAGTCGCACGAGGCCTTCAGGCCCTCGGCCTTGTCCAGGATGGCGTAGTTGCGGGCGACGATCGCCTGCGCCTGCAGGGCCGCGGCCCCGCCGTAGCGGCTCGTGCCCCACAGCGACGGCATCTCCTCGAGCCCGTAGAGGTACTCGTCGTTGATGACCACCTGGTTGACGACGTTGGGCCGGGGGTTGGGGCTGGTGATCCGCAGCCGGCCGTGCCGGTAGCTGCCCTGCGCGCCGGACACCGTCACGGTGCCCGCGGTGCCGGGCCAGTAGTCGGTGCCCGTCCACTCCAGGTAGAGCGTCCGGCGGGCGCCGATCGTCTGCACCACTGTGCCGTTCTCTGTGACCTTGGCGGTGACGCCCGATGTCGTCCGGGCGATCGAGATCTTGCGCGCCGACGTGCCGGTGGCGAGCTGCGCGAGGGCGCCGTCGAGCAGACGCCACGAGCCGGCGGACAGGCTCAGGGTGGTAGTGGCCGGGTCGGCCGCCTTGCCGAGCACCTGCACGTCGATCGACGTCCGCGGGTTGTTGGCGGTGCCCACCGTCGCGCCCGGGTAGTAGTGGCTCAGGATCTCGGACGCCGTGCTGCCCTCGCGCGCCATCTGGTACGCGCCCCACTGCGCCATGCCGACGCCGTGCCCGCTGCCCGAGCCCGCGATGCTCCACGAGCCGGGTACCACGGTCACCTTCACCAGCGCGCTCGTCGCCCTGGTCGTCTTGAACCGGTATGACGTGGTGACCGACGGGTTGACCGACGCGGTCGCCTTGCCCGTGGAGCCCGTGGTCACGGTCTTGATCCGGACCCACGCGCCGTCGCGGTACTGCTGCAGTGCCACCGAGGCGTTCTTCCTGGGGGCGCCGTTGCACTTGTAGACCACCGAGAGGGTCTTCGGCGTGGCAGCCGTGGTGGTCGACGTGCCGGACGCGGTCAGCGTGTAGCCGGCCGCGGCGGCGGGCACCGCGGACAGGCCGACCGCGAGGACCGTGGCAAGGATCATGGCGAGGACGGAAGCGACCGCTCGGGCGGAACGTGCTCCGGGAGCGGCACTGATCAACAAGGACACATCGGGCACATTTCCACATGACGACGCCAGGCGGGTGAGCTTCCGGAGAAGTTCACCCGCCCGGCGTTCAGGTCGGCGTCCGAGCCTGCGGCTCGGTCGAGGGTCTAGTCGAGGTAGTCGCGCAGCACCTGCGACCGCGAGGGGTGGCGCAGCTTCGACATCGTCTTGGACTCGATCTGGCGGATGCGCTCACGCGTCACGCCGTAGACCTTGCCGATCTCGTCGAGCGTCTTGGGCTGGCCGTCCTGCAGGCCGAACCGCATGGAGACCACGCCGGCCTCACGCTCCGAGAGGGTGTCGAGGACCTGGTGCAGCTGCTCCTGCAGGAGCGTGAACGACACGGCGTCCGCCGGGACGACGGCCTCGGAGTCCTCGATGAGGTCACCGAACTCGCTGTCGCCGTCCTCGCCGAGCGGGGTGCTCAGCGAGATGGGCTCGCGACCGTACTTCTGGACCTCGACCACCTTCTCGGGGGTCATGTCCAGCTCCTTGGCCAGCTCCTCCGGCGTGGGCTCGCGGCCCAGGTCCTGGAGCATCTGACGCTGCACGCGGGCCAGCTTGTTGATGACCTCGACCATGTGCACCGGGATACGGATGGTGCGGGCCTGGTCGGCCATGGCACGCGTGATCGCCTGCCGGATCCACCAGGTGGCGTACGTCGAGAACTTGTAACCCTTGGTGTAGTCGAACTTCTCGACCGCTCGGATCAGACCGAGGTTGCCCTCCTGGATCAGGTCCAGGAACAGCATGCCGCGGCCCGTGTAGCGCTTGGCCAGCGAGACCACGAGTCGGAGGTTGGCCTCCAGCAGGTGGTTCTTGGCGCGCTTGCCGTCGTGCGCGATCCACTTGAGGTCGCGCTCGAACCGACGCTGGTCCTTGTCGTCCCGGTCGAACTCCGTGGTGGCGAGACGCTCCTCCGCGAACAGGCCGGCCTCGATGCGCTTCGCGAGCTCGACCTCCTGCTCCGCGTTCAGCAGCGCGACCTTGCCGATCTGCTTCAGGTAGTCCTTGACCGGGTCGGCCGTGGCGCCGGCGGTGACGACCTGCTGTGCGGGCTGGTCGTCGTCGTCCGTGTCGGAGACGACAAAACCGGAGTTCTCGTTCTCCTCCTTGGCCGCCTTGCTGCCTCGGCCACGGGTCGCCTTCGTGACGATCTCGGGACCGGAGTCGGTCTCTTCCTCGGGGTCCTCGACGGCGACGCCGTCGGGCTCGATGTTGTCGTACTTCGACTTGCCCCGAGCGGCTGGCTTCTTGGCGGCGGTCTTCGCCGCCGGCTTCTTCCGCGCGCTCGCGCCTTCCTCCTCCTGGTCGTCGACCTCGTCCAGGTCGATCTCCTCGGGCAGGTCGGCGTCCTTGGGCTTCGCGGTGGAGCGCGGCGCGGCCGGCTTCTTCGCGGCCGGGGCCTTCGCGGCCGTCGACCGGGTGCGCCGGGCGGGCTTCGCGGCGGTCTCGGCCGCCTCGCCGGCAGGCGCCTTCGCGGCGACCGCGGTGGAGCGGGTGGCCGCGGCGGCGGCCACCTTCGTCACGGTGGGTAGTCCGACCTGCACACCGGCGTTGGCCAGTGCACGCAGCACCGCCTTGAGCCGCTTGGCGTCACCGACCTCCGCGGTCTCGCATGCACGCCGGAAGTTCTCGGCGTCGACCGAGCCGTCGGCGGCGCCTCGAGCGAGGAGCTCCTGCAGGGCAGGATGCTCGAACTCACGGGGCAGGTTGTCGCGTGCAGGGACAGGAGCGATGTCCTGGGGGGCTTTCAGCGGAGTGGGCGCCACAAACCGACCTTTCGGCATTCGAGGGGGCGGTGTACCACCGGCGGGGCCGTCACTGGACCTTCTTCTTCCGCCGGCGAACATATGTATTGTACCGTCGGCCTACCTGTACACCGCGACGAACGCGGTGATATGGGCAAAGTCAGTGCGAAGTCACGTCGGGCGAGGCTGCCCCGCGGGCTTTCTGATTTCACGTGCCAAGAGTCAACGAGTGGGACGGCCACACCATTCCCGGTTTCGGGAATCTGCCCTGGACCGGGCCCGAGACCGCTCGGAACCGCTCGGATCAGACCTTGACGGCCAGCACCGGGCAGGGCGCCTCGACGAGAATCCGCTGCGCGCCCGCACCGAGGATCAGCTTGCCGACGGGGCTGCGCTTGCGCAGGCCGATCACCAGCAGCTCGGCGCCGGTGCTCGTGGCGGCGCGGATCAGGTCCTCGGCAAGGTCGCCCGTGCCCTGCTCCACCCGCAGGTCGATCTCGGCCGCCAGACCGCCGACCAGCTCGTCGATCTCGGTCCGGCACTCGTCGACGGGACGCTTTCCGCTCGTGACGACGACCAGCGGGGCCTTGCGTTCTCGGGCCTCGGTGACAGCTGTACTGAGTGCCTCTTGACCCTCGGGTGTGGCGAGGTGGCCGACGACGATCGTCATGTCCACCGACGCTACCCCACACCGCGCCCTTGGCCATGCCTCACACGGCGGCGGCCTCCTCCGGTTCCGGCTCACCGTGGAACAGGGCCTGCTCCCGCCGCACCCAGCCGGGCGGGACTCCCCCGACGATCGCTCCGCGCAGCAGCAGCGCGAGCCGGTAGTCCGGGTCCACCCCGAGCGCGTCCGACACCCGCTCCGCCGCCAGCCCGCCGTCGCCGTGCCACCACGCGACGAGTGCCAGCAGCAGATAGGCCGGAGCCCGCCGGTTCCGCGGCACGTGCGTGACGACCGCCTCAAGGACCTGACGCGCCGCACGCGTGATGTCCTCGTCGGGCGGGACACCCTGCTCCGGGTCGACGATCTGCGCCATGACCGCTCCCGTGGCCTTGTCCGTGTCACCGTCCACCACACGCCGCGCGGTGCGCAGCGCCGTCTCCTCGGTGCCCGGCGCCAGGCTGAGCAGCACGGCGTCCCGCACGGGCGTGTCCGCGAGCGCCGCGCCTATCTTGCCCAGGTCCACCGGGGACAGCACCACGGGCTGCCCGGGCCGGGCGCCGGCCGCGACGCGCGCCGCGGAACGCCACAAGCTCAGGCTCTCGGCTCCCCACTCCGCCAGCGCCCGCTCGGCGTGCTCAGCCGCTGCCTCGGCCGCCCGCGGGCCGAACGCCGCGCCCCGGCGCCGCGCCGCGCGGTCGATCGGCACCGCACCGTCGATCGGGCCGCCCTCCGGGAACCTGGTTCCGTTCAGGAGCCGCCGGTAGGCGTCGGTCCAGCGCGCGGCCGCCCGGCGAGCCTGGGTGCGCGCCGCCTCCGGCGCGGGTCGCAGGGTGTACCGCTCCTCGCGGGTGCCGGCCACGGTGCGGCCCTCCAGCACCATGTGGGCGGCTACCCGGCTGCCCTTGAGCGCGGCCAGCGGCCTGCCCTCGGCGGGGCAGCACATCGGGTCGGCGCAGTCGAGCGCCCGGAAGCCCGTCGGCGACACGAGCCACACCTCGGTCCCCGGGAGCCGGCGTTCGAGCCGCGCCCGCAGCAGCTCGACGGCGCGCCGCGCGGCGCCCGACGGCACCGTCGGGTCGGTGGCGGTGTACAGCACCACCACCGCACGGTCCGCGCCGTCGGCCACCACGTGGTCGGTGAGCCAGCGGGCGGTGGCCGCGCCGTCGGGCCCGTCCGGGTCGTCCGGCTGTCGCAGGCGGAGGTCGTCCAGGTCGACCCGTGCCACGAGCCCTACCCGCTGGCGCGGGCCGGTCAGGCTGACCGCGACGACGGACTCGACCGGCTCGAAGCCGAGCCGGTAGGGGATGTAGGCGAGGAGGTCCTCGGGGCCGGCCACGCGGACCACCGTGGCATTCGGGACCACCGACCCCCGGCCGAGGTTCTTCGGGGTGCTGTTCTTGGAGTTCATGTCGACGATCCCAGCCGCCCGGCGGGGCGGCGGCGCGCCCAGGAGGACCGTGTGGACAACGGATCTCCTGTGGTCGCGCTCGGCGCCCCGAACTGTCGTCACGACGGTCTGTACGGATACCGTGTGCGACGTGCCCCACTTCGCCAGCGCCCGTCGCGCGGCAGCGCTCGCCGCCGCCGTCGGGCTGGCGCTCGCGACCGCGGGGTGCGGCAGCGGGTCCGAGCAGGCGGCCCCGGCCGCCACCACGGAGGACGCCGCGGAGCCGAGCGGGGCGGCGTCGGGCGGGCCCGCCGACCTGCCGACCTTCGACCCGTCGTCCGCCGTTGGCACGTACGCGCAGGGGTTCCCGGCCGACCTCTTCCCCGTGCCGAAGGACGCCACCCTGCTCGCGTCGTCGGCGCAGCCCGTGCCCGTCCCCGAGGACGCGACGGCCAAGGGCACCCCGATGACCCAGGTCACGCTCAACCTGTCCTCGAGCCGCCCGACGGACCAGGTGATCGCGCAGGCCAAGCACATCCTGACCAGCAAGGGCTTCAGGCAGATCCCCGCGCCGGAGTCGAGCGGCCTCACCGCGCAGACCGCGTTCCTGCGTATCACCAAGGAGAAGTCCGGCGAGGTGCAGGAGTCGCTCCTGGTCGGCGTGCTCGACGACGGCGAGCGGCGCCTCTGCTCGATCAGTGGCACCGTCCGCACCCCATAGGCTGGTGCCGTGTCCGTCTCACCCGCCCGTACCAGCGCCCTGAACCCCGCAGCCCTCGTCGACGCCGAGCACCTCCGTGCCGACGTCGACGCCGCCGTGACCGCCCATCTCGACGAGCTGGCGGCCGAGGTCGGCGCGATCAGTCCGAGCGCCGAGGCCATGGTCGAGGAGGCAGCCGGGCTGCTCCTGGGCGGCAAGCGGCTGCGGGCCGCGTTCTGCTACTGGTCCTTCCGCGCGCACGGCGGCTCCGCCGACGCCGCAGACCCCGCCCGCATCGCGACGGTCCGGGTGGGCGCCGCGCTCGAGCTCTTCCAGGCGGCGGCGCTGCTGCACGACGACGTGATGGACAACTCCGACACCCGCCGCGGCCGCCCCACCGCGCACCGGGCGTTCGCCGCAAAGCACGCGGCAGCGGGCTGGGCCGGCGGGCCGGTGCGGTTCGGCGACTCCGCGGCGATCCTGCTCGGTGACCTCGTGCTCCTGGCCGCCCAGCGCGAGGTGTCGGCGGCACTCGCGCTGGTGCCGGCGGCCGTCGCCGGGGCGGCCCGGGCCCGTTTCGACGCGATGCAGAGCGAGGTGGTGGTGGGCCAGTACCTCGACGTGCTGGTCCAGGCGGAGCCCTGGGGCCACGACCCCGCCTCCGACGAGGAGCGCGCCCGGAAGGTGCTGCGCGCCAAGTCGGCGAGCTACTCGGTGGCCGCGCCGCTCGCGCTGGGCGCGCTGCTGGCGGGCGCGGGCGCGCAGGCGGCGGCCGGGATCGAGGCGGCGGGCCTGCCGCTCGGCGAGGCGTTCCAGCTCCGCGACGACGTGCTCGGCGTCTTCGGCGACCCGGCCGTCACGGGCAAGCCTGCGGGCGACGACCTGCGCGAGGGCAAGCGCACGGTGGTCGTCGCGCGCACCCTGGCGCTGCTGCCCGACGCCGACGGCCCCGACGCCGCGGCCCTGATCGCCGCGCTGGGCAACCCCGACCTGTCCGACGACGACGTTGCGCGGGTGCGCGAGGTCATCATCGGCTCGGGTGCGCTGGACGCCGTCGAGCAGCTCATCGACGACCTCGCCGTCCGCGCGCACGCGCTGCTGGACATGGCGGACCTGACCGAGCCGGGCCGGGGCGTGCTGACCGACCTGGCGCACGCCGCCGTCGACCGGACGGCCTGACCGGGGGCGGCAGCTCTCCCCGAGCGCTACGGCAGAGCCGGGCCGTCACCAGGTCCAGATCGTGACCTGGCCGCCCTGCTTCAGCTTCTTCCCCGCGGTCGGCTCGGTCGCCGTGACGCCGTCGCCGAACAGCCCGCCGAACCCGCGCACCACCACCGTGTAGCCGGCCTTCTCGAGCAGGTCGGTGGCGTCCTCGACGGACATCCCCGTGACGTCGGGCACCGTGCCCTCCGGGCCCATGCTCACGATCATCGTGACGGTGCCGCCCTGCTCGGCGCCCTCGCCGCCACCCGGATCCGTCCCGATCACCGACCCGGCCGGGACCCGCTTGTCGAACCGGTCCTCCCGCACCACCTTGAACCCCACGGCGGTCAGCGCCGCAGAGGCGAAGTCGATCCCCCGACCCGCTACCTCCGGCACCGTGACGGGCGGCGTCCCGTCCGAGACCGTGAGCCGGACGGTCTCGTCGGTCGGGACCATGGTGCCCTCCCGGACGGACGCCCAGATGACCTCGCCGCGCGCGACGTCCGAGGAGTACTCGCGAGAGACCTCGATCTCGGTCAGGCCAACACCCCGCAGGGCCAGCCGCGCCTCCCGCTCGCGCATGCCGACCAGCCCCGCCGGCACCTCCGCCAGCTCCGGCCCGAGCGACACCACCAGCTGCACGGGCTGGTCGCGCAGCGCGCGCCGACCCTCGTCCGGCTGAGCCGAGATCACCTCGCCCTCAGGCACCGTCGAGCTGTGCTGCTCCTCGCTGAACGCCGTCAGCCCAGCTCCCGTCAGGGCGTCCTCGGCCTGCTGCGCGGCGACGCCCACTACGCCGTTGGGCACCACCGCGTAGGCACCCGGGCCGCGCTCCGTGTACCACCAGGCGCTGAACAGAACGACGACCAGCGCCACCACCAACAGCACCCTCCCGCCGCGCCTGGGCCGCCGCGCAGGCACAGGCGGCGGGGGCTGCGGCGGCGGCTGGGCCACCCAGCCACCGGCCGGAGGCCGCTCCACCACGGCGGTGCGCGCCGCCTTCACGGCGGCCGACGACGGCGGTGGCGCCGCCTTGGCCGGAATGTCCAGCACCTCGTTCGGGATCTGCCGGAACGTGCTCCGCAGCACGTCGAGCGCCAC
Source organism: uncultured Actinomycetota bacterium (assembly GCA_963850545.1). Taxonomy (GTDB): domain Bacteria; phylum Actinomycetota; class Actinomycetes; order Actinomycetales; family Cellulomonadaceae; genus Promicromonospora. Next base: position 121,817 of record CAWKLP010000001.1, on the reverse strand, counting down.
CGCGGCATCACGCGGGCGCTGGTCCGGGTCGCGCGCGGTGAGGGCGCGGACCAGGAGGTCCAGCGGGCGGCCGAGGTGGCCGGCGAACGCGCTCACGGGCGGCACGTCGGTGTTGACATGCGCGAACGCGACCTGGATGGGCCCCTCCCCCTCGTGCGGCAGGCGCCCGGTGAACATCTCGAACGCGAGGATCCCCACGGCGTACACGTCGGCGCGCTTGTCGACGTGCCCGGTGGAGATGGTCTCGGGCGCGAGGTAGGCCACCGTGCCCAGCACGGTCCCCGTGGTCGTGTTCGACACCTCGGAGATGGCGCGGGCCAGGCCGAAGTCCGCCACCTTGGGGCGGCCCGTGCCCTCCTCCAGCAGCACGTTCTCGGGCTTGATGTCGCGGTGCACGATCCCCTTGGCGTGCGCGGCCGCGAGCGCCGACAGCACGACGTCGAGTACCGCAAAGGAGCGGCGCAGCGTGAGGTCGCCGTCGCGGATCAGGTGGCGCAGGTTGGTGCCCGGCACGTACTCCATGGTCAGGTAGCGCATGTCGCCGTCGGTACCCTGGTCGTAAACCGCGACGACGCCGTGGTGCTGCAGGCCGGCCGCCGAGCGCGCCTCGCGCTCGAAGCGCTCGCGGAAGCTCGCCGCCTGCTCCCCCTCCGCCAGGTGCGGGTGCATCACCTTGAGGGCGATCTCACGGTTCAGGCGCCTGTCGTGCGCCCGGTACACCGTGGCCATGCCTCCGCGCGCCACGCGCGCGACTATCTCGTACCGCCCATCCACCAGGCGGCCGATGAGGGGGTCTGCCGTCACCTGAGCCACGGGTGGGAGTGTACGGGTGACCACCGACGCACTGGGTGAAAGATGCATAGCGGACGGCGGGCCGTTGCCGGATCGTTGCCGTGTCCCGGTTCTGCGCCCTGTCGCCTACGCTTCTACCGTGACTGATCTCGACGCCCTCGTGGGCGAATGGCTGAACCTGCCCGACCTTGCCGAGATCCTCGACATCGAGGTCGGCAAGGCCCGCGGTATGGTCCGCGACCGGCAGATCGTGGGCGTCAAGCGCGGCAACCCCAAGGTCTTCCAGGTCCCCGCCAGGTTCGTGCTGCCCGACGTCGAGGGCCGGCCCGGCATCATCCCCACCCTGCGCGGCACCGTCATGGTGCTGTCCGATGCCCAGTTCACCGAGGAGGAGATCCTCGAGTGGCTGTTCTCGCCGAACGACGAGCTCGGCGAACGGCCGGTGGACGCCCTGGTCAACGGCAAGCGCGCCGCCGTCCGCCGAGTCGCCCAGACCCTCCTCTGACTCTGGTTACTGGCGGAGCATCTCCGCTACCTGGAAGGCCAGCTCCAGCGACTGCTGGTGGTTCAGGCGCGGGTCGACGAGGGTCTCGTAGCGCAGCGCCAGGCCGGCGTCGGAGATCTCCTCGGCTCCGCCCAGCACCTCGGTGACGTCGTCGCCCGTAAGCTCCATGTGCAGGCCGCCCGGGACGGTGCCCAGCGACCGGTGCACCTCGAAGAACCCGGCCACCTCGTCGAGCACGTCCGTGAGGCGGCGGGTCTTGTAACCGCTGTCCGACGTGATGGTGTTGCCGTGCATCGGGTCCGTCACCCACGTGACGTTCGCGCCGGACCAGGTCACGGCCTCGACGATGGACGGCAGCACGTCCCGGACCTGGCCGGCGCCCATGCGCGTGATGAACGTCAGCCGCCCGGGGACGTTGTCCGGGTTGAGCCGCTCGGTGAGCGCCAGGGCGTCGTGCGGCGTCGTCGTCGGGCCCAGCTTCACGCCGATCGGGTTGGCGATGCGGGCCATGAAGTCGACGTGGGCGCCGTCGAGCTGGCGCGTGCGCTCCCCGATCCAGAGGAAGTGCGCGCTGGTGTCGTAGGCGTTCCCGGTGCGCTGGTCGGTGCGGGTCAGTGCCCGCTCGTAGTCGAGCACCAGGGCCTCGTGGCTCAGGAAGAACTCGACGGAGCGCAGCGCGTCGAAGTCGGCGCCGCACGCGTGCATGAACCGGATGGCCCGGTCGATCTCGTCCGCCGTCTTCTCGTACCGCGCGTAGGCGGGGTTGCGCATGAAGCCGCGGTTCCACTCGTGCACCTGCCGCAGGTCGGCGAAGCCGCCCTGCGTGAAGGCCCGCACCACGTTCGCCGTCGCCGACGAGATCCGGTAGGCCTGCTCCAGCCGCTCCGGGTCGGGCGTGCGGTCCTGCGGCGTGAACGGGAACCCGTTGATCATGTCGCCGCGGTAGGCGGGCAGCGTCACGCCGTCGCGCGTCTCCGTGTCGCTGGAGCGCGGCTTGGCGTACTGGCCCGCCATGCGGCCCATCTTCACCACGGGCGTGCTGGCGCCGTGGGTGAGCACCACCGCCATCTGCAGGATGGTGCGGATCTTGTTGCGGATGCGGTCGGCGTTCGCCTCGGCGAACGTCTCCGCGCAGTCCCCGCCCTGGAGCAGGAACGCCTCGCCCCGACCGGCGGCGGCGAGCCGCTCGGTCAGGGTGTCGGCCTGTGCGGGCACCACGATGGGCGCCGCCTGGGCCAGGCGGCCCGTGGCGGCGGCGAGCGCGGCCGGGTCCGGCCACGTCGGCTGCTGGCGCGCCGTGAGCGTGCGGTAGTGGTCCAGTCCGGCCGGACCCGCCGACCGTTCGGCCGGATCGGTGACGGTGCTCATCGGCGTGCCGGTAGCGGTGCCCGCACCGTGCTCAGTGCTCCGCCGGGGCGGCCGGCACGAGCGGCTGGCCGATGTCCGCGAGGATCTGCCCGAACCACTCCTGCGAGACGTCGAACGCCTTGCCGCCGGCGATGCGCGGGAACGCGATGGCCTTGAGCCGGTCGCCGTCCTCCTCGTCGTGGCCGATGACGCCGGACTCGCCGCGCAGCGCGCACTCCACCGCGTAGTCGGTCATGGACTTGATGAGGCGCAGGTCGTCGCTGTTCGCGGCCGCGGCACGCGAGTAGTAGCCCGACTTCTGCACCATGGTCTTCTCGGCGCCCAGCTTCTCCGCGAACTGCTTCGCGAACCACTGGCCCGGGTTGATCGTGTCGAGCTTCACGTGCCCGAACGGGTCGCGCTCCACCGTCTCGCCGGCCGCCTCGAGCTGGGCCACGATCTCGTGCATGCCGGCACCCTCCGAGAGGAAGATGTTGACGTTGCCGATCTCGTCCATGACGCCGCGCAGGCGCTTGGCCTCGCCCTCGAGGTCGATCTCGAGCTCGGGCAGGAACACCGCGTGCACGTCCCAGCGCTCGCGCGACAGGCCGAGGGCCGGCGCCCACTCCTGCTCGTCGAGCCACTCGCGGTACTTCCCGGCCGTCGCGGCCGTCAGCCAGCCGCAGTGCCGGCCCATGACCTCGTGCACGATCAGCATGCGCGGTCCGACCCGGTTCTCGCCGATGACGTTGGCCGCGAACTTCGCGCCCTCCTCGGCAGCGGTCCACGCGCCGAGCGACTGCTTGATCGGCACCACGTCGTTGTCGATGGTCTTCGGCAGGCCCACCACGGTGAGCTCGTAGCCGTTCTCGTGCAGGTAGGCGGCCAGATCGGCGGCCGTCGTGTTGGTGTCGTCACCGCCGATGGTGTGCAGCACGTCGACGCCGTCGGCCTTGAGCTGCTCCGCCGCCACGTGCAGCGGGTCCTGACCCTCCTTGACCAGGCCGCGCTTGACCGCGTCCTTGACGTTGGTCAGCTTCACGCGCGAGTTGCCGATCGGCGAGCCGCCGAAGCGGTGCAGGATCGGGGCCTGCTGGCGGGCCTCCTCGCCGATCTCGATCTTGTTGCCGGTCAGCAGGCCGTGGTAGCCGTGCAGGTAGGCAATGATCTCGATCTCGGGGTCGAGCTCGGTGTAACGCTCGATCAGACCGCCGACCGAGGACGACAGGCAGGGCGCGAAGCCGCCGGCGGTCAGCAGGGCCACACGACGAACAGCCATCGGAGGAGCACCTCTCATCAGGAAATTTCGCGGTGCACGGCCGGCGATCGCCCGCGCGGCACCCTTCGTCGTCATCCTACTGAGGGCCGGCGACAGTGCCCGTCGCGTCCGGTGAATGAGCACCCCTGTCGGACCGTGCCCGACTCGTGCGAGAATATCGGCGAGCCTCCCGGTGCCTAATGGCCCGGGAGGCTTTCTGTTATGACGAACACTCATGTTTCCCCGCCCGCACGGCTGACCATCCGGCCTACGACGCCCGCCGACCGCGTCGTCCTCGAACGGCTCTGGCTCCTGTTCCGGCACGACATGTCCGAGGTCTCCGGGGCGCTCCCCGACCCGAGCGGGCAGTTCCGGCGCGAGCGGCTGGACGCCGCGTTCACCGACCCCGGCTGGCGCGGCGTCCTCGCACAACTGGAGCCCGCCGACGGCGCCCCGCCGTCACCCGTCGGGTTCGCCCTGGTCCGCGGGCTCGACGACCCGACCCGCGTGCTCAGCTCGTTCTTCGTGGTGCGCGGGGCGCGCCGGACCGGCGTCGGGCGAAAGCTCGCCGCGCACGTGCTGGCGAGCTTCCCCGGCTCCTGGGAGGTCGCGTTCCAGGACGCCAACCCGCCGGCGGTGCGCTTCTGGCGGGCAGTGGCGACCGACGCCGTCGGGCAGGCGTGGACCGAGGAGCACCGGGCCGTGCCCGGGCGGCCGGACGCCCCGTCGGACACCTGGATCTCCCTCACCGTCGCCTAGCGCAGACGGCGGCAGAGCCGCACGAGATCGGTCGGATGCGCCAGCCCCGATATGAGATCGGACGCTTGCTTCGAGATCGGTCCGTCGTTGGACCGATCTCGAAGCAACCGACCGAAGTCACTGCGCTTCACCAGCAACCGACCGAAGTCGGAACCCCGCTAGCCGGGGGCTCAGCCGATCAGGTGCAGGCTCTCCTTGTTCTTGTCCGCGTACAGGCGCTCGACGTCGGCGTCGAAGTCCTTCAGGAACACCGCCCGCTTCACGCTCTGCTTCGGCGTGAGGTACCCGTTCTCGATCGTCAGGTCGCCCGCCAGCACTGTGTACTTGCGGATCGACTCGGCCTTCGAGACCGCCTTGTTGGCGCGCTGCACCGCGCCGTCCAGGGCCGCCAGGACGTCCGGGTCCTTCCTGGCCTCGTCCACGGACAGCGCGGGCTTGCCGTGCATCTTCAGCCAGCCCGGCAGGCCCTCGGCGTCGAGCGTGACGAGTGCCCCGATGAACGGCTTGTTGTCGCCGACGACGACGCACTGGCTGACCAGCGCGTGCGCCCGGATGCGGTCCTCGAGGTTCGAGGGCGCCACGTTCTTGCCGCCCGCGGTGACGATGATCTCCTTCTTGCGGCCGGTGATCGTGAGGAACCCGTCGTCGTCCAGCACACCCAGGTCGCCCGTGCGGAACCAGCCGTCCTCGGTGAACGCCTCCGCCGTGGCGGCCTCGTTCTTGTGGTACGCCCGGAAGATGTGGTGGCCCTTGAGCAGGATCTCCTTGTCCTCCGCGATCTTGACGCCGCAGCCCGGCAGCTGCAGGCCGACCGAGCCGATCTTGGTCGCGGTGGGGCGGTTGACGCTGGTCGGGGCCGTCGACTCGGTGAGGCCGTAGCCCTCGAGCACCTTCAGGCCCAGGCCGCGGTAGAAGTGGCCGAGCCGCTCGCCGAGCGGCCCGCCGCCCGACACCGCGAACTCCGCCTGGCCGCCCAGCCGGGCGCGCAGCTTGGAGAACACCAGCGCGCTGGCGACAGAATGCTGCAGCTTCAGGCTCAGGCTCGGGCCCGACGGCGTGTCCAGCGCCCGCGACCACGCGATACCCGTCGCCGTGGCCCAGTGGAAGATCTTCGCCTTGCCGCCGGCCGCCGCCGTCTGCTCGGCCGTGTTGTAGACCTTCTCGAACACCCGCGGCACCGCCAGGATGAAGGTGGGCTTGAACTCGCCCAGGCCGTCGACCAGCGTCGACGTGTCGCCCCAGTGCCCGGTGACGACCCCGCCCGCCACCGCGAGCACGTGGATGTAGCGCGCGAACACGTGCGCCATCGGGATGAACAGGAGGGTGCGTCCGCCGTCCTTGGCGAACACCTCCGGCACGGCCTCGACGGCGTTCACGGCGAGTGATGCGAAGTTGCGGTGCGTCAGCTCGGCGCCCTTGGGGCGACCCGTCGTGCCCGAGGTGTAGATGATCGTGGCGAGGTCGTCGAGGTCCGCGAGGGCCCGGCGGCGGGTGATCTCGGCGTCGGGCACGTCCACGCCGCTGGCCGCTACCGCGTCCACCGCGCCGTCGTCGATGACGAGCACCTCGGCCACGAGCGGGGTGTTGTCGCGCACCTCGTCGATCGTGGCGGCGTTGGCGGCGCTCTCGGCGAAGACCAGCTTCACCTCGGCGTCGGACAGGATCCACTCGACCTGCTCGGCCGAGGAGGTCTCGTAGACCGGGACGGGCACCGCGCCGGCGGCCCAGGCCGCGAAGTCCAGCACCGCCCACTCGTACCGGGTGCGGCACATGATGCCGACCTTGTCACCGGGCTCGATCCCGCGGGCCGCGAGGCCCTTCGCCACAGCGACCACCTGGGCGTCGAACTCGCCGGCCGTGACGACCCGCCAGGGCTCGCCCTTACCGGCAGGAACCTCCATCATCGGCTTGTCGGCACCGGCGCCGACCCGCTCAGCGAGCACGTCGTTGAGGTTGGAGGTGGGGGGCAGCTCGATGAGGATCGGGCTGAAGATCTCGTCCATTCTGACTCCAGTGGCAGTACTGACCGTGCCTGCAAAGATACCGGGAAACGGACGCCGCGTGTTGCACCCCGCGCGGTCGCTACCCTGGGTGTGCGCACCTGATCGGTGCAAGCTCCTTTTCGACGGTCCGCGTGACCGTCACGCAACGAGAGAACGTGAGGACGAATGCACGCCATCGGGGTCGACATCGGCGGCACCAAGATCGCTGTGGGAGTCGTCGACGAGGAGGGCAAGATCCTCGCCCAGGTGCGCCGGGAGACGGATGCCGACGACGTCGCGCACATCGACAAGGCCATCGCTGACGCGTGCAACGAGCTCGTCAGGGAGCACGAGGTGGGCGCGATCGGCCTGGCCGCCGCCGGCTTCGTCAGCCCCGACCGGACGTCCGTGAACTTCGCCCCCAACATCGCGTGGCGCGAGTACCCGCTGGCCGCGAAGGTAGCCGAGCTCGTGGACTCTGACGTACCCATCGTGGTGGAGAACGACGCCAACGCCGCGGGCTGGGCCGAGTTCCGGTTCGGCGCGGGCCGCGAGGCCACCGACATGCTCATGCTCACGGTCGGCACCGGCCTGGGCGGCGCCGTGATCTCCGAGCGGGAGCTCGTGCGCGGCAAGTGGGGCATGGCCGCCGAGGTCGGGCACATGCGCGTCGTGCCGGAGGGGCACTACTGCGGGTGCGGGCACGAGGGGTGCTGGGAGCAGTACGCGTCGGGCAGCGCACTGGAGCGCGACGCCCAGCACGCCGCCGTCGCCCGGGTGGACCAGGCGAGCCGCCTGCTGGAGCTCGCCGGCGGCGACGCCGAGAAGATCCGGGGCAAGATGGTGACAGAGGCTGCCCAGGAGGGCGACCCGCTGTCGGTCGAGCTGCTCGCCACCCTCGGGCGCTGGATCGGCGAGGGCTCTGCCTCGGTCGCCGCCCTGCTCGACCCCGAGCTCATCGTCATCGGCGGCGGCGTCGGCGCGGCCGGCGACCTGCTGCTCGGCCCGGTGCGCCGCGGCTTCGAGGCCCAGCTGTCCGCGATGGGCCACCGGCCCGTGGCGAAGATCGAGCTGGCCGAGCACGGCAACGAGGCGGGCATCGTCGGCGCGGCAGACCTCGCCCGCCGCTGAGCCTCTCCCCCGACGTGTCAGGCGCTCGGTTCACCTGGGTGAACCGAGCGCCTGACACGTCGGGGGCTCAAGCCATGCCTTTGGTCGTCTGGGCCTGCGGCTCCGCTCCGGCTCAGACGACGGCGCCCGGGCCGTCGTCGTCGGGATCGCGCTGGTGCGGCATGCGCCAGATCAGCACGCCCAGGCCCGCGACGAACAGCCCGAGGCCGATCTGCCCGGCCAGCGGGGGGATCGCGATGGACGGCACCGCCGCCGACACGATCATCCCGATCACCGCGAGCACGGGCACGCCGACGACGAAGCTCCACGCCATCGTCAGCAGCGGGTCGCGGGACAGCAGCGGCGGGGGCTCCGGCGGCGTGTAGTGCGAGTCGGCCTCCTCGAGCGCCTCGGCCTCGGGCGACAGCGGCCAGTCGCGCGGTCCGGTGGGCTGGTTCGCGCGCGGCCCGGGCTCCGGCTCGCTGTCGGCCAGGTCCCCCGTCCGGCCGCCGGTCGTCAAGTCGCCGGCCGCCCAGCCGCCGTCCGTCCAGCCTCCGACCGCGTCGCTGTCGGTCCGCGCGCGAGCGCCGTCGTCGCTGCTCTCGTCATCGGGCCGCGATGTCTGAGAAGATTCGGCGGGCTTCTCCCGGCCGGCGGTCTCGCCGTCGGCCCGGGAGACGTCCATGTCGCCGAGCGTGGCGACGATGTCGGCCCAGCGCGATGCCACGTCGTCGTCGCCCAGCTCACGTGGGGTGTCGCCGGGCACGTCGTCGTCTCGGTCGTCGGTGTTCGATGCGGCCATGGGCACACTCTATTGTCGTCAGGAGGCCCGCGGGGTCAGGTCTTGAGGAGGAATTTTGTTCTACTGGGTGATGAGGAACCTGCTGGTGGGCCCGCTGCTGCGCCTCGCGTACCAGCCCTGGGTCATCGGCGGCAAGAACGTGCCCCGCACGGGCCCGGCGATCGTGGCCAGCAACCACCTCGCGGTGATCGACTCGTTCATCCTGCCGCTCGTGATCCCGCGCCGGGTGACTTTCCTCGGCAAGTCCGACTACTTCACGGGCCGGGGCCCCAAGGGCAAGATCGTCGCCTGGTTCATGACGGGCATCGGCGTCATCCCCGTGGACCGCTCCGGCGGCGCCGCCAGCGAGGCCTCGCTGCGCACCGGCCTGCGGGTGCTGCGCGAGGGCAGCTTGTTCGGCATCTACCCCGAGGGCACCCGCAGCCCGGACGGCCGCCTCTACAAGGCGAAGACGGGCGTGGCCCGGATGGCGCTCGAGTCCGGCGCCCCCGTCATCCCCGTCGCCATGGTCGACACCGAGGTCGCCCAGCCGCCCGGACGGGGCCTGCCCATCTTCATGCCGCTCGGCGCCGTGATCGGCGAGCCCCTCGACTTCAGCCGGTACAAGGGCATGGAGACCGACAAGTTCGTGCTGCGTGCCGTCGCCGACGAGATCGAGTACGCGATCCTCGCGCTGTCCGGTCAGGAGTACGTCGACGCCTACGCGGCCAGCGCCAAGGAGCGCGCCGCCCGCGGCGAGGCCCCGATCCCCACGTCCGAGGAGGGTCCCGGTGGGCTGCCGCTCCCGGAGGTCGAGAAGCCGCAGCGCCCGCGGCGCCCGCGCAGCTGAGTCCCGCGGCCTAGCGGCGCGGCGGGGCGGTCGAGGCGCGCAGCACGAGGCTGGTCGCCAGCTCGGTGCGCAGCGTGTGCCCGCTGGCCGTACGCGCGCGGTGCACGAGGTCGACGGCGGTGGCGCCCATCTCCGCCAGGGGCTGGCGCACGGTGGTGAGCGCCGGGTCGATCCAGGGGGCGATCGGCAGGTCGTCGAAGCCGACGAGCGAGACGTCGCGCGGCACCACCAGGCCGGCCTCCCGCAGGGCGCGCAGCGCCCCCAGGGCGGTGTCGTCGCTGCTGGCGAAGATCGCCGTGGGCGGGTCGTCCAGGCTCATGAGCCGCTGGGCGCCCTCGTACCCGGAGGTGACGCCGTAGGCGCCCACGTACACGAGCTCGTCGTCGGTGGGGGCGCCGGCCTGGATCAGCGCCGCGCGGTAGCCCCCGAGCCGGGCGATGGCGTTGTCCTGCTCGAGCGCCCCGGTGATGGTGGCGATGCGCCGGTGGCCGAGGGACAGCAGGTGCGCCGTCGCCTCGAGCCCGCCCTGGAAGTTGGTGGCGCCGACGCTGAGCATCCCCTCGGGCGGTCGCTGCCGCGGGTCGACGACGACGAGCGGCGTACCGGTGTCCTCCAGTGCGCCCCGCGCCTCGGCGTCGGGCACGGCGACGATGCTGACCAGGCCGTCGGTGCCGCGCTCCAGGGCGTGCCGCACCCAGGAGCTGCAGTCGTCGGGGTCGGGCTCGACCGCCAGCACCACGTCGAGGCCGAGCCGCCGCGCGCCGGCGACGGCGCCGCGGACCACGGCCTCGGACCACGTCCCCTCGAAGTCGACGATGCGGACGTCGATCATCCCCGTGGGCTTCGCCGACCGGGGGCGGACGACGTAGCCGTGGCGTTCCAGCACCTCGGTGACGCGGGCTCGGGTCGCGCCGGCGACGTCGGGCCGGGTGTTGAGGACCTTGGAGACCGTGGGGACCGAGACGCCCGCCTCGGCCGCGACGACGGCGAGCGGGATGTGCGGCCGGTCCTGTGCCATGGGTCCTCCGTCGGCGTCGGTGAGCAGGCTGTTTCCGAAATCAGGAGCGTAGCGGAACCTGCTGGATCCGCCGGCAACCTGGCCGGGCGCCCATTGACACGGCTCTGCCGCCCGTCTAATCTCCCGAGGTCTTTCCGAGATTCTACTTCGAAATTTCGGTCAGCAGATCAACAAAGGAGTGATCGTGAACAGGACCCCTCGCCTCGTCGCAGCGGCGACGGCGTCGACCCTCACGCTGGCCCTCGCCCTGACGGGTTGCGGACGCAGCGACGAGGCCGGCACCACAGCAGACAGCTCCAGCAGCATCCCGGAAGGCCCCGCCACCGGCACCGTCGAGGTCTGGGCAATGGGCACGGAGGGCGAGCTGCTGCCCGAGCTCGCCGAGCAGTTCGAGGCCGACAACCCGGACGTCACGGTGAACGTCACGCCGGTCCCCTGGGAGTCGTCCACCGAGAAGATCAACACGGCCATCGCCACCGGCGAGGTGCCCGACGTCATGCAGGTCGGCACCACGCTCATGAGCGGCTTCGTGGGGCTCGACGGCCTCGCCCCCACCCCGGAGGGCATCGACTCCGAGGCGTTCTTCCCGGGCGCCTGGGACACGACGGTGGTCGACGGGACCTCCTACGGCGTGCCCTGGTACGTCGAGACGCGCGTCCTGTACTACCGCACCGACCTGGCGGAGGAGTCGGGCGTGGCCGCCCCCAAGACCTGGGCGGACCTCACGGAGTTCGCGGCCGGCCTGCAGGACGCCGGGGCCGACCACGGCATCGCGCTGCAGACCCGCGGCAACTCCACCGCGCTGATGTACTTCCCGTTCTACTGGCAGGCGGGCGGCGAGATCATGGACGACGCCGGCGAATTCACCCTCGACAACGACGCCCAGGTCAAGGCGCTCGAGTACTACTCCTCGTTCATGCGCGACGGGCTCGCCCCGCAGGTGCTCGTCGAGGACGAGAAGGTGCAGAACTTCATCGACGGCAAGCTCGGCTCGTTCGTCTCGGGCCCGTGGGAGCGGGCGAACCTGCTGACCACCGCAGGTGACGAGTTCGCCGACAAGTTCGGCGTCGTGCCGCTGCCCGCCGACGAGGCGACGGCGTCCTTCATCGGCGGCTCCAACCTCGCCGTCCTGGCCGACGCCGCCAACCCCGACTCCGCGTGGAAGTTCGTCCAGTTCGCCACCGACCCGGCCACCCAGGTCGACTGGTTCGGGATCTCGAACGACCTGCCGGCCGTCCAGGCCTCCTGGGACGAGCCGGCCCTGGCCGACGACGACGCCGTCGCCGTCTACCAGGACGTGCTGGAGACCGCGCGGTCGACCCCCGCGATCCCGACCTGGTCCGAGATCGAGCACGAGATCGACCTCATCATCGAGCAGGTGATCGCGGGCGACCTGAGCCCGGAGGACGCCGCCGCGCAGATGCAGGAAGCGGCCACCTCGATCGGGACGGGCCTGGACTGACCCGTGGCCGCCCCCACTGCGACCGTCCCTTCCGCGACCGTCCCGGTGCGGCGGCGTGCCTCCGCACGCCGCCGCCGCACGGGCCTCGCCGCCTGGGGCTTCGCGCTGCCGTTCACGGTGCTGTTCGCCGTGTTCATGCTGGTCCCGGTGGCGTCGTCCCTGTACATGGCGTTCACCGACATGCACGGGGCCGACCTCCGGACGCCCTTGGCCGTCAACTTCGTCGGGTTCGACAACTTCGTCGAGGTCCTCGCGGACCCGAAGTTCCAGCAGGCCGCCGGCAACACGCTCTACTTCGTCGGCGTGGCGATGCCGCTCACGCTCGCGATAGCGCTGCTCCTGGCGGTCCTGGTGAACTCGGGCCTGGCGTGGTTCCGGTCCGTGTTCCGCGTCGGCTTCTACGCGCCGGTCGTCACCTCGATCGTCGCGGTGGCGGTCGTGTGGCGGTTCCTGCTGCAGCCCGACTTCGGGCTGGTGAACTCGATGCTCGGCGTGATCGGGATCGAGGGGCCCCGCTGGCTCACCGACCCGGTCTGGGCGATGCCCTCGCTCATCATGATGGCTACCTGGCGCAACGTCGGGTACTCGATGGTGATCCTGCTGGCCGGGCTGCAGGGCATCCCCCGCGACCTGTACGAGGCGTCGGCCATCGACGGGGCGGGCGCCGTGCGGCAGTTCCGGTCCATCACGGTCCCGCTGCTGCGGCCGACGCTGCTGTTCTGCGCCGTCATCACCGGCATCGGCTACCTGCAGTTCTTCGAGGAGCCGTTCGTGATGACCCAGGGCGGCCCGCTGGGCGCCACCAACTCGGTCGCGTACGAGATCTTCAACCAGTTCGGGTTCGGGAACTACGGCCTGTCGGCCGCGATGAGCTACGTGCTGTTCATCGCCATCGTGATCCTGTCCTACCTCCAGTTCCGCCTGCTCCGGACGGAGAAGTGATGGCCACCACAACCGACGCGCACCGCCGGCGCCGGGTCACCCCGCGCGCGGTCCTCCTCAACGTCGCGCTCCTGGTCGGGCTCGTGGCCTCGATCGGGCCGCTCGTGTGGATGGTCGTGTCGTCGGTCAAGCCGGAGGGCGAGATCCGGCAGTTCCCGCCCACGCTGATCCCCGAGGAGGTGACCTGGACCAACTACACGGACCTGTTCGCGTCCCTGAACTTCCCGCAGTACTTCCTCAACTCGGTGGTCGTGGCGCTGGTCGTGACCGTCGGGTCGGTCCTGTTCAGCGCGATGGTCGGCTACGCCCTGGCGAAGCTCGACTTCCCCGGCCGCCGCACCCTCTTCGCGCTGGTCATGGGCACGCTGATGGTGCCGGGCATGGTCACTTTCGTGCCGCTGTTCGTGCTCGTGGCCAACCTGGACCTCATCAACACCTACGCGGCGCTCGTCCTGCCGTTCCTGGCCGCGCCGTTCGGCGTGTTCCTGATGCGGCAGTTCATGCTCGACATCCCGGACGAGCTGCTCGACGCCGCCCGCGTCGACGGGGCCGGCGAGTTCCGCACGTTCTTCCGCATAGTCCTGCCGCAGACCCGGCCGGCGCTGGCGACGCTCGGCATCCTGACGTTCCTCGGGTCCTGGAACAACTTCCTGTGGCCCCTGGTCGCCGTGCAGTCCGCCGACAAGTACACGCTGCCCGTCGCCCTCGCCCTGTACTCGACGGGACAGAACACCGTGCAGTACGGCCTGCTCGTCGCCGGTGCGACGGTCATCGTGCTGCCCATCCTCATCGTTTTCCTCGTCCTGCAGCGGCACATCGTGCAGGGCATCTCGACCACCGGACTCAAGTAGCCACTCGTGCAGCCGCAACCCGGCGGCACCTCGCGCACCGTCCCGCACCATCCGAGGAGTTTTCCGTGACCGAACAGATCACGCTGCCCACCGCGCCCGACTTCCTGTGGGGTGCTTCGACCGCCGCCCACCAGATCGAGGGCGGCAACGTCAACAGCGACTGGTGGGCCAAGGAGCATGTCGCCGGGACGCTGTGCGCGGAGAGCTCCGGCGACGCCGCCGACAGCTACCACCGCTACCCGGAGGACATCCGGCTGCTCGCGGACGCCGGCCTGAACACGTACCGGTTCTCGATCGAGTGGGCGCGCATCGAGCCCGCAGAGGGCGAGATCTCGCGGGCCCAGCTGGCGCACTACCGGCGCATGATCGACACGTGCCTCGAGGCGGGCGTCACGCCGGTGGTCACGCTCCTGCACTTCACGCTGCCGCGGTGGTTCGCCGAGCGCGGCGGCTGGTTCGCGCCCGACGCCGTCGACGCGTTCAGCCGCTACGTCGAGACCGCCACCTCGATCCTCGACGACGTGCGCCACGTCGTCACGATCAACGAGCCCAACATCACCTCGATGATGCTCGGCGCGAGTCGGCGCACCAACCTCGACGCCGCGGGGCTCGCCGCCCCGGACGAGGCGGCCTCCGAGGTCCAGGCGACGGCGCACCAGCGCGCTGTCGAGATCCTGCACGGCCTCGGCCACGTGCGGGCCGGGTGGACCATCGCCAACCAGGTGTTCCAGGCCGCACCCGGGGCCGAGGCGGCGCGTGACGCGTACGCCTACCCGCGCGAGGACTTCTTCCTCGAGGTCGCGCGCAGCGACGACTTCGTCGGCGTGCAGAGCTACCTGCGCACGATCATCGGGGCGGACGGCGATCCCGTCCCCCCGGCCGACGACGTCGAACGCACCCTTACCGGCTGGGAGTACTACCCGCAGGCGCTGGGCGAGGCCCTGGAGTACACGCACCGCATCACCGGCGGCGTCCCCATGATCGTCACCGAGAACGGCATGGCCACGGCCGACGACGCCCGCCGCATCGACTACACCCGGGGTGCCCTGGAGGGCATGGCCCGCGCGATGGCCGGTGGCTGCCACGTGGAGGGGTACCTGCACTGGTCGCTGCTCGACAACTACGAGTGGATGAGCGGCTTCCGGCCCACGTTCGGGCTGGTCGCCGTCGACCGCACGACGTTCGAGCGCACGCCCAAGCCCAGCCTCGCGTGGCTCGGCAAGGTCGCGCGCACGGGCGAGCTGCCCGTCTAAGCCTGAGCCGACGGCGGCCGCCCGACCACAGACCGCAGGAAATGTCACGACTACGACGACGTAGAGGAGACACATCATGAGAATGCGCGTCATGAGGAAGCACAGCACAGTGGTCGCGGCGGCCGCCGTCGCGGCCCTCGCGCTCACGGCCGTGCCCGCGAGCGCCGCCGGCGCGGCCCCGGCCCCCGACCAGGGCACGGACCAGCACCAGAGCACGAGCGCGAGCCAGAGCCACGACCGCCGGCAGCTGCGCACCTGGGCGGCCGACACGTGGCGCTCGTTCGACGCCCTGGTCGTCGAGGAGACGGGGCTGCCCGACGACAACATCGGCGGCGATCTGAGCCCCGGCAGCCGCGGCGGGTACACGTCGCCGACGAACATCGGCGCCTACCTGTGGAGCACGGTAGTAGCCCGCGACACGGGGCTGATCGGCGCCCGCGAGGCGCGCCAGCGCATGGCGACCACGCTGGACACCGTCGCCGGGCTGGAGCGGCACGAGCCGAGCGGCATGTTCTACAACTGGTACGACCCGGCCACGGGCGCCAAGCTCCTGGAGTTCCCCACGAGCGGCGACCCGGTCAAGCCGTTCCTGTCCAGCGTCGACAACGGCTGGCTGGCCACGGGCCTGCTCCTGGCGAGCCGCGCGGAGCCGTCCCTGGCCGACGAGGCGGACGCCGTCCGCGAGCGCATGAACTTCGGCTGCTACTACGACCCGGCGCAGAACCGGATCCGGGGCGGGTTCTGGGACACCGACCCGCAAGAGACCGCGCCGGTCCCCGGCGACTACTGCGGCATGGGCGCCGACGTCTGGTACACGGGCCACCACTACGGCGCGTTCAACACCGAACCGCGGATCGCGTCCTACCTCGGCATCGCGGGGGGGCAGATCCCGCCGGAGCACTACTTCGGCACGTACCGCACGTTCCCCGACACGTGCGACTGGGACTGGACCGAGACGAAGCCGACCGGCGAGTGGGCCGAGTACCTGGGGGTGCCCGTCTTCGAGGGCGCCCTGCCGTACCGCGGCATGCGGATCGTCCCGACCTGGGGCGGCAGCATGTTCGAGGCGCTCATGGTGCCCCTCTTCGTGCCGGAGGAGAAGTGGGGGCCGCGGTCGTGGGGCCGCAACCACCCGCTGTACGTGCGCGGGCAGATCGAGCACGGGATGCAGGAGGCCGGGTACGGGTACTGGGGCTTCTCGCCGTCCAACAACCCCGCCGGCGGGTACCGCGAGTACGGCGTCGACCAGCTCGGTCTCGACGGCCCGGGCTACACCACCGACCAGGAGCGCACCGCCGTCGACCAGCCGTACGAGGGGTGCCGCGACGGCTCGCCCGCGCCCACGGAGTACGGCGACGGTGTCGTGACGCCGCACGCGTCGTTCCTCGCGCTGCGGTATGCCCGCGGCGAGGCGATGGCGAACCTGCGGGCCATCTCCCGGGACTTCGACGCCTACGGCCCGGGCGGCTTCTACGACGCCGTGGCGGTCCGCAGCGGCCAGGTCTCCCAGCGCTACCTGGCCCTGGACCAGGGCATGATCATGGCCGCGCTCGGCAACGAGCTGGCCGACGACGCCGTCCGGCGCTACGTCTCGACCGGCGCCCTGGAGCAGACGGTCCGCCCCCTGATGGCCATGGAGGAGTTCAACGTAGGCCGCCCCTGACCTGAGGCGGAGACTGGCCGGCCAGTCCGCTTCGAGAACGACCTGAGGTACCGATTCCAGCTCGGATCGGTACCTCAGGTCGTTCTCGAAGCGGACTGTTCGGCCTCTCCCCCGCCGGGCCTCTCCTCGGTCAGGTCGTCGTGGCGCGGGCCAGGGTGACCGGGATCGCGTCGAGCAAGGCACGGGTGTACTCGTGCTGGGCGTCGCGGACCACCTGGAGGGTCGGACCCTGCTCGACGATCTCGCCGGACCGCATCACCATGATGTCGTCCGCGAGGAGGCGGGCGCTGAGCAGATCGTGGGTAATGTAGAGCATCGCGACGCCCTGCTCCCGGACGGTGGTCGCGAGCAGCTCCAGGATCTCCGCGCGGATCGACACGTCGAGCATCGAGATCGGCTCGTCGGCCACCAGCAGCCGCGGCCGCGGGGCCATAGCCCGCGCGACGACCACGCGCTGGCGCTGGCCGCCGGAGAGCTGGTGCGGCAGCTTGTCGACGTACGTCGCCGCGGGCGAGAGCCCCACGGACTCCAGCAGCCCCAGCACCCCCTCGTGCAGCTCGTCGCCCGACAGACCCAGGAAGTTCCGCAGCGGCCGGCTCAGGCTGTACCCCACGGTCTTGACTGGGTTCAGCGCCGCGAACGGGTCTTGGAACACCATCTGCACCTGCGACCGGTAGTCGCGCAGCGCCTGGCCCCGCAGCGGCCCGGGATCGATGCCGCCCACCAGCACCGTCCCGGAGGTCGCCCGCTCCGTGCGGGTGAGGATCTTGGCGATCGTCGACTTGCCCGACCCCGACTGCCCCACCAGGGCGCGCACCTGGCCCGGCGCGAGCATGAACGACACGTCGCGCACCGCCTCGACCCGCTCCCGGCGCAGGCCGCGCCGGCGGTCGTAGCTCTTGCCGAGGTGCTCGACGACGACGAGCGGCTCGTGGTGGTTCTCGTCCCGCGCCGACCATGCGGTCGCCTCGGCGAACCGCGGCGTCTCGACGACGGCGTCAGGCCCGCGCTCCGCCCGGCCCACCTCGGTGAACAGATGGCAGCGCACGGTCGGCTCCGGCACGTCGCCCGACGGCGGGCCCGGCGACCTGCCCGGCGCGGCGTCCGAAGTCGGCCCGTCCGACGTCCGCCCGTCCGACGTCGGCATGGCCGGTGCTGATGCCCACGGGTCCGCCGTCGGCCCGGCGGGCGCCGATGAACCGGCACCCAACCCCGCCCCGATCTCGACCGGCACCGGGCGCAGCTCCGGCACCACGTGGTCGCACGCCGCCATCCGCGACGGGCAGCGCGGCGCGAAGGGACAACCGGGCGGCGGCTCGGTGAGCGCCGGCGGCCGCCCGGCGATGTACGCCACCGAGACGGTCTCGGCCCGCGGGTCGTCGAACGAGCCGAGCAGGCCGTGGGTGTACGGGTGCAGCGGGCGGGCCGCGAGGTCGGCGCTCGGCCGGCTCTCGACGATCTCGCCCGCGTACATGACCATCACCCGGTCGGCGACCTCCAGCACGGTGCCGAGGTCGTGGCTGATGAACAGGACGGTGAAGCCCTGCTCCCGCTGGATGCGGTGCAGCAGGCTCACTATCGACCGCTGCACCAGCACGTCGAGCCCGGTGGTGGGCTCGTCCAGCAGCACAAACCGCGGCCGCAGCAGCAGCGCGAGCGCCAGGACCACGCGCTGCCGCATGCCGCCGGACAGCTCGTGCGGGTAGGAGCGCATCACGCGGTCGGCGTCCAGCTCGACGTCGGTCAGCACCTCCCGGATCCGGGCGTCCCGGTCGCCCTCGGCCGCGGTGCTCCAGCGGTGCGCGTCCATGGTGTCGTGGAACTGCGCGGCGATGCGCAGCACCGGGTTCAGCGCGTTCATGGACGACTGGAACACGGTGGCGATCTCGCGCCAGCGCAGCCGGTTCAGACCGCGCTCGTCGAGCGCGAACAGGTCCGTCCCGTCGAACCGCACGGTGCCGCCGGCGTGGTGGGCCGGGGCGTCCAGCAGCCGCAGGATCGCGTTGCCGAGCGTGGACTTGCCGCAGCCCGACTCCCCGAGGAGCCCGACGAACTCACCCTCCTCGATGCCGAACGAGACGTCCCGCACGGCGTGCGACGGCGGCAGGTCCCGCGACCGGTAGTCGACGGACAGGTTCTCGACCTCGATCAGCGCCATCACTGCTCCCTCAGGTGCGGGTTGCTCAGCGCGTCCACGCCGAAGTTGACGAACGTCAGGCCCGTGGTCAGCAGGGCGAGCAGGAGGCCCGGCACGAGCAGCCGGACGAAACCGCCGGTCAGGAGCGCGCCGTCCTGGTTGGCCCAGTAGAGCATCGTGCCCCAGGAGATCGTGCTGGGGTCGCCGATGCCGATGAACGCCAGCCCCGCCTCGGCGCCGATGGCCCCGCCCACCGCGCCGATGAACCCGACGACGATCAGCGACGTCATGTTGGGCGCGATCTCGCGGAAGATCACGTGGAAGACGCCGTCCCCCGCCAGCCGGGCGGCCTGGATGTACTCCCGGTTGCGCAGGGTGAGGATCTGCGCGCGCTTGTTGCGGGCGGCGCCGGCCCACCCCGTGACGCCGATGACGATGATCACCATCCACACCCCGCCCCCGCCGGGCAGGTAAGCGGCGAGCGTGACCATGAGCGGCAGCGTCGGCACGACGAGCACGATGTTCGTGCCGAACGACAGCACCTCGTCGGTCAGGCCCCCGAGGTAGCCGGCGGTCATCCCGACGGCCACGGCGATGATCGTCGAGAGCGTCCCGGCGACCAGTCCCACCAGCAGGGACGTGCGCGCGCCGTAGACCGCCTGCGAGGCGACGTCGAACCCGCGGCCGGTGGTACCGAGCCAGTGCTCGGCCGACGGCGGGAGGCCGGGTGGGAAGCCGTTATCCCGCGGGTCGTAGGGCGCTGTCCACGGCGCGAACACCGCCATCAGGAGGAACGCCGCGAGCAGGATCATGCCGAAGCGCGCCTTCTTGTTGCGCCACAGGATGTCGAACCAGCGCGGCATGGCGAACCCGCCAGGCCTGGCGAACCTGCCGGGCCTGGCGAACCTGCCGGGCCTGGCCATCGAGCGGGGCGCCGTGATCATGCCGCCTCCCTTCGCCGGGCCCGCGGATCCAGCACGCCGTAGAGCATGTCGGCGACCAGGTTGGCCGCGAGCACCCCGACCGTGGAGAACAGGAAGATCGCCTGCATCAGCGGGAAGTCCTTGTTGCCGACCGCCTCCAGCAGCAGCCGGCCCATCCCCGGGTAGTTGAAGGTCTGCTCGACCAGCGCAGTGCCACCCACCAGGCCGCCGAGCGCGAGGGCGAAGCCCGTGATGTTCGGCAGGATCGCCACCCGGGCGCCGTAGCGCACGGCCAGGACCCGCCCGGGGAGGCCCTTCGCCCGGCCGAACCGCGCGAAGTCCTCCCCGAGCGACTGGACCATGGTGTTGCGCATCCCGAGCATCCAGCCGACCGGGCCGGTGATCATGATCGCCGCGGCCGGCAGCAGGAAGTGCTGCCAGGCATCAACGAGGAACTCCGGCGTCGGGCCCGGCTCGACCATCCCGGAATACCCGCCCGACGACGGCAGCCAGCCGAGCATGATCGCGAACACGTAGATGAGCAGCAGCGCGATCCAGAAGAACGGCAGCGTCCCCAGGAAGCTCGCGCCCACGGTGAGCACGGCGTCGAACCCGGTGTTCCGGCGCCACGCGACCCACGCCCCCAGCAGCGTCCCGATCACGAACGAGAGGATCAGGGTGACCCCGAGCAGCACGATCGTCCAGGGCAGGGCGTCGCTGATGACGTCGGCCACGGTGTAGGGGAAGTAGGTGTACGAGACGCCGAAGTTCCCGGCCACCAGGTTCCGCAGGTAGTCGCCGTACTGCACCCACAGCGGGGCGTCCGGCACGCCGAGCATGGCCCGGACCGCCTCCAGCTGCGCGGGGTCGACGGCGCCCTCCTGGACCGCCAGCCGCTGCAGGATCGCCTGGGCCGGATCGCCGGCCGCCATCCGCGGGATCAGGAAGTTGAGGGTGACCGCGCCCCACAGGGTGAGCACGAAGAACCCGATGCGTCGTGCGAAGTAGGTCATGACGCGTCAGTCCCCGGCCGGAGCCAGCGACGTGTAGATCAGGCGGTTGTTGTCGGGCGCCGCATACGGGTCCTCCGCGCTGGGCCAGCCGGTGGCGTACCGCGTGTTGTACTCGAACCACTTGCCGCCGTACCAGAGCGGGACGAACGGCACCTGGTCCATCATGATCTGCTGCAGCTCGTGCACCAGCGGCTTCTGTTCCTCGGGCTCCTCCGTGTCCGCCAGCTGGGCGAGGAGCTCATCGGTCCGGTCGTCCTGCCAGCGCACCTCGTTGGTGGTCGCCTTCTCGCCGACCGGGGCCGTGTTCGCGGACGCGAGCGGCTCGGCGAAACTCTGGGCCATCGAGCACAGCCCGCCGCGCACGCCGAACGCCAGGTCGAAGTTGCCGGTCAGCCGGTCCTGCTCCACCGTGGGGAAGTCCGGCGTCTCGACCTTCACCGCGATGCCCAGCTCGGCGAAGTCGGCCTTCACGGAGTCCGCCGCCGCGGTCCAGTCGGTCCAGCCCGACGGCGTCGTGAACGTGAACTCGAGCGGCTTGCCGTCCTTGCCCAGCCGGTTGCCGTCGGCGTCGAGCTCGTAGCCCGCGTCGGTCAGCAGGTCGGCAGCCACCTCCGGCTCGTACTTGATCACCCCCTGGTCGGGGATGGTCGGGTCCAGCCAGTCCGCCTGCCCCGGGAGCACGAGCAGCGTCTGGCTCGCCTCCTCGACGTACCCGGAGCCGGCCTCCTGCGTCAGTCGCTCCTTGTTCATCGCGTGCGAGACCGCGCGGCGGAACTCGACGTCGTCGAACGGCTTCTCGGTGAGGTTCATGTAGAGCGAGATCGGCTGGCCGGACGGGAACCAGTACTTGTTGTGCTCCGGGTCCTTGGCGACGTAGGCGTTCTCGATGTCGGGCACGAACATCGAGTTGTGGTCGTACTCGCCGCGGGCGAGCTTGAGCTGGTCGACCTGGCCGCCGCCGTCGGCCTGCGTGAACCGCAGCTCGTCGACGCGCACCTTGTCGGCCTGCCAGTAGTCCGGGTTGCGCTCCACGGTGAACTGCTGCGGGTTGAGCGACTTCACCGTGAACATGCCGGTGCCGATCGCGTCCGGCGCGGTGTACGTGACCGGGTCGTCGGCCTTCGACCAGACGTGCTCCGGCACGATCGAGACCTTCACGACCGTGTCGATCAGCGCGTAGGCGGGCTCGGCGAAGGTCAGCACCACCTCGGTGTCCGACGGCGCCTCGGCACCCGTCAGCGCGGCCCCCACCCCGGTGGTGTCCAGCGCGGGGTAGTCCTTGAGCAGGTTGTAGGTGTAGGCGACGTCGGCGGCGGTGAACGGCTCGCCGTCGTTCCACGTCACGCCCTCGCGGACCTGCACGCGCAGCTCGGTGGGGCTCGCCCACTCGTACTCGGTGCCGAGCATCGGCACCTGGCTGCAGTCGTAGGTGTTCACCTCGAACAGCGGGTCGTAGATGGTCCACGTCGGACCGATCGCCGTCGCCGAGAAGGGGTTGTAGTTGGGCTTCGGGTTGGCGTTGCCGGAAAAGCCGCCCATGTTCAGGTAGGCGATCCGGTCCTGGTCGGTCAGCCGGCTGCCGCCGGAGCCGCCGTCCGCCGTCGAGCAGGCGGCCAGGGTGAGCGTGACGGCGCACGCGCCGGCAAGCAGGCGGGCCGCCGTACGGCGGCCGCGGGTGGTGGTGTTCATGAACAACCTTCCTCGTTGAAGATCGCTGCACGTCAGGCAGTGCAGCCGCAGGACTCCCGGATCACCGCCCGGGTCTCGAGCACGTGGTCGACAGGGGCAAGGGGCGATATGGGGGGTTGGGCCGACCGCGCGCTCTCGCGCGGCGGCATGAGCACGAGCCCGGCCGCCGTCGCACCCAGCTCGAAGGTCGGCTGGTGCACGGTCGTCAGCGTCGGGGAGGCGAGCGCGGCGAGCGAGTTGTCGTCGAAGCCGGTGATCGCCACGTCCCGGGGGATCGAGTAGCCCAGGCCGGGCAGCGTCGCCATCAGCCCGAACGCGAGCTCGTCGTTGGCGCACACGAGCGCCTCGGGGACGTCACCGGCGGCGTGCAGCTCCCGCGCGGCGCGCGCCCCGAACTCGGGCTCCAGCCCGAGCCGCATCGGCGGGCCGGCCTCCGTCAGCCCGTGCGCGTCGAGCGCCTCGCGGAACCCGGCGTACCGAGCGGCCGGGTCCCCCGCCGCCTCGTCGTCCCCGACGAACCGCAGCTCGCGCTTTCCGTGCACCTCGATGAGGTGCTCGGTGAGCTCGCGCGACGCCGCCAGGCCGTCCGTCCGGACGCTCGCGAACCGCTCGGAGAGGCCGGCCACCAGCACGACGGGCAGGCTGGCCGCCAGCTCGGCGAGCAGGTCGTCGTCCACCGTGCCGACCTGGATCACGAGGCCGTCGGTGCGCGTCGCGAGCTGGCGGACGGCGCGTGCGGCGTCGGGCCGGAGGTGCGTGCCCAGGACGTTGACGGCGATGCCCGCGTCCACGGCCACCGACTCGACGCCCTGGATCAGCTCGGCGAAGTACGGGCCGCCGAGGCCGGGCAGGATGATCCCGAGCGTGTTGTGCCGCTGGTAGGCCAGGGACAGACCGAGCGCGGACGGCGTGTACCCGAGCGTGTCGATGCTCGCCTGCACCTTGTCGCGGGTCTGCGGGGCCACGCGCGGGTCGTCACGCGTGACCCGGGAGACCGTCGCGACGGACACCCCGGCGTGGCGCGCGATGTCGCGGACCGTCGGCCGGCCGGAACCTGCCATGCGGGCACCTCCTCATCATCGAGATCGTCGTGCTGCACCCGGGCTGGATGTAACCGGTTACATCTCCTACTATGGCGCGTGGTACCGGTTACATGCAAGCCTCAGGTGAGCACCGGCCCGCTCTCAACACCTACGAAGGGGTAGACCGTTGACCACCACGCCGCCCGCCGCGACGACCGCGCCGGCCGTCCCGACCCTGCACGACGACCTCGTCCTGTCCGGTGAGGTCCACTACTTCCGGCTGGACCCCGCCGTGTGGGCGGACCGCCTCGACGCCGCTCGCGCGACCGGGCTCAACACGGTCGCCACCTACATCCCGTGGCTCGTCCACGAGCTGCCCGACGGCACGTTCGACCTCACCGGCCGCACCCGCCCCGAGCTGGACCTGGGGCGGTTCCTCGACCTGTGCGCCGACCGAGAGCTGGCGGTCATCGCCCGCCCCGGACCGTTCGTCATGGCCGAGCTGAAGAACGAGGGGCTGCCCTACAGCCTGTTCCGCGACCACCCCGGCGTCGTGCCGGCCTCCTGGGACGGCAGGCACTCCCCCGCGACCACCGTCGACTACACGCACCCCGACTACCTGGCGGCGTGCCGCGGCTGGTACGACGCCGTGCTCCCCCTCCTGGCGGACCGCACGCCGAGCCGGGGCGGCACCGTGATCGGCGTCCAGCTCGACAACGAGGTCGGGATGCTCCCCTGGGTCACCAACAGCCCGGACCTGTCCGACCGGACGGTGACCGACCTCGTGCGGACGCTGATCGAGGCCGAGGGCCCCGAGGCGGTCGCCGCGCGCTATTCGCTGGACCCCGCCGATCCCGGCTCCTGGGGAGCCGCGCTGCGCTCGCCGGGCGAGGACGCCGTCCTGGGCCTGCATCACGACCTCGGCCGCTACACCCGGGAGAAGTACGCCGACTACGTCGGGATCCTGGCCGACTGGGCGCGGGAGCTCGGGATCGACGTCCCGCTGCTCGTGAACATCGCCGGCTGCTGGGCCGGCTCGGCGCGCGACTTCCCGCTGGGCGTCGCGCAGCTCTACCGCACGTGGGCGGACCGGCCGGACATCCTGCCGGGTACCGACTACTACATCGGCGACCTCGACCTGGAGAAGCTGCCGGGCCTGTGGGTCTCCAACGCGTTCGTCGCCGCCACCACGCCGGACGGCCGCCCGTCCGGCAGCCTGGAGTTCGAGGTCGGCACCGGCGACTACGGCGAGTCGCTCGGCGTCAACTCCGGCCCGGAGGCCGCGCCGCTCAAGCTGCAGGTCTGCCTGGCGCAGGGCAACACGATGATCAACTACTACCTGCTCACCGGCGGCCGCAACCCGCTGCTGTTCGAGCCGGCCGGCGACGGCAACGACCGCGTCGCGTTCACCGGCGAGCGCCACGGGTTCGCCGCGCCGATCGATCCCGAGGGCCGGCAGTCGCCCGGGTACCCGGCGCTGCGGGCGGCCACGACGGCGGCCGCGGACGCCGCGGGCCTGCTGCACGCCGCCCGGCCGGAGCAGCCGCCGGTCACGCTCGGCTTCGTCCCGGACCACTACATGACCGAGTATCGGTACCCCGGCTCCGAGCGGGAGCAGCTGCTCGTCGACGAGCTCACCCGGTTCCGCGGCTCCGGGCCGCGCGAGATCCTGACCCGCGCACTCGTGCTGGGCGGGTTCGCGCCCGACGCCGTGAACCTGCAGGACGGCCCGATCCCCCTGGCCCACGACCGGGTGCTGGCGCTGGCGCCCACCCCGTACCTCGACGACGAGGTCCAGAAGCGGCTGGTCCGCTGGGTGCACGACGGCGGCCGCCTGCTGCTGCACGGCCCCGTGCCCGTCCTGGACCTGCTCGGCCGCCCGGCGACGCGGCTCGCCGACGCCCTGGGGATCGCCGTGGGCGAGCGGGTCGAGTCGACGCCGCGCCACTTCCCGTCGGTGGTGCCCGCCGACGACCGGCTGCCGATGGCGGAGGTACGAGCCGGGTTCGTCCAGCCGCTGGGCCTGCCCGACGGCGCGGACGTCCTCGCGACCGTCGTAGGCAGCGGCGAGCCGTGCGTCGCCGTCGTGGCGCACGGGGCCGGGCGGGTGCTGCTCGTGGCCGCCGACATCCCGTGCCTGCTGCCCGTGTGGGACCGGCTGCTTGGCACCCTGGACGCAGCGCCCCTGGTGCGCACGACGTCGTCGGTGCCCGGCGTCGTCGTCGTGCCTACCGCCGCGCCGGACGGGACGCGCGTCGTGCACACGATGAACGTCTCCCCGTGGGGCGCCGAGGTGACCCTGGAGCGCGACGGCCGCGCGCTGCTCGCCGAGCCGCTGCACCTGCCGGGCCGCACGGGCGCCTGGCTGGTCCAGCCGTCCGGGGCGGAGCATGCGAACGTCACGTGGACCGGCGCGTCGTCCGACGTGTCGAGCGAACTGCAGGAAGGTGCCCGATGACCGCCGTCGACCTCGCCTCGCGCCTGGGGCGCACCGTGCTGTACCAGATCTACCCGCAGTCCTACGCGGACGCGAACCGCGACGGGATCGGCGACCTCGCCGGGATCGCCGAGCGCCTGGACTACCTCGCCTGGCTCGGGGTGGACGCGATCTGGCTCAGCCCGTGCTTCGTCTCGCCGTTCGCCGACGCCGGGTACGACGTCGCGGACTTCCTCACCGTCGCCCCGCGCTACGGCACGAACGAGGACATGGCCCGACTCACCGAGGAGGCCGGCCGCCGCGGGATCTCCGTGCTGCTCGACCTCGTGGCGGGCCACACCTCGGACCAGCACCCGTGGTTCCGCGCGTCGGCCGACGACCCGGACGACCACCGGTTCGTGTGGAGCGACGTGCCCGTCGAGGGGTTCCAGCCCGGGCCCGGGGCGCGGGGCGGGTACTTCCGGCCCAACTTCTTCCCCGTCCAGCCCGCGCTGAACTACGGCTACGCGCGCACCGACCCGGCCGAGCCCTGGCGCCAGCCCGTCGACGCCCCGGGGCCGCTGGCCAACCGCGCCGCGCTGCGCGAGATCATGGCGCACTGGTTCGGGCTCGGGGTCGCGGGCTTCCGCGTCGACATGGCGTCCTCCCTCGTCAAGGACGATCCTGGCCATGTCGAGACGAGCAAGCTGTGGCGCGAGATGCGCGCCTGGCTGGACCGCGACTTCCCCGGGCGCGTGCTCATCAGCGAGTGGGGCAACCCGCGGGTCGCCGTCCCGGCGGGCTTCCACGCCGACTTCTTCCTGCAGTTCGGGGGCGACGACGACGGGCTCCCGCTGCGGTCCCTCTGGAACAACGGCGCCGGGACAGTGAACCCATCCTGGGGCGAGGTGCCGGCCTGGGCGGGCGCCGACGGGACCGGGGACGCCGCCACGTTCGTCCGGGCCTGGCAGGACGCCGCCGACGCCATAGCGGCCGACGGTCGTGGCGGGGTGGTGGGCCTGCCGACGTCGAACCACGACTTCACCCGCCTGGTGGCGGGAACGCGCGACGCCGAGCAGGCCCGCGCGGCGCACGTGCTCACGATGACCTGGCCGGCGATGCCGTCCGTCTACTACGGGGACGAGATCGGTATGCGGTACGTGCCGGGCACGCCGACCCTGGAGGGCTCCCGGCTGAGCCCGACGTACGACCGGGCGGGCTCGCGCACCCCGATGCAGTGGGGCGACCTCCGTTCCGATGCCTTCGGTCCCGGCAGCCCCGCGACCTCCACGTACCTGCCGCAGGACCCCGACCCGGACCGGCCCACTGTGGCCGCCCAGGTGTACGACGGCGGCTCGCTGCTGCACCTCGTGCGTGAGCTCATCGCGCTGCGGCACGGCGACCACCGCCTCGACATCGCCTCGTCCGTCGAGGTGCTCGCCACCGGGTATCCCATGGCCTACGTGCGGGGCGGCACCCTCGCGATCGTGCTCAACCCGGGCCGCTCGGCGGTGCGCCTGCCGCTCGACGGCGCCGCCCGGGCTGGCCAGGTGGTCGCTCGAGGCTGCCGGATCGAGGCGGGCGACGGCGGGCACGACGTCGTGCACCTCGACGGCCACGGTTACGCCGTGCTCGACCTGGCGGTATCCGAGAAACCGCGGACCGGGGGCACCCGTGCCGAGACCGACAGCAGCCATACCAGCACCGAGAGGACCACCGCATGACGTCGACGACTCCCGCACCCGAGGGCTTTCTCTGGGGCGCCGCGACCGCCGGGCACCAGATCGAGGGCGGCAACGTGAACTCGGGGCACTGGATCCTGGAGCACGCGCCGGACACGCACGTGGAGGAGCCGTCCGGCGACGCCTGCGACTCGTACCACCGCTACGACCAGGACATGCGGCTGCTGGCCGACTCCGGGCTGACGGCGTACCGCTTCTCCCTGGAGTGGGCCCGGATCGAGCCGTCCCGGGGCGAGGTGTCCCGCGCCCAGCTCGACCACTACCGGCGGATGATCGACACGTGCCGCGACCTCGGCGTCGAGCCCGTCGTCACCCTGCACCACTTCACGGTGCCGGCGTGGCAGTACCAGGAGGGCGGCTGGTACGCACCCGACGCCGTCGACCGCTTCCGGTACTTCACCGAGACCGCCGCGCGGATCCTCGACGACGTCGACTGGGTCATCACCATCAACGAGCCGAACATGATGGTGAACCAGGCCGAGGCGAAGATCGACACCGAGGTCGGCGTGAACTTCCCCGGCCCGTCGCCGCACGCCTCGCGCGTCATCGCAGCGGCGCACCACGCATCCATGGAGGTGCTGCGCGGGCTCGGGCACGTCAAGGCCGGCTGGTCCGTCGCCAACCAGGTGTACCAGGCGGTGCCGGGCTACGAGCGGGAGCGCGACGAGTGGGGCTACTGGCGGGAGGACTTCTTCCTGGAGCAGGCCCGGGGCGACGACTTCGTCGGCGTCCAGTCCTACCTGCGGACCATCATCGGGCCGGACGGCCCCGTGCCGTTCGGCGATGACGTCGAGCGCACCCTCACCGGCTGGGAGTACTACCCGGAGGCCCTCGGCCACGCCCTGCGGCACACCCGCGACGTGACGGGCGGCGTCCCTATGATGGTCACGGAGAACGGCATGGCCACCACCGACGACAGCCGCCGCATCGACTACACGACGGGCGCCCTGGCCGGCCTCGCCGAGGCGGTCGAGGACGGCTGCGACGTGCGCGGCTACCTGCACTGGTCGCTGCTGGACAACTACGAGTGGGGCTCCTACCGCCCGACGTTCGGCCTGATCGCCGTCGACCGCGAGACGTTCACCCGGACGCCGAAGCCGAGCCTGGCGTGGCTCGGCGACCTCGCCCGGCGCAACGTCCTGCCGACTGCGCCGGTGCCGGCCGAGGCGGGTTGAGCGGGCCTAGCACGCGCCACGGGCGAGCGACCCGGGCCGCGTGCCGGGTTAACCTAGGCCGCGTGGAACTGATCCGTAAGGGCAAGGTTCGCGAGGTCTACGCGGACGGCGACGATGTGATCCTGGTGGCTTCCGACCGGGTGTCGGTGTACGACGTCGTGCTGCCGACGGCGGTGCCCGACAAGGGCGCGATCCTGACCCAGCTGTCGCTGTGGTGGTTCCGGCAGTTCGCCGACCTGGTGCCCAACCACGTGATCAGCGAGGACGTCCCGGCCGAGTGGGCGGGGCGCGCCATCCGCTGCAAGCGGCTGGAGATCCTGCCGGTCGAGTGCATTGCCCGCGGGTACCTCGCGGGCGGCGGCCTGGACAGCTACCGCGCCTCCGGCAGCGTGTCCGGTGTGGCGTTCCCCCCTGGCCTGGTCGAGGCCGACCGCCTCCCGCGGCCCGTCTTCACGCCGTCGACCAAGGCGGACGAGGGACACGACGAGTACATCTCCGTCGACGAGATCGCCAAGAGCCTGGGCGAGGAGACCACTACCCGCCTGCGCGACCTGACGCTCGAGATCTACGACCGCGGCGCCGAGATCGCGCGCGAGCGGGGCGTCATCATCGCCGACACTAAGCTCGAGTTCGGGACCGACGCCGACGGCGTCCTCACGCTCGCCGACGAGGTGCTGACGCCGGACTCGTCACGCTTCTGGAAGATGAGCGAGTACGAGCCGGGCCGGTCGCAGTGGTCCTACGACAAGCAGTTCGTCCGCGACTGGTCCTCGACGCTCAAGGACTGGGACCGCACGTACCCCGGCCCGGAGATCCCGGCAGACGTGGTCAAGGAGACGCGCTCCCGCTACGTAGAGATCTACGAACAACTGACTGGCGAGCGCTGGACCTGATCCGTTGAGTGCTGGGTATTTGTTGGCATACGAGCAATTTTCCAACAAATAGCCAGCACTCAACGCTGTGGGTGGGCGGGAGTGTCAGTGGTGCGCGCTAGCGTGCACGCCGTGAGCACCACCACGTCCGCATACCAGGCCACCTTCGAGGAGCTCGGCACGCCCCTGCGAGACGTGACATTCGTGGTGGTGGACCTGGAGACCACGGGCACCAGCCCCAAGGAGGGCGGCATCACCGAGATCGGCGCGGTGAAGGTGCGCGGCGGCGAGGTGCTGGGCGAGTTCCAGTCGTTGGTGAACCCCGGGCAGCCGGTCCCCGCGTTCGTCGCGCGGCTGACGGGCATCACCAACGCGATGGTGGCCACGGCTCCCGACATCGCGCTGGTGCTGCCGAGCTTCCTCGAGTTCGCGCGGAACACGGTGCTCGTGGCGCACAACGCGCCGTTCGACATCGGCTTCCTCAAGGAGATGTGCGCCCGGCTCGACTACTCGTGGCCGGGTTTCCCCGTGGTGGACACGGTGCCGCTGGCTCGCCGCCTGGTCACGCGGGACGAGGCGCCCAACCACAAGCTGTCCACGCTCGCGAACCTGTTCCACGCCACCGTCTCCCCCGACCACCGCGCCCTGGCCGACGCGCGCGCGACCGTCGATGTCCTGCACGCCCTCTTCGAGCGCCTCGCCCCTATGGGCATCACGCACCTCGAGGACCTCGCCACGGCCGCCGACCCGGTGCCGCCCGAGGTGCGCCGCAAGCGCCACCTCGCAGACGGCCTGCCCGAGTCGCCCGGCGTCTACCTCTTCCGCGGCCCGGGCGACGAGGTGCTGTACGTCGGCACGTCCGTCAACATCCGCAAGCGGGTGCGCTCGTACTTCACCGCCGCCGAGAAGCGGAAGCGGATCACCGAGATGGTGCGCATCGCCGAGCGGGTCACGCCCGTCGCGTGCGCCACCCCGCTGGAGGCGCAGGTGCGTGAGCTGCGGCTGATCACCGAGCACGCGCCGCGGTACAACCGGCGCTCCAAGTTCCCCGAACGGCACTCGTGGGTGCGTCTCACGGACGAGGCCTACCCGCGCTTGTCGGTGGTGGGTGGAGTCGTGGCGGGCGCCGCGCACATCGGCCCGTTCGGGTCCCGGCGCACCGCCCAGGAGGCCGTGCACGCCCTGCACGACGCCCTGAACCTGCGCCAGTGCGCCGCCCGCATCCCGCTGGTCTCCAAGCAGGCCGGCAGCCCGTGCGCCCTGGCGGGCATGGGCCGCTGCTCCGCCCCGTGCGTGGCCACGGAGGCCCCCGACACGTCGTACGAGGACGTGGCCGACGCCGCCCGCAGCGCGCTGACCGGTGATCCCGGCCCGGTGGTGCGCGCGCTCTCCGACCGGATAGCGACGCTCGCCCACCAGGAGCGGTACGAGGAGGCGGGCGAGGTCACGCGGCGGCTGCGCGCCTTCGTCTCGGGCGCCAACCGGGCCCAGCGGCTGGACCCGCTGGCGCGCTGCGCCGAGCTCGTGGCGGCCCGCCCGTCCGGCATCGGCGACGCCCCGGGCAAGCCCGGGGGCTGGGAGATCGTGGTGATAAAGCACGGCAGGCTCGCCGCCACCGAGGTCTCGGCGCCGGGCGCCAGTCCCCTCCCCCTCGTGTCCGCCCTGCGCACGACGGCGGAGCACGTCGAACCGCCAGTCGCGCCGGCGCCCGCCGCGCACCCCGAGGAGACCGACCTGCTGCTGGCGTGGCTCGACTCCCCCGGCGTCCGCCTGGTGCACCTCAGCGACACGTGGGCGTGCCCGGTACGCGCGGCGGGTGCGCACGCGGACCTCGCGTGGGTGAGCGACCGGGTGCAGGTCGAGCTGGCGGCGTCCTGACCCGCTCGCCAGGTCGGCTGTGCGCTGAAGCGTTGCCAGTTAAGCAACCGGCATGTAAACCCTGGCCGCGTCACAGGCATGTCAATGCAGGTCAGCCCTCAGTTCCAATCGCTGATCGAGTCGGACGCAGCACGCGACAGGGGCCGCAGTTAAGCAACGGGCAAGTAAACCGTGTGAGGTTCCACACCGAAGATCCGAGGTCAGTCGTCCTCGCTCGCGCGGCGCGCCGCCCAGTACGGAAGGTAGTGCCGGGCCTTCACGCCGTCGTCGGGATTTGCAACGATGATGACGCCTTCGCCAACCGCCTCGCGCAGAATCCGCGATGCAAGCGGCGCGTTCGTCTCTGCAATTCCGAATCTCTCCCGCACGCTCGCGTTCGTGGTGAGCCGTCCGGTGATCTGCCGCAGACACGCATGCAGGTACACGGCCCGAACCCGGTCGGACCGGTCCATCCGGGTCAGCGGCTGCGGGCCGAGCAGGTGCGCACGCGTGTGCTCCGGCAGCACGTCCACTCGTGGCGCCGGCAGCTGGTACAGCTCCACCTCACGGGCGATCTTGTCCCAGCCGCTGCCTCGGTGCTCGGTGAGGTTCGCCCGCCGCATCATCGACGCAAGCCGCTCGTTGCGGGACTTGGGCGCCAGGTCCACGAAGCGCCGCGGGTCCAGCAGCGGACGCCCCAGGTTCGTGAACTCGATCCGCCCGTCGAAGATCTCCACCATCGGGTGGGTACCACTCAACGTGAAGTCCTGGTGGATCACCATGTTCGCCATCAGCTCGCGGATCGCGATCTCCGGGTACAGCGACCGCTCCACCCGGAACGCCCGCACGATCTCCTCGTTGTGCGGCAGCCGCCCGGTGATGTACTCGATCAACCCTTCGAAGCCTGCCGCATAACCCTTCTCGCTCTCACGCTCGTGCAGCGCATCGGTACGACCGTTGCCGTTGTAGTGGATCGCCCGGATCTGTTTGAACTCGAAACCGAAGTCCCGCATGTGCCGCGCGAACAGCACTGCCCCGAGGTTCGTTATCGACCAGTCTGTCTCGGACCGGACGACGATCCCGTCGGCGTCGAGGTGCTCAAGGACACGAGCCGGGTCGCCGGGGTGCGGCACCTTCAAGAGCTCGAAATAGGCGTCGTAGTCGAGCAACCCAGGACATCGTGCTGCGCGAGTCGCTCCAGAGCAACGCCGGACTCGAACGGCTCCCTGTTCAGGAGCAGCCACAGCCGACGCTCCATCTCTGGGTGGTCGGCCAGCAGTTTCTTGTAGGAGCCGACACGCACGAAGCGTGTCTTCTTGAACGCGACCGGTACCGAGCGCGCGGCTCCGATCTTGAGGATCCACACCCGAGCGCCGGCGTCGACCGAGGCGGCATCCAGCGAGACGTGCGGAGATGTGAGTCGCAGGAGCCAGGGCAGCAGGTCCTCATTGCCCACCTTCGCTGAAGTCGGGTCGAACGTCGTGCCGACGGCAGCGTGGTCGCCGTCGTGCACACCCCACACCAGGTACGCCGTTGGTCGCTCCTGGAGCGCGGCACCGTTCGCGAGCGCCGAGATGTACTCCCCGATCTCCCGCCGTAGCGCGTCGAGGAGCTGCTCGTCGCGTTCCTTCCGGTCGACCATCTGACCCTCTCGTGCTTGGAATTCCACACGCGCACATCGCGCACGGATCCAACAACCCTAGACAGAGTTCCTCTACTCGTCTCGGTGAATCAGACGCTCGGGCAGCATCACCACCCCCGGCATCGCCTGGTCCACCCCAGGCTCCCGGTCGCGGGCGACGCCGGGCCAGTCCCGCTCCCATCGGAAGCCGGGGCGCTTCAGCGCCTGACCGAACAACGCGTCAGGATTCCTGGTGTAACCGACGAGCAGTTCGATCGCCGCCGACGGGATGTCGGACTCAAGGGCAGCCCAGAGCAGCTCCACCTGGCGCCCCTCGGGCCACGGAAGCAGAGGGTCGTTCCGTTCATCGAGCGAAGCGAAAGCAAGCGAGTACCTACGGACCAGGTGCAGGCCACGCACGGGATGGTGCACCAGGTCGACCGCCGGCAGGTCGGCCAGAGCGTCCCAGTCCTCTTCGTCCTCCAACGCTTCGATACGCCGCTCCAGGCCAGCCACTTTGTCCTCCACCGCTCCCAGCAGGAACTCCGTGCCGTAGCCGGGCAGCTCGTCGCAGAGCCACCTGAACTGGTCCACGACGTCCTGCAGGTCGCCACCGATGTGTGCCTCGCCGTCGGACCAGACCAAGAACACCTCGTGGTTGTGAGCCACGATCTCGCGGGCTCGCGCGAGCTTCGCCGGGTTCCGCAACGGCAGGTCGGGTCGGGCCCGGGCCAGCAGAAGAGCCTGCGTCGGGATCCACCCAGCGCCCTCGCCCCGTGCTGGTGCTCCATGCGCCTCCCCGTTGAACACCCATGCGTCCTGCACAGGCAGGATGCTGGCCCGCACGAACGTGCCGACGATCAAGCGCCGGAACGACGCGACCCGCGCCGCGTCGTCGGACACGTTGGAGAAGACCCGGTAGTCCAGGCCGTCGATCAGGTTGTGCAGCATCACCGAGTCACGCTCGGACCGGACCACCCGGAAGATGCCTAGGACGGTCCCCGTCCGCCATGACTCCAGCAGGGGCCGGTCGTCGGCCGACAGGTCCCGCCCGTGCTTGAGGTACCGCTCCAGCAAGGTGAGCCGCCCGCGCTCGGGCGGGCCGAAGATCAGGCTCTCAGCTGCGAGCACCCACGCCCGATCTGGGTCTGCGCCCAGCCGCATCCCGAGGGGGTCCGGCCTCATCAGCTCCTGCTCGATCCGCCGTGCGAACCCCGGGGTTCCCGCGTACTGCAGCAGCCGCTCCTTCAGGTGCGCTGCGTGCCGGATCGCCTCGGTCAAGTTCATGACGCCATCCTTGTACCCGGGGACATCGTGTGACGGTTATCCACAGGCCCGATCCCGGCGCCCCCGCTCTCGCCTCCGGCGCGGGCGTGGATACGATGACGGCATGCTGACCGCGATAGTCCTCATCGATGCCGAGACGTCCCGCATTCCCGAGGTCGCGCAGGAGGTCGCGAACATCGACGGAGTGAGCGAGGTCTTCTCCGTGACCGGCAAGGCCGACCTGGTGGCCATCGTCCGCGTGCCCGAGCACGAGCAGCTCGCCGGCGTCGTGTCGGACTCCGTGAACAAGGTGCCCGGCGTGCAGAACACCGAGACCCTCATTGCCTTCCGCGCCTTCTCGAAGGCGGACCTGGAGCAGGCGTTCGCACTGGGGCTCGACGACTGAGCGGGAGGCGCAGCGCAGGGTAAGGGCCGAGAACGAGGCATCCGCCCGGAGCAGGCTCAGGCGTCCGACAAACAGAGCCTGAGCCCGTCGGCCGCCGCGGGCGGCCTCACTTCTTGCGGTGCGCGCCCCCGACGGCGGCGGCCGGGGCCTTAGGCTCGATCTCGTCGTGCTTGCCATGCGAGTGGGCCGCCGCGAGCTCCGCGGGCGTGGCGCGCTCCACCCGGTCCTCGTAGAAGAACTCCGACAGTCGCTGCCAGCGCCGGTCGGACTGGTAGCCCTTGCGCCGGACGCCGCGCGCGTCCATGGCGGGTTTGATCTCCAGCGGCCGCGGGACGTCGTGGTGGGTGCGCAGCCACACCTCCTCCGGGTCCAGCGGGGTGTGCACCTCGACGTACTCGCCGTTGGCGAACCGCACGATGCGGCCCGACTCGTGGCCGTGCAGCACCAGTTCGCGATCCCTGCGCTGCAGCCCCAGGCACGCGCGCTTGGTCACCCAGAACGCGAACAGGGGCCCCACGACCACGAGCACGCGCAACGCCCAGGTGATCGCGAAGATGTCGAGCGAGAAGTGCGTGGCGATGAGGTCGTTCGTGGCGGCAAGGGCGCAGATCACGAACGCGACGAACAGCGCGACGCCCACACCCGTGCGCACCGGACGGTTGCGCGGCCGGTCCAGCACGTGGTGCTCACGGTGGTCCCCGGTGACCCGGGCCTCGAGGAACGGCCACGCGCCCAGCAGCGTGAACAGGATGCCCGGGAGGATCAAGGCCGGGATCAGCAGATTCATGCTCAGCGTGTAGCCGCCGATGACCCACTCCCAGCCCGGCCCCGGCATCAGGCGCAGCGCGCCGTCGACGAACAGGATGTACCAGTCGGGCTGGGTGCCCGCGGAGACAGGCGACGGGTCGTACGGACCGTAGTTCCACACGTGGTTGATCGCCAGGGTGGCGCCCATCAGGGTCAGCACGCCGGAGATGATGAAGAAGTTGCCGGTCATCTTGGCCACGTAAACCGGCGCTGCCGGGTAGCCCACGACGTTCCTGTCGGTGCGGCCTGCGCCGGGGTACTGGGTGTGCTTCTGCAGCACCATGAGGAACAGGTGCAGCCCGATCAGCGCGATCAGCAGGCCCGGGATCACGAAGATGTGCAGGGTGAAGAGCCGCGGGATGATGTGCTCGCCCGGGAACTCGCCACCGAAGACGATGAACGACATGAACGAGCCGATCACCGGGATCGACTTGACCACGCCGTCGATGATGCGCAGGCCGTTGCCGGACAGCACGTCGTCGGGCAACGAATAGCCGGTGAAGCCGGCCGCCAGCGCCAGGATCAGCATGGTCAGACCGACCAGGTAGTTGAGCTCGCGCGGCTTGCGGAACGCGCCGGTGAAGAAGATCCGGAACATGTGCACGACGATCGAGCCCACGAAGATCAGGGCCGACCAGTGGTGGATCTGCCGCATGAGCAGGCCCCCACGCACCTCGAACGACATCTCCACCGTGGAGTGGAACGCCGCCGACATGAGCTGGCCCTGCATGTTGGCGGGGTGCTCGCCCTCGTAGCGCACCAGGGCCATGGACGGGTCGAAGAACATCGTCAGGAAGAAGCCCGAGGCGATCAGCACCACGAACGAGAACAGGGCGATCTCGCCCAGCATGAACGACCAGTGGTCCGGGAAGACCTTGCGCGCGAGCTCCTTGACCAGCACCCCGATGGTGGTGCGCTGGTCCAGGTAGTCGGCGGCCTTGCCGACGGCGTTCGTACCCTGCTGTGCCACGTGATCACCCCTGAGGTAGGCGGCACTGCCTTACCGGTAGATCTCCAGTAGACACCGTGCCGGGCCCTGCTTCCACCCTCGACGACGAATCAGTGGGCTGAATCGTGACACGAAAGATCCGGCGCACCCGCGGGAGGATGTCCCCGCGGGTGCACCGGATCCGGTCAAGCAGTCAGTCCGGTCGAGCAGTCAGGCCGACGGGACGATCAGGCCCGCGGTCTGCGTCTTGGCCCGCGCCAGGCGCTCGGAGACGTTGCTCCAGGACACCAGGTTCCACCACGCCTTGATGTAGTCCGGGCGCACGTTCAGGTAGTCGATGTAGTAGGCGTGCTCCCAGCAGTCCAGCATGAGGACCGGGGTGAGCGCGAAGGGGATGTTGCCCTGCTGGTCGAACAGCTGGACCACGACCAGCTTCTGGCCGATGGAGTCCCAGGCCAGGACGGCCCAGCCGGAACCCTGCACACCGGCGGCAACGGCGGTGAAGTGCGCCTTGAACTTCTCGAACGAGCCGAAATGCTCGTCGATCGCCGCAGCGATGTCGCCGGTCGGCTCGCCGCCGGCCTCGGGCGCCATGTTCGTCCAGAAGATCGAGTGGTTGATGTGACCACCGAGGTTGAACGCGAGGTCCTTCTCGATCTTGTTGACGTTTGCCAGGTTGCCCGTCTCGCGGGCCTCCTCGAGCTGCTCCAGGGCAGTGTTCGCACCCTTGACGTACGTCGCGTGGTGCTTGGAGTGGTGCAGCTCCATGATCTTGCCCGAGATGTGCGGCTCGAGCGCGGCGTAGTCGTAGGTCAAGTCAGGGAGCGTGTAAACAGCCATTGCTGAGGTACCTCCAGGATCGGTCCGCACACCGGACGGTGCGCGGGGGGAGACGCCGTCCTGGTCGTGCGCCTGTGTGGTGCCCGCCGGGACGGCAATGGCCCGTGTCCCCGGCCGCAGCTGCGGACCGGGAGACACAGGCCATCGCTTGGTGTCGCAGGTTGCTCAGTGCTCCTGCGAGGTGGTTCCTGCGCCCGCCTCGACGGTCTGGCGCTCGGATCCGGTCAGCTCGTCGTGCTCGCCGTGCGAGTGCGCGGCCTCCACCTCCGCCGGGGTGACGGGCTCCACGCGGTCCTCGTAGAAGAACCGGGACAGACCCTGCCACCGCTTGTCGGAGCCGTAGCCCTTGCGCTTCACACCGCGGGCGTCCGTCTTCGGGACGATCGCCAGCGGGGCGGGTGCGTCGTAGTTGACGCGCAGCCAGCGCTCCTGCTCGTCGAGCGGGGTGTGGACCTCGATGTACTCGCCGTTGGCGAAGCGCACGATGCGGCCCGACTCGTGGCCGTGCAGCACCAGCTCGCGGTCCTTGCGCTGCAGACCGAGGCAGATGCGCTTGGTGATGTAGTACGCGAACACCGGCCCGACGAAGAACAGGAACCGGAACACCCACGTGATCGAGTTGATCGACAGCCCGAAGTGCGTGGCGATGAGGTCGTTCGACCCGGCGAGGGCCAGGATGATGAACGCCGTCAGGAAGCCGACACCCAGGCCGGTACGCACCGGCTTGTTGCGCGGGCGGTCCAGCACGTGGTGCTCCTTGTCGTCGCCCGTGACCCGTGCCTCGAGGAACGGGTAGACGAACAGGAACGTGAACAGGATGCCCGGGATGACCACGGCGGGGACCAGGACGTTCAGCGGCAGCGTGAACCCGCCGATGACCCACTCCGTGCCTTGGCCAGGCATCAGTCGCAGCGAGCCCTCCAGGAACAGCATGTACCAGTCCGGCTGCGCACCGGCGGACACCGGCGACGGGTCGAACGGGCCGTAGTTCCACACGTTGTTGATCGACATCGTGGCGCCCATCAGGGTCAGCACGCCGGCGATGATGAAGAAGTTGCCGGTCATCTTGGCCACGTACACCGGCGCCGCCGGGTAGCCCACCACGTTCTTGTCCGTGCGGCCACCGCCGGGGTACTGGGTGTGCTTCTGCAGCACCATGAGGAACAGGTGCAGCGCGATGAGCGCCAGCAGGATGCCCGGCACCACGAAGATGTGGATGGTGAACAGGCGCGGCACGATGTGGTGGCCCGGGAACTCGCCGCCGAAGACCAGGTACGACATGAACGAGCCGATCACCGGGATCGACTTGATCACGCCGTCGGTGATGCGCAGCCCGTTGCCGGACAGCACGTCGTCGGGCAGCGAGTAGCCGGAGAACCCGGCCGCCAGCCCCAGGATCATCAGGAGCAGGCCGACGATCCAGTTGAGCTCGCGCGGCTTGCGGAACGCGCCGGTGAAGAACACGCGCATCATGTGCACCACGATCGAGGCCATGAAGATCAGGGCCGACCAGTGGTGCAGCTGCCGCATGAGCAGACCGCCGCGCACCTCGAACGACATGTCGAGGGTCGAGGCGAACGCGACGGACATGAGCTGCCCGTGCATGTTGGCCGGGTGCTCGCCCTCGTAGGTGGTGAGCGCCATCGACGGCTCGAAGAACATCGTCAGGAAGAAGCCCGAGGCGATCAGCACGACGAACGAGAACAGCGCGATCTCGCCGAGCATG
Source organism: uncultured Actinomycetota bacterium (assembly GCA_963850545.1). GTDB lineage: Bacteria > Actinomycetota > Actinomycetes > Actinomycetales > Cellulomonadaceae > Promicromonospora. Next base: position 82,783 of record CAWKLP010000001.1, on the reverse strand, counting down.
AAGGACCAGTGGTCCGGGAAGACCTTGCGCGCGAACTCCTTGACGGCAACGCCGATCGAGGTGCGCTGGTCGAGGTAGTCGGCGGCCTTGCCGACCGGCGTCGTCGGCTTGGCCGGAGCCTCGCGCTTGGTGTCGTGGGTCGCGGTGCTCACTTCAGGCGCTCCCAGAAGCTCGGGCCGATGGGCTCGGCGAAGTCGTCCTGCGCCACGAGGTAGCCCTCGTCGTCGACCGCGATCGGCAGCTGCGGCAGCCGGCGGTTGGCCGGGCCGAAGACGACCTTCGCGCTGTCGGCGATGTCGAACGTCGACTGGTGGCAGGGGCACAGGAGGTGGTGGGTCTGCTGCTCGTAGAGGGCCACCGGGCAGCCCACGTGCGTGCAGATCTTCGAGTAGGCGACGATGCCCTCGTGCGACCAGGTCTCGCCCTCGGGCGACTGGTCGGTCCGGAGGTCCTCCGGGTTCAGGCGGACCATCAGGACCACGGCCTTGGACTTCTCCGTGATCCACTCGTGCGACTCGCGGAACTCCTCCGTGGTCTCCGGGATCACATGGAACACGGAGCCCACGGTGACGTCCGAGACCTTGATCGGCCGGCCCGACGGGTCGATCGCGAGGCGCGTGCCCGGCTTCCACATCGTGTGCTTGAACGCGGAGATGTTCCAGTCGCCGCCGACCGAACCGATCAGCGGGACCGCGATGGCCAGCGGGAACAGCGCCAGGGCGCCGAAGAACGCGCCCTTGAGCACACCGCGGCGTCCGACGACGCCCGAGTCCTCGAGGCCCTCGTTCAGGTCCTTGACCGCGTCCGCGCGGGTCGCGTCGTCCGACGCGAGCGGGTGGCGCTCCTGGACCATCTCGCGGTCACCCATGAGCGCCTTGGCCCAGTGGATGCCCGCGATGCCGATGCCGAGCAGCGACACCGCGAGCCCGAGGCCGATCAGCAGGGTCGAGAGCCGGACGCCCGACGTCGTGCCGTCCGGCGGGACCATCACGTAGGCGACGATCGAGCCGATCGTGCCGAGGATAGACAGGACGAACAGGAAGGTGACCGTTCGCTCGGCGCGCTTGGCCGCCCGCGGGTCCGTGTCGGTGAGGCGGTGCTTGTGCTCCGGGACGCCCGGGTCCGGGAACCGCTCGGCGTGCCCGACTGCATTGCCTGTCTGGGGGGTGACCGTCACCTCGTGGGAGGTGTCGGCAGGGGGGTTCTGGTTGTCGCTCACGAGGACTTCGCTCCGATCCACACAGCGGCGCCGATGAGCAGGCCGAGGCCGATCGCGAAGGCCCACAGGCCTTCGGACACCGGGCCGAGGGCGCCGAGCGCGTTACCGCCGGCCGAACCCTCGCGCTGCTCGACGAGGAACGAGACGATGTCGCGCTTCTCCTCCGGCGTGATGTTCGCGTCGTTGAACACCGGCATCGACTGCGGGCCGGTCTGCATCGCCTGGTAGATGTTCCGCTCCGACGTCTCCCAGAGCGCGGGGGCGAACTTGCCCTCCGAGAGTGCGCCGCCGGCGCCCACGGCGTTGTGGCACATGGCGCAGTTGGTACGGAACAGGGCCATACCGTTGGACGGGTCGCCCTGGGTGGCGTCGACCTGCTCGTCCGTGGGGATCGCCGGTCCGGCGCCCAGCGAGGCGACGTACGCGGCCAGGGCCGCGGTCTGCTCCTCGTTGAACTGCGCCGGCTTGGCCCGCGCCTGCGGGCCGTTCATCTGCATCGGCATCCGGCCGGTCGACACCTGGAAGTCGACGGCAGCTGCGCCGACGCCAACCAGGGACGGCACGCCGTCGGTGCCCTCTGCGTTCGCGCCGTGGCACGTCGCGCAGTTGGCCTGGAACAGCTTCTTACCGGTCTCGATGTCCGCGGTGCTGACGGTCTCGGCATTAGCCGTGCTCGGAGCCAGGGCGGCGTAGACGCCGCCCGTGGTCAGCAGCGCCAGCAGCAGGATTACGACCGGCGCCAGCCGGTGATGCCTGCGGGCGGCGAGTGCCTTCACGAAAATTTCCTCGTCTCGCTGTGAGTGTTTGAGCTTCTCTGTCATGAACCTATGCCACCGCACGGGGCCGCGATGCACATACGCCCTGGGGCGTAGGTGCTTCGGGTCAGCGCAGCAGGTAGATCACCGCGAACAGCGCGATCCACACCACGTCGACGAAGTGCCAGTAGTAGGACGTGACAATCGTGGTGGTGGCCTCGTGGTGACCGAAGCGCTTGGCGGCGAACGAGCGGCCGAGCACGAAGAGGAATGCGATCAGGCCGCCGGTCACGTGCAAGCCGTGGAAGCCGGTGGTCATGTAGAAGACCGAGCCGTACGCACTGGACGAGATCGTCAGCCCCTCGTGGACCAGCTCGGTGTACTCGAAGATCTGACCGCCGATGAAGAACGCGCCCATCAGGTAGGTCACCGTGAGCCACTCGTGCATGCCCCAGGTCCAGAACTGGAAGAGCTTCCCGGAGCGCGACGGCTTGAACTGCTCAGCCTTGAAGACCGCCCACTGGCAGGTGAAGGAGGACAGCACCAGGACGATCGTGTTGATCGTCGAGAAGGTGATGTTCAGCTTGTCCGCCTGCAGCGCCCACTCCTCGGCCGGCATGGTCTGCCGGACCGTGAAGTACATCGCGAAGAGCGCTGCGAAGAACATGAGCTCGCTCGCGAGCCAGACGATCGTCCCGACGGAGACCGGGTTCGGACGATTGACTGTCACGTGCTGGTGTGTGGGGGTGGCTGCAGCCGTTGCGGTCGACACGACAGCCATTATTGCCGACGTTCGAGTGTCCCGAACGCCGAAGGGCGGGCGACGCTCGCGTGGAATCTCACAAAGTCCTTTCAACGCGCTACCTGCGGCGTCTCTTGCTGACGCGATTCCACAGAGTGCCATGAAAAGGGCGCGGACAAATCTGCCGTGAGAGCGGGGTCTGTGCCACGATCGACGCATGACCGGCATGACGACGGATGTGACCAGTGCAGGCACGAGCGGTGTGGCGACGTCGAGCCCGCGAGTCCTCCTGTACAGCGACGACCGCACGGTGCGTGAGCAGGTGCGACTCGCCGTCGGCCCGCGCCTGCACGCAGGCGCGCCCGACATCGCGTGGACCGAGGCCGCCACCCCTGCCGCAGTGGTGGACAAGGCCGACAACGAGACGTGGGACCTGCTCGTCCTCGACGGCGAGGCCGACCAGACCGGCGGCATGGGCCTGTGCCGCCAGCTCAAGAACGAGATCTACGAGTGCCCGCCGGTACTCATCCTCACGGGCCGCCCCGAGGACGCGTGGCTCGCCTCCTGGTCCCTGGCCGACGGCGTGGTGTCCCGCCCGCTCGACGCCGTCAAGGTGCAGGAGGCTGTCGCGGAGCTCCTTGCCGCCTCCCGGGCGGGTACCGCGTGAATCTCGAAGCACCGACGTGGTCCGGCCTGCTCGCCGGGCTCATCTCCGGCGACGACCTGAGCCAGGAGGAAGCCACCTGGGCGATGGACCGGGTGATGACCGGTGAGGTCTCCCCCGTCCAGCTGGCCGGGTTCCTCGTGGCGCTACGGGCCAAGGGCGAGACCGTCGAGGAGCTCGCGGGCCTGACCCACTCCATGGTCGAGCACGCGACCCGCATCGACGTGCCCGGGCCCTCCGTCGACATCGTCGGCACCGGCGGCGACCGCGCGCACACCGTGAACATCTCCACCATGGCGTCCGTGGTCATCGCGGGCACAGGCCTGCGCGTGGTGAAGCACGGCAACCGGGCGGCCTCGTCGTCGTCGGGCAGCGCGGACGTGCTGGAGGAGCTCGGCATCCGGCTGGACCACCCGCCGGAGCGCGTGGCGCAGATCGCGCGCGAGGCGGGCATCACCTTCTGCTTCGCCATGGTGTTCCACCCGTCCATGCGGCACGCGGGCGTGGCCCGCAAGGAGCTGGGCGTGCCGACGGTCTTCAACTTCCTGGGGCCGCTCACCAACCCGGCCCAGCCGCGCGCGGCCGCCGTCGGCTGCGCCGACGCCCGGATGGCACCGCTGATGGCGGGCGTGTTCGCCGAGCGCGGCAAGTCCGCGCTCGTGTTCCGCGGTGACGAGGGCCTGGACGAGCTCGCCGCGACCGCGGGCGCCACCGTGTGGGAGGTGTCCGACGGCGCGGTCACCGAGCACCGCCTCGACCCCGCCGCCGACCTGGGGCTCACGCGCATCAAGGTCGAGGACCTGCGCGGCCAGGACGCGGCCTACAACGCGGGCGTCGCCCGGGCGGTCTTCGCCGGCGAGGGCGGCCCGGTCCGCGAGACCGTGCTGCTCAACGCTGCTTCCGGCCTGGTGGCCGACGGGACGCTGCCCGGCACCGGTTCGGGAACCCTGGTGGAGCGGCTCACCGCCGGGATCGGCCTTGCGGCGCAGGCCGTGGACTCCGGCGCGGCGCAGGCGACCCTGGACCGCTGGATCGCCGCCAGCCGCTGACCGCACGAGCGAACGGGCAGCACCCGGCAGGGGCATAAAGAAGTCCGCTTCGAAAACGTCCTCAGGCACCGAATCCTGTGTGGACCGGTGCCTGAGGACGTTCTCGAAGCGGACTCGCAGCTCAGTGCTGCATTCAGTCAGTGCCGCACTCAGTGGGAGTGGATGCCCCGCGAGTACTCGAACACCCAGCCCACGAGCGCGATGATCGCCGCGCAGAAGCCGATGTAGAGCACCCACCAGCCCACGGCCAGGCCGAGGAAGCTGATCGCGGCGGACGCGGCGATCGCCAGCGGCCACCAGCTCCAGGGCGCGTACACGCCCTGGTCGCCGGCGGCGTCCTCGATGTTGCCGTTCGGGTCGTCCTCGGGGCGGGCGTCGATGCGCCGGGCCGTCAGGGCCAGGTACGCACCGATCATCGCCACCAGCATGCCGACGAGCGGCATGCCGAGGTAGCCGACGGGCTCGGTCCAGTCCGTCATGAAGCCGTAGACGATCCCGGCGCCGACGAAGATGGGCGTGCCCCAGAGGAACAGCCGGCTCTCGATCTTCACTTGCTGGTCCCCTCGTCCGGGTCGTCCACGATCATCGTGCTGCTCTGCCCCGACTCGCCGCCGCCGTGCGCGGTGCGCCGCTGGGCCTGCGTGTCCTGACCGCGCCGGTCCGCCTCGCCGTAGACGTTGTCGAGCAGGCCGCGGTTGTACTCCGGGTGCTCCATCGCGACGACCTCGGGGTGGTGCAGGTCGAACGCCGGCGACTCCGAGCGGATCCGCGGGAGCGAGGAGAAGTTGTGCCGCGGCGGCGGGCAGGACGTGGCCCACTCCAGGGAGCGGCCGTAGCCCCACGGGTCGTCGACCGTGACCTTGGGCGCCTTGCGCGAGGTGATGTACACGTTCGCGAGGAACGGCAGCGTGGACGATCGCGAGGATGAATGCGCCGACCGTCGACACCTGGTTCTCCCAGGTGAAGCCCTCCTGCGGCATGTAGTCCGCGTAACGACGCGGCATGCCCTCCACACCCAGCCAGTGCTGGATGAGGAACGTGGTGTGGAAGCCGACGAAGAGCAGCCAGAAGTGCAGCTTGCCCAGGCGCTCCGACAGCATGCGGCCGGTCATCTTCGGCCACCAGAAGTAGAAGCCGGCGAACATCGCGAACACTACGGTGCCGAACACCACGTAATGGAAGTGCGCGACCACGAAGTACGAGTCGGACAGCTGGAAGTCCAGGGCGGGGCTCGACAGGATGATGCCGGTCAGGCCGCCGAAGAGGAACGTCACGAGGAAGCCGATGGACCAGAGCATCGGCGTCTCGAAGGTGAGCTTCCCTCGCCACATCGTGCCGATCCAGTTGAAGAACTTCACGCCGGTCGGCACCGCGATGAGCATCGTCATGAAGGCGAAGAACGGCAGCATTACCGCGCCGGTCACGTACATGTGGTGCGCCCACACGGTCACCGACAGTGCGGCGATCGCGATGGTCGCGTACACGAGGCCCGTGTAGCCGAAGATCGGCTTGCGGCTGAACACCGGCAGGATCTCGGACACGATGCCGAAGAACGGCAGGGCGATGATGTACACCTCGGGGTGCCCGAAGAACCAGAACAGGTGCTGCCAGAGGATGGCGCCGCCGTTCTCCGGGTTGAAGATCTGCGCGTCGAGGCGACGGTCGGCGCCGAGCGCGAACAGGGCCGCGGCCAGGGGCGGGAACGCCATCAGGACCAGCAGGCTGGTGACCAGCGTGTTCCACGTGAAGATCGGCATCCGGAACATGGTCATGCCCGGCGCGCGCATCGTGATGATCGTGGTGACGAAGTTGACCGCACCGAGGATCGTTCCGAAGCCCGCCAGCGCCAGGCCGAACACCCAGAGGTCTCCCCCGAGCCCTGGACTGTACGTGGTGGTCGACAGCGGCGCGTAGGCGAACCAGCCGAACGAGGCGGCGCCCTGCGGCGTGAGGAACCCGGCGGTCACCATGAGGCCGCCGAACAGGAACAGCCAGAAGGCGAACATGTTCAGGCGGGGGAACGCGACGTCAGGCGCGCCGATCTGGAGCGGCATGATCACGTTCGCGAAGCCCGCGAAGAGCGGGGTGGCGAACAGCAGCAGCATCACGGTGCCGTGCATGGTGAACAGCTGGTTGTACTGCTCCTTGCTCTGCACGAGCTGGATGCCGGGCTCGAAGAGCTCCGCGCGGATCAGCAGCGCCATCAGGCCGCCGATGCAGAAGAACAGGAACGACGTGATCAGGTACAGGTACCCGATCGTCTTGTGATCAGTGGACGTGATCCACTTGATGACGGTCCGGCCGAGCGTCTGCCGCCCGGGTGCCAGACCCGGGATCAGCTCGGTCGTGGTCGCTGCGGCCATCAGTGCTCAGCCTCCTCTTCCTCAGTATCCACCGGGCCCTGCGTGCGTGCGAGGTCCATGCCGAGCGAACCGGTCTGTCCCTTCGCGGCCAGCTCCGCCATGTGGGCGTCGTACTCCTCGGCGGACACGACCTTCACGTTGAAGAGCATGCCGGAGTGGAACTCGCCGCAGAGCTCGGCGCACTTGCCGGCGTACGTGCCCTCGCGGGTCGGCGTGACCTGGAACGTGTTGGTCCGGTTCGGGATCATGTCCTGCTTGTACAGGAACGCGGGGATCCAGAACGAGTGGATGACGTCGCGCGAGTCGAGCGTGAACTCCACGGTCTCGTTCACCGGCAGGTAGAGCGTCGGGAAGGACGTCGAGGTACCGACGGCGCCGTCGAGCTCGTCCTCCTCGGTGACCCCGCCGGGGTTCGCCTCGTGCTCACCGAAGTCGTAGACGTCGGCGTCGAGGTAGTTGAAGTCCCAGCTCCACTGCTTGCCGACGACCTGGATGTGCTCGGTCGCGGTGCCGTCGACGGTCTTGATCGCCGTCACGTCCCGGTCGGTGTACCAGAACAGCACGAGCACCATGATGAGCGGCACGGCCGTGTACATCAGCTCGAGCGGCAGGTGATAGCGCGTCTGGATCGGGAGCTGGTGGTCGTCCTTGCGCTTGCGGTAGGCCGCGATGCACCAAAGGATCAGGCCCCACGTCACGATGCCCACCAGGAGGGCCGCGATCCACGAGCCCACCCAGAGATCGGTGATGCGCGCAGTCTGGTTCGTCACCTCCCCGTCGGTGTAGCCGGGTAGGTATCCGCGCTGGACGGATTCGCTTGCGCAGCCGGTAGCCAGCACTGCGACAGAGACGGCTAGAGCCGACGCACGCAGGATGGCCCGCCGGGTGCGGGTAGGTGACTTCGAGTGCAAGGGAGGCCTTTCACGTCTCGTCCGGCGCGTCGCACCGGTTTCCTCCCGAGCTCCACGCAGAACCTTCGTCCTCGATGGGATGCAGCCTAGCGCGCCCCGAGGCCTGATGATGCCCGGAACGCACCCCGGGGGACGTGACGCACTCCGCACCTCGGGCACCCATCGACGCTGTTCAGGACACGCACCCAGGTCGTGTCAGAACGATCGCCGCGGCGGACCGGTACGCACGGTGCGAGGATCAGGGTGGACGACGGCGGCAGCACGCCGAACGCCGCCGTCGGAGCCCGTGATCGGCCCCGCCGGAGCACGACGCGAGCCAGGACACAGGAGCAGGAGGACGTGTGAGCCACGCCACCCCGGGTACCCCCGATCGGGTCCACCTCGACAACGGCGGACGCGCCCCGTGGCACCCGCTCGCCCGGCAGGCGTTCGAGCAGGCCCTCGCCGACGGCTGGGCCGACCCGCGTCGTCTGCACGCCGAGGGCCGGCGCGCGGCCCGCCTGCTCGACGGCGCCCGCGAGGCGATCGCCGCCGTGCTCGGCGCGCGGACCCAGGAGGTCCACTTCACGCCGAGCCATACCGCTTCGCTCCACGCGGCGGTCGCGTCGGCCGCCGCCGCACGACGGCGCGCCGGCACGACGGTCGTCGTCGGCGCCGTCGAGCGCGCCGCCGTGCTGCATGCCGCCCGTCAGGCGGCCGGCGCCACCGGCGAGCAGAAGAGCCCGGTCCCGGTCGACCGGCTCGGGCGGGTCGACACCGACGCGATGATCGCCGCCGTCCAGGCTCCCGGCGTCGCCCTGGCCGCGCTCCAGCACGCGAACGGAGAGGTGGGCACGGTCCAGCCGGTCGAAGCGGTGCACGACGCCGCCCGCGCGGCCGGCGTCCCCCTCCTGGTCGACGCCGGGGCGAGCGTCGGTCACGTGGCGGTGCCCGAGACCTGGGACCTCCTCGCCGCGGACCCGGCCGACTGGGGCGGGCCCGCCGGCGTCGGCGTGCTCGCCGCCCGGCAGCGGGTGCGCACGGCGGCCGTGGGACCCGAGGACGAGGACCCGTGGGCCCCGGGCGGCGTGAGCGTGCCGCTCGCGTTCGCCGCGGCGGTGGCGCTGCAGGCGGTCGAGGCGGACCGCGCGGTGCAGGAGACCCGGCGCCGGGCGCTCGTGGAGCGCGTGCGGGCCGCGGCGGCGCGCATCGCCGACGTCGAGGTGGTGGGCGACCCGGACGACCGGCTCCCCCACGTCGCCACGTTCTCGTTCCTCTACGTGGACGGCGAGGCGCTCGTGACGGAGCTGGACCGGTACGGGTTCGCGGTCGGGTCCGGCTCGGCGTGCACCGCGAGCACGCTGGAACCCTCGCACGTGCTGGCCGCGATGGGCGTGCTCACGCACGGCAACGTGCGGATCGCGCTGGACCGGTCCACCACCGCCGACGAGATCGACCGCTTCTGCGCGGTGCTGCCCGGCGCCGTGGGCCGGGTCCGCGAGATGCTCGGGGTGGGCGGCCTCTGACGTCCGGCCGGTTCAGACGTACATGTCAGGCGTACGGGTCACTAGAGTGACCTGTGTGTCTGACACGCTGGTGGACGCCCGCGGGCTGCGCTGCCCCCTGCCCGTGATCCGGCTCGCGGCGGCCGCGAAGGGCCTGCCCGCCGGCACGGAGCTGACCGTGCTGTCGACCGACCCCGCCGCCAGGCTCGACGTGCCCGCGTGGTGCCGCATGCGCGGCCACGAGCACGTCGAGACCCGCGAGCACCGGGCGCAGGATCCCGCCGGCCGCGCCGGGTACAACGACGACTGGGCCGGCTGGGCCGTCACGGTCCGCCTCCGCTGACCGTCCCGGACGGCGGCCGCCTGGCGACTTCGGTCGGATGCACACACCCGCACACCGACTTCGGTCACCGGCGGTAACGAAACGGGCCAGCCACCCGAAGGTGACCGGCCCGTCTGTTCTGCTGAGAACTTCGATCAGCGAGGTGCTTCGATCAGGAGAACGACCCGCCGCAGGCGCATGCGCTGCCAGCGTTCGGGTTGTCGATCGTGAAGCCCTGCTGCTCGATGGTGTCCTTGAAGTCGATCGTGGCGCCCTCGAGGTACGGCACGCTCATCTTGTCCACGACGACCTCGACGCCGTCGTAGTCACGCAGCGCGTCCCCGTCGAGCACACGCTCGTCGAAGTAGAGCTGGTAGATCAGCCCGGAGCAGCCACCCGGCTGCACCGCGACGCGAAGGCGCAGGTCGTCGCGGCCCTCCTGCTCGAGCAGGCTACGGACCTTGCCCGCGGCGACGTCGGTGACGTTGACGCCGTGGGTTCCGATGTCCGTGGTGGTGTCGGTCATGTCATCTCCCGATCGTGTTCGACATACCGGTAGTCGATGTCTCAGCGGTGCCAACCCATCGGCCAGCCCGTCTGTTCCCGTGTGCCGGTCTGTTTTCAGATCGTACGCCCACGGGGCGCGTGCGCCCATCACCGTCCGGCATCAGCGCGCCCAGCCGGGCGACCAGGTCCGGGCCACGCGGGCGACGTCGTCGTCGGCCACCTCGTGCACCCCGCTGAGGCCCGCCGTCGACCACTCCCGCCTGCTCACCTCGCTGCGGCCCGTGACCACGACGACGGGGACGGCGTGCGGCGCGGCGGCGGCCGCCGCCTCCACGACCACACCGCGGTGCAGCCCTTCCCCGTCGAGCAGCGTGACATACGCCACTACGACGTCGGCGCGTGCGGCGGCCTCGGTCAGCGCGGCGCCCTCGGCGCGCGGCAGGGCGGACGGAGCGGGCCCGGGCGCGGTCGGCCCGGGGTGGGCGGGCCCAACGTCCTGGGGCCCGACGGCGGCCGGCCGCCCCACCGGGATCGCGGCACCCGCCAGGAGCACCCCGCGGCTCTCGCCGTCGCCCGGCCCGCCGCCATTCCCGACGGCGTGACCCGGCCCTCCGGCGGACGCCCCGACGGCGTTCGGCACCCGCACCTCGCGCGTTTCCGTGCCGGCGTGCGGCGCGGCGGCACGCCACGCGGAGGCCAGTCGCTCGGCGTCGGGCAGGGTCTCGGCAAGCAGCAGCACGTGCACGAAGGCATCGTGTCACCGCCGTCGACCGCGTGTCATCATGGACTCTGTGAGCACCCTGCTGGCTGAATACTCCGGCTTCTCAGAGCCCGCCCCGTCCCCCCTTCTGCTGCTCGGCCAGGGGCGTGACCTGGCCTCCGAGCGCGGCGTGGAGTGTATCGGCGAGCTACCCGCGCCGAGCGACCCGGACCTCGTCGAACGGGCCCGCGCCGCGCGGGCCGCGCTCGGCAGCCGCGCGTTCGTGCTGGGGCACCACTACCAGCGCGACGAGGTCATCGACTTCGCCGACGTCACCGGCGACTCCTTCAAGCTCGCGCGCGAGGCCGCCGCCCGCCCCGAGGCGGAGTTCATCCTGTTCTGCGGCGTGCACTTCATGGCCGAGAGCGCGGACATCCTGACCTCGGACGAGCAGCAGGTGGTGCTGCCCGACCTCGCGGCCGGCTGCTCGATGGCGGACATGGCGGCGATCGGCCAGGTCGAGGAGGCCTGGGCGGTGCTGCAGGACGTCGGCGTCGCGGACTCGACGATCCCCGTCACCTACATGAACTCGTCGGCCGCCATCAAGGCTTTCACCGGGCGGCACGGCGGCACCGTGTGCACCTCCTCCAACGCGGAGGTCGCACTGCGGTGGGCGTTCGACCAGGTGGGCGGGATCGACGGCACCGGGAAGGTGTTGTTCCTCCCCGACCAGCACCTGGGCCGGAACACCGCGGTGCTGGAGCTCGCGATGTCCCTGGACGAGTGCGTGGTCTTCGACCCGCGCAAGCCCAACGGCGGGCTCACCGACCAGGAGCTGCGCGACGCCCGGATGATCCTGTGGCGCGGCCACTGCTCGGTGCACGGGCGCTTCTCGGAGCAGAACGTCACCGACATCCGCGCGGCGGTGCCCGGCGTCAACGTGCTGGTGCATCCCGAGTGCAAGCACGAGGTCGTCACCGCTGCCGACTACGTCGGCTCGACCGAGTACATCATCAAGCAGCTGGACGCTGCCGAGCCCGGGTCCTCGTGGGCGATCGGCACCGAGCTGAACCTGGTGCGCCGGGTCGCGGCGGCGCACCCGGACAAGCACGTGCACTACCTCGACTCGACGGTGTGCTTCTGCTCGACCATGAACCGCATCGACCTGCCCCACCTCGTATGGGCCATGGAGTCGCTCGTGGAGGGCCGCGTGGTGAACCGGATCGTCGTCGACGCCGACGACGCCCACTGGGCACGCGTGGCGCTCGATCAGATGCTGGCCCTCCCCGGAATCTGACCCGGGCTGAGCGTGTGAGCGGCAACGGCGGGCTGCGCATCGGGATCTTCGTCTTCGACGGGGCGGAGGAGCTCGACGTCGTCGGACCCTTCGAGGTGTTCGCGGAGTGGGGCCCCCACTCCCAGCTGCGGCCGTCGGCGAGCACGTTCTCCTGGGACGGCTCCGGGGTGCGGCTCGCGAAGGGGCTGCGGATCCTGCCGGCGCACGGCGCGGACGACGTCGGGCCGCTGCACGTGCTGGTCTACCCGGGCGGGCTGGGCACCCGGCAGCTGCTGGCCCAGCCCGGCCACCTCGAGTGGCTGCGCCAGATCCGCAAGCAGACCCCGATCATGGCGAGCGTCTGCACGGGCGCCCTGCCGCTCGCGGCCGCCGGTCTGCTGGCCGGGCGGCCCGCGACGACGCACCACGAGCACTACGACGAGCTCACCGAGCTGGACCCGAGCATCCTCGTGGACACCGAGGCGCGGTACGTGGACGACGGCGACGTGGTCACCTCAGCGGGTGTGTCAGCGGGCATCGACATGGCGCTGCACCTCGTCGAACGGCTGGAGACGACGGCGGTGGCGCGGTCGGTGCGGAGAGCGATCCAGTTCCCGGCCGGCTGACCCGTCCCAGCCTCGAAACAAGTACCTGATACTGCCGGTTCTCGGTATAACCTTCGACGTATGGCTCGCATGTTCCAGCTCACCTGGACCGGACTCTTCCCCCGCAAGGCCCGCCCCGGACAGACCCTGCTCGATCCGTCGGTCACCCGGATGCGCGTCGGGCCCCTCGACCTCGACTCGTACCTGCACGTCAACAACGGCACGTACCTGCAGATGATGGACGTGGCCCGGAACAACCAGATCGCCGACCTCGGCATGTACCCGATCGCCCGCGCGAAGGGCTGGGCGCCGGTGGTCGCGGCGTCGACCATGAAGTACCGCCGGTCCCTGCAGCCGTTCGACCGGTTCGAGATCACCACCCGGATCCTGGGCTGGGACGAGCGCGTCTTCTACCTGGAGCAGGTGTTCACGCGCGGCCAGGCGCTGTACGCCCGCGGTTACGTGGCCAGCCGGTTCCTGGACCGCAAGGGCAACCGGCTCTCGCCGTCCGAGGTGGTGCGGGACGCGACCGGCGAGGACCTGCCGTCCCCCGAGCTCCCCGACGACGTCGCTGCGTGGGCGCGGGCCATCGACGTCGCCCACCGCCCGGCCGCCGCGAAGGCGAGCTAGCCGCCTCGCCTCTTGTTGTGGGCGGGATCGTTGCGAGTATCTGCCCGTTCAGGCGCAACGATCCCGCCCACAACAAAGGGGTTAGAGGCCCTCGGCGATCTTTGTCAGCAGCAGGGCCTCCGCCAGGACTACCTTCTGCAGCTCACCCAGGTGCACCGACTCGTTCGCGCCGTGCGCCCGCGAGTCCGGGTCCTCGACACCGGTCACGAGGATCGCGGCGTCCGGGAAGACCTCGAGCAGGTCCGCGATGAACGGGATGGACCCGCCCACGCCGACGTCGACCGGCGCGGTGCCCCACGCCTCGGTGAACGCCGCGCGCGCCGCGCGCATCGCGGCGGTGTCGCCCGGCGCGAGGAACGGCTTGCCCTGCTCGCCGGAGCGCCAGGTGACCTTCGCGCCGAACGGCGCGTGCTTCGCGACATGCGCGGCGAGCGCCGCGTCGGCCGCCACCGGGTCCTGGCCAGGGGCGAGGCGCAGCGAGATCTTGGCGGTGCAGCTCGGCGCGATCGTGTTGGAGGCCTTGGCCACCGACGTGACGTCCATGCCGATCACGGACAGCGCGGGCTTGCTCCACAGCCGGCCGGAGACCGTGCCGGTGCCGGCGAGCGCCACGCCGTCGAGCAGCGAGGAGTCGGCCCGCAGCGCGGCCTCCTCGTAGTCGACCTGCGGCTCGGGCGCGGTGACCAGGCCCTCGATCGCGACGTCGCCCGCATCGTCGTGGAAGGTCGCCACGAGGCGCGACATCAGGGTGACGGCGTCCAGCACCGCGCCGCCGAACATGCCCGAGTGCACCGCGTGCTCCAGGACCTGCAGCTCGACGTCGCCGTCGACCAGGCCGCGCAGCGACGTCGTGAGGGCGGGGACGCCCACCTTCCAGTTCGTGGAGTCGGCCACGACGATGACGTCGGCTGCGAGCAAGTCGCGGTGCGCCTCGAGGAATGCGCGGAACGACGGCGACCCGGATTCCTCCTCACCCTCGAGGAAGACGGTGACGCCGACGGGCAGGTCTGCGCCGTCGGGCAGGCCGAGGGCGCGCAGGGCACCCAGGTGGGCCACGATGCCCGCCTTGTCGTCGGCCGCGCCGCGGCCGAAGAGCCGCTCCCCCACCTGGGTGGGCTCGAAGGGGTCGGTTTCCCAGGTCGCGGAGTCGCCCGGCGGCTGCACGTCGTGGTGCGCGTACAGGAGGACGGTCGGCGCGCCCTCGGGCGCGGGCCTGCGCGCGACGACGGCGGGCGCACCCGGCGTGCCATCGGGACGCGGGGCGGACAGGATCTGGACGTCGGGCAGGCCGGCGTCGCGCAGGAGCTGCTCCGTGGCGGCGGCGCTGGCGGCGACGTGCGCCTGGTCGAACGCGGCGGCCGAGACGCTCGGGATGCGCACGAGTGCTTCGAGGTCGGCCTGCAGGGCGGGGAACTGCTCGGCGACGCGGGCGCGGAGGGCCGCGGTTGTATCGATGGTCACGACCCCCACGTTAACGGCTCGCAGCGGGCCGCCGCCGGGACCGATTAGGCTGTGGAGGTGTTCTCCCGTAGCAAGACTTCGACGCCGGACGGCGTGACCCCCGTCGGCGACTCTCCCGACGAGGTGACGGCCGCGTCCGAAGCGCCGTCGGGCGACGCCCCCAAGAAGGGGCGGCCCACGCCCAAGCGCAACGTCGCGCAGGCCGCGAACAAGCGGCCGCTGGTCCCGGACGACCGCAAGGCAGCGCGCAAGGCTCAGCGCGAGAAGTCGCGCATCGACCGGGAGCGTTCCTACCAGGCGATGCAGACCGGCGACGAGAAGTACATGCCGGCCAAGGACAAGGGCCCGGTGCGCCGGTACGTGCGCGACTTCGTGGACGCGCGCTGGAACCTCGGCGAGTTCTTCCTGCCGGTCGCGTTCATCTTCCTGTTCGCGACGTTCTTCACGACGCAGTACCCGCAGCTCAGCATCGTCGTGATGCTCGGCCTGTACGGGTTCCTGTTCCTGACGATCATCGATGCGTGGCTCATGTGGCGGTCGCTGAAGAAGCGCCTGACCGCCAAGTTCGGCGAGGTCCCGCGCGGCCTCCTGATGTACACCATCACGCGCGCCTACCAGCTGCGCCGGTCGCGGCTGCCGAAGCCGATGAGCAAGAAGCGCGGCAGCTACCCGGAGTAGCTCCGGCTCCCGGGTGCCTCGGACGCGACGTCCGGCCCCGGGGTGACACAACGAATCCGAGGTCGGTTGCTGTGCGTAGACATCGTCTACTGACAGCAACCGACCTCGGATTCGTTGTGTCACCCCCGCCGGGTCGCTCCCAGGGACTACCTCGGAGCTACCCCGGCAGGTCAGGCCGGATCAGGCCGGGCGCTTCTTGGGCATGCCCTCGAGCGTCTTGGCCGGGTCACGGACGACCACGCCTGCCAGGGCCTCGTCGATCTGCTTCATCAGCT
Source organism: uncultured Actinomycetota bacterium (assembly GCA_963850545.1). Classification (GTDB taxonomy): domain Bacteria; phylum Actinomycetota; class Actinomycetes; order Actinomycetales; family Cellulomonadaceae; genus Promicromonospora. The sequence continues at coordinate 67,142 of CAWKLP010000001.1, read as the reverse complement.
CGGCGGGGATGGTCACACCCGACGCCTTCACGTTCTCCGCGACCTGCTCGGGGCGCGACGCACCCACGAGCGCGGCGGCCACGTTGTCGTTCTGCAGCACCCACGCGACGGAGAGCTGCGCCATGGACAGGCCCAGCTCGTCGGCGACCGGCTTGAGGTTCTGCACGGCGGCGAGGGTCTCGTCGGTCATGAAGCGGCTGATCGTCTGGGCGCCGCCCTTCTCGTCCGTGGCCCGCGAGCCGGCCGGCGCCGGCTGCCCCGGCAGGTACTTGCCGGACAGCACGCCCTGCGCCATGGGCGACCACACGATCTGCGAGACACCGGCCTCCTTCGAGGCGGGCACTACCTCGTCCTCGATGACACGCCACAGCATCGAGTACTGCGGCTGCGAGGAGATCAGCTGGAAGCCGAGCTCCTTGGCCATGGCGGCGCCGTCGCGGATCTGGTCGGCGGTCCACTCGGAGACACCGATGTAGAGGGCCTTGCCCTGGCGGACGACGTCGGCGAACGCCTGCATCGTCTCCTCCAGCGGCGTCTCCACGTCGAACCGGTGGGCCTGGTACAGGTCGACGTAGTCGGTGCCGAGACGCGTCAGGGAGCCGTTGATCGACTCCATGATGTGCTTGCGCGACAGACCCACGTCGTTGGGGCCCTTGGGCCCGGTGGGCCAGTAGACCTTCGTGAAGATCTCCAGCGATGCGCGGCGCTCACCCTTCAGCGCGTCGCCGAGAACCTGCTCCGCCGCCGTGTTCGCGTACGCGTCAGCGGTGTCGAAGGTCGTGATGCCCGCGTCGAGGGCGGCGCGGACGCACGCCGCAGCGACGTCGTTCTCCACCTGCGAAGCGTGGGTGAGCCAGTTGCCGTAGGTGATCTCCGAGATCTTGAGACCACTGTTGCCGAGGTACCGGTAGTTGACCATGCGGACACCCTATGACAAACCGTCGAATCGAATCGAACCCGGTGATGGGCCCAGTTCGGGAAAGGGGGCCTCCGTGACGTCACTGCGGGAGGCCCGCACCCGCCGTCGTGCGATGGAGCTTGCGCAGCACGCCCGCGGCCAGCAGGGCTCCCCCGGAAACACGTCGCCGGTCACCCGGATGACGGCGACGAGCAGCGCGCCGCACGCTATCCGCGACACGGGCCCGGGCAGGATGGCACGGATCCCCGCCCGGGCAACGACGTCTTCGCTGGCCATGCCCCTATGGTGAGTGGCAGCCCGCCCCGGCGCCAGCAAAGCCAGGCGAACCGGCGTCTCTTCTGTGTCGGTGCTCATATCCCCCACCACGATCAACGAGGCTCGCAGGTTTATCGGCCGACGGCGAGACCGGCGCACCTACCCCACGAGACCACGCGGCGCCAGCCACCGCGCGGCGATCTGCACCACGGGGCCGACGCCGAAGGCGAACACCACGGTCGCCCAGCCGAACGTGCCGCCCAGCAGCACCCCGACCACCACCACCGTGACCTCGATCACGGTCTTGACCAGCCAGACGGGCCAGCCGGTCAGCTGCACCACCCCGGTCATCAGCCCGTCGCGCGGCCCCGGCCCGAGCCGGGCCCCCACGTACGCGGCGGTGCTCACCCCGAGGAGCACGGTCCCGCCCAGGGCCAGACCGATCCCCGCCGGGAGGGCCGGGGCGGGCAGCAGCCACTCCAGCGCCCACAGGGCCGGGTCGATCACCAGGCTGATCACGATGATGTTGGCGATCGTCCCGATGCCCGGCTTCTGACGCAGCGGGATCCACGCGAGCATCACCAGCAGCCCGATCCCGAGCACCACCCACCCGTAGGCCAGGCCCGTGCGGTCCACGATGCCCTGGTCCAGCACCGCCCACGGCATCGCGCCCTGGCCCGAGTGCAGCATCATCGCCGTGGCGACACCGAAGCCCACGAGCCCGAGCAGGAGCTGTACGCCACGGCGCGCGGGGTGCATCAGGACGGGTGCGGGACCCTGCTCGGCGGATGCGGCCGCGGGGCCTGGGCCGTGTTCGGCCGGGCGGCCGGTGGTCGTCGTCATGCACCCATGGTGCGGGGCATTGGCCTTGTCATCCATGGCCAATCGCGCAACAGTGGCCCCATGTCCGCCGCGATTCCCACCGTGCTGCGCCAGCTCTCCCCCGCCACCACCGCCCGCCTGCTCGGCACGTGGCACGCGGGCGGACCGGCCTACGTCGCCCTCGCCGACGCGCTGCGCGCCGCCGTCCTGTCCGGCACGCTCGCGCCGCACACCCGCCTGCCCAGCGAGCGCGAGCTCGCGGCAACGCTCCGCGTCTCGCGCACCACGACGTCCGGCGCGTACGCGCGGCTCCGAGAGCTCGGCTTCGCGGTCAGCCGCGTCGGGTCGGGCACGGTCACCACGCTGCCGCAGCGCGCCGCCGGGCCGGGGCCGGGCAGACCGGCCGGCGGCGACGCCCCCGTGGCCGACGACGCCCTGCGGGGCGCGACGCCGGCCGGCGGGCGGTCCGGCGTCGGGCACCTGGACCTGTGGCAGGCGACGCCGCCCGCGCCACCCGAGCTGCACGAGGCGTTCGCGCGCGCCCTGGAGGGGCTGCCCGCCTATCTCGACTCGGGCGGGTACGAGCCCTACGGCCTCGCGCCGCTGCGCGAGGCGATCGCCGCCCGCTACCGCGAGCGCGGCGTGCCGACCACTGCCGACGAGATCCTCGTCACCACCGGCGCCCAGCAGGCGATCTCCCTGCTCGCGCACACGCACCTGCACCCGGGCGACCGGGCGGTGGTGGAGTCGCCCACCTATTTCCACGCCATGGAGGCCATGCGCGACGCCGGGGGCCGCGTGGTCGGCGTGCCCACCGGGCCGCTCGACGTCGACCTGCTCGCCTCGACCGTGCGCCGCTCCCGGCCACGGCTCGTGTATCTCGTGCCGGACTTCCAGAACCCGACGGGCTTCGTCATGTCCGGCGACGAACGGGCGGCGGTCCGGGAGATCGCCGACCGGTACGGCGTCACCGTCGTGGGTGACGAGACGCTCGTCGAGCTCGGCCTGTCCGGCGACTGGTCGGGCGACGAGACGCCGCCCGCTTTCGCCGGGGACGGTACGTCGCCGCACGTGGTGTCGGTGGGGTCGGCCTCGAAGGCGTTCTGGGGCGGGCTACGCGTGGGGTGGGTCCGGGCGCACCCGCAGGTGATCGCACACCTCGCGCGGGCGCGGCAGTCGGCGGACATCGCCACGGCCGTGCTGGAGCAGCTCGCCGTGACCGAGCTGCTCGGGCGCCGCGCCGAGGTCATGGCCGGCCGGCGTCGCATGCTGCGCGAGCGGCGCGATCTCCTCGTCCACCGGCTCCGGGAAGCTTTGCCCTGGGACGTTCCGACGCCGCCGGGCGGGCTGTTCTGCTGGGTCGACCTGGGCCTGCCGGTCGCGCAGGCCTTCGCGGGGGCGGCTGCGGCGGAGGGCGCGCTCGTCGCGGCCGGGCCGATCTTCAGCCCCGACAGCGCCGGCGCCACCTCACGCGTGCGGCTCACCTTCACGCGGTCGCCCGCGGAGCTGACCGAGGCCGTGCCGCGGCTGGTCCGGGCGTGGGGGCGGGTCGCGAAGGGTCAGCGCGCCGCCGACTCCGTTCCCGCCGGATCCCTTCCCGCCAGCTCCTTGAGGTAGGCGCTCAGCATCCGCTTCACCTCGGCGACGATCATCGGCCGGTCGCTCGCCTCGGCGGTGGTGATCGAAGGCATGGCCGCCTGGAAGACCTGGATCATCAGCTGCGCCGCCAGGTTCAGCTCAACGGCCGAACGCCCGGGGAACCGCGTCTCCAGGAGCCGGGCCACCCGGCCCAGCAGCGCCTCGTGGATCGGCCGGGCCGCAGCCGCCAGGCCGGGCGGCATGTCGGGACGCGCGGACAGCGCCTTGAATCCCGGGTTGGCCAGGTTGAAGGCGAGGATCGGGTCGATCACCCGGTCGATCGTCTCGCCCGGCGTCAGGCGCGCGACGTCGGCGACGTCGAACGCGGCCTCGTGGGCCGCACGAAGGCCCGCCGCAGTTCGAGTCCGGCGCCGCGACCCGGCTCTCCGTTCTGCCTACCAGCGAACGCCTGGCGGACGACCCCGTCGGGCTGGTCGGGGCGGTGCGCGGCGCGGAGGCGCCGTTCGACGTCGTCGTGGGCGGATACCCGGCGGAGCTCGCGGACTACCGCGACGGCATCGTCGACCGCCTGCCCCTCGTGGCGGCGCTCATCCTCGCCGTGACCTTCGTGATCCTGTTCGTCATGACCGGCAGCGTCGTCGCGCCGCTGACCGCGATGGTGCTGAACCTGCTCTCGCTGTCGGTCATGTTCGGCGTGGTCGTGTGGGGCTTCCAGGACGGCGCGCTCGCAGGCCTGCTGGGGTTCACCCCCACGGGCGTGGTCGAGCCCAGCATCCTGCTGCTGATGTTCTGCATCGCCTACGGGCTGAGCATGGACTACGAGGTGTTCCTGCTGGCCCGCGTCCAGGAGGAGTACGCGCGTACCGGTGACGTCGTCGGGTCGGTGCCCGCCGGGATCGCGCGCTCGGCCCCGCTCGTCACGGCCGCCGCCCTCATCCTGGCCGCGTCGTTTGCCGTCTACGCGTCCAGCGAGGTGTCGTTCATGCAGCAGCTTGGTATCGGCATGGCGCTGGCCGTCGCGGTCGACGCGACCCTCATCCGCGGTGTGCTCGTACCCGCCGCCCTGCGCCTCACCGGACGGGCGAGCTGGTGGTCCCCGCGTCCGTTGCGGGCCCTGCACGACCGGTTCGGGCTCCGGGAGAGCCCCGTGGCTCCCCCTGCCGACGGACCGACGGCCGCCGGGCCGACGGCGCCCCGGCCCACACCCCCGCAGACCCCGGACAGGTCCGTGCCGTCTGGCAGGCTGAGGCAATGACCGACTCCGAACGTGCCGCCGTGAGCGAGGCCCCGGCCGATGTCCCGAGCGACGCCTCGATCGAGGCCGTGGCGGGCGCCGCCGTCATGGTCCCCATGCTGCCGTGCGGGGACGTCGGCGCGATGGCCGACTTCTGGAGCGGCCTCGGCCTCAAGGTGACGTACCGGCAGCGCCGCCCCAACCCGTACGTGGCCCTGGAGCTCGGCGGGATCGCACTCCACTACTACGGGATGCCCGACTGGGACCCCGAGCAGTCCCACTCGACGTGCGCTGTGGCCGTCCCGGACACCGAGCCGCTCTACGACCTGTTCGCCGCCGGTCTGCGCGAGCGGTTCGGGCGGCTGCCGGTCAGCGGGTTCCCGCGGATCACGCGCCCGCGGCGGCGGGCGAACAACGCGGGCCTGTCCGGATTCAGCCTGGTCGACCCGGCGGGCAACTGGGTGCGGGTCACCCGTGCCGCCGCGCCCGACGCCGGCCCGGTCGCCCCGGACGGCGACGTCACCCAGTGGACGCCGACGCCGGGGGCCGGACCGGTCACGTGGGCGCTCGACGCCGCCGTCGTGCAGGCGGACTCCCATGGCGACACGGTGCAGGCGCGGAAGATCCTCGCCGGCGCGCTGCGCCGCGCGCCTGGCCCGGACGCGCCCGCCCTCCCGGTGGCCGAGCTGGCGCCGGCGCTCGCCTACCTCGTCGAGCTGTGCGTTCGGACCGGGGACGAGGCGGCTGCCCGGTCGGCCTACGCCCGGCTCGCGGGCCTCGCCGCGGCCGGCCCCGCCACCCCCGATCCTGCTCGCCCTGAGAGTGCCGCGCTCGACCTCGCCGCACCCGACCTCACGCCTGGCGAGCGAGCAGTCGTCGACGCTGCCCTGACCGAGGCCCGCGCGGTGCTCCCCTCGGCGTGAGCCGGGCGGCTCTGCCCGGCACGGCTAGGCCCGGCCCGGCCAGGCCAGGCCAGGCCAGGCCAGGCCAGGCACGGCACGGCACGGCACGGCACGTCACGGCACGGCACGTCACGGCACGACGTACGCCGAGTCCCGGGCGTCCGTGATCGCCATGTGCCCCGGCGCGTGGCCGATCGCGAACGACGGGTGCGACCGCATCACCGCCGCCTGCGGGGTTACCCCGCAGGCCCAGAACACGGGAATCTCGCCGTCGCGCACCTCCACCGGATCCCCGAAGTCCGGGACCGCCAGGTCGGCGATGCCCAGCGCCGCCGGGTCACCCACGTGCACGGGCGCGCCGTGGACGGCGGGATACCGCGAGGTGATCCGGACGGCGTCGGCCACCTGGCTCGCCGGGACCGGTCGCATCGACACCACGAGCGGCCCCGACAGGGCTCCCGCCGGCCGGCACTCCCGGTCGGTGCGATACATGGGCACGTTGGAGCCGGCCTCGATGTGCCGCACGGGCACCCCGGCATCGAGCAGCGCGGCCTCGAAGGTGAAGCTGCAGCCCACCAGGAAGGTGACCAGGTCGTCGCGCCAGAGATGCGTGACGGAGGTGAGCTCCTCGACCAGCTCGCCGTCGCGATACACCCGGTAGGCGGGCAGGTCGGTGCGCAGGTCGCCCGCGAAGATCGACGCCGACGTCTGCCCGGGCTCGGTCACGTCCAGCACCGGGCACGGCTTGGGGTTGCGCTGCGCGAACAGCAGGAAGTCGTACGCGTCGGCGCGCGGCAGGGCGATCAGGTTGGCCTGGGTCCAGCCCGCGGACCAGCCCGACGTCGGCACCCGCAGCCCGGCACGAAAGCGTGCCCTGGCCTGGTTTGGGGCGAGCTGGTTCGGGGCGGCTTCGGCGGCAGCGAGGTCCATCGGACCATCATGCCGCCCGTTGCCACCGGCTCAGGGGGTCCGCAGGTCCACGCCCGGCGCGGCCCGGGTGCCGTCGTGCAGCAGGGTCGCCTGCACCGCACCGGCCTCGGCCAGCTCGCGCCAGTGCTCGCCGAGCCACTGCTCGGCGTCGTACTGCGCGGTGAAGACGGGCGTGACGGGCTCGCTCAGGAGACGCCCCTCGGCGTCGTCCAGGGCCCACTCCCACTGCGGACGGATCACTCGTACCTCCCACTAGCTGTCGAGCCGGCCGAGCGGGTCAGCGCGCGGTTGATCCGCGACGCCCACAGCGGCCCCTCGTAGACGAATGACGTGTAACCCTGGGTCAGATCGGCCCCGGCACGCAGGTAGGCGCGGACGTCGTCGGCGCGGGTGATGCCGCCCACGCCGATGATTACCGGACCGGTCCCGAGCCGCTCACGCAGCCGCGCGACCACCTCGATGCCCCGGCCCAGCAGCGGCGGGCCGGACAGCCCGCCGGGACCGCGGTCGTGGCCGATCGTCGTGTTGACGGCGACGACGCCGTCCAGCCCCAGCTCGAGGGCGAGGTCGGCGACGGCGTCGATGTCCTCGTCCGCGAGGTCGGGGGCGATCTTCACCAGGAGCGGGACGCGCCGCCCGGCACCCGTGGACACGGTGGCGTTGGCCTCGTCGGCGGCGGCGCGCACCGCCTGCAGGATGGGGCGCAGCGACTCGGTGGCCTGCAGGTCGCGCAGGCCCGGGGTGTTCGGGGACGAGACGTTGACCACGAGGTAGTCCGCCCAGGGAGCCAGCAGCCGGGCCGACGTCGCGTAGTCGGCGGCGGCGTCCTCGGGCGGCGTCACCTTGGACTTGCCGATGTTTGCGCCGACGACGATCGCGCGCCCCGCGGCGGTGCGGCGCAGCGCGCGCAGCCGGTCCGCCGCGACCGCGGCACCCTCGTTGTTGAAGCCCATCCGGTTGCGCACGCCCCGCACGTCCAGCTCGCGCCACATGCGCGGCTTCTCGTTGCCGGGCTGCGGGCGCGCGGTGACGGTGCCGATCTCGACGAACCCGAAGCCGAGCATCGTCAGGCCGCGGACCGCTCGCGCGTTCTTGTCGAACCCTCCGGCCAGGCCGAACGGCGCGGGCACCACCCGGCCGAAGAGCCGCACGCTGCCCGGTCCCCCGGAGCGCTGGCCCAGGTAGGGGGCGACGGCGCCCTGCACGATGTCGCGTAGCACCGGCACCTTCCCCGCACGCTCGATCATCGAGAACGCGAGCTCGTGCGCACGTTCCGGATCCATTCGACGGAAGGCGCCGTTGAACAACAACGAGTACGGCCAGCTCATGCAGTCCTCTCCTCGGACGTGCTGCGCGACGTCCGCCATAGCCACCACAACCCCACGAAGGGCAGGACAAACGGCACGTAACCGTAGCCTTGGCCAAACCCGGACCAGACGGTCGACTCGCCGAACAGGTCCGGGTCGGCGAGCGACAGCGCGCCGACCGTGACGACGCCTACCGCCTCGATCCCGACGGTGATCCAGGCGGTCACCCGCCAGGCCGGGGTGCCGATCGCGAGCGCGAACGTCGCGACCACGTACACGGCGGCCGCGAGCGTCGACAGCGTGTACGCCACGGGCGCCTCGCCGAACTTCACGACCAGCTCGTAGGACGACCGGCCGAGGGCTGCGAACGCCAGGATCCCGTACACGGTCACCAGCACGCGGCCGAAGCCCCGCCCGGTCCGCCGTCCGCCTGTCCGTTCCGTCATCAGGCCCCCGTCCAGATCTGCCACATGCGCCACTCCAGGAAGGCCACCGTCAGGGACGCCACCAGCAGCACCACCGAGCTCCACTTGGTGCGCTCGGCGAACGCCCACGCGGCGGCGACCGGCAGGATCACCAGGGTGGTGGCGTAGTAGCCCCAGAACAACAGCGGGTCGCTCGCACCGGCGCCGGTGGCGCCCTGCACGATCGCGACGACGCCCTGCACCAGCACGAAGAACTCGATCGCGGCCCCGCCCCACAGCTGGTTCAGGATGACCGCGCGGTCACGGGCCACGAACCAGCCGGCCCACCCGGCCAGGACCACGCACAGCGCGACCACGAGGAGCAGGAGGGCAAGGATCACGTCCCGCAGACTACCGGGCAGCACCTGCGGGGCGGCAATCGGACCTTGCGTGACCTGCGCCTCTTCGGGCGGCGCCCAGCCCCCGCCCGGCCTTCGCCCAGCCCACAGGACCGGGAGTCAGAGGCCCGGGATACGATCGGCCTCGTGACCGACGTGACCCTCTCCAGCAAGAATCCCACCGCCGTGAAGGCCGAAGCGCTAGTGGTGGCGACCGCCCAGACGTCGGACGGCGTAGCCGTCGTCTCCGACCTCCTCCCCACGGACCTGCTGACGCAGCTCGAGACGCTCGCGCCGCAGCTCGGCGTCACCGGCGCGCGCGACGAGGTCCGCAGGATCCCCGCGGGCCCCAAGCTCGCCGCCGACGTGCTGGTCCTGACCGGCCTGGGTGAGCGCGGCGAGGACGGCACCTTCGACACCGAGACCCTGCGCCGCGCCGCGGGCGCCGCGACGCGCGAGCTGGCGGGCCTCAAGTCCGCCGCCATCGCGCTGCCGGCCTCCGACGACGCCGAGATCACCGCCGTCACCGAGGGCGCGCTGCTTGGCGCCTACGCCTTCAACCGCTACCGCAGCACCGGCAAGGACGCCGGGAAGGACGCGAAGAACGGCAAGGACCCGGTCGCCGCGCTCGAGATCCTCACCCCGCTGCACAAGAACGCGAAGGCCAAGGTCGCCGCCGAGCGCGCCGAGATCGTCGCCGCGGCCGTCCACGGCGCCCGCGACCTGGTCAACACCGCACCCAACGAGCTGTACCCGGCCACGTTCGCCGACGCCGCGAAGACCGCCGCCAAGAACGTGAAGCAGGTCAAGGTGACCGTCCTGGACGACAAGCAGCTCGCGTCGGGCGGCTACGGCGGGCTCACGGCCGTCGGGCAGGGCTCGACCCGCGGGCCGCGCCTCGTCAAGGTCGCCTACACGCCGGCCAAGCCGAGCGCGAAGGTCGCGCTCGTGGGCAAGGGCATCACGTTCGACTCGGGCGGCATCTCGATCAAGCCGGCCGCCGGCATGGAGGCCATGAAGTCCGACATGGCCGGCGCCGCCGCCGTCCTGTCCACAGTGGTCGCCGCCGCGAAGCTGAACCTGCCGGTCGCCGTCACGGGCTACCTCTGCCTCGCCGAGAACATGCCGGGCGGCAACGCGCAGCGCCCCGCCGACGTCATCACCATCTACGGCGGCAAGACCGTCGAGGTGCTGAACACCGACGCCGAGGGCCGCGTGGTCATGGCCGACGGCCTGGTGTCCGCCGTCGAGGACGGCCACGACGTCGTACTCGACATCGCCACCCTCACGGGCGCCCAGATGGTCGCGCTCGGCACCCGCACCTCCGCCGTCATGGGCACCGACGAGGTGCGCGACGAGGTAAAGGCCGCCGCCGACGCCACGGGCGAGCTGTTCTGGCCGATGCCGCTCCCGGAGGAGCTCAAGTCGAACATCAAGTCCAAGGTGGCCGACGTCGCGAACTCGGGGCCGCGCTGGGGCGGCATGCTCAACGCCGGCCTGTTCCTGAAGACCTTCGTGGGCGACCACCCGTGGGCCCACCTGGACATCGCCGGCCCGGCCTTCAACGAGGGCGGCGCGCACGGCTACACGCCCGGGGGCGGCACCGGCGTGGGCGTCCGCACCCTGATCAGCTTCCTCGAGGGCCGCGCCGCGGCGAAGTAGGGGTTGCTACTTCGACTTGCGCTGGGCGCTGTTCCAGTCGCGCATCCGCTGGGGGTAGCCGGTGAACCGGACGTTGTACACCGGCACCCCGAGCTGGTTCGCGATGTCGAACGCGGTGCGCTCGTCGGGCACCCGGCGTCGGGTCCACTCCCCCGTGCTCGCCACGAGCAGGATGGTGCTGGGGATCTGCGCGGTCGGGGGCTCCACGTAGGCCTCGACACCGACACGCGACCCGATGAACTCACCGAGGTGCGCCACGGTCTGACGGCGCGCGTCGTTGCCGCTGGGGCGCGGTCCGCTGCCGGGAGTGGACCGTCGCTGGAAGAAACGCGCGAGCGAGCTACGGGACTGGCGGGGCATGGAACGAGGGTACTAGCGAGACCCGCAGTGTCCTAGGCATCTCCACGCAGATCCAGGGAAACTCACAGTTCTATCGCATGCCCACCCACCCCACCCCGCAAGCCCACCCGCCCCACACCGCAAGCCCGCCCGTCAATGTCGCCACGGTCACACCCGTCAAGCCGGGTACACGATTGGGGTCACGCCCGCTGAAGTGTCAAGATGGCATGCGGTACCAACTATCTGCACGCAGCCTGATGGATCGTTTGCAGGGTCGCCCGCAGAGTCAACGCAGTCAACGAGGAGCCAGCACGTGCCTACGCATGACAATCCGGCCACGTTCGACGTCGTCGTGCTCGGCGGAGGAAGCGGCGGCTACGCCACCGCGCTCCGGGCGGCACAGCTCGGTCTGAGCGTGGCCCTCGTGGAAGAGGCCAAGCTGGGTGGCACCTGCCTGCACGTGGGCTGCGTCCCCACGAAGGCGCTCCTGCACGCGGCCGAGGTGGCCGACGCCGCCACGCACGGCGCGCAGTTCGGCGTCCGTTCCTCGCTGGACGGCATCGACATGCCGGGTGTGCTCGCCTACAAGGACTCCGTGGTCGCCGGCCTCTACAAGGGTCTGCAGGGGCTGATCGCCTCCCGGAAGATCACCGTCGTCGAGGGGCACGGCACGCTCGCGGCACCCGGCGTCGTCGAGGTCACGGCCCCGGACGGCACGGCGGCCCGCTACACCGGCACCCACGTGGTGCTCGCGACCGGCTCGTACGCCCGGAGCCTGCCCGGCCTGGAGCTCGGCGGCCGCGTCATCACGTCCGACCAGGCACTCACGCTCGACACCGTGCCGAAGTCCGTGGTGGTGCTCGGCGGCGGCGTGATCGGCGTCGAGTTCGCGAGCGTCTGGAAGTCCTTCGGCGCCGACGTGCAGATCGTCGAGGCGCTGCCGCACCTCGTCCCGAACGAGGACGCCGCCCTCTCGAAGGCGCTGGAGCGGGCGTTCCGCAAGCGCGGCATCAAGTTCTCCCTGGGCGATCGCTTCGCCCAGGTCAAGCAGTCCGACGACGGCGTCCAGGTCGAGCTCGAGTCGGGCACCACGTTCGACGCCGAGCTGCTGCTCGTCGCCGTCGGGCGTGGTGCGCGGACCGCCGACCTCGGGTTCGAGGCGGCCGGCGTGCGCATCGACCGCGGCTTCGTCCTGACCGACGAGCTGCTCCGTACCGGCGTCGCGACGCCGGCCGGCGGGCAGGTCTGGGCCGTCGGCGACATCGTGCCGGGCCTGCAGCTGGCCCACCGTGGGTTCGCGCAGGGCATCTTCGTGGCCGAGCAGATCGCGGGCCTCTCGCCCGCACCGATCGACGAGGCGGGGATCCCGCGCGTCACCTACTGCGAGCCCGAGGTGGCGTCCGTCGGCGTCACCGAGGCGCGGGCCGCCGAGCTGTACGGACCGGACCAGGTCGAGACCATCGAGTACAACCTCGCGGGCAACGGCAAGAGCAAGATCCTGGGTACCCAGGGCTTCGCGAAGCTGGTGCGCCGCAAGGACGGACCCGTGGTCGGCATGCACCTGATCGGCTCGCGTGTGGGCGAGCTGATCGGCGAGGGCCAGCTCATCGTGGGCTGGGAGGCGTTCCCTGAGGACGTCGCCTCGCTCGTCCACGCACATCCCACCCAGAACGAGGCACTCGGAGAGGCACACATGGCGCTGGCCGGCAAGCCTCTGCACGCCCACAACTGACCAAACGACAAAGGAGACCCTGCAGGTCATGTCTGAGAACGTGCAGCTGCCGGCCCTCGGCGAATCCGTTACCGAGGGCACTGTCACCCGTTGGCTCAAGGCTGTCGGCGACGAGGTCGCCGTCGACGAGCCGCTGCTCGAGGTGTCGACCGACAAGGTCGACACCGAGATCCCGTCGCCCATCGCCGGCGTCCTCGAGCAGATTCTCGTCCAGGAGGACGACACCGTGGAGGTCGGCACCACCCTCGCCGTCATCGGCGACGGCTCCGGTTCGGGTGCCGCCCCGGCCGCGCCCGCCGCCGAGCCGGCCGTCGCCGAGGCCCCCGCCCCCGAGCCGACGCCGGAGGTGGCCGAGCCTGCCGAGCCCGCTCCTGCCGAGGCGCCCGCCGCGGAGGAGTCTCCCGCGCCTGCCCCCGCCGCCGCTCCCGCTGAGGCCCCGGCCCCGGCCGGGGCGGGTACCGAGGTCCCGCTGCCCGCGCTGGGCGAGTCGGTCACCGAGGGCACCGTGACGCGCTGGCTCAAGGAGGTCGGTGAGGAGGTCGCCGTCGACGAGCCGCTGCTCGAGGTGTCTACCGACAAGGTCGACACCGAGATCCCGTCGCCCGTCGCCGGCACGCTCCAGCAGATCCTGGTCAAGGAGGACGAGACCGTCGAGGTCGGCGCCGTCCTGGCGCTCATCGGCTCGGGCGCTGCCGCTCCGGCCGCCGCCGCTCCGGCAGCTGCCCCGGCCCCCGCCGCTCCGGCCCCTGCTCCTGTCGCCGAAGCTGCTCCGGCACCGGTGGCTCCCGCCCCGGCTGCACCCGCTCCGGCACCCGCGCCTGCCCCGGCACCCGCACCCGCACCGGCTCCGGTCGCGGCGGCCCCGGCTCCCGCGCCCGCCGCCCCTGCTCCCGCGCCCGCCGCCGCCCCGGCGTCGGCCGGTCGCACGATCGGCTCGTACCTGACCCCGCTAGTGCGCAAGCTCGCCGCGGAGAAGGGCGTCGACGTCGCCGAGGTGACGGGTACCGGCGTCGGCGGCCGGATCCGCAAGGAGGACGTGCTCGCCGCGGCCGAGGCCAAGGCTGCTCCGGCACCCGCCGCCGCACCTGCAGCGACCACGGCCCCGGCGGCGACCGCCGCGCCGTCGGCCCCGGCAAAGCTCGAGGTGTCGCCGCTGCGTGGCACCACCGAGAAGATGTCGCGTCTGCGCAAGATCGTCGCCGAGCGGATGCTCGAGGCGGTGCAGACGCAGGCCCAGCTGACCACGGTCATGGAGGTCGACGTCACCCGCGTCGCGCAGCTCCGGGCCAAGGCCAAGGCGTCGTTCGCCGCGCGCGAGGGCGCCAAGCTGACGTTCCTGCCGTTCTTCACGCTGGCCGCCGTCGAGGCGCTCAAGGCGTACCCGAAGATCAACGCCACCATCGACACCGAGAAGGGCGAGATCACCTATCACGCCTCGGAGAACGTCGGTATCGCCGTCGACACCGAGCGTGGCCTCGTGGTCCCGGTCATCAAGAACGCGGGCGACCTGAACCTGGCCGGCATCGCCCGGCAGATCCAGGACCTGGGCGCTCGCACGCGGGGCAACAAGGTGGGCCCGGACGAGCTGTCGGGCTCGACATTCAACATCACGAACACGGGCTCGGGCGGCTCCCTCATGGACACGCCGATCGTCCCGGTCGGCCACGCGGCCATCCTGGGCACCGGCACCATCACGAAGCGCCCCGTCGTCGTGACCGACGCCGACGGCAACGAGAGCATCGCGGTGCGCTCCATGGCGTACATCTTCCTGTCCTACGACCACCGGCTGGTCGACGGCGCGGACGCCGCCCGCTTCCTCACCGCTATCAAGAACCGGGTCGAGGAGGGCGCGTTCGAGTCGGAGGTCGGTCTCTGACGGAGACCCTCGGGTCGGCCGGGTAGCGCCGACCGGAGCTTCTAGCGAGTAGCACCAAGCAGTCGACTGCGGCCGGTTCCGGGTTCGGAACCGGCCGCAGTCGTCTGCCGGCTCGCATGTCCGGCGGGCAAGTCCGGTGGGCAAGTCCGGCGGGCCGCGCCCGGTCCGGGCACGCTGTAAGTTCACCGCATGGACGTAGTGGTGGCCGGCTCGCACGGTCTGATCGGCTCCGCGCTGGTCGCGGACCTCGTCGCCCGCGGGCACGCCGTGCGGCGCCTGATACGCCGTGGTGCCGCACCGTCCGACGGCTCCCGCGCGTCCCACGAGGACCCCGCCGTGGCCGGCGTCCGGGACGTGCAGTGGGACCCGCGGACCGGCGAGCTGGACCGGGTCGCCCTGGAGGGCGCGGACGCCGTCGTGAACCTGGCCGGTGCCGGGATCGGCGACCACCGCTGGACCCGGGCCTACAAGCAGACGCTCGTCGGCTCGCGCACCACCACCACGAGCCTGCTCGCCCGCACGATCGCGCGGCTGGACACCCCGCCCGTGCTGGTCAACAGCTCAGCGGTCGGGGCGTACGGGAACCGCGGGGACGAGGTCCTCACCGAGGCGTCGGAGCGCGGGGACGACTTTCTGGCGAACCTGGTCAAGGCGTGGGAGAACGCCACCGCGCCAGCCGCCGAGGCCGGGGCGCGCGTCGTCTGGCTGCGCAGCGGCCTGGTGCTGACGCCGTCGGGCGGCGCGCTCGGCAAGCTGCTGCCGCTGCTCCGCCTCGGCGTCGGCGGGCCGCTCGGCAGCGGCCGCCAGTGGTGGAGCTGGATCACCCTGGCCGACGAGGTCGCGGCGATCCGTCACGTCATCAGCACGGACGTCCGCGGCCCCGTCAACGCCGTGGCCCCCGAACCCACCACGAACCGGGCCATGACCCTTGCGCTCGCCGAGGCCCTGCACCGGCCCGCGGCCCTGGTGGTGCCCCGGTTCGCCTTACGGATCGCCATCGGGCAGTTCGCCGACGACCTCGTGGCGTCCCAGCGGGTCGTCCCCGGCGTGCTGAACCGGACGGGCTTCGCCTGGGCGCACGCGAACCCTGACGACGCGGCCCGCTGGGTCGTGGAGCGCTGAGCGGGGTCAGCGCACCTCGCTGACCCGCCAGCCACCCGGCGTCCATACCAGGGTCAGGTCGGCCGACTCCTGCGATGCGGGTACCGCCGTCTCACCGCTGTCGGACACCTGCATGTGTGCGGTGATCGTGTACTGGATCCGGACCACCGCCTCGATGAGCACTTTCCCGGCGGGCTGCTCCCCTTTGGTGGCCGACATCTCGGACGTGCTGCTGCGCGACGTAGTGGTCGCACTGTGCAGGTCCGATGCGGCACCGGGGCCCATCGTCACGAGCTCCGTCGACTGCACCTCTGCGGACGCGCCGACCACCTGTGCCTTGTTCTGCTCGAGCTCGTCGAGGACCTGCTGGTCGGCCAGGTAGGCCGGCGAGCCCTCCACGTTGACGGTGCTGATGTCGGACACGGCACCCGCCAGCAGCGCGAGGCGGCGCTCGGTGAGCTCGACCGCCGCTCCGGCCGGGTCCTTGGCGTTGGCCACCGGGCTGATGCCGCCCCAGGTCTGGGCCGAGGCCTCCGGCGACGGCGCCGCGGCCGCCGGCTCCTCGCCGCCGAACACCTCGGGAAGGGCCGTGACCCCCACCGTGATCCCCGCGATGAGCCCGGCCGCGATCATGGCCGTCGCGAACACGGAGCCGGAGTTGATCCGCGACTGAGCGGCCTTCTCGCCCGGCCGCGTCGTCCCGCTGGAACGACCGGTGACCGGCATCGTCGCCCGACGCCGCGCCGTCGCCGCCCAGGACCTGGCGTCCACCGCGGCGATGGACCCGGTCAGCGTCTTGGCCGCCGAGCGCCAGGCCGACGGCGTGTGGGCGCCGAGCGGCACATGGCCCGCGATGGGGACCGGGCCGCTGAGCGCGGCCGAGACCAGCGCCGAACCGTGCGGGAGCCGAACCGGCTCGGGCTGCACGGCGTCGTGCGCGAGCGCCGCGAGCGTGCCCGGCTCGGGCCGGTCGCGCGGGTCCTCCGCACGGGCGCGGGCCAGCACGGCCCGCAGCGCCTCGTCGGCCTCGGAGTTCAGGCTGGGGCCGGGGAAGCCCAGCACCGACTCCACGAGCGTGGCAAGGGACGTGACGTCGACCGGGTCGTCGCTGTGGTCCGGGAGCGTCACGCGCGGCCGCAGCATCGCGCTGCCGTCGGTGCGCAGCAGCACGTCCGTCGGCCGGACGCCGCCGTGGACGAGTCCCACGCTGTGCAGCGCGGCGAGCGCCTGCGCGATCGCGACCGTGATCCCCGAGCCCTCAGCGGCAGTCAGGGGTCCCCGTGAGCCGACGGCGGTCGGCAGGTCGACCGCCCCCGTCCGCGACAGCCGGACGTCGAGGTTGTCCGGGCCGTTCGGGGAGATCGCGATGAGCGGCACGAGGTGTGGGTGGTCAAGTGTCGCGAGGGTGTCCAGTCGGCGCACCAGGAGGTCCCGTGCCGCGGCCTCGGTGGGGACGGCTACGCGGACCAGTTCCGCAGATTCGATGTAGTGCACCCGTTCATGAGAACCCCGTCGTTCGGAGCCCGCCCTTTATCCACAGGATTTGCCGAATCAAACAGCCTGTGGGTGAAGAACCGAATGCATAGTTCAGAACCTGGACCAGCCCGGCGGGACGCAGCGGTCGGCTCACACGTCGACGAGCCGCCCCTCCTTGGCCGAGACCCGGGCCGCGTCCAGGACCTCCGCGGTCCGGACGGCGTCGGCGGGGTCGACGGGAACCTCGGCCTCACCGGCGAGCCAGTCGGCGACGGCGGTGTAGAAGTCCGCGTGCCCGCCGCGGGGCTGCGGCACTGCCGTTCGCTCCCGGCCGCGCACGAGCCAGCCGTGGGTGCCCTCGGGCTGTTCGCCGTCGAGCACGTCGAAGGGCGAGGCGTCGCCCTCGAACGAGTTGACGAGGTACGCGCCGCCGTCCCCGAGGACGCGCGTGCGCGGTCCGGGCGCGCCCACGAGGGAGCCGGCCCAAAGCCGGGAGACCACGCCCTTGGCGGGCGGCTCCACCCCGAACAGGACGTCGGCTGCGGCGGCCCGCCCCGGGACGGCGCCCGGCTTGCTACCCGGCGCCGCGTGGTGCAGCACGAGGAACACGTCGTCCTCGGTGGGGGTCGAGAGCGCCCGCGTCTCCGCGTACACGGAGACGACCGGCCCGAACAGCTGGGTCGCCGAGTCCACGAGGTGCGGGCCGAGGTCGAGCAGGAGCCCGCCGCCCAGGACGTCGTTCTCCTTCCACCGCTGCTGCGGCTTGGGCCGCCAGCGCTCCCAGTGCCGCTCGAAGGTGTGCACCTTGCCGAGGTCGCCCCGCTTCAGCAGGGCCGCGAGGGTCAGCTGCTCCGGGTCCCAGCGCCGGTTCTGGAACACGGTGAACGGCGTGCCCGACGACGACGCCGCGCTCACCACCCGCCGTGCCTCCGCCGCCGTGGTCGCTATCGGCTTGTCCAGCACGAAGGGCTTGCCCGCCACCGAGACGGCGTTGGCGTGCTCGGCGTGCAGGGAGGACGGGCTGGCGATGACCACCAGGTCGTAGAGGCCGGTCTCGGCCAGCATCGACGGGAGGTCGTTGAACAGCCGTGCGCCCGGCCAGTCACCGGCCGCCTGGACGCGCCGTCCCGAGTCGCGCGCAACGACCGCTTTGACAGACATACCCGCAGCTCGCGCGAGGCGGGCGTGAATTTGCCTGCCCGCACCTCCGTAGCCGACAATCCCGATCCGAAGAGCCATGGCCCCATCGTGCCCCGCGGGACGCGGCAACGCGAGATCACTGGTCAGCGGCTCAAGCGCCGTAACACAACTCTGGCAGACTGGGGCAAGAGGTACGTTTCGCACGTTCTTACTCTTGTCCGGCCAGCTGCGGCCGGAACAAAACCGGCCGACAGAATGAGGGGGCTCGTGTCCGCCACAGCCAAGAAGTCCAGCCAGACCCGTAAGACCCTGCAGCTCGTACTGATCGCCGTCGCGGCGCTCGTGCTCGCCGGCAACTTCGTCGTCAAGTCCCTGGGCGACGACGTCGCCCCCGCCGAGGGCGCCGAGGGCTCGGCCCTCGCGACGCTGGAGACCCTCACCGTGCAGGAGTTCGCCACCGATGACGGCTACGACCGCGAGGCCGACTTCGGCAGCGCCTGGCAGGACGTCGACGACAACGGCTGCGACACCCGCAACGACATCCTCCAGCGCGACCTCGAGGACATCGAGCTGACCGACGGCGACACGTGCGAGGTCGCGTCCGGCACGCTCGACGACCCGTACACGGGCGAGACCATCAGCTTCGAGCGCGGCGAGAACTCCGCCGACGTGCAGATCGACCACATCGTGCCGCTGAAGAACTCCTGGCTCACCGGCTCGGCGGACTGGGACGAGGACAAGCGCGTCCAGTTCGGAAACGACCCGCTCAACCTCATGGCCGCCGACGGCCCCGCCAACAGTGGCAAGGGGGCGCTGGACGCCTCCGAGTGGCTGCCCGAGAACCAGGCCTTCCACTGCGAGTACGTCGCCCGGCAGATCGCGGTCAAGGCCAAGTACGAGCTGTGGGTCACGCCCGCCGAGCACGACGCCATGGAGGACGTCCTGACGAGCTGCCCGGCGGAGCCCCTCCCGGCTTCTTGACTCGGACTTGCTGCCCACCTTGCCGACCCACCTAGCTGATATCCCCACCGGCCCGGTGATCGCCGCCGCTGACCGCGGTTCAGCAGGCCACGGCGAGCCGTAATCGGGCCCATTACGGTCGCTCACGGCCTGCTGAATCTCGGTCAGCGGAAGGCGCTGACCGCGGCGCGGCGCGGGAGGCCGGGCGGTGGGCGGCGGCTTCGGCGGACGGTCCGCGAAGTTTGTTCAACGGCGGAAGTGGCCCCGCCTCCCGGGTGCGCAACGCTGGGAGATCGACCACAGGGCGGTGCTTGGTCAGGTTGTGCACAGCTGTGACCGGGGTGCGGTCGGTGAAAGTTCGGGCGGTGATCTGATCCGTGCATGCGTCCACTCAGCGAGGTGCCGCCGGAGGTGACCCGTCTCGCCGCCCAGCAGGAGGGTCTGGTCTCCGTACAGCAGTGCTGCACGGCCGGCGTCGACCGGCGCCGGATCCGTCGGCTCGTCGAGCACGGCGTCTGGCGTCGGGAGGGCGACCGCGTCATCGACACGGATCCCGTCCCGCCGTCGGCCAGAAGGCGAGACGACTACTTCGAGCACATCCGACGCCGGTCCGCCGTCAAGGGTCTGCTCGCCTGCCCCGGAGCTGCGGCAGTCGGAGCCGCGGCACTCGCCCTGCACGGGGTCGCCGGCCTACCCCGTCACCTAGAACCTGAGGTCTCGTTTCCCAGGGGTGCTCACCGCCGGGGGCCGGACGGCGTGATCGTGCGTCAGTACGGGAACTTCAAGACCGACCGGTACGGCAGCTGGCGCGTCGCGAATGTCGAGCACGCGCTCGCCCAGGCGTTGCCTGGCCTCTCGCGGGACGACGCCGTCGCTGTGATCAGCAGCGCCCTGAACAAGAAGCTGATCGGCCAGGCCGGACTCGACAGGGTCAGGAAGCTGCTGCACCGGCGCCGGGGTGCGGGTGCAGTGCTCGGCTGGCTAGGACTCGCGGACGGCGGTGACGACTCCCCCGCCGAGACCCACGCCCGGCTCTCCTGCATCGACCACGGGGTGCCCCCTGACCGTGTCCAGGTCGTCTTCCGCAAGGACGGGCGCTTCCTCGGCCGGTGCGACCTGGGTTGGCTCCTGCACGACGGGCGATGGCTCGTCGTGGAGATCGACGGCGTCGGCCCGCACTCCACCCCGGAAGCGCTCGTCAAGGACGCACCCCGGCAGAACCGGCTGCTGGCGACCGGGAAGATCGTGCTGCTGCGCTTCAAGCCCTCCGACAACGGCCGGCGGGGTGGGATCGGTACCGCGGTAGCCGCTCGCATCGAGGAGCTGGGCGGCCTGGCGTCGTCGCCTACCCAGCTCCCCAACAACCCGAAGGCCGAAGTGATCCTCTAACCAAAGCTACTGCGGCCCGTTCAGCAGGCTCTGGCAAAGCCATAACCGGACCGATAACGGCCGCGGGCGGCCTGCTGAATCCCGGTCAGCGAGTGGCAGCGGCCAGCGGCCGTGCTCGGCGGGCGGGCGGAGACGTAGGCTGGCCGTCGTGGACACGCACATCGGCATCGAGCATCTGCTCGGTCACGTCGACTATCACGAGGGCTGGGAGCTCCAGCGTCGCACCCATGAACAGGTGCGCAGCGACCAGACCGCCGACACGGTCTTCCTCCTCGAGCACGCGTCCGTCTACACGGCGGGCGCGCGCACGCACCGGGACGAGTACCCGACCGACGGCACCGAGGTCATCAAGGTCGACCGCGGCGGCAAGATCACGTGGCACGGGCCGGGCCAGATCGTGGCGTACCCGATCGTGAAGCTCGCCAAGCCGTTCGACGTCGTCGAGTACGTCCGCACGCTGGAGCAGGCGGTGATGGACGTGTGCGCCGCGTTCGGCGTCGACACGATGCGGGTCGAGGGCCGCTCCGGCGTGTGGGTCGCCGCCGACTCCCCCGACGTGCCGAAGCCCCGGCTGGAGCGCAAGGTGTGCGCCATCGGCGCGCGCGTCGCCAAGGGCGTCACCATGCACGGCCTGGCCCTGAACTGCGACGCCGACCTGGCCGCCTTCGACCGCATCGTGCCGTGCGGCATCCCGGCCGAGGACGCCGACGTCACGTCGCTGACGGCCGAGCTCGGCCGGCGGGTCACCGTCGACGAGGTCCGGCCTCTCCTGGAGGCGGCCCTGATCGAGCGCCTCGCGCCGCTGCTCGCCCGGGACGGCGCGGGGTCCGGCACAGCGTCCGAAGGGCCGGCCGACACAGCGTCCGGCACACCGGCCCCCACGCCGTCCGAGGCCGTTGCCGCGACCGCGTGACGAACGCCACTGGCCGCCCGCGGGACGGCCGCGCGAGTGCGGGCGCCCGAGGCTTAGGCTGGGCGAACCCGCTGACCTGGGAGGGATCTGCGTGACCATCGCACCTGAAGGCCGACGCATGTTGCGCATCGAAGCGCGCAACTCGGCCACGCCCATCGAGAAGAAGCCCGACTGGATCAAGACCCGGGCGGTGATGGGTCCCGAGTACCGCGACATGAAATCGCTCGTCAAGGGCGAGGGCCTGCACACGGTGTGCGAGGAGGCCGGCTGTCCCAACATCTTCGAGTGCTGGGAGGACCGCGAGGCCACCTTCCTCATCGGCGGTGACCAGTGCACGCGCCGCTGCGACTTCTGCCAGATCGACACGGGCAAGCCCGCCGACTTCGACAAGGACGAGCCGCGCCGCGTCGCCGAGTCCGTGCGGACCATGGGCCTGAAGTACTCGACGGTCACGGGCGTCGCCCGCGACGACCTGGCCGACGGCGGCGCCTGGCTCTACGCGGAGACCGTCCGCCAGATCCACGCGCTGAACCCCGGCACCGGCGTCGAGCTCCTGATCCCGGACTTCAACGCCATCCCCGAGCTGCTCGACGCCGTCAACGAGTCCCGCCCCGAGGTGCTCGCGCACAACGTCGAGACCGTGCCGCGCATCTTCAAGCAGATCCGCCCGGCGTTCACCTACGAGCGGTCGCTCTCGGTGATCACCGCGGGCCCGCGACGCCGGCCTGGTCACCAAGTCGAACCTGATCCTCGGCATGGGCGAGACCGTCGAGGAGGTCAAGCAGGCCCTCCAGGACCTGCACGACGCCGGTTGCGACATCATCACGATCACCCAGTACCTGCGCCCGTCGCTGCGCCACCACCCGGTGGACCGCTGGGTGCGGCCGGAGGAGTTCGTGGAGCTGTCCGAGACGGCCGAGGAGATCGGCTTCCTCGGCGTCATGGCGGGGCCGCTGGTGCGCTCCTCCTACCGCGCGGGCCGCCTGTGGGGCCAGGCGATGACCAAGCACGGCCGCGCGATCCCCGAGGCGCTCTCGCACCTCGCACAGCCCACCACCTCTCGTCAGGAGGCGGCGAGCCTGCTGGCTCGCTGATGCGGCAACCAGACCACTCGCAGCACCGTAGAATTGACGACCATGGCCCGAACCTCGTCCGGAGGCGAAGCGCGCGACGACGCGTCCGCCGCCAAGCAGAAGAAGCCCAAGAAGCGCCGCTGGTATCACCAGCTGTGGGACGTCTACCAGATGACCCGCAAGCAGAACCCGCTCGTCACCTGGTGGATGCTCGCCGCGTTCATCGGAGTGGTGGCGATCGCGCTGCTCATCGGTGTCCTGGCGGGCCCGTGGGTCTACGCGCTGGTGATCGGTGTGCCGTTCGGCGTGCTGGCGGCGATGTTCGTGCTGTCGCGCAGCGCGGAGAAGGCCGCCTACACGCAGATCGCCGGCCAGCCCGGCGCGGCGCGTGCCGCGCTCGGCACGGTCCGCGGTGGCTGGACCTTCGAGGACGAGCCGGTCGCCGTCGACGCGCGCAACCAGGACTTCGTGTTCCGGGGCGTCGGCAAGGCCGGTGTGGTCCTCGTCTCCGAGGGCCCGTCGCACCGCGTGACGCGCCTGCTCGACCAGGAGCGCAAGAAGGTCAGCCGCATCCTGTCCAACGTGCCGGTCACGCTGATCCAGTGCGGCGACGGCGAGGGGCAGGTGCCGCTCACCAAGGTGGCGCGTGCGGTCACCAAGCTCAAGTCGACCCTGACCCGGGCCGAGGTGGCGGAGATCAGCAAGCGCCTCAAGGCCATCGGCGGCGTCAAGCTGCCGATCCCCAAGGGCATCGACCCGAACCGCGCCCGCCCCGACCGCAAGGGCATGCGCGGCCGCTGAAGGGCCACGACCGCCGTCCGGCAGCGGCCGGACGACCCTGGCGGAGGGCGCCTTCCTTACGGGGGTGCCCTTTTGCCGGCCTTTAATCCGTCCGATGGACGGACGCCGCCGGACCGCGCCATGTGAGTTCTGGCACGCTGGGGGCGGCTGTCGGAGCCACCACCAGCGCATCTCCCCGCGGTTACACGGGCGAGAGGCGTGAGAAACATTCCGGCAACAATCAGTAACCCGAGAGAAACCACCGGCCCATAGGTTCGTGGCGATCCGCGTGCAACCCTGCCCAGCCCATTCGGCACAGTGCGACGGACTCCCCTGGACTTATCGAGCGAGCAAGGAGCGCAGATGTTCAACAACGCCGAGGAGGCGATCGCCTTCACCCGCAACGAGGGGGTGGAGTTCGTCGACGTCCGGTTCATCGACCTGCCGGGTGTCACTGCAGCACTTCAACATCCCGGTCGAGCAGTTCGACGAGGACGCCTTCAGCGAGGGCCTCATGTTCGACGGCTCGTCCATCCGCGGGTTCCAGGCGATCCACGAGTCCGACATGAAGCTCGTGCCGGACATCGCGACGGCGTTCATCGACCCGTTCCGCAAGGCCAAGACGCTGATCGTGAACTTCTCGATCGTGGACCCGTTCACGAACGAGCCCTACGCCCGCGACCCGCGCAACATCGCGGCCAAGGCCGAGGCCTACCTGAAGTCGACCGGTATCGGCGACACCGTCTACTTCGGTGCCGAGGCCGAGTTCTACGTGTTCGACGACGTCCGCTTCAAGACGTCCGCGAACGAGAGCTTCTACTCCATCGACTCCGTCGAGGCGGCGTGGAACACCGGCCGCGAGGAGGAGGGTGGCAACCTCGGGTACAAGACCCGCTACAAGGGTGGCTACTTCCCCACCTCGCCGAGCGACCGCTTCGCGGACCTGCGCGACGACATGGTCAAGACCCTCGGCCAGGTCGGTCTCTCCGTCGAGCGCGCGCACCACGAGGTGGGCACCGCCGGCCAGCAGGAGATCAACTACCGGTTCAACACGCCTGCTGCACGCCGCCGACGACCTGATGAAGTTCAAGTACGTCGTCAAGAACGTCGCGTTCGCAGGCCGGCAAGTCGGCCACGTTCATGCCGAAGCCGATCTTCGGCGACAACGGCTCGGGCATGCACTCGCACCAGTCCGTCTGGAAGAACGGCGAGCCGCTGTTCTACGACGAGAAGGGCTACGGCGGCCTGTCCGACCTCGCCCGCTGGTACATCGGCGGCCTCCTGAAGCACGCGCCGTCGCTGCTCGCCTTCACCAACCCGTCGGTGAACTCGTACCACCGCCTGGTGCCCGGCTACGAGGCTCCCGTGAACCTCGTCTACTCGGCCCGCAACCGCTCCGCCTCGATCCGTATCCCGATCACGGGTACGTCGCCGAAGGCGAAGCGCATCGAGTTCCGCGCGCCGGACCCGTCGTCGAACCCGTACCTGGCGTTCTCGGCGCATGCTGATGGCCGGCCTCGACGGCATCAAGAACCGCATCGAGCCGGCCGGCCCCGGTCGACAAGGACCTGTACGAGCTGCCGCCGGAGGAGCACGCGCAGATCGCGCAGGTGCCGACGTCGCTCCCGGGCGTGCTCGACGCGCTCGAGGCCGACCACGAGTTCCTCACCGACGGTGACGTGTTCACCGAGGACCTGATCGAGACCTGGATCGCCTACAAGCGCGAGAACGAGATCGACCCGATCCGCCTGCGCCCGCACCCGCACGAGTTCGAGCTCTACTACGACATCTAAGCCTGATCGGCTAGATTCCGGGCTTTCGGGGCCTTCTTCGACCCCTTAGTCCATGAAGAGTCCACGCGAGCCGCAAGCACCTTCCCGGTGGCGGCACGCGTGGACTCTTCCGCGTCCGGCCACAGATGCGCGTACGTGTCCAGCGTCGCCTTCGCGCTCGTCCAGGCGACGATCGCAGCCGGTTGCCGAAGTAAGTTCACGCTGTTGGCATTGCGCTGGTCCCGCCGGCTACGCGAACACCACCGGCGCCTGGGAGACGATCTCTTCGCGGACCAGGAGAGCAAGGAGGCCTTCTCCCCCGCGGTCGCCCACACCCACCCTGCAGCGCAACGACACGTACCCGCGGAATCCTTCTGATTTCCTGAACCGCGCCCGCTCGGTGAAGGACTCGAACGCGACAGCGACGTGTCTCGGGTCCGAAGCCATGTGAACCTGAAGCCCCGTACTGCCCAAATGCATGGGAAAACTCGGATTCAGGTCCAACGAGGAGTCCACAGCAGTGCTGCCGATCGCATGGGCGTTTCGCTCATAGAGTTCCTCGACTGTAAGCCGGAGGATCTGACCGGCGGGTACGCGCACGGCGATGCGGAACAAAATATCGATCGGAGGCTTCGACCAGGGCCGGACAATGTTTCCGCTGAAGTCGTCGTTGCGGTCGAAGCGGTTGGAGTCGTCCTGCACGACGAGCAGATGATAGTCGTGGAGATCGACTCCGGAAGATCCATCGGCCGCGGGATCTCGCCACCAGATCGCCTGCGAGGGGTGGATTTCCGGGCGCCAACCGTGAGCCTCTTCCGCCACCCAGGGGCCGTAAACCCCGATGTTGTGCCCGACCAGAGGCGATGACCCATTCTTCGGAAAGAACGGATTGTCATAATAGTGCTCGTCGGGCGTGACCTCAGCCTCCATGCAGAAACCGTCGGTCCGCTCACACTTGTGCACGTCCTCGAGGTCCGCGTTGGGAAGCGCGTCATCCAGCAGGAAGGCGAACGCCGGGCTGGGCTTGATGAAGAGGTTCCAGTCAGCCTCCGCCCCCCAGCCGTCGTAGAAGTTGTAGTGATCCATCTCGCCGACCAGCACGTGCTGGAAGCGGTCCAGCGGGTACCAGTTGAGGCCCGCACCGGTGCGCTTGGCAATGTTCGGCCCGATCTTGCGATTCTGCGTGTCGACCGCATTGACCCCCAGCTGCTCCTCGGCTACCTGGGACCACCGGTCGAAGTCGAGTCCACCAGTCTCAGCCATCGGAACCTCCGGTAAGACAAGTCCATGACCACCTTGAGTCAGAGCCCAAGAGCGCCGCTCCGATCGGCGCGGCGCGCCAATGTCTGCGAAACCACGTGAGCGCTTCCGCCGCGTCATTCCGCCGTCGCAATGTGCCGGCGCCGGCCATGATGAACCTCACCGTCAGAATGCACTTTCGCTGAACGGACAGGTAGCCAGGCGGCTACTCCCCGTCCTGCCCGCAGTCGTTGGGCCCGGGCCGTTCGAGGCATACGAGCCGGCTCTCCACCTGCTCCCGCTCGGACTCGGACGTCTGCCAAGCGGCCAGAGAAAACGCGCTGGTGATGAGCGAGAGGGCGCTCAGGAGGAGAGCCGCGGTCGTGCGGATTCGCGACCTACTGATGGCAAGGTCCGTCTTGTTCACTGGGAGTTGCTCGGTTGCTGAATACATAGTCCAACCTCTATCTCCCCTGCCGGCACAGGGTGCTCCTCCCTGTCCATGAGAGTCAAGAAGAAGATGAAAGGACTTTTGGAATTCACCCCGCCAGATTCCCAGTCTATCCGGACATTTACTGTCTATCCGGTGTAACGTGCCCGTGTTCGGCCATGGCGAAAGGATGATCGCCGAGTGACGCCCGCTTCCCGATGCCGCGCGGGGTCACGCCGCCCACATGGGCGAACGAGGGTTTCGCGCTTCTGGTGCGCGTTGGCGAGCCGTCAAGGACAAGAAACGTGGCGCCAGGCGGGCGTCTCGATCGCGGCCACTGCTGCCTGGTGGAGCCGTTCGGCGTGTCCGGGTGAGCGGCCGATCGTCGTGAGTCCGATCCGACCGTCGATGTCGAGTCCGACGAAGCTGTGGAGGATCGCGCCGATTCCGGACCGTGGGTCGAACTCCAGTCCGGCCGAGCGGACGGCGTTGATGACGTCGTCGGCGGGGCGCCCGCGCCAGGCCGGGTCGACCACGTTGTCGGTCGAGCAGTAGCAGCGTTCAGAACCGTCCTCGGCCGACCAGCTGCCCGTCTCTGCGTCGTAGTGCCCTGGAACCAGGTTGTGCAACAGGGAGAGTGGGTGCGAGGTGCCTGCTCTTGCGCAGGTTGATCTCGAGGCCGTGTACCTGCCACCCCGCGGAGGGAGATCGGGTCGCCGCGAAGTCGACGCAGAAGCGGCCCATCGCACCCTGGTCCGCGAGAAGCTGGCCCACGGCCTCGCCGTACGACGTGAGGTGGTTGCCGTAGTCCGGGTTCGCCGGGAACCGACATCCCAGGTACACCTGTCCGCCGGCACCGCCGAGGAGCTGTTCGTGGGTGGAGATGACTTCCACGCGGCGGACCGGTGCGATGTCGACCTGCACACTGGGGCTGGAGAACTCGTGCCCGGTGACGAGCTCCTCTACGACGGCTCCGCCCGCGAGGTCGGAGAGATACCACGGCTCCAGGGACTCGACGGCTGCCCGCAGCTCGGCGGCCGTGGGCGAGCCCGTGAACCGGATCACGCGATTGCCGTGGCCCGTGCCGCTGTTGTCCAGCTTGATGACCATCCCGGCCGCGTCGGCATGCTGCCGCCTGATGGCCTCCGCGGCTGCCAGGACGTCGGCGACGGAGCGAACGTCTTCCTGTCCGAGCGGAAGCGGCACTCCGGCGCTGCGCATTAGTTTTCGGCCGTTGCTCTTGAACCCGAGCGGCCACAGGCTCGGCACGGTGCCGTTGAGCGGCAGCCCGAGGCGGCTGGCGACGTCCATCTCCAGGTGCGTGACGTTCCACGGTTCGATATAGGCCAGGCGGCCGGACGTCATCGTCCGGATCCTCGCCATGAGGTCCGGCCGGTCCAAGAGCTTCGAGGTGATCGAACGCGGGGTCGGGTCGGGGACCTCGAGGAGCCGGATCCGTGCCCGCGTGTCGTGCCGGCGGTCCGCCGGCACGAAGGACAGGTAGTACTCGAGCACGCGCTCCGTGGGGCGTTTGGCCGTCACGAAGATCATCTCCGACCCTGGCACCAGCGGAAGCATCAGCATGGTCAGCAGCTGTCGGTGTTCCAGGGCAGGGATGCGCTGCCCGTACTGCGCCAGCAGCGACGAGTCCACGCTGTACGACGGGAGAACCACCACAGTGTGGGGTACGCGGGATCGGGGCTGGTTTGCCGACCTCGCGCGGGCCAACCGCGCCTGCGAGTTGAAGGCTCCCATGTCCCTCCGATCCTGGGTCTCAGGTGATGGGGGTCGCCGGGCGGGCGTAGGTCGACAGTGGGGGACGAGACCATGCTATTGGCCCGTTGCGGGTTCGACCTCACCCGCTTCGGATGACCCGCGGCGTCTGTCCGCGACGCACACTGGAGCGGAGAGGGAGGTTGAGATGTGTCGTTGGCTAGCGTATTCAGGTTCGCCGGTACTTCTGGAAGATCTTCTCTACAAGCCTGAGAACTCGCTCGTGGTGCAGAGCAAGCACTCACGGCTTGGCGTGGAGACCATCAACGGTGACGGTTTCGGTGTCGGCTGGTACGGCGCCGCGGTGACACCGGGCATCTACCACAGCACCGAGCCCGCATGGAACGACCGCAACCTGCAAGAGCTCTCAGCCCATGCGGCCGCCGGGCGAGTCTTCGCTCACATCCGCGCGTCGACCGGCACAGCGGTCCAGCAGACCAACTGTCATCCGTTCCGCCACGGCCGCTGGCTCTGGATGCACAACGGGGCCATCGCGGACTTCAAGCTGCTGAAGCGCGACCTGATCCTGGCCGTCGATCCTGCCCTCTACACGGAGATCGAGGGCTCGACGGACTCCGAGCTCTTCTTCTTCCTGGCCCTGACATTCGGACTTGAGGAAGACCCACCGGAAGCAGTCGCCCGAGCAGTCGGTCTCATCGAGGAGACGGGGCGACGGCACGGCGTCCAGTACCCGATCCAGATGACGGTGGCCACCACCGACGGGACAACCACGTGGGCGTTTCGCTACTCCAGCGAGGGCAGGTCTCGGTCGCTGTTCCACAGCACTGACATCTCCACGCTCCGTCTCCAGTACCCCGACAACCCCGTTCTCCACCAGCTCTCCGAGGACGCACGGCTCGTGGTGTCCGAACCACTTGGGGACCTGCACGGGGCCTGGCGAGAGGTGCCGGAGTCCACGTGTCTCGTCGTCAAGGGTGGCAGCGAGGAGCTGCACGAGTTCTCACCAATGCATGCCCTCGGATGATGCCGGAGTGAGATCTGCTCCGCCGGAAAAGGATCCGAAATGACTCAGCAACCCGCAGCAAGCCAGCTGGCAGGTAGCGAACCTCCCAGCGCCTGGGCGACCGGCTTCATCATCTTCGCAGCCGTGATGATGATGCTTTCCGGAGCATTCCAGGCCCTCGCCGGGCTCGTGGCCCTGTTCGAGGACGAGTTCTACGTCACGACGCCCAACTATCTGCTGCAGCTCGACACCACCACATGGGGGTGGATCCACCTGCTGCTCGGCCTGCTCGTGCTGGTCGCGAGCTTCGCGGTCCTGGGCGGCAGGATCTGGGGTCGCACCATCGGAGTCATCCTGGCCGCCCTCAGTGCCCTGGCGAACTTCGTCTTCATCCCCTACTACCCGGTGTGGTCCCTGGTGGTCATCACCCTGGACGTGTTCGTCATCTGGGCACTCACCGCGCACGGACGCGACGTCGTCCGATGACAGCTCCCTGAACCGTCGGCGACGACGAACCGTCGACGACGCCGTGCCCCGTCGGGTGAACGGAGAGCTGTCGCATGGAGATCCTGCCAGTGTGCGTGGCGCTCGCCACGATCTTCGTCTGGTGCGCGCTGGCCGGTCGACTCGAACGCACGGGCCTGACCGCTCCGATCGTGTTCGTGGCGGCCGGCTTCGTGCTGGTCGAGGTCTTCGATGCGGACGACCTCGGTCTCGAACCTGAGCTGGTCAAGCTGATCGCCGAGGTAACGCTGGTCTGGGTCCTTTTCGGGGACGCTTCCGGGGTCCGCTGGCGCGAGTTCCGCCGCGACCTCGGCACGTACTGGCGCTTGCTCGGGATCGGGCTCCCCCTCACCATGGCACTCGGGACAGGCGTCGCGATGGTGGTCCTCGGCCTCGACCCGTGGCCCGCCCTGCTGGTCGGCGCCGCACTCGCACCCACCGATGCGGCCTTGGGGGCGAGCGTCATGGCCAACCCTCGGGTGCCCGGCAGAGTGCGCAGCGCACTCAACGTCGAGAGCGGACTCAACGACGGGATCGCCACACCGATCGTCCTGGTGGCCATCGCCGGAACCGCGGCCGCCGAAGGGATCACCGGGGTGGAAAGCCCGGAGCGCGCAGTGCTCTCGCTGGTCGTGGGTGTCGCGGGCGGCGCGTTGATCGGTGGGCTGGGGGCCTGGGCGACCAAGCGGGCCCGTGACCTGGGATGGCTGCGCGACAAGCTCGACGGGGTCGCTGTCCTGGCCCTTGCTCTGCTCGCCTACGCCGGGGCCCTGTTGATCGACGGCAACGGCTTCGTCGCAGCCTTCGTCGCCGGGTTGGTCTTCGGCAACGTCGCGGGGCGCCGCCAGGAGAAGGAGGTGACCTTCGTCGAGCAGTCCGGGAACCTCGCTTCGATGATCAGCTGGCTGGTCTTCGGTGCCCTGGCCGTGCCAGTGATCGTGGAGTGGTGGAGCTGGAGCGTGCTCGCCTACGTCGCCCTGAGTCTCACGCTCGTGCGCATGCTCCCCGTCCTCGTGTCGTTGCTCGGCGCCGGATTCGACCGCTACTCGGTCGCCTTCATCGGCTGGTTCGGCCCCCGTGGGCTCGCCTCGGTGATCTTCGCCCTGCTCGCCCTGGAGGGACTCGGGGACGCCGGCCAGGGGGTCGTCGCCGTCATCTCGCTCACGGTTCTGGTCAGCGTCGTCGTCCACGGGTTCAGCGCCAGACCGCTGTCGACGAGATTTCCCAAGGTGTCCACGACGGCCTAGCCAACCGGTCAGGACCGCGCGGCCTCCCGCACCGGCTTCGACGCCGCGTCAGGCCGGACGCGCGGCGGCAGCGCCGGGCACAGCCCGCGCCGCGCCGACGTCGGCCGCACGCAGGCGGAGGAAGAGCTTGACGAGCTCCTCGACGACCAGCAGGCTCGCCGCGAGCGCGATGCAGATGCCCCACTGCCCTGCGTCGAGCTCAGTGGTGCCGAAGATCCGTTCGAGCAGGTCGATGGTCGTGATCAACACGATCGCGAGCAGCGCCAGGCCGTAGCGGCGCAGCTGCGCGATGCCGGGCACCGCGTCGCGGTCGAAGATCGTGCCGAGCTGGTCGCGGGACAGCAGGCCGGCGATCACGTGGAAGATCGACAGCGTGGTGAGCAGCATGGTCGCCGCGACGGCGGGGCCGCCGGGGCCGTCGAGGCCGTCGCCGATCTGGTAGGCCACGAGGGACCCGGCTGTCATGACCGCGCCCTGGACGCAGAGCCGGATCCAGCTCGTCCGGGACAGGACCGGAGCGCTGACCGGGCGCGGGGGCCGGCCCATCAGGCCCTTGGTGGCCTGGTCGAAGCCGAGCGCGATCGCGATCGGGATGTCGACGACCATGTTGAGCCACAGGATCTGCAGTGGGTTCAGGGGCGCGCCGGCCGCGATGTTCAGGATGCCCGCGAGCAGGAAGATCGCGATGTACGCGACGAGCGTGGACATCTGGAAGCGCAGGTACTTCACGAGGTTGTCGTACAGGGAGCGGCCGTAGGAGACGGCGCTGACGATGGTCGCGAAGTTGTCATCGGTCAGGATCATCACCGCGGCCTCCTTGGAGACCTCGGTGCCGGTGATCCCCATGGCGACGCCGATGTCGGCGGCCTTCAGCGCCGGCGCGTCGTTCACGCCGTCACCGGTCATCGCGACCACGTCGCCCGAACGCTTGAGCAGCTGGACCAGCCGGATCTTGTCCTCGGGCGCGACCCGTGCGACCACCCCGATCTCGTCGAGCTGGGCCAGCAGCTCGACGTCGCTCATGGCCGCGAACTCGGCCCCCGTCAGTGCCCGGCCCTCGATGCCGAGCTCCCCGGCGATCGCGGCCGCGGTGGTGGCATGGTCGCCGGTGATCATCCGGACCCGGATCCCGGCCGAGTGGCACTCGGCGATCGCCGCCTTGGCCTCCGGGCGCGGCGGGTCCACGATGCCCACCATCGCCAGCAGCGTCAGGTCGGTGACCAGGCCGATCAGGTTTCCACCGCCGCCCGATCGCGCGGCGTCGAAGGTCGCGTGGTCGAAGTCGCGCCGGGCGACGACCATCACCCGCTCACCGGAGTTCGCCATCCGGTTGTTCGCCTCGAGCGCCAGCCCCCGGTTCTGGTCGGTGATCGGCATGAGGGTGCCGTCCGGGGACCGGTAGGTGGCACCGCGCGCGATCAGCACGTCCGGGGCGCCCTTGACGTAGCAGCGCACCACGGGTCGCCCGTCGTCCGCGGTCATCTCGTGGAAGGTGGCCATGAACTTGTACTCGGAGTCGAACGGCACCTCGGCGACGCGTGGAAAGTCTCGTCGGGTGGCGTCGATGTCGAGCCCGCCCTTGGCGCCGAGCACGATCAGCGCGCCCTCGGTGGGGTCGCCGATCAGGCTCTCGCCGTCGAGGACCGCGTCCGCGCACAGGATCATCGGCAGCAGGTACGGGTCGAGGTCGATGTGGGAGCCACCGACGTGCCTGATCTCGCCGGCGGTGCCGTAGCCCTCGCCCGTGACGGTGAACCTGTTGTAGCCCGGGATCGCCATCTCCCGGGCGGTCATCTTGTTCAGGGTCAGCGTTCCGGTCTTGTCCGAGCAGATCGCCGACGTCGCACCGAGCGTCTCCACCGCGGGCAGCCGCTTGACGATCGCGTGGCGGCGCGCGATCTCGCGGGTGCCCATGGAGAGCAGCGCGGTCACGACGGCGGGCAGGCCGGTCGGGATCGCGGCCACCGCAAGCGCCACGCCGGTGATGAACAGGGTGTCGAACGACTCGCCTCGCACCAGCCCGAACACCACCACGAGGACCAGCGCGACGGCCGCGATGGACGCGATGATCTTGGACAGGCCGTCCAGCTGCTTCTGCAGCGGCGTCTTGTCCGCCTCGGTGTTGGCCAGCAGGTCGGCGATGTGCCCGATCTCGGTGTTCATGCCCGTCGCGGTGACGACCATCTCGCCGCGGCCGCGGGTGACCGAGGTATTCATGTAGGCCATGCAGGTGCGGTCGCCCAGCGGCACGTCGTCGCCCGGCACCGGGTCGGTCGACTTGCTCACCGGGAGGCTCTCCCCGGTCAGCGCGGCTTCCTCGATCTCCAGGGTGGCGGCCAGCATGATCCGGCCGTCCGCCGGCACGCGGTTTCCCGCCTCGACCAGCACGACGTCGCCCGGCACCAGCTCCCCGGCGTCGATCTCGACCGCCTGACCGTCGCGACGGACCCGGGCGACCGTCTTCATCATCTGCGCCAGCGCGGCGACGCTCTCCTCAGCCTTCGCCTCTTGCCTCAGTCCGATGATCGCGTTGAACAGGGTCAGGCCGGCCAGCACCAGGGAGGTGCCGACGTCGCCGGTGACCAGGAGGTTCACCACCGCCGCCAGCAGCAGGACGATCTGCATGAAGTCGCGGTACTGCCGCAGGAACGCCTGCAGCGCTGACTCCTTCTTCGCCGCGGTCAGCCGGTTCGCCCCGTACATCTCCAGCCTGCGGGCGGCCTCGGCGACGGCGAGCCCCTGCGCCAGGTCCACATGGAGCCTGTTGGCCACCTCGATCGCGTGCGTGGACGCCGGGTCCACCGCGATCCGGCCCACAGTCCGCGACATCGTCGCCTCCAACGCTCCGTCGGGCGCACCTGAAGCCGGGCAACGCCTCCTCCGCAAGGCACACCATGGTTGACCGGCGGCCCGGAGGCCTCCCCCGAAACGGGCGATCGTTGCGGCGAGCTGCTCGACGCGTCGCGGCGACCACCTCCACAAGGCGCCCGATCACGACCGCGCCGCCTCCCGCACCGGCTCGAACCGGTCGTGCTCCGTCCGGCACATGCCCTCGCCCCGAGTCAGGCCGGGCAGGTCCCGCTGCAGCGCGGCAACGGCTCCGGCCGGGATCTCGCCGCGCACGACGGCGATCCCCGCAGCGGTGGCGCGCGACTCGAACGGCACCCCACCCAGCCGTCCGACCAGCGAGGCCACGGGCCCGACGGCGTTGTCCGGCACCTCGATCACGAACCGGTGCACCGGCTCGCACACCACCGTCCCCGCACGTCGCACCGCCGTCGCCAGCACGCGCGGCGTCAGCCCGCGGAAGTCGGCTCCGGTGCTGGACATGGCCTTGTTGAACTTCTGGTGCATGTGGCTCTGCCGCGGCGCGTAGCCCGAGTGGGTCATGATCACGCGAGCGTCGGGGACCGGGAACCGCAACGGCCCGCGGGCCAGCCCCCGGCGGACGGTGTCCTCGGTGGCGTCGAAGAAGGCCGGCGGCATGGACCCGCGCTCGCACTCCAGGTCGAACGTCACGCCCGCCCCGACCGGCACGGGCTCCAACCGCAGCCCGATCGTGGCCAGGAACGTGTTGCCGTCCTGCTTCATCACCTCCAGCGCGTGCCCCGCGCCCACCAGCCGCTCCGTGCGCGCCGTCCGGACCTCGCCGAACCGCGCGTCCACCCCGTACTCCCGCTGGAGGATCGCGGCCAGCACCTCACGCTGGACCTCGCCGTACAGCGACACGGTGATCTCCTGCTCCCGCCGCCGCACCCGGATCAGCGGGTCCTGCTCGGCCAGCTCGGTGAGCGCGGCATACAGCCGCCCGCGGTCGCCCGGGGCGGCGCCCACGACGGTCTCGTACGACGGCGGCGGGAACTGGCTCGCCCGCTCGTCCCCCGGCCGCGCCCGCCCGACGACGTCGCCGACGCGCGCCGTCGACAGCCCGTGCACGACGGCGATCTGGCCGGCCCGGGCGGTCGAGCGCGGCTCGAGCGTCCCACGGGAGGCGACGCCCAGGCCCGTGATCCGCTCGGCCCTCCCGTGCCCGAGGTCGAGCCGGTCGCGCAGCCGCAGCGCACCCGACCGCATCCGGACGAACGCCCGCTTGCGGCCATCCTCCCGGTCGATGGCGAAGACGACGCCGGACGGCTCACCGCCGTCGGCGCTCCGGCCCTCGCCGCCGTCGGCTCGCCCTCCGCCGTCGACCACCGGCAAGTACGTCCCCAGCGCGGCCGCCAGCTCGGGCACGCCGACACCCGTCACCGCCGACCCGAACAGCACGGGGTGGGCGCTCCCCCGCCGCGACTCGCCCGCGAGCCAGTCGCGCAGGCCGTCGTCCGGAAGGGGCTCCACCCGGGCGGCCGGGGTCCCCGCGCCAAACACCCGCTGCACGGGCAGCACGTCGGGGCTGAGGCGGCGCGCGACGGCGTCGACCACTGCCTCCGGGCGCGCCCCGCGCCGATCGATCTTGTTCACGAACACGATCACCGGCAGCCGCAGCCGCTGCAGGGCCCGCATAAGGACGAGGGTCTGCGCCTGTACGCCCTCGACGGCGGACAGCACGAGCACCGCGCCGTCGAGCACGGCGAGGCTGCGGTCCACCTCGGCGATGAAGTCCGGGTGGCCCGGGGTGTCCAGCACGTTGACGGTGACGTGCCCCGCGGGGAAGGACGCCACGGACGCGCGGATGGTGATGCCGCGCTCGCGCTCCAGCGCGAGCGAGTCGGTGGTCGTGTCGCCGCGGTCCACGCTGCCCGGGCGGTCGATCACGCCCGAGTGGTGCAGCAGGCGTTCGGTCAGGCTGGTCTTACCGGCATCGACATGGGCGACGATCCCGAGGTTGAGGTACGACAAGAGCTGTCACGTCCGTGGTTCGGCGGGTCAGGGCACGGGGCGTGACAGCTGTCATCGGAGTTCCAATCTCTCGGGTCGTCCCTCACCATGCGCCGACGGACGCGATCAGATCAACGGATTTACGGCACCACCTCGAGCGTCACGGTCACCGTCTGGTTAGCCTGCCCTCATGATCGTGTGGCTCAACGGACGAGATCGCGGTCCGCGCCGGCCTGGCTTCCAAACCGGCCGGACGGCCGCGCTCACTCCGCGCCGTAGAACACCCGCACCATCACCGCACGGGCCCGCCGGGCCACCCTTAGGTACAGCTCCTCGAGCTCCGGGCCGGTACCCACGTCGCCGAGCAGCCGCGCGATACCGGTCAGGGCGTGGCTGTCGTGCGGCAGCATGTCCACGCCGGCGCCCGTCGTCCGCCCCGACCACAGCACGATCGCCGACCGCAGCCGCGACGCGAGCACCCACGCCTCCAGCAGCACGTCGGCGTCGTCGTCGGTCAGCAGGTCCGCCTCGCGCGCGGCCTTCAGCGCGGAGACGGTGCCAGTGGTCCGCAGGCCGGGCACCTCGAACGCGTGCTGCAGCTGGAGGAGCTGGACCGTCCACTCGACGTCGGACACCCCGCCGCGCCCCAGCTTCAGGTGCCGCGCCGGGTCCGCGCCGCGCGGCAGCCGTTCCGACTCCACGCGCGCCTTGATGCGGCGCACCTCGCGGAGGACGGCGACGTCGGGCCCGCCCTCCGGGTAACGGAGCGGATCGATGAGCGCGGTGAACCGCGCGCCCAGCGACCGGCCGCCCTCGGCGCCCGGCCCGAGATCGAGCTCGCCGCCGACGTCGGGCACGCCACCGGCAACGCCGGCCCCGCCGCCGTCCGACAGGGAGGCCGCCACCGCGCCCTCGTCCGGGCCGCCCGCCGCGACCACGCTCAGCGTGCCCGACAGGGCTCGCGCGCGCAGGAGCGCCTGCGCCTCCCACGGCGAGGACCAGCGGCCGTAGTACTTCACGTAGGACTCGAAGGACCGCACCAGGGGCCCGTTGCGGCCCTCGGGCCGCAGGTCGGCGTCCAGCGGCAGGCCCGGCTCGGGCCCGACGGCGGAGAGGATGCGCCGCATGTTCTTCGCCACGGCGAGGGCGTAGTCGTTGGCCTCCTTGTCCGGCGCGCCGCCCACCGCCTCGTACACGAACATGACGTCCGCGTCCGAGCCGTACCCCATCTCCTGGCCGCCGAGCCGGCCCATCGCGACGATGAGCAGCCGCGCGGGCTCGTCCCCGCGCGCCACCTTCCGCTCGGCGCGTGCCTCGTGCTCCGCTATGCGCAGCCCGCCGGCCAGCACGACGTCGGCGGCGTCCGAGATCGCCTTCGCGGCACCGACCGGCCCGAGGGCGCCCAGGACCTCGGCGACGCCGGTGCGGACCAGCTCACGCCGCCGCAGCGCGCGCAGCGCGACGGTGGCGCTGTCCACCTCCTGTGCCCGCCCGAGCAGCGCGTCCGCCTCCGACGCCAGCCGCCGCACCCCGCGCGGCGCGAGCGACTCGGACTGGGCCAGCCAGCGCACGGACTCGGGCGACCGCCCGATCGCGTCTGCGAGATAACGCGACGAGGACAGCACCTGGGCCAGGCGCGACGCCGCCTCGGCGGAGTCGCGCAGCAGCCGGAGGTACCAGTGGGTGGAGCCCAGCGTGTCCGACAGCTTCCGGAACGCGAGCAGCCCCTCGTCCGGGTCGGCGCCCTCGGCGAACCAGCCCAGCAGCACCGGGAGCAGCTGCCGCTGGATCGCCGCACGCCGCGAGACGCCGTCGGTCAGGGCCTGGACGTGGCGCATCGCGCCGGCCGGGTCGCGGTAGCCGATCGCCGCGAACCGGGCCATGGCGGCCCGCGGCGCGAGCGACGCCTCGCCCCTGGACAGCAGCGCCGTCGCCGGCAGGAGCGGCCGGTAGTAGACGGCCTCGTGCAGGTCGCGCACCTCGCGCCGCACGGACCGCCAGGTCTTGACGAGGTCGTCGGCGCTGCCGTAGCCCAGCCCGCGGGCCAGCCGTCGCAGCTCCGCCTCGGCGGTCGGCATGAGGTGGGTGCGGCGCAGCCGGAAGAGCTGGACCCGGTGCTCCAGCGCCCGCAGGAACCGGTAGCACTCCCCCATCCGGCCTGCGTGGTCGCGCCCCACGTAGCCGCCGCGCGACAGGGCCGCCAGGGCGTCGAGCGTGGTCCGCGACCGGATGTCCTCGTCCGCGCGCCCGTGCACGAGCTGCAGCAGCTGCACCGTGAACTCGACGTCGCGCAGGCCGCCCTTGCCGAGCTTGATCTGGCGGTCGGCCTCGGCCACCGGCACGTTGTCCTCGACGCGCTTGCGCATCACGCGCGCGTCCTCGACGAAGTTGGGCCGCTCCACGGCCCGCCACACCAGCGGCCCGACGGCGGCCCCGTACTCCTCTCCGAGCGCCAGGTCGCCCGCGACGGGACGCGCCTTGAGCAGCGCCTGGAACTCCCAGGTCACGGCCCACCGCTCGTAGTACGCGAGGTGGCTGGCCAGCGTCCGCACGAGCGGCCCCTGCTTGCCCTCCGGCCGCAGCGACGCGTCGACCTGCCACAGCGCCGGCTCCGCCGAGGCGCCGGAGCACACCTGCGCGAGGCGCCCTGCGAGCCGCGTGGCGACCCGCAGGGCGTGGTCCTCGTCGCACGCCGGCGCGCCGTCGGGCAGCAGACCCGGCTCGGCGACGTAGATCACGTCCACGTCCGAGATGTAGTTCAGCTCCCGGCCGCCGGTCTTGCCCATGCCGACCACGGCCAGCCGGACGCCGACGGCGTGGTCCTCCTCGTCGGCGCGCGCGACGGCCAGCGCACCCTCCAGCGCGGCGGCCGCCAGGTCGGCGAGCGCCGCCGCCACGGCGGGGAGCACGGCCGTCGGGTCGGGTGCGGTGACGTCGGTGGCGGCGATCCGCAGCAGCCGCGCCCGGTAGGCGCGCCGCAGCCGGTCGGTGTACGACGGCGGGGCGGCCTCGGTCTGCGCGGTCCCCTCACCTGCCCCGCGCTCTGCCCCGTCCGCCGTCCGGTCGGCCGGCGGGTGGGTCCCGGCGACGGGCTCGTCGGCCTCCGGGTCGGCGTCGACGGACCGCAGCAGCTCTGCGCGGACCGCCCTGGCCGGGGCGTCCGTGCCCGAGGCGTCGTTGCGGATCAGGTCGAGCAGCGCTGGGTGCCGGACCAGCTCGTCGCCCAGCGCCGAGGACGCGCCCAGCACGCGCAGCAGCCGGTCGCACGCGGTCGGGCGGGGGCCGTCCTCGCCGTCGGGCACCGGCTTGTCGGACGCCGAGCCGTCGGCCGACATGTCCCTGGCGCGCACGACCGGGGCGTCCCCGTCGCCACGGGACTCCGGGGTGCCTGCGTCAGGGACCACGAGGACCGGGCGCAGCCGGTCCGGGGCGGCCGCCGCGAGGCGGACGAGCTGCAGCAGCGCGAGGTCGGGATCGGCGACGACGGCGAGCGAGCGCAGGAGCGCGACGTCGGCGGGCTCGAGCTCGACCGACCCGCGATCGGGGCCGACGGCGCGGCCGGCGCTCCCGCCCTTGGGCCGGCTGTCCAGGACCGCCACCAGGTCGGGATCCCGCCACAGGGAGGCCGACCGGGTGAGGTCGGCGAACCCAGCCCGGATGAGATGGGTCGTCAGGGTCTCGGGTCGGCGGCTCTGCACCCCCCGACCCTACGACGCGGGCCGATGTTGCAGCACCCCCCGGCCCGTCGTTGATCGGGCCTGTCGAGACCCCGGTCTCGACAAGCCCGGCCGGCGGAATCAGAGCTGCAGGAACCGCTTGAGCTCGAACGGCGTGACCTGGGCGCTGTACGCCTCCCACTCCTCGCGCTTGTTGCGCAGGAAGTAGTCGAAGACGTGCTCGCCGAGGGTCTCGGCCACGAGCTCGGACTTCTCCATGAACTGGATGGCCTCGTCGAGGTCGCGCGGCAGCGGCGCGATGCCCAGGGCGCGGCGCTCGGCGGAGGTGAGCTCCCAGACGTCGTCCTCGGTGTGGTCGAGGAGGTCGTAGCCCTCCTCGATGCCCTTGAGGCCGGCAGCGAGGATCACGGCGAACGCCAGGTACGGGTTGGCGGCCGAGTCCAGAGCGCGGTACTCGATACGAGCCGAGTTGCCCTTGCCGGGCTTGTACATCGGCACGCGGACCAGTGCTGACCGGTTGTTGTGGCCCCAGCTCACGTAGCTGGGGGCCTCCTGCCCGCCCCAGAGCCGCTTGTAGCTGTTGACGTACTGGTTGGTGACGGCGGTGATCTCGCCCGCGTGCACCATGAGTCCCGCGATGAACTGGCGCGCCGTCTTGGACAGCTCGAACTGGGCGCCGGGCTCGTAGAACGCGTTGCGGTCGTCCTCGAACAGCGACACGTGCGTGTGCATGCCGGAACCGGGCTGGTCGGCCAGCGGTTTGGGCATGAAGGACGCGAACACGCCCTGCTCGAGCGCCACCTCCTTGACGACCGTGCGGAACGTCATGAGGTTGTCGGCGGTGGTCAGCGCGTCGGCGTACCGCAGGTCGATCTCGTTCTGCCCCGGGCCGGCCTCGTGGTGGGAGAACTCCACCGAGATGCCCATGGACTCGAGCATCGTGATCGCGGCACGGCGGAAGTCGTGCGTCGACCCCCGGGCGAGGTGGTCGAAGTACCCGCCCTGGTCCACCGGCTCGAGCTTCGAGTCGGTCTTGGTCAGCTGGTTGAAGAGGTAGAACTCGACCTCGGGGTGCGTGTAGAACGTGAACCCGCGGTCGCTCGCCTTGGCGAGGGTGCGCTTGAGGACGTTGCGGGAGTCCGCCAGCGACGGCTGCCCGTCCGGCGTCAGGATGTCGCAGAACATGCGGCCCGTCCCGTGACGTTCGCCACGCCACGGGAGCACCTGGAAGGTGGTCGGGTCCGGCTTCGCGACCATGTCGGCCTCGAAGACCCGGGTGAGACCTTCGATGGCGCTGCCGTCGAAGCCGATGCCCTCGCTGAACGCCGACTCGAGCTCCGCGGG
Organism: uncultured Actinomycetota bacterium; assembly: GCA_963850545.1. Classification (GTDB taxonomy): domain Bacteria; phylum Actinomycetota; class Actinomycetes; order Actinomycetales; family Cellulomonadaceae; genus Promicromonospora. The sequence goes on along the minus strand of CAWKLP010000001.1, from coordinate 26,163 downwards.
CGCCACAGCGACCGACTTCAGCACACCGAGCACATCGGTGAACCAGAGCCGGATGAAGCGGATGTCGCGCTCCTCGACCGTGCGGAGCACGAACTCCTGCTGCCTGTCCATGGGGCCATCTTGCACTAAACCTGTTACAGGTGCGTGTACCGGGTGTGGACGACGGGTCGTAGGCTTTCTTGCGGCACTGACGCCGCTCGAACCACAGGAGGATCATGTCCGCCCACACCTCGCCCACTCAGGGCCCCAAGAGGGTTCGCGTGCACCATCTGGCCGAGGCCAAGGCCCGGGGGGAGAAGCTCGCGATGCTCACGGCGTACGACGCCGTGACGGCCGCGATCTTCGACGCGGCCGGCATGGACATCCTGCTGGTGGGCGACTCCATCGGAAACGTCATGCACGGGCACACCAGCACGATTCCCGTGACGGTCGACGACATGATCCCCGCCGCGCGCGCCGTCGCCCGGGCCACGAAGCGCGCTTTCGTGGTGATCGACCTGCCGTTCGGCTCTTACGAGGCTGGGCCGCAGCAGGCGCTCGAGACCTCGGTGCGGATCTTCAAGGAGACGGGCGCCGATGCCGTCAAGCTCGAGGGCGGCATCCGCTCCGCACCGCAGATCCGGGCGCTGACCAACGCCGGAATCCCCGTCGTCGCGCACCTCGGGTACACACCGCAGTCGGAGAACCTGCTGGGCGGGCCGCGCGTGCAGGGCCGCGGCGACGCCGCCGTCGAGCAGCTCGCTGCGGACGCCCAGGCCATCGAGGAGGCGGGCGCGGTCGCCGTCGTCCTGGAGATGGTGCCCACCGACGTCGCCGCGCGGATCACCGAGATCCTGCGCATCCCGACCATCGGCATCGGCGCCGGGCCGCACTGCGACGGCCAGGTGCTGGTGTGGACGGACATGGCCGGGATGACCGACTGGTCGCCCCGGTTCGCCCGGCGCTACGCCGAGCTCGGCGCGGCGCTGCAGCAGGCCGCGGAGGACTACGTCGCCGAGGTCAAGGACTCCTCGTTCCCGGACGAGGCGCACTCGTTCGAGAAGTAACCACCGACCCACGGGTTGTGGGCGCGATCGTTGCGCCCAGAGCGGGCGGGTAGTCGCAACGGTCCCGCCCACAACCCGCGCTCACGCTTTGCGCCAGTCCTCGTCGTCCTTTTCCCAGGACTCGTTGCGCGACTTCGCGCTCGCCAGCGCCCGCTCCGCCTCGGCGCGGGTGCCGTACGGGCCCATCAGGTGCGTCCAGGACGAGCGGTGCCCCTCCTCGACCGCGCCGGTCTCCGTGTTGTACCAGTACTGCTCCTCAGTGCACATGAGACGATCCTGACATGAGCGACCTGGCGTTCGGCATAGACATCGGAGGTTCGGGGATCAAGGGTGCGCCCGTCGATCTCGCGGCCGGCGAGTACGCGGAGAAGCGGACCCGCATCCCGACCCCTGCACCGTCGACCCCGCAGGCTGTCGCGGACGTGCTCGCCGAGCTCGTCGACGGCTACCACCTGCCCGACGACGTGCCGATCGGTGTCGCGTTCCCCGCCCCGATGCAGCACGGCGTGGTGCGCTCGATGGCGAACCTGGACCAGTCCTGGACCGGCGTGGACCTGCCGGCGCTCGTGCAGCGCGCGACCGGCCGGCACGTCGTCGCGGTGAACGACGCCGACGCGGCGGGCGTGGGCGAGGTCCGTTACGGCGCGGCCCGCGACGCCGACGGCGTGGTGCTGGTGGCGACGCTCGGCACGGGAATCGGGTCGGCGCTCGTGGTCGATGGCGTCCTGGTGCCGAACACGGAGCTGGGGCACCTCGAGATCGACGGGCACGACGCCGAGTCCCGTGCCGCCGACTCCGCGCGCGAGCGCGAGGACCTGTCGTGGGACGAATGGTCAGAGCGCCTGCAGCGCTACTTCGGCGTGGTCGAGGACCTGCTGTCCCCCGACCTCATCGTCGTGGGTGGTGGTGTGAGCAAGCACCACGAGAGGTACCTGCCGAACCTGCACCTGCGCGCACCGATCGTCCCGGCGCAGCTGCGGAACGCGGCCGGCATCGTCGGCGCCGCGGCGCTGGCCGCCGGGCGCTGAACCACGCGCCCAGGCCTTCGGGCCGGGCGTGGTCGTCGGCGGTGCCGGGTCAGGCCTCCTGCGCGACGGCGGGGTGGGTCGGGTGCGCGAACAGCGCGTCGACCCCGAGCATCTCGATGACGGTCCGGACCACCGCGGGCGGCTCCGGCAGGCTGACGGTCAGCCCGTCCTGCGTTCCGTAGGTGTACATCTGCATGAGGAAAGCAACGCCGGTCGAGTCCATGAACGTCACCTTGGACGTGTCGATCACCACCGCCTTGGCCCTCTCCAGGGCATTGGCTATCGCAGCGCTCGACTCACCGCGCAAAGAGACGTCGATCTCTCCCCACATGCTCACGACGCTCGTGCGGGACTGTTCTTCGAACATGATCCCGCCCGTGCGCCCCCTGTTGTCGAATTCTGTGTTGCTCACTTGCATCGCCCCTGTTTCATTGCTCCCCGACACGGCCGCCGGAACGGGTCACCCGACCCCCCGGGCAACTCTGGGAGATTGCAACGCCATCGTCGCGATCACGGGCAGCCTACATCCGTGAAGATCGCAAGTGGAACAGTCTGCGGGGCTTACATTTCCCAGACCATCCTGGTATACACCATCATTTCTCCGGGCAAACCGGAGCATTATTATCGGTCAGATCGGACAAATAGGTATCGAGTTGGACAATCGTCCAAGAAAAAGATTCACAAGATTCAATTCTCCGAGGACCGATTCGGGCCATCCGGCCCCTCTGCAGCCCTGGGATTGCGAACAGACGGTGCACTTTCCTTCTCCCATGCATCGAGCTGCATAGTTAACGCCTTGGCGAGCTCGAAGACCTGCTGCGGAGGAATGCGCACGCGGGACACCACCCGGCCCGGCACGGTAATGGAGGTAACTTCACCCGACTCGGGGTCGGAGACCGGGCTCGGCGGCTGCTTCACGGCGATGAAGTCCAGGATGAACGACGTCGGCGTGTGCCATACGGAGGCGAAGTCGGCCGGTACGCCGGTCTCCATCTCGTCGGGTACGTCGATCTGGAACTCCTGGGGCAGCTCGTCGGACGACACTGGGGCTCCTCGATTGGACGGGCGGTTCACCGACCGTACCGTGGGGCCGGTTGGCGCGACAGTGGAAACGGACTCGGAGGACAAATGGTCTTTTGAGTAGCGATGGTGTCGACAAAAAGGTGCCGCCCGGTTCGTGCCGCAGCACTAGACTCGCGCGTCTGTTCACCCGAACATCCCCACGCAGACTCCTGGAGGGTCCCCCATGCCTGCCGACGTGTCCGAGCTCGCCCAGGAGCGGGAGTTCCTCGCCGAGGCCCGGTCGCAGCTCGGCCGGATGCGGGACCGGGTCGCCGCGCTCGACGGCAGCTACGCCGGCAACTGGGTGAGCGCGGAGGTCCTGGCTGCGACGCTCGCGCGCCGGATGGAACAGCTCACCGACGACCCCGAGATCCCGCTCTTCTTCGGCCGCATCGACCTCGCACCGGAGGCTGACGCCGAGACCGCCGCCGCGGCCGGGGAGACCTTTCATATCGGGCGGCGCCACGTCTCGGACCCGGACGGCGAGCCGATGGTGGTGGACTGGCGCGCCCCGGTGAGCACCCCGTTCTACCGCGCGACGCCTAAGGAGCCGATGGGCATCACGGCCAGGCGCCGGTACGGGTTCGCCCGCGGCCACCTGACCGCGTTCGAGGACGAGTCCCTGGACCGCGGTGATCGGGGCGGCGTCGACCTGGCCAGTGCCGATCTGTCCGCGGACGTCGCGGCCGCCGCCGACGGCACCGCCGCGCACTCGGAGATCCTCGAGGCGGAGATCGAACGCCCGCGCACCGGCCCCATGCGCGACATCGTCGCGACCATCCAGCCCGAGCAGGACGTCATAGTCCGGATGCCGCTCGAGCGGACGCTCGTCGTGCAGGGCGCACCCGGCACGGGAAAGACGGCGGTCGGGCTGCACCGCGCGGCGTACCTCTTGTACGCGCACCGCGACCAGCTCACCCGCCGCGGTGTGCTCGTCGTCGGGCCCAACAAGAGCTTCCTGCGGTACATCCGCGACGTGCTGCCCGCCCTCGGCGAGATCCACGCCACCCAGGCGACCATCGAGGAGATAGTCAGCAGCCACGCCCCGGTCCGCGCCACCGAGCCCGCCGACGTCGCGACCCTCAAGGGCGACGGCCGGATGGCCGCCGTGCTGCGGCGCGCCGTCTGGTCGCACGTCGCCACCCCGCAGGACACGCTGGTCCTGCCGCGCGGCTCGTTCCGCTGGCGGGTGCCGGCATACGAGGCGCGCGAAGCGGTGGAGCAGATCAGGTCGCGGGACGTGCGGTACGCCCTGGGCGGAGCCCAGCTGCGGCACGCCCTCGCGCACCGGGTGCTCGTCCAGATCGAGGAGACCGGCGACGCGCTCGACGACCGCGCGTGGGACGTCCTGGCCCGGACCCAGCCCGTCCGGGACTACGCGGCAGCGGTCTGGCCGGCTGTCGAGCCGCGCAGGCTGCTCTTCCGGCTGTTCTCCGACCAGCGGTTCCTGGCCGAGTGCGCCGAAGGGATCCTGTCCGACGCCGAGCAGCTCCTCCTGGCCTGGGACCGCCCGCCCCGCACGCCCGGCTCAGCCCGCTGGACGACGGCGGACCTCGTGCTGCTCGACGAGATCGCCGACCTGCTGGACCGGACCGAGTCGGTGGCCCACATCGTCGTCGACGAGGCGCAGGACCTGTCCGCGATGATGCTGCGCTCCCTCGGCCGGCGCGCCGCCACCGGCTCGCTCACGGTGCTCGGCGACCTCGCGCAGGCTACGACGCCCTGGGCGTCGAGCGACTGGTCGGACGTCCTGGGCCACCTCGCCAAGCCCGACGGGCACGTGGAGCAGCTGACCGCAGGGTTCCGCGTGCCCGGCGACGTCATCGAGCTCGCCGCCCGGCTCCTGCCCAGCATCGCGCCCGGCCTGCAGCCGCCGACGGCGGTCCGGCGCGCCCGCGGCCGGCTCACGATCACCACGGCGCCGCTCGACGACGTCCTGGTCGGCGTCCCGGACCTCGAGGGATCGGTCGGCCTGATCGTGCCCGACGCCGCCGTGCCGCTCGTCCGCACGACGCTCGCCGCCGTCGGGCTCACGTTCGCCGTCGTCGGCGAGCAGGACGACGGCGGCCCCGGCCCGGACGGCGGCGCGGACGACGCCTCCGAGTTCGACGCCCACCTCGACCTGGTGCCCGCCTCGCTGGCCAAGGGCCTCGAGTTCGACCACGTGATGCTGCACGACCCGGCCGGGATCGTCGCGGCCGAGCCGAACCACGCCACCGGCCTGCGCCGCCTCTACGTCTGCCTCACCCGCGCGGTCACGTCCCTCGTCGTGCGGCACGACGACGACCTGCCGCCGGAGCTCGGCGCCGTCGCCCGGTCGGAGTCCCTTCGTCCGGCCTGACCTCTTTCGCCGGCCCTCCGCAAACTGCCTGTGCCGATCGTGACGGCGATGGCAGGGGCCGGGCGGTGTCACCGCTGCTGCCTGGGACGGCCGCGTCCCCAACACGTTCAGCCTGCTCGCGCGCCGAACCTGACGTCGAGCCCGGCGTCGAGCCCGGCGCAGCTCCTCACGGCTCGACCGGTTCCCCGGTCGGGTCGTCGGCAGCAGGTGCGTCCAGCCCGTGCCCGCCGACGGGGTCGGCGGTCCACCCGACCAGCCGCCAGCCGCTGACGGGATCGCCGTCGATCTCCACCAGACCGGTGTTGGCCAACGCCGTCCGCTCGACGTGGTCGATGTCCACCCCCGCCACGCGCGCCGCAACCCACGTGCGGATCGCTGCGCCATGGGAGACCGCTACGACGCTCTCCCAACCCCGCGCGGCGATCTGCGCCACGGCCTCGTCGTACCGACCGAGGAACGCGTGGCCGTTGGGGCCGCCGGGAATCGCGCGACCGACGTCGCCGCGCGCCCACGCGAAGACGGTGCCGAGGTAGCGCCGGTGCGCCGTGTGGCCGCCGGCCATCTCGAGCTCACCCGCCTCGATCTCACGCAGACCGTCCACCGTCAGCGGTTCGACGCCGCGGTCGCGGGCCAACGGCGCGGCCGTGAGCGACGTCCGCAGCAGGGGCGAGACCGCTATCGCATCGACCCGGCGGCCGCTCAGCGCTCGGGGTACCGCAGCGGCCTGGCGTTCACCGAGCCGCGTCAGCCCGGGACCGGGGTTCGCCGTGTCGAGCAGCCCTTCCACGTTCGAGGGTGTCTGTCCGTGGCGCAGGAGCAGAAGTCGCATGCACCGCATTCTCCCCGAAACGACCCCACAACGATCCTGGCCACGAGCGGCGGCATGGCTCGGCGGCGGCGCGGCCGGACGGCGAGCTTGCGCACTACATCGATAAGTGTCAACATAGAAGTCCATCGATACACCACGGAGGTCGACGATGACCGCTCTCACTCCGTCGAGTGCACGTGGACCGGAGTCACACGCGATCGGCGTGGATGCCGCGGCCACGGTGGCTCTGACGCTCAAGGCCATGGCCGACCCGCTTCGGCTGCGCATGCTGTCGGCCATCGCCACCAGCCCGGCCGGCGAGATCACTGTCGGCGAGCTCGCCACATTGACCGACGTGTCCCAGCCCACGGTGTCCCACCACCTCAAGGTGTTGCGCGACGTCGGTCTGCTCGCCGCGGACCGGCGCGGCACCTCGGTCTGGTACCGCATCCAGCCTGCGTATCGCGGTGCGGTGAACACGCTGCTGGACCGGTTCGCGCCGGCCGCCATCGACTCCATGAGGGCCCCGCACCTCACCGGGCTGAAGAACGTTGAGCCCGAGCTCGACCGCCTGGCCGAGTCGCTGGCGGAGCGGTTCCCCGCGACGCCGCGCAGCGAGTGCTTCCGGGTGGTCCGCGAGTCGTACGCGGCCCTGGTGCGCCGCGGCGGCGAGACCACCTACCTCGTCCCGCTGACCGAGCACTTCGCCCGGCAGCGGATCATCGATGCGGAGAAGGCGCACGCGCAGGAGACCGGGAACGGCACCGAGCACCTGCCACAGGTGCTGTTCGTGTGCGTGGCCAACGCCGGGCGGTCGCAGCTGGCTGCTGCCCTGATGCGGCACTACGCGGGAGATCGCGTGGTGGTCCGCTCTGCCGGTTCGGCGCCCGCGGCGGACGTGCACGCGGACGTACGCGCACTCCTGGAGGAGCTGGGCGACACGGCCGCGGCCGACGAGGTGGACGACGTGACCCGCTTCTATCCCAAGCCGCTGACCGACGATGCGATCCGCGCCGCGGACGTCGTGGTGACGATGGGCTGCGGCGACGCCTGCCCGGTGCTGCCCGGCAAGCGATACGAGGACTGGATAGTGGGCGACCCCGCGCTCGCCTCCCCCGCCGGCGTGGCCGCGATCCGCGACGACCTGGACCAGCGAGTGCGCGCCCTGCTTGCCGACCTCGTCCCCCAGGCCGCCTGACCCACCGGCCAGCCGCTTGCTGCCTCACTGACAACCCCCGCACAGAACCGGAGAGAACCTGATGAGCACCACCGAGTCCGCCAAGCCGTCCGCCCTGTTCGTCTGCGTGCACAACGCGGGCCGCTCCCAGATGGCCGCCGGATTCCTCCGGACACTGTCCGACGGCGCCGTCGAGGTGCGCTCCGCCGGGTCCATGCCCGCCGAGATGATCAACCCCACCGCGGTGGATGCCATGCTGGAGAAGGGCATCGACATCCGCGCCGAGCGCCCCAAGGTGCTGACCAACGAGGCCGTGCAGGCTTCCGACGTCGTGATCACCATGGGCTGCGGCGACGCCTGCCCGATCTTCCCCGGCAAGCGGTACGAGGACTGGGAGCTCGACGACCCCGCAGGCCAGGGCATCGACGCCGTCCGCCCCATCCGGGACGACATCGAGAAGCGCGTGCGCGGCCTGCTGGCCGAGCTCGGCGTGGAACCCGTCGCGTGACGTCCCAGAACCTGTCCACGCTCGGCGCGCAGTCCATTCCGGAAGTGCCCACAGCACCGGCAGCTCCGGCGCTGTGGCGTCGGGCGGTCGCCGAGGCGCTCGGCACCGGCCTGCTGGTCGCGATAGTGGTCGGGTCCGGGATCGCGGCGGCGAGCCTGTCGCCCGACGACGTCGGGCTGCAGCTGTTGGAGAACAGCCTCGCCACGACCCTGGGGCTCGCCGTGCTGATCGCCGTGCTCGGCCCGGTCAGCGGTGCGCACTTCAACCCCGTGGTGACGGTTGTCGACTGGTTCACCGGCCGATGGGACGGTTCCGGTGTGCGCGCCAACGAGGGCGGCATCTACATACTCGCTCAGCTCGCGGGCGCGATCGGGGGCGCACTGCTGGCCAATGCCATGTTCGGCGTCCCGGCGGGCCTGTCCGCGAACGAGCGCGCGACCGGCCCGCACCTGCTCGCCGAGGTCGTCGCGACCGCCGGGCTGGTCCTCGTGATCCTCGGGCTGCTGCGGTCCGGACGAGCTGCCTGGATCCCCGCATCCGTGGGCGCATACATCGGCGCGGCCTACTGGTTCACGTCGTCGACGTCGTTCGCCAACCCCGCCGTGACCGTCGGGCGCATGTTCAGCGACACCTTCGCCGGGATCGCGCCCCAGTCCGTGCTGCCGTTCGTCGCGGCACAGGTCGTGGGCGGGGCGCTGGGCGTGCTGATCGCCGCAACCCTGTATCCCCAGCTGCAGCCGCGCACGCAGGCCGGAGCGACGGATCGACCATGACAACGCGAACGCCGAGACTCCTTCGACGACCGCCCTACTAGTGACAGTGCGGAGACTGACGACATGACGAGCACCACCGGAACAGCGCAACACGAGCTGCCGCCGCCCGAACCTCTGAAGATCGTCGTCGTCGGGTCGGTAGCGGCGGGCACGTCGGCCGCCGCGAAGGCCCGGCGCAACACCGAGACCGCCCGCATCACCGTGTACGAGCGCGACCACGACATCTCCTACTCCGGCTGCGGCCTGCCGTACTTCGTGGGCGCCGAGGTCGAGAGCATCGACGAGCTGACCCCGCGCGACGCCGCGTGGTTCAAGGACCGCTACGACGTCGATGTGCGAACCGGTCACGAGGTCACCGCCGTCAACGCCGCCGCACGGACGGTGACGGTGCGCGACCTGGCCACCGGGGCCACGTTCGAGGACACCTACGACGAGCTGATCGTGGCCACCGGGGTGCGCAGCGTGGTCCCGCCGCTGCCCGGCGTGGACCTGCCCGGGGTGTTCACCGTCCGTAACCCGTCCGACGCGCGCGCGATCCGCGACTGGGTGGAGACGCGGGGGGTGCACCGCGCCGTCGTGGTGGGCGCCGGGTACATCGGGCTGGAGATGACCGAACAGCTCACCGAGCGCGGCATCAAGGTGACCGTGGTCGAGGCACTCGAGCACGCAATGCCCCGCATGGACGCGGACATGTCCGCCCGCGTGGACGCGGAGCTGCGCCACAACGACGTCGACCTGCGCCTGGCCGCGCGGGTCGCCGCGATCGAGGGCAACGACGCTGGGGTCACCGGAGTGCGCGTCGGTTCAGCCGGCGACGGCGACACGCTCCCTGCCGACCTGGTGATCGTCTCGGTGGGCGTGCGCCCCAACGTGGAGCTCGTGCAGCAGGCCGGGGTGACGATCGGCCCGACGGGCGCGATCGCCGTCGACCGGCAGGGACGCACCGACGTGCCGCACGTGTGGGCGGTGGGCGACGTCGCGCAGTCGTTCAACCTCATCACCGGCGAGCCCGCCTGGGTACCGCTGGGATCCACCGCGAACAAGATGGGCCGCATCACCGGTGACGCGATCACCGGCGGCGCCCTGGAGCACCGCGGCATCCTGGGCACGTCGATCGTGCGTGTCTTCGGGCTGGCCGTGGCCCAGACCGGGCTCACCGAGGACCAGGCCCGGGCGGCCGGGTACGACGTCGAGGTGCTGCACAACATCAAGCCCGACCGGCCCGAGTACCTGGGCGGCAAGCCGCTGCTGATCAAGGCGGTCGCGGACCGGGCCTCCGGCCGGCTGCTCGGTGCGCAGGCGATCGGCGCTTCCGGCGCGGACAAGCGGATCGACGTGCTGGCCACGGCGATCACCTACGGGGCCGACGTCGCCGACCTGTTCCACCTGGACCTGGCCTACTCCCCCACCTACGCCACGACCAAGGACCCGGTGCACTACACGGGCATGGCGCTGGACAACGCGATCCGCGGGCGGGCGCCACTGATCACGCCGGCGGAGCTGGAGCGGCAGCGCAGCTCCGGCGAGAAGGTCCAGGTCGTGGACGTGCGCTCGACCAAGGACCGGGCCAAGGGTTTCGTGGACGGCTCCCTGCACATCCCCCTGGCGGAGCTGCGCGCCCGGGCCGGCGAGCTGGACCCGGCCGCGCTGACCGTGACCTACTGCAACAAGGGCGTCACCGGGAACGCCGGCCAGAACGTGCTGCGCAACCTCGGCTTCGGGCACGTGTACAACCTGTCCGGCGGCAACAAGAACTACCAGGCCTGGGTCGCGGCCCAGTAGCCGAACGACGATGACTGGAGGGCGTGAGCCCGGGCTCACGCCCTCCAGTTCATCGTCCGTTCACTCGTCGCCGGAGCGGCCGTGCTCGACGCCGGTCGCGAAGCCGACCTGCACCGGCTCGGCCGCCACCGGCCGGCCCGGAGCGCTCACGCCGAGCGTCACGGCCTGCGGGCCCGACGGCACCGCGCAGCAACCGCCCCCGGTCGCGCCGGCCAGTGCCAGGGCCTCCGGGGAGACCACGCCGTCGGCGTCGGCGGCGAACGCCAGGTCCGACGAGCAGACGCCGGTCTGCGGCAGGTTCAGCTCGACGGTGTCGGCCGCGGCCCGGTCCCCGGCCAGCGCGGCGACCACTGATCGCACCTGCTCATAGCCGGTGGCCAGCAGGAACGTGGGCGCCCGGCCGTAGGACTTCATGCCGACGAGGTAGAACCCGTCGTCGAGGTGGGCCAGCTCGGTCTCGCCGTGCGCGGGCACGGTGCCACAGGAGTGCTGGTTCGGGTCGATGAGCGGGGCGATGGCGCGCGGCGCTTCGACCACGGGGTCCAGGTCGAGGCGAACCTCGCGCAGCATGCCCAGGTCGGGCCGAAAGCCGGTCGCGTTGACTATCGTGTCCACGGCCAGGTCGAGCCCGCCGTCGGCGCCGTCCTTGCGTGCCAGACCCAGTACGCGCACCGCGCCCGACGCCTCGGGCTCCAGGCGTTCGATCGCCACCCGGGTGAGCAGCTCGAGGCGCCCGGCCTCGACGGCGTCGCGCAGGCGCGTGCCGAGCAGACCGCGGGCGGGAAGCTCGTCGTCGGACCCGCCGCCGTACAGGCGGCGCGCCGAACCCCCGCGGATGGCCCACACGATCCGCGTCGCGGGCTCGTCCTCGGCCAGCTCGACCAGGCTGAGCAGGGTGTTCGCCGCGGAGTGGCCCATGCCCACCACAAGGGTGGTGCGTCCGGCGAACCGCTCCCGGTCGGCGCCCAGCACGTCGGGCAGGGCGCCGGTCAGGTGCCCGGCCGCGCGCTCCTCACCGATCGCGGGCAGGCCCGACAGACCGAGCGGGTTGGGCGTGCCGTACGTCCCCGACGCGTCGATCACCGCGCGTGCCCGGGTCTCCCGGACCTCCTCGCCGACGACGTACCGCACCAGGTACGGCCTGCGCTCCCGGCCCAGGGACCGCGACCGGTCGGCCCCGTCCCGGGCGACGTCGGTGACGCGCGCGCCGTATCGGACGTGGGCGCCCAGGGCGTCGGCCAGGGGCGCCAGGTAGTTCTCGACCAGGTCGCTACCGGTGGGTAGGGCGTCCAGGTTCGGCTCGGCCCAGCCGGTCCCGGTGAGCAGACGGCGGGCGGCGGCGTCGACGTCGTACTGCCACGGGGAGAACAGGCGCACGTGGCCCCAGGAGGCGACGGCCGCGGCGGGGCCGCGGCCGGCCTCCAGCACGAGCGGCTCCAGACCGCGCTCCAGCAGGTGCGCCGCCGCGGCAAGGCCGACCGGTCCGGCGCCGATGACGACGACGGGCAGGTTCTCGCGGGACGTCTCGGTCATGACGCACTCCTCAGATCGAAGCTTCTCGATGGATCAACGAGCTCAACATATCCACGTTCTTCGATGCGTGCAATCGGCATGGACGACCAGAGGCTCTGGCGCGTCGCCCACGGGTCAGGGCACGTCGCGCGCGTCGGCCTTCAGGTCGTGCGCCTGGGTGTCCGCCTCGGTGATGCCGAACCCGACGGGGCTGTTCTGCAGGGTGCCGTTGGGCTTCTGGGTCGCGAGCCGGCCCAGCGGCTGGCTGCGCAGGAACTCCAGCTCCGCCTCTGTGAATGTCGGCATCAGGCACGCTCCCTGGCGACGGCCTCGCGCACGGCGGGCGCGATCTCCTGTCCGACGACGGCAAGCCCGGCCTCGTCGTCGCCGGCGAAGACGAAGGTCGAGAAGCCGAGCTCGAGCACGAGAGCGGTGACCTGCTCGACCCACTGGTCAGCGGTCTGCGGGGAGAGCGGCCCCGCGACGTTCGCGATGCGGATCACGTCGCGCGGATCGCGCCCGGCCGCCTGGGCGGCGTCGTCGATCCGGGCGTTGGCGTCGGTGATGTCCTGGGCGCTGAGGTGTCCGATCGACGGCAGCCAGCCGTCGCCGAGTGCGCCGGTGAGCTCCAGCATGCGCGGCCTGTACGCCCCGAGCCAGATGCCGATGTCGTGAGCGGGAGACGGGCCCGGCTTGGCGCCCTTTGCGCGGTAGAACTCGCCCTCGACCCGCGCTGGTCCGCGGCCCCATGCCGCGTGGATCACCTGGATCGCCTCGCGCAGCGCCTGGACCGCCTCACCCGGTGACCGTCGTGGGCCGCCCAGCGCCTCGATGGCGTCCCAGAACGCGCCGGCGCCGAGCCCGAGCTCGAACCGCCCGCCCGACAGCAGGTCCAGCGACGCCGCCGACCGGGCGAGGACACCCGGCGGCCGCAGCGGCAGGTTGGCCACGTTCGGCGCCAGCGCCACGCGTTCGGTGCGCGCCGCGACGTAGGAGAGCAGTGTCCAGGTGTCGAGGAACGCCGGCTGGTACGGATGATCCTGGAAGGTCACGAGGTCGAGACCGACGCGCTCAGAAGCGACGGCCAGCTCGACGACGGCTTGCGGGTCGGCGTTCGTGGGTGTGATGAAAGAGCCGAACTTCAGCTCGTGCCGGTAGTCCATGGTCCCCTCCGGAAGTTCGTGACACGTACTATACTAGTACGTGTCACGAACCAATGCGCCCGAGGAGGTATTCCATGACCCAGCCCTGGCTCGACATCACCGCGACGCTCGTCCGCGCGTCAGGTCTCGTCTCCGACATCTGCGCAATGTCCGCGGCGGAGCACGAGGTGACGGCGCAGCAAGCCCAGCTGCTGTGCGTGCTGGAGCAGCACCCGGTCGCGATGGCCGAGATCGGGGTGCTGATGCGGATCACCAAGTCCAGCACGACCGGTCTCGTCGACCGGGCGCAGGACGCGGGGCTCGTCGTGCGTGACACCGACGCCGACGACCGCCGTTCCCACCTGGTCAGCCTCACCGAGCGCGGTCGACGGCTCGGCGGCGCGTACCGCGCCATGGTGACCGGGCGGATCGCCACCCTCATCGCCGACGTGCCGGACGCCGAGCGAGAGCTGCTGCGCGCCGTGCTCTCCCAGGTCGTGATCTCCAACCAGGCCCGCGCGACGTGGCCGACCGCGCCGGAACAGGTGGCCCGACAGGCGTCGCTCAGGTCGACGGTGCGAGCCGGTCATGCTTGACTCGAAACCATGGCGACCACGCGCGAAGAGCGCAGGACGGCGCTGTTCGGGAACCGTTTCCTCACCGAGGAAGCGCCCTCCAAGACGTTCCCGACCACCGGCATGAGTCCCACCGACACCATGCGGATGCTGGACGAGGACCTGGCCCTCGAGGGCGATCCGATGCGCAACCTGGCGACCTTCGTCACCACCTGGATGGAGCCGGAGGCGCAGCGGATCATCGCCGAGAACCTGCATCGCAACTTCATCGACCATGCCGAGTACCCGATCTCCGCGGAGATCGAGCAGCGCTGCGTACGGATGCTCGCCGACCTCTTCCACGCACCCGGCGAGACCACCGGGTGCCGCACCCAGGGTTCGTCGGAAGCGATCATGCTCGGTGCGCTCTCGCTGAAGTGGAAGTGGAAGGAGCGCCGTGAAGCCTCCGGGCTATCCGTCGGCAGCCCCAACCTCGTCTTCGGCGGCGACGTGCACGTGGTCTGGGAGAAGTTCTGCCGCTACTTCGACGTCGAGCCCCGGATCATCCCGCTCGCGGAGGACAAGTACACGATCGGTCCCGACGACGTCGCCCCGTACCTCGACGAGAACACGATCGGCGTCGCCGTCGTCCTCGGCACCACGTTCACCGGGCACATGGACGACATCGTCGGGATCAACCGTTTGCTCCTGGAGGTGAAGGGCGACCGTGGGCTCGACATCCCGATGCACGTCGACGGCGCCAGCGGAGGCTTCGTCTGGCCCTTCCTCTACCCCGACTCGAAGTGGGACTTCCAGCTCGAGCAGGTCCGGTCCATCAACGTCTCCGGTCACAAGTACGGTCTGGTCTACCCCGGGATCGGCTGGCTGATCTTCCGCGAGGAGTCCGACCTCGCCCAGGACCTCGTCTTCTACGAGAACTACCTCGGCAAGACCGATGCGACGTTCACGCTCAACTTCTCCACCGGCGCGGCCATGGTGCTCGCCCAGTACTACAACTTCGTTCGTCTCGGCCGCGAGGGCTACACCTACGTGATGACCCAGATGCAGCAGAACGCGCGGGTGCTGGCGACCAACCTGCGCGAGACCGGCAGGTTCGAGGTGATCGGCGACGACGCCGAGCAGCTGCCGCTGGTCGCCTTCCGGCTCACCGGTGACCACGTCGGGTACGACGAGTCCGACATCGCCTGGCAGCTCTCGGCCGAGCGCGGCTGGATGGTGCCGGCGTACACGCTCCCCCCGAAGGCGGAGGGCGTGAAGATCCTGCGCGCCCTGGTCAAGGAGACGATGAGCCGAGCTCAGGTCGACCGCCTGACCCAGGACATCGTGGACGCCTGCAGAACCCTCGACCTCAAGGGCGGGGTGCACCCCGTCGAGCGCAAGCAGGCCAAGACCGGCACCGGCTACTGACGAACGCGGCCTGGCAGGGGACCGGGTCCCGCTCGTCGAGCTCGCATGCTGCCACTGCGCCATGCGCTGGTCGGGACCTGACCAGCGCATGGACGCGGCGGACGGCAGGCACGATCGTGGTGGTCAGCCGGTGGCGAACAGGTCGTCATCCTCCGGTTCCTTCGCCGGCGGGTCGGCCGGCGGGGGCGGCGTCGGCGTGGGCTCCGGTGGCGGGTCGGCCTGCTCCTGTACGGTGCCGCCGCCGAGAAAGAGGTCGCCCTCCTCGCCGTAGCTCACGGGGTCGACCCGGGAGTTCTCGACGGTCTTCGGCAGCTGCGGGTGCTCGCGCTTGAACTTCGCGGCCGGGGTCTGCTCCTGCGGGGCCTTGTCCCACTCGACGCCGCCGTAGATCGGGTACGTGTAGGTCCACTCCTCGCCGTTGACGATCTCGGTGCGGGTGACCTCGAACTGGACCCGGTTCCAGTCCTTCTCCATCATCTCGTCCCAGACGTCCTTGGGCTCCCATGCGGTGCCCTCCGGCCAGCGGGACGCATCGCCGCTCTTGATGATCGCATCGTACGGGCCGGGACTGGCCTGGTTGCGCTGCTTGACCCAGGCGGCCGCGACGCGGGCCTGGTAGACGCGGCGCAGGTCCGCGTACTTCGGATCGTTGTTGACCAGCTCCTCGACCACGGGCGTGACGTGCTCCTGCAGCATCTGGAAGTTGTGCTCCATGACCTCGTCGGTCGCGGTGCACGGCTCCTGGCCGGGCGGGTAGTTGGTGAACTCCATCCGCTCCTTGTTCACCTTGAGCGGCGCGTCGAGGATGTACAGCCGGTCACCCTCCTGGCGGACCGTCGCGGGCGCCGCGGTGATCCACTGCCGGCTGCTCGGCCAGCACACGCTGCCGTCGGGGTTCGTGCGCAGCGAGTCCCAGTACGCCGCACCGACCTCGTTCTCGGGGTTGGTGAGGTTCGTGTAGTCGCGCTTCATCTCCAGGTCGGCCTCGAGCAGCACCCGCGCGGCGTCGGTGTCGCCGAACAGGGGATCGACTACCTGGTCCGGCTGGTCGGGGTTGAGGTTGACCCAGAAGACCTGGTCGGGAAGCGCGAGCCACGTGAAGAACGCGTCAGAGGTGAGGTCGATCGCCTCCTCACCACCGAAGGACGGGTTCGCGGCCTCGTCCGGGTTCTCGGCCGCGTCGAAGGCGTAGCCGATGTCGCCGGTCCCGGGATCCATCTCCAGGTAGTTGAGCTGGAGCGTCGACCAGTCGATTCCACCAGGCCGCCGGAACTGATGGTCACGTGCTCCGAGCTCCTTGGGAAGGTTCTGGAGGCGGCGGGCCTCGGCATCGTTTCTGCCCGACTGCCGACCCATCTCCTCGGCGATGCTGCTGGACCCTCGCGGGTTCGGAGCCAGCGTGGTGCTGCCGCGGTTGGGGACGGCGTTGGTCCGGTTGGGCCGCGCGCGCATCTCGGCCGAATCCATGCCACCCGCCCGGATCGCCTTCCGAGCGGCGTCCTCGGGAGTCTGAGCGTGGACGTACATCGTGCGGGACAGGTTCCCGTTCTGGATGTTGACCTGATAGTTGCGCAGCTGGCCGGGGGTATATCCCGAGCCGGCCTTCACCTCGATAGCGAACCTGGTGTTCCTGTGCACGATGTCCACGCGGACCCGGTTGCCCTTCGGGCCGATCGTCTTCTCACACAGCCAGTCGTCCCCGGTCAGGCCTAGCTTCTCGACGACGAGCTTGTGGAACGCATGACCCCGAGCGTTGTTGTCGTGCACGGTGACGTACCCGGAGCGCCATTTCGGGTAGTACTCGTTCGGGTTCTCGATCTCGGGGTGATCCCTCAGGTAGACGTTCCACCGCTTGAACAGGTGCTCCTCGGTGCCGACCGCGTAGTTCTTGTAGTTCACACCCCACTGGCGTCGCACCTCGGCCGGGTCGTCACTGGGCAGGTCCGTGTTCCGGACCGGTTCGGCCGGGTTCTCATAGTCCAGCGGCAGCTCGCCGAGCTCAGCGATCTCGTCGACCGTGGGCATGGTGGTGCGCGGGTTGCTGGGCTTGGGAAGATTGAACAGGTCGCGGCAGAGCTTGCCCGTGAGCGGCGCCGCATACGCCGACTCCGGCTGCGGCACGGTCACCAGCGCGAAGATCAGGCCGAACGACAGCAGGATCGCCAGCAGGCGTGGTCTGCGCCGTCGAGCTTCAGTCGTGTATGACACGAGCGTTCCTCTCCATCAAGGCGTCGCGTCCGCACACGGCTCTCACAGCGGACGTCGTGGCTTTCCCAGCAAGTTAGGTGACTTAACCCCCGACGTCCAACGGTTTTGTCCTCTTTCGGCACTGACCGAAATACCGCCGATCCGCAGCGCCCCTACGGCGGGGCAGTTACGGTGACCCTCATGCAGGACGCGACCGAAGCGAAGCTCGACGACTGGCGCGAGCGGCTGGAGCCGATGCTTGCGGGACTCCAGGACTTCATCGTCGGACCCGACGAGCCCCTCGATCATTCCGTGGAGTCTCTGCGCAACCTCGAACACATCCTGCTCGCGGAGACACCGCCCGGACAGCCGCCCCGTGAGGGGCTCGCGGAGACGGCCGGCGGCTACCTCGGGGAAGTCCTGCTCACCATCGGCGGGGGCGCCTGGACCTGGGACCCGGACTCCGACCTCCCCGTCGCCGGCCTCGCCGTCGGCGAGACGGCCGAACCCATGCCGCTCGTCCTCGACGCCATCGCGCAACGCACCGGGACGGTGTGGTCGGCCGAGTACGAGCGGATCCGGGCGCTGGCGGCCGCCCGCCGGAACGAGGATCCCTCCTGGGAACCGCGCCGCACGGACCGGCCGGCGCTACGCACCTGGACCCCGGATGCTGAACCGACCGATCCATGGCTCGCGCACTGGCTGACCGCCCGTGAACAAGCCTTCCCCGAGTGGTCTACCGCCACCGGCCGGGCCGACGACCTGGACTTCAGCCCGGAGTCGTTGCTGGCCCTCGAGCAAGTCGTACGACGCCGGATCCCCACCAAGGCTGCCCTGCACGAATCGTTGGACGGCGACTTCGTCCAGGGGGCGATCTGGTACCTCGGCGAGATCGCCCGGCGGCACCGCGACGCGCACTGGCGTTACCACCCCGACCCCACCGGCACCAGCAGGAACCCCTACGCTGGCAGGCCGTTCGTCCAACAGGACGACGACGGGGGCGACGCGATACCGCTGCTCGAGCTCGAGGCCGCTGTCCTGTCCGACGAGACCGGGGTACTCCTGGACCGGCTAGAGATGTTCGACTGACAGCAAGGACGGCACTGCGGACTGGGCGCGGACTGCGCAGGGTCAGGGCTGGGCCTGGTCGTGCCAGGTCATGGTGCTGCCCGCCAATGCGGCGTCGGCCACGCGCGCTGCGAACGACGTAGTGATGCCCGCGCGCGAACTGTCTATCCACTTCTGGACGTGCTGGTGACCGGCCGCCCGGTACTCCAGCGCCTGGAGCAGGCATTCGAGCTTGTCGGCGTCCTTGGCGCACTGCGCCTCCAGCGTTTCCCGAGCCTCGTACTCGACCACGGCCGCACTGACCGTCTTCGCCGCCGCGGCCGGCAAGTGAGCGACCTGGTCCCGCGTGATCGTCTCGTTGTCCGCCTTGCCGAGGTAGGGGCGAGCCGAGTGCGGGATGTCGGTGATCCGGGTCTCCTGGGAGTCGTGCCACAGGCCCAGGTACGCCGCGCGTGCTGGGTCGGCGCCCTCCTCGGCCGCGATGAGCCCGGCGAGCTGCGCCACCCGCAGGCTGTGCTCGGCAACCGACTCCGGGTCCCGGACGCCGGCCTGCCACCACCCGGCGCGACGGAGGCGCTTGAGCACGCCCATCTCGTGAGCGAAGTTCGCGACGCTCGCCGCTTCCGGGTCGGTAACGGGGTCGGTCATGCGATTGCCTCCATGGTCATCGCCCGGCAGGTCCAGCGGCAAAGTACACCTCGGACAAGGGACCGTGGCGCACAGGCACCGATGAGTTCGACCAGGACGCCGAGTCGGTCACAGCACAACGTACCCATGGAGAGGGCAATCCAGTGATCGAGCTGAACGCGGAACATGCCCGGCCAGCGATCGTCGAACAACCCAGGACCCAGCAGGCCGATGTGACGGTGACGGGCCCGGCAGGATCGCTGCTGCTGACCTTGACCCGACGGCTCCCGCTCACGGACCACGAAGCCAACGACATCAGCGTCGGCGACGCCGACCTCGTCCAGCACTGGCTCGACAGCACCGCCCACATTGCCGACTGACCAGCAGCAGAGGAGTTTTCGAATGACCAAGTACCTGATCTCGTTCCCCGGTGAGGCCATGGTGTTCCCCGCGGAGGACTTCGAGGCGGTGGTCGACGCCTCACACGCCGTCATCGAGGAGGCCAAGGCGGCGGGCGTGTACGTCTTCGGCGGTGGGATCGACGAGGGCGTGGACCCGGTGCTCGTGGCCGGCGACGGCACCGTCACCGAGGGCACGCACCCGGGCCACAAGGTACCCAACGGCGGCTACACCGTTCTCGAGCTGCCATCACGGGAGGCGGCACTCGAGTGGGCCGCGAAGATCGCCGTCGCCTGCCGCTGCTCGCAGGAGGTCCGGCAGTTCCAGTACGACCCGGCCAGCTGACGAGGGCAACCTGCCGTGCCGGGTGCTCGTCCTGCGGTAGGCACCGGGTAATTCCGGTGCGTCGATGAACTGCGAAACCCTAGATTGCGTCGCGTGAACCTCTCGCATCTCGGGACGCCGATCGGGCCGATGGCCCGCGTCCACGGCGGGTTCGCCAACCGGATGTACCGGCTCGACACCGACCGGGGATCGTTCGCGGTGAAGGAGCTGAACCTCGTCGACCGCCGCTGGACTTACCACGCCGAGGACGTGTTCAGGTTCGAGCGGGCGGCGGCGACCGGACAGCCGTGGGCCGACGAGCTCGCCTCCCACGTCGAGACGTTCCTCGCGATCGCCCACTTCGTCGACACCTGCGAACGGCCGGGCCCCGTCGTGCTGACCCACAAGGACATCCAATCGTGGAACCTGCTCGCTCGAGACGGTCGGCCGGTCCTGCTCGACTGGGAGCTCTCGGGGATGCTCGACCTGTCCAGCGAGCTCGGCTCGACCGCGCTGAGCCTCGCGAAGGGACCTGGCTTTGACAGCATCGAGCCCACCATCTTCCGCTCGGTCCTCGACGGGTACGTTGCAGGAGGCGGGACGCTGCCGCCGTCGGGCCCAAGCTGGTTCGTCTTCATGATCGGCGGCTGGCTCGGGCACACGAGGTCGAACGTCCTCCGCTGCCTCGCCGGTGCCGAGGTGAGCACCGGTCCTGACCTCGCGTTGTCGCACGAGTCCGCGCGCAACGGCATCCGCGGGCCTCCCCGACATGTTCGGCCGACTTCCAGAGCTCGAGGCGCTGCTCGTGTGACGGTGCGGCGTTAATGTATTTCGAGGACAAAGCGGACAGGTTAAATTCACCCGCAGGTGGGCGCGTCGTCGGGTCCGCGTCGACTGGGCGGGCGAGAATTCCCCCCGGTATTCCCAACCGAGAGGGAGGTCAGCGTGTCCGAGAACGTGTCCGAGAAGAACAGCGTCGTTTCCCGCCTGGTCAGGATGCTCGTCATCCTGTCCACAGTGGTCGGCTTCGCCGTCGCCGGCGGCGTCGCCGTCGCACCTGCGTCCGAGGCGACCGTCTACAGCTCCTGCACGCACAGCGGCTGCGCGGAGGCATACTCCTCGAGGTCGATCTGGAGCTCCAAGGGCTACCCGAGCACGCGCGGCTGGTACAGCTGGCCGAACGGCCAGTGCAACTTCGCGGGTGGCACGCACTACAACAACGAAGGTCAGCTCCCGGCCGGCCACTCGTACCTCGAGTTCGACGTCACGCCGCGTGCCTGCGGCGCCGCGCGGCAGTCCTACCGGCTCATCCTGGACCGCACCACCGGGGTGACCTACTTCTCGCCCAACCACTACGACGACTTCTACCGGATGTGACCCTGTCCCGTGCGTTGCGTCCGGCCCCGGTCAGAGGCTGGACGCAGCGCACGGGCCTGGCCCTGAGCGGGACGGATAGCCTCGGACCATGACTCGTGACCTCCCCGTGCTCATCGTCGACGGGACGCGGTTCAGCGACCTTGACGGCTTCGCCCGCGAGTTCTCCCGGCTGCTGAGCGGGTACACCTGGCGAGGAAACCTCGATGCCCTCAACGACGTCCTCCGCGGGGGGTTCGGAACCCCCGAGCACGGCTGGGTACTGAGGTGGGTCGGCTCGGAGACGTCCCGGACGGCACTCGGTCACCCGGAGACAGCCCGACGGCTGGAGCGGCTCCTGCCCAGCGTCGATCCATCGAACCGCGCGGCCGTCACCGCGAGGCTCGATGAAGCGCGCCGCGGCGAGGGCCCGACGTTGTTCGACGAGATCGTTGCCATCATCCGCGATCACGGACCTGGTGGCCGGGAGTCGGCGGACGGGATACTGCTGGAGCTGAGCTGAGCTCAGCGCTGGATCCGGCGATCCACGGCAATCCAGTTCGTTTCCCACGTCGTTCCGCCGTCGGCCGAGAACGCCTGCTCGAACCTCGCCTCGTCCTTGCTCACGCGGAAGATGAGGAACCGCACCTTGATCGGACTGCCGCCGAGCTGGTCGTCGCCGTAGAACTCGCCGACGCCGTCGCGGAACCCGCCGTACACCGCCGGGGTGAGCAGACCGTCGCGCATGTTGACGAAGGTCAGGCTCCACCGCTGCGCCTGCGGTTCGTACAGCCGCAGATTGAGCGCGTCGATCCGGCCGTTCGGCCCCGACACCTCGAACTCGACGACGTTGGCCCGCCGATCCACGAGCGGACGCACGGTGCTGGTCCCGGTGAACTGGAGCCATTCGTCTGGGGTTTCCGAGAGCGGGTCGGCGAGGACCTGCACGGTGGAGCGCCAGGTGCCGATCTCCCAGTTGAAATCCCGTTGGCCGTCGGCGATCGCCGACGACGCGGACGGCGGAGAAGCTCCGCCCGATGCCGCCGTCACGAACAACAGGGCGGCGGAAAGGCCTGCGGTCAGGATTCGTCGGTATGGAATGGTCATGGTTCGACTATCGAGCGGAGCATGGCCATGAACAAGAAGGCACCTGCGGGTAACCCCTCTCGTCCCAATCCGCTGCCGGGCTGCCCGATGGCTGCGGCGTTCACCGCGATCGGCGGGAAATGGAAGCTGACCCTGCTCTACTGGCTCGCCCACGGCGAGTCCCACTTCGCCGGCCTCCGCCGCAGAGGTGCGCCCATCACACCCAAGGTGCTGGCCGAACAGCTACGCGAGCTCGAAGCCGACGGACTCGTCGAACGTGTGGTGACCGGACCGGTTCCGGCGCGCGTCATCTACCGGCTCACTCCGTACGGGGCTACCGTCCTGCCCGTCGTCGAAGGAGTCAGGGTGTGGGGTGAGGCTCACCTGCGGCGCACCGACGGCAGGGCCGCATCGGACACGGCGATGAGCTGCGCCAACGCGATCGCGTAGGCCGTGCGCGCGAGCCGCGCGGTGGGACTCGCGCTCACCGTCTAGACAGTGAAGCTGAGCGGTTCGCCGAGCGTCGCCCACCGGAACCGCTCGGCGACGTCCGGCGCGTCGCTGAGCGCCGTGATGAGGTCGTCGCGGCCTGCACCAGCCCCTCCCACTTCACCACCCGCTTCCGGGCGCATACGAGGTCACGCCTCGGGAATGGCAGGCGCTGCACCATCGATGACTAGCCGAGACCGCAGGTCAGGGCCTGTAGAAGTCCTCGTCATTCTCGCTCGGTACAAGCGTCAGGCAGCAACCTAAGCGGTGAGACTGGCACGGTTGCGCTCTGCCCGGTTCCGCAGATCGCCGACCAGGAGCCCGATCGCACCGATGAGTTTCCCGCGCCGTGCCGGTCTCTGCACTGGAGACCGACTGACGGAAGGCATGGAGCCATGCGGAAACTGCGCTACGGCATGAACCTGACCCTGGACGGCTACATCGCCGCGCCCGGCGACGACATCGGCTGGAGCGAGCCGAATGACGAACTGTTCCAGTGGTGGCTCGACGAGGAGCGGGCGATCGGGCTGTTGTTGTACGGGCGCAAGCTGTGGGAGACCATGAGTTCCCACTGGCCGACCGGCGACCAGCAGCCGGGCGCCACCCCGGCGCAGATCGAGTTCGCGCAGAACTGGCGGGACACGCCGAAGGTGGTGTTCTCGTCGACGATCGACAAGGTCGACTGGAACGCTCGCCTGGTCGCCGGCGACGCGGTCGCGGAGATCACCCGACTCAAGGTCGAGGACGGTGGGCCGATGAGGGTCGGTGGCGCGACGCTCGCCGGGGCAGCCATGCGGGCCGGGCTGATCGACGAGTACGCGATCGTCACCCATCCGGTCCTGGTGGGTGGCGGCACACCGTTTTTCACCGCGCTGGACAGCTGGGTGAACCTGAACCTGGTGGAGACGCGGACGTTTCCCAACGGGGTGGTCCTGAACAGGTACGAGACGAGGCGCTGAGCGTGATTCTTCCGCGAGGGGCTTGATCACGGAATTGGAAGTGCGGACGAGCCGGCCTGTACGCCGGGTTCTCCCCGGCAGGCTTTGTGGCCTGCCGGGGTACCCGGTGAGATCGGCTGAGAACGTTGGAATTCTGCGGTTCGCGAGCGCTGGCGGCTTTGGGGTCCGACGGCGCTTGGTGGGGCTCTTGCGGACTATCTGCGGACTGGGTGCGGACCGCTCCATGCTGGGAGCGGGGCCACTGGCGGGAGGCATTGGCGCTGCCCACCAGTGTGTCATCACCGTTGTGTGGCCATGGGTTGCGCGGCGTGACCGACCTACGTAGTCGCGTCGACTAGGCGTTGCTCGACGGTACGGGTCACCGCGTGGTCGCCGAGGATCCGGCGGCAGTCCTCGCGGAGGTCGGTCAGGAGTTCCGTGGCCTCTCGGGTACGGCCCACGACCAACAAGACCTGCGCGACTGTGCCGCGTCTGTACAGGGTGCGCGAGTCGTTGGCACCAAACAAGCGCAGACTCTCGTCGGCGTTGAGGTGAGCTAGGGAGAGCGCCTCCTCGCCCGCGCCATCTTCGGCGAGGGCGAGGGCGAGTTTGCCGCGCGAGATCAGCGTGTGCGGATGGTCCCTGCCCAGGACCCGTTCGCGGTCGGCCAACGTCGCCTCGAACAACGGAATCGCCCGCCCCAGATCCCCGGCCGTGTAGTACGCGTTGGCGAGACTGCCCCGTGAATACAGCGTGCGCGGATGATCAGTGCCCAGAACCTTCTCATGGTCGGCCAAGGTTGCTTTATGCAACGGGATCGCCCGCCCTAGGTCCCCAATTTCGCGGTACGCGGAGGCGAGGAGGTTCCGTGAGACCAGCGTCCTTGGGTGGTCCATACCCAGGACGCGTTCCTGGTCGGCCACCGTCGCTTCGAACAGCGGGATCGCCCGCCCGAAATCCCCCATGTACTGGTATGCGAGAGCAAGATCCATCCGCGAGGCCAGCGTGCCCGGGGTGATCCGGGCCGAGCACCCGTTCCTGGTCCGCCACCGTTGCTCGAACAGCGGGATCGCTCGCACCAGGTGTCCGTATCGACTGGTACGCGGACGCGAGATTGTTACGGGAACTCAGCGTACTTGGGTGGTCCGGGCCGAGCACCCGCTCCTGGTCAGCCAGGGTGGGCCTCGATACAGCGGGATCGCCCGCTCCAGCTGTCCATCCGACTCGTACGCGTAGGCGAGGTTGTTACGGGAGATCAGCGTGCCTGGGTGGTCCGGGCCGAGCACCCGCTCATGGTCCCGCCAGGGTGGCCTCGTACAGCGGGATCGCCCGCTCCAGATCCCCGGTCGAGTAGTAGGCGAGGGCGAGCTCGCTCCGTGAGGCCCAGTGTGTCCGGATGGTCCGGACCCAGCACACGCGCAGCGTACGCAGACAGCGGTCTCAGCACCGTGATTGCGGTGTAAGGATCCGACAGCCGGTTCAAGGTATCGGCCGCCCGGACACCCGTAGCGATTACGTCTTCGTCCATGCTTCGACCGGGGTCGACGACGAGCGCAAGGACGTGCACCGCCAGAGCGGCAGCGGCCTCCTGTCCGCTGGGCCCAGTAGCCTTCGCGGCTCAGCGGTCGGGCGGCACTAACAAGGTGCTGCTGCGGCTGCCGCAGCACGGGGGGACCATCCGTCCCGGTCGGCTATATCGCGGATCACCCGGCTGACTAACCGGTGCATGATCATGCTTGTTGTGTCGTCGGAGGGCTGCGCGAGGCCGCTGTCGGCGATGACGACGAAGGGCATCGTCGACGTCGAATAGTTCGCCCAGTGCGTCGAACCAGCGGCGCGGCACACCACTGGGGATCGAGGAACGCGAGCGACCCGAGCACCGATCGGGCCAGCTCCCGGTCGACGGCAGCGTCCATCGCCGCCTCGATGGCGAGGGACAGCGCCGCCACCGTCGCGCGCGGGTACTCCGGTGTCGCCTTGTCGCTCCCGAGCAAGCGTTCCAGCGGTTGCCGCTCCAGTTCCTCCACATAGTGGCCGTAGCCGTAACTGTGGTCGAGACGACGACGGCGCGCGATCGTCCAGACCGCCCCGGCCAGCGCCAGGGGAAGCCTGCCCAGCTCCACCGCGACCCGGCTCGCGCCGTCTGGGTCCGCCAGAGCGGTCCCATCCTCCAGGTAGGCAACCGCCTGCTCGAAGGTGAACACCCCGACGTCAAGAACGTCGCCGATGGCGATAGACCGGTCGGCCGTGGTGGCGATCACAGCGGCCGACGCCTCAGGAGGCAGACAGGCCGTCCACGTCGTGCTGGTCGGCCAGGTTGTCGAACACGACCAGCCGCCGGGCTGTGTGGTCGCTGGCCCACAGGCTGTACAGCCGCTGCACGCTGTCTTCGGGCGGCTCGCCGTGGACGACCGCGCCGAGGCGCGCGGCCAGGAGCCGCAGGTCGGACATCGCGCTGTCGCGGGTCTCGGTGTTCGACCCTAAACGCCACGACGGGCCAGCCCTGTTGCACGCAGTGGCGAGCGACGTCG